>CAWJPE010000016.1:0-196936 GCA_963844605.1 uncultured Acidobacteriota bacterium | reverse complement strand
ACGAATACCATACTTCGGCCGCAGCGTAATCTTCGGCCGAACCTCCAGCCTCTGCACCGGAACCAGCCGCAGCCTCCAGCGCTGCGCAATCGTCGCCAGCAGAAGCGTGCCTTCCATCCACGCGAAGGCCTCGCCGAATGCGTTTGGGGTTGCCCGCGCCGAAAGGGAAGTAAACAAACTTCGACCGGCTTGCCTTACGTTCCGGTGTAAAGCGCTCCGGATCGAAGCGCAGCAGATCGGGAAAATGTTCGGCGTTCCGTTGAATGATGTACTGGCTGAAGAAAAAATAAGTCCCGGCGGGCGGAAAAGATACGGCCCCAGCGCTACATCGCACGTAGCCTGCCGTCCCATCGCCCATGCCGGAGGATACAATCGCATCGACTCGGCCAGCACCATCTCCGTGTAGCGCAACTGAGGGAGGTCGTCGAGCGTTCGGCGAACGTCCCGCAAGCACCGAGTTCAGCTCAGCATGCAGCTTCGCTTCGGCATCGGGATTCTGCCCCAGCAACATCCACGTCCAGGAGAGTGCATTGGCGACGGTCTCGTACCCGGCAAGAAAAATCGTCAGCACCTCGTCGCGCAGCAACTCATCACTCATTCCCGAGTGGTCCTGCTCATCGTCGCGTGAGCGCAGCAGCATCGAGAGCAGATCGCCGCGGTCGACGCCGCTGGCGCGATGTTCCGCGATCATGCGATACACCACCACATCGAGTCGTTTGCGCGCCCTGCGAAAGCGCATCAGGCCGGGAATCGGCAGGTGCAGATACTCTTCCGCGCGAGGCAGCGCAATCAGAAAGTTGTAGAGCTTCATGATCGCGTTCACCTCGCGGTTGATGCTCAGTATGTCCGGCGTCACCTCCTGCGCGAACAGGGTCCGGGGGGCAAGCGTTCAGGGAGAGCTGCATCATTTCCGCGGACACATCGATTTCAACGCCGGGCTGCCACGCCTTGCGCATCGCCGCTGCGCGCTCCACCATGATTGAGCTGTAAGCCTGGATGCGTTGCCGATGAAAAGCCGGAGCCGCAATACGCCGCTGCCGTTTGTGGCTCTCGCCGTCGCTGGTAATCAGCCCTTCGCCAAGCAGAATCTTCATGCGCTTCTGCGTGCGCTCCTTGATGAAGTTCTGCGGCTGCTCGATGAGAATCTCGCGAATGAAGTCGGGCTCATTCACGAGGACGATGTCGCTGGGTCCCACGCGATAATGTGCCATCCGGCCGTACGTCGCGGTCAGGTGCTCAAAGAGAAGGATTGGATTGCCGACGCGAAAGAATCGCCGCGAGAGGTAAAGTGGAAGGTTGAGTTTCAATCCCGGTGGAAAGCGGTAGCCATTGCGCTCTTCGACAATCCAGTTTGAAGTTTCAGTCCGTATCATGGGGACGACTTTGGGGGGAACGCAACGTCAGACGCGGTTCTTCAGGCGCTCTGCCACTACTTGTACGATGCGCTGATGGATCTGCTCAATGCTCTGATCGCCATCGACTATGACCACACGCAAAGGTTCCCGGCGCGCAATTTCACAATATTTATCGAACACGCGACGATAGAACAACTCGTCCTCGCGCTCAAACCGGTTTTCGTCGATAGGATGGCCCGCCGCCCGCGTATTGCGCCTGCGGGCGCGCTCCAGTGACCGGGCAAAATCCGGCAGCAGCAGCAGAGTCAGGTTCGGTTGCAGGCCGCCGCACATGGCGGCGTGCAGCTCGAGCACGACCTTGCTGCCCAGCTCGCGTCCGCCACCCTGGTAGGCTTCCGTCGAGTCGGTATAGCGATCGCACAGCACGATTTTGCCTTTTGCAAGCGCCGGTTCAATGATCTCGGCAATGGCCTGCGCGCGGTCGGAGAACATCAGCCCCAGCTCCGCCCGCGGCGCAAGATTCTCCGTACGCGAATCCAGCAGCAGCGCGCGAATCTTGTCGCCAATTCGCGTCCCGCCCGGCTGCCGCGTTACAACGATGGACTCGCCCTCTGCTTCCAGCCACTCCGCCAGCTTGCGTAACTGCGTCGATTTGCCCGATCCATCGAGCCCTTCAAAAGTAAGAAAGAAACCACGCGACATGGCCGGAGTGTAGCACTCGGAGAATGCCCGGAGCGTATAGAGCCAAGGCTGATTTGGTTAGAAATTGCGAGTGGAGCTGGAGCGGCCTATTATTGCCGCAAAGCGGATGAGCGCCGCACTCAATCATAGGAGGACGGACTCCATGAAGGCACGCCATCTATCCATGCTGCTGGCAGTCTGCATGACTTCTGCTCGCGCACGCACGCAAGGCTGCAAAGAACTGGTGTTTATCGGAACAGTTGGATCGCAGGAAACATACTCCCACCAGGTCTCGCCTGACCTGTCATTTCGCCTGATACCTCAGAAGGGCAATCGAGGTTGGCGCATCTCAATTGATCCCAAAGATTCCGATGAGGACTGGACTGCGCCCGTGACGTTTCCCACTGCTACGCAGGAGCGGCAGCTGATGGCCACAGGTTATGGCAGTACTGTGGAGGAGAAAATAGCCGGTCCCGTCCTTATTAACTTCGTGCTCACACAAGCCGATTTCATAGAGTACTCGCGCTTGAGTGACGAGAGCTTGCGCTCACCCCGTCCCGAGGCGGTGGGCGAGGACATAGCAAAGGTTAGCAGCATGAAGAAGGGGCAAGTCACCGTGGAGGCGCTTCGATACGAAAAAGGGGAGACCAGGGAAACGATCAAATGGATGCGCTTCAAAGCCTCCGTCGTAGTTCCTGCGTCGTTTTCATCGCCAGGTTTGCCCTGGAAACCCATTTCGTGCCCAGCCGGATGACATCGGCACCATTCAACCCCGTCTTCTGTGCTGACGCCCTCGGTCGTTACACTGGAGAGCAGCACTGCTGTGGAAGGATTCCCGTTTGAAGCTTCGCTTTCTGCCCGCACTCTTGCTCGTCGCCGCCATCGCTGCTTGGGCCCAAACCCCGCTTTCCATTCATGTAACAGTCGACGTTACCGATGCGCCGCGCAAAATGCTGCACGCCACGCTCTCCATTCCTGTCCAGCCCGGCCCGCTCACGCTCGTCTATCCGCAGTGGATTCCGGGCGAGCACGGCCCCACTGGCCCCATCGATAATCTCGCCGGGCTGGTGATCTCCGCCAATGGACAGCAACTGGCATGGAAGCGCGATGACGTGAACATGTTTGCCTTTCACCTCACGGTGCCCGACGGAGCATCGTCGCTGGACGTCAAACTCGATTTCCTCGCCACGGCCGCGGCCACAGGCTTTACCGCAGGAGCCTCGACCACCGCCAACCTCGCCATGGTCAGCTGGAACGAAGTGCTCGTCTATCCCGCCGGTCATCCCGCGGCCGACATCGCCGTGCAGGCCGCGGCCAAACTCCCCGCAGGCTGGCAATACGGCACCGCGCTTACCAAGACAGGCGAGGCCAATAGGAGCCGTTCAGTTCGAGACCGTATCTCTCGAGCAACTGGTCGATTCGCCGCTCCTAACGGGCAAGTTCTTCAAGGAATTTCCCCTCGCTCCCGAGGTCACACCAGAGCACTTCCTCGATGTCGCCGCCGACGGCCCGGAGGATCTCCGCATCAAGCCCGAAGCGCTCGATGCCTATAGCAACCTAGTCCGCGAAACCGGAGCACTCTATCGATACGCGCCACTATGCCAGCTATCACTTTCTCGTAACGTTGAGGGACCAGGTGGCGCACTTCGGCCTCGAACATCACCAGTCGAGCGACGACCGCGTCTCGGAAAAGACCTTCCTCGACGACAATCTCGCACTGATCACGGCCGACCTGCTGCCGCACGAGTTCACGCATTCGTGGAACGGCAAATATCGCCGCCCCATAGGCCTCGCAACCGGCAATTACGAAGATCCCATGAAGGGCGAGTTGTTGTGGGTCTATGAGGGACTCACCCAGTATCTCGGCGAGGTGCTCGCCGCGCGCAGCGGCATCGAAAGCCCCGACGAATACCGCGCTGTCTTGGCCGCATACGCCGCCACGCTCGATTACCGCCCCGGCCGCACCTGGCGCGACCTACACGACACCGCGGTCGCCGCGCAGATTCTCTACGACACCAGCCCGGAGTGGGACAACTGGCGGCGCAGCGTCGATTACTACCAGGAGGGCGCTCTGCTCTGGCTTGAAGCCGACACCATCATCCGCAAACTCACCAAAGACAAGAAGAGTCTTAACGATTTTTGCGCACGCTTTGAAGGTATCGGCGGCAACACTGCGCCAAAGGTCGTCCCCTATACTTTCGACGACGTGATCGCTAACCTCAACGCTGTTGCGCCTTACGACTGGGCGGCATTCTTCAACGAACGGCTCACGTCCAAATCGTCCCACGCTCCTCTGGGGGGCATCGAAAACGGCGGATACAAGATCGTTTACACCGACACTCCCAGCGTCTTCATTCGGGCTCGGGAAACGTTACCGGCGACTCGCAGGCCTGGTCGACTTGGGCTTCAACGTCACCACCGATGGCCATCTCGACGACGTGCTCGTCGGTTCCGTCTCTGACAAGGCCGGCCTCGGCCCCGGAATGCAGATCGTCGCCGTCAACGGACGCCAGTACACGGCAGCATTGCTGAGTGACGCGATCACCAGCGCTAAAGACGCCAAAGACCCGATCGAACTGATCGTCATCAACACCGGCTACTACAAGGTGGTGAAGCTCGACTACCACGACGGCCTGCGTTTCCCGCAGCTCAAGCCTGTTCAGGGCACGCCCAACCGCCTCGACGACATCCTCAAGCCGATGACGCAGCCGCCGCCGTCGAAAGGGAAAAGCTAGCCCGCCGGATAAGTCCCGCGATCTCCAGTTCCAGGCCGCCGTACTCAGGGTGTTCGTTCTCCCTAAGCCGGTAAGCGAGATGCACCACGCTGCCCTCACCGAGCTGCATCGATTGCACCCGCTCCGCCCAGCTCCAGCCAAGCGCCGACAGGTTGCCTCCGCGCGGCCCCTGCGTCAGCTGCAGTCGGACATGCTTCTCCTTCATATAGCGCGGAGGTCCGGTCAGCAACACATTCTGCGCCAGGAATACCGGCTCTGTGTTGCCCATCCCCATCGGCTCCAGCCGCTTGAGCCATGACCACACCGCCGGAGTCACGCGATCGAGCGGCAGCAGCGCATCGCACCGCAGCGGACTTCCCAGATCCTCCTCGCTCGGATCAATCGCCGCATAGCTAACCAGCCTCGCGCGCAGCTCCTCCACCCGCTCCGATGGCAGCGAGAACCCCACCGCATGCGCGTGCCCGCCGAAGCGCGTAAACAGATCGCGGCAACTCTCAATCACATCCAGCAGATGAAAGCTCGGAATCGACCTGCCCGAACCGTGCGCCGTCCCGTCCCCGTTTTCCCCTCTATCGTGAGCGATCACCATCGCCGGCTTGCGCGTCCGATCCACAATGCGCGAAGCCAGAATGCCGATCACTCCCCCATGCCATCCCTCGCCATCCATCACAATGCAGCGCGCATCGCGGAAGCGCTCTTCCTCCAGCCGCGTCACGATCTCGGCCAGCATTGCGGCCTCGGCGTCGCGCCGTTCCTGATTCAGCTTCTCAAGCTTTTCCGCGATTTCGTGCGCTCGCTTCGGCTCTTTCGTGGTGAAGAGCTCGATCACTTCGGAAGCCACGTCCATACGCCCCGCGGCATTGATCCGAGGCGCAATGCGAAACGCCACGTCAACGGGAGTCAGTTTGCGCCGCACCGGATCGAGCTTGGCCACTTCCATCAATCGCGCAGCCCGGCCTGCACCGGCCGCTGCAACTGCTCCAGACCAATCGCGACAAACCGCGATTCTCGCCCAGCAGCGGAACCGCATCCGCAACCGTAGCAATCGCCACCATTTTCAGAAACGACCGCAGAATCTTCGTCCGGCCGTTCGCGGTCCCACGCCTCCAGCAGCGCCTGCGACAACTTGAACGCCACACCGGCTCCGCACAGGTGTTTGCAAGCGTAGCCGCAATCCGCCTGGTTAGGATTCAGAATCACCAGCGCCTTTGGCAGCCCCATCGCGGCCTCGGGCAGGTGATGGTCGGTGACGATGAGATCCAGGCCCAGCGTCTCGGCGGCTTCAGCCGCGGCAAAGGCGCGAATGCCGGTATCCACGCTGATCACCAGCCTCACGCCGTCCCGCGCCGCGCCATCCAGAATCCCGCTCTGCATGCCGTAGCCTTCGCGCAGCCGGTGCGGCACATGAAAGCGCACCTGCCCGCCCAGCATCTCGATGGCTGTATTCAGCAGCACCACGGCGGTTGTCCCGTCCACGTCGTAGTCGCCGTCATCAGGATCGTCTCCTGTGCCGCAACCGCCTGCTGAATGCGCGCCACCGCACGCTCCATGCCCAGCATCGAGTACGGATCGAGCAGTTGATCGAAGTGTGGATGGAGAAAGCGCTCGGCCTCGGCGGCATTGCGTACGCCGCGCGCCACCAGCAGCTCGGCAATCAGCAGAGGCAGCCCGGCTTCGCGTGCCAAGTCTGCCGCTTCGCCCGGATCGCCTCCCGAAAGAATCCAGCGCGGGTTCAGGAGCGTGGGCGCTGCCTCAGACGTGCTCACGATTGTTCGTCGGCGTCCTCGTCGTCCAGCACGATGTCGCCGAAACCCTCCAGCGACTCCAGCAGCTGCTGATACCGCTCATACCACGCCGTCGTGTTCTCGTGCAGAAACACGATGCCCTGGTGGGCAAAGCCCAGCTGGATATACCCCACCCGGCCCACATGCGTGGCCAGCGACTGCGCCTCGTCGATCAGCGGAGACTCCTCGTCCGGAAACTCGTCTCCTGCAGCTCTTCCAGCAGCAGCTCCAGATCTTCCTTCTCCAGCACCACTTCACTCATGGTCAGGAAGGCAGCGCCGGCCGCCTTCGCGGTCTCCACAAAATCCTTCCAGCTATCGGGATTCGAATCATCTTCCCACACCACCGTGGGCACTTCTTCGCCCACGTACACGGGCGCGCGGCGCATTCCATGGCCTGCAATAAAGGCCACCATATCGTCTTTGAGGGAGAGCAAACTGTCTTGCAGCATATCCATCTATCGATTGTCGCAGAACTGCCAGTCTACGCCATCCCGGCAGGTGGAAACCTCAGATACCATAAAAGAAGAACCCTCATTCTAAGGAGTCCCGATTGGCGAAATTCGAGCGCCACGTCTTCGTCTGTACCAATGTCCGCGAGCCGGGCAGCGCGCGCCCCTCCTGCACTACCGACGGCAAGGGCGAGCTCCACGCCGCCCTCAAAGACGCCGCAAAAGCCGCCGGTCTCGTCCCCCGCGTCCGCGTCAACAAGTCCGGATCCTTGAGCAGTGCGAGCATGGCCCCACCGTCGTCGTCTACCCCGAAGCCGTTTGGTACGGCGGGGTCAGGGTCGAAGACGTTCCCGAGATCGTCAGCGAGCACCTCATCGGCGGCCGTCCCGTCGAACGCCTCATCATTGCCGACGACTGCCTCAACGCCGCCGTCTGCCCGCACCGGCCTGCTCTCGTTACCCGCGCATAGCGCCACGCCTGACGCCGCCGGTTCCACCCACTGATTTGTGCTATATTTCGAACGAGATAAATGATTTTTTCACGGGATTATGTTGGATATCTTGCCCGCCATACGGTCAAACACCTGATCGACGCCAAGGTGATCCGCACTGATAAGTTGTCCGTTGTCGAAGAGCGCGTTAACGCCGGTCTCCTCGAAGAATTGTCCCTCGAAGACCGCATCAACGAAGAGGTGCGCGTCATCCTTGACGCCTACCAGGACGAGATGCACCGCACCGGGGCCGCCTACGCCGAAATGTTCAAGAAGGTCAAGATCGAGCTGGCCCGCAAGTACAAGGCGGTGCTGTGAGAATCTCCCGCGACAAGCTGAACAAGCTGGCCCACGTCGTCTCCGACGTCCTCGCCGAGACCGATGAATGCGAATTCCTTGAGGACCGCAACACCATCCGCCAGGAAGCCCGCAAGGCGCTCGAAAATCTGCTCATGCAGGAGACGCGCATCGACCAGGCCGCCCGCCTCAAGATCCAGTCTCAGCGCCGCATCATCCCTGAAGGCAGCCAGGAGTGGGACATCCTCTACCGCAAGTACTACAACGAGGAAGTCAAAAAGCTCGGGATTTGAGGCCTGCACGGGGATAGCTGTCTGGAGTTCTTAATTCTTCCAGTGGTGGAGGGATTTCATGGCAGGAACTGCAGTCGCATGAAGAAAGAATGTTGGGCTGCTTCGCTCGGGGACTGCGGAGGCGGGATTAGCCGGGAGCACCTTGTTTCACAATCGTTCTTTCCTGAGGGAAGTATCACCGTGCATGGCCTGCATTGGTGTTTGGGGGCGCCTAAAACTGTGAGTCTGGCATCACTGACAGGCCACATTCTGTGTCGCACGCATAATAGCCGTTTGAGCGATCTTGACACCGGCATCGCCGCCACGCTTCGCACTCTTGAGGCGTCAATTGATTTATACGAAGCGCGGAAGCGATTGCTACGGAGACATTGGACGATTAAACGCTTCCGTATTAACGGCATACTTTTAGAGAGATGGTTTCTTAAGACATTCATCAATTTCGCTGTCGTAGATAACAAATGGATTATTGGAGAAGGTACACATCCGGGCGGGAAACCGTCCAACGAACTCGTACAAGTCGTCTTCGGGATCAAGAAATTTCAGGCGAAACTCGGCTTACATTACGCGTTCTTCCTCGGTGAGGAAGTCAGCCATAGACGCGGTCTCAAGCTGACGCCTAAGTCAATCGGTTCCAACTTGCTTGCAGGCCTGTTCTCGTTTTGTGGGTATCGCTTTTTTATTAACCTGCAGTCAGAAGAAGTTCGGGAAGATCAAGGATCTCAACTGATGTACCATCCCCAGAGGCACTGGTACCAAACGCGTGATGATCGCGGCCGGGAAGTTCGTTCACATGAAATCGTATTCGATTGGTGAATGCCGATCTTACTGGGGTAGATCTCCTGCAGTTCTCGACACCATCCTTCGCAGAGCGAAAGCTGCCCGCTCCGTCCTCACATCTCCCTTGCCGCGACCGGACCCTCCAGCCAGGCCAGAAAAAGTTTATAGCCGACGCAGAGAACGATCGCGCCGACGAAGAGTCCGATGATGCCGATGGCCAGAAAGCCGCCAATGGCTCCCAGGAAAATCACCACGATAGGAACAGCAACGCCGCGCCCCAGCAGTAGCGGCTTCAGGACATGTTCGAGGGCAGCGACCAGAATGCACCAGAGCATAAACAGCACTGCTTTCATCGTGCTCGCCACGGCAAACGTGTAGATGATGGCAGGAATGAGCACAAGGCCACCTGCCTGAAGCACGCCCGCAAAGAGAAAAAGCAACGTCCACAACCCCGCCCCCGGCAAGCCCACCACGATGAAGCCAATACCGGCAAAGACGGCCTGAATCGCCGCGACGCCGAGAATTCCGTTCGTCACGCTGCGGATCGTGGAGCCTGCGAGTGTCTCGAACTCCGGACCCCGTTCTCCAAAAAGTCGGCGGGCCAGGGAATGCGACACCTCCGCTCCCTCCGAAGATTTCGCCAGCAGCACTCCCGCCACCAGAATGGAGAGGACAAATTCCAGCACCGTCAGGCCGATTCGCGCCGAGGCGTGAAGAAGCCCGGGAACCAGTGCCTTGAGCTGCGGGGCCACGCTTTGCAGCATCCCCGTCAGGTTCGTGGAGGCCTTGGTCCACGTGCTGTACAAAGGGCCGCCGACAATCGGCCACGCTCTCACGCTGTCCGGCGGAGCCGGGATACCCAGCGTGCCCTCCCTGGTGTGCGCGATCAGTGTCTGGATACCCTGGATCGTCGTCTGCGTCAGCAGCGCTACGGGAACAATCAGAACCCCGAGGACGATCAGCGTGAAGAGAACGGCAGCCAGCTTTCCGCGACCGCCCAGCATGCTTCGCAGCTTCTGATACGCGGGGTTAGCCGCGATCGCGATGATAATGCCCCAGGCCACCAGTGGCAGAAAAGGACGCAGAATCATCAGGCATGCCGTCGTCAGCAAAATGACGAGGCCTACGTGGATGGCAATTTCAACGGCCCGACGTCTGTAATCCATTTGTGCTGGCTGCTCTTCCGTAGTCACGCTAACTCCCTTGCGAACGAAGCACAGTAGAGAGTATCGCTGTGTTTGAAGACACTGCCAATCGAAATGAGCACCTGGGTCTATCAAGAACCCGCAGGCCGTCCGCCACCTCGAATGAGGAAGTGCGTCAATAACGACGCTTCAGCTCATGATTCCGCTGTACTTGTGTATGCCTTTGTAGTGAGCGATAAACTCTCCAAGCCTGCTCCCCGGTACTACATGACCTCGCTCGTCGGCACTCCGACCCCAGTCGGTTGCCACAACCTCTGAATTCTCCCGTAGCGCCAGTTGAAACTGATAACCGTCATCCCACCTGGTGTCTTCACGGAAGCGTCCGGAGCGATAGCGTTCGATCGCGGAGTTCAGGACGGCGCGCCCACTCGCATCTGTCCGAAATCCAATGACCCCGGCTTCAAGAACCGGGCGATCCGGGCCTCTCAGGAAAAAGACGGACCCTTCTCCGAACCAGGCCTCAATCTCCACCAAACGCAATGTTTTCAGAAAGCAACAATCGGAATCTATCCAGACAATGGCGTCCACACCGCCGATCCGCAGAGCGTGATCAAGGGCGACGATCTTCCGGAACCATCGCGAAGCATTCTTGTTGAACCATGACCACACGCATCGCTCACGATGGTCGCCAAAGTGATCCTGGGGCGATGGACAATCACACCGTTCCGCGCTGCCGCCAAGTGTTATCGGAATGCATTCTTTGTTGCTCGCGAGCCACGAATGGAGAAATTCAGAGCGGTCCAGGTCATACGTGAGCAAACGCTGCGAGTATGGTTGAATCTCAGAGCCGAGGTTTTGTTCGTAACAGGCCAGGAGACGGGCATCAACGGCGTACCGGCAGAATGACCGCACCAGGTTCATGCCGGTGGCAATATATATCTCCCGATTAAACGAGGTTACGAAAAGGCAACGTAACATAGCGTCCAGTAAGTTCGTCTCTTAAGAAAGGTAAGTCAGCACCTTTGTATAGAATCTTCGATTGAGTTCGCGACACTCTTCCAAAGCCTCAGGATATGTCTCTACCTCGTGGACTCGCGCTCGCCAGTCATCAGTCGCAAGAAATGAAACCTTGTACTTCAGACCATAGAACTTAGTGGAGAAGGGAACTGCCAGCATCTTTTTCCTGAGCAGAATCCCCCAGTACATTCCGTGATAGCTATTCGTCAAAATGACTTCGTGCTTGGAGCAAATGAGTGTCTCGCCGGCAGGCCATCGTCCCCAAGCAGCGCGTTAAGGTCAAGGTGAAGCTGTGACATCCGGCTTAGGATGTCTACCTCCGCAGTCTCAGTAGGGAAGGCAAAAAAACGCAATGGGGACGACATCCAGTGACCAATATGGCTGTCCACCCGATGTATATTGACGATCATGCAGTCGGCCGAATCTCCGCCCCGCATCCGAGGTGAATGAATGGCTGGAGCCCCATTTTTAACGCAGCGAAGGGCGGGTTCCAGTGGCTAATTTCGACTTTTTTCATGACCCGCTTCAAACTTCTTCGAGCAAATCATTTCCATCCATTGTTGACCCGACTACTGCGGCGAAGGAGCGCCCATTGCCCTCTCCAGACAGGCCCTTCCTCTGTTATATTAAAAGGGTTGGCGATCCTTGCCACTCCCATCCCGGCGCCATGGTGTAAATGGTTAACACGCCGCCCTCTCAAGGCGGAGAGTTCGGGTTCGATCCCCGATGGCGCTACCAATAAAATCAATATCTTGAATCTTGTTCGCATCTTCCTTCGGACGGCTGTTATGGCTTCAATATCCATATGCCGGCCGACTTTACGGCGGCACCACTAACGCCACCCATGCCTATTCTTTTTCAGAATGCCGACCCATATTTCCAGCAAGGGACAATAACGGCACGAGTTTGAAAGAAACTTGACCGCTCAACCAAGGGCGTGACTCGGTTCTACACGGTCACGCCCTGCCGGGTGATTGATACGCGTCCAACCGCCTTCAATGGCGTGAATGTCGAGACGAACACGTGCGCTCCCTCATCCACTGCGCAGGGATTATGTGCTGAACCCGACGGTGGTACCACCGGGACCGCTAACGTACCTGACCCGGTGCCGGCGGGAGAAACACAACCCGACATCTCGACGCTGAACGCGCTGGACGGAGCGATCACCTCGAACATGGCCATCGTGCCGAGCAACAACGGAAACATCGATGCGTCGGCTCCAACCACACCAACCTTACCCTCGACCTCTCCGCGATCAGTTTTGGCCAGCGGCCGGCTGGTGCCTGGATGGCTTTGAGACTTCAAGAGGAATCTGGATACTACCGGCGCGACCAGTAGCCGTATCCCACACCCCCAAACTGAGGAACTGAACACCCTTCGCGAGGTTAAGCTGCTGTTCCAGCGTGATTGGCTGGTTGGGATCTCGAAGAAACGCCTCCTCCTTGAAAGTCATCGTAACCTGCTGCGCCTCGCGCTCCTCTAGACTTCCGTCACGATTGAGCGCGATCACGGCGACGCCAATGACGACCTGATGTTTTCCGTCGACCTGTTTCACTGTGAACGCATCGATCGGCACCGTGTAGCGGATCGAGAATGGAACCGACCCCTTCTTTGTAGGAGGCGCGGGTAAGAAACCCGAGGGTTTGTCCAGCTTGGCATAAGAGGGGTCGGACACGGGAAGCACTCTTGCCTGAAAGATGATGGGATGGTTGTTCAGTTCGGGCACTTCGAGCTTCTCTCCGTTTGCGAGAAGACGTGTTCTGGACTTAGGTGGCTGCTCCGTGTTGCGAAGGCTTCCGTCGGCAAAATACCCGGTTCGGTAGCTAAGGTGGTAACCATGTCCCTCAAGCGCGACACGGATTTTGTGCCACTTGTTATCGAAATGCAGGGTAGGCGGTGAGTAGGTCAGAGTGTAAAAGCTGGTATCCGTGCTGAGAAAATGTTCTGTAGCCTCTTTCAACCCATTGTTGTCATAGAAGGCTTGTCCGCCGGTGGCCTGAGCCTGTTCGTTCATGAGGATGTGCTGCGCTACAAGGGCCTGCAGCACCGCGGGGCGCAAGATCACCATGAGCCCTCGGGCATCAATCGGGTAAATGGCAATGCGTTCCTGATCGAGCTCATCGTAGAGATCGCGCCAGGCAGCGTCATTCTGCAGAGGAATGGCGTCAGGCATGAGAGTGCGCTCGAAGGAACCACCGGAGAACCACAGTACATTCTTTCGCCCGGGAAGCTGGCTTAGGGCGAGAGCCAGCTGCTGGAGCGCGTCAAAGTCGCTCAGGTACTGGCTGTTAAGAGGAGGAAAGCGCGGAATTGCCTTGTGAACTGCAGCCAACAGCAGCTTGCGATTCGAAGTAAAATTCTGCACCAGGAAACAGCCTGAACCCGCGCGCAGGTAGATGGCGAGAGGTTGCGCCTCCGGCTGCTCATTCAGAAACTTCGTCAGCTCATAGTCGAGATACATCTGATCGGCCAGGTCGAGGCGGGCAATGTCGATCAGCACGATATTCAGGACAGGCGGCAGGTGCAGGAGATAGTCGTTGCTGTAGTCGCCCGAGGCTCCCTCAAGCGGCAGGCTCGCCGCTGGTATCCCGGCATGCTCCTCGAAAGAAGCAATCTGCTGCGGCTGCTTGTTATCGAAGATGCGAAAGGCAGACTGCGGCAGACCATGCACAGGATTGCCGTTCTTGTCCGTCACCGTAACATCGGCAAGAACGACACGAGTGTTGACATGAAGTGTGTAGGTTGATTGATTGGGCGGCGTTTGCGCGGCAGGTTGCGCCGGTGTCGGCAAGGAAAAGAAGAGTGGTGCGGAACCAACGGCAACTGCCAGAACCAACGTAGAGCGTCGCGAAATCATCTGTTTACCGGGAACATGATTTCTGTCCAACACCTTATTGACGGACGGATCGGTTGGCAAGTTGCCAGCAATAAAGTCCTGTCCTGAACGAAAACCTAAGGACCTCGCTAACTTTCCAAGTTGCCGTATAACAGGCTTCTCGGACACTTGGAGGCCGGGGAGGCGGATGGGGGCAACTGTTTGGATGGATAAGTCGCTGGGTTGAGGAGCACTTGGTGTACAAGGGCTGAACTCAGTCGCAAGCGGCTGATTCAGAGACATGCAAGGAGGCTCCTCGTGACCAGTATGAACTTCATCGGTTTGGACATCCACAAGAAGACGATCAGTTATTGCGTGAAGGACGTGAGCGGCAAGGTGCTGTCGGAGGGCAAGATTCCGGCGACGCGGCAGGGCCTGCAGGAGTGGGTCGGGGCGCTGGGGAAGCCCTGGACGGTGGCGATGGAAGCGACCATGTTTACAGGCTGGATCTACGACTACCTTCGACCGCACGCCGCGGCGGTGAAGGTGGCTCATCCCCTGATGCTGCGTGCCATCGCCGTGGCGAAGAAGAAGAACGATCGGATCGATGCGGGCAGGATCGCCGACTGCCTGCGCTGCGACTTCCTGCCGGAGTGCTACATGGCGCCGATGGAGATCCGGCAGCGCCGGCGCACGCTGCGCTACCGGAAGCTGCTGGTCCGGCAGAACGTCCAGTTGAAGAACAAGATCGCGCAGATGCTGATGGAGTCCGGCGTCAGCTACAACAAGGAGAAGCTGCATCAGCAAGGGTATTTCCACCAGGTTCTGCCCGCGAACCCAGAGATCGATCCCTCGCTGTGGCCCCTACTGAAGCTCAGCCGCGAGATGATCGAGCGCACCCAGAAGACGGAACGGGCTCTGCTGCGTTCGCTCGAAGCCGATCCCCTGCTCGCGGCACGAGTCGATCGGTTGATGACGATTCCTGCGGTCGGCCACGTCACGGCGCTGACCTGGGTACTCGAAGTCGGCGAGGTGGAGCGGTTCCATTCCCTCAAGCAGGTCATCAGCTACTGCGGCCTGTGCAGTGGGGAGAAGACCTCGGCCGACAGTTCCAGGCGCATGCCCATCTCCAAGCAGCGCAATCGACACTTGCAGTCGGTGCTGCTGGAGGCCGCACATCTGGCTCCGAGGCTCAACCCGGAGCTGGCCGCTCTCTACGAGCGCGAAGCTGCGCGGAGCAACCGCAACCAGGCTGCGATCGCCGTTGCCCGCAAGCTGGCAGCATACCTCATGGCCATCGATCGCGGAGAGCGTGCCTTCGTGACTCGCGAGGTTCAGAGCAGCGTCGCGGCATAACTACAGGCTGCTATCTACAGGGCTTTTCAAGCGCACTCTGCCAGGTCTCACATCAAATCGGCTGAGCGACGGAGCATCCGCTCTCAAGGCTCCAATCCATTTGTTTCGAGACTGGCAGAGAACCTCAACTCAAACATCTGTGAAGGCTACGGCCCGAGACAGCAAATGGATGTCTGGTTCTGCGTCCCCGCAGGAACCAAAAACAAAAGCGCCAGGAAAGGAACTGCAAAAACATACATCCCCCCGCGCCCTCCGTGCGCGGCACGAAGATCCTCGCTTTTCCCTTGACTTTACTTATCATGGATGTCCGATTTGCCGACCTTTTCGGACACGGGAATTTACTTCCTGTTTGGCGACGACACGTCCGGGGTCCTCGCGTCTGCGCACTGAGGAACGTCGGGAGGCACTATCTCGGCCATGGGTTCTGAGAAGAATGTCTCCAGCCCTAATTTCAGCGATGGAGGTAGTTCCTTCTGAGTGAACATCCTGGTGCTGGTTTTTGAGATTCAGTCGCATTGTTTGAACCTTGTACCGGTACTCTGGGAGTGCTCGACCGAGCCGGGTCGGCTTATAAATTTGGTGACTCAACCACTCAACTGGGTGTTGATGAACCATCGGCCGCCCTTCCTCTACAATCATTGCTTCGGGAGAATGCTTCACCGTGTTCAACATCCTCCGGCTCCGGCCAGCCAAGAATATTCTGCCTCTCATCGCGAGCATCGCCTTCATGACTAGTTCCGCCTTTGCCCAGACCGCGCCCGCCTTCGGCTCATCCAACCCCTTTTATGCGCCCAGCGCGCTGCCCTTTCACGCGCCGCCCTTCGACAAGATCAGGGACAGAGACTACCAGCCCGCCATCGAAGCCGGAATGGCACAGCAGCTCGAAGAGATCCGCGCCATCGCTGACAATCCCGAGCCTCCCACCTTCGACAACACGCTCGTCGCCATGGAGAAGACCGGCGAGCTCTTTCGCCGCGCAAGTGCCGCTTTTGACGGAGTCACAGGCGCGAACACGAATCCTGCACTGCAGAAGATCGAGGAAGTCTTGGCCCCGCGCCTCGCCGCGCACAGTGACGCTATTTACCTCAACTCGCGCCTCTTCGCGCGTGTCGCGGCCGTCTATCAGCAGCGGGACTCCCTCAAGCTCGATCCCGAATCGCAGCGTCTCCTCGAAATCGTCTACAAGCGATTCATCCACGCCGGGGCCAACGCCACCGACGCCGATAAGGCAAAGCTGAAGAAGCTTAACGAGGAAGAGTCCACCCTCTCAAATGCCTTCAAGAACAAGCTCCTCGCCGCCACACGCGACGCCGCCCTCGTCACCACTGATAAATCCGCGCTTGCGGGCCTGAGTGACGCTCAGGTTGCCGCCGCAGCGCAGGCCGCCAAGGCCCGAGGTCAGCAGGGCTACGTCATCCCGCTGCAGAACACCACGCAGCAACCGTCGCTCAGCTCGCTAAGCGATCGCACCACGCGGCAAACGCTCTTTGAGAATTCCTGGACCCGCTCCGAGCGCGGCGGTGACACCGACACCCGAGCCACTATCGCGCGTCTTGCACAGCTCCGCACGGAAAAAGCCAGGCTGCTAGGCTTCCCTAACTACGCGGCATGGAAGCTCGAAAACCAGATGGCCAAGACCCCCGAAACCGCGCTCAAATTCATGGATGATCTCGTCCCGCCCGCAACTGCGAATGCGCAGAGCGAGGCGAAAGAGATTCAGGCCGTCATCGACGCGCAGAAGGCCGGCTTTCAACTTGAACCCTGGGACTGGAACTTCTACGCCGAGCAGGTGCGCAAAGCGAAGTACGATCTCGACGAATCTCAGGTCCGCCCCTACTTCGAGCTGAATAACGTCCTCCAGAACGGCGTCTTCTACGCCGCCAATCAGCTCTACGGCATCACTTTCAAGGAACGCCACGACATCCCCGTCTACCAGCCCGACGTCCGCGTCTTTGAGGTCACCGACGCCAACGCCAAGCCGCTCGCACTCTTCTACTGCGACTACTTTAAGCGCGACAACAAGAACGGCGGAGCCTGGATGAGCGAATTCGTTCCTCAATCCAAGCTTCTCGGCACGCTGCCTGTTGTTTACAACGTTGCCAATTTGCCCAAGCCCGTCGAAGGCCAGCCCGCGCTCATCACCTTCACCGACGTCGTTACGATGTTCCACGAGTTCGGCCACGCGCTGCACGGCATGTTTGCTGACGCCCAGTATCCCAGCCTCTCCGGAACTTCCGTCGCTCGCGACTTCGTCGAATTCCCCTCACAGTTCAACGAACACTGGGCGACTTATCCCGCGGTCTTCAATCACTACGCGAAGCATTACAAGACCGGCGAACCCATGCCCGCCGAACTCGCTGCCAAAATCCGGAAAGCGCAAACCTTCAACCAGGGATACGCTCTCACCGAACTCCTCGCCGCCGCCGAGCTTGACGTGCAGTGGCACACCCTCCCGCCCGGCTCGCCCCTCGAAGATGTCGACGCCTTCGAAAAGCAGGCCCTCGAAAAGAAGCACATCGATCTTCACGCCGTCCCGCCGCGCTATCGCTCCAGCTACTTTTCGCACATCTGGCTCAATGGATACGCCGCCGGATACTACGCCTATCTATGGGCCGAGATGCTCGACGACGATGCCTACCAGTGGTTCGTCGATCACGGCGGCCTCACCCGCGCCAATGGCGACCGTTTCCGTCAGATGGTGCTCTCGCGCGGCAATACCGAAGACCTCGCCGAGATGTACAAAGCCTGGCTCGGAGCCGAACCTAGCGTCCAGCCCATGCTGAAGTATCGCGGCCTCGCGCCAAGCGGCAACTCGCAATAGCGCAATAAAAATCCGTGAAATTAGCCGCGAAGGTCAATTCTGGCCCTTGCGCCGCGCTCTGCGGTGAACCATACTTCTCCCGCAGCTCTAAGACTTGCTGGAGTCTTGGGCAAAAGGAGAGAGCATGTCCGACTGCGCAGCGCAAACATTTACTAGCGTCACTTCTGACCAGTTCAACTGTCTCGTGCAGGAAGCTCAATCAAACGGCATCGACATTTCCGGCAACAGTGGGACCGCCTCCAAGGATGGAATCACCATCACCTGGAACTTCGATCCCGCCGCTCAGACGCTGACTCTTCAATGCACCGGTAAGCCTTTTTTTGTGTCGTGCGGAACGGTAAATTCTAAGATCCACGACTTGGTGGATGGGTGTGCCGCATCGTGACCGAAGGCAGCTGCCGGCCTCCGATTGTTACACTTGAGCTGTGAAGATCGCGCTCGCCCAGATCAACCCCACCGTCGGCGACTTTTGCGGCAATGCCCAGAAGATTCTGGATTTCACCCATCGCGCCGAGCAGGGAAGCGCCGACCTCGTCCTCTTTCCCGAGCTCTGCGTCTGCGGCTATCCTCCCGCCGATCTCCTTGAGAAGCCGGCCTTCATCGCGCGTGCCGGGCAGGTCGTTCAAGAGATCGCCGCCAAAACCGCCGCCAGCTCAACCGCCATCATCTGCGGATACGTCACGCCCGCCCACCACGGCACCGGCAAGCACGTCATGAACTCCGCCGCACTGCTCCGCCACGGCCACGTCGAGTTCGTCCAGTCGAAGATGCTCCTGCCCTTCTACGATGTCTTCGACGAACAGCGTTACTTCGCTCCCGCGCACAAGCAGCGCCTCTTCTCGCTCGGCGGCGAGCACGTCGCCCTCACCATCTGCGAAGATGCCTGGAACGACAAAAGCTTCTGGGAGAACCGTCTCTACAGTGTCGATCCCATCGAAGAGCTCATGCGCGGAGGCGGCTCGCTCGTCCTCAATATCTCCGCCTCGCCCTACTGGCGCGGCAAGCGCGAAACCCGCCGCGAAATGCTCGCCGCCATCGCCCGCCGCCACGGCAAGCCCGTGCTTATGGTCAATCAGGTCGGAGGCAACGACAGCCTCGTCTTTGATGGCTCCAGCCTCGCCCTCGGTCGCGACGGCCACGTCATCGCCCAGGCAGCATCATTCGAAGAAGACCTCATCTTCGTCGACACCGAATCGCTCACCGGCGATCTGCACCACACCGCCGAGCCTGAAGACGAAGCGATTTTCCGCGCGCTCGTCCTCGGCACTCGCGACTACGTCCGCAAGTGTGGCTTCTCCAAAGTCCTCGTCGCCCTTAGCGGAGGCATCGACTCCGCCCTCGTCGCCGCCATCGCCGTCGAAGCCCTCGGCCCCGAAAACGTCCTCGGCATCGGCATGCCCAGCCCCTATTCCTCGCAGGGCTCGATCGACGACAGCCGCCGGCTCGCCGAAAACCTCGGCATCCGTTTCGAAATCATCCCCATCAGCTCGCTCTTCGCTGAATACAACCAGGCCCTCGCGACAATGTTCACCGGCCTTCAGCCCGACATCACCGAGGAAAACATCCAGTCGCGTATTCGCGGCAATCTCCTCATGGCGCTCTCCAACAAGTTCAACTCGCTCGTGCTCACCACCGGCAACAAGAGTGAAATGTCCACCGGCTACTGCACCCTCTACGGCGACATGGTCGGAGCCCTCGCCGTCATCGGCGACGTCGTCAAGACCGAGGTTTATGCGCTCTGCCGCCATCTCAACCGCGAGCGCGAAATCATCCCCGCCTCCATCATCGACAAGCCGCCCTCCGCCGAGCTTCGCCCCGATCAAAAGGACACCGACTCGCTCCCGCCCTATGAAATCCTCGATCCCATCCTCGAGGCCTACGTCGAGCGCTACGAAACGCCCGAGCACATCGCCGCCGCCCTCAACGTCGATATCGAACTCGTCCGCCGCGTCGTCAAACTCGTCGAGCGCAGCGAATACAAGCGCCAGCAGGCCGCCCCAGTTCTGAAAGTCACCACCAAGGCCTTCGGCATGGGACGCCGCTTTCCCATCGCCGTCAAGGTTCAGGTCTAATCACTCCAAAAGCTCGAAAGGGAATTGATGCAACTTCGTTCTGTCGTTCAGGGAATCCTCGCCGTCCTCGCGCTCGCCACCGCAACCGTGATCCACGCGCCCGCCCAGGCCGCCGCGCCGCCGGAAGCTCCATCCCCTGCCGCACCTTCTGCACCCAAGTTTCCCACGCCGGACCCCAAAAACTTCACTGCTGCCTCGCCCACCCGCGCCACCGTCGAGGCCTTCCTCAAAATCTCCTGGGGATACGACGCCGACCGCGTCTACTCCGTGCAGGCCATCCAGAACACCGCCGCACCCGGCATCAGCAAGGTCACCGTCTTCGTCGCGCAAAAGAGCAATCCCAACCCGCAGCAGATCGCCACCCTCGCCTTCTACGTCACACCCGATGGCAAGCACCTCATCTCCAACGATCTCTCCATGCTCGTTTTCGGCGACCATCCTTACGCCGACACCCGCCGCATCCTCTCCGCACGCGCCGACGGACCCAGCCGCGGGGCCGCCGACAAGAAATTCGAATTCGTCGAGTTCGCCGACTTCCAGTGCCCGCACTGCAAGAAAGTCCAGCCCATCATCGACCGCCTCCTCACCGACTTCCCCCAGGCGCACTTCATCTTTGAGAATTTCCCGCTCACCTCGCTCCACTCCGAGGCCTACAAGGCTGCCGCCTACAGCGTCTGCGTCGCCCAGCAGTCCGGCAACGAGGCCTTTTTCAAGTTCGCTGACGCCGTCTTCGCCTCGCAGGACGGCCTCACCCCGCAAACCTCCGACGCCACCCTCGCCGACGCCGTCACCAAAATCGGTCTCGACCCTGCCAAGGTCGGCTCCTGCTCCTACACCGCAGCCGCCAAAGGACCCGTCGACGCCTCCATCACGCTCGGCCAGGCCATCGACGTGAACCAGACCCCTATGCTCTTCGTCAACGGCCGCCAGGTTCCCATCAGCGAAGTCGCCAACAACGACATCCCCTATGACACCCTGAAGCAGATCATCACCTACCAGCTCTCGCTCGATCAATAGAAGACGGCCAATAGGAGGGTCTCCATGAGCGACACCAGAAAAACCACCATCGCCCCCATGCTCTCCGTGCGCAACGGAGCCCGTGCGGTCGAGTTCTACAAAGCTGCCTTCGCAGCCACCGAGTTATTCCGCATTGACGCCGAAGATGGGGCGGTAGTAGCTCAATTGTCGGTTGACGGAGCCGAATTCTGGCTTGCCGACGAGTCGCCGGAGCACTTCAACTTCAGCCCCGAGTCTCTCGGAGGCGGCACGGTCCGAATGGTGATGACCGTCAAAGATCCCGACACCGCCTTTGATCGCGCCGTAGCTGCCGGAGGCGAAGAGGTGTGGCCGGTAGCAAATCGGTACGGCTGGCGTCTGGGGCGCATGGTCGATCCCTTCGGGCATCACTGGGAGATCGGTAAGCCGTTGGGCGAAGGGTCCTAAGCAGCCTGGAATAAAATCGGCTCTGGATACTCATGGCTGACCCCTACCATCTGCAGCGCTTTCTCGATGCTCAGAAGCCTGTCTACAACCAGATCTGCAGCGAGTTGCGCCGGGGTCACAAGACCAGCCACTGGATGTGGTTCATCTTTCCCCAGCTCAAGGGCCTGGGCTTCAGCGAGACCGCTCTAAGATTCGCGATCTCATCGGTCGAAGAAGCGGAAGCCTATCTGGCGCATCCTATCCTCGGACCGAGACTCAGCGAGTGCACAGAATTAGTCCTCGCTGTCGACGGCCGCACGGCGAACGAAATCTTCGGTTATCCCGACGACCTCAAATTCCGATCCTGCATGACACTCTTTGCCCACGCGACATCGGTAAACGAAATCTTCCTGCAGGCGCTCAACAAATTTTTCGGCGGTGAATTCGATCCCGCGACCCTGAAGCTGCTCCAGCAATAGGGGTCCGGAATTTCCGACCCTCAATTGATGTCATCCTGAGGGAACCCCTGAGCGTAGCGAAGGGGTAGTCGAAGGATCTCCGTTTTCTTTCCCGCTGCACACTCCGACGGTGCCCCACTCAAGCTGTGGCTTGAGTGGGGAAGTGGGATCATCAAATCGTCAGGTTATAGATCAATCCAAACGCATCCTTGACGTAGCACCTCGGAAAATCCGGCTCATCTTTCACGATCTGGCAACCGTTCTCGACAAGACGCGCTTTGGCTTCTTTCACATCGCCTACCGTCACCTCGAGAACCGGCCCCAACGCCGGACCCCGCTCGATAAACAGGTTGATGTGCTTGCCGTGCAGGCTGATCATCTCCTGCGACTCGCCGGTAATTTCAAACCCAAGCTGCTCGACGTAGAAAGACGCCGCCTTTGCCGGATCTTCCGCCTGAATCAAAATGTCTGTGCCAAAGCTGTTCGCCATGTCTGTCTCTCGTGTTCTACGTTGCAGGTTGAACGATCTCGCGGATTGACGCCCAGCCTGTGGGACTCTTCTTGTACCGCACGTACACAACCATCGCGCGGCCTTTGAACAGGAAGGGCTCGCCTCCGTTCTTTGGAGTGCCTTTGATAGTGAAAGTGCTTTCTTCCACAGCCGTATTGCCCTGAAAGAAAGTGTTCTCCACCCGGTGTTCCCTAAACTCCAGCTTGTATGCCTGAAACGTTCCTAGCAGATCCGCTTTCACCGCGTCGCGGCCCACCAGGTACTTCTGCGGGCCGAGCGCCTTGATCACATCAGGATGGTGATACGCCATGATCGTGTCGATATCGCCGCGAGCAAACGCGTCCCGAATCGCCACACTCGTTGTCTCCAGCGCTGCTCGATCAGCGTTTGATCCAGCGTAGCTATCGCTCACGAAACATCCTTGAGCAGCGCTTGCCATTGCTACGAAAAACATCAACAGCGCAGATACGCGATTACGCCTCATAGCGCGCCAGTATATCGTCCGCAGATGTTTTCGACGTGAACACCATCTCCGACTGGGCCGGTGGCACAGAGTATGTCCGGAGCCAAATCGAAGGGCTCGGATTTTCCGAACTTCTGTCGATGTTATGCCCGCCGGGGAGTCTGTTAACGGTCGGAGTCAGCAGGTCGCCGGGGCACCCCCATCCTATTGCGCAGTTTGCGAAAGGGTGAGAACCGCGAGACTATCGAGCCCTCTTCTTACCCGCAGCCTTCTTTCCATTCAGGGCCTTTTTTGCGGCGGCCCGCTTCGCCGCGCGCGCCCGGCGCATCAGTTCCTCGGGAGAATACATGGACTTGCGGCAATTCTCCGCGCCGCAATTGCAGAGGGCCTCGTCTTCATCGCCGTCATACAGGTTGTAGTCGTAGGTCAGCTCTTCGCCTGCAGCGATATCGCGCAGCGACGTCACCCACACCTTCCCTCTCACCTCGCCCGTTTCGCAATTCGGATCGCACGAGTGATTGATGAACATTGCGATGCCGTGTCCGTCGATCACCTTCGATCCATCGCCCAGGCCAAAAAGGTATGTCGTCGGCGAGTCGCGATACTTCTCGTCCGCGGCTTCCTTCGTGATGTGCGGCCCGGTGTATTCAACAATGCGCGAGCGCTTCCTGATCGGCTCCGTCGTGTAGCAGCCGGCGGCATGGATTTGAGACGAACGAATGATCAATGTCATGGATGAGATGAAAGGAGATTTCTCGCCGAGTATAACAATTCCCGCGCAGCTATTTTCGCGCCAAACGGGTCTAAACTAGAGGGAGACCATCATGCGAATACCAGCCCATATGCTTGCCCTCCTGCTCATGGCGATTTCCTGCCCTGCGCAGCAGCAGTCGCAGAGTGGCCAGCAATCGCAGGATCCGCAGCAGTCGTCGCAGAGCTCGTCCCAAAGCCAATCCCAAAGCCCGGATCAAAGCCAGTCAACGGATAAGTCCCAGCCAGCGCCCACGGAGCGAAAGCGCCTGCCGCTGGGCAAGCAGCCCTCCGCCGCCGCCGACAATCCTTTCCCTGAGGACATCTCGAAAAAGGCCGCTGCGGCTGCCGACAATGCCTCTCCAGACGTGCCCGCTTCTACGGATGCGCCGAAGCCGGATGAGCCTCCCGTCTCCTCGAGTCGCACCAAGCTACAGAACATTGACGGCGCAGAGGACAGTGAGAGCCGCATCTCCGACGGCGCCGGCGGCTACATACACAATCCCAAGCTGGGCGCGCAGGATGTAAAGGTGGGCGGCTTCTATCTGTCGAATCACGACTACAAGGGGGCTTACGATCGCTTCAAAGAGGCTACCAAGGTCGCTCCTGAGAACGCCGACGCCGTCTTCGGACTGGCTGAGGCCGCGCGCGGGTTAAAACTCAGCGCTGAAGCCGCCGACAACTACCGCATCTACCTTGACGCCGTCCCCGACGGCGCCAAGGCAAAGGCCGCGCGCAAGGCGCTCGCGGAACTCGCTCCGGGCCCAAAGAAATAGCCCTTCTCAATAGAACTTTTGCTGTGCCAGCTCCACCAGGTAAATCAGCGCCAGCGGAACCAGCACCAGGTTTCGCAGCACCGACACAAAGGCTTTTTGCCGGTCGGGCTCGCGCAGCGTGCCCAGGCGGGCCAATACCCTCCCCGCCCATACCAGTGCGTAGTTCAGTAGTAGAAAGGCGGCCGCAAACAATGCCAGCTCCCACAGCACGACGTGCAGATGCTGTCCCAGGTAAGCGCCCAGATGCTGCAGAGACTTTTGCATCGCCTCGTTGTCGGAAAAGCGAGCCCAGAATGCTCGCCACCTCTCCGGAGTGAGCACCACCCACAACGCGCCAATGCACAGCAGGACCCGCCACACCGTCAGCACCCCTTCGTGCAGCGTCAGTCTCCAGCGCGGGATCGGATCCGCATGCAGCAGAAGATACCCTCGCTCCGCCGCCGGCACCGCCGAGCAGGCCAGCACTACCAGCGGGTGACGCGCCACTGCCGTTCCCGTCTGCGCCCAGAATTCCAGGCTGTTTTGCCACGCTTGCGGAAACCGGTCGGGGCAACATCCCACAGAATCACTCGCAAGCCTCCGTAATCTTCCGTGCGAAATCCTCGCCAAGCATCATACCGCCGCTCGCGCTATAGTGGTCGCGTCTGTGTTTTCGCGCAACAGCAAATCAATGCATCTGGTATTTGAAGAACTCCACGATCGCTACCGGAAGGCTCTCGCCGGCAAAGATTGTGATGCGTGTCAGCTTCGTCCTGCCCGCTCACTCCGCGGAAAAGGTACGCCGTGGAGTACGCAGGAGGTCATCGAGCACCTGGTGCTCACTTATCGCAACACCGGAGCCCTGATGGATCGCTACCTTGAGCGGAGCTCCCCCACGCAGCGGCGTCCCAACCTGAAGCATCGCGCCCTGCAGCTTCTGGTCATCCGTTGCGGCGGATTCCCTCGCGGCGCGCAGGCTCCAGAGCCTGTCGTGCCCGGCAAGACTGGAATGCCGGCGATGACCGGCGAGGAACTCGCCGCCTGGATGGAAGCGGAACTCAAAAATCTGGATGCGAAGCTCGAGAAGTGCAGCCGGCTATTCGGGAAACAACCCTTCGCAGCCCATTTCATCTTCGGTCCCCTCACCGCCGACCAATGGCGTCGCTTCCACCTCGTGCATGCCAAACATCACCTAGCCCAGCTCAAGCGCATTCGAAACCAAACGTCGGCTTGACTGATCTTCCTAAATCACCGCTGCTCCCTCCACACAGCGTCAGCAAGAACGACCGACGTCTCAACCTGACGTTCGGGTATCGTCCAATACTCTTTGAGCAGCCGATTCTTCTCCTCCATTTCCACGAGCTGGAAGCCGTACTTTTCATAGAAACGTATCGCCCACACTGCATCAGCCCACGTTCCGATCAAGACCGGGCCACTCGCCAGCGTGCGCAGGTAAGTCAACAGCCGAGCCCCAATCCCTTGTCTCTGGCTGCCGGTGCGAACATACGCGTGGCGGATCAGGGTTACATCGCCCACCTCTTGAAGGCCCATCACGCCCGCCAGAGAGCCGCTCTCCTCACAGCCCCAGAAGACGACGCCGTCATCCATTTCGTGCCGCAATTTCTCTCGGGACATGTACGGATCCGCCCAGCGATCTGCGGGAATGATCCCTCGATAAGCCTGCGCACCCTCGTTGATGATGCCCCAGATCGTCTCAAAATCACTTTCGTCACAGCGACGGATCATCGCTTCGCTCTCTTCGAGTCGGAAGATAGACAAGAAGGTAATAGAGAACCGCTCCATACCAAGCTCCGAAAACCAAAAGGACGAACCAGACTCGTTCTGAGATTTTCGAGGAATCATGTCTCATCCAGTAACGCCACATACCTCCCCACAGAAAGAAGATGCTAACGGCCGCAAGAACTCCCACGATCGCCCAAAAGCACCTGCTAAGAGGGCCGCTATCTTGAATCGGAATCTTGACAAACCAGACAGTAGACATCGCGGCAATCACGACAGTGGAGGCCGCAAAATACGCGGACGCGCGGCGACTGACAAGCCACTCGTCATTGAGCCGGCTCCAAATAAATGACCCTGGATACATTTTTAGACTCCAGGCGCAAGATTACCCGAAGAACCCCAGATACCAATCCACGACTGCCTTGCCCTGAAACGCTGCAAAGATTGCCGCCGCACACAAAAAAGACCCCAGTGGCACCCGTCGGGTCCCGGCTTCCGAGCCTGAGTTGTCATAAGTCGTCAGAAAAACCCCATATATCGCCCCGCCCACCACCGCCAGAAAAAACACCAGCAGCGCATTCGTCGGACCCAGCCACGCAGCAATCATGGCAAACAGCTTGGCATCGCCGATGCCCATGCCTTCGGTCCGCCGCACCAGCCAGTAAAGCCAGCGAATCGCCAGCATCAGAGCCGCCGCAGCTGCCGTCCAGCTCAGCGAGAGAGTGGCGCAGTGGGCGCGCGCCAGCCATCCGCCATCGCAGATCGTGCCACTGTAGACCACGCCCAGCGCGATCCCCGGCAGCGTGAACGCATTCGGCAGAAGCATCGTCTCGGCATCCATCGCCGCTAGCCCCAGCAGCAGAAAGCAGAGCGCCGCCACACCTGCGGCCTCTACCGACACGCCGAAATCCAGCCAGCACAGCAACCACAGCGCCGCCGTGGCCAGCTCGATCGCCGGATACCGCCACGAAATCCGCTCTCCGCAATCCCGGCATCGCCCTCGCAGCACCAGAAAACTCAGCACAGGGACGTTATCCAGCGCTCGAATCGGCTTCCCGCACTTCGGGCAGTGCGATCGCCCGGCCGCCACCGACTCATGTCGCGGCAGGCGTGAGACGCACACATTCAAAAAGCTGCCGAAGGCCAGCCCCAGGAATGTGCAAAATGTACCCGCCAGCATATTCAAGCTCAACACAAGCGGCAGTATACGCGGCGGCCGTTCCCCTCACGCCGCCTTCCGGTAAACTGAATCCGATGCACCCCAGCCCGGACACAGGCACAACTCAAAATCCGGCCGCAGGCTTCGCCGAGGCCGTAGACATCATGGCGCGGCTGCGTTCGCCCGGCGGCTGCCCGTGGGACCGAGAACAGAGCTTCGACTCCATCCGCAAATACACGCTGGAGGAAACATACGAGGTCTTCGACGCCATCGAGCGCCGCGACTGGCTCGCCCTCAAGGACGAGCTCGGCGACCTCCTGCTGCAGGTGCTCTTCTATGCGCAAATGGCCTCCGAGGCCGGACACTTCACCATCGACGACGTCACCGCCACCCTGAACCGCAAACTCATACGCCGCCATCCGCACGTCTTCGGCGAAGAAGCCGCGGCGGAAGCAGGGAACAGCGCGACGGGTCTCACGACCGACGGCATCGACGCCCGGCAGGTCCTCCACAACTGGGAGGAAATCAAGAAGCTGGAGAAGTCGGCTCACTCCTCACCGGATGGACGTCTCGAATCCGTCCCGCGCTCCATGCCTGCGCTCTCGGAAGCCGCCAAGCTCGGCTCGAAAGCAGCCAAAGCCGGCTTCGACTGGCCCGAGGTCTCCGGTCTGATTGACAAGCTCCGCGAGGAGACTGCCGAGTTGGAAGCCGAAATCCCGAACGCACGCCTGTCAAAGCGGGCGGCCACAGAAGAGCTTGGAGATCTGTTATTTACCGCCGTCAATCTCGCCCGTCACTTGAAGATTGACCCGGAGCTGGCCCTGCGCGATACCAACGCCAAATTCCGCCGCCGCTTCCGCTCCATGGAGCAGACTAGCCTCCGCCCTCTCGAAGAGCTGTCCGGACACGAGCTCGAATCCCTCTGGAGCCAGGCCAAACAGATCGAGCGACAGCCATGACGACAACCGCCATAATTCCCATCGTTCCTGCGACTTGCCTCACCCGCGACGGCCGCCCCATTCTTATCCGATCCTGCCGGGGCCTTGATGAACTCGACGCCTGCGTCCAGCTTCAGATCGATACCTGGGGTTATTCCGACGGAGACGTCATCCCGCGCCGCGCCTTCATAGTCGCCCAGCGCATCGGCGGCCAGGTTATCGGAGCCTTCGACGTCACCCGTGCGGAAAAGGCTGAGGGCACGGCAGAAAACCTCATCGGATTCGCCATGTCCCTGCCCGGCGTCAAGACCGGCGACAGCCAGAACGAGGTCCCGGTCCCCTATCTGCATTCCCACATGCTTGCCGTCTCCGCTGGATACAGAAACGACGGCATCGGCCGTCAACTTAAGCTTTTTCAGCGTATCGAGGCGCTTAGCCGCGGCATCGGCCTGATGGAATGGACCTTCGATCCTCTGGAAATCAAAAATTCTTTCCTAAATATCCACAGGCTAGGAGCAATAGTTCGCAGTTATACATCAAACTTTTATGGTGTATCCTCATCTCGTCTGCAGGGTGGGCTGCCAAGCGACCGGCTCCACGCGGAGTGGTATCTCCGTTCGGCGCAGGTCAAGGCAGTTCTCGCCGGTGCTCCGCTCAGCCCTCCGAATATCGAAGAAACCATTCTCGTCCCCCACCAGGTCGGCGAATGGAAGTCTTCGGAAACGGACGCAGAGCGGGCCAGAGCTTTGCAGACAGAGAATCGCCAGCGTTTTCAGGCAGCATTCCATCGCGGGCTGGCCGTAGTCGGTTTTCACAGGGACAAGCAGAACAACGGTATCTTTGAATTAGCGCCATTCGAACACCTGAGAAGCGATCATCTATGAGAATCGACGCAATCTTTCTTCGCGAAATTCGCATTCCCCTCGTCAAGCCCTTTGAAACCAGTTTTGGAGTTACCACCGATCGACGCATCCTTCTTGTCGAGCTGAAGGCCGAAGGCCTGACCGGCTGGGGCGAATGCGTAGCCGGCGAGCATCCTTATTATTCCTACGAAACCATCGACACTGCCTGGCTCATCCTCGCCCAGGAACTCGCTCCCGCTCTTGCCAAGTCTGAACCCGAACACGTTGGGAAAATTCCCGGCATTCTCAAGCAGGTCCGCGGCCACCGCATGGCCAAAGCCGCTCTTGAGAATTCCGTGTGGGACCTCGAAGCGCAGATGCGCGGCGTTTCACTGTCCGAGTTGCTCGGCGGCGTTCGCGAAACCATTCCCTGCGGAGTCTCCATTGGCATTCAACCCTCGATCGAGAAGCTCCTCGACGAAATCGAAACCGAGCTTGCCGCCGGCTATCAACGCATCAAGCTCAAGTGCAAGCCCGGTTGGGACACTAAGGTCTTTGAGGCCGTCCGCAACCGCTGGCCTGGCATCACACTAAGCTGCGACGCCAACTCCGCCTATCGCCTCAAGGATGCCGACTGCATCGTCGGCTGGGATGCCTTCGACCTGCTCATGATCGAGCAACCACTCTGGTCCGACGACTTCTACTACCACTCCATGCTGCAAAGGATGCTCAACACCCCCATCTGCCTCGACGAGTCGATCCATAACCGCCGCGACACCCTCGCCGCCATCGAGATGGAGTCCTGCCGCATCATCAACATCAAGGCGGGGCGTGTCGGAGGCCTGGGCGAAGCCGTGGCCGTCCATAACGCTGCCATGGAGCGGGGCATCCCCGTCTGGTGCGGAGGCATGCTCGAGACTGGCATCGGCCGCTCCCACAACATCGCGCTCTCCTCGCTTGAGAACTTCACCCTCCCCGGCGACGTCTCGGCGTCCAAGCGCTATTACAAGGAAGACATCATCGAGCCCGCAGTCGAAGTCTCTTCCAAGGGAGAGATCACCGTTCCCACCACTCCAGGCCGCGGCTTCGATGTCCGCGAAGACCTGGTTGAACGCCTCACCGTCCGCAAGGAAGAGATTCGCGCATTGGCCTTCGCATAGAAGGGCAGCATAGAAATCTGGCTGCCCCACCTTCGGGTAGCTAAGGTGGGGTCGGATCGCTCTAATCGATTGTCACCGACTGCGGCAGCAGCATGGTGAACTGACACTGGCTCCCTGCATCTGAGCAATAGAGCGTTCCCCGCCGCACCATCTTCGCCGACGAGCCCTTAGGAATCTGCCCCGACACATCTATCTTCAAGAGCACCGGAGAAGCGGCCTTCAATCCGTCGTCGCCGCCGATGAACTGCGCGTCTTCCACCTTGTCCGCAGAAACCAGGAGGAAGAAATCCGCCGTGCCGGTCGCCGTCTTGGGCAGCGAAAACGTACGGAGTTTCGTGAGCTCCTGATTCGGATCTCCCTCGCCAGGCACATGACCTTTCGCCTTCAGACGATCGAGGCTGGCGCGCATCGTATCTGTCCCTGAAGGATCGGGACTGAGCGTTTCCGCCGCCAGCGACAACTGAAAGATCGTCGCCGCGTCTGCCAGTTTGCCGTCTTTCTCGTAAATCTGTCCCAGGTGGTCGCCGACCTCGCTGTGCTGCGTCACCTTCCAAGCCGACCCAACATAGTTCTCCGCCTGCGCCAGGTTGCCTTGGCGAAAATAGACCCAACCCATCGTGTCCCACACTGCGGTCAGCAGGTTGACGTGCTGCAGGTCTTCCTTGGTCAAATTGCCGAGCGTGATCTGCGCTGTCTGCTTCTCCAGCGTCTCCATCACCTTCTTGCTGTTCGCTTCGGCCGTCGGCAGATCGGCGTTGAAGTCGGCCAGCTCGTATGCCGCATTGTTCAGCGTGTCCGGATCGTCCGAGCCCTTCATGCTGTCGCGCAGAGTCGCCGCCCCTGCATCGCGCTTGCCCGCCAGAAACTCCGCACGCCCCGCCTGCGCGGCCAGATTCTTGTTGTCAGGAGCCTGCTTCATCGCCGCCTCGAGCAGCGTGCACGCCGCCTCATATTTCTTTTGCAGGATGAGCAGCGAGCCCAGCTGAATCTCCGCATTCGTGTTGTCCGGGATTAACTTCAGCAGGTCGCGCAGCGTCTGCACGGCGTCGTCGATGCGCTTCATACGCACCTGCAGTCCGGCCAGCGCCTGGTAGGCCCCGGCATTCTCCGGATGGTACTGGATCTCCTTGCGGAAGTCGGTGACAGAGTCGTCCATCCGGTTCTCCAGCATGTCGAGGTACCCGGATTCGGCCCACAGGCCGCGCTCTTTCGGATTGAGCTGTTCGGCGCTGTGCAGATCGCTGTGCGCTGCCTTGAAATCGTGCCGCGTGATGTCGACATACGCCGCCTGCAGATACTGCGCTGCCTCCGGGTTGCCCGCTGACGTATCGATGCTCACGCTCCCCGGAGCCGCCAGCTGAATAAACTGCCCTTCATCGTCCGTGACATTCTTCGTGAACTTCCGGTACTCGCTGGTCTTCTCGATCGGCAGCTCGCGCTCCACGATCTCCAGCTTGCGGTCGGTGATCAGCTTGTTACCGTCGAGCTTGTAGTCGGCCTGGTAGACGGCAAACGGAGTCGTATATTTCACCGAGCGCGGCAGCACGGCCGTATAAGTCGACGGCAGCTCGATCACCGAGTGGTGCGTCTCAACGCGCGGCGAGCCCAGCTGGATCGCCTCCGTCGGTACCTCGTCCTCTGGGATCAATGACAGAGAAACCGGCATCGTCAGTGGCAGGATGCGCCGGTTCGACCAGTCGGCATACTCCTTACGGTTGTAGTCGTAGGCATAGTGGAAAGGCTTGTCCGTCTGCTCCGGCAAACTCACGTCAAGATTCGTGACCGTCCCCAGGAAGCCCATTCTCTGCGAGATATTCTGGGCCATCTCCGGCCACTGCGAGCGCGAGGTGCCATGGAAGACCTCGCGAAACGTTGCCTCCGTGTCGCCCCGCAACTCCATGTCGATGTGCCCGTCGATGGTGCCCTGGCTGTCTAGCTTGGCTGTGGCCGTGGTGCTGTCGACAAAAGGAAACGGGCCGTCCGCAGGAGTGCGCATCAGCTTCGGAGTTCCTCCCGTAGGAATCACCAGTGCTTCCTTGTCCCGAATCTGCGCCATCAGCAGGCGGTACGGAGTCACCTCCGGCGTGCTGTCCAGCCAGATCTCACGCTTGCCCAGCGAGACCACCGTGATCACGTGATCGAACTGCGCCGGAGACGGCAGCTCCGGATGTAGCTTCACCGAGCTCCCGATCAGCGCCGGCCACGCGTCGTATCCCGCGGCCTTCAGCAGCGCGGCCAGCAGCGTGTGCTTGTCCTTGCAGTCGCCGTACTGGTTGTCGAGCACCGTCTCCGCCGAATGCGGCTGGTAGCGGCCAATGCCGAAAGCCACGCCGATATACCGCACCTGCGTCGAGACATAGTGATAGATGGCCTCGATCTTCTCATCGTCGGTCGTCTTGCCCGCCGTAAGCTCCTTGGCCTTGGCCTCGATCTCCGGACTCACCACTGTGCGATCCTTCGCCAGCGAGCCGTACCATTCGCCGACCTCCTGCCAGCTCCGGAAAGTCGTATAGCTCACCGAGGGCAGTTCGTCCGGATCGTACTTATCCTTTTTCTTGTCGCTGCTCGGCTCAAGCTGCGAGATCTTCCACCGGTAGACGCGGAGCCCGTTTTCTTCCGCGATCACCGGCTTGTCCTTCGGGCTCAGCACCAGCACGTATTTATCTTTCGGAAACGACAGCTCGACCGTCTCGTCCAGTACCACGTTGTGGCGCGCGAAGTTCAGAGCCCCCCAGAACTGCCCCGGAGCCGTCGATTTCTGCCGCACGAACCGTATCTGATATTCCAGCTTGTCTCCGGGACTGAGCGACTTGACCGGGATTTGGATCTCGCGCAGATCACTGTAGAACGGAGCCTCCCGCGTTACCTCGGTCGGCATATCCTGCGCATCAGCTGCGGGAGTATTCACCACCGTCCCATCCGGCTTGCGCACCCGCACGTACACCGGCTCGACTTTCTCCTCGCCCGATGCGTAAGAGAAAGTCAGCAGGCCCGCCTCGTGGACAGCGCCCTCCGATTGAATGCGCGCCACGACCGTGAGCGTCTTCTCACCGAGCCCGGCGTCGTCGTAGGTGATCACCGTCGCGATCTTCTCGTAGACCGCGCCTTCTTTTGTATATTGAGCATCGGACGTCGAATCCGGGCTGTTGGGCAGCGTCAGGGGTACAGTCTTGGGTTGGTCATGCTTGGGTTGGTCCTGCGGCCGGCAAATGGGCGCTAAGAAAAAAGGCAGAAGGGCAACGGTGGAGAAGCGAACAAAAATACGGAACATTGTTTCTATTATCGACCCAGACGCCACTGCCCGCGCCACTGAAAAGCACGACTGGTGAGATACGTGCCCACCTTCGCGACCGGGAAGTCATCCCGGTTACTGTTGCGGCTGTTGTTGCTGCTGCTGTTGCTGTTGCATCTGCCGCATCTGCTGGAGTTCCTGCAACATCTGCTGCGGCGTCCGCACACCGCCATTTGGCTGCTGGCCGGGCTGCGGCTGACTCGTTGGCGGTGCAGGAGGCGGCTCAGGTACCGGTTGAGCCTGAACCTCGTCGTCGCTATCTTCGTCCTGCCTCGGTTGCTGCCGCTGATTCGAACCGCCTGACGCTGCAGAGCCGCGAGGGCTCAGCGTGAGCTGCTTGGGAGCGCCAGTCGCCGTCTCACCAACCATAACTACGTTGTACCCGAGGCCGTGCAGCAACGCCAGAATCACTTCCGGCGGATTGCCCGGGCCGTAGCTGCCGAAAATTCGCTGATCCTGCCCCAGACCCACGATGGTCATCCCGCTGGCCGCCGTCACCTGGCCCAGGATATCGATCAGGCTCGAGTTATCCGCTTGGACAGTCAGATGCCCGTCCCCTAGGTTGACCTTCGCCGGCTGCGCTGGCTTATCCAGCAGCGACGGCGCGGAAGTCGCTACGGCCGCGGGAACCGGAGCCGCTGGCTGGCTCGATATTGGAGCTTGCCCCGCCTGCTGATGGTGGTGCGTCGGATGCATTCGGGGAAACGTCCCCTCTGGTTGCACCACCTGCCCGAAACCGGCCATGCTCAACGCGAGGCAGACGCAACCCGCCCACCCCATAGCCCGCACTTCGTGATGGTTCTTCGACCTCATTTTCGAATAGCGTTTCGCCCGGCTTCCGCCTCGAAACTCTCTGTGTACTAGACTAGCAGTGGTTTCAATTTGCTCAAGACCTTTTGCTGGCTGAATCTCAACCTTATGCGCTCCGCCCCAATCTGTCTCGCAGCTCTTCTCGTTCTATCGGCCTCGATCTGCGTTTGCCCGAGCGCGCAAGCCGTCTCCTGCACCACCAGCAGCCAGATGACGCCCACGGAGCGCGACCACTTTGTCCAGACTGTGCGAGCGCTGGGCTCCCGGATTCAGGCCGCCGACGTAGCTGGCGTCCGTCAGGAGACCATCGCCCAGGTAACTGCGGCCTTTGATCCGGTAGCCGCAAGCATCCAGGCAGTCGCCCCCCAGATCCAGTCTGCCACGCTGACGATAAACGCTCTATACTCCCTCAAGGCTGCCGACCTCAAAGCGACCCAGGACGAAACCCAGTTCTTCTGCTCCGTGCCCGGCTCAGGCCTGGTTATCTCTGTAACCATCCCCCAGCTTCCGCCCGGCGACTACCTGCTCGCCCTCCTGCACGCCTCGGGCGTCGAACACCCCCAGCAACTCTCCCTCCTGCTACAAAACGATCCACCCGGCACGCCCCACTGGAAGCTCGCCGGTCTCTTCGTTCGCCCGCTTACCGCGGCTGGCCACGATGGTATCTGGTACTGGACCGCGGCCCGCAACTATGCTCAGAAGAAGCAGGACTGGAACGCCTGGTTGTACTACCAGACAGCGGCTTTCCTTCTCAATCCGGTCGATTTTCTATCCAGCCCGAATCTTGAAAAGCTGCAGAAAGAAGCGCAGGCAGTGCGCCCCGCCGAGCTTCCCGGCGCAGAGCCCCTCGTTCTTAAAGCCAATGGCCAGAGCTTCAACATCACCAGCCTGCGAACCGACAGTTTCCCCGGCGGCCTCGATCTCGTAGTCAATTATCGGACAAACGATGTATCGGATCCTGTCGCAACCCATAGTCAGATCGTCGAGTTGATGAAGGCCATGCTCGCCCAGTATCCCGAACTGCGGCAGGCGTTTCACGGACTATGGGTGTACGCGAATGCGGATAAGCAGAGCCCATACGCGATCGAATTGCCGATGAACAAAATCCCTTGACGCTGTTAAGGCCGGACGCCGTCGAGAAAACAGAAAGCTGAACTAATTCTTTAGAAGGAAATGCTGCCCGCATGGCGAACTCGATGGAAAAAACACTGACCCAGGCAATCGCGCAACGTCGTGCCACGCCTAGCTTTGACGGGTCCAGCATTCCCAACGAAGACCTGAAGAGGATTCTCGAAGCCGGCCTCAACGCTCCCAGCGGATACAACATGCAGCCATGGCGATTCGTTGTCGTGCGATCTCCAGAGCAGCGTCGGCGCCTGCGCTCGGCCAGTTTTAATCAGGCCAAGGTGGAAGAAGCGTCAGCGGTGATCGTGGCCTGTGGAGACGCCGACGGCTGGCGGAATGCTGACCTTGAAGAGATGCTGCGCATGGGCTGCGAAGGTGGAATGCCGGAGAACTACGCCGAGCAGGCCCGTCAGAACATTCCGAACTACCTGTCGAATCATCCGAATCTGACCGCATGGTTGAACAAGCACGTGATGATCGCCTTCACCACCATGATGTTGATGGCCGAAGTTCTGGGATATGACACCGCTCCGATGGAGGGCTTCGAGCAGGAAAAGGTGCGCGAGGTGCTCAAGCTGCCCCTCAGCTATCACATTGTCGCGTTGCTCGCCCTCGGCCATCTGAGTGGCGAAGACAAGTTCAACGGCGGCCGCTTCGGCATGGCCAACACCGTCTTTGATAACGAGTTCGGTAAGCCGATCAAACTCTGATGTCTCGCGAATACCCTGACCGGCCCATCATAGGTGTGGGAGCCGTCATCCTCGACCGGGACCGCGTCCTGCTGATCGAGCGCGGACAAACGCCCCTTAAGGGCGAATGGTCCTTGCCCGGAGGCGCGCTTGAACTCGGTGAAACCCTCGAAGAGGGTATTCGTCGCGAAGTGCTCGAAGAGACCGGGCTCATCATCGCACCTGTTGTCATCGTCGAGGTCTTCGACCGCATCTCTCGCGATGCCTCGGGTCGCGTCCAATACCACTACGTATTGGTCGACTATCTCTGTCGCGTCGTGGGTGGACAGCTCGCTTGCGCCACGGACGCCGCTGATGCGCGTTGGGCTGCCCGGGGCGAACTGGATGCAATTGCCCCATTCACCGCCGAGGTCATCCGGAAAGCCTTTGAGATGGCGCGCCTTTGCCCTTGAACCAGCTCTGATCCGGGATACAATACAGGTCATTCCGGCTCTCCAGAGAAGCCGATCGACTCGACGGACGAGGACAGTGAACGATTCTCCAAAAGTTGTCACTATGCCCCCGCCGCGCCCCGACCGGAGACCATCCGGCCGTTCAAGCCTCTCCTGGCCCGTCTTGAAGAGAGCGCTCCTGGGAGTTATCTCTTTTGCGGTCGGTCTTGGTCTTTTTGCATGCCTGAGGCCGCTTGAGCTGCTCTTGACCGTGGTGCAGGTAAGGCTCAGGCTCGACGGCATAACGAGCGAATTCGCCACTATCGACGGCCATCGCATTCACTACTACACCGGCGGCTCCGGACCGCCCATTGTGCTCGTGCACGGCCTTGGCGGCAGGGCAGAGGATTGGGCCAACCTTATGCCGCAGCTCGTCCACGGCGGCCACAGGGTCTTCGCGCTTGATCTGCTCGGCTTTGGACGCTCTGCCCGTCCCCGCGATGCAGCCTACTCTATTCCGCAGGAAGCCGGCATCGTCGAAAAGTTTATCGCTGGCCAGAACCTTGATCGGACTGACCTCGCCGGATGGTCCATGGGTGGCTGGATCGCCATGCGCATTGCACTCGACGAGCCCGAGCGTATACGTCGTCTGGCCGTCTATGACAGCGCCGGCATGCGCTATGACGTGCCCTTTGAACCATCCCTCTTCTGGCCAGACAATCCGACAAAGCTCGCTACTCTGAGGGATCTGCTATCTCCTGGGGTTGCACCACCCGTGCCTGCGCTCATTCAGCGGGATATCTTCCGTCTAACCCAGCGCAACGGCTGGATCATCGAGCGCAGCATGCAGTCCATGCTTACCGGTGCTGACGTACTCGATGGCAAACTTGCCGCCCTTAAAATGCCGATGCTGATCGTTTGGGGCAAGCAGGACAAGATCACGCCCGTCGCCGTTGCCTACACGATCCACGCTCAGGTGCCACAGTCTGTGCTTGAGATCTATGATGGCTGCGGCCATCTCGCCGCCCGCGAATGCAGCGATCGGATCGGACCGAGCACGCTTGCCTTTTTGAATGCCGACCCGCCGCTCGCCCCACAGACAAAAGAGATTCCAGCAGGGAAGTAACCTGGCTACTCGCCGCCCTTCCATACATACGCGCCGCTCTGGGGTAAGCCAACATGAGCCAGCACCCGGCAGACAAACTGCCGCGCCATCTCGGCCGAATCGACAGGTTTGTTGTAGAACGCCGGAATGACCGGGAAGATCGTCGCCCCCGCATCTGCCGCAAGCGTCATGTTGCGCAGATGAATCTTATTGAACGGTGTCTCACGCACACACAGCACCAGAGGTCGCCTCTCCTTCAGGCAAACATCGGCCGCACGCTCGATCAGGTTCTCCGCCAGCCCGTTTGCAATCCCCGCCAGGGTGCCCACGCTGCATGGAAGAATGATCATGCCGTTCGACGGATAGCTGCCGCTCGCAACTGGCGCTCCAATATCGCCTTCTGCAAGCTGCTGCGTCTTCTTCGCGGAGCCACCCAGCAGCTTCTCGATCAACCCGTTGCGCCCGCTCAGTTGCATTTCCTCAGCCAGCACGCGCAACGAGTTCTCTGACGGAATGAAGTGGACGCGCTCCACCCTCGCATCCGCCTCCAGCGCTTGCAGCAGCACCTGGCCAAAGATCGCGCCGCTCGCGCCCGTCATCGCAACGGTAAAGTGCATGGGTTCGTCAGGCATTCCGCAACCGCTGTCGCAAAGATAATCTTCTCACTTCGATATGGGAACTGGTCGCCGCCCCTACGTATTCGTCGCGACACCAGGGCTTCTCGCCCACCCTCTGCGCAGAATACGCACGATCCATCGCGCGGCGAGAACAGCGCAGACGATGAAGCTCGTCGCGATGGTAGCTGCGACCCAAGGGTGCCGTGACGCAAGCCATGTAAGGCCAATAGCGATAACATCCTCACCTGTACTGAGCGCGATGTTGGAGAGCGGTTCCGGGCTCGTAGTTACTGCGGCGCGGACGGCGGTCTTGGATCCGTGGGAGAGCAGCGCGATGGCGCCGCCCGCCACGGCAGCGATTAGCTTCATCTGAGGTGAGAGTTGAGCACTCGCCTGATAAGCGATCAGGGCGGCAACCGGCACGCGGATGAAGGTATGCAGCGCATTCCAGATCATGTCGAAGACGGGAATCTTATCCGCGACAAATTCAAGCGCGAACATGGTGCCGCTGACCCCGATCACCCACCAATCGCCGAGAATTTCGAGACCCGGCGGGAGAGCCACCCAATGCGCATGGGCCAACAGCCCAAGCGTCAGCACCGTGGCATAGACATTGAGGCCAGCGGCGAAGCTGGCGGCGATAATCAACGCCGCAATGTTGCTCGGGGTGAAGGTGGTCATGCGGGTTGCTCCTGTCCGGAGAGGCTGACCTTAGTTGCTGCAACTCATCCCAGTGTTCGGCGCGGTGAGGTGGCTAGTAGCAATTACACCCTTTTCAAAACACGGTCAAAGATTGCATCGACATTTCCAAGCTGTCGATTCAGCTCGAACGTCTGCGCCAACTTATCTGCACTCAATTTGCTCGATATTTCCTTATCCTGCGTGACCAGATCGCGAAAAATCAGGTCGTTCTGCCACGCATTCATCGCATGCGTCTGCACCAGCCGATACGCATCCTCGCGCAGCATTCCCGCCTCGGTCAAATCGAGCAGGAGTTGTCCGCTAAAGATCAGCCCACCCGTGCTCTCCAGGTTCTTGATCATTCTCTGCGGATAGACCATTAACTTTTCGATCAGGTTCGCCGTCTTCGCCAGCAGATAGTCCGTCAGGAGCGTCGAGTCTGGCAAAATCACGCGCTCCGCCGACGAATGTGAGATATCCCGCTCGTGCCACAACGGCACATTCTCGTAGGCTACCTGTGCATTTGCCCGCACTACCCTCGCCAACCCGCTGATCTGCTCGCAGGTAATTGGATTGCGCTTGTGCGGCATCGCCGATGAGCCTTTTTGTTTCTCTGAAAAATACTCCTCAGCCTCGCGTACCTCGGTCCGTTGCAGGTGCCGGATCTCCGTTGCAATCTTATCCAGCGTCGCCGTGATAATCGCCAGCGTCGAAACGTAATGCGCATGCCGGTCTCGCTGCACTACCTGGGTCGCCACCGGAGCTGGCTCAAGCCCCAGCTTCGCGCAGATTCGCTCTTCGTGCTCCGGCTTCAAATGCCCAAAGGTCCCCACCGCGCCTGAAAGTTTTCCAACCCGAAGCTGCTCCGCCGCTGCATCCATGCGCGCTAGATTCCGCCGCATCTCCGCATACCAGTTCAGCAGCTTCAGCCCAAATGTGGTCGGCTCGGCATGAACTCCGTGCGTTCGCCCAATCGTCGGAGTGTGCTTGAACTCGAGCGCCCGCTTCTTCAGTACTTCGATCAACTGCAGCAGGTCGTCCCGCAAGATTGCCGAGGCTGCCTTGATCTGCAGCGCCTGCGCCGTGTCCACCACATCTGTCGAGGTTAGCCCGTAATGCAGCCAACGCGACTCCGGACCTATCTTCTCTGAGACCGCTGTCGTGAATGCAATTACATCGTGCCGTACTTCGGCCTCGATTTCGTTGATGCGCGCAACGTCAATCTTCCCGCGCTCCCGGATCGCCTTCGCCGCCTCTGCCGGGACAATTCCATCCTCGGCCAGCGTCTCGCTCGCAGCGGCCTCGACTTCCAGCCACATACGATATTTGTTTTCATCGCTCCAGATGTGGCCCATTTGCGGTCGTGTATAACGTGCGATCAATGCAGAAATCCCCCGAAGTTGTCCAAACCCACCATTCTATCGTTTGCGCATCTTAGAATTGTGATCAAGCAAAGAAAGGACCCAAATGTCAGACGTCATTACCATCGCCAACTTTACTGAACCGCTTGAGGCTGAAATGGCCAGACTCCGCCTGCAGTCTGCCGGTATCGAAACGTTTCTCTCCGGCGAAAACGCCCGCATCCTGGAACCGGGCCTCGGCCCTTTGCAGCTCCAGGTGAGTTCTGAAGATGAGGCCGACGCCCGAGCGGTTCTCGCTGACCCCGGAACCAATTCCAGGGCCGAGTCGCCGATAGATTAGAAAGAGGCCGATAGAAGTCTCCATATTCATCGTAATGCGATATATCGTGTTACGATGAATATATGGTTCCCTTAGCCGAACATTTGCTGCCGGCATTCGATCGACGCCCGGCTCGAGCCGCACTTGAAAAGGAACCTGCGCTTACCCGCGCAGAGTTCCAGCGACTTGCTGAATTCCGTTTTCAGCTCCGCCGCTTTCTCCATTTCAGCAGTATCGCTGCTGAGAAAACCGGTCTTAGATCGCAGCAATATCAGCTTCTCCAGTGCGTCTACGGTATGCCCGATGCGCTGGAGCCCACCATTGCCAATGTGGCAGCGCGCATGTTGCTCAAGCACAACAGTGCGGTAGAGCTTGTGGATCGAACAATCGAGCAGGGCTTACTGCGTCGCGCTCCAGACCCCACAGACAGCCGTTGCATCCTGCTACGTGTTACGCCCCTTGGTGAACGCGCTTTGGGTTCACTCGCGGCCTCTCACCTTGAAGAGCTTGACCAGGCTGGCCCCGAACTGATCCGCGCCCTGCGTCGCGTGCTTGTCAGAAAGACAACGTCATCGGGTCGTGGCGCCGGGAAGGCTTCATGACGACACGCCAACCATCCGGTTCCGGATCCCATTCACAGTTGCGCGACTTTAAAGCCGATCCGAGAATGCTCATCCTGAGCTTTCTTGCGCTCATTCTAGGACTGGCCGGTGCAGTCCTTGCCTATGCGCTGCTGCACCTCATCTATTTCGCCACCAATCTGTTTTATTTTCACCGCTTGAGCTGGCAATTTGTCTCGCCCGCTGCAAATCACCTGCACTGGTTTGCTGTATTTGTGCCGGTCATTGGCGGCTTGCTGATCGGCTTGATGGCGCGCTACGGTTCGGACAAGATCCGCGGCCACGGCATGCCCGAGGCCATCGAGGCCATCCTGATCCACGGCGCCAGGGTTGATGCCCGCGTGGCCGTCTTCAAGCCGCTTTCCGCTGCCGTCGCCATCGGTTCGGGTGGGCCCTTCGGAGCGGAAGGCCCCATCATCATGACCGCCGGTTCGGTCGGTTCGCTCTTCGCGCAGATGTTCCACCTCAGCGACGCCGAAAGGTCAACGCTGTTGGTCGCCGGAGCAGCCGCGGGCATGACCGGAGTCTTCTCCACGCCGCTCGCGGCCATCCTGCTGGCTGTCGAGTTGTTGCTCTTCGAATGGCGTCCGCGCTCGCTCATTCCCGTTGCGGTGGCCGCAATTACCGCGGGGGCGTTGCGCCGATTCTTCCTCGGACCCGGCCCACTCTTCCCCATGCCGGCCATCGCCGCCAGCGTTTCGCCGGCTTCGGTATTCGCTGCGCTTGCGCTCGGCGTGCTGGGAGGCGCCCTGGCCCTCCTGCTTAGTCGCGCCGTCTACGCCAGCGAAGACCTCTTCGAGAATCACCTGCCTATCCACTGGATGTGGTGGCCGGCCATCGGCGGTCTGGTTATCGGTATCGGAGGACTCATCTTCCCACGCGCCCTTGGCACCGGTTACGACGTCATCGCGTCGTTGATTAGCGGCGACACCGCCTGGCACCTGATCCTCGGGGTTCTTATCGTTAAGAGCATTATCTGGTCCTTCTCGCTCGGTTCCGGAACCTCAGGCGGCATCCTCGCTCCGTTGCTCATGATCGGCGGTGCCCTTGGCGCGCTCCTTTCGCCCGGATTACCCCCGCTTGAAACAGGCGCATGGTCGCTCATTGGGATGGCCGCCGTTCTTTCCGGTGCTATCGGCTGCCCGCTGACCGCAACCGTTCTGGCCGTGGAACTGACTCACAACTATGGCCTGATGTTGCCGCTACTCGCAGCTTCTGTAGCTGCCCATGGCTTTACCGTACTGCTGCAGCGCCGTTCGATTCTCACCGAACGATTGAGCCGCCGCGGCCATCACCTGAGCCGCGAATACGCCGTCGATCCGCTTGAGGGGATGATCGTGTCGCAAGTGATGCGTGAGGACGCGCTCGAAATGGAGCAACTCCCGGGAGTGTCGCCGACAGAGCAATTTGCCTATCCGGATGAGCCGCTTCGTGCAGTTGCCGAACGAATGGCCGCCGCGAAGACGTTCGAGGCCACCATAGTAGAGCAGGGAACCGGACGAACTCTGGGAAGCATCAGGCTTGAGGATATGCTCCACGCCCGCACGCGGTCATGGCAGCGTGAAACCGTCCGCCAGCGTCTGCGCCGCCTGCCGTTTTCGGGCCCACTCCTTCGTCAATCGGAAACGCCGCAGGAGCATGCCCTCTGAGCCGATCCTGGAAGCACAGAGCCTACCGGGCCACGCCCAGTCGCTCGGTCATCTCTTCATACAGGAATCCTCGGCCAGGCCTATACGGTTGCACCCACTCGCCGTCGATCACAAATTGCGGAATCGCCCGCTTGCCGACATTCCTTATCAATTCTGCGGCAGCACCCGGCGTCGACTCAACGTCAATCTCCCTATAAGCAATGTTGTGAGTCTCCAGAAAGCGCTTGGCTTCCCGGCAGTCGCGGCACCACGCCGCGGAGTAGAGGAGCAGCTCCATCCAACTATCTTAGATGGGTATACGCTCACGCGATAGGCAAGCGACGGATGCCCGAACTTGGGTTGGCAAGGTGGGGTCATCGCGGTTTACTCGCTCAACTTGAAAACGACATTGATCGTCGTCTCCACCTCAACCGGCTCGCCGCTCAGTTTGTAAGGCTGGTACCGCGCCTGCTGTATCGCGTTCAACGCTGCCCCGGCGAGCATCCGTGGTCCGCTCACGGCGCGTGCGTGTTCCACCATACCTTGTTTCGAAATAGTCGCTTCCACCACCACCGTTCCCTGAATACGCGCCTCCTTCGCGATCACCGGATACACCGGCTGAATCGGCGCCAGAAGCCGTCCCTCCGCAACACCTGCCGAAATCCGCGTCGGCCCAGACTTCGGTTTGGGCTGCACCACGACCGGCGGCGCAGGCGGCACCCCCACTCCCCGCAGAGCGTCCATGACTCCGGGGCTTCGTCCGTTATCGCCAGGGCCGAACTGCGGTGCACCCGGCGCTTCATCGTCCACGATCTCAGGATGACGCGGAATCACTGTAGGAGCAGTCAACGTCGCCACCATCGTCGCGTTCGCGACATGGGCAACTGCGGCATGCGCCGGCAACTCCGCTCGCATTGGTGGTGGCGGAGGTGCCAACAGCATTGTCGTAAGCGCCTGTTTTGGCAATGCCGCAGGGTAGAAATAGGGAATCAGAATCAGCGCCGTGAGCAGCGCCGCCTGCAAAAGAAACGACCCAATCGCAAACCATTTGCTGCGCGTACGAATGCGCCCCGTGGACTCAACCAGACTGTCTTCGAACATAGCCTCTCCCAACCAGAAAGTTGAGAGAACGAGACACCTGTCTGAATAGACACCGAACGCCATTTCTGGTTCCCAGGCCAATCCCTAATGGGTGATGGCTAATGGCTGACAGCTGATTCGCTATCATGCCACTATGACTGCCGACGAGATTAAGAAGCTCCTCAACCTCGCGCCGCACCCTTGCGAAGGCGGATCGTTCATTCAGACTTGGCGTTCAGAAGAAGTAATCCCGCACTCGACTTTGCCCGAACGCTATCCCGCCGACCGATCAGCGGGAACCTGCATCTACTACCTGCTCGAACCCAGCACATTTTCTGAGATGCACCGCCTGGCCTCCGACGAAATCTTCCACTTCTACTATGGAGATCCCGTCGAAATGCTCCAGCTCTGGCCCGACGGCTCCGCGCGCACCGTCATCCTCGGGAATGACCTCGCGCGTGGCCAGCATCCGCAGCTGATTGTTCCGAAATACGTGTGGCAGGGTTCACACCTGCTCCCCGGAGGCCAGGTCGCTCTTTTCGGCTGCTCTGTAAGCCCCGGCTTCGACTACGCTGACTACGAGACCGGTCGCCGCGAGTTGCTCCTCCGCGACTACCTGCAACATTCCGATCTCATTGAGGCCCTCACCCGCAGTTAAAGGGTCAAGTCCGGCGCTGCCGAAAAAACTCCCGCAGCAACTCGCCGCACTCTTCACTCAGAACACCGGCCGTGACCAGCATCTGGTGATTCAGCCGGGGATGATTCACCACCTCGAGCACCGATCCCGCCGCCCCTGCCTTCGGGTCACTCGCTCCGTAGATCAGGCGCTCCAACCGGGCGTGAATCATTGAACCGGCGCACATCGCGCATGGCTCCAGGGTGACGAACAGCTCGCATTCGACCAGTCTGTAGTTGCCCATAGCGCGCGCCGCAGCTCGCATCGCGACCATCTCCGCATGTGCCGTGGGATCGATATCGCGCAGCACGCGATTCTGTCCGCGCCCCACGATCTCGCCGCTGATCACGGCTACCGCCCCAATCGGAACCTCGCCCGCCTCGGCCGCCGCGCGCGCTTCCGCCAGCGCTTCGTGCATGAACTCTGTATCTGTGGTCAACATCCGCTATGAGTCAGTCGGCCGCCCCGTCTCTACCCAGCGCCGAAAGACCCCGATAATTTGCTCGAGCTTGCGCGGGTCACCCGATCCCTCGAAGCACTCTGCCCCAATCGAGCAGGCTAGCCATCCGCCGTTCTGCGTGTCCAGGCGCAACTGCTGAGGAGGAGTATTCACCGCCGAGGTGCCCGCGAGCTTGATCGTCAAATGCCAGCCGGTCTGATCGAGCGATTTCAGGCGCACGCCTTGTCTGTGCTCCCACTCTCCATTGCACTGCCGCCGATACCAGTCGTCCAGCCACTCCAGGTCATTCCTAGGCATCGAAGTACTCCGTACTACAACGGTTGCTGTTGCGTCATGCAGTGCAACGCACCCAGCCCCCAGATAAAGTCGCCGCAATGGACACCCGCCACTTCGCGATCGGGAAAAACTTCCGCCAGCGTACTCAGTGCCTTGCGATCGTTAGGATCGTTGAAGGTTGGCACAAGAACCAGTCCGTTGGCAATGTAAAAATTGCCGTAGCTCGCCGGAAGCCGCTGCCCCTCGAAAACCACGGGCGCGGGCATCGGCAGTTCCACAACTTCAAATGCCCCGCCCTCAAGATTTCGCGCTGACTTCAACCGATCGAGATTCTCCGCCAACGGCAAATAGTTTTCGTCCTCTCGATTCGCCTCCGTCACGGTTACAATCCTGTTCTCCGACACAAACCGGGTGATGTCGTCCACGTGTCCGTGCGTATCATCGCCTGCCACTCCGCGATTCAGCCAGATCACCTGGTCGATGCCAAGAAAATCATGGAACACGCCTTCAAGATCCGAGCGGCTCAACCCGGCATTGCGCTGCTGCACCTCGCTCAGCAGGCACTCTTCCGTAGTCAGCAGCACCCCCGCGCCATTCGTATCGATCGATCCGCCTTCGAGCACCAAGCGATACTCACCAACCGTTGGCGTCCACTCCGGAAGCTCTAACAGTTCCGCCACCCGCCCAGGAATCTGATCGTCCAGTTGCCAGTTGTCGTACTTCGCCCAGGCATTGAACCTCCAGTTCGTCACGGCGGTTTCGCCCTGCGGATTTTTCACAAAGATCGGGCCCGAATCGCGCGTCCACACGCGGTTCGTTGGCCACCGGTGGCAATGCACTCGGGCCAGATTGGCTCCAGCGCGCTTCAGAACGCTTCTCGCACGCTTCTCCGCGGCGGTATCGTTCACCAGGATGTGAACATCCTCAACGCGCGACAGATACCGCACGATATCCGCATACACCCACGGAATGGCCTGGAATTTCCCCGGCCAGTCGTCAGCATTGTGGGGCCATGCGATCCATGTCGCCGCGTGCTTGGCCCACTCCGCTGGCATGCGAAACCCATGCTCCCTAGGTATCCCAGTGAGTTGTGTCATTTCTTATCGCCCACGGGTTCATCAAGAAACCTGTGAACGATCGGTTGGTAAGCGTCGATGCGCCGGTCGCGCAGGAATGGCCAGTTCCGCCGCGTATCCTCGAGCAAGTGCAAATCGATCTCGCCGACCAGGATCTCTTCCTTGTCGTGCGCCGCCTTCGCAATCACTCGTCCAAATGGATCGGCCAGAAACGACCCGCCCCAGAACTCCAGACCCGGTCCATCCACGCGATTGCCGCGTACATCTCCGTGCTCCATCCCAACGCGATTCACCGCGGCTACGTACAGCCCGTTAGCGATCGCGTGCGACCGCTGAATCGTCTGCCACGCGTCGTACTGCGCCTCTCCGTACTCTTCTTTCTCCGCCGGATGCCATCCAATCGCCGTGGGATAGAAAAGCAGGTTCGCCCCCTGCAGCGCCGTGAGTCGCGCGCCCTCGGGATACCACTGGTCCCAGCACACCAACGTGCCGATCTTTCCCACCGCTGTGTCGAACGCCTTGAATCCCAGATCGCCCGGCGTGAAATAGAACTTCTCGTAATAGAGCGGATCATCTGGAATATGCATCTTCCGGTACAGTCCGGCCAGCGACCCGTCTTTATGCAGCACAGCGGCAGTGTTGTGATATAATCCGGCCGCGCGCCGCTCGAAAAGGGAAGCGACGACCACGACCTTCTCCTCGCGGGCAATCGCGCTCAGCCGTTCCGTGCTCGGGCCGGGAATCGGCTCCGCCAGATCAAACAGTGCAATATCCTCGCGCTGACAAAAATACTGCGCGCGGAACAACTCCGGAAGGCAGACCACCTGGGCGCCTCCGCGCGCCGCCTCGCGGACGCGATCAGCCGCCTTGTCAAGATTTGCATCCGGATCGGGCCCGCAACTCATCTGTACCAGGCCCACTCGATAGTTCAGTTTCGTTGGCATAATGTTCTCTCTATCATCACCAGTGATCAATTCTAAGAAGACACACAAAAGGCGCGAAGCTCTTGCGGCCCGCGCCTTTGATTAAATTTCACTCGGCAAAAGCCGCTCACTCAAAAATCAGAATCGCCGCCGCAATCGTTGTCGTCCACAATCCCCGCTTGTCGCCAATCGCCGACTGCGTTACATTGGTCGTTCGCACTATCTTGTTCGAGATCCGGTAAATCTCTTTCTTCTCGTCCCAACTCGTATCCGGATCGAAATCCACATCCAGTGTCGTGGCAAGCATCTCGGCTGCGAGTTCCTCCGCGTACTCACCTGCCTGCTCTTCCGTCTCCCCAAAACTGTGGTGTTCGCTTAGGTAGCCGTAAGTGTTGCGATCTGTCGGAATCGCTACGCCAATACTCGAAGCCACCAGCCGGTGAGGCTCCCGCGTTGAGTTTTCCGCGACTACCGCGAATACAACTTCCCCCGGAGAGAGATACTTCAGCCCTTCCTTTCGGGTAATCATCTTTGCCTGCGGTGGAAAGATCGACGAGACGCGTACCAGGTTCTGCGCTGCAACGCCGGCATCGCGAAGCGCCAACTCGAACGATGTCAGTCGCTCTTTATGTTTCCCGACTCCCTTGGTTAAAAACAACCGCTTCGGGACCATGCTTTTTGCCAATTCCCGACCCCTCCCCCGCGGCTGCCGGCATCCAACCAATCGCCCTGAATTTCAACGATAAGTATCACATTTATTGATGTACCAGACGATGAAAAGTCGCCGAATTCATCGCGCCTAGGCGGTCCGCGCTAGTGTGCCATCGCTTCTTCTTGAGCGCCCTCTGCTTTCGGGGGCTTGCGCATGATGAACGGCAGCGGAATCAGGCACGCGATGATCACGCTCAGCACCCAGAATGCGTTCTGATAGCTCAGCATCGAGGCCTGCCGCAGCATGGTCTGGTAGGCCTGCCCGGTCGCCATCTGCGTCGCCGCGTCAGCGCTATGGCCAAGTTTCATCAGCGCATTCTTGGTTGCGTCCATAAAGGTTGAGTAGGCCACGCTGCCCGGAATTACATTACCCGACAATACCTGCTGATGTGTCTGCTGTGTGCGCTGCAGGAACGTCGTCAACATCGCTGTGCCCACTGATCCGCCCAGGTTCCGCGCGAAATTTGAAAAACTTGAAATCTGGTTGTTCTTATCTCGTGGCACGCCCACATAGTTGAGCGTGCTTATGGGAATGAATACGAAGGACAGCCCCATCACCTGCAGCGAGCGCCACAGCACAATGGTTCCAAAGTTTACGTCCAAGTCCAGCCGCGTCAGGTTGTAAAGCCCCGCCGCCGTGACGAAATAGCCGATGGAGACCAGCAGCCGTGCATCCATCTTGTTCACAATCTTTCCGGCAATCGGCATCATCACGATCAACACCAGCGCGCCCGGAGACAGCGCCATGCCCGCTCGTTCTGCCGTATACCCCATCAGAACCTGCAAGAACTGTGGAATCAGCACCGTCGAACCAAACAGCACCATCCCCAGAACGAACTGCAGAAAGACCGCCGTCCCGAAATTGCGATTCTTCAGTAGCTTCAAATCCACAATCGGATCGGGATGTCGCCACTCCCACCACACAAACAACGCCAGCGTAAACGCGGCCACGATAGCAAAAGCCGTAATCTTCGTGTCTCCGAACCAGTCTTTTTCCTGGCCCTTGTCGAGCACAAACTCCAGGCAGCCCACGCCCACCGCCACCAGTCCCAACCCCATCGAGTCGATCTTCCCGATCGTTTCCTTCTTCACCTTCAGATACGGCGGGTCCTCGACCATCCTATTGCTCAGATACAGCGAGATCAGCCCCACCGGCAGATTGATAAAGAAGATCCAGTGCCAGTTGAAGTTGTCGGTGATCCATCCGCCCAGCGTAGGACCGATGGCAGGCGCGCACACCACTGCCATCCCATAAACCGCGAAGGCTTGTCCGCGTTTGGCCACCGGAAACGAGTCGGCAAGGATCGCCTGCTCGCTTGGCGCCAGGCCGCCTCCGCCCAGACCCTGCAAAATGCGTGCAAAGATCAGGATTGGCAGCGTTGGCGCGATCCCGCACAGCAGCGAGCACACCGTGAACATCGTCACGCACGACATATAGAAACGTTTGCGCCCGAAGCGCGCCATTAGCCATCCGGAGATCGGCAGAATGATCGCGCTCGACACCAGGTAGCTCGTCAGCACCCAAGTCGATTCTTCCTGGCTTGCGCCCAGCGACCCCGCCATGTGCGGCAGCGCAACATTGGCGATAGAGGTATCCAGCACCTCCATGAACGTGGCCAGCGTGACCGTGAGCGCTACAGCCCAGGGGTTATGGCTGGGCTTCCAGTCATGGATGTCGATGGGCTGTTTTGGGGGCTGCTCAGGCAAAAACTCATCCAATCGCTTTCCGCGCACACGCGGAGCAGAGATACTTCGGTTGAAATCGGTTCTTATAAGGGTAACAGGCTAGTTGAGGGCGATTCAGGCGGCAAGCTGCTTCGGCTTCTTGCCCAGCAGATACAGAACTCCGACCAGCGCCAGTACTGACCCCATCGCCGCAATTCCCATTACGCGCAGCACTGCGACGGTATATCGCCCCTGGCTCGGCGAATAGTTGCAGCAATAGAGCAGCACCATGTCGCTCAGAGACCCGATCTTCTTGTCGCTCGCTTGAATGAGCGCCAATCTCACGTCGCGCGGCTGATATTCAATCCCGGAGAGATACTTCGACATACGTCCGTCGGGCGTCGCAATCATAATCACGCTCGAGTGCGCGAACTGATCCATCTTCCCGTCCGGTCCCGGCACGCGGACATAGTGAAAGCCTGTGGCTTGCGCAAGGTCGGTGATCGACTGTTGCGGCCCGGTTAGGAAATGCACATGCTCCGCAGCATCCGCTCCCAACATGCCCACAAAATGCTGCTTCGCCTCGACGGCATCCGCTGGCGTGTCCGTCGGATCGATGCTCGCCACGACGACGTCATACTGATTCCCCGCATGAAAACCGGTCTGCGGCAGCACACCCGCCAGCCCATGCAGCACCTGGGGACACAGCATTCCGCACTTGAAGTACACCAACGCCATCACTACAGGCCGCGAGCCGAAGTATTTCGCCAGCGTTACATCCTGCCCAGTTTCATCGCGAAAATGATCGCCCAGCGGCAACGCCGAATTCAGCCGCTGATCGATCCCCGCATTCTTCAAATAGTCCGGAGTCTTTTGCGCCGTCGCCCCAAGGGGCTTCTCGGCGGAGTACTGCAGCGCGGATGCCGGAGCCACAAGCCATACTGCCGCGATCGCGACTAGCACCCACAGGAACAGCACTGAACGAAATAAGCGCATCTCCCCTAGGATACGCCTCACTGCGGCAGCGGCTTCAGCTCCACCGTTTTGCCGGTCTGCGCCGACTCCCGTGCCGCATCCAGAATCTGCATTACCACCATGTTGGTATCCAGCGCCGTCAGATCTCCCTTCGGTTTCAGCTCTCCTCGGACGACCGCCGCCAGATAGTGCAGGGAGGTGTCCTCGGGTGCTGCCAGTGGGGTGGCCGTCGTCGTCTCCTCTGGCGCTTTCTCGCTGAACCTCGTCCGCACCTGCGTCGGATTCAACGCAACCGCGTAAGCCTTCGTCCCATAGACCTCGGTATCCTTCCGCCCGAAGGTCCAGTTCCATGACGGCATCAGCACCGCCTGCGCCTTCGGATATCGCAGGATGATCGTCGCATCGTCATCCACGCGCGAATACTTCTCCGGCTTATTCGTCTGGGTCACAGCCGTCACGCTCAGCGGAGCCGCCCCGTTCATCAGCCACGTCATCAGGTCTGCCCCATAGCAGCCAAAGTCATACAGCGCACCCGCGCCATTCTCCGCCGGGTCGGTCAGCCATTTCAGAAACTCCGGTTGCACGTTGATCTCCTGCGGCCCCTGGTGCCCGTCATGCACGACAACCTTGCGCACGTCGCCGAGCTTACCCTGCTGCACCATTTCATAGACGGCGCGATTGCTCGAATACCACGTGGTCTCGTAGTTCACCAGCACCTGGATATGGTGTTCTCTCGCCGCCTTCCGAATCGCCAGCGCGTCCTCCAGTGAAAGCGTCAGCGGCTTCTCAACCATCACTTCCAGCCCGCGCGCTGCCGCCTCTTCAATCACCCGCCGATGCTCGCCAATCGGCGTGTAAACGAGCAGCGCCTGCGGATGCTTCGCCGCAATCGCATCCTCCAGTTGCGCGAAGAAAAGACCGTGATCGAGATGGAACTCCTGCTCATATTTCGCGCGCAGCGCCGCGTCCTCATCCACGATCGCCACCAGTTCTACGTCCTGCTGCTTGGGAAAGGCTTGCAGAAACCCGGACACGTGCCCGTGCTCCAGCCCTACGATCGCCACGCGCACCGGCTGCTGTGTTTGCGCAAATCCCATAGAGCACCACGCCCCAACCGCCAAAGCCAACAACGTCACAACGCGATCACTCAGACGAGAAAACATAACCCTCATCATAAGCCGCTCGCGCCCGTAATGAATTGGCGGCGAAGCCGCGTCCGCCTGGACGGTCAGTCCCGTTTGCCGGTCATCTTCGCTGGATGTTAGCCTCAATACATTCAGTTCCGATCCGACCTTATCTTGCTGGGAGACATCCACATACATGCAGACGAGCTATAACGGACTGCCGCTGCCCACCGGCGGCGAGCCGATCCAGTATGCCGACGGAAAGTTCACCATTCCCGACCATCCCATCATCCCTTTTATCGAGGGCGACGGCACCGGACGCGACATTTGGCGCGCCTCCCAGCGAGTCTTCGACGCCGCTGTCGAGAAGGCATACGGAGGCAAGCGCTCTGTCAAGTGGTTCGAGATCTACGCCGGCGAGAAGGCCTTCCGCGAATTCAAAACCTGGCTCCCTGATGACAGCGTCAGCGCTGCCCGCGATCTCCACGTCTCCATCAAGGGCCCGCTCACCACACCCGTTGGCGGAGGCATCCGCTCGCTCAACGTCGCCCTGCGCCAGATCCTCGACCTCTACTCCTGCGTCCGCCCAGTCAAGTATTACGCGGGAGTACCCAGCCCGGTGAAGCATCCTGAAAAGCTCGACGTCGTCATCTTTCGCGAGAACACCGAAGACGTCTACGCCGGTATCGAGTTCCGTCAGGGAACCCCCGAAGCCGAAAAGCTCATCAAGTTTCTGAACGACGACATGCTCAAGGGCGGCAAGAAAAAGGTCCGCACTGATTCCGGCGTCGGCATCAAGCCCATCTCCATAACCGGAACCAAGCGCCTCGTGCGCCGCGCCATCGAATACGCGCTCGAATACGGCCGCAAGTCCGTCACGCTCGTGCACAAGGGCAACATCCAGAAGTTCACCGAGGGTGCTTTCCGCGAGTGGGGATACGAGCTTGCCGTCGATGATTTCCGCGACCATGTCGTGACCGAGCGCGAGAGCTGGATCCTCGGCAACGTCGAAGCCAATCCAAAGCTCACCGTTGAAGAGAACGCCGCGCTGATCGAGCCCGGCCTCGAATTCGGCAACGACGACTTCCGCAAGGAACTCTATGCCGAGGTTAAGCAGGTCCTCGACTCCATCGGCAAGTCGCACGGCAACGGCCAGTGGAAGAAGAAGGTCCTCATCAACGACCGCATCGCCGACTCCATCTTCCAGCAGGTCATCATCCGCCCCGAGGAGTACTCGATCCTCGCCTGCCCCAATCTCAATGGCGACTACATCTCCGACGCTTGCGCCGCGCAGGTTGGAGGCCTCGGCATCGCGCCCGGCGCCAACATCGGCGACGGATACGCCGTCTTCGAAGCCACGCACGGCACCGCGCCCAAGTACGCCGACAAAGACGTCATCAACCCCGGCTCGGTGATGCTTTCGGGCGTGATGATGTTTGAATTCCTTGGCTGGAAAGAGGCCGCGCGCCTCATCGAGTCGTCGATGGAAAAAACCATCCAACAGAAGTTCGTCACCTACGATTTCGAGCGCCAGATGCAGGGCGCGACCAAGGTCAAGACCAGCGAGTTCGCCTCACGCATGATCGAAAACATGTGAGGGAGGGAATAGGGATTAGCGATTAGAAAACTAACCCATCGGCTACCTGCTAATCCCTAATCCTAATCCCTAGTTACTAATCGCTAAAAAAGCCCAGGAGTTAATCAATGCGCAAGAAAGTCACCATCGTCGGAGCCGGCAACGTCGGAGCCACTGCCGCCCACTGGATCGCCGCCAAGGAGCTCGCCGACGTCGTCCTCATCGATGTCGTGGAAGGCATCCCCCAGGGCAAAGGACTCGACCTGCTCGAAGCCATGCCCATCGAGAAGCGCGACTCGCACATCATCGGCACCAATGACTACGCCGACACCGCCAACTCCGACATCGTTGTCATCACCGCCGGCATCCCGCGCAAGCCCGGTATGAGCCGCGACGACCTCTTGCAGACCAACTACAAGATCATGTCCGATGTCGTCGGCAAGGTCATCGCCAACTCGCCAGACACCATTCTCATCATTGTGTCGAATCCGCTTGATGCCATGGCCCAGGCCGCCTACCGTCAGTCGAAGTTCAACCGCGAGCGCGTAATCGGCATGGCCGGTATCCTCGACTCGGCCCGCTTCCGGACCTTCATCGCCGAGGAGCTCAACGTCTCCGTTGAGAACGTCACCGCCTTCGTCCTCGGCGGCCACGGAGACACCATGGTCCCCCTCCCGCGCTACTCCACTGTCGCGGGCATCCCTATCACCGAGCTAATCGAAAAGACGCGACTCGACGCCATCGTGCAGCGCACCCGCGACGGCGGCGCCGAGATCGTCAAGCACCTCAAGACCGGCAGCGCCTACTACGCCCCATCGGCCGCGGCTGTCGAGATGGTCGAAGCGATTCTCAAAGACAAAAAGAAGATCGTGCCCTGCGCCGCTTATCTCGAAGGCGAGTACGGCATCACCGGTTACTACATCGGAGTTCCTTGCAAACTCGGCTCGCGCGGCCTCGAACAGATCATCGAGATCAAGCTGACGCCCGAAGAAGACGTCGCCCTCAAAAAGAGCGCCGAAGCCGTCAAGGAACTCTGCGCCGTCATCGGCGTTTGAACTAGCCAACGATCTGGCTGCCCCATCCTTCGCGCAGCGAAGGGTGGGAGATCGCGAAACCGAGTGCCCAGCGTGGTCCAGTGTTGGTCGCGAGATTGTGACCAGGAGGACGACTCCAAATCTTTCTCAGGATTTAGCCTGTGTTTCCTCCAGGGGAACGATGCGGCCGGCTGCGCGAAGATAGCGGAGAAGGTGATCCATGGGCGACTTGGGCAGGAAATCGTCCAGGGTCACGAGATCCCGGCCGGGAGATTCGCGCAAAAGACCTTCTGGCAGGACGCCGAGCGAGGCCATCAACCGTTCCTTGGGCATGGGAGCGACATAGATTGTCACGGCGGTAGCCAACAATCGTCCGAAGCCTTCCAATATGGCGCCGGGCATGGCCGGATACAACCGATCTTCCATGAGTTGAAGAAATATCGAGATCCAGAGAATGACGCGGATGGGTGCAGCGGTGTAGCGGCGAAGGTAACTGAGCAACTGGTAGCCCTCCTGGTAATTGCTGACGACAACAGTGCCTAAAGGGGCAAGCTGTTCGATCAGGGCCAGCAGTTCCGTGTTATCGGAGGCCGCCGAGCCTTCGAGATTTTGAGTAGAGATCTCCACGACGGATAAAGGTTCCCGCTCGGAGGGAATACCTTCAGCTTGGAACTTCTCGCGCGCAGCCTGAAAGGTCTCCGCGGCAGATGGGCCGGGATGGCCGCGTAAGGTACGTTGCGCAATGAGGGGACGCTTGCGAAGGGGAGTGGCCGGCTCGACCACCTGAGACTTGGAATCAAAAACCAAGGCATGGGACATGCCGCTGCGGAGCAAGTTCAGACACCAGAGGCGGGAGTCCTCACCAGCAAAAACGGGGCCAGTGAGTTCGAGAACGTCGATTTCGATCCGTTCAAGAGATAATTCATCGAACAGGCCGGCCAGAAAGCCCGCTGGCGAAGACCGCTGGTGATAGGCAGCATAGATCAGATTCACGCCGAGCGTGCCAATGGCTTGCTGCTGGAGCGGTGCAGTGGGATCCCCGAGATTGATGTGGAGAAGAATCTGATTGGGCTGGCCATCAGGTTCGGCTTGGAATCGGACACCGAGCCAGCCGTGTTGCTCGTTGCTTCCCTGGTAATTCCGAGTGGCGACGGTGTCCGCAAAAACAAAAAATCGGGTATGTGAACCGCGAGCTTGTGCGAGCCGGGCGAGGAGGAGCTGATATTCGTAGTCGAGCATCGCCAGCAGGCGCTCCTTGGAGACGTAGCGTGTGCCGGCGCCATACGTATCGTCGCTGACGGTCTTGTCGTAGGCCGAAATGGCCTGCGCGACCGTTCCCGAAGCCGCGCCGGCGCTCAGAAACCAGCGGGCGACTTCCTGACCGGCGCCAATCTCGGCAAACGTGCCATAGCTGGAAGCCTCCAGATTGATGGCCAAAGCTTTGGCATGAATATCGGTGAATTGCTGGGGTGCGGGCGTGGACATGAGGGGCTCCGTCTTGTGGAATTCGGGATGGGCGGGAGTATAGCGCAGAATGGGCGCGGCGATTGCCGTGCGATGGAATCGGCGACCGGGGCCGATCGCCTTGCACAGCAAGGCACGGTAGAAACGACGTCGCAACTCTCGGTAAAGCCGCCTCGCCGTGCCTCGGATTGGCAAGCGGCTCCTGATACCATCGGCTTCATCGAAAAGGAAGAGGGAGAACCCTTATATGGCGATATCGCTTCGGCAGACGCTCGCTCAGCTGGCCACACATACACACACGTACGACGCTCCATCTTTTAACCTGGCAGCGTATCAAAATTTCCTATCGTTTCCGCAACAGTACGCTGAGTTACTGATCGCCTACCGCGGTCCGGACTCACCACCACCGGGGGCAGCCCAGACCGGGCCACCGGATTATTCCTAGCCCCGCTTTAACACAAAATTCGGACCTCGAAATAGGGACGAGGTGGCAATTACAGCTCGTCCTTGGGGATGGAGCGCGGTCCGCAGTTGGGACGACTCGCGGAGATGCTACTTTGCGCCGATATCAAACCGCTTGATCAGACCATCCTCGAACCGGAAAATATGCAGCACCATCTGATCGACCAGCAACTTGCCTTCGAGGTCATGGACGACCTGATGGACATCGACCAGAACTTCGCCCTCAGGCCCAGTCGTGAACCCCACCGGCTCGACATGTGGATCGACCATCGCCCACTGACGCGTCCAGTAGCTGCGCACGCCATCCCGCCCGTGAACGTGGCCGCCTTCCATTCCGTTGGCCCACGCGACGTCTTCACGCATGGTCGCGAGCACGGTTTCCATGTCCCGCGCATTAAACCGGGCATATACGTGCTTGAGAAACTCTACTTCGTCAGACATTCCAGATCCCCAGAAATCCCAATGTCAAGGCTTAGAGTTCAAAGAATTTTGGAACCCATTCATTCCAAACCCGGATTCTTCCCAGAAAACTTGGCTGCGAATTATCGTCAAACCGATAAAATAGAAACAGGACGAAAATTCCCAAACCAGGTTGTTTCTCTGATAGAGCATGAGAGCATAAACCCTCTGGAATCAATCAGTCTCAGAAGATCTCCTCCGCGAGCAGTGTAAACCCTTCAGAATCATTCAGTCTCAAAATCGCCAACTGGACGGGTGGGGGGTGGGGTCAGTCCTTACCGTCAAGCCGATTCAGAATCCGCGCCAGCTGCGTGTCATTGTCGTAGCCGGACCGGACAGCACGCTCCCGCGCCCTGCGCCCGATAGCCTCCCGAAGATCGGGACGCCCTAGATAGAAACGGGCTTTCTCCGCGCACTCCTCAACCGAAGAAAAGAAGACCGCCTCCCGATCCTCCTCAAGCAGAGCCTCGTGCCCCGGTGTGCGCAAGGTCAATAGGAACTGGCCGCAGGCGGCCGTCTCCACCGCCTTATGAGCTATGTCATCCTCGTTGTCCCGGGTTACGAAGCTGAGGTTGATCTTTGACCGCCAGATCGCCTCCCTGTACTGGCCGACGTCCAGGTGCCCCCCGATCCGGCAGTTCGCCAGGCGCTCCCTGCCCAGAATATCCTCCCAGAAATTACCGTTGATCGAGAGAGGTAGCCCATGCTCTCGAGCAAGCGTCCCCAGGAACGCCGGCCGCTCTTCGTGCGGGTGCCCGATGTACGAGATCTCCCGGTCTCGATCCGCATCAGACCAGCTCTCCGGGGGCGGGTAGTGCACCAGCGGGTCAAAACTAAACATCGTCTTGATAAAGGGCAGTCCCCAGCTGCGATAACGGACTACATCCGCCTCGCGCACCAAACAATGCAGATCAGCCATCCTGTACACGCGATAGAACTGCTTCCATAGACCATCATTGCGCGGTCCAAAAGGGCCGTCCTGCACGTAGAAGACGATCCGGGCTCCGGCCGCGTGAATGGCCTCCATCGTCTCCGGCGTAAAGACGGTCGGCTTGTCGAACCACACCACATCCGGTCGGGAGCTCTCGACGGCCTTAACCAGATCCCGATTGACACGAGATACCAGCGGGCCAAATGGGAATCGTATTCGGAGGGACTGTAGTTGCCGCTGACGGGGAGCGTATGCCGCTGTTCCGAACGGGGTGACCTCTTGGCCGATACGCCGGAGTCCTTCCAGTCGATACGTCGCCGTACCGTACGAAGCGAGAGATGAGACATAAACGATACGGCGCCTGCGGGAAGCAGTGGCTGGCCAGGTTTCGGTCACTTGACAAAGCCCGGGATAGAAAAAGAGAGGGCTTGACGCAAACCGCGGACGTCCTCTTCGAAGCTGTAACGGGCCACGGTCTTCAAGCTTTGTTGGCCCATCTTCTTCGCGAGAGATGGATCTTCGAGGAAGCGGCGAAGAACGGCGCTCAATGCATCAACATCTCGTGCGGGAAAGATGAATCCATTCGTGCCGTCTTCGACCAGATCGGAATGGCAGCCAACATCATCGGAGAGCACGACCGCGCGGGCAGCATTCATCACTTCATTCACGATGAGGCCCCAGGGTTCATGCACGGAGGGAAGAATAAAAACGTCACACAAATCAAAGAAACGTGGCAGCTCGCTCTGATTCTTGAATCCGAGCATACGAATGCTAGACAAGCCGGACTCACGAATGCGGCCCTCGATTGCTGCCCGCTCCTCCCCATCGCCGATGATGAGCAAATAGGCGGGTGGCTCGATTCCCGGTCCCTGCGATACCTTCAGGAAAGCCTCTACGAGGTCAATGCAGCGCTTGCGGGTTTGGAGTTTGGACGCGAACAGGAAAATGGTGCGGTCGGCCTCGAGACCAAGTTCCCGACGCAGGGTTTCGCGTTGCTGCGCAGCATCGGCAGCGCGGGTGCTGAAAAATGTATTGTCTACCGCATAGGGCATAGGGAACATAGGAACTCTCGAACCCAGGTATTGCTGCCAATATTCGGCATTTGGCTTTCCGATGGGCATTACGCAATCCACGGCCTGCCTCAAGATAGGGAAGAAGAGGCGTTTGGCAAGAAGTGTTTTCTTCGTTCGAACACGATCATTGAGTTGTGACTCTGCGCGCAATATAACGGGAATGTTCAATAATTTCGCGGCTACGATTGCCTGCAGGCAATTGAAGGTGTGATAACCATGCACCCAAACAGCATTGAATCGGCCGCCCTTTAGCCTGCTGAAGATTCCGTGGCTGATTGGAGCCGCAAAACCAAGTGAGTCTCTGTTTCGAAAGGCGGGAAGAAACTCGTACGAATATCCGTCTAGGAGAGGTATATCCCATTTGACCTCGACGCCACCGAAGCCTTTGTCTTTGTAGCCGCGAACGGAAAGATCGCTGAAGAAAAAGACGTGCAAATCGATATCGCTCTCCAAGGAAATACGCCTCAGGAGAGGAGCCTGATATTGAATCGGATGGCTTACAAAATAAGCCACACGCGCTTTCTTGCTGGGGTAAGCTACGTCTAACTCTCCATTTGAAGAAACATACTTCACTGCGCTCATAGATGCTGTGGGCGTAGCTCCATTTAAGTGAGGAAGACGTGATGACTAAGTTGAGCGAAAACTTGTGCTTATCATAACATGTGAATCGACAGTTCCCAGGGCATGTCGACGTGAAATCCATTTGACAATCCGGTAGCGTTTGGCGATTCTTAAATTAGAAGTGCTCGCCACAGCCACGCGTATCAAGTGACATGTGCCCACCGTCAAGCGTTATGAAGTGAAGTGCGATGCTTGCCTGACGTAACGGAGCTCTATTTCCGATTCGCTTGCAAGCCATTGTGATATTTGATTCGAGACCATTTACTTCACAGACACGCAGTGTCTCAATTTTCTACGAGGAACGCATGAATCAGCAGGTTTCGATTGCAGTTGTCGGTTCTGGATACGTTGGGCTTGTTGCCGCGGCATGCTTCGCTGAAATAGGACATCGTGTAATTTGTGTCGATAATGACGAAGCGAAAGTGAAAACACTGCGCGAAGGTGGCGTCCCCATTCACGAGGATTATCTTCCAGAACTGCTCAATCGCCATCGCGAGAACAAGGTGGAATTTACCACTGATTTGCGCGCCGCTACGCAGCAATCACAGGTGATATTCATCGCGGTAGGAACGCCGCAAAGCAAGACGGGTAGCGCCGACCTGTCATACGTAGACGCAGTCGCCAGTGAAATCGCCCGCTCGATCGACGACTATAAGGTGATCGTTGAAAAGAGCACTGTGCCGGTATATACGAACGAGTGGATTCGCCGCGTGATCGAGCGCAATGGCGTGCCGAAGGAACTTTTTGACATTGCGTCTAATCCAGAGTTCCTCCGCGAAGGCACTGCAGTAGTGGACTTTCTTCATACTGACCGAATCGTCATTGGAGTAGAGAGTGAACGCGCTGGAAGCCTGCTGAGCACAATCTACGAACCTCTGACTTCTGGCGCTTACTACAGACTGCCGCAAGCTGTTCCAGGTACCTGCGGTGAGAACTGTCCTCCCCCACTTTTGCTTACATCCACCAAGGCTGCGGAGCTTATAAAGCACGCTTCGAATGCATTTCTCGCGATGAAGATTTCATTTATCAACGTAGTAGGCAATATTTGTGAGGCTGTCGGGGCAGATGTCGAACAAGTTTCGCGCGGCATGGGAATGGATAGCCGCATTGGGCCTAAATTTCTGCGCGCCGGTATTGGCTACGGAGGTTCCTGCTTCCCAAAGGATGTAGCTGCATTTCGCTATGTCGCTGAACAATTGGGCGTTGATTTCGATTTGCTCAAGGAAGTCGAGGGAATCAACGAAGAGCAGAAGAAACGGTTCTTTCTGAAGGTGCGTTCGGCGTTATGGACCTTTCGAGGTAAGCGCATTGGTGTGCTGGGCCTATCATTCAAAGGTGGAACCGACGACATCCGCGACTCTCCCGCTCTGGACATCGTCGAGCAGCTTCTAAAGGAAGGCTCGAACGTGATCGCATATGATCCAGCGGCATCGGAGCGGGCAAAGGAAGTTATTCCACCATCTCGACACATGTGCTATGTCGACGATCCATATGCCGCAGCGGAAGATGCCGACGCGCTCCTCATTCTGAGTGATTGGCAGGAATTCAGTGAACTCGATCTTGACCGACTGCATTACACGTTGCGCTATCCCATCGTGATTGACGGACGCAACCTTTACGATCCAGCCCAGATGGTCGAGCGCGGCTTCACTTATCTCAGTGTTGGGCGTCCCGCATCTCACCAGACGCGGGATGCGGCGATTGGGCAGCGTCTGCCTTAGTGCCATTTCCGATTGGGTGCAGTGCGCAGAGATCCGTAGAGAATCCGTTCAGAGTGTCCTCTCAGATCATGAGATCTCCACGTTGCACACTTTTGTTGCTTCGAGCCTCATGAGAGTTCTTCTAGTTGCGAATTATGAGCCGGATGCTCAGCAAAGCATGCTTCGCTATGCGGAGTTTCTTCGCCACGGTATAGAGCAACAGGGGCACCGGATGGAGGTCGTTCATCCTCCGGCTGTTGTGGGCAGGCTAGTGGCTGCCGACAATCCGTTCCGAAAGTGGCTGGGATACATTGACAAGTTCGTTCTGTTTCCCACTCGGCTGCGGATGAAGGCGAGGAATGCGGATCTAGTTCACGTCTGCGATCACTCCAACTCATATTACTTACAATGGACAGGAAAGACGCCGCGAGTGATTACGGCGCATGATGTGCTGGCAATTCGCTCGGCCCTTGGACATTTTCCGCAAAGCCGGACCGGGCGCACGGGGAAGTGGCTGCAACGATGGATTTTGAAGGGGTTGGCTTCGGCGCGCTACATCATCAGCGTCTCCGCAAAGACAAAGCAGGACTTAGAGGGTCTGCTGCCCTCGAAGCCGGAGATCAGGGTGATTCATCACTCGCTAAACTGGCAATACGAGCCGGCTGCTGGGGCTGAGATCGAAGCAGTTCGAGCGGCTTGTGGTCTAAATGCGGGTGACAAATACTTGCTCCATGTGGGCGGCAATCAGTGGTACAAGAACCGGATAGGCGTGTTGAAGATTGTGCTTCATTTACGGAAATATGAGCGCTTCCGGCACGTGAAGCTAGTAATGGCCGGAAAACCGTGGACCGAAGCGATGCGAGTATTTTGTCGCAAGTATGCTCTTGGCGACGTGATCGAATTTGTCTCTCCAAGCAATGAGCAGATGCGCGCGCTCTATTCAGGCGCCCTCGCGTTTCTGTTTCCGTCTCTTGAAGAGGGATTTGGGTGGCCGGTTCTTGAAGCGCAAGCCTGCGGTTGCCCGGTGATCACCAGCGACAGGCCACCGATGACGGAGATTGCCGGACGAGGGGCAATTCTGATCAACCCAGAGAATGCCGCGGCTGCAGCCCAAATCATCGATGCGAGGATTGTGGAGGCCGAATCCCTGAGGCTTGCTGGATGGGAAAACCTGAAGCGGTTCGCGATCGACGATGTAATGAAGCGCTACAACGACGTTTACGAATTTGTGATTGGCGATTCGGCGAAGACGAATCCAGTGAGCACTTGACGTCTGGGCAGCAATAGGTGATAGAGCGATGTACATCGTTACCGGCGGAGCCGGATTTATCGGCAGCAATCTGGTCCATGAGCTGAATCTGTATGGCGTCACCGACATTCTCGTTGTCGATAACCTTGCCGATTCACGGAAGCTTTTCAACCTGCATGGCGCAAGATTTGCAGATTACATGGACAAGAAAGAGTTTCGGCGAGCGCTGGACGAGAAGGCGCTGGGAATTTCGCGTGTGAGTGCAATTTTTCACCAGGGCGCATGCTCAAATACGCTGGTCGACGATGGCGTGTACATGATGGATAACAACTTCACATATTCGAAGAGGGTGTTGAGGTATGCCATCGAGAAGGGGGCACCCCTTGTTTACGCGTCGACGGCCGCTGTGTATGGGCTGAGCGGCCCCGGTCACTTTACTCCGATGCTGGAGAATGAGAAGCCATTGAACATCTATGGCTTTTCCAAGCTTAGCTTCGATCATTATGTCCGCGCTGAGTTCGCCCTCGGGCGCATTCCAACGACGGTGGTGGGGTTGCGGTACTTCAACGTGTACGGTCCTCGCGAACAACATAAGGGGCGCATGGCCTCTGTGATTCACCACTTCTCGAAGCAGATCCTGGAGACGGGCAAAGTGCGGCTCTTCGAGGGGTCGGGCGGATACGGAAACGGCGAGCAGCGCAGAGACTTTGTCTTTGTACGCGATCTGTCGCGATTGAATATGTTTTTTGCGCAGACCGGTCCGCACACACCCCAGTCTGGCGAGTCGACCAGGACGTATCAGGCTGTAGTGAATGCCGGTTCGGGACGGGCCCGGACATTCAATGAGGTGGCAAAGGCTCTCATGTTGGTTCATGGGAAGGCAGATGTTGAGTACATGCCCTTGCCCGCAGACTTGAGCGCTCGCTATCAGCACTTCACCCAGGCCGATCTGACCGGCTTACGCGATACCGGATGTGATCTGAAGTTTACTCATCTCGAAGACGGAATCCGGGAGACGTTTCAGAGTACGGATGCGATTCCAGTCTGACTTCGAATTGGGATTGGTCTTGCCACAAGGAGGGTCCCCCTCCCCCTTCGTTCGAGTGCGAATTTGAAACCCATTGATTCCACTGGTCTTATACTGTTATGTTCTGTAACTCGTTGATTCTAATAATATAATTTGTAACCCATTCATTGCAGGTCACTTAAAGCTGCTCACTGATTCTCTTGGTCCCGACGCCAGATCATTCATTACAAACCAGTTAGCGGTTCTCACTGATGTTTTGGATTTGATTTTTCTTCTATCTCTATTTTAGCGAGTTTGGCGAAATAGTCCGCCAACTATTTTGGGGCGTCCGGTACAAAAGCAGCTCTTTAGCGCAAAAGAAGTATGACTGCTTCGAACAATGAGTCTGAGGCAGCGCCGGCAAGTGAACGAGCTTCTTCGGCGCCACGCTTCTGGGTGTCCGGATCACCGCTAATGAAGATGCTCGGAGCACCGAGGTTCCGCGCAGCCTGAATATCGGACAGGGAATCGCCAATTACGATGCTATTCGTTGCCGATGCACCGGGAAAATCCTGGAAGGCCTGTTCGAAGAGGCCTGTTTTGGGTTTACGGCAGTTGCATTCGTTCTCATCGTGCGGGCAGAAGTAAAAAGCATCAATGTGAGCGCCGTGTTGGGCGAGGTGTTTCTGCAGCGCTTCGTGTATGGCATCAACGTCAGAGTTCGTGTAAAAGCCCCGCGCAACACCACGCTGATTGCTAACTACAATGACGGTGCGTCCCGACTGATTCAGCGCCACAATGGCTTCTTCGACTCCGGGAAGGAAGTGAAAGAGTTCCCAGTGAGTAATATATTCCCCCTCGGGTGACTTGAGATTGATGACCCCGTCACGATCGAGAAAGACATATTCGATGCCAGCGAAGGTGTTTGGGAAGTCGTTCGGGAAGGTGTTTACGCCGCCGGTAGGCATGAGTAGCTAATAGTATGATAACCATCGATCACACTCGATTGCTGTGGACCGCCATTCGATAGTTCTGGGGCAAGGATGTCAGCTTCGACAAAGCTATCCACGATTTTTGCGCAGGCCATCGCCGATCACTTGGATGTAATCGGGTCGCTGCCCTCGCAGCAGCCTGTCCTTGAGCAGATCGCCACTGAGATGACCCGGGCGATTGTTGAAGGCAGGAAGGTCCTGTGGTGCGGGAATGGGGGCAGTGCGGCCGATTCGCAGCACCTGGCAGCCGAATTCGTCGGACGTTTTCGGCGCGAACGGCGCGGACTGCGTTCTATCGCCCTGACGACCGATACGTCGATTCTGACCTCAGTCGCAAACGATTATGGTTTTGACGATGTCTTTCGACGGCAGGTGGAAGCACTTTGCGTGGAGGGCGATGTTGTCGTGGGAATATCTACCTCCGGGAACAGCAGAAATGTTTGTGCCGCATTGCAGGCCGCGCGCGATTGCGGCGCGTTTACAGTAGCCTTTACCGGAGCCGGCGGTGGCACCCTTGCGACCATTGCCAAGGCGACATTGTGTATTGCCTCTAAGGATGCCGCGCGGATCCAGGAAGCTCACATACTTTGCGGCCACGTACTTTGTGATTGGGTTGAACTGAGTATCTGCGAACGCCCAGCAGTCGGAAGTGAAACGATCTCGCGATGATTCAAGATCTGCACCGGGTAATGCAGTTGATCGAAGGAGAGTGGCGTAACACCCACGTTCTGGTGATCGGCGATATTATGCTCGATCGCTATATTTGGGGTGACGTCGAGCGCGTGTCTCCTGAAGCTCCTGTCCCGATCGTTCGAGCAGTACACCGGAGCGAACGCCCGGGCGGTGCAGCCAACGTAGCGATGAACCTTGCCGGACTGGGCGCCAAGGCGAGCCTTTTCGGGTTCTGCGGGCGAGATGCTGACCGAGATTCACTGGAAGTTTGCCTCGAAAAAGCGGAGGTGAGCGCGCACCTGACCTCCGTAGAAACTCATCCCACAACCACAAAGCTGAGGATTGTGGCGGGCCAACAGCAGATGCTACGCCTGGACACGGAAAAAACCGAAGAGTATTCCGCTGAGGCTTACGAAGATTTGATCGCAAAAGTTGAGAACGGCATTCTCTCCGCCGATGCCGTTGTATTTTCTGACTATGCCAAGGGCGTGCTTTCGGAGAATGTGTGCCAGCGCTTGATAGGGAAAGCGCGCGCACTGGGAATTCCCGTCCTCGTCGATCCTAAACAACAAAGCTTTGCGCGATATCGCGGCGCGACAACGATTTGCCCCAATCTGAACGAGCTCTCAGCTGCGACCAACGTGGCGGCTAAAAATTTGAACGCAGTTCTGAGTGCTGGCCAGGCCATCATTTCCGAACTAGATCTCGATTGCCTAACGGTGACTCTCAGCGAAAAGGGCATTGCGCTGCTACGCTCGAATGCGAAAACCATCTCTCCGGCGGTTGCGCGGCAGGTATTTGACGTATCCGGTGCAGGCGATACGGTCATTGCCACGCTCGCACTGGCTATGGCCAGCGGGCTGGAAATGGAGACCGCGGTCCAGTTGGCAAATGTCGCCGCCGGCATTGTGGTGAGCAAGGTCGGCACAGTTCCGATCATGCGCGATGAGCTTCTTACAAGCCTTATGCCCGAGATCGAACTGCAGGCGCGCGAGAAGGTGCTGACGACGGATCGCCTGAAGACGCGGGTTTCTGCGTGGCGATCGAGCGGCGAAAGCGTGGTATTCACGAATGGCTGTTTCGACCTGCTTCATATTGGCCATATCACGATGCTCGAAGATGCGCGCCGTCAAGGCGACCGCCTCATCGTCGGTGTTAACAGCGACGCATCGGTGAGTCGGTTGAAGGGTCCTACTCGTCCGATGGTTGGCCAGCGCGAACGGGCCTACGTTCTCGCAGCACTCGCGGCCGTCGATGCTGTCGTCATTTTCGACGAGCCTACGCCGCTGGAACTGATCGAGGCCATACGCCCCGACGTTATTGTGAAAGGGGGCGATTACAAAGAGGAAACCGTGGTGGGCGCCAAAGAAGTTCGTTCCTGGGGGGGGCGGGTGAAGATCGTCCCCATTGTTGAAGGGTTCAGCACTACGAAGCTTATTGCCAAAGCGACTGCACCGGTTCTTCACTGAGCAGCCGTTTGCAGCGCCACTCCATTCTTTTGAAACATCTGGCGAATGCAGCGCAGGGCCTGACGGGTGCGTTCTTCATTCTCGATCAGAGAGAAGCGCACATGGCCATCGCCGTATTCTCCGAAACCGATGCCGGGGCTCACGGCAACTTTTGCTTCGTTAAGGAGTAAGGTAGAAAACTCGAGCGAGCCGAGGTGTCGGAAGGCCTCCGGTATGGGCGCCCAGACGAACATGGTTGCCTTGGGCAACGGTACCTGCCATCCAAGCTTGTTCAACCCTTGCACCAGAACGTCACGGCGTCGGCGATAGTTGTCGCAGATGTCAGTCACGCATTCCTGCGGACCTTCAAGTGCCAGGATCGACGCAACCTGAATCGGTGTAAAAGTGCCGTAGTCAAAGTAGCTCTTGAGACGTGCAAGTGCCGCTACAAGCGTTTTGTTGCCAACCATGAAGCCAACCCGCCAACCGGGCATGTTGTAGCTCTTCGAGAGGGTAAAGAATTCAACGGCAATCTCCCGGGCCCTTGGAATTTCCAGGATCGACGGCGCACGGTAACCGTCGAAGACAAGATCAGCGTAGGCGAGATCGTGAACCAGATAAATGTCATGTTGCAGGCACAGATCCACCACGCGCTCAAAGAAGCTCAGATCGACACACTGCGTGGTGGGATTCGCCGGGAAGTTCAAGATCAGCATTTTCGGCCTGGGATACATGAGCGGAATCGTTTCCTCAAGTTCCGCCAGAAAGCTGTCGGTGTTATGAATCGCGATGCTGCGAATGTTGGCGCCCGCGATGACCGGGCCATAGATATGAATGGGGTAACTGGGGTTGGGCACCATCACCATGTCACCCTGGTCGAGTGTGGCGAGGCAGAGGTGTGCGATGCCTTCCTTTGAACCGATGGTGACGATGGCTTCAGTCTCCGGATCAAGCTGAACGTTGTAACGGCGGTCGTACCAATTGACGATGGCTTTGCGTAACCGGGGAATGCCGCGGGAGAGAGAGTACCGGTGTGTATTCGATTTGCGAGCAGCCTCGATCATTTTGTCGACGATGTGCTGAGGCGTAGCTCCATCCGGGTTGCCCATGCCGAAGTCCACGATATCTTCCCCGCGACGCCGGGCGGCTGCCTTCAGCTCGCTGGTGATATTGAATACGTAGGCCGGCAGTCGCTTGATTCTCGAAAATTCTTCCACCTTGTTCCTCTCTTGTTCTCGTTACTATGGTGCCTGAGATATGGGTCTTGAGCGACTAGAAAAGAAGACCGGAAGCCTCAGCATCTACGGCCTGAAGAAAGGCGGTGAGCAGGCTGATCCTGGGAACGGCGAGCTCACGCGCTCGTTCTAAGCGCAGCATTTGGGGGAGGTCGGCCAGAGCTTTCCGAAGTACCGGAGCGATGTCGCTGAAACGGGCGTATCGAGTGTCACGTCCCACTTTCGAAACCGCCCGGAGAATCCCGATTGCGCCTAACTGCTCGAGGATGTCGGCGTCTCGCAGAATTATGGCTTCGATGGTGAGTGGATCGTCCTGCGGCTGGTGGGTGCGGATTGCGTCCAGCACGGCGGGGATTTTTTCTCGCGGGAATTGTGACTCGGTGAGGATAACCTCGGCGCGGTTGCAGGCGTAGGTGACGTGATCCCAGCGCCGGAGCTCATCGGGATCGTCGGGACGGTTTCCTATAAAGACTCCAATGTCGTGCAGCCAGGCGGCGGCGTGTACGACATCGCCGTCATAGGTCAGGCCGTGCCCAATCGCTTGAGTTAACGCATAAAGTCGCGGCTGATGACCATATTTATCGACCGGCCGCGCTTCGCGTTCGATGATCTGGGCAATCGAAAAGCGAAAATCCGCAGGCATGTGCTCAGTCTAGCCCAGATGTGACCGCAGGCTGCGCGCGGAAGGTTGAAACATATTGCGGCGAAGCACTGTTTTGGGAATTGAATCAAAAGTAACGTTTAAGTGAGACACTATATTTGCCACAACCACGGTGGCATTTGTTATTTTTAAGTGTTGGCCGGGCATCGAAGGCAGTTGTTTCTGCTTCCAACTCGACAGGCAGCGCGGGGGTGCAGGATCGAAGGTTGTGCAAGGTTATACAAACTCGATATAGGGAGAAGCCCTTCCCAGGGTTTTCTCCAGCTATTAACGATGAAACGATAGGACACGATTTCCCGGACATGGTATATTGGAGGTAAATCGGGTTGGCTGCATTCGCAAAAACCCACGTGATCCTCCGCAAGTTATCGTTGGCATTTTATCTTTTTTGCACAGAAACCATGCTGCGGTAGCAGTGTTTTATTCCATTAGTCTAATGGGCTCGAGTTGCATTTCCTGTTCTATTTCAATCTCCTCAGCTGTGTCGTACTTTTGTTTTGTTCGTTCGAAGTACTCCAGGCCGTGGATAAGTTTCCTGAACTGCTAGGTTTTTGAGACGATAATGGCGACTTCGGAATTCATACGGAAAACGAGTGCCAACGATCAACCGGTTTTAGGTTTGCCCTCTCGTAAAGGGATTCGGGCTCGCGGTGTTGTTGGGCCTTCCATGGTCTCGTCGCTGATCATGATGCTGAATGACAGTCTGGCGATCCTGCTGGCATTCGGCACGGCTCTGGTGCTGCGCGCCATTCTTTTTGGCAAGGCCGCTCGATTCTCCGGCGTATCACACGACATGACCAGCGCTCCTTTGGGGGCTGTCTATCTAGTCTGGTTCATTCTGGCCTTCGTTCTCGTGGCGCGCCGCTATGGCCTGTATTCACCCATCCCGCTTTCTACCGGAACGCACGAGCTTCGTCTTACGGTCCAGGCCTGCCTAAATGCAGGCCTCTTGCTCTGCGGCGGACTCTACATGACGAACAGCTTGAGCATCTCCAGGGCATTGGTCCTGCTGCTCATTGTGAGCACAATCGTGTCACTTTCGATCCGCCGCGTGATCTGGAGACTGGCGCGTTATCGACAGTATGAACGCGGACTGGAAACACGAAATGTTGTCATTCTGGGTACGAATCACCTGAGCAATGCGCTGGGTCAGCATATCGCCAAAGATTACCGGCTGGGTTACAAATTGCGTGGGTTTCTTCTTGCGCCGGATTGCACGGCGAGCCGTGAAGTTCCTGAAAATCAGATCCTGGGTGGTATCGATCGCATCCGACAGCTTACCCGGCTGCATTTTATCGATGAGATCGTGATTGCTGAGCCTTGCGCGACTGAGCAGGCCATCCGCCTGGTGGAGGAAGCGCGCGAGCTGGATATCGATATCCGTTCGATCTCCGGGTACTACGGAGAACTCACGGCGAATACGCCGATTGAATACCTGGGTGTTTTCCCGGTCGTGTCGCTGCATCGCCGAGATCCGCGTACGATAGCCCTGGTTCTGAAGAGGATCGTCGATATCGCCCTGTCATTGCTGGCGCTGACGGCCGTTTTCCCGTTGATGCTGATCATTGCGCTGGCCATCCGAATAAATAGCGAGGGGCCCATCTTCTTTGTCTCGGAACGCATCGGCAAACGCGGCCGTGTCTTCCCCTGCTTCAAATTCCGGACCATGGTCAAGGATGCGGAGCAGCTTAAAAAGAACCTGGCCGCCATGAATGAACGCGACGGCATTCTTTTCAAAGTGAGCAACGATCCCCGGGTCACGGCGGTGGGCCGCTTCCTGCGCAAGTACAGCCTGGATGAGCTTCCGCAATTCTTCAATGTGCTGCGGGGGGAAATGAGCATCGTCGGTCCCCGCCCACCTATCGCGAGCGAGGTCGAGAAGTATGATCTCGAGCACTTTCGACGCCTGGAGGTGCTGCCCGGCCTGACAGGGCTGTGGCAGATCCAGGCACGCCAGGATGCCTCGTTTGCGAAATACATCGCGCTCGACACTGCCTACGTCGAAAACTGGAGCTTCTGGCTGGATCTGAAGATTCTCATACGTACTGCGGAAGTGATTGTTCGCGGCACGGGCGCCTAGAGCCGGTCCTTCTCCCTCCTTTCCGAGCAAGAACCACTTTCATCCCACCGTCCCATTATCAGTTTGACAAGTGTTTGATTCAGAGTGGGTTGTGTTAGCCATTGATTCACATGCGTGCGGGGAAACTTCTTCCTCGAAACGAATCGCCGGAGTATCGGTGGTCTGCTGAAAGACGAAATACGTTAATTGCCCCGTATCATGGCAGAAGTTGCGGGTCGACGACTCGCTCAGAGTATCGTTCATGCCGTTTTCCCCTACACCCAATCCGCCGCCCGTTCCAGCACCGGAGACGGTGATCGAGAAGCAGACGACCGGCTTCGAACCGTTACGGTCTGCGCTCTTTCGCAATCTGTGGATCGCCTCGACGATCTCGAACCTCGGTGGCTGGATGCAGGACACTGCCGGAACGTGGCTGATGCTCGTGCTGACTCCGTCTCCGCTGCTTATTGCGCTGATGCAAACAGCCGCGAGCCTGCCGGTTGTGATGCTGGGCCTGCTGGCCGGCGCGACCGCAGACATCTTCGACCGCCGCCGCCTGCTGCTCTTCTGGCAGGCCTGGATGCTCGCCGCAGTCGCATTGCTAAGCGTCCTCACCTTCTTCAACATCATCTCGCCGTGGGTACTGCTAACGCTCACCTTCCTGCTGAATGTGGGCACGGCGATGAACAGCCCCGCCTGGCAGGCGATCATGCCCGAGCTGGTACCGCGCGAACAGCTCCCGGAGGCCGTGTCGTTGAACAGCGCAGGATTCAACCTCGCGCGTGCGCTCGGTCCCGCGCTCGGCGGCCTGACAGTCGCCGCCTTCGTTCGTGCGGATACCGGCGCGGCCTGCACGTTCCTACTCAACTCGCTCTCTTTTGTGGGGGTCATTCTCGTTCTCTACCAGTGGAAACGGAAGCCCCTCTTCAAGAGCGCGCTGCCGGCCGAGCGCATACACGGCTCCATACGCGCCGGCCTTCGTTACATACAGTATTCACCGCTGTTGAAGGCCGCGCTTGCGCGGGCGTTCCTCTTCACGATTTTTGTAAGCGCTGTCTGGTCACTGATGGCAGTAGTCGCGGCCCGCGATCTACATCAGGGCGCGTTTGGTTACGGCATCCTGAACGGAAGTATGGGCCTCGGCGCGGTGATTGGCGCCACGGCTCTACCCCACGTCCGGCGCAAGTTCTCCGCTGATGCAATCATCGCCGTCTCTTCCGGCGTCTTCATCGGAACACTGCTCATCCTCGCGTTTGTCCACTATCCGCTCATCATCATCCCCGTTCTTGTGTGTGCAGGTTTTGCGTGGACCAGTACTATGTCCACATTTAATCTTGCCGTGCAGGTTTCAGTACCGAACTGGGTCCAGGCTCGCGCTCTAGGCACCTACCAGATGGTTTTTGCGGGAGGCATGGCGATCGGAAGTGTCATCTGGGGATTAGTTGCCGAACATGTCTCCACACCGGTTTCGCTTGCGGCTGCGGCTGGCGGTATGCTTCTCACGCTTCCATTGAGCAACCGGCTGCACGTTCTGCGAGGCGAGTTGCCGGACTTTAGCCCCTTTCGGACGAAATTCGTTGTCCCACAGCTCGCTATTGAACCGGAGATGTCCGCCGGTCCCGTACGCATTCTGATCGACTACTTCGTCGATGAGGAGGACTACAACACGTTCGTGCAGGCGATTCATGAGTTGAAGGATGTGCGGCTGCGCGACGGCGCGATTCGCTGGGGAATCTTTCAGGACGCCAACGATCCCCGCCATCTGAATGAGACCTTCATTGTGGAGTCCTGGATTGACTACCTCCGACAACGCGAACGCTTCACCGCGTCGGATCGAACCATCCGCGACCGCGTCGTAAGCTTGCACCGTGGCGGAGAGCCCCAGGTTACTCACACTATCTACGCGAAGGAACGCACCAACGGAATTCCAGGCAAAACAGGGGACACGTAGTACAGTTCGCCGCCGAGAAGATCATCTTGCCAGAGCGATCGGCGGCTCCCGCTTACTCCAAGGCATTCCCCTTGACAGCTTAGGAGAGACTACGCTACTCTCCTGATCATCTTAGGAGGGGACATGAACGATCAGGCCCAGCTTCTGCCGGGAACCCTCGATTTGCTCATTCTGAGAGCCGTCTCGCTCGGCCCACTGCATGGGTATGGAGTCCTTCTTCGCATTGGACAAATCTCCGGCAGTGCGCTGCTGATTGAACAGGGCGCGCTCTATCCAGGTCTGTTTCGCCTCGTTCGGCAGGGACTACTCAAGGCGAGTTGGGGAACATCGGAGAACAATCGCCGCGCCAAGTTTTACGAACTAACAGCAGCGGGCCACAGGCGTCTGCGCGAGGAGACCGACAGCTGGAATCGGCTTGCAGCGGCCATCGGGTCCGCACTCGCTCCACAACCGGAGGAGATATGAGCATCCCGGCCTGGATTCGTTCCACTGCTGCCAAGCTCTTCCATCCTTCCGAGGTTGGGAAGGAATTGGACGAGGAGCTTCGCTCGCACATCCAGCTCCGCGCGGATGATCTCGAACGGTTGGGCCTGAATCGTGCCGAAGCACAGCGGCGTGCGCGGATCGAGTTCGGCGGCTATGAGCGATATCGCGAGGAATCCCACGAAGCGCAGGGAGGCAATTTCGGCGAAACGCTTCTTCAGGACCTCCGCTTTGCCCTGCGCTCGCTGCGCAAATCTCCCGGCTTCGTCCTGATCGCCGTGCTTACGCTGGCGATGGCCATTGGGGCGAATGCGGTGGTGTTCAGCCTGCTGAATGGCCTGATTCTGCGTCCACTCAACGTTCCTCGGGCGGATAGTCTTTACATGGTTGAGCGCGGCGGTGACGACGAGGCCCCGATGCAGTCGTATCCCGACTATATCGACTTGCGGGACCGCAGCCGGAGTTTCAGTGGCCTGGTGGCATACGACATCGATACAGCCGGCGTGGACACGGGCGGCAATCCCTCTTCGGCATGGCTCTATGAGGCGAGCGGGAACTACTTCGACGAGCTGGGCATTCAGCCGTATCTGGGCCGCTTTTTCCACGCCTCAGATGAGCGAGGCCCGAACAGCGCTCCTTATATTGTGCTCAGCTATGACTACTGGCGCAGTCATTTCCAGGCCGATCGCGGTGTAGTGAACCGCCCGATTCTGCTGAACAAGCATCCATACACGATTCTCGGCGTGGCGCCACCCATGTTCCGTGGAACGGAGTTGTTCTTTACCCCTGATTTCTGGGTGCCGCTAGTCGACCAGGAGCAGGTTGCGGGCAACAGCGATTTGAATGCGCGCGGAACCCGGGGTACGTGGCTGGCGGGGCATCTGAAGACGGGAGTCACGCCTGCGCAGGCCACAGCCGATCTAAACTCAGTCGCCGCGTACCTGGTGAAAAATTATCCGAAAGACGACGATCGAATCAGCTTTAAACTGGCGCGCCCCGGTCTGGTCGGCGACCTGCTGGGTCGCCCCGTACGAGCATTTCTGACGGGGTTGACGTTGCTGGCCGCGCTCATCCTGCTGGCTGCCTGCGCCAACCTGGGAAGCCTCTTTACTGCGCGTGCGGCGGACCATTCCCGTGAGATTGCCCTCCGGCTCGCACTGGGTTCGAGTCGCAGACGGATTGTGCGGCAGATGCTCACGGAAGCAGTGCTGATTTCGCTGGCTGGAGGAGTTGCCGGATTGGTCGGGGCGGCGGTGCTGCTGCGCGGGCTGAGCCGCTGGCAACCCATGGCTAATCTGCCGATTAATAGCCTGCCGGTGAATCCGGATTTAAGTGTTTATGGAATGGCCTTGCTGTTGGCATTGGGCAGCGGACTTCTTTTCGGCATGGTTCCGATCCGTCAGGTGCTGCGCGCCAATCCGTGGCAGATTGTCAAATCGGGCACCAGTGGCGCGGCCGGCCCGGGGCTTACCATCCGCGATCTGTTGCTCGTCGTGCAGATTGCGATTTGCGCTGTGTTGGTCACCTCATCGCTCGTGGCGCTCCGCGGGCTGGCGCGGTCGCTGCACAGCAATTTTGGCTTTGAGCCTCAAAACTCATTGCTGGTGGCCACCGATCTAGTCATGGCGGGTTACAGCGGCGAAAGAGTGTCTGGGATGCAGCGGCGCATGCTCGATGCTCTGGAGGGCATTCCCGGCGTATCGGCTGCAGGGTTGTCCGACAGACTGCCGCTGGGTGTGGACTGGTATGAAGATGTTGTCTTCAAAGACAGCACAACCGACATGAAGATGTCGAATGCCGCTGCCGAAACGGTGAGTTATGACGTATCTCCCGGGTACTTCCGTGCCGCGGGCACCGCATTGCTTGCGGGAAGGGCCTTCACCTGGCATGACGACAAGAATGCGCCGCGTGTTGCAGTGGTGAATCGGGAATTCGCGCGCAAGGTCTTCGGTTCAGAAGCCGCGGCCGTCGGTAGCTATTACAAGCGCATGGACGGCACTCGCATCGAGGTGGCGGGTCTGGTTGAAGACGGCAAGCACAAGACCCTGGCCGAAGATCCGCAGCCGGCGATGTTCCTTCCCATCCTGCAATCGCCGTCAAGCAGTACGTGGCTGATCGTGCGCTCCAGCCGGGATCCGGAGGAGTTAACCCTGGCTGTGGAGAGCACGCTGCGGAACCTCGATGCCGGACTGCCTTTCAGCATTCGCACCTGGAAAAAGCAGCTTGACAGCGCTCTTTTTGCCTCCCGCATCGCCACCATTTCTCTTGGCGTGCTGGGCGGCCTGGGAGCCATGTTGGCGGTTACCGGAATCTTCGGCATGGCAGCGTATTCGGTGAGCAAGCGGATGCGGGAGCTAGGAATTCGCGTTGCTCTGGGCGCGCAGCGGAAGGAAGTGTTGCAGGCCGCGCTGGGACGCGCTGTCAAACTTCTGGCATGCGGTTCCGCGGCAGGATTGCTTCTCGGGCTTCTGGCAACCCGACTGCTGGCTTTCATCGTGTATCAGGCCACTCCCCGCGACCCGTTGGTGCTGGCCGGCGTCGTTCTGGCGATGTTGTTACTGGGGCTGGTGGCTACGTGGATTCCAGCGCAACGCGCGCTGTCGGTCGATCCTTTGATGCTGCTGCGGGAGGAGTGAGCATGAAACTGCTGGCCTACTCTCGTTCGCTTGCCGCCAAGTTCTTCCACCACTCTCAGGTCGCGGATGAGATGGAAGAAGAGCTCCGCTCACACATCCTGCTCCGTGCGGACGATCTTGAACGCGCCGGTCTGAATCGCACCGAAGCGGATCGGCGTGCGCGGATCGAGTTCGGCGGGTATGAGCGGTACCGGGAAGAAAGCCATGAAGCGATGGGCGGCGTTTTTTTTGAAACGCTCTTGCAGGATACGCGGTTCGCTCTTCGCGTGTTGCGCAAGTCTCCCGGTTTCGCAATTGCCGCCGTTTTGACGTTGGCTTTGGCGATCGGCGCGAACGCCGTGGTCTTTGGTATATTGAACGCGCTGATCCTGCGTCCGCTGAATGTGCCTCAGTCCGAGAGTCTCTACGCGATCCAGCGCGGGAGCGATCAGATTATTCATTCGTATCCGGACTATCTCGATCTGCGCGATCGCAACCGCAGCTTTGACGGCCTGGCGGCTTACGACCTCTCTCCGGCGGGGCTGGATACGGGAAAGGAAGTATTGGGCGCCTGGGTCCAGGAAGTGACCGGGAACTACTTCGACGTGCTCAGGATTCGGCCGTACCTTGGCCGTTTCTTCCATGGCTCCGACGAGCACGGCCCCAACAGCGCTCCGTATATTGTCCTTCCCTGGGCCTATTGGCACAGCCATTTTCAGGATGATCATGGCGTGGTGGGCCGCGTTGTCCAGTTGAACAAGCATCCCTTTACTATCCTCGGTGTGGGACCGCCTGGGTTCCGGGGGAATCTGGCGTTTCTCTCTCCCGATTTCTGGGTTCCGATCGTCAATCAGGAGCAAGTGGAGGGAGCGAATAACCTGACGCAGCGCGGGAACCACAATCTTTTGATGGTGTTGGGACATCTGAGGGCGGGAGTTAATCCGGCCCAGGCCGTTTCTGATCTGAACTCGATTGGCGCCTGGCAGGAGAAGACTTATCCCAAAGAAGACGCCAAGATGACCTTTTCCTTGACGCGCCCGGGACTTGCCGGCGATTGGTTTGGCGGCCCGCTAAAGGCATTTCTCCTGGGAATGCTGCTGTTAGCGGGCTTGATTTTGCTGGCCGCCTGCGCCAACCTGGGTAGCCTGTTTGCCGCACGTGCCGCGGACCGCTCCCGGGAAGTGGCTCTGCGGCTCGCGCTTGGGTCAAGCCGCAAACGCATTCTGCGCGGCGTGTTTACCGAGGCCCTGTTGATTTCGCTGATCGGGGGCACCGTCGGACTCCTGGGCAGCGTAACGCTGCTGCGCGGGCTGAGCGTCTGGCAACCGCTTGAAACAGCCCCTATCCGTGTGCCTGTCAATCCGGACGTAAAGGTGTACCTGGTCGCTCTTGTGCTGGCTCTGGCCAGCGGATTTCTCTTTGGCGCGGTCCCCGTGAGGCAGATACTCCGCACCAATCCGTATGAAGTCGTCAAATCGGGATCGACCGGGCGGGCGGGACGGCGAATAACTGTCCGGGACATGCTGCTTGTCGTGCAGATTGCGATCTGCGCTGTGCTGGTCACGTCTTCGATGGTCGCGGTGCGCGGTCTGGTGCTCTCGCTGCACAGCAACTTCGGCTTTGAGCCGCGGAACGCAATGCTGGTAAGTACAGATATGAGTATGGCCGGTTACACCGGCGATAAAGTGCCTGCGATGCAAAAGCGCATGATCGAGGCTCTGGCAGCGATTCCAGGTGTAAAGTCAGTGGGATTGGTTGATCGACCACAGTTGCATTACGGCGCGTATACAGCGACTGTCTTCAGGGACAAGACGACAGACCTCAGGCCGGCGAATGCTGCTGCAGAAGCCGTGATCTATAAGATATCTCCTGAATATTTTGAAGCGGCGGGGACTGCCTTGCTGGCGGGCAGGGCTTTCTCATGGCATGACGACAAGAATTCGCCGCGCGTCGCGGTAGTTAACCGGGAGTTTGCCAGCAAAATCCTCGGTTCGGTAACCAACGCTGTGGGTGAATCGTTCAAGAGACAGGGTGGGACCCGCATACAAGTGGTTGGGATTGTAGAAAACGGGAAGTATGGGAGCCTTACCGAAGATCCACAGCCGGCCATGTTTCTCCCCGTGACGCAATCGCCGACGAGTTCGACAGTTCTTGTGGTGCGCTCGAACCGCGATCCGCAGCAACTGGCCGCCGCCATAACGACTACGGTGCGGGACCTGGATGCGGGACTGCCGATTGACATCCACACGTGGAGCCAGGAACTGAATGACGCAGCACTGTTTGCCTCCCGCATGGCGACGGTTTCGCTGGGTGTGATGGGTGGGATGGGCGCGATGCTGGCGATTACCGGCATCTTCGGAATGGCAGCCTACTCGGTGAGCAAGCGGCTGCGAGAGTTGGGAATCCGTGTTGCCCTTGGGGCGCAACGGAAGGAAGTGTTGCAGGCCGCGCTGGGACGCGCAGTCAGATTACTGGCATTTGGGTCGGCAGTGGGGTTGGTACTCGGAGTTCTGGCATCCCGGGTGTTGGCTTCCATTGTGTATCAGGCGACGCCCCGGGATCCACTGGTGTTGACCGGCGTTGTTCTCGCCATGATGCTTCTGGGGTTAGTGGCCACGTGGATTCCAGCGCGGCGCGCGCTGTCGGTGGACCCTATGATGCTGCTACGCGAGGAGTGATTCTCTATCCGACGAAATCGACATTCACGGGATGCGGGATGATGCCGCGCTCGTGTCCCAGGGCCAGCAGACGGCGGATGGCTTCGCGTCCGTCTTCGCCGTAGTTTAGGGTGCGCTCATTGACATACATGCCGACAAACTTGTTCGCCAAATCCTGGTCAAGGTCGCGAGCGAATTGCATGGCGTAAGCCAGAGCCTCGTCGCGATGATCCAGTCCATGCTGAATGCTGTCGCGGAGCGCCTGAGTCACAGTACGCATAGTTTCATCACCGAGCGAACGGCGGATGGCGTTGCCGCCAAGCGGCAAGGGCAGTCCAGTTTCTTCGCGCCACCACTGCCCCAGATCGAGCACCTTGTGCAGGCCGCTGTGCGAGTAGGTCAGCTGACCTTCGTGGATGATGAGTCCGGCCTCGAAGTTTCCGGCGCGTACTTCGGGGATGATTCGATCGAAGGGGACGACCGTGGTCTCGATCTCGGGCGCAAAGAGCTGGAGAGCGAGGGCGGCAGTGGTGAGCGTGCCAGGTATGGCGATGCGGACGCGCTTGATCGCGTCGAGGGTGAATGGACGGCTGGCCACAATCATCGGGCCGTATCCTTCGCCTACCGAGCCGCCGCAGGCCATCAGCGCATAGTTGTCCTGAAGGTAAGGGTAGGCGTGAAAAGAGATGGCGGTCACGTCGTAAAAGGCTTCGTGGATGGCCTTTTGATTCAGCGTTTCGATATCGGTCAGACTATGGGTGAACTTGAAACCCGGCACGCGAACCTTGTTGGTGGCAAGTCCATAGAACATGAAGGCGTCATCGGAGTCTGGACTGTGGGCGATGGTGATCTCGCGGAGGTGCGAGGGGGAGCTTGGTGAATCAATCGGGAGGGAAGGCGATGCTCTCACTGCGGTTCCTGATCCTTTCAACAAAAGAGAAGAGCCGGATGGGCTCGAAGGCAGAAGAAGTTGTCTGAATAGCGACTTAGAGACCTGCCCCTCCATCGAGGCTGGTGGAAGGACCACGAAATCTGTTCCGAAGCTTCAAAAATCCAACGGCGACGGCAGCCGATGCGCAGATTTTGAGGGTATCCCCGGGCAGGAAAGGCCAGACGCTCATTTTGAGCGCCGTGCCGAGTGACTGATGGACGATAAGGGCGAACCACGACGCACCGATGGCGAGGATCAGCAGGCTGCCGATAGCGGCGGAGAAGGCATATCGGGCAAAGGAAGTGGGTCGGATGCGCCGGGCGAGGAAGGCCGTGATAGCTGCCGCGAAAGGATAGGAGAGCAGGTATCCGCCGGTGGGGCCCATAAGTTGCAGCACTCCTCCGGGGCCGTGCGGACTGAAGACGGGCAGGCCGGCGGCTCCTTCGACAAGGTAAAGGGAAAGCGCGGCGAAGGCGACGACGGGTTCGAGGGTCAAGCCCAGAAGAAGGACGGCGAAGGTCTGCAGCGTCAGCGGCACGGGGGTAAACAGCAGTGGAATCGACACATGTGCGCACAAGGCAACGAGAAGGCTGCCGGCGAAGACGGCGAACACTCGGGAAATGGCAGGCGAAACGGATGCGGGGTGTGTAGCGTTCCCGGAGCCTATGACTTGCGTCTGATTCATATTGGCCTTCTCTAAACCTGATTATTCGAGGTGCTTGAGCGGATCGTCGCTGCTACTGGTTAAGTGAAGCGGGTCCCGGGTCCCCGTGTCGTGATCTCGGATGTGGCGTGTGAGCGCAAGGATGGTCCAAACAAGGACCACCAAGCTCAGCACGAAAGCAGCATACAGAAGACTCATGGAAGCCTGGTCAAGGATAACAAAGCCCATCGCGATGCGCCATCCACGCGCGATTCTCCACGGTAGCTAAGGGATCGAAGGCGCGACAGCTGCGAGCAGCCAGTCGAGATATGCCTGGTTGCCGGATTCGAGAGCTATGACAACAAACTCGGGGACATCATACGAATGCATCTCGCGCAAGGCAGATTCCAATTCAGGGAGTCTTTCCTCGGAGGTCTTTATGAGCATCAGGACTTCATGAGCTGTTTCGATCGCGCCTTGCCACCTGTAAATCGAAGTCAGGTTTGGAATGAGGTTTACGCACCCGGCGAGGCGCCGTTCAATAACGGTTCTGGCTAGTTTCTCGGCTTCGTCCCGCGAACCAGCGGTGGAGAGTACGATGCGGGCGGAAGGTGCAGGATTCGAAGCCATTTGTCTCGATTAGAAAGTCGTTTGAGAACCGTTGACGGATATCTTATAGCGGGGATGGGACTGGTGCTGGACTAGATTCCCCGACATGAGTTTCTTCGGAGAATGCATTTGATGGTAGGGGATTCGAGCCGATGATAGAGCTTTAAGGGGACAAGTTGTGAGCACTGCCGAACGCGGCTCCATGGAGACAAAGTCGACCGAGTCGAGACTGCCGATAAGGGCACGAGCGGCGGAGTTTCTCTACCGCGTGCGCCGTCGCATTGCGACGGGCCTGGCGGTTGTGCTGGCGGTGTTTCTTGCCTATCACGTCATGGTGGGGCGCAACGGCGTAAACATTTACGAGCAGAAGCGCGTGGAAGATCGTGAACTGCACAAGCAGATTGACGCCCTGCAGCAGGAGAACGATCGATTGAAAGAGCACGTAGACCGGCTGAAGAGCGACCCGGATACGATTGAGCACGAAGCGCGCGAGCGGCTCCACTATGCGCGGCCGGGCGAGGTGATCTACACATTGAATGACTCTCGAGCGGCCGATGACCAGCTGCAGGCTCCGGGATCCGTAAATCCTGACGGTAAGTAGCCACTATCCTTAGTTTTTCGCATACCCTCCTATACTCATGAGTGAGGTTGAATCCGGTTGATAGCGGCAATACGATTCGTGTGGAATGCGACGCGCGGAAATCGGCTGCGTCCATGGCGGAGTGAATATCTAAAGTGGCGGATCGAGACTTACTCTGGCATGAAGGCTGATGAAATCAAGCCAAGAGATATAGCGCGCTTTGTCTGGCGCGAAAAATGGAATCTGCTGCACTTCCTGAAGTGGACAGGCGAGTTGGAAAAAGCCGGGAACAGGGAATAGCCATCGGAGATACGGGGAGAGAGTTGCGGACACGGCGGGAGTTTGTTCAGTTGGCGGCTGCACTCGCGGCGGCGGGTTCGTTCGGCAGGGAAGCGAACTGGGCCTGGAGCGAAAGCGTTCAAGGACCCCAGACCAAGACGCCCGCGCCGTTAGATGCGCACGTCGATGTGAGCGGAGTGAACTCGCTGCGGGCACATGCGAATGCGCGAGGGCTACTCGTTGGCTGCGCGGTAGTTCCCGGGAAGATTGACGGCGAACGGGATTACGCCGATCTCGTGGCTGCACAAGCGAACATCCTGGTTGCAGAAAATGCGATGAAGTGGAAGGCGTTGCGGCCTGCTCCGGACAAGTTCGATTTCCGCGGGGCAGATGCGATTCTGACGTTTGCTTCGAGCCACGGACAGAAGGTGCGAGGGCACAATCTTTGCTGGCACGAGGCGCTCCCGGATTGGTTCGATGGAACCGTGACGAAAGATAACGCGCGGCAGATATTGACCGAACACATCAGGACCGTGGCCGGACGCTATGCGGGGAAGCTGCATTCATGGGATGTGGTGAATGAAGCGATTGATACGAAGAGCGGACGTCCGGATGGGCTGCGGAAGTCTCCGTGGCTTGAGTTGGTGGGTCCGGACTATATCGACGTGGCGTTTCGCACTGCTCGCGAGGCCGATCCCACGGCATTGTTGACCTATAACGATTACGGCATTGAGGAGGACTCGACGGATCAGACGGCCAAACGGGAGCAGGTTCTGTTGCTGGTACAAGGGATGAAGAAGCGTGGCGTTCCGATCGATGCAGTGGGAGTTCAGAGTCATCTTTCCGCGAGTTCTCCGCTGCCGGGAGCGGGCCTTCGCGAGTTTGTGCGCGAGCTGAGGCAGATGAATCTTCAGGTATTTGTAACGGAATTGGATGTAAATGAGCGCAAGCTGGAAGGTTCGCTCGCAGAGCGGGATGTTGCGGTAGCGCGCGTCTACAGGGATTACGTAATGATGATGGTTGCAGAGCCGAATGTCGGCGTCGTGCTGACATGGGGCATCACGGATCGGTATACGTGGCTGGATGCGCCGAAATATGGACGACCAGACGGTCAGCCGCAGCGGTGCCTGCCGTTCGATAGCGAGGATCAACCCGCACCGGCGTTCTTCGCGCTGCGCGATGCTCTGGATAGTCGCCCGCCGACCGGATAAAAGGCGGCAGACTTGGCAGGGCAGGCTGCATCTGATGTGATGAGAGCTGCGGGGTTTTCTTTTTGCTGAGACAGATTCTCAAGACATCAAGCGTGGTCTTTCTTTTTGCGGCGATGTGCGGGTTATGCGCGGCTCAAGAGCCGTTTCCGGGCGAGCCGCCTTCACAACAACAACCCCAGCAACAAAAGCCTCCGCAGGTGACGCTGCCTCCTCCTGTTTCCGCCGAGGAGTATGCGGTCCCGACGATTCGCGTGAACACCAGCGTGGTGTTGGTGCCGACGTTGGTTGAGAAGTCCGGAGGCACGGTGGTTTACGGGTTGAAACCGGACGACTTCAAGCTGCTGGACAATGGCGTGCAGCAGAAGGTGCGCGTAGAGGAAGACCTGGATTCGGACCCGGTGTCGCTGGTCATCTGCCTGCAGCGCGGACGCGATGCGGCGCTCGAGTACGACACATTTGCGCGGCTGGGACCGCTGCTCGAGCTGTTCACCGGGGAGGGGCGCGGCGAGGTGGCGCTAGTGGTGTTCGATTCAAAGCCGGTTTTCCTGGAAGGTTTTGAGAAGGATACGACCTATATCGAGCAGGATCTGCGGCAGCTTCCTGAGGGCGATGGGGGTGCGGCGATTCTGGATGCGGTGGGATATTCGGTAGAGCTGCTCGAGAATCGGCCGCAGGACCATCGGCGGGTACTGCTGCTGATCAGTGAGTCGCGTGACCACGGCAGCCACCATGTGACGATTCCGCAACTAGTGGAGCGTATTGGTACGACCAACACGCTGGTGTTGAGCTTGGCGTTTTCGCCGTCGAAGGCGGAATTGATCGACTGGGGCAGGGGCAATACGGATGGCGGCACGGAGTTGAATCTGCTGGCGCCGCTAGTAATGACGATTAACGCGATGCGCAAGAACACTCCGAAGACACTGGCCGCGATGAGCGGAGGCGAGTATGCGCCGTTTACGAAAGAGAAAGGCTTCGAGAATCGCGTGGCGGAGGTAGCGAACCATTCACGCAACCGCTACATGCTGAGCTTTCGTCCGACGGATCTGACGCCTGGGCTGCATACGATTCAGGTTTCACTGACTCAAAATTATGGAGCGCGGGTCGTGGCGCGGGGCAGTTACTGGGCGGTCAACGATGCGGCGGTAGCTCCGACGAGCCCCCCCACGAATTCTTCGAACAACGCGCCGAGCAAACCCTAAAGGGAGATTCATGAGCGAATACGTGAAATTGACGGCTGAAGACAGCCATGAGCTGGACGCCTACGTGGCAAAACCTGTGGGCGAGCCGATTGCGGGACTGGTTGTGGTGCAGGAAATTTTCGGCGTGAACGCCCATATTCGGTCAGTCGTGGATGGTTATGCGAAGGATAGGTTTCTGGCAGTTGCTCCGGCGCTGTTCGATCGCTACGAGCGCGGGGTCGAACTCGGTTATGAAGGTGAAGATGCGCTCAAGGCCAGGTCCTTTGTACCGAGGCTCGATATGGATGCCGCTGTAATGGATACGGCGGCCGCTCTCGATTATGTTCGCCGGGAGACAGGGAAGAAGTGCGGCGTGATCGGTTTCTGTTTCGGAGGGACCATCGCCTGGTTGGCAGCGACGCGCCTGCATGCCGACGCCGCGGTGGGGTACTATGGTGGCCGCATTGCGACGTTTGCCACGGAAGTGCCCAAGGCTCCAGTGATGCTGCACTTTGGCAAGAAGGACCAGCACATTCCTAAAGAAGAAGTCGATACGGTTGCGACGGCGCATCCCGATGTGGAGATTTACTGGTATGACGCAGGCCATGGTTTCAATTGCGACGCGCGCGCAAGTTTCGATGCGGGGTCGGCGAAGCTGGCTCGGGAGCGGTCGCTTGCATTTCTGAGGAAGCACTTGTCATAAGCCGGAGAAAGCCCTGAACACGAGTCTCGCAAACTCTGCGGAGGGCTTGAAGATGTCGATCCCGGTTTAGCTTGTGAGAGGACATCTTCGAATATTCGGAGGTCGGACCCCGTGGTTTTACTGCGCGCAGATTTGGCGTCGTTTTAGATTTCAGGCGCATCTACTTTCTATCACTGGACCTGGTTGGTGGCACGGGTGTTCTCCGCGCGTTTCAAAGACTCCGAAAGGAACACAGGAGGCAAATGGCGGCAACGGCTGTAGCGGCGGAGCCTAAGTTAGTCGCCTTAGAGAACTGGCGGCCCAAGGCCAACCCATGGGTCGTTGCCGCCGTGGTGGCGATGGCCGCCTTTATGGAGGTGCTGGACACCTCGATCGCCAACGTCGCGCTGCCACACATTGCGGGCAGCCTGAGCGCTAGCCTGGACGAAAGCACGTGGGTGCTGACTGCGTACCTGGTCTCGAACGCTGTGGTCCTGCCTATGGGCGGGTGGGTGGCGAGCATCATTGGGCGGAAGAGATTTTTCATGAGCTGCATCGTGATTTTCACGATCAGCTCGTTCATGTGCGGCATTGCGCCGTCTCTTCCGCTGCTGCTGCTGTTTCGCGTGCTTCAGGGCGCGGGCGGCGGAGGCCTGCAACCGATGGCGCAGGCGATCATGGCCGATTCTTTCGAGCCCGCGAAGCGCGGATTGGCGTTTTCGCTCTATGGCATTGTTACGGTGCTTGCACCTTCGATCGGTCCAACGCTCGGCGGATGGATCACGGACAACTACAGCTGGAACTGGATTTTCTATATCAACATTCCGGTGGGCTTGCTGGCTCTGGCGCTCACGCAAAGGCTGGTCGAGGACCCGCCGTGGAATGTTCCGGACAAGAAAAATTTCTTCAAAGCCGATTATGTCGGAATGAGCCTACTGGTGATTTCGATGGGTTCGCTCCAGGTCATGCTGGACAAGGGTGAGGAAAACGACTGGTTCGGATCGCACTTCATTGTAGGCTTCGCAATCGCGTTTGTGGCCGCATTCATTGGGCTCATATTGTGGGAGTGGTTCGCGAAGCATCCGCTGATGGACCTTAAGCTGCTCAAGAACAGCAATTTTGCGATTTGCTGCTTTCTGATGCTGCTGACCGGCGGTTTTCTGAATGCGACGACGGTTTTGCTACCGCAGTTCCTGCAGGCTCAGTTGGGATACACGGCGACCTCGGCCGGGTTGGCTCTCTCCGCCGGCAGCCTGGCGCTGCTGCTTGTGGTGCCGATTGGCGCACAGGCGTTGACGCGCTTTCCAGCGCGCAATGTCATTGCGTTCGGCTTTGTCTTATTTACGGTGTCGTACTTTATAACGGCGACAAGGCTAAACCTGGGATTGAGCTTCGGAGAGTCCTCATGGGTGCGCGTCTTGCAGGTGGTGCCCATCCCCCTTGTCTTTATCTCAGTGACGACGGCAGCTTATTTCGGCATGGATCGCGAGAAGAACAACCAGGTCGCGGGACTCATCAACTTTGTAAGGAATATCGGCGGCAGCATTCTGATCTCGCTGACGAGTGCAGCCGTGGTGGAACGAGCGCAATTTCATCAGAACCAGCTTTTGAAGTACCTGACGCCCACAAACGCGAACTTACAACAGCAGGTGCAGTCGCTGACAGGTTATTTCGATGGACGCAGCGGCCCTCCAAACGCGAGCGGGTTTGCGCAGGGTAGGATATATAACCAGCTGATCCAGCAGTCGCAGACGCTGGCCTACGTGGATGTCTTCTATATCATGTGTGGCGCTGCGATTCTGATGATTCCTTTATCGTTCCTGCTGAAAAAGAATCATCCGCGCGCGGGCAGCGGGAGCGGTGAGATTGCATTGCATTGAGCCAGATAAATCGGCGCGAGCCGAATGAGAATCGTTGGAACGTGCGGCAAGGGAGAGATCCGTAGAGCGAATCTGATCGATGCTGCGTGCATCCAACTGACTGCCGATGGCCGAAGGTTTTTCCGAGAGATCAACTGAAGAAGTGAAGATCGCCAACGCAGGCAAGACTCCGCCGCGCCGCGATTACTCGCATGCGTGGCGGGCGCTGCGGCACCGGAATTTCCGGCTATTTTTCAGCGGGCAGAGCATATCGCTGATCGGCACCTGGATGACGCGCATCGCGACCGCGTGGCTTGTCTACCGGCTCACGAAATCGGCGCTGCTGCTGGGCACAGTGAGTTTCGCGGGACAGATTCCGACCTTTTTGCTCGCACCCTTTGCAGGCGTCTTGGTGGATCGACTGGACCGGCGGCAGGTGCTGATCTGGACACAGGCTTTGGCGATGCTGCAATCACTGGCGCTGGCGGCACTGACGCTCACGCACCGGATCACAATCCATGAAGTGCTCGCGCTGAGCGCCTTTCAGGGCGTGATCAACGCTTTTGACATGCCGGGGCGGCAGGCGTTCATGGTGGAGATGGTTGAGGATCGCGGCGACTTGCAGAATGCGATCGCGATCAACTCCTCGATGGTGAACCTGGCGCGGCTGGTCGGTCCGTCGCTCGCAGGGCTGGTAATAGCTGCGACAAACGAGGGCTGGTGCTTCCTGATCGACGGCGTGAGCTACAGTGCGGTGATCGTTTCGCTCCTGCTGATGCGGATCCGTGCACCGGAGATGAAGCGGGCAGTGGCGTCGATGTTTGGGCAGATGCACGAGGGGTGGCAGTACGTCTCCACGTTTGTGCCGGTGCGGAACATCCTGCTGCTGTTCGCGCTGGTCAGCCTGATGGGCATGCCTTACATGGTGCTGATGCCGATCTTTGCGGCTCAGGTGCTCGGGGGCGGTCCGCATACGCTCGGGTTTCTGACGGGCGGGGCGGGCGTGGGCGCGCTGATTTCAGCGCTGTCACTGGTGCTGCGCAAGTCGGTGCGCGGGCTGTTGAAGATGCTTCCGATTTCGGCGTCGATGTTCGGGGTGGGGCTGGTGTGCTTCGGGTTGTCGCACGTGCTGTGGCTTTCAATGGTGCTGATGGTGGTGGTGGGCTTCGGCATGATGCAGGGACTTACGGCCAGCAACACCATCATTCAGACGCTTGTGCCGGAGGACAAGCGCGGCAGGGTGATGAGCTACTATACGGCGGCGTTTGTGGGGATGGCTCCCTTCGGCAGCCTGCTGGCGGGCGCGCTGGCGCACTGGATCGGGGCTCCACGAACGGTGATGGTGACGGGATCGTGCTGCATCCTGGGTGCAGCGTGGTTCTGGTCGCGGCGCAAAGAGATCCGTGATGTGATTCGGCCGATCTACATCCAGCTTGGAATTGTGCCCGCGCCGCCGGAACTGGTGGAAGAGCAATGAAGGAATTGACAAAGCTAAAAAGCGGACAGCTAACAAGCGGGTAGCTAAGGACCGGCTAGCGCGCTCTTCGAGCGCAAGCGCCACATCCGATTCCTGGGGGCCCCCGCTCGCTTAGCGTGACTTGACAACATTCACTCGAACCCCGCCGAATGAGAAACCCATGATTGGCCGCCGTCTTGGGTCGTAAGATACAAACCTCCGGTGCCTGCCGCATACCCAAACGTCTCATCTGCAAATTCCACATTGAGCAGCAGGTTGCCGTCGGTTGTCTGATGCTTCACCTGCCAATGCGCGCCTGCGTCGGACGAAACCGCAATTGCCTCATCTGTTCCACAAGCCCACAGTAAAGAGCCATTGCTGGCGACGTTGAGCGGGCGAAATGGAAGGTCCACCGTGTGCCAATCTGACACGAGGTTCTCACTGAACCCAAACGCGCTTGAAAAGTGTACAAGGCAGAGCGAAAGAGAAATGAATGATGCGATGGATTTAGTTTTCATCGGTATACGCGCATCAATTGTGTCATATGCCATCGTGTGTGTCGGGAGAATATCGCTGACCTTTTTCTGTACTTTCCGTTGGCGCCAGGAAACCGCGCCATGTTATTCTTGATGCAGACACTTAGGAAGTGTAGAGAACACAAGAAACAGGAGTAACGCACACACCGTGCTGGCACCTACGAAAAAAACCGACATTATCACGCGTTTTCGCACGCATGACTCCGACACCGGCAGTCCTGAGGTGCAGATCGCGATCCTCAGCGAGCGCATTGGCGAGTTGACCGAGCACTTCAAGACCCACGCGAAGGACCATGGTTCGCGCCGCGGCCTGTTGATGCTGGTGAGCAAGCGCCGCCGCCTGCTTGACTACCTCAAGACGAACGACTCCGACCGCTATCGCGAAGTCATCGGCAAGCTCGGCATACGTAAGTAGCCGCAACGATTCCATTGTCCCTTAAGCAGACGCGACGGAAATCGAATTCAGGATGGAATGCGCGGGCTCGGCAACGGGCCCAGGTGTATTCGCTGCAGGCAGTGTGCGGCCCGTATGGCACGCATCGCCGGCGCAGGAGAGCCTCGCTGTAATGCGAACTCTTTCCGCGGCTCTCACGTGCGTGCCTCCGGGTAACGCAGCAGCCGTTCTGACCACAAGCCACTTCCGCCATCTTTCCCACCTAAGAATTTTCCCACCCGCGATTCGCCCTTCAGGTTCGAGTCTGGCCTTGCATATGTACAGTGCGCCCGCATGGAGCGGCACTGGCCAGCTTGGGACTGCCCACAATGCGGGGCGCGATCGCCATTGCTATTAAGAAACGAGGATTTATGAAGCACGACGTAACAGTTGAGCTTGCCGGCGGCAAGCAGTTGCATTTTGAAACAGGCCGTATGGCCAAGCAGGCGCCGGGCGCCGCGCTCGTCACGCAAGGTGAATCGGTGGTGCTGGGCACCGCCGTCGCCTCACCAGATCCAAAGGAAGGCATCGACTTCTTTCCCCTCACCGTCGACTATCGCGAGTACGCCTATGCGGGCGGACGCATCCCCGGCGGCTTTATCAAGCGCGAAGGCCGGCCGAGCGAGCGCGAAATTCTGACCTGTCGTCAAATCGATCGCCCGATTCGTCCGCTGTTCCCGGAGGGTTTCCGCAACGAGACGCAGGTGATCGTGCTGGTCTTCTCGGCAGACAAGGAGAACGATCCGGATGTGATCGGCATCAACGCCGCGAGCGCGGCCCTGTCCCTATCGGATATTCCCTTTGCAGGTCCGGTTGGCGCTGTACGCGTAGGCCAGGTGAACGGCGCGTTCGTCGTGAATCCGACCTATGCCGAGAGGCGCGAGAGTTCGATCAACATCACGGTCGTCGCGACCAAACATGGCATTGTAATGGTCGAGAGCGGATCGAGTGAGGTCTCGGAAGAGACGGTGATCGGTGCGATCGAGTTCGGTCACGAGGAAATCAAGAAGATTGTCGCCGGGATTGAGAAGTTGGCTTCACTGGCGGGCAAGACAAAGCGCGAGGTCGCTCCTTCCGAATTCGACACCGCTTATTACTCCGCGTTGAGCGCGAAAATCGGCGACCGCCTGAAGGATGCTCTTGATACGAGCGCCCATCCCAAGTTCGAGAGCTATGCGCTGGTGAAACAGATCAAGGATGAGCTGGCGAAGGAGCTTGCCGATGCCGAAGATGTCGCGGCGGCGAAGAAGAAGCTGGCGAAATACTATGAGGCCCTGCGCGAGAACATCTTCCGCGAGCAGGTAACGAAGGAGCGCATTCGGCCTGACCGTCGCGCCTTCGATCAGATTCGCCCCATCACGATTGAGGTTGGCGTTCTGCCCCGCACGCACGGCTCGGCGCTGTTCACTCGCGGCGAGACGCAGGCCCTGGTGACAGCAACGCTGGGCACTGGCGATGACTCGCAGCGTCTGGAGACCTTCGAGGGCGAGCAGAAGAAGCGCTTCATGCTGCACTACAACTTTCCGCCGTTTTCGGTGGGCGAAGTGGGACGCATGACCGGCGTTGGACGCCGTGAAGTAGGTCACGGAGCACTGGCGGAGCGTGCGGTGAGCGCGGTTCTTCCGAACGAAGACGAGTCGCCTTACTCGCTGCGCGTGGTCTCGGACATTCTGGAATCGAACGGTTCTTCTTCGATGGCCTCGGTTTGCGGAGCCAGCCTGGCGCTGATGGATGCGGGTATTCCGCTGAAGGCATCGGTTGCCGGCATCGCGATGGGCCTGGTCAAGGAGGGTGAAGAGTATGCCATTCTGACCGACATTGCGGGCGCGGAAGATCACTACGGCGATATGGACTTCAAGGTTGCGGGCACGCGGAAGGGAATTACCGCGCTGCAGATGGACATCAAGATCAGCGGCATTACTGGCCAGATCATGCGTGAAGCGCTCGAACAGGCGCGGCGCGGCCGGCTCTTTCTTTTGGACACGATGGACGCGACGCTGAACGGGCCGCGCGACATCAAGTCGAAGTATGCGCCGCAGATTCGCACGCTGCAGATTCCGACAGACAAGATTCGCGATCTGATCGGGCCGGGCGGCAAGACGATTCGCGGCATCATTGAGGCCACACAGGTCAAGATCGATGTCGACGACACGGGTCGCGTGAACGTGGCATCGAGCGACGAGGAAGGCTTGAAGAGAGCGCTCGCCATGATCAACGATCTGACGGCTGTGCCGGAGATTGGCAAGACGTATCTCGGTAAGGTAGTTCGTCTCGCAGAGTTCGGCGCATTCGTCGAGATTTTCCCGGGAACGGATGGCCTGCTGCACGTGAGTGAGATCGCGGAGCATCGCGTGAAGGAAGTGAAGGACGAGTTGCGCGAAGGCGATCAAGTTCTTGTGAAGGTCCTGGGCGTCGAAGGCAATCGCATCAAGCTCTCGCGCAAGGCTCTCCTCAGGGAGCAGCGTGAGAAGCTGGGTCTGCCTGCGCCGGGTGCGCAGGGCGGTCCGGTGGGTGACATTTCAGCGTCGGGTGAATCTCCTTCCGAAGAGCGTCCACGGCGTCAGCCGCGGCCGGAACCTGTCGAGCGGCAACCTTCGTCCAATGCCAGCACCATTACTATTGAAGGCGGCGACGACTTCGACGATGCGGGTGGCGAGGATGGCGGAGAAGAAATCAACTTTAACCGCGCCGATGGCGTGCCGGTTGCGGTGGCATCCAGCGGTGAGCGCCGTCCGGGTGGACCGGGACAGGGTGGTGGCGGACAACGTCGTCGTCGCAGAGGCCGTGGCCGCGGACCTGGCGGCGGTGGCGGCGGTCGCGGACCGCAGTAAGGCATACTACCAACGGGGCTGCGCATTAAGCGCGGCCCTTTTCCTGGCCTGTCGCACGACAAGAAGCCGATGAACTGGCGGACTGCGTCAGTGTTTGTGGCGGTTGGATTTATCTGGGGATGCGCGTGGATTGCCACATCGGTGGTGATTCCACAAATCCCTGGGCTTCATGCCGGCGCGCTACGCTTTGGCATTGGCGCAATATTTGGCGCACTTCTTGCGCTGGCGACTCGTGTTCGAAGCTCCGGACAATCAAGGAAAAAATCAGCCGCTCTCGTTCCGTCACTCGTTCTCGGGGTGACGATGGTCGGACTGCCTTACGCGTTGACGGTGTGGGCAGCTGGGCAGGTGTCTCCGGGAGTGGTGGCGACTCTGTTTGCCTTCATGCCGCTGGCGGCTGTCCTGTTAAGCAAGGACGGTCCGAGCAAGGCGATCCCGACTGTAGTTATCGGCGTCGGCGGTGTAGCTCTTCTTGTCGCGCAAGGAGTGTCGACTTCCACCGGTCAGATCAAGGGTGCGACCTTGATTGCGGGCGCCGTGGTGGTGGGCGCATTTTCGCTGAACTATGCAAGGAAACACATGCGGCAGGTTAATCTGCCGGCATCAGTGGCCATCCAATTCTCCGTTGGAGCGATTCTGATTGGCTCCCTTAGTCTCGCGACGGAGCGTAGAGAGGCTATAACTTGGAGCGCACAGTTGGTGGTCTCGCTGTTGGTTCTGGGGGTGCTTGTGAGTTGGGCGACCCTGCTTATGGTGTATTGGTTGCTGACGAAGCTGGAGGCATGGCAGGTGGCTGCCCTGCAGTGGATTGCTACCCTGGTTGCGGTTGGGGAAGCGGCCTGGTTTCTGCGCGCAAAACTCTCAGTGGAAACGTGGGCCGGGGCGGGAATCATCATTGGCGCGACGTTCTGGTTATTGCGTGGGGCCGGTGAGGCCGGCGAGGAGGGCGTAACTCTTCAGATAACAAACCGGACCATTGGCGCGTCGACGGCATCCGATTCTGAAGTACGATCAGAGCAAAGGTGATTGGCTGAGTCGGGTAAGCTAAAGGGCAGGCAGACTGACAATGAGCGCGTCCATGTATATCGTCGTTGAGGGTGAGGATCCGGGCTACGATATCTTCGTCAACGGACACGCCTTGGCGCGCAATGAGGATGCTCTGGAGAAACTCGCCGTCCGATTAGGGGTGAAACCGCTGCTTGAGTTCTTCTCTGCCGATCAGAATTCGATGGCCCTGCTGCTGGAAGAAGGCGCGGGCGATCCGGAATGGGCTAAGACCTTGCCGCCCCCGCAGTGGTTTTCGCCAGAAGACGGCCTGGCCACGATTTCTACCCTTCATGACTTTCTTAAAGATGCACCGACCACACTTGGGACGGAGACTCTGCTGGTCGTGAATGAACTTGAGGAGTACGAGCGGGTTCTGCGGAAGACGGCCACGCGCAACCTTCGCTGGCAGCTGGCCGTCAGCTGGAAGTGAAGAGCGCGTCTTCTATTTTTTCCACGCCCCGAGCTGCCTTCTCAACAAGACCATTTCGCCAAGGTGGTAGCTAGTGTGATCGCACGCCAGCATGATCTCGCGCAGCAGGGTTTGACCATCACCCCAGGGGATTTTTGCGTACAGATTCGAGTCCGAGTCCTGAAGCAATTTCTCGAAGGCATTAAGATCAGCCTTGAGCGCTTTCACGGACTTCCGCCAATCACTCGGTGACGTAGGGGTATCTTTCGCAGCCCAGTATTCGTCCGGCCATTTCGGCGCAACGTATTTGGGATCTGTAGAGAAGAGCAGCAGATCATTAATCGTGAACCGCATGTGTTCAAGAAGCTGCCAAGGAGTGAATGGTGCGTTCTCGGGCCTGCTACCTTGCAGTTTCTCCGGAAAATCATCGAGAACGGTGGCCAGATCTACATGCGCGCTCCCGCCGCGCATGAACTCCAGGAGGTGATCGCGTAAAACTCGGTCATCCGTGGGCATTTGTCTCTCCTAACACGATGGGATGCTGAAAAGAGAACGAATGATCTGCCGGAAGTCGATTCATTCATTCGTTGCGGAAAATCAGTGCGTTTCAGCAGTTGCCAACTCCCGTTTATCAGCGAAAACATTGCCCATGCGGCGAATCTGCGCGCCGACACCACGGAGCTTCTCCTCGATGTGCTCGTACCCCCGATCCATGTGGTAAACACGATCGAGAATCGACTCTCCGTCGGCAACCATTGCCGCCAACACGAGAGATGCCGAGGCGCGTAGGTCGGAGCACATGACCGCTGCGGCAGATAATGGCGACTTGCCGCGAATGGTCGCGGTGCGTCCGTCGACTTTGATGTTCGCACCCATGCGCACCAGCTCCTGCACATGCATGAAGCGGTTTTCGAAGATGTTTTCGGTGACGACGGAGGTTCCTTCGGCCTGCGTGGCCAGGGCCATGTACTGTGCCTGCATGTCGGTGGGGAAGCCGGGATATTCTTCGGTCGAGACGTCAGCGGCTTTCAGATTGCCTTCGCTGCGAACGCGGATCGAGTCCTTGCCTAGGATGTCGATGCGTGCCCCGGCCTCTTCAAGCTTGCCGATGATTGCGCCGAGGTGCGCAGGATTGCAGTTGGCGACGCAGATGTCTCCGCCGGTAATGGCTCCGGCGATGAGGAAGGTTCCGGCCTCGATGCGGTCAGGGTTGATGCGATGGCGCGCGCCGTGGAGCTTCTCCACGCCATGCACGCGAATAACGGATGTGCCAGCGCCTTCGACCTTTGCGCCCATGGCGGTGAGCAGCGCGGCCAGATCGGTGACCTCCGGCTCGCGAGCACAGTTTTCGAGAACGGTCTCGCCCTCCGCCAGAACGGCAGCCATGAGGAGGTCTTCGGTGCCGGTGACGGTGATCTTGTCAAAGTTAATGTGCGCGCCCTTGAGCCGCTCTGCGCGCGCTTCAATGTAGCCGTGTTCGTAGACAATGGTGGCGCCCATCGTCTCCAGACCCTTGATATGCAGGTCGATGGGGCGTCCTCCGATGGCGCACCCTCCGGGCATGGCGACGCGCGCACGGCCAGTGCGGGCCACAAGTGGGCCAAGCACCAGGGAGGAGGCGCGCATCGTCTTTACGATCTCATAGTTGGCAACGGGATCGAGAGTGCGGCAACTGATCGTGGTGCGATGTTGCGCGCGACCGTAGCCCAGTTCAACTTCTCCGCCCATGGAGACGAGCAGCTTACGTTCGGTTTCGATGTCGCGTACCTGCGGAATGTTTTCGAGCACGACCTCCTCTTCTGTGAGGATGGCCGCGGCCATGCAGGGAAGTGCTGAGTTTTTCGCGCCGCTGACGCGAACGGTTCCAAGCAGGGGATTGCCCCCGCGAATTACAAGCTTGTCCATAGTTCCTGTGCTTTTCCTTGCCGCATTCCTGTTTGCGGTAGTGTAAATGGGCGGGCTGTGGGAAGGCAGAGCAGGTGTTTAGTTTGAAACCCGCTCCGAGTTGGCCTCGAGCCACTGCGCCCGTCCATCGTCGGAAAGATTGCCTGAAAATGAAATCCCGCCGTGACTGCACGGCGGGCTATGGGAGTCAGATGGTTTCTTGATCTATAGTTCCATTGTTGTGTCTTCGATGGCGAGGCGTACATTGCCGTCGGATCTGGCGAGGCGGCGAACAGCTTCGGGTTTGTCAACGCCGGCCTTGAGCATAACCAGGGCGACCGGTACGCTCCGGCCCGCGGACTTGATGACATCAACAGCCTTGTCGCGGCTGATATGGCAGGCGCGCATCAGAATGCCAATACCGCGCTCGACTAGCTTGGAGTTCTGCATGTGTACGTTGACCATGAGGTTTTCGTACACGTAGCCGAGTCGTGTCATCGCGCCGGTGGTGATCATATTGGTGATCATCTTCTGCGCAGTGGCGGCCTTCATACGGGTTGAGCCAGAAATGACTTCCGGGCCGACGTCGGCGATGATGGCTATATCGGCGGCTGCCGCCAGAGGCGCGTTCTGGTTGCAGGTGATGCAGGCGGTCTTTGCTCCGCGCGCACGCGCATACGCGATTGCGGCAACGACGTAGGGTGTGCGTCCGCTGGCTGAAAGACCGATGATCATGTCTTTGCGGGTCGGGCGACGGCGCGCTATGTCGCGTTGGCCCAATTCCTCGGAGTCCTCATTGACCTCAACGGGCGATGCGAGCGCCTTGGGGCCGCCAGCCATGATGTACTGAACCGTCTGCGGCGTGGTCGAAAAATAGGGAGGACATTCACAGGCATCGAGCGAAGCGATGCGGCCGCTCGATCCAGCTCCTATATAAATCAGACGGCCGCCTTCGCGCAGGCTGCGCGCCACGGAATCGATGACCTGGGCGATCTCGGGTAGCGCTTTTTTTACGGCGGCAGCTACCTTCGAATCTTCGTGGTTGATGATGCGCGCGATCTCTAGAGCGGACTTGGTATCAAACCCCTGCGATGCGTCGTTAGGGCTCTCCGTCATCAGGTCGTGCAGGTTTGAAGTGTGATGGGTGGGCTTATGATTTGAACTTTTAATATCAGCCTGCGGGTGCGTCAAAGTGGCCATAGTTGTGTGTGTTTCCCAAACGTGTGCTGCCTAATTCTAACGCCAACTCACGCGTCTTGCATCTGAATTCGCGCGCCCAGAGAAGATCGTCAGTGCAATTCCGACGCGATGGCATCATGGAACGCCGGACGCACTTCCTGGATCGCCTTGTTAGCCCGGTCTGGCCAGGTGCGATTCGTAAGCAAGACCGCCGCCAGTTTGCGTTCCGGATCGATCCACAGAGAAGTACCTGCATAACCAAGATGTCCGATGGAGTTCTTGCCGAAGCAATTACCCGAAGACGATGGCTCGCTCGGTGTATCCCAACCGAGGGCGCGGGTGGTGCCCGAAGGCTCCGTTTGGAGAGTGGCAAAAAGCCTGATTGTCTCGGGTTGAAAGAGTTGACGCCCGGAGTGCGTTCGGCCCTCGTCAAGGATGCAAGCAGCGAAACGGAGCACATCAAGAGCATTCGAGAAAAGTCCCGCGTGGCCAGCGACTCCGCGGAGCACGTGGCAGTTTTCGTCCTGTACTTCGCCTTGAACTATGCGCCGTCGGTAGACCCGGTCATCTTCCGTGGGAGGAATGTACTCGCGCCAATCCCGAGGGGGACAGAAGCGCGCGGTTTCCAGGCCGAGTGGAGTGGCGACCTCACGCCAAAAGAAGCGTGCAGTCAGGTCGCCGGACAGAACCTCCAGCGCTTTGCCGAGCAAGATGAATCCGATGTCCGAGTATTCCGCGCGGGTGCCGGGATCGACTTGGAGCGGAATGCGCAAGGCTGCACGCAGCAAAGCCTCCGGAGTTTGGTGGTCCTCGAAGAGTCGCCCGTACCCCGGCAATCCCGACGAGTGAGCGAGCAGCATGCGCAGTGTGACCCGCTCTTTGTGTGAGTGTGGCTCCATACCGATGACAAAGCCGGGAAGAATTTCTCCGAGACGCGCGTCGAGGTCGAGAACGCCTCGATCGCCGCTACCGGCGCGGCCTCGATCCCCGCCGCGAGCGCGGCCCCGATCATAGAGCAACATGGCCATGGCCGTGGTCGCCATCACCTTGGTGATGCTGGCGAGATCGAAGACAGTGCCGGGCGTGACTTCGGGGGCGGCGGGATCAAAGGTGAATCGCCCCACTGCGTCGAGCGCGACCACATCACCGTTCAGCAAGATACCGTAGGCAGCTCCCGGGAAAACGCCTTCAGAAACTGCTCGCTCCAGTATCTCTCGCGCCCCGCGGAAGCGTTGGCGGCCGTCTAACGCTGTTTCGGGGATTGAAGTCGGCGGAGGAGGCATGGAAGTTTGCTTATCTTAAGGCATTTCTCTAATTGTTGTAGCCTTTGATGCGGTGTCTCCGACGAACTTTTCCACGGGTGTGTCGGCGAGCCCATTTTATGGAATCGGTAAAGATGACGAAGATGCAATTCTGCGGTTCACTGGTGTTCAGTCTGATAGGCGCGGCCGGCCTGCATGCACAGCTCGTGGTCGGACAAGGTGTCGCCCTCGAAGCGAGATTGCGCTCGCTCACCGCTGCCCATCACGGCAAGATTGTCCTCTATGCTGAAGATCTTACGACCGGCAGGACGGTGAGTCTCGGTGCGGACACGCCGGTCCAGACTGCGTCGGTGATCAAGCTGACGGTGCTCTATGAGGCGCTCCAGCAGATCCGCGAAGGCAGGACGCATTTTGAGGACAAGGTCACGCTTAACCATGACGACCAGGTTTCAGGTTCGGGGATTCTGCCGCTCTTCGACACGCCCCAGGTGCTGACTTTCAAGGACGCACTGACGCTCATGGTCGTCCTGAGCGACAACACGGCGACGAACCTCTCGATCGACCATCTCGGACTCAAGAACGTCGACGATCGCATCGTTTCGCTCGGCCTTAAGAATACGTGGCTCTACAAGAAAGTCTACAAACCTGCCGCAGGGCCGATGCCAGCCGATCAGCAGGTATTTGGCCTGGGCAAGACAACAGCACGAGAAATGGCCAGCGTGATGAAGCGCTTCGTCACGTGCGATCTGAATCCGCCTGGCAGTCCCACAGAGGCGAACCCCGCTGATCACGCCCTGTGCGACGCGGCTCTCCACATGCTCAGGAACCAGTTCTACCGGAATAGCATCCCGCGCTACCTCGAGACATTGGACACAAGCGAGGGCGAATCAAGTATTGCCAATAAGACTGGTGCACTAGACGCCGTTCGCAACGATGTGGGTGTCGTCTATACGAAGCATGGGCCGATTGTTATCTCGGAATTCACCTACGGCAACGAGGATCAAAGCTGGACGCCGGACAACCCAGCCGAGGTCCTGATGGCCAAGGTGGCGAAGGAGATCGTGGACGCGTGGGCTCCTCGCTAACTCGACCCGACCGGCCATCGTCTATTAATTCGGGTTCTATTAATTCAGAGCCACGGGCGCGTCTTTGCGAGAGAATAGCGGGAGTGGATCAAACTTATGAGGAAAATATTCGGATTCGTGGGGTGCGCGGCGTTTCTCAGTTCGCTCGCCAGCGCACAAACAACGCCGCTGACCACGCCTGATCCCTCCCCCCCTCCCGCCGCAACTGAGGCCGCTCCCGCGACGGCGACAACGCCAGCACCCCCGGAAGCTAGCGCTCCGGTTCCCCTGGCGGCAGCAGCCCCAACCGCGACGCCATCTGCAGCCCCCACGCCCGGGGGTCCGGCGGGTACGCCCCCGGTCAAGACGTTCGAGGTCCCTGCCGGCACCAAGGTCTTGCTCGCGCTGCACAGCGGGGTGAATACCAAGACTGCCCAACCCGGCGACGGGGTGTATCTCTCCTCCAGTTTCCCCGTGGTGGCGGACGGCCACGTTGTCATTCCCTCTGGCGTCTATGTCCAGGGGGTGATCGACACGGTGGTGCGCCCCGGTCACGTGAAGGGCCGCGCGCAGGTCACGATGCACTTCACCACCATGATCTTTCCCAACGGTTCGGTGGTGAGCATTCCCGGCGCTGTCAATAGCCTGCCGGGATCCAATGGGCCGAGAGTGAAGGGCAGCGAAGGCACCATCGAGCAGGAGGGGAGCAAGGGCAAGGATATCGGGGCTATTGCTACAGGCGCCGCTACTGGCGCGGGTCTGGGAGGCATCATCGGGGCGGCTTCCGATCATCCCGGGGCGGGCGTCGGCTATGGAGCGCTAGGTGGAGCAGTCGGCGGGATACTTTACACCCTCTTCACGCGCGGTAGTGAGGTCATGCTCGAGCAGGGGTCGACGATCGAGATGGTGCTGCAGCGTCCCCTGCAGCTTGAGGAGGCGAACCTCACTGTGGCGGACGCTCCGGGATATGTTCCTAGCGGCCAGCAGCCGCGGATGCTGCCGAAGCCGGTCCAGCATCCCAGGGTTCTTTGTCCCCTCGGAACGATCGGATGCCAGTAAGATAGAAAAGGCAGGGAAATCCCCAGAATGACTGACGAGACTCAACAACCACCGACGCAACCCGAACCTGGAAAGGCGGGCGCGGCTCCAACTCATTTGCGTCTGTGGGTTCGCGACGTGCTCATCTCGGTGGCGGCGTCGTTCATGATCATCACCTTCCTGTATCAGCCGGTGCGCGTCGAAGGCACTTCGATGCAGCCGCAGCTGCGCGATCAGGATCGGCTCTTCATCAACAAATTCGTCTATCGCTTCGGAAGTATCTCGCGCGGGGATATCGTGGTTTTCCACTATCCGCGCGACCCGGAGAAGAGCTATATCAAGCGCGTCATCGCGCTGCCGGGGGATTCGCTCCGGATCGACGGGGGCCGGGTGTACGTCAACGGGCAGCGGATCGACGAGGAGTACGTGCCACGTCCCTACCGCGACGTGCGCTCCATGCCGGAGATGGTCATTCCGCAGGGTGAGTACTTCGTGATGGGCGATCATCGCTCCATCTCCAGCGACAGCCGCGACTTCGGTCCGGTGGAGCGGAATCTGATCTACGGGAAAGCTGCCTTCGTCTACTGGCCTGCCGACGACCTGGGCGTGGTTCACTAGAGACGAGCTTCGGTTCGACCGGGGTAACGTTACGGCCTACCGACCCCTACCCCCCCTCCCCCATATCCCCCTTCATTTCATCCATTTATTTCATTTCATTGAAGTTAAGATGTGGGTTGGCTCCTAATTAATTCATTCCAGGGTACTTACCTCTACTTAATAGATACTAAACGGGTTAGATGGAAGGTCTTCCCGTTTTGGGAATGATCCGCAGGCGCAAAGGAAAAGCCCGGCTGCTATGCGGCCGGGCTTCTTGTGCTTCTATTTCTATTGTATCGAATTTGGGGAAATTCTCGGCCACGAAACAGCTGGGATAGAGATCGCGTGCCAGTGTACACGATTATCGTGTACACTATTTTCGTGAAGAACGTTACTCTCAGCGCTGATGAGCACCTCATCGAGGAAGCTCGCAACAAGGCAAGAGCTCAACACACCACCCTGAATGCGGCGTTTCGGGAATGGCTGCTTCAGTTCACCGCGCAGCCTGGGAGCGCTACAGAGTACGAGGCTCTGATGCAACGGCTCAAGTATGTGAAAGCCGGCCGTCATTTCTCCCGCGACGAACTGAATGAGCGGTAGATTTTTTCTCGACACAAATATCTTCATCTATTCCTTCGACGTGGGCGCGCCAGCGAAGGCGGAAGAGGCGCGAAAACTGATCCGTGAAGCGATTGCCACGCGCAAGGGCGTGATCAGTTACCAGGTTGTGCAGGAGTTCTTCAATTTTGCCTTGCGGCGTATCGTTCCGCCGATCACGACGCCGGATGCGGAACAATACCTCAACGCCGTTCTCGGGCCGTTGCTGGCGATCCACTCATCGCCATCTCTGTTTACCGAGGCGCTTCACATGCAGAGTCGTTATCAACTCGCGTGGTATGACTCGCTGATCGTAGCGGCGGCGACGGAGGCAAGATGCGACAAACTTTACAGCGAAGACCTGCAGGATGGACAGCGGTTTGGAGCGGTGCAGGTGAAGAATCCGTTCGCGTAGCGGCTCTGGGACCGCCCCACTCAAGCCAACCCAGGGCTTGAATGGGGCACCAGGCACTCGTCCACAAATGACTAGATCTTTCCTCGGGCGATTGAGGAGGCTAGGGCGGCCCGAATCTTCGTTCCGCCTTTATATAGAGGTTTAGTTCACCTTCTCTATGTCTCCTGGGCCCCAGCCATTTTTGATGGCAATTTCGGAAGGACCGTAGAAGCGGAAGATGACGAAGTAGCTTTTGCCGGAATTGGTGGCGACCCAATTACCCTCTTTGCCGGGTCAGCTAACAAGCTCGAAGTCCGGCAGCTTGAAGGTTTTGTTATTCAATTCCTCCGTAGGCCCATAGCAACGCATCGCTGGCAGCGGACGGTGACCTGCTGTTGGCAGCCAGTTGGACTCGAGGCCAGTTGGGGCCTTGGGTCCGATATATATCGTCACGCCACCGTCGGCGTTCTTTTTCATCTTGCCTAGGTCGTAGGACGATAACGTCGTTCGGTTCGAGTCGGTGTAGATAAAGGACATGGTAGCGCGGTCATAACAGGTCAGGGCCCAGAATTGATTCACCGGCATGTCCTTTGGCACATCGATCTTGTAGGTCTTGCCGGCCTCAATCAGCTTTCCGTTCTTGTCGGCCACGGCCATGAGGTACTGGGTGGCAGGAGAGTCGCTCAGAACCTTTGGCATATAAGTGCACCAGAAATACTCGGCGGGGCGGTTGATAAGATCGACGCGATCTTCGTAAACGAAGTTGAAGGCTTTGTTGTCATCGGTCTGGAGGAGCGAGGCATAATGGCGATCGGGCCAGTAGAGTTTCTCGGTCGGGAAATTGTCATACCAGTACTGCAGGTAGAACCAGGCGTCGATCGCGGCTTGTTGCATTGCGCGCTTAGTAGTTTCGTCCGGGTTGAAGGGCTTTCCCTTTTCGATTCCAAGCGACATAAGCATTCCCATCATGACCTTGTCGTGGTCTCGTACCGGCTCAACACTCATGATGGCGTGCATGTCCTCGAAGTGCCGCTCGTCGTAGAACGGGAGTGTCGGGTAGCGCTTGCCGGTGGGGTCGAGGAACTTCTGTTGTGGCGGATTCGCGGCGTCAGAGAGGTAATACATCTTGAGCCGCTTGGCGTATTGATATGCGTCGGCGGCCGTCTTGCCCTTCGCAGGAACGGAACGGAAGGCAAAGGCGACGCGATAGTTCGGTGAGGGCACATGAATATACCCGTCTGGTACAGTGCCCTTATAATCGGGCGGGGTGAAGAGCATCTTGCCGCCCTGGCCTTTGTCCAGACCGGCAGGACCGACGTCGGCGATGGTGAACTGCCAGGCATCGACAACTTGGCCGTAGAGACTGCCGTCAGGGCCGGCGACTGGAAGCTCCAGTACGGCCGGTCCCTTACGAAGGTCCGTAAAGGCAGAGATGTAGGGCGTTGTGCTGTTGGCAGTGATGGCTTCGAGCAATGGTGTGGCTGTTGTCGAATAGGCAATGATGTCGTTGTCTTTCAGGCCGAGATCGTCGAAAGCAGCGCGACGAAAGGAATAGATCGCAATCGCGGGCATATTCCATAAAACCGCTTCGAAGGCCCGCTGGTATTTGATTTGATAACCGAAATCCTTGATCGAACAGGTCGATCCCTGCGGCGGTTGGCCACTGAGGGTCAACTTGCCGTCCTGAGCCATAACTGGTTGAAGTCCGAGGTCTAACCGCGATGCTGCGACGGCGGTGACAACTGCGCCTACTGCGGTAGGAAGAAAAAATTCTCGTCGATTCATTTCATCTCCTTTGCAAATCAACATTCCTTCCCAAGATCAACAGCTCATTACCAGCTCCATTGGTGCGCAGCTCCCCCGCTTGGCAACCGGGTTTGACAGCTGTTTTGCTAAATCTTGAAGCGGCATGGCTAACGAAAACTTTCCCAGACTGAAATTATGTCCTTATCTGCGGTATAGAATGTCAAACGGTTGACATTCTTGAATAAATTAACTCGAGCGGAATGTGAGGCCGTAGTCCTTCGCCGTGGTTGGCTTTCTCAAATGCCGCCCGATTTTCAGGACTTATGGCTATCAAAGTGCGACCTCATTCAGGTCAATGCGACTCAGCAGCTCTATCATGCCGGTGACGGACCTGGCTCTCTGTATGGTGTCGCCGATGGCCGAGTGGAGATCCATCTTCAAGAACGGGGCCTGGCATCCTCTTTGGTTTATTTGGAAGGTCCTGGCTTTTGGGTGGGAGGGCTGGGTGTCGTAGGCGAACGACGAATCGTGGGTGTAACGGCCCGTTCGAAATCGTATGTTTTCCGAATGATGCGTGCTCAATTACAGATTCTTGGGGCAGAGTCTGCATCGGCCGGGCGGGCGTTGACGATGATTCTGATGGAAAACCTTACTACTGCAATCAACGTCATTGATGCGCTGAAACGCGAAGAGCCTATGACCCGCCTTGCCGCTATGCTGGCGAATCTGCTGGGTGATCTGCCCAAAGAAGAATCTCTGATTCGCGCCTCTCAGACAGACTTGGCAAGCCTCACCAACCTGAGTCGAGCCACGGTTAATACTGCTCTAGCTCATCTGGAGTCAGCGAGAATTCTCACTCGCTCCTATGGTTCGGTGACGATAACGAATGCATCCAGACTGCTCAAGCTCACAGGACGTGCCTGATATTTGTTTCGGTAGGGAAGGTCAGATCCTGTAGCGCCACGCAACGATGCCGATAGGTCGGTTGTATTCACCGTCCCCGCCTAATTCTTAATTATTGCGTACAGGCCAAACCGCTCATCGAGTGATCGTCTATGCTGGCTGATACGGATTGGTACCTGGATGAGGCTTTCAGCTCTCGCGTGCGGCGGCTTCCAAAGCGGGCAGGTCCATCTTGATCATCCCCATCATGGCTTCCATAGCTTTGGGGTGACTGATCAGCTCACCGATATTACCCGGCACAATCTGCCAGCAGAGGCCGAAGCGGTCTGTGAGCCATCCGCAGGCCATAGGTTTGCCGCCTTCGATCAACTTGTCCCAGTAGCTGTCGATCTCCTGCTGGGATTCGCAGCGGACGAAGAACGAGAAGGCGGGGTTGAGCTGGTGCGAGGGACCGCCGTTGAGAAAGACCATCTCCTGCCCCTCAAGCTCAATCGTGATGGTGGCGATCTTGCCCACGGGCCAGGGACCGACGCCTTTGGAACGCAGCTCATCGAGCTTGCGCGCGTGCGGGAAGACGCTCAGGTAGAACTCGGCGGCTTCTCCGGCGTTGTCGTTGAACCAGAGGAATGGCGAAAGTTTATTCATGGCTTGCATGGTACCAGCCGGAAGGTCACCTCCGACAAGCCGACTTAGCAAGACTGCCGACAGGGATTTTGAACCATGAGTCCATTCACTGTGCAGCGTGTTTATCGTCAGTGCTGCCAGCTCTTGTAGACGAATTCGATACCGTAACCGTCAGGGTCCAGCACATTTGCAGCATAGTAACGTGGGTCATAGTAGAGTCGGACACCGGGTGCACCATTGTCGGTGCCTCCTGCCGCAATCGCGGCGGCATAGGCCGCTTCGACCTGACTTCGACTGTTGGCGACAAAGCCGATATGCGCGGCATGGCTATCCGCCGCACCCTCACGCAGCCACAGGTACAAGCGTCCGTTTGCACCGAAGCCTTTGAGGTCAGGATGGCCTGGCGGCCCGTTCCTGCCGTCGTAATCAAAGCGCTCATTGATGCCGAGTGGAGCCAGTGCCTGTTCGTAAAACAATGTCGAGCGTTCGATATCGCTCACTGTGAGAAAGACATGGTCCAGCATGTTGTCCTTTCAACGATCGAATTGGCGCGGTCGCCAGTGGAGTCAACCGAACAGAGTTTAAGTCCCGGCGCCGTTGACTGCACCGCACTCTCCATGCAATTGTTAGCGAGTTAGTTTGAGATATCCCCGGTGCGGATCGCTGACCTTATCCTACCTGTCTTTGCAGTGATCCTGACTGGCTGGGTCGTTGCCTATACGGGCTACCTGTCGCGGGCATTGTCTGACGCGCTGATTCACTTCGCCTATAACATCGCGATGCCGGCATTGCTGATCGTCACCATTGCACAGGAACCCAGTCGTTCGCTGATTAATTGGCGCTTTCTTGTTGCCTTTGGCGGTGGTTCTCTCCTTTGCTTCATGCTCGTGTTCGGCATCATGAGCATTCATGCTTCCCGAAGTCTCGCGAGCCGAACGATGCATGGCATGGCGGCGTCGATGACCAATACCGGCTTCGTCGCTTTACCCGTCCTGCAGGCGATCTATGGTCCGCGCGCCGTGTTGCCGGCGGCCATTGCCACGGTATTCGTGGCCATAGTGATGTTTCCAGCAGCCGTGATCCTGCTCGAACTTGGTCAGCGGGATGCGCATGGCACACGCACGGCTCCAATGGTTACAGTCAAGCATGTCGTGCTTAACCCGCTGGTCATATCGACCCTGATCGGCATGCTTTTGTCGGTGCTCGGTCTCCGCATGCCCGGGCCGGTCACTGCTTATCTGGACATTCTGGCCGATGCGCTTACGCCTTGTGCGCTGTTCGCCATCGGACTGGGGCTGTCGATCGAGGGATTGCGCGCCAATCTTGGGCGAGCATCGCTGCTCTCGGTCGTCAAGCTCGTCATCATGCCTCTGATCGTGTACGGATTGAGCGTGTCTTTGGGGCTCGACCCGCTCTATACCATTGCTGCCGTAATCTGCGCCGCAGTGCCCACGGCCAAGACCGCCTACATTCTTGCGGGAGAGTATCACTGCGAGGAAACGATGGTAGCGTCCACGGTTTCGATGACGACTCTAGTTTCCGTCATCACGCTCGTGATCTGGCTTTATGGGCTATCCGGGCTGGCAACACGCATCGCTGCCAGATAAGGCAGGAGGTGTCCGACGGTCTTTGACAGCCGGTACTCAAATGTCCATGAAACGAGAATGCAGCGGTGGTCTGCATTTCCCAAGAGCAGCTACCATAGGTTCACCCCTTGCTCTGTGGTGTTCAGTGAGACATATGCGCAGAAACCTGATCGCCTCCGCCGCCCTGATCGCTATCTTCATGCTGGCGCCAGCTGCGATGGCCCAGGCAAACGGCGGGACGGGAAGTGCCCCACTCAAGCCAACTGAGGGCTTGAATGGGCCACCCGTGATCGTCGCTCCGCAGAGCTCGAAGGAGGGGCGCGCGTTGTTCGATCAGAAGCGATACACAGAGGCGAAACCTCTTCTGGAGAAGGCTTGCAACATCGGCAATGCGGACTCGTGCGGGCTGCTCGGCGATCTCTATTATTACGCCTGGGGCGGCGTGGACCAGGACTACGAACAGACGCGCCTGCTCGACAAGCAGGCCTGCGATGGCGGAAGCATAGAAAGCTGCGGGAATCTCGGCGCGCTCTACGAAAAAGGCCTGGGCGGGAAGGCGAACTACACGGAAGCGCGCTCTCTCTATAAGAAGGCGTGTAACGGCGGGTCTAGCGGGTCTAGTGGATCTAGTGGGTCTAGTGGATCTATGGCGAGGTGTTCGTCGCTGGGAATGCTCTATCTCAATGGGCTGGGCGTTGATCGGGACTACGGACAGGCTAGCGCTCTGTTCAGGAAGGCCTGCGACGGCGGGTTCATGCTCGGTTGCACGGCTCTCGGTTCGCTCTATCAAAATGGCCAGGGTACATTGCCGGACGCTGGACAAGCACGCGCGCTTTACGAGCAGGCCTGCAATGGCGGCGAGATGGTCGGTTGCAGTTGGCTCGGCAGGCTGTATGAAATCGGCCTGGGCGGGCCTCAGGATTACGGGCAGGCACGCACCCTGTTCAAGAGGGCCTGCGACGGCGGATTCAAGCAGGCTTGCGAGGAACTTCCCAAGCTCCCCTGACTTCAAAAGACTATTTACAAAATAGGTATTTAAGAATATATACAGTTCATGGCTAAGAGTCCTGAACACCGCGACCTGTTTTCCGGCGCTTTGGAATTGATGATTCTCCATTCACTTCGAGTGAAGCCGATGCATGGCTATGCGCTGGCCAAGCACATTAAGCAAGTCTCCGACGATCTGCTGAAGATCGAGGAAGGCTCACTCTATCCCGCGCTGCAACGCATGCTGAAAAAAGGATGCCTGGAGTCGGAAGCGGGAATTTCGGCGAAGGGGCGGCCTACGCGGATCTATCGGGTGACCGATGCGGGCATGCGGCGCCTGGAGCAGGAAGTCTCGAGCTTCGAAAAGATGTTTGCCGGCATCACCCGCGTGCTCGCCGTGGCAGAGGCCTAGGAGGCCGTATGAGTTGGTTCAGACAGCTTTTCTCCCGTGGCCGCCGCTATGACGACCTGTCGGTTTCGATCAGGGAACACCTCGAGGAGAAGATCGAGGAGCTGATGGAAGAGGGCATGTCTCGCGAGCACGCGGAGAGAGCTGCGCGGCGGGAGTTCGGGAATGTGGCGCTGCTCGAAGAGCGCAGCCGTGAGGTCTGGCAGTGGCCAACCATCGAAAGCATGTGGGCAGATGTGAGGTTTGCTGTGCGACAGCTGATCAAGGCGCCGGGGTTCACGCTGACGGCAGTGGTGACGCTTTCGCTGGGCATCGCCGTCAACGCAACGATGTTCAGCATGGTCAGCGCCTTCTTAATGCCACGACTGCCGGGACGCGATGCGGAGAAGATGGTGGTCATCTCGGGTGTGAACCCTGACCGGGGATTTCAGCCTGACGCCAATTCTGTTTCCGCACCCAATTACCTGGCATGGCGCTCCGATAACAAGGTGTTCGCGGAGATGGCTGCCGCCGATGAGTTTCGAACGGCCAGCCTGACGGGGCGCGGTCAGCCGGAAGCGATTCAATACGCGGCTGTATCGCCGAACTACTTCAGCGTCTTTGGCGTGTCTTCACAACTGGGGCGCACTTTCGCGGCTGGAGAAGATCAGCCGGGGCACGATCACGTAGCGATACTCAGCCATGGTCTGTGGGAGCGCCGCTTCGGTTCGGATCCTTCGGTGATTGGGCAGACAGTGCGTCTGAATCGTGAAAACTACGTTGTGGTGGGAGTAATGGGGGCAGAATTCAGCTTGCTGGGTTTCACTCCGCAATTGTGGACGCCGCTGACGCTAACCGCCGCCGATCAAACCGCGGCCGCGCGTAAAGATCGCTCTCTGTATCTGTTTGCGAGGCTCGTGCCGGGCGTGAGTCTGGAGCAAACGCGCGCAGAATTGGCGATGCTCGCGCGGCAGGCTGAGAAGGATTTTCCGGAAACTGAAAAGCGGTGGGGCGCGACGGCGAAAACGCTGCCAGATTTTCTGGTTTATAGCTTCGGGATCCGCACTGCGCTGGCTGTCATCATGACGACGGTGAGCTTTATCCTGCTGATTGCCTGCGCCAACGTTGCCGGCCTGTTGCTGACGCGCGCCGCGGGAAGGCAAAAGGAGATGGCGGTGCGCGCGTCGCTGGGAGCAAGCCGTGTACGCATCGTGCGGCAACTTCTGACCGAAGGCCTGGTCATTGCACTCCTGGGTTGCGGAGCCGGTCTGCTGTTGACATATGCGGGTATCCGGTTGCTGCGGGCAGGTTTGACCTTTAACGATGCAATCAGCGCCGTGCCATTGAGGCTGGACGCAAACGTTCTGACCTTTGCCGTGTGTGTTTCTCTGGCTTGCGCCGTTCTGTCGAGTCTGGCTCCTGCTCTGAGGAACTCACGCATCGAGATCAATGCAGATCTAAGAAGCGAAGGCCGGGCGGCGACCGCAGGCCGGTCTCACAGCCGCTTGCGTGCTGTGCTCGTCGGCGGCGAGTTCGCGATGGCGCTGTTTCTTCTCATTGGCTGCAGTCTGCTGGTGAGAGGAATTTATATGCTGGAGCGCCAGAAGCTGGGTTTCAGGCCAGACCATATTCTGACGGCGGGCGTGTCACTGGATCAGGCGCGATACAGCGATTCCTCACAGCAGAGCGCTTTCGTTCGCAGCCTCGTTTCACGCCTGCAACAGATACCCGGCGTTGAGGATGCAGCCATCGCATCGAGTCTTCCGTCGTCCGGTTTCGGAACTGTCCCAATCCGCATCAAGGGCGAACCGGAATCGCCGGCGAGCCAGCAGCGCTTTGCGTCCAACGTCGTAGTCACTACAGATTATTTTCAGGTGGCGGGCGTCCCATTGTTGCGCGGCCGCGCATTCACTGAGACGGATGATGCCAATACGCCGCGCGTGGTGCTCATCAATCAGGAGTTTGCTCATCGCTACTTTCCGGATCGCGATCCGCTGGGAAAACAAATTCGGGTTGATACCAAAGACACTGAGCCGGCATGGAGCGAGATTGTGGGAGTGGTCAGCGACGTGAAGAGCTACTCCGAAGAAACGCGTGTCGATCCGGAGGTTTATCAGGCCTTTCTTCAGCGGCCTGTTTCGTACTTTTCGATCATGCTTCGCTCGAATGTCGAGCCGGACAGCCTCATGCCCGCGCTTCGACAAGCCGTGGCCGGGCTAGATGTTGAGCTTCCGCTGCTTCGCGTGATGAGCATGGAGGGCGTCATCGACAGCCAGAAGAACGGAAATCCGCTCTTCACCCAGATGCTGGGTATCTTCTCGCTTCTTGCGCTCGCTCTCGCAGCCATCGGAATCTATGGGCTCGTTGCCTATTCGGTGGGACAGCGAACGCACGAGATCGGCATCCGGCTGGCCCTAGGAGCGAAAGGATCGGATATTTCATGGATGATCCTGCGAGAAGGCTTGAAGATCGCTGCGATCGGATCGGCGATCGGGCTCGTAATGGCTTTGCCGCTGCCGAAACTCTTTGGTTCGATCTTCACGGGCCTCTCGGTTAATGCGCCTGGGCTTTACCCGATTGTGCTGGCGGCCATGCTGCTGGTGGCGATTCTCGCAATCTTTGGTCCGGCGCGGAGGGCTATGCGCGTGGATCCGACGGCAGCATTGCGGAGTGAGTGATAGAGGCTGGAGATATCCTCTAGTCGTGTGAACCTATTCATCCTTGAAGTATCCGGGAAGCATCCGGGCCTTTCTCCGGATTCTGCCCTAGCGAGCCGAGAGCTTAGGCTGATATGCTTCCACGCCTATGAATCTCAAGCGGCGTGCCGTCCCGTATTTGCTTGCGCTGGCCACTCTGGCGCCGGGGTCTCTTCCGTTCGCCCAGGAGACCACTCCGCCGATTTCCTCGCTACCGGCCCGAACATCTCCCGCGTGGCTGAAGTCGGGTGTCATCTACCAGGTGTTTGTGCGGTCGTTCTCGCCAACGGGAGACTTGAACGGCGTGACCAGCCGCCTGGATGAATTGCATAGCCTGGGCGTCAACATCCTGTGGCTGATGCCGATTCATCCGGATGGACAGGTCAAGAAGAAGGGCAGCCTCGGCAGTCCCTACGCCGTCCGCGACTACTACGCGATCGATCCGGCGCTGGGCACGAAGGACGATCTGCACCGGCTTGTGCAGGAAGCGCACAAACGGCAGATGAAAGTGATCATCGATATCGTCGCCAATCACACTGCGTGGGACAGCGTGATGATGGCGCATCCGGATTTTTATAAGAAGGATAAGGAAGGCCACATCACTTATCCCTACGACTGGACCGACGTCGCGTGGCTCGACTATTCCAACCCCAAACTGCGCCAGTACATGCTCGACATGCTTGTCTACTGGATCAAAGATTTCGATCTCGACGGATACCGCTGCGATGCCGCAAGCGAGGTGCCAACCGATTTCTGGGAGCAGGCGCGCGTGGCGCTCGACAAGGTCAAGCCGGACATCATGATGCTCGCCGAAGCCAACAAACCGGAGCTGCTGAAGAGCGCATTCGATATCGATTATTCGTGGCCCCTCATGCACACGCTGAACGACGTCATCATGGGCGGCGAACCAGCGGCGGCGATTCGCGCAAACATTGAACAGCAGCAGGCGCTCTTTCCAAGGGGTGCACTGCACATGCGCATCAGCGACGATCACGACGAGCTGCGGGCGACTACGCGGTACAGCTATCCCGGAGCCATTGCCGCTTCTGCGCTCATGCTCACGCTTGACGGCGTTCCGCTCATCTACAACGGCATGGAGGTCGGTGACTCTACGCAATCTGCCGCCCCGGCTCTCTTCGAAGCGCAGAAGATCTACTGGGATGCAGCTATCTGGCATCCGGATTATCCGAAGTTCTATGCGGCGATGGCTGCGCTGAGGGAGCAGCATCCGGCGTTGCAGCAGGGAGAGATCGTATGGCTGCATAATTCCGATGAGCAGCATGTGGTCACTTACATTCGCCGCACTGCTCAGGAGGAATTTCTGGTGGCCGTGAATCTTTCCAACACGCCATTTCGCGGAACCGTCTGGGTCGATACCCGGATATGGAAGGAGATCGATCTCCCGGTTTCGAAATCAGAAATTGTAGCCGTCCCGTTTGTAGCGCTGGACGCATTCGGGGCCCGCATCTATCAGAGGGTCGCCCAGCTGGAGCATCAGCCATGAAAACTTCAAACCCCACACCCGGCATCGAAACAACGCAAGGAGCCGCTCTGCCCAACGGAGCTGCCACCGGGCAGGCAAAGCAAGCAACCCGTTTCCAGAAGCCAAACCGCAGTTTCTGGCAAATCTGGAACATGAGTTTTGGTTTTCTCGGCATTCAGTTTGGCTGGGGCCTGCAAATGGCGAATATGAGCGCCATTTACGAATACCTTGGGGCCGAGGCGCATCAGATTCCAATTCTATGGCTGGCAGCGCCGCTCACTGGCCTGCTGGTTCAACCGATTATTGGAAACGCCAGCGATCACACGTGGGGACCGCTCGGGCGTCGTCGCCCGTACTTTCTAGTCGGCGCGATTCTCAGCTCCTTGATGCTGATTTTGATGCCGAACTGTTCGAGCCTGTGGATGGCCGCGGGGATGCTGTGGATCCTGGACGCGTCGATCAACGTGAGCATGGAACCATTTCGCGCCTTTGTTGCGGACATACTGCCGGAAGGCCAACGTACGCGAGGATTCGCGATGCAGAGCCTGTTCATCGGCCTGGGCGCGGTGATCGCGTCGGCGCTTCCCTGGCTGCTGACCAACGTCTTTCACATGACCCAGGCCGCCGGCGACACACGAGCTGTTCCGACGACGGTGCGCCTGTCGTTTTATATCGGATCGGCGGCATTCTTTGGCTCTGTGTTGTGGACGATCGTGACCACGCCGGAGTATCCGCCCGAAGACATGGAGGCTTTTCGCAGAGCCAAAACTCAAAAGGTCGGGCTGATGGCCAGCGCGAGAGAGATTCTGACCGCGGTTAAGGAAATGCCCGAAACCATGCGCCTGCTGGGCCCTGTGCAGTTGTTTACATGGCTAGGACTCTTCTGCATGTGGCTGTACTTCCCTGTAGCTGTGGCACACAACGTATTCGGCGCTGACGACCCAGGTTCTCCTGGCTATAAGGCGGGCATTGAATGGGGAGGGATTTGCTTCGCGGCTTACTCGGCGGTGTGCTTCGGATTTTCGTTTGTCTTACCAGGCCTGGCAAGAAAACTAGGCCGCAAAAAAACACATAGCCTGTGTCTCCTGTGCGGAGCCGTTGGGCTCATCTCCGTGGTGGTGATACACGACAAATACATGCTGCTTCTCACAATGCTCGGAGTGGGCATAGCGTGGGCAAGCACTCTTTCGATGCCGTACGCATTGCTTGCGGCGTCGTTACCGCCAGAGCGGACCGGGGTCTATATGGGTATCTTCAACTTTTTTATTGTCACCCCTGAAATCCTGGCATCGCTCTTCTTCGGATGGATCATGATCCATTTTCTTCATGGCAATCGCCTCTACGCGATTATTGCGGGCGGCGTCTTCATGCTGATTGCAGCAGCGCTGATGCAGCGCGTCACAGATCCACGCACGTTGAGTATCCAGGATATTTAGTTGTTCTACCGCTCGGCGACGCGATCGAGCATATCGAAGAACTCGGGGAAGGAGATTGCTGCCGAGTCGGCTCCGCGAATGACAGTGTGGCCTCGCGCTCGAAGAGCGGCTACGGAGAAGGCCATCGCGATACGGTGATCGCCACCCGAATCGATTTCAGCGGCATGGAGGCGCTGGCCTCCGGGGACATCCAGGCCGTCTTCAAACTCCTCGACTTCGGCGCCCATGGCGCGCAGGTTGCGCGCAACCAGTGCGATGCGGTCTGACTCTTTCACGCGCAGCTCTTTGGCGTCGCGGATGCGGATGCCGTTTTTCGTGAGCGGTCCGATGGCGGCAAGTACGGGCAGCTCGTCGATCAAGTGTGCGGCCAGTGCACCAGAGACGGTAGTGCCAGTCATGCCACCCTTGGGAGCATTCACCTGAACCGTGCCAACGAGCTCTCCATTTTTCTCCTCCAGATTCAGAACGCTGATGTGCGCTCCGAGCGCGGTCAGGACATCGAGCAAACTGGCCCGTGTGGGATTCATTCCCAAGCCGTCGAAGACGAGGTTCGAGTCGGGAAAGAGTGCTGCGGCGCAGAGGAAAAATGCCGCGGAGGACATGTCTCCGGGCACAGCGGCTTCAATCGCGTGCAGTTGTTGTCCGCCGGCGATCGAGACGGAATCGATCGTGCGATCGACATTCGCACCGAAAGCGCGCAGAGCGAGTTCGCTGTGATCGCGCGTGCGCAATGCTTCGCGCACTGTGGTTGTTCCTGAGGCATGCAATCCGGCGAACAAAACGGCACTCTTTACCTGGGCGCTCGGCACCGGCGTCGTGTAGTCGATGCCGTGCAGTTGACTGCCGCGAATCATGACCGGCGCGTGCCCATCAGTGAGGTGGATGTCCGCGCCCATATGCGCGAGAGGCTTGCGCACGCGTTCCATGGGACGGCGGCTGAGAGATGCGTCGCCGATGAGAGTATAAGCAAAGCGTTGAGGGGTGAGCAGGCCAGCGAGCATGCGCATGGTTGAGCCGGAGTTGCCGCAATCGAGAGGGAATTCGGAGTGGCGGAAGTGGCCGTCAGTGCCGGTGATCTCAATCGTGCCATCAGCTGCCCGAGTGATCTTTGCGCCGAGCGCCGCGACGCAGGCGAGACTGCTGGCGCAATCCGCGCCGGACGAAAAATTTGTAAGCCGGGTTTTACCGTGGGCCAGGCCGCCGAGCAAGGCGTAGCGATGGGAAATGCTCTTATCGCCAGGCAGACGCAGATTGCCGAGGATATTGCTCGCGGGCTCGATGATGCGTTCGGTAGCGACTTCGGTCAAGGGCGGCTCCGGGATAATGTTCTTTTTATCCTAAAGCACACGCAGCACGACGACTGTCTCGTCGTCGAAGCGGTCGCGGTCGCCTTGAAACTTCGAGACCTCGGAGAGAATTGCGTCGGCGATCTTGGATGCCGATTTCTGATAGTTCTTTTTGACGAGGGCCTTGAGGCGATCATCACCAAACATGTCACCGTCCGCGTTTTGCGCGTCGGTGATGCCGTCGCTGAAGAAGATGAGCGAGTCGCCCGGCTGCGTGGAGAGAGTGAACTCCTCGTATTTCACGTTGGGGAACAAGCCCAGCGGAAAGCCCTCGGCGTGCACGGTATCCACCTCGCCGTTGCGGACGAAGAGCGGCTGGGAGGCTCCGGCATTGGCAATCTGCAGGGTGCGATTCTCATCGTTCCAGAGCGAATAGAGCATGACGACATACTGTGAGTCGAGCTTGCGCTCCTGAAGGGAGTCGTTCAGCGACTCGAGTAGAGCAGAAGGGGACAGAAGCTGGTTAGCTGCGGAGCGCATGATGCCGCTCACCAGCGCGGCGTAGAGCGCTGCCGGAGTAGCTTTCCCGCTTACGTCTCCGAGGACGATCGCGCTGCGGTTTGAGTCGTATTGCACAAAGTCATAAATATCTCCGCCGATGGAGCGGGCGGGAACGAAGCGCGCGGAAAACTCCGCGTATTTGTGCTTTGGCTTTAACGGAGGCAGTAGACGCAGCTGTACTTCCCGCGCGAGTGCCAGATCGCGCTCCAGGCGCTGTTCCTGCTGGGCGACGCGCTGGTAGAGCTGGGCATTTTCAATGGAGATGGCGATCTGAGCTGTCAGCGTGCTCATGGCGCGCTCGTGGTCTTCGTTAAAGTAGTTGGTGCGCGTGTGCTCCAGGTCGAGCACACCGATCACCTTGCCCTTGTAGATCAGCGGCACGGCCATCTCCGACCGCGCCTCGGGATTGACCATGACGTAGCGGGGGTCCTTGCGAACATCGGGTACGTGGACCAGCCGCCGCTCAGTCATGGCCACGCCTACCAGACCGCGGTTTAGCGGAACCTTGTCGGCGGGATAGAAGCGCTCGCCGAAGCGCACGGCGTAACGATTCTCCAGCACCTTTTCGGTCTCGTTGATCAGCCACACGGAGAACATCTGGAAGTCGATGATTCTTCGCAGGAGCTGCCCGACGCGCTCGAGCAGCGCGTCTACGTCGAGGATGGAGGTCAGCTCGCGGCTGATCTCGTTGAGCACTTCAAGCGTCTGCGCCTGCCGGGCAACGCGTGTGTAGAGCCGCGCATTCTCAATGGCCTGGCCGATGCGCGATGCCGTCAATTGAAGAAGACGCATGTGCTCGGGCGAAAAGTATCCGGCCTGCTCCGATTGAATATCGATAACGCCAATCACGCGATTCTTGACGATGAGGGGAACGGCCAGCTCGGAGCGTGCGTCGGGATTTGCGTTGATGTAGTTTTCCGCTGTCCGGACGTCGTTGACCAAAATGGCATGCCGTTCCTGCGCCACCTGGCCGACGACGCCTTGTCCCATCTTGATACGGAGGCGTTGAGCTTCGGGGGTATGGCCGATCTGGAAGCGCATTCGCAGGTCGCGGGTCCGGTCGTTAACCAGTAGGATGGCGAAGATACGGTAATCGATAACTACGCGCACCAGGTCCGCGGTGCGTTTGAGCAGAGTCTGCAGGTCGAGCGTGGTGTTCAGCGCGTCCGCCAGGCGGGTGAGGAACTCGGTGGACAGCGGCTCGACGCGAATCTGAGTTTGCGCAGACGCAGGAGTGCTGGGGCGATAGTCGCCCTCGAACCCCTCCTGGGTTGCGCCGTCTCGCGTCTTTTCTTCGGTCACAAATCTCCTGAATCTATAAAGGTCGTGGCTTACAAATCGTTCGCGGTTTTCGACCGCATCCTGCAAAAGGGGCGAGCAGGGAAGTAGTGCGCGGACGAGCCATGATAGCGCGTCTGCTACACACTTTGGATGTCCTGATGAGTGTCCGGGGGTGTCAGGATGGGCTCATGGGTTGAGGGAACTCAGCGCCTGCACGATGGCCACGCTGGCGCTGGCGCCGATACGATTTGCGCCTGCTTCCAGCATGGCCCGGGCGTCGTCAAGAGTACGGATGCCTCCCGAAGCTTTCACACCGCAGCGACTGCCGGCTACGCCGCGCAGCAGAGCCACGTCCGCAGAGGTTGCGCCGCCCGTCGTAAAACCGGTGCTGGTCTTCAGGAAATCCGTCCCGGCAGCGCAAGCCAGTTCGGAGGCGCGGAGTTTTTCCTCGAGGTTCAGCAACGATGTTTCAAGGATGACTTTCAGGATTGCGCCCGCTTCGTGCACGATCTCCGCGACGCCGCGAATGTCGTTCTGCACCAGCGCATTGTTGCCCGACTTCAGTAGCCCGATATTCAGCACCATGTCCAGTTCGCGCGCGCCCAGGCGCACGAGCGCAGAGGCCTCATCACGTTTCGTGGTGGAAAGGCTCGCACCCAGTGGAAAGCCCACGACGACACCTACGGGCACTCCCGTGCCGGCCAGGGCGGCATACGCAGTCGTCACCCATGCGGGGTTGACCATGGCGCAAGCGAAGCGGTATTGGGCGGCCTCGGAGCAGAGCTTTAGCACCTGCTCACGCGTAGCTTCCGGTTTCAGCAGGGTGTGATCAATGGCAGAGGCCAGCGCCTGCGGGCTCGAGAGAGCCTGTTTCGCGAACGCCGCGGTGTCAAACGTGCTTTCGTTCAGGTCGATTTCTTCAACGGTTGTGGATGTCATGGTCAGGCTCCTTTCGCCGGGTCGGAACTCAGTGGAGTTCGGGATAATCGGGAGGCATGAGACGAATGTCGGGCACATTGCGGAAGCGCTCCGCGTAATCCATGCCGTACCCGATCACAAAGTGGTTAGGGATATGGAATCCCACGTAGTCAGCATCAATCTTTTCCAGGCGGCGCGAAGGCTTGTCGAGCAATGCGGCGATACGCAGCGATCCCGGCTTGTGCTGCTCAAGGAGGTTACGCAGGAAACACAAGGTGAGGCCGGTATCGAGAATGTCTTCGACGATGATGATGTTCTTGCCTTCGATCGGCTGGTCGAGATCCTTGATCATCTTCACTGCGCCGCTCGTCCGCTGGCCCTTTCCGTAACTTGAGACAGCTACGAAGTCGAAGGTGCACTCGACCGTGATGCAACGCGCCAGGTCGGCAAGGAAAATCGCCGCGCCCTTGAGCACACCCACCAGCACCACCGCCTGACCGGCGTAGTCCTGATCAATCTGTCGGCCGATTTCTGCGGTGCGCGCTGCGATCTGTTCTTCACTGAAAAGGACGGGGAAGTCTTTGTGGATGTTCGCGTGACTCACAGGGTCTAGGATATCGCGAAACACGGGGGCTATCTCTCCAAAACCCACCGCGGAAGTTATACTTGAAGGAGTAGCTTCCGCATGTATCCATATATTCATATTCCCGTTTTATTTACGATCCATCTCTTCGGCCGGAGCCTTCCGGTTGGGGGCGACATAGGCACCTTTGGCATTATGCTCTGGTTCGCGGCGGTTTGCGCGGGATGGGTGCTTCATCTGAATTTTCGCCGCTGGAAGATCGATGCCGATGCGATCGGCATTATTGCCGTGTCCACGGTTGCCGGTGTGGTCGGCGCCAAGCTGTGGCATGTGCTCGAAGATCCACAGGTGCTGATTCACAATCCGTTGGCTCAGCTATTCGATCGGGCGGGATTTGCCTGGTTCGGCGGGCTGGTCGCCGGCATTCTCGCACTGATCTGGCAGGGCCGGAGTTATGGCATCGGACGTCTTGCGATGCTCGATCTTGCGACAGCCGCAGCGGCTGTGGGCTACGGCGTAGGCCGGCTGGGTTGCCTGACTTCAGGTGACGGCGACTACGGCATCCCGACGACGCTGCCCTGGGGCATGGCGTTTCCGCATGGCCTGGTACCGACCGATCCGGGAGTGCGGGTGCATCCGACTCCTATTTACGAGCTGATCGTTGCGCTAATGATTGCGTGGGTCTTGTGGCGACGCGGCTCGCCGGAGCGTCCCAAGCCTATCGGCCAATTGACGGGCGAGTACCTTGTTCTCAGTGGGATCGCGCGTTTTCTGGTGGAGTTCATCCGCATCAATCCGAAGATCTACTGGGGCATGAGCAATGCTCAGGTAGCGAGCATAGGGTCAGTGATTGCGGGCGTTGCGTTGGTCCTGTGGGTGCGGCGACGGTCGGCATTTCAGCCTCTGAGTGCGCCTGCGGCAGCCGTGCCGGTGGATTCGCACTGACGGAGTCCAAACGCCGGTAAGTCTGTATAGCCCCACGTCCGAAAATCCGGACATGGGGCACCCGATTCTTAGCGGTTTCAGACTATAGCGTTTTCAGATAGGCCTTGGCACGCTCTAAATCCGGAAACAGCCGCTCCTCGGCTTGAAATTCGCGCCCGTGCACGCAGCGGCGCCCGTTCTTCGCCTTCACCGGATGCTTGAGGTGAAGCATCTCGTGGTACATCAGGTATTCGATGGCGAAGCGCGGGGTATTTCTGCGGTCGAAGACACGGCTGACCATGATGGTGTTGTGCGCGGAGTCGTAGTGGCCCAGGAGACGCTTGGCCGTGTGCTCGCTCCACGTCAGTTGCGGCCTGCCGAGCAATCCGTGAAAGAAGCGAAAGTTGATCGCCTCGAAGACTTCGTCGAGGTCGTAGTGCGCGCCCTTTGCCGTTGAGATGCGCTTGCGTCCGCGCGTCTGGCGGATGCGCTCGCTCTGGCGGACGACGGCTTCGCTCGAGGTAAATCGCCGGTAACGGTTGGAGCGCGCGGCATCGATGGGTTTGCGATAGAGCTTGGCGATGAGGATGTGGGCGATGGCCCGCAGCACAGGCTCCGGCGCGCCCTCGAGGATGTCGGAGAGATGCACCTTGATGCGGCCTTCGCGCAGGCGGATGGTGGTGTTGAGGCTGGTGAAATGGTAGAAGCGAACGTCAAATGGAGGCATGGGCGCGCGCGGACGCAGCAGGCGATACTCCTCCTCAAACCAGTGGGCAATTTCATGTTTCAGTGGTTCAGGGTTCACTGGCCTGAGCCTAGCACAGCAGCAGTGGAAAAAAGCGCGACCCCGAACCTGCAGGGCCGCGTAAAGGGAATCAAAACCCACGGATCGGTTGAATGAGACAAGAGAAAATTCTTCCGCGCCTCCACGGGACGCAAGGCAGTCAATGGTTTAACATCGTCACGGTCTGAAGCAGAGTGCGTGAAACTCCGCCTCCGGTTGCGGTCACGCTTATTTTCACGGTGGAGGCGGCGAGGGGTGAGGCCGCGGTCAGAGTGATGACCGCGCTCCCGTTCCCGGGCGCAGCGATGCTGGATTGCGAGAGCGCAGCGGTTACCCCTGAGGGCAGTCCGCTGACGGAAAGACTCAGGGCAGAGTTGAATCCGCCTCCGGCCGCCGTTCGCACGGTGAAAGCCGCGCTGGTTCCAGGCCGCAACGTCACTGCCGGTGTACTTGAGGTAAGTGTGACTCCCGGGACGGTGACCTTGATGGTGGCTGTGCGAGTGAGTCCTTCACTGGTGGCGGTGATGGTGAGCGTATAGGTGCTCGGCACTATGGTCGACGCGGCTGCTACGTTCAGAGTGGTTGTACCTGATCCGGGAGCGGCCACCGTTGCGGGTGAGAAGGTGGCGGTCATGCCCGCCGGCATGCCGGCAACCCGGAACGCAATCGGCGCACTGAAGCCATCCGTCAATGTCGTGGTGATCTGTGCTGTTCCGCTGCCACCCTGCGCGACCGCGAGCGTGGCCGGTGCGCCGATGGTGAAGGCTGGTCCCGGCTCTACCGTGACTTTGATAGCCGCTGTCTTCGTAACTCCGGCGCCCGTGGCCGTCACCGTCAGCGCGAAGGTGTTTAAGGCAGTGGCCACGGTTGTGGTTACATTCAGGGTGCTTGCGCCGGAACCGGGAGCGGCCAGCGACGCAGGGGAAAATGCTGCTGTCATCCCAGCAGGCATTCCGCTCACTCGCAACGCGACTGTGGCGTTATACGAACCTACAAGACTGACCACCATCTGCGCTGAACTGCTGCTTCCAGCGTTGAGTGTAAGCGTGGACGGAAGCGCCAGCGTAAAGCCGGGAGCAGGTTGGACGGTCAGGGTAAGCGGAGTGATTCTGGATGTCCCGCCGCTGGTGGCGACCACGTTGACTGTATAGGTCGAAGGTACAGTGGCGACCGTCGCCGTCAGTGTGAGGGTACTTTGTCCGGCACCGGGAGAGGCAATCGACGCGGGACTAAAAACGGCTGTCACGCCGCTGGGAAGTCCGGTTGCGCTGAGTGCTACGGCTTTGGCGAAACCTTCGCTCACGCTGGTTGTAACCGTGACAGTTACTTTCTGTCCGGCAACTACGGTGGCAGTGCTCGAGCCAAGAGTGACAGTGAGCGCGGGCACAGCGCCGCCGTCGTTCCAGTGGTTGACGAGCAGATTGGCGTCGACCGATCCCAACCCGGTTACAGGGTCGTAGCCGGTGGACGCCGTGTATCCGGTCACTCCCGGCACAGTGTTATTGCCGGTGGTCACGTCGTGAAAGACTGCCGCGCCGCCAGCAAGACTTTGTCGAGCGGCCAGCCCGTAGAGAATAGGATTGACATTGCCCTGCCGCGCGCCGGTACTCTGCGCCACCAGTCCCATAAGACCGGCAAAGCTGGGAGCCGCCGCGGAGGTTCCGCTGATGACCATCATCTGGCCGTGGATGAAGATAAGGTAGCCGTCGTGTCCGGCTGCGGTCAGGGCGACATCCGGGACATCGCGCATGCCATCGGATGGCACGCCCGGGCCGCTCTGCCAGGTGGGCTTTGCGTAGACGCCGCTTGCTCCGCCTCCCGTAGCCCAGAGTCCGCCGGTAGCGCTTTCGTTCCATGCCATCTCAGGAATGTTGCCGAGGGCGGAGGCGTAGGTGGACGAATTCGAGCTAGACCAATACTGGCTGGAATTGGCCCCCTCGTTGAATTCGGTTCCACCGACGCAGGTGTCATATGGGGTAGAGCAAATGCCATTGACGGCGCGGCCGCCAGTCGCCCGGCTTTCACTACCTCCGTCGCAACCCGCAGCTCCAGAATCGCCCGCCGCTACCAGCACAGTGATGCCTTGCGCGGCTGCCTGTTGCCATAGGCTGTTCAGGAAGCTGTTTTCCGCCTGTCCCAGGTCTGCTTCGCAAAGCCCATAGCTCAAAGAGAGCACGGGCGCGATATTGTTGCTGACCGCATATTGCGCGGAGAGATAGGTTCCGTCGCTCACCGCCGTCGATTCGGAAACTACGACGTCGACCGTCGCGTTTTGGGCGAGGGCGCCTGACCACTCCGTGTCGAGGGTCGTTTCATCCAGATCGTCCTCGTCCGCAATACCTGGGTTCGGGCCGTTCAACACCACAACAGGAGCCTTTGCCGGCAAACCGAAGCTGCTGCGGAAGAGTTGCACATCGCTCAGATTGAGATTCGTGCGCGCAACGATTGCGATGGTCTGGCCGGCGCCAGTGTAGCCCTGGTTATAGAGCGCGGCTATGTCGTAAATCGAAGCGTAGTCGGCGGGGGAGAGGTAGTGCTGCCCGCCGGAGTTGAATTGCGGCGCGGGAGCGATCGGTGAGTGCAGGGGAGATGTCCGGAAATCGTGCAGCGAGACGATGCCTGCCACTACGGGCGCGAGCGCGCGGGGAATCTGCGGATCGGTGGAGTTCGCGAGGTGAGTTTTGTTGGCGACCGAATAAAGGCCCATCTCAGTGTGAAACGACGAGGACACATGCTGCGCTGTTCCGCTGAAGATCACCGTGCGGCGTCCGGTGGGTATTTCGTCTATAGTGAAGCCCTGCTGTTCAAGCCAGGTGACCACCTGCGCCACGTCTCCGTCGGCCGCGCCAAAGCTTGCCGCGAAGCTCTGTGGGGTGAGCCATTTGCGATAGGACGGGGACTGCGGATTCTTCTGCTCTTCGAGCAATGTTTCGAGCGATTGCTGCTGGGCAGCGTCGGGCTTCAGCACCAGGATCATCTTCTTTATGGCCAGGCTGCCGGCCGCCGTGCCTGTGCGTGTCGCAGGCGTGGCGAGCAGCGGATGATTGCCCTTGAGGGAGACGAGATCGTTGTCGTCGACACGGGCCGTGATGCGTGGCTGGGTCTGACCGGCAGCTGTTGCCCCGGCGAAAATTGAGCCGCTGTGGATCAGGTTGAGGAAAAGGGAGAAAAGAAGAAGTGTCCAGACCTTACGACAGCGACTGCGGAGCATTCGAACCTCGTGGAAAGGGATTTCCCAACGAGGCATTCATCGGCAAAAGATTAGAAGGCTCTTAGGTGATCACAAAATTCTAATGCAGAGAGTTGCGACACAAGAGTAACTCAAGTAACAGACGTTGCTCTGAGGAACCACTGAACTAGCTGGGGCCGGTGCCGTTCTTGCCTGCTTCGTCCTTATGTTCGGCGAAGTATTTTGTCTGGCTCTCCAACAGCTTCTTCGCCTCGTCGCTGGTGCTTTGTGCGGCATCGAGCGCTGTCTTGCGGGAGAAATCGTACACGGGATCGTCCGCGGCCTGCTTCAGGATATCGGGCCACTTTGCGCTGGCCGGCACGAGATCTTTGAGGGCCTTGCGAATGTCCGCATGCGCGTCGTCGAAGGTATCGAGGTTGTCCTGTAGCTCATCGGAAAGCCGGGTGAACTCTTCGAACCTGGCGCGCAGCTGGGCCTTGCGATCCTCGGCTTTTGGATTGGGGCCGAGTTCCTTGATGGCCGCGATGCGTTGTTCAATAAACTTCTGGTATAGCTTGATGCGCGCGACGGGCTGGTCACGCACCTCGGCAACCTGGTCGGATTCTTGTTCGCTGAGCGGGTCCTTGTTTTGTTGTGGCGACGCGATGACGGGCGCGGCGGCCGCCAGAACGGGGCCGGGGAGTAGAAGAAGAAGGCATCCCATGCCCAGAACTACCGATGTATGTATCACCGAGTTTCTTGAAAAGACGCGTTGCATGGCCCCAATCTCCCACACCTAGCGGATATTGTGATGCTACATCCTGCCCGAAGGGATGGTCCGGCTCGGGAACAGAATTGCGTGCAGACTGGGCTCCTGTCCGATGACGGACAGTCAATCTCGCAGGTGGACAGTCCTGCCGGGTGTGCACTTACGCCTATGCGCCTATCTGCCCTGTTTCGAGACATATGCCCGGTTCACGATCGTGGACCCTTGCATGCACCATAGGCCTTGAGGCTCCAAATTATGGCAAAGCCGCTTCAAGCCTTCCGTCTTGCCGATGTTCGCTTCAGTATCCGCCAGCTCCGAAAATCGCCGGGATTTGCCCTGACAGCGATCCTGACGCTCGCGCTCGGAATCGGCGCAGTGACTTCGGTTTTCAGCGTGGTCAATGCGGTGCTGCTCAAGCCGTTTGCCTTTCGCGATCCCGGCCAACTGGTAGTTCTGCGCGAGGTAGTCGAGGAGATGCGGGCCCAGTATCCGGCCGTGCCCTTCAATTACATGCACTATCTGCGGCTGAAGAAGGATTCTAAGACTCTGCAGGATGCGGCGATCTTTAAGAACCACGGAGTAAGTGTGTCGACCGGGAGCGATCATCCTCGCATCATCGGGGCAATGTTGGTGTCGCCGAATTTCTTTTCGGTGCTTGGCGTTCAGCCAGTGATCGGGCGCGGGTTTTCGCCGGAAGAAGCCACTGAGGGCCACTCCTCTGTGATCGTTCTCAGCTGGGAGGGTTGGCAGGAGTTTTTCAACGGCGATCCCGAGGTTGTTGGCCGCACGCTGCGATTAGGCGGCGAGGCGAACACGGTGATCGGCGTGCTGCCCAGGGAGTTCAGATTTCCCGATATCGCGATGGCGCCCGGCATGCCGGCAAATTTGAGCAATGTGGAAGCTACACGCGCGAATACTATCTTTCAGCCGCTCGTTCCCGATCCTGACGCGCTGAAGAACGACATCTTCGATTACAACTTTACAGTGATCGCGCGCGTTCGCCCCGGGGTGAAGATCGATCAGGTGCGAGCGGAGCTTGGCGGTCTGCAGAAGGCGCATACGCTTACTGCTCACATGCCGATCCACATTGGCATCTATGTCCAGCCCTTTATGCAGGATGTGACGGCAGGAATCAGCAGCGCGCTGTGGCTACTGTTTGCCGCGGTGGGCGGGGTGCTGCTCATCGCGTGCGTCAACCTGGCTAATCTGCAGCTGGCGCGCGCCGTCGCCACGGAACGCGAAACCGCGGTTCGCGCCGCGCTGGGAGCGAGCCGGTCGCAGTTGGTGATCACGCGGCTGATGGAGAGTTTTGTCCTTGCCGCGGTGGGCGGCGTCGCCGGAGTGGCGCTGGCTTTTCTTGGAGTGCTTCTGCTGATTGCTGCCGCGCCTGCCAATGTTCCTCGGCTAAGCGATGTGCAGGTGAGCGTGCCGGTGCTGCTTTTCGCGGCTGGGCTCTCGTTGTTTACCGCGATGCTCTTCGGCATTCTGCCAGCGTTGCGCTCACTGCGGGTGAATCCACAGGCTGCGTTGCAGTCGAATCCTTCTCGCGTGGCGAACACGCGGCAGGGCAGCGCGACACGGAATCTGCTGGTTGGCGCAGAAGTCGCATGCACGGTTGTGCTGCTGATTGTCACCGGGCTGGTATTGCGTAGCTTCTCGCAGGTGCTGCGGCAGGATCGAGGTTTCGACTCCAGCCATGTGACTGCCGGACAGGTCGATCTTTACTCACCGCAGTATGGAGATTCGCAGCCCAATTCGAAGGCGGCGAAAACCGCCTTCATCGACCGCGCGATCGAGGCACTGCGCGAGCTGCCCGGGGTGCAGTCGGTAGGGATGACGAGCGAACTGCCGATGACCGGAGATACGTGGATCGATGGGCTGGATCGGGTGGACCATCCGCTGCCTCCTGGTGAGCAGCCGAAGGTCAACCTTCGCTGGATCAGTCCGGCTTATCTTTCAACGATGCACATCGCGCTGGTTTCCGGACGCGATCTGTCGGATGCGGATCGCGCCAACCCTAACCAGGCGCTGATTTCCGAGAAGACGGCTCGCGATGCGTTTGGGAGCGAGAATCCGATCGGGCGAAAGATTAAAGGGTTCGGCGGCGATGAAACAGTCAATACCATCGTCGGGGTGGCGGCGGATGCACGCGTGAACGGGCTCAAGGCAGTCGCCGACATGGTCTACCTGCCGTATTGGAACAATCCACCGTGGCGGGTGTCGTTACTGGTGCGTAGTTCGCAGTCAAGTAGCGCGCTGATGCCGGAAATGCGCGCGGCCATCTGGAAGCTCGATCCGCAGGTGGCGATTCCCACGCTGAAATCGCTCGATGAGCAGGTCAGCGATTCCGTTGCATCGGACCGCTTCCAGACGATGCTTCTCACCAGCTTCGGCGCGGCCGCGTTGCTGCTCGCTTTGCTCGGCGTCTATGGAGTGCTGGCTTACTCCGTATCGCTGCGGCAGCAGGAGTTCGGCATCCGTATCGCGCTGGGTTCCGATAAATCCCGGCTGACTGCCCTCGTGCTGAAGCAAGCCGCGTGGCCTGTGCTTACCGGTGCGGGCGCGGGATTGGTGCTTGCCTTTGTAGTGACACGCTGGGTGCGGAGCCTGCTCTACCAGACGCAGACGGCCGATCCGGTGGCGATTGGCGGCAGCCTTGTCGTGCTGATCGGAGCTGCGGCGCTGGCGGCCATCCTGCCTGCCAGAAGAGCGGCCAGGGTGGATCCGATCGAGGTACTTAGGAACCAGTGAGACAGGGATTAGCCATTAGGGATTAGCGAACAGGGATTAGGGATTAGCAAACGCGCGCCTACTCGTCTGGGCGGCGATGCTTTTGTGAAGACCGCTAATCCCTAATCGCTAATCCCTATTCTCTTCCTCTTGACAAATTCATCTCCGTAAGCGCACACTAACGTAAGTAATGACTTACCTAGAGAGAGCTTTTGAAGCGCTGGGCGATTCCACTCGTCTAGCCATCTTCCAGCGGGTTGCCGCTCGGCCGCATTCCGTGGGTGAGATCGCCGAACATATGCCGGTGAGCCGCCCTGCCGTCTCGCAGCATTTGCGCGTGCTCAAAGAGGCCGGCCTGGTCTCCGATCTCAAGGACGGAACGCGTCGTGTCTACCAGGTAAAGCCGGAGGGGATTGACGCCCTGAGAAAGTACTTCGAACAATTGTGGACTCGCAATCTGAACGCATTTAAGGCAGCAGCAGAAAAAACCTCCGAAAGGAAAAATAATGACTCAAGCAGTGGTAATCGAGCCCGTAAGAAAGTCATTTGAGGTTGAACTACCTCCTCTGGAGGCCTTTCAGCTTTTCACTTCCGATATGGCTGCATGGTGGCCCGCGACCCACCATATAGGCCCCAGCCCCTTCATCGAGATCGTCATCGAGCCGCGGGCGGGCGGCGGCTGGTTCGAGGTCGATCAGGACGGCACCACCTGCCAGTGGGGCAGCATCCTCGCCTGGGAGCCTCCGCATAAGCTCGTTCTTGCCTGGGGCCTGCAGAGCGACTGGAAGTTCTCGCCCGATCCGAGTAAGTCGAGCGAAGTCGAGGTGCGGTTTGTTCCCATGGGAGATTCGGCGACGCTGGTCGAGTTCGAACACCGGCATCTAGAGCGGCACTATGAAGGCGAAAAGATCGCGGTGAATGTCAACTCGGGATGGGATGTGGTTCTGGAGGGCTTCAAGGTTCTGGCAGCGAAGAAGTCCAGATAAATACGCCGGAACAGGCTCGAGTTCGTGGCCTCTCGAAACGGGAGGCCACTTCTACTTATTCCTTGTGCGCATGATGCCAATCTTGGTTTGCCCGTCATTCGAGGATGGATCGGAACTCACGGTAATGACCAGGCCTTCTTTGTTGTTCTGCGTGCCCGAGGAGATGACCGCACCCCTGCCGGCCTGGATGACCGACGTGTTGTCACCCAGCTTGCCTTTGTAGAAATCTACGACTTTGCCGACCGGGTCTGAAGTCGAGAAAACCGCTGTGATCATTGAGCCGGTCCCGGAATTGACCTGCATACCGCCCTCTCGGCGCACGGCTCCCGGATAAACAGGCACGCCCAGGTCTGCCTCACTCACAACAGCTGTGTTGCCCGCCGTGATGGTGCCGGTCGGGGTCGACAAAGTCACGCTATCGCCAGCGCGATTCACATGCATCGCTCTCGACACTCGCCAGACTCCGAACATGAAGACGATTGCCGATAGCATACCCAGCCCGACGACTACTCCAACGACGATCAGAATGATCTTCACAGCGCTGCTGCCTGAGCCAGGAGGGGGAGCAGCGGCGGTTACGGGTTGTCCGTAAGCAATGGGGGCTGTTGGAGGAGGTATGGCAGCCGCCCCCACAGACGCGCCGCACGCGGTGCAGAATTGTGTGTTGGGGGGAAGGGCTGTTCCGCATTTGGTGCAAAATGCTGCCACGCTATTCTCCTTGTAAATGCGGGGGAGATCGATGCTGTTGCCCTTAACCGAACTGAGCTGCAGCCTTAGCTAGACCGAAGTGCTTCCGGCGATGCTCTTCGCGATTCCAGCGGCGATCGGGACTTCAAACATCTTGCCCTGGTAGGCCATAACCATAAGGACGATCCAGGCCACAAGCGTAACGAGGCTCACGCACATTGAAATCAACGACCACAATCCCCAACCGTACAGGCCACTTCCCAGGATTCCGAAGCTCAGGATCATTCGAATGATGAAGAGTGCGCCGAAGATCACAATCGATTGCGCGGCGTGGAAGCGCACGAACGGCCGTTTATCGATGAGTAAGAAGATAATTCCGGTAAGCCACCCCAACAGGTAACAGAGCAGACCAGCGACGTTTTCCTGCAATCCGCTGGTTCCTGCGGGAGCCAGCGCTACGGGCGGAGGTGCAGACGCGCCTACCTGCGCGCCACACTGAGGACAGTAGAGAACTCCATCTGCAACCGATGAGCCACACTTGCCACAAAAAGCCATACATCACCTCACGATTTCAATTGGTCAATCAGCTTTGTGAGATTCCCAACTCTTGGGGCAGCCGTGCGGAACCTTTTAAAGTCGCAGGAAGATTAATAGAAGGTAAAAACTCAAGTCAACCAAAAGATGGCGCCCAGTGCACCTCGAAATCGAGTAGTGTCCTGGTTCTGGATAGCAGAGGGCGTTGCGACGTACTTCAGAGAGCAACGCAATCCCAGGTCCGAATAGTCCGGACCTGGGTGATCTGCTGAGCTTTGGCTATGGCTGGACCAGCGGAATCGCGGAGGCCAGTTGCACGTCGATCAGTAGCTGCGCCCGACGCTCCACCTGTTCGTAGAGGGCTGTCTTCTTAGCCGGGAGCACTTTGCGAAAGTTTATCCAGTACTTCTGGCGAAGGCCCGCGACGTTTGCGTCCAGCTTGAGGAGGCGCTGTGTCCAGTCGTCGGCCTGGGCTTCCGTCATAGTGTTGTAGCTCTGTGTGTATTCCTTGATGAGCGCGTACTTGTCGTTGTTGATCATGACGAGTTCCTGGGTGTACTGGTCGTAGAGGGGCCAGAACTTCTCCGCCTCGGCGTCGGTGAGTGGCACGTTGGCAGCGATGAGCTGTTTCTTCTGCGACCGAATATCTTTGCGCAGAAGAAGGATGTCCTGGTCCATCTGAGCGCTCTGGCCCCCGCCGGCCTGCGTGCTCGAGCCCTGTGCAAACGCTGCGTGGTGGCCGAACAGTACCACCCCGCTCAATGCCAATCCTGTCAGTAAGTTCTTTTTCATTGGTGCTGCTCCTTTGTATGTATTGAAGAGGTCCCGGTGAAGCGTTGTGGGTACAGGCGGCGAATTCTACCGAACGCGCTAAGGGAGGGTCCACCGCCAAATCTACCGACGGGGCAAGGAGTCGGTATCGTGCGTCGCCCGTCCACAGACCTGCTTGATTAGCGCCGACGGTCAGGGCTGAGGATTCTTTTGAAAGTAGTTGATCGCATCCTGACGTGTCTGGATAGTGCCCAGAACCTGAGCCGGATCCTTGCCCTGCTGCACGGCGTGGGCGGAGACGAGGCTTTTCTGGATTGGCGTGGGCTCCTTGGCAGTCGAGGTAGGCTGGATTACGCCCGCAGGCGCAGGGATAACGGGCAGGTCTGTGCGCGCGGTATTCAGTGTGAGAACCTGCTCAAGTGTTGGCGCGGCCGCTATTCTTGCGCTGGTGAGCATCTCGCTGGTGGGAATCTGGAGCCAGTCCCGCACCGTGGCGACCATCGAGGTGTGGTCATAGGGCGTTGAGGTGGGAGAGCGGAAGACGGTGCCGGCCTGAATCCACGGAGAGACGAGGACAGTAGGCACGCGGACGCCGAATCGGTCGAATTTGAAATTGTATGGAGGGCCAGCCTCTTTGCTGTCGGGCTGCTCCGCGTTGAAGGGCGGGAGGACGTGATCGTAAGTGCCTCCATGCTCGTCGTAGGTGATCATGAGCAAGGTGGATGGCCACGCGGGAGACTTGCTGACGGCCTGCCAGATGTCATAGAGGAACTGCTCGCCTGCAACGACATCGTGCGGCGGATGCTCATCGTTAGGGTTGACGAGGAAGGTGGGCTCGAGGAAGGAATACTGCGGAAGTGTTCCGGCGGCGCAGTCACTCTTGAACCGGTCAAATCCGCTGAACCTGGTGAGGGCGTGGGGCCAGAGGTTCGGGAACATCAGCAGGGTGAGCGAAGGAACGAGTACCGTGTCGTGGTAGACGCGCCAGTCGGCACCGAAGTCTTCGAGAACATTGAAGATGTTACGGACATTCCAGTCGAGCGGGTCAGGTATTTCGCCGTTGACGGCGTTGCCGTTGGACGTTCCGGCGTGGAAGAAGGCGCGGTTGGGCCAGGTGTCGCTGGGAACCGAAGAGAACCATGCATCGCTGACAGCGTAGTTCCAGGCAAGGTTGGAGATTACGGGGAGTTGGTCGCTGCTGAAAGGCTCCATGATCTCGACGGGGATGTTCGGGTCCTGGGCTTTGCTGAGAGCCTCTGCATAGTTGATAACGAACCCCATGTTCGGGTATTTGGGATTGGGTTGGGGATTATCGGCATCGGGACCGAAGAGCTGAACGTTCACGTTCAGGAGATCTTCGAGGGGGTCAATCACCGGGATGTTGGTGGCAGTCGCTTTGTCGAAGACGGGGTAGGTCTCGGTGGATGTCCCGTTGAAATAGCCGGGGCTGACCGGATTGAAGTAAGTGGACTTGAGGCCATCGAACTCGGGGTTGGTTTCTGCTGCGGGAAGGAACTGGCTGGGTTGCGCGGGGGCCACTCCCGGCTTGTAGAGCCAGCCGCAGATGTTGTCGAAAGAGCGGTTTTCGAGCATGACGACGATGATGTGCTTGATCTGGGGGAGTATGGCCATGGGGAACCTCTTTTGGGCGCAGTGCCGGCGCGATTCGGCGGGCAGGCAGAAGTATACGGCCAGCCGGTAGTCCCTGCGATCAAGAAGCCTTGAATCTTTTGGGCAATCTATTTGGCGTTGGAGAGATGGCTGACCCAGCTCACGTTGCCCGAGGGGTCAATGGCGATTTTGAGATCACCCTGCTGGCCTTGGGCGAGGACGGGTCCAGTGGCGGTGTGGGTTTTGCCGGCAGCGTCAGTAAAGGTGAGGGTGATGGGTCCCGAGCCCTGGATTTTAAAGCGGTAGTGATAAGCGGCGTGAGCATCGAGCGACTGCGTGCCGAAGCTGGCGCTGGGGTAATCGACTTCGATGAGATGCAAGGGCGCAGGTCCGTCGTTCTGGATGGCAGTCTCGACAAAAGCGGAGCGGCAGGCGGTGAGGAGGGGCAGGAGTAACAGCAGGATTCTGGCTGCAGCGGGGCGAATCATCATGTGTATAGGGTATAGGGTGTGCAGGAAGGAGTGCCGCGATCAGTGATCGCCAGCGTCAAAACTCAAACCAGCGACGAGGGCTCAAACCAGTGACACCTGGTACGCCACGGGCATCCCTCCAACGACTCCTAAGTAGACAGAGCTGCTATCGCTTTGAGGCACGGGATCGGCCGGATCGCTTAGAGCCCGCGCTCTTCGGCAATCGCGGAACAACCTGAACGCCCGCCCAAAGCGTGGCGATCGTTTGCTCGACTACGAGAGTCTGGTCAGGCCGGTCAGGCACAACCCCTTGGATGACCATGAGCGTGGCGAGGCCGAAGATCGTGTACCACCAGGTATGGGCTACCACTATGTCATCCCTACTTGGCAATCCTTCATCCTTGGCAACTTCGAAGAAGAGCTGTACGAAACGTTGGAACAGAGGTCTGCCAATGTCGTCGATATATTGCCCAGCGCGGATGCCGTCGCGGTTCTCAGGCCCAAAGAAGACGTTGCGGAACTGCTGTGGATGGGCAGTGCAGAACTGAATCAAGCCACGTGAAGTCGCAAAAAGACGCTCTTTCGGCGCAGGATGTTTAGCGGCAATCGCGTCGAAGTTCTGAATGAGCAGCCCGATCGTCTCGCGGCTCAGTTCGGCAAGAATGTGCCATTTGTCGGGAAAATGCTGGTAGATCACGGCGTGCGTATAGCCGATCTCTTTAGCAATCTCACGAAGTGTCACGGCTTCGTAACCGCGATCAGCAAACATTTTGCTTGCAGCCGCAAGGATTTCGCCCCGCAACCTCTCTTTGCGCTCTAACCGGCGACTTGGTGATGTGGATGTCACTTCAATAGCTTAGCCTCTTTTGACGATTTGTGCGACCGCTCGTTGATTTATCACCATTGGTTATAAAAGCGCCAACCCTCTCATGGCACAGCGGTTGATGTGTTCACAATATCAACCACTGATTAATTTGCAACCAATGGTTATCCCAGGCCTCTAATGGTCAGGTCGCACATTTGGATGGGCGGCCAAATACGAGGCAAACAAGAAGGAGGATGCGATGAAAGTTCTAGTGATCGGAGCAGCGGGCAAAAGCGGAGAGGCCCTGGTAAATGAGGCGCTGGCGGCCGGGCATAAGGTGACGGCTTTCGTGCGCGGTGCTGGGCAGTACAAGAAGGCGAACGTCAGGGTTGTTGCGGGCGACGTGCTGGACGCTACCGCAGTCGACGTTGCGGTAGCCGGGCAGGATGCGGTGATCGACGCGCTGGGCGGCAAGACGCCCTGGAAAGTGACGACGATGGAAACGAGTGCCGCACACAATATTGTGGACGCGATGCGACGCAATGGCGTGCGGCGATTGCTGAAAATTTCGGTGGTTGGTGCGGGCGCAAGCGTCAAGAACGCCGGCTTCTTTAACGAGCACCTGCTCATGCGGACGTTTCTGCGGGGTCTGCTGGTAGACAAGGCTGGCATGGAGGCCGAGATCGAAGCCAGCGACTTGGACTGGACGCTCGTGCGGCCGCCTATGTTGACCGACGGCGAGAAGACCGGCGTTAGCAGGGTGCTGAGCACGGAGGGCGGCGAGAAGGCGCACAAGATCGGGCGGGCCGATCTGGCAGCCTTCATGGTGCAGCAACTGGAAAGCAGCCGGTACGTTCGTCAGGCAGTGACGGTCACGACCACCTAGAGGCTTTCGCGAGGATCGGCCAACCACCTCTCTCATCGAGGCGATCCGATCGGCTGTGTAAGGTCAGTAACGATTCATGCGACAGATAACTGTGGAAACCCACGGGACTAGCGGAGTGCTAGCTGCGCACATCACAAGCTCTGGTGTTCGCACCAGAGCATCAACTTCGATCTAAGAAAGGATCGTTTATGTCAAACTTCCCTACGCCGCTTGAAGAAGTCATTCATCACAACGTCATTAAAAACAACAAAACAGGCGGCCCGGCGCTTGATGTCGGGCAAATGAAGTTGCTCTGGAGGGCCTTGGGAGAAAACACGGGCTACACGTTCTCCATCTTCGAGACCACGCTCGCGCCGGGCATGGGTATCCCACTTCATAGACACCCCTTTCCAGAGTTTTTCTATGTACTGGAAGGCAATCTGTCGATCGGGTATTGGAACAACCAGGGTGTCACTGAGTGGGACGCCTGTGAAGCCGGGGAGAGCATGGTGGTGCAGCCCAATGCGCCTCATACATTCTTCAACAAGAGTGAGCATCCGTGCCGCATGCTGGGTGTGTCAACGTATCACCACGAGCGGATGATGAAGGATGCGGTGCATCCGGAGGGCAGGACAGATTTCCTGCCTGCTCAACTCTCTCAGGCCGATTTTCTGAATTTGACGAAGTCGATGGAGAAGAATCAGGCATTCCTTGTCGCAGACCATGCTTAGTATAGGCCATCTCTTGAGTTCACCTTTGAACTCAAGAGATGCACCGTGCGTTGCTCACAGAACGGTTTTACGTTCTAGGATACGCGCGGAGAGGACGACTCCAGTAGCGCGGGTGTGCAGGCTGATGGGGAAGGCGAGGACGTTCCAGACCCACTCCTCGCCCTTGCGGGGCAGGTTGAGCAGGCCGCGGTAGGTGCGGTCGAGATAGGTCTCGCGTTTTTCGGCAACGGTGCGCAGGATCTCGCGCCAATCTGCGGCCAACTCGGGCATCTCTTCGAACATATTGCGACCGGGAAACCAGTCGCGCGGGCGCTCCAGAAGCTTGGCGCAGGCTTCGTTCACGTACTGCCAGTTGCCCTCGCCGTCGAGGATTTCGACAACAACATCGTCTCCCATGGCCATGTTGATGCGCGAGTAAAAGAAGTCGCGAGCGTCGACGACAACGGGCTTGCCGCGGCGCTTTGCTTCAAACGAGCGCAGGGCGGTGAGAAGGTCGTCAACGGAGCTGTATCCCTTGAGCAGGTGCATGTCTTCGACTCCGCCGAAGCGATGCTCGAGGGTGGCGGAGAGGATGATGATGGGAACCTCGGGGCGCTGTTCGCGCAGCCTGGAGGCGACTTCGGTGCCGAATTGTCCGGCACCCAGGTGGTAGTCGAGGACAGCAATGTCGATCTGGTCGAGCAGGCTTGCTGCCTCCTCAATGGTAGAAGCGGTTTCGGTGAGGTATCCATATTTGCGCAAAATGGTAGAGCGCAGCAGAAGATTGTCGACCTGGTCGTCGAGCAGGAGCACACGGATGGGGTCGGCGACGGCGACCTGCAGACCGTTGCGGACTTCGTTTTCTGTTTCGTCGGCCATAAGCTTACTTGGATGCGGCGAATGCGTAGAGTGATCTTCTCTACGAGGCTGAGCCCGGCTAAGTTTCAGATCTCTGTTTTCGCTGCAACTGCCGGATGATGTCAGGGAGGCGGTTGAAGATAGCTGTGGCTTTGAGCCACTGGCGATTGTCGAACGCAGGAGATCCGCTGATAATTTTACCCGGCGGCACGTCGTGCGAAACACCGGATTGAGCTGTCATGATGACACCGTCGCCGAGCTTGCAGTGTCCAGCGACGCCGACCTGGCCGGCGAGAATCGAGTTTTTGCCGATCTCCGACGAACCGGCGAGACCCACCTGAGCGCAGAGCAGAGTATTGGCGCCGACTTTGGAGCCATGGCCCACCTGAACGAGATTGTCGACTTTGACGCCCGAACCGATCCGGGTTTCTCCCACGCTGGCGCGATCGACGGTGGAGTTGGCCTGAATTTCGACGGAATCTTCGAGAATGGTGGGGCCGGACTGCACGATCTTGTGCCAGATGCCCGCATCGTCCTTAGCGAATCCAAAGCCGTCGCAGCCGATGATGGCTCCGTTCTGGAGGACTACATTGTCGCCGACCCGGCAGTGCTCCCGGACGATTGAGTGAGCGTGGGCAAAAAAATGGTCGCCGATGGTGACATGTGGATAAATCACGACGTGAGGCAGCAAAGCGGCGTGATCACCGATAGTGACGCCTTCGCTGACTACGGCGCAGGCTCCGATGTGTGCATTCTTGCCAATGACAGCGGTGGGATGAATGACCGCGGTGGCGTGGATTTCGGGTGCATACTCGGGCTCACGGTAGAAGATCTGGACTGCCTTGGCAAAGGCGAGATAGGGATTTGCGGTGCGCAGGGTGGGGGTCGCGATCTCGGGGAAGTCGGGCGTGACGAGGACGGCAGCGGCGTTTGTGGTTCGAGCAAGCGCGGCGTAGCGAGGATTGGCAACGAAAGTGATGTGCTCGGGACCGGCTTCTTCGAGGCCGGCGACTCCGGTGATTTCGGCGTCGGCATCGCCATGAACGTCGGCACCGAGGACGAGCGCCAGTTCGGCTAACTTCATGGAGCAAATTGTACAAGGGCAGCTGGTGAAACCGTCAGCTAGTGAAGCGGCAGCTCCAGCCTGTCCATATCCGGACGTCGGGCTGCGATTGTGGACGGTCCTGGCCAAATTGTTTATGAGGAGGGTTGCCAGAACTAGCGATCGAGAGAGTCTACTCGAGACCCAGTTTGGAAAGGGAAGTGCAGGCGAGTAACAATGTCTATTTGGGAGAGTGCCCCGTGTCTTTCTTTCGCGACCTGAAGATTGCAATCCGTCACCTGTTGAAATCGCCTGGTTTTTCGTTGACCGCCGTGTTGATGGTGGCACTGGGTATTGGCGCTACGACAGCGATCTTTTCCATTGTCGAAGGCGTGCTGCTGCGGCCGCTGCCGTTGCCGGAACCGGACCGGGTGATGATGGTGGCGGACATTTTGCAGGGGGCGGATGTCGGCGGGAACGGCGAAGCGGGGGTCACCGTCCCCGACATTCGCAACTACACGCGCGACACCCACAGCTTTACGAGCCTGGGCGGATTTCAGCAATCGGGGTATGAGCTTTCAGGCATTGGCGACCCGGCGCAGGTGAATGCGGCTCGTTTAACCGGCGGAGTATTTCCGGCGCTGGGGGTTCAGCCGATGCTGGGGCGCGTGTTTACCCAAGAAGAGGACGACCAGAAGCAGCAAGTAGCGGTGCTAAGCTATCCGACCTGGCAGGACAGATTTCACGGCGATCGAAACATTGTGGGGCAAAAGATTCTGCTTGATCGCAAGCCGTACGTAGTGATCGGCGTGATGCCGCGTAATTTCGAGTTCCCGCTGGTTCCCGGGCATTTGAACCGCAGCGAGTTGTGGGTTCCGATGAGCTTTAACGATCAGGAGCTGGCGTCGAGCAGCTCGGCCAATTGGAGCTATCAGATCGTGGGCCGGCTGAAGCCTGGCGTGACTGCGAAACAAGCGGCAAGCGACGCGGGCCGAGTGGCTGCGGAAACAGTGCGGAATTATCCGGCGTTCATGGCTGGCTTTAGCATGCATCCCGTGGTTCGTCCGCTGCAAGAGGAGACGGTTGAGGATGCGCGTCCGTTGGTGCGAACGCTGTTCCTGGCGGTAATCGTGGTGCTGCTGATTGCATGCGCTAACCTGGCGGGACTGCTGCTGGTCCGGGCGATCCGGCGGCGCAGAGAGGTTGCGGTCCGGCTGGCGCTGGGGGCGCGGGCCTCGACATTGCTCAAGCAGGCGATTCTCGAAAGCCTCGTATTAAGCGTGACGGGCGGCGTCGCGGGACTCATGCTCGCTGCGATCGCACTGCGTGTGGGCGTGAGTTTGCTCCCTGAGACGCTGCCCCGCATCAGCGAGATTGGTATTGATTGGCTTGTTGTGGCATTTGCTCTTGGACTGGCCGTGTTGACGGGCACGATCTGCGGGATGGCGCCGGCATTTGCGGCGATACGGACAAACGTGAACAGCACGCTAAAGGAGGGAGGGCGGACTGGTACGTCGGGCGGTGGACATGCACGTCTACGCTCGGCGCTGGTGGTCGCGGAGATCGCCATTGCCCTGGTGTTGCTGGCCGCATCGGGCCTGCTGCTCCGCAGCTTTGAGAAGATGCGCCAGGTGAACCTGGGTTTTCGGCCCGATCATACGTTGGTGGCTTCTTACAACCTGCCACAAAAACAGTATTCGACTCAGCCGGCGGTCGATGAGTTCAATAACGAATTGCTGCGCCGTCTCGGCGAACTGCCGGGGGTCAAGAGCATAGGGCTGACTTCATTTCTGCCGGCATCGGGAAGTCAAAGCAATAGTGCGTTTTTAGCCGAGGGGTACGTCTCTCCGACGGCCGGTACGTTGGACCTTGCCACTACCATCACTGTGCAAGGCGACTACTTCTCGGCGATGGGAATTCCGCTCCTTCGCGGAAGGACGTTTACTCCGGCCGACAAAGAAGGGGCGCAGCTGGTGGTGGTGGTGAATCACAAGCTTGCACAGCAATCCTGGCCGGGTCAGGACCCCATCGGCAAACGGCTTCGCATCGGAACGGAAAAGATGGATACGCCGTGGGCAATCGTGGTGGGGGAAGTTGCAGATGTGAAGGAGAGCTCGCCGGATATTCCGGCAAAGCAGCAGTTCTATATTCCTGTCGAGCAGATACAGAAGCTGGCAGGATCGCTGGCCCCTCCGGATAGCTTGAACGGTAACGGCGGATATATCGCGATACGGACTGCAATGCCGCCGGAACGAATGCAAAATGCGTTGCGCGCAACCGTGCGTTCGATCGATCCGCAGCTGCCGCTGAACCAGGTGCAGACGATGGAACACACGATCTCGGACAGCGAGGCTCCGCGACGGTTCAACACCGCATTGATTTCGTCTTTCGCCGCCGCCGCGGTGCTGCTTGCGGTAATGGGCATCTACAGCGTGATTGCGTTTTCTGTTGCACTACGCGTGCAAGAGATGGCAATTCGCATTGCCCTCGGATCGCAGCGGTCGGGGATTGTCGGTTTGGTGTTGGCTTCCGGGGCCAAGCTGGCGCTTATCGGCTGCGCGTTCGGGCTGGTGGGAGCGCTTGCGGCTTCGCACCTAATGCTGACTTTTCTATTTGGAGTTAGCGCGCTCGATCCACTTGTTCTGGTTTTGGCAGCTTTGTCTGTCCTGATCATGGCCCTGGCTGCATCGCTGCTGCCGGCGCGACGAGCAGCTCGGATCGATCCGATGCAGGGGCTAAGAGAGAGCTGAAAGTAAATAGGTGAAGTCCGGGTAGCTGGTGAATCGGGTAGCTAAAAAGCGGGTAGCGAAAAGAGAGGTTCAGACAATCTGTTTACCATGGACTGCCAGGAAATCCGTCGGCGAAGGTTCCAGCGGTTTACCGCTGCCGCTTCTAAGCTATCCGGACTCTAGCTGACCGCTTTACCACCGGCCCGCCCTTTAGGTCAGAAAAGGCTCTCCTGCCTCTCTTCTGGCTTGGCCGGGGCTGGTTTCTTTTTCGCGGCACCGCCGATCACGGCTACGACTTCGAGTTCGGCGAGGGAAGTAGCGGGAATCCAAAGACGCTGAGTGTTGGACCGGATGTCGGGCGGGGTGAGGAGGAGTCCTTCACTCGAGATGAGGCTAAGGTCGTTGGCGGCTATGCCTTCCATCAGGTCACCGTCGGTGAGTTTGGCGCGCACGAAGAGGCCTTCGGTGCGGGGGCGTCCAGCGAAGGTTTTGCGAAGAAGCCGCTCGGGGTTGGCTGGTTCACCGGAATTGAAATCGCGGACAAAGCAGATCCACTTGATGGTCTCGAGACTGAGCGAGATGACCTTACCGTCCAGAGCGAGTATCTCGCATGCGCCGTTTTGGGCAAAACTTTCCGACGAGACGCCATCAAAAGAGATATAACCTGACACCCAATCGCGGGAGAACTTGCGGGCGATGACTTTTTTGCGGCTGGAAGGCATTCGGTGGTGAAATCCCAGAGTAAGAATTGTTGCATGTTGATGACTCAACCGCAGCGAAAATTGTGCAAAGCGGTAGCCAAGCGATTAACCATGTGTTACATTGTACCTTTGCGGCGGCTCCAGGTATGTCCGTAACTTATTGTTGAATAGATATTTAGCAAGATGTTCGGGCCGAGACGCCAATACCTCTTCCCAGATTGTCAAGGCATGCCCGACTACGTATATCTTTTAGAAAATCGTCTCTCTTCCGCTCAACAGAATGCGCTGACGCAGGTTCGCAACATCTCCCGAGACCATGGGATGACCGTGTTTTTGACCGGGGGTGCGGTCCGCGATCTAACCACCGGTTTCCCTGTTCGAGACCTTGATCTATCAGTTCATGGAAATGCTCTCAAACTTAAGAAATCATTAGAGAAAGCAGGGGCTACCTTGTGGGGAGAGCACGAACCTTCCCGAACCCTGTTTTTCTGGTTCAAGGGTGTCCGCGTGGAGGTCTCCAGTGCGCGCCGGGAAGAATTTCCCAAACCGGGGAAGCCAATTTATCACTGGGCGACGATCCTTGAGGATTTGCGGCGGCGGGACTTCACGGCCAATGCCATGGCGATTTCACTGAACGAGGGCTCCTACGGGTTGTTGCTCGATCCGTTGAATGGCATTGCCGATCTCGAGGCCCGAACCCTGCGGTTGGTGAGCAGTTACGGCTTTATTGAGGATCCATCACGGCTGCTGAGAGCGGCCCGATTCCAGGCTCGCATGGGCTGGGAAATGGATGAGCGGACAAAGACGCGCTACAACAACGCCAAGGAAGACGGTGCGATCAGCGCGATTTCGTCCTATCTCGCCGGCTATGAACTGGAAGAGATCGGGCACGAGGAGGATGCTCTCAAGGCTTTAAAGGCTCTGGAGAGTGAAGGCTGGACGAAACATCTCTTTCCGGCCTGGACAACTGCAAAGGCGGACGTGCAAGGCCTGGGGGCATTGCACCAGACGTTGATTCAACTGCTGATCCAGGGGATCCATCCGGATCTTTCTGCGGCGCAGATGGAGTTCCTCACCGCGAAAATGTCGCCAAAGGACCTGTCGGCGCTCAAAAAGATGTTTCCGCGGCCAGGCTTTGTCGCCTATTGGGAAAAGCTTGAGGATGCGGCCAAGGAGTTCCAGAAAGAGCTGCTGGACAAGAAAAATAGCGCGCCCTCGGCGACGTGGAAGTTGTTGACCAGCTATGCGCCGGAACCGGTGCTATGGCTGGCCCACACCAGCAAGAACGCTCAGGTGCAGACGAAGCTGAAGAACTTCTATTCGGTCTGGCCTGAGGCGAGGCAGAAGATTCCCACAACGTTGATGCTGGAAATGCGCATTGTGCCGGATCTGCCGGGCTATCAGGACCTGGTGCAGGAAATTTTCTATCAATTGATGGACGGGAAGCTGGTCACCGAAGAGGAGATGCGGGCGTTTCTGGAGCCCCACTCACCGCCGGCTCCGCCTCCCCCGGTAAAGATCAGCCGCACGCGCGGCAAGAAGGTTGAGGCCAAGTCCAGAGTCAAAGACGAGGACGAGGAGAGCGACGAGGAATTGCCGCCCGCAGGAATTCTGGACGAGGACGGTGAGGAATCAGGTGACGTTGATGGGGAGCATGACGAGGATGAGCACGAGGAAGAGACACCCGCGGCCATCTCCGCTTCGAACAAGAAAGTGAAAGCGGCAGCCCCATCTAGGGCTGAGCTCGCGGTCGAGAAGAAAGCCGCGAAGTCAGCAGTCAACCATCATCCTCCGGTTGCCGAAAAGACATCGCCGGCGAAGAAACCCGCCGCGAAAGCTGCGCCGGTGACTCAGAAAGCCTCGTCGCCGAAGAAGCCGGCTGCTAAAGTCGTGCCTGCTGTCAAGACGGCCGTTATAAATAAAGTCGCCGCGAAAGCTGCGGTGAAGGCAGGGAAGGCAACGCACAAGACTCCTGTGAAAGCCGCGAAGAAGGCGCCGAAGCCGATGGCGAAAAAGGCCAAGAAGCCAGTCAAGAAGGCGGTTCCGAAACCGGCGGCCAAGGTTGTGAAGAAGCCTGTGGCCAAGCCGGTCAAGAAGAAGCGCTAAGCAGCAACGCGCTCGCCGTTCCACAGGAGCAGTTTTCTATCCCTCCGAAATGCGGGACATTCTCAGTACCCTGTGTAGTATTGTCTCTACATTCCACTGGAGACGATTCCTCATGCCCACATATATGTGCCGCGCCGGTGTCTGCTCGCTCATGATTGCATTTGCCATTGCTGCGGCGGCGCAGCCGAGTTCCACGCACCGCGAGAATACGCATGACAGCAGACTGGAAGGCTCCTATCGGTTTGAGCGTGGCGGGTGGACTTACGTTCACCTGCAAGGGTCGCCCGAGCAGATCGGTTTCCAGCACGGCTCTCTGCTAGCGGCGGAGATTGAAGACACCTACCGTGTGCTGAAGCTGGAAGCCGAGCATTCGACGAAGCGGGACTGGGCGTTCTTTCGCGATGCAGGCCGCACGATTTTGTGGCCGCATATCGACGCGGAATACCAGAAAGAATTACAGGGCATTGCGGATGGAGCGGCGTCGAAAGGCGTGAATCTCGACGTGTGGGATATTGTCGCGATGAATGGGCAGATTGAGCTGACGCAGTACTACGTGCCGTGGCTGGACAAGCAGGAGCATGCGCAGGGTTTGCGGCCGGACGACGGGCCGGAAATCAAAGCTCCGGGCAATTGCAGCGCGTTTATTGCGACGGGCAGCTACACGAAAGACGGCAAGATCGTGATCGCGCATAACAACTGGTCGTCCTACGCGGAGGGTTCGCGCTGGGTGATCGTTTTCGACATACAGCCGGTGCAGGGGCATCGCATTTTGATGGACGGGCTGCCATCGGTGATCACGAGCCAGGACGACTTCGGCATCAACGACGCGGGCATCATGGCGACGGAAACAACGATCACACAATTTATCGGGTGGGATTCGAAGGGCAAGCCGGAGTTTGTGCGCTCGCGGAAGGCTCTGCAGTACGCCAATTCGATTGACGATTACCTGGCCACGATGATCAAGGGAGACAACGGCGGGTACGCGAATGACTGGCTGGTTGGCGATCGCAAGACGGGCGAGATTGCGTATCTGGAACTGGGGTTGAAGCACACGCCGGTGTGGCGCAATAAAGACGGTTACTTTGTCAGTTCGAATTTCGCTCGCGATCCGGGGCTCATTAAAGAAGAAACCGAGGGCTTCGATCTGAATGACATGGGGTCGTCCCCGAATGCGCGGCGTGTTCGCTGGGAACAACTGATGGCGGCGAACAAGGGCAAGATCGACGTGCCGATGGCGGAGCAGTTCCTTGCCGATCATGAGGACACCTTCCTGCACGAGAAGAAGGCCAATCAGCGAACGCTGTGCGGGCACGCGGATGTGGCTCGGGAAGGAATTCCGGTGTGGGAGTGGGGAGCCTATTATCCAGGCGGCGCGGTGCAGGGCAAGGCGGCGGACAGCGATATGGCTGCGAAGATGAGCTTCGTGGCGCGCGCCGGTCATCCCTGCGGCGAAGATTTTCTGGCCAAGCCGTTCCTCGCAGCGCATCCCGAGTATTCGTGGCAGGCTCCGATTCTGAAGGACATGAAAGCCGGGCCGTGGACGGTGTTCGCAGCAGGGGAGAAAGGCACGGAATAGTGCAGGGAGACCTGGTATCGCTGCTGGGTGAGGCGCGAGCTGAGTCGGGCAAGACTCTGCTTGAGCTGGTCGATGAGCGTCCGGTATTGCTGGTGTTTCTCAGGCATTTTGGATGCGCATTTTGTTGTCAGGCGATCGACGATGTCTCGAAGGTTCGAACGGAACTGGCGGCTCGCGGGGTGCAGGTTGTCTTCGTGCATCTGGGCAGCCCGGAGCGGGCCAAGCCTTACTTCGACTACTACGGGTTATCGGATGTAGAAAGAGTGAGCAATCCGGACGGGTCGCTCTACCGCGATCCCGCGTTCACGTTGGCGCGGGTGAGCGTATTTCAGCTTTTCCGCCCTGAGGTGTGGGTCGGATGGATCAAGGGGGCGATGTTTAAGTACCGGATCGGATTGCTGAAGGAAGACATCCAGCAAATGCCGGGTGTGTTCTTCCTTAAGGATCGTGCGATTGCCAATGTCTATCGGCATCGCACCATCGCTGACCGGCCGGATTATCTGAAGCTGGCGAGCTGAACCGGGTTAGCTTTTAGGTTTACCCCACACGCTGTCGAGGAAGAGATAGCGGTCGCGCTGGGAGTCGGGCTTCGCCTCAGAGTTGGCGTCGAGCTGCATCACCATCCATCCCGTGGACGCATTGTAGGTGGGCCACTTGGGCAGGTCAGAATTCGCGCTGGCTCCTCCGTTGGGGTCGCCGGTCCGCGCGAAGTTGGTCCAGTAGGTTCCGATCTGGTCGGAGAGCTTGCGATCCTCGGGACGCGCGGTGAATTCCTGACGGGAGTCAAGAGTGCCGAAAACATATTCGATGTCGTCGGAGTGGAATGCCCCGATGGCGGCGGGATGGAACTTGTCGCCGGGCGATCCGAGGTCGAGGCGGTAGCGATAGACGGGCGCTTTGCCGGTCTGGACCTGCGCCTCAAGCCAGCGCCACGTCGAGAAGGCGATGAATCGGTCTCCGGCATAGTCCCCAGCTGAGGCCTGGGCCTGGGTATCGTTGGTTGCAGGGTAAAGAGTGAGGAACTTGTCGGCGTTCTCTCCGAACTCGCCTTGGGCCTGTGCTTTGAAAGTCTCCGCAGTGACCGGCGGTTTGGCGAAGATCACGGCTCCGCGCTCTTCGTCGGCGTTCCAACCGGCGATCAGCGGAACGTGTGCCTGCTTGCCTGCGGCGTAAATGTCAGGGACGCTGTCGGGCAGGAACCAGCCGTCAACGTCGGGTCCAAAGCGCGGCGGAGGCGGGGTGGTCTTCGCAGTGACGGCGTTGAGAATGTCGTCGGCCGAGAGCTTTCTGAGATCGGCGAGCGTGGTGGCGTGCAGCGCAGTCTCGGCAAACTTCGCATCGCGCTGCTCGCGTGCCTCACGCGGTTGAAAGCTGAGTCCAGTGCTGTAGAAGGCTCCCCCACTTTCACCAATGGCTTTCTGGAAGAGATCTTTGCTCAGCGGCGAGGCCATTTGCGCGCTGACGGCGAATGATCCGGCGGATTCGCCAAAGATGGTGATGTTGTTTGGGTCGCCTCCAAATGCTTTGATGTTGCGCTTGACCCACTCGATGGCGGCAGTTTCATCCATGAGGCCGTAATTGCCGGAGGCATGGTGCGGCGACTCGGCCGTGAGTTCGGGATGGGTGAAGAACCCGAAGATGCCGAGGCGATAGTTCATAGAGACGACAACGACGTTGCGTTGGGCGAGGAACTGGCCGTCCTGGCGGTACTCGGAGGTCCCGCCGGTGTTGAATCCGCCGCCGAAGATCCAAACCATCACCGGTAAGCTGCCGGATTTTGCGTCAGTGGGAGTCCAGACATTGAGGGTGAGGCAGTCTTCGCTTGGGCCGGGATCGTGGAAGGACATATCGGGATAGCCGCCTGTCTGCAGGCAGTGATTGCCGAAGTCTTTCGCGGATCGGGCGTTTTTCCATTTGGCAGCGGGCTGCGGTGGCTGCCAGCGCAGGTTGCCGACTGGCGGTGCGGCGAAGGGAATGCCCTTGAATGCGCGAACCTTTCCGTCGGCCGTGAGTGCGCCTTCTACTTTGCCTTTATCGGTCTTGATCTGAAGCGGATTGGAGGCCAGAGCTGCAGGTAAGAGAGTGAAGGTGGCAAGAAGAGCCAAGGGTAGAAAACGTTTCACAACCTGCAGATACATCCATGTCCTCCAAAAAATTCGTGCGGAACTCAAACTATCACATGGCCTCGGTTGCCAGCATGTCGGCGGTGGTCTCGCGGCGTCGGATGAGCCGTGCTCGCTTACCATGCACGAGAACTTCGGCAGGGCGGGGCCGAGAGTTGTAGTTCGAGGCTAGGGCGTGGCCGTAGGCTCCGGCGTCAAGAATGGCGAGGAGGTCGCCGGGTTGGACGTGCGGGAGTTCACGATCGCGGGCGAAGAAGTCTCCGGTTTCGCAGACGGGTCCGACGATGTCTGCGGTGATTTTACGCGTGCCTTTGGGCCGCGCAACGGGGACGATCTCGTGGTGAGCCTGATAAAGCGCGGGCCGGATAAGGTCGTTCATACCGGCGTCGGTAATGATGAAGGTCTTCTCGCCGTTCTTCTTGACATAGAGCACGCGTGTGAGAAGCGCTCCTGCCTGGGCAATAAGGAAGCGGCCGGGTTCCATGAGCAGGGTGATGTCGTCGAGATTGCCAATGGCCTGCGTGAGTGCGGCTGCGTACTGGAGGACCTTTTCCTCAGGATTGAAGGGCTGCGCGGCGTGATACTCGATGCCCAAACCTCCTCCGGCGTCCAAAAACCCGATTCCGAGGCCATCCTTGCGCAGTTGGGAGATTAGATTGGCAATGCGGCCGGCGGCTGCGCCGAAGGGCTCGGCACTACGGATTTGAGAGCCGATGTGAACGCTGACTCCGGCGGGTTTTATCCATTTGTAACCGGCGGCGTTACGATATACGGCACGGGCGCGACGGATGTCGATGCCGAACTTGTGCTCGCGCAGGCCGGTGGAGATGTAGGGATGGGTCTCGGCGAAGACATCGGGATTCACACGCAGGGCAATGCGGGCGGGCTTCCTCAGCTTTGCGGCGCGCTCGCCTAGGAGTTCCAGTTCGCCTTCGCTCTCGACGTTGAAGAGCAAAATCCCGGAGCGGAGGGCGAGATCGATTTCGGGAGCGGTCTTGCCGACTCCGGAGAAGACGACGCGCGCGGCTGCGGACTTGTTCACAGCCAGGATGCGTTCCAGTTCGCCTCCGGAGACGATATCGAAGCCCGCACCATGCTGGTCGAGGAGTTTCAGAATAGCGAGCGACGGGTTCGCTTTGACGGCGTAGCAGATGAGATGGGGCAGCTTCGAGAAGGCTTCCGTGAATAGCTGGAGCCGGTAAAGGAGATGATCTGCTGAGTAGACGTAGAGCGGGGTTCCATACTTTTTCGTGAGGATGTCGAGCGGGACTTCTCCGCAGGAGAGTGCAGAATTTTTGCCGGGGTAGACGAAGGGGCGAACTGGAAGCAAGCGGCCTCGGAGCTAAGATGAGATCTCTTTGAGAATACTTCACGGACAGGGACTAGCTGGTTCATCTCCAGTTTATTGCGGCAATATCGGCCCATCCGTAAGCGACACCGGCCAATTTTTCACCACCGATCTCGTGAACATCTTCGGCTACGATCTCGCCGCCCAGACGCTCATAGAACCCGGTGGAGGGATTGTCGCGCAGAGTCCAAAGCAGCATGTGATTGAGTTTTCTGGCAGCTAGCTCGCGGGTAACGTGCACGAAGAGTTTGCTACCGATGCCCTTTCTCTGCATGTTCGGCGCGAGATAAATGGCATACAGCTCACCCTCGTAGACGGAGACAGGCGTACGGATTGGTCCGCACGAGGCAAAGCCGCAAATGTTGTCGTCAACCTCGACGACGAAGATCGAAGCAGACGTTTCCGTGGTGATCCAGGTCCGCCATCGCTCGGCGAATTGGGTTTCGTCGAGAGCGTCGAGATATGCCTGCGACACGATTCCAACATAGGCTGATCGCCAGCTGGCAGTATGGACGCGGGCGATGGATGGCGCGTCTTCGAGGGCGGCGGGGCGGATTTTCATCCGGGTCCCCTCATCTTCGCACAGCCCCGAATTACGGTTGATAGCCGTCGCTTTTCCACTGGCTGTAAAGAGCCAACTGTTCTTCGCTCCAGTACGGACCGCCCGGAGGCATGGATTGATCTTTCAAGGTATCTTCGACACTGCGGGCATTGGCATGATCGTTTGAAGGATCTGACATGTAGGTGTAGTCGTCGAGCGGTAGGTTGTATACCTTCATGTGTTCAACGTCGATCGGCCTGAACATCGGCTTGATGTCCTTCTCAAAGGAAACTGGCATTCTCTTCCTCTCTGGCAGCGGTACCGTCGGACACCCATGTTACGCCAGTTCTGCGGGGCCTTTCAAAGGTACGAGGTGCCGATGAGAAAGTGAGAGTTCCACTGTGAGGAACTTCTTACTTGGGCGGAAGCTGAATTTTGCTCGCGGCTCGGAGATACCGATAGGCGAAGAACAGACCAATTGGTAGGCCAGCGAGAATCAGTGCTGATTGTTTTCCTTTTACAACTTCAGAGATCGCGTTTACCGTCCCAAAAACGTAAAGCAGGCCGCCGATAATAAGGTGCTTGCGGACGCGCCTCGGATCCTCCATCGATCTGACAAACCGCAGGATCATCCAGCCGAGCATCGCCGTGAAAGCGAGCACCCCGATTATCACAGAAGCGAGAATACGAACGTTAGCCATTCGGGCAGAAGGTTGCGACTGCTAATTATCGCGGTTGCCACGATTTTGCGGCCATAGAAAACTGCAATACCTCTGAAATGTCCGCTATGCCGTTCCATATCGCCGCGAATGACCGGGTTGCGGTATGCTTAATGGCGCTTTGTAAACGGTTTCCCAGGAGTTTCTTCGATGCGAAATCTTGCCGCCCTCTCGTGTACCATCCTTCTTGCTGTCGCGCCCGCTTTCAGCCAGTCGCAAATCGCCCCAACCCCGCCGATGGGCTGGAACAGCTGGAACCACTTCGCGGAGCATGTGACGGACGCGGACGTCCGCTCCGCTGCGGACATGCTCGTCAGCACTGGCATGCGCGATGCGGGCTATATCTACATCAACGTTGATGACACATGGCAGGGCAAGCGCGACGCGCAGGGTGTCCTCCACACGAACGATCGCTTTCCCGACATGAAGGCTCTAGGCGACTACATCCATTCCAAGGGACTGAAGTTCGGCATTTACTCCGGGCCCGGGGAAAAAACCTGCGGCGGTTACACAGGCAGTCTTGGACACGAGGCGCAGGACGCAAAGATGTACGCCGAATGGGGCATCGACTTTCTCAAATACGACATGTGCTCCTTCTGGGACAACCGGGCTGAGGCCGCAAAGGCGCATCCCGACGATCCCAATGCCGCACGAGATGTGATGATTGCCGCCTATCTCAAGATGGGTGACGCTCTCAAGGCCACCGGCCGCCCCATTCTTTACAGCCTGTGCCAATACGGAGTCGATCAGCCCTGGAAGTGGGGGCCGAGCGTCGGCGCGCAGATGTGGCGTACGACGGACGACATCGACGACACCTACGGACGCACGGTCATGATCGGCTTCAGCCAGGCCGGGCTGTCAAAGTATGCCGGGCCCGGCCGCTGGAACGATCCTGACATGCTCGAGGTTGGCAACGGCAAGATGACCACGGACGAGTACAAGACGCACATGAGCCTGTGGGTCATCCTGGCCGCGCCGTTGCTGGCCGGCAACGACCTCAGCAAGATGACTGATACGGACAAGAGCATCCTGATGAACAAGGACGCCATCGCTATCGATCAGGATCCGCTCGGCAAAGAGGGCGACCGCCTCTACCAGAGCGCAGACCTCGACGTCTGGACCAAGCCTCTCAGCAACGGACGCGTCGCCGTAGGGCTCTTCAACCGTAGCTGGGGTGAACGTGATGTTTCGGTCGATCTGGCCGAGATTGGCTTCAAGAGCGGCGCGAACCTTCGCGACGTCTGGAGTCAGAAGGATCTTGGCCGCCACTCCGGCGTCTTTACGGCGACAGTCCCAAGGCACGGAGTGGCACTGCTGATCGTCAGCAAGTAAGCGGCTGAAACGATCACTTCGCCCAGGCGAGGCCGTCGGCGTATTTGCCTGCGTCGATGAGCGACTGCACTTTCCATTGCGACAGATCAATGACGGCGACCTGGTTGCTGTTGGGGCACGAGACGTATGCCACTCTGCCGTCCGGGCTGGGGAGTATCTCGTTCGGAGCGTGAGGGACGTCGATGGTGCGGACAACCTTCAGCGTTTTCAGGTCGACGACGGCGACCTGATTCGTCGGCTCCATGCAGACGAGGAGCCAGCGGCCATCGATGGTGGAAGCGGTGCCGTAGGCGATGGCGGGCAGAGGAATCCACGTGCGGACTTTGTTGGTCGCGGTATCGATGACGGCGAGCTGCGGCTTGGTTTGATCGGCGGTGAAGACCATGCTGTCGTCGCGCGAGATGGAGATGCGCTGCGTTGTCGCGGAGATGGGGATCACGGCGATGGTCTTGCGAGCCTTCATATCGAGCACGGAGACGGTGCCGGGTCCGACATTGGCAGTGTATCCGCGCTTTCCGTCACGGGAGAGAGCGAGCATGTGCGACTGCTCTTGCGAGGTGGGGATGGAGCCGACGATCTTCAGTGTTTTGGGATCGATGATGGTTACAGATTTGTCGAGTTCGGTGGTGACGTAGAGCATGCCGCTGTTGGTGTCATAGATAACGCAGTGGGGGCGAACGCCGTGGCCGAAGTCGACGTTGCCGATGACCTTGCGGGACGGGATGTCGATGACCACCATGTTGCTGCCGTTGCTGCCTGGCTTGCCTACGCCGGTGTCACCATAGACGGGTACGTAGGCAGTACGCCCGTCGGGCGAGGCGGCTACCTCGTGGCCGGTGACTCCGCCTTCGGGCACCGTTGCGACCTGGCGTGCCGCTACGGGGTCGATGATGCTGAGGTCGCGGGTTCCCTGGTTGGCAACGAGCAGAGACGGATGCGTTGAGGGTATCTGAGCGACAGCGGTAGCGCAGAAGACGGAGAGCAGAAGGAGCGGTGATGCGGGCTTTTTCATGGTCAGCACAGTATAGTCGGCGGCAATCAGTCGAGCGTAGAATTTTAGAGGCCCCAAGGAAAATGGGGTACCGCTGCATGGGCAGTGAGATCGTATCCACAAAGTCCCCGATGGAGAGTGCCCCATGATCGAGCACCTGAAGAGCTTTCCAGAGAATGTTCTCGCGTTTGTCTGCCACGGACACGTAACGAAAGCAGACTATGAGGAGGTTCTGGTTCCGGCCGTCACGAATGCGCTCAAGAAGCAGGGGAAGGTCCGGCTTTACTATGAAACCGCTCCGGATTTCGCGGGCATTAATCCAGGCGCTATGTGGGAGGACTTCAAGGTTGGGATGGAATATCTCACGCGCTGGGAGCGGTCCGCGATCGTCACCGATATCGCATGGATTAAACAGACGGTGCGGTTTTTTAGCTTCCTAATGCCCGGCGTGCTGAAAATATTTCCGACGTCGGATGCCGCACAAGCTCGGGAGTGGATCAGCGCCAAGGAATAGCTCGGCATTTCGTACTATTGCACCATCTTGATCGTTCTCCGCAACAATCAACGCTTGCGCGGCATGGCCTTGCGTTAGCCATGTCACTCCGTGCCGCCCGTTCGTCTGGTCCTGTCACGAGCCCCTGTCACATGCGCGGTGGTGGCGGCGGGGGCATGGGATAGGGCAACCTCGCGCGCCAGACAAGACTGCGAATCACGTAGACGAGAAAGAAGAAGATCAGCACCGGGATGAGGATAATCGCGAATGGGATCTGCACGAGATCTTTGCCGATCTGGTCATTGCTGTAGTGTCTTACGCTGCCGAGCACGGCAACGCAGTTTCCGCCGATACGGGCATCGCGCCCTAGTCCAATATTGCCAAGAATGCTGACCGCATCGCCGTCCATCGGACCGTTCGAGCGGATGCTGCCCATGATAGCGACGGTGTCTCCGTGGACCGCGCCGTCGTTGTGGATGGAGCAGAAGATGCAGACGAGGTCGTGGGCCTCTTCGCCTTCAGCGACGTTGATGCTGTGAAAGAAGGAGACGCGGTCGTCGTTGTCGGCGTGCGCGCGCGGGACGGCGACGGCCAGGATGGACAACGCAAAGACGGCTACGAGGATGCGGCGCATGTGGATTTGCTCCCGATGGCGAACCAACCCCGGCCTGCCCGGCTGGTCCTTGAAGCGATGATACGTGGGAGTTGCGGTCGAGGTTCCGCAATGGAACCAATTTGTTAACGGCTGCTGGTGGTGTGTTCGCTGGGAATCGGAACCTGCTCGACGATCTCGACGTTGAAGCCCTGGAGCGCGGGGACGTGCGTCGGAGTGTTCGAGAGCAGGCGGATCTTGTGGATGCCCAGATCTGCGAGGATCTGGCCGCCGAGACCTACCTGGCGGAGGATGCGCTGGTGCTTGTCGTCTTCGGGGGCGCGGGCTTCGCGATGAAAAAGAATACGATGAGGCTCAACGGCGCGGTCGATGTCAAAACCACGGCTGGTGTTGTGGAGGTAGACGAGTGCGCCGCGTCCGGCCTCGGCGATGAGACGGAGGGATTGCTGCACAAGGCGGTGGCAATCGCAGGTAGAGGCGGCGAAGATGTCTCCCGCGAGGCAATGAGAATGGACACGGACGAGTACGGGCTGATCCCCGAGGGGTTTATCGACGCCTACATCGCCTTTGACCAGCGCAAGGTGGCTCTCGCCGCCGTTGACTTCGCTTTCGTAGGCGATGGCGCGGAATTCTCCGTAGGGCGTGGGGAGGATGCTTTCTGCGACGCGGAAGATGTAGCGCTCGTTCTGCAGGCGGTAACGGATGAGCTCGGCAACGGTGAGCATTTTGAGGCCGTGCTCGGCGCAGAACTTCTGGAGATCGGGGACGCGGGCCATCGTGCCGTCGTCATTCATGATTTCGCAGATGACTCCAGCGGGGATGAGGCCGGCGAGACGGGCGAGATCGACGGAAGCTTCGGTTTGTCCAGCGCGGACGAGGACACCGCCGCGGCGGGCGCGGAGAGGGAATACGTGTCCGGGACGAGCGAGGTCGTGCGCTGTCGAGCGAGCGTCGATCGCAACTTTGATCGTATGAGCGCGGTCGGCGGTTGAGATGCCGGTGGTGACGCCTTCGCGGGCCTCGATGGTCTCGGTAAAGGCTGTGCCGAAGCGCGAGGAATTCTGCTGCGTCATGGGGCCGAGGCGGAGGTGGTCGGCGCGCTCCTCGGTGAGCGTGAGGCAGATGAGGCCGCGTCCGTAGCGGGCCATAAAGTTGATGGCCTCGGGAGTGACGAATTCGGCGGCAAGGGTGAGATCACCTTCGTTCTCGCGGTCTTCGTCGTCGACAACGACAATCATTCGCCCGGCGCGAAACTCCTCGAGGGCTTCGGGAACGTCGATAAATGCGGATGGAGCTTGCATCCCTCTATTCTCCGCCAGTTTGGGGTTGGTGGCGAGGAGATGGACTGCTTTGTTTTGATGATGTTACTTACGGTACATGAGGTCCTTGGTGGGCGACGGAGCTGCCCGCCGTTGAACGAACTCGAATGACAGGGTGGTCCTGCTTGCCTGATTTATGTCAGGATGAAATTTATCTGTTGCCTGGTCTTGTTCACAAGATCAGATTTGCTCGGAACCCTCTAAAAATCCCTTTCCGCATGTTTCCCGTTAGGCGTAAAATCGCGCCCGACACTCCCTTTACTTCCTGCCCGGAGGCTGCTGTGCACAAGTGTGTTGTGATTCTCCCTGCAATTTTTTTAATAGGGTCGGCTCCATTTCTGATGCGAGGATATTCTGCCGCACCGCAAGCCGCCGCGTTCAAGGTCCCTCCGGACATTGCCAGCAAGACCAATCCGGTAAAACCAACTCCCGAGGGGTTGGCGCATGCGAAGAAGATGTGGGGCTATGACTGTGCGATGTGCCACGGTGCGAACGGCGACGGCAAGGGCGATATGGCCGTGGAGTCGAAGTTCACGATGAAGGATTATCAGGATCCGGCGGCGCTCAAGGACATGACGGACGGAGAGATCTTCTACACCATCCAGAAGGGCAAGGGCGACAACATGCCCCCGGAGGGCGATCGAGCCAAGCCCGACGATATTTGGAACATGGTGTCGCTGGTGCGTTCGTTCGCGAAGAAGTGACGGGGCAGATGGCTAAAGTTCGGATAGCTGGTGAAGCGGTTAGCTATAAACCTGATAGCTGAGAAGCGGGTAGCGAAAGTCTCCCACGCGAATGCGCGGCCAAGGCCTAGTTGTTCAGTCAGTTACGGGCGGTATCGGATCGAGTTAGTGACGCGCGATATGGGGTTCGGATTAGCCTGGATAAGGCCGTTGGCGGTTAACGGTTTTTAGCTATCCGGACGTTAGCTGCCCGGTTCTTAGCTAACCCGCCTTACCAGCTAATTCTGAATCGAGTGCGTGGACGCAAGAGTGTTGCTGTCGTTGACCGAAGGATTGGTGGGCAGCGCAGGCGCTGAAGTGTTCCCCAGCTGCGTTCCCTCCGGCTTTTGCTGCGGTCCCAAGCCCAGCTTGATAATCGCTCGGGAATCCGGTGTGAGCTTGGTTTGCCAGCCGTGGTCGGCCTGGTACTTCAGCATGGCCGCCTGGGTATCGGAATCCCATTGTCCGCTGGGCGTGCCACTCATGTAGTTCTCGCGGATCAGGGCGCTCTGAATCTCTTTCGCGCGCTCCGGGTCGATGGTGCGCTGGCCTTGGGCCACATGCGACGATTTCTTGGCTTTATGCGTTGAAGACTTGGGGTGACCAGCAGTAGGAGCGCGATGAGTGCGGTTGGCAAAAGCGGGAGTGATCGAAAGAGCAGTCACTATCAATAACGATTGCCAGGCTCGAGCTGAAAGCATGCAACAGACCTCATGAAGAAATTATCGGCTAGAGCTATAGAAACATGATACCGGACGGCAATGGGAGCAGCCTAATGTGGGTGGGGTAAGAATGCAACAGAAAAATACCGGCCACTGTTGCTTATCAGTAGCCGGTACCCCTGTTGATTCCCCTACCGCAGGGTTCCTCCAACGTAACTGCTACCACCCTTAGGTCGTTGTGGATCAATGAGTTCGAAGACGATATCGTCGCCGGACTTGAGCCCGGAGACGATGGTGCGGAACTCAGCGGCGTTGTGAACAGGATGTCTATTGACCGAGACGATTACCATTCCCTGGGCGCTGGTGAGGTTGATCTCGTCGGCGAAAGAGCCTGGTTTAACAGACTGGATCAGGACACCGTGCAGTCCCGCTGGGGCGCCCTGGGGCAAGTCCGTGACCCCAAGACCGAGCTTGGACTGCGAGGCGTCGGGGGCAGCAGGGCCGGAATTGTCTTCCTGATCCGGTCCGGCACTGGATGCGGCTATCATCTTGGCGCGGTCGCCGATGGTGACGGTGGCATCAAGCTGTTGACCATTGCGCATGTATCCGACCCTGACCGTGGTACCCGGCTTACGCGCGGAGATGTCGTTTACGAGGTCATCGCCATCCTTCACGGGGCGGCCATCGACCGAGGTAATGATGTCTCCTGGCTTGAGACCGGCCTTGTCGGCGGCGAAGCCGGGCTGCACGCTGCTGATGAGCACTCCCGACTTGAAGCCGTAGACGCGGCTGACAGCGCTGGGCAGATTGCCTTGGAAGGTAATGCCGATGCTGCCGCGAGTGACCTTGTGCTCAGGGCTGATGAGCTGGTTGTAGACGCCGATTACCGTGTTGGCAGGCATTGCGAAGCCGACACCAGCGTAGGTTCCCGACTGGGTATAAATCGCTGTGTTGATGCCGATCACCTCACCGGCCATGTTGAGCAGCGGTCCACCGGAGTTCCCGGGATTGATGGCGGCATCGGTCTGGATGAAGTGCTGGAACTGGCCGCGCTGGCCGGGATCGATGGTGCGGTTCCTAGCCGAGACGATGCCTGCAGTCACGGTCTGCGAGAGCGTAAATGGGCTGCCAATGGCAATAACCCAGTCACCGACCTCCGCCCCATCGGAGTTGCCCATTTTTACAGTGGGCAGCGGCTCACTGGTGTCGATCTTGATGACCGCGAGATCGGTATCCTTATCGACGCCGATGACTTTGGCCGGACGGGCCTGAATGTTGCCGCCATCAGGATCGGTGGAGAGGCGGACGAAGATTTTGTCGGCCTTGTCGACAACGTGATTGTTCGTGAGGATGTAGCCGCGAGGATCGACGATAAAACCGGAGCCGAGCGATTCGCGCTCCTGGCCGCCCTCATCCGGCATTCCGCCCTGACCACCGAAGAAACGGTTGAAGAAGTCCTGGAAGTTGCCCTGACCATCATCTTGATCGTCATCATCGCCATTGTCGTCGGGCGGCTGTTGCGGCTGGAGCTGGCGGGAATGCGGGTTGCGGCCACGACCCTGCTGCTTTTCCTTGGGCAGGGTGATGGTGTTGATATTCACGACCGCGGGGCCAACCTGCTTTGCAATGCGCGTGAAGTCGGTAGAAAGTTCGCGAGGCTGGGGAATCTTGAGCGGAGTGGCATCGGAGGTGTCAACCTTCGATTCCTGACCACGCACTCCGTGAGTGACAAACGAGCCGATAAGGATGCCGGCCGAAAGAGTGGCAAGAATAGTGAAGGTAGATGCGAGGCGGCTGCTGCGGAGCCGTCCTAGAAGCGATTTCATTTCTGGTCTAACCTCGTGATTTTTCGGTGAGCGAAATTGGATGCTGCTGTCTGCCTACGCAGCTGAAGTCGTGATCTTTCTCCCATCTTTCAGTATAAATCGGCTTCGACGACGTCGGGGTGTCGCTGATCACTCAAAGTAATTTAGACGGACATTTCGGGCAAACAGTCACAAATCCTCATGGATGGGAGCCGTTTCGTGCGCTGTGGGTTGGATGCGCGCAGGAAGCAGCTCGGTAACGCCGATTCCGGCCAGGATCATCAGCGCACCCGCACTGGAGCGCAAACCCAGGCGTTCTCCCATGAAAATGAATGAAGTAATCCAGGCGAAGACCGGCTCCAAGGTGAGAAGAAGCGCCGCGTGGGTGGCCGGTATGAATTGCTGCGCCCAGCTCTGGATGGTGAAAGCGGCGGCTGTGGCCAGCAGGGCGGCGATCAGAAGCGCGATGACGACACGCGGGGTCCAGTGGACGAAAGGGTGCTCGAAGACGGGCATGCTTACGGCCATGAAGACAGCGGCAAAACCGACCTGCAAGACCGCCAACTGCTCGAAGCGCACACGGGGCGAATAATGAGCCAGGGCGAGCATGTGCAGCGAAAAACCAAAGGAGCAACCAAGTGTGAGCACGTCTCCAATGTTGACGGATACGAAATCGAACCCCGCATGCGGAGGCATGGTGAGCAGCAGGATGCCCAGGAAAGCGAGCAGCGCTCCTAAATAGGCGTTCCAACGCGGAGCCCGCGTGCCGGCAGGGCGAAGCCAGGGGATGACGAGCAGCAGGGGGACGATGACGACGACGAGTCCGGTGATGAAGGCGGATTTGGAGGGCGTTGTGAGGCGCAGTCCCGCGGTCTGGAACTGGTAACCCATGGCGAGGCAGAAGCCCGTGATGGCTCCGGAGACCAGAGCAGGACGGCCGATGCGGCCAATGTGACTGCGATAAAAGAGTGCCAAGCACGCAGCTGCGATCGCCATGCGCAGCAGATTGAAGAGCAGGGGAGAGATGTCCGCGAGCGCTCCTTTGATGAGCACAAAGGTTGAACCCCAGATGAACACCACAGCGAGCAGCAGCAAATGGGCTTTGAAGGAGCGGGACATAAAAGGACAGGGTATAGGGACTGCGCGTCCAGCGGCACGCGCCTTCGACGAAAGAGCTGCCATGTGCGCCTTTGTGACGGGCGGTCAGATTTTTACAAGCGGGGTATCGGGCGCTCGGGAGACAATGGTCCTAATGGCGACCACACCGGGCGAGCCCGTCACTGACACAGAGATTACCGAGCCCGGCGGGCGGCGCGCGGCGGTGGCATTCATCTTTGTGACGATTGCCCTGGACATGCTCGCGATGGGGATGATTGCACCAGTGCTGCCGCGGCTGGTAACCAATTTTCTGGGCGGGAATGCGCCACGAGCTGCGGAGATATTCGGCATCTTCGGGACCGTTTGGGCGGTGATGCAGTTCTTCTTCTCGCCTCTCCTGGGGTCGCTGTCGGACCGCTTCGGACGCCGCCCGGTCATCCTGCTTTCAAATTTCGGCCTGGGGCTGGATTACCTGGTGATGGCACTTGCGCCGACGCTCGGGTGGCTCTTCGCCGGGCGGCTGATTTCAGGCATTACTTCGTCCAGCATTCCGACAGCGATGGCCTACATTGCCGATGTGACCCCGCCGAAGAAACGGGCCGGAGCATTCGGAATGGTCAGCGCGGCCTTCGGCCTCGGATTTGTCCTGGGTCCGGCGCTGGGCGGCCTGCTTGGAGGTGTCAACCCCCGGCTACCGTTCTGGGCCGCGGGTGTCATGAGCCTGCTGAACGCGATGTACGGGTTGTTTGTGCTGCCGGAATCGCTGGGGCTGGAATCACGCGGGAAGTTTTCGTGGAAGCGGGCCAATCCGGTCGGTTCCCTCAAGCTGCTGAAGCGACATCGCGATCTGCTGGGGCTGGGTGCGGTGCTTTTCCTTAGTTATCTAACTCAGCAATCATTGATGAACACATGGGTGCTCTATGTGGACGACCGGTACCGCTGGACGGATCGCGCGGTCGGGTTGTCTCTGGCCCTGGTTGGCATATGTTCGGCAACGGTAGGGGCGTTTCTGGTGAAGCCCTCGGTGCGTTGGCTGGGGGATCGTACGACGATGCTGGTGGGGCTGGCGGTGGGATGGATCGGGTTCGCCATCTTCGGGCTCGCACCAACTGGAGCGATCTTCCTGACGGGCATTCCAATTATGGCCATCTGGGGACTCTGCGGACCCCCGGCGCAGAGCATGATGACTCGACATGTGGCTTCCAATGAGCAGGGACAGCTGCAGGGAGCGATCCAGTGCATTCGCGGGTTGACGGCGCTGATCGGTCCTACGCTGTTTACTTTTACCTTTGCGGCAGGAATTCGGCCAGGAACGGGATTCCGGCTACCCGGTGCTCCATTTTTCTTGGCGTCAGCGATCCTGCTCGCGGCTGTGCCTCTGGCGCTGGTGGCGACGCGACGCGAAGAAGCTTAACGGCTACTCTCATCCGCATAGACCGTTTTTCCATCAACCACGGTGCGAAGTACCTTTGTCTTGAGGATCCCGGGTGGGGCAACGGCAGTCAGATCGCGATCAAGGACGACGAAGTCAGCGACGTATCCGGGTGCGAGCTTTCCCTTCCAGGGCTCGGTGAATTCGGCATAGGCCGATCCCTGGGTGTAAGCATACAGAGCCTGCCAGATGGTGAGTTTTTCCTCGGGATGGTAGGTCGCTGTTCCAGCTTCGTTCATACGCGTAACGGCGGCATAAACTCCGCGAAACGGCGTGATCGGCTCAACGGGGTAATCGGTTCCGAAGGCCAGAGGAACGCCGGCATCGAGAAAGCTCTTCCAGGCGTAGGAGCCTTTGGCGCGCTCGGGTCCGAGGCGCTGCTCGGCCCAGGCCATATCGGTCAACAAATGATTCGGCTGCATGGAGGCGATCACGCCGAGCTGTTTGTAGCGCGCAAAGTCGCCGGCATCGACGACCTGCGAGTGCTCGATGCGATTGCGCGGTGATGGCCCAAAGCTCATGCGCCCGGCAGTGCGTACATCGTTGTGAAATGGTCGATCGGGCTGGTTGACGCGAGGAACCGGTTGCGCCCGGGGAGGCTGCTGTGCGGCAGCGAAGGCATTGAGCGCCATGCTGACGGCGCGGTCACCTATAGCGTGAAAGCCCATCTGGAAGCCGGCCTTGGCGCGCTCGACGGCCATGGCGTCGAGCTTGCTCTGCTCATAGCGCGGTATGCCGGAATTGCCGGGATCATCCGCATACGGCGCATTCAGGGATGCTGTCCGCGAACCAAGCGACCCGTCCATGAAGCCCTTCAGCATGGTGGTGTGCAGCATGCGGTCCGACGCGGGATGTTGCGCGCGCTTTTGGTCGAGCTCGTCAACCGTTGCACCGAACGGCAGCCACTCGCTAATGCGCGCCGGGAGCTTGCCTTCTTTTTCCAGTTGCTCATAGACAAGGAAGTCTTCCCAATCGGAGTTGTCCTGAACGGAGGTCACGCCGTGCGAGGCGGCGTCTTCCAGGGCAAGGATGTCGCCCTTTCGGCGCCGTTCTGGAGTGGGTGGCGGAATTTTCCTGTCCACCAGAGCCTGCGCGGTTTCGCGAATGATGCCTGTGGCATCGCCGTTGGCGTCGCGATCGATTTTCCCGCCCTGCGGATTGGGCGTATCGCGTGTGATCCCGGCAGCGGCGAGCGCGGCCGAGTTGGCGATGGCGATGTGTCCGTCAACACGGACGAAAAACGCTGGATGGCTGCCGGTCACTGTGTCCAGATCGGCCTTGGTAAGCAGCGTCTTCGATGGCCAGAGAGTGTGGTCCCATCCTCCGCCGGAGAGCCATGTGCCCGGGGCGGCTTCTTCAGCGGCTTTCTGAACTCGCTTCTGCATTTCTTCGAGCGACATGGACCCTGTGAGGTCGACAGAGAGCTTGATTTCGCCGGCTGAGCCAAGATGAGCATGCGCATCGTTGAAGCCGGGCATCACGAAGGCTCCATGCAGATCTACAAGGTGTGTAGAAGGGGATTGAAACTTAGACTCCACTGTCGCGGTATCTCCCGCGCCGAGAATGACCCCGTTGGCAATGGCAATAGCATTGACGCGTTCAGGATGAGTCCCCGTCAGATCGACTCCGGTGAGGATGTTGCCGTTGAAATAGATGGCGTCCGCTTTCGGCGAGGTCTGAGCAAGCAGGGGCGCAGCGAGAAAACAGGGCAGGATCAGAGTTGAAATGACGTGGAGTTTCACAGCGAGAAGTCTATCAACAGCCCGCGAGCGCCAGGAGCAAAAGCAAGATGCGCCGCAGGCCAAGCTCGCGTCCTCGGGCGTCGTACCATTCGCCACGGGTATGGATGCCACCGCCTTCGCCACCGGCGCCCAGGCTTACGGCTGGCACTCCGAGGGACAGAGGGATGTTGGCGTCGGTTGAGGCGACGCGCGGTTGGGTACGGATATTCAGGTGCCGGTCGACAGCTCGCAGGGTTTCGTAAAGCGGGCTTTCCTGAGACAGGTGGCCAGCAGGACGTGAGCCGATCTTCTCGATGGTAAATTCCAATCGTCCATTGTGTTTCTGGTCGCCGGAATACGAACCATTCGCGGCGAGAACTGCGTCTTCGACAGCGCGGTGCAGTTCCACTTCGAGAAGGATGAGCTGATCCGGATCGGTGGAGCGGAAGTCGAAGCGCGCAGAGGCCTGCTCGGGAATGGCATTGATGGCCGTTCCGCCGTCGATGGTTCCGACATTAAAGGTTGTGCGCGGAGTGTCGGTGAGTTGGATCTCGCTGAGGCGGGCGATGGCATGGCTCAGCGCGACGATTGGGTTGGGACGTCCGGCGTCCGTCCACGAATGGCCTCCAGGACCGCGCACGCTTACGAGATAGCGCTGGCTACCGAGCGCTTCGGTGATGGCAACTTCATGCCCAGCGCCATCAAGAACGATGTGAGCGGCAATGGACTCTCCAAATGCGATCTCCTCGTACAGGTGCCGCATGCCGCGCAGATCGCCTTCGCCCTCTTCGCCGACGTTGCCGGCAAAGATCAGATCGCAGTCGAGATCGATGCCCCCATGTTTAAGAGCTCCGGCAATCGCGAGCAGGCAGACGACACCGGCTCCGTTATCGCAGGCGCCAGGCGCTTCCAGGCGTGTGCCTTGAGGCCTTGGCGTGATAAGCGTGCTCGCTGGGAAGACGGTGTCAATATGTGCGGAGAGAAGAACGCGGCATTTCGATGACTGCGTGGTCTTTCTGACCGCGATGGCGTTGCCGACTGTGTCGAGAGATGCCTCGTCGAGCTTGAGTTCGCGAAATCGTTGGCAGAGCCATTCCGCGCGAGGCTGCTCCCCGAAGGGAGGCGCGGGGATGGCGACCAACTCGGCTTGCCAGCGCAGAATTTGTTGCTCCTGAAGGTGCAGCCACTTGAAGGCTCGATGCACGCGCCGGTCCGCCGCGAGTTGCGCGATGTGGGCGAAAGCCGATGCTGGGACCGTGGATGCCATGATCCATCAGCGTAGCAGGGGACTGGTCGCGCAGACGAGGACTGGCCGTACAGGCAAACGCGCTTCGCGCAAATGACGGCAGCGCTGTGAAGCAACAATCCCGACGTAACGGCTCAGTACTCCACGCTATTGAGCCACAACCCCCGCGCGGGTGCTGTCGCTCCGGCGGCGGATCGGGAGCGCTGATCGAGGATTTGCAGAATCTCTTCAGGCGAAATGTGGCCTCGGCCAACGTCGAGAAATGTCCCAACGAGGTTGCGAACCATGTGGTGAAGAAAGCCGTTGCCGCGCACTCGGTAGATCAGAAGGTCTTCGTGCTCCTTTGAGAACGAAGATGAAAAGACGGTGCGGATGTTGCCGGCTTTGGCTTGCTCGTCGAGTAAATCGGATGCTCTTGTTGAGAGGTCGGGATCGCTGGCTGCAAAGGATGTGAAGTCGTGTTCGCCGACGATCAGTTCGGCGGCTTGCTGCATGTGCTCGATGTCGAGAGGCCAGTTGAGCGCATAAGCGTAACGCGCGAGCCACGGCATGCAGATTTCGCCCCGAAAGATACGGTATTCGTAGCTCTTGGCGCGAACACTGCGCCGGGCGTGAAAGTCCGGGTCCGCGTGCTCTGCGCTGATGACTCGAATCGCAGCTGGCAAAGTGCGGTTAAGAGCGCGATTAAGATTTCCGGGAGGAATGGGCGCGCTCAACACAAACGACGCCACCTGAGCGTGAGCATGAACTCCGGCGTCTGTGCGTCCGCTGCCCTGGGGCAGGACGCGCTCTCCTGTGACTCGCTCGATTGCGTCGGCTAACTCGCCCTGAACAGTGGTGTGATTCGGTTGGATTTGCCAGCCGTAGAGATCCGTGCCGTCGTAGGCAAGAGTGAGCTTCCAGTTCATGCTGCCTTCCCGGTTACCTCCCTGGCGCATTCTCTCAGAATTGCAACAAGTTCTGGGTCTTTTGGCCGCCTCGATCATCTGATTGCCTACGGTATACTCAGATTTTCTTCTGGGCGACGAGTCCACAGAGGCGATGGCCCTCGCTGTCAGTTCCTTTGAACGAGATAAGAGCGAGGAACGAATCCAAAAACGGGAACGAAGCCAGAGTGGTTCGCGTATAGCAGATCAACCTGAGAATCGACGGCAGCGGGATGGGTCTGTCGCGATTGCAGCTGGGCAGATACAGCAATGAGATGGACAGGGATCAGGATGGCGTAATTGGCTTTGCGCAACTGATCGATTGAATTCTGGAGAGGGCGAATGCATTGGTTTGGTGAACGCCGCAAGGCGCTGAGTGGTAAGCCGGTTCGTAGTACAAGCTTGTTCTTGAAACTGAAGGCTGCGGCAGCAGTGAGCTGTGTGCTAATGGGCACGGCTCCCAGTTATGCTTTGGGGCTGGGGAGCGGTTTCGAACCAGGTTATGGAGCCGGGCAGGCGCAGGAAAAGACTCCGGCTAACCCAGCTGGGGTGGCCAACACGCAAGGGCTGCCAACGGAGCCGGTTCCGAACTTCACGCAACCGCTCTACATGCGGCCGTCGACGCGCGACTACACCAAAGAACGGCGCTACTTCCCGAATCCTCTCGCCCCGTACACTCCAACCTCCGCCCCTCCCGCCAACTTCATGAACTCGCCGCGTATGGACGACCTGGTGAAGGGCGGCAAGATCTACCTGAGCCTGAGCGATGCCATTCTGCTGGCGCTTGAGAACAACTACGACATCGCAATTCAGCGCTTCAATCTGGACATTGCAGACACGGATATTCTGCGAACTCACTCCGGCGCGCTATTTCTCGGCGTGAATAGCGGATTGGTCACAGGGACGCTTGGCGGCACCGGCACAACAGTAACCAGCGGCGGCGGACCGGGCGGCACCAGTGTTGCAGCCGGTGGCGCCGGCACGGGCGCGGGCGGACTCGCGCTGACCACCAATGGCGGCGGGCCGCTGCCTGAAAATATGGACCCGTCCGTGACGGGAACGGTTCAACTGCAGCGCCAATCCGCACAGGAAGTGAATCCGCTGTTTTCCGGCAGCTCCAAGTTGAATCAGAATACGAACACGTACAACTTCGCTTACAACCAGGGATTCATCACCGGTACGGCGTTAACGTTTGGTTTCAACAACAGCTATACGACATCGAACAGCATTTTCAACACATACAGTCCCGCCCTTCAGACGACGTTCAATTTTCAGCTCACCCAGCATTTGCTGCAGGGTTTTGGATGGGGCATCAATGGGCGCTTCATCGTGCAGGCAAAGAACAACCGCCGCATTGCCGACTCAGCCTTCCGCCAGCAGTTGCTGTACACCATCAACCAGGTGGAAGACATCTACTGGGGACTGGTGAGCGCTTACGAGGACATGCTGTCGAAGCAACGCGCCCTCGAGCAATCGACGCGTCTCCTTGAGGATGACAAGAAAGCACTCGAGATCGGCACGATGGCGCCTCTCGATGTGGTGAGCGCGAACAGTTCGGTCGAGACAGATAAACAGGCGGTCATCGCCTCGCAAAGCAACCTTGAATACCAGCAACTGGTAATGAAACAGGCCATCGCGCGCAGCCTGGAAGACCCCAATCTGGCGAATGCCCCAGTGATCCCCACTGATCGCGTGAGCCTGGTGGAGATGCCGGAAGAGCGGGAATCGGCCGATGACCTGGTGCGTCTGGCCGACGCCAACAGCCCAGCGATCGAGCTAGCGGTCATAACTCTTAAGAATGATGAAATCACCCTGAAAGGCGAAAGAAACGGTCTGCTTCCTACAGTCGACGCCTACGCCTTCTATGGGGCCTCGGGGCTGGGCGGATCGCAAAGTCCATATTGCGTGAATTTTGAAAATAGCCTGCCCTGCCCCCCAGGGACATACCCCACGGTTTCCTACGGAACGGCGTTCTCGAACCTGTTCAACAGCAGCAGCCCGAATAAAGGCGCTGGGGTGAACATCAATATTCCGATTCGCAACCGGACTGCCCAGTCCGCGCAGGCACGGTCTGAACTGGAATATCGCCAGGCGCAGATGCGGTTACAGCAGCTCTACGTGCAGACGCGGATGAATGTGGTCAATGCGCAATACGCGCTCACGAATGATCGCGCGGCAGTTCAATCCGCAATCGCAACCCGCGACTACGACAGTCAGAGTGTGGATGCGGAGTTAAAGAAGCTTCACCTTGGCGCATCAACCACTGCGCTAGTTCTGCAACAGCAGCGCGCGCTGGCGGTGGCGGAAGCCGCCGCTATCTCGACCACCGCGAAGTATGCCATAGATCGCGCTGCGCTCTCGCAGATTCTGGCAAGCACGCTGGACCGCTACAACATTTCGATTACCGATGCGGTTACGGGCAACGTTAAAACCGCGCCGATAATTCCAGGGTTGGAACCGGCAAAACAGGAGCCGGAGGTCACGGTTCCGGGGCAACAGCAGAAGTTGCAGGAGCAGCAACAGAATCCCGCTCCGAAGGCACAGCCAATGCCTCAGCAGCCGCCCGCGCCTCCGCAACAGTAGTGGCATCAGCACGTACGAAGCCCCGGTCACGAGCCGGGGCTTTTTGCATGCAGAATTAACACAGGATGAATGCGTGGAGACGGCGACTCCCTGATAAAATCTACTGAATCCATTCCACGGAGAAGCGATGCAGGCAATCCTTGCGCTCGAAGACGGACGCATCTTCCGCGGTGAAGGCTACGGCGCTAAGGGCGAGTGCTATGGCGAAGTAGTTTTTAATACTTCTCTTACCGGCTATCAGGAAATTTTCACCGATCCGTCCTATGCGGGACAAATAGTCGTCCTAACGAACCCCCAGATCGGCAACTACGGCACCAATACGCACGACGACGAGGCGAACCGGCCCTACATTGAGGGCCTGGTCACCCGCGAGTTCTCGCCGATTTCCTCGAACTGGCGCTCGCAGCAGGTTGCCGACGAGTATCTGGAGCGCTTTCAGGTTCCGGTAATTTCGGAAATCGATACACGCGCCCTGGTGCGGCATCTGCGCAAGTATGGCGTGATGCGCGGAGTGATTTCTTCGATTGAAACTAACGCCGATGCACTGGTCGAAAAGGCTCGCTCGATCCGCAAGATGGACGGGACAGACCTGGCGAAAGTGGTTTCAACCAAAGCTCGCTACGAGTGGGAGCATGATACCGCCGACCCGCTGCAGCAGGATGTGGATGTCATGCCGGATGAGCGCCCGGATCTGCACGTGGTTGCGTACGACTTCGGTATCAAGAAGAACATTTTGCGCATGCTCTCTAAGGAAGGCTGCCGCGTGACGGTGGTTCCGGCGGAGACATCGGCAGAAGATGTACTGGCGCTCAATCCCGATGGCGTGTTCCTCTCGAATGGCCCCGGCGATCCCGAACCCGTGACCTACGCGCAGGAGAATATTCGCAAGCTGGCGGGACGGACGCCGATCTTCGGAATCTGTCTCGGGCACCAGTTGATCGGAATCGCCCTTGGCGGCAAGACCTACAAGCTGAAGTTCGGACACCACGGCGGCAATCATCCAGTGCAGCAGGTGGATTCGGGCAAGGTGGAGATCACCTGCCACAACCACAACTTCGCCGTTGATCCCGATTCGCTGCGAACGAGCGACGTCGACCTGACGCATATCGACCTGAACGACAACACGCTGGAAGGGCTGCGCCACCGGACGATGCCGCTCTTCAGCGTGCAGTATCATCCTGAGGCCAGCCCCGGCCCGCACGACTCGAACTACCTCTTCCACGACTTCCGGAAGATGATGGAGGAGTGGAAAGCCTAAATGCCACGTCGCAATGACATCACCAAGATTCTCGTGATCGGCTCCGGCCCGATCGTTATCGGTCAGTCCGCCGAGTTTGACTACTCCGGCACGCAGGCCTGCAAGGCGCTCAGGGTCGAGGGCTACGAGGTGGTGCTGGTGAACTCGAACCCGGCCACCATCATGACCGATCCCGAGCTCGCCGACCGAACCTACATCGAGCCGCTGACTCCGCAGTATGTCGAGGAGATCATTCGTATCGAGACGGAGATGCTCGCAAGCGAAGGACGCGGCGGCAAGTTTGCGCTGCTGCCGACGGTTGGCGGGCAGACTGCTCTCAATCTTGCAGTCGATCTCGCGGATTCCGGCGTTCTCGACAAGTATGGCGTGGAGCTGATTGGCGCAAAGCTCGAAGCGATCAAGAAGGCTGAAGACCGGCTGCTCTTCAAAGATGCGATGACGCGCATCGGCCTCGATGTGCCGCGTTCGGCACTGGTGAACAATCTGCGCGATGGCACGGATTTCGCGAACAAGATTGGCTTCCCAGTGATCATCCGGCCGTCGTTCACGCTGGGCGGATCGGGCGGCGGCATCGCCTACAACCGCGAAGAGATGATGGAGATCCTTTCGCGCGGCCTCGATCTTTCTCCGGTTCACGAGTGCCTGATCGAGGAATCCGTACTCGGCTGGAAGGAATACGAGTTGGAGGTGATGCGCGATCTCGCCGACAACGTCATCATCATCTGTTCCATCGAAAACATGGACCCGATGGGCGTTCATACCGGTGACTCAATCACGGTCGCGCCCGCACAGACGCTCACCGATCGCGAATATCAGGCGATGCGCACCGCCGCGATTCGCGTGATTCGCGAGATCGGCGTCGAAACCGGCGGCTCGAATGTGCAGTTTGCCGTGCATCCCAACACGGGACGTATGACGGTCATCGAGATGAACCCGCGCGTCTCGCGCTCCTCAGCGCTGGCGTCGAAGGCCACGGGATTTCCCATCGCCAAGATCGCGGCGAAGTTGGCCGTCGGTTACACGCTCGATGAAATTCCGAACGACATCACGAAGATGACTCCGGCGTGTTTCGAACCGAGCATCGATTACGTGGTGACAAAGATTCCCAAATGGCAGTTCGAGAAATTTCCGGGAGTGGATGACACGCTTAGCCCGCAGATGAAATCAGTGGGCGAAGTGATGGCAATCGGGCGCACCTTCAAGGAATCGCTGATGAAGGCGCTGCGTTCACTCGAAACAGGCAAGAAAATCGGCGCCGAGGAGATTGAGCCGCGGCGATTGACGCAACGCCTGGTGACTCCGCAGCCGGAGAGGCTGAACTATATCCGCTTCGCGTTTCGACAGGGCCTCACGGTGCGTGAAGTTGCGCGCATGACCTCGATGGACCCGTGGTTCCTCTATCACATCAAGGAAGTGACGGACACAATTGCCCAGGTGGGTGACCAGAGCGCAGCGAGTATATCCGCTGACCTGCTGCGAAAGGCCAAGCGTATGGGCGTCTCCGACGAGCGCATAGCTGAAGTCTGGGACATGCCGACCAACGAGGGCGTGGCTGAGGTTCGCGCGCTCCGCTATAAGCTTGGGCTGAAGCCTGTCTTCAAGCTCGTGGACACCTGCGCTGCCGAGTTCGAGAGCATGACGCCGTATCTCTATTCGACCTACGACGAAGAAGATGAGGCAGCGCCGACGACGAAGCGCAAAGTCATCATTCTGGGCAGCGGCCCTAACCGCATCGGGCAGGGAATTGAATTCGATTACTGCTGCTGCCACGCGGCATTTGCGCTCAAGGAAGACGATTACGAGACGATCATGGTGAACTGCAACCCGGAGACCGTCTCGACCGACTACGACACGAGCGATCGCCTTTACTTCGAACCTTTGACGCTCGAAGATGTGCTCGCGGTTTACGAACACGAGGCTTCATCCGGCTCCGAGGTTGGAATGATCGTCCAGTTCGGCGGCCAGACGCCACTGAACCTCGCCCTGCGGCTCAAGGCGGCCGGTGTGCCGATTCTCGGAACGTCGCCCGAGTCAATCGATCTTGCCGAGGATCGCAAGCGCTTCGGCAAGTTGCTCGAAGAGCTCGACATTCCGCAGCCGCCGGGAGTGATGGCGGCGAGCGTGGAAGAAGCTCTGGCCGGAGCGGAGAAGATCGGCTATCCGGTGCTGGTCCGGCCCTCCTATGTGCTGGGCGGACGGGCCATGGTGATCGCATACGACAGCGCAGCAGTTGCCCGCTACATGAAGGAGGCCGTTGAGTATTCGCAGGAGCGGCCGATCCTCGTCGATCACTTCCTTGAAGATGCGATTGAAGTCGATGTCGACGCGCTGTGCGACAGGAAGGACGTGCTGATCGCCGGCATCATGCAGCATATTGAAGAAGCGGGGATTCACTCCGGCGACTCGTCGTGTGTGCTACCTGCGGTCGATATTGCGCCGGCAACTCTCGAAACGATTCGCTCGTACACGCGCAAACTGGCGTTGGCTTTGAACGTCGTGGGCCTTGTGAACCTGCAGTTCGCCATCCAGCGCAGGCCCGGGCAGGCGGACAAGGTGTTCGTGATCGAGGTGAATCCGCGCGCTTCGCGGACCGTGCCTTATGTTTCGAAGGCCACGGGTATTCCACTGGCCAAGATCGCTTCGCGCCTGATGACGGGCCGTACTCTCCGCGAGCTTCTGCCTTATCAGGTGTCTTCCGGGCTCGACCTGGATATCGGAACTCACTACTACGTGAAGTCGCCGGTGTTTCCGTGGAATAAATTCCAGGGTGTCGATACGGTGCTTGGTCCGGAAATGAAATCGACGGGCGAAGTCATGGGAGTAGCTGACAATTTTGGCGAAGCCTTCGCTAAAGCGCAGCTATCGGCCGGTCAGAGTTTACCGCGGAAGGGAACTGTCTTCTTCAGCGTCAACGACCGCGACAAGACGCAGCTTTTGGAGCTGGCGAAGCAGTACATCGAGCTTGGCTTTCACATTGTGGCAACCGAGGGGACGGCCAACGTGCTGGAGCGCGCCGGGCATGTCGTCGAGCGCGTTTACAAGGTGAAAGAGGGCCGGCCGAATGTCGTGGACCTGATCAAGGGCGAGCGGATCCATCTCATCGTAAACACGCCGCATGGGCAGGATACATTTTTCGACGAGAAGGCGATCCGCCGCGCGGCAGTGCTCCAACGTATTCCGACGATCACAACGATGGCGGCAGCCCGTGCTGCTGCGGAAGGCATCGAAGCGTTGCAGGAACACGAGACAAATGTGTATCCGCTGCAACATCTGCATGCGGCACGCGCGGCGCTCAAGTAGTGGTTACAGTTACAGAACGTATGGGATCAGGCCCCGCACCTGCTGCTTGTATTGCAGATACTGCTCGCCGAATTGCTGCACCATGAACTGTTCTTCGGTCTGGGACTTCAGCCAGAATGCGAAACCGATCACCAGGACCCCCACGAAACACCCGGTGAATCCATATACGAAGGCCGTACCGAGTAGGCCGATCAGAAACCCGGTGTAAATGGGGTGGCGGACGATCTGGTACGGCCCTCTGCGAACCAGTTCGTGATTCTCCTTAATCGTTACCCTTGCGCTCCAGTTGGTTCCGAGGATCGCTCGGGCCCAAACGCAAAAGAGCATCCCGCCAATCGTAACGATCGCACCGCCCAGAATGAAGGGAGCCTCGCGGGGTATGATGCGCAAGGTTGGCCATCCGCTTACAAACCAACGATTGAGGTTGAAGACCATCGCGCCTATGACGATCAGCCCTACCTGAAAGAACCGGGAACTGCTGGCTTGTACCCGCACGCTGCGCTTCGATGTGATTCCGGCAACAAGCCAGAGAGCAACGAAAGCCAGCCAGACAAAACCGATCCAATGCTCGATAAACGGAATCACGTGGCCTCCACCGCTTCACACCTTCATACGCGCGAACAGCTGTGCAGGTTCAGATACTGGCGTATACGTCCTCAATTTGAGGAAAGGAGGATACGCAAGTCGCGCAGATTGTTGCCGGTTGGTCCGGTAACGATAGTGTCGCCGAGCGCGGTGAACAGAGGGCAGGTATCGAACTCCTTGAGCGTGGCTTCGGGATCAAAGTGAAAGGCGCGCGCGCGAGAGATTGTCGTGGGATCCGCGATGGCGCCGGCGGCTGGGCTATTGCCGTCGATTCCGTCCGACCCTGCGCTGAGCAGAACCAACGAGTTCCCGGCATGTTGCGCGAGATCGACGGCCGAGAAGAGGGCGAACTGCTGATTGCGTCCACCGCACCCGGCCGGACCATCGAGTTCCACCGTCACTTCGCCGCTTGAGAGCAGGCAGAGTCGGGGAAATTCGCGCCGCAGTTCGTGAAATCGCTTGAGCAGATACTTTGAGGCTTCGCGGTAATCCCAATCGTCGCAGCTATTGTCGATCACGACTTTGTAGCCGAGCGATTGAGCGTGATCGCGGGCTGCGTTGACGAAGTCATGGTTTGAGAGCAGGGTGTCGAATTGCGCATGTGTGAAGGCCTCCTGTGTTGAAGCATGGGGAGGCGCAGAGTCGAGGTGCAGCCCCTCGAAATATTCACGAACGCTCTGCGGAAATTTTTCGAGCAGATGAAAACGCTCAAGAATCTCAAGGCATTCTTGCGGCGTGGAGTGATCGGGCAGTGTGGGAGACGAAGCGACCGCGGCCAAATCCTTGAGAGGCACGTCGGCCAGTAGCAGAGACAATTTCTCGGCCTCAGGCGCGGCCATAGCGAGGCGTCCACCCTTTACGGCCGAAAAGTATTTGCGCACGGTGTTGATTTCGGTGATGGTCGCACCGGATGCAACGAGAGTCTCATGAAAGGCGATGGTGTCGTCGAGCGAGATCTTCGGGTCGAGCGGCAGATCAAGCATGGCCGACCCGCCTCCGCTGATGAGGAAGAAGACGAAGGTGTTCTTGCGTGAGCGCTTGAGCAGCTTTAGTGCTTCGCGCGCAGCGTCCAAGGAGTCCTCGTTGGGCAGCGGATGGCCGCCTTCGAAATAGCGTATGCGCCAGGTACGCTTCTTTGGTATCTGCGGCGCGGAGCACACACCGCGAAACGGTATTTTGGGGGGCAAGCGCTCCAGGAGCGCGTTGAGCATGGTCAAACCGGCCTTGCCAAACGAGATCACCATGATCCGCTTGTAAGGATCGAGGGGAATGGTGATGGGCTTGAGCAACGGTGACGACTGCCGGATAAGGGTTTTGCCTTCGAAGCGCAGATGCCGGTCGAAGGCCTTCGGGATGTCGCACGCCTTGAGAGCGCGATCGAAGATCGCAGCCGCATCGGTATGGAGCGCGTCGAGAGAAGTCATGGGACAGCCGTAAGAAAGTGGGCCTCGCACCAGTTGCGGATGGCGTGTTGCACCCGATCCAGTTTACCTGCGAAGAAATGGTCGGCTCCTTCGACCCAGACCAGCTCTTTGGGCGAGGCTGCCCCCGCCACTGCCGATTCTACCTGTAGCTTCGGACCGTACTGATCGCGTGTGCCGCTTACAAACAGTTTTGGCTTGGTGCACCCGGAAAGAAAGTCATAGCGATAGTCGCGTCCTTCGGCGTGTACCGGCAGGCCCAGGGCCACCAGGCCCTTCACGCGCGCATCACCGCAGCATACGTGCAACCCGACATATGACCCGAAGGAAAACCCTGCAAACAGAATCGGCAGATGGAGCTCGTTGTCTAGCCAGTCGAGGGCAGAGCGAACATCGCCCTGCTCGCCGCGTCCGTGGTCGTGTTTCCCCTCGCTGAGCCCTGTTCCGCGAAAGTTGAAGCGCAGTACAGGCAGTCCGAAGCCCTGAAAGGCCTTCATGGCGTGGTACACGACTTTGTTGTGCATGGTTCCGCCGCCGAGCGGATGAGGATGGCACAACAGAACGGCATACTTCGCGTCGGGCGCCCCGGTGTTGAGCAGAGCTTCGAGGCGGCCGGCGGGACCGCGGAGGCTTTCAATCGTCTTGACCGAATACGAAGGAGTCTGGGTAAAATTCATCTCTTTTTATTCCAGGGAAGCGTCGACCCAAGCAGCACGGACCAAGCATTATCATCGCATTGTGATCGATCTGCTTCGTTCCCTCTTTAGTCACCAGGCGTGGGCCGACGCTGCCCTCCTGCAAGCTGTGCAAAGTCATCCGGGGTCTGTCCACGACGAGCAGATCTTCAAAACTCTGCACCATATCGTCATGGCGCAGCGACTCCTCTTGTCCCGCGTCCTCGTGCGACCCTTCGATGTGGCAAAGGAATCTCAGCTTCCCGATTCGTTCGATCGCATGATCCAGCTCTTCCGCGAGACTCAAGGAGACGAACGGGCCTTCGTAGACATGCTGACAGAAAACGACCTGGAGCGAAGGTTCGATATGCCGATTCTCCGATCGAGCCCTACCGTCGCCGATGGCCTGATTCATATCGTCATGCACAGCCAAAACCATCGCGGACAATGCCTCGTCCGCCTCCGCGAGAATGGGGTTAAGCCGCCCACTCTCGATTACATTCTGTGGGCTAGGGACAGACCGGCGCGTCTGGCCGAGCTCTGCGATGCCAGCGAATCCCACCGCATAGGATTTCGTTCATCTCTGCTCCAGCAGTCGTCAGGTATCCTTGAGACTCAATGAGCGCGAACTCCACCAGCCCCGTAGCCGCTCCCGTCGCACCTTTCGACGCGATCAATTTGACGAGGCGGCTTATCGACATTGAGTCCATCACTTACAACGAGTGTGCGGTTGCCGAGTTTCTCGCCGAATTTCTCCGCACCCGCGGCTTTGCCGTTGAAACGATGCCGGTCGAGCAGGATCGTGAAAGCCGGTGCTCGGGTGAACGCTTCAACATTTATGCGTATACACCAGGTGAGACGCCTGACGTTGTCTTCTCTACGCATACGGATACAGTTCCACCCTTCATCGCGTCAAGTGAGGATGATGAGTTCATTTACGGACGCGGCGCGTGCGACGCCAAGGGCATCATCGCCGCACAGATCGCTGCGGCGGAACGGCTGCGCGAGCGAGGCGTGAAGGTTGGCCTGCTCTTTGTCGTCGGCGAGGAACGCGACTCAGCCGGCGCGAAGTTAGCCAACAGAAATCCTCGCGGCAGCCGGTTTCTGATCAATGGTGAGCCGACGGACAATCGCATTGCACTGGCCTCGAAAGGAACGCTGCGGGCGGAAATTCGCGCGACGGGCAAGATGGCGCACTCGGCGTATCCCGAGCTGGGCGAGAGCGCCACGCACAAGCTGATTGAAGCGCTGCACCGGGTGCTGGCGCTGCCGTTACCGGTGAATGCAGAGATTGGGCCCAGCACATTGAATGTGGGCTTGATTGAAGGCGGGCGGGCTCCCAATGTGATTGCTGATCACGCGGTGGCGCAGCTGATGATTCGGCTGATCGGGCCGTCTGGGGAAATACGCAAGTCTCTCGAAGACGCCGTCGCAGGGCTGGCGACGGTCGACTATACGCTGGAGATCCCGTTCATGCGGTTTCGTCAGATTGAGGGGTTGACCTCGATGGTAGCGGCCTTCACGACCGATGTTCCCTGGCTCAGCGAGTGGGGGGAGCCGCTGCTGATTGGTCCCGGGTCGATTCATGTGGCGCACACGCCGCACGAAAAGCTGGCCAAGCGTGAGCTCCTGGAGGCTATCGACCTGTATACCGACATCGCCACGCGGCTGGTAAGCGGAGAAGCGTGAGTCTGCGGGTTCGCCTACTCAAGGCCTTATGGGCCTCGCTCTTTGGCTGGATCGCCGGCCTGGCCGCGGCTTTGCCCTTTCAAATCGCAGAGGCGATTCGGGTCACCGGTGTCGATCGCCGTCTGCTGTTCTCAGAACTTGGCTTTACGCTGAGTCTCTGGTGCGTGCTCACCTTCGCTGTGGCGCTCTACTTCAGCGGCTTCTTTTTGCTCCCCATGGCGTGGATGCTTCCGGCGAGCTGGATTCTTCGGCATCGCGGGCTGTGGATTTCAACCAGCACTGCTTTTGGAATTCTCATTATGGCAGCGCGCGCGCATGTTTGGAGTGCTCTGGACCACGACGGAGTGAGCCTCATAAATTTCTGGATGTGGGCGGTTTTTTCGGCGACGTTCTGCCTGGTTGCCTCTGTTCGTTATACACAGTTCCTTCGCGCTGTGCCTCTGGGCGCTTGAGCTGACGCGTTGATGTGTCATAGGCATTAGACTTTTACTTGAATGTCAGATCACAGGAACTCCCTCGACCGCGCGGCCTCGTCGTACCTGCGCTCCGCTTTGCACCAGCCGATTCACTGGCACGAATGGGGCACAGAAGCCTTCGACCTTGCGGCGAAGGAAGACAAACCCATCCTGCTCGATATCGGCGCGGTGTGGTGCCACTGGTGCCACGTGATGGATCGCGAGAGCTACGAAGACGCGAAGCTTGCGGGCGTCATCAACGAGCATTTCGTCGCGGTAAAAGTGGATCGTGATGAGCGCCCTGACGTGGATAGCCGTTATCAGGCCGCCGTCTCCGCCATCAGTGGACAGGGCGGTTGGCCGCTGACCGCGATACTTACGCCTGACGGCAAACCGTTTTTCGGCGGAACGTATTTTCCTCGTGACGATCGCTACGGACGCCCCGGCTTTGAGCGCGTGCTGCTGACCATGGCCGACGTGTGGAAGAACCGGCGGCAGGAAGCGTTAGAGTCCGCTTCAAGCGTGTTTGATGCGATCGAGCATGGCGAGACGTTTGCTGGTCGCACGGGCTCGCTCTCGCTCGGCATTGTCGACAAGCTGGTGGAAAGCGCCGTAAAGCAGTTTGACCCGCGCTATGGCGGCTTTGGGACTCAGCCGAAGTTTCCGCATCCGGCGGCAATCGATCTGTTGATCGATGTGGCGGGACGCACTGGCAGTGAGGCCGCGTATCAGGCCGCTGTCGTCACGCTCGAACAGATGGCGCGAGGAGGCGTGTACGACCAACTTGCCGGAGGCTTCCATCGCTACTCGGTCGATGAACGCTGGGTGGTTCCTCACTTTGAAAAGATGCTTTACGACAACGCCGGCTTGCTGGGGAATTACGTGCATGCGTTCCAGACTTTTGTTGACGCCGATGCTGCCCGGGTGGCGCGCGACATTATCCGATGGCTCGATGAAGTGATGACCGATCGCGAGCGTGGCGGTTTCTACGCTTCCCAGGACGCCGACCTGTCTCTGGACGACGATGGCGACTACTTTACGTGGACGCGCGCCGAGGCGGTCGCTGTCCTCACTTCAGCCGAGATGGCTGTCGCCGAGCCGTTCTACGACATTGGCGAACTGGGCGATATGCACCACAATCCGGCGAAGAATGTCCTGCACCTTAAGCTCACCATCGAGGAAGCCGCGAAGCGTGCCGGCGCGAGTGTCGAAGATGCGGAAAGGGAACTGGCCTCGGCGAAGCAGAAGCTTCTCGTGGCACGAGCGCAGCGGCCAACGCCATACATCGACAAGACGATCTATACCTCGTGGAATGCGCTGGCGATCTCGGCCTACCTGGACGCGGCGCGCGTGCTGGATCTGGCCGGGCCGCGCCAGTTTGCGCTGAGGACGCTCGATCGGCTGCTGAACGAAGGCTGGGAGCAGGAACGCGGGCTGGCGCATGTGATTGCATATTCGGAAGATGCGGGTGAAAGGCGCTATGTTGCGGGAGTGCTCGACGACTATGCCTTCCTGCTCCATGCTCTGCTGGACGCATGGGAGGCGACGGGGAGTCGTAAGTACTACGAGGCGAGCGTTGAGATTGGTGAAGGCATGATTGCGCGCTTCTACGACTCAACGGGCGGGGCATTCTTTGATACGGAGATCACAAAAGACCCTGTGCTCGGCGCGCTTTCGGCGCGGAGAAAGCCGCTGCAGGATACGCCAACGCCCGCGGGCAATCCCGCTGCGGCAGCCGCGCTGTTGCGCCTCGAAGCACTGAGCGGACGCAGTGATTTCCGGGAAAAGGCGGAAGACACGCTGGAGAATTTTGCGGGGATTGTCGAGCATTTCGGCTTGTACGCCGGAACCTACGGGTTAGCCCTGGAGTTGCTGCTGCTCCCGCCGATCCAGGTTGTGGTGATCGGCGAAGGGATGGAAGCGCGGCGGCTCACGGCGACCGCCACGGCACGCTACGCGGTCAACAAGCGCGTGGTCGTCCTGCGTCCCGATCAGGTGACGGCTGAGAATCTGCCTCCGGTGCTCGCAGAAACACTGCCACATCTGCCGGAACTCCATTCCGGAACCGCCTTTGCTGTCGTCTGCAAGGGCACGTCCTGCCAGCCGCCCGCGAGCGACCCGGAAAAGCTGCTGGAGGCGCTGAATTCGGCGTTGTAAGGGCAGTCTGACCACCTCCGCAGCAAAAAAAAGAAGCCCCGGTTTCCAAGCCGGGGCTTTCATGGTTGCGGAGCTTGCGATTGTTCTAGTTCTGATAGCTGTAGCGTGACGAAATCCGGAGGAGGTTCGACAGCTCATCGCCCGCAAGATTGGGACCAGGCCAATAGAGGAATACCAATTTGGCGCCGGATAAAAATCGCTTTACGCGGCCACTCCGCATCTTCAGGCGCACTCGTTCCAGGAAATTGCGAACGCAAACCAGCCCCCACTCTAGAGGGGCACATTATTTTTTGGTGTCTTGAAGTAGTAGACCTGTCGGATGAGAAAAGGGCACAACGGGTCTTTGTATTAGTTATGTAATGACCTGGCGACAAACAAACGGGGTCATTTAGCGGCGAATATAAACAAAAGCCCCGCATCGCTGCGGGGCTTTCGTTTGTTGCGGTTAAAAGTTTGGTCCTAGTACATGCCGTCCATGCCGCCGCCGTGGCCACCCGGAGCAGGCGAAGCCTTGGGCTCGGGGATGTCGGCGACCATGGCCTCGGTCGTAAGCATGAGGCCAGCGATCGACGCGGCGTTCTGCAGGGCCGTGCGAGTCACCTTGGTGGGGTCGATAACGCCAGCCTTCACCAGATCCTCGTAGACGCCCGTAGCGGCGTTGTAGCCGTAGTTGGCGTCTTTGCTGTCGTGGATCTTGCCGACCACCACAGCACCCTCTTCACCGGCATTGCCAACGATCTGGCGCAGCGGTTCTTCGATCGCGCGGCGGATGATCTGTGCACCGATCTTCTCGTCGCCTTCGAGGGTCTTGATGAGCTTGTCCACTTCGGGAGTGCAGCGGATAAAGGCCACACCACCGCCCGGAACAATGCCTTCCTCGACAGCTGCGCGGGTGGCGTGCATGGCATCCTCGACGCGAGCCTTCTTCTCCTTCATCTCGGTCTCGGTTGCCGCGCCCACCTTGATGACGGCCACACCGCCAACCAGCTTCGCAAGACGCTCCTGGAGCTTCTCACGATCGTAGTCGGAGGTCGTCTTATCGATCTGGCTGCGAATTTCCTTCACGCGGCCCTCGATGGCCTTATGCTCGCCGCGGCCTTCGACGATGGTCGTGTTGTCCTTGTCGATGGTCACGCGCTTTGCACGGCCCAGGTCCTCGACCTTCACGTTCTCGAGCTTGATGCCGAGATCTTCCGTGATGGCCTTGCCGCCGGTCAGCTTGGCAATGTCTTCCAGCATCGCCTTGCGACGATCGCCGAAACCAGGAGCCTTCACCGCAGCCACGTTCAGAGTGCCACGCAGCTTGTTGACCACCAGCGTTGCAAGCGCCTCGCCGTCGACGTCTTCCGCGATGATCACGAGCGGCTTGCCGGCGCGGGCAACCTGCTCGAGCAGGGGCAGCAGATCCTTCATGGAACTGATCTTCTTCTCGTGGATCAGGATGTAGGGCTCTTCAAGCGATACTTCCATGCGATCCGGATCGGTCACGAAATAGGGGCTCAGGTAGCCGCGGTCAAACTGCATGCCCTCGACAACCTCGAGCAGGGTCTCGAGTGTCTTCGACTCTTCGACCGTAATCACGCCGTCCTTGCCGACCTTCTTCATCGCCTCGGCAATGATGGTGCCGATGGTCGAGTCGGAATTGGCAGAGATGGTGCCGACCTGGGCGATCATGTCACCGGTAACCGGCTTCGAGAAGCCCGAAAGAGCACCGCCAACCACAACGCCGTTCTCGTCGCGCTTGCCTACGATGGCCTCAACAGCCTTATCGATGCCGCGCTTCAGAGCCATCGGGTTTGCACCCGCGGCAACCGTCTTCACGCCCTCGCGGTAGATGGACTGCGCCAGAACCGTCGCGGTTGTGGTGCCGTCACCGGCCACGTCAGAGGTCTTCGAGGCCACTTCGCGCACCATCTGTGCGCCCATGTTCTCGAGTGAATCCTTTAGCTCGATTTCCTTGGCCACGGTCACACCGTCCTTGGTGATCGTGGGCGATCCAAACTTCTTCTCGATGACCACATTGCGGCCCTTGGGACCGAGTGTCACCTTTACCGCTTCAGCGAGAGTATTCACGCCGCGCAGAATTGCCTGGCGGGAATCTTCTCCGTGCAGAATTTGCTTTGCCATTTCTGAATTCTCCTTACAACAGGGGAGCGTTGCTCCCGGGTTCAAGAAATTGTTTTGCGGCGAAGCCGCGTGTCGCTGGACGCGGAGTCCCGGCTCGTTTATTTGCTCTTGAGAATGCCGAGGACTTCCTCTTCGCGCATGATCAGGAACTCTTCGCCGTCGATCTTGATCTCGGTGCCGGAGTACTTACCGAACAGGACGCGGTCGCCAGCCTTCACGTCGAGAGGAAAGGTCTTGCCCTCGTCGTTCGACTTGCCCTTGCCTACGGAAATCACTTCGCCTTCCTGGGGCTTTTCCTTGGCGCTGTCCGGAATGATGATGCCGCCACGGATGGTCTCACCCTCTTCGATTCGCCGAAGCAGAATGCGATCGTGAAGCGGAGTAAAGGTGGTCGCTACGGATGCAGTTGCAGGTGCCATTGCGTTGCTTCTCCTTCGCGCGGGGTTCGTCCCGCGAGCTTTAGTGCTGAATTCAATGGACTTGGTAGTCCGGCGGGAGCGCGCCATAGCCGGGTCAGGCGACCCGTTAGCACTTACCCCTTCCGATTGCTAAAGTAGTCGTTTCCGAAGAGGGTTGTCAAGGGGTGAGGAAGGGAAGAAAGATGAAAAGTGAGTGAAACTCGCTCACATTTATAGGTAGGTATTTGCTCAGCAGGGCTTATTCGGGCTCTTGGTCTTCACGCAAACCCCACTATCTTCCAGCACGCCCTCGAAACACGTATCCATCTGCCGCGATATAGCCGGGTCCGGTACCTATCAGAACGACTGCCAGAGCGAAGCAGGCGAGAGGGAACTCGTAACCTCCTTGACCGGTAAGTCCATGGTGGAGATGAACCTTGATGATCGCTACAGCCATATCGATGGCAATGCCCAGGGCAGCAAGATGTACCAGCAGCCCAAGGATTAGGAACGCGCCGCCGAAGAATTCGGTAAAGGCTGCCACGTAGCCGAGCCAGGAGGGAAGTCCAAGGTGCGCGACATTCTGCGTGAACTGGTACAGCGCGCCGCTGTGAAAGATCTTCTGAGCGCCGTGCACCACCATGATTGCGCCAAGCACCAGGCGCGCTACCAGCGCCGCCAATGGCCTGATCCGTTCAAACGAACTGAACATTCCGATTCTCCCTTGCAGATTGGCCGCTATGGCAATACTTCATCAAAGAAACGTCGCAGTGTGGGCTCATAGCCGCCTTGCTTCAATTCAAAATACTCTCTCGGAAAGGCCGCTAGTTGGTAAAGCTCTTCAGTTCTCGATTTCATGCCGCTTCGGTCGAGGAAAAGCTTGGGCACGGTAAGATTATTCACCGTCACGGCCGGATCGAAGCGCTCGGTGAGCAGCCAGCTGGGAATTATCTGGGATCGCGCATCGGAGCCGATGATCCTCTGCGCGGACTCGTTTGGTCCGTCGAGAATAACCCCAGCCGGAGCGTGTCTTGCCGCCAATTCGGCCGCCAGGCTCGCGCCAACTCCAGCTCCATAGACCACGATAGACTTTGCATCGAAATGCCGGGTGTCGGTGAGGTAGGTCCAGGCGGCTTCGGTGTCCTCTGTCATGCGCTTTTCGCGCGGAGTTGGTCCAGCGCTCCGGCCGAATCCCCGGTAGTCGAAGGCGAAGATGTTGATGCCGAGCGAATGCAGCGTGTCAAGATCGTCGACGCAATCCGAAAGCGATCCCGAGCCTGCGTGTAGATAGAGCAATACGCTCTTGCTCCAGCGGGTGTCTTTGTCAGCTGCAATCCACCATCCGTCAAGGCGGGCTGAACCTGTCTCGGTGTAATCGAAGCGGACGTCGTCGAATTTGAGTCCCTGCGAAGCAGGGGTCGCGGTGATGGTCGTCGCCGGATGCAGGACCATCTGCCATTGTCCCTGATAGAAAAGCAGACACAGCGCGGCATACGCGCAAATTGCAGCGACCGAGAGAGCGATCAGCAGCGCCCAGGCAAGCCAGCGTCCGCTGATCGTGACTGCAGGTGAGCTTTGCGCCTGCCGTGAAGTGGATGAGAGGACTTGTCGGCGAGCCGATCTACCAGCCCCGACTGAAGACGGCTTCTTAGCCAAAGGCCAACTCGTCGGCGGATTCGAGCGGCGTTCCGCAGATCCGGCAGATCACGGCCGAGCAGTCTCCGCACACCAGTGGATCGTTGACCACCCGCGCGCAGTTTGGACACCACAGGCCGGCGTCGTGCTGGGTGTTTCGCAGCGCTGGGATATCGTCAGGCATTCTAGTCAGAGCGTAGCAGGAAGTTCGAGGGCGGTGAAACGGCGGAAACCCTGAACAGCAGGTCAGGCTGGTCCAGGATTGAGAGCTCTTGTCCGAGAAACCGCGACTCGGCTACTTGTCCTCACTCGGAGTGGAACTCATAAACATGATCATAAAGTGCCATCTCTTCAGATGTCGGCACCTGGAAAGTCTCAAGCCATCGCAAGATAGCATCCTGTCCAACCGGCGGTTTTTCCCGCCCGCGTTGTTGAATCCTGCCGAAGAGCACATCGAGAGACGCCGAAAGGTAGTGCAACTCAACAGCCGCGCCAAGGGCGCGCGCTTTCAGACGCAATGTATCTCGCTCGGACATTGCCCAAGTGCCCCATTCGATAATGACGATGAGCCCAAGCGCCAAGAGTTTTTGACCGAACCGCCATTGCAGATTCTCGACTCTCCCGCGGCTGTCTTCGTCATACAGGTCGATGGTGAGAGCCGTCATCCATTCGTCGGGAGCCAGACGGACGGCTCGAAACTTCTCTTCCAGATCGATCGCATACGTGGTCTTGCCAGAACCTGGAAGACCGCAGACGATGATCAACGTGGGTCCTGTTGGGGATACGTCCATGGATCATTATTCCCATCACAATGAAAAACTGCTGAGTTGGCCCAACCCTACTCCAGTTTCGCCAGCACATTATCGCCCTCGATCTTGTGCTCGTAGATCGGAACCCTGGCCCGCGGCTCGTGTTCTGCTACACCTGTCTTCAGATCGAAGGCCCACGCATGCCATGGGCAGATGAGCTTGCCATTTTCGATGATCCCTTCGCCGAGCGGGCCTCCGTTGTGCGGGCAGAGGTTGTTCATCACCGTGATCTCGCCGCCGACTCTGGCGATGCAAAGCTGATATTCGCCGCAGTCGACCTCCCGAGCCTCGCCTTCGGGGGGCAGGTCAGCCTTGCTCAGGATACGCACAAATTCGGGCATCGGAATTCCTTTTGCTCCCGCTGCTAGTAGTGAACAATCTTCGAGAACGAAACAGGGTCGAGGCTGGCCCCGCCGACCAGTGCGCCGTCGATCTCCGGCTGATTGGCCAGCGCCGACGCGTTGTCCGGCTTCACGCTGCCGCCGTAGAGAATGCGGATGGCGTCTGCTGCCTTGCGTCCCAACAGGCGTGCCACCTGGCTGCGGATATGGAAGTGAGCCAGGCCGGCCATCTCTGGCGTCGCCGTGCGACCGGTGCCGATCGCCCAGACCGGCTCATAGGCCATCACGAAGCTCTCGGCGCTCTCCGGGACCACGCCCTTGAGCGCTATCTGGCATTGGCGCATCAGGACCTCTTCAGTCTTGCCGGCTTCCCGCTCCTCGAGGGTTTCGCCAATGCAGATAATCGGCGTCAGATTGTTCTTTACCGCCGAGAGAATCTTCTGGTTAACCATTTCGTCGGTTTCGTCGAAGTACTGGCGCCGCTCCGAGTGGCCGATGATGACGTGCGTCGCGCCCACGGCCTTCAACATCAGTGGAGACGTCTCGCCGGTATAGGCGCCCTCCTCCGCATAGTGCATGTTTTGTCCACCGACCGCGATACCTGAGTCCTTCACGGCGGCAACCACAGTTGCGAGTGAGGTGGCTGAAGGGCAGAGAACGATTTCGGCGCGCGAGTGGTTTGCGACGAGCGGCAGAAGCGCCTTGACGAACTCTTTTGCCTGCGCGGGAGTCTTGTACATCTTCCAATTGGCTGCGATGAGTGGCTTACGAAGCATATTCTTGAGTCAGTGTCCTTCGATGTAATGGCAATTAGAATGTGTCAGAGGCGTGGTGAAATAGCCCTTCACAATGAGTCTTCTGCCTTCCAAGGTAACAGCTTTCGCCGTCCTTTTAAGCTTTCCGTTTTGTATTGCGCAGACTCCGCGCGACGAAAATGCGAAGGAAGTGGATAGCGCAAAACAGTTCGTGCAGGCAATCTATGCTCGATATGGTCTGAACTCAGATCCGCCGAGTCTGTTTGAGGAAAACGCCGGAACGGTCTTTCACTCTTCTCTGATCGCCCTCGCTCGCGAAGATGAAACGGCAGCAGGGCCGGGCTCTGGGGGTGTGATTGAGTATGATCCTGTTTGCAACTGCGAGGACACGGACGCCAAATTTGATCACTTAAAGCTACAAATCGAACAAGCCAAGGCAGATTCATGCCGGGCGATAGTGAACTACACCGATGCAAACGGGTTACCTGCATCGATCGTACTCACTCTCGCTAAGGAGAACGAGCAGTGGCGCATTTACGACATCGAAAGTCACGGCAGGGGTGGTCATCCGTCCCTGCGGGCGACGCTGGAAAAAGAAATTCACAGGCTTTCCGAACAGAACAAGCCCCGTTAACGCGCTGTCAGCCCCTCACTTATTCGTCAGCGCCTCGACGCCCGGCAGCTTCTTGCCTTCGAGAAATTCGAGCGAAGCTCCGCCGCCGGTCGAAATGTGCGTGATCTTCTCCGCCACTCCGGCCTTTTTTACGGCTGAGACCGAATCGCCGCCGCCCACGATGGAGACAGCATCCTGATTTGCGGCCACGGCTTTGGCAATTTTGTTTGTGCCCACGGCAAACGCTGGCATCTCGAAGACGCCCATCGGCCCGTTCCACACGATGGTTGACGCATCGGCGATCTCCATCGAGAAGATCTCGACCGTCTTAGGCCCGATGTCGAGCGCCATCCACTCCGCAGGAAACGGCCCGTCTCCAGTGAAGATCTGCGTCTTCGCGTCTGCCGCGAACTTGTCTGCCAGCACGTGATCGACGGGCAGCAGGAAGCGCACGCCTTTTTCCTCGGCCTTGGCGAGGGCGTGCTTCGCGACCTCGATCTTGTCGGCTTCAAGCAGGGACTTGCCCGTATCCTGTCCCTTCGCCTTGAGAAATGTATAGGCCATGCCGCCGCCGATGAGCAGTGCATCGACCTTCGACAGCAGGTGATCGATGACCTCGATCTTGTCCGACACTTTTGCGCCGCCGAGGATGGCCACGAACGGTTTGGCCGGCTCTTCGAGAGCCTTCCCCAGATACTTCAGCTCTTTCTCCATAAGCAGGCCGGCAGCTGATTTCTTCACAAAGTGCGTGATGCCTTCGGTCGATGCATGGGCGCGGTGCGCGCTGCCAAAGGCATCGTTGACGTAGATCTCGCACAGCGAGGCAAGCTGCGCCGCAAAGATCGAATCGTTGGCCTCCTCGCCTGCATGAAAACGCAGATTCTCAAGCAACAGCACCTGGCCCGATTCAAGCTGGCGCGAAAGCTCGGTAGCCAGTTCACCGACGCAATTCGGCGAAAACGCGACGTTTACCTGCTCGCCCAGATGGTGGTCGAGCAGCATCCGCAGCCTGTCTACCAGCGGGCGCAGGCTGTATTTCGGACTCGGTTTGCCCTTGGGCCGGCCCAGGTGCGATGCCAGAACAAGTTTCGCCTTGTGGCGCAGCGCGTACTCCAGCGTGGGCAGCGTTTCGCGAATGCGCGTGTCATCCATAATCTCGGTTCCGTCGTCGCTCAGCGGAACGTTGAAATCCACGCGCATGAAGACGTGCTTATGCGCAAGGTCGAGATCGCGAATCGATAATTTGCTCATGATTTTCCGTTATCTTTCCTGGTGCTTACTTCGGGTCACTGATCACTGCATCGGCCTCGATCTCCACGCGCCACGCCGTATTAAGTAACTTCGCGACAACAACCATGGTTGCCGCGGGTCGGATTGCGCCAAAGACTTCGCCATGCGCCCGGCCGACCGCTTCCCAATCTTCCACATGCGTCAGGTACATGCGTGTGCGGACCACATCTTCCATCCGGGCTCCGGCCTTCTCGAGTGCCGTACGGACAATTTCAAGTGTATGCCGGGTTTGCGTTGCTGCGTCGGCTTGGTCGGCGCCCACGGGGCCGGTGCCGGAGACGTGAACCGTGTTGCCCACACGCACTGCACGCGAGAAGCCGATGATGGGCTCGAAAGGCGACGATCCAGAAATATTTTGACGCATTGCCGGGGGGAGTGCTCCGCGTATTGTTATGGCGAATCAGAATACGAGTGCGCGGACCCGGTTGTTCCATACTCGAACCGAATCCGCGTTCAATCGTAATTGTTACAGGCCCTTTTCGGCGAGCAGGAGCACCAGATCGCGCACGCGATTCGAGTAGCCCCACTCGTTGTCATACCAGCTGATGACCTTTACCGAGCTGCCCACGACCTTGGTGAGCGGCGAGTCGACGATCGACGAACGCGCATCGCCCTTGAAGTCGCTTGAGACCAGTTCGGCCGTCTCATATCCCAGGATGCCCTTCAGTGCGCCGTCGGCTGCCTTCTTGAGCGAGGCGTTCACCGTCTCGACCGTTACCGGCTTCTCTGCGATAAAGGTCAGATCGACCACCGAAACATTCGGGGTGGGAACGCGCATCGAAAAGCCGTCCAGCTTGCCGGTCATTTCGGGAATTACCAGCTTGAGAGCCTTCGCGGCCCCGGTCGAGCTCGGAATCATGTTGATCGCGGCAGCGCGTGCGCGGCGCAGATCCTTATGCGGAAAGTCGAGAATCACCTGGTCATTCGTATAACTGTGGATTGTCGTCATGATGCCCGAGACGATGCCGAATTCCTCGTGCAGCACTTTCACAACCGGTGCCAGGCAGTTTGTGGTGCAGGAGGCGTTGGAGATGATGTTATGCTTCGCCGCATCGTACTTCGATTCGTTCACGCCAAGCACGACCGTGATGTCCTCGTTAGTCGCCGGGGCGGAGATAATGACCTTCTTCACGGAGCCTTGCAGATGCGCCTTAGCCTTCGTGGCGTCGGTGAAAATGCCGGTCGATTCAACCACGATTTGTGCGCCGGTCGAATTCCAGTCCAGCTTGGCGGGATCGCGTTCGGCGAAAACCTTGATTGTCTTGCCATCCACCGTGATCGAATCGGCGCTGGAGGAAATATCGTTCTTCAGGTTGCCCAGGATCGAGTCGTACTTGAGCAGATGGGCGAGCGTCGCGGGGCTCGTAAGATCATTCACGGCGACGATATCAACCTCGGGATTGCCAAGCGATGCGCGAAAAACATTGCGTCCGATGCGGCCGAAGCCGTTGATTCCAACCTTTACTGCCATGGAAACTTTTTCTCCTTCGTGTGTTCTTGAGATCTTCGGTGGAGTCTCGCTGATTTGGGGGACCAGCCGCGAGCGGGCAAAGGCCACAAACCCCCATTTAGCGATGCTAGCACCGTAGTCAATACCACGGCATAAGATTTTTCTATAGCCGGATTTAAATTTCTCCAACCGCCTGCAAAATGTAGTTCACAGTGGTTCGAAATTGGCAACGCGCATTGCAGCGTGTCGATGTCTGTGTTACATCCTGAGTTATGCGCGAATGGATGCGCGAAAAAATGAGACGACGTCCCAAGCGTGGACCGAACGATTCGGAATCCACCGGAAAGATTGGCCAGGAAATACCTGCGAACCAGCCGGCTCCTCTGCGCCCCTCTTACGCAGCTGCACCCGCCGATGAACCTTTGTCCCAGGCGGACAGCACAACCATGGAGCCTGCAACAACTGCCGTGACTTCGTCCGTCATGGACATTCCTCAGCTTTCGCCGGAGACTGCCGCTGCCCTTGGCGCTCCGGAGGGGCCCGGCAAGCTCGAAGTGGAAACTCAACCGGAATTGCAGTCAACTCCTCCACCGGAACCGCAGGCAGCCGGTCAGCCTCACGGACCTAAGGGCTTCGTGGTGCTTACCATAGGCTTGCCAGGATCGGGCAAGACAACGTGGTTCAAACGCCGCGGGGTAACCCCGTTGTCTTCGGACATGCTGCGCAACATTCTCTTCGACGACATCACAGAGCAGCGCTACCAGGGACTGGTTTTTTCCACCCTTCGCTCGTTGCTGCGCGCGCGATTGATCGCTAAGATGCCGTGGAATTACGTGGATGCGACCAACCTTTCACCCCACGAACGACGCCAGTGGATCAAGATGGCGAAGAGCTTCGGCTACGATGTGCAGGCCGTTTTCTTCGACGTTCCGCTGGAAATCTGTCTGGAGCGCAACCGCCGCCGGGAACGTACTGTGAACGACGAAATCATGCACAAGATGGCCGAACGACTTCGTCCGCCGAATTTCAAAGAAGGCTTCTCTAAGATCACCGTCGTGCGCGTCAAGACTCCGGGCGCACCAGACGCGCCAGCCGAGGGCGAATAAATGCAACAGAGTTAGACTCCAATAAGGCCGGGCGCATATGCTCGGCCTTATTGTTTTCTGCACAAATGACCGCAGCCATTGAATTCCGCGATGTGAGCTTCACCACTCCGCAAGGCCGGGTGCTGCTCGATCACATCTCGCTCGCCGTTGAAGCGGGAACCACGACCGCCCTCCTGGGCCGGAGCGGATCGGGCAAGACCACGCTGCTGCGCACCGTGAACCGCATGGTCGAGCCCACCAGCGGAGACGTCCTGGTCAACGGCAAGAGCGTGCGAGACGTCGATCTGATCGAACTCCGCCGCGGCATCGGGTACGTCATTCAGGAGACCGGACTCTTTCCTCACCTCACCGTCGAGCGCAATGCGGCGATGGTGCCGGAGATTTCCGGCACGCCGCGCCACGCCAGCCGCAAGCACGGGCATAAGCTCTTATCCGCCGTCGGTCTCGATCCAGCGACCTTCGCTAAACGCTACCCTCATCAGCTCTCGGGCGGACAGCGCCAGCGCGTAGGCCTTGCCCGGGCACTCGCCGCACAGCCGCCAATTCTTCTGATGGACGAGCCCTTCGGCGCACTCGATCCGCTCACCCGCGCCGAAATGCAGGACATGCTGCGCGATCTGCTGCGGCGGCTGGAAAAGACTGTTCTGTTGGTCACCCATGATCTTGACGAGGCGCTTTATCTCTCTGCACGGATTGTGCTGCTTGATCAGGGCCGCGTGGTCGCAAATGTTGCGGCAAGTGAGTTTCTCACCTCGACACAGCCTGAGGTTGAGGAGTATGTGCGCGCCTGCCGTCGAGGCGAGATGGCGCACGAGGAGGGTGCCTCGTGAACTCGCAGTTCCTGTCGCAGTATGGCGGCCAGATCTTCGAACTCACCATCGAGCACCTGTGGCTCACCGGTGCTGCGATGCTCTTTGCCGCCGCCATCAGCATTCCGGTTGGCGTGTGGCTCACGCGTGCACCGCGCTTTGCGCAGCCGGTCATTGCGGTCGCCAACATCCTCCAGACCATTCCCTCGCTCGCGCTTTTCGGCTTGCTTCTGCCCCTTCCATGGCTGGGAGAGAGGGCCGCCCGCATCGCCATCGTTGCCCTGACTGCCTACGCGTTGTTGCCGATCCTGCGCAATACCTACGTCGGCATCCGCGGCATCGATCCGTCTGTGATCGAGGTGGCGCACGCTCTCGGTCTCACCGGCACGCAGCGCCTCTTCAAAGTGGAGCTGCCGCTCGCTGCCTCCTTCATCTTTGCTGGACTTCGCACGGCGACTGTCACCTGCGTGGGCGTAGCCACCATCGCCGCAGCCGTCGGAGCCGGAGGTCTTGGCGAGCTCATCTTTCGCGGCGTCGCGTCCGTCGACAACCGCCTGGTCCTCGCCGGAGCCATCCCCGCTGCGTTGCTCGCACTAGTGGCTGATGGGGTCCTTGGCATCTTCGAACGCTGGCTGCGGGTAAAGTCGAAATGATGCGGCGGCTAATTGCCACAGTTGCAATTACATTCAGCCTGCTCATCACTTCCTGCGGCCCGCCTCGTCCCGACGAACCGGTTATTGGCACCAAGAACTTCACCGAGCAGGTCATTCTTGGGGAACTTCTCGCCCAGGAAATCGAAGCAAAGTCTAATTTAAAGGTCGAGCGGCGGTTTTATCTCGCCGGCAGTTACATTTGCCAGCAGGCGATGGTCTCTGGCCGCATCGACGCCTACGTCGAATACACCGGCACTGCGCTTACCGCCATCCTCAAGCAGCCGCTCGATAGAGATCCACAGGCTGTTCTCAACACCGTTCGTCGCCTTTATGCTTCTCGCTACAACATCACCGCTGCCGCTCCGCTTGGTTTCGAAAATACATTTGCGATGATCGTTCGAGGAGACGACGCGCGCCGTCTGGGTCTTCAAACCCTCAGCCAGGCCGCGCAGTACACACCGCAATGGACGCTTGGCGTCGGCTACGAATTCGAGCAGCGCCCCGATGGGCTCCCCGGCCTGAGCAGCACCTACGGCCTAAAATTCGCTGGCCCTCCACGCACCATGGACCTGGGCCTGCTGTACCGCGCGCTCAATTCGCATCAAGTTGACATGATTGCGGGAAACTCAACGGATGGCCCGATCGAGGCATTTGGTCTCACCGTGCTCGAAGACGACAAGCATTATTTTCCGCCCTATCAAGCCGTGCCACTGGTGCGCGATGATGCTCTTCGCCGCTGGCCGCAGATGAAGACCGCCCTTGACACTCTCGCGGGAAAGATCACCGCTGACGACATGCGCGCCATGAACGAGGCTGTCGACGGAGAACATCGCGATCCTGCCGTCGTCGTGCGAGAATTTCGACAGAAGAAGGGATTTTAACCATGACTACGCAAACCGCTGCCCAGCCCGAGCCTTGGCTGCGCGGAACCTATGCAGATGTTCCGGCTGTGCTGCGCGGCATCCTGCACGCCTTCGAGCTGGCGCGCGAAGACGTAGTTTTGTGGGCGGATGGACTGACCGAGGCTGATCTCCATGCCTCTCCCAGCGGACTCACACCGATTGCCTTCCATATGCGCCACATTGCGCGTAGTCTCGACCGGCTGCTTACATACGCGGAGGGCAAGCAGCTCAACTCTGAACAGATCACCGCGCTCAAGACGGAAGTCGATCCCGGCATCTCGCGCGAGGAGTTGCTGGCCGAGTTTCATCAGGGGCTTGACCGCGCCGCCGAGCGTGTCCGCGCCTTCGCCTCGGCCGATCTTGAGCAGCCGCGCGGCGTAGGAAAGAAGCTGCTTCCCACGAGCGTTGGGGGGCTGCTCGTGCATCTCGCCGATCACACGCAGCGCCACACGGGGCAGATCGTCACCACGGCGAAGGTGTTGAAAGCCATACGCACGGAACCGGTCACCGGTGGCGTGCACGGGCTGAGCTAAAGGCAGCGCACGATCAAGATCGTCTGGTCGTCGAGCTGTTTCCCAAGGGCCTGCGCCGCGTCAAGAATCTTTGCCGCTAGATCGGCCAGCGGAACCTGCGTATTCGCAGCGATCACGTCTTTCAACCGCTCCACGCCAAGCTCTTCTCCGTTCTTGTCGCTTACTTCGAGAATGCCGTCTGTCGCCACCACCAGCAGGTCCCCGGGAAGAGCCTCGATGCTCCGGCCGTCAAATGCCGAGACAGGAAGCAGCCCAAGGGGGAACTGCTCTTCCTCCATGTGCGAAAGATTCGCGCGGTTTGCGTGCCAATGCAGGATCGGCGGGCTCGCGGCCAGTGCATAGTGGATGCTGCCATCCGTTCCCAGCCGGAATCCGGTGAAGGTCGCATACATCTGCGGCTCCTTTACCTCGGGCAGCACGCGGTTCAGCCGCTCCAGCAGCAGAGGCAGAGTTCGCGCCGGCTCGACATCACCCGCTTCCAGCAGCGCGGTGCGGGCCGCGGTCTTCAGCATGCCCATCAGAATCCCTGCCTGCAAGCCGTGTCCGGCGATGTCGGCGAGATACGCGATCGCATCGCCGTTAGGCAGGCAGAGCGCATCGACCAGATCACCGCCGACTTTCTCACTCGGCTTGGAGATGCCGTAGATCTCAAAACAAGCCGTGCGCAGCGTCACGGGCGGCACTAGAGTCTTCTGGATTCCGTGGGCCAGTTCCAGTTCATTGCGAATCTTGAAGGACTCCTTACCCTCGCCGCGAATGAAAAGGATGAAGAAGACGTAGGAAAGTACGATCGAAACCATCATCCCTATCGCACTTATGCGTATTCCCAAGGCGGCCGTCGCGGGCGCAGCCGGAAAGTGAATCGAAAGTATCCTGGCAAACCAAGCGAGTACGAACGGGCTGAGCATCTGAATCGGAATGAGGACGAGGAGCCAGACGAAGGGCTTGCGAGAGAGGATCAATATCCACAAGCAGGCGATGAGCCCGCTGAAGACAGTGTTCGAGATCAGAATCGAGTAGGGGTAGACCCCTCCAGCCATGATGTTATCGAAGTAGCCGAAGGTAGAGAAGAGCACGAAAACGGCTATGATCAGCGGTCGCAGCCGGATAAGCGGAATAGACCGGAAGTGCTTCCATCCCTCCGGCGACCGCTGATACCACGGAACCTTGGAGCCATTACTCATGGGGAAGAGATTACAGGGTTGTGCTTGAGAGCAAAAGAAAAACGCGTGTTTCTACACTAGCCCCCTTCCCCTGCCTCTCTATAAAAACAGCGGAGCCAGCACCAGCGTCACCGTTGCCAGCAGTTTGATCAGCACATGCAGCGATGGGCCGGCGGTGTCCTTGAAGGGATCGCCCACTGTATCGCCGACCACCGCAGCCTTGTGCGCCTCGGAACGCTTGCCGCCGTGTGCCCCGGTCTCGATCAGCTTCTTGGCGTTATCCCACGCGCCGCCACCGTTGTTCATCAGCATGGCCAGCAGGATGCCACTGATTGTGCCGACCATCAGCAGCGCCGCGACAGCCTCCGCGCCGCTCAGGTTTACAGGCAGGCCGTTAATCATCGGCCAGTTGTGCAGTGCCCCCGGGTAGAATTCCTGTCCGAAGTGACGGAAGATCAACCCAACCGTCAGCGGCATGGCTACGGCGAGAATGCCGGGCAGCACCATTTCCTTTAGCGCCGCACCCGTTACGATGCGCACGCAGCGCCCGTAGTCGGGCAGCGATGTACCTTCCATGATCCCCGGATTGTCGCGGAACTGCTCGTGCACATCCTGGATGACGGTCTGCGCCGCGCGTCCCACGGCCTTAATTGCCATCGACGAGAAGAGGTAGGTGAGCATCGCGCCCAGCAGCGCGCCTACGAAGACCGGCACGGAAGCAAGATTCACATTTGAGAAGGTCCATCCCTCAGGCAGAGTTCCACCGGCAGCCGCCACCCGCTGGTGGACGATGTCGTGGACGGTTGCCAGGTAGGCCGAGAACAGAAGGAACGCCGCAAGCGATGCCGATCCGATCGCGTAGCCTTTGGTGAGAGCCTTGGTCGTATTACCTGCCGCATCAAGCTTGTCGGTCTTCACGCGAACACTGTGCGGCTGGTCGCTCATTTCGATAATGCCGCCCGCGTTGTCGGTGATTGGACCGAAGGTATCCATCGCCAGAATGTAGGCCGCCGAGGACAGCATGCCCATGGTGGCGATCGCCGTACCGTAGATGCCCTTGGCATAGCTGGAAATCGTCGTGATGTCCGCCAGGCCCTTGGTGCCAAAGTAGTAGCTCAGCAGCAGCGCAGCGCTGATCACGACTACCGGCAACGCCGGCGTTTCCATACCGACCGCCAATCCCTGGATGATGTTCGTCGCCGGCCCTGTCGTCGATGCCTGCGCGATGCTCAGCACCGGACGGAAGCGCGTCTCCGTGTAGTACTCCGTGATGCGCACAAACAGGAAGGACGTGATGATGCCGCAGATGCCGCTGCCCAGCAGCCACCAGCGTGCCCCCAGCATGAAGTAGATGGCCACCGCAAAGCCAACCAGCGCCAGCAGGGAAGTGACATAGTAACCCTTGTTGAGCGCGTGCATAGGGTCTTCATCTTCAGCGCTGTGTACGACGCTCACGCCGACGATGCTCGCGATCAGGTTGATGGCCTGAACGATGAGCGGAAACAGAATCCCCTTGAGCCCGAATACCGGATACAGTGCGGCTCCCAAAATCATCGCGCCGACATTTTCTGCCGCGGTCGATTCGAAGATGTCAGCCCCGCGGCCCGCGCAGTCGCCCACGTTATCGCCGACCAGATCCGCAATCACCGCCGGGTTGCGTGGGTCGTCTTCCGGGATGCCTGCCTCGACCTTGCCCACCAGGTCGGCGCCCACATCGGCCGCCTTGGTATAAATGCCGCCGCCCAGTTGCGCGAACAGCGCCACCAGCGACGCGCCGAATCCGAAACCAACCAGCTGGTAGGGAACTTGTTGCGGATCATGCAATCCACCGAAGGCCAGAAACAGCAGGCCGACGCCTATCAACGACAAACCCACGACCACCAGGCCGGTCACTGCACCGCCGCGCAGCGCAATCTTGAGCGCGTCGCCCATACTCGTGCGAGCCGCTGCCGCCGTCCGGATATTCGCGCGAATCGACACCCACATCCCCGTCTGACCGGCCAGCGCCGAGCATGCCGCGCCAATCAGAAAGCTGACCACTACCTTGTTCGCAAAAGGAGCAGTAAACGGTGAAAGGCGGTATCCGATATAAAGAACCACCGCCAGCCCAAGTGCGATCATCGCGATCGTGCTGTACTGCCGCTTCATGAAGGCTTCCGCGCCCTCGCGGATGGCGTTCGAAATGCGCTGCATCTCCGGTGTGCCCGTATCGGATCCGAGCACAGAGCGGGCAAAGAAAAGAGCGGCCAACAGGCCTACAATGCCGGTCGCGAGCGCGATCCAGAGGTACAGGTTGTCATTGCCTGCCAGAGTGCTGCCATCGGCCTGCCAGGCCGCGACCGCTACGGGAACAAAAAACGCCATTCAAAAGCCTCCAAGAGCTACAAAATCCCTGCGTCATCCCACCAGACTTCGTGGACGCAGGAACGCCAGGTTCTCATCTTCAAAAAAACCCGCCACGCGACGGGGGCTCACTCGCCTCTCGGATGACCTCGGGCCGTACAGTCATGCCACACGAGCGAACCTACACAAAACGGGTCATTAAAGCATGTTGCGGAAGCGCCGGTCAATGCGGTTCTGGGTTGGGAGTACAACGCTGCTAACACTAATAAATGCATCCTTACTCTTGAGGTCCTGCCAAAAGCAGGATGCTGGGTAAGAAAGCTGAGTCTACGGCATGAAGAGCACCTGCGGCAACTGAGTCGTTCATTGAATGCGGAGTTCCGACAACACTGCATTAACTTGCAGGAATTACCCGCTCGCCTCCCAGGCGTGACCCGATCCAAACTGCGATGGGATACAGGACAAGCAATCCAATTCCGAACCAGTGGGGTACCGTGCCCCACAACATCGCCTGGACCACGATGCCGAGCGTTTCACCTAGCAATATCAGCCACAGCGTCGCCTTTCGGCTGTTTCCCTCTGCGATCAGTGTGCACAGGTATCCGCCTACGATCGTGTAAAGAAAATCCGTGCCCAAACTTACAGCGAAGTAGTACAAGGGCGGGTCCTTCGGGTTCCATCCTGGGGTCAGCCGGGCGAATGACATGTCGGTGAGCCTAATCAAGACTGCGATACCCAGAAAACCCCCGATAACGGCAATAATCGTACGCACGAGTTCGCCTCCAGTTTTACGGGATTTCAATGTAGCCTACGATTCCCCCGGCTGTCCGCAAATTTCTTTTGCCTCTTGATAGGCCGGGCTATTGCTTCAACATTCCGGGCATGTACAATCTGGAGTCCATTCGGGAAAGAAGGGACGGATACAATCGATTTGTGAGGTAGTTGATGGCCCGAAGTGCGGTCTCCAGCGCAGAACGGAGCAAGATGAAAACAGTGTCCGGCCTGGAACCGGATTCGATCTCGGCGCTGACTCCTGAGCGTCTCACGGAAGTCTATCGGCTGATGTATCTCTCGCGCCGGACTGACGACCGCGAGATCATGCTGAAACGCCAGCAGAAGATATTCTTTCAGATTTCCGGCGCCGGCCACGAGGCCCTGCTTGTCGCCGCCGGCCTGGTGCTGAAGCCGGGCTACGACTGGTTCTTCCCCTATTATCGCGATCGCGCCCTCTGCCTCGCGCTTGGCGTTTCCGTCGACGACCTGCTGCTTCAGGCCGTGGGAGCTGCGGCCGATCCGGCAAGCGGTGGACGCCAGATGCCGTCACACTGGAGCAATCCCGCCCTCCACATCGTCTCGCAGTCCTCAGCGACCTCGACTCAATGCCTGCACGCAGTCGGTTGCGCCGAGGCAGGCAGATATTTCGCGCGTCATCCCGAAGCAGCTCAAAGACATGAGGGAGACTACCGCGCCTGGCGCGACGTCGAGTTTCACGGCGACGAGGTCGTCTACGTCTCGGTCGGCGAAGGGTCCACGTCGCAGGGAGAGTTCTGGGAATCGCTGAACACCGCCTCAAACGAAAGACTGCCAGTCATTTTCGTGGTCGAAGACAACGGCTATGCCATCTCTGTACCGGTTGAGGTGAACACTTCCGGCGGGAATATCTCGAAGCTGGTTGCCAATTTCCCCAACTTCCACTTCGCCGAAATCGACGGCACCGACCCGATAGCGAGTTACCGCGCTTTTGAAGACGCCGCGGCGCACTGCCGGAGCGGCAAAGGCCCCGCGTTTATCCATGGCCATGTCATCCGCCCCTATTCGCACTCTCTCTCCGACGACGACCGCCTGTACCGTCCGGAGAGCGAACGCAACGCCGACGCGCTGCGCGATCCGCTTTCCAAAATGCAGATGCAGCTGCTCCGCGAAGGCATTCTTGACGCAGACGGCATTACGCGCCTCGAAAAGCAGGTCGACGAGGAGGTTCGTCAGGCGGCCGAGCGCGCACTTCGTTCGCCACTGCCGGTACCTGACAGAGCGCAGATTCTGAAGCACGTTTACTCCGAAAACTACGATCCCACGCGTTCCGAGTTGCAGACCACTCCCGCCAAGACGGCTGACAGCCAGGACCGCACCATGGCCGACCTCATCAACGCTTGCTTGAAGGACGAGATGCACCGCGACCCGCGCGTCGTTATTTTCGGCGAAGATGTGGCAGACTGCTCGCGTGAGGAATATCTGGAGCAGGAATTGGTCAAGGGCAAAGGAGGGGTCTTCAAGCTCACGCATGGTTTGCAGTGCGAGTTTGGAAGCCACCGGGTATTCAACTCTCCACTGGCTGAAGCCAACATCGTTGGCCGCGCCGTCGGTATGGCCACCCGAGTTCTCAAGCCAGTCGTCGAGATCCAGTTTCTCGACTACATCTGGCCCGCCGTGCATCAGATGCGCAACGAACTGGCTCTCCTTCGCTGGCGCTCCAACGGGACCTGGGCCTGCCCCGCCGTCATTCGCGTCGCCACAGGCGGATATCTCACCGGAGGCTCCGTCTACCACTCGCAGAACGGCGAGAGCATCTTCACGCACACCCCCGGAGTCCGCGTCGTCTTTCCCTCGAACGCCCTCGATGCGAACGGCCTCCTGCGCACGGCGATCCGCTGCGACGACCCGGTGCTCTTCCTCGAACACAAGCGGCTCTATCGCGAAACGTATGGCCGCGCGCCCTATCCCGGCCCCGACTACATGATCCCCTTCGGCAAGGCTGCCAAAGTCCGTGAGGGATCGGATATCACCCTCATCACCTACGGCGCTCTGGTCCCGCGCGCTCTGCAGGCCGCTCAAAAGGCCCACCGCGAGGATGGCATTGAGACGGAGATTCTTGATCTGCGCACGCTCAGCCCCTACGACTGGGAGGCCATTGCCGAATCGGTCCGCAAGACTAGCCGCGTGATTGTCGCGCACGAGGATATGCTCAGCTGGGGATACGGCGCGGAAATCGCCGCCCGCATCGCCGACGACCTCTTCCACGACCTCGACGCGCCGGTCAAGCGCATCGCTTCAATGGACACCTTTGTGGCGTACGCGCCGGTTCTTGAGGACGTGATTCTGCCGCAGCCGGAGGACCTCTATCAGGGCATCGTGGAGTTGAAGCGCTTTTAGTCCATTTAGTTATGCCCGTACCGCATATCTGGCACGAATTCTTCCGCTACATCGCTCCGTTCCAGCATCTTTTCTATCTCGCCTTTGGTGGAGTCGCGATCGCCCTTAGCCGGCACTGGCAAAAAATCCGCGAGAACCGCGCCGCGGGATGGCCAAGTGCCGATGGAATGGTCCAGGCCACGACTGTGCGCACGCAGAACGGCAGTTGGGTCGAGGTGCAGTATCGCTACTACGCCCTGCAGGAGTACCGATACGGCAAATACCGGCGTCATTTCCGGAAGAAAGCGCAGGCCGAGGAGTTCGCCGAGGCCATTCGCGGCCGCAGCCTGCAAGTCCGCTATCGCGAAGACAACCCGAATGTCTCCGTCATTATGGAGCGCGAGCTAGAGCTGGCCGGTATTCTGCAGTCGCGATAGCGGGACGGCTCGCGAAACCTGAAATTTCCTGCTTCAGCCGGAGGAAATTGTGCTAATTTCCTCATGGCCCCCTTCATCAATCTTAACCAATTGGCGCTTTGCCTATTTATCTGCTTTGCAGGTGACTTACATGCGAATCCTCGCTGCCCTCGGCGTGGCCACAGCTCTTGCGGCCTCCTCGTTTTCCATCAGCGCACAGACTCCTGACCCGAGAGTGGAGCTGCAGCAGAAGCTAACCTCGCAGTTCGTTCTCACCAGGCTCAACGACGACAGGAGCGAAATCGTCAGCGAGGGAACGCCTGTGCTGCTGCACAAAGGTGGAACCGGGATCACTCCGACGTCCATCACGCCTCCTGAGAAAAGCACCTATAAGAACGGGACGATCTCGAGAGGCTTCATGGAGAACGATCGGGCTGTCCACAATACCCGTGTGGCAAGCGATGGCCAGCTTAAGGCGTACGTGCTTAAAGAGGGGGCCAAAGCATGGGTATCGGCCATCATGATAGAGAACGACGGTGTGATTTTTCGCCTCAATACCGCCAAGATCAACGGTCACCTCTATTACGGCAATCTGGTCATTCCATTCCCAAACGGCGTGATGCCTCCAATTGACGAGGTGCTGAAGACCATTGCGGAAGTAATGACGCCAGTAGTAATCGCTAACCCGGGGATCCACAATGCCTTGCGAGAGACGTTTGTCCTGACCAGGCTCACCTCCGATCAATCGGATATTGCAAAAGCGGGCTCGGTGCTGGTGCTGCATAAGGACGGACTTGTTCTGTATCCCCTCAGTGTTGGAATCTGGCCCGTCAATGCTTACAAGGATGGCAAGATTACCCTCGGACCGGGAAGCGGCGTACCGAAGACAGCTACATGGGATCCCGATGGCAGCGCGCCCGGTGTGACTCGTCTAACCATGAATTCCGGAGACAAGTTCTGGTTGGTCA
>CAWJPE010000015.1:0-45130 GCA_963844605.1 uncultured Acidobacteriota bacterium | reverse complement strand
CGATAGTAATCGCCGCCAATCAGGTTATTGCAAAGCTGGCATCGTTCCGTCCCCGGAACATGCGTATATTCGGCTGTCGAAAACTGTGGAGTGTCAGAGGAGAGTGCTGGGGTCGAAGGAGTTGCGGAGAGTTCGTTCGCGTCCGCCATAGTGGACCATAGCGTAGCACGCGATTGCCGATAAAGCATTTCGAAAATGCCTGAGACAATTCGCCGCCTGATCCGTACTTGCCCGCGTTCGGCGGTGCTACCATCGTGCACACTCACGTGACGAATCCGATCCATCGCCGTCCTCCGAAGAAATGGTTGATCGTCGCCCTGAGCATCGCCGGAGCCGCGGCCGTCCTCATCTCATACATCTTCTTTCTGACACTGGCCATCGCCTGTCTCGCGTTGCCGGTCGTCTTCCTCAAGGCGCTCGTCACCTTTAGCAGTTCCAGCCTCCTCGTCAAAGATTCTCCTCTCGCTCTTTGGACTCGTTGCCGGCCTCACCATTCTCTGGTCGCTCATTCCCCGGCGAGTAACCTCGAACCCACCGGCATTCTTATTGACCCCGCCCGTGAGAAGCGTCTGATGACCGAAATAGAAATCGTCGCCGCCTCTCTCCAGGAGGCCATGCCTCGCGACGTCTACCTCATTCCCGACCCCAACGCATTTGTCGCCCAGCGTGGCGGCTACCTCGGTATCGGGAGCCGCAGAATCCTCGGCCTGGGCTTGCCCCTTCTGGCCACACTCTCCGTGTCCGAGCTGCGCGCCTTGCTCGCGCACGAGTTCGCCCACTTTTACTCGGGAGACACACGCCTCGGACCGCGGAGTCAGCACGGTGCGCGCCTCTCCATGGTCCGCGTCGCCCGGAACCTGGGGTGAGGATTGGCCCATCAGGCATCTCACCCGGTTTGGAGTTGTTGCTATCGCATACCTGCTGCTCATGGGCGGCCTGCGCCTCTATTGGGAAACATTCATGCGGGTCAGTCAGTCCATTTCCCGCCAGCAGGAGTACCGTTCCAGGGGTTGCCCGTCATGTGGCCGGCTCCCAGCCCTTCGCCGATGTCCTGCGCAAGCTGCCTGAAGGCCGAGGCAGTATTGCAATCCTTCTGCCAGAGCGTTGTGCAGCTCCTGGTGACCCACGGATACCAGCCTCGGATCGTCGAAGACCTCGTCGCCTACCAGGCCACTCCCAGAAAAGATCGAGGAATCGCCCTGGCCTCGTTGCAGGAAAGGCTCCACATCACACGCCCGAAGCCCTTCGACAGCCACCCTCCGGTCAGCGCGCGCATCGCCAGGGTCGAATCGCTCGGAATTGCCGCCACCGATGCCAACAATCAACCGGCCTGGTCATTGTTTGAAAACCTTGAGTCCTGTGAAAGCGATCTCCTTCGAAAACTCGTGCCCGAGCTCGAAAAAGTAGACCTGAAGCCCATGAGCTGGGAAACCGCCGGCACTGATATCTACCTTCCGGCATGGCGCAAACACATCGAGCGATTTCTGCCCATGTTTGCAGGGAAAACCGTGGCCTCTTTGCCTTAACACCGACATACCTTGGACCCGATCGCCGACAAAGTCCATAATCCACCCGGCCGAATTCTCAACGGGCCTCAGCCGCTAAGACCAGGCGGCGTCCATTCTGGCTTACGCTCTGACCGCATCGCTCGTAGACGGGGGATGGACCCTCCACATGGGGCCGGGAACCGGTTACCTGAAGCGCGACAGCATGATCCTGTACCCGCATGACGTGCTGGCCGCTCTTCGATCGCAGTCCATGTCTGCGGGTGACTGGCAGGCCTTCTGTGTCTACACCGGAATCGGCGATTGGCCACTAGGCCGGGCAACGCTGCCACCGGTCTGATCAACGGAAACTACCCGCGCGCTCCCCATCTCGCCGAGTCCAGGCGGCGTTGGGCCGCACTCGCCAGCTTTCGAGTGCTTCAATCGACCGTCTGCATAACAGAAGTGGGATAGCTCCGAAGACTCCAAAACTGCAATCGATGAGCCGCCATCCGATCGGAATCCCGCGGACATACCCTGCGATGAGCGCGAGAAGGGATAACCCCCGCGCAGGCGACAAGGCCGAAAGTAATGACCGACTTGTTGCGCACCGGATCAGTCCACGAACCGATGAACGCAACCGCAATCGCGAGGTGTGCAAACGCGAGCCAGTCCGTGCCATAAGCCAGAAAAAGATAGCGAGCATTCGTTGCACTAAGTCCCCGGTACACTCGCGCTCAATCCAAGGCAGCAGGCCAGTGGATGCCGCAATCGGCCGCAGCAACCCTGTCTGAAGCAGGGAAGCCATCCAACCCAACTCAGTCTGCAGAGGAAAGGCAGTAATCCCGCTGACCATGAGGCCAGCAAGAACCACAGCTAGCTGAACACGCGAATGCGGCGGAGATAACCAGTCTTCATTCGAGAGATTCCTTTATGAAAGCATTTTCAGCGTGGCTTCCGGCGATATGAGTGGTAACACTTCTTTCCCGTATTCAGTCCCCGTGCCGAAGGCACCTGGGTGACAGCACGGCTTCCAGTAGCGGTGTAACCCGCGTGAGTTGCCGGGCGCGAATGATCAAGTCCCAAAGAGGCTCAAATTTCTTCCAGCCCGAAGCATAGAAGAAGTGCTTGGCCTGGTGCTTGAGCGAGCCGTGATGCAGCGATGCGCGGCGCGCATCCATCTTCATCGGTAAAACTCGCGATAAGCCCAGTCGTATCCCGCCTTGAGGGCTTCGGGTTTCAGTTGCGCGGGACGATAGACCACGTGCCTCGTGTCATAGAAATTCCAGTTGCGTGTCAGCATGCGTCCTTCGTGCTCCTCATGCGGGCGTGCAGTTGCGTCCCGGGATATGGCGTCTGAATATGAAAGGTCGCCGTGGTAATGCCGTGCTCGACCGCCCAATCGACCACCGTGCGCCGAAACACGTCTTCGCCGTCATCGTCCATGCCAAAAACGAAGCTGCCGTTGATCATGATCCCGAGCGAGTGGAGCTGGCCGGCAGGATTGGGCCTGGCCCGGTAGTCGCGCCCGAGGTTCTGCGCTTTGTTGCTGCGCTTCAGATTTCCCGGTGTAAGGGTCTCAAACCCGACGAAGATGCTGCGCAGCCCCGCCTCCGCTGCGCGCTCGATCAGGTCGCCTCTTAAATGGAGTCCACCGTCGCGGCGCCCTGAAACAGCCGTCGTAAACCGGCTCCGCACGCCCATCAAACAGCGCTTCCGCAAAACGCCGGTCGCCGAGCAGGTGATCGTCGAGAAAATAGAGATGCCGCCCAGGCAGCCGCTCAATCTCGGCCAGCGCATCGTCCACCCGCTGCGTATAGAACCCTCGGCTGCCCTGAAAGAACGCGTCCTTGTACAGAAGTCGCAATGCTGCGGACATCCACGCGTCACCACAATGGAATTCGGCACCAGGTAATAGCTGCGCCGGATCAGGTCGCGCCGAATGGGCGGGTAACGCTCCAGGGTGCGGCCTGCCGTGGAAGTGTAAACGCGCTCCGGCTTCCCGGCGCGAAAGTCTTTCAGGACGCTGGAAAGGTTTGTTCTCCAGGCCCCAGGAATATCGCGTCCGCGTGAACCGCAGCCTCTGCAGGAAGCGAGGTGACATGCAGCCCGCCGAGACAAACAAACTCACCCTTGCTCGGTAATGGTCCGCGATCTCGTAAGCGCGATAGGCGTTGTCACGCATACCTGGATCACCACGAGATCCGGTGTATCGTCGAGCACAAGCGGCTCCACATGTTCGTCCGCAATAATCGCATGGTCATCGGAAGATTGTTACGCGGCCAGCGTGGCCAGCCCCAGGCGGCGGAAACAGCAAAGATTAGATCGGACGCCAATTCGGCCCTGTCGCCTCTATCAAGGCCGGCAAAATGAACCCAACGCTGCAAGCTGCTGGTGATCCTGAGCGATCATCGCGTACCGCTTGTCGACGACACTGTGGCGGGCGGCAACTGCGGGCTTGTCGCTTTGCGCTGTAAAGTCGCGGGATAAACAAATATGCTTTGCACTGTAAAGTAACCTCACAAAAAAATTTGCTTCGCGAATCACGCCCGCGCTGGCAGCAGTTTGCTCATCACGCTGGACGCCGATTCTTCTCTGCTTCCCTTCGCGGCATCGCGCACTACCTGCTTGAGTGTCGAAAGATATTCCGTATAGTGCTTCCGGCCCGAAGCAGTAACGCGGCACAACGCTTGTGGAACGATCCCGCTCATGTCCCTTCATAATCTCCACCATCTTTCCTCGCTCCAGTACGCGCAGATGCCGGCTCAGGTTTCCATCAGTCAGAGCGCACAGTTGTTTGAGATCGCCAAACGTCAGTCCCTTGGGATTCGTGATGAGAGACGGAAGGACGCTCAATCGTGCGCGCTCATGAATCACTCGATCCAGCCCTTCATAGGCGAAGCGTCCTTCGTTCCACGTAGCGGTTTTCAGCTTCCCCGGAGCCCTCCTGCGCGGTAAACAGCAGGATCGCCGCCACCAGCACCTGGCCTGCCCCATACGGAATGCCCATCGCCCACGGTGAGAGAGCCCGGCCATCGGCCAGGGTAATGCAGGCCGGCCCTGTTAACAGGTACCATGCACCCGCAGCAGTCTCGGACGCGGCAGAAAACGGCAGGATGAAACACTCCGAGACTGAAAATCACCTGCCAGAGTCCGGGAAGCATCCACGAAGCCGCCGGAATGTACCCTACGAGCATGAGAGTCATCAGCGCGCCCGCGCCCACCGACGGCAGGAATTGCACGACGGCCATGCGAATCATTTCATCCGCCATGCCCGAATGAATGCGGTGTGCACGCGTGAACATCTGTGCAGCGATCAGGGCAGCGGACAGGATGGCGGCCAGATCCAGATACTCAGGTATGCCGCAACATGATTCGCCGGATCCGGCAACCACCGCGACTGCGCCCCGGCGGCAGCAATCGCCAGGACCCCCGTACCGGCAAGCGTGGCCGGGCCATAACCGCGAAACTCCGTGCTGCGGGCCAGCTGCCTGCGTATGCTGCTGATGTCGTCCAGTGCTTTAGTCAGATCGTTCATGCTTTGCATTGCAAAGTAAACCAGCGACCGGCAATTGTCAATGAGAAGAAGCCGGGCCGGTGCCCCATTCAAGCCAGGTGTTGGCTTGAGTGGGCGGAGTCCTTTTCGCTTATATTGGCAGAGAGTCATGGTCACCGTCTTTCTCTCGCATTCGAGCAATGACAAGCCCTTCGTCCGCGAACTCGCCGACGCGCTCGAATCCGGAGGCGAAATCAAGGTCTGGCTCGATGAGCGCGAGATTGATTACGGCGAAAACGCCGTCCTCAAGATGGAGGAGGACACGACGCCGACGTCGTTCTGCTCATTCTTTCGCCTGACTCGGTCGACTCGAACTGGGTCAAGGAAGAATGGACCGATGCCTATTGGGATCAGGTAAGCAGCCAGCGCACGAAACTCGGTCCGGTCCTCTACCGAGACTGCCGTACTCCGCATTTCCTTCGCAACAAGAAGCCCTTCGACCTCAGGACCAACCAGCCCGAAGGCTTCCGCCAGATCAAGACCTGGCTCCTCGGCCTGCGTCCGGCGCCGCCGCCCGTGATGCACCTGCCCCAGCGCCCGCCTCTCTTCATCGGGCGCGAACAAGAAATCGAAGACCTGCGCAGCCGCTTGAAAGAGCCGGGATCGATAACCTATATTTCTGGTCTGGCCGGTCGCGGCAAGACCACCCTCGCGCTGGAGTACGCGTATCAATATCAGCGCGACTTTGAGTCAGTCCACTGGCTGCCTTGCCACGGACGCAGCCTCGTCCAGATCGCAGGCGAACTCACAATTCAGCTTGGCCTGAAGCTTGAGGGCGACGTGGACACAATCGTGCGCGAATTGAATGGCCATTCTGCGCGCAAGCGCTGCCTGTTGATCCTGGACAATGTGGAGGACGATGCGCCCGCGCAGTTGCTGCCCGGAGGCCGAACCTCCGTCCTCATCACTACGCGCCTGACGGATCTCACATTTCTTGACTTTCATAAGCCGATCCAGCTGCCGCTATTCACCGAAGCCCAGTGTTTCGAGCTCTTCGGCGATGTCATCGGCAGGGAAGAGGTTGAAAAGCATACCGACGAGGCACGCGCCCTCTTTCGGCGCGTCGAATATCTGCCGATCGCCATCGCGGTAGCCGCGAAGCTCATCCGTAAGGACGTGCGCTACACCATTGCCGGGATGGCTAAGAACCTTCCCGCCGATGCAACGGCTCTCCTCAGAGAGGCCGTGTCCGCTCTGTCGCAACCAGCCCGGACCCTCCTCACTGGGATGGCGGTCTGCGCCCCCGAGGGCTTTCGTATCGCACTGGCAGCAGAGATCGCCGGACTAAACGAGACCTCGTCGCTCGATGCCCTGCAGGAAATCTACTCACGCTCGCTGGTCGAAGAACTTGATCGTGACAACCGGCGCTACCGTCTCCACGCTTTAGTGCGCGAGGCCTCAGAAGCAACGGACGCGCTACGCAGGAAGCACGCGAAATCGATTGCAACGCAGTTCGAAGATTGGGAGAACAGCTGGCGTGAGCGAGAAAAGGACATGCCCGATTGGCAGATCGCATTTCAGTGGTCGCTCGCACAGGACGGAGATGAAGGTTCATGGTCGACGGCCGACGATCTGGCGTACACAGGCTTCCGGCTGATACAGCGATTGGGACGCCTGCCGGAAGCCTATGAAATCTGTGAACGGATGGCAACAGAAGCGAGTCGCCGGGCAGACGCAGCGAGATTGCAGACCTGGTACGGCAATCAGGCGATCATCCTCAAGGCCTGGGGCCGTCTTGAAGAAGCGATGGCTCTGCGCCAGAAGGAAGAGCGGATCGCGGTGGAGTTACGTGACCCAGCTGGATTGAGCCGTTGTTACGGAAATCAGGCCTTGATCCTGCAGCTCTGGGGCCGGCTTGACGAAGCAATGGGCCTGCACGAGAAGCAGCGGGCGATCTATACGGCAATAGGTGACCAGGCAGGTTTAAGCCGCTGCTATGGAAATCTGGCTGCCCTCCTTCTGCGGTGTGGCCGTCTTGATGAAGCCCTTAGGTTCCTGAAGGACCAGGAAGACATCTGTACGAAACTCGGGGACTGGCACGGTCTACAGGGAAGCTACGGGAATCAGGTGGTGATCCTGCTGAATGAGAACCGCCTTGACGAAGCCCTGCTTCTACTCGAGAAGCAGGAGGTCATCTGCCTGGCAATGGGCGACAGAAGTAGTCTGGCGTCCTGCTATATGAACTGGGGAGCTGTCTTGCGCTACAGGAGCGCCCCCCAGGCAGCCAGAGAGAAACTCGAGCAGGCGCTCGCTCTCTTCACCGAGCTGAGGATGCCACGCGAGATCAACCAGATCCAGGACGCGCTGAACGAGACAAAAGGCAACCCTCCGGACGACTGATTACTGGTCTGCTCTCAAATAACCGTGTCAAGTCCGCGGCGCATAAGAATCTCCGTAACCGATTCATTCCAAAAGCAAGATCCCTCGGGAAAACTGGCGTACCTTTCGTCGTAATTTATTAAAATAGAAATAGAGGTGAATGCTGGGGGAACGAGAAATCACGGCAAGACAAGGTACTTTGTCCTCGTTGTATCCATGTCCCTTTAAATCAATAGGTTACAGATAAACAGTGTCGAATCAATGGATTGCAAACTACACACCGAATTGACACCGATAAATCCAATTGAAACAATGGATTACACGCCATACCAATGGAATGAATGGCTTACAAAGCACCAGACATAAACCCTATGGAATGAAAGGGTTCAAAACCATAGGAAAAAACGGGGGGGAGGGGGTACCCGGCCGCTTGGCTAATTGCTAATCCCTAATCCCTGTTCCTCTAATCCCTGCCTTTCTTGATTCCCCCCTGATTTCCCCTGCCGGTCCACAGGCGGCCGCACGCTATAGTCAAGGCGGCGACTCTCACGACCTGCTCGGCCGTGGCGAAAACTGAAGTACAAACAAGCCGTGGGGCTACGCTCGTCGATGACGACGAGCGCGACGAAGCATTTCTCCGCCCTGCCTCCGCGACCCGCCCGCGAGCCGGTCGCGATCTCGCAGGCGACCGACTTGCCGCCCGCGTCGCCGACAGCGTAGGCGAGGACGACGCCTTCCTGCGCTCCCGCCGCCGGGTGCCGGTCCGCAAGGGCATTCTGCCCAACTGGGCGCAGGCTTGTATAAAGTCCCGGTGGGGACGCATCGTCCTCCTCCTCTCCGCCCTGATCCTCCTGGCCGGGGCCGTCTGGCTTGTCATTGCAGTCCGCGATTTTCTCGATCACGACCCGCGTTTCCGCATCGATAGCTCTGCCTCCATCCAGACCTTAGGCAATAGCCAACTCACTCGCGAAGACCTGCTCTCCGTCTTCGGATCGGACATCGGCCGCAACGTCTTCTTCATCCCGCTCTCCGTGCGCCGCGCCGAACTGGAACACATTCCCTGGGTCGAACACGCCACTGTCATGCGTCTCCTTCCTAACCAGCTGCGCGTTGCCGTCCGCGAGCGCACTCCCATCGCCTTCGTCCGTGTCCGCGACCAGGTCAAGCTGGTTGACGCCGCCGGAGTCATCCTCGACATGCCTCCCGCCATGATGGCCGCCCGGCACTTCTCCTTTCCCGTCGTCGCCGGCATCAACCCCAACGATCCCCTCTCCACGCGTGGCCCAAGAATGCGTATCTACCAGAGGTTCATCGCCGACCTTGACTCGAGCGGCGAGAAGATCTCCTCCGACCTCAGCGAAGTCGACCTGTCCGACCCTGAAGATGTGCGCGCAACTCTGCCCGCCGGAGCCACGGACATGCTTCTCCACTTCGGCGACGACAAGTTCCTCGCCCGCTATCGAACCTATCAGGCGCATCTCGCGGAATGGCGGCAACAGTATCCGCGTCTGGCATCGGTCGATCTCCGATATGACACGCAGGTGGTGCTCAAGATGGCCGACGGCCAGCCCGTGGACGCCGATCCGCAGCCTGCGGCGAAGACCCTACCCGATGCACCCGCAGCGCCACACAAGCATGCCGGAAAGGTGACGCGATGAGCCAGAAGGCAGACAACCTCATCGCCGTACTCGACGCCGGCAGCGCTAAGACCCGGTTCCTCATAGCCGAGCTGAACGACGGAGCCCTGCGCTACCGCGGACACGGCATCATCGACTCCGCCGGCACCCGCAAGGGTGTCATCGCCGAACTGGCCTCGGCCGTCGAGTCCATCAACCAGGCCGCCACCCAGGCCGAAGATCGTGCCGACGCCACCATCGAGCAGTGCATCATCTCGATCGGGGGCCCCCACATCCGCGGCCTGAACAGCCGCGGCGGCATCAGTTTGGGCACCCGCCTCCGTGAGATCACTCGCGAAGACGTGCGCGCTGCCGTCGATCGCGCCCGTTCCGTATCTCTTCCGCCTGACCGTGAGATCATCCACCTCCTGCCGCAGCAATTCATCCTCGATGAACAGGCCGGCATCCACGACCCGGTGGGTATGGTCGGCAATCGCCTCGAAGTCAACCTGCACATCGCCACCTGCTCGGCCAGTGCCCAGCAAAGCATCGTTACCTGCGCGAACAAGGCCGGACTTGAAGTCACCGAGACTGTCTTGGAGTCGATCGCCGCAGCAGAAGCCACCATCTCCGCCGATGAGCGCGAGCTCGGCGTCTGCTTGATCGATATCGGCGCTAGTACCTCGGAGCTGATCGTCTTCTTCGAGGGCTCGGTTGCGCATACCTCGGTCATCCCTATCGGAGGTGACCACTTTTCTAACGACCTCGCCGTCGGCCTGCACGTCACACCGCCGGAGGCCGAGTGGATCAAGTGCCAGTATGGCAATGCCGTTGTCACTTCGGTGTCTCAGCTCAGCGAAATCGAATTGCAGGGTATGCCCGGCTTCGAGCCGCGTGTGGTCCGCCAGCGTTTGATCGGGGAAATCCTCGAGCCCCGCGCCCGTGAGCTCTTCCACATGCTGCGCGACAATCTGCGTCAGGGTGGTGTCCTCGAAGCCCTCGGCGCCGGTTGTGTCCTAACCGGAGGTGGTGCTCGTCTTAACGGATTGCTTGATGTCGCCGAGAGCCAGCTGCGCGTGCCCGCGCGCATCGGTTCGCCCGTCCCTCTCTCCCGCATGCCCCAGGAACTCGCTCAGCCTGAATGCGCCACCCTGATTGGAACCCTGCTCTATACCCACCGCACCAGCGTCATGCGTGCTGCGGAAGACCATAGCCTGCGTGCCAAACTGCGCGCCATCTTCGCCGGAAGCCTATAGGAGTCGAAACCGATGAATCATCCAGACGAAATTCGCATTCAATACCACGATGAAGTTCCGCACGGAGCCAGGATCAAAGTCATCGGCGTCGGCGGCGGAGGCGGCAACGCCGTCAATCGCATGATCTCCGCGCGCGTCGAAGGCGTGGAGTTCATCGTTGCCAACACCGATCGTCAGGCGCTGCAGCTCTCACAGGCTCCGGTCAAGCTGCAGCTGGGCACCAAGCTCACCAGCGGACTGGGCGCTGGTGCCAACCCCGACGTCGGCCGCAAGGCCGCCCTCGAAGACTCGGAGAAGATTATCGAAGCCTTAGAAGGTGCCGACATGGTCTTCGTCACTGCCGGCCTAGGTGGCGGCACCGGCACCGGAGCCGCTCCCGTCATTGCCTCGCTGGCCAGCGAAATGGGCGCACTCACCGTTGCGGTCGTTACACGCCCCTTTGCTTTTGAAGGCAAGCGCCGCATGGCGCAATCCGAGCGCGGCATGCAGGAGCTGCTCGACAGCGTCGACACCATGATCGTCATCCCCAACGAAAAACTGCTCGCCGTCGCCAAGGACGCAGGCTTCTTCGAGTCCTTCCGCATCGCCGACGACGTGCTCCGCCAAGGCGTGCAGGGAATCTCCGACATCATCACCATCCCCGGCATCATCAATCGCGACTTCGCCGACGTGAAGACCACCATGGCCGGCATGGGCTACGCCGTAATGGGCACCGCCGTTCGCGCGGGCGTCAACCGTGCCATCGAGGCCGCGCAGGCCGCCATGGCCTCACCGCTGCTCGAAGATGGAGCCATTGACGGAGCCCGCGGAATTCTTATCAACATCAGCGGGTCGAGCTCTCTGAAGCTGAGCGAAGTCAACGAGGCATCCACCCTCATCCAGAATGCCGCGCACGAAGAGGCCAACATCATTTTCGGAGCCGTGCTCGACGAGACGATGGGCGACGAAGTCAAGATCACCGTGATCGCCACCGGTTTCCGCAAGGAGATGCCGGAACGCCGTGAGCGCATGCTGACCGCGGCTCTTCAGCATGGTGCCTTTCATCAGCCGATCGTCCCACGCGTCGATGTGAACCCACAGCCGATAACGCCCCGTTTTGCAAGCGAAGAAATCGAGGAGCCGGTATTCGTCTCCGCCATACGCCGCGAGTATATCGAAGAATCCTTGCCTGTCTTCGATGTGCCAACAGATACCGAGCCCGTCTACCACCAGGCATCCAACATCATCGCCAGTGCCGCAGCTGAGAGCTTTGAAATAGTTGAGTTGTCCGAACCTGTGGCCGTAGCCGTAGCCGAGCCCGAACCGCTCGCCGAGCAGGACCACAAAGAGAATGAAGAGAATCTTGATATCCCCGCATTTATGCGCCGGGGAGGGTTATAAAGTTCTCTTCCGGTTCCGCCGAAGATTTTGATAGGACGGAAGCGTAAAATAAGATAGATTTTAGCGATTCACAGCACAGCTTCTTTTCGATTGTCTTGTCGAGTACGCGGAACAAAGAGCTGTCTCGTGGGTTTGTGAGAATGCACGAATAGTTTGGGCCAATAATTTCCGGATGTGGGGCTTTGTTCCGAATCCGGAAACGCCGGCAGGGGTTGAGCGATCGACCGGCTTACCAGGATGGTTCTGTGCGTAAGATTGAACAGAGTTGTCTCGGTTCAGTTTAGAGACTTGAGTTATCGTTGAAATATTCTTGAGGTATTGATGAGACGCCTTATTCATTATCTATATTCGGCTGGCCTGCTCGCGATGCCTCTTTCGTTGGTTGCGAGTCCGACCCCCAATGTGACCACGACGACTCACCACACCTCGCATCACAGCCATACGCATGTGCAGGAGTCGGCCTCCACGCAGAAGCACATCAGCCATATGCAGCATAGCCACCGCGTGGCAGCTACCGCGCATCAATCCACTGGCTCAGCCCATGTGCGCCGCGCATCGCTCACTGTCCACCGTCACGGTACCGGTGAGCGCTTCTACGCTAGCTCTTTCACTGACGCCGACCTTACGCAGGGTGACATCACCGCCGGTGAAGATCCGGTAGTCCGCCAGGCGGCGATCGCCGCGCTCGGCAATATGTATGGCACAGTCGTCGCCATCGACCCGAGCAATGGCCGCATTCTGGCCATGGTCAATCAGAAGCTTGCTCTATCGGGCGGCGCCGAACCATGCTCGACCATCAAGGTCTCAGTAGCGCTGGCCGCCCTCGAAGAAGGAATCATCACCCGGGACACGCCGGTCAACCTCGGCGGATCCTACCACCTGAATTTGACTGAGGCGCTGGCTCACTCGAACAACCTCTATTTCGAAACCCTCGGCCGCAATCTTGGCTTTGAGCGCGTTCGCCACTATGCCAATCAGTTCGGCTTGGGAGAACTTGCCGGCTACAACATTCCCGGCGAACAGCTTGGCGTCTACCCTGACCAGCCGCTTCCGGCTGACCGTGGCGGCGTGGGCCGTATGTGCTCCTTCGGTGAAAGCGTATCGATGACGCCGCTGCAACTCGGGGCGCTCGTTTCCTCCATCGCCAATGGCGGAACCCTCTTTTACCTCCAGCACCCCACCACGCCCGAGGAAGCGCTGAACCTGCAGCCACATATCAAGCGCACACTGAACATCGCCAACCTCATCCCTGAAATTCAGGATGGCATGCAGGCAGCCGTTGAGTATGGAACTGCGCGCTCCCTGAAGGCCAACTTCAACCAGTTTCCCGTGATGGGCAAAACCGGCACCTGTTCCAACAACGGCACTCGCTTCGGTTGGTTCGCTTCTTATGCCGATACTCAGTACGGACGCATCGTTACCGTCATCTTTCTCGAGGGTGGACGCCCCACCTTCGGTCCCAAGGCCGCGGAGCTGACCGGTTACTTCTACCGCAATCTCTGGGATCACAGCTACTTCGCCGCCAAGCAGCCGGCTGAGCAGCCAACACTTCTTCCTGCCGTCCCCCAAGCTGCCGATGCCGCGTCTGCTACAGCGACCGGCGTAAACCAGTAGCGACAACCCCCACTTCATAAACGGCCTCCCATGTGGAGGCCGTTTTCTTTTGGACTGCACATTTCCAACCCTCGCAATCAAGTACGATGACTTGCGTGACTCCAATCCTCGCCGCCCCAATTCTTACTGCTGATGACATGCGCGCCACCGACCGCGCGACAGTGGAGCAGTTTGGCATCGCGTCCATCGATCTTATGCGGCGCGCGGGACTGGCAGTAGCGCGATTTGTGGAGCGCGAGTATTCCGCTCACCGCCGGATAGCCGTTCTGTGCGGGAAGGGAAACAACGGCGGCGATGGATTCGTTGCAGCTCGTGCTCTTTCGGCCGCTGGCAGGACGGTTACCGTGCTCCTGATCGGCGATCCATACGAATTGAAGGGCGATGCAAAAACAGCGTATGGCGAAATGCGTCTCACCCCAATCTTTGCTCCCGACGAGCCTTCGCTCAACTCGCCGCATGCCAGAGCCGTTATCGCAAATGCCGACCTTCTCCTGGACGCAGTCGTCGGAACCGGCTTCAAACCCCCTCTCGGCGGAGTCGCAGCTGCCCTCCGCGATCGCATCAACCAGCTCTCTATCCCCGTAGTTGCGGTCGATCTCCCCTCCGGATGGGACGCCGACTCCCGTGAATTCTCCTCGGCGGACGCCTTCCGCGCGAATGCCGTTGTGACATTCACCGCGCCAAAGCAGGCGCATGTCTTCGGCAACCTCTCCGGCAGTGTCTACGCTCCCATCGTCGTCGCCGACATCGGTTCGCCGGCGCAGGCCGTCCGCTCCACTCTAAATCTCACTTGGGCCGGAGTTTCCCATGCCATCACCGAGCCCGCTCGACCTGCTGACAGCAATAAAGGCATGTACGGGCACGTTCTGATTATCGGAGGCGCGCGGGGCAAGGCCGGAGCACCCTCGATGGCCTCACTAGCCGCTCTCCGTACCGGCGCCGGTCTGGTCACCGCAGCCGTCGTCGAGTCCATCCTGCCCAGCGTTGCCGTGATCACGCCGGAGCTGATGACGACCGTTCTTCCTGAAGGCTCCAGCGGTGAAGTCACTGGAACAAACCTCGATTACGATCAACTCCTTGAGAAGAAAACCGTGCTCGCGATCGGTCCCGGACTCGGCCAGGAGGCGGCCACCGAGGCCTTCCTGCTTGAGCTGCTCGAAAAAACGCAGCTTCCTCTCGTCCTTGATGCCGACGCGCTCAATATCCTCGCGAAGCATCCCGAAAAGATCGACCGCCGCAGCCGCCCAATCGTCCTCACACCTCATCCCGGAGAGATGGCGCGTCTCGCCGGTATCTCCACAAAAGAAGTCCAGGCCAACCGCGAATCACTTGCTCGCGAATTCGCTACGCAACATCAAGTAACACTGGTTTTAAAAGGATGGCGTACTCTAGTTGCGCATCCTGACGGGACAATGGCGATCAACACGACGGGCAATCCAGGCATGGCCAAGGGCGGCAGCGGAGACATCCTTACCGGCATCGTCGCCGCTATGGTTGCGCAGCACCCCGATCAAATCGCCGATGCAGTGAACGCAGCGGTCTATTTGCACGGATTGGCCGCCGACTTCGCCGTCGCCGAGCAGGACGAGCACACCCTGCTGGCCACGGATACAATCGCGCATCTCTGGCGCGCATTTAAGTTCCGCCCTCACGATCCGGCGGGATATCTTTGGTTGCAGGGGTTGCCGAAAAATCTCCGCAAACCGACGAAAAATCTTATGGAGGCACGATGACCACGGAAACCGCCAATCGGAAGGTTCACGAGTTCGAGAGCAGCAGCGCTGCCGAAACCATCCGCGCTGGACATGAGATCGCCAGGCTCCTCAAGCCCCCAAAATTCCTCATCCTGCACGGCGACCTGGGCGCAGGGAAGACCACTCTGGTCAAGGGCATTGCCGAGGCGCTCGACGCAGCCGATCCCGACGAGGTCACCAGCCCCACGTTCACGCTTATTCATGAGTACGAGGGCACCTACGCAGGCAAGACCGTCAGGCTCTACCATATTGACCTATACCGCATCGAGACCGAGCGACAGCTGGAAACTCTTGGCCTCGACGAACTCGCAACTCCGGACAGCATCGTGCTGGTCGAATGGGGCGATAAGTTTCCCTCCGTCGTCAAGCGCAGCCAGGGCGAGATTGTCGTGCTGTCTTCCGGCGGCGACACCCGCAAGATAACCCTCACGCTCAGGGAGTAATCTCCACCAGCTTCCGGATGAACTCCTGTACAGCGGGCATCGCCCGTGATATTTCTGTCCCCAAGCGAGGTCCGATGTGCGGTACAGCCGAATCGCTTTGGTTTTAACCTTCCTGCTTCCTGTGCTTGCAGCCTTGACCGGTCTCGGTCAACAACCTGCAACGAATAACCTCCCGAAGAATGATCTGATTGTTCCCAATGTGGGAGGGGTTTTCATTGCCCCGGTAACCAATACACCTTTCTCCGGCACCGTTGAAATATCTTCAGAGCAAAAGCTTCCCGATGGATCGGTCAATCTTCTCAAGACCATCAACTATATTGCTCGCGACTCGCAGGGACGCACCTACAACGAGAATCGTCGTCTTGTGGCGACCGCATTTGAGGACGTGCCGCCGCTCCAGACCTCTCACATCTGGGATCCCGTGAAGGGCGTTGAGATCCACCTCAATCCATACACATTTGTCGCGCGTCAGATAGCGCTGATTTCGGCGCCGCCCGCCCGTCGCGATACCGTGCCGGTCTCAAGCACCTCGACGACCACCCCACCCGTGAAGAGCGAAGATCTCGGCACCCAGACATTTGAAAACCTCGTCCTCAAGGGCGTTCGCCAATCCAAAGATGACGGGACAACCGACGAATTCTGGTATTCCCCTGATTTATCCATCTACATCATCCATAAGCATGAAGATCCCAAGTGGAAACTCACCCTGACTGTTACTCAGATCGATCGCCGCGAGCCGGATGCAGCGAGGTTCGTCGTCCCCAACGGCTATAGGGTCGTGGACGGGTCGCCTCAAACCCAGGCAACGCAGGTGCCCGGACAGCCTGGAGTGTACAAACCAGGCGGCGAAGTGTCGGCGCCGAAGTTGGTTCATTCTGTGAATCCGGAGTATTCCGACGCGGCTCGCCGGGCAAAGCTTTCAGGAACTTGCTTACTAAGCCTGACTGTTGACACCAACGGAATACCCGAGGATGTGCGCGTGGAAAGATCCTTAGGAAAAGGACTGGACGAAAAAGCCATTGAGGCAGTGAAGCAGTACCGTTTCAGGCCTGCTATGTACCAGGGCCATCCTGTCCCGGTCCAGGTGAATATCCAGGTGAGTTTCCAGCTCTTTTAGGTGCGGCGAAGAGCTAATCCTTGCCACGTCCGCCTTCGACCAGCCAGAAGCCGAGTCCTGTCAGGAGCACCCCGCCCACCGCAAACTTCAGCCCCTTCGACGCGCCCGAAGGCGAAAGAAACGCCTCCAGCATCCCCGCGATAAACAACAGCGGAACAACCCCCGCCAGCAGCCGGATCGCATCTCTGGCCGCCCGCGCCAGCGAATCCTTGCGCGCCAGCATCCCCGGAAACAGCAATCCCGCCCCCAGCCTCAATCCCGCGCCTCCAGCAATGAAAATGCTCGGTAACTCCAGCGCCCCATGTGCCGAGACGAAGCTGAAGAGATCGAGCGCCATGTGCGCCCGCGCGCAGGCCGTGCTGATCACACCCATCTGCAGGCCGTTGAAGAACATTAGATAGATCGTCCCGATTCCGCCGGCGATCCCTCCAGCAAAGGCCATAAAGCTTACGCTGATATTGTTCGTCAGAATTGCCGTTGATGCCTGCGGTTTCACGCTCAGGAGCGAATGCGTCCACATCTCATGCCGGTTGATTGTCTCCACCATTGCCGGACCAATCAATAGCCGCATGAACTCGGGCCGGCTCAGGGTAAGCAGCGTGCCGAGCGCCGCCCCGGTCAGAAAAATAAGAAATGAAGTGAGCACGTACGGAAACAGTCGCCGGAAGACCCGCGGATACTCCCGTGCCATGAACCGGACCACCGATCCGATACCCGCCTTCCGCCCCGAATAGATGCGATTGTGCGCCCGGCTTAACAACTGATTCAGGTATTCTTCGAGGGTGCCGGAGGCGCGATCCGAACGTACTGCCGAAAGATCGGCCGCCACCTGCCGGTATAGCAGTCCGAACTCTCGCAACTCGCTTCCGGAAAGGGTGCCGATCCCGGAGCTTTCGACCTGATGCGTCAAGGCATCCAACCGGCCCCACGAACTCTTTCGTTGCTCGATCCAGCGGTTAGAAACCATAAGCGATTAGATGAACGACTTTCGCGATCCACCCCATTACGACCAGCTTACTATCGACACGCAACACGCGGACCAGCTCACCATCGACACGCCCGAGCAGGTCTCCATCCGCTTTCCCATCGCCGGAATTGGCAGCCGTTTCCTGGCCATTTTCGCTGACACGCTCATTCAGATCATCGCCTACACCGTCTTGTTTCTGGTCTTCGTGCTAATCGTTTCCTCCGCCCCCAAAACCGGCTCTGGAGAGCTCTCGCACACCGGCGAAAAGTGGCTCGTTGCCGGGCTCATCCTCATCCATTTCGTGATGTACTGGGGCTATTTCACGCTCTTTGAAGCATGGTGGAACGGCCAGACGCCAGGCAAGAAGATCTTCAAGATCCGCGTCATCCAGGACTCCGGTCGCCAGATCACGTTTTTCGAATCGATGACGCGCAATCTCATCCGCATTGTCGATCTCATTCCATCGATTTATCTCGTTGGAATCACCTGCATGGCCTGCAATCGCCAGCATAAGCGCCTGGGAGATCTGGCCGCCGGAACGATCGTCGTCCACGAACGCCCCACTGAAGAGCCTATCTGGGGTGGAACCGGGCCGCGCACCATCACCGCGGCGTCATTTCAGCCTGCGGAAAGGGAGCCGGACTTTCTCTCGCAGCACAACCTCGCCGTCGCGCTCCCCGCCGACGCCATCGCCCGCCTTACCGCCGAGGATCTGAACGTGATCGACAGATTTTTCTCCCGCGCCCTCGACATGGAGTTGACCACGCGCGCGCAGATAGCCGCCCGGCTCAACGCGCAGATGAGCGCCAAGATGAACATAGAACCGCTGAAAGATATCAACCCGGAAAGAGTGCTCGAAGCGATCGCCTGGCAGATTCGAACCCACGGGACAAATCACTGAGTTGTCGCGGCTACAAGCGCGTTCGAACCTCGCGTGCCATTTGCACTTCCTCCTGCGCCGGAACAATGCGCACCCCGACGCGGCTCGCATCGTTTGAGATGATCGGCTTCGAAGCCATGTTTTGATCTTCCGCAAGATCCACGCCTAACACGGCCAGCTGTGCGCACACATTCGCGCGCACCTGCGCGCTGCGTTCGCCGATGCCCCCGGCAAATACCAGCATGTCCAGACCGCCCAGCGAAATCGCGAACGCGGCCACAGTCTTCGCAATTGCCGTGCAGAAGATGTCGATGGCCAGCGCCGCCCGCGCGTCGCCATTTGCCTCTGCTTTCAGTAGCTCTCGCATATCGCTCGTCCCGCCCAGTGCAGCCAGGCCCGACTCGTGATTCAGCAACGTCTCCAGGGCGTCTCCGCTCAGCCCTTCAGTTCTACGGATGTACAGCAGCACGCCCGGATCGAGATCGCCCGTCCGCGTGCTCATCGGAATGCCGCCCGTCGGCGTCAGCCCCATGCTTGTATCAACCGATTTGCCATCGCGCAGCGCCGCCAGACTCGCGCCATTACCCAGGTGCGCCACCACGGTGCGCGGCTTCAGCTCCGCGCCAAGCTGATGCACGATCGACGCGTACGACAGGCCGTGAAAGCCGTATCGCTGTACCCCCTGCTGCAGATACTTCACCGGCAGCGGATAGTGATATGCCTTTTCCGGCATCGTTTTATGAAAGGCTGTGTCGAAGCACGCGAACTGCGGAAGATCCGGATAAATATCCGAGGTGCCGCGAATCAGAGCGACCGACGTCGGAATATGCACCGGCGCAAAGTGAACGGATGCTTCGAGCGTCACCAGCACGTCGGGCGTAATGCGAGTGTGATCGCGCAGATGCGGTCCGCCGTGCACGATGCGATGCCCCACGGCGACCGGCTCAGGAAAACCCAGCCGCCTTAATGAAGACGTGATGTGCCTCAGCGCGTCTGTCTGCGAGTCGTGTTTCTCGCTTTCCGAGATCAGCGTCTTGCCGTCGCCATCCACGACTTCCAGCGTGCCAGAATCCTTCCCGATGCCGTCAGCGTCCCCCTTGACCAGCGTGCGTTCTTTGCGACCATCCTCTGTGAACAGGCCGAACTTCAGCGTCGACGACCCGCTGTTGACCGCCAGTATCGGTCCCCGGTTCTTGCTCATGCGTAGTCCTTGCCCGTTTCGCGGCAATCTGGAATCCAACCTACAACACTGTCACGAAGTCTGGGGTCAAAGGTGAATAGACGACAAATACTTCAGACCGCCCGCCACAGGATAATGCATCCTTCAACGGCGTGGGGAAGTGAAAGGGACGAGATACGCTGCCGCCGGATTCTGTATTGTGCGACTCGGGACGGAAGAAGTCGTGACAACGGGCCTATTTGCTATTAGAAGACAAATTTCCCGGCAAGTTGCAGTATGCGCGGATTGTGCGCCGCTGTTGCCGTAAGGAACGTTGAGGCGGAGCAGTTGTTTGCGCCGTAGCAGGCTGTGTTATCAAGCTGGCTGAATTGCGTGTGATTGAAAACGTTGAAGGCCTCGGCGCGAAACTCGAAGTGCATTGATTCGCGGACCGCGAATGTCTTGAAAAGGCCCATATCGAAGTTTGTTCGATGAGGGAAGGAGAGAACATTGCGGCCAGCGTCTCCATAGGTTAGCCCCCGCGGAGCAGCGAAGGCATCGCTGTTGAAAAGGCGCGGTCCCTGGACTCCGGCTGGGTGCTTAATTGCGACCTTGCCGTGAATTGGTCCTACGATGTCGGGATAAGACTGAACGGTGCCCGTGGAAGCTACAACCAGACTCTGACCATTGTTGCTGACGGAGTTTCCCGTGCCGGCATTGTCGGCGTTCTGAGTGTTGACAATGCTGAAGGGCATCCCTGACTGGAAACTGGTGAGGTCGGAGATCTGCCATCCTCCGAGCAGCGAATGCAGGAGTCCGGGCTGGGTGAAGAAGGGGAGGTCATAAACGAGGCTCAATTCCAGCACATGTCGCTCGTCGAAATTTGAGCTCGCCCAGCTGCCTTGCGGGTTGTAAGTGTTGACGACTTCGGTGACCGCTCCGTCGGAGCCATCGTCGATTGAGTGGCCATAGGTGTAGGCCAGACTCCCGTTGAGGCGGCCGAAATACCTGCTGACTCCCACCTGTAGAGCGTCGTATGTCGACTTGCCGATATTGCTGATATGGGTGATGCCGCTGATGCCGTAGAAAGGACGGGACGGGTCAGCGGAGACTCCGCATGCGATTGCCAGGTGAGTCGCAACTGTTCCGCTCACAGGCTGACTACCTACCATGCCGGTATAGCCGGTCGCCGCGGTGCCGGAAATGCTGTTGCAATCGGCGCCGGAAATCGCCTGGCCGGGACCGTAAGGGTTGAGCGATGGTGAAAGCGGTTGGAGCTGGTTGTACTCCGTACGAATGGGCAGTTTCCTGCCCAGACTTCCCACATAGGCCACTTGTGCCACGATATGGCCGGGTAATTCGCCTTGTACGGCGAGGTTGAATTGCTGGACGTAAGGCCAAATTGCATGGGTAGGAGTGGCGACTAAGCTGAGTGGAAATTGCAGCCCTGCTCCACCAATCTGATCGTAGCCGGGTGTTGGATTGCTTGCAGTGGGGCCAAGGTTAAATTGGTTTGGCGTTTGTACGACAGGCGCCGTACCTTCCAGCGCCTCGGAGTTGCTCTCGTTCCCGTTGGTGTGCTCGAAGAAGATGCCATAACCGCCGCGAATAGATACTTTCCCATTACCCAGGAGGTCATAGGCGAAACCGACGCGGGGCGCAGGATTGAACAGGTGCCCTGACATGCAGCCCGGCGACACTCCGTTCCGGCCGCACTGGACCAGTCCGTTGAAGATGTTGCCAGACCCGGGAACGATAGCTCCCGGCTGTGTGGTGATCGATCCATCCTCGTCGATGATCGGTGCCGCCGCTGCGCTCCACGTCGCAGGTTCAAAGTTTCCGGATTGATTGCTGATGTCCTTGTATGTCCCGAACATACTTATGCGCAGACCAAGATTGAGTGTCAATTTCGGGTTCACACGCCAGTTGTCCTGGAAGTAGGGCTCGAGGATCTTGAAGCGATTGTAGTACTTGGGTTGCGCGGAGGTCTGAGTGAACTGGGCGATGTTTCCGACCAGCAGATCGGCGAAGGCGTTGCCAGTAGTCACTGTGGATGAGGTGCTGTAGGTCAAGGAGCCCTGATTGTTTCCGGTACTCGGCTCATTCTTCTGCGCGGCGATGAAGGTGGCGCCGAATAGAAGGGTTTGTTTTGTGAGTGTCTTCGTCAGACCGTCCCGGTAGGTATACGTAGGATTGGAATTCTTCCAGGGGAAGTATCCGGTACCTACTGTGAAGCCGCCGCTATACGCCGTCCCCCCGCTAAGTGTGATGGAAGGCAACACTCCTCCGTACCCGTTGTTGAAGAAGCCGCCGGGAGTGAAGTTCTCGCGCCCTATTCCTGGGGTGATATTGGTCAGAGTGATGTGATCCGTCGTGTAGTCGGCGACGAACTCGTTTACGAGGGACGGAGAAGCCGCGTAGGTGAGATTAGCGACCATGTCAATGCCTGGTCCGGCAAAGCTGTTTTCCACGGTCGGGAACGCGTTGCCCTGGAAGGTTGGAGAGGAGCTGACCGTGGCCCACGAATCATAGATAAAACGGTAGAAGCCGCGCCACTTGTCGTTCACGACATGGTCGATGCGGAAAAGCTCCTCGCGGTTCGTTGTGTATTGCGCCGGCGAATCCTGGTACACCGAGGATGTCCCGGAGCCAACATTCGGCGCCGGTATCAGGACAAGCAAGGCCTGGCCATTAGGGTTGACTGGGACTTGATTGTTAGGGTAATAAGCGCCTCCACCTCCGGGAATCGTCGGGCAGTTTGCAAAGCTCCCTGTTGGGTCGGGGCAGTAGTCGGTAAAGTTGCCGGTGCGCTCCGCGGTTGACGGAACTGCCTGGTTGTACACCGTGTCCGGCACAACCTCTCTGCGCCATTCCTGGGAGTAGAAGAAAAAGGTCTTCTTCTGGGCCGGGTTGTAGATCTTAGGTATGTAGACCGGGCCGCCGATCGTAAATCCAAAGTCATTCTTCTTGTACTCCGGTACCGTCGTCTCAAAGTAGTTTCGCGCGTTGAATATGTTGTTCCGCACGAATTCGAAAGCATCGCCATGGAAATGCTCGGTGCCGGATTTGGTCTGTGCCAGGATCGTGCCGGACGCGTTTCGGCCATACTGCGCGCCGTAGTTCGACGTCAGCACTTCGGTTTCGGCAATGGCATCCACGTCGGGATAAACGTTGAGGGTAGCGTTGCTGCCGTTATCCATGATGCTGGCGCCGTCGAGCTCCCAGTTGTTGTACTCGGCGCGGCCGCCATTGACGCTGTATTCCACGCTGCCCGCGACCCCGGTCTCGCCTTCGTCCTGCCCTGTCTGGTTGATGACGCCGGGAGACAGCGTGACCAGCTGCGTAAAGTTGCGACCGTTCAATACCAGTTGTGTGATCTGTTTGCCAGTTATGGTGAACGATATCTCGGGGGACTCCGTCTGCACGGTGCCGAGTTCGCTGCCGCTCACCTTAACCTCCTCACTCACAGCCCCGACCGAAAGCCTTGCGTCGACTCGTTCCGTGCGGGACACGCGCAGCACAATACCGGTAGCCTGGAACTTTTCGAATCCAGCAGCTGTGACTTCCAGCGTGTAGGTCCCTGCCGCCAGGGCGGGCACCGAGTATTCGCCGACACTATTCGTAGTGGCCTTGAAAGCCGTGCCTTGCCCGTTGTCAATTACCGTCACCTGCGCGTTGGGGATTGCCCCGCCCGTTGCATCCGTCACCTGGCCATTGATCGTGCCGGATTGTTGTGCGAGAAGTGAGCAAGGCAGCGCCAGCCACAGCGCAATCAGCAGGTAGTGAAGAATCTGCATGGGCGAGGATGTACCTGAGTTTTTGGTTCCTCTCGGCCGCGAGCGGCTAAGAGCTAAAGAGTGGGGGTTCTCTACGGAACGATTCTCGTTGTGCATGATGAAAATGCCTCCATCAGAACTGGCGATCGGCTTTTTCTCGCAGAGGCCTTTGATTCGGCTGTTCTGCTGCGGTAGTATTCGGAAATATTAAAACGTTTTAATATGTTGTCAAGAGAAAGTTTGCCGATCCCTTTCATGCCCCCCCAATTGGAAGTGGGCACACGAAATACACTCTTTACGGCTGAACTGCTTGAGGACTGCCGAGGGCCATTGAAGTTCCGAGACAAAGGCCGCCTGTTGTTACTCCTTTGCTTGTCGCAGGGGATACGAGGAAGTCTTTGCGGTGCGGCCGGACACCTTGAGACTGGTTTCATACAGAACCCGTCCGCCTCCGCTCCCAACCCGGCAACTATCTTTCGCGAAGGCAAGGAAGCTATGCAGAACGGCGACCTTGCGCTCGCCGAGCAAGACTTTCGCCGCGTGGTCGTGCTCGATCCAAAATCGAGCGCGGCCCATGTCAATCTGGGTGTCGCCTATATGCGCGAAAAACGATGGGATGACGCACTCGTCGAACTGCATACAGCGGAATCGCTCTCTCCGGACGAGCCTGGCATCCCTTTAAATATCGGGCTTGCCTATTATCGAAAGAACGATTTTGGAGACGCCATCGGGCCGTTGTCCGCAGTCTTGCAGCGGTCGCCCGATTCGCGGCAGGCGAGGTATCTTCTCGGGCTTTGCTATTTCTTTACAAACAAATACGCAAAGGCCGCCGAAACTCTCGCGCCACTTTGGAACAAAGAGTCGGCCAATCTGAATTACCTGTACGTCGTCAGCATCGCAGCCAGTAAGTCCTCCAACTCCGCGCTACAGAAGCGGGCCTTTGACCAGATGCTGGCGATCGGCCAGAATACGCCGGAGTTCCACCTGTACGTCGGCAAAGCATGGTTGGCCGAGGACGATACCAACAGGGCGCTGCAGGAGTTTCTCACCGCAGCCGCCGCGCGGCCTGATCTTCCCTTGGTGCATTACTTCCTGGGCCGCACTTACCTCGAACAACGTGCCTATCCCGAAGCCGAGGCGGAACTGCAAAAGGATATTGCCATCGAACCAGACTTCGCCTACAGCTACGAAGACCTTGGCATTCTGTATGCTCGACTCGATCAGCCCGAGAAAGCCGAGCATTACTATCTTCTGGCAATCAAGCACAATAGCACGCTGGTTAATTCGTATTTCGGCCTCGCCAAGCTTTACCGCCAGTCCGGCCGATTCCAGGAGGCCCTGGAGATGCTGGATCATGCCGAAGCACTGGCCCCCCACAGCGCCAGCGTGCATTACACCCGAGGCCAGGTCCTGGCCCGCCTCGGCCAGTCCGCAAAGGCGCATCAGGAGTTCGACACTGCTGCCAAATTGCTCAAGTCGTTCAACGACCGCCTGCAACAGGACCCGTCCGGCCACCAATCTGCGGATGCGCAGGATGCCGCGCAGCAATGACCTGCGGCATCGTTAACATCGCCGGTGATGCTTCAACGTGTGGCGTGGAATTACTGCGCCGCAGATTTAGAGGTGACACTCAAGTGAGGATGTATGAGATCCCCGAAGAATGGTTGGCCTCAGCATGAGCGATGACGCCACGGTTATTGCCATCGATATAGGTGGAGGCACCACCAAGCTCGCGCTCGTTGATCGCCAGGGTGAGATTCGGTGTTGGCAAATCTTTCCAACTGTCGGACCGAGCGCAGTCGACTTCATCGACAAGGTTGTGGCTATAGCCCGCCAACTGCAAGCCGAAGCAAAACTGCCGGTGGCCGGAATCTCCGCCGCGGTCGCCGGTTTCGTGAGCGCGGAAGGCCTTCTGGAGTACAACTCGAATTTGCCTTGGCTCGAGGGCACTGCGATCTCAGCCTTGCTTACCGAGCGGCTTTCTCTTCGTGTCCATGTCGATGCCGACTCGAATGCGGCCTGCGTCGCCGAATACATCTTCGGCCAGGGTCGTGGAACATCCCGTTTCCTGTGCTTGACCGGGGGTACGGGGCTCGGAGTCGGGATGATGGTGAAGGGCAAGCTGCTGCGCATCGCTCACGGCTGTTTGGGTGACGCAGGGCATATCATCGTCGCCCCCAATGGGCCCGCGTGCACTTGTGGCGGTCGCGGCTGCGCCGAGGCACTCCTGTCCACGGCCTCGTTGGCCGCACGGTATGCGCAGGTCAGTCGAGGGCAGGAGGAAAGTTTCCGTGGGCTCGTGGGAGACAGTCAATCCGGCGACCCTAATGCGCGCACATTATTGCAGGAAGCGGGCCAGTGGCTGGGGATCGCCGCTGCGTCGCTGGCGCATATTTTTCTCCCCGACCGCATCGTCATCGCCGGAGGCCTCTCGCAGGCAGGAGACTCCTTTTTTGCCTCCGCACAAGAGTCCTTTCGCGCCCATGGGGGACATTTTCCTCTTGCTCGCGCGACCCTAATGCGCGCAAGCACCGGCGAACATGCCACGCTCCTCGGAGCCGCCGCCTGTTTTTTCTATCCGGAGTTACTATGAACCCGGAATGAGAGACCCAGCTTAGCGTTCGCCCGAGCGTTTCGGTCTATCGACCGGGAGCATTCTCGAGGAACAGCGTCTGCACGAGCCACATGTTCTAATCACAATCGTAAGAGGTCACCCCGTTTGCCGAGCCAAAAGCTGTTAACCAATCGCGTCACGATCGTTGATGTGGCGCGTCTCAGCGGTTTTTCCGCCTCTACTGTGTCTATCGTTTTGAACGAGGCGCCGTTGTCCCGCCATGTCGCCGCTCGCACCAAGGAGCACATCCGCGCCATCGCAACCAGGCTTGGTTACCGGCCCGACGCCTTTGCCCGTTCCTTACGTAGCCGCCGCAGCCACACCATTGGCATCATGGTTTCCGACATATCCGATCCCTTCTGCACTCTCATCCTGCAGGGCATTGAGAAGGCGCTCTACACAACTACCTATCTGCCCATCATCATGATCGCGCACAATCAGCGTAAGCAGTTCGAGCGCCATATCGAGATGATGCTGGAGCGTCGGGTCGAGGGGCTCATCGTAGTTGCGAATTGGCTCTTCGGCGGCTTCGACCTGCTTGCGAACATCGAAAAAAACCAGATTCCCGCCGTGTGCGTGGGACGGGACTTAACAGCCAGCCGCGTGCGCTCCTTGCAGGTGGATAACGAAGCTGGCGGCTACGCTGCCGCGCGCCATCTTTATGATCTCGGCCATCGAGACATCCTTGTCCTCCGCGGCCCCTCCGAGCTGGCAGACAGTGAGCGCCGCTGGCAGGGGGTTCAGTGCTTTGCCGCTGAAGCCGGTCTCCGGCTCGCTTCGCGACGCGTCGCGCAACTTGAAGCGGCCGTCGAGCCCACATCCGGTTTCGCCGAAGGCTTTCGCCTTACTTCGAAGATGATCGAGCGCGGAGTCGAATTCTCCGCGGTCCTGGCCTTTGACGACCTGACCGCCCTGGGCGCAATCCGCGCTTTGCGTCTGGCTGGGCGTCAGGTGCCCGAGGATTGTTCGGTCATCGGCTTTGATGATGTGCCACTCGCCGCTGTCAGCACTCCTGGCCTCACCACCATCCGACAGCCGATGGAACAAATGGGCCGCCTCGCGGCTGAGTGGGTGCTCGACTCTCTGAGTGCTCCAAAATTAACTGCGACCGAGACACCCTCCGATTCCGCCACTCTGCATCTCTTGCCACCGGAGCTGATTGTTAGAGAGTCGTCGGCTCGCCCAGGTTCCAGGACAGCCGGGAAATGACCTGCGGTGAGCTTTCCACTTGAAATCGTGCGAGGATCGCGTTCGTGAAGCTGCAGATTTGTCGTGCTAGACTCCTCGAATGAAGCCCCCATCAGACGCGAAGGACATGCTGGCCGTTGCTTTCGAACAAGCCCGCATTGGACTCGCCGAGGGAGGCATCCCGGTTGGGGGAGCAATTTTCCGTCCCGACGGCACCCTGCTGGGCGCCGGCCGCAACCGCCTGGTGCAGAATGGCGATCCCTCGATGCATGGCGAAACCGACGCCTTCCGCGCAGCCGGACGCCAGCCCAGCTACCGCGACCTGATCCTCGTCACCACGCTTGCCCCTTGCTGGTACTGCACCGGATTGATCTACCAGTTCCGCTTCAAACAAGTGATTGTCGGCGACAGCGTCAACGCGCAGGGTGGCCTCGGGTTCCTGCGTGAGAATGGCTTCAATATCCTCGATCTCGCCTCGCCAGAGTGCATCGCGATGCTGGGCGAATTCCAGCGGACGAACCCGCACCTTTGGAATGAGTGCGTCGGAGAAGGTTGAAACGGGGAAGGCTGAACGCGGCAATGCCCATGAAAACCTTGCGGCTCGCGGTCGATCCTGGCGATCTCAATTCCAATTCTTCTCGTGCCTCGATCTCCATCGCCGCGGATATCCTCCAGAGGGGCGGCACCGTAGCCTTTCCCACGGAGACTGTCTACGGACTCGGTGCGAATGCCCTTGATCCCGAAGCAATCACCAAAATCTTTGCTGCCAAGCAACGCCCAGCCTGGGATCCGCTCATCGTGCATGTGTCTGATCGAGAGATGTTGGACTACGTTGCGGCTCGCGTTCCGCCCTATGCCGCCCGGCTACCCAATGTCGTTCGCCTTATTGAAGCCTTCTGGCCCGGCCCGCTTGCGCTGCTGCTGCCGCGTCATCCCGATGTTCCGCCCGCAGTTACAGCCGGCCGCCCCCTGGTCGGCGTGCGCATGCCGAAACACGCCGTCGCCCACGCCCTGATCCACGCCGCCGGCCTGCCCATCGCCGCGCCCAGCGCCAACACTTTTGGCCGCATCAGTCCCACGTTGGCCGACCATGTGGTGGAGGATCTCGACGGCCGCATCGACGCGATTCTCGACTCGGGCGAAACCATCCACGGACTTGAGTCGACAGTTGTCGATCCGAACGAAGACCCGTGCATCGTTTACCGTCCCGGCGTCATCACGCTCGAACAGATTCGCGCCGCCGGTGTAGATGCAGTCGCCTATCGCGAGAGTGGCGCGGCAGCGGATGCCGAACCCGAATCGCTGCCTTCGCCCGGCATTGCGGCGCGGCACTATGCGCCGCGGGCGCGCGTTATTCTTGTAGATGGAGAGGGTGACGAGCAGAGACGCGCCTTTGCCAAAGCTGTGCTAGCCGAATCAAGTTCAAGAAGTAGGCTTGGCCTGATGCTCCCGGATGCGTTTGAGAGTCCTGTACTCGGGCACGATGCGTTGGTTTATCGGTGGGGAAGGTGGAGCGACCATGAGGAATTGGCGCAAAGGCTGTTTGCGGGACTGCGCTGGCTGGACTCAGCAGGCGCGACAGTGATCGTTTGTCCGCTGCCATCCGCGCAGGGCATCGGAGTCGCAGTTCGCGACCGGCTCGGAAAAGCGGCGCGGGCCAAGTAGGGATAGACTCTTCGCGACCTACTGACCGCAGGCTTCGCCCACTTTGTGCAGATACTTGATGCTCGATTTATAGATGAGCGTGCGGCTACCGTTCCGGACCTTGATCGCATTGCGGTCGTACCACTCGATGTAGCCCTCGATCCGCTCTCCATCTTCCAGCACGAACGCCATCAGTGTCTGTGTCTGGATCTGTTTTTGGAAGTAGAAGGCTTCGGCATGAGAACTCTCATCCGCGGGCGAAATCGTCATGGCCTCGTGATGCGCAAGGAGGGGCGACTCGCCACGCGGGCTTAGGCTGCGGTCCCTGATCGCGCGGGGAGGCAGTGTAGGACGAACCAGCTTGCGTGGACCATGAGTGGTGCCAACTGCGCCATCTTTTCCGTCCGGATGATGATCGTGAGCGACCGCGCGCGGACCGCCGGTTGGACGAGCCGACGGCGAATCTGGACGTACTTCATGCAGGCCCGTGACAGGGATGTGAGACGAATTCGCCATAGCTCTCAGGGCAGTACTGAGCACGTGAGATGCGGTTACCTGCCACCGCCGCCGCCTGCGCAGAACGCCGTTTGTTGTATTTTCTTACCGGTAATCTTAGCTGAGATATCGTCGAATATCTACCCGGTTTTGCACCTTCTATCGAAGGAAATCGTATTCTTCATGAAAATTCCATTTTGCAAGGCGGGAAATGGGTAACTTCTTAGTCGTAGCTCGTGCAAATCTTTCGACGGATCGCCATGAACACAAAAAGTGACTCAAGAAAAGAAGTGCGCGCAGAGCAAGACGCTTACGACGCCGTCGCCTATCCGAGCTTTCCTTATCCGGATACCCACCCCGATCGTCTGGCGACGATGGCGATTCTCCACGGGCTCTCACCGGCGCCGGTCGAGCGCTGCCGCGTGCTCGAAATCGCCTGCAATGAGGGTGCGAACCTCATCCCCATGGCGTATGCCATCCCCGGCAGCGAATTCGTCGGCTTCGATCTGGCCCGACTACCCATCGAGCGCGGCCAGGCGAGGATTCGCGATCTCTCCCTGACCAATGTGCGCCTGTTCGAGAGCAACCTCCTCGACGTGGGCGCGGAACTCGGCCAGTTCGACTACATCATCGCGCACGGGCTCTACGCCTGGGTCCCGGAGCCGGTACGTGATCGCCTCCTCGCCCTTTGTCGCGAGCTGCTAGATCCGCATGGAGTTACTTTTGTCAGCTACAACGCGCTGCCCGGCGGTCATCTGCGCAACATGATCCGCGAAATGATGCTCTACCAGGTGCAGGGCATTGAAGACCCCGAGCAAAAAGTTACAGCGGCACTCGCATTCCTGCGCTTCATTGCCGAGTCCCGGCCGTCCGGCGACGCCTTCCGTCTGCTGATTGAAGAGCAGCTAAAGCAGATGCAAAAGCGCGGCCCTCAGGCCATCTATCACGACGAGTTGAGTGCGATTCATCATCCGCTCCTCTTTTCCGAATTCGTCGACCACGCACGGAGACATGGTCTGCAATACCTCAGCGAATCGGTGCTGCCGCCGCCCACCGATCCACGCTTTCGCCCCGATCTGCAGCCCGCGCTTGAAAGCGCAGCGGGAGACGACATCATTGCCCAGGAACAGGTGCTCGACTTCGCGCGAATGCGCATGTACCGGGAAACCCTGCTGTGCGGAGCCGAATGCGAGGTGAGCCACGATTTTCCTGCAGAGGCATTTCGAAAGCTCCTCTTTGCTTCGCAAGCGATCTCATCGCAGGGTGAAACGCCCGGCGCTAAGGTCTTCACCCTCCCTGGTGGCATCAGGATGGAAAGCAGTCATCCCGGGACTATCGCCCTCATGGAGCAACTGGCTTCTGTGTGGCCCTGCGCGCCCAGTTTTTCGCAGATTGAGCCGATTCTGGCGGCAGGCGGCCTCGCCCATGAAGGCGCTCTAGATAAAGAAGCGTCCACGCTGCTCATGCGTCTGGCCGTCGCGAAGATGATCGAGCTGCACGCCTGGAAGGCTCCGGTAGCGGAAGAGATTTCCGCGCGGCCCCGGGCCAGCGCCAGTGCACGTCAGGAGGCTCGCACCCGCGCCCATGCGACCACTCTGCTGCACACCACCCTGCGGCTCGACGACCCGATAGTGCGCGCCTTCCTGAGTCTGCTTGACGGCACCAGTGACCGCATTGCACTGCTCGACGCGCTGAAAGCGGATTTTCCCGAAATTCCTCCCGAACAACTGGAGCAGGGAATCGAGCCTAGTCTCCAACTCCTGCACCGCGCCGGCCTGCTCGAAGCCTGAGTGATCCCTAGCGAACAATCTCTGTCGCGAAAGCATCCAGCGCGAGCGAGCGCAGCAAATTGCGCCGCATACCCGATCTCACCTGGTCAACTCCGCGCTCCGCAGCTTCAATCCACTCCAGGCTCACTTGCGGAGCCATCGCGGCCAGTTCCTTCTCAATATCGATGTTGCGAGCCAAAGACGGCACTCCGGACCGTAACAGCAGCAGGTCTTCCAGTAGGCTCAGTATCGCCCCCAGCAGCTTTGAGGTCTTCTCCTGGCCCTCGGCGCCTGGGCGATACGTCTCGGTCATGCGAAACAGCGAGGAGTAGTCCGGCTCGCGCAGCGCATTGCGCAGAATCAGTAGGGCATCCGTCCGGCTCGCAAGATAGCCCTCGAGATCGAAGCCCAGAGCCTGCCCCACTGCTCCCTGTGCCAGCCGCGCCACTAGTGAACGCTGCGCCGGACGCCAATCCGTTCGCCGCTCCGCCAGGAGCTTCTCAATCTCATCCTGCGGGATCGCGCCAAGCCGAAAGATGCTTCCCCGGGAGCGGATTGTCGGCAGCAGATCGCCCAGATTCTCCGCCAGCAGCACGATATTCGCATGCGCCGGCGGCTCTTCGAGGACCTTCAGCAGAGAGTTGGCCGCCTCCTTCATGAACGATGCGCTGGTAAAGATGTAAACCGCCCGTTTCGCCTCCGCGGGCATGCGATAGATTTCGCGAATCATCGTGCGAACCTGTCCAAGCTTGATCAACAGCTGCGGAGGATCAGGCGGAATCACCAGCACATCCGGATGCGTCTGGATGAGTATTCGTGTCTCCTTCTTGTCGACTTCGCGCAAATCCTCGCGGGCTGCAATCGCCTCTTCGACGCGCGCTTCCAGATCCGCCGCCTGACCGATGCGCACACAGTTCGAACAGACTCCGCAGTAGTCGGGCAGACCATCCGTCTGCTTTGGGTCGAGGCAATTCACAGTTTGCGCCAGCTTCAGAGCCAGCGTGTATTTGCCCGCGCCGCGTGGCCCGGAGAGAATCAGCGCATGCGGCAGACGGTCCGCCGCGATGGCCTCGCGCAAGTGCCGCACCGTCGCTTCATTGCCAAGAAAATCGCGAAAACTCACCGTCCCAGACTAGCAGGATTCGCAGCTGGAACAGGCTCAGGCGAACCCTGCAACGAAGAGAAGCGCGTACGGGGGAAGGCCTCGGGATAATTCTGCTGAATGAATTTCACCATCTCTTCCCGTGCGATGCAGCGAAGGTCGAAGAGCTCGCTTGCATTCCGCGCACTTAGCAGGCAGCGGATCTCCATCGTGCGTTCGCTGAGATTGGTCACCTGCGTGGCACACACCTTCCGATCCCAGAGTGGTGACGTCTCCAGAACCTTTGCAAAGTGTTCGCGGATGGCATCCACCGGCACCGTGTAATCGGTGTAGAGAAACGCCGTCCCCAGCAATTCGGAGCGCTCGCGCGTCCAGTTCTGGAAAGGATGCTCGATGAAATAGCTCAGTGGCACAATCAACCGACGCAGATCCCAGATGCGAATGACGACATACGAGGTGGTGATCTCTTCCACTCTGCCCCACTCGCCCTCCACGATCACGACATCGTCAATGCGAATCGGCTCAGAGAAAGCGATCTGCAAGCCGGCGAGCAGATTGGCGACAGTTGATTTCGCCGCCGTGGCTAGTACGAGCGTGGCTAACCCTGCCGAGGCAAGAAGTCCGCTGCCGTAGTGCCACAGTTGAGGATTGGGAAACGTCCAGAGAACGCATCCGATGTCGATGATCACGATGAGACCGACAAGGATGCGGCGAAGAAAATGTGTTTGTGTATGAATGCGGCGCGCTCGTACATTGTTTTCCGCCGTCAGGTCGTACCGGCGCATCAGCGCATCCATGAAGACAGACACGCACCCGATGGCGAACCAGCCCATCAGGACCACGAGCAGGATGCGCAGCCCCTCCCGCAAAGGATAAGCAACCGCGATGGGAATCGGCAGCCAGGGGAAGGTGCTTAGAACGCAAAGGGTGAGGAAAACCCAACGCGCCGGGTGGTTGAGATGTTCACTTATGTTCAGCGGTACGCGGATGTCTTTGGCGCTGGATTCTTTACGGCGGTGGCGAATGATCGTGAACGCAATCCAATGAATGACGTTGCCGAGCAGGATCGCACCGGAGATGAGGAACACGGCGAGTATCCAGTGGTGACGAGCTAGATGATGAAATTGCATTGTGTGTGCAAGGAGATGCGGACCCAGTCAAAAAGGGTTATCCAGCGTGGGTGGATATGGCTCGCCCCTTCATCTACCGGAGGAAGAGCCGCGAAGCTCTGGAACCATACGAATACCATACTTCGGCCGCAGCGTAATCTTCGGCTGAACCTCCAGCCTCTGCACCGGAACCAGCCGCAGCCTCCAGCGCTGCGCAATCGTCGCCAGCAGAAGCGTGCCTTCCATCCACGCGAAGGCCTCGCCGATGCATTGCCGGCTGCCCGCGCCGAAAGGGAAGTAAACAAACTTCGACCGGCTTGCCTTACGTTCCGGTGTAAAGCGCTCCGGATCGAAGCGCAGCGGATCGGGAAAATGTTCGGCGTTCCGTTGAATGATGTACTGGCTGAAGAAAAAATAAGTCCCGGCGGGCAGAAGATACGGCCCCAGCGCTACATCGCACGTAGCCTGCCGTCCCATCGCCCATGCCGGAGGATACAATCGCATCGACTCGGCCAGCACCATCTCCGTGTAGCGCAACTGAGGGAGGTCGTCGAGCGTCGGCAGACGTCCCGCAAGCACCGAGTTCAGCTCAGCATGCAGCTTCGCTTCGGCATCGGGATTCTGCCCCAGCAACATCCACGTCCAGGAGAGTGCATTGGCGACGGTCTCGTACCCGGCAAGAAAAATCGTCAGCACCTCGTCGCGCAGCAACTCATCACTCATTCCCGAGTGGTCCTGCTCATCGTCGCGTGAGCGCAGCAGCATCGAGAGCAGATCGCCGCGGTCGACGCCGCTGGCGCGATGTTCCGCGATCATGCGATACACCACCACATCGAGTCGTTTGCGCGCCCTGCGAAAGCGCATCAGGCCGGGAATCGGCAGGTGCAGATACTCTTCCGCGCGAGGCAGCGCAATCAGAAAGTTGTAGAGCTTCATGATCGCGTTCACCTCGCGGTTGATGCTCAGTATGTCCGGCGTCACCTCCTGCGCGAACAGGGTCCGGGCGACAACTTCCAGGGAGAGCCGCATCATTTCCGCGGACACATCGATTTCAACGCCGGGCTGCCACGCCTTGCGCATCGCCGCTGCGCGCTCCACCATGATTGAGCTGTAAGCCTGGATGCGTTGCCGATGAAAAGCCGGAGCCGCAATACGCCGCTGCCGTTTGTGGCTCTCGCCGTCGCTGGTAATCAGCCCTTCGCCAAGCAGAATCTTCATGCGCTTCTGCGTGCGCTCCTTGATGAAGTTCTGCGGCTGCTGGATGAGAATCTCGCGAATGAAGTCGGGCTCATTCACGAGGACGATGTCGCTGGGTCCCACGCGATAATGTGCCATCCGGCCGTACGTCGCGGTCAGGTGCTCAAAGAGAAGGATTGGATTGCCGACGCGAAAGAATCGCCGCGAGAGGTAAAGTGGCAGGTTGAGTTTCAATCCCGGTGGAAAGCGGTAGCCATTGCGCTCTTCGACAATCCAGTTTGAAGTTTCAGTCCGTATCATGGGGACGACTCTGGGGGGAACGCAACGTCAGACGCGGTTCTTCAGGCGCTCTGCCACTACTTGTACGATGCGCTGATGGATCTGCTCAATGCTCTGATCGCCATCGACTATGACCACACGCAAAGGTTCCCGGCGCGCAATTTCACAATATTTATCGAACACGCGACGATAGAACAACTCGTCCTCGCGCTCAAACCGGTTTTCGTCGATAGGATGGCCCGCCGCCCGCGTATTGCGCCTGCGGGCGCGCTCCAGTGACCGGGCAAAATCCGGCAGCAGCAGCAGAGTCAGGTTCGGTTGCAGGCCGCCGCACATGGCGGCGTGCAGATCGAGCACGACCTTGCTGCCCAGCTCGCGTCCGCCACCCTGGTAGGCTTCCGTCGAGTCGGTATAGCGATCGCACAGCACGATTTTGCCTTTTGCAAGCGCCGGTTCAATGATCTCGGCAATGGCCTGCGCGCGGTCGGAGAACATCAGCCCCAGCTCCGCCCGCGGCGCAAGATTCTCCGTACGCGAATCCAGCAGCAGCGCGCGAATCTTGTCGCCAATTCGCGTCCCGCCCGGCTGCCGCGTTACAACGATGGACTCGCCCTCTGCTTCCAGCCACTCCGCCAGCTTGCGTAACTGCGTCGATTTGCCCGATCCATCGAGCCCTTCAAAAGTAAGAAAGAAACCACGCGACATGGCCGGAGTGTAGCACTCGGAGAATGCCCGGAGCGTATAGAGCCAAGGCTGATTTGGTTAGAAATTGCGAGTGGAGCTGGAGCGGCCTATCATTGCCGCAAAGCGGATGAGCGCCGCACTCAATCATAGGAGGACGGACTCCATGAAGGCACGCCATCTATCCATGCTGCTGGCAGTCTGCATGACTTCTGCTCGCGCACGCGCGCAAGGCTGCAAAGAACTGGTGTTTATCGGAACAGTTGGATCGCAGGAAACATACTCCCACCAGGTCTCGCCTGACCTGTCATTTCGCCTGATACCTCAGAAGGGCAATCGAGGTTGGCGCATCTCAATTGATCCCAAAGATTCCGATGAGGACTGGACTGCGCCCGTGACGTTTCCCACTGCTACGCAGGAGCGGCAGCTGATGGCCACAGGTTATGGCAGTACTGTGGAGGAGAAAATAGCCGGTCCCGTCCTTATTAACTTCGTGCTCACACAAGCCGATTTCATAGAGTACTCGCGCTTGAGTGACGAGAGCTTGCGCTCACCCCGTCCCGAGGCGGTGGGCGAGGACATAGCAAAGGTTAGCAGCATGAAGAAGGGGCAAGTCACCGTGGAGGCGCTTCGATACGAAAAAGGGGAGACCAGGGAAACGATCAAATGGATGCGCTTCAAAGCCTCCGTCGTAGTTCCTGCGTCGTTTTCATCGCCAGGTTTGCCCTGGAAACCCATTTCGTGCCCAGCCGGATGACATCGGCACCATTCAACCCCGTCTTCTGTGCTGACGCCCTGGGTCGTTACACTGGAGAGCAGCACTGCTGTGGAAGGATTCCCGTTTGAAGCTTCGCTTTCTGCCCGCACTCTTGCTCGTCGCCGCCATCGCTGCTTCAGCCCAAACCCCGCTTTCCATTCATGTAACAGTCGACGTTACCGATGCGCCGCGCAAAATGCTGCACGCCACGCTCTCCATTCCTGTCCAGCCCGGCCCGCTCACGCTCGTCTATCCGCAGTGGATTCCGGGCGAGCACGGCCCCACTGGCCCCATCGATAATCTCGCCGGGCTGGTGATCTCCGCCAATGGACAGCAACTGGCATGGAAGCGCGATGACGTGAACATGTTTGCCTTTCACCTCACGGTGCCCGACGGAGCATCGTCGCTGGACGTCAAACTCGATTTCCTCGCCACGGCCGCGGCCACAGGCTTTACCGCAGGAGCCTCGACCACCGCCAACCTCGCCATGGTCAGCTGGAACGAAGTGCTCGTCTATCCCGCCGGTCATCCCGCGGCCGACATCGCCGTGCAGGCCGCGGCCAAACTCCCCGCAGGCTGGCAATACGGCACCGCGCTTACCAAGACAGGCGAGGCCAATGGAGCCGTTCAGTTCGAGACCGTATCTCTCGAGCAACTGGTCGATTCGCCGCTCCTAACGGGCAAGTTCTTCAAGGAATTTCCCCTCGCTCCCGAGGTCACACCGAAGCACTTCCTCGATGTCGCCGCCGACGGCCCGGAGGATCTCCGCATCAAGCCCGAAGCGCTCGATGCCTATAGCAACCTAGTCCGCGAAACCGGAGCACTCTATCAATCGCGCCACTATGCCAGCTATCACTTTCTCGTAACGTTGAGCGACCAGGTGGCGCACTTCGGCCTCGAACATCACCAGTCGAGCGACGACCGCGTCTCGGAAAAGACCTTCCTCGACGACAATCTCGCACTGATCACGGCCGACCTGCTGCCGCACGAGTTCACGCATTCGTGGAACGGCAAATATCGCCGCCCCATAGGCCTCGCAACCGGCAATTACGAAGATCCCATGAAGGGCGAGTTGTTGTGGGTCTATGAGGGACTCACCCAGTATCTGGCGAGGTGCTCGCCGCGCGCAGCGGCATCGAAAGCCCCGACGAATACCGCGCTGTCTTGGCCGCATACGCCGCCACGCTCGATTACCGCCCCGGCCGCACCTGGCGCGACCTACACGACACCGCGGTCGCCGCGCAGATTCTCTACGACACCAGCCCGGAGTGGGACAACTGGCGGCGCAGCGTCGATTACTACCAGGAGGGCGCTCTGCTCTGGCTTGAAGCCGACACCATCATCCGCAAACTCACCAAAGACAAGAAGAGTCTTAACGATTTTTGCGCACGCTTTGAAGGTATCGGCGGCAACACTGCGCCAAAGGTCGTCCCCTATACTTTCGACGACGTGATCGCTAACCTCAACGCTGTTGCGCCTTACGACTGGGCGGCATTCTTCAACGAACGGCTCACGTCCAAATCGTCCCACGCTCCTCTGGGGGGCATCGAAAACGGCGGATACAAGATCGTTTACACCGACACTCCCAGCGTCTTCATTCAGGCTCGGGAAACCGTTACCGGCGACTCGCAGGCCTGGTGGACTTTGGGCTTCAACGTCACCACCGATGGCCATCTCGACGACGTGCTCGTCGGTTCCGTCTCTGACAAGGCCGGCCTCGGCCCCGGAATGCAGATCGTCGCCGTCAACGGACGCAGTACACGGCAGCATTGCTGAGTGACGCGATCACCAGCGCTAAAGACGCCAAAGACCCGATCGAACTGATCGTCATCAACACCGGCTACTACAAGGTGGTGAAGCTCGACTACCACGACGGCCTGCGTTTCCCGCAGCTCGAGCGCGTTCAGGGCACGCCCAACCGCCTCGACGACATCCTCAAGCCGATGACGCAGCCGCCGCCGTCGAAAGGGAAGAGCTAGCCCGCCGGATAGAGTCCCGCGATCTCCAGTTCCAGGCCGCCGTACTCAGGGTGTTCGTTCTCCCTAAGCCGGTAAGCGAGATGCACCACGCTGCCCTCACCGAGCTGCATCGATTGCACCCGCTCCGCCCAGCTCCAGCCAAGCGCCGACAGGTTGCCTCCGCGCGGCCCCTGCGTCAGCTGCAGTCGGACATGCTTCTCCTTCATATAGCGCGGAGGTCCGGTCAGCAACACATTCTGCGCCAGAAATACCGGCTCTGTGTTGCCCATCCCCATCGGCTCCAGCCGCTTGAGCCATGACCACACCGCCGGAGTCACGCGATCGAGCGGCAGCAGCGCATCGCACCGCAGCGGACTTCCCAGATCCTCCTCGCTCAGATGAATCGCCGCATAGCTAACCAGCCTCGCGCGCAGCTCCTCCACCCGCTCCGATGGCAGCGAGAACCCCACCGCATGCGCGTGCCCGCCGAAGCGCGTAAACAGATCGCGGCAACTCTCAATCGCATCCAGCAGATGAAAGCTCGGAATCGACCTGCCCGAACCGTGCGCCGTCCCGTCCCCGTTTTCCCCTCTATCGTGAGCGATCACCATCGCCGGCTTGCCCGTCCGATCCACAATGCGCGAAGCCAGAATGCCGATCACTCCCCGATGCCATCCCTCGCCATCCATCACAATGCAGCGCGCATCGCGGAAGCGCTCTTCCTCCAGCCGCGTCACGATCTCGGCCAGCATTGCGGCCTCGGCGTCGCGCCGTTCCTGATTCAGCTTCTCAAGCTTTTCGGCGATTTCGTGCGCTCGCTTCGGCTCTTTCGTGGTGAAGAGCTCGATCACTTCGGAAGCCACGTCCATACGCCCCGCGGCATTGATCCGAGGCGCAATGCGAAACGCCACGTCAACGGGAGTCAGTTTGCGCCGCACCGGATCGAGCTTGGCCACTTCCATCAATGAGCGCAGCCCGGCCTGCACCGGCCGCTGCAACTGCTCCAGACCAATCGCGACAAAGACGCGATTCTCGCCCAGCAGCGGAACCGCATCCGCAACCGTAGCAATCGCCACCATTTTCAGAAACGACGGCAGAATCTTCGTCCGGGCCCGTTCGCGGTCCCACGCCTCCAGCAGCGCCTGCGACAACTTGAACGCCACACCGGCTCCGCACAGGTGTTTGCAAGCGTAGCCGCAATCCGCCTGGTTAGGATTCAGAATCGCCAGCGCCTTTGGCAGCCCCATCGCGGCCTCGGGCAGGTGATGGTCGGTGACGATGAGATCCAGGCCCAGCGTCTCGGCGGCTTCAGCCGCGGCAAAGGCGCGAATGCCGGTATCCACGCTGATCACCAGCCTCACGCCGTCCCGCGCCGCGCCATCCAGAATCCCGCTCTGCATGCCGTAGCCTTCGCGCAGCCGGTGCGGCACATGAAAGCGCACCTGCCCGCCCAGCATCTCGATGGCTGTCTTCAGCAGCACCACGGCGGTTGTCCCGTCCACGTCGTAGTCGCCGTAGATCAGGATCGTCTCCTGTGCCGCAACCGCCTGCTGAATGCGCGCCACCGCACGCTCCATGCCCAGCATCGAGTACGGATCGAGCAGTTGATCGAAGTGTGGATGGAGAAAGCGCTCGGCCTCGGCGGCATTGCGTACGCCGCGCGCCACCAGCAGCTCGGCAATCAGCAAGGCAGCCCGGCTTCGCGTGCCAAGTCTGCCGCTTCGCCCGGATCGCCTCCCGAAAGAATCCAGCGCCGGTTCAGGAGCGTGGGCGCTGCCTCAGACGTGCTCACGATTGTTCGTCGGCGTCCTCGTCGTCCAGCACGATGTCGCCGAAACCCTCCAGCGACTCCAGCAGCTGCTGATACCGCTGATACCACGCCGTCGTGTTCTCGTGCAGAAACACGATGCCCTGGTGGGCAAAGCCCAGCTGGATATACCCACCCGGCCCACATGCGTGGCCAGCGACTGCGCCTCGTCGATCAGCGGAGACTCCTCGTCCGGAAAATTCGTCTCCTGCAGCTCTTCCAGCAGCAGCTCCAGATCTTCCTTCTCCAGCACCACTTCACTCATGGTCAGGAAGGCAGCGCCGGCCGCCTTCGCGGTCTCCACAAAATCCTTCCAGCTATCGGGATTCGAATCGTCTTCCCACACCACCGTGGGCACTTCTTCGCCCACGTACACGGGCACGCGGCGCATTCCATGGCCTGCAATAAAGGCCACCATATCGTCTTTGAGGGAGAGCAAACTGTCTTGCAGCATATCCATCTATCGATTGTCGCAGAACTGCCAGTCTACGCCATCCCGGCAGGTGGAAATCTCAGATACCATAAAAGAAGAACCCTCATTCTAAGGAGTCCCGATTGGCGAAATTCGAGCGCCACGTCTTCGTCTGTACCAATGTCCGCGAGCCGGGCAGCGCGCGCCCCTCCTGCACTACCGACGGCAAGGGCGAGCTCCACGCCGCCCTCAAAGACGCCGCAAGAGCCGCCGGTCTCGTCCCCCGCGTCCGCGCCAACAAGTCCGGATGCCTCGAGCAGTGCGAGCATGGCCCCACCGTCGTCGTCTACCCCGAAGCCGTTTGGTACGGCGGGGTCAGGGTCGAAGACGTTCCCGAGATCGTCAGCGAGCACCTCATCGGCGGCCGTCCCGTCGAACGCCTCATCATTGCCGACGACTGCCTCAACGCCGCCGTCTGCCCGCACCGGCCTGCTCTCGTTACCCGCGCATAGCGCCACGCCTGACGCCGCCGGTTCCACCCACTCATTTGTGCTATATTTCGAACGAGATAAATGATTTTTTCACGGGATTATGTTGGATATCTTGCCCGCCATACGGTCAAACACCTGATCGACGCCAAGGTGATCCGCACTGATAAGTTGTCCGTTGTCGAAGAGCGCGTTAACGCCGGTCTCCTCGAAGAATTGTCCCTCGAAGACCGCATCAACGAAGAGGTGCGCGTCATCCTTGACGCCTACCAGGACGAGATGCACCGCACCGGGGCCGCCTACGCCGAAATGTTCAAGAAGGTCAAGATCGAGCTGGCCCGCAAGTACAAGGCGGTGCTGTGAGAATCTCCCGCGACAAGCTGAACAAGCTGGCCCACGTCGTCTCCGACGTCCTCGCCGAGACCGATGAATGCGAATTCCTTGAGGACCGCAACACCATCCGCCAGGAAGCCCGCAAGGCGCTCGAAAATCTGCTCATGCAGGAACGCGCATCGACCAGGCCGCCCGCCTCAAGATCCAGTCTCAGCGCCGCATCATCCCTGAAGGCAGCCAGGAGTGGGACATCCTCTACCGCAAGTACTACAACGAGGAAGTCAAAAAGCTCGGGATTTGAGGCCTGCACGGGGATAGCTGTCTGGAGTTCTTAATTCTTCCAGTGGTGGAGGGATTTCATGGCAGGAACTGCAGTCGCATGAAGAAAGAATGTTGGGCTGCTTCGCTGGGGACTGCGGAGGCGGGATTAGCCGGGAGCACCTTGTTTCACAATCGTTCTTTCCTGAGGGAAGTATCACCGTGCAGGGCCTGCATTGGTGTTTGGGGGAGCCTAAAACTGTGAGTCTGGCATCACTGACAGGCCACATTCTGTGTCGCACGCATAATAGCCGTTTGAGCGATCTTGACACCGGCATCGCCGCCACGCTTCGCACTCTTGAGGCGTCAATTGATTTATACGAAGCGCGGAAGCGATTGCTACGGAGACATTGGACGATTAAACGCTTCCGTATTAACGGCATACTTTTAGAGAGATGGTTTCTTAAGACATTCATCAATTTCGCTGTCGTAGATAACAAATGGATTATTGGAGAAGGTACACATCCGGGCGGGAAACCGTCCAACGAACTCGTACAAGTCGTCTTCGGGATCAAGAAATTTCAGGCGAAACTCGGCTTACATTACGCGTTCTTCCTCGGTGAGGAAGTCAGCCATAGACAGCGGTTTCAAGCTGACGCCTAAGTCAATCGGTTCCAACTTGCTTGCAGGCCTGTTCTCGTTTTGTGGGTATCGCTTTTTTATTAACCTGCAGTCAGAAGAAGTTCGGGAAGATCAAGGATCTCAACTGATGTACCATCCCCAGAGGCACTGGTACCAAACGCGTGATGATCGCGGCCGGGAAGTTCGTTCACATGAAATCGTATTCGATTGGTGAATGCCGATCTTACTGGGGTAGATCTCCTGCAGTTCTCGACACCATCCTTCGCAGAGCGAAAGCTGCCCGCTCCGTCCTCACATCTCCCTTGCCGCGACCGGACCCTCCAGCCAGGCCAGAAAAAGTTTATAGCCGACGCAGAGAACGATCGCGCCGACGAAGAGTCCGATGATGCCGATGGCCAGAAAGCCGCCAATGGCTCCCAGGAAAATCACCACGATAGGAACAGCAACGCCGCGCCCCAGCAGTAGCGGCTTCAGGACATGTTCGAGGGCAGCGACCAGAATGCACCAGAGCATAAACAGCACTGCTTTCATCGTGCTCGCCACGGCAAACGTGTAGATGATGGCAGGAATGAGCACAAGGCCACCTGCCTGAAGCACGCCCGCAAAGAGAAAAAGCAACGTCCACAACCCCGCCCCCGGCAAGCCCACCACGATGAAGCCAATACCGGCAAAGACGGCCTGAATCGCCGCGACGCCGAGAATTCCGTTCGTCACGCTGCGGATCGTGGAGCCTGCGAGTGTCTCGAACTCCGGACCCCGTTCTCCAAAAAGTCGGCGGGCCAGGGAATGCGACACCTCCGCTCCCTCCGAAGATTTCGCCAGCAGCACTCCCGCCACCAGAATGGAGAGGACAAATTCCAGCACCGTCAGGCCGATTCGCGCCGAGGCGTGAAGAAGCCCGGGAACCAGTGCCTTGAGCTGCGGGGCCACGCTTTGCAGCATCCCCGTCAGGTTCGTGGAGGCCTTGGTCCACGTGCTGTACAAAGGGCCGCCGACAATCGGCCACGCTCTCACGCTGTCCGGCGGAGCCGGGATACCCAGCGTGCCCTCCCTGGTGTGCGCGATCAGTGTCTGGATACCCTGGATCGTCGTCTGCGTCAGCAGCGCTACGGGAACAATCAGAACCCCGAGGACGATCAGCGTGAAGAGAACGGCAGCCAGCTTTCCGCGACCGCCCAGCATGCTTCGCAGCTTCTGATACGCGGGGTTAGCCGCGATCGCGATGATAATGCCCCAGGCCACCAGTGGCAGAAAGGACGCAGAATCATCAGGCATGCCGTCGTCAGCAAAATGACGAGGCCTACGTGGATGGCAATTTCAACGGCCCGACGTCTGTAATCCATTTGTGCTGGCTGCTCTTCCGTAGTCACGCTAACTCCCTTGCGAACGAAGCACAGTAGAGAGTATCGCTGTGTTTGAAGACACTGCCAATCGAAATGAGCACCTGGGTCTATCAAGAACCCGCAGGCCGTCCGCCACCTCGAATGAGGAAGTGCGTCAATAACGACGCTTCAGCTCATGATTCCGCTGTACTTGTGTATGCCTTTGTAGTGAGCAATAAACTCTCCAAGCCTGCTCCCCGGTACTACATGACCTCGCTCGTCGGCACTCCGACCCCAGTCGGTTGCCACAACCTCTGAATTCTCCCGTAGCGCCAGTTGAAACTGATAACCGTCATCCCACCTGGTGTCTTCACGGAAGCGTCCCGAGCGATAGCGTTCGATCGCGGAGTTCAGGACGGCGCGCCCACTCGCATCTGTCCGAAATCCAATGACCCCGGCTTCAAGAACCGGGCGATCCGGGCCTCTCAGGAAAAAGACGGACCCTTCTCCGAACCAGGCCTCAATCTCCACCAAACGCAATGTTTTCAGAAAGCAACAATCGGAATCTATCCAGACAATGGCGTCCACACCGCCGATCCGCAGAGCGTGATCAAGGGCGACGATCTTCCGGAACCATCGCGAAGCATTCTTGTTGAACCATGACCACACGCATCGCTCACGATGGTCGCCAAAGTGATCCTGGGGCGATGGACAATCACACCGTTCCGCGCTGCCGCCAAGTGTTATCGGAATGCATTCTTTGTTGCTCGCGAGCCACGAATGGAGAAATTCAGAGCGGTCCAGGTCATACGTGAGCAAACCTGCGAGTATGGTTGAATCTCAGAGCCGAGGTTTTGTTCGTAACAGGCCAGGAGACGGGCATCAACGGCGTACCGGCAGAATGACCGCACCAGGTTATGCCGGTGGCAATATATATCTCCCGATTAAACGAGGTTACGAAAAGGCAACGTAACATAGCGTCCAGTAAGTTCGTCTCTTAAGAAAGGTAAGTCAGCACCTTTGTATAGAATCTTCGATTAAGTTCGCGACACTCTTCCAAAGCCTCAGGATATGTCTCTACCTCGTGGACTCGCGCTCGCCAGTCATCAGTCGCAAGAAATGAAACCTTGTACTTCAGACCATAGAACTTAGTGGAGAAGGGAACTGCCAGCATCTTTTTCCTGAGCAGAATCCCCCAGTACATTCCGTGATAGCTATTCGTCAAAATGACTTCGTGCTTGGAGCAAATGAGTGTCTCGCCGGCAGGCCATCGTCCCCAAGCAGCGCGTTAAGGTCAAGGTGAAGCTGTGACATCCGGCTTAGGATGTCTACCTCCGCAGTCTCAGTAGGGAAGGCAAAAAAACGCAATGGGGACGACATCCAGTGACCAATATGGCTGTCCACCGATGTATATTGACGATCATGCAGTCGGCCGAATCTCCGCCCGCATCCGAGGTGAATGAATGGCTGGAGCCCCATTTTTAACGCAGCGAAGGGCGGGTTCCAGTGGCTAATTTCGACTTTTTTCATGACCCGCTTCAAACTTCTTCGAGCAAATCATTTCCATCCATTGTTGACCCGACTACTGCGGCGAAGGAGCGCCCATTGCCCTCTCCAGACAGGCCCTTCCTCTGTTATATTAAAAGGGTTGGCGATCCTTGCCACTCCCATCCCGGCGCCATGGTGTAAATGGTTAACACGCCGCCCTCTCAAGGCGGAGAGTTCGGGTTCGATCCCCGATGGCGCTACCAATA
>CAWJPE010000014.1:0-246272 GCA_963844605.1 uncultured Acidobacteriota bacterium | reverse complement strand
AGCTCCGAGGTACTAGCGCCGATATCGATCAAGCAGACGCCGAGCTCGCGCTCATCGGCGGAGATGGTGGCTTCTGCTGCGGCGATCGACTCCAAGACAGTCTCGGTGACTTCAAGTCCGGCCTTGTTCGCGCAGGTAACGATGCTTTGCTGGGCACTGGCCGAGCAGGTGGCGATGTGCAGGTTGACTTCGAGGCGATTGCCGACCATACCCACCGGGTCGTGGATGCCGGCCTGTTCATCGAGGATGAATTGCTGCGGCAGGAGTGGATGATTTCACGGTCAGGCGGAAGAGATACGGGACGGGCGCGATCGACGGCAGCGCGCACGTCTTCGCGAGTGATCTCACGGAGGCGGGTGCCCAAACTCATGCCGCCGCGGCTGTTCAGGCCGCGGATGTGGGGGCCCCCGATCGAGATGATGCGACTGCTCGATGGTGGCGTCGGCACGATCTTCGGCCTGGGTGGCGGCCTGGTTGATGGACTCGACGGCCGAGGCCAGTTCGGCGATGACACCCTTGCGGGTGCCGGCGGAGTCGATGATGCCGTGTCCGCGGTAGCGCAGGGCTCCGTCGTTCAGCTCGGCTATGAGGAACCGGGTCTTAGCGCTGCCGGCGTCGAGTACGGCGATGAGGTTGTCTGCCTTCTGGCTGATCGCGTCACCTTTCCGGCATGCTTGTGTGGCGCTGCGGGTGCATCGGTACGGTCTTCGCCGCAGGCTGCGGATCGGCGTCCACGGGCTGGCCGTCGGCCATCTTGAGCACCACCTGCGTGTCATATCGGAGATCGACCGATGCCAGACGCGGATACTGTTACCGCCATTCCGCGAGATGCGCCTGATAGGTTCGATAGCGGGCGAGGAACTTGTCGTCGCCGAAGTGGAGAAGCATGTCCGTGGCTCCGGCGGGCAGAGTTGCGCGCACATCTTCAGGGTCGGACAGGTCGACTTCGCTGAGGTCGGAGGAGATCTTCTCGCCGCTCGAGTCAAGGTCGGCGATGAACCTCTGGTAGATACGCATTCTTGGGCCACGCGTGGAGAGGGGATCGTTGGGGTTGATGCCGGCGACGACGGGAAAGGAGAGGTGCCGGGCGGCCATCATGGCGGGAGGCATGTCGAGGATGACTCCGGCGGCGTCAACCAGCTTGACCTGGTCGCGGACACGGACGAAGGCGATGGGAGTGCGCTCGCGGACGGCAACGCGCAGCTGGTTAGGAAGGAGACGCATGACAGTGGCGTGTTCGACCCAGGGAATGTGTTCCAGTTCGGCGCGGCGCACGGAGAGCGGGATGAAGAGGCGTGGCCGATGTCCGATCCGAGACGGAGAGCAGGTCTTCGCGAGTGAGTTGGCTATTGCCTAAGGTCTGGATGGAGGCAGAGCTATCGATGCGGAAACGCGGGTCGTGATCGAGAAAATCGCGGACTGCAATGACAAGCCAGACGGCCCCGGCCAGGAGGATCAGGGCGGAGAGGAGGAGGACGATGCGTCCCCACCGGGACTTTATACAAGCCTGCGCCGAGTTGGGCAGAATGCCCTTGCGGACCGGCACCCGGCGGCGGGAGCGCAGGAAGGCGTCGTCCTCGCCTACGCTGTCGGCGACGCGGGCGGCAAGTCGGTCGCCTGCGAGATCGCGACCGGCTCGCGGGCGGGTCGCGGAGGCAGGGCGGAGAAATGCTTCGTCGCGCTCGTCGTCATCGACGAGCGTAGCCCCACGGCTTGTTTGTACTTCAGTTTTCGCCACGGCCGAGCAGGTCGTGAGAGTCGCCGCCTTGACTATAGCGTGCGGCCGCCTGTGGACCGGCAGGGGAAATCAGGGGGGAATCAAGAAAGGCAGGGATTAGAGGAACAGGGATTAGGGATTAGCAATTAGCCAAGCGGCCGGGTACCCCCTCCCCCCCGTTTTTTCCTATGGTTTTGAACCCTTTCATTCCATAGGGTTTATGTCTGGTGCTTTGTAAGCCATTCATTCCATTGGTATGGCGTGTAATCCATTGTTTCAATTGGATTTATCGGTGTCAATTCGGTGTGTAGTTTGCAATCCATTGATTCGACACTGTTTATCTGTAACCTATTGATTTAAAGGGACATGGATACAACGAGGACAAAGTACCTTGTCTTGCCGTGATTTCTCGTTCCCCCAGCATTCACCTCTATTTCTATTTTAATAAATTACGACGAAAGGTACGCCAGTTTTCCCGAGGGATCTTGCTTTTGGAATGAATCGGTTACGGAGATTCTTATGCGCCGCGGACTTGACACGGTTATTTGAGAGCAGACCAGTAATCAGTCGTCCGGAGGGTTGCCTTTTGTCTCGTTCAGCGCGTCCTGGATCTGGTTGATCTCGCGTGGCATCCTCAGCTCGGTGAAGAGAGCGAGCGCCTGCTCGAGTTTCTCTCTGGCTGCCTGGGGGGCGTTCCTGTAGCGCAAGACAGCTCCCCAGTTCATATAGCAGGACGCCAGACTACTTCTGTCGCCCATTGCCAGGCAGATGACCTCCTGCTTCTCGAGCAGAAGCAGGGCTTCGTCAAGGCGGTTCTCATTCAGCAGGATCACCACCTGATTCCCGTAGCTTCCCTGTAGACCGTGCCAGTCCCCGAGTTTCGTACAGATGTCTTCCTGGTCCTTCAGGAACCTAAGGGCTTCATCAAGACGGCCACACCGCAGAAGGAGGGCAGCCAGATTTCCATAGCAGCGGCTTAAACCTGCCTGGTCACCTATTGCCGTATAGATCTCCCGCTGCTTCTCGTGCAGGCCCATTGCTTCGTCAAGCCGGCCCCAGAGCTGCAGGATCAAGGCCTGATTTCCGTAACAACGGCTCAATCCAGCTGGGTCACGTAACTCCACCGCGATCCGCTCTTCCTTCTGGCGCAGAGCCATCGCTTCTTCAAGACGGCCCCAGGCCTTGAGGATGATCGCCTGATTGCCGTACCAGGTCTGCAATCTCGCTGCGTCTGCCCGGCGACTCGCTTCTGTTGCCATCCGTTCACAGATTTCATAGGCTTCCGGCAGGCGTCCCAATCGCTGTATCAGCCGGAAGCCTGTGTACGCCAGATCGTCGGCCGTCGACCATGAACCTTCATCTCCGTCCTGTGCGAGCGACCACTGAAATGCGATCTGCCAATCGGGCATGTCCTTTTCTCGCTCACGCCAGCTGTTCTCCCAATCTTCGAACTGCGTTGCAATCGATTTCGCGTGCTTCCTGCGTAGCGCGTCCGTTGCTTCTGAGGCCTCGCGCACTAAAGCGTGGAGACGGTAGCGCCGGTTGTCACGATCAAGTTCTTCGACCAGCGAGCGTGAGTAGATTTCCTGCAGGGCATCGAGCGACGAGGTCTCGTTTAGTCCGGCGATCTCTGCTGCCAGTGCGATACGAAAGCCCTCGGGGGCGCAGACCGCCATCCCAGTGAGGAGGGTCCGGGCTGGTTGCGACAGAGCGGACACGGCCTCTCTGAGGAGAGCCGTTGCATCGGCGGGAAGGTTCTTAGCCATCCCGGCAATGGTGTAGCGCACGTCCTTACGGATGAGCTTCGCGGCTACCGCGATGGCGATCGGCAGATATTCGACGCGCCGAAAGAGGGCGCGTGCCTCGTCGGTATGCTTTTCAACCTCTTCCCTGCCGATGACATCGCCGAAGAGCTCGAAACACTGGGCTTCGGTGAATAGCGGCAGCTGGATCGGCTTATGAAAGTCAAGAAATGTGAGATCCGTCAGGCGCGTAGTGATGAGGACGGAGGTTCGGCCTCCGGGCAGCAACTGCGCGGGCGCATCGTCCTCCACATTGTCCAGGATCAACAGGCAGCGCTTGCGCGCAGAATGGCCATTCAATTCGCGCACGATTGTGTCCACGTCGCCCTCAAGCTTCAGGCCAAGCTGAATTGTGAGTTCGCCTGCGATCTGGACGAGGCTGCGTCCGTGGCAAGGCAGCCAGTGGACTGACTCAAAGTCGCGCTGATATTGATACGCGTACTCCAGCGCGAGGGTGGTCTTGCCGCGACCGGCCAGACCAGAAATATAGGTTATCGATCCCGGCTCTTTCAAGCGGCTGCGCAGGTCTTCGATTTCTTGTTCGCGCCCGATGAAGAGAGGCGGGCGCTGGGGCAGGTGCATCACGGGCGGCGGCGCCGGACGCAGGCCGAGGAGCCAGGTCTTGATCTGGCGGAAGCCTTCGGGCTGGTTGGTCCTGAGGTCGAAGGGCTTCTTGTTGCGAAGGAAATGCGGAGTACGGCAGTCTCGGTAGAGGACCGGACCGAGTTTCGTGCGCTGGCTGCTTACCTGATCCCAATAGGCATCGGTCCATTCTTCCTTGACCCAGTTCGAGTCGACCGAGTCAGGCGAAAGAATGAGCAGAACGACGTCGGCGTCGAGTCCCTCCTCCATCTTGAGGACGGCGTTTTCGCCGTAATCAATCTCGCGCTCATCGAGCCAGACCTTGATTTCGCCTCCGGATTCGAGCGCGTCGGCGAGTTCGCGGACGAAGGGCTTGTCATTGCTCGAATGCGAGAGAAAGACGGTGACCATGACTCTCTGCCAATATAAGCGAAAAGGACTCCGCCCACTCAAGCCAACACCTGGCTTGAATGGGGCACCGGCCCGGCTTCTTCTCATTGACAATTGCCGGTCGCTGGTTTACTTTGCAATGCAAAGCATGAACGATCTGACTAAAGCACTGGACGACATCAGCAGCATACGCAGGCAGCTGGCCCGCAGCACGGAGTTTCGCGGTTATGGCCCGGCCACGCTTGCCGGTACGGGGGTCCTGGCGATTGCTGCCGCCGGGGCGCAGTCGCGGTGGTTGCCGGATCCGGCGAATCATGTTGCGGCATACCTAAGTATCTGGATCCTGACCGCCATCCTGTCCGCTGCCCTGATCGCTGCACAGATGTTCACGCGTGCACACCGCATTCATTCGGGCATGGCGGATGAAATGATCCGCATGGCCGTCGTGCAATTCCTGCCGTCGGTGGGCGCGGGCGCGCTGATGACTCTAGTGCTCGTACGGTACGTTCCGGCGGCTTCATGGATGCTTCCCGGACTCTGGCAGGTGATTTTCAGTCTCGGAGTGTTTTCATCCTGCCGTTTTCTGCCGCGTCCCATGACTGCTGCGGGTGCATGGTACCTGTTAACAGGGCTGGCCTGCATTACCCTGGCCGATGGCCGGGCTCTCTCACCGTGGGCGATGGGCATTCCGTATGGGGCAGGCCAGGTGCTGGTGGCGGCGATCCTGCTGTTTACCGCGCAGGAGGGCTCCGATGAAAGCTAAGGCTACGTCGAACGAAGGACGCTTCGCCTATGAAGGGCTGGATCGAGTGATTCATGAGCGCGCACGATTGAGCGTCCTTACGTCTCTCATCACGAATCCCAAGGGACTGACGTTTGGCGATCTCAAACAACTGTGCGCTCTGACTGATGGAAACCTGAGCCGGCATCTGCGCGTACTGGAGCGAGGAAAGATGGTGGAGATTATGAAGGGACATGAGCGCAATCGTCCGCAGACGTTGTGCCGCATTACTGCTTCGGGCCGGAAGCGCTATCTGGAATATCTTTCGACACTCGAGCAGGTAGTGCGCGATGCCGCGAAGGGAAGCAGAGAAGAATCGGCGTCCAGCGTGATGAGCAAACTGCTGCCAGCGCGGGCGTGATTCGCGAAGCAAATTTTTTTGTGAGGTTACTTTACAGTGCAAAGCATATTTGTTTATCCCGCGACTTTACAGCGCAAAGCGACAAGCCCGCAGTTGCCGCCCGCCACAGTGTCGTCGACAAGCGGTACGCGATGATCGCTCGGGGTTCGCGGCCGCTGAGCGTCAAGTTCATTTTGCCTGCCTTGATAGAGGCGACAGGGCCGAATTGGCGTCCGATCAAATATTCGTTGTTTCCGCCACTGGGGCTGGCCACGCTGGCCGCGTATCTATCTTCCGATGACCATGCGATTATTGCGGACGAACATGTGGAGCCGCTTGTGCTCGACGATACACCGGATCTCGTGGTGATCCAGGTGTACATTACGAACGCCTATCGCGCTTACGAGATCGCGGACCATTACCGGAGCAAGGGTGCGTTTGTTTGTCTCGGCGGGCTGCATGTCACCTCGCTTCCTGCAGAGGCTGCGGTTCACGCGGACGCGATATTCCTGGGGCCTGGAGAACAAACCTTTCCAGCGTTCCTGAAAGACTTTCGCGCCGGGAAGCCGGAGCGCGTTTACACTTCCACGGCAGGCCGCACCCTGGAACGTATTCCGCCCATTCGGCGCGACCTGATCCGGCGCAGCTATTACCTGGTGCCGAATTCCATTGTGGTGACGCGTGGATGTCCGCAGCATTGCGACTTCTGTTACAAGGACGCGTTCTTTCAGGGCGGCCGAGGGTTCTATACGCAGCGGGTGGACGATGCGCTGGCCGAGATTGAGCGGCTGCCTGGGCGGCATCTCTATTTTCTCGACGATCACCTGCTCGGCGACCGGCGTTTTGCGGAAGCGCTGTTTGATGGCATGCAAGGCATGAGACGGCTGTTTCAGGGCGCCGCGACGGTGGACTCCATTTTGCGAGGCGACCTGATCGAGCGCGCAGCGGAGGCGGGGCTGCGCAGCATCTTCGTCGGGTTTGAGACCCTTACACCGGGAAATCTGAAGCGCAGCAACAAACGGCAGAACCTGGGGCGCGACTACAAGGCCGTTGCCGACCGGCTGCACTCGCTCGGGATCATGATCAACGGCAGCTTCGTTTTTGGCATGGACGATGACGGCGAAGACGTGTTTCGGCGCACGGTCGATTGGGCGGTCGAGCACGGCATTACCACGGCGACCTTTCATATTCAGACGCCATATCCCGGGACGCAACTGCACGCCCGCATGGAGCGCGAAGGACGCATGCTGACACGCGACTGGAATTTCTATGACACGAGGCACGTGGTCTATCGTCCCGCGCAACTGAAACCCGAAGCCCTCAAGGCGGGATACGACTGGGCTTATCGCGAGTTTTACCGATGGAGTTCGATCGCGCGCGCATCGCTGCATCACGGCTCGCTCAAGCACCAGGCCAAGCACTTCTTCTATGCTTCGGGCTGGAAGAAATTTGAGCCTCTTTGGGACTTGATCATTCGCGCCCGGCAACTCACGCGGGTTACACCGCTACTGGAAGCCGTGCTGTCGCGGGTAACTGGCACGAGGACCGAATACGGGAAAGAAGTCTTACCACTCATATCGCCGGAAGCCACGCTGAAAATGCTTTCATAAAGGAATCTCTCGAATGAAGACTGGTTATCTCCGCCGCATTCGCGTCTGGCTCGCTGTCGTTATTGCTGGCCTCATGGTCAGCGGGATTACTGCCTTTCCTCTGCAGACTGAGTTGGGTTGGATGGCTTCCCTGCTTCAGACAGGGTTGCTGCGGCCGATTGCGGCATCCACTGGCCTGCTGCCTTGGATTGAGCGCGTGTACCAAGGACTGAGTGCAACGAATGCTCGCTATCTTTTTCTGGCTTATGGCACGGACTGGCTCGCGTTTGCACACCTCGCGATTGCGGTTGCGTTCATCGGTCCGTGGATCGATCCGGTGCGCAACAAGTGGGTCATTACTTTCGGCCTTGTCGCCTGCGCGGGGGTTATCCCTCTCGCGCTCATCGCAGGGTATGTCCGCGGGATTCCGATCGGATGGCGGCTCATCGATTGCAGTTTTGGAGTCTTCGGAGCTATCCCACTTCTGTTATGCAGACGGTCGATTGAAGCACTCGAAAAGATAGAGAGTGCGGCCCAACGCCGCCTCAACTGCGCGAGATGGGGAGCGCGCGGGTAGTTTCCGTTGATCAGACCGGTGGCAGCGTTGCCCGGCCTAGTGGCCAATCGCCGATTCCGGTGTTGACGCAGAAGGCCTGCCAGTCACCCGCAGACATGGACTGCGATCGAAGAGCGGCCAGCACGTCATGCGGGTACAGGATCATGCTGTCGCGCTTCAGGTAGCAGGACCCCGGCCCCATGTGGAGGGTCCATCCCCCGTCTACGAGCGATGCGGTCAGAGCGTAAGCCAGAATGGACGCCGCCTGGTCTTCGCGTTGAGGCCGGTTGAGAATTCGGCCGGGTGGATTATGGACTTTGTCGGCGATCGGTCCAAGGTATGTCGCATATTCAGGCAAAGAGGCCACGGTTTTCCCTGCAAACATGGGCAGAAATCGCTCGATGTGTTTGCGCCATGCCGGAAGGTAGATATCAGTGCCGGCGGTTTCCCAGCTCATGGGCTTCAGGTCTACTTTTTCGAGCTCGGGCACGAGTTTTCGAAGGAGATCGCTTTCACAGGACTCAAGGTTTTCAAACAATGACCAGGCCGGTTGATTGTTGGCATCGGTGGCGGCAATTCCGAGCGATTCGACCCTGGCGATGCGCGCGCTGACCGGAGGGTGGCTGTCGAAGGGCTTCGGGCGTGTGATGTGGAGCCTTTCCTGCAACGAGGCCAGGGCGATTCCTTCGTTTCTGGGAGTGGCCTGGTAGGCGACGAGGTCTTCGACGATCCGAGGCTGGTATCCGTGGGTCACCAGGAGCTGCACAACGCTCTGGCAGAAGGATTGCAATACTGCCTCGGCCTTAGGCAGCTTGCGCAGGACATCGGCGAAGGGCTGGGAGCCGGCCACATAACAGGCGATTTCGTCGGAACGGTACTCCTGCTGGCGGGAAATCAACTGACTGACCCGCATGAATGTTTCCCAATAGAGGCGCAGGCCGCCCATGAGCAGCGTGTATGCGATAGCAACGACTCCAAACCGGGTGAGATGCCTGATGGGCGAATCCTCGCCCAGGTTCCGGGCGACGCGGACCATGGAGAGGCGCGCACCGTATAACCACGGTCCGAGGCGTGTGTCTCCCGAGTAAAAGTGGGCGAACTCGTGCGCGAGCAAGGCGCGCAGCTCGGACACGGAGAGTGTGGCCAGAAGGGGCAAGCCCAGGCCGAGGATTCTGCGGCTCCCGATACCGAGGTAGCCGCCACGCTGGGCGACAAATGCGTTGGGGTCGGGAATGAGGTAGACGTCGCGAGGCATGGCCTCCTGGAGAGAGGCGGCGACGATTTCTATTTCGGTCATCAGACGCTTCTCACGGGCGGGGTCAATAAGAATGCCGGTGGGTTCGAACTTGTCTCGCCGGGGAATGAGCGACCAGAGAATGGTGAGGCCGGCAACGAGTCCAAAGAGCGAGAGGAGAATCTCGACGACGAGGAGGCTGGAACTGCTAAAGGTGACGAGCGCCTTGAGGAAGACGACCGGCAACGCGAGACAGGCGATGGCCAGTGTCAGAAAGAAGATGTATGAGATGAGGACGGCCGCGGCTCCGGCGATGCTCAGGGCGACGATGGACCATTTTCTCGGAGGACGGCGATCGATCGGATTCGTCACGTGAGTGTGCACGATGGTAGCACCGCCGAACGCGGGCAAGTACGGATCAGGCGGCGAATTGTCTCAGGCATTTTCGAAATGCTTTATCGGCAATCGCGTGCTACGCTATGGTCCACTATGGCGGACGCGAACGAACTCTCCGCAACTCCTTCGACCCCAGCACTCTCCTCTGACACTCCACAGTTTTCGACAGCCGAATATACGCATGTTCCGGGGACGGAACGATGCCAGCTTTGCAATAACCTGATTGGCGGCGATTACTATCGGGTGAACGGCCTGATGAGTTGCGCCGATTGCGCCATCAAGACGCGGAGTGGCCAGCCCGTTGACAGCCATGCGGCTTTCTCGCGCGGACTGCTGCTGGGTATTGGCGCCGCCGTGGTGGGAATGATCGTCTACGCCGCGTTTACTATCATCACCGGGTGGTACATCGGCTATCTTGCGCTCGGCGTGGGATACCTGGTTGCCAAAGCGATCAAGAAGGGCTCGAGCGGGCTGGGTGGACGCCGCTATCAGATTGCAGCTGTCCTTTTAACCTATGCCGCTATTTCGATTGCCGCAGTGCCGATCGGCATCTCTTACGCCATCAAGCATGACAAGGAGCAGAAGCAGGCGAAAGCTCAACAGGCTGAAGGGACCGTTGTGGATGGGAACACGGGGACACCGCAACAGCAAGAGCAACCTAAGTCTGAGCGGCCATCCATGGGCTCAGCTGTTCTTGGACTGGTGGCGCTGGGGCTCGCCTCACCGTTCATGGAGCTGCAGGACCCGATACACGGACTTATCGGGCTGTTCATTCTATTTATCGGGCTGCGGATTGCGTGGCAGCTTACAGCGAGCACGCCGCTCGATGTGGACGGACCCTACAGCTCGGCAGCTCGACTTTAGGATCATCGGGACGTGTCTACCGCTACTCCTCAACTGATCCGTGCCTGTCCTGGATGCAGCGCAGAGTTGCCCCTGGGCGCTCTGGCCTGTGAAGAGTGTCACTCGCTGGTTCACGCTAAGGAGCTTGACGCGCTTGCCCGCGAAGCAAAAGCCCTCGAAGCGAAACGGGAGTTTAGCGCGGCGCGAGAGATTTGGACTCGCGCGCTGACCATGCTTCCGGCGGACTCGAAGCAGGCGGAGTGGACCCGCGATCATCTGCAATCGCTTGGAGCGGCAATGGCGGCTGAGACTGCTCCGCAGAATGGCTGGGCGAAAAAGCTGGGACCAGTAGGGCCGATTGCAGTGCTGCTGGCCAAGAGCAAGGGGCTTCTGCTCGCGATCTTCAAGCTGAAGTTTCTTCTCAGCCTGGGTTCGTTCGTCGCGGTTTACTGGGCGCTTTACGGATGGCGCTTCGGAGTGGGTTTCGCCGCAGCTATTCTTATTCACGAGCTCGGCCACTTCATCGATATCAAGCGCCGCGGCTGGCCGGTGGAGATGCCGGTGTTCCTGCCGGGCCTGGGAGCCTATGTGCGCTGGCAGGCTCTCGGAGTATCGCTTCGGCAACGGGCGGAGGTCAGCCTGGCGGGTCCTCTTGCGGGGTGGATCGCAGCGGTGATCTGCGCCGTACTTTATTTTCGTACCGGCAGCCCGTTCTGGTCGGCACTTGCGCGCACCGGAGCGATGTTGAATGTGCTGAATCTGATTCCGATCTGGGTGCTTGACGGCGGTCAAGCTGTCAAGGCGCTGGCAAGGCCGGAGCGCATGGTTCTGCTGGCTGCCGCGCTTGCCCTCTGGCTCTTTACAGGCGAGTCTATTTTCTTCCTTGTTGCCGCCGGCGCGGTGTGGTGTCTCTTCGCGAAGGACCGACCAGCGCAATCGAGCTGGAACACCCTGGTCTACTTCATCGCGGTGATGGCCGCGCTCGGAATTGTTCTGGTTGCTATCCCCGCGTCCGTCGCCCATCAATAGGTGGACTAACTCTACCCCCTTTGCCCCAGGTGGGCTTTCAGGAGATCGAAATGCCTGCTGGCTAACCTTGACACCCCGGTGCTAGCATGCCTGCAAAGCGCGTTAGCTCATCGCGCCCCGACTCGACACTTTTTCCATTCAGGGTCTTCCTTCTGCTCGAGCGTCTTCGTGAATCGAACATGTTCTTTTTGGGAAGGGATGGAGGCGGAAATGCATATTACCTTTGGAGCCAGCGCAACCTCTCTGCTCGCGATCTCGCTGATCGCAACCGCGTCGCCCGCGCAGCAGATCGACACCACCGCACAAACTGACGCAGCCGCATCTGTTACGACAGGCGCACCGGTCACAGATTCGCCGGACTCCCCTCCGGCTCATGCCTACTCCAAGGTGCGGATTGTGCGCCTCAGTGAGGTGAAGGGCGATGTGCAGCTCGATCGCTTCACGGGCGTGGGCTTCGAGCAGGCCATGGCGAATATTCCGATCATTGAAAGGGCACAGATCCAGACAGGCGTCGGGGTCGCTGAGGTCGAGTTTGAAGACAACAGCACGCTGCGCGTCGGCCCGAACTCTCTCGTTGCGTTTCCGCAGCTCGAGCTGCTGCCATCGGGCGCCAAAGCGTCTACCGTAACGGTGATGAAGGGCATGGCCTATGTAAGCCTTGTCAGCACCAAGGGCAACGATTTCACCCTGACCTTTGGTAAGCAAAAGGTGCATCTGCAGCCATCGAGCCACATCCGCCTGCAAATGGAGCCAGCCCTGGCGACGCTTTCTGTACAGGAGGGCGCTGCCGTTGTAGAAGGCCCAGGAGGCACGACAGAGATCGGGAAAAAGAAGACGTTCAGTTTTGATCTGGCAAACCAGAATCCGCCGGTGTCTGCCAAATACGTCGCTTCCGAGCCCTACGACTCCTGGGACAACCACGCCACTGAGTATCACAAAAACGTTGCGAGCCAGAGCGCGTTCGGGAACTCGCAATATAGCTATGGCGTGAGCGATATGGCCTACTACGGAGGCTTCGTAAATACTGCGGGATGCGGCTCGATGTGGCAGCCTTACTTCGTGAGCGCCGGGTGGAGCCCTTTCGCCAACGGCACCTGGGCCTACTATCCCGGCGCGGGCTACTCGTGGGTATCGCCTTATCCTTGGGGATGGACGCCGTTCCACACGGGCAGCTGGACCTCCTGCCCCGGCGCCGGGTGGGGATGGCAACCGGGCGGATCATGGAACGGGCTGGGCAATGGACCAGTTGCATCGACCACGACGAACGGCATCTCGATTCCTAGTCGGCCAACACATGCACCGCTAAGAGGTGAATCGGCACTTGTGGCAGTAAACCAGAAACCACTCACCGTGTCGGATTTCGGCTCCTCCTCTCGAGAGAGTTTTGTTTTCCGTAAGGACTCGGCGGGAATGGGAATTCCACGCGGCAATTTTGGAAAGCTGAATGGGTACTCGGAACAAACAGTGCACCATGGATCGGCGACTGCGACCGTTTACGGCGCGGCAACTGCAACTGCCCAAGGTGGACGTCCCGCCTACGCCGGACCAGAACCTTCGTCCAGGCCGGGCTACGCAAGCTCCATGGAACGCCCCGCACCGGCAATGCCTTCGATGTCTTCAGAGCCTTCTTTCGGCCCGCGGCCTATGGGTGCGCCGATTTCGTCAGCCCCGGTCGGCGGAGCGACACCTAGCGGAGGCAGACCGCGTTGAGGCGGTGACGTTCTCCTCATCACTTTGCGCCTAGCGGCCTTCCTTGGCTCCTAAATAGAACAGCGCGCCGCCGCCGATGATGGCGACGACTCCGAGAAGCGGAGGGAGCGGGACGGAGTGGTGTTCGGTCTTCTCGATCTGCAGGGGGCCGAGATCTACTGCTTTCTTGTGCGTGGCGTATGTGAATCCTCCATACAGAAGAGCCGCAACTCCGGCAATGATCAAAACGATTCCTGCGATCTTCATGATCCCTCACGTTCCCTACAGAAGATGCCGCTAGCCGGGATTGGTTGCTGGGCCGCGTGCGAATGCAGCCGAACAAGGCAATGACATTTAACGGGGACGGGCGGCTATTTTGGCCTTCCTTGCTTCTTACATCTGATGCTTGACCCACACAGACAGGAGCAAGGATGCAGCGCACGATGAAGAAATGGACATTCGCGGCAGCCGCCGCTTTGCTGGCGGCGGGGTGCGCGACGGACACTAAGCCTACGAACGCCAAGCTTGAGAAAGCTCTGAATACTTATTTCGAGAGCCACAATGTGTGCCTGTTTCCCGATGCGCTGAAGTTTCCCTACGAAGTGAGTCCGGGGAGCGATGCCAAGGCTGAGAAGGCACGCATGGACGCGCTGGTGGCAGCAGGCGTGCTGAAGGAGCAGATGGAGGCGGCGATCAAGGTGGAACGGTATACGCTGACTCCGCTGGGCGAGCGGGTGAAAGGGCGATTCTGCTACGGGCACCGAGTGGTCACGAACGTGGATGGGTTCACTCCCCCAGTGAAGCAGAATGGCTTTCTGGAGACGACGGTGAGCTACCACGCAACGCTGATGGACGTGCCGGTGTGGGTGAAGACGGACGAGATGAAGGCGGCGTTTCCAGAGATGGCGGCGGCGACCTCGGGTCCGCAGCCAGGACAGATGACAATGGCGAATGCGGGAGCGGGGTGGCAGGCGCCGCAGTAAGGGCAGGGTGTAGAGGATCGGGGTAGGGCGCGTTGCCGCACCACTTCCGGTGAGGCTAGGATGGGAGAGACAAGTCATCGGAGTTTGCCAGCAAGTATGGGATCTCCCCCAACATCGACGCCAAGGAGGTTGCTGTGGCGAAGATCTTCGATCTGCACAGCTTTCGCAAACGTAAGAAGGACCAATCCTCTTCAAAGAGTGATCCGGAGCGCGGGCGGAAGGGCGGAGGCCCTGTCCAGCCGATCAACGGGAACCAAGGAGCAACTGGCGGATCATTGCCGGTGTCGAGCGCGCGCATAGCGGTGAATGCCGGGGCAGGATTGCTGGTGGCTACCGGTGTCCTATGCGGGTTGTATCTCGGGACGCACGATAAGAAGTCAGCTGTCGCGAATCCGAAACCGGATGAGAAGGTTCAGACGGGCGCGACACCAGAGGCATCGCCGTCAGCGAGACCTTTGGCAAAACCATCGCCCGTCGTTCCTGTCGTTGCAGCGCAGGCCGGGGGCGCGATGGTGTCGAAACAGGCTCCAGTCACGGTTACGAACTTACCGCCGATTCCGGTTCCACGTTACACGCCGGTGAGATTTGCAGCCACGCATAAGAAGGTGTTCGGAGGCTGCACAGGTCAACTCGAACTTACCAGCTCGAGGCTTCATTTCAGCTGCCCGAACCAGGCCGACCTCAACTTCCCTGTCGATGCGATCGCCAGGGCCCATAAGGACGGCGTGGTTCTCAAGACCGGAGAGAAATATCACTTCGTGATTGCGAATCACTCGAAGGATCAGGTGGAAGCGATCTTTCTCTCGTGGGTGAACCGGGTGCAGCAGTTTCCCCAACAGAATCGTGCGGCGTTTTGAAGGGCCGTGGCTGACGCGTCTCAAAGGCCTTCATGTTGATCCGCGCTCATTGCGAAACTCCGCCTGGAGGGACGTGCTCTTCGAGGTAGCGGCCGATAAGGCTGTAGACGTGGAATGAGGTTCCCGGGCCTTCGGAGATGGAGTGGGTACGGTTTGGGTAGTCCATAAAGTCGAAGGGCTTGCCCTGCTCGACCAGCTTGTTGATGAGCATCTCAGTTCCCTGAAAATGCACGTTGTCATCGCCGGATCCGTGGATGACGAGCAGGTGTCCGGTGAGGTTGCCGGCGAAGTTGATGGGTGAGCCGTCATGGTAGCCCTTCACGTTGTCCTGCGGCAGACCCATGTAGCGCTCCTGGTAGATGGTGTCGTAGTGGGCCTCGTCGGCGACGGGCGCGACGGCGATGCCGGCCTTGAAGAGTCCAGGCGAGCGGAACATGAGGTTGAGGGTGTTCGATCCACCACCGCTCCATCCCCAGATGGCCATGCGTGAGGTATCGATGTAGCTGCGCTGTTTGGCAAGCTCACGGATAGCATCGGCCTGCTGAGCTGCTGAAAGCACACCGACACTGCCGTAGACCACTTTGCGCCATTCCCTGCCCTTGGGCGCGGGTGTGCCCTGGTTATCAAAGCTGACAACGATGTATCCCTCACGCGCGATCAGAGCGTGGAAGAGACGGTTGTTGCCTCCCCATGCGTCGCGCACGATATTTGCGGCGGGTTCGCCGTAGACCTGAACGAGGACGGGATATTTCTTAGCGGGGTCGAAGTTGGGGGGGCGGATCATGTAGCCGTCAAGGGTGACTCCGTTCGATACCGGCACCTTGAAGAATTCGGTGGGAGATGCTACGAGGTCCTTCACCTTTTGCGCGAGCTCGTCGTTGGTCTGGAGGACACGCACGGGCTTGTGGTCAGGCAGATGAACAAGTTCGGTGACGGGCGGCTTGTTGAAACTTGAATAGATGTGGAAGGCCCACTGGCCGTCGGGCGAAAGATCGTAGCGGTGCGATCCGGATTGATCTGACGGGGTGACGCGTTCGGGCGATCCACTGCCGTCGAGCCGCGAGCGGTAGAGGTAGGCCTGCGTAGCATTTTGAGGCGACGCCTCGAAGTAGAACCAGCCGTTCTTGTCGTCGACGGCAATTTCCTGCATCACGTCTCCGGCGAAGTTGGTGATGAGCTGCGGTTGGCCAGTGGCGCGGGAAAAGACGTAGGCGTGACGCCAGCCGTCGCGCTCGCTCAGCCACATGAGGCCCTTGTCTTTCTGGACCCAATCGAAGGAATCGACTACGTCGACCCAGGCCTTGTCGGTGTCTTCGAAGAGAACGCGCGCATCGCCGGTCTGCGCGTTAGCGATGTAGACGGTGTTGCTGTTCTGCAGGCGGTTGAGGTACTGGAGGACGAGTTCGTTCGAGTCTGGTATCCAATCGAGACGGGCGATGTAATGCTGGCGCGGATCGCCGGGGAGATTGATCCAGCGTACGGCGCCCCCTTGCGCCGAGACGACTCCGGCGCGCACGGAGGAGTTGGTGGTGCCGGGCTGCGGATAGAGATATTGCGTGGTGACGGGGTAGCGCTCAACGGTGTCGTTGATGAGGGTGTAGTCGCCGACGCTGGTGGTGTCGAATTGCCAGAAGGCGATGGACTGGCTGTCGGGGCTCCAGCGAAAGCCGTCGCGGATTTTCAGCTCTTCTTCGTTGACCCAATCAGAGGTTCCGTTGATGAGGGTGGGCGATCCATTGGTGGTGAGGGCGCGCACCGCATCGGTGGCAAGATCCTGCACGTAGATGTTGTTGGCGCGGACGAACGCAACGCTGTGGGAGTCAGGTGAGAATTTCGCGAACATGAGGGATGATTCGGGCGCGTCTCCACCGAGTTTCTTCAGCTTGCCACTGGCGAGATCGAGCACCCAGTAATCTCCGCGAGTGTTGAGCCGCCAGACTTTTTTTGTGTTGGTGAAGATGAGCAGCAGGCGGTTGTCACTGGACCAAACGTAGTCTTCGATGCGCAGGGGTTTCGCGCCCGGCGAAGGAACCAATTTCGTCGCGGAGACGAGGACGGTTCTCTTCCCTGTCGCGGTCTCGTACTGGACGATGTCCTGTCCACCCTGCGGATTGGCTGCGCTTTTGGGAAGCTCAGCAGAGGGTTCGACCGTGGTGTACTCCGCGCCATCGTGCAGCCAGCGCGCGGGACCGAAGGGCGCGGAGGCAAACTCGTGCTTGTTGAACATGCGGTCGAGCGTGGAGCTGAACCGCGGGGAGAGCTGCGCGAAGGCAGGGGGTAGTGCGAGGAGTACTGCAAGGGAAACGACGATGCGGAGACGAGATTTGTTCACTGAACCTGGGTGATCCTTTCGAGTGTGGCGCGATACGTTCGTTATGAGGAGTTATCTGCCGCCGAGCATGGAGCCGATAATACCGCCCACGACTCCGCCTTCGGTTCTCTCTTGAGCTACCGAAGGCAGGTAGGGCACGAGGGCGTGGGCGAGGCGTGAGAGGGGCAAGGTCTGCAGCCAAACCTTGCCGGGGCCGGTGAGCTGGGCGAGGAAGATGCCGTCTCCGCCGAAGATCATGTTGCGGATGCCGGGGACGGTGGTGATCTGAAAAGCGATGTTGGCCTCGAAGGCTCCGACGTGGCCGGGGTGGACGCGGATCACTTCGCCCGGACGCAATTCCTTAAGCACGACTTCGCCGGAGAGCTCCATCCACGCGATGCCGACGCCGCCGACGCGCTGGAGCCGGAAGCCGTCTCCGCCGAAGATGCCTGCGCCGAGCGATTGCTGAAAGCCGACGCCCAGCGTGATCTGCGGCGTGGCGCAGAGAAAGCCGTGGCGATGGATCATCAACTCGCGCCCATTCGTGATGTCGACCGGGACGATGTGGCCGGGCACACGCGTGGCGAAGGCGACTTCTCCGGGACCGCCATAGGGGCGGTACTCAGTCATGAAGAGGCTGCCGCCGCCCGCGACCCGGCGGATAGCGCCGAAGATTCCTCCGCCTCCGCCCATCTGCGTGTGCGTGGTCATCTGTACATTGCCGGACATCCAGGAAAGCTCACCGGCTTCGGAAATGACAGCGTCATTGGGTTCGAGGATGAATTCGAGGACCGGCATGGTGGTGCCGACGATGCGACTTTGCATGAGGGACTCCTGGATGGTGCAGATCTGGGCGGGGGCTTACGAGGGAATTTTATCGCGTGTTGAAAATTTGGCTACGTCAGGTACGCTCGAGACAGTCGGGTTCTACCTAAATTGTTTCGCCTGTGCTTCCAGTTACGCGACTAATTTCAATCTCAGCCCAACCGATCTTATTGAAAGCACGGATCTCGAACTCATTCCTATGACATCAAGCGAATGGCGCTTTCGTCGGAAGATCAGCGTCTCCCTCGGGGGGTGTTGGTGGGTCCAGCGGTCAGTCTTACCCTGTCGCCCGATTTCATTGTGAGTCAGGCTGTCGGCACGGAACTGGCGTTGCGGAGCCAGGCTTCCATCTCATCGTGGCTAACGACTCCAGCGTGCTGCTGCACCAGTTTGCCGCCGGCAAAGACGATGAAGTTGGGAATGCCGCGGACGTTGTAGCGCGCGGAGAGCTGGGGATCCTTCTCGGTATCGACTTTGAGGACGATGGCTTGGCCGGCCATCTCCTCAGCAGTGCGGACGACGCGGGGAGCGGCCAACTGACAGGGTCCGCACCAATCGGCCCAGAAATCGACGAGCACGGGGACGCGCGCGTTCTGAATGATGTCGTCGAAGAGCGCAGCATCGACAGGGATGGGCTCGTTGATCGGGGGCAAAGGAGTCTTGCAGGCTCCGCAACGGCCGGTGTCGGCGAGGTGCGCCGCGGGGATGCGGTTCTTAGTGCCGCAGTTTTTGCAGGCTTGGATGAGAGGCATGGAGACTCCGTTGACGGCTCGATTCTACCGCCCTTTATCAGATGTGTGGGATCGCAGTGCGGACTCAGGCATAGGAGCGGACCCACTCGACGATGCTTCGCACGCCTACACCGCTTGGCCCTTTTGCGGTCCACGGCTTGTCAGCGTCGAGCCAGGCCATGCCGGCAATGTCGAGGTGCAGCCAGGGTGTGTCGCCGACGAACTCTTTGAGGAACATGGCGGCGTTGATGGCTCCGCCGTAGCGAGTGAGGCCGGTGTTCTGGATGTCGGCGATGGAGGAACGAATCTGGTCGCGGTACTCGTCCTCGACGGGCAGCCGCCAGAACTTTTCGCCTGATGTTTCGAGAGCTTTGGTGAAGTGTTGGTAGGCATCTTCATCGTTGGCGAAGACTCCGGCGTTGATCTGGCCGAGGGCGATGGCGACGGCTCCTGTGAGCGTGGCGGCATCGATGAGATGAGTTGCTCCGAGCTGCCGGGAGTAATGCAGTCCGTCGGCCAGCACCATGCGGCCTTCGGCGTCGGTATTGAGGACTTCGATCGACTTGCCGGACATGGCGAAGGTGATGTCTCCGGGCTTGACGGCTTTGCCGGAAGGCATGTTTTCGGCGGCGCAGACGATGCCGATGACCTTTACGTTCGGCTTGAGCTGCGAGATGGCGCGCATGGCCCCGATCATGGCGGCTCCGCCAGCCATGTCGTATTTCATCTTCTCCATGCTGTCGGCGGGTTTGATGGAAATGCCGCCGGTATCGAAGGTTATGCCCTTGCCGACCAGGCCGAGAACGGGCTCGGCGGGAGCGCCCTCCGGCTCGTAGGTCATCACGATCAGCGCAGGAGGCTCGTCGGAGCCCTGGGCAACGCTGAGGAAGGCGCGCATACCGAGTTCGTCAATGATGTCGGGGCCATAGACCTCGCATTTGAGGCCGTTTTCAGCGGCCATCTCGGCAGCTCTCTTGCCGAGGATGGTGGGGGTCATGAGGTTGCCCGGCTCGTTGATGAGGATGCGGGCGAAGTTCTGCGACTCGGCGAGGATGACGCCTTCGCTCAGACCGGTTTCGGCAGCGGAGCGGCTGGCTCCAGCGGGAACGACGAGGGAGAGCGACTGGATGCTGCGGTCCTTGCGGTCGGTGCGATAGGTGTCAGAGTCGAAATCGGCGAGGATGGCGCCTTCGGCAATGGCGCGAATGGCGCTTTGGGCAGGGCAGTGGAAATGATGCGGCGCAGCGATGGCGAGGGAGCGGACACTGCGGGGTTTGGCGAAGCGAACGGCGGTTCCGGCAGCTTTGCGGACAGCGTGTGCATCGGCTTTGGCGGCTTTACCGAGTCCGACGATGAGCAGGCGCGTGGCGGCGAGGCCCTCGGGCGCGTGGAGGAGCAGGGTCTCGTTCGGCTCGGCCTTGAACTCACCGGTAGTGAGGACGTAGCTGGCGGCCTTCTTGATGGCCTCGTCGCCAGAGAGGAGCGTGACTTCAGGCTTTGCGTCTTTTTCCTTGCTGGTGGAGTTGTCGGCGGCGAAGACGGTGAGGAGCTCGGTCTGGGCGGAAGCGGCGGGGGTGAAGAGGAGTTCGGTTTTCATGAGCCTTTCGTGCGTTGATTCAGATCAGGCGGTCAGGAGTTCGTCTACCACGCCAGCCTCGGTGGTGGGTTCGGGAATCGGCAGGCCTTCCTCGCGCATAAGGGCAAGATGGCCATGGATCGCCTCCGCCATGTTGCGCGCTGTTTCCTGCCTGGTTTTACCCGTCGTGATGCACCCGGGGAGATCCGGCACATAAGCGCTGTATCCAGTCGCTGTTTTCTCGAAGATGACGGTGTATTTCATTGTTTCAGGCCAGCCTGCTTCCTGATGCTGTTGAGAGTTCCAGGAGCTACGTCGTCACCCGGATGGCCCGGAATCGTGACGATGCCGGACTTGCTGGCATGTTTGAAATGACGGTGGCTGCCTGTCGTACGAACATGATACCAGCCATCATTTTCGACCATTTTGATTACGTCTCTTACTTTCATTCTTAAAGAGGTCGCCTATTTGGCGTACTTCCCTTTGCTGTGGGCGATGGCAGAGCGAGCTTCGCGGTCGGCTTCGCGGCGGCGTTCGGTTTCGCGCTTGTCCCAGTCCTGTTTGCCCTTGGCGACGGCCAGTTCGCACTTCACCCTCCCGTTACGGAAGTAAAGGCGAGTGGGGATGAGCGTATGGCCTTTGAGCTGCGTCTGTCCGATTAGTTTGCGGATTTCTTCCTGGTGGAGGAGGAGTTTTCGCGTCCGGAGCGAGTCGTGATTGCTGGCGTTGCCGTGGGAATAAGGCCCAATATGGGCATTCAGAAGGAAAGCCTCGCCATCTTTGACGATGCCGTAGGCGTCTTTCAGGTTAGCCTTGCCCTCGCGGATGGATTTCACTTCGGTCCCGCGCAGGGCGACTCCACACTCGAAGCGGTCGAGGAGGAAGTAGTTGTGGCTGGCTGCCCGGTTCACGGCGGCATCACGAGCGCCCGCGGCAAGGGGGTCGCGCGGCTTGTTTTTTTGCGGGGCCGGACTAACAGAATGTGTGGATTGGCGAGGCATAGACGGGAGTCCGACATTCAATGCTAGCACGCAGGGACAGCGCATCCGGCGCGACCGGCGAGGTAGGGCGCGATGCTATACTCGACCAGCACCGTGCAATGAGTAGGAACAGGTTAGGGTCCGCCCCGCTGTGGCGGGCGCGTACCATTCTGGATACCAGAAAAAATCCGAAGCGAGCCTGCTGGAGTTTGATGAATTACCGCATTTTGAAATGGGGGACGCTTGCGACTCTGGGTCTGACAATCGCCCTCGCGCTGCTTGTATTTTCTCCCCGCGTTCGGGCTGAGTCGTCCGCCGACAAGCTGGCCAAAGAGTCCGCCTCAAAGCTGTACAAAGAAGGACAGGCGGCCGAAACCAAGGGCGACATAGAACAGGCCTACGAGTTCTATTACCGGGCGTTTCAGAAAAATCCCAAGGACCTGAAGTTAAAGATAGCCTACGAGCGCACTCGCTTCAGTGCCGCCGACATCCACGTAAAAGAGGGTGAAAAGCTGCGCGATCAAGGCGACGAAACCGGCGCCCTGACAGAGTTCATGCGGGCGCTGGAGATCGATCCCAGCAACGAGCTGGCGCAGCAGGAAATCAAGGCGATGCGGGACAAGGCGGCATCGACCGCAAACCAGGAAACCTCCCTTGCCAGCGCAACCGTGAATCCGCTGAACCAGATAGGATCGCCGGTTCAGCTCAAGCCGCTCTCGAACGAGCCCCTGACTCTGCACCTGGTGGAAGACAGCAAGGTGGTTTACCAGACGGTCGGCAAGACGGCAGGCGTGAATGTCCTCTTCGACCCTGAATACACCTCAAAACGCATTCAGGTGGACCTGACCAGCGTTGATTTGTATGACGCGCTTCGGATTATCGGGACGATTTCCGGAACGTTCTGGCGGCCGATCACAGCGAACACCATTTTCGTGGCCCAGAACACGCGCGCCAAGCGCACGGAACTGGAGGAGGAGGCGGTACAGACCTTCTACCTGACGAACGTGGCGCAGCAGAACGACTTTACCGATCTGCAGACGGCGCTGCGCAACATGTTTCAGACCGCCAAAATTTATGGGGTGGCGAGCCAGAACGCGATCATCATGCGCGGCACTCCGGATGAGCTGATGCTGGCTCAGAAGCTGATCGGCGATCTGGACAAGGCGAAGGCTGAGGTAGTGGTCGATGTAGCGGTTCTCGAGGTCAGCCGCAACTACGAGCGAACGATCGGCATTCAACTGCCGCAGACGGCTACAGTTGCCCTCCAGGCGTCGAATTACAACAATACGAACACTTCCTCTTCTTCTTCTTCCACGTCCGGCACGAGCGGCACCACTACCAACACCGACACCAGCAACGGCTTGACGCTCAATAGCTTTGCGCATCTGAACGGGACGAACTTTGCGGTGACGATCGGAAACGCGACAGCGAATCTCCTGCTTACTGACAGCAACACAAAGATTCTGCAAAACCCGCGAATTCGCGCCTCGGATGGGCAGGAAGCCACGCTTAAGATCGGCGAAAAACTTCCGGTGGCCACCGGGTCGTACCAAACGGGCGCGGCGACGGCGATCGTAAGCTCGCTGGTGAATACGCAATTCCAGTATCTGGACGTTGGCGTGAACATCACTGTAAAGCCGACAGTTCACTACGATCGCGACGTAACTCTCAAGCTCAAGATCGAAGTTTCTTCACAGAACGGCACGGCAAACCTGGGCGGCATCAACCAGCCGATTATTACGCAACGCACCGTTGACCAGACGATTCGCCTTAAAGAAGGTGAGGCGAATATTCTGGGCGGCATTTTGCAGAGACAGACTTCGAATTCGCTGAGCGGCACGCCCGGTCTGGCACAGGTACCAATCCTGAAATACATCTTCAGCAGCAATGACAAGACGCAGCAGGATGACGAGATCGTGTTCCTGCTGATTCCTCACCTGGTGCGAGCGGAGATTCTCAACCCGCTGAATCTGCGCGAGCTCGATACTGGTACGGGCAACTCGATCGAGCTGCGTCATATTAACGAGGACACGACCAAGCCGCCTGTGGCGAAGCCGGGCGTGTTCACCGTAGCGCCCACGCCAGGTCCGCAGGGAGCACAGGCTGTCCCTCCGAACGCGGCGGCTGCAGCTACAACCGCGCTTGCCAACCTGCAGGAGACTGCGGGACAGGTTCCGGTGAAGCTGCAATTGGCTCCCGAGGTGAGTCCGCAGAAGGTGGGTTCGACCTTTACGATGGCAGTTAATTTGGCGGGCGGGACGGACGTTTTCTCCGTGCCGATGAAGGTGCAGTACGACCAGACGAAGCTGAGCCTGATTAATGTGGACCAGGTCGACTCTCCGGCCAAGGGCGTGAACTTTCTGGGACAGGACGGGCAGGCAGTGGCGCTGGTGCATAGTGACGACGGCAACGGCAACATCACGATCACCGTCTCGCGACCTCCGGGGACCAAAGGCGTGACGGGATCGGGCGGTGTGTGTGTACTGACCTTTCAGGCGAAGGCCCCTGGGGACGCTTCGGTGGTGATTACCCGTCCCGTGGTGCGCAACAGCATGCAACAGGCTCTCCCGGCAACCGGATCGCGGGCGCTCGTCCAGGTGCAGCCATGAAACATGTCGCTGACGTAACAGGCGGATTGGAATGCGTCGGAATCTGAAATCGCTGCAGACACGGAGCGAGGCGGGCCTCACGCTCGTCGAGCTGATTGTGACGGTGGCGATTCTGGCGATTGTGGCGTCTGCCGCGGTACCAGTGGCGCGCTTCCAGGTAAAACGGGAGAAGGAACGCGAGCTGCGCTACGACCTGTGGCAGATGCGCGAGGCCATCGACCACTACAAGGACGCAGCTGACCGGCAAGCATTCATAACCAAGGTCGATAGCCAAAACTATCCACCGGATTTGCAGACGCTGGTGGACGGGGTGGATGTGCAGGGCAAGAAGGTGCGATTCTTGCGGCGGATCCCGGTCGATCCGATGACTGGCAAGAACGAGTGGGGGATGCGTTCGATGCAGGACGACCCCACAAGCGACTCCTTTGGCGGGCAGAGTGTCTTCGACGTGTACTCGAAGTCGCAGGACACGGCGCTGGATGGAACGAAGTACAAGGATTGGTAGACGTGCGACGGCGGGGACACAATTCGGCGCGGGAAAACGGCTTTACGCTGGTGGAGCTGATGGTCGTGATGCTGATCATCGGTGTACTCGCGGCGATTGCGATTCCCAGCTATATCTCGTCCGTCAAGAACGCCAAAGAAGCTGTGCTCAAGGAAGACCTGCACGTGCTACGCAATGCGATCGACTCCTACACGATGGATAAGGAGAAGGCTCCGCAGTCGCTGGATGATCTCGTGCAGTCGGGATACCTCAAGGCGATTCCGAAGGATCCGATGACCCATTCCAGCGAAACATGGGTGACGACGACCGACGACACCCTGCAGAGCATCGACCAGACCGAGCCGGGCGTGGACGATGTTCATAGCGGATCGCAGGAACTCGGCACCGATGGACAGATGTATTCGACCTGGTAGGACAACTGACAAGCAGCTAGCTGGGATTGGCCGCGGTGTTGATGACGGTCCAGAGGTCTTTGAGGCCGGCTCCGGTCTTGGCGGAACAGAGCAGCAGGTTGTCAGTCTCGAGCCCCCTCGTCAGGGCGGACTGCGCTTTGGCTCGGCCATTTCCGGAGAGCTTGTCGGCTTTGGTGGCGACGACCAGAAAGTCGCGCTGCACACTCTTGAGGAAGCGGATGAGCTGCGCGTCGGATTCCTGCGGCGGGATGTTGCTGTCGACGAGGCAGAGGCAGAGCGTGAGCGTGGGTCGTTCAGCGAGGTAGGGCTCGATGAATTTGGGCCACTCGGCGGAGATGGATTTGGAGATCTTGGCGTAGCCGTATCCGGGCAGGTCGGCGAAGTACATTTGCGGCTGCTGACGCTGGGGCGTGTCAGTAATCGAGAAGAAATTGATGGAGCGGGTGCGGCCGGGGGTGGCGGAGACCTTCGCCTGCTTCGAGCCGAGGAGCGCGTTCAGCAGGCTCGACTTGCCAACGTTGGAGCGGCCAAGGAAGGCGATCTCAGGCACGGAGGGCTGGGGAAACTGTGCGGGCGATAGGGCCGAGATGAGGAATTTGGGGTAAACGCGCACTTGTCCCTTATATCCATTTCGTGGATGGGAGGGAAATCGGTCTAAGCTTCGCGGGAACGCTTCGACCAATGCCAAAGGCCGTTGGTGACCTCCGCTGGCAGGCGATGGCCCAGTTGGCGGGCAAGCATCACTATCTGTCCGCGGTGGTGGCCTTCATGTGCGATGAAATAGCCGAGGACGTGACCGACATCGAGGGGAAGGTTGCGCCAGACATAAGACTTCGAGGCGGGGATGGTTCCACCGTGGTCGCAGCCGAATTCGAGCAGGCTCAGAATCCCTTTACCGCTCAACTGCAATGCCGGAATGAGGTCTTTCGACGTCACCTTATACCGGTCGACGCTGCGCGGCACGGCGATGCCGTACTCCTTGCCGAGCGTCTTGATCCACATGCACCGGGCATTGTGAATGTGACCGGCAATCATCCGGATGGTGCGGCGTGGCGCTCCAGGCACGGCTGCCTCCCAGAGTTCGGTGGAGAGATGCTCGACCAGAAAGACCGTTACCCGGTCATTGGTCTTCCAGGCGTTGAGAATCGTATCTCGCAGGGCGGAATTGGTCGCCTTTATCAGCTCATCTCGCTCCCAACGTCGGATTTGCCCGAAGAGGGCAGGTTGGAGAGCAGCCCGAGGAGGAAGCTGACCATGGCAAGAATCTCCGCCTGGCGGTCTTTGAGGTTGATCACAAATACGATCATAGTGACGAGGATTCCCCACTTGACGGTTTCCCGGCGTAAGGCAGTTCCCCACCCTGATTCGAATTTGTCCAGATCATCAGTAGTCTCGCGGTGCGCCAGGCGGAGGATACGAAGCGTTTCACAAGAGACGATGACGACGAATCCCGAAAGGGGCGTGAGAGAAGCGAGTCCGATCGCGTACAAGAGCTCGCCAAAATATGTCGGCCTTTGGAAAGCGCGCGCACGGTTGCAGAGGACAGCGCCGATCGCGATCAAGATCGTTGCAGCAACAAACAGAGCGCGCTCCCACAATCGCGGCGCGGCGGTGTTCCTAACGAAGCGCCATACGATGTCGTCGGGATCGATGAGGTAAGTGAGAAAGCCAGCGCCGACGATGAGCTGGTGAACCAGCGTCTGGTGGCGATACTCGAAATTGGTCGCCTTCATCGGTGAATGTCCGCTTCCAGCTTAATCCAGCGTTAGAAAATCCGGACGCAATGCCGAACCCCAGGCTCAGAGCGCACTCGCCTGCTAACAACAAACCGTTATACACGGTTAGTTTTTTTAATTTGGTAACTTGCTGACTTGCAGCGAGGTCATAGGTGAGTTCGCTGCGGCAGCCCAGCCGCAGATCAATGCGACATCCCGCTTTGAAAGCTTTGCGTTGCGATGGATCAGGGTGTAGTCATGCAGCGGCATGCTGCCGTCGGACACGGCGTCGCAGATCAGCATGGGTTCGTCCGCCAGGTCGGGCTGATGTGCCCAATCGGAGAAGTCCAGGACTTCACGCCCCTCCCGAACATGTTTGGAGACGATCCACGATACGGGTGCGACGCGGCTGTACCAGGGCCAAGTGGTGCGGCTGGAGTGGCAGTCCTGGCATGAGCGATCCAAAATCGCACCCACCTGCGGATTGATCACCTGCGCCATGTGGGGCCCGGTGGTTGCCGAAGCTTCAGGTGTGGAAGCCGGAACGAACTGCATTCCGAGAAAGACCAAGGCAGATAAGATCGAAGTAAGTGTGGCTAGCTTGCGGATGATTTTGTTGCTCATGAATGCAGGCTAAAATGACAAGCCGATTTACTTGTCATCACCCCGTCACGCTTGAGTCGTTTTACTGCCGAAGATTTTTTCTGCCGTTCTGGACGTGCGCTCGGCGGCAAATAGATGAAGTAGGAGCAACCTGTAACTGGCGCATACTAACTACCGTCGGGGAATCCGCCGCGATGCAGCACCAGGGGATAGTGAGGCAGCGTGTCGGGTTTGCGCACGGACGCGCGCCAGCCGTCGGGGGATGGTTCCAGTCCGCGACAAAGCGGCGACGCTTGCGTGGGCTCGCCGACCAGCTTCTCCAGAGAGTGCCTGAGGTTGCGGATAGTCTCTTTACCGAAGCTCTTCTGCCAGCGCGGTTCGATCTCACCGAGGAGACGAAGATACGTCTCGCGCGCGTGCAAACCTTTCGCGTTGAGACGAACCAGCTTTCCACGGCCTGGAGCAGGAAGGGACTCGATGACGGCGTATCCGTGTCGTTGGAGGTAGCCGACCGAGGTGCCGATCGCCTCCTTCGAAGCTCCAGTCAGGAGCGGAAGACCTGCGACGCGGGTGCCAGTCTCATCTACTACTCGCAGAACATTGGCACTGATGGCGAGCGAGACTTCCGCAGCGCGCTCGAAATCGATCGCGTACGCCAGCAGCACCTTTGACAGAAGTGCAGACAGGGGAAGACTTGCCGCGCTGTCAGGCTCGCCGGCTGAGCGCTGCTTGTATTCCGAGTCTATGCTGCGCAGGCCGTATCCAAGGATGGGGAGACAGTCGGGCAACTCAATGTCAATTTTTGCGACGACCGCCGACAGGGATCGCCGAAGGTGGTCGATGACGTCGTTGCCAAACCTCTCTTGCCAGCGCTTCTCGATAACGACGAAGAGCGGCTGGCATACCTCCTGCGCTTTGCGACCGGCCGGCGTGGGGCGAATCAGCCAGTCGGAGTGGGGCGGCTTTGGCCGGCGATCGGCAGGGTCGGGCGCGACGACGATGTATCCCCACCGTTCCATGCCGTTGAGGTTGGTTTTTGTGCGGGCGAGTCGCTCCAACTCGCGGACGGTCACGCCTTCTTCGCCGACAAAGCGCATGCAGTTCGACCACATGGCAAGAGACACCAACCACGGAGCGTGGAGGGAGCCAGCCGTGCGGCCATGCCTGGTGGTGCGGTGGTGCATCCGGTGCTCGAATTCGTTGTCGAATTCGATGGTGAAGGCAACCAGCGCATACGAGAGCAGGGTCGGCAGCGGGACGCGGGAATCCATCGCCGCCATGATGTCACGGGGAGTGTCGACGCGCAATTTTGAGCGAGGCTACGTCTTCCAGAATGGGGAAGGGCCGATCATCTTCATGTCATAGCGCGCCATGAACTCCGGAGAGGCGGCCGCTTTCGGGTTGACTTCGCCATCGTGGAAGTACTGCTCCATTTTGCCCGCTGGGCAGAAGGCGATCATCATGCGGCTCGGCGTGGTCGGGCTGACGGACGAAAAAGTGTGCGGCACGAGGCGCGGAGCGAGCACGGATTCTCCCGCATGCAGGTGCAGCCTCTTCTCACCGACCTGGAAGGCTACTTCGCCATCCATCACGTAGAACCATTCCTCCTGATTCAGGTGCAGGTGCAGCGCCGGGCCACCGGGCGTGAGATGCACGTGCTCCAGGATGAAGAGGCTGCCACCGGTTTCGCTTCCGGAGACTTTGAAGAGGATCGAGCTAAATCCCAGGGAGTGGGGATGACCGAAGCGGTCTTCTCCGGCACCGACGACGTGAAGATCGGGCGGCGTGGCTTGTGACTGGGCGCTCGCCTGAGCGGCGAGAAAATCGTGCAGACCTGCAGCAGGAACCGCCGCAGCGGCGGCTTTCAGAAAGGATCGGCGGTGCATCGCACCTCCTTGAGATGTGGGGGAGAATCAAGCAAGGATAGCGGGGTGGGAAGTGGGGTGCAAGGGGGATTTTTGCTCGAGGCTGCGAGGCCTCTGACGGATATCATCGTAGCGTGCTGAGAAATCCCTTGTTAGCCTTTTCCGTCACCCTCCTGCGGCCTATGGTGATTACATTCTGGTTCTGGTTTCGTACCTGGCACGCCGATGAGTCGGAAAGGCCGTCAAGGTGGATTACCTATCGGCGATGGATTCACATTATTCTCTTGGCACTGGTCGCGGTCTGGTGGGCACTTTGCGACCTTCGGCGGGCCGGATCATCGGTCCATCTGAGCCAGATGGATTCGGTATTTTTCAGACCGGTGTTGTTTTGGGCTCTCCCCGTCAGTGTGGTTGCCGCCATCCAGCTGTTTTGCTACTCGCGTGATAGAACTTTCCTCGGACGCCGGTGGACCACGACAGATACCGTCCGGCTTGCGTTCTGGCGAACGATTTCTCCAACGTTTGCCTTATTACTCGTCGCTGCCGCGTTTAATGCGCTCTATGGCCGAAACCTGGTGGGATTTTTCTGGCTCTTTGCAGCGGCAATCGCTGCTCTGGTCGGGACATCACGCCTGAGGGCTGCGGAAGGCCTAAATTTTCGCCGAGTAAAATCTGGTGAACTTTACAAACGGGCGATCACCATGGCACGGGAGATGAAGGTATCACTCAAGGAGGTGTCCGTTGTACCCGCCGGCAGAGGACGCCTGACGAACGCCTACGGACTGTCGAAAATGATCGCGGTGACCGACAACTACGGAAAATTTCTAAGTAGTGCTGAGCTCGATTCTGTTATCGCACATGAATTGGGGCATCTGAAGGCGCGGCATGGCCGTAAAAAGCTCTTGTTGATAGCAACCGTTTTCGTCGTGGGCGCCTTGATCGCTTACCTTCTGCCAGCGACTTCAATTCCCTTTCGTCCGCTCTTCGACATTCTCATCGTGTTTGTGCCGATCCTTATGCTTTGTTCTCTCTCGCGGCGCTTTGAATACGCGGCTGACAGATTCAGCGTTGATTTCACACGGAATCCTGACGCCGCGGTTCAGTCTCTGACAAACCTGCATCGCATCACAGAAACACCCACTCATTTCGACAGGCTTATCGAACCTTTTATGACGCATCCGTCGCTGACCCGCCGGATTCGAGCGATACGTGAGGAATGGGACCAGCGCAGATAAAAGGAAGCGGCTTCTCACCCTTTCGGGAAAAGATGCGTCAAGGATGGGGCACCCAATTTCCGTGCCGGGCCTTCCTCCCTATCGAGGTGCATCTGACCCAACCTACTCGAATGTCCGCGCGCTGCCGATGGCCACGACTCCCCAGAGCATGGATCGGTCGCGTTCGGGATGGTTGGTATCTGTCGGCGCCTCAGGCTCGGAAAAGCTGCGCAGGACAACCAGGGCGTCGTCGGTGGCTGCGCGGCGCAGCGCTCGCGCCAACCGTTCGCGATAGGCCGGAGCCGCTCCATCCAGAATGTTGGAGAGGGTGAAACCGCCAACGGACGAGGGTGCGAAGGATTCGAGGACGGTGGCAGCGTCTCCCGAAACAAAGTGGATCTTTGACGCTATTCCCGGCGGCTGGTCGATAGTTTCGCCGAGCAGCAGCGCGTGAATGTACGGGTTTGAAGCATTGACGTGAAGCGCGAAGCCTCTTTCCAGCCGCTTCCGCATCACAGCCCCAAACCGAGTGGGAAGCAGCGAGACCAACCTCTGCGCATAAATAGCGCGCAGCAAGACGCGCGACATCAATGCATCAAAGCCGGCACGATAACGCCGGGTATCGAGATGCCGGCGCCAGAAGGCCAGCTGTTCGCCGGTATCGGAAAATGCGAGAAAGGTTTGTATCGCTTTCTTTTGCCAACCGGCGAGCGGCATGAATGCGCGCATAAGGCGCATGAAGCGTTCAGCATCGCCAGTTTCCGGCTGTCCGCCTTGAGCGCGCCGTTCGGCATAGCCAAGCTGCACAGGATTGATATCGCAGGCAACGACTTCATGTTCATGAGAAAGCTGAATCGCGGTGTTTCCCGCAGAGGCAATGCAAAAGATACGCCTGTTGCCGCTGAAGGCGGCTCGCTCAACCTCCGCATCTTCATACATCTGGCCGAAGAGCAGACGGCGCGAGCCAGTCGAGGCATCGAGGCGTCCGGCGTTCCACGCGGTCTCCGCCTTCAAGACCCCGCTCCGGGAATTGCGCCTCCGATCCACACTAGCACCAGAAAGGCGAGGTTCTTGATCACCATGCCGGCAGGATCGTGAATGATGTGCCGCGCCCACAACAGCCCGTTCACATTCAACACGATCAGCAGCGCGGCCTGCGCAATCGCGCACGCTCCGGGCGCAATTCCGGAGAGCACCCAGAATGCCAGGGCCGCTTCCACCACGCCGAGCACTTTAAGGAATGCGGGACCGAAGCCCACTCCGATGCGCGGCACGGCTGTCACAACTTCAATCTGCGATTGCATTCGGCCGAGGATCTTGCACCAGAATCCTTCATAGATCCACACAGCCGCGATGCAGCTTCGTATCAGGGTCAGCGGCGGGAACGCGATTGTGATGTGCATCCTTCCTCTCCTTCGAAAGCCATTCCGCGCTGACATACATCTGCGACGCCTCGGCCCGCCGGCGTGGCAGCGGGAGCGATGGCCTTGAGCATGCCGTTGAGGATGTACCGGTGAAGCAGGTGCACCACCTTCCTTTCCAGAGGCCGCCACATCCAGCGAGGATGAAGGTAGGTAAGATAATGTGTCGTCAGCTCAATGTCGGCTCCGTCGCCGCGGCGGCGAAGCCTGTAAGCTCCACTCTGTGCCACGACGCAGCTTTCGATCCCCAGGTGCTGTTCGATCACATCGAACCCGATCAGGCGCTCTCTTTCAATGGTGGTGATTCGCTTTACCAGGCTGCCTGTCACGTATGTGCAAACGATGAATGCACCCTCCCTGGTCTTGCCGCCCTCGGTTCGCAGCGGACGGGGAGTCAACGCTCGCAGCGCCAGCGGCGGGCGGCCGGGTATCTCTTCGTAGAAACGGATTTTGCGCCAAACCGCTTCCAGGGAGGCTTCAACGCAAAGGTGCGTCGCAACTGATTCCCTTGCCGGCCTGCCGCCAAAAAGCGAACTCAGCAACCGGTATGGCTGGCGTGTCGCCACAGCCGGCTGTGAGGCTTTTGGACTGGCTGGAGCGGCATCCAGTTCGAGGCTCAGGTTGTTTATCATCACAATCCCTGCTCAACATTCTGGATTCGTTCGGGACGGGGGTCTGTGACAGGGAACACAGCGGCAGTGTTGGGCTGCGCCGGGAGGCTGAAGGTGGCACCGGTGAACCTTGAATCATTACGCTACAATGCCCGCCATGAGAACAATCCTCTCCTGCCTTCTGGCCACGGTTTTATTTTCTCCGCTAACAAGAGCTCAAACCCCTGCCGGAGTTCCGGTCTTTGAGGTCACGCCCGTACATAGCAACATCAGGTTTGAGGTAAAGGCTTCCGTCGACATCAAGGGTAAATTCGACAAGTGGGGCGCGACGCTGACCTTCCAATCCCCTGACGTGTCCACAGGCGCTCTGGAGATCAGAATCCAGGCAGCCAGCGTCGATACCGGAAGCGGCATGAAAAACGGAAAGTTAAAAGGCAAAGACTTTTTCGATGTAGCGAACTACCCGGAGATGGTTTTCACGTCCACGAAATTCGTTCAGACGACCCCGGAACATTTTGAGGTGGACGGCAACCTCACGATCAAGGGCGTATCGAATCCAGAGAAGCTAACGCTTATCGTTTCGAACAAGGAAAGCCACCTTGGGGATATTGACGGAAAAATGATTTTCAACCGCAAAAGCTATGGCATGAACAAGGGAATCCCGTTCATTTCCATCGCAGACCTGGTTGAACTGAATTTCAAGCTCAAGGTAAAACACACAGGCGGACCTCAACTGGCGCTCAAAGCACAGTAGTAGCTGTGTCCAACAAACCATGATTGTCATGCCGCTATCGTTTTGTCTTGAGCTGTGCCGGGATTCAGGGAAGGATAGCGGGGCTTCACTCCACATATACTGGCCTGCGTGTGGAGGAGGTTCACTTTGCAAGCCAAAAAGCTCATCGCGTTGACGGTTTTCCTCGGGCTGGGTGCGGCGGTCGTTTATGGTCAGGCGGCTGCGCCACCGAGCAACGCGGCTCATCGGATGGCAGCGGTGGAAGCGTGTCTTCCGCCTCCGGTGATCGTTAAGGGCGAGCCCAAGACGTGCACAACTCTGACAAGACGCATGGAGGAGCTGCATGTCCCAGGTGTGAGCGTTGCAGTGGTCCACAACGGCAAGATTGAGTGGGCGAAGGGATATGGCATCCGGCAAACTGGCGGAGATGCGGTCAACGCGGACACGATTTTTCAGGCGGGGTCGATTAGTAAGCCGGTTGCTGCGATGGGCACACTGCATCTCGTGCAAGAGGGCAAGCTCTCGCTCGAAATGGATATCAACGCCAGCCTGAAAAGCTGGAAGCTTCCGCCGAGTGCGGCCGCTCCGGGCGCCGTGGTGACGCTGCGTGAGCTGCTAACGCACACGGGAGGAATCACAGTTCATGGTTTTCCAGGATATGCGGCGGGAGAGCCGGTTCCGACACTGGTGCAGGTGCTGAACGGAGAAAAGCCGGCTAATACGGCGCCGATACGGGTGGACAGCCTTCCGGGGAAGGAGTGGCGATATTCGGGCGGCGGCTACACGGTGATGCAGCAGATGGTGATCGATACGGTCAAGGAGCCGTATCCGCAGTTTCTGCATGATACGGTGCTGGCTCCGATTGGGATGAGTCACAGCACATATCAGCAGCCTTTGCCTGCGGAGTTGCTGACGAATGCGGCGATGCCGTACAACGCCGATGGAACGCCCGTGAAGGGCGGGCCGCACACGTATCCGGAGAGGGCGGCGGCGGGGTTGTGGACTACAGCGTCGGATTTGGGCCGGTACATTATCGAGGTTCAGAAGTCGCTGGCGGGAAAAGCGAATCATGTCCTGTCGCAATCGATGACGCAGCAGATGCTCACGCCGGGGAAGGGTGATTGGGGACTGGGGCTTTCCATCGGAGGTTCGACTGCGGACAAGTGGTTCTCGCACGGTGGCGATGACGCGGGCTACGAAGCGCTGTTCGTGGGATACGACAGCAATGGCGACGGCGCGGCGGTGATGACGAATGCGCAGGGCGGAAGCCGTCTTGCGCATGAAGTAATGAGTGCTATCGCTGCGGCATATGATTGGCCGGATTGGAAGCCGGTGAAGCGCACGGCGGTGAAGGTAGATCCGGCGGTACTGACTCGCTATGTGGGAACCTATGAGCTTTCACCGACCTTCAGCGTGACGTTTACACTGGAGGGCGATCAGTTGATGACTCAGGCGACAAATCAGCCGAAATTTCCGGTTTATCCCGAATCGCAGGCGAAGTTCTTTCTCAAGGTCGTCGATGCGGAGGTGGAATTCGTCACCGATGACAAGGGACAGGTCAACGCCGTGATTCTGCACCAGGGCGGGCAGGATCATAAGGGAGTTCGGAAGTAGGCAACCCAATTGCGGCAGAGACAGGGTTCGGACAAGAGGACGCCTTGGCGGAGTGAGCCTTGAAGGTCTATCTGGTTGATGGCACCTACGAATTATTTCGGCACTACTATGCGGTTCCGTCGGCGCGCGATGCCGAGGGGCGCGAAGTGGGTGCTGTTCGCGGCGTGCTGGGATCCGTGCTGGGCATGCTCAAGGCTGGAACGACGCACATTGCGGTCGCGACCGACAAGGTGATCGAGTCGTTTCGTAATTCGCTGTGGGCGGGGTACAAGACCGGCGAGGGCGTCGAACCTGACCTGATGGAGCAGTTTCCGCTGCTAGAAGAGACACTCGCAGCGGCGGGTATTGTCGTCTGGCCGATGGTCGAGTTCGAAGCGGACGATGCGCTGGCGGCGGGAGCAGCGCTGGCCGCACGCGATGAGCGCGTCGAGCAGGTGATCATCTGCACGCCGGACAAGGACCTGGCGCAGTGTGTGCGCGGAAACAGCATCGTGCAGCTGAATCGGAGGACGGGCGTAACCTGCGATGAGGCCGGGGTGATTGCAAAATTCGGCGTCCTTCCGGAGTCAATACCGGACTATCTGGCACTGGTGGGGGATGCGGCGGATGGTTATCCCGGACTGCCGGGTTGGGGCGCGAAGTCGTCGGCGGCGGTACTGGCGAAATTCGGGCGGATCGAGGCGGTCCCTGCGGACAGCCGTGACTGGGGCGTGAACGCAGCGAACGCGAGCACGCTGGCGGCAACGCTTGTGCGGGAACGCGAGCACGCGCTGCTGTTTCGAACGCTGGCTACCCTTCGAACGGACATTCCCCTCTTCGACGATGTGGATGAGTTGCGCTGGAGGGGACCTACGCCGGAGTTCGCGGCGATCGGGGAACGGCTGGACGCGGCTGTGACTGAGAAAAAACGGAAGGCAGGGCGCAGGGGTTAGGGATCAGGGATTAGGGATTAGGACACGAGCTTTGGGGTCGGGGTGGAAGTGTGCGGCGCGGTTGGGCATGGATGCGGGTGGTCTGGTGGATGGCGCTGGCGGCTCCCCTGATGGCTTGGGGACAGAAGGCAGCTACGCATCATCGCGATGGTGCTTCGCCACCTGCAAAAGAAGACAGCTGCTATGTACGCGACGTGAAGAGCCTGCCGGGGAGTCATGCGTTCGCGGCGGATTTTATTGAGGTGATGGCGACGGATCCCAGGCCAACCGCGCGGGATCGCAACGTGGTGTGGGCGCTCACAGCGGACCTGAACACCGACCTTCCGGCTGAGGAGCGGGCGCTCTACATCTCGAAGTCAAGCAACGGCGGCGAGACATGGTCGCAGGTGGCACGGGTGGATTCGAGGTATTTCGACTCGGGCATCGATGAGGGTTTGCGGAACGGGTTAAGCGTGGCTCCCGGCGGAAGAGAGTTTGTGATCACGACGCAGAAGGGCGCGTTTCAGGTGATTCCGCATGGCCCGGATGCAGTGGTGAAGTACATTGAGGGGCCGCGAGTTCCCCATGACAGGCCGTGGATAAGCATTCCGAAGAAGGAGGGCGATCCGGTAAGGGCAGCGGCGGTGAAGATGACGGCCGATGGGAAAAAGCTCTTTGTCGGTTACGGATATTTCGACATGGACCCGATGCTCTTTGCGTATCGCAAGGGTCGCGACGGGACCTGGGTGGAGGACGGGCCGCTCCCGCAGCTTCCGACCGACCTGGATATTTTTTCGATGGAATTCGATCGTCCGCGCGATCCTCGTCCGGGTTCGCTTTATGTGGGGACCGGCGATCAGGTGTATCGTCTCGACCTGCGCACGATGAAATGGATTGAAATTGAGGGAGTGGAGCCGGATTCGGCAATTCATGGAATCAACACGGTGGGAGGGCTGCATCTGGCGGCGTGCTGGGGAGTGTATGTCCCGGTGGGTCCGGACAGGGTGGGCAGATTGACCGATGCGGAGTTTATCTATCACAAGGATGACGATGAGACGGGGCCGAATGTTCGGGCGTATGGGATCGAGATCGATCCGGCAAAGCCGAGCCGGCAGGTGGTGACGGCGCTTACGGGCGTCTATATCAGCAGGGACAGCGGAGGAAGCTGGAAGCGGCTCAATGAGCTTCCCGAGGGCGAATATCGTACGGCCCATTTCAATGCCGATGGGACGGTGATTATTTCCGGAATGCCAGGGACGTTCGTGACAAATGTTTTTTCGACGGCGTGCCTGCCGAGGTTGAAGACGCGGGAGAAGCCAGATGAATAAGGGGAGGGCAGTATGTGGCGAGAGCGAGCGCTGAGAATTGTGTTGGTCGTGGTGGGATTGCTGTTTTCGGCAGGGATTTATCCGCTGATCGGGTCGTTGCGGGATCCGGCTGGGTCGGATCCAGGTGACACTATGATGCTTAGCCTCTACGCGACGCTTGGAATCTTCCTGCTTATCGCAGTGCGCAATCCAGCAGCGCATCGCAGCTTGATCGCCTTCGCAGCGTGGTCAAGCTTCGCGCATGCCGTGACGATGTCGATACAGGGACTCGAGATGCCGAGTATGCGCACAGGATTTCTGGCTGGATCGGCCGTGCTGGTTGTGATCGGGGTGGCTCTGATTGCGCTGGGACCGGCGAAGAGCACGGTTGGGGAGACGGCGGTGGTGGGGGCGTAGGGCTGGACTGTGAAGAAGAAAGCACTGATCTCGTGGAGCAGCGGCAAGGATAGCGCGTGGGCTCTGCATCTGCTGCGGCAGAGCGGCGAGTATGAGATTGCCGGGCTGCTGACAACGATGAATGCGGAGTTCGATCGCGTGGCCATGCACGGCACGCGAAGGAAGCTGGTCGAAGCGCAGGCCGAGGCCGCGGGGCTGCCGCTGCGGACGGTTCCACTTCCGTGGCCGTGTTCGAACGAGCAGTATGATGCGGCGATGCGAGAGGCGTGCGCGCAGGCGGTGTCTGACGGGATCGAAGTGATGGCGTTCGGCGATTTGTTTCTTGAGGACGTCCGCAAATACCGCGAGGACAAGCTGGCGGGGTCGGGTCTGACACCGGTGTTTCCGCTGTGGGGATTGCCGACGCGGGAGCTGGTTCGGGAGATTCTCGCGGCGGGCGTGAAGGCACGGATCGTGTGCGTGGATCCGAAGCAGCTGCCGAGGGAGTTCGCCGGGCGGGACCTCGATGAGACGCTATTGGACGCGATGCCGGAGGGAGTCGATCCATGCGCTGAGCGGGGAGAGTTTCACACGGTCGCGTATGCCGGACCGATGTTCAGACGGGCGATTCCCATTGAGAGCGGCGAGGTGGTTGAGCGGGACGGGTTTGTGTTCGCGGATGTGAAGGTGCAGTCATCGGCCATTAGTCATCAGGGATCAGGGAACAACATTAAAGATTGGCGGTGACTGAGATGTCCCCCAAGCTGGTACACTTTTTTCATCTTGGTTGAGCTTCTTCCATCCATTCTTTCAGCGGATTTTGCGCATCTGGCCGATGAGGTCAAGGCGGCCGAGGCGGGCGGCGGCACCGTCATCCACTTCGATGTGATGGATGGACATTTTGTGCCCAATCTGACGATCGGGCCTCCGGTGCTGCGATCGCTGCGCAAGGTGACGAAGCTGCCGATCGACTGCCACATGATGATCGACAATCCAAACGACTTCGTCGAGGCGTTTGCGGATGCAGGGGCCGACTGGATGAGTGTCCACTACGAGGCTTGCCGGCATTTACATCGCACGCTGGAGCACATTGAGCAGCATGGGATGAAGCCGGCGGTCGTGGTCAATCCGGCGACGGAGGTCGATCTGCTGATCCCGATCCTGGGCATGGTTCACCATGTGCTGGTGATGAGCGTGAATCCGGGCTTTGGCGGGCAGAGCTTTATTCCCTACTCGCTCAACAAGATTCGGCGGCTGAAAGAACTTCGCCAGGAACTGGGCCTTGGCTATAGGATTGAGGTAGACGGCGGGGTTGCTCACGATACGATCGCACAGGTCGTCGAAGCTGGAGCGGACCTGCTGGTGGCGGGAAGTGCCGTGTTCGCTGATGGCCGCGCCGAACAGAATGCGCGGGAACTGTTGCAGGCGGCACAACTGGCTGCAATGGAACGAGTTTAGAAACGGGCGAGAACAAAGCGTTGGGAATGGTTGAGGTGTTATGAAACGCGTTATTACCCAGGTTGCGGCTATCGGATTGTGCTTGGCGCTCATGCCATCGGCGCATGCGATTTTCAAGAAAAAGAAGAAACAGGGCGATCTCAGCCAGAACCCGCTGGCGAACGTGCAGTCGAAACAGCCTGACAAGGAACTCTTCGACAAAGCCATGGTGGCCCTGAAGAAGGGCAAATATGACGTCGCCAGGCTGGATCTGCAGACACTTCTGAATACCTATCCCGAAACCGAGTACGCGATGCGCGCCAAGCTGGCGATCGGCGACACCTGGTACAAGGAAGGCGGCTCGGCGGCCCTGACGCAGGCTGAAGGCGAGTACAAGGACTTCATCACCTTCTTCCCCAATACTCCAGAGGCGGCAGAAGCGCAGATGAAGATAGGCGACATCTATTTTCAGCAGATGGAAAAGCCCGATCGCGATCCGACAAATGTGGTTCACGCAGAGCAGGAATACCGCACGATGATCCAGGATTTCCCGGATTCGCCGCTGGTTCCACGTGCCAAGCAGCGGCTGCGCGATGTGCAGGAAGTGCTGGCGCAGAGGCAATTTGAGGTTGGGGTGTTCTACTCGTCGCACGAGAACTGGCCAGCGACGATCGCCCGTCTGCAGACGGTTGCGGACACTTATCCGTTGTTCAGCCATAGCGACATGACGCTGATTACGCTGGGAGATGCCTACGCGACCCAGGCGCAGATCGCCAGCAGGCTGAATATTCCGCCCGCAGCCAAGACACAGCTGGTGAAGGTGTACAACGATCGTGCCACCGCTGCATGGGAACGCGTAGTGCTGCGGTATCCGATGGCTCCGCACGTGGAAGACGCCAAGGACCGGCTGATCGCGATGGGCGTACCGGTTCCGGAACCCACGGCACAGCAACTTGCTGAAAGCGAAGCGGAAGAAGGCAGCCGGATCAATGTAACTCTTAAGAGTCGCGCCATGCTGCTGGTTAAACATGGACCTTCTACGGTCGAGGCGGCTCGCGTGGGGGAGCCTTCGTTGACGGATCCTGCTCCGACTCTCGCTCCTGAAGTCAGCAAGCAGACGATGGCAGCTTTCACGGCGGCCATGAAGGGTGAGGCCATTCCGGGGGTTTCCGCCAATGGCACCGACGCCACGGCAACCGCGATCAGCAACGGCACGGCTCCTCCGCGCACCGGTCAGCCGGCGACTGCACTGAAGTTTGAGACGGTGCCCGATTCATCCGGCACCAATGGCAGCACGGTGACAGTCGAAATTCCGAGCGGCGGCGGCAGCGCGTCTAATTCTGGATCGGGAGCGGGCGATGCAAACGGCGCGGGAAACACGGCTGTACCCGCAGACGCCGCGGCTCCCGCAGCGGTCGGAGCCAAGGGCGATGCGGTTGACGCGACGGTGCACACAATCGACACCCCGGTAGTGAAGGCGGTGGGTCCGGCGAACAACCAGCCGCTTCCCGCGGTCGACAAGCCGGCTGAGGCTCCCAACCAGATCAATGACGTGAAGAGCGGCGGAGCGCAGGTGAATACGGGCGCAACCGCTACAGGCAAGAAGACGAAGAAGGCGCCTTACGACTCGAAGGACGAGTCTTCGAGCAAGCATAAGAAGAAGAAGGGCCTGGCCAAGGTGAATCCGTTCTAAGCGGAGTCATCGCGAAAGACGAAGGGTCGCCTGCGGGCGGCCCTTTGTATTGCGCTACAGAACCTTCACGACGACAACGGTCAGGTCGTCCGCCTGGTCCTTAGTCCCCGCAAAGGTGAAGACGGTTTCGGAAATATCGGCTACAAGAGCTGTTGCGGGTTCCATTTCCTTGCGGACGATCAATTCGTTCAACCGATCAACGGAATATTCTTCGCCACCCTCGTTCTCCTGTTCGGTCACACCGTCTGTGTAAAGTGCCAGGATGTCACCAGGTTGCAGCGCAATCTCCGCGCTTGAGAACTGTGCATCGGGGAGAATCCCCATGATGGGCCCGGCTCCCTCCAACATCTGCGATTCGCCTGTTGCGGGGCGGATGAGGAGCGGCGGGTTGTGGCCGCCGCTTGAGTATTGCAACGTCCGACGGGCCCGGTTGAAGCGTGCGTAGAACATGGTGACGAAGGTTGCCGGATTTGTGATCTGCTTCAGCACATTGTCGAGGTCCTTCATGATTTCCGCGGGTCCGCTCAGCTCCCGGGCGCGAAGGCGCAGAGCCACGGCCAGCGAAGGCATCAGAAGAGCTGCTGCAACGCCCTTGCCGGAGACGTCAGCAATCACCACGTCCACGACGTCGTCGGAGATCTGGAAGAAATCGTAGTAGTCCCCGCCGAGCAGCCGCGCTGTCTGCATAGTCGCCGCGACTTCGAGGCCGGGGAAGGTTGCAGGCTTGGGCAGCACCTGCCGCTGGACCTGCGCAGCCAGGACGAGATCGCGCTCGAATTCGTCACGCTGCCGCCGCACCTCCTCTGCCAACCGGTTTTGCTGCTTTGCGATCTGCGTGACCAGGAAGCCCACTACGAGGAATCCGACAAGGTCGATGGCGTTGTGGGCGATTCTCAATGCAAGGGAGTCGGCAGCCGGTCCAAAGAGATCCTGCAGGAAGGTACAAATCAGCGTCAGGGAGACGGTGAGCGGCACCGGATTGACCAACGCGCACAGGGCAATGGGCAGAATGTAAAGATAGCCGAGCGAAACATTCACCACAACTACCCAGTCGGTATAGGCAACGGCAGCGACGGCCACAACGACGACGATGTTGAGCAGGGCCGCGATCTTATACTCATGGACTTGCAGAAGCCGTTTGTTGTCGTTCCTGGACTTGCTTCTGCTGATGACCGCTATCTGAGCCTCTCCCACGATGTGAGACCTCCAAGGGGCTTCGCATGCCCGCGTCTGATCGTTGCAGATCTCGCTGTAACGATGACGTAGCGATACTATAGGCGACCGCGAGTGGATAGAAGCGGAGAGTGCGCAACTGGGGATGGGATCTGTGCAGCTATCATGCCCCCGATAGCGGCGCCGCCAACTGGCAACGGCTGAGTCAAACCGTTGATGGGGCGCGTCCAATTAATAACCTTTCCCTGCTCACCTAGGTTTACGAGAGGAGATATTTTGATCCGCAGAAATCAAAACGGAAAGCTCAAGTTATTACTGTCGGTTGCATGCCTGCTCCCTTCAGTGGTCGCGTGGCCGGCAACGAAAGATATTCCCGCGCATGGCCCAGCCGTGGTCCTTTTCGACGGCCACGACCTCAACGGCTTCGACACATTCCTCAATAGCAAAGGGCTGAACAGCGATCCCGATCACGTTTTTCAGGTGGAGCATGGAGTCATTCACATCTCCGGCACCGAATTCGGCTACATCATCACGAAGCAGGAATTCCAGAACTACTATCTGAAAGCCGAATTCAAGTGGGGCGAGGGAACCTTTGACCCGCGCGCAGGACAGGCTCGCGACAGCGGCATTCTCTACAACATACAGGGCGAACAGAAAGTGTGGCCCCGCTCCATCGAGTTTCAGATCAACGAAGGCTGCACGGGCGACTTCTGGATGACCGATGGCGCCGCTCTTACCGGAAAAGACGGCCAGCGCGTTACCGGGCCTCCGGGCAGCGCGCTCAAGATCGATCGCTTCAACAAAGGCCCGTGGAAGAATGTCGTAGGCTACCGCGACCCGGTCAACGAAGTCGAAAAGCCGCACGGTGATTGGAATGTCGTGGAGTTGGTGAACCAGAACGGCCATGTAACACAATACGTCAACGGCAAGCTGGCGAATGAAGGCACCGATGCTTTTCCTGCCAGCGGTAAAATTCTCTTTCAATCGGAAGGCGCGGAAGTCTTCTTCCGTGATATCAAGCTGTATCCACTGAAGTAGCTGTCTTCTGACCAGAGTGCTGAAACCCGTTATGACCCGGTCGCGATCGAAGATCGCATCTGTCTGTTTTGCTCTGCTGCTTGCGGCGGTTTTCGCGGTGGGGCAGAAAGCGGCCGGGGGCGATATCGTGGCACGGCTCCTGCCAGATGGCAATCCACAACGACTGGTTAACCTTGACCCGGCCGAGAAGAGTTCGGCAATCAAACAACTTCAGTCGGCGCAGAAGTCAGCTCGCGATGCGCGAGCCGTGCAGGTGGCGTTTCTGCTCGCCGCATACGATTCGAACTACGAAAAGAATCGCGATTATCTCGTCGCCAATCTGCGCGGTTGCACGCATCCGGGAATCAAGTCCGGCTGCGACGGAAACATTGCCGACTATCTCATCGTGCTGTATGAGCGCAGTCATAAAGATGTCCTGAAGCCGCTGATGCTGGTGGGTAAAGACAGCTTTAGCCCGATCGTCGCGGATAAGTTGGGTGGCTTCTTCTCCAGTCTGGTTGTCGATGGCCCAGCCGACTTTTTCGACACGATTCGGCCCTTTCCGCCGCAGACGCAGACGCAGTTATGCGACCTTGCCGGGATCTCAGATGGCGGGGGGATGTCTGCGACCCGGTTGCAGCAGGTTCGGCAAGAGCTCAGGGCAAGGGGCGATGATCTCTCGCTTGCATGCCTGGAGGCGATCGAAGCCGCGAACAAGCCGTGACCGGACCCTCATTGAACGTCAGAGGCACGCCCGCTTGCCGTGCTATCGTAAAGAGTTGTATTTACTCACCGGAATGCCTCCCGTCTAATGCCCCAGGATCTCCAGAAAGCTTATGACCCCAGCGCGATTGAAGATCGCTGGGCCGCCTATTGGGTAGACGAGCATCTGTTCGACGTCCCTTCGCCCGAGAGCAGGACACAAACCCCTGTTTTTACCATGCTGCTGCCTCCGCCTAATGTGACGGGCAATCTGCACATGGGGCACATGTTTGAGCACACGGAGATGGACATCCTGACCCGTTGGCACCGCATGTGCGGCGATCTGACGCTATGGCTTCCGGGAACCGATCACGCCGGCATCGCCACGCAGTTGATGGTCTCAAAGCAGCTCGAGAGTGAAGGGACGAGCCGCCTGGAGATTGGCCGCGAGGCTTTTGAGACTCGCGTGTGGGAGTGGAAGCAGCACTACGGCGGGGCCATTCTGAACCAGATGAAGCGGCTGGGCACGAGCGTCGACTGGTCGCGCGAATACTTCACGATGGACGAGAACCTCTCTGTCGCCGTGAAAGAGGCATTTGTGCGCCTGTACGAGCAGGGGCTGATCTATCGTGGCGACTACATCGTGAACTGGTGCCCGGATTGTCAGACAGCCATCAGCGATCTTGAAGTGGTCCACGAAGAACAGCAGGGCAAGCTGTGGGAGATTCGCTATCCGGTCCTGAGTGAGACTCATCCGGATCAAGACGAGCCGGGGCAGTTTTTGACCGTAGCGACGACTCGTCCGGAGACGATGCTGGGCGATACGGCGGTCGCAGTGAATCCCGACGACGAGCGCTACAAGCATCTGCACGGCAAGCGGCTACGGCTGCCTCTCGTAGGGCGTGAGATTCCTGTCGTCACCGATGGCTGGGTGAGCGCGGATTTCGGCACGGGAGCGGTCAAGGTGACTCCGGCGCACGATCCCAACGATTTTGCGATTGGACAGCGGCATGGCCTTCCAGCGATCTCGGTGATGGACGAGACGGCGCACATGAACGCCGAGGCGGGTGTTTACGCGGGGCTGGATCGCTATGAGGCGCGCAAGCGAGTGCTGGTCGATCTTGAAGCGCAGGGCCTGCTCGGCACGGTAAAGGACCACGTCAACTCCGTCGGCAAATGCGACCGCAGCAAGACGATTGTGGAGCCGCGCCTCTCAACTCAGTGGTTCGTGAAGATACAGCCGCTCGCGGACAAGGCCATCGCCGCAGTCGAGCAGGGTTATATCCGATTCACTCCAGAGCAGTATGCGAAGACCTATTTCAGCTGGATGCGGAACATCTACGATTGGTGCATCTCGCGGCAGTTGTGGTGGGGGCACCGCATTCCCGCGTGGCATTGCGCGACCTGCAAACAGACCACGGTGGCGCGGGAGACTCCGGCGAAGTGCGCGCATTGCGGGAGCGCTGAGATCACGCAGGAGACGGATGTGCTCGACACGTGGTTTTCGTCGGGCCTGCTTCCCTGCACCGTGTTCGGCTGGCCGCAGCACACGCGGGACCTGGACATTTTTTATCCCACGCAGCAGCTGGTTACGGGCTTCGACATTCTCTTTTTCTGGGTGGCGCGCATGATCATGTTCGGGTGCCACTTCATGCTCGATGTGCCGATGCCGGATGGGTCCGAGCGGACACTGAAGGACGCAGTGCCCTTTCGCGACGTGTATATTCACGGGCTGATTCGCGACGCAGACCGGCAGAAGATGTCGAAGACCAAGGGCAACGTGATCGATCCGATCGAGGTTGTAGAGAAATTCGGCACGGATGCGGTGCGATTCACATTGGCGGCGATGGCCTCGCCCGGTACCGATATCGCCTTCAGCGAAGAGCGAACCGAGGGATATCGCGCTTTCGCGAACAAAATCTGGAATGCGGCGCGGTTCATCTTTATGAACGTGGAGCGCGCATCGCGGGCGGGGATCTATGTCGATCCGCGTACGCTTGCCGATTCGTTCGGTCCGGACGCGAGTGCGCCGATTGAGGCACGCTGGATTGTGTCGCGCCTGAACCACACCGCCGCGGATGTGAACAAGGCGCTGGCGGAATACCGATTCCACGAAGGCGCGAATCTCATCTATCAATTTTTCTGGGGAGACTTCTGCGACTGGTACCTGGAAATCGTGAAGCTGCGGCTAGATTTCAGCGAGACGGCCGACGAATCCGCCGTCAAATCTGCGTTGACTACGCTGCTGGCCACATTCGAGGCGGCGCTGCGGCTGCTCTCTCCATTCATGCCGTTCATTACCGAGGAGCTGTGGCACGCGATCTACGACGGCCATCCACCGGCGAAGTCGATTGCTCTATCGCGCTATCCGCAGGCCTTCGAAGAGGCTCTCGATCCGGTTGTCGAGACGGAAATGGCAACGCTGCAGGAGTTGATCGTCAATATCCGCGCGGCCCGCAAGGAGATGGAAGTGCCGGAGAAAGAATTGGTACAGGTGCGTGTGCGCGCTGGACTCGGTATGAATTTCGAAGATAACCTGGCACTGATTCAACGCCTGGCGCGCGTGTCAGGAATTAATTCCGTGGCGCATCTGGAGGGCTCGGGTATCCGCTCGACGCCTGCGTTTGACGTGCAGGTAGTCTATGAGCGGACTATCGATGTATCGGTCGAGCGCGAGCGTTTGACTAAAGAACTGGCGCAATTCGCGAAAGAACAAGCCAACGCGGATCGGCAGCTCGCCAACGAAGGGTTTCTGTCGAAGGCTCCCGCGCATGTTGTGGACGGCATACGCAGGCGTTCCGCCGAGCTTGTAGTGCTGACTGAAAAGACCCGCAGGGCGCTCGACCAGTTGGGATAGGGGAATCTATGGAGTGGAAAACCAAGCGGATTGAGGCCATTCTGGAGCAGGCGCTGCTTGAAGACAAGGCCACCAGCGACGTGACAACTGCCATCACCATCGATCCCCTTCTGCGCGCCTCGGCGACGGTGATCGCCAAGCAGGATTGCATCATCTCCGGACTGGGTTCGATTCCGCGCTTTCTCGAAATTTATGGACGGCTGGATAAACGTAACAGTGGCCGTTACGAAGTGATCAGCCATCCGGAAATGTTCGACGGAGTGCGCGTCAAAAAGGGCCAGGCCGTAGCTGTGATTCGCCACAATGCACGGGTGATCCTGGCTTGCGAGCGCGTGATCCTGAACCTGATGCAGCGCATGAGCGGCATCGCCACGCTGACGCGGCAATATGTGGACGCGATCGCAGGCACGAGCGCAAAGGTGCTGGATACGCGCAAGACCGTTCCCGGCCTGCGCGTGCTCGATAAATATGCGGTGAGCTGCGGAGGCGGAGAAAATCATAGGCTCGATCTTTCGGATGGCATTCTTATCAAGAACAATCACATCTCGTTGGGCGGCGGAATTGAGAAAGTTTTAGCCAGAGCCCTTGAGTTGCGCGGCGAAGGCCAGACCATCGAGATTGAGGTTCGCACCTTCGATGAGCTGCGAACGGCGCTCGACAACGGCGCCGAATCGCTGCTGCTCGACAATATGACCCCCTCCGATGTGAAGAAGGCAGTGGGAATCATCCGCGGTCGGGACAAGAAGATTCCCATCGAGGCCTCGGGCGGCATCGTGCTGGACAATATCCGCAAGTACGCGCTCACCGGCGTGGATTACATCTCGGTTGGCGCGCTGACGCACTCGGCGGCCGCGGTCGATCTGAGCATGCGGATCACTGCGGAGATTTACTAGTCCGTGGCGACACACGCCTTTGAGTCCGGATTCGACAGCGCCGCACTGGACGGCGAGCTCGACGGAACTCGTTTCGCGGGTAAGCTCCGCTTTTTCTCTACCATCCACTCGACAAATACGCACGCGATGGCAGAGGCCGACGCTGGAGCGGTTGAGGGCATGGTTTACGTCGCCGACGAGCAGACGGCGGGCCGAGGGCGCGGTGCGCACGCGTGGGAATCGCCGCCCGGGTCCGGCCTCTACGCAAGCGTGCTGCTTCGACCGCGTCTTGCGCCCGCGGATGCGCTATGGCTGTCGCTCGCAGCTGGTCTGGCTGTGCGTGATGCAGTTGAACAGCTCACCTCACTCAAGGCGGATCTGCGCTGGCCGAATGACCTGCTCTTTGGACGCCGCAAATTCTGCGGGATTCTCAGCGAACTGAATGCCGAGGTCACTCGCATCCGGCACATGGTGATCGGCATTGGCATCAATGTGCATCAGCAGGAGTTTCCGCGGGAGCTGCGCGAGGTGGCGACGTCGCTCTTTATCGAAACGGGCCGCGATTGGCCACGACAGGAACTGCTGGCTGCTTTGCTACAATCGCTGGACCGCGAAGTAAATGCGCTGACTGCGCCGGGAAACATGCCGCAAGCGACGGCGAGCATCCTGGCGCGGCTTGAGCAATCTTCTTCATGGGTTCGCGGCAAGCGCGTGTACGTAGAAGAGCTCGGCGGATTTGCGGGTGTGACGGAAGGGCTGGACTCGCGCGGCTTTCTGCAGGTTCGCACTCCCGAGGGATTGCGGACTGTTTTTTCGGGCGGCGTGCGCGAGCAAAATCAAGATCTGAACCGGTGACTGCATGCTGCTCGCACTGAACGTAAACAACACGAACACGGTGATTGCGCTCTATCCGCTGGTGGATGGAGTGCCGGGCGAGCTGCGCATCACCTGGCGTATCAGCACGCGTCACGCACAGACGGCGGATGAATACGGCATCCTGATTCGCAACCTGCTGCAGGGCGAGGGCGTGGAGAGCACCAAGATCACGGGCATCATCATTGCGTCGGTTGTGCCTCCGGTCGACTGGATTCTGCGCACGTTCTGCGAACGATATTTCAAACAGAAACCTTTGTTTATTGAGCCGGGCGTAAAGACGGGCCTGCCGATTCTTACCGATAATCCCAGCGAAGTGGGCGCCGATCGCGTGGCGAATTGTGTTGGCGCGTTTGAACGGTATGGCGGGCCGTGCATCGTGGTCGACTTTGGCACAGCGACGAACTTCGATGTCATCTCTCGCAAAGGCGAGTTTCTGGGCGGCGCGATTGCTCCGGGACTGAATATCTCGGCGGAGGCGCTGTTTGCGCGGGCGGCGCGGCTGCCGCGGGTAGAGATCAAGCGGCCGCCAAAGGTGATTGGGACCAACACGGTCGATAATCTGCAGATCGGTTTGTTTTACGGGCACATCGGGCTCGTGGACAGCATTCTGGAGCGCATGATTGCGGAACTGGGGCCGGAAACAACGTGCGTGGCGACGGGCGGCCTGGCGCACCTGATTGTTGATGAGTCGAAATACATCACTGAAGTGAACGACACGCTTACCCTCGAAGGACTGCGTATCATCTACGCGCGCAATGTGTCTGCGAAACACGGTGGGACAAAGGTTCGCAGCCATCCGGGCGATGGTGCGCGGGCGAAGGCCTGAGCTCAGGTTTGGAAAACTATTTCAACTACTTCACGGAAATCGAAGACCATTTCCAGCGTCGTCGCGGATCGCTCTTGCTGCTCTCGACGCTCGATTGGGCACTGATTGAGACATGGCGCGAGGCGGGGATTCCGCTGGAAGCCGTGCTGCGTGGAATTGATGGCACGTTCGATAAATATGAAGCGCGCAAGTCGCGAGCCCGCGTGCGCCGCATCAACGGACTCGCCTACTGCGTGCAGGAAGTGATGGCCGCGGTCGAGGATATGAAGGAGGCCTCGATCGGTGCGCAACCTGCGGGCAAGAGCTCTGGACCGGCTGCGGGTTTTGAGCAGGACCGGATCGCGGCCCATCTGGAACACTGCGCGGCACAGTTGGACCGGGCCAAGCTGGATGGTCTAGTCCGGGAGGTCGCGCACCAACTTGCGGAAAGCCTGCGAGGGGCTGCTGAAGAAGTGAAGGCAGCGGCTCCGAATCTTGAAGAACTGGAACGGCGGTTGACGGTGATGGAGGAAAAGCTCTTCAGCGTCTTGACCGCGACAATAGCGGAGGCCGATCTGCTGGCGATGCGCGAAGAAAGCGCGCGTGAGCTTGCGCCATATCGCGGGCGCATGCAGACGGCGCAGATTCGGCAGGTAGAGCAGCAGTTCCTGCACAAGCGACTGCTGGAAAAATACGGCCTGCCACGATTGAGCCTGTTTTACATGAGCTAGGCGCACAGATGAAACTGCGGATTGAAAAGGCGATCTATGGCGGAGCGGGGCTCGCGCGCGCCGATGGCAAAGCCATCTTTGTCCCGTTCACTCTGCCGGGCGAGTTGGTGGAAGCGCAGATCAAGGAGGATCGCGGGAGCTATGCGAGCGCTGAGCTGGACACTCTGCTGGAGCCTTCGCCGGCGAGGGTTTCGCCGCCTTGCCCTTACTTTGGCGAATGCGGCGGCTGCCATTATCAGCACGCGAGCTATGCGCAACAGCTCGACATGAAGGCACAGATTCTAAGCGAGAGCCTGGAACGCGCTCATCTGAAGGAGATTCCCGCGATCACGCTGGTGCAGGGCGAGCCGCTGGGCTACCGGAACCGCATCCGGCTGCATGTAGATCGCACCTCCTCGATGCTGTGCTACAAAAAACGCGGATCGCATGCGAATCTGCCGGTCGATGCATGCCCCATTGCCGCGCCGGTTCTCGAAGACGCTCTCAGAACTATCCAGAGCAACGGGAGACAATGGCTCGGCGAGGGTTTTGATGAAGTCGAGCTCTTTACGAATGCGGAACAGAGTGAGGTTCTGGTTACGCTTTGGAGCAGCCGCGGAGTGAAGGTGGCCAAGGAGGATCTTCAACGGCTCTGGCCGCAGCTAGTTGAAGCGATCCCGCAAATCGGCGGCGCTGCTGTTCTATCTTCCGAGCACAGCAAGCAGCAAAGATTGCTCGCACAGACGGGCGAGCAGGCGCTTACCTACAACGCGGCCGGTCATGATTATCGCGTGAGCCTGGGGTCGTTCTTTCAGGTGAATCGTTTCCTGATCGATGCGCTCGTCGAGTTGGTGGTTGGGGGCCAGTCGGGAACGCTCGCGTGGGATCTCTATGCCGGAGTGGGTCTGTTTGCGCACGCACTGGCCTCGCGTTTCGGGCAAGTCGTTGCTGTCGAATCGGCTGCACGCTTAGTTCGCGATTTGCGACGAAACCTCAGTGGCAACCCGCACCGCGTGTTGGCTTCGAGCACACTTGATTTTCTGCGCGGGGCGGGGAGACAGGCGAGGCCTGATCTCGTAGTTGTCGATCCGCCCCGCGCCGGACTGGGCAAGGAGGTCACGGCGCTTCTGGGGGGGATTCGCCCTGAGTACATTACTTACGTTTCGTGCGATCCGGCGACTTTGTCGCGCGATCTAAAATCGCTGCTAGACTCTGGCTATCACCTCAAGAACATGTACTTGGTGGATCTGTTTCCGCAGACTTTCCACCTGGAAAGCGTTGCGATGCTGTCGCTGGGCTAGTTCTGTCGCGCGCCGTTTGCGGTGATGGTTTCAGATGGCGACCGCGACCATTCCGGCGAATTCACAGACTGGCGTGGCTCAGGCGCCCGTAGGGAATGCCGCTGCGACGTCGCGATCTATCGCCTCTCCAGCTCTCTTCGCGGCGGCCTGCTTCGCGATCGGAATTCTTTGCGCGCATTTCTTCTGGTTTCTGCCGGGATGGATACTGCTATCACTGGTGGCGGCGTCTGCCGTGGCGGCTTGCGCGTGTGCGTGGGTCTCCCGCCTGGCGTGGCTATCGGCGGGTCTGGTTTATGTACTGCTGGGCATACTGTGTTTCGAAATTGCACCTGTGGTGAATCCGCAAAAGCAGTTGACCCTGTTGGCCGACAACACGCCGCGCATAGTGGAGGGCGAGGTTGTGCGGCTTTGTCCGGTACGCAGCGTGATCTCTACGACGCCCTTCTCGACGAAGACGCACGAAGAACATAGCCAGCAGATCGACATGCGTCTGCGATCCATCGCTGACTCGACCGTGCGTGCCACCCTCTACGCACCTGTCGATGAGGCTTTCCCACGTATCGCCTGCGGAGACAGCGTGGGCGCTACGCTGGCCATGCATCCCGAGGAAAGGTACCTCGACCCGGGAGTGTGGGACGCGGGCGAATATTTGCGGCGTCAGGGGATCGGCGCGCTGGCCAGCGTGAAGGCAGAGAATTTCGCGGTGTTCGCGGCAGACCCTCGTAGCAAGGTTGGATGCCGGCTGCATTCTCTCCAACTGGCGGCCAGTTCGCAACTCATCGGATTAGCCGACAGCGCCGCCAACTTACGCATGCCTGAATTCCTACGGATCGACCATGACGACGCCGCCATGTTGACCGCGATTCTGACCGGCGACCGCAGCTATCTGCAGCATCGGGTGCGCGTTGGCTTTGAACGAACAGGATCGTTTCACCTGCTGGTGGTTTCGGGGCTGCATCTCGCGATTTTTTCGAGCATCATCTTCTGGCTCGCGCGGCGGTTGAGGCTTTCACGAATGTGGGCCTCGTTTGTGACGATCGCGGGTTCGTTTGGCTATGCCGTGTTCACCGGGTTTGGCCAGCCGGTGGAGCGCGCTTTCTGGATGGTGACTCTTTATCTGATCGGCCGCCTGCTGTGGCGCGAGCGGGTGGCGCTGAATACCATCGGCATGGTGGCGCTGGTGATGCTGGCGGCTGACCCGAGTTCCCTCTTCGATTCCGGACTGCAGATGACGCTGCTTTCGGTCCTCGCCATCGCCGGGGTTGCGGCTCCGGTGGCGGAACAGACCTTCGGCCCGTACCTGCGCGCGATGCGAAATCTGAGTGTACTGCGCATCGATCCGGCTCTGCCACCGCGGCTGGCGCAGTTTCGCGTGAGCATTCGAATGCTGGCGCAGCACCTGCGGCCTCTGACCGGCAAGTTCTTTGCCTGGAAAGTCTTTCCCTTTGCAGTCCGGCTGGGTCTGCGCCTTGCAGAGCTGCTCGTGGTCTCGCTCTCGATTGAGCTGTTCATGATGCTGCCGATGGCTGTTTATTTCCATCGCGTCACGTTGCTGGCATTGCCGGTCAACCTACTGATCGTGCCGTTTCTGGGAGTGCTGTTGCCCTGTGCTCTGCTTACGTTCGTTGTGCTCCTGCTTTGGCCTTCGGTAGCGTTCTTTCCGGGAGCGGCCACAGCGGCGACCCTGCACACGGTGCTGCGAATCGTTTCCATCTTCTCCGGGATGCACGGAGGAGATATGCGTATTCCCATGCCGGGCATCGGGACCATTGCCTTATGGATTCTGCTGGCGATCTTCGCGATCTGTGCGGTGAGGAGGCGGCGTTTCGGGCTCAGTGTTGCGGTCGCCTCTCTGGCGTTCGGCGCGGCTATGATACTCGTTCCGCGTCCAATCACGCGCCGCATGGGGCAGCTTGAGGTAACAGCAATCGATGTTGGGCAAGGAGATTCGCTGCTGGTGGTGACTCCCGACGGCAGGACACTGCTGATCGATGCGGGAGGCCTTGCGGGGGCTTCACCGGAATCGAATTTTGATGTCGGCGAGGACGTTGTCTCGCCGGTGCTGTGGTCGCGCGGCATCCGACGTCTGGATGCGGTCGCTATCACCCACGCGCACGCGGATCACATCGGCGGAATGGCTGCGATTCTTGCCAACTTCCGTCCGCGCGAACTTTGGGTGGGGAGAAATCCCGACGTACCGGCGTACGATCGACTGCTGGTCGAAGCCAGAGAGATTAGGACTCGGATCGTGCGGCACAGTGCGGGGGATGCGTTTCCGTTTGGAGGTACTGAGATCCGAGTACTCGCGCCGGAGAACAATTATCAGCCCGGCAGCGTTCCGGCCAACAACGACTCACTGGTGCTGCGAGTGAGCTATGGCAAGACTTCTGCTCTGCTCGAGGGCGATGCGGAAGCGCCTAGCGAAGCGCGCATGGTCGCTGCAGGCGGCCTCAAGTCCGATCTGCTGAAAGTGGGACACCACGGCAGCAAAACGTCGACTACACCTGCGTTTCTTGCTGCCGTCTCTCCTTCTTTTTCCGAAATTTCGGTGGGCAGGCGCAATTTTTATGGACATCCCCGGCATGAGGTTCTGGAAGAACTTCAGGCTGCGCACGTAGCCACTTATCGCACGGACATGCTCGGCCTCACCAGCTTCTATCTCGACGGCGAGCATGTGGATGCGCAGCCCTGGGCGGCGACACGACGGTGATGTGTACTGACTTGACGCACCCACCGCGCGATCCACAGGCGCAGGAATCTTTTTCCGTCCGCGAGCGTCCATACCGTTGTACGATGCCTCGCAAGGGAGGAATTTGAGTACATGGGCTCACACGACTCGGCAGGTTCCGCGGATCTTCCCCATCCATCTTTTAACCCCGCTTCAGAAGCAACTCCGATACAAAGCTCCGAAGAATTGAAAGAGGAGCAGCGCAAGCTGCGCCGCCTGCAAATGATGATGGACATGGTGATGTCGGTCATCGGGCAGGATAGTACGCTCACCATCGATGAAGCGTCGGAGATGGTCGCCGACAGCCGACGTGCCGCGCTCGCCATGTTTCCCGACAAGGAACTCGCCTACGACCTCATCTACAAGCCGCGCCTGCAGCGGCTGATGCGCGAACGGTATCGAATCCAGTAGAACTTACTTTTGTTCGACAGAAGTCAGACGGAAGGTGATGGTGCCCCAGAAAAATCGAGCGCGCATTTGCACCGGCATGTGCCGGTCGTCGTCGGTGTACCAGAGCCAGATGTAGCCGCGGTTCTTCACGACACCCGCGTCCGCAGTCGGTTCAACGCGGAGCGTCTGAAAGGTTCCCGCAGGCGTACGCACCTCTTCGCGGCCTTCCACCTTCATGGTTACGGGGATGGTTTTCATGGTATCGCCGAGCGGCATTTCAAAAGTCTGGCCGACGGTCATAGGCTGCGAGGCCGCGTAGAAAATCGCGGAGAGCGAATCTGTTACGCACGACGGAATGGTTACTTCCTGACGCTTACTGATTCCGGAGACGAGATTCTTCTCGGTGTATTCGCCCTTGCTCTCGGCGTAGTTGAACTTCAGATCGCTGTTCACCTGCCGCCGTCCTTCGATGATCTGCTTCGAGAAACCCGCAGAACAGCCGGTGCCTCGATTGAACGAAGACTGAAAGCGGTCACTGACACGAAACAGCAGATTAACTGCGCCCACGGTGTCCGCGGTAACGGAGACGCGCTGCTGATCGCCGTCCGCTTCGAGATGAAACGCGACAATGCCCGCCGGGAAGACCCGCCAGTCAACGGCATAGTTCAGGGTTTGTTTTGCGGGAAAAGTGAAGCCCGCACGCGGAGCGTGCAGCGACGGAGGCAATTGGGGTGTCTCCGCGTTAAGCGTTGCCAGCAACAGCAGGCAGGTAAAGATGGGAAACACTCTATAAATACGTAAGAATCCGGGACGCCAAATCAAATCAAATACTCACCTGCGCGAGGCTGCCGCGCTCTATCCAAGAATGCGTTCATCTGGAGAAATAGATTCGCAGCGCGAGAGCCGCATAGATCGCCATCGCACCTATCAGTGCATTGTACTCGCGGTGCTTTCGATACAAAGTCGCTGAAAAGGCGCCTCGCTCGTCATTGTCTGCCATTGCCGGAACCAGGCGCGGCAGTAGTCGTGGAACGCGCGCAGCGTAAGCCTCGAAGCCGTCAAACTTCGATCGCAAAAATGCTTCTTCCGAGCGGATCACCGGGATGTAGATGAGGGCGAAGAGCGCGGCCAGCGCAAGCGCGATCCAGATACTGCGAGAAGCCAGGGCGAAGCCAAACGCGATGAGCATGGAACCCAGATACAGCGGATTGCGCGTGAATGCGTAGGGCCCGGTTACGGTGAGCTCCATATTCTTTTTGACGTATCCGGAGGCGTAAGCGCGCAGCCAAATTCCGGGAATGACGAGGATCAGGCTTAGTGCAATGAACATGGGCGTAGGCCGGGCCAGCCAAAGATAGAGCAGCGCGAAGGCGAAGCCCATGGGGACGCGGATACGCTTGGCGATTTTGCTCCAGCTGCCCGCCATCTACTTCGCCTCCTCGAGCAATTCCATCGCGGCTTCGAACACGTCTTCGGGCGTGATGGTCAACAGGCCCGCCTCCGGCGCCGCATGGCGAGCGTGGTCGCGACGGCTATCCGGATGGCGCAATGCTTTGAAGCTACCCCAGAAGGGTCCGTTGCGCGCGGGATCGGTGGGGCCGAAGATGCCTACGACCGGCTTGCTCAATGCGGAGGCGAGGTGCAACGGCCCCGTGTCGCCGGCAATCGCGATAGAGGCGCGGCGCGTGACTGCGATGAGTTCCGTAATTGTGAGCTGAAGAGCCGTCGCCGTACCACCGCTGAGGGAGACAAGTTCCCGCGTAATCGCTTCCTCGCCCGGTCCGGTGTTGACAACGACTCTGTATCCAGCCTCATGAAAGCGACGCGCGACCGTCGCGTAACGCTCGGTAGGCCAGCGCTTTGCGCCCCAGCCTGCTCCAGGGCTGATGAGGACGAAGGGCTTTGCGATGCTATCAGCCTCCGTCTCCGCCGATACATCTGTCGGTAGCGAGGGCAACATCAACGGGAGTGATTCACCTGCGACGGCGTTCGCCACTTCAACGGCCTGTTCGATGACGTGCACTCCCCTCGTTTCAACACGCTCGCCGAAGAGCCACCGCGCAGCGTGCTCCCGTGGCTTGTCTTCGCCGATCAACCGTGACGCACGCGCCCATTTGCCGATGACAGCTGAGCGGACAGCTCCCTGCAAATCGATGCAGATGTCGTAGCGGGTCTCGCGGAGTTCGCGGCGCACTCGCTGGATATCGCGTAGCGTCCCCACGCTGAACGGTGAGCGTGCCCATTGTTTGGCGGCCACGACATGAATTGCGTCGACCACAGGCATGCACGGGCCGCGCTGATCGCACTCGCCGGCGCAGAGCAGGTCGCGCCACTGAGGCTCGACCGCCCAACCCAGAAACCACTCCGGATGCGCTGCGCGGAGGGCTGTGATGGCTGGCAAGGCATGGAGAATATCCCCCATCGCGCCAAGCCGCACGATGAGTACACGGAACTGCTTTTCTGCTGGAGACAATTCCTTATTTTCTCACAAGCAGGCTGAGTAATTGGGCAGTGACGGCTGTCTCATTTTCGAACACGACATCGAGGCGGGCTACGTTCAGGGGAGCTAGTCGCGCTCTGTGTGCCGGGGTCAGACGCACCCAGTCTTTTTCCGTCGTGACGAGGCAGGTTGCCTGGTGCGTGTCGCGAAGCTCGATGAGGTGCTTGAGGTCAGAATCGGTGTAAACGTGGTGATCGCGATACTGAGATGTCGCCGCTATCTCAACTCCGCTTGCGCGGAGGGCGGTAAAAAACTCGTCGGGGCGGGCGATGCCGCAAAACGCGATGCTCCGCGCCGAAGGTTCAACCATGAGGCGGCGGTGCTGAATCCAGATGGGTGCGTCGATGCCGCGTCTTTGCAACTCGTCTTCGAGGTACCGGTCTTCGGTGCGCAGAACTATGACAGACGCGCGTTTGAGGGCTGACAACGATTCGCGCAACTGCCCGGCCGGCAGCAAACGCTCATCGAAATCGCTGCGGTGAAGGACGACGAGGTCCAGGTCGCGAGCAAGCTGGCGATGCTGGAATCCGTCGTCGAGGAGATGCAGGTGGGGTTTGAGTTGTTCACGCTCTGCGAGCAATCCCGCTTCATATCGGTCAGGGCCCACATAGACGGGCACACCCGCGTTGCGCACAATGAGAATGGGTTCGTCACCATACTGCTCGGCGGAGCCCTCTGCGTCCGCCCGTGCCGTGTTCTCTGCGCTGCGGCCATAGCCACGGGAGAGCACATCGACACTTCGGCCCTGCTCAGTAAGTAACTGCGCGAGACGGATCACGACAGGCGTCTTCCCTGCTCCGCCCACGGAAAGATTGCCCACGCTAATCACGGGCGATTCGAGATGCTTTGGCTTCAACCAGCCGTGATCGTAGGCATGATTCTTTACTCCCACGGCCGCTGCGTAGAGTGGCACGAGCGAAGCTAGGATGGCCCTACTCATCGGCGCGCTGCCTCGCGCAATCCAACGATTTCGAGCAACGCGTCGACCGCATCTTCGGTCGCTCCGGCTTCGCTCTCGAAAGCCCTGCGCGCCCGTTCGCCCATCTCACGCGCGGCACGCTCGTCGGTCAAAAGACGGTTGAACGTGTCCTGCAATTCGTCGAGATCGACCACGGCAATCGCGTCCGCGTCGGATAGCCGGCCTACGATGTCGCGGAAATTCTCATAGTGCGGTCCCATCACTACAGGTACGCCGAATTGCGCTGGTTCCAGCGGGTTGTGGCCTCCCGGCCAGAGGAAACCGCCGCCCACAACGGCAAGGTCGGAGAGCGAATAGACTGAGGCCAGCTCACCGATCGAATCGAGCAAAAAGATTGTGCCTGCGGCGATGGGGGAGGGTGACTCCATCCATCGCGAACGCAGGAGGAACGTAGACTTGCGTTGCGAGACCAGCTTCTCGATCGACCTGAATCGCTCGGGGTGACGAGGGGCGAGGATGGTGACGATATCCGGCGGCAGTGAATTGAGGATCAACGATTCCTCGTCCTCGAGAGTCGACCCGCAGACAACCACTTTCAAGCCGGGCGGCAGGTTCTTTCGCAGAGCCTCAGTTACTGCCGCCGCTTTCTCCACGCGGATGCCAAATTTCAGATTTCCGCCCACGCGCACATTGCTCGCGCCAAGTGCAGTCAGCCTCTCAGCGTCTAGCTCACTCTGCGCCAGGACCAGGGCAAAGCTGTTCAGCAGCCGCTTCCAGAGAAAGCGCAGCCCCTGATAGCGAGGCCAGGAGCGATCGGAGATGCGCGCATTCACCACGGCAACTGGGATTTTCATCTGGCGGCACTCGGAGAGCATACGCGGCCAGAACTCCGTCTCCAACAGCACCACCATGCGGGGCTGCAGGGCACGCAGCCAGGCACGCACGGCAAAGGCAAAATCCAGAGGAAAATAGAAGACCCTATGAGCGCCAAAACGCTCTCGCGCGACCTTCTGCCCCGTTCGCGTAGTGGTTGAGACGACAACACGCCAATCGGAAGCACGAGCGCTCAGTTCATCGATCAGCCGGCTTGCGGCAAGCACCTCACCCACCGACACAGCATGCACCCAGATCACTGGCTCGTTCCCGGTGGACAGTACCCGGTGCGGCACGCTGCCGAGGCGTTCCGCGAGGCCTTCGCGATACTTGCCGCTGGTCGCCATCCTGAAGAGCCACCACGGGGCGCCGACCAACAGGACAAGGAACAAGGCGAGGCTGTAGAGAACGAGCATCCGCTTACGAATCTCACTTTACGCAGGTCTTAACCGAAGATGATAATCGTGTGGAAGAACATGCGCTTGCCTTCCCTGTTTTCTCTCGCCCTCGCTCTCCCGTTCGCGACGGCGGCGCTTCCGGCTTCCGACCACGCTCCGCCGCCCGCAAAAGACGCCTCGACCTATGCGGCCTTCGATGCACACCCGGATGACCACGTGGTGATTGCAGCCGAGCCCTTCGATACAAAAGAAAAGGAGAGCATCTTTCGAGTTGACTACCTGAAAAACGGCTTCATGCCGATTCGGCTCATCGTGACGAACAACGGGGACCGGCCCGTATCCTTGAATGACGCTCGTATTAACTTCATCAGCGCCGCGGGTGACAAGATTCCTGCAGCCGAACCGGAGGACGTAGAACGCCGCATGACGCACGTCAGCAATGCGGGCAAAAAGATTCCCATGCCCGCACCGCTGCCTCCGATGGGCGGGAAAGTGAAGACTCCGGACTCGAAGATCGAGCAGGATTTTTCAGAGTTTGAATACTCGGCGATTGCCGTCGAACCGCACACGACGCGTGCCGGCTTTCTTTTTTACGACATGGATGGGTTGGGCGGCAATCCTCTCCGCGGAGCCAAGCTGAACCTGCGCGAGCTACGCGACGCGGCAGGCAAAGAAATGTTCTACTTCGAGATTTCGTTCGATAAGTATTTGGAGAGCCAGCACTAGACGCCCTTTTTCTGCGGCTCCCAAACATATTTGTGAATTTGGAGGCTCAGGCGTGCGTTTAGGCCGTCGGCGAGCATCCACTCTACAAGCTCGCGGGGATCAAGCAGGCAGTTCGCTGTGCTGCGGTCGGGCGTCGGAGTCTTGGAGAACGCGGGCGAGAGCAGGATCTGTCCGACGCGCCCTTCGAGCACGTTGGCTCGAATAAAATCGCGGGCAAATTCATAGTCGTCGCGATTGGTAATGACGAACTTTAGCTCGTCGCGCTCCGTCAGGGACGCCAGATTTGTCACACGAAAGCGTCCGGCTTCGCCCGAGCCCGGACACTTCACGTCCACGATCTTGTGGACTGCATTGGGAACGTTCTCCACCGGGCGCTCTCCGCTGGTCTCGATCATCAGCTCATAGCCGAGAGCCAGCAGCCGCTCCATCAGCGGAATCAGTTCGCGCTCCTGGAGCAGGGGTTCTCCGCCGGTGAACTCAACGAGTTTGACTGGCGCGAGCTTCGCGACCTCGGCTACAACCTCGTCTTCGCTGAGCTTGTAGCCGCCGGTGAAGGTGTATTCGGAATCACACCACGAACAGCGCAGATTGCAGCCGGCAAGACGCACGAAGATGCATGGCACACCGGCAAAGCTCGACTCGCCCTGGACGGATTTATAGATTTCGATGAGATACAAGAACTTACTCGTAGTAGGTTGCGGTCGTGGTATCGGTCTCGTAGATGGTGCAGTCCTTCACATGGACACGGCCGCTGGTCATCTCACTGAGCTGCTGATTGGTCTCGTCGTAAAAATAGCGGGCCAGGTTTTCGGCTGACGGATTGATTTCGGTAAAGGGATCAATATCGTTCAGCATCTGGTGGTCGAGGCGCTCGATGACAGGTCGCATCACATGCTTCAGATCTTTGAAATCGAGAAGCAATCCAGAGACGTCCAGAGTTTCGCCACGCAAGGTGATGCGGACCTTGTAGTTGTGCCCATGCGGATTCTCGCACTTGCCGCGATAATTCCTCAAAAAGTGTCCGGAGGAAAAATCGCGCTCCACGGTAACTTCATACATTTCTTCGGTAAGCTCTCTCGGGCAAAAGGCCCTGTGTCTATTGTAGCTTTTGTAAGGATCAATAGCCCGGCTTGCGCCTGGCGCGCTCGCGCTGGCGACGCTCGTCGGCGCGGCGGTCGACCTGCTCGAACATCGCCGTCATCACGCCCATGAGCGCGACGATCAGCCCTCCGAGCAAGAGGAAAAGACCCGTCGTCTTCCACAGCGAGCCGTTTCCGGGGAGGCCGGGCTGAAGGGTCGGGCTTCGTAGAGTCATGCCGCAGGAGACAAGCGCGAAGAGCAGCAAGGTTGCGGCCAGAATGTAGAGGTTGCGAGCCATCCGTCAGAACTCATGCTAGCGGATTCCGACCAGACCTCGCACGGAAGAGACTAGTTTGTCGGGCGAATAGCCGACGCCGTCCTTGAAAACCGTCTCCACCTTTTCGACGTCGTGGATATCTTTGGACGGGTTGCCGTTCACCACAACGAGGTCGGCGGCCTTGCCCGCAGCGATGGTTCCGAAGTGCTGATCTTCGCCGAGCCACACTGCGCCGTTCTCGGTGGCGATGTGGATGGCCTCTTCCGGAGTGAACCCGGCCTCGACAAGAAGCTCGATATTGCGTTGGTCGCCAAAGCCCGGCAGCACTCCGCCGTACCCGGTGGGATCGCAACCGGCCATCAGCAGGCCACCCCGCTTGACGAAGTCGCGCTCAAACTGGAGCTCCTGCTTGAAGAGTGTCGCCCAAAGGGACGGCTCGGTTGAGCCCGCGATGCGAGCGCGCACAGTGACGTAGTCTCCCCAGGCCTGAGGCAGCAGCGATTCGCGTACGCGCATGGCTTCGCTCATGGGGGGACGGTTGGGCACAAAGCTTTCGAAGATGGCGAGCGTGGAGGTGACCGCGACGTGATGGGCTATAAGATCCTGGATGGTTGCCTGGATCTCCGGCCCCTCGACGTCCAGCCTCGAAAGCGCGACCTGCGGCGGGTGCATACCGGGACAGACTCCGGGCTTCTTGTCCGGATAGAACTCTGTGTCCACGGCAAGGCCATGCTCCAGATTGTCGATGCCCAGCGCTGCGGCCTCTTTGAAGCCCACGGCGCACAAGTGTCCGGTTACTTTCAAACCTTTCGCATGCGCGTGCTCGATGGCGGCCTTAAGCTCATCCGGCGTGATGTTCATGTAAGCCTTGAACGAGGTGATGCCTTCCGCCGCCCAATAGTCGACGAGGCGCGCCGCGTCGTCGGGGCCGGTAAGCGTGTGCAGTTGAGGGCCGATAGAGGGCGAACCCTCAAGATACGGGCCGGTGAGAAAGAGTTTCGGGCCGGGGATCTGCCCGCCATCGATTGCATTCTTCACTGAAATGTCAGTGTAAGGCTCCAGGCTTCCGGCAGTGCGTGCAGACGTGACTCCGCCGGCGAGGTAGAGGCGAGGTGCGCTGTCGGCCATCTCTCCATAGAGCGGGAGCAGGCCGGGGCCGCCGTCGGGCAAGGGATAAAAAAGATGCTCATGCATGCCGACGAGTCCGGGAAAGACGGTCTTGCCGGTCATGTCGAGCACCTTGGCGTTGGGGGGAAAGGCATTGCGCAGCAGCGCGCTCTGCACATTCGTGATCTTGCCATGATCGATATCGACGCGCATCATCTCACGCGCCGGCGCGCCTGTGCCGTCGATGAGGCGGACGTTGTTCAGCACCAGGATGGGGGCATCTTCGGTCACAAACGGCTTCAGAGGGTCGGGCGATTGGGCGTGTGCAAGGGTGATCAAGGCACACGACAAAATAGCCGCAAAGATCCTGTGGATCGTTCGCATATCTTGTCCTTCAGGAAAATGAGGAAGCAGACCAACTCTGAGGCAAGCGCGCGAGGATGGTCAAGCGCGATTTAGTTCCGCTCAAAGAAGGTCTCGACAGCGGCGATGTCCTGCGTGATGCGGTAAGGCGGCAGGCTCTCGATAAAGACGCGCCCGTAGCGTTTCTGCTGGATACGCGGATCGAGGAGCATGAGCACGCCGCGATCTTCGAGCGAGCGAATGAGCCGGCCAAAGCCTTGCTTGAGCGTGATGACGGCCGAGGGCACCTGGTATTCGAAGAAGGGATTGCCGCCGCCTTCTTCAATTGCGCGCATGCGCGCCTGCACTACCGGGTCAGTGGGAACGGCAAAGGGCAGGCGGTCGACGATGACGCAGCTCAGCGCTTCTCCCTGCACGTCGACGCCTTGCCAGAAGCTCGACGTGCCGAAGAGAACGGCGTTCGGCGTCTCGCGAAACTCCTCAAGCAGCGCCTTGCGCGGAGCCGTGCCCTGCAACAGCAGCGGGTAGCCCACCTCGACCAGGAGGCGCTCGTACAGATCGTGCATCTGCTGATAGCTGGTGAAGAGGCAGAAGGCGCGGCCCTGAGTGATGTCGAGCATGCGGCGAATGCGCTTCGCGGCTTCTTCCTGGAAATTCGCGTGGCGCGGGTCGGGCATATCAGGTGGCAGATAGAGCAGCGCCTGCTCGCCGTAACGGAAGTGCGAGGGCACGACCAACTCGCGTGCGTCACTCATGCCAAGGCGCTTGCGGATATGGGCGAAGCCTCCCTGCACGGTGAGCGTGGCCGAGGTGAGCACGATGCTGGGGAAATTCTCGAAGAGCAGCTCACCGAGCAGCTCCGACACGTCGATGGGCGTGGCCTGTAGATAAGTGACCGGAGCCGAGCCGTGTCCTCTGCCCCCGCGACGCTCCAGCCAGAAGACGGTATTACGCTCATTCGCCTCCAGCAAGAACTTCAACTGCTCGCGAATATCGGCGGCGCGCTTTCTCAAGGGCGGAGCCTCCTCCACGCCGCGCACCCGCTCCAACTCGCCTTCCAGACGATGCAGTGCATTCAGCAGGCCGAGATAGAGATCGCCCTGTGTCTCCAGAAACTCCTCGCGATTGAGAAAGGGCATGCGGCCATCGGCGCCGGACTTAGCCGCTCCGCGCGGCAATGCCGCGAAGAACATCCGCGCCCGCTCGCGCGCGGTCTGCGCCGCACTCGTAATGCTTGAGTTGAGCGCCTGCTTGGCACGCAGCATCGTCTCCAGATCGCGGGCCAGTTCCTCAAAGCGAATGTTGCTCAGGCTGATGCCGAAGTAGCTCGACGCCACGTCTTCCAACTCATGCGCCTCGTCGAAGATGACGATGCCTGCATCGGGCAGCACGCCTCCGTCGGGCGCGGATCCGGCCTGCTGCTTGATGGCGAGATCGGCGAAGAACAGGTGGTGGTTCACGATGATCACATCGCTCTCCGCCGCCTTGCGCCGCATTTCCGTGATGAAACAGCGCTCGTAGTCGGGACAACTCTGGCCAAGGCAGGCATCGCTGCGCGCGTCGAGCTTGGCCCAGAGCTGGCTGGTTTCGGGCAGATCGTCAATCTCGGCGCGGTCGCCGGTCTCGGTGGTTTTCTCCCACTCGGCGATGGTGTGATATTGCGAGATTTCTTCGAGGCCGGAAAGAATGGGCTGGCTGCGCAGCGCGTACAGCTTGTGGCGGCAGACGTAATTCGCGCGGCCCTTCATGTAGCAGACGCGCAGCGGACCTAGCAACGATTCGAGGAAAGGAATGTCTTTGAAGAACAGCTGCTCCTGGAGATTTTTCGTGCCGGTGGAGATGATCACGCGTCGTCCGGAGCGCAGCGCGGGCAGAAGATAGGCCAGCGTCTTGCCGGTGCCCGTCCCGGCTTCCACGATCAGGTGGCGGTTTTCGTCGAGTGCTCGCTCGACGGCCTGCGCCATCTCCAGTTGACCGCGGCGAAACTCATAGGGCAGCTGCGACCGCGAGAGGACTCCACCGGGAGCGAAGAAGTCGTAAAGCGAAGGTAGCGCGGGCGAGGTTTGGGTAGTGGAGGACAAGGCGGAATTCTCGGTAGTAGATTTCTTAAGGATATCCGGTGCGCTGTGAAAAAGTTCGATTGTAGCCCAGGTTCAGCCCGGGAGTACCGTTCTCCGCACTGAGTCAGTTAACGGGCCGTCAAGACTGTTGCACGATAGAATCATGAAGGGCATACCATCGCGCCGAACTCAGTCCACATTCGCGGCATTTGCCGTTGAGGGACGAATCTCATCCCTGTCAGGTCGGCAAGCACGTTGAAGAAATCCAATAGCAGGAAGTCGCGAATCAAGAACTCCGGGCAAACCGGAGATGGCCAGCCCGTGTTTGTAATCGTTGGGCGCCCGAACGTTGGGAAGTCGACGCTCTTTAATCGCCTCACCGGCTCGCGCCGTTCGATTGTGGGAGATGAACCGGGAATCACGCGCGACCGCATCTACGGCGAGGTCGAGTGGTCCGGACGCACGGCGCGCATTGTGGATACGGGGGGCATCATCCCCGACGATGTGGCGCTGATTCCGGCAGAGATTTTTCGCCAGGCCCAGGTCGCCGTACAGGAAGCTGACGCGATTGTGATGGTGGTCGATGGGCGCACCGAACTCGCTTCGCCCGACCTCGATCTCGCCCGTCTGCTGATCCGCTCCGGCAAGCCGCTTTTTCTTGCGGTGAACAAGATCGATGTTGAGGCGCTCGACGCTGCAGCGGAGAACTTCCGCCAGCTTGGGATCAGGAATCTCATCGCCATCTCCGCGGAGCACGGGCACAATATCGGCGAGCTGCTGGACGAGGTCTTCGCTGTCCTGCCCTTCAACGACAGGCCGGTGGAAGACGCAGTGGAAGAGGAATCTAGTGCTGAAGACGAGACCCAAGAGTCCGTGCACCGGACGCATGGCGAATATCAGCAACACGAGACTCGGCTGGCCATCATTGGACGCCCGAATGTCGGGAAATCAACCCTGCTGAACGCGCTGACCGGCACCTCGCGCGCCATTGTTTCGCCGATTGCGGGGACGACGCGCGACGCCGTTGACGAGGTGATTGACTACCAGGGCCAGCAGCTTCGCATCATCGATACGGCGGGTATTCGCCGCAAGGGCAAGACTGAACTAATGGCAGAAAAACTCTCGGTCATTATGGCCCGCCGCCATCTCGAGGCTGCCGATGTTTCTCTCCTGATGATTGACGCGACGGAAGGCGTGACGGCATCGGACGCGACGATTGGCGGCTATGCGCACGAGAGCGGACGGTCGGTGGTGATTGTCGTCAACAAGTGGGACCTGGTGACAACGGGACGCACGGACGGCAAGCCTCCGGCGGACATGAAGATTTTCGAGAGCCAGGTTCGCGATCAACTCAAATATCTCGACTACGCACCGATTGTCTTCATCTCTGCGGCCAAGGCGCAAAAGGACAGCCGGAGCCTTAACCGCGTGCTCGACACGGCGATTCGTGTCGCGCAGGAGCGGCGCAAGCGCGTAACCACCGGGCAGATGAACAGGTTTCTGGAGCGGGTCGATTTTCAAAAGGCAGGCGTGCCGCTGTCGAAGCGGGTTCGAATTCTCTACATGACCCAAGCCGCGGTCGCGCCGCCTACGTTTGTCCTTTTCACCGACCGGGACGTGAAGCTGCACTTCTCTTTCGAGCGCTTTCTTGGGAATCAGATTCGCGAAGCCTTCGGGTTTGAAGGCTCGCCGATCTGGTTCAAGGTGAAAGCAAGGAAGAAGTAGGACTGAATTTTGGTCCTGTTTTGCAGATCGCAGACCTGTCGTAGACTCTTGGTATGAATGTCTCTGTTGATGAAACCAGCGAACAGCGGATTAAGCGCGAAATCGAACTGGGCCACTTCAAAAACCCTGAAGAAGTGATCGCTCATGCGCTCGAATTGCTTGACGCCCAGGAAACCTGGCTTCACGACAATCGGGAATTGATCAGGCTCAAGATAGAACACAGCTTTTCTCAGATCGAGCGGGGCGAAGGAATTCCAGGCAATGAAGCACGCCGCATCCTTCAAGCGAGGAAACAGCGCCGCTCGTGACAAAGCGCTACATTCTTTCACCCCAAGCGGTCGACGATCTGAACGAAGTTTGGCAGTACCTCACGGCTCAGTCTAGTTCGTCAATCGCAGACCAGATCGAAGAAGAATTCTTCAAGACATTCGACCTTCTTGAGCAGTTTCCGAGAGCGGGACATCCGCGAGTGGATCTAACCCCGCGTTCGGTCCTCTTCTTCCCTGTTCAGAAATACATGATTGTCTATCAATGCACTCCGGAACGAATCGTCATTCACGCTGTGCTTCATTCAGCGCGCGATCTCCGGCGAATTTTGAAAGAGCGACCGAGTTAGACGCAGCGCTTACTCCGTTCTCAACGCCTCCATGGGCTCGATGCTGGCCGCGCGCTGCGCCGGGATGACCGATGCAATCAGCGCCGCCGCTCCGAGGATCACTGTTGTGATCAGCAGAATGGCAGGGTCGTAGGCTTTGACGCCAAACAGCTGGCTCGCCATGAACCGGCCGACCAGCATGGTGAAGACGATGCCGAGGGCCAGCCCTATCCCCACAAGGAGAAACGCGCCCCGCAACACCAGACGCAGGACATCCGTCCGATCCGCGCCCAGCGCCATGCGGATACCGATTTCGCCCGTGCGCCGTGCCACGGCGTACGCCGTCACGCCATAAAGACCGATCGAAGCCAGCACGAGGGCCAGCAGTCCAAATACGGAGGTCAGGTCTGCGACCATCGCCTGCTGGTTGAAGTTCTCCTGCACCTGCTCGTCGAACGTCTGGAAGTCGATCACCGTCAGGTTCGGATTGACCTGGGCCAGAGCTTCACGTACCTGAGACTCCAGTCCAGGAACCGTCCGATTGGTACGCAGCTCCCACGCGTTGAGGTGCATGTGGGAGAAAGTGTCGCCAAGCTTTACATCGGGATCGTCGATATGCAAATGCTGGGTCGCTGAGACGAAAAACATGGGGCGCATCTTGCTCGTCGGCTGCCAGTAGTTGGTGTTCTCGGTGACACCTACGATCTCATACATGCCGGCATATTTCTGGTCGTCAGTGCCAAAGTGTTGTCCGATCGGATTTTGATCCTTGTAGAACTTCTTCACGAATTCCTGGTTGACCACGGCGATGTTGCGCGTGGAAGCCGTGTCCTGTTCAGTAATTGGTCGGCCGCCAATGATGCGCGTGCCCACCGCATCGAAATATCCGGCGCTCGCTCGCACCCACGATGCGCCATTTTCGTTGCTGCCGGGCGGTGGAGGCTGCCTGCCTTCAAAGTAAACGCCGGTGCCCCAGTTGTCGCCTTCCATGGGACTGTAGGTCGACCAGGCCACCGACTTCACGCCGGGAATCGCTGCCAGAGAATCGTGAAGTTGGCGATCCAACGCGTCAATCTGCTCTACCTTATAGCCAGCCATCTGCGGATCGATGTGCAGAATATACCGGTTCGTCGTGTCGAATCCGAAGTCCTGATGATGCAGATTGCGCAGGCTCTGGATGAGCAAGGCCGCCGCACACAGCAGCATCAGGGAGAACGCCGCCTGCACTACCACAAGGGCCTTCTGTGTCCACAGACCGCTGTGCTTCATCGTGCGGTTTGCATCGCGCAGCGCATCGATCGGATCAGCATGCGCCGTCACCCATGCCGGCGCTACGCCGAAGAGTATCCCCGTCACCATGGACACAGCAAAGGCAAATGCCAGCACTGCCGGTGAGGGCGTAGCGTCGATCGGTACGTAACTCTTGCCCGCAGCCAGATACACGATCAGCCGCGCTCCGCCGTAGGCCACGATCAGGCTGGCTATGCCTCCGAGCACGGCGAGAACAATACTCTCGGTCAGGGCCTGGCCGACCAGCCTGGACCTGGGCGCGCCCAAAGCTGCCTGTATCGAAATCTTCTGCCTGTTGGCGGTGGCGCGCACCAACATCAGGTTGGCCAGGTTTGCGCAGGCAATCAGCAGGACTGCCCCCGAGATCCACATCAGGAGGTGCAGAGCATCCTTGAACTGCTCCTGCATGCGCTGCACGCCGCCGCCACCCGGCGAAAGATGAAGCGTCTGCTTCGGAATCAGCCCAGTGCTGCGCGAGTCAAGCTTGCGTATTGGGCTTTGCAAAAACTGGCGCAGTCCCACTTGCATCCGCGCCTCCATCTCCTTCTGGTTGGCCCCCGGTTGAATGCGGCCAATCAAGTTGAGCCAGTCGAGGTCCGGCGCGTCGAGCACGCTGTTGGTGCCCAAGACTAGCGGCTCTTTGTTCAGCGGTATCCAGAACGACGCCGGATCGCCTTCGAGCCGCTCGCCAAAAAATCCGGGCGGAGTGATGCCGACAATCGTGAACGGCTGGCCATTGATCTGAAAGCTCGCGCCGACGACCGACGAATCTTCCCCGTACTTTTGCTGCCAAGTGCGATAGCTGATTACCGCCACTGAAGGCGCACCCTTGTCATCGTCGGACTGCTTCAGCAGACGTCCCGCATAGGCCCTGAGGCCCAGCGTGTCGAAGGCATTGCCCGAAACAAAATCTCCGATCAGCGACTCCGCCGGATGATTGCTGCCCTCGCGGCGCACGCCAATCTGGTTGTGACCAGCCTGGAAGGCTGCCAGTTGCGAGAATCCCGGCGTGTTGTCGCGAAACTGCTTGTACTGCTCATAGGAGAAGAGCGACCAATTGTCCTGCATGCCGCCGTTGATGCAGCAATTCTCGTTGTCGCCGACGCGGATCAACTCGCTCGGGTTCGACACCGGCAGCGACTTGAGCAGCACCGCGTAGACGAGAGTGAAGATCGCCGTCGTCGCGCCTATCCCCAGGGCGAGCGTCAGAACCGCTGTCGCGGTAAACCCGGGAGCCTTGGCAAACTGCCGTAGTGCGTAGCGGATGTCCTCAAGAATCATGCGTCTGGCTCCAAGAAGTGGTCGAGGTCGGTAACAATCGCGGCAAGAACGGAGAATGCCATTTTGAACTTTTGTACGCATTCCTTCCGGCCGTTGGTTCCGAAAAGCTTTAGGTAGATATTATCGCCTGCGCCTAGCCAGCTGGCTGCCCGGCAGCGGGCGGGTCTTCAGGCTGCTGGCCGGGCTGTCCTTGCTGGTAAACACGGGAGATCGCGCGCATCAGCGGCTTTTTGGGGACCTCGTGGGCTTCGGTGAAAATTGCTTCGCCAACGCGTCGCGCCTGTGGGCGATAGTACCAGCGGGTGAACAGGCAGAGATGGTCCGCCATCTGTTGCGTGCTTTTTGCCGACCGGACGGCGAGCGTGTTGAGCGCGTCGTCAAGGCGCGATTCGAGTTCGTCGCGCGCGGCCAGCCGAACCAGCGGAGACTCTTCGAGGGGCACTGGCGCAAGGGCCGCCGGATGCGGGAAGAGCGAGGACGATCCTGACTGCTCGTTCGGGTGCCGCATACCGGCCACGGAATAGAGGGCCGGTCCGGCGAGCGATCCTTTGCTCAATAGAAAGAGCGCTACGTGGCCGGGTTCGCTTGCCGGTTGCACGATCACACCGTTCAATTCCGCCAGCGCACGGACAGCCGGTGAGACGCCCGTCACGGCGCTTTCCACTTTGGTGAGCCGGGTGTGAATCTCTGCTGCCCGCTCAAAATCAAGATCCTCAGAGGCCTGTGCACGCTGACGGGTCAGATCCCCGGTAAGGCTTTGGCCCCGCGTTGCGAGAAATGCGTGCACGGCCGCAGCTTCCTGCGCATAGCGTTCGTCGGTGCAGCCCTTGAAGCAGGGGGCCATGCACTTCTTCATCTCGGAGTAGACGCAGCCAGGAAATGCCGGGTCGGGATGAAGATCCTCGTGGCAGCGGCGCAACTCAAAGAGGTTCAGCATGCTTTCAAGGAAAATCTCGGCACTTACGCGCGAGGGGAAAGGGCCGAAAGAGTCGTTCGCGGCCGATTTTGTAATTCGATTGGTTACATATACGCGGGGATACGCATTGTCCATCGTCATGCGCAGAAAGGTCGGCGGCTTGAGATGCAGCCGCTTGCGCGCTCTTTCTCCGAAGGCCGCCGCGGAGGCCTGATAGAGCAGCAGCCACGATTCGAAGTCCGATCCGGTGAGGGTGTACTCGATGCGAGCGACGCTTTGCGTAAGACGAAGGCGCTTCGACTGGCCGGGCTGTTCGTTGGGCCTCGCGGCCAGCAGTCGCCGCAGACGATTGCGCAGATTAGGCGTTCGGCTTATGTAGGGTTCGGCACGCTCGTCAGCGGCAAAGAGGGCGAAGACCCCGGCCCGAGCGGGAATCTGCGCCCATTGAGGGTTCTGCGGATCAAACGCTATCTGCGAGGAGAGCAAGCAATATCACCACTCAGAAGATTACTCCCCGGCGATGGTCATGCCGTCCACGCGCAGGGTTGGAGAGGCGACCGAGCCACGGAACTCGAGGTCGTTGCCGATGGCCGTGATGTTCCGGAAGATGTCCTTCAGATTTCCCGCGATGGTGATCTCCTGTACAGGGTAGGCCAACTCGCCGTTCTCGATCCACTGGCCGGATGCGCCGCGCGAGTAATCGCCGGTGACCATGTTCACGCCCTGCCCCATCAACTCCGTGACATAGAGACCCGACGGCACGCCGCCCAGAATCTCCTGCGGCGTCGCGGCGCCCGCGACAAGAAAGAGATTGCCTGCGCCAATGCCGGGATTTCCTGCGAGGCCGCGCGCTGCGTTGCCGGTGCTCTTCATGCCCAGCTTGCGGCCGGTGTAAGTATTCAACAGGTAGTTGGTGAGCACGCCTCGCTCAACGATGACCGTGCGCCGTGATGGCAGGCCCTCGCCATCGAAGGGTGAGGTTCCAAAGCCGCCAACGATGGTGTGATCGTCGATGACTGTGACGGATTTATCGGCCACCTGCTCGCCCAGCTTGCCGGCGAAGAAGGACGCGCCGCGATAGATGCTGTCTCCGCTGGCTGCGTCGAAGATCGCTCCGATCAGGGATCGGGCAATCTCGGGCGCGAAGATAATGGGCACCTGCTGCGTCTTTACGCGACGCGCATCCAGCCTGCGCAGGGTGCGCCGCGCTGCTTCCACGCCGACCGACTCAGGCGTGTCGAGCTTCTTGAGCGAGCGCGCATAGGTGTACCAGTAGTCGCGCTGCATCTCGTTGTTTTTCCCCAGAGCAATGGGGCTGGCGGAGATGGAGCAGGACGAGGCACGATATTGGCCGGTAAACCCGCGTGAATTGGCGAATATCTTGCGCCCGGTTGCCGCGTCGAAGCTGCCGCCATCGCTGTTAGTGATGCGCGTGTCAGCAGCCAGAGCCGCCGACTCGGCACGGTGCGCGTATTCGATGCGCTGCGCAGTCTCGAGAGAATAGACGTCTTCGTGATAGAGCTCGAGATCGTTCTCAAGCTTGCCGAACTCGCTGGTGTCGGCAAGTCCGGCGAATGGGTCTTCCGATGTGACCTGCGCCAACGCCAGCGCCCCGCGCACCAGGTGCTCGACGCCTTCCGCCGAGAAATCGCTGGTCGACGTGCTGGCTACGCGATGGCCGTTCTCTGAGGCGACGAGCACGCGCAGTCCCATGCCCCGCGAGCCCGATTCCTTCAGCGTCTCGACCTCGCCCATGCGCACGACGGTCGAGAATTCGTCGCCCTCTCGAATCGTCACCTCGGCGTCGGTCGCGCCTGCCTTTACGGCTCTTGTAACAATGTCTGCAGCCAGTTGCTGAAGGTCGTTCGCGGCAAGCTGGGATACGCTACTCACCAATGCTTTCCTCATCCGGTTCGATCGGGTTCGCCGCCAGGCGCTTCACGCCGTCGAAGCAGTCGCCAAGCGAGCAGCCGCGGTTCTTGGCACGGTGCTCTCCGCGATTCGGCATTGCGCCGTCTTCTGTTCTCCGACGCAAGGCGATGATCCCCTTGCACTCGGGGCACCGCAGGCGCGGCTCCGCGATTTTCAACGCCTCGCCGACTGGAATGGTCTTCCATGCATAACGGCGCGATCCATCGGCCGTCGAAACAAACTGTTTCACATCTACTATTTCCAATTGAAACTTCCTTCCCGTCTCTTACCTTCCCGTGCCGCCGACTGTCATGCGGTCGAGTTTTACCGTCGGCATGCCTACGCCTACCGGCACGCTCTGCCCTTCTTTCCCGCAGGTGCCCACGCCTTCGTCGAGCTCGAGATCGTTGCCGACCATGGAGACGTATTTGAGCGCCTCGGGTCCGTTGCCGATCAGCGTGGCGTCCCGAACCGGAGCGGTGATCTTGCCGTCTTCGATGAGATAGGCTTCTGACGCCGAGAAGACAAATTTGCCGCTGGTGATATCGACCGAGCCACCGCCGAAATTCACAGCATAGAGCCCGCGCTTCACGCTGCGGATAATATCTTCTGGTGCGTCTTCGCCGGCCAGCATATACGTATTGGTCATGCGCGGCATGGGAATCTGTTGATAGCTTTCGCGCCGCCCGTTGCCAGTGTGCGGCATGTCCATCAGGCGCGAAGAAAGCTTGTCGCTCAGATAGGTTTTGAGGATGCCGTTCTCGATCAGCACAGTCTCCTGAGTCGCTGAGCCCTCGTCGTCCACGTTCAGAGAACCGCGCCGGCCGGGCATGGTGCCGTTATCAACGACGGTCACCTTCGAGCTTGCGACCTGACGGCCGATCATGCCTGCAAAGGCCGAGGTCTTCTTGCGGTTAAAGTCCGCCTCGAGTCCGTGCCCAACGGCCTCGTGCAGCAGAACGCCGGGCCATCCGGGACCGAGGACGACTTCCATCTCGCCGGCCGGAGCGGCGACCGCGCCTAACTGCAGAATGGCCTGACGGGCGGCCTCGCGAGCAAAATGCTCCGGCGTTTTCTCTATCTGGAAGAAATCGATCTCGACTCGTCCGCCGCCGCCTGAGGTTCCGCGCGCTGTGCGGTCTTCTTCCTTGGCCAGCACAAACACATTCAGGCGCGCCAAGGGTTGGGTGTCGCTGGCAAAGGTGCCGTCGGACGCGGCGATGAGGATGCGCCGCAGCTCATCAGAATAGCCGGCCCGCACCTGAGTAATCCGTGGGTCATAGGCTCGCGCGGCGAGGTCCGCGCGTCTCACGAGATCCAGCTTGGCGGAGAGATCGCTGTCGAGATCGACGGCCGGAGCAGGATACAGGCTGGGCGTCTTCGTCTCCGTGAAGCCCTGCACCGGCTGCTTGGCGGGGCCGCTCGCGATCAGGGCCGCGGTACGCGCGGCGCGTAGCAGGCGGTCGGGAGAGAGGTCATCGGTGTAGGCGTATCCGGTGCGCTCGCCGCTCACCACGCGAACGCCGCAGCCGGCGCTCACGCCCTGGCTCGCCGACTTCACGAGCGACTCGTCCACTCCGATCGAGGTTGAGGCAATCGACTCAAAGTAGAGGTCGGCATAGTCGCCGCCCGCGGAAAGAGCCTCACCCAGGCAGCGCTCAAGAAGCCGCTCCGTGATGCCAAACTTTTCGAAGAAATACTTCTTGTGCTGCGGTCCGGCGACTGCCGGCGATGGCGGAAGAGTCATGGGGTCCTATAGTTTGGATGAGCTAGTCATGATTCTAGGCTCATCGCGGATTCTGGTAAACGTCCGGTTGAAGGTAACTCCGCGTATTCCGCCCTGGAGTTTCCGCGTTTTCGCGCCCCAATCCCTTGCTAATATCTCGGCATGAAAAAGCTTCTGTTGCTCTCCCTGGCGCTGGTGTTTTCGGCTTCGGCCTATGCACAGCCGCACCATCACCACAATCATCACCATCACTACCACCACCACGCGTAAGCTCGGCGGGTGTGCCGGGCTCCGGCGTTTTGATCGAGTCCAGCACACCCAACCACAATTCGGCCCGCGCGTGCTATTTCTAATGACATGGCAAGCCATCCAGTTTCTGACCCGCGTTACCCCATTGGTGATTTCACCCGCCCTGCCGTTATCGACGCGGCCCATCTGCACGGCTACATTGCTACGCTGTCTGCGCTGCCGGAGAACCTACGTGCAGCGGTCTACGGCCTGAACGAAGCCCAGATCGACACGCCCTACCGCGAAGGCGGCTGGACGATTCGTCAGCTCGTGCACCATGTCGCCGACAGCCACATGAATGCGTATGTGCGCACGCGTCTGGCACTCACCGAAGACTGGCCGACCGTAAAGGCCTACGACGAGAAGTCATGGGCGAAACTCGCCGACGCACGTACGCTGCCCATCGACGTGTCGCTTGACCTGCTTGAATCGCTGCACCGTCGCTGGGTGGCGCTGTTTGAATCGCTTTCCGAAGAGCAGTGGCAACGCGGCTATAACCACTCCGAGGATGGCCGTACTCCTCTGGTCGAGGCGATTGCTCTGTACGACTGGCACTCGCGCCACCACGTCGCCCATATCGTCGCATTACGAAAGAGTAGAGGTTGGTAGCAATTCGCTTGATGCGCGGCTTGGCGGCCACGCATCATCGTCGCAATGCCCGTCGCCACTGCTGAAATCCCCACCGCGGAACTGGCCCGCGAGCTCGAAGACTTCTTTGTCGAGCATCCGCACGCGGCCATTTTGGAAGACGGCCGCGTGATTTTCGACATGTGTTCGGCGCGCTACTCCCTTTCCGCAGAGCACGGCCGTTGCCTGCTGCATCTGTGGTCTGAGGAGCGGAATCTCGTCCGCACTATTCGGGGCTTGCAGGTGCGGAAAGACTCGCTCCGCCTGGAGACGCGGCGTTTCGGCCAGACTCGCCCGCAGGTGCTGGAACTGGTTCCTAATCGTGACCGCCGGACGCCTTCCTCGCGTGAGGCGACGCGCGCGAAGTATCTCCGGGTTCTGGATCGCGTGCTGGTGCGCGGCTTTCCCGATTGGACCGCCGAGGGCTTCCGCACCGCTGCCGACCTTGAGAACAGCTTTGGGCCCGCCTACGCGCGCGGAGTCCTGACGCGGGGGACAGCGGCATGGAGCGTGATCGCTGTCAACGCGGAAGAGCCCCAGCCCACGATCGACGGAATTCTCACGCTTGGCATTCTGTGGCTGGCCTACTGCCGTGAGCACGGCGGCGGACGGCGGCTGTTTGAGGGGCTGAAGGTTATCGTTCCGCAGGGAACCGCCCGGACCACGTGCGCCAGGATGCGGTGGCTCAATTCTGCAGTTGCCAAGTGGGAGCTGTACGAACTCGACGAGCGCACTGAGCAACTTGAACCGGTCGATTTGCGCAACTCGGGCAATCTCCACTGCCAACTCGTGCATGCTTTCAACCCGAAGGCTGCGCTGGAACGTTTCCGCTCCACAGTCGACCACGTTCTGGGGTTGATGCGCCCCGGACTGCGTGCGGCGACGGAGGTCCGCCCGCGCAGCGCCACCGAGATCGCTTTCGTACTGCATGGCCTTGAATTCGCCCGTATCCGGCATGGCCTCGCAGCCGGTTCGTTCGCGCGGCAGGACGAGATCACCTTCGGCGCGGGGGCGAATGAGACGCCGCTCACTCCCGAGACCGAGGAGCTATTCCGCGACCTTACCGGGCGGCTCTTTGAGAACCGCCATGCCAGCGGCTCATTGCGCAATCCTCTCTTCCGTCTTCAACCCGAGAGGTGGCTCGAGTCCGAGATGCGCCGCGACATTGTCGATATCGAACCAGCCATCCGCGCCGACATTCTGTATTCGCAGGTTCCGGCATTTTCGGCGGGAGATCGCGGCATGCTCGATCTGCTCACCGTCACGCACAGCGGACGACTGGCCGTAATCGAGCTTAAGGCGGACGACGATCTGCAACTGCCGCTGCAAGCCCTCGACTACTGGTCGCGCGTGCGCCAACTGCAACGCGAGAACGCCTTCGAGGAGCATGGCTACTTTCCGGGCATCGAGCTTTCCGATCAGCCGCCGTTGCTGTACCTGGTCGCGCCGGCGCTACGCATCCATCCATCCAGCGACTCAGTCCTGCGGCATCTCTCGCCGGAGATTCCATGGGAATTGATCGGCCTGAACGAGGACTGGCGGAAGCGCCGAAAGGTGATCCTGCGCAAGCGGGCGCTGGCTCCTGTGGCAGGCTGAGAATGCGGCGAAGCCGCGTGTGCCTGGGCGGCCAGTCCTATTCGACGTGGTAGTTCGGGGCTTCGCGGGTGATGATCACGTCGTGAACGTGGCTCTCGCGCAGGCCGGCGTTGGAGATGCGCACGAAGCGCGACCGGGTCTGCAGCTCTTCGATCGTCCCGCAACCCAGATAGCCCATGCCCGAGCGCAATCCGCCGACAAGCTGGTAGACCATGGCTTCGAGGGGACCACGATGCGGCACGCGCCCTTCAATGCCTTCCGGCACATACTTCGCCAGGCGATTCTGCCCGCTTTGCTCGCGCGAAACCACACTTTCGGGACGCGCTGGCTCGTCGCGGAAATCCTGTGAGCCCTGGAAATATCGTTCGCCCGAACCTTGCGACATCGCGCTAAGCGACCCCATGCCGCGATAGGCTTTGAACGACCGCCCCTGGTAGAGAATCGTCTCGCCGGGGCTCTCGTCGACGCCCGCGAAGAGCGAGCCGATCATCACGGCGTTTGCGCCCGCTGCAATGGCCTTCGCCACATCTCCCGAATACTTGATGCCTCCGTCGGCGATGACCGGAATGCCGTACTCGCGGCCCGCGCGAAATGCCTCGCTGACGGCAGTAATCTGCGGCATGCCCGCGCCAGTCACCATGCGCGTGGTGCAGATCGAGCCCGGCCCGATGCCTACCTTGACCGCATCTGCGCCCGCCTCGATCAAAGCCTTGGCACCCTCATACGTAGCCACATTGCCGGCGAGCAGATCCACATCCGGAAACTGCTTCTTCACCAACCGCACCGCTTCGAGCACACGTGACGAGTGTCCGTGCGCCGAGTCGATCGACAGAACATCGACGCGACTCCTGACCAGATCGGCGGCCCGTTCAAGGAAGTCGCCGGTCGCGCCAATGGCCGCACCCACACGCAGCCGTCCCTTCTCGTCCTTCGAGGCGTTGGGATACTTCAGCTTTTTCTGGATGTCTTTGACGGTAATCAGGCCCTTCAATTCATAGTCGCCATTGACGACCAGCAACTTCTCCACGCGATGCTTGTGGAGGATCAACTCGGCTTCTTCGAGCGTGGTCCCGACAGGCACGGTGATGAGGTTATCTTTCGTCATCACATCCCCGATGGGAATATCGGTGCGCGTTTCAAAACGCAGATCGCGATTGGTGAGGATGCCGACGAGCCGCTTGTTCTTGGTGACCGGCACGCCGGAAATCTTGTAGCGGCGCATCACTTCGAGCGCGTCGGAGATGAGCTGATCGGGCGTAATGGTGACCGGATCGACAATCATCCCGCTCTCCGAGCGCTTTACCTTGTCCACTTCGCTCGCCTGCTGGTCGGGCGTGAGATTCCGGTGGACGATGCCGAGCCCGCCCTGTTGCGCCATGGCGATGGCCAGCCGGGACTCGGTCACCGTATCCATGGCCGCGCTCAGCAAGGGAGTGTTGAGCAGAATCCTTTTTGTCAGGCTGGTCTGCGTGCTTACCTGCGCGGGAACTACATCGCTGTAAGCAGGCACCAAAAGTACATCGTCAAAAGTCAGGGCTTCGGGAAGAGGATGTTCAATCATGATTTAGTAGAGCAGATGCGCGGGTGCCGGCAAGGACTCATCGACGCAGACTGGCACGCAAAGGCTTCCCGGTATTGTAGAGCAAATTGGGCCGGCGCCCGTTACTCCTCGACGAAAATGCAGGTCGTCACTGTTGACAATCGATGGCCTCGGCGCGTTTCATACGGCGGTTCGATAAACAAGGAGAAGTCGATGATCCTGCGCGGTTTGAAAACCGTGGGGACGGCTTTTTTTACGGCCGCGCTGTTACTCCCCCCGCTCCTCTCACGTTCGGTTTTCGCACAACAAACCGACGTGCGCCAGTACAACATCTACAACGGATTCACCTACTTTGAAACACCCAATCTAAACCTTGCCGAGCGCGGCTATCACCTGCAGATAGGGCGCAATATGAAGACCTGGTATGCCCTGGGCTTCGATTATTCGGTCGTCACGGGGCACAACTCACTGACCACGAGTGTCCTGAAGACCTCGCTGCAGCAGCAACTGAATCAGGAAATTGAATACCTCATCTCGGTCGGCCAGCTTCCCCCCGGCTACCAGCTTGTCGTGCCTACCGATGCCTTCTCACAGACCTTCGCTCTCGGTCCGCAGTTCGAATACCGGCACTTCAAAAATGTGACACTTTTCGCCCGGCCGTCTCTCGGCGCAATTCGACAGAGGGTCACGCCACATCCCACGGACCCGTTTGCGACCGCGGTGGTCGCGCAGCTGGTTCCATCGGGCAGCAAGCTCGACTGGCAGGGTTTCTATGGCTTTGGCGGAGGGTTTGACTGGTATGTCACGCACCATCTCGGCGTGCGCTTGCAAAGCGACTACGTCTACTGGCACCTCTTCAACGATCTATTACAGAACGGCGACTGGACGGTGCGTGCCTCTGTAGGCGTGACGTACCGCTTCGGCAAAAATATCGCGGCCCCATCGCACTAATCGGTGGCGGCAAGCGCCGACTGCTCCGGCGCAAACTTCTTCACCATGCCTTCGAGCTGACGCAGATGATTGACGTCGTGCCCGGCCATGGTCTCGACGATGTTCTGGAAGGTCATCGTGCCGCGCTCCGGATGTGTGACAGACTTCGTGTGCTCTTCGGGAGCGAGCGAGCGGATGAAGGCCAGGTTCCAGTTCCGCACGGAATGAAATGCTGAGAGCGCTTCTCGCGCGTCATAGCCAGCATATTTTGCGGCCCATTTGTCCTGATCGAAAGGTTGGATGACATGGTGGTCCTCGCTCAGCGTCTGCCGCAGGCGAAAGGCGAAGACCAACTCGCAATCGGCCAGATGAGATACGATTTCCCGCGCGCTCCACTTGCCCGGCGCCGGAGCCTGGTTCACACGCACCGAACCAAGGTCTTCGAGGATGGCCTCAATTTTTCGCGCGGTCAGGGAGAGCACTTTCAGTGGCTCCTGGTCGCCAAGATAGTCTGCGTAAGGATTCTCTTTGCTCATTGGGGGACACTCTTTGGCCAAGTATCCCACAGAAGCTGGAGGTTTACTTGAAGAAGCCGCAAGTACGGTCAATGTCTATCCTGTTCTGAGGAGGTGTCTGAGGTGGAGCAACGCCTGAGCATCATCACGTTGGGTGTGGAGGATCTGGAGCGCAGCAAGGGCTTCTACGAGCGCCTTGGCTGGCAGCGAAGCGCGATGAAATCCGACGGCATCGTCTTCTTCCAGGCAGGAGGCGCAATCCTCGCCCTGTATCCGCGACACGCGCTTGCAGAAGATGCAAACCTTGCTGACGATGGCCGCGGATTCAAAGGATTCTCTCTCGCGTACAACACGCGGAGCCGCAAAGAAGTTGACTCGGTGCTTGCGGAGGCCGAGGCAGCAGGAGCGAAAGTGCTGAAGCGCGCGAAGAATGCATCCTGGGGCGGGTACTCCGGATACTTTGCCGATCCGGACGGCTTTGCGTGGGAGGTCGCCTGGAATCCCTACTTCGAGATCGCGGAGGATGGAAGGATTCTGCTTCCGGACTAGAGATCGCTTCCCTGTTGCTTGCGAATCTCTTCAGTGCTTGACCCAGCCGTGCATCCCTGCTTCGAAGCTGCGGCGGTCGAGCCGGGGGAGAGAGCGCGCCACCTTGTCGGGAAAGAGCGGGTAATGCCTCGCCGCGATGAGGTACTCTGCGACGCACCAAACATCTTCCTCGGAGGTCATCCAGTGGAGACCGTCCAAACGCTCCAGATTCACGGGCCTGGAGTAAGCGCGCAGAGTCCGCTCACCGCGCAGGTTGTAGTAGTGCTCAAAGTAGCTGAGCGCCAACTCGCGCAGATTGCGGTAGATGGGCGCGCGGAAGCGTAAACCTGCGAAGTTTGACTTGGCAATGCTGCCCCACAGGCCGTCTTGGCGATAGATGGCCACCACATGATCGTCGTCGTGCACGGCCTCCAGATCCATCAGCAGCGGCGGAAGGCCGTTGGCGCGTAGAGCGGCGGCCCCGAGCAGTGCTCCTTCCAGGCAATGTCCTTTGCGCTCACGCAGCGCGCGCTGCGGAGACCATGCCGTGTTCCCGTACTGGTACGGCAGCGAGTCAACAAACCGCTGGATTTGCGCCGGCGTCTTCAGCGCGCACAACGTGCGAAAATTCTGCCGCGATAGGCCATAGGTCTCGTGTCCATCCCGCCGGAGTCCGTTTTTCGACACTCTTCCACCCTCCAAGGGCAAAGCCTCCAACGCTCTGTGTTTACTCTGGATTGACGGTCTCGCGCAAACTCCTTAGCTCCAGCGGAAATGAAACCCATACACATAGAGCAACGCGAGGCCGCCGATGACGCTCGCCAGCAGAACACTGTGCTTGAGTGTGAAGCGAAAGAGCTTTGACTGGTCAGCGGCCGACATGCCTGTCGCGGCCGCAGCGACTGCGATCGTCTGCAAACTGATCATCTTGCCCATAACGCCGCCGGCGGAGTTGGTCGCAGCCATGAGCACCGGATCCAGGCCCAGCCGGTTGGCTGTGATGATCTGCAGGCCGCCGAAGAGTGCGTTCGAAGACGTATCCGAACCCGTCAGGAACACTCCGAGCCAGCCGAGAAAAGCGCTGAAGAAAGGAAACATTACGCCGGTGGCGGAGAAAGTCAGTCCCAGAGTGGCGGTCGCTCCGCAGTAGTTCATCAGAAAAGCAATAGCGAGTACGGAGGCGACGGTTACGGTTGGCAGCATGAGCGTGCGCGCCACGGAAAGTAATACCCGAAAGAACTGCCGCAGGCTCATCCTCAGGCAAATTGCAGACAGAAAGGTGGCGATCATGCAGGAGGTGCCCGCAGCCGCGAACCAATTCAGGTTGAAGATCGCGGGATAGGGAGCGGTCCGGGCAACAATTGGGGGTACACGCCGGACTACGTTGTGCAGAAATGGCCATCGAATGGGTATGCTGGCGGAGTCCAACAACGCGTGAATGGGTTTATAACCCCATAGCAAAACGCATACCACGAGCAATCCGTACGGCAGCCACGCAAATAGTACTTCCCCAGTGCTGTACTCAGGAACCGCACTGGCACCCGCACGAGTTTCCTGCACGTGTTCGCTGGCTTGCTTTGCCGGACGCCAAAAGCGCAGCACAGCAACCAAGGCAATGACGGCTGTGATCGAGGCCAGAATGTCAGTAAGCTGCGGGCCAATGAAATTCGAAACAACAAACTGCACCGAGGCGAAGGCCAGTCCTGCAACCGCCGCCGGAAACCATATCCCGTTCAGACCCCTCAGACCCCACATGGCGAGGATCAGATATGTAGGAAGAATGAGAGAAACGGGAGCGCAGAGACTGCCCACTGCAGCGCTTAGCCTGTCCAGGGGCAAGCCCGTTGTTCCTGTCATGGTTACAAGCGGAATCGCAATAGAGCCGAACGCAACCGGTGCGGTGTTTGCGAGGAGGCAGATGGCCGCCGCACTGAATGCGGTGAAGCCCAGTCCCGTTAGCATCGTCGCAGCGACAGCGACGGGAGTGCCGAAACCCGCTGCGCCTTCAAGGAAAGCTCCGAATGCGAATGCAATCAGGAGGGCCTGCAGGCGATGGTCCGGCGTCAATCTCCCGACGGAGTGCTTGATGATTTCGAACTTGCCGGTCACCTCGGTCACACGAAAGAGCACGATCGCCCAGAAGACGATCCACGAGATGGGAAAGAGCCCGAAGGCAGCTCCATGAAGGGCCGCACTCACCGCCGTTACAGCGGGCATGTGATACGCCCCAATGGCAAGGACAAAGGTGACGGCGAGCCCGGAAAGTCCGGCAAGCCACGCCGGCTTGCGAAGGACGCCGAGCAGGATCAACAGGGTAAAGATGGGAGCCGCAGCAATGAGAGCGGAAAAGCCCAGACCCCTACCAAACAGGAGATACGATTGCGACCATGTCATGCCTGAGGTTGTCCCGCTGCGTGGAACATAATGGTGGGGCTGGCCAATGCTATTGCGGGTTCGGCGGGGGTGTCAATTATGGGGCAATTGCGAGTTTTCGGGTAGTGGGTCCAACTGACCACTACTCGAGTCTTTTATCCATTGCGAAAGTCTGCGCTTTTAGATATTCTAAAGGGGATGCAGGGCTTAGTAGTCCTGCATGGAACATCCTCGGGTAGCTACCGAGGAGTTCAGCTCCGGGATGAAGTAGCCTTGTGTGCCTGTGTCGCGCTCTTGCGAGCCTGAGAATGATGCCATTCTCCATCGCCCGAACAGGTCCCTCGGCCGTACCGCCCGATAGCATAGGTGGGCTCGCACCGGTTTCTGAAAACCCCCACACGAAGTTGTGCTGGGGGTTTTTCCTTTCTTATCACGAAATCTTCCGAACATTGGTGCCTTTCGACCGGATATGTGCGTCAGGGTAGACGTTCACATGCCCCTTGCCCTCCCATACTCCCACAGGCGTAGCCAGCCTCCATTGATTGCCAGAAACGTCCCAATGGAAACCGGGACGGCAAGTGTAGCCGGCGATAGTCAGAGCCTCGGTTCCGTGAAAGTTATGCGGCTCCAATTCCCAAAACAGCGAGGAATCATCCGTCCGACTCGCACCTGCTCCGTATCGTTCATTGAACGCCTGACGACGTTCTACGAAGTGAAGATGAGCGCCGTCGCCCGTGAACACATGGAAGGGTAGAGAGCGAGGGTCGTGCTCGTCTTCGCAATCGATAGTCGCGCACCACCCTTCGAAGACTCCAACCCAAGTGAGGTTCGCTGGATCGTTTGGCACGCGAACCCAGCAAGATTTGTAGTCGAGGTATTGGCGCAACGGAACGGTTCGCTGAAATCGGATTGATTCCATCAGGTCCGGGCGAAGCGGAACGGCTGGGTCTGTCCCGAAAACCAAAGTCGCCACGCGGGCGCGGTGAGTTCTTGGATAGAGTCCCTTTGCGTCTGAGATGGTGATGGGAAGGATAGGTCGCCCCGCTGGCGTTTTCATTGGGGTCAGAACTCTCGACTGGAAGTTCCATCCTTTTTGCGCACAGGCACGTTGATAGCTATCGCGAAGATGCTTGGTGGAATTCAAATCGCGCTGAGAAGTAAAAAAATAAACATCCGGCAACGGAATGAGTTTCCTTCTCAGCGGCACGAATTTACGCGAAAGGCTACGCTCGATGGAATCGAGAGTTTTTCGAGTTCCTCTTTTGACATTTGCGCGATGCACTTGATTACGAATTCACGGAACAACTCGGTGTCATCTCGCTTCTCAGCTGGGATCGCCGGGTGGACGATAGGGGGTTGTGGGATCTGATGGCTGTCGAACCACTCTCTTAGCGTTGACTGAACTTTGTGCTTTAGGAACCGATTCCACTGCACGCGCAACGCTGGAGGCAAGGCGTCTGTGGGAAGGCTCTGTGTCTGCCAAGCCTTGAGACGACCATCGTCAGGAGTGTCAGGCAGGCCTGCGAGGAACGCCGTCTTCCATTCCGTCATCGTCTCAGGTGAGATCGTAGGCAAGAACGGGCTCTCAGTCCCTTCGGGTGCAATGATCGCAGCGGAGGATTCGGTATCCCAAACATATTTATTGCCACTCGAGTAATCCAAAATGGCTCGCCAGAGATCCTCGCGAACGCGGTTTCGTTGAGGTGTGCTTGTGCTCGGAACTCTGGGTATGCTCTGAGCCGACTTTAGGGTAACTGCACCAGGCAGAAAGCTGTTGTCGATTTCCAACACGTTAGCGTTGTTCTGTAGGAACTCGCGGAAGGTTAACGCGCCGAAATCGGATTCTTTGAACGCCTGCGCGGTAATCTGCAGCAACCGGTTCTTCAGGACGGGAATTGCCATCACCCACCATTCAGGTTTGCCGGATTGCCTGGCTAGAGCAAACGCGCGCTCTATCAAATCGCGGGCGGACAAAGAGTGTTCCATAGATAACCTCAAGATCATTATGAGGATACAAGCTGCGCCTGTTCAAACAATTAGTCGACCAGTCCCAGAAATCGCTAAATACTACCTGCCAAGAAGCGGTCTGCACGCCGACGATACGGTCGCGGGCGGATTGTTGCCCTCCCGAGGTAATCCACTTGTCTGTGTAGTTAGCTAATCGGACAACTGCCCATCGATCCTGACAGACGGAATGCAAGTTTGAGAGTTCCATCTCAGCCGTGTGGATTCAATCTGACCCACTACCAAGCGGATTCGGAAAGTCAGGGCAACGAGATCGCCCCGATTGAACTCCTTCCCGAATCGGCGTATTCTAATGAAGCAGACGAGTTTGTCCGCGCCTGGACCGTGTACTTCCGGCAGGCACGGAGAGATGAGTGGGCTTATGGCCCACTTTTTATTTGCGCAGAAAGAGTGTTGCAAATTCGTCCGCAAAACCGGCTATGGCCCTGAGTCTCGACCAAATTCGTACCACCGCGCAGCGCGTCGCCGCCTCGCATGGCCTTGACGTGGTTGAGGTGGAGTATGTGGGCGCTGCGAAAGACCGGACCTTGCGAGTCTTTATCGAGAAGAACGCCGAAGAGCGCGCACGGCTGGCGATTCCGGCGGAAGCGGCTGCTAGCGCCGAGGACCACTCTCACCCGATTCACCGCGAGCATCTCTCCGGCGTGACGCACGAAGATTGCCAGGCCTTCAGTCGGGATTTCGGGACCCTCCTTGACGTCGAGGAACTCGTTCCGGGCGACAACTACACGCTCGAGGTTTCATCGCCGGGACTGGACCGCAAACTGCACGGCGTCTCTGACTTCCAACGCTTTTCCGGAAGCCTGGTCAAACTCCAGACATTTGAGCCGGTAGCGGGCAACCGCCATTGGCAAGGCAGGCTCACACAGGTGAGCGATCGCGCCATCACCCTTGACCTCAGCGCCCTGAAACAGAAGGGCAAAAGCAAGAAAGTGAATCAGGAAACAACCGAAATCGAAGTCTCCAACGTTGAGAAGGCTAACCTGATTCCCGAAATCTAAGGCTAGTTCCCCGTCTGCGCCCGGATAATATCTCGGCGCGGACCCGAACCCTCGGCTGCGTCTTACAGTGCCGCCGAAATGCAATCGAGAGAGAACTATGGCAAGTGTGCTTTACCAGAGCATTGAAGCTTTAAGCCGCGATAAGGGCATCGATCCCGGCATCGTGGTCACCGCCGTCGAGGACGCCATCGCCCTCGCCACGCGCAAGTATTACAAGACGCAGGAAAACATGCGCGCCGAGCTGGACAAGGACTCCGGCGAGATTCGCGCATACGTCTACAAGACGGTGGTCGAAACACCTGAGCTGATCGAAGATCCGGTGAACCAGATCGGCCTGGACGAAGCGCGCGAGCTCGCGCCTGAAGTCGAAGTAGGCGGCGAAATCCGCTACTACAAGCCGACGGACGTGCTTGGCCGCATCGCCGCGCAGATGGCCAAGCAGGTCATCTTCCAGAAGGTGCGCGAGGCTGAGCGCGACACGGTCTTCAACGAATACAACCACCGCACCAACGAAGTGCTGAATGCCACCGTGAAGCGGATTGAGCCCCAGGATGTGATCTTCGACCTGGGCAAAGCCGAAGCCCGCATGCCGCGCCGCGAACAGTCGCGACTGGAGCAGTTCGCCGTGGGCGAGCGCGTCCGAGTGGTACTGCTGCGCGTCGATCGCGCCGCCAAGGGACCCCAGGTGATCGTCTCACGTGCAGCGCCGGAACTGGTGCAGAACCTCTTCCAGAGCGAGGTTCCCGAAATCTACGATGGCACCGTCGTCATTCGCGCCATCGCGCGCGAAGCGGGTGAGCGCACCAAGATTGCGGTGATGTCCCGCGATAAAGACGTCGATCCGGTCGGCGCTTGCGTTGGAATGAAGGGCATGCGCGTGCAGTCGATTATCCGCGAGCTGCGCGGCGAAAAGATCGACATCATCGAGTTCAGCGAAGAGATCACCACCTTCGCCGAGAAGGCTCTGCAGCCGGCGAAGGTCAGCCGCGTGAGCATCACCGACCTGAGCGAAAAGCAACTGGAAGTGATCGTCGACGACACACAGCTTTCGCTGGCTATCGGCAAGAAGGGACAGAACGTGCGTCTGGCCGCCAAGCTTCTCGCGTGGAAGATCGACATCAAGAGCGAAGAGGAGAAGCGGCAGGAAGTTGAGCAGCAGATGCAGGGAGTCGGCAGCCCCGCGACAGCCATCGAGCAGGTCAGTGAGCTGGGCGAGTCGATCATCCAGAAGCTGGTCGCTGCGGGCATCACCACGGTAGAAGCACTGGCCGATATGACGCCCGAACAACTAGAGGAGATCCCCGGGATCGGCGAGAAGACGCTGGAGAAGATCAGTGTCGCGGTGCGCCATTACTTCGGCGAATACGAGCCGGGCGAAGAGCGTCCTGCGCCGGTCGAGGTTGCGGCTTCTACTGATCCGAGCGAAGAAGCTGCTGCCGAAGCCGCACAAGCCGCTTCCGACGCCAGTCTGGCTGAGGAAGAAGATGCGCTCCGGCTCGATCTGACCCAGGATGGCGAAGAGCCGCCCAGCGAGGACGGGACCGGGGTCATCGACGATGAACTCGCCGAGGAGCAGCTGGCCGAAATCACCGAAACAGGCGAAGAACTCGATACCGAGGGCGCTGACTCTGTCGCTCCCGGCGAACACGATGTCAGCGAGAAGCTCCGGGAGACGAAGGTCGACGAAGATATCGCCGAACCGGGTGAGTTTCGCGAAGAAGACGACAAGAAGCAAGAGGGCGGCGCGTAGTCATGCGCCGTTCTCCCATACATCGGCCCCAGATGAGCAGCGCAAATCGTGCCATTTCGGGCCATAATAGAAATAGCTTCACGACCCACTGCCAAGAGGTTGCCATGTACAGCTAGAGGCCGTGGGAGCAAGTATAAAAGGGGCGGATGAGTAAAGTTCGAATCAACGATTTAGCACGTGAACTGGAAGTGAAGAGCAGGGCTATTCTGGATGTTTTAGATATTGTCGGCGTCACCGAGAAAAAGACGCACTCCAGTTCGCTAGAGCTCGACGAAGCCGAGCGTGTGCGCGCTCACTTCCAACGCGGCAAGAGTGGCGCAGCCAGCAGTCAGCGCGTCGAGGCCGCTTCCCCCAAACCGAAGATCGACTGGTCGCGCGTTTCAAAGCCCGGCGACGTGATCAAGGCGATCCAGCAAAAGAAGGAAGAAGCTGCCGCACCTCCGCCGCGTCCCGCTGCTCCGGTGGTCACACCCGCGCAACCGGTTGCTGTCACCAAGCCGGCGGCTCCGGTTGCGACTTCTCCTGTAGCGACGGCACAGGCTCCAGCCGGAGAGCGCCCGGCACAAGTCACGCCGGCGCCACCGATTGCGGCTCAGCCGGCTCCACGCAGAATTATGCCCCAGCCGCGTCAGGCTGCTCCGATCGTTGCGCCTCCGCCGCAAACACCGGCCATTGCAGCAAAACCGCCCGCCGGCCCTGTAGTGGCAAAGCCTCCGGTTGGCGCTGTCAGCGCTGCCGGTGCCCCACATGGAGCAACGCAAACCTCCGTCCCGCGCGATGTAGTTGTCGCAGCGCCGCCGGTTGCGAAGCCACCGGTCACCACGCCTCCAGCTCCGACCGCGGCCGCTCCGGTTTCTGCACCTGTCGCTGCTCAGCCTGTCGCTGCTGCCCCAGTAGAAGCCGCACCCGCGCCGCGCCGTGTGATCATGCCGCAAACCGGCCCGCGTCCGGTCTATACCGCGCCAATCGCCCCGCCTGCCCCGCCCGTTCCAATCGCGCCACAGGGCGCAACCGGACCCGCAGGCATTCAACGCGGTCGGCCGATTTTCGATCGCCGTCCTGGCGGTGGCCCCGGCCAGCGCCCCGGCATGGGTGGAGCACCCGGCGGAGCTCCGGGAGCCCCCGGCGCACGCCGTCCTATGCACCCGACCCGCAGCGCGCCTGCTGGCGGAGCACCCGGCGCACGCCCCGGCTTCGGCCAGCGCCCCGGCATGGGTCCTCGCCCCGGATTTGGCCAGCGTCCCGGACCCGGCGGAGCTCCAGGCCTGGTACCGCCTCCGGGCGAAGCGCCGCGTCCGCAGCGTGCTGCAGGTGGACACGCGCGCCGTGGCCGCCAGCAGTACCCCAAGTCCAAAGAAGGCCCGATGAAGGGCTTCGCTCCGCCGTCGCGTTTCGGTGGGGCCCAGGTTCCCTCGGAGCCGTTGCCCATCACCCGCACGATCACGGTGACGGAAGGAATCAGCGTCAAGGATCTTGCTGAGAAGCTCGGAGTCCGCGGCAAGGATCTGATTGCGGTGCTGCTGTTGCGCGGCGTCTTCGTCACAGTCAACCAGTCGCTCGATGGCGAACTCGTCAAGGATGTCGCGCGCCAGTTCGGCGCCGACACCGAGGTCATCACCTTTGAGGATCAGATGGCTAACGAAGCCATCGAAAACATTCTCTCGCAGGAGAATCCCGACGAGCACGAAGTTCCGCGTCCGCCGGTTGTCACGGTCATGGGCCACGTCGATCATGGCAAGACGTCGCTGCTCGACGCCATCCGCGAGACCGACGTTGCGAGTGGCGAAGCTGGTGGCATAACCCAGCATATCGGCGCGTACAAGGTGCGAATCAGCAAGGCAGACTCGCCCGCCTTTGGTCGCGAAATTGTCTTCCTCGATACGCCTGGTCACGAAGCCTTCACGCGCATGCGTGCACGCGGGGCCAAGGTGACCGACATCGTCGTAGTCGTGGTTGCCGCCGATGATGGCGTGATGCCTCAGACTCTCGAAGCCATCGACCACGCCAAGGCAGCCAACGTACCGATCATCGTCGCCGTGAACAAGATCGATAAGCCCGATGCGCAGCCGGATCGGGTAAAGCAGCAACTGGGCGACCGCGGCCTTGTCCCCGAAGCCTGGGGCGGGTCGACGGTGTTCGTCGATGTCTCTGCGAAGAAGAAGCAGAACCTCGATTTGTTGCTCGAAATGATCTGCCTGGTCGCCGATCTTGGCGATCTCAAGGCCACGCCAGGACGCTCCGCCGTCGGTACGGTGATCGAAGCCAAGCTCGATCGCGGACGTGGCGCTGTCGCCTCTGTGCTGGTGCAGAACGGAACGCTGCGCAATCAGGACAGCTTCATCATGGGCAACACCTTCGGTAAGATCCGCGCCATGTTCGACGATCGCGGACGCGCGATCCAGGAGGCTGGCCCGTCCACACCGGTCGAAATTCTGGGTCTTGAGAGCATTCCCGACGCCGGGGACACCTTCCTCGTCGTCGCTGATCGCGACAAGGCCAAGAACATTGCGACCTACCGCAAGATGAAGGAACGCGAGGCGCAGCTCGCCAAGAGCTCTCGCGTCTCGCTCGAAGGCCTGGCAGAACAGATCAAACAGGCCGGTGTCAAGGATTTGCCCCTGATCCTCAAGGGCGATGTGCAGGGATCGGTCCAGGTCCTCGCCGATTCGCTTCAGAAGATGTCCACCGATCAGGTGCGTATCAAGGTGATCCACTCTGGCGCAGGCGCCATCACCGAAAGCGACGTGCTTCTGGCCTCGGCATCGAACGCCATCATCATCGGCTTTAATGTGCGGCCTGAACGCAAGACCGCCGAACTCGCCGAGCAGGAAGGTGTTGAGATTCGCCTGCACTCGATCATTTACGAGCTTCAGGACGAGATTCGCAAAGCTATGCTCGGACTGCTCGATCCTGTCTTCAAGGAGAGCTATCTGGGACGCGCGGAAGTTCTCAACGTCTTCAGAATTCCGAAGGTGGGCACCATCGCCGGTTGCCGTGTGAGCGACGGCGTGCTCAAGCGCGACGCCGAAGTACGCCTCATGCGCGACGGCGAACAGGTCTACAAGGGCAAGCTCACCTCGCTCAAGCGCTTCAAGGACGACGCTCGCGAGGTCACCAGCGGCATGGAATGCGGTGTGGGTATCTCCAACTTCAACGACATTCAGGTGGGGGACACCATCGAAGCATTTGTCACCGAGAAGATTGCGGCGGAGTTGACAACAAGCTAGGAACCGGCGCAACCAATGAACAAGACCATCCGCAAATACACCAGCTTTGACGAGATGAAGGCCGACGAATACCGCTATTGGCAGAGTCGGCCTGCGTACGAGCGGATGGACGCGGTTGAGGAAATGATCCAGGCGGCGTACGCACTTAAAGGCTGGAAGATGGGGCCGGATGTACCAAGACTACAAAGACCTTTTGTCCGCATTCCATGCCCATGGGGTTAAGTATCTCATTGTGGGCGGCTACGCCGTCATTTTTCACGCACAGCCCCGCTTTACCAAGGACATCGACCTTTTCATAAAAAGGGACGCCGCGAATGCGCGAGCTGTACATGCGGCGCTAGAAGACTTTGGCGCACCGCTCCAGGATATTCGCCCGGAAGACTTTGCAGATCACAGTAGTTTCTTTCGCTTTGGAAACGACCCGTATGGCATCGACATTCTTCCCGACATCCAGGGCATCGATTTTGATGCGGCGTGGGAACGACGGGTTGAGAGTGTGATCGACGCCGCGACCGGCCTCAAAGCGAACTTTATTTCCGCTGATGATCTGATGACTGCGAAACTTGCGTCGTCAAGACCCCAGGACATCGCGGATGTAGACGCTATTCGGAAGGCCTCTGAGAGTCGCACCGGGCGAATCTACGAAAATCGATTTCCAGAGAACTAACCCGTGATCGTCGCGGCATAACATTTCTCACTTGCGTCTGCGCCTATCATCGCCGACGATGAACTCGGTATGACGAACGTCGCGGATTCAACAAAAGACGACATTCCCACCATCTGCGCCATCAGTGTGGTCGCGTCGATGATCGGGACGATGCTGCATGAGGGCCTGGGCCACTGCGCGTTGGCGCTTCTCACCGGAGCAACCTCGGGCACACTCTCCACCGTCGCCTGGTCGAGCGTCTACGATTCGCGGCTGGTCGCTGCGGGAGGCACGCTCGTCAATCTCGCGGCCGGGGTCATTTTCTTGTTTGCACTCAAGAGCGCACGCAACGCGTCCGCCGCGACGCGTTTCTTTCTCCTGATCGCAGGCGCCTTCAATCTCTTCACGGGCACTGGATACTTCTTCTTTTCCGGCGTCACCAACTTCGGCGATTGGGCCCAGGTCATCGCCGGCATGCATCCCTATTGGCTGTTGCGTATGCTCCTCATCCTTGGCGGCATGGCGGCCTACTTCGAAGCGATGCGGGTGATCGCGGCAAGCCTGGTGCGATATCTCGGCGTCCCGCGCACCGATCACGCGCGCTTTCGCAGGCTGATGTGGACGGCTTATTTTGCTGCGGTCATCATCGAAGTCATTGCCGGACTACGAAATCCGCTCGGCCTCCCACTGGTGTTCGAGTCGGCTCTTCCGGCCACCGCCGGAGCGAACTGCGCGCTGCTTTTTCTTATCTATTACGTTCCGAAATCAACCGTACCCGGCTCGAACAACCAGCCCGTTCAGCGAAGCTATGCCTGGATCACAATCGCGATCGTGCTCGCGCTGTTCTTCATCGTGGTCGCAGGGGCCGGCATTCAAATTCAGCGCTAAGCGTTTCCCGCCTTACCGAAATCCGATCGCATTTGAAACGTTCCCTAAGCGGATACCACTATCCCCGCAGATATTCGCCCACAACAGGTGAACAAAACAGGAGCTGCCACGCTTCCCTATGGGCACTCGTCTGCGAGTATCTCAAACGCAAAAAAGGAGATCAAAGAAATGTCAGTCTGCTGCAAGTATTCAAGGATAGACAACGAGGGCCGTCCCTACATATTGGTGGACTGCCAGGACCGCGAACAGTGCGAACTACAGGTGCCAGGTTGGGATTTTGTCAGTGGCAGAAAAGGCTGCGAGGTACTGCAAGGAGGGTCTTTCGGGACCGAATGTTGAGCACTCCGACCCGTGCAAGAAAGAGAAATCGAAATAAGAGCATTTGATGTTTGTCCTGAGTCAACGAGCCGGGACGCTGTTGAGGCTGATTTCGTGTTCCGCCCCGGCTCACGCTTCGTAATCTCTACCAGAATCATCGAAAACCATACTCGGACCCCTATCCGTTCCGGTAAGGGGCTACGATGGGGACCATGCCCGTCGCCTGCATGACTATTGAGCTGCGCATCGAGCACGCGCAATCGCTCAAAGACCGCCGCCAGGTCGTCCGTAGCCTCAAAGAAAAGCTCGGCCACGGTTTCAACATCTCCGTCGCAGAAATGGATGAGGCAGTCACGTGGCAATCAGCCACTGTCGGAGTTGCGGCAATCTCCGGCTCACGTGACTATCTCGCGGGACTCATGCGCCAGGTGGAAGACGCCACCAACCGCATCGCTAACGATCTGGGCGCGCAGGCAGTCGATATCTGGTGGGAATTCCTGGACGCATAACGCTGCCCCTTTTTAGCTATCCTCTCCCCGGTTGCTTTCTGATATTCTCAAACGTTTAACCAAAGGACAAAAAGATGCCGGAGCCAAGGGCACGTCAATACCACAGAGACCGGGTTGCCGAAACCCTGCGTGAAGAAATCGGCGCGATGATCGAGGGTGAACTCTCCGATCCGCGGATCAGTTTTGCATATGTAACCCAGGTTGTTCTGAATCCGGGTGGCAAATCCGGGCTCATCTACGTCGCAGTCGACGGCGGCCCGGAGGAAGAGGCGCAGACCATCGAAGGACTTATGGCCGCACGCGGGCACATTCGACACACTCTGCTTGAGCGACTGGGAACGCGCCGCGTCCCCGATCTCACCTTTCACATCGATCGCTCCGACAAGATGAAGGCGCGCATTGACGAACTGCTTGGCCGAAAGCGCAATCGGCAGAAGGACGTCCCCAACAGCCAGGGCCAGTGAACGGACCCGGCGAATTATCTATGCAGCGACGTGACGACATCCATGCTGTTCTGCATGCCATCGAGCGCGGCGAGCGCTTTCTGGTTTCCGCGCACGCCCGACCCGACGGCGACGCGGTTGGGTCGATCCTGGCTTGCGGCATGATTCTCGACCAGCTCGGCAAGCAGGTAGACTTGATCTCCTGCGACCGCGTTCCGCTCATCTACCAGGGACTTCCCTGCTCCAGTGCAATTCGCCACGTCACGCGCGTCGAAGGCAGCTATGACGCCGTGATCCTGCTCGAATGCGACAGCATCGAGCGCTCGCGCCTGAAGGGGCTCGAAGGCCGCGTGATCGTCAACATCGATCACCATGCCAGCGGCCGCGCTTTCGGCAGCGTCAACTGGATTGATACCGGCTCGTGCGCTGTCGCCGAGATGGTCTACGACCTGGCCATCCTCGCCGGTGTGGACATCACACCTGACATGGCCACCTGCCTCTACACCGCCGTGCTGACCGACACTGGTTCATTCTGCTACGCAGGCACCGATGCGCATACGTTCGATCTGGCCAGCGACCTGGTGCGTCATGGCGCCAATCCCACGCTCATTGCTCAACACACCTATTTCTCGAACCCTACATCCAAGATGCTGCTGCTCGGCGCAGCCCTTTCCAACCTGCACCGCGAAGGCCGTCTCGCCTGGATGTGGGTCTCGCATGACGATATGGAGCGCACCCGCGCGGCTGAGGAAGACTGCGAGGGCCTTGTGAACTACGCCATCGGCATCGCGGGTGTCCAGGTCGCCGTATTCCTGCGCGAGCTTCCCAACCATCGCGTCAGGCTCTCTATACGAAGCAAGGGAGAACTTAATGTTGCGCGCATTGCCGAGCGCTTTGGCGGAGGAGGACATCTGCACGCCAGCGGCTGCACGATTGATGGCCCCCTGCCCGCCGCGGCAGATCATATCCTCGACCATCTCCGCGAATGCCTGCAGAGCTCCCTGCACGAATTTGCCTGATGCATCCTGCATCTACGTCCGAATTCTGACGACACGAGCGGGCGCCTTTGCGATTTTCCGTGCTCGATCTGTTAGCCTTGTCCCGGAACTTCCTGATAAACTGTGGGCATTCCTCCCAGAATCAAAGCATTGTCCGATGGTCCCACGAGTTTGCTCGTGCGCTTCCCTATCCTCGGAACGATGCTCGAAGCGACAACGCTGTTCGTTCTCACAGCGTTTTTCCTTTTTTATGGACTGATTCCCATCTTCGGAGGGCCGGGGATCGGCCTGGTAGGCGCGGATGAGCCTCGCTATGCACAAGTCGCGCGGGAAATGCTCGCCCGTCGCGACTACATCACGCCCATTTTGTGGAGCAAGCCATGGCTGGAAAAGCCCGCCCTCTATTACTGGCGGGCCATGTTCTCCTTCCGCGAGTTCGGCGTCCACGACTGGTCTGCGCGCCTACCCTCGGCCAGCTTTGCCTTCATCCTCGTCACGCTCATCTACCTGCACATTCGCCGCTTCCGTCGCGGAGGCCAGCTTGACGCCGCACTCATCACCGCATCCTGCGCCGGTATCATCGCCTTCGCCCGCGGAGCATCCACGGACATGCAGCTTGCCGCCCCCTTCTGCATCGGCATGCTGGGCTGGTATGCCTGGTATGAAACCGACAGCAAGTTCTGGCTCTTCGATCTATACTTCTTTGTTGGAGCGGCAACCCTAGCCAAGGGCCCGGTGGCGCCCTTTCTGGCGATTGTTATCATTGTGGCCTTTGCCGCCCTGCGAAGAGAGTGGGCTATCCTGCGCCGTACCATCTGGTGGCCTGGACTTGCCCTTTATCTCGCCATGGTGCTGCCCTGGTTTATCGCCGTGCAACACCGCAACCCCAATTTTCTGAAGATCTTTTTCCTGGAACACAACCTCGAGCGCTTCGCCACCAGCCGTTTCCAGCACGAACAGGAGTTCTGGTTCTATTTCCCCATCGTTCTTCTGGCGCTTACCCCCTGGGCCGTCATCGCTATAGCCGCCTTTATCGACGCTGTCCGTCAATCCATCGCCGAATGGAAGGCCCGTCGCGCCAAATACCACTACATGGGAAATTTTCGCGCGGGCGACGCCTTTCCGGAGTTTCTCGTCCTCTGGGCGCTCGTCCCCATCATCTTTTTTTCGCTCTCCGAGTCCAAACTTCCCGGCTACATTCTTCCCTCAATCCCGCCGCTTACCATCCTCACCGGCGATTACCTCAACCGCATGCGGGAGCGCGGGTTGAAACCGTGGCTGCTTATCACTCATGCTCTGCTTACTGGGGTACTGACAGCATTCGTCGTTCTCCTGCCCCTGCATCTCCAGCGTCCGGAGGCTATGCCGCCTTTCAATGCGATGCTCGCTGGAGGCATGACCGGATTTGCCTCCGCGATCTTCATTCTGATTACCGTCTACCGCTTCGGCTTAAAGCGTTTGCGCATCGCCACCATGGCCCCCATGGTCATCATGCTGCTGTTCCTCTTCGGGATCGGCCCTTTTTTTGGCATTCACGCCTTTGCAAACACCAAGCGCAACATCGCTCTCATCGATCTCACCTACTCGGCCCGCCCCCTGGCCCAGATCCTGGCACGGATCACGCCTCCCGATGGAACGGTGGCCGTTTTTCAGGTTCGCCGCGATCTCGAATACGGCCTTTCCTTCTATCGCAACAGCCGTGTTGTAAATTATGAGAAGGATGGGGTTCCACAACAGCAGCACATCCTTGTGGTGCGCGAATCCTACATCGACCAGTTACGCCCTTTGCTCCAGGGAAGGACATACGAGCCCCTTTTCACGTATCCTGCTCAGAACCTGGTCGTGTACGCTGTTTCCGCGAGCCAGTAGCGTGATGCATTCCGGCGGGGACATTAAGACTTAGCCGATCCTTGAGAATCGGTTTCGATAGCCGGAGCAGATCGCTGGTTTGAACGGGCGCGGCTTTGGCCGGTGCGAATATTCCGGGTTTTGCCCATTTATCGATATCTCCACCTGAACGAGGGCTCTCAGCTCAGGCGGGAATATCCAGTAAGTTTCTCAGAGTTCGTTGCGCTGGCTGCCGTTGATTTCCTGCGCGTAAATTCTTACCCCATGCTAGGAACACCATGACACCGGCGCTCCAACTCGAGATCCTCGACCTCCGGCACTTTTCGGCAGCCAGCCTCCGCCCGCTGCTCGAGGCCGAATCCCGTCTGTGGAGCGAGCGCCTCGAGTGGGATTACCGCGCCTCCGCCGATCTGCTGCTGCAGTATCTCGATTCGCGTTTGCTGCCCGGCTACGTAGCCATTGAGAATGGCCGCGTCGCCGGCTACCTCTTCTGCGTCTACGAAGAGCGCAAAGCCGTGATCGGCGACGTCTTCGCCATCCAGCCTCAAAACTCCGAGGCCACGCCCACCGATATCGAGTTGCGACTGCTTGAGAGCCTGATCGAACTGCTGCAGAATTCTCCTGGCGTCGAACGCATTGAGTCGCAACTGCTTCTGCACCCGCATGGCCTGCACGCCGAGGCCTTCCGTACTGCGGGCTTTCAGGTTTACAACCGCCTTTTCATGCGACTCGACCTGTCGGGACTTTCTCCTGCGCCTGCTCGGCACTCTTTGCCCGAAGGTCTCGCCATGCGCGCCTGGAAGGAGGACGACTTCAACGCCGCCGCCCATCTGATCTCGGGCGCATACGAGGGCCACCTCGACAGCCACATCAACGATCAGTACCGGACGGTTGCCGGCTCGCTCCGATTCCTGCACAACATCGTCCGCTTTCCGGGTTGCGGATTGTTCGACGCAGCAGCATCCCGCGTGCTGGTGCATTCGGGCAACCATGAGATTGCCGCCATTCTGCTTTGCTCGCGTGTGCGTGAAGACATCGCCCACATCACGCAGCTCTGCGTTGCGAAGGATAGCCGCAGTCACGGGCTTGGCGCCATCCTTATCGAGGACTGCGCCGCGCATCTGAAGGCCCAGGGATTCCGTGCTCTCACCCTAACAGTGACGGAGGCCAATCAAAACGCGGTAGGACTCTACAGGCGCGAAGGCTTTGGCGTGACCCACAATTTCGACGCCATGCTCTGGGAGAGGAATCAGCTAGAAGGCGGGTAGCTGAGGTCAGCTAAGAACCGGGTAGGTAAAAAGAGGATAGCAAAGACAGTCTCGTTAACAGTCTTCCTGCGCCCGCCCAAGAACCTTGCATGGGTTATTAGTGCAACCGAGTGCTTCACCGCTAACCGGTTTTTAGCTAACCGGACCTTAGCTGCCCGCTTCTTAGCTGACCGGACCTTAGCTATCTTCTGATCAGCCACATCACCCAGCTCGCCACGATCACCACGCCGACGAACATGCTCCAGCAATAGAGACCATATTTAACCATGGCTCGCGTCGTCGACCGTTGTGTGATCCCAAAAACTACGGAGGCAAAGGTGGCGAAGAGCAAAACAGCGGAAAAATGGGAGGGAGCGAACATTAAGCCTTCCTGCCAATGCGCAGGTTGTGCGCGTCTACGGCGGAGATGAAATTCAGCAGGCCCGCCACAACCACGAACTTCGTTCCATAGTCCGCGGTCGCGATCTGCACCGCGCCATGTCCCAGATCGAAGATCCGACCCAGCGCGTAGAAGAGGCCGTTGCCCAGATCGCCGGCGAAGCCGAGCATGTCGAGCACGTCGCCCGTATTCGGCACGTACAATTTACCCTGCATCGCCAGTCCCAGCCAGAACATCGAAGCGATCGAGGCAAAAAGCAGAAGGCCGCGCACCCAGCGGCCGGTCAACACGTGACCCGCGCCCGGAATCAGCCAGCCTAAAATAAGAGCCGAATAGAGGAAGCCCTGCGAGGTCGTTTGCGTCTTCGCGGGCACTTGAACTTTGGAAGCCATTTCTCTCTTGAATATAACAGCTTGAGGGCGGCGATCATCCATCAGGAATTAACCGACTGGCGAGCATAATGGAAAGCGAGGCGAACGATGAAACCTGATCTGGAAGATACAATGTTGCTCCTGAACCGCACCCCCGCTGCCCTCAATGCCCTTCTGCGCGATCTGCCGGAGACCTGGACGTCCTGCAATGAAGGTGAAGGCACATGGAGTGCCTTCGACGTCATCGGGCACCTGATCGATTGCGAACACACGAACTGGATTCCGCGAGCCGAGTGGATCATGCAGTACGGCGAGACCCAGCCGTTTCGACCCTTTGATCGCGGAGGTCATATCCATCAGACTCAAGGCAAGTCGCTCGGACAACTGCTGGACGAATTTGCACGATTGCGGCTGGAAAATCTCGGCATACTGAGCGTGTTAGATTTCCAGCCGGAGGATCTCGCGAAGCGCGGACGGCACCCTGCATTCGGAGTTGTGACCCTATCAGAGTTGCTCGCAACCTGGGCGGCACACGACTTAACCCACCTGCACCAGATATCGCGGATTATGGCCCACCAATCCCGCGAATCCGTAGGCCCGTGGAGCAAATTCCTAGGCGTGATGCACTGCGACGGCCACGGTGCGAAAGGCTGATCGCTAAATCCTCACCAACTCCTGCTGTACCCGTCCCGTCGCAACGGCCCGCTCCGGAGAGGTAATCATGTTCAGTTCGCTACGTATGCCGAACTTCTTGAGATAAATCCCCGGCTCGACCGAGAAGCACGTGTTGGACAGAATCAGCCGCTCGTCATGCGTCTCCAGGTTGTCGAGATGTGCGCCATTGCCGTGCAGGGTGTTGCTGATATTGTGTCCCGTGCGGTGCGTGAAGAATTTGCCGTAGCCAGCCTCGTTGATCACCGCCCGAGCCGCATCGTCCGCCTGCCATCCGGCAATGGGCTGCCTGCTGTAGAACGCCTCCTTAACCACCTGCACCGCTGCATCGCGCGCGTCCTTCACAACATGGAAGACCTGTTGCTCCTTTTCCGATGGCTCGCGACCCACCACACCCGTCCAGGTGATGTCGTAATAACAGGTGCCCGGACGGTTCTTGCGCGCCCAGATGTCGATCAGCACGAAATCGCCGTCCTTAATCTCCCTGGCGCTTGCTTCCGTGGGTTCGTAATGTGAATCCGCGCTGTTCTCGTTCACTGACACATTCGGCCCGTTCTCCCACACAAGGTCAGCGCGCCGCATTGCCTCCTGCAGCCACTGCACGATGTCATATTCCGTCACCCGCGCCGGCGCGCCGTTGGCGGGACGAACCCGTCGCCCGATCTCGCGGAAACCCTCCGCCAGGATCTCGTCAATGGCCTTCTGTGCTTCGTAATGGCTGGCGATCTGCGCCTCTGTCAGGACGGCCTCGAACCGACTCACCAGGTCCGCCGAGCTCACCACTGTCTTGCCCATCTCGCGCAGCACTTCCATTGTTCCCGCATCCAGCATGGAGACATACATGATTGCGTTGCGCGGTGAGTATTGCATTGCAATCGTCTCGTAGGGAGCCAGCATCGCATCCAGCCCGCCCTCCAACTCCTGCCATGACGAGTACACGCCCTTCGACCCCGGCAGCGTGTCCAGGCGACCGGATTCGATGCGATGCACCAGCTTGCGCGGCTCGCCCGCAGCGGGAATTGCGTAGTACCAGCGCCGCGTCACGTGCGCGCTTTCCGGCAACCCGAGGATGGAATAAGCGATGGGATCGCGATGGTGATGATCGTAGAAAAGCCAGGCGTCGAGCGCCTGTTCGCGGAGAGCGGCCTGAATCGCGTCAATCTGCATGCGAAGCCTCCTGTTAGAACCACAAGTCTACCCGAAGGGTGTTGACCTCACACAGCCAGCGGGCTGCAAATCGCTTTGGTTCGCTGAGCCAATGTTATAGACTCAACCTCTCGCTCGCTCCCGGGGACAAATCAACACGAGGCTTTTTCATGAGGATGGGTACAGCGTTCATTGCTTTTCTAATAGGCCTTGCCGGCATTTCGACCATGGTGGCGTCGCATCGCCTGGAGCACATCCGCTCAGTGGACACGATCCAACTGGTCGCAAGCGGGATGTGCTTCGGCATCGCGATTGTGATGGCGGCGCGAGGGCGAAGAGCCGTTTAGGCTATTTCTTCCCGTGCCCGGTCGCCGCCGTCGCCTGGTCCAGTATCGTGTACAGCTTGTTATAGTCGGTCACCTCGACGTACGGAGGAGCGCCGCCTGTCCGATCGGTCACCACCCATACGGTAGGTGTCTGGTGTACACCCAACCGCTCGCCCAGCGCATAGTCAGCCTTCACCTCATCGGCGAGCTTCCCCTGCGGATCGATCACAAAGGGCAACGCTACGCCATGCTGTTGCGCGAACTTTTCCGTAAACGACCGCAGGTCGTCCTTGGTTTCGATGCTGATCTGGTTGGCGAATATGTAGTCGCGATATTCGTTCCCCAGCTTCTTCGAATCGAACCACCGCGCGTTCACTGCCGCCTGGAAACTCCAGACGTGCATCTGCAGGGGAAAATCGTGCCTCAGCCAGGGAACGCGGTATTTGGCCGCGGCATCTTTAATCGTCGGATTCTGGCGCGCGCACATCGGACACTCCATGTCAGCAAACTCAATGAGAGCCACGTGCGAGCCCGCGGGGGGTTTCAGCGTTGACATATCATGCTGGGCCTGACTTACCTGAGCGCCGAGCGCGAGAACGATACCGGTAAAAGAGAGCAAAACGTTGCGTAGCATAGTGAATGACATAATTTTATCGCTTCTGCGCGCTCGTGGGCGAGTGCTGCCCAGAGCACACACAGACTCGTCAACATAGAATCGATGTAAGCCAATAAAGAACCGGCGCAAGCCGAAGGAGAGAAAGACCAAGTTCATGCGATTCCTGATTGCGTTCCTCGCCCTTGCGGGCATCGTTGTTTCCACCCTGGCCCTGCACGTCCACTACTCGAACGATGTGCAACCCTGCGACATCAACGCCCACTGGGACTGCGGCATCGTGAACCACAGCCGCTATGCCGAGATCCATCACATCCCAGTCGCCGCCATCGGAATTGCTGGCTATTTCGTTCTGGGCCTCCTTGCGCTGCTGCGCCGCCGCGGCTTCACGCTGGGTGCCGCGCTGATTGGCCTGGGGTTCGCCCTCTACCTGACCAACATTGAAGCCCACAAGCTCGAGGTCTGGTGCCTCTACTGCGTCATTTCTCAGGGAATCATCGCTCTCATCACCCTGTTCGCCTTGGTCTGGATGTTCGTTGGCCGGCGCGCATCCGCTGTCTAGACGTAGGCGTCCGCACGGGAGGAGTCGCGGCTTGATACTTCGCAGGGGTGGATGGGTTGAGTTTCGCTGGTACCTGTTTCTCCCGGCCTTTCTCGTTCTACCCAATCTTCCGCTATTGCTCGCTGCCCATCCACTCAACCTGCTGCTCCACGGATACATCGACCTCGACTATCTCCTCATCGGCCTGCTGTCCCTCTTCGTGCCGCGTGTCGTTACTTTTATTCTTCTCCTCGCCGCTATCATTCTTGATTTCATTCACGCGGCCTGTGTGACTTATCTCTTCGCACCCGCTGAATTTTTCAACACCATGCGCTACGGCGGGTTGCTCTCGACCACGCGCATTGGACTGATTGTCGCGGCCTTTGTCGCTGCGCTGCTCGTCTGCCTGGCGTGTGTGGCCTGCACTTCGCCCCGCCTGAGCGGCCGGCAGCGCAAGCTCGCATCCGCAACCATGCTGGTTCCCTTTCTCCTGCTGTCGCTGGCGGATATTCGCAGCGCCCGTGACATCCTGCTTCATCCAGGCGATGAGAACAACTCCGCGCGTCTCTCGCGGACGCCCACAGCGGGCCTTCTTTACAGCGAGTTGATCTACCGGCGATACGAACGGGGGCTGCGCCTCGGGGGACAATACGCGATGGCATCGGCGACCGCGCTCGCGCTGAACCACTTGTCCGACTACCGGGCTCAGCAACCGAACATCGTCCTCGTCGTCGTCGAATCGTGGGGACTGGCTCGCGACTTGTCTCTGCGCCGCGCCATGGTCGAGCCTTACTCCGACCCGCGTCTGCACGCAAAGTATGAGGTGCTCGAGGGCACCATGCCTTTCCAGGGGCCGACAACTTCCGGCGAAGCGCGCGAGCTATGCCAGACCCATATGGGCGCCTACGTCGCGCAGGGCACCGCCGCGCAGTTGCAGCGCTGTCTGCCTCTGCGTTTGCACCGGATGGGGTATCGCACCCTCGCCGTACACGGCTTCAGTGGCGAGATGTACGACCGGAACAACTGGTATTCAAAGATGGGCTTTGAAGACAGCTGGTTTCACGACCGTCTGCAAGCTGTTGGTGTGCCCGATTGTGACGGCACGTTCAGGGGAAGCTGCGATGATGCCATCGCCGCATGGCTGGGCGACAGGCTCCAGCAGCCAGGCGATGCTCCCCTGTTTGTGCACTGGGTCACGCTCAACTCCCACTTGCCACTTTGGAGGCCCGTCCAGCTCAAGTCGCCCAGTTCATGTGCTATGAGCGCGATCACTCGCAGCGATACAGCTGTTTGCTCCTGGTATCAGCTCATCTCCGTAATGAGCCAATCCATGCGCGATCTTGCGCTCAAGCCGCTCAACCGTCCCACCATCTTTGTTGTCGTCGGAGACCACGCGCCCCCATTCGACAGGGACTTCGAGCGCGCACAATTCTCCTCGACCGAGGTTCCCTACGTGATCCTTTTGCCGAAGGGTGAAGCAGGGCGCTAGTTCTTCATCACCACCTGCACCAGATCGCCCAGTTCTTCCGCCGTGAATGCGTTGCCCTCAAGATTCACCGCAAGCTGTCCCTTGCGATCCAGGATGACCGTGTGCAGCGAGTGCGTAACGAATCCGTCATCGCTCCAGAAGTTCATACCGAACATTCCCGCAACCTGCTGAATTTCCGGCAGCGGCCCGGTGAGAAAGTGCCACACCGCCGGATCAGCTTTCCACACGCCGGCATAGTTCACCAGCGCCGCACCCTGGTCGTGCTCGGGATCGATCACGATCGTCATCAGCACCAGGTCCAGCCCCGCCAGGTCATGAAAGCGCTTCTCAACCCGCGCCAGGTTATTCGAGAGCCGAAAACAATAATTGGGATTCGGACAACGCGAATAGCCAAACGTAAGCAGGATCGCTTTCCCGGAAAATTCTGAAAGACGAACTTCCTTGCCAGCCTGGTCGGTCAGGACAAAGTCCGGAACGCGCTCGCCCACCGTCAGAGCCTTTACCTCTGGATGCATCGCCTTGTGCAGAGCGGTCAACTGGCCAGCTTCCAGCGGTTCGGACTCCAGATTGGTCGTAACTCGCACGCGGATATTTTCGGCATACAGATCTTTCCGCCGCGCGACGATGGTAAAGCTCACCGCCGTGCCCGGTTTCAAACCCATGAGCGACGCCGAGTCCTGAACTACAAACGGCATCTCCATCGCATCCATGTAATTGGGAATCGCCTCGCACGAGACGACGAGTGTCCGATGCGTTGCATCGACTTTGAGCACAACCCCCTTCGCCGCGTGAGTCTCTGCCGCCCGGCCCCAAACCCAGGCCAGCAGAAGTACAAACGCCAGACTCATCGCACGTTTCACCGCGCCGCCTTGCCGCCGAGCTTGTACGGTTTGCGATCCAGCTTCGCAAAATCAGTCGCAAATTCCTTGATCTCTATGTACTCGTTCTTGTCCACGCGCGCAAAATGTTGCCGCGTATTCGACGCAGGCCACCACACATCGAGAGACTGGATGCGCGCTCCATGCCCCAGCCCGATATGCTGCTCCAGCGGGTTCTGGCCGAACGAACTCGTATCTCCAACCCGCCTGTAGATGGAGCGCGGCGCAGCGCCATCGTCTTCCACCGTGACCTTGATCTCCGCTCCCACCGCGCTCCGATTGCTCTTCACGCCCACCAGCCGAACGTTGATCCAGTCATTGTCGTTCCCCGGATTCTCGAAGACCCGCATCGTGTGTTTGTCCGAAAAGATCGCCCCGCCAGTCTCGGCAACAATATCCTCATGGCCGCTCCGTTCAAGATCGGCAAATGCTACGCCGTGCCCTTTATGCAGCTCGCCCGTGCCCGACGAAGCGGTGATGTCGACGAAGCGGGTCCCCGCGTCATTCCTGAACAGAACATGCGGCAGCATCGTCGTGAACGAAGGCCCTCCCTGACCGAGATAGATATCCAGATAGCCGTCGTTGTCCACATCGCCAAAATTCGAGCCCATCGGTATGAGCACCTTGTCCAGACCCACCTGTGCTGTGACGTCTTCAAACGCTCCGTTGTGCAAGTTGCGATAGAGCTTGATCGTCTCCACGTGATAGGAAAGTCCGAGCGCGCTCCTGACCGGCTCATCCACCGAGTTGAAGTAGGTGGTCACAAACAGATCCGGCCAGCCATCGTTGTCGTAGTCGAAAAACCACGTCGCAAAGCTGAACCACGGAGCCTGCACCCCTGCCTGCTTCCCTACTTCGGCAAAGGTGCGGTCGTGGTTATTGTGATAAAGAAAATTCGCTCCGTTCACGTTCGACACATAGAAGTCGACGTAGCCATCGTTATCGTAATCTGCCGCCGCCACTCCCTTGGTATACGCTATGCGGTCCACGCCAGCCGCATGCGAAATATCCTCAAACGTCCCATCGCCTTTGTTGCGAAACAACTGGCTGGGAGCATTCTCATTGCCGATAAACAGGTCGAGATACCCATCATTGTCGATGTCCGCCCAGGCCGCCGTCTGCGTCCGGGTCACCGTCTCACCCAGCCCGCTGGCCTGCGTCACGTCCGTAAACGTGCCATCGCAGTTGTTCTTCAGCAGAGACTTCCGCACCGGAAACTCCCACCCTCCGCGCAGCACCAGGATGTCCATGCAGCCGTCATTGTTGTAATCGGCGGCGACGACGTTCAACCCGCCCAACTGATCGGCTAACCCGGCCTGCGCAGCGCGATCCGTGAAGGTCCCGTCTCCGTTGTTGTGGAAGAAATGCAGAGGCTCGCACACATCCATGCTCGATGTCACCACATCGAGCAACCCATCGTTGTCGAAGTCCTCCACGATCGCCCCGCCCGCCTCGGAAAACACATTCAATCCAGCCGCTTTCGCTACATCTGTAAACCGTCCCACATTCTGCTTCGACTCAAACGCCCTCGGCGGAATCAGGTATGCCGCCGGCACTCCCGCCGGATACTCGCCCACGGTCATGTACGCGAGATTCAGCAGCCACCTCACCTCGTAATCGCCCGGCTTCAGTTCGAGATATTTCAGAAAGTACTGGATCGCCAGCCGTGAATCCTCCTGCTTCTCGAAGTGCGCGCCGGGTCGCAGCGGAGGGAAGAAATCCTGGTCGCCTGAATCGCGATACACACCGTTCTCCATCTCCGACTTATGCAGATAGAGCGCTCCCACCGTCTCCGCCAGATAGGGAACGGCATCCGGGACACTTGTCACGGCAATCTGATAAGCAGCCTTCGCATGCTGGATGGACTGATCCATGTCGCCTACGAACGCATTTAACTGCGACAGCGCGCCGTGCCCCTGCATCATGTCGATCGGGCTGTACTTTCCCGCCGGCGCTGCCTGCGCCTGCGCCATCATCGCGTTCAGTTGATCGACCGCCGCCGCATGGGCGTCTTTGCGGATCGAGCAGACCGCGCGCAAATCGCGATTCCACCCCTCCTCCTTGGGATAGTCGGCGAATGCGGCATTCTCTTCCACATCGCCCGCGACTTTGATGCCAAAGCGCACCACGCCCGACGACATCAGCTCCTGAATGCGCTCTGGATTCAGCTGCGCAGCACTCTTGCGGGCAGGAAAAATCGTAAGGACCGCAAACCCGGCCGGGATATGAACGACCGCGGAATACTCTCCTGCCTTCAATCCCTCCAGGGCATCGCGCAACTCCGGCCGCAGCTGATCGGGATCGAGCTGCCCCATCGAGCCTCCGTCGTTCGAAGTCGGGTCGATGGATTTTTCTTTCGCCAGCACGCCAAAGTCCGCGCCCGACTTAAGCTGCCTGAGGACATCCGCCGCCCGCTCGGCTGTCGCCGTTACGAGTATGCCAACCTCGACTTCATGCGAGGATCCCGACTGCTGGGCGCCGACGAGTGAAGGTAACATCGCACCCCACGCAAAAAGCAGGGATACAGCAAGTCTGGAGAGAATCGACCCAACCACTTTGTACACCTGCATCCGCTCCTCAACCCTCAAACTCGCTGCGTCAACATTAGACTATCGAGCCCACACCAGCCTCAACCTGAAAGCGCCTGAGTTTTTTGCTGGAGCAAATGCAAAGTCGGGTGCTATCGTCTCGATCATCACCAGCGAACCATTCTCATGTGTAAGCCCGGTCTCCTTCTTGGTCTCTGCCTCTCCCTCATCCCGGCCAGTTCCTTTGGACAGGCCGACGCTTCCTCTTCGCCTTGTCCCGCCGCTCCCGCCATTCTCAAACCGGCTGGACAAAACATCTTTAACGATCAGGAGGAGCAGTATCTGGGTGACGCGATCGCCGAGTGGCTCGAACCCGATCTGAAGCTGGTGCCTCGTTCCGGCGAAAACGACTACCTCGCCGCCATCGGTCAAAAGCTCCTCGCGGCGCTCCCTCCCAGCGGCATTCGTTTTCAGTTCCGGCTCTATGACGCTGGAGAGCTCAATGCATTCAGCGTCGCGGGCGGCCGGGTGTATATAAGCCGGAAACTGGTGACAGCTGCTCAAAATGAGGACGATATCGCCGGAGTGATCGCGCATGAACTTGGTCACCTGCTTACACACCAGACCGCAATCGAGATGACCCAGGCCTTTCGGCAGCAGCTGGGAGTTACCGCTGTCACAGATCGGGCGGACATTTTTGCGCGCTTTCATCAACTGATCGCTACTCCGCCCAAAAAGCATGCTTCCGACGACTCGAAGGCCGAGGATCGCAATCAGGACATTGCCGATCAGGTCGCGATATACGCCATGATGCGGGCTGGCTATCAACCTCGCTCTTTCGCCACGTTCTTTGACATGCTCGCCGACAACCACGGAAAAACCGGCGGCGCACTCTCTGATTTCTTCGGTATCACCAAGTCTGACTCGAAGCGTTACCGTGCCGATCTCAAGCTGGCAGCTGAGATTCCTGCGCACTGTGCAGCGCAGTCGCCCACGTCGTCTCCAGCCTTTATTTCCTGGCGTCAAAGCGTCATCGAACGCAAACCGGCCGAGGCTTCCGCACTCGCCGCCGGCGAGAAGACCCTCGCGCTCAACCCGCCACGGAGGGCAGAGCTTGATCGCATCCATTTCAGTCCGGATGGAAAATATCTGCTGGCCCAGGACGAATCAACTATCTTCGTCAGCTCGATTTCGCCGCTCAAGTTCCTCTTCAAGATCGACGCCTTCGAAACCGACCCTGCGCATTTTACGCCCGATTCCCAGCACATCGTCTTCCATGACGCGAAGCTCCGCGTCGAAGAGTGGAGCATCGCCGATCAGAAGCGCCTCGCCGTGCACGAAGTAGTCTTCCCCAGGGGATGCCAGCAGACCGCGCTTTCACCGGACGGTAAACTTCTTCTGTGCGCAGGCATTGAGATGGCCGGAGATTTCCCCAAGGTCTACCTCGACCTGCTCAACGTCGAAACCAACGCCCGCGTCTACGAAAACAATTCGTTTTACGCCCCGGGGAGTTTGGCTTCAGATTATGCCTTCCTGCAGCTCTACTACGAAAGCCTGCTGGGGGAGAATGTCTTGTCGCTCGCCTTCTCCGCCGACGGCCGCTATCTGCTTGCCTCAGCCGGATCCTCGACAATGGGCTACGACGTCACTGAACGCCATCCCGTCGCGCTTGGGGGTGCCATCCAGCGTCTTAACCAGGCGCCCTTTACCTTTATTGGATCGGATCGCATCGCCGTCCTCAATACGTTGGAGCCATTGAAATCCGGCGTCTACGCCTTTCCGCGCGGTTCACTCGTACAGCCGGTTTCGATGGGCAGCGGATACATGGAGAGCGTAACTCACGGCGACGCCATTATCTTCAGGCCACTCAAGGACTATGCAGCTGGCATTCTGAACATCCACACCAACAAGTTCATCGGGGTTTCCAAGGCCGACGCGTTAGATTTGTACGACAACGAGTCTGCGTCCGAAAGCCCGCAAGGCGGCATTGAGTTTTCTCCCAGGGCAGCCTCTTCTGTGCAGCAGTTGGATCTGCCCATCAGTGCGCTCGGCAGACTAACTGCAGCGGCCATCTCGCCCGATGGAAAGTACCTGACCGTCTCCAGTCGCACACGGTCTGCTGCATGGAACCTGGCGACTGGACAAAGAGTTGCTCTCCTCCGCCCATATTCTGGTGCCTACATTGATTCCTCAAATCAGCTCTACGGCAACTACCCCAAATTTCGCGGAATGGATCCCTTAGTCGTGCGCTACGATTTCGACCGGGGCCAGGGCCAGATACTGGGCTTCAAGCTCCCCGACCACTCCTGGCAAAACGGTGATCAAATCATCCAGTTCAAGCCATTAGGAAAAAATAAAGACATAAACCGAAACGCAACTCTCGAAATCCACAGCATTAAAGACAATGCTCTTCTTTGGAGCCGCAACTATCCGCAGGAAACACCGGCCTGTTGGGCTACCGTCGAGGATCCTGCGATGATCCTGGCCTGGGATCTCGACTCGGCTGGTGCTCGGACTGAAATCAAGGGGCTGCCCACACTCGCCCCACAGATCGCCGCGCTCAAGGATAAGAAGAAAGGCCTGCTCCTGGAAGTCGTCGACAAGCACACCGGTCAGCACCTGCATGAGCTGGTTGTGCCGGACCGCGACGTGAGCGGTGGCTGGTCTGATACCCGCCGCGGAGTGGCCACAGGCAATTTCATTCTCATCAAAGGAGAGCTCGACAATACCGTGATCTATCGCGCCAGCGATGCCACGCGCATCGGAGAGGTCTTCGGCTCTCCGATTGCCTGGAACAGCGACCTGCACCTCTTCTGCGCTCGCAACCGCGATAATGAAATTGCCGTCTATGACACCGCGACCGCGAAAGAGCAGGTCCACTACAGCTTCGACGCGGCCGTTCGACTGGCTGTATTCCAGCCAACCACGAAAGTCCTTCTCGTCCTGACAGCGGACCAGAAAGTACACACAATGCCGCTGGGAACGCCGGAGGCAGGCGCTCACGCCGCTGGCCCTGCGAAGTAAAAGCTACCGAAGAACCATCGGCAGATACCACGTCGAAAATCGACCTGCCAAGAGTACAACCTGCCGGCGAGGATAGGCCCCCGTGTCGCGTCCCGGGCCGGATGACGTCACATTCTCCGCATTCGGCAACGGACTGTCGGTATGAAAATGCAGTTTGTAGGCTGCGATCCAGTTGGTAGCAATCTCGTTTTGCGCCGTTGACAAATCGATCTGGCCGTCGCAGACCATTTCGTGGAGACGATTCTCCAATTCATCCTTGACGTGGGCGTTCCAGGCGGTCGACGCGTATGGTTCCGGCCATAGATTCCGTACATCGTCCGCCCCGCCAAGCTCCGGCGTGATCAGGTAATCGAGCTCGTACGACTTACTCGTCGAAACCGGCACCCCGTATTCCTTGAAGACTGTCCGCTCGGTTGAAATATCGACCGCAGGTGGCGCACCCGCGTGGCGCCTGCGGCACAATTCGGCCAGCTTGACGTCGCGAGTAAATCCCGGTGTCAGCGTTCTGTCGGGAAGCGCGCTGGCCTGGACCTGAACAATGCCTCCGTTCGAGCGGAACGCCCCGGAACCCATCCTCCAAACTCCAGCCGCCACAATCAGCAGAGCAATGCAGCCGAATACCAGCTGATACGAAAATATTGCTGGAAATAGCCGAAAGCGCGATTTGTGCGCCGTCGCTGCGGCCTCCTCCAACTGAGCTCTAAGCGAGGCGCGAAGTCCGGCGACGGGACGTACCCGCGTCTCGACTCTGCTCTGTTGAATCTGCACGAAATCGGCGATGGCCCCTTCCAGTTCGGTGGCGCGCGCCCGGCACGTCCAGCACGCGGAGAGATGTTCCCGCATTCGGTTCGCGCTCTGTGACGAAAGCTCGCCGTCGGCAAACAGCAGCAGATCCTGATCCGACAAATGGGTATGTAGATGAACGTTTTTGTCGGGCATCGTCATCCCCTCCCTTCGGAGCGCGTTAAACGTGCCAGGGATCGCGCCAGAGACATCGAGACGCCGCCCAGAGAAATGCCGAGGATCTCCGCAATCTCCCGGTACTTCAGCCCTTCCGCGCGTAGCGTCAGGCAGCGTTGATCCTGTTCCGGGAGAGCCTCCAGGACTGCGAGCAGACGCTTCTGCCGCTGGCTGAAGGCAATCTGTTCTTCCGCGCTGGGGCTGGAATCGGAATGTGCAATCGCAATGCTGTCATAGGCCACGGTGATCCCAGCCGCCTGATTCGCGCTGCGCCGCTTCAAAGCAAGATTGTGTCCCACCCGAAATACCCAACCGCGCAGATTGCTCCGCGAGCGGCCGAGCTGGAGATGCCGGAAGAGTGAAAGAAAGGTCTCCTGGACGATATCTTCCGCATCGTGGACCGTGAGGCCGAACGAAAGCACGTAGCCGAAGAGCCGATCCTGAAACTGGTCGAAGATAGAAACGACCTCATCCTCAATTTCGGAGCGGACAACCGGAAGCGTCGCGCTTGCCATCGCGGGCAAAGGCAGACTCATCGTCGAGTCCTGGTTTGAATCGGTCATTGCTCTGTCTGGCCTTGTCTACATACTAAATTCCGCGTGCCGTCTATTTGTTCAGACTCTTTTCACAAATCTGGCTCGTTCGAGCAATGGCTCACTAAAAAGACTGAACAGAATCGCACAAAACGGAATATGGAAGCATGCGGTCAATCCGATGGATGGTTTTCTTCTTATTCTGCTCATTTTCCGCTCTGGGCCAGGTAAACACAGGCGAGCTTCGCCTGAAGGTCACCGATCCAACCGGCGCTGCTTTACCAGCCAGCGGTCGCATAGCTGGCCCCGGAGCCGACCGCACATTCCAGACGGATGCTCAGGGTGCGTTTTCTTTGAGCGGCTTAAAGTTTGGACTCTATCGCGTGGAGATTTCAAGATCTGGATTTGCCACCAGGATTCTCACAATCAATGTGAGTTCGGCGACGCCGGTTTCACAGCAGGTTACCCTCCTCGTTCAAGGTGTCTCGACCAGCGTCACTGTCCTTTCGCCCACGCCAATCGGGGTGGCTAACCAGTCTCTCGATGAAATTCCGGTGCCGGTGCAAGGGTTAACCGCAAAACAGCTGGAAGACAGCAATGCGCTCGACCTTGCAGACCTTATGAATAAACGCCTGACCAGCGTATACATCAATGAAAACGCGGAAAACCCTTATCAGCCGGACATCAATTACCGCGGTTACACCGCTTCTCCCTTGTTGGGAACGCCGGAGGGGCTATCTGTCTATCTCGACGGGGTGCGGCAGAACCAGCCCTTCGGCGACATCGTCGCGTGGGACTTGATTCCCAAAGTTGCTATCAGAGACATGGCGCTCATCCCCGGTTCTGATCCGGTGTATGGCCTAAACACCTTGGGCGGAGCAATCGCGGTGCATACCAAGGATGGCATCACCGCTCCTGGGGCATCACTGCAGCTCACCGGAGGCAAGTTTGGTGTGCGCGCCGGCGAAGGAGAGTTAGGCGGCGTGCTGCCCAATGGCTTCAACTACTACATGGCAGGCAATCTCTATCGCGAAGATGGATGGCGGCAATTTTCTCCTTCGGAGGTTCGGCAGGCTTTCGCCAAGGTCGGATGGACGGATACCAAGACAAGTGTGTTTCTGAGCGGCGGCTATGCGGATAATTGGATGACCGGCAACGGCACCTCGGACTACCGATTTTTAGCGGTTGACTATACCTCTGTTAATTCGATCCCCGACATCACATGGGACCATTCACCCTCATTGACCTTTAATTTCACGCACGCCTTAACAGACAGTCTGACACTCTCCGCAAATGCATACTATCGTTACGTCCGCACCGACAGTTCTAATGGCGACTTGAATGACGATTCATTCGGCGAGAATCTTTACGATCTAAGCCCCGACGATGTTGCTGCACTCACCGCCGCAGGGTACTCCGGCTTCCCGATCACGGGCGACCCGACTACCGAGCCGTTCCCTTATTGGCTTTGCCTCGCGCAGGTACTTCAAAACGACACTGGCGGTGATCCGTCCTCGACTTGCAATGGCGTCATTACGCGAACTACTGATAAAGAGAATGCCTATGGCCTCTCCGGTCTGGTTACGTGGCAGACAAAACATAATCGGCTTTCCGTGGGCGCCAGCTGGGATCGTGGCACGTCAACCTACCATCAACTCACTCAACTCGGTTATCTGAACACCGATAATGTTTCGTTTACACTCGTCCCGATCTTCCTGAATGGCACGACGTTTGACGACGGAGACCCCGTCGACACCCAGGTGCTCCTTCATGGAACGGTGAACACGCCCAGCATTTATGCCACCGACACGTTCACCTCTGGCCCCTGGGCCGTTACTTTGTCCGGACGCTACAATCACACCTCGCTCGACAATCTGGATTATCTGCCCGTTTCGGCAGCGCGTGGCAACCTGACCAGCAATAATGTCTTTCAGCGCTTCAACCCGGCGGTTGGTTTTACTTACAAGCCTTCCCCCCTCTTCAACACCTATTTCAATTACAGCGAGGCAAGCCGCTCTCCGACATCCATTGAGCTTGGTTGTTCCGATCCCACCGAGCCGTGCAACCTGCCAAACGCGCTGGTCAGCGATCCGCCTCTCAAACAAGTCGTCTCGCGCACGATTGAAATAGGCATCCGCAGCAACGAGAACCGCCAGTTCCACTGGAGCGCCGATTATTTCTTTGGCCAGAACGCTAACGACCTGCTTTTTGTCGCCTCCGAACAGACTGGATTCGGTTACTTCCTCAATTTCGGCAAAACACGCCGGGATGGTATCGAATTAGAGGTCTCAGAGGACTGGCGACACTGGAGTGTGGGCAGCAACTACACCTTCATGAATGCCACCTATCAAAGCCAGCAGACAATCGATGGCGGCAGCAACAGTACGAACGACAGTGCGCTGGCGGGTCAACCCGGCATCGATGACAACATTCACATCGTACCCGGCGATTTCATACCGCAGGTTCCACGTAACATATTCAAGCTTTACGGCCAGTACCATCCATCTTCCAAGCTGATTGTAGAGATGAACATTCTCGCTGTCGGATCCGCCTACGCGCGCGGTAACGAAAACAATCTGGATCAACCGGACGGCGTTTACTATTTAGGCCCCGGAAAGTCTCCCGGATACGGTGTCGGTGGCATTGGCGCGCGGTACCAGATGACGGATCACTTTCAACTCTTCATGCAGATTAACAATATTCTCGATAAGCATTACTCGACCGCCGCACAGCTAGGCACCACACCGTTCGATAACAACGATCGTTTCGTCGCGCAGCCCTTTGGCACACCGTACGGAGACGACAACGTCCCTATCCGCTCATCTTCTTTCCAGGCACCCGGCGCCCCTTTCAATATTTATGGAGGATTGAGAGTTACCTTCTGGAAGAAGCAATAGAGCGCGACCACCTTCTAGTTAGCTGCGATCGAAAGGGCACTTGCTCGCTGGAGGACTACTTCTTATAGGTGGGATCAAACGTCAACTCGCGCACCCAGATGTTGCGGAAGCTGATCGGCTCGCTTTTGTCGCCGTGCGCCTGCAGCTTGATCGGCGCGCGGTCATACGCCTTATAGAACGGCTTGCCCACGAACAGGGTCTGTCCTTCCACCTGAAAATGGTTCTGCACAATGACGCCGTTGAAGAAGACTGTCACAAACGCCGGTGTCTTCAGCGAGCCGTCGCCGTCGAAGCGCGGCGCTGTCCACACCACGTCGTATGTCTGCCACTCGCCGGGCTTGCGCGAAGGCGTCGCCAGCGGAATCGCCTGCTTGTAGATCGACCCGGCCTCACCGTTCACATAGGTCTTGTTGTTGTAGTTGTCCAGCACCTGCAGCTCATAGCCCGCATCGCCCGGCCCGGTTGAGGCTAGAAAGACTCCGCTGTTGCCGCGCGCCTGATCCGATCCTGTGATCGTCGTCGGGATCTTCCACTCAATATGCAGCTGGTAATCCTTAAAGGTCTTCTTCGTCTCGATATTGCCAACGCCATGCTCCTTGCTCACCGTCAACATGCCGTCAGCCACAATCCACCGCGCAGGCGTGTGGTCCTGCGCGCTTACCCACTCATCCTCGTTCTTTCCGTCGAAGAGAATGATGGCATCGGACGGCGGGTCGGCGTCAGTCTTGCCGGGTGTCACAGTCGGAGGTACTGGCGCATAGACCTCCGTATCCTGGTGCTTCATCTGAGGCTCAGCCTGTTGCGCGAAAGCAGGTACGACAAAGGCCATCACAGTGGCGGCGATAAGAGACTTCCTGGTGAGGGTTCGCATAGTCACAGATGAAGATATCATCCAGCCGTGACCCAGGACGTGGCGGATGCGAGCGCTCGGCAAATGCCGCTGCACCGGGGCGACAATCGCGCTGGGACCACCTTTGCGCCAGGGTTCGGCGTTCCGGTCGGATCACCGCCTATTCGGAAGTAATCCAACTGGTCGCGAAACGGGCACCTCGGACAAGAACTGTTCCCATTGCTCGATTCAAACTGACCCTCTACCTAATTCTGAAAAAAGTTGAACGTGCCTGTCGATTTGGCTCGTCTTCGTTCGACGTGTTGATAGAGACGGGATATGGAAGCCCGGCTGATAATCCAAAACAGGAGTTCGAAAATGAAATTTCTCTGCATCTACAAGCCTGCCAAACCGGAGGGCGGCCTTCCGACCCCGGAAGATATGGCCAGAATGGGAGCTTACATCGAAGAGAGCATGAAGTCCGGAGTGCTGCTTGCCACCGAAGGGTGCATGCCGAGCGCATTCGGGGCGCGTGTCCGGCGGACAGATGGCAAGTTCGCCGTCGTCGATGGCCCGTTCACCGAGGCGAAGGAAGTGATCGGCGGCTTTGCGCTCATCAACGCGAACTCGAAAGAGGAAGCCGTCGAGATTACGCGGAGCTTTATGAATATCGCTGGAGATGGCGAGACCGAGATTCGGCAGATTTATGAGGTGCCGGAATGCTTCGCGCCTCGCGTCTCGCAAGCGACTGAGACCGTGCACGCACGGTGAATTCTTGCTGACGAAGTGGATGGCCCCCATCCGCTTCCTACCTTGATGGAGAAAAAATGCGATTCATGATGCTGATGATCCCCGGCGGATACGAAAAAGCCGCTCCGGGCACGATGCCCGACCCGAAGGCGGTCGAGGCGATGATGAAGTACAACCAGGCACTGCAGCAAGCCGGAGTGTTGCTCGCGCTTGACGGACTCCACCCTGCTTCGATGGGCGCCCGCGTTTCCTTCGCTAGTGGAAAACCGGTCGTCTCTGATGGACCGTTTACCGAAGCAAAAGAGGTGATCGGCGGTTACTGGATGATCCAGGTCAAATCGAAAGAGGAGGCCATCGAATGGGCGAAGCGTTGCCCCGGCTCCGAAAACGAAGTCCTTGAGATTCGCCAGGTGCTGGAAATGGCCGACTTCCCCGAAGACGTTCAGAAGGCCGCATCCGGCTACCCGGAGCTCAAGGCGCAGGCCGGTCAGCAAGCCCACTCCTGATTTGGGTGCACTCCCCCGCCTTGCACTCACAGAACGAAGATGGTGTGATCGGTAGCTGTGACGGCTACCGACACACACCGCGCCATCGAGGCGGTCTGGAGAATCGAATCGGCGAAGCTCATCGCCGGCCTCGCGCGCATGGTGCGCGACGTCGGGCTCGCCGAAGATCTGGCACAGGAGGCTCTGGTCGCTGCTCTCGAGCAGTGGCCCGCATCGGGCATTCCGGACAACCCGGGCGCCTGGCTGATGGCCACGGCGAAGCGTCGCGCGATCGACCACTTTCGCCGCAGCGCCTTGCTCGAACGAAAACACGAGGAGCTGGGTCGCGATCGAGAGGTTCGGGAGATGACCGTGCCGGATTTTGACGCAGCCCTGGATGACGAGATTGGCGACGACCTGCTGCGCCTCATCTTCACGGCCTGCCATCCTGTGCTTTCGACCGAAGCGCGTGTTGCACTCACACTCCGCCTGCTCGGAGGACTGACGACCGATGAGATCGCGCGCGCATTCCTCGTCCCCGAGCCAACCGTTGCGCAACGCATCGTCCGTGCCAAGCGAAGCCTTGCCGAGGCGCGCATCCCCTTCGAGGTTCCGCACGGCTCCGAGCTTGCCGGTCGTCTGTCGGCAGTGCTTCAGGTCATCTACCTGATCTTTAACGAGGGCTACTCGGCAACCTCAGGCGACGACTGGATGCGGCCTTCGCTGTGCGATGATGCGCTGCGGCTGGGCCGGATCGTCGCGGAGCTAATGCCGCAGGAGCCAGAGGTGCATGGGCTGGCGGCGCTGATGGAGATTCAAGCGTCTCGCTCGGGAGCGCGCACCGGCCCCTCCGGAGAAGCTGTCCTCCTGCTCGACCAGGACCGCACGCGCTGGGATCAACTCCTCATCCGCCGCGGACTGGCTGCGTTGGAACGCGCTGGGAAGCTCGGTCAAACGCGCGGTCCCTACTTGCTGCAGGCCGACATTGCCGCCTGCCACGCACGCGCCCTGCGCCCCGAGGAGACCGACTGGACGCGCATCGCAGAGCTCTACTCCGAACTGGCGCAACTCACTCCTTCGCCTGTGATCGAACTGAACCGCGCAGTCGCCGTGGGGATGGCGTTCGGCCCAGCAGCAGGCCTCGAGCTTGTCGATATGCTGACCTCCGAGCCGTCCCTAAAGAGCTACCATCTCCTGCCCAGCGTTCGCGGCGATCTCCTGGCCAAACTCGGCCGCTTCGACGAAGCCCGGGCAGAGCTCGAACGCGCCGCGTCGCTCACGCGCAATGCCCGTGAGCGCAACCTGCTGCACGAGCGCATCCGAACCTGCGCTGTCGGCACTACCCGCGAAGTCCGCGATGACAGGAACGGCGCAGTCCGAGCGCCCAATAAGAGCACGGCCGATCCTCTATCTTGAGCTTCAAAGAATCAATTAACTGGCGAAAAGGAGCGAGTACGACGGGTAGGGGGTAGGGGCTGGAGACAGTTTCACCGCTCAGGCTTTAGAATTCTCGCCGTTAGCTGAAGAGAACAATAGGAGCACACTGTGGCCGCGGACGCATTGAAATATCAGAGCTTTGCTGAGATTCCAGTCGAACAACTGAACCCTCTGCTCGATCGCCAGTTTGTGTATGGAGAGCAAGGCATGCTCGCGCGCCTTATCCTGCGCAAGGGCTGCGTCGTCCCCGAACACAGTCACGCCAACGAGCAGATCACCTATGTGCTTGAGGGTGCGCTCCGCTTCGCTCTCGGTGATGGACGAGTGATCGTCGTTCGCTCGGGAGAGGTGCTGGTGATTCCGCCCCATTTGTCCCACCGGGTAGACGCCCTGGAAGACACCGTCGACCTGGACGTGTTTACGCCGCCGCGCGCCGACTGGATCGACGGAACAGACGCGTACCTGCGCAAGTAGCCGTGCTAACGAGTGCCCTGATCTGCGCCCGACGATCAGCGACCACTAGACCCGAAGCCCTTGCCGCCTCGATCACTTGTCGACAACTCCTCGACCACGACAATCTGCAGCGTGGTCCGGGACTCGAAGGGTGACATCTGGGCAATCTTGTCACCTTTGCGGATATGGACGCTCGCATCTGTGCACTCGAGGGCCACGTCCGTAACAGTTCCCGCCGCGTCCCGAAGCACGCGAACCGAGTAGGCAGGCTGGTTGACGTTCACCAAGCAGACCAGGATTTCGCCCCGATACCCGGCATCGATGCGCCCTCCGGCGTAAGTAACGCCCTTGGCCGCCATCGACGACCGGTCACCGAGCACGAATCCCCAACCCGACGGCCCCTCCACCGCAATGCCAGTCCTCACCTTGACCGGAACACCAGGTAAGAGCAAAACGTCCTCAACGGAGTAGAGGTCGAAGCCAAGATCGCTGCCGGCATGGGCGACAGTAGGGGGGCGTGCCTCCGCATGGAGCAGCTTAACCTTCAACATCGGATTTATTTCTTCAGGGTAGCGGCTGCTGCCTCTTTCTTCTGTTTGGCCCAACGGCGTTTTTGTGCGGCCGCGATCCGTTGACGCGCTTCGGGACTCAACACGCGCTTCTTGACAGGCTTTGGCGAGGTGCTGGAGAGGAGCCGGTGCCCGCTTGCGGTTTGCAACAACTTACGCACCTGGTTAAGTTTGCCGATCTCATCATCGATGGCGGCAATGATCTGCTCGCGATTCATTTTTGTTTTTTTACCCTTCTATTTTGACTTCATTACGGAAATGAACTTGGGGAACAGCAGTCAACATCTTATCAATATAAGTATGAATTCGAGATGGCCGGACAGTGTACCATGTTGCAAACTAAGGTACCTATTTAACTGTTACCACGCTGCAACATATTGCCCAAAGGATTCATTCATCAAGAATTCGCGTGGATTTCTTGCTCCGTTAAGAATCATTCAAATGGTCCGTTGCATGATAGCGGCATGTTCGCCTCTTATGGCCGTTTGAGACCGAGCAAGTCAGTGCTTGCCGCAACTGGGTCGTACGAGATACAACCGGCAGGCCGTCCTCACCCGCAACCTGCTTTTCAACCGTGGATATCGATCGATGCAGGCAAATACCAGATCCGCCTGGCACAGTCACTTGCCGAGCGTGAGGCCGCTTGCCGGTTACGATTCAGAGTCTTCAACCTCGAACTGGGTGAGGGACTCGATTCTTCGTACTCGACGGGAATGGATCAGGACCACTTCGATCTGTTCTGCGATCATCTGATTGTTGAAGACCGCACGCGTCGAGAGGTAGTCGGCACTTACCGCATGCAGACTGGAATTATGGCGGCGCGTTATCTCGGCTATTACAGCGCCCAGGAATTCGATTTGTCGCCCTATGAATCGATCCGGAATCAGGTGCTCGAACTGGGACGCGCATCCATTGAACACGATCACCGTTCTAGCGAAGTTCTGACGCTTTTGTGGCGCGGCATCGCGCAATATTCTAAGTTCTACGGTCTGCGCTATCTCATAGGTTGCTCCTCGCTGAACTCCCAGGACTCGCAAACCGGGTGGGCAATGTACAAGCAGCTCTACGCGTTTCTGGTGAATCCTGAAATGCGCACTGCGCCCTTCGCTCGATACGAATTGCCGGTTGTAGCCGGCGATTCCAAATGCGAAGTAAAGATCCCGAAACTGATCAAAACCTACATAGCGGTCGGAGCCAGGATCTGCAGCACACCCGCATGGGACCGCGAGTTTGGCACCATCGACTTCCTGACTCTGCTGGACCTGGCGCAGCTCAGTCCGGCTGCCCGGAATCGCTTCTTCCTCGACGCCGATTAGTAAAAAGTCGAGTTCTGACCTGTAGTCCGAATATGAAGCGCTGCTATTGCGGATCTGGCCTGGTCAATGAGCCTATACCTAACCCGTGACGCGTTCAGATGAGATCAGGTCGAATTCAAAACAACGTCAGAAGCGCCTGGAGAGTGCTCGTGCTCACGCTGAGCCTGCTTGAGGTTTTGACGCGCTTCGCTACATTGCTTTTAAGGCGCCGAACCTCAGTGAGCCTCATGCAGCGAGCGAATTGGCTTCACTCCGCTTGCCGAACAATCGCACGACGATTATCGATGGAAGTGGCCGTCTCCGGCTCTTTGCCCACAAGCGGCCTGATTGTATCGAACCATCTGAGTTATCTGGATATCCTGTTCTACGCATCGGTGATGCCGTGCATCTTTGTCGCTAAGTCCGAGGTGCTTTCGTGGCCGCTTTTTGGAATATTGGCACGCTGCGGAGGCACAATCTTCGTCGAGCGCAGCCGCGCGCATGGCGTCGATGAGCCGGCCCGCGAGATTGCCGATGCTCTGACGGCCGGGGTTCCGGTCGTGCTGTTCCCCGAAGGAACCAGCACTGACGGCAGCACGCTACTGCCCTTCCGCTCTGCGCTGTTGCAACCTGCTATTGCTGCGCGATCTCTGATTCTACCGGCTGCTATCAGCTATTCCGTCGATGGTGGGGTTGAAGCAGACTTGTGCTACTACGGTGAGAGCACTTTTCTTCCGCATCTACTCGGGGCTCTTGCGCACAAGAGAATCGAAGCGAAAATCGAGTTTGAAAATGAAGCTCATGTCCATGTCGATCGTAAAGCCGCTGGCAAGGCGGCCTGGCAGAGTGTCGCATCCCTGCGGCAGGAAACAATCGAAGCACGAAACTAATAATTTTGCGATCGGTCAGGACGCTTGACGAGACCGGGTAAATGTTTTCTCATGCTGCCACGCGGGCGAATTCCAAATCGAACCCCGCTGTTTCTCAAGGATCCGCATGCGTCGACGTGAATTCCTCAAAGCCGGCACCCTCGCCAGCGCCGCCGTGTTCTTTTCCCGTCAGTACAGCCTCGCTGCCACAAGCGACGCTCACGTTGAAATCTTGCTCGACGAACCTATCGCCACCGTGGCGCCAGATATTTTCGGACACTTTATCGAGCATTTAGGCGGAGTCATCTACGACGGCGTGTGGGTGGGGGAAAGCTCGAAGATTCCGAACACGAATGGAATACGCACTGCACTGATCGAGAAGCTTAAGGCGATCCAGGCTCCAGTTATTCGGTGGCCAGGCGGCTGTTTTGCCGATTCCTATGACTGGCGGGACGGCATTGGTCCGCGCGATAAGCGTCCAAAGAGGACCGACTTCTGGGTCGATGAACCGCATGCGGAGAAATTGCCGAATAGTTCACCCGTGAAGTTCGAGCCAAACCAGTTTGGGACAGACGATTTTGCACGCCTCTGCAAGCTCTCAGGCGCACAACCGTACATTGCGGCAAATCTGCGCAGCCTTCCGGCGTACACCTTCGACCAATGGGTTGAGTATTGCAACTCGCCAGCCGGGAGCAGCACGTATGCCGACATGCGCGCCGTGGACGGTTCGCGCGAGCCTTGCAACGTGCAGTACTGGGGTATTGGAAATGAAAGCTGGGGCTGCGGTGGAAACTTCACGCCTGAACAATATGCGTCGGAGTATCGCCGCTTCCAGGCATGGATTCCGAATTACGGGCTTCCTCTGAAGCTGGTGGCTTCAGGCCCAAACCAGGATGATGTGAACTGGACTGCGGTGTTCTTCGAAAAGACGCTGCATGAAAGGCCCGTTTCTCCACCGTGGGGATTATCACTGCACTACTACACCGATCTGCCTGAAGCGCTGAAATTTGAAGCGGCGGATGTGTATCCGGCGTATGCAAAGGCTAACCGGATGGAACAGATCATCCTCGATCACTGGGCAGCGATGGGCATCTATGACCCTAAGCATCGGGTCAAGCTTGTGGTGGACGAGTACGGGCCTTGGTACAGGATGGGCACCGAACTAGACCCATCGCATATCTTCGGCGAGCAGATCACAACGCGGGACGCCATCATGACCGCACTCACGCTCGATATCTTCGTGCGCAATGCGGACAAGGTTGGCATGGGGGCCTGTGCGCAGCTGGTGAACTGTATCAACTCGCTTTTTCTCGCTCATGAGGATCACTTCATCGACACGCCGAATTACCACGTCTTCCAGATGTATGCCACGCATCAAGGTGGGCAAGCCGTGAGAGCGGAGTTTTCCGCTCCTGCGGTCAGCTTCAAGGCTCAGATCGATCAGCGCGGTCCCTGGGGTGAGAATACCTCCCCCAAAGCTAGCTCACTCTGGGGCCTGAACGGATCGGCATCGGTCAAAGGCAAAGTGCTCACGTTGACTCTTACCAACCCTCACCTGACGGATGCACTAGATTCGGAGATTGTGCTTCGCGGAGGAGCTACAGCCACCTCAGTCGAAGCTACAGTTCTTACCGCCGATGAAATCCATGCGCACAATACCTTTGAACAACCCAACACCGTCGAAGCCAAAAGCGCGACGGCCACGGCGAACGGAAAAGTGGTGAAGTTCACCGCTCCTCCGTCCTCAGTCGCTAAACTTTCGATTACTTTGAGTTGAACGCTATATCGGATTGGAAACCCAACTCAGGCGGTCATCATTTCTTAGTCGCAGAGTTGGCGACCGCCGCAGAGGAGCCAGGCTCGGCGTATACGCGGACGTAATCCACCAGCATTTCCTGAGGAAATGCGGTGGTTGCGTCGGGCGACCCAGGCCATGATCCTCCCACAGCAACGTTGAGGATGAAGAAGAATTTCCCGGAATCAAAGGGCCACACCGCTCCTTTCGGTAGACTCGACGGGGTGTAAGTCGCATATACATTCGTGGTGCTGTCTACGTAGTACTGAATCTGCTTCGGCGACCACACGATTCCAAACGTATGGAAAGCATCGCCGAACTTGGCGTTGTTCGGGAGCATGTATTGCGTGCCGATCGCCGATCCGGTGAACCCAGTCCCGTGAATTGATCCGACATTCGTCGATGGGATTGATCCAACGCTCTCCATGATGTCCATTTCGCCGCACGCGGGCCAGTTCACCGTCGCGATGTTGTCGCCAAGCATCCAGAAAGCAGGCCAGAAGCCCTGCCCCTCGGGCATCTTGATACTGGCTTCAATCCGGCCATACGCAAAACTCTGCAATCCCTGGGTCTTCATGCGTGCCGAGGTGTACACCCCGCTTGCAGGTTGACGGGCAACGACATGGAGGTAGCCGTCATTTCCGACATATGCGTTTGGATTCTTCGCGTCGCACGGCGCGGTCGTAGAGCCGTAGGCGCAGTAGGTTTCGAGTTCACTATTGCCCCAGCCGCCGCCCCCGGTGTCGTAGGTCCAGCTCGCGGGATTAGGTGCGCTCTGAGTGGTTGCCCCACTGAATTCGTCACTCCATACCAGAGTTTCCTGGGTCGTGCCGCCCTTGCCGGGACCGCCGCTGGTCAGGATGGGTGAGCTGGCGCCGCAGGCCGCTATCAGCCAACACATCGATGCGCAACTCAGCTGGCGCAGTAGCTTGATCATTGTTTCCTATACCTCTGTTTCTCATGGTGGTTTGGTTTAGGTATCCAATACGCTCTAGATTCCGTCTGTGTCAATAACGTGCAAATCCCTGTGCTCCATGTTAGATATGAAATCAATGCGAACCGCGATTGAAAGACTTCATTTAAGCGAAATCTCTCCTCATGTTGTGCAGTCGGAGATACGGTCCATGACGGTTGAGTGCGACCGGGTGGGGGGGGTGAACCTGGCGCAGGGGGTATGCGACACGGAGGTGCCGCCCCCGGTTGTGCAGCGGGCTATCGAGGCGATCCACGAGGGGTACAACATCTACACCCGGCTGGATGGTATCGCGCCGCTGCGCGAGGCCATCGCACGCAAGCTCCTGCGCGACAACCATCTCACCGTCGATCCCGAGTCGGAGGTGCTTGTAACTTCGGGCGCCACGGCTGGCTTCTATGCGGCTGCGCTGGCACTGCTCAATCCGGGCGACGAGGTCATCCTGTTCGAGCCGTTCTACGGCTATCACCTGAATACGCTGCTGGCGCTGCGGATCACGCCGGTTGCGGTTCCGCTGGCTGACGGAGACTGGGCGCTCGACCTCGACCGTCTGCGCAAAGCCATTACGGCGAAGACTCGTGCGCTGGTGATCAACACGCCGGGAAATCCCTGCGGCAAGGTCTTTTCAAGAGCCGAACTTGAGGCCATCGCGGAGATAGCCGAGGAGCATGATCTCTTCGTCTTCACGGACGAGATTTACGAATACTTCGTTTTTGATGGGAAGGAGCATGTGAGTCCGGCAACCCTGCCGGGGATGGCGGAGCGGACGATTTCCATTTCGGGATTGTCGAAGACGTTCAGCATCACGGGGTGGCGGGTGGGGTATCTCACAGCCAACTTGAGCTGGCTGGGTACGATCGGGTACTTCCACGATCTGACCTACGTCTGCGCGCCGTCGCCCTTCCAGTACGGAGCGGCGGCCGGGCTGATGGAGCTTCCGGTGTCGTTCTATACGGATATGGCTGCTGAGTACCAGGCCAAGCGCGACCTGATGTGCTCGGCTCTGACCGATGCGGGGCTGACGCCGTCGATTCCGGCGGGGGCGTATTACGTTCTAGCCGACGCCTCATCACTACCGGGCGCTACGGCGAAGGAGAAGGCTCGGACGCTGCTTCGGGAGCGGAGAGTGGCAGCGGTTGCGGGCACGGCTTTCTTCACCGGAGGGCGCGGCGAGAATCTGCTGCGCTTCTGCTTTGCCAAGCGGGATGAGGACTTGCAGAGGGCATGCGATCTGCTTCGGGGAGTAGCCGGCGTGTGACCCTACCCCCACCCCCTCCCCCTATGGTTTGTAACCGGTTCATTCTAAATGTATGGTTTGTAATCCATTCATTCGACGAACGATAACGGTTACCCATTCATTCTAAAGTAGTTATGGGAGCGCGCACTCCCCAAAAGTAAAGCCCCAGCTGCGATCAGCAGCCGGGGCTTTTCTCTCTATTTCTATTATAGCGGATTCGGCGAAATTGTCGGCCACAAAAGACAGGGATCAGGGATTAGTCATTAGGGATTAGTGTGCGTCTCCAATGGAGCTTATACTTAGAGACCGAGCGGTCTTAAATGCAGGGTGTAGGGATTAGGGTACAGGGTGTAGCGATGAGCAAGGGTGAAGAGACACGGCGGCGGATTATTGAGGAGGCTGCTCCCCTTTTCAATCAGCGCGGCTATGAGGGTTGTTCGATCCAGGACATCATGGATGCGACCGGCCTCGAAAAGGGCGGAATCTACCGGCACTTCGACAGCAAAGAGGAGTTGGCTGCCGAGGCTTTCGATTTCGCGTGGGCGATGACCAGCGAGCGTCGGCTGCGGAAACTGGATTCGATTCCGGACCATGTGGATCGGCTGAAACAGCACATCGCCAACTTTGTGACGCGCTCCGGCTTTCCGGGAGGGTGTCCGCTGCTGAATACGGCGGTTGATTCGGCGAACGAGAATCCCCTATTACGGGAAAGAGTTCGCGGGGCGCTTCACGGCTGGCAGAGGATGCTCGGGGAGATCGTCGAGGATGGGAAACAGGCGGGAACGGTCAGGGAGGACGTTGACGCGTGCAAGCTGGCGAACCTGATTATTGGCAGCGTGGAGGGAGCGATGCTGATCGGGCGTATCGAACGAATGGATCAGCCACTCAGGGATGCGCTGGAGCACCTGAATGAGTATCTGGAGACGCAGGTGAGGAGGACAAACACTGTCGCAGCGACGCAGATCTAATTCTTCGCGTCTTTCCCTGCTGCGGAAGGTGGATTTTGCTTCTGAATTGCCTCCTGAAGAGCCTTCTGTCGAGTCGGACCTTTTTCTTTTACGGCTTCCACCACCGTCTCGCCATTGTTGTTGCGAATCGTAAGGTCAGCGCCATGTTCAAGGAATAGCGGGATAGAGTCATTGTCTACGTTCGTAAAGATCGGCGTTTCACCGTCGTTATTCCGAGCGTTTACATCTGCCCCCAATTTCAATAGCTCTTCTTCCACATCTGTGAGAAAAATCTCATGCAGTGGAGTGTTTCCGTCATTATCGCGCGCGTTCACATTTGCGCCTGCCTGAGCGAGCAGGCGTACACATTCCACGCGAGCACCCTCTTTATCGCGATACCCAAATTGTCCTGCCGCGAAGATAACTGTCTTTCCTTCGCGATCGCGCGCCTCCAGATTGGGGTGATAGTTGAGAAATTCACGCACCATCTCAGGATTTCCCGATTCGGCTGCGTAGATCAGGATGCTGCCCGAGCCCGGACCCTGCGCTGTCATCCCGCCGCCACTTTCAGTGACGACCAACTTGCTCAGATCGGCATTCGGATTGGCGCCGTAGGCAATCAACGCACGCGCCGCCTCTATGCTTCCTGAACGGGCTGCGTTGACCAACGCAAGGTTCTTGTCGCGCTGATCATTCTTGCTCGCCGCGGAATCAATGAGGACCTGTAGGATCTCGGGATGACTGCCCGCAGCGGTGAGCCATCCCACCTTGTCGAAAGGAATGGTCTCATACGGCTCGGTCGGCTTCGGAGCGGGCAATGGTGTGAGCGGTACGCCTGCTTCAAGGAGGTCCTGCACAGTGCCGGTCTGTCCGCGAGTGGCGGCTTCCTTCAACATGACCTGCGCGGGAAAAGTTCTGAAGTTGTACTTTTCCGCCTGCAATGCTGAAACAAGACCATCGTCCCCTTTAATCCATCGCTCCGTACGCGCAAATGAGTCAACTTCGTCTTCGAGTTCGGTGACGACTGCAGGCATTCCAACCCACGAGCCGACGTAGTCTTGAATCTCCTTCTTCTGGCCGTCGATGGAAATTGAAAGCGTATAAGAAGGGTTGTCGGTCACTGAGGCGGTGTAAGACTCGTCCATGGAATAAAAGTTGGCAGCGACAAATTTCCTGGCGAGTTCCCGAACCTCATCGGGGTCTACTCTGGCTGTGTGAGTTCCGGCAGCAACGACAAAGCCACTGCCTTTGAATACGATATCGTCTGTACTAACCACGACGGCATAGGATGGACAAGTGCCGTAGCATCCTGATCTGCTAAGCGCGATCGTAACTTTGGAGTTTGAACGAACAGCGGGCGGGGGCACATGGTGCCTGGGCAAACGCTCCGGCGGAACAAGGTCGATATACTCCTCGACCTCAACCGTAACTGCTTTCCCATTCTCTTCAAAGGGCGTGAATTTCCACTTGCGAACTTCGTCCTGCAGCTGTGGCCAATACTCCAGCGTTTTGGGTTCGGCGTTCGCCTCGGCATTTATCACCTCGCCTGTGGCTGACACAGTAAGCATTAAGCGAAGCTGATTGAAGCCGGGCCGCACACCCTGAACCGGAATCGTGCGGCGATGCGGCTTGATTTCGTGCGCGCGTGCAACGTCGTAGTCGAATGAGGGATAGGATCGTTGTTTGTCATTCGGCGCCCAAAGAAAGGTACTTGAAAATAGCAACGCGAGCATTGCAGCGGCGCGAACCATGTCAAGCATCGTATATGAGCAGCGTTGGAAGGTGCGATGCTGATCGAGCGAATCAAGCTCTCGCTGTGTCCTTCGGGATATTTGTCGCTTCGCCTGCGGCTGCGCTCTAGCCTACGGCAGTGAGGTGCGGTCCTTCGGACCGTGTTCCTTATGGCACGGCTGAAGCCGTGCCCTTACGAAACAGCTTTGGCGGTGGGAAGATTCGGGGCTTCTGCCGGGCCTCGCGTTCGCGAGGCTGAAGCTGACCCTGTCCGGGATTTTGCTTCCCACCCTGCGCTTCTCCACCCCAGCAAGCGAAAACCGCGCTTGCCGGGGACGCGCTGCGCTCAGGATGGGGCACGCTCCTATCCCACTCAAGCCAACACCGGGCTTGAATGGGCCACCGTCATCCAGTCGATGACTTACGCGCGCTCGACCTACGAACATTCGAGCCGGAGTCTCCGGAATCGCCAGAGGAACTAGAGTCGCCGGAATCACCCGATGAACTCGAATCCCCGCCATCGCCCGACGAACTCGAGTCACCGGAATCTCCGGACGAACTGGAATCTCCGCCATCGCCGGAGGAGCTGGAATCGCCTGAGTCGCCGGACGAACTCGAATCGCCGCCATCACCCGATGAACTCGAATCACCGGCGTCGCCCGACGAACTGGAGTCGCCAGAATCACCCGACGAGCTGGAATCGCCGGAATCTCCGGACGAACTGGAATCGCCGGAATCTCCGGACGAACTTGAATCACCGGAATCTCCGGACGAACTCGAGTCACCCGAATCACCGGAGGAGTTGGAATCCCCGGAGTCGCCGGAGGAGCTCGAGTCACCGGAATCTCCGGACGAGCTGGAGTCACCGGAATCACCCGATGAACTCGAATCACCGGCGTCGCCCGACGAACTCGAATCGCCAGATGAGCTCGAATCACCGGAGTCTCCAGAAGAACTGGAATCACCAGAATCGCCGGACGAACTTGAATCGCCTGAGTCGCCCGACGAGCTGGAGCTCGAATCACCAGAATCACCGGACGAACTGGAATCTCCAGATGAGCTCGAATCACCGGAGTCTCCAGACGAACTGGAATCTCCCGAATCACCGGACGAGCTTGAGCTCGAATCGCCAGAATCTCCTGAGCTGGAACTGCTGGAGTCTGGCTGGTAGACGAATTGATCTGCGCTCCCGGTAGCTGACGTGCCAGCCGGTGTGATTACTGTGACATCCACGGTCCCCGTTCCTGCGGTGCTGGTCGTAGTGATCTGGGTATCGCTGACGACATTGAGCGTCAGGGCTCCGGTCACGCCAAATCCAACGGAGGTTGCCCCGGTGAAGCCAGTGCCAGTAATGGTGACCGCGGTGCCGCCTGCCTCGGGACCCTGGGAGGGACTGATGCCGGTAACCGTTGGCGGAACATACGGCTTGATTTTGTTGCTAATCACGCTTCGGCATACGGCACAGAACTGCTGGCCGCCATCCACGTGGCGCATGCGGCAGTCGAATTCTCCCCGGTACATGCCGCAATGAAAATAGCGTGCGCCGGTGAAAGCTCCGACGGTGCCCGCGGCCACGGGTGAGGCCTGGGGGTCACACTTTGTGCAATCGGCGTTGGTAGTGGTGGGTATAGCAGCGCCGGAAGTGACCAGCGACGCCCACTTGAGAGGGGTGAGACTCGCGGTCACGTTTTGCTCAGCCGGCTCGGCTCCGGTATACGTGTCGTGGCCGGTCTCGCCGCTCGCGCAGCCGGTGTAATATTCGTACTCATCCGCCAGGGCGAAGGCGGTGTGGCCCATCTCGTGCATTCCTACCTGTGAACCCGCGCCTGGGGCTTTTGAGAAGACGGCCACCTTGCCGCCCGAGCCGCCGTACTCCGTGCTATTGACGATCACGAAGGTCATTCCAGGGGCGCGGCCCAGCTGCGCCGTAGCTACCGAAAGCGCGGAATCGGAGTCCAGAGTGAGCAGACGGCGGATCTGGCCATCGCCACAAAATTTTGCGTCAAAGTAGGTATGGGGCGCCGCGCCGCTGCCGGTGCTTCCGTCTCCGCAAGTGGCGGGGTCTGCGGCTCCGCTGTCTGTCGACGAGATGCTAACCGCGTGTACGTTAATGCCCTTCCAGAGAGTGTCAAAGGGCGCGGTGGTCGACAACGTGGTCGCGAACTGTTGCGCGTCGGTGGAAAAGGTCGCCAGTTCGGAGTCCTGGTAGCCCTCGCTGAGAATGACGACATTCCAGCGGAGGGAGTCATCGCCGTTGTCGACAATTTTCGTTATGCCCTTGATCGTTCCGTCTGAGGTGCTCATGGCTGGGCCGCCTCCAGGCTCACACTTGCCAATTGGTGCGCGGCATTGGTGCCGATCCGTGCGGTTGCTGGTCGTGCCTGCTCAGCCGCGCGGTTACCGATCGGCTGAACCGCGGGCTGGTCGGTACCGAAGAATACGACGGTCGTGGCTTGAGGAAGAGCCGGGACAAGTACATTGAAGGTGCCGCGGCGCTCTTTGAGCGCCCTGTGCGTGGAGCCGGCCGCTTGCTGATGCACCTCGCTGTATTGAGGCATAGGGTCGTGGAGGATCACCCGGTAGAGGACCTTGCCTGCCGCATCGCGGAGTTCCACCCAGTAGCCGGTCTGTCCCTGGTATCCCTCAGTCGGGTCGGAACCGGGCACCACCATTGTGAACTGTTCCTTTCGCTCGAGGTGGACGTCGCTGCCTTCATAAGCGAAGGTCAGACGCCACGCTGCAGGTTTCCCTGGAGTGCTCGGCATAACTTCTCCTTTTCGACGTATCGGCGGACAGCAATGCGGAGCGCGTGGGGGAATCCCGGAACGAATTCGGCGCTAACCGCAAGCCAGCAACGTTATAGACCGTTTGAGCCAGGATGCCAACTTAAATCTCGATGAACGGCGGCCTTCGCGGAAGGGCGGCCTCGACGGGACAAGTTAAGACCCCGGTCAAGGCGAGTTACTTGTACGACTGGTGGTGCTATACTTCCGCCACCTTTCCCCCAGAAAGAGGGGCGTGCTTATGAAGCGATTCGTCCTTTTAATCCTGCTGTCGTGCCTTGCCGCGCCTGCCATCGCCAAGACTCACAAGGACGTGTTTAACCTTCCCTGCAGTGCGGTGTGGCCGGCGGTCAAGGACACTCTCAGGAACTCAGGCAAATACGGCATTATCTCGATTGAGAACACCGAGATGACCGCTTCGTACAACATCGGCGGCACTCTCGGCGGCAAGCGCACAAACACCGTGCTCCTGAACGGCAAGGAAAACAGCTGCGAGATGCAAATTCAGACAGCCTACAGCGGACTGGAACACAATGATGCGGGTGATTTCAAGAAGCGCGTGGACGAGTCGCTGGCCAAACTGCAGGGAGGGCAAAGCTCTCCGTCAGCGAATGCGACCGGTCAGCCCGCAGCGTCGGAAGGTTCGGCTGCTCCGGCAGCGGAGCCCGCAAAGCCGGCAGCTCCGAACAACTGAGATAGCAGAAATTCCCGTGATGGGCTATTTGTTGATTCGCCAGCAGACGCTCAGGTAAACATATCCAGCGCGAGCAGAGCACCGGCTTCGATGTCCCGGCGGGCTGTCCGTCCCGAGAGCTGTGACCGCATTGCTGGAGAAAGACCAGTTCCAGGGCGAAGAATTGCAATCAGATCTTCTGTAACGACGGTTCCCGCGGTGATGCGATGTGCCGCTACCAGCGATCGCCGGGCCACTGCTGCCGTATTCATTTCTTCCGGATCTGGCCTTTTGCGTCCATCTCCTAACGCTGCTTCGATGTTCCGAATGCTGCGGACCATTGCGGCTAACTCGTGGGGATCCAGAGAAGCGCGATGGTCAGGTCCGGGAAGATCACAGCGAATCGTGAAGTGTTTTTCGATAATGCACGCGCCCAGCGCCACGGCGGCATTCGCAATTTCTATTCCAGTCGTGTGGTCTGAATAACCAACAGGCACGTCAAAGGCATCCGCCATCGTCCGCATGGCTCGAAGGTTGATGCTCGAGGGCCGCGCAGGGTAATTACTCACGCATTGCAAAAGAACCAGCTGCGAGTTCCCTGCTGCGCGAATCGCCTCCACTGCATTTGCAACCTCTTCGTGGGTCGACATGCCAGTCGAGACGATCAGCGGCCGCCCTTTCCGCGCAATGTGTTCGACGAATGGAATGTTTGTTATTTCGCCGGAAGGAATCTTGAAGGCCGGCACGTCCAGGTCTTCCAGGAAGTCGGCGCTCTCGTAATCAAACGGAGTGGAGAGGAACAGTATGCCCTTTGACATGCAGTGTGCGTGCAGTTCGCGAAATGCATCCAGAGGCAGTTCCAACTTCTTAATCATTTCCAATTGGGATTCTTCAAGGCCGGTGGTCTCGAGTTGATACGTCGCCTTGGAAGCCTCCGGTGAACAAACTTTTTCTGCCGTGAACGTCTGAAACTTCACCGCGTCGGCGCCCGCTTTCACGGCGATATCCACCAGTTCGAGCGCCATTTTCAGGCTTCCGTTGTGGTTGACCCCTGCTTCGGCAATGATGAAACATGGCTCTCCCTCTCCAACCCTGCGCGAGCCGATCGAGATCGTCTTTCCCACTCTGCTGACTGACACGATGGACCTCCTCATTCAACCGGCAACACGCGGAATTCACGAGCGAAGACATCATACCGGACCGGCCATCCATACATGGTCATGTATTCTTCTTGGAAATCAGGTTTGGCGGAAGTTCTGGAGAAGCACATGCCCGAACACGGCAACGACTCCACATGGGACCCCGTGTGGGAGCAGATTTTTCAGAGCAAGGAATGGGGAAAGTATCCGCCTGAACATGTGATTCGCTTTGTGGCTCGCAACTTCTACGGTGTGAAGGATCGAAGTCAAGTTCGATTGCTGGAGCTTGGTTGCGGACCAGGCGCGAATGTCTGGTATATGGCCCGCGAGGGCTTTATGGTGTCGGGTATCGATGGTTCACCGACGGCCATTCAACAGGCCTGCCGACGCTTGAGCGATGAAGGACTCGCAGCGGATTTACGCGTTGGCGATTTTGCGCGGCTGCCCTGGCCAGATGAGAGTTTCGGCGGAGCGGTAGAGAACGTCAGCTTATATACGAATCGCTGGACTGATATCCAGCGCGCACTCGGCGAAGTCCGCCGCGTGCTTAAGCCGGGCGCACCGTTTCTTTCGTCTTTCTTCACCGACCGGACGTGGGGTTATGGCCTGGGTGACATGGTTGAAACTGACGGCTTCGCAAACCTTCGTCAAGGTCCGCTTGCAGGCGTGGGTTTCTGCCTTTTTCTCAAGCGCGCCAGAGTGCCGGATCTCTTTCATGGCTTCTCCGATGTGAATGTCGAGAGAATCTCCTTGAGTCTGGATGGAGAGCAGCATCTGGTAGAACAATTTGTCATCACTTGTCGCAAAGCTGCGAGTGGCGACGACGCGGATTCTGTGGCCTAGGGTGTCGAGTTTGGAAAGGAGGGTCGGATCGTGGCAGATATCTACAACGCGTCCGGCCTGAGATGCCTGGGGTGTAGCAGTTCTGAGTGGAAGGCTAGCCCCGAAGCCATCAGCTGCTTACGCTGTCAGGCCACTCACGCTATCGACGATGGTGTGATCCAAGCGTGCGCTCCAGACGACAGAGACGATATAGCGCGGTTCTATGCGGGGTTTCATGGAACTCCTTTTATCCATGCGTCTTTCGAAACCAACCCTCTGATTTACATCACGACACGGGCGTATTGCCAGTTTCTGGAGAGAGTCTTTGAAGATCCACACGGCAGTCTGATGGATTTTGGTTGCGGCGACGGCCGCTTTTCTCTGTGGGCTGCTGAGCGCGGATTCGGTCCGGTAGTTGCCGTCGACAGCAATCTCGCTTCTCTCAAGCGGCTCGCGGCAGAGGCACGCAAACGAGATCTCAAGCAAGTTGTAGTCGTTTGCGCAGACCTTAAGAAGCCGCCTTTTCAATCTGATCATTTCGACGCCGTTCTCTGTGTCGAGGTGTTGTATTACCTGATTTCCTCACTTAGCAGACAAGGGGCGATCAAGGCGGCTGCCGATTTGCTTGGCAGAAATGGAAAGATGGTGATCGGTGAGTTCAGTCGCCTGGGCCGGGCCATCATCGATCTTGACGCCCTGAACCTCGTCAACGCCCGTTCTCTGATTGACTCGTCGACGCGCTGGGAAAACGTGGGCGATGCTCGAGCCAAAGTCTTTCAGTGGAGCGTGCCTGAGCTGAAAAACGACCTTCGCGAGGCCGGGCTGCAAATTATCGGGCAGGGTGGCATCTCGATCGCAGCGGCGATTTTCAATTACGCGTGGAATTTCACAAGTTATGCCCTACGTCCCAAGCTCGACGCTGATTTGCGTGCCATGCTCGAAACCATCAGTGACCAGACAAGCGACGCAGTCGACTCATCCAGGAATGTCATATTCGCCGTAGAGAAATTCGACAGATAATGGCCTTCGAAATCTTATCGATCGATGACAGCCGCTGGCCGGAATTAGTGCGTGAAGCCTCGGGCGACATCTTTTACGAGCCCTCGTACTGTCGGTTTCTCACGGAGGGAACGCCGCACCTGCCAGTCATGTTGTTATATGAGGACCACCTCGGCAAGGTCTTTGATGTCACGTTGGTGAAGGCAATTCAGAGTTTGCCCTTCTTCGCCGACATCGCCGATCAATTCCCCGATCCCCCCGTCGATCTGGCAAGCCCCGACTACAACTCTCCGATCGTCATTGCCGATCCGCGCGATTCGGCCAAACTGCTGCAGTGCTATCGGCGTTCAGTAGATGAATATTGTCGCGAAACAGGCGTAGTCACGGAGTTTGTCCGTTTTCATCCTTTGTCAGAAAGCGCTCATCTGCTCGAGACGAATCCTGGCGCAGAGCTGCTATACATCGATCTGCGTCCCGGTTATGAAAATGCATTTCACGGTTATAGAAAAGGGCACAAGTCCACCATTAAAAAAGCTGCGCGTGAGGGAGCTGAGTTTCGGTTCTGCAACAGCACCGATACGGATGCGTTAGCCAAGGTCTACGAATTGTATATCGAGGCCATGCAAAGAAAAGAAGCGAAAAGCGTTTATCTGCACAAGTTCGAGCACTTTCAGAACATGGCGCGACATCTTGGCGATCGCCTTCTCATCCTGGAGTCGTTGGCCAGAGGCCAGATCGCTTCGGCAAACATCTTCCTGCTCGGCCGAAAACATATGTGGTTCAAATATTCGGGACTGGATCAGCAACTCCGCGGGAGCGGAGCACACACCTTCATGCTAGACCGCGCAATTCACTGGGCATGCGAGCAGGGGTTCGAGCATTTTATGCTGGGAGGAGGGATCGAACCGGGCGATTCAACACATGCCTCGAAGCGAGGCTTCACCCATCGTTCCGCCTGCATTCACCACATGAAGAAGATTCACAATGAAAAGGCGATGAATCTGCTGGCCGACGCCAAGAGGGCATACGACAGCAGACTTGGATTGCCGACTAGGACCGCATATTTTCCCAGTTACTGGCTCAGCTAAGAGCAGGTATGTTGGATGCACTAGGATTAACACTCGCAAACGGGTACAGTCCAAAGCTTGAGCTATGCAAAGAACCGCACTTGAGATGCTGGATGCCGCGAATTTCGCCGATTCAGAGCGCTGGAATGCTCTCGTCTCAAATTCGCCGATACCCGATGTCTACTACCTGCCCGCGTATGCCCTGGCATCTTCGAAAATAGAACAGTCCGAGCCCGTCGCCATCGTCGGTGGCCCCGACTCCAAGCGATTCCTTGCCCCTCTGCTTGTTCGCCGTATGTCCGCTGAGGTGAACAGCTCGAGGATCGATTGGACCGATGCATCTTCTCCTTATGGATACGGCGGTTTATTGCCGCTTTCAACGGGGCAACCACCCGATGCCCGCGATCTCCGCGGTTTTCTTGACGATCTTAATGACTGGTGTTCTGCGCACGATGTGGCTTGCTGTGTACTTCGTTTGCATCCGCTCATGCGCCAGGAAGAGTGGTTCGCTGCTGAAGAACAGAGCCAAAAGTTCCTCAGGATACGCTTTCGGGGATCGACGACTGCAATCGACCTGGAAAACTGGGATGATGTTCGCGACCGGCCATCACGAATGCGAAAAGACCGGAGATCGGATCTGAACGTTGCACACCGTAGCTTGCGTGTGACCTGGACAACAGGTGATGAGCCCAACGCACAGCCGACCCTCGATCGCTTCTCCGCCCTGTATGAACAGGCAATGGAATCTCGCCATGCTGATGGTTTCTACAGGTTTCCTGTTTCCTATTTTTCCCGCCTCGCCTCACTGGGAAGTCGTCTCGGCATTGCTCTTGCATGGCTGGACGACAAGCTTGCCGCTGGAAGTATCTTTCTCGCAGGACGCGACTATGCTCATTATCACCTCGCCTGCGGGAATGAGTTCGGCATGAAGCATCGCGCCGCTACGCTGCTAGTTGTGGAGGGCGCCAAATGGGCAAGAAAGCAAGGATGCAAACTGCTGCATCTGGGCGGTGGACTGAATCCCGGCGATTCGCTGGAATTTTTCAAATGCAGCTTCGGTGGACGGCTGTATCAATATGCTTATCTCGTAAGCATCGCCAATCCGGAACGCTTCGAGCAACTCTGTCGAATGCCAAACGCTCCTTGGCCCTACAGAACGAATGAAACATTGGACGGACTCAATTGAGATCCATTGGAGTGGTTACTACATCGCGCGCAGACTATAGCGCCTATCGCCCACTGCTGAAAGCCTTGGCAGCCGATCCCGACATATCCCTGAAGCTGTATGTCTCTGGTATGCATCTATCCCCGGAATTTGGATTGACGGTCCGGCGGATTGAAAACGATGGCTTCGAGATTGCCGAGCGCGTGGAGATGTTGCTTTCTTCCGACACTCCGGAAGCCATTGCCAAGTCGATGGGCCTGGGGCTGATTGGGTTTGGTCAGGCCTTCAGCAGACGCCAACCGGACATTCTTGTTGTGCTGGGCGATCGATACGAGATGCTCTCTGCCGCGCTGGCGGCTCTCCCCTTCAAGATTCCTGTTGCTCATCTTTGCGGAGGCGAGCTGACGCAAGGCGCCATTGACGATGCTTTGCGCCACAGCATTACAAAGCTAAGCCATCTGCACTTTACCTCTACAGAGGACTATGCCCACCGCGTCATTCAGCTAGGAGAAGATCCAGCCCGTGTCTTCGTCTCGGGCGAACCTGCACTCGATGATGTTCTAACCTTGCCGCAACTCACTCCCGAAGAGTTAAACCGCCGCTTCGGCGTTGATGTTGAGCGCCCATTTCTCCTCGTAACATTTCATCCGGTCACGCTGGAATATGAGCAAGCTGAGTGGCAGATTGACGAGCTCCTGGCAGCACTCGATCACGCTCACTTCCCTGTTATCTTCACCATGCCTAACGCTGATACCGCGGGACGGATCATTGCAACCAAGATGCGGCAATGGGTTCAATCGCATCCCGGCATGGGCCAGATGGTCGATAATTTCGGAGCCGAAGCCTATCACGGCGTATTGAGCCGCGCTGTCGCCGTCGTGGGCAATTCTTCCAGCGGACTCATCGAAGCACCTTCCTTCAAGGTCCCCACCGTCAACATCGGAATTCGCCAGGAGGGGCGAGTGCGCTCAGCAAGCGTGATCGACGTTGGGCATAAACGGACAGACATTCTGGCTGGAATTCAGAAGGCGGCTTCTGATGAATTTCGTAATTCGCTTCGCTCGCTCGAGAACCCATACGCGAGCAAGACACACTCAGCCGTATCCACCATTTCAAATGTTCTAAAACGCGTGGAGCTGGGCAATTCACTCCTTGTGAAAAAGTTTTATAACCTGCATGCTTCGTAGCTTGTGACTCGGCTGCGATGCCTATCTCACGATCAGCGACTGGCGTGTAGCAGAACCTTTTCTACCGCGTCCGCGCAGTCATGTATGTCGGATTCGGTCAGCGTGGGATGAATCAAGAACATAAGAGCTGTTTCACCCAGTTCCTTCGCGACCGGAAGTCTCTCCGGCGGCCGCATCGCTTCAGGGAAGGCTCGCTCAAGATAGATCTCGCTACAGCTTCCATCGAAACACGGCACGCCCTCCGCAACGATGGCTTCAATGACGCGTCTGCGATCCCAGTCTTCGCGAAGATGGTCGAGACGCAGAAAAACATAATACTTGTAGTAGGAATGACGAACATCATCCGGCGGCAAAGTGGTGCGCAGGGCCGAGAGTCGAGAAAACCGTTCCGTGAGAATGGCGGCTAGCTTGCGCCGTGCGTCAACGGATTGAGGAAGTTTCCGCAACTGTACACGGCCTATGGCGCTCTGCATCTCAGTGAGCCGCCAATTGGTGCCGAAGCTTTCATGCAACCATCGATAGCCGGGAGAATGATGGCGGTTGTAGACCGCGTCATAGCTCTTTCCGTGATCCTTGAAGGCCCACGCACGAGACCAACAGTCAGTGTCATTCGTAGTCAGCATGCCGCCTTCACCGCCGGTGGTCATGATCTTGTCCTGGCAGAAGGAGAACGCATTTACATCGCCCATTGAACCAACAGGCCGTCCTTTGTAAACAGCGCCATGCGCCTGCGCGCAATCTTCGACAACCTTCAGGCCGTGTTCGCGCGCAACCTCAAGAATCGGGTCCATGTCGCAGGGCCATCCGGCCAGATGCACAGCGATGATGGCGCGCGTGCGGGGCGTGAGAACAGCACGAATTGTTTCCGCAGTGATATTTTGCGAATGCGGATCAACGTCGGCGACTACGGGAGTTGCTCCTCGCATAACGGCACAACTCGCAGATGCGATGAACGTGCGGCTGGGAACAACTACTTCGTCTCCGCGACCAATGCCAAGAACCTCGAGCGCAAGTTCCAATGCCACGGTGCCATTCGCGAGAGCAACCGCGTGCTTACATTGAGTGAAGGCCGAGAACTCGGACTCAAAGTGGCGACCCTCCTCTCCGGTCCAATAATTCACCTTTCCGGATTCGAGGACACGCGCGACCGCTTCCATTTCTTCCTGAGAGAAGGACGGCCATGGCGGAAAGGCATGCTTACGCTGACGAGGACCGTCATCAATGGCGAGCCGGGTTGGAACTTGAACGGAAGAATGATTTGCCATCCGGTACGGACTCCTCGAATTCGCTGAAGCCTTGCTGGTACTGAATCCAGCACATTATAAAGGCCGCGATTTGTTTGCATCCGAGTTGTCCGACTCTGATGCACGGGAATGCTTCGACAGTTCCTTCAGCGTCTCTTTGCTCAGCGGCTTCTCATGCAGAAGCAGTTCGGCTGCGCGAACCAGCGGAGTACCGTGGAACCAGCGCTGGATGATGTTGTCCTTCAGAAGATTAGTCACGGCCAGCAGACACATTCCCTGGTGATGTGCCATCCAGGATCGAACCAGCTGCGGTTCCTTGCCTTGCGTATAGTCGGCTGATTCATAAAACCCATAGGCGCCGGTCCATCCGAGCGCGGCCATGCGCCGAAGATTGGCGATAGCATCCTTACGCAGGAAGGGCAGCGCGAGGAAGGTGGAGTAGGGAGAGATCACTGGACCATCTTCCGCGCCGTATTTCGAGGCTAATGCCGGAATGCCCCAGGCCTGGTAGCTATATCGGCCAAGAGGATCCATCTTTGCGAATCCCGACTCGGAAATCCCCCATGGAATATCGCGGACATAATCGCGCTGGATGCGGACAGTAGATTCAAGCGAGCGAGAGATCAGCGTATCAGGGAAATTTTGCATCCATAGCGCCGGCATCATGTACTCAAACATGGTTCCTGTCCATGAGAGCAGGGCGGGACGGCCGTCGGCGAGAACGTGGGTGCGATCGAGGCGGAACCATGATTGCTGCGGGATGTCCCCCTTAGCCACTGCAATGAAGGATGCGATACGAGCCTCAGAGGCAAGCAGGTCGTAGCATGCCGAGTGGATCTCACCAGTCACGCCGTCGTATCCAATCGAGAGCAGCTGACGAGACTCCACCAGTAGAAATCCATACTCCATTGCATTGGCGTTTCGCTCCGCCTTGGCGGCAATGGTCGCGATGTCCGTTCTCAGTTGTGCAAGCCGCGGCACGGCAGCATTCAGCTGCGATCGCAACTCCCCAGCGAGCGGCGGAAGCGCTGTCTCTGACCTGGAAATCCGATGCTCCAGTTCGGCAGCGTGTTCGGCCGCGTCATGCAACTCTGGGATTTGCTGGGCATCGTCGTTGCCGAGTTGCGGCAGCTCGAAGAGAGGTGTGTATCGGGGCAACAGCCACGGGGTGTAGTTTTCCACAAACTCCGATAAGGCTAGTAGATGGCGATCGGCCTCGCTCGCTATCCAATCGGGGTCAATCGTTTTCTCATCGGCGGCCGGCTTGTGAGGAGCCGGCACAATCTGCTGTAAGTCAGCGACTGCTTCCCGGCTCAGCACGGGACGCTTCAAGAGATCGAGGGCCCCGGTATGCAGAGTGTAGAAAGATGCTGCGAGGTTTCCGCTATCGACGGCCGAGATAGTGAGCGGGGCAATCGGCCGAAGATTCTCGATGTCATACCAGTTGTAGATATGGCCCCGCTGCTTCTCCAGCCGCTCGTAGGTGGCCAGGGTGCCGAGCGTGGCTCGGGCAAATTCCGGAAGCGTGAGGAAGCCCAGCTCGTACGCGGCTTGTCTCGCATTGAAGAGCATGCCGAGGTTGGTCGGGGAGAGCTTGAGCACCTGGAGCGTACCTTTCTCCTCGACATTGTCAGGAATGAGCCAGTGGTTGGGCTCGTCGCCGAACTCCAGGAAGTATCTCCAGACGCGCAGAGCCTGTTGCCGCAGGAAGGTTGTGTCCTCCACAGAGAGCGGACCCTCCTCACGCCGTGGAGGCGAGTTCAGCCAGATCACGACAAGGGGCGCCATACCCCAGAGGATCAGGATGGGAGCAGCGTCGACCAAAGATTTGACATGCGTGACAGCGAGCACGACCGCAATGATCAATGCGACAAAAGGTGAACGTTGAAGATAGAGGTCCAGCGGCGTCTGTGAGACCCCGGACTCCGCTTGCGCCGCTGTCTCCCATTCCAGCAGCCGCTTTCCCGAAAGCAGCCTGCGGCCAAGAGACCTGGCAATCGCATCGAGAGAAAGCAGCATGTGATGCGGAAGGAATGTCAGGTTCAACAGCGTAAAGCCGAACGAAGATGCAAATGTCGAAAAGCTCTCGCGCGCGCCAACGAAGCTCAGCTTGAGCAAGGCGCGGCCAAGATTGAAGGCCAGTTGGACGAATACGGGCAGCAGCAGAAGCAGCAGCGTGGCGACGGTCCAGTAAAGTGCTCCGCCCGGAAGTATTGACCAACCCAGGATGAGCATGATGAAAGTGACGGGATCTACCAGGCTGCGGCGCAGGTTGTCGAAGATCTTCCATCGAGAGATAGTGCTGATTGGGTTCGCAACGAATCGGCCAGACTCATCGGGCACGCGGCTGAAAAGCCATTGCGCGATCTGCCAGTCTCCGCGCACCCAGCGATGCTGCCGGCGGGTGTGAGCGGAGTAGTGCGACGGGTAGTCATCGATGACTTCGATGTCCGACACCAGTCCCGCACGCGCGTATGAGCCCTCGATAAGATCGTGAGAGAGGAGAGCATCGCGCGGGAAGCGGCGATCGAGCACCTGATACAAGACACTCACCTCATAGATGCCTTTTCCCGCGAAGATGCCTTCGCCAAACAGGTCCTGATAGACGTCGGAGACAGCACGCGTATAAATGTCGAAGCCAGTTTCTCCGGAGTAGAGGGATGCAAAGCGCGAACGCGACGCCGAGGCAACGCTGACACCTACACGCGGTTGAAGAATGCCGTAGCCGGCGGTTACGATGCGGCGTTGAGGATCGATGATGGCGTGGTTCAGAGGATGGGCGATCGTGCCAATCATGCGCGCTGCCGTGCCGCGCGGAAGCTGCGTATCCGAATCCAGAGTGATGACATATCGAACCCGTTGCAGAGCCTTGACTGGTCCGGCCTTAACGGGAAAACTGTCGAAGGCGTGAAGCAGGAATTTGTTCAGATCGAGCAGCTTTCCCCGCTTCCGCTCCCAACCCATCCAGACACCCTGACGTGAGTTGAAGATACGATGGCGATGCAGGAGGATAAACGAACCTCCCTTTGCAGACGAATACTTCGCGTTCAGATCGTCGATGCACTGCTCAGCCAGTGCAACCAAGGGATGCCGATCCTCATTCTGTGGTCGCGACAAGCTATCGGGAAGATCGGTCAAAAGGCCAAAGTGGATGTTCGGATCCTGATTGGAGAGGTATCGTGCCTCCAACTCGTCAAACAGTTCGTGAACCTGTTTCTCATTGAGCAGCAACGTGGGCACAACAACGAAGCCGATTGCGTCGTCGGGAACACCCTTTGAAAAGTCCAGCTTTGGAAGCGAATGTGTTTTCAAGAGCGCCGTAACGCTGTTGTTTACCAGGTCAACTCCACCCTGGGTTGCCGGCAGAAGAGCGAGCAGCAGAGCAGCCATGACAGGCCAGAAAGCGTAATGAGGAACGAGTGGCGCGACAATCGCAACGATCAGCAGGAGGGAAAGAATAAAGACACCGAGGATATAAACATCTTCGTTCCAGCGCCGCAGAAAGAGCCGCACACGCTCCATCAACGGCGCATGATAGCGTATGCGCTGGCTCAGCAGCGGAAAGCCCTCGGCAAAAAGATAGTAGCCGATGTGCGCGATTCGGCGAGCACGTCTTGGATCAGCCTCGGCTGCCTGGCAGGCCTCGCGCGCAAGGTCGAGCGCCATCTGGGCCGTCTCTACTTCGTTAGTATCCGCGTAGCGCGCCAGCTCGGCAATTCGCAGATGATAGGCGTTCCGCGTTTCATCTTCCATTTTCGCGAAGACGTTGCACGGGTCCTTGCGAAGTATGGCGTCGAACGCAACCAGCGGCTCCAGCACATTGCGCCATTCGTTCTGGCCCAGGCGTCGCAAGCTGTGCAGAATCGCAGAAAACGGCGACTGCTCTATGGGCGGCAGATCACCTGCCGTAAACGCTTCGTCAGCGCGATCCAAAATATATTCCAACTGCGCTAGTTTGAGGGCCTGCGGCAGTACCAGGATTTCCTCGAACAGAAGGGCATCGTGTAGCTGCACCTGCAGAACATATGTCGTAAGAGATTCCGGCGACCAGATACCGCGAGCGGCGGAAAGATATGCTTCGGCCAGATTCACGGTGCGAGGCAATTCGCCATCGGGGTCCAGACGAACATGCGGCAATGTTGCAAGGGGGGTGCCGGCGCTCTCTCCAGCGGTAATGGCCGACTCCAGCATTCGCGTGCTTTCGAGCAGTTCCAACTGCGGCGTCAACTCCTGGGTGGATGCAATCGCCCGGCACTTCCGCAGCAAATCTGTCAGCCGAACCTTGAGACTATCCAGGCGAGGCGAAAGTCCAACTTGCTTTGAGCCACGCGGCAACGTCTCCCACTGCCTGGCAAGGGCATCGGCGTGCTGCTGCAGTTCCACCTCCGACACGGTGGGCTTTTCAGGCAGACCACCCGTCGGCATATCCAAGACTGGAGCCGTGGAGTGCGGAGCAAATTCAGATGTATTCGGATCTGCCGAAGACTTTGCCATGACACCTTTCTGCTTCTCTTACTGTCGGTGGTTATCTGTAGCTCGCCGCCTGCATCTCGAACATTTCCGCGTAGAGTCCGCCGCGGGCCATCAACTGCAGATGATTCCCTTCCTCGATAAGACGGCCGCCGGAGAGAACAACGATGCGATCGGCCATGCGAACCGTGGAGAAGCGATGCGAGATGAGTAACGCCATCTTGCCTTCTGTCAGCTCGGCGAAGCGTTCGAAGACTTCGAGTTCGCTGCGCGCATCGAGAGCCGCAGTCGGCTCGTCAAGAATCAGCATCTGCGCATCGCGAAGATAGGCGCGAGCCAGAGCCATCTTCTGCCACTCGCCGCCGGAGAGTTCGACTCCGCCTTCAAAGCGCCGCCCCAGCATCTGATCGTAGCCGTGGGCAAACTTGCTCACCACCGTGTCGGCGAGGCTTTTGTGCGCGGCCACTTCAATCTCGTCCTGCTGATTTGACTGATCGACGCGGCCCACCGCGATGTTTTCGCGCGCGGTCATCTCGAAGCGCATGAAGTCCTGAAAGATGACGCCGATGTGGCGATGAAGGTCTTCGAGCGAATACTCCCGCAGGTCGATGCCGTCAAGCAGGATTTGGCCCTCGGTCGGATCGTAGAGGCGCGTGATCAGCTTCACCACGGTCGTCTTACCCTGGCCGTTTTCGCCAATCAGGGCGATGCGTTCTCCCGGAGCAAGGGTGAAGTTGAAATCACTCAAAACCGTCCGCTCAGTCCCCGGATAGGTGAAGGAGACATTGCGAAATTCAAAGCCGCGGCGGATCGTCGCCGGCATAGGCAGACCGTCAGGCCGCGACTGCACCGTCGGCTGCATTTCGAAGAAGGCGATCAGGTCGGTGAGGAACAGCGCCTGATCGGCGATGCCGGACACCGTCGAAAACACCTGCTGCAGGTTCGAGCTGGCCTGCTGAATGGCTGCGGCGAGAAACGTGAACTGGCCAATGTCGTATGCGCCGTGCAGAGTCCGCCAGATCACGTAAACGTAAGCGCCGTAGTAGCCCAGCGTTCCAATGACGCCGAGCAGACCGCCAACGAATAGCTTGGACTTCGAGAGGGCAACGTCTTCCTGGTAGATCTGATTGGCCAGCACCTGGAATTTCTCGGTGAAGAATTTATTCAAGCCAAATAGCTTGACCTCCTTCGCGCCTTCACGGCTTCCAGCGACTTGCCGCAGATAATCCATCTGGCGCTTCGCAGGTGTCTGGCGGAAGTTCTTCGCGTATCCGAGAAAGGCGTAGTGCGTCTCGCCAACAAATGACGGGAGCACGCCGAGCGCGAGCAGAAGCACCAGCCAGGGCGACGCCCAGGCCAGCGCAATCGAGAAGGTGAGGGTGGTGATCACCTGCTGCACCAGGCGCCCCATCTGCTGGATCATCGCCAGACGGTCCGTGGCCTGCACGCGGGCCCGCTCCAGGCGGTCGTAGAAAATGGGATTCTCATAGGTCGTCAGGTCGAGCCTGGCGGCCTGCTCCATCACCTTTACGCTCGCGTACTGGGTGTAGCGATTGGAGAGGAGCGAATCGGAATAATCGATGGCGCGGGTGAGCAGCCCGAGGAACACATTGAGCGCAACCTCTGTGGCAACCAGTGTCCAGAATCTCGGTGCAAGTGGTTGGCCGCGCAAGACGCCCGCAATGTCGGTGACAATGTACTGCGCTACCTTGGCCACCGCAAACGGCAGAACAGCGACAATGACACGCAGTCCCACGCCCCAGGACACAACCGAAGGGCCTGACTCCCAGAGAATGCGGAGAACTGGCGGCATGTTGCGAAGAGCGCGCAGGCGATCAAGCCAAGGGCTCTCCGCTTTCGCATGGACTTTGGAGTCGTTCATAGGTTCAGACTAGTTAATCCCTGGTGGCGGTGTTAGCTCTAGGATGCGTGATCGCGGGCAGGTGTTGGATTTGCTGCAAGGGTTCTACTACGCCGAAATTCGCCTCAGCCATTCCTCGAGGAAGCCAATCAACTCATGCGGCGGCTTGAGCCACACCTGAGCCACTGTTTCCCGATATTCGGGCCGGACGAGGACAGTCAGTCCGCGGCCATTCAACACACGAAAGGAATCTTCGTCGGTCAGGTCGTCGCCCAGGTAGGCGATCTGCGCATCCGGACCGGACTCAGCCACAATCGCGGCGACGGCATCCCCTTTGTGCGGACTGACGACACGCAGCTCCAACCCGCATTCGAATTCAAGCAGCTTGAGACCTGAATGCCTCGCGATGGCCGTCCAGGCCTGACGGATTCGGGTTTCGACCGTCTCAGCTTCGCTGTCTGTCATGCCGCGCCAGTGGATGGCGATGCCTCCCGGTTTGAATTCAGCCAGGGACACAAGCCCAGCCTCGATCACCCGCTCCTTCGCCTGCAACAGCAGCTCCGCATTTTCTGGATCGATGCCGATTTGCCGGTAGCTCCCGCCGGGTAGCACGTGCTCCATGCCGTGGGCTCCCCAGATTTCCAGATCATCTAACGGATTGAGCAGCGTCTTCACCTCGACAGCAGGGCGACCCGTCACAATCACCACCCGCGTCTTTCCGGGCTGGGCGATGCTTTCGATGAGAGGCAGGACCTTCGGATACGGGTAGGCGCGGTGGCGATCCAGATGGAAGGGCGCCAGCGTGCCGTCGTAGTCCAGAAGAAGCACGGACGCCCGAGTTTCGCCCAAGCGGGCGAAGAACTCCGACAGCGTATCGGATTCCGGCAGCGCGGGTTCTTTCTCGACACTCTGCACCCTATGTCTCCACTGAAACTCTGTCAGGCGAGACTCTGTCGGCAGCAGGGTGGTTCACGGTTGCCTTCGGATCGAGACGCAGTTCGCAGAGCGCGCCAATCAGGCTGCTTGCCCACCAATAGATGTTGTGTTCCCTTACGGAGGCGCGCATGTGCCTCATGCGTTCCACCATCTCGTGGACATCCATCCTCAGCGCCTGCGCAATCGCCTCACCGGTCGATTCGATGTCGTAGGGATTCACAATGATCGCGTCACGCAGTTCCCGTGCTGCTCCGGTAAACCGGCTGAGGATCAGAACCCCCCGCTCGTCCTGCTTTGCAGCGACATATTCCTTTGCCACAAGGTTCATTCCGTCATGCAGCGACGTGACCATGCAGAGGTGAGCAACCCGGTAATAGCGTTGGACTTCCTGGCGGCCATGCTGGCGGAGCTGAAAAACGATCGGCCTCCATCTGCCGCGCTTAAAGCGTGCGTTGATGCGGTTAGCCTCAGCCTCGACTTCCGCCTGGAAATCGGCGTACCGCTTGATATGGGTGCGGGTCGGCGCCCCAAGTTGGATAAAAGTAAACTTCCCCTGGTAGCTCGGATATCTCTCCAGGAATGACTCGACGGCCTGGAAGCGCTCGATGATGCCCTTGGTGTAATCCACGCGATCGACGCCGACACCAATGAAGGTCGCTTCGATCCCCAGTTCCTGGAGCACTGCGCTGCGCTCTTCATCCGGGCTCATTCTCCCCGGCACATCGGGAGGATCGTCGGAGAATTCCACACTGATTGGGAATGGCAGCACTGAGGACTGGTGATCGTTGCGTTTGACCGAGAAGTGTTCCCAGTTGACCCGGGCCTCAAGCACATGGTCGACCGTGTTCAGGAAGTTGTTGCAGTGCGCCCGTACATGGAATCCGATCAAATCCGCGCCGAGGAGGCCGTCCAGTAATTCCCGCTGCCAGGGACAGATCTCAAAGGACTCGGGGGTGGGCCAGGGGATATGCCAGAAAATCGCAATCCTTGCGTGCGGCAAGCGATCTTTCACCATTCGCGGCAGCAGGGCAAAATGATAATCCTGGATAAGAACCACGGGATGTTCCTCGCCCGCCATCTCCTCCACGAGAGCATCGGCAAACTTCTGATTGACGTTGTAGTAGTGCTCCCAGTCTCCCGCCCGAAATATGGGACGCGTGTGGGCATTGTGGCAAAGCGGCCATAAACCTTCGTTGGCAAAGCCGTAGTAGTAGCCGTCTTCTTCCTCCGCACTCAACCAAACGCGACGCAGAGTGTAGCGCGGCTCCTCGGGTGGGACCTGCAGTCTATCGTGGGAATCGACTGTTTCCGTGTCGGCATCGCCACTACCGTGGGCAACCCAGGTTCCGTTGCAGGCGCAAAGAATCGGCTCGATCGCCGCCACCAGGCCGCTTGCCGGAACAGAGAACGTAATCGCGTTATCGCGCCAGGTATGGATGTAGGGCTCACGATTTGAAACCACAAACAGGCTGCTCCCGCCTAGCCGGGTGCGAACATGATCTGCCAACCGCTGAGCCGTCCACTCGGATTCGGCGGCATTCCGCAATCTGGCTTCATTCTCGGCCGCTCCGCGCGCGCTCTGAATGCTTTTTGCCAATGGCGCGACCTCGCGCGCCAGCGGGGCAAGGAAATCAATGTCAGTTGTGGACGGCGGAACAGCGTGCTGTCCTGTCCGCAGGGCCTTCATCCAGTCCGCCACTCGTGCGATCGGCCCAGTAAGGCTCCAGCGCACGATCAGGATGGTGATGGCGACAATCACCAGTACCTGAATCGCGATACGGATGAACACACCGCTCCAGACGTTGAAAATCTCATTGCGAATGTAGACCGTGTCGTACGCCATCACGATCCCGCCGTCGACGCTTTTGTCAGCGGCGTGCAGTGGAATGACCAGCACATAGACTCGCTTGAAGCGGATACGAAGATATCTGCTTACATCTCGATTCTCAGCGAACGCCTCGGTCAGCGGCTGCGGGGCGCCTGGCAGCACGGAGCTCAGGGCAGGGGTCACAACCACAGGCGAGCCCTCCGGATCGTACACACCGATCCCCACCAGATGGTCAACCTTGCTGAACCGCAGCACCCATTGTTCCAGCCCAATTCTGTCGCCCGTCTCCAGGTACACCTCGGCTCGACCGGCCAGACTTTCGCCGAGTGTGCCCGCCTTGCTTTCAAGATCCTTGCGCAGAGCGTCCTTCTCTTCCCTGACTTCGTACCAGGAAGACGCAAGAGACACCAGTGTGACCCCGATAACTAACGCGATAATCAATCGCCAGCTCAGAATCCGCATGGAGGTGCCTGCCTATCTGCTATGAAGATGGATTGAAACTCTCGCTACGTTGAGGCGCGAATAAGCTCGAAGAGGCGTCTTCCCGGCTATGGGAACCGGAGGCTTACTCAGACAATTCTCGATTTGCGATCCCTTGTCTGCCAATAGTATGAAGACGCTGGACATAAATTGGTTGTAACCTCAGGGCTGAGTTACGGATATACATTTATCATCGATGGATTCCGGATGGGCGACCTGTCACCGCAACCGGTGTTCGCATCGACAGCATCTAACGTGAACGACCTAAAGGAGCGAGGCTCGAAGGTGAAGAAAGCAGGGAGCGCATCCGATCCGCTCTGGTACAAGGATGCAGTTATCTATGAACTCCATGTGCGCGCCTTTGCCGACAGCAACAACGACGGCATCGGCGATTTTGCTGGCTTGATCGGCAAGCTTGATTACCTTCAAGGCCTCGGCGTTACCTGCCTGTGGCTGCTGCCATTCTACCCTTCGCCGTTGCGCGACGACGGCTACGACATCTCTGATTATACGAATGTCCATCCGAATTACGGAAGTCTGGACGATTTCAAGCAGTTTCTGGACGCCGCCCATCAGCGCGGCATGCAGGTACTGATTGAGCTGGTGGTCAACCACACTTCGGATCAGCACCAATGGTTTCAGCGGGCACGCCATGCGCCGCCTGGATCGCCAGAGCGCGATTACTATGTGTGGAGCGACACCAACGATAAGTTTCAAGGCGTCCGAATCATCTTCTCAGATACGGAAACCTCCAACTGGACATGGGACCCGGTCGCGAAAGCATACTACTGGCATCGATTCTTCTCTCATCAACCCGACCTGAATTTCGACAACCCCCTTGTGTTGGAAGAAACTCTTGCCGCCATGCGCTTCTGGCTCGATATGGGTGCAGACGGGCTCCGCATGGACGCCATTCCTTACCTCGTCGAACGCGACGGCACCAATTGCGAGAACCTGCCCGAGACACACGTAATCATTAAGAAGTTTCGTGCGGCCATCGACGCGGAATACACAAACCGGTTCGTGCTGGCGGAGGCCAACCAATGGCCGACGGACGTGCGTCCCTACTTCGGCGATGGCGATGAGTGCCAGATGGCATTCCATTTTCCGCTGATGCCGAGAATATACGTCGCCATACGTCAGGAAGATTGCCTTCCGATTACGGAAATCATGGCGCAGACCCCGGATATCCCCGCCAATTGCCAATGGGGACTCTTTCTGCGCAACCACGACGAATTAACCCTGGAGATGGTAACCGAGGATGAGCGCGATTACATGTACCTGGCGTACAGCGCGAATCCACGCATGCGGATCAACCTTGGCATCCGTCGTCGACTCGCTCCGCTGCTGGACAACAACCGCCAGCGCATCGAGCTGCTGAACAGCCTGCTGTTTTCCTTCCCGGGCACACCCATCCTCTATTACGGCGACGAAATCGGAATGGGAGACAACATCGAGCTCGGCGACCGCAACGGCGTGCGCACGCCGATGCAGTGGAACGCGAGCCATAATGCCGGGTTCTCGTCGGTCGATCCGGAGCAACTCTACAGCCCGGTGATTGCAGACCCGGTATACGGCTATCAGGCCGTCAATGTTGAAGAACAGCTGGAGAATGCTTCTTCTCTGTTGCAATGGACACGCAACATGGTCGGCTTGCGGAAGCTCTTTCCCGTCTTTGGGCGCGGAACCTTCCGTATCCTGAACACGACGAATCGCAAAGTGCTTGCTTATCTCCGCCAGTACGGAAGCCAGACCGTTCTGTGCGTCGCGAACATTTCCAGATCCGCCCAGCCGGTGCTGCTGGACCTCAACGAATACGAAGGGCGCACCCCGGTAGAAATGCTGGGTTACGTCCCCTTTCCGAAGATTACCGAGCAACCGTATGTTCTGAGTCTCTCTCCCTACGCCTTTCTCTGGTTTGAACTGCAACTCAGCTCGACTGCGCAAGACTTATTGTCCACGCCTTCCGATGTTCGTGAGATAGAAGCGCTGGATACCTCTCCTGTATTGGTCCGCGACACAGAAGAGGTCCCGGCCGAGCTTTCGCTGAGCGCTTCTACCCCGAACGGAAGCATGCAAGACGTAGAAGTAACCGAGTCGCAGACAGAACTGCTCATTGTGATCGAACCGGCGAACCGCGACGACATAGACAAGACCATCGCAGCGATTACGGCACGTCTTTCCAGCACGGGCCGGCCCATACGGACAGTCCTCGCTTATCCTCGACAGGACGAGAACGCCGCCGCCCCGCCCGACTCCGATCAGGAGAAGGTGCAATCTGTGAGCGGAGCACCATGGCTCCAGTTAATGCCTTTCGTTCCGACTGGAGGCTGGCTGCCATCCTCGTGGCCGCACACTGAACAGACCTATTTCGACGCCCGCCGCCTTGCCACCGAGCACGAAGCGCGCGCCACCATGCTGTTGAGCAACGAAGTAGGCTCTTTGGACGGGCAGGCGTTGCCTTTCCTTTTGCGGTCAGTCCTTAAAGAGGGTGTCGATCTTGCGATGCCCCGCTACACACTCAGTCCGTATGAAGGTTTGCTCAACAGCGCCATCCTGTTTCCACTTACCCGGGCTTTATATGGCAGCGCAGTTCGTTATCCGTTGGGCGGAGACCTTGCCTTCTCGACGACCTTCTGCCAGAACGTGGGGCTGAACGGGCGCGGCGCAGCCGCATCGGAAGACAGGATCGTCTGGCCGGCAACCGAGGCGATCCTCAACAAACATACCGTGGCGCAGGTTCAGGTAGGACGCCGACGCTTCGCTCAACCGGAGAGTGTCGATGTCACGGCTCTATTGACTCGAGTCGTAGGCTCCCTTTTTTCTGACATTGAGACACGCGCGCTTGAGTGGCAAATGCCTCGCCCGCTGTCTCTGGTAAGAGAAATAGGAACGCAGACTGCTACCTCTTCCGCTTCGGCTGATGAAACTCCTCCGGCCGACGTTACGCGGATGATCGAATCATTCCGGCTCGCCGGAACAAACTTGCAGGAGGTGTGGGCACAAGTCATGCCGCCCCGGACTCTGCTGTCAGTGAAACGATTGGCCGACTTGCGCGAAAGCAGACACTCTATGCCGGATCTGTTGTGGGTAAGGATTGTGTATGACTTTCTGGTGGCCTACCGTGAGCGGAAGGTGAATCGGAATCACCTGGTCGGCGCCCTCATGCCGTTGTACCTTGGTTGGGCGGCGTCCCATGTGCTGGCAGTCGGCAACCAGGGAGAAGAAGTAGCGGAACAGCGAATCGCAGCCCTTGCCAGCGTATTCGAGGCGGACAAACCTTACCTTGTGGCCAGGTGGCGCTGGCCGGATCGTTTTAATCCGTAACCGCATCACGATTGAAGGAGAAAGCCATGTGGGAACAAATCGAGTTTGCGCTGCAAGCCTCTCTCGCGCGGGTCCTCACCAAGGTGGCCACTCTGCTGCCGGCGGTATTGTCGCTGGTGCTGGCCGTGTTGGTCTGCGGCCTGCTGGGGCTGCTTCTCGGGTATGTTCTGCGGAAGATATTGGTTGCCTTTCGCTTTGACGACCGCGTGAAGGCAAACTCGGTCGGGGGATTATTGCATTGGTCACCGGTTCAAGTCCCCTCGCTCATCCTCTCGCGGCTCGTCTTTTGGTGCGGCATTTTTCTGGGTCTGGTGTTGGGAATTGCGGCGTTCGGCGCGGCATACAGCCCTTCGGAGCAGATTACCTCCCAGCTTTACCCCTATCTGACGCATATTGTGAGCGCCATTCTGATTCTGCTGGCCGGAACGGTGGTCGCGCGCTTCCTGGCACGGAGCGTTCTGATCGGCGCGGTAAACATGAACCTCCAGTACGCTCGATTGCTCAGCCAGGGTATTAAGTGGCTGGTACTGGTCCTCACCGTGGCCATGGCACTCGACCATGTCGGGATCGCTGGAAGGATTGTTGAATTGGCCTTTGGCATTCTCTTCGGTGGAATTGTTCTGGCATTGTCGCTCGCGATCGGCCTTGGATCGAAGGAAATTGTCAGCCGCTCCCTGGAACAGGACGGCAGCAGGCACCCGGAGGAACCCGGAACACGCCACGTCAGCCATTTCTGAGGCCCTGATGAATCCTGAGGAGCTGACCGGATCCGCCGCATGTTCCCCAGCCCGTCCCTGACTGCTAAACGATCTGAAATGCTGCGCGAAGACCTATCTTTTGGCCAATCTGCTTATGCGACCACGCCTGTAGGCAGGTGAGGGACCGCTCATATCTACAATGTAATTACGTGTGCCGTGCGCAGCACGACATCGCAGGTGAGTATGTACGCGGCATTCCTCAAAGATGAACGGCAATCGGCTCTGCTCAAAGCAGGGCTGATGATCGCGGGCATTGCGCTTGTGGACTGGTGGGTAGTTGGCGAGATTCCGCTTGGCTTCCTCTACCTGGCCCCTATGCTGATTATTGGGGGCGTTCTGACTCCCTGGCAGATTGTTGCGATCGCAGTTGTCTGTACGTTTCTGGCGGAGTTCTTCGACGATCTCGCGTGGAATCTGCGGACAGGCATCTCGCGAGATGTGCTCTACTTTGCGGCATTTATCGGGTCTGGGTTCTTCGTTCGCGAAGTGCATCGCAACCGCAGGGTCGCTTTGGAGCACCTTCACGAAATAGAGCATCAGAGCGCGGCGCGCCTCGAAGCGGAAGAGCAATTAAGAATTCTGATCGAAAGCAGCCCTGCTGCCATCGTCACGGCAGACTCTGATGGTCGTGTATTGATGGCGAACGAGGCTGCGCACCGCATGCTGGGCGTTCCGCAGGGAAGTCTCTCTGGCAGGGTGATTCACCAATACCTGCCTTCGTTGACTAACGTTCTAAGGCGCGACGCCTTCCAACAACTCTTTCGTACTGTCATGCAGGCCCGCGGGCAGCGTGATGATGGAGAGGCGTTCCTGGCTGACATCTGCTTCTCGACGTATCGGACGAACGCCGGATCACGCCTCACCGCGATGGTGCTCGATGCCTCAGAGGAGCTTCGGACCCACGAGGTGTCCGGCCTGCATCAGTTACTCGCCGGATCCCGCATCGCTATCGGAGCGGTTTCGCACGAAATTCGCAATGTTTGCGCAGCCACAGCCGCCGTTCACCAAAATCTTGCACACAGCGGATTGCTCGCCGGGAACAAGGATTTCGAAGCCCTGGGCAACCTGATCGTCGCTCTCGAACGCATTGCCAGCCTCAATCTTCGGCAATCCAGCAATCAGGCGACGGAGATCGATCTGGCAGCTCTGCTCGATGAATTGAAAATCGTGATCGCCCCCTCGCTGCTCGAAGAGAATATCGCGGCGCAGTGGACGATAGACCCCGATTTGCCGTTGGTGTGGGCTGACCGGCCAAGTCTTATGCAAGCACTATTGAATTTGACCACTAACAGCATCAGAGCTCTTTCCAAGCAAAGTGTTCGAGTTCTTTCCATCTCCGCAAGAAGCGATGGCAACCAGATCCTTGTAGAGTGCAGTGACAATGGGGGCGGAGTCGCCCATCCGGAACAGCTCTTCCGTCCGTTTCAGGCTGGAGCCGAAGCAACCGGTCTCGGCCTTTATCTGTCACGTGCGTTCGTGCGTTCCTTCGGTGGGGAATTGCGCTACCTGCCAATTCCCGACGGCGCATGCTTTGTTGTGAACCTGACGCCGGCGTCACAATCGGGGCGGGACGAGCCATGAGCCCAATTCGCATCCTAATGGTGGACGACCATAGCCTCTTTCGGGAGAGCTTGAGCAGACTTCTTGACACCAATGCCGGCCTCCTCGTGGTGGGTCAGTGCAGGACTGTAGGCGAGGCCATTGCTGCGCATTCCAAGACGCCAACGGATATAGTCTTGCTCGATTACGATCTCGGCGAGGAGCAAGGATCCCGGCTAGTTCCTGAATTGAAGAGCCATCTCGGAGACGCGCGCGTTCTCATGGTCACAGCGGGCATGTCCGACGCGACGGTCATCCAGGCGATGGAAGCGGGAGCCTCGGGAGTCTTTCTGAAGCACAGCAGCCTGGACCAGTTAGTAACTGCTATCCATCAGGTGGCGAAAGGCGAGATCTGGTTAGACAGCGAAGCCGCGCGTTCTCTCTTCGGGGGCCGGAATACGCAGAGGGATCGTTTCGAACGCGCGCAGCCTCTGACATCTCGTCAAAGTGAAGTGTTGCGAGGCATTCTCGATGGGCTCACGAACAAGGAGATTGCATGGAACCTTAAGGTCTCCGAAAGCTCTGTCAAAGCGGTGATTCAGGAGCTCTTCAACAAGGCAGGGGTAAGAACCCGAAGCCAACTGGTGAGAATCGCAATTGAAAAACACTCTTCCGATTGGTTGAGGCCCGCAAGAAGCGACTGAAACCAATGTATTGGATGACGGTCACATGCGAGTCAAAATCCAAAACACAGTAAGAACTCAGATCTCGAATTCTTCGCGACTTTCGTCCAGCACCGTGACTGGGATGGCCTGCCCAGTTTGCCGCATCGAGCGAAGCGCTTCTGCAAGCGCCAAGGCGGTAGGCGATTCAAATAACGTTCGGAGGGTAAGCACAACGCCGAAGCGGTCCTGAATGCGGGAAATTACCATCGTTCCCATCAAAGAATGTCCGCCCAACTCGAAGAAGTTATCCGAAGGCGTGATGTTATCAACGGCGAGCAGCTCTTTCCATATCTCGAAGACGGCGGCGAGTTCAGTGTCCGTAGCCAGCGGAATTCTTTCGTGCTCTTCCATAGCAGGCTCGGGGAGCATTTGCATCGACAGAATTGTCTCGATCGACACGGGCGAAGCCAAAACCTGCGATCCCCGCCAACCGACCAGAACACGCCGGATCACTTCGATTCCTTCGGCAACGGTCATTGCGGTTCGCAGATTCTCTTCCTTTAGCGCCTCAAAGCCCTCTGGCAGCACCATCTCGGCTGCCATACCGACCTCCTGCCACGGGCCGAAATCGATTGCGACAGCTGGAAGTTTCAAGATATTCCGGCAATGATCCGCAAAATAGTTCTGGAACGCATTCGCTGCAGCATATGCGCCTTCCGCTGCGGCCGGAAAGACAGAACTAATTGAGGAAAACAAGAGAAAGAAATCCGGATTCTCCCCTCGTAACAGTTCCGCGAGAACAACACTTCCCTGCACCTTAGGATTCCGAACTCCTGCAGCCTCCTCCAGATCCTGGGACGCCACCGAGGAGCCACCAGGTATGCCCGCTGCGTGCAGCACACCGTCGATTTTGCCAAACTGCCGGCGGGCCAGTTCAAAAACTCCGGCCATAGCTTTTTGGTCACAAACATCCGCCGAAACAAACTGAATCTCTCCTCCGGCCCGCTCGAGCTGTTGCATGCGCAGAATTCGACGAGTGACAGGGTCTTCCTCACTGTGCGCAGACCTCCAAGCATCCCATCCACCACGCTCCGGGAGCGACGTTCGGCCGGTGAGGATGACGCGCGCCTGATGAGTCTGCAGGAGATAGCGGGCGACGCTATATCCAATCCCGCCGACTCCGCCAGTAATGAGATAAACACCGCGACTGCGAAAGGGGGTCTCGGATGACTCGCGCAACGGTGCCGGCATCCAGTTCTTCTGCCAGCGGATTCCGCGCCGATACGCGATGGTCAATCTGCCACCTGCGACAGCAATCTCATCCAGGATTTGAAGAGAAATCTGATCGGTCTCGCCCGCGGACAGTGAGACATCGATGGAACGGCAATGTAACCCTCTATATTCTGACGGCAAGACGCGCACGAGGCCCAGGATCTCGGCCCGTTGCACCTCCTCAACCACCTCGTCACAGACGTTTTCGAGGCAATCCGAAACGATCTCGATCTGACGGAAGCGCTGGCGAGACTTACCTGCGGCCTGTAACAGCAGCACAAGAGTCTCGTAGGTATCGACTTGCGTGCCACGCATTGTCCAGAGATTGAGAAGTCCGGTGGGACGCAGGCCGAGACTTCCAATTTCCTGCCACAGTCGCTCGTAGTCGCTGGGTTGCGAAGGATTAATCGTGAATTGGCCGCCATGGTGTGTGAACTGATCGGCAGCCACTACGGTGATGATCGCCGCGCCTTTCTGCTTTAGTCGTGCAGCTAGTGCTTCTCCCAGTCCGGCGCGATCAAGCAGAACAAGCCAGCATTCAACAGCGGCAGTTTCCGGCCGCAATCCGACCGAGGGGCTCGGTGTACTCTGCCAGGACGGCACGTAGAACCATGAGGAGATGTCAGAGCGCTTTACGACTTCTGTCGTTCCCTGCCTCGCCGAAGAAAGTTGGCCGTCGGATACCGCTTCAGACGTACTTGCGTGAGCCGAAACTGATGGTTCGATCCAGTAACGCTGGCGTTCGAAAGGATAGGTTGGGAGTGGAATCCGGCGTTTTACAGCGCCGGGCCGTAATCCTTGCCATGAGAGGGAAACACCACATTCCCAGGCTCTGGCAGCTGCCTGGAGAAAGACGATCTCGTCAGAACTACGGCGATTCTCAGCACCGAGTGATGGCGCCATGATGCTCTTCGGCATCTGCTGACGGGCGATTCCGATGAGGGCTTCGCCGGGACCGACTTCCAAGAGGAATCGGCTTCGGTCGGCGAGCGCGGAGAGATTCTGAGTGAAGCGAACTCTCGAGAGAATCTGCGATCCCCAATATCGCGCGCTCTGCGCCTCGGCTGGGTCTATCCATGTTCCGGTTACGTTTGATAGCCACGGAATCGTCGGAGCATGGCGCTCAACGGATTCCACTTCCTGGCGGAATGCCTTTGCTGCATCTGCCATCAACGGGGTATGAAATGCGTTCCTCGAAGCGAGGCGTACGCAAGCAATTCGTTCGGATGAAAGTCTGCGTTCAAGGCTCACGATCGCATCCGTCAAACCTGAAGCAACTGACATCTTCGGGCCATTTTCGGCAGCCAGCCACACATCCTTCTCGATGTAGTTCGCGATTTTGTCGGGCGGCAAAGAGACAGCCAGCATGATGCCGGGTGGCGTTTGCGCCATCAGCCGACCCCGAGCCGCGGCAAGCCGCAACGCGTCCTCAAAGGAAAAGACTCCAGCGATGCAAGCCGCCGTGAGCTCACCTAGGCTGTGTCCCAACAAAGCCGACGGCTCAACCCCCAGAGATCGCCAGCGCGTAGCAAGAGCGTACTCGATGAGAAAGAGCGATGGCTGAGCTGCGCCTGTCTCACGGAATCGTTCTTTCAGCTCCGAAGTCTTATCGCGGCCCGCTATCAATTCGACGACGTCGAGATCCAGGACGTCACGCAGAACGGATGCCCCATCGTCGATGATGTTTCGGATCTGAGCATCAATCCGGTACAGTTCTTCCGCCATTCCGACGAATTGCTGACCCTGGCCCGGGAAGAGAAAGACTACGTCATGCTTTAGATCCAGGGGAGCGATCTCGCGGTTTTTCGGCAGATTTCGCAGGCTCCCGGCCAGCTCGCTGCGGTCGCGCGCTACGACTGCGCGCCGGAAAGCGAACTCACGCCGGCCCAGCTGCAAGGTCGAAGCCACATCATCCACGGTCAGCGAGGCGTCGGTCTTAAGCCGATCGGCGAGGCGATCGCAAGCTGCTGCAAGAGCTGTCGGAGTGCGGGCGGAGATCGGGAACATGTTGGGACGTTCCACCGGCTGACGTGATGGACGTTCGGGTGCGGCGCTGAGAACAACGTGTACATTTGTTCCTCCTATTCCGAAGGAGCTGACGCCGGCCCATCGCTCTCCTCCGCTGGGCCACGGCATCGACGAGGAACTCACCACGAATGGTCCCCTATCAAGTTCCAGCGACGGATTCGCGTGGTGGAAATTTGGAGTTGGCGGAATGACGCCGGCATTCACGGCGAGTGCGGCCTTGATAAGACCAGCGACACCAGCCGCTACGTCTGCGTGGCCCATGTTTGCTTTGACTGCCCCGAGCACACATGAGCCGCGTTGGGCATTACTTTCCGCGAAGACCGTGGTAAGCGCGGCAACCTCGATTGGGTCTCCCAGTTCGGTGGCAGTGCCATGGGCTTCCACATACCCGAGGCGATCTGCGGTAACGCCCGCGGCGGCGAGCGCCTGGCGAATGACGGCGGCCTGACCATCGATACTTGGCGCGGTATAACCGACTTTTCCGCCGCCATCGTTGTTCCATGCCGAACCGCAAATCACGGCGTAGATCAGATCTTCATCGGCAACGGCATGCGACAGTCGCTTGAGAACCACAATGCCGGCACCGCGGCCGGGGACGGTTCCCTGGGCTGCACCATCGAATGGACGGCAATATCCATCGGGAGAAAGAATCATTCCGGGCATGTAGGGATATCCCACACCCTGCGGAAAAGGAATTGAGACGCCTCCAGCGAGCGCCATATCGCACTCGCCCAAGAGAATACTCTGACAGGCCAGGTGAACTGCGGCCAGCGAAGTAGAGCAAGCCGTTTGCACCGCCACCGCGGGACCACGCAGATTCAGCTTGTAGGCGACGCGCGTTGCCAGAAAATCCTTGTCATTGGCGAGCATCAGCTGATATCCGCCGGCATTTGCGATCACCGCCGGATCGCTCAGCAACTGGAAGATATAGGTATTCATTCCAACGCCGGCAAATACACCAACGCGTTCCCCATCTCCGGTATATCCGGCGTGCTCCAGCGCTTCCCATGCGCATTCAAGGAAGACTCGCTGCTGAGGATCTGTTATCTCCGCCTCGCGTTTGCTAAGACCAAAGAACTCGGCATCCATGGAATCCGCGTCATCGATCGCGTTTCCTCTGCGGACGTAGTTTGTGCTGGAGAGCGTAGCGTCGTCTATTCCCGCCTTCCGCAATTCTTCCGTGCTGAAGTCGGAGATGAGAATTTCCCCGGCAAGCAGACGCTCCCAGAATTCCTGAACATTCCGCGAGCGCGGGAAGCGCGCGCTCATCCCGATGATCGCAACGCCATCGCTCCACCGGTCGGCGAGTTGGATGGGGTCGCCCCCTTGCATGATTTCTCTTTCCTTCTCGGTTTGACCGGACATCAGGAAGTCGCTCCTGCAGTGGCGGTGAGTACATGACGACGCCGCTCAAGCCAGGACGCCATGGACTCGATGGTTGGATATCGGAAAAGATCGATGACCGCGATGTCAGCGTCGAGTTCCTGCCGCAGCCGGGAATGTACACGGATGAGCAGCAGGGAGTGTCCTCCAAGATCGAAGAAATTGTCGCGGACCCCGACGCGATCGACGTGCAGGATCTCTGACCAGATTTCCGCCAGCTGCTCTTCGAGACGGTTACGTGGCGACGCTGTGGGGGTAGAAGCTGCACGGGTGGATGCCTGTGGTTTGGGCAGCCGCTTTCGATCGACTTTTCCGTTGGGAGTCAGGGGGATTTCCGCGAGCGGGATGAACGCGGACGGCACCATGTAATCGGGCAATTGCTCTTGTAGCCACGAGCGAAGATGTCCGCCATCTTCTCCACCGTTTGACTGCTTTATGTAAGCAATCAGCTGTTGACCACTGCCCTCCCCGTGCAGGGCGACTACAGCTTGGAGCACTTCCGGATGGCGTTCGATCACGACTTCGATTTCACCGAGTTCGATGCGATGTCCGCGCAGCTTGACCTGATGATCGGTTCGCCCGATGAGTTGAATCTGGCCGTCGTGCCGGTATCGCGCAAGGTCGCCAGTCCGATACATTCGGCGGCCGACACCGGCGTCGAAGGGATCGGGAACGAATCGAGCTTTAGTCAATGCAGGCTGTCTCCAATAACCGCGGGCAACTCCAGAGCCAGCGATATACAGCTCTCCGGGAACACCACTGGGCGTCGTTTGACCCTCGGGGTCGAGAACGTACATGCGGGTGTTCCCGATCGGTCTGCCGATGAGGATGGGATTCTCGCCGCTCTTCACGCGGTGAGCGGCCGACCAGATGGTTGTTTCTGTCGGACCATAGAGATTCCACAATTCCCGGCCGCGCGACAGAAGGCTTTCTGCCAGATCGGGCCGCAATGCCTCTCCTCCGCACCACATCCTCAGATTTGCGCTCCCCATCCATCCGGCCTCAACGAGCATTCTCCAGGTGGACGGCGTGGCCTGCATTACGGTCGCCTCCGATTCTTCCAGGAGGCTGGCGAGCAACTCCGGATCCAGAACCTGTTCTCTTGAGGCCAGGACCAGCTTCGCTCCGCAGACCAGCGGCCCAAAGATCTCGAGCCCCGCGATATCGAACGAGAGGGTGGTGATCGCGACCAGCGTATCTTCGCTCGTGAGTCCAGGCTCGCGCAACATGGAAGCGAGGAGATTGACGAGAGCACCGTGACATATCTCAGTACCCTTGGGATTGCCCGTGGATCCGGAGGTATAGATGAGGTATGCCAGATCTTCGGATGTGGGCGCGACTAACAAGTGTTCAGCATTTTCAGTGATCTCGTCGGACTTCAGCAGATCGAGCATCACGAGAGCGGCGCCGGAAGAAGGCAGGCTATCGCGCAGTTCTGACTGGGTGACAATCAGGGGTACCGCGGCGTCGGAGAGCAAGAATTCTATTCGCTGGGCTGGTAATTGAGGATCAAGAGGAAGATAGGCGCCGCCGGCCTTGAGGATACCGAGCAGTGCCACGACCATCTCCGGACTGCGATGCAGGAATACTCCCACGACCGTCTCGCGGGCAACGCCGCGAGAGCGCAGGATAACCGCGAGCTTACTGGACTCAGCGTCGAGCTCGGCATAGGTGAGTGTTCTCTCTCCGAAGACGAGCGCCTGGGCATGGGGGGATCTCGCCGCCTGAGACTGAAACCATTCTGGTACGGTCGCGTGGGGACTTGCCGGCATCCCGGTGCGATTCCACTCTTCGACGATCTGGTGCCGTTCGCCTTCACTTAACAGCGATAGACCGCGGATGGGCGGCGCTGGGTCGGAGGCAACCATCTCAAGCAGGCGAACGTAGTGTTGTTGCATCTGCTGAACGGTCGTTTCGTCATATATGTCCGTGTTGAACTCGAAATCGCAGCGGTAGTTACCTTCAAACGGATAAATGTCGACCGCAAGATCGTAACGCGCATGAAGGCTTTGAAAATCGAGCGGCGTCATCTCCATGTCATCAAGGCGTAACGGCGGCAACGGAGTGTTCTGGAGTGTGAACAGGACCTGAAAGATCGGGCTTCGATCGAGGCTACGTTCAGGCTGCAGCACCTCGACAAGCTGCTCGAAGGGAACACTCTGGTGCTCGAACGCCTCAAGGGAAGTCTTCCGGACACGTTCCACCAACTCGGTGAAAGATGGATTTCCGCGAAGGTCGGTGCGCAGCACCAGGTTGTTGATGAAGAAACCCACGACACCTTCAAATTCGCTCTTCAGACGTCCAGCTGTCGGCGTGCCTACCAGAATGTCTTCCTGTCCCGAATACTGCCGGAGCAGAACGTTAAACGCCGCGAGCAAAATCATAAAGAACGTTGCATTCTGTCCCCGGCTGACCTTCTGGAGCCGATCAGCCAGGCCTGCGGAAATGTATGTACTCACTCGGCGACCATGAAAGGTCTGGAGCGAAGGCCGCGCGCGATCGGTGGGAAGCTCCAGCAAAGGAAGTTCTCCCGCCAACTGTTGCCGCCAGTACTGCATATCCGTTTCGTATGACAACTCCGACTCCTGCTGCTCCCAGGCAACGAAATCACGGAACTGAGCCTGCAGCGGGCTGAGCGAGAGTTCACGCCCTTTCACGAGAGACCGATAGATCGCGCCAAGCTCCCTGGCAAGCACCCCTAAGGACCAGCCGTCGGAGATGATGTGATGCATGACCAGCATGATCACATGCTGGTCCGGATTCTTTTTCAGCAGGGTTGCGCGAAACAGCGATCCCTGATCAAGCGAAAACGGCTTGCGGGCTGCCTCCTGGGCAAAGCGCAGCACTTCATCCTGCTGCATGACGGGTGACAGGAACGAATAGTCCACGAAGTCCGCTTGCCAATCATGCGCATTCTCGACAAGGGCATATGGCACACCATCTTTTTGCAGAAACCGCGTGCGAAGAGACTCATGGCGTTCAACAAGAGCCTTCAGTGATCGCTCCAACGCCTCTCGTCTGAGCGATCCATCGATGGTGAGCGCCACCGCGATGTTGTACACAGGGTTGCCGGGGTCCAGTTGATTCAGGAACCAAAGCCGTTGCTGCGATCTCGAAAGCTGGTGCGCGTTCGGGTTCGACGTCTCCTTCCCCTCGACCAGAATCCGCGGTCGCTCCCCATTGGGAAGGGGGACTTCTCGAATTGGGAGTGACGGATCAGCTATTGCATTGCGGAGAAAGGCGAGGTAGTCCGATTGTGTCGCCTGCATGGTGTCTTCGTCGAAGATATCCGTGTTGAACTCAAAGTCGCAGCGGTATCCTTCGCCGTCAGGCCAGATTTCCACCGCGAGCTCCGCGCGTGCAATCCCTGGATCCACCCGTTCAGGCTCAACCTTGAGTTTCGGGAGCAAGAGTTCCTTCATCGGTACATTCTGTAGGGTGAACATCACCTGCACTAACGGGCTATGGCTTAGGCTGCGCTCAGGCTGCAGCTTCTCGACCAGTAGATCGAACGGCACGTTCTGGTGGGCATAAGCCGATAGGGCGCTCTCTTTTACTCTTGCCAGCAAGTCATAAAAGGTCGGACTACCACTCAGGTCCGTTCGCAGTACGAGGGTGTTTACGAAAAACCCAATCAGAGGCGCCACTTCCTGCGTCTGCCGATTTGAAGTAGCACTCCCAATCAGAATGTCCTCAAGGCCGGTATATCGGGAGAGCAAAGCCTTGAACGCGGCAAGCAATAGCATGAACGGCGTGGTACCGGTCTGGCGACATAGCTCCCGAAGCTGGTCCGCGAGAGGCCGCTCAATGGCCAAGGCAATTCGTTTTCCGTTGGATGTCTGGATGGACGGCCTGCGACGATCTCCCGGTAATTCAAGAATCGGCAGTGAGCCACCGAGGCGGTCAAGCCAGAAGGGCATTTGCCCCTCTGCTGCCTTTTCGCCCTCATCCTGCTCCCAACGGACATAGTCTCTGTACTGAAAAGCGATGGCGGGAAGGTCGGGCTGCTGTCCGGCAGCCAATGAGGCGTAAAGGGCTCCCAGCTCTTTGGCGAGGATGCCAAGCGACCAGCCATCGGCAACGATGTGATGGACGACCAGCAGGAGCAGGTAGCGCTGCTCGGAAATACGGAAGAGCGTAGCTCGAAAGAGAGATTCGGCTCCCAGGTCAAAGGGCTTTCGCGCCTCAACGCGAGCTATCCTTCGCGCTTCGGTTTCCGCCTCCTCGTCAGGAAGCGAAGTGAGATCAACAAAGGCACTCTTCCATGCCGCTCCATCCCGCAGGCGAGCGAGCGGAATTCCGTTTCTCTCATAGAAAGAGGTCCGGAGAGACTCGTGTCGTTCCACCAGCGCGTGCAGCGAACGCTCCATCGCATCGCGATTGAGATCGCCGGTGAGCCGCAGGGCGACAACGATGTTGTAAACAGGATTTCCCGGATCAATTTGCGCAAGAAACCAGAGCCTCCGCTGGGAGCGCGAAAGAGGCAAATCGGACAATGCGCCGCGCCCGTCTACCGAAGCCTCCGGTGAAGCAGGCTCACGCAGGAAGGCCAGAATCTCCTGCTTGCGATCAGCGAGTTCCTGTCGAATCTCTGCCGTTATCGCTCCCTTGGGGGCGTTGCAGATCAACCGCTCGCCGTCGACAGAGAGGATCACGCCAGAGGAACGAAGGTCGGACAACAACTGAATCAGCGATTTCATATGGCCAGCTCCTCATACTCAGAGGAGCCCGGTTGCGCTCGAGTGCCGTCGCTCGCATTGACGAGCCGTGCATTCAGGTACATTGCCGCCGAATCCAAAGTCGGAAATTCGAAGAAGAAGTTCGGAGTCAGTGTCAATCCCGACTCTTTCTGCAACCCATTCTTGAGTTCAAGAGCCATCAACGAGTCGAGTCCAAGCTCCGCGAGCGGCTGATCGTCACGAGGAGCAAAAGCTGGGCCCAGGCCGAGCCCTCTGACAATTTGATCCCGCAAATACTGCTTGATAATCTCCAGCCGATCCTGGGGAAGCGCGTTCTCCAACTGCGCATTCAATGTAACTGTCGGCGCACGGGAAGGTTCGTTCTTTTCAGCTGGCCGGAAATTCTCAAAGAACGGCCAGTCTCGTGATGTTTGACCTGACGCAAGATAGGTCTGCCAATCGACCGCCATAGCCAACACATCGGCCAGCCCGCTGGCGATTGCCTGTTCTAGAAGCTCGATTCCCTTCTCCGGAGAAATGGCGCTCAACCCCGATCGCGCAGCGCGGCCCGTCACATTCATGCGAGCCGCCGCACCGATTTCCGACCAAGCACCCCAGGCAATCGTGGTGGATGGCAGCCCTTCTCGCTGACGTTGCTGGGAGAGAGCATCGAGAAAGCCGTTCGCCGCGGCGTGATTGATCTGGCCGGCGGACCCCAGAACGGATGCAGCGGATCCAAACAGCACGAAGAAATCCAGGGGATGTCTACGCGAAAATTCATCGAGTAACCAGCTTCCACTAACCTTCGATGCAAATACCTTTGCGAATTTTTCGCGCGTCTGCTGAAGCAGCGTGCTGTCGTCCAGCGCGCCTGCGGCATGCACGATTCCGCGCAACTCGGCTCGACTCTCATCGATTTGTTCGAAGATCATTTCGACGTCGCGTCCCTTAGAGATGTCGGCGGCCAGATGGTGAATTCGCACGCCACGATCTTTCAGTTTCGAGATTTGCTCGCGGATCTCCGTTGACGGCTCGTTGCGGCCAACCATGAAGATGCGTGTCGCCCCGCGCTCCACCATCCACTGCACAGTACGAAAGCCCAGGCCGCCGTAGGCGCCAGTCACCAGATAGGCCGCATCCGGTACCACCTTGCATGGCTTGCTATCTCGAGACGCGACCGTGCTGAGTGCAGCCAGTCGAGGAAGGACCAGCATCCCCTGACGGATTGCCAGTGAAAGCTCGCGGGTTCCCTCCCGGATGAGCTGACTGAATCGGCTCCAGTCTCTCTCTGTAGGCTTCGACGGAAGATCTACCCAGCGGATCGATAACTCGGGATACTCCAGGCGCATTGTACACGCGATCGCGTCGGCAATAGACGAAGGCAGATTTACAGGCCCGTCGTTCTCTGTAGCGGCCGCGCCTTTTGTGACAAGCCAGATTGTGCTTCGATCCGATCTCTCCTTCGCCACTGTCTGCAGCAACTCGAGCACATCGAGGGCGTTCTCCAGGGTGAGTTCCGGAATGTTGGACCTCGGAACCTCCGAGTTGACGGGCGTATCGACCAGTTCCAGCAGAATGGATGATGGTTTTGTGTCCGCGCGCAGCAGCTGTTTCAAAGCACCCCGTGCGGCGGCTCCGTTCTGCCGTAAAGGTGTCACCAAGTCTTCAAGTTTGTGAACCGCGATACCCGCAGCCTCGAGCGAAAGCGAAAGATGATCCGGCTTTGTGCTTGCACTCACGATCAAGGCAGAGGGCGCACTCTCGCGAGGTACAGTATCGCCGAGCTGGGCGACCAGAATGGTTTGTCGTTCCGTGAGGATTTTGGCGGGCCCATCTTCTTCGAGTGCCGCACCTCGAAGGCCTACCTCGGAAAATAGATCCAGCCATTGCCGGCGATCGATCAGGGGATAACTTTGGCGCCGGTGTGCATCTGTAAATCGCCACCACCCTTCGGTCATGCCCACTGTCAGGTCGCCAAATCTCTGCAGAGCCGTGCATTCGGAGATCAGCATAGTGCCGCCCGCGCGCAGCTTCGATCGAAGCCGGTTCAGCGTCTGAGCGAGATCCGCCGTAGCGTGCAACACATTCGCTGCGACAATAATGTCGACGCCATCACCGATCCCTGAGTCTCCGCCAATTTCCTTTTCAAGGTCCAGTGTTGTGTATCGTACAAATGGGAATTTCGCGAACTTGTTACGAGCCATGGCGAAGAACGCGGAGGAAACGTCCGTAAAGATGTACTCGACACGCATTCCATTCAACAGCGGCAATATTTCAGAAGTGGCACTGCCGGTTCCCGCGCCAACCTCCAGCACGCGCACAACCTGATGCGCCGGGTACGCTTGGACCGATTTTCGCACCGTCTCGGCCAGAGCCGTATTGAACATTCGCGATGCGGGCGCATTCTGGTAGATCTGTTCGGCCAGCTTAAGCGAGCCATCGGGAAACAATACTTCTACAGCCGACATTCGCCCCTGCAAGACAGCGGCCAGGTTGGACGCCTGAGCGAGGAAATTCAGCTCTGCTGTAAACAATGGGAATTGCGATGACAGCCGCGCGCGATCGCCAGCCGAGTCCCCGGGCGGAATCGTACCGAAAACCCAGTCAGCTCCATCCCGGTGAACGACACCATCTTCTTCCAGGATGGCAAACAGCCTTTGCATCAGGCGACGATGTTCTGGTCTGACACCTAGCTTCCCATGCAGGTCATCAGGAGAGATGCGCGCGCCTTCCTGCAGATCGACACCCAGTTGGTCCAATGCCTCAAGAATGTACGTTGTGCAATGACGATCGAATTCGGGAAGAAAATCGCCATACGCTGCAATCGTTTTGTGCGTTTCTCTCTCATGATTCATGACGTCGATCGCGTTCGTCGCAGCGCCGAGCAAGTGGTCGGGCGTGAGGGGCAGGAAGGCGCTGGCCGAGTTCGGTTGCATCCGCCACTCTGTTGTATAGAGCAACGGATCGAATGGTATCTGCTGGGAAGGCGCAGCGGTGGCACTGTCAGGGATCGCTACCCAATAGCGCTGCCGTTGAAAAGGATACGTCGGCAACGCGAGTTTTCGGACAGAACGGTCTTCGTAGACTCCACTCCATTGGACGTGTACACCCTGCAAGTAAAGCTGGCGAACGGTTTCGTACAAGGTCGCCCAGGTGTCTTTGCCACGTCGCAAAGAAGCACAGCACGCAACCGAAGAATGCGCCAGAGAGGGTTTTGCCATGCCCAGCAAAACGGGGTCCGGACCTATCTCCAGGAGAGCGGCGGGGCGCTGCTCCATCAAAGAGGCAAACCCTTCCGAGAATCGGACCGTACTACGAATGTGCTTCCGCCAGTAAGAGGCATCCGTTCGTTCCTGAGAGGAATGTATCTTTCCGCTCACGTTGGAAACCAGGGGGATAGCTGGCGCATCGTAGGTCAGCTTCGCGGCCCGCTGTTCGAACTCATCCAAAATCGGCTCCATCAGCACGGAATGAAATGCATGTGAGACGGTAAGTAACTGCGCTACTATTCCCTTTCCCGCAAGCAGGTCGCGCAGACGTTGAATCTGCGTGGAGTCGCCAGAAACCACGACATTTCGAGAGCCGTTTACGGCGGCGATGTCCAGTTGGGTAAATTCGCGGATGATTTCCACGACCTCTTGTTCCCCGGCCCGGACAGCAAGCATCGCGCCACCTCGAGGCAGGGTGGCCATGAGTCTTCCTCGTTCGTAAGCGAGCGCAAGCGCCGCTTCGACCGGAAAAACCTGTGCGACGCATGCGGCTACGTATTCTCCAAGGCTATGGCCCAGGACAACAGAGGGACGGACTCCCCAGGAAAGCCACATCAAGGCCAGCGCGTATTCAAAGGTGAAGAGCGCCGGCTGAGTCCACTGAGTTTCATTAATCAGATCGACGGGAATCGTTTCCTCTCCGCATAAAATCGCCAAGAGTTTGTGTGCGAGCTTTCCGCTGAGAACGTCGTCACAATGGTCGACAGCAGAACGAAAGACGGCGTTCTGCGTATAGAGTGCTCGACCCATGCCCGAATACTGGGAGCCCTGACCGGTAAAGAGAAAGCCGATCGAAGGCTCTTCGTATCCGGCGATGAACCGGTAGGCGGGATGATCTTCCACACGCTGGTCGGCTAGCTGTTGCAGTTGATCGGACGCTTCTTTCGTTGAGTTCACAAGGAGCGCGATGCGGTGCTGGAAGTGCGACCGCCCCGCATTCAACGTGAAGGCGAAATCTGCCAGAGAAGTTTGCGGATGTTGTTGCAGATAGCCGGCGTATCTGCCGCACAAGGCCGAGAGCGCGTCCGCACTTTTTGCTGAGACGGTTATGATCTCTGACGGAAAAGACTCTCGTGTTTCTGTCCGCGCAAGCTGAGGTTCCTCTATGACGATATGCGCATTCGTTCCGCTGAATCCAAAGGAGCTGACGCCAGCGATACGCGGACGCTCTGTAACCGGCCACGGTGTTGCACTCAGCGGGATTTTCAGCGGGAGTCGCCGTAGAGCATCGTTTTCATGGCCGCTCGATACATGCAGATGAGGCGGAAGAGATTGATGCTGTAATGCCAGCAGAACCTTAATGACTCCAGCAACGCCGGCGGCAGCCTCGAGATGGCCGATGTTTGTCTTTACGGATCCAATCAGCAGCTTTTCCCGAGTATCGTCGCCTTCGTCGAAGCATCGACCCAGGGCTCCCAATTCGATCGCATCCCCCAGCACTGTTCCTGTGCCGTGTGCTTCTATGTAATCCACGTCTGCGGGAGAAAGCCGCGCTTGTTTGAGAGCTGCATTCACAACCGCTTCCTGGGACGGACCATTGGGCGCGGTCAATCCGCTGCTCCGCCCGTCGTGATTGATGGCGCTTGCGCGGATCACTCCTAGAATGCAATCCCCGTCGGCCTGGGCGTCCGCAAGCCGTTTCAGCACCAGCATCCCACAACCTTCAGAACGCACGAATCCGTCCGCCGATTGCGAGAAAGTCTTGCAGCGGCCATCGCTGGCAAGCATGCGTGCCTGCGCCAATGTAATCGTGATCTGAGGTGCAAGAAGCGCGTTGACGCCGCCAGCCAAAGCTACCCTGCATTCATTCTGGCGAAGACTCTGGCAAGCAAGATGGATTGCCACAGCCGAGGAGGAGCACGCCGTATCAATCGATATGTTCGGTCCCTTCAAACCAAGGAAGTAAGAGAGCCGGCCAGCCGCCACCGAACGCGCAATCCCGGAGCCGGAATAGGCATCGAACGCTGTCTCGTCGTCCATATCCAGCAGCGAGGCATAATCGTTCGTGCTCATGCCGACGAATACGCCCGTCTGGCTGCCGTTCAGCAACTCTGCCCGTTCGCCGGCATTTTCCAGGGCTTCCCAGCTGACCTCAAGCAGCATTCGCTGCTGCGGATCCATGCCGATCGCCTCTTTCGGCGCAATGCCGAAAAACGCCGCATCGAATTGATCGATATGGCTGACGAAACCTCCCCACTTTGTATTTGCCTTGCCGGGCGTGCCTGGCAAAGGATCGTAGAAAGCCTCTGCATCCCAACGGCTGGAGGGAATGTCCTGAATCGCATCTCCGCCGCTTGCAAGCAAATCCCAGAAGGCATCCGGCGTGTCGATACCGCCGGGCATGCGAACGGCGAGGCCGGTTACGGCGATGGGTTCGGGGGCAGACGTTTGTTGCGCCACCAAACGCCGCTCCAATTCGGCGGCCAGCAAGGCAAGCCGCTTGGGAGAGAGTTTCTGGATGCGATCAAGGAAATCCTTGAATGTAGACTCAGTTGCCATGTACCCCACTATTTCGAATGTAGTTCACGAATGAGAATCGAGCGATTTGAAATCTCTCTTATAATTCAACGCGATACAGTCTTAGTACCAGATTTCTGACATTTAGTACCATGGTTGTATGGCACAGAGACGCAAGGTCGCAACATACACCGATGGCATGCAGGACGGATGCAGGGGAAGGCGTGGCATACAAGCAGGATCGCAGGCGAAGACCCCAAACGGAATCACACTTAGAGGTCACACGATTAGCGGTCACATGATGACGTCAGGGGGCCTGTAATGGCACTTCCTAAAGAAGCACTTACTAAAGTCGTCCACGATTGGCTCAAAGTTAGCCCTACACTGAGGCGTGAACTGGCCAAGCTGCAAGAGCCAGTCGCCGCCGATCTCTTCTGGTATTGTCGCACCGATGCAGGCTGGCGGTACTTCCCTGCGAAGGACGGCATCGAACAAACTCACCCTACAGGCCGTTACATGATCCGCACGAAGGCAGAGGACAGTGGGAAGCGTGTCTATCTGCCGGTGAAGGGTGACCCTGCTATTGCCATACAACAGCACATTGCCCAGGTGAGGGCAGAGCGTAGGAGACCAGCAGCACGTCCCCATAAGCCAGCGGTGGGAACCACCCATGCACCAATAGTCAAGGCTGCACCGTTGACGCTGGAGCAAGAGGGTGACCGTTACATTGACACGCTGGACAGGAACAAGGCGAAGGCAGCAGCGCGGTATGCGCGAACGGTGTTGGATGACTTCACCACGATCTGCCCAGATGTCAAAAGGGCGTCGGACGTTCGCGTTGAGCATCTCGAAAAGTTCTGCAACACCCTGCACGAGCGGGGCCAGAGCAAGCGGACGATCTTCAACAAATACAAGCGACTGACGTTCTTCCTGTCGAAGTCTGACAACGCCGTCAAGCTACCCAAAGGATCAAAGTTGATCGCGTTCAAGGAGCCACCGATCGGCAAGTGCCTTACAGCGGAGTCGCTGCGAAAACACTCCCGCCGCCCGCTTCTCGTGGAGCTTATGGTATCCCTCCACACATACGCCGCCGACCACAAGTCCGAGGAAGGCCGCTGCGGTGATGATCCAATGGTATCTGGTCATCGTTCGTCGTTATCGTCGTCCGAGGGGTGATCGCGGTGATCAGGATTGTTGGGACCCTTTGGATTGTCGCCAATCTCTTTGAAACGAGGGCCGCTCCCTATTACCTGTGCAACGACTCCAAACGACCCGCACTTAGAGCAATGGATAGCATTTTCCATGACTGGAATTTTACAGCCCTTCCTGCCGTTCATCCGCTCCGGCACCTTCCTGAACACGCGATTGATATCTCACCTGTGAAGTCCGCCCGTTGTCTCCCTGTATGTCGAGACGAAGTATTGCTGTGCATTCCGCACGTACCTCAGAACGATATCCAGTTCAGACATGGCCACGCTGTAGCCGTCGAGCTTCACTCCCTTCAATACCTGAATCAGCTTCTCGATTCGCTGAGCAATGATGCCGAGGGCTTGCGCCGGGGTGATCTCTCGTAGTGCCATGACGGGAACAGTGTAGGCGAAGACGAGGCGAGAGTCATCCACAGGCAGGGGCGCTAGTCGAACGCGCCTGGGATGGGTGTGCAGAGAGGGGAGTCTTGCTGAGTGAATCCGGTGAGGACTGCTGAGGAAGAGATTGAGGTCAGCCTATCGTCTTCCCATTTCGCGAACAAGATGACTCTCGTACCGTTGACAACGGGAATCGGCTGTATGGTCTCTTCCAGTCCCTCTCTCAAGTGCCTGGGGGCTGCGTCCTGTGGGATGTGGCCCTTTTCCTTTGCCATGTAGGAAGCCACTACAGCCTCGTAGACGCATCGCTGCGATCTGGACGGGGGTCAGGGTGCCCATTGCCCACAGGAGTTCCTAGCACTTCATAGCAGCGCATACTAGTGTAACGCTTTATTTATCAATGAATGTTAGAATCGAGCGATTCTACTTCCTGGTCAGTCATAAGCTCGATCATGTCAAGAATGTCCAGGACATTCTCTCCCCCAGTAACGACCTCTCTGGTTGGAGTCGCAGTCTTCGCGAGGGGAGAAGGATTTATGTCGGTCACCGGCGTTGATCGATCGACGGTTAATGTCTCTTTCTCCAAATAGCCGGCCAGCGTTCGCAGTGTCGGATGATCAAAAAGAATTGTGGACGGAAATTGCCTGTGAAATAGCCCGGCGAGGGTATTGCGCAATTCAATCGCAAGTAAAGAGTCCATCCCGAGGTCGCTCAACGGCAGATCGGGATCGATCTCTTCATCTTCCCGGATTCCGAGAGTCTTGCGCACGACGCCCGCAACTTTCCGAATCAGAGCGGCACCCCGAGCGATTGCGGGCAGTGCACGAATCTCCTCCAGCAGGGTGCTTCCGTTGACAACATCCTCCGATGCGTCCCCGAAGCGGTCCGCGGAGATTGAATCGTTCCGCTTGGTCTGCACGCCGGCGCGGAAGTTATATTCAGACACCAGGCTTTCGTAAAACGAACTGTTGCCCTTACGCTGTGCCAGATATTGGTGCCATCGGATCGCGGCAATCGCAATCTGGCAATCGGGAAGCGCTAGTGCGAGACGCAGCGTTTCCAATGCATCGGCCGGCAACAACGCTTCCACGCCAGAACGCGCGAGCTGGCGCTGTACTTTCTCGCCCGCGGCTGAGCCGACATCCCCCCATGCTCCCCAGTTCACACTCAGGGCTGGAAGCGCATTCGCTCGGCGGAAATGTGCAAGACCATCCAGAAAAGCGTTGGCCGCGCTGTGATTAATCTGTCCGGGGGCTCCGTCAATCGACGCCCACGAAGAAAAGAGGACGAAGAACTCCAGATGCTTCGCAACAGTCATGAGGTGCAGATTCCACGCTCCGTCAAGTTTTGGCTTCAATACGGAGTGAACAACGTCCCAGGACTGACGCTCGATGGAAGCGTTCTCGAGCACGCCCGCAGCATGCCAGACTCCTCGAAGATCGTCTCCTGCCATTTGAACTGCTTCACTTGCGACTTGCGGATCGGCGATATCGCCCTGAACAGTTTTGACCGCTACGCCGTTCGTTTCAAGACGTGCGATCAAGTGACGCGCCGCCTCGTCGGGTTCGCGACGCCCTACCAAGACAAGATCGCGGGCACCGTTCTCAACCAGCCACTCGGCCAGACTCAGACCGATACCGCGCATGCCACCCGTGATTAAATGAGATCCCGTAAACCGCTGCGTCGCTTTTCTCTGTACCACGATCCGGCCAATATGTTCGGCTCGGGCCATGTACCGGAAAGCATCTTTCACCTCACCGGAATCAAAGACCGTGGCTGGCAAAGCGGGGAGTTCCCCATCTGAAATCTCTTTGAAAAGGGCCGCCAGTCGTTCGCTTACCCAAGGTGCCTTGGCGGCAATTTGTGGTGTAAGGTCGACGGGAATATATCGCACCCCCGGCCATCTCTTTTCCACTGCCTCACGGTCGCGCAAATCTGTCTTACCCAGTTCGATGAATCGTCCTCCAGGTTTGAGCAGAGCAAGCCCGTCATCGATTGCCTGACCCGCCAGCGAATTGAGCACGACGTCGACGCCACCAGAAATTTCTTCGGCAAACTCCCGCGAACGGGAATCGTACACTCCCTTCACGCCCAGACTTCTCAAAAAGGCACGCTTCCGTTCGCTTCCAGCAGTTGCCAGCGGTTCAGCTCCGGCCTTCATGCATAGATAAACCGCCGCAAGCCCCACTCCGCCGGCGGCTGCATGAATGAGAACACGCTCTCCCCTGCGGACTTGTGCAACTTCGCGCAGGCAATAGTCGGCGGTCAGATAAGCAATGCTTTGTGCAGCGGCTTCCGCAAAGGACAGCGTCTCCGGCTTTCGAACGACCAGTGCTCGCGGCGCGATCGCATGACTTGCGAAGCAGCCGGGTGTAATCGCAACTACTTCGTCACCTGGCGCAAGGTCGAACACCGACTTCCCGGTCTGGAGAATGACTCCGGAGCAATCTGTCCCGAGGGGTGAATCGAGATTCACAACGCCGAGTGACTGAAGGACATCCCGAAAATTGAGCGCGGTAGAACGAACTTCGATTTCCACCTCATCCGGCTGCAGCTCTTGTCGCGGAGCCGAGATGTACTCCAGGGCGTCGATTCCAGATCCCGCTCTCAGCTGCACACGTTCCGGAACTGCCTCATTCGTGCTCGCTGCATGCACTCTCCGAAGCCTCGCAACGCGGCGTTTCTGCGATCGCCAAGCAATCCATTGATCGTCTGCATCGGACAAGACTTCAGCAACAACTCGCTGTACGGCGAGTGGTCCCTCTTCGGGATCACAATCAAGCCGCGTACAGCGTAGCTCCGGCATCTCAGCCGCAATTCCAGATGCAAGACCTATCAGGGGCGTGTCTGCCATCTGAATACTTGCTGCGTCAGGCTCAATAGCGCACGCTCCGGTGGTGACAACGTAGATCCGCGGCGAAGGGTGTGCCCTGTGTGCAATCAACGCCTGTACAGTCGTAAGCAAAGAGCGGACTGGAATCTCAACCGCGCTGGAAGCATTGCCCACAGGTATGCTCTCGAAGCCCTCATGTGAATCTGCCACCCAAACGACGGCATCCAGCGCTTCAGAAGAAAGCAGTGTGTTTGCGAGGTCATTGGCATCGACGGAATCGGCCAGGACATTTCGCTGCCGTAGTTTCAGCATCACTTCGGTGGCAAGATCCCCACGGCCGACAACCAATATTCGTTTCGATTTCGGAAGGTCTGTGGCGACGATCAGTTCCTGCCGGCCAAAAATCGAATCCTGGTTGGCAGTTCGCGGCAGAGTTACTACCTTTTTAAATCCCGCATTCTCAAGCAGGGGCTGCCATGCGCCGCTCTTCAGAGTGGGATAATCGGCACGCATGTGACGATCTGTGTAACTCCACCATCCATCCAATAGTCCGACCGTAATATCTGCCCATCGCTGTTTCCCGGTTACCTCAACGGGAATCAACACACCATCCGCGGCAAGCAAAAGCTTCAACCGATCGAGCGTTGCAGAGAGATCGGCAGTAGCATGCAAGACATTCACGGCGATGATGACTGAGAATTTGCCGTCGATACCTTGTGCGCGCGGCTCTCGCTCCAGATCAAGAACGTTCGCTCGAAAGAACGCATTCTCTCCAAATTTGTTGCCCGCACGCCTTACCAGCAGCGGCGAGATATCAGTAAACACATACTCGGAAGGAGTTTTGTCGACAGACCGCAGCGCATTCAACACAGACTGCGTTGTCGCACCAGTTCCGCCACCTACCTCCAAGATGCGAGTCGTCGTATTGGCGCGAGCACCGACAATCCGAGCCACTAACTCGGCCACCATATCGTTGTAGATTCGTGCAGGCACCGAATCCCGGTAGAGGCGAGTCATCGCTTCGCTCTTACCGCCCGGAAAGAGAAGCTCTCTGCCGTCTGCTCTTCCGGTCAAGACAGCAGCGAGAGATTCACCGCAGCGAACAACCAGGTCAAGCTCAGTGCTCCCGAATGGGAACCTTTGACTAAAGTCCGTGATGCGATTTGACGCTATTTCCTCTGGGGCAGATCCAAAGCAAAGACCCTCTTCACTGCGATGGACGGCGCCGGTCTCAACCGCGATCTCGAGCATGCGATGCAGTAGACGCTGATGTTGAGGAAGAATCTTCCAGCGATCCTGCAATGCTTGCTCAGTCCAGGAGTGAGAGACGCCCGTTTCCGGCCACCCCAACTGTCGAAAAGCCTGAAGAACATAGTCAGCTGAGAGCTCTTCCAGCTGAGTAAAGAAATGGTTGTACTCTACAACGGCCTCGGTATGGCTCCATTGCTCCACCTTCTCTTCAAGTTCAACGACTACGTCTTGAATCGCGGCTTGTTGCGTCTCGTTTGCCAGCTCTGCCGCCTGCCAATCAACGCGATACATCCATGAAGTGAGGTCGGTTTTCTTTTGGGTGAATTTGCGGAAGCGCAGATTGGAGAAGCGCAGCAGTGGAGCACCGAGGGAGTCGGTGACGGTGAGGTTGGCCGAGAGGGTGTCGGCATCCAGACGGCGCAGCGTAACGTGGCTCCAGCTGCGCTCTCCGGGCCGTCCGTAGACCTCCAACCGCTCGACACTTTGGGGCAGATACAGCTCCCGCTGGCCCGCTTTATCAGGCTCCGCCTCTTGATCGGCCACCAGCCCCGCCACCTGCAGGCACGCGTCCAGCCACCACGGCGCTATTTCCCATCCCTCTGCTTCCATCGGGCGTAACGCAATCTCGCCCAGCGCCTCGCCCCCGCCCGTCCATGCGCGCTGCAATCCGCGAAACCGCTCGCCGAATTCCAGGCCCCGACCGCCCAGCTCCGCGTAGAACTTCTCCACCTCCGCAACGGGCTGCAGACGTCTCTCTATCTCCTCCACCTTCACCCGCTCCGGAAGCTGGTCCACACTCCGCCGCAGCCAGCCCTCCGACACACGCTCCCACTCCCTGCTTCCCTGCTCCGCGTACACCCGCACACGGCTCCGCCCACCCGTCGCCTGCTCCACCACCGTCTGCACACGGCGCTCGCCCACGATCGACAGCGGAATCTCGAACACCACATCCTCAAGCGCGCATCCGGCTCCCAGTACTTCCGCTCCCGCCTCCAGCATCAGCTCCACGTGCCCGGTCGCCGGAAGCACCGCCCGACCGCCCACGCGGTGCTCGCCAATCCAGCTCGACTCGCGCAGCTGCGTCTCGTACTGACCAACCACGCCGGCCAAACGCAATCGGCTGCCCAGAAGACCGCGGCCCGTAGGCTCCCCGCTCAAACCCTTCTCTGCTTCGACCGGCGCCTCGATCCAGTAGCGCTCCCGTTGAAACGCATACGTCGGAAGACTCACGCGATGCGGTTTGGGATCTCCCCGGCGCTCCGCCCAGGCAATCGACTCGCCCTGCACAAAACCCGCCGCCACCTCCGTGGCTGACGCGCCTGCTCCCAGCGATGCGCCCCCGGCACGCCGCCCCACGCTCACGTGGCCGCGATGAACCCCGGACGCGCTGCCCTCGCGCAGCCACTTCCGCAGCTTCTCCGCTGCTTCCTCCTTGCTCCACGCCACCACCGCCAACCGCTCGGCGAACACCGCCCGCCCTATCGCTGCCGTCCAGCAGATCTCACTCCAGCCCGATCCGCTCGACTCCAGAAAGGTCGTGTACCGCTCCACCAGCTCACGCAGCCCCGCTTCGGTCCGCGCCGTCACTACCAGCACTTCTTCACTGGCGGAAGACTTCGGCTCCCCCGACTCCTCCGCATAGCCTTCCACCACCACGTGCGCGTTGGTCCCGCTGAAGCCAAACGAACTCACCCCGCCGATGCGACGGCCGCCGATCGGCTCCCACACCCGCGATTCGTTCACCACCTCCAGCGGCAGATCGCTCCAGCGAACATGCTCGCTCGGACCGCTCCAGTGCAGCTGGCCGGGAATCACTCCATGCTGCAAACTCAGCACCACCTTGATCAGGCCGGCCACGCCCGCCGCCGACTCCAGATGACCCACGTTGGTCTTCACCGAGCCGATAAGAAGCTTGCTCCCGCCTTCGCCGCGATCGGCAAACACCGCACCCAGCGCTTCGGCTTCGATCGGGTCGCCTAGCGCCGTGCCCGTACCGTGTGCCTCCACATAACCCACCTGCCAGGCCTCGATCCCGGCACGGCGATGTGCCTCCCGCAACAACGACTGCTGCGCCAATCCGTTCGGCACCGTCAAACCGCTCGACGCTCCGTCCTGGTTCACCGCCGAACCCAGAAGCAATCCAAAGATCCGGTCTCCACTAGATCGAGCCTCCGACAGGCGCTTCAACAACAACACCCCGCAGCCCTCGCCACGAACAAACCCATCCGCCCCAGACGAAAAGGCCCGCACCCGGCCCTCCTCGGAGAGCATTCCTGCTTGGGCGAAGGCAATGGATGGCTCGGGGGAAAGGATAAGGTTGACGCCTCCAGCCAGTGCGGCATTGCACTCTTCACGACGCAGAGCTTCGCACGCCATGTGCACAGCCACCAAAGAAGAGGAGCATGCGGTGTCAATTGCGAGAGACGGTCCATTCAGCCCCAAGACATAGGAGATGCGCCCGGCGGCAACACTCTGCGCAGCGCCGGAAGCAAAGTGTGGATCGATCTTTTCGAGTCCGCCTGCCCGCAACTGCAGCTGGGCATAATCGTGCGAGGAGATGCCTACGTAGACTCCAGTGGATGACTGGTACACCGAGAAGGGGTCGATGCCTGCGCTCTCCAGAGCCTCCCAGCTCACTTCCAGCAAAAGCCTCTGCTGCGGATCCATTCCGACCGCTTCGCGAGGAGAGATGCCAAAATGCATCGGGTCAAAAAGATCTACGCGCTCCAGCAACGCCGCCCGCTGCGCCGCCCTGGGCAACTCTTTGCCGCGTAACAAGCCGGAGAAGCGCCGTTCTACCTCGCCACCGACGGACGACTGTTGCGCCTCAAGAAGCCTCCAATAGCCATCGACGCCATTTTCGCCACCAGGAATGCGGCAGCCCATGCCAATGATTGCAATCGGCTCCGTCCGACTGTCTTCCAACTCCTGAATACGCGCTTCTGCCCGTTCCAGAGCGAGAAATGCCCGCTTCAAAGGGGAGAGCGATGCAGTGCTTTCTCCGAATTTTGCGGCTTCGCTCATTGTCTGCTCAGCCGTTCCGTCAGAAGTTTCTCCACATCTTCCTCAGACATCGTTTGCAGTTGCTCGGCTGTTACATGTGCTTGCTTCGTTTTCGAAACACTCGCTGGCTGTTCATCAGAAGCTTTCGACGACAATGGCTCTCCGGTTTGCGGCGCCACCAGCGCGGCTAACGCACGCACCAACTCACCTACGGTTCCTGTATCGAAGGCAATGGTCGAGGGAATCCTGGTCCCCAACCCGAGGGTCTTCGACAATTCACCCCGCAGTTCGAGCGCAATCAGAGAATCCATTCCAAGATCGCTTAGACGGTCCCGATCGGTCAGGTCATCAGGGCGGATATCCAGTTGAAAGACACCGCGGATCGTCTCTCTTACCAGCTGGAAAACTCTCTGATCACGTTCTTCTTTAGGAAGAGACAGCAACTCCTCCGCCATAGCGTTATGCCTGTCTTCTGGTAGAGAGGCCTGCAGCGTCGTCTGTCGCGATTCTTGCTGTATCTCGCTTTGAAGCTCGATTTCGGGGGACTTTCTGCACCTGGCAAGCAGAACGTGCTGTCCGAGAGTCGCAGCTTGCGAACTGGAGGCGGGAAGTTCCACCATATCCTCGAATCCCGTGCGCTCCAAAACCCCGCGCCATTGCTCGGGGGTAAGCAGCGGATGTTCTCGCCTATCGGAATCCTCGAAGTGCTGCCAGCCTTCGATCAGCCCCGTGGACATGTCGAACCATGCGTGGTGGTGGGTAGTCTCCAACAAAACCAGCACACCATCGGTTGACAGTAGAGTCTTAATGCGGTGGAGAGCCGATTCAAGATTGCGCGCCGCGTGGACGACATTCGCGGCGACAACCGCATCGAATTTGCCCGGCGTGAACCCCTGCTCTTCGATAGAACGATCGATGTCGAAACGCGCGTAATGGACATAGCTATGTTCAGCAAATTTGCGTCGTGCCCGGTTGAGAAAAAGCTCAGAAACGTCAGTAAACCAGTACTCCACCTGTTTTGATGGCAGCAAGGGCAGCACCGCCGAAGTGGTTCCTCCGGTACCGCCGCCGAGTTCGAGGATGCGCACGCTGCGCTGGTTTCCTGAAGCCTGAGCGATTGCCCGAAGGGCGGAAGCGACGATGGGATTGAAATATCTCGCCTCGATGCTGCCTTCGTAGAGGCCTTCGGCCAAAGCAAATGACCCATCCGGGAATAACGTTTCCAGCGCGCTCTTGCGCCCCGCTACGACATCGCCCAGCAGCGTTCCGCATTGCTTCAAATAAGCCAGGGTTCCGGGATCATCCGCCAACGATCGTGCCGCATCCTGCCAATAAGGTTCAAGGTCCACCGGTTGAAGAGTCCCAACTGCGTGAAAGCTTCCATTCGTCTGGGCGAGCGCTCCCGCCGCCGCGAGAGCAGACAACCAGCGCTTCACCAGATTGAGATAAATAGGCTGAAATCCACACCGCTGGAGCACCTCATCGGCGGTCAATGAATTCCTCTCAGCGAAAGCTCCCGCAGCAACCAGCACATTTTGCGCATGCGCTCGAGTCAGCTGTTCCAGTACCTTCCATCTTTCGGGATAATCGGCAGGACTCCAGCCCAACGGACCTTGCTGGCTTTGCCGTTCCGCCTCCGTTCGCATCGTTTGCCAGACGACTTCGCTCTGTCTTTGCCGCTTCAAGAGCGGTGGAACACCAAACCAAAACCGCTTGCGCTGAAAGGGATATATGGGCAGATCGACGCCGCGCCCCGCATCCGATGGGGCTCGCTCGGCATAGCGCAACGTTCCGCCGGCGACAAATTCCTTCTGAATCTGCTGCAGCCCTCCGTCGTTATCCATCGAAGGTGCCGGTTCATCTTCAGCACTCGTCATTAATCCGGCAATGGGATGTCCAGCGTGCCATTGTTCAAGCATGTGCGCGGCATCCTCTGAACGATTCGCCCTCAGTGCGAGACGATGTGGAAGCTTCGCACGACCTGTCGCGGCTGCGTAACAGATATCGGAGAAACGGTTTTTACCCTCTCGCAAAAAGTCGATATATCGTTCGGCGAGATCACGCAATGAGTCTTCGTGAGACGTGGAGAGGCACAGCAACGATTCTTCGGAAACAGGCGACGCAACTTCGCGTCCGATTTCATCGGAAGGAACCGGTTCTTCAACTGAACTCAAAATAAGATGCGCATTCGTTCCACTGAAACCAAATGAACTAACTCCTGCGAATCGAACAGCACCGTTCCGGCTCCATGGAATCAAACGCTGAGGTACCTCGATAGGCCAGCGCTGCCAATCAATCTGCGGGCTCGGTTTCTTAAAGTGCAGATGCGGCGCAATTCCTCCACCCGGCTGCATCATCAAGACGACTTTGATCAAACCAGTCACACCGGCCGCTGCCTCAGTGTGCCCCAGATTCGTCTTGACCGATCCAACGCGGAGCGGAGACTCCGAACTTCGCTTCGATCCATACACAGTTCCGATCGCCTGGACCTCCATGGGATCGCCGAGTGGTGTTCCTGTTCCATGCGCCTCGATATAGTCGACTGCGTCCGCTTCCAGTTCTGCATCACGAAGGGCTGCCCTCATCACCGCTTCCTGAGCAGGACCATTAGGGGCGGTAATGCCTGCGCTCCGTCCATCCTGATTCACAGCCGTACCGCGAACGTTTGCCAAGACACGATCACCGTCGCGTTCCGCATCTGCCAGTCGTTTCATAACGAGAATGCAACAGCCCTCGGCGCGCACATAGCCGTCCGCCGACGCATCAAATGTTTTGCACCGTCCCTCCGCGGATAACATTCCGGTCCGCGAAAAACTGATATTCATATCGGGAGACAGAATCAGATTCGCAGCCCCCACAATCGCAAGGTCCGTCTCCCCGCGCCGGAGACTTTGGACTGCCTGATGCACTGCAACCAACGAAGAGGAGCAGGCCGTGTCGATGACCAAAGCAGGGCCGTGAGTGCCCAGGAAATAGGCGATGCGCCCCGCTGCGATGCTGGCTGCCGCTCCCACCCCCGTATAGCCGTCAATTTCCGCCGGGCGTTCAGTGAGCAGCCGAGCGTAGTCGCTGTTGCTCAGTCCGAGGTAAATTCCCGTCTGCGTATTCATAAGGCTGCGAGGGTCGATCCTGGCTCGTTCCAGCGCTTCCCATGTCAGTTCCAATAAAATGCGCTGCTGCGGGTCCATGCTCGCCGCTTCACGCGAATGGATTCCAAAGAAGTCGGCGTCGAAGGCATCGATGTCGGACAAGAAGCCTCCATGAATGTCGTACATTGTGCCCGGCTGTTGTGCGTCCGAACTCCAATATGCACCGGCATTCCATCGCTCCGGCGGGATGGTCGTGATGAGATCCTCTCCCTCGGCTAACGCCTTCCAGAAGCGTTCGGGGCTCGTTACTCCGCCCGGCAAACGCACTGCCATTCCGATAATCGCAACCGGCTCAGCGTGACCGCGCCGGGATGCGTCAAGTTCTGCGCGTAGCCTGCGAATCTCAATGAGGGCACGCTTGACCGACGAGAGATCATCGCCTCCATGTCCTGTCGACGGCAATGAATTATTGGTCTGCGCCATAGCCTCGCCTTCCAAGTTCCGCCAGCAACAGGCTTTCTGCTTCAGAATCGCTGAGTGCGTTTATATCTTCGGACCCTCTGTCTGCAGCGTTCGAGGGCATCCCGCCTTCCGAGATCTCAGCCAGCAAGAAGTCAGTCAGGGTACGGATTGTCGGATAATCGAGCACCATTGTCGGAGACAGTTGTCTGCCCAAGGACGTCATCAGGGCGTTCCGCAATTCGACCGCCATCAGGGAATCCAATCCCAGATCGTGGAGCGCCTCATCCTGATCTATCTTGATCTGGGGAGGGAGAGACAATATCTGCACGGTTTGCTGTCGCAAGTGTTCCACAAGCATCACGCGCCGTTCTTCAGCTGCCGCGCCCAGCAAAACGTTACAGAAGTCCTGATTGCTACCCCGTGCATCGTCCTTCAGCGCGTAAATATCTGTTTCCGCCAACATGCTGAACAATGCTGACGTGCCCACGGGCCTTGTATTGATAAGTTTCTTCCATGAAAGAACGGATAACGCCGTTGCAACTGTTTCGTTACTGGTAAGCAGCATCTCCAGTACGGCAAAGCCGTCATCAGGCTCAATGCGTCCCAATCCAACAGCCGATGGCTCTTTCTTCAACTTCTCGGTCATTCCGGCGGAGTGCCAGGGGCCCCACTGAATGCTCAGCGCGGGCAGACCAAGGCTGCGTCGATGAGTCGCGAGCGCGTCCAACGTCGCATTCGCAATGGCATAGTTGGTTTGGCCGGGCGAACCCAGCATGACGGCTGCTGAAGAGAAGAGTATGAAGAAGTCGAGGTTGTGATGACTCGTAAGTCGATGCAGATTCCACGCCCCCAGCCATTTCGGCCGCATGACCTTGGAGAGAGAGGCTGAACTTTGCTCCAGCAAACTGTGATCGTCGAGCACGCCCGCAGAGTGCAAAACTCCCTTGAGGGGCTTTGAAGCTGGAATTTCACGAAGAACAGATTCCATCGCACGCCGGTCACTTACATCAGCTGTAACGATCTTGACTTCCGCGCCACTGACTCGCATTCGCTGGATTGATTCCTGTCCGATTGCGTCTGGCTTGTTACGTCCGAGCAAGATGAGATGACGCGCACCGCGATCTACCAGTCTTTCGGCAAAGAGCAGTCCGAGTGAGCCGAACCCGCCAGTGATCACATAGGTGGCATTGTGATTTAATGCCAGCGGCCCGGTTTTATTAGCTACATCCGTCCGCGAGACAACAACTTTTCCTATGTGCCGAGCCTGCGCCATGTAGCGGAGGGCTTCTTTGGGATCGCCGAACTCCGTGACAGGCAGCGGCGACATTTCTCTTGCCGCCATCGATTCCAGCAATTCTCTGAGCAAAGCCGGAACCAGCGAAGGATCGGCTGCCGCTGCCTGTCCGAGGTCGTAGATGAGATGCCGGACATCTGAACGTATGTGCTTGATCAGATCGGCACCAAGAGTATTTCGCTTGCCAACCTCGAGAAAGCAGCCGCCCTTAGCTAGAATCGAGAGCGTTTTCTCCGCCAGAGCCCCGGTCAGCGAATTCAAAACGACGTCCACGCCGCGTCCGTCTGTCAGCCGCATCACCTCATCGGCAAACTCCTCTGTACGCGAAGGCATTACATGCTGAATCCCCAGGGACCTCAGGTAAGCTCGCTTTTCTTCACTGCCTGCCGTTGCATAAATCTCCGCGCCTCGTGCCCTGGCTACGTTAACGGCAGCCAATCCCAGGCCTCCGGCGGCGGAATGAATCAGTATTTTATTGCCTCTTTGCAGATGTGCGAGGCGATCGAGTCCATAGAGTGCGGTAAGGTAGACCACCGGCAGCGCAGCCGCCTCAGCCAAACTGAGACTCTGGGGCACTGCCATGACATTTGAACCTTGTACTGTTACGAATCGCTTAAAGCTTGCTGGCGCAAAGGCAAAGACTCGCGCGCCCGGCTTGAATCCACTCAACAATCCGGCATTCACTACAACTCCCGCACACTCGCCTCCCAATTTCTGGATCATTCCCGGCAACATTCCCAGCGAATTCATAACATCGCGAAAATTTATCCCGTGCGCATGAACTGCAATTTCCACCTCGTTGTCCGTGGGAGGCTGCCGTTCCGCGGAGATGATGCTAAGGTCTTCGATTAGCCCGCTCTCCGCGGGAACCAGTTCGACATTCTGTTCTTCCGCTGAAGTTGCAGTTCTTTCTCTAAGCCGCGGGAGAAACAGTTTTTCGCGACGGAGAATGTATTCCGGGTCAGTAGCAATAGCGAGAAGTCGGAGCAGGTCGCTCGCTCCTGTGTGCCAGTCAACGTCCACATGCTGCGTCGCGAGTTCCGGAAATTCCAGCGCGGCCGTGCGCCGCAATGCCTGGAGCGCATATCCACCTGCCGACAGAGAAAGATCTCCCGTTTCCTGTCCCTGTCGCGTGATTAGCTTCAGGCCGCTGGGTGGGAGGATCTGTTCCAACAGAAGAGCCTGAAGCAGAGACAGGCAGCCCTCAAGATCTACCGGATATTGTGGTTCATCGCTGTCTGATTCCAGCACGCCCAGGTCCACGGCTCCGGCTGAACGCAGATCCACCACGCTTTCGATCTCTCCGTGAATGTTGACGATGTCGCGCAAAGCTTCACGACATTTGTTCACATCGATGGCATTCGCAGTCGAAATCAACGAGCAGGTTGCCCCTTGTTTTTGAAGCTGCCTGCGCACTTCTGCGGCAAAATCGTCTCCGGATACGATCACCCAATGTCCCTTCAATGACACCGGAGTCGTTTCATCTGGAGCTTCGATCCAATCGATTCCGTAAATAGCCGGCTTGGTCTTCTTTTGCGTGAATTTACGGAAGCGGAGGTTGGAGAAGCGGAGCAGGGGAGCGCCGAGAGAGTCGGTGACAGTGAGGTTAGCCGAGAGGGTATCGGCATCCAGGCGACGCAGCGTGACGTGGCTCCAGCTGCGCTCTCCGGGCTGTCCGTAGACCTCCAGCCGCTCCACACTCTGTGGCAGATACAGCTCCCGCTGTCCCGTTCCATCAGGCTCCGACTCTTGATCAGCCGCCAGCCCCGCTACCTGCAGGCATGCGTCCAGCCACCACGGCGCCAGCTCCCATCTCTCTGTTTCCATCGGCTGTAACGCGATCTCTCCCAGCGCTTCGCCGCCGCCAGTCCAGGCCCGCTGCAATCCGCGAAAACGCTCACCGAACTCCAGACCTCGCTCGCCCAGCTCCGCGTAGAACCGAGCCAACTCCGCAACCGGCTGCGAACGCTGCTGGATCTCCCCCACCTGTACCCGCTCCGGAAGGTCGACCGCATCCCGCCGCAGCCAGCCCTCCGACACACGCTCCCACTCCCTGCTTCCCTGCTCCGCGTACACCCGCACCCGGCTGCGCCCACCCGTCGCCTGCTCCACCACCGTCTGCACGCGACGCTCGCCCGCGATCGACAGAGGAATCTCGAACACCACATCCTCCAGCGCGCACCCGGCTCCCAGTACATCCGCTCCCGCCTCCAGCATCAGTTCTATATGTCCGGTCCCCGGAAGCACGGCTCGGCCGCCTACGCGGTGCTCGCCAATCCAGCTCGACTCGCGCAGTTGCGTCTCGTACTGGCCAACCACGCCCGCCAGACGCAAGCGACTGCCCAGAAGACCGCGGCCCGTAGGCTCTCCGCTCAAACCTTCCTTCACTTCGACCGGCGCCTCGATCCAGTAACGCTCCCGTTGAAACGCATACGTCGGAAGACCGACGCGACGCGGCTTGGGATCTCCCTGGCGCTCCGCCCAGGCAATCGACTCGCCCTGCACAAAACCCGCCGCTACCTCGGCTGCTGACGCACCTGCCCCCAGCGACGCACTCCCCGCACGCCGTCCCACGCTCACGTGGCCACGGTGAACCCCGGAGGCGCCGTCCTCGCGCAGCCACTCCCGCAGCTTCTCCGCTGCTTCCCTCTTGTCCGACGCGACCACCGCCAGCCGCTCGGCAAACACCGCCCGCCCTATCGCTGCCGTCCAACAGATCTCACTCCAGTCCGAATCGCTCGACTCCAGAAAGGTCGCGTACCGCTCCACCAGCTCACGCAGCCCCGCTTCGGTTCGCGCTGTCACTACCAACACTTCTTCCCGCGGCTTTAACTCAGGCTCCCCGGACTCCTCTGCATAGCCTTCCACCACTACGTGCGCGTTGGTTCCGCTGAAGCCAAACGAACTCACACCGCCGATGCGACGGCCGCCGATCGCTTCCCACACCCGCGATTCGTTCACCACCTCCAACGGCAGATCGCTCCAGCGAACATGCTCACTCGGACCGCTCCAGTGCAGCTGGCCGGGAATCACTCCGTGCTGCAACCCCAGCACCACCTTGATCAGGCCGGCCACGCCCGCCGCCGACTCCAGATGACCCACGTTGGTCTTCACCGAGCCGATCTGAAGCTTGCCGCCGCCTTCGCCGCGATCGGCAAAGACCGCACCCAGCGCTTCGGCTTCGATCGGGTCGCCCAGCGCCGTGCCCGTGCCGTGCGCCTCCACATAACCCACCTGCCAGGCCTCGATCCCGGCACGACGATGCGCCTCTCGCAACAACGACTGCTGCGCCAATCCGTTCGGCACCGTCAGTCCGCTCGACGCTCCGTCCTGGTTCACCGCCGACCCCAGAAGCAACCCAAATATCCGGTCTCCACTAGATCGAGCCTCCGACAGGCGCTTCAACAACAACACCCCGCAGCCCTCGCCGCGAACAAATCCGTCCGCTCCAAAAGAAAACGCGCGCACTCGGCCGGAGGGAGACAGCATGCCCCATTGCGAAGCAATAATCAGGGGTTCAGGTGAAACCAGAATGTTCACACCGGCAGCGATCGCCAACCCCGTTTCGCCTTCGCGCAAACTGCGGCAGGCGCGGTCGACTGCCACCAAAGAAGAAGAGCAAGCTGTGTCAATCGCGATAGCCGGGCCGTTCAGGCCGTAAAAGTAGGAGAGGCGCCCCGCCGCCGCATTCAGTGCCGAGCCTTGTAGCACATAGGCACCCAATTCCTCCCGTGGTGTAATCCGCTGGAGAAGATGTGCATATTCCGACGTGGTAATGCCAATGAAGACTCCTGCATTCTGCCCAGCAAGTCCCTTCGGATTGATGCCCGCACTCTCCAGAGCCTCCCAGCTGGCTTCGAGCAGAAGCCGATGCTGTGGATCCATACTGACTGCTTCGCGTGGAGAAATGCCGAAGAATTCCGCATCAAAATCTCCGGGCGCATCGAGCATTCCGGCCGAGCGGCTATATGTTTTCCCGGGAGTCTGCGGGTGGGAATCGAAAATCGCATCCAAAGGCATGCGTTGACCTGGAATCTCGCTGACTGCATCCCGTTTTTGTTCCAGCAGACTCCAGTAATCGTCAGGCGTATTCACCCCGCCGGGAAAACGGCAAGCCATGCCCACGATCGCGATCGGCTCACGTGAGGCGCCTTCCAATTCTTCCACGCGTTGTCGAAGCGCTCGTATTGCCAGCAATGTCGTTTTTTCAACCGACAAGGGCGCGACATCCTTCGCCATTTTCAAAATGCTCCAAGCTTCTGCTGAATCGCGGCCAGTTCAGCTACGATTGCGGCATTGGTTTCCGATTCATTCATCTCGGCAACAGAATGAGAGAACTCATCCCTTTTCTCACTTTGCAGAGAGGGCATTTCCCTTCCCTTCCCGGCAATCGGGGACTGAAACAACGTCTCTTCAAGATATGTCGCAATTGCGTCAATTGTTGGATAGGTGAACGTAAGCGTTCCCGGAAGCCGCAATCCTGTTCCGGCTTCCAGAGCACGTTTGAGTCTCACACTCATCAGCGAATCCATGCCCGATTGAAAAAGCCCCCGACTCTCGTCCAACGGATCTTCAGACTTCATGCCGAAGATCTTTCGCACTTCCCCCCCAACGAGATCCAGAAGACGATGCTTTCGCTCCTGGACGGGCAGATTTCGTAGTGCATCCAGCCATGTCGGAGTTGTTCGAAGTGTCGTCTGCTCCGCCTCTGAAATAGTTGAAGCAATCAGATCGGCTACGAGCGCTTGTCCTCCCCTTATCTCGAGAGCCGGACCCAACACCGTCCAATCAATGTCGGCAACAAGGCTCGATGTCCGGTGGGAAGCAATCAGCGCACCCACCAGGCCTAAAGCTTTACGGGCCTTCATCGCAACAAATCCGGAGCGTTCCACCAGTTCTAACTGCTCGCCCCGAGGCGACTCCCATGAACCCCACTCCACGCAAAGAGCTGGAAAGCCGGACTTTCGTCTATCAGTTACGATCGAATCCAGACAACCGTTGGCTGCTGCGTACAAGGAACCATCCCGCAATCCAATCGTGGCCGCAGCGGAACCAAAGAGGACAAAGAAATCAAGCTCGGTTTGACGCGTGCACTGATCCAGTACTTGAGCCCCTTGAACTTTGGCTCGGAAAGCGAGCTCCACGTCCTGCCTTGAGGTGTTTACGATCGAACCGAAGCGAATACCGGCCGCGGCATGAACCACGCCGGCAAGAGGTCGTCCACTTTCAATCCTGGCGAGCAACCTGCTCACCTGCAATTCATCCGATACGTCGCAGGCTTCGGCAATCAGGGTGACACCCTGCTCCTTCCAATCTTCAAGCTGGCTCGTTAGCTCATGGCTGCCGATCTCAGCAGGATCTCTGCGTCCAACAAGCACCAGATGGCGAGCTCCGTTAAGAACCAGCCATGAAGCAATCTCCATTCCAAGCCGTCCGAAAGCGCCCGTTATGAGGTAGCTTCTGTCTGCCTTGAGTTTCAATGGCTCTGCGTCTGCCGGAAGATTGTCGCGGCGCAGCCTGGCGACAAATCGCCTCCCCTTCCGCAACAAAATCCTGTCCTCACCCTCACCAGTTGCCCGCGTAATCTCGTCACGGACCGCGCTCGCACTCGCCACGCTATCTTCATCAACCTCAATCACACTGCCGGAGTATTCAGGATGCTCTAAGCCGAACACGCGGCTGAACCCCCGGATGGCCGTTTGCGACAAATGGAATGCCGCTTCAGTTTTCTCATTCGTCCCGGCGCCTTGCGTGACAAACCAAAGTTTGAGCGGAATGCCACTCCCAATAACCGCTTGAGCTAACTCCATAGCTTCTGCGACCGTCTCCGTTGCGCTCTGGTCACCGGCAACATACACCGCGTGCTGCGGTCTTGTTCCTGCCTCCGTCAATTCCGCAAACAGATGATGCAGACTCTCCGCAAAACCTCTTCCAGACACGGCTTCATCGGTCGTCTGCTGTGATAGAGATCTTCCGGTCCGGACCTCGACGACTGTGTCTCCGCGCTGCCGGCCGGCCTCGGCCAAGCTTTGGCCAAAGTGTTCTTCAGAATGGAAAAGAAGGCAGGTGATTGGCTGGGACACCTGATCAGGTGGAAGCGGGTCTAAAGGTTTCTCGCTCCATTCGATCGAATACAGCCAATCGATGGGCAGGTCCGCGTTTTCGCCCGGGATGGTCGCGGTAGAACTGAGCCAGTATTGAGTTCCCTGAAAAGGATACTGCGGCAGATCGACGACGCCACCGCGATTTGCAAAAGCGATACTCCAATCCACATCCGCACCTGCTTCCCAGGCACGTATCGTTTGCTCCAGATCCCGCGATCCATTTGCCGTGCTGTTGCCGTTTTCTATGGGTTGCCTTGAACTCTGCGCTTCCGTCCACTCGGCGAGCCGTCGACGCAACTCCGAACCAAGCTTCTTTGCCTGCGAGCCCCTCACTGCAACGCGGTGTGCGTGATGGGTTCGTCGCACAGCACTGGTGTAGCAAATGTTCCCCAACTCCGAGTCTTCCGCCTGTTCCAGGCGATCCACATACGCAGCGGCCACAATCCGTAACACATCAGGCGACTGCGCAGAGATCACCAGAGGCCATATTTCCTTCGAGGCGATTGCTCCAGTTGGCGCAGCCGCTTCTTCCAGTACCATGTGCACATTTGTCCCGCTCCAGCCAAAAGAACTGACACCTGCCAACCTGCGCTCGGCAGTCCACTTGCGGCCCTGAGTGGGAATGCTCAGTACTGCATGATCGATTGCAAGGTGGGGATTGAGTTGTTTCAGGTTAGTTACTGGAGGCAGCCAACGGTTCCTGAGAACGAGTACGGTTTTGATCAGGCCGGCAATCCCCGCTGCTCCCTCGAGATGTCCTAAGTTCGCCTTCACCGCCCCAAGAGTGCAGGGTGCGTCTCGGCGACCTCCCTCTCCCAGCACTTCGGAGAGCGCCTCCACTTCAATCGGATCGCCCAAAGAAGTGCCGGTGCCATGAGCCTCCACGTAACCAATTTCCCGCGGCTCTACGCCGGCATTCTTAAGGGCACGCGCCAATACTCGTCGCTGCGATAATCCATTGGGAGCAGTCAGGCCGTTCGTCCTTCCGTCCTGATTCACAGCCGAGCCGCGAATAACAGCCAATACCCGATCACCGTCACGCAGCGCGACATCCAACCTTTTCAAGACGACGACCCCGCAGCCTTCTCCCCGGCCCATTCCATCCCCTCTTGCGTCGAAGGCCTTGCAGTGACCATCGGGAGACAGCAGCTGGAGCTGCGCAGCGGCGACCGTGAATCCGGGCGCGAGCAGGAGATTGACGCCACCGGCAAGAGCGACGCTGCAGTCGCCTGCGCGCAGACTTTCACACGCAAGGTGTGCTGCCACCAGGGACGACGAACAAGCTGTGTCAACAGCGACGGCAGGACCGTGAAGATCGAGCCAGTACGCCAGCCTGCCGGCTATCATGTCGTGTGCCGTGCCTGTAGCGGAATAGGCGTCCAGCGCCGCCAGATTTTCAAACTGCATCATCTGATAGTCGACGCTGTGGCTGTGCACGCCGACAAAAACTCCGGTATCACTGCCGGCTAGCCAAGCCTTGGGCAAGCCGGCATCTTCCAGCGCATGCCATGCCGTCTCGAGAAAGATCCGCTGCTGAGGATCCATGTGGACCGCTTCGCGCGGCGTTATGTCAAAGAAGGCTGCATCGAATCGTCTCACGTCGTCCAGAAAAGCAGCGTGCCGGGTATTAATTTTCCCGGGGACACCGGCTTCAGACGCATAATACGCATCGCGATTCCAGCGGTCCGGCGGGATACTCTTTACCGCGTCAAGGCCGTCCACAATCATTCGCCAGAACTGTTGGACATCGGAACCACAACCAGGAAAACGTATGCCCATGCCGATCACGGCTATCGGCTCCGGCCGGTTTGCGGCTTCAGCAGCGCGCAGCTTCTCCCTCAGCTCCCGAATGGTCTTTCGAGCTCGCTCGAACAGCTCATCCTGTGGATTCAGAGTCATCTCCAGCTCTCCGAAGTCGCAGGGAGCCCTTCTACTTCCATCAGCTCCGCTTCCAGCATTTCCGCGGCCGACCTTCCGTCGCTTTCGGCCTGCTCAACCATGGGGGTCTTTGATTCGACGACCGTTGCACTGTCTGCTTTGGCCTCTGTCCCTCCGGGATGCGTTGTAGCCAGCCGGTTCTCGAGATGAGCCGCTACCGCTGATATTGTCGGATAATTCCACACCAGGGTTGCGGAAAGCCTTAACCGCAAATGCCGCTCCAACCGGTTGCGAAGCTCCAGAGCCATAAGGGAATCCAGCCCAAGCGAACGAAGAGTCTTGTCTTCGGGCACACGCTCCACGTCCAGACGTAGCACCGCAGCCACCTGCTCGCGCAGCCACGTGGTCAATGTGTGACGGAGTTCTTCTCCGTCCAGGAGCCTGAGCCTTCCCAGAAAATCTCCACCCTCGCGCACTGCTGCTGTCGATTTCTCCATCAAATTCGCGAGCAGTCCTGAGCGAGCGGCCGCCGGGTGCGAGACGCACCATTGATCCGCGTCCAAATGCATGGCTGCAACCTGGGTGGGCTCTTTTCTCAGGATTTCTATCAATAGTTCCGCGCCTTCTTGCGGAGAAAGGGGCTTCAGCCCTCGAGAAGCGATCCTGGCTCCGCGAATGTCCTTCGCCGCAGCGAGACCTACTTCGCTCCACGAGCCCCAGTCGATGCTGATTGCCGGAATCCCTCGCGCACGCTGGCTATAGGCCAGGGCGTCTAACATCGTGTTCGCAGCAGCGTAGTTGGCCTGGCCTGGAGTGCCCAAAACTCCCGCTACAGAGGAGTAATACACCAGAAAGTCGAGATCGAAGGCCTTCAGCCGTGCATCCAGTGCCAGTGCCCCGCCCACTTTACCAGCCGTGACGCTCTCGAACTTAATGAGAGAAAGATGAGAAACCACAGCGTCGTCCAGAACTCCTGCGGCATGCACGATGCCTCGCAGCGGCGGCATCGTCGCAGTGATTTCTTCCAGCAGCGCTTCCAACTCCGTATCCACACTTATATCGGCCTGCCGGATCTCGACCGACACGCCGCTCTGCTTCAGCCTGGTTATGACTTGCAAAGCCTCGTCCGACGCATCGCGCCGTGACGTCAAGACCAGGTGACGGGCTCCGTGTTGCGCCAGGGCCTGTGCGGTCACGAGACCCAGAGCACCTAATCCTCCAGTGATGAGATATGTTGCTTCGTCGGCAAGCCTGCTCTTGTCCCGCCGGATCATCGCAGCTCCATCTCGCATATTGAGGACGATTTTTCCGATATGGCCTCCCGACGCCATCAACTGAAATGCGTCTGCTGCCGAGGAAACCGGGAACACAGTGGTGGGGGCGGGCTGAATTGCGCCGTCATTCAGCAGTTTCATGACCTCGGCGAACATCGCACTTACCATCTCACGCCGGTCTTCGACCGCCTGAGCAAGATCGGCAGCGAAGAGCGACAGATTCCTCAGGAAAGGCTGCAGGCCGATTTTGCTGTTCTCCCAGAGGTCCCGCTTGCCGATTTCGATAAATCTTCCATACGGCCCCAGGGCTTCGATCCCAGCCGTGATGGCCGGACCAGCCAGTGAGTTGAGCACAACATCAACGCCTTCTCCATTCGTCTTCTCAAGCACCTCGCGCGTAAAGTCCAGCTTTCGAGAATGCATGATGTGCTCTATCCCCATGCTCCGCAGATACGCGCGCTTCTCCTCTGAGCCCACCGTTGCGTAGACCTCAGCCCCAATCCATTTCGCTATTTGAATTGCAGCCAGACCCACTCCGCCAGCAGCAGCATGGATGAGAATTCGTTCGCCTTTTTGTAACCGCGCCAGCTTTACCAGCGCGTACCACGCGGTTAGAAAAACGCAGGGTATGCCTGCGGCCTGCTCAAAGCTGATGTTCTCCGGCTTCTTCACGACAAGCGACTCAGGAACCCTTACACGTGCGGCGAACATTGCTGTCTTCTGAAACGAAGGCGAGATGGCGAGAACTGCGTCGCCGGGACGAAAGCCTGCGACATTTTTCCCAACCCGCAGCACGGTACCCGAACACTCACCACCTATTTGCGATCCCTTCAGATCCTCGTGAGCCCCCATCGCACACAAGACATCCCTGAAGTTGATTCCCGCGGCCTCAACGGCGATCTCCACCTCTTCGTCTTTTGGAGTCTCACTCCATGCCGCAACTAACTCGAAGCTGTCGAGCGAGCCTGGGATAGCTTGAGAAAGCTCGAAACCCTCGGATTCTCCTTGTTCCGCAGAACGAAGCTGGCTGGCAGGGATTTTCTGAATGTTTTTGGCGGACGCCTCAAACGGACCCAGCCTCGCACCAAAGTTCCCGTCTGCCCGCAGGGCGATCCGGCCTTCTTTTTGATCTCCGAGCAGCAGACCTGCCAATCGAACCATTTCGTCCTCAGCGGGAACCGAGGGAAGGTCTACGCATGGGGTTTTCAGGTACGAGTATTCATTGGCGACCGACCCAAACAATCCCCATGCTCCCGCACCTAAGGCATTCGTCACCGGCTCACCATTCACCGTCTGAGTACCCCGCGTGACCATCCATATCTGAGTCGGGGCAAGAGTGTCGGTTGACTCTGTCAGCTTCGAAACAAGTGCTGCTCCCTCGGCGAGCAACTGCTGGATCTCTGCGAGCGTGGATTGAGAATCGAAGTCCATCGGCGTCAGCCATACCACCCCATCAACAGCAGCACCCGTGGGGATATATCCGTGCAGAATCTCCGTCGCTTGCACGACCTCGGTTGATGCTCCTCGTAAGTCCATGGCCCTACCAAGTTCTGTGGCGACGCCAGAGCCATCGGCAATCAGCAACCAATGCCCTGCGTCCGTCTTCACATCGCTATCTCGGGTGACCAACTTTTCCCAATTGATTTCATACAACGACTTACCGAAAGGCTCTGAGGCATGCTCTATTGGGCTGAAAGCCAGCCCGCGAATTGCGACTACCGGTCTGCCCACGGCATCGAATATGTCCACATCGCCCGCCAGCGCATCTGCATGCACTGCGCGCGCATAGAGTCCGCTTCCCTCCAGCGACAGACCCTTCCATTCCACACTTTCGATGGCAACTGGCAAGAGAGTCTCATGTCCGCCTCTTTCGATCAGCAGGCGCCCGAGCAACTGCAGGGCTGAATCCAGAACCGCGGGATGCAGCAGATAGGTCTCTCCCCGCAGTTCGCAGGGCAGAGTAATCCGCGCGAGCCCGCTTTCGTTCTGAAGGGCTATCCAATCGATCTGACAGAAGCTCGGGCCAAAGTTGTACCCCAGTTCATTCATCGTCGCGGCGTGCTGCCTGCCACTGATCGTTCCGTCAGAGAATTCCATGTCTTCCCAATGAGTCAGATCGGCGTGGTCAAGTTCCTTTTGGGCTGTCCGACGGAGAATGCACTCCGCAGCCTGCGTCCAATCCGCTCCAGACACTCGCCAGAAAAACTGCACTGAGAAACGATCCGGGGATTCAGACGTTGCGACGATTTGCAGATCGAAAGAACCCTCCGGCGGCAGCGCAGCCGCGCTTAATAGCCGCAGCTTTTCCACCAGCGCCGGCTCTCCACCGAAAATCTTCATCGCGGCTGACCCGGCCAATTCGATATAGGCGCTGGCTGGCAGAAGCACCGTGCCTTCCACCGCATGATCCTTTAGCCAAGCCTGAATTCCGGTGTCCAACTTTCCGGTCCAGATCCAATCGCCTTTCGCTGTCTGAATGGGCTCGCCGACGAGCGGATGACCCGTTTCGGCGAGGGGGCCGATTCGTTGCACACCCGAGGATTCGATCCAGAACCGTTCGCGTTGCCAGGGATACGCAGGCAGTTTAACCAGATTTCCGCTCGGATAGATTTTCTGCCAATCCACCTCTGCGCCTGCTTTGTAGAGCCGGCCCAGCGCGACGAGCAATGTTGCAGTCTCCGGTTCCTCCCGTCGAAGCGATCCCACGGCGGATATCTGGCGCCCGGCTTGAGCGGCAGTCTGCTCCACAAATGGAACCAACGTCGGATGCGGACTCATCTCGAGGAAGGTGTCAAAGCCCTGTTGCATCAAGTCTTCAACAGCGTTCGCAAACAGCACTGGTTGCCGTAGATTCTCAACCCAATACCTTCCGTTCATCTCGCTACCGTTTGACACGCCTAACCTGACAGTCGAGCACATCGGGATCGACCCGGCATTCGCCTGTACGTCCGCCAGCGCCGCCGAAAGATCTTCGGTCAGCAAGTCCATCTGGGGGCTGTGCGATGCGACGTCCACACGAACCCAGCGGCAGAAGATATCCTGCTTTTCGAGTCCCTCGACAATTTCGTTGAGCGCTGCCGGATCGCCTGCCAAAACTGTCGATCGCGGGCTGTTGCAGACTGCAACGGACACTTTGTCTTCTAGCCCCACGAGAAGCTGCTGCGCTTCGACTCGAGTCAGATCCACGACCGCCATCGCGCCCGCACCCGCCACTCGCATTAAGAGCATGCTTCTCCGGCATATGATCGCAGCGGCGTCCTTGAGCGATAAAATCCCGGCGACATGCGCCGCAGCTACTTCTCCCATGCTGTGCCCGACCACAGCTTCCGGAAAGACTCCCCATGAATTCCACAATCTGGCTAATGCGACTTCGATCGCGAAAAGGGTAGGTTGCACTACGTCGATTCGCGTGAGCCGGTGTTCCAGGGATGCGTTCTCCAATTGCTCCAGAACCGACCATCCCGTCTCCAGCGCAATCGCTTTATCGATCTCATCCATGGCGTCGCGAAAAACAGACTGCGCACGCAGCAACTCACGTCCCATGCCAACCCATTGGGAACCCTGTCCGGGAAATACGAACGCAACCTTCGGCCTTCGTTCCTGGATAACTGTGCCCGTAGCCGTGAACGGCGAATCCGCCCCTCTGCAGAACTCTTCGAGCCGTTCCCGGAGTTCTGCCGCGTTAGCTCCTGCAAATGCCACTCGATGAGCTAGATGATTCCGTCGAACCGAAGCGGTGTAACAAAAATCAGTCAGTGAGCCAGTATCTTCCTGCTCCTGGAGCGCGCCGAGAGACGCGGCGATGTCCTTTGCCCGCTGCTTGAGCGCAGCTCCGGAGGCTGCGGAGAGAGGCAGCAAATAGGCATTTTTCAGCTCTGTTTTGTTTCCGTGAGTTTGCGGAAACTCCTCCAGAATCACGTGGGCATTTGTGCCCGTGAGTCCTAGAGCGTTAACTGAGGCCTTTCTTAGCGCGCCTTCCGGCTTTTCCCAGGGCGATCCCTCAAGCTCCAGCGCCACGCCGATCGTTTCCCAGCTGATGGCCGGATTTAGCTGTTTTACGTGAAGCGTTGCGGGAAATCTCTTATGCCGTAAAGCCTGGACCGCCCGGATAATACTCGTAGCGCCCGCGGCAGATTCGGAATGGCCGATGTTGGATTTCAGCGATGTAATGCGGCAGGGTTGTTTCCCCGCACCCGATCGACCGAAGACAGATGCAATCGCCGAGATTTCAATCGGATCGCCCGCCCGGGTGCCGGTGCCATGGGCTTCCACCAGGTCCACGCTCTCGGGGTCCAGACCTGCATCTGCAAGGGCTTCGAGCATGACTTGTCTCTGTCCCGATTCGCTGGGTCTTGTAAGCGCTCCACTGCCTCGTCCTGCGTTTGCTATCGCCGTCCCGCGGACCACGGCAAGAATAGGGTCTCCATCCTGCCGGGCATCCGACAACCGCTTCAACACCAGCATTCCGACGCCGTCACTGCGGACATAGCCATCGGCACTTGCATCTCCGAATTTGCAGCGGCCTTCTGGAGACAGAACCCTCGACCGGCTGAACGCCTGGGTTGTTTCAAGACGCAAAATGATATTCACGCCGCCAGCAAGAGCGACCGAACACTCCCCAGAGCGAAGCGAGCGGGTGGCCAGATGGACCGCCACAAGCGAAGATCCGCAGGCCGCATTGATGGAAATCTCCGGACCCCGTAAATCAAACTGATAGGCGATCCTGCCTGAGACGCCATAGAGCGGACTTCCGCTGGTGTGAAAGAAATCTGATATGGGTGCAGCTTCAGCCGAGTACTGCCCATAATCATTGGTCCAGGCACCGACAAATACGCCAGTCCGTTTTCTTCTCAGCACGCTCAGGGGAAGGCCGGCAGCTTCCAGTGCCTCCCATCCAACCTCTAATAAGATCCTCTGTTGAGGATCCAGCCATTCGGCCTCGCGAGGTGATATCTCAAAGAAGGCTGCGTCAAACCTGTCGATTCCCGGCAGAAAACCACCGCGAACCGAAGCCGGACCGTCGGGCAGCCCGGCCCTGCGATAGAACGCGTCGAGGGCAGGAGTGCGTCCGCCCGGATACTCCGTCAAACCTTCGCGGCGCTCCACGACCATCGTCCACAAAGAATCCGGATCGTTGGCGCCCGGCACACGGCAGCCCATCCCAATGATCGCGATAGGCTCCTGCGCAGAAGTCTTAGTAACATCCATGTGATTCCTAATCAACCCCGTGATTGGTGCTCAGCAATGTTTCTCGGACATTAGTCGTCAGTTCTTCTCGTGCGCTTTGGAGAAAAAGGTGTTCCTCATCGAGAATGACTCGCGTAAAGGAGTCAGTCGTGTGCTCGCTCCATCCGGCAATGTGCTCCACGGGGACTGTCTGGTCGCGAATCCCGCCGAATGCCGTGATCGGGCAAGAGAGCGGATTGGGCGCTCTCCGTTCATATGCTTCAAGCATACGAATGTCCGCCCGGAGAGTTGGCACCACAGCGGCCAAAAACTCCTCGTCCTGCATTACTTGTGAGGGAATTCCCCCATATCGCTCGGAAATCTCGCGCACCAGCTCCCGGTCGTCCAAATCTCCCATGGGGGCCAGTGGCGGAGACAGGTGTGGAGCACCTGTGGCAGAAACGAACAAATGCGCTGCTTGACGCGCAGTACGTCGCTGGATCTCGTGCAAGGTCTCGAAAGAGATCAATCCACCAAGACTGTTCCCGAAGAACGCGAATCTCTGGTCATCAGCAAGATACGGCAGCACCGCTTCAGTAAGGTCGCTTGCCAGGCCTTCGATCCGCTGGTAGGGCTCCTCACGGAAACGGCCTTCTCTGCCAGGCAGCTGAATAACGATGACTTCGACTTCCGGCCTCAATTGCTCCTTCCAGCCGCGGAAGGCCGATGGCCCAACGCCAGCGTGCGGAACACAGAAGAGCCGGATTGCCTGCCGGTTCGGTGACGGTGCGTTTTGAAACAAAGATGTCATGTGATAGAGATAAGAACAATAAATTGCAGATAAATGCGATCATATTGGATTATTCAGCCCAGACCCTATACCACTTGCGTGGTGTCGCAATTTTCGTCAGACTTCGGCAATAGTTCAGCTGATGAGCGATTTCTTCCCCACGGTGGGCTCAATCCTGAAAGCCTTTGCACTGCCTAAAGCGATTTGTCAACGCAATTCGCGGCGAAATCTCTGCTGCAAAAGTGATATTGCAAGTGGGAGATGGGCGGAGGAACATATCCCTGTGCGAGGTCTGTCTGCGCTCGCTGCGGCTGGAATGTCGGCTTGTTGTGCACTCGATCCAGGCGTTGTAAATCTACTCAAGCAAGTACCCACAACTTACCAAGGAGCCGACCTCGATTGAGACTACCCACATCACGAGAGGCAAATTTGGAGGTCGCAGCGACTGCCGCTGAGGGACCCCCGCCTGATGCTGAACTCCTGGATCTTGATTACTGGAGGCATCAGCTTACTCCGCAACCCGAATTGCTCGATCTTCCCACCGACCATGCGCGCTCAACGGAGGGCACATTTGCTGGCGCCTGCGTAACGATGGATTTTTCTGACCACCTGGCTCTGTTACTACGTTCCAGCAGCGATCATGGGCTGTTCGTGACCTTACTCGGAGGATGGCAGATCTTACTATGGCGGTTAAGTGGAAACGCCGATCCGGGCACGCTGATTCCTGCCCGCCTGGAACTAGATGGGCAAAATGACCTATTCGCCCAACATGGCGGGGCACTCCTTCCTATTCGAGCGGTCATTAATCCAGCAATGCGCGCAGAAGATTACCTGGCCACACTGGAAACGGTCGTTTTCAGGGCTTACCAACACCGGAACGTAGGCGACGATCTTATTGCGCGTGATTTGGCGACGCCAGCAAATCGTGAGCAGACGTTGGGTAAGGTCCAGTTCAGCCTTGAAAAGGCGAGAGCTTTCGAAGGCCGCGAAACAGCCCGCGCAACCGACAATTGCTCGGCTGAGTCGGATCTGTCCCTAAACATTGTGGCTGCCAGGGCGACCTTTCATCTCGAATGCAATTACAACGCGGCGGTTTTTAAGGAGGAGACGATCCGTCTCTGGCTGGACTGCTACTGCACGCTGCTTTCGGCAATGTTGACCGACCCGACACAGATTGCTGGAATGCTGCCACTGCTGGATCGGGAAAAATCTAAGTACCTTCTAGTAGACTGCAACGCCACAGCGGCCGAGCCTTTGCCCTCAGAGAGCGTTCCGGAACTCCTGGCGGATGCTTTCGCTGCGATGCCGACGCAACCGGCGGCAGAATTTTATGGTCTCGTATACAGCCGCACTCGTCTTACAGAACGAAGCGATCGACTCGCTTCGTGGCTAATGCGTCACGGCATAAGCTGCGGATCCCTGGTGGGCATTTATATGGATCGGTCGCTGGAAATGCTGGTGGCTGTTCTCGCTGTGTTAAAGGCAGGGGCCGCGTACGTTCCCCTCGATCCAAAATTTCCTCTCAAACGCCTGGAACAGATCACCGACGAGACCAAGATTCCGATCCTGCTCACGCTGGCGCGTCATCTCGAAGATTTACCGAAGTTCGATGGGCAGGTCCTCTGTGTCGATCGCGAAGCTGCCGAATTGATGACGGAACCTCTTCGCGCGTTTCCCCATATCTCGCGTGAGATGCGCGCATATGTCATCTTTACATCCGGCTCCACGGGTCGTCCAAAGGGCGTTGAAGTCACCCACGGGTCGGTCGTTAACTTACTGACTGATGTGCAGCGACATCTTGACATCGGCCCTCAGGATCGCCTGCTTGCGATCACGACGTTAGCTTTTGATATTTCGGTTCTGGAACTGCTGCTGCCCCTGGTTTCGGGAGGGACGGTCGTGATAGCAACTCAGGACGACGCAGCTGACGGCCTCCAACTCATAGATCTGCTCACGGCCGCCCGGGCCACCGTGCTGCAAGCAACCCCCTTCACCTGGCGAACGTTACTGGAACTTGGATACCAGCCACCGCCGGGACTGAAAATGCTGTGCGGCGGCGAGGCGTGGCTGCCTGAAATGGGGGAGAGACTTCTTGCCGGGGGCGGTCGGCTGTGGAATATGTATGGTCCCACCGAGACGACTGTGTGGTCCTCCGTTACCGAGTTTCAACGCGGCACAACTAGAGTGACTATTGGCCCACCGATCGCGAATACACGTTTCTATGTGCTGGACGAGCGGCTGCAACCAGTACCGCCCGGCATCCCAGGGGAATTGATGATTGCCGGGACGGGTGTGGCCCGGGGCTACTTCGAGCGAAAGGAACTAACCGAAGAAAAATTTGTTGCGGACCCCTATCTCGCCGGGGAACGAATGTATCGGACAGGCGATGAGGTGCGGCAACTCCCGGATGGCCGAATCGAATTTCTTAGACGCATTGACCAGCAGATTAAGCTACGCGGCTTCCGTATTGAGTTAGGTGAAATCGAAGCCGCGATGCTTGAGATCCCGCAACTCCGCACCGCGATCGTCGTAATGCGCAAAGACTCAGCTGGGGAAGGCATGTTGGCTGGTTACTACACAGCCGATGGAGAGCTTTCTGCTGGACTGTTGCGAGAGTGGCTGCAGGGACGTTTGGCGGCCTATATGGTTCCGCAGGTGTTGCGGCAGCTCGAGGCCTTCCCATTGACGCTCAATGGAAAAATAGATCGCCGCGCACTTCAGGAACTGCAGGAAACCCGGTCAGACTCAACCGATTTCGTCGAAGAGACCTATTCATTTGAAGTGACGGACGGAGAATCACCAACCCGGCAGCAGATGTTTCGAATATGGCGAAAAATCTTTGAAGGTGCAGAGATCGGGTCCGACTCGAACTTCTTTGATCTCGGAGGGGACTCGCTCTTACTGGTAAGACTACAGTCAATGGTCACGCGTGAGTTCGGCGTTCATTTAACCATGGCTGATATCACGCATCATTTGACTCTCGGTGCGCTCTCCACATGGGTCGATGAGATGCGCTTGAAGCCGGATGCTCATTGGATCGCGCGTCCAATCAATCCACGCGTATTACCGGTTCATTCCAGAGAACCGGGACGTCCAATTTTTCTGATACCCCAGATGACGATCTTCTGGACTTTGGCCGACCAACTAGGTGTGAAGCAGCCCGTTTACGCGCTACAGATGCTCGACGAAGATGTGCCCTCGTCGATGGACTCTGCAAATCTTGAAGAGCTCGCGATGCTGTATTGCAATTTGATTCGAGAGATACAGCCCGAAGGTCCATATCGACTGGGAGGCTGGTGTCTGTGGGGGTTACTGGCGTACGAGGTGGCTCGCCTGCTTGAACACCAGGGCGCTGAAATTGAACTACTGATGATCATAGATACCTGGGCTCCCAATCGTTGGATTGAGCATTTACCGCTAAGCAGGTTCTTTCTGAGCATTGCTCATTCCGCGCATCGCCTGAATCGGATCGCGAACCGCTTACGACGTAGCTCCATGGAAACGCGGAAGCAGGACGTCCTGCGCCGCCTACGCGATGCTGCCACTTCAATCGGTCGACTCCTGCCGCAAAAAATGCAGTCCAAAACCAGGGCTGCAGAGGTAAGCCGTATCGAGAAACTGGTGTCCAACGCCGCGGCGCTTTACCAGCCAGGACAGGTCAAAGGCAATGTGCTTCTTTTTAAGGGAGAACAGCAGCCGACCGGGCGGTTCGTCGGCGAAGACATGGGTTGGACCCAGGTCTTGAGGCGAAAAGTGCGTATAGACACACTTCCGGGCAATCATTCGGAAATATTCGATCTTCCTGGTGCCAGCATCATGGCGGCACGCGTTCGTGAAGCCCTCGATCTGGAAACCGCATGAGAGCTTTTTCGGTCTTGCTAACACCGGGAAAATGTGACGCAGCACTTCGAGCAGATCGGAAGTCCGGTCAAAGCAATATCACTTTGCCAGGGACGGTTTTGCCGCCTGCAACATCGAATGCCCGATGGACAAACTAACGCACTCGCAGTTCCTGGAGCTTCTCTCCCGGAAAAATATACGCATTCATTCAAAAGATGGGCGTCTACAGATCAGCGCGCCAACCGGAGCACTCAACTCCGAATTGCATGCAGAACTGATCCGTAGAAAGTCAGTTTTATTGACGCTCCTTGAAAAGGCTGAGGCTTCGGCTCAGCCTCTTTCGCGTCGCCCTGAGGACGCGAAAAGGATTCCTCAAACGCCCGCCCAACAAGGACTCTGGCTCATCGATCATCACGAGCCGGGGAACGTAGCATATAACATTCCCGAGGCATTCCTGATCAACACGGACGTTGACCTCGATGCCCTTAAGGAAGCCGCCAATCTATTGCAGATGCGGCACGAGATCCTGCGAACCAGCTTCCACGAAGACGAAGGCAATTTGTTTCAGTCCGTTTCCGCTGAAGCCAAAGCCGATGTAGGATTCACAGATTTGTCTTCTCTAGCGGAAGCGAATCGGGATCAGATACTCCGAAAGCTGATTCGAGAGCATGCACAACAGCCTTTTGATCTGCGATGCCCACCCCTCGCCCGATTTCACCTGTTTCGCCTGGGTGAACAGAAACACGTAGTCTTCCTGAACATCCATCACATCATCTCTGATCGCAAATCGGTGGACGTCCTTCGCGAAGAGCTGGTTGCGTTGTACCAGGGAACAACAAGGAATGAAGAAGCTAAGCTGCCCGGACTTCCTGTTCAGTTCCCAGATTATGCCTTCTGGATGACCAATCAGATGGATAGCGCGGCGATCGAAAAGCAAGTTAGGTATTGGAAGCGGAAGCTCGCGGGAGTTCCACCGTTCTTAGAATTGCCTCACAGTCGCCCTTATCCCAAGACGCGATCACCATGGGGATCGAGGCTGCCAGTGACAATTCCGTCCTCTCTTCATGACTTGCTAAATAAAGTCGCTGCGGAAGAGGGGGCAACTCCGTTCATGACATACCTGGCGGTACTTGCATTGCTGTTGTATCTATATTCCGGATCCGAAGACTTTTGTATTGGCTCGCCTATAACGGACCGCAGACAAGTGGCCACCGAGCGAATGGTCGGGTTGTTCCTGAACATGCTGGCCTTTCGCTGCCAGCTCACGCAGGAATATAGTTTTCGTGAAATCCTCCGAAGGACTCGCGATACCGCTCTGGAAGCCTACGATCATAGCGAAGTGCCCTTCCAGAAGCTTGTGCGAGCGGTCAAGCCGGACCGAAGATTTCAACGATCTCCGATCTTCCAAGTGACTCTTGGTTTCGAATCGTACCTCCACACTGAGGAAGACTCTTTACAAATCCATACTGAACCGGGCATCGCAAGGTATGACTTGACCTTGAACCTTATGGAGAACAGTGACGGGATTTCCGGCTCATTCGAGTACTGCACAGATCTATTCGATGAGAAGGACATTGCAAAGTTATCTCAGGGACTCGCGATCGTCAGCGAAGCTGCTCGTGAGCCGGACCAGCCAATCTCAGAAATCATGAGTCGCTCCCGCGTTCGAGACAGGCAAGAAATCTCCTAATTGATGGAGCACGGCGGTCGGCCGAAGCCGGAGGGACCGGGCGAATCGGCCTTCCAAAGGATCAATTTGCTTCGATCAAGACCGCATCCAGCACAAACGAGCAGTCATCGGTGACTTGAAAATATCTGCGTACTTCCTGTGAAGCGTTCTGGAGCAGAGAGCGGATCGCCTCCACATAGACAGGAGGTGTCCTCATGCGCTCTACCCACGCGTTGAAATCAAGCGGGAGTCTCCAGCGGGATTGCCCTCTCGGTTGGAATCCTGCCTCCTCAAGGAATGTATTCCATTCGGCCAGGGAATAGTCCCGAACGTGTGATTCATCTCTCAACAATTCGATCGCCTGTAAATGAGTGTCCAACAAAGAGTTTGCCGGAGCACATATGTCAACGACAACTAGAGTGCCACCGCGCTTCAAGACCCGGCGAGCTTCACGGAGCGCGCTGCGAACTTCTGTCCAATGGTGAGCGCTGTAACGTGTGCATACCCAGTCGAAACTGGCATCCTCAAACGGAAGCTCCTCGACTCGTCCTTGCCTGGTGAAGATATTGCCAAGGTCTCGTCGTTTGACCTCCTTGTCGACAATATCGATCATTTCGAGTGACAGATCGTAGGCGATCGCCGACTCAACATAGGGCGCGATCGCGAAGCTGACATGTCCTGCCCCACAGCCAAGATCCAATAGTTTTGCACCGGAAGTGTTCTTCACCTTGTCAGCGATAGCGGCAAGATCGGCTCCCTGACCATGTACCTCGCTCGACAAATACGCCTCTGCGACTGTCCCGAATTGTTTCTGCACTATGCTCGTGTGAAAGGCCATACCCCCTCCTGCCGAAAACCTTAGATCCTGCGTGATCCTGGTACAAGATGAACATTTATCATGGTATAAAATGTACTCGGTTCAAACGTATGAGCATCGCGCACAAGGCTTCCCTTGGAAGCTTTATCCGCACCCGGCGAGAGCGGATTCTGCCCGAGCAGGTAGGGTTGACCCCCGGGTTCAGGCGAAGAGCAAAGGGGCTCCGTCGTGAGGAGCTTGCTGGTCTATGCGGAATCAGTCCGACATGGCTGACCTGGATTGAACAGGGCCGTACAGATTCGGCGTCCGCTTCTACTATGTCGCGCATTGCCGGGGCTCTTCTGTTGTCGAGAGCGGAACGAGACTATCTCTTTGAACTGGCAGGAACGCGCGATCCTGAGAAGTCTGACCTCTCTTCTGCCCCGGATCTCAGTGATGCGTTGAAGGAAGCGGTGGCGAAAATTCATACCCCGGCTTATGTGCTTGACCACGCCTGGAATGCGATTGCCTGGAATCGGCACGCAACCAGGTTGTTCGTTGGATGGCTGGACAAAGAATCAAGAGAGCCCAACCTGCTCAAGTACATGTTTCTGAACCCGCAAGCACGCAGTTTGATTGGGGATTGGCCATTGAGGGCACAACGGCTCGTTGCCGAATATCGCGGCGATTGCAAGGCAATTCTGGATGATCCGGAGATTACGAACCAAGTCGAAGAATTACGTCGAAGCAGTCCCGAATTCGAGTCCCTTTGGGGCACTCAGAATGTGTTGGAGCGAGAAGGAGGAGAACGCAGTTTTCTTCACCCGAAACAAGGGAAGATGATTCTTCGGCAACTCACTCTCAGATTGGCGCATTCACCTAACTTAAAGCTCGTGATCCTGTTCTGACGGGCACCGAACAGACGGTCGCAGCTGGCCCGATCGAGCATCTAATTATGAGCTCAGCTCCTACAATAGGACATGTACAAGACTGGGAGTTGTAAGGGCGACCATCAGACCGATAAACTTCAACGAATCCTCGCCCGGCGGTGGAGCATCCTCTTTTCGGAGGTATCGCGAGAAAGGAAAGCTCATGGAGAGAGCAACGCAGTCTCCCGCAACATTTTTATCGAGAATTGAACAGGGGCAGGACGAGCCCGGTCGCCTTTCGAGCGAGTCGGTATTGAAGATCCTGAGGTTGATCTTTGCCGGATCTCCGCTGTCTGAAGTGCTTGCAATCATCGCTCAACTTGTTGAGTCTCGCGGTGACGGCACGCTGTGCACTATCTGGCTCCCCGACAACGACGGAAAGCAACTCTACTGCGCGGCAGCTCCCGGTCTTCCCGGATTCAGCGCTGATGTAGGGTCGATGCTTATCGGTCCAAAAGGTGGATCCTGCGGCACAGCCGTTTACCGACGGGAGCCAGTCTATGTGAACGATATCCTCGGTGACCCCATCTGGGATCATTATCGTCACTTGCTCTTGCCTTACGGAATCCGCGCAGTGTGGTCGCGACCCTTGTTTGCGAGCGATGGTAAAGTCCTCGGGACGTTTGCCATTCATTATCGCGAGGCACGCAGCCCGGAGCCTGCCGATCTGGAACTAATTGAGAATGCCAGCCACATCGCGGGAATCGCAATTGAGCGGCACATTAACGAAGAGAAATTACGGCGTGAACACGATCGGCTCCGCTTGCTGCTGGAAATCACAAGCGGCGTGACATCCAGGTTGGACCTCCGGCAAGTGGTTGAGGCGCTCTCGACTAATCTATTCAGGCTGATGCAATGTGATGTGTCCGCCTTGCTGCTACCCGACTCCGAGAGCGGCGAGTTGCGCGTCGCACTCTTATACAATCCCGACGCGAGAGTACCCTTCCGCGAGGGATCGTTGGTGCCAATGAATAGTTCGATCTCGGGTCAGGTAATGCGGAAGGGCAAGAGCGTTCGGATCGATAGCTTCGAACAGGTCCGCGAGGATCCTGAAATTTACGGGAACCCTGACGGCCAGTGTCTTTATAAGCACGTGATCGAGGAGGGCCTCAGCGTCGGGTGTTATCTTCCGCTCGTAGGCCGTGATCGCGTGGTTGGAGTTCTGATGCTCTCCCGCCGTTCGGACAATGCTTTTGAGAAAGACGATGTCATCTTGCTCGAGCAGGTGGCCCGTCAGGTAGCGATTGCGGTTGAGAACACGTTGGAGTACGAAAAGGCGACGAAGGATCGAGATAGAGAGACGAAACAAAGACTCTATCTTGAAGAGGAAGTCCGCGCAGAATTTGGGGAAATCATAGGAAGCAGCCCCGCGCTGAAGACGGCACTGGATCTGGTATCCGTCGTGGCACCCACGAATTCGAGCGTGCTGATTCAGGGTGAAACAGGAACTGGAAAGGAACTGATGGCGCGCGCAATTCACAATTTGAGCGGGCGCCGGGAACGGGCCTTTGTAAAACTGAACTGCGCCGCAATCCCGCTTGGGCTACTCGAAAGTGAGTTGTTCGGTCACGAAAAGGGAGCCTTTACTGGCGCAATCGCGCAAAAGACGGGACGTTTTGAACTCGCGAACAAGGGCACGCTTTTTCTCGATGAGGTCGGCGACATTCCCCTGGAACTTCAAGCGAAGTTGTTGCGTGTCCTGCAAGAGCAGGAATTTGAGAGACTCGGCAGCAACCACACGCACAAAGTTGACGTTCGCGTGATCGCGGCCACCCATCGTGACCTGGCCGCCATGGTAAAGCAAACAACATTTCGAGAGGATTTGTATTATCGGCTCAAAGTATTCCCTATCAACGTTCCGCCCCTTCGGCAACGTACTGAGGATATTCCGAAACTAGCCTGGCATTTCACCGCGCTGTACGCGCAACGGATGAAGAAGAGAATCGTGGAGATCCCTCCGGAGACGATCGATGCACTCGTGCGATACCGTTGGCCCGGAAACGTCCGGGAGTTGCAGAACTTTATCGAGCGAGCAGTGATTCTTTCCCCTCACACAGTATTACGCGCTCCGATCTCCGAATTGGAACCGTTCAGCGTTCACAAAAAATCCAATGCGCCGATGAGCGGTCTCGAGGAGGTAGAACGAGACCATATCCTCCGTGCACTCGAAGCAAGCAATTGGGTAGTCGGCGGTCGAAATGGCGCCGCAGCGCGACTGGGAATGCAGCGGACTTCGTTGGTCTACAGAATGCGGAGGCTACGCATTAGCCGTCCGACACACCTCGCCCTGAACCACGCAGGCGATGCCTGATTGTTTGGCTCCGTGGCCCCACTCACCCACGCGCGACGACCCGAGCGACAACTAGCGCGACAATACCCCGTCAGTGGCGGACATTCGTCACAAATCCGTCAGGGTCAGGGAAACTCAGTCGATCTGCCTATCCTCGTATCTCTCGGTCGCCGAATAGCTTAGTCCTCACCGCTACATCGGCTCGAATGCATCTGTTTTGGCAGGCTGGATGCTTTCTAGAGTCGTGCCCGATATCGCCTGTGAAGAAGTCATGCCGTATTTCAGGTGCCCGCGTCGTTCGGCCCCGTTTGCGTCAGCGTCTCGGCAGATGGAAAGGTTCAATGTCTGCGCTCGCTACGAAATATAGAGCTGTGCGGTCGATGACGAGATCTCTCGCCGCGAATCTTTCCGCCGAAGATCAGATGGTCCAGTCGTGCCCAGAGGCTAGTCCGGTGAAATGGCATCAGGCCCACACCACATGGTTTTTCGAGACTTTTGTGCTTCGCCCTTTTTTCCTTGACTACGAGCCCTTTCACGAAGAATTCCATTGGCTATTCGACAGCTATTACATCTCACTTGGCGAGGAGATTCCGGAAAAGCAGTTCCGCGCTTCCTTTTCCCGCCCTTCACTTGAACAGATTATCGAGTTCCGCTCCCACGTTGACCACGACATGGAGACACTTCTTAACCGCTCCGTTGACGACGAAATGTCGAGGCGCATCCTGTTGGGCCTGAACCACGAACAACAACACCAGGAACTGGCGCTGACTGATATTAAGCACGCTTTTTTCTCAAACCCCCTACAGCCTTCCTACCGACCCGCTCCTCTCGCTAAAGAGAGTGGCCAACCCGTCCCCCAGCTGAGTTGGCACGACTTTAGTGGAGGACTGGTGGAGATTGGCTCTCAGCTAAGCGCCCCTCTCGATTTTTGCTTCGACAATGAGACCCCTCGACACAAGGTCTACCTGCGACCCTTCCAGATCGCAAATCGCACGGTCACCTGCCGAGAGTATCTGGAGTTTATGTCCGATGACGGATACAGGCGTCCCAGACTCTGGCTTGCCGACGGCTGGGAGACGGCAAAGCAGGCTGGGCTGCAGGCGCCGCTTTACTGGGAACGGGATGCGAGCGATGAGATCGGCTGGCGAGTTTTCACATTGAGGGGCTGGCTGGGACTCTCCACGCTACTTGATACGCCCGTGTGCCACATCAGTTTTTTTGAAGCAGACGCCTTTGCACGATGGCGAGGTTGCCGACTCCCAACGGAAGCCGAATGGGAGCACGTCGTGGGCCAGGGATCGACAGAAGGAAATCTTCTCGATTCAGGGAGACTGCATCCCGCAACTGCGAACTGCGAAGGAGTGAACCAACTCTTCGGCGACTGTTGGGAATGGACCGCGAGCCCTTACACCGCATATCCGGGATACAAGCCCTTCCCTGGGACGCTGGGCGAGTACAACGGCAAGTTTATGTCCGGTCAAATGGTTTTGCGCGGAGGGTCTTGCGTCACACCAGCGGATCATGTGCGGTCGACCTATCGTAATTTCTTTCGACCGGAAACGCGTTGGCAGTTCAGTGGAATACGTTTGGCGGTCTAAAGAATTCCAGTCGGCATGACTAGCAATGTCCCTCACGGCGCTTGCCACCTTCTGACTCGGGTTTTCGTTCGAAATCGAGCGCTCGCGTCACAATTCCTATTTCGCTACATCCTGGATTTGCGAGTCTCTCCGATCCGTTGGACAGCGAGACTTTCTCATAGGCCTACAGCTGCAGAATCGCGTCCCGCGACGAGCGTCGCGACCAAAACTCGTCAGTGTTGGGCATCCGTCGCGAATTCGTCAGCTTGAACGCGAACCTGTCCGCTGCTCTCAAGAAGAGATCTGGCCAGTTCAGAACAACTTACCTTCGCCACCCCTGCCCCGGAATGAGATCTTTCGATTTGGCATTTCGGATGCAGCAGAAAAAAGCGACATGCTACCCCACCCTCAAGACGGAGCACGACGAGCATGACAAATTCGGTGCAAAGTACATAACGTCCGAAAGACCTCTGTCAGGGATGGCATGAACCCGGCAGGAAGGTTCAGGTCAGATTTATGCCAGCTACTGGCACCCACCGTTGGCCCGTTTCGCCGCACCGACGTTGGACACGCTTTAGGCCAGAGGAGATATGAAAATGAAAAAGTGGCAGATTGTTATTCCCGTGCTACTCGTCGTACTGTTTGTCGCCTGGTATGCGTTTCGCCCGGAGAGGCTTTTCGTTAATCAACGCGTCCACGAAGAATTGCCGACCACGCAGGCCAATTCAACTGATCAGACGCTTGCGTCTGGAACATTTCATTCCATCGTGCATCCCACAAGCGGTACAGCAACCATCTACCGGGCCGGCGATGGCAGTCGCGTTCTTCGTTTTACGGACTTCAAGACATCGAACGGTCCTGACGTTCACGTCTACATGGTGGCTGCCAACGATGCAAACGATAGCACAACCGTGGAACAAGCCGGGTTTATCGATCTGGGGAGCATTAAAGGGAACATAGGTGATCAAGACTATGCGCTCGGTCCTGATGTGGACTTATCCAAATACCGCGCCGTCTCGATCTGGTGTAAACGGTTCAGTGTCAATTTTGGAACCGCGCCGTTGGCGGGAAGTCAGACGATCTCGCAGAAGTAGAACGTTGGAGCGATCCAACCAGCAAAAGTGAGAAGGAATTTTATGAGCCAGACTCTTTCAGCGCAGCAATCGAAACACTCTGCATCAGGGCACGAGCCTGCAATACCCTTGACATCGATTCACAAGGTTAAAGCGGACGGCGTGCAAGTCTTCTACCGAGCCGCAGGCGAACCAAGTGCGCCTGTGGTTCTCCTGCTCCATGGGTTCCCGACATCGTCATTCATGTTTCGCGAACTCATTCCCCGACTTGCCGATCGCTATCGCGTGATCGCGCCAGACTTGCCCGGCTTTGGTTTCACAGAAGTACCAGCCGAGCGGAAGTATACCTACACGTTCGCCGCACTGGCTCATACGATCGAAGCCTTCACTGATGCGCTCGGTCTGAGCCGCTATGCGATTTATGTGTTTGACTACGGAGCCCCGACAGGCCTTCGCCTGGCGATGGCCCATCCCGAACGAGTGACAGCGATCGTTTCTCAGAACGGCAACGCCTACGAAGACGGCCTCGGCGACGCGTGGGGACCGATAAGAAAATACCGGTCTGAGCCCACGGCGGAAAACAGAGATGTACTCAGGCAGAACATCATGACGCTGGAAACAACTCGCTGGCAGTACACACACGGAGTAGCGAACCCAGATGCTGTTGCGCCTGAGTCCTACACATTGGACACGGCTTTGTTCCAGCGCCCGGGAAACATAGAAATTCAGCTCGATTTGTTTCTGGATTACGCATCGAATGTGAAGCTTTATCCGAAGTTTCAGGAGTACTTTCGCAAAGCGAAACCTCCTCTGCTGGCGATCTGGGGCAAGAACGATCCGTTCTTCATCCCGGCCGGAGCAGCTGCATTTCGAAAAGACTTGCCGAACGCGCGGATCCAGTTCCTCGATACCGGACATTTTGCTACAGAAACGCACGTCGTCGAGATTGCCGACGCGATGAAGGAGTTCCTGAATGAAAACGGCGGTACAGATTAAGTTGGTTTTGCGATGAATCCCGCCCTTCAAAACGGTTCGGTCGTGCTGGTTCACGGAGCGTGGGCCGACGGATCCTGTTGGAGCAACGTCATTCTGCCATTGCGACACCACGGTCTCATCGTGACGTCCGCTCCACTCCCTCTGACATCCCTCACGGACGATATAGCTGCACTCAATCGCGTGATGGAAAGAACGAGTGGGCCGGTGACTCTTGTGGGTCACGCTTACGCAGGCGCCGTGATCGCCGGGATTACTGAAGAACGAGTGAAAGCGCTCGTCTACATAGCCGCCTTGGCTCCAGATGAAGGCGAAACAGTAGCGGATGTGTTTTATCGCACCGATCCGCATCCAACGGCCCCGCGCCTGGCGCCTGACCCGCACGGTTTGATCTGGATGCCGGAAGAGGGCTTCAGCCAGGCGGTGGCCCACAATGTCTCGTCGGACCAGGCCACGATTATGGCGGCAGTGCAGCGGCCGATCGCGGTGAAATGCATTGAGGAGAAGGCTCCCGCGCCAGCATGGCGAACGAAGCCATCGTGGTTTCTCATCGCTGAAGAGGATCGGATGATCAGCCCGGAGACTCAGCGCTTCATGGCTGATCGAATGCGCGCAACCGTCCGGTCGTATGGAGTGGACCACGCTCCGATGTATACGCAGCCAGATCTTGTGGTTGGCGTGATCCTGGAGGCCGTTCGCCAATCAGTTTCGCCAACGGCGGTTTCCGTGTGAGGAAGCGCCATCTGCCTCGAGTCGAGAGGAGGGATCTATGAAGAGCAACTCCGTCGCCATCATCACGGGAGCAAGTCAGGGCATCGGACAAGCGACTGCTTTGCGGCTTGCCCGAGATTTCTCAGGCATCGTACTCGCGGCGAGAAAGGAAAGCGAGTTACAGAAGACCGCAACCGCTGTCAGGTCGGCCGGAGCCGAACCGCTGGTTTATGCACTTGACCTGCGCGAGCCTTCGTCTGTCGAAGCCGTCGTCGAAGGCACCCTCGACCGTTTTGGCAGAATCGATGCTTTGCTCAACATCGCCGGCGCTGTGCCGCAGATTGATCTGTTCGAAATGACGGATGCGCAGTGGGAGGATGGCATGGCACTCAAGTTCCACGGCGCGCGACGCCTGACAATTCGCGCCTGGGATGCATTGAAGGCTTCGGGCGGCTCTGTCGTTCTGATGTCCGGCAGCGCCGCTCTCGACCCGAAACCTGGCTTCGCTGCGGTCGCTGCGATAAACGCAGCAATCATCGCCATGGCGAAAGCATTCGCAGAGCAAGGAATCAAGGATGGAGTCCAGGTCAATAGCGTAGTGCCCGGTGCTGTGATGACTGGACGCAGACAATCCTTCTTTGAAAAGTGGGCGCCGGCGCACGACCTGAGCGTGGAAGAGGCAATCAAGAAGTTCCCGGGAGAAGTCGGCATCAGTCGCTTCGGCAAACCAGAAGAGATTGCCGAGTTGATGGCTTATCTTGTGTCGCCCGCGGCAAAGTGGATGACAGGCGCCTCAATTCGTATGGATGGTGGCGAGATCAAGAGCATCTGATGCGGCCTTTGAAGTTTTTGACGATCGCAGGAGGTTTGAGCTGGAGCGATGCAGACAAAAGCTGACCCGGACGAGCCTCAGGAAGTACTCGGAGACCACGCCAAGGGAATGAAGTATGCCGTCCAGAATCAAAACGAGTCCGAGCTGATCGCCAACATCCTGGCTGGGGACATTCAGCTCTACCATGAGCTGATTCGCCCTTATGAGCGGTGCGTCTACATCATGACTCTCTCATACGTAAGAAACAAGAAGGAGGCTGAGGAGGTCGTACAGGAAACCTTCATCAAGGCCTTTCGAGATCTACGGACTTTGCCTGACGATTCGAACTTTGGTACGTGGCTTGTTCGCATCGCGCGAGACGAGGCAAGAAAATGGTCATCCCGACAGGCGAACGAACAGATCGTACCTGCTAGCGAATCGCAAGATGAAGATGTGCCAGTGTCTCCAGCGGTCCTGCTTGACTGGCCAGAACCGCCATCTAACGTAGTCGAATGCGAAGAAGTCAGGAGTTTACTCCGGCATGCCGTGGAGAGGCTGCCCAATGCCTATCAGCAAGTGTTCTTTCTCCACGATGTAGAAGGACTCAATGTAAGCGAGACGGCTCAGCTTTTAGACATGAATACCTCAGAGGTGAAAGTCGCATTGCACCGGGCTCGCATCACGCTGCAAAGGCTATTAGCGCCACAACTGACGTCCCATCAGCCATGGGGCCACATTAGATATCGGAAGGAGTAGTAATTATGAGTTCTATCCCGTCAAGGCAAACAATTAATGCGGAGAACAGCGAGGCTTGGAGCTTCGGTACCAATGGCCGAAGGCGAGATCAGGGCATCTAGATAGCCGACATAAACCAAGACAAATATGCAACCGGAGAAATACACATGAATCCGAGCGAAACACTTTCTTCCACCCGTACAAGCCAAGCTCCGGCTTTGGAAGAGTACGATCTGGTGATTCTCGGCGGCGGCACAGGATCGACGGTTGCCGCATGGACATTTGCCAGTCAAGGACAGCGCGTTGCGGTGATCGAGCGCAAGTACATAGGAGGATCTTGCCCGAACATCGCCTGCTTGCCGAGCAAGAACATTCTCCACAGTGCGAGGGTAGCGTCGTACTTTCGCCGAGGCAAAGAGTTCGGCCTTATCGCAGACGGCTTCCACGTTGATATGCCGGCTGTACGCGCACGAAAACGAGCGATGGTATCCGGTCTGAACGATATGTATCTTGATAACTTCAGGCAGACCGGAGCGGAATTCATTCTCGGATCGGGGCGCTTCGTTAGTCCGAAAACCCTGGAAGTCGCTCTCGTTGACGGAACTACTCGCCTTCTCCACGGCGCGAATGTAATCGTCAGCACTGGCACGCGGGCTGCATTGGAATCAATCCCCGGCCTGGCAGACGCACAGCCACTCACGCACATCGAGGCACTGGAATTGGATCAGATTCCCGAACATCTTATTGTGATCGGCGGTGGCTACGTGGGCCTGGAACTATCGCAGGCGATGCGCAGGTTCGGCAGCAAGGTTACGATCATTGATCGAAATGACCGCTTGCTGCATAAGGAAGACGATGACGTGACGGAAGGTCTTGCCAGTTTGTTCAATGACGAAGGTATCGACACGGTCTTGAACGCTCGCCTGACACGGATTTCTGGAACATCAGGCGATTCAGTAACCGTAGTTGTCGAGCAAAACGGGAGAGAGAAGACACTGACCGGAACCCATCTGCTTGTAGCGGGGGGACGACGGCCAAATACGGAGAATATCGGATTGGAATTGGCCGGCATTGAAGTGACCGATCGTGGCTACATCAAGGCCAACGAACGACTGGAAACAACGGCACCCGGCGTTTGGGCAATCGGCGAGGTAGCGGGAAGCCCTCAGTTCACTCACGTTAGCGTTGATGACTTTCGTGTCGTCCGCGACAACCTCACAGGTGGCAACCACGTGACAACAGGCAGGCTAATCCCCTACACCCTTTTTACAGACCCGGAACTTGCGCGCGTAGGCCTGACCGAGAAAGAGGCCAAAGCGCGAGGAATCGCTTACCGCTTATTCAAGATCCCAATGGAGCGGGTACTCCGAGCGCGCACATTATCCGAAACGCGTGGCTTCTTAAAGGCACTCGTCGAAGCAAATGGCGATCGCATTCTTGGCTTCACAGCTCTTGCCGTGGACGGCGGGGAGATTATGGCGTCGGTACAGACTGCAATGATTGGGGGATTGCCTTACACCGCGCTCCGCGATGCCATTTGGGCCCACCCGACGCTGGTGGAAGGGCTAATACAGTTATTCTCGTCCCCGTCTTCGCTATCAGTACCCGTCGATAAAAGTTCTCAGGAAGCACTAGCGACACAAGGCGGTGGACTGCTGCAGCATTGAAGACGCTGGAATTTACCAAGATTCGGCAGCAAGGAAAACAGCTTATGCCTTGGCTCCTAACAGCTCTGGGCACCGCCCCGAGACGTGACGGTAGTGGGGCTCGAATCCGAGGTTACGTGCAACGCTGAGGATTCGCTCGAAGTTCAGACTGATCGTCGCTCCCGCCTTTTGCGTTACCTCATCCTCGATCGGGAGATCGAAATCGTCCGCCCCCCAACTCAGCCCTTCCAGCGCGCGCTCATTTTGGGTAAGAACAGACGTACGAATGCGGGGAACGTTGTCGAGGTAAATGCGGCTTAGCGCGAGATGCCGAAGGTATTCATCGGCAGTAATCTCGACCCCGCCGATCTTTGTGAAGTACGGTTTGTAGGTCCAGCAAAGAAAGCTGGCCAGGCCCTGGGTTTCGTCCTGGAAGGCTCGGGTCCGCTCCAGATGTTCGAGCCTCTCGTTCAGCGTTTCATCAAAGCCGATCACCATCGTAGCGGTGGTTCTGAGCCCCGCTTCAACGATGGCCCGCTGTGCGTCGAAATACTGTGCCACCGTGTACTTGAACTTGCTGTGACGCCGGCGGAAATCTTCAGTGAGAATCTCCGATCCACCGCCAGTGATCCACCGGACACCGGCTTCCTTGAAGCGCTCTGCTGCTTCGGCAAACGTGATGCTGGCGTGGTCGGCAAGGTACATGAACTCTGCAATCGTAAGCGCATAAAACTCAAGCCGATCACCGTACCGTTCACGAATCGCGCGGAACAGATCGCAGTAGTAGTCCAGTGGCAGGTGAGGATTGAATCCCCCGTTGAATGCGGCCAGGTCTCCGCCGAGGGCCAGAAGTTCATCGAGCTTAGCAAAGACCGCCTCTCTGGGCAGAACATAACCTCCCTCCTGTCCAGGTAGCCGATAAAACGCACAGTAATCGCACTGGGCCACGCACACATTCGTGTAGTTGATAATCCGCATGATCATGTACGTGCAGCTCTTCGTTGGAACAAAGCGATTGCGCACAACCGTGGCCAGTTTCCGGAGCTCGTCGTTCGAGGCGTGGTTCCACAGCCACCGCGCTTCTTCCATGTCTATACGTCTGCCGCTCGCAACGGCATTGTGAATCAGCTCAATGTTCGTTTCGGACCCCATTTCTCCATTGTAAGGAGACGAGGCGCGACGTGGCGCGCGCCCTGCCAGTTTCTGGATACATTTGGCTCAGCCGCAGCAGATTCCGCCCATTGCAGTGGCAAATGCCAGTTCGATACATCTTTATAATTAAGTAAAGCCTCCCGATGCGGTACTCCGCGAGGTCTTCTGAGATTAATTCATGGAATCAACGCAGACTGCCTCGGCCAAACAATCGCTGTTCGAACACATCGATCGACATCCCTCCCTTCCGCCCGAAGCAGTGGTGAAAGCAGACCTCTTGCGTCGCGGATTGACTTTCGCGACTGAAGCCCTGATCCAACCTGAATCTGAGGAACACCAGCCAAAGTCGTATTTCATCTTCTCGTTCAACATGGTGCCGCAGGGGGAGCTTGATTCAATCCTTCAGTGGAAGTGTCCGGAGGAGATCGCCCTCACCGGAGGGCAGTTGGAGTTGCGGCGCACCATCGTTTCAGTGCGACTAAACCCGTCCTCGCCATATCGCGTCGTGCTGCACGAAGGCGAACGATGGCTCTCGCTGGAAAACGAGTTGTTGGCGCGTGTGGCGCTGCCTCCCATGCCGGCTCATTATTCTGAGCGCCTGCCTGATGGCCGACCCGTGGCAGAGATCGCGCCTACGATCGAATGGGGCTATCTGATTTACCTGACCATCTTTCGCATTTGCCAGTACTTCGGAGAGAAGGAAGAGTGCCAGTTCTGCGATATCAATCATAACTATCGAGAGCAAATTGCCGCGGGGCGTCCTTATACGGGTGTGAAAAAGATTGAGGACATCCTGATGGCGCTGGATATGATCGCCGCAAGCGACAACCGCACCAAGGCATACACCGTTACGGGCGGGAGTGTTACCTCCAAGCTCGCCGGAAAAACCGAGGTCGAGTTTTACACGGAATATGTGGAAGCGATCGAGCAACGCTTCCCGGACCGCTGGATCGGTAAAGTCGTTACGCAGGCCTGGCCCAAGGCAGACGTGGCACGCCTTAAGACGGCCGGAGCGAAAATTTACCACCCGAACTATGAAGTCTGGGATGCCGATTTGTTCGCGGCATACTCACCCGGAAAAAACCGCTATATCGGGCGCGACGAATGGATCAAACGAGTGATCGATGCCGCTGACATCTTCGGGCCATCACAGGTGATTCCGAACTTTGTTGCGGGCATCGAGATGGCGAAACCTTGCGGATTTAGTGACGTGGAAACCGCAATCGCCTCGACCCAGGAGGGCTTAGCATTCTTCATGTCACACGGCGTGGTTCCCCGCTTCACCACATGGTGTCCCGAACCCACAACTCCCCTGGGGAAGCTCAATCCTGAAGGCGCTTCGCTCGAATATCATCTCCGATTGCTGGAGGTCTATCGCGATACCCTCGCGCAGTTCAGGCTTCCCTCGCCGCCCGGCTACGGCGATCCAGGACCGGGCAAGGCTGTGTTCTCGGTCAGTCCGTTCATGGATGTCCTGCCGGCAGAGACGGCGTGACCCCTCATTTGACGCGGCTTCAACGACGTTCCTATACTTCTCCACGCTCGAAATACCGGCCCTAAAGTGCCGGCCCAGGAGGAAGTCTATGTTAAAGCGTTCGCTGCTGCTCATTCTCTTGATTGCCACCGCCGCTACTGCCGGGCATGCACAAGACGGATGGAAAGGCCATCAACCCACCCTCACCCCACAGCAGAGCGGCACCACGCAGTTGCTGATTGCCGTCAGTCCGGTGAACTCCAAAGTTGTCTGGGCAGCCGGAACCGGCGGCACATACGTGGTTACGACCGATGGCGGCTCGACCTGGAAATCCGGGGTTGTGCCGGGAGCCGAAAGCCTGCAATTCCGCGATGTGCAAGGCGTGAGCGACAAGGTCGCTTATCTGATGTCCATCGGGAGTGACACCGGAGATTTTCGCATCTACAAGACGGAAGACGGCGGCGCGCACTGGAGCATTCAGTTTAAGAATGAGACGGTCAACGCCTTCTATGACTGCTTCGCGTTCTGGACGCCGGATCGCGGCATCACGCACAGCGACTCCGTCAACGGAGTGTTTCCCGACATTCGCACCACCAATGGCCGGACCTGGCATTCGATCGCCGGCAATATGCCGGCCGCTTTGACGGGCGAAGCTTCGTTCTCCTCGAGCGGAACCTGCATCACTACACAAGGACCGCAAAACGCCTGGATTACCACCGGAGGCTCAAGCATTGCACGGATCCTGGCGACTCGCGACGGCGGCGACACATGGAATGCGTATGACACTCCGCTCGTGAGCAACGCCAACGCGGGCGGCTTCTCAGTGGCGTTCCGCGATCCCTGGCATGGCATTGTAGGTGGCGGTGACCTGACCACGGATAGCGCTGTCCAGGCAGCAACCTCGGATGATGGGGGCCGAACATGGACGCTAACCAATAAGCCTCCCATTCCAGGATCCATCTTCTGTCTCGCCTATGCGCGTGGCACTGAACACCACGATGATTGGAGCAACCAAGACCGCTTCGGCCATAAACACGACCGGACCGTCGTGATCACGACCGAGACTCAACCGAACTTCGACTCCGGCGCAGCCGCCTGGACTCCCGATGAAGGACAAACCTGGTTCACACTGCCGCAGGTGAGCGGTTACTGGGCGGTCGCTTTTGCGAATCCGGAAGCCGGATGGTTCGTCGGCAATAACGGCCAGATTCTGAAGATTACCTTCTAGTGTCCTGAGTCTCTTTCACGCGAACAAGCAGGCGTGCGGGAAGGCTGCGAAGTCGCCTAGTAGAAATTTGCGGAGTGGCCAATCAGCCGCTACTTAACGCCTGTAAGCACGGTTCGCAGCGCAGGATTCGGGCCTTCACCCGGAGACTTGGGGCTGTGACAGGGGTCACTGCGGTGAGGAAAAAACCCTCTTATGCTCGCTTTAGGTGCTGATCCTCCGACTGTGGGAGACCGCCATGACAACCGTTGCTACATCACAGGTATCGTTCAAGGAGATTCTGGTAGCGTCTGACTTTTCCGATGCTTCTTCGAATGCACTCGGTTACGCAAAGTCAATGGCAAAGCGCTTTGGCTCCCATATTGTTCTGGTCCACGTGAGCGATCCCGGCAATCCAGTCATAGCTCCCGAAGGTCGATGGGGGGAAGAGTCCGCAAACATAATCGAGGAGCGGATGGAAGCTGCGGGGATCGCCCTTCGCGCGGAAGGTTTTGTGGCGGATGCCGTCAATGCCTATGGCTCGGTCAAACAGGAAGTCGAGGCGCTTGCGGAAAGCCATCGCGCGGATCTGGTCATCCTGGGAACGCATGGCCGGCGGGGCTTGAGTCGCTTGCTATTCGGCTCCCAGGCAGAAGGACTGATGCGCCGCGCGGATCGTCCGGTCCTTACCGTTGGGCCATCAGCCGTGCAGGCCACCCCGGGGGCCTGGTCACCGGCTAGGATTCTGTGCGCCACCGGCCTCCACCCTGGTGCAGCCAAGGTCGTCAGCTACGGGTATAGGCTTGCTCGAGGTGTCGGAGCTGGCTTTGCCTTGCTCTCCGTCGACGATCCCGACCACTTGTCGGGCCACGACCAGACCTGGGCCGCTTTTGAAGAAGCCCTTGCCAACGAATTGCCGGAAGAAGATATCGGAAGATGTCAGATCCGCAGCCTGCTCTCCGGTCAAGGCCCCGCCGCGAAGATCATCGATGTCGCGCAAACACTCAAGCCCGATCTGATCGTGATGGGTGCGAGGGCCGCAAATTTCACTTCAACTCATCTGCCTGCTGGTGTGCTGGCCCAGGTATTGATAGGTGCCCCATGCCCGGTATTAACGATTAATACCGATTGACTTGGGCGCATAGTTCGGAGATCCGGCACCTCAACCAACGACCCTATCCAATCACTCAAGAACGGTGATGCCGTAAACCAACAGTTCGGTGTCCTTCGATCGACCTGCCGCGCCGCACAGGCAGGTTGTTTATGCGAAATGGGACTGCACCGCGAGAACCGGACAGGCCGAGTCTCGAATGACAGCCGACAGGGTGGCCCAGGGATTGCGATCCGCCAGCGCCGAGTGCTCACGCACGCCCATCACAATCAGACCGGCCTTGCTGTGCTTGGCGATGCGAAGGATCTCTTTGGCCGTATTCCCCGCTTCGATCTCGAAATGGACATGCCTTTCCAATTCCGGATCGTGGGGTATCAGCCGGCGAAGTTCCTTTGCCACTCGTGACTCAAGCTCCATGTTGGGCTTAACGCTCCCTCCGATATGCTCCGGAACAACGTGCACAACTACGAGCGCGGCGTCGGTCTGCCGGGCAATCGACATGGCGTACTGAGCAGAGCGTAGTGAATCGGCGCGAAGAGTGGTGGCGAATACCATCGACTTCAATGGAGCGAAACGCCGCACACAGCGCGGACCAACCACCAATACTGGACAATGAACACGACGGATGGCTGCTTCCGCCACCGATCCCAGAACCATCTTCTTCAGGCCGCCGCGACCGTGCGACCCCATGACCAGGAGATCGATACCTTTCATCTCAGTGACGGCAGAAATCTCGTCGATTGTGGGCCCGCATAAGGCAATTTCCTCATGACGGACAGTGCGTACCTCGGGGATCCTGGAGGCGTATTCATTGAGCTCCTTTTCCCCTCGCTCAACCTCGATCCTCAGCAATTCGGCACTCAGGATCGCAGTATCGGCTACGTAGAGTCCAGGCTTCACGGTATGCAGCACGTGCAATCTACAGTGAAGCTGCTTCGCCAATCGCCTTGCGACTGTCCCTAATGCGACCCTTCCGATTTCCGTTTTAGCCCGCGTGCCCAGTACCAGCAAGTCTGCACGGTGATCGAGCGCAGTTTGCAGGAGTCGTTCGTAAACCACGCCGGTCTCCATGACAGAATGAATAGGAATTCCCTGGCGACGAGTCTCTTCTTCTATTTGGTTGAGCTCGGCGCGAGCAATCTGATCGGCAACGGCAGAATCTGGCGCCCCTTCTGGAAACGCATAGCCGACCGGGTCTATCACGTGGACAACGACCAGCACAGACTTGTGCAGAAGTGCGATTGTCTGAGCGTAGTGAAGAGCCGACGACCCGGACTTGCCGAGGTCCGTGGCAACAAGAATGGTTTTGAATTGAAGTCGATTTCCGTTGTGCATCGCTATTTTCTCCTGCATCTTCCACTTTGGAACAAAACAAGCGATCTTATCTGTGACCTCGATCACACCGGAGTAATCTGCTGCCTAAAAGTCCAGATTCCTTGCTCTTGTTGACCGACTGCAGTAGCCACACCCGAACCCGCGAGCCCGGATCCAATCTTCCACCGAATTACTTCCGGCGGATTGTCAATACTGGGCATTCTGCGTGTACCGCAATCTTGTAGGCTGTTCCACCGCCGAAGCGGCACGCAGCCGACCCAAATGAACCCGCTCCCCGTGCGCCGATTACGATGAGTTCTGCGTTGTTTCTCTTAGCCTCTTCGACGATCACAACATTCGGTTCGCCAAAACCGACTATGTACCGTGGTCGGTGCTTGAGTTCAACATCGTCCGGCACAAGCTTATGCAGCTTTTCCAGAGGTTCTGCTCTCGCCATAGCGCGCTCGAAAGAAAATTTAACGTCTTTATCTTTCACGACGTGAAGCAGCACCAACTCCGCATCATGTCTTTGTGCGATCGATAAGGCGTAAGGCACAGCCATAGCCGCCCCATCAGACAAATCCGTGGCATAGAGAACAGTGCTGGGAGCATTCTTGCCGGCGCCGCTGGAATGGCAGCCTGGTCCAATCGTTAGCACCGGAGCCGTCGAGGAACGAAAGACCATTTCGGCAGTCGATCCCATAACGGCCTTCTCCAGTCCTGTTCCACCGGATGTTCCGACAACGATGAGATCGATATCTCTAAGCTCTTCAAGTAATTCCTTGGTACTTCCCTCGTGGAGTACCACGGAGCACTTTATGTCTCGGAGATATGCCTCCTCCGTTTGGTTAAGCAGACGACTCACCAGACTTCTCCGAAGGTCCTCGAACGCTTGATAGACCATCTCGACCTCAGGCGCCGCATATGCGCATCCTGGCTGCAGATACGCATGCGCCAGGACGAGGCTCGCTCGATATCCTCGCGCAATTGTCGCCGCGTAGTGCAAAGCAACATCCGCGCTCTCTGAGAAGTCGGTAAGCACAGCGATCTTCTTGATCCTCACATCAATAGGTGCGGTTATCTGACGAGAAGTAGCCATAGTGACTCCCTTGACCTGAAGCTAAATGCACGATGGGCCATCGTCGCTCATCCTCCTGTCAATAAGAAGTGACGGCCATCACCGCTACTGGACGAAGCACAAGCGAGCCGCGCAGAGCAAGGTTGTAAAGATGATCGTGTCAGACGTGGTCAGAGGAGAGAAGGAAGTACCCGCAAACAGCGCAGTAGCGGGCTTATTGAACCTTTATTAGACCCTGATTTGATTGTCACTGTAGGTCGCCAATTGACTCTAAGATCATCGGAATCAATGGCGGGGACGACGGGGCTCGAACCCGCGACCTCTGCCGTGACAGTGAATTGCAAACTGCGTAACATCTAAGATAATTAGGCGTAGCGGATGGCTCCTTTTAGCGCCCTTAAGGCACCCAAAAACATTGGGAAAAACCAGCTAAATTTCAGAACCCTTAACAGCACCCACGACCTCTGAACCCCTATAGAACACTCTGACCTCTAGAAAGTGCAGAGGACATAGGTTCAATAATACGTATTTCTCCTTCCGCGGCGAAACATGCTTTGGGGCTGCCGATCCGGTCTCGTCCAGGCCGAAATCATGTGACTGATCAGTGCAGAGCCGAAATCTGCGGTGCTGAATCTGAAGATATACGGTCGATGCCCAACTCCGAAGTATGCAGACCCTACCTTCAGACAATCGGTACATGACGCTCACTCGCACCTTGGATCGAGCCCATGCGCCAAGCATGTCGAATTTACGTTCAAGTGCCTGCAATCTGGTTGAGCAACGTGGATCGAGCGCAATCCAGAGTAGCTAATGTCCAGATTGGGCAAGTCGCTCAGGATCCCGCCGCCAAGGTCAGGCACGGTCATGGCCGACTGGAATGAGGCTTCTCAGCGCTTCGCGGAAACGCTCAAAGAAGTGGAACAACTTGCAAACATCGCTTCGACACTACCCACGCAGTTGTCGGTACACGAGTTGATCGTCTTCCTGGGCTCGCTCGATGACGACTCTGCCGCTGCATATCTCGTCCAGAAGCTCGCAGAGATCGACCCCGCAGTTCTTTTCGAATCGGAGGCGAGGCTTTGCAAGGACCCCCAACTCACTCGATATTTCAGACGGTCTTGCCCCAATGCTTTCGAGCTATACGGCGGATGCGATTACGCGATTACAGTACCTGTCCTAGTCGCGATGTTGGAAAGGGTAATTCAAAGGCTCAATCCGGAACATCTTCACGCAAACACCGATGTCGTTAAGACTCTCCGCGAGAAAGGCGAGATTGCACAGAGGGCGCAAGAGGATTCGTTCTGTGCGGCGCTCTGGTTGTCGCTGTTCAGAGTGGTCGGGACCCTCTGGAAGTCGCTACCTCTGAACATGCCAAACACACCGACGCTCTCGCGGCCGGGCATTCAGCATGGAAGAATTGAACCCCCAAATACGAAAACTGAAATCATTCGGTTGCTTAACACGCTAGAGACTGCACTAGCTCTCCATGAGCTTCTGGACAAAGAGGATTCGTTCGCCATTGGCAGCGGCTCCGAAACTGAGGCCGTGAGGCCGATGTTTGCCCTTCTTCGCGCCAACTTTTACTTGCCCCGAGGCAAACGCGATCGGGAAGAAGTCGTTCCAGAGGACACGGACCTAGGATAAGAACTTACGACCGTCACTTAGTCACTAGTCGCACTCTATGACCGAAGCCGGCCCGCTCTGCCATGATTTTCCACTTCTTTTCGGCGGTGACGACGATATGTTCGTTATCGACGGCGTGAAGAAACAACTCGATATCGCCACTGTCGTTCGGCTCAGGAAGCGCTCCCTCAGTTAGGAGTCGAATCAGGTATTGCGTATAGACACTGCAGTAGCACGATAGGGACATCACCGCCTTGGTAATGGTTTCGTACGCCTCCATGTCAGGAACAGCAGGCTGTGTCTTTCGCGCTGTAAGCAGAGCTCGCTTGTGGCACATAGAAATCAACGTGAGATTCCAGTTGGGTTCGTGTGTCTTCTGAATAAAGGCCTGCTTTCGTGCGCCTCTTAGTTTCGGAACGGGATTGATGACACTGGCCGCCCGCTCGATCCGCCATGCGGCGAAGCGAGGAATCTCTCTATCCTGAATCGACTCCATGTCCTTGACCCACAGGCCTTCGACCACACCCCTCCACCTTCCAACCAAATCGGAGTCCACCTTGCGAACGACCTTCTCAAGTTGATCCTCGACGCCGCCCGCAAGCGCTTCAACACTCCGACTCTTAGCCATGGCGACTACGGCATCCTTCAGCGAAACGACGGGGCGCCTGAGAGCATACCGGAAGATGGTCTGGGCGAGGAAGCTGTCCTGATCTGGGAGTTCCGCCGCGCCGCAGTCCAATATGGCTCGTGCTGCTGCCTTCCTTTTCCGGAAGAGCTTCCGTGACCACTTCCCGGTGATCTCGAGAACCGACATAGGAGAGTAGAAAAGTAGATCCGAAGAACTAGCAAAAGTTGAGACATCGATACTTCCGTCCGCGAGATCGTAGAAAACATTCGTGTCGAGGACGAGATTTGCCATGTAAAAAGTCTCCTCTCATCTTTATGGCCATGCAACTACGCGTGGCGCTTCGCCTGATTCACTTGACGCGGAGTGGTCCTTTTCGGGGAGACCAACCTGGCCACGCCGAACTAAGCTGCTGCATCAAGAATCCATATCGTTCGCTAATGTCGGCGCCTTTCTCGGCAAGCTGCTCTGCGGTCTTCCTGATCCATGCCTCGGTTTCATCAGGACGTTTAATCAAACTGAGATAAAAGGTCAGTACCTCTCGTCCCCGATCGTCGCCGCGCAAGAAATCCTTCAAAGCCTGTGATGAGCGATTTCCCTGCGGGTCCGTCAGTTCCGTCGCTGTAAGGTATTCCTGGAACGAAAGGTGGGAGAAGACAAACGTCCCGCTGGCTGCTCTGATCAACAGCCCATCTTCTAATATCTCATTCAGAAGTTCGTTCCACTTGGTATTGAGGGCGGGCGCGGTCTGGTCAACGGCGTTCTTGATATGTGTAGTTTGAGCATCCCTACGTCCGTTGAGATGCAACTGTCCTGCCAATCTGGTTAGAACACTAAGCTTCGTATTCGACCCGAATTTCGTATCACGGCGCACGTTCTTCGCAAGATCCCACCCACCACACATCAAATCGGTGAAGGCTTCGTATAGCTTCAGCTTATTCTCGGGCAACGATTTCATGCGCTTAAAAACGGCAATGATCAGAGTGCCTAACAGCGGTACCCGCATCAGGGGCTTGAGGCTCGGCGTCTTGGCTAATTGGTCATAGAAATTTGTAAGCAATGCCTTGTCGCGATCCAACCAGTTCTCCACTAAAGTGCGCACTTGCCTCTCGTCCAGTTCAGACAGATGGATTCGGCTGAGCCACCGCAACCAAGTTCCCGAGAGGTAGTCCCGCCCAGTAAGGACAATTTGGATGTAAGGATATTTAGTCGGTATTTCTGAAGCCAAAAGGACCAGCTTCTCTTGCCGTTCAAGCGTACTGACTTCGTCGAGTCCGTCAAGATATAGACGAACGCGCTGACTGCGCTTCTGAGCGAGTACTACCAGCTCCATCGCTCCAGGTCCGCGGAAGAAAGCGTCTTCACACGAGGTCACCTCGATAGTGGATAGGCGATGTAGAGGTACATAGATGGGCGAAATGGTTCCAGTCTTGTCGATGAGTCGTTGAATGTCATTGAGAGTATTCCACTTGCAAAATGAGGTTTTACCGTGCCCAGCGGGCGCGGTTACGAACACGGGTTCAGAGACTTTGTCCAACAAGTCTTCGGGAAACGGAATAGTTATCGACTTTGTGATGCGGCTGAACCCGGTGGGGTGGACGCGCACGAGATCCATGAGCCGGCAGTACTCGAAGTGCCCCGGAGAATGAAGATCCTTCGGAGTCCATGAACGAGACTTCGCGCCTCTTGAAAATTCATTGGCCTTCGCGGCGCGCCTTTTGAGGTCTTTGACGACACGTTGCAATACAGAAAATTTGGGACTTTTCTTATGGCTTTGCCACTCCTGCAGAGGCACTCTAGCAACTTTTCTGGGGACGGCGGCCTTGCCGAGGGAGGAACTCTCCGCTTCATGCACCCGCCATTGCGTTTCCCAGTCATCTTTTAGGAGTCGCGGAAGATTATCTAGGAAGTCTGACAGTTCTTTGGCCTCACCCGCTTCGGAAGATTCCTGTTTGCCGACAAACCTTTCCGAACCCTGCCAATGATTGATCTCGCCTCCATCCGGCTGGTCAAGACACCCACCGGGCACAGAATCCGGTTCGCAACCAAGCGCCGGATCCGGTTCGCTGAGGCCTACGGCAACACTCAAAGCATGGCGTACGACCTTCCTGCGGGCGAATTCGATCTGAACGATGCCAACAAGGACAAGAACACCGGTGTTCTTTACCCTGCTTCCCAGTTGACTATCAACAAGAAGGGTGAGCTGCAGTTTGAGCTCCGCAAGAATCCCTGGAAGCTGGTGAACAATTATCGACTGGAACAAGGCCGGCAGCGAGGCACAATTAAATATTCCGAGTGCCTCGACCGCCGAATCGTTGATCCACCTTGGTTTTGCCGTTGGCGAAGAGGACGGTGACTTCGTCCATGATGTAGTAGTCGTCAAGCTGGCCGAAGCGCGCGACGGCTGCGTCAATGGCAGCCTTATTGGTCTCGATTGCTTCCTGATGTTTCTGCAAGGCCTCATTCTGAGCCTGCAGCTCGGCGTTATGCTTCTGCAACTCTTCTTGGTTCTTCTGCACCTGCTCATTGGTATCGTGCATGCCGGCTGCGATAGCTTTGGCGTTCTTCAGGTCGCTGCCCTTGAATCGCACTTTGCTGGCAATGAGGACGTTCTGGTTGTTGTAGTCTCCTTCGACCGAAACGGCGAGGCCCGGAATCAGGGCGGCCATGGACATCTGCTTGCTGCGCGCTTTCAGCAGACCCTCCACCTGGCCCACGTCGGTGCTATCGGTTAGCGTGACGACCATGTTCGGGTCCTGGCTTGTGCTCAGGATGATGTCCGGGCCACTGCGGCTCTTGATGATGCCTTGAACCTTCGTCGATTGCGCCGCAGCTGTCCCGGATGCGATGCCCAGAAACAACAGGGTTACGATATTGGCCATCCCGAGTAGACGAATTGCTTTCATTTTCCTGCTCCTTCCTGATGCTGATGTAGCTAACGCAGTCTTATTCAGAGTTGCATTCAATAGCGATTGAACTTTTTCCCGCGCGCGATAACACGCGATAATCAGTGGGCGCTCGTACCAATCTCTCGCGCTGCTATGCAGGGTTTGTTGCGAATTAGCGGAGAAGAGGACGGCGGCGAGGGGTTCCTGCTTGTCGACAGTGTGATTGGGTAGGACTTCGAAGTCCTCGTTAAAGCTGCTGAGACGTCGGGAGACGTAGCGCTCGTTACCGCCGACGGCTTTCAGGGATTCGTCAGGGGTGAGGTTGATCTTCGGCGACCGCGGTTCGGCGGCGAAGAAACCCACGGCCGCGCCATCGAGCGTAGCACCTGTTCCGGAGAATGCCATGCCGAGAAATCTGCGGCGGGAGAAAGCCGCTTCGGACGAGTTTGAGCCTCTGTTCATTGGGAAGTCGTCCCGGCACGTTGTTCGCGGCGAAGCAATCATAACCCCCGGCGCGCTAAATTTCACGCGAATGAAGAGCCATGGCGCCTGCGAGAGATAAATCCCTCCAAAGCCGCAACGGCAATGGCTCTAATTCGTTTTGCGCGGGACCTTAAAGGCGAGCGAGATGCCAAAGATCTGAAGTTATTTGCCGCCTGACAAGAACGCAAGTTATTGCATAAGGGTCGCGTAAGCCAGACGTAGCGGCGCACTCGAAAGTCGCAGCAGGCCGCTGTACGGTGTAAACAGCTCGCCGGTCAGGAATATAGCCAGGCACACGGACAACGCAGTCATAAACACCGCCGTGAGGGCCGTCGCATTCCGAGGTGAATACATCCCCCAGCTCACGAAAATACATATCATCCAGAAAGTGATCACGAGGAACACGAACGAGTTGACTCTGATGGAATTCTCTCCGATCATCACCCACCGGACCTCGCCCAGACTAAGCAGCAGACCTGACGCCTGCGACTGCATCAACCGTTGCCGGTCGTCTTTGGGACCGAGCCCTTCCACCAGGTCGTAAAGATCCTCGACGCGTGCTGTTTCCGGCAAGATTTGGCCGTTCTCAGTTCGCTCGCCCGGCCAGGTGCTGACCAGAAACTGCCCGACAACCGCTCGCAGTGATTTGCGCGCCGCGCTCGCCTCTGGCCCATAGTGTTGAAGCAGGCGGCCCATCAGCACTACCTTTGCCGACATCTGTGTGAGCTCGTCGCGTTGACGATCATGGTAGGTCTTGGCTGAAGTGATAAGAAAGCCCAGCACCAGCGCCCCAAGGGTGCCCACCAGGGCCATACGCAGCCTCACCACATCCTTTGTTTCCGGAGTCAGATGGCGTTCCGGCAATCTGGCGCCAATCAATATCCCCAGCAAGGCTCCTCCGAAGACGCAGGCGAATGCAATCGCACTGATTTGGATCGAACTCATGCCGCGTCCTCTCGCTGCCGGGGCTATCAAACTACTGTCCTGCGGCCCGTCCCGATATTGCCACAATTGATCGCAACTCTGCGAGAAAAAACAGTTTCCACTGCGGACAAAGCTCGGTTATCCTTCAAACGTCACACGAGTCAAGAAGTCAGGGAGGCAATAATGCAAGCATGCCGCAGCTCAAGAAGTTCATTCGTGCCTTTCGTTGCGGCTCTGCTGTTACTCGCCGCGGAAACATTGGCCGCGCAGGCTCCAGCGGGAGCCCCCGTTTTCGCATTTGACAAGACAAAAAGCTCGATTGGATTCGATGTGAAAGCCTCGGTCGCCATAACCGGTAAATTCGACAACTGGGACGCCACCCTGACCTTTACGTCTCCCGGTATCTCGACGGGCGTTTTGGACATCAAGGCTCAGGCGGCCAGTGTCAATAGCGGAAGTGGCATGAAGGACGGCAAGCTGAAGAGCAAAGACTTCTTCGACGCCGAGCATAATCCGTACATAACGTTCCATTCGACGAAGATTGTTCAGACCAGTCCAACCACCTTTGACATACCGGGTACATTTACGATACGCGGAGTTTCTAAACCCGAGACCTTGGCGCTGAACATTGTTTCCGGCGGTCCTGCGACAGGCCAGGCCGAGGTAAAGGGGATAATGGCCTTTGACCGCAAGGACTACGGGATGAACAGTGGCATCCCCCTCATTAAAATCGCCGACCGCGTTGAGGTGGAAGTCGACCTCTATGGCAAGCGCGTCAGCGGTCCCCCCGTGAACACAAAGGAATAGCCCAACCGCTTTTCAATCGACGAACTGAATCTATCGAAACTCGATAGATTCCCGGCGACGATCACCGGATTGTGAATGAGACGAATCAAGTCAAGAATCTCATCCGCCTCCTCTCATTTTGTGCGGATGCCCTCGAACACAACATCAGTGTCAGGAGCAGGACAATCGTGCCGCGGCTGCAACAGCACCCCCCACCTTCGGAAAAACACAGCTCCGAGATGGGTCTTCTGCGTTTGTCCGAACCTCATCTTGGCGACAGGCTCCTCGGATCAATTGGGATCTGCCATGGACACGATACTCGAATTCAATCGCAGCCAGCATGAAAGCTCATGGCTGATCGGAAGCACCAACAGTCCGATAGGATTGGGTGGCCTTCAGGCTGTTTAACGTTGCACACTCTGAGCCGAGCGCCACGCCGTGAAAGTAAATTCACCAAAATGCGACGGGACCACTGTCGAGCAGTGATTCATGTCGACCGAGGTGAACATAATTTGTTTCCAGGAGTGCGTGACTCATCAGGAGCGCACGAAGTTGACAGACGGCTGTCAAAGCATGAAAGTATCTGCACTCGCGGGAAGAGCATTCTGGGTCGACTCGCAGTCACTTCTAGCACACGTTCAATGCAGATTCATGCGCTTTCTGGTTTTTCTGAGTCTGAAGCGAAGGAGAGGCAATGCCGGGTGAAGAACAGAGACGTTCCCCATTCTCGTACGTTGAAGTTACCGAACAGAAGCGGCTGAACGCAGCTCGTGAGCAGGGAATTCCGTGGAAGAAGTGGGGGCCATACCTGAGTGAGAGGCAGTGGGGCACGGTGCGCGAGGACTACAGCACAGACGGCAACGCCTGGGACTACTTCACCCACGATCAGTCCAGGTCACGCGCTTACCGCTGGGGCGAGGACGGTCTGGCTGGGATCTCTGACGACCGACAGCAGCTTTGCTTTGCGCTGGCCCTATGGAACGGTCGCGATCCCATTCTGAAAGAGCGCCTGTTCGGCCTGACCAACGGCGAAGGCAATCACGGCGAAGACGTCAAGGAATACTACTTCTATCTCGACAGTACTCCGACTCATTCGTACATGAAGTACCTGTACAAATATCCGCAGGCCGCATATCCCTATCGCGATCTGGTGGAAACCAACGGGCGGCGCTCGCGAGAAGACTCTGAGTACGAGCTTCTCGACACAGGCATTTTCGATGAAGATCGGTACTTCGATGTGTTTGTTGAATATGCCAAGGCTGATCCGGAAGACATGCTGATCCGAATCTCGGTGCATAATCGAGGTCCGGAAACAGCGCAGCTCCATGTGCTGCCGACGCTGTGGTTCCGAAATACCTGGTCATGGGAGGATGGAGAACCGAAGCCCATTATGGGCCAGATCGCTGAAAATCAGATTCGCGCTTCTCATCCGCAGCTTGGCGATTACACCTTACAGTGCGAGGGCGCGGCAGAACTGCTTTTCACCGAAAATGAATCGAATGCAACCCGGCTTTGGGGACAGTCCAATCCTTCGCCTTACGTCAAAGATGCCTTCCACCAATATGTCATCTCCGGAGCGAATGATGCTGTCAATCCATTAAAGACCGGCACCAAAGCCGCCGCTCATTATGTGCTGGAAGTTCCCGCAGGAGGAAGCAAGGTTGCGCGTTTGCGGCTGAGTGCGACGCCGACGAGCGACGCATTCGGTACCTTCGATCAGATATTCGACAGCCGTCTTGCGGATGCCAACGAGTTTTTCGACCGCATTACACCGGAGGAGTTGAGCGAAGACGAACGTCGTGTCCATCGGCAAGCGCTGGCGGGAATGATGTGGTCCAAGCAGTATTACTATTTCGATCTGGATAAATGGCTGAGCGAGCATAATGCTCATCCTTCTGCGGGGTCTCGAAGGGAACGCCGCCGCAACTCCGACTGGTTCCACATGCTGAACAGCGACGTCATCTCCATGCCGGACAAGTGGGAGTTTCCCTGGTACGCAGCGTGGGACCTGGCCTTTCATACCCTTTCGCTGTCTCTGGTGGACTTCGACTTCGCCAAAGAGCAACTCCTGCTCATGGTGAGAAATCTATATATCCACCCTAATGGCCAGATCCCCGCCTATGAGTGGAACTTCGGCGACGTAAACCCGCCGGTGCATGCCTGGGCGACCTTGTTTCTCCACCGGATTGAGTCAGATCTGGGCCGCGCGGACCTGCGTTTTCTGGAGCGCTCCTTCCAGGGACTGATGCAGAATTTCAGTTGGTGGGTCAATCGCCACGATCCGGAGGGGAGGAACGTGTTTGCAGGCGGCTTTCTTGGCCTGGACAATATCGGAGTGTTCGATCGCAGCGCGGAACTTCCGACTGGTGGGCACCTGGATCAGGCCGACGGCACGGCGTGGATGGCATTCTACTGCCTGTGCATGTTAGACATTGCGCTCATTCTGACCGAACACGACCAGATGTATGAGGAGATTGCCGCTCGGTTCCTTGAGCAATTCGCCTGGATCACCTATGCGATGGATCGCATCGGCGTGAACCACGACGAGATGTGGGATACGGCAGACGGCTTCTTCTACGATCTGCTGCATCTCCCAAATGGCGATACCATGCGTTTGAAGATGCGTTCATTGGTGGGACTGCTCCCGCTATGTGCCGCGGCCGTGTTCGAGCGAGACGCTGTTGAGCACCATCCTCGTTTTCAGGAACTGATGGAGTTATTCCGCAAGCGGCATCCGGAGATCGTGAAAAAGATCGCTACGGCGGATGACCCAACCATAGGCGGCTACGAGGGGCGCAGGTTGGCGTCAGTCTGCAATAAGGAAAAGTTGCAGCGAATTCTGGCTTATATGCTCGACGAGAATGAGTTTCTCAGCCCATACGGCATACGCTCACTGTCGAAGTATCACCTCGACCATCCTTTCGTGTTTCATCTCGGGGGACAGGAGTACAACGTTCAGTATCTTCCTGCGGAGTCGAACACCGGGATGTTTGGCGGCAACTCGAACTGGCGTGGGCCAATCTGGATGCCGGTGAACGTTTTGTTGATACGCGGGCTGTTAGCAATGTATGTGTTCTACGGTGACGACTTCAGAGTTGAGTGTCCGACCGGTTCGGGAAGCTACATGACGCTATTTGAAGTGGCGAAAGAGCTTGGGCGTCGGTTGTCGAAAATTTTTCTGCGCGATGCTAATGGCCGGCGTCCGGTTTATGGAGGAGCGAAGAAGTTTGACGAAGATCCTCACTGGCGGGACTACATTCTGTTCCACGAGTACTTCCATGGCGACAGCGGCGCCGGGTTAGGGGCCAGCCACCAGACGGGGTGGACTGGGCTCATCGCTCGAAGTCTCGATCTGTTCGCACGCTTAAAGCCCGAAGACGCACTTCGGGCCCCCAAGACAATGATGTCCGAGATAACTCGACAGCAAGTTGCAGGACAGGGACGGCAATGAAACGCAGGGCCGACAGACTCGAAAGCTCACCATCGCGCAGAATTGTTCTGACCATGCCTGTCAACAGGCTCACTGTAATCGGATGAACAGGCGGCGGAAGGCAAATTGCCGAAGAGTCGCCTGGTCGTACAAGTCGCTTTCTGCTGCAGAATGCATCCCATCCCACCGCTCGAGGCGTCCGAGGCGCCACGTCAAAGTGCACTGCCTGACTGAGACGCCGTGCCGTTTACCGTTAGTGCGTGCTGCTTCACGAGAAGCCCATATGGCCTTACCGATCCTCATCTTGGTCGAACCCGACGCGCGAGTTGAACTGTCCGATGAGCCAACTGCGTTCGGGCCCGCCCTGGTGGCGTATTTATTGTTTGCCTGACAGGCGAAGCGTATAATCCCCGCGACCGAGGTTCGAATCGGAAATCCTCGCTAGATTTATTTGCCCTGTGGAGTTGGCAGCTGACCTGCGTCGTTGCGATATCGAGACGAGCAGGTCTGAATTTTGCTTCAGGAGGAAGCATGGCTAAGCAATACAACAGCTGGATTGTGAGAGTTCCGCTTTTTGCAGTTCTTGTTTTGGCGCTTACGCTAGTCCGTCCCAGCCACACCCAAGTCCAACCAGACCAACACCCGCTCCTGGACAGGGTCGCCGATAAGGTGATTCAGCAATACCAGACATCTACATGCGAGCAGTTGTGGGTGAAGAAAAGCCAAAAGGCTCCGCCAAGCGCTGAAGAACAAAAAGCCATCGCATTTCTTAAGGGCAATGCGCAGATGCGCACCTTATTTATCAACAAGGTTGCGGCGCCGATCGCGAACAAGATGTTCGAATGCGGGATGATTCCCTAGTAGAAGCATCCGGACGACTAGTCCAAGTCGATCGTTCGAGGAACCATGAGAAAGATCTTTGGAAAAGCATTTCTGACGTCCTTGCTGACTCTCTCCATCGTGGCTGGAGCTGCAAGCGCTCAAAATGCAACGCCGTCCGCAGAGAGGAAGACAACGCAGGCCAAGAAGCCCCCGACCACGCCGCCCAAGCCGGACCTCGAGCCCAAGGCAATCGACCTACTCAAAGCTGTGAGCGAGCGCTTGGCTGCTGCGCACACCCTGTCGTTCACTGCGGTGCAACTGGCCGAGTCCCCGAGCCGCCAGGGCCCTCCCCTTGCCTACGCGACAAAGTCAGATGCCACTCTACAGAGGCCTGACAAGCTGCGGGTGATCATGTCTGGTGACGGCCCAGCCTCGGAGTTCTACTACGATGGCAAAACCATGATGGCCTACGCACCGGCGGAGAACCTGCTCGCCGTTTCCGATGCGCCGCCTACGATTGACGCCATGTTGGAAGCCGCCTACCGCTCCGCCGGGATCTTCTTCAACTTTACGGACTTGATCGTCGCCGACCCCTATAAGGATATGTCCGAGGGGCTGACGCTTGCCTATTACATCGGCCAATCCCACGTGGTCGCGGGAACGACGACGGACATGGTGGCATACATCGACAACGGCGTATTCATCCAACTGTGGATTGGAACCGAGGACAAACTTCCCCGGATGGCCCGCGCAATTTTTCTCGATGATCCGGGTCGTTTGCGCGGCGAAGTACAGTTCTCCAACTGGCAACTCGACAGTACCGTCCCGCCAGATGCCTTCGTGCTCTCGGATACCGCCAATGCAAAACGCATTCCGTTCGCTCACCTCCAGGCGGAGCCTAATCCGGGCAATACGGCTCCGGGCGCGCCTCCGTCTAAAGCGAAGCGACCGAAAGTGCAACAGTAATCAAGGAGGAAATCACGCCATGAAAAAGATGATCGTTAGTTTGGCAAGTCTGGTAATCAGCTTGGTCCTGTGCGGCACGGCCCGGGCCCAGGCGCACAAAAACGCCTATGGCGGGGGTTCCACCTACCACAGCGGCAATTCGACCACGCGCACCAATGCTTACGGTGGTAGCGCGACACACACTGCCGGACAGGGAACGACCGCCACCAACGCATATGGTGGCTCTGCATCTCATGCGCAAGGGTCTGGAAAGACGACTGCCACCAGCGCCTACGGTGGTACCGCGACGCACACCGCGGGACAGGGAACCAGCGCCACCGGCGCATATGGTGGCTCTGCATATCATGCGCAAGGGTCTGGAACGACGACTGCCACCAACGCATACGGCGGTACCGCGACACATTACGCCGGATACGGCACCGTCGCTACAAGCTCCTCTGGCCAGACAGCCGCTGCGTATCATCCGCCCGCTACCTATTATGGGTACCATCCACCTACTACCGTGGCCTACTACGGAACAGGGTGCTACAACTGTGTTTCGACTGGAGGGGCCGCAGCCGCGGGTGCTGTAGTCGGCATGGCCGTTGGCGCTGCCGCAGCCTCTTCCAACGCCAGCGCCCAAAGCGCGAGCGCCTACAGTGCAGGCTACTCAGCCGGCGCGACCAACGCGAACACTGCCAACGCCAACGCTGCGGCTGCGAATGCTAATGCGGCGACAGCGAACGCCAATGCGGCAGCAACGAACGCCAATGTCGCCGCTGCCAATGCGAGTGCCGCCAACGTCACGTATCAGATGGGCGCAGTTTACGGGGCGCTACCTGCGGGCTGCATCAGTCCCAAGGTCTCAAGCGGTGGAACCTATTATTTGTGCGGCAACACCTGGTTTAGTCCGTCCTATGGTGCGAATGGTGTCCTCTATCGCGTGGTGCCCACACCGTAAGGGGAAAGTGCATCGTTCGAATGGTGCGGCCTTCGTGTGGAAGAAGATCGAGAAAACAGAGGAGATTTCATGAATCAGAGCATCGCAAAATATGCATGACAAGCAATCGGTCGCGGGTGTGCGACTTTTGGAGAGGGTGACGACATGAGGGATACGATTCTGATTTCTTTCGTTTTGGGCCGACTTATGGCCTCCTGGTGATGTTCTATTCAGGTTGGGGAAGGGGAGTTTGATGAATTGGAATAGTAAACGCGTGATGATCCTTGGCGCAGTGGCTCTTGTCGCTGTCGTCCCGGCACTTACCCAGAATCCTGAGCTTCAGGAAAAGCTAGCCGCTGTAAAACAGTCTACGGCGGAGAATAAGCAGAAGCTCGGACAGTATCAGTGGATCGAAACGACGCAGCTCACTTTGAAGGGTGACGCGAAGCCTCCGACCAAGAATAGTTGCCTGTACGGCCCTGATGGACAAGTTCAGAAAACTCCGATCGGTCCTCCTCCGGAACAGCCCAGCGGTGGCAGGATGAAGCAAAAAATCGTCGCGAAAAAAACGGGGGAAATGAAAGATTACATGCAAGATGTGAAGGCTGTCCTTGACATGTACGTGCCGCCCGACCCTCAGAAAATGCAGACGGCCTACCAGGCAGGCAAGCTCTCCTTGAACCCTGCACCCGGCGCGGTGAACTTAGTCTTCACTGATTACGCCCAGCCCGGCGATAAGATGACCCTTACGTTTGACACGGCCGCCAAAAAAATCACCGCTCTGAACATCAATACTTACATGGGGCAGGAAAAAGATGCCGTGACATTGCAAGTGCAGATGGGCAGCCTTCCCGACGGCACCAACTATGTCCAGCAGACAGTGCTTAACGCAACCGCAAAACAACTAGTCGTCACAACCACAAATTCGAATTACCAAAAGCTTGGTGGGTAATATAGCGATAAAAAGCACCAGGTCGACGTATCCCGCTTGCTCTCGGGTTCTTCAGCGCGGGAGTCGAGGTTGGCCATTTCTCGTTTGTGGGGCCGGCACTCTTGGTCAAAGCGGCGTTTAAATGCTGGCTGTATCGCTTGCCTTCATGGTCCTGGCGAGTCGCGCCCTATGCCATCGGCGCGTGTGCGTCCCTTTGGTTTATCGCGCGAATCGCAGCGTTCTAGAGGGGTCTAGCAATTCCAGATCTCCGACTCTTGGAGACGGCTATTGGAGGCTGCTGAAATGCGTACAGGTTTTCTTCCATTTCGATTGGTTGCTCGACTGCCCAGCTATCTACTGGCCTACTTTTACTCCGCCACACTGGCCTGGTTTTACTCCGCCCTTGACACCTTCTGAAGAGACGCGACATAAGACCCAAGAAAAGAGGATTCAAAAGCCAAGAACTCTGGCCAGTGTTGTGCAAACTTCTCCAAAAGCCGACTGCCACAGAGGTAATCTATTTGGTTCGAACGGGTTTTCAACTTCCCCTGTATCGATCGAAGCGTCGGCTGAGAGCAGTCAAACGGGGATATGACAAAAACTTTTGCGACTAATTCGTCTTGACCTGCTCCGTTGATATGGGCAGTATCTAGCGCCTGCTCCACCTGATTGAAGACATTTCTGGCACCATGATTGTCGTCGGCAGACCCATTAATCTTGTCCTTCTTGACGACGCAAGCATTCAAGACTCGCGACCCGAATCCATCGAGAGAGTAAAAGATAATGTCCTTACCGTACTCTTGTGTGCCGTGCGTTATTTGAACGCCCTCATTCCCCATTTTGGTCAGCAACGTCGCGAGTTGATTTCGCAAATCTGCCTCGGATTCAAATGCTTGCGAGAAACGCTCCAGTTCGGTAACCATGCACTAAAACTATACTTGCCGGTGAAGCGTTTCGGATTCGTTATCGACATCGGCGACCAGCCCACCCGGTAAACCCGATACCATTGGGCTTCGTAGATTGGAAATCCTGTCGGCATTCTCGTGACAGCAACTGATATGGCAGACGAAGCACAATTCACGCCTCCAGCCCCACCGTCGCCGTTTGTCGGGCGAAAAGATGAACTGGAATGGCTCAGCGAGCGGCTGAGTGAACGCCGTTTGCGGCCCATCGGAGAGGCTATTTCCCTTGTCGGCGAAGCCGGAATCGGGAAAACGGCTTTGATTGCAGAATATCTGCAACGACATGCCGAAGAGCTGACCGCCGTTTGGATTAATTGCAACGAGTGGACAGAGAAGCGTCCGGATTTTGGAGACATCTTCGACAACCGCAGTTTTGTGCGTCGCTATCGGCGCGGCGTTACAGTAGTCCTGGATGGAGCCGACACAGTAGCCGAACGGAGGCTGAGCGATTTATATGCAGGCGCGGTCAATTGGAAGCTGGTCGAGCGCGTCGTCGTTACTAGCCGGAACGAAGTGCGTCTGCGGGGGAAGGAGCAGCTGGTCGTCACCCGCATGCCCGAGCTGGATGTCGAAAAGTTGCTGCGGGAGAGAATATCGCTATCTGATCTCGACGACGATGCTGCTCTTAGACTGATTGGCGCCGTCAACGGTCATCCGCAGGCTTTGTCGATCGTTACGGCGATGGCGAAGTCGATGTCGAGCGATCAGCTTCGACGCGTACTTTCTGGAAATCTCTACGACCTTCAAGATGTCCCGCCAACAGGGCGGCGCGACCTTGCGCGAGCCGCAAAGCCGATTGTCATTAGCGCGAACGATGGCATCATCGAGAAGCTGAAGAAACATCCAAAAGACGTTTACAAGCTCACTCCGCGACAATACGAGGAACTTATCGCCGACCTGTTGCGGGACATGGGCCATGAAGTGACCTTGACTCAGGCCACGCGCGACGGCGGCAAAGATATTCTGGCGTCGATGAAGACGGACGTCGGCGAGTTTCTGTGTCTGGTGGATGCCAAGCGCTACCGGGAAGACAGGAAGATCGGAGTTTCGATGGTCCGAACCCTGTACGGCACACTGGCCGACTACCAAGCAAGCAGCGCGATGCTTGTGACTACATCCTCGTATTCAAAGGATGCGAAAGCCATGCAGGAAAAACACAAATATCAACTTTCCCTGCGCGACTATGCCGACGTAGCTTCGTGGATACAAAAGTACGGAAACAGGAATCATTGAGGCGCGCACTGCTGTGCTCTTCGACGTGAAGTACAGCCTTGCCCTGGGGTGCAGTCGCTTGCGCTACGTTGCGGGCGCGTCGCGCCGTTGCTTCAGCACCCTTATGAGCACCCGAAGCTGAAGGAAGTTGGCAAGTCATACGAGGAACTGCGCGCAAACGCAAGACCGTAGCGTTAGACTTTGATCTTTTCGGATCGAGGGGCCACTCATGTCCATTTCCGAAGAGAAATCGCAACCTAGGGAAAATAATCGGCTCTATTGATGGCTGATCAAGACATTGCGCAGTGCGATCTCGGCGCTAGTCAGAGCATCTCCGACCTCCTGCTTCATCGGCGCTGAGCGCGCGTGCGACGTTGCGGTAAGTTTATTGTCGATCGCACCTACTAAATCCGCTGCCCTTTCCGCAACTTCAACATCGGAGTCTGACACGCTACCGCGATGCTTCGCCATCAGATACCGAATCCGCATCCTCCGCGTAACCCCCTCTTTGCTTGACTTGTCTGGTACAAAATCCTTTTGCGATTTAATGTCTGCAGTTGGGGCTCCGGTTTTCAACGTTTGGTCAATGAGTTCGCGCCCGGAGTGTGCCGCTTGGCGCAGCGAGTCAGGATGGTTCGATGCAAGCGCGGACCACGCACCCCGTCGGATCTCGACAAGATGCGGATCGATTCTAACTAGTGCCTCGTCGAGCTCATCGAGGGCATTGCGGGTTAATGCGGCCCGTCCCTTTTCTGTGATTTCTAGCCAGTCGTCTGGCACCATCATGTCGGACATGGTTGGCCGGATAAAGTCCCCAGCGACGAGTTCTTCCAGCGCCTTTCTTGCTTCGTTCGTCGCTGGAAAAGGTAGAATTCAGCTCCCAGTGCATCTCAAGCTCTCCGGGAGTATAGGGCTTGCCCAAAACTCCATATTTCGACAGGGCCTGATGACTTCTCGCAAAAATCTTCAATATGAGGAGTTTGAGGTCGCTGTTGGAGAGTTTCCGCATTCTTGGTTCATTATCCTCCCTACCTCTATGAGCATTAGTACGGAGAAACCCCACGGATGGCTCAAATGCCTCCGGCTCCCTCAGCACCCCTGCCAGCACCCTCACCTGCTGCACACTTTTCGTAAACTGTTGGTTCGTCAGGAATTATTCGTGTGTCGAGACAAATGACCTCTGCCGAACCCCAGCAGAGGTCTGTAACTCTATCATTCTTAGACGTTTACAAATTCCCACGCCAGAGCCAAGATAAGAACGTGCCGCAAAAGAAGAAGGGGCCATCGCTGGCCCCTTCTCGCTCTTTGCCCTGGGAATATGCCTTGCGGCAGGGATGCTCCCAGAAGCCTCAAATCGATATTAGCACGGCCCTCCGGAGGATTCCATTGCCCCATTCCCCCCAACTTCTTACCGAGATCGAACGGGCCGTCTCCAGAGAACGACTGAAACGATATCTCGCTGCCACCGCTCAGAACCTCGGGGACGCGGTCTATCTCTACGAGCAGAATGTTGCGCTCTCGGAGATGACATTTGGTTTGCTGCATGGCCTCGAAGTTGCCATCCGCAATAGTATGCACGATCAGCTATCGGCCCACTTCGCTACCCCACGCTGGTATACCGTGGCCCCCTTATCCTCCTATTCACTGGACAAGGTCCACGCAGCCGTTCGCGATGCAGGCGGTTCAAACGCCTCTCCTGGCAAGGTCGTGGCGGAGCTTATGTTCGGCTTCTGGACGGATCTTGCAGCACAACGGTATCACTGGAGTCTCTGGCAACCATGCCTGAGTGCAGCTTTTCCCGGCGTCAGGCTTGCGCGCCCCCTAATCCACCGGCGCTTGGAAGACATCCGCTGGTTACGGAATCGTGTTGCTCATCATGAGCCGATTCTGACCTCGGCCGGATCGCTCTATGCCGGTCATCAGAGAAGGATTTCACTGGAGCAGCTTGCAGGGTGCGGCGATTGGATCTCCCCTGCCTTGGGAGGCTGGATGAGGGATTACTTCCGATTCGGACAAGCCACAGCAATCGTGAACACGGTGGCTGCCTCGGGATGGCTCCTCTGACCGTCATTTGTGCAACAGGCTGTTGCACCAGTCACTAACCGATGGCTATGAAAAGTCGGTAAAGAGGTCTTTCGGACCCACCGAAAGTGCCTTTGCCAGCTTTACGATGTTTTCTAAAGCCACGTTCCGTTCGCCTCGCTCGACCCCGCCCACATAGTTGCGGTGCAGTCCAGCTCGTTCCGCGAGTTCCTCCTGGGAATAGCCCCGTTCTTCGCGCAGTCTTCGTAGCGAGGTTCCAAACCGAGACTTTACGGAGCGAGTGGTCACTCTTCCATACTTGGAGCGTGACCACTATGAGTCTACACACGATGAGTGTGATAATAGGCCTGATTGCAAGCTACAGCGAGGTCTGAGGATATGAACCAGGATTACGTGGAGTGCTCAGAACTGTCCGGAAAGACCATTCAGACAGTCCGCATCTACAAGGACCGAAACGACGGAACCGAGATTCAGATCGACCTCACTGACGGAACCTCGTTCTCTTGCTGCGTGGCCCATCCTCCCCTAGTTACTGCCTCTCTCTACGAAGGCGGCGTTGGTACGCCCAGGGTCCTCCGCGACTATGAGCTTTAGAGGATTTACAGCCTGCTGTATCGCTCCAGTATTCCCAAATGGAATAACCCTCTCCCTAGAAATCATTGGACTCGATTAGAAGCTGGCACTTAGCTTTGCGCCATGCTGACGCAGTGATGTCAGCGGAGGTGCAAAGTGAATCGATTCCGCCGTTTCCTCCGACTGGATAAGACTTCCTTTCGGCTGCTCGTTCGGCCTGCCAATCGGCGGGCGGAACGTTCCCTCAAACAAACCCTTTCCCACGCCATCCGCGCGATCGCACCCACTCTCATAGCTCTTTCCTTCGCGGGTGTCGCACACGCTCAAGGAACCATGGACTTCTCCGGGGCACAAACGCTGATGACAACCTTCAAAACTTTTGCGATTTATGCGGGGGCTGTCATCTGTTTCGGCGGACTCATTTTCGCGGGAATCCGCATGATGAGTGGGCGCTTTCAAGATGCTATCCCAGGACTCTTCGGTGCGCTATTCGGTGCCGGAGTTCTCGGCTGGGGAGCCGGTTGGATTGGCTCCCTGACCGGGCAGTCGATGTAAGGAGGTGCATCGACATGACCAAGCGTGGAGAACCGTTCCGGCCCACCCTCTATCTCAAGATCGAGAACCCGCCTTATATGGCGTTGGTCATCGAGGCCACGCCCGAACCCGGCGCGATGGGGCTTCCCGCTCTCTCCGTCGCGCACTATGGCGAACAGAACGGCGACCTTATGCGTGACCCGGAAATGTGCTTCGAGTTATGTCTGCCAATCGGGAGTAAGGCATGTCTCGACCCCTTCTACTGGCGCAATGACTACTTCGGCGTTGAGCAGTGGAGCCGCAACCTCATTCGTGACCATTACGTGTGCCTGTTGGAACTGCATAAGCAACATGAGCGGTTCGCACTGACGTGGAACAACAACCTGAGATTGCAAGGGTTTGTAGAAGCCTTCACGGACAAGTCGATTCGTGGCTAGTCCGCTCCGTCTTGCGGAGCGGAACCGGCCAACGTGTTTCGCTCCGCCTGTCTTCATCCTTCAACCGCTCGAAAGGAGCACATCACCATGAATACCACCATCGTCAATGCCACCGAATACCGCGACCTTCCCCTCACCCTGCTCACCGAGTCCCCCACCAATCCGCGCCGCATCTTTGAGGAGAGTGCCTTGAAGGAGTTGGCCGAGACTGTGCGCGATAAGGGCGTCCTCTCGCCCTTGCTTGTGCGTCCTCTCAGTGAGCGCAGCTTCGAGATCGTCTTCGGCGCACGGCGTTACCGCGCCGCGCAGATGGCCGAAGTCGCCACCGTGCCCGTTCGCATCAAGAACCTCACCGATGCCGAAGTGTTGGAGGCTCAGCTAATTGAAAACCTCCAGCGCCGCGACGTTCACCCGATGGAAGAAGCCAACGGCTTCCGCGCCCTCCTCAATTTGGAGGAGCCGAAGTACAGCATCGAGCAGATTGCCGCGAAGACAGGCAAGAGTCCGGTGTATGTGGCCGCTCGTCTCCGCTTGACCGAACTAACGCAGGCAGTCGCGGATGCTTTCTACCGCGAGGAAATCGGCGTCGGTCATGCGCTCCTGCTGGCGAAGCTCCAGCCCGTCCAGCAGGAACAGGCACTCGCCGCCTGCTTCAAAGAGGATTGGAACGCGGGTGGACAGACGGCCAAACGCATCTTGCTCCCCGTTCGCAGTCTGCATTTCTGGATTGAGACGAATATTCTTCTCATCCTCAAACTCGCTCCCTTCGACAAGCGCGATGCGCAGCTCGTGCCAGCAGCGGGGAGTTGCGTGGACTGCCCAAAGCGGACAGGACACAACAAGCTCCTCTTTCTGGACATGGGCAAGCAGGACGCTTGTATGTTATGTGGAATCTGGGCAACCGCAAGTCTTTCCTGTTGGCTCGCAGCCGCCGCGCCGACCGCGTGGGTCGCGCCCATCCAGCCATCTGTTCTTCTGTAACCTCCAACAGGAGGTTCATTTGGCTGGTGACTTTGTCGTTCACCCTATTCGCTGGGATCGGTGCCCATCGGCTGCAGGCGATCCCCATGCCCGCGCCTGGATCACTCTTCAGTCTCATCGCGGTTTGGCCTACAACACGCTCGATGCCTATTCCCGTAGCCTAGAACGCTACTTTCGATTCCTCGAACAACTACATTCTTCCTCCGTAGTGGTCACGCGCGCTGAAGTTGGACTGTATCTGGCCAGCTTGCAGGTCGATGGCGCCCGCCTCTCGAACGCGACGATTCAGCAGCTATTGACTGTCGTTCGATTGTTCCACGCATATCTGATGGAAGAAGGAGTGCGCGCCAATAACCCAGCGGCGCACAGCCACACAGGCAGGCCATTAATTGCGCGGCATCACAAGTTGCCGTGGATTCCGAACGAGGACGACTGGCACTCGATTCTCCACGTAGCTCGTCTGGAGCCGATCCGTAACCGCGTCATGCTCGCCTTCGCCTACGATGCCGGATTGCGGCGAGAGGAGTTGTGCAGTCTCCGTACCGACGATATCGATCCTTCACGGCGCACGCTCAGGATTCGCGCGGAGACCACCAAGGGACGCCGCGAGCGAATCGTTCCATATTCCGTTTCCAGTAGCGAACTGCTCCATGGTTATCTCCAGCATCGGCGCACATTAGGGCAGAGGCGCGGACCGCTCTTCCTTTCAGAGTCACGTCGCAACTACGCACAGCCTATCTCCATATGGAGTTGGTCGAAGGTCATCCTCGGAGTAGCGCGACGCGCTCATGTCGAACGATTCAGTACGCATACACTGCGCCATCTCTGTCTAACCGATCTTGCCCGCGCTGGCTGGGACATACACGAAATCGCCGCCTTCGCTGGCCATCGCAGCATTCAGACCACGTTGCTTTATATCCATCTAAGCGGTCGGGACCTGTCCACGAAGCTGGCGACAAGTATGGCTCAGATTCACGCGCGTCGCACGCAGCTGCTTGCGGAGGTTGGCGCATGAACACGAAGCGGAAGCGAGAGCCGAGGAAGAACGGCAAGCCCTGGCCGAATAATATCGGTCCGTGGTTTGAGAAGTTGCCCGCCGACCAGCGTGCCCAGCTTTTCCAGCGTGCAGCGCGCGCACAGTGGGGACCTGAGAAGAAGGAGCCGAAGAAGGCCGATGACGGACCTTGGGTGTGGCCTATTGATCTGGATCGCTATGACCGCTCCAGCGCCCTCACTCCTCTCGAAGAGGATATGCTCACGCGCTATGCCGAAGCCTACCGCTTCTATCGTTACGGTCGGACGATGGACTTCGGAGAGACACTCGATCGGCTGGTGAAGCCTCTGAACGATGCACTCGACTACACAGGCATCAGAACTCTTTTCCGCAAATATGTACTCCTGTTCTTCCTTCGCGAGATGGCAGAACGCAGGCGGGCTTTCTGGGGATGGACAACCGACGAGTGGATCGAGACTATCGAGCGCCATAAAAAGGTGGAGTACCAGCATGTCATTGCAGTCGCTTATTTGCTTTGCGCATTTTCGGATCTCCACCGACTCAGCAAGAACCATATCGTTTATGTCGTCCTGGCCCGCAAGGTTTTTGGCCGCGAGTACATGAAGGTGGTAGCGGACCGCGTGCAGGGCCTATTGCGCGAGTGGGGTTACATGCGAACAGGCACAGCCGCACTCGTCCTGCGCACCATCTTCGAGGCTCTGTTGTATAGGCGCTGTCCACACCTTGATCAGTTGAAGATCGAAGACCTAAAAGAGGTGATCGCGCGCAGGCCGCCGCGCACTGGAAGTTATTGCGTCGTGGCACTCTCGCGAGTCCTGGCAAGCATGGGCACGGTTCCTGAAGCGATGGAGATCAAGCGTCCGGTTAAGGATAAAAAGTTATCGCCTGCATTGACGCTAGGTGTGCCAGCCGAGTGGTGCAGGCTCAGCCGCATCTGGTACGACCGAGCCACGTACTCGCGCAAGAACAGGAACAAGAGCTACTATTTCCTGCTCAACGTTGGCAGGTGGCTTGGCAAGGTGCATCCCGAGATCATTTCGCCGGCCGATTGGATACGGGAGCTCGCTGCCGAAGCCGTATCTGTCATTTGTCAGTGGCATGGCGGCGATTGGTGCAGCGTCGATCCGGTCCATGTAAAGAGCCGCGGCCAGATTCTGGCGCCCAGCACTCGGGCTGGCCGCATTTCCATCCTTCGCGTGTTCTTTCGTGACATCCAAGAGTGGGAGCTGATCCCGCGACGATTTGATCCTATGCGAAGCATGGTCACCCCCAAGAGCATCCTTGCACTGGTAGGGCCCAACCCGCGGGCCATCGCTGACGACGTTTGGGCCAAGCTCATCTGGGCCGGCCTTAATCTGACTACCGACGATCTGCCGAAAAAAGGCGATCCCCGGCACGTTTCATTTCCATCAACTGGCTACCCGATCGAGATGACCAGAGCACTTGCCATCACATGGCTCTTCGCCGGCCTTCGTAGCAACGAGATTGTTCGTCTGCGCCTCGGCTGCATTCGGTGGCAGAGGGACGATGTCACGGTGCCAGGCACTGGCGATACTCTGCCAGCCGACGCCGTTTGTCTGCTGGATGTTCCGGTCAACAAGACCTCCACCGCCTTCACCAAGCCTGTAGATCGGATTGTCGGCGAAGCTATTGCCGCCTGGGAAAAGGTGCGCCCACAGGGGGCAAAACTCCCCGATCCGAAGACTGGCGAACTGGTCGACTTTCTCTTTCTAATTCGCCTGACCAGAGTAGGAATGGGCTATCTCAACAAGAGGCTCATTCCGGCCCTCTGCAAAAAGGCCGGCGTTCCTCTTGCCGATGTGCGCGGCAACATTACCAGTCACCGCGCCCGCTCCACGATTGCTTCACAGCTTTACAACGCACGAGAGCCGATGACGCTCTTCGAGTTGCAGGAGTGGCTTGGCCATTCCACTCCAACGGCGACACAGCACTATGCGAAGATCACTCCCTTGAAGGTTGCCAAGTCCTACGCCGATGCGGGCTATTTCGCTCGCAACCTTCGTGCCATTGAAGTCCTCGTCGATCAGGATGTGGTTCGCAGCGGGCTCGCAGCAACCGAGCCGTGGAAGTTCTACGATCTTGGCCACGGCTACTGCACCTACGACTTCTTTGACCAGTGCCAGCATCGCATGGCCTGTGCGAAGTGTGATTTCTATATGCCGAAGGAGTCGACTGCGGCCCTGCTGTTGGAGGGCAAGGACACATCTGCTGCGATTGCTCCAGGAGATTCCGCTCGGCGAGGCGGAGCAGGCCGCCGTCGAGGATGGCGTGGCGGCCTACGAAAACCTTCTATCGAAGCTAGCGGATGTGCCGACGCCTGCAGGCCCAACGCCGCGTCAGATCGGCGCCGGGTTGGTCCAGATCACATCTGTTCGGCCGGCACCGCCAGCTTCGACCCTTACGGACTCGCGAAGTAACGGCGCTGGAAGTAGAGAGCCAGATTAATTCACGC
>CAWJPE010000013.1:0-76979 GCA_963844605.1 uncultured Acidobacteriota bacterium | reverse complement strand
TTGCCCCCCAGGGATTCGAACCCCGATATGCTGCTCCAGAGGCAGCTGTCCTACCATTGAACGAGGGGGCAGTGAAAAAAGATGAGATGGCCTGACTCTGATCGTCGCTGGCCACTCCTTTCATACTAAAGCGGTCAGCATTCGTGGTCAACGTCACGGGGATAGAAGCGCCGTCAAGACAAATCGCCGACCCGAAACGGGATACTTCTCTGAAATCAATCGAGTACAATCTGAAGTGTCTTGGAAGTGCTCTTCAACCTGCTTTGGCTTGCGCTTTCGGGCGCGCTTCTCGGCTTCTGGCTAAGGAGCCCGCACCGTTGGGCAGATGAGTCGTCGCGTACCAGCACTCGCATGCAGATCATGGCGTTGGCGGTGCTCATCGTGATTCTGCTTCCGGTGGTTTCCCTGACGGACGACTTGCAGGCTTGCACCGCGCCAGCCGAAGTGGAACATCTTGCTCGGCGCGATTTCCAGAGCCATACAGATAGCCCATTGCACACAGCGTCGGCTGTCGTGCCAGCGCTGATCTCATTTCAAAAGACTTTCGGGCTTCAAACCCTCTCACATCTTGCGCCCTCAGTGGAAATCGTAACTCTGGATAGACGCTACCTAAGCGTGGTCGGAAATCGACCGCCCCCCGGCGCTTAGCCTCTGTTCGCGATTCTTTACTTCTTTACATCTCCCTGACCTCCTAGACGCTACTTTGAAAGTGGTGCCATGAAACGCATTCGACCTCGAAGCCTCGGCTTCCCGCTCTTGTTTCTGTATACGGCCGTGGCGGCCCTGGGACAGACAGCTGCCGCGCCACTGACGCTCCAGCAGGCCCTCGATATGGCTCGCGCAAAAAATCCAAATCTCCTTTCGGTTCAGCAGCATGTGGCGGCGACGAAAGCCAGCGAGATTACAGCGGGTTTGCGGCAGAATCCGAGCTTCACGATTTCCGGCACTGACGTTTCGCTATCGGCAAGCAATCCGGCCAGTCCCTATTCGTATTCCGCGAATGTGTCGCGCCTGTTTGAACGAGGAGAGAAGCGGCGCTGGCGGCTGGACATAGCTCATGCAACCACCGACGTAACGCAGAGCCAATATAAGGACACGGAGCGGCAGACGATTCTCCAGGTCAAGCAATCCTTTACCAATCTGCTGGCGGCGAAGGCGGGGCTCAAGATCGCGGAGGATAACCTGGAGAGTTACCGCAAGACGGTGGAGCTGAGCAAGGCGCGGCGTGACGCCGGGGACATCAGCGAAACGGATTTTGAGCGCATCGACCTGCAGCTTTCCGAATTTGAGTCCGACTACGACAGCGCAAAGCTCAACATGATTCAGGCGAGCGACCAGCTCCAACTCCTGCTGGGCATCGCAAAGCCCACAGATACGTTCGACATTACCGGGACGCTCGAGCCACCGCCCTTCACCGCGACCATGACGCAGGTGGAACAAGAAGCATTGACGGCCCGGCCGGACTACCAGGCGGCGCTGCAATCTATCCGTGTGGCTGACGCGAATGTGAAGCTTGCCGACGCGAATGGCACGACCGATCCGACAATTGGCGGCGAATATGAACGGTCCGCCACTTATAACACTGCCGGCTCTCAGGTTTCGATTCCGCTGCGCATCTTCGACCGCAACCAGGGCGAAAAAGAGCGGACCCGGTATGAGGCACAATCGAGCCGATTTGCCGAGATTGCCGCGCGGAACCAGGTGGTGAGCGATGTGGACCAGGCGTGGGCTGCGTATGACGCCGCCGTCCACCTTGCCAACAGGTACAACGGACATTATCTAAAGGAAGCCCAGCATGTGCGCGACAATCTCGAGTACAGCTACAGGCACGGAGGCACCACGCTGCTCGACTACCTTGACGCGCTACGCGACTACCGGCAGACCAATCTTGACGCGCTGAACGCCAACCAGCAGGTATGGCTCAGCATTCATCAACTCAGCTTCGCTGCAGCCACGGAGATTCTGCCATGAGAGGGCGCCACTTCGCTCTAGCCGCTCCAATCTCGTTTTTGCTCTTGACAGCCTGTAAACACGAGCAGGCTCCCGCTGCGAACAACGCTCCAGTGAAGAGCGTGATCGAGACGGTCACCGTACATAAGCAGCCGGTGGCAAATCAACTAGCGCTTGCCGCGAAAGTGATGGCCAACCCGACGTCGGTGGTGCATATCTACCCTCCGATCAGCGGGCGCGTTGTGGAACTTAAGGTTCTACCGGGGCAGGAACTTACGAAGGGCCAACAGATCGGCATGCTGCAGAGTAGTGACGCCGCCCAGACGCGCTCTGATTTTGAGAAGGCCAAGATTGAAGCCGCGCGCGCTGACCTGCAACTGCAAAGGGCCAAGGAACTGCTGCAGCACGAAGTGATGGCGCAACGTGACTACGACGATTTGAAGGCCATGGACGATGCGGATCATGCGGAGTTAGAGAGAGCCAGGCAGGCGTTGCGGATTCTCGGATTCTCGGAGAACGACACCTCAGATACGATTCCGATTCGCTCGCCGATCAGCGGTGTGGTGCTCGATGTGGGAACTGCGGCAGGCGAACTGCAGCGTTCGCTCGACAATGCGAATGCCATTGCCACGATCGCCGATATCAATTCCATCTGGGTGGTCGGCGATCTTTACCCGCGCGACCTTGGGTCGGTAAAGGTGGGTCAACCAGTAGACATCAGCGTAACTGGCTATCCGAACGAAGTGTTTCACGGCACCATCAACAACATCTCGGATGCAGTTGATCCAACGTCGTTGACCCTGAAGGTTCGCGTGGTGCTGGCCAACCCGCAGCACAAGCTGAAGCCCCAGATGTATGCAACCATCACGGTTACTAATCAAAGAGGTTCAGCCATCGTGGTGCCTTCGACTGCCGTAATCCAGAACGGCAAGGAGGCCTTTGTATTTGTAGAAACTTCAGCGGGCAAGTATGCGCGTCGCGTCGTAACTCTGAGCGCGACACACGACACGACGGATGAGATTGTCCAGGGACTCGAGGATGGAGACAAGGTTGTTTCCACTGGAGCCGAGTTGTTGCGCGAATCAGAGGATCAATAATGCAAGGGCTGATCGGCACTCTACTTCGCTTCCGCAACGTCGTGCTGATTCTGTTCATCGCGTCGCTTGCAGTGGGCGCCTTTGCATTTTTTCAGCTGGACATTGAAGCGTATCCGGATCCTTCGCCTCCGATGGTCGAGTTCATCACGCAGAACCCATCGTGGTCCGCCGAGGAGATGGAGCAGCAGGTGACCGTGCCGATGGAAGCTGGGTTGAACGGCACGCCAAAGCTCGAACAGATTCGATCGATCAGCATCTTCGGCCTGAGCGACGTGAAGATGTACTTCTCCTTCGACAGCGACTACTTCATCGATCGCCAGGAAGCCCTTAACCGCCTGCAACAGGTGAACTTGCCGAATAATCTGCAGCCACAGCTTTCTCCGGAGTCTCCGATCGGTGAAATCTACCGATATGAATTGACGGGTCCGGGCTATTCGCTCAATGAGTTGAAGGCTACGCAGGACTGGCTGGTGGTGCGCGAGATCAAGCAGGTGCCGGGCATCCTGGATGTGGCCACGTTCGGCGGCACGACACGACAGTACCAGGCGGAGGTCGATCCTCATAAGCTGCTGGCGATGGGCGTGACCATGACGCAGGTGGTGAACGCCGTTCAGAACAGCAACGCGAATGCCGGCGGAAATTATCTAACGCTGGGCAGCCAAAGCGTGAACGTGCGCGGCATAGGCCTGCTGCATTCGCTCACTGACATGAATAACATTGTCATCGCGGAGCGCAACGGCACTCCGGTGCTGCTAAGCGATGTTGCCACGGTGCGAGAGGGTCATCAGCCACGCCTGGGAAAGGTGGGACGCAACGCGAATCCCGATATTGTGGAAGGTATCGTGCTGCTTCAAAAGGGCGGCAATTCCCTTCCCGCACTTGAGGGCATTCGGCGGAAGATCCACGATCTGAACACCGGGAACCTGCTGCCGCCGGGTATGCAGATCAAGACGATCTATGACCGCACAACGCTGATCAACACGACGACAAAGACGGTGCGGCATATCATCATCACCGGCCTGGTTCTGGTGACGCTGGTCCTACTGGTGATGCTCGGCGATCTGCGGCTGACGTTTATTGCCGCGATCACTATTCCCTTCGCCGTGCTGTTCGCGTTCGCCATGATGGTGCTTACCAACCACTCGGCAAACCTGATCTCAATCGGCGCGATCGACTTCGGCATTCTGGTTGATGCTTCGATCGTCGTGCTTGAGAGCGTGCATCGCAAAATTTCGCGCCGGGTGGAAGGCGAAGACGTGGGCGAACTGATTATGGAAGGCGTTGGCGATGCGGCCAAGCCTGTCCTGTTTGCGACGCTGATTATCCTGGTTGCGTTCATTCCGCTCTTCACGATGCAAGGCGTTCCGGGCAAGATTTTCGCACCGATGTCGGTGACTTACGGGTTTGCGCTGACGGGCGCGTTGATTTTTGCGCTGGTGTTCGCTCCTGTTCTGGGATCGTTTGCTGTTCCCAAGCGCATCAAGCACGATGCGACAGAGACTTGGCTCAGCGCGTTTCTGCGACGGCACTACGATCACGGATTAAAGCGAGTTCTTCGCTTCAGCAAGCTCTCGTGGATCGTCGCCGTAATCTGTCTCGCAGGAGCAGTCTTGCTCTTCAAACTGGTGGGCGGAGAGTTCATGCCGGCACTTGAAGAAGGCAACCTGTGGATTCGCGCCACGATGCAGCAAGATATCTCCTTCGATCAATCGGAGAACCTTACCGATGGAATCCGCGAAACCCTGCGGACGTACCCCGAGATTACGCAGGTGATCTCGCAGATGGGCCGGCCGGACGACGGCACGGATGTGAGCACCTTCAATAATGCGGAGTTTCTTGCAGACCTGAAGCCTGCAGGCCAATGGCGGCCGCAGTTCCACGGCAAGAAGGACGAACTGATCGCGTCTATTCAAAATGACTTCAGGAAATATCCGGGAATCGACTTCAACTTCTCGCAAAACATTCAGGACAACGTTGAAGAAGCGATGTCGGGCGTAAAGGGCGAGAACTCGCTCAAGCTTTTCGGCAACGATTTCGGTGAATTGACGCGCTTGGCGAATCAGATTCAGGGGATCATGAATGGGGTGCCGGGCATTACGGACGTCGGCGTCTTCGACGTGACTGGGCAGCCCAGCCTGATGGTGTCCATCGACCGCACGAAGGCGGCTCGATTTGGCCTGCAGCCGCAGGACGTAAACAATATTGTGCAGGCGGCGGTGGGCGGGTCGCCAGTGACGACGATCATCGACGGCGACCGGCGTTTCGACTTCGCGGTGCGGTATTCGCCAGAGTTCCGGGATACGCCGGAGGCGATCGGCAAGATCCTGGTTCCGGCTCCGGATGGAACACAGGTTCCGCTCAGCGCGATCGCCGACGTGACGTTGCGCAACGGGGCATTCATGATCTACCACGAGGGCGCGCGAAGGTATATCCCGATCAAGTTCAGCGTTCGCGGGAGGGACCTGGCGAGCGCGATCCAAGACCTGCAGGGGCAGCTGTCGGAAAAGGTAAAGCTGCCGACTGGCTACAACTACACCTGGGCGGGTGAGTTCGATAGCTTGCGCAAGGAGCAGCAGCGACTGGCGCTAATTATTCCAGTGAGCGTTGCAGTTATTCTGCTCCTGCTTTATATCCAGTTCCGGACGTGGACGGATGCATTCATCATCGTGGGTATGCTGCCCTTCGCCTGGATCGGCGGGGTCATCACGCTCTTCCTGACGCATACTTCATTCAGCATTTCGGCCGCGGTCGGTTTCACCTCGTTGACTGGGGTTGCGACGCTGGGCGCGGTGGTTTTTCTTTCGGGAATCAGGCGGGCACAACGCGAAGAAGGCCCTACCCGAGGATTGGTCAAGGGCTGTCTGGATGAGATGCGTCCGGTGGTGATGGCCTGCATGGCGGCCGGCCTGGGCCTTCTGCCGGCGGCGGTAGCGACCGAAATCGGTTCGCAAACGCAGCAACCGCTGGCGCGCGTAGTTGTGGGCGGGATGGTTACGACTTTACTGGCGATCCTATTCATTATTCCGTTGATGGCAAGACGGCGGGGTACGAACGGCGAAGGCGACGAGGCGGAGCAAATGAGCTGATATACCCCCCGATTTTGTTAGTCATTGATGTCAAGCTAGGCTCATTTTTGTCGGAAAGCATCGAACTCGACCTGGCAGCATTGGCTACTCAATGTCGATAACTTTCCCATCTTTGAAGATGACCTTCATGTCCGCGTAGATATAGATCTTCTTGCCGCCCAGATCACCCACGCTCCTGGGCTGACCCAAAACAGCCGATACCTGTGCGACGGTTTGTCCCAGCGAGATGCTTGCTGGAGCAGTTTGCGTCGGGGATGGAGCAGTATCCCCTGCGGCACCCGGCTTCACCGCGCCAACTACCTCCTGCTCTGACCTGTCGGCTTCCTGCATCTGAGCCTTAATTTCATCGGCGGCATTTGGATCTGGCGGAGGAGCAATGGCGGCGAATGAAGACTGAACCGGAGCTACCTGAGCCGAAGGCGGCGCAGAGGGCAATCCATCCTTTCCTTGTTTCGATTGCAATTCGCCCAAGCCCTTGTCGATGGTCGCCCGCATGTGATTCTGCATATCCTGCAGATCGTTGAACGCGACCGTGACCTGAGTCGTCTTGCCGCACTCCTTACCGCCCTTGCTGGTGAGAACAATCGCCGCGGCACCAGTCGCGTTGTCTGGAGGCGCCGACGGAACTTCAATGACATCGCCCAGACTGACGGCGCATTCCTGGCCGGAGGAGGCCACCAGGTCAAGATCACTTCCGACCACAAAGACATGCGGCTGATTGTCGCTCAGCATGCGAGCGACTCCGCTGGAACCGAAGTCGATATCCTGGCCCTGGGCAGTCTGCTGCGCCTCAGAATTTTCGAGTGCGACCTGGCGCTGTACTTCGTCGGCGATCATCTTCTTCACTTCCGGCGTAAGAGGCGTAGCGTTGGCGTCCTGAGCCGCAGTTTGCGCGGCCTCGGCTGCATACGCCGCCCGCAGGCTTGTAGCGATGAGGTAATCGGTCAACCAAAACGAGGCGCTGGAATAGACAGCGTAGGGAGTGAAGTACCCGCCGTAGTATCCATACCAGGGATTGCCCACCCAGCCCCACGGATAGACGACCGACACCGCCCACGGATTGTAGGCCCATCCGTAAAAAGCAAGTGCGTAGTAAACACCGGGCGCATACACATCCAGATACCCGCCACGGTAGCCGTACCGGGCATAGTAACGATCGTAGCGGCGACCGTGGTCGTAGTAAGTACGGCGGCCATACTCATGTCCATGGTAAGTGTAGGGATGCTGCACATACCCGCGGCCGCCGCGCTCAGCGACAATACGGGAATGGTCGGCTCGCTCCACGGAAACGCGCCGGCTCCCATTCAGCCCATTATGGATATCCATGTTGCGGCTGGTATCGTGAACGTCGCGAACGCCACCGCCGGGCCGTCTTTGAATCGTGCCATTCGGTGTGTGGGATTCAGTGGTGCCCACAGGTGTGGTAGGACGGGCGGAACGATTCGGTGCCTGCGGCTTTTCCGAGATGCCGGATGGTTTGGCCGGCGGCCGATCCGGGGGCGAGTTTGGCTTTGTTGGGTGCTCCGTGGTTGGGCGGTCGTGATCTGAAGTCGAGGTTGGTGATTCACCGGGATTCTTGGTGGGCTTCGGGCCCGGGCCGAGCTTTGCAGGCTTTTTGGGAGGTGTAGCGGAGATCTTGGGAGGAGGCGCCTTCTTGGTCTGAGCGTGCGTGGTGCAGCAGAAGCATCCAAAGATCGCAAGGACTCCGGCCAAGCGACCGATTGATTTCACCGTGCGAGCGAAGAATCTGTACATAACGATCTCCCATTCGTGTTTGGCGGGGCCGTCCCCAGGGAACTTCAGGAATGCTTACTTGCGCAGCACGCCGAGCTTGTCATGGCTCTGTCGGCAGCAGACGCAGCACCAGCCATTGACTCAAGAACGTGAGTCCAATGTTTTCTTGCAGGCTTTTTTTCGGAGTCTAGCGATTCAGGGCTAGATCGATTGGACGGACCACTTTACCCGACAAGGAAACCTACTTTTCTTTTGTGGGCAAAGCAGGCGCGAGGAAGAGACCCGCAGAGGGACGGTGTGGCGGCTTCTCTCTTCGATTTTGCGAACATCAGAGAACTTCTCGTGTTGAGAATGTTACTGCGGACGAGACTTCACCTGCGGCGCTGGTTTGGGTTTCGCCGGTGCGCCTGCCGTAGTGCCATGAGGATGGCTGGTCGCGCCATTTGCGCCGCCCGGATGACGATACGATGAATCAACTGCGCTTCCCTCTGGCGCTGTTGTTCCTGCAACTGGCTGTAGTTGCTGGCTGGCGATGGCGGACGCTGCCTCAATCTCGCTGGCCCTGCCGTCGACAAAAGTGATTTTTACGTCGGGGTACAAATAGATACTCTTATTAGGGACGGTCGCTATAACCCTGGGCCAGCCGTTGATAGCGATCACCTCATCCGGCGTCTCTCCCAAGGCGATTTTGGCAGGAGCGGTCTGCCAAGCCGCGACGACAACGGGTGACTCATTGCCGCTTGGAACTCTGCTGCCTGCATATCTCCGCCCGCCGTTCAGTCCGTGGTGCGATGCCGTTGTTTCGTTGCCCATTACGACGGGGTCCATCTCGCTGGACTTGCCGTCAACAAAAGTGATCCTCTTATCGGGATAGACATAGATGCTCTTGTTGTCGAGGTTCTCTATGGTCTTAGGCAAGCCGTTGTCGGCGATGACCTCAGCAGGAGTCTGTCCGAGAGTGACCTCGGCCTCTGTGCTCGGCGGAGCCATGCCGGCAACATCTGCTTCACCCTGGCCTTGAGCTGTACGGTCTACTGATCCCAGGGCGCCTGAGGGTGTCGTCGGTCTGACGCGCTGTCCCGTAGGCGGTGGCCCGTCGAGGCCCGTGTCCTGTGAAGCATTAGAGCGCTCAGTCAAGTGGGGAAGCTCCTCGGATGGCATGCTTGACGGGGTGGGGATAGAGCTTGCTGCTACAGAGTTTGTTGGTGCCGGCTGGAGTTGTGAATGCGGTGCTTCAACGGGCGTGTGTTCTGGCGAAGAGGGGTTGGGGATACCTCCGCTTGCCGAGGGAACAACCTTAGCGACTTCGGGCGCTGGCACTCTGTGCCCCACGTAGAGAAATACTGCGACCGCGATGATCGCAGTACATGCTGCAACTGAAACCCATGCAGGACGCCAGTTCGCGAACCAAGAATCACGCGGAATTGTGAACTGTGGAGTCGCCACGAACGTCGGCACGGGCGTCTCAACAACTGACGGCGTCTCTCTCGCAAGGTAGATCACCTGCCTGCATCGGTTGCAGCCTGCGAGGTGAGCGAGGATTTCCTGACGCTCCGGTTCTGGAAGAGCATGCTCAACGAAGTCATTGAGGCTGTCCGCATTGGGATGAAAATCAAGCTGGGTGCTGTGACTCATCTGCCACCCTTTTCCTGGAACGCGTCCGTTTGAGAAACTTGCAGTAATTTCTTGAGATTCAGGTCGAGATCACGTGGATCGGTCCCGAGCGCCTCTTCAGCGGCGCGCCTGCTCAGGCCAAGCTTTTGAAGATTCCGGAGTAGTTGTTTTCTGAGGTCCTCGATCAAATGCTGCCGCTCACGGCTGACCTTTGATTCACTGACATTGAGGTCCTGGGCAATCTGAAGCTGCGTTCGTTGGTCAAGATAATAGGCAGCCAGAAGGAAGCGATCTTCGGGCGGCCGCCCCCGAAGAGCTTCTACAAGCGCTCTGCTCAGGATCGGAAGGATAGCGGGTATCTTTTCAGCTTCCGACTTAGAAGCGTGTACATTTTCCACGTTGAGGCCTTCATCGAGTGGTTGCTCGCGAAAGGTGTGGCGATGGTTATCAACATGGCGCTGAGCCAGCGTGGTACGAAGCCAACCCAGCAACGATCCCCCTCCCATGTAAGACTCCAATGGACAGCGTCTGCGCCCGTCGCGTGTCGTAAGACCGTAGAGCTCCGCATATAGAGCATCGGCAAGGTCACTCCCCAGTGTTTCGTTCCTCGTAATAGCGATTGCGATGCGGGTGAGGGGCTGACGGTAGAGCGCCAAGAAGTGCTCCCACGCAGTCGCATTACCCTCAGCACAGGCTCTCGCAAGCGCCAGATCGGAAAGACTAAGGTTGGCGAAAAAGACTACCTGTTGATCCCGTGAAGCTACTTGTCCCGAAGGCAGCCCGTAATTCTTCGCTTCGCCGACGCCAGTCAGAATTCCCCAGAAGTCCTCAAGGGTAAGACCGTAGGCGGCTGCGTTGGAGCGTTGCCAGAACTCCTCGATCGACGGGGGAAAGCTTTCCCGCGCAGAAACCCTACCCCTCGCATCGCCTTCCGCGGTTTGGACCGGCGCGATCCCCACGCCATGAGGGTACCCCAAAAAAAACCTGCAAGAAAGTGTCGGACTCGCGTTCTTTAGCCACAGGCGAGTGGCTAACTCCCCCGAGTCTCGCTGAATTACCTTTCGCGATTGAACCGGGTCCGTGTGTCCCGGCGACAAGGAATGGAGGAAGTTATGCACCGTGCCCCTACGCGTACCAGTTCGCTGGTGTTGTGGGTCTTGAGAGTGTTGTGGGTCTTGAGCCTCATGCTCACCTGCTTGATCCCCGCAGCGATCAGCGCGCAACGCAGCGATTTTCCCGCGACTTACAGGATTACCGATGTCTCCGAAGAGGAGAATCAGGTGGAGCTTACTCTCTCGCTCACTGTGCATAACTACAGCGGCGGAGAGATCAGAAACTGCGGCATCGTCCTCAAGCAATCCGATCCCTTATCCACGCCTATTGGAACTTTCGATCTCATCGAGGTTTTTCCCAGCTACCAGGACATCACCGTGAGCCACGCCTTCACGGTTCCGAGAAGCGAATATGCCCGCTGGGAGCGTGGCGCGGAGCCGCGACTCGACATTCTGCTGCCCGACGGCAGTGAAGGCGCAACCGTCGAGAGCATTGATGCACGGCGTGAAAGCCTGCCCGCCGAAACTGCGAAGTAGTCACAACCGGGAAAGGAGACTCCAGTGAAACGGTCACAAATGCCCGCTCTTCATGCGCTCGTTGTCACGCTCGCCGGATTTGGCTTCCTGCACATCGCATCAGCCCAGCAGGACATCATCACCACGGTTGCCGGCGGCGGTCCGAACGACATTCCCGCGCTCAGTGCAAACGTCAACCTGGCCTGGGAAATCGCCGTCGATACCCAGGGAAATCGCTACATTGCCGCTGGTGGAGGTTCCTCACGCGTCTTCAAGATCAGCCCAGCCGGACTTATTACCGTGGTCGCCGGGACTGGTGTCGCCGGGTACAGCGGCGATGGCGGACCTGCTGTCGACGCCCAGCTTTACAATCCGCATGGCGTCGCAGTCGATAACTCAAATCCGGCAAATGTCTATATTGACGACTGGGCCAACTGCCTGATCCGCCGGGTCGATGGAACCACCGGCATCATCACGACCATTGCCGGGATCGTGAGTACACCGTTCAAGGCAACCTGCAAATCCAGCGGCGACGGCGGACCGGCCAATCAGGCGGGCATCGGTATTGGATGGACGATCGTCGTCAATCCTGCGAATCACGACCTCTATTTCACTGAGGACGGCTACTTCGCCGGCGACGCGAACAACGGCAGGGTCCGCAAGATTGCCGGCGGAGTAGGGACGGGCACTATCACCACCGTGGCCGGGAACGACAGCCAGTGTCAGGGCACAGCGCCCGATGGCGTCGATGCCACTGCTTCCAATGCATACCTATGCCATCCCCAGAGTGTTGCGCTCGACACCTCGGTCAACCCTCCAAATATCTTCGTCGATAGCTGGGGAGAGCGTACCGTCCGTGAGATCCTTGGGTCCAACAACCAGATGTACCTGGTAGCCGGTACGCCGTATCAATCCGGATTCCGGGACAACGTGGTGGCCACAAGCGCGGTCTTTGTTGATCCCTGGCAAATGGTGGTGCAAGTGAGCCGGGGGACAACCACGATTACCCTGCCGGATTACAACAACAACCGAATCCGGCAATTCTCCCTGACTTACGGCGGCGGCGTACCAGTCCCGGGCACGATCACCACGATCGCGGGCAGCGGGGCAGGCGGATTGTGCGGAGAAGGTGGCCCCGCGCTGAAAGCCTGCGTCGATGGCATCGGGCTGGCGATCGACAGCGCTGGAAATTGGATCGTCGGAGATCAGCCCAACGACCGAATTCGCGAGATCAGCAAGGCGACGGGAGACATCGCATCGATCGAGGGTTGGGGATTCACACCGACAAGCACAAACGCTCTCTACTCAGATCCAGTCGGAATTTCCAACGTGCCGGCTACCGGAATTACAATGTACGAACCTTCTGTGGCTTATGTCGACCAGGCCTCGGGCAAGGTGTACTTTGCCGGCTGGGATACATTTGCGATTTATAGCCTCAATCCCGCCAATGGCACAGCGAGCACAGTCGCCGGAAACGGCTTCGCAGGATTCGCCGGCGATGGTGGGGCCGCCAATAGTGCAACGGCGGAGGTGGGCTTTGCATACGGCGTCGTTACGGATAGTAGCGGCAATCTCTACATCCCCGACTATGACAACTGTGTCGTCCGCGAAGTGGCTGCCTCCGGCGGAGACATCACCACGATTGCAGGGGGATCAGCGGGGCATCTCAACGGCTGTGGTTACAAGGACAACGTTTCCGCGGTCAGCGCCACATTGAACGGTCCGGCGGGTTTGGCATTCGACGCCCACGATAATCTGTACATCGCCGATTACAAGAACTGTGTTATTCGCAGGATTACATCTTCCGGCACGATCAATACCGTCGCCGGCAATGGGCTGTGCCGCTACAGCGGGGATGGTGTTCCCGCCACATCTACATCCTTGAATGCACCCCGTTCGGTCGCACTGGACGCACTCGGCGATCTCTTTATCTCCGACACGAATAACAATCGCGTGCGCAGGGTAGATGGCGCTTCTGGCATCATAACCACTGTCGCCGGAACCGGCGCAGCGACTTACACCGGTGAGGGCATTGCCACGGCAAACGCTCTGAACCTTCCGGCCGGAGTTGCTGTAGACGCGAACGGAAATCTCTTTCTTGCCGACCAGGTAAACAATATTCTTCGCTGGGTCGATCCGGCCGGTCAGATGGTAACTTTTGCCGGGAGCCCTCCAGGAAGTCCACAGGGCACAAATGGCTTTGCTGGCGACGGCGGCCTGGCGACACAGGCTTTGATGTCCAATCCGCAATCGATTTCTCTCAACGGCTCCGGCGACACATATTTTGTTGACTACGGCAGTGACCGCATCCGCAAAGTCACCGCTTTTGCAGGATACGGCCGATCGACGGCAAGCCTCATGTTCGGCAGTCAGGCGACCGGCACGGTAAGCGCGTCTCAGATCGTAACTTTGAGCGCAATCGGTGAGGTGACTATCGGAAGCATCGGCGTTCCTGCCGGTTTCAAAGAGACGGACAACTGCGACGGAGCGAAGCTCACCGCAGGGCAGACCTGCGAAATAAATGTTTCCTTCGCACCGACCCAGGGTGGGCCAGCCCAGGGGACATTGTCCATTGCCAGCGACGCCTTCTTCGCCGGCCAAGGCAACACAGTCGAGCTATCCGGCAATGGAACCGGAGAGTCTCAGGTCGCGACGCCGGTCTTCAATCCCGCCGCCGGCACTTACACCACCACGCAATCGGTAACCATCACCGACGCTACCTCCGGCGCGACCATCTACTACACTACCAACGGAACGACGCCCACAACTTCCTCCACCAAGTACACAGGCAAGATCACAGTCTCATCGACGGAGACGATCGAGGCCATCGCCGTAGCCAGCGACTACACCAACAGCGCTGTCGCCTCGGCAACCTATACGATCAGCTATTCTGGAACCGGGCCGACCGCCCTTCAGTTCATTCCCGTGACACCTTGCCGGGTGGCAGACACGCGGTGGCCGGCCGGTCCGTTCGGCGGACCGGAACTGGCAGCGAACACCAGCCGTGCGTTCGACATCCCGCAAAGCGCCTGCGGCATTCCATCGACCGCCGTGGCTTACTCGGTGAATGTGACGGTGGTCCCGAGTGGATTCCTCAACTATCTGACGCTGTGGCCGACCGGTGAGACCCAGCCCTTGGTCTCCACGCTGAACTCCGACGGCCGAGTCAAAGCCAATGCGGCCATCACGCCCGCCGGAACCAACGGCGGAGTCAGTGTCTTCGTCAGCGACGAAACGCAAGTAATCCTCGACATCGACGGTTACTTCGTGCCTGCAGGAACGACCTCGGCCCTGGCCTTCTATCCACTGACGCCTTGCCGCGTGACCGATACCCGACAGGCCACCGGGCCGCTGGGCGGTCCTTCGATCTCGGGCGGCAGTAGCCGGTCCTTCCCTGTGCAGTCCAGCAGTTGCGGCATTCCTGCGACGGCCAAGGCCTATTCGCTCAACGTCACTGCCGTACCGCACAAGACCCTGAACTACCTGACCATCTGGCCGACGGGAGAGGCGCAGCCCAATGTGTCGACCCTGAATGCCCCGACCGGAACGGTTGTGGCCAACGCGGCCATCGTACCGGCGGGGACGAGCGGAGCCATTTCCATTTTTGTTTCCGATGACTCGGATGTGATCCTGGATGTGAACGGCTACTTCGCGCCCCCGACGACGAGCGGATTGTCACTGTATCCGGTCACACCCTGCCGGGTCATCGATACGCGCAGCGGTGCGGGAGCCTTCAACGGCGTTCTCGCTGTGGATGTGGAGACAAGCTCGTGCGCGCCGCCCTCCGCGGCGCAGGGCTATGTGTTGAACGCGACGGTTGTGCCTCCGGGGCCGCTCGACTACCTGACCCTGTGGCCGGCTGGAGAGGCGCAGCCTTATGTCTCCACCTTGAACGCTCTGGACGGAGCCATTACATCGAACATGGCCATCGTGCCCACCACCAACGGAAGCATCGATGCCTTCGCCTCTAACCCCACCAACCTCATCCTCGACCTCTCCGGCTACTTCGCCCCGTAGTTGTGAGTGACGGTCAGTGATTGTTCAGAGCGCAGCGCGAAATCCCCGGCTTCACCATTTGGTTCCAACGGTGCGGCCGGGTTCGCGCTCGGACGGCTGAATAATCAGGGAGTGACAGCATGCTCCTCTGCGCGATCCGCCAGCGTAATTTCAAAATGATGTGGTTTGATCTTCAGATTCTCGCGAGCTTTACTTGTGTACTCCCGCTCGCCGTCGGCTAGCGCCTGTGACGCACAGTCCTTGCCCGCTGCTGATGTCTCCACGCGCAGATAGAATTCTGCCTGTTCGAGTTTTGACCGATTGTCTAGCGCGCCACTTACGTCCCTCGCCTGGTTAAGCATAGGCGTATCCATCAGGGCGAGATTGATTCCAGCAGCGAGTTGTTCAGAGGAAAACGGTCCCAGAATTTTCGTATGGTCGATCGTCAGCTTGTATTGGCCACGCTTGAGCCCTTCAATACGCAGCATCTGCTGGTCGAAGGATGCCAGACTCGTCAAACGCAGGATCATCTGTATAAGGCCATCGTTCAGATCCAGCGGAAGAGGGAGCGCTTCGTCCTGCTGTTCCCACTTCAAGCCAACGGCATTTCCGGAGAGCGCCGTCACCGAGGCGCGTTGAGCCGATTTAATGTTCCCTGTCACGGCGTTCAAGTCCACTGCACCGACGATGGGGCTCGCGTGCCACGCCTTCATCACAGTCATTGCGGTCACCCAATGCGCCGCATCCCCAGGATGGATGCGATCTCGCATCAAAAGCGCAGCGAGTTTGGGATCTGCCGCAGCCGCCGATTCCAGAAGATGCTTTATCGGCGTCTCGGTGTCTATCAGCTCAACTCTCTCTTGTGTGGCGATTCCAGCAGTACTCTTTGCTATCCGCTCCGTCGTGTCCATGTAGCCTGGAAACTCGGTGCCATGAGTCACTTCGTCATACGGCGAGTTTTCCAGCAGCGTAATACGCGCGCCCGGAGCCGCCTTGCGCAATAGATCGATCAACTGAGAGTAGCCCGAAATGAATGGCGGTAATACGTCGGGGCTGAAGGACGTCCAGCCGCCTTCATTCATGCCCAGCATGATTGTCAGCACTGTCGGCCGGAATGGCGCGACATCACGCGCAACGCGCGTGGCCGCATCCCCGGCATATCCTCCGTTTACCCGATCTCCCGGAACACCCGCGTTATGAAATGTGACATTGAGCGCGGGATAACGGGTATCGACAAATGACTCAATGTCCTGCGTGTAGAGGCGCTGAGCAGTGATACTGTCGCCATAGAACGTGACACGATCACTGTCGCGGAGGTAAAAATCCTGGGCGTTGGCAGTTGCAACTCCAGCGGCGGCTGCCACGATGACGAAAGCCGCCAATCGAAGACCAAAACGCTTGAATCGCTCACGTACAAACAGTGATTTCGATACGCCCTTGACCCCTGACATGGAGAAGCAATAATTATTTGATGTACGTTTCATAGAATTTATGCGGATCGCTCACTATTAACGATAAATGGGGTGAGCAGTCATTCGAGTCGGAGAAACCGATCTCATGTGCAAGCGCTTGGTCCGGCAAACCTATTTCATGACGTACGGGCGTTCAAAAAAGCGCCTTCGGTCCAATCGCTTGCCGCTTGCGGTCCGATCTCCCAATTGAGTCATCCGCGCCTTAAAGAATCTTCCAAGCAAAACATTACAGCCTTCCCGGTGCGCACGCCTTCCACGACGTGACTGCGCACCCTTTCTGAAAGGGACGGATTGAATGAGTTAAGCGCCGACTCCAATGTGTCATACATCCCGTGCGTAGTCTGAATCCCGTCTCCCACAATGGTGATCTGGTACTGAGCAATTCCCTCTACTCCTGGGATTGGTGTAATAGTGACTTCGTGATTTGGCATGTCGCCCCTCTGGCCGATGCTTTCTGTTCGTTATTGGAAAAAATTGCACCGACTCATCAAGTTCTCCCTCGTCGGATAGCTTGAACTGGATTTGGTGCGTAGCAACCGAACTTTTGTCGTTGCCTTCTTTGAGCATCCCCTCGTATTCTTGTCGCTCGCCGTGAAAGTCCTCAACGTTCTTTCTTACGAGGCGCTTTCCTATTTCTGACAACATCAGCGATATCCCTTCCATACCTGACTTAACAGATTGGATGCTCGCCCGCAGTCTAGCCGAGGAATTCCACAGGATTTTTGGGCGTTTGGTCCTACAGATGAGAGATCAGAGGCCGTTGGCAGTACAACGTCCGAGGCCTCAGAAGCATCCCAAGGCATCCAAGGATGGTTGCAATCTAATTGCGCTTCAGGACCGGTGACTGCGCACGGTATTCAGAAGAATTACGACGGGGCATTTACTTCACAACGAATCTCATTCTGTGCCTGGTTTTGTTCCGTTGCCTTGTTCGGCCGTTGTATTCATGATGACAACCGGTCCCAGCAGACCCGAGGGCAGCAAGGGTGAGCCTGCTTTATAAGGCTTCACATCGGCGAAAGTGTATTTCGTCGTAGCGTCCGGTTGTTGATCTCCGATCAACCGATTGACCCACGCATTGGTGACCTCGATGACGATTTCATTCGCCCCCGGCTTGAGCGCGGCTGTCGCATCCACCCGGTAGGGAGCATGCCAGACGATGCCTAGCGATTTGCCGTTTACCATCACCTCGGCAAGGTTCTTCACATCACCCAAGTCGATCCATAGCTTCGCGCCAGGCTTGAACCAGTCCTGCGACGTCTGGATTGTCTTTCTGTAAGTACCTGTACCGGAGAAGTACTTCACACCTTTGTCTTCGCTGTCGCTCCAGGAAATGAGCTTGTCAAGTGTGATCGAAGGCGGCGCTCCGCGATCCGGCTGGAAGCTCACGCTCCACGGCCCATCCACTGTAGATAGTTGCGATTCGACGGCATCAGGTGGCGTTCGCGATGCAGTCTTCGCGGGCTGCCGGAAGACGACGAAGACGGTCCCCCACGGTTCCAGATTCAGTGGTACCGTGGTGCGCCCATCGGCAATGGTGAAAGGAGCAGGCTGGGCTTCGCCGGTTTCCGCATACCATAATTCCGGCGCTTTGCCCGCGAGTCTGAAGCTCGCATCTACTTTCACCGCTTCGTCGCCGCGGTTATCGACGAAATAAATGTCCCCATCAGCAACCTTGCGATGAACAAAGAGCAGCTTCGAGTCCGAAGTCGGTTTCGAGTAATCAAAGTCCGGTTTCAGATTCATTGCCGCAAATACATCCGTCAAACTTTGACCGGCGTACACCTTGCCTTTGCCGACCGTATGCACGCCCGATCCATCGCCGAATAGCTCGTCATTCAGCTTGCGGAACTCGGCCAGGTCGTCCGCGAGACTTGGGTCATCGGCAGGCTTGGCGCCGGCCACCACCGCACCGTCTTTGACCAGCTTGTGGATCGCACGCAGCACCGGCAGGGACATGTGCTTGCCGTAGGCATCCAGCCCAAGCAACTTGTAGCTCATTCCACTCTTCGTCACGATATGTCCGTCAGACACGCTCAACTCATGAATTAACCCGTCTGCATTGATGTAGTCGAAGCCGTATCCGGCCGGGATTTCCGGCGCCTTGTTGGCAAAGATCGCCGTCAGGTTCGAGTCTTCCCCGTAAAAATAAATGAGGTCAGCGCCGAAGTGCCCTTGTTGCAGGAGATAGCTGCTGCGGGCGATGTAATCGATCCACGGCCTGGCTTGCTCCGCCCACGTCTCATTGCGGTTGAACCACTGCCCGAACGGCCCCAGCGTCAATCCGGGTGCGGTGTGCGGCCCCACCAGCGGCTGGTGTGCCGACTCGTGAATCACGAAGCGATTGATGCCATTCAGCAACTCCTGATCTGCAGTCGGTTTCAACGTCGCAGGCGACCAGGCCCAGGGCGCCGCGGCAGCGGTCATCGACTCAGCTGCGACGATGTTTTGCCCGTAGATATGGGCCACGGAGGCCGATTCCCTGTCGTCTGCGTTGTATCCGAACATTTCCTTGTTCACGCCCGGAGACTGTGTCCACATAGCGGACATCGGAATGTGATCGAGCTTCTTCACTTCCATGCCGTCAGCGACGAAGGCGCGTCCGCTCTCATGCGATTCGCCATAATGGCCCATGCCGCGTTCTTTGATAGAAGCTTCTACCTGGCCATAATGCTCATCGGCAATCAGGTCAGCGATCGTCTTGCGGAGATCCCACAGGAACCTGTCGCTGGCCTCCGAGCTCTCGACCACTTGACCGGTTAATGCCGGCAGCCAGGGGGTCGCGTCGTAGCCCCTCCGTTTCTTGAACTCGGCCATCATGTTGTCGGTCCAGTTCTGGGAACCGGCCTCCCAACTATCGGTGATGATGTAACGAATTCCCTTCTTACCCATCAGCTCAGGACCAACAGCGTTCTTGTAACTGTCCAGATAGCCATCCATGTAGTGCTTCACATAGCCGGCATTGAGTTTGTCCACCTCAAGCCCCGTGGCCTCCTTCGTCGCGGGATGGTTGGTGATCCCCAGCAGCGAATAGCCGAAACGCACAACCACCCAATTTCCGGGCGGAGGTGTCCAGTCCAGGGTTCCATCGGGATGCATTTTCCCGGTCAAGTCAATCACGTCGCTCTTCGCGACCACCGCGGTGGGCTCATACGTCGGCGTCGCGAACTGGTACAGGTCTGGCATCGGCGTAAATGCCGCCTTCTCTTCAAACCGGTTCACTCGGCCACCGGTGTGCAACACTAACTCAGCAATATCGTAGTCGGTGGGCGGCGGAGGGATCTTGATTCCCAACGAAGCGAAGTCGATCCCCGCGGCCCATGCGGGAATCGGTGGTGGAGGCGTCCGCTTGAAGGTCACGCGGAAATACTTCGCTTTAACTGGCGCAAAGGCAATCGTGTGCTCCGGCGCGCCGCCGTGAACAAGCTTTGCAATTTCTCTGAAGTTTTGACCCTCGTCGCTCACCTCAATTGCCTTTTCGGGATCGCTTAACCCCGCAATCGCTGCAAACTGGCCGAGTTCCGGCACCACGATCGTCACAGCACGAATTGTCTGTGGCTCAGCAAACTCCCATTGGATCCAGGCCTTGTCGCCGGCAGTTTTGGGAATCGGTAGCTTGGTTGTCTTCACAAGATCGCCGTCGCTCAGCATCGCGATATCGGGTGAGCCGCCGCTTGACGTCACCTTGGGGTTGAGCGACTCTACGGGGACATCATCCGCGGCGCGGCGATACGCGATCACCGGACCGTCCGCATAGAAAGACGGGATGGTTGCGGAACCTTCTGCGGCCGCCAACTCGTCGCGAACGCCAATGTTCTGAAACGCTCCTGTGACCTGCGGCGGATGCGCCAGCTTTCCGGTGAAGGGCTTGCCGCCCTCAACTGCGGTCTCGCTCCAGACATACTTCTTCATGCCTTCCGAAGCCGGAACCCATGGACCGCCGGTTTCACTCCATCCTGGAGAGCCGGCGATCGCCATCTCCATATCCAGGCTTACGCCGGTTGTAATCGCAAACTTAAAGGCATCTTTCCATGGCGGAGTCATGTAAACCAGCCGCTCCTTCACGACTTGAGGCGTAGAGAGCGCGGCATCGAAATTTTGAAAGCCCGCCAGACCTGCCCGCTTCATCCACTCCTCATCCAGCTGGATACCTTCTTTGGTGATGTTGCCGTTCATCCAGTGCCACCACACCCTGGGACGCGCACCTTCCGGAGGGTTCTGGAAGCCGCCCAGGAGGGGGTCCGCAGGATTTTGCGCCGTTGCTGAGCTCGCAAACAGCGTGAGCAGAAAGACGGCGGTCACCATCAGCAGGTTCAGGGTACTGTCCGATTTTTCAGTCTTGACCTTCATCCGCGCTACTCCTTTTTGTTTCCTGAACGGGCGTCGAACCTACGAAGAATCCAGATGCAGAGCTACGCTGGATACAAACTTCGAGGGTGTACCGTGTATAGCAAAATCACCACTTCAATGGCAATAGGGAAATAATTTCACATTTTGGGGAGCGCGCTACCACATGAACCCTACGGGTCGTGGACACACAGGAGCGACTCAGGCAGATGCGGTACTAGTCAATGGCGAGGAAGAGTGCGGTAGCGGCATTTATAGGGCGAATCTCGCGACCATGAAAATCAAGACTCTTCTGGACTATCTAACTAAGATATTCGTTCCGGAGCGGATATCGCGGTGCTGGGAATAGCGATCATTCGTTCTTGACGGGAGCCAGCCAGTTCACGAGGGATTTCATGACAATCTCGTTCTCCTGGTTAAAGACGGTCGTCCGGGAGCGAATGACGCCGTAACCCGGACGGCTGACCGAACGGCGCACCTCCAGGATTTCCGACTCGGTGTGCAGTTTGTCGTCTGGGTGTACCGGATGGGTCCAGCGCAACTCATCTACCCCGGCTCCGATCATCCCGCCCTTCACTTTGATCGATTCCACTCGAAGACGCATGACGATCGCGGCGGTCAGCCATCCGGATGCACAAAGACCACTGAAGAAGGAGTTTCTGCCCGCGCCCTCATCGATGTGGAACGGCTGGGGATCGTACATTTCACCGAAGCTTATGATCTCTTTCGCCGTGACGCGGTAGCTCCGCTCAGAATTAAATTTCTGACCCGGGTAAAAGTCTTCGAAGTACATCTCCTGTTGCATAGTCCTCCATCATAATTCTGTTTTCGCGACTGTCTGCTTATTTGAGGCAGATTGCAAGCATCACGATACCTTGGTTTTGGCCCAAACCAAGTATCAGTTCGATCAAGGACACCCAAATTCCGTGTCACACGGACTTTAATTCTTGGTAGGAAGAACGTGTTCGACGTTCGAAGAATTGTTGGCTGAGCGTGGCAGGGTCAGAAGAAAACTCATCCTCCATTGACGGCTGTCTCAAATAGTAAATATAACGTTTATTGAAATAGTAGTTCGGCAAAGTGAGCAATTTTGCTCAAGCACCTTGCCCTGAGCAGACCGGCCCTGAAAGAACGGCTGGTGACGATATTTGTGGAGTTCGCGTCGGCTGTCGCTGCATGAGCGCCAGGCTTCGCGGAATCTGGCGCACCTTAAGATCGAGCCACACAGACTAAGGGTTAACCTTTGAATCGTCGAGGCTTCCTCCAAACTACCGCGCTTTTGACTGGAGCACTGTATACGGGGCAAACCTCGGCCCTTGTGCCTCAGGCAACACCGGTAATCGATACGCACATCCACCTCTTCGACCCTACTCGTGCCAGCGGCGTGCCGTGGCCGAAGCCAGATGACGAGCGGCTGTACAAACCAGCCTTGCCGGAGCGGTATGGTGAGATCTCGAAGGGTTTCGGAGTTGTTGGCGCTATCGCAATCGAGGCCAGTCCTCTGCTTGAGGACAATGACTGGTTGCTTGGCGTTGCTGAGAAGTCTCCTCTGATCGTCGGGATTATTGGGGATCTCGTGCCGGGCTCTCAGGGGTTTGGCGCGGCGTTGGAACGCCTGCACCGTAATCCACTGTTCCTCGGTTTGCGCTATGGAAACCTTTGGGATCGGAATCTCACTGCAGACATTGGCAAGCCCGGGTTTATGGATGGGCTCCGTTTGTTGTCTGATGCCGAACTCGTCTTTGAGAGCGCCAATCCAACACCGGAGTTGATCGAGACACTCGCCGATCTGGCCGAGAGAATGCCGAAGCTCACCATCGTAGTCGATCACCTTCCGCATGGAACAATTCCCGCAGACGACTCGGCCAAGAAGATCTATCTGCGAAACCTCGCGAGACTTGGCGACTCCCCGAGAGTCTTCATCAAGCTCTCGGAGATTTTGCAGGAGAAAGACGGGCGTGTCGTTACCGATCTCGCAGCTTATCAGGGGGTGCTCGATCAGCTTTGGAAAATATTCGGAGAAGACAAAGTTATGTATGGAAGCGATTGGCCGAACAGCGACCATCTCGCGCCTTACTCCGAGACGATTCGACTTCTCCGAAGGTATGTAGCGCAGACAAGTGTCCAAGGTCAGGAGAACTTCTTCTGGAGAAATTCCCTTAAGGCGTATCGCTGGAAGCCCCGGTCTCCTGCTCAAAGATTGCTGGTCTGATATTAGAAACGGGCTGCAACGATAAGGAAAGTGTACCGATGCTGAACGCCACGTGGCCACGGCAGCGACAGTGAAGCCCGGACTCTTGAAGAACGTCTTGGAGGAAGCATTTGACATTATTCAGAGATTGCCCGTACATCACTCCGTGCTCGCAGGATCGACGAGGTTTGTTCTATGCGTGCATGATAGATCAGAGATCAATCAGGTAAAGGGTTTCATGCGTCCCTTCTGTTTCAAATGGAGTGGCTCGTCTCGTAACGTACGAGGATCCAATGAACCTGCATTCGTCATTCAACCTGGGTGCGTCAGGAGGGCCAGATGAATCCGGAAGAAAAATCAAAGAAGATTACGCGTCGAATCTTTCTTGTGACATGCGCAGCGACGGCCGCTGGCTTAGCGCTTCATCTAAAGAACGCGCCAGAACCTGTTGACGCGAAGGAGAAGACACCGAAAGAGGTCAAGATTGTTCAGTTCTCGGCGTCAGGCCAACGCGAAGATACTGTGATGCTCCCGATGATCGTGAAGAGCGATGCCGAGTGGCAACAACAGTTGTCCCCGGATGCCTTCGCGATCGCGCGGCGCGCAGGCACTGAGCGCGCCTACTCCGGCCAATACTGGAACCTGCACGATAAAGGCCTCTATCGCTGCATCTGTTGCGAAACTGCTCTCTTCAGTTCGGATACTAAATTCGAATCTGGCACGGGCTGGCCGAGCTTCTGGCAGCCCATTGCAAAAGAAAATGTCCGTGAGAGCTCCGACTTATCACTCGGGGTCGCTCGAACGGCAGTCTCCTGCCGGCTGTGCGACGCTCACCTCGGACATGTCTTTGATGACGGCCCACGGCCGACGGGTCTTCGATATTGTATGAATTCGGTGGCGTTGCACTTTGTGAAATCTGCCTGAGGTTATGGCGCGATATTTGGGGGAAAGAAGGACATGCCGCGAGTCGCATTTCTGCTGCGCCTGAAGAAAGGCGCCGGAGCAGCCTACGACGAATCGCATAGAGCAGTGTGGCCGGAGATGCTGGAGTTGCTGAAGCGCGCGGGCATTTCGGACTACTCGATCTTCCGCCGTGATGAGTTGCTAGTGCTCACGATGCGCGTGGAGAATTTCGAGGAGACGTGGGCGAAGATCGAGAACGATCCTGTAAATCTGCGCTGGCAGCAGGCGATGTCAGCCTATTTTGCCCCGCTCGACGATCTCCGCCCCAACGAGCGCTTTCCGATGATGGAAGAAGTCTTCTACCTGCCCTAGCTGGTCTATTGGCCTGCCGCGCTATTTGCCGGCGCGGCGATGGCGACGGAGAAGGCGTATGTTCCGGCGGGGAGCAAATAAGTTGTGTGACCGTCGGTCTCGCCGGTGGCATGGATGCGCTTGCTGCCGGAGATAGGCGCGCCATCGAGTGAGAACGCGGCTTGCTGGCTGGAGGTTAGCGGCAGCTCGGCTGTCGTGTTCGGAGGAATTCTGAGATTCCAGACGGCGGTCGAGCCCTTCATGGACCAGGATGAGTGGATCTGCCCGTAGCGCGAAGCGTAGGAGAAATCGAGGCTGCCGAGGCGCGCGTCGAAATTGGGATGCAGATAGATAGTGTGATAGCCGGCGTCGGCGGCCGTGGCGTCGATGCCCGCGCCATAACTGTAGATCCAGTCGGCGACGGCTCCGTAGGCGTAGTGATTGTAGGAGTTCATGCTCGGATCGCCGCGCATCTGGTCACCGTTCCAGCGCTCCCACATGGTGGTGGCTCCGTGGCCGATGAGATAGCCCCACGATGGGAACTCGGTGTTGAGCAGCAGGCGATAGGCTACGTCAGCGTGGCCGGTATCGACTAGGACCGCGAGCAGATAAGGCGTGCCGAGGAAGCCGGTGCCCAAGCGCCAGCCATTGCCCTCGATCTTCGCGACCAGCTTCGCGGCAACCGCGCTGCGAAGCGAATCGGGAACGAGGCGCATGTGCAGGGCGAGGACGTACCCAGTCTGCGTGTCTCCACCCCTGGCTTTGGCGTTGGGGTTGTTGATCTGACCAAAGGGTGAGGGACCGTTGTCGGCGCCATCGATCGTGCCGTCGGCATGAACGAATGCGGCATTAAAGGCGGTCTTGATGTTGTCGAAGAGGTCAGAGTATTTCTTCTCGTCGTCGGTGCGGCCGAGCGCGTGCGCCATCTGCTTCATCAGTGTGACGTCATAAACCCAATAGGCAGTGGCGACGAGAGTCTGCTTCGTCGGACCTTCGGGCGAGAGCCAATCTCCAAAGGGGATGCCGGACTTTCTCCATATATAGTCAGTGCTCTCGGCCTGGATCGCAGCGAGGTACTTCTCCATGCCGTCCCAGTTCTGCTCGATGGTGCGCGTGTCTCCGGACTGCAGCCAGGAGGTCCACGGAATGACGATGCCGGCATCGCTCCAGCCCGCGCCGAATCCGGGGTTTGGGGTGGACGTGCCCGGCGCGAAGATGCCGTACATCGCGGTGCCGACCTGCGTGTCGCGAATGTCGCCGGCGAACTTCTTCGAGAACTGCGAGAGGTCCATGTTGTAAGAGGCAGCGCGCCAGAAGACCTGCGCGTCCGCAGTCCAGCCGAGGCGCTCGTCGCGCTGCGGGCAGTCGGTGGGCACACCGACAAAATTGGAGCGCTGGCCCCAGAGGATGTTGCTCCAGAGCTGGTTGATCATGGAGCTGCCGGTGTGCAGGTCGACGGTGAAAGGCGCGTCGGTGTGATAGACGGCGGTGGTGATGGCTGCGATCGGGGGCTTCGTTTTAAGGCCGGTCAACTCGACATAGCGAAAACCATGAAAGGTGAAGAGCGGCTGATAATCCTCAGGGCCTTTTCCGGACAGGGTGTAATGATCTGTCGCCTTCGCGGTGCGGAGATTTTCGGTGTAGATGGTTCCGTCGGCATTGAGCACTTCGGCGAAGCGTAACTGGATGTCGGTTCCGGCGGCTCCTTCGACGCGCAGGTGGGCAACGCCGGCCATGTTCTGGCCAAAGTCGTAAACATAGACGCCAGGCCTGGGTTCGGTGACGGATTTGGCGTGCAGCACCCTCTCGATGCGGATGGGCTGGAAATCCTGGGCAATAACGGCTGGCTCGAGGGGTTGGACGACTTCGATGGGGCTCCACCTGGCGTCGGAGAATGTGGATGTGCTCCACCCGGGTTGCTCGCGGCGAGCGTCGTAGGTTTCGCCGTCGTAGATCTCGGCTTTCAGGATCGGCGACACGTCAGCCTTCCAACTCTCGTCGCTCGCAAGCCAGTCGATGGCACCGTCGGCATATTCGATGCGCAACTGCGCCTTGAGCGCGGGCGGCGTGTTGCCGTAATTATAAGGCTGCTGCAACCACTGCAGGGGCGTGGTGTACCATCCCGGTGCAAGGTACGCGCCGATCGCGTTGCCTCCGGTCTTGAGATCGGTGGTGACGTCGTAGGCCTGATAGGTGACGCGGCTACGATAGTCGGTCCAGCCCGGAGAAAGAATCTGATCGCCGACGGGGTGGCCGTTGATCCAGAACTTGTAGGCTCCGAGGGCCGTGGCGTAGAGACGCGCGGAGCGGATAGCCTTCGACACATCAAAGCCGCGGCGAAGCATCTTCACCGGGCCGTTTGGCCAGGGACGGCCAACGTCTGGGTCCTGCGTCGGATCGGTGACAACGTAGCGAATGGCGTGGGTCCAGGTATCGTCGGAGAAGGCAGGATCTTTCCAGCCCTGGGGCGCGTTGAGAGTGGCCTTCCAATCTTCGCCGCTGCGAATGAGGGTGACCGAGCCGTCGGTCATTTCAAGGTAGAGGCAGGAGCTCATGGGGGTGGTGGTGTTGACCGAGGCGGTGAAGCTGCTGCCGGTGCTGGTTGCGTAGAGCGTGACCTCGACAGCGAGAAGGTTTTTACCCTGTTGCAGGTTGGAGGTGACGTCGACCACGCGGTAGCTCTTCCACGGCGTCTGCTTCCAGGGCGGCAGGGGTTGTCCCGCCAGCACCTGCTTGCCATTTATCCAGGCCGAAGGCGTGTCTCTTCCGGTGACGTAAAGATGAGCGCGCCGCACCTGGCTCGCTAGGGTGAAGCCGTAGCGAAAATCGTGCTGAGTCTGGGCACCGGCTGTGCTGGCTCCGCCTGAGTTGGTGATCCAGAGCGCGCCGGACTCGCGGATGCGGCGCTCCTCCTGCAACTCGTAGCCGATCCATTTACCGCGCCAGGCTGAGGGGTCCATCAGGCCGGTCTCCCACCACGTCACGTCGCTGGCGGGGTAGGCTTTGCCGTCCTTGTCCCAGACTTTGACACGCCAGTAGTAACGCTGTTCTGGCTTGAGCGCGGGGCCAGTATATGGCACGTCAACGGATTTGTCGGAAGTGATACGGCCGCTGTCCCAGATATCAGGCTTGCCAGTGAGCAGCAGTGCAGAAGTGGCGGCCACCTCGAGCTGGTATGCGGTCTGTTTCGCGGCGAAGCGCTCGTCCTGCAACTGCCATGAGAGCTGCGGCTGGGGTGTGTCGAGTCCCATGGGCGTGGTCAGCGCGTCGCACTGCAGATGGACCGGCTTTTGCGAAATGTAAGCCGCGAGCGCCAAAGGCGACACGGCCGCAAATAGAAACACAAGGGCGGAAAGGGCTCGGGTAGGGCTTTGTAGTCCACGAATCGGGGGTATTGGCATGCCTAGAAAATATCTTCGACACGAGATATGAGTGTCAATAGGAAAGATGTATATTATCTGAACATATGGCGACGTCTCCCCGTGTGACATTCCAAAAAGAAGACGTGAGAACCAGAAGACGGCTATTCGTAACTGCCGCAGCACTTATCGCTTCCCTGCCCTTTGCCGGAGCGCAGGGCCCGAAGGACAAACCCAACGGGGTTTCGATCGACTGGAACAAGACGGTGCTGGTCTCGAAGTCGACGGCAACGCTGCAGGTGGTGGTGAATCCCATGCTTCGGCAGGGCTCGCCGATTCATGACGGATCGTTTTCGGCGCTCAAACAATTAGGCACTGACTACGTGCGCTATGTGCCGTGGGAGCCCTATCCGAAGCTCGCGGTAGCGGAGCTCGATCCGCCAACAAAGGATGAAACGTCGTGGGACTTCTCGCTGATCGATCCGATGACAAAGGATTTTCTGGACGCGACCAGCGGACACAACTCGGTGATGAACTTCAGTACGATCCCGGCGTGGATGTTCAAGACGGACCGGCCGGTGAAGTATCCGGCGGACCCGAACCAGGTGATCTGGAATTACACGCAGGGCACGGAACTCGGCGATCCCTCAGGCAAGCAGGTCGCCGACTACTTTGCGCGGCTGGTGAGTTGGTACACGCGAGGCGGCTTCGTAGACGAGAACGGCAAGCAGCATAGGTCGGGCTACCACTACAGTTTTCCTGTCTGGGAGGTATTGAACGAGATCGACTTCGAGCATCAGACAACGCCGGAGCAGTACACGGAGCGGTATGACGCGATTGTGAGCGCGATCCACAAGGTGAGTCCGGAGACAAAGTTCATGGGGCTGGCGCTGGCGCAGCCTCAGAACGATCCGCGATGGTTTGAATACTTTCTGGATCATGCGCACCACAAAGCCGGGATACCGCTCGACTACATTTCGTACCACTTCTACGCGAGTCCGACGATCGATCAGAATCTCGACGACTGGCAGTACACATTCCTCGATCAGGCGGACCGGTTTATCACCAACGTTCGCTATGTGGAGGCGATTCGCAAGCGGCTCTCGCCGGAGACCAAGACAGATACGAACGAGTTGGGTGTGATTCTGCCGACGGATGAGGTGGAGATCAGGGATGTGGCGGCGCATCCAGATAAGATTCCGCCGCTTTACTGGAATGCGGCGGGCGTGCTGTACGCGTACCTTTTCATCAATCTCTCGAAGGAAGGGATCGACGTGATTGGCGAGTCGCAACTGGTCGGTTATCCATCGCAGTTTCCCAGCGTGTCGATGATGGACTGGAAGAACGGCAAGCCCAACGCGCGCTACTGGGTACTCAAGCTGATCAAGGATAATTTTCATCCCGGCGATAAGCTGGTCGAGACGAAGTTCACGCGCTGGAGCGAAGTGGACGGACAGGCTTTCGCGACGCCCGCGGGGAAGAAGCTACGCGTATGACTAACAAATCCATTTACTTATGGGAAACTCGGCCGGGAGGTGGCCGGGAGAGGATACTGGAACACCACGTCAATTGGGATAGATGCTAACGATCCATAGCAATCCCCGATTGCCTTGATATGTCATTCGAATATGAAACATTGCCTGAAACAAGCGCGAACTCACTCCGCCAGCACCAAGCGATCCCGCCTCAGTCTGTCCTTTGGCCAGTCAAACAGCGATTACGTCAGCAATTGATACGGCCCAGGCGGTTGCCCCAAAGCAGGACTTCCTCTATTGGAAAGTTTTTCTCATGTATATGAGCATATGCCGGTGCGTGAGCCACGAAGATGACATCGAGGAAACGTGTGCCATGAACACTCTCAATCCTCGTTATTTCAAGATCGGCGGTAGCGGAGAGGTTCCGAGACGAAGGCTATCGGCTCTGCCGAATCTTCGTCCAACTGGATTACTTCCAGGTTGGCGACAAACCTCCCGGAACCTCGCCCAATGAGTGATCTGCCCTGAAATCGCCGGTTGAGAACTTACTCTCTCGTGTTGGTTACACCGCAATCTCGTTCCGCGGGTTCCACTTGACATCCAAGTGAAACCTATGTTCACTTGAATGCCAAGTGGAGCAAATGCCCATCCAGATCCTGCAAGGCACTCTTGACCTCATGATCCTCCGCACTCTTGCCACCATGGGTCCGCAGCATGCTTACGGCATCGCCAACAGGCTCCAGCAGGTCTCAGAGGACGCCTTGAATCTTAACCAAGGAACCATTTATCCGGCTCTCGTTCGGATTGAACAGCACGGCTGGACTCGTGGTTTGTGGGGCAAGACGGAAAACAATCGCGAAGCGAAGTATTACACCATCACCAGGGCGGGGTTGAAGGCGCTCAATGAAGAAACCGAACGCTGGCGCCAGATGGCCGACGTTGTTGAAAAGCTGCTCGCAGAGGAACAGTAGCCATGGCGCATTGGAGAAGAATCGTCGCCAAGCTCCGCAATCTCCTCGCCAACAAGCACGCTGAAGAGGACCTGGCGCGCGAAGTCGCATCGCACCTGACACTCCTCGCCGACGACTTCGAAAGCCGTGGGATGTCACCTGAAGAAGCACGGCTCGCCGCGCGGCGCGCTTACGGCGGCGTGGAGCAGGCAAAGCAGGCCCATCGCGACGAGCGCTCTCTGTTGTGGATCGAACAAACCATGCAGGACTTGCGCTATGGCCTGCGCACATTGAGCAAGAGCGCCGGCTTCACCATAACCGCGGTGCTCACGCTCGCCCTCGGCATCGGCGCATGCACGGCTATCTTCAGCCTGGTGAACGCGGTGCTGATTCGATCGCTACCGTATGGAGACCCTGAGCGTCTGGCCTATCTGTTTTCGCCGAATCCCAGCCTCAAGATTCCTGCGGAGGTCGTCTGCCCCAGCTACGGTGACTTCTACGATCTCAAGCGCGAAGCCAAGTCCTACGCGGATATGAGCAACTTCGAACAAGCTCAATTCAGCGTGACGCAGCTGGGCACAACGCAGCATGTCGGTGGCGCGCGGGTTGACGACGACTTTTTCTCGACCCTGCAATCGATGCCTGAACTGGGCCGCACCTTTGCCGGGGAAGACAATCCGCCGGCACATGCGAAGGTTGCCGTAATCAGCCATTCGCTTTGGGTCTCAATGTTCGGAGCAAGACCGGATGTGCTGAACCGCTCCATTCAGCTGGACGGTGCGAATTATCAGATCGTCGGAGTGATGCCGCCGGAGTTTGAGTATCCTTTCAAGTCCGATCTTCCCTATGGAGATTCTCATGTCAGATCCACGCAGATCTGGGTCCCTCTAGCTCTTAGCTCACAAGCCAGAACTTCCCGAGGAATTGGGAACAATGTTTCCTTGGCACGGCTACGTCCCGGTGTGTCCATTCATCAGGCGCAGGCGGAAATGGCCGGCATCATGGCGCGGCTCGATAAGGAATACCCGCCTGATCCGAGAGATGCTGGTATCCCACGCGAATGGGGCGCGCTGGTCGAGAGCTTTACCGGGATCTCCATTGGGCCCGTGCGTCCACTGATGCGGCTGCTGCTGGCTGCGGTTGGACTGGTGTTGCTGATTGCCTGCGGGAATGTGGCCAACCTTATGCTGGCGCGTGCCGCCGAAAGGGCCCGCGAACTGGGTGTACGCGCGGCCCTGGGCGCGGGCCGCGGCCGCATGATCCGGCAGTTATTGACCGAATCGATGCTGGTTGGCGTTGGCGGATGTGCGGTGGGCATTGTGCTGGCAATGCTCTTCCTCCGATTGTTGCCGAAGCTTGATCCCGGAAATATTCCGCGGCTGAATGAAGCGTCTCTTGATGCATGGGTGTTTCTGGTTGCCATCGGTGGGTCAGTTTTGACGAGTTTGCTGGCGGGATTGATGCCGGCGATCGGCGCTTCACGGATGGAACTGACCGGGTTTCTGAAATCGCATGCCATGCGCGGAACCTCTGTTGGGCACGGCCGCGTACAGGGCGCATTGATTGTTACGCAGACGGCGATGGTGGTGGTACTGCTGGCGGGAGCGGGCCTGCTGATCCGCAGCTATATCAATGTTGAGTCAGTGGACACCGGGTTTACTCGGTCTGCGGTGACGTTCCATGTAAGCCTGGACCAGCGCTACAGCAAGCCCGAGCAGCGTGTCGCGTTCTACAAGGAGCTGATGGCAAAGCTTGAGGCATTGCCTGGCGCGCAGGCGGCGGGGTCAGTGAATTACCTGCCGCTCAGCAATTCGGAGAGCATTGATTTCATCTGGGTGGACGGGTTCGACAACAAGGCTTATCAGCAGACGGAAGGCCGCGATGTTACACCGCATTACTTTGCGGCGATGAACATTCCTCTGGTTGCCGGGCGATACTTTACGGACGCGGACGCCTCCGCCGCGACCGACCGGCCAGTGATCATCAATCAGAAATTTGCGATGACATTTTTCCCAAATCGCAACCCGATTGGCGGAAAAATCAGTACGGATGAGAAACATGCTCAGTGGTCGACGGTCGTCGGCGTGGTTGCTGACGTTCGACACATGAGTCTTGAGGAAGAGCCGCAACCGCAAATGTATGCCGCAAGTTACGATTTTGGCGATGCGTCGGTCGCCGTGCGCTCACCGCTTCCGCCGGCGACGGTTGCGAATGAGATTAAAGCCACTCTCAAGTCGATCGATCCGAATGTCGCCGTAACCGATATACGCACCATGGGTGACCTGGTCTCGATGGTCACCGCGCGGCGGCGTTTTCAGACCTCGCTCCTGACGGTGTTTGCCGGGATTGCGTTGATCATGGCGCTGGTGGGATTGTCGGGGTTGATGAGGTTCTCAGTGAATCGGCGCACGCGCGAGGTCGGTATACGCATGGCACTGGGAGCGGCGCGGCGCGATGTGTTGCTGCTCATCCTGAGAAACGCCGCGGTGCTGATGGTTTTGGGGCTGGGCCTGGGACTCGCGTGCACATGGATCGCAACGCGGCTGCTCAAGTCATTCCTGTTTGGCGTGGGCCAGCATGATCCATTCACCGTCGTGACGGTTTCAGGGCTACTGATGGTCTGCGGCCTTATGGCGGCGTTTTTGCCTGCACGGCGCGCGGCCTCCATCGATCCCATGCAGGCATTGCGAACGGAATAGGAAAGGCCCTGCATGGGCGCCTTTGGGATCGCATGTTGAGATTGGGGGCTCGGTTCATGCAAAATCGCCAACGCGCTCATCGAGGGTTTTCGATCCATTGAAAGGCGCGTTCTTGGGTCGCGGGAGGATTACCGCCTAACCGGAAATAATCCACTTTGCCGTAAAAACGGGCTTGCCGCAGACCTAAGGCTGGTCATCTCGGCACCCCTTTCAGCACCCTTAACAACAAATCAACGATCTTTTGGTACACGTCTGCCGTGCCGAGGCAGTAGTCCTTCGCCGATTGATCAACGAAAGCGCGTTTCTCTGGACTGATTTCGAGGTTTTGCGATGAATCAGCTTCTTATCAAACGCATGAGCCGACCCCGAGGGGCCGGCTCACTGCATTCCCAAAGAACTCTTAGAAAAGAATCTTCAGGGCGAGTTGCGTGTTATACGGTTCGCCGGACCCGATGCCGGGCGCGCCATAGGAGACGCCGATGGTTGAGGTGCTCCAGCCAAATGCGGAACCGTAGCCAAGGTTATTCAGCGGCTGCGCGAGGTTAGTGCGGTTGAAGACGTTGAACATCTCCACGCGGAACTGCGCGCGAACAAGTTCCTTGTAGAGGGGCAAGTTCTTAACGAGCGATAGATCGACGTCTCCGAAGCCGGGCCCGATGACCTGATTCCGGCCCAGATTGCCATAGGCGCCATTCGCGGGCACGGTGAAGCTGTTTTGGTTGAGATACTGCGCGAAAGAGTGCTGCTGTACGGAGCGGTTGCTGTTGAGCGCCCGGCCGGTGATGCTGGCACGGTCCTCGTTCTCACCCGTTCCGCTGTTATTCTGCCCGGTGAGGACGTTGACCGGCATGCCGTTCTGGAACTTGAGAATACCGTTAACTTCCCAACCATGCGTCAGAGCACTCGGTCCGTGGCCGAAGGCTGGAATCTCGTAGTTGAGATATGCGGCGAAGTGATTTCGGATGTCAGCGTTCGCGTTGCCCCAGTCCCTGGCTAGATTCATCGAGTTCTGCGGAATAGTGTTAAAAACGCTGGAGTCGTCCAGATTGTGGCTATAGGCATAGGCAAACTGGCTGGTAAACCCATGCCACGAACTGCTGCGTAGCGTTATCTGCAGTGCGTTGTAACTGGACGAGGCAGCGGAGTTGATCTGGTTGATGATGCCGAAGTTAGGAAACTGGCTGAAGTAAGGACGCGAGCACTGCAGGTTGTTTCCGGGAGCACTCTCTGTTGCCCCACTGAACGCCGGCGCGCAGGTCGTTGAGGTGTAGGGCACAGATGCATACTGGCTGCCCAGCCCTGCCTGATTGATGTCCTGCAGGACGAGGTTGTGGCGGCTGACTGTGCCCACGTAGCCGACGTTCAACTGCCACGCCTTGCCCAGGCTCTGCTCGACGTTCAGGCCGAAGAGCTGGGCGTAGGGGGTCTTGAAGTTGCGGCTGACCGAGTAGATGGAGACCACATTGTCGCCAGTGGGCAGACCCTGGCTGGGTGTGAAGATCGGAGTTGGCTGGTTATACGTCCAGATTGGTTGTGGAGGGTTGGCCGCGTTGAGAACAATGGACTCATTCGGTTCGCTGCCAACCGGGTTATTGTTTACGCCGCCTGCGCCGCCGTTGGGGATGCCGATATTGCCAAAGAAGGCCTGGCCAGCGGGCTGGTCGAAGTAGATGCCATAGTTGGCGCGGATGACCGTGCCGCTGCGCAGCTCGTAGGCAAATCCGACACGGGGCGAGAAGTTGAGGCCGTTGCTGTTGTAGATGTACTTCGGCGTGCCTGAACCGCCGCTGGCTACCACCAGACCGGTGGAGCTAGTGGGATCGAAGATAGAGAGGTTCGAGGGGTTGGTGTAGAAGGGCTGCTGGTAGTCATAACGCAGGCCGAGGTTGATGTTCAGTTTGGGCGTGATCTGCCAGGAGTCCTCCCCGAAAGCGGCTCCGGTGTGAGCGTAGATGAAGCGCTCCTGGGTGCCGAGGGTAATGGTCGACTGGAACGAGTAACCGGCCATAAAGTCGGCCAGGTTCAGGATGTTGGAGTCTGTGACCGAGGGATCGTTTGCCCAGGGCCCGAGCACCCCGCCAGTGCCGAAGTTGAAGGCACCGCGCGCGCCCCAATTGTAATAGAGGTCGATGTAGGCGCGGCGATACTCAAGACCGAAGCGCATCTGGTGCCTGCCGACGGCCCAGGAAACTGTGTCCGAGATATGGCCGGTAATGTCGTTGCGGCCCGAAGTCGGCGTGACGCCGATCGAGTCGAAGCCATTGATGGCCATCTGCGGAGAGCCGGACAGGCTCGCACCTGTGTTGAGACCGGCCAGTGTCAGGGGATTCTGGCCGTGGTTCGCATCGGCAAAGGACTGCGTGAAGTAGCTGACGCCGGCCGCAACCTGGTTCACCATATTGGAACGCAGGCTGTAATTCCAGACCAGATCGTAGTTCTGGATATGCGAGGGAACGGTCTGAAAATACTCCGGAAGGTAGGAGCAGACAAATATGCATGAAGGAGCCACGGCATATCCCTGGCCAAAATACCAGCGTGCCGACAGGTGGCTCTTTTCGCTGAAGTTGTGGTCTATCTTCGCAACGATGTTATGGCTGTAGCCACTTTGCGGCGCGGTGCTGGAGTAGTTGCCCGGTTGAGCAGGAAGGTTGGCAATCTCGCTCGGATCCCAGAGCGTGTTCAGGATGTTCTGCGAGACCTGACTGGGCTGGACGTTGTATTTGCTCAGTTCCGCGAGCGCCAGCGTTTGATAAGCCGGCGAGGGCTCGGTGACGGTATTGGGCTCTCCGATGACGAACTTCTGCTCCTCGTAGGTGAGAAAGAAGAAGGTATGGTCACGCCAGATGGGGCCGCCGAGCGAACCGCCCCAGTTCTGGTTGCTCAGCGGCTGCTCCTGAGTCCCCGGAGTCACAAAGGGCGAAGTTACAGCCAGCGCCTGATTACGATTGAAGTAATAAGCAGAGCCGTGGAAGTGATTGGTGCCGGATTTGGTGGTGATGTTCAGGTTACCGCCGGGGCTGCGGCCGGATTCGCTGTTGCCCGTTGTCTGTAGCGAATACTCGTCGAGCGCGTCGATGGGATAGATGACGCCGGCGATGCCACTGATGCCGCCCTGGTTGACGGCGTCCACGTTCAGGTAAAGATCGTTGTTGTCCGTGCCGTCGATGGTGTAGTTAATCTGGTTGCCACGTGTACCGTTGACCGAACCATTGTTGTTGTAGCCGGCGAACGACGCCGAGGTGCCGAGAAGCTGCGTAAAGTCGCGGCCGTTGAGCGGCACGTCCTGCAAAGCCTTCGAATCGAGGGTAGTGGTCTGCGTGACAGTGGTTGTGTCGAGCGAAACAGCTTGGGCAGAGACTTCGACGGTGGAGGCTTGTTGGGCAACCGTCAACTTGACCGGCAGTGTATAAATCTTGCCTGCGAGCACCTGCACGCCACTGACCTCAGTGCTCTGGAACCCAAGAGCTTGAAACTTGACCGTGTAGGTATCAAGCGGAAGGTCGCTGAACGAGAATTCGCCGGCGCCGGACGAAACGGTCTCGCGGGTAACCGCGGTCGCTACGTCGATAGCCGTCACTTTTGCGCCGGCAACGACTGCGCCCGAGGGGTCGGTGACTGTGCCGTTGATGCTGCCGCGAAATGTCTGCGCCAGCAAAGGCGCAGAGGCGAGCAGCAAAAGGGCGAGCAAGGCCGGGAGTTCCCGGACCCATCGTTTGATTGTTTGCATGGCATCCTCGTCACAAATGAAATAAGCGGCCGACACATCCGTGCGATCAAGCGCATCGGGGCGAGCCATTGTTGTTATGTGGTTACACGTGGGTACTGGGCAGACGGCTGCTCTTACGGGTTAGATTCACTACTGACTTCTCAGCGATGATTGCCTGATCGTGGGAATCGGAACCGCCGCTGGGGGACTAGGCGCAGATTGCGCGCAGATGCTGAGGGCAACAACAACAGTAGCGTGGGTGTTCGGTCTTACTCATAAAGTGAAAAAATAGTAACACACTGATGCGGGTTGATCTGGTTCATATTCGATGGATCACCGCCAATCCGGAAGTAGCCCCATTTCGGGGTAAGGAAGGTTGGGCGACCATCCCGTCGGAACCGAGAAAGAGGACCAGAGGACCAAAGTCTCCTGCCTCAATGAGCGCGTCGGCCTGTTATCAATAGCTGAGAATCCTCTTCTTAGGCTGAGCTTGTTTTGCTTTTGTTACCCACTGGTGTTTATCTTTTCAATGGGTGTTGGTGCGATCTGATATGGTCTTTGCACATCCGCTAGCTTCCCTGCCAGGGAAGGCACAGGATTCGGATCGTTTTTCTAAACCAGGCTTTGCGTCGCAAAACGAGTAAAACGTACGCAGGTCATGAGGTTTCCTGATGGGTTCGAATGCAAGTCCGATACCGACTGACGCTAAGCAGCTATCCGCCGCAAACGGGCTGGCGCTGGTGCGCGTGACGATTGGGGCAATGTTCGTTTGGGTCTTTTTCGAAAATCTAGGAAAAGGTCTTTACACGCCAGCCGGCTATGCAGGACTGATCAGCTACTACATCAAGTCAAGTCACTGCCCGGCTATATGGAAGTGGGTGATGGCCTTGGCGGCAAGCCACGCAGCGATGGCGGCTCCCATGCAGGCCACGACCGAGATTTCTCTGGGCATCTTGCTCGTCATCGGTTTGTTTACCCGACCTGCCGCGTTGGTGGCTTTTCTGTTTCTCGGCAGCCTATGGATTTCGGAACTGGGGACCTCGTGGATCTGGGAACTGCTGGTTTCGGTGCTCGCATCGCTCGGGCTGGCTATCGGACGCGCCGGCCGGAAATGGGGCGTTGACGCGTGGCTTTCGCAACGGTGGCCATCTTCTCCGTGGTGGTGATCGGGCCAAGCTCACGTGCGTGTATCCGTAGTCATTCCGACCCATAATGAAGCGCAGGCGATTGGACGAGTTTTAGCGGATCTTCCGTCTGACCTGACGACTGAGGTCATCGTTGTCGACAGCAACTCGAATGACGGAACGGCCGAGATCGCCGCAAGAATGGGTGCCCGTGTCGTTCAGGAGCCGCGCCGCGGATATGGGCGAGCTTGCCTCACCGGGTTGGCCGCGGCAAATTCCCCTGACGTCGTGGTGTTTCTTGATGGCGACTACAGCGATCGGCCCGCTGAACTGCCGATTCTCTTAGCTCCAATCGCTGACGGACGTGCGGACATCACGCTCGGGTCACGCTTGCAGGACCGGCGTTCTGCCGTGGCGTTGCCTTGGCACCAGGTGACCGGTAATCGTCTCGCGGCGAGCCTGATCAGACTTCTTTATGGACTGGAAATCAGCGATCTCGGCCCCTTTCGCGCTGGCCGCGCCGAAGTATTACACGCGCTTGCCCTCGAAGAGACCACCTATGGTTGGGCGGTCGAGATGATCCTCAAAGGCGCCCTAGGCGGATTCCGCGTGGTTGAAGTCCCGGTGAGCTACTATCCGCGTATCGGAAAATCGAAGATCGGCGGCACGCTCAAAGGGACGGTCGGTGCTGCCTGGTTCATTTTCAGCCTGATGGCACGGTATTATTTTCGACAACGGAAGGCGGGAGCCCAACGGTCGGCGTAACTGCCGTCGATATTCGATGAAACCCCCAACCCAGACCGGGGTGCCAGCGCGGAACAGCAACCGTGTGCTGGTAATCATGGCGAAAGCACCGAGGCCGGGCGCGGTGAAGACCCGCTTGACTCCGAGCCTTCCTCTTGACGCCGTAACCGCGTTGTATCTCTGTCTTCTGAACGACACGCTGGCGTTGGCGCGGTCATTGGACAATGTGGAAGTAGCCATCATGTGTCCGCACTCGGACGTAAACGAGCTGGCGGAGTTGGCAGGTAATGAAGTAACCGTAGTTGGGCAGAAAGGTGAAGGTCTTGCTGCAGGCCTTACTTCGGTGTTTGCGCACTTCGCGGACGATCATCAACGACGGATCATTGCCTTCAACAGCGACAGCCCACACCTGCCCTGTGCCGCTCTCAAAGAAGCGTTCGAAAAGCTGGCTACACATGACCTAGTCGTAGGACTAACGCACGACGGAGGCTACTACCTTGTAGGGGCGAAGGCTGGACATCCTACGCTTTTCGCACGCGACGGAATGGGCACCAGTAGCGCGCTGGAGACACTCCTTTCGCGCGCGAGAGTTCTTGAGCTTTCCGTAGGTTTCGCAGATCCTTTTTACGATGTCGACGTAGCGGACGACCTGACTCGTCTGGCAGCGGAGTTGCGTCTGGCTCCGACAAGGGCGCCACGCACGGCAATGTGGCTTAAAGAGTGGGAGCTTGCAGCGGCACAATTACGGACGGGCACCGGAGAATCGTGAAGATCACCCCGGCGTGGAGAGTGTACATACTTGGCGCCACGTTGTGCGTGGCACTAACGATTTGTTCCCGCAACTTCGGCGATAGGGGCGGACCGTACTTCATGGCCTCCTTGACCCTTGCGGGCATCGCGTACCTTTTAGCGATCCGTGAGTTTCTTGCTACGCCAAGATTCTCCCATCGTGTTGTCGTCATTGGGCTCATTTTGGCTTCCATATGGCACATTGAGTTTCTTCGTGTGCCCCCAGGCGCCGATGAAGATATTTATCGATATCTTTGGGATGGCCGCCTGGAAAGGCTCGGCTACAACCCCTATATTGTCGTTCCCAGCGATCCTGCCGCCAATGCGCTTCATACGGTGGAAACCCGAAAGCTGAACAACCCGGATCTACCGAGCCCATATCCAGCGGGAGCGCAGCTATTCTTTCGCGCCGTGACCGCTATTCACGAATCTACCTTTGCACTGAAAGTAGCATTTGTAATTTGCGAATCGGCAATTGCTCTCGTATTGCTCGATGTCTTACGTTATAGCCGGCAAGGAGCGCACCTGGTTCTCGCGTTCGCCTGGAACCCATTATTGGCCATAGAGGTGGCGGGAAGCGGTCATATCGATATTGTTGGCGCGCTCTTTTTGCTGGTGTCGGCCGCTGCGCTCGCACGCCGATGGCGGGCAGCCGCGGCCGTCGGGCTTGGACTGGCTGTGTCTGTGAAATTTCTGCCGATCGTACTCTTGCCTCTTTACTGGAAACGGATTCGCATTCGCGATGCTGCGCTGGCGGCAGCCCTGGTGGGACTTCTATACCTGCCCTTTCTTAACCACGGCCGCATTCCGATTGGCTCGCTTGGCACCTACGTGCAGAATTGGCGCTTTAATGGTCCCGTGTTTGCGGCACTCGATCAGGTAGCGCTTCCGCAGTTGCTGGCTGCCGTGGCGTTGTTTGCCGGCTTGGCGACGGCAACCTGGCTAAGAAGGGCAGCGCCCGAGTCGTCTCTGTACGCGTTTGCGTGGCCAATGGCAGCATCTCTGGTGTGCGCACCCGCCGTATTCCCGTGGTACCTTCTCTGGCTGCTGCCATTTCTAACGTCGTCCTCGACTCTGTTGATCATCGTCTGGACCGTTAGCATCATTCCCGTTTACGTTGAATGGCATATGCACGCGCTCGGGCGTCCCTGGGGACCGCTTCCCGGGTGGGTAATGCCGCTCGAATACGGATGCGTAGCAATAGCTGCTGCAATGATCTGGTTGTACAGTTGGGGGGAACCCCGGCACGCTCGCGCTCCAGCAGATTGAGGTATCGTTCGCCCAACTATTCGGCATCCAAAGATGTCTCTCCAACATCTAGACAGCGTCCGTTGAAGCAAAGGAGAGATTTCCATGACAAAATCGAGCTGTTATTCGATGATTCGCCTTCTAGCTATCACTGTACTGGTCCTTACCCCAAACTCCTGGGCGCAGCAACAGCGTCCGCCAATTCTCGAACAGATCGCCAAGACCTATGGCCTTGATTCGTTCGGACAAGTCGAGGCTATCCGCTACACCTGGAATGGGGAAATTACCGGACTCTTCAAAGCTTCTCACGTGTGGGAGTGGGAGCCCAAGACCGGCAAGGTTTCCTTCGAAGGCACGGATAAAGATGGCAAGCCGGTGAAAGTGACCTATCTGCAGTCTCAGCTTAATAGCCAACCTGCCAACGTAAAAGACATGGTTGAGCCGGCCTTCGTCAACGATAATTATTGGCTTCTATTCCCCCTCCACGCTTATTGGGACACGAGCGCCACTGTAACGGACCAAGGTATGCAAAAATTGCCGGTGGGAACCGGCTCGGCCAGACTGGTGGTGGTGAAATATCCTGCGGAGGCTGGCGGCTACACGCCCGGAGATACCTGGGAACTCTACGTCGGCAAAGACAACCGCGTCGAGTTACTCGTGTTCCACCACGGCGGGGACAAGAAGCCGAGCGTCGTCATCGCAACGTGGACAGGCTATAAGAAGGCTGGTCCTCTCCTTTTCTCAACAGAGCATCGCGGCACCGCCGATGGCAAACCCCTACACATCTTCATCTCTGATGTGGCAGTCAAGCTGACCGGTTCGGATAACTGGATCAAAGCCCAATAGGGCACCCGGCACGAAGCTTTCTCCGACCCGTAGAATGCGCACATTCCGATGAAGGCAGACGTTGATCTCGACATTGGGCGAAAGACCTTCGCATCGGGCCTGTTACCCGAGTTGATCGCTGTCCGGCACCGCAGCCGGCCGAGCGACTTGGTGGCCGTGGTCGGTGACGAAGAAGGCGTTGGTCCTGAATTGGAGACGTGGTGCCGGTTATGCGCGCCCCGTCGCCATTCCGGTGTGCGGGGGATACAGGCACCGAGAAATGGCTGCATCGTGAGTCATTGCCGCACCCGCCATCCACAATCTACTCGAATCTGCCGGATCCAGCCAGAATAGTCGCCGAGCTGCGCCAGAGGTCAAACAGTTTCTGGTTGTTGTCGGCCTCGACATCCAAGGTCGAATTGTCAAGCGAAAATAGATGACATGGACAAGCTGCCGCTTTTGAACCACTTTCTTGACGAGCCTACCGCGTTCACTCCCCAGAGCCTTATGGACTCCGCCCGGCGCGCGCGTTGCATTCCGGACGGTGAGTTGCCACCGGTTTGCATTCTTGAATTCGATGGCGACATTACCGACTGGCTTGTCGGTCAGGGACTCGCGCAGCCGTTTCCGGCATGGCCCTGCTTTCACACAACGATGTTCGGGATCGAAGTTGAGGACGTAGTATGCGGCATCATCCCACGCACCATCGGTGGACCCTATGCCGTGCTGATCGCCGAACAGTTGGCAGCTTGCGGAGTGGAACTGATCATCGGCCTGACCTCTGCTGGCCGGATTTCTCGCGAACTGCCTCTCCCTTGTCTCGTGCCCATTACAAGCGCTGTTCGGGATGAAGGTACCTCGTTGCATTATCTGCCGGCCGGGAAAGAGATTGACTGTCCAGCACCTCACATCGCTGCCCTTTTGGAGAAAGAGCTGGCTGTCATTGGCTGGGCGGTTCGGAGTGGCAAGGTCTGGACGACGGATGCTCCATATCGGGAAACCCAGACGCAATTGCAGATGTGGGAGAAAGAGGGTGTTCTCGCGGTCGAAATGCAGGCCGCTTCGCTATTTGCCTTTGGAGCGGCGCAAGGCGTAGCAGTTGCTTCCGTCGCGATGGTCAGCAATGCAGTGGATCACGAGGGAGAGCAATTTAATACTGGCACTCAGCACGACGGGCTGCGGATCATCGAGGCATGCGCCCGAGTGTTCAAGCGCACGTTGGCAGATAAGCCAAATTCATATCTGACCGCTCGATGAGTGATGAATCGCCACCGCGCAGTGCCTGCAAGTCGTCGATGACTTGGTGTAACGAGGGTGAGGCCAGCTTGACTGCCTCCATGATGGCTTGCTCCAGGCGCGCTACCCGTTCCCGCATGTGCTCCACCTCGTGCAGAAAACCCTGCCGCGTGGCCTCCTGAGCTATCTGTGTGAAACGCAGCTGCGCAACCCAGATCAGATAGTGGCGCGTCCATGGCCTCACTCCGACGGGTGGACGCTGCCCGGAGCGCAACAGAAACTTGACCGCGGCGATGAAAAACCAAAAAAACGGGATACTCCAGGGTCGAGCGAGCTGGCGATCGTCGTTTTCCTGGCGCGAAATTTTCGGAGAAATGAGCGCATTGAGAGCCAAATGCCGCATATGTATTTAGACGTGCCGAGAATCTACGGATGATTGGCGTGAGGGAGATCGAGCTGGGCGGCAAATCTCCACACATAGGCCGCCGCGATCATATCGGCCTTTCGTTTGGCGCAGGAATCGGAGCCTGCATTATGGCAGAAAGTTTATCGATGGCGGCGACGCAGATTGGACGGTACCGCATCACCGGCGAACTTGGCCGAGGGGGGATGGGGATCGTATATGGCGGGGAAGACCCCCTGATTGGCCGCGAAGTGGCTATCAAGACGCTGACTGAGGTCACGCCAGAGCTGCGCGAGCGCTTTTACCTGGAGGCCAGGTCCGGAATTCTGAGCCACCCGAACATCGTGACGGTATATGAATTGGGAGAACACGAAGGCAGCCCGTTCATTGCCATGGAATACATTGCGGGCGAATCGCTCGAAAAAATGTTGCGCCGGTTGAAGCGCTTGTCGGCGCTTGAAGTGCTCTCTATCGTGGAACAGCTCTGTGCCGGACTTGGCTATGCCCACGGACACGGCGTTGTGCACCGTGACATAAAACCCGCAAATGTGCTTGTGCGGCCTGATGGTCGCGTGACAATCGTCGATTTCGGTATAGCCCGTCTTGCCGATCAAACCAAGCAGTTGACTCAAACAAACGCCTTGCTGGGAACGTTCCATTACATCGCACCCGAGCGTTTGAAGGGTGAAGCAAGTGACAACCGGGCGGATATATGGTCAACCGGTGTGATGTTCTACGAGATGCTGACAGGCGAACTGCCCTTCAAGGGAAATGACGCCTCAGCACTCTATCGTGTGATTCATGAACCATATACTCCCCTTCAGGATTTTGTGGAGGATCTTCCTCAAGGTTTAAGCGACGTCGTGCAAAAGGCTCTGGCGAAGCGGGTGGAGGACCGCTATGAGACTGCGGAAGAAATGGCGCTCGATCTGCAAGTGGTTTCAAACGCTGTCAAACAAGATCGGGTGAAGGCGCTGCTTGAGACTGCACGGCGCTTGATGGCTGAACGGCAGTTTGTGAATGCGCGAACAATATTGTTGCAGGCGCAGCGCAGTGACCCAGGGAATCTCGATACCAAGGCTCTGATCGATGAAGTGCAGGAGCGTCTGAGTCAAATGCAGCGTGGGGAGCAGTTACGCCTGATTCTCGAACATGCTCATAGCGCTGTTGCCGAACTTCGCTGGGATGATGCAATTACCGAGTTCCAGCGCGCCCGGAAGATGGATACGGAAAATCAGTTTGGAATCGATGAGCAACTGCACGAGGCACAGGAACAGAAGCGCGAGCAACAAAAAGTGGCGATGCTGTGGGAGCAGGCGAGAGAAGCGCGGGGCCGCGGGGATCTCACAGGAGCTCAAGAGTTTCTGGGGCAAGCTCTACGGATCGACGAGCATAGTACCGATCTTCGAAATGCGTATTCACTCATCATTCGTGAAATCCGACAGAGACAGGAAGCACTTCATGTGGAGGAGCGGTTGCGAGCCGCTCGCAACAACTACGCCAACCGACAGTATACCGAAGCGATTGCACGGCTTCACGAGGCGGCCGAAATCGATCCCGGTCACGCTGAGGTTCAGCAACTGCTTTTCACAGTGACGACCCGGCAAAAAGAAACGCGGCAGCGAGAATTCCTGGAAAAGATCGCAAACGAGATCCAAGAATCACTTGACCGTGAGGACTTTGCTCAGGCTCAGGATCGTGTTACGCGAGCATTGGAATCGCTCCCTGGCGAAGGTTTGTTGGTTCGATTGAAAGTTGAAGTCGAATCCAGGAAGCGAGGCTTCGATACTCAGCAGGCCGTGCGATCGGCCATGCTAAAGATGCAGGAACTGTTCAATGATCAGCCGAAACAGGCTCTGCAGGCGATTGAAAACGGGCTTGAGCAGGCTCCGAGAGACGAAACGCTCTTGCAAGCTCGGGCACGGCTTCAGGAACACCTGAGAAACAATGCGGCGAATGCAGCACGGAAGGAATTTCTCCTCAAGGCTGATGCCGCACTGGAGGCAAAAAGATACGCGGCAGCACGGAGCGTGCTCGAAGAGGCAATCGGCACGCTGGGCCTGGACGAGGACTTCGAGCACCTGCTCGCCCTTACAAACCGGGAGCAGTCAGAGCAGGAACAGGAATCAGCGGAAGTTCGTGACGCGTCAGCAATCCCGAAGAGGACAGAGGCGCCGTCGTCTCTCGCCGGACCCCCTTTGCAGCCCGCTCATGTGTCGTCGAAGCAGGAATCTGAACGTGCATTCCGCGCGAAACCTGCGCGTGCTCTCCGCAGTGCAACTCGAAAGTCAGGTACGTTCCTGGCCGTCATCCGGGGAGCCGCGTTTGTAGTGGTAGCACTTGCAACGATCTGGCTGCTCCGTCTCCGCCATCGTGAGGCTGCGGCAAACAAGATTGCAGTGGTTGCTCCTGTACCGGCGGCTCTGCCGACGTTTATGGAGATCAATGCTTCTCCCTGGGCACGAGTTTTGCAGGTTCAAGACGGTGAGGGAAAGAGCATCCTGTTGCCCGAGGATGGCACCACGCCCTTGCGGCTGGATGATTTAAAGGCAGGACAATACAAAGTCACTCTCGCCGGACCGAATGGAGACAAGCAGATTGTGAGCTGCAGCATATCAGGCAACAACCATTTGTGCATGCTGCAAATCGAAGTCCCGGATATTCAGCAGGTCATGATTGGAGCGAATCAATGAGAATTGTGCTGACCGCAATGCTGTTGTTGACCACAACCGCGATCGTGGCCCAGAACCCGCAGCCTGGCCAGAGCGCGGATCAACTCCGGGACTTGGCAAAACAGGCCAGGAAATCGCGAGACTTCCAGGGAGAAGCCAACTATCTGTGTCAGGCCGCTCAGCTGGACTCAAAGAAATATGACAAGAAATGCGAAAAGGCGAAAGAGGATCTCCAAAAAACGCTGACGCAATTCCAGGCCGACCTTGATGCAGGACGCTCGGAAATGCAACGTAAAGACTTTCCGGGAGCAGTGCGCGACCTTTCAAAGATCACGTTCGGACCGGCTAAGGAACAAGCGCAGGCACTGATATTGCAGGCTCGCATCGAGGGTGGCACGTTGCCGCCAGAGCAGGTCAGCCAGTTGGCGCTTGCGGCTGCAGGTACGGCGTACGCAGGTGGCGACTTTGATAAAGCAGAAGAAATGTTGAAGCGAGTACAGTCGCCTTCGACGAAGGAAGCCGCGAACCAGCTCGAAGCGAAGATCAACCTATATCGGACTACCATAAAGCAGGGTGATGCGTTTGCTCAGAGCGGCGACTTTAAAGATGCGGCGAAAAAGTATCAAGCCGCAGCAACGATTTTGCCCAACGGTCCCGGCCAGCCGGTCGAGCACGCGCGAAATGCCCTTGACGCTCAGGCGAAGGCTGACCAGGAAAAGGCGCGACGGGCGTCTTTACAGCAGCCGCCCTTTCAACAGACCCATGCTCCCGCAACGGAAGAATCTCCTCAGGCCAAAGGGAACGCGGAGAAGATCAAAGGTATCCTCAGGGTTGCTCATCGCGAGGAGACTGCCGGGAATCTGAAAGACGCACTGCAGGCGTATGAGTCTGTACTCAAATTGGATAGCCAGCAAGCTGATGCCTCTTCGGGCAAAAAACGCGTGCTCGAACAGATGAAGAGCACGGAGGAGTCGATCGAATCAGGCCTGATTGAAGGAATCACGGAGTTCTACGCATCCAAGTTCGACGCTGCGGAGGAGGTTATCGGCAGATACCTGCAAGTAGGAGGTGGCGAACACGCGGGGGCGGCTCACTTCTATCTCGGCGCCTCTCTGCTTTGTCAAGTGTTCCTCGCCGATCCGAACAATGCGACTAATGCAAGCGATCTTCGTCATCAGGCCCAGGATCAATTTGCGTTGGCCAAACAACTTCACTATGCACCTTTGCCGGCGGCTGTATCGCCAAGAATTCTTGCTGCGTGGACTCAGGTGGGCGACTCTAAGTGAGAGAAGCAAAGACGAATCGTTTCCACAATAATCATCATGCGACAGCGGTGCGGCGAATAGAAGCTGCACGCACTTACCGACGTGGGCTGCTGGCGTTCGAATAAAGACAGATTTACAGATTTGGATGCGCTCTGGAAACGAACCTCTTCGTGATTTTGCGAAGGAACGGACGGCCTCGTGACAGCTTCTACCGGTGCAAGGAGAGGTAGGACACGAGAGGACGATTCGCACTGCGCGTTGTCGTAAGGGTTGCCCGCACGGCTCATGCTAATCCGGATGCCGTTGGCCTTGAGCAGATCGGTGCCGTTCGATCTCCTCACGGCTCTGGATGGCCGGCTCGATAGGACGAGCGCGGCCACGAATGAGCGGCTTACGAGAGCTTGTTTTCCTTTGTGTTATAGGTGACCGGGCCTGTGCTGGTGAGGTTGCCCTGCTCGTTCTGAGTGGAGTAGTCGATTTTGATCTCGTTGTAGGTGAACGAGAGGCTGACCATGGGAATCTCGGTCGTCCCCGAAATCTGCAGGCTGCTGACAAACAGCTCCTTGAAGTCGACCTTCAGGTAAGGCTTGCCATCACCGCCGGACTTGACCGCGCTCATCGTGCCGGTTTTGATGTGGCTGCCCGCGCCGATTGACTTGAAGAACTTGGGCGTTGCCTTGTCGAAGTAGGTCATGACGCTGAAATCAGCCAGATCGGCCTTGCCCGCGCCCGATCCGCCCGTGCCTGCCACGGAGGACACCTGGGAAGCACCCCAGCTCCAGCTCGTGATTCGTACCTCGTTTTTGTGGTTTGAGTCCGCGGCCTCGCCTTGAATCCCATCGAGTTTCAGAAAATAATCAACTGCCATTGTCGGTTCCTTTCGGTTGGTAAAAGATATTTGTCTTCCCATCGCGCCGTAGCGAATCTGTTCGCCACAGATCGGCCGCGCAAAAGTACTTGCAGAAACTGCTTTGTCTCGCAGGTTCGCACTTAGTAAGCGATGTTTTTTGGCCGAAACGATCACGACCAGGAAGAAATCTGACTTCGATAGCTATTGCGCGGCCGGTACTCGGTAGAGATTGAAAATTGAGTCCCTATCCGGATTTTGCTCATCAGGCGAGCAATTCGACATTGATCAGCGTGACATAACCTGAAGTGAGATTGGGGATGTAGAACTGACTTCCGCCACCGGGAAGATTCTTGGTGTCTCCGTTGCCTTCGATGTTCGGCTCGCGCTTAGAATCCTTCCCCTCGTCAATCCGGCACATTTGGGCGAAACCCCCAAAATACCCATACGCTCCATTGTTCAAATGGATCACCAGCACATGAGAAAGCGAGCTCCAGTTCTCCTTGATGGCCGAAGTAACCCGCCCCAGTTCACGAGTGTTGACTTTAAGTTGCGCGGCCAGTTTTTTGCGTTCCTCCCAGCCTGCATCCCACTCCCAGGCATCGTAAGGGCTCCACCAGGGGCTGACTTCGTTAGAGTCCGGACGGGTGAGTTTGTCGCCATCGCTGAACTTGTACAACTTGAGCGAAGTGTCCAGAAGCCTCTTCTGAGCCGTGCCATTCTTGAAGCAATCACGAATATAGGCTCCGGTTTTGGAAGGCTTATTAGTTTTAGGATCGTAGCTGCCCACTTCCTCCCAGGTGTTTTCGTCGTTGAGATACACAGTCCCTTCTTTCCGTGCGAGGTCTAACAATTCGGTCCGTGTCCGGTACCGGCGCCGCTGAGCCTCTTTTCGAAACGGTCGCGTAGTAGCTGTTGTAACGTGATCAAACAGCTGTTGCGGTTGGTGGCGCATTGTCGGGTGATGCTTCAGTCGACTCGTAATCTCTTCTCCCTGGTGGGTCGAACGAGCATGCGTGCAGAAGATGCTCTGTCGCGCACGGTCGCACTTAGGTAAGCGATGTTTCTCGGCCGAAACGATCACGCCCAGGGAAGAAATCCCGACGGCGGGCCGCTAGCTGAGCCAGCGACCGGATACCCGCCCCAGTAAGGAAAAGGACAATGTTTCCTAAGCGTTCCAGCAGTGCTGCATGAACCTCGGGTTGCTGCTGCTCTCTGCGAAGAAAGCCTCTGACGGTTAGCCGAAATCTTCTTCCACGTCGGAAGGCCGCGCAGGTCGCTCTGGTTCGGGGAGTGGCGGGGACGTGCCAATCGGGCCATATACACATTGCCGTTAAATCCGCCCGCAGGTGTCCGGTTCGGGCGGTGCGGGATCGGTCTTCTGGGCCATCGTCGGCGCGGTCTGCCCGCCGACCTGCTCAGACAGCCACGCTGCTAGGTATCTAGTCGCTGGCTCAGCGGGTGGCCCGCCCCGGAATTTCTTCCCGGGGGTGAACGTTTCGGCCAAAAAACATCGCTTTCCTAAGTGCGAACATACGAGACAAAGCAGTTTCTGCACGTATCGTCGTTCGCCTAAAGGGAGAGTGTGAGGCAGCAGTTGACGGGAGGCAAATTCTCTCGACAAATTCTCCCTCGGCACCGCGTGCCAAAGCCCTGCCCTCACAGGAGGAAAAAACGATGTTCTGTATCTCGCCATATTCCCGACTTCTCAAGTCGATTGCCACCATCATGCTGGTCGCTGGCTTGACCGCAGCTCAAGCGCAAACCCCAGCTGGACAGAACCGCCCGGCGGCAGTTCCGGCAGACTATGTCATCACTCCATTCGGCTATTTCCATCCAAGCTGCGTCATGCACCTGGGTAACGGGGATGAGGTACAGCGAGATGAAAACTCTGTCCGGCACTCGAATGGAACCTACGATCGCATCCCGTTGTGCGGGTATGCGCACTACGAAGCCAACGAAGAAGCAGTAATCGGGGATGAGCAGGGTCTTAAAAAGCCCACAATCGGCCACGCCTGGGTTGAAGCTGCCGCCACCAAGAGCAGCACCTCGTTTGGCTATCTGCACGCGAACTGGACGGTCCCGCCAGCACCGAGCAAGAATGACGGCCAGGTCGTGTTCCTCTTCCCCGGCATGGAGGATGACAAGGATTTCCCCGTCGTGGCGGGCGCGAAGGTGAGCATCATTCAGCCTGTCTTAGGGTGGAACCGCGATTACCCCTCAGCCTGGAGCATCGCCAGTTGGAATTGTTGCGTGACCGGCACTGTGTTTGAGGCCCCGCCATCCAGAGTCGATTCCGGAGATACTATCCTTGGCTATATGTTCGATACATGTTCTCCGGGAACCCTGTCCTGTCCAACGTGGGACATCGTCACTTGGGATTTGACGTCGGGAAAGTTCTCCGAGCTGCTAAATACCTCAAGTTCCGGGCAGACTTTCAATTGGGCTTTTGGCGGCGTGCTGGAAGTCTACAACATCGTCCAGTGCGGCGATTACCCCTCTAGTGGCTCGATCTCTTTCTATAACCTGGGGCTCTATGACTACAGGTTTATCCAGATTGCCTCTCCGGCCTGGTCCGTGCTCGATGCGGCCGAGTTAGCCCAAGAGAAGGGCGAACCCTTCTCTGCATTGACTCCACAATGCGGTTACGGCGGATCACTTCCACAACAGGTAAACCTCACTTATTGACCGTCTGTCCACGGTGGGTGGGGTATCCCGGAGCGCAACGTTCACGGGGGATGCAGTGTGGGGGGATCCCGAATCCGAGTCCCCCGGGTGCCCCACGCAGCCAGACGTGTGTGTCACCGCCCGCTCATACACAGGTTATGTCACAGACAGCACTCAACTGGCGATTCCACCGGGACGACCGTACACGCTGGGCTACCGGGCGGGTATCTGGTCGTGGGCTCAGCCGGTGGCCCGCCCACGGGATTTCTTCCCTGGGCGTGATCGGTTCCGCCCAAAAACATCGCTTACCTAAGTGCGAACGTACGAGACAAAGCAGTTTCTGCACGATCGTCGTTCGACCTATCTAAGTTCAATAAGGAAACGGAAGGAAAAGACACGATGAAAAACGCTGCAGTCGCATTGTTGCGTGCCACCTCCGGAAGCTCGAGAGGATTTATGAAACAGACGAACATTCATCAATACATACAGACCTTACGTTTGCAGCTTCTCGATATGTCGAGAGTTTCACAGCGGGCCGTAGACTACTCCATCAAAGCCTACAAATGGGACTGTCCGGAGTTTTGCGCAAACGTCCGAGACAGCACCTACGAAGCCAACATACTCCATCGCGAGATCACTGAGATCGCCCGGGACCTGTTGCTGATGGAACTCCCCCTCGAGTCGCACGTGCGCTTCGCGCTGTCTGCCGTGCTGATCGGCGATGCTCTTCATTCGATACACGCGCAGGCCGTCAAGATCGCAGCAAACAGTGCGCGTCTTTTGGAGAATGGCCGCGCGCGTGGATGGGAAGGCCTGACCAGGATGGGCGAGGCAGTCAATTGCCTGATGAGGTTGTGCATCATTGCCCTATTCGATGAAGAGGTCGCTCACGCAGAGACGGTCCTTCGCAATCGTGGGGTTGAACGATTGTTCGAGTCGGGTTTCTATGACTGGTACAGGCACGTTGATCAAAGGCTAAGGGCACAAGCCAGCCACGAATTGGCAATCACAAAGGGCCTCAGCCAAACGGCTAAGGAGACGTACGAGATAGCCGACGCTATCGTCTCCTGGCTGAAAGGCCCGGATAGCGGATCAATCTCACCTATCGATCGGGAGGAGCCCACGATTCACCTAGTGCCTACAAGAGAAGTCGAAGGAGTAACTCGCGGCCCAGATGGAATGCAAGCTTTCCTTGAGGAAATAGATACCTGCTTTGCTGATTCCACCTTTTGGAGCAGGCTGTCTTGATTCGTCCGCTGTTACATGGGCGTGCGTGATGTAATAGACCGACTTTCAAGAACCTCAGCAAAGAACCAGCATTGTTGTGCCTTTCCTTTCTGAGGCGGTATCCGATCGCGGGTTCAGCGGGTGTCCTCCCGAATTTCTTTCCTGGGTGTGATCGTATCGGCCAAAAAACATCGCTTTGCTAAGTGTGAACGTGCGAGACAAAGCAGTTTCTGCTCGCATCTTCGTTCGACCCACAAGGAAAAGAGATTACGAATCGACTGAAGCATCATACGCCAATGCGTGCCACTAACCTCAACAGCGGCTTATCCCGTTACAACCCACTTCAATAATTACCTATGAGGAAAATACAAATGAAAGCAATCTGGAAGATCCCAACTTTATTATTGGCGCTGGCATTCGCTTTGCCCGCAGCCACGTGTTTCGCAGATGTGCCCGGAGCGCATCCAGGATATCTGCACGCACTGTCCGACTTGCGTTACGCCCGCGCTCTGCTCGAACACGACGCGCCGGATGTCGTGGAACATGACCAACACCGGGCCCTCCACGAAATCGACGAAGCCATTCGAGTGATCAAAGAGGCCGCTATCGACGACGGGAAAGATTTGAATGTGCATCCACCGGTTCAGCCCGATGGGCCCGCTTCGGGTCGGTTTCACCGCGCCCTGGAGGCCCTCGGAAATGCGCATCGCGATGTGGCCGACCGCGAGCATAACGAATCTGCGCGCGGTCTTCGCGACCAGGCCATCGATCACATCGACGAAGCCCACCGCGCCGTCGAGCACGCGATCCAGACCGCCAGCTGGTCCCACTAAACGCTTCTACGCGACCGTTCGCTGGTACCGGGCACAGACCGAACCCAAGTCTTTTACCGGTGAGCGGGAGCAGTGGATGAGTCCCTGGCGACCCAATGGTATCCAACTTAGCCGGTCATGCGTCACCAGGCGCGTCGCGGCCCATCACTGTAGACCCTTAAACACCTGGCGCCCCAACCTTAACGTAATCTCTAATGCGCTGCCGGATCATCTCCGGCGGCGTATTTTTTGTCCATAAAGCCGGGGGACTTTGGGGCGAGCAATGCGGGATCGGCCCGCCGTGAGCGCATTTCGTTTCTAAAATTTGTGGGATATAATGGAGGCGCCTCGAGGTAGTGAACACCTCAAAGCAGCCCGTCGCGGTTGCTAGTGTGAATCATGGACACGTCTCCGAATCGTCATTTCGTGACAGAACTGCTTCGGCAATGGGGCAGTGGAGACAGGCAAGCGCTGGACCAGTTAATGCCCCTCGTTTATGACCAACTTCGCAAGCAGGCTTCTCGATACCTGAGAGCCGAACGTCCCGACCACACGCTTGCAGCCACTGCTCTCGTTCACGAGGCATACTTGCGCCTGGTTGATTCGGACGTGTCTCTGGTGGACCGGGTCCATTTCTTTGCAGTTTCGGCGCGCATCTTGCGTCAGATTCTCGTGGACCATGCGAGGACGAACAAACGGGTGAAACGTGGTGGTGGAGCGGCCAAAGTCCCGTTGGACGAGGCCATAGTTGTCGGACCGCAGTCGTCAGGCAGCGTGCTGGACCTGGACGAAGCCCTCCAGCGCCTCGCTGCGCATGATCCACGAAAAAGCGAAATTGTCGAACTGCGCTGTTTCGGAGGTCTCACCTATGATGAGACTGCAGCCGTTCTCGAAATCTCGCCTGCAACAGTGCGTCGCGAAATGCGGTTGGCCAAAGCGTGGTTACGTCGCGAACTCACCTCAACTGCCTAGAAACCTGTCGCATGCTCTCTTCCTCAGATCGTTGGAATCAACTGGAGACCTTGTTTCACAAGAGTCTTGAATTAGAGCCAGAAGCACGATCTGCGTTCCTGGACGACACTTGTGGTGAAGACACCGAGTTGAGGAAAGAATTAGACGCACTGCTGGATGAGGTCGACAAGTCGACGAACCTCCTGGAGCAGCCCGTCTTCGAAGCAGCGCAAAGCGTGTTCACGGAATCGAAGCGCGATGCCATCGATCCGGGCACGATCATTGGCCAATACGAAATCATCTCGCTGCTCGCTACCGGAGGCATGGGCGAAGTCTGGCTCGCGGAACAGAAGCAACCGGTGCGCCGTCGCATAGCTCTTAAGCTCATCAAGGCCGGCATGGACACGCGCGAAGTTGTCGCGCGTTTCGAGTCCGAACGCCAGGCCCTGGCGCTGATGGACCACCCCGCGATCGCCAAGGTCTTCGACGCCGGGTCGACGCCCGAAGGCCGTCCCTACTTCGCCATGGAGTACGTCCCCGGCATCCCCATCACTGCCTACTGCGACAAACACAAGCTCACGGTGCGCCAGCGGATGGAGCTATTCATCCTCGTCTGCGAAGGCGTACAGCACGCGCATCAGAAAGCCATCATCCATCGCGACCTCAAGCCTTCGAACATCCTCGTCACCGAAGTCGACGGCAGGCCCATGCCTCGCATCATCGATTTCGGTGTTGCCAAGGCAATCTCTCAGAAGCTCACCGCCGCAACCATGTACACCCGCCTCGGCACTATGATCGGAACTCTCGGCTACATGAGCCCCGAGCAGGCCGACCCACTCGTCGAGGACGTCGACACACGCACCGATGTCTACTCACTCGGTGCGGTGCTCTATGAGTTGCTTACCGGCTCGCTCCCGCTCGACCTCCGCAAGCTGGCGTTCGATGAAGTGCTGCGCCGGCTTCGCGACCACGATACGCCGCCGCCGAGCACCAAGCTGCGCGCGATGGGTGACGAATCCGCTATTACAGCGGAAAATCGCGGTGCCGACCCTCCTGCGCTTGCCCGTCAACTTCGCGGCGATCCGGACGCCATCGCGCTCAAGGCTCTGGAGAAAGACCGTACGCGACGCTATCCCTCGGCTTCGGGGCTGGCCGCCGATATCGAACGCTACCTGCGCAACGAGCCAGTGACCGCGCGGCCGCCAACCGTTGGATACCGTGCCCGTAAGTATATTCGCCGACACCGGCTGGGGGTTGTGGTAGCGGCAGCGGGAGTGTTGCTGCTGGCGGGCTTTGCCATCACCCAGTCCATCGAGCTGCGGCGCATCACGCGCGAGCGCGACCGCGCAGACCGCATCGCGCAGTTCATGACCGGCATGTTTTCAGTGCCCGATCCAAGTGAAGCCCGGGGCAACAGCGTTACCGCTCGCGAAGTCCTCGACAAGGCGTCGAAGGAGATCGACACCAGCCTGCAGAATGACCCGGAGCTGCAGGCCAAGATGATGTACACCATGGGGGACACCTATTGGGATCTGGGCCTTTTCTCACGCGCGCAGCCGCTGTTCGAGCGCGCTCTGGAGATTCAGCGGCGGGTTCTCGGACCCCGGCACCCGGATACCCTGGCTTCTATGCAAGATCTGGGTGCTGTTCTGGGGTACGAAGGTCATCGCGCTGAAGCGGAGAAACTGGATCGCCAGACGCTCGATGTCGAGCGTCAGGTCCTCGGGCCAGAGAATCGGCAAACCCTGGTTACCATGACTAACCTGGCGGTTATTCTGATGCAAGAAAACCATAACGCCGAAGCCGAGAGGCTGCTCCGCGAGACCCTCGATATAGAGCACCGGCTCCCCGGCCCGGAGAACATGGACACTCTTAATTCCGCGCGCTTCCTGGCGTTTACTCTGAGCTCTGAAGGACGTTATTCTGAGGCGGAGAAGCTGTTCCGCGAGACCCTCGATAAGGAGCGCCGGATTCTCGGCCCAGAGGACCCGAACACCCTGGCTTCAATGGAAACACTGGCGCATACCTTTCGGAGATTTCACGGCGATCTAGCGGGCACGAAAGCCATGGTGGAAGGAATTCGCCGCGGCTTCGCAATCGAACGCGATTTCGAGCACAGGTTCCCTCGCGGTGCATTGCACCGGCTTAGTGTCAAAGATAGCTCGGGACCCCGAAAGTGCCGAACTCCAGTTCGGTATTCTCCGCCTTCGGCTCAACAGGGATTGGCAGGCATTTCAGTTTGACCAGATCGTAGAAGATGCTGCAACAAGGCTGGGGCAAATGATGGATGTTAAAGCCTTTCGAGAGCGCCGACTTTCTGATTGGCGGAAGTTCTTAGCGGCATTGCCGGAAGATGCCAATCTGAAACTAGAAATGGCGCGCGTAATCGACAGTGAGGTTTTCGCCCATTTCAAATCTCGATTACCGGTAAGTAGCGAAGAGTTGATGCAGACATTCTCGCTGCCCCCGGGCACAGATGCTCGGTATCTCATTAACTGGCGTCACGCGGGAGCAGGTTTTTATCGTCCTGTACGGTCCCGGCGGTACGGGCAAGAGCACCCTTTTAGAATCCATTCAATCAATACTTGGCGACTATGCGATAGCCGTGCCCTCCGACACGCTCCTCATTCGCAAACACGGAATTTCCGAAGAACGCAAACTTGCGCCCTTTGCCGGAGGCGCGCGTTTTGTCGCCACTAATGAAACAGAACAGGGTGGAATGCTGGACGAAAACCTCATCAAGCAAATTACGGGAGAAGATTCGGTGGCCGCTCGCCAACTCTACGAGGAACAGTTCAACTTCCTGCCCCAAGCGAAAATCTGGCTCCGCACCAATAACAAGCCAGAACTTCGAAGTGGAATGAGTGCTGCCATCGAGCGGCGGATTATCCTTCTGCCCTTCGGGAAAATAATTCCCCCGGAGCAAAAGGACACCATGCTCAAGGAAAAACTACGAGCGGAGGCGGAGGGCATTTTCAGGTGGATGGTGGACGGCTATCTGGACTACGCCCAGACCGGAGAATTGTATCGTGCCCCGATCGTACAGGCGGAAGTCGAAAAGTATCGTACAGAACAGGATGTCATCGGTCGTTTCTTGGAAACGACGTGCGAATTCGGCAAAGAGTTCTACGAAAACCGAGAAGAACTATATCGCTATTACAAAACGTTCTGCGAAAACCAGAATGAACGCGTGGTGCTCGATTCTAAGCAGTTCAAGACGCAGATCACTCCACGCTTCGAAGACCTCAGAGTAATCGAACAGCAGAAATTCATCGAAGAAAAGCAGCTGTGGGTCTGGGTTGGCGTCCGCCTCAAACATAACCTACACAAATTCCTAAAAAAGCGCCACGCCTCTACGTAGCCGGAAACATGCCGGCGTATGCCGACATATGCGGCGAAAAACCCGACCGTCACACGCCACTCCGCGCGGTGACAATCGTCGCAGTAACACAAAAGGAGAAGCCGTATGCCAAGACAATGCAGACAAACCAGCAAGGTCAAAAGCCAACTTCAGCAATGGTTCGAGCGCGATATGGGCGAGACACTAAAGTGGGGAGTGGACGTGAACGTGTTCCCGGAGATAGGTGAGGAAGGTGACTTGATGATTGAGCTAGTGACGGCGAGCGATGTGATGCACATCGTTCGCTTGGAAGACAATGGCCGGAGGTTAAGTCTACATTCGATGGTTGACGATGACGATGGGGAGGTAGACGGCGAGTGCAACGAAGACATTTGGCGGCGAATTCTGGCCGCTATTATCGCCTTCGAGGTGAGGGGCGCACAGGTCAAGGCCGCTTATCCGGACGGCAGGCCCAGGTCCGACCGCTTCTGGCCGAAATTGGAACTGTTCTGAAGAACCCGTGAAACCAGAACCCAAAGGGCGGATAAGCGTCCTATGAGTCCATGATTTGTAACTGTTACTGTGACATATTCAGTTATACTCTAGCTCAGCGGTGAGCAAACGCCGCTGAGCAAAGGAGTAGAACAAATGGCGAACAGGAAAACGTCCCCGAAGAAGGCCGAAACGTCGTCCGCAGCAAGGACACTCGGAAGCCTAGGCGGCAGGGCTAGCGCCAAGGCTCTGACCCCGGAAGAGCGAACGGCGAAGGCGTAAGGCGGGCAGGGCACGGCAGGCGAAGGCGAGAGCCGGGAAAGGCGGCGCAAAGTGAGCGATAGCAACCGTGAGAAAAAAGCGCGACGCGAACGCGGCGACGGAGGGCTCTTCCGCAAACACGGCAACCAGACGTGGACCATCCAGTATTACCGGGAGGGGATCAAGACGGGAAAGGACGGCCAACCCATTCGCGCTCGCATCTGCGTCCGCGAGTCCACAGGCCTGCGTGACCGCGCCAAGGCGAAAAGAATGCTGGACGAACGGATGGGTCAGGCAAGGGAGGGCACCTGGTCCGAGCGCGAGCGGCGGCCAACCACCGTAGATGATCTTTACGCTTCGCTGCGCGAGCATTACGAGGTCAACGCCAAGGCCAAGCAGCACGGCGAAGGAGCCGGCAGCGTGGACCGCAGCGTAAAGGGGCTAGGATGGCGCTGGAAGCATCTACTGCAGGCGTTCGGCGGGGTGCTGGCCGCGAACCTTACCTCAGACGCCGTGGAGCGCTATAAGCATCGTCGGCTAAAGGAAGGCGCGGCCCCTGCCACGGTCAATCGGGAACTGGCCGTGCTGCGCCGGATGCTGAATTTCGGCCATCGGGCCACTCCGCCCAAGGTCAAGATCGTTCCCTACATCGCGTTGCTCAAGGAGAACAACGTCCGCAAGGGCTTCGTGGAGGATTCGGAATTCCGAAAGCTGACAGGTAACGCAACGGAGTTGTGGCTGCGCACGTTCCTCGAACTCGGCTACACCTACGGGTGGCGCAGCGCGGAACTGCTGGGGCTACGGGTGCGGCAGGTCAATCTCGAACAGCGGACGATCCGACTAGACACAGGCACCACGAAGAACGGCGAAGGCCGGGAGGTAGCAATGACGGCTAAGGTGGCGGAGTTGCTACGAGCTGCGATAGCCGGGAAGAAGGCCGAGGACTTCGTGCTCACGCGCTCCAGCGGCAGGCGAGTTCGGGACTTCCGAAGGGCTTGGTGGAACCTGTGCACGGCTGCGGGGCTAGGCTCCTACGCGTGCGGCGAATGCGGTGATCCGGTCGGGGCTGCGAAGTGCGCAGCGTGCGGCAGCCGTAAGCGGAAATACAGCGGCCTAATCCCCCACGACCTGCGCCGCTCCGCTGCCAAGAGCCTACGCCGGGCCGGAGTGCCGGAAAGCGTAATCATGGACGCGGGTGGATGGAAGACCCCTTCAATGTTCCGGCGCTACGCCATCGTTAGCAGCGCAGACCAGCGGGAAGCGGTAGAAGCGCTAGAACGGTCGCGAGCACGGGATGAGAATAGTACCTGTTCAGTACCCAATCAGCTCAGCGGCGAGCTACCAACCCTGAATAGCAAAGTGCAGTGAAATGATTGGAACGGCTAGACTTACTTGGTGCCCGGAGGGGGACTTGAACCCCCACAACCCTTGCGGGTCTGCGGATTTTAAGTCCTATTTCCTACTGTCCAGCACTTCCCTGCACCACATTGCACAGTGACGAATAAGAGCCACATAATGAACGAAATGGACTTGTTATCCACACCGCACCAAGTCGCACAAAAATGCACAAAATCACAGTACAAAGTGGCACCAAAAGCGGCACCAGATTTAGCGCCTGGACGCTACAGATTGATGATCCGATGCGCGGCCAAGTGATTCATTTCGACGATCACCGCGGCGAAAGCTGCGCAGCGAGTGCATTTGAAACTCATGAGGCAGACCTCTCTCTATCATCGCGCCGAGTTTAGGCACTGGAAGTTGCGGGCGTCCTGGCTGTCACCGCTTCCGGTGTATTGCGCGTGTTTTGGATAAGCGCAGAGCGGGCGACTACGGCCTGGGAATGCCTGACCTGTAGCGATCACTGCGTCAGGCGCGGTGCCTTTCTCTACCCAGCTGACGACGGCAGTGAGCATGTCGAAGTGATCGAGAGCGGGACCGCCACCGCAATGGGCCATGCCGGGGACCAGGAACATGCGGCTCCATTCAGAAACCTTCTCGGCGCCCCCGTTGGTTGCGGCAAGTGATTGGTAATAGCCGAGCGTGTCGAGCGGCGAGAACCACGGATCACTGTCGCCGTGGAAGAAAATGAGTTTGCCGCCGCTGAGTGAGAACGTGGAGAGATTGGTGGACGCAGGCTCGACGAGCGGATCGGAGGCATGCAGCGCCGCCTTGTCGACGTCGAGTTCAGTTGCAGTGGGATAGGGGCCGAACAGACCACTTGGTCCCAAGGCCAGTAAACCTGAAGCGAAGCCTTTCGAAGCAATGCCCGCGTCATAAAGGAAGCCTGGGTAGATCTGTGTGCCATATGCATTCTTCGGTCCGGCGAAGGCTTTCTTGATAGCGTCGATTTTCTCAGGGACGATACAGGCATCGGTCTGACTAGATTTGCAGGCGAGCACCACTGGATTGAAATCGCAGCCAAGGGGATCGGAGATCATCCCGTCGGCAACGCCGTCTTTCGCGTCGCATTGTTTCATAAGGGAATCCATAAAGAGTTTGCGATCGCTGTCGGTGAGGAACTTATCGATCTCGGGCTTGCCGGAGGCGTCTTTGGGAGCGGCCTGGTTGTAAGCCACGGGGATCCATTGAGCGATTGCAAGATTAGACAGGCCGGTGCGCATGGCTGGATCACCGGAGACGATGCCGTTGAACACGGTGGGATAGCGCTGCGAGAGAATCATGCCTTCGCGTCCGCCTGTGGAGCAGCCGACAAAGTAGGAATACGCCGCAGGTTTTGCGTAGTAGTGAGTGATGATCTGCTTGGCGACTGCGGCGACTTCGGCGTTCGCGACGAAGGCGAAATCGAGATAGGCCCGCTGGTCGCGCATGAAGGTGAAATCGAAGGCGCCCGTTTTGGCCTTATGCCCTGTATCGGTGCTGGCTACGGCGAATCCGCGGGAAAGTGCCGGTTTGTCGCCTGCATAGTTCGCGCCGGCGGGATACGCGACGATGCCATTGCCTCCTCCGCCGCCCTGCATCATGAAGTCGCCATTCCATGCAGCATTGTCGGGGAGCGCAAGAGCAAAGCCGATGCCGAATTCCTGACCGTCGACGCCATTGCGGCGATTGATGACACCGTCGACGCGGCAATGGGCTGGAAGCGGGCCGATAGCCGGAGCGCCGGGATACGGCGGCGGGACGGTAGTTCCGGCGGGAACGAGAGCGGCTTTGGTGATTTCGGTGCCGCCGATTTTAAGGCCGGAGAGAGCCGCACAGGGATCGGCCGATTGAGATAGTGCAGCCAAGGGTACACACAGCACAACCGCCAGAAGAAGCGAGAGATTGTATTTCGTCATAACCGGCTTTCTCCGTAACAAAACATATGAGCGCAGCGTGGACTATTTTGTTTTACGAAGCCCGCGCCGCAGCAAATCACTTGATGGTTGCGTGAACTTCTTTACCTTCGTAACTGATCTCCGCGTTAGCCGTGCTGGTCACATCCGCGCCTGTTCCATGTCCGCCTGCGACCAGGACGACTCGGAATTTGCGGTGTTCGATCATTCCGGCAAATGAGCCTTGCCGCGAGCCGATGGTGAGTGACGAGCTATGGTCGTTCCATTGGATTGGGATGACGGAATGCTGGCCCTTTTCGTACTCGTAACCGTCAGTGGCGTCTTCATAGATGTCGAATTTTCCATCTGCACCGCGATAGATGCGAAGCTCGATGGGCCCCGCGGGATCCTGCGTGGCGTACTCGATCTGCGGACCCATGGGAAGGATAGAACCGGCGCGCACGAAGAGTGGTATGCGATCGAGGGGCGCATCGGCTTCGATCTCCTGTCCGCCTGTTTGCGATTTGCCAGTCCAGAAGTCGTACCATGCAGCAGCCGCCGGCAAATAAACGTTGCGCCTGTTCGCGTCGGCCTTGAGCACCGGGTTGACCATGATGGCAGGGCCAAACATGAATTGATCGCCGAGGTTCCATGTGTTGGAGTCGCCGCGCCAGTCCATCACGAGCGGGCGCTGAATGGTGTAGTCCTCGCTCGTTACCTTCCATGCCAGGGAATAGATATACGGCATCAGCCGATAGCGGAGCCTGTCGTAGCTCACAAGGATCGGTTCGACTTTGTCAAAGGCCCATAGCTCGTTATGTGGCCGGTGCCCGTGCGTGCGAAAGATCGGGCAGAACGCGCCGTATTCAAACCAGCGCGCGTAGAGTTCCTGAAACGCGGGATCGGCGATTGGGTCTTCGTGCGGAGGCCAATAGCCGCCGATGTCAGTGGTCCAATATGGAGAGCCAGACAGCGCGAAATTGAGACCCGCGGGAACCTGGTGGGTCAAGCCCCAATAGGTGCCGTAGACATCTCCCGACCAGACGGTGGCGCCTACGCGCTGCTGGCCGAGGAAGGCCGAACGCGTGAGCAGAAAGACGCGCTTGCTCGGGTTCTGCTCCTTCCAGTGATCCTGCACACCGAGGGTGTGCTCAAGTGGAAAGACGTTGGTGAATTCGGCGCCGTTGCCGATGGCGATCTGGCGGCTGCTGAGGATGGCGTCGCCCATGTGCGGCCAGTATTCTTCCGGCTCGGCGCTGTCGAGCCAGAATGCATCCCATCCCTGCGCCAGCAGCTTGCCCGGCAGGTGCTCCCAGTAGAGGTCGCGCGCCTCGGGGTTGGTGGCGTCATAGACGTGCGCGTCGGTCACAAGTTCGTGTTCAGCATCCAGAAGCTTATAGGTTTCGGATTGTGGATCGAGCAGCCCCCAGACAGAGATCATCGCGTGCACGTTCGCCTTGTGCAGCGCGTCGAGATCTTGCGGTACATCGTGATAGTTGGAATTGAAGACTGGATCGCCCTCCGTCTTCCACCAGAACCAATCCTGCACCATGGCGTCGAGCGGAATATGTTCCCTGCGATAGCGCTCTGCGATCTCGCGAATCTCGTCGAGCGATACGTAGCGGTCCTTCGATTGGAAAAAGCCATAGGCCCACTTGGGCAGCATGGGCGTGTGGCCGGTCATGGTGCGGTACTCGTGAAGAACAGCGTCGATCTCCGGACCGTAGAGGAAGTAGTAATCGATCGACTTATCGGCGATCGAGGTCAGCTTCATATCAAGCGGGAATCGATTGTCAAAATAAGTCAACGCCGCCGTGTTCCACATCAGCCCGTAGCCCTTGTTCGAAATCAGCAGGGGGATTGCGACATCGGTGTTGTTTTGACCGAGTTCTACTGTGGCGCCGCGATAGTTGAACATTCCGTTCTGGTGCTGTCCGAGCCCGTAAAGCGCTTCGGTGATTGAAGGAGAAAAGCGGTCCGTGACGCGGTAGGTGTGTTCTCCGTTGAGCTCGACCGGCTCGTAGGTGCGCGGGATGCTGTTGCCTTCGTTGAGCAGCGATTCTCCGCTCCCGGTTCGGAAAGTGAGATTGCCGCGTTCAATGTTGACGATCACTTCAAGTTGAGCAGTCTTCAAACTGGCCGCTTTCGCGTCCTGCACAAACGTGAACGGCGCTCCGGGACAAGCTTGCTGGGCGTCGAGCATCCACGGGCGCGGCGAGGCGGGTGCAGAAGGTGCAGGAGTAGCAACGACGTGAATCACCGAGTCAGCACACACGGTGACCTCGAGGACTTCGCTACCCGCAGTGGCGCGGATGCCGTGGCTTGTCTGTTCGACTTGCGCGGGTGGAGGACCAGGGGCCTTCTGTCCGGGCATTTGTGCATCGGCCATCAACGAGGTGATAAAGAAGAGAAACAGGATGGGCATAACTTCCCAACCATCACGACCCGTAAGGAGAATTCCTGCTTTCCAAAGCATCTTTGATCTCGACTTTCTGTTCGCCGATGTTCTACTCACTAACGGCAATCGGCTGTGAAGCACAGGTTCTTACTAAAAAATGGCAGCACATGGTTCTGGAATCGATCGGCGACTGCACTGACATGCGTGCCGGAGTAAATCTCAAAGCTGTTCGCGATCCTATAGTTATCGAGTATGGTGTGCAGCTTGGTAGCATCGAATCGCAATCCGTCCTGATCGCCCACATCCATAGAGCTGGCGCGGTACTGCTTGAGATTGCCGATGTACTGATCGACGAATGCCAGCGGGGAGTTAGCCGCGTATTTCGCTACGATCTCCGGCTGCGGAACGCCGTCCTTGGTCGGCAGATCGAAGTAGAGCGGAGGGTTCTTGGGATTGGGCGCCCACGCCGCTGCCGTTGCATATTGCGCGGAGGCGAAGCCGGGCGATTGTGCTGCCAGGTCCCCTGGGGACTTGGCGACAGCAACCTTCTTCTCGCTGGCGATCGCCCGCTCCTTGATCTGATCGGCGGAGCCTGGGCCGCCTCCAACCATCGAAGACATGCAGCAGGGACTCATGATGTAGAGAGCGCCGAAGACGTCAGGATGCTTCATGCCAATGCGCGACGCACCATAGCCGCCCATGGAGTGGCCGACAAGACCGCGGCTGGTGCGGTCGGGGATGGTGCGATAGTGTGCGTCGATGTAAGACACAACGTCGTGCCATATGTACTTCTCGAAATCCCCTCCCTGGTGTCCATAGTGACCACGTTGTCGCCGCCAATGGGTGCCCACCATCGAGTAGGCGTGCGGCGGAAGCGCGGATTCCCCGCCGCGTTTCCCATCACTGGTGGAGGAGTGGGCGCCGAGGTTGCGACCGGGTAGAAGAACTTGCGATCGACCAGCATTTCCGACCAGACGCCGGGTGTTGACGATGTCGCCGCCGTGCTCAAGAAACTGGCCGTAGATATTTTTCGAGATAGGCGGGCCAGTCTTCGCGGTATCGATGGTTGCGGTGACAATGCGAGTCTGGGATGAAAGGGCGGAGGGCAGCGAAAGCAGCAGCAGGAGGCACACTGCCGGTTTTTGAGTAAGCGTTTTCGCGACGATCTTCAGGAGCAGATGCATGGTCCGTTTCTCCCAATACTGGATGGAGCAAAATGTGCGTACAACCGGCCCGTCGTTAGATTTCGAATCGAGCGCCAGTAGCGTCCACGAGATCTCAATCGGGCGCAGTTCGCGATTACGGCTCAATCGAGATGACGGTCACTGATCGAGACGCTACCGTGAGCGAAAGCTTGCCGTTCTGAACCTTCACTGCAGTCGGCTTCGGCACAACTGTATTCGGTGAATCAAAGGTGTTGATACTGTCTACCGCAACTCCCGTTAACGTCTCCGCCTTTGCCGACCTTGCCGCGATGCCGGCAACATCTACATCGATCGTTGCGGGGTTTTCCGCATCGAGGTTAGTGATCTCAAGCAACAGCTTCCCGTCCGCCCCCTTTGCCGCAATCGCGTCGACGTGCGGCAGGATTACGCTTCCATGGGTGTAGGTTCCCGCATCGAAAGCGACAGGAATGAACGTGGCATCTTGAAACGGAACGTACATTTTGAAGACGTAATAGGTGGGCGTCAGGACCATTTTCTTCTTGTCCGTTAGGATCATCGCCTGCAGGACATTGATCATCTGGGCGATGTTGGCCATGCGGACGCGGTCGGCGTGGCGGGCAAAGATGTTCAGGTTGAGGGAGGCGAGAATAGCATCGCGAACGCTGTTCTGCTGGACGAGGAAAGCCGGATTGGAGCCGGACAACGGCGCATGCCAGGCACCCCACTCATCCACAGACAAGGTCACTTTCTTCTCCGGGTCGTACTTGTCCATCACCGCTTCCTGCTTGCGCAGGAATTCATCCATGAACAGTGTCGATTTCAGCGTCTTGGCATAATCGTCAATTCCGAACCTCTCCGAAGCGGTCGACGGCGGCCACCCGTTTGGCACCGTATACCAGTGCAATGAGACGCCGTTGATGTCCCAGGCCCACGTGTGCTTCTTCCAGGCTTGCATCACGGCTTCAGTCCACGCGGTATCCGGCGTGCCAGGACCGACGGCGATCTTGAGCATCTGGTTCTTGCTGCGTTGCGCGGGATTCATGTTCAGCACAAATCGGCTGTAAACCTTCATCAGGCTCACGTAGTAGTCGGGCGTCATCGCGCCGCCGCAGTCCCAGCTTTCGTTGCCGATGCCGAGAAAGCCGACATTATACGGTTCGGGATGGCCATTGGCGGCTCGCTCTTTGGCAAGAGCCGTGGGGGCAGCGGCCGTCATGTACTCCAGCCACGCGGCTGCCTCCTCGGGCGTTCCTGAGCCAACATTGATGGACACGTAGGGTGTGCTGCCAATCTGATCGATGAAGTCCATGAACTCGTCGGTACCGAAGGCATTCGTATCGATGACGTCGCCCCATGCCGAGTTCACGGTCGCCGGGCGCTTGTCGCGCGGACCGATTCCCTTGCGCCAGTGATACTGGTCGGCGAAACAGCCGCCGGGCCACCGAACGTTGGGCACCTTCAGTTCCCTCAGCGCGGCGACCACATCGTTGCGGATTCCCCGGGTATTCGGAATGGATGAGTCAGGGCCGACCCAGATGCCTTCATAGAGTCCGTGGCCGAGATTCTCGGCGAACTGGCCGAAGAGGTTGCGATCGATCTTCGGGCCCGGCTTCGTCGCGTCGACGGAGAGATGAACAATGTTGTCGGCAGCCAACAAAGGCGCAACCGAAGAGAAAACAAGCAGACCCAAAACAGCAAGAATGCGACGCGCCACAGACCCTGCCTCCGATGAGCCGGCGGAGATTCGAGGCACGGTATTTACAGCCGCCGTTCTCGTATTCCGTTTCGGAACCCTCGAATATACACAGAACAAGCCAGCGCAAACAAGCCAAGTAAATCGCTTTATTTTTCTAGGATGACGGGTTTAACATGCCGATGGTTGATGTTTGCAGACTAATCCGGTTCCCAGCCGGCTCTGTCTCGGTAAACGTTTGCGCGGAGGTGCGTTTTGAAAGTAATTGGATTCGTGATGCTACTGGCAGCGAGCTTCTGTTTTGCGCAGGAGCCGGGTGATTTCAAGCCCGCAACATCGAATGTTTTGGATGCTCAATACCCGAAGGTCGACAGCAACTCGCGCGTGCAGATTCGGTTTAAAGCGCCTGAAGCCACGAAGGTGAAGCTCAATTTCTGGAGTGGTCCGAAGGTGGATATGGAGAAGCAGGCGGACGGATTCTGGACGTTCACTACGCCGACCATGGCTCCCGGGCTTCACTACTACACGGTGATTGTGGACGGCGCAGAGGTGAGCGATCCTGGAAGTACTGCCTACTTCGGCGGTAGCAAGTGGGCGAGTGCAGTCGAGGTGCCTGAGGCCGGGGTGGACTACTACCTGCCTAAGGAAGTTCCGCACGGCCAGGTGCGCGAGATCTGGTATTACTCCAGCGTGACGGGCACGTGGCGGCACGCGTTCGTTTACCTGCCCCCGGATTATGACGCGCAGACGAAGACTCGATATCCGGTGCTCTATCTTCAGCACGGCGGCGGCGAGGACGAATCCGGGTGGGTCCGGCAAGGTAAGGCAAACTTCATTCTGGATAACCTGATCGCGAGCGGCAGCACAAAACCGATGATCGTTGTGATGGCCAATGGATATGCCAGCCGTGCGGGATACGTAGTCCCCGACCTGACTGGAAAGCCGTTCGGCTCGCCGGAATTCATGAAGGTGATGCAGGAGCGGATGGGTGCGTTCGAAGACGATATGACGCAGGTGCTGATTCCGTTCATCGACAAGACGTTCCGGACAATTCCCAATCGCGATCACCGTGCCATGGCGGGGCTTTCGATGGGCGGCATGCAGACGTTCCAGGTGACTTTCGACCATCTCGACCTGTTCTCATACATCGGCGGATTCAGCGGAGCGGCCAATGTGTTCATGATGGGCAATAACAAATTGGACACGAAGACAGCTTTCCACGGCGTGATGGCCGATCCTACGGCATTCTCGAGTCGAGTGCATCTGCTCTGGATTGGCGTGGGAACGAATGAACCAGAACGGATGAAGACCGGACTCGAGAATCTGCACGCGTCACTTGACGATGGGAAGATCCAGCACGTGTTTTACGAGTCACCCGATACCGATCACGAATGGCAGACCTGGCGTCGCGACTTGAAAGATTTCGCACCGCGACTGTTTCAGGCGCCAAGTCAACCGGCCACTTCCGCGCGATAACTGAGGTTCACATGAGCAGATGCATGACGCCTATGATGCAGAAATTTGTGCTGGGAGCTGGAACGCTTCTCTTTGTCTTGACCGTAAAGACTGCGGTTGCGCAAGGTGCAGCGACTCCTGGGTACCTGGACACGAAATTGACGCCTGAGCAGAGGGCTGCAGACCTGGTGGGGCGAATGATCCTCGCGGAGAAAGCAACGCAGATGCAGAACAACTCCGCGCCAGTTCCCCGGCTCAACATTCCCGCATACCAATGGTGGAGCGAGGCCCTTCACGGAGTGATCAACGAGGGCGTGACCGAGTATCCCGAGCCTATTGGCCTTGCTGCCACATTCGATGCGCCGGGCATTCACACCATGGCGGCTCAGATCGGCATTGAGGGGCGCATCAAGCATGTGCAGAATGCGCGCGAAGGACACACCGGGATCATGGGAGGACTCGATTTCTGGTCCCCAAATCTGAACATCTTCCGCGATCCGCGCTGGGGTCGCGGCCAGGAGACCTACGGCGAAGACCCGTTCCTCACCGGCCGCATGGGGGTCGCTTATGTGACCGGATTGCAGGGCAACGATCCAAAGTACTACCTGGCCATTGCAACCCCGAAGCACTACGCCGTACACAGTGGGCCTGAGCCGACGCGCCACTTCGCGGATGTAGACGTCAGTAAACACGACCAAGTCGACACTTACGAACCCGCATTCCGCGCTGCCGTCGTTGAAGGCCATGCTGGCTCAGTCATGTGTGCTTACAACGCGATCAATGGCGAGCCCGCATGCGCCAACCAGTTCCTGCTTCAGGACCAGTTACGTGGCAAGTGGGGATTCCAGGGCTATGTCGTTTCGGATTGCGATGCGGTGCGCGACGTTGCCGCCAATCATCGCTATCGCCCAACGCAGGCACAAGGCGCGGCTATTTCAGTCATCAGAGGCATGGACAACGAGTGCGTCACCTTTACCTCAAGGTTTGGAGAGCCCGTCGAAAAGGCCTATATCGACGCGGTGGAACAAGGATACCTGCCTGAAAGCACACTGGACACGGCGCTCATCCGCCTGTTCACCGCGCGCATCAAGCTCGGCATGTTCGACCCGCCTGACATGGTTCCCTTCACCAAGATCGATGAGAAGGAACTCGACAGCGCCGAACATCGCGCGCACGCACGCAAACTCGCGAATGAATCCATGGTCCTGCTCAAGAACGACGGTCTGCTTCCCCTCAAGCCGGGGATCAAAAAGATCGCCGTCATAGGCCCACTGGCCGACCAGACCCGGCCGCTGATCGGAAACTATGCTGGTCAGCCCACGCATATCGTCTCCATCCTAGACGGCCTGCGCGCTGAGTTTCCAAACGCAACGATCACGTTCGTCCCTGGAACCCAGTTCCTGCGCTCGGATGGAACATCTGTTCCTGACAGCCTTCTTACGACCCCCGATGGAAAGCCCGGCCTTAAGACCGACTACAACGAAGGAATGCGGCGGGGGCCGTCGACTGGGGAAGCTAATACAAAACCGCTCGTCAGCCGTACGGAAACAAATGTCAAACTTACCGAAAATAACCTGCCGGCAGAAGTTGCCGGGAAGAAGACGTTTGGCGCACAGTGGTCAGGATTCCTGACACCCACCGAAACAGGAGACTACCTTCTCGGCATTCGCTGCGAAGGATTCGGAAGGCTTGCGGTTGATGGCAAGCAGGTAGCGACGGCGTTCGGCGGTGGCACGCGAGGACTCTCATCGGGCGTGGGCCGCGTCCCCCTCGAAAAGGGACACAAGGTCGCGCTCGAGATCTCCTACGGAACCAGGAACAGCAAGCCCCATGCCGAACTGATCTGGGCCAGGTACAACGGCGCTCCTTCGCAGGAAGCCATTACCGCTGCGAAGAATGCCGATGCCGTTATCGCCGTTGTGGGAATTACGAGCCAGCTGGAAGGCGAAGAAATGCCGGTGAGTGAGCCAGGATTTCTCGGCGGAGATCGAACAAGCATTGATCTTCCCCAGCCGGAAGAGGACCTGGTGGAAGCCGTGGCAGCCACCGGCAAACCGCTCGCCGTGGTTCTCTTGAACGGCAGTGCACTGTCTGTCAACTGGATCAACGAGCATGCCAACGCCGTCCTCGACGCATGGTACCCGGGAGAAGAAGGCGGAGCGGCAGTGGCCGAAACGCTGAGCGGGAAGAACAATCCTGCTGGCCGGCTTCCGGTTACCTTCTACAAGGGTATCGTCCAATTGCCTAACTTCGAAGACTACGGCATGGCCAACCGGACCTACCGCTATTTCAACGACAAGCCGCTATACCCGTTTGGCTATGGCCTCAGCTACACGACATTCAAATACAGCGACCTCAATGTTCCGGTGCAGGCGGTGCCAGCGGGGCTGCCTGTGAGTGCCGACGTGACGGTCACCAACACCGGCAAAGTCGCGGGAGATGAGGTTGTGCAGGCCTATCTCAAATTCCCTGCTGTGAAGGGTGCGCCGCTCGTGGCTCTCCGCGGATTCCAGCGTGTTCACCTTGAACCGGGCACGAGCCAGAAGGTTCATTTCGACTTGAAGGACCGTGACCTGGGCATCGTGACCGAGGATGGAAATCCGATCATCGCGCAAGGTGATTACACGATCAGCATCGGCGGAGGCCAACCGGACACATTAGCGCCAGCGGTTACCGGAAAGTTTCGTATCGAAGGCCAAATCGCATTGCCGGAATAAAGGGCCACATCGAATCCCGCTCAGGGATAAAGGGGAGCTCGTGAAAAGACGGGATTTCTGCAAACTACTTGCGATCGCTGCGGCGTCGAAAGCCGTGCCATCCACTGGGCGGGCTGCACCGGAGAGCCAGCCTGGATTGCCAAGTGGGTTTAACCATTTCACGCAGGACTACGCTCAGTTTTGTGCTCAGCCGCCGGAGAAGAGAGTCTTCTATAAGGTCAGCGATGGAAAGATCATCGAGGAACGGCTGGATGACTCGACATGGCAACCTTCAGCGTGGAACTACAACCCGGTAGCGCAATCCGTCTCAGACGGGCTTTGGGATGATGTCCCGTTAAGGTCGCCAATCCCCGAAATCGCAGGCGATGGTCCGTTCAAACCCACATGGGACTCGTTGCTCGAGTACGAGGCGCCGGATTGGTACCAGGATGCCAAGTTCGGCATTTGGGCTCACTGGAGTCCGCAGTGCGTCGCCGAAGCCGGGGACTGGTACGCCCGCAACATGTATATCGAGGACCAGCGCCAGTACAAATATCAACTTGAACATTTCGGTCCGCCGTCGCGATTCGGATATAAGGATCTTTGTGCACAGTGGACCCTGCTGAATTGGGACCCGGACGAGTTGATTGCACGCTACAAAAATGCAGGCGCAAAGATATTCGTCGCTCTGGCCAATCACCATGACAGCTTTGACGCCTGGAACTCGAAGCATCAGCCATGGAATGCTGCTGTGATCGGTCCCCATCGCGATGTTATTGGCACCTGGGCTGCGGCGGCGCGAAAGCAGGGTCTGCGATTTGGCGTGACAGTGCATCAGGCGCGCAACTGGTGGTGGTTCCAACCGTCGCACGGCGCCGACACATCAGGTCCCAACGCTGGCGTTTCATATGACGGCAATCTTACCCAGGCGGAAGGCAAAGATCGGTGGTGGCAGGGGCTTGATCCTCAGCGGCTCTATGGCGTGAAACATCCGGCCACTGCATTGCCCGACACATCTTATGTCAAGAATTTCTACGACAGAACACGCGATCTCATCGACCAGCACAATCCCGACCTGCTTTACTTCGACGATTCGCTACTGCCGCTGGGTTGGGCTGGGATGAATATCGGCGCGTACTTCTACAACCACAGCCTTCGGCAACACGGCGGCAAGGTCGAAGCCGTTCTCAACGTCAAGGATGTTCCGGACCGGCTCGCCAAAGCGGTTGTCGCTGATTATGAACGAGGGCTCACCGCGGAGATCATGAAGCATCCCTGGCAGTCGGAGACCTGCATTGGCGCCTGGCATTACCTCCGCGCTCTCCACGAAAAGCCTGGCACATACGGCGGATATCTACCCCCGCGCGACGTAATCCATTGGCTGATTGACACCGTGAGCAAGAATGGAACATTCATCCTTAATGTTCCTGGCAGGCCCGACGGAACCATTGACAGCAAGGAAATCGCAGTGCTCGACGGCATCACAGCATGGATGCAGACCAATAGTCAGGCAATCTATGAGACCCGGCCATGGAAGGTTTACGGTGAAGGCCCCAACAGCATAAAGGCGGGGTCCTTCCAGGGCGGGAGCGTGAGCAAACTGGGAGAGAAAGATATTCGGTTCACGTGCAATAAATCCAGGACAGTGATTTATACGCTGGTGCTGGGCTGGCCGACAGAATCGTTCACCGTGCAGTCCCTGGGACTTTCATCTGCAACAGGACCAGGGAATGTTGCGAAGCTCGAACTCCTCGGAACCGACCAGACAGTAAGTTGGAAGCAGCGGGCCGATGCTCTGAGGGTTGAGCTTCCAAAACTCTATAAACCGGCGGTTGATTATGCAGCTGTGCTCAAACTGACATTGGCCTAAGCGAAACAACGGCGCTCGCTGGTCGCTTAGCCGATGTCTCGTAGCAATACCGGAACGCTGCGGAAACAGATGCTAACATCACGTCGATTGTCGGAATCACAACTTCAAGCTCCGGAGATGTATCAGTCCATGCTTCATTCCTCTATGAGGCACTTGTGTATTGTCGTGCTTGGTCTTCTCGCAATCTCACTCGCTTCCGCTCAGTCAAATCAGAACTCATTGCGTGAAGTCGCCGCCGACGTGAAAGGCACGCGCGGTCCGGTTGATCGCTTCTTCGACCTTTCAGTTGGCTCCGATTATCCCGGGACGTTGATTCGGGATGACAGCCAGGCCCAACTGAAACTTGTCACGGGCGAACTCGGCTTTCGCTACATACGCTTCCACGCCATTTTTCATGATGTTCTAGGAACAGTACGCGTTGAAAATGGAAAGACCGTGTATGACTGGACGAAGATCGACCAGCTCTACGACGATCTGCTGGCGCGGCATATCAAGCCATTTGTCGAGCTTGGCTTTACTCCAAAAGCGCTGGCGACGTCCGAGAACAGCATTTTCTATTGGCACGGGAATACATCGCATCCGAAGCCGGATGGCTGGCATGATCTAGTGGATGCTTTCGTCCGGCGCGTTGAAGAGCGATATGGAAAGGAAGAAGTGCGCAGCTGGTACTTCGAGGTGTGGAACGAGCCAAACCTGTCCGGTTTCTGGGAGGGCGGCGATCAGAATGCATACTTCCAGCTCTATGACCTGACCGCGAGGACAATCAAAGCTGTCGATCCCAGGTTGCGCGTCGGCGGCCCCAGTACGGCCGGCGCAGCATGGGTCCCTGAATTTCTGGCGCATGTCGAGGTTAGCGGCGCACCAGTCGATTTCGTAACGACTCATACTTATGGCGGATGGTTGTATCGGGCATGCGTGAAATGACTTCAAACGGTCCCGTAAAGTCAATCTGATCCATCCGCTCGTAGATCAGGCAGCCCACGTTGAGCGGTTGCTTTGTAATCCGCGGCCTGGGCCTGTCGCTAACCAGCAAAGGAGCGCTCATAGAGGTTCATTCCCCTGGCTTCCGTAGGAAACATGCACGCCACACGTAATTCCTGCGCTGTGATGCACTGCGGTGTACCGACGGTTGTGATTAGAGAAAAATAGGAGAAGCGCTGGTTCCCTTTTCGAAACACCATGGGTAGCACTGGACTCTGTGGGGTGAGTGGTGGCTTTAGCTCTGCAACACCGGGATACTGTTCGCCGATCGCGGTTACGAAGCAGTGACGCTTCGTGAGATCGCTCAAGAGATCGGCTATACGCATGCCGTGATCTATCAGCATTTTTCTGACAAATCACACATTCTTGCCGAGTTGAGCCGCGAGACAATCGGGCTGATGATTCAGGACTTCGACGCGATTGCCGCTAAACATCTTGCACCGAAAGAGCGACTTTTTGCGACTTCACGCGGCTTGATTCAATTCTGCATTGCCCATCCACAGCAGTTCCGCAACGTCTTCTTCGGGCCTGAGAATAGAAACGGCGTCCGCGCTGGACAGTACATCGACGACCTTGGCGCGCCGTTGTTCGCGCGTTTCGTGCAACTCTTCTTCGATGTTGCCAGGGATGAAGGATTGCCAAACAGGAATGACATCGTGATAGCCCACACCTGGTGGTTTACGATTTTTGGCCTCGCCACACTCTTTGTTATCCAAGGAGTTGTGCCTGGATTGTCTGACCAGACTCTCGTGATCGAGCAGACGATCGCAACGCTTTGGGCGGGTGTCCAGGCTGTTCCGCGATTGCCGAAGAGCGCAATCACTAAGCGATCCGCCCGATCCAGTGCCTCAAAACGCTAACATCTTCGGTCTACTTAGGGGTCGTTGAAGGTACCCTCTTTGCCCAAAACAACTCTGCCGCAACAAAGCAGCAACCTCATGTCCTTCGATCCATGCATTCTCCTTCTAATCGATTTGAGTCGTGGTACTTGACGGCTCAAAGCCCGGCCGAACCAGCCCAAACGCCGGTGCAAAAAAGGAGAAGCATGCAAAATGGAAGCCTTATAGAAACCAAACGCCGAAATGGACAGAGTGTATGGGAATTTCGATGGCGAGATCGAATCGGCGGTAAGGCGGTCTACCGTCGCATCGTAGTGGGGACAACCCAGAAGATCGCAACCGAGGACGAGGCCCGCGGAATCGTCGAAGGGATTGTCTTTGAAATTAATTCTGATGATCCGCGACTGCGCGGCCGTGTTCTAACGATGTCTCAGTTGATCGAACATTATCGCCGAAGAGAGCTCTCCGTTGACAACACCTGGAAGTCGTATGCGACCAAGATGGGCTACGAGAATTACTTAAAACGGTGGATCGCGCCAAGATGGGGTACGCATCCACTTGGCAAGATAAAACCAATCGAGGTTGAGTCGTGGTTGCGTCAACTTCCTTTGGCTCGCGGTTCCTGCGCGAAGATCAGGAACATCATGAGCGTCTTGTTCAACCATGCGTGCAGGTATGAACTCTATTCCGAAAATCCGATCCACCTTGTTCGCCAGAGTGCAAAACGCCGCAGAGTGCCGCAAATCCTGCATATCGACGAGATCAAGCGCCTTCTAGACAACGTCGCATCTCTTCCCCGTCTCCTCATCTTTCTCGATGTCACGACGGGCCTGAGGCAAAGCGAACTCTTCGGATTGCGATGGAGCGACCTGGACTTCGACAATGGCGAAATCAACGTCGTGCGCTCCGTCGTCCACGGAGTTGTCAGTCGGTGTAAGACAGAATCCTCAGCCAAGCCGATCCCGATGGGCCCTCACCTGGTCGAGTTGCTGAAGGAGTGGCGGAAAATTGCGCCCTTCCCTTCTATAGATGATTGGGTGTTTGCCAGCAAGAGAGCCAAAGGCAAGCGTCCTATCTGGGGACAGAGCATCATGCGAAAACAGATTCATCCTGTCATCGAGAAGTTAGGAATTGCGAAGCGAATCGGATGGCACAGCTTTCGACATTCCTATTCAACTTTGCTCCGGCATCTTGGAACAGATATCAAAGTGCAACAGGATCTTCTGCGGCATTCATCGGCACGTCTGACCCTGGATACATACACACAAGCCGTCACCCCGGCCAAGCGAGAGGCTCAAAACGCGGTCGTAAATCTCCTTCTAGCGGCCAAATCAGCACCTCTTGCTGCACCTACGACAAGCAGTTCACATATAAATACTTACGGGCAATAACCCACGCTCTCGCGGGAGGGGTTGCACCTTTCTGCACCTATGAGGGGACCGCCATACGCTCCGTAAATCTTTTGGAATGTATGGCGGGGACGACGGGGCTCGAACCCGCGACCTCTGCCGTGACAGGCTCCTTTTGGCGCTGTAAGGTACGATCGGGAACCGTTATCGAACCCATATCAAACCCACGACCTCTGCCCTGTAGACCTCTGCCCAAGCCGGGCGCTGCGTGGGTGAGTGCATCGGGCTGTGGGTGTTGAAAAACTCAGTACGAATGAGGCGATTTCGATGAGATCCGTATGGCCATGGGAGTTGTTTAAGCAGCATAGTGTGACCATGCTGTTTTTGGATGGCCATTGTCGGAGGACGATCGCTCATGATGGGTCAGCACGCGCGCTCTGAATCGCTGTTCTACTACTTCCGAATTGAAGATCAGGTTCCAGAGAACCATCTCTTGCGGCTGATCGATCAGCACATCGACTTCGGCTTCGTACACGAGCAGCTGAAGGACAGCTATAGCGATACTGGCCGTCCGTCGATCGACCCAGAACTGTTGCTGCGCATTCTGCTGATTGGCTATCTGTATGGCATCAGCAGCGAGCGCAAGTTGGTTGAGGAACTGCGCATGCATCTAGCCTGGCGCTGGTTCACAGGTCTCGGTTTCGACCAGGAAGTTCCGCATCACTCCACGTTTTCGAAGAATCGCCACGGGCGCTTTCAGAAATCGAAGCTGTTCGAGCAGCTATTCGAGCGGATTGTGGCTCAATGTTTGGAAGTTGGCCTGGTGCGCGGAGACAAGCTATCCGTCGATGGAACTTTCGTTGAAGCAAATGCTTCGAAAGAGAGCCGCATCCCGAGAGAACAGCTGGCAGAAGCCGCGCAGGTCAATCGAACAGTCCGCGAATACCTCGCTGAACTCGAAACGCAGAATCCAGTGGAGGAGCCGACACATAGCCAGGACAAGGTATCCACCACCGATCCGGACTCTACCTATGCGACCAAGGGCGGCACGCCGGCACGCATGGGGTACTACAACAACTACCTGGTTGATAACCACAGTTGCATCGTTGTGGGGGTGCAGGCGACAGGCGCTCGCCTGAGTGAAGAGTCTCGAGCCGCGCAGGAGATGATCGCGCGCTTCGCCCAATGGCAAGGAGGAAAACCGCAGTCTATCGCTGCCGATGCCAGCTATGGCAACGGCGCGTTTTTGCAGTGGCTGATCGACCGGGAGATTACGCCCTACATGCCAACGAGGGACGCTGTCGGGCGAACAAGAAGTCCCTTCTATGGTCCGGAGCGCTTCACCTACTTACCGGACAGCAACAGCTACATCTGCCCAGCAGGCCAGCAACTGAACTATGGTGGTCGTAACGAGCGCAATCGGACTTTCGGCTATATCGGCACGCGCAAGAAGTGCGGTCCGTGCCAACAGAGATCGCAGTGCACGACCGGACCGTTTCGGTACCTTGCTATCCACATGAACGAAGCTGCTCGGCAACGAGCGCGCGATCTCCGGACGACACCGGAGTTCGAGCATGCACAGCGACAACGGAAGAAGATCGAGGCACTGTTCGCACAACTGAAGAGTCACATCGGCCTTCGTCGTCTGCGCCTGCGTAGGTTGCAGTTCGTCCAGGAGCAGTTCTATCTAGCGGCTACTGCCCAGAACATCAAACGATTGGTCCGGTTCCTGAGTGGGCCAACAACATCTCCGATCCCTACGGCTGCTTAAATGCGGGCAGCTCTAATACCGCCTCGTTTTCGTGCGATCTCAACCCAAAGCCTCGGAAGAGGGTCGCCTTTTTCAACACCCACGGCTG
>CAWJPE010000012.1:0-75003 GCA_963844605.1 uncultured Acidobacteriota bacterium | reverse complement strand
ACAGGATCAACGGCGACGTGATCGTCACGTTTGATGATGGCGAGACCGCGGTCTATCCCGCTTCCGTTCTGTATGAAGTCTACTCGAAGTTAGTGAAGGACCGAGGAACGACACCAAAGAGCCGGCCTAGATCCAGCCGGATCGCACCGATGACGCCCTTCGATTCCTGCCAGCGTCTCGCCATCCTTGCCTGATGCCACGGTCAGGAAGCACTGGAGACAGGTCGAGTCGACGCTGCCGTAAGAGTGTGGGCGATGATTGAAACCAATCCGAAGCATGGTTCCTCCCAACAAATTGTCTTGGAGTGGTCACATAGTGATCCAAGGAACGCGCCTTGTCAATCGCCTAACCGAACGTTCTATACTTCCACCATGTTTCAGGATTGCCAAGGCGGTCTGCGCTCGTCGTTCGCTGCAAGGGATGCAAACAGTACATCCCCGCTCCGATGGACGCACGCGCTGTCTCGTGGATCGCGGTCAGATGCCCAATCTGTAGTGAGGCTTGGGGCTACCTGTTGTCGGAGGTGTTTCCCGGCGCAAAAATCCACCACTTGTCAAAGAAGGCCCCGGGAACTGTTCGACCCTGAATTGGACTGCAAGAACCGCAGGGAGAGGTAGCAGCTTGATCGAAAAGGATGAAGGTAGCGGCAGATTGACGAGTCTTTCTGATGATCGATTTGAGATGGCAGTGGAATACTCCATCACGTTCCGGCATGAATTACGCAATGTGCAGCCGGGGTTACAGCCGGTAGCCGACCTGACCACTACGGTTCACTACATCAGAAGCATTGGCGGCCGAGAGATACCTACAGGCGAATATCTCCTAATCAAGCGAGGTGACAAGGTAAATCGCGTCAAGAAGCTAGTAGGATGGCACGTCCTTAGCTGGCCTCATGGATGAGCCAAAAACACCCCTGCCTCCGTCGAAGTACATCAGATGATTTCCCGGAGCGCCACCTCCACCCTTTCACCCGCTGTTCTGACAGCAACTGCCGCCTTTTCACCCGCCACAGCCTCGGTGCAGTGCCCGTCGATCTTAAGGATGCGGCGCCCGTTTCTACACTTACGAATCCGCTGTACGCTCCCTGCTTGATGCTGCCGGTCAGACTGGCACTGAAGTCGTGAATCCTCTGGGAGGTGCTTTCGTACAAGGACGGGCTCCGACGCATCGTGGTCCAGGCCTCGGACGGCCTTAGTCTTATTACCTTTGATCCGACAGATAGTTAGTAGGGTGCGATTAGGTTAACGACTTGCCTGCACGATAAGACTGTGCGCCGAGGCGGCGGGCGGCATCGCTGCACACCGGACTTGTTCCCAGCGCAATGCGCGTTTCGAACAAGTCCCACCCATTTCCCGGGTTACGGTTGTTTTATTGCCAATCCTTCAATACTGGGTATCCATTTGACTCAGGTAGACCCAACCTATAGTGTTCGGTGTCATGGAAGAAGATTATCCGCGGACGCTTCTGGAACTTGAGCGGCGCTTCAGCACGGAGCACGCTTGCCGGGAGTACCTGTTGGGTCTCCGCTGGCCGGACGGATTCCGTTGTCCGCGATGTGAAGCAGGCGCCAGTTGGGCGTTGCAGTCGGGCCGTATTCAGTGCGCCTGCTGCGGCTATCAAGTTTCGATGACCGCAGGCACGGTGTTTCAGGATACGCGAACGCCACTGACTGAGTGGTTTCGCGCCATGTGGTTGCTGACCAGCCAGAAGAACGGGGTAAGCGCGGTAGCGTTGCAGCGTGTGCTCGGCTGGGGCAGTTATCAGACGGCATGGACGTGTTTGCATAAGCTACGCCGCGCTATGATCCGACCCGGCCGCGAGCGGCTGGCTGGAGTGGTCGAAGTAGACGAGAGCTATCTGGGCGGCGACGAGCAGGGCGTGCACGGTCGCCACATCGCCGGCAAGGCGCTGGTTGTATTGGCGGCCGAGGAGGATGGTCGAGGGATCGGCCGCATCCGGCCACGACACATTCCGGACGCTTCTTCAGCCAGATTGATTCCGTTCATTGAGGAGAGCATCGAGCCCGGCAGCACCGTGCATACGGACGGCTGGTATGGCTACCTGCCGCTGCGCACGGCCGCCTATCAACACCGTATCAGCAATCAAAAGGGCCATTCGGAGCGGGCTTCCGAGTTGCTGCCACGCGTCCATCGAGTCTTTTCGCTAATGAAGCGTTGGTTGTTGGGAACGCACCAAGGATCTGTCGGCGGGGAACATCTTCAGGATTATCTAAACGAATTCGCGTTCCGCTTCAACCGCCGCAAATCGCGCAGCCGAGGCAAACTCTTCTACCGCCTGGCGCAGCAGGCCGTTGCAATCGAACCGACAACTTACAGACAGATTGTGGCCTCAGCCATCAAACGGAAATAGTCCAAACCACAACATATTGAGGGAACCTGACTCAAATGGATACCCAGTTCCTTCAATTACTGAATGGTAAGGTCAGAGTAGACGGTCATTCGCCCCCAAGCGAGCGCCTCGTGCCAATATCTGAGCGGCTCTCACTCAAGAATGTTGTTTTAGGCTTGACAGGGGCTGTTAGCCTTCTCTATTGTTAGCAGTCGGAGGGCTAGAGTGCTAAACGCGCTCCTTATCTCGATACCGGCCCTGCGATTCATATTCAGAATTTCATAGCCAGTAACTCGAGGAAGACCCTCGTCTCAAGGAGAACGCAATGGCAACCGCAACTGCAATTCCATCCTCAGTAACCAGCTTCACTCCCCTCCATGACCGCATTCTGGTGCGGCGTGTGGACGAGACCGAATCGATTCGTGGTGGCATCATATTCCCGACTCGGCCAAAGAAAAGCCGCAGGAAGGCGAGGCTATCTCGGTAGGTAAAGGCAAGTCGAATGATGAAGGCAAAGTCTTCCCGCTCGATGTAAAACCTGGAGACCGCATTCTGTTCGGAAAGTATTCGGGCACCGAAATTAAGATCAATGGCGAGGAATTTCTCATGATGCGTGAGGAAGAAGTGCTCGGCATTCTCAAGAAGAAGTAAGTGCACCGCGGACCCATGGGCTGCGCCTTTTGTAAGGTATTCCACGGGCGTCGCGAAAACTGGCTTCTGCTAGCTGGCTCATAAAGCACACAGCGTAACGATCTGGCCGGGAGGTCCCGGCTCTTTTTGAAGGAGAATTGAAATGGCAAAACAGATTCTGCATGGAGAAGATTCGCGTCAGGCGATTTTGCGCGGCGTGAATACGCTCGCGGATGCGGTCAAGGTAACGCTCGGACCCAAAGGCCGCAACGTCGTGATCGAGAAGAAGTACGGGGCTCCCACCATCACTAAGGATGGCGTGACGGTGGCGAAAGAGATCGAACTGAAGGACGCACTGGAAAACATGGGCGCACAGATGGTGCGCGAAGTGGCTTCGAAGACTTCGGACGTGGCCGGGGACGGCACCACGACCGCGACAGTGCTGGCGCAGGCCATCTATCGCGAGGGTGTGAAGACGGTTGCCGCTGGCGCCAATCCGATGGCCCTTAAGCGGGGCATCGACAAGGCCGTGGAATACATCGTGGGCAAACGCGATGAACAGGGAGTAGTTCACGGTGGTACATTGGCCAAGTTTTCCAAGCCGGTGACCGGAGAGATGATCGCCCAAGTTGGCACCATCTCGGCCAACAGCGACGCCACCATCGGCAACATTATTGCCGAGGCCATGAAGAAGGTCGGCAAGGACGGCGTGATCACGGTCGAAGAGTCGAAGACGCTCGAGACCCAGTTGGAAGTGGTCGAGGGCATGCAGTTTGACCGCGGTTACCTGAGCCCTTACTTCGTCACCGATCCGGACCGCATGGAAGTCTCTCTCGAAGAGCCTTACATCCTAATTCACGAAAAAAAGATTAGCTCGATGAAGGACATCCTCCCACTGCTGGAGCAGGTTGCGCGCGATAGCAAGCCGCTGCTGATCATCGCGGAGGACATAGACGGCGAAGCCCTGGCAACGCTGGTGGTCAACAAGCTGCGGGGCACGTTGAGCGTGGCCGCGGTCAAAGCTTCCCGGTTTCGGCGACCGACGCAAGGCGATGCTGGAAGACATCGCCAAGCTGACCGGTGGCAACGCCATCACCGAAGATCTCGGCATCAAGCTCGAGAATGTGAAGGTGGAAGATCTTGGCCGTGCCAAGCGCGTAACCATCGACAAGGACAACACCACCATCATCGAGGGCCGTGGAGACGCGAAGGCGATCGAAGGCCGGGTAAAGGAACTCCGCAACCAGGTGGAGAAAACCACCTCGGACTACGATCGCGAGAAGCTGCAGGAACGTCTCGCCAAGCTGGTCGGGGGCGTGGCTGTGATCAAAGTGGGCGCGGCAACCGAGATTGAGATGAAGGAGAAGAAGGCTCGCGTTGAGGATGCCATGCATGCTACTCGCGCCGCCGTCGAGGAAGGCATTGTTCCGGGCGGGGGTGTGGCCCTGCTTCGCTCCGCCAAGGACGTCGAAGATCTGATCAAGACCCTGGAAGGCGATGAGAAGATCGGCGCCCAACTCGTTCGCCGCTCCCTCGAGGAGCCGCTGCGCCAGATCGTCGGCAATGCCGGGGAAGAGGGTGCCGTGGTCGTGGGCAAGATCATGGAGAACAAGAATCCGCACTTCGGGTACAACGCCGAAACCAACAAGTACGAGGACCTGGTCGAAGCCGGTGTGATCGACCCCACCAAGGTCACCCGCACGGCGCTGCAAAATGCCGCCTCGATCGCCGGCCTTATGCTGACGACCGAAGCCATGGTTTCGGATATCCCTGAACCCAGGCAGGCTGCTTCGGGCGGAGGACACGGCAGCGGAATGGGCGACATGTATTAAGAGCGTACGGCCCCTGGGAGCAGGCGCAAAGGCCATCCTGGTGGATAGCTTTCACTTTTTGCATGGGAGTGTGCTTGGAACGGTGATGGTACCGTCGCTGGATCCACAGGGACATATTTGGTAGAGAGCAACTCCCGGTCTGCGACGAGCAGGCATTGGCGCAAACGACCACGGAGGGCATGCTCTAAACTCTCGACGAATCTGGAAGTGTGGCAGGTAAAGCACACGCTATTCGAGACGCGTATACGCACGCTTTGCAAAGTGAAGCGCAGGAACGAGCTTTCAATCGACCGCAAGAGCCATTGTCCATCGAAGGTGTTGGTAAAGGAACGTGCTCTACTGCTATAGCTGCGCCAACTTTGCAAGCGGTGTTTTACCTAACCGCGCTGCACCGGCCTCCGACTGGGTCGCCAACCTTGCCATGAGTTCGCGGCGGCGGAGCTTTTGTTTCCTTAACCTGTTGAATCTCGCTTTGTCGCCCTTTTGTGATGACATATGCCCTCGTGCTTCTAATTCGTTCTTGCCGTGGAGTGACACGCATCTGGTACCAGAGAAGAGACAATAGTGAAAATCGAGACCACTGCTCATGAAACAGAAACGCCCTCCCAGGAGAGAACGATAGTAACAGGTTGATAGGTGCCTTTGCAGCTCGCCGATGCCGGCTTTTGCGGACGCGGTTGGCATAGTTCGATGGTTTCACATTCTCCCTGGGGTTGCTTTCGAGGAGCTTGTACGTTGGAGATCTGACGGCACAGTAGCCTCTTAGGGCGTATGCTTAGAGTAGTAGTCAGGATTTTTCGCTTCTCGCCTCCAGCCGCCATTGCTTCGCTCCAGACGAGCACCTTTCAAGTAAGCAACAGGACGACTCGGAGCCGCCGTGAGCCTCATCAAGAGAGCTGATGTAGACAACTATCTTTCTGCACGGCGAAGGAAGAACCTGTTTCCTTTCGGGCCATTAATTCAGTCAGATGCCGCCTGCCATTCGGGAGACGGGTCCCGCCAAGCGAAGGTAATCGAACAACAGTCTCGTCAAGGTCATGACCGCGAGCGTTCTTGCGTAGAGCCATCGCTCGCGGCAACCGAATCTCACGTGGGTCCTGCCAGATCAGTGTACTCATCGACAGTCAGAAGAGGCTAAGCGTGAGACAGCATTCGATATTTCTGCGTACAGGCTATTTGTTGCCTGATGAGCTAGATCTCGTACAAGAGAAGTTTGGCGAAACGTGGATGTCTGTCGGAGACACTCTATCCGTTGCTGTGGACGTAAGGGTCAGGAAGACTGGGTGGCACTTCGTGTGGCTAGAGGATGCGTATTCCCGTCACGGTTTTGACCGGACCGCTGAATCAGCCATTAGTAAGGCGATAACTCTTGCCTTGAATGAAGTGAAAGTCAGGTTCAATGCCGCTGAGCTGGGCTCGGTAAGCGTCTCGAGGTATCCGGGCTTCCAGGTTGCAAAGGTCACACTTCACGCGCGGCAGATCCAGCAGCAGGCTTCGCTTGGCCTCGGTGACGAGAAAAATATCCGGCAGCTCCCAGCGCGATAAGCCTCTAGCTTCCAAGTAGTAAAAGGCAGGTTAGGAAACGTGCATTTTGCACTTGTCATGAATGGTTCAGATAACGAGTGTCGCAGTTGCGATATGCGTGAAAGCGGGAAACTATGCCTCTCTCGGAGATGCTTCATAGCGAAGAACTAGTTGGGACTTCTTTCGTAGAAGCTCATCCCCTGCCCCTGCCAACACGCATCGCGTTCATCGGCAACTATCTGCCGAGACAATGCGGCATTGCCACATTCACAACAGACCTATGCACAGCAGTGGCAGCCGAATATGGAAGCGGTTGCCTCTTCGCCATCCCAGTCAATGATCCAGATTCAAGCTATGAGTATCCCGAGCAGGTGCGGCTAGAGCTTGCCCAGGAAGACTGGGCCTCTTATGAACGAGCTGCCGAATTCCTTAACTTCAATGGCAACGACCTGGTCTGTTTGCAGCATGAGTATGGCATTTTTGGAGGGATTGCGGGTAGCCACATACTAGGGCTGCTTCGCAAATTGAAAATGCCTCTGGTGACGACACTGCACACCGTTCTGCGTGAACGAGATCCGAATCAGCGCGCCGTGCTCGAAGAGATCGCTCAGCTGTCGGATCGCTTGATTGTGATGAGCGAACACGCGGCATGTCTTCTGCGCGATGTGTATGACGTGTCGGGAGAAAAAATCGATGTCATTCCCCACGGCGTGCCGAACCTTCCATTCATGGATCCCAACTACTTCAAGGACGGTTTGGCACTGAGGGGAAATCTGTATTGCTTACGTTCGGTCTGCTGTCTCCCAACAAGGGAATTGAAAACGTGATTCGCGCGCTCCCGGCGATTCTGGCAAAACATGCAAACGTGGTCTACATCGTTTCCGGAGCGACCCATCCTCACATCAAGAGGCGTGAGGGTGAGAAGTACAGGGAAGAATTGCAGGCGTTGGCGAAGGAATGCGGCGTTTCCGCGCACGTGATCTTCAACAACCGTTTTGTCAGCGCGGAGGAGCTGGTGGAGCACGTGGGCGCCGCAGATATCTACATCACTCCCTATCGTCAGGAAGCCCAGGTTGTTTCCGGCACGCTCGCTATCGCAGTGGGCGCGGGAAAGGCAATTATCTCCACTCCGTACTGGCATGCCAGAGAACTGCTTGCCGATGAGCGCGGCGTAATCGTTCCCTTCGACGATCCCGATTCCATCGCCGACGCGGCGATCAGGTTGCTGGACAACGATGCCGGACGGCATGCGATGCGAAAACGAGCCTATCTTTACTCGCGCGGCACGACGTGGCAAAGCACGGCGCAGGCTTACATGGCGAGCTTTCAGCGTGCGCGCGAGGAACGAATGTCGCGGCCACGCGCTGCACTGCCAGATATTTTCGCAAGGAGGGCGACCGGCGGGATGCCGGCGCTGGATACGGCTCAGTTATCGAACATGACCGACGATACCGGCATCCTGCAGCACGCCATATTCTCTATACCAAACAGTCTTGAAGGTTATACGACCGATGACAACGCGCGCGCGCTCATCGTAGCAACACTGCTGAATGATTCGGATGAGTTCGGCAGCCAAGAGCATGCGAAGCTGTCTCGACGGTACCTGTCCTTTCTCTTGCTCGCCTTTCATGACAAGACCGGCAGGTTCAGAAACTTTCTGGGGTATGACCGCCGATGGCTGGAAGACGTGGGATCTGAAGACAGTCATGGGCGCGCCTTATGGGCATTGGGAACGGTGCTTGGCCGTTCAGATGACCCCGGGTTGAGAGGCGCGGCAGGCAGACTCTTCGAGGCCGCAGTTCCCGCCGCGATGACGTTAACCAGTCCTCGTGGATGGGCGTTCTCCGTGCTGGGCATGCAGGCCTATCTCGATTGGTTTCCCGGAGACAGGGTGATCCAAGGTGTTCGAAATGCGCTCGCGAACCGATTGCTCGATATCTATGAGCGCAGCCACTCCGAGACATGGCGATGGTTTGAGAAAAGCCTCTCCTACTCCAACGCACGGTTGTCACAAGCGCTCTTACTCGCAGGATGGCAAAGCGGCAACGAGAGGATGATCGAAGCCGGCTGTGAGTCTCTCAAATGGCTTGTTGCCGAGCAGCACCGAGGCGATGCAGACATCTTCGTTCCGATAGGCTCCCTGGAATGCTTCACAGAGGGTGGTGATAAGGCTCGCTTCGATCAACAACCAGTCGAGGCCTGCGCGACCATTTCTGCGTGTTTGCTGGCATACCGTTTAACAAACGAGAAACCGTGGCTTGAGGAAGCATGGTGTGCCTTCCGCTGGTTTCTCGGCGAGAACGATCTGCAGGTTCCGCTTTACGACGCGACCACCGGCGGCTGTAGAGACGGACTTCATCCAGATCGCGTAAATGAAAACCAGGGAGCCGAATCAACGCTTTCGTTCCTGATGGCTCTCCTCGAAATGCAAAGTTTAGAAACAGCAACCGTAGAAGAACTGAACCAGGAAATGAGTGTCTCAATTTGAATGCAATTCTCCTTCCAGCAGTAACGCCGGATCCCGTCACAATTGAACATCACGATTCGAACATGTCCGCTGAGGACCCCCTCTTCATGCGTTTTGCTGGTAACCCGATCCTAAGCCGAAAGGACTGGCCATATCCGGTGAACAGTGTCTTCAACGCAGGGGCAGTCCTGCTGGATGATGGGGACACCTTGCTGCTGTGCCGCGTCGAGGACCGACGGGGCTTGTCGCACCTTTGCGCCGCTCGCTCCGCGAATGGCATCGATGGATGGCGCATCGATGCCCAACCGACATTGATGGCAAATCCCCGCGAATATCCGGAAGAGATCTGGGGTATTGAAGATCCACGAATCACCTATGTCCCAGAGCTGCAGCAATATGCGATTGCTTACACTTCCTACGCGCGCGGCGGTCCTGGAGTGTCGCTGGCGCTGACCCGCGACTTCAGAAAGTTTGAGCGATACGGCGTGATCATGCCGCCCGAGGACAAGGATGCTGCACTGCTACCGCGCAGAATTGGCGGCCTCTGGGCCATGATTCATCGGCCTGTGACGACCCTTGGCGCTCACATGTGGATTTCATACTCACCGGATCTACGCCATTGGGGCAGTCACAGAATCATCCTCGAGGCGCGACGCGGCGGATGGTGGGATGCCAACAAGATTGGGCTTTGTTCTCCTCCGATTGAAACAGCAAAGGGTTGGCTGACGATATATCACGGCGTCCGCCAGACAGCATCCGGCAGTATCTATCGCCTGGGTCTCGCTCTTTTCGATCTCGAGAAGCCGGATATTTGCCTGCAACGTGGCGACTCCTGGATATTTGGTCCCGAAGCTCCATACGAGCGCGGAGGGGACGTCAACGACGTCGTATTCCCCTGCGGACAGACCATCGGGCAGGACGGAGACACTATTCATCTCTATTACGGAGCAGGTGACTCATGCATAGCAATGGCGACGGGCAGCATTCGCGCTCTTCTCTCATGGCTGGATTTGAATTCCAGCACCCAGGGTGCAAACGATTCTTAGTGCCCACGTCATCAGATCAGAAGGAGCTTAGCTAATGGATATTGCAGGTCTGATCTGGCCCAGCGGCATTCCACGACTACTTTGGATACGTCGAGAATGTCCTCGCTGTAGCTCGATCGAATTCAAAATGGCAGAATCGCAATCTCTCGATGGTGTGATGAGTTTCTTTGCCCTTCGTCCAGTTCGTTGCGTCAATTGCTGGCGGAGGTATTACTGGTTTGCAATGAGAAGCACAAATGAAAGATGAGAGCTGTGCGATCACACTCGCAGCCAAGACTCATGGGACGAGATCTACTTTGCTCAACAAGAGGCAGGGCACAATTGAGACACCACAATATTCGCCCAATCGTACGTCGAATGATCTCTTGTTCAATCTGCACGGCGAGTATGCTCGGAGGTCACTGAACTATGAGATCGTCGCTCAGAGCGCAGAGGAAGTGCAAGACATCCAAAATGCTCCGGCCTTCAGCATGGGGCAATACCTAGTCCACTCCGGGCAAACGAGGCTTCTAACCGAGATCAGCATCTATAGCAGCCGAGGCGAGAGCCGAGAGCAGCTACGCCTGCTCTACATGAATGCTGTTGCACTACTTATCTGGAAAGCCATGGGCAAACAACCAAACCTGATCGGTGCGCAGCATCGTCCACCACGAATTGCCCTACTGGCATTTGGTGTTCCATTCAGTGAATAACGAGCTGCTTAACTCATTTCGCTCTTCATTGCGCGTGATAGTTGGCGCACAAAACCGCATGGTCGAGCCGGCGTATGAGCGCTGATGCGCCAGCAAGGATCACTATCCGAGCGAAAGCGACGGGGCGTCTGCTCCCGAGGCTCCAAGTCAATTGTTTCGAGACTGGCAGAGAATCTCAACTCAAACATCTGTGAAGGCAACCGCCCGAGACAGCGAATGGATGTATGGTTCTGCGCCCCAAGCAGGAACCTTCGCAACGCGCTTGAAAAACACCAGCCAAAGAATAAACAACGCGCCCTCCGTGCGCGAAACGGAGAGCCTCGTTTTCTCTTGACTTTACTTATCATGGATGTACGAGTAGCCCGTTTTACATCCACTTGTCTTCAATACCCACATGCCGACTTACTACCGCGATTGTGTCGTAAGGATGGCCAGGACAATTAGTATGGCTACGGTCGCGATGTCAAAGATCACATGCAGAGTATTCGGTCTGATGCCATTACGTTCGGGCAAAAATGCGTGCGTGGCTTCGTACATGACTCGGTCACGTGCGGCGCGCTCTGGTTCGGGGCGAAAAAGATATGGAATCCACCAAGCCTTCAGCGAGCCGTAACAGGCAAGCAAATAGGTGATCCACAGGAGCCAAAAGAGCCAGTCCGGAAAGCCTCTTCCAAAGTAAAAAACGCTGCCAGCGAGTCCGATTGCAACGGGGGTGAAGTTTGTTAGCGTGGTGACCAATAGCTTGCCGGTAGGAAAAACGGAGCGAACCGCTTTCACGTCATTCAGCGATCCAAGGGGAATCCAATTATGCAGCCCTACGAACAGCACAACAAAACACTGGAGCACAATTATGGCGCCCGTGGCGATAGGATTCATCGGGCTTCGATTATAAGGCACTCACCCTTTTCTGATTCCCGTAGCCTTCTTTCGCTCGGCTAGGTCCTGACAAACGCTCTTTTCGTCACTTGGACGAGAAGTCGTGCGCATTCAACAGATCGTTGCAACACCATCTGAAGTTAGGGTTTCACTCAAGGTGGTGTTTATGGCACAAGGGAAACGGGCGGAGGTTTCTGAGGCGCAGCGGACCGACATCTGGCAGCGTTGGAGGGTGGGAGAGTCGTTGCATGAGATCGGGCGAGCATACGGCCGCACTCCTTCCTCCATCCATCTGCTGTTATCGCATCATGGCGGAATCGTTCCGGTGGTCCGTCGGCGCTCGCCGCAGGCGCTCACGCTGACCGAGCGGGAAGACATTTCACGCGGGATTGCTTCGGGTTCATCGATGCGTGAGATTGCCATGCGCCTGAGTCGGGCTGCCTCGACGGTAAGCAGGGAGGTGGCACGGCATGGTGGCCGTTCCATGTATCGGGCGAGCGAAGGAGATTCGGTGGCCTGGAAGTCGGCGCGGCGGCCCAAGCAGTGTCTTCTGGCCGTCCATGAGCCGCTGCGGGAGATCGTCGTCAGTAAACTGATGCTGGACTGGTCGCCGGAACAGGTTTCCGGATGGCTCAAGATCCAGTATCCCAAGGATGAGAACCTGCGCGTGTCCCACGAGACCATTTACCGTAGCCTCTTTATTCAAGCGCGTGGAGTATTGAAAAAAGAGCTGATTGGGCACCTTCGGTCCAAGCGCCGCATCCGCCGCTCGCAGCAATCGAGTAAGAGCGGACATGCAAAGGGCCAGATCGTCGAGGCCATCTCGATCCGGGAAAGACCAGCGGAGATCGAGGACCGCGCCGTTCCAGGTCATTGGGAAGGCGATCTCATCAGCGGCACAAAGAACAGTCACATCGTGACCCTGGTGGAGAGGCATTCGCGCTACACAACGCTGATCAGGTACCCAGTAAAGAGACGACGGTGGTCGTCGCCGCACTGAGCCGGCAGATTCGCAAACTCCCCTCGTCGCTGCGCCGATCGTTGACCTGGGACCGGGGACACGAAATGGCACAACACAAAACCTTCAGTGTGGCCACAGATGTGAAGGTCTACTTCTGTGATCCACACAGTCCCTGGCAGCGCGGCACAAATGAAAATACCAACCGACTGCTGAGGCAAGCGCGGCGCCGTTCTCACTTATTGTTTCAGCGAGCAGCTTGACGGCGACATGACGGCCCAGCTTCTGATCGACAGCCTCATAAACGACGCCCATTCCACCCTGGCCGAGCCTGCGAACGATCTTGTAATGGCCAAGGAGCGTGCCGGACGCTAATTCTTTCACGTTCAACATCTTCCATATCTAAACGAGAGACTGCAAGAAAATACTTCGAGACACACCTCTTGAAGTCTGGGTGCCGGCTGTAAGGAACTCAGCCCATGGCTTTCCTTATCTATCGGGCGTCGGACGCCTCCTGGAGAGAGGCGCCATGATGTTTTGGGCCCCCCCCAATCACACCATGGCTGATTCAGTCAGCAGTTATCTAAAACGGATTGGAGAACCTCAATGAGCGCTCACAATATGGCTTCTATGGATGAGCATGATCGGGCCGATGTGTTGTTTTCTGAAAAGGTCTGGGACAATCAACAGACACTAAGTTCTGCGTTGCGGGTCCAGTACGATTTCATAGTTTGCGGGTCGGGCTCTCCCGGTTCAGTTGTTGCGCTACAATCCGCTCCGCTTTTTCGACCCGGATTAGGCGTAGCTGTCAGATTCACCACAGCGCCCGCCGCATAGTAGGTACCCGACGCGGCGAAAGGAGGTTCAATTTTTCCAATCCATGATCCACGGCAAGGACGAGAATGGATGCGGGAAAGGCGGGGAGAGGGATGGGAGAGGAAGCGGCCGGGGCGGGAGCCGTGGGCGTATGTCGTCGCGCATGGGCTGAAGCTGGTGAGCGGAGCGAGTGGAGGATGGCTGGCGGGGCGCAATCGGGTATGACCGGAGAATGACGGCCGGGATGAGCTTCAGTAGAGGGGGCCGGCCTCAGTTGTTTCCGACAGGACCGCGGGTTTCAGGATCTGCTCACCGGAGACGCGCATCGTCAAGGTTCGAAGCTTCCGGATTGCCGACCTTCATGTAAGTCAAAGTCAAGAGGAAAGCACGAAGTCTTTGGGCGCGCTCCTGAGAGCGCGCCACGCGAGGGTGCCGGATCGTGCAACATCTTGCAAGACACAGTGTAACGGCTCCTAAGTGTGGTGCTGCTGGATGTGCTCGAAAATTAGTGGCGCCCCATTCGTGGCAGGCCCGGATCCATGAGGGCCGCTACACGATGGCCTGTGATGGGCCGCAATCGCGTCAGGACCGGGGTCACAACACCCCGATGTGGATTGGCGCACAGGATGTTCTGTCTAATTCTGTGGGAATATCTGAGCTTGATACTGTTGGAGGCGTTTTCGCCATATAAATATGGGTAATTTTTACACTCCTGAGGGTGCTCCCGGCACGCAACTTGTTGATTTAAAACGGAATTGCGCAATCTGCAGTCTCGAAAAGTCGTTTTTGTCATTATGTGGCTAACGAAGTTTTCCTAGGTCGCGGTCCCGTCGCGGGGAAAGATTGGCGTTTTTGAACCACCCTACCCGTCCTGGCTTGGCAACCAGCGTGGTCGAAGGTGGGCGTATCGCTACCGGGCATCGTCGTCGGCATCGTGACCGCTCCGCTCGGCTGCGCCTCGCTGCGCTCCATCGAGGTGGTGTTCACCCTCCAGATGGAGCGATCAGCCGACCTGCGTCATAGCCTGCACTCCGTTAGCGGTATGGTCTTGAGGTGAAGCCTTGTCTGTGTACTGGTTGCGCAGGCCATGAATCGTATCAAGGAGCGTGAGCTGTATCGGCCTATAATCTGCAACTGACGTTGATTTGAATTGGGCGGTTGAAGCGTTTACCAGATCGGCTGGCGTTTCCATGGGGCGCAGAGTATGCGCGTAGACAACAGCCATGTGTCCGAAATGCCTATTTTCCACCACTTGGATTAGCAAATTGGGATCTTGTCCAAAAGCTTCGATGCTTAGATCGGTCGGTGAGTACATTAACGGAGTTGGCAGCCAGGGAGAAAGCATCTTCTCACTGGCTGTGCTGCTGGATCGCACTGTCGAGCAGCGAAACCAGACAAGGCTTCAAACCTGAAGACCATACCGCTAACGGAGTGCAGGCTATGACGCAGGTCGGGTGATCGCTCCATCTGGAGCGTGAACACCACCTCGATGGAGCGCAGCGAGGCGCAGCCGAGCGGAGCGGTCACGATGCCGACGACGATGCCCGGTAGCGATACGCCCACCTTCGACCACGCTGGTTGCCAAGCCAGGACGGGTAGGGTGGTTCAAAAACGCCAATCTTTCCCCGCGACGGGACCGCGACCTAGGAAAACTTTTATCCCCCCATTTCAGGAAAACCGGCATTTTGCCAACGTCGAACGTCCGAATCTCTTTGCTAACAAGAACATGCACATCCGGGCAGCTTGATATTGACCGCTGAATGCCTACAGAACGGCCCCGAACAGGCCCGGAAATAGCCGGATTCGGTCCCATGCGACGGAGCGCGCCCTTCTGCCCTCGTGACAATGTTCACCTGCATCATGTGCGGCACATCGACTGACTCGTCGACAATCCCACCTTCATTGGATATGGGCCTATCAGTTTTCCATGTCGTGACCGAGTCCATTTCCGTAAAATAGGTCAAACGGAGGATTCTTGGAGCAGCCCGAAGAGCAGCAAATCAGCACGGTGGATCCAGAGACATCATTCTGGGCCGATGACACGATAGAGGTTACAAGCATCAAGGCGTTCGCTGGGTACCTAGAGTTCCGCGGATACGAATACGTGGAGTCGGTGGAATCCGGCGACCCGCAGGCGTCAGCAGATGCGCGTCCGCACCCCGAGGTATCGGCAGCTCATAGCGAACAACTATTCGACCTACAGGCAGGGGCTGATGACGAGCACTATACGCCTGCTGAACTCGCGCAGAAGCTCAAGGTTTCGACCGACACCATCCTCCGTAAGTTCGCGGATTATCCCGGTGTCATTGACTTGGGAACGCCAGAAAAGGGACGCAAGCGCCGGTATCGTGTGATCCGCATACCGCACAGTGTTCTCGAAAAGTTTCTGATTGAGATGCAGGTCACTTAATCTGCCACGTCTCCCTTATCACAGCATCCAAACGATCCTGCCGAGTCTTCACCCACGGCGCATAGTGCTTTTCGGTCGTCTTGATTGACGTGTGACCGAGCAGCTTGGAGACTTCCTCAAGAGGCACACCTTTTTCAAGCAGTCTCACTGCGAACGTATCCCGTAACTGGTGCGGGTGACCGTCCGGCATTCCGGCTGCTCTGAACGCTTGTCTAAGATCGTGCTGCCAGTTTGTGACGGCTGACTGTGCCTTACCTGTGCCAGTGTTCCAGAAGATGTAACGGGAATTCACGTTCAACTCGGCAGCGTTCAGCACTTCCGCAGCGACATCCGGAGGAACGGGTACAGAAACGTGTGTGCCTGTCTTCTGGCGAGCCGTCGTTACCCGGTAGACTCCCCCTGTCTTGTGATCCTTCCTGAACTCGTCTCGCTCCAAGGTAACGGCATCCATGATCGACAAACCTGTGTGCCGCATCAGTTGCACCAGCGCGTGAACGCGAATCGCTTTCTCTCCTGTGAACTCATGCGGGATGACTACGAGTAGCTTCCTGTATTGGTCAGCAGTCAATGGCAGCGTGGGAACGGTGTCTACCTTAACCGGCTGCATCTTGGGAACGCGGTCGATATACCGGGAGTCGTAACAGAACTTGAGGAAACCGCGCAGCCGTTCGTGTACCTTGTTGCGCGTGGCGGATGAGGGATATTGCTCCATCCACCCCTCGCGGAAGTCAATCAAATCTTCTGCCGTGATGTCATGGGGCAGGAACTTTGACCGCTGGACCATGAACGATTCAAACCGTCCCAATTCACGCTGGTACTTCAGCAGCACCCCAGCCGATAGACCATCGCGCTTGCTTTTGATGAACAGTTCGATGGCGCGTTTGATGGTCTTTCTGGAGTCTGGCTCTATCGTGACGGCTGTGATGTCAGCCGCGAAGGATGACTCCAGTTGCCGTCTACGCTCCTCTGCCGTCTTCCAGAAGCGTGTACGCGCGCTCTGGCGCACCTGCTTGCCGTCGTGAGTGTACCGAAAGTGTTTGGGGCACCTGCAACTCTTGTGCGTCTCGTCGCCCTGATGCTTGCAGTCATCAGAGTGCCGGACAAAGATTGTGATCGTGGGGATGGATTGGACGGACAGGACCGCCGGGCCGGTGCTCATGGACGAAACACTAGCACAAGATTAGCTCATTTTTCTAGACTGCCCAAGTATGCTATTGATTATATTGCATTTAACTTTGGAGGCGCGGGTCGGGATCGAACCGACGCATAAAGGTTTTGCAGACCTCTCCCTTACCACTTGGGTACCGCGCCTTGGACAGGAAATACTACTTCAGGCGGCATACAGGAAGCCAGTCCGGTGATGCGCGCCTTGAGCGAGATCAGATCCGAGCTGACTGGAGCGGGAGACGGGACTTGAACCCGCGACCCTCGCCTTGGCAAGGCGATGCTCTACCACTGAGCTACTCCCGCTGGGTACTCTTCCAGTATATCGGCTGGGTCTGCGAGCGGTCAACGCGCCTCGCATGAGTTTCGCCCGTTGCCGATCTGCCGCTGTCGTCACCACGCGAGAATGGGCTCGCGGCCTACGCGCCCGGATAAACGCCAAAGCGGTCCGCCGCGGCAGCGGTCAGAACCGTCGTCTCCGCGATGGCGAAGCACAGCTTATATTGTGGGAGGATTTCCGCCGTAGTGATCGTCGACAAAACCGGCGCAGGCGTTTTGCCGTAGATGAAACCCTGGTTGTACCCCGTGACCCGCGCCGTCCCCGTCACCACGGCGGAATGGGTTGCGCCATCGCCCCAGAAAAGTATCGTATCCAGGGGAGGCGTGAGCAGGGGGCTTTTCAAGTCCCACTGTCCGGATTTAGGGAGTAACTTCATGGCTCCCTGAGCCCCATTTGGCATGTCGTTGATCATCATCAGTAGATCGGCCGGCTCGAGCACGCCACCCTTCGCAGTTCCCTTCGCCTCGGCGACTCGCCGTGCCCAATACCAAACGGCCACATGGCACGTGATTGGAGTAATCGGAGGAATCTGTATCTCAGTCTGCTTGGCTAGCATGGTTGTTTCCTTTCATCGAAGTTTTGGCTGGCTTAGGGTTCCACCAGCGTGTTGGCCATCAAAAATGCGCCGAACTGTCGAGCCTTATGTATTCACTCGGAGGAATGCCACACTAGGCGCTTCTTGCTCCCTTTTCCGCGGTCCCTGCCTTGAACTCAAGGATGGGTTACAGCCAAGTTCATCCAGCCAGCCGGAATGTATGCCGTCTCCCAGCAGAAAGTCGATGAATGAGCGCGTTTGACACTCGATTTTGGCTTGCTTGCTGATCGTCTCCATCATTTTCTCCTTGCAGTGATCTCGTTGCCCATCTGGCCGGCTGCACCGGCTTTGTGCCGCATCTGAGGTGTGCCCCTTCCGGTGAAATGAGCGCTCTGACTGCTGTAGGTTTGGTCACAGCGCTCGTCAACAAACCAGGAGGAAGACGGGTTTGAATCCTCTCTGGCGAGCTTCCGCTCTTTTCGAGCGGAGATTTCTTTACTCAAGGTGAATCTGGCCGCGGATTTCGCCGGAGGGGAACGTCGCGGTGTGGACGTTCACATAGGCGTCGCCACTGCGAATGGCCTTGATCAGACCGGCCAGGTTCCCGGGCTGGATGCCCTGCGGAATGACCGAGTCGCCATTGGTTGCCGGCAGAGTACTAACGTCAGCCGCCGTGATGGTTCCAGTCACCGTGCCTGATGTAGGGCACGCCGGCTTAGCTCCACCGCACAGAAATACAGCGACGCCGCCATTGGTCATGCTCGCGCCAAAATGGATATGGGCCTGCACTACGGAGCTGCTCATTCCGTTGTAGGACAGCACGAATGAAATGGTTCCGTCTTCATTGATCTCGGCCTCGAAGTTTCCATGACTGCCGGCGAGTACGGCAGGGACCTGACTTAGCGAACTCAGCTCCGCCCTGAGAGAATCATGGTGGTCCCAGTCCTGCGCCTGCGCTGCGCCAGTATGCAGCACAAACGCGCACAGGAGTGAGATCAATGAAAGTGATTTGCCGAAAATGCCTTTGTTAAGTGCTTTTCTCATCTGAGTTTCCTTTCTTGGGTAGCCAGGGCCTTGCGAGCAGGCCCTGGTTTTGGGTTGCGTCTGGGGAAAGTGAATCTGTTGGCGCTTAGTTGAGGGGCAGCGTCCAGATGGTGATCGAGGCCGTGTTGTCGTCCACAGCCGCCAAGGTCGCCGTACCGGCATCGCTATCCGTGTTCACCGCCAGCCCGAATGATCCACCCTGGTTCGGATCGACTGGAATTTCCTTCACGAATTCGCCCTGCTTTGTGAACTCAACGATTTCGCTCGGCTGATTGGGATCGCTGTTGATCACGTCGTTGTTGGTCACAAGCAGATGGCCATTCGGGGCTTCCGCCATCGCCAGGGCTCCATGCAGGTGAGTGTTGTCTGTGTAGACGATGTCGCCCGGTCCAGCGCTTGAGGTGCGCCTGGATGCGTCGTTCACGACAAAAACAGCATTGTCCAGAGTTGAAGCAACATACAGCCGGTCACTGCTCTTGTCGTAAACCAGGCCGGTTGGGGCGTCAAACAGGGCAGCCGGATCACCCTGATGCATATATCCGGAAGCAATCGTGTAGTGGTCGATCTTCGTCAACCCGCTGAGGCTTACAGCGAAGTCCATTCTGCTTACCGTGCCGTCAAGCGCATTTGAGAAGTACGCGCTGGCGAGGTCGCCGTTATCCACAACTGTCGCATCCCAGGGTCCATTGATCTGGCTGCTGGTGAAAGTCTGGATCAATTTCCCCTGGTTATTGATTACCAACAGAGAACCACGGCCTGCGGTAGCGGATGTTCCATCCTTCGTAGGCAGATTGGCCACCAGGACAAAGCCGTACTGGAGTGTGCCCAGACCGGTAGAGAGCCCGAGAGGAGCTTTGCCCTGAAAGAAAACCGTCGGCGCGCCGCTCTGAGGAATCCGGACAATCGTCGTGCCCGTACCCTGCAGATTCATGCTGTTGTTGAAGTTTGAGACCAGAATGTCGCCGTGCTTGAGCGGACCTGCGCCTGTTAGAAAGTTGTTTTTGATAAAAGCGACACCGTAGGGGTTCACGTCACCGTTGCTCGGAACGGTCGAAGCGCTTCTAGCGGGGTTGGGCAGAAATGAATCATTGGAACCGAAGGAAGAAATTGGGCGGAACCGGTTATTCTGAGCAAAGCTGAAGCAGGTGAAGGCGGCCAGCAGTACGAAACCGGTGACTGTCTGGCGAATACGGGCATTGCGCGTGGATAGCATTGGAATTCTCCTGTTTTGCTTGAATCTGCAAAGCTGGGAGGTTCACTCCTCAGCCGCAAACCGACAGTAGAAAATCCCTATGCATAATGTCGTTTGGAATGTGTGGCAATTTTATTGGTTCGTGTGGCCATCTGGCAGTCGTGCAACCGTCTACCGTTAACGCCATGCATGCTAGCTGCATGATTTATCGAAGGAATTTGCGCGTCTCAGGGGCCGAAAGTGTCCATCACGCTGGTACCTCAGGATTCTTCGCCCCGTCACAGTTCAACGTCACAAATGTCCCTTGTTTCCAGACGGTTGGATTATGATTGGAAAAACCTTGGGATTTTGTTGGAGACGGGGATGAGAGATGTCCGCTCCCATGGAAGCCGAAAATTATAGCTTCGGGCCGTTTCGGCTCTGCCCCACCGAACGCCTGTTGCTTCGCGAGGACACACCTGTTTCCTTGGCGCCGAAGGCCTTCGAGCTTTTGACCATGCTCGTGACGCGGCACGGCCGCTTGATCACCCGCGATGAGCTGATGAAAGCCATCTGGCCGGACAGCTTCGTTGAAGAAATCAACCTTACCGTCAATATCTCCCTTCTGCGAAAGCTCCTCGGCGAACAGCCGGACGGCAGAGCCTACATCGCCACCGTCCCAAAGCGGGGTTACCGTTTCGATGCACCGGTTGCGGAGAATTTCGCGCCCGGAGGGAGCAAGCCTCTTGAGCCGATCGCCCACGAGAGCAACGCCGATCCCGTTTCGGTTGCTCCCGTCGACACCCTGCCGAAAGAACCCGATCGAGCGGACAGGAGCCAGAACCGGCCACATCTGTCATGGAAGCGGTGGGCCTTAGGTCTTGCTATCGTCATTGTCGCCGCGAGCGCCTGGCTCCTCTACAGGAGGCACGACGTAAGTGCACGAACAACAGCGAATCCGGAAGCCCGCGAACTGTACGCAAGGGGCCGATCTATCCTGAACAATCGCAGCGTGGCATCAGTGGAGCAGAGTATCGACTTCTTCCGCCAGGCCATCGACGCCGATCCCCACTACGCCGCCGCATATTCCGGCCTCGCCGACGCGTACATTCTCGCCGGCTCTTACGGCAACAGCTTCCTGGCCCCCCAGGTGGCTATGCCCAAAGCCAAAGCAGCCGCGGAAAAAGCGCTCGCGCTCGACGATACTTCCCCGGCGGCGCATACCTCGCTTGCTTATATCAAGCTCGTATACGACTGGGATTGGTCAGGGGCGGAAGCCGAATTCAAACGCGCGCTATCATTGGACCCCAATTACGTGAGCGCGCACCACTGGTATTCCCATGAATTGATGGCCGAGGGGCGCATTGCGGAGTCTCACGAGCAGAGTGAAATGGCCTTGGGTGATGCTCCCACAGACGTCCTCATGAATGAGCACATGGCTTGGCACCATCTCATGGCGCGTGAATATGATCGAGCCATCCCCCAGGCGCTAAAAACTATCGAACTCAATCCGGATTTCGTGCAGGCGCATCGTGTTCTCGGACTCTCGTACTTGTATACCGGCCGTTTCAAGGAGGCCTGCGATGAGTTCGAAAAAGGCGTTAGTCTTTCCCATAATGATCCCGTGGCCCGCGCCTATCTGGCGCGTTGTTACGCCCGCTCCCATAGAAGCGCGGAAGCACAAGCTATCCTGTATACTCTGATTCGCGATTCCTCGGAGCGCTACGTCTCGGCCGCTGAGATTGCCGGAGTCTATGCCGCCTTAGGCGATGGGAATAAGAGCCTTGAATGGCTCGACAAGGCCTGCGGCGAGCACGCGGGTGCAATGATCTACCTCAACATCGACCCGGTCTATGACCTGATGCGCCGCGATCCGCATTTCCAGGCCATCGTGAGACGCATCAACCTTGTGCCCCTCGTCGATGAATCTCCCGAAAAATAGCCCCCAGCGAAACGGCCTGGGGCCATTTACCAGGTATGTGCCGCAACACTTCCCGTACCCGCCTCGATGCCGGTGATATTGCCGTCGCGCATGTGCAGGATACGATCGGCGATGGCCGCGGCCTCAGGGTTATGGGTGATCATCAATACCGTCTGCTTGAACTCCCGGTTGGAGCGCTGAAGCATTTCCAGAACCGCATCCGAGTTCTTCGTGTCGAGATTGCCCGTAGGCTCGTCCGCCAGCACGATGGCCGGACGCGTGATTAGCGCGCGGGCAATCGCCACGCGCTGCTGCTCGCCTCCTGACAGCTCCGACGGACGATGATCGAGGCGTCCGGCAACGCCGAGCATTTCGGTAAGGTGCGCGAGATACGTCGGGTCGAGAGGCTCAGTACGTCCGGAGATGTCGTAGGTAATCTCAATGTTGTCGCGCGCCGAAAGCGTAGGCAGCAAGTTGAACTTCTGGAAGATGAAGCCGATTTTCGACTTCCGCATCTTGGTGCGATCGGCGTCGTCAAGACCGGCAAAGTCTACTCCGTCGATCATGATCTTTCCGGAGCTGGCGCGCGTCAGGCCGCCGAGCAGGTAGAAGAGCGTCGATTTGCCGCTTCCCGATGGGCCGACGATGCTGACAAATTCTCCCGCTCGATCGAAAACGATACGTCGCGAAGAGCTGGAACCTCGATCTTGCCGCTGCGGTAAACCTTGCCGAGCTGTTCGGCGCGAATAATGGGCTGCACCCGTTGATTGTAAATGGAATGCTGCGCAGGTTCGCTTACTGTTTCGCCATCGCTACGCTATTGCCGAGTGCGCGACTCCATCGAACGTAGCCTCGCGCGACGGGTCGAGCAAAGGTGGTGCCACGGCCTTCTTGGGGCCGCGCTTGCGGGCCACCATCAGGCGGATCCGGTCGAGAACCTCAACAGGGGTGCATGCGCCCTTGGGCAGGAAGGCATCGGCGCGGTTAGCGCGCTCAAAGGCCTTCACCGTGGCGCTCAACAGGATGGTCGGAATTGCCGGCGAAATATCCTTCATGCGACGAACCATCTCGTTGCCATCCATTTGCGGCATCATCAGATCGCTGAGCACGAGATCGATGCCGCCCTTGCGAAATATTTCCAGCGCTTCCTGACTGGACAGAGCAGAGAGCACGCGGTAACCGCGGGTTTCGAGCATGAATTTGCGAACAGCAAGAGATTGCTCGTTATGGTCGACGCAGAGAATCGTTTTCTTGGGCCTCATGTAGTTCCTTGCTCTCTCGCAGTGCACGCGAGCTTCAGTATGCAGGCGCATATCACACGCCCAGCAGGGCTTTGGTTCCCGCACCCTGGCCCGAAAATGGAAATACGACTCCATCCGCATTGGGCGAGAAACAGCACAAGGCATGCCGTCCGCGCAAGCACGGGGCCGCGATCCGGGTCGGACCAGGATGCGGAGAGCAAGGAGCCTTGCACGTTTGCCTGCGCAGCCGTTCGCGGTCTGCGCGCTTCGCGGTGTGCTTCCCGGAACATGGCAGACAGCGGCGGGCGCACATGCAGGGCGCTCTCGCTCTAACTTAGGTTGTGTTTAATTCGGCGAAAGTTGCGCTTCACTCTTTCTTAAAACGCTTGCCAAGATTACGAAGAGAGGGGGTGCCTGTAAATACGGAAGAATAAGCGAAGAAACGTACCGTTTCGGGTCTGCATTTCACTGAAACATGGAATCGCGCAATGAATCTTGCAGTTGCCCTGTTGAAACCATGTGAATCACGCAAGGAAAAACCGCCCTTTTGCAACACGAACTGTGCTGCCCCCCACCCGCACTTCCCTGATTTTTCCCGAAACGGAATTTGCAGAAACGTAAAGATCGCTCGGCCGCCCAATTTCCACGCCCTGGCGAATGTGCAACGGCTCGCGCGGAGCCGCAATTCCATGCCGCACCATGTACGAAATCGCGCAGCCCGCAGCTGAACCCGTCGCGGGATCTTCCCCATTGTAAAATTGCATGCGCGCCCGCCAGATGCCGGGCTCTTCCGGCGCGATCGCATAAAAAAACTTGGCGTCTAACCCACGAAAATACTCCTCACTCCTCGCCAGATACACACGCAACCGTCCTAGCGCCTCGATCGATCGGAGCGGGACGATGCAGTAAGGCAGCCCGGTCGAAACCGTCTGCGGCGCCGGCCCCCTTGCGCAGTCTTCTTCGCGCAGGCCGAGCAGGGGCGCAATCGTCACGACATCATGCGTCGACCCAAAAACCGGCTCGGGTTGCGTCATCTCCCCGAAGGCCGCGCCAGAATTGTCCCCAGCCATTCTGTCACCGACACTGTTGCGATCAGCAGGAAACACCACCGGCACCTGCCCGGCATTTAGATCGAGCACGATCCTGTCGGCTCTCTCAAACTCAGGGAACGTCCTGCGAATCGTGGCCGCCGTGCCCAGCGTTGGATGCCCCGCAAACGGCAGCTCCTCCTGCGTTGTAAAGATGCGCACCCGCACACCCCGCTCGCGCTCTACGGAAGGCTCCCGGCGACAGATGAAGGTCGTCTCCGAAAGATTGGTCTCCTTCGCGTGCGCCTGCATCTCCTCGGTGCTGAGACTGCCGGCATCAAGAAACACCGCGAGTTGGTTGCCTTCAAGAGGTGTGGACGTAAAGACATCGCAAAGCTCGTATTCAAATTCGCGTCCCGCCATGCATTGACACCAATCCTCTCAGGTTCTATCCTCAGTATTCAGAAGCGCGGACAAGTCCTGCTTCTCTTAAGATTATGACCAACTTCGCTCCAACCTGTATGTGTCTGTGCTGCTGCTGTCGTGGCGGCTCCACGCAGGTGTGTTACTGAGCGAAGTCAAGTTACTGAGCGCAATGACCCACCCGCAGACAACCGCCGAGGTGGGTTTTTACTTTTAGAACCATTTGAACTTCGAAAGAGGCAATTCGACATGTCACTCCGCATTAACGATCTGGCTCCGGACTTCACGGCAGAAACAACTCACGGCGCCATCCACTTCCATGAATGGATCGGCGACAACTGGGCTGTTCTCTTTTCCCACCCCAAGGACTTCACTCCCGTCTGCACCACCGAGCTGGGCGCGGTCGCCGCTCTCGAGGATCAATTCGCGGCACGGGGCGCCAAAGTCATCGGCCTTAGCGTCGACCCGGTCGACAACCACAGCAAGTGGGCAAAAGACATCGAAGATGTTACGGGTCATGCCGTGAAGTACCCCCTGATCGGCGATCCCGAGCTGAAAGTCGCCAAACTCTACGACATGCTTCCTGGCGACGCTGGAGATACCTGCGAGGGCCGCACACCGGCTAATAACGCAACTGCGCGCTCCGTTTTTGTCATCGGTCCGGACAAGCGGATCAAGCTGACGTTGACGTACCCCATGACCACCGGCCGCAACTTCGACGAGATTATCCGCGTCCTCGACTCGATGCAGCTCACCGCGAAGCACCGGGTTGCGACGCCCGCGAACTGGAAGCAGGGCGAAGAGGTGATTATCACGGGCGCTGTCTCGAACGAAGAGGCGGACAAAATCTTCCCCGGCTACAAGACTGTCAAGCCGTATCTACGCACCGTCGAGCAGCCGCAGTAAGTATTCTGAAAATGAATCTCCGCCTCGCTACTATTGCGCGGCGGACAAAGAGCACCGGTGGCGAAGTGGCTAACGCGCTGGTCTGCAAAACCAGTATTCGCGGGTTCAATTCCCGCCCGGTGCTCCAAAACTAGGGAATGGTCATGGGCCGCGCTTGTGGTTCGCCCACGTTTCAGGCGATCTCTTTCACCTTAGAACCAATGGTCACGTTCTTGACCGGCACTTTCGCTGCGGGTCGTTTCTCTGCGATGATCCTATCCGATGTCGAGGGGAGGGTTCGCAGCCACTCGATATATTCCTCACGGGTTGTCACATCGTCCGGAACAAGTTGTTGCTCGTGGTTATGATGAATCGGCATAACGTGTATTTCATCCCCACTCGGCAGGTGCACCTGTGGGCGTCCCTAGCCGCCCATCCTCCTCGTTCTTCGCCGGTTCTTCCGGGTTCGCGTTGTTGTTCCGCCGGCTGCTGATGCGATGATCCAGTCGCCCGGCCCTCATCTTGTTCGAGTCGAGGGGACGCAGCACCTCGACCGCCCCTGCCCACGCTTCCCGGCTCCCGACATCGCTAATAGTCAGGCCACGCTCCTACCAATCCTCTCTATTTCGATGGAGTGAAGAGCTCCAGCCGGACGTGCCAGGTCACCGACTGGCCGGGCTTGAGAGTGACCATGCCCGTGTCCATCCCGCGCCATTCTTTGCCAAACGGATCACCAAAATTGAACTGCTCTTCGATCGCCGCGAATTGCTTGGTCGGCGGAGCGTAGACCTGCACCGTCTTGATCTCAGGTGAAATGCCCTCGACGCGAACGCCATAATTCGCTGCCGGATCGGTGAGGTTTACATCAACCGCACCGTCCGCCCGTGTGAGCTTGGACCAGTTGTCATCGAGGAAGATATCGTCGAGCGGCTTGCCGGCCGGAGCGGTGAAGTCATACTTGGTGCCCTTGACCGGCACGAGTTTCCCGGTCGGGAAGACGTCATCGTAGTTGTTCACCGCCGCCGTCTGTTCCCCGGGAAAGTGCAACCTGGCCTGCTTCCGGTCCCCGCTCGGGATGTTGAAGTAAGGGTGCCACCCTATCGCCATCGGCTCATCTTCCGTCCCGACATTTTTTGCCGTGATCGTTGCGTCCACGGCGCCGCCGGTCAGAGCGATGCTGAAGTTGAGGTCCGTGTTCGACAGCCAGTAGCCTCCAAAGTTGCCCGCATGGATGGTGCCGGTGACAGTCTGACCATCGGCAGTCGTCTCCGTCTTCACGTCCTCAGTCTTCGAGGCAAGGATCAGGCCATGCATGGCATGCGGCTCGGCGCCAGCATTCTTACCCTTCCAGTTAGCGGGGAGCGTGATCGTCTTGCCTTTCCACTCCGTCGCGATGGTCTTGCCATCGGCCGAGAGCTTGCCGCGAATGCGGTTCGGATACGGCACAAGGAAGGCTCCGCCAAAGCTGAAGCTCGCGTTACCGTTCGCGTCATCCGGGCCACCATTGAGCTTGGCGGCAGCATCAGCAAGCGAGGGCGACGCGAATACCTCAACCTCGCCTTTGCCCGGAATATTGGCCGTGACCTGGAAGACATTCATGCCACGGCCGGGAAAGACTGTGGCGGTGAGGAACTCCGGCTTCTGACCGCTGCCGGTTGCCTTGCGTTCAAGCTTGACGATATCCTGGCCGCCAATCTGCTGGGGCGCTGCCGCGGTTGCGGGTTGCGATGGAGTCGTGGATTCAGATGGGGCGGGGGCTTGTTTACAACCGCCGATCGCAAAGAGCGCTACGGCGGCGAACATGAGGGCACGTTGCGGAGAAACAGGCATTTAAGGCGAACCTCGAGTTTTGTGTGGTTTCTGAACAAACACTTCCAGCACGGCGAGCCCACCTGGGCGCTGGAAACAAAAGCGAGCCCATTCTACGCTGATTTGAAGCTGTTGCGCCCGCAAGCAGGCTGGATAGAATCACAGAGTGCCAAACATAACAAGTCAGCCTGAACTGGCGCTAGCCGCGCTAAACCAGCGCATCATCGCTTGCGAACGATGCACTCGGCTGCGGACATATGACACGCTGGTTGCCGCCACGAAGCGTCGCGCGTACGCCAATTGCGAATATTGGGGACTTCCGGTTCCGTCGTTCGGCGATCCGCGAGCTTCAGTTCTGATCGTGGGACTCGCGCCTGGGGCGCACGGATCGAACCGCACGGGCAGGCCATTTACCGGGGACGGATCCGGAAACTTTCTGTATCCGGTGCTTTATCAAACGGGCTTCGCGTCGCAGCCGAATGCAGTGTCGCGCAACGACGGCATGCAACTCAAAGGCATGCAGATCACGTCCGTTGTGAGGTGCGCGCCTCCGGGAAACAAGCCCATGCCCGACGAGATTTCAAACTGCGCGCCGTATCTCGACGAAGAGGTAGCAGCGCTGAGTAATCTGCAGGTGGTGGTTTGCCTGGGAAAGATCGCTTTCGACGGATTTGTGCAACATCTCCTGCGCACCGGACAAATTGCCCGGCGAGGTCAAATGATCTTCGCCCACGCCGCCGAATTTCCACTGCCTGGTGGGCGATTCCTCCTCGCAAGCTATCATCCTTCCCTGCAAAACACGAACACCGGCAAGCTGACGGAGCCAATGTTCCTGAAGATTTTCAATCGTGCACGAGAGCTCGCCGGCATCGGATAAGACGCTTCTCAAACATAACGGGGCATCTCGAGTCCCGGAGGATCGCATCATCTTAGGAAGTGTTCGGCCTGAAATCTTTGGGAGGAAAGACCGATGACGATTCTTTTGATCCTTCTTATCTTGTTGCTCGTGGGTGCATTTCCAGCGTGGCCATATAGCCGGAATTGGGGCTACTACCCGAGTGGCGGTCTAGGTCTAATTGTGTTGATCCTGGTCATTTTGCTCTTGATGCATGTCGTCTAAGGATCTCCGGCGAGCGCCGAGATATGGAGCGGGAGACGGGGATCGAACCCGCAACCAACGGCTTGGGAAGCCGCTACTCTACCATTGAGCTACTCCCGCGTGGTGAGCCTCTCCTTGCAAGAGTAAACGGGCCGGTCACCGGAGAGCAAGAGACTCCTAATAAGACGGTGCGGCCACACAGGACCTGAACCCGCGCCACATATTTAGCTGGCCAATAACTGTGAGATGCGTGTGCGATAACCGCGGCTCATGGGAACCTTTTGTCCATCGTGCATCAGGACAAATGATTCACCCTCCTGAGAGTCGGTTCTGATCTCCTTCACATGCTGGAGATTGACGATGGCGGATCTGTGAACCCGGATGAAACAATTCGGATCGAGCCTGGTTTCGAAGTGCGCCATGGTCTCCCGCAACAGATGATTCTCCCGATCCGCACAAATCCGGACATAATTTTCCTCGGCTCCGATCCAACGGATATCGGACATGGGAAGGAACAGGATTCGGCCTTTGGATTTGAAGACGAGGCGGGTTGCATAAGCAGCTCCATCAGGATCAGATTTCTTATCTGCGCCATTTTCGTGAGCAACGGAAATTTGATCCCTGGCTCTCTGAAAGGCCTGCTTCAATCTCTCGCGGGTAAATGGCTTTAACAAATAGTCGATAGCGTTGATTTCGAATGCACGGATCGCATACTTGTCGTGTGCCGTCGTGAAAATGATCTTCGGAAGACGCACTTGTGCGCTCGACGACAGCGCGGAGACAATCTCGAATCCATCCATCTCCGGCATCTGCACATCCAGCAGGATCAGGTCCGGATTTGTGAATTGCACGAGATCGATGGTTTCAAGCGCATTCGCACCCTCTCCGACAATCTCCACGTTCGTGTCGTCTTGAAGCAGCTGCCGAAGCTTCTGCCTCGCCAATACCTCATCATCCGCGATGACCGTTTTGATTTTCATAGGAAAATTCCTGCGTGTTGGCGGTTAGACGCGGCGAGTAGCCGAGGGGCAGCAATAAAATTGCCTGAACCTCGCCATCGGCAAATTCCTTTAGGCTGAACCGATGATCGTTGCCATAGTGCAATTCCAACCGGGCCTTGACATTCGCGATCCCAACCCCGTGTCCATCATGCGTCGGCGACGCCATCTGACCAAGTCCGCGACCCGAGTTCCTGACGCATATCCGGAGCTGTCCTTCATGGTTCTGCGCTTCGATTCCCAGGAATGCCTCACCGCTTGTGACAGCGACACCATGAACATACGCATTTTCCATGAGCGGCTGCAGGATCATCGTCGGGACCAAAGCATCCAGAACTTCCGGTTCGATGGCGACGTAACTGTGAACCTTTCCTGTGAATCGCATCTGCTGGATACATAGATACATCTGAATGAATTCAATCTCGTCCGTCAGCGGAATGAGTTTCGCATCCCCTCTGTCGAGAGTCATACGCAGCATGCTGCACATTTGTTCCAGCATGCGATCAGCGGCATCCACGTCTGAGTGCATCAGGCTGGAGACGCTGTTCATGGTGTTGAAAAGAAAGTGCGGATTCAACTGCATCCGCAGCGCGCGCAATTGCGCGTTGGTCAATTCAGATTCCAGCCGGATAGCAGCAGTTTCCCTCTCGCGGAGTTTTTGGTAATAGCCGATACCCCGAAAAAAGAAGAAAACAACCCAGAAGATGACAAGATTGTTGACAAGCTCATCGTTGAGGAAATAGACGAGACGATGCAGGTAGGTCCAGGAGCGGTTTCCGAGACGTACGTTCCAGGTAACTGCGACCCAAATCACCTCTTCAAAAACGCTGACAACAATGCTCAGCGGAATCACGCGCACAAGAATGCACTTGAGCGGAGCGCGCTGAATCCACTCGCCCAACCTCCACCAGAGGACCCAGCAGATAATGCCCCAGAGCAGAAACTGAATCGCCCAAAGCAGATAGACTTTGCCAAACTGTATGTTGTAGTTCCAGGTACGGGTTACCATCCATTCCTGGAGCGCAAAAAGTGCGGCTAACACCAACCATCCCGAGAGAAATATAACGGGATGCATTAATGCAGGGCGTTGCAATTTAGGTTTTGTATCTAGGGTACTCAGCGAACGCTTGCTCCCTTTGGCGAATTGATCTGCGCTAGCTCCGTAGCATACACCTCGCCCATCGGAGAAAATTCAGATTCAGAGCCGCCCTTGAGAACAAAGACGTCTTTGTGCGGATTGGCAGCAACCCATTGGGCTGCGAAAGTTTCCGATTGCTTTTGTTGCTCAATCGAGAGCGATGACCTTGCAAAGGTCAAATCTGCGCGGAGAGGCATCTTAGCTTCTTCTCCACCTTGGGTTCCCGCGATCGTGAACCAACTGTAGGCAGTGGAGATATTTTTCGATACGCCCTTCCCGTCGCGATAGAGAATGCCAAGGACGGCCGATGACCGCCAATTGCCCGCCGTTGCAGCAGCCTGAAGCAGAGTAGCTGCTTCTCCCGGATTTTGTGGTATTTCGGGGTGGTTTACCAACAGAAGCCCAAGCGAGTGTTTGGAGAGGACGTAGCCGGCGTCAGCGGATTGCTTGAGGTAGGAGACCGCTCGATTTAAGTCGCGCCTGTGACCTTCCGAACCCAGGTAGAGCGTTCCCATCCCGTATTCTGCTTCGGGATTGTGACGTTTTGCGGCCCGGTCAAACCAATGCTCGGCCATAGCCGGATTCCGTTCTACACCCACTCCAAGCACATACACCAGGCCGAGATAGGATTCGCCGCGTGGGTCGTTGTGCTTTGCCAGATCATTCAGGAGATCCAGGCCCATCCTAGTATCTCTGGGAACGCCTGCTCCTCTCAAGTACAAAACTGCGAGATTCAGCTTCGCCGTGCTGGAACCCGATGCGGAAGCTCTTTCAAACCACTTGGCGGCCAGTGCTGCGTCTGGATCTACTCCGATTCCAGCAAGATAGAAATATCCGACCTTAACTTCAGCTCCGGTATCACCCTGATCAGCAGCTTTTCGATACCAGTAGGCTGCCTGCGATAAGTCGCGAGTAACTCCCCGTCCGGAGAAATAATCGGAGGCTAATTCGAGCTCCTCGCGCAGGTGGCCCGCAGCTGCCTTTGTTTGGATGTCTGTTCGCGGCATATCCGGACCAGCATCACTCGCGACATATGACGTTCCGGTTTCTGAAATCCCCTGACACAATATCGCGGAATGAGCCGAAAGATAGGCTAATCCGACCAAGGCAAGAGTGCTTCGAAGCTTGAGTCCGTGAATCATCGCGGCCTTCCTCCAGATGACTCTCATAGACAGTCACCTAAGGCAATCGTCACCCGTCGGAAAGTAGAGCCGGCGCAGGTTCACCCCAAGAGGACCCGCGGTCATTCACCTATTGCCACTTGTCATCCCCGGAATGAAGTACCTCATCACAAAGTCACTATTTCTTTATTGCCGGCTGTTCCAACCTTCTCACGACGCGACAAGGGATGATTCATATCAGTCATCTGCTCATCCCCACCCTAGGTGGTTTCGTCACGGTCAATGCCACTTCGTCACTGCATCCTGAAACTTGTATGTGGCGGCACGTGTTAATTCATGAATGTGGAGATTATTTTCTGCTCTCTGGCCTGAGTGGTGTTGAAGAAAGATGTGGTCCGTCGTTCGCCTTTAAATCATTGCATTCGGCCTCATATCTGCGACCGTTTGTCACATTCTGTGAGTTACCTCCCGATAGGGTTACTTGGTTGCATAGTTGGTTTCCAGGGTAGGGAGGCCAGTGACAACTCATCGAGTGCAAATGGAAACCGGCCCCGTAGATCCAAGGATTCATCCCTATGGATCGCCGCAGAGAGCGCAACGTCGGGCCGGCGATTGCGCCCCCGGTATCCGATTGGCTCACTCCCTACCCGCAGATTTTGAGAACTCAACCTGGAGGCCAGCAAATGAGATCGATTCGAACAGCATGGAACTCTGTTCTGCTACTCGCGGTTTTAGCCACCGCCGTTTTGGCAAGTCAAAATGCCATTGCACAGGGCATTACAACGGGTTCTATGGGAGGCACCATCGCTGACCAGCAAGGCGCAGTTGTGCCGCAGGCTCAGATCACAGCGGTCCACACGACCACCAACGCTACATTCAAGACGACGAGTAGCGCCGACGGCCTGTTTGTATTTCACGATCTGCCGATCGGCGATTACACCCTGACTGTGGAAAGCGGCGGCTTTAGCCCTCTCAGCATCAAGAACATTCATGTCGATGCGGGAGTCACCACACAGGTGGGGGTTGAAAAGCTGAGCGTTGGCGCCACATCGGCATCGATTACCGTGGAGTCAACGGCGCCGATCCTCGAAACAAGCGAAGCGCAGGTGTCTACAACCTTCGATTCAACTGCGGTCCAGAGCCTGCCCCTGAATACAAACTTCGACAACCTCGCACTTCTCGCGCCTGGCGTTGTGCAGACGCACGACGCGCAGTTTAGCAACTCAAATGGCGTCGGTATCTCGGCCAACGGCCAGCGCGGGCGCTCGAACAACTTCGAGATCGACGGACAGGATAACAACGACAACACCGTAGGCGGCCCGCAGGTCTTCTTCGGCAGCGCCGACGCGATATCCGAGATTCAGATCATCACCGACAACTTCGGAGCCCAGTACGGCCGCAACATGGGCTCGGTGGTGAATTATGTAACAAAGTCCGGTACAAATGCCTTCCATGGCACCGGCTTCGAATACTATGTGGGTTCCTGGGGGAGTTCCCTTCAAAATCAGCAAAAGAGTCCGCTCTTCGGCTTCTGCTTGCCGGGGCAGGCGCCCACTCCGGATAACCCATGCCAGCCCGTTACCGTGCCACGCGTAGTTGACAACAAGTGGGGCGGCACGATTGGCGGGCCGATCCTCAAGAACAAGCTGTGGTTTTTCGGAAGCACTTATTGGGACCACACGCGTGAAGGCGGCGCTGTTTCAACCTCAGAAGGCGCGTGGACTCCAACGCCAAACGGCTTGGCCCAGTTGCAGGCAGCGTTTCCCAACAACCCTGCTGTCGCTTCGCTCGTAAACCAGGGTCCATACGGCATCAAGACTGGCAATCCAACTCCAGTATCAGGTTCAATATTCACGCAAACTGTGACGGATGGCGTCACTTCCGCTCCGATAGAATTTGGCGGAGTAGCGAGAACGGTTCCTGCCCTGTTCAATGATGAAGAGGTCCTGGGACGCTTGGATTGGCAGCCTTCGACAAAAGACCATTTCTTCGTCCGCTACTATTACCAAAACGATCTGACGACCGGCGACCTGGCCAATGCTCCAACTGCGATCGCATCCGGCGGATACATTCAAATACCGGCTAAAACTCATTCGATTGGCGCCGACTGGACGCATACCTTTTCGCCTGCCTGGGTCGATCAGCTGCGATACAGCTATCAGGAGGCGGTAAGCAGCTTCGATGGAGGCGGCGTCCCCGATTGCACCGGAAACAATTTCACAGCATGCCCGAGTTCGATTGCGTTTCAGGATGGCACCGATTTCAGTTATGGCTACTCCAGTGCTCTGCCGTCGCAAAAATTTATCAAGATAACCCAAGTCCAGGACAATGCAAACTGGAGCCATGGCAATCACAACATTGCCCTGGGCGGTGCTTATGAGTATCAGAATTCCCCCGGCACTTTTCTGCCAGGTTACAACGGCACTTTAGCCTTTCAGGACTTCGATTCCATCCTTCAGGGGAATGGCTCTCTTGCTTTAACCGATGGCAACCCGGTGATTCCGTTCAAGGAAAATGATGTCGCTCTCTACTTTCAGGATGACTGGAAGATCCGTCCGGACTTGACGCTCAATCTGGGATTGCGCTGGGAATTTTTCGGCCAGGCAGTGAACGTGCTGCACAACGAAACCTTGGCGCGCCAAACGGGATCAGATCCTCTATGGGATCCCTCCCTTCCACTCTCCGTGACCACCTTCCAGAAAGTTCCCAACCGCTGGAAGAATTACCAGCCGCGCATCGGTTTTGCGTGGAATCCAAGTCACAGCCGGCTTGTGGTTCGTGGGGGGTATGCCATCAATTTTGACCCGGACTTTTACAACATCTACCTGAACTCAGGCACTTTCGCCCCGGTGGCAAATGCCGGCGCGATCAACTGCGGAGGCGGATATCAGTGCCTGCCGGCTACCGGCACAACCGGCGCGACGGTGCGCGCACAGAACCTCGCCGCACTCCCGATCGGCGGCGACCCACGTTTTGACGTTGAAGGGCCCCTTTTGCCCAACTTCCGCAATCCTTACACGCAGACCTATTCTCTTGGCATTCAGTATGGAATCGGCAACACGGCGGTCGTTGAAGTGCGTTATGTGGGCAATCACACCGCGGCCCTCTTTCAGGCGCTCGACGGCAATCCAACTCTGCAACCGCTGGCCTCGGCGTTTCCCAGCTATGTTTCTCCGAGTGCCCTTTGCCAGGACCCGAATGCTCCTGGATTCCAGACTCTGAATTGCAATGTTGGAGCGCTTCAGGCCGCGGTCGGCAACACCGCGTTCTCGAACTACAACAGCTTGCAGACGAGTGTGACTACCCGCAATTTCCACGGTTTTACGGGGACAATCCAGTACACCTATAGCCGGACGATCGACAATGCCAGCGAGATCTATCCCACCGGCGCCGGAGGAAATACCCTCGAGTTTTCGCAGAACCCCCTCAACACCAACACCGCTGAACGGGGCGTGAGCGGTATCTCTTATCCCAACGTGTTTGCGTTCGGATTCGTGTACCAGGTTCCGCAACTCGTTCACGAGAGCGGTTTTCTGGCCAAGTTGGCCAATGGCTACTCGATTAATACCATCTACGGATACAACAGCGGCCAGCCTTTCACACCCTTCCAGGGGCTGCAACCGAATCCCGCAAACCCCACAACCGCAGTCGGCGGCACCTACTGTGACGACCTTTTTAATGAGTTTGTCCTGGGCCTTACGAGCTGCCGGCCAATCCTGACGAACCCCAAGGCCCCAAACTCGACTGCCTCATACGCAGTCAATAACGTGACCAACGCCGACGCGCTGAACAATCCCTATCCTGGAGTGGGAAGAAACACACTGCGCGGCCAGACCTTCAACAATCTGGATTCGAGCATTTTCAAGACAACCAAGCTCTCTGAGCGATTCAGCCTACAGCTGCAGCTAAACGTCTTCAACACCTTAAATCGCCAGTACCTGGGGACTCCCGGCGCTCAGCTCGGAGCAGCTAGTTTCCTCACTACGGCCTACAACTCGGGCCTCTCGGGCACAACCGTGGGCACAAACCGCTACGTGCAACTCGGAGGAAAGATCATCTTCTAATCCTGTTGAGCCGAATAGGCGATGGCATCGCTTTTTCGGCTCACACCTGTCTCTCGGCGAGGTTTATTGCACCTTCCCCTTCGGGCGCAGTCTCTGCAATTCCATTGCGCATGCAAGTGCGTTGAGCGAAGCGATCTTCAGGTTATCGAGCGAAGCCCAAATCCAGAAACGATTGGTTGCCTCATCTACGCCGTTGTGCGCGCGCACCCGCACCAGTACCTCGCTCTGTCCAGCGCTGCTCAGATTGTTCGGTGGATCGACGGCCCCGACCACCACATCGATATGTTCACCGCTCAGCGCTGCTTCTACGTGCTCGAGCAATTGCGGCTGATCGAGTTCCACAGCAATGGAAATCCCCTGCCCGTGAAACACAGGCGCGTGCAATAACTGAATGTCGACTTCGGGCAATTGCCCGCGAGAGAGCGATGCGTAGTGTCTCCTGATGCGTGCCTCGCTCTCCTCGAGATTTGCCTTTGCCGACTCGCCGAATGACAGAACCACGTTGAAAGCGACCTGTGTGTCATAGATCTCTTTGGGCAGGCTTTGGAAGCTCAGCAACCCGACCGTCTGCTGGTGCAATTCGTCCAGAGCAGCGCGACCGTATTCTGAAGCGGGCTCGAGCACAGTTGCCGAAGCAAAGCGTACCTCGCCGAGCTCCTGCAATCGAGCCAGCAAAAGCCGCAACGACAGGGCAACCGGGTGAGCAGGCACGAGAGCCGGCGTGCTCAGATTCAGATCTTCACCTTGCGCGGCGGTCGTCTGGTCGAGTAGCCACGGCGCCCAAACCAGAACTCCCACCTCTCCTTCAAGCGCATAAGAGAGGTCGACGATGCTCGCTCCTGCACTGTGTGCGGCTCTCCAGTGCTTTTGAGTCAGCTCCGGCGCACCTGCAAAGAAAACGAAATCCGCCTGATCGAACGAATCCCGCTCGATGCGCCGGATAAATGTGGGCTCGTCGCCGGCCGCTTCCAGCTGACCGGCCTGTGCCTCATCGTCAATCAGCACAAAGTCCGCCGCACCAAGTGCTGATTCCGTGAGCACCTCGTTCAGCTCTTTGCCGCGCAGAGACGCGGCCCCGATAATTACGATCTTGCATTTTTCCGTCATTGCGCGGTTGTGCTCGTAGAGGATGTATTCGTTGAAGAAGTCAGCGGTTCGGCTTGCGTAATTTTCTTATGGCGTTGTCGCGCATATGCAGCGCGTGCTGTTATGCCGGAAAACATGTACACAAGAGCCAGTAACAACAGAACGATACGCGAAAAGAAGACCAGCAGGTAAATGGCTAACCCCATCAGCACGATCCATCGGAATGGATGCCGTCGCGACAGGTTGATCTCTTTGCCGCTCCAGAACCGCCATGTGCTCACCATGAGGAAACCAACCAGACCGACCAGAAGTAGCCAGATTGAAGCCAGCCACCAGTTGAAGATCGGCCGCTGAAAGCCGTGCACGACGGCGGCAACTACGCCCGCCGCCGCTGGGATTGGCATACCGACAAAGTATTTACGACCCGGCCTTCCCGGATTCTTCGGCAGCGGATCATTACTGATATTGAAGCGCGCCAGGCGGCTGGCCCCGCAGATCAGGAAGAGAAAGCAGACGAAGCCTCCCAACTGAATCAGCTTCTCACGGATCCAGGGGTCCATAGTGACGGGCAGCATGTGAAAGCCCCAACTGAACGCCAGTATGCTGGGCGCCACTCCGAACGTGATAACGTCGGCGAGCGAATCCAGCTCCTTGCCAAAGTCGCTGGTTGTGTTCGTCATGCGCGCAATCCGGCCATCGATGGCGTCGAAAGGTATAGCAAAACCGATGGCCAGCGCTGCGTAGTCGAAGTGATGCGGCTCTTGTATTGAACCTTGCAGGCTCTGCGTAATCGCGTAATAACCGGCGGCAATGTTGCCTGCAGTAAACACCGACGGCAGGATATACATGCCCCTGTGCCTGCGGCCGCCGCGCACGTGATCGGGATTCTTCAAACCAGCGTCTCCACCAGCAACTCATCACGAACCTCGAGCGGCGGGGCGTCGGGAATGTTGGCCAGGATGCTGGAACCGCCTTTCACATGGTCGCCCTTTTTCACGCGCAACTCAGCGTTACCAGGCAGCAGGACATCGACGCGCGAGCCGAATTTGATCAGGCCGACACGCTCGCCACGCTCCAGTCGGGCACCGGGCACCGGCTTGAATACAATGCGGCGCGCCAGCAAACCGGCAATCTGCTTGAACGCGACCGAGTATCCCACATCCGACTCAACCACGGCCAGATTCTGCTCATTCTTCTCAGCAGAAGCCGGGTTCATCGCATTCAGGAACTCGCCCTTCTGGTAGCGCACCTCGCGCAACACACCGCCGATGGGAGCACGATTCACATGTACATTGAATACGTTCAGAAAGATACTCAGGCGTAGCGTCTCGCCTTCAAGAGTGGTCACGCGAACTACCTCTGTAACCTTGCCGTCAGCAGGAGAAACCACGAGCCCGTCTCCCTGCGGGATTACACGTTCAGGATCGCGAAAAAACCACAGAAAAAACAGCGCCAGAAGAACTGGGACGATCGACCACATCCATCCGCCGAGAAAAAAATGCAGCGACGCGGCTACTAGCAGCAGAGCAATTCCGTAAAGATATCCGTCACGAACCATAAGGTGAGAGCGCAGTAAGGTAACTCCCTCTCATTATAGGTTCTTCACCACGATTGCATCCGGGAATGCACACGAATGCCGACTTCGGGTAGCACGGAATTCCCGGACAGCGAATGGAGGTTTTATGGATTGGTCGAGCGCAAGGTGTCAGGCGACATACGCTCGATGGTGACTACTTCGTCGGGCCACCAGCTGGTCTTTTATGTAGAGTTTGAGCTTTTTCAGACGGACTTCCTCAAGCTGCTCCTGCTCGGACGGATATGGCTTTTGGATGAGAACCTCTAGCTGTTCCGAATAGTGACGATGTTGCGCTTCCAACCGATGAATTTCACTATCCGGCGACCCATTTGCTTCTATGTCCATGCGAAGATACCTCCTCTTCATTCAGACGCTTCCAACCTAGCACCGCGACGGTATGACCATCAATCGGTTTTTTGAGGAAAGTTTTCCACCGTCTAGGGACTTGAATCCAGGCCTTTTCCCATCAGGACAGCATCCTCGTTCGGTTCGCGATAGTAAGAGCGCCGTGCCCCCTCCTTGATCAGGCCCGAGTTCTCGTAGAAGCCAATGGCGTTCTGATTGCCGGCTCGTACTTCGAGTTCAAGCCTCACAGCGCCGCTTGCAAAAGCCCAGCTCGAGACGACGGTCAGGAGTGCCTTCCCGATTCCCTTCCGGCGAGCACTTGCAGCGATCACAATCGACTCCAGCTCGCAGGCATCGAGAACCAGCCGCGCTACAGCGAATCCCATAAGATCGTGCCCGAACATTGCGACCCAAGCCGCATACCGAACATCTTTTGTGTCGACAGCAACGAGAGATCGTTCGTAAGCAGCGCGATTCCAGTGCGGAGCCTCGGGTGTGCGGGCCTCAAGGCCCAAGACCCGATCAAGGTCGTCGACGGCCATTTCCCGGATTGCGATCATGTTCGACTGCGTCGAGCAATCTGCTTTGCAAATAGCTCGGCGTCGGATCGCCGGATATAGTTCCCACTAAGCGTAGCCACATTGTCAAAGTCCTTTGCTTGCAATCTCGGCGTAGCAAAGACGAGTGCATCTCTTGCACTGGGTGGCTCAGCCAGCACCGCTTCGGGAAAAGCCAGTCCCGCACTTTCCTCACAAACGCCGAGCACACCATTCAACCGGATGCGGATCTCTTCGGGAGTAAGAAGTGTTTCCTGCGATTGCGCTCGGTAGTAGAACTCTGCACGGCCTGCATCGAGGGCCGCCGCGTCCGTTCCCGCCTTCTCCGCAAGCACCGCCAGCCGCGACAGGGTTAGCAAAGGGATACCCAGCGCTTCAGCAAGCGCTTTGGCTGAACTAACACCGATCCGCACCCCCGTGAAACTGCCGGGGCCGTTTACGACGACGATGGCCTTCAAATCTTTAGGGCCTGAGCCCTGCGCTTCCAGAAGCTCGTGAATCACCGGAACGAACTGCGCTGCATACGTCTTGGCTGCCAGTTCGGCCTGCGCCACCAGCGACACACTGGCATCATTCCATCGCGCCAACGCAATCGTTCCTGCCACACCACAGGTATCAATTCCTAGCAGCATCTAGGAACCCGAGCCTGGGTCCTGACAGATTTCGAGGAGCACCCCGCCTGCACTTGACGGGTGGACAAAGAAATAAAGATGCCCTCCTGCACCGATTTGCACTTGATCCGATACCAATCGAAAGCCTTTGGCCTTCAAAGTCTCCATCGTCCCGGAGATATCGTCCACATGCAGCGCTATGTGATGCAGACCCTCCCCGCGCTTCTTCAGAAACCGCCCCACGGGGGAGTCCTCACTCATAGGCTCAAGCAGCTCAATGCGGCTGTCATCTAAGGAAATCATCGCTGTGTGCACCTGCTCGTGGTCAACCGTTTCCTCGTGCGCAACGCTCAGGCCGAGCGCCTCATAAAAGCCACGCGCGGCCTCAATACTGTTCACTGCGATCCCAAGATGATCAATTCTGGTCATAATTCGTCTGCGTTATTCCGTACTTCGTGAGCGAAGACTTGCGCCACCAACCGCGGTACCAGCCGATACGGATCTTCGTGGCCCGCAGCGATGCGCTCCGCATACTCATTAAGCTCCTCGGCGCTTAAACCATGGGCAGCCGCCTCCTTGAGCAACGCCTGCCGCACCATTTGCTCGATACGCTCTCGCCAATAGTTTTTGCGGCGTGCCCCCAATCGACCTTCCTCCGCCAGCCACGCCTGCATCTGCCTGACAGCGCTCAGCAAATCTTCGATTCCCTCACCGGTCGTCGCAATCGTCTTCACAATGGGCGTCACTCGCGAGTCATGCTTTCCTGCCAGAGACTGCATCGCGCGAACTTCCTTCTCCACTCGATCCGCCCCGTCACGATCGGCCTTGTTGATCACGAATATGTCCGCGATTTCCATGATGCCAGCCTTAATGCTCTGCACATCATCTCCCATGCCGGGAACCAGCACCACAACCGTCACGTCGGCGACTCTTACTATATCGATTTCATCCTGTCCCACTCCTACCGTCTCAATGAGCACTATGTCCTTGCCACTTGCCTCGATTACCTGTGCGACATCCGTAGTCGCCCGTGCCAGACCCCCGAGAGAACCACGTGTCGCCATGCTGCGAATGTACAAGCCGTCGTCGTCGATCCGCTCCGGCATGCGAATGCGATCTCCAAGAATCGCCCCTCCCGAAAATGGACTGCTCGGGTCGACGGCGACAATACCCACGCTCGTCTCCGCTGCGCGATAGGAGCGCACCAGCTTATCCACTAGCGTGCTCTTTCCAGCGCCCGGTGATCCCGTCATCCCGATACGCAATGCGTGCCCGGTATGAGGAAAACAGCCGGACAGAACCTTGGCGGCTTCCGGGCCGTCATTCTCAACCAGCGAAATAGCCCGCGCCAGCGCACGCACATCACCGGCGCACACTCGCTCCACCAGATCTCTCACCGCGCCATCTGTCACAGGGGTCCTTCGCAAAATCGATCATAAACAAAACGGCCTTCGCTCGCCTTGGAACGGAGGCTCGGACTCCTTGCAAATCTATTGCCCAACTGCGCCTTGCTGAACTGGAACAAAATCCTCCACTACCGCCTCGCGCATCAAGTCCGGAGGCAACAGGCCTTGCGCCAGGATAAAGTCATGAAATTTCTTCTGGTCGAACTTCGCTCCCAGCCGGGCTTCCGTATCCTTACGTAACTGCAACAGTTTCGTATAGCCATAGAAGTAGGAGTTCGCCTGCCCCGGCATCCGGAAGGTATAGCGTTCGACCTTCTGATTCGCAAACGGAGTTGAAAACGCACAGTCAACCGTCAGCACCTTCATCGCATCGGCGGGCTGAATCTTCCCAGCCTGCAACTCCGGATCGAGAAATGCCCTCGCCGCGCGCAGCAGCCGGAACTGCAACGAGATCAATTGCCCTTCGAGCGGCATGTAAGGCTTGGTGATGTATTCGGAATAAAGTCCCCATCCTTCGACCTTGGTGCTGTTGAACGCGTAGAGGGCCCTCGCGAGAGACACTCCATGCTCGACCATCGAATCGAATTGCAGCTCGTGTCCGGGCCGCGCTTCATGCGCAATCAGCGTCCACGAAGCTGCATCGTAGGCGTAGTCATCCACCTTTTCCGTCTTTGCCGATCCAGTCGCGGCAGGCATGGTCACGGGCAACACAAACTCTCCCTGCTGGCCCGTGTTATTGAGGAGCGGGGGAGGCACCATGTGCGGAGCCGGCTGCTGCGCGCTCTCCGCCGGTGTACCAGCCGAATCCGCGCCGGCCTATCGGGCAAGGTCACCAGCTTGTCGGTCACGATAATGCCCTCAATGTCCTTCAATCGCTTCTAATAAAACGGAAGAATCGCCTCGCCTGTCAGCTGATCCTGCTCAGGCGATGGATCACATCGCGATAGTCGCTCGACGGCCACCCGCGCTCCTTCGCAATCTGCGTCGCGACCGTTTGCATCTCTGCCTGGTACTCGCCGAATGCTTCAGTTACCAGTGACGGCCGGTCATTGGTTCGTTTGACGTCGCGATCCAAAAGTAGGTCTGCGAGATCTACCAGTCCTCAGCCACGCGACGGATGGACCTTAAGGATCTCGCGCGCGATCACCATCCGCTGGATCTCGCTGGTGCCCTCACCGATGGTGCACAACTTCACATCACGATAAAATTTTTCCGCCGGATAGTCCTTGATGAACCCGTACCCTCCGTGCAACTGCACAGCCTCGTCGCAGATACGCACCGCCACTTCACTGGCGTACAGCTTGGCCATACTCGATTCACGCGTCACGCGCTGCCCGGCGTCTTTCAGCATCGCCGCCCGCTGCGTCAACAGACGAGCAGCGTCCAACTCTGTCGCCATATCTGCCAGCTTCCATTGGATTCCTTGAAACTCCGCGATCGCCTTGCCGAACTGCCTGCGCTCCTTGACATATTTCACGGATGCATCCAGCGCACCGCGCCCAATGCCCAGCGAGAGAGCCGCAATCGAGATGCGCCCGCCATCGAGGACCCTCATCGAATCGATGAACCCCTCACCCAGCTTGCCCAGAAGGTTCTCCTCCGGAATCTCACAGTCCTCGAAGATCAACTCTGACGTATCGCTCGCACGCAGCCCCAGCTTATTTTCTTTTTTCCCCGGCCGAAATCCCGGCGTACCTTTCTCCACCACAAACGCTGAGAGCCCGCGCGTGCCCTGCTCGCGCTCCGTGACCGCGATCACGACCGCCACATCGGCATAGTGTCCATTGGTGATGAAAGTTTTGTTACCGTTCAAGGTCCAGCTATTGCCATTGCGCACCGCCGTCGTTCGCGCCGCGCCCGCGTCCGAGCCCGATCCCGGCTCGGTCAACCCCCAGGCGCCCAGCCACTCCCCACTCGCCAGCTTGGGAACGTATTTGCGCCGCTGCTCCTCATTGCCGGCTAGAAAAATATGGTTCGTGCAGAGAGAATTGTGAGCCGCCACGATAATGCCCACCGACCCGTCCACGGCGGACAGTTCCTCGATCGCCAGCACATAGTCGACATAGCCCAACCCGGCGCCACCGTATTCCAATGGGAAAATCACACCCAGCAGACCCATTTGGCCTAGTTGCTTCACCACATCGGTCGGGAACTCGCTTGCTTCGTCCCAGCGCATCACGTTGGGAGCAATTTCACGCAGGGCAAAATCGCGAATCTCCCTGCGCAGCTGCTCCTGGTCTTCAGTCAGCGTAAAGGGGTAGGTGGAAATGGCATTCTGCTCTGTTGTAAGCGGGTTCATAAAATGACTCCAAAGAGACCGGTTTCGCCAAAACTTGTGATCGTATCATCTGCGTCAGGCGATTGTCCTCACCCAGGACCGAATATCGTTCGTGCCCCCTCCCCCCTACCCCCTCCCCTGCTTTTCTTGCCGATTCCGTAATCGTTTGACATTACTAGGTTTAATGGATACGTCAGCGCTACCTACCAGCAAATAAAAGACTTATCGACTCCTTCATGATTCTAAATGGTTTGTTTGATGATATTGCACTGATTTCAGGGCAGTCTTGGGGTCGTACGCAAGCTTCCGGCGACCCGCCAGGGGCTTGACGTGTGGAGACAGACATTGCCCACTCCCTGGACGGTTGCGATGGAGGCAACGATGTTCACGGGTTGGATCTATGACCATCTTCGCCCCCACGCCGCAGCGATCAAAGTGGCCCATCCGCTGATGCTGCGTGCGATTGCGGTCGCGAAGAAGAAGAACGATCGCATGGATGCGGTGAAGATAGCCGACTGCCTTCGTTGCGATTTCCTGCCGGAGTGCTACATGGCCCCGATGGAGATTAGGCAGCGCCGCCGTATGCTGCGATATCGCAAGCTGCTGGTCCGCCAGAACGTACAACTCAAAAACAAGATCGCCCAAATGCTGATGGAGGGCGGGGTGAGCTACAACAAGGAGAAGCTGAATCAGCAGGGCTACTTCCATCAGGTGCTGCCTGCGAACCTGGAGATCGAGCCTTCGCTGTGGCCGCTGTTGAAGCTCTCTCGCGAGATGATCGAACGGACTCAGAAGACAGAGCGTGCTTTGCTCCGGTCCCTTGAGATGGATCCTCTGCTCGCGGCACGCGTCGAGCGACTCATGACCATTCCTGCGATTGGCCACGTCACGGCGTTGACCTGGGTGCTGGAGGTCGGAGAAGTCGAGCGATTCCGGTCGATCAAGCAGGTCATCAGCTACTGTGGCCTGTGCAGCGGCGAGAAGAGTTCAGCAGGCACCTCCAGACGCATGCCCATCTCCAAGCAGAGGAACCGCAATCTGCAAACGGTGCTACTGGAAGCTGCACATCTTGCTCCCAGACTCAACCCGGAGCTTGCCGCTCTCTATGAGCGAGAAGCTGCACGGAGCAACCGTAACCAAGCTGCGATCACGGTCGCACGTAAGTTGGCTGCGTACCTTCTGGCCATCGATCGGGGAGGCCGTACCTTCGTGAAACACGAGGTAACCAGCGCCGCAGCATAACGATTGCTGCCATATACGGGTCTTTTTCAAGCGCACTCTGCCAGGTCTCGTAGCTACTCGTATGAGCGACGGGGCGTCTGCTCCCGAGGCTCCAAGTCAATTGTTTCGAGACTGGCAGAGAATCTCAACTCAAACATCTGTGAAGGCAAACGCCCGAGACAGCGAATGGATGTATGGTTCTGCGCCAAGCAGGAACCTTCGCAACGCGCTTGAAAAACACCTGCCAAAGAATAAACAATGCGCCCTCCGTGCGCGAAACGGAGAGCCTCGTTTTCTCTTGACTTTACTTATCATGGATGTACGAGTAGCCCTCGGCGTTGTTGGAACGCCAGATTTTCTAAGAGCATTCGCGGTAAGAAAGGAAGGAAAAGGAACAGCATATGAGCAGTCATAGCTGGGAAAGGCAGAGAATAAACACAGTCATCAATTGAAACAAGTTATTACAGAGCATCCGAGATTTGGATAGTAGGAAGGAAGGTGGTTTCAGCGAACTACTTTAGGAAGAATCTGCATCCGAGTACCTGAAGAACGAAGAAGGCAACAAGAAGGATCGCAGTTGATAAGTTTTGCGGCGACTAGTCGAAGCGTTCTCGTGTTTCCAGTGGTTCGCTCTCAGAAATGCTACTTCCGACTGTTAATTTCATCACTGGTTGCTCTGTGCGTCCTGGATGCTTTTACCTGCGGGGCGCAGACAAATGTCACGACCTGGCACAACGACATTGGGCGCACGGGACAGAATCTGAACGAAACCGTCCTGACGACCTCGAACGTCAACTCAACGCAGTTCGGCAAGTTGTTTTCGCAGCCTGTCGACGGGGCAATCTATGCACAGCCACTTTATCTTTACAGCGTCACCATAGGAGGCCAGAAGCACAATGTAGTCTTTGTTGCGACGGAGAATGACAGCGTCTATGCATTTGACGCGGATAGTAACGGCGGTGCGAACGCGACGGCGTTATGGCGTGCGTCTCTGCTGACCGCTGCGCACGGTGCTGCTTCGGGGGCAACAGCGGTTCCAGCCTCTGACCTTTCCACGGACATCGTGCCGGTTGTCGGAATCACCGGCACTCCGGTGATCGATCCCGCCAGTAACACCCTTTACGTGTCAAGCATGTCCCTGGAAGAGGGAAACGCTGTACACCGTTTGCATGCGCTGGACGTAACAACCGGCACCGAAAAATTCAATGGTCCCGTTGTAATTACCGCTACGATCCCTGGCACTGGGAACGGGAGTGTGAGTGGCAAGCTCACATTCGACTCCATGTGGGAGAACCAAAGGCCGGGACTGCTGCTGTTGAACGGAATCGTGTACATCGCTTTCGCTGCTCACGGCGACAATGGCCCGTGGCATGGCTGGATCTTCGGGTATAACGCAAGCACACTGGCGCAGACCGGAGTATTCAACGCCTCGCCGAACGGAGTGGGCTCTGGATTCTGGATGTCGGGCGCTGGTCTGGCTGCCGATCAGTTGAATCCATCGACTCTGCCTTACGGCCGCATGTTTGTGCCGACTGGCAACGGCGACTACACCGCGACAACTCCTTACAACGGAACGATGGATTTCGGTGACAGCATTCTGAGGCTGGACCTGACGAACGGAGTGCCAACGATACAGGATGAATTCACGCCGTCAAACCAAGCATATCTGGATGGTGCGGATCTTGACCTTGGCGCAGGCGGCCCGATGGTACTTCCCGACCAGGTCTCCGGCAACTACCCGCATCTTCTTATCCACACGGGCAAATATGGGATCACATACCTGGTAAACAGGGACAGTTTGGGCGGTTACAATTCGACGGATAGAGTTGTGCAGGAAACTGCGGCACCCGCGCCTATTGGTGCCTGGAGTAGCCCGGCTTATTGGAACGGAATGGTCTATTATGCTGGGCGAGGAATTGCGCTGTCCGGCTTCCCGCTGATAAACGGGTTATTGTCCCTCACGCCGACACAGTCCTCGGAGATTTTTCAATGGCCGGGTGCCACTCCCTCGATCTCCGCGAATGGCAGTACTCAGGGCATTGCGTGGACCATCGATTCGTCCGCCTACTCGGCTAGCGGGCCAAGCGTTCTGGCAGCGCACAATGCCAGCAATGTAGCCACGACCTTATATTCCAGCGACACGAACCTCTCGCGAGACAACCCCGGTCCGGCGGTCAAGTTTACCGTGCCCATGATTGCGAATGGAAAGGTATATGTAGGCACCACCAATCAGGTAAGTGTCTATGGACTGCTGGCGGGGACGCAACAGGCTGCGACACCGGTCCTGACACCGGGGACAGAGTCCTTCAATGGCAGCGTCTCCGTTTCGATTACTGACAACACCCCTGGGGCGGCGATTTACTACACTACGAACGGAAGCACGCCGACGGCCGCCTCAACGCAATACACCGGCCCCATCGTCCTGAGTTCGACAACTACCGTCAATGCGGTCGCCAGCGCCAGCGGCTACCTTGTCAGCCCCATGGCTTCGGCGACCTATACAAACATCACCCAGGCGAGCCCTCCGACCTTCAGCGTGGCGGCGGGAACGTACACGACGGCGCAATCGGTGACCATCAGCGATACTACATCGGGCGCGACGATTTACTACACGACGAACGGCACGACGCCGAGCACGTCTTCGACGAAGTACAGCGGCACAGCGATCTCCGTCAGCACGACGGAGACTCTGGAAGCGATTGCGGTCGCCACCGGCTATACCAACAGCGCGGTCGCCACGGCGGCCTACACCATTCAGCCGGCAGGCAGCGGAATCAGCTTCCCGCAGGGATTTGCCAATTCCCAGGGATTGATGATCCTGAACGGGAGCACGGATTTGGACGATTCACGCCTTCAGTTGACCGATGGAGGTACAGGTGAGGCGGGCTCGGCCTGGTATGCGACGCCGGTGAATGTCCAGTCCTTCAGCATGGCGTTCACCTTCCAGTTATCTAACCCGGCGGCTAATGGGATCACCTTTGCCATTCAAAACCAGGGCACAGCCGCGCTGGGATTATTTGGGCAAGGACTTGGCTACGAGTACATTCCCACCAGCGTAGCCGTGAAGTTTGATCTGTACAATGCCGCAGGCGAGGGACCGGACTCGACGGGTCTCTACACCGACGGCGCCGTACCGACCGTTCCGGCGATCGATCTGAGTTCGACGGGCATTAACCTGCACAGCGACGACACGATGTCCGTTCAGTTGCTGTACAACGGCACCACCCTTACGATGACCATCACTGATACGGTGACGCTGGCGAGCTACACGACGAGCTGGACCATCAACATACCGGCCACTGTGGGAGGCAATACCGCCTACGTCGGCTTCACCGGCGGAACTGGCGGTTTAACTGCGTCGCAAAAGATACTTACCTGGGCTTATACACCCGGTGCCGTGCTGCCCACGCCTGTATTTTCACCCGTCGCAGGAACCTACACGACGGCGCAGTCGGTGACGATCAGCGACAGCTCGTCGGGCGCGACGATCTATTACACGACGAATGGGACGACGCCGACCACGTCTTCGACGAAGTACAGCGGCACGGCCATCTCGGTGAGCACGACGGAGACTCTGGAGGCGATTGCAGTCGCTGCCGGCTTTACCAACAGCGCGGTCGCCACGGCGGCCTATACAATTTCTGCGGCCAGCTCGGTGCTGCCCACGCCGACCTTTAGCCTGGCTGCCGGGAATTACGCCACAGCGCAGACGCTAACGATCACCGATGCGGTGCCAGGCACGACGATCTACTACACGACGAATGACGCGTCACCGACCACGTCGTCGACGAAATACACCGGGCCGATCACGATAAGCTCGTCGGAAGCGGTCGCTGCATTCGCGCTTGCCCCGGGCTATCACAACAGTGCGACTACGTCAGGGGTTTACCTCATCAATAACGTATTGCCTACGCCACTCATTCTCCCAGCGGGTGGAACCTATAACACGTCGCAGACGGTAACTATCAGAGAATGGCTGAATACCGATGTTTATTACACGACCGACGGAACGACTCCCACCACGTCCTCGACTCGGTACACGGGGCCGTTCACGGTCGCCTCGACCGAGACGATCAAAGCCATCGTAATTGCTTCGCATTACGCAAACAGCCCAGTAGCCACAGCGGCCTACACCATCGTTCGGATGCTGCCTGCACCAACCTTTAGCCTGGCTGCCGGGAATTACGCCACAGCGCAGACGCTAACGATCACCGATGCGGTGCCAGGCACGACGATCTACTACACGACGAATGACGCGTCACCGACCACGTCGTCGACGAAATACACCGGGCCGATCACGATAAGCTCGTCGGAAGCGGTCGCTGCATTCGCGCTTGCCCCGGGCTATCACAACAGTGCGACGACGTCAGGGGTTTACCTCATCAACAACGTATTGCCTACGCCACTCATTCTCCCAGCGGGTGGAACCTATAACACGTCGCAGACGGTAACTATCAGAGAATGGCTGAATACCGATGTTTATTACACAACCGACGGCACGACTCCCACCACGTCCTCGACTCGGTACACGGGGCCGTTCACGGTCGCCTCGACCGAGACGGTCAAAGCCATCGTAATTGCTTCGCATTACACAAACAGCCCAGTAGCCACAGCGGCCTACACCATCAAGGCAGGCACCTCGAGGGTCAACTTTGGCACAGGTTTACCCCTTCCCAGTCACACGTGGCCAAACTCGGCATCCCTTGCCGGAATTGCAGCTTTTAGTCAGTCAGGGCCTTTCCTAACCGCTCCGCAATCCACTCCAATCTCATCCAATGACTCCCCAACCTTCCAACGCTGCCAGATGTCGGTCCGCTGCGCCTCAGAAACCTCCGACCGTTTCCCCTGTGCCATAAACACCACCTTAAGTGAGACCTTAACTTCAGATGGTGTTGCATCGACCTCTTGAATGCGCACGGCTTCTCGTACAATGACCAGCTTGGGTCCGCATCCAGCGTCAGGTGTACGAATCGCCCGTTACACGGACAGTTGGATTGTTAGGCGGTAATCCGCCCACAATTCAGCGCGGAGAGAACGACGGTTTGCTCGCGGTCGAGACAACGGTGCTCGCCGGCCGCCTTGAATCTCGCGTTTATGCAGAGCGCAGAGCGCCGGCGGGGTCGGCTGCCGCCGCGCGCAATGCTGGAAACGCTGAGGCAAAGAGTGCCAAAATCAGCATCAGGACAACGCTCGCTGTATAAACGATCGGGTTGGTGGCGCTGACTCCGAATAGGAAGGCACCGACGAGGCGGGAAACGGCGAGCGATCCTAAAATGCCGAGAGCGCAGCCGGCAGCAGCGATTCTCGCGCCTGAACCGAGCACCAACCGCGCGATATTGCCGCGTTGTGCCCCGAGAGCCATGCGGACAGCGATCTCCTGGGTCCGCTGTGAAACGCCGAAAGCGATCACGGCGTAGATGCCCATGGCCGCCAGCAGCAGAGCGGTCAGCGCGAAGGCTGAGATGAGGCCGGTGTTAAAGCGGCGCGGCCCCTCGACGGAGGAGATGGCGTCGGTCATGGGCTGCACAGGATCGAGAGCCAGCCGCGGATCGATGCCTGCGACGACTGAGCGCAGCGTGTGGATCATCTGCTCGGGCGGCAGCGTAGAGCGGAGGGCGATCCAGCCACTGGAGAGGTTCAGCATGCCGGTGACGCCGGAGCCTTCGATGATGGCGGGCTGTTCGAGCGGAAAGTACCATTGCTCGCCAGCGGACTGATCGGGCGCGTCGATGCGGACGTCGGGCACGACTCCGACGACGGTCGCCCAGGGCAGGGTGCGTTTGGGATTACCGATGTGCAGGCGCTTGCCTATAGGGTTCTGGCCGGGCCACTCCTTTTTGGCCATGGATTCGTCAACGATGCAGACGAGCGGCGCGTCGGAGCGGTCGCGGACGATGAAGGAGCGGCCGGCGACGACGGAAATGCCGAGAGCGCCGAAGTAGTCGCCGTATGTCTCGATAAAGGGAGCGAACCTGAGCTTCCAACTTGCGATGGGAGTCCCTTCAATGGTGAAACCGGCGCGTCCGCCGCCGCCGGTGTCGGGCAGCGTGTTGGCCAGGCCGACAGCGATGGTGGCGGGTTGAGCAGCAAGGCGGCTGACGACTTCGCGATTAAAGGTGGCAATTGACGATTCGGTCGCGTATTGCTGCTCGGGCAACTGATAGCCGGCGATCAGGACGTGGTCCGGGCGGAAGCCGGGATCGACGGCGAGCATTTGTTGATAGCTGCGCAAGAAGGCGAGCGATACCGTGAGCAGGACGGTCGCGATAGCAATTTCAGTGATGACAAGCGATGAACGGAGCCAGCTTTGGCGCACGCTGCCGGCTCCGGAGCGCCCGTCTTCCTTGAGGCCATCGAGCAGATTGGTACGCAGGGCGGCGAAGGCAGGGGCCAGGCTGCACAGAACGCCGGTGGCGACGGCGACGAGCAGCGCGAAGCCAGCGACACCGATATTGACGGAGATGGAATCGATGCGCGGCATGGATTCGGGCAGAATAGGCAACGCCGCGTACAGAGCGACGGCAGCCAGAGCCAGGCCGAGGAGGCCTCCAGCGAAACTGAGCAGAAGACCTTCGCTGACGCACTCGCGGAGAATGATGCCACCGCGGGCTCCGAGCGCGAGACGCACAGCATATTCACGGCGGCGGCGCAGAGCGCGGACGAGCAGCAGGATCGCCACATTCGCGCAGGCGATGAGGAGCACAATGCAGACGGCGAGCAAGAGCGTTCGCAGCAAAGGCCGCACATCGGCTACGACGGATTCGCGCAGGGGCAGAACATCGCCGCGGATGTGAATGGCGGCCATGTCCGGGGGAAAGTCGCGCATGACCTGCTGCGCAACGCGATTGGCGTCCTGTGCGGCCTGCTCCTCGGTGACACCATCCCGAAGGCGCGCGACGAGGTGGGTTCCCCACATGCCGGCGGCGGCGGGGGAGAGTTCATTGGCCGTAAAGCTCATGGGCACCCATAGCTGCGCCTGGCCGATGCGGCCGGGGAGCAGGGGAAATTCGAAGCTGCGCGGCATGACTCCGATAATGGTGTAGTTCCTGCGATCAAGGGCGATGGTGGCGCCGGCGATCTTCGGGTCGCGGTGGTAGCGGTTGAGCCACAGGGCGTAGCTGATGACGGCGACAGGTGCGTGAGCGTCGTCTTCCTGCTGGGTGAAGACGCGGCCGACGATGGGTGCGACACCGAGCGTGGGGAAGACGCCGGCAGTGAGGCGCGCGCCGTTCACTGATTCTGAGAGCGGACCGCCGGAGAGCTCCCAGGACCTGGTGATATAGGCGCCCATAGAGGAGACAGCCCGTGCGGCATGCTCGTAGGTGGCGACCTCCGGGGCGGCGACGCCTAGTTGCAGGCCATCCCCGAGGCGGTCGCCCAGGAGGACGAGACGCTGGGGATCGCGAAACGCCAGCGGTCGCAGAAGCACGCCTTCAACGAGCGAGAAGATGGCGGTGGTCGCTCCGATTCCCAGCGCGAGGGTGAGCACGATGGTGAAGGAAAAGGCGGGCTCTTTCCGGAACCGGCGGAGTGCAAGGCGAAGGTCGCGCATAGGAGCGAGGATACATCTCGAATGGACCACTTGTGGCTCTCGATTGACGCGCACAGGCAATCCACTGATCCACCCCGACTATCGCATTTTCATAGCTCCGTCGGTTTGTCGCCAAACCGGAAGCAATTGATATGTCCGAAGGTCGCCTTACCGTACACAAGTCCCTTAAAGCGCTCTCATTCGGTCCGAATGGGAAAATCCGGGTGATCGAGACTTGGTAACGGAAGGGGGCAACAGGATCATCATGGGTATTTATTGAGAGCCGCCCAAATTTAGAGCCTATACTAAAGCCGCTCCTCCCTCATAACATCCAGTTTTACCTTCCTCAGAGGTCTGTGATGCACGGTCGGCTTTGCTCTTTTCATCAGATTCTCCGTGTGCTACTTACGATTGGCGCTTTCGTCACCGCCGCCGTTGCGCAGAATCCGCCGGATGCTATCAGTTCGGTCCCGTCGCAGTCGGCTTCCGCCATTTCGACGGCGCAGGCGCTTACCGTCCAGCAGACCACAGCACTAACCGGCCTGCAATTCATCCCGGTAACTCCGTGCCGGATCGCGGATACGCGGTGGCCGACGGGGCCGTTCGGTGGGCCGGAGATGGCTGCCGGCACCAGCCGTTCCTTCAATATCCCTCAGAGTGGCTGCAGCATTCCATCGACCGCGGTCGCGTATTCGTTAAACGTAACGGTCGTGCCGGATGGGTTCCTCAGTTACCTGACCCTGTGGCCCACCGGAGAAACCCAGCCCTATGTGTCGACACTGAACTCCGACGGCCGCGTCAAAGCCAATGCCGCGATCACGCCGGCCGGTACCAACGGAGCTGTGAGCGTCTTCGTCAGTAACGCGACCAACGTAATCCTCGATATCGACGGCTACTTCGTGCCTGCCGGAACAGCCTCGGCCCTGGCCTTCTATCCTGTGACCCCATGCCGGGTCGCCGATACCCGCAACGCCACTGGTCCGTTGGGCGGACCTACGATCGCCGGCGGCAGCAGCCGGTCTTTCCCAGTGCAGTCCAGCAGCTGCGGTATTCCTGCGACGGCCAAAGCCTACTCGCTGAATGTCACGGCAGTGCCGCACACCACGCTGGGTTACCTGACGGCCTGGGCTACAGGTCAAACGCAACCCTATGTCTCGACGCTGAATTCCTCGACCGGAGCCGTCACGGCCAATGCGGCCGTGGTGCCTGCAGGCACGAGCGGAGCAGTTTCGATCTTTGTCTCCGACACCTCGGACGTGATCCTGGACGTGAACGGCTACTTCGCGCCTCCGGCGACCGGCGGGTTGTCACTCTACCCGGTCACGCCCTGCCGGGTCATCGACACGCGCAGCGACGCGGGAGCTTTCAACGGCGTGCTGGCCGTGGACGTGGAGACGAGCGCCTGCGCCCCGCCCTCCACGGCTCAGGGCTATGTGTTGAACGGGACGGTAGTGCCTCCGGGCTCGTTAGACTACCTGACTCTGTGGCCGGCCGGAGAAGCACAACCCTATGTCTCGACGTTGAATGCTCTTGACGGAGCCATCACCTCGAACATGGCTATCGTGCCCACCACCAATGGCAGCATCGATGCCTTCTCCTCCAACCTGACGAACCTCATTCTCGACCTCTCCAGCTACTTCGCCCCCAGCGCTACCTCTTTGCCGGCAGCGGTGCCGGTGTTCTCGCCAGCGGGAGGGACGTATACCGGCACCCAAATGATCACCATCACCGACGCGACGCCGGGAGCCGTGATTGACTACACCATCAACGGCACCACACCCACGACCGCTTCGACGAAGTACACGGGGGCGATTACCGTCTCGTCGTCCCAGACCTTGGAGGCAATTGCCACGGCACTGGGCTACTCGCAGTCACCTGTGGTGTCCGCTGCCTATACCATCTCGACGAATCCCACCATCACAGGTGTGACCGTAAGCCCCAATCCTGGGGCGGCGATCCTCGGTACGATGCTGCAGTTCAGCGCCGCAGTGAGCGGGACGGGGAACTACAACAAAGCGGTGACATGGTCGGTGGCGGGGCCGTCCAACTGGACGGGCAGCATAGGTTCCATCAGTTCCTCTGGGCTTTATGAGACTCCTTACCCCGCTCCGGCCACCGTGACCGTGACCGCGGCAGCCGTCGGCGACACGACGAAGACCGGCTCGGTGACGGTGACGCTGCAGCCTCCCGCCACGACAGCAGGACCGGCGCTGAAGGTAGACGCCGGCAACCAGCTTCACGCCATCAGTCCTTACATCTATGGCATGAACGCCTACCAACTGGAAGCTTCCGTGGCACAGGCTGCCGGCATAAGCATCGCTCGCTGGGGTGGAGATAATACTTCCCGCTACAACTACCAGTCGGGCGTGACCAACTCCGCCTCCGACTACTACTTCGAAAATCAGTACGGTTCCTACGAGGTCGGACCCACCGGCCAATTCAACGATCTTGTCACGAGCGATTCAACCCTTGGCATCAAGACGCTGGGTACCGTCCCTGTCCTCGGTTGGGTAGCAAAGGACAGCACCTCCTGCAGCTTCCCGACATCAACCTACCCCAATCAGCAGCAGGTGGATACCTCCCGCGGCTGCGGCAACGGTGTATCTCCGGAGGGAGTGAATGGCTGCACCAATTCCGGCGGCTGCGACGTAACGGGCGACTCCCCCACCGTTACGAGCGTCGCGGAGGGCCCTTCGTGGGTGGGTAGCTGGGTAACCTCCCTTGTCCAAAAATTCGGAACGGCGGCAAATGGCGGAGTAGCCGTCTACGATCTGGACAACGAGCCAAGCTGGTGGGATGCGGTACACCGCGATGTGCACCCGCTGCCCTTTACCTACGATGAGGTGACAAACAACGGCATTGCCACCGCTGTGGCCATCAAGACAGCCGATCCGACAGCCGAGGTCAGTGGTCCAGTGATCGACTACTGGTGGGATTACTTCTATTCGAAGAAAGATGTCGAAAGCGGTTGGAGTAGCGGCCCCTGTTATCAGCCGTGGCAAAATCCCGTCGATCGGAAGGCGCACGGAGGCATCGCACTCATCGAGTACTATCTCCAGCAATTTGCCGCCTATGCCTCTGCGCATAAAACCCGCATGCTGGATTACGTGGACCTGCACACCTATTTTGCAGCCACCTACAACGGCACCGGTGTCGCCTTCGCGACAGCGGGAGATACCGGCGAGCAGGAGGCGCGGCTGAACTCGACGCGCGTTTTCTGGGACCCGACCTACACCGATCCCAATAACCCCCAGCCCAACTACATTACCGACACAAACTACACCTCAACCTGCCCGGTGCCGCTGCAGGCCCCGCAGGTGATCCCCATGATGCAGAAGTGGGTCGCTAACGACTATCCCGGCACGAAGACGGCCATCACCGAGTACAACTGGGGCGGACAGGAACACATCAACGGCGCGCTGGCGCAGGCCGACATTCTTGGCATCTTCGGACAATACGGTCTTGACCTGGCCACGCTCTGGGGACCTCCGGACGCATCGCAGGTTCCCGGCCTGATGGCCTACGAGATCTATCGAAACTACGATGGAGCTGGCTCGAAGTTCGGCGACACTGCCCTGGCCTCGACGAGCGCGGCGCAGGGACAGCTCTCCGTCTACAGCGCAGTGCGTTCCTCCGATCAGGCGGTGACGGTCGTGGTTATCAACAAAACTTATGGCGCGCTAACCAGCACGCTTTCACTCGCGAACCTGACAGCGGCGGGCAGCGCGAAGGTCTATCAGTACAGCAATGCAAATCTCGCGTCGATCGTGGCGTTGCCGGACCAAGCAGTGACGGCTCCGCCGCCCGAAAGCACGACCAGCACAATTGCCGCCACTTTCCCTGCGGCGTCGATCACGCTGTTCGTCATCCCCACAGAGTGATCTTCGCCGGACACTACCCCGGAAAGAAAGAGTCAGCGACCGCCGGTACGAGCTACTTTGCGAAAATTCACTATGAATGGTTGCTCGAGGATCACGCTATGGCAATTGATGCAGACGTACACAACTATGTAAGGAATAATATGCAAACACCAAAAGATGCCTTCGATCTGAGAAGACATCAACCCATGAGAATCGCCAAGCTCGGCGTAATCGCGACGGCCAAGTATGGCGTCGTTGAATCAGTCACACTTTTCGATTCTCAGCAACAGATTCCGCTTAAAACAATTTTTTCACAAGCATTCGACTTTTTTTGGCAAATGACCCAAGGTCTGTCTCCGGCGAGAACCCAATATCGAACGATTAAAGCCAATGCACAATGGCAGTCCCTTCATGGGGCTGCAACGCGTCCAATCAACTACGTGCTCAACGGCACGCTCGTTGCTCAGCAGGTAAACGACTCCATCCCTTGTTGCAATTGCGGGGTAATAATGACGTTGGATGCGACCACGGTCGATCACCGTCATCCCCGAGCGGGTGGACAGCTAGATGCCGCGCGAAGAGTGTTCCGCGCCATTGCATTGACTCAAGCGGAGGCAAGAAATGAGGCAGGCAGATTAATTTCAAGTCAAAGCCCCTTTGACGCGGAGCGAGACGGTGAACTGGGTTGCACGCTGACTTATAACGGGATGATATTTTTTACGTGCCTTCACTTATCGAACAAGTATCAAGAATTTTCGCAGATGTGTCTCAATCATCTGGTGAATCTACAACCTATGTGTTTCCGCTGTAATTCCCAAAAGGGGGCTTGGGGCTACTGAACGATCGGAAATGGTTTCGGACCGGACACGGCAAGATATATACAGGGGATTATTGAACCAAGTGGCCGTCCAACGCCACCTCATAGCCCCACCAAATCGCGTCTGAGGCCGTTCCCACATGCGAGTTCCAAGTGTCCGAGATGCCCGTTTCCAGTTCGCCTCGTGAAGGCCACGGCTGGGGATAACCGCCACGTTATGCCGGGCTCTGGAAACTACATTTTCGGCGAGAAGGGGCTCGACCCAGGCTGCCGTACGCGGACCAGACTCTCAAAGTTTACGAAGCGGATGCATCTGTCATCTCCACGCACCTGGAATGCATTCAAATCGTAGGAGACATCGCCGTGGACAATCCCGGCTGATTTCCTAGAACATCGTGTTGTTGTTCGCCACAGTCGCAGGAATAGGTTGAATCACATCCAAGTGCTCCACGACCTTGCCATTTTCTACCCTGAAAAAGTCGACCACTGCGTTGCAGAGCTCACCGGGGCTACGCATCCAGTGGCAATGAAGGATCACCATATCCCCATCTGAGAACGCTCGTTTGATCTCCATGCGAGATTCGGGGTAATTGCTACGGAGCCAGGAGATAAACTTGGTTACACCCGCCCGGCCGTCCTCAATTACCGGGGTATGTTGTTTATAGGTTTCGCCGCCGTATTGCGCGGAGCGCTCTCAGGATCAAATTCGTTAATTAGCTTCTCGTAAAAGGGCAATCGCGATCTTCTTGTTCTCTTCAGACATCGTTGAACTCCCTGTTTTCTCGTCAATTCGATTGAGCAATAACGCTCGTTGCGCCTCGATCACGAATGAAGTCCTCCGGAGTATCTCGAACATTTACCTGGTCGTTACGGCCTTACTTATTTGTTCAACTCCAGCGAGCCAGGATGAGGACAGAGCGCGGTCACCTCAATTTCCATGAATGGATACAGGGGCAGCGAGTCGAGAATCTCGTGCAGCTCAGCAGGGCTTTCAACATCGAAGATGCTGATGTTCGCGTACTTTCCCGCGACGCGCCAGAGATGCGTCCATTTTCGTTGCATCTGCAGTTCTTTCGCACGGTCGTGCTCTTGGATGTTCAATTCTTTGAGCTTCTCCGGATCTATATCATGGGGGATGCGGACGTCCATTCGCACATTAAACAGCATGGTTTCTCCGATGGTTTGGCAGCTTTGGCGCATCTGGCGACCTTAAACCGCAGTCACTGGACTGTGACCGGTCATGAGGTGCAACATTGCGAGAGCATATTCCGACGCGGCAGATTGATCCTGGCCAGTGATGAGCTTGCCGTCGATGACGACCTTGGGGGTGTATGGCTTGATGCTGGTGTAAACTCCACCGGCGTCCTCAAGAACCTTTTGTGGATAGTGGGGGATGACGAAGCTGCTTCCGAACATGGCCTGCAACTGCTTGTCTGCTTCAAGTGTGAAGCCGGTCACGTGGCGGCCACGGATTCGTTCAGGGATATTTCCGAGAGCGACCGCCCCATGGCAGATGGCGCCGACCACCTTGTCTTTCGCCCAGAAATATTCAAGCGCTTTAGCCACATCCTCATTGGGAAACAGGTCGAAGGTGGCGCCCCTTCCGCCGGCCACGTGGATCGCATCGTAAGCACTAAGATCAACGTCTTTCAGTTTCAACGTTGTCTCGAGCTTCTCAGCGGCCTTTTCATCTGACAGAAAGCCCTTACTCACAAGATCGTTGGGCTCAAGCGACTTTTCAAAGTGTGGATCGCTATAAGGATCGAATACCACCTTGCCCCCATTTGGACTGGCGAAGTCGACCTCGACATCGCGCTCGGTGAGGTGCCAATAAGGATGCGTAACTTCCGATAGCCAGAATGCTGTATCGGAACTACTGATGATGAACAGTACTTTCATTTCTTCCCTCCAATGCTTTGGGATTAGGTTTGTCTATTTCTTGTTGATCACATCGGCGATCCCGTTGGGGAACATACCGTCTGCGGCCGCAAGTACATTGAGGGCCTCTCGAAGAAGAACGATCTTGCCGTTGGCAGAAACGCAGTGGCCGAAGAACCGCTGATGCACATCCTTGCCGGAGATCCCTGACTTCTGGTGGATCGTGTACTCTCCGAAGGCCTGGTCAGGTGTATCGATGTAGATCTTTACGTCTACAAATTTGAAGTTCGGATACATCTTTTCGTGCAGGAAGGAAAGAAAGGCTCCGACGTTCTGCGGTCCCTCGTATCTCGGTTCGACACCGAGATCGGCTAGATAAGGCAATTCGAGTGCGCCTTTGTCTGCGAATAATGCGGCAGATTCCAGTGCGGAACCATCGATATAAGCCTGGAGAAGTTCTTTAGCTGTCTTCATTGCATGGCGCCCTCCCTGGCGCGTAATGTCTCTAAGAATCTGTGCAGGTATTGCAATTCCTGCCTGAGTTTTAAAAATGACTCCCCGCTTAACAGCGGATTATCCGGTTGCTAGAGCCTGGCGTAGCCACCTTGAATGAAGTCGCAGGCAAACCTGCCGTATTGCTCGGCCTCGTCTTCCCAAACAAAATGTCCGCAGTCGATGATATTGAGCTTGCTCTTCGGCAATCCTCTGTGCAGACCTTCCGCATTGGAGACCGGAACGAATGGATCGTGCCTGCCGACCGTTATCTGGCACGGAACAGTAATCTCGGAAAGTCGCTTGGCCAGACGAGGGAGAGAGTGTGGATAGTCCCGGACGAAGGCCATCGCATCCCAGAACTTCTGTCCGGCGTATGAAGCGATGTAATCTTCCAAAACATATTCTGGGAGCTTGTATTTCTCCATGCCCGCAACCGCTCCGCGAACGAACTGCTCACCTGTCACATCCTTGAAGGGTTCAAGAGAAGGTGCATTCACGATCTGGTCGAGAATGCCGAGTATGTCGGTATGATCCGTCGCGCCACTTCCGATCACCAGGCTCTTGAAGATTCCTGGATGATTTGCGGCTGCGAAGAGGCAGGCCGGGGTTCCTATATCCGGAGCGATGACATGGGGCCGGTCAAGTCCGAAGGCCTCCATGACACGAAGGACAAACTCTCCTACGGTTTCAGGAGTTCTCATGTCCGCACGAGTTTCTGATCGGCCAAATGGAGGAAGATCGACGGTGATGACAGGACCCAGTGCGGAGAACATCTCCCAGGTCGGAAGAAAGGCCAGGATACTCTCGGGCAAAGGGCTGAGAAGAAGAATCGGATCGCCGTCCCTCCTGTCGTTGGTAGCGAAGCGAATCTTGAGTCCGTCGATGGTTTTGAACTGGGTTGCGTGTAGGCCGGTCTTACTCTCAGTGATCATTTCGTACTCCTCAACTCTGTGATGTTTTGTGCCCTTGATGCCGCGAACACTTAAGACTCCGCCAAAGCCTGGTGAACCATGTGAACGACGATGGATCCTTCGCCGACCGCGGAGGCGACGCGCTTCACATTTCCCGATCGGGCGTCTCCGACGACAAAGACTCCGGGCAAGCTCGTCTCCAGCATGTATGGTGCCCGGGACAGGGGCCACGCAATCGGGGATGCTACCCCCTCCAGGTCGCGGCCCGTGAGCACAAATCCTTTGCTGTCGGCGGCAACACATCCTGCGAGCCACGCTGTCTTCGGCGATGCGCCAGCCATTACGAATACGTGCCGGATTGGCGCATTCGTTACTTCCTGAGAAGTGTTATGGATCCACGAGACCCGTTCGAGATGTTCGCCACCTTCAAGGTTTGAGAGTTCGCACCGGTAGCGTAAGTGAATGAGCGGGTTTTCTTCGATCCGCTGTATAAGGTAGCGTGACATCGTGTCTGCCAGACTTTTCGACCGTACAAGCATCTCCACGCCCGCGGAATGTTGAGCGAGGAAGACTGCCGCCTGGCCCGCCGAATTACCGCCACCAATTACAACCACCCGCTCGCCGGCACAAAGCTGCGCCTCCATGAAAGTAGCGTTGTAGTAAATTCCCTTGCCGGTAAATGGATCCAGGCTTGGGAGGGAGGGCCGGTTATATTGCGCTCCGGTGGCGAGAACAACCGTGCGAGCGGGGATATCCTGCCCATCGTCGAGCGTGACCCGGTATGGACGCTCGTCGCAGTTCAATCGCTCAACGGTTCGCGCCACCATGATCTGAGCGCCAAACTTCTCTGCTTGTGCAATCGCGCCTGCAGCTAATTCGCCGCCAGACAGCCCCGTGGGAAAGCCGAGGTAGTTCTCGATCTTGGAGCTTGAGGCGGCCTGGCCTCCAGGAGCGGCCTTTTCGACGACAACGACGTTCAGGCCTTCGGAGGCGGCGTAGACTGCTGCCGCTAATCCTGCGGGACCGGCGCCCACAACAACCAGGTCGCGAACCTGAGATTCATCGATGTTGCGGTTGAATCCCAGGCATTCTGCGACTTCTTTAGCGGAGGGGTTTCGCAAGACGTGAACGTTGTTGCAAATCACGACGGGAACGTCTCCGACGCCCACTCCAAACCGATCGAGGAGTTCCTGTGCCATCTGATCGGCATCGAGATCGAGATAGGTAAATGGATGTCCGTCTCTCGTCAGGAACTCCCTGATCGCCAGCGTGCTGGCCGAGTAGCGGGAACCGAGAACCACTACGTTCCCCTGCCCAGCGTCCCTCAATGAAAGCCGGCGAGCCAGGAACGCCTTCATGAAGACATCACTGAGTTCCGCGTCTTTTCCGATTAGCGTGCGCAAATCCTTGGCAGCCAGTTCGAGTAAGGTTCCCGTCTCAACGACCTGGCAACGATAGATCGACCTTCTGCCGGAGATCATCAGTAGCTCTCCGGAAAACTGGCCGGGTCTATAAGTAGTGACCGTTCGATCTTCTCCTCCGCCGACGGCCAGTATCTTTATTTCGCCTGAAATCACGACGTAAACAGGTGGTGTGTCATCGTTCGGTTCGTAGAGAACTTCTCGAGCCGTGACCTGTCGCGGCCTCGCAAAGACGCGAATGCGATCTATCTGCGCGGCGGTCAGAATTGGAGCGTAAGACATATAAACCTTTCTACTTTGGACATCGACCTTTCACTTCTCTTCCGATTCCCGAACAATCCACTCGCGTATGTATTGCGAGCAGTGCGTGATCTTCATCCCGTCAGACTCACAGGCTCCCAAGAACCTGACTACCTCGACATCCACAAGCGTTACCTCCTTCAGGTCCAGGACGAACCGCGGCCCGCACTCCTCGAACTGCTTTTCCAGTTCGCGAATGTGTTCTGTTTGAAACCGGCCAATCAGGCGGATCGTTGTCATCCCGCTGTGCCAATCCTTTTCGATCCTCAATGTCGACTCTGCCGGATTTGAAGTGTAGGCACACAAGGGGATGCAACTCGAATGCCAAGACAATCTGTTGAATCAACAGACCTTGCGGTTCTGCAGAATCCCGACTTTTCAGGAGTCCCAATTTTTCAGGAAATTAGACGAGCAGCATCGCAGCGATCTGATGTGCAGATGCAATGAGGGACAACGCAGGAAGAAGTGCAGAGTCGATGCGGAAACTATGTCTTAAGGGCGAAGGGTCGCCTTATATTAGGCGCCGCCTGGAGGCTCGAACCTTGAACCGGCTCTTATCGATTCCAAGACTCGCGATCTTTGAATCAAGAGTCTGCGGCGGAACTCCGAGCTTTGCAGCTGCGCCGTCGTCGCCTGCAACTCGACCGCGGCAAGCCAGCAATGCCGCTTCGATCACTTTCTTTTGGAGGTGGGCGAATTCCCTTTCGGCCTCCGCGAGATTACCAGGAAGGGAACGAACAGGTCCCGACACTTCACTCGGTTTCCCGTGTAACCACGCCTCTTCGACTGAGAATGTCTCTCCGTCGCATAAGATGACAGCGCGCTCAATCACATTCTGCAATTCGCGGATATTCCCAGGCCAATCATAAGTTTGAAACAGAGCCAGCGTTTTTTTCTTTATGTGGCTGATCCTCTTTCCGGCTCGTTTGGCATATCGTTCAACCAGATACTCCACAAGAAGAGGAATATCATCCTTCCTCTCGCGTAGAGACGGTATACGTATCGGGAACACGTTCAGCCGATAGAAAAGATCCTGGCGAAACGTGCCCGCGGTTACAGCAGCTTCGAGATCCCGGTTTGTGGCGGCGAGCACTCGCACGTCGATGGAGATTGGTTTGCTGCTTCCCACTCGTTCAATTTCCCGTTCCTGAAGCACCCGCAGGAGCGCGATCTGCGTCTCGGGCGGGAGGTCCCCGATCTCGTCCAGGAAAATCGTTCCGCCATCGGCGGATTCGAAACGCCCCGCTCGTCGCTGAAGCGCACCGGTGAATGCCCCTTTCTCGTGGCCGAAGAGTTCAGACGCAATCAGCGACGGCGGAATCGCCGCACAATTAACGCGGATGAATGCCCTCGTTGAACGGTTCGATCGTTTGTGAATGGCGCCGGCGATCAATTCCTTTCCGGTTCCAGTCTCACCTAGGATCAGAACCGTGGAATCGGTAGGGGCCACTTTCCCAATTTGTGAAAGCACGGTGCGCAGTGCCTTCGACGATCCCACGATCTCTTCATACATTGAAGAGCGGTCGATCTCCTCACGGAGGGCAAGGTTCTCTTCTCGCAACTTCTCCTCACCTCGCCTACGATCCTCAATGTCCGTACCGGCAGCGCACCAACGAATGAGCTGGCCACGCTTATCGAAGATGGGATTGTAGCGAATCAGAAACCATCGATACTGACCGTCTTTCCCCTGTACTCGAAGCTCATTCTCCCACTGCTCGCTTCCTGAGAATCCACGACGCCGTGTCTCGCGCAGTTTCTCCAAGTCCTCCGGGTGAAAAACTCGCTCACGGAAGTCACTATTCATTAGCTCTTCGGTTGAGAGGCCGACATACTCGTGCACCGTCCGATTCGCATACACGACACTTCCATCCGGCCCGAGCACTACGATCATCTGAGGGATTGCATCCACCGTCTGTCGCAGTTCTCCCTCCGATGTCTTAATCTCATCGAATGCCAACCTTAGGGCGGTCTGCGCTCGCTCGCGCTCGATCGCGATTCCCGCGATGCGGCTTGCTTCATCGATCAAACGAATTTCACTCGGCTTCGGATGACGGACTTCGCGAAAGTACATGCCAAACGTGCCCATTACCTTTCCGTCGTGCGACACGATCGGGCTCGACCAACCCGCGAGCAGTCCCGCTGAAACAGGCTTTTTTCTAAAAGTCGCCCACAGCGGGTCGGATAAGAAGTCCGCGACGAAAACGGTTTCTCGACGGTAAACGGCCATGCAGCACGGTCCACTAGAAGGACCGATGGTCGCGCCGTCGGTCGCTATCCGATAAGACTCGGGGAGATTTGGGGCAGCCGCGTATCTCAAGTGCAAGCCGTCTTTTTCGACCAGGAAAACTGAGCACAGCATCCCGTCGCTGTGAGCTTCGATCAGCCGGGTCACGCTGGCGAGAACTTCGTTCAGGGGTGCATCGGTAAGGATCAACGTCAGCGCATCGAGGACAGCCTCGCTAGATAGAACTTGCGAGACTGTTAGAAGCGCTTGATTCGGAAGGACTGTTGATGTTTGGGCGTCCGTCATAAGTTGTCGGCCCGTCAGACGGTGCCGCCAGTATCGCACAAAGACGCTTTCCCAGTTCCCGACTCGCGGCGTCGCTGGCAGAGGCACGGAAGAGACTACATCGCCTCAGTCCGCCGTACGGGCTATTCCAAATTATGCTCGGCCAGATGAGCTGCGCTTGCCTTCCAGCTTCGCAATATCTCGTCGCAATTACCAAGGATAGGGTTGGCCGATACGGGATCACAGAGCAAGTTGAGAGCCCCATGGTTGCTGGTCATTCGCGGTCGCGATCATCAGCAGCGCAGCAAACTCGAACAGCGAGCGCGCCCTCAGCAACGAGGTTTCACATCTCCGCCAGATTATAGTCCCGTCGAACCTGCTGTTTCTCATTAGAAATGGCAGTTCCCTGGGTCTGCGACGTCAAGCCGACGCGACACCCCTGCTGGAATCAGCTGGACAGCAATGGTTCGAGCGACCACATTGCCCTCGTTTCGAATGATGTGGACGTGGTCACCAGGGGGGTCGGCAAACGTCATGTCTCCGTTATAGACGTGAGGCTTGCAGTCGGGATCGTGGCCTTCATACTCCGTGACCGTGCCCGCTGTGACGATGATCAGGCTATGCCCCGGGTGTGTATGCCAGCCAGTGCTTCCCCCCGGCTGCCACACATTGCTTTGGACGTAAAGGTCTGTCGTTCCCTCGGTCTTCTGCAGAGACAGCCAGACCTTTGCCTTTCGATCATTCTCGCTAGAGTCCGGGATAATGGATTTGTTGAGAACGTCGATTTTGCCGAACGTACCGCTTACGATCGTCGTGGCCGCGAACCCGACGGCCGGTGTCGCCCCAACATTTCGGGCAAAATGAAGAGCCGTAACCGCGACCGCTGTACTGAGTAACACCAAACATGTCACTCTTCTCATTTCGACTCTCCTTCCTCTGGCAAGCCAACAGGCAGGATTCGCCGATCTCCCCAGCGCATATTGATTCATGAGCAGGCTCAGTCTCAATAAGGCCTTTCAGCGACAATCTACGAAGTGGCGGCGCAATCATCCAACTGATCGTTCATCGACGGTCGTCTCGCTTCCCAATCCACTCGTCTGCCGAAATACGCCTGACGCCATGGATGGCTTGCGGTCCAAAATGTGTCATCGCAGGCCCTCCGAACACCAACGTAATATTCGAATCCGGTTGCGAGTACCGCACATCGTCTCCTCCGGTGACGCAGACCTGCAGCGTCGATGAAGGCGGATCCGTTTCAAACGGGGCAATACTTCCATTCCCGGTCATCAAGCTGACTGTGCCGTTCAACTGAAAGCCCGTTATCGTGGCGGGGGGTTGGTATGCGGGACAGCCGGTCATGTCCCAGGTGACTTTGACGTTCGTAAGCCGGATGTGGTGTGTGTGAGGGTTCACAAGGGGCTGTGTCGGATCTACGGCACCCATCGAGGTCTTCCCATAGCCGGACATCGTCATGTCTGCTGAAAAGTCAGCGATTCCCCATTCCGGGTTGACGTCCATCGACCATTGACCATGCATTTCCCATGGGCTGCCTTTAACGCTGGCACTCAGGGGTGAATAATCGTTGATCAGACCGCTGAAGTGTACTGGCCCTCGCTCTTGGGCCAAGGCACAGGTGGCTGAAACCAACAAAAGTACTGAGAGCACGCGTACCGCCGAAATCTGGGTTTTGCTTTTCATGAAAGACCTCCAATTTGAGATTTATCTGTCGCGCAGGGACACCATGGGACACCAGAGCGAGGAGTTCAAGCGGCAAGGCACGAAATTGCAGACTTTCCTCGACTTGTCGTCGAATGTCGCCTTTTGCCGTGCCTCTAACGGTGGTGCACGCTACAATTCGGTTCGCGGGTTCGTCGCACCCGGGCACTAATCAGGAGAGAGCAGTGGGTGAACAATCCCCTGGCACAGCGTCATTCGCGAGAGACTCCGAAGATCGTCTGGACTCCTGGAAAGAGATTGCGGCATACGTCAACCGCGACGTGAAGACGGTCCAACGCTGGGAGAAGCGGGAGGCGATGCCAGTTCACCGGCACCTGCACGACCGGATGGGCTCGGTCTACGCTTTTCGGACCGAGCTCGATGCGTGGACGCGAAGCCGGAGTCTTAGAGTCGCGCAAGAGGATGGAAACGATTCCACCCCTCCTCCACCTGTACCGCAACAGAGCCCGGCGACGTCGGCCTCCCGAACCCGATGGAGGTTTGTCCCGCCACTGGCAGTGGCCGCAGCGGCGCTGGCGTTCGGCGTCTCTCTCTGGCTCCAGAGGACAGAGTATTTCTGGCGAAATCCCATCGCGAATGCACGATTTCAGACAGTTACGGACTTCGACGGAGTAGAACAAGCCGCTACCGTGTCCCGTGACGGTCATTTTGTTGCGTTTCTGTCGGGCAGGGATGGACAAATGGACGTTTGGGTCACCCAAGTTGGTTCAGGACAGTTCCACAATTTGACCCGCGGAAGCGCATCAGATCTCGCCAATCCATCGATCCGCACTTTGGGGTTCTCGCCCGATGGCTCTTTGGTTACGTTTTGGACCCGCAAGCAAGACAGCTCGAACGGCAGTGACATCAGCGTGTGGGGAGTGCCGACGCTGGGCGGACAACCGAGTCCCTATCTTGAAGGAGTGGCCGAGTTCGATTGGTCGCGCGACGGCTCCCGGCTTGTGTACCACACGCCCGGTCCCGGAGACCCTATGTACGTGTCAAACGGCAAACCTCAACCGGGGGCGCGCCCCATCTTCACAGCGCCTGCCGGACTCCACTCTCACTTTCCCTTTTGGTCACCCGACACCGCGTTCATCTACTTCGTCCAGGGAAATCCTCCAGACAAATTGGACATCTGGCGCATCCCTTCAACTGGCGGAACTCCTGAGCGGATTACTTCCTACAATGCGCGCGTGACCTACCCGGTTCTGTTGAACCGGCACACGCTGCTGTACCTCGCCAGCGATCCTGACGGTGCGGGCCCCTGGCTCTACAGCATGGACGTCGAGCGCCGCATTCCCCACCGGCTTACGTCTGGCCTTGACCAGTACACCTCGCTGGCAGCCAGCGCGGACGGTCGGCGCCTGGTTGCCACCCTCGCAAGCCCAAAGAGAACGCTCTGGCAATTGCGGATAGCTGATTCACCGGCCGAAATGTCTGCCGTCACGCCAATCTCGCTGACGACCGGCACCGGATTCTCACCTATGCTGGGCGCAAACTATCTTCTGTATGTTTCCGCTACCGCTACGGGCGAGAGCATCTGGAAGCTCGCAACCGAATCCAGCACGGAATTGTGGAACGGTCAGGGGGCGCGAATCTTTGGCGGCCCGGCAATCTCTCCTGATGGACGATGTATCGCGTTCTCAGTCCATCAACATGGGCAGACACTCTTATACCGAATGCAGGCCGATGGTACACAAGCGCGGGTTGTGACCGATGCACTCGACCTGCAGGGAACTCCGGCATGGGCGCCCGATGGCCAATCGATTACCTCTGCGGTGATGGATCACGGCCTCCCGCGCCTCTTCCGCGTGCCCCTCGATGGCCGCTCCCCCGCTCCTTTTGTCCACGAATCCTCGGTCGATCCAACGTGGGCTCCCGATGGCCGCTTCGTTGTTTACTCCGGACCCGACATCGGTACCACGTTTTCGGTAAAGGCCGTTACGGCCGACGCAGCACTTTATCCGTTGCGAGATCTAACCCTGACTCGCGGTGCTCGACACCTGGCCTTCCTGCCTGGAGGACACACACTCGTCGCCCTCCGAGGAGAGATCCAACATAAGGATCTCTGGCTCATCGACCTGGACACTGGTGCCGAACGACAACTAACTAATCTCCCCCCTGAATTCAATATTCAGGATTTCGACATCTCCCCGGACGGTCATGAAATTGTCCTCGAACGAACGCAGGAACGCTCAGATGTAGTCCTGCTGGATGTCCCGCGGCCATAATCCAGTCTCCAACCAAATAGCCGTAGGCGAAATATATCGCTCTCCTATTGCGTGTTGCGGATCGCGGTATTGGTCAGGGGCATTGGGGCAACTTCTTGAAGCTGCGACTAGCTTGCCCCTAATACTGCGCCCCACTTGCCCCCCCCCCCGGATGTCGATGGACCCCGTCACGTCTCGCTAGATACTAACTTAAAGAGAAATCGAGTATTTACAGGAACTTCAGATGTCCCGGGAGCTGCTTGGATGTTGAATTGGTGGACCTGATCGGGATCGAACCGATGACCTCTTCCATGCCATAGTCCCAACATTAGGCTTTTCAACAACTTACAAGACCCCGGTGGCTACCTAAGTCCTTGTAGGCTGGCACCACTCTCGGATCGGACGTATCGCAAAACGTATCGCGTTTTGCGCAACCTTTTATGGCATTATCGATCCCTGTCAGAGTGATGTTCTAGAGTGATGCTATGCCAACACTCGAAGAATGGGAGCAAGCACTTTCAAGACCGCGATTAGTTCGGGTGGAATCATCGCAGGGTCTTCTTCAGGAAGTGCGGCAACGCCACTCGAAGAAAGATGCAAAGCGGCAACAAAACGGACAAGCGATACCGCCTCGGAAAGACAACATTACAGTCGTCCCGGCTTTCGATCCGACTCTGGATGTGCCTGTGATTCCGGCTTACTTGCTCCATCGCCTGGGAGTGGTGACAACCCCGCAAATTGAGAACCTGGCAGACATTTGCTCGACCTGGGCATACTTCCGATATCTGTGGGCGTTTGACATTCCCTCTGCCGGCGAAGCCAGCCCAACTCTTCGACTGAGTGATGCGGCACGCAATATCGATTTCCATCAGAAGGGACTGCTCTCTGATCAGATCGGTGTAGGCATGGCAGCACTCTTGCTCGGCATCTATCTCAATGCGCCCCTGGATGCGGACGTTGACGTAGCAATGGACGATCCCACTTGGCCTATCGACCTGGAGTATGAAACCTCACCCGACTATTTATTTTTTGACTCGACTCAAGCCAATCTATTCATCGTCGAATGCAAAGGGACCCAGACAACTCGGTACGCATCGGTCGATCAACTTCGCCGTGGTACTGAGCAGGTGCCATCTCTGTCTTTCTCGGATGGGCGTATGCCGCCCTCGCTTGTCGTCGCAACTTGTCTCTCGAAAGAGGGAACCCGAGTTCTGGTCATTGACCCTCCTGGCGATGAAGATTCGGAGAAGCATTCGGAGAGGTCTGAGCGTGTCGGCCCGCGAGAGTGGAAAGTATTAAATGACGCAGAATTTGGCCGCGCGACACGACTACTGTCGGACGTGAAGCTCCTCTCGTTCGCAGGGGCAGACCAAGCGGCTGCAGAAAAACTCGACAGAGCCCATACCAGGCGCACCAAGACTCCAAGAATCATTCCACGTAACGCAGAGATGTCCGAAAATGAATTTGGATCGTTTAGAGGGGTCCGACAGCGGGTCGGGCTGAAAGACCGATTCCACCTCGACGTATTTCAAGCGTTGGACACCACTGTTTTCGATGCGTTGGTCTCGGAGGAACCCGACCGGGCAGAAGAAGAACTAAGAACGTTTAAATCCAGAACTGCGCTCGCCTCTGGTGTAAACGTTCAGTCACCTCAGGCCGTCCTGACAACGCACGAGAGAGACACGCTTGTGGTTCGCAGTGCTGGCCCTGACGGGTCTCTGCTGGAAATACGGGTATTTCCAAACTAGATCGCCGTTATTCGGCGCATTGTCGCAGTCTTCCGCCCTCTTTATCGGATGGAACGTGTCTTAAATGACGGCATACGGTCTAGCTCGGTAGAAAGCCGCGTCTTGCCCTTAGTTCCAATCGGAGCTCCTGACGTAGAGCCTTACTCTTCCTAAGCCGCTTGAAAAACTCCTCTAGGACGCTCACCATGATCGCATTCACGCTCACGCCCTCCTCTTCCGCCCAGGCGCGGATCACGGATCGAGCTTCGGCCCCCACATGTAGGAGTTGAGGCTTGGATAGCGGCAACCCGGCTTTCCGAGTCTGAGTGATCTTCACGTCTTTCCGTTCAATATTACGGAGGGCGAAAAGTACGACTCTCGAAAGATCGCCAGCCACTCGGGCCTCTTCCGTGACCGACTCCCGTAAATCAATGGGTAGCCGCAGCGTCATGCCAGCCCGGTCTTCCGTCCAGCGCTGTCCCTCGCGATTCACGTTTCGGCCTGTTTTCTGTGTTGCCAAGGCGTCTGAATTCCTATCGAAGTGACATGCTCCGCAGTCTTAATGTCCGAATCAAGACTCTCCGCGAGTGTCGCTTTGTCGTATTGGAATGAAACTTTCAAAAGACGAGACAATTTTAGCGTAAGTCCCTGCCGTGACCCGCTCAACGTGTCACACCACTTGCGGGAAAACATTCAATGCCGATTCTCTTGAGAATAGAGAAGCACATGCTTCTCATATCCAGCCATCACCCGGAGCGGAAGTGTCGGTCAAGGCCGTGAAGCGCCGCGCAAGCGGTCGAAGCGAAGCGGAGAGCCTTGACGGACACCGGAGCGGAGGGTACGGGGTCCATGATGGCGAGTTGCTTCGTGAATTTCTACTACGGATCTGGCTTATTTCCATTGTTTGCCTCGCGAAGGCAGGAATCGGTAGCGGATATTCATGAACGAAGCATAGGGTCGGAGGGCTGATGGCCTTTCGCCTCCCCCGATGACGCCGAAAATTGACAATTCGCTTTCACTCACCAGCCGTGCGGCCCAGTACGTCCGAATGTCAACAGAACATCAACAGTATTCTCCACAAAACCAGTCTGACGCCATCACGAAATATGCCATCACTCACAATATGGACATCGTCGCGACATACGATGACCACGGACGAAGCGGCCTCAACCTGGCGGGCCGGGACGGGCTGAGCCAGCTTTTGAGGGATGTTGAGCAAGGAAATACGAACTTCACGGACCTCTTGGTCTACGATGTGAGCCGCTGGGGTCGGTTCCAGGACGCAGACGAAAGCGCGTATCACGAATATGTTTTGAAGCGTGCCGGTATCCGGGTTCACTATTGCGGAGAGCAGTTCGCAAATGATGGGAGCATGGCGTCTGCACTGATGAAGACTCTCAAGCGGACGATGGCAGGAGAGTACAGCCGGGAGCTCTCGGTCAAGGTTTTCGCGGGGCAATGTCGTCTCATTGAACTCGGATTCAGGCAGGGTGGTCCCGCTGGCTACGGTCTCCGACGCCAACTGATTGATCGTGATGGCAGAGAAAAGGGATTGTTAGCGCGAGGCGAACGGAAGAGCTTGCAAACGGACCGCGTTGTCCTGGTGCCTGGGCCGGAGGCCGAAATTCTAGTAGTGCGGGAACTTGTTCTCGCGGTTTATCGAAGATGCGCAGTCGGAAAAGAAGCTCGCCTTTTATCTCAACAGCAAAGGTGTGCTCTCTGACATGGAGAAACCTTGGACGAGAGCGACAATTCATCAGATTCTTACCAACCCTAAGTACGTCGGGGCCAATGTATATAACCGCCGTTCTTACAAGCTGAAGATGAAACGCCTGATAAATCCGCCTGAAATGTGGATTTCTCGAAGTGAAGCATTCAAGGCAATCGTTCCCACGGATGTTTTCTTGAAAGCTCGGCAGATTATCGATGCTCGACATATTCACTTGTCAGATGACGACTTGCTCGCCCGGTTGCGATCTCTCTTGAGAGATGCGGAAAACTGTCGGGAATACTCATCGATGAGGCAGAAGATATGCCCTCAAGTTCAATCTACATGTCGCGCTTCGGCGGCCTGCATAGAGCTTACGAGCTTATTGGTTGGAGCGACCGGCGAGACTCCAGCTTTATTGAAGCGAATCGAGAATTGCGTCGGCGGCATCAAGACTCTGGTCCAGATCATTGTTGCTGACTTGCGAGCTACTGGGGCGCATGTAGAGGTGGACGACCGCTCCGATCTGCTGACGATCAATCACGAATACATGGCGTCTCTCATTCTCTCAAGATGTCAGGAGACAAAAGCGCAGTCGCCACGTTGGCGGCTCAGGTTCGATGCCGGCCTGGTTCCGGACATTACCATAGCCGCTCGATTGAATCCTGGGAATCAGACTGTTATGGATTATTACCTGCTCCCGAGCATCGATCTTCTCTGGAAACGGCTCAGTCTAGCGGCTGACAATGGCGTCTCACTAGACCTATATCGATTCGATACCCTGAATCTGTTTCTCAACCTCGCAAGAAGAGTTCCCGTGGAGGATGTAGCGTGAACGAGCAGCAAGTTGAATCGATTCCAATATCAGAGATCCGGATCATAAACCCACGATCGCGCAATCGAATCAAGTGGCAATTGGTCGTTCAGAGCATCGCAACTGTAGGTCTGAAGCGGCCTATCACCGTCGCGCAAAGAGGTCAATCAACTTCTGACGGCAAACGCTACGATCTGGTATGCGGACAAGGACGGATGGAGGCTTTTGTCGAGCTTGGTGAAATGTTCATTCCAGCAATCATCATCGAAGCACCCGAACAGGATCGTCAGTTGATGAGCCTGGTCGAAAACATAGCCAGAAGACCGGCATTGACCCATGCCATTTTGTTTGAGGTTCGAGTTCTACGTGAAAGGGGGCATTCAAGCGAGCAGATTGCTCGTAAGCTCGGGCTCGATCGGGCGTACCTTTATGGAATTTGCAACCTCATTGATAAAGGGGAGGAATTCCTTGTCTTGGCCGTCGAGGCCGGTCGTATCCCGCTCAGCGTTGCTGTAGAAATCGCCACTGGCAACAATCATGAGATTTCCAGGGCACTGTCCGAAGCATACGAGAAGGGTGATCTGCGCGGAGCGCGCATCACTGCCGCCCGTCGAGTCATTAGCCAGAGGTTAGAGAAGCAGAGGCTTCAAGGAAAGACCTCGCCGATGCGGCGCAAACTCACCGGCGAATCCCTGGTCCAGGAGTATAAGCAGAAGATTCGTGAGCAGACCGCCTTGGTCGTGAAAGCTAATCGCACGAGAGATCGACTGATTTTATTGACTTCCGCCGTCCGAGTCTTATTCGCAGACGAGAACTTTCGAACGTTATTGAAGGCCGAAGGTGTCCAGTCTGTGCCTGCCGAGCTCGCAGGGAGGCTTCAACAATGAAACGTCAAGCCGCCAATCTCCGTTCTGCTTTTCAGAACAACATCCTAACTCTGCCGCTGAGCTCGATAGTTCCACAGAGGAATGCAACTGCGGAGGTGCTCCGTTCCTCCATTTTCAAACAAATCCTCTCGTCTGTGCGCGAAATCGGCCTAATCGAGCCGCTGGTCGTTTATCCGCAGGAAGGGAAGGGTTTTCTGCTACTGGATGGGCATCTCAGATTTGAGGCTCTCAAGATATTGGGGACTGAGGAAGTTAAGTGCATCCTCTCTACGGACGATGAGAGCTACACGTACAACAAGCGAGTCAACCACATCCCACCTGTAGCCCAGCACTTCATGCTCATGGAAGCTCTAAAGAGCGGAGTCGCCGAGGAGCGCATCGCCGCTACCCTAAACGTGGATGTTGCGGCAATTCGGAGGCGGGCGCAAATGCTCGAAGGAATTTGCCCCGAGGTGGTAGAGATGTTGCGCGACAAGAAGCTAAGCCTGGAATTGTTCCCGATACTGCGAAAGATGAAAGCGATTGGACAGATCGCAACGGTGGAGCTAATGGTACTTCGCAATGACTACACTGTAGCGTTTGCAAAGACCAGGCTGGCCATCAGTCCTCCGGCGCTTCTCGCAAAGGTCTCAACGGCACGGCAAAACAAGGCTAATGCTGACGCCGCTGATACGCTCCTGGGCGAGGATACTGACGGCATCATACAGAACCTGAAGGCAATCGAAGAGACCTACGGAACCGACATTCTCACGCTCACAGTGACATGCGCCTATCTCGACCGTCTGTTCAGTGATGAGAAGATCGCCCGTTACTTGGAACGGCATCATCCAGGCCCTCTCGAAACGCTGAAGACGATCATCTCGGATTTTCGACCTCCTCCAACCATGGAGAAAAGTGCTAGCGCGCAATAATTCCGGGCAAGGTGTTCATCCAACGTTCGCTATGCACCATCGGACAATATCAGCCGCTATTATTATGTTCACGGCCAAAAGAAAGCGGCCTGGGTATGCGAATATTCGTCGCCATTACGGATCAGGATTGGTTCAACCTGCACGCATCAAGTGTGCAGGTTGACGAGGTAAACTTCTGGCGACCGTCACCTACAGCCAATTTCAAAGCGCTCCAGCCGGGAGAGTTGATGCTATTCAAATTGCATTCTCCCCTCAATTTCATTGCCGGCGGGGGCTTCTTTAACTAGATTTCTTCATCTACCTCTGAGCCTCGCCTGGGAAAGCTTCGGTAGGGCGAACGGCGTCGTCTCTGTTGAAGAAATGCGAATGCGGATTGGGAAATATCGGCATTTAGATTTCGCGTCTACGGATAATCCGAATGTGGGGTGCATTCTGCTTGCCGAGCCATTCTTCTGGCCCAGGGAGCTTTGGATACCCTCTCCCGCCGAATTCAGTCGAAATAATCAAGTGGGGCAAGGCTTCGATGCCGAATCGGGTACAGGCAAAGCGTTATGGGCTGCGGAGATCGGAGCGTCTGGCTGTCCAGCCGCCGCCGCAGATCGAAACCGCAACCGCGACACTCTCGGCGATCGAATCGAACGGCT
>CAWJPE010000011.1:0-797007 GCA_963844605.1 uncultured Acidobacteriota bacterium | reverse complement strand
CCTGACTTTCACTTCATTCAAGGCAAAAATGATTGCCTTACTAATGGCTGATTCAGCGGTCCGGTCAAAACCGTGACGGGAATACGCATCCTCTAGCCACAACGAAAAGCGCCACCTAGTTCTCCTGACCCTTACGTCCACAGCAACGGATAGAGTGTCTCCGACAGACATCCACGTTTCGCCAAACTTCTCTTGTACGAGATCTAGCTCATCAGGCAACAAATAGCCTGTACGCAGAAATATCGAATGCTGTCTCACGCTTAGCCTCTTCTGACTGTCGATGAGTACACTGATCTGGCAGGACCCACGTGAGATTCGGTTGCCGCGAGCGATGGCTCTACGCAGAAACGCTCGCGGTCATGACCTTGACGAGACTGTTGTTCGATTACCTTCGCTTGGCGGGACCCGTCTCCCTGAATGGCAGGCGGCATCTGACTGAATTAATGGCCCGAAAGGAAACAGGTTCTTCCTTCGCCGTGCAGAAAGATAGTTGTCTACATCAGCTCTCTTGATGAGGCTCACGGCGGCTCCAGTCGTCCTGTTGCTTACTTGAAAGGTGCTCGTCTGGAGCGAAGCAATGGCGGCTGGAGGCGAGAAGACGAAAAATCCTGACTACTACTCTAAGCATACGCCCTAAGAGGCTACTGTGCCGTCAGATCTCCAACGTACAAGCTCCTCGAAAGCAACCCCAGGGAGAATGTGAAACCATCGAACTATGCCAACCGCGTCCGCAAAAGCCGGCATCGGCGAGCTGCAAAGGCACCTATCAACCTGTTACTATCGTTCTCTCCTGGGAGGGCGTTTCTGTTTCATGAGCAGTGGTCTGGATTTTCACTATTGTCTCTTCTCTGGTACCAGATCGTGTCACTCCACGGCAAGAACGAATTAGAAGCACGAGGGCATATGTCATCACAAAAGGGCGACAAAGCGAGATTCAACAGGTTAAGGAAACAAAAGCTCCGCCGCCGCGAACTCATGGCAAGGTTGGCGACCCAGTCGGAGGCCGGTGCAGCGCGGTTAGGTAAAACACCGCTTGCAAAGTTGGCGCAGCTATAGCAGTAGAGCACGTTCCTTTACCAACACCTTCGATGGACAATGGCTCTTGCGGTCGATTGAAAGCTCGTTCCTGCGCTTCACTTTGCAAAGCGTGCGTATACGCGTCTCGAATAGCGTGTGCTTTACCTGCCACACTTCCAGATTCGTCGAGAGTTTAGAGCATGCCCTCCGTGGTCGTTTGCGCCAATGCCTGCTCGTCGCAGACCGGGAGTTGCTCTCTACCAAATATGTCCCTGTGGATCCAGCGACGGTACCATCACCGTTCCAAGCACACTCCCATGCAAAAAGTGAAAGCTATCCACCAGGATGGCCTTTGCGCCTGCTCCCAGGGGCCGTACGCTCTTAATACATGTCGCCCATTCCGCTGCCGTGTCCTCCGCCCGAAGCAGCCTGCCTGGGTTCAGGGATATCCGAAACCATGGCTTCGGTCGTCAGCATAAGGCCGGCGATCGAGGCGGCATTTTGCAGCGCCGGCGGGTGACCTTGGTGGGGTCGATCACACCGGCTTCGACCAGGTCCTCGTACTTGTTGGTTTCGGCGTTGTACCCGAAGTGCGGATTCTTGTTCTCCATGATCTTGCCCACGACCACGGCACCCTCTTCCCCGGCATTGCCGACGATCTGGCGCAGCGGCTCCTCGAGGGAGCGGCGAACGAGTTGGGCGCCGATCTTCTCATCGCCTTCCAGGGTCTTGATCAGATCTTCGACGTCCTTGGCGGAGCGGAGCAGGGCCACACCCCCGCCCGGAACAATGCCTTCCTCGACGGCGGCGCGAGTAGCATGCATGGCATCCTCAACGCGAGCCTTCTTCTCCTTCATCTCAATCTCGGTTGCCGCGCCCACTTTGATCACAGCCACGCCCCCGACCAGCTTGGCGAGACGTTCCTGCAGCTTCTCGCGATCGTAGTCCGAGGTGGTTTTCTCCACCTGGTTGCGGAGTTCCTTTACCCGGCCTTCGATCGCCTTCGCGTCTCCACGGCCCTCGATGATGGTGGTGTTGTCCTTGTCGATGGTTACGCGCTTGGCACGGCCAAGATCTTCCACCTTCACATTCTCGAGCTTGATGCCGAGATCTTCGGTGATGGCGTTGCCGCCGGTCAGCATGGCGATGTCTTCCAGCATCGCCTTGCGTCGGTCGCCGAAACCGGGAGCTTTCGACCGCGGCCACGCTCAACGTGCCCCGCAGCTTGTTGACCACCAGCGTTGCCAGGGCTTCGCCGTCGATGTCCTCCGCGATGATCAGCAGCGGCTTGCTATCGCGCGCAACCTGCTCCAGCAGTGGGAGGATGTCCTTCATCGAGCTGATCTTTTTTTCGTGAATTAGGATGTAAGGCTCTTCGAGACGCGACTTCCATGCGGTCCGGATCGGTGACGAAGTAAGGGCACAGATAACCGCGGTCAAACTGCATGCCCTCGACCACTTCCAACTGGGTCTCGAGCGTCTTCGACTCTTCGACCGTGATCACGCCGTCCTTGCCGACCTTCTTCATGGCCTCGGCAATAATGTTGCCGATGGTGGCGTCGCTGTTGGCCGAGATGGTGCCAACTTGGGCGATCATCTCTCCGGTCACCGGCTTGGAAAACTTGGCCAATGTACCACCGTGAACTACTCCCTGTTCATCGCGTTTGCCCACGATGTATTCCACGGCCTTGTCGATGCCCCGCTTAAGGGCCATCGGATTGGCGCCAGCGGCAACCGTCTTCACACCCTCGCGATAGATGGCCTGCGCCAGCACTGTCGCGGTCGTGGTGCCGTCCCCGGCCATGTCCGAAGTCTTCGAAGCCACTTCGCGCACCATCTGTGCGCCCATGTTTTCCAGCGCGTCCTTCAGTTCGATCTCTTTGGCCACCGTCACGCCATCCTTAGTGATGGTGGGAGCCCCGTACTTCTTCTCGATCACGACGTTGCGGCCTTTGGGTCCGAGCGTTACCTTGACCGCATCCGCGAGCGTATTCACGCCGCGCAAAATCGCCTGACGCGAATCTTCTCCATGCAGAATCTGTTTTGCCATTTCAATTCTCCTTCAAAAAGAGCCGGGACCTCCCGGCCAGATCGTTACGCTGTGTGCTTTATGAGCCAGCTAGCAGAAGCCAGTTTTCGCGACGCCCGTGGAATACCTTACAAAAGGCGCAGCCCATGGGTCCGCGGTGCACTTACTTCTTCTTGAGAATGCCGAGCACTTCTTCCTCACGCATCATGAGAAATTCCTCGCCATTGATCTTAATTTCGGTGCCCGAATACTTTCCGAACAGAATGCGGTCTCCAGGTTTTACATCGAGCGGGAAGACTTTGCCTTCATCATTCGACTTGCCTTTACCTACCGAGATAGCCTCGCCTTCCTGCGGCTTTTCTTTGGCCGAGTCGGGAATGATGATGCCACCACGAATCGATTCGGTCTCGTCCACACGCCGCACCAGAATGCGGTCATGGAGGGGAGTGAAGCTGGTTACTGAGGATGGAATTGCAGTTGCGGTTGCCATTGCGTTCTCCTTGAGACGAGGGTCTTCCTCGAGTTACTGGCTATGAAATTCTGAATATGAATCGCAGGGCCGGTATCGAGATAAGGAGCGCGTTTAGCACTCTAGCCCTCCGACTGCTAACAATAGAGAAGGCTAACAGCCCCTGTCAAGCCTAAAACAACATTCTTGAGTGAGAGCCGCTCAGATATTGGCACGAGGCGCTCGCTTGGGGGCGAATGACCGTCTACTCTGACCTTACCATTCAGTAATTGAAGGACCACTGAGGATTGGCAATAAAACAACCGTAACCCGGGAAATGGGTGGGACTTGTTCGAAACGCGCATTGCGCTGGGAACAAGTGCGGTCTGCAGCGATGCCGCCCGCCGCCTCGGCGCACAGTCTTATCGTGCAGGCAAGTCGTTAACCTAATCGCACCCTACTAACTATCTGTCGGATCAAAGGTAATAAGACTAAGGCCGTCCGAGGCCTGGAGCACGATGCGTCAGAGACCCGTCCTTGTACGAAAGCACCTCCCAGAGGATTCACGACTTCAGTGCCAGTCTGACCGGCAGCATCAAGCAGGGAGCGTACAGCGGATTCGTAAGTGTAGAAACGGGCGCCGCATCCTTAAGATCGACGGGCACTGCACCGAGGCTGTGGCGGGTGAAAAGGCGGCAGTTGCTGTCAGAACAGCGGGTGAAAGGGTGGAGGTGGCGCTCCGGGAAATCATCTGATGTACTTCGACGGAGGCAGGGGTGTTTTTGGCTCATCCATGAGGCCAGCTAAGGACGTGCCATCCTACTAGCTTCTTGACGCGATTTACCTTGTCACCTCGCTTGATTAGGAGATATTCGCCTGTAGGTATCTCTCGGCCGCCAATGCTTCTGATGTAGTGAACCGTAGTGGTCAGGTCGGCTACCGGCTGTAACCCCGGCTGCACATTGCGTAATTCACGCCGGAACGTGATGGAGTATTCCACTGCCATCTCAAATCGATCATCAGAAAGACTCGTCAATCTGCCGCTACCTTCATCCTTTTCGATCAAGCTGCTACCTCTCCCTGCGGTTCTTGCAGTCCAATTCAGGGTCGAACAGTTCCCGGGGCCTTCTTTGACAAGTGGTGGATTTTTGCGCCGGGAAACACCTCCGACAACAGGTAGCCCCAAGCCTCACTACAGATTGGGCATCTGACCGCGATCCACGAGACAGCGCGTGCGTCCATCGGAGCGGGGATGTACTGTTTGCATCCCTTGCAGCGAACGACGAGCGCAGACCGCCTTGGCGATCCCTGAAACATGGTGGAAGTATAGAACGTTCGGTTAGGCGATTGACAAGGCGCGTTCCTTGGATCACTATGTGACCACTCCAAGACAATTTGTTGGGAGGAACCATGCTTCGGATTGGTTTCAATCATCGCCCACACTCTTACGGCAGCGTCGACTCGACCTGTCTCCAGTGCTTCCTGACCGTGGCATCAGGCAAGGATGGCGAGACGCTGGCAGGAATCGAAGGGCGTCATCGGTGCGATCCGGCTGATCTAGGCCGGCTCTTTGGTGTCGTTCCTCGGTCCTTCACTAACTTGGGGTAGAAGTTCATACAGAACGGAAGCGGGATAGACCGCGGTCTCGCCATCATCAAACGTGACGATCACGTCGCCGTTGATCCTGTCCACACTGACCACGCGGCGTTGCGGAGGGCTTTGCACACTCTTATGATGCTGGGATTGGTTCATGGTTGTCGGTCCAATGCCCGACACAGGCAAGTGTTCTGATCTCTAACCCACGCTCTGTCTACTATCCGACACTGCGAAAGTTGGGCTTTTAGGGGCCCGATGCTGGAGGGGTAGGAACCTGCGATCAGTCGAGCCGAAGGCGACTGCAAAAGCTGCAACGACCGAGGTGCTGAGCGAGCATACTACGAGCGGACATCGCATCCTGTGCTGCTCGATCAATTCGTTTCAACAAGCTCGCAGACGCCCTGTCCACAATTCGGTCGACACCCTGGAGAGCTGACAGTTCCGCCACAGCTGCGTTAAACGAATCCACCAGAGCAGAGCCGACCGCGCACATGGCGGGAGTGTATCCGGAAGACTGCTCCGTGACCGTCAGCTACACGACAGTGATTTACTTTAGTGATGCGGCGCTGCCTAGGAGTCCCGTCCCGTTCCACAGATGAGACAGCGTTTCTCGTGTACCACTAAAGCATCGAATACGATCCGGGCGAGCTTTCTGAGATGTGCCCGATCCTCTGTCGTCTGATGTGTAATATCCGCGTCGACAATCTTTTGAAACGCGGCTTGGTGAGATGTCCGCAGTGAAAGCCCGAACCTACATAGAACATCCATGGATTGCCTCTCCCTGCACCGCCCTTGGTACTGAAGAGTTGCCATGAAGCAAAGAGAAGAAGGTAGATCAGCCGGTGATCCGAAACCACACCGTCGGAGCAAGCTTAATGCTACGCCACAAACGAGCTATTTGCAGCTTTCTCAGCTGCCCATCGTGCTTTCTGACTGACGGCCATCCTTGCTCTGGTTCTGAACTCTTCACACTCCTCGGAGCGGTCTTGACTCCGCGTGTCCATTGGTCGCTCGCCAACAGGTCACGGGCTTCTTTTAGTCGCACAATTTCAAGGTCGAGAGCGGCATCCATGTCTGGATGGTCCTCACGATTGGCGGTTCACCAGGCATCGTTTGGTCTCCTTGGCATTTCGGGAATCAAGTTGCGCCAGCACCACGATAGATTAGACAACCAGCTTCGTGTTTCTCCAGAGTCTCGAAGGCCATCTGCGCGACTTGTCTAAGCCGCACTTGGTCTTTTCTTGGCCGTTTGCTGTCCTCAGCGTCCGCCTCTATTTTGAAGGCATCCTGATACGCCCCGCGAAGCGACAGGCCGACTCCGCACTCACGCAGCATCATCATGATCATTGGTCCATGGTGTCACAGTCGAGCATGCCCCGTTCAGAATGCCTTCTGTCTCGAACGGCTCTCAGCCCGGCAGTGAGCAAGCACGGTCTTTCGGAGATCGTCGAGGATTTCGGTGGCCGTGCGGAGGTCACAGTGGGAAAGATGGCCGTTGAGACCGTTGTGCTCTGCTAGCTAGACAAAGTCGCATGCCTCTTCGAGAGGAGTGATCAACTCTTCGCAAAAGTACGACACAGGGTCATCTTTGCAGTGAGATGTTGCCGACTTGTTCCTCATTCATTCTGAGATGCACGCTGTCACATTCGAGGAAATCTTGAACGACACAAGTTTTCCCTTGCTCGACCATCAACACGGTTCGCACGACTGCCGCCCGAACTGGTACGGTCTCCTCATTCGCTCTCTCACGCTCCGGGCTGCGTCTCAGGATGTGGCCCGTTTCCTTTGATCCCGCATTGGGAACAGCCAAGTGTACGAAAAGCCGCACGCCATATCGGACACTTGCCCAAAAGCTCCTGCCACGGCGACGCCAACTGTCCGACATGCCCGTTTCTCGTCCAGTTGAAAAAGATGTGGAAGAATCTGAATTGGTCGATGAGTGATTTGGCGATTTGCACTAACCCGCTAGCGCGGGAGGTTGTGCCTCGGAGGCATTTGGGTAGATTGGTGGACACCCAAGGAGGTGTCCATGACCCATCTACGCCAGCGTATGCAGGAAGATCTCCGGCTACGCAACTTCTCCGAACAGACGATTCGCCGCTACACGCATGTAGTGGCAGAGTTCGCGAAGTACCATCATCGATCCCCTGATCTGCTGGGTCCGGAGCACGTCCGGTCCTTTCTGCTACACCTGCTGAACGAGCGTAAGCTCACATGGGGAACGATCCAGGGGTGCCGGTCAGCGCTGAAGTTCCTGTACACGCGAACGCTGAAGCAGACCTGGTTTGAACAGGAGGTCATCAAGCCCAAGGTACGGCGCAAGCTGCCCACCATATGGAGCCGAGAAGAAGTCAGCGCACTGCTGGACGCGACAACGAGCACCAAGCACCGTGCGCTGCTGGCGCTGTACTACGGCGCCGGGCTTCGCTGTCAGGAAGCGCTGGATCTGAAGGTCACTGATATCGACAGCAAGCGGATGGTCATCCACGTCCGCGAGGGCAAGGGCAAGTTTCCGCGCCAGGTCATGCTGTCGCCGAAGCTGCTCGAACTGCTGCGTTTCTACTGGAGCCGACGTAAGCCCAAGGACTGGCTCTTTCCTGGCAAGCAGTCAGGCCATCCACTGAAGGCCAACGCTGTTCGTGTCGCCTGCCAGAAGCTGCGCGAGCAACTCGGCATCTCTAAGCCTCTCAGCCCGCATGTACTGCGCCACTGTTTCGCTACCCATCTGCTCGATGTCGGAACCGATCTGCGCAGCATCCAGCTGTTGCTCGGTCATCGCGACCTCGAGACTACGTCGCGATACCTGCATGTTTCCGAAGCCAGGCTACACAGCACGCCGAGTCCGCTCGATGATCTTCCCATCCGCATCCACCGAACTGCCCAGGGAGGGAACAGAACCGCATGACCGGATATCGGCTCGAAGTGGCCGATGTCTTCCATGCTCATCAGCACGACTTCCATCAGCGCTGGGGCTATGCTCTGTCGGACCAGCAACGGAAGGTGCTGCGCGATATCGGCCAGTGCCGCACGGCGGCACTGGGCACTCATCTGGAGCGATGCGACCGCTGCAGTTATGAGACTGTCGCTTACGACTCGTGCCGCAACCGGCACTGTCCCAAGTGTCAGTCCTCGGCACGCGATCGCTGGCTCCTGAAGCAGGCTGCGAGTGTGCTACCGGTGCCCTATGCCCATGTTGTCTTCACCGTGCCCGAACAACTGTCCCTGCTCGCTCTGCGCAACCAGCGGATCTTCTACACCGTCCTGTTTCGCGCAGCTTCCGAGACCCTGCTCCAGATCGCTGCCGATCCCCGCCATCTCGGTGCACGCATCGGTGTGCTCGCTGTCCTCCACACCTGGAGTCAGAACCTGCAGCATCATCCGCATCTGCACTGTCTCGTTCCCGCTGGCGGAATGGCCCTCGATAACGCGCGCTGGGTTGCTACGAGACGACGATGCTTCTTCCTTCCGGTCCGCGTACTCAGCCGCATGTTTCGCGGCAAGCTGCTGGCCTTCCTCAAGCAGAGCTTTCGGCGCAGCGAACTGTGCTTCGCCGGCAAGTTGGCTGAACTATCTACACCACGCGCATTTCACTCCCTGCTTGGCTCCCTGCGCCGAAGAGAGTGGGTGGTCTACTCCAAGCCTCCCTTCGGAGGACCCGAACATGTGCTGAAGTACCTGGCCCGCTACACGCATCGGGTCGCCATCCCAACGGAAGACTTCTCAGCCTTGAAAACGGCCAGGTATGCTTCCGCTGGCGGGACTCCCGACATAACAACCGAAGCAGCGTCATGAGGCTCGATGCGGTGGAGTTCATCCGCCGCTTTCTGCTCCATGTTCTGCCTTCAGGCTTTGTAAAGATACGCCACTTCGGATTGCTCGCCAATCGCAACCGCCGTCAGGCGCTGGCCCTCTGCAGGCTCCATCTGAGAGCCACCGCCGCAGACATAAAGACGTTGCTCACCGAACAGCAGAGGTCAGCACTCAACCGGTCTTGTCCCCGGTGCCGATGCGGAACCCTGCACGTCATCGCGCATTATTCCGCTGCCCACCTTAGTAGCACCAGTCTGGCGCCTTACCGCTCCACCATCGACTCCTCATAAGGGAACTATGCTGCTTTCCAGATCAACCCGGCCCCATGCTGCAGTGGCTTTCAGTTCCGTCCTCGCGGTGCTATGTCTTCAATCGGCTCCGCACAGTTCACGAAAGCTATCCCGCCCCACGATCACGTTCGCAACCGCATCGCGGACCCGGCTAGTCAGCCTGATTTCGGCTGCTCCCCGTGCCCGGTCGACCGTCTCAGCTCTCCGCAGGGGGTATTCAATCCCCATACATCCACCGCGCTAGCGGCTTACTGCAAATCGCCGTATCCACACCGCTCCGCTCCAACACCCGGGTGACCGCACCTCTCTCCACGCGGAGCGCTGTCGATACGGCACTAGAGATTTATCACCAATTGGGACCTACTGTGGGCTCCCGAGTGGTTGTTCACCCACTCCTAAGGTCACTCCAAAAGGTTTCGAAACACCCGATCAACTTACACAAAATCTAATCACCGGCTTCCTCGATCCAGTCGTTATCAAAAGAAGATGATTTCGGTACGTACCCGCCCTGTGCGATAAGCTACCCGAGGACTCTTAAGGAGGGCAGGTTTGCTCTCGCTGATCGCGCACACAGAGCTATTTTTCCCCGTCTTGCTCGTCGGTTTGGTGCTGGTGGTGGAACTCGGCTTCCGGCTTAGGCGGGCGTCGCTTGATGTCAACCCAGACATCCAAACCGTTATCGAATCAGCGCGCGACCGTCTAGGCGTGCTGCTGGCCCTCCTGCTGGGATTCAGCCTGCCAATGGCCTTGCCGCACTATGAGCGGCGTACGCAGCTGGTGACTGACGAAGCGAACGCGATCTCGACGGTAGCGCAGCGCGCCCAACTGTTACCCGAGCCATATCGAGACCGAATCATTCAGACATTCAGGCAGTACATTAATGCCCGCCTCGAATTTGCGGACTCGGACCTGGGCGGGCCCCAGATGATGGCGGCCGTCAATCAAGCGAAGCATTTGCAGAATGAAATGTGGCAGCAGACAGTATTGCTCGTTCCACAAAACCTCAACGAAGTGACGCCGACGGTTGTGCAATCCGTTGGCCAACTATCTGACCTGATCGAACAAAGGCTGGTGGCGGCGGAAGAGCACATACCTGATGCCATATGGCTTGTTTTCATTTTGATATCGGTGCTGACCTGCTTCGTTGTGGGATACAGCATGCGGTGCCGGGTACTGCTGGGCATGCTCGTTTTACCGCTGACGGTCGCAATCGTACTCTCGCTGGTTTCTGAGCTGGATAATCCGCGGGCAGGACTCATCCGGGTGAGCCAAGAAAGCATGCAGAGGCTTCAACAGGATCTGAAAGCGGAAGCTTTGCCCGGCCGCTAACGGGTACGAGAGTGGACGAATTTCTCCCAACCAACCACGGCTTCGACGAGTTTTTCGGCAACCTGTACCACCTCAACGCGGAAGAGGAGCCGGAACGCCCATACTGGCCCGCGAACGACCCCGCGTTCCTGAAGGCCTACAATCCTCGCGGCGTCCTCCATTCATATGCGGACGGCAAGATAGAGGACACCGGCCCGCTAAACCTGAAGCGCATGGAGACGATCGATGACGAAACGACGAAGGCCTGCGAAGACTTCATTACAACGCAAGCTAAAGCAGGGAAGCCATTTTTTGCGTGGATGAACTTCACGCGCATGCATGTATTCACCCACGTTCGTCCGGAATACGAAGGTAAAGCGGGAATGGGCAAGGGCTTCTTCTACGCCGATGGCATGTGGGAGATGGACCAGAACGTCGGGAAGCTGCTTGATCTGCTTGTGAGCCTTAAGATTGCGGACAACACAATCGTTGTCTTCACGACGGACAACGGGCCAAATGCGTTTACGTGGCCGGATGCAGCGACCACTCCGTTCCGCAGCGAGAAGGACTCCAACTGGGAAGGCGCTTTTCGCGTCCCGGCCATGGTCCGCTGGCCGGGCCATATTAAGGCCGGCGAAATCTCCCACGAGTTGTTCTCGGGACTCGACTGGTTCCCGACCCTGCTTGCAGCAGCGGGAAATCCAGCCATCAAGGAGCAGCTATTGAAGGGGACCGGGCCTGGTGGCATGGCGCACAAGGTGCATCTCGATGGTTACAACCAGCTGCCCTATCTCACAGGACAACAACCGCACGGCAACCGCGACGAATTTTACTATTTCGACGACGATGGCGATCTGGTTGCGATGCGGTACGACGTCCTCCAAGTCGGAGCGACCGACAAGACTGCCTGGAAGGTCGTGTTCTGTGAACAAAGGCAGCAGGGACAACTCGACATCTGGGCCAATCCATTCACCTGCCTGCGGACACCGAGGTTATTCAATTTGCGAATGGACCCCTACGAACACGCACAGATTTCAGGCGACGGCTACGACGGCTGGAGGGCAGAGAGCATATACATGGTCGTCAACGGGGTCATGAGGTCGGCGACATTCCTGCAGACCTTCATCGATTATCCTCCCAGCCAGCCGCCTGCAAGCTTTTCCGTCGATCAGATCGAAGACGCTGTAAAGAAGAAGATCGCACAGCTACAACAATCAGCCCCGCGAAAGGACTGACGGTGTCGAAAGGAATGTTATTCACAAGACAGATTCGTAGCTGAAAGAACCGGGTTCATCCTTTACGGGGACCCGGTTTGTCTTGCATCCACGAACAACTCGAAAAGAGCAACCGCCGCCTATAGTAAAAACCTATTCAAGAGATTGAATTTCAAGTTGAGGGCTGACCACTGAGGCGTGCGGACCGACCCAGTTTCATCAAGCGTATTGGCACTTGTCCGTAAAGTCGTGCGCATTCAATAGGTCGATGCAACACCATCTGAAGTTAGGGTCTGACCCAAGGTGGTGTTTATGACACAAGGGAAACGGGCTGAGGTATCTGCGGCGCAACGGACCGACATCTGGCAGCGTTGGAAGGTGGGAGAGTCGTTGCATGAGATCGGGCGAGCATACGGCCGCACTCCTTCCTCCATCCATCTGCTGTTATCGCATCATGGCGGGATCATTCCGGTGGTCCGTCGGCGCTCGCCGCAGGCGCTCACACTGACCGAGCGGGAAGATATCTCACGCGGGATTGCTTCGGGTTCATCGATGCGTGAGATTGCCGCACGCCTGAGTCGGGCTGCCTCGACGGTAAGCAGGGAGGTGACACGGCATGGTGGCCGTTCCATGTACCGGGCGAGCGAAGCGGATTCGGTGGCCTGGGAGTCGGCCCGGCGGCCCAAGCAGTGCCTTCTGGCCGTTCATGAGCCGTTGCGAAGGATCGTCGTCAGTAAACTGATGCTGGACTGGTCGCCGGAACAGGTTTCCGGATGGCTCAAGATCCAGTATCCCAAGGATGAGAACCTGCGCGTGTCCCACGAGACCATTTACCGTAGCCTCTTTATTCAAGCGCGTGGAGTATTGAAAAAAGAGCTGATTGGGCACCTTCGGTCCAAGCGCCGCATCCGCCGCTCGCAGCAATCGAGTAAGAGCGGACATGCAAAGGGCCAGATCGTCGAGGCCATCTCGATCCGGGAAAGACCAGCGGAGATCGAGGACCGCGCCGTTCCAGGTCATTGGGAAGGCGATCTCATCAGCGGCACAAAGAACAGTCACATCGTGACCCTGGTGGAGAGGCATTCGCGCTACACAACGCTGATCAAGGTACCCAGTAAAGAGACGACGGTGGTCGTCGCCGCACTGAGCCGGCAGATTCGCAAACTCCCCTCGTCTCTGCGCCGATCGTTGACCTGGGACCGGGGACACGAGATGGCCCAGCACAAGAGCTTCAGTGTGGCCACGGATGTGAAGGTCTACTTCTGTGATCCCCACAGTCCCTGGCAGCGCGGCACAAATGAAAATACCAACCGGCTGTTGCGTCAATACCTGCCCAAGAAGACTGACCTGTCGCTCCATACGCAGTCGGAACTGGACAAAATAGCGCTGCGCTTAAATCAACGCCCGCGGAAGACGTTAGAGTTCCAAACTCCCGCGAGTAAACTGCAAGCAAGTGTTGCATCGACCCACTGAACTCGCACGGCAACTCGTACAAGTGGATTTCAGATCACCTGCCCGTTCCCTGCGGACGGCATCTGTCCGGGATGCCCGTTTTACGGACAAGTGGGAGTTTGCCGGAAGAATATCTATGGATATGTAAAGTTCATATGTATACAACACGGAAGAGAAGTAACGGAACATTGGATCAATAAGCACAAAGCTATGTATGATGGGCGACATTAGCCCGGCAGGTATCTTCCTGGTCGGCACTCACTGCCTGGCCAGAGCCCGGCGCTGATTCGTCTCATCCCAAGAACACTCTGAACGTAGCGTACTCGGCACGAGAAAAGGTCGGATTCTTGAGTGTTCATCTCGTAAATCCCAGCGACAACTCTTTTGGGACTGCAGTCATAACGCCCCGTTGGCTCTTCGTTCTCGCAGCAGCAACTCCCCGCACTGCAGGTGATCCTTTCCTCGTCGACGAGTCCATCGAACAGATCGTCCCAGAATCTATTCAGCCGGGAGATATCGTTGGAATCAGCGTCCATACGGGCAACGCTCTCCGCGGTTACGAAGTAGGCCGCATCGCCCGCGATCGCGGCGCCTGGGTCGTTTACGGCGGCATCCACGCCACGCTCTTTCCAGAAGAAGCCTTTGAGCACGGTCAGGCACATGCCGTCGTCAAAGGGGACGGCGATATCGCGTGGGGCAAAGTTGTGGCCGACTGCCTAGCAGGCGCACCTCTCCAGAAAATTTACGAAGGCGGTCGCATCGGCGGAACCGAATTCCTTTCTGCACGTTGGGACCTGCTACCCCGTGATAAGTACATGTGGGCTTCCGTCCAAACCACTCGTGGCTGCCCGAAGCACTGCTCCTTCTGCAGCGTCTGGCGGACGGATGGGCAAAAGCCTCGCCAGCGTCCCTTCCGGGCGGTCGTCGACGAGATCGTCAACCTGCGCCAGATCGGCTTCCGCTTTATCGCCCTGGCAGACGACAACTTCTATCCCGTAACCCTGACCGATCTCCGACTCGCCAGCGAGCAAGGCAATCAGGCCCGAGTCGACGAACTCACCGCCATCCGTGCAGAACGCTTCCTACTCATGGCTGAGCTCGCCAAGCTCCCCCAGGACATGGTCTTCTTCACGCAGATCACCATGGAAGCCGGCGAAGACGGCGAATATCTCGACGCCATGCGCAAGGCCAATATTAAAGGCGCATTAGTAGGCGTCGAAGCAGTCACCCCTGAAGGCCTGAAGGCGGTCTTCAAGGACTTCAACTACTCCGGCGAGGCGCTTGCCAACCAGCTACAGACGTTCAAGAAGCACGGTGTTCATGTTCTGGGGTCCTTCATCTTTGGTCTCCCGACGGACACTCCTGGCACCTTCGACGCGACCGTCTCCATGGCCCTCAAAGCAGGAGTGACGTTTGCGCAATTCGTGATGATGACACCCTTTCCCGGCACCGTAGACTTTATCCGCTGGGAGAAGGAGCAAGCAGTCGCTCCGGAAATGGTTGGCGACATCCCCATCACTCGCTACTGGCTCATCCCCACCGCCATCCGGCCGAAGATGTTCACCCCACATCCCTCCATGAGCTCGGGCGAGATCAGCCAGCGCACGCAAAAGGTCTGGAATCGTTTCTACAACTGGCCCTCGATCTGGGAGCGTAGCTCTTGTACCCCTACCCTTCGCGCCCGAATCGCCTTCATGTTTCTCTCAAAGCTCTACCGCCAGATGTACGCCGGCACCGGGATATCGACTGACAGCGCGCGCCGCAAGAAGTCGAAGAAGTGGGCCCGCTGGACCGCGAAGCAATGCCGCAAGCTATTCGCCGCGAACCCTATGCCGGAACTACAATCCCCGGCCTGGGACTCGGCACAGAGTCCAGGCGGCATTCGGCGTCCAGTCTTTCTCAACCTTGGAGCTACTTCGTCCCCCTTCTACATTGTGACAAAACCGTAATCGGAGATATTTTTGTCAGTGGACCTATTTCTGCAGCGAGTTTCATCCCTCGTTCGTAGAGTCGGCTTCTTGGACAAGTGAATTCTGAGGCTCAAGTGTCCGAGAAGCCCGTTTCTCATCCAGTTGGATTACTTCCGGGGAGGCAGTAATTCTACCGCAACCCACGAGGTCGTTTTTCAAGGTCCTAGAAAACTTCTCAAGGAGTGCATCGGCGAATTTGCACAATTTCGTGCACTACTTCCCCAACCTTCTGTCAAAGAATTCCGCCATCAACTTGTGCGCTTCCTTGCTTTCCGGCAGCGACGGGTCATTCCAGAAAGCATGCGGTAGCGCCTCAAATACTACTAAGCTCGCATCTGCACCGGCCCTCAGGTATGCGCGATGCAGTATCGTTGTCCCGCTTAACAACATGTCCCGCCCACTGGTGATGAGTAATATTGGCGGCATTCCATGCAGGTCCGCAAACACCGGCGATAGCACCGGATCTCGAGGGTCCGCCGTTCCCATATAGTCCGCTTCAGGGCCGCCTTTGCCCGGCGGATCAAGATGTCCTGACAGCCCCAACAGCCCGTACATAGCTCGGGAGTCTCCCATCTCGCTGAAGTCTCCAAAGGCCGAGAACGCACCCAATGCCGCAGGCAGAGGCAACCCGAGCTGCCTCAACCGCACGGCCACCTCAGCCGTCAAGACCGCCCCCGCCGACGTCCCATACAGCCCGATGTTTCGCGGCTCATACGTCTTCAATAAATCTTTGTAAACCGCGACGGTATCGTCCACTGCCGCCGGAAACGGATGTTCGGGCGCTAACCGGTACATCACCGCCACTACTTTGGTTTCCGTTAGATTCGCGATCGGGATCGTCTCCGTCATTGACCCTGCGTCCAAAAAGAATGCTCCGCCGTGCAAATTGATCAGCACACGGTTACGTTTTGCTTCTGGAATTGCAACGGGAGTAACGATCTTTACCATTACGCCTGCGATCGCTCCCATTGCAACATTTGCCGGATAAATGGTGCGGAACTCTTCACCTGCGTGCGCCTGCCACTCAGCTAGGCCTTTGCGCTCCGCGGCGATGTCGTCAGGTTCAGGCGCATCCGATACTACCCGCGCCAACATCTTCTGCGCCTCGATACTTATGGTCCCCGGCACCGGAATCACCCTCGCCACATGCGCCGTGCCGTTCGTGTCAATGAAGCTCGTGTCCCGCGGGGGTGCTTCCGCCACCGTCGTGGCTTTGTCTTGTGCAATTACCACGGGCGAGGATAGGAAACCAAGTGAAGCGGTAATGAATATCACCGCCACGCTACCATCTCGTATCCCGGTTCTGAAATCTCGCACTGATAAGGTCACAATTTGCTCTTCCTCGCTTCGCCCACGATCCCAGGCCTTTCAAAATGGTTTGTCCCTCAATCACCAGACGTCGCCAATCCAGAAGTAATCCCCTTGGCCGTGAAGTCGCCATCTCGGACAAGTGACTTCGGATCAATCTGCCGACTCCTCAGCCATGCACTGGTCCGAACCGCCCCGTTATTCGGCTACTTGCCGAAGACGCAGATCGATCTGAATTATTCAATGCTTGCGCTGTTATCAGCAAGTGACAAGAGGCTACTCTGCATTGCCCACCTGCGCCGTCAGCAATCCACATAGTCAACGTCACAGGTGTGTTCGTAAATGGTGCGCCTGAAGACAGCTCACACCGGCCCTTTTGAAACGCTCGATGTTCCCAAGAAGCCACCATGCAGAGGCTTCAACAGGATCTGAAAGCGGAAGCTCTGCCCGGCCGCTAGCAGGTGCGACTCTGAGCATGGGCGCCGGAGTCAGGGTATACTTCGGACGGATTTCTGTACGACCCTGAATACTGCCTATCCCACGCCCGTCAAATGCTGCTCTTGTGAGGAGAAGTGCCTGAAATTCCCGCTCGTCAGGTTCTTCGTCGTTTGCATGCTCGTCTCAGGGCTTTGCGTTGCTGCCTTCGCGCAGGAGACACAGGAAACACCGGACAACACTGTGCCCTTCACAACAAAGGTGGATCCATCCTCCACCACCTTGTTCCAGAATGTTCGCATCTTTGACGGCAAGAGCGGAACTGTCTCCCCACCCTCCAACGTGCTGGTGCACGGAAACACGATCGAGAAAATCTCCACCGCGCCTATTCCGGTTGACCGAAGCGCTAACACTCAGATCATCGTCGGTGGCGGCCGAGTGTTAATGCCCGGACTGATCGATGCGCACTGGCACGCGATGTTCGCGGCCATCCCGATGCAGGTTGCGTTGAGCGCCGACATCGGCTACATCAATCTGCTGGCGGGCAAAGAAGCCGAAGCGACCCTGATGCGCGGCTTCACCACGGTTCGCGACATGGGCGGCCCGACCTTCGGACTTAAGCGGGCGATCGACCAGGGCGTTATTCCTGGACCGCGCGTCTATCCTTCCGGCGCTTTCATCTCTCAGACCAGTGGCCACGGCGACTTTCGTTTTCCTTATGAAGTTCCGAGAACCATTGGGGGTCCGTTAAGCCATACTGAGCAGATAGGTGCGGCGGGGATCGCCGATGGCGTGCCTCAAGTTCTGCTCCGTTCGCGCGAACAATTGATGTTAGGAGCCAGCCAGCTCAAGCTGATGGCCGGAGGCGGTGTGGCCTCACCTTACGATCCACTGGACGTGAGCCAATACACCGAAGAGGAGATTCACGCCGCAGTCGACGCCGCTGAGAGCTGGAATACCTATGTGACCGTGCATGCCTATACCCCGCGCGCGATTCAGATGTCGGTGGCTGCTGGGGTCAAGTGCATCGAACACGGACAACTCATTGATGAGCCGACGGCGAAGATCCTTGCGGATAAGGGGATCTGGTGGAGCCTGCAGCCATTTCTTGACGATGAAGATCTGTATCAGATGCCGACCGAGGATGGCCGCAAGAAGATGGCGGAAATGGTCGCTGGAACAGACAATGCCTACAAGCTGGCGAAGAAGTACAAGATCAAGACGGCATGGGGATCCGACGTGCTGTTCGATGCAAAGCTCGCGACACGCCAGGGAGCAATGTTGGCCAAACTGGTCCACTGGTACACGCCTGGCGAAGCGCTCAAGATGGCAACGTGGGACAACGCAGAGCTACTCGCTCTGTCCGGGCCGCGCAATCCCTATCCCGGCAAACTGGGCGTCGTCGAAGAAGGGGCGCTGGCCGATCTGTTGCTGATCGATGGCAACCCAGTGGAGAACATCAACCTCATCGCAGATCCCGGCAAGAACTTTCTCGTCATCATGAAGGACGGAAAGATCTACAAGAATACTGTCCCTCAATGAGTGCAGACATTCGCGGTGATGGTTCTGACTAGTGGGAATCGATTGCGTTCACAAATCATCAGGATCTGGAACGCTCGCAGGCCGCCTTGTTCGATCAAAGACTCAGTCACTTATGTGGATGGCTTCAGTCCGACTAAATCGCTAGGAATGCCGATAACGACGAGCCATACCATCCAACCAGAAGCAGATGTTTGTCATTCGCGTAACCACCCGACGCAAGACCAAACTGCTTCCCGTCGTCTCGCATGATGATCTTGTATCCGCCTCTAAGGTTCTCTTGCCCAACGAGCCAAACGCTCAATATCTCGTCCTTTACGTCGCCGTTTTGGACCTCACGCCATATCACCGAAATTCTTTGCGGCGGCATGATGGTTTGTTCTAGTTTAATGCGATGGTCGTTTGTAGCCGTCAGGTTCTCGGCACTCTCCATACGCACAAGCGATTGAACTTCGTCGATTGTCATAGCGAACCCACAATTCGATTATGCAGCCGGAAAGATACCGAAACGGCATAAGGACGGAGCCACGTGGCCGAGAATGTATGGTCCGCCACACGACTGCAAGGGGAAAGATTGGGCGAGAGAGAGTCTGCGCAAATGTATTCGTCAATAAGGGCGAAGGCGTTGTCAAGGGCAGAAATATCCCGATCGCTGCCAGAAGCAACGCTCCGAGCCAGGGGTGGTGTAGAGACCAGAGCTCGAGCGGAACCTCATAGAATCACTTTCGGTGGAATGTTCTCCACCAACCATCAATACGGCCACCGACTGCGGCCATGATTCCTCTATTCGGACACCCGGCCTGTGCTGGGTGCGAGAGCGCCTACTCAGCCTCACGGTCCGGCTCGCGCTGACCAGAATACATTTCAGGCCACTCTCGATGAGAGAACTTGCGGATACGGTGTTTGCGTGCGAAGAATCCAGTACATCCGTATCGCAAGCTTGCGTGCCGCTGCCACCTTGGCCACAGTGAAGTGCTTCTGATGGCAGCGGTGTAGATATTCTTTGCGAAATACCGGATCAAAGCGCACGGCTATGTTTGCAGCTTCGACCAGAAGAAATCGCAATAGGCGGTTGCCCTGCTTGCTGATCCCACCCATCCGTTGCTGCCGCCCGACGAGTACTCGCGAGGAATCAGACCCAGATAGCTAGCGACCTGCTTGCCACGCGGGAAGCGGCGAACATCTCCAACAGTCAGGACAAAAGCGAGTGCTGTTACAGAACCCACTCCCGGCTGGCTCATCAGCAGATGCACGTCAGGATATTGCCGGGCCACCTGCGTCACTGCCTCGTTCAGCTTTTCCAGTTGACCATCCAGCATGCCGAGTAAGCTGAGGAGATCTCGTCTCCGTCGATCCGTCCATGGTTCCAGTGGTAGAGATGCGAGCGTAGCGCGGCCTTCCTCACTCCACAGCTTCTGCTTTTTCTGCGTTCCCTGGTTCAGCATCAAGTGTTGGAGTTCGTTCTTGACCCGTGTGCGTATCTGCACCAGCTTATGTCGATGGATGAGTAACTGGCGATGGTCGCGCATCTCCGCGCCAGGGATCCAGATGCGCGGAAATCGTCCTTCCACCAGCAGTTGCAGAATATGTTTTGCGTCTCGTCGATCTGTTTTCTGTTTCCGTACATAGCTGGCACGGATCTGCGATGCATCGCCAATCCACACTTCATGGCCCAGCTTTTGCAGCAAGCATACAAACCACTGATCGTTGCCGACTGCTTCGATCCCCACTAAGGCAGGTGAGGCGATTGCTTGATAGAATCTCTCGGCTTCTCCTGTCACGTGCATCAGCTTGTGGTCTTCAGTTCTGCCAGTCTCTGTGTCGAGCATGGCGACTTGTTGATAGCTAGGATGAAAATCACAGCCTACTATGATCATCCGGGCTCCTTCCTTCCCGCTGACCCTGGTCTCTAAACCAACCACAGTCTACCGGGTTGCGTTGGAGCCTTCGCCCTTATCTAATCAGCCTTTGATGGAGCAGGGCTCCTGGCCATGATGAGATGCGCACGTGCCTTTCCTTATAAGTCGGACGGTCGTAGAGACCCTTCTCGGTTCGAGGTTTGGGGCACGTCGTTGGACTGTTCTGTCGTCTTTGTTTTCCTCTGCAGACCTTGGTGGAAGAGCGTGAAATCAAGATCTAATGTGTAGCTTAGGCTGATGCGGCCACTAGACCGTAGGGTCTGTACTCTTCACCGCTTGAGAGCACGGCCCAGGAGATTCTAGCTAGCTTATTGGCCATCGCCACGATCAGGATGTTTCGGTGAGCTCGGCGTTCGAGCCCATCCATCCATGCTCCGATCGGAACGCGGTCCCGCTTGATGCGAAGCACAGCGGCTCGAGCACCGTGGATAAGGATCTTACGCAGGTAGGTGTTACCTCGCTTGCTGATGCCCAGCAGACGCGGCTTACCCCCGGTTGAGTGCTGCTTCGGCACGATGCCGAGCCACGCGGAGAACTCGCGTCCCTTGCGGAATGCTGCGCCGTTGCCGATGACAGCAATGATCGCAGTGGCCACAATAGGACCGATGCCTGGTATCTTCTGTATCCGAGTGCAGTCGGCGTCAGAGGCCGCAATCATCTCCAACTGTCGTGTGAAGGTGGCGATGTGCTCTTCGACCCCGTTCCACTCTTCCCAGAGTATGGAGACCAGGTTGCGCATCAGCGGAGTCAACCCGTTCTCTGCGTTCTCGAGGACACCCGCCATCTCACTCCGCAGCTTCGCTGGAGTCTTCGCGAAAGTCATGCCCCGTTCGAGGAGAAATGCTCGTATCTGATTAATGACCGAGGTCCGTCGTGCAATCAGGCGATCTCGTACTCGATGAATAGCCTGCAAATCAAGCTGATCATCCGTCTTGATCGGTACGAAGCGCATGTTCTTGCGTTCCACCGCCTCCGCAATCGCTTCGGCATCGTTGAAGTCGTTCTTGTTGGACTTCACGAAAGGCTTCACGAACTGTGCCGCGATCAGACGTACCTCATGGCCTTGCTGGCGTAGTGCTCTCCCCAGAAAGTGCGCTCCAGAACAGGCTTCTAAACCAATCAACGAGGTCGGAAGGTTCGCAGTGTAGGTCAGCAACTGCCTGCGGCTGCACTTCTTCCGCACAAGAACCTGTCCGGCCGGTCCAAGCGCCACGAGGTGAAATGTTATCTTGCCAAGATCGATGCCAATCGAATGTATCTGCATGTCGATGATCCTCCTCATTAAAAGCTGCCAACCACCATCAACCTGCTCTCGCAGGTGAATCAAGCGGCGGACCATCTCATTAGTCGGCTAGTCGGTAAAGCCTTCCGCCCGTGACGGTCTGTAGCAGAGGCCGACCCATTCTATATTCCGGGCAGGAGAGAACTCGATTCGGTCTGTTACGTTTTCGTTTGCCGAGAACCGGGCAGAGCTCTTCTAAAGATTCAGACGGGAGCCGTCCCTTCCAGCCTTAGAAATCTCGAGGAGCGAGACAGACCGCTCGAATTGGGACTTCAAAACGATCGTCGTCTCCGTCTGTTCCACCCCGGTCAGCTTTCTCAGGCGTTCGGATAGGGCCAACAGAGAGAAATAGATGGGCTATTGGCGATCAGAGCGGCCTAAATTACGGAGATAGAGGGACAACATGCTAGCACTCATCGTTATCGACGCGCAGAACGAATTTTCCGAAGCCGGCCGAAGGCCGGTACCAGCACACAGGCCGGTGTTGAGCGGGCTTTTATTTGGCGCAGCTGTTCACCTTTTTATGACGTTCGTCGTGCTGCGATTGAGCTCTCTCAAGCGGCCCTTCTTTCTCGGGCAGTTGGTGATTCACATGTTGTGTGTAGGTTGCCAATCGCACTCGTTGTTAAGCATCTTTCCTGAGCTGATCGCGAGTCTGAGCGAAATCCTTCTTTTAATTATCAAAGGGCGCCAGCCGCCGTGCGCCGTGGTTCAGGGGATGGCTAGCGCCCCCAAGCCTAGCTACAAGGGCCACTTAACGGCAATCCCAAGCACTGAAAAGCTCAAGTATATTGGGGCTTTTTCTATCGGCTGCGCTCTACTCGGATTTCTTATGTCGCCAAGCCGAGCAGTGCCAGCAACGCATAGTTAGGGCTACCGGATCGTCCGCCCTATCGCAAATTACGCGAAAAGATGGAGCACCCGGCTTCGTAATTGTAAAGTTACCTAATTCGCCCATACTCTAAATGTGCTTGCCGCAGTATAGGTAGATCGGCGTCGGCAGTCTTCCAAAGTGTGAAGAACTTTTGATACTCGCTTCGGCTACCGGCAGAATTGAGATCGAGGGCGTAGGCGCGCGCAAGGCTTAGGTGGGCGAGCGCGATCAGCGGCGTAGGCGGGTCTGCCAGCCAAGGATGGTCTGCAAGCTTGTCGAACTCGGCCACAGCCTGGGAGGCCAGATGCGCCCCCAAATAAGCCTGACCACGCAGATAGGGAACGACGGGGTCACGCATTTCAAAAGGCGCTGAAACCCGCAGAAGCCTGACGGCCTCATCGGGTTTGCCCTGCCGCAGCGCAACAGCCGCGCGCACAGATGGCACGAAGATCGCGTTCACCATAGTATCGTTGGGAGCGTCGGCCTGCCGTTGCTGAGCCGCGGCTAGCCCCTTCTCGGCGTTGCCGACCTCGGCCTCGCGAAGGCCTTGTCCAGGTTCGAGTCGGAGGGGGGCAGCATTGTGAGGAGCGCCCTAGCCTTTTCTGTCAGGCCCAGCTCGATTAGCATGCGCGCACGATAGTCGTCGAAGTCGGTCAGGGCGACTTCGAGCTTGTCGCGTTCGGCGGCGACCGAGGCCTCGGCAAACAACTTGTCCGCACGTTGTACCTCACCGGAGGCGAGCGCGGCCATGGCCGCGTACTGTAACAAGTGGCCCTCATCCGGTTTGCCGCGCGACCAGGCGATTTCGTGCGCCACACCCGCGGTATCCCCGTTCGTAGCAGCGATCTGGAGCATCAGTTCGTGCAGACCCGGCGTGTCGACCTTCCTTTGTAGGGATTCGGCGTAGACGACGCGCACCTTACCGGACATGTTGGCATGATAGTAGGCGTATCCAGCGATCTCGTACAGGGCGCCGCCATAGGCCGGACCACGCTGCGGGATTGTGACATCTTTCATCAGGTCGAGCAGGCTGTCGGCGTTAGCGGCCGCTTCATGGAACTGGCCGGTCTGCATCTCCAGGAGAACCAGGCAAGCCAGTGGAACGTCGTCCTGCGGGTAGTTTCCGCTCCACTGGCGAAGAGCATCAAGCTGAGCGTGGACATCGCCAGTCACGCTCGCGTGGTATCGGTACTCGATGTAAAGCCGCTCCGGCTCGTTGACAGTGTCGCGCAGGGCATAGGCCTTCATGATCGCTTCGCGGTCATGCACATGGTCGGAGATATTGCTGTACATAGTTGACAGGACGGCGTAGGCAATGGCGAAGTTTGGATCCAGCCTGATGGCATGTTGGAAAAGTGGGATCGATTCGACAGACTTACCGGTGTCGGCGATGCGGCTCGCCTCGGAATAGGCCTTCAGTGCTTCTAGTGACGCGGTGGGCTCATTGTAGAGCGGATGGTCAAACTGCCTCAGGGAGGCGCGTGACTCTCCTGCGTCGCGGCGCACCTGAACGGTGAGGGCAGCAAAAGCGGCCAGCACCCCGTCCTTGGATGAGGCTTGCTTGTGAGCCGCGCCAAGCGAATGACCGTCGACGCAGTCGTTGGCTTCCAGCGAGACAAGATAGAGGTCGCCGACCTTTGCGATGGCCGGCGTCAGATACACCTGGCCGTTAAGTCGCTCACATATCTCACGCGCCAGAGGCGCCGTGATGCGCTCATCCACGGGCTGCTTCATCGTCCCGAGAATCTCTCTCGCGCGTTCTTCGCCGATGACGGTGAAGTACGGCGACTGATGGAGGTCGATCTGCAGCATGCTGTTCAAGCTGTGATCGAACTCGGTATCGCCGGTTTCATTATCGAGGTCGGCGATAACCGCCGCGGCGTGGACGTAGGTGGGCGGATGCGCCAAGCGCCAGCCGGCTAAGGCGACCAGTGCGACTGCTACCAAGCCTATGCCAGCCCATAGCCAAAATCTGCGAGGCGGAGTGCGATGGGCCGGCCGGGTTTCCTCTTCCTCGATGACGAGGTGGATTCGTTCGCGCGGCGCCAGCGTGGCGGCGGCTTGGTCAGGCAGGGCTGGAGAAACTGCGCCAGATCCAATTGCCGGAACTTCAGTCGCTGAGTTGCTGACGGCGCTTTGAGGAATTGCTGGAACGCCTGCCGCGGTTACGGTCGCGATGAATCGATATCCTTTTCCGGTGACCGTTTGTATGAAGAGTGGGTTTTCTGGATCGTCTTTCAGAACCTGACGGATTTTACGAATCGCGGAATTGATGCTGTTGTCCGTGTCCAGAAAGACATCCTTGCCCCAGATCTTTTCGATAATCTCGTCTCGGGCAACCAGTTGTCCCTTGCGGTCGATCAGGAGGGACAGGATTTCCATGGGAATCCGCTCGAGCTTCAGGGGCCGGCCGGAGCGACGCAGCTCATACGCGGTCCGGTCCAGTTCAAGACCATCCCCGAATCTCACCAAGTCCGCGGGCATGTCGTCACCTTCACTGAGAAGAACAACATTCTATCTCTTGTCAATTCGCAAGCGACAAAGGCCATCTTTTCAGCAGCTTCTGGGGTAATGAAAAAGTCAGCTAATCGTCAGGCCGGCGTTATTGCCAATGGGAGTCGGGTGCGGCAATCTGCTATCTGACTGATGGTCCGGATTCCAAAACGGGCGAAGGTGATCGCTTCGATGCTTTGGGATGGGATGTCCGGTCGGCGCAGTTTGCTGTCGTCGCGAGGATCGCGATTATGGCGATGGCTAGCCATTCTATACGCGTAGAGGAGATACCAAATGCCTATAACACAACGTCCCATAGGGGGCGGACCTGGTCCCGGAGGCGGCCTCGGTCCGGGGGGCCCCGGCTCTAGCCCGATCTCAAACCCGCTCGCTCCGCTTCCGGAGAGCCCGCTTTCCGGCACAAGTAATGTGGGCGCAGCCGTAACTGGTACGGCTTTAAACGGGCATCCCGGTATTTCCGGGGATAGTAATGGGAACCTGCTGACAGGCTCCACTGCGATAGTTTCTGGCGACGGCGTTTTCGGCACCGGCTTGAATGGTGTACACGGTGTATCCACTCTTAACAATGGCGTTTTTGGCGAAAACACCGGTGGTGGTTTCGGTGTAAGAGGGCAAAGCGAAGGCGGCTACGGCGTATATGGTTCCAGCACAAAGAGTGACGGAGTGCATGGTGAGTCAGCAGCTGCAGGCTTCTCTGCTGTGGCGGGAATACATTCCGCTGGTGGACATGGGATCTACGGACAAAGCACAGGCACCGGTTTCGCAGGAGCCTTTGCCGGTAACGTTCAGGTTACTGGAGACCTATCGGTGACGGGAAAACTTACCGGGGACGTTACGATAGAAAACGGCCTTTCAGTAGCTGGATCGATCACCACCGTCGACGTGACCCTCACGGGCGCCGATTGCGCTGAGGAGTTTGATTTGCTTAATGGGGAGGCTATCGAACATGGCTCGGTTGTAGTGTTCACCGAGAACGGTGAACTCAGCACAAGCAGCCAGCCGTACAACAGGAGAGTGGCTGGCGTCATCTCGGGCGCTGGAACCTTTCGTCCCGGCATAGTTCTTGACCGGCGCATTTCAGCGATCGCTCGCGCCCCCATAGCTTTAGCAGGTAAGGTTTACTGCAAAGTCGACGCCAAGTATGCGCCGATTCATGTCGGAGACCTCCTCACAACGTCGGCGACCCCGGGATATGCGATGAAGGTGGTCGATCCGGTGCAGGCATTCGGGGCGGTGATTGGCAAAGCGCTTGCTCCCCAGAGTGACGGAATGGGTCTCATTCCCGTGCTTGTGATCCTACAGTGAGCGCCATGCCTGCCAACCTAACGCTTGCGCAAACCATCTCGATCGCTACCAAGAACGCGATACCGCCACTGCATGCCTCGGCCTTGCGCAAGGCCGGCGATACCGGCAGCCTGTCAATGCTGATCATTCGCGATCAGGTTCAGGCGCGGCATACCATCCTCGTCGTGCAAGTGCGTGATGCCTCGATCCTCAAGGACTGCAGCAGCTTTGCCCAGTTGCAGATGAACTGGCAATCGCTCAATGCTGCATGGGTGCCATCGCAGATCGCCATGACTAACTTGATCAATTGGCTTAATGCGTCGGGCGTTACCGTCATGGCCCTGTCCAAGGATTGGCGAACGATGTGGCTCGCCGGCCCGGTACGCGCATTCTGCGCCGTACAAGGTGCGCTCGTGGGCGATGCCATCGATAAAGCTTCTCCGACCACGCAGGAAGGAATTGTGGACCATGTCCTTAGCCCGGATCCGGGAGAGGTGTTGGGTGGACTTGCGCTGCTCGGTGCGACATGTCTTGCTATCGGAGCGCTGACCGTGGGTGCTCCCATTGCTGCCGTCTTCGTTACCGGCGTTGTGATTTCGGCTTTCGTGAGCGGTGTTCTCATCGGCGATGGCACAATCGGGCTTGTCACATCCCAGCCGTCGACAGTCACCACTGTTCCCAACCCGGCCCAATCGTTCGATACGACGGGGACGATGCCTGACGGAGGTGTTCAGGATGCGACAGTTTACGGTGCCGATTCGACCGCCGCTGCCCAGCAGATCACCACAGCCGCTTCGACCGCATCACCAGTGACCCAGAGTTCTCTGCCACCGCAGCCCGTTGCTCCGCCGATCTGTCCGGTCACGCCGGTCTGTCCCGTGATCACACCAGTCTGTCCGGTGACACAAACGCCCCTTGGCCCAGTGTCGCCCACCTGTCCGGTCGGGCCGACGGACCCGACAGGGTTGGTATGCCCGAGCGGTCCCCCGGTTTGCCCCGGGGGCCTGGGAAGTGGCATCTGAGAATTGCGGACATGGAAAAGATCATCGCCTTTCGGATCAACCGCCACATCAAAATGGGTCTGATACCTGCGTCATCCAGGCGGGATTGGATGAACCATTCGCAGAATGGCTTCGCCAATCGCTGCCTGCCAATGCGCATAGCCAATCAGGCTGGTTGGTTGTTACTCAACGACCGGTCGCTGCGCGCGAAATGGTTCGGAGGTGTAGCTCCAAATTCTGTGGTGATTGAACAAGACGGGGATCCGCCTTATGTCGCCATCTCTCATTTTGGTGGAGGCGTGTTGACCTTTATGCTGCCGTTCCTGTTCCGCACGCCGCCAGGCATGTCGCTGCTATTTCGCGGCCCGGCAAACGCTCCGAAAGATTCGATCGGACCTTTAGAAGGGCTGGTCGAAACTGCCTGGTCGGTGGCAGGAGTATCGATGAACTGGCAGTTCACCCGGGCCGACACCTGGGTCGAATTCAGCTGCGGCGAGCCTATCTGCATGATCGTGCCTCAGCAACTCGCCACCTTGGAAGCAGTGCGGCCAATAATTCGGAATCTGGCGTCTGATAACACTTTGCTCCGTCATCACAATACCTGGCGCGACAGCTGTCTGCGCTTTACGGACCGCCTGCAGCGGCGTGAGCCAGAAGCCATAAGGCAGGGCTGGCAGCGGTACTATTTCTGTGGCACAGCACCCCATGCTGGGTCCGACCCCATCCCTGAAGCAGAGGAGCACCGCACCAAACTTAGCCTGCGTGCCTTCGTATTCGAGACGCCCGAAGAGAGCCAGCTCTCGCTAAAAAACGACGAAGGAAAAATTGCAGTTGAAGAGACGCTCTGAGGATCAAAGTCTCTATAGACAGTCTCCTTATAGTGTTGGCGATCTCAGCGAACTGCCTGAAAATGCCACAGCATCAATTGATCAAACTCGCAAGACGATTCCGGCCTAGCTCTCTGATCATCTTGAGCGCAAAGATAGATGCCCCGAAACGGGCGGATTCTTACTGGCATGCCGGTTCTACTTGGACGAGAAGTCATCATCTAGAACAGGTGCTTGTCGCGGCGCCCGAAACGGACATCAGGGAAAATGTAATACCCTGATACCTGCGTGTTTATTCCCTGTTACTTGCGTGATAATTCCCTGTTCCGTGCGATGCCGAAGTCGAACAGAGGTGTGAGAATTCCCTTTGCAATCAGGCCGATAGAGCAAATTCTCTGCTGGAACATTCGAGTGAAAATGGAAAATTCCCTGTATTTTTCCCTGTTAGCAGGGAATTTAGGTTGGAGAACGGTTCGCAATAGACTCCATCCGCCGCCAGCGAGTATTTCTCCTTTATAACAAGTAAGTTAGCGAGCGTATTTTGCCGCATTTTGGGGCGAAATCGCATTTTCTGCCTCCTTCAGAGAATCGCGAGAGAGGAAAGCGGGCCTCTGAATTGGTCGTTTTCTCTGCAGGGGTGAGTCGAGGTCCGGTTTTTCGCCGAAGGTTCTCTGGGGTTCGAGATCTCGCTGCCCTGCCGTTCAGTCCGTTGCGAACCACATAACAAAAGTTCTATCGAAGGTTCGAATGACTCTTCAACCGCCATCGAGTCCCTCTCTGCCGGATCCAACTCTTTTTGATTACCGAATCGCCGCACTTGCCGGGGAATTCACATCTTTTCCTGATCAGAGAATCCATTGGAGGCAACTAGCCCTTTCAAGAATGCCCCATTTCTCTGCTCGGCAGCTCGAAGTCCATCGTTGATCTGAAATCAACCACTGGTTTGATGTCTCGCTTGTATAACGAGCGAGACGCTCGAATTTCATTCAGGATGATAGGCAGCGACGCGCTTTTCGGTACCGATCGAGAAACAGCATAGGCTTCAACGAGTGCATTGCCCTGTGAGTGTTGAAAAACTCGGTACGCGTTAGCTGCTTGGGACGAGATCCGTGTGGCGATCCTGAGATTTCAGCAGCATAGTTTGAGCATGCTGTTGCGGATGCCATGGTCGGAGGATGATCGCTCATGATGGGTCAGCACGCGCGCTCGGAATCGCTGTTTTACTATTTCCGATTGGAAGATCAGGTTCCAGAGAACCATCTCCTGCGGCTGATCGATACGCACATCGACTTTGGCTTCGTCCGCGAGCAGCTAAAGACCAGCTATAGCGACACTGGCCGTCCGTCGATCGACCCGGAGCTGTTGCTTCGTATTGTGCTGATTGGCTATTTGTACGGCATCAGCAGCGAGCGCAAGCTGGTTGAGGAACTGCGGATGCATCTGGCGTGGCGCTGGTTCACAGGTCTGGGTTTCGATCAGGAGGTTCCGCATCACTCCACATTTTCGAAAAACCGCCACGGACGCTTTCAAGAATCAAAGTTGTTTGAGCAGCTGTTCGAGCGAATCGTGGCCCAGTGCCTGAAAGTTGGCCTGGTGCGCGGAGACAAGTTATCTGTCGACGGAACCTTCGTTGAGGCCAATGCATGCAAGGAGAGCCGCATCCCGCGAGAACAGCTGACAGAAGCTGCGCAGGTCCATCGAACCGTGCGCGAATACCTCGCGGAACTGGAGGCGCAGAATCCAGTGGAGGAGCCGATCCACAGCCAGGACAAGGTGTCCACCACCGATCCGGACTCCACGTATGCGACAAAAGGCGGCACGCCGGCGCGGATGGGGTACTACAACAACTATCTTGTCGATAACCACAGCTGCATCATCGTGGGTGTGCAGGGAACGGGCGCACGCCTGAGCGAAGAGTCTCGAGCCGCGGAGGAGATGATCGCTCGCTTCGCTGAATGGCAGGGCAGGAAACCGCACTCCCTCGGTGCTGATGCGAGCTATGGCAACGGTGAGTTGTTGCAGTGGTTGATGGATCGGGAGATCACGCCATACATGCCGACGAGGGATGCTGTCGCTCGCACGCGCAGTCCGTTCTTCGGTCCGGATCGCTTTACTTATTTGCCTGACAGCAATAGCTACCGGTGCCCAGCCGGCCAGCAGCTAAACTACGGCGGTCGCAATGACAGGAATCGCGCCTTCGCTTACATCGGAACTCGCAAGAAGTGTGGCCCGTGTCCACTAAAGCCGCAGTGCACCAGGGGAGCGTTTCGCTTCCTGGCTATCCACATGAACGAGGCAGCCCGGCAAAGAGCGCGCGACCTCTGGACAACCCCGGAGTTCGAGCATGCCCAGCGGCAGCGGAAGAAGGTTGAGGCGCTGTTTGCAGAACTGAAGGGCCCTATCGGCCTGCGGCGCCTGCGTCTGCGCAGGCTGAAGTTCGTTCAGGAGCAGTTCTTCCTCGCCGCTACTGCCCAGAACATCCGACGACTGGTCCGATTCCTGAGTGAACCACTAACGTCTCCAAGATGCGCAATTGCTTGAACACGGACAGTCGCGGAAGTGTCGACCCAAACGCGGCAGACTCGTCGAGTTTTTCAACACCCACCCCTGTTATCACCAACTGAACTTGCCGATTTCCCGAGACCTGCGCGATCGAGATATTGGGCCCCGATCACGTTAAGACCACGGCCTTCAAGTCCCAACGACCAGCTGGAACACCTGCTTGCCGGAAGCCGGCACAATATCGCCGTACAGCGTATTGGACGTCTCACCCGTGCCCGGCTGAGAGCCGCCGCAGGTGTTCGCACTCTGCACCGCGAGCGTTCCTCCACCTAGCCAGTAGGTCAGGACCCCCAATCCTGATGTGAATGTGCAAGTGTGGGTGCCGCTGGGCGGTCCTACGATATCGACCTGGAATCCATAAATCTGACACAAACAGTCAGACGGGAACGTGTACGTGTAGTCCGAAAGATTGCCCGAGGGATCGGTAATGCTGAATGTCGCACTTGTCACATTGTTGTCGGAATCAGTTTGCAGACTAATCCTCATCACCGAGCCCGCCGGCACCTGATTCGATGAGGCAGAGGCGAATGAGGAATAATTGCCGGGGGGGCTAAAACCGAAACCCTTTACCTCGGACCAGTACTGGATCCCCCACTCAACCGAGTTGTTGTCTACGGCGATTACGTACTGAAACCAATTCAACGGCTTGCCATTATAGGTAGCCTGGGGCTTGGTCTGTGGATAGCAATTCATTTGCAGCGAGAATCCATTATTCCCCTCCGTGATCATGTCGAGGCTGACATGGAAGGTCACAATCGGGTTACGCAGACTCTCACAATTGGCGAAGAGAATCGAGTTGTTGCTGCTACCCAGGGGCATGATGCATCACCTCCCATGATCGCGGCCATAAGACATCGCGTAGATCGAAATCGTGCTGCAAGATGCAGGCCGCAATTTCCATCCTAGCTTTATCTACGGCTGAGAGGGTACGCTTGACCGCGGCTATGGCGCAAGACTTTTCAGAGATTGGTGGTTCGAGTGGTTTCAGGGCCGTCCGCCACACCAGCATCTTCCGGGGCCCCGAGCGCGGAGAGGCTCCATGTCTGGCAACTCTCCGACACCGCCCCTGGACTGAGCCTTTCGCTAGGTCCTGCGAGGACTGCGGTGCGCCAACACAACGGATGTCCGGAACGCAGAATCCGATTTAGCGGTTAGACCAGGCAATCAATAGGTGATCTGGGTCGGTTCGGTCGTATCGTGACACGCGGAAGTTAGAAGTGCATTTGAACCTCGGTGAGTGATAAATCCAATGCACTCATTGAAGATGGGGATCAGACGGATCACAGATCTAAATGCCATTATGCTGCCGCCAAAAGATCGGTTCCAATTTCGTCCAAACTGCTAACTTATTGCTAGAAAAGGACTTGATTTCTATCGGAAGCTGTGGATCAATTCTCTATCGAGAGTTCGAATTCACCTCTCTCCGCCAGCGAGTCTTTATCCTTTAGAATCAGTAATTTATCGAGGCAGTTTGGCCGCATTTTGGGGCGAAATCGCGAATTCTGCGTCATTCAGAGAATCGCGAGAGAACAAATCAGGCCTCTGAATTGGCCTTTTTCTCTGCAGGGGTGAGTCGAGGTCCGGTTTCGAACTGCGAACCGGACCGCAAGTTCGACATCTCGCTTGGTAGCCAAGTTCGACATCTCGCTTGGTAGCATTGAGTCCTTCGCTAGCCGACCACAAAAAAGTTCTATTGAGAGTTCGAATGACTCTCCCGCCGCCATCGAGTCCCTCTCTGCCGGATCCAACTCTTTTTGATTACGGAATCGCCGCACCTGCCAGAAATCGTAGATATGACGCAAACCTCGCAAGGACTTTCTGAGACCCGCCGCCTTCTAGGCAACTGAGCATCGACAGAGCGCTTCTATTGTTTAGGAACGCTTGAGCAGCCTGTGGTGGCTTGAGTCGTTCACCTACGGGGCAGGGGCGCTGGGTTTTCGCGATTTCCCTGGCTTGTCGGCGATGAAGGAGAATCGCAATGACAATCGGCAGACCCTGCACATCCATAGCACGCAAACCTGTTCCACCTATCGGAAGGAATCAATGCCTACAGAGTCGAAAGAGACAAAATTAACAAGTAAGGACGTAGAGGAAACGCTTCGCGATGTGATTCAGAGCCTGATCGATGGTCAGGAAGGATTCCAGAAGATTGGGGAACATTTGGATGACTCCACGCTCAAAAGCTATTTCATGGCGGAGTCCCTGAAGCGCGCGTCGTTCCGAGGAGAAATCGAGAACCATCTGCACAAAGAGGGCGTTCGCGATGTCAAAGAGAGCGGCACGGTAAGCGGCAAGGTTCGTCGCACTTGGGGTGATCTCAAAGCTCATCTCGGCGGCGGAGATCACACGCTCCTTGAAACGGCAGAGCAGGGCGAGGATGCGGCTAAGAAAGCTTACAAGGAAGCTCTGCAAAAGGAGCTGCCGCTGCCCGTACATCAGCTTCTCTCAACGCAGTATGCACATATTCAGACATCACATGACTACGTAAAGGCTGCACGCGATAGCCGTAAGTAAGAACCTGCTTTGGAATTCGTGAAGGCCCAAGTGCAGAGGCTTGGGCTTTTTCTTTTGGACGTTCTTGGGGAGGCGTCATATCAACCTCATTTGTCTGTCGAGGAAATTGCAGCATCCGACCATTGAGCTGCCATGGCTTTTGCGACTCCCGGGAAGAAGCGGGAGCGCTCGCGCCACCTATCTGGCCCCGGTGGCATGCGGTGAACTCGTGCGGTGCGGCCTTCAACGATGTTGGTCGGGCGAAGCGGCGGGGAGATTCTTCAGCCAGAAGCAGGTGCGTTTTGTCTCGGGATGTCCGAATTGCCACGGCTGGACGCTCTGTGCGAACTCTTCGTAGTTTCGTATGAGCTTTTGGCATGGGAATGCATGACGGGATTCTCAACGCAGATGTAAGGTATTCAATCTTTGGAGCCTGCAGGAAATGACTTACCTCGCACGCATTCACGGCGACGACCCGTCACCTTGGCAAAAGGAGTTCGACCTGGCCCTTCAGGCTGTGCGCGAGAAGCTTTGGGATCCGGCCACGCAGCGCTATTGGGATTTGGACGTAAAGACGGGGAGGCTTTGGACCCGGGGTGAAAACCTGGACGCCTACTATTTCCTCTATTTCGAAACCGACCGCGATCGCATTGCTGCAATGATGCAGCGGCTCAATGCCCCAGCCAAGTTTAACGGTGCGCTATTGCCTACCTTAGCCTTCGACACCCCGAATTGGGGCGGTTATTGGCGTGGCCCCGCATGGCCCAGAATTTTTGGCTATGTGGCCATGGGACTTACTCGCAGCGGCCAGGAACTCGAAGGATTCAATTGGCTCTCCCGGGCAATCAATTCGAATCTTGGACCGCTCTTGCCTGAAACCGTTGATCCAAAAACCTATCCTCCAGGAGAGCATGCCAACGGCACAGTTCGCATCATGGGCCACGATACTCTCGACGCACTTCTCTTTCCCGAAATCGCAGGTATGCGCACGTGGGGAGGAGAAGACCTGACCGTCGTGCCAAATGCGGCCCTTGGCAAGGTGTTCGTGCGCAACCAGAAATGGACGGGGGATCGTTATGATGCTCTATTTGAGCCCGGCCGACCAACGCTGATCTGGCGCAATGGAGAGGCCTTGTCTCCTTTGACATCGGACAAAGTCTGGTATGCGCGTAAGCGCGGCGAGAGAGTGTCTTTTGAAGTGAGCCCGGAGAGGGGAAATAAATAAACGTCTGCTCCCACTCGGGACCTGCCGCCGGTTCTATACTGGCGTTGTCAAAGACAGATGATTCATCAATGAAAGTAGAATCAGTTTTGATTTTCCTATGATTAGAGCTGCGGCAAGCACCAGTCTAAGGCTAATTGTTGGAGGGCGGCAAAGAAATTGAGGTGGTCGTCACTGCAAAAGATGCCCATCTTCCTCTCCTAGTTGGCCCGAATTCGTCTGGCACGCTTTTAAAGAAAATTGGTCCTCCGCCTAATTTTTTGGATTTGTCTCACGCCCAATCAGACAGTTGCATCGAAGACACAAAGGAGAAACAGGTTATGGGTCACGGCATAATCGCTTGGATCATCATCGGCCTCATCGCAGGCTGGCTTACGGGCAAGCTCATGAAGGGCTCGGGCTTTGGTGCCATCATGGATATGGTGGTGGGTCTTGCTGGTGCTCTGATCGGCGGGTTTATCTCGAGCCACTTGGGACTCGGCGGTGTCGGCGATCACGGTCTCGTTATGAGCATCCTCATCGCCGTCATTGGAGCAGTCATTCTCACCCTCCTTCTTCGACTCATAACGGGCAACCGCTCGGCAAACTTATAGCTCATGGACATCAACAGCAGCATCCGAATGACTGATCTCAGGGATGAGATGCCGCTTCTTCGGCAAGAAGAAGCGAGGTTGAGGTCAATCGTGTCGTCGAACGACTCGCTCCCTGAAGCCAAACAGCAGGCTGAAGTAGACTTACAAAATCTATTAGCAAAGATCAACGCGGCCTCAGACGAATTCGCGAGACTCGCGGTGAGAGCGGCCGGGACTCTGTAGATATGGTTAAGGGCGGCTATTTGATCGCCCGTACAGCGGTAGCCGTACAGATGTTGAGTTGATTTGCAGTATTAGGTACACCTGGGTAGCGGAAGTTACCCAAATCCTTTTTACTTTGGGGGATTGAGCTCGTCCCTCTCAGCGTCTTGCGTGAGGGATTTCGCGGTTTTAAGTGCGTTTAATCAGTTACCTTTGCCAAAGTTATTTTCGCAACGAACCACTCGCGCGCGGCTGACTAAGTCCATCTCGAGCATGTCTCTGGCTGTGTCGAAGGTTAAACAACACGCCCGTTCCAATCAGCAGACAAGAAACAACGCGACAATGCCCACCTCGACGAAGGCAATCCATTGGTTCGGTGCTTTCGGTCTTTTGCGATAAAGCACACGGCGACGATAGCGCTAGCAGATCTTCCTAGAGTGGAACTTCGTCACGGCTCAACGGTTGCTACGTCCTCTTTCATCAGGTAGGGAAGGTTTGTGGTGTATTTCGTGGAAGTCGTGTCATCCGCGGCAGCTTTGTGAATGAAAGTCAACACTCCATCACTGAAGTGAACTCCGGCAGCACCGGGGAACTCCAGCACCGTTCCAAACGCATAAAGTGTAACGAAAACATCTTTCATGAACTTCCTCCGCTGATTGTGATGCGCGGTCTGTTCGAGATAGCCATAACACATAAGTCATCTGAAGCGCGCTTGCGCGATCTCTGGTTGTGAGGTTTCGGAAAGGATTCTAAGGCAGGTCGAAGTTGCAGCCGCGAGAAACGAAGAGCATCCGAAAGAAATTGAACTCGTTTTGATCTTTCGAGGGGATACCCATCTCCTCCTGAGGACGGGGATTCGCGGTTACAAGCTCCTTCCTTCCTGGCGTGATGGATTTACGATGGGTTGTGCCTTTACCAATAGATGCACCGCTACTTCCGATGCTGGCCAAACGAGTTGCGTCGATTCCGACGGAAAACACTTGGATCTTCGAACCAAAGTGGGATGGATTTCGTGCAGTCGTATTCCGCGATCAAGATGAAATTTTCATTCAGAGTCGTGATGGAAAGTCACTGAACCGCTATTTTCCTGAGCTCGTAGAATCGCTGCGTAATGAGCTTCCCGAGCGCTGTGTACTGGATGGCGAAGTGGTTATCGTCTCAGATCGAGGTCTGGACTTTGATGCCCTTCAGCTTCGCATTCATCCTGCGGCTTCACGCATTAAGCTGCTATCCCAGCAGTTCCCAGCGTCGGTCGTATTTTTCGATTTGCTTTGTGAGGGCGATGAAGATCTCCGCAATGAGCCTTTCGGTCGACGGCGCGAGCGACTCCAATTTCTACTTGCGTCCGTGGCGCCTCCCATCCACCTGACTCCAGCAACGCGCGATCACTCCTTGGCATTGGACTGGTTTAGACGCTTTGAAGGCGCGGGACTCGACGGCGTCATGGCTAAGCCCATTTCGGGCACGTATCAGTCGGATAAGCGAGTGATGTTAAAGGTAAAACACGAGCGGGATTGCGATTGCGTAGTTGCCGGCTTTCGCTGGCATAAGGAGGGCGAGGGTACGGCGATTGGCTCCCTGCTGCTGGGACTCTTCAATGATCTGGGCCAATTGCAGCATGTCGGGGTCTGTGCCAGCTTCAGCATGGATAAGCGGAGAGAATTGGTCGCACACCTGGCACCCTACGTCAAAGATGCGCTCGTAGGTCACCCGTGGGCCAGCTGGGCTGCGCAGAACTCTGAAGATGAGCGACCTGCACAGCGCATGCCGGGAGGACAAAGCCGCTGGAGCCAAGGGAAAGACCTCGCCTGGAACCCACTACGTCCTGAGCTTGTTTTGGAGGTTGCGTACGAGCATATGCAGGGTGATCGCTTTCGGCATATGGCCCAGTTTCGCCGGTGGCGCTTCGATAAGAACCCGAATGACTGCACCTACGCGCAGCTTGAAGTCGTTCCGCCGCATGAGCTAATGGACATATTTCACAGCGGGTGCTGACGCTGGTATAGGGAAGCGCGTGTCGTAACAGCTCTGATGCGATGGCGATCCCAACCTAATCATTGTTTGTCTCGCCCTGATAATTCTCACTCGCGCGTGGGATCATCATCGGGATCCGGCGTCTCCTGCATCGGACGTATGGCCTCGGGCACGTGTCGAAGGTTCACGCGGATGCGATACCAGATCGAAGATCTTCCCCGCATGCGGTCCACAAGCACATCGTCGATCGCAAGCGGCGCCGCAGCCTCGGGATGTTTGCTCTTCCACCTTTCCAATCCCTGCAAGGCAGCTTCTTTGCTGGACGAATTCGCGATCACAATCAGCGGCATCTTTGTGCGTATAGCTTTGGCAGAAGCCTTCTTCGCCGTCGATTTCGCTCGAGAAGGAGAGACCCGCGGCGCTTCGCCTTCCATCTTGCGAAAGTGCGGAGGCCACGGTGCGTCCCCAAGCCCGGCAGCCTCATCGCTCTCTGCCAACTCTAGCAGGCGATCCAGCGATCCGGGTGCGTCGTCCATCCCGGCGTGCGGATCACCGATACTGGCAAAGCGTTGCGGCATCGTTAGCACTGTGAAATCGCCTGGTTCGCAAGCGGGCAGTTCTTCCCAGGTGAGGGGAGCGGAGACGCGCGCGTCCTGCAGCGGGCGCACCGAGTATGCAGAAGCAGTGGTTCGGTCTTTGGCGTTTTGATTGTAATCGAGGAATACACCGTGTCGCTCCTCCTTCCACCATTTAGAACTGGCCAAACTCGGCACACGGCGCTCCACTTCACGTGAGAGTGCGAGCGCAGCCCTGCGCACCTCCAGAAAGCTCCAGCGATGCTCGATGCGAACATTGATGTGTATGCCGCGCGAGCCGCTTGTCTTCGGCCAGCCCACAAGGCCAAGCTCGTCAAGAACCGCTTTCGCCTCGAGCGCAACCGTGCGCACCTCCGGCCATGCGATTCCTGGCCCAGGATCAAGGTCCACACGCAATTCGTCCGGATGGTTCAGATCGCTTGAGCGCACGGCGTGAGGATGCAATTCAATACATCCCAGGTTCACGACCCAGGCCAGCCCGGCAGTATTATCGACGACCAGTTCGTCAGCCGTGCGCCCCGAAGGGAAAGAGAGAGTGACAGTGCGTAGCCAATTCGGTCGGTCGGTCGGCGCTCGCTTTTGATAGAAGGCCTCGCCCTCAGCCCCGTTGACGAATCGCTTGAGCACAAGAGGTCGATCTCTGATTCCGGTTAGTGCGCCGGAGGCGACGGAAAGGTAGTAGCGCACCACATCCAGCTTTGATAACACCGCCTGCTTTGAGAAGTAGAGCTTCTCGGGATGAGTCACATGCACCTGGTGACCCTCGATGAGCAGAACCTCGGAATTCTCTCCCTTTTCCACGGAAATCAGACTACAACGTTTTTTGAGCGTAGACCGACTCTACGCCGAACAGTTTAAAAATAGAGATCACTGTATTTCGACGCGCGCGACGGTAAGCAAGCAATTCTTACGTTTCTTTTCCACACATCTGCCGCGATTTCCAGCGTGGACTAGCTCTGGCGTGGAAACTGCCCGTAAGCGGTCCGATATTTCCAACGTGGCAATCTCCGCATATCCAGATTGGAGGGCCCTGAGGGATGATTTGAGCTGAATGGTCCTTAAGCCACTCGCAAAACTTAAGGGTGTTTCCGCGAATTCCTCTGAACCCATCGCGAGTAGCGAGACGCACTCCCGGGCAGTGTTTTTTGCACGCACGGTTTCTTCTGCCTCCGGCCAAGAAGAACAAGGAGTTCATTCGCGGGAAGATTGTCCTCCGTCTGCCCGATCTTGACCACACGAAGTCTGCAGTGCTCAACAGCTTGAGTTCTCCGCATTCCAGGCGCAACTACAAGTTCGCGATGGAGCAATTCATTGCTTGGTATTGTTCCGAGCCGAGGCTGGCCCTGAATCGAGCCGTGGTGCTTCGGTTTCGGCTCCATCTCGAGTCGCTTGGGCTGGCGGCAGGCACGATCAACCAAAGGCTCGCCGCAATTAGACGCCTCGCCTACGAAGCCGCCGACTCAGGCTTGTTGAGCCCGGAACTCGCCGCGGGGATTAGGCGAGTCAAAGGGGTCAAGCAACTAGGTTCCAGGTCCGGAAACTGGCTGAATAGCGATCAAGCGCGTTTGCTTCTTGAGAAATCTGACGGGGAGAGCCTGCGGAGAATACGCGACGTCGCGATGATTTCAATACTGCTTGGCTGCGGTCTGCGACGGGCTGAACTGGCTGCTTTGCGAAGGGAAAACATTCAAATTCGGCAGGGGCACTGGGCTATTGTTGATCTCGTGGGCAAAGGCAACCACGTCCGCACGGTTCCTATGCCGATTTGGGTTAAGAGTACGGTTGACCGGTGGATGGCGGCAGCGACGGTGGCGGACGGCAGAGTGTTCAGAGCGGTCAGCCGGCACGGAACTTCATGGGGTCGAGGAATCTCCGAGAATGTCGTCTGGTATGTCGTTCGAAGCTGTGCCCAACGGATTGAGCTTGATCACCTCGCCCCTCACGATCTTCGGCGGACCTGTGCGAAGCTGCGCCACGTAAACGGAGGTGAACTGGAGCAGATCCAGTTCCTTCTGGGGCATGCCTCAGTTTTGACGACCGAGCGCTACCTTGGGTGTAAGCAAAATCTGAAAGAGCCAGTGAATGACCGGTTCGGATCTCTGTTCGCCCTCAGAAACCTGGAAATGTGCGAAAGCCTGTTATCGTCAGTCGTCAATGGAGAGTCCATTCGTCCGATTAGCCGACAAACACACAGCTAACCTGTGATTGGCTGACCATCCAACGAAAACGAAGGACAGGTCCGGGATCTGCTCACACGACCAGCCCGCGCGATTCATAACAAGGACTGTTGAACCTTCTGGACGCCCAGCGGCCTCCACTCGCCGGCGACCGCTGCCTGTTTCGGCCAGTAGAGGCGCATCACCATGTAGAACGTACTATCCGGTGCCGGAAGCCAGTTAGATTCCTTGTCCGCGCCGGGCGAGTCTCTCTGCACGTAAATCGTCAGCGAGCCGTCGGGGTTCTTCTTAAGGTCAGCCAGCATCGGCGAGTTGATGAGGTAGCGATTGATCGGATTGTCGACGAGCAATTGGGACTTGCTGTCATACATGGTTACCGACCAGAAGGCGTTAACGGGCGGAAGTTGCCCGGCAGGGAAGGTGATCGTGTAACGACTCGCGCTGCCATCGAGCGGAGCGCCTGTAATGTCGGTGTAGGTCGTAGGATAAAGTGCCTCGACCGCATCGTTGGCGTAGATACCGGCCAGGGCCACGCCAGCACGGAGCAACCAACCCCCTTGATAGAAGGCACGATCGCCACTGTTCAGGCCACTCCGCCAGCTGTTGATGTTTGTACCGAGTGTGACGCTCTTCTTCTTGATACTGTCCATTCCGCTCATCATTCCTGCGACGACCGCTGCCTTCTGCTCTGGCGACAGCTGGGAGACGTCAAACGGTTTGCCCGCCTCAACGCCGATCGAGGCGAACTTCGCGCGTAGTGCACGTTCCTGCGGCACGGGCGGGCAGAACTGCAACACGAAGTTCAGGTAGGCAAAGGGATCGGTGTTGGCAAGCGCTTTGTCAACCTTCGGGAATTGAATCTGCGGTGCTGGCGTTGGTGGCGGCTGATTGAGGAACTGCGAGAGAGTCTGAACTCTGTAGCCAGCCTGCACCCTTCTCACATTGTCAATGTCAGCCGGTCCAAAGAGTTGAGTGCGATAGATCCCCGCGGAGAACTGAGTCTCGCACCGGAACACCTTCTTGATATCTTTTGGTGGCTGGCTCTTCCAGTCCGGCCCGGCGACCATGTAACACCCCGCACCATTGCCTGTGGCGCGACTTCCAATGTAGCCGTAATTGAAGGTGTACATGTCGATGAGCTGCACCGTATAGTACCGTCCCTTCTCGACCTCCGGCACGCAGAGCACGATGGGCTCGGCGCGCAGGTCCATCCACACTACGGAGTACGGCGTATCGCTGTTGGGCGTGATAACAGCCGTATCTTTCGGTGTGAACAGGTGCGATGCGTTGGCGATTTGGTTAAATGGCGCCTTGTACTGGCCCGATTTGGTGTCAACAGCGTAGGCGTACATTACGCTGTAGTTCATGATCATCGGGAAACCGTAGGTGAAGGCCTGGGCGGCGGTCTGCTGCGTCTCTTTCGCTTGCGCATCATCCATGGGGTTTGACGAAGTAAATCCCACACTTGCCAGACAAAACAAGAGTACCGAGGCAACTGCGAAGAATGCCTTTGTTTTCATATGGTCCTCCTGAATAAGTTCGGCCCAGTGAAGTCTTGCTCAATTGCGGTGCGAAGACCTCCGGTGCGGGATGTTGTATACGTCCAACTTATGAGATCTCATCCGCGAGGAACCTCGTCCATGCGCCTCACCCTGGCGCGATACGACGAAACTAGACGAGCGACAATCACCGCCACATAGAATATACCGATCATGTTCTCCAGCGCGGCGACCAGCCGTACATAGGGGTTAATCGGGGCGATGGTGCTGTAGCCTAACCCGCCCAGTGTGCTCATGCTGAAGTATAGAAACGTACTGCTTCGCCCGAACGGAATCACCTGATTGAATGGATTGCCAAGCAAATGGTCGAGGGTCCAATAGAGTTGAGAGAACGCAATTGCAATGATCAGGTAGATGATGAAGGCTTCGGAGATGACGCTGCTGGTGACACGGGATGCGGAGTGGACACGGCCCAGCAGCGCCCAGAGTATGGCGCAGGAAATGGCTAACCCAGCAGCCGGTGATAAATGGGTATAGAAGTGGCGACTGTCCCCGAACGCCTCCGCGAGGCGCGCGAAAAACCAGATTAGAGCAACTGGAAAAACAACCAGCCGGACGATCCTTCGATTTGCCATGTAGCTGGCACCAATGAACAGCAGCAGCAACTCCACGAATGCCAGCAGGCCCCCGATGTGCGCCGAACTGTCGGCCAGGGGGGATGCCAGTATCTCCGCGATGAAGGCGCACAGGAGCATCTCCGAGCGATATCTGCCTACGAAGCGCTTTACGGTTCTCCTCATATCTCCACCTTCCGGATCTACTTTCGAATGCGTGCCCAAAGAGTCAGTCTTGTTGAGAACACTTGCCCTTCAAGCCGAGAATCCACAAGAGTGCATGGATCCGGTTACGGCCCCATCCCAGGAATGAAGCCTTGAAACGGCGAACTCGGGCGCTCATAAGAAAACCAGCGATCAACGTCACTGAGATTCTGACATAAAGACTCGATCCAGAATTCGTGCCTTTATGGCTAATCGTCAATGAGGGCCGTATGAGTGGCCATGATCAGGAGCAGTCACGACCCAGGAATGTGTATGAGTGATAAATCTCTAGTGCCGTATCGACAGCGCTCCGCGTGGAGAGAGGTGCGGTCACCCGGGTGTTGGAGCGGAGCGGTGTGGATACGGCGATTTGCAGTAAGCCGCTAGCGCGGTGGATGTATGGGGATTGAATACCCCCTGCGGAGAGCTGAGACGGTCGACCGGGCACGGGGAGCAGCCGAAATCAGGCTGACTAGCCGGGTCCGCGATGCGGTTGCGAACGTGATCGTGGGGCGGGATAGCTTTCGTGAACTGTGCGGAGCCGATTGAAGACATAGCACCGCGAGGACGGAACTGAAAGCCACTGCAGCATGGGGCCGGGTTGATCTGGAAAGCAGCATAGTTCCCTTATGAGGAGTCGATGGTGGAGCGGTAAGGCGCCAGACTGGTGCTACTAAGGTGGGCAGCGGAATAATGCGCGATGACGTGCAGGGTTCCGCATCGGCACCGGGGACAAGACCGGTTGAGTGCTGACCTCTGCTGTTCGGTGAGCAACGTCTTTATGTCTGCGGCGGTGGCTCTCAGATGGAGCCTGCAGAGGGCCAGCGCCTGACGGCGGTTGCGATTGGCGAGCAATCCGAAGTGGCGTATCTTTACAAAGCCTGAAGGCAGAACATGGAGCAGAAAGCGGCGGATGAACTCCACCGCATCGAGCCTCATGACGCTGCTTCGGTTGTTATGTCGGGAGTCCCGCCAGCGGAAGCATACCTGGCCGTTTTCAAGGCTGAGAAGTCTTCCGTTGGGATGGCGACCCGATGCGTGTAGCGGGCCAGGTACTTCAGCACATGTTCGGGTCCTCCGAAGGGAGGCTTGGAGTAGACCACCCACTCTCTTCGGCGCAGGGAGCCAAGCAGGGAGTGAAATGCGCGTGGTGTAGATAGTTCAGCCAACTTGCCGGCGAAGCACAGTTCGCTGCGCCGAAAGCTCTGCTTGAGGAAGGCCAGCAGCTTGCCGCGAAACATGCGGCTGAGTACGCGGACCGGAAGGAAGAAGCATCGTCGTCTCGTAGCAACCCAGCGCGCGTTATCGAGGGCCATTCCGCCAGCGGGAACGAGACAGTGCAGATGCGGATGATGCTGCAGGTTCTGACTCCAGGTGTGGAGGACAGCGAGCACACCGATGCGTGCACCGAGATGGCGGGGATCGGCAGCGATCTGGAGCAGGGTCTCGGAAGCTGCGCGAAACAGGACGGTGTAGAAGATCCGCTGGTTGCGCAGAGCGAGCAGGGACAGTTGTTCGGGCACGGTGAAGACAACATGGGCATAGGGCACCGGTAGCACACTCGCAGCCTGCTTCAGGAGCCAGCGATCGCGTGCCGAGGACTGACACTTGGGACAGTGCCGGTTGCGGCACGAGTCGTAAGCGACAGTCTCATAACTGCAGCGGTCGCATCGCTCCAGATGAGTGCCCAGTGCCGCCGTGCGGCACTGGCCGATATCGCGCAGCACCTTCCGTTGCTGGTCCGACAGAGCATAGCCCCAGCGCTGATGGAAGTCGTGCTGATGAGCATGGAAGACATCGGCCACTTCGAGCCGATATCCGGTCATGCGGTTCTGTTCCCTCCCTGGGCAGTTCGGTGGATGCGGATGGGAAGATCATCGAGCGGACTCGGCGTGCTGTGTAGCCTGGCTTCGGAAACATGCAGGTATCGCGACGTAGTCTCGAGGTCGCGATGACCGAGCAACAGCTGGATGCTGCGCAGATCGGTTCCGACATCGAGCAGATGGGTAGCGAAACAGTGGCGCAGTACATGCGGGCTGAGAGGCTTAGAGATGCCGAGTTGCTCGCGCAGCTTCTGGCAGGCGACACGAACAGCGTTGGCCTTCAGTGGATGGCCTGACTGCTTGCCAGGAAAGAGCCAGTCCTTGGGCTTACGTCGGCTCCAGTAGAAACGCAGCAGTTCGAGCAGCTTCGGCGACAGCATGACCTGGCGCGGAAACTTGCCCTTGCCCTCGCGGACGTGGATGACCATCCGCTTGCTGTCGATATCAGTGACCTTCAGATCCAGCGCTTCCTGACAGCGAAGCCCGGCGCCGTAGTACAGCGCCAGCAGCGCACGGTGCTTGGTGCTCGTTGTCGCGTCCAGCAGTGCGCTGACTTCTTCTCGGCTCCATATGGTGGGCAGCTTGCGCCGTACCTTGGGCTTGATGACCTCCTGTTCAAACCAGGTCTGCTTCAGCGTTCGCGTGTACAGGAACTTCAGCGCTGACCGGCACCCCTGGATCGTTCCCCATGTGAGCTTACGCTCGTTCAGCAGGTGTAGCAGAAAGGACCGGACGTGCTCCGGACCCAGCAGATCAGGGGATCGATGATGGTACTTCGCGAACTCTGCCACTACATGCGTGTAGCGGCGAATCGTCTGTTCGGAGAAGTTGCGTAGCCGGAGATCTTCCTGCATACGCTGGCGTAGATGGGTCATGGACACCTCCTTGGGTGTCCACCAATCTACCCAAATGCCTCCGAGGCACAACCTCCCGCGCTAGCGGGTTAGTGCAAATCGCCAATGCGCTCATCGAAATCTCTTGGAGGCAGTTGAGGACCGTTCTGCGGATTACGGTCGAGTAACTGCCTACTCGGAAGTAATCCAAGCTCCCTATAACGGGCATCTCGTACGAATGGTTGCCGGAAGGACTGCCCCCACGGCGTGAGTCCGCCAATGGAATCCAGCTGTTGGGACGACTGATCGCCAAGGGATGAGCTGCGGTCGATTCTCGCGCTCCAACAGTGCGGCATATGGCTCTGAATTCAGTGAAAGACGGCAGTCGAATCCGACCGGCTGTGCCACAACAGCACAGGAGATTCCTGGAGGGGGTCGACCCATTCCATCGGGCGCTACTCTATGAGCGTCTGGCAGGCCTCGGAGAGAAGATGGTAGGACAACTCTCCGCGGCAGGATAGCGCAGTCGCCTTGACGTTTGAAAAGTTTGTTACAAACTATGGCTGGCAGCGAAGAGTCGCCGTATACTTCCCTCGAGCTATCCCCTGGCAAAAAGATTTCCGTCTTCCCGGCGAAGGGCAGTGTATCTCTTTGACTCGTCCAACGTGTCCATAGGAGTTACTCATGATAAGGCGCAGCCTTCCGCTGCAAGTTGTTCCTTTAGAGCTCTGTCTCTTTTTCGTCGCGGCACTCATTGCGTCCGGTTGCGGCGTCTCGCGCACCTCCAGCCCCCCTGTCGGCGGCAGCGGCCCTACAAGCGCAGAATGTTCGACCGGCAACCTCTACACCTTCAAGAACAACAATGCTTATCCCGTGTGGCTCGCGGAAGCTTACCAGGGGGGCGGCGACCTCAATTCGAACATCATCCTTCCCCCTGAAAATAACTGGATGATGGCCACCGGAACCTCCGTCGATCTCTGCATGCCCGCCGGCTGGAGCGGGCGCTTCTGGCCGCGCACCGAGTGCAACTTCACAACCGCATACAGCAACGATCCCGGCTACAAGTCCTGCACCGCAGCTAGCCAGTGCGGCAGCGGCCACGTCTGTTTTGGCGGAAAGTGTATGCTAGACTGCACCTCCGGCAAGACGCCATTCTGCCAGGGTGAGACAGGCCTCAACAACCAGAACGCCGTCTGCGTCGAATCCGGATATGCCGGCGCAGCTCACTTTTGCTCCTATCCCCAGGGAACCGTCTGCAAGACAGGCGATTGCCAGGGACTCTATCAGTGCTATGGGCAGTGGGACGCGAACGCGGCCAGGTATGGCGCTTCAGGACCGGTAGCGTTGTTCGAGCCAACTTCGAACAGCGTCACCGACGTCAATTACGACATCAGTCTGGTCTCCGGCTACAACTCTCAGATACAAGTCATGCCTTCAGTGCCAGTTCCGCCTGACCATCCTGCCACCTGCTACGCTCCCGGCTGCACCAGCGATCTTAACCAGGGCTGCCCGGCCAATCTGGAGGTCACCGAAGCGCCCACCACCTAACGGTCCCATTCCCTGTGGCAATGGCACTTATTGTCAGAGCGGAGTGTGCAGGAACAATACCTGCATCATCGCCTGCAATGATCCTTCCGACCAATGCGTTACGCCAAATCCACCCGCCGGACTGATGTGCGGCACCGTGATGCCGAATGGTGACGGTTCAACCTACGCCGACATGTACTTTGCGAAGAACTTTAGCGGCAAAGTGCAGCCGCCGGCGCCGAACGCAACCATGATCTCCGGCAATCAGGGCAATGCAACCTGCTGGGGCACAGCCGACTGCCAGCCTGGAGGCACCTGCCAGACGAAGCTGCTTCCCAATCTTCCCAACGGTGTCGGCGTCTGCGTGCCAAATGAAGCGGCGTTGCAACCCCAGAATAATTGTCATTCGCAAGCCGACGTGGGAAAGTCCTGCGGCGGTTATTCGGGGACCTATTCCGACGGCCTGGGATATTCCTGTGTGAGCTACGGCACCGTCAACAGCGATGTCGTCTGTCTCCCGGCCTACCATCCTCCTGTTTCAGGTTTGGGCAAGCTCGACGGCAACGACTTGTTCTGGACTGGCACTGGTAGCCCGATGAATACGCAATGGCGAACCGCAGCCATGAAGGCCGGAAACGGTACACCGTGGTATGAAATATTTACCAATGCCTGTCCAAACACCTACGGATGGCAATACGACGACTATGCCGGCGGTCTCAACTGCAATAGCAAACTGGGCGGTGGTTTGGGACAGAATGTCAACATGACTATCATCTTCGGTCCGGCCGGCATGACGGCTAAGGCTTCTCCGAATCGAACCTTCCCGGTGAGGCCGTTTTCTCTCGAGTTCTACGAAACCAGTTTCAATGGAAGAAAGGCGGCTACGGACCTGGGGCATGCCGAGAACAAATAGGGGTTGCGACTAACCGCTCTTGGAGTGTCAGCCAGCAATGCTGCTCGCATCTGATCGGGTGCAAGTGCGCACTGCGGCGGTTAGCCGGGTAAGGGTCAACCTGTCCCGGTGCAGTGCGAGGTCTTGTGAATCCCACCACCCGGATCTGCTAAGATGGCGTCCTCATGGGACTTCAACAAGGCCCAGATTCGAATCAAGGAAGTCACACAGCGGAAGTTTCTCAGGGAGCCAAATTGCCCGCCGCTGTTGCAGCAGAGCGGCCGCTCCAACTGATCGGGGCAATCAATGCCTATCACGCCCGCATGGCGGCGAGCCTGGACATCGCATCTTAGTTCCGCGCGGAATTGCCGCTGCCAGAATATGGATGAGGCAGGAATCACCCCTTATGTCCTGAAGCTCTCCAAGGGCGGCACGCATACCATCCCCTTTACCTCCTCGAAACCCTCAAGCCTGTTTGGTGGCTGTTGTAAACCCACCCATACCGCTTCAAACCTACCGCCGCTTTCGTGCAGCCTTTTTTGCTGATTTCTTCGCTGTTTTCTTAGGCGCGATCTTCTTCGCCGACTTCTTCGCCGAGGTTTTGACCGCGCTTTTCTTTGTCGGCGCTTTCTTGGCTGCGGACTCTTTCACGGATTTTTTCGGAGGGATCTTTTTGGCCGCCTTCTTTGCCACGACCTTTTTTGCCGCTTTCTTCGCGGCCTTCTTGGCTGGGGACTCCGTCAGAACATCCGTCACAGAAGTAAATGCCGTTTTAACGGCTTCAACCGCGTTTGATGCCATCCCTAACCCTGTCCCGACCGTCACCCCGACCTTCTCTAGCGTTGTCCTTTCAGTCATCCTTATCCCTCTCAGTCCTTGTGTTCATATACCGCTACGAATTCTAGATACATATCTAAGGAATCGCGCAATTTCTTTGTTGCTCCGTCAGGCTGTTACCGAGCAGTGCCGAGCAGGCGCGCAGCTATTCCCGCAAGCCAGATTCTGCCCCAACTTCGCCACTGCAGCCGAAGCCCCCGAGAACTGGCGTTGCGTTCGCATCTCTTCCTGCTTTACGGCACGGTAACAACTGAAGAGGAGAATGCCCGTTTGCATATAACGATCAACCGAATCCCCCACTGATTGCGCTCCATATCCCTTCACGATCTCTGAGGGTTCTTGTAGCCTGCGAGTTCTCTGGCGCTCAGCACGGGCGCCCCCTTTTCTTTTGGGGAATTGCGTGGTCGGCATCATGCAGTGAATAGCAGGCATCCGATTAATTAGATTCACAGGAGTTCGCTATGCGAAAACCCTTCGTGAGGCTAGAAAATTGGGCCACAGTCCCTATTGCAGGTTCATTGGATTTCGAACCCTTGGAGCCAGGGAAGCGCCTCGTGGGCAATGCTTTCGGGTATCCGAATCTTCCCGGGCGGACTTTCGTCTGGACGTCGAGGATTTTGAGCGTCGACGGGGACAAGGGATTGGTTGAGACAGCCAACACAATATATCGACTCGGTAAGCCCAAAGAGGCTTATGCGGCTTGGCAGAATCGTACGCAACCTCCAAAACAAGCTCAGGACGTAGTGGGTTCCAGGCGAGGTCTTTCCCTTGGCTCCAGCGGCTTTGTCCTCCCGGCATGCGCTGTGCAGGTCGCTCATCTTCAGAGTTCTGCGCAGCCCAGCTGGCCCACGGGTGACCTACGAGCGCATCTTTGACGTAGGGTGCCAGGTGTGCGACCAATTCTCTCCGCTTATCCATGCTGAAGCTGGCACAGACCCCGACATGCTGCAATTGGCCCAGATCATTGAAGAGTCCCAGCAGCAGGGAGCCAATCGCCGTACCCTCGCCCTCCTTATGCCAGCGAAAGCCGGCAACTACGCAATCGCAATCCCGCTCGTGTTTTACCTTTAACATCACTCGCTTATCCGACTGATACGTGCCCGAAATGGGCTTAGCCATGACGCCGTCGAGTCCCGCGCCTTCAAAGCGTCTAAACCAGTCCAATGCCAAGGAGTGATCGCGCGTTGCTGGAGTCAGGTGGATGGGAGGCGCCACGGACGCAAGTAGAAATTGGAGTCGCTCGCGCCGTCGACCGAAAGGCTCATTGCGGAGATCTTCATCGCCCTCACAAAGCAAATCGAAAAATACGACCGACGCTGGGAACTGCTGGGATAGCAGCTTAATGCGTGAAGCCGCAGGATGAATGCGAAGCTGAAGGGCATCAAAGTCCAGACCTCGATCTGAGACGATAACCACTTCGCCATCCAGTACACAGCGCTCGGGAAGCTCATTACGCAGCGATTCTACGAGCTCAGGAAAATAGCGGTTCAGTGACTTTCCATCACGACTCTGAATGAAAATTTCATCTTGATCGCGGAATACGACTGCACGAAATCCATCCCACTTTGGTTCGAAGATCCAAGTGTTTTCCGTCGGAATCGACGCAACTCGTTTGGCCAGCATCGGAAGTAGCGGTGCATCTATTGGTAAAGGCACAACCCATCGTAAATCCATCACGCCAGGAAGGAAGGAGCTTGGCTTTTTGAGTCAATGTGCTACCGCAAGCTGCGACTCGCTGGTTTTCTAAACGACTTCAGGATTCCCCAGCAGAGCTGGAATTGAAGCCGACTATGACTTGCAACGCCGACTAGGCTGCGGTCATCAAGACTGCGGTCGACCTTCAGTCGCTTTTTTCTAAGTTCGGCGCCCTTCCTAAAGCAACCGTCAACGCATTGCTGCGCTCTGACAAACTGTATTAATTTTTGGTTAATACAGGAGCGACATGGCAAAGACACGCTCGAAAAGCCTGGCAGATCCTACACAACTGAAACCGATTGACAAGAAAGACGGCATCCTTCAGGTAATCGTTGAGACCCCAAGGGGCAGTCGAAACAAGTTCGCGTTCGACTCTAAGCAGGAGGTCTTTGCGCTCAAAAAAGTGCTTCCTGCCGGCATGTCTTTTCCGCACGATTTTGGCTTTCTTCCCCAAACGATCGCTCCGGATGGGGACCCCATCGATGTTTTGTTGCTAATGGACGAACCGGCATTTCCAGGTTGTGCGGTACGTGCGCGCCTCATCGGGATCATCGAAGGCGAACAGATCGAAGGGAGAAAGAGAATCCGGAATGACCGGCTAGTGGCTATTGCCGAAGCAAATCATCAGTACGCCAACATCCGAAAGCTCAAGGATCTTCCTGGCAAATGGATGCGGGAAGTGCAGGACTTCTTCGTGAACTATCACAATCTCGAAGGCAAGAAGTATCACCTTTTAGGATGTAAAGGCGCGAGTGCGGCTGTTCGTCTCATAAAGGAAGCCCAAAAGGCCGTGTGATGAAGAGCATTCTAAGGTATGCCACATGACGGAGGTCATCATACGTTTCGTTATCGGTGGAACCATCGTCAGCTCTTTTTCCCTCCTCGCAGAAGTCTTACGTCCGAAAAGTTTTGCCGGACTTTTCGGCGCGGCTCCCTCGATCGCTCTCGCCACAATCGGCCTTACCATCGCTCATGAAGGGAACCGTTACGCGGCAATAGAAGCGCGATCCATGGTCTTCGGATCGATCGCCTTCTTTTGCTATGCAGCTCCAGCGAGTTGGATCCTCATGCGCTATAAGGTGCACGCTCTCACCGTTGCACTTACACTGTTGCCCATCTGGTTTGGAACGTCTTTGAGTTTGTGGTTCCTTTTCTCGAGGTAATCGGACGATGGTTGAAGTAAAGCTTGCTTCACTCAGAAACAACAAGCCCCACGAATACGCCATGCGTTTTCTCTTTGGAGGCCTCTGCACGGTCGCGGCAGGTCTTATTGCGAAGCGCTTCGGTCCAGCCATAGGAGGGATTTTTCTCGCCTTCCCGGCGATCTTTCCCGCCGGGCTAACTTTGATCGAGAGGCGAGAGAAAGAGCGAAAGGAAAAAGTTGGCTTCAACGGCGCAACGCGGGGGCGTGCTGCGGCCAGTTTAGACTCCGCAGGCGCTTCCATTGGCTGTATTGGCCTGGCTGGTTTTGCTCTCGTAGTATGGCACAGATTGCCCGGCCACAATCCCTACTTGGTCGTGGCTTTCGCTACCTTTACTTGGCTCATACTGTCGGTTGCGTTTTGGCTTCTTCGCAAGAGTCGGATTTTGCGCCGTGCTCGTCAATGGCGGCACCGGCATTCCGACTGAATATCCAGGAGCGAACGGCATGCTCAGCGAGACCACGCTGATAGACTCGGGGGTCCTATGAGAATCGCCATTTGGTTCCTAGGAGAAAGATGATTTCGGGGTGAAAACGCACATACTGATTCCTGAAATAGCCCGAGGTGGCTAGGGATAGCGTAGAACGTCTCATAGCCGGCGAGCAGCGACAAATAGCACTACCAACGAAATTCATTGTGAAAGCAACTGCCTCCTTCATCGAGGCTTCTATGTACTGGGCAGGAGCACTTGGTTTTCGCGATTTCGCGCAGACGTCAGCGTGAAAGAGAGTCGCAATGACAAGCGCCAGACCCTGCATCTTCTCATCTCATTAAATCCTGAAGGGAAGGAACAAATGTCTACAGACTCCGATCCGACAAAATTAACAAACACGGAAATAGAAGAGACTCTGCGCTCCGTTATTCAGAATCTCATTGACGGTCAACAGGGTTTCCAACAGATCGGCGAGCATCTTAAAGATCAAACAACGAAGCGCTATTTCGAAGCAGAATCTCTGAAGCGTGCCCAATTTCGAGGTGAGCTTGAGAACCTTCTTCATCAGGAAGGCATTCACGACGTGAAGGAGACAGGGACTGTGGGAGGCGCACTCCAACGTGCCTGGGGAGACCTCAAGGCTCATCTGGGTGGGGGCGATCACACCCTCCTCGAAACGGCCGAAGCTGGCGAGGATTCAGCGAAGAAGGCCTATAAAGACGCGCTCGAAAAGGAAATGCCGTTGCCGGTACACCAGCTCCTGTCGTCGCAGTATGCCCATATTCAGGACTCACACGATTATGTGAAAGCTAAACGCGACGGTCGAGAATAGCCCGCTGTCGGAGTCCATTCACTTCAAAACCCAAGCCTGTCAGCCGATAGTTTCGAAACTTTGGCTTTGTGCTGTCGTTCAGCCTGAGCGAATAAGCGAAGCGGACTACCGCCTCAAGGGTTCATATGGATTTCGACGCGCAATACGAGGATGACAACGGACGAGGTAATGAACCATGGCTGGGAAAAAGGCGCGGAATAAGGTTGTCGGAAAGATTGGAAAAGACGTCAAGAAGGCGCTACACCGAGGTGTGGCTGGGACGGTGATCCAAGATACAGTTGACGAGGCTATGCAGAAGGTGGCCAACCAGACTGAGCGGCCAGTTAAGAAGGTCACGAAAGTTAAGGTGATCGAGGATAAATTTCTGCCAGTAAAGGCGCGGAAGAAGATCGTCGATGCGGACGCCGAGTAGAAGTTTTGGCCGGAAGTGGGCGACCTGCCAGGATGTTAGTGCCGGATTGTTAGTGGTGATGCCGGTGGCCCTATGTCGACATTTTCTGGCAAAAACCGCCTGAAGCGTCGCACGAAGTGATTGTCGACGCCTATACTCATGCGCACAACCTGGCCCCTAAATTTGGAACCTATGCGATGTAACGCGGGGGAGGCAGGTTTGTTGTGATGAGTAGACAATGAAAAGGCCAGATCGGTGGTAACGTGAATCCGACCTATATCAAATTGATACTAAATTCCGCTCTAGTATTTTCTGGCAGGGACGACGTCAGGAGTGCGGTCCTCTATCAGAGTTTCGTCTTTCAATGCGCGTTCCGAAGCTGACTCTCGTTCCGAGATATTTCCAAACGTTCCACGAGCACCGGAGGTGTCGTTCGAGGAAGCTTCCCCAGTCGATGCGATATCTCGCGCGCCTGTATCTTTAAGAGCGGCTTTTGCGGCGTCGATCTGTTCAGACGTATCGCAGTGAACTGAAAGCAAGGTTCCTCCGTCTTTGACAGCGCCTTCATAGCGCTTCGCCTCATATTCGGGAATGCCCATCCCTACCAGCGCTCCGACTATTCCGCCGACTGTTCCGCCGACACCAATGCCTGCTAACGCGGCCACAATTGGGCCAGCTGCGATAATCGGTCCGACGCCGGGAATTGCGAGTAAACCTACTCCGGCTAGAAGTCCGAGCGTTCCGCCGACTACTCCTCCGGCGGTCACACCAGCCGTCGTGCCTTCAGGGGCCTTGGTGTTTTTCTCATGAGCAAATGCGCGAGTGCTGTCGTCGTCGGGCAGAAGAACCGAAATCGCGGAGTTGGTAAACCCTTTGGCGAGCAAGTGATCGACGGCGGCCTCCGCAGTTCCGGGGGTCGCATAGATGCCGAAAACGGCTGTATTTTTCGTAGACATAACTGCTCCTTTGCTGCTGTCCGCAGCATGTGATGTGGATATTGATGACTACTGCTTGACGGTGAGATTGTTGGTGATTCGATCGGCAGATACAACGCCAGCTGCGTCGGAGGCGACCTTTTCTTTTTCGTCTTCGGACTTAACAGGACCTTTAAGGGTGACTGACCCGTTTGTCGTAATGATCTTGATGTTGTGGGCATATGTGGATAGGTCCTTATCGGCAATGATGGCCTTGCGGATCTTAGCAGTGGTAAGTCGATCTTCTTTCGCGTTAGATTGATCCTGCGCAGTTCCTGCCTGATCCTTGTTGGCCGCGGAATTATCGGGCGCGGTCTGAATGCTCATCGATTTACCTGTGGCGCCATAAACCGAGGGTAATCCAGCTGAGACTGAGAGAATCAGGGCCGCAAAAGCCGCGGTTGTCAAACGGAGCGATGTCATCAGAGGCCCTTCCAGGGGCATACAACGGAGTTTTCTGAACTGCAGGGCGGTGAGGGAATAAACTTCAGTCCCTTTTGTGCAGTTATAGAATCTGATGGGGCGGTTGAAATATGAGTTGCCCTCAGCAATCCACATTCCCTGCATCCGGCATCAGCAACACCGTGAGCCTTCTATGCAACGGATGGGGAACCAGAGACGGCTAGCACTCTAGCTCTTCTTTTGGCGAGTCCGTGGCCTCGGCTGCACGTCCGCGCCGCGGTGCATCAGGCGCGCAATCATTGGGGGAAGCCTTACCAGATGAGCCCGGATGAGGTCATAGTAAGTCTTCCTATGCAAAGAAGGCTCGCCGACACTTATAAGCAAGGAAGTGGTGCTAGCGCGCGGCCCAAAAGTTCAAGATCCCGTTCTGCATGAGACTGACGCAGGTAAACGTCTAGCTCCTGATAGCGTTGAGACACGTCTTCGTCCATTGTGAGGGGGTGCGGTCCATAGGCGCGCGGCAGGCGGCGAAGAATATCTGTGCATGCCTGCTCGACAAGATGCCGAAGTGTAAGCGCCCGGAGACGATTCAATTCAGAATTGTTCTCCTGTGTGTCGATCTCATTCGCCGCCGACTCGAGATATGACCTGAGTGCCCACACCGAGGCGTGTATCGCACCAAGGTGCGCGAGGGTATGCGGGTCGCATCGTGATTGCGTTTTCGCGTAATCAACGAGAGCCGCAGCGCCCCCCGCCCAACATGCGGCGGGTCCGCAGGCGCCGTGCCAGAAGCCCGGACGTTCGATGTACCAATTTGGATCCCCCACGAGATTTTCCGGTGAAACGGAAACGCGTTTGAAGATTGCAGTTGCCGTCCGGGTATTGCGGAACGCATTCGCCTTCCAATTCGATTCGTCAAATTGAACCGACTCAACGTTACGATTCAGATCGATATCTACGAGCCAAGGCTTGGGAGAGCCGACAGTAACGAGCGCACGATCGACGAGGCCGGCCCCGCTGCAAAACATCTTCGTTCCGCTCACGCTGAACACACCATCGGACCCTTCGAGTCTCAGCCCCTGTCCAGATCTTTCGGACGCCCAGACGCCATAAATCGCATGTGCTTGCGGCGCTCGACCAGTTTCGGCGAGAATCGCGACGGCATCCCAGTGCGCCTCGGCAAGTCGCGCCAGAGAGAGATCTTCGCGACCGACTTCGAATAGTCGCCTAAGGCGCCGCGCGGTTTCTCCCGCTCCTGGCAGGGGGAGGTTTTCCTCGGCTAGAGAACGTAGAGAGTTCAGAAGCCTCTCCGTTAGCATCGCTGCACCTCATCATGCGCACAGAGCGCGGCCGCGAAGCCTCGAGGGGCGCGTCCCACCCGTCGGCCGCTGGTGAGAACCTTCACGTAATCAGTCGAGCACACACTGCAGCCGATTTCCAATAAACGATTCCACAGATCGTGGTCCTCTGCACTCTCAAGGGCGCCCCATCCGCCCGCACGCAGATAGGCATCTGCACGGATTCCTAGATTCGCGCCGTGCACATGTGGGTGCGAACCATCCGAGTGAATCAAATAGCTCCCCCGGAAGCGTAGATTCACGCCGACATCGTGTTCCTCGAAAGAATCGACATCGACGATGCCAGCGATAGCCTCCGCGCCCTGCTCCGCCAGGGAAAGCTGATCGAGAAGCCAGGTGTCGGGAACGCAGCAATCTGCATCGGTATTCGCCAGCCAGCAGTATTGCAGCGGCCCTCTATGCCGCTGCAGGGCAGTCTTGGCTGCAAGTGAACGAGCATAACCGACTGCCCCGGCCTGCGTGGTTGTTACTGCGCCGCGGTTTAGGACCATACGCTCTGCAATCTCAGGGGTCAGGTCTGTGGAGCTGTCGACTGCGATCACGATATCGGAGGTGCTCGAGACGGGAAGTCGCGCACAGGCCGCCAGAACGGACTTCAGGCAGCGCGGCAAAAGTTCTTCTTCATTACGAGCCGGGATAAGGGTGATCACGTGCCACGGTAGATAGATCAATGGCATACCCAGCGGTCGAGGTGAAACCCTGCATGACGCTCCGACAGTTCGTGAGTCAATCCATCCACCCCGCCGATAACCTCGTGGACTTCGATTCCACTGAGCATGTGGTCGGATGATGATCCCAGCCAGTGCGCTGCCAGCAGAATGGCCCCGGCTTGCATGTGCCGGACAATCTCGGTGACCAGGGAACGTAAGGGAGATTTTTCGAAGTAATATCCGATCTCGCTAAACACGACCAAATCAAAAGGGCCAGTTGGGAGATCAGCCGGAAGTGCCCCACAAGCGACATTGACGTTGGCGAATCTATCGCAGCGTCGGCGTGCCTCTCCCACAGCGATTGGGGAAATATCGATTGCGTCGACAACATCGCAGACGGACGCGAGTCGTTCTGTCAGAACACCGATTGAACATCCCGGCTCGAAGGCGCGCTGGTAGTGGCGCTCAGGCAATGCCCGCAGAATTGTCATATAGCGTTCGACTTCGTAGCTGCTTGACGCGAACTTCCAGGGATCCGCATCGTTCTGATACATTTTGTCGAAAAATGCTCGGCTTGTGGTGTCCATGCTCATCCAGGCAGAAAAATCTCACAGGAGCATCTAGCAGGCCAAAGAAGTTCCTTGGGCAGTATCGGTTCACCCGAAGGATGTTCCAGTTGCGAACGATGCTCTGACAATGCCTCGACTTTGGCGCACTGCTGGTCAGCGGTGAGAACAAAAGAACGTAGCGGCAGGTTGTGAAGAAGCGCTGGTATTCCGCGATGCCAGGCCCAAAAGAAATAGAAAGTCAGGGTTGCTCCCGTGCTCCGCGCCACTTCCTGAGCAGCACGGCCGCATACCTCGTGATCGGGATGAAAGTCGCCGGGCCACGGCGCGAGCAGATGTGTTTCTCTCGATACGAGTGGGTAGAGAAGGTCGATAAGCCGGTTCTCATATGAGATCAAACCACTGTCCGGAAGTCCCAGCCGAATGATACTGCAGGAGCCTACCCCTAGTTTAGCGAGAGCCCTTTTCTGCTCTGCGCTGCGAATTCCGGCTAGACCGGCAACATCGGGATACGCATTCTCGCCGTCCGTCACGGCCACGACTCGGACCTGAATCCTTTTGGCGACTTGTGCGGTTATGAATCCCCCAACTGCCAAGGTTTCATCATCCGGATGCGGAGCGATGACGAGCATCTCCTTATCCGGGGGCTGCCACGCTGGGATCTCAGCCAAGGTAGTCATCCATTCGATTTTTGAAGTGACGGGTACGATCACTAGGGGGCCAATCGATCAGATGCTTCAGCGGCTCAGATCGTGTCCGTCAATCCCCAAAACAGTTTTCGGCATCTGACTTGCTGAAAGAAGACGAATTTTAATTGGCGAACGCCAGCTAAAGTGGCGCTGGCAGCGCGTACTCTCCCGTTCATTTCTTCCAGAACGCTCAGCCGTAGTGCTCGCAATGATCCACGCACGATCTAATCGTTACATGTGAAAGAGGACTTCATGGCGGCACGCCCTCCCAAATCGCGAAACGCGGCTCGCGCCGAAAATAACGGCAATGGCGGAGAACTACATCAGGCTGCAGGTGGAACCCACCGGCCCCTGACTACGCAGACGGGCGCCATCATCGCCGATGATGAAAACTCCCTTAAAGCGGGATCGCGCGGGCCGTCACTTCTGGAAGATCACATCCTGCTGGAAAAGATCCAGCACTTCGATCACGAACGTATTCCGGAGCGTATTGTGCATGCGCGGGGTTTCGGTGCGCACGGCTTCTTCGAACTCACGGATTCTCTTAAAGGCATTTCACGCGCAGCCATTTTTAACGAAGTCGGCGTGAAGACGCCTGTCTTCGCACGCTTCTCGACCGTCGCCGGTAACCAGGGCTCTTCAGATATGGCGCGCGATGTTCGCGGCTTTGCCGTCAAGTTTTATACGAAAGAGGGAAACTGGGATCTCGTGGGTAACAACATCCCGGTCTTCTTCATCCAGGACGCGATCAAGTTTCCGGATCTCATCCATGCTGCAAAGGCGGAGCCCGATCGCGGCTTTCCCCAAGCGCAAACCGCGCATGATAATTTCTGGGACTTCGCCTCCCTCATGCCGGAATCTACTCACATGCTTATGTGGATCATGTCCGATCGCGCCATCCCGCGCTCCCTTCGAATGATGGAAGGCTTCGGCGTGCACACCTATCGCCTCCTCGGTGAACGCGGCAAATCTACCTTTGTCAAATTCCACTGGCGGCCCACGCTCGGCGTGCAATCTGTTGTATGGGACGAGGCTCTGAAGATTTCCGGCGCAGATCCCGACTTCCATCGACGTGATCTCTGGCACGCAATCGAGCAGGGCAACTTCCCCGAGTGGGAATTAGGCCTACAACTCTTCGATGAAGACTTCGCCGAAAAGTTCGATTTTGATGTCCTCGACCCTACTAAGCTCATTCCGGAAGAAATCATTCCGCTTCGCACCGTGGGCCGCCTCGTTCTCGACCGTAACGTTAAGAACTTCTTTGCGGAGACGGAGCAAGTTGCCTTCTGCGTGCGCAACGTCGTTCCAGGCATCGACTTCACGAACGATCCGCTCCTGCAGGGCCGCATTTTCTCTTACCTCGACACCCAGCTGAAGCGCCTGGGTGGGCCGAATTTTCAGCAAATTCCGGTCAACGCTCCAAAGTGCCCGGTCATGCACTTCCAGCGCGACGGGCAAATGCAGATGGAGAAGCAGGAAGGCCGAGTTAATTATTCTCCGAGTTCTCTGGACCCTAACACGCCCCGTCAGGATCCTCATCTCGGGCTCTCCACTTTTGAAGAGCCCATGCAAGAGAACACACTACGTATCCGCTCTGAGTCCTTTGCAGACCATTTTTCGCAAGCGCGCCAATTCTTCTACTCGCAAACTGAGCCCGAGCAGAATCACATCGTCTCAGCCTTCATCTTCGAGTTGAGTAAGGTGGAGACCCCTGCTGTTCGCGAGCGCATGGTCGGCCAACTGGCGAATGTCTCCCCGAAGATCGCCGAACGCGTCGCAAACGGTCTTGGCCTGCAGAGCAAGATCAAGCCCATAGCCACTGCGGTTAAAGCGCGCGCCGATCTCGAGCCATCTCCAGCGCTCAGCATCCTCGCCAAGGCAAAGAAGAGCCTGGAAGGTCGCAAAATTGGCTGCCTTATCGCCGACGGTACAGATGCGAAAGGTGTGAACGCGCTTAGGTCCGCTGCAAAAAAGATGAAAGCCGACTTCGCGGTGATCGCTCCCAAAGTCGGAGGCGCCGTAGCCGCAGACGGCCAAGTTCTAGAAGGTGACTTTCAACTCGCTGGCGGTTCCTCCGTGCTCTTCGATGCCGTCTTCCTGGCGCTCTCGGAGCAAGGAGCAAAAACTCTCTCAACCGAAGCCGCCGCCGTCGCCTGGGTTCACGACGCCTTTGCACACTGCAAAATAATCGGAGCTACGACCGGAGCGCAGAGTCTGCTCAATGCTTCGGGCGTAGTTCCCGATAAAGGTGTCGTTACAGGTTCGAATGCGAATCACTTCCTGGCTACCGCGGCCCAGGGTCGCTTGTGGGAACGTGAGCCCACTGTGAGGAGCACCTTCTAAGCGCGCCGCTTCGCCCGATCTTTGGTTTGAAGGGGTTTTGCGGCCGGGTTCCCGCTCATCCATTCTTGGCATCTCAATTCCCCAGGGATTAGCGAAGAAGAAACTGGAATCAGCGTCCGTTATGCCAAAACGATCATCTGTAGGAGCGATACCCTCGGCCCAGGGAACACATTTCGAAGTGTGGGCTCCAAGTGCGCGACAAGTTGAAGTCGTATTGATTGACGATGCTTCTCGTCATGTGCTCAAGGCTGTAGAGGACGGATACTTTTCTGGCGTTGTCCCAAATGCACACGCGGGCGATCGCTATCGGTTTAGCCTCGATGGCGGTGAGCCATTTCCTGATCCCGCCTCGCGCTATCAGCCCGAGGGCCCTCATGGAGCATCCGAGACTATTGACCCTTATTCTTACGCCTGGAGTAAGTCTGAATCGAAATGGAGCGGCGTTTCTCTCAGTGGGCAGGTATTTTATGAATTGCATATCGGCACTTTTACCCCGCAAGGGACTTACCTCTCTGCGATAGATGAGTTCTCTCGCCTGCGCGACCTCGGCATTACCGTTCTTGAGTGCATGCCTCTGGCTGAGTTCGCTGGAAATGTCGGTTGGGGCTACGACGGAGTCGATCTTTTCGCGCCTTTTCACGGATATGGCCGCCCTGACGACCTTCGCCAGATGGTCGACACCGCTCACCAACACGGCATCGGGGTAATTCTTGACGTGGTCTACAATCACTTCGGCCCTGACGGCAATTACCTGAGCAAGTACTCAGATCACTATTTATCCGAGACCAGCACGGAGTGGGGAACGGCCATCAACTTTGATGGCGACAATAGTCTGCCTGTGCGCAATTTTTTCCTGGACAATGTAGCGCACTGGATAGCGGAATATCACTTTGACGGATTGCGGCTTGACGCAACACAGTCGATTCGCGATGACGGCTCGCACGGGGCTCATATCATCGCAGAGATCGGCCAGCGTGCACGAGATTCAGCAAACGGGCGCAGCGTTATAGTTGTTGCGGAAAACGAACCGCAGGACTGCGGCCTCATCTGCCCCATCGAGGAAAACGGATATGGTCTTGATGCGGTATGGAACGATGACTTCCACCATAGCGCAGTCGTAGCGGTCACAGGCCGGCGCGAGGCCTACTTTAGCGATCATCTCGGTCATGCGCAGGAGTTCATCTCCGCCGCCAAATATGGCTACCTGTATCAGGGCCAGTACTATTCCTGGCAGAAGAACCCGCGAGGCACATCGAGCCTGGACCTCGACGCCAGGGCCTTCATCACCTTTCTTGAGAACCATGACCAGGTGGCCAACTTCGGAAGGTCGCAGCGCCTTCGCCTGCAGTCCAGTCCTGCACGCTATCGAACCATGACAGCGCTGTGGCTTCTGGGACCCGGCACGCCTATGTTTTTTCAAGGCCAGGAATACGGAACTCTGACGCCATTTCACTACTTCGCCGATCATGCCGGAGAACTCGCAAAGTCGGTCACTGAGGGCCGTGGCGCCTTCATGTTGCAGTTTGCGAGCCAGGACACCCCCGAGATGAAAGAGTGCTGCGCCGATCCTGAGAATCCACAAACGTTTCTCAGATCCCGGCTCGATCCTTCCGAACAACGACAACACCCAAAGATTTTGAAGCTTCATACTGATTTGCTTTCCCTGCGCCGTACCGATCCTGTCCTGAACAGCACCATTGAGAGTTATTGTGACGGGGCAGTCCTCGGTGATCGATGCTTTGTGCTTCGCTACATCACTTCTTCCCGAGATGATCGCCTGCTGGTTGTAAATTTCGGCACTGATCTCGATCTACCTCATCTGCCGGAACCTCTAGTGGCCCCGCCTGCCGGCTGCGATTGGACCGTACAATGGTCGAGCGAGTGGCCAGCATATGGCGGTTGCGGATCGTACTCACCAGGCAGGTTCGGCCCGTGGCACATTCTGGGTGAATGTGCCCACCTGCTGGTTCCCGTGCGGGTCGCCGGGATGTTCTGTCCTGAACAGCCAAAGTCGGGTTTTACAGGTTAAGGGTTCCAGTCGACGATCTTGCCGCTCGAGACCGATGACGAAACCCATATTTAAGGAGGAGCATGAACGTTTTTCGTGCCCCGCGACTCGTTCGCGAAATCAAAGTCGATCAAACTGCCGCTGAGCTTGGCCGCGAATGGATCGTAACAAATGGTTTGGGAGGCTATGCATCCGGAACCATTGCAGGGCTGAATACGCGCCGTTTCCACGGTTGGCTCGTCGCGGCGTTGCCAGCCCCTCATGGACGCATGATGATGATGAATCAGATCGAAGAAACGCTTCGTATCGATGATCGAGCCTACAGGTTAACTGCTGACAACCTGAGCCGGGCGACCCAGACAGACACTGTCAGTCCATATTTGATGAACTTCCGCCTCGAGAATGGCCTTCCTGTTTTCAACTATGCGGCAGACAACTTTACCTTGGAAAAACGTGTCTGCATGGTGCACGCGCAGAACACCACGTATATCCGTTATCTGCTGCTCAAGGGCGAAGGCGCACGACTCGAACTACGACCGGCGATCGACGTTCGCCCGCATGAGGGATCGCTCAGCGGGCCAAGACACGAAGATTACCGGTTCAGCGAAGTTCAATGGGGCTATGAACTCATGGTCGCAAATGATCTTCCGCCGCTCCGCATTGCTTGGCTAGGCGACGGTACGTCGTTCCAATTGGCACTCGAACAACTCACCGAGCTCCGTTATCGCATCGAGCAAAGTCGCGGCTACGACTGGAAAGGCAATCTCTGGAGCCCCGGATGTTTCTCTGTCAACCTCACGGAAGATCGTTCGGCGTCACTCGCTATCTCGACGGAGCATTGGAGTCATATCAACGCGCTGACTCCAGACGACGCGTTTGCCTCAGAGGCGGAACGCCGTCGGCGCCTCTTGCGTGCGGCGCCCGAGGACGCCCGTTCCGGCTTCGCGGCCGAACTCGTCTTCTCCGCCGATCAGTTCCTGATTTCTCCGGTGGGCCGCACAGCGGACGCGGTCCAGGCTCATAGTATTGGTGACGAAGTCCGCACCGTCATCGCCGGTTACCACTGGTTTACCGACTGGGGTCGCGACACAATGATCTCGCTTGAGGGGCTCACTATTTCTACCGGCCGCACTCGAGAAGCTGAGTACATCCTCCGTAGTTTTGCGAAATACATAAGAGACGGTCTGATACCGAACATGTTTCCGGAAGGAAAGACGTCCGGACTCTACAACACCGCCGATGCCAGCCTATGGTATTTCCACGCCGCAGATCGTTACATCCGGGCAACTGAAGACGCCGAAACGCTCGAGGTGCTTCTTCCGGCGCTCCTCGACATTATCGGCTGGCACCGGAAAGGAACCCTCTTCGGCATCGGTGTCGATCCAGCCGATGGCCTGCTTCGCCAGGGTGCAGACGGTTTCCAACTGACCTGGATGGACGCCAAGGTCGGCGACTGGGTGGTAACACCCCGTCGCGGTAAGGCCGTCGAAATTAATGCTCTTTGGTATAACGCACTATGTGTAGCTGCGAGCTGGTTAGAAATGATAGGCAATCCAGACCGTGGCCGGGAGCTTTCCTCGGAAGCAGCCAGGGTGCAACAGAGCTTCAACAACCGTTTCTGGTCATCCGAGCTCGGGTATTGTTACGACGTCGTTGACGATGAAGGAGGAGGCAATGACGCTTCCCTTCGACCCAATCAGGTATTAAGCATTTCTCTTCCTCACGCTGTTCTTGCCGAAGACAAGTGGAAGCCCGTTCTCGGCATCGTTCGCGAGAAGTTACTCACCCCGTATGGCCTGCGGTCATTGGCGCCCGGCGATGCGAATTACAAATCCCGATACGATGGAAATCTCCTGGCTCGCGACGCCGCTTATCACCAGGGCACTGTCTGGGCATGGCTCATCGGTCCCTTCTTTGATGCCTGGCTTCGTGCTCATCCTGGAGATTGGGAAACGGGCAAAGCTCTGCTCGCAGGCTTCGATAGTGAGATGGGCCAGGCCGGCGCGGGCACTATTAGTGAGATTTTTGACGCCGAACGACCATTCGACCCTCGAGGTTGCATTGCTCAAGCGTGGAGTGTTGCGGAAGTTCTGCGTTGCGAGCTGAAGCTTCGCATCGCGATGAAAGATTTTGCGAAGCTAGCTCCGCAAAATCGATCAAGAGATTGAGGCGATGAACGAACTAGCCCGAACGTAACACGCTGCCTCTGCTCATCGTTGATGACCCCCTCGCCGTGTTGCTGGAAGCCAGACATCGCAGGTGGCTGATAAGGAGTATTCACGCATTACAAACTGAGCAACGCCTCAACCAGCCTTTTTCTGATGAATGGCTTTTGCACCAACCCAAAGCTGTATCCCGTTTCCTTTGCCTTTTCGATCAATTCAGGCGCACTACTTGACCGGAAACAAGTAGCACTCTGCATGAGTGAAATTCATTTCGTATGGCAATAGCGAGATCAGTCGGGCGGCCTCTGTCTTGCCGCAGAAAAGCGCTTCCTCTGGACTGGAATACGGAACCGCATCAAACAGGTTCATCTGCAGAATCACCGCGAGCACCTTTGCAATTTACTATTCATCATCTACGACAAAGATACGAGGATTCGACTTGACTGGATTTTCCATACCGCTCGACAAATGAGATGCGCACTCAAGCCAGGCAGGTATGGCAATAAACAGGAATGGCTGTTATCTCAAAACACCTCCCCGAGGCCACTCAGCGCGACGAAGATCATAGACTCAAGGCCACGTTATGTTGAAGTGTGTTTCGCAAACCGAAAATTGAGCATCACATGTTTATAGGTCGGGCGCAGTCTTTTTCTGTTTGGAAGTTCTCATTTGGGTGAGAAAACCATCCAGAGGGTCAATTTGCACGAGAAAGTTTCTGGGTAAACGCAGTGGTAAGACCGGATAACTGCCCATCGCACGCCGGCACGCCGCAGTTTCCTGCTCGTGATTTTCGATCTTCAGGAGTTTTCCCTCATTATGAGTGTGCTGTCGTTCGTTGAGTTGGCTTCTGCTGATCAGGACCACGTCAGCACGAATCGTAATATCCAGGAACCTGATAAATGGCAGGATCAGGATGCTTCACACGTCCCAACCAGCGAAGTGCGTTCGGCCCTCCTGCTGGTACAGAAGGCTAGTCCGTGGGCAGCCTCAAAACAGCGACGTTGTTTCGACTTTGTTATCGCAACACTTGCTCTGCTAATCTCTCTGCCCGTCTTGATGGTAGTGAGTCTGATTGTGGGGCTGAGCTCTCGCGGCCCAATCCTGTTCCGTCAGCGACGCATAGGAAGGAATGGGCGGGAGTTTACGCTTTACAAGTTCCGATCCATGCGCGTCGAAGAGATCTCTGGATCAAACATCACTGTGAGGGGCGACTTGAGAATTACCAGGGTTGGCTCTTTCCTGCGCTATTACAAGCTCGACGAGCTCCCCCAATTCTGGAACGTGCTCAAAGGCGATATGAGCCTCGTGGGGCCGCGACCAAAGTTACCGCACCACGAAGCCCTCCGAATGACCGTTCGTCCTGGCATCACCGGTCCAGCGACCCTCGCTTTTCGGCACGAAGAAGAACTCCTGCTTGGCATCCCCAAACACGATTTGGAATCCTTCTATGAAGCCTTCATCAAGCCCACCAAGGCATGCCTCGATCTTGACTACATACAGAGCGCGACGTGCCGAAGAGACATCGGCCTGCTCCTGCAAACTGTGATCTCATGTCTCAACATGTCGAAAAGGCACTGGCGGCAGACTGGCAGACCCTTGTGAGGCCCATCGGGAGAATCGCATCAAGAACATTCGTTTGAAATACCGTCCGAACGGCCGCCGAAAAGACCATCGCTATTTCGCTGCTGCTCAGAGTTGCGAGGAGCAACCTGTTATGAACGACTTGAACGAAACACTTAAAAAGACGCAATCTGAGCCTGGTGAGAAGAGGACACAACCAGGCGAGGGCAACGTAACCCCGACGAGAACAACCCGAAAAAAGACTTATTCATCAGAAGCTCAAAACAGCGTGGCCCGACCTGCAGAAATGTGATGGCCAAATGCGCCAGACGAACCTTTGACAACAAATCCTTCCAACCGAATGCTCCAGACACGGTATATCTTGGGGACACCTATTTGACTTTGTTAGAAAATCGCCAGCAGCCTGCAGATGACTTCACCTACTTGGCGCAGTATGCGAAATTGGACGTGGACACAATTGGAAACCGTCAATACCGATTGCAGCCTTCGGGAGAAGATAATATCCGCTGGACCCCAGGATCCGCGTCCCAGTCGGGGCCGATGTCCACGAATGAAGTGGCGAATTGGCTGCTGCTGGAATTGGAAAAGTTCTACGCCGAGAGCCACTAGAGTAGGACGCGCGGCCATGCAGATGAAGGAAGGAAGGGCGGGTGAGTTTTGGAAGCGCTTGGCCGCCGGATTCAAGGTTGAGCGAATTTCTCCTAAAGATATCCAACGTCCGATCAGCCCTACCGCTCGCTTGACACCCATGGGGAACCGTCCCTCTGCGTCGTTCCGGGTGCGAAGGTCAAAAAGTCTATGACGACAGCGAGTAAGGGAGCGAATCTGGGACTCCGAGGCCGAGGACCGGCATCGCTACGCCGTTGTTCAATGTCTTATGGGCGCTAACGTTCATCTTTATTTCTTTCAAGGTCTGGTTCTGCGAACTTCAATCCGCAGGATTCTGTCTCTTTTTGTTTTCCTATGGGGTCAGTTTTGAGAGCGCAACTTGGCAATATCCTCGTGGATCTTTACGTTTGCCAACTCCTCCTCAATCCGCATGAACTCATCGTCGGTCAGCACTACGTCAGCAGCGCCGAGGTTTTCCTCGATGCGCTCGATCTTCCGCATTCCCGGGATCGGCACGATGAAGCCCTTCTTATGTAACATCCATGCCAGAGAAATTTGCGCAGGAGTTGCGCGCTTCTCCTGCGCGAATGTAGTGAGCAGATGCGTAAACTACCCGCAGGACGACGTTCCACTGGCTTGCTTGGTTCTCCTGGAGATGCAGACCGGCCAGGTGCAGCGCTATGTACCGGAATCTGAGGAGCGCTGGAACACGTGCTCTCGGCAAAACGGTGGGCCGTGGTGCTGTGATGAGCTATATAAAGGTGGAGGATGGTTGGATCTACCGGTCGGAAGATGCGAAGCAAACAACGCATCATGTACCGCATGCAGGATACTGCTTCTTCAGCCATCCGGAAATCTGCTCCGGCGACCAGTCCAGCACCAGTCTATTCGCAACCATGTTCCGCAACTTGCGGTTCCCGGCGAGAAGACACCTCTTCGGTCGCATCGCGGATTTCCAGGCTTGGCTATCCGCATCATGGGCGCGATAGGCTGAACGGCCACCATGGCGTGTAACCTCCCGGCTCACCGTTGACGCCGCTCGATCGAGACCACTGGCTATCGCACGAATCGATGAGCCGGAAGCGATTCCTCGCGAAATGTCCTCTCGCTCAGCCAAGGTGAGCGCTAGACGAGAGCGCCGGCGAGCGGCTGGGGGAATCCCTCCACGAGGCAACAACAAACAGCGAATGCAGCTCGCTGGCTTGCCATAGGCACGTCCAATTTCATGCAACGACTCCCCCGCCTTCCAACGCTGCCAGATGTCGGTCCGCTGTGCCTCAAAAACCTCCGCCCGTTTTCCTTGTGCCATAAACACCACCTTGGGTCAGACCCTAGCTTCAGATGGTGTTGCATCGACCTGTTGAATATGCACGGCTTCTCGGACAAGTGACGGCCATCCCCGAAACACAGAGGCACGGCGTCTATGCTAAAACTCCAGTTGCTGATTATTTTTCTGCGAAACCGAACTTTCCGGCTCTCCGACCCCTCTCTCAACTATGAATGCCCCGATCGACGCGAAGGAGACTGAAGCCCCCGACCAAACTCTCCTCGTCCTCCTCGCTCAATCTGGTGACCGGGCCGCATTTGAACAGCTCCTCCGTGACACCCATGCACCATTGCGCCGGTATATCATCCGCCTCGCCGGCGCCGAACTTGCCGACGACATCCTCCAAGAGAGTTCGCTTCAGGTTTTCCGCAAGCTCCGGTTCCTTCGCGAGCCAGCCGTCTTTCGTCCTTGGACTCTCCGGATCGCTTCGCGCATCGCCTTCTCTCACCTCAAACGCTCCAGCCGCTGGCGGCCCCTCGACGAAGCTCCGCCCGAATCCTTCACCACCCTAAATGCCAATTTCGGCGATTTCTCCGACGACGCGTTCCTTGCCCTCCTCGACCGCGTCTCGCCTGCTAGCCGAGCTGTCCTCCTTCTTCACTACCAGCATGACTTTTCACTCGAAGAGAGTGCTGCCATCCTGGAGATTCCGATCGGCACCGCCAAGTCGCGTCCCCACTACGGAGTCACAACCCTTCGCAAACACCTCAAGCCCGAAAGGAAACCAGCATGAGCCCCGAACCGCAGCAGCCCAATTCCGGCAACGTCAATGCCGAACTCATCTTCGTCCAGCAAGCCCTCGCGGCCGCCGACAGGTCGGAACGCAACTCTCGCATTATCGTTGGTGTGCTCGCGATACTCGCGGTGGTCGTCTTCATCTGGATGCACATCCACATGTTTCCGCCGGAAACCCTTGGCGGACTTCTGCATTCGATCCTTCGCGTCGACCTCTTCTTCCTGGTCCTTCTATTCGCTATCACCATGTACCTTCGTCGGGCCATGAACCAGAACACCCGCACTATCCTCCGGGCGCTCGCCAACACCCGCCAGCGCTAACTTCATCACAGATGAAGCGCGGGCCGCTAAGGCCCGTCGCTTCGTCTGCCGGAACTCCTTAATCGCGCGTTCGAAATACGATTTTGATAAAGTGCTCTATGATCCCCGCACCGCTCTTGCGTGGCTTTGAGGAAGTCTTCACCGTTACCGAGTACTACGACGGCCCCAGACAGGCATCGCAAGTTTCGATGGCCAGCCCCACTTCTATGACTGCATATTCTCTGATGCGAAGCAGGATTATACGAACTTTTACAGGCTCACCCCAGTGGCTTCGGATTTGTTTCAGTTGGCGATGGAGGATTGGAATATATGGAAACGGTGGGAACGAGCGTTTCACGCCGGTGAAACTTCCCACGATTCTCACCCTGCTTTGCCTGCGGACAGGGCGCGTCACTTGGAAATCGAAGCTGTATTGGACACCCGAGTGAAAACCGATATTGCGAGTTGCCTAGTTCGCGCAGCAGCCTTTGTAAACGCCGGACCTGTGAGGGTCAAGGGTATTCTTGCTGATCTCCTAGTAAGATTTTCCGAGCGAAGCGACGAGGAACAGAGTATTTGGGCGGATTGATTGGAGTGCGCTCGGTGGTCGCCAACCTAGAAGTAAACCACATGTCCGGGAGGAGTCAGAGCTATGTGGAGTACATCTGCGTCCAGCGCTACAACAAGTAACTGCCAAAATCGCGGCCAAACTCAGCCAGCCCATAAAGTGTGAGATCAAACAAAACGTAAAGAACCTCAATGTGGAGCTGGCAGGTCGATCGCTTGTTGTGGGCGGTGTTCCTACAATCGAAATTGTGCATCCTGATGAATCCTCGATCGGCCACGAGCTCCTGCATTTGAAGCTGGAGAACGTCGATGGAGTGCCGAAGCTTCAGTCCATACCAGGATGCCCCTGGCCAGAGATTTTTGATCCGCAACTGCTTGCAAGAAGAAGCGACACTATGGCCCTGGTAACCTCAGCATATGAACATAAGCAATTCTTTCCGGAAATGAAAGCCATGGGACTTGATCCTATCGGAGAAGAACGGGAATTTGTTCAACAAGCAATCCAGGCAAATTCGAATTTCACTAATCTGCCTTTTCCGGAACCGATAGCCACCTACTACGTTGAAGTTGCAGAATTCATGCCTGAGCTAGTCGGTCCCTTTTCAAAATACCTACAAAATCAAGGGCTCCGCAGCCAAGTCGATCTGGGAAACAAGCTAGAGGATCTTTTTTCCCAACAAAATCCCTCGGACCACGCGGGCATTCTCCCGATGTATGACCGGGCTTTTGAGCTGATTTATTGCACGAATCCGAATTATCTCGTCCGCGGTGGCTCATCAGCCCCGTAGATCCTCTTCCAAAGCCATCAGATTCTGGAACGCCGGCAAAGCTGTTGGTTCATCAAGGGCTCAGGCACTTAATGGCTGCCGCGAGCTTGGGGTTTCTGGAACTGTCCGCACAAGGGCAGTTGGGGCCCCGGACACAGGAGCATACGGGACAGCGCAACTTAACGGCCCGACCTGACGCTGATCTGAGGATCGCCCGGTCGGTCACGCCCTTAAGTGTCTTCGCCGTCGGGGCATCGAGCGGCTGGCACCTCGGGGTCTCCGAGTGCGGGGCGTGCCGCCTTCGTTATTGTTCGCCATCGGCCGCGTGACGCCATTCACTGGGTTACCGGCGACGGCATTGCGCTCGCAGAGATAGTCGAACAGGGACGAGAGAGCCGAGAGCTTGCGGCGGATGCTTGCCGGAGACAGTCCGCGGCGTTCCATGTCCTTGCGCCAAGCAATCACATGCCCGTGCGTGATGGTGCGCATCTGGGTGGGTCTGGTCAGGCCTGTAAAGGATGAGAACTCGGCAACGTCGCGCTGGTAGGCCCGGTTTTGTTTTCCTGCTGCCAATGTTCGCAAAGCCATTCCACCTCGGGCGGAACATCCGAGAGATGGTCGAACTGGGCGGGGGTCAGATTCCGCGATTTGACCGTCGGGAGTGCATGAGGTATCGTCCCTCGCCCGGCTAGTTTTAAGCGCGATAATGTATTTTGTCGAGTTCTCTAATTGCGGACTCTAAGTCAACATATTTCTTGCCTTCGATCCATCTATTTCGCCATCGCTCGGTGCATTTTGGCTCTGATGCTCCTGCTCTTGCCGGGCTCATGGTTCTCTCCGTGGTCGATGCTCGCTCGCCACAACATGGCATTAGAAAGCGACAGCTTCCCAATGTTAGAAGCGCATTTACTTCCTTAGAGGAAGGTCTGCAACTCGATAAGCGGGATCGCTGTTGCTTCGTCCCAGCAAGGGACAAGGCTACCGTCGGATGACGGATCTCTTGATATATCCCCCCGTGTTTCTATGGAGAGGAGGATTCGGCATTAGACCAGCGAAACTCCTCACCAGTGGACCACATCTGATGCATAACGACTGCAAGCTTTCTGGCGACGGCCACTTTCGCCTTTCTCATTCCCGACCGCTTGGCGATGCGCAGACCCCACGCCTTGAGCGCAGACCATTTCTGCACTCTCGTCAACAGCGAGCTCGCCGCTTCGTATAGGTAAGTTCTGGCCAGTTGGTCGCCACATTTGGAGATACGGCCGTTCACATCAATCTCGCCCGATTGGTAGGCCCGAGGCGTAAGACCCAGGAAAGCTCCCACGCTCTTTGACTTCTTGAATTTCTTTGGATCATCGATAGCAGTCACAAATGCGGTGGCGGTCAGAGGTCCGACGCCAGGAATCCCCATCAAATGACGGCATGCCACATGCTGCTTTGCATGACGACGAGCGATCTGATCCAGTCTTGCCACCTGTTCGCTCACGCTGCGCAATACTGCCAGCAAAGCACGGAGGGCTTCCTCCAGCATGCCATTGCCGAGATTCAGTTCCCGAACCTGTCGCTCCAATACCTTCCCGCCGTTCTTCCCCAGCACAATGCCAAATGTCTTAAGAACCCCGCGGATCTGGTTGCGCACGTCGGTGCGGATGCCAACTAGCTGGCTGCGCGTGCCAAGCATTGCCCGAACACTATGGCTGTCCATGCTCTTTACCTGTACCTCGCGGTACCAGCCTGTCCTCACGATGTGAGCGAGGCCGGCCGCGTCATTCTTCTCGGTCTTGTTGACCTGCATATTCAACGCGGCCTTGGCATGGCGGGCATCCAGACAGACTACCGGTAGCCCCATGGCGCTGAGTGAATGCCAGTGCCAGGTTGACAGTGCACCACTCTCCAGACCTATGCGGACCACTCTGGGCGCTCTTGCCTTGACGGTAATCGCGATTGCGTCCGGCGTTTGAATCACATTTGCCCTGCCAGACCGTCTTTCCCGTACTGTCGACTATGCAAAGGTGCGTGGCCTCCTGCGATACATCCAAACCGACAAAATGCTCCATAGCCATCTCCGTAAAAGGGATTGAAACCGACTCTTGCAAGGCAGTTCTATCGCACCGCAGCCACCACCGCAATTACCCCATGTTAGAAGTCAACCCCCAAAGCAAGATGGAATCGTCTTCGGAATTCGAACCTCGATGAGTGAGTTGGCGATTTGGCAGCAAGCGAGAGCAAGCTTCTCACTTGGCGTGCTTTGGGATTTGCCTATTGAGCAGCGAAACCAGGGACAGACCCCGGGCGTTGGCGTAACTGACTTGCCGATCACGATCTCCCGCACGCTCCGCAGCTACGAGCAGTACGTCAAGATGCTCCAGGCATTCTTCAGCGAGACTCCTCTCGGCAGGATCGGGATTGATCAAGTTCGCGCCTATCAACGCTGGCGACAAGAGCGGGCGGGTGCCAGTCGGATCAATCAGGAGGTCATGGCGCTGCAGATGATCTTCCGCGAAGTCGATGCCTGGAAGGCCATGCAGGACATCTATCGCCCCTTGCCGGTGCCGAAGACCAAAGTGCGCCAAAGTATGAGCGAGGACGAAGAGCGGCGTTTGGTCGTGGTTGCACTATCTAGCGGGAAGCGGCGCCTGGTCGCTGGGCACTCCTTGATCGTCATGGCGAATACTTCAATGGGCTTCGGCGAATTGAGGCACCTTAAACGGGAAGACGTGTTCCTCGATGAAGAAATCCCCTTCGTTACCGTAAACGGCGGCACGAAGAACGATTTTCGCGTGCGGACAATTCCGCTGAACTTTCTGGCTCTGCGGTCGGTGCGCTGGCTGCTGAAGCGCTGGGAGAAGCTGGGCGGCTCACGACCCGAGCAATACATACTTCCGCATAACGCGCGCCTGACGCCTGAGCAAAGAGCCAATCCAGCCCACAGGATAAAGACTTCACAGCCGATCTTTTCCGAGCCCGCGTCTGGGATTTACTCCGCAGCTCGACTCATCCTCAAGGAAGCCGGCCTCGGACATCTAGACCCCTAAGACATGCGGAGCCACTGCATTACGAAACTCCTATCCGATCCCAAGGTCTCAACCCAAGTTGCGCAAGAGATCGCAGGGCATTGCAGCCCAAAGATGATCAAGCGCTATAGCAGGCAGCAGATGCTCCCCCAAGGCGGCGGCACCAGGGGCAATGTGCACGACCAACCCAACGCCACGCCCGTCTGCGCCAGGTGCCGAGAAAGGGCCACCGGTAGAGTCAAGAGAGAATTTCAACGGCTTTTGGTATACCTCAACCTCGACGGTGAGCTATATGGCAACGCAGTCCTCGCCGGAGCGACAGGGGAAAGTATCGCGCGTCATCACGTTCCCGAGTGCGCGCAAAGCGGGGTAGCTGTTCCCAGAAAGCTCACATGATACAGGCTCTGCAAGCCACGGAATTCACGTCCGAGATGAAACTTTCGGACGCGGCGGTGCGTCTCGGACATCATCAAGGCTCCATAAATCACGATTCGGGGCGCTCTCCTAGGCGCCCCATTTTTTTGGGCGCTGGCGATGATTACCAGGGAGTAACTAACGGGGGATTTTCGTCGTGATCTTTGCAGGGTAATGTTGTCGTCAATGCAGTGGACCTTCAGGGGGAAGGCTCACTACTCACTGGCACTCGCAGATCTATCCGTCTGCGGGTGCTTTTTCACCTTCGAAATCAATGCACACACGGGTCAATAGGCTTGGTCCTTGACAGGAGATTGCAGCAATGACGGCAAAACCCTTGATCCATTTCGATATTGAGGAATCGTTAGGTGCATACAGACTGCCAGTCATAACCATCAAATGCCACGGTAGGCTGATGAGCGAAAGCGCCAAAGAAATCAGAGAACTGGTCAAGCCGCTCATCGAGGCCGGCCGACGTCGCATCATGATTGACTGTAGTGATCTGCAATTCCTGGACAGCTCCGGCTTGGGTACATTGGTTGGCCTGAAGGTATCCGCCATCAACAAGGGGCTGGTTAAGCTCGGACTCGTCAACCTGTCGCCTCGTGTGAGCGAACTGCTGAAGCTAACCAGTCTCACTGAGTTGTTCGCCATGTAATCCGGCGAACATGCGCGGGGCTGGATCAACGGACAGGCCATCCGTTCGAGCCCGGGAGCCTAAGCGGCTGCGCAGCAACCTGCGGCTACCTTGGAACACTCCAAGGCAAAGAGTGTGCTCAAATCTCTTTTCTCAAGTGGATCTGCCCCTCGAGGAACTGTCTGACGTCAATGATGCGCGGAGTTTGCGGCGTCAGGGCTGGACGTTTTTGCACCATGGATTTGAGCCTGCGATCTTCCTCGCCCTCAACGTCCTCACTGGCGAATTTTGCCGCGTTTCGCGATCGCCTGTAGTAGGTAATTTGACAATCCCAGCATTGCCATGGGTAAAACCCGACGTGGTGCAGAAGATCCCGCTCCAGGAATCCTTCGCGGGCTCGCCGTTCCAGAGGCCAGCCGCATCTGAGGCAGTTATCCATGGGCCACCAGCATAATCCGGCGAAGTTGTCAGCAGGAGGCTATCTTTTGGCCAGAGTGGGGCCTCGGCGATTTAGAGTGGGGTGTGACATGCATGTTTGGAGGCCCGGCACCCGACAAGGAGGGCATGAAGAGTGCACAAGAAACGAATTTTGTTGAGCACCCTGGTCGGCCTGATTTTCATCGGGGCGTATCTCACTGCACTTTGGCGAATTATTCACGAAAGACGTGAGCGGTCGTTGGAATTGAGGGACGATGTGGCCATAGCGGACCGTGTCCTCGTTTCCATCACGGTCATAAGAGTAGACCCGACGACGCGGCAATTGACCGCACGGTTTCGCATCCAGCCCGCTGGCAATATTGCCAGGGACTCGGCGACTCCCAAGGTTGATCTGCGATTCTTGGTGAACAACTCCCCGGGACCGCAGATCTTCGAACTCCGCAAGGGGGAGACGTTGAGCCGCATTGAGGTGACGCTTCCCCTGGAGGGAGACATCAACCGGTATCCTTTCGATCGCTATGAGACCAACATATGGCTCCTGGTGGATACGCCGGATAAATCCGTGAGGCCCAAGATACCTCTACTCCCTCCTGCGTTACCCCCGGTATCCGCAACGCCTTTAGCGCCGACAACACCCTCTCCGGCTGCTGCATCCCCAGCACCTGCAATCCTTCCAGCGGACTCCGACGTTGGGGACGCGCCACCTGCCGAAATTGCGACACTGGACAAGCGGCCGGTCCCGATCTCCATCTCTCTGTTGGCTTCGACTCCGGGTATGAAATATAACGGAGAGGTCATTCGCAACAAGGACATCGCTGCCACTCGAATCCACCTGAGCCTGAAGCGTCCCTACAATCTGGTCAATGTCTCCATCACCGTTATGTGCCTGATGATGGCCATTGCCGTCAGCGTCGTGGCAATGGCCCTCAAGGCGATAGTCTCCCGCCGCGAAAAATTGGATATATTACCCCTTTCCTTGTCCATCGGCCTGATTTTTGGATTGCCAGCTCTGCGAAACATCCAGCCGGGTGTCCCTCCCGTGGGAGTCCTTGGAGATTACGTCTCATTTTTATGGGCAGAACTCTTTGTCGCTGCAGCGGCAGTCATCACCGCCCTGACATGGGTATTTAGAGCCCAGAGAAAATCAGATTCGAACGGGGAGTCTTAGAGATGCTCCGCGGTTTGCGCAACCACCTGTGCTCCCGGCGCACAGCTCCGGGAAGAGATCCTAAAAAGAGTGTCAGTTCCCCCGTAGTCCTATACGTGAATGGATCTGAAAGCGGGAGCTTTGCCCGGCCGCTAACGGGTGCGAGAGTGGAGACCCGCGAGTCGGAGTATACTTCGGACGGATTTCTGTACGACCCTGACGGAACAAGGGTTCCTGAATCGGTTCCTCGATGGTCTTATGCAGAAGAGTGTAGGGGTGCCAGTTCTGATGCCAGTGGTGCTACCCGACTCGCGCAGACCCACGCAGAGCATTTGTGCTAATTTTGTGCTAACGCTTTGCGTTTAGTGCGTTTCTTGCGTCTCATGCGTCTTATAGATTCATTAAGTTACATGCTATCAATGCCGGGTGCGAGTTCGATCCCGACCCGCGCCTCCAATTCCCTCAATGATTTCGGTTCCCCGTGCGACGAAATCGCCTCGCCCCGGAGGAACGAACTGAACCCCGCGAATATTTCTCGGTCAACTCTCCAGATGGTCGATCGTCCTCACCATATCCGGCGAAAGTCTTAAGTCGCGACTGTCCAGGTCGTGCTGCATGTGCTCGGCATCCGAGGTTCCGGTCAATGGCAACATCCCGACCGCGCACGCGAAAGCAAATACCACTTGCGCTGGAGTGGCGTTAGCCTGCGAGGCTATGCCCGCGATTGTTGGATGGCGGAGGGCTTCCGCATTTGCAGTGAGCAATGAAAATCCCTGATAGATGATCTTTCTCTCCCGACAAAAGATGCGCACCTCGCGATCCCAGCCCTGGCGGGCGAAGCATCGGTTTTGCACAAAGGCAGGAGGTTCCTTGTGGATGCGAGCCATCTGCTCAAGATGTCGCAGGGAAACATTGCTTACACCGAGCAGCCGCGAGCGGCCGGCATCGCGCTCCCTTCTCATCGCCTCCCAGACCACCGCATCGGCGTCCGTCCAGTCGAAGCTGGAGGAGGGTCCATGCAATATGTAGCTGTCTACGTAGTCTGTCCCCAGATGTTCGAGCGAACTAGTCATCGATTGGGCAACCTGCAATGACAGTGGGGCTGTTGGATCGTAGGGCAGACGGTGGTCCTGACCCCGTTCATACGTGAATTTTGTTTGCAGAAATAGATCCTCACGGCGCGCCACCCTCGCGCGATAAGCTGCGGCGAGTCCCTGGCCCACTCCCGCTTCGAAGTAATGCCGCCGCTGGTTGGCGGTGTCGATGGCCCGAAAGCCTATACGCAACGCAAGCTCGGTCAAAGCCGCGGTGCGTTCTTCCTTCCAGGCGGTGCCGTATAGAAAATTTGGAATCGGTGAAGATTGCGTGGTTGTCATCGCGGTATTCTGCCATGATCCCACGCCCAACGGGACCGATTGCCCGGTTGAGTATTTCATGAGATGCGGCGTAAATCTGAGGTACGCTACTCTCATCCAGCTTGGACCTTTACCAGCTTTCGCTTTCATCCCAGATTCAGATACCGGTAATCAGGAGATCATGCATGCTTTCTCAAGCGAATATCTTTCCGACGACCCCGATGGGAGCAAATCTCGTGGAGGGGGGAGGCGCCACCTTTCGGCTGTGGGCACCGCGGGCGACTGCTGTCTATGTCAATGGCTACTTTGGAGGGACGTGGCAATCCGGCCAGACTGACGACCTGTTGATGGCCAAGGATGGCAATGGATTCTGGACGGGCTTTATCGCCGATGCGCAGGACAGCGACCCCTATCACTACTGGGTCGTCGGTACAGGCTCGAGCGGTTACAAGCGGGATCCCTACGCGCGCGAGATGGCGACAGACCAGGCCTTCCCGATCTGCTGCTGCCTGATCCGCTCCAGCGATGCCTATCCGTGGCATGACGCGCAGTTCGTCACGCCGGATTTCTCTGACATGATCATCTACCAGCTGCATATCGGGACATATGCACCGAGTTCGCCGGGAAAAGCCTCCTCCACCTTCCTTGATGTCATCGGGAAGATCGAGTACCTGCAGGCGCTCGGCATAAACGTGCTGCAGCCTTTGCCGATCGATGAAGCGGAGACAGATGTTTCGATGGGTTATAACGGGGCTGACCTCTTCTCGCCGGACTTTCCCGTCGTGGTTACTGATCCGAACGTTCTCAATGGATACCTCGGGAATATCAATCGGATGCTCGCTAACAAGGGTTGCGCGCCGATCTCGTTCAATGACATCAGCACCGGGCCGGCGCAGCTGAAGGCCATGGTGGATCTGTGTCATCTCTACGGCATCGCAGTGATCTTTGATGTCGTGTACAACCATGCGGGCGGCTTCGAAGGCGACGATCAGGGTATCTTCTTCGGCGATCGGGCAGATGATCCGTTCAACCTGAACCAGAGCTTGTATTTCACCGATCAGTCGACCGCGGGAGGGCTGTCGTTTGCCCTTTGGAATGAAGCGGTGAGCCAGTTCCTCATCAACAATGCCAGCTACTACATTCAGGAATTCCACGCCGACGGATTTCGCTGCGACGAGATCAGCGATTTGCTCGCGATGAACCAGGATTCCGGCTGGCAATTCTGCTGCAATTTCACGGATAGTGTGCACTACCTGAAACCTCGACTCCTGCTGAACGCCGAGTATTGGGAAGGGGATAATCCCGATTATTTTCGGCCGACTTGGTTGATCCTGACGCCGACGACCTGGGGGGGCACCGGCTTCGATGTAGTACAGCACGACGGGCTGCGAGGCGCTGTCCGCAACGCGATCTCGCAGTCTTCGCAGGGGCAGTGGGCCAGCATCGACTTCGACTCCATCGCCGGCAACCTTTATCCGCAGGGCGTTGGGCATGGATGGATGGGGGTGCCGTGCGTGGAGAACCACGATCTGGTCGCCATCGGTCGAGAGCCGCGCCTTCCCGTGCTGGCAGACAGTTCGAACTCGCGGTCGTGGTATGCGCGAAGCAGGTCGCGGTTTGCGACAGGCGTGCTGATGACCTCTCCGGGTATGCCCCATATCTTCATGGGGCAGGAGTTTCTCGAGGACAAGCAGTGGAACTGGGACCCCACGTCGCCCAACTTGATCTGGTGGGGCGGCGTAAACGGAGCTGACCAGGCCATGGTCAACCATCTGCGCTTCACGCAGGACCTGATTCGCCTGCGGTGGAACCAGCCCGCGATCCGCGGCGACAACGTCAACCCGTTCCATGTCCACGACCAGAACCGGGTGATTGCCTACCACCGCTGGCTGGATTCCGGGCAAGACGTCATCGTCGTGGCGACGCTTTCGGAGTCGACGTGGTGGGGCTATGAGATCGGCTTCCCGTCGGGCGGATTCTGGGCTGAGGTTTTCAACAGCGATGTCTACGACAACTGGGTGAATCCCCAGGTGGCGGGGAATGGCGGAGGTGTCTGGGCGTCGGGATCCGGAATGCACGGGTTCGGGCAGTCGGCGAGCGTGGTAATTCCCGCTAACGGAGTGGTGGTGTTTGCCCGCGGCTGAGGGTAGCTGTGATGTTTCAAGACGTTGTCCATTCGATCTGAGCCGGAGAAGCTGGTTGTGACGAGCAATCAGTATTCCCGGAGACCGAATGGACTATCACAAGAATGCCCCATGGACGGCGGTCAGTCGAGAGCGGCTGGCCCGCATGGTGATCCACCAAGGCGTGACGCTGAAAGCGGCAGCTGCGCGCTTCAGTGTCAGTTCCAAGACGGCAGCCAAATGGATGGGCCGTTATCGGCAACTGGGAGTCGCCGGCCTGGCCGATCGCAGTTCGCGTCCGCACCACAGCCCGCGCCAGACAGATTCCTTCTTAGTGGAAAAGGTGGTTGCTCTTCGCCGGCTTCACCACAGCGGCTGGCGCATCGCCCGTGACCTGGGGCTGAGCCAGGCCACGGTCAGCCGCATTCTGCGCCGTGTCCGGCTGAGCCGTTGGCGCGATCTCTATCCACGGCCACCCGTGCGCCGCTATGAACATCCCGCGCCGGGCGATCTGCTCCATCTCGATATCAAGGGCATGACCCGCTTCGGCGAGGTCTCGCTGCGCGGCGATGGCCGCTTGCGCGGCAAGTATAAGCATCCAGGTCTGCTCGCCCTGCATGTGGCCGTCGACGACCACTCGCGCATGGCCTTTACCCGCCTGCTCCCCGATCAGAAAGCCGAAACCACCATCGCCTTCCTGCACCAGGCCGTGGAGTTCTTCGCCCGCTACGGTATCGGCGTGCGCGCGCAGCTGACCGACAATGGCAGCAGCTACCGCTCATGGCAGTTCGCCCGGGCCTGCCAGCAGCTGGCCATCAAACACCGCCGCACCAGGCCCTACTCCCCGCAAACCAATGGCAAGGCGGAACGATTTATCCAGACCGCCTTGCGCGAATGGGCCTACGCAAAACACTGGTCAGACTCCGATCAAAGAGATCTCCACTTACAGCCATGGAACGATTACTACAACCGGGAAAGACCCCATGGTAGCCTCCATTACAGCCCGCCCATCAGCCGCTCCGACATCGGAACAACCTCTTGACCATCTACAGGTACCCCCTCCCCCCTGTTTTGCGGGCTTTCCGTAAGCGTTTCATTCGAGGGCGCTTGTTGCCCCCTGATCCGTAACCGTTTCATTCCATTGAGAGCGGGCCGTAACCGTTTGTTGCGGTGGGACTTATCGGACTGAAAGCGATGCTGTGTCCGTAACCGTTTCATTTTACTGGAAATGGCTGTAACCGATTGTTCTGGTGAGGGTTGACTGGTGCCGCCGGAGGGCGGCGGGCTGCCTGCTCGGCCGCGACTCGGGTTTGCTCCCGCGCGATGTAAGCCTCCTCGGCCAACTGATCGATCCTTTTTACCGCTGCCTCATAGATGGCGTAGGCGTGGAGCGGGGAGAGGTGTTTGTGCTGCACTTCAAAGGTGATGTCGAGGAGGATGACGGCAGCCTCAAAGAGGTCCATGGAGGGGAACATTGCGACAACCTCGCTGGCATGGACCGCCCTTTCGCGCTGGCGAGAATTGGCGTGGACCTGACACCAGGGGCGGCTTCTGAGGGCGAACTGCCGGCATTGCGAGCCGGTGGGGAGAATCTGAGCGCAGAGACGGACCTTGGACATTCGGGGCAGCTCCTTTAAATAGTTCGGGCAATAGAAAAGGCCCACAAGCGGGGCCTTCGAGGTACTACTTCTATTCTAACGACTCAGCGGTAATTGTCCGCCAACATTCCAGAGCTATCTTTCATTTGGAATGAATGAGTTGCGGAGAAAGTTGCGGGCAAGAACTTGACAAATGATGAGAGCGGCTTGTCGCTGAGGCAAAATCGGCCGACAAAGGTGGCGCTCGCGCGCGTCGGATAGGCACAAGTCTGTTCCTCAAAAGGCACGCGGAACAGACTTGTGTAAAAACGAGGTCGCTTCGCCTGTGGCTGCGCTCCAGCCTGCGGCAGCGAGGTGTGGTCCTTCGGACCGGCACTCTTAATGGCACGGCTAGAAGCCATGCCCTGATACAAAGCAATGCCGAAGCCTTATACGGATCAGGGGTTTACAAGCAAACAGATCATTTGCCAGTTGCGGGTAAGATCGGGAGCGTGCTTCCCATCCTTCTTCGTTCCAAGGCGGTTCAGAACGGGCTTGGGCGGTAGCCACAGATTCACGGGAGGGGAGATTGAGCACAACGATCACGGGTCCGGACGGAAAGGCGCGCTGCGGCTGGAGCGCGTCGGCTCCGGAATTTCTTCGTTATCACGACACCGAATGGGGTTTTCCGGTCTGCGATGATCAGCGTTTATTCGAGAAGCTGAGCCTAGAGGGTTTTCAAGCCGGACTGAGCTGGCGCACAATCCTTGCCAAGCGCGAGAACTTCCGTGCGGCCTTTCGTGGCTTCGATTTCGACAAGGTGGCGCGTTTCACCGAGCGCGATGTCGAGCGGCTGCTCAGGGACGAAGGGATTGTTCGCCACCGCGGCAAGATCGAGGCGGTGATCAACAATGCTCAACGGGCACGAGAGATTGTTAAAGAGGAAGGCTCACTGGCGGCCTTCATCTGGCGTTACGAAGCAGAGGTTGGGCAGACGGCGAAAGCGCAGACAGTGTCGACCTCGGCGGAGTCGGTGGCCCTGTCGACGGAGCTTAAGAAGCTGGGCTGGAAATTTGTCGGGCCGACAACGGTGTATGCCTTCATGCAGGCGATGGGGCTGGTCAACGATCACGCCGAGGGTTGTGTGATCAGAGCAAGCGTGGCTGAGGCGCGGAAGAAGTTCAGGAGGCCAGGCAGTGAGGCTGTTGGCCGCTAGTTGCGTTTGCGGCGTGGCAAAGTAGATGGTAGGAAGTGAGGAACTATTGTAAGCATGCCAGCTACGCTCTCCATCGCCATGATCGCCCGCAACGAAGAGAAAAATCTTCCCCGAACGCTCGAAGCGGTCAAGTGGGCGGATGAGATCGTGATCGTTGACTCGGGGTCGGGGGACCGGACACCGGAGATTGCGGAGTCTTTCGGGGCGAAGCATTCGTTTAATCGCGACTTTCGCGGGCATCCGGAGCAGAAGTCGATCGCCATCGGCAAGTGCACGAGTGACTGGATCCTGCTGCTGGACGCGGATGAGCTGGTGAGCCCGGAGCTGGCGGAGGAGATCCGGCAGACGATTCAGAATCCGCAATACGAGGCCTATTGGGTTCCGCGGTTGAACCTGTTCATGACGCGATGGATCCGGCATGGAGGGTTCTATCCCGATCACAAGCTGCGGCTGTGGCGCCGGGGCAGCGCGCAGATGGAGACGAACGTGGGTCCGCACGGGACTCCGCAGTTCGACGGACGGAAGGGCACGCTGAAGCACGACCTGATTCACTACGCCTATCCGAGCTTTGAGCTTTACCTGAGCCACATGAACGACTACAGCTCAGAGAATGTCTATGCCCTGGTGAACAAGGGAAGGGCCAGGTCGGCTGCGGCGATGCTGTGGCTGGCGATGGTTAATCCGGTGGCGACGTTTGTGAAGAATTACTTCTTCCGGCTGGGATTTCTCGATGGTTTGGAAGGGCTGGTGTATCACCTGAACCACTCGGTGTATATCCACTGGAAGTACGTCAAGGCGTGGGATGCGCAGAAGCGGCTGAAGACCGAGGCCGTGTCGACTGAAATAGATAGACGGTGAAGATGGCGACGAGCGGTTCCAGCGGATGGCGAAAGCGCGCCTGGACGGTAACGAAATAGTAGGTGAGGGGCAGAAGCAGGAAGGCCCAGGCAAAGAGTCCGGCGACCGGCACGCGATTCTTGAGGGACAGGGCGAGGCCCAGGCAGCCAGTGATACTCAGAAAACAATAGTTGAGCTCGCGGAAGTACTCGCCCCACGGCGAGCCCTCGGCCGGGTGCGGCACGCCGGCCCAGAAAAAGTAAAAGCGCTTGAGGGAGATGAGCGCGTAGTGCTCGCGATGCGTGGCCAGGTAGGCCTTCGCTTTCTCTCCCTGCCGCTTGACGTAGGCGATCTCCCCTAAGGATTTGTAGGCCATGGTTTCGGGATCGCGCTCGACCAGAGGAAGAGTGGCGACGAAGGCGAAGCCGTTCGATCCGGGTCCGCTGCCTGCGTACATCTCCGCTCCGAGATTGGAGCGGATGGGGATAAAGACGTGGAAAACGGTCCAGTTCCGCCAGATCCAGGGAAAGAGAAATGCGAAGCAAAGCAGAGCGGCGAGTGTGGCGCGTGCCAGGGACGCGGATCTGGGAACCCACCTTAGCTCCGCTTCGCTCCCGGAAGGTGGGGCACCCGGTTTATTCGTGGAGTCGATGAGGATCCAGAGGCCGCAAATGGGGAGAAAGAGAAGCAGGGTCGCGTTCGAGAGCGAGATGAGGCCCCAGAGCGCGCCGAAGAGAAGCCAGCGGCGGATGTTGGGCGGATCTTGCTCTGGATCCGGTTCCCCGATGCCGCGCATGCGCAAGGCCAGCACGAGTGTCCAGGTGAAGAGAAGGGTGGTGAGGGACATCTCCCACACCCAGTGGATGGCGTACTGCATCGCAGCCGGATACAGCGCCCAGAGCCACGCCGACCAGACTGCAACCTTGCGGTTGTAGCATCGCGCGGCGATTTCGTAGACAGCGGGTGCAATGGCGGCGGAGAAGATGCTGTTGATGGTCAGCAGGACCCATGCGGACAAGGCTGTATAGACGCCGAAGAGCTTGAAGACGGCGGCCATGAGCAGCGGGTAGAGCGGCGGAACCCAGGCGGTGGGTCCGGTGTGGCCGACGAAGGGGTCGGAGTAGCCGTAGCCGTTGACCAGGGCGCGGGCGATGCGGCCCATCTCCCAGCCGAACTGGAAGTGATCCTGAAAAGGCCGGATGCGGTAGGTGTGAGCGACGGTGATGGTGAGGACGCGGAGGAGGAAGGCTGTCCAGAAGATGAGCGATGGAGCGCGGAAGGTTTTCGAAATGGGTCTAGAGGCGGGCAAGGGTCAGTTTAGCTGAGGCGGTCTTCGTGATGTCGCGGATTGGAAGAGGTAGACGGAGAAGATGACGATGAGCGGTTCGAGTGGATGGCGGAAGCGGGCTTCGACGGTGATGAAGTAATACGTAACCGGGAGAAGCACAAATGCCCAGGCGAAGAGTCCTGAGGCCGGAATGCGTCGCTTGAGCGCGAGCGCGAGGCCGAGGATGCCAGTGATCGAAGGCAGGCAGTAGTTCACCTGGCGCACGAAGTCGAGGAACCAGTGTTTGTCCGAGGGATGCGGGACGCTGGCCCAGAAGAAATAGAAGCGCTTGAGCGAGAGGGTGGCGAAGTGTCGGGGATGCGTGAGTATCCAGGCCTTGGCCAACTCGCCGCGCTGTTTAACGTAAGTGATCTCGCCGAGCTGGACGTAAAGCCGATGCTGCGTGTCCTGCTCGGGCAGGCCGATGAGGACCCCATAACGAAATCCATAGGCTCCGGGGCCGTTTCCGGCGTAAAGCTCCGCGCCGAGGTTCGAGCGCATGGGGATGAAAGCGTGGAAGGTTGTCCAGTTGCGCAAGATCCAGGGCGCGATACAGGCGAGGAATAGGACGGCGGCAAGCGAGGCTCTCGCGAGGGCGATGGGTTGATTCGGGGCGCCGATGAGGATCCAAATGCCGCAAACAGGGAGAAAGAGGAGCAGCGTGGAGTTGGAGAGCGCGATCAGCGCCCACAGGAGCGCGAAGAGCAGCCATTGACCGGTGGATTGCCGGTTGGGTGCGGGCGCAGCTTCGCCGACCGCACGCATGCGCAGTGCCAGTACGAGCACCGCGGCGAGGAGGAAGGCAGAGGGCGATGTCTCCCATACCCAGCGCGTGGCGTACTGCATGGCGGCGGGGTAGAGCGCCCAGATCCAGGCCGACCAGAGAGCCACGCGGCGGTTGTAGCAGCGGGCGGCGATTTCATAGACACAGAGCGCGGTGGCGGCGGAGAAGACGCTGTTGAGAGTGAGAAGAATCCAGGCGGAGAGCGGGGTGTAAATGCCAGCGAGCTTGAAGGTGGCAGCGATGATGAGCGGGTAGAGCGGCGGGACCCACGCGGTAGGGCCGGTGTGTCCGCTGAAGGGATCGGCATAGCCGAAGCCGGTGACCAGGGCGCGGGCGATGCGGGCCATCTCATAGCCGAAGGTGAAGTGGTCTTCGAAGGGGCTGAAGCGGTAGGTGTGCGCGATGGTGATGTAGAGGACGCGGATGAGGAGGCCGGTCCAGAAGAGGATGAGAGGTGCGCGGAAGGCAGATGGTTCGGAAGGCCGCGCGCCGGATGCGTTCATATCTCCACATCTTACGTTCCGGCGCGGGGATAGCGGATGGTTAAGAATGCGGACAGGTTCAGGCGAAGAAGAAACGAAAATCGGTCTAGAATAACGGCATGCTGTCTCCTGTGCTGCCGGTTTGCGACGCCGTTCCCGAGAGCCTCGAATGGGCGCACCCGGTGGTGCGGGAGTGGTTCGTGCGGCGCTTCCAGACTCCGACAGAGCCACAGGAGCAGGGGTGGCCGCACATTCTCGCAGGCAAGGCGACGCTGATCTCCGCGCCTACGGGCTCAGGTAAGACGCTTGCGGCGTTCCTGATCGCGATTGATGGGCTGCTTCGCCAGGCAATCGACGGCAGGCTCGATGGGGCGACCGAGGTGGTGTACGTCTCACCGCTGAAGGCGCTCTCGAATGACGTGCAGAAAAATCTGGAGATGCCACTGCGCGAGATTCAGCAGCTTGCGATGGAGCGGGGGTATCTGTGCGCGCCGATCCGAACCGCTGTTCGCACCGGCGATACGCTGCCAGCCGAGCGAAGGGCGATGCTGAAGCAGCCGCCGCACATTCTGGTGACCACTCCGGAGTCGCTATACATTCTGCTGACTTCGGAGAAGAGCAGGCAGAATTTGCGGCGTGTGCGCACAGTGATCGTGGACGAGATCCACGCGGTAGCCGATGATAAGCGCGGATCGCATCTGGCGCTGACTTTAGAAAGATTAGACGCGCTGGTGCGCGGGGAGAATCCGCTGAGCGCGGCAGACTTTGTGAGCGGGCATGATGCGCCGCAACGCATTGGGTTGTCGGCGACGCAGAACCCCATTGAATTAGTCGCGGAGTTTCTGGCGGGTGAGCGCGCACACGAAGTTGAGATCGTGCAGGCGGGCCAGCGGCGTCGGATGGATTTGCGCGTTGAGGTGCCATCGGATGAACTGGGCTCGGTGGCGACGCAATCGGTGTGGGAGAGCGTCCACAATCGGCTGGCGGAACTGGCGAACGAGCATCGCTCCACGCTTGTCTTTGTGAACACGCGAAGGATGGTGGAGCGGCTGGCGTTTGCGCTCGCTGAGCGGCTGGGCGAGGAGAACGTCGCGGCGCATCACGGAAGTCTCTCGCGCAAGTTGCGCCATGAAGCGGAACGCAGGTTGAAGGCTGGCGAGATTCGCATCCTGGTGGCAACGGCGTCGCTGGAACTGGGTATCGATATCGGAACGGTAGACCTGGTGTGTCAGATCAATACGCCGCGAGCCATCGCCACGGCGATGCAGCGCGTTGGCCGAGCGGGGCACTGGCGTGGGGCAATTCCGAAGGGACGATTCTTTGCGACGACACGCGATGACCTGATGGAGCAGGCGGCGCTGGTTCGAGCGATGCGCAGCGGAGTGCTCGACCGGTTGGAGATTCCTGCCAAGCCTGCGGATGTTTTGATGCAGCAGATCGTCGCGGCGTGTGCGGCGGAGCCGTGGGAGGAGCGGCGGCTCTTTGAGCTCTTCCGGCGCGCGCAGCCGTATCGCGATTTGCGCTGGGAGGAGTTCGAAGAGGCATTGTGCCTGCTGGCGGAGGGGATCGAGTCGAGCCGGGGACGGTACGGGGCATATCTGCTGCGTGACCGGGTGTATGGGCGCATCCAGGCGAGGCGCGGGGCGAGGCTGGCCGCGGTGACGAATGGAGGAACGATTCCGGATACGCCGCTGTTTCAGGTGATCATGCAGCCAGAGGGCATTCAGATTGCGACGCTCGACGAGGATTTTGCCGTAGAGTCTATGGCCGGCGACATCATTCTGCTGGGCAATACGAGCTGGCGCATTCAGCGGGTTGAATCCAAGAGCGGGCGTGTCCTGGTAGAAGATGCTCACGGGCAACCGCCGTCTGTGCCGTTCTGGACGGGCGAAGCTCCGCAGCGGACGATGGAGTTGTCGGAGTTTGTCTCGGAGCTGCGTGAGGAGATCGACAGGCGCACGAAGGATGTTTTGCCGGGCTATATCAGCCAGTTGCATTCGGCGGTTGCGGAAACGGTGGCCTGGTTGAAAGAGGAGTGCGCTGTCGACGATTGTGCCGCGGAGCAGATGATCGGCTACGTGGCAGCCGGGCGGGCCGTGCTGGGTACAGTTCCATCTGTAACTACGATTGTTGCAGAAAGGTTTTTCGACGAAGGCGGAGGCATGCAGTTGATTCTGCATGCGCCGTTTGGCGGGCGGATCAACAAGGCTTGGGGCCTGGCGCTGCGCAAGCGCTTTTGCCGGGGATTTAACTTTGAATTGCAGGCTGCCGCTACTGACAACGGCCTGAACATCTCCCTTGCCGAGCAGCACAGCTTTCCCTTGAGTGATGTCTTTCAGTTCCTCACCACGCAGACGGTTACCGAGCTGCTGGAGCAAGCATCGCTGGCTTCGCCAATCTTCAAGGCGCGGTGGCGCTGGGATGCGGGCCGCAGTTTGCAACTGTTACGGTTCCAGAAGGGCAAGAAGGTTGCTCCCCAGATCCAGCGAATGCGTTCGGACGATCTGCTGGCCAGCATTTTTCCGCAGGTGGCTGCATGTCAGGAAAACATTGAGGGCGATATCCAGATCCCGGACCATCTTCTGGTTCGCGAGGTGATGCGAGATGTGCTGGGCGAGGCGATGGACCTCGAAGGATTGAAGGCCGTTCTTGCCGCCATGCACGACGGACTTATCCGCTGCCTGGCGGTGGATACGACCACGCCGTCGGTGTTTTCACACGAACTGCTGAATGCGAATCCGTATGCCTACCTTGATGATGCTCCGCTTGAAGAACGCCGCGCGCGGGCGGTGGCGATGCGCGGACAGCTTCCGGATAAGGAATTGGGAGAGGCGGGACGGCTCTCTCCCGACGCGATTGCCGAGGTTCGCGAACAGGTGTGGCCGGATTTGCGGGACGAGCACGAGTTTCACGATCTGCTGTGTTCGCTGGTTGTTGTTCCGACAGAGATTGCGGCCGACACGCGCACGGCGGAGTGGGGGCAGTGGTATGCGCGACTTGAGCGGCAAGGTCGCGTGGCGCTGGCTTCCGTGCAAGGACGGAATTTTTTCGCCGCGGTGGAACGTGTGGAAGATCTGCGGCTGCTGTGGCCGGATGTGGGCTTCGCTCATGAGGTCCCAACCATTGCCGCTGCTCATGCGAACGCTGAGGATGTTTTGCGCAAAGCGGTGCAGGGATGGATGGCGCTGCTGGGGCCAGTGACTTCACGCAGTCTTGGAGAACGGCTGGGTGTGCGAGCGAGCGAAATATGGCAGCAGATGCTGCGGTTGGAGATGTCGGGAACCATCCTACGGGGCTGCTTCGAAACTTCGCCAACGGCGGGTACGATTGCAGAGGAAGATATCGAGTGGTGCGAACGGCGACTCCTGCAACGCATTCACAAGCGGACTTTGCACGCGCTGAGGAAGCAGGTCGCGCCTGTATCGCCGGCGGACTACATGCGGTGGGTGCTCGATTGGCAGCATCTGGGAGCGCAAAGGCAGCTTACGGGCGAGCCGGGATTGCTGGAAGCGATTCGCGGACTGGAAGGCTTTGAGGCTCCGGCGATCGAGTGGGAGCGGTCGATCTTTCCTCAGAGAGTAGCGAATTACGATCCGCGCTGGCTGGATACGCTTACGCTGACGGGCGTGGTCGGCTGGGGACGCATTTCACCGCATCCGGCTTTCGCTTCGATTGAGAGCGGCGGGCCGAAGAGGATTATTCCCACGGGCATGGCTCCGATTACGTTTTTCCTGCGGGAAGAGGCGTTGTGGATGGATTTGTGCCTGTCGCAGCGACAAATTCCGGAGGCCAATCTTACAGCCTCGCTCAGCGAACTTGCCAACCGGCTGCGGTCGTACCTGGGAGAGCGTGGCGCGATGTTTCCGGGCGACATTGCCCGCGTGCTGGGGGCACCGGCGGAGGACGTCAGCCACGCCCTTTGGGAACTGGTCGCCGCCGGCCTGGTGACGGCGGATGGATTCGACAGCCTGCGCATGCTGGTCGATCCACGCAGGAAGCAGATGTTCTCAAGCCCGGCTCGGGTGAAGCCTGCGGCGCATTCCCGCAATGCGGCAGGACGTTGGAGCATGTTGTGTGTGTCCAATCTGATGCAGGAGACGGCGGGCGAGGCTGCGGTGCGACGTGAGGCGCAGGTGGAGTCAGCGTGCATGGTGCTGCTGCGACGCTACGGCGTGGTTTTTCGCGATTTGATGGAGCGTGAGACGGCGATGCCACGATGGAGAGACCTGCTCTGGATGTATCGGCGGCTGGAAGCGCGCGGCGTGGTGCGCGGGGGGCGGTTCGTGTCGGGATTTGGCGGTGAGCAGTTCGCATTACCGGAGGCGCTGGAATCGCTGCGTGAATTACGCCTGAAAGGCACGGGACAGCAAGCGCCGATTACGATTGCCGCCGCTGATCCGATGAACCTGGTAGCGGTGGTGATTCCGGGTGAGCGCGTTGCCTGCGTTCCGGGCAAGACGGTGACGTATCCATTGACTCCTGCACAGGAGAGTTCTGCCGTGCCTGACGGGACGCCGATTGCAAACGGCCTGTTTGCGTTGCCGCCGGCGCTTGAGGGTACTGCTCTTGCCTGAAAACGCTCAGCCTCTGGTGGAAGACGAGGACTATTACATGGATGGTCCTTACCTAGTGTTTACTGAGGTGTATCACCGCAAGCGGGGGTACTGCTGCGGGTCGGGTTGCAGGCATTGTCCGTGGAGCGGAGTCGAGGACGCTATTCCCACATCCGAGCCGGGAATCGGTTCGCCCCCACGGTAGCTTCGCGAGGGTGGTGCGCCCAGATCATCACCACTCGTTCGGGGCCTGGCTGGCGTCGGAGTATGGCCTGCTCCAGAGTGCAACCTGGAGCTGCATGGATTTACACCAGGCTCGATGCATCTTCTCTACCTCTTCGAGCGAATGCCCTTTGGCGGCCAGATAGGGCTTGATTGTCTCGTTGATCACCGAGATAAACGCGATGATGTCGCGCAGAGGCACGTAGGGCGTCGACTTAACACCGTCGACCTTGTTTTTCTTGAGGCTCGTGTGGCGCAGAGCAATTTCCTGCTGGTAGTTGATCCAGTCCTGATCGTACGGTGCAGGCACGTATCCAGAATCCATTGCTCAAACCGGAGGTTGCTCTTAGCCAGATAGTCGGGGAGCGGGTCCCCTTCGGGCGTGCGGGAGTGTCGGGCGAGGTTTGGAATGCCCGCGATGATGCCGCTGCGCCAATGGTGGACGATCTGCCGGGTCTGGTCCGCGAGGACCTCGCCGGCTAGCTCCAGGTAGCGCTGGTCTTCGACAGTAAATCCCACGCTGACTTTCAAGTTTTCAAGTTCCTGCATCGAGACGGGGGAGACGGCAATTTCGGCCGCTCCATACGCGTATCCGTCGATGCTTTCGGCGACCTTTTTCACAGATGATTCTCCGGCTCGAGCTGATAACCGTTGACCGCCAATTTGCGGGAGCTATTCGCCCGCTTTCGCTGCCAATGTTGCAACCACTGCGATGTTCTGCAGCAGATCTTTTGGTAGATTGTGCCGCTCCTGCAGGTATTCCGAGCTGTTATAGGAAATCCAGACTTTACCGTGGTTGTCTTCGGAGACCAGAATCTTGAGCGGCAGGTCGATCGCGATGCTGGGAGCAGCCAGCATCAACGGAGTTCCGGCCTTAGGGCTTCCGAAGATCAGCAGCCTGGTAGGAGGCATCATCATTCCTACCTTTTCTGCTTCTCCGCTGTGGTCGACAAGCGCGAAGAGATTGACTCCCTTGGCTTCGAGAATCGCCTTGAGCTTCTCCACTGTCTGGTCCACCGAGTGATTGCTGGCTATCTCGACTATTCCGTTGCCTTTACTGAGCGTCATAGATGTCTCCTTACTATTTTCGGACTGCGAATGAGCGCTAGTTCGGACCGACACCAGATAGATGGCCATCGCCAATCCGACCAATGCGAGAAAGAAAGCGATCGAAACTGCCTGCATGGACGGCCGGGCGTGTGACGAGTCTCCGCGATCCAGCGCTCGGACTGATCGAATGTGGTGCCATCCGGCAAATACATTCACGATGACTCCAACTGCGATGAGGGCTGTGCCGAACCAGAGGGACGACGCGTAGGACTCCCCAGAGACAGAGCTTTGGAGGGCGCGAAGTTGCTGCAGGAAGAGTCCGAAGCGCGCCACCACAAATCCGAATCCCATCAAAGCGAGCCCGGTTCGAATCCACGCGAGAAGGGTCCGCTCTGCCGCAAGATAATCGGCAAGGCTTGCTTTTTGCGCGGCTTGTTCCGGCTTGTCCATGCGACCTGATCCCTGGATTATTACAGTCCAAGGTCGCTCAAGCCGGGATGGTCATCCGGGCGGCGTCCTAGCGGCCAGTGATATTTGCGGTCAGAGTCCTTTATCGGAAGGTCGTTAATGCATGCGTACCTTAGTCGCATGAGCCCGTCGTCGTTGAATTCCCAATTTTCGTTTCCGTACGACCGATACCAATTGCCTGAGTCATCGTGCCATTCATACGCGAAGCGCACGGCAATGCGATTTCCGTCGAAGGCCCAAAGTTCCTTGATCAAACGATAGTCGAGCTCCTTTGCCCACTTGCGCGCAAGGAAAGCGATGATGTCCTGCCTGCCGTTGACGAATTCGGCGCGGTTTCGCCAGCGGGAATCGAGCGCATAAGCCAGTGCCACTTTTTCTGGATCACGCGAGTTCCAGCCATTCTCGGCGAGGCGTACCTTCTGAATCGCTGTCTCGCGAGTAAAGGGAGGGAGAGGTGGGTGCGATGTCATCGTTTTCTCCTTGTCGATCGTTGGCAGACAGAACTTCCCAGGCGGCCCGTGTCACCTTCCGAACCACCTACAAAGATAGGCGCTCTCCGGGGTCTCGGACACCTCAGGAACTACAGAATTCACACTGGATTTTTCTGCAGGTCGGTGCCTCTAGCGCTCCTCGATGATGGCCAGGTCCCAGGGTCCGACGGTGAGTTGGTCCGACGAGGCAACCGTCTTGCCAGTGAGCAAGTCGGAGCCGGCGCCGTGTGAGTAGGCAAACGTCTGCGGATTGCCGGAGTAGTTCAGATAATAGTGGATGTTCTTGCCGGAGGCGCTCACGCCGTCTTTTTCATGCACGCCTGGGGGCAGTTGCTGCGCTGGTCCAGTGAGGCCGGCCTGCTTAAGAACGTCGAGGACGACCGCTTTTTGCAGGGTGTTGGAGAGAAACGTCCCCTCGTAGGTGAGCGTGCCGGAGCCAAACTGGTTTCGGGTGATGGCGGGCCATTTGCCGAAGAAGGGATGGTCGTAGGTGGCGAGAGTTTGCGCGTGGTCGGGCATAAGGAACTCGGCCCAGTACATGACCTTGTTGTCGTCTCCGGCCTTGAAGGGATCGCCATTGAGGGGCAGCGGCGCTTCGAGGTTTGAAAACTCCTGGTAGCTGAAGCCGGCGGCTTCGCGGAGTGGTCCGGGGGCGCGCACCCAGCGGACGGCGTTGTTCTCGTTGGTGAATCCGCTCTTGAAGGTCATCAGCACGTGGCCGCCTTGCTTGACGTAGTCGGAGATTTTCTGGAGCAGCGCGTCGTCGGCGACGTAGAGCGCGGGCACGATAAGCACCTTGTAGCGAGAGAAATCGGGATCCTCGGGGAAGACGAAGTCGCAGCCGACGTTGGCGTTGTAGAGCACGTGGTGGAACTGGCGGACGAGGCCGATGTAGTCGGCAGTGGCGAGGTCAGAGTGCCAGGCTACGGGAGGCTGGTGCGCGAAGGGCATGGCGTTGAGGCCGTTCCAGGAATCGATGCTGTAGAGGATCGCCACCTGGTTAGTGATCTTCATGTTCGCGAGCTGCGGACCGATTTTCTGGAGTTCATGCGCGGTGCGCGAGACTTCGGCGTAGGCACGGTTCGGCTCCAGGTCGTGGCCGAGCACACCCTTCCAGTAGACCTCCTGCCCGGATGGGATCGAGGACCAGTGCCAGTACTCGACCATGTTGGCGCCGCTCGAAATGTGCGTGTAGACATCGAGGCGGATCTGGCCGTCGTAGGGCGGATACTGGAAACTGGAATCCCAGCCGATGGTCTGGGCATTGGTTTCGGTTACGAGATAGTTCTGGTGCCGAAGGGAGCGGATGTAATCGCCGACGAGCGCCTGTGCTGCTCCGTCCATGTGGTCCTGCGTGCCGTGATAGGGGTTGGTGCCGGAAACGTCGAGATATTTTGCGATCTCGAATTCGTTGACGTCGGTATGCATGGCTCCGGCGAAGTCCTGCATGACGAACTGGTCGGGGCGGCGGTATTCGCGGACGAGAGCGGCCTGCCAGGCGAGGAAGTCGGTGACGCGCATCTGCTGCCAGCGCGACCACTCGAGCTTGTATCCGGTGCTGATGGTGCTGTCGCGGGTGGGCATGTTTTCCCAGCCGTTCACGTCCTGGCCCCAGTAGTTGAGTCCCCAGGCTTTGTTGAGGGCGTCGGTGGTGACGAACTTCCTCTTGAGGTGATTGACGAAGCCAACGAAGACGTCGTTGTTGGAGGCATCGTAGGAGTGGGTTTCGTTATCGATCTGCCAGCCAATGACGGTAGGGTTGTTGCGGTAGTGCTCGACCATGTTGCGGATGAGCCGCTGCGAATAGTAGCGATAGACGGGACTATCGATGTCCATGTTCTGGCGCATCCCGTAGAAGGTCTCGGCGCCGCCAAGAGGCCTGGCAAGGACTTCCGGATGCTCGTGGTACAGCCAAGTCGGGATGGAGTAGGTGGGGGTGCCCATGATGACCTTGATCCCGGCTTTGCCCATGGCATCGACGACGCGGTCCATCCACGCGTATTCGAAGCGGCCGTCTTCCGGCTCCCAGAGACTCCAGGTGGATTCGCCCATGCGCACAACGGTGAGGCCGGCCTGCTGCATCAGCGCGACGTCTTTGTCCAAGCGCTCATAGGGGTTGTACTCGTTGTAATAGGCGGCTCCGTAAAGGATGGTGGAGAATTGCGGCGGCTGCGTGGCGGGGGCCGGCTGCTCCTGCGCATGGGAAGAGAGCGCGAGCGAGCAGGAGATAGATGCGGCAAAGAGCTTGCTGAGAAAACGTTTCACAGTCGGGGTCCTTGGATGTCTTGAAAAGAGCAAACTACATTTTGCAGGAGGGCTGGCGGCGCTGTCATCCCTTCGTGATCCAGTAAAGATCAGAGTTTGAAGATGTGAGAGATGGAAAAGCCGGCCATCGCGAGGCTGCCGAGAAGCAAGACGGCAGACGAAAGAAACCAGCGAAGAGTGATCGAATATTCGGCGGCGTCATCGTCTCTGAGCTGGAGCGATCTCCATAGCGAGACGAATTGAAGCAGAATCGAGAGACTCATGAGGACGGCGGCGATGATCGAAGTAGCGGTCCATTCGCCGGGCAGTTCAAAGTTGAAAAAACGGAAGAAAAGAAGTGAAAAGCCGAGTAATACGGTGATGGCGGTGATGATGCCTTGGCGGTATCCGACGGGAAGTGGAGCATGCGGGTGCTGGGAGTGCGGTGTTTCGGGTGGTGCGCCGGCCATAGGCTTCTCCTGACTGAAAACCAAGACTAGCATTGTGGGGCTGATGAGGAGTCGTTTGGGTTTAGATTCGTGGTGGAGCGAATGTCTCAAGGCCCCAAAGAAGGAGCGAAATGAAGAGTGCCGCTACAACCAATGTTCTCTTGCTGCTGATTGCGATTGCGCTGCTGGCGATCGCGATTGAACCCCTGATAAGGCCGAGACCCGCGCAGGCGCAGGTCATGGCGGATTATCCGCTGTATTTTGAGCCGGGCGTGTATATGTTGCGCGCTCCAGATGGCACCAGCCAGATCTACGGGAAGGTGGCGGTAGACCTGCGGACAGGGAAGATCTGGGGCTTTCCGACGTATGGACAGCAGCCCTATCCGGTGGATGTGGCAAGCACGAAGCCGCCGACCTCGCGCCCTATCGTGTTGGGCAGGTTCGCGCTCGAAGATGTGGACAAATAGGGGTCTGCATTCCGGGATCGCAAAATGGGAGCCCTCCTGGCGGCAGTGCTCGTCCTGCATCTGACCTGGATTCTCTGGGCGATTGCGGGAGCACTGTGGACGCGCGGTCATCCCTGGTGGACGGCGTTCCATGTGGTGTCGCTGATCTGGGGAATCATCGTGGAGGTCGGTCCTTGGCCGTGCCCTCTGACGCTGGCTGAGCAGTGGCTCGAAGCGAAAGCCCACATGCACACATGGACAGGAGGGTTTCTGGTGCATTACCTGGAGGCGACGATCTATCCGGATCTGCCCACGTGGGTGATTACCGGTTTTGGAGTGTCGGTGTGCGTTTTGAATCTGGGAATCTATGCGCGCAGGTTCTGGAAGGCGAGGCGATCCGGTAATTAGCGTCCGGGAGTTGGCGCTGGGGGTGGCGCGTTTGCTGGTGCGGGGGTCGTGACCGGCGGCGTTGCAGCCTGCGCGGGCTCGCGGATCAGCACAGCAGTGCGGGGAAAGCTGAAGCTGCCTCCGGCGTCGTCGATTACGTTGATCTGACAGGTGTAGAGGCCCGGCTTGAGGCTGGTGAGAGGCACGTCGAACTGGAAGGCGACGGCATCGCGGGTAGGCACGTTAAGGGAGCTGGCTTCGACTAGCGGTGTTTCGAATGCTTTGGTGCTTCCGTTCAGGAATTCAATGCTGGTGAGGACGCGGACGGGCGCGCTCGGGCCTTTTGCTGCGGGCTTCTGGCCGTGACCCGAGTTGGGGGCAGCCGGGTCAGCAGCTGGAGTGGCGTGCGAGGGGGCGTAGACCTCGTAGAGGAAATAGAGGTGCTGGTCCTGGCGGAAGACGTGCGGCAGGTTGGGCACAAGCTGCTCGCCATCGTGGACGAGCGGACTGTCGGCATGCTTCGCTGCCGGAATGCGCTGGCTGGCGAGAACGACCGAGCTCATCTTGAGCGGAATTTTGCGCTGGTCGGGGACGTTGATATCGGTTTCGAAGGAGCCCATGCGGCCGGTTTCGTTCTCGCGCACGACGAATTTGAGATGGAACTTGCCGATGGGCAGGGTGAATCCGGTGGAGTACTGCACGTTCTTCTGGCGGACCTGTTGCGCCTGATCTATCGAAAGCTTCACGGTCTCGCGCGCTTGACCGATGGAGTGGCCCTGCGGATCTTTCACCTGGCCGATGATGTCGAGGGTGGCCTTGTCCTTGTCTCCGCCCTTGACGAAGGGAATTTGCGAGCCGGGCACGACGATGGAGACAGGCACGTAGTAGTGCGTGTCGTCAGTGCGGAAGTAGAGCGTCTCCATGTACACGGCCACGTCGGTTGCCGGCAGGTCGCTCGATAGCTGCTCCTCGAGCTGGCGCTCGCGATCTTCACGAGTGGAGTGCTGGTAGTCGGCGGGGGCGTAGTAGCCGGGGCGGTATTCAAGCTTGAGGTCGGCGCGGTTGATCTTGATGGTCAGCTTGCGGTAACGGCCGTCTCTTCTCGTGTCCGTGGAGCGGAAGCCGAGCACGTAGTAGGCCGAGGTATCGCGCTGGATACGCTCGAAGGCCGGTGAGAAATCGTTGCTGTCGAAGAAGGCTTTGCCGCCGGTGTCGGACGAGAGCGTGGCCATGACTTCCTGGGTGTCGAAGTTGGCGTCGAGATTGTTCTGAAGGGCTGCGCCGTTGTAGCCGCTGGTGCCGCGCAGGCTTCCAGTGGAGGCGTCACCGAGCGGGGAGATGGCCTGCAGGCCGCGCGTGTCCACACTGTAGATGGAGAGGTTGGCACGCACCGCAGCGTTGATGGCGGAACGCAGCGAGGCCTGGTTTTCGATGCCGTCGCGCTGGATTCCACCGGAGAAGTAAAGCATCGATTTCTTCTCGGTTATGTAGGCGAGCGATTTGGAGACGGACGCGATGGCGAAGAGTTCGCGGTCGGTGTTGAGGTCGTTGTACTCGCTCTCGTCGGCGGTGAAGGAGGTGGTGTCTTCAACCTGGTTGGTGGTGCTGGTGGCTCCCGCCTGAAAGCCCGAGCTTTGATCGCCAGAGTAGGAATTGACGGCGGCGAGCAGGAGCTGCTTGTTCTGGGTGAAGTCCTGATCAAGAGACAGGGACGTGTCGAGCGAGACGACGGCGACCAGGTCGGCGGGTTGCATCTGGTGATTGATGTAGTTGCGCGCGGCTTCCTGGGAACGCTCGATGTCCTCGGGCTGCATGGAAGTGATGTCGAAGAACATCACGATGAGCCGATGGTTGCGGAGTTCTTCGGGCCTGGCGATGCCGTTTTTGGCGTTGAAGATGCTTGTACCGGTCTGTCCGTTGATGGTGGCTTCGTTAAGCGGCGCGGCCTGGTCGACGCTTTCGAAATCGAAGCTGGATAGCTGCTGCGCCTTGCCGTTTTCGAGGATGGTGAAGTCTTTGGCGGTGAGGCCGCGGACGACCTCGCCGGTTTTCTTGTCGCGTACGACTACATTGGTAAGCACGATATCGCTGTTGACCTTCAGCGAGAAGGACGACTGGCTGGGCGGCTGGTTTGTTGATTGCTGGCCCGGGGGCTGCTGGGCGAGTGTCGCGGGTACGCCAGCGAACGCGATTGCTGCGGCGAGGGTGAGGGTCTGGAGACGGATCGTCATATTCAGGTCTCCTTAAAAGCGGAAGCGAGCGAGGAAGGTGAATTGGCGCATCAGGGCGGCAGAGGTGACCTGCCCGTAGGTTGCGGAGCCGAGTGTCGTGTCAATGCCCGAGTACTGGACGGTGTTGAAGATGTTGCTGGCGGTGGCGCGGACTTCGAACGTGCGCATTTCCGAGAATCGTTGGGTCTTCGAGAGTGACATGTTGATGGAGACAGTTCCAGGACCGGGAATCGAGAAGCGCGAGGCTGATCCGTAGCCGTCGGCCGGTGGGTTGGCGAAAGCGGCCTTGTTAAACCAGTTGTCGAGTGTGCCCCCGCCAGCAGTGAGCGAAACACCGGGAACGCGGTCGGGCCGCAAAGACCCGGTGCTGCCGCGGGCTACGTCGGCGACGGCTGCCTCGTAGTGGGGGGTGAGCGGCTGGCCGGTGGCGAAGTCAAAGGTGCCGGATACCGACAGTCCGCCGACGGCGTGTGAAAGAAAGTTTCCGCTGCTCAGATAGTGGCCGTCGACGCCAAAGGGCAGCTCGTAGACGAAGTCTCCCTTGACCTGCTGTCGGATGTCGAAGCTGGAGTTTGATTCTTCCGCGAGCAGGTCCTGCCAGTTTTGTGCGATCCCGGCGGAGCTGCCTCCATTGCCCCCGATGGAGGTGGCGTTGTCGATGGAGTGCGAATAGGTGTAAGTCGCGCCCAGGGCGACGCCGTTCTGCATACGTTTGCGCAAGCGCACGGCAAGGGCGTTGAAGTTGGAGAAGGCGACATCGTTCTCATAGTCGTAGAGGACGTTCGGCACGGTGGTGCCAAAGCGGCCGGGTGCGTCGACAATGTCCAGCCTTGTGCCCTTCGACCCGTTGTAGCCGACGTTAAGGACGATGCCGAGCGGTAGCGTGCGCTGCACGTCGAGGTTCCAGACCTGCACGTAGGGCAGCCGGTAATTCTTGTTGACGGAGTAGTTGCCCTCGGGTTGGGGTCCGGGGAAGCCGTTAGCAAGAGTGATGTTGGCACCGGTGGTGGCTTCGTTGGTCTGGACATCGGCCCAGGGCGGCTGAAAGGCGAAGTCCTGCACGAACTTCACGTATTGGCCGTTGGCGAAGTTGATGCCATAGCCGGCGCGGACCACGGTGTCCTTAATGGCGCGCCACGCGATGCCGATGCGCGGGGAGAAATCGGTCTTCTCCGGGTAAATGAGGGTGTGCGGGAAGAATCCAGTGTAGGGGCCGTAAGTGTTCGGTGTAACGGTCTGGACCTGGGTGTAGTCGTAGCCGGTGTCCAGCGTGGCGAGGCGATTGCTCTTCTCGGAGTATGGCGAAAAGTATTCGTAGCGCAGCCCGGCGTTGATGGTGAGATTAGGCAGGGCGCGCCAATCGTCCTGGACGTAAGCGTCAATCACGTTTTCGCGGAGATAAGCCTTTTGGTACGGCGCCTGGAGGCTGGTTTGCTGGGGCATGCCGAGGAGCAGATCGGCAAGAGAGGACCCGGTGGTGGTCGATCCGCTAGGCGTGTTGGGGCTTGTCCCCGGCGCCTGGGTGTAGAGGCCGGTAAAAATGTAGGTACCGGTGGAGTTGGTCTGGCCGACGAGGTCGAGGTGGACGCGCCGGTAGTCGCCGCCGACACGGATGTTGTTCTTCTTGTGAATCCAGGAGAACGTGTCGGAGAGCGAGATGGTCTGGTTGATCTGAAAGGCCGGCTGCTGCTCGCTCAGGCTGCTGAACTGGTTGAGGGTGACGTTGGGCAGGCCGTAGAGCAAAGGATTGGTTGGAAGGCCGTTGAGACCGATCTGGCCGGCGACGTCAGTGGTGTCAGTGAAATAGTTGCGGGTCTTGGCGTCTGTCCTGTTCCAGTTGAGGTTGAGAATGTTGAAGATGTGGCCCTTGCTGACGGAGTAGCCGGCCTGCACGGAGTACTGGGTGCTCTGGTGATTTCCGCCGAGGTCGGGGAAGAGGTTCAGGTTGTCGGAAGCGGTGTGGCTGTAGTTGAAGTTGAAATTGATGTTCTGGTGGAGTCCGGGACTGCCTCCCTGACCGAGGCGCTGGCGGATCATGTTGCCGAGGGCAGCGGTGTTACCGCCGCTGCCGAAGTTGTGAATGAGGCGCGCGCCGATGGTGGTGGTGTTGGTCTGGGCGGTGCTGAGGGTGCGATAGTTCTGAAACGCACCGGGCAGGTTAGCTGTGGGTACGTAGTTCAGCAGAGCCGTAGCCTGCGGAGAGATGCACTGGGCGGGGATAGTGTTGTTCGGGAAGGGCTTGCCCTTATTGGGGTCGCCGGGGTAGCAGCCGGGATCATAGATCGGGATGGGCGTCCCTTCGGGCGTGGTCAGGTCCTGAAAATTCCCCATGCGCTCGGCGGCCAGCGGAACGGTTCCATATTGGTCGAAGGGAGAGGATGATCGCTGGCCAGAGAGGGTAAAGAAGAGGAAGTCTTTCGTGTCGTGCGTAAGCAGATGCGGTATGTACGGTGCGCCGATGAAGGTCAGTCCGAAGCGGTTGGAGGCGTAGCTGGGCTGGGCGAGGGGTTGGCCGCGCAATGCGAACGGCTGAGCATTGAGGGCGGAGTTGCCGCCGTTCCAGAAGATTGCGCCGTGAGGCTGGTTGGGATTGAAATTGCGGAAATTGCCGCGTCCTCCACCGCGTCCCCCGAAACCCCCGCCGCCACCAAAGCCACCACCTCCCCGACCACCGAAGCCGCCACCGCCAGGGCCGCCTCCTCCGGGTCCACCATAGGTGGCGTCGCTCTCGCCGGGCGGCGGAGGGCCGTCGCCGAAGTTGATTCCAGCAAAGGGATTGGTGGAGCCGTTCTGACCAGCGACAGCAACGGATTCCGTGGAGACATCGGGATTGGACGCGAGCGATGGGAGCGCGGCTGCGGCGCCGGAGGAGTCTCCTCCCGCGGCGGCAATTAGACCCGTGGCGGCGTCGGCCAGGGAAAGACTCTGCGTGCCGCGTCCTGTGTACTGGCGGGTTGAGGCGGCTTGTTGCTGTTCTTCCTGGGCAGCGCGTGACGCAAGGGTGAGAGTGAAATCGACTTTCTGGTCGCGCGATGTAGCGTTGAGCAGGGCTTCCTGGGTGGTGGGGGCGAAAGCGGCGAGTTCGGTACGCAGAACGTAGCGGCCATTCTGCGGGATGGTCATGCTGAAGTTGCCCCGGGCATCGCTGGCGGTCGAATATTTTTTGCCGGTAAGGGTGTTAGTGGCAGTGATGCTGACGCCGGGGAGGGGAATGGTTCCGGACTTGACCGTACCGTGGATAGTGCCGCCGGCATGTGGAGCGACGCCGGCTTGTGGAGTTGAGGCTGCGGCAGGTTGCTGCGGCGCTGCGGGCGTGGCGGGTTGCTGGGCGCGGCTGAGGACGGGCGCGGCGAGTTGCGACACAGCCAGCAGAAGCGAGATGGAGAGGTGACGGCGCGTCATAGAATGCGGCAAGGAGTCCGAAGGCTAGTGGTTGGGTGGAGCCGGATTCGTGGCTGGAGCGGGTTGGGGACTGCTGGCACCGCGGTTCCCCCCTCCGCCGCCGAAGCCGCCCGAACCACCCCCCGGTCCACCCTGGCCGGGTCCGCCAACATTCAATACGGTGGCGACGAAGTTTCCGTTCTGGAGGGCGCCTCGGGCGCTCACGTTGTCGCCGACCTTGATGTCTGCCAGCGTGATGCTGTCGCGACGCTTGCGGAAGGAGGTGTTTTCGTCGACGACGATTGTCTGGACGACATTGTCGGGGCGCTTGATGGTGATTTTCGTCTCGTCGATGGATTGAATCGCGCCGGCAGTCCAGGTTTTGCCGAAGTCGGCACGAGCCTTCTCGTATTGCTCCTTGTCGATGATTATGACGATCACAGCGCCGACAGTTTTGGCTTTGTCGTCCTTGTCACCAGCGGCCATGACCATGTCGCCCGCATGAATGTCAGAGATCTTGATCTGCTCGCCTGCTGGGTTCGCGTCTCCTGAACCGGCAGCTCTGGCCTGACTGCGGTCGCGCTGCTTACGGAAGTGGGTATTCGGGCCGGTTTCGATCTTATAAACGTCGCCCTGCTCGGTTTTGACCGAAATGTTGCCGCCGGCGATCGCCGTGACGGTTCCGCGGACGCCACGATCCGCGAAGGCCCCGCCCATACCTTGGCCCTGACCTGGCTGTGGCGGCATCGCGGACGCATCCTGTCCGCGAGCAAGCGGTAAAAAGATAGATGAAGCGAGAATCAAGACGAATGCGGGCAACGCAGATTTCATAACAAGATAAGTATCTCTCGATTAGACTATCCCGAGCCCCGCCGGTGAGTGCTCGCCGGCGGGATTCACAGGATAGACGCCGGGAAACCGTTCGAAGACGCAGGCAGGCCGGGCTCGGCAGGGACCGGGGCTAAAAAGGCTGGAACTTCTTACTGCGGCGCTACATCTACTGGTAGTCTCACGGGCAACACGAAACGGTGGCCGCTCTCTAACGTAGAGGAGGAGCACAGATGAGCACTCTCAGCGGGTTGGACCGGTCAGCGGCACGGGACACGGAGTTAGGACAACGGTTTTGTTGTGTGCGGCAGCAGATGGAAAAGCTCTGCGAGCCGCTCACCCCCGAAGACATGATGGTGCAGTCGTGTCCGGAGGCCAGCCCAGCCAAATGGCACCTGGCGCACACGACGTGGTTCTTCGAAACCTTTCTCCTGTCGGAGTTTCTACCCGGCTATCGCCCGTTTCACCCGGACTTTATCTGGCTTTTCAATAGCTACTACAACGCAGTGTCCGACCAGCCGCTCAAGAAGCTACGTAGTTCGTTTTCGCGGCCTTCGCTGGCGGAGATCCTGGAATATCGCCGCCATGTGGAGGCTGCGATGGCCCGGTTGATCGAGGGCGATATGCCTGCCGAAGCGGAGCGGCGGGTGGTGCTGGGCCTTCATCACGAGCAGCAGCATCAGGAACTGCTGGCCTACGACATCAAGAATGCCTTCTGGTCGAATCCTCTCCATCCGGCGTACAAGGCGGGGGAACTGCCGGAATCAAAGGCAGGCGAATTGACCTGGGTGGGCCAGAACGGCGGCCTGGTGGAGATTGGCCACGGCGGCGGAGGATTCTGCTTCGACAATGAGCAGCCCCGGCACAAGATTTATCTTGAGCCATTCGAGTTGGCTTCGCGGCTGGCAACGTGCGGCGAATATCTGGACTTTATGCGCGACGGAGGATACGAACGGCCGGAACTCTGGCTGTCCGAAGGGTGGGATGCAGTCACCGCGCAGCAATGGACGGCTCCATTGTATTGGTTCCAAGAGGAGAAGGAGTGGCAGGTGTTTTCACTGCGCGGAGCGATGAGTTTGAAGACGCTTCTGGACGCACCGGTTTGCCACGTGAGCTATTTTGAGGCGGATGCATTTGCACGCTGGGCGGGGAAGCGGCTTCCGACCGAAGCAGAGTGGGAAGTGGCGGCCGCGGTGGTGCCGGCGGGAGGTAATCTGCTTGAGTCGAGTCTGCTGCATCCGGTGGCGGCCAGTGAGCAGGGCGGCCTGCAGCAGATGTTTGGAGATGTGTGGGAATGGACGGCGAGCGCCCATCTCGGTTATCCGGGTTTTGCGGCTTTGCCGGGCGCGTTGGGTGAGTATAACGGCAAATTCATGTGCAATCAGATGGTGCTACGGGGCGGTTCGGCCGTGACGCCTGCATCTCATATTCGGAGCACGTACCGAAATTTTTTCTCGCCTGCGACGCGTTGGCAGTTTTGCGGCGTGCGTCTGGCAAATCGCTAGCTTGTTTCCATAACTTTTAGGAGCACCCGGGTCCCCCCTATGCACAGTCTCTCCTCGATTCTCACGCTGCCGGAGGCGGCGCAGACTCCGGTCGGCGCCGAGGTTTTTGCAGGTCTAACAGCGCGGCCGAAGATGCTTTCACCGTGGCTTTTTTACGACGAACAAGGATCACGGTTGTTCGAGGCGATCACTGAATTGCCGGAGTATTACCTGACCCGCACAGAGCGGGGGATTTTCGCGAAGCATTCGGATGAGATTCTGGGCGCGGCGGCAGGCGGGCCTCCGGGCAGGGCTCTGACGATGATTGAGCTGGGGGCGGGCACTGCCACCAAGACGGGATTGCTACTCGAAGCTGCGGTTCGCAGGCAGGGTGAAGTCGATTACCTGGCGATCGATGTCTCGGAAAGTCCCCTGACTGTGGCGAAGGAGCGCATTGAGAGAGAAATTCCCGGTGTGATCGTTACTCCCAGAGTCGCCGATTACACGACCGGCGTCGCGGATTTTCCGGGAGACGGTAAGCGGAAGATGGTGCTTTACATCGGATCGAGTATCGGGAACTTCGAGCCTGCCCACGCGGAGACGTTGTTGCGCGATGTGCGAGCGCACCTCTCGCCTGGAGACCGGCTACTGCTGGGCGTTGATCGCGTGAAAGAACGGTCGGTGCTGGTGCGAGCCTATGACGATGAAGCGGGAGTAACGGCGGCCTTCAACAAGAATGTACTGAAGAGGATCAATCGCGAACTGGGCGCAAATTTCAATCCGAGGCTTTTTCAACACCGGGCGCGGTGGAACCAGGAGCACTCGCGGATTGAGATGCACCTCGAGAGCCTGATCGCTCAGCGGGTGTCGATTGGCTCACTCGAGATGGACGTGAAATTCGCGCGCGGCGAGACGATTCATACCGAAAACAGTTACAAATTCACCGGGCCGGGTGTTTCGTCGATGTTGGAGCGCGCAGGATTCTCTATCTCAAGGTGCTGGACAGATGAGCGCGAATGGTTTGGGGTGTATCTGGCGACAGCGGGTTAGGGATTAGCTATTAGGGATTAGGGATTGGCTCATTGAGCGACCTCAATCGGGATCAATTCGTCTGCGCTGGAGTGCTGCTCTCTAATCCCTACTCCCTAACCCCTACGCCCTGACGTAATCGCCGCTCTTGCCGCCGGTTTTGCGTTCGAGGCGGATTTCTCGGATAACGATGGCCTTGTCGAGAGCCTTGCACATGTCATAGATGGTCAGCGCCGCAATCGACGCGGCAGTGAGGGCTTCCATTTCGACTCCTGTGCCTGCGGTGGTCGCAGCGACGGTGCGGATCTCGATGCCTCCGCCCACGACTTTGGTCTGCACATCGACAAAACTCAGCGGCAGCGGGTGGCACATGGGAATCAGGTCGGCGGTACGCTTGGCGGCCTGGATGCCGGCGAAGCGAGCGACCTCGAGAGGATTGCCCTTGGGGTTTTGCGGCAGCGCTTCAAGGACAGCGGGCGATAACGCGACGAAGGCATAGGCGTGCGCTTCGCGGCGCGTAGGCGGCTTCTCGCTCACATCGACCATATGCGCCTGTCCTTCGTCGTCGTAATGCGAAAGCCTGGACATAGAAATAGGGTACAGGGGGAATGACTGTCACGTAGGCAGGACTGTAACGGTGCTTCCCGCGGACAACATTTCGGCGTGCTCCGACACAACCAGAAAACAGTTTGACTTCGATGCGGCGGCCTGATCGCCGGAACCCTGCCAGGTGATGGGATGAACGGTGGCTCCGGTGTTATCGCTTTCGAGCCGCGCGGGAAGGAATCGCGTAAGGCCGGGTTTCGATTGCAGGCCGCTCGCTAGATGCGCCTCGACGAAGCCGGGTCCGATGTCGTCGCCGGCTTGTCCGGCCAGAGCCCTGATAAGAGGCACCGCGAAGAGCGCGAAAGTGACCATGGTGGAGACGGGGTTACCGGGGAGTCCAAAGAAATAACGGTGTGCGTCACCGCCAGGCAGGCGTCCGAAGACGACCGGACGGCCAGGTTGCATGCGAACTCCGGTGAAGAAGAATTCGGCGTGTAGGTTGAGCAGGGCCTGTTCGACAAAGTCATATTTGCCCATGGAGACCCCGCCAGACAGGATCAGCAGGTCGCAACTCAGCGCTTCCTCGATTGCAGATTCGATGCTCGCGAGGTTATCCCGGACGATGGGATAGAGAACTGGCTTGCCACCATGCTGAAGAACCTGTGCAGCGATTGAGTAACTGTTGGAGTTACGAATCTGGTGGGGAAGAGGTTGATCGGCTACGGGAATGAGTTCGTCGCCGGTAGCCAGGATGGCGACGCGCGGACGAATGTAGACGGGCAGACTGGTGTATCCACATGCGGCAGAGGCGGATATGTGCTGTGGGCCAATGCGCGTGCCGGCGGTAACGAGCGCAGCTCCAGTCCGGGCCTCGGCCCCAGCGGGGACGATATTTTCGCCCGCAGCGAGCTGTCGGTTTGTCGAAATGCGAATCCCATCCACGACGGCATGTTCGATCATCAGGACGCAGTCAGCACCGGCAGGCACAGGCGCTCCGGTCATGATCTCGATGGCGTGGCCCGGTTCCAGCGCCGGGCCAGTCCAGGTTTCGCCGGCGCGTAGCTGGCCCACTATCAGCAAGGGGGCGAAGGCCGCTAGATCCGCCGAGCGGCAGGCGAATCCGTCGCGCGTGGAGCGGGGAAAGGGCGGTTGGTCACGGTCGGCGAGGACTGGCGCAGCGAGGATGCGGCTGAGGCTGTCGAGCAGGCTGAGAGATTCCGTGCCGCGCGGGCGCTTGTCGAAGGAGATGGCCTGTTCGCGCACCGTGCGGGCGGCGTCGGGGTAACTCAACACTGTCAATGGCGAGGCGGGTTCCACACAGCGGATTGTAGCGAAAAGGGCAAGGGCGCCGTCTGCTGAGACGACGCCCTTATGCTGTTTGCCAACGGATCTACTTCTTCGTCTTATAGGTGTTGCTGACCGTGGAGCTCATTTCGGCCAGAACGGCCTTGGCGTCAGCAGAGAATGGACCGTCAGGGGCGAGTTGGAGATATTTCTGGTAGGCCTCGGCGCAACCTGGAGGGGCCACAATCTTTCCTGTCTTGGGATCGACGGTGGCTTTGTTGATGAGCGCCTTGCCCTTCAGGTAGTAAGGAATGGGCTTGGTGGGGTCGGCCGCGATCGCCTTGTCGGCAGCGGCCACAGTCGCGTCAACCTGACTGGCACGGTCCATCATGATGGCTTCGTTGGAATAGCGCGTCGCGGCGCCTTTGGGATCGGCTGCAGCGGCCGCGTCATACGCAGCCTGGGCCTCGGGTACCTTCCCCTGCGTGGCATACACTTCGCCCAGAGCATCGCCAGCGGCGGCCTGAAGGTCGGCATTCGGCTTCTTGGCGGCTGCATCGAGCTCGATCCCCTTCTTGAGCGAAGTGATCGCGTCGTCGTACTTCTTCAGGCCTTTTTGCGCGATCCCGAGCTCCACCCAGAGCACGGCAGCATCGGGCTTGGCCTGGGCGTCCCGGGTCATGATGGATTCAGCCTCGGTGTAATTCTTATCTTTATTGTCCTGACGGGCCTTTGTGAGGTCGGCGTTCAGGTTCTTGATTTGCGAGTTCTCCTTTAAGACAGCTGCATTCTTTGACTTGATGTCCTCCAGCGCTTTCTTCTGCTCGGGCGTCAATTTCGAAATGTATTCGGGCCGGGACATATCGAAATCCTGCGTAAGGTCGGCGGCGGCCGCGAACTTTACATCAGTGAACTCATCCACAACCTTGTCCGGGGGAGTATCGGGATTCCGATAGACAATGGTGTAGGTCCCGGGAGCGATGCCTTCCCCGGTGTAGTTCCCGCTGTCGTCGACCTTAAACGTATACTTGGCCGTCTTGCCGCCGTCATCGGAAAGGGTAACGGTGCCCCCTTTCAGAAGGGTTCCGGCTGGATCCTGCACGTGTCCGTGAATCTTGGCGGTCTGCTGCCCCATTGCCGTCAGAGCGGTTGAAAGCAGAGCCGCGAATGTTAGTCCCAGCCAGAATTTTGTCTTTCGCATTGTTTTTGTCTCCCTCGAATCCGTGTCTGCAATGTCTCCCTTGACACGGTTCTTTCTTTCTTTTTTCGCTCCGGCGTTCCTTCTGTGCCGGTTCAGGTCGGTCGTACATAGGGAATCGGGTCTGGCGTGCCAGCCTCGTCGAAGGCGCGCTGACGCAGGATACAACTATCGCATTCACCACACGCTTCTTCCGCGCCTGAATAGCACGACCACGTTAAATTGAATGGCGCATTCAATTCAAGGCCCAGCCTTACGATTTGGCTCTTCCGAAGATGGATGAGGGGTGTCGAGATTTCGATGTCTCCCTCGCGTGTGCCGGTGCGGATAAGTTGCTGGAAGGCCCGGTAGTATGCGGGGCGGCAGTCGGGGTAGCCGGAGCTGTCCTGCTCCACGGCGCCAATGAAGATGGTCCGGGCCCCCAGCACTTCAGCCCAGCTGACGGCCGCAGACAGGAAATGTGCGTTGCGGAAAGGCACATAGGTGACTGGAATCGACTGGCCAATCGGGGAATGCTCCGATACCTTGGGAACGGCAATTGCAGGGTCGGTGAGCGCTGAGCCCCCGATACGACGGAAGATATCAATGCTGAGGTGAAAAAAGTCACGGAAATCAAGGGCTTCGGCAACTTGGCGGGCGCTTTCCAGCTCGCGGCCTTCGGTCCGCTGTCCGTAGCTGAAATGGAGAGCGTAGGCGTCAAAGTCCCGCGCTGCAAGGGCGGCGCAGACAGCGGAATCCATCCCTCCAGACAAGGAGACGACAGCTCGCTCGCGCGATCCGTTTAGATTATTTGAAGCAGACATTTCCTTTCTTTATGGTAACGCGTGGTCCAAAAATCGGTGTTGCTCGCTACTTTTGCTGGGCCTCCTGCTTCGATTCCATATAGATATCCACGTTGTTCTTGTCGACTTCCGCCGTGCCTGTGTCGACGAAGACCGGGTAGGGCGAGAAGGTGTTCTGGGAATAGTCGGGGCTGAATTTTTGCGGGTGAGAGTGATATATCTCATCGAGTTGTCTCAGGCCAAAATAGCCCATAGTGTAGGGCTTCTGCGCAATGGTCGCGTCGATCGTACCGTCCTTGATGTCCTGAAGCGTGTCCGAATCCACGTCCATCGCGATCAGCAGACGATCCGTTGCGTGGGCCTCCTTGAGCTTCGTAGCAACTTCATGACCGGCGGAAGCTTCCAGACAGATGAAGGCATCGACGTGCGCAGGTCCGGTCAGGACGAGATATTGCGGCGTTTTGTCCATTGCGGTTCCAGCGTCGCCGTTGATGTTGAAAACGTCCATGACCTTGATGCCGGGGTGCGAAGCAAAGACCTCCTGGTATCCCTTCAGGCGCTCGTCCAGGTTGGGTTGAGGCATAGTGAAGAAGACGACGTTGCCCTTTCCGCCGAGTCTGCTAACCACGCGCTGACCGCCGAGACGACCGGCTTCAAGATTGTTCGTGCCGATGAAGAAGAGGCGATGGCTGTGCGGTGCGTCTGAATCAATTGTGATGACGGGGATGTTTTGTTCGATCGCGGAGTCGATTTCCGGTTGCATGAGCGCTGCATCCGCCACCGATATCAAGATGCCGTTAGGATGGGCGGCGATCGCATCGTGCAGATCCTTCAACTCTTCCTGAGCGTTATAGCCTTTCGGGCCGTCCACTTTCGCGGTTACGTCGTATTGCTCGGCCGCCTTTTGAAAGCCTGCGATCGCGGTTTTCCAGTATGCCAGGTCAAGATTGTTCGAGATCAGGTAATACGTCTCTTTGTTGGAGTGCCGGCCACAACCAGCCAGAAGACCGAGGGCCGCTGCAAGGGATAGCAGTCCTGCATATTTTAGAGTTCGCATAACAACCTCCCGTGAGATGAATGCTAAGCTGCGCTAAAAACCTTCTCGCTGAGCGTAGCTGCAATTTCTTCAGCCGACAAGAGCGCGTCGGGGATTGTACACCTGTGCGACGAGATTTGGCTGTTCGATATGCCGTCTTAAGGTTGAACGTCCGCCACGACACGCAGGTTTGATTGAGCGCGCTCCTGACTGGCCCACCAAAAATCGAAGACGGCCAGTGCCTGATCGCATTGGATGCGGCGCCGTTCCTTTTTGTCACGGATGGTGCGGCGGGTTTCTTCGTCGAGCGGGACGAGCAGGTCGAAGGTGATATTGGCGGGGTCGAAGCGCCGGGAATCCGCGTGCGTGATGTAGTGGACCAGCGATCCAAGCGCGGTTTGGCGAGGGACGGGGGTTGACGGAATCCCCTGGGCTGCCGCCGCGGCATAGAAGCCGGCCAGCATGCCGGTGGCGATGGACTCGGTGTATCCCTCGACGCCGGAGATCTGGCCGGCGAAGAAGACGGTGGGGTGGTCACGCAGGTTGAGCGTCTCGGAAAGGACGCGCGGCGCGTTGATGTAAGTATTGCGGTGAATCTGGCCGTAGCGCAGGAACTTTGCGTTTTCGAGGCCGGGAATGAGGCCCAGGATGCGGGCCTGTTCGCCGTATTTCAGGTGATTCTGAAAGCCGACCAGGTTGTAGGAATCGGCGCGAAGATTTTCGCAGCGCAACTGGACGACGGCCCAGGGAGTCTTGCCGGTGCGCGGGTCGCGCAGGCCCACGGGCTTCATGGGGCCGAAGCGCAGCGTGTCGCGCCCGCGGCGGGCCAGCTCCTCGATGGGCAAGCAGCCCTCGAAGTAGTCGAGCATCTCCCACTCCTTCTCCTTCACCTGCTCCGCGGAAACGAGCGCGTCGTAAAAGCGGTCGTACTCCTCCTTTGACATGGGGCAGTTGATGTAGTCGGCGGTGCCTTTGTCGTAGCGGGCGGCAAAGTAGACGCGCTGCATGTCGATGGTGTCGGCCTCGACGATGGGGCTGATGGAGTCGTAAAAGGCGAGATGCTCGGAGCCAGTCAGGCGGGCGATTTCTGCCGACAACGCCGATGACGTAAGCGGACCGCTGGCGACAATGGTGATGCCGTCCGTAGGATCCAGACGTGTGACTTCTTCGCGATGAATGTGGATGCGGGGTTCGGCTTGAATCGCGGCCTGAATGAGGCGCGAGAACTCGACGCGGTCGACGGCCAGCGCGTGTCCCGCAGGCACGGCGCTCGCATCGGCGCATTGCAGCAGAGGCGAGCCGGCGCGGCGCATCTCCTGCTTCAGCAGCCACGGGGCGGTGTTTTCGCTCTCAGATTTGAGAGAGTTCGAGCAGACGAGTTCGCCGAAGTCGGCGGTCTGGTGCGCCGGGGTGGTGCGGACGGGGCGCATCTCGTAGAGATCGACTTCGAGGCCGAGGCGCGCGAGGGTGAGAGCCGCTTCGGGTCCGGCCAAGCCTCCGCCGATGACGCGAATCTTCATGCCGTGGCCTCTTCCGTGGAAGCGCCAAGCGCGGCCAGGGGGGCGCCGGTGACGCGCATGCGCCGCCAGTCATCGAGCATGACGGCGTTAAGGCTGCGGTAGAAGTCAATGGCGGGCTGATTCCAGTTGAGCACATCCCACTGGAGGCGGGCGCAACCCCGCTCAACGGCGATGGAAGCCACGCGGTTGAGAAGCGCCTTGCCGATGCCGTGTCCCCGAAATTCGGGCCGGACAAACAAGTCTTCGAGATGCAGGCTGCGGCCCTGCCAGGTGGAATAGATGGGGAAGAAGAGGGCGAAGCCGGCGGGTGTGCTGCCGTCTGCGGTTTCGTCCTCGGCGATCAGGCACTCGTAGTAGCGCTGGGGGCCAAAGCCGTCCCGGAGCAACTGGGCATCGGTGATCTCGACAGAGTGCGGCTCGCGCTCGAATGTGGCGAGTTCGTGAATGAGGGCGCGTATGAGCGGAACATCGGACGGCGTGGCTGGACGAATGCGGGTCATGATTGTGTAAATCTTGATTATAGGGATTGAAAGGGTGAGGGCGTCAGGCTTGATATCTTCGTTGTGACCCCTTTTTTAGAGAAGAGTGAAGACTATGGATACGGCTAGGGTGCTGATCGCGGGTGCGTGGCGCGAAGCGAATTTCAAGACGACGTTTCACGCGCAAAATCCTGCGACAGGAGAGACGCTGCCGCGTGCATTTCCCGTCAGCGAATGGGCGGACTGCGAAGCGGCAGTGGTTGCGGCAGGCGAGGCGGCAGAGGAGCTCAGGGTCGTTGCACCGGAGCGGATTGCGGCCTTTCTCGAGGCCTATGGGGGGAATATTGAATCGTCGGCCGACCCGATCGTGCGAGCAGCGCACGAAGAGACCGGGCTGCCGGTTGCCCCAAGATTGAAGGATGTTGAGCTGCCTCGCACGGTCAATCAGCTTCGGCAGGCAGCAGCGGCGGCACGGGAAGGTTCCTGGGCGCGGGCAACACTGGACCTCCAGAAAAATATTCGCTCCTGTTTTGAGCCAATCGGTCCGGTGGTAGTCTTTGGCCCCAATAATTTTCCCTTCGCCTTCAACGGAATCAGCGGAGGAGACTTTGCCGCCGCAATCGCTGCTGGCAATCCGGTAATTGCGAAGGCTCACCCTCTGCATCCGGAGACCAGCCGCCTGCTTGCCGAAGAAGCGCGCAAGGCGGTGGTCGAGACGGGGCTTCCATCCGCGACCGTGCAGATGATCTACCATCTCGCGAATGAAGATGGCCTGAAGCTCGTCTCGCACCCCGGCGTAGGGGCAGTTGCCTTTACGGGGAGCCGCGCTGCGGGGATGCATCTGAAACGAGCTGCGGAGGATGCAGGGAAACCGATTTATCTTGAGATGTCCAGCATCAATCCAGTCCTTCTCCTGCCGGGAGCCCTCGCGGAGCGGCCAGCGGAGATAGCGCAGGAGCTTGTGGACAGCTGCCTCGCAGGCGCCGGCCAGTTCTGCACCAGCCCGAACTTGATCCTTTTGCTCGAAAATCCCTCGGCCGAAGAACTGCTCTCGCATGTTGCGAAGGCCTTTCAGGAGCGGTCGCCTCAGCCTCTGCTTTCCTCCTCCGGACTCAGCCAGATGCACTCCGGTGTGCAGTCGCTGATCGACGCAGGGGCAACGCTGGTGACGGGAGGAGACGTAGCACCGGCGCCCGGCTATCGTCACGAAAATACATTGCTGCGGGCGACGGCAAAGCAGTTTCTTACCGGGGGGCACGCGCTGCAGCGGGAAGTCTTCGGGAATGCAACGCTGGCGGTTACGGCGGATGCGCCGGAAGAGCTTCGGGAGATCGTCGGCCAGCTTGAAGGGAATCTGACCGGGAGCATTTACTCGGCAAAGTCGGGATCTGATGATTCCTTGTACGCCAGGATCGCGATGGACCTGAGCCAGAAAGTGGGGCGCCTGCTCAACGACAAGATGCCGACGGGAGTTGCCGTGAGCCCGGCGATGAACCATGGCGGACCTTATCCGGCGACGTCACATCCCGGCTACACAGCCGTTGGTATACCCGCGTCCATGACTCGTTTTGCGGCGCTGCGCTGCTACGACGGAGTCCGACAGGAACGTCTCCCCGACATCTTGAAGGACAAAATCGCCAATCCCTCTACGTGGCGGTCTATTGATGGAGCGTGGGTGAGAGCGACGGAGCATGGTTGAAAGGCTAGTCAGCGATAGCGGCTGGATAGGCTACGGCCAGAGAGGGCCGATTCTCCATAGCCTCATGGATGACCTTCCTGGCAGCTTTCAGTTCCTCGCCGACGATCTGCAGCCGCGGCGGACGCACGCGCGCATTGCCTTCGCCCAGTTCCTCCTGAACAAGCTTGATGAACTGGATGAATTTGGGCACGGTGTCCATGCGGAGCAGGGGCAGGAACCAGCGGTACAGCTCGAATGCGTCTTTTGCGTGCCCCTGCATCGCGTAGTTGAAGAGTGCCACGGATTCCGCAGGGAAGGCATTCACCAATCCAGCGATCCATCCGGTCGCGCCAGCGGAAATGCCTTCGAGGATGGCGTCGTCGACTCCGACGAAGATATGCAGGCGGCTGTCGTCGATAGCGCGAATTGCGGTCACGCGGCGAACATCGGTGCTCGATTCCTTGATGGCATGCAGGTTGGGGTGCTCCGATGCCAGCTCGTGGATCTGCTCGGGAAGAAAGTCTGTTCCATAGGCAACGGGATTGTTGTAGAGCATGCAGCTAAGCGGAGTTGCGCTGAAGATGGCCGCCATGTGCACCTTTGTCTCGCGCCAGTCGCCGCGATAGACATACGGCGGGAGAACCATGAGACCTGAGCAGCCTGCGTCGGCGGCTGCCTTCGCAAGAGCCACGGCTTCTGAAGTAGAGAGTGCCGAGATCGCGGCGACAATGGGAGCCCGGCCATTTGCGGCCGCGACCATGTTCTTCAGGATCGCGGTCTTCTCCTCGAAGGTGAGGGTCGCAGCTTCGCCGAGCGAGCCGAGCGAAACGATGCCGATGCAACCCTTCTCGAGCATCCATTGCGCGTGCCTGGTCATGAAGGCGTGATCGACTTGCAGGTTTGCGTCAAAACAGGTGGTCATTGCGGGCATTACGCCGTACCAGTTCATCTTGTCTCCTGAAGGGTTGTGATCCGCGAAGGCAGATAGGGATCGATGGGGATCTCAGAAGACCGCGCGAGCAAATGATCGACCAGCAGACGCGCAGTGCCCAGCGAAGTTGTGATGCCGAGCCCTTCGTGGCCCGTCGCCAGGAAGAGTGTAGGGTCTTCGGCGGGTCCGATGAGCGGCAGCTTGTCGGGGGTTGCAGCGCGAAATCCGGTCCATGAGCGAAGAGTGGTCAAGGATCGCAGGCCGGGCATGTAGAGCGTAGCGCGCTCCATCATGGCTTGAAGGATGTGCGCGTCGACACCGGGTTCGTCGGAGTCATACTGGCGCGAGGAACCGACGAGCAATTGCCCGGAGATTCGCGGCTGGATGTTGAAAGCGACAGAGTCGGTGTGCGATGCGTGCGCACTCTTGAGATAGCCCAGCTCAACGAGCTGATGATTGACGTAGCCGGGATAAGAATCGGTGAGGATGAGATGGCCCTTGCGTTTCCTGATCGGGATACCCGGCGTCACAGTGGCTGAAAGCGCGCCGGCCGCGTTGATGAGGGTGCCAGCTGCAAGGACGGTTCCGTCGTCGAGGTAAAGGCGGCCATACGATGCGCTAGTGACCGCCTTTCCGGTGAGGAGCCTTGATCCGAGCTTCTGCGCCTGGTCGATCAGATATTGCGCGGCGTTTTGAGGATGAAGCACCGCGTCGTTTGGCACGAGAAGACCGCCGGTGAGCGGACGGCGCAGGTTTGGTTCGGCATCCGCGAGTGCATCAGACTCGAGAATCTCGCAGGCAACACTCTGCGAAGTGTAGTAGTCGGATTTTCGTCGGACCTCGGCCATTTCTTCATCGTCGGCAGCGATCCAGATGGTTCCTGGGCGGTGATATTCGACGGAGGGCGGCAGCTCAGGAGCCAGGGCGCTCCAGAGGGATTGCGAATACTTTGTGAGCGCGAACTGCGCGGGAGAGTCGTCCATGATGACGACGTGACCCATGGCCGCGCCGGTAGCTCCGCTGGCGACCGCATTCTTCTCGATCACCCCGACCTTCATACCGGCGCGCGCGCATTCAAGGGCGCAGGCCGCGCCGACAATACCCGCGCCGAGAACCGCGACGTCGTAGGTTGCGCTCATTTCGGTATCCCCATGCAGAAGGGATCGTTCGGATCGAGTAAGAGTGTAGCTTCAGCAGTTACGTATGCTGTTCCGGTGATGCTGGGGATGATCTTGTCCTCCTCGACGCGAATGCTTCCTTCGAAGACCGTGCCGAGGATGCCTGCTTGTTTCCAGACTTCGCCGGGCGCAAGCTTGCCGTCCGCGTAGAGGCAGGCCATCTTGGCGCTGGTTCCGGTGCCGCAGGGCGAACGGTCGTAGGCCTTTCCGGGGCATAGGACGAAGTTCAGGCTATGGGCATCGGGGTCAGGCGAAGAGCTGAAGAGTTCGATATGGTCAATCTCCTTGCCGTTCAGCCCGGTGATGCCCTGCGCGGCGAGAGCCTGCCGGATGGCCCAGGTATACTCCGTCAGCTCGGCAACGTTTTCCGGTGACAGTAATTTTCCGCGCTCTTCAACCAGGTAAAACCAGTTCCCGCCCCAGGCAATATCTCCGTAAATTTGGCCGTATCCGGGCACATCGACTGGCACAGAAACACCGGTGCGAAAACTGGGGACATTTTCCACTGTGACCTTGCCCGATGGATGCAGCGTAGCGGCCACGACTCCGACGGGGGTTTCAATGCGATGGACACCGGGGCCGATTTTGCCAAGATGCGCGAGGGAGGTGATGAGCCCGATGGTGCCATGGCCGCACATGCCGATGTAGCCGACATTGTTGAAGAAAATAACGCCGGCAGCGCAGGTGGTATCGACGGGATCTAAGAGGAGCGCGCCGACGATTACGTCCGAACCGCGCGGCTCATTGACGACTGCCGTGCGGAAGTCATCATGCAGACACTGGAAGCGGTCCCTGCGATCGGCTAGTGGGCCTCCGCCGAGATCGGGTCCGCCGTCGATGACGAGGCGGGTGGGCTCTCCAGCGGTGTGAGAGTCGAGGATGGAAACGCGGCTTGGGGAAGTATTGGCAGGCATTTCGTACTGTCTACACTATCGCTGCGAGGCTGGATTTGAAAGGTACCGGTAGCGGGTCAGATTGAAATTGGCTGCCGAAGCGCCGCTTTGATCTCTCCACTACAACCAGCACCGATAACCAGGGTTCTTTACGATCTGCACGCGAGGGTGCAGATTTTTCAGCCTTCCGGCATCTTTCTTGACATCCAATTCGAGTGTGAAGTGGCCCTTGCTCTTGCCCTCGAAATCGCCGAGAAAACAACTCGTCGATGCGTCACTCCATGCAGCGGCTTTGATCGGCTTAGCTGGCCAGCTGTTCACCAGCGTCGTTCCATCCGAAATCTTCCATTCCAGGTCGAGCAGGGGCGGCGTGCTGCACTGATGCCCGGGACGCGGAGGCCCCAGATCACAATCAAGTTCGTCGAGCGGAATCTGCCGGTCAAGGTTGAGCCAGAGATGGTAATCGTGCTTCCCGACTGGGAACTCCTGACTGTGCCAAACTCCCTGGGTTAGCGGCACCGGGAAGCTGGGGGCGGGTGTGCAGTGGAGCGATATAGCCGCTGCATGCGCCACTATGCAGTTCGAAAGTGAGCCCAAGCCTAGTGCATTTCGAACGAATTGTCGCCAAGTCATGCCGCCATACTACTCTTTGAGGTGCTCTGCCCCCCCTCGTTACAGGGGCATGCTTTTCAGACTGACCCACTACCAAGACATTGGCTGTCTTGGGCTCGGCCCACGCGGAAATGGTACATTGGCACTTTGAATTCTTTATTTATGCGATTGCCCGGAGGGATTGGAGTGCGAGTGTTTACGAAGTTCATGGGCAGAGTTTACGGATTAGTTCTGGCGGGGTCGGTTGCAGCGCTGCTCGTAACCGGATGCGAGACTAGCCGGACCACCAAGCAGCACAGTCTGGCTGCGCACGTTTCCGATGAGACGACGACCGGCAAGCAGGACCCGAGTTACGTGGGCAACGGCGAAGGTCAGCCGCCGGTTCCGGGTTCTCCCACAGCCGCCGGCGCAGACGGCAAGCAACCCTACGACAGCGCCTATGCACGGTCGAGTGAGGGTGCGGAACGCGGCTCAGCGACACCTCCAGCGGAACAGGCAAAGGACAGCTTCGAGCGGCAGTAGTTGTCGACCTTGTCTACGCGGTCACGAGACCGCGGGGCTTGACGTTTTCGCGGATAAATTTCACGGTCGCGTCGAGCGAGGTTCCAGGACCAAAGATCGCGGCAACGCCCTGAGCCTTGAGGAATTCGATGTCCTGCTGCGGGATGGTGCCGCCGAGGACGACCAAGATGTCCGAGGCTCCGCGCTCCTTCAGCATCGACGTTACGCGGGGCACGATGGCGTTGTGCGCGCCGGAGAGAATGCTCAGGCCTACGCAGTCCACATCTTCCTGCAAGGCGGCGTTGACGATCATCTCTGGTGTTTGGCGCAGGCCGGTGTAGATGACCTCCATGCCAGCGTCGCGCAACGCCCGGGCAATCACCTTGGCTCCGCGGTCGTGGCCGTCGAGCCCGGGCTTCGCAACAAGAACACGGATTGGCGTGGTGCGCGTAGTCATAGTGCGCTCAAGCATGGGGCGACTGGTGAGCATATCACGTCGCGGCTTCAGTCCGAACCCTTGCCGAGACTTGGCGTTTGAGCGGAAATGATTTTCAATCGGTCGGGTAGGTCGATGGAGCGAGCATGACGGTTCAGCGCAGAGATCTGTTGAAGTTTGCGGGGAGTGGGTTGGGTCTGGCGGCGATTCCTATGGCTGCGGCTGCGGCAAGCCGCCCGGCGACGGAGGCGGATGGTCAGGGAGCCACTGCAGGTTGGCTCAACGTGCGCAACTTTGGAGCGGTAGGCGACGGCAAGGCTCTCGATACAGCGGCCATCAATAAGGCGATTGACGCAGCGGCTACGGCCGGAGGCGGAACGGTCTTCTTTCCCGCAGGCGTGTACGCGAGCTACTCGATCCATCTGAAGAGCAATATCTGCCTTTACCTCGACCAGGGAGCGACGATTCGGGCGGCGCCTACGCCGTTCGAAGGCATGGCTACCGGCGGATACGATGCGGCCGAGCCGCAGGGCGCGTGGGATCCGTATCAGGACTACGGACATAACCACTGGCACAACAGCCTGATCTGGGGCGAATCGATCCATGATGTGTCGATCCTCGGGCCGGGGCTGATCTGGGGCAAAGGGTTAAGCCGCGGCCATGATGAGACAGCGTTGCCCGACACCACCAAGCCGGGGGTAGGCAACAAGGCCATCGCCCTCAAGAACTGCTACAACGTGATCCTGCGTGATTTTTCAATCCTGCAGGGCGGATGGTTCGGCATTCTGGCTACGGGCGTCGATAACCTGACCATCGACAACCTGAAGATCGATACGAATCGCGACGGGATGGACATTGACTGCTGTCGGAACGTGCGCGTGTCCAACTGCACGGTGAATTCGCCATGGGACGATGCCATCTGCCCGAAGAGCTCGTTTGCTCTCGGCTACGCCCGGCCGACCGAAAACGTGACGATCACCAATTGCTACGTGACCGGCGACTATGAGCTTGGCTCGCTGCTGGACGGCACGTGGAAGCGCAGGCCGCCGGGCCTTAAGAATTGGGCGACGGGGCGCATCAAGCTGGGTACGGAGTCGAATGGCGGTTTCCGCAACATCACGATTTCTAATTGCGTCTTCGAGTACTGCCGCGGCTTCGCACTCGAGACGGTGGACGGGGCGTTGTGCGAAGACATCACCTTCACGGGCATTACCATGCGCGGTGTTGGATACGCGCCGCTCTTCCTACGCCTGGGAACGCGGATGCGTGGGCCACAGGGCACGCCAGTGGGCATACTGAAGCGCGTGATCCTGAGTAATATCGTTAGCTCCGGGGCGGGCATCATTCCGTCGATTTTGAGTGGAGTGCCGGGACACAATATCGAAGACATCAAGATCAGCGATGTGTATTTCGAGCAGATAGGCAACGGGTATGCGGCACTGGCGGCGATTGAGCCGCCCGAGAAGGAAAATGCTTATCCCGAGCCGAATATGTTCGGCGATCTGCCTGCCAGCGGAATCTTTATTCGCCATGTGCGCAATCTGGAGGTCAGCAATGTGGAGATTGCTACCGCACAGGCCGACACGCGGCCGGCATTCTGGCTGGCCGATGTGGATGGCGCTGATTTCTTCCGGGTGCGCGTACCGGGCGGAGCACCAGCCTTCGATCTGCGGCGGGTGAAGAACTTCCACAGCTTCGGCAGCCGCTCGGTTGCGGATGTGTCGCTCGACAACGTGGAGACTAAGAAGATTTAGCTCGACGAGGCTCCCCGGCTACTTGTCGCGTGCGACGACGAAGTCCGGAACCCAGAGCAGTGCGCGCTTGAAGTCGGAGTCGGGCAGATCGGCGAGGGCTGCGCGCGCGGCTTCGGCGTACTGGAAGGCTGCATTCATCGCGTAGTCGACCGAGCCGTGGCGGGTGAGGATGGCGAGAATCTCGGCGTGCGTCACGACATCGAAATTCTGGTCGGTGAGTACGGTTTGAATCGCAGAGCGTTCCGCGACGGTGCCGTTTTCAAGGGCATGGATTACGGCAAGCGTCGCCTTGCCTTCGCGCAGATCGCTGGCCACAGGCTTGCCGAGCACCTCTTCGGTTGCCGTGAGATCGAGCACGTCGTCGACGATCTGAAAGGCCAGGCCGAGGGATCGGCCATATTCGCCCATCTGCTGCTCGGTGGCTTCGGTAGCCAGCGCCAGAACAGAACCGAGCCGCATGGAGACTTCAAAGAGGCAGGCCGTCTTGCGATAGATAAGCGAGTTGTACTCGTCCTCGGAGATCGACTGGCCGAGCTTTTCCATTTGCAGCAGTTCGCCTTCGACCATCTGCTGCGTGAGTCCGATGAGCAGATCGAGCACCCGAAAATTTCGCTCGTCGAGCGCGACTCGGAAGGCCTGCATGTAGAGCCAGTCACCCGCGAGCACGCACTTGGCATTGCCCCAGGTGGTATTGGCCGAGGGGCGGCCGCGGCGAGTGTCGGCGGCGTCGATGATGTCGTCGTGGACGAGCGTGGCGCTATGCACCATCTCAACAACCGCGCCCAGGCGGATCATGCCATCGCCGCTGTATCCCTGGGATTTGGCGGATAGTAGCAGGAGCGATGGGCGAATGCGCTTGCCGCCGCCTTCGCGGAGGTAGCCGGAGATTTCAGTAATGGCGGCGACGGAGGAAACGGCATCGGAGCCGAATTCGCGCTCGATGGCGCGGAGATCGTCGCTGAGGAGATCGAAGACTTCTTTCGCCGTCGCTATGGCCAGTGTGCTCACTCGGGCTGGTTGGGTTCCGGTGCCTTTCCTAGTTTGAACGATAATTCGTGAACTGCATGTCGATGCCGAAGTCGTGACCCCGCAAGAGAGCAATGACCTCTTGTAGAGTATCGCGATCCTTGCCGCTGATGCGTACCGTATCACCCTGAATGGACGCCTGGGCCTTTTTCTTCGAGTCCTTGATGAGCCGGACAATTTCTTTCGCCTTCTCGGATGCGATGCCTTGCTGGAGGGTAATCTTTTGGCGAACACTGGAGCCGGAAGCCGGTTCGACCTTGCCGTACGTGAGGTTTTTTAGCGAGATGCCCCGCTTGACCAGCTTCTGCTGGAGGATCTCGGTCACGGCCTTCAGCTTGTATTCATCGGCAGACGCGAGCTGGATGGCGTCGTCGCCCTCGAGGCTGATCTCGGAGTGCGTGTTCTTCAGATCGAAGCGATTGTGCACTTCTTTCGAAGCCTGGTCGATCGCGTTGCGGACCTCCTGGATGTCGACTTTAGAGACAATATCGAAGGAATTGTCAGCTGCCATGGGTTGTTCCTCCTGCTTAGATTATCCGCTTCCCGTGTTCATCCCAGGATCAACGAGCATTATCCGTTATCACTGTTGTACCGAAAAAGCGGTGAAAGTTTTCCGTCGTACACAAAGCGGCCTCGTCCGGCGCAATCGATTTCACCTCCGCAACCTTCGCGGCGACCTCGGCAACCCACGCCGGCTCGTTGCGTTTGCCGCGGTTGGGCACCGGCGCGAGAAAGGGTGCGTCTGTCTCTATCAGGACGCGATCGAGCGGGACCTGCGCCAGGACGTCGCGGATGGGCTGCGCTTTGGGAAAGGTGATGTTGCCGGCGAAGGAGATGAGGAAGCCGAGATCCATGGCGCGGCGCGCGTGCATCCACTCGCCGGTGAAGCAGTGCAGGATGCCGCCGAGCGCAGTGGGCGACCACTGCGATTCGAGCATTTCCAGGGTGTCGTCCCAGGCGTTGGTGGAATTGTCCGAGGGCCGGCAGTGAATGATGATCGGCTTTCCGTGCGCAGCGGCGATTTCCATCTGGCGTGTGAAGACGGCCTTCTGCACTTCACGGGGCGAGTGATCATAGTAGTAATCGAGGCCGATTTCGCCGCAAGCGAGGACCTCGGGTTCGTCCAGAAGAGCGTTCAGCTTGGCGTAGGCAGCATCATCGGCGAGCTGCGCTTCGTGCGGATGGACTCCCGCGCTGGCGTAGATGGTGGGGATGTTGGGCTGATTCGCGTGCTCGCGGGCGAGGTCGAGCGCCTGATGCATGGTGTCCGGCCCATCGCCGATGCCGATGGAAAGAATCGTTCGCACGCCGGCGTCCCAGGCACGGGCGAGCAGCGCGTCGCGGTCTTCGGAGTAGCGCGGGCTGTCGAGATGGGCGTGGGAGTCGATCATTATCTGAAACCGCTCGCCATTACTTGAGCCGTGCGCCGATCTCGACCTCTTCGAGGAATCCCGCGAGGACGGGCTTGCCGGCTTCGCCGAGCGACGCGGCGACGATCATGCCGTTCGATTCGAGTCCGCGCAGCTTGCGGGGCGCGAGGTTGGCGACAATGACCACCTTGCGTCCGACGAGCGATTCGGGTGTGTAGGCTTCGGCGATTCCGGCGAGGATCTGGCGGGTTTCATAACCGAGATCGACTTCAAGGCGGAGGAGCTTGTCGGCCTTGGGGACACGCTCGGCGACCTTGATTTGCCCAACGCGGAGCTCGACTTTGAGGAAGTCGTCTATGGTGATTTTGTCGGGGGATTGTGCGATCCCATCCTTTGCGCCAGCTTCCGGCGCAAAGGATGGAGCACCCGGCGTGGTGGTGATCGACGGCGGAGCGGATTCCTCTCCAGCCGCTGCGGCGAGACCGTCGGTTTCAGCAGGTGCGGGCACTGCTGCGGTATGGGTAGCTTCAGTGGGTGCCGAGGCGTTGAGCGGAATCTTGCTTTCGACAGTTGTGATGTTGCTTTGTTCGATTTCCTGCATACGAGTAATTGCGTCCTTTTCTGCGCGTGGGAAGACGGGCGAGAGTTCGCCGAGTTTTGTGCCGGGCTGGAGTCCGCCCCAGGCGAGATTTTTCAGATCGGCTTGCACGATGTCGCCGAGACCGAGCTGGGTCCAGACCTTTGCAGCGGCGTCGGGGATGACCGGATAGACGAGCGCGGTGATGATGCGGATGGCTTCGGCAGCGGTGTAGAGAACGGTGGCGCGAAATGCGCGCTGCTGTTCTTCGGTGATGCTATCGGGCTGCTTCCATGGAGCACTTGCCGTGAGGTAGCCGTCGACCGCGGCAACGATTGCCCATGCGCCTTCAAGTGCGCGTGAGAAGTCCAGCGCGTCAATGGAACGGCCAATGGCTGCAATCGCATTGGGAGCTTCAGTCGCAATCGAATCCGCCTGAAGGCCGGTTGCCTCCGGAACGACTCCGTCGAAATACTTCCCGATCATGGTCAGCGTCCGGCTGACCAGATTGCCGTAGCCATTTGCGAGATCGGAGTTGTAGCGCTGCACCAGCGCGTCGAAGGAGAAGCTGCCGTCGTGTCCAAAGACGATCTCGCGAAGCAGAAAATAGCGCAGTGCGTCGCCTCCGAGCACGTCGAGGATCGTCTCCGCGCGAACCACGTTGCCGCGCGACTTCGACATCTTGTTCTCTTCGAAAAGCAGCCAGCCGTTGGCGACAACGCTCTTCGGCAGCGGGAGGCCTGCGGCCATCAGAATAGCCGGCCAGTAAACGCAGTGGAAGCGCGTGATCTCCTTGCCGACGAGGTGCAGGTCGGCGGGCCAGTATTTTCCGAACTTCGCCTTGTCCGCGGGGTCGTCGCTGCCGTAACCCATGGCGGTGATGTAGTTCGCGAGGGCTTCCATCCAGACATAGATAACGTGCTTCTCGTCCCCGGGAACAGGGATGCCCCACTTGACGCTCGTCCGGCTTACGGACAGATCCTTGAGGCCGGCTTTGACGAAGGAGACGACCTCGTTGCGGCGCGTTTCGGGCCGGATGAACTCCGGATGGGCCTCGTAGTACTCGAGCAGCGTGCGCTCAAAAGCCGACAGCTTGAAGAAGTAGTTCTCCTCGTTGATGGTCTCTGTAATGCGTCCGCAGTCGGGGCAGGGCGCGCCCGGCGGAACATCAACGAACGCCTCGTCGGAGACGCAATACTGGCCGGTATAGGAGCCCTTGTAGATGTATCCGCGCTCCTTAAGCAGCGTGAAGAGCTTCGCGACTCCCCGTTTATGGCGCGGTTCGGTGGTGCGAATGAAGTCGTCGTTGGTGAGGCCCATGCGGTCCCACAGCGCGCGGAACTGCGCCGCAACCTGATCGGTAAACTCCTGCGGGCTGCAGTTTGCCTTCTCGGCCGAGCGCTGAATCTTCTGCCCGTGCTCGTCAGTGCCGGTCAGGAAGAACGTATCCACCCCCAGGGCGCGTTTGCGCCGCGCGATCACATCCGCAACGACCGTGGTGTAGGTGGTTCCGATGTGCGGGCGCGCGTTGACGTAATAAATGGGAGTGGTGAGATAGAACTTATTTGACATGCCGGGGCTGTAGATGCGCGCTTTGTGGTAGAGGTTACTTTATAAGTTTAATCGAATGAATGCGCGATGTCCTGCAACCGATATACGGCAACTCAATCGAGATCCGCAATCAGCGTGCTGAGTTCGAGCCGGATAGGCGTGCCGGGAACCGTCAGCATTGTCGAAGCCTTCCACTCCTGTAGGCTAGGCCCTTCGCACTGGTAGCCGGTCTGCGTTTTCGGGTCGATGATCCAGACGGCGCGAACACCCATCCGGAAATATTCCGCGACCTTGACTTCGAAACGCTGCATACGATCTTCCGGCGAGAGGATTTCGACGCACAGAAGAGGCGCATGAGTGATGATCTGCTCATCGGGGGCGTCGCGGTCGACCGCCATGATATCCGGAATCCTAAAACGAGTAGGTGTTGTCTGGAGTCGCAATTCGGGATAGACCCGGATGTTCGCGCTTTGACGCCAGTTCCTCAGCCAGACAGCTAATGCCAGCTGCCACGCGGCGTGATCTTTCTCGCCCAAATTTCTCTCCACAATTTCGCCGTCCACGAACTCGCGGTCCGGCTTCCAGAATGTATGCAGGTATTGATCGAGAGAAATGAGAGTCGTGCTCATCGGCTCGTTCCTTTCCGTTAACGCCATCATACTTGTGGTCTGCATGCAGCCACAACAACGCACCGGCTCGCCTGTTAGAATCAGAATTCCCGCAAGTTACTAACGGTTTCCCACGTGTATTTGAAACAGCAGAAAAAGCTTGAAGAGCGGCTACGGGCGGTCCTGCGCGAGTTGTATCAGATCGAGCCCGAAAATCTCGTGATCGAGCAGCCGCCGGAGATCAAATTCGGCGAGTATGCTCTGCCGTTGGCGTTTGAACTCGCTCGCAAGCTGCGCAAAGCTCCGCGAAAAATCGCCGAAGAACTAGTCGGCGCGCTGGGTTCTGTCGAGGGCTTTGTGGGCTTCGAGGTCGCTGGCGCAGGGTACATCAACGCGCGTCTCGATCGCGGCGCTGCTGTGCAGGCGATTGCATCGAGCCGCAAGCTTGAGACGTCGAGCGAGCACCCGCATTCGCTTGTTGAGCACACGAGCATCAATCCCAACAAGGCCGCCCATGTGGGACATCTTCGGAATTCGATTCTGGGAGATACCTTTGTGCGACTTCTGCGCGCAGCTGGGCAGAAGGTGGACGTGCAGAACTACATCGACAACACCGGTGTGCAGGTGGCCGATATTGTTGTCGGCCTGATGCATCTGGAGGGCTTGTCGCTGAGCGATGTGCAGGCGCTGATGACGCGGCTGTCCGATGCTGGCGAAAGGATCGATTTCTACAGCTGGGATCTGTATGCGCGCGCTTCGCAGTGGTACGAGGCGGATCCGTCGCAAAAAGACGCACGCAAAAAGATTCGGTTGGACACGCTGCGTGAAATCGAGCGGGGCGGAAATGACGTAGCTCAGATTGGCGAGTTGATATCGACGGCGGTATTGCGGCGGCATCTGGAAACGATGTTGCGGTTGGATATCGAGTACGACTTTCTGCCGCGCGAGAGCGAGATTTTGCGCCTGCATTTCTGGGAGAGCGCATTCGAGCAACTGAAGTCTAAGGGTGTCCTGTACTTCGAGACCGAAGGTAAGAACACCGGTTGCTGGGTAATGACGAGAGGTTCTGGCCGCATGGGCGGTCTCTCTCGCGAGGACAGCGATGACCTGGGCGAGTCTGAGTCGCCCAATGGCCCTGACGAAGACGCCAAAGTGATTGTCCGCTCGAACGGCACAGTCACCTATGTCGGCAAGGACATCGCCTATCACCTGTGGAAGTTTGGGTTGCTGGGGCGCGATTTTGGATACCGGCAATTCTTCGAGTATCCAGACCGCGAGTGCTGGATTTCGGCGGAGAGCAGCGAGGACGATCATCCGCACTTTGGAGAAGCGCAGGCGATTTACAACGTGATCGATTCGCGGCAGGCCGATCCGCAGGCCAACGTGATTGAGGCCCTGCGCGGATTGGGATACACAGAGCAGGCGGCGCACTACACGCATTTCTCATACGAGATGGTCGCACTGACTCCGCGTTGCGCGCTGGAACTGGGATACGAGGTTTCGGAGGAAGATCAGGCGCGGCCTTATATCGAGGTCTCGGGGCGTAAGGGTTTCGGCGTGAAGGCCGACGATCTGATCGACAAGCTGATTGCCGCAACCCAGCGGGAAGTGGACGAGCGCCATCCTGAATTGGACAGCGGTGAGCGTGCGAAGATTGCAAAAGAAATCGCCGTCGGCGCACTGCGCTATTTCATGCTGAAGTACACGCGGAATTCGGTGATCGCCTTCGACTTCAAGGATGCGCTCAGCTTCGAAGGCGAAACCGGGCCATACATTCAATACGCGGTGGTGCGGACGCGCAGCATCTTCCGCAAGGGCGAAACGACGCCGGAACAAGCGCTGGCTGACATGGCGGATGTGGATGCCGCCCCCTATCTGTCCGGCGAAGACGCGGACAGCATCTGGCAGCTTTGGCTGCGCGCGGCGAAGACTTCTCTGCTGCTCGAGCAATGTATCGCCACGGCCGAACCGGCGTATCTTGCGAGGCATGCCTTTCAGCTGGCGCAGGACTTCAGCAACTTCTACCGCCGGCATCACATTCTGACCGAGGCCGATCCGGCCCGGAAGAAGCTCCTGCTAGCAACGGCAGCGGTGGCGCAGCGAGAGCTGATCCGGTCGCTGAGCTGGCTGGGGATCAGCGCTCCAGAAGTGATGTAAAGAAGGTGTGGAAAAGGCGCTCCAGATGGGAGCGCCTTTTTGTATCTGTGATGGTTACGTGACTACTGGATCGGCTGGCCCGCCGCCGACATTTGATTGATCTGCTGCTGGTCGAACTGCTTCACGCCGTCGGGGAGTGGTGCGTAGTTGAGCGATCCGGCGGTAGGTTGACCGTCGGTAATGATGTATTGAATGAAGTTCTTGAGCGCGGCGCGCTTGGCCTTGTCCGGACCATCCTTGGGAATGATGAGAAAGGTCAGTGTGGAGATGGGATAGGCGTCGGTGGCCGTCGCGGGCGGATTCACGATCGGTTGCCGGGGATCCTGAGAGAGCTGTGCGGTAAAGGCATTGATGGCGGCGGTCGTGCTCTGCGCGGTTGGGGCAATGTAGTTGCCGGCTTGGTTCTTGATCTTCGCGACGGGAAGGTGATTCTGCTCGGCGTAGGTCAGTTCCACGTAACCGATCGCACCGGGGGACTGGCGAAGCTGGCCGGTGACGCCTTCGCTGCCTTTGCCGCCGAGTCCGAGGGGCCAGGAGACACTGTTGCCCTTGCCGACTTTCGATTGCCAGTCAGCACTGACGGCAGCGAGATAGGTCGTGAAGGCATTGGTGGTTCCGCTACCCTCGGCACGATGGACGACGACGATAGGCTTTGAGGGAAGCTTCACGCCCGGGTTGTCCTTGACCATGTGCGCGTCTCCCCAGGTCTTGACGGTTCCGAGAAAGATTCCAGCGAGGGTTTCGGGTGAGAGCTGCAGGGGCTGCGATAGCTCGGGCAGGTTGTAGGTGATGCAGACGGGGCCTGCAGTCTCGGGGATTTGAACAACGGGAGGCATGCCGGCCAATTGGTCGTCAGCGAGGGGTGCGTCGGAGGCGCCGAAGTCAACGGTGCCGGCCTTCACCTGCTGTACGCCGCCGCCCGAACCGATCGACTGGTAATTGATCTGGACGCTCGGATGGGATTGGGAGAAGTCCTGGATCCAGCGGGTCATAACGGGGTAAACAAAGCTGCTACCGGCTCCGGAGAGCTGGACATTGTTGGAGGATTTGCAGCCGGTGAGGGTAAGTGCTGCGAGAATGAGCACGGATGCGGCGCGGATTCGGTCGTACATTTTTCCTCCAGGACTGTAGTCTTCAGGCGACGCGATGAGGAGATGCGGGTTTGGGTTGGTTCCGTAGACTCGACGACTGCTCTCGCCACCCAATTTAGCATTCTGTAAGCTTCCTTTCGATAGGGCAATCCCGGCTCGCAAGGATTCATCGGATTTTTGCGTTCGCCGGGTAGGGTCACGCGATCGGGTAAATAAACGATGCTCGATGGTTGAGAGCTATACTCGGAAGGGGAGCACGTCGCGGCAAGTGTCGTAGATATAGCGATGCGCATCGTTTGAGGACTCCGTCAGCTGAACCGCACTCGATGATTTGCCCCCCAGGTGCGTGCACGCGATGCCGACAAGGCGGATTCGATATCCCTGCCGCCGGACCTCGCAACTCAGCCAGTAGTCATAGCAGAAATATCCAACAGGGGTTCCGATCGGCCATCCGCCGGCCTTTTCAAGAATTTCGCGCCGGACGAACATGGCGAATCCGTCCAGCACCGCGACATCGCATGCTCTCGTGAATCTCTTCCCGTGGCGTTCCGCGTCGAACATGTTCGAGCGGAAGTCGGAGCGGCCGAGTTGAGTCAGCCGATAAGGCATCTGATAGAGACTCTCCGACCCGTGGCGGAGAGCACCGCCAAATCCGACCATCCCCACTTCAGGATCGTCGAATTCGTGGCGGACCCGAGAAAGCCAGTCCGGGTCTCGTACCAGCACATCGTCGTGAACGTATCCAAGGATGGAGGATGAAGTGGATTCGAGTCCCTGCTGATAAGCCTGGAGGAGGCTGAGGTGGCTTTCCGCGCTGTCGATGACCCGAAGCTGCGGGGAAGTGACGTCTTCTGATGGAAACCAGGAGCGAGCGCAATTCTCCCATCCGGACCATTTCAGCGTCGCGATGATGAGCGTCAGATCCATGGAGCCGCGCCTTGGCGGACAGTTAGCCGGCAGCGAGCTCTTTGGCGCGCTGCGAGGCTCGCATGACAGCCTTGATGAGGGTGACGCGCAGACCTCCCTCTTCGAGTTCGAGGATACCGTCGATGGTGCAGCCTGCGGGCGTTGTCACAGCGTCTTTTAGCAGTGCGGGATGGTAGCCCGTTTCCAGCACCATGCGGGCGGCGCCGTAGGTGGTCTGCGCGGCGAGCAACGTGGCGATATCGCGAGGCAATCCGACCTTGACTCCGGCTTCGGCGAGCGATTCGAGAATGATGTAGATGAAGGCCGGCCCGCTGGCGGAGAGTCCGGTGACGGCGTCCATGTGCTTCTCGTCGACGATCACGGTTCGGCCCACGGTCTCGAAAATGCGGGTGGCGAAGGCCATCTGCGGCTCGGTGACATAGCGTCCGCGGCAGAGCGCGGAGATGCCGGCTCCCAGCATGGAGGGCGTGTTGGGCATGGAGCGGATGACAGGGATTTCGATGCCCGCAGCCTGCTCGATGGCGGCAGTTTTCACCGAAGCCGCAAAGGAGATGAGCAGCTTGTCTGTGGTCAGGACGGGGGCGATCTGCGCGATGAGATCGGGGATCTGGAAAGGCTTGACCCCGAGCAGAATCACGTCGGCCTGTTCGGCGACGGCGCGATTGTCGGTCGAGACGTGTACTCCCCACTGCGCGGAGAGAGCGGCGGCGCGGTCAGCGTGGGCAACGGTGGCGAGAAGCTGATCAGGGTGCAGGATCTGCTGCTTGAGGAAGGCCTGGAGGAGAATTCCGCCCATCTTGCCGGCTCCGAGCACGGCGACACGTAACTTGGATAGATCCTGATCGATTGCAGCGGTGTTCATGGTCTTTACAGAGTACAGGAGCGAGTGTTTTCAGCGGCAAACTGCCGAACATCTCTAAGACGAGCAGCTATTTGGATTCTTGGTTGGCGATCCATTTGTCGATGCGTTGTTCGAGAATGTCGAGGGGCAGGGCGCCGGAATCGAGCACCTGGTCATGAAAGGCGCGGATATCGAATTTTGCGCCGAGAGCCTGCTGGGCGCGGGCACGGAGCTCGAGTATTTTCAGCTGGCCAATCTTGTAGCCGAGCGCCTGACCCGGCCACGCGACGTAGCGGTCAACTTCTGCCTGGATGTTGGTGTCGTCCATCGAGGAATGATCGCGGAAGTAGGAGAGCATCTCGTCGCGCTTCCAGTGCATGGAGTGGACGCCGGTATCGACGACGAGGCGGATGGCGCGCCAGGTATCGGCTTCGAGGCGTCCGTAGTCGGACCAGGGGTCCTGATAGAAGCCGATGTCCTTGCCGAGGCGCTCGGAATAAAGAGCCCAGCCCTCGGTGTAGGCGGTGTAGTCAATGTAGTTGCGAAAGGAAGGCAGGCCGGTGAGCTCCTGAGCGATGGAAATTTGCAGGTGATGGCCGGGAATGCCTTCGTGATAGCTGATGGATTCTACGTTTGTGAGAGCGCGGTCCTTGAACTTGTAGAAGTTGACGTAAACAGTGCCGGGACGCTTGCCGTCCGCGGTGCCCCCCCAATAGTAGGCCTGGGTCTGGTCCTGCTGCATGTACTCCGGAACCGGCATCACGACGAGTGGAGCCTTGGGGAGGGTTCCGAATAGCTCAGGCAGTTTGGGCCGCATCTGGTCGATGTAGTGGCTGTAGAGGCCGATGAGCTGATCGGTTGACTGCGCGTGCAGTTTGGGATTGGCGGGAATGGAAGCGCGCAGGGAGGCGAGATCCTTAAATCCGAGCTTCTGTGCGATGACCAGCATCTCGGCTTCGTCGCGCTTAACCTCGTCGAGTCCGAGCTGGTGGATGGCAGCTGGCGTGAGGTTGGTGGTAGTGCTTTGGCGGACGAGGAAGGCGTAGTACTTGTCCCCATCGGGCAAGGACCAGAGGCCGGGATCGGCGCGGCCTGCAGGGATGTAAGACGCGGTGAGAAAGCGTCCGAATTGTGCGTAGGCGGGCAGGACCTGCTTCTGGATGGCTTCAAGAACGGCCGCCTTGATGCGGGTCTGATCGTCGCCTGAGATGCTCGACGGAAATTTTTGCAGAGGACGCGCGAAGGGCGAGTCTTCAGGCTTTTGCTGGGCGATGGCGGTGACCTGAACGAGCACCTTTTCGAGAACATATTTCGGAGGCACGCGGTTGTCTTCGACGCCGGTCATCATGTTGGTGCTGATCTGCTGGAAGACGGTGGGAATCTTCGAGAGACGCGCGGTGTAGTCGTCGTAATCCTTGACGGTTTCGAAGGTCAGGAGCGGAACGAGCTGGGAAAGCTCAGTGTGCGGGCCCCACATCTGGTTAACGGGCATTTCCCAGGGCTTGAACTCGGCCTCTTCCTGCTGCTCGACGAGCTTGCGCACCATCAAGTCGTGGCTGAGGATCTCCTGATCAGTCAGGCCGGTCGTATCGATGGCTGCGAGTCGAAGGATGTAGTCGCGGCCGCGGGAAAGTTGGTCGTTATAAGCGGAGACCGAGTAGTCGGAGAGCTGATCGTTGTAGCGCTTGTCGCCGATGGAGGACGCAAATTCGGGGGAGTGGCGGAGTTGCTCCTCCCACATATCGGCAAAGAGGGCTTTGAGCGCCGCGCGGCGGTCGTCAAGCGTGACCGGAATTGATGGTGTAGCGGGACCGGGCAATCCCTGGGTTCCGGCAGACTTACTGACGGATTTGGGGAAGGTTTGTGCGAGGAGGGGCAGCGAGACGAGGGCGGCGAGGCCGAGAGCAAATAGTTTCTTCATGAAGAGCTACGGCGATGGCCGCTTAGCCCAAGTGTATGCGATGTGCAGATGACTGCGGGTGGAGAGACTTGCTGGAAGGCTATATCTTTGGTCCGACCTCACGATCCTGTGTGCATGACGGATGCAGGCAGTAATGACGGTATGATCGCGGTAAGATGAGCAGGCTCCGGCACAGCTTGACGGCTACGTGGACCGCGCTGCTTGTTCTCGCTTCCGCATGCGCTCAAACGCAATCCGCTGCTCCAACTGACTCTGCTGCGGCTGGTGTACTGCTCGCCGCGCCGATGGAGATTCAAAGCGCGTATTCCCACGCCAGGCCGTACCTCGATTATCCTGTGCCCAAGTTGCAGGAAGTTGTGCCTGCGCTGAAGGGAGTCAAGCCGGACCCCGGTCAGGAGAGGCTTCCGTTCATCCTCAGTCGAACGGGCGAGGTGGTTCTCGCGTTGTTGCCCAAGGTCCCTAATCTGATCGCGAATGAAGCCGTTTCTCAGGTCAGGTTTCCCCTACCGTACATGATCAGCGACAGCAGCCAGCAGGCGTTCAGGGCAGGGATTGCCGGGGGAGTGCAATATCAAACCGAGCACAAGGCGGAAGACAAGGAATTGAAACAGCTCGTGCAGGGGAGATTGACTTCCCCGGCGCATTGGAAGCAATTCAACTACCTGATCCTGTCTCATCCCACGGCGGACAACAGGGTCATACTTGATGAGTCGCGAACGGATTCGCGCAATCAAGGCATTGGATCGGCGGATCAGGATCTAAATTCGCCACGCGGCACTGGTTTCGGAAACCTGTGGCTGCTATTTGTTCCCGAGAATAGCTCCCAGTCCCGGTTCCGCTACATTGGGCAACAAAAGATCGACGGACATGAAACCTTTGTCGTGGCGTTTGCGCAGAATATCGATCTTGTCAGGATGCCGGGCGAGATCTCGTTGCGGGGAAATACGTACCCTCTTTTTTCGCAGGGAGTGGCATGGATCGATCAGACGACGTTTCGGTTTGTTCGTTTGCAGACGGATTTACTGGCTCCGCTGCCCAGCATTCAGCTGCTGCGGCTGACTTCGGAGATCCGGTTCACTGAGGTCAAGATACGCGAACTGGGATCAGTGTTGTGGCTCCCGAAGCGGGTCGAGATTCAATGGGAAGAGTGGAACCAGATCTCCGCGGAGCTGCACCTGTACTCGAATTATCGGCTATTCCACGCGACGGTTAGAATTCTCCCCCCATCCTGATTCACTCAGGGTTCCTCCGACGTTCGAGATGCTCTTGGGGTCTGACATCGGGTTGCTCGCGCTAGCGGCTTCGGCACTGCCGGCGTCGAGCAGTCGATAGAGGGTGGAGCGGCTGATGCCGAGCATTCGCGCGGCGCGGAGCTTGTTGCCTTCGACGCGGGCGAGAACGAGGTTGATGTGGCGCAGGATGGCGCGGTCGAGGTTGGGGTCGTCCTCGGCGGGTACGGAGACAAATGTCTGGGCGATGGGAGCCGGTGATAGGGCGGGGATATCAAGCGGCCGGATCCATTGGCCTTCACAATCAAGCGCCGCGGTGTGGATAACGCTCTGGAGTTCACGGACATTGCCCGGCCAGGGATGGGAGTTCAGGCGAGGCAGGGTCAGGGGGGCAAGGCCGCGGACGGGCTTGCCGTGCGTAGCGGAGAAGCGCTGAGCAAAGAAGTCAGCCAGCAGGGCAAGATCATCGCGGCGCTCGCGCAGCGGTGGGATGGCGAAGCGAATGGCGATCAGGCGATTGCAAAGGTCAGCCCGGAAAGCGGGGGAGGCGGAGAGCTTCCGCAGCGGCTGGTTGGAGCTGAAGAAGAACTGCCGGGGAATGGAGTCGACGGTATGCCGCGCGTGTTGATGGTCGAGCCATTGCAGAAGAGCGAGCAGACGCGCCTGCTGTTCGAGTGAGAGCTCTTCGACGTGGCTCAGGAAAAGGGTGCCTTCACGGGCGTCTCTCATGACTGGCATGAGGGGGACGAGCGAGGGGCCGTGTTGGAAGAACTGTACGGCGGGACAGGGGATGAAGGGCGCCGCGGATACCGGGCCGAGATCGTGGAGCGTTTGTGCGGCGAGTGCTTTTCCTGTACCGCTTTCCCCTTCGATAGTTGCAATGCGCAAATGGCGCGAGGTGCAGCGCATCTGCGAGAAGAGCCTCTGCATGACCGGGCTGCGCCCGACCATTGCGCCCAGCGTCCACTCGGGATGATCGGCAACTACATGCGGCGCGGACGCAACGGGGGCCGATAGTCCTTCTTCGATGCGTTGTGGTGAATACAAGGCCCTCGTCCTCTGCAGGTACATGGCTTATCGGCAGGGGCGCGGGAAGATTTAGGGAGTTTGAGAGTGCTCGCTCCGGGAATGCCCACTTTTGGTGGAGTGGCTACCCGGTCCCGAATGGCGCATGCGGTTGGAGGGCTCATCGGAGAAGATCTTTCCGTCGCGGATATGGACGATGCGATGAGCGAACTCGGCGATATCGGGCTCGTGGGTGACGAGCACGATAGTGTTGCCCTTGGAATGCAAGTCGTCGAACAGGGCCATGATCTCGTCGCCGGTCTTCGAATCGAGGTTGCCGGTGGGCTCGTCGGCCAGGATGATGGATGGCCGGTTGATGAGAGCGCGGGCGATGGCTACGCGCTGGCGCTGACCGCCGGAGAGTTCGTTCGGCTTATGGTGCATGCGCCCGTCGAGATTAACCGCTCGCAACGCGGCCTGCGCGCGCTCGAGCCGCTGTGCGGCAGGAGTGCCGTTGTAGATCAGGGGCAGTTCAACGTTATGCAGAGCCGTGGCGCGGGCCAGAAGATTGAAGGTCTGGAAGACGAAGCCAATTTCCTTATTGCGGATGCGGGCGAGTTCGTCGTCGTTCAGTTCGCTGACCAGATGTCCGTTGAGCCAGTACTTGCCCTGACTAGGGGAATCGAGGCAGCCGATGAGGTTCATGAGCGTCGATTTGCCGGAGCCCGAGGGGCCCATGATCGCGACATACTCGTTGTGGCGGATACTGAGCGAGATGCCCTGCAGGGCATGCACCTGCTGCTCGGAGCCCATGTCGTAGGTCTTCCAGATATCCTCGACGACGATCACGTCACCCTCGGGCACCGCCGGGCGGGTCGTTTCTTCCGCAAAAGGGGCCGCAAAGGGGTTCGTATCGGTGGTGGTCTCGGTCGTCATCCAGTGCTCCTGTTCAGCCGATGGCATTAAACAACTTCAGGGTCGTTCCGCCACAATGACAAGGATACAGGGTGACAGATTCCCTGGGAAAAGCCCCTTGACCTTGTCAACCCACATTCCAGTAGCCCTGAAATTACCGCGCGGGAATTTCGCATTGGCTCGTCAGTCTGTACGTTTTGGACGCGCACGCGGTTCCAACGTTGATTCGGGTGCACGTGGCAATTACGATCCCGAAGCCTCACTGTCCTTGGGAGGCGCGATCGGTGTAGTGTCACGCTTCACCAGGGCGTTATTTTTGAGGTCGCGCAGCACATGGAAGGTTCCGGTGACGATTTCGTCTCCGGCTTTCACGCCGCTGGTAACTTCGATTTCGGTTGTGCCGGTGATGCCGGTGGTGACGGGGACGAAGTGGACGCGCAATTTGCCCTTTTCGTCGCCCAGAACGAAGACTCCCTGAACCTGCTTTTGCGTGGGATCGGGGGCCGCGTCTGGCTTTGCTCCCGGCGCATCCGGAGCGCGCATGGCGAGCGCCTGAATGGGAATGGCGACAATGTTATCTTTCCTGGCAGTCTCAATCTTGGCGGTGGTCGAGAGGCCCGGGCGGAGTCCTTCTGCCGGTGAGTCAATCGTGATGACCACCTTGAAGTCCTTGGCTTCCTCCTGACCGCTGGTGGACTGGCTGGTGGCGACACCGGTAGACCGCAGCAGGGCCTGATCGCCGACCTCGGTGACATGGCCCTTGAAGATTTTTCCCGGAAGCGCGTCGACGCTGACGTCAGCCGACTGGCCGAGGGCCACATTGACGATGTCGGTTTCGTCGACTTTGACCTCAGCGGTGATGACGGACATATCGGCCAGTGTCATCAGGGTCGAGCCCTGGGCGTTCTGAATGCCTTCGACGACCGTTTCTCCTTCGCGGACGGGCAAGTTCGTTACGATGCCATCAAATGGAGCAATAGCCACGGTCTTGCCGAGCAGATCGATGTTGGCGCGCAGTGTAGCCTGCTGGGTATTGAGATGGCCGCGTCCCGATTGTGTCTGCGCCTTGGCTTGGGCCAGAGCAGCATTGGATTGCGCAAGAGTAGCAACGGCCAGATCGTAGGCTGCTTTCTTGGCGTCGTAATCCTGCTTGGACATCACCTGGGCATCGAACAGCCCCTTGGCGCGGTTGAAGTCTAGGCTCTTTTGTTCCAGATCGGCTTTGGCATGCGCAACGTTGGCTTCCTGGGTCTTTTCCGCAGCCACATCGGCAGCTATATCCGTCTCAGCGGCGGCGATCGAGGCTTTTTGACCCTCGACGTTTGCACCTTGCTGAACGTTCTCAATGCTGGCGACTTCCTCGCCTTTCGTGACCTTGTCGCCTTCTTTTACATAGAGATGCGTGAGGCGGCCAAAGGCGGTAGCCCCGAGGTTGACGTAGGTCTTTGGCTTGATCTGTCCCGTCCCGCTTACCGTCGAGACGAGGTCTTTCCGGACAGCCTTTCCGGTGATCACCTTGGTGTAGCCGGATTGGGCGCGAACCACCGTGAAACCAACGATAGCTGCCACGGCGAGAACAATGACAACGGCAACAATAATTTTCTTCAAGCTCGTTTCCCTATAGGCGGAATTGGCCAGCATCGCCTTTGGGGGGGAACTACGCAGAATCGAGACCAACAGTTCCCGACCGGGTAGTGGAGCGCCAGCGACGCCGATGGAGTTCATGCGGCGAATTCAACTCCAATGATATCAGGTCTGCGGTGAATCTCAGTCGGCCGCGGGTCTTGTTTTTGGCGGCATAGACCTAAGCCCGCGATTGGCCCGGATGGTTCAAGAATGCAACAGAACGCTTGTATCTGACGTTACGAGCCCGTAAAATCAGAACGCTGTATAGGAGCAGTAAGCGGCGTATGTCAAAGGGACGTTTTTCCTTCATTCTTGCGGTTGGGTTCGGTACGCTCGGGGCGATTCCCTGGGTGCAGGGTCAGCAGGCCGCCCAGACCAATGCACAGGCGTCGCCGGACTCCCAGAATCAAGACCCTTTGAAGCGGCAGCTTTCTGACAAGGAGCGCTTCAAACAGCAAAAGGAACTAAAGCAGGAGCTGCACGGAACTTACAAGAAATGGGTGGATGAAGATGTCCACTGGATTATTACTGATCAGGAACTGAAGGCTTTCAAGAGCTTGAGCAACGATGAGGAGCGAGACGCTTTCATCGAGCAGTTCTGGCAGCGGCGCAATCCGAGTCCGGATTCTCCTGAGAACGAGTTCCGCGAAGAGCACTATCGGCGTATCGCTTACGCGAATGAGCATTTCGCCGCCGGCAAGCCGGGTTGGAAGACAGACCGCGGCCACATGTACATTGCTTTTGGCAAGCCGGACAGCATCGATGCCCACCCCAGCGGCGGCATGTACGACCGTCCCATCGCGGAGGGCGGCGGGCAGACTTCGACCTTTCCTTTTGAGGTCTGGCATTACCGGTATCTGGAAGGTGTTGGCGACAACATCGACATTGAATTTGTCGATACCTGCATGTGCGGCGACTATCACATGACGATCGACCGCTCGGAGAAGGACGCGCTGCTGCACGTTCCTGGCGGCGGCCCGACGCTCTACGAGCAAATGGGAATGGCCAAGCAGTCGGAGCGCTTCCAGGGTGGACTGGAAAGCCTTGGCAAAGGCCCGAATGCTGCGCTCAACCAGGGCAAAGAGTTCGATCGTCTGGAGCAGTTTGCGAAGCTGCAGGCGCCGCCCCCGGTCAAGTTCAAGGACCTGGAGTCGTTCTTGTCCAACCACAAGCTATTGACGGGTCCAATTTTTCCATTTGATGTCCGGACGGATTTTGTGAAAGTGACCGACGACACGGTGCTGGTGCCGGTTACGCTGCAGATCAAGAATCGCGATATCACTTTTAATACGAAGGATGGCGTTGCGAAGGGCGAAGTGAACATCCTCGGCCGGGTTTCGACGATTACCGATCACGTCGTGCAGACCTTTGAAGAGACAGTGCAGGTTGAACAGCCGGCGGAGTTGCTGCCGCAGACCCTTGATCACTCCGAGCTTTATTGGAAAGCGCTGCCATTGCGGCCGGGGCGTTATCGCATCGACGTCGCGATCAAGGACGTGAACAATGTCGACCACGTTGGCATATGGGCGCAGGGCATCACAGTGCCGAAGTACGACGACGATCGGCTGTCGGCTTCGTCGTTGATATTGTCAGACAAGATGTATCGCGTGCCCTCGAAGGAGATTGGCACGGGCAATTTCATCATCGGCAATACTTATATCCGGCCCCGGGTGACGGCCAACGCGGCGACCCCGGTCACCTTTCATCGCGACCAGAAGTTGAGCTTCTGGATGCAGGTGTACAACCTGGGTATCGATGAAAAGAGCAAGCAGAATTCGGCAAAGATCACGTATCAGATCATCGACACCATGACCAACAAGGCGCTTCTTGATACGGAAGAGGATTCGAAGACGCTAAGCGCGAACTCCGACCAGGTGACGGTGGAAAAAAGTGTCCCCCTTGCCAGCCTTCAGCCGGGAAAGTACCTTGTGAAGATAATGGTCAACGACAGTGTCTCGAAGCAGGAGATTGCGCAGACCGCCCCCTTCACCGTAGAGTAGCGAAAATACCGGATAAGCTGCCGGAGAGCAGCGAAAATCCAAACCTTTGATCGATGTCTGGAGCAAAAGGGCCAGGGAGCAATAGACAACTGACTCAGTGAATCGAAGGCCTTCCATATTCGTCCCAGTTCTTGCGCTGCTGTTTGCGGCTCTGTCACTGCCGGTCTACGCCGGTACAGACGGAGCGGTAAGCGGCGTGGTGCGAGATGGCAAGGGCACCCCTCAGATCGGCACCCTCGTTCAACTACTGAATCCCGATTTCTCAGTCATTGCAGAAACATTTACTGACGATCATGGCCGATACGAACTGGCCAGCGTGCTGCCCGGCGTTTATGGAGTGAAAGCCACCGGGTCGCTTTTTCTGCCTACGCTGCGCGAGAACCTGCACATTACCGCCAGTTCAAGACTCGTTGTCAATCTGACTCTGAGCACCTTATACGAAGCGTTCCGCTGGCTGCCTGCGCATCCCCGCCAGGCGGATGAGCCTCAGGACGATTGGACATGGACGCTTCGCTTGTCGGCCAACCGTCCGCTGCTTCGTCTGCTCGAAGATGGTCCTCTGGTGGTGGTGACGGAGGCCGAAGGTCAGAATCCGGCACTCAAAGCGAGAGTGACGATCCGCGGCGGGGAGAGCGGCTTTGGGGATGGCGGCGTGCATCACGGGTTTGAGATGCGGCGGTCGAATGACGACTCGCACCAACTCATTCTCCGGGCTGATTTGAGCCAGTCGGAAGATCCGGCTCTGAACACGGTTGTGGGGTATGAACAGCAGTTGGCGCCGGGCAGGGTTCTTCGCACAGTCGGCGCTTTCTTAGATCGTCCGGAAATTGCCGGCGGTCCCGAATCGCAAGGCTTGCAGGCAATGATGCTGCGCACTGCTGAAACGATGACCTTGAACGACGCTGTTGAGGCTGAGGTCGGAAACGAAATTGAAGCAGTCCATCTGGGTACGACCGAGTTTGCGAATCATCCCTTCGCAGCTCTTCGAGTACGTGCCGGCAACGCGACAATTTCATACAGAGTCGCAACGGCGCCTGGAGTACAACAAGCGGATGCAATCGATCGTGCCAGCACTTTGCCGCCGGCAATCGCCGAGCGCGAGGGGCAGCTTTTGCTCGAGCATGGGTTGCACCAGGAGATTGGTTTTTCGGGGACCAGTGGAAATCTGCGTGTTCGCATCACCGCCTTCCACGACAGTATTAAGAACCCAGTGGTCAACGGCGGAGGTGAGATTTCCGCAGCGGATTGGAAGAGCGGCGATGTGCTTTACGATTCATCCACCGGCGCATTGAAGGTTGCGGGCGAGAACTATGCCGGAGATGGACTGCTGGCCGAGCTTAAGGAGATGCTGCCCGACGACACGTGGATCTCTGTCGGCATGGCAACTGGAAATGCCCTGACGTTGGAAGCGCAACCTATCCCGGTGAGCCTTGAAAATGGGCTGCTTAGCCTGCAGTCGCGACGGGCCGAGATGATCGCGGTGGCATACGGCGGTAAGCTGCACCATCCCGGCACGCAGTGGCAGGCATCGTATCGCTGGCAGCAACCGGGCACTCTCACAGCCGTCGATCCCTTCGATGCCACTCTGCACGACCCCTATCTCAGCTTTTACGTGCGTCAACCGATCCATTGCCGGGGCATTCTGCCCAATGGCATGGAAGCGCTGATCGATGTAAGGAACCTGCTCGCCCAAGGCTACCGGCCATTCTTGACCAGTGATGGCAGCGTCCTGTATTTTGCTCAGGCGACACGCGCGGTCGAAGGCGGTTTGTCCTTCTCCTTCTGAAGTCGCAGCTCCGTTCCAGACACGAAAGACCGGCCTGATTGTGATATATTTTTTGAAGCACATGAGGGCTTTCATGCATGTGCTCCCGCCAAAGATGTTGTGCTGATTACCTACCTTGGCACACTCGTGGACGCGTAGCTCAACTGGCAGAGCATTCGGCTCTTAACCGACAGGTTGAAGGTTCGATTCCTTCCGCGTCCACCATGATTGTAAAAGACTTATTTGTAGCAATCAGAATTCTCTCCGCGTTACTGTGGGGGAATTGTGGGGACTCTGCTTCGAAGAGACTGTTTTCCGCACATGAGACCAAATTTAGATTTACAAGTGACGAACGTCTCCAGGTGCCCCTCAGACTGCAGTTGCTTGCACGCCAGCGGGCTCTTCCATGCATCTCGTTTTGCCGTTCCTATTGGGTGGCCGTCGACCCTTAGTCAAACGGTAAAGTGCGTTTAGGCGGTTATTCACTCGGATACCGCCAAAAACCGCTACGTCTAAGTAGGAGTCCTAAATGGAACTCAAGGTGCTGTTCACTGAAGATCCTGCATTTGTCTTAAGCAGAGCTGAGGTCTTCCTTTCCTCTCAACCGGTTCTAAATAACCTGGTTCTGACGATCCTGCACGCACGAGTTGCACATGGAGGTCCGGGTCACTATTGGATCGCCGTTCAAGGAGATGACACACTTGGCGTCGTCCTCCAGTCGCCACTGACGTTTCCAGCGACATTGACACCCATGGAACCGTCCGCGGCGATTGCACTCGCCGACGCGATTGCGGAAGCGGGCGCCGCCCTGCCGGGAATCAGCGGCGAAGCCGCAACGACAGCCCGATTCGCCGGCCAATGGAGCGAGCGCTCGAAATTGGCAGCGACGCCATTCCAGCAGAACCGGCTCTATGAACTCCTGGAGATCGGAGATACTCCCGACCGCGAAGGCAATTTAAGGCAGGCAGGCGAGAAAGATCGCAGCATAATGATTCTCTGGACCCGGGCGTTCCAACATGAAATTGGTGAGCCAGCCGACGATACAGAACTTCGTGTGGATCGAGGATTGGCTGCCGGACAACTGTGGCTCTGGGAGCGACGCGGAGAAGCGGTCTCAATGGCCGTCGCAAGGGAGCCGACGCATGGCGTGGTCCGAGTGTCCGGCGTCTACACGCCTTCGGAACACCGCAGGCATGGTTACGCGGAGGTATGCGTTCACGCTCTGTCAAGACAGTTGTATGCAGCAGGGCATCGATGCATCCTCTACACGGATCTGAGTAATTCCACCTCGAATTCCATCTATCGGCGAATTGGGTACCGGGCTGTGTCGGAGGTTCTTCGCTATCGATTCGGGTGATGTTCGAATCTGATTTGGGAGTAACGGCCGAGGCGCTAATCCGGTCGGCTCGCAGGCATCTTCACAAGTATGAGAGGATCGTCGCCCAACCTTCCCCTACCCCAAATTGGGGCTGCTTCTGGATTGGCGGTAAACTGCACAGAGCAAGACGCTCGAATTGGCAGGTGCATTGGGGCGTTCTCTAGCTACCTACATTCCACTCGATTATCATGCGAGGCGATGATCTGCCACGTACCGCCACGCTTCAGCCACGTATCGGTCCAAACCTGGCACACCTTTGCGTTCGGCTGGGACTTGTCTTTGCCGACAGCATGTTCGCTGCCATAGACAACAGCAACGCTGTCTCCGAAGAAACGCACTTTAGCTTCATCAAGAGCGCAATCATGAGCGGTGCGTGCACCTTTCTCGTCTTTTAGTTCATCGGCTTTCGTAAAGCGCACACCCTCCGTCGAAGTGCCTTGGAAGTCATCGGCAAGCAGACTGGCGACGACGCCGTTATCGACACATACACCCTCAGCCCACTTGCGTTCCATCTGGACGATGTAATTCGCGGTCTTATCATCCGCCGACGCCCAGTGACTCTGCTGTGCGTGCGCCGAAACAAGCAACAACGTCGCCACGATTGCCACCGCGCAGATTCGCAAATGCATTTCTCGCATGGCGGAATCCTATTACTATGCTTTGATTGTGGCGAGTATAAATGCGCACGCAGTTGTTTTGGTCGTTCGTCGCCCAACAAGAAGTAACCTGTTTTCGGGCCTGAGTTCCACTACAGTTCGGCCAGAAACCGCGTAAGGGAAGAGTGGCCGGTGATACGCCCGAAATCCCAAAAAAGCGTCGAACCTCCGCGGACGGAGCGGCTGTCGATACGGCACTAGTGATTTCGCGCCAACTGAGACCCCACAGCGCCTCACCAACGGTGGTTCAGCCCCTGCTCAGCGTAGTAGTCTTCTCTGATCGTTCCCACCCCGCCAAACTTCAGCACCTCTTGACCCATCTGGCCTCACTGGCAAAGATCACCCTCAGTGCAGCAGAACGGCGTCAATGTTGGCGATATACTTCCGCGAACGCTGAGCTTCGTCGGTATCGGGGATGAGAGCAACTACGGTGCTGAAGTGCAGGCGGGCTTCTTTGAGCAGCTCGGTGTTGCCATTGCCGTTGTACTCTTCGGCGTAGACGATGCCAAGGCGGTAGTTGGCATAGGGCTCGTCATGGACATACGCAAGGGCCTTCTGGCAGGATTCCGCGGCAGCCTGGAACTGCTTTTGCACCCACTGGCAATCGCAGATGCCTACATTGGCCTGAGCGCGCAGGTCACGCCAGATATCCTGCTGTGCGGCGCGTTTCTTAACGCCGAATCCAAAAAGGCTGCCAAGCAGATAATAGTTAAGCTGGCCACCTGCTCCGCTGTTGAAGTTGCTCAGTGATAGATATTGGTTATATTCCGGAAGCGCAGCCGGGCACTGCCTGGCCATGCGCTGCGCCTCGCCAAGCCACAGATGGGCCTCGGCGTTGGCGGGCGTAAACTTCACGGCGCGCTGACCGGCGTCGATGGCCTGGTCGTAGCTGCCCTTGCGGACAAAGGCCTGCGATTCGAGATACCAGGCCATACCGTTGCTTGGATCGCGCTGAATAACGGCATTGGTCTGGCGGATCGCCTCATCGTATCCGCCGGTATCGAGGAGAGCAGCAGCGTAGCTGAGGCGAGCCTCAGAGTAATCATTATCGATGTCGATGGCGCGCTTAAGGTACGTCTCTGCTTGTTCAGGATCGTAGAGCGCCTGCCAGGTGCGGCCCAAATAAAGGGCCGCTTTGCTGTACTTAGGATCGATCTGCAACGCCTTCTGGAATTCGACGGCGGCCTTCTTGTAGTTGTCAGCACCGCCACGGGTGTAGAACTCCAGTCCTTTGTCGAATGGCTCTTCAGCGGCGTGGTTCCTCTGCCTGGCAATTACAATGCGGACATTGACGGTCGTTTCTTGCCCTGGATAAACCTGCTCTTCGCGTGGGCCGTCAGGCTCATATCCAAGATGGACGCCCTTAATGGTGTGCGGTCCTGGCGCGATGCCGGGGAAGCGCTGTGGCTTTGTCTTGTCGATTACCCCCAGGCTTTTGCCGTCAAGCCAGACCTCGACTCCGTCCATGTTCGTCTGAAAGATGAGCGTGCCATCGCGCGGCGCGCCGGGGCAGTTCGGTCCGGTGCATTTTGCCGATCGAGGCGGGTTGTAGGCCAGCACCATGTTGGGGTCGAAGCTGCCACGATCTGAGGTGGGATTCTGTAAGGTTTTGGTCGCCAGGCGAACATTAGTGCGGACGTAGTCGGCGAGTTCATCAGCAGTAACGATCCCATCTCCAGAGGAGTCAGCTTCGCCCTGCAGTCCATGGATGACATAGTAGGTGAAGATGCCGTGGCCACCGCCCCACTGCGGACTCTCGAAGCTCTGCTCGCGATCACGGCTGGCGGTGAGTGAAAAGGTGGAAGTGTTTAAGTCAAGGAGGCTGTGGTTCACCTGAGCGGTGTCGTCTTCGGGGGTAATCGCGCCACTGTGACAGGCGTCAGTGATGAGGACCTTCCATTTCCCGTGAATCTTCGTGCCAATGGCTTTGCCTAGGTCCTCCATCGGGTATGCGGTCCCGGAGAGGTGCGAAACATCGACGTCGTTAGGCGCCAGATAGGCTTTGCCGCCTGCGATGAAGCCGTGACCGGCAAAGTAAACGAGCACTCGGTCCTCTGGAGTGGTAACGGACGGCAGCCACTGCTCCAGTTCGTGCCGCAGATTGGCGAGAGAGGCTTCTTCGTTAATGAGCTTGTGGACATTCTCAGCGGGAAAATTTCCGCCTTGGGCACTGATAAGCGTGGTGTAGATGTCCTCGGCGTCACGGTCGGCGAACCGGAGTTGGGCCTTCGCGGGAAGGTGCGCATAGCGGGCGATTCCAACGACCAGCGCGTAGCTATGCGGAATGACAGGTGGCGAAGGCGTCTTGGCCGGCGTGGGATTGGTCGCAGGGGACCCTTCTTTGACGGTCGTCAGATCGCGTTGTTGCTCAGTCTGAGGCTGCGGAGGGTTCTGCCCCCAAAGAACTGCGACAGATCCGAAGAGGATGGCAAGAAGAGAAACGCCGCGCATATGAGCCTATCTATGTGCCAGCCGAAACTGGTAGATCAGGGGACCATCCACGCCGCTGGCGGGCGCGACAACGGTGGTGTCCTCCTTGTTGATGACCGTTATATCGCGCGGACTGGCAGCAGGAACAGCCGGCAGCTGAGAAGGCACGACGTCGTCTTTCCCGACCGGACGCGGACCAGCCTGAACGTCGATGCATTCGCCACGCGCGCGGAAGACTGCGTCGTCGCATCGCGGAAGCAGCTCAGCGGGAGCGGATGGAGGCGGAGGTGCGGCAGGGAGCGGCTGGACAGGATTCTGTGGGTGATCGGATCCGGCGGCCTTTTCAAGCCTGCCGGGGCTGATAACAACGTAGATGGTCTCGTATCCGGGGGGATTGTCGACGCGAAACCACGCGTCACTGGTTGCGGGGATTATGTACTCCCGGTCGCGCGCGATGCGGTTGGCTTCCGGGGCATCTTTCGCCGGGAAGAGTACAACGTATTTGCCCGACGAGCTTTGATCCATGACATAGAGATATCCATCGAAGGACGACTTAAAGCGGAAACGCACCAAGTCTCCGGCATGAAAGACGTGCTGCGGGCTGGTGACCTGCACGCCTCCCTTGACCTGACGCTCCACGGTGATCTGTGTGTGTGGCGTCTGGGCAAAAAGGCCCGACGACGATGCGCTCGATGCGATGCACAAGATCAGAAGGGCGGCGCAGATGAAGTGTCTACGGGCAAATGAAACGGCATTGGCACGACCGTCATTCATGATCGAGCACGAGCTTTGCCACAACACGCGATCCGTTTGACTCGGCGGAGAGCGAGTTAACGACGTAAACGGCCTTTTCACTCTGCTGGTTGCCGTTGTTGGCAGAGGTGTTGACCTGCTCCTGCACGGGAACGAGATCGCGGCTAGCGAGTTGTTGCACCAACTGGTCGGTGATGCGGTTAGAGGCCTGGATCGTTTCAGCGGGAGCCGGTGCAGTAGCTGGCTCGGATTTGTTTTCCTGCAGGCCGAAGATCGCGCCGTCCAGATCGTCAATGGGGTTCACGCTCAGAAGGATGAACACACGCTCTTTGCCGGGCTGTTGATTCAGTTCGAATGCCCCCCCATTGGGTATCTCATAGACCTGGCCAGGCTCGATATAATTCGAGTCTTTCATTGTGCCCTTGCTGGGAAAGATGGGCGACCAACTACCGCTCGATCCCTGCTGGATGATGTAGAGGTATCCGGCGTGGTTAGCCATGAGGCTGATCTTTACGTGATCGCCGCTATGAAAGACCGTAGACGGCAGGGCTTCAACGTATCGCCCGTCAGGATCTTTTTGGAGCAACGTGTAGCGTAGCCCAAGACGAACGTTGGTGAGGCTAACGAGGTGTGGCTGCGCGCCATAGCCGTTGGCAACGACCTTTTTGGGATCGATCTGATGCTTCGCTGATGGAGCAGGCCGGGTGGATGTTTCCTGCTTTTTGGGTTTCGAGTCCGGCGGCTTAGCCGGCTTCGCGGCAGTGGTCCCCGGATTGGGCGACACACTCACCAGATCGCTTGCCGACCAGAAGACGTCACGCGCGCTGATATCGGGCGGCAAGGTCTGCTGCTGGCCGAAAACCAAACCGCCGGCAAAGAGGATGACAAGAAAGGACAAAGCACGCATAGGAGTCACCTAAAGAACAACGACTTCCAGCGAGAGAAGTGTCCGGGTTTCGAGAGGTCACGTACGCAACGCAACCCGATGACCGGCGACTGTTTGTCGGGGGGAAATCCTCTGCGCATGAAACACTGAAAGAATACATCACCATGCGCGGAAAAGCTTCCACCTTTGATCGTGTACCAGACTTTCGAGAAATTCGTTGTTCCCAGCACAGTGCGCATATCCGCAAATTCTGCTTCTCCAGCTGGAAAGGTGGACGCCGTCCATTCAAAGACGTTGCCAGCCATGTTGAGCGCACCATAAGGACTTTTGCGATCGGGAAAGTAATTTACTGGCTGCAATCGGGTGGGAACTCCATTGATCCAAGGCTCCTGACCCCACGGATAGCGCCGTCCATCGACGCCGCGCGCGGCCTTTTCCCACTCCTCTTCTGTGGGCAGGCGTTTTCCCGCCCACGCGGCAAAGGCCTGCGCGTCTTCATAGGTCACGCCGGCCACGGGGTTGTCGGGAGCGGTGGTGAAATCGGCCGACTTTGGCGCAGCGTGTCCAGTCGCATCTACGAATTGCTTGTACTCTTTGTTGGAGACTTCCGTCTCGTCCACGTAAAAACCTTTCAACGATATGGTCTGACGGGGCCGGGGCGAATCTGGAGCGTTCTCTCCGTAGATGAAATCCCCAGCCGGAACCAGCAGCATTCGCCCGTATGCATCGTTCAGCTCAGGCGCAGGCAGCGCTGGAACCAAGGACAGAAACAGAACTGCGGCCAAAACAATTGCCGCGAAGGCCCCACCCGCTATCCAGAGGAATTTCCGCTTGTCGCGCGGTTTCGGAATTGGAATCGGAGTCGTAGGAGCTGGAGGAGTCGTCAGAGCTGGAGCAGTCGTCAGAGCTGGAGCAGTCGTAGGAGCTGGAGGAGTCGTAAGAGCTGGAGGCGTCGTCAGAGCTGGAGGCGTCGTCAGAGCTGGCGGCGTCGTCAGAGCTGGCGGAGCCGGAGGAACTGGCGGAGGAATAGTGGCGAACTGCGGCTTGTCGATAGATATCGTCGCAGCGGACACGGACTGGGTTGCCTCCGGCACAGGATGTGTCGTCACGGGAGTGGGTGGGTAGATCGCGGCAGTTGCAGAAATCGTGCTGGGAGGTTTCACCAGTACCGCTTCCAAAGCTGCATTAACTTTGGGGCGAAGCTTCCCTGGACCTGAAGTCGCACCGCACTTCTGTAGTTCGTCGAGCAATTCCTGGGGGCTCTGATAGCGGTCTTCGCGCCGCTTCTGCAGCAGCTTCTGCACAAACAACTCGCAGGCTTCGGGCAGAGATGGATCAGCTGCCCGGAGCAAGGGAGCAGGCGCGGTGAGGTGCGCCATTTGGATCGCTATTATGGAGTCCGCGTCAAAAGGCCGGCGGCCGGCGAGAAGCTCGAAGAGAATGATGCCCAGAGAATAAAGATCGCTACGCAGATCGCAGGGTTCGCCGCGGATCTGTTCGGGACTCATATAGTAAGGCGTTCCCAGGCTTTCTCCAGGACGGGTGAGGCCGGTTGCGACATCGGCGAGCTTGGAGAGGCCGAAGTCGAGGATTACGATGCGCCCGGTCGTGTCAAGCAGGATATTGGCGGGCTTCAGGTCGCGGTGCACGATGTGTTTGGATTCGGACCAGACCAGGCCTGTGGCGGTCTGGGCGACCACGTTGAGAGCATCCGCGGGCGCAAGCTTCCCGTACTCGGAAAGATAACTCGAGAGGTTTTCACCGGAAATGAATTGCATGATGAGGTAATGCAGACCGTTTCCGGATCCGATGTCAAAGATAGGAACAATGTTCGGATGGCCTGAGAGAGACGCGGCGGTGCGCGCCTCCTGCTCAAAACGAGCGACAACCTGCGGATCCTGGGCAAGATATTCGGCCAGGACTTTGACCGCAAAGGCTCCCCCGTGTCCACTGTGTCTCGCGAGGAAAACCTGGGCCATGCCGCCACGGCCTATTTGGCACAGCACTTCGTATTTGCTGCCCAATAGAGCCTGTAGCTCAATTATCTGTTGCTTCTCATTTTGCACCGGGTGGCCATTATACGATGCACCAGCAATGATCTAATCTGCTTAGAGCGCTTCTTGTAGAACTCAACTCCCTTAATAAAACATTTCTAAGTCGTTCCATCTCGCTACTTGCGAACGCCGACGTGGACGGCTCGGCTGATCTGCGGAGGACCGACGGTGCCGGGGCCGGTGGTGATAATATTCGGGGCGCTGTTACCGGTTACAATGGCTCCGCCGACGACGCTGCCTACCACGGCTCCGGCAGCCACAAGAGAGACCAAAATGACGTGGGTCGACAAGAAGCCGGCCATGCCGGCGCTGCTCGCGCCAGCGGCACCGGCAACCATGACGTTAGTCTGGGAGATTGTCGTATGGTTGGTCAGATTACCTTTACTGGCGGTGACATTGATATGAAATTGGCCGGTGTGGGTATTGGGACGGTAACCCCGGGCAACGATCTGTCCGTTGGCATCGGTCTGACCGGAAAAGGTCTTTGCACCGCCTAGAAAGCTGGCTCCGGCATTACCGCCCTGGCTATCGATACTGAAGAGAACGAGCGCGCCGGCCACCGGTTTGTGGTTTTCGTCTTCAACCTGGACGATTGGCTCGCGCGCCGTACGCTGTTTGATGTTGTTGGAGACGTCTTCGCCTTCGAGAATGACGATCTTCAAGGCGGGGGCCGGCGGCCCGGTGGAAGCCAGGGCCTGTGCAGGTCCCTCCGTGAGCTTCGATGGAGCCACGTTCATTGAGGCGATCGTTTCCCGGAGCGCCGACTTGGGAGCAGGCGCCGCTGGAAGTTCGTCCTCGGCTAACACGAAGGTTGGCAATAATAACACCGATATCAAAGCGAGCGCCTGGATTCGCAAGCAGCGGGTCCTATGGAACTTGAAGGTAGCCGTCATTGTGAACTTACCCCGGAAGAGGTCCCGACCGTGTTCGTCAAGGTCACGCTGACGCCGGCTATCGACGAAGAGGACCCCGAGAGTGTGAATTGTTGGCTGTACGTGAAGGCGCTCCCGTACTGCGCGGAACCGGCGGTAGTGTACCAGGCTGAGAAGAGCGTAGCTGCAGGTACCATGACGGTCTTCTGAGCAAGCGTCGCACCGTTCGCGGCCGTGAAGCTGAACGTGGCCGACTGAATCTCGCGAGTGGTGGAGTATCCGGTCGTAAGAACAGTGAGAGTATTGCCGGAGGTACTGATCGATACGGAGGTTATCGTAGGGGCGACTTTTGGCACGACAATTATGATGGGCGCGACATTGGCTGGGGTGACGTTGACACCGGCCGCAGTCAGCTGCAGCGTGACAGTGATGGTCCCGGAGATCGTGCCAACCTGCACCATTACAGCTGGGGTGGTGGTGGTGTTTGCCGGGAGCGTGAAGTTGAAGGTGGTGCCACCGCTGGCGAATTGCACCTGAGGATTGGCCGGGTTACCTGGACCTGGAGCGAAGGTGAGAGTCATGGTTCCTGCAAGATCCACAGGATATGGCTGATTCAGCTGGAAAGTGAGCGGCGGTTGCTCTCCGGGAGACGTGGTCGATGGTCCGCTGAAGGTCACATTAAGACCGGACGGCACAATGGTAAACACCGCCGGCCCTGAGCTTGAATCCGAAGCGGAATCGGTCACAGTAACGGTCGCGGTTCCGGTTGAGGCAAGCAGAGCAGCCGGTACTACGGCGGTCAGCTTGGTCGCACTCACGAAGGTAGTCGCTAGCGAAGTGGCGTTGAAATTCACCACCGAGGTTGAGGTGAAGTTCTCGCCCGTAGCTGTGATCGTGGTATTGCCCGCTCCCACTGTCGCTCCAACCGGTGAGATCGCAGTAAGTACGACTGCAGGCAACGATGTGGTTTTTCCAATGCCGCTGATCTGGAACGACTGCGGCGAGAAGACGGCGTTATCGGTGACAGACACGGTGAGGTTCCGCGTGCCTGCGGCGGTCGGTTTGAAGCCGATCTGTAGCGTGCAGGACCCGCCATTCGGAGCCAGCGTTGCCGGACTCGCCAGACAGGTACCGCCGATCAGTGAAAAGTCTGTCGCGTTGCCGCTGAGTGCGAAGCTCTCCCCAGAGGCGATTTCAACCGCAACATTGCCGATATTGCTGAGGGTGACCGTCAACGGTGTGGCAGCCGTGCCCACGTTGGTTGTCGGGAAGATCAACGCGCCGGCGGGGAAGACCTCCCGGATCGCGTTGTTTCCGGTGTCGGAGAAGTACAGATTGTCTTTCAAATCGAATGCAAGCGCCGACGGGGCGTTGATCCCGGCACTTCCGGCGTTATTTAGCCCACCGACCACGGTAGTGATGATGCCGGTCGTGTCGATCTTGCGAACGCGATTGTTTCCGGAGTCCGCGATATAGAGATTTCCGGCCGAATCCAAATCCACGTCGTTCGGGAAGTTCACCTCGGCGGCCAGAGCTGGGCCGCCGTCTCCGCTGAAGCCGGGAGTGCCGTTACCAGCGATGGTGGTGATCACTCCACTTGCATTCACCTCGCGGATACGGTCGTTGTTATAGTCGGCGATGAAAAGTCTACCTGTATTGTCGACAACCGCTCCTGACGGACAGTTCAACTGCGCAGCCGTCGCCGGGCCACCGTCACCGCTGAAGCCGTCGGTGCCGTTGCCCGCCACCGTCGTAATCGTTCCGCTGGTATCGATCTTTCGGACGGCAGCCGGCCCGCATTGCGGCACATAGAGATTGCCCGCCTTATCGAATCGCGCTCCTTGCACCTCAGAGAGCGTCGCGCTGGTTGCCGGGCCGCCATCGCCCGCGAACCCGAACTTTCCATTTCCGGCAATGGTCGTGATGGTTCCGGCCATATCGACCTTGCGGATGCGGGCATTGAGCGTGTCCATGATATAGAGATTCCCCGCTGTATCGAGGACCACTCCGAATGGGCCGTTCAGTTCGGCCGCGGTTGCCGGGCCGCCATCGCCGCTGAAGCCTCGCGTGCCGTTGCCGGCCAGGGTGGTGATGTTTCCGAAAGTGTCGACCTTACGAATGACATTGTTGCCTACGTCAGCGACGTACAGGTTGCCATGGGCGTCGAAGGCGATTCCGTCCGGGGTGTTCAGCTCCGCCGCGATAGCCGGGCCGCCATCGCCGCTGTACCCTCCCGTCCCGTTCCCGGCAATGGTCTTCAGGTTACCGGGGTTTACCTGCAGCACGCCGCCCGTTCCCGTGCCGCTCAGGCTTACCCCCAGCGAGGGGATTGGAGAATTGTCCGAGATCAGAAGCCCGGCGGATTTAGCACCTACGCCAGCCGGAGCGAAGATAATGCTGATCTCGCACTTCGCCCCGCCCGCCAGCGTCGCAGGACAGTTATTGGTCTGACGAAAATCCGAAGGATTGACTCCCAGGTCGAGGATGATTCCAGTGATCTCATAAGCGGTCGTCGAGGTATTGGTGAGGGTCACGACCTGGGCCGGGCTATGTGTCCCGACCGTCTGACTGCCGAAGGAGAGCGGCGTCGCGGGCGTGAGCTGCAAAGGCGGCGCGACCACAGTGACGACGGCCGCATTCGAAGCTCCGCCGTCGGGATTGACAACCGTCAGAGTCAACGTTCCCGCGGTCGACAATTGAGCCGCCGTGAGGGTCGTGGTGAGCTGGGTGGCGGAGACAAATGTCGCGGCCTGATTAGTCCCGCTGACACTTACGCCGGCCCCGTTGAGGAAGTCCGTACCAGTGATGGTCAACACCGTGTCGCTGCTGCCCGCGTACACCGCATTCGGATCAAGCAACGTGATGGTCGGCATGCTGACTGAAGTGCCCAGCGCGACGAGAGTCACCGCAGCAGAAGTGCTGGTAGTAAAGTTCGTATTGCCCGGATAGGTTGCGACAACGCTGTGATTGCCGGCCGCTCCAGGAACAGAAACATTCGCCAGCGTTGTAGTGGCTGTCTGGATGCGATGGGTGACACCAACGAATAAATTCGATGTGAAATCGTGAGCCGCGATATCAGGCACGCCGTCGCTATTAAAATCACCCAACGCCAGCCCGACTCCGGTGACTGCCGTGATGTTGGGTTTCGTAAACGTGCCATCCCCGTTTCCGAGAAGCACCTCAGCAAGGGTAGCGCCTTCGCTCGGTGTACTTGACACGGCCAGATCGGTATTACCGTCACCATTAAAGTCAGCGACAACAAGCCCGACAGGATCCCCACTCGCGGAAGCTGCAAGCGATGTACTGAATGTCCCATCGCCGTTGTTCAACATGATCGTGACGGTCTTGTCACCCTGATTGCCTACGGCAAGATCTGCCTTCCCATCGTTGTTGAAGTCCGCGCTTACGATTGCTATAGGCTCGGCACCTGTTGGCGTAGTCGTCTGGGAAGCAGTAAAGGTCCCGTCTCCATTGCCCAGGTAGAGGACTACTTGATTTGAGGGAGAAACAGTAGCTGCTAGATCGGGTTTGCCGTCACCGTTGAAATCCGCTACCGCAATGCCTCTTAGATTGACCGCCGTGATTGGAGCAGGTGCGGTGAAACTTCCATCTCCTTTGCCGAGCAGGATTGTGACGCCAAAATTCGTCAGGACTGCCAGATCAGTATTTCCGTCCTGATTGAAATCGCCCAGTACGATGCCCTGCGGCTGTCCTCCTGGACTTGGGGAGGGTGCTGAGGTGAAAGTTCCATCCCCATTCCCCAGAAATACATTCATCGAGTTATCGCCCGCATTCCCGACAGCCAGGTCCGCATTACCGTCATTGTTGAAATCGCCGGAAATAACGAACGCAGGACTACTGCCGGTCTGAAGAACAACGGACGATTGGTTGAATGTTCCGTTGCCGTTACCGAGAAAAATTGCGACGCCACTTCCCAATGCCCCGGAAACCCCACTGTTCGGCACCGCGAGGTCGGGTTTGCCATCTCCGTTGAAGTCGCCAACCGCAACTGACTGTGGGAAGTTCAGGGTCGCGGTGCTCGATGCTGTTCTGAAGCTCAGCCCCGGTACACCCGCTCCGAGCGTCGCTGTGCCCAGGGATGCATTATTGTTCGTGGTGTCGAGAAAGGACAGTGTCCCGGCCGGCGATAGGGTTGCGCTGCCTGTTCCCACCACAGTTCCCGTCAGGGTATAGTTCCCGGGTTTGCCGGTCTCGGCGATGGCCGTCGTGGTCGAATACAATCCGGTCACCGTGAGCGCCTGCGCAGGTGAAGTGTTGGCGGTTTCGCCGTTCGTTCCGGCGAAGACGGCCTTGTAGCTATGGCTGCCGATTCCGGGGACGAACTTAAGCGTCGCCGTCCCCGCAGCGGTCAACTGTCCGGTCCCAAGAACAGCGGAATCTTCGCACCGCGTCGCCGTCGCATCGCAGAAGATCACAAGCCCCGGGCTTACGGACGTATCGCCAGTCGTCACAGTCGCGATCAAAGTCACCGCAGTCCCCGAAGCCACCGTGGTGACAGTTTTACCGCCCGCAGTTATCGCCAGCGTCGTCGCCGTCGTCGCTGGTCCGGAGACCGTGTAATTCAAAGGCTGTGAAACGCTTGCCGCAAGATTTGCGTCTCCAGGATAGGACGCGGTCAGGAAATCCACTCCGGGAGGAAGCGCGCTCGTGCTAAATGTTGCGACGCCGCCAGACAACGTCCCCGTCCCGATCACCAGTCCCCCATCCAAGAACGTGACCGTCTCGCCGTCGGTGGTAAAACCATCGCCGTCGAAGGGAGCCAAGGTCGCCGTAAGCGTCACGCTCTGCCCGAAAATACTTGAGGTTGGATTGGCAGTCAGCGTGAGAGTCGTCGCCGGAAGCCCCGTCGCGGGGGTCAGGCCGAGACTGGATCCGCTTGCGCCGTAGGTTGCGTCTCCAGAGTAAGCGGCAATTACGTTGTAAAGGTTGTCCGAGAGTTGGTCGGTGGTGTAGGTCGCGGTCCCGGTCCGGTCAAGCGTGACCGTCGTAGCCTTCACGGAATTAACATAAAAGTTGACCGTCCCGGACGGAACTCCAGTCCCGGTAGCTGGTTTCACGACGGCCGCAAAGGTAATATTGGCGTCCGTTGTTGTCGAAGACAGCGCCGTCGTAGTGGGAAGGAAGGTGACTCCGGCGGTGGCTCCGAATTTCGCAATAAAGGAGTTGCCGCCCGGTCCGCCGCCGGCGTTGTTCACGGTCTGGAGGCCATTTTTTGTGACTGGGAAGTCATAGGAATAGGCGTATCCGGTCAAATAAGCATCGGCGGATCTGTCAAGAGCGATGTCATAAAAGAAGTCCCCTTCAAAATAGGAGAACTCGGTTCCTCCGTAGGAGCCCGCGCCACTTCCACCCAGGTAGGTGGAGTATTGTAGAGCGCTTCCGTTTGAGTTGACCGCGGTGAAAAACCCTGAATCGACGATCTGGGCGCTGCGTGGACCGGATTGAAAGGCATCGCCGGTTACAGGAAAGTCGCGCGATTCGGTAGCGCCGGTTATGTAAGCATCGCCCGCGGTATCGACGGCGATTCCAGTGCCGAAATCTCCCAAACCACTATCGCCGGCTGTTGGGCTCCCGATCCCGCTGCCGCCCACGTAGGTCGAATAGATCAACGTCGAGAGGGTCGGATCGAGCTTGCTAACGAAAACATTGGTTGTAAGATTGGTCGCGGCCTTGTTCGTCGTCTGGTATGCGCCCGTACTGGTTGGAAAATCCGTCGATGAGCTAACTCCAATTACATAGGCATCGCGTGAAGCATCCAAAGCGACTCCAATGCCGTCATCGCCATTGTCCGAGACATCCAGACTCCCGTTTCCACTGATCGTTCTACCTGAGCCACCCATGTAAGTGGAGCCGACCAGGCCGGTACCGGTGGCATTGAGTTTACTCACGAATGCATTCGCAGCAATATTTGCCGTGCCGTGATTGACTTGCTGATAGCCGTTGGCCGTAACCGGAAAATTGGCTGAAAAGGTGTACCCAGTTACATAAGCTTCGCCAGCGGCGTCGACCGCAATTCCATAACCTCTTTCACCCGCGCCTTCTTCGTCATTATTGGGTAGACTGTCGGGACTGATGCCGCTCCCGCCAAGATAAGTGGAATAAACAAGTGAACTTCCATTTGGGCTAAGTTTGGTCACGAACGCGTTCGAGGTGAAGTTTGCGGCGGCTTTGTTGCTGAGTTGATAAGCGCCGGTGGTAGTGGGAAAGTCAGTCGAATAAGCGGTCCCAACCACGTAGGCGCTGCCTGCGGTATCCACGGTCATTCGCAGCGGGGAATCGCCCTCGAAAAAGTCGACATCTGTGCCAACGGCTAAACCGCTGCCCCCCAGATAGGTGGAATACGCCAGGGCTGTGCCGTCAGGGCTGAGCTTCGATACAAATGCATTTTGAGCTTCGTTGGCAAATCCCTTGTTCTGTGTTTGGAAAGCTCCCTTCGTCACGGGAAAATCGCTGGAATAAGTTTCGCCGCAGATATACGCGCTCCCCGCTCCATCCACCGCGATTCCGTAAGCATCGGTTCCCTCGGCATGCGAGGTGCTAGCGGCCCCACTGAGATAGGTGGCATAGACAAGCGCAGACCCGGCTGCATTGAGCTTGGCTACGAATCCAACCAAGTTGTCCACGGTATTAGTCGTTTGGAACGCGCCCGTGGTGACTGGGAAGTCCGCGTCTGCCGTGAACCCGACGACGTAGATGCTGCCTAAGGTATCTACTGCGATCGCTGTTCCGGCGTCTTCTGTGCTTCCACCGAGATAAGTTGAGTAGCTCAGCGTTGGATCGATGACCAATGCTTTGCTGTGGTCGTACTTTCCGACTTTGAAACCTACCGTGTGGTTTGCGGACAGGACATACCGGCCTTTGACCGGGACATGTTGGCCCTTCTCGTCCTGGTAGATGACTGGCTTCTCGAAGGCAACTTCTCCGTTGTTGCCCAAAATGTGCAAATTACCGAGGTCGTCAAGTCTTAGATGTTGCGCGCCTGAAAAATGCAACTCGACCTGCCTGGGATTGGCATGTGGCGCAACCACAAAATCGTACTCGAGTCTGCGCTGATTGCCGTAGTAGATCAGGTCAATACCCGGATAAACGCCGGTGTAATGAACCTTCGCGAACGTAGGCACATGGGTGCGCCATCGGGCGGGGTCGTTGCCGAGAAAATAATTCGTGGTACCCGGTAGCTCATCGGAGCCGCTCACCTGCGCTTGACGGTTGGCCCCTTTCAACTCCATTCGTAGTGTGTCGGTCCGGAGCAAGCTGGCCGACATCTTTGCCAGTCTCCTGCGCTGCGCGGCACTAAGAAAGGGCCAGAGCATCCGCCGGTGTGCGATCTCCTGCCTCCTCGTTCTATCTGCGCGTGGAACTGGCTTGCTTAGGGCCAAGACAGCTTCATTGGCAGTCAGATAGAAGCCATACCCTTGGCCTCTCGCGAGGAACTTCACCCGTTGATCCGACTGACCTTGGTTCGCCTCAAAACTAAGCGGCAGTCCGCCGTATTTGGCGACGACTACCGGCGAGGCGGGTCCCAAAGTGTATTGCGCGGAGTGGCTTTGCGGCGAGGGTGCCTTCTCGGAAACGGCTGTCTGCGCGGCCGCAGGCCGAAGTCCCGCCTGGCCAAGTGCGAGGAAAAGGAGCGCAATTACAGCAAGGCGCGCCAACCGACTCCAGGCGATTCGATCTTTGACGGCGTCTGGAAGACGCAGGATGGTAATTGTCACCGTGTCGCTCATACAACCCTTAGTTGTGACTTGCCGCCCGCATTTCACTCCATCGCCGAAACCGATCGGGGCTACATCGCATTCTTGGAGATGAGCGTTGGTAGAGTCCCGGCCGTCGTGATGGCCGGGACAAAGAGAACTCGAGGAGAAGCGTTTCCAGCGTCCACAATCCAGAGCGGACCACCAGCCGCAGTCACCAGACGCACCGTCGTGGCCGCCCCCGCACCATTCGCAGACCCATTCAGTGCTAGCACCTGGTTCGGCGCGCAAGAGCAATGCATCTTGCTCACCGCAGTCACGCCGGTCAGATCGATTCGCAGAACGTCTCCATTATGGTTAGCCGCCACCACCCAGCGGCCATTGGACGTGATATCCAGCGCCACCGGCGACGTGATACCTCCTGCTGGCGACAAGGCCGAGGAAGACGGCGTTGTATTCACCCGCGTGATTGCGGTCAGCGCACCGCTTACGCCATCGGCGACCACCAGTTCATCGCTATTGGGAACGAACTGCATCCCGCCGAATGCCTGCGTCGTTGCAACTTGTGCCCCAGCAGCCTGTCCGACGAATGCAACGATCGAGATATTGCCCTGGCTAGAGCCGGTGGCCAGGGCGACCGTGCCTGTATCGCTGGCTGCGGCACCCAAGACAGCAGCACCCGAAGCCAAATTCAGGTTACGAGCCGAAGGAAGCGTGGGTAATCCAGATATTACGGAAGCTATGCTTGCCCCGTCGGCGCTTTTTCCGGTTATTACGGCGTAACCTCCTGAATTGCTAAGGATCAGCGAGGTAGCACCAGAGACGCTTGCCACCTTGGTGAGTGGGCCGCCGGTGACAGAGCCTTGAAATACGCCGCCATTCGTATCGAGGAACAACGCCATGCCGGATATACCCGAGGTAGCGCTGGCTATGAAGCTAGTCCCCTGGCTGGGGGCGGAAATGGTAGCGGCCCCGATGATCGACGCACCGGCTAAACCCTGGATTGGGCGCAAAGATTGGCTCGGCGCATCCCAGACATAGCCGAGAATCGGCCCGGTGGGAGGCTGAGATTGGGATTGAATCGTGCCTGGACGCGAAGACGAAGAGGAATTGATGGCTGTGCCGCACCCTGCAACCGTCAACGAAAGAACCCCGGCTACGGCCGGCGCAATTCTATGCAGTCGCTTATGACGAACCATCCGTGATCTCCGCGTTCAGCGCGTGCATTGTTCTATAAGTGCAATCGCGGAAGCGTACCATGTGATTGCCGTCGACTCAATGGCCACACAGAGCAGGCGACGGCTCTCTTTGGTAACCAGTGTCTTAGTTACTCCTGCCGGAGACATCCACGATCTCATGGGATTCTATTTGGGTTCCTAAGGGTGCTGACTGTTGCGGCAATCGACCTAGCGACTGGCGGTAAATTTTACTCCGCGATCATGAGTCATCCCGCTACCTTCCCTTTTAGGACCACTCCTTGGCGTCTTCCTTGCTGTGCTGGTTTACCACCTCTACCGCCAATCGCGGCCCTGAATTCGCTGGGTTAGCTGACATCTCTATCGCCGTTTCAACCTTGACCAGTACCAAAATCGCCGACTCACTCAATGAGACGGCACCACATGAACATGCCGCTCATAATCGTGGCAGTGACAACTCTGTTGATCGCAGTTGCCGCAACTGCCTGCGCCGTGCCCGCTCGCCGGGCGGCCACTGTCGATCCTATGACCGCCTTGCGGCGCGAATAAAAGGGTGCACCGCAAATAAGTGCGCGATGTTGCGATCTTTGAGTGCAAAAAAATTCGGCGACATTGGGCGTCGTACTCCGGAGCGGGCTAATCCGGAGTCACACCCGCAAAGAGCGCAGTATCGTCCGTGATAGCCATGCGCCCAGGCGCGGCCGCCAGCAGGTAGCGTTCGACCGATAGAGTCTTGCGGATAACGTCGCCGACACGCTCAAGAACCCCGGCCTGGGTGCTGTGTTTGCGGAAGGCCGCAAACTTCACGTCGGCAAGGTCACCCAGCTCAAGAGTGAGCGAGTAGGGCACAGTCGGAGATTGCGACAGCTCGGGCCGGTCTCGAACATTGATAAATGGGGTGTTGGCGTAGTAAAGCTTCTGCGGCGCATAAGGCTGAATGCCGCGCCCAGATTGTTCCGCGAAGAACTCCGCCCTTCCCGCCCAGTGAAAGGCCGCAGTCGTTGCCATCGACACCATCGTGTGGTCGCGATGCAGGTTGACGCCTCCGTCTCCACTAAAAGTCAGCACAACCTGCGGCCTTAGCGACCGGATGCGTTCGGCAATAACACCAGCGAGCTCATGGAAGTTCTCACTCAACAGTGCGCCATCAGGATAATGGAGGATCTCGCACCGCGTAATGCTAAGGACTTCACAAGCTGCGGCTAACTCCGCCCTTCGCAACCGACCTAGCTCGGCACCGTCCGCGGCATCGCCTCGATGATGAGCCGCCTGGCCCTCGGTCAGACAGAGCAGGCTGGTTTCGACACCGTCGCGGTGCGCCATCAGGAGCGCGCCGCCAAAGGCTCCGCTCTCGTCGTCGGGGTGCGCGGTTACGCAGAGAAGCCGGAGGGGCAAGTTCGGTCCTCGTCTGGGATTGGCCCGTCCCACGGCAGCGATGTCTGCGCTACAGGACGGAAGCTCTTGCGGTGCAGCGGACACGGTCCATGCTTCTCAAGCGCCGCCAGATGCTGCGGCGTGCTATAGCCCTTGTGCGAAGCCAGCCCGTACTGGGGATACTCCTGATCGAGTTCGCACATCCTTCGGTCGCGATACACCTTGGCTACCACCGAGGCAGCAGCAATCGAAATCGACAGCGAGTCACCGTAGATAATGCTGGTTTGCGCGCACTCGAGATCGAGTCGCATCGCGTCGATCAGCAGGTGATCGGGCGCCAGCGTGAGCCTGCCGACGGCAGTGGCCATGGCGATGCGCGTGGCTTGATAGATATTCACGTGGTCGATGGTTTCCGCATCGACCTCCGCAACGGCAATGGCGACTGCCTTGCGCTCGACCACTTTGACCAGCCGCTCCCTGTCCTCGCGGAGAAGCTGCTTCGAGTCGCGCAGCCCGCGAATGCGCGTGTCCGGCGGCAGGATGACCGCTGCCGCCACGACTGGTCCGAAAAGGGCTCCGCGCCCCACTTCGTCCACTCCTGCGATGCGGGTCGCGCCCTGTAGCCGCGCGGCCCTCTCGAACTTGTTGCCGCAAATCAGCGAGCGCAGCATGCGCAGTTTGCGCGTCGCCGCAGAAATGCTCTCAGACACGCTTTCTTCTTCAGAAAGCTGCTCCAGCAGAATCTCCGTGTCTGGTTCCGGATTCGGGTCGGGCTCGAACAGGTGCGCCATCAAAGAGAGTTTACAGCGCAACCTGATTGCGGAAGGAGGTGGAAAACTAGGACACAAGAACGAGGCAAACACACCAACGCCCCGGACGGCAATACCGGAACCGGGGCGTCGGAGAAGTCTGTGGTCTTAGGTGCGCTCGACTTCCTTGAGACGCGCAGCCTTGCCGCGAAGTCCGCGCAGGTAGAAGAGCTTGGCACGGCGAACCTTGGCCGAGCGAATCTTCTCCACTTTGTCGACGACCTTGGAGTTGAAGGGAAAGATGCGCTCGACTCCATGGCCGAAGCTCATCTTGCGAACCGTGAAGCTGCCCTGCGCCCCGTTCTTGCGGGCGATGACAATACCTTCGAAGGCCTGGAGGCGTTCTTTATCGCCTTCCGTGATCTTGACCTGCACGCGCACCGTGTCCCCTGCCGCAAAGGCGGGAAGGTCGGTCCGATTGAGTTTTTCTGCAAGCCGCTGCATTACTGGATGAATAGACATAGTACTTTCCTGACACTTGATTCGGAACTTCTAGTTTACACGGAAATCAGGGTTTTGCGCGCCCCAGCCGTTCCAGAAATGCGCGGTCTTCACGCGAAAGCTCCGCATTCTCGAGCAGGTCAGGTCGGTTCCTGAGCGTCTTCTCCAGCGCCCGCTCGCGCCGCCACTTACGGATCGCCGCATGATCTCCACCAGCGAGCACTTCCGGTACGTTAAGGCCGCGAAACTCGGCAGGCCGCGTGTAGTGAGGGTAGTCCAGTATCCCCCCAGAGCCATGCGTCGAACGCGGCGGTCCGTCGGCGTCATTTCGATAGTCCTCGTCTGCATGGCCGAAGCTCTCAAACTCGCTCGACGCCTCATTGCCGAGGACCCCCGGCAGCAGCCGCATCGTGGCATCGACGATCACCGCCGCGCCCAGTTCGCCGCCCGAAAGAACATAATCGCCAATCGAAAGCTCGCGATCACAAATCAGCTCGCTGACGCGCTCATCCACGCCCTCATAACGCCCGCAGATCAGCACAACGCGATCTACCGTTGCCAACTCGCGCGCGGTGGCCTGCGTGAACCTCGCGCCTTGAGCGGAGAGCAGCACAACCGTCTGCCGGCCAGAAGATTCCCGCTCTGCCTTCGGCAAAACTCCGAGCGATTCGACCGCCTCGACCAGTGGCTCTGGCTTCAGCACCATTCCCTCGCCACCCCCGAAGGGGCGGTCATCAACAGTGCGATGCCTGTCATGCGTGAAGTTCCGGAGATCGTGCACGTCCACACGAATAATCTCGTTAGTCAGCGCGCGCTTAACAACCCCGTTGCCAAATATGCCCGAAAAGAAGTCTGGAAAAATCGTAATGATGTCGAAGCGCATGAGGTCCGTTCCGTGATTTCACTCGCCTTCGCTGGTAGTGTCCAGGGTCCGGCGCTCTTCTTCGCTCAATGGCGCGTTGATATCAAGCAGTCCCTCCGGCAGGTGCATCTCGATGCGTTTGCCTTTGAGGTCGATATTGGCAAGATAGGCCTTTGCGAAGGGAATCAGCACTTGTGCGCCGTGCGGAGACTGAACCACCAGAAGCGCGGACTCTCGATCCACATCCGTGATCTTACCGACAGAGACCTGTCCATGCGAGACGTCCACAACCTCGCAGTCAATCAGATCGCTGACATAGACCGCCCCATCGCTGAGAGGCATCCGTTCGCTCGCGGGAATAGCCACCATGAAACCGCGCAGGAGTTCGGCATCGTTGATTGAGTCGATGCCCGAGAACTTCAGCACGACGCGACCCTTATGCAGCCAATGCCGCTCCAGCGTCACCTCGCGCGCAGGCGCAGGGCTGGTATCCGATACCACCAGAAGGAGCCGCTTTCGTTCGGCAAAGCGTTCCGGGAAGTCGGTCAACAGGTCCGCAAGAATTTCCCCATGCCGCCCCTGCGGGCGAACGAGGCGGGCAAGGATCGCCCATTCTGCATCGCTCATTGGCGTGCTCGTTGTTGGGCTACTCGCCTGGCGCTCCGTGCTTATCTTCTTCCAGAATGTCGAGCGTGTAGCGGTGATGGTGCTTCATGCTGACAGCTCCAAGAATGGTTCGCATGGACCGTGCAGTGCGACCCTGCTTGCCAATCACTTTGCCGACATCGCTGGGTGCAACCCGCAGTCGCAGGACAGTGCTTTCCTCGCGTTCGACAGCTTCAACAACGACTGCACCGGGTTCGTCTACGAGGGCGCGGGCAATTTCTGTTACCAGCTCCTGCATGTCGTCCGGGCGTTCTTCGTGGGTCATTTCTTGGCCCCCCTTGAGGTCGTGGGTGTTACACTCTCGGGCTCGCGCCATACTATCAGTAACTTTGCGAGGAAGACAGAGGAATTCTCGAGCTTTGCTTCCAAGCTTGCGCGAAACTGCAACAGGGGGAGTAGGCTTGCGGAATCAGCGGCTTAGGCTGCGGTTGGTTCGACCTGCTTGGCAACCAGCTTGGCTACCCGCTCAGAGAGCTGTGCGCCTTTGCCGGTCCAGTAGTCGATGCGCTCGCGCTTCAAGTCAACTGAAGCTGGATTTGTACGCGGGTTGTAAGTGCCGACCACCTCGATGGAGCGGCCATTACGGGCGCGATCCTTTTCGATCACAACGACACGGTAGTACGGCTGCTTGCGCGCGCCAACGCGCGCCAAACGAATCATCAACACAGTGGAAATCCTTTCAAGACTGCTCTTTGTTTGGGGAGACGGTTCAATCAGAACCGGCAGAAGGCCGGCCCGCACACGAATTCCCAGCAATTAAGTATAGCAAGAATCTAGCCGAATCAGCGTTTCTCGGCACGAAAGGGTAGTGCCCTAAGAGTGCGTTGCTGCTTTGGTGCCGGCCCTGGGAACCGCGGTTCTACTTTTCGGGGCGCCAAATCACGAATCTACCGTCGGCGGTCCATTCGGCCTGAAGCTTCTCCCATTCCTTAATAGCCGTTTGCTCGTCGCGGTATTCGCCATACCGCGTGTGCACGCCCTCTGGGAAATGGTCGAACACCCACATCCCATTTTCTTGGTATACGTTTGTTGGTGCTAAGTATCTTACGGAACTCATGTCTTCAAGTCTAGGACCAAATCGATTTTTCAGCAACGCAGAGTTAGGAGACTACCCGCGAAACAAAAACCGCAGCATCGGCGCGACGCGCTGGGCCCAGGCCGCCTCGTCATGGGTGCCCCCCGGTACGCGCTCATAGTGGAGGTCTAGTTCCGATCTCCAGCCGCTGGCGCGGAGCCTGCGGTCCAGCAGATCGGTGTCGGACAGGGTACGGCGTCCCTCGGCGTCGCCCACGTCCAGCCAGATGCGAGGACGGTGACGTATCCGCGGCGCGTTCTCATTCACGCAGCCGACGATGGATTTGTGGTTCCACCAGACCGAGGGAGACATCACGGTGAGTTTGCCGTAGAGATCGGGGTACCTCAGGCCGAGATACAGCGTGACCAGGCCGCCCAGCGACGACCCGCCAAGGCCGGTGTTCTCCACTCCGCTGCGCACGCGGTAGTTGGCGGCGATGAAGGGCAGCAGATCCTGGGCCAGCAGGTCGCCGTACTTGTCGGCGTCTCCGCCGCCCATCTTCCAGTCGCGGGTTGGAGTGTATTCGGCCAGGCGGTGTTCGCCGGTGTTAGCAATGCCGACGATGATGAGCGGCTCGACCTCGCCCGCTTCAATCACCGTGTCGGCGGTCTCGGCAACCTGCCAGGTTCGTCCCGGGATAAACGAGGTTCGGGGATCGAAGAGGTTCTGTCCGTCCTGGAGATAGAGCACTGGATACTGGCGGTCTTCGTCTTCGTCGTAGCCCGGCGGAAGATAGATCGTCACATCGCGGTCGTCGGGCAGAAAGCGGCTGTGGAATTTCGGATGGAAGCGAAGGCGCGGATGAGGAGGCGCGTCTGTCGGCGAATATTCGGGCAGAGCGGAGTCAGGTGGTGGTGAGTCTGGCTGTGCCTGAGCCGATATCTGTGTCGCCAACCCGCTTTTGCCTTTCCTTCCGGGAGTTTTGGATCGTCGCTGCACACTCTCTACTTTAGTGTGCGCGCTGCCTGTTACAGTATCAGGATTGTGAACGAATTATGAACCGCGAATATCACAAGTGGTGGTCCCCCCGGCTGGGGCGGGATATGGAGCTGCTCGTCTTCGGGCATGCGGGTGTGCCGATGGTGGTTTTTCCGACCTCGCAGGGACGTTTCTACGAGTTCGACGACCGCGGCATGGTCGGGGCCATCGCTCACAAGATCGACAACGGCGAGATCCAACTCTACTGTCTCGACAGTGTCGATGCCGAGAGTTGGTATAACCGCGCCGTGTCTCCGCGCTGGCGCATCGCGCGTCACGTTCAGTACGACAGCTACGTGATGGAGGAGGTGCTGCCCCTCATCCGCCAGAAGAACTGGAATCCGCACCTGGCCAGCCTGGGGGCCAGCTTCGGCGGATACCACGCCGTCAATATCGCGCTGCGCCATCCCGACCGCTTTACCGGGTTCCTGTCGATGAGCGGCGCTTTCGACATGAGCAGCTTTCTCGGGGGATATCACGACGACGATGTCTACTTCAACACTCCGACGAACTACCTCCGCAACATGAACGACTGGTGGTATCTCGAGCGGTATGCCCGGAGCACATACATCCTGGCTACGGGGTGGGACGACCAGTGTCTGGGAGCCAACCAGTATCTCTCACGGATGATGGGAGACAAGTGGATCCCGCACAAGCTCTACGTCTGGGACTCCTACAACAGCCATGACTGGCCGACCTGGGCGCGAATGATGAACGAGTATCTGTGACGTAGCTGGTGAAGCGGTAAGCTGAGAACCGGGCAGCTAAAGTCCCGGGTAGGTGCCCCCTCTCCTCGATTTCGTTACCGTTGTGGCAGACGATGCCGCTCAGGCCTTACAAGGAAGGCATGCCGAACTGTGGGAACAGATCATTGGTGCCCCAGTTCGTGCTTTGAGCGATGCTCATGACACCCGGAAAATCGGGGTACCACGGTTGGTTCGGCAGGGAGCCTGGTTCTCCGCTACCCCACAGCATCGTAAATCCCCACTCGCCGTTGAACTGCACACAACTTGACGAGCTGCCCAGCAGGCCGCCCTTTTGAGCGTAGAACTGCTTGTTGGGGAGCGTATTCACCCCGTCGAACCCGAAGCCGGCGATCCCGTAACCGTTCGCGTTCATTTGGGCTCCGGCATTGAGCATGCTTACCAGGGTTGCGCGTGTCATGGCCGGGTTATCCTGCTGCGAAATCAGGATTGCAATCAGGCGCGCCAGATCGGTGGGCGCAGCGCTCAGGCCGCCGGCGCCTTCATTGATTTCGAGCTGCACATTGCCATAGACATCGGGGACCAGGGGCTGTGCCTGCGTCATAACGCTGGAGTACACGGGCAGGTCGTAGTTCTGATAGCGCGCTTCGTCAGACGGCTGAGCGGCAACCAGGCTCACACCGCGGCGAATGCGCGTGATCGACAGTGGATCGAAGAGATTAGTCTGGTAAGCAGTGATAGGCGAACTCTGGTTGCAGACCTTGCCGATTACGCGTGCCAGCATGTAGTAACCGCAGTTGTTATACACCTGGGCTGCGCCGGGAGCCGTAACAAGTGGAAGGCTTGCGATGTAGGAATCGGTCATCGCCGCCGTAACAGGCAACGTGTTGGGGTGGCCCGCGCCAATAAACTCCTTTTGGACGGAGACAGGATCGCCGGCGCCACCGGGGTTCAGGCCGCTGGTGTGATTGAGCAACTGCTGAATCGTGATCTGGCTGAATCGCGAATCAGTCGGAGCGCCACCGGAAGGTGTCTGGAGTCCAAGAATGCCCTGCAGTGTGTCCGTCACGCTCAACTGACCCGTCTGGATGAGCTTGTAAATGACCAGCGAGGTGACAGTCTTCGAGTCGCTGGCCAGCCGGAAGCAGGTAGTCGGCTGGGCAATCGGCCATCCCGACTCCGCCAGAGTATAGCCGCGCGCATATACCAGCGTCGTGCCGTGGACAATGGCAATGGCAGCGTGACGCGAGCCATAGGTCGCCATCCACTGTTGAATCTGGCTATCGATCCCGGAATTAGCCACGGGACCGGTTGCGGAGAACTGTTTGGGTACTACGTTCTGACTCTGGACAAAGATAGCCGAAATCGTCGCCGAATCCGCATCTGCGCCAGCAGCCTGGACACAGGCAGGATAGTAGCCCTGTTGTTTCCACGTATCAAACGCCGTCTGATATGCAGCCGGCGTCATGTCGTGGCTAGCCTGCCACGCCCCGATCTGATTGTCGACGAAGAGTGAAAGATACTGCCCGCTGGGGTTGAGCGTGACGAAGGACGGCCTGCACCAGCCGGAGAACTCCGCGTTGAATCGCCCCTGGTAATCGCTGGCGGTATCGATCAGGCCATCGTTATTCCACAGTGTCTGCGCTGTGTTCGGAACCCAGACCGCAGTAAAGGCGTTATCCGATGAATCGCCGTATGAAGCAGCCCAGCGCAGGATCAGTCCCTGGCGCCGCGCCCGTCCCACCATGGCCTGAAACGTTGTAGGCCCGCCGTTGTACCAGGCATCCTGGATGTTGCCGCTGTTGTCCAGGTACCCGAAGTGGTCTTCATTGTTATAAGGAGAAATAAACAGGTCCGCTGTGGCCGCGGGTCCTCCCGTCACTCCGGTGACGTTGATCGTCTGAAATTCCCAGCCGCTGCCGTCGAAGAAAGCATCCTGGATGTTTCCGGCACTGTCGATATAAGCGAAATGCTGCTGATTGTCGTAGACGGAAACAAATAGATTGCCCGCAGCGGGAGGCCCCCCGGTCACACCGCCATTGTTGATCTTTTGAAGATTCCACCCGCTGCCGCTGTACCAGGAATCCTGAATGTTGCCGTTTTTGTCGATATAAGCGAAATGCTGCTGACTGCCGTAGACGGAAACAAATAGATTGCCAGCAGCCGGAGGCCCCTCGGTCACACCGCCGTTGTTGATCTTTTGAAGATTCCACCCGCTGCCGCTGTACCAGGAATCCTGGATGTTGCCGTTTTTGTCGATATAAGCGAAATGCTGCTGACTGCCGTAGACGGAAACAAATAGATTGCTGGCAGCCGGAGATCCCGCGGTCGCGCCGCCGTTGTTGATCTTCTGCTGGTGCCAGGCGTTGCCGTCGTAAAAAGAGTCTTGAATATTGCCTTCTTTATCGAGGTAGGCAAAGTGCTGCTGACCGCCGTAAGTGCACACAAACAGATTGCCGGCAGCGGGAGGCCCGCCTGTCGTGCCGCCGTTATTTATCTGCTGCTGGTGCCAGGAACTGCCGTCGTAGAAGGAATCCTGGACGTTGCCGCTTTTGTCGATATAAGCGAAATGCTGCTGACTGCCGTAGACGGAAACAAATAGATTGCCGGCAGCCGGAGGCCCGCCTGTCATGCCGCCGTTATTTATCTGCTGCAGGCTCCAGCCGCCGGTCCCCCACCAGGCGTCCTGGACATTGCCCCGCCCGTCAAGATAGGCAAAGTGCTGCTGGTTGTTATAGACGCTGATGAACAGATTGCTGGCCGCTAGCGGTCCGTTGGTCACGCCGCCATTATTGATCTGCTGTACGCTCCATGGGTCCGGTCCGTTAGGGAGCCCGTTGCGAGTAAGCGGAATGGGGTTTTGCGGCTCGAAAACGGCAGCGTAGAGAGGGCCGGATGCGGGACCGGTGGCCGCAATGATCGCCGGACCGTAACCCATCGCCGCTTCGTTGTTAAACGTCGTCTGCCACGCGGCGCTCGCCACCGAGTCATAAACATGCTGGGACGCTGGCGAAGGCTGAATCATAACCGCCGCATAGACAGGCGATGCAGGTGTGCCGTAAACGCTGAGCGAGAGGAACCCGTACCCCTGTTTCTGATACTGGGTTGTCAGGCTCTGATGACTGGCCAGCGTTTCGCCGTGCCAACCGACGAAGTTCATCTTCTAACCTCCGCGGGGCCCATGTTACGGATTTCAAGCGAGTGTACTCCTCTTCGTTTGTTGAATTGGAAGAAAGTATTGAGCGCTTTTTTGCAAGCAAGAAAGCGCGGTTCACTTATCGAATCCGGATTCGCAACGAGCAGTCGGCTTCTCCGAAGGGGTCCGCGCTCAATGAGTGCCATTGGGGTTTATCGTCAACTACCGTGAGGCGGAATGGCCGACAGATCCCACCAGCCTGTAGCCTGTTTCCAGCGTGCCGCATGAAGCAGACCCAGCCTCCAATTCGAGAGATCCGGCAAGGAAGGAATGAGGCGCTCACGGTGGCGCTTCAACATCTTCAAGCGGGTCGTCTGCAGCAGGCCACTGAACTCTGCCAGCAGGTTCTCCATCAGGATCCGGATTGTGCCGAGGCACTTCATCTGATGGGTGTGATCGCCGGTGAAGCCGGCTTCCTCGACCCCGCAGTCCAATTCCTCAAACGCGCAATCCAATTACGGCCGATGGTCGCGGGTTACCGGAACGATCTCGGCGTCACCTATCAAAAGATGAATCAAATGGATCTTGCGGCTGATTGTTTCGAAGAAGCTCTTCGCCTCGATCCGAATTTTGTTGATGCTCTTTTTAACCTGGGCAACCTTCGCCAGGAGTGCGGCCAGTGGGACCGGGGGGCGGAATACTATCGGAGAGCCATCCAATTGCGCCCTTCGCACGCAGGTGCATGGAATGGTGCAGGCGAGTGCCTGCTGTCGCTGGGACGAAGCAACGATGCTATCGAGGCATTCCGAAATGCCGTCACTCACGATCCCAACCACGTTGACGCGCATCGCCACCTGGGGATTCTGCTGCGCGCACAAGGCCGCACTGAGAATGCATTGCGGCATTTGCGTCGTGTGGTCGAACTTGAGCCGGCCTCGGGCGAAGCGCACAACGATGTTGGCGCGTTGCTGCTCGATATGGACAGGACCGCTGAGGCGGAGAGTTGCTTCCGGCAAGCACTGAAGTTCAAGCCGAAGTTCCCTGAGGCGTGGTTGAACCTTGGGCGGGTGTTGCGCAAGCTCCGCCGTGCGCCGGAAGCGGAAACCTGTTTCCGGCAGGTTGCCGAGCTTTGGCCCGATTCGGTGGAGGCGCAGGAGGATCTGGGAATCGCCCTCTCCGATCAGGGCAGGATGGACGAGGCTTTCGCGTGCTTCAATCACGCCCTGGTCATGGCTCCGGAACGTGCGGAGACGTATTACAACATCGGCCACGCGATGCTGCTCGAGAGCCGATTTGCGGAAGCGTTAGAGCCTCTCCAGCGTTCGCTCAAGCTGAAGCCGAATTTTCCCGAAGCATGGAATAACATGGGCGGATGCTTCCTCGGCCAGGGCGCAACCCATGGCGATGACGCAGACCTTGATGAGGCGGAGCGCTGGTACAAGCGCGCGATCGAGCTCAAACCGCAATATGCGGAGGCTCATGCCAATCTTGGACTGCTCTACTTGTTGCGGGGTCGCTTCGAAGAGGGATGGAAGGAGTGGGAGTGGCGCTGGAGGGGAAAGGAAAGCAAGTTGCGTCGCTACCAGCGTCCGCTGTGGCGGGGCGAGTCCCTGGACGGGAAAACGATCCTTCTCCACGCCGAGGGCGGGCTCGGCGATACGCTCCAATTTGTCCGATATGCGCAATTGCTGCACGATCGAGGGGCGCGCGTGATCCTGCAATGTCCGAAGGCGCTTCTGGCGGTCCTGTCCCGATGCCCGGGGGTGGAACTCCTGGTGAATGACTCACAGCAGACTCCGGATTTTGATATTCACACTTCGCTCATGAGCGTGCCCGGCATAGTGGGAACTACTTCCGCGACCATTCCAGCGGATGTTCCTTATATCTTTGCCGACCCGGAAAGGACCGCGTTCTGGAAAGAGCGGCTATCAAGTTCTCATGGGCTGATGGTGGGAATTGCATGGCAGGGAAACCCGGAATACATAGGAGACCAGCGGCGTTCCATATCCCTGGCTCATTTCGAACCGCTGGCAAAGGTTCCGGGGGTTCGCCTCTTCAGCCTGCAGACAGGTCACGGCCGCGAGCAGCTGGAGAAATTTGCGGCCGAGTGGAACATCAACGATTTGGGGCTGCCACTCTCGGAAACAGCGGCCGTCATGATGAACCTGGACCTGATCGTTACCAGTGACAGCGCCGTCGCTCATTTAGCGGGAGCCCTGGCCCGCCCGACCTGGCTGGCAGCCTGCTGTACACCGGACTGGCGCTGGCTCTTGCGTCGTGCAGATTCGCCCTGGTATCCCACCATGAGAGTGTTCCGTCAGCCCGGCCTAGACCAATGGTCGATCGTCTTCGAGTCAATGGCAGCAGAGATGCAGACGCTGGTGGGCCACACGAGTACTGTCAGGTGCTGAAGCGCGGCGAGCTTTCACGTCGAGTCAAAGGGCGGTCAAAGTAACCCCGTGCGGTAGACTGCTCGCACCACCATGAAACCCTGCCAACAGCCGGCTTTCAGAGCAGCTCGGGTGATCCTGCTCGTCTTGACGGCCCTCCCCCTGGCGGCGCAGCGAGACCCGGTCCTCAAGCAGGTCGATCTGCCGCATCGTTACTACTACCGGGAGATGTATCTGCCGCAGCTGACGACGGGACCGAGTTCGGGTGCGTGGTCTTCCGATTCGCGCTCGCTGGTTTATTCGATGGCCGGGACACTGTGGCGGCAGGCTTTGGATTCAGGCACGGCTGAGCAGCTTACCGCAGGTCAGGGATACGACTATCAGCCCGATTGCTCCCCCGACGGCCGCTGGATCACCTACGTAACGTATCGCCAGGATGCGCTCGAACTCTGGGTGCTCGATCTTGAGAAGAAGCAGTCTCACCGACTCACCTCCGGTGGCGCCGTGAACATCGAGCCGCGCTTTTCCCCGGACGGCAAGCGCCTCGCCTTCGTTTCCACTTCGTATAACGGGCGCTTTCATATTTTTGTCGGCGATTTCAGCGGGGCCGAGTTGACTAATGTGCGGCGGCTCAGCGGCGAAACCCGCAGCAATCTGCCTCGCTTCTACTACAGCGAATTCGATCACGAGATCAGCCCCACCTGGTCTCCGGACGGAGCCGACCTGATTTTCGTTTCGAACCACGGACACATCTACGGAACCGGCGGCTTCTGGCGGATGAAGGCGGAGCCCGGCGCCGAGGCACGCGAGATTCATTATGAAGAAACCGCGTGGAAGGCCCGTCCGGATTTCTCGCCCGACGGCAAACGCATTGTGTACGCGTCGTATCTCGGCGGCCAGTGGCACCAGCTCTGGCTGATGCCATCGGAGGGCGGCGATCCCTTCCCACTTTCTTATGGAGAATTCGACAACACCAACCCGCGCTGGTCGCCAGACGGCAAACAGATCGCTTTCATCTCGAACCGGGGCGGCAACACCTCACTCTGGGTGCTGGATGCACTGGGCGGAACGCAGCGGCCAATCATTGCCAGAGACAAACACTATCTGACGCCGATGGGCCACCTGAGCATCACTGTTCTCGATCCTTCAGGAAAGCCAACGGCGGCCCGCATCTCCGTGACTGGCGAAGACGGGAGGGCCTATGCGCCCGACGATGCCTGGATGCATGCAGAAGACAACTTCGTCCGCTCAGAAAGCGCGTTTGAAACTCACTACTTCCACAGTACAGGCAAGGCGGAGCTGACCGTTCCGCAGGGCCCAATCCAGATCGAAGTGATGAAGGGCTTCGAGTACGAGATAGCAAGGGAGACAGTGATCTGCAGTCCGAACGGGCAGTTGGTGATCCATCTGAAACCGCTGCAGATTCCCCAGGGCGCGGATTCGCAGTGGGCCAGCGCCGATCTGCATGTGCACATGAATTACGGTGGAGCCTACCGCAACACACCGGCACATCTTGTGGCACAGCAGAGCGCGGAGAATCTTTTTCTTGTCGAAAATCTGGTGGTGAACAAGGAGCAGCGCATTCCGGACATCGCCTACTTTCGGACCACGCCCGATCCAGCCTCAACGCCGGGCCACTGGCTGCTGCATGGCCAGGAGTTTCACACCAGTTATTGGGGACATCTGGGATTGCTGCATCTGACTCAGAACTTTCTACTGCCGGACTACGCCTCGTACGGCAACACAGCGGCTGCGAGCCTTTTTCCCACCAATGCGGACGTCGCCGATCTGGCAGACCGTCAGCAGGCCCTCGTCGGCTATGTTCATCCGTTCGATACCGAGGTAGATCCGGCAGGCGACCCGACGCTCACTCACGGGGAGCCGCTGGATGAGGCTCTCGAGCTGCCCGTCGACGCGGCACTGGGCAAAGTCGATTACATCGAGGTGCTGGGCTTCAGCGATCACCGCATGACTGCGTCCGTCTGGTATCGCCTGCTCAACTGTGGATTTCGACTGCCCACCGGCGCGGGCTCTGACACTATGGCCAATTATGCGTCGCTGCGCGGGCCGGTCGGCCTGACTCGCGTATACGCCAGCATTTCAAAAGATGCGACCGACGCGGCGCCCTTTCTGGACGCGCTCAAGCAAGGGCGTACCTTTGCGACCAACGGCCCGCTGCTGGGGTTCACGCTTGGCGGCAAGCCAGTCGGGGACGACCTGAAACTTCCCTCGGGTGAGAATCCCGGGCATACGAACAACGTGGAGTTCACTGCATGGCTTCGCTCATTTGTGCCCGTAGATCACCTGGAGGTGGTCTGCAATGGGCACGTCGTACGCGACCTAAGGATGGATGGCCACCGGCAATCGGTTGACGCGCAAGGCACAATTTCGATTTCGCAGACCGGATGGTGCGTGCTGCGGACTTCGAGCGACCAGCCAGAGCATCCCGTGCTGGACGACTATGTTTACGCCACCACGAGCCCGATTTATGTGAGTGTCGCAGGGTCTGCTCCGAAGCCGGTAGAGGATGCTGCCTATTTCATCGCCTGGATTGACCGCTTGTCTGAAGCGGCAAAAGCTAACCGGAACTGGGATACCCCTGCGGAGAAGACTTCCGTTTTGCAGACGCTGGACCAGGCGCGGCAAGTCTATGTCAAGTTGCAGAAGTAGCCGCGGTTGCAGCTTGTGAGGCGATCACTTAAAAGGTCAACGCGAGCTGAAGTCCGAGGACCGTCGCGTTTTGAGGACGGCCGTCGCGCTGCCACGAAAATTGAACGTGTGGAGTGATGGTCAGATAGCGCGAATGGGTCCACTGATAGTTCAGCTCCAATAACTCTTCAGTGCTTGCTGCCGGCGCGAATTTGCTCGCCTGCCCGTAGACCAGGCCGGCTGAAGCAACGTCATTCTTTCGGGCGGGGATGAGGCCCTCATAACTGAGGCCAGCGCCCCAGAACACTGGCATGATGCTGACAAGGTCTTTGGTGTTGTGTGTCCAGATGCCCCAAACCGTGGCTCCGCGCGACGTGCCGGGTCCATCGGGTCGAGAGATCATCTGCTGGCCCATGACGTATACGCCGCTGTAGCCATCACTATGAGACGCGCTGTTGTTGAGCAAGGGGAAGGAATTGTTGTTGTGGAGAAAACCGATCCCGAACTCTCCCGGTTTGCCGTGGGAATTTGACCTTTGGTTGAGAAGGTAGTCAATTTCTCCGATGGCAAGAACTCCCTTGTTGCCCTGCTGCAGGGTGAAGTCTGCGCCGTGGCTATCGCCGTTCGCCGAATTCAGATTGGTGTTGAATACTCCCGTGGTGACCTCTATCGCGGGGGTGATCGTGAAAGAGGCCTGGGCACCCCATTCCGCTCCGGTTGGGGGCGCGAAGAAAGTGATGTCGTTTGCGCCGATGGAGAAGGGGTTGGGATTGATCCCGTAATCGACGTAATTGTTGAAAACGGGAAGCGCCGCGAAAGCACTGCTGGCGGTAAGCCGGCCAGCACGCAGTGTGAGGTTGGCGCTCGAGAACTTCTGCTGCACATAGAGATTTCCCAAATAGAACGAGGGCGCGTAGAGGCCGTTGGGCGGGATAGAACTGTTCAATGTGTCGGCAAGATTGCTTCCGGTTCCCCACGACGCTCCCAGATAGGCCGACATGCCGCGGATCCCGAGAAGTTCGCTGAAGTCCGTGCTAAGCCCAAAATTCAACTGACCTGCATAGGACCAGACCTGGTGAGGTCCGCCAGTTACGTTCGTCTGGAGCACGCCCATGTAGGAAGCGGTTGGCGTGATCCCGATTCGTCTCATTTCCGCACGCACCTCGTTCCAGCGGTGCGCCAGGGTTTCGTCCCAGTCAAAGTCCTGATCATTGCATCCGAATTGGCGCCGATGAGGATTTGCGGGATGCCGGCACCTGAGCTGGTCTGGCGTTGAGGCCGAGGGCGTGGCTGCCGGCTGCTGAGCATGGGCGAAGCTCGACGTGGCAGCCAGGCACGCGCACAGGATTGCGAAAGCCAGAATCGAGGTGCATCGATCGCGGTCCACGTGTCGTTTCTCAGGCATAGCCGCTTGCCGAGCCTTTTACGCCTCGTATTGCACTAACGTGGCCATGCCCGCAGCCAGGTGCCATAGAACGTGGCAGTGCACATACCAGACTCCGGGGTTGTTGGCGTCAAAGGCGGCTGTGACATTCGTGTGGGGCGGCACCAGCACAGTGTCGCGGAGAGCGCCCTTCATAGATTGCCCATTGATGTCGATTACCTGGAAGGAGTGTCCGTGCAGGTGCATCGGGTGAGACATACCGGTCTCGTTGACGAATTTCAGCGCTACTCGCTGTCCGAGCTTGACTCGAACCTGAGTCGCTTGACCGGCGGGATGCTCGGTATCGAAGACGATGCCGTTGATAGGCCATTCGTATTTCGCCATGTTGCCTTGCAGTCGCAGGACGCAGGTTTGGTCGATGGCTTTCTGAGCGAGTGGTGCGGTAGCAACAAGACGCTTCTCCATGTCCAGGGTCAGCAATCCCGCGGGTGCTGAATTCTGTGTCGGTAGCCGCTTAATTGAGGCTCCGGGAGTCGCGAGGACGATTCCAGTCTGCTGGGTGGCGCCTTCGCGCAGGGCCAGGATAGGAAATGCCCCTTCGCGCGGCAGTTGAAGTCTTATGTCAATGCGCTGGGCTATCGCCAGGGCGAAGCTGGAGCCACGAATCGGGATAACGGGCATGCCGTCGGTTGCAATCAGCTCTCCGGTTAGCGAGCCGAGGTTGACAAAGAAGTTCGTGCCGGAACTGCCATTGATGATCCGCAGGCGTACACGGCCGCCCTTCTCAACGCGGACTACTTCAGGATCGGCCAGGGTGCGGTCGTTGGCCAGATATGCGTCGTAGTCCACGTCATTAATATCGGGCTTGCCGCCCTTCATGCCCGCTGCCGGATGGGCTGGTGCTGCAATTTTGCCACCCATGGCCGCCATCCCTCCGCCTGAAGGTTTCCGAAGTCTGGCAAAAATCTCGGTTGGCGGGGTGAAGCTGAAGTCGCCCAGAAAGAGGATGACCTCCTGCTCGTCGGCGAGCTTATCGGAGTTGTCATGGACGATCAACGGCGCGGAAAGCAGAAAGGCTTCCTGCAGGCCCAGATGGGAATGCATCCAGTGAGTGCCGGATGGCTGCAGGGGAAAATCGTAACGGGTGCTCGTATTTGGGGCGATGAACGGCTGGGTTAAGCCGGGAACGCCGTCCTCGTTATTGGGCGGATGCAGGCCATGCCAGTGAATGGCAGTCGGCACAGAGAGTTTGTTTTCCAAAATGACGTTAAAGGGCAGATTGACGGTTGAGGCGTATCCCTGAGCGCCGCCCGGCTGGAGCAAACCGAAGACGTTTGCAGACTTGCCGTTAATTTCAAGCGTCCGCGTCGTGGCTTGGAGAGTTGTTGCCGCCGACGGCCCCTGTTCCTGCTGCGCAAGGTGCAGACCATCGGCACGGACGGTCCGGGTAAGCAACTCCGTAGCAACGCAAATCCCAGCTGAGGCAATGAACGACCGTCGTGACAAGTCACGAGCCACGTTAAACCTCTTTCATTTCGAATCCACGCCTCGTCAATTGCGGAGCCATACTGGTCTCCGCACGTCGGAAGAGAAGGGAGCAGTGAAATCCTAGAGGAGCACATTTCCCGCACCGGCACTAGTATTTTTTCGAGTATCGCGGCATTTTGACGGGGTGTATACTTCCGCTCGACCTTGAAAACTCTTGATTTGCGTCGCAAGGTTCAAGTGCATGTGCAAGAGGAAGTCTAAAGGACACAGCCGTTTGCGAAATTCGGGCTTAGAAAGCTTTCTACGGAGAAGACAAGATGATGGTAACCAGCAACGATTCGAAATCCATGCTTCGCAACTTCGGGTACGGCAGCCTTCTGGTCGCTATTCTGCTGCTGACGGCAGTGACCCCGGCGATTTCCGCACAAGATCAGGAACCCACCCAGGGGCCGGAAAAAAACTCAACAGAGACGATTGACGCAACCGCCATGGGCACAAGCACCCAGTTGGGGAGAACTGTCAGCGTAAAAATCATCATTACCCGATACACCACGGAGGAAGAGAGACAAGCCTTTATTGCCGCATTCAAGAAGGGCCAGAACCAGGGCCTAGTGGACGCACTCAGCAAGGCGCCGTCCGTTGGCCGCATCGCCATTACCGGCACGCTGGGCACCCAACTCAGTTTTGTTCGCGTGGTTAAAACGCCCACCGGCCGCAGGATTCGATTCGCCACCAACCGCGTGATCAATATCGGTGAAGCCATGCGCGCCGGCCCCAGCACGGCCTTTAACCTGACTGCCGGCGAGATCGACTTTAACGACGCCGATAAGAAAAAGAGCGGAGGCGTTCTCTACCCCGCTTCCCAGCTGATCATTAATAAACAGGGCGAGCTTCAGTTTGAGCTCCGCAGAAACCCCTGGAACCTGGTGAACATCATCGACTGGGACAAGGCCGGCCAAAGGCAGTAGAGATTCGAAATCAGCAAATTCACGATCGCCGGGCAGCCATCACCCTCTGTTGGCGCCCGGCATGTTATTTGTGCCGTCCATAGTTACAAATAAAATAATTCTGATTTTCTTCTTGATATTTGTATCCTACCTGTGTCACTGTACTCAGAGCAGGGGAAGCGAAACCATGAAGACCATCCCAAATTTCGGTCACCAGATGTACTCGGCGCGAGATAATGCGTCCGGAACCGTCTGGCTCATGGCTCGGCTTCTGCCAGTCGGCGCACGCAAATAACAGCGCTGATCCTCTGCTAAACCCTCAAAAGCCAGCCATATAAGAGCCAGATATACCTTTGCCGTTACGGGTGGTGAAGGATGCGGATACTTCTCTGTTAAGGAAAACACCGCGTCGCGATCGTTCCCCCGTGCAGTAAAGGAAAAGGCACCAGTGGCGTAGTGTGCGGATACTTCTGGGAGCCCGAAAGGGCGTGCGGTTCGAACCCGCTGCTGTTCTCACTTTCAGTGAGAACGGTAAATGCCGCGCATGATCTTCCCTGGCGCTTGAAAAAAGTCTCCGGTGGTGAAGGTTCGGGATACGTCCTGACGCGAGGCGGATAGATGCCCGCCAGTCTGCTGGGCGAAGTTGCCCAGTGGATCAACCCGGGCCAACGAATCCCCGGAGATTGTATTTGTAACTGCGCCGGTGGCGTGTGAATGGGTTACTTCGAATCGAATGGACGCAGGTTCGAGTCCTGCATCTGCGGAAACGCAGATTAGTTCAGGGGTAGAACGTTCGGCATAAGCCTGTTCCGGTTGTTCCCCGGCGCTTTAACTCAACTGTTCCTGGCTTGCCTTATGAGCCACGAACCTCAACCTGTGTGCGTAGGAGACGCCATGAGCATTACTTTGACTGTGCGCAACGGCACTCCCGTGGGCAGAAAGTCGCTCTGCTACACCTGCCGCTATGCATCGATTCAGATTGGTTATGCCGAAAGCGAAAAGGAGATTCGCTGCGGTTACTTCACTGAGAGTCCCCGCCTCGTCACCTTTCCTGTGAGCGAGTGCAGCGACTATCTCAGCAAGCTGGTGCCTACTCTTTACGAGCTGGAGAAGATTGCTTTCATCATCGACGTAAAGACCGTCAACGTTCGTGCCGGTTTTGCCAGCGCAACGGTCAAGGCCACCAAGTCCGAGGAAGACAATGATTGATTCCTCTGTCTGATTTCGCTCCTGTCCTAAGAAAGATGCCGGACGGAGGCGGAAATGAATTCGCAAGGCATCTTTGAAAGGAGCGGCGACATGTCCCGCCTGAATATTCTGAAGTTAAGCCACATTGGATTTGCGGGCACGGCCCTGAGGACACATGAGGGTGCGCCTGCTGTCGAGATCAGCGCGGAAGCGCAGTTGCGGCGCTCCGTGCTGGCCTGCATGTTGTGGGAGAACCAGTTCTACGAGGACGGCGTGACCATCGCCGATCGCATCGCTGCGCTGGTCCCGCGCGTAGAGGCCACGAAGGTTGCCGCGCTCGCTATTGAGGCGCGCGAGCGGATGAAGCTGCGTCACGCGCCCCTGTTGCTCGTTCGTGAGATGGCGCGTTACACGACACACCGCGCTCTCGTGGCGGAGACGCTCGCCCGCGTGATCCAGCGCGCCGACGAACTGGCGGAGTTCCTTGCCATTTACTGGAAGGATGGCCGCCAGCCGCTTGCCGCGCAGGTGAAAAAGGGGCTGGCTTCTGCGTTCAGCAAGTTCGACGCGCACGCGTTGGCCAAGTACGATCGCGATGGCGTCGTCAAGCTGCGCGACGTGCTCTTCCTCACGCACGCCAAGCCCGTGACTGCGGAGCAGGCGCTCGCCTGGCGTCAGCTGATCGAGGGCGAGTTGCCCTCGCCGGAGACGTGGGAGGTTCGGCTGTCGCGCGGGGAGCAGAAGCGCGAGGTGTGGGAGTCGCTGCTGATCGAGAATCGGCTGGGGGCTCTCGCGCTGCTCCGCAACCTGCGTAACATGCAGGCGGCGGGGGTTGAGCCGGAACTGGTGCGTCATGCGCTTGCGGCGATTCGCGTGGAGCGCGTGCTTCCGTTTCGCTTTATTGCGGCGGCCCGATATGCGCCGCAGTGGGAGCCGTGGCTGGAGCAGGCAATGTTTCTGAGCTTGCAGGGCCAGTCGCGTCTTGCGGGACGAACGGTGTTGCTGGTCGACGTATCCGGCAGCATGGATGCGAAGCTCTCGGCTCGGTCGGAAATGTTGCGCATGGATGCTGCTGCGGGTCTGGCGGTGCTGTTGCGCGAGATTGCGGACGAGGTGGGTATCTACACCTTTTCTGATCGGCTGCAGGCTGTTCCGGCGCGGCGCGGTTTCGCCCTGCGTGATGCCATTGCGCAGAGCCAGCCGCACAGCGGGACGTATCTCGGTCGCGCACTCGCGGAGCTTCGCGACTCGTACGACCGTCTCATCGTAATTACGGATGAGCAGTCGCACGACCGTGTGCCGGCACCGCGTGGCCGGGGATATGTGGTGAACGTGGCCAGCTTCCGCAATGGAGTGGGTTACGGCGACTGGACGCACATCGACGGCTGGAGCGAGGCTATCATTGAGTACATCCGCTCGCATGAGCAGGTGGATTCCTAACAGGGAGAGCGGGCAGTCAAGCCGCTCTCCCTTTTTTGCGTGGATGAAACTTCGTCTTTAAGATGGCGCCATGCGATTCACTGTTTTTCGAGCTCCTACATGGCCGCTGTTCGTTCTTTTCGTCTACGTCGCAAGTGCTCCCGCCGTCCACGCCGCTCCACAGCAGACCTCAGGCCAGACCAGCCTGAAGTCTGCCGCGACTCCGGCGCAGCCCAAGCCGCATATCCGGCCGAACGATGCGGGCGCGCCGATTCCCACCCGCTACGACATGCTGCGGGGTGCGTATGGTCCGTATCGGGCGAACAACGACCTGCTTTATTACCATCTCGACATCCGCGTCGATCCCGACAAGCAGTTCATCAGTGGAAAAAATACGATCCGCTTCAGGATGCTTAAGGATGGCACGCGTATCCAGCTCGACCTGCGCGATTCACTGGCGATCGACAAGATTCTCTACGGAACGACTCCTCTCAAATACGAGCGCGATACCGGCGCGGTGTTTGTCGATCTTCCCGAGACGCTTCGAACCGGGCAGGTTTACTCGATTGACTTCTTCTATTCGGGTCATCCGGAGGAGACGGGGCGCTTCGGCGGCATGACGTTTAAGAAAGACCCTGCCGGCCACGTATGGATCAACACAGCCTGCGAAGGCACCGGCGCGAGCATGTGGTGGCCGAACAAGGATCAGTGGCGGGATGAAGTCGAGAACATGGACATCAGCGTCGCCATTCCCAATGGGCTTGTGGATGCGTCGAATGGGAAGTTCATGGGGAAGACCGACCTCGGCGACGGCTATACGCGCTGGGACTGGCATGTCCATTATCCGATCAACAACTATGATGTTTCGCTGAATATCGGCAATTACGTCCAGTTCTCAGATCATCTCAGCGACCTGCCGCTCGATTTCTACGTGCTGCCTGAGGATCTGGATAAGGCGAAGGTGCAGTTCGCTCAGGCCAAGGGCATGCTGGAGGCGTACCAGCACTACTTCGGGCCGTATCCCTTCGCGAAGGATGGGTACAAGCTGATCGAGGCTCCCTATTCGGGTATGGAGCACCAGAGCGCGGTAACCTACGGCAACCTCTTCAAGAACGGATACCTGGGTCGCGACTGGACAGGCGTAGGGATCAGTCCGAGATTCGACTTCATCATCATCCACGAGAGCGGGCACGAGTGGTTCGGCAACAGCATCACGGCGGCCGATCCGTCGGATATGTGGATTCATGAAGGCTGGACGACGTATCTCGAAAGCCTTTACGTGGAGTATCGCTGGGGGAAGGATGACGCCATCAAGTATCTGAGCGGCTACAGACCGAAGGTGGTTAACCTGCGGCCCATTGTTGCGGAACGCGGCGTAAATGCAGAGCCGACCGAAGACCAGTACTTCAAAGGCGCGCTGATGCTGAATACGCTACGCAGTGTGGTGAATGACGACGCGAAATGGTGGGCGCTGCTGCACGACTTCTACCAGCACTTCAAGTACCAGAACATCATGACGGAAGACGTAGTCGCGTACTTCAACCAGCAAACGCACATGAACCTGACGCCTATCTTCGATCAATATCTGCGGCAGGCGCAGATTCCGAGGTTGGAGCTGCTGTTTGGCGAGTCTCCTAAAACGGTCGGGGGGATGGTGATGTACAAGTGACGCGCCGACGAGGATGACTTCGCCATGCCTGTTGGCGTGGGCACGCCGGGACACTGGCAGATCATTCACCCGACGACCGAGTGGCAATGGATGCAGACACCGCTGACGAAGGATGAGTTCCAGGTAGATATGGATCACTACTACGTGGATGTGAACAAGCAGTGACCTTGCATGGGTGCCCGCGCAATTCAAGGCGCGGGCGAGTTTGCTGCGTCGAATGATCTGAAGTAGCCTGAACCAGTCAGAAGACGAGGGACGAGATGAATGTGAGCTTCGCAGGCAAGGTGATCCTCGTAGCCGGAGGGACGGGCGGGCTGGGACAGGCGGTGAGCCTGGCGTTTCTCGAGGAAGGCGCGAAGGTCGTGGTGACATATCGGGCGTCTGAGGAATTCGCCGCCTTGCAGAGTGCTGCCGGTGCGAACGGTTCGTCTCTTGAAGGGCAGCAGTTGGATGTCACCGATGAAGCGGCGGTTGGCCAGCTTGTCGACCGCATCGTTGCGGAGCACGGCCGGCTGGATGCGATGGTGAACACCGTTGGCGCCTATGCTGGTGGCGTGAAGCTGTGGGACCTCGACACAAAAGTCTTCGATCAGATGTTGGCCCTGAACCTGCGCGCGGGCTATGCGCTGTCGCGCGCGGCGATCGCGCCGATGCTCAAGCAGAAAGCAGGAGCGATCGTGAACGTCGCGGCCAAGGCAGCCTTCGATCATGCTGCCGGAGCGTCCGCATACGCTGCGTCGAAAGCTGCGGCGCTGGCGATGATCGATTCGCTGGCGGCGGATGCAAAAGGCACTGGCGTGCGTGTGAACTCGATTCTGCCCAGCATTATCGACACAGCGGCAAACCGGAAGGCCATGCCTAACGCCGATTTCGCAGCCTGGCCGAAGCCGGAGGATATCGCTCGCGTGATCCTGTTCCTGTGCAGCGACGCGGCCAGGGTCATTCATGGCGCTGCTATACCCGTCTATGGTGACAGCTAACGAAGTTTTAGGGGAGCATCATGTCCATTCGTCCGGTGAAAAAGCTCATCAAGTCAAAGCCAACACGCGAGGGTGCGGGCGTGCATTTGCGGCGGGCCTTCGGTTTCGGCAATACATCTGACTTCGATCCGTTTCTTCTGCTCGATGACTTCCGCAACGATGTTCCGGCAGATTATCTCGCGGGGTTTCCGTGGCATCCTCATCGCGGCATCGAGACCGTCACGTATGTCCTCGCCGGAACGGTCGAGCATGGCGACAGCATGGGAAACCGCGGGACCATTGGAGCCGGAGATGTTCAGTGGATGACGGCTGGGAGTGGGATCATCCACCAGGAGATGCCCAAGGGCGATCAGGTGGGGCGAATGCATGGCTTCCAGCTCTGGGCGAATCTGCCTGCGTCGCAGAAAATGACGGATCCGCGTTATCAGGAAGTGAAGTCGATGGATATTCCCGAGATCACGGATGACGACGGGACTGCGGTCCGCGTGGTCTGCGGAAGTTTCTGGGGCAAGAGCGGCCCGGTCGACGGCATCGCGACGAATCCGACTTACATCGACGTGACGGTGGGACCGGGCCGACGCAAGAGCCTGCCGGTTGAAGTATCGAGCCAGGCATTCGCCTATGTCTTTGCAGGATCGGGGAAGTTTTGCAACGCGTCTGGACCCCTTGCAGTGCCGACCGAGGGAGTGCAGTGGCTGGACACGACACCACCCACGGCGGCAGACAATCGCTCGCTGGTGTTGTTCGATCGCGGCGACGAGGTCACAGTACAGGCCGGGGATGACGGGATCCGGTTTCTGCTCGTCTCAGGCAAACCCCTCGAAGAGCCGGTGGCCTGGTACGGCCCGATCGTGATGAACACGCAGGAGCAACTACAGGAAGCGTTCCTCGAACTCGATCAGGGGAAGTTTCTGAAACAGTCCTGATCGCGCGCGAGAGCGATACAGATTCAAGAGGCCGCCGGCAACGGAGAGGGCGCAGGTTGGGATTGCGGCTTTCTTCTCAGGACCGCCGCGGAAATCAGCGTGATCGCGAGGCCAACCGGGAAGGGCTCGATGAAGGTCATCGCTGCGTTGAAGAGCGGATTTTCGTACATCTCCTTGAATTTCTTCAAGTGCTCAAGCTGCGCCTGGACGGCGGCGGCACTTGCGCCAGAGGCCTTGAGTTTCTCGATCGTATGGGCGCCATACTTGTCCATGAAATCGTGCATGAAGTTGAAGTAGATCACTTCCCAGGTCACGACATAGAAGATGCACGAGATCAAGGTGATCAGAATGCCGACGGCAAAGGCTTTCGCGAATGTGATGTGGCCATTGCCGAAGTTGTCGCGGTACGAACGGATGCCGAAGAAGACCATTAGGAACGAGAGCACGATGGCCGTGTAGCCGACGACGTACGCGCCTCCATCGTGGCCAAATTTGTCCGCGAACGGCACAGTCGCGATCATCATGATCGAGGAAATAGCGCCCGATATCAACCCGAAGATGAGTACAGTCTTTTTCATGCCCTTCTCCCGTCAACCCAGAGGTGAATACAAACGCACCATACCGCATCAGGCACCGTTCTTGTCGTCACCTTTTCGGGTGATTTTGGCGGTCGAAGAGAAAAATCACTCATTTGAGTGAGCAGTTTAAGGCAGCAGCCCGAAATCCCGGCCGATTTGCACTGCCTGGGTTCGCCGCCGGGCGCCTAATTTGTCGAAAACCCGGCTGGAGTGGGTCTTGACGGTGTTCTCGCTCACGTACAGCTTCTCCGCGATCTCGCGGTTGCTCATGCCCCGTGCCATCAGTTCAAGGATCTCAAGCTCGCGAGGCGTGATGCTGAGGTCCTCCCGTTTTCTTTCATTGGGGATAAACGGAGCCTCCGCCGGGACAGAGACCGGCGCTAGGGCCGGGACGAAAACCTCTTTCACGACGACTGTCTGCTTTCGTGTCAGCTTAAGGCCGAGCCAGATGCCCAGAACGGCAAAAGTCGCTGCGGTTAGTCCGCCGTAGATTTCGATGGAATGATCGATGACCAGGAAGCGGTACTCCGTCCACTTGAGCACGGCAATCAGGATTCCACCGATTAACCCGTAGATCAGGACGTGGCGCTTCATACGAGGATTGACACCAAGATTATTCCCGGCCCGGGGGCCTCAGCAAGATCGATTACTGCGGTAGAGCGAGCATGCCGGCCAGGGGAATCCGGACCCAGGTAGGGCGGTTGTCGAGTTCGTAGAGGAGCTCATAGAGCGCCTTCTCGAGCACGTAGGCATTGAGCAGGCGCTGCGCCTGCTCGGGCTCGGGAATCAGGCGCGGATTCTTTGCGTCGATGGTGAGCCGGTAAGCGCGGAGGAACTCCATTGAGACCGCATTCTGCCAGAGGATAGCCCAGGCGTCGAGGTTCTTCGCGTCGTCTGGCCGCTGTTTAGTAAAAGCGTTGAGCGAAGCATAAGCCGCGTAGCTGAAGGAGCGGAGCATTCCGGCAACATCTCTCAGCGGAGACTGCTTGGCTCGGCGTTCGGCGAGGCCCTTGGCTGGCTCGCCTTCAAAGTCGAGGATGACGAAGTCGCCACGTGAGCGAAGCACCTGCCCGAGATGGTAGTCGCCGTGGATGCGGATACGCTGGCCAAAGCCGGTGGAAGTGGCCGAGACGATGGCCCGCGCGCGAGAGGAGAGATCGACGCGCCAGTTTAGAACGCGGACGGCGCTCTCGGCGGCGACTCCGGTGAGCCGGTGCAGACCGCCCTGCAAGGCGTCAAGCGAACGAGAGAGTTGGTTGTCGATTCTGCTCGCGTCCGCGTAGAGGTCCTCCGAGGTGAAGGGTTCGGCGGCAAAGGCTGGATTCTCGGTAGGCGTGGCCAGCGCCAGATGCATCTCGGCGGTGCGGCGGCCAAGTAGAGCAGCCGCGTCCAGGTACGGACCGGCGTGCTCGCGAGCCAGAGCCGGCGGGTCGGTTTGCAAGAGAAGCGTGGGTGAGACGCCCAGGTCGTTCGGGGACGGCAGGGCGGCAACGCTATCGTAGAAATGGGACAGGTGATCCTGGGTCCACTGCCAGCCGTCACCTTCGTTTTTGACCAGACCCTGAAGCATGGCGACTGTGGTCGGTTCACCCTTCTCAGGGGTGAGGGTAATGTCGCCCAGAAACGGAGCGATTTGGGGGAAGTGGGCTGTCTCGGTGAGGAAGCGGCCGATCTCAGTGTCGGGATTCTCGCCGGGCTGGAGACGCCGAAACAGCTTCAGAATGAATTTGTCCCCGTAGAAAATGGACGTGTTGGATTGCTCGGCTGAACCGGTGCGAGCCGGAAGCGGACCGACTCCCCGGAATGTCGCGAAAGCGCTGCTGCGGCCGCCATGTAAAACGCCGGCCTGGGTTCTCAATTCGCCATTCGTTTCGATGAGACTGAGGATCGCCTGGCGAACGGCTTCACTCGCCACCGCGTCGCAGAGGACGGCTGGGCCGGCCGGGGTCGCGACGGAGGCAACGATGCCCGTAGGATTCGAGGCGCGGACTCTGGCCGCTTCGTCGCCGATAGCGAGGGCAACGACAACGTGATACACACTCGTGCTGCCGTCAGCGTAGCTAATTTGGAGGAAGAGAAGAACAGCGTTCAGTCTGGGAAACTCCGTGGAGTCGAGAACTTCGACCGCCTTGATGATCCGCGACTTGGCCCCAAACCAGCGCTGACGCGGCAGGTAATCGATGAGGCGTTGCTGGAGGAGCTCTAATCCGGGACCGGTCAGGGCGTCCTGGATGTCCTCGAGTTTGAGAAGTAGATCGTCTACCAGCCAAAGCCAGTCCCAGTCCTGCCGGGGGGGAGCCGACGTGGTGACGGGTGTTCGCTTACCGGCGGGAGCCAATACCTCGACGAGAGTATTGATTCCACGAGCATAATCGCTCCTGAGATCGAGATGTTGAATGCGCTGAAGCCGGTAGGGAACTTCGCTTTCGCGAAAGAGAATCGGGATCACCGTTTTCTGTTTCCCCAATGCAAAGGAAACTTCGTCGAGGACGTTGGGGGAAGATACGGAGGCGGGGGATAGAATCACCAGCACTCGCGGGCAGCTGATCAAAGCGCGTTCAATCGCGATGTCCCAAATCTCGCCCGGGAGGATATCAAGTTTGTCCAGCCACGCCGAAGCTCCAGCAGCCTTCAGATCATGAGCCAGCCGAAGGGCAAACTCCGCATCCTCACGCGAGTAGCTGATAAACGCGGCATGTGCCTCAGTTGCCAGAGCCGAATCTCCTGAGAGGAAAGCTTCTCCGTGTTTTGACGCAAAAATCGGATCACGAGGAGTGGAAAAAACTACTTCGCGCTTGCCGGGGGCACAATCCCGTTCATCCTCAGATACACAACCATCTGCCCATAGTGATCGAAGCAATGGGAGATACCGAACGAGGCCAGCGTCGCGCGCGTCTGGAAACCCGATTCCGGCGACTTTATGACCTCAAAAGAATTTGCCGGGGTAAGCGTGGCAATCGCCTTGTGAGCAAAGGCGAATGAACCGGCCAGGGCTGCCACAACGTCTTCCTTCTTTGATAGCTTCTCTATTCCCCGCACATCCACATCCGGCTTCAGGCCGCTGACGATGCCGTAGAAGAAGTAGTTTGCCTCTGCGACATGGGTTGCCTGCTGGGCAAAAGTGCGTACCTTATCGAATTCAAGCTTCTGTCCGGGCACAAAGATCGCCGCGCTTGGGGCGAAATCGTACTTCTCCGCCGGCATCGCTTTGACCGCCCCCATCATCTCGTTTTCAATCAGGCTCAACTGCGAATCGAAGGCCTGAGACGGTGTGGCGATGCTTCCGACCGCGGGTGAGGAGGCTGCGCTGCTCGATCCCATCTGCGCCGTTGCAGCCAGCGAGCTCGCACCCAGGAGACAACACGCAAGCATCAGTCGCACACGCATTCCACGCCTCGTCATCGAATCTCTCCTCTGGAAACGCATCCAGCCTATCAGAACGCAATGAAGAAGCGTGTCCTTTGCGTTCAACTGGAGTGCTGCGCTAAGGTTGACTCTAGCGCCTCGAATCCACGCGGTGCAGCGTGGGGCGTGGGCATCTCCTTCGCAAAGGAAGCAAAGTGAAGAAAATTGGCGTGCTGTTCGGCATGGAGAATACCTTCCCCGGTGCGTTGGTCGAACGCATCAACTCAATGAATGTCGACGGCATCTCCGCAGAGTTCGTACAGGTTGGCGGCGTCCGTCTGGACAAGGCTCCCGATTACGCCGTTATCGTCGATCGCATTTCGCACGACATCCCGTTTTACCGCGCGTTTCTGAAGCACGCGGCGCTCAATGGTACAGCGATCATCAACAATCCTTTCTGGTGGTCGGCCGACGACAAGTTCTTCAACTACTCCCTGGCCGCAAAGCTGGGAGTGGCGGTGCCCCCAACGGTGATCCTGCCGCACAAGAAGTTTCCCGAGGGCACGAACGAGCGCTCCATGCGGAACCTCGAGTATCCGCTGAACTGGGACGACATCTTTGAATATGTCGGCTTTCCCGCTTTTCTGAAGCCGGTGGACGGCGGCGGGTGGCGCGATGTTTACCACGTGCACAATCCGGAGGAGTTTTTCCACGCCTACGACCAGAGCCGCGATCTGTGCATGACCCTGCAGGGCGCAGTGAAGTTCAACGAATACTTCCGCTGCTACGTGGTGGGCCAGGAGAAGGTGCACATCATGCCCTACGATCCGCGGCGGCCGCACCACGAGCGGTATGTGCTCAATCCTCCGGCCTACGACAAGAAGCTCCTGAAGCGGGTGGAGCAAGACGCATTAACGCTCTGCAAGGCGCTAGGCTACGACCTGAACACTGTGGAGTTCGCAGTCGAAGATGGCATTCCTTATGCCATCGACTTCATGAATCCTGCACCTGACGCCGACCTGCACTCAGTGGGGAAAGAAAACTTCGAATGGATTGTCAGCTCGGTTGCCGAGCTCGCGATAGAGAAGGCGAAGAAGGGGCCGAAGACTCCGGCGTTGCAGGCGCAGGCTCTGCTGAGCGAGTCAGTCACGGCGGTTTCGGCGAAAAAGACAGTTCCGAAGAAGGCTCCGGTGAAGCCGAAGAAGAAAAAAGTGCTGCAAGTGCTCCCCGCAGACCCCTCCACCACGCAGTCAGAATAAGGGCGCATCAACAAACCGCTTGCCTGGAAGGGCGCATCGTCATACAACGGTAATCACCTATGCGTCCTACTTTCACCATCGGCATTGAAGAGGAATACCAGACCATAGATCCCGTAAGCCGGGATTTGCGTTCGCACATTGCTACCGAGATGCTGGCCCAGGGTAAGCTGCGGCTTCACGAGCGCGTGAAGGCCGAGATGCACCAGTCGGTGGTTGAGGTGGGTACGCGCATCTGCACGACGATCAAGGAGGCGCGCGAGGATCTCTTTGACCTGCGGCGGCAGATGATTCACCTGGCGCGCGAGAACGGCTTGGTGCTGGTGGCAGGAGCGTCACATCCCTTTGCCGACTGGCGGACGCAAGAGATCTATCCCGACGCCCGCTACGAAAGAGTGGTCGAGGATCTGCAACTGGTGGCGCGCGCAAACCTGATTTTCGGTCTGCATGTCCACGTCGGCGTAGAGGATCGCGAGGCGGCGATGCGCATTATGAATTCGATGCGCTATTTTCTGCCGCATATCCTGGCACTCTCGACGAATTCGCCCTTCTGGCGCGGCATGAAGACCGGGCTCAAGAGCTATCGCGCCAAGGTCTTCGATAAGTTCCCGCGCACGAATATACCCGACAGCTTCTCCAGCTACGGAGAATTCGAAGACTTCGTCAATCTGCTGATCAAGACCAACTGCCTGGACAACGCGAAGAAGATCTGGTGGGATGTTCGACCACATCCCTTTTTCAACACCATCGAAGTACGGGTATGCGACATTCCCATGCGGGCCGAAGAGACGCTCGCGATTGCGGCCCTCATCCAGGCGACGGCGGCGAAGTTGTATCTACTGCACGCGCGCAACCAGGATTACCGGCAGTATTCCCGCGCCCTCATCATGGAAAACAAATGGCGCGCCGTGCGCTATGGGCTCGACGGCAAACTGATCGACTTCGGCAAGGAGATGGAAGTGCCGGAGCGCGAGCTGATCCTGGAATATCTGGAGTTCGTCGATGAAGTCGTGGATGAGCTCGAATGCCGCCCGGCGATCGAGTACGTCCGCACCATCCTGGAGATGGGTACGGGCGCCGATCGCCAGCTGCGGAAATTCGAAGAAACCGGCGACCTGAAGGCGGTCGTCGACTACATGGTCGAGGAAACGCAGGTCGGACTTTACTGAGGCTGGGTCGGCGGCGGCGTGTTGGGCTGCGTGGGAGCAGAGGGTTGCGGCGGAGCGGCCGGTTGCGCCGGTGTAGGCGGCGTGACCTGCACAGGGGCGTTCGGATCGCGCTGAGCAACGAACTCGACGTCGAAGATGAGGTCAGCCTTAGCCGGGATTACCGGAGGCCGGCCCAGCGCTCCGTAAGCCAACTGGTAGGGGATGAAGAGGCGGCGTTTTCCGCCCACGTGCATCCCTTCGAAGCCCTGGTCCCATCCGGTGATCACGCGCTTGGTGCCCTGCATGAAGTCAAACGGCGTGCCGCGATCGACCGACGAGTCGAATTTTGTTCCGTCCGATGCGAGCCAGCCGGTGTAATGAACGGTATATACCTGGCCGGGAGCGGCGAGATCGCCGGTGCCGACTTTGATCTCCTGGTAGCGCAATGCAAATTCAACCTTGACGGGTCCAACGACTGCGGGGATGTTCTTGGGCAACGCAGGCTGGGCCGGTTTCGGCCGCGCTGCAGTTTGCGTCCTCGGTCGCGCTGGGGTGGTGGTCTGCGCGGCAGTCAAGAGGGTTGTGGTTAGAAACATCAGGGAAAGCGAGAGACGAGCAGGGTGCATGGGTACTCCGGAAAGAAATTATGTCTGTGCAGGACTGAGCGAACAATATCGTGATCGAGCATGCCAGGTAAAGCCCGCGGTTACCGAAGTGCCGTTCCGCGCTCCGAAGAGGCCGATACATGAAAGTGGCATTTCGGCTGTAATTGGTGGCAATTTACGATAAATTCAAGAGATATCCTCGCGAGGTTGACCGCATTTTGACAAATCTCCCCGCCACCGCTGAAGCCCAGGCATTGCTGGCGACACCCTTCCCACTCGAGTTTTTACCCGGCGCCCGCTCGGCTGTCGAGACCTGCCTGCGCATTCAGCCAACGGAGAAGGTGACGCTGATTACCGATCAGGTGACGGCGCCGATCGCCGCATCGCTGGCCCAGGAGCTGGTGGCCAACGGATGCCGCTGGAATGCTTTTGTGCTCGAGGATCTGGCAGCGCGTCCGCTGGTGGATATGCCTCGGCCCGTGCTGGCGGATATGGAGACCTCGGATGTCAGCATCTTTGCCGTCGGCGTTCAGCGTAACGAGCTGCGATCGCGCATGCAGATGACGGAGGTCGTTAATCGGAGGCGCATGCGGCACGCGCACATGGTCAACATCACTCCGCAGATCATGTGCGAGGGCATGCGCGCGGATTTCCATCGCGTCGACCAGCTCTCGCAAAAGGTGATCGAAAAAGTACGGCGCGCGAGCTCTATTCTCGCCACAACAGCCGCGGGCACCGACATCCGCGCTGACCTCAATCCGGACTATAAGTGGCTCAAGACCTCGGGCATCATCTCGCGCGATAAGTGGGGCAACCTTCCCGGCGGAGAAATCTTCACCACTCCGGGCGAGGTCAACGGCACGTTTGTCGTCGACGGCGTGGTCGGCGATTATCTCTGCGCGCGCTACGGCTTGCTGGAGACGACTCCGCTGATCATCGAGATCAAGGCCAATCGCATCGCATCCTGTGAGTCGGTGAATCGCGAACTGCGCGATGAGTTCTGGGCCTACACGCACACCGATGAGAATTCGGACCGCGTGGGCGAGTTCGCCATCGGCACGAATCTGGGCATCGATCATGTGATTGGCAATATTCTGCAGGACGAGAAATTCCCCGGCATTCACATTGCCTTTGGCAATCCCTATGGCGAGCATACCGGCGCGCCCTGGACCTCAACAACGCACATCGACGTGGTTGGTCTGCGCTTCAACATCTGGGTCGACGAAGAGCAGATCATGCGGGACGGGCAATTCCTGGTTGAGCCGTAGCGGCGATCCAGCTTCCCTACACTGTTGAAACTTGCCGAGTCCGACGTGCATCGAAGAGGTGCTATGTCTTCAACCGATACTTCTCCAGCCGCTTCGTTTCAGACCCGCCAACTCGGTAACTCGGACCTTCATCTCACCCCCATCGGCTACGGAGCCTGGGCCATCGGCGGCGGCAACTGGGAGTTCGCCTGGGGCGCCCAGGACGATGACGAATCGGTACGCACTATCGAACGCGCCCTTGATGCCGGCATCAACTGGATCGATACGGCGGCAATTTATGGTCTGGGACACTCTGAGGAGGTGGTGGCGAAGGCGCTCAAGAACGCAACCAGTGAGCCCTACATCTTCACTAAGTGCTCGATGCGCTGGAAGAAATGGAACCGCAAAATCTACCGCAGCTTGAACGCGAAATCCCTCAAGGAAGAGATTGAAAATTCGCTGCGCCGGCTCGGTGTGGACACCATCGACCTGTATCAAATTCACTGGCCCAATCCGGAAGAAGAAATCGAAGAAGGGTGGGAAACCCTGGCCCGATTCAAGGAGCAGGGAAAGGTTCGCTACATCGGTGTGTCCAATTTCAACGTCGAACAGATGAAACGGGTGCAGAAGATTGCTCCCATTACGTCTCTGCAGCCGCCCTATTCGTTGCTTCGCCGCGATATCGAGGCGGAGGTCCTGCCTTTCTGCGAAGCGAACAACATTGGAGTCATCAACTATTCCCCGATGGTCTCCGGTCTGCTTACCGGCAAAATGACCGCGGAGCGTATTGCGGGAATGCCGGCCGACGATTGGCGCAAGCGCAGCCCTAATTTCAACGAGCCGAAACTGTCACGGAATCTGAAGATCGTGGAACTGCTACGGGAGATCGGTAAGGCGCACAATGTCGAGCCCGGTGTGGTCGCTATTGCCTGGACTCTCCGCCTTCCTGCGATCACCGCAGCAATTGTCGGCGCCCGGCGGCCCGACCAAGTCGATGGCATTTTGCCTGCGGCCACACTTCGTCTCAGTCAGTCGGAGATCGACCGCATCGAGCAGTTTCTGCAGGCCAACCCTTGAGTTGGATGCCCGGGCTAGGCAATTCATCCAGTAAAAACAAAAGCCCATGATCTGGCATGGGCTTCGATATTAAGTCGGTCTGAAACTACATGGCTTCAAGGAAGCGCGGGAAGTAAAGAGCCGAATGCTCCTGGAAGAGAGTGGTGATGTGCGCCAGCATGCCGCTGTAAGCCGTTGCCGCACGATGAGCATTGACGGAAGCTGCCACACCTGAGCGGGAGAAGCCGTATTTCACCAGAGCCATGATGACCGCGATACGAATTTGCAACGCGTCGCTGCGGAGTTCCTCGATCAGCTCTTCCGGCACGTCCTGGCCATGCTCGGCCGCATAGTCAGCGAGTTGCATAAGAACACCGGCATTTGTGAACATCGCCCACAGGCCGTTAGCGCCATCAATCCGGGACCAGATGTCTTTCGGGGTAGCACGGATACCGTCGCTGTAAAGATAACGTTCCGCCACTTCGTCAAAGCTGAACTCGCTGTTAGAACGCAGACGAGCGACGATGGAATCCCAATCCGCTGTCTGGCGTTTTGTCTGACTGCGCCGCCAATAGGCGGCGTACACAACCACGGCGGACGATACAGCAATCGAAATGAGCGTGAGAATCATCGTTATTTTAGGTCGAGGGAACGGGCAGCTACAGAATGCCTCTTTGCGCTTCCACTTATTGATACCAGAAGCTGAGCCATTTGTGGACTAAATTCTTTGCGTGGAGCCTCTTTCCTCGCAAAAGAGTAACACCAGTAGGACAGTGAACAAAGGTAACCGGCGACCCTCCAGCGATCTAAAGCAAAGAATTCACTGGCGTAATCCGGACCAGCACGCAAATGGCTGTGCGCGACTTCCACGATCAGGGTCACGGCGGCATAGAACGCCAGGCCGGAGGCCAACTGGAGCACGTGGTTTCTCCAGCCGATTCCCAGCAGTTGGGAAAAGGCGGCGATCAGAAGGAACGTCACCAGGCGCAGAATCGCCATAGTTGCGTTGATAACCAGGAAGTATCTCGGATGAGCGAGCGTAGACGCATTCAGATGCGTGGCGATAAGAAAAGCCACCACCCCAATCAACACCATTCCGCCGATCAGGAAATACAGAAGTCCTTTGGGAAGGACGCGCTTCACCGGCTGCAATACGCTCGCCGCGATTTCGATCAGGACGCCCGCTTCCAGCAGATATTGAGGAAAGTTCAGGGCGAAAAAGACCTGGTAGTAGGTCTTGGCCGAAGCATGGTGCAGAAGCCAATAAAAGGTGGGCTCGAGCACGACGACGAAGGTAAGCCACGAAAAGAAAATGGGGAACGTGCGATAGACGCGGCGCCAGCACAGGATGCCGAGCAGAACAACTTCACCTGCCGCACCCGCAGCCCACAATAAGCTGTCGATATCCGTAACCTGCATCCGAAGCCTTCTCGAGACTCAAGGATAACAGTGCAAAGTACGAAACCCGCGGAGAAAAACTCCCTGGTTCGTCACACTTCGGTGTTATGCAGCGGGCGGCGGAAGTGGCGACGGCGTCGCTGGGCCATGGTTCACAAGCGCGAAGGCTGGCGGCGGCAGTGGCGATGGTGTTGCGGGACCATGGTTCACAAACGCAACGGCGGGCGGAGGTAGAGGCGATGGTGTTGCGGGGCCATGATTCACAAACGCACGCGCGGGTGGCGGCAGAGGCGAAGGTGTTGCAGGGCCATGGTTTACGAGCGCAACAGCGGGCGGAGGCAGAGGCGACGGCGTCGCGGGGCCATGATTCACGAGCGCGACAGCGGGCGGAGGAAGCGGCGACGGTGTTGCGGGACCATGATTCACAAATGCGTGCGCAGGTGGAGGCAGTGGTGAAGGCGTGGCAGGGCCATGATTCACAAACGCACGCGAGGGTGGTGGCAGTGGCGAAGGTGTCGCGGGGCCATGATTCACGAGCGAAAAAGCCGGTGGTGGCAGAGGTGAAGGCGTTGCCGGACCATGATTCACGGCAGCCAAGACACTGCTAGTAGAGGCAAAAAGTATCGCAGCGAAAAGTAGCGAAGAAGCAAAATATTTCGACATTAAGATCTCTCCAAGGGTTGCGCGGGATTGGCGCTAGATTGAGACTAACCCTGTCTGATGCAATCTCCTACAACTTTTGTGCGATTTTTTTTATGGGGTAACCAGGCCCTAATTTGCCCGATTTTGGGAGATAGTGACGAGGGGGCGATTTTGCCTGACTTATGGGCGCGCCGTGGAGAGATAATCGATTACTGATGTGCAAAAAGTCATCGATCTGTCATTTATTATCAATGGTTTAACACGCTCTTTCGCGACCCGAGGTGCGGTTGATTCCACTAAGGTTGAGTCTGCGAGGTTCCCAAGGTAATCGTCCCAGAAAGAGCCACTTGGTTTGAAGAGAAATCTGCGGAAAGCCGGCGGCTGCTAAAAGGGGGGCCACTCGGTCGGGCTGCCCTGGAAGAGAGCCTCACATTTTTCAACCCGATAGGTCCCGTCGTGAACCACAAAGACTCGTGGTTTTCCAGTCGAACCTGTGCTCCACAAAGAGCAGCCGGCGTAAGCGCCATCCTTGCGAACGATGTAGTACTCCATATCGAGATATCGGATTTTCTTCATGTCTCCGTTGTAGTTACGAACAATTCGCCGCAGCGTCTCCATGCCCGCTTCTTTCGGGCTATAGCCCTGGCGCATCAACTCGACGATGGTGTGTCCACCGACGACCTTGATGTTCTCTTCCCCCGATCCGGTTGCGCCCGCTGAGCCCACGTCTTGATCGGTGTAGCTGCCTGCACCGAGAATCGGCGAGTCGCCCAGGCGTCCCGGCAGTTTCCAGTCGAGGCCCGAAGTGGTGGTGGTTCCCGACATCTCCCCTTTTGTATTGACCACGGATACATGAATCGTGCCCGTCGAAGGCCACAGGATCTGCTCGGCGGCAAAGAGACGCTGCTGCGGCACGATGCCGAGGTCGGCGGCCATCTCCGTAAGCTTTTTCGTACGCAAGCGAACGGTTTCTTCCCATTCCGCCGTAGGATGACGTGGAATTGAGCCTGGACGCAGCGACGACAAGCCATGGAGATCTATGGTCGGTTTGGGCGCCGGCTTGTCAGCGAAGGGATCTTTCCAGGCCGGATCGGCCATGCTTGGCCCCCACCAGTCCATCTGCGAATTGCTCTCCTTCCATAACAGCCATATCTTGCGGGCATCGTCGGTGAGCAGATTCTCGCGTGGGAATCCGAGATCGACGGCGAATTTCTCCGCCCCCTCGGCAACCAGCATCACGTGCCCGGTATGTTCAAAAACCTTGCGCGCGACCAGGCAGACGTTCTTGATATTGCGCACGCCGCCGACGGAACCAGCTTGACGTGTTGGGCCATGCATGCAGCAGGAGTCGAGCTCGACCACGCCTTCTTCATTCGGCAGTCCGCCTAGTCCGACACTATGATCCGTGGGATCGTTCTCTCGCCCAACACAGATGTGGTGCGCCGCCTCGAGGGTGTCGGTGCCGTCGAGGAGCAACTGGTAAGCCTCCTGGACCGACTTGTCTCCGGTAACGCGCGTGACGATGACGGGCTTCGCAGGAGGCTTGAGCTGCTTGACCTGCTCGGCGGTGTCGGCGTGAGCGTCATGGCCGGAAAGGCCAAGTCCAGCAGCCCCAAGTGCGCTAAGGGAGAGAAAGTTGCGGCGGGAAGTCATGGTGGCGATGTTAGCAAAACGTGAATTCGCGCATGGAAGGGAAAAAGAAATAGACGCCACTTCATCGGCGTCTTCCGCCTCCGGAGCGCTGATCCGGCGGCAGTTGTTGCGAAGGGAATTGATCGAGTCCAACCACGTAGTAACAGAGCAGGTTGTATGAGTCGAAGTAGGCGTCGCTATTGATCATCTCGGGAGTGTCGTTTACGGAACCGGGCAGATGTTTGGTCGTCCTGGAAACGGAATGAAACAGGATCGCGGCGATGCCTGCGTAACGATAATGCCGCGTGTCGTCGATCTTGAACCATGAGCCCGGAATCGAGGCTTCGGGCTCAGGCTGGCCGATCTCATCGGCGGCGCGAAGGAGCGCGGCCTTCAGCAAAGCCTCGTTATAGCTGGGAACCGATCCGTTGGGTCGAATGTAGAAGCACGACGGTCCCAGGCCGAGCGCTTCAAAGGCGATGACGGCTTTCACGCCGGGCAAGGAGTGGAACAGCGCTTTCGATCCTGCTTCACCGTCGACCTCCGCAAACACAAAGGTGTGCTGCCGGGGCACGGCGGAGAGCGCGTGGTAAAGAAAGGGAAGCATCATGGCGCCGCTCCAGTTGTCGACCGCACTCATACCCGCGCCTTCATGCTCGTAGTGAGCGGTGAGGACGATGGTCTCGAGCTTCGTGCCCTGGGGTGCGACTCCAGGCAACGTGCAGACGAGGTTCGTGCCTTCGCCGGCAGGCCGTTCGCGCAGGTTGTCGCCCTTGCATTCCAGGTCGTGGAAGGTTTGTTTGAGCTGGGCAAGACGATCCATGTCGCGTTGGGGAACGTTGTGGACAAGCATGTCCACAGAATGCCGCTGCATATTCCAGAAGATGATTTTCGGCTGCTGGCTGGCGTCTGAGGCAAAGACTGGGAGCAGGAAGATGAGAAAGATGGCCAGGACACGCATTGGAAATTTGGTGGTGGGGGCAGAATAGCAGAACAGGGAGCAGGTTATAGAGTGTAGGCGAGGGACGCGTGGATTTTTAGCCCAATGTAACGGAGGAAGGAATGGGAGTCTATAACGAAAGCTTTCCGAAAGGCTCGAAGCTTCGCGTGGTCTCAAGATCCGCACTTGAGACATTCATGCGGGAGTGGATGTATCACCACAAACTTGAGCCTGTGCAACTGGAGTACGCAGGCGTGGTTGCAACCGTGAAATCCGTTGGTTTCTATCACGGCGGCGATCCGTTATATGAGCTAAATGAAGTTCCCGGGACTTGGCATGAAGTATGTCTGGAATCCGCTCCTAATAACATTAGGGAGTCGCAACGCACTCGCGATGAGGAATCGTGACCGGCTCGCCTGCTGCTCCCGAGCTTTTGATCAGGGCTCCCATCTTCAAAAATGCAGCGTTCGTCCATCCGAAGCCGATAACGTTCATCTTGTATCCGCTGGCGACGTTGACCTCGGTAGACGCCGTCACGACGTCATATTTTTCGCGGATGGTGCGATCGCATTCGTAGTTCTGCTTGACCATTTCCCGGAATTTTTGCGAGATGCGGACGGCGTCTTTCGTGTCACCGCTCTTGGCCAACCCATCGACGGTGAGCCACGTCACCGGCGCCCAGCCATAGGGGAGATCCCACTGCACTCCGGTTTCATAGGGGCTCATTGCGGTGCCCCCAGCTCTTTCGAACACCTTCAGATTGGCCTCGACTGCCTTTGCCTGCTGCGCGTCTGCGGCGCCTGCCCATAAGGGATAGAAAGTCGTGAGGTAATCGTAGGTTGATTGCTTGCCCGCCACGAAATCGTAGTCGTAGTACATGCCTTTTTGTGGACTCCACAGGTATTTGTTGATCGCAGCGCGGCGCTGATCGGCGGCATCGTTCCAGTGCTTTGCTTCGGAGATATCGCCGAGTTGTTCGGCCATCCATGCCAGGTCGCGCTCGTATTTGTAAAGCAGTGAGTTCAGCCCCGAGGGCGCGTCGTGGTGCGTCCATCCGCTGAACGGTCCGTAGCGGAAGGCGGGATCGAAGCCGGATTCGCGCATGGCACGGTCGCCTTTGTAGAAATCGCGGCTGAGCCAGTGTCCATCGACGTGAGCGTTCCGGCAGACTGGAGAGGCGCTGAGATCGCAGCTGGTCTTTGCCAGGGTGGCGCGGGCGATCGCGTCCGGGTTATCCGGTCCAGTGACAAGAAAGTCGGTATGCACTTCGGGATGCGCGAGAAGCCAGCGGATCACGTCGGGGTAGTAGGTGCTGTCGTCCGCCATCTCCTCGACGGGGCCGTCGCCGAGGTCGTAGTAGCGGGCGAGTCCAGTATCTCCGGCTTTATGGAACGGAGCCGTCCACAGGGCGTGGTCGCGTGAGGCGTAGTCATAGGCGCGATGCAGCCACTGGGCGGCCTGATCGCGGTGGCGGGCGGCGGATTCGGCGTCGTAGACGGCGCGGATCATCGATGAGAGAAATGGAGGCTGCGAGCGAGTGAAGTAGTAGGTTCGATTGGCGTTGAGGATTCCGCCGTAGTTTTCGATTTCGTAGAAGAAGTTCTCGACCATGCCTTTGGCGAGGTCGACGCGGCCGTCCTCGATCAACCCGAGGATGATGAAATAGCTGTCCCATCCATACATCTCGTTGAAGCGGCCTCCCGGGACGACGTACTTGTTTGGGAGATAGAGGAGTCCGGCGTGGGCGATCTCCGATGGCCTTACGTCGCCCAGGTGCTGGATGCGGCGCGGTAGGCGATCGACTTTTACGTTGCAGGACTTTTCGAGCGCGGCGATCTCAGGCGGCTCAGGCACGTTGGCCGGCAGATAGAGGATCGACGCGGTGGCGAGCTTTGTATCGACGACGGACTTGCACTCGTCCATCGAACGCGAAAGGGTATCCCACGCGGTATGGATATAGGCGTCGATCGGCTGGCCGGGTTCGGCCTTGGGATGGGCTGGAGCGGTCTGAGCAGATGAGATTGTCGCCAGTGCCGCAATGAGGCATGTGGAAGTCAGGGCGGTAGTCAGGGCCTGCCATGGGAGAATTCGTGCGCGCATAGTCACCGTGAGAACGACGGGACGTATGTTAAATCAAGATCAGCGCATTTGGCTGCTCAAAGTAGGATCGAAGGATGCGCCCGCGATACGCTCTATTTTGGCTCCTCGCTTTGATTCAGATCTGGGTGGCCCATGCGATCGGCTTCTTCATCCACGAATACGCCCACAGCTTCACTGCGTGGCTCGTTCATTACAAGGCGAATCCGCTGGCTATCAATTACGGCCACCTTAGCCTGAACAACGTCATCTGGCAATCCGATATCGATGAAAACGTCGACTACGCGCCGATCTTCGCGGATGGCCATGGTCCTTTAGCTTCCCTGATCGCAGTCGCTGGAGTTCTTATCGGCAATGGGATTTCATACGTCGCCAGCCGCTGGCTCTATGCGAAGTCGAGACAGCGGAAGATGCGTGCATGGGCCATGTTCTTCTTCTGGCTCTGCGTGATGAGCGTGGGCAATTTTTTTTGCTACGTGCCGATCCGGACGTTCGCAACGCATGCAGACATGGCGACCACGGCAAAAGGCCTCAACATCTCTCCCTGGGTGATCGCGCTTGGCCTCGGCATTCCCTTCGCAGTCGCGCTCTGGCATTTCTTTGCGAAGATTTTGCCGGATGCGCGGGCGTTTCTCTTCCCTGAATCTCGCCTGAGCCAGTGGGTTTTCGTCCTGCTGACCACATTTCTTGTGTTCATCTTCTTCGGAAGCGCCGGCGTCCGCGGATATGGGAGCCCCTCCCACTGGCTGTCTGTTATCTCAGAATGCATTCTCTTCCCGGTCGTCACCATCCTCTGCTGGCCGTACCGCAGCATGTCGTCGCGGCCACCGAAACATAGCGCATCGTAATGATCGACTACCTTCCAGTGCCGAATCTATAGGACACTGGTTCTGCTAACTCTTTCACTATGCGACGCAAATACTCCTTTCTTCTCGCCCTCTTTTGCTGTGCGCTTCCCGCAGCCGCTCACGGACAAAGCAGCCTTACCGTAAACGACATCTCCGCTGACCTGCGTGCAAAGATCGACGCGACGGCGCAGCAAGCACTGGATCAGACAGGGGTGCCCTCGGCGTCCGTTGCGATCGTGCAGCACGGCAAGATCGTCTACACCCAGGCCTATGGGAAGGCGAAGCTCGACCCGCCTGTTCCCGCTACGCCGGCCATGCGATATTCGATCGGGTCGATCTCGAAGCAATTCACGGCGGCGGCAATCCTCCTGCTCGAGCAGCAGGGCAAGCTATCGATCGACGACCCTGTGTCGAAGTACATCCCTGACCTGACGCGCGCGAACGAAGTGACGATCCGCATGCTGCTGTCGCACACGGCGGGATACCAGGACTTCTGGCCGGAAGACTATCTGATGCCTCCGATGCGCGAATCGACGTCGGCGCAGCACATCCTCGATGTGTGGGCGAAGAAGCCCCTCGATTTCGATCCGGGCACGCGCTGGCAGTATTCGAACACGAATTATGTTATCGCCGGTCTCATTGTCGAAAAGGTAAGCGGGATGCCGCTGATGAATTTCCTTCAGGCGAACGTCTTCAAGCCGCTCGATATGCAATCGGTGTGGAACTCCGATGCCGAAAGGCTGGGTGATACCGATGCCTCCGGCTATATCCGTTATGCGCTGGGGCCGCTGCGGCCTGCTCCAACAGAGGGCAAGGGGTGGATGTTTGCCGCGGGCGAGCTGGCCATGCCCGCATACGACCTGGCGCAGTGGGACATCAGCGTGATGAACCGGTCTCTGCTCACGCCGAAGTCTTATGACGAGATGATTGCCACTGTGAAACTCAAAGACGGCACGGATTCTCACTATGGCCTGGGCCTCTTCGTGCGCACCTCGCTCGGCCACACATATTACGAGCATTCCGGCGAAGTCTCTGGATTCGTCTCCGACAACATGGTCTTTCCGAATGACAAGGCTGCCATCGCGGTGCTCACCAATCAGGATGCCACGCGCGCCGCTTCAATCATTGCCCGCGGTCTGGTGCCTATTGTGCTGGGCGTGGATACGCAGGCTCCGAACGAAGCTGAGAGGCAGGCTCTCGAAATCTTTACCGGCTTGCAGCAAGGCAAGATCGATCGCGCGCTGTTCACTCCGAACTGCGATGCGTACTTCAGCCAGCAGGCACTCGAGGATTTTCAAACGAGTCTGAGCCCCTTGGGCAAGCCGACCGCGCTGAAGAAGACCACCGAGGATCTGCGCGGCGGCATGACTTTCCGGGTCTTCAGCGTCGTGCTCCCCAACAGCACGCAGCACCTGCAGGTAACCACCTACACCATGTCAGATGGAAAGCTCGAGCAGTACCTGGTGATACCAGGGCAGTAGCTACATCCCGAGCGGCCGGTCGGTGTACAGGGTCTTGTCCGACAATTCCTGAAGCTTGTACAGCCTCTTACCCAAAAGCTGTTCGACGTGATCGTGGAAATCGCCCGGCACGAAAAGGAATTTTCGAGGTCCGGTGCCCCACATCGAGAGAAGATCGGAGTCTTCGAGGAAAATGTGGGGAGCATCCGGATAATACGATCCCCAGACCATCGACGATGAGCGCCCGTTGACCAGCAGCGCGCTACGGTGTGTGTAGAAAATCACCGACGATCCGTAGGACTGGTCGCCGTAGAGCATCAGCTGGTCCTGCGGACTCGCGAGGCGGTTGACGGTGTCGGCAATCGCGCGCGAAGAGAGCATCGGTTCAAAGCGCACCAGGGCAATCTGCGCAGCGATGAGAAAGATCGCTGCGGTGAAAGCGACGGAGACCGTCGCTTCGAATCCATGTCCCCGCCGCCGCAGGGTCCAGGCGGCCAGCGGCCCGAACAGCAACGCAACTACCGCAACAGCAGCGGGCAACCGCAGTGCGGCGAACGATGCTCCGGTGAGGTCGAAGAACTGAGACGTGGCGAGCGCGTAATCGCCGACGCCGCGATGGGCCAGCAGCGTTCCGATATCCGGCACAAAGGGCAGGTGCCGCGATGCCCAGAGTCCGTATCCAACCGCAAGGGCCACAACCGTGCCAATGACGGCAAAGACCGCGTGTGCGCCAGTCAGCCACCGGCTCGATGCGTTAATCCAGTGAGCATTACCCTCAGGAGCCTCCTCGATAGAAGCCAGCGACCCGGTAATGAGCATCAGCAATGCGAACCAGGCCGGGAAGGTGTAGTACTCCTGGTTAGTCGAGATGGCGAAGAAGGCCAGAATGAAAGCGGCAAAGATTGAGATCAGCAGGCCGGTGCGTGCCCGGAAGCGCAGCCTCGCAGCGATGGACGATGCATCGTGCGCGCTCATCCGGGGGTCGAGGAACTGGATAGTGTTGGTCGCGTCGTAGCGGAGGTCAGAAACAAATATGCGGCGATTGCGCCAGGCACGAACCAGCGCCGCAGGGAGGAACAGGCTCCAGGGAAAGAGCCAGACCAGTTGCCCCAGCCAGAAAGCGAACCACGGCTGCTTGTTGTAGTCGTGCGGGTAGCGCTTGCCCAGGAAGCGCAGAACATGCTCATTGATGAAATAGAAGTAGAAGAAGCCATGCACATTCCCCGGGGTAGGGATATTGCCAACCGGATTTCCCTGATCCGGATTGCGCAGGCCCGCCAGTATATGCCAGGGCGCCGCGATGGCCAGAAAAAGAAGAATGCCGGTGAAAATTCGCAGATCGCGCCAGCGTTTCCACTCGCCTGTGATGAACAGGTAAGGAACTACCGCCGCGATGAAGAAGACCGGAGCGACAAGACCTTTGGCGAGCACCGCCACGGCCAACGCCGCATAGGCCACATAGATCCGCCCAGGCTTTCGATCTTCCAGTCCGGTAAGAAACGAGTACAGCGCGAGCGCAAGAAAGAAAGTGAGCATCGATTCCGGAATCAGGAAGCGCGTGAACAGAAATATGCCCGTGGAAGTCAGGATCGCCAGGGCTGCGTAAAATGCAGCGCGATCTCCGTAGGCCCTTCGCGACCATGCCCAGGCCAGAATGGCACACGCGAGAACCGCCAGGGACACAGGCAGGTGAGTCGCAAAAGTGTTATAGCCAAAAAGGTGATAATCGATTGCGGCCAGCCAGTAAGGCAGCGGAGGCTTCTCCAGGTAGCGAATCCCATTGACCGAAAGCGTCACCCAGTCGCCACTGATGGCCATGTGCTGGGCGGCGTTGGCGTGCGTGCCGTCCGCATCGTCGAGCAGGGACGGAGAAAACAGCGCGGCAAAGTGAACCGCGAGAAAAACCAGCAGCAGCAAAGACCAGGTCTTGACGGGAGATGAAAGCAGCGCAGGTTTATCGGCGGTGGGTTCAAGCTGCTTTTGAAGATCGGGGGTTATCATCGAAATCATTTGAGCTAAAAAGCCAGAATATCAGTGGAGAAACGGGCCTGTGAAACGCGCTGTGAATGCTGAACTCGATCGATTGCGGCAGTTGACCTCTGCTCTAAAGCAGAATCTCGAGCTGTGCGCCAAAGATGCAACCATCGACGCCGTGCACGACATCCGTACCGGTACGCGCCGCATCGAGGCCATGCTCGACACCATTTTGCGCGAGCGCAGTCAGCCGGTCACTGGCGAAAATCTTCCGCAAAAGACGAATCTCCAAACGAACGACCTGGCCAAAACGGCACAACGCTGGCTGCGTCTGCTTAAAAGAATCCGTCGCGCCGCCGCCCCGGTGCGCGATCTGGACGTGCATCGCAAGCTGCTCGAACAATACAAGGCAGGTAAGAAAACCAATGGGTCGGCAGAGAGCGACGCCAAACCGATCGATGCCGGGGGCCAGACCCCTGTTGAGCAACAGGCTGACGACCTCGACGCCTGGTTGAAGCAAACGCGGGACGAGCAGGCACGCCCACTCATGAAGGCTGCGCCGAAGTGGGCGCCCCGGGTCGGGACTCAGCTGGCTTCGCTGGAAGAGGAAATGGGCAAAAGTCCGCTGCGCCGTAGAGCCGCTCGTAAAGCAGCGGTCACCGCGCTCGAAGCCTTCGCGCGCCTTGCCAGCCAGATGCAGCTACTCGATGCCGGCAACCTGCATGACTTCCGCAAAGGCGCGAAGAAGGCGCGATACATGGCCGAATCCGGTGGCGCGGATGAACAGGCCGGGGCCGTTGGTAAGGCGCTCAAAAAGCTGCAGGATGAGATTGGCGACTGGCACGACTGGCTGGTCCTAGCTGAGGAGGCCCACGAGGCTTTAGGGTCGCGCGGCGCGGGGCTGACCGCACTCATCGAAAGAGAGCGTGACAAGCATTACGCCTCTGGCAATGAATATCACCGAGCGCATGCGCGGTCGGCTCATGGGTGAATGGCAAGCGCTGGGCACGCGTCCGCCGGCGCGCAGCAGACCTCGTCTTCCCGCGCGCACCGAAGTTTCCTGAACTGCATTTCGCCTGCTCATTTCCGCAATCTCTCTCGTGTATCGTGCTTGCAACGGCCAAAAAATATACCTAAGGCATACCTGAATCAATGCAGACCTTTGCGGCAGTGGACATCGGCTCGAACTCATGCAGACTAAAGATCGCCCGCGTAGTGCAGCACAGCCTGCGCGTTGTCCACGAGGACCGCGAAGTTACCCGGTTGGGTGCGAGCGTATTTGAATCGGGCCTGGTTTCGCCGGAATCCATGGCCGCCACGCTGAGCGCGCTCAAGCGGTTTTTCCGGGCGGTGCAGTTGCATGGGGCCGACCAGGTTCGCGCCGTGGCCACCGCTGCCATGCGCGACGCCCGCAATGGACGCGCCTTTCTAGCCTGGGTGAGAGACGAGACTGGCTGGGAGGTCGAAATTATCTCCGGCCTGGAGGAAGCCCGACTAATTCATCGCGGAGTGATCGAGAACGAATCCGGCACCTCCGGACGCTGCCTGCTCATCGATGTTGGCGGAGGAAGTTGCGAGATCTCCCTGTCTGTGCGCAAGCGCCTCCAGGAGACCATCAGCCTTCCCCTTGGCGCCGTGCGGCTGACGGAAGAGTTCCTGAAGAGCGATCCCCCAGCGAAGGAAGAGATTGCCCGCATGAAGCAGTTCGTTGCCCGCGAACTCAGGCGTGCATCGCGGCGCGTTACTGCTGAGCGCGTGCAATTGGTGATTGCGACTTCCGGCACGGCGGCTGCGTTGTCTGAGGCGAGCAAGGCCATCCACAAAGCGCGCGCCAAAGAATACATTGCCCCGGCTCGGGACATCAGGCGTCTTGCCGACAAACTCACAAAGCTGAAGAATGAAGATCGCAGCGCGGTCCCCGGCATCGGTCCGCGCCGTTCTGAAATCATCGTCGCGGGAGCGCAGGTCTACTCCCAGATGCTCGAACATTTCACGCTGCCCGGCTTCCGTTATTCCGACATGGGGTTGCGCGACGGCATTCTTGCCCAGATGCTGGCCGAGCAGGATGCGCGCACCTTCGCGCACCAGCAGTATGAGCGCGATCGATGGCAGGCCGTGCTTGAAACCTGCCGCCGCTATGGCGTCGATCCCCGGCAGGCAGAGCCTGTGCGCCAGCATGCTTCACAGCTTTTCCATGACATGATGGCAGTTCACGAACTGCCGCCCGAATACAAAACCTGGCTTGAGGCGGCGGCCATGCTGCGTGACATCGGCAAGTTCCTGAACTACCAGGGGTACCACCGGCATGCGCAGTACATCATCGCCAACTCTGAAATCTTCGGCTTCAACGCAACGCAGCGCGTAATAACCTCGGCCGTCGCCCGCTACATCGGCAAGAGCCGTCCCGAGCCCGAAGGGCGCACCATGCGACAGGTTCCGCCGGAGGAGCATGAGCACGTCAGGCGTGCCGTAGTGTTATTGCGATTGGCCGTAGCGTTGAACCAGGATCGAGCCAGCGATGTGCTGCGCGTCAGGGTCCGGGTGTATCCCAAGAGGGTGCTACTTGAAATCAGCCCCGGCCGCACCGGTGCGGAGCTGGAGTTGTGGTCGCTCCGCAAAGAGGCAGGTTACTTCTTCGATGTCTTTCGCCGGGAGCTCTTCGTGACGTTGACGTAGTTGCCGCGGAGGATGCGGGGGTCCACGAGCCAGTGCAGAATACCCGGACGGCGCGTCGAATCCACACGCGCGATCGCACCTTTTCTCAGGCGAATATTCATCCGGCTAGTGCTGACCAGAGCCCCCAGAAACGTTGCGAGATTCGGATTGTGTCCCACGATGAGAACGGTCTCGTATTTCCCGAGTTCCGCCAGCAGCTTTTCAAACTGAGCAACAGTCGCGCCCGGTGAAAGAGCTTCGGACGCCATGATTTTGCCGTCGTAACCAGTTTCCGTTCCTACCAGCGACGCCGTCTGCAATGCCCGTTTGAGAGGGCTCGAGGCGACCATGTCAAAGTGCACTTTGAGTGCATTTAGATAGTTGCCCACCAGGATGCATTGCTGCTTGCCTTCTTTGTCGAGTGGTCGCTTGACGTCAATGAGGGGATTAGGGCGGCTTGTTCCGGCGCTGGCATGACGAAGAATGTATAGATTCACGTGGTCGATTCCGTTCGGGGAGTTCAGTGTACTCCCTCGCAATTAACACGATTGTAACAATGGAAAGTCTCTTTGTCCGACGCTCCCGAACTTTGCTTTCAACAGCTTCTAGATTACAGGCGCAGGAGTAGGAGCGGGCCCGGGCGGCATCTGTGGCTCGGGATCGGGCTCCGGTGCCGGGATGGGATTGGGTGGAGAATCGGTGCCGGGGTCCGGCCCGCGAAAGGGCGGAATAGTCGGGTCAAATCCTGGAACTGAGCTGAAAAAGAACGGGACCAGGGGCTGGGGAAGCGTGCTGCCGATGGAGGTCATGCTCTCATGGATGCGAGCTGCCGGTCGCGCTGTTGGTTCATCTTGATTCCCACAGCTCGCTTGCCAGGAGACCTCCCAGCCAGCATCTTCTGGCGTGTAGCGAAAGGCCTGCGCTTCTCAGAGCCGCCGCGTGATCGGGCAGTTGACGAATCCGCAGTCCCGTCAGCAGGCCAAAGGCCAAGTAGAGGGTTCCGACGATCAATCTTGCGGGAAGCGATGCTGCTCCGGAAGGAATCGCAAACTCGGACGCCACCCAGCGAGCGCCCGGAGTCAAATGACTGCGAATCCGGCCGACAAGCGCACGTAACTCATCCGTCGTGAAGCAGTCCAGAAAGAAGTGAGTGACAACAAGGTCGTAGCTCCCCGCTGGGATAAATTCGCGCGCGTCGACGCAGTGCAATGTAACCCGATCCAGTGCACCGGCCTCGGCCGCGCGTCTGTTGAGTAGTTGCATCATCGCGGGGCTCAGATCGACGGCATCCGCGCGCAACTGCGGATTGCTCTTGAGCAGCCGTGCAAGGAATCGGCCGTCTCCATCTCCCAGCACCAGCGCCCGTCGCGCGTCGATCAACTCGGGCAGGCGATAAAAGCGGCAACGTTCGAGTAGCGGGCCAAACGACAGGTATTCAAGCCAGCGATAAGGGCGGGCGAGGCGATCGAAGTCTGGCCGCACTAACCCAGCACCACAACCAGCAGCGGTGTCAGCAGGATGGCGTCGGCTGCAATACGCAGTTGGACGCTGCTGAGCCGCGATCGGTCGAATGCAGGAAACAGCCCCGCCGAGATCATGCAGGCCAGATAAAGCGCGGCCATTGCCGCCGGACCGGCCGACAATTCTGATCGCACGCACGCGATTGCCGCCAGCAGAGCAATGCCGCAACTCACCAAGGACAAATGCCGCTGTGCCAATCGCGTCGTGGCATGCGACAGACCGGTCGTTAAAACACGCACCTTGTCCCGAGGCTGGCGCTCCCATTTTTCGATGGCGATGCAGTTCAGCCAGCAGAGCATAGCGAATAGTGTGACCACGGGGATCAGCGCAGTCCTGTGCCCCTGCAGCCTCGACCATGCGGGCACAGCAACAGCCGCAGCGAATACGACGCCGACGGCCGCCTCTTTGGCGAACCATTGTTCGATGCCGGGGCGGCACAGGTGGACAAGGCAGAAATAAGCCAGGGCCACTCCGAAGAGTGCTGTGTCTTCCCGCCGCGCCGTTGCGTTCATACGCGAGGCAATGAGCCAGAGAAGGACAAGGCTGACCGCCGCGCCGGCAACCACGGCCTTGCCACGGTGCCTTGCGTAGAAAAAGTGTCGTTCACGAAGCTTTCCGTGAGATTCGAAGCGTAGCCCGTCGAGGATGCGATCCGCGACATATACAAGCCACGTGCCCAGCGCAAGCAGCAAGAGGGCGCTCCAAGGCAGCTGGACGCGCACCGCGCGGGCGATGCTCCACGCCCAGAGAGCGGCCACAGTGGGAGCATCCAGTGAGAGCAGATGCCACCACTGGAATATCGCAGGAACGCGAAAGCCGCGCCTGACGGGAATGGCGAGAGGTGGCGGAGCCAGGACCACACTCTAATTTTAAGGTGCCCGCGTCCTTGGGTTTAATCGGCTGCGGTTTTTTCCTTTGTTGCGGGCTTCGGCTTTGGCACCGTTTTCTTTGCCGGATGCCTCATGGGATGCCTCTCCGGCTTGGGCATTTGCGGGATGTCCTCGGTCGAAGCCTTGCCCTCTGCCACCTTCATGAAAAAATCCTGGGAGCTGAATTTCGGCAGCTCGCGTCCAGCTTCGGTCTCACGGACATGCTGATACAGGCCGTTCGCGTGCAGTAGGCGCGACTTTACCGTGTCTGCCAGGTAAGCGGCAAGAATCTCGTTGCGAATCCGCGCGCCGATCTGGGGATCACGGATCGGGAACACCACCTCGCAGCGTTCGAACAGGTTGCGAGGCATCCAGTCCGCGCTGCCGCAGTAGATTTCCTCCTGCCCGCCGTTTTCGAAGAGATAGACACGGCTGTGTTCCAGGAAACGCCCAATGATCGAGAAGACACGGATATTGTCGCTTACGCCTTTCAGCCCTGGGCGCAGCGAGCAGATGCCGCGGACGACGAGATCGATCTGCACGCCTGCCTGCGATGCCGCATAGAGCGCCTCGATCACGCTCGGTTCGAGCAGGGAATTCATCTTCGCGACAATGCGCGCCGGGCGTCCAGCGGCCGCGTGTTCGGTCTCGCGATGGATCAGGCGGATGAAGCTCTCGGCCAGCGTAAGGGGCGCCACCAGCAGCGGCGCGTAGTCGTCTGACTCGGAATGAGCCGTAAGGTAATTGAACACCGCGCCCATGCTGGCCGTGATCGCCGGGTCGGAGGTCAGCAGGCTCAGGTCGGTGTAGAAGCGCGCAGTGTTCGGGTTGTAATTGCCCGTCCCAAGATGCCCGTAGCGGCGCACCACGCCATCCGGATCGCGGCGCACCAGCAGCGCCAGCTTGCAGTGAGTCTTCAGCCCAACGATGCCGTGGAATACCTGGACTCCCGCATCCTCAAGATCGCGCGCCCAGCGAATATTTGAGGCCTCGTCGAACCGTGCCATTAGTTCGACCACGGCCGTCACTTCCTTGCTCTGTGCGGCTTCGGTGAGGGCCTGGAAGATGGGCGAATCGGCGCTCGTGCGGTAAAGCGTCTGCTTCATCGATACGACCTGCGGGTCCTGTGCTGCCGCCTGGATAAATCCAACTACGCCGTCATAGGAGTCGTAAGGGTGGTGCAGCAGAATATCCCGGTGGCGTAGCTCATCAAAGAGGTCGGTCGATTTGCGATTCAGTCGCAGCTCGCGGGGTACAAACGGCTGAAACTTCAGGTCGGGCCTCGGGGTATCGCTCGCCAGATTCATCAGCCGCGACAGATTCACCGGCCCATCCGTGCGGTAGACCTGCGAGGAGTCGAGTTCGAAGTTCATCCGCAGCCTGTCTACGATCTCCGGGTCTGCCGCCTTCTCGATTTCCAGCCGTACGGCGTCGCCCTTGCGCCGGTTGTGCAGTTCCGAGCGCACCGTCTCCAGAAGAGTGCGTGATTCCTCTTCCTGAAAATAAAGGTTGCTATTGCGCGTGACCCGGAAAGCGGCCTTCGACAGAATTTCGTAGCCTCGATACATCCCCGCTGCGTTGCGCTCGATTAGATCGGCCAGAAACATGAAGTCGTGCGTGCTTCCTGTCGCAGGCAGCTCCACAAATCGTGGCAGGGCACGCGGCACCGTAACCACCCCCAGAACTGGACCAGTCGCACCTTTGCGCTTGCGCTTCAGCAGCAGTGCAATGCACAACGCCTTGTTCAGCACACGCGGAAAGGGATGCGCTGGATCGATGGTGATCGGCGTAAGGAGTGGGTCCACCTCACGCTGGTAGTACAACGTCGCCGCCTCGCGCGCCACGTCGTCCATCTCATCCCATTGCAGTACGCGGACGCCCGCCGCACGCAGCGCAGGCAGCAACTGCTGGTTCCAGCACAGATATTGCTCGGCCACAAAGCCATGCATCACTGCGTTGATCGCGGCCAGGGATTGCTCCAGGGTGGTGCCGTCGGGAGTGGGCTCGGCATAACCGTCTTCAATCCGCTGCAATATTCCGGCCACGCGGATCTCGACAAACTCATCCAGGTTGCTGGCGGTGATGGCCAGAAACTTTAAACGCTCCAACAGAGGATTCGCCTCATCCTGCGCTTCTTCCAGCACGCGGCGGTTGAAGCTGAGCCAGGATTCATCTCTGCCGAAAAAGAGAGTTTGCTGCCTACTTTGCGCTTTAGCCATAAATGCGGTGGGCCCCGCGTGCCCAAAGTGTACATAAATTGCTATACACCAGGCCTGTAGCGGTTAAATAAAAGGTTCGCGAAAAGATTGTTCACGGCCGGCGGCAATTTGACTCCGGACTGCGCCTCGGTAAGGATGAAAGGAGTGTATCGGAGGTTCAGGCCATGCAGGTTGGCGATTGTGAAGGCGGCCTTCTGAAGGCGCAGGATGCGGCGGTCGAGCTCTACCAGTTGGCCGCTTTGATGTTGGGCAACGAGAGTGAAGCGCTCAATCTGGTGGAATCCACAGTGGCGGAGGTCGAAGTCGATCCCTGTGCCGAGGCAGAGGCAGCCGTCGATGCGGCCCGCAATCACCTCATCGAACGGGCCGTGGCCCGCTTGAATCAGATCGATCCCCAGGCTTTTGTCGCGCCCACCTCAGGGGGCGGACCCGTCCTCAGCTGCATTGAGGACGATGACCTGTCCGCGGCCGGGATTTCCTCCAGCCAGATGGCGGAACTGATCGGCGGCGCAGGACGCGGCGAGTTGCGCGTGTGGCTTGATAAATTGCCCCTGGCCCAGCGCGCCATCTTTGTGCAGCGTGCAGTGCTCGGTTGGGACAATGGAGCCACGGCGGCGTCTCTCAATATCGGCGCGGGCAGGTCGACTTGGTCGACCCAGCAGGTCAGCGAGCTCTTTCGCCAGGCTCTCTGCTCGCTCGCCAATTCGCTCGTCCATTCTGAGGCGCACAGGGTCACTGTCTAGACTTCCCGCTAACACAGCCCGCTCAAGGCCGGTTTCGTTCGAATTCCGAGGATCTTCCCGGTTGGGATTCAGTGTTCTTTTTGAATACTTTCCGGGACCTCGGCATCCAAAACAAAGTACCCTAAGTAGTTGTGTAAGGAAGTCTCCTCCAGGATGAAGTCTTTCGTGTTTAAGGCTAATCAAGACGGCCGGGAGAGCGGTGCGCGTATTTGGGCGCTGGCCGCTGCGCTTCTGATTCCCGCGGTCTGTCCGACTGCCTTTGCGTTTCAGTTCGGCAGTGGTGGAGGCGGAAGCGTCGTGCAGCCGGCGCCTCCCATCCAGGTCACTCAGCCGCAGATCAACAGCGCTACCTATCAGGGCAGTGATACTACCGACAAGGCAACCGCCGGAGTCCTCGATCTCTCGCTTGACGACGCCATTGCGCGCGGCCTCAAGTTCAACCTGGGACTCATCCTCACCAGCCAGAGCCAGCTATCGTCCCGCGGCTCCCAGCTTCAGCAGTTGCAGACTCTGTTGCCTACCATCAATGCCACCTTCAAGGAGGCCGTGCAGCAGACTGATCTTCAAGCTCTGGGTCTGCGCAGCGCCAACTTCCCGGCCATCATCGGGCCCTATGGATACACCGATCTCCGCGCATCGCTCACGCTGGCCCTCCTCAACGTTTCGTCGCTGCAGAACTACCTGGCCTCAAAGCACAACTTCGCCAGCGCACAGCTTTCGGTTAAAGACGCACGGGATATGGTCGTGCTGACGGTAGGCAATGCTTACCTCACCTGCATCGCCGACCAGGCGCTTATCGAATCCACGCAGGCGCAGGTGGATACATCCAAGGTCTCTCTCGATCAGGCCGTCGATAACCACCAGGCCGGCACCTCTCCGCTGCTCGACGAGTTGCGTGCGCGGGTCGATTACCAGACGCAGCAGCAGTCGCTGATTACAGCGACAAATCAATACGAAAAAGACAAGATCGCCCTGGCGCGCGCCATCGGGCTGCCTCTGGAGCAGAAGTTCAAGCTCACCGACCAGGCGCCCTACGCCGCTCTCGACAACCTCGATCCTGACGCCGCGGTGAAGCAAGCTCTCGGGAATCGCAACGATCTGAAGGCGATGCAGGAACAGGTTATCGCCTCTCAACATGCCCGCAAGGCCGCGACTGCGGAACGCTATCCCGAGATCAATTTCTCCGGAGATTATGGCGATATTGGCGTTAACTTTGGAAATTCGCACGGTACAGGCAACGCGACCGGCACTCTCGACGTGCCACTTTTCGAGGAAGCCAAGCTGCGGGGCGATGCCAAACAGGCGCAGTCGCAACTGGATCAGAAGCGTGCGCAGGCGAGCGATCTGCAGGGCCAGATCGGTGCGGACGTCCGCGACAGCATTCTCGATATTCAAGCCGCAGCCAAACAGGTGGAAGTGGCGCGCAGCAATTCGGAATTAGCCAAGGAAGCTCTCAGCGAGGCGCAGCAGCGCTACAAGGCCGGAGTATCCGACAATCTCGCCGTGTCGCAGGCGCTCGAATCGGTTGCGCAAGCCGACAATCAATACGTCAGCAGCCTGTATCGGCACAACATCGCCAAGCTTTCTCTGGCGCGGGCCCTGGGCGTGGCTGAGAGCAGTTACAAGACCTATGTAGGAGGAAAGTAAACAGTGGCGGACGAGAAGCCCGAACAACAACAAGACGAGAGGCCAGACCCGCAGCCGGAAAAACCAAAGTCGCGGCGCAGGTTCATCATCATCGCCGTGGTTGCGCTCGTTGTGGTCGGCGCCGCGCTGTTCTGGTGGCACTCGACTTACTACGAGGATACCGATGACGCGCAGGTGAACGGCCACCTCATCCAGATCAGTTCCCGCATCGCCGGTCAGGTCATCAAGGTCAATGTCGATGAGAACCAGGCCGTCGAAGCAGGTAAGGTGCTGGTCGAGCTCGATCCCAAGGACTTCCAGGTTGCCGTCCAGCAGGACGAAGCCAACCTGCAGAGCGCAATAGCTGCCTACGAGGCGGCAAAAGTAACAGTTCCCGTTACCAATATCAGCACCGGTAGCACGCTTTCCTCGGCCGGAGCCGATGTTCACGGATCGACCGCCCAGATCGCGCAGGCCGAACGCCAGCTCGATGCCGCCAAGGCACGTGTCGTTCAGGCACAGGCTAACTCGACCAAATCGCAGGCCGACCTCGACCGCTATAAGCCGCTCGTGGAGAAGGACGTCATCTCCAAGCAGCAGTTCGATGCCGCCGTCGATGCCGCCGATGCCAACAAGGCTGCGCTCGTTGAGGCGCAGGCGAATGTCACTGCAGCCGAGGACAATGTCCGTGTCGCGCGTGATCGCCTGGCGCAGTCTGAGGCATCGCTCAAGAACGCGCAGACCGCGCCGCAGCAGGTGGCCATTCAGAAAGCCAGGGCCGATCAGGCCGCGGCCGTGGTACAGCAGGCTCAGGCGCAGCTGGATCAGGCTAAGCTGAATCTCAGCTATACCAAAATCATCGCCCCTGAGGCTGGCATCGTCACCCGCAAAAGCGTCGAGCTTGGCCAGAACGTCAGCGTAGGTCAGAACATGATGACCCTCGTCTCGCTCGATGACATCTGGATTACGGCCAACTTCAAGGAAACCCAGCTCGAGCACATGCACAAGGATCAGTCGGTGGTCATCGAGGTTGATGCTTACGGCGGCCGCAAGTTCAACGGGAAGATAACCCAGATCGGTGGTGCAACTGGCTCCGTTCTCAGCCTCTTCCCGCCGGAGAATGCGACCGGTAACTACGTTAAGGTCGTGCAGCGTGTTCCTGTACGCATCGATCTCACGGATCCTAAGCAGAACTCCGATCACTTGCTCCGGCCGGGACTTTCAGTTGAACCCAAGGTGCGCGTTAAAGACTAACTACTGCTGAAGAAGGCAGTGTTTTCGGCGGCGCCTTCTTACTTGCTCAGGAATGCATGGGAGCCGCGTAGAATCCCCGCGAAAGCCGGAGCCAAACGGATCCCTCCCGCATCTAATGCCCCGGAGGAAGTTTCGAATGAGCAATACTGCACTGAAAGACGCTCCCGTGAAAACTCACGATCTCATCACCCCTCACTGGCATGAAAAAGCCAAAGAGATTCAGAAGTTTGGTACGGTCGTACGCGATTTGCCCATCGGCATCGATGAAAAGACGCGCACCCAGATCTGCGATCGCCTCAACCTCCTGCTTGCCGACACGGCAAGCCTCCGCGATCTTTACAAGAAGTCGCACTGGCAGGTCGTTGGTCCTACGTTCTATCAGCTACATTTGCTCTTCGATAAGCACTTCGCGGAACAGGTCGAACTCGTCGATCTGCTCGCCGAGCGCATTCAGACTCTTGGGGGTGTCAGCATTGCCATGGCTCACGACATCGCCGAGCTGACTCGCCTCACGCGCCCGCCTAAAGGCCGCGAAGAAGTTCCTGTGCAGATTTCGCGCCTGCTCGAAGCGCACGCCGTCATCCTCAAGGATGCGCGCGACCTGGCCAGGAAAGCAGCTGAGCTGGGCGACGATGGAACCAACGATATCGTGGTCAGCAACATCATCCGCACCAACGAGTTTTAGGTGTGGTTCATCAGCGAACACCTGGTAGACATGCCTCTTGTCCACGCCAGTAACGGTGCCAGGTAAGCGGGCTAAGAAACAGGTCAACGAACTGAGTGGTTCAGAGACGAGATGCAGTTCCCCCAAACTGCGGGCCGGGTCAACTGTGATCCGGCCCATTAGTTTTGCAGCGTTTCTAGTCTCAGCACATCTTCTTTATAGTTAGGTAAACAGTCACTGAGGGCCACCCGCGATGCCGCTCGCGCTGGATTTTTTCCTGCACTACGCTTATTGGATTATCTTTCTCTGGGTGCTCGTCGAGCAGTTTGGGGTTCCCATCCCGAGTGTGCCATTACTGCTCACGGCAGGCACGCTGACCGCCACGCATAAGCTGAGCCTTCCCCTTGTGCTGCTTTCCGTTGTCCTCGGAAGCCTGGTCAGCGACAGCGTCTGGTACCTCATGGGCAAGAGATACGGCGGCGGAGTAGTCAAGTTGTTATGCAGACTCTCCATGGAAAGCTCCACCTGTGTTCGTCGCACCGAAAATTACTTCACTAAGCACGGGTCCGGCGCGCTCGTGCTGGCCAAGTTCATCCCCGGGCTTGGCTCCGTTGCCGCCCCTATTGCCGGACAGACCGGCATGAAGTATCGCCACTTCGCGATCTTCGATACTGCGGGAATTCTCCTCTGGGCATTCACCTTCACACTCACCGGGCGTTTTTTTGGAGACGTGCTGAAGAAGAACCCGAACGCTCTTCAATGGGTGGAGCATTTTGCCTTCATGCTCTTCGTACTCTTGCTGCTGGGCTTCTTCATTCACCGGTTTCTCCGGCAGCGCGCCTTTCTGCGTGAAATCCGCATGGCCCGTCTCGAGCCGGAGGAGTTGAAAACCATGCTCGACCGCGACCAGCCAGTGTTCATCGTCGATCTCCGCCACCCGCTCGATTATCTGCCTGATCCGCGAACCCTGCCCGGAGCTGTCCTTCTCACGCCGGATACCCTCGTTCAGCAGACCGATGAAATCCCGCGCGATCGCGACGTAGTTCTGTTCTGCACCTGTCCCAGCGAAGCCACAGCGGCCAAAATGGCGCTCACCATCCGCAAGATGGGCATCTACCGGGTCCGCCCGCTGCGCGGTGGCTTCGATGAATGGAAGCGCCTCGGCTACCCGCTCGTCGATATCCCGCCCCAGCTGACCGCCCGGGCCGTCTAGAGCTCTGCCCGAAGAGCGAGATCTTCACCGTCGATTCGCTCCAACTTTCCCCGTTCTTGTGCTAACTTCCAGAGACATGCGACAAGCTTCGTGCATTTAGAGGTTGAGGAATGGCCTGGACTGAGACATATTCCTGCGATGTTTGCGGCAAGGCGAAGAGCGAGGAAGTCGGGGACTGGTGGCTTGCGTGGAGCGAGAAACTTTCTCCCACACCCAGCGATCCTGAGCAGCCTGTCTTGAAGATTACTCGGTGGAATGTCTTCCTTTCGCATGACGTCGATGCCAAACACCTGTGCGGCGCACGTTGCGCGCAAACCATCATGGACCGATGGATGCACGCCAAGAACGAAGAGTCCTGATTTTTCGCCCCACAATTCCAACCGGCTCAACCTGATCCCTGGCACGTCGCATACTATGAAGTGTTGCGCTCCTTCAACGCGGAGTGCCGGGGAAGATCATTGGCATACGACGACCTGAGAGATTGGATCAAGGCGCTGGACAAGGCCGGCGAACTCAAACGCATCCGGCAGGAGGTCGATCCTATTCTCGAAATCGCGGAGATCACCGACCGCGCCTCAAAATTGGGCAAAAAGGGAGGATCCCCCGGCGGCCCGGCGTTGCTCTTCGAGAATGTCAAAGGCCATCCCGGCTCCCGCGTTCTTATGAACCAGTTCGGCAGCGAGCGCCGCATGCGGCTCGCCCTCGAGGTCGACTCGTTGGACGAAGTCGCCGGACGGATCCGCGCCTTCATGGAAGTCAAGTCGCCCCAGGGCTTCCTCGAAAAATTCAAGATGCTGCCCATGTTGGCCGAAGTCGGCAGTTTCTTTCCCAAGACCGTTCCCGCTAAGGAAGCCTCTTGCAAGGAAGTCATCCACCGCGAAAACTTCAACCTGCTCGACTTTCCCGTCCTGCAATGCTGGCCGCTCGACGGAGGTCGCTTTATTACCCTGCCTTGCGTCGTCACCCGCGACCCAAAAACCGGCAAGCGCAACATGGGCATGTATCGCATGCAGGTCTACGACGGACAGACCACCGGCATGCACTGGCAGCGCCAGAAAAACGCCGCTGAGCACCTGCGCGAACGCCTGCGCGCTGCCTCAGGCTCAACTCCCGCTGAGCACGTCCACGCCATGGCCGAAACCGCCGGAGGCACCACCAACATCACGCTCGCAAACTTAAAGGACGACCGGCTCGAAGTTGCCGTGGCCATCGGAACCGACCCCGCCACCACCTTCTCCGCCATCGTCCCCGCTCCACCCGAGGTCGAGGAGTTCATCATTGCCGGCTTTCTCCGCCAGAAGCCCGTCGAACTGGTCAAATGTGAAACCGTGGACCTCGAAGTCCCGGCGCACGCTGAAATCGTCCTCGAAGGCTACGTGAAGCTCGACGAACTGCGCACCGAGGGCCCCTTCGGCGACCACACTGGCTTCTACACGATGGAGGAGGAATACCCCGTCTTCCACCTCACTTGCATCACGCACCGCAAAGACCCCGTCTACGCATCGACCATCGTCGGCAAGCCTCCGATGGAGGATGCCTGGATGGGCAAGGCCGTCGAGCGCATCTTCCTGCCGCTCATGCGTCTCACGCTTCCTGAGATCGTCGACATCAACCTGCCCGTCGAAGGCGTCTTCCACAACTTGATGATCGTGTCCATCCGCAAGAGCTACCCCGGACAGGCGCGCAAAGTCATGAACGGAATCTGGGCTCTTGGCCAGGCCATGTTCACCAAGTGCATCGTCGTCGTCGACGAGGACTGCGATGTGCAGGACATAGGCGAAGTCACTCTGCGCACGACGAACAACATCGACCCTGAGCGCGACATCCAGTTCACCCTCGGCCCGATCGATTCCCTCGATCACGCCTCCCGCATGCCGAACTACGGCAGCAAGATGGGAATCGACGCCACGCGCAAATGGGCGGCCGAAGGCTTCACCCGCCCCTGGCCTCCGATGATCGAGATGGACGCAGCCACCAAGGCGCGCATCGATGCCATCTGGAAGAAGCTGGGCATCGACTAATAATGGCATTCAGCAGTTGGCAATACCATTTTCCTCTGCCATAATCGGACATATGCAGATACATATCGATGAGGCTGGCAGGCTTGTCATCCCGAAAGCGACTCGAGAGCGCCTCGGACTGCGCAAGAATAGCAAGGTTGAGATGGTAGAAACAGCCGAAGGCGTTTTCCTGAAGCCTATTGAGCAGGGCTCTGCTTTGGTACGCAGGAATGGGCGACTGGTATTCACTGGCCATCCTGTGGGGAAAATCAATTGGGATCGAATCGTCGAGGAAGACCGCGAAGAGCGTATGCGGAAGATTGGCGGCTGGTGAAGATCTACATCGATACGAACATAGTCGTAGCCGATGCAATCGGCGATCATACGCACAATGCGAATGCGTCCTCTCTCTTTAAGGAAATCGGGTCCCGGCGTTGGACGCCGGTGATTTCAGCTCACGGAATGGCGGAGGTCTACTCCATCCTTACAGGAACGCCATTTCAGCCACGCATCTCGCCGGCGGAGGCGTGGCAGATTATCGAAGAAAACATACTTGCATCCTTCGAAATCGAGCCCCTTACGCGCAGCGACTACACCAAAATCATCAGGGAATGCGCCGCTCTGGGCTGGACGGGAGGCCGCATCTACGATGCCATACACGTGCACGCCGCACGCAAGGCTGGATGCAGCCGAATCTATACCTTTAACGTCCAGGACTTCCGTCAGCTGGCCCCTGATCTCCTTGATCGCATCATGGCTCCGTGACCAAAAAGCGCGATCTGGAAAAGCTCGACCTGGATTGATGCCGCTGGTGTATACAAAAGAGATAGATCGCCCGTGCCAAGGACGGACCGACGCTTGCCAATGCTCGCACGCCGCTCGCCCAGCTATCTGTCGCTTGCACTGACAGTCCTGGCAACAATCCTTCCAGTCGCTGTCACCCACGCGCAGGCCGTCGTGCAGGAACCGACAATCAAGCCTGGCTCAAGCCCTCGAACCTGGTCGATCTTCACAGAGTACTCGCCGGGTTCCAGCCGCATTATTTTGGGCTACACCAGGCAGCGGGAATTTGTCACAGTCGGCGGAGCTTTCACACAGCGTCTCTTCCGGAACCGTATTTGGGCGCTCGACTACCGGGCGGAAATCCGGCCGCTGATGGTAGAAAGCGATCCCGTGCTCACTGGACAGTACTACAACATCAATCTGCCCCCGATTGCTGGATTCCCAGGAATAAAGGAGTCAGGGTACTTCCGCTTTCCGCACGAGACGCCTGTTTTATCGACCGCAAGGAAAGTCGATAACTATTCCTTCATCTATAACGGGCAGACCTATTACCAGGATTACACCTTTACCTATGGACGCCGCTGGACTTACGTTGGCGGCCTCAGCCCGGCGGGTCTTGAGGCCAAATTTCTTCCGCACTCGAAAATCCAGCCTGTGCTTACGCTGATGACTGGCTTCGCCGTCTCCCCGCGCGACATCCCTGTGTTCAACAGCTCCGCGTTCAACTTCACCTTCTCATTCGGAGCTGGATTCGACTTTTTTCGCCGGCAAAACCGGGCAATGCGCTTCGAATACCGTCTGCAGCATCTATCGAACGCATACATTGGCACAATAAATCCAGGCATCGATTCGCAGATGATTCACGTCGGATATTCCTGGGGCAAGTAGGGCTACTCCGCTGCCTTCACTTCAATCGACACCAGACTATGCACCGAACGTGCTGGCCTCTTGTCCTCGGTAACGACCAGCCGACACGGCCCAGTCTTCGCGTCAAGCGGCTTGCCGTCCATTGCATCGGCAACCAGCACGTCTCCCGGATGAAACTCCGGATCGACTTCCGCTAGCGCCAGCACCGCCTTGTACCCGTCTGACCCCGTAGCAACCACATAATCCGAGAGTGCCTTTCCACGCAGATCCTGCCCATGCGGAACACCCAAGCCCGCTAACAGGTCGATCAGGGGCACGCCCGAGTAAATCTCATCTGCATTGGTATGCGGATTGTGGTAGCTCACCGTCTTCTGCGGCATCGCCTTGAGCGCATCCAGCGTGAATTCGACATGCTTGCCGCCGCTCACTATCTGAAGAGAAGAGGACACTGCCTGCGCTAACAGGCTGCTCGTGAGACCGACGAAGAGAACAAGGACGCTCGAAAACATGCGCAGAGACTTCACCGGCTCCTCCAGAAAAATCAGCCTTCATCTTACCCGCTTTCAACCTACCGCTTCCCCGCTCGCCGCCACTTAGCCTTATACTGTTCGCATGTCGATCGTGCGAAACATTGCCGCCATCAGCAAAGGCATGAGCATCACCTTCGGGGAGATGTTCAAGCCCGTCGAGGTCGAGAACTATCCCGACGGCCCCGGCCCCAACCGTGGCGCGGTTCTGCAGGAGCGCTACCGCGGCGCGCACGTTCTGCAGCGCGACGAGAATGGACTAGAGAAGTGCGTCGCCTGCTTCCTCTGCGCGGCCGCTTGCCCTTCGAACTGCATCTACATTGAAGCCGCCGAGAACACCGCCGAGCAGCGCATCTCCAGCGCCGAGCGTTACGCCAAGGTCTACAACATCGACTACAACCGCTGCATCTTCTGCGGATACTGTGTCGAGGCCTGCCCCACCGACGCCATCACCCACGGCCACGGTTTCGAGCTTGCCAGCCTCAATGCCACCACCATGGTCATGCGCAAAGAAGACATGCTCGTCCCCCACGTCGGTATGCCCGGCGTACTGGCCGCAAAGGCTGATTCGGTTAAATAGGTATCCCGCAACACCGAGCGCACTTCCATACATCTCTCTGCGACCGATCCGGCCTGCGAGGCTTCCATCCGGCGACTGACCTCACATTGATCACACCCACCCGCGGATAGCTGTGAACCGAAACTGTGTCGGCGGATCCCGGAGTCCGACTAGGTCAAGGTTTCTTGAAGCAAAGAATTCTCCGGTAAGATGGCTTTTCAAAGGCACCAACCTCCAGGAGTTCAACTTTGGCCACGAACCCTTCTCCGTCCGCATTTTTCAGCTATTGCCGAGAGGACTCAGCGTTCGCGCTGAGACTGGCTGAGGACCTCAAGGCCGCGGGAGGAAATGTGTGGTTAGATCAACTCGATATTGAGCCCGGTACACCTTGGGATATTGCGATTGAAGAGGCTTTGACGCTGTCGCCGCGAATGCTTGTGATCCTGTCTCCGGTTTCCGTCAGTTCAGAAAATGTTCGCGATGAAGTCACGTTCGCTTTGAGCGCGAGGAAGCGCGTAATCCCCGTCTTGTACCGTGATTGCAACCTGCCTCTTCGTTTGGCACGCCTTCAGCACATTGATTTCAGAACCGATTACGTCTCCGGGCTGAAAGTTCTAATGAAGTTTCTCGGAATAGAGCAACAGGTAGCCCCGAGCGTAGTTCCCGGACCCATTCCAACCACACCGGACATGGATTCGAGTGGCGCGGAACAAATAACAAACGTTCGGCAAGATCAGCCCCAAATCGCCAGGATAGTCGGAGAATGGGTCGGTCAAATCAGCGGAAGGAGTGCCAGGTTGTCGATTCGGGCTATCTCAACCGAAATCCAATCCTCCTACGATGGAGAACTTGAGTACGATACGAACAACAAAATGCGCGTAATCGAGTCTGTAATCGCCACGGTAAATGACAGTAGGGTTCTGCTAAAAGGAACCGGATATCGAGTCCTTGCAGGAAGCGGGCGGTTCTCGCTCGACACTCTCGATGGCAGGCTCTCAAGTGACGGCCGGCTGATTGAAGGAGCTCAGTACGATGACTTTGGCAATCGTCAGTCCTTTGTGCTGACAAAATCGGACGCATCATAGACTGAAGGAAGCCAGCTTTGGTACCGCTGCTCTGGGCATCCGTCCAATGGATCAGAACCGTCTGGATCGCCGGCTCCTGCATTGATAGGAAATAGCTCTTTACTCTCTGATAACCTAGAACCCGCATGAGCAGCTCTCCCCCTACGGTTCTTCACGTCTGCGGTCGAGACGTCATTCTGGGACTACGGGATCAGATATTCCGGCTTCATGGCCTTGAGGTTGACTCGACGTTATCGCTCGACGAGGGCATGAGGCTCGCTCAGGCCCGCAAGTATTCCCTTGTCATCATCGATGTCGAGGGTGACGGACGCATCCCCGCTGCCGAAAAACTCTGCAGTGAAATCAAGACCCATCGTCCCGATCAGGAAGTCGCGTTCGTCTGCAACTACCGCGTTTCTGTTCTCACCGACTGCCCCGACGACATCATCCGCAGCGAGTTCAACCCGCAGGCCATGATCGACGGTGTCAAGGCTATCCTCGAAGCCCAGAAGTAGAACCTGCCCTCTCACGGAACTGGCCGTTATCGGAACTGCGCGACATCAGTCCGCCCGTTGTAGGGGATTGCTCGCGTCTCCGGGACTTTTTTTACGTGTAGCCTCTTGCGTCTTTCCCATTTTGGGCTTTATAACACCAGTAACCCGCTCGTTAACTGGGTAAACAGCCCGTACTGTCGCCCCCCTCGCTCTCCTGCCTGTTTTGCGCGCCCTCGGCGGATTAACCCCCCGTGACTGGAGAAGCCTGGAGATGACAAGCAAATGCATGGCGGTAGTTTGCGCCTTATTCACCCTGGGAATCGGCGGATTGAGTCTTGCTCACGGGCAGACAATCGACAAGGCTCCGCAGACACTCTCGCGGATTGTTCTGCCAATCAATGAAGCAAAGCTGGTGAAACTGCGGGGAAACATACCTCCGCTGGCACGATCTCAATTCGATCAGGGTCTGGTCGATCCACAGCTTTATCTGGAGCGCATGCAGCTCGTCCTGAAAAGAAGTCCGGAGCAGGAGGCAGCCCTCGAGAAGTTCATGCAGCAGCAACAGGACCCAAAGTCTCCCAACTTCCATCATTGGCTTAGCCCGGAAGAGTTCGGCGATTTGTACGGCCCCTCGGACGCTGACATCCGCGCCGTCACCAGCTGGCTGGAGAACCACGGTTTCCGCATTTACCTCGTCTCCAAAGGCCGCGTCACGATCGAATTCTCCGGCACAGCCGCGCAGGTTGACCAGACCTTCCACACCGAGCTGCACCGCTATCTGGTGAATGGCGCGGACCACATCGCGAACGACAGGGACCCACAGATTCCCGAAGCTCTGGCTCCGGTGATTACGGGCATCGCGTCGCTGCATGATTTCTTCCCCGTTCATGAGTCTGTTTTTGGCGGATTCGTCAAAAGGGATCGGAAAACAGGAAAGATCACTGCGCTCGACGAAGGTTCCGATGGCACATCACCCGAGCTCACGTACACCGATTCGCATAGCCAGGTACACAACGACGTCACGCCGTACGATTTTGCGACCATCTACAACGTGCTGCCCCTCTGGAACGCCGGCATCGACGGCACCGGCCAGACGATTGCGATTTCTGGTGTCAGCGACATTCTCCAATCCGATATCAGCACTTTCCGGAGTTCCTTCGGATTGCCGCCGAGCACGATACAGCAAACGATCAACGGAACAGATCCCGGCATCGTTTCCGGCGGCACGATAGAGAACACCCTGGATGTCGAGTGGTCAGGGGCGGTGGCGAAGAAAGCAACCATCATCCTGGTGGTGACCAAAACAACGGCGACGACTTTCGGCGGGCAATTATCCGACTCCTACATCGTTGACAACAAGATTGCGCCGGTCGCAAGCGGCAGCTATGGCGGATGCGAGATCGTTCTCGGAACAGCGGGCAATGCCGCGCTCAACGGCATTTATCAACAGGGAGCAGCGGAGGGCATCAGCATGTTCGATTCTGCTGGCGATCAGGGCTCTACCGGTTGCGACAATTCTGACGCAACTCCCCCCAACCCGGCGAAATATGGGCTGCAGGTCAATGGCTGGGCCTCGAGCCCCTATGTAACTGCCGTCGGAGGCACCGACTTCGGGTATTATCCGCTGCAAAACACCAGCACATATTGGAACTCCACCACTAACCCCACAACCGGGGCCACGGCCAAGGGCTATATCCCCGAGGTTCCCTGGGATTCGACCTGTACCAGCCAGTGGCTTTTGGCCGGGAGCACGAATTTCGCTTCCTCTGAGGCCATCTGCTCTTATGCGTCCTACACCATCGCGGTCTTTGGCTTGGATAGAGTCACAGGCGGCAGCGGCGGCGTGAGCGCCTGCACAACTTCCACCGGAGACATGTTTTCGACCTGCGCGGGCGGATACGACAAGCCCTCATGGCAGCAGGCCGCGACCCTCCCCGACGGCAAGCGCGACCTGCCCGATCTCTCTCTCTTCGCGTCCGGGGGCTGGGAGCCGACCGCGATCGACGGCAGCGCCTATCTACTATGCGTAGCCGCGAGCGATCCGACCGGCTGTGATTATTCCGACCCGAACTACATCATCTACCAGGAGGTTGGCGGCACATCGGTTTCCTCTCCGGCAATGGCGGGCATCATGGCCCTGGTGGTGCAAAAGATGGGCGGCAAGGCCCAGGGACTCGCAAATCCCGTGCTGTACAGTCTTGCCGCCAAGGAGAACCTCGCCAACTGCGACACAAACACGGTCGCGAGTGGGAACAACTGCGTTTTTTATGACATAACCACAGGAACCAACGCCCAGGTTTGCGTGTATGGATCGATTGACTGCGTAACGGCTAGCGGATACGCGATTGGAATCGTGACCGGCTACAACTCAACCATTGGGTATGACTTAACTACCGGGCTTGGCTCGGTCAACGCCTACAACCTCGTCAACGCCTGGAGTTCGGCCGCTGCGCAGACGCCGGCAGTGACCACCGGCAGTGCGTCGAGCGTGACCGGCACCGGAGCCTCGGTGGGCGGGACGGTCAATCCCGACGGCGCCGATACTCAGGGATGGTTCCAGTACGGAACGGGCAGCACGCTGTCCGCAGCCAGCTCCACAGCCAAACAAGACCTGGGATCGGGAACCAGCAGTGTGGCCTTCAACGCGTCGTTGAGCGGACTGAGCGGCAACACCACCTACTACTTCCGGGCGGTGGCCTCCAACAGCGCCGGAACAGTGAATGGCTCCATCAGCAGCTTCACCACTTCTGCCACCTCGCAGGCGCCGACGGTGACCACTGGAAGTGCGTCGAACCTGACCGGCAGCGGGGCGTCGGTCGGCGGACAAGCGAACCCCAACGGCGCCGACACCCAGGGCTGGTTCCAGTACGGGACCAGCAGCACTCTTTCTGGAGCCAGCTCCACAGCCAAGCAGGACTTGGGATCGGGAACGAGCAGCGTAGCCTTCAACGCATCATTCAGCGGACTGAACAGCAGCACCACCTACTACTTCCGGGCGGTGGCCTCCAACAGCGCCGGAACAGTGAATGGCTCCATCAGCAGCTTCACAACTTCTGCCATCGGGACATCCGGCCTGCAGTTCATCCCCGTGACTCCCTGCCGGATCGCGGACACACGGTGGCCGACGGGTTCGTTTGGTGGCCCGGAGATGGCTGCAGGAACCAGCCGCTCCTTCAATATTCCTCAGAGTGCCTGCAGCATCCCTTCAACGGCTGTCGCCTATTCCCTGAACGTGACGGTAGTCCCGAGCGGGTTCCTCAGCTACCTGACGCTGTGGCCCACTGGAGAAACCCAGCCCTATGTCTCGACGTTGAACTCCGACGGCCGCGTCAAAGCCAATGGCGCCATCACGCCCGCCGGCACCAACGGAGCTGTGAGCGTCTTCGTCAGTAACGCCACCAATGTAATCCTGGATATCATTGGCTACTTTGTGCCTGCCGGCACGGCCTCGGCCCTGGCCTTCTACCCTGTGACCCCGTGTCGGGTCGCCGATACCCGCAACGCCACGGGCCCGTTGGGAGGACCTACAATCTCCGGCGGCGGCAGCCGGTCCTTCCCTGTGCCATCCAGCAGCTGCGGCATTCCTGCAACGGCCAAGGCCTACTCGTTGAATGTCACCGCAGTGCCGCACACTACGCTGGGTTACCTGACCGCCTGGGCTACAGGGCAAACGCAACCGTATGTGTCGACGCTGAATTCCTCGACCGGAGCCGTCACGGCCAATGCGGCCGTGGTGCCGGCGGGCACCAGCGGAGCGGTTTCGATCTTTGTCTCCGACACTTCGGACGTGATCCTGGACGTGAACGGCTACTTCGCGCCCCCTGCGACCGGAGGATTGTCACTGTATCCGGTCACGCCCTGCCGGGTGATCGACACGCGCAGCGGTGCGGGAGCCTTCAACGGAACGCTGGCCGTGGACGTGGAGACGAGCTCGTGCACGCCGCCGTCCAGCGCTCAGGGATATGTGTTGAACGCGACGGTTGTACCTCCGGGCTCGCTGGACTACCTGACGCTGTGGCCGGCCGGAGAGGGGCAACCCTATGTCTCGACGTTGAATGCTCTGGACGGAGCCATCACCTCGAACATGGCCATCGTGCCGACAACCAAAGGAAGTATCGATGCCTTCTCCTCCAACCCCACTAACCTCATCCTCGACATCTCCAGCTACTTCGCACCATGAGGGGGAAATACTTGGCCGACAATTTCAGCCAACTCTCTATAATGGAAATAGAGATGAAGAAAGCTCGGCCGCCATCGCAGCCGGGCTTTTCTGTTTCTGGTCCCAAATCGGGAAATATCTTTGCAGACAAGTTGAATGCCGTCGATCAAATCCTCTGTTTCTGAGTATTTACCTGTAACCCATTGATTCTGGGAAAGATGTGGCGACCTATTCCCTAAGTTCAATGATATGAGTAAGAAAGAGAACAGAGGGGGAGGGGGCCCCCCCTGGCAGCAAAAACTATGGCTTTCCGACGAACTGCATTGTGTAGGCCGTCGCCGGATCGATCGGATGCTGGATCACCTTCAGATCGACCAGCTGCCGATACATTTCCGACCACCGTGCCGGGTCGAAGTCTCCTGCCTTCGCTGGATCATCATCGGGATAGATGAAGTGCCCATCCTTAAGGGCCTGACAGGTGAATTGCATCTGTTCGAGCGTCATCGCCGGATTCAGCTTGAGTAACTCGGCGTTCACCGCCTGCGGATCGGCAATGTAGTCTCGCCACCCGTGCAGTGACGCGCGAACGAACTTCGCCGCGATGTCGGGATGCTCCACAAGGTAATCGCGAGAGGTAAAGAAAACCCGGTAGGGAGCATATCCCGTGTCGCTGATGAGCAGCGTCCGCACGCTCGCCCCAGCCTTGCGTGCAAAATACGGCTCGGAGGTGACGAAGATCTGCTGGATGTAAGTCGGGTCTCGAAGGAAATTCGCAATCGAGTACGTTGCCGGTACCTCGCGAACGTTCTTCAGCTGATACCGAGCCATCAGGTACTCAAACCATGTCGAACCGGGCTTGGCCGCGACCGAGTGTCCTTCCAGGTCGGCAAACGTATGTACGGGAGAATCGGCATGGACCATGATGCCCTGCGGATCGCGCTGCATGGTCGCGGCAACGGCCACGACAGACTGGCCCTGCGAGTCCGCCGCCAGAACGCGGTCTGACGACCCCATGGCGAACTGCGCCGCGCCCAGCGACACCTGCTGCTCCGCGATCACATAGGGGCCGCCCGGAAGGATGGTGACGTCAAGCCCCTCCTGCCGGTAGTACCCCTTGAGCAGCGCCTCATAGAAGCCACCCTGTTCTGGCTGAGGATACCAGTCGGCCTGAAATTTGACCGGAATCAGGCCGTTGTTACTTTTGCCGCCATGACAGCCAAGCAGGCCAAGACACACGATCGACAACGCAAGGGACTGTTTCGCACGGATCATGCCCGAGCTTAACAACGCCTCCTCAGCCGATCAAGACGCTTCTTCCTCCGCCAGCCGCTTTCCCAGCCGAGCCGCAAACTCCAGCAGACGGCTATCGTCGCCCCGCGCAGCCAGCAACTGCACACCAGGTTTGCCCGACAAGACCACTGCCGGCAATCCTGCGAGACTCCCCGGCGTGGTGTACCGCAGTATCCTCGGCCGCGCCGTAGACAGGTCCGCCCCCGCCGCCAGTCGCGGCAGGGGAACCGCCGGCATCAGCAGGAAATCCGCCTGCGAAAACAGCGCATCCGTCTGGCGTACAAAAGACTGATGCCTGATCCGCCACTCGGCGATCTCTTCACGTTGCAGAGACGCTCCCCAGCGCAGCCTATCCGCGATTGCCGGTTCGAACTCGTCGAAGAAGCCAGCATGCCATCGAGCAGCCTCGCTTGCTTGCAGTGGAGCGTAAATCGAGAATGCGTCGGCCATGAAGTCAGGCTCCACAGCATCTACTTTTGCGCCCGCGCTCAAGATCCGGCCTCGCCACGCTGCCATCGATTCGAGGACAGAGGCGTCACAATCCTCCATCATGCTGCCACTCACCACCCTTGCACGCACCGTCTTCGCAGCAACCTTCGCGGGAGGCAAGGCAAAGAGCGCTTGCGCCAGCAAGGGCAGATCGCGCAGATCCCGGCAGAGCCAGCCGATGGTATCGAAGGATTCTGCGAGATGCGCACCGCCCCGCCAATCGCCTAAACCCAAAGAGGCGCGGTATCCCGCCAAGCCACACAGGGCCGCAGGAGCCCTAATCGAGCCGCCGGTATCGGTTCCGATTGCCGCCACGGCGGAGCCTTCCAGAATCGCTGCCGCCGAGCCGCTTGAAGAGCCGCCGGTCAGGCTCGTCGCATCTGCCGGTTGAATGCAGTCGCCGTAGTCACGATTCTCCCCGGTGATGCCGTACGCCAGCATCTGCATATGCGTCTTGCCGGTGATAACTGCCCCTGCCGCCTTCAGTCGCGCAGCAACCCACGAATCTGTAACCGCGGCGGCGTTGTGGCGTGCATAAAACCGCGAGCCGCAACTGGTAACGAATCCTTCCAGATCGAAGCAGTCTTTGAGCGCCACCGGGAGCCCGTACAGCACTTTGTCCGCATCGGGACCTTGCACTGCCAGGCGTTCGGCTTGGTCGCGAGTCCATGTGGCATCGAGGGTTAGGTACGTATTCCGGCTTGCGCTGCCATTCACCCTCTCCATGGCCGCAGCTGCCAAACCGTCCGGATTGACGGCTGCAAGCGCGATCATCTTCTTAATCGGAGACTCTTCAATTTCCATGCGCTGATTCTATTCGCGAATGAATAGGAAACAGTCGGCAGGAATTCGCTCGATCCATGCTAAATTTCGTCAATGGGGAAGCTTTTGAGGCCAAGGCATGATCGAGACGAGGCGATCATGACCGACCTTGTTCGCTTCACCGCCCTCAGTTTTGGCACTTCGAGCCCTGTGCCCTTTGGCGCGGCCATCGTGCACAGCGAATCCGGCGCCCTTCTTTATCGCGCGCGCAACGCCGTGATGCGCGAACGCGACGCCAGTTCTCACGCCGAGCTGCGCACGGTTCGTCTGGCTTCCAAAAAGATCGGTAGCCCCTCTCTCGCTGGATATTCCCTCTACTCCACTTGCGAGCCTTGCGCCATGTGCATGGCCAACGCGCTCTGGGCTGGTGTGGACCGCGTAGTCTATGGAGCGACGATCGAGGACGCCAATCGTCATTGCAACCAGATTCATATTCCCGCCGAAGAGGTTGCCCAGCGCAGCGACATGCCTTGCATCGTCGAGGGCGAAGTGCTCCGCGATCTCTGCTACGGTCTCTTCACCGACCCCAGAATGCTCAAGGCATTCAAAACGTGGAGCACCCGCAAGGCAAAGAGAAAGAAAGGGGGAACGAATGCCTGACGCGCTGGCCCACGCAATCCCCAGTCTTATCGCTGATCCCAGCCGATACCTCACTGCGTCTGCGATTGTCGAGCGGCTCTCCAAGGATTTCTACTGGTATTCGCCGGTTCTGAAGAGGCAACTAGAAGGCAAACACGCTGACAGCGTTATTCAGCCCATCGATGTTGAGGAGATCCGTAACATCCTGCGTTTCTGTTTTGCGCATGACATTCCGGTCACGCCTCGCGGGGCTGGCACCGGTAACTACGGCCAGGCGATTCCGCTGAACGGCGGCATCGTCCTTGATCTCTCGCGCATGGATCGCATTGAAGCAATCACCGGTGACGGCGTCGCGATCTGCGAGCCTGGAGTTCGCCTGGGTGTTCTGGAAACTCACGCTCGCACGCAAGGCTGGGAACTGCGCTGCTATCCGAGCACGATCGTCAAGGCCTCCGTCGGAGGTTTTCTGGGCGGAGGCTCTGGAGGCATCGGTTCCGTGGCGCACGGCATTTTGCGCGATTATGAGACAGTGCGCGCTCTGGAAGTTGTCACGATGGAAGAAGAGCCGCGTGTTCTGTATCTCGAAGGGCGAGCCGTCCACGACATTCTGCACGCCTGGGGGACGAATGGCGTCATTACAAAGTTGTGGCTTGCGCTCGCGCCGAGAGTCGAATGGGCGCAGTGCTCGGTTGCCTTTGACAGCTTTGCCTCTGCGTATGACTTCAGCGAGCAAATTGCCAATAGTCCAGAGTGGACCAAGCGCCTGATCACAACCTTTGAGTGGCCCATACCCGCTTACTTCAGCCCGATCAAAAACATCACGCCTCATGGAAAGCATCTGATCTTCTTTCTCATCGCGCAGGATCAGCTTGCTGCATTCGAGCTATCAGCGCAGGCTGCCGGAGGGGCCGTCACTTATTCTGGAGCATACAAAGGCCTGAGCGCGCGGCCGCTGCTCTCCGACTACACCTGGAACCACACCACGCTCTGGGCCATCAAGCACGACGCGGCCTACACTTATCTCCAGTGCGCGTTTGATCCCGACCGTGTGCGCGATCAGATGCGCCAGCTCAGAGAGCGATACAGCAACGAAATGCTCTTCCACATGGAGTTCTGGAAGAATGCGGCGGGCCGTATGATTCCTGGCGCTCTCCCACTCGTCTACTTCACAACCGAGGAGCGGCTCACTGACATGATTCGCTTTTGCCGCGCGATAGGCGTCTTCGTCGCCAATCCTCACGTGAATAATGTCGAAGACGGCGGGCGTTATCTTGAGGACAACGTGCAGCTTGCAGCCAAGCGGCGTTATGACCCCAAGGGGCTGCTGAACCCAGGCAAGATGCTCAGCTTCCAACGTGAGACTGAAGAGGCTGCTCGCCCGTGAAAACGTGGATTCCCGACTCCCGCAATTTCGCTTATCTCAACTGGAAGCAGGTCGAAGCTCTGCCGAAAGATTCAACCTTGCTTGTGCTTCCGACCGCCGCCATCGAGCAGCACGGCCATCATCTTCCACTCGCCACCGACACGCTGATCAACAACCTCTTGCTCGGCAAGGCGCTTGAAAAGCTTCCCGTGGAATTGCCAGTCTACGCACTACCGCCCATCTGCTATGGCAAGAGCAACGAGCATATCGGATTCCCCGGCACGCTCTCTGTTTCCGCAGCGACTTTTATGTCCGTCGTGCGCGACCTCGGTTCCAGCCTCGCTGCATCCGGATTCAAGAAGGTTGTGCTGTACAACACGCATGGAGGCAATTCATCGCTCGTCGACGTGATGGCGCGCGATCTTCGTGCGGAGTTCGGCTTGCGCACGTTTGCGCTTTATGGCTCAGGAGGCATCAGCTTTGAGGGCGTTAGCGAGCAGGAAAAGAGCTACGGTTTTCACGCCGGCGAAATCGAAACCGCATTCCTGCTGAGCGCAGTGCCAGAACTTGTCGATACCGAGGCGTACACCGTCAACTACATCGCTGAGGTCGACAAGCCGGCTCTGCTTCGGCCCGAAAATGCTCCCGCTACCTTCGCGTGGCTCACGCGCGACATCGCCGCCAGTGGTGTCATGGGTGACCCGCGTCCGGCTACGGCTGAGAACGGCGAGCGCTGGGTCGATCAGGCGGCAACGCGCATCGCCGAGGCTTTGCAGGCTATGGCGCAATATGAGAATCTCTATCGTCCATGACGTCCTCGGCGCACATTGACTGCGGCAACGGAGTGCGCCTGGAGCGTGGTGTTGTCTGCACCATGCCCGATGGAGTTCACCTTGTCTCCGATCACTACTATCCAGCAGAGCCGGGCCCTCATCCCACGCTGCTGATGCGCCAGCCCTATGGCCGCGATATCGCATCGACCGTCGTTTATGCGCACCCCATCTGGTTTGCGCGCAATGGCTATAACGTCGTCATTCAGGATGTGCGCGGGCGTGGTGGATCGGAGGGCGAGTTTTATCCCTTCCGCCATGAGCGCGCCGATGGAGCTGCAACCATCGAGTGGTTGCGCAGCAGCCGTCCCGAGTCGAATGGCCGCATCGGCATGTACGGCTTCTCCTATCAAGGAGTCACGCAGTTTCTCGCCGCAGCCGCTCAACCTGAAGGGCTCGTCGCGATTGCCCCGGGAATGGCCGCCTGCGATCTCTATAGTGGCTGGTTCTATCACAACGGAGCTCTTCGGTTGGCAGCCAGCCTCGCATGGGGAATGCAGATGTTCAAGATGGATACGCGCCGTCTCGGTCTTCGCGAGGCGAGCGACAGACTTGAGCAGGCCTGGGCCGACCTACGCAACCAGTTCAGTGCGCTGCCGTTCCGGGAGCACCCGGCGTTGCAATCGCCCCGCCTGCCGACGTATGTGCTCGACTGGTTCGATCACAACCGGCCCAGCGAATATTGGGAGACGCTCGACGTCAGCGGCTGCCTCGATCGGATAAATGTGCCCGCGTTGCACATCTCCGGATGGTTTGATCTTTATCTCAAGGGGACCATCGATGGCTTTCGAGCCCTGCGCAAGAAGGCCGCGAGTGCTCACGTGCGCGATCAGCAATACCTGATCGCCGGCCCCTGGATGCACATTCCCTGGGGTGATCAAATCGGCGAGGTCAACTTCGGTCCGGAAGCTCTGCTCGATACCGACGGAATTCTCCTGCGCTGGTTCAATCACTGGCTCAAGGATTCCGGCGAATTCGCGCAGGAACCGCGCATCCGTCATTTCGCTCTGTTCGAAAGTCGCTGGCACTCCGCAGAGGAATGGGCGTCCGGAACGGAGAAAACGCTCTATTTGCGCAGCAACGGCCGTGCCAATTCCCGCAAAGGCGACGGAGCACTCACCACTTCCGTGCCTGCGGCCGACGAGCCCTGCGATGTTTTCGTCTACGATCCTGAAGTTCCTGTACTCGCCCCCGGCGGTCCGGGCTCGCTCAGCGGGTGCTACAACCAGGCCGCGCTTGAACTAGGTAACAACGTTCTCGTCTATACCACGGAGCCCTTGCCTGAGCCTGTCGCCATTCTTGGATCGCCGCAACTGACCCTCTACTGTGCCGCGTCGGCGAAGACCACGGACTTCACAGGCAAGCTCGTTCGAGTCCGTCCGGATGGCCGCGCCGACTTCGTCTGCATCGGGATTGCTCGTTCCGACTTTCTTTTTGCGAACGGCTTCATGCCCGACACCATCCGATGCTGGGAGTTCGAGCTGGAACCGACCTCTTGCCGCTTCGAAGCTGGTGACTGCATTCGTCTGGAGATCGCTAGCAGCGCGTTTCCGCTCTACGATCGGAACCCAGGTAGCGGTGTTCCTTCGCCGCACGCGACTTCGTGGGATTGGATCCGCTCAACGCAACTCGTCTATCACGACGCGGCGCGCCCCTCGGTTTTGCACCTCCCGTTGCGGATCGAGAAAGCATGAGCGCGCAGACGACGTCGGTGCAGGACTTCGCCGTTCCGCAGATCGAATTCGCCGGTGTATCGAAGAAATACCAGCGCGTGATCATCGACAACTTCAACTTGACGGTGGCGAAAGGCGAATTTTTCAGCATCATCGGACCTTCGGGCTGCGGCAAATCTACTGCCCTCAAACTCATCTCCGGCCTTACGCCGGCTACCACTGGCAATATTCTCGTCGACGGCATGACTCCCAAAAATGCGCGTGAGACGATGTCCTTCATCTTTCAGGACCCAACGCTGCTGCCGTGGCGCACAGTGCGCGACAATGCTGCCCTTGGCCTCGAACTCGAACGCGTGCCAAAAGAGAAGCGCGAAACCAGAATCGATTCTCTCCTTGAACTTGTCGGTCTTTCGCACGCGAGCCGCTCCTATCCTCGTGAGCTCTCGGGAGGGATGAAGATGCGTCTGTCCATCGCTCGCGCACTTGCTACCGGCCCTCGCCTTCTGCTGATGGACGAACCCTTCGCCGCGCTCGACGAGATGACACGCGACCGCATGAATGAAGAACTGCTTCGGTTACGCGAAGAGCAAAAATGGACGGTTGTCTTTGTCACGCACTCGGTTTCTGAAGCAGTCTTTCTTTCGACGCGTATCCTTGTTCTCGCACCCAACCCCGGACGCATCCACGCCGACCTGCCCATCAATCTTGCCAATCCACGAACGGCTGAGCTGCGCGCCACACTCGAGTTCGAACGGACTGTCACCGAAGTTTCCCGTATCCTCCGGGAGGCACGGTCCGCATGAGGCAGCGTCTCCTTGTCTTTCTGAATTCGCTCGGTGTCTTCGCAGCCGTTTTACTGCTGTGGCAACTGATCATCTGGCTCGGACATATGCCGGCCTATATGCTGCCGTCGCCGTGGCGCGTTGCTAGCGTCATCTCAGAACATTTTTCCGCCCTTGCCGAGTCGTTCGAGATCACCGCGATCACAGCCACCGTCGGCCTCATTGGAAGCATCCTCGCCGGCGTGGCCATCGCATTGCTATTCGCGCAATCGAGGTGGATTCGCCGCTTGTTGTACCCCTACACTCTGCTGTTGCAAACCGTCCCGATCGTCGCCATTACGCCGCTGATTCTGATGTGGGTGGGCGCGGGTACTGGAGCGGTCACGCTCATTACTTTCATCATCTGTCTCGCTCCCATCATCGCCAACACAACGCAAGGCCTGGTCAGCGTGGATGAAAACCTGGTCCACCTCTTCCTCATGCACAACGCCACGCCCGGACAGATTCTTTTCAAGCTCCGTTTGCGCAGCGCCGTTCCTTCGCTCTTCGTTGGCATCCGCATCTCGGCCGGTATCGCCGTAATCGGTGCCATCACCGGCGAGCTGTTCGCCGGATCGAGCAGCGTGGGCCGAGGCGGCCTTGGCTACTCCATCATCTATGCGTCGCAGCAATTGCAAACCGACTATCTCTTCGCCCTCATTGTTGCCGCTGCAGCCCTCGGTTTCGTCTTCTACTTCATCGTGGCTTTCCTGGAATGGTATTTTCTGCACAAGTGGCACGAATCCGCTCGCCAGGCTGAAGTCGAATAGGCGAATGCGCTAACTTAAAGCATGCTTCGTCTCGAAACAGATACGGGATACTGGCTCGTCTCCCACGTCGATCACGCGAACCTTGCGGGAAATTTTGCAGCGCGGTGGGGGAATGAACTGTTTCGTTCTCCTGAACCGCGGATGCAGGTGCTCAAGGGCATCTCGCGCCATGACGACGGCTGGCGAGAACGTGATGCGTGGCCGCAGATTACCCGGCAAGGAAAGCCAAGCGCATTTTCCGTCGAACTTGTCGGCAAATATTCAGCCTTTGAGGAGATAGACCTCGCCGACTACCTTGCGGTTCGGGATCGCGCGTTGCGCCTGATTGCCGAGGAAGATCCGTACGCAGCCATCCTCGTCTCGATGCACACCTACAACCTGCTCACGGAGAGAGCCGACCGCTCGACCATCGCTACGGCACAACTTCCCATGCTCGATGACTTTCTTGCTCAGCAGATGAAGCTCCAGCAAACGCTGCGCGACAAGATTGCTCTCGACACAAGCCTTACTTCCGAGCAGTCAGGCGATGCTGCGATCCGCGATAACTTCCGGTTGCTTCAAGCCACCGATAATCTTTCGCTGCTCGCTTGCGTGGACTACCGTCAACCGGCGACTCTCCTCCATCCGCTGCCACTGAATGACGGCGGATACCGAACCATAGCGGTGGAGTCAATCGGGGAACGCAGTTTCAGGCTCGATCCATACCCCTTTGCTGAGCCGTGTCTGGCAGTTTCTTTTCCCGCGCGCTTGGTCGAGGGCAAGATTTTCGACGCAAGCGCCGAGCTTCAGGAGAAATTCGCGGCTGCTCCGGTTTCGTCCCTGACTGTAACTCTTTCGGTCTAACCGTCTGCGTGCTAAACAAGGAAAAGGCGGCCCGAAAGCCGCCTTTGCGATGATTCCTCTCAGGTCAGAAATTCAAGCGCAGCGACATTTGAATCTGGCGGGGGCTCCCGATGGTATGTTTCACCACTCCCAAACCCGTCGGACAGCTGTAGAACGTGTTCGGCGGGGGGGTATTGGCCTGGCATTGTGCGGGGGTGGGCGCCACCTGGCTGTAGCTTGAGGCCACGCTCGGTGCATTGTTATACCCGGCATTTTGCGTGACATTGTTTGTGGGAATATCGAAGCTCGTGGTATTGAACACGTTAAAGACGTCGAACGTGTATTTCAGGTTGTACCGTTCCTTGATCATCAGCATTTTGACCAGAGACGCGTCGGTGCGCTTCTGGACTGGCTGACGAAAGATATTGCGCTGGCCATTGGTGAAGGTGGTCTCGAAGTTATCGCCGTTGGGAACGCCGTCAGTCCCGGGAGATACCAGCGGGAGCGTGAAGCAAGACGCCTTCAGGGCGGCGCTGCTAGGAGTGCCGTTATAGAACGCGCCGGATTTGCCCGTCACCGCGGTCTTTGCGGTGCAACCGGGAGCCAGCGGGACGATGGGGTTCGTGATGCCGTCGAAGGTGCTGTAGTAAAGGCTGCCCACGGCGCCGGAGTAATCGATGATGCTGTACGGCTGTCCGCTCTGGACAATCCCGACCCCGACCAGCGACCAATCGTTAATGATCTTTCCTACAATTGCGTTCTGGCTGGAAATCTTCGGCAGGAAAAAACCATAGGTGAAGTTCAGTACGTGTTTGCGGTCGAAATCTGCCGATCCATAACCGCTGAGAAGATTGTTGGGATTGTTGCCGTTGTAGAAGAGTCCAAGCGCGCTTTGTTCGTCGGTCGCGTGCGAATAAGTGTAAGAGACGCCGGCCTGGAAGTTGTGGCTTAGCCGCTTTTCAACATGAACCTGCAAAGCGTTGTAGGTGGAGATCCCGGCTGCGGTGTAGGACTCGGATTCAGACGAATAGCCGATGTAGGGAACGCGCAGATCGACGTTACCTCCCTCGTAGTTCTGCTGCATGAAACCGTACTTGCAACCCGGGTCCTGATTAACGCAGATAGGAAGGAAGGTAGTCGGATCGTAGACGGTATAGCCGTAGGTGAAGTTCTGGCCGTTAATCTGGTTAGTTGGTGTTGCAATCTGCGACTGGTTGAAGGGAAGGGGCACTACCTGGTGACGGCCCACATTGCCTACATAGCCGACTTCGATTGCAAGGTCATTGCGAGGTTGCCACTGAATGTCGAGCGTGTAATTGATCGAGTAAGGCAGTTTATTTTTTCTGTTATAGACGCCAAGAGTAAACGGCTCATCGCCCTGGATGATCCCGGCGGCATTGGGAAGGTAGTTGACCAGATCGGCCGCGCTCGGGTTTGACGGCGGAGCAGAGCGCGTCGGTCCCCATGGATTGGCGAGATTATAGGGCAGCGTCGAACCATCGACCGGATTAAAGGGCTCCAATCCGCAGATCGGAATGTAGTAGTTGTACAGGAAGCTGGTGTTGCCATAGGGCGACGCGCTGTAGGGACAGTTCTGATGCGTCACGAAGGGGGGAGTCTGGCTGACTCCAAAAGGTCCGCCCGATATCTCGCCCGCTGCATATCCCGGTGAGAAATACGTGTAGAGCTCGCCGCGATCGTAATAGAAGCCTGTTCCACCGCGGATGACAACCTTGTCTTTAAGCGCATGGGGTTGGTAGGCGAATCCGAGGCGAGGCGCAATGCCCCACTGGCGCCCGGTAAGAGTAGTGTTGCTGACGCCCTTCGTTCCATTTGTGTTATTGCCCGCAATGATGAAGCCGGGATCGGTGATCATATCGGATCCGGCGGAGTAGCTGTACTCGGAAGGCTCGAAGTTGTAAATTCGTCCGTATTTCTCCGTCAGGCCGCCGTTCCAGTCATAGCGCAAACCTGCTGTGACGCTGAGTGTGGGGAGAACCTGGTACTTATCCTGAATGTAGAGCCCAGTCTGGTTGGCACGATAATAGCGGTTGGCATCGCCCTGAAGAAAAGTGGACGCAACAAAGCCATTGGTTGTATACGGCGTGACCCAGTTCATCGCGTATGTGGAGAAGTCGGGGGTAGCTACATTGCCCTTGCCCGTCCGTAGATCACGGACGTTGAGCTGCGTATAGGCATAGCTTCCACCAAACGTGATGGAGTGATTTCCCTTCGTCCAGATGGCACTGGCCGATGGCATGAAGCGGTTCTGGAAGACACCTGTGAAGGGTCCCTGGTTGGCAGCACCGGGGCCAATGTTCAGCATCTGCTGCGGGAGTCCGAGGCTGGAACCGTAGGAACCTAAGGCATCGATAATCGTGATACCGGGAAAATAGGAGCCGAAAGCGGTCGTCATGCCCGCAGCCGGAGTTCCAGCCTCGCCTGGCGCCCATGGCTGTTCATTCGTACTGTAGGCCTTCTCGCGGAGGTAGCCGAAGGTTTCAGTCAGACTGAACGTGGGCCGGATCGTCTGGACGTTGGTGATGCTGGCCACCTGTGATCCGGTATCCATAAATACCGTGAATCCGGGGACGCTTGAGGTTCCATACGGTGCGGTGTTGGGATCGTGCTGGTAATAGTACTTCAGGCTGACCAGATCTTTCGGCGAGGCGTTCCAGTCGAGCCCACCGACAGCCTGGTTCGATGTGAAGTACGATGTGCCGAGCTCGAAGGCGTTGGAAGGCGAAAGCGCGTCGGGTATGTGGCCATTGTCGTTCGGGATGAGCCATTGGCCGTTGGGAAGCTTGGCCTGAAACAGAGCCAGGCCCACCGGGTTGTTCGACCAGTCGGAGGCTCCAACAGTGAAGCCGTTATCGCTGTATCCGTTGGGATTGTTGTAGCCATGTGCACACTGGCCAGGTGCAGCGGTTCCCCCTGATCCCCAGTTGCAATTGACAAGCGTTGCCAGGCCTGTAGGGTTTCGGTTGGTATCGCTGAGGCCTGGCGGGACTGCAATGAGGGTGTCGCCCGTCTCCTGATCCGAAATATGCAGGTGCTGGTAACCGATGTAATAAAAAAGCTTGTCCTTGATGATTGGTCCGCCGAAGGTGCCCCCGGCGATCCAGCGGTGCAGCTCGGGGTTCCTGTCCTCGACCGGAATGCCGGTATTGTTCTTAAAAAAGAAAGGCGCCGCGTTGATCCAGTTGGTGCCACGGTGGCCGTAGAGAGTGCCGTGGATGACATTGGTGCCCGATCCGGTGCTCATGTCGATATGCGCGCCGCTGGCCGAGCCCTGATCCGCGCTGTACATCGACGCGTTCACCCGGACCTCCTGCAGCGTCTCCGGGGCCGGCGTGGGAAGCGCATTACCAATGGAAAGATAGACCGACGACGCGCCTGGCTCGACGCCGGCGCTGGTTGTGCCACTCGACGCGCTGCCGCCGGTATTGTTCACAACACGCGCGGACGCTACCTGGCTTGTGCTCTTGCCGTTGAAAAGGTTGCTGGCGTCTACGCCGTTAAGCAGAAAGCTGTTCGAGGTATCGCGTTGGCCGTTCGCCCAGATCGGAGCATTGCCCAGTCCGCTGTTCGAGCCGGTTCCGCCGGGCAACTCGGCGTTGACCCCGGGGGAGAGAATTGCCAGCCCGGTAAAGCTGCCGGTGGGCAGGGGAACAGAGTCAATTTGCTGCTTGTCGAGGACGTAGCCGTTGGTTGTATCGACGGCGTTCATCATCGGGGTCTCTTCGACAGTAACCGACTGGCTCACCTGACCTACCTTGAGCACCGTATTGATGGTCGCGGTGCGGTCGGCCTGTACCAGGATGGAAGGTACCTTTTGCGTGTCGAAACCCTCATGCACATAGGTGATTGTGTATGTTCCGATCGGCAAGTTGGAAAAGAGATAGGAGCCGCTGGCGTTGGTCTTCACGGTGCGCGTGAGAGCAGTTTGATCGGCGACCGCCGTGACTTGCGTATCGGAAAGGACGCCACCCGTAGAATCGGTTACCTCGCCGGTAATGCCGCCAAGGGTCTGCTGAGCCCAACTGGAGTTTGCAAAGATGAAGATGCTGAGGAGGAAAAAGAATGCAGATGCGCCTGGCTTCTTGAACATAGTCTCTTGGCCTCATTCGAGTGAAAAGGACACTGCGGCCTGCGTGCGGCCATGAACCGCTCTTCATTTCTCGATGAGGAACGCCATGAACTACACCGAAACTGGAAGAAGCGGTAGCTGCGAAGTTTTAACGACCAGCTTTTATGAAAACTTTCCCCCGAGCATAGCGCAGTTTGCGACCTGCCTACAGGAAAATTCATCCCATATTCTTTCTTGACGGGACGTTATAAAAATCTCTTATGTGGGCTTTGTGGAGACGTGTTCACTCGTGGACAAAAAGTTCGAAAGATACTTACTAAGCCAGGATAGAGACGTGCGCAGAGACGATGCGCCAACCCTCTGTAAGTCGAATCCATACTTGGCTTTGCCGCCCGCGAGTGGTCTTGCCTTCCGCCTGGCGTTCGAACTCCAGAGTGACGCTGCCGAAGTCGCTTCCAAATGTAACAATGTCGAGTCTATTTATGGTGCGCGCCAGGTTCACTGCTGGCCGACCCTTGCGAAAGGCCGAGATTTCCTCATATCCATGCAGGTTTTCCGCAGCGCCGAAGCGCAGGACATGATCGGAGTTCCAGAACATCGCGACCAGGGTTTCAGCGTTGTTGGCCATCAGTGCCGCTTCGTACTTCGGGTAGAGGGCCGCCAACTCGGCCACTATTTCCGGGTCATTGATGACCATTGCTGAAGAGTTTCCTTTCCGGTAGAACCTGCTTTGGCATGGCCGCACTTACAGTGATCATGGGCTCGTTGACCACCTGGCTAAGGCGCAGCTTCATGGCCACGCTGCACAGCAAGTAGGCGTGTACGTCCGAAAAGCTCCAGTGTTCCATGAGCAGATCGATCATGCGCAAGGTGGCTGCGCGGGCAGCAGCGATTGCGTCTTCCGCGGATTCAATGACAATCCATGAAGCGGGCGCACAATCCGGGAGCCCCGTGTCCGTCGACTCGATGATGGGTGCAGACAGCGCGCGGTGTTTATGGAGATGGAAACGAAGCGTGGCCTCTGCCGTGCACTCGATGCCGTTGATGCAAACCTCGCCATCGCCCTGCGCGGCGTGAGCATCCCCCGCCGAGAAGAGCGCGCCGGCATTGAACACCGGCAGATAAAGCTTTGAGCCCGCGCACAGTTCTCGTACATCCATATTGCCGCCAAAGCATCCCGGCGGACGGGTTCGGAACTCGCCGGCTTCGGCGGGCGCCACGCCCATTACGCCGAGAAACGGTCGCAACGGCACGAGAGCAGGGAAGAGCGAACGGCTGAGGTGCTCTTCAAGCGTCCAGTGAAAGAGGAATGGGTCGGTAAAGCGATCCTTCAGAAATCCCAGACCGGGGATCACGCTCGACCAGCCCCATCCTTTGTGCTTTACCTCCAGCACTTCTATCTCGAGAGTGTCACCGGGGGCGGCGTTGCTCACAGCGATGGGTCCAGTGAGCGCGTGAATCCTTCCACGATCGATGGCAAGAAATTGCTCGACCTGGATTCTAGGTTGCACCTGAGAGCCGCTGGAGTCCAGGCACTCCATGTGAACGGTGTCGCCAGACGCGATCTCAATGCGCGGTGTGAGGTCGCGATTCCAGCGCGAGTGAATGGGCTCGGCGGAGAGAACGTGGTCTGTCATGGCTGGATTTCAACCATCATCTGCAACTCCACCATGGCGTTACGCGGCAACGCGGCCACGCCGAGGGCAGCCCGGACGTGACGGCCACTTTCGCCGAAAACTTCGATCAGAAGATCCGAAGCGCCGTTAATTACCTTCGGTGAGTCTGCAAATCCGGAGATGGTGTTGACATAACCGTTGACGGAGACGATCTGGTTGACCCGGTCGAGGGAGCCCAGTGCCTGCTTCAAAACGGCCAGCTGCGTAAGTGCGCAGCGCCGCGCGGCAGCGTATGCATCTTCAATGGTGCGATCTTGACCGACGATGCCAGTCATAACGCCATGCTCGTCGATGGAGATTACGCCAGCAAGAAATACAAGATTGCCAACAACCTTGGCAGATAAATAATTGCCGCCCGGGGCAGGTAACTCCGGTAGTGTGTAACCCAGTCCACTCAGCTTTTGATCGGCGCTCATGTGCCCGTACTCTAGCATGTGTCAGGATGGGCCTGTGGAAGCAGCTGTGCATTTTTGCTGCGTTTCGTACGATCCGGGATAGGATAGGCCAAATGAAAGTCCTATGGTTGGCTGGTCTACTGGCGTTTGCTGCTACTTTGCCGCTCGCGCTGACCGGAGCAGGGAAGCCGCCTATTCAGGAGAAATCAGTAGGGCCTGAGCAAGTGTCCCTGCACGAGAAGAGCACGTTGCCGGATGATTTGAAGCTCTCCGGTGAGTTGCCCGGAGTATCCGTGAACGCCGTGCGCTTCGTCTCGTATGCTGAACTGGCGAAGCTGCCACAAGTCACCTTTACTGTTACAGATGATTCGAACTTCCCGGGAAAGGCGGAAATCACGGGCGTTTATCTGGATGAGCTTCTGGCGGCGCTGAATATGTCCGGTAAGAACATGCTCATCGCCGCGATCTGCGATGACGAATACGAAGCGCACTATTCAGAAGAATACCGGGCTGCCCACCATCCGATCCTCGTGTCGCGTGTGAATGGCAAGCAACTCGCCCTTTCGAAAAGAACAAGTCATGATGGCAGCTATGGACCCTATCTGATCTCGCATCCGTCATTCACTTCACGTTACCGGACACTCGCGCACCCGGAAGAAGCGCAAATCCCCAATGGGGTAATAGAACTTCGTTTCGTGAAGGAGGACGATGCCCTAGGCGCAATCCGCCCGCACGGAGAATTCGCCGCGGGCTCCCCACAGATGCAGGGCTACCTGATCGCCCAGGAGAATTGTTTCCGGTGCCACAACGCGGGCCCGTACGGTGGCCGCAAGGCCGGCGTCTCCTGGAGTTCGGTCTCCAAAATCGCTAACGAGAAGCCCGCTTACTTCAGCGCCTATATCAAGGATCCGCAATTGCAGAACGGATACGCTGATATGCCCGGCTTTCCTGACTACGACAATGCAACCCTCGCAGCTCTGACCGCTTATTTTCAATCCGTTGCGCCGGAAAAAGGATCGAAATGACGCTGCGCCTCGCCAAAATTTCGCTCGTCGCAGCCGTAGCACTGTTTTACACGCTCGTCGTCTTCAACAACACGACCGACTACGGAACGAACTATCAGTTCGTTCACCACGTCCTGCTGATGGACACGACCTCGTCCAACGGCGGCACGTGGCGTGCCCTTCATCCTCCGATTGTCCAGACGCTTTTCTATGGGAGCATCATCGCCTGGGAAACGTTGACGATGGTGCTGACATGGATCGGTGTCGTCCAACTTGCGTGTGCGCTCCGCAAGCCTGCCGCTGTCTTTAATTCAGCCAAGCGCTTCTCGATCGTCGCCCTTACCCTCGGTATGCTGCTTTGGTTCGTCGCCTTCATCATTGTGGGAGGCGAGTGGTTCCTCATGTGGCTGTCGAAGACCTGGAACGGTCAGGACGCGGCCTTCCGCATGTTCGCAGTCAGCGGCATCGTCTTCATCCTGCTTGTACTTCCAGATACAGAAGCTCAACCCTGACAGGATTTGAGTAGATGGGTATCATGATTTGGCACGACAGAGAACGTTTTCTCGCGTCTCATCTCACTTTATGAGCCCCTTCACACGCCGCCATTTCCTTGCTGGATCGACCATCACCGCAGCTTCGCTGCTATCGTCACATTTTGCTCTCTCAGCGAATGTCTCCCAGGATCCGGTCATCGATGCTTCGGCTGAATCTGCCCACGGAGTTCGCGAGAAGATAGCGTGGCAAGCCGAGCCCTATCCGCTGACGGATGTCCGCCTGCTACCCGGCATCTTTCACGATCAGCAGGAGATCAATCGCGCATATCTCCATACCCTCGACAACGATAGCCTGCTGTGGAGTTTTCGCAAAACCGCGGGGCTGCCGTCTCCTGGTACCCCCTACGGCGGATGGGAAGCGCCAGACTGCGAACTGCGCGGACACTTCAACGGCGGCCATTATCTCTCCGCTGTGGCGCTTACCTATGCCGGCACCGGAGACGAAGTCCTGCGAGACAAAGGGAATTTCCTGGTCGCAGAACTGGCCAAATGCCAGACAGCGAATGCCAACGGCTATCTCAGTGCCTATCCCGAAGACTTCTTCGACCGCCTGCGCAAGGAGCAGCCCGTATGGGCGCCCTTCTATACGCTGCACAAAATCCTTGCTGGACATCTCGACATGTATGTTTATTGCGGCAATCAGCAGGCGCTGGCAAACGCCGAGGGCCTCGCGAACTGGATCGACCACTGGGCGGAGGGCATCAGCGATGCTCAGATGACTCGCATTCTCAAAACAGAGTACGGCGGCACAATGGAGGGCTTGCTCAACCTCTATGCCCTCACCGGCAAACGCCAGTATCTCGAGCTGTCGCACCGCTTCGAGCAGGGGCAATTCTTCGGCCCACTCGCGGCCCATCGTGACGAACTGAAGGGGCTGCACGCCAACACGCACGTGCCCAAGGTGATTGGCGCCGCCCGCAGCTACGAGCTCACCGGAGACGATCGCTACCGCCAGATCTCCGAATACTTCTGGGGCGAGATTGTTAGCGAGCGCGCCTATGCGACCGGCGGCACCAGCAACTTTGAGGGATGGCGCACCGATCCGGGCCAGCTTGGCGGCGAACTCTCCCTCGACAGCGAGGAATGCTGCGTCGGCTACAACATGATGAAGCTGTCACGCCACATTTTCGGCTGGACCACCGATCCCCGGATCATGGACTACTACGAGCGTGTGCTGTTCAACACGCGCCTCGGTACCCAGGATTCACAAGGCCTGAAGATGTACTACCTGCCGCTCGCAGCCGGGTACTGGAAGTACTTCAATTCACCGACGCAATCTTTCTGGTGCTGCACCGGGACGGGAGCGGAGGAATTCGCAAAACTCGCCGACACGATTTATTTCCATGATTCCGACAGCCTTTATGTCAACCTCTTTATCGCGTCCGAGCTTAACTGGAAACGCAAGGGAATTACTCTTCGTCAGGAAACATCTTTCCCCGAAGAGCCGGGAACCCGGTTCACAATCCACACTGCAAGACCCACGGAATTCGCGCTTCAGCTCCGCATTCCGTACTGGGTGACGCAGGGTGGCACGGTGAAGATCAACGGAGAAGCGCTGCCGGTCTTCGCGCGGCCATCGAGCTACCTCACTCTGAAACGCGCATGGCAGGACGGAGACAGGGTCGAGCTCTCGCTTCCCGTGCAACTTCACTCAAGCCCGTTACCTGGCGACCGCACGCTGCAGGCTGCGATGTATGGACCGCTTGTCCTCGCCGCACGTATGGGCAACGAGGGTCTCACTCATGCCATGCAATACGACACCACTGGTAAAGACATCCATCCGTCGGGCGACCCCAAGCCCGCTCCTGCGCCAGAGATAGCCGCCGCCAACGTGGCTGCGGCCATCACAACTACCGACGCGCTCACATTCACGAGCAACGGTGAGGGCGAGCGCCACCAGCTTGTTCCGCTGTACAAGATCTCCGGCGAGCGATATGCCGTCTACTTCAAAACTACAGGCGCTTAACCTGGGAGCTATCCTTTAAGCGCCCACTTTCACGCTCCTATAATTGCTACATCATGGCAGCTCTCTTTCGGGACCTCCGTTTCGGCGTCCACATGCTCAGCAAGAGTCCTGGATTCGCGTTAGCGGCGATCATCACTCTTGCTCTGGGAGTTGGTGCGAATACGGCCATCTTTACCGTGACCAGCGCCCTGCTATTGCAGCCGCTCCCTTACCATGAGCCGCAGCAACTCGTGAGTCTGGAGGCGAGGGACAAGACTGCGGAACGCGGTGGTACCTTGCTACGTTACGAGCTTGTGCGTGACCGCAACCGGTCATTCGACGCCGTGGCCGCATGGGCGAATGACAACTTGAACCTGACCGGTCACGGCGAGCCGATGCAGGCCCGCGTAACGCGAGTATCGCCCAACTTTTTCTCCCTGCTCGGGGTACAGCCCCAGCTTGGACGCGCTTTTACCGAAAGCGAGGGCCGTCCGGAAGGCCAGGCCGTGGTCATGCTCAGTGATTCACTGTGGCGAAGCCGCTATGGCAGAGACCCCAGCATCATCGGGCAGACGATTACGCTTGATACCATGCCGCAGGTCATCGTTGGCGTATTGCCGCCCAATATCGAGTTCCCATTCGTTGGCGAGACCGACATCTGGACGCCCCGTTACTTCGAGTTGTCGCTCATGACACCGCAGCGACTAAGGATGGGTGTAGGCTATCTCGGCTTTGTGGCAAGGTTGCGACCGGGAACGTCACTCGCGCGGGCCCAGGACGAACTAGCCGTGCTCAATCAGCAATATCGAGAACAGAATCCAACGGCACCCGATGCGGATCCGGCCATCGCAATGACAGCCGCTCCGTTGCGTGACCTCGTCGTGGCCGGCGTGCGCGGAAAGTTGTTGATATTGTCGGGTGCAGTTGCACTGGTACTGCTAATTGCATGCGCCAATGTGGCCAGCCTGCTGCTTTCGCGAGGATTGGCCCGCAGGAGAGAAATTGCCGTACGCACGGCGCTGGGCGCAAGTCGCAGTACAGTGGTGCGACAACTTCTTACCGAAAGCCTGCTGCTTGCACTCATTGCGGGCACGCTCGGTGTGGGGCTGAGCTGGGCTGCAACGCGAGCGCTGGTCACATGGGGCGCAAGCCAGCTTCCGCAAGGGCTCACAATCGGCATCGACCTGCGTGTGTTGCTGTTCACTCTCATCCTTTCAATTCTGACAGGAATCGTCTTTGGAGCGTTCCCCGCGCTGCAACTTTCACGGGTCGATCTCAACACGACGTTGCGCGATGAAGGCAGAGGTGCTTCCGGCGGCCACGCGCGTTCGCAGATGAGAGGTCTGCTCGTTGTAGGTCAGGTAGCGCTCTCATTGCTGCTGCTTATCGGTGCGGGACTGTTGCTGCGCAGCTTCGAGCAGCTGCTGCGCGCCGATCCCGGATTCGACTCGCACATGGTGTTGACCATGAATGTCTCGCTGTCCACGGTAAAGTACGCGAAACCGCAACAGCAGATCGCGTTCTTTGATGAGGTGCTGCGTCGCGTCTCTACGCTACCCGGCGTGCGCAGTGCCGCGATGTCTGCTGCGCTCCCTTTGAGTTGGAAGAGAATCACTCCAATGCTGCCGGATGGCCAGCCGGACGTGCCTCTGTCGCAGCGCCCCTTTATCGATATTGAGGCCGTCAGTTCGCAATGGTTCCAGACCATGCGCGTTCCGCTGCGTGAGGGCCGCGAATTCACCGCAGCAGATAACGCTCAGGCGCCCAGGGTAGTCGTCGTCAATGAGACCTTTGCCCGCCGTTTCTGGCCCGGCCAGAATCCAGTGGGCAAGCATATGGTCATTGGTCGCTGGTCGGAGCCGGTTGAGGTGATCGGTGTGAGCGAAGACGTCAAGAACCAGGGCCTGGCTCTGGACACGCAGGCACAGGTTTATATTCCTTTCCCGCAGTTGCCCTGGAGCAATATGGACTTGCTGGTGCGGACGACCGTGCCGTCGCACAGCATAGCTTCCGCGGTACGTGCGCAGATTTCTGCCGTGGACTCTGACCAGCCGGTCACCAGCATTCAGACGGTCGACGAGCTTATGGACAGCTCCCGGTCGCAGCCACGCTTCACAATGCTGCTCCTTGGAGCCTTCTCTGTCACAGCGCTGGCGCTGGCCGCGATCGGGATATACAGCGTACTGGCGTATTCAGTGGCGGAGCGGCGGCGCGAGTTGGGTATCCGCCTGGCGCTTGGGGCGGAACGCTCAGATGTCCTCCGCCTGATTGTTCGCCAGGGACTTACGCTGACCATCGCCGGCATTGTTATTGGTCTGATCGCCGCATTGCTGTTGACCAGGCTGATGTCGAGCTTGCTGTACAGAGTCGGGACGCTTGACACCATAGCATTTACTCTCACGCCTCTGGTGTTGCTCTTCGTCGCCTTGCTCGCCAGCTATTTCCCTGCGCTGCGAGCGACGAAGGTCGATCCCGCGAAAGCGCTCAGGGAAATCTGATGGAAAATCGAAGAGTGACCGCGATCGAGGATCGGATAATAGCAGCTATGGATTCCGCTGAGTTCAGTCGAGTATTGCACGGAAATGTCCACTTGCAACGCCGATGCCCTTGTGATATCTAATGGGTATTCAAGTTTGCTCTTAGGAGCGAGCCTGAATTTCATGAAGAGTGGCTGAGGGACGGGCCCTGTGACGCCACGACAACCGGCTTAGGCAATCTAAGACAACGGTGTCAACTCTCTCCTGAATCCGGAAACGGATCGGGGAACATGAGATTCGGGGTGCATGCTGTATCGCACTTCGCTGAATCCCAGTAGTACCGCAGTACCAGAAGTTTTGGCAGAGTTCGTCACGCGTGCCCGTGCATTTCTACCCATAGGATAAATCCCCGATGGGTCCCCCCGCTGCTCCTGAAGATGGTTTTCAGGAATCGAGGGCTATATGGCGCACGCCTATGAATTGCGATGTCGGGAATGTGGCAAGCGGTATGACAACGCGCCGCTTTCCATCTGTGACGAATGCTTTTCTCCCCTTGAGGTCCAATGCGACCTTGAGGCTGCCCGTAATGCGTTTACCCGCGATGCGATCGCGAAAGGCCCCAGCAGCATGTGGCGCTACCAGGCCCTGTTGCCAGTGCCTGACGGCTACGTCGCGCCGACTCCCGCGGGCTGGACGCCTCTGCTTCGCGCGCCTCGCCTCGCCTCACGCATCGGGGCCAGCAATCTCTACATCAAAAACGACGCCGTGTGTCTCCCCACACTTAGCTTCAAGGATCGCGTCGTCTCGGTCGCGCTAGCCAATGCTCAAACTTTCGGCTTTGACACTGTCGGATGCTCCTCGACCGGCAACCTGGCGAACGCAGTCGCAGCCCAGGCTGCACGGCTGGGGCTCAAGAGCTACATTCTGGTGCCTGCCGACCTCGAGCCGGCCAAGATTCTCAACACGCAGGTTTACGGCGCGAAGCTGGTCCGCATCGACGGCAATTATGACCACGTGAACCGTCTCTGCTCACAGATCGCCGACCGCTACCACTGGGGGTTCGTAAATGTGAATCTGCGTCCCTACTACGCTGAGGGCTCGAAGACTGTAGGTTTCGAGATTGCCGAACAGCTCGGCTGGCGCCTGCCCGACAACGTTGTAGTGCCAATGGCCGGCGGCTCGCTCATTACAAAAATCCGCAAGGCCTTCAAGGAGCTGATCGCGCTAGGCTTGGTAGAGGAGAAAGAGGTCCGCTTCTTCGGAGCGCAGGCCACTGGATGCTCGCCTATTTCAACGGCGGTAAAGACCGGAGCGGATCACATCGAGCCACAGCGGCCTTCGACCATCGCGCGTTCTTTAGCTATCGGCAACCCGGCGGACGGCGTCTACGCAACGCGTTGCATTCGCGAGAGCGGTGGCTGGGCCGAGGACGTATCGGATGTCGAGATCGTTTCCGCGATCCAAGAACTGGCTGAGACTGAAGGCATCTTTACCGAAACAGCAGGAGGAGTGACCACCGCCGTTACCGCACGCCTGTACGCTCACGGCCGCATCCGTCCCGACGAACTCACCGTCACCTGCATCACCGGTAATGGGCTCAAGACTACCGATGCGCTGGCCGGAGCCTATGAGCTCGAAGCGGCAGTTCGTCCGCGTCTGTCCGATTTCGAAACCTATCTGGAGGAACAAAATGAAGAGCACGAGCTCGTGTTTGGAGGCGTCCGTGTCCGTTAGAGTTTTACTGCCCAACGCATTCCACAAGCACACCAACGGAACCCGCGAGGTCCGATCGAATGCGGGCAATCTGCCCGAACTGATTACGGAGATCGAAACGACCTTCCCGGCCCTCAAAACACATCTACGCGATGAGCAGGGCCAGGTGCGCCGCTTCATCAACTTCTATGTCAATGAAGAGGACATCCGCTTCCTCGGCAACGATAAGTATGCCTTCAAAGACGGCGACGAGGTGCTGGTGATCCCCTCCATCGCAGGCGGGTGCTGCACCTGCTGCTCCTATTGCGGGCAGGAAGACTGCGTCTGTTGCTGAGAGAGCCGGCGCTAGACGTTGGCTTCCGCGACTCCCACTATGTGGCCGGTTCCGTGCTCCTGCGCGAAGATTACGAGCCGCATTTTTACATGCGCGGGATTACTCAAAGTGACGTGGATTTGCTTGTTGAGCCCATCGTTCAGAGATCCTACCTTCTGGATCACTCGCACCACGGCAACATGTTCTAAATGCCGACCCGAGTTTTCGCCCCGGGAGACGCTTGACTCGTCGTGGTCGTCGGCGAGCACGGCATAGAGATCGGTTCGGGGATGTGCCCCAGCCGTCACGGTCGCCTCGACGGATTTGCCGTTGACCGCAGCGTTGGCAATTGCAATTTCGATCTTCGGCTTCTGGGCCGCTTCCTGAATGGCGGCGATCAGAGCTCTGCGGTCGCTACCCGTGAGGCCGCGCGCCCCGTCGACGACAGCTTCTGGCGTATAAGCACTCTCTTGCGAAAAGCGGGAGACGTAGGATTCCTGCCGGGCCGTCATCTCTGGAGAATCGAATGGATCGCGCCAGCCTTCGTGGTCCCAGTAATCGACGTGCTCGCTCAGCACGATCACTTGAGCGCCCGGAAGATTCTGTTCGCGGTCGAGAGTCTGGAGCAGCGCATCGGCAGGAGGGCAACTCGAGCACCCCTCTGAGGTGAACAACTCTACCAGCACAGGCTGTTTTGAAATTTGCTTGTCAGCGGTTTGTGGGGCATCGGCGAATCTTAAACCCGCCGCGCTCATGGCGGCCGCGCATCCCGCGATTAGGATCGCCGCCGGAAGCCAGCTTTTCCCGACTCGAATCCCCAGCAGTCTTTCAGGTATTCCCATACTTGTTCGACTCGCGTCGCAGGCAGAGGTTACAGTCCGTTCAATTTGTAGCTTGACGGCGGTACTGTCGGCGTGGAACCTTCATTGGCGCACCATACAGGAGGCTCCATGCTAACAATTCTGTGGTGGATCATCGTCGGCCTGATCGCAGGCTGGCTTACCGGCAAAATCATGGGCGGAGGCGGCTACGGCGTGGTCATGGATATTGTCGTCGGCATCGTCGGAGCTGTGATTGGCGGCTTCATCATGCGCGCCCTTGGCTTCGCTGGATCGGGCGGGATGATCTATACGATCCTCGTCGCGCTGCTTGGCGCCGTCATTCTCACACTGCTGTTGCGACTTATTACACGAGGGCGCGCTTAGCGACAGGTGGAGGGAGCAGATCCGGCTATCTCGGAGCTATCCGCGCCACTTCGGACTCAAGGGGAAGACCAGTTCGGCTACAGAGGCCACAGCGTTTCCATCCACGGTTGCGGGGTGAAACTTCCAGCTCCGCACCGTGTCCAGAATGGTCTGGTCGATGCTGTTGCCCAGCCCTTGTACCAGCTTCTCGTCGAGTACCTCGCCCAGAGCGCTCACGTTTACGTCGACTACGACGTTCTGATTTGTCGCCGGGAGCAGGGAGCGATCGGTCACATGTGGCGAGGGCGAGTAAACCGGAAACGCGGGACTGACGTCTTGGGAGCCCTCGTCGCTTCCGTTCGCTTCTGAGCGCGACGTCGAGCTGCCTGCGGGGCTGGCGGCAGCGACTTCGGTAGCATCCTGGGCTTTCGTGTCGAGCTTTTTCTCATGCGGCGTTACTGGACTGTTCCGCGGGGGCAAATTTGCCGGGACTACCATCTCTGTGCCCTTCTGGTGTGATTTTGCAACCCCAGTTCCCACCGAGTTTGCCCAGTACAGGATGGTCGAGTGATTACCGCTGCGCATTTTCAGCGGCCGCACCTGCCATGCGTGGCGTCCGGCAAGAATCAGCAGAACCAGCAAGATAGAGTGCGCCGCGATCGAGGACCAGCGGCCGATCGGCGATGCTGCTGCGCCACGCTCTGTTGGGATTTCTGCCAGCACTCGAAAGCGTCTCCTGACTCTAGTGTGCATCAGGAGGGCGCTGCCAGGGAAGGCAAATAGGCGGTTAGGCTGCGCGGAGCAGGCGTGCAGGTAGAAAGATCAAGGCAGCAACCAGCTCGAGAGCTCCGCCCACAGCGATCCCCACAATCCGGAAGGGCAGCAGAATCAGCCACACAAAGGGATACGCGATCAGTGCCAGCAGTGCCAGCGGCCAGCACAGAAAAAGAAGAACACACCACAAAAGGAATTTAATCATCGCTAAAGACCTACCGCATTGGAGCTACGGAGGAACGGCCGGTAAAGTTCCCCAGCGCCTCAAAAGCCCATAATGTTGTAGCCGGAATCGACGAAGATGGTTTCACCGGTGATTCCGCTGGCCATCTCCGAAGCCAGGAAGACGGCGGCGCCGCCCACTTCCAACTGCTCAGTGTTGCGATGGAGCGGTGCGCGTTCCGAATGGGCCTTCAGCATGTCGCTCAGGCCGCCGATGCCGCGGGCGGCGAGCGTCTTGATGGGGCCAGCGGAAATAGCATTGACGCGGATGTTCTGTTTGCCCAGATCGGCGGCAAGATACCGGACAGTGGCTTCGAGTGCGGCTTTGGCCACGCCCATCACGTTGTAATGCGGAACGACTTTGTCCGCTCCGTAGTAGGTGAGGGTGATGATGCTGCCGCCCTCGGTCATAAGCGGAGCAGCCCCGCGGCTGAGCGCGATCAGCGAGTACACGCTTACGTCGTGCGCGATGCGGAAGCCATCACGCGTGGTCTGGACGAAGTCATTTTTCAGTTCCTCGGCGGGTGCGTAGCCGATGGAGTGAACCAGCACGTCGAGCTTGCCATAGCGCTCTTTAATCTGGGCGAAGACGTGATGAATCTCTTCGTCGCTCGACACGTCGCACTGGAAAGCTTCTGCGCCAGGGAGATCGGCGATCAGGTCCTGTGCTTCAGCCTTCATGCGCTCGTTCTGATAGCTGATGGCGAGCCGGGCTCCGGCCTGCTGTAGCTTCTGGGCAATACCCCAGGCGATGCTGCGTTTATTGGCCAGTCCGAAAACGGCGGCGACGCGACCTTCAAGGTTAAGCATGGAACAGGTTTCCTCCAAACAAAGAGGATAGCAGCGGGGCGGTGTACTGGTCGCTATAGAGTGCGTTTGAAAAGCGGTGTCGCCACCAGCAACGTCGCGATCCCAAATCCAAACAGGAAAATCAGGTCGGTGCGGATCGCCGTCAGGCCGCCATCCTTGAGCAGGACCGCCTTGAAGCCGTGCACTGCATAGGTAAAGGGATCAATAACCGCAATCGCCTTCAGCCAAGGTGGAAATCCTGTGACCGGTGAGATCGCCCCGCTCGGAAAGAACAGTAGCGTGTTGAGGACCCCAAACATGGCCCGAGGCACAAGGGGATCTTCGACGCGCACCATCATCAGGAACATCATCCCGTTGAAAGCGACAGAGGTCGACAAGATCAGCAGCAGGAGAAGCAGGGCTGACTCCGGGTGAAAGATCACACCCAGGCCCGCCATCAACGAGCCAATCACTGTGAGGCAGAATCCTGAGAGCACAGCCTTGATGGTGCCGGCGAGATTCAATCCCAGGACCAGCTCCAGTCTCGTGATCGGTGTGACCAGATACCCTTCGTGTACGCCCCGCGCTTTATCATCGATATAGAGCATGCCACCACCGATCATGACGGCCACATACATAGCCAGTGCCACTGAGCCCGCGAGCAGGTACTTCATGTATTCGACATAAGGGTAAAGTTCGACGATCTCCAACGCGATCTTTTGAACCACTTTTTGCTCGATGACCGGAGCGTTCAATGCGTCGACCAGCGACTGCATCTCGGCTTCGAGGCTGCTGCTCATCGTCTGGTCGGAGTTGTCGACCACCAGGCCGATGGCTGGAGAATCTCCTGCGAGCACGCGCCGCGAATACTGCGCCGGAATAATCACCGCTCCATCGATTTTTCCGGTGCGTACGTCCTCACGCGCCTGCTGCTCGTCGTTGTACGGGACCGTGGTAAAGGTGCGGATATTCACGGCAATCGAATCGAAGGCCTCGTGAATCTTCAGCGCCTGAGAGCCGCGGTCGTAGTCGACCACCCCCATGCGCGCGCCGCGAATCTTTCCGCCGAAGGCGTTGCCGAGGATGATCAGTTGCACAAGAGGAAGAGCCATCGAGACCATCATCAATGCCGGTGAGCGAAAGAACTTCCGCATCTCGCGTTCTACAATCGCCATCATTCGTGTCATGGTTGCATCCCCGGTCGCGGCGGCATCATAAACCCAACCGCCTTTACCTGTTCGTCGCGAAGCTGACGCCCCGTGTAGTGAACGAAAACGTCATCGAGCGTAGTGGTCTGAACACTCAGCGACTTGATGACTTCGCCCCTGCTGACAGCCATCTCTACTAGCTGCGTCGTTGTCAGAGAGCCGTCGGACGTGAGTAATTTGTACATCGCAGAGCCGTGCGCTTCCACCGCACTCACACCGCCTAATTGCTTCAGTCGCGCAGGCCACTCGTCGGACTCATGCGTGAATTGTGCCTCGACCACGTTGGTTCCCAGAACGCTGGCCTTGAGCGCCATAGGAGTATCGAGCGCGACCAGCTTCCCATGATCGACGATGGCAATGCGGTCGCACAGATTGTCGGCCTCCTCCATGTAATGCGTCGTAATCAGCATGGTGAGGTGGTGACTCTTCCTCAGATGATCGAGCATCTCCCATACCGCCACGCGAGAGACCGGATCGAGACCGGTGGTAGGTTCGTCGAGAAAGAAGATCCGGGGATTATGAACCAGCCCTCGAGCAATCTCCAGCCGCCGCCGCATGCCGCCGGAGAGGGTCTTGGTTTGCGCGCCGCGCCACTTGGTCAGGTCCACGGCTTCGAGAAGCTCGTCGATGTTGCGCTTGCGCTCCGCCTTTGGGACCTCGTAGAGCTTGGCGTAAATGGAGAGGTTTTCTTCGACCGTCAGATCGATATCGCTGGTGAGCGCCTGGGGAATGACCCCGATCACCCGCCTGACTGCGTCGGGTTCGCGTGAAACATCGTGTCCGGCGACGATCGCCCTGCCGCTGCTGACGGGAATCAGGGTCGTCATCATGCGAATGAGCGTGCTCTTGCCGGCGCCGTTGGGTCCGAGGAGCCCGAAGATTTCGCCGTCGCCAACCTCGAAGGTGACTCCCTTCACGGCTTCGAAGTCTCCGTAGCGCTTCACGATGTTTTCAACGGCGATTGCTGCGTTTGGCACAGCGGTATTCATCGCGACACCAGCTTGCTCTTCGGGATATAGACTTCAGCGATCATTCCTGGCACGTACTTCATGCCAGGGTTGTCGATCAGTAGTTTCAGCTTGATGGTCTTGATGTCTCGCTTGCGCCGGCTCACGTCGCGCTGCGTGGCGAAGTCTGCTTCCGCAGACTTGGCAATTACCTTGCCCTGAATAGTGGATCCGCTCGGCATGACCACGCGCAGACTGTCGCCTATCTGCACGGACTCGGCCTCGGTCTCGGGCAAAGGGGCATAGATCCAGGTCTGGGTCAGATCGGTAATGGTCACGATGGGAGTACTGGGCGAAACCACCTCACCCTGGCGCGCCGCTCTTACGTTGACCTTGCCGGAGATCGGCGAAACGACCTGCGCATATCCCAATTGAACCTGCGCCTGGTTCAGAAGGGCCTGAGCATTCTGCACATCGCCACGTGTTGCTTCTACCGTTTTGGCGGCAGCCTGCGCCTGAATCGTATTCGCCTTCGCCAGATTCACTGAGGCCTCCGCCGCAGATACATTCTCCTGCGCAGTGTCGACCGCAGCCTTCGCTGCATTCGAAGAAGTAACCGCTTCATCGTGCGCCTGCTCGCTCATCACGCCTTGCTTCGCAAGTGCCACGGTCCGCGTGGTATCCGCCTGCTGATGCTCGTACTGAGCCTGCGCCTGCACCAGGGCGGCTCTCGCTCCGCGAAGTTGCGCTTCCGCATTGATCACCTCGCTTGACGTGCTGCCCCGCATTTGCCGTTCCGTATCGCTTGACCCCTGCAGCTTGTACTGCTGGCTTACGGTAGCCGCCTTGGCTGCACTCGTAGCCGCTGCAAGGTCTTCGCTCTCGATGGTTGCGATCAGTTGGCCCGCCTTTACGTCGTCGCCTTCGTCGACCGTCAGCGTTTGTATGCGGCCGGGGATGCGTGAGCTGACGATGACTTCATTGGCGTCCACTGTGCCGATCAGTTGAAGATCGTCGGAGCGCTGCGTTGAAAAGAGATACCAGCCGAGCGCAATGAGCGCCAGTATCCCGAGCAAAGTAAACACGCGGTTGCGTGCGTTCATAGGTGCTTTCTCCACAGATTCTTGTTGAGTTTCGGCATAGGCATATCGGCCAGGACCCGCTTCGCAACTTTCGTGCCGCGTGTCCTATCGACAAAGAGAGCCTTGCCCAGAAATTGTGCTGCGGCCCGCCGCCGCATCTCCAGCGCCGTGGCGTCGAATGGATCGAAGGGTAGCGCGAACTGCATCATGGGCGCACTCAGGAAATAGAAGACATTGGCGCCCAGCATCGAGTACACCACCTGTAGCGGGTCAACTTCACACAACTCACCGGCTCTAATACCTTCCTGCACTGTTTCCTGCATCTTCAACAGCAATGGCTTGAATACCTTCTTGACGAGCTGCGACACGTCCCCACTCTCGCCTCGCCTGAACCTGACCATCTCCTGTTGCAGCAGGCTCTGGAACTCGTGCTGCGTGAGGATCCGGTCGAAGTGGTCCAGTGCTGCACGCACAAGGCGCTCTCCGGCGCTGTGTTTTGGGTCAAGGGCCGCCAGCGTGCGCTCGACCACGGCGCTCGCGATCTCTTCAAACGCCGCGGCGTACAGGCCATGCTTGCTTTTGAAGTAATAGTAGAGAAGCGCCTTGTTGACTCTCGCAGACTCCGCGATCGCGTCGGTACGGGCTCCCGCAAGGCCATGCGCGCTGAACTCACGGATTGCAGCACGAAGAATATTCTTTCGCGTCTGGTCGGCTCGGTCTTGTCGGAAGGGGGTGGTGTTGTTCTTCATTAATTAACCAGTCAGTCAAATTATAACAATAGCCCTTATATCGGGCCTGTATCGCTCATCCAAATCTCTTTGTTGACTCTCCCCCCTGCGTCCCTTAATGTTGCTTCCTGCGCCGAATGGAAAGAACTCTAAGAGATGGCAGGAACTACGAAAATCGACAATCAACCGAAGTCTGCAATGCCCGGACGATCAATGCACGGCCTGGGCGTGCTGTGCGGCATCGCAGCAGGCGCGTGGCTGGGGGCGGCGGAGGCTCCCACCAAACTGGTTACAACAGGCCTCTCTCCATACACGATTTCACTCTGCATGGTTGCGGGTGTCTTTACAGCCCGATGGACTTTTCCCACTCTGTTGCGCGGCACGAAGTATGTTTTTGAAGACCTGCTCAGCAAACCTCACCTTCTTGCTTGGGCGATTCTCGCGGGGGCGCTGTGGGCTGTCGCAAATACGCTAACCGTCTTTGCGATCCGCGACGTTGGGCTCGCGGTCGCGTTTCCACTATGGAATGCAAACAGCCTGATCGGCATTCTGTGGGGAATCGTTCTATTCAAGGAGCTCAGAGGGGCGTCGGCCGGCAACTGGGCGAAAGTGATCCTGGGAGCATTGGCAATTGTGGCCGGTGCAACAACATTGGGGTTCAGCACGATCCACTCTGCGAGCGCGGGCTCTACGCACGCCGTGGCCGGTATTGCCGCCGCCCTCGGAGCCAGCCTGCTTTGGGGCACGATGTACGTTCCCTACCGCAAAGCCTATCTGAGCGGCATGAATCCTCTGTCGTTCGTGACTATTTTTACCGTGGGTGAGCTGGGCACAATGTTTGCCCTGGCAATCGGACTTGCGGGCGGCTTTCATAAAGTCGCAGGGCAGCTCTTCGCCGCGCGTCATTTTGTCTTCTGGCTCTTTCTCGGTGGATTCTGCTGGGTCATAGGAGATCTTTTCCAGCAATACGCGACGAAGTACATCGGCATCGGCCGCGGCATTCCGCTTTCGAACACAAACCAGCTCTGGGGACTCGCCTGGGGTGCACTCGTCTTCGGCGAACTCGCCGGGCTCGATCGAAGACATCAGTTGGCCATTCTTGCAGGATCGGCGATTATGATCCTCGGCGCGCTCGCCATCAGCACGGCCGCGGCATCTGCGGAAGAGCACGCCTCCACCAACGAAGCACTCCTCCGCGAGTGCAATCGATACAACCTGGAGTATCACCGTGCTCTCATGGCGCAGGCTGGCATCGAACATGAAAACCAGATGGAAAGTAGCCGCCACTGGTGGGATTACCTGATCGTGGCCCTGGCTATTGGTCTGTTCGTCTGGTTTGCCTGGGGGGCAACGCTGCCGCCGTTGGCCATGAATTTAAGTTGGGCCACGGGATTGTGCGTGCTGCTCGCAATCCTGCTCTTCGGAGCCGGATGGACGTTGTGGAAGCGGACCCGATTTTTCTAGCCCGTTTTTTCTAAGGTAGTGAAGAGCGCAACCTACCAGGCGACCTTGCCGGGGAAGAATTCGGCAAACAGATCGTCGTAATAGGGCTTGATCGCCGCAATGTCAGGCTTCGCGAGACCCTTCGAATAAAGATCATAAGGATTGAACTTCAACACCCAGTTCGTGAACATCTGCTTGTCGTGCTCGGTCATGAGGTGCGTGTAAGCGCCGTGCTGGTGCGCCGCGTAGAAAGAATGATAGCGGAGCATGTAGAGAGCCTCTTCGGGGAGAAACGGCTTCATCACATGCGCAATGTAGGCATCGTGTCCCCAGGACATGTGAACCTTGTCGAGGCCGCAGTTCGGCTCATAGATGCCGTATGGCGTCTGATACTCCGGCATGTTCATATCCGGGTTGTTCGCAAAATATTCAGGGAACACGATCTTATCGGAGTAGGCGCAGCCGACAGGGAAGGTATCGCCCACAACTGCCCATTGTGGTTCGCCGTAGAGGCAGAGCACCTTACCCAGATCGTGCGCAAAAGCCACGGCCACCATCCATCGCGGGTGCCCGTCTCTGCGAACCGCCTCCGAAGTCTGAAGCAGATGCTCAATCTGCGTGAGATCCGTATCGGGATCGCTGTCGTCAACGAGCGTGTTCAGGAAGTCTGCCGCTTCCCAGATCGTCTTTCCGCCCTTTTGCAGCGGGAAGTATTCTGCTTCTTTGCTGAGAACGAAGTCGAGAGTCTGCTTTTCGTGGTTGAGCTTGTAGAACTCGGCAACTGTCGGCACGACCTTCGCGTCGTAGTTGCGAAATTCCGACTCGCTCTTGCCCTCTTTGTAGCGTCCCGTGACAAAGTTGTCCCATTCTTCTTCAATGTGAGCTGCTTGGGCGATCTCAACCGGGTTGAGCGTGGTGTTCATGGTGTGATCCTCCGCGGAAAACCTCGCGTATCAATATTATCAATTGCCTGGTGCTCGACCCCAATGTCGATTTACTGCGTGATATCGTAGCCGCGAAGCTGAATCGGCGCGGAGACGGAAAGCTTATTGTGCTTAAGGCAATTTTGACAGACCCGCAGTTCTGGATCCCCGTTGTTGTCCTGGCGCTCGGAATCGCCCTGTTAGCCTACCTGCGTTGAACTGGATTCGCCGTTCCAGGGGTGGGCACACGCCCGGGGGAGGTGTCGATCCCCGATACAAGCGCTGACCACCGCCCCGAGAAGCGCGATCGAAAAAGTAGTTTTGCTCACCTGGGCGTGGTTCCTGTCACTACGGTTACTTCGAAAAGAACTATGTGCTTGTTTGTGTTCAGTTTGGTCGCTACTCTTGATTTCAGAGACAGATGACTTCTACAGATACCCAGCCGGACAATACCAGCCACATTCCTCCTGTCGGGCGGCTCGTCGGCATTGGCCTGTTCCTCAGCGTGCTGTCGTATAGCGCTCTGCTGCTGAACAATCGCTCTGGTGGCATTACGATTGTGTGGCCTTCAAATGGTCTCCTGTTGGGGGCGCTGCTACTTGCGCCTAGACGGCAGTGGCTGGCCTATATCGCGGTTGGATTCTCAGTCGACCTGGGCGTTAACCTGAGCATCGCGAATCCCAGCCTGGTCTCCGTTTATCTGGCCGGATGTAACATGATCGAGGTTCTGGTCGCGGCGTTCCTTTTGTTCAGCACCATCGCCCCGGCTCCAGACCTCACCCGCCGCCGACAGTTGGTAAGTTTCTTGGCCTATGGGGTCATTTTCGCGCCGGCGATAGCGGCATTTCTGGCTTCGCTTACTCTGCAGAGATTTCATTCGAATGCCATGGCGCATACCTTCCGGCTGTGGTTCACAGCCGACGCGCTTGGTATGTCCACCGTCACGCCTCTCTGCCTTGCCTTCGGCCGGAGAGGTCGCTTCCCAAAGCAATCGCCCTTCGGATTTCTGTGGCCTTTTGCGATGCTTTGCGGAGTTACCGTCTATGTCTTCTGGCAAACGCAGTTCCCGTTTCTGTTTCTAGTTGTACCGTGCCTGATATTGATCGGCCTTCGCCTCGGGCTTGCCGGTTCAGCATTGGGGTTGCTCATCGTTTCGGTGATTGGCGGATTTTTAACCACCGGGGGGCACGGGCCAACGATGCTGATGCGCGCGGCCTCGCAGGAAGCGCACATTCTGACCTTTCAGTTCTTCATCGCGATCTCGATGCTGTCTCTCTATCTATTCGAAGTGGTGATGGCAGAGAGCCGGCGGCTACAGCAAAGCCTGCAATCGAGCGAAGGGTATTTCCGATTGCTGGCGGAAACATCGCGCGATGTAATCGTGCTGACTGATCTCGAGGGTGAACGGCGGTATGTGTCGCCTGCGGCGGCGGAGTTGCTGGGATGGGACCCCGGAGAGCTGCTGGGGGGCAGCTATCGGGAAATCGTTCACCCGGACGATCTCGAGGAATGGAAAGCTCTGCTGGAAGAATGCCGGCGGGAAAAGACAGGAAGGATTCTCCAATACCGATGTCGAAAGAAAGATGGGAGTTATCTGTGGATGGAGTCAAACCTGCGCCTCTACCACGATCCGGCAACGGGGGAGCCGTTTGGCTTTGTCAACGTTGTGCGGGACATCTCGCGTCGCAAGGCCGCGGAAGAAGACCTTGAAAAGGCATTCCGGCTGGTCGAAAGTCTAGCCAGTCTTGACGGACTCACTGAAATTGCCAACCGCCGCCGCCTCGATCAGGTGCTTGAGCATGAGTGGAGGGTGGCGATACGAACCAGCTGCGATATTTCGCTCCTCTTGATCGATGTCGACCATTTCAAGTCATTCAACGACATCCACGGCCACCTGCGGGGTGACGATTGTCTGCGCCAGATTGCGAAATTGATTTTGGAATTGGTTTCCCGTCCCGCTGACCTGGTCGCTCGATACGGCGGAGAAGAGTTCGCTGTGGTTTTGCCCAACACTCCCGAAGCTGGCGCCGGACAGATCGCGGAACGAATACGCAGCGCCGTCCAGAGGCTCGGCATTTCGCATGAAGGCAACCCCCATGGGGTGGTCACGGTAAGTATCGGTTGCGCCACACAGACTCCAGAAGTGAATTCGAAGCTCGAAGGTCTCATCGACGCGGCCGACAGCGCTCTCTACAGGGCCAAGGATGCCGGGCGGAATACGGTCGAAGCTGCAAGCCCCGCGATAACTCAGCCGCATGCCTGGAAAAGCTCCTGACGAAACGACCCTGCGGTCGCAGGCAAGAATCAACCGCCCAGATCGATCAGTTCCACTTCCTCAACCGGATGGCCGAGGAAACGCGTGCCCAGAGAGCGAAATTTACTGACGGAGTCGGTCGCGTAGAAGTGCCGAGTGTATGCTTTGCCGTCCGGACTACATGACGTGTCCGTCAGGCAAAGGGCGGCGGCAACCTGGGAGGCCGTAGCTTCAGCCGAGTCGATTACGTGGATCGATGCCGGGAGGACGCGCTCGATGTTTGCCCGGAGAATCGGATAGTGGGTGCAGCCCAGCACCAGCGTATCCGGCTGGAGGGCGGCCCGTGAGGATTCTTCGAGCAACTCTGACAAATAGATACGCAGGACCTCCTCCGTAACAGGGTGGTCAATCCAACCCTCTTCGACGAGTGGAACCAGGAGGGGAGCGGCTTTCTCAATGGCTCGTAGGCCGCGCTCATGGCAGGCAGCAGAGTAGGCCTTGCTTTCAACGGTTGCGGCGGTGGCCATGACCAGCACGTCGCCGGTTGTGGTCGATGCCTTGGCGGCGTTAGCTCCGGTTTCGATTACGCCAAGCACAGGCACAGTTACGGCGTCGCGGATAGCGTCCAAAGCCAGGGCTGAGGCGGTGTTGCAGGCGATAACAAGGTAATCAGCCTTCTGCTGCTCGACGAGGAAGTGAGCACTCGAGACAGCATAACGGGCGATCGTGGCCTGCGATTTTGCCCCGTAAGGAAGACGGGCGGTGTCCCCGAGATAGGTGTAATTGGCTCCCGGCAGGCAATCGAGCAGAGCGCGCAGGACGGTCAGCCCCCCAAATCCGGAGTCGAAGACGCCAATGTTCATGCTATTGCCCATCTCCGGAACTCGTGCTCGAGGCAAGGTAGACACGGGTGAGGTCGGCGTGTCCGGCAAGGGTGTCGCGTGCATGCCCATCGACGAGGAAGCGAACCTGGGTAATGGCAGGAAGGTTAGCGTGCAGGGTTCCGATGATGGAGAGCAGTGTAAGGGTTTCCGGCTCAATACCCGATGGGTGCGACTGGGCAAAGGCCGCGCTGAAATTGACGACTGCCATTTTTCCGGGGTCAGGGCCCTCTTGCTTGGCTTCGGGCAGGGGCATGAGAAAGACTTCGTCGATATCTCGACCGCGGGTGTCCGGGCCGTCAGAGCCACTCGATGTGCCAACACCAGCGATGGGATGTGTTGATTTCGGGTCGCGGAAGGATTCAAGCAAAGTTTCCAGCAAAACGCGGGCGCGGGCACTGTCGTCCTGAGGCAAGGCGAGGCTGCGCGGGCGTTCCTGGAGCGAATTGTCAGCGTCATTGGGAATGAGAAGAGTGACGGTCGTCGACGGAGCCTCGACAGGTTCGATCAGCGGAGTCGAACTCTGTACGGCGTGCAGGCGGTCTTCCGCACGCTCGCGCAGGCGGATCAAGATCGCTGCCATAATGACGGCGGCGATCAGCATGCCTGCAAAGAGGATGCGCTGCGCGCGGGGGATCACGGCTGCTGTCTCCAGTCGTTGCGCCACTCGTCGACAGCAGCAGTGAGGGCGTCGAGAATTAGCCTCTGATAGGCGATGTCGGAGATCGGCGCGGCCTTGGTGGTTGAGCCTGAGGTGAGCGGAGCCACTTCGACCGCGACGGCAGGGCAGGTGAAGCTGTCCATGGGTTGAAGCGAGGTCCGGCCGAGGGTGACGGGGATTTCGGCGTGCGCAAACGCGGAATCGATTTCCGACGAGAGCTTCAGGCTTTGCGTGACGTAGCCCGATTGTGCCGTTTGCCACGGCATGAAGCGGGTGACCGGGGTGGGTCCGAGAGACGATGTATACAGATGCACGCCGCTACCCGTGGCCGTGGCATGGATGAGGATGCAGGCCGCGGCAGGCATGCGGTTGGCGGCTTCGGCGCGGCTGACGGCGGGAAGATTCCTGTCAGTGTCGCGGGTGGTGATAACGCCTATTCCGTGTGCGGAGAGCATAGAACGCAAACGGACGGATAGGCTCAGAGTAATGTCCTTCTCAAGCAGGTGGTCTGAGATTCGGGCGCCAGTATCATCTCCGCCATGAGCGGCGTCGAGGACGACGAGGAAGCGCGGAGCGACATTAGGAGGAACTGGTGAGGGAACGGAGGGTGAGGGAGGCGTTGGGGGCAGCGCCGTCGATGGGGCGGGCGGCGGACTGGTTTGCTGCGCGCGACTCGGGGCCAACGAAAACAGCGGGGACAGGGCAAGAATCAGAGCAGCCCGGAGTGCAGCATCAGTCCAACGCATAGATGGCTAGACCGCTGAGGAGTTTGGGAAAGAAGTCGGTGGATTTTTGCGGCAGGACCTCGCCGGCAAAGGCGATTTCGCGGAGCTGATCGAGGTTGATGGGATTCATCAGAAAGGCGGCGTTGGCCTCACCTTCGGCGATCAGATCGATTGCCTCGGCCGCATCGCGCAAATAGCGCAAGTGAGCTTGATCCCGAATGGCGTCCGGGGTAATGCCGAGCAGCTTTTCAAGGATCAGCGAGTGCAACTGAACCACGTCAAGGTGGCGCTGACGTTCTGAGATATGCTCCAGTGCTTTGGAAATGGCCCCGGATTTCGCTACCAGCAGATGTTTTCCCGCCGAAGTGACGGCGATGAAGGCGGTCTTGCCTTGGAACCCTCCAAGCCGGGTGACCAGGGCCGAGACGTCGTCGGTGGCGAGCGCTTCAATCTCGAAATAAGTCTGAGCGCGGTCAAGAAAATCCGACGGCACGAAATTCTTCAAGCCGTGGACCACGCGATGGGTCGGCAGGATGACCAGACCCTCAGAGTCCATATTGATGAAGGTCATCATGACGGCGGCCTCAGGGAAGGACGGCTCGGGGAGCGAGTAAGAGTTCCGTTCCGTAGACGCGGCGATCGCCGCGGGCGCATGCTCACGGGAGTAGTTGAGGGCCGTCTCATATCTGTGGTGGCCGTCAGCGATGATGAGCTTCTTGTCCACCAGTGCCGTGGTGAGGAGGTTGATCGTATTGGGGTCACTGACGCGCCAGACCCGATGCAGAACTTCATATTCATCGGTCACCTCCATGTCGGGCGCGGCCGTCGAATTGAACAAGAGTCGCTCGGCGCTGAGGCCAGGGTCTGAGTAAAGCATGAAGATTTGGCCAAAATGGGCGTGGGTCGCGCGGAGCAGGTTAAGCCGGTCGCTCTTGGGTTTGGAGAGTGTTTGTTCGTGACGGAAGACGACTCTCTGTGCATAGTCGTAGAGCTCGCCAAGAGCGATGAAGCCGCGGCGCTCCAGAAATTTGTCTGAAGTGCCGGGAACGATAAAGCGCTGCGAGTAGGCGAAAACGCAGGGTTCACTTTCCTGGGTGAGGATCCCGGTTGCGCGCCATGCTGAGAAATCTCCTGCCGCGCGGGTGTAGACATCGCCATCCGCTGCTGAATCAAAGAGTTCAGGCAGCCCGAGGATGATGCGGACCAGATTGTACGGGCTGCGCTGGTAGTAAGCCTGCTGCATGCCGGGGGTAATTTTGTCATAGGGCTGGGTGACGACGTCTTGCAGGCGGACGAGCGATGGGTTGTAACGAAGGGCACGAAATGGATAGACGTGGGCCATGCGATCCGAGGGGTCCTGTATGCCGGACTGCTGAACCAGACCGGCCCTTCTTTCCGATGAATCCTGCCCGATTGTAAATCAGCGGCCTGGTTCACCCTGCGCCGCTCGAGTGAGGAAAGAAGCCGATGATACAACGTATTCCCATGCTGGAAAAGAAGTTGTGACGAGACCAAAGATGCCGGAGCAAGGACCTTCGCAGCGTGCTAGGATGCAAATCACCAGCGTTTCACAGGCTTGCAGCACTAGTTGGGCTGAGTGGCGTCCGAATTTGTGAGAGTGTGGCGGCTCAAAGTGTGGAACTCAAATTGATGATGGCTACCCACAGCCCGATCCCAGTTGGTTTTAGAATCAGATGCCTGACTCCGAAGCGCCCCAAGGCGTTTGCTTTCAGGCTGTTGGCGGCAGCATGCCTGTTGGTGGCGGCTGGATCAGTCCCTCGTATCGCACACGCACAGGAAGATCCGTTGAGTACTGTTCACGTGCAACCTCCTGCGCCCCCCCCGAGTACCGAACCGAAGCCGGTCGAGGGGAAAGAAGCTTTGAAAGCCCGTTCCGGCGAGCGTATTCGTGTGAACGTGAACTTGGTACTGGTGCCGCTGACCGTGACCGACCCCATGGACCGCCTGGTGACTGGGCTCGAAAAAGAGAATTTCTTTATCTACGAGAACAATCACCTGGAGACGATCAAGTCTTTCTCGACCGAGGACGCGCCGGTCTCCATCGGGGTCATCTTCGATCTGAGCGGAAGCATGACCAACAAGGTGATCCGCGCGCGGGACTCGATCCTGCAGTTCATGAAGACTTCGAATCCGCAAGATGAATTCTTCGTAGTTGGTTTCAACGACAGGCCGGAGCTGATCGAGGATTTTACTTCGTCGGTGGATCAGATCGAAGCGCGCCTGGCCATCGTGAAGGCCGAGCATCGGACCGCCCTGCTGGATGCGATCTATTTCGGTCTGAACAAGATGAAGCAGGCAAAGTACGAACGCAAAGCACTGTTGGTGGTTTCGGACGGCGGCGACAATCGCAGCCGTTATACCGAGGGCGAAGTGCGATCTGTGGTGCGCGAATCCGGCGTGCAGATATATTCCATTGGCATCTTCGATCCGTACGCGGCGACTACTGAAGAGCGCATGGGGCCCCTGTTGCTCAACGACATCAGCGAAGAGACTGGGGGCCGTCTCTTCCGCGTTGATGACGTTTCGGAAATGGGTGACATTGCGACCAAGATCAGCGCCGAATTGCGCAACGAATATGTCATTGGTTACAAGCCGGATAACGATAAGCATGACGGGAAATGGCGTAAATTGAAGGTGAGGCTGGTGCCTCCGGCGGGGCTGCCTCAGCTTACGGTCCACGCGCGTACCGGATACTATGCTCCCTTGCAGTAATCGTCCTTTTTTGGCAGTTGCTCTGACGCTGGCTCTCTTATTTGTCGCCCCGCTTGCTCTTCCGGCGCAAAGCGCGTCCACGTCGCCAATTCCCGTATCTGCACCCAAATCGGCTGCCGCGCGAGCTCTCGCTGGCGAACCCCCAGCTCCTCCTTCCGCTGCCGGACAGACGCAGACCGCGCCGGCTCAGAAGCCGGAGACCCAGCCGCCGCTGAACGTGGACCGCGACCCGGTCATCTCTCCCGATGCCGCGGACAATGAAGCGGTTAGCCCGGAGCACCCTGGTTCGGCTACTCGTGGTACCGAGCTTGAAAAGGGTGCCCATGGCGGCTTCACCCTGAAGCGCAACGTGGATGAGGTTGTCCTGAACGTGACCGTGCTGAACGAAAATGGCCAGCTGGTGACGGACATGAAGAAGGATGATTTCAAAGTCTTTGAGGATGGCGTGCTGCAGACTGTCGCATCCTTCCAGCACCAGGACATCCCGGTATCCATGGGAATCCTCGTGGATAATTCGGGTTCTATGCGCGACAAGCGGGCCGCTGTGAATACCGCCGCGCTCGATCTGGTGAAGGCTTCAAACCGAGAAGACGAGGCTTTCATCGTGAATTTCTCCGATGAGGCGTTTATCGACCAGGACTTTACCTCGGACATCGGCAAGTTGCGCGAAGGACTGGCGCACATTGACTCAAAGGGCGGCACGGCGCTCTACGACGCGGTTGTGGCTTCGGCCGACCAGCTTGCGAAGAACGCCAAGCGTCCCAAACAGGCTTTGCTGATTATTACCGATGGCGAAGACAATGCATCGACCTTCACGCTTGAGCAGACAATTCGACGCGTGCAGGATTTGCAGGGACCGGTCGTGTATTCGATCGGCCTGTTGTTTGGCGACAATGGCGGGCGCGAGTCGCGGAGGGCAAAGCGCGCTCTAAAGCTGTTGTCGGACGAGACAGGTGGTATCGCCTTCTTCCCCAAATCGCTTGCTGATGTGGATTCGATTGCAGCGGAGGTGGCGCGCGACATCCGCAACCAGTACACCATTGGCTATCACTCGACCAAACCGCCCTCTCAGGGCGGCTACCGCACGCTGAAAGTGGAGGCGCACGGCGCGGGTCACGGAAAGTTGGTGGTGAGAACCCGCAGCGGGTACTATCCGAAGCCGGTGGCATCGGACGCAAAGACTGCGAAAGCACCCTGATGCCGAACCGGAAACGATAGTTCAGGAAACGGCTGTTTGAGCGATGCTTCGCTGACTCGGGGCACCCTGTTCGGCGGCAACCTGCTCAGCCAGAATTACCCGGTTGCGTCCTTCATGTTTTGCTTGATAGAGTGCGCGGTCGGCAACCCACAAGAGCTGTTCGACCGTCTCGGCATTGTTCGGATACATGGCGATGCCGATGGAGATGGTTACATCGTGCAGCGCCTCGCCACGATAATGCAGTCGGATTTCACTTACCATGTGCCTGAGCGATTCGGCCCGTGCCAGAGCTTCTTCCGTCGACAGCTCCGGCAGGATAACGACGAACTCTTCACCGCCGAAACGGCAAACAATGTCTTCGCTGCGGACAGTTTCGCGCAGGGTTCCGGCAACTTCGCGTAAAACGACGTCTCCAGCCTCATGACCGTGTGTATCGTTAAACGCCTTGAAGTGGTCGACATCAAGAACCAGCACGGCGAGAGGTTGCTGGTGACGTGTAGCGCGTCGCAACTCGCGATCGAGGGCAATCTCCATGAAATGCCGGTTATACAGGCCGGTAAGACTGTCGCGGATGGATTGGTGTTCGAGCTTACTGCGCAGGTTGAGACCGGCGATGCCGATCGAAGCCAGCTCAACCATCTGCTGCAGGGCGCCGAGGTTTGCGTCGACCATGGCGGCGATGCCGGACGAGGCGCATTCCACATAAACGATGCCCAGAGTTTCGCCGTAGGCGGCAAGCGGCAGACAGAGATAGTTTTCCGGTGGACTGCCGGAGAAATGTGCGCAATGGACTTCCGACTGGCTGGGTTTTCGCCAGCGCATACGACCGGAGCGCAGACCACAGCAGGCATCGAGCGCAAAGCCATCGAACAACGCTGCTGTGTCGCCCCAGGTGGCAGCCACTTCAACCAGCTGCCGCGAGTTATTAATAAGGCAGATTCCGCCACTGGTTCCTGGCAGCAGCTGCCCAAAGTAGCGTACCGAGGCTTGCTGTGCCTGGAGGGAGCTCACGCAAAGCTGCAGTTCATCGCGGGCCGAGGTCAGCAAATCCGATTCACGGGCCTGGCGCTCGAGCGCGCGAATGGTCCCGGCCAGCTTTTCATTGGTCTCTGACAACCGCTCCTCGTATCGACGGCGGTGCATCGCGTCCCGTAAAAGAAAGCCGAAGAGAACAATCACCACGCCTAAAGAAAGGCCGGTAAAGCTGACACTGGTAAGCAGACTGCGAGAGGCATTGAGTTTTGCAGCCTCGGTCCGCCTGGTGAGCACTTCGCGCTCCGTTGCCTGCATCAGGCTCAGAATCTCTCCGCAGCTGAGCAGTTGTTGCGACGGGAATTGCGACTGGGGAGTGAGAGTATTGAGCGTCTTCACCAGGGCCGCAGCCTGATTTACCAGCTCTTGAGCATGCGTTGCCTGGCCCGGGTTGTCGCGGACCAGTTCTTGCAGATGCAGAGCGCTCGAATAAAGTGAGATGCCATTCGTTTGCGCATTACGAAGATTGTTTTCGTCGTGGGTGAGCAGGTAAAGCTGTATGTTCGGTTCGATGCGGTCAAGCCGCTGCATCTCAAGCTGCAGATCGGAGACGATCGACTGAGAATGCTCCAGCCAGTCGCGTGACTCGTTGAGTCGCCGGGCCGCGCCATAAAGCAGCCAGCCGGCTGCCCACACGCAAATGGAAACTCCGATCGTGGCGAGCACGAGCATGGAAACGGCCCGGCTCTTTCCCTGCGCGGAGGTGGACGGGGTTATCGGCAAGGTACCTACTCGGGCCGATGTCCGCAGGACAGATCGCCTCGTGTCGGCGCACGCTACGTAAAGATTACCGGAGCAAAGTGGGAATCCCCAAGCAAAAAGGTGACGAGGGGTGCCCGAGGTAACTCGCGAAATGCCTCAGAGGAGTGCGGCCGCCTGCTACACTAAGGAGTTTTGTTATGAGTGGATCAAGCGCTGTACAGCAAATAGGAGCGGCCTTGCGGGTCGCCGAAGATATCACCGAGCTGATGGGGCAGACGCCTATGCTGCATCTGCGCAGAGTCGCTCGGCCAGAGTGGGCGGCGGTGTACGCCAAGCTCGAGTTTCTGAACCCCGGAGGCAGCGTGAAGGATCGCGCCGCGCTGGGGATGATCCTTGACGCGGAGCGGCGCGGTATTTTGACTCCCGGATCGACCATCGTCGAGGCCACCGCCGGCAACACCGGAGTGGGGTTGGCGCTGGTCGGCGTCAACCGCGGTTATCGCGTGGTGCTCTTTGTCCCTGAGGGTTTTGCGGAAGAGAAGTGCATCCTGATGCGCGGCTTTGGCGCGACCGTCATCCGCACTCCTGAAATCGAGGGCATGCGCGGAGCGATTGCGCGGGCGCGGGATTTAGCAAAGGACGATCCGAACGCATTTGCCGCGCTGCAGTTCGAGAACCAGGCGAACCCGCAGTTCCATCACGACACAACAGCAGTAGAGATATGGGAGCAGATGGAAGGCCGTGTCGATGCCTTCGTCGCCGGGATCGGAACGGGCGGAACCTTCTCCGGGGTGGCGCGCTTTTTGAAGGAACGAAACCCGGACATTCTGACGGTTGCGGTGGAAACCCAGGGGTCAGTGCTGCAGGGGGGCGAGCCGGGTCCCCACAAGGTTGAGGGAATCGGCGTTTCGTTTGTGCCGGATACTTTTGACCGCGCGGTTACGGACGAAATTGCGATGGTGGTGGATGAGGACGCCTTTGCGATGGTGAGGCGATTGGCGGCAGAAGAGGGTCTGCTGGCGGGTTCAAGTTCGGGAGCGATTGTCCACGCAGCCGTTGCGGTTGCCGAGCGACTGGGGCCCGGCAAACGCGTTGGGACCATCATCCCGGATTCAGCCGAGCGCTATCTGTCGAAGAATATTTTCCAGGATTAGCCGTCCAGGTCGACCCCCCCTCGGGTACAACCGAGCTTAACCAGGAGGATTCGTTTCAGGATGATCGAACAGAAGCACGGCTTTGCCACGCGCGCCATTCACGACGGACAGCATCCTGATCCGCTGACCGGAGCCGTCAACATACCGATCTATCTCTCCTCCACCTACGCGCAGGAAGAGATCGGCAAGCACAAGGGTTACGAATACTCCCGCGTCTCGAATCCGACGCGCGACGCGCTCGAAACCAACCTTGCCTCGCTTGAAGGGGGCACCAGCGCGCATGTCTTCGCTAGCGGCATGGCAGCCATCATGGCCATGATCACGATGTTCCGAAGCGGTGACCATGTGATCTGCGGTGAGAACGTATATGGCGGCACGCCGCGGCTATTCGACCAGATCGTTACCCGTTACGGCATCGAATTCAGCTACGTCGATACTTCTGACCCTGAGAATGTTCGTCACGCCATCCGGCCCTCGACGAAACTGGTCCACATCGAAACACCGACCAACCCCATCATGACGCTGACCGACATTCGCGCCGTCGCCGAAGTTTGTCACGAGCGCGGTGTCGAATTGGCCGTAGACAACACGTTCATGTCGCCATATTTTCAGCGGCCGATTGAGCTGGGCGCGGACATCGTGATGCACTCCACAACCAAGTTTCTGAACGGCCACAGCGATGGGTTGGGCGGGGTTTTAGTGGGCACCAAGCCCGAGCACAAGGAGAACTTCGCCTTCGTCCAGAAGTGCACAGGTGGCATTCTTTCACCGTTCGAGTGCTGGATGATCCTGCGCGGGGTGAAGACTTTAGCCGTACGCATGCGCCAGCATGACGCCAGTGGAAGAAAGATCGCGGAATTTTTGGCGCGGCACAAGAAAGTCAGCCGCGTATTTTATCCGGGCCTTGCCTCGCATCCGCAGCATGAACTGGCCAAACGGCAGATGTCGGGCTTTGGTGCGCTGATCTCGTTTGAGACTGGTTCTCTCGAGAACGCCAACGCGATGCTCAAGCAGGTTAAGGTGTGCACCCTCGGTGAATCCCTTGGCGGCGTCGAGACGCTGATTTCGCATCCGGCGACGATGACCCATGCGGCGATTGGCGAGGAGGCTCGCGCCAAGCTGGGCATCACGGATGGCCTGGTGCGCATCTCGGTAGGCATTGAAGACGTGGACGACCTGCTGGGCGATCTGGAACATGCGCTGGGATGTGTCTGAATGACGCGCGACTTTCGTTGTCATCAACAGGCTGAATGGCCTGCGGAGCCCCGCCCTCATTAGAATGGAGGTCCCGGGACGGCAGTATCGATTTACAGGTGTTTCATGCGCGATGTTCTAGCGTCGGTCCTCGCCTCCATATTCTGCGCCGCAATCCTCGTCTCCATCGCCGGCTGCGGAAGCAATGCCTCCAATACCATATCCGCCCCTGCTGATTTCGCCCTCACGGCTTCACCTGCCACGCTCAGTCTGACAGCCGGTGCCACTGGGCAGACGGTTGGCGTAACCGCGAATGCTCTGAGTGGATTCGCAGCCAGCGTAAACGTGACCCTGAGCGGCCTACCCGCCGGAGTGGCGGCAAATCCGTCAACTCTGACTCTCACTCCGGGCACGGCTCAGAATGTCACGCTGACCGCGGCATCAACTGCGGTGGCAGGCATGGCGACGATCACCCTGACGGGCACGTCCGGAAGCCTCAATCACACGGCGACGGTAGCACTTACGGTAACGGCGGCAGCCCCTGCGTCTGATTTCTCTCTGACCGTAAGGCCCATGAGCCTCAATCTGACAGCCGGTGCCGCTGGGCAGGTGGTTGCCGTAACCGCGAACGCTCTGAATGGATTCACAGCCAGCGTAAACGTGGCCCTGAGCGGCTTACCCGCCGGAGTGACGGCAAATCCGTCAACTCTGACTCTCACTCCGGGCACGGCTCAGAACGTCACCCTGACCGCGGCATCGACCGCGGCAGCAGGAACCGTAACCGTGACATTTACCGGAACCTCAGCCAGCCTGAGCCACTCCGCCACGCTGCAGCTCACGGTGAATGCCGCAGCGGCTGTCGGCATTGATGTCACCACGTATCACTACGACAATGCCCGCGACGGGCTGAATGCCAACGAAACGATCCTGACCCCGTCGAACGTGAATTCCAGCGGATTCGGCAAGGTTGGTTTCGACACGACCGACGGCAAAGTGGATGCTGCGCCTCTGTATCTCTCTGGCATGACCGTCAACGGACAGACCCACAATGTGCTCTACGTGGCTTCCGAACACGATAGCGTCTACGCCTTCGACGCAGATACCGGCACTCAGTTATGGAAGATTTCCGTACTTGGCGCAAATGAGACGACAAGCGGCGATCACTCTTGCAGCCAGATCAGTCCCGAGATCGGTATCACATCTACGCCAGTCATCGACCGGCATTACGGGGCTCAGGGAGCTATCTTCGTCGTTGCTATGAGTCAAGACACGAGCGGCAACTACCACCAGCGGCTGCACGCACTGGATCTGACAACCGGCGGGGAGTTGAGTGGAAGCCCAACCGAGATACAGGCCACCTACCCGGGTACAGGAGCCTTTTCCAGTAATGGCCTGCAGACGTTCGATCCGGGCAGCTACGCTGAGCGCGTCGGTCTGTTGCTGATGAACGCCACGATTTATCTGGGCTGGACATCGCATTGCGATCAGACTCCCTATACCGGCTGGCTGATGGCTTACAGCGAGCAGACTCTGAAGCAGACGTCAGTCCTGAATTTGACTCCGAACAGCGGTGGAACGGGATTTGGAGAAGGAGCGGGCACGATCTGGATGGCGGGCGCCGGCCTGGCGGGAGATACGAGCGGCAACATCTATTTTCTCGATGCGAATGGCGGCTTCGATGCAACTCTCGATGCGACCGGGTTCCCCATCCACGGCGACTATGGAAACGCCTTCGTGAAGGTTTCAACCGCCAATGGAGAGCTCACGGTGGCGGACTATTTCAATTCTTCCAACACGGTGATGGAATCGGACGCCGATCAGGACCTGGGATCGGGCGGCGCCCTTCTGTTACCTGACCTCACGGATGCGATGGGGCAGGTGCATCAGTTGGCCGTGGGTGCAGGAAAAGACAGGTCCATCTATGTGGTCGATCGAAATGACATGGGAAAATTCAACTCCGTCAGCAACAATATCTACCAGCAACTGCCCGGGGCTCTGGCAGCCGGAGAGTGGGGCATGCCCGCATGGTTCAACGGAACGGTGTACTATGGCGGCCAAAGCGACGTGCTGAAGGCATTCAGCGTGGTTAACGCACAGCTCCAAACGAGTCCGGCCAGCCAGTCGTCAACAGTGTTCCCCTATCCTGGGGCGACTCCCAGCGTTAGCGCCAATGGCACGCAGGACGGTATTGTCTGGGCTGTCGAGAACTCCAGTAACGGCGTGTTGCATGCATACGATGCCGCCAATCTGGGTCACGAACTCTACAACAGCAGTCAGGCCGCGAATGGGAGAGACAGCTTTGCCGACAATAAGTTCATAACGCCGGTATTAGCCAACGGCAAGGTGTATGTCGGAACGCCAACCGGCGTGGTAATCTTTGGCCTGCTTGCTCACTAGAACAACCGAGGGTCATTTGAAAGTAGCATCGCTCCTGCTCTTGGGGATGATTGTCGCCGCCGGGGCGCAGGTTCAGCATGCGCCGCACGCTGTGGATTACCGGGTAGGAGCGGCCACCGACGTCGTCCGGCATCCGCGTCCGGGCTACGCGCTCATGGGTGGCGGAACAGATCTGGATGAAGCGTTTCGCTGGTTGTGCGACCGCGCCGACGGCGGCGACCTGTTGGTCCTGCGCGCCTCTGGCGACGATGCCTACAACCCCTACATCAACGGACTCTGCACGCTGAATTCGGTGGAGACTATCGTCATCCCCGATCGCGAAGCGGCCCTGGAACCGGTGGTCGCCGAGAAGATTCAAAAGGCGGAGGCGGTCTTCATCTCCGGCGGCGATCAGGCGAAATACACAAGATTCTGGCGGGGAACTCCGGTCGAAACCGCGCTGCGCGATGCGGTGAAGCGCGGCATTCCGATTGGAGGCACCAGTGCAGGACTGGCTGTGTTGGGCGAATACATCTATTCTGCCGAAGGGGATAAGCCCGACGACCCGGACCTGAAGAGCGAGTCCGCGCTGGCCGATCCTTTCTATCGGCAGGTGGTAATTGCGCCCGACCTGCTCGGGATTCCCATACTGCGCGGCATCATCACGGACACGCATTTTGATACGCGCCACCGCGAAGGTCGCTTGCTGGTCTTCATGGCTCGCATTCTCGCCTCCGGCCAGGCAACGCGAGTTCGCGGCATCGGCGTGGATGAGAAGACGGCGCTCTTAGTCGAGCCTGATGGGAATGCAAGAGTTGTGGGAAAGGGCGAGGTTGATTTTTACGAAGCAGCAGGCAAGCCTGTGGCCTGTGAGCCAGGCAGGCCCGTGCAGATTGATCATGTGCAGGGATGGGAGATCCCAAGCGGTAAATCCTTTGATCTGAAAACATGGCATGGCTGGGGAACGCCGATGCTTGTGCAAATCACACTGATTAACGGTCGCCCGACGATCGGAAAATTTCGGGGATAGAGGGCAGCGCGCGGTGTGCAACCCTGATCTGGATTACTGATGCGGGCGCTGCTCGGGCAAAGGCAATGGCGGAACAGTTGCGAGAACTTCCGGAGTTTCTTCCTTCAATTCGGGTATCGGGGCTTCGAGCGCCAGCTTGAGTACCTCGTCCATGGAATCAACAAAGTTCAGCTTCATCGCACTCTTGAGATTCTCAGGAAGATCGGCCAGGTCCTTCTGATTGTCCTTGGGCAGAATGGCCTCGAAGATTCCTGCGCGATGCGCAGCGAGCAGCTTCTCTTTCAATCCGCCGATGGGTAGGACCTTGCCGCGCAGCGTGATCTCGCCGGTCATGGCGATATCGCGACGCACGGGAATCTTGATGAGCGCGCTGGCGACCCCGGTAGCGAGCGTAATGCCCGCCGATGGACCGTCTTTCGGAATTGCGCCTTCTGGCACATGGATATGAATGTCAACGTTGCGATAGAAGTCGCGCGGCAAACCCAGATGATGCGACCGGCTGCGGACATACGAGAGAGCCGCCTGCGCTGATTCCTGCATCACGTCGCCCAGTTGGCCGGTGGTGGTGAGCTTGCCTTTGCCGTCGAGAATCTGGACTTCGGTTTGCAGAATGCTGCCGCCAACTTCGGTCCATGCGAGGCCGTTGACAAGACCAACTTCGTTCTTCTCGTGAACCAGCGAATCGCGGAATTTGGCCACGCCGAGGAAGTCTGAAACGTTGGAAGCTGTGATCGACTCCTTGTGTTTGGCTCCGTTCTTCACGACTTTGCGGGCGACCTTGCGGGCGACGTTTCCGATTTCACGCTCGAGATTGCGGACCCCGGCTTCGCGCGTATAGCTGCGGATAATCTCAGCAATCGCGTCGTCGGCGAAAGTAACGTTTTTGTCCGTGAGGCCGGTGTTTTCCCGCTGTTTCCGGACTAAATATTGCTTGGCGATTTCAAGCTTCTCCGCCTCGGTGTAGCCGTGCAGGCGCAGGATCTCCATACGATCCTGCAGCGCCGGAGGAATCGTGTGCAAGACGTTGGCAGTGGCAACGAAAAGAACCTGAGATAAGTCATACTCGACGTCCAGGTAGTGATCCTGAAAACTCGTGTTCTGCTCAGGATCCAGGACCTCAAGCAGCGCGGAGGCCGGATCGCCGCGGAAGTCGGAAGCCATCTTGTCGACTTCATCCAGCATGAACACCGGATTCCGCGTGCCCGCCTTCTTCATCGACTGGATGATTTGGCCGGGAAGCGCGCCGATGTACGTGCGCCGGTGGCCACGGATTTCGGCTTCATCGCGTACGCCGCCCAGCGACATGCGGACAAATTTGCGCCCCGTGGCCTTGGCGATTGACATGCCGAGCGAAGTCTTGCCGACGCCCGGAGGTCCGACGAAGCAGAGAATGGAGCCCTTCGGATTCTTTACAAGCTGGCGCACCGCAAGGAACTCGAGAATGCGCTCCTTGATTTTTTCGAGGCCATAGTGATCCGCGTTCAGAACCTTTTCCGCGTGATCGATGCTCCGTGTCTCCTTGGATTTCTTCTTCCAGGGCACAGCCAGCAGCCAGTCCAGATAGTTCCGCGACACGGTCGACTCAGCTGACATCGGCGGCATGGCTTCAAGCTTCTTGAGCTCCTGAATAGCCTTGTCGAAGACCTCCTTGGGCATGCCGGAGGTCTCTATCTTCCGTTTCAACTCGTCGAACTCGCTCTTTTCGCCGCGGCCAAGCTCCTTCTGGATCGCCTTGATCTTCTCGTTGAGGTAGTACTCTTTTTGCGCGCGCTCCATCTGCCGCTTGACTCGCGACTGCACGCTGCGATCCATATTGAGCTTTTCGATCTCTACGTCCAGCACATCGGCAATCATGCTGAGGCGCTCCGACGGATCGAAGACGTCAAGGATCATCTGCTTTTCTGCGATCTCGAGTTGCAGGTTTGCTGCGATGGTGTCGGCGAGCTTGGCCGGCTCGTCAGTGCGAACGGCGGCGATCATCGTCTCGTAATTCAGCGATTGCTGCAGCTTTACGTACTGCTCAAAAAGCGACGTAACTCGCTGTACCAGCTGTTCGATCTGCGGGGATGGTTCAAACTCAACCTTTACCGTGCTCACCGTGGCGACAAAGAAGCCATCCGAGTCGTTCATCTCGATGGCCCGCGCCCGCTCCAGTCCTTCGACCAGAACCTTGATATTGCCGTCCGGCATCTTGACGCTCTGCACGATATTGCCGATTGTCCCTACCGGGAAAATGTCTTCGGCTTGCGGTTCATCCACGCGCGCGTCGTGCTGGGTGGCGAGAAAAATCTTGCGGTCGCCGTTCAGCGCCTCTTCGAGAGCGCGGACGCTTGATTCACGTCCGACGACGAAGGGCGTCATCATGTGCGGAAAGATCACCATGTCCCGGATGGGCATCATGGGAAGTTTGCGCAGATCGTTCCTGTCGCGGCTCTCTTTGGATTGGGTCACTGAACCCCCTCTCATAACTCTTTAGATGAACTTTAACCCATTAAGGCTCATAACGGGATGAACTTCGGTCACTTGTTACCGTCATGTGCAATGACAACGATCAGATGATGAAAGCACAAAGGCGAGCTTCGCGGCTCGCCTTCGTATTTCATTCGTATCTGCAACGCGTATTGGTTCCTAGCCGGCCTTATCAAGCAGCATCATCGAAAGGTCGCGCTTCTTGACCATTTCAGCTGTGATCTCGAGCTCCTTGATCTTCTTGTTGCTGGGTAGGTGATACATCAGGTCGAGCATCAGCTCTTCCAGGATCATCCGCAGGCCACGTGCGCCGACCTTGCGTAACAGTGCTTCCTGCGCGATAGCGCGTGAAGCCTCTTCGGAGAACAGAATCTTGACGCCCTCATATTCAAATAGCCGCTGATACTGCTTCAGGATGGCGTTGCGCGGCTTGGTGAGAATTTCGATCAATGCTGCTTCATCCAACTCGTCCAGGACGCCCATGACTGGTAGGCGGCCCACAAACTCTGGGATCAAGCCAAATTTGATAAGGTCCTGTGGTTCGGCGCGGCGCAGCAGTTCCGAGTCACGCTGGGCGCCGATGTTCACGCCCGTTTCCTGGTGATCTTTGTCGGCGATGGCCTTGAAACCCAGGGCTTTTTTGCCGACACGGCGGCCAATGACACGCTCCAGACCCACAAAAGCTCCGCCACAGATGAAAAGAATGTTGGTGGTGTCCACCGGAGTGAATTCCTGGTGCGGATGCTTGCGTCCGCCCTGCGGAGGAACGTTGGCGACCGTGCCTTCGAGAATCTTCAAGAGCGCCTGCTGCACTCCTTCACCGGAGACATCGCGCGTGATCGAAGGGTTTTCGTCTTTACGGCCAATCTTGTCGATCTCGTCGATGTAGATGATGCCGGTTTGTGCCCGAGCCACATCGCCGTCGGCAGCTTGCAGTAGCTTGAGGATGATGTTCTCTACATCCTCACCCACATAACCGGCCTCAGTCAGCGTGGTTGCGTCGACGATAGCGAAAGGCACATCGAGCATCTTGGCCAAAGTATGCGCAAGCAGCGTCTTACCGCTGCCGGTGGGGCCGACCAGCAGGATGTTGGACTTTGACAGCTCCACATCGTTGCCCCGCGTGCGGTTCATTTGGATGCGCTTGTAGTGGTTGTAGACGGCGACGGCGAGCTTCTTCTTCGTCTGCTCCTGGCCTATCACATACTCGTCGAGAAAGGCCTTCACCTCAAGCGGCTTGGGCAGGTGAGCCGGCGCCGCACCGGGCGGCGTCTCGCCGCGGTCGTCTTCAAGTATGGAATTGCAGACGGCAACGCATTCGTCGCAGATGTACGCGCGCGGGTAGTCGCTGGGGGAAGAAATAAGCTTTGCCACGGCGTCCTGCGACTTGTGGCAGAACGAACACCTTAATGTGTCGTCCGATCCCGTGCGCGTTTTCATGCTGCTACTCCTTCGCGTTGCTTCAATGAATCAAACACGGGCCAAGTTGGGGGGCCGGTCGATGATTTCATCGATGATGCCATATTCCTTCGACTGCGGGGCATTCATGATGAAGTCGCGTTCAACATCGCGTTCTATTCTTTCCAGCGACTGCCCGGTATGTTTCGACATCAGGTTGTTGGTGATTTCACGAATGCGCAGAATTTCGCGCGCGTGAATGTCAATGTCCGTGGCCTGGCCGGACAGGCCGCCCATGGATGGTTGGTGGATAAGAATGCGAGAGTTAGGAAGAGCAAAACGCTTGCCCTTTGTCCCGGACATCAGCAGGAACGCGCCCATGCTGGCCGCCTGACCGATGCAATAGGTTACGACGTCGTTCTTGATGAACTGCATTGTGTCGTAAATCGCCAGACCAGCCGTGATCGATCCACCGGGCGAGTTGATGTAGAGCTGAATATCCTTTTCCGGATCTTCGCCGGAGAGAAAGAGCATCTGGGCAATGATGAGATTCGCGATCTGATCGTCGATCGGCGTGCCCAGAAAAATAATGTTGTCGCGAAGCAGACGCGAATAGATGTCGTAGGCGCGCTCGCCTCGACTCGTCTGCTCGACCACCATGGGTACGAGTGCCATACTTCTTTAACTCTCAGTCCTCGAAGCGCAGGCGCTTCATCAACAGTGTGAAGTTAAAGCCGGAGAAACCAAGCTCTCGCCGGCCAGTACACTTCCTCTTAAGCAAGCCGCTCGTAAAGGATGCTTCCAGTCTTTTCTCTTCGTAGTTGTTCCCGAATTCTAGCCAGAGCGCCTTCGTCCGTCAAACGCGCACGGAGAGTTTCTAGGGGTTCCCGCGTCTGCAGAGAGATGATTTGCAGCTCCCGTTCAAAGTCTTCGTCGCTGACTTCTACATTTTCCGCAACCGCGATCTTATCCAGAATGAGGGTCGCCTTTACCTCGGCCATCGCTGAATTGCGCTGGGCTTCGCGCAGTCTTGCGAAGTCAAGCTTGCGCATGTCTTCGGTGCGCATACCCTGGGCCGCGAGCGCACGCAGGCCGCGATCGAGGCGCGCATCGATCTGCGTCTGAACGAGCGACTCCGGAACAGGGAACTGATAGTGCGCGACAAAAGCTTCGACCAGCTTGTCTCGAGTCTCTCCCTGGAGCCGGCGCTCCTTGTCGTTTGCCAGATGCTCACGCAACTTGGTCTTGAAGTCTTCAATGCCCTCGTATTCACCCAGTTCTTTGGCGAACTCATCGTTCAGCTCGGACTGAACCTTCTTCTTGATGCCCTTGACCTCTACGTCGTAAGAGACGGACTTGCCGGCCAGCCGCTTCTCGCCGAAATCGGCGGGGTAGCTCACCTCGAATGTAAGCTCCTGTCCCGGCATTGAGCCGCGCAGCGCCTCGTTGAAAGACGGGAGCGTGTTCGGGCCGCCAACTTCGATCATCACGTCCTGACCCTCAATCGGTTGCGCCGCAGCTTCCGAACTCTCGACGGCTTCGCCCTTCACATCGCCGTGAAAACTGATCTGCGCCCAGTCGCCGTCGACGAGGGCACGATCTTCGGTAACCGGCTCCATCGTTGAGCGCGAATCCCGCACGCGGTCGAACTCAGCGTCGAACTCCCCTTCGGTCAGCGTTGTATCGGCTTTGTCGACCTTGATCTGCTGATAGCCATCGATTGAGAACTCAGGTAGGACCTCAAAGACAGCCTTGAACTTGAGCGGCTGTCCGTCTTCGAGCTTGAGATCGGTGACCTGGGGCTGCGAGATGGGCTTAACGTTCTGCTGCTCAATCGCGGATCGGAAGTGATTCGGCAGCACGGACTCCACCACATCCTGACGGATGCCATCCGCAAAGCGGCTGCGAATCAGCGACTCGGGCACCTTGCCGGCCCGAAAACCGGGGATGCGAGCCTGCTTCTGATAGCGCTTCACAACGGTGCGGAAGCTGCGCGCGACTTCATCGGCGGGCACCTCCACCTCGACCTCGCGGGTAAGTTCGGGGTTCAGCGTTGGGCCGTGTTGATGACCTTCATGGCTGTGCTCGTGGTCATGGTCGTGCGCATGGCCCTCGTGGTCGGCGTGGGTTTGCTCTTCGGGCTGCGGGGTAGTTTCGAGAGTTTCTGCTGAGCTCAACGTGATGCCTTCCAAATTTACTCGTCCACAATTGTTTTCACGATTGTTTCGGATGCGCTCGAATGTGCGTGGAGCCAGTGGGAACGCAACAGGGGACGTCTCATCTATCGTACGGAGCTTCGCGTTGAAGAGCAAACTGCGGCGAGTGGAAATTACGGCTGGAAGAGACGTGAAATGAGCAGGCTCAGCCTGCTTGACCGGCTCTCTTCAGGCATTCCTTGAAGTCCATGCTTCATAGTGACCGAGGATGTACTGGTCGGTCATCCCGGCAATATAGTCGGCAACTACGCGGGGAGCACCCTCTGCTTCGATTTGCGAGGCGTAGCTTTGCGGCAGCAACTCCGGATTGGCAACCCAGGCATGAAAGAGTGTCGCGATCACCTGGTCGGCTTCGTCATGGTCGCGTGCAAGCTCGGGGGCATTGTAAAGATGGTCATAGAGGTAGCGCTTGGCTTCGAGGCGCAACTCTTCCATGGCTGGCGAGAAGGCGGCAAGGCGATGAGGTGAGTCCCGGATCGCTTCGAGGGTATCCGCGTTTGCCCGCTCAGAGCGAAGGCGAGTTTCGTCGATTAAGTCATCAACCAGCGAGTTGAGCACGCGCTTCAGTGCTTCGTTGAAGACGAGTTTCTCAGCCGCCTCGGGATATTTGGCCTGCATTGGCACATAGAATCCCTCAAGTAGCCGGATTCCCGCGCGCGTCTCGCCCAGCGACAGTATCCCGGCCTCGAAGCCATCGTCGAGATCGGCGGTAAGATAGGCGATTTCGTCGACCAGATCGATGAGCTGGGCCTCGAGCGGCGGGCGCTGATCGAGAAAATACGCGGTAAGTTCCGGGTGATCGACAGGGGAGTAGTCGCGCGAGTGCTTGATGATGCCCTCGCGGACCCCGAGAGTGAGGTTTAGCCCGCGAAACTCGGCATACCGGCTTTCGAAGTGCTCCACGATACGCAAGGCGTGCAGATTGTGATCGAAGCGAAGGCCGTGTTCGCGCAAGGCTTCGTCCAGGGCCCGCTCGCCGGCATGCCCATACGGCGGGTGACCAATGTCATGGACGAGCGCAAGCGATTCAGCAAGCGTTTCATTCAGACCCAGCACCGCAGCGACGGTGCGCGCGATCTGCGCCACTTCCATGGTGTGGGTGAGGCGGCTGCGAAAATGGTCGGAGTAGCGGTGAGTGAACACCTGGGTCTTGCCGGCCAGACGCCGGAAAGCCCGCGCGTGGATGATGCGCGCGCGATCGCGCTCAAAAGGAAGCCGGTAAGGATGGGGAGTTTCGGGGTACTCGCGTTCAACCAGCACCCCGGTATTGGAAGCCGCACATTCGGCGGGCAGACGCATCAAAGTCTTGCGAATCAATGTCTGATGAATCAAGGCTTCGTAGAGGTCGCGATAGGCCCTTCCCGGGCAATCCTGACTCGTACACTGTCGAGCTTCTTCTGCACCTTGCCCACGTCTCCCGGATCCATGTCGGCTGTCATCGTGTGCTCGAATTCGTTGAGAGACTCTTCCCACTGCGCAGCGGCCAGCTTCAGGCGTCCCGTCTTTTCGTAGACTTCGCCGAGATGGTCGTGCACCGTGGCGTCCATTGAGTTGCGCTCGACGGCCTTGCGCAAATCGGTTTCTGCCACGTTGTACTGGCCGAGCTTGAAATAGGCCCAGCCAAGCGAGTCAAGGTAGGCATAGTTTTGCGGATCAAGCTCGACCGCCTTCTTGATCATGGCCAGAGCCTCCTCGAGCTTGATGCCGTGGTCAGCCAACATGTAGCCGAGGTAATTCAGAGTCATGCTGTTGTTGGGGTCGAATGCGAGCGCTTTGCGGAATTCGGTCTCAGCCTGATCGTAGAGCTTCTGACGTTCAAACAGCGTGCCGCGCAGGAAGGCGATATAAAACTTGTCATCCGCTTTCGTGGAGAGTTGTTCCGCCTGGTCAATGGCTGCGGCGGCCTCCTGCCAGCGACGCAGCCGCGTGTAGATGTTTGCGAGCTGCCGGTAAACCTCAAGGTCCGCCGGGGTCTTGGTCAGCATCGACTTGGCCAGCGCAATACCTTCATCGGCACGGCCGTTATCCGCAAGCTGCATGGCGAACATCAGCTTGAGGCCGCGTTGTTTTGGAAACTTCTCGGTCGCTTCGCGTGCCACTTGCGTGGCCTTGTCGTATTGATGGACATCGCGATAGGTGTCCACTTCGGATTCATAAGCGTGAGCGGCGAACTCGCCCCCCAGATCCGCCATCTTTTGATACGTCGCAATTGCCTGATCAATCTTGTTCTGTTCGCGATACAGAATGGCTAGCCGTTCCAGGAAGAGCGACCGGTTGCTCTTTTCGGAATCGGAGTACTGCCCGGTCGTGTGCTCGGAATCTGCGGCCATCTTCTCAAAGATCTGCACAGCATCGTCGTAGCGCCCAAGGGCATCGTCTATAAGCCCCTCGTTGAAGTTGATCTCGAGCGAGTCGGACACCAGCGACTTGGCCTTCTTGAGTGTGGTGAGCGCCTCTTCGTAGTTTCCCTGTCGGCGCTGTATCTCTGAAATGTGCAGATACGCATCGGGATCGGTGGGGTCGCCGGAGGCGATGTCCTGGTAGGCTGTGAGCGCGGCGTCGAGTTGGTTGTCGTTCAGCAGGGCCTTGGCCAGCGCGCGTTCAGTATCCAGATTGTCGGGCTCAAGTTCGAGGGCTTTCTTATATGACTCGATGGCGTGTTGGGTGTCTTTGAGACGCTCGTAGCTGGCGCCCAGGACGAACTCGGTCTTGCCGGTCTTGTCGTCCTCCGGCAAATTATTGAGCACCTTGATTGCGCGCTGGGCATCGCCCTGCTCCGTATAAAGGCGGGCAAGGTTGAGGGCGGTTTCTTCTGATCCGGGATCGATCTTCTCCGCTGCCGCAAACTGCTCCTCTGCGTGAACCGAATCGTGGCCGAACGAGTATAGCTGGCCGAGCAGCAGATGGTCCTGGATGTTGTCCGGCTCAAGAGAGACGATCTTGACGTACTCGGCAATGGCGAGCTTGAGCATCTCTTCCGAAGGGCCGTTCTGCTGGCCGTCGCCGAGTGAGCGGAGATAGATCTGTCCAAGCAGCTTGTGGGCTTCGACGTTGTTCGGATCTTTCTTGATCTGGTCCTGTGCAGCCAGAACAGCATCACGCACGTGTCCGGTGCGGAAGTAAAGTTCAGCCAGCCCGCTGTTCAGGAACTTCGAGGTGGGATCGGCGTTGAGAGCCAGCTTGTACTCTTCGATGGCGCGCGTGGCATATTCAGGACGGCCGTAGGTGTTGGCCATATCCTCATATTCATGCGCCAGCATGTAGTGGTAATAAGCCCCAGCGCGGTCGGGTTGCGAAGAACCGGTCCCGGCAGTCGTGGAGGGCGGCACTGCCGCGTTGGTGCTCTGCGCACCGGCGGGCATCACAATCGAAGCGGCAAAGGCGAGTGTAACTGCGGACACTAAGCGAACGGCTTCGGTGCGGACGATATTGCTCAAGTGAGGCTTGCTGCTCATGATCGCTGGGAATCCCTGCGCCCGGACTCGGCAAATGATCTGGCAGATGCCCCGGCTCGACTTATCTCGAATAGCTTCAGGACTAAATCAGGACGCTGCCGTCCTGACCGGTACGTCCCTAAATCTAAGACGATTGTAACCCGGTTCAGGGTGCACGTTTCTCGAAGCTTTCATCCCATGCGCTGCTGTTCAATGGCGGAAATGCCTCATGTGGGTGAAAACCATGGCAACGCCCAGCAGATCCGCCGCGGCGATCACCTCGGGGTCTTTGACGGACCCCCCGGGCTGAATCACAGCCGTCGCCCCCGCCGCCACGACCACTTCGAGCCCGTCGGGGAATGGGAAAAAGGCGTCCGAGGCAGCAACGCAGCCGGCAAGCGGCAGCACGGCCTTCATGGCTCCAAACCTCGCCGCATCCACCCGGCTCGTCTGCCCCGCGCCCACTCCCAGAACCTGGCCCTTGCGGGCGTACACGATGGCATTCGATTTAACGTGTTTGCAGACGCGCCAGGCGAAAAGCAGCGCTGAAAGCTCGTCTTCGGTAGGCTTGCGCGCGGTGACTTTCTCCAGCTCGGTGGCAGAGACCTGGCCGTGGTCGGCGTCCTGTAGCAGAAGACCACCCGACACCTGCTTCAAAGCGCGCACCGCTTGCGCGTGGCGGACTTCGACAAGGCGGAGATTTTTCTTGGCGCTGAAACGCTCGCGGGCTCCAGGCGAGAAGCTGGGAGCAGCAATCGCCTCAACAAAAAGTTTGGCGATCTCCTCTGCAGCCGTCTCATCCACCTCACGGTTGATCCCGATCACCCCGCCAAAGGCCGACACGGGATCGGCAGCAAGTGCCTTCTTGTAGGCCTCGAGAACGGTTGCGCCAGTGGCAGCGCCGCACGGATTGGTGTGCTTGATGATCGCCACGCCCGCCGACTCGACGTCCTGGCCCAGGTCCTGGACCAGGTCCCAACAGGCGTCGAGATCGACGAGGTTGTTGAAGCTCAGTTCCTTCCCCTGCAGTTGCGTGGCTCCGGCAACACCAGTGCTCGATCCATCGGAATAGAGTGCCGCGCGCTGGTGTGGGTTCTCACCGTAGCGTAGCCTCTGGGCGAGGGGATAGGAGATACGGAGAGCCTTGGGAAACTCCGACGTTAACGGATCGAAAAACTGGACGGGCGACTCAGCAGGTTCTGGCGAGACGATCCCCTGGAGGGTGTTGGCGATCGCAGTATCGTACGCAGCAGTGATGGAAAAGGCCTGTTGGGCGAGATGCCACCGGGTTTCGCGGGTCAGAGATCCGGCGTTCGCCGTAAGCTCGTCGGCAAGGGCTGGGTAGTCGGCCGGAGAGGTAACGATTGCCACATCTTCAAAGTTCTTCGCGGCGGAGCGAATCATCGATGGACCGCCAATGTCGATGTTCTCGATAATCTCGGCGAAGGTTGCGCCGGGTTTCGAGACAGTCGCTTCAAAGGCGTAAAGATTCACGACCACCATGTCGATCGGCTGGATGCCATGCTCCTCAAGCGCGGCGCGATGCTCGGCATTTCCGCGGACGTGAAGAATCCCTCCGTGAACCTTGGGGTGCAGAGTCTTCACGCGGCCATCGAGCATCTCAGGAAAGCCGGTGAGTTCGGAGATGTCGAGAACAGTTAGGCCGGATTCGCGCAGCGTGCGCGCCGTCCCGCCTGTAGACACGAGCTCGATGCCGTGTCCGGCAAGCTGAGTTGCGAAAGACACCAGCCCGGATTTGTCGGTAACGCTGAGGAGTGCGCGCCGCACTTGTTTCTTACCGCTCAAGAGGCTGCTCCTGTGGATGAAGGCGATGGATGAGAATGGTGCGTCCGTATTAGGTAAGTCAAAGAAAATTGTATGGGTAGCGCCTCGGATTGTCATGCTGGCGTGCATTTGTCAGCAGCGAAGAGTGAGGATAGGTTAGAGACACAGGTTATGGAGATGGAACCAAGCTGGCAGCAAAGCGGCGCGCAAAGAAAAGACGAGGGGCCGGGTGTGACGGGATTTCGCTCCGGCGGGGTCCAGCCGGAAATCCTGCCGCCGGATGAGAGCACACAAGGCAGCTCCTGGTATCCGCCCCCCGAGCAATACGGAACGCCGCAGCCTCCAGTCGCCCAGCGGCGAAAGGTTCCGACGTGGGCTTCTGCTCCCGCAACCTACACGCTTCTCGGCATCAACTGCGCGGTTTTCCTGGGCATGGTGCTATCGGGCGTCTCGTTTCTGTCACCCACCACCCGCCAGTTAGTGCTCTGGGGGGCAAACAACGGAACACTTGTCTTGCAGTACGGAGAGTGGTGGCGGCTGATCACCGCAATGTTTGTCCATGTGGGTATCATCCACATCGCCACAAACATGTGGTGCCTGTGGAACCTGGGTCTGCTCGCCGAGCCGCTGATGGGCCCCATGGGAGTTTTCGCAGCCTACATTCTTACCGGCCTCGCGGGAAATCTATTGAGCATAGCGGTGAATCCTGGTGTTGGTGATCACCCGTCGATCGTAGGCGCGGGTGCGTCGGGCGCCGTCTTCGGGTTGGCCGGAGTGTTGATTGTTCTGCTCAAATCCCCGTTGCTGCCGCTCCCTAAGGTCGAACTCAAACGCCTGCGCTGGAGCGTGATTCAGTTCGCGATCCTCAACTTCGCGATCGGTCTTTACACCGCCATCGGCCCGAGTCCCGTGCGCATCGACAACATGGCGCACCTCGGCGGTTTCTTGAGTGGTCTCGCGCTGGGTGTCCCACTTGTGCCACGGATGGGCGCGCCGAAGGCGACCTTTATCCGCCGTCGCAGGCTGGCGGTGGGGGGAATGGCTTTTGGGCTGATGCTCGTGGCCTTCGGGCTGCGAGCCTTCTGGCAGCCATAACACCCCGAGTCCGCAGGGTCCAGGCTGCAGAAGGGCGAAGGATAGAACGGCATTTCTTGAAGTCTTAGGCGGCGGGGGAGTCGCCTGAGAAAAGCCTTACCGGACGGCCGTGGTCGCGAACTTCTTGACCATCGCAAGCAGCAGCTTGCGATCGCTGTCGTTCAAATTGGTAGAGTAACGGCGAATCTGGGTTAGGAAGCGAAGCTCATCGTCCGTGAGCTTCTGCGTGTTCAGTTCCCGGCCAAGCGAATCTTCCGCGAAGAACTGGGCCAACGGAAGATCGAGCGCGTGTGCGATTTTGGCCAGGGTATCGAGAGAGGGAACGGTGTGACCGTTCTCCACCCGAGACAGATAGCAGCGCAACAGCCCTGTGCGCTTTTCAATATCTCCTTGAGACAGGCCCTTCTGCAGGCGGTATCCCCGGATCGTCGTTCCAATTTTCATAAACATGCCCTTAACTACACTTCCCCCTCGTGAGAACAGGTGGGTTTGGCGGAGTGTTGGCTGCATAGTTAACATGCGCACAGGGTCGTAAGCAAGAACTTTCTAAGAAGAATGAACGAGTTCGCCGATAATTTAATGTCGTAGACCGGAAGTGTTCCTTCCATGGTTCCTCATTGCCCAGTTTTCGGACACCCACCCTGGCTCCGACTCAAAACGCCGTTTCTCACCAGGTGTCTCCGCCCGAAGGCGGCGGCCAAACTCCAGAAAGCTGGCGCAGCAGCACGATGCGACCGAGGTGATAGGCATTGTGAGCCGCGATGCCTTCGATCTGCTCGCGAACCGGCATGGTGCGCGGCGCGTCGGGATCGCGCGACAGGCAGAGAACGGGAATCTCAAGCTGGTCAGCCTTCCCTGCAATTTGCGCGGCTTGTTCTGCACCGCTGAGAAATCGTTCGCGCAGCAGGGGCCACCCCTCGTCAGACGACGTTGGGAAGCCATCGGAGGCATGCGCGGGATAGGGCGTCGGCTTGCCGGCTATCCAGTCTAGAGAAAGCTGTTGCCAGTAGGCCAGGTGCCACACCTCCTCGTAGATGGAGTGGGGCGCGCCCGTATGTCTGCGGTGTGCTGTCTTTTCGTCAACAGCTTCAAGAACGTGCGACGGCGGAGCACCCACGCCGTTTCCTATCAAGGTTCGCTCAAGCTCATTCACAAAACCGCCTCCCTGGTTAATTTATGAGGATCGCGCTCATGATAACGGTTGGACATTGCACGTACACTCTGTGGCAGGAAGGAATGGGGGAGGGCGAAGTGGTGCATCGCCGGATCGCGCGGTCGTTCTGGTTTGGGGCTGCCGTGTGGGCGAGTGCTTCGTCGTGGGCCATTGCCCAGAACGTTCCTGCGAAATTCCTGCTCGAGCTGGCAGGCAAACAGATCGGCAAGGCGGACTGTCAATTTGCACCCTCAAAAAACGGCTTCCGCGTAAAGGCCCACTACTTCTATGTAACCGGAGGGTCATCGACTGAGGCAACACGAGAAGCGGAACTGAGCCCCGCCTATGAATTGAAGTCGGATTCACTTTCGGTCCACGTGAATGGCGTGATCGAGTCCGTTTCGATCACCGTTGATGAAAGGAGTGGCAAGCTGAATTATGAAAGCAGCGTGATTGGCGGAAGCCGCACAACCACACCCGCCGAGCTGCGTCCTGGGACCGTTGTGTTCAACAACTTCGATCCCAGCGGCGTTCAGGGGCTCCTCTACCTGGAGACAGCTCACCCGCAACCGGATCACAAATACTGGGCTCTTCTCGCGCAGGGCAAGGGCGTGCAAGTGCCGATGGTGCTTACCGCTGCAGACGCCGGTGAAGGCACGCTCGATAATGCCCCCCTTTCGTTGAAACACTGGCGCCTGAATATTGCCGGCACCCGTGCCGATATCTGGGCCGATCTCAAGGACAATCTCATGGAATTCGACGTTCCCATGCAGAGCCTGATCTATCGACGCACCGGGTTCGTCTTTAAGGAGACGGATGAACGAGTTTCTACTGGACCTGTGCCCGGGGCAGATGCGGTCGAGGAACGGAGCGTCTCCTTCACCAGTGATGGATTAAAGATTCCTGCCATCCTGGCGCTACCGCGGAATCACAAAGGGCCCGTGCCCATCGTCCTTCTCGTGCATGGCTCCGGTCCTCATGATGCCGACGAGAGCATTGGGCCGAACAAGCCCTTCCGCGACATCGCATACGGCCTGGCGGCAGACGGTATCGCCACTCTGCGCTATGACAAACGAACCCACTTTGCGCCCGATACCTTCAAGGATCATCCCGACCTTGATCACGAGGTCACCTTTGACGCGGTAGCTGCCCTGGCCTATGCATCCACCCTGCCCGAGGTCGATCCGAAGCGGGTCTTTCTTCTCGGCCACAGCCTTGGGGGAACCATGGCGCCGGTAATCGCTGCAGACAGGTTGCAACAGGCTCCTGGCTCAGTGCGCGGCCTTATTTTCCTCGCCGGAGGCGCTCGCGGAATTCAGGAAACCCTCGAGCGCCAGCTCCTCTTTCAGGCGAAGCGGCAGGGCGCCGATGCCGGCCAACTCGATGCCATTCGGAAGCAGTGGGAGGACATATTTCAAACCATCAACAATCCGGTGACTCCGGAAGATGAAATGGTGGGGTCGCCGCCCCTGAGGTTGCCCGAAAGGTACTGGAGGTCCTGGGTCAGCCAGGACGCCGCGGGTGAGCTGGCGAAGCTCGGCCTGCCTGCCCTGGTGTTGCGTGGCACAAAGGATATCCAGATCGGTGAAGATGATTTTCAGGCGCTCAAGAAGGCCAACACGGCAGCGGGAAGCGAGAGCAAGGAAATCGAGGGACTGAATCACCTCATGATGCCGGTGGCCGGCGATTCGACCGGCCAGGAATACTTTCAGCCCGCGAATGTTGCGCCGGAAGTTGTTCAGGTTATCGCTGAGTGGATTGCCACGTTTCGCTGAAGTGACTCCGTCGTGACCGGTGTCGCATCTATTGTGCATGGGAAGGAATCATCACAAAGTAGGCGTTCGGAAGATGCCCGGCTGACTATGAATTGGAAAAGCGCGATTACGGCGACTTACGGTGAACGGCTGCGCAGCTACTGGCGTGAGACGCGGGGGCTTGCGGTGATCGTCTACAACGAGCTCTGGCGTACTCGTGCCTTCACGATTGCCGCTGCACTGGCCTTTTATTTCCTCATGTCGATGGTGCCGTTGCTTATCGTTTTTTCCTCGCTCCTGCAATTTCTCCCCATCCCGAATGTGTTTCAGCAGTTACTCGACCTCATGGCCGAGCTCGTGCCTGCGGACTCGATGAGTCTTGTAGAAAGAATCGTAGCCGACATACTCACGCCCAACCGCGGCAAGCTCCTGTCTTTCGGGATCGTGGGATATCTCTGGTCGGCCTCGGGCGGATTTTCGGCGCTGATCGAGTCGCTGGACATCGCATACGACGTTCCGGTTTCGCGTGTCTGGTGGCGCGACCGCCTTCGCGCATTGCTATTGACCTTCACCAGTGGCGGCTTGGTATCGCTCTCCATTCTGTTGCTTATCGCAGGACCGCATTTCGGTCATTTCCTGACTCAGATGTTTCCGATCCCGACGGCTTTCGAATATCTGTGGCCCGTATTACAAGTTGCGCTGACCATCGCGACCTTTGTGGCTTCGCTCGAATTCGTCTACTACCTAGGCCCGAATTGCCGCCACAGCTTTTCTTCTACTCTTCCCGGCGCCGTTATTGCGATTGGCGTGTGGTTTGTGGGCTCAGCGGCTCTGAGTTATTACCTGGGGCATTTCTCGAACTACAACACCACGTACGGATCGATGGGGGCCGTGATCGGACTCATGCTCTGGTTCTACCTGACGGGCCTTGCGATTCTCACCGGGGCGGAACTGAACGCCGAGTTAACCAAGCAAAAGGCCCGGTTGGAAGGCGCGCAGGCAGTATGCGAGCTACCCCAGCCGAAAAAATCCGCAGAAGGGCCAGTTCCCGCTGCGCCTTAATCCCGGCCTCTGTTTTAGCCCATGTACATGCCGCCATTCACATCGAGTACGTGTCCGGTGATATAGGCCGCTTCGTCTGAGGCTAAGAAGCGCACGGCGTTGGCGACATCCTGGTCCGTTCCGGCACGAGCCAGCGGAATCTGCGTCAGCATGGTTTCACGCTGTTTCTCGTCGAGGACCGCGGTCATGGCGGTCTCGACATACCCCGGTGCAACAGCGTTCGACGTGATGCCGCGCGAAGCAAGTTCGCGGGCCAGCGATTTCGTAAGGCCGATCAGTCCCGCCTTGCTCGCGGCATAGTTCGCCTGTCCTGCCTGTCCGGTCTCGCCTACCACGCTGGTGATGTTGATGATGCGTCCCCAGCGGGCTTTCAACATAGGACTCACCAGTGCCTGGGTGAGCAGGAACGTCCCCGTCAGGTTGGTTGAGAGCACAGCATCCCAGTCGGCCCGCTTCATGCGAAGCATGAGTCCATCCTTTGTTATGCCTGCGTTGTTCACCAGGATCTCGATACTGCCGAAGTGACCGATCGCCGCCTTGGCGCCAGCCTTGATCGAGTCTTCGCTGGCGATATCGATGGCGAAGGCCTGTGCAGTTCCGCCGTCGGCTGCGATTTCCGCCGCTACCTCAGCGAGCTTGGCCTCATTTCGGGCCGCCAGGGCGACGCGGGCTCCGGCTCTGGCCAGCGCAAGTGCGCAGGCGCGACCAATGCCCTGCGAAGCCCCGGTTACAAGTGCGGTTCTTCCTTCGAGAGATGCCATGATTCGTGATGATTTCTCCGCTGTCGATTATAGAAGGACGAGGAACAGCAAACAGCTACTCCCGTACGGCGGGGCATATGGAATCATCGCCCTCACAACGGCTTGGGAACCGCCACAGGGGCTCCAGCTCTCTGCAAAATTGGCGCGGGCAGTAGTTCGAGTGCCCAGATGTAGACCACCAGTTCCCGGCTGTAGTGCAGCAGTGGAGCCGTATCGGGCAGCTGGATGCCGTGCGCTGCGGGCAGCTCGTTCAACTCGAACTCGGCCTCGGCGCGTTCGAGCGGCCAGGGCAGATGGTGAATATTACCCTTGAAAAGCGCGCCGCTGGGCTCGGCAGTGTAGAGCGCATACCGTTCAGTAAGAAAGTTCTCCAGTCCCTGCTTGTCCGACGCTTGGCCCAGGCTGCGATACCGTGCGCGAAATCTTGCCGGCGTCTTAGCAAATCTGCGTTGGCTCGAGTAGCAGAACTCGCGGTTGTCGCAGTGATCGATGCTCATTTTCGACCAGTAGTAGGGCAGCTTGAAAAAGATGCGCGCCATCGCGACAGCCAGCGGATTGCCGGCGTCCAGCGAGAAAAAGTAAACCCCGCCTAGATTGGAATGCGGCTCACGCACATAGGTCCGCAGATTGAGTTCCGGGAAACGGTTGGCGCCGGGAAGCTCGGGAAGGCGGTGCATCCGAATCTGGTCCATCCAGAAGGGAACGACTCCGACCCAAGCCGAGCCGTCGAAGGTATCCACCGTCAGATTGGGTGGCAGAAGCGGCGTAATCTTCGCGGCAGGAACCGGCCAGTGAGCGAAAAGGAGATCGTTCCACCGCTGGGTCATCGTCCATTGTGTATTTGGAAGCGGCCACGGTCGATGGCTGGTGGCGGAGAGAATATCTTGCGGGCCTTCCTGCTTGGAAAGAACGGGTTCCATGAACAAAGGACGAGGGTTAGGAGGCTGGAGTCGCGGAGACAGTTCGAGATTGGCGAAGTCGTTCACGCTTTTTAGAGAGCTCAGAAGCAGGTTCGCAGCATTGAGAAGTCATTGTGCCAAAGCGGTCTTTTCCTCAGGAAAAGTTCGCCTTGCACGATATTAGCTGCGGCACACTCATCCTGCTTTTGCTTAATACCGTATCCTGTTGCCCATGCCCCAAATTGAAGCCATGTCAGTTGTCGCATCCCCAGCCCCCACCGCAGAGCAGCCTCGGAATCAGACTGAGGTATTCGCCGTCCACGGTGCCGACCCGGAAGTATTGGCCTATGCCATGGCCAAATACTCGCGCTCTGCGCTATCGATGAAGGACTCTCTGAGAGAGATCAGTAGCCAGCGTGCCGAGCAATTTCTGAACACATTCTATTTCCAGTATGGACATCGTTCCATTGCCGACCTCGCGCATCTGGCTTTTGCGATCGAGCGACTCTCGCTGCTAGCCGCGATTGTACTCGTAGACGAACAGCGATGGGACGGCCAGGAGCGCTCCACGCGCTACCAGAACTTCCGCAAAAGCGGCTGGTACATGCCCGACTTCGGCGCGGATCAAGGTTCGGCTGCCCTCTTCCGCGAAAGCATTGAAGCATTATTCGGCGCGTATCACGAGGTCGCTGAAGGCGTGCTGGAATCGCTCAAGGGCAGCGTAGCCAAACCCAGTGAGATGAAACCGGAAACCTACGAGCGCACTTTGCGGGCTCGGGCCTTCGACGTGGCGAGGTATTTGCTGCCGCTCGCTACTAATACCTCGCTCGGCCAGATCGTGAACGCGCGGACGCTCGAAACGCAGGTGTCGCGACTGCTCTCCAGCCCCTACGCAGAGATACGGCAGCTCGGCGACAGTCTCCGCTCGGCGGCTACAGGAGCGGCATGGAATGTCCAGGGCGACGAGCTTGCGAAATTGCAGCAGGAAATTGCGGTGCTCGATCCAGGCTTGGGCGAGCGTGCAGCCACGCTGCTCACCCGCGAGGTCAGGACCGCTCCGACTCTGGTGAAATATGCCGCGCCCAACGAATACGAGATGGCGACTCGCCACGAGCTGCGCCAGGCCGCTATTGAGTTGCTCGCGAACGAGCCCATCGAAGCTTCACCCTCTGTCGATTTGATCGACGGTGACGACAGCCTCGAAGTGGAATTGGCCACGACGTTACTCTACGGAGCCTGCCACCACTCATACCGGCAGATTCGCCGCCATGTCGCGGCTCTGAGCGATGTGCGTCGCAACGAAATCATTGCCCTTGGCACAAGCCATCGCGGCCGCCACGACGAACTGTTGCGCGAGTTCTCGGTCGGCAAGGCCCTCAAGTTCGACATCCTGATGGACATCGGCGGCTTCCGCGATATGCACCGCCATCGCCGCTGCGTGCAGATCATTCAAAGGTACGCGACCACTCACGGATACGACATTCCAGAAGGCTTGGCTGAAGCGGGACTACAGCAGCGATACGAATCAGCAATGCTCGACGCCCATGCCGCGTGCGCGAAGCTGGGTCAGAGTCTTGCGCCGGAACACCAGAGTTCGGCAGACTACCTTCTGCCTCTCGGCACGCGGATGCGTGCACTCTTCAAGATGGATTTCGCCGAGGCCGTCTACATCTCTGAGCTTCGCTCCCAGCCCCAGGGACACTTCTCCTATCGCCGCATCGCCTGGGAGATGTACGAGGCAGTCCGCAAGCAGCATCCCGCGCTGGCGCAGTACTTTCGGGTGACGGACGTGAATGAGCCGGTGGACTTGCTGAAGAGGTAGATGCGCAGGCGGCTAAAGAGGCAACTCCGCGCAGAACAAAGAATTCCGTACCGCTTTCTGCACAGCCACCGCCGCTAGAATGCCATTTAAGTGGACTTATCCCCAGTGTCAACGTTACTATAGTTTTTGGTTTTTCTTCGCCCCGGCGATTTCGGTGCTAGGATGGCATCCAAACCCCGAATCGTCCCAATTTGAAACGCGCAATGCGCATCGACGACTGGAGAAACACACGTGGCAGATGATCGTTCCCGCGCTATCGACTTAGCGCTTTCGCAGATTGAAAAGCAGTTTGGCAAGGGTTCCATCATGCGCCTCGGCAGCAAAGAGGTGGTGCCGATTGCGGCCATCTCCACAGGCTCCATCTCCTTCGACGCCGCGCTCGGCGTAGGCGGCGTGCCTCGCGGCAGGGTCATCGAAATCTTCGGACCAGAATCATCGGGCAAAACCACGATTACGCTGCAGATCATCGCAGAGGCGCAAAAGGCCGGTGGCATGGCAGCCTTTGTGGACGCCGAGCACGCTCTCGATCCGGGCTACGCGCAAAAGCTGGGTGTGGACGTGGACAATCTACTCGTTTCGCAGCCGGACTACGGCGAGCAGGCGCTCGAAATCACGGAGGCTCTGGTCCGCTCCGGCGCGATCGATGTGCTGGTGGTGGACTCAGTAGCCGCCCTAGTGCCCAAGGCCGAGCTCGACGGCGAAATGGGCGATTCACACATGGGTCTGCAAGCCCGCCTCATGTCGCAGGCGCTGCGCAAGCTCACTGGAACGGTCTCGAAGTCACGTACCTGCCTCATCTTCATCAACCAGATTCGCGAAAAAATCGGCGTCATGTTCGGCAATCCGGAAACGACGACGGGCGGCCGCGCGCTCAAGTTCTATTCCTCGGTGCGCGTGGACATCCGCCGCATCGCCGCCGTGAAAGAGGGCGACACTGTTGTCGGATCGCGCACCAAGGTCAAGATCGTCAAGAACAAGGTCGCTGCACCATTCCGCGAGGCCGAGTTCGACATTCTGTACGGCGAAGGCATCTCACGCGAAGGTGACGTGCTTGATCTGGCGGTGAACAACAACATCGTCGAGAAGAGCGGAGCCTGGTACAGCTACTCTGGCGAGCGCATTGGCCAGGGTCGCGAAAATGTACGCGCTTTCCTCAAGGACAACAAGGACACATTCGCGAAGATCGACTCGCAGCTTCGCCAGAAGCTGGGTATCGCTGGTGCGGCCGCAGTCACGGAAGTCCCTCCCGTGCCCGTCAACGGCTCGGCCATCGCCCACGAAGCAGTCCGACCAGCAAGACGGCAGTAGCGCATCATTTGCCACAGAAAACCTGCTCTCTCGAGCAGGTTTTTCTTTTCCCAGCTTGACAGTTGGTTAAGATTGTATCAGCATGTATATGTATCAAGAAGGAGGCATCAATTGAGCCTAAACCAACAAGTCCAGGAGCATGTTCGCCTCACATATGTACAGCCTGCTAAGCAGCGCGGGGACACAACTGTTCGCATTAAGGCGGGAGACGTTCATCGAGAACTTCGATGGGCAAACCGAGTTCCGTCGGTGTGCACTACCCTCGGATCACAAAAGTTCCAGAGAGAGACAGGGTTGGAACTAATCTCAAAGCACGGTCCTCCATCCGGCTACAGCACAACAGTCGTCTATACGTACCGACTTTCTTCACCGGAAACGGCTCCTGGCCCATCCGGACCGAGAAAGAGCCGTTTGGACGCGCTTTACGGAACACTTGCGGATGTTTATCGGGAATTGGGAGGCAGCGAGAAGTTCTTGCGCAGTGAGAGAGAACAACTCAATTTCCGAAAGGAAGACAACCATCTGACAAATGACAAGGATGAGCAATGAGCCGTATTTATTGGGACACAATGCTCTTCGCGTACTTTCTGGAAGGGCATCTTGAATTTGGTCCAAGGGTACGGCAGATTCATCAGGAGATGATGCGACGCGGAGATGCGCTTTGTACAAGCATCTTCACTGTGGGTGAGATGCTGACTGGTCCCCAAAAGACGAAAGCTCTTACGAAGGTGAAAGAAATGAGGGAGTTCTTCGAAAGCGATGAGGTAGAACTCATCCCATTTACGATCAGCACCGCAGAGACGTACGCAAAGATCCGGGCTGAGGACTCGATTACACCCGCTGACGCGATTCATCTCGCCAGCGCTGCGGAGGCCCGGTCGGATCTGTTTCTAACCAATGACAAAAAACTCCAGCGATTGAATATTCCCGGAATCAAATTCATCGCTGGACTTGATGGCAAGCTTATTTGAGTCGAGGTAAGAAAATGACCAACCCAGAAAGGTATACGGCTTTCTCAAGAAAAACCTTCGTAGAGGTTTTTGGTGATGATTGCATAGACAAGCAAACTGGCGTGAATTAGGCAGAAGTAAACGCAATAACATCGACTTTGGCATTTTTCCCCAAGGAGTTCAAAAGGGTACGAACTCAATGCTCGCAAAGCTGTACTAGCCGCAATAAATTGGTCACGGAGGCGATTTAACGAGCTAGCGTACATGCTAAACATGTACTGGCCGCAAGCATATCCACCGCCTGCGGCCATTACCTTGTTACAATCCTGCTGGCGTGAATACCGTTAAAGTCATCTATCCCGGCAGCTTTGATCCGGTTACCAACGGTCATCTTGATCTGATTGCGCGCGGATCCAGGATCTTTGATCGTCTGGTCGTTGCTATCCTTCGGAATTCGTCGAAGAATCCCCTCTTTACCGTCGAGGAGCGCGTTGAGATGCTGACTGAAGGCGTGGCGTCGCTCAGCAACGTCTCTATAGCAACGTTTGATGGGCTGCTGGTTGATTTTGCTCGTCAACAGCAGGCTCAGGCCGTTGTGCGCGGCATTCGCGCCATCAGTGACTATGAATACGAATTGCAGATGGCCCTGATGAACCGCCGTCTTTCCCCCGAGCTCGAAACCATCTTCCTGATGCCCGATGGAAAATACTCCTTTGTCAGCTCGCGGCTGGTGAAAGAAGTCTTCGAGCTGGGCGGATCGGTCGAGGGCCTCGTCCCGAAATTCGTCATCGATCGCCTGAAGCAGCACAAGCCAAACCACTCTTAGGGTTGCGCGACCGTACCACGAAAAGTTTCAACCGTTCCCATCCTGTTTTGAGGCATGATAAGGGTGCCCCCGAAGTTATTTCAGGTGCTTCCCGTGAATCTTCTCCGCTCGTTCGCTGTCGTTGCCGCGCTGTCACTTCTTCCTGTTCTGTGCTCCGGTCAATCTGCTACCGGAAACACACTCTCTTCGAGCAGCAACACGAATGCGCAGTCTGTCCCAGCCGCAAAAGCTGTTCCCACGCCCCCCGGGGCACTTCAGGTTCAGGCGAACCTCGTTCTCGTCGATGCCGTTGTCACTAGCAACGGAAGCGCGGTCTCTGGTTTGACGAAAGACAGCTTTCACCTGCTTGAGAATGGCAACCCGCAGCAGATCTCTGTCTTTGAAGAGCACAAACCGGAGAATCCAAGCGCAGTCGTCAAGGTACCGGATCTTCCGCCAAATACCTACAGCGACTTCCCTCAGTTTGCTGTCACCAGCGCGATCAGTGTTCTGCTGCTGGATGCCCTGAACACACCGCTGTCCGACCAGATGTACGTACGGCAGCAGATGCTCCGATACCTGAAGAACATCCCGCCGGGAACGCGCATCGCCGTATTTACGCTGGCCTCGCGGTTGCGAATCGTCCAGGGATTCACTACTGATTCGAGCGTGATCGCCAAAGCGCTGTCGGGCAAAGGTGGACCCCAGCAATCGGTACTCCTTGATCCCGCGTCCGACCAGGAGCTGTCAGACATGGCGAGCGATATGGCCAGCCCCGGTGCATCCCAGGAAGCCATGAGCAGCATGCAGCAGTTCCAGGCCGATCTGGCCTCTTATCAGACAGACATACGCGTGCGGATGACGCTCGATGCGATGAAGGATCTGGCACGCTACCTGAGCGTGATTCCCGGGCGCAAAAACCTGATCTGGTTCTCAGGGTCATTCCCGCTTGCCATCGACCCTGACGCCACCCTCCAAAGTCCCTTCTCGGCGATGCGCACTTATGCCGAAGACGTTCGCGAGGCTGATGACATGCTCTCCATGGCGCGAGTCGCCGTGTACCCAGTCGACGCGCGCGGCCTGATGTCGCTGCCCAGCACCAGCGCGGCCAACAGGTTTTCGTCCGCTTCGTCTGGCGGTGGCGGTGGGATGGGCGGTGGTGGTGGCGGCCGCCGTGGCGGACGTGGCAGCGCCATGTCAGCAGGTGGACCGTCAATGGGGTCAAACCAGTCAGCAGCAGCCAAGGCCGATCAGAAATTCCTGCAGCAGACGGTCGTCGAACATGCCACGATGAAGGAGATTGCCGAGGACACGGGTGGCGAAGCCTTCATGGACAACAACGGCCTGAAGTCCGCCGTTGCACAGGCGATCGCGAACGGGTCGCACTACTACACCATCGGCTACGTACCTCCTCTCAAGAAGAATGACGGGTCGTTTCACAGCATCAAATTGTCGGTGGATGGTGGCTACCAGGCAGCTTACCGCCGCGGCTACTACGCCGACGACCCGGCAAGAGCACCGATCAATCCGCAGGCTGTGCAGAATGCGATGAACGTAGCCGTGGAGCGAGGCGCGCCGCCGCTGTCACAACTTTTATTTAAGGCCCGAGTGCTGTCGGTAGACGATCCCGCAGCTAAAGGCGTCAAGATTTCTCCCGACCCAGCGGGGCTCACGGTCGCGAGTCTAAAGGGGCCGGTGAAGCGCTATCTGGTCGACTACGCGGTAGATATTCACCCGCTCGCCTTCACGGCAACGCCGGATGGAGTACACCACGCGCGCCTGGAGTTCGCCGTAATCGCGTATGACGCCGACGGCAAGCGGCTCAACTACGTGGACCGAGGTGGGGGATACAATCTCACTCCCGAACTTTACGACAAGGTGCTGCGCACGGGTGTTCCTATGCACCAGGAAATTGATCTGCCCACAGGTCTGGTTTTTCTGCGCATCGTTGTCCACGACCTCGACAGCACCCTCATAGGCTCGACGGAGATCCCCCTGATGGTGGCGAAGCAATAAAAGTTGATCGCATGCAGTGAATAAAATAGCCGGAATGACCCGCAAGAAGGTCGCAATTCTCTGGATATGCACAGTGCTTGCAAGTGTGCTTGCGGGCATGATGATGCAGAGCGTCCCGTGGCAGTGGGCTGACCAGATAGCGGGCGCAATCGCAATTATTTCTGTAGCACTGTGGTTCTTTCTCGGCGTGTGCAGAAACAAACGAGGGAATAGTATGTTTGAGCGCTATACGGAAAAAGCTCGCCGCGCCATCTTCTTCGCGCGCTATGAGTCGAGCGAGTTCGGGTCCAACGTAATTGAAACCGACTTTCTCCTCCTCGGCATTCTGCGTGAAGACGGACGCATCGGTCTCCGCTGGCTTGGCGTGCAAGCCGGTGATCTGCGCGAGACCATCCGGCAGCAATATTCAAAGGGAGACAAAGTGGCGACGAGCGTGGATCTGCCGTTGTCCGGTGAGGCCAAACGCGTTCTCGCCTATGCGGCCGAGGAGGCAGATCGGATGGCGCATACCCACATAGGCACCGAACACCTCTTTCTGGGCATGCTTCACGAGCCTGACTGCCTCGCATTCAGAATGGTGAAGAGTCGTGGCGAGGACCTGAACAGTGTTCGCGCAGCACTCCTTCAGGGTGCACAAGGGTTTGAAGTAAGACCGCCAAATGCTCCTTCACGCGGGATTCAGGTGAGGCTCGTGGATGAAGATGGCGGCGAATTTGCCGTCATGCAATGGCAGGGCAGGCCGCCAAATATCGGCGAAGCCATCAGCCTTCCGGATCCCGAGGATATTGTGTCGACCTGGCGCATTCTCGATCTCAACTGGCGCGTGAAGGCCGAGGAGGAGGAGTTTCAGGTGGCCGAAATCCTGCTAAAGGTTCGCAGAGAGCAACCGTAAACGCGAATTCCGCCATTTCTCCACACTGCGCGGCCAAAATCTGAAAAAATAGATTCACCATGACAGCGACCACTGCCACCAAACTCTTCGCCGACCGTATCGGCCGCATTGAAGTCTCCGCAACCATGGCTGTAACTGCAGAAGCTGCGAAGCTGCGCGCCCAGGGCGCCAAGCTCGTAGACTTCGGAGCGGGCGAGCCCCACTTTGCCACGCCGCGTCACATCAAAGACGCCGCCATCGAGGCAATCAACGCGAACTTCACGCGCTACACGGTTGTCTCCGGCATTCCCGAGCTGCGCAAGGCAATCGTCGAGCGGCACGCCTGCGATTTCGGCTCGGATTACGCGCCCGACGAAGCGGTATTCACCACTGGCGGCAAGCTGGCGCTCTTCAACGCCATTCAGGTGCTCGTCGATCATGGCGACGAAGTCATTCTGCCCGTCCCCTACTGGGTGTCCTTTAAGGACATCATCCAGTACGCCGGTGGCAAGGTCGTCCTTCTTAAGACCGAGGAAGAGGAAAACTTCCGAATCACCGCCGATGCCATCGAGAAGGCGATCACGCCGCGCACCAAGGCCATCATTCTGAATTCGCCTTCGAATCCAGCCGGCTCGGTTGTGTCGCCGGCGGACCTCGAGCGCATCGTTCGTCTCGCCCACGAGCGCGGCATCTACCTGTTGCTCGACGAGTGCTATGTCTACCTGCAATACACGGGTGCACTGGTCAGCGGTGGATCGTTCACGGATTGCAAGGAGCACATCATCGTGCTCGGATCGCTCTCGAAGACCTATGCGATGACCGGATGGCGCGCGGGCTATGCCTTGGGGCCGAAGCCGATCATCGCCTCCATGAGTAAGCTGCAAAGTCAGTCCACCTCCTCGACGGCTTCCTTCGTGCAGAAGGCTGCCATCGCTGCGCTGAACGGATCTCAGGAATGCGTCTCCGAAATGCGCGCCGATTACCTTACGTTGCGCGACCGCATTCTCGGCCGCCTCGCGGAGATATCCGGCATTACCTGCACCAGGCCTGAGGGCGCTTTCTACGTCTATCCGAATGTATCCGCATATCTCGGCAAGCCGGGCGCACAGACCGCGATGGAACTGGCAGGTCGCCTGCTGCATGAGGCGTACGTAGTCACCGTGCCTGGAGAAGCTTTCGGGACAAAGGAGCACATTCGACTCTCCTACGCCGTCTGCCACAACGACGTGGACGAGGGCCTGGACCGCATGAAGGCGTTTTTCGAGAAGTTGTAATTGTGGATCATGACGGCGGCAATACTACGCCGTCCAGTCTTCGGTCTTCAGGTGCTGAAGACGACTGAAGGCCGCGTCATTCGTCACCAACACAGCGTTTTCTGCAAGCGCGTGTGCCGCGATCATCATGTCCATCCCGCTCATTAGTTGGCCACGACGTTCGAGCTCTGCTCGAATTGAGGCATAGTTTCTTGCGCACTCTGAGTTCCAGGGAAGAATTGCGACTCTCATGAGCAGAGACTGAACTGAGGTAGCGAGCCCATGCGACTGCGGCCGTCGCGCTAGCCCATATAGCAACTCTGCTTCGGTAATTACAGAAATCGCGACGTCGTCTAAATTGACAGCGTCAAACCGGCGACTGAAATTAGCGAAAGCTCCGCGCACGGCATAGCTGAATGAGTTGGTGTCCAGAAGATAGCGGGACATCAGAACAGGTCGCGCTCTTCTGGGGGATCCTTCGGACGATCCTCCATGAAGTCTTCAAACTCCTCGGGCGCTTCAGCGCGGAGGCGGTCGGCCAGCTCAAGAAAGTCCTTCCAGGTTTCCTTTGTCCTTTTCCCGGTCGACAAGATCACGTCTCCAGTAACCGGATCCTTCCGGATCAATACCTCTTTTCCTTCGAAGCGAAACTCCGCCGGCAAACGCACGGCCTGGCTGCGTCCGTTGCGAAAGAGCTTTGCCGTCCTTGTTGCTGTCGTCATGAACTCTCTTCGCCTCTCTCCGCTTGGTATATACCATGATATATCACATCACCCGAACTGATAATCTTGACGCATGAAGATTCACGTCCGCGGCATCCTCTTCGACATGGACGGCGTTCTGGTAAGCTCCCTCGGCTCTGTCGAGCGGAGCTGGAAGACATGGGCCGAGGCCCGGGAGATCGACCCCGTGCTTGCCATCAAAACTGCCCACGGCCGCCGAGCCATTGAGACCGTGCGCCTCCTGCGCCCTGACCTGAACGACGAGCAGGAGCTGAAATGGCTCGAGGACATGGAAGTCGAGGATAACGAGGGCCTGGAAATTCTCCACGGCGTCGAGCCCATCCTCGAAGCGCTGCCCGAGAAATACTGGACGGTCGTGACTTCCGCAACGGAACGCCTGGCGCGCGCCCGCATGGCCGACGGAGGCATCCCCGTGCCCGCCCGCATCATTACCGCGGACATGGTCACCCGGGGCAAACCCGACCCTGAGCCCTACCGCCGCGGAGCCGAGTTGCTCGGCCGCAGGCCCGAGGAATGCCTGGTCATCGAAGATTCCGCATCCGGCGCGAAAGCCGGCCACGCCGCTGGGTGCAAGGTGCTGGCCACGCTCTTCTCGCATTCGCTGGAGAGCCTGAGCGCCGCCGATTGGATCGTGAAGTCTCTCGAGGACGTGCATGTTCGCGTGGTGAACGACGTCATCGAGGTAGCGTTCGAGCCGATTGCGCGTGAAGCTCTGGCTGAGGCGCAGTCAGCACACTAAGTCATGGCTTACACCGTCAAAGTGGAATACGCCGACGCGCGCAGGATGCGTACGCGCAACAAGCGCTGGTACCGCGTTGCGCACTGGCCTATCTGGATCTGGGTATTCTTTCTCGCGCCGGGGCCCCTCACGTTTGAGCTCTTCGCTCGCGGCGGCAGCGTCAACAACATGATCTGGCTTGGAACGGTCATTGTCCTCACCGGCGTTGCCGCGTTCTACGGACAGCTGCCCGGTTCCGAACCTGCGCCTTACATCCTGCGCTTTACAGAAGATCGCCCCAACCCGCTTTACCGGCGCATTTGCTACACCTTTGCCTGGAACGCGCTGCTGAATTTCGCATTGCTGAACCTTGCCGGTCTGGCTATCGCCGCGACCACCGGCAGATGGTACATGAAGCAGATCTACGCCCATGGATACACACCGCTTTGCATTGCCATCCTCGCTCTGGGAGCCCTGGGTGTCTTGCCCCGAGTGCGCCGATCAACCCAGGGAGAGGGCTGGGAGCGCCGCTACTTCTACGGAACGGTCTGGGCCGTCACCGCGGCTCAGGTAGTGCTCCTCGTTCTGTGGAAGGCCCTACCCCGCAATCACGCGACCGACACCGTGAAGCTCGTTGTCTACAGCGCAGTTCTTATCGGAATGGGTATCGCAGCCGCCTTTGGCCGTCTGCCGCGAACCCGCCCCATCCTGCCCGGCGAGTTGATAGTCGCCGACTGAAACAATCGCCTGCTTGTCCCTAGCCGAAGTCGCCGCATTACACTTGAATCAGAGGCATTGGAGTGAGCAATCGGGCCGAGATCTGTTTGGTAGTTTTTCTCGCGGTCGGGATTCTTCTTGTATTTCTTCGGTCACTCCAAATCTACCGAAGGCGCCAACGCTGGAAACATCTGATGGCCTCTCACCCCAGCCTGCACGTCGCGCGGCAAAGAATCAGAGCACACGGGAAGATGTCAGACGACGAATGATTCCCGTCGGGTTTTTGTAAGCCGTCGAAAACGAAGGAAGCCACTCTAAGAGTCAGAGTGGCTCCTTCAATTTAGGCCGCACTGAGGCGCTTCCGCCCGTGCCGCCTGGCACCTTACAGATTGCCGCGTTCGCCCTGCTCGCGCTCGATGGCCTCGAACAGAGCCTTGAAGTTGCCCTTGCCGAAGCTGCGGCTGCCCTTGCGTTGAATGATCTCGTAGAACAGCGTCGGGCGATCCTCAACCGGGCGCGTGAAGATTTGCAGCATGTAGCCTTCATCGTCGCGATCTACCAGGATTCCCAGCTTTTCCAGTTCGTGAATCGGCTCGGCAATCTTGCCCACGCGCGCTTCGAGTTCCGTGTAGTAGCTGTGCGGCACCCTCAGGAAGCCGACGCCCTGCGCCTGTAATTTCGAGACAGTAGAGAGAATATCGTTCGTCGCCAGCGCAACGTGTTGCACGCCCGGACCGTGGTAATACTCCAGATACTCTTCGATCTGCGACTTCCTGCGGCCCTCCGCCGGTTCGTTGATGGGGAACTTCACCCGGCCGTTGCCGTTGGCCATCACCTTCGACATCAACGCTGAGTATTCCGTCGAGATGTCTTTGTCGTCAAAGTGCTGATAGAGCCCGAATCCCATCACGTGCGAGTAGAAATCCACCCAGCGATTCATCTCGTTCCAGCCCACGTTGCCAACCATGTGGTCGACATAAAGCAGGCCGGTCGGGCGCGCAATCTTGTCCTCCGGTTCGCTCCGATAACCCGGAAGAAAAGGGCCGTTGTAGTTCGAGCGTTCGACAAAGGTGTGGATGGTATCGCCATAGGTGGCGATGGCCGCCAGCTTCACCCTGCCATACTCGTCCTTCAATTCGTAGGGTTCGTGAACGCTGCGTGCGCCGCGTTTAGTGGTTTCTTTCCAGGCTTGTCTGGCGTCATCCACCCACAGGGCTACATCACGGACTCCGTCACCGTGGCGATGCACATGGTGAGCGATCTCACCGTCTGGCCGAAGGGGCGTGGTCAGCACAAAACGAATCTTGCCTTGCTGCAGAACGTAGGAGGCGCGGTCGCGCAAGCCGGTTTCAGGACCGGCGTACGCCACCAGGCTCATGCCAAAGGCGAGGCGGTAGTAATAAGCGGCTTGGCGGGCATTGCCGACGTAAAACTCGACGTAGTCGGTGCCATTGAGGGGAAGGAAATCCTTTTCAGTTGTGACTTCAGGGTGAAGCAAGGTGGACATAAATCAACGACTCCAATGTGGTTCGATGCGTATCGTCGCTCCGTGACCCAAAACAGCTTCCGGGCGCATCGCGACTCATTACCATATACCCTTCCGAAAGGGGTTGGCTAATACCCATTGGTGGTAGACGATTCGGAGGTACCCAACCGCTCATCATCCCATCTTGGGCACGAAATAGCCTTAGAAATCCACGACCTCGATCAACGATTCTTCCCGTTCAGCCATCCCTGCTGCTTCCGCCACGATCTGGTACGAACGCAGCCGTGCCGCATGGTCGTAGAGAGTGGTCGCGATCATCAGCTCATCCACCTGCGTCTCGGCGAGAAACAGCTCCAGCCCCTGCTGTACCGTCTCTTGACTCCCCACTACTGCGGCGCGCAGTTTCGCCGCCACTGCCTCTTCCTCAAATGGATTCCAGTCCAACGTATCCGTCGGCGGCATCAGCGGCCTCGGGCGATTCCGGATCAGATTCAGGAAAGCCTGCTGCGGAGTCGTCGCCAGCCACCTGGCTTCCTCATCCGTGTCAGCAGCGATCACCGGAATCCCCGCCATCGTGTACGGCCGGTCCAGAATCTCCGACGGGCGAAAGCTCTGCCGATAGAGGTCGAGCGCCGGCAGCAGGTTGTCCGGCTGGAAGTGCGCCGCAAAGGCAAAAGGAAGACCCAGCTCCGCCGCCAGCGCCGCGCTGAATCCGCTGGAGCCCAGCAGCCAAATCGGCACGTTTGTTCCCGCCCCCGGAAAGGCAGTCACTACATCGCCTGGCCTAGGTGGCCCAAGATACCTCCGCAGCTCTTCGAGCAGGGCAGGGAAGTCGTCGCCGTTGCTGCGCAGGTCCCTGCGCAACGCGCGCGTTACAGCATAGTCCCCGCCGGGCGCTCGCCCCAGCCCCAGGTCGATGCGCCCCGGATACAGCGCCTCCAGCGTGCCGAACTGCTCGGCAATCACCAGTGGAGCATGGTTAGGCAGCATGATGCCACCCGACCCCACCCGGATCGTCTTCGTACCTCCAGCTACATGCCCGATCAGCACCGCAGTTGCCGCCGAGGCTACTCCGGAAATGTTATGGTGTTCGGCCATCCAGAAGCGCTTGTAACCCCATTGTTCAGCATGCTGCGCCAGATCAAGTGTGTTGCAAAATGCATCGGAAATCGTTCCGCGCTGGCGTACATAGGCCAGGTCAAGAATGGAAAGCGGAGTACGAGAAAGTCGGGCATGAGAGTTCATGGCTGATATCTAAACGATTAGATGAGCCATGCGTGACAGAGATGCAGGTCTGACTTCCTCCAACAAGTTCATCAAGGTGAGGAAAGCAAACTGTGTTCCACAAATCTCGCCACCGCTTCGGCCGTTTGTCGCGACTCACGCTGAATCAAAAGATGTGGCCCATCGATCGCCTCCACCGTCACCTGTGGCTTGATGCGTCGGATTTCCTCCAGGCTAGACACACCGACCAATCGGTCGTGTTTCCCCCAGAGATACAGGATCGGGACCGCGACTCGGCTTAGATCTGCGCGTACATCACATGCAAGCACCGCCCGAAGGCGGCACCACAACACCTTTGCAGGGACTGTCGCGACCGCAGCGCGCACCGCCACCGTCAATGAATCCGGCGCATCCCGGCCGACGAGGAACCGCCTGGCTGCAAATTCGGGTAAGCCTACGCGAAAGAAAATGGGCGCGAGTAGAGAACCGATCGAACGCCGCCATCCCACCACCGGACTCGTGGCGAAACCGGCGCACAAAACCAGCCCTGCCAGATTCGGCGGATTCGTCGCCGCATATTGAATCGCGAGAGGCGTCGAAAACGATTCGGCCACGAGCACATACTGCTCAGGTGTTGCAGTTCCAGATCGCAAAAAATGTGCCAGATCTGCATACGAAAGGCACTCTTCGACCGGATATCGTACCGTCTCCGTTTTGAATGCTTCCTGCAGAGCCTTCACAAAGTCCGCGAACAACTCCCCGGTCCCGTCCATTCCAGGAAGCAGTAGCAGTTTTGGCATTGGCAAACCCATAGTGGGTGAATGGTGATTTTACTTCGGCGAAAGGCGATTCCTTGTTTGACACCCCGCCCTCCCCAGTGCAACCCTTAAATGTTTTGCCGGAGTCGAATTTTCATGAACACCCAAGCGCCCGCCCTGACTGTTGCCGAACCCTATCTGATCCGGCAGGACTGGGCTGCTTACACCCCTGAGCAGCACGCCGTTTGGGCCGAACTAGTACGCCGCCGCATGCCACAGCTTTCTCAGCACGCCTGCCAGGAGTATCTAGACGGATTCGACCAGATCGGCCTGCGCGAGGACATCATCCCCAATCTCGCCGAGGTAAATAAGCGCCTCGGCCCCCGCACTCGCTGGAACGCCACGCCGGTTAGCGGCTTCCTGCCCCCAGATGCCTTCTTCGAGATGCTCGCCGCCCGCCAGTTTCCCACCACCACCTGGCTGCGCAGCCGCGATTCGCTCGAGTACACTCCCGAACCGGACATCTTCCACGACGTCTTCGGGCACGTCCCCATGCATGCGCATCCCGTTTTCGCCGATTTCCTGCAGCAGTACGGCAAGGTCTGCGCTCAACTCACTGATAAGGACAAGCTCGAGCGCATGGGTCGACTTTTCTGGTTCACAGTCGAATTCGGCGTGATTCGGCAGAACGGCGAAATCAAACTCTATGGCAGCGGACTGATCTCCTCGCACGGCGAGTCGAATTACGTGATTCAGGGCGGACCGGAGATCCGCGACTTCAATCTCGACCAGGTCCTCGACCAGCAATTCCTCGTCTCCGAGATGCAGAAGGTCCTCTACGCCGTCGAATCCTTCGATCAGATTTATGAAGCCGCCCAGCTGGCCGAAGAGCGTTTGACATAGGAGCGACCGTAAATCCAAGTCGCATTTTGGAACCATCGTAACCCTGGTTCCACTCCGGTAACGTGCCGAACCAAAAATTCGCACTCTTGTCACTTAGCATGATGCACAATGAAATCAGAGGGAACCTTTGCCGCGCATTCACTTCCATCTGCAATTGGCCGAACTTAAGGACAAGCTGCTCGCCATGGCTGCGCTCGCGCAGCAGGCGATGGAGTCCGCTGTAGATGCCTATCTGCGCCGCGACACCGGCCTTTGCCAGTATGTGCGCGAGAACGAAACTGCGATCAATACAGCACAGCGTGAAGTCGATGAAATGGCCTATGAGCTGCTCGCCCAGGAGCAGCCCATGGCCGTCGATCTCCGCTTCATACTTGCCGTCATCAAGATTAACGGCGACTTGGAGCGCATCGGAGACCAGGCAATGAGCATCGCACTCCGCTGCGTCGATTTGATCGACGAAGACGTGGTGGACCTGCCGGTGGATCTCGGCGGCATGGGCGACTATGCCGGGAAGATGATTCGCAGCTCCCTCCAGGCGTTGCTCGATGGGGATGCTCAGCTGGCTGAATCGGTTCGCAACATGGACGACGAGATCGACCGCATGAATCGCGTGGCGCAGGTCGATTTGACCAGGGTGATTCAGGAACGCCCCGACGTGGCTCGGCAGGCGCTGCAGGCTATCATCGTTGCCCGCAATCTCGAGCGCATTGCCGATCACGCCACCAACATTGCCACCGATGTGATCTTCTGGATTCGCGGCGCCGACGTGCGCCACCAGTTGAGTATGGCGGTCGACTAGGTCCTTGGCCGATAGCTCTAGCCATTACACTAGAACGATATGGCCGGATTAGTTCTCGATGGCAAGGCGTACGCAAAGGAACTCGAAATCGAGCTTTCCTCCAGGGTTAATCAACTTAAAGAGAAGACCCCCGAACCACCAATTCTAGCTACCATTCTCGTCGGCGCCGATCCCGCTTCCGCCACCTACGTCCGCATGAAGGGCAATGCCTGCCGCCGCGTTGGCATGGAGTCGCTCAGCATCGCACTGCCAGACGAGACAACCACGCAGCAGCTCCTTACCGCCATCGACGATCTGAACGCCAACCCGCGCGTACGCGGCATCCTGCTCCAGCATCCGGTTCCCAAACAGATCGAGGAGCGCGAGTGTTTTGACCGTATCGCGATTGAAAAGGACGTGGACGGCGTAACCAGCCACGGCTTCGGTCGCATGGCCATGGGTGAGGCCGCCTATGGATCGGCCACGCCGGCCGGCATCATGCGCCTTCTGGCGCGCTATGGCGTCGACATCGCGGGCAAAGAGGCGGTTGTCGTTGGTCGCAGCCCCATCCTGGGTAAGCCGATGGCCTCGATGCTCCTTAATGCGAACGCCACCGTCACCATCTGCCACTCGCGGACGAAAAACCTGCCCGACGTCGTTCGTCGCGCCGAAATTCTTGTCGGCGCCGTCGGCAAGCCTGAGTTCATCAAGGCCGATTGGATTCGTGACGGTGCCGTCGTCGTCGACGCCGGCTATCATCCCGGCGGCTTGGGCGATATCGAACTCGCCCCGGTGATCGACCGTGTCGCGGCCTACACGCCCGTCCCCGGCGGAGTCGGTCCGATGACTATCGCCACTCTGATCGCGCAAACAGTCGAGGCCGCGGAAAAGGCCGCAGTCTGAGCGAGGCCCATTTTTTCATCGCTACATGGTTACAGCGCGAGCATGAGCACAACGCAGACCTGGATCTGCCTCTCTGACAACCCCCATCGGGGGAATCAAAGTGTCAGCCGATCCCTCCGCGTCATCACCACACCTCGTTCCAGCAACCACTTTCCCCGCCTGCGAAATCGCGCTACCTGCGGCCGATGACGGGCTTGTAATCTTTCGGCAATGTGAGAGCAAATAACCAGGACTATGGTGGAGGTAAGGAAACCAAAGCATGAGCAGAGAAGGCGTTGTAGCCCCGAGCGTCGCGGGCCAGACTGCATATTCCCAGCGCGTAAATCCGCAATGGGTCCGGCTGCTGAACCTGCTCGAAATGAACGCCGACTATGTCGAGTGCCGGGGCGAAAAGCTGTACACGGCCGACGGCCGCACCATTCTCGACTTCCTCTCTGGATATTGCGTCCACAACCTGGGCCACAATCACCCACGCATCCTTGACGCGCTGCACGCCGAGCTCGATCGCCGCGGCCCTGCTATGCTGCAAAGCCATGTGTCGGCTTTGGCCGGCGAGCTTGCCGAAAAACTCTGTGCCCGCGCTGGTAGCCGCCTGAGCAAGGTCTATTTCTCCACCTCCGGGAGTGAGGGAGTCGAAACCGCCATCAAGTTCACCCGCGCTGCTACCGGCCGCAACGGCCTGCTGGCGGCGCGAGGCGCATTCCACGGCCTTACCTGCGGGGCGCTATCTCTTATGGATCACGGCTTCTGGTCCGCAGGCTTCGGCCCGCTCATTCCCGGAGTGGAGTTTATCGACTTCGGCGATTTCATCGCGCTTGAAAGGCAGCTGGCCACTCGTAAGTTTGCGGCGCTCATTCTGGAACCAATCCAGGGAGAAGGCGGCATCGTCCTGCCTCCCGAGGGATATCTGCAACAGGCGCAGCAGCTCTGCAAAAAATACGGCACCCTCTTCGTGCTCGACGAGGTCCAGACCGGACTCTGCCGTACCGGCCGCTTCCTCGCCAGCCATCACTACGGCCTCGATCCCGATATGGTAATTCTGGCCAAGGCGCTCAGTGGCGGCCTCATCCCCGTAGGGGCAGTGCTCATGACGGACGCTATCTACGAGAGCGTGTACGACTCTCTCGGCCGGGCCATCGTACACACCTCAACCTATAGCGAAAACGGGCTGGCCATGCGCGCCGGCCTTGCCACGCTGGAGGTCCTTGAATCTGAACGCCTCGCAGAAGGCGCGCTCCGCCAGGGCGAGGAGTTCCGGGCACGCCTGACTCAAGCTCTCTCGCCCTACGAAATGTTTGATCGGGTCAGCGGCGTCGGCCATTTCTCCGGCATCATCTTTCGCACCCCGCGGTCGCTGAAGTTGCGTTTGTCCTACGAAGCCTTTCACCGCATTCATCCCGCGATGTTCGGCCAGATCATCGTGATGCGCCTCTATCGCGACCACGGCATTCTTACCCAGATTTGCGGGAACAACTTCATGGTGCTTAAGGCCGCGCCGCCTCTCAACGTCACCGAGCGAAGCCTCGCGGCGTTCACGCGCGGCCTCACCGATGTTCTCGAAGCGGTACACTCATCCAAACGCTTTTGGCAGGACGCTCTGGAGCTCGCAGGCCGGGCCATCAGGATTTAGGCAGAAGGGGAATCGGAAGCGCTTGCGGCTGTTAGTAGTCGAGGACGACCACACAATTCGTGATTTTCTCACCAGGGCCCTGACCGAAGCTGGCTTCCGGGTTGATGCGTGCTCCCAGGGGGCTGAGGCGGAACGTCTAGCCGTGGAAGGAGTGCATGACGCCTTGGTGATTGATCTCACCCTTCCGGATATGGATGGGTTGAACCTGATTCAGCGCCTCCGCTCCCAGGGTGTCAGTGCGCCGGTATTGATTCTCTCCGCGCGGCGTTCCGTCGATGAACGGGTGCTGGGTCTGGAAAGCGGCGGAGACGATTACCTCACCAAACCCTTCGCTGTCGCCGAGGTGCTCGCTCGTCTGCGTGCTCTCTTGAGGCGGAGCATGCCCAGCCAGCCGGAAGCTACGCGTCTGCGGGTAGCTGACCTTGAGCTCGATCTCATCCGGCACCAGGCGCACCGCGGCGGAATCGAATTGCAGCTCACGCAACAGGAGTTCGCCCTGCTCGAATATCTTTGCCGCAACGCAGGCCGCGTTGTCACCCGCAGCATGGTCCTCGATCATGTCTGGAAGATGCGTTTCGATACATCTACCAACATTGTCGACGTGCACATCCACCGCTTGCGGAATAAAGTAGATCGAGAGGCCGAGCGTCCTTTGATCCGGACCATGCGCGGAGTGGGCTATGTTCTCAAGGATTAGCGGCTCCTTCTATCGCACCGCCGCGTGGCGGCTGGCGCTGCGCAGTACCGTTGTCTTTGCCGCCAGCAGCGCCCTCGTCTTTCTCATGATGTACGGTCTCGTCGCGCGCATGATTCGCGATCGCAGCGACTCATGGCTCATCGGCGAAAGCGAAACGCTCAAGCAGGTTGCACTCACCACTCCGAAAGACAGGCTTTTCGGGCGCATCGTAGGAGAGGTCGCTGAACTGGCCACGCAGGAATTCTCCTATAGCGATCGTGGCGACCATGCGGCAACGAACACGGTGTTCTTTTTCGAGAGTCGGCAGGCCGGAGAGCCGCCGCTATGGGTCGGGCCCGCCAATAACCAGGCCATCATCGAAAGCGTCCAGCGGTCGAGAGTCCCAGAGCGATCCGCAGTCTTTATTGCTGTCGATGGGTGGCGCTCGCCATTCCGTGTTGTAGCCGCAGATCTCGGTCCGGGCATGGGTAGAATCTATCTTGGACTGCAGGACTCGAGTGCCCGGGCTATGCTCTTCCGCCTCCTCCTTTGGTTTTTTCTGGGCTGGATATGCATGGTGGGATTCGGCTTTGTGATCGCCGTACTTGGATTGCGCGGCACACTAAAGCGCGTAGACGCCATCACCAGCGCCGCCGCAAGCATTGGAACGGGCGACCTCAGCAGCCGGGTGGCTTCGGCCAACAAGCCGAACGACGAAATTGCACGCCTCTCGCGCACATTTAACACCATGCTCGACCGCATCTCCGCTTCTGTGAACCAACTGCGGACGCTCGCCGATTCTGTAGCGCACGACATGAAAAGTCCAATCACCTCGGTCCGAGGCAGCCTGGAAGCGGCTTTGTCCACTGACGACCAGTATCTATCCCGCGAACTTGTGGCCAAAGCGATTGACGACCTCGACCGGCTTTCTGAGATCGTTACCACCTCGCTCGACGTTGCCGAGGCCGAAGCTGGAGCCCTTTGCCTGCGCCGCGAGGCCTGCGATCTGGCCGACCTGATCCGCAGGGTCGTCGACCTTTACGCGCCCGCCTTTAGTGAGCGCCGCCAGACCCTGATCACCATCGCCGGCAAACCAGTTCAGGCCATGGTGGATCAGCGGTTTATTGTGCGCTTGTTGTCGAATCTTCTCGAAAATGAGCTTCGGTACGCGGGTGAAGGCGCGCAGGTCGCGATCAGCCTTGTAGAGAAAGACGGGAACGCGCAAATCGGCGTAAAGGACGATGGGCCCGGATTTCCCCCCGATCTCCTCGATCATGTCTTCCAGCGCTTCGCGAAGGGCGATAAATCGGAGGGCCACGGGTTGGGACTTGCCTTCGTCAGGGCCGTCGCCTCTGCGCATGGAGGGCGTGCCTGGGCACGCAATCTAAATTCTCCAGGCGGCTCTCAGATCGTCGTCGAACTTCCAACTCTGGGGCCTGAATTTGACCCCAATTCGCCAGAAAAGATCCTCTATCCCAGCCCATCCTCGAGCCTTGACCACCGTCCCCAGGAAAACGTAATCGTGACTTCTGCGTGACGCTCTGTCAAACTCAAACTACTATTCTTTTTGGAGCCCATGACTGACGATGCGCATTGCAGCCACAACCACGGCATTTCCGCCTTACTACTTCAAGCAGCAAGAGGTGGTGGACGAACTCAAAACATATTGGGGCAAAGGTCCCGAAAAAGCAGCGATCCTCGAACGCCTGCATGCCCGCACCGGCGTAGAAGGGCGCTACTTCTCGCGTCCGCTCGACGAATATGAGGCGCTCGACACGTGGGGCAAGACCAACAACGTCTGGATCGAAACATCCCTCAAGCTCGGGGAGCAGGCCATCGAGTGCCTCCTCAAGCAGTCCGGGCTCACCCGCGATCGCCTCGACGCCTTGTTCTTTGTGTCCGTCACCGGTGTTTGCAGCCCTTCCATCGACGCGCGCCTGGTCAATGTGATGAAGCTCTCGCCGAACATCAAGCGCAATCCTATCTTCGGCCTGGGTTGCGTTGCCGGGGCCGCCGGACTCGCGCGCGCCGCGGATTATGTTCGCGCTTATCCTGACCAGGTTGCGGTGCTGCTCTCCGTCGAGTTGTGCTCTCTTACCTGGCAGCGAGGCGATATGTCCGTCGCGAACCTTATTTCCTCCGGCCTCTTCGGAGACGGATGTGCCGCGGCGCTTGTTGCCGGCGACAAGGTACCCCTGCATGGCCCGCGCATTGTCGCCAGCCACCAGGTCTTCTATCCGGATACGGAATACGTCATGGGCTGGGATATCTCCGAGAAGGGCTTTGGCATTGTCCTCTCACCCGATGTCCCCAAGGTGGTCCGCGAAAATCTCGGCCGCGATGTCGATGGCTTTCTCGCCTCACAGGGCCTGACCCGAGGCGACATCGGTTCATGGATCATGCACACCGGCGGACCAAAGGTGTTGGAAGCTTCTGCCGAGGCTCTGGGCGTAGAAAAGGAAGCCCTCGAGGTCTCATGGGAGGCGCTTCGCCGTGTCGGAAATCTCTCCTCCGCCTCCGTGCTCGTGGTCCTCGATGAAGTGATGAAGCACCAGCGGCCTAAACCCGGCACGCGCAGCATTCTTGCGGCGATGGGTCCCGGCTTCTGTGCGGAAATGTTGCTGCTGGAGTGGTAAGCCCCTGACGATGCTGGCAGAAAACGTAGATCGATCTTCCCGTCGGAGGCAATTCGGAGGGGCAAGCTTAAGCGCGGATTAAATAGCCGCAATGAATCGGGCTTTGACCCTGGGAACCCCCGCCGCAGCGTCTAATAAGTGGAATGATTGCGCTCAAATCCGATGTGTTGGTCGTGGGCGGTGGCCCCGCTGGCCTGGCCGCTGCCATTGCACTGCGGCAGCGCGGAGCCGATGTTCTCCTAGTCGATGCTCTTCGACCCCCAATCGACAAAGCCTGCGGCGAAGGCATCATGCCCGACTCGAGGCGTGAACTCGCCCAACTCGGCGTCGAACTCGATCCACGTCACGGAGCCGCATTCCGCGGCATTCGTTTTTGCGATGACCGCTCGACTGTCTCGGCGGATTTTCCATCGGGACAGGGAATTGGCCTGCGACGCGTCTCCTTGCATAGCACACTTGTCGATCATGCCCGCGAAGCCGGCGTGCGGATGCTGTGGGGAACTCGCGTCATCTTCAAGCCAGGCCAGCCAGCGGCTCTCGGCGGCGCGTCGGTGAGCTATCGCTATCTAGTCGGAGCCGACGGACATTCTTCTCGTGTGCGCTCATGGGCAGGCTTGGAGCGAGGTACTGTTCTCACTCGGCGCTTCGGTTTTCGCACCCACTACCGCGTCGCCCCATGGAGTCCTTACGTCGAGATTCATTGGGGACCGCAAGGTCAGGCTTACATCACTCCGGTGAGCGCAGAAGAAGTCTGCGTTTCCGTCATGACGCGTTTTCCCTCCAGCTCATGCACCAATGAAGTCATCGAGAGCATCCCAGCTTTAAGGCATAGGTTGATGCATGCTGAAATCACCACGCGCGTCCGTGGCGCGCTCACTACAACGCTCCGGCTTCGTCGCGTTGTTTGCGGAAACGTCGCTCTCATTGGCGATGCATCCGGATCTGCCGACGCCATCACCGGCGAGGGCATGGCCATGGGCTTTCGTCAGGCTCTCCTGCTGGCCAGCGCAATATCAAATGACAGCCTCGCGCCTTACGCCGCCGGCCATCCGGAAATTCTCCGCTTGCCTCAGACCATGGCGCGCATCATGCTCCTGATGGATCGCTGGCCCGGTCTCCGCCAAAAGGCACTGCGCGTCCTTGCCGGCGATCCGCTGTTATTTGAAAAGATGCTGCAAGTCCACTTGGAAGAACACTCTCTTCCGCTCTTCATCCTCGAACATGCGCCCCGGTTCGGCTGCCGCATGCTTCTGCCGTCACACGCATGATCCGGAGAAATATGAAGTTTCGATTATCGAAGCACCTCTCTCTCTGCGCCACGATGCTACTCGCGCTCACAACGTTCCTGCATGCGCAGTCCGCACCGCAAAATGTCACACTGCATCTTGACCCGGGCCGCACCGAGATTCACTGGACGCTCGGGACCACCCTGCACACTGTCCACGGAACCTTCAGACTCAAGGGCGGCATGGTCTCCTTCGATCCTCAAACCGGAACTGCGCAAGGCGAGATTCTGGTCGACGTCACCACTGGCGAGAGTGGCAATCAGTCACGCGATAGCCGCATGCAAAAGGATGTGTTGGAGAGCGCCAAATATCCGCAGGCCATCTTTCATCCAACAAAGGTGACAGGCGTCCTCAAGCCGGGCCCGACCCAGAGCGTAACCGTGGAAGGCACATTCACAATCCACGGCGTCGACCACCCTCTCAAGCTGGAGATGAAAGTCCAGGTTGACGGTCAGGAGGCTGTTGCGACCACGAGATTCACAGTTCCTTATGTGACCTGGGGCATGAAGGACCCGAGCACGTTCATGCTGCGTGCAGGCAAGGACGTGGATGTAGACGTCGTCGCGAAAGGCCAAATTGACGGCATCCGTTAGCCAACCATAGCCGAAGCGTGTCCCACGCCGGAATTCCCGGACGTGGGTGGAGCCTGAGTTGTGGTCTACATCATCTGGTGAACCGCGTCCCACACGTATATGCCAATAATGCAGGCGGTAAGGACGCACGTTGCGCCGGTCGCGATCCGAACGAAGGGTTGAATCCTGTTTACCTTCGCAAGAATCTCGGTTTGCTGATCCTTTTCTATCGTGGAGGCGTCATTCAGAAAAATCTGGTCTTCTTCATAACGGGTAATTGTGCCGCGATACGCCAGCAGGATAAGAAGAGTCACAAGAACTGCGGCCCAGACGATCCACAGAATAAGCATGGAGCCCATCAGGCACCTCGGGATTCGAATTTGAGCCGGCTCCAGATACCGAGCGGGTCCGGTTGCCCGGGCTCGGGGGATAGGCGGGGCCGTCAAGAAGATCATAGCCCCGTTTTTGAGGCACTGAACAGGGCGCTTTTCGCATTGTGAAACCCATTTGGCAACCCCCGGAGCACGAAGTGACTCCATCTGAGTGCACGCGCACTCGCTCAAACGGACGCGGTACGGAGAAAGCCAATGATTCGTCAGGAAACTCTCAGGAAGATTTCAGGAGTACGGGGATGGGCAGCGCTGGCCATAAGCGCTGCATTAGTCGGATTCACCGGCTGTAACAACACTGCGCCGCAGTCCGATCAGCAGGTCAAGCAGCAGGCCGCGCAGACCACCGAGCAGGTGAAGGCGGGCGCCCAGCAGGCCGCCGCCGACGCCAAGGTCGCAGCCGCCAATGCCGAGCGCAAGGTCGACGACATTGCCGCTGGCGTGAAAGAAGGCCTGCACAGTGATACGAAACCGTCTCCGGCGGGTGGCGCCGTTGACATTAATTCGGCGAGTGCTGATCAGCTGGCAACGCTGCCCGGTATCTCCGGCGTCCGCGCACAGCGCATCGTCGATAGCCGGCCATACTCCTCGCCGCATGACCTGGTCAGCAAAGGGCTTGTTTCGGAGGCCGAATACGGCCGCATCTCCAGCAAAATCGTGGCCGATTAGCTGAGTCTAAACCGGGGATTGGGACATCAAAATATAAGTGTCTTGTGCCCGCTCAAATGGGGCGATACACTGGATACACGAGTTTTCCTCAAGATTCAGGAGATCATTCATGGCCACCGTCACCGCCACCCCGGAAACTGTTCAGACCAAAACGCCTCCGCTTACCCTGACCGAGCCTGCTGCGGTTAAAGTGCGTGAGATCATGGCGACCCAGGATCCACTCCCGTCTGGTCTGCGCATCGGCGTCGTCGGCGGAGGCTGTTCCGGTTTCCAGTACTCCATGTCCTTCGAGAATCAGGCCGGCATGATGGACAAGGTATTCAACTTCGACGGGCTGAAGGTCTTCGTCGACGCGACCTCCTTGATGTATCTGAACGGGTGCGTCGTCGATTACGTTGAAACGCTCGAAGCTGCCGGTTTCAAGTTTGAGAACCCGAATACCAAGAGCACCTGCGGCTGCGGTTCTTCCTTCAGCGTCTAAAAGCCCCTTGGTCAGCTTCTCATGGCTATAGGGATCAATCTCTGCAACTAGGCCTCGCCCCTCCCCAGGGCGGGGCCATTTTATTGCTGGGGCGTAGGAGTGCTTGGAGGCGAGCCTGGGCCGCTTCCAGTCCCGCTGGTCGGAGTCGTACCGATTCCGCCGCCTATCCCGCTTCCCGGGAGGCCGCCAGTTCCGTTCGTCGTACCCTGGCCATTGAGATTCTGTGTCGCTCCGCCAAACAAAGTGCCAGCCTGCATTTGGTCTGCAACCGGGTCGTAGACGAATTCCCATTCGTTGTAATGTTTTTGCTGCTTGTATTCCTTGAGCGAAGCTTTGGTGCTTGGAATGGCAATCCCGACAATCGGACCCCCGCCAAGGGTCGGATTCGTATTCCCGGCTGTGCCAGTGCCCAATCCTCCCGCACTCAGCCCCCCCGTACCCAGACCGCCCGTCCCAGACCCGTTTGTTGACAACCCGCCTGTAGTCCCCGAACCATCCGTCCCCGACGTACCAGAACCCGACGTACCCGAGCCGGCGGTGCCCCCAGTCGTTGGAGAAGTGATCGATCCCGGCCCCGTCAAAGAAGATCCCGTGGAGCCTAGCCCTCCCGTGGTGGCCCCAATACCTCCCGCCCCGATGCCTCCAGCCCCAATGCCTCCTGTCGCGCCGGGACCTCCTCCCAACGTGCCTCCCGCAGTTGCGATCGGCTGGCCGAACAGCCCCATCGTCTGCACATGCGCCTGGCCAAAGTGAATGATCTTCCAGTCATCCTTCCCCGTCATCGGATCGGTATAGCGCTTGCGCAGAAAGCGGATATTGTTCGTATTCTCCAGTTGCTCGATCGACGAAGGATAGCTCCCGAACTTGCGGTAGTAGAGCTTGATCGCCCGCTTGTATTGCTCGCCCCGGTGGATCAGCTCCAGCTCTCTGTCGCGCTGGATAGATTTGGCGATCCTGGGCGCAGCGACAGCCAGAGAAAGCAGGACCAGCGCCACCAGAAACAACACGGCCAGCAGAATGTACCCTGCTTCGGAGTTGGCGCGGGATTGTGGCGAAGAGGTCATCGGAGCACGCATCTCAATTCTGGATCAACGGCAGTGTTTGCGTATTGTTGTACGGTATGTCTTCCACCTGCACCGAAAGGGGCGCAATCTTCACGACCTTATAGTGATGATCCACCACATCGCCTTCTCCTGCAATGAACACATCGTCTCCGTGCAGTAGAAACACCCGCTTCGCACCACTCTGCCGCGATTCGTAGCCGAAAAACTTCAGGTCGATAGGTGGAGGCGGAGGCGGCCCCTGGGGAGCCTGCGCGACAAATGGCTGCGGCCGAATCGGCCCTTTTGGTTGTTCGATCTGCACTGGCGTCGAGAACATCGAGAAGATGTTTCGCCCCTTGCCGGAATACTCGAGCGACTCGGCCTGCGCCATCAGCTCCGGATGCAGCGTCGGGTCCAGGCTCGCCATCGATCCTGCTACCTTCACTGCCTCCGGCGCATGGTTTGCTGAGATCACTCTCTGCCGCGAGACCGGCGCCGGGCCAACCCGGGCTGCCGCTGGCGCAGAAGCTGCTGCTGGCGGCGCAGTCGTTGTTGTCGAAGCCGCCGTGGCCGCAGGTGCCGGCGCAGGTGTCGAGCTTCCACCAAAGAGGCCGATTACGTTGTAAAGCACGAGGCCAAGCACCACCACGCCCAGACTCCCCGCGATTATCACCTTCTTTTTGTCTTCCGCGCCAATCTTCAAGGCCATCAGCGTGTCCCTCCTTCGCTGACGTTTTCCGCCTTCGCCGCTTCCGGGGCATCGCTCGCCGGAGGCTGATCGCCTGCAGTCGCCCGCAGATACGTCGTTAGTCGCAGCCGCAGATTCACCAACCCACCCTGCTGCCCGGTGAATGTCAGCCCGTCAATGATGAAGAAGACGTGATCCTTGTCGCGCTCAAGATCGTTGATAAAGTGCATGAGCGCCGTATAGTCGCCGCTCAAATTGGCGTCGATGCGCAGTTCCGTCAGGCCATCGATCGAAGGCGTTGCCGTGTATTGCGCCCGCGTCAACCGGACCTGGTTCTTGACGTACGCCGTGCCCAGCTCCTCCGCAATCGTCGAATAATTCGGCGCGATGCGCTCCTCATAAAAGTCATTCGCATCGTCACGTGCCTGGTCCACCTTATCCGGCAATCCTTCGAGGTGTGACATCTGCGACTTAAGCTGCGCGTAGGTGATTTGTTGCTGCTGGTAGGTATCGGATTCAACCGCTCCCGCAGCATGCACCGCCAGGATCGCCCTGATTCCCAGGAAGAGCACCACAGCGACCAGCAGGGCTGCTCCGGCAATGTGCAGATTCAGCAGAGTGAAATAGCCGCGAAGGCGGTTCATTGCGCACCCCGCTTCTTTGGCGCGCTTCCCGGTTGACCTTGAGCCTTCTTCGCAGCCGCCGCTGGTTCATCGGCGTTTTTCTCCGGATTCGTAACCTTCTCCTTCGGGGCTGCCTCCTTCTCATCGGCCTCGCTGAGCGGCCGGTAGTCTGCAAGGATGTCGAAGTTCACCGAGATCGCCGCATTGATCGGCTGCGCAGCCATGTTGGGTCCGGTCGCTGTCGTCAGTGCCTCACCGGCAAGTCTGGGCGAGGCAAAGTGCCGCGATTTCTCCAGATTCTTCACCAGCTCTACCGCCCGGTCGCGCGCGCCGCTCACTCGTAGGCGAATCGTCACCTCGCCATCAGAAGCCACCACCGGTTCGATGCTCAACACCTGAACGCCTGTCGGCAGTACCGTTTCCAGATCGGTCATCGTCGCCGTCCAGGAAAAAGCCTTGCGTCGAAACAGCGAGTTCAGAAAGTCCGATTGCGTCAGCACGGCGGCATTCTGCGGCTGGCGCATTAGCTCCTGATAGCTCTGCTGCTGCTTTCGCAGGCGCTGCACATTGTCTTCCACTGCGCGAACCCGCGCCGTTGCCGCCTGCGCCTTCTTCTGTTCAGAGCGCTGCAGCAACCAAAGCGGCAACGCGAGCACGAGAAGGATGCCCATGAGGATGCGCAGTTGTTTGATGATCGAGCGCACATCGACATAGGGCTTGCTCGCCAGGTTGAGGGTAATCTTCATCAGCTCGCCAACGCCCCCACCACGCCTGCCGCCAGCCCTCTAGGCATCGTGCCCGAAGCCACCATCGCTGGGGTCATCACCAGATCGCGCACCCTGAGTCCGTCCTCTTCGGCCGTTTCGCCGAGCAGCCGCAGAAATTCCTCGGCTCCCCCCGGTCCCACGCAGTAAAGAACCTCCGGCGTTGCCTTGAGCGTGTCTTCAAAATAAGCTTTTGCCACGGATACGGTCTGCGCCAGTTCTTCATGATGCAGCTCATCGTTCACCGGCAGCTCCAGCGTCCGGTGCAACAGGAGTTCGTCACCCGATGTGATCGCAGTCGTCAGAGAAAGCCCGTTGCGATTTACCACCAGCGCTGCATCGCTCGTCATCAGCGCCGCCAGGGCCGCCAGCGTGGATGGCAGCACCACGCCCGGCTCATATCCAGCCGCGCGCACCGCACTCTCATATTCTGCGCGCACCGTGCCTGGCATCACCGTTACCAGAGCGTGTGTCTGGTCCTTCTTAACACCCATCACCTGATAGCTCACCGCCGCATCGTCCACCTCAAACGGCATCAGCTTGCGTAGGCGGAAGCGCACAATCGGCATCGCCTCTTGCACCTTGGTTGGCAGCGAGTCGAACTCCAGCATCAGCACCCGCACCGCCGCATCCGGAACCACCAGCGTCAGCTGCTTCTCCCGAGCCGACACGTCATCCAGAGCCTTACGCAGCGCTGCCACCACCATCGTTTGATCCGTCAGGTTCGTTTCCGCTAGCCCCGGCTTCACCACTCCTGCTGGAAGCGGCACAAAGCTCATCACCGCCTGCTGTTCCTTTTGTTGCCGCGCCCCCACCACACCCTCCGGCGTGATCTCGCACGCCAACGCAGGGCGCGAGTGGGTGTTGGGCGAAAAAATGCGAACGGGAATCGGCATCTTACCGCGATGCCTCGATAAACGTCACCTTGTTGATTTCCTTAAGGGTGGTCAGTCCGCGCCGCACGCGGTCAATCGCCGATTCGCGCAGGAACTGCATGCCTTCCTGCTGCGCCAGTCTTCGGACCTCCGAGCTCGGCTTCTTATCCAAAATCATTTCGCGGATCGGGTCCGTTAGGTCCAGCAACTCATGGATCGCCGTGCGTCCCCGGTATCCCGTGCCTCCGCACTCGATGCAGCCCGCGCCCTCGCGGAAATCGAAGCTCCTCCACTCCACCGGATCAAAGCCGCTCGCAATCAGAACTTCCTCGTCGAGGTGTACCGTCCGCACGCAGTATTCGCAGATCGTGCGCACCAGCCGCTGCGCCAGAATGCAGTTCAGCGCCGAGACGAAGTTGTACGCCTCCACGCCCATGTTCAGAAAGCGCCCCAGTACGTCAACCACGTTGTTCGCGTGGACAGTTGTAAACACCAGGTGCCCGGTCAGCGCCGCGTTGATCGCGATCTGCGCCGTCTCCTGGTCGCGAATTTCGCCCACCAGAATTTTGTCCGGGTCATGGCGCAGAATCGAACGCAGTCCGCGCCCGAAGGTCAGGCCCTTCTTCTCATTCACCGGAACCTGAGTGATGCCGCGAATCTGATATTCCACCGGATCTTCAATCGTGATGATCTTGTCTTCGTCGCTCTTGATTTCATTCAGCGCCGCGTACAGCGTGGTCGTCTTGCCCGAACCCGTCGGCCCAGTCACCAGCACCATCCCATACGGCTCGCGAATATATCGCCGAAAGCGTCGCAGGTCGTCTTCGTGAAAACCCACCACATCCAGTGTCAATTTGCGAAACTTCTCGCTCATCGACTCCTTGTCGAGCACGCGCAGCACGGCATTCTCACCGTGAACCGTCGGCATGATCGACACGCGAAAGTCGATCAGTCTGCCTTTATACCGGACCCGGAAGCGTCCATCCTGCGGGACGCGCCGCTCCGCGATGTCCAGCTCACTCATGACCTTGATGCGCGACAGAATGGTCGAGTGGTGCTCGCGGGCAATCGCCGCCATTGCCAGTTGCAGCACGCCATCGATGCGGTACTTCACCACCAGCGAATCGTCGTTCGTCTCGATATGAATATCCGACGCGCGTCGTTCCAGCGCCGTAAAAATCGTCGTGTCCACCAGCCGGATAATCGGGCTGATGTCTTCCTCCGACGTCAGCTTTTCGATTGAAATCGTCTCATCGGCCTCATCGTGCGCCGACACCACATCGAAGGTCATCCCCTCCGAAGCTTCGTCCAACACGCGCTGCGACTGTTCCGTTTTCTTCAGCAGATCGGTGATCTGCGTCAGCGTAGCCACGCGCGTCGCAATCCGCTGCCCCAGCAGTCCGGCAATCTCGTCCAGCACCATCAGCCGGCTGGGATCGCTCACCGCGATAATCAGCCGGTCGTCCTGCTGCTCCAACGGAACAAAGTTGTACCGAAACATCATGTCAACCGGCACGCGCTTCATCAGCTCATGCTGGATGCGGAAGTGCTTCAGGTCGACGAACTCGCAGCGATACCGTTGCGCCAGCGTTTGCGCCCGCTCTGTCTCATCCAATTCTGTCGGCAGCGTCAGTACAGGTGCCTGTGCCATAAGCAGCTTTTCCTTTGAACTTCTCTAATGTTGAAAATTGTTCGCGTTCCCCAGCGAGAAGATAGGCAGATACAGCGCGATCAGAATCACCACCACCACCACGCCCATCACGATCAGAATCGCCGGCTCGATCAACGCCAGCGACGCGGTGAGCGCCGTCTGAACATCTTCCTCGAAAAACTCCGCCACCGAGTTCAGCATCTGCGGCAGCGCGCCCGTCGATTCGCCCACTTCGATCATCTCCACCGACAGTGCAGGAAACACCTTCGTGCTCGCCAGGCTCGCCGACAGCCCTTTGCCCTCGCGCACACTGCTCACCGAAGAAAACACCGCCTTCGCAATTCGCTTGCTCGCAATCGACCGCGCCGCCGTCTCCAGCGACGGAACCAGCGGCAACCCACCGGCCAGTAGCGTCGAAAGCGTACGCGAAAACAGCGCCACCTGGTACTTCAGCCAGATCATTCCAAACATCGGCATCTTAATGCGGATGCCGTCGATGCGATCCGCGCCCGCCTCGGTTCTGCTCCACCGGTAAACCAGAAAAACGATCAGCAGGACCACTGGAGCGACATAAAAGAAATAATGCTGCGCGCCGTTGCCCAGCGCCAGCAGCGCCAGCGTCAGACCCGGCAGCCTCGTCCCTAGCTGGTCATAAAGCGTGGCAAAGCGCGGCACAACAAACGTGATGAGAAAGATAAACAGCCCGAAAACCAGGGTGATCAGCAGCGCCGGATAAATCAGCGAAGCCTTGAGCTTCTTGGTAAACGTCAGCGAAATCCGCTGAAACGACAGGAACCTGCCCAGAACCTCTTCCAGGTTGCCGCTTCGCTCACCCGCCAGCAGGGTTGTCGTATAAATCACCGGAAAACCGCCCTGCGCCTCGAAGGCCACCGAGATCGACTCGCCTGTCCGCACCCGCGCCGCGACGTTCTGCAACTGGCCTGCAAACGCAGGATTCTTCTGGCTCTTGGCCAGCATCTCGAGCGACCCCAGAATCGGCAATCCCGCCCGGATCAGCGTCAGAAATTGTTGATTAAAGATGATGAAAGTCTCGAGCTTTGCCTTGCGCCGGCTGCCCGTCAGCCCCCTCGGCTTGACGGAGTAGACGTAGTACCCCGCCTGGGTAAAGCGATGATGCAGCTCTTCCGCCGTGGCAGCCGACTGCACCTGCTGCTGCACGCGGCCGCGCTCATCGGCCAGTTTGATAACGAATTCCGCCATGGGACGCTACTTCAGGGTACCAGTTCCCGCAGCCGATAGACGCACCAGGCCGCCAAACCGTTCATCCTCCGTCCCGATTCGATACCGCAGATATCAACGATCCTCTGGGTGCCCCATCCTGAGCGTAGCGAAGGGTGGGAAGCGATGATCCGAAAGCGCTGGGTGCCCCATCCTTTCGCCCCGTCGTTGGTCGAAAGGGTGGGAAGCGATACTCCAAATCTCACTTCCCCTGCACCGGCAACGCTCCCAACTTCGCAATCCTTCCCTCCGGACCCACCACCCAAGGCAGACTCAGCGCATTCCAGTTCCCGTTATCCAGCGGAGCCCACGTCTTCCCATCGTCATAGCTCACATCCGACCCATTCGGCCCCACCGCAATCCATGCATCGGCATCCGCATCCCACGCCACCGACGACCGGTATCCGTGCGGAGGCTTTTTCGCTGCTGTTGCATAGCGGAGATTTTCTGACGTCCACGGCGTCGACACACTAGCGGTGCCATAAACATCGTTCGGATGACTGTAATCGCCGCCAACGGCCACCACCTTGTTTATGTCTGAACCAACCGCCAGAGAAAAAATCCCGCCCGAGGCGGAATCCCCTGCCATTGGCAGTTTTTCTTTTTCGAACCGCAGAAACCCGTCGAAACAGGCCGACGGATGCTCCTGAGCGGTGAGCATTGTGCAAACACTGTCTGGCACATAGAGCCATGGGCCATCCGGTCCACTTGTGCCGAACATAGGGAGGCCGTCGTACGCAAGAGTCAAAGCCGAATTGCTGGCAGCAAATGCGCCAATTTTTGTATTTCCCGAATCCAGATCCTTGGAGTTCACTCGTCCCCACGTTTTGCCTTGGTTCAAAGTGAAGAACAAGGCAAATCTACGATTCACAGGATCGCCGAGGATAAAACCCTTTTTACCACCGCTAAACGCCACCGCATCCCAGAACCCATCTTTATCCGGATTCGTATACAGCAGCGTCCAGTGCGAACACCCATCCGTCGTCTTGTACAGCCGCGAAAGATCCCCCGATCCCGACGACATCACGATTGCCGTATTCGCGTCGAAGGCCCAGATGCCCCGAAAATCCAGCTTCTCCGCCCCCGGAGGCATCGAGCAGCTCTGCCACATGTATCCGCTGTCTTCTGTCCGCAGAACCGTCCCGTTCGTACCGCTCGCCCACGCCACGCCGCCGCCTACCGCATGAATCCCGCGCAGTCCCGCCTTCGTTCCGCTCGCTTGCATCACCCACGGCCCCGACGTCTTATACTGCGCGTGAAGCGAACTTGTGTGGAGAATCACAAAGACGGCGAGTATTCGCAAGAGAAGGGAACAGCGCGAGATCAAACTCATGCCAGAATCATAGCGGGACTTCTGAGAACCTAGGCTGTGACGGCTCGCCGTTGCAATTACACTGGCGGCATTCCGTTCACGACATGCACCCCGGGTGGCGCGGCAAACACAAAGTTCGCATCCGGAGCAACCGCATTCGGCTTCTCGTCCGTGAAGACAAATGTGTTCGTAATGCCGTCTGTCTCCTCGACGCGCATCGACTGGATCAAGCCTTCCTGCGTCGCAGTCACGCTGAAGGCCGCAACCCGCTTCTCCATATTTTTCGGAATGCCCGACAGCGTGTACGCTCCGTTCGCTGCCGGAGCAATCGCCAACCCCGTCAGTTCCCGCTGCAGCTTCGTGTGCCCCAGCAGCAGCCGCAACGGAGAGCGCATATCGTCCAGCTTCTTCACAGGAACCCGCTGCACCTCGGTGTCACCCGGCGAGTAAAAATACCCGTCGTGTCCATCCAGAATGAACAGCTTTCCCTGTGGCTGCGAATACGTCCAGCGCATTTTTCCCGGCTTTTTGAGCAGCAGCACGCCGCTTTCCTTGCGGTTCATGCCCATGCCGTCATATTGCTGGGCAAAGTGCACTTCCAGCGAGCGGAGAGAGTTGTAGTGCTGATCGATGCGGTCAGCCAGCGCGTTGGCCGTCAGCCCATTTGTAGTCAGCGATGACGATTGCGCCGGCGCAAAACCAGGTGTCAGCAGGGCCGCCAGAACAAAACCCCACAAAGCGCGGTCAGGAAACCAGGACCTCACTGCAATGGCGTCGTGCAGTTCGTGCCGCCCGTGGGATCGGCCCTGACCTCACCCTGCTGATCGATGCAGAAGCCGCGGTGCCCGGTCTTGCCCACCGCCTGCGGAACGGCGGTCGCCTCATAGCCGGTGTACATGTCCTGATTGTTCACCGTGACTTTCGTCGGATTCACGATCGCAAAGGTATAGCCACTTTTCTGTCCGCCAGACAGATCGCCCTGAAGCAATTGCGCCGACTGCGGAGAAGGTTGTCCCGACTTTGGATCCCCTCCGAGTGCAGTCAGCGAGCTCGCGAACCCATTCGCCGGATAATTTGTCTGGAACTGAATCTGGGCCTGGTAGATCGCGCGCAGCGACTGGATCGCCGAAGTCTCATTCGCCTGCATCTTCATGCCTGCAAAGTTCGGGATCGCGATCAGCATGAGGATCAGCATGATGGAGATCACGATCAGAAGTTCCATCAGCGTAAAGCCGGCTTCCCGCCGTCTGCGATTTTCTCGGGTAATCGAATGCTTCATAAGCTTGAATCTCATCTCGGAGGCGTGCACAGCCCCGTCACACGCAATCCTAAAGGATGAAGACGCAGCACACCAGCACGCCGCTCGGAAAAGCACCAGTTTGCTAATGGCTAATCCCTAATGGCTAATCCCCGCCTCTAGCACACCAGCCGATTCCGGCTCAGCTTCAACCCGTCGAGCCTTCCCAGCAGCGTCACCGCCACCAGGTCCGGCTGGAACAGCGTGTTGGCCATCGCCATCACCTGCTCGGCGGTCACTTCTTCCACCTTGTCCAGAATCTCCTGCTGCCCGAAGAAGTAATTAAAGTACATCTGCTGCCGCGCCAGATTCGACATCCGCGACATCGAGCTCTCCAGCGACAACAGTAGATTCCCCTTCAGCTGATCCTTGGCCCGGCGCAGCTCATCCTCCGGCAGCATCTCGTGCTTCAGGCGGGTAAACTCGGCCATCACCAGATCGATCACCTGCACTGCCCTGTCTGCCGACGTCCCCGCATAGACGCACAGCGAGCCCGTATCGCTGTACGGATTTAAATCGCTATAAATCGCATACGCCAGCCCGCGCTCCTCGCGAATCGTCTGGAACAGCCGCGAGCTCATCCCTCCGCCCAGAATCGTATTCAGCACCAGGGTGATGTAACGCGACTCATCGGCCACCGCCGGAGACGGCACGCCCAGGCAAAGCTGCACCTGTTCGAGCGACTTCTTGTTCCGCAGATTGATCCTCGCCGCTGTCTTCGGTGGCGCATCCGGCCGCGGACTCTGCCCCGCGGGCAGCGACTCGAACCGCCTCGCCACCTGCTCCACAAAGTTGTCGTGCTCAATATTCCCCGCCGCCGAGAAGATCATGTTGCCGCCCAGGAACCGCCCGCCGAAGAAGTCCATCAGCGTGTCCCGCTCGAACTTCCGCACCGTTTCCTTCGTTCCCAGAATCGGCTTGCCCAGCGGATGATCCTTCCAGAAGTTCTGGGTGAAGATCTCATGCACCAGATAGTCCGGATTGTCCTCGTCCATCTTAATCTCTTCCAGAATCACGCCCCGCTCGCGATGAATCTCCTCGCTCGCGAACACCGGATTCAGCACCAGGTCCGACAGCACCTCGAGCGCCGTCGGCACGTGCTCATCCAGCACCTTCATGTTGAAGCAGACCGTCTCCTTGCCCGTGAACGCATCCAGATTGCCGCCGATCGCGTCCACCTCGCGCGCGATAATCTGTGCTGACCGGCTCTTCGTGCCTTTGAACACCATGTGCTCCACGAAGTGAGAAATCCCGTTTACTTCCGCCAGTTCGTGGCGCGACCCCGCTCGTATCCACACCCCCATAGCGACGGATCGAATGTGATCCATCTTCTCGGTCAGAATCGTAAGTCCATTGGGCAGGGTGGTGCGGCGTATATTTCTCTCGTTGTCCATGAGTCCGGAGCCCTTTCTGTGTCTGGGCCTGTTGCCAAGGCTGTGCTTAGTTGACCTGCCGCGCGCGACTCTCGCGTGGAAAAATTCATCGTCAAAAGCGCCCGGGGGAGCAGGTGATTCTAGGGTGCCGATGCGCTATGCTGACACAACAGAAACCGGTGTTGCGATGACGTCAGGCAGGGAAATCTACCACCTATTTTAGACGCTCCGGGCGTGGAACGGATGCGCCCCCTCTTTGGCCTGCATAATCAGCAACTTAGCGACCTTCTCCAGGAATTCTCCTGTCCCCGGCTACCGCGCCGGGCAGCTTTCCCAGGCCCTTTATCGCAACTGGACCGATGACCTCACGGCCGTCACCAACCTGCCCAAAGATCTTCGCGACAGGCTCACTCAGGCCGGATACCACGATCGGTCTACCGTCGATCGTCGAGACTTACAAGTCCGTCGATGGCACCGAGCGCTACCTCATTGCCACCGGAGACGGCCAGACCGTCGAGACTGTCTGGATGCCCGAAGGCGACGGCGGCGAAACTGGAGACGGCTCCGACGCCGGCTACCACGACTGCGCACCATCTGCGTGTCCAGCCAGATTGGCTGCGCCGTCAACTGCCAGTTCTGCCTGACCGCAAAGCTCGGCATCATCCGCAACCTCACCGCCGGAGAAATCGCCGGCCAGGTCGTCGCCGTCCTCAAGCGCCACGCCGTCCAGACCGGGCGCGACCGCATCAATCTCGTCTTCATGGGAATGGGCGAACCTTTCCTCAACTACGACGCCTTCATGGACGCCGTCCGCCTGCTTGGTTCACGGGATCGGCATCGCCGAATCGCGCATGACCGTCTCCACCTCCGGCATCATGCCCGGCATCCTGCGCTTCGCCGCAGAACCCGTGACGGCCCAAGCTCGCCATCTCCCTCAATGCGCTCCAACGACAAGGTGCGCGAACAGATCATGCCCATTACGCGTAAATGGGACATCCAGCACCTCTTTAACGCCGTCCGCAAAGTCCCGCTCCGCGCCAGCGAGCGCTCACCTTCGAATATGTTTTGTTAGGCGGCGTCAACGACCAGCTCCGCACGCCGACGAAGTCGGCAAGCTCCTGCGCCGCGCGATTCCGCCCGCGAAAGTGAACCTCATCGCCTGGAATCCCGGCCCGCGCATGCCCTACGACATGCCCCCGCCCACCGTGGCATGGAGTTCCAGGCCCGCCTCAAGCACAACGGAATCCCCGCCTTCATCCGCCGTCCCCGCGGACGCGACATCTACGCCGCCTGCGGCCAGCTGAAGCGCACTGTCGCCGTCAAAACCAACCCGCTGCTGCCGGTCTTTCCGTTCCTCCCCGACTCTCCCTAAAGGGAACCCCGGATCGTCGGTCGCCGAGCCTCTTCTCTCATGGCCGCCACAACGGATTCGCCTCCTCGAGGTACTCCACCGGAACCTCCGCCACGAATCCCTTCATCCACTCCGCGCAGTACTTCATCCCTGCCTGCTCCGACACCACATGCCCAAGCAGGATCAAACCCTTCTTCTTACCCGACGCGATCAGATCCTGCGCATACTCCACCACTTCCCATTCCCGCGCCTCGCCCACAATCAGCACGTCAACATCCGGCCGCGCCAGCAGCGGAATCCCCGGAAATTCACTCATATATCCCCAACTCGCAATCGCCTGCCGGACCGGCAACTTTGGATCACCCACTACTCGAATCGTCCCCGCCTTGAGCTTCGTCTCAAGCTCGGTCGCCAGCCCCATCAGCGTCGTCTCCGGCAGCTTGAATAGTTTGGGATTCTCGGCATCCTGATACTTCTCCCACCCCAGCTCCCGAACCATCCCCGTCGCAATCCCGTCGGGCTTCATAGCGTGCCAGTGATCGTGAAACCGAAACACCACCATCTTGTTCTTCTCAATAAAGTCCAGCTTGTATTTGTAAAGCTCATCGTCTTTCAACTCGCTCACATCGTCCAGATGCGACCAGAACGTCGGCTCATGCGTGATGATCATGTTCTTGCCTGCAGCCTGTGCTCGCTGCAGCATTTCCAGCGTCGCCATCATGATCGTGGCAATGCCCGTCACCGGAGTATCAGCACTCCCCACGATCATCCGGTCCACCGTTTCGGTCCGCCACGGAATCCCGACATTCGCCTTGATCCGTTCCACCACTTGCCCTGCCGTCAACGCCGGCCCCAGTGTGCCTCTGAGCTGCGCAGACGCGAGCCCGCCCGCGATCGCCAATCCCCCATACAAAAAACTCCGCCGCGAAACCTCATAGCCATCCACTTTTCAGTCCCATCCTGGCCTCCGATTAAAGTACCGAGACACTATGACAGATTTGTCGTTGCGGTTGCCAATTAACTATGATTAACTTAATTCGATAACCTGCAATTAAATTGATCGGAGCAAGAATTGCAGCTTCAGTCCAAAGGCGGGAGAAAATCCATGGTGCGGATAGTGTGCACTGCTCTTTTCCTGCTGAGTGTTGGGAGTCTTTTTCCGATTGCGGCATTAGGACAGGGCGAGACCACTAGCGCCATCGTCGGAGAAGTTAGAGATGCGAGTGGCGCTGTCATCCCCGGCGCAACTGTGACTGTCACTGACCGGGAGACGGGCATGAAGCGCACCGCCAGCACCGACGAGGCCGGCCGGTTCAACTTCCCCCAGTTAAAGCCCGACGCCTACTCTGTCAAAGTGGAAGCTCAAGGCTTCGAACTGCAACAAAACGACAACGTCGTTTCCGGATTGGGCCAGAAGCAAACCGTGGATTTCACCCTCAGGCTCGCCCGATCCCTTGAGACGGTGGAGGTAAACAGCGAGCCCCCGCTCATCAATCCCGAAAATGCCAATACCTCCACGACATTGAATGCGCCTGCGCTCGAGAATCTGCCCAATCCCGGCGGCGATCTGACCTACCCTCTGCAGTTTGCCCCCGGAGCCCTCATCAATACGGCTGGCAGCAGTAACGATTTTGTCGGTGGCACCAACGGATATGGCAACGTCGAATTCAACGGCCTTCCCGCGCTCTCCAACGGCTACATCGTCGACGGCCTTGAAACCAATGACCCGCTAACCAATCTCAACAGTGGGCTCTCGACCAATCTCGTCCTCGGTCTGAACTCCATCTCCGAAGTCACCGTCAACACCCTCTCCTATTCCGTCGATCAGGGCCGCTATGGAGCCTCCCAGGTCGATTACGTAACCAAGTCAGGCACAAATCAGTTCCACGGAAACCTCTACGAACTCTGGAACGGCGCGGTGCTCAACGCCGCCGATTACTTCACCAACGCAACCCCCGGCAATCGCAAGCCCCGCTCTACCGTCAACCACTTCGGAGGCAGCATCGGCGGCCCGATTCTGCATGACAGGCTCTTCTTCTTCTTCGACAGTGAATGGGTGCGGATCGCCCTGCCGATCGTCACGCCAACCATCGTCCCCAGTGAGGCTTTCGAGCAGTACGTTCTCTCGCAGCTTCCGGCAGCATCGGCTCCGTTCTATAAGCAGGTGTTTTCGCTTTACGGCAGCACCGCCGGTTCGCCTATCGCGCTGCTAGGTTGCCCTCTCGCTGACGGCGAAGGCTGCGCCAATCGGCAAAGCGTCTCCCACTCCAGCGACGACCGCGAGCAGGTGCAGACCATCCGCTTCGACGACAACATCAATCAGAAAGATACTGCGTGGCTCCGCTTCCAGGCCGACACCGGCCTGCAGGCTGCCTACACCGACCCCATCAATCCGCTGTTTGATGCCATTTCACCGCAGCCGCTTTATTCCTTTGCTTCGGGATACACGCACGTCTTCTCCCAGAATCTTGTCAACTATTTCAATCCCGCCTTTTCCTGGTACGAAAGCCTCTTCGGCCCCGCGGATTTCGAGAAGACACTCGCCGCTTTCCCCATCGTCCTCGAAGGCAGCGGCGCAAATGCCTTTACTCCTCTTGGAGGACTCGACAACACCTGGGTTCAGGGCCGGCGCGCCTCCCGCTTCTTCATCAATGACAACCTGGCCTGGAGCCGCGGCCCGCACGAACTCCGTTTCGGAACGAACACTCGCATTTTCCGCCTCAACGACTACGACTTCGGAGAAGGCACCGTCCCCACCGTGACCTACGCGAACCTGCAGCAGTTCATTTACGGAGTGGCAACCACCGCCTCGAAGACCTTTCCAACGAGCGCGAACGAGCCCTTCAACTTTCTCAACCTTGATCTCTACGCGCAGGACACCTGGAAGCTCACCCCCAAACTCACCTGGACCATCGGCCTTCGCGACACGTTCAACTCCAATCCCCTCAACCCCCACTATCAGGTCGCCCGTCTTCACGGTTCCTTCGCATCCATCTCGCACGACGTCAATCAGCCTCTGAACGCCGCCATCCAGACCGGCCTTGGCAATCTCTTCTCTTCGACGCCGCTGGCTATTCTGCAGCCGAGGACCGCGATCGCCTGGCAGCTCGAACCGAAATCTGTGCTCCGCACCGGCTTCGGCATCTTCAGCGACATCCTGCCCGGCAGCGTTGCCGACCTCATCGGAACCAATCCGCCCTACGTCAAGACCTTTCAGGGAGGCCTGCTCGGGACCGTCGGCGGCACGGCCATCGCGCCGGGAGTGCCGGACAGCGCCGTCGACGCGACCATCGCCGCGAACCAGACCCTCACTTCAGGATTCCCCCAGGGCCAGCTGTCCTGCGCATCTCCGCGGGCCGATCTCGCAACCTGTCTTCCGCCTGTCGCGATCACCGCCGTGCCCGACGGGAAACTTCACGCGCCCTACTTCATGGAGTGGAGTCTCGGCATCGAGCACCAATTCGGAGAGGCGGCTAGTGTGCAGGCGCAATACGTCGGCACGCGCGCGGTCAACCAGCCGTATCTCAGCCAGGTCAACGGATACCAGACCGTCTGCGACGGCTGCTTCGCGCCCTTCCCCTATCTCAAGCCCACCGATCCCCGCTTCGGAGCCGTCACTCAGTTCTCCACCGGCGAGAACAGCCATTACAACGGCCTGCAGCTCACGGCCAAGAAGCGTCTCAGTCATGGCTTGCAGGGCCAAATCAACTACACCTTCAGCCGCTGTATGGACACCGTCTCCAATGGAGGCTTCCTGCAATTCTCCGCCGGAGGCATCCTCTCCCCGCTGCCCGGCGAACTCTCCCGCGATTACGGCCCTTGCGATTACGACATCCGCCATAACCTCAACGCGCAGTATGTCTATCAGTTGCCCATCAAGCTCCGCAGCCGTGCCCTCGGCTACGCCGTCAACGGCTGGCAGATCTCCGGCACCGTCTTCTGGCATAGCGGAGTCCCGTTCTCCGTCCTCAGCACGCCCTATTCCGCGAACGAAAACGGCATCGTGCAGGGCGCTGGACCGCAGTTCGCGAGCCTAGTTCCCGGCGTGCCCCGCTACGCGCACCATCCCATCCCCGGAGTCACCCAGCCGGGCACCCTCCAGTGGCTCAATCCCAATGCATTTGTGTCAGCCGTTGATCCCAGCACCGGACAGTGCTCCGGCGGCGACAACCCGCAAAATTGCCAATTCGGAAACCTCGGTCGCAATGCCCTGCGCGGTCCCGATTTCGCCTGGAGCGACTTCTACCTGACCAAGTGGTTTCCCTTGAATGAGCGCGTGAAGCTGCGTTTCGAGAGTCAGTTCTTCAATGTCTTCAACCACGCGAATTTTGCGCTTCCCGCTATGGTGCAGGCCGGCATTTCCGGAAACTCCTCCACTCAGGGCGGGTTTGGAGCGCTCACCTCCACCACTTCGCCACCCACCGGACTGCTCGGCGTCGGCTTGGGCGGAGACAGCAGCCCGCGCATGATCGCCTTTCAGGCTCGGCTGGAGTTCTGAGCGCTGTCCTCCGAAATCCATCTCCACGGAGTGAGGTGACCGTGACTGCTTCAAACGTTCGCCCCTAAAAATAGTTGGCGTACATTTTCCCCCGTTTCACTAAAATAGAAATAGAACCTCGCCATTAAACCGCGAAGACCGCCCAACGGCGGTCTTTTTCTTTTTGCGCCTCATTTCACCCGGTCAGTTAAGGAGCCGAACCATGCCCAAAACCGCTCAAGGTTGTGCCATCTGCACCTTCACTCTCACCACCGGACGCCGCTGCGCCGCCATCGCCCTTCGCGGCCACGCCTTCTGCTACCACCACGACCGCTCCCCGCGTCGCATCGCCCAGGACACTCTCGATGTGAAGCTGGCCCGCTATCGCCGCGAGCTTCAGTCGACGGACCTTCCCCGGCTGCTCGAGGCGCTCCTCGAAAAGCTCGATCTTCTCCCGGCGGTCCTCCCCGGCTACCCGGAAGCTCGCCTCATTCTTGGCGTGGCATCCTGCCGTCTGGCCGTACTCTTGTCAAACTATTTCGCTGAGGCTCCGGCGCCATCATCGGAGTCCGATCCATACCGCATCCTCACTCAGGAAGAACTAGAGGCATTCGCCGACAGCCTTATCCGCGCACAAAGGCAGAACGGCTCAGCTAAACATTCTGAAATCAATAGGATACACTAAGTAGCATGTTATCTGTCACATAGCCGTACACTCCAGGATTAGGTCTCGCGAAATCAATTAGATAAAGGAAACTCTGTCTTAACGGGTAGGAAGTGTCCTGTAATCAATAAGATAGACCAAGTCATCTGATCGCAATCAGATAGCAGCTGGTCCAAAACTAAGTCTTGGCAAATCAATTAGATGAAAGAAAAGACCCAGAAGCAGGGGGGAGGGGGGGGCCTCCCTTCACTTCCATGACAATCCTCAGCAGCGTCGCGGCCACCCGGTCCGAAGCGTGCCGCAGCACGTCACCCTCTGCCGCAAAATCCCCGGCGATGCAGCGGATCCCCATGGCCTCGATCCGCTCCACATCGGCCGTGATGACCTCGGCGCCCTCCGAGGCGTACCGCTCCCGCACCGCCTCGGATACGGGGGCGGTGTTCACCAGCGCATAGTCGAAAATCGGCTGCCGCGCGTGCGTATAGATCCTTTCGATATGCTGAGCCGCCGTCAGATGCAGGCTCTCATTGGCCTGTGTCATCAGGTTGGAGACATATATCTTGATTCCCCGAGCGCTAGCCAGCGCCTGCGGAATGCCACGGACAAGCAGATTGGTAATCAGGCTGGTATAGAGCGATCCCGGGCCGATAGTGATCAGGTCCGCCTTGCCGATCGCTTCCAGCGTCTCCGGCAGTGGCTCGGCGACCTGCGGATCGAGCATCAACTCAGCAATCGAGTCGCGGCTGGCCGTGATATTCGTCTCTCCGCGGACAATCGACCCATCGGCCATGCGTGCTGTGAGCGTCACATCGGAGAATGTCGCCGGATAGATGTGTCCGCGCGTCGCTAGCACCTCGGCCGCCAGCTTGATGGCCTGCCCGAAGTCCCCAGTCATCTCTGCAAGAGCTGCCACGAAGAGGTTGCCGAAGCTGTGCCCAACCAGCTCCTTACCCGTCCGGAACCGGTGCCGGAAGAGTTGCGAGATCAGGTGCTCATCCTCCGACAGGGCCACCATGCAGTTCCGCAGATCCCCCGGCGGCAGCATGTTGAAGTCCTTGCGCAGCCTCCCGCTCGATCCCCCATCGTCGGTCACCGTGACGACGGCCGCCAGGTCGCTGATCAGGCACGGCGCGTCGTCGCAGGCGCCGGCATTGGCGCCACTGACCGACGGTACATATTGCTTGAGACCTCGGAGCAGGGTAGAAAGCCCGGTCCCCCCGCCCATCGCCACTACTCGGAAGCTGGGCCGGGCGGCATTGCGCGAACTGTGGGGGGTAGCCAGTTCCATAGAGACTTCACCCCCGAGTGTATCGCGCCACGATTGCGAATTTCTGAGCGAGAAAACTTGGTCTATAGCGACTCAGGATAGAGAAGCTCAGTGAAGCGAGGATCGTCCGCCATGTCGCCGAAGTCGATGTCGCTCCGCGCCTGGATGCGATTTCGCGGGTTCAGCGTGATGGCGCGTGCCAGATGATCGAGGCACTCTTCCGCCTGCCCGGTGATGCTGTTCAGCACTGCCAGGCCATAGTGCGCATAATCCGCGTCGGGCTCCTTCTTGAGCAGGACGTCAAAGTGATCGCGCGCGTCCTCATAGTTGCCTGTGTTCAGCAGCGACACCGCGTAGTCATACTGTTCCTCCGGTGTGGCGAACGCCAGGCTTTGCTTTTGTGCATGACGGCTGCAAACGCTCAGATATACCCGGGAGCGTTCCAGCAACTCGGGCGGCCCATCCTGAGAAAGCTTCTCGAAAAGCGCTCGCGCCTTTTCGAACTTGCCCTCCTGCATGAACTGCATCGCGTTCTGAAATTGCGTAAGCGACTGTTGAAGAGCTGGATTGGAGGCTGGCCGTGATTTCCCGGCAATGGTGCGCGGCTGCTTAGCCTTGCCGCTTCCCTCGCGTGCATCTGGCATTCAGACAATTCCTCGGGCCTCACGAAAAGGCCTGTATCTATAGTCCTTCCGGTTATTTGTGGAAAGCGAAAGTCCTATTAACGACGAAGTTATACGCACAACTCTGCCCCGCGTCAACAGGACACCCCTCAACCCGTCCGGAAGTGCGCCCAGAGAGAACGATTACTTTGTGTCTCGTTGCGAGTACACGGCTGGATTGAGCGAGGCATCGTTGTACATCTTGAGCTGGCGATAAAGCTTGAAGCGCCTCTGCCCGCCGACGACCAGCCGCCAAAGGCGATCAAGGCAACCTGCAAGGTCGTTACGTTGCGTCTCCAGCAAATGAAGGCGTTCCCGGTTGCGTTCAGCGTGGCCCTCGGGGGCGTCAGGGCGCCCGACCTCTTCGCGTGTGTGAAAGATCTTCAGCGCGAGAATCGACAGCCGATCGAGGATAAGGCCGGGAGACTCGGAATGCAGTTCACCGGTGGGAGATGGAAGACCTTCCGCCTCCAGGGCTGTTAGCAGAACCGCGTCGCAGCGCTCCATCAGGTCATTCCGGTGCTGGTTGGTGCGGTCGATCGCGCGCTTGGTCTCGGCGACTTCGCGATCGGTGGCGTGCGGGGCGCGGGCCTCGTCTTCAATGTGCCAGAGTTCGAAGTTCGATAGATGCTGTTCGTAAACACAGTCGAGGAAATCGCTCTTGTACTCCGGATCCGGCTCTCGTTCCGAACCCTGCTGGTGCCAAACCAGGGTGAGTCGATCCTGAAGTGCCACGACGGCTTCTGCGGAGAGGAGTCTGGAGAGCGGAGAGTGGGGCGTAGCTGCCATCTTGGCTCGAAGCGGTGCAGTCTCAGGCTTATGGTAGAACTAACGTCAACGAAACGTCCTGCCACGGATTATAAGCAGGGAGCAGGCGATCTTTCCCGGTGTTCATCATGAATCAAGACCGCGACGAGTGGATTCTGTGCCTGACGACCTACGAGAAGGGCCAGTCTTTCATGCGGCAATGTGCCGCCATGGGCTGCCGAGTCTTGCTGCTCACCCTCGAAAAACTACGCAACGCTGATTGGCCGCACGACATTCTGGACGAAATTGTCTACATGCCGGAAGGGCTGACTCTGGAACAGATAACCAATACGGTTACGTATCTGACAAGGAGTCGCCGCTTCGATCGTCTCGTTGCGCTCGACGAGTTTGATATGGAGACGATTGCGCATCTCCGCGAGCACATGCACATTCCGGGGATGGGGCTGACGACCACCTCCCATTTTCGCGACAAGCTGGCCATGCGCTTCGAGGCACAGCGTGTCGCAACGGCGGCCGGAACAATTTCCAGGGTTTGGGTTCCCGAATTTACTCCCGTGCTGAACTACGACGATCTGCGGACCTATATGGCCGAAGTGCCGGGACCCTGGGTGCTGAAACCCCGCGCCGAAGCCTCCGCGATTGGCATTCGCAAGATTCATGAGCCGGAGCAGCTGTGGCGCTCGCTTGACGAGCTAGGCGACCGCCAGAGCTATTATCTCCTCGAGCGATTCGTTCCGGGCGACATCTTTCACGTCGATTCGATCACCAACGACCGCCAAGTGGTGTTTACCTCGGTGAGCCAGTACGGCAAGCCTCCCATGCAGGTGATGCACGAGGGGGGCGTATTCACTACCAGGGTGATAGATCGCAACTCGGCAGATGCGCGTGAACTGGCGGTCATCAACGCGCAGCTCATCCCGGCCATGGGCCTCGTCCGCGGCGTAACCCATGCCGAATATATCCGCGCCTCCGATGGCCGTTTCTATTTCCTGGAGGTCGCCGCTCGCGTCGGCGGAGCCTTCATCGCCGATGTCATCGAGCACGCGACCGGAGTCAATCTGTGGGCAGAATGGGCGCGAGTCGAGATAAGCGCCCTCCGCGGCATCCCATACTCTGTCCCGCAAACGCACGAGGAGCATGCGGGCAGCGTTCTCTGTCTTGCAAAGACGACGGAACCCGACACTTCGATGTTCGACGCGCCCGAGATTGTCTATCGAATGAAGAAGCATCACCATGCCGGGCTGATCGTTCGCTCGACGGATGCAGAGCGCGTACGTATCCTGCTTGAGGACTACGGCGACCGCTTTGCCCGTGAGTATCTGGCGATTGCGCCGCCTCCGTTGAAGCCAACAGCCTGAAAGGGAGCAAGTGTCAACATCACCTTCACAGTCGACTTCGAAGCCTTCAGCCCAGTTTCCTCATCGCCGCTACAACCCATTGCGGCGCCAGTGGGTGCTCGTTTCCCCGCACCGCACGCAACGTCCGTGGCAAGGAGAAGTCAACCAGTCTTCGGGGTTCTCCAACATCCACTACGATCCGGAATGCTATCTTTGCCCCGGAAATACGCGCGCCGGAGGGCATTTGACGCCTCGTTATGAAAGCGTATTCATCTTCGACAATGACTACGCCGCTCTGTTGCCCGACTCGCCGGCGCCGCCTCCCGACGCCTCACCTCTTCTGCATGCAGAGCGGGAAACCGGGCGCTGCCGGGTGGTCTGCTTCCATCCCGATCACAGTCTTACGCTGCCGCGCATGGAACTTGCCGACATCCGCGTCGTTGTCGATGCCTGGACCGAGCAGTTCACGGAGTTGGGTCAGCAGCCCGAGCTGAACTACGTCCAGATCTTCGAGAACCGGGGCGCGATGATGGGGGCGAGCAATCCTCACCCGCACTGCCAGGTCTGGTCCACCGAGCATATTCCCGACGAGCCGGCTCAGGAGACCGAATCGCTGAAGGCCTATCTTGCCGCGAAAAACACGTGTCTGCTTTGCGACTACCTGAAGGTCGAATCGAAAGAAGGGATCCGTGTAATTTGCGAGAACGAGGACTTTATCGTCGTGGTCCCCTGGTGGGCGGTATGGCCCTTTGAGACGCTTGTTCTGTCGAAGCGGCACATCGGATCGCTCAAAGAGTTCGAGGACTGCGAAAAAACCTCGTTGGCGGACATCCTGAAGCAGACCACGACCCGATATGACAATCTCTTCGAGACCAGTTTTCCTTACACCATGGGTTTTCACCAGGCTCCATGCGATGGAGAGGCGCACGACGAGTGGCACTTCCATGCGCACTTTTATCCGCCGCTGTTGCGCTCGGCGACCGTGCGCAAATTCATGGTCGGATTCGAAATGCTTGGAATGCCGCAGCGCGACATCACTCCAGAGTCCGCCGCAGACAGGCTGCGGTCGGTCTCAGCGACGCACTTTACTTTGAGATAAGTTGCGGTAGTCATTGCGAAGGAGGGGGGTGCCCCCTCCCCCCTGTTTTACTAATTGCTCATATCATTGGACTTAGGGAATAGGTCGCCGCATCGGCAATAATATCCTTGACTGACTACGGTCAGTGTAGTACCTTAGATTCATGGACGCGATTAAAACCCTTCAGCAAGCCATCATCCACTTCTCCGATGCCGAGAATTGCCGCCGTTTCATGATTGACGTGCGCTGGCTGGATGGTATCGTGCGGTGCCCATACTGCAACTCTGAGAAGGTCACTTACCTTGCCAAAGCGAAGGTCTATCGCTGCTACGGAGACCACGCAAAGCAGAAGTTTAGCCTCAAGGTCGGCACCGTATTCGAGGATTCGGCAATCGGTCTAGAGAAGTGGTTGCCAGCCGTTTGGTTGCTCTGCAACTCCAAGAATGGTATCTCCAGCTATGAGCTGCACCGTGCTATTGGCGTGACCCAGAAAAGCGCATGGTTCATGCTTCACCGGATTCGCGAAGCGATGCAGACCCGCTCTTTCGTCAAGCTAGGTGGCGACGGCAGCCCAGTAGAGGTCGATGAGACTTTTGTCGGCGGAAACCCTAAGAACATGCACAAGAGCCGTCGCCTTGCGATCCAGCACAAGCGCAGCGAGGTTGCCGACTGGAAAGCATCCCATCGGCACTCTGAGAAGATTCCGGTCGTAGGAATGCTGGACAGGGACTCCAGGCAGGTACGTGCAAGAGCTGTGCCGAATGTGAAGCGCGAGACCCTGCAAAACGCTATCCTCAGCGAGATCGAGAAAGGCTCAAAAGTCTATACTGATGGCTGGATTGGATATGACAATCTGGCCGCGAAAGAGTATGTCCATGAGACAGTGACTCACGTTGAAGAGTACGTCCGGGGCGAAGTTCACACTCAGGGGATAGAGAATTTTTGGTCACTCCTGAAGCGCACGTTGAAGGGTACATACGTTGCGGTCGAGCCATTCCACCTAGACCGTTACGTTGCGGAGCAGGTCTATCGGTTCAACAACAGAGCTACCAAGGACAACCCGCTGAATGATGCGGACAGGTTTTCGCTGGCAGTTTCTCAGATCGCTGGAAAGCGTCTGACATACAAGGAACTGACCGGCAAGGTGGGAGAAACGACGAACTAATTTGCCCGCTTGGGCGAAGCGGAACGGGCGGGGGAAGCGGACTTAATCGTTTGCTTCCTTGCTTCGATTCTGGCTTTAATCTCAGAGTGCGGAACGGCCACGAGCCGACGCATAAAATCCGTGAACTTGTCGAATTCTTCAGACTTAGGTAATGGCTTCATGGTGTCAAAATTAGGCTACCCGAAAGAAACGGATTGCGCGAACCATTCACAATTAGGGTACACTAATTTTCCAACCCTTCACGTGAAGGGTATATGGGTGCTCTATGCGTTACATTGTTGATCAACAGCATACGGATGCTCCGTGTGGGCCCGTGATCGGCGTGTGTGTAATGGAAAATCACCGCGACTGTTCGACCGTCGAGGCGATACTTTAGGCCGAGGACACCGGTCGTGCCCGGATGGAACACGCTTTCGTTGTACTTGTCATCGCAGATGGTGATTGGCATACATCCTGCAAGGATTTTATCGAAGTCGTGCAGGAGATAAAGACGCTCTAATTCGTCCCGTGTTGTGGTGAGAAGCGTTTTCAGAGGAGATTCAGTCATGGCATCCCTTAGCGAAATACGTTCATTGATTTTCAGCTATCTCTTAGACTCAATCGACCTTCCCGAGTTCGCTGAGCGATTTGAGCCAATGTTTTACGACATTGAGGAAACAAATGATTTTGAAGCTATTCAACTGAGCTACAAAGTAGAGTCTGTTTTAGCGAAAGCCTCCGAAGGTTTGCTTTCCGTTGAACATGTCCGTGAGGCACTCTCCCAGTGCATCAACGGGGTGGCTGTGCCCGTCAAGATTACCGAAGAATATCGCGATAAATCTGTCGTGAAACTGAAGCAGACCGAAACCTCATCGAGCTACACTCCTGTAGAACTAGTTCTGGTTTAGGGCTTCCACTTTGGCATGGGAAAAGGCATCTGCTGAGGAACGTGCCTCACCTGAAATTCCGTCAGCACGGGATCTTGTTCTCCGTCTATTTCCATAGACCACATGTATGACCCGAAGGCCAAAAATTGGAGATTACCTAAACCAATCGGAATGATGATCGGCCCCGGTGCGATTTGTATCTGGATGGGCGGAACTTCAGCCAATACTGCACCGTTATCAAGCTGACTAAGCTTGCCGCGAAACTTCATTATCCCGGAGCTGGAGGAGTAAAACTCCTGAAAAAAGGTCAGCATCGGCAGAGGGAAAGGAACTTGCGGGGTGGAAATGCCATTCGGAAAAATTCCGATGAGCGTCCACTTTCCTCCAAATTCCTGCCGGGCATATTCGCAGACAATCGTATATTTGTGCTGTACGGCCATAGAAGTCTCCTGTTGTGAAATGAGGGGCCCCCATCCATTGAGTCATGGATGGCGCAACATTTTTCTTGACAGGAAATGAGGCGGGAGTGATACTTTGGGAAGTCAGTTCCAAAGAGTCACTTCGCAACGGAGGCACCCTGCCAGGGGTGGGCTCCGTTTTTCATTTGAAGCCAATAAACAACTCTAGCCCTGTTTTATCCGAGGCGTCAATGCCTATTTATGGTCGTAAATCAAAATACCTGAGCGACTTAGACTCATCCATATATCGAGATACCACGATATGAAGAATCACCAGATTTGGCGCGGGTTTCGTGTAGTTTTCGATTCAACCGACAAGATGTTGTCGATAGGTAACCAACGGCATTCCAATTATCTTTGATACTGCCCTGTCACGGCATCTTTATTGCATCAGACCGGATGCAGTCCGGAATTTGTAGGTGGCAATCCCGGCGGTGGTCAACTGCGGGGTTGCGAACAAGGCCGAGTCTTCGCAGTGGGCTGCTGTCGCAACACAGAACTTGACCTGGCCGGGGTGCACCGGGGTAGAACCTGAAACTACGGTCGCGGTCAGCGTGACTACCGTGCCTGCGGCGACGGACGTTACCGTGGAGCCAGAGCTCGTTATAGCCAGTGAAGTCGTGGTCGGAGCGGCGGTGGCCCAGGCCTGGGGAATGTTCGCAATGGTAATTGCCACCAGCATTACGGGCAGGATGAAGGCGCGAAACCGAGAACGAAACATGGACTGACGAGGGAGGATGCGGGAGAGGGATGAAGCCAGATCGGAGCGGGTCATGATTAGCTCCTTTTTTTGCTAATCTATTTCCGCTAATTTAGCGCCCGGAGCTCCTGGAGTCTGTGACGCAAAACACAGCTGGCGTGAAGCAGTTCATTGCCTCTGAACTCAGTATTGGGCCCAAAATCAGTGCTGGTCGGAGAGCGGAATCGAAGAGGGAACGGAATCAGAAAAAGCAACCCCGGAGATGAGAACAATCTTTAAAGCCGGACAGTTGATAACGCCCTTGTATCTGACAACAAAGGCGGGCTACATAGTGACAGCAATGTCAATAACTCGTCAAGAACAATCACTCGCTCGTCGGTAGTGGTGCCGTTGGCTTTTGAGAGCGGGATTTCGTGATTGGACGGTTCGCCGAGAAGGAGATGAACGTGCTCGGGCATGACGACGTATCCCATGATGTCGAGGTCGTAGCGCTTCCGTATGAGTTCCAGGGAGTCCAGGAAGATGTCTCTTGAGGCTGCGGTGAGATAGGGTTCGCGGCGGTGGCAACTGAATGTGATGAAGTGGTCGTCCCTTCATGCTGGACTCGCCTGAGGCCCGAGGGCATGGGTGCATTTTACCGTGCGGGTATTTTCGCTGCCGCGGAAATTGCCCACCTTAGCGACGATAGAGCTGTCGCGAAGATAGGGCACCCAATCGGTCGTCTATCTCGCTATGCCAGGCGTGACATCGACGAATTCGACATTGTCGATGAAAAATTTGGGCAGGTTGTCGGTCATGTTCCGCATGTCGAAAGTGAGATCGCCCGCACTGCACCCATCGGGCGCGGTGTAGGGAGCCGGCGGGGCGAGGACCTGGAGGTCATACGCCGTGTACCAATCGAGCACGGGCCCATTGATGGAGCCAGTGTTGTACTGGCCAGCGACGGGCGTTCGCTTACCTCGATTGGGGCTAGGAGGCGGGCAGGTCCAGGCGATCAGAGTGGCGAAGGCGACGAAACCGCGGGGATGTCCCGGGGCCTGCCGCTCTCCCGGGTAGTTTTCACTGCGGAACCGGAAGCGCACACTGTATTGATGGCCGGGCGTCACCTTGACCTGCTGGCGAACCTCGATCTCGCCGTATCCTTTGCCGCCATTGGCCGATTTGAGGAAAGCCCCGTAGTCAGGGTAATTGTAGGCCTCGGGCGGAAAGCTCACCGGCACCGATGCCTTCAGCAACAGCGATTGATGACCGCTGTAGGGAGACTCGGTGGTCATCACGGCATTGTTTCCGTTTACGGCACGGGTAATGTACCAACCTTTGTCGATGTCTTGCGCCGAGCCGACGAAGGGATCTTCAAAGCCTCCATTGCGGATAAGATTCGGACCGAGAGGAATGGCGATCGTGCCCCAGTCGTTAGGCTGGAGGGCCGCTTCGGTCGCGAGATCGTCAACGAGCGCCGTGTCATGGTTGTAGTAATAGAGCCGCAGGGATCGGCTCCTGCCGGTTTCATCCGCGTAGATCACACCCACGTCGCCGCGCAAATCGTCGGTGGCTTTCGGATCGAGGTTGAGGGCCGTCAAGGGTACAGAAGCTTCCACGGTGTAGAATCCGCGGGCGGCATCGCGCTTGATAGCGACCCTGGCCGCATCGAGCCGGATAACCTGGTCGATGCGCGCGGAGGCGAGGGTGACCGGCGACGCTGTCCCGGAAACGGACGGGCGGTAAAGAACTGCGACTGGCTTGTCCTGGAAGATGCTGAAGAGCAACCGTTCGTCACCTGACGCAGCGGTGCGGCGGTGCGGCTCGGCCTTGGGATCGGTCTGAAGCATGAGGTCGACGCAATCTCCGCTTATAAAGAGCGTGCGCCAGTCGGCGCCTCCATTGCGCATGGGCGGAGTGGATTCGTGAACCCTGTAGGCAAGGTAAAGATTATGAGCGTCGCGGCCCAGGGCAACGTCGGCGGTCTTACCATTGCCGCCGGCGAGGGAAGCGCCGTTGTTGAGGTTCCAGTCGGAGAGATCGCCATCGATTAGAGGCGGTTTCTCCAGCCAGGTCACGGCCAGCACGGGTTTAGGCTCTACTGCCGGTTTGGGAATCGCGCGCTGAGCCTGGGCTAGCTTCACACCGTTTTCGGTTAACTGGAAGGTGCCATCGAAGCGGCCTCCCCGATCCAATCCTTTGATCTGAAAAATGTGCTCGGCCTGGTTCGCGCCGTTGATGACGTAGGGCGTTCCATCAGGAGCCTGGTAGTAGTAAAGTGCCGATTCGCCACGGAGCGAAGTCGGACCCAGCCATGTGACGTCGAGCATGGTTCCGACGTAGAGGCCGTCGGTCGTAATCAGGAAGGGCCGCTGGCTGCCATGGTAGAGCCAGGTGCCGAAGACGTCTCCGATCTTTGGCAAATTGAAGTCGTATTGCGCGCCATTGGCGTAGACTTCCATGCCCGACAGTTGCTTCGGCTGCGCGATCGCCCAGAGTTTCTTTCCGTCGAGGGTGTAGCAGGCAATCGCGTCGGTGCTGTCGTTCCATTGCCCCATTCCTTCAAAGCCAAAGACGACGATGAGCTTTCTGTCATCGGTGACATGGAGGCCGGCAATCACATGTTTCGGAGGAACGGATATGATCGGCCGGGCGTCGGCCATGTCGTAAATAGGCGCGCCATCCTTTGTCCAGCCCTTAACGTCGAGGCGAAAGATGGCCATTTGGTCGCGAAATGGACCGGCAGAGAAATAAGCCCAGTCGGGAGATACGTCCCAGCCCCAATAGGCGCCGAGATTGGGCTGTTGGCCTGGCTGGTAATTTCCCAAAGCGGGCTTGACCCAATGCATCTCATCGGGCTGGACAAGATTGTCGCCGTTCATGTCCGTCCAGCTATAGTTGTTCCCGATATGACCGATGAAAGAGTCGGGAAAGAAACCCTTGAAGGAGTGATAGCCGAGACTGTCCCAGACTCGAATTGAGGTTCCATCGCTGCCCGGCGTCGGACCAACATTGCCAAACGCTGCGACGGGTCGATATACGTCCCCTTTGCGCTGCAGAATCACGTTAATTTTGTCCCGGCTGAGGACGTACTCGCGGCCGTCATGGTAAAGAACCCGGCCTTGGCGCACATCCAGAAGGTGGCCGTTGGGGGTGAATGGATCGTCGCGATTCTGGCGGCGATAATCGATGGCCAGCGGGGTGTATGTCTTGCGGTCGTAGTCGGCTTTAAAAGCGGTGCCTTCTGCATGAACCACGGTTCGATCCTTTGGATCAATCCAGAAGAGGGTTCCGCCACCGTAAGGCGTTGGCCCGATGTATTCCTTGAGGAATGAGCCGCTCTGGGCGTTCCAGACGCTAATCCGCTTGGGCGAGCCATCGTCTTCCGCGACCCAGAGCCTGCCGTCGTCGGTCACGGCAATGCCGCGAGGTATGAGCATGCCGCTAGGGTCCCATTTGCCGACCCAGGGACGTCCGCCTTCCTTACCGATAGCGTGAAGGAATTTTCCGGAGGAGTTGAAGACCTTGACCTGGAACGACGTGGCCCAATCGCTGACGTAGATGTTGCCCGCCTTGTCCGTGGTGACGCTGTCGGGCGCAACAAGATGTGAGGTAATGACCGGAGTGATGGCTTTGCCGCCCAGATCGACTTTCACCACCTGCTTACCGCTGACAGCGAGGATGGTATGGGCGTCGAGCGGAGACAAGCCCACGGGGCTGTCGACGTGGATCTCCTCTCCGTTCGGCGTGCCCGTAGTTGCATCAATCACTAACAGCTTGTTGTCGTAGTTCAGGGAGGCATAGAGCTTGCCACCTATCGCAGCGAGCCCCAGAACGTTGGTGGTTTCGCCGACGTCGGCGGCAAAGTACCGGGGTTGGCCGCCGTACACCGCTGGAGTGAACGAGCGATTGTTGCGGAGCTCGTCAAGCCAGGTGTAATCGTTCCGATACGGCCAGTTGGCGACAACCTGGTTGGGCTGTTTCAGGGTAAATTGAACCGGTTTACCGGTCCTTTTGTCGAAGCACATTAGGACGGCCTTACCCATGCCATTCTTGCCCGTGAATGCGCCGCTCTTATCGGTCAGCTCACCGCCGGAATAGACAGCATAGAGATAGTTACCGTTCAGCGCGAGGGAGACGGCGCGGCCGTCCGATGTGCTTCGGATACCCCACTGCCGCTGTCCAGTTTGATCGACTGCAATGATGGAGTAACCCAGTTCGTCGCCGGGCGCGGCCAGATATACCCACTTGCCGTCGGTCACCGCAGCCTGGGGATCATATTCGTCGCTGAGCCAGTCGCCCTTGTCGTCGGGTGTAGGCCATGGCGGGTTGCCGGGATTGGCTACGCTCATCTTGTAATTGGTCGTGATGGGCGTGTGATAAATCGCCTTCAATGTATAAGCGCCCGGCGGGACGGGATTGCCGTATTGGTCAAGACCGTCCCAAGACTCCTTGTTTTCCCCTGCATAGCGAAATTCACCGCGCACGAGCCATCTGAGCAGCTGTCCGTTCCTGTCATAAAGGCCGAGCGTCAAATCTCCGTCGGCCGGCATTTTGTAAGGGACAGAAAGAACCTGGCTCGACTGCGGCGGCTCGCCAGGCGTTGCTTCGGCGCAGGCAACAGAGAGTGCGATCAGAAGGGAAGTGATCGCGAGTCGAATCCTCGCCGATAGCAAGGCTGTAGATCCATCTGGACTGCTCGAAAGCAAGCTAGCCACTCTATTCTCTCTCATGCTCAAGGTTTCCCCGCGGCGGCCATGAGTCGATCATACGGTTCTCGATGAACTTGTATCGAACCGAGTTTTCATTCAGGAAGCCTCCATAGTTGATGATGTGCCGGCAGGCGCACAGGCAGCTCACTTCCTTCAGAAACGTGAGCATCGCATCCTTGTCCGCGCGATGTATATACCCGCCGGTTTGCTCTCTTAGGTCGAACTTTTTGGGAAGAAATCGCGAGTCGATGAAATGGGACAACAACCCTTGCTGTACGTATTCCGAGTCTGTGGCAATGAACACTGGCACTTGATTTGGGATTCGGTGAAGGCATTTCAGGACTGCATCCAACTCATCTTTCACGCGGCGGGGCTTCCGCAAGTCAGTTACCCGTTCGGTCACTCGTACCCTAATCCCGAGCCGATCCTGAATGGAGTTTGCCTTTGCATACAGATCGACTTGCACCTGCAGAGAGGCGCAAACCTTCGCTGTTATAGGGGTTACGGTGCCCGGGACGAGCCTACCGAGAGCCTCCGCGGTCTCGCAATCCCAGGAAAAGAACCGATCGACAGGCGCTTCGCCGGGCTGGAGCATGCGCAACGTCTCACCTTTGTGGATCAGACTCTGTGACTTCGACGAACGCCACACTGCTCGGATTTCTTCGTGCGAAACATTTTCTATCTCAACGCCGGGTACAGCTTCAAATAACTCCTCGTGCCGGCAGAAGGAGACGCCGGAGGTGACTCCCCAAAGCATGCGTACCGAGTAGCCTGCGTGATCCGCAAAGCCCTTTACCTGTTGCAGGATGCGATAGCGGTGACGCACGCCGGCGCTATGGGACGCCGCGCAGACAATCAGCTTAGTCTCGCCCGCCATCATCTGATTCGCAGCCAGCGGCGGGTCGCCTTCATCGTAGTCCGGATCGAGGGTCACGGGGAGGGACGCAAGTTCGTTCGTATCGCTGATCCTGCACGTTACTGACGACTCGCCCCGTACGGCTTCAATCAAATCGTACAGCTCGTGGTCGTACATTCTCACCGAGCCGTTAGTCGCATAGAGAAGTTTGTCGTCCGCCTTCGGAGAGCCCGCATGAATCACCAGCACGCGGCGTCCGTTCCGAACAGCAATCATCGCCTGGCCGCACAGGGGCTCAAGAACCACCATGCCGAACAGGCCGAACTTCTTCGCGTCGTGTTCCGTTCCGTTGCCGGTCGGTAAAATTCCCCTTAGGCGATACTCGCCTATCGGCGTGTCTCCGTAGGGCAGAAGAGGCGAGCGAGTAGGATTACCGTGTTCGCTGGCCGCGAAGTCATTCGCCCTGCCGCAAACTGACCAAGGCCCGCGCACTTCGCGACCGTCGTCATCTTTGAGAAACAGTTGCCCAACCAGATTGCGGTCCGACGGGAGGAGGATTTCGATCGTGGGCATAGCGGGCTCCTCACCAACTGTGATTCAACCATTTTTCCTCGCAGTACAACGCTCTGTTGTATCTCTCAGGGTGTCAAGAGGTGATATCCGCTCACCGGTTTTCGCCCCACTGCGTACACTGCGAATTGTGCAAGGGAACGGAGGGCAGGAAATGGACGCTGAGACATTGGCTTCCTTCGAGAAGACCCGCAATCTCTCGTACCGGACCCGCGAAGGGAAAACCACATTCGGATTTACTTTCTGGCTCATGCGATCGAACTGGCATGAGTTCGTCCAGCTTTGCCTGATGGCGGATGAGTGGGATGCGAATATGTCCGTCAATACTGTCCATAAGCGGGCATCGCTCGGAGTCTATACCTTGCCTGTCGCGGAACTTCGATTGGTGCTTGAAGGAGTGGAGCGTGAAGCCGGCGAGCTCGACCGGCGGCTGATCCGCAACAAAAAGGTCTGGTTCGACGAAGTCGAGCGCATTCGCCCAAGGGTGCGCTGCGGCAACCGGCCGACAGCACTGATCGTGATTGAACCGGCCAATCCTCGCGCGCAAAGCGCCAGCGCTTAGAGTTCCAAACTAAAGAAAACTGCTCTGACGCAGGGTGAGAGTTTGAATGGTGAGCTCGCTGGGGCTCGAACCCAGGACCAACGCCTTAAAAGGGCGATGCTCTACCAACTGAGCTACGAGCTCTCACCTTTTCCAACTTACCATAAGATTTTATCTTGCCGCATTGCCTCTACGGGGTAGCGCAAGGTCTTACTCGCCGGCTAAGGTTGAATGCTAAACTTAGCCCAGCCACGAAGTCAGCCGTCTGGCTTCGATCCGCCCCCAATCGTTAAGCAATTCTTGACCACATCGCAAGGTCAGACTATCCGCGCTGCTTCCCCCTCGCTGCACTTTGAGCGTGAATTTTGACCGGATGTCCAAGACGTTGCACTGGGAGCGCTCGCGCAAGCGGTACGAACCGAGCGAATCGGCGCCCCAAAAGGAGATTCGAATGCAGGTCAACGTCGATCGAGGGCAAGGTCCGTTCCTGCTGAAGCGATCAACTTTGCTCTTCCTGGCGGTTTTTCTGTACAGCTGGCTGTGTTTTTTTGGCCATTTCAGCCGTGGCATTCACGCATATTCAATGGTGGATGACGATTGCTACTACTACATGAAGATCGCATCGAACATCGTCTCTGGTCACGGTTCGACCTTTGACGGCGAGACTTTGACGAACGGCTACCATCCCCTTTGGATGGGGGTTATAACTCTCACTTCCGCCTTCACAAGCAGGATCGAGAACATCATTGCCGCTATCTACGCCATTGCCATCGCGTCCACGCTGGCCACATTTTTTCTTGCGCGCCTTCTGCTGCGGCGGTTTGTGAGCCACCTTGCGGTCGCCGATATTTCGGCCGTCCTGGTCACCATTTTCGCCTCAGATCTGTTTCGTTCAGGGATGGAGATCATTCTCGCTCTCCCGCTGGCGCTGGGCCTCATGGAATTTGCCCTTCGGTCCAGAGTGCCGTGGTCGCCAATGCGAACGTTTTTCTTCGGGGTGTTGTCGGCTGTGATGATTCTGTCGCGGATCGACTCGATCATACTTGCCGGGCTGCTGACCCTGTTCCTTCTGTTTGGGTCGGAGCTGCGCCGCACTGTCACCGCACGTCACTTCCTGACCTATGTATTGGGGATCTCTCCCTTTCTGCTCTATCTCGCCAGCAATGTAATTTGGTTTGGAACTCTGCTCCCCATTTCAGGCGAAGCCAAGCAACTAAGAACGACATACTCCCCAAGTCTGCGTGGGATCGAGACAATTACCCAGATATGCCCTCTGCATGGGCTCTCATTCTTTGTTGCGATGCTTGGCCTCCTTTGGCTGCCTTTTGCATGGAAGCGCCTGGATACGATGGCGCAAGCGGTGCTCGGCGCTGCGCTTCTCTTCCCGATCGCGCAGATTCTTCTTCTGGCTTTTCTCAGCGATTGGATCATGTTCCCCTGGTACTTCTATTCAAGTGGAATCGCGGTTTGCGCCAGTCTGATCGTATGGTTCGGCGACAAGACCTCTCCGGCATGGCCACTGTTGCGTTCGCCTCTCCTGCGCGTCGGCGCGATGGCGCTGCTGAGCTTCGCCTGCGCAACCGGCATTGTCAGGAATACCTGGCACAGGCCCCCTTCTCAGCGCGTGATGCATGCGCTGTTCATCGAGAATTTTTCCACCACGCATCCCGGGCGCTACGCGATGGGAGACCGCGCCGGTTTCACCAGTGTCGCGATGCCCTACCCGATCGTTCAGACAGAGGGCCTGGTCATGGACCGCAGATTCCTCGACCACATTCGACGTCAGGACGACCTGCTCGCTGTCCTGCGCGAACACCGGGTGAGATATTACGTGGCTACGGAGATGTTTACCAAAGAACCCGCAGGCTGCTTTCCGGCGAAGGAGCCGCGCGCGGCCGGAGAGACGGCCCCCCATATGCAGGCTTCTCTTTGCATGCAGCCGGTGGCAACATACGAAGCGCCTGCTGGCATCAAGACTCTGATTTTTGACCTTAGACCAGAGTGAAACCAGATTCCGATCTGGGGAAAAGATAAGTGTTGCCAGTTTCAACGGGTGCGACGTAATAATGTAAGGCAACCCTACAGGAATTTTCGATCTAACGTGCTGCAGAGCCGTTCTGGAGGACTCTCCCGCGGGGATTTTGTGTTTCGTTGAGGTTTGTTGTGTACGTCCTTCGTTGCCGTCTGTTCGTGCTGTGCCTTGTTCTTTTTCCGCTGTCTGCCTTTGGATTTGCTGATTGGCAGCAGCCTGCGCCTGAAGAGCTGAAGATGACCTCCGATCCGGCGGCACCCAATGCTCCGGCCGTCTATCTTTTCCGCGAAGAGACCGTCAACGACGATCTCCACATGCACAGCATGTATGCGCGCATCAAGATCCTGACGGAGAAGGGCAAGGAGATGTTCAGCGACATCGAGATCCCGTATGAAGCCGCGACGTTCAGCATCACCGACATTGGAGGCCGCACGATTCACAGCGACGGCACGGTAATTCCGGCTACCGGGAAGGCGATCGACAAGCTGGTGGTCAAATCCGGGAAGTACAAGGTGATGGAAAAGATCTTCAGCCTGCCCGATGTACAGGTGGGCAGCATTATCGAATACCGCTGGAAGTTGCGCTACGACGACAGCATTGTTTCCTCTCCGGCCTGGTACATTGCGCAACCCGTCTTCGTTCATAAGGCGCACTACCACTTCAGTCCGACCAAGACATCCCGGACCATTACCCATACAGAACGTGGCCATGAGGATGTGGCGAATTCGCTGCTTTACACGTATAGCCTGCCGAATGGAGTGAAGGTACACGACGTACCAGATGGTTACGATTTACTCGTCGACAATATTCCGGCGCTGCCTGACGAAGATTACATGCCGCCATTCCGGAGCTTCTCCTACCGCGTGATTTTCTATTACTCCCCGTGGAGGACAACCGATGAATATTGGCGGAATCAGGGCAAATACTGGTCCAAGGACCTGGACCACTTTGCGAATCCTTCGGGCAAGATTCGTGGCGCTGTCGCACAAATTGTATCTTCGGGCGACACCGATCAGCAGAAGGTCGAAAAGATTTATGCCGCAATGATGAAGATCGAAAACACGAGCTTCACCCGTACCCATTCAATCGAGGAGAACAAGGCCGAGGGTCTTAAGGTAAAGAACGCCGACGATATCTGGGACCAGAAACGAGGGACGAAGGATGAGATTACCCGGCTGTTCATTGCCATGCTTAGAGCTGCTGGTCTGAAGGCCTACGGAATGATCGTTGTGAATCGTGATCAGAACGTATTCCAGCAGGGCGACTTGGATTGGGACCAGTTGGACGACGAATTGACGATTGTTTCGATCGGCGGTAAAGAGGTGTACTTCGATCCCGGGCAAAGATACTGCGAGTTCAGCAAACTGCACTGGAAACATACCTGGGCGGGGGGCGTGAGGCAAACTGACGGCGGAACCGTGATCGCAACCACCAACGGGCTAACCTACAAAGACAACCAGGTGGATCGCATCGCTGACCTGAGCCTGGATCCGGAGGGGAAGCTGAACGGATATATCCGCATCACGATGACTGGCACAGAAGCTTTGCGTTGGCGCCATGCCGCATTAAGGGGCGACGAAGAAGAAGTCAAGAAAGACTTCGAGGACGATCTGCAGCGAAGCATGCCGCCCGATGTACAGGTGAAGACGAATCATTTTGTGGGGTTGGGCGATTACAGTCATCCGCTGATGGTCCAGGTGGATGTAAGCGGAACGCTGGGCACGGCAACAGGAAAACGGGTCTTCCTGCCCGCAGTTTTTTTTGAGGCGAGTTCAAAGCCACTGTTTGTGCAGGAAAAGCGGGAGAATGCGGTTGACCTCCACTATCCCTACACAATGCACGATCAATTCAGTGTGAAGCTGCCTCCGGGCGTGACGGCGGAAAGCGTGCCGAAGGAAAGTGCTGTGCCGTTTGCTCCGAATGGAGACTACATCGCGAAATTCGTAGTGCAGGGCAACACTTTCGCATACGGCCGGCTTCTTCGATTGGCCAACCCTTTTTATAAGGTTTCGGAATACCCCGATCTGCGCGGCTTCTATCAGAAAACCAACGCCGATGACCAGGAACAGGTTGTGCTGAAAGCAGGCACTCCGCCCAGCGCGGCGGCTGCGGGCGCGGCGAACAGTCGATGAAAGTGCGCTCGATTTCATTTCTGGTTGCAGTGGTATTGATTGCCGGCATTGCCGCGCAGGCATCGACGTCGGTTCCCGAGTGGGTGACGCAGGCTGCGTCGGCGCCGCTGCCGGAGCACTCAAAGGACGCAAAGGCAATCGTATTGTTCGAGGAACAGCTCATTACGGTTCAGGGCGATGGCCGTGCCGTGGAGCGTCACCGGGAAGTGGTCAAGATTCTTCGGCCCCAGGGCAGGGATTATGCCGAGCCGGCGGCGTGGTTTTCGAAGGATGAAAAGCTGATTTCTTTTCACGTCTGGAGCATTGGGCCCGATGGCCATCAATACGCGATGAAGGATGCCGAATACCAGGAGATCGGCGCTGAGGGTGGCGGGATACTCTACGAGGATGATCGCGCCAAGGTTGCCTCGCCCCCGGGCGCCGACCCCGGTGGCGTTGTAGCGTTCGAGTTCGAGCGACAGATTCGACCCTACATGAGCGAAGAGAGCTGGAGCTTTCAGCAAACGATTCCGGTGGTGCGGTCGGTATTCGAGATCGATCTGCCGCCGGGCTGGAATCATCTGGCCGTCTGGTTCAAGCATGAAGTGATTCAGCCCAGCGAAATCGCTCCGGGACACTTTCGCTGGGAAGTGACCAACGTCCCGGAGATCAATCTGACCGATGTCCCACTGGCTCCCGCAGAACGCTCGCTCGCAGCACGCATGGTGGTGCATTACGCGGCCCAGAACCTGCCTCAGGGAGATGCGCTCTGGGCGAAGATCGGTAACTGGTACGAGGACCTGGCCGCGCCTCGCTCCGAAGGCACTGCAGACATCGCGGCGAAATCCCGCTCGCTGGCCGCGCCGGATGCCGATTTCACCATTCGCCTTCAGAAAGTCGCGAGATTTTTGCAGGAAGAGGTTCGATATGTAGGCATCGAGATTGGTATCGGCGGATTACAGCCGCATGCTGCAACTGATGTCTACCGTAATCGTTATGGTGACTGCAAGGACAAAGCTACTTTACTGATTGCCATGCTCGACGCGGTCGGTATTCGCGCCACGTGGGTGCTCGTCGATACGCACCGTGGCTTCATCGACCCGCGCGTCCCGTCGGTGGATGGCAATCACGCGATAGCGGCCATCGAGATTCCGAAAGGCTACGACGATCCGTCACTGAAAGCGGTTGTGACAGCTCATACTGGGAAGCGCTATCTCATCTTCGATCCGACAAATCCTTATGTGTCGATCGGCTTGCTCCCCGAGTATCTTCAAGGCGGCTATGGAATTCTGGTTGCCGGCAGCGACAGCCAGGTGATCGAGTTGCCGGTGCTGAAGCCTGACAGCGATACCACCACGCGCGCCGCAAAATTCGATCTCGACGCCGACGGCACCCTCAAAGGATCAGTGACGATTACCCATAACGGCGCGTCCGCATGGGGGTTGCGTGAGTTCTACGCGATGAGCAGCGAAAAGGAACAGCGAGAGAATCTTGAAAAATCTCTTCGTCGCGATTTTTCCTCCTTCACCCTGGGTCCGCAAAGCGTTCAGCATATTCGCGACCTCAATCAGCAGCTTTCCTTGCAGTACGAGGTGACTGCGTCTTCCTATGCCAAGGCGGCCGGCACCTTGCTACTCCTGCGGCCCCGCGTGGTCGGCTCCGATGTTGAGGCACTCAACGACAAGCCGCGCAAGTATCCGATCCAGTTCGACGCACTGGGTGACTGGCGAGACAAGTTCGATGTTCGGATTCCTGTCGGCTATGCGATCGATGAAGTGCCCGACCCGGTGAACATGGACGTTGGCTTCGCGAGTTATCGCAGCGAGGTGAAGATCGACGGCAATACTCTGCACTACTCGCGGGAGTATGTTCTGAAGAAACTCGATCTCGATCCCGATCAGTATGCTGCGCTGAAGAAGTTTGAAGCCGAGGTCAATACAGACGAGAATCGCAGCGCTGTATTAAAGAAACAGTAACTGTCACGAGTCCCCGTCACTTCGTTTCCCGTCTCAGCGGAACCACCTGAACCGTGGTTTCGCGCATTTCCGCCAGAAAGCGGTTGATGATCGAGCCCCGCAGAAGAATGTCGAAGCGCGAGCGTGCGGATTGTCCGAAAACAACGTGCGAGATGTTCTCCTGCTGCGCGAAGTCGATGAGCGTGTCGGAGACACTTTTCCCTTTTAAGGTAACGACGCGCGCTCCGAGCTCTCGCGCCATGCGTTCATATTCTTCCAGCCGTGTGAAGGCTTCGGGATCGCCGTGCCGTTTATCGCTGTCGGGCGTTTCGACATAGACGGCATACCAATTCGTTGCCAGTCTTCCAGCAATCCGGGCGCCGGCACGCAACAACCGTTCGGTGCCGGGACGTGAGGAGAGGCATACCATGACCTTTTCCGGCATGGGCGCCTGCTCCAGTCCTTGCGTACGGCGATATTCGGCCGCTGCATTCCCAACCTGTTCTGCTGTGGTTCGCAGCGCCAGCTCACGCAACATGTTTAGATTGCCTTTGCGGAAGAAGTTGGCGAGTGCCTGCTCGACTTTTTCCGAGGCATAGATTTTCCCTTCACGCAGCCGCGTGCGTAACTCGTCCACAGTCACGTCGACGTTCACGACTTCGTCAGCCCGCTTCAGGAAGCTGTCGGGGATGGTCTCGCGAATTTGTGTGCTGGCCGAGCGCGAGACAGCGTCATTCAGCGTTTCAAGATGCTGGATGTTCACGGCCGTCATGACATTGATGCCGGCGTCGAGCAGTTCAAGAACATCCTCGTATCGTTTGCGATTGCGTGAGCCGGGTACATTTGTGTGCGCCAGTTCATCGACGACGCACGTGTCCGGTCGGCGCTTGAGAAGGGCGTCGAGATCCATCTCCTTCAAGGTCACCGAGCGGTACGCGATCTCTTTTTCAGGGATGATTTCGAGATCGTGAATGAGCGCTGCGGTTTCCGCGCGGCCATGCGGCTCTACCAGCCCGATCACCACGTCCACTCCCTGCTTCTTTAGCTGGTGGGCTTGTTCGAGCATGCGATACGTCTTGCCGACGCCGGGCGCTGCGCCAATGTAGACCCGCAGTTTGGCTGGTTCGACGGCGGGGTGTTCGAGCTCGATCATGGGACTCATCTTCAGCCAATCTCCACCGGGTGACGGGTCGCTGCCACGGTTGCGATTGGCAGAGTAAAGCTGAAGGTGGTGCCGCTTCCCAGTTTGCTTTCGACGGAAACCTGCCCTCCGAGCGATTCCACAAGCCGTCGTACAAGAGCGAGTCCCAGGCCCGTCCCTGCATCCGAGCCACCCGAGAAGCGCCCGAATATGGTGCGGAGCCGCTCTGCTTCGATGCCGCGCCCATTGTCACGCACGAAGAATTGAACGCCATCCTTAATCTCGGTGGCCTCGAGAACAATAGCTCCGCCTTCAGGTGTGTATCGAATCGCGTTCACCATGAGATTGTCGAGGATGCTCCGCACGGCTCTGCGATCCGCGTTGACGTGGGACAGGTCAGCGAACGCCTTTAGTTGCAGCTCGATTGATTTAGCCCTTGCGTCACCTTCATAGCGGGAAATTGCTTCACGCAGAATATCAGCAGGGCGCAGCCGCTCTATCTTCAGTGCGCGGCGCCCTGTCTCCAACTCGCCGACCTCGATCAAGTCTGCCATGAGGTCGTTCAGTTGCTCGGCCTCCTGCTCAGCGCCGCTAATCAAGTCTCTCTGCAGAGGCTTGAGTTCGCCGGCGTGGCCGCGCAAGAGCGCGTAGAGCGAAAGTCGCAGCCGTTGTAACGGATCGCGCAGCTTTGCTGAGGCTACGGAAAGAAAACGCGTTTTGAAACGATCGACTTCCTGCATTTCAGTCACGTCTTCAAGGACGGTGACCGCTCCCAGCAGCTTGCCTTCACTATCCCGCATCGGTGTGGTGCGCAAGCGATAACTTCGCTGCGCTTTGCCGATGCGCATGGGGAGCAATGCAGCGTCGCCCTCACTGGTGGAGGCATGCTGCATGGAGACCGCCATGCGCACGGCATCGAGGATCTTTTCTCCTCCAGGCGTATTGGTCAGCACCATGCGGTCCGATGAACCCTCGCCCAGCAGTTCCATGGAAGCCTGATTCAGCTTCAGAACGTGACCTTTCGCGTCGGTCACGATCACGGGTTCGAAGATTGACTGCACGACGGCGTCGCTCAGTTGGCGCTCCATCTGCAGCCGTCCCGATTCGGACTCGCGCAGGTCGCGCAGCCGAACGATCATCCTATTCAGTTCGGTCGCGATTGTGCCCAGGTCATCTTTCTGTCTCCATTCAATGCGCTGCTGCAAATCTCCCTGGCCGATGCGTTTGGCAGCCCGCGCCGTCCGGCGGACAGGCGCAACGACGAAGAAGGTCATGACGGCGGCAATCGCAATCGCAGCTACGATGCTTGCTCCGCAAGCGCTGATCAGGCGGGCGCGAAGGGTCGCCTGCTGGTGCTCAAGAATCCCGACGACTGCGTCATGTCGGGCTTTCACTGTGTCGAACTTTCGAGTTAGATCGTCACTCAATGGCTCAAGCTGTTGCGCGACCCCCTTAAAGCCCTCCCCGGTGCCCTCCCGGGTCTGTTCAACAATCTTTTCGTGCCGGGCTTTGAGATCGTCAACGGAAATATCCGGATCAAAGCTCTTGACCGCGACGCCGGCTGTGCTTAGCAAATCCTGCGTCCGCGCGGCCTGTGCAGCGAATTGGGAAGACAATTGAGACGTCGCCGCACTCTCTAGCTTCGCTGCGGTCAGTTCCTCCCCCGCCAATGAAGCTCTGATCGCGGCCAGCGCAGCCAGGGCGGAATCGGCCGTATGCTGTGAGGCGTCGAGGGCCCCAAGTTGAACAAAGGAGGTCCGCACCAGCAGGCTCACGCCGGTCACCAGCGCGATGAGTAGAAGACAGCCCAGAATGAGCCTTTGGTACAGAGTTAGCATGGCAATCCTTCGTCGATCAGCGATCCCGGTAGCGCTTCAACACGTTGTCCAATGTTATTGCACCTTCCAATTGGCTCTTGTTGGCGCGATTCAGAATTGGCAGCAGAGGCCAGCGGGGGAAGTAGTGCAATGTGCTGTCCAGGGGAAGGTCGGGAAAGAGCATCGGAGTGCGGTCCGGTTTAAGCGCGCGCTCGATCCGCGTCTTGCCCGTGAGGGTAGCGGCGGCGCCGGCCAGCTCATCCCCGCTCATTGCGTACCATGATCCATCCCAAAGTTGGACCAGGAACGCCGGTGCATTGGCAGCAGATACGGTCGCCGATACCAGCTCAATCGGAGTGCTGCCACTGACGATTGGCACGTCCACAGGCCGCAGGGCATCTTCGATGTGAAGCTCGAGCTCCTCCCGCTGCTCCTCCATCGAAGGGAGATCAAGGCCGTCCTGACGAGTGAAGACTTCAAAGATAGGAACCGGCTGCAGGCTGCGCGAAAGCAGATAAGCAATCGTGTTGGCCAGAATCACCGGCAGAACAATTGAGTAGTTTCCGCTCACTTCGAGCACCATGAATACCGAAGTTAAGGGTGCGCGCAAGAATCCGGCAAAGAGGACTCCCATACCGACCAGCGCATAAGCGCCAATGGTTCCCGTTAAGTGCGGAAAGTAATGCTTTTCAAAGGAGCCGACAGCCGCGCCAAGCATAGCTCCAATAAAGAGCGTGGGTGCAAACATACCGCCGGGCGTACCGCTCGAAAACGACAACGTGGTCGCCAGAATTTTGAACAGCGCCAACGCCACCAATAGTTGCCATGCGAACTGGCCGTGCATCGCCTGGTCCATCACCCCGTATCCAGGGCCCATCACCTGCGGAAAGCCAAAGAAGCCAATCGCTCCCACCAGCAACCCGGCCGCTGCGGGCTGGAAGAAGTGCGTCCAGCGCGGTTGAGAGCGCAGGCGCGGGCGCAGATAGCCGAGCGCCTTCGAGAATACCAACGCAGAAACGCCGCCCGCGACTCCCAGAACGGCATAGGCAATGAGTTCGCGCGGATCTCGCAGCGTGACTTGCGGAATACGAAATATTGCTTCGGAGCCCCAGAACCAGCGTGCCACGACGACACTGGATATGGCGGACAAGACGATGGAGCCAAGCACCGCTGCGCTCCAGCGTCCGATCACCTCCTCGATGACGAAGAGAATCGCGGAGATGGGAGCATTGAAGGCCGCGGCGAGTCCTGCGGCCGCGCCGATGGGGGCAAAGAGACGAAGCCTCTGCTGGGACAACCGCAGTCTGCGCGCCACTATCGATGCCACTCCCGCACCGATTTGAAGAGAAGGGTCTTCGGGCCCCAGGGAGTGCCCAGCGCCGATGGCAATGGCCGCTGTGATGAATTTTCCTACGACCGTTCTGAACGAAATGTAGCCGTTGTAGATGTAGAGCGCAGCCTTTGTCTGGTTGACTCCGCTGCCGCGCGCCGCCGGAAAAAACCATTGCACCAGCGCTGCAACCACCAGGCCAGCCAATGCCGGCGCTAAGAGCAGCCGGTACTGACCGGGATGGGGCGCCGACCCGAGGGTAAGAATCCTGATCCATTCAATAGCGACGCGGAAGCAGACGACCAGGAGCCCCGACAGAACTCCAATGAAGATCGACAGAATGAGAAAGAGTCTTTCATCGCGGCTGGGCGCGATCTTATCCAGGTCGTGTTGATGCCGAGCGGCCGCCTCTTTTTTAATCTCGACTGCGATATCCGTCTTCATTTCTCTTCCACCGTTTGTGGTGATTGTGCGATCTTCAGAAGCAGCGCATCGTCGCCTGTGGGTGTTCCGCACGTCAGTGCTGTTTGTTTTTCGGTATCGAAGACGAGGTTCATGATTGTTTGTTCCAGCTGCGGGTCTTGCGCGAGTGCCTTCACTGTCAGCCTGGCACGATTCTCCCCCCATTGCGCCGCAAGGTCCGCCAGTGAAGCGACTGGGGTTTGTCTGCTTGCTGAGCAAGCGTCAAGGCGTGCCTGTGAGAGCCTGGCGACATGCAGGATTCGATCTGCACGCTCCCTTATCTCTAAGTCTGACTCCGGGTAGAGAGCCAGCAGATCAACGGTGTCGGCAAGCATTTCGCGGACAGGCGTCCGTACCGAATCTGGCTGAGAAGAGAAATCGGGATGGTTCACCGCCTGTTCCAGATATTCGCGAGCCAGCTCGAAGCGCCCCAGCGAAAAGGCTACACGCCCCGCGCCTTCGGGGGCTTCGACCGGGCTCGGCTTTTGCCTTGCAAGTGCGCGATAAATCACCAGCGCATTTGCGGGATCCTGCGCTTCCTCCATCATTGCTGCAATCTGCATCTTGATCCTGGAGTCGTCGGGAGCATTTCCAGCGGCGACCAGCAGCTGCGTCCTGGCCCGCGGATAGTCTTTCTGGTCCAGCAGATAGCGGGCCAACTCAAGGCGGACGGCGCGCCTGCGCTCGTAGCCGTCGCCCTGCCAGGTGCCGTCCAGCGCGCGCTGATAGTACTCGATCGCTTTCGATTTGTTGCCCCGTTTCGCGGAGAGTCTCGCCAGTTCGAGATTGATGATTCCGTTGCCGGGTTCAGTTTCAAGCAGTGTGTTGAAGTAAGAAGTTGCTTCCAGCGTACGATCGGCTGCTGCGAGCGCCATCGCCAGCTTGATCTCCGTGTCACGCTGCGCTGGATCGTATTCGAGTGCCGAGCGGAAGGCGTCGACGGCCTGTTCGGGATGTCCGCTGGCCATTGCCGCTTGGCCCCTTGCTAGCCAACGCTGTGCCAGTTCCAGCCGATGCCTGGCAAACGAGTTGAACAGGAACCAGGTCAACACCGCTAGTACCACGGTTATTGCAAAGAGGCCTGAAAGGGACATCACATCCTGCAGGATCAGCTTTCGCTTGGAAAGGCGTTCTTCAGTTGTGAGAGGGGAGTGCAGTTCAAATACAGGCATCTCTACTACCTTAGCTTTTCAGATGGTTTCGGGCCAATGCCGAGCTAACCCCGATTCGCCTCAGCAGCACTCATGGAGTTACGATCATCGAAGGGCTAGGTGCCGAGTGACAGAGATTGAGACAGCGGATCTCGCGGGTAAACAGGAGCGGCTGGATGAGTCTCTCCTGCGGCTGGGCAGCGTTATCGTCGCGTATTCCGGCGGCGTCGATTCGGCGTACCTAGCTTTTGCGGCGCACCGGGTTCTGGGCGAGCGGATGATTGCCGTTATCGCCGATTCTGCGTCCCTTGCCCGCAGCCATTATCGCGATGCCGTAGAGTTCGCTCGCCAACAGGACATTCCCTTGCGCACAGTCGAAACAGCGGAGTTGGAGCAGGAGGCATACGCTGTGAATGACGCGAACCGGTGCTTCCACTGTAAGAATGAGCTCTTCACCGTGCTTGAAGAGCAGCGATCCCGGCTTGGTTTCGAGGCTGTTGCCTATGGCCTCAACGTGGATGACAGAAAGGATTTTCGTCCCGGGCAGCGTGCGGCTGCAGCGCACCGTATTGCCGCGCCACTCGCGGAAGCCGGGCTGAGCAAGGCCGACATTCGGGCCTTGGCCAGACAAGCTGCGCTCGAAGTGTGGGACAAGCCCGCCTCGGCTTGCCTCTCGTCACGCATCGAGTATGGGCGGCGGGTTACTCCCGAAGCCCTAAGAATGGTCGAAGATGCGGAGGATGCGTTGCGGGTGCTGGGCTTGAGAAATTTCCGCGTTCGGCATCACGGAGCGGTCGCGCGCATTGAGATTGCCGAAGACGAGTTGCCTTTGGCTCTGGATGCTGTGCGATTGCGCCGGATGTCGGCAGCGGTTCGCGCCGCCGGCTTTAACTACGTTACCGTGGACTGTGACGGCTACCGTTCCGGCTCCATGAACGAGATTCTTCCAGTCGAAGTTCTGACGCGGGCGGCCAAAGACTAAGATCCTATGCGTATCGGGTATCTGGAATGCTTTGCCGGCATCAGCGGCGACATGCTCCTCGGAGCGCTCGTCGATGCGGGTGTTTCGGCGGAACTCTTGCAGCAATCAGCCGGCGCGCTCAAAATCGGCGCTGAACTCGATGTCCATTCCGTAGATCGCAGTGGCATTCGATCGACCAAGGTCGATGTTCGGGTCGATGGCAACCTCGCCGACGCTGCCGAGCATGATCACAACGAGCATGCTCACGATCATTCCCCTGACCATGATGAACACAATCACAGCCACACGCATGGTCACAGCCATGAGCACGATCTCAGCCATGTTGATTCCCATGGCCGAAGCTGGAAGCAGATTCGTGAGCTGATCGCGCACACTGCTCTGCGCGAGGACGCAAAGGCGCTCGCTCTCCGGACATTTGAGCTTCTGGCGCAGGCCGAGGCGAAGATCCACGGTTTGCCCGTCGAAGAGGTGCATTTCCACGAGGTGGGAGCTGTGGACACCATCGTCGACATCGTCTGCGGTGCGGTAGGTCTGTGCTCGCTCAATGTGGACCGCTGGTATGCTTCGCCGATCAATGTAGGCAGCGGCTTCATCGACTGCGCGCATGGTAAGTTTCCTGTTCCTGCGCCGGCGACGGCGGAGCTTTTGAAGGGTGCCCCCACCTATTCTGCGGGACTGAACAAGGAGCTGACCACTCCCACCGGGGCCGCGCTGTTGCGGGCGCTGGGATGCAGCTTTGGCGAGGCGCCGGGGATGGTCGCGGAAACCATCGGATACGGGGCGGGATCGCGGAATCCGGAGCGCTTCCCGAACGTGCTGCGGCTGACGATTGGCGAGAGTACTGCGGCGGAAGGGAATCAGGATCGGGTGACGGTGCTGGAGTGCGCGATCGACGATGCGACCCCGCAGGTTCTGGCGTACGCCATGGAACTGGCGCTGGAGAACGGGGCGCTCGACGCAATGGCTGCCGACGTGACCATGAAGAAGGGTCGATTGGGCACGCTCCTTACCGTGCTTGCGAAGCCCGAAGATGCTGCAGCGTTAGAGGCGCTACTCTTCCGGGAGACGACGACTCTGGGCATCCGGCGGAGAAGCGAGGAGCGGGTGATCCTGGACCGAACCTTCGTCACCGTGAATACGGCCTTCGGGCGGATTCGCGTGAAGGTGGCGAGCCTGCGCGGCGAGCAGCGCAACGCCATGCCGGAATATGAGGATTGTCGGCGGGCGGCGCGTGAGAACGGCGTTCCGCTGAAGCTGGTGATCGAGGCGGCTCTTGCGGCCTTCGCGGAGCATCCAGTTAAGGCATGACGCGCGAAACCATCCTCGAAATCCTGGAGAGCATTCAGCACGGCGACACTTCGCCTGCGGATGCGCTTGCTCGTCTGGCCAAGCTGCCTTACGAAGATGCGGGCTTCGCGAAGATCGATCACCATCGTAGCCTGCGGGTAGGGCTTCCAGAGGTGATTTATTCGGCGGGGAAAACTCCGGCGCAGGTGGCGGAGATTTTTTCGCGGATGGCGGCGGCCGGGGGGGATGTGATCGCCACCCGGGCCGGGGCGGACGCCTTCGAGGCGGTCCGGGCGGTGCTGCCTGAGGCCGAGTACCATCCGGTCGCCGGGATCATTGGGCTGCGGCAGACCGGCAAGGGGGTGGGAATCGGACCGATTGCGGTAGTCTGCGCCGGGACGAGCGATCTGCCGGTGGCCGAGGAGGCGGCGGTCACGGCCGAGTACCTGGGGCTCGCAGTCGAGCGCATCGTGGATGTCGGTGTGGCGGGGCTGCATCGCATCCTGTCTCAGCAGGAGGCTTTGGGCCGGGCGCGGGCGGTGGTAGTCTGCGCCGGCATGGAGGGCGCGCTGCCCAGCGTGGTGGGCGGGTTAGTCGCAGCTCCGGTGATCGCCGTGCCGACAAGCGTGGGCTACGGAGCATCTTTTGGAGGGATCGCGGCGCTGCTGGGCATGCTCAACTCGTGCTCGCCAAATGTTTCGGTGGTGAACATCGATAACGGTTTCGGAGCGGCCTATGTGGCGGCGATGATCGTCCGGTCGGGCTTGCGGTCTACTTAGACCCCCCTCCCCCCCTCTTTCGTCTATACTTTGTAACCCATTCTTTCTGCGGATGTTATGGATTGTACTTTGTAACCCATTCATTCTAGGTGGTACAGCTGTAATCCATTCATTCCAGACTGTTTAGATCGAACAGTCGAATGGCTGGTTCTTGGCGTGGCGCGGCCCTCGTTTATTTTGCGCTCTATATCCAGTCTAGCTGGAATCGCGAAATTCTCGGCCAAGGGATCCGCCAGCCTAACTCTCTGATGAATCAGGGGAAACTGGCTCGTCAGATTGCCGAGAGGCTTGACAGTGACTTGCGTCCGTCAATGTACCAATATACATTTATACCTATGAATGAAGAACAGGATCGATTCGTGGTTGAGCGGGTTCAGACGGGCGTGCGGATCGAGAAGCGTCTGCTTAAGGTGCTGAAGGCTCTGGCCGAATACTGCGACATGACGCTGGGCGACCTGCTGGAGGGGATCGTTCTCCATGCCTTGGACGGTAAATGTGCCTTCGGGCCGGAGACGCTGGCGCAGGTGGCGGCGATGAAGAAGATTTACGGGCTCGATCTGGATGCTACGGCCAGCCATCGGCTGCGAGAGAAAAACGGAGGTACGGAATGAGGCGGCTGTGGTTTGTCGTGGCTTTTGTGGTGGCTCTGGCCGTGATCGGATGGGCGCTGCACCATCGGTTCGGAGGGTTCGGTATGGCAAGGGGTCCGCTGGCGCATGCGAAGAGCGAGTTCACGTTTACGGTGCAGGCTCCGGAGACGGTGGCCTTTCCACTATTCGGGCCGGAGGGTGAGCGTCCGTGGGCGGGGCCGCATTGGGATCCGCAGTTTGTGTATCCGGTTCCGGCAAAAGACGTGGAGGGCGCGGTGTTTCGTATTCATCACGGCCATCATTCGGCGACGTGGGTGAACACGGCCTTCGACACTCAGGCAGGGCATGCGGCGTATTTGTACGTGATCGAGGGAAAGCTGACGACGCGGATCGATGTGCAACTGACCCCGGTGGATGCGGCGACGACCAGCGTTCGCGTGATGTATGAGCGCACGGCGTTGTCTCCGTCGGTTAACAGGGACATCGCCGAGATGGCTCAGAGCGACGCGAAGATGGGTCCGGAGTGGGAGCAGGCGATTGCGAAGTATCTCAAGGGGAAGTGATCGGCGCTGTTTTTTCGGCCCTTAATATGGATGCGCCAAGGCGCGACAGATAGGCCCGCCCGCTGTTCCTCAAAAGGCACGAGGAACAGGAGCGGGTTTTTGAAACGGTCGTTTCGCCTACGGCTGCACTCCGGCCTTCGGCAGAGAGGTGCGGTCCTTCGGACCGGGCGTTGATTCGCCGGGTTAAAACCCGGCGCTACTACCCTTGCTTTGCACGGCTGAAGGTTCTGTTGTTCTCTACGAAAAGCTGGTTAAGTGGATCCGAGTGCCCGGTGGATGCGGTGACGACCAGTGTTCGCGCAATGAAGTCGTGATTGAGAGAGCGATTGGTGAGTGCGAGAAGAGGCAAATTCAGACTGTGCAGCAACCTGCGAAAAACAGGCGTGGGAGGTCAGGTCAAATACCAATGGACCGGAGACACCTTCATTGTGTATAGGCAAGATGGGAGTGGTGAGCGAATACCCACTTGCCTCAACCTTTGTGCCGAAAGGCAGCAATCGGATTGCCAGAAACTATCACGAGTGTCGAATTCAAGAATTACAAGGCCTTGAGCAACTTCTCCGTGAAGTTGGGCCAAAGAAATATTCTGGTAGGGCCGAACAACTGTGGAAAATCCACAATTATTGGAGCTTTTCGGGTCTTAGCAGAAGGTCTCCGCAAGGCAAGGTCAAAAAGCCCAGATTATGCCGTCGTCGACGGGGCCCGTCTTCGGTGCTATCGAATTCCCGAAGAGTCGATCGCAATATCGACGGAGAATGTGCATACAAACTACTTAGATATCGATAGCTCCGTAACATTTCGCGTCTCAAACGGAAATCGATTGCGCCTGCTTTTCCCTGATAGTGGGGGATGCCTCTTGATTCCCGAAACAGAACGGAGCGTCATTAACTCACCTAAATCTTTTCGGGCCGCATTTCCATTCACGATTGCGGTGGTTCCTGTGTTGGGACCGCTCGAACACGATGAGCGCCGAGTTGAATCTACGACAGTTCAGAGAAATCTCCACACTACCCGAGCCTCCCGTCATTTTAGAAATTACTGGCGATATTTCCCCGATGGATTTGAGCGCTTTTCTGACCTGATAACGCGCACATGGCCGGACATTACTATTTCGGCGCCGGTAGATGACGGAGATGAAATTCACATGTTTTGTACGGAGGAGAGGATCCCCCGCGAACTATTCTGGTCAGGTTTTGGGTTTCAAATATGGTGCCAATTATTGACCCATTTGGACCGTGGTCGAGATGACTCGATGGTAGTCGTGGATGAGCCAGAAATATACCTGCATGCCGATTTGCAAAGGCAATTGCTGGATATTCTGTTTTCTCTGGGGCCGTCCGTTGTCATGGCTACACATTCGGCTGAATTCATAGGAGCAGCTGATCCGAGAGACATCGTTCTGATTGACAAGAAGGCCCGCAGTGCTCAACGTCTTGCGACAGATGAAACAGTCCAGCAAGCTCTAGATTCCGTTGGCTCTCTGCACAACGTTGCTCTAACCCGAATTGCTAAGCATCGTCGTGTACTTTTTGTGGAAGGTAAGGATTATCCACTGTTTTCGAAGTTCGCAAGGATAGCAGGATTTAAGGAGCTCGCAGCGGGAACGGATTTACCTGTTGTTCCCTCAGACGGATTCCACAACTGGACCAAGGTGAGGGACACGGCTTGGGGAATTCGAAAAATATTGAAGGGGCCGTTCGGAATGGCTTCAATTCTTGACCGGGATTTTCGCTCGAAAGAGGAAATTGAGGCTATCCAGTGTGATCTTGGATCTGAGATAGACCTAGCGCTGATTCTCGATAGAAAGGAGATTGAAAATTACCTTTTGGCTCCTTCTGTGTTGTGCGTGGCTATAAACGCACTGGCACGCAAGAGAGGTGGCAATTCCACCCAACCGCTTACTTGCGATATTTCTGAGGTCAATGATGCGCTGATGAACACTACGAACTCCTTAAGAAATTCAATACAAGCGCAATATTCAGCGAAACGAAGTGAATATTTGCGAAGAAGTGGAGACAAACGAGACACTGCGACTCTGAATGAGGAGACGGGGATCTGGTTCGACATGCAATGGGAAACGCTCGATGGACGCATTCGAGTTTCCCCGGGCAAAGAAGTGCTATCCGCGCTTCGCGATTGGGCTCAGAAAAGATTTGAAGTTACGCTCACTACAAACGCGATAGTTGGCAGAATGTCGAGCGACCACATTCCTCCGGATCTAAGAATGATCTTGGAGCAACTTGATAATTTTCGGCGGACAAAGCCGAAAACCTCTCGCGAAGGAGTTTGATCTGCCTGACGACCGTGATCCACGAACCGGCGAGGGGAAATGCCTCAAAGCAGGTCCCTCGACTTCCTTCGTTGCGCTCAGGGCTCGCTCGGGATGACAAATCCGCAAAAAGCGAAGAAGCTCGCGTCGGAAATCTGGACGCTTCGGACCTCTGGAGGCGGCATAAGGCCGATAGATAGCTTACGCTGATCTGAATATGAAGAATCCTGCTGGACTAGCGAGCGTGCTCATCGCGATCTTCCTCAGCTCGCTGGATACCGGACAGCAGTCGTTTCCAGTCGTCTCTACAGTAGACGCGTCATCCATTGCCGGGCGGCCTGTTGCTTTGGACAGTGAAGGCAAGCTGCTGCCGTGGCCGATGCCGGATAACATCGGATACTCCTACTCCGCATATTTTCTTTCGCAATGGACGATCGTATGGGACCAATACAATCGCCAGCGGCTGCCTTATTACTACTGCTGTTTCGATTTTGACCGCACGACCTTTGAATTGATTCCGGACCAGCACTGGGTGAATTCCACGGGCTATCTGCGCGCGATGATGCAGGGCTTTATCGAGCGCCTCTATCCGTATACGGGCGACCCGCGCACGCTCGAGTTCCTTGAGAACTTCGTCGATTACGAGCTGGAAAATGGTACGACTCCTGAGGGCTATGCCTGGTCGCAGGTGCCTTATCCGTCGGCAAACCCGGGCAGCGTCCGCTACACGGGCTGGAGCCAGCACGGAGAAGATTTCGTCGAGCCCCATGTGGTTGGGGAAGATGGCTATGCGTATCTCCGGCTTTACGAAATGACGGGGAACACGAAGTACCTGCGCGCGGCGATTCGCTGCGCGGCGGCGCTCGTCAAGAATTTCAAGGCCGGAGACGAAAACAATTCCCCGTGGCCGTTTCGGTGTCATGCGCGCGATGGCAGTCTGAAGGACGGAAAAGGGATGTTTCCCTACTCCGCAAATGTTGTCGAGCCAATCATGCTGCTGGACGAGTTGATTCGCCTGGAGCAGGGAGATACGGCTGCGTATAAGAGGGTTCGCGAGGGCGCGTGGGCGTGGCTGATGAAATATCCGATGCGCAACAACGTGTGGGTCGGCTATTTCGAAGATGTCGGGGGCAGCATGGATAACATGAACCAGGTGATTCCATTGGAATTTGCGCGTTATATCCTGCTGCATCCGGAGAAGGATGCTGAGTGGCGCGAGCATGCGCGGCAGTTGATTGACTGGGTGAAGACCACGCCGAAGTGGCCAAAATATATTGTGCATGGCGCGACCGTCACAACCGAACAGGGGAATGGAAAGGAATTCTGTTGCAACCTGCCGAACCAGTGTTGCGACAGCCACAGCGCTAGGCTTGCCGCCGTTGAAGCCCTTTACTACGCAAAGACTGGAGACATCGATTACAAGCAGGCGGCCTACCGAACTTATAACTGGGTCACTTATTTTCAGGGGCTCTCCGGCGCGGCGCACGCTCCCTTCAGCAATCAGTGGTGGTTTACCGATGAATTCGCGGATGGACCTCGAAGGATGATGGATGCCTTCTGGGCGGTGCCCGAATGGGCTCCGGCCGATGAGTCGCATCTGCTCGGATCCGTCTCTGTGGTCACAAAGATTGCATATGGCACAGGCAGTGTTACGTATTCGACCTTCGACGCGGACTCGACAGATATCCTTCGCCTGAACTTCATTCCTGACTCTGTCAGTGTCGGAGGAAGAGCTGTTGCTCGGCGTAATGACTTGCAGCGCGAAGGGTACATCTTTGACGAAAAGACTCGGACACTTTCGATTCACCACACCAGTTCCCGAGATGTAGACATTCAGGGAAAGAGCGATCAGGCGCCGCCCTCTTTTATTACCTTTGATGATCCGCATCTCGCTGCGGGAACAGCGCTGGTGGGCCAATATCCTTCGGGCGTCGTTGATTGGGGCCACGGACAGTGGGAGCTTGGCGTGCCGTCGGGAAAGTTTGGGACCTTTAACCTTGTGCTGTCAGATTCAAAAGCCAAGCAGGCCGAATTCGGCTTTTATGCGCCGCGCATCTTTGCGGGCGTGGATGTTTACAACGGCGGCGATAGTGACGCAACGGTGACGTTTCGTTCGCCCGAGAAGCGCGATGTTTCCTACACGATCAAACCCAGAGAATTGCGTCGTGTAAGAACCGGCTGGCATGACCCAAGTTCCAAAGTGACCCTTAGCTTCGAAAACGGACAAGCGCTGCGATTCGACAACCTCGCCTATAGTCATCCCTGATGGCATGGGGCTTTAAGCCACGGCCTACTGCGCTGCAAACGAAACGATCAACTGATCGAGCGGCAGCGCGTCTTTGACAAGGCGCGGCGGCGATACGGGATTGACTGTGAGTGGGGTTCCGTTGGCCTCCGCTTCGTCGAAGGCCTTGGTATCGGGGGTTTCGCCGGTCACGTGGAAGCTTGTGATTTCGTAGGGCAATCCATTGGAGGCGGCAGGCAACTCGCCCTCCGTCAACTGAAAGTGGAGATGCGGCGCGATGGAGTTTCCGGAGTTGCCGACGAGTCCGATGACCTGGCCGAGCTTGACCCGGTCGCCGCGCTTCAGGTGGATGCTATCAGACTGCATGTGCGCGTAAAGAGCGTAGTGGTGGTTTCCGAGATCGAGAACGATGCAGTTTCCGTCGGCGTCATCGACAGAAATATTGGCCGGAAATTTTCCGGGTATCTGCTCGGGCTGCCCGGTGACGGCCAGCGCCACGACGGCGTCGGCGACTGCATAGACGGGCTTTCCAAAGATGGTGTAGCTGCTGAGCGTCTCGCGAGGACCGACGTAGATGTGTTGGCCGGCGTCGAGCTGTTCCCAGTCGACAGCGTAGCGCTGGGCTACATAGAGGCGTCCGTTGACGGGCAGCGCGGCGCGGGTGTGGCGGGTGGCGTCGCAACAGGAATCGGCGGAGATGTAGTTGTCGCCGCGCAGGGGAGGGCCAATTTTCAGGACCAGCTGGCGGTCAATCGGAGTCAAACCGCCGGTCTCGCTGATTTCCTGGTGACCGGGCGGGGCAGCGTTGAAGCGCGCGCTAACGCGATGCGTGAGCTGTTGGGGAATGGGAGAGCCGGGCGGCAGCGAGACATTGAGAAAGAGCAGCCCCACCGTGCCCTTGGCGAGCGTTCCGGTGGATTCGCGTTGTCCTGCGGGTTGCAGGCGGCTGGCGACGGCGGCGGCATCGAGAGTCTGAAGAACGGAGTCGGGCCCGAGAACCTCAACCTTTTCGACAGCCACCTCGGCGCTCGAAAAGTTCGTCATCCACAGTTCGTATACGAGGTGAACGCGTTCGTCGGAGCCTACGAAGGGTATAGGCTCGTCATGCACGGCGAGCAGCAGGGGAGTCATCTGCTGTGTGGTCTGGCTGTGTCCTGCCAGCGGTTGGGCCATTAGCGCAAGCGCTACTAACGCTGGTGCCGCGCAGAAAACGCCGGGGAGATGCCGCATCAAGTGCTCCTGTTCATGGGGACCGCTTGAGGTGCGCGAGCCGCAGTCATCTTCATACCACACGAAACAGCAAAGAGGCTTTCGATTGCGCTGGATTCGGCGCGGGCGCATACTTCGGTGTTGATAGAGGCGGGTATGACGAACGGACACTCGGGAGTTCTGGGAGATCCGGACGGCGGCGTACATTTGGGGACGACGATCGCGTCGCTGGTCGTGGGTGCGGCGTTTCTGGCGTTGTGGTTCTGGCTGCTGCCACCGTGGCTCGGATTTCAGGTGGATACGGCGGGCGCGGCGCGATGGCGGTGGATTGCGGCTGTTCCGTCGGTACTGGGATTCGCAGTGGCCCTGCGGTGTATCTGGGACTTTGGGAGGACAGGGCGGGGAACGCCGGCGCCGATGGCTCCCCCGCAGAGGCTGGTGGTGGTGGGGATGTATCGGTATGTGCGCAACCCGATGTATCTTGGGTTCTTCGTGGGATGGGCGGGGCTGTGGGTAATCTTCGGGCGGGCCAACCTGGTTGCGATTGCCGGGGCATGCGCGGCGGTACTGGGCGTGGCGCTGTTTGTGATGCTGTTTGAGCAGCCGACGCTGCGCAGGAAGTTCGGCGCAGACTATGAGGAGTACTGCAGGAACGTGCGCCCCTGGATTCCGCGATTGCGGGCGTGGGTCAAGTAGGCCAGAGTCAATTTAGCAAAAGGAGCTGCGGAATGAAGGGTCCTTTACTTGCAGTGTTGGCATTGGGTGGAGTGGTCTTGCTGGGCCATAGTGCGGCGCTTGCGCAAGATAAGGCGCCACAGGCGAGCGCGAGCCAGTCTTCTCAGGACAACCCCGACCAGGACATCGATATGCTGCGGAAGGATATCCGCTACCAGAAACGGCAGATCATCGCGACGAATGTGCCGCTGACCGAGGCAGAAGCGAAAGCATTCTGGCCGGTGTTCGATCAATACACTGCAGACCTGGTGCACATCAACAACGACAAGTATGCGCTTATCAAGGAGTACGCGCAGAGTTACGACACTATGACCGACGCGCAGGCCGAAGACTGGGCCGGGCGCATTCTGAGGCTGGACACGGAGGTAGCGGCTCTGCGGCAGAAGTACTGGCCGAACTTTCTCAAGGTATTGCCGGCAAAGAAGGCAGCGCTCTACGAGCAGGTGGAGCGCAGAACGCAAATGGTGATCGACGTACAGCTGGCCGCGCAGTTTCCGCTTATTCAGCCAAAGCCGGTTCAGCCGAAGTAGTCCGGCTCCGTTAATCGTGCGGTTCCCTTGCTCTTTTCTATGGCGTAACTAGCATTTTTTCAGTTGCCCGAAGTTCAGCGGCGAGTTGAGACTGAAGTGGTGAGTTAAGGAGAGACTGGGCGCGTGAATTCCATCGTGATAAGCCTTACCGTTTTTGCATGTGTATTCTCAGGAGCGCTTGTCGGCATGGCTCTGCGGCGAGTTCTTCCCCAGGATCATCTGGATTCGGATGCAAAAGATGTCGTGAGGCTGGCGACCGCACTCGTCGTGACCATGACCGCGCTGGTTCTGGGCATGCTCGTCTCTTCCTCAAAAGCTTCCTATGATGCTCGAAAGAATGAAGTAGCGGAGTTGTCTGCCCAAGTGGTCTCCCTCGATCGCATATTGGCAAGCTACGGCCCGGAGGCAGGCGAGACCCGCGCCGAACTTCGTGGACTGGTGCAAGAAGGCCTTGACCGCATCTGGTCCGAGCAGACCTCCGGGCAGTCAGAACTCAAACCGAGGGAAAACGCGGACAATCTATATGCGCAGATCCAGATGCTGCAACCGAAGAATGACGTGCAGACTGCCGCCAAGGCCCAGGCCATCTCAATGGGTGTTAACCTCCGACATACTCGCTGGCTCATGTTTGTCGAGGCGGAGGAGAACACCATGTCCATTCCCCTGCTGGTGGTCCTGGTCGCCTGGCTGGTGATCATATTCGTGAGCTTTGGTCTGTTTGCTCCCACCAACTCCACTGTGGTGGGGACGCTGATCGTCTGTGCGCTGGCTGTTTCTGCTGCAATCTTCCTCATCATGGAGATGTACACGCCGTTCAACGGGGTGATGAGGGTTTCCCCGGCCCCGATTCGTGAAGCGCTAAGCCGGATTGGACACTGATCTGGAATTAGCGGCCACGCCGTATCAGCAGAACTCCTCCAGTTAAGGAGAAGATGGCGATAACGACTCCGACGGCTATCTTTGCCAGGAATCCCGGGCTATGCAGATTCTCGGAAGAGGCGTGCTGATAGTAGTGGATCAGAAGATGCGTAAAGGCGGCTGTCGCAAAGAGAATGGCCGCGCCGCACAGGATGGTCAGGATTCGCATGGAAGAAATACTAAGGCGTTTTAGGAAATATGTGGCCTCGATTAGATTATGCAGGACCGCCGCTCCCTGCTGGTCACGTCGGTTTGAGGGCAGCAGCTCCGGCTACGCCATTTCCTAAAACGCTCTAATCGCATGGCGGATGGCCTGGTCCGAGTTTCCGCAAAGGCTTCAGCTTCGCCGTGGTGCTTTAAGATTGGGATATGTTCCTGAAGCAGTATTACCTGGGCTGTCTTGCCCATGCGTCCTACCTGATTGCCGACGAAGCCAGCGGGTCCGCAATTGTAGTAGATCCGCAGCGGGACATTCAGCAATACCTGACCGACGCCGCCCACCTGGGAGTGCAAATCCGGCACGTTTTTCTTACGCACTTCCATGCCGACTTTATCGCCGGGCACCTCGAGCTGCGCGACACCTGTGGCGCGGATATCCGGCTGGGCTCGCGGGCTCAGGCCGAGTACAAATTCGTGCCGATGAAGGATGGCGACACGCTGGAGTTCCCGGGACTGCGTCTCCAGATTCTTGAGACGCCGGGGCATACGATCGAATCGATTTCCATCCTGGTGTTTGACCTCAAGAAGGACGCCGAGAAACCGTATGCCGTCCTGACCGGAGACACGCTCTTCATCGGCGACGTGGGCCGGCCTGACTTACGCGCCTCTCTTGGCTGGACGGCCCAGGAGCTTGGCGGTCATCTGTATGACTCACTGCACAACAAGCTGCTGCCGCTCCCAGATGAGACGCTGGTTTATCCGGCGCATGGCGCAGGCTCGCTGTGTGGAAAGAATCTTTCCTCAGATACGGTTTCGACTCTTGGTGAGCAGCGGCGTTTCAACTACGCGCTGCAACCCATGTCGAAAGAGGAATTCATCCGGCTGGTGACGGCGGATCAGCCGGATGCCCCGACGTATTTCACGTACGACGCAATCCTGAACACACGCGAGCGGGCCACGCTGGAGAAAAGCCTGGAGCAGGTTTTGCAACCGGTCGAGTTGGAGGAAGTGTTGAAGATGGGCGACGCCGGGGCCCAGATTCTGGATGTCCGCGACGCGGCGGAGTATGCCAAGGGACACATGGCGGGCAGTATCAATATCGGGTTGGGTGGTCAGTACGCGACGTGGGCCGGCACCCTTTTGAACTCCACACGCCCCATTGTGATCATTGCCGAGCCGGGACGCGAGCAGGAAGCGGCTTTGCGACTGGGCAGGATCGGCTTCGATCACGTAAAGGGCTATCTGCGCGACGGCATGGAAGCGCTGGCGGACCGGCCGGACCTGGTCTGGGCCACGGAGCGCGTGAGTGCGCCGATGCTGGCGGAGGAACTCGCTTCGCCAAATCCGCCGCTGATTGTAGATATTCGCACGCCTCGTGAATGGAATACGAAACACATCGGCGATAGCGTCAACCTGCCCCTTTCCCAATTGCAGCAGCGCATTGGCGAGGTGCCAGCCGACCGCAGAATTGCGGTTCATTGTGCGGGCGGTTATCGATCTTCGATCGCCGCCAGCATTCTCACTCAGCATGGCATCACGAATCTGATCGAGCTGGCGGGCGGTATCGCGGCATGGGAAGCGGCAGACTTCGGAGTGATCGCCAACTAGATCAGAGACGGGCCGCCGCCGTCACTTCGCAAAGCGCGCCAGCATTGGGCCCAGGATCGCGAGGAAGAGCACGTATGCTGCGGCTAGCGGTCCGAGCGCGGGTTCGATGGCTGCGCCAAGTCCGGCGATCACGATGGAGAATTCCCCACGCGCCACCAGCGTCATCCCGGCGCGGAAGCTTCCACTCTTGTCGACTCCTGCCCGCTTGGCGGCCCAGTATCCAGTGGCAACTTTGGTGAGGGCTGTCAACAGACCGAGTCCGATGGCAAGAGGCAGCGCGGACGGCAGAGTCTCGGGATCGATCTGAAGTCCGAAGAAAAAGAAAAAGATCGCAGCGAAGAGGTCGCGCAGTGGCGACAGAAGCTTGTGGGACTGTTCGGCGGCGGGGCCGGAGAGCGCGATACCAACGAGAAATGCCCCAATCTCTGCGGAGACCTCGAAACGCGCGGCCACCCCGGCGACGAGGAGGACCAGTCCGAATGTGGAGAGCAGGATGATCTCCTCGGATTGATGCGAAACGAATCTGCTAACTTGACGCCCGAATTTCAACGCGAGAAAAAGCACGACGACAACAACCGCGATCGCAATGCTGACGGAAGTTACCACTTTCATGGGGCCTCCGCCGAGAAGCGACACGCCAACCAGCGGCAGGTATACAGCCATGGCCAGGTCTTCGATGATCAGAACGGAGAGTACGGTCGGCGTCTCGGGATTATCGATACGCTTCAGCTCCGAGAGCACTTTGGCAATGACTCCGGACGACGAGATGTAGGTGATGCCGCCGAGCAGGACCGCTGCGATCGGTTTCCATTTGAGCAAGAGGCCTGCGATCAGGCCAGGCGTGAAGTTCAGCAGGAAGTCCACTCCGCCCGCCGGAAGGCCAAAGCGGAGGTTCCCCATCAGTTCCTCTCCGTTGCATTCCAGGCCAAGCATAAAGAGCAGCAGCAGCACGCCGATCTCTGCGCCTGTCCCGATGAAGTGCTCGCTCAGGGGAAGCGGACGCAAGCCTCCGTTGCCGAAGGCGAGCCCGAGCAAAAGATAGAGTGGGATGGCGGAGAATCCCCAGCGGCTGGCGAGCCGGGCAAGCAGCGCGAGCACGATAATGGCGGCGCCGATCTCGGTAAAGAGTCCGGCAGCGTGTGAATCCGCGGAGATGATAGACAGAGTGAAAAGAGAGGTTGTCAAGACGAGAGAATTTTATCCTACGGAAATTACTCCGGGGTCGTTGATGCTCTTTTTTTCAGAGCCGTGTGCCGCAGCGCTTGCAGAAGACCGCATCCTTGTCATGGGGCCGCAGGCCGCACGCTGAGCAGACTCGGACTGGCCCGGCCGCCGATGCCCGGGCAAACTCGAAGGTCACGATTCCCGTCGGTACCGCGATGATTCCATAACCCACGATCATCAGCATCGAGGCCAGGATGCGCCCGAGTACGGTGTGTGGGGAGATATCTCCATAACCGACCGTCGTTACTGTGACGATGGCCCAATACATCGCGGTGGGGATGCTGGTGAAGCCGTTGGCATCTCCCTCGATCTGATACATCATCGCGCCGACGATGATTACGATAGCGAGGACGGCGAAAAGAAAGACAACGATCTTGCGAACGCTTTCCTGGAGAGCAACGCGAAGAACAGCCGCCTCACCGATGTACTGGGTGAGTTTCAGGATGCGGAAGACGCGAAGCAGACGGAGAGAACGCACAACCGTGAAGGAGTGCGCCGCACCGAAGAAAAGACTCAGGTAAATCGGGGCGAAGGCGAGCAGATCCACGATGCCGAAAAAGCTCAGGGCATAGTGCTTCGCATTTCTCGCGCAAATGAGACGGGCGACATATTCAATGGTGAACAGCGAGGTGAATATCCATTCCGCCACCCGGAGGTCAAGTCCATACGCCAGGTCGATGGAACGCACGCTCTCCAGAAGCACGGTGAGGACGCTGAGGAGGATGACCGTGAGGAGGACGACGTCATAGAGCCGGCCGGCAGGTGTCTCGTGGCCAAAGATTACCTCGCTCCACTTGTCTCGCCAGGCAGCGCGATTGGGAGCGATGGAGTGCGAGTCTGCCATGGTTGAAGCCAGCCGTTCTGGAATTCGGAGTAAGGATACAACAGGCTGGTAGTCGCCGCAGAGATAGCCGTTGCAGGGCGCGGCTTAGCGGGCGGGTTTGACGAGCAGATAGACTCCGATGAAAGCCAGGACGACGACACTCACGGCGAAGACCATGAATGCCCAGTAGATGGGGCTCTGAAGCATCTGTTGATCCGCGGCGAGGTAATCCTGGAACAGGACGTGATGAGCGAAGATGAGCGTCGTGATGAGTGCAGCGACTCCGGTCAGGATGCGCAGGATTCGCACGGGTGTCTCCTACGCAGCACAGTCTCCCACAAAGAGAGCGGTTGCAGGAAGACTTTTGATGACTTGATTGGAAGGGAGGCTGGACGCCCTCGCCTGGAGAGCGCCCAGTTGGGTTTAGAAGGTGAGCAGCCGGTCGAAGAAGGAGCGATAGCGCCGGAGCGCCTGCCGCAGATCCTCGGTGGACACATCGTCACCGCGATCCCATTGCTTTTCCAGTTGTGCGCGCTCCGCCGAAAATTGCTCGGCGATGCGCGTGACCACGTTGGCGACGAGGCTCTCGGCTTGTTGTACGGCCTGCCGGGGCTCGTCGACGAACGAGGTCTGAACCTGGTCCCAGCGAGTGCGAAAATTCTGCAGCTCATTGTCAGGGAACAGGGGGGCGGCCGAGGTATCCGTTTTCCGGAGATCTGCTGCGAGCTGCCCGGTGTGGTGATCGCCCTCGTCCATTACGGCCACCTGGCTTTCGTTGTAGCCCTTGTCGTACTGTTGCGGACGAGCGATATCAGCGGTGGTCAGGTTTGCATCGTTACGAAGCTCGTTCATGTATGACTCCTATGGTCTGGGGATTGGTGGAAGCGAGTAGTTCGTCGAACAGTGAGCGGTAGTAGACCATCGCCTGCCGCAGGTCCTCTGTGGTGGATTGTCCGGCGCTGTGACGGACAACGATTTCGCGGGCAGAACGGTAGTTCTGCACCACGCGGGGATAGTTTACGGAGATGTCCGCAGCTCTCTGTTCGAAGTCGCCCATTGGATAGCCCCTTGCGGCCATCACCCTGTTCACCAACGCATCTGCCTCGGTGACGGCGAGCGCAGGATCGTCAACGAAGCGCCTTTGCACGTTGGCCCACTCTTCAGCGTACCGATCGCGCTCGCCAGCGGGCAGAGCTCGAATGGAAAACTTCTCCACACGCTTTTCTCGTTCCGCAAGAACGGCTTCGGCGCGGCGTGGACCTCCGTGCTGCTGTACTACGCGGTCATATTCAGGACCGAAGTGCTGTTTGAGCTGGTCGCTCTTGCGCTTGCGAACGACGAGAAGCGCAATGATGACGATCAGCACAACAACGCCAATGACTATGGGAACCAGAATGTTAGTGTCCATCGACTTGTACCCTCACATAATTTGGGATGCCTCGATTAATAGCGGCGATGCCGAGGTGAGAAAAAAATGATGATGTGCAAATTCGCTCCGATCTGCGGATTATGTCGATAATTCGCTTGTCGCGACAAAGAAAATCCGCATCTCAAACAGTCGGACTATGACAGTTACAAATTTAAGAGCGGCCTGCCTGGCATTCTGCATGTGTCTGCTTCTCACGGCTTGCGGAAAAGGGCAGCAGGCAGCGGCTCCAGCTTCTGAAGCGAAGCCTGCACCCCAGACGAAGCCCGTGCCGCCAACTCCGATTGCGCAGAAGAAGGAGGAGCTTGGAGCGCCGACCTGGGATCCGCAGTGGGACCAATTTGTCGAGGAGGCTCTACCGCCGGAGATGTTGTCAGCCAAGGCGGCACGGGATGTACGGCCATTCTGTCCTCGCTTTGCCACGATGGAGGAGGCAGACAAACGCGCTTTCTGGGCATATTTCTTTCAGGCGCTTGCAGGCGCTGAGGCCGGGCTGAAGCCGACGACCACAGTGCGTCATACCGAACCTGAAGTAGCGAAAGTGGATACGGTCACGAAGCGCATGGTGCGCAGCCAAGGTCTATTGCAACTGGCGTATATGGATGCCGACCGATACGGTTGCGACTTCAATTGGGATCAGGATAAGTCTCTGCCACTAAAGGATCCGGCAAGGACAATTCTGCAGCCGAAGAACAATCTGGCCTGCGGAGTGAAGATTCTCGATAACCAGCTCTTTGCGCTGAACAGGCCTCTGCTGTCGCGATACAGCTATTGGTCGACTCTGCAGCCGGGAACAATGAGTTACCACGTATTCGCGAAGCAAATGACGAATGTGCCGGAGGCGTGCCGACCGGTCCCGAGGCATAGGAGAGAGCGGCGAGTCGCCGAGGCTGCGAGCCGTTAGCGCAGTGGAACCGTAGCCGCGGATTACCAAGAGTTAATGAGAGAAATCCAAGCCGCAGGCTACTATGGTTGGATACCCCGTCTGACACCCTTTGACCTGCCGAGACACACTGGTCTTTCGATTTCTGACTGCGGGGCTATAGGGAGAAAGCGGACGCATGGCAAAAATTTCCCGCGGGCCTGTTTGCCTCTGTTTTTCGGATATCTTTTCGGCGATCAGCCTGTTCATACCTTTCATTATGCTGCTGAGCGGTTGCGTACCGGCAGCGGCGCAAATGGTTGACGACCTCCGGGCGCCAGCAAGCCTTTCTTCGGCGCTGCTGCCCGAGGCTCCGCAGGTGCACCCCGACAATCAGGCCGACGAAGGCACTGATCCCATCAAGATCAGTAATACTCCGGTCCATATTATTAAGGACCAGGTGGCCATCTGGACGAGCCCGGCGCGCATTCGTACCAATGACCTGGTGTGGCTCGTTCCTCTTGCCGGGGCTACCGGAGCCGCGATTGCCACCGACCACCATACGATGTTTTCGGTGGTTTCGCACAATCCTGGTTTCAACCAGACCAATACCAATATCTCCAATGGGCTGTTGGGAGGCATACTTTTTATCCCGGCGGCGCTGTATCTGGGGGATTTCCATGAGGGCGCTCACGAGCGCGAAGCCGGCATTCTTGGTGGAGAGGCGGTCGTAGACGGGGTCATCGTGGAACAGGGCATGAAGCTGATCTTCTGGCGCGAGAGGCCCGACGTCGACAACGCGCGCGGGCATTTCTTCCAGAGCAGCGCCGGTCCCAATTCCTCTTTTCCTTCGGCTCACAGCACTCTCGCATTCGCTACAGCGGCAGTGATTGCCGGAGAATATCCGGCGCTCTGGACCCAGGTTGCCGTGTATACCATGGCCACTGGCATTAGCGTAACGAGGGTGCTTGGCCAACAGCATTTTCCATCCGACGTCCTGGTCGGAAGCGCTGTCGGTTGGCTGATCGGCCACTATGTTTATCGCAGCCGTCATCAGTACCAGCGGGGCAGGAAGACACACGCTCTACTCCGCGGCCTGAGCACTTCGATCGCCGGCCCGTAACATTGATAGATGGCCCGGGAATTCGCCCTGCGAGACGAAATCGTTGTGCATGCGCCGATTGACCGCTGCTTCCTGCTCTCGACAAGCATTGAAATCGTTGCGCAGGAGCTTGGAATGCGGCCGGTTCGCGGGCGCACGTCAGGCTGCGTGACCGAAGGCGACACGGTGCGATGGAAGGGATGGCGGCTGGGTCTGCCGCAATTCCACGAGAGCATCATCGAACGCTTCGAGCCGCCGGTGTTCTTCCGGGATCGCATGATTGCCGGGCGATTCGCATCGTTCAAGCATGATCACGCCTTCAGCGACCGAGGCGACGGGAGCGTGCTGCTGCGGGATGAAGTGCGCTTTACGATGCCATGGGGATGGGCTGGGGACCTCGTCGGCCAATGGGTGATGGCGCGAGATATTCACGGCTTGATGAAGCGGCGCTTTGAGCGTCTCAAGCAAATCGCTGAGAGCGAAGAGTGGCGCGAGTACCTGCCGGATCGCTAGCGAAGAAGCAGCTGGGCGCGTTGGACTTTCGCGCGGACGTCTTCGGGACGGAAGACAGGTGACGAGCAGGCTTGCGCACTGCAGAGAAAGAGTGCGGGCCGGTTGAGCTTTGGATAAGCGATGCTCGACGGTGTTGGACTGGCGGGGTCTCGCAGCTCAATCAGTTCGTGAGACGCGATGGAGCGCAGCGCAGCCGTATGCAGCGCGCCGAAGCCGGGGTCGGATGGCGTCCCGAGCACCGTGAGATGAAGCGGAGCTTCGATGATGTCTTGATTGGCAAGCAGAATAGACGCCGCCATTGGCCGCGTGGCAACGGAGCGGGCAGCGAGAAAGCGCATGGCCTCAACAGCAGTCGCGTGATAGCGGGGGTTTCCGGTGGCGATGGCCAGCATAGACGTGAAACGCACGAGAGAAATGTTTTCGTCGCGATCGGGGCGAGGGCGGTAGGCGCCATTGGCGCGCGCAGCTGAAGTGGGGAATCCCGTGCCGGGCGAGGCAGGCGCGAAATGCGTGGCGATGTATTGCGCGGCGGCAGCTGCGGAGTTCAAATAGCTGCGGTCGCCCGTGACGTTGTAGAGGGCGAGAAACGCCTGTCCCATTGCGAGTGTGTCACCGAGGTAGGGACCGGCGGGATCGGCGTCGTCGTGCCGGAAGCCTCCGCCGGGCAGGCTGCGATGGACGGCGATCCATTGCGCAGCGCGCCGGGCCTGCGCGAGTGCAGCATCATCGCCGCTCGCGGCGTAGTAGTCGCAGAGCGCGCCAATCATCCAGCCGTTTTCGCGGGCGTAGATGTGCTTATCGACACGAGGGACGCCTTGGGCGCGGCGATCGTGATCATTGAGCTTGAAGTAGGCTTCATTCTCCTTGCCGTCGTGGAGGTCGGCATCCTGCGAGACATAGAAGACGCCGGCTGGGCCGTCGGTGAGAAAGGCGGCGACGTACCGCTGGACGGATTGCGCAGCGGCGAGATCTTCGCGGTTCTGGGTCTGGGCATAGGCGAGCGAATACTGGCGAAGCGCAGCAGCCTGGATGGAGATGAGTTTCTCAAAGTGCGGCTCGGACCAGTGTCCACCGACAGAGTATTGATACATACCGCCCCAGACGGGATCGAGCAGGGCCGTGGCTTCGTGCAGCGTGTCGGCGGCACGTTTCGCGGAGATGGCGTCTCCGCGGGCAGCGAGGCGCGTGGCATACTCGACGGAGTCGCTGTCCAGATACTTGTGACCGAAGCCCCATCCGGCGCTGGACTGGTCATATTGCGAGTTGTAATCAGAACGAATGCTTGCCAGCAGCGCGGCGGGAAGAGCTGAGCTTTCGGCGGCCTGAAATGCGGCTTCTTTCACAACGCTCGGGCCGGGCGAGGGATCGTCGATGATGGCCTGAAGCATGGAGGCCATGGGCCGAGGCGGGATGTATCCCTGGCGCTTGACGATTTCGGAACCGTCGGCGGCGAAGACGACGGTGGCCGGCCAGCCGTAGTCCTGATAGCGATTGGAGATGTCGGGACGCGAGTCCTGATCGACCTTGACGAGAATGTACCGCTGATTGAGCAGGCGGATGACAGCAGGGTCGCGGTAGGTGACGTCGTCCATGACGTGGCACCAGTGGCACCACACGGCTTCGAGATCCAGTAGAACGAATTTGTGCTGGGTGCGCGCCTTCGCGAATGCGGAGTCAGACCAGGGCTGCCAATGAAGCGCGGGCTCTTGCGCCTGCAGGGCCGCCGGTGCGGCGAGATATGCGAAGGCGAGGATGGCGCTGCTTAGGATGGAGCGAATGCGTGTGTCGAATCGATTTTTCTGAGTATCTGCGTGAGAGTCATTCATGGTGCGTCACCTTACGACGGCTTCGCAGGAAGTACGTGCCGGGCATCGATCCGGATTGCGTCCGGCGCGACGAAATCCGCCCCAGAGCTCCAACTGATGCAAGTTCGCTCAGATAGAACGACAGATCCTACGCCAACGCTTTAGGAACTGCTTCCTCCCAGCGGCCCTGGGACTTGAGGATGAGCTCGATGACTTCGCGGGCGGCTCCCTTGCCGCCGGGAGCCTGGGTAATGTAGTGGCTGACAGCCTTGAGTTCGAAGACGGCATTAGCAGTAGCGACCGCCAGGCCGGAGCGGCGGGCGAGAGGCATGTCGGGCAGGTCATCGCCGAGGTAAGCAACTTCGTCTTCGGTGACTCCCGCTTTTTGCATGCACTCCTCGTAGGCAGCCATTTTGGTGGCCTGACCGAGGTAGACGAACTCTACATGGAGCTCTTCAGCGCGGCGCTTGACGGCGGGAGATTTGCGGCCAGTGATGAATCCCGTCTTGATGCCCATGGTGTGTGCGAGGCTCAGGCCCTGGCCGTCATGCGCGTCGAAGACCTTCATTTCGGCGATGCCGCCGTCGTTGGGCAGCGAGATGAGGCAGACGCCGCCGTCGGTGAGGGTGCCATCGACGTCCATGAGAAAGAGGCGGATTTTTTTGGCGCGGTCGGTTACGGTGAGCGAGACGTTCTCTTGCATGGCACGATTTTACCTGTGCCGCCTCACAGGTAATTTGCGATTTCGATCAAATTGCGGTCGGGATCGCGGAAATAGACAGAGCGGAGTTTGCCCATAGCTCCGTTGCGCTCGATGGGGCCGGCCTCGATGTGGACGCGCAGCTCGGTGACGTAGCGGATGACTTCGTCGAGAGGCGTGCTGGTTACGAAGCAAAGGTCGGCGGAGCCTGCCATGGGGTGCGCGGCATGAGGAGTGGGCTCGTGGCCGCGCTGGTGCAGCTTGATGGTCTGCGTGCCGAAGGTGAGGGACTTGCGGCCGTCGAGAGTGACCGGGTCCATGCCCAGGACTTCGGTGTAGAAGTCGATGGCGGCGTCAATGTTGGCTACGGTGAGGACAAGGTGATCAAGCTGGTCGAGAGTAAAGGCCATGTGGATGGAATCATACTCGCTGACAGGATAATTCCCGTCTTTGTTCAGCTATTTCTTTTTGCTGAACAAGGCGGCAATGGATGCCTTTTTCTTCTGGACGATGCCTCCGACATCGGCGGTGATATTAGGATTCTCGGGCGTTCCAACGACGCGCAGAGGCACTCCAGTCTTTGAAGTCTCGCCTGAACCATTTAACTTCGTGAGCAATCCCGCGCCGACTTTGCCGATGCCGTGTGCCGAATCGACTCTTGCGACGAGGTTGAAGTCCAATTGACCAGGAGAAGATACAGTCCCGCTCCCAGTGATTTCGCCCACGGCCGGAATCACAGCGTCGATCTTGTCAACAGCAACGACTGCGTTAGTAATGCGCACATTCATCCTCAGCTTTTCAATCGTGGTTGCGTCTCCGGTTTTCAAACCGCCCAGTGCAGCGATGCCGTGAATTTTTGAACCGACGTTAAAGCCCACGAGGCGTGTGTTGTCGAGCGCGATCGGCCCGCTAATGACGAGCGATTTTCCCGGGCCAACGATGGCAAGGTTCAAAGCCAGCATTCCACCTTTCAGTACCGCCCCGTTTGGCAGGCGAACTCCTGCCGCAGTCATCAAATGCTGGAGTTCATCGATCGGCAAGCTTTGCCCAGTGAGTTTCAAATTCAGCTCCTGCTCGTCCCCGCCGATGGCGGCAGGCCGATAGCTTCCGCCCACATGGATCGCGGCGTCCCCGATTTTTGTGATGGCATCCTCGATCTGCCCGGTGTTTTCCTTCAGTACGTGGGTGCCACTATAAGCAAAATCCAACGGCTTCGGGGCAGCGGCGCCGCCTTTGTGTAGCTTCAAATTCTGGATATGCATGGTGCCCTTGGTGGTTAGAATGTGCCCGTCGGAAGCGGAGTGCACTTCGATGTTCGCAAGGAACGAGAGACCGGCATCTGGAGCGAGAAATCCGGCGGCGACCGGGTCCAGCCCCTTGATGGATATTTGCAGGTCGGCGGGGCTGGTTGCCGCATCGATACGATTCAATGGGCCGACCTGGCCATTGACATGAACTGTGCCCCCGCCGGGCAGGTTCGCGCTTAGCTCGAATGGAAACTGAGAGCCGAATGAAAAATCGCGCACGCTAAGATTCACGTTTTCATACACGCTGGGTTGTTCGTGCTCGGGAATGCTGGCGATCACGGCGCGACCGTCTTTGATGACGATGCGTCGAACGTCGAAGACTGGAAACTGCGTCGCAGAAGCCTTCGACGTTGTCGAAGCTGTGCTCGTGACAGTGCCGCCAGCGGGGAGGCGACCAATGCTCGAAAAATTCCACGTGCCATTCGCCGCGCGAATTAACGCGATCTGTGGAGACGTGATCTGAAAACCTCTTAGATCCACCTTGCGCGAGAAAATCAGCGGCCGCAGGAAGATACCGATGCGGACCTCCTTCGCCGTGAGAAACGGGGCGGCGCCAAAATTGGGATCGTCGGCGACACTGAGGTCCTTGGCGATCAGGCTGGCAGAGAAAATGGACAGGCTCAGGTCTCCTAATTTCACACTGCGGCCAAGCGCGCTTGTGAGTTGCGCTTCGATGGTGGGGCGGAACGTGTTCGCGTTCACAAATAAAGGAATCGACGCAAGTCCCAAGGCGACGAGACCGACGAATGCGAACAGTATTTTCATCCAACGTTTCATGGAGAACCTCAGCGCGATGGGTGCGAAGAACCGGTAAACTTCGGGGCGTCGATGACAGTCCACACGCCGCGGAGAGCAGAGCTCTACTGCTTTTATATCCTGCTCTAGACAACTTCGGTTGTCGTCACTTGTCCGTGAAGTCGTGCATCTCGAACAGATGGATTGCGGTCGTCCCTATGCAAGTGCCCGATATGCCCGTGATTCGACGACTTGCTGCGGACATGCTGCACGGAAGGAAGCGGCACTGGGTGTATAAGTAAGAGGCTGGTTGTCGTTCAGATCAATGCAAAATTCAGGACTCGCGTACGGCAAGCCAATACCCATCAGAAAAGGATTTTTCGAATGATCGGTCGCATGACGTCATTTCTCGGAATTCTCGCGCTCGCCACTCCATTGGCGCTTGCGCAGACCTCCACCTGGGTTCCCGACAAAGCACATAGCGGAGTCGACTTTTCTATATTGCACCTGAGCCTTTCGCAGGTTCGCGGTCACTTCGGGAATATCGGCGGCTCGATCGTCTGGAACGAAGGCGACATCACCAAGTCCACTGTCAACGTAACGATCGATGTTACGACCGTGGACACTGGCGTAGCCCCCCGCGACGCAGACCTGAAGAGCGACCATTTCTTCGATGTCGCGCAGTTCCCATCTGCGACTTTCACAAGCACGAGCGTCAGCAAGAGCAGCGGTGGGCTGACGGTCTCAGGCAACCTGACCTTGCACGGGGTTACCAAACCGGTGGTCCTGCATGTGCAAGGCCCCACGGGACCGATTACGGGAATGGATAAAAAGCCACATTCCGGCTTCTCGGCCACGACCACGTTCAAACGAACAGATTTCGGCATTGGGACTAAGTACCCGCCTTCCGTGGTGGGCGACGACGTCAACCTGACCATCGATCTCGATGTAGCGAAACAGTAACCGAGTCTGGTGCCGCTGCTGATGCCGAATGCTGCAGCGGCGGCACGCCATTGATTATTGCCCGGCTGTGGCAGGCGAGCCGATCTCAATCGGCATGTCGAGCGTGCCCAGGCGTTTGTTGTTCATATCGGTCACGCCAATGCGCATGCGGTAACGGCCGGGTCTGACGGTAAGTTTCTGCTGGAAGCGAATGCCGTCTTTGAGGATGCCCGCGTAGGTTGCGGGGTCAAGGTCCAGGCGGATGACACCGGAGGTTTGTGGCGGATTGTCGGGCTGATTGAGCGAGTCGCTAAGCGCAACCAGCAAGACGAGCAGTTTTGCGTGGCGATGACCAGCGGCGTCGGTAGAGAAGTCGACGCCCGCTGGATCGACCGTGGTCTCCACCTGCACGTCAGGATGCTGCGCATCGGGTAGCTCTATTTTCCCTTTGAGCAACAGCAAAGTCGATTCGGGCGCGCCGGGCTGGAGCGCTACGTTGAGCGCCTGCGCGGTGTCCTCGGTGGTGATCTGGTCGGCGAAGGCGAAGTAGCCGCGGCGATAGCTGAGAGCGTAGCTGCGGCCGGTCATCTCAACCGTAATCTTCCGGAATTTTCCATCCCAGTCGTGATTCTGCGGGCGGTAGGCGAGCGTGTAGTAGTTGGACCCGTCCTCGATGCTGCGGCGCAGAGCGCCGGAGAGATCGTTTGATCCGAAGATCGCTTCGCCGCCCGTCTCGTAGGCAATGTCGTGCATGGCCGAGTGGAGCGCGCTGCGGTTGGTGAACTGCTGGGCCATCGTATCTCCCAGGGTGTGTTTGACATTGCCTGACCCATTTCCACTGCTTGTGATGCCGGATGATCCGCTCATCGCCGCCATCGAGTTTCCCGACACGTCGACGCCTACGCCACCGGTTTCAAGCCCCTGTGTGCTGATGGGGTAGACGGCGATCTGGGCGTCGGCAATCACCTTCGCCGTATCCGCTACCGTGTTTGTATCAGCGCTGCGCATGTCTGCCATGGGCAGCGTGCTGTACTGGAGAGGGGCGGTGATATTGTACTGACCCTGCAGGGTGAGGCTGAAGGGAAAGCTTCCCGACATCCAGAAGAGATTTTTCCGGCCGGGGTAACCGGCGGCGGCGTGGGAGATCTGGGCGAATGCCATCAGGGTGACGCGCTGACGTATCTCCGCCGTCTGCTCATTTTCGAAGGTCATCTCGTTGGCTAGCGCCTGTATGGACTGGCCAGGGTCGCGGCCGCCGAGCGCATCCTGCATGACGCCTAGCCGGTCGATGTCGCGCTGCTGCTCTGCGTCGGACTGATAAAGCCGCATGTTTTTGGGATTGATGAGCTTTGCCGCCGCGACCAGCAGTTCGGAGCTACCGGTGAAGCTCTGGAACATGTGCAACTGATCGGAGAGCACAAACAACGCGACCTGCTGCCCGGGAGGGAGAGCTTTGAGGAAATCGAGCATCTGCTTGCGCGCGTACTGCTGGTCCTGGGCAGATGTGTTGACCAGGTCGAAGAGGATGATGTTGACCGAGCCCACCGGGCCGCGATCCGGAACATTTGAGAACACGTTTTTGGCAGCGGGCGGTGGCACGGCCGGACGAGGCGCACCGATGTCGTAGGTATGCACCGCAAAGAAATCGATCTGCTGCGGCTTCCCGTCTTCGAGAACCTCGAAATCATTCTGCGTAAGCCCGCGAACCAGCCTGCCCGAGGCATCATGCACGACAACGTCTACATAGACGATGCGGGTGGTGACGCGAATCGTGTTATCGGGAACGGTTGAGGCGGTTTGCGCTAAGGCCAGAGCGGGGCAAAGGAGCACTGCGAGACAACGGTGAATTCGGGAGGTGAGCATGAGCCTCTTTATATGCGTTGGCGTGACGATGCATTGCCACGTACTGAATGCTATCTGAGTGAGAACTGACTTTGGAACGATGAAAAAGCGGATAACTGATTTTCATTCCTTAGTTGGGCCAGGTTTGCTAGCATTCTTCCGCCTTTCCAGGAGGAAAACCCATGACTTCTAATGTCCGCCGTCTTGCCTTTTGTGTGGCCATTCTGTGCGCTGTTACGGCAGCGTATGCCGCGCCAGTAGCCCAGATGTCCTGCACTTCCAGCGCTTCGACCCTCACCTTCAACGTCAGCTACTTCGATCTCGGCGTTATGCAGACCCTCAATATCGGCTCCTCAAGCAGCGGTGCGGGAGCAGGCAAAGTCACTTTCGAGCCGCTTGTGGTGAATACATCATTTGTGCCGTTCCAAAGCCTGTTTAAGGCGGCCAGTGCCGGCACTGTATTCGAAGGCTGCACGCTGACGACGAAGAATTCCACCGGCGAAGTCATCGAGTTCACATTAAAACCTGTCGCAGTTAAACAGGTGGATGCTATCGCTCAGTCGGCAAGCGCCGATGCTGCGCGTACTGCGTACACGCAAGTCACGTTTGAGTATGGCAGTGTGCTGGTGACTTCTCCATCGAGTGACGCCGACGATGGCGGATCGAGTCCGGCGAACGATGGCTGGGTTAAGGTGAAGGACAGGCCTTCCAACTAGCTGTTGTTGCTAGATTCCGGGCGCCTCGGTTTCATTGCCTTGAGACTATCGGGCCGGGCGAAACGTCCTTACGGGCTGGGTCCGGCTGATTATGGAAGCTTCTGCTCGGAGTGTTGGCGCGGTCCTCGTTGCCGGAATCGCAATCTTCAGCTGGGGTATTTGTCGCGCCCAGAATGCGAGCGACGGAACGACGACGATATGGGTCGACACGTCGCTGGTGCTGGTGGACGTGATCGCTGAGAACGCGAAAACCGCCTTGCACTCCCGCGCTCTGCTGACGGATCTCAGGCGCGAAGATTTTCGCATCTTCGATAACGGCCACGAGATGCCGATCAGCAGCTTTGATATAGGCGCGCAGAACACTACGCGCCCCATTGCGCTATGGCTGATTGTGCAGTGCAACCAGATTTTTAGAGATAGTCAGCACGATAAGCCTGGCTATCATTCGGCTTTCATGCAGGGAAAGACAGAATTTCTCAAACCCGCGCTGACTCATTTGGGCAAGAACGATGCGGTCGGAGTTGCTCACTGGTGCGATAACGGAGAGTCGCTGATCGATCTTCCTCCCGGACAGGATTCGGACGCGGCGCTCACGAAAATCGAAGACGTGCTGAGTCAAAGGCCCATTGTCGGCGAGACGCGGACCGGAGAACTGACCATGCAGCGTATGATCCGGACGATTTTAAAAAATACGCACGAGACCACACCTGCCCGATTGCCGATTTTCCTGTTTTTCTATGGGGATGGCAGCGGTACACGCGCTGAGGAAGCCAATAATGTTCTGACCGACTTGCTGGAAACGTCAGGCCTGGTCTTCGGGATCAATGATGGAAGCTGGCCGTACGATGCGAGGATCATGTTCACTCCATATATCGACGAGCATGGCTTTTCCGGGCCTCACGTGCGTTACCTTGTCCACTACTACAGTCAGGAGACAGGCGGAGAAGTCTATTCGACCCTCGATCCGAAGCTCTTTGCCAGCGCGCTCGATTACATCCTGACGCAGTTACATTTTCGATACACGATCGGATTCAAGCCCGAAAAGCTGGACGGCAAGAGGCACACTCTGAAGGTCGAGCTGACGCCGGAAGCGCGTAAGACATATCCCGCAGCCGAGCTAAGATTTCGTCCCGAATATATTCCTGTGGCCGTGCCGGAGAGTTTTCGCTAATTGTCGGCAGCGCGATCGGGGCTTGCCGGATATGCCGATGCGATCTCGATTGGCATATCCAGTGTGCCGATGCGGTGGTTGCCCAGATCGCTGACACCGAGGCGGAGACGGTAGCGGCCGGGCGGGAGCGTCAGCTCCTGATGCATGGGCATGCCGGTAGTGAAAAGCTTCTGGAAGGCCTGAGGGTCGAGATCGACGACGTAGGCGCCGGAAGTCTGAGGAGGGCTGACCGGCTGCTTGTCTCCCTTTGTCTTGCCGCCAGACTCGATCTCGGGGATGGCAATGAGCGAGACGAGGAGTTGTGCGTGCCTGCGTCCCCGTGCGTCGGTCGAGAAGTCGACGTTGGCCGGGTCGATGACGGAATCGACACGCACGGCGGGATGTTGCGCATCAGGAAGCTGTACCTTGGATTTCAGCAGCAGCATGGTTGAGTCGGGCGTATCCGGCTGAAGCGCGGCGTTCAGCTCCTGCGCGTTGTTGTGCGGCTGGGGCGTATCTTCCGGCGTCGCAAAATAGCCGCGCCGATAGCTGAGGGAATAGCCCGATGCGCCGAGCTTGATGTGAATCTTGCGAAACTGGCTGTTCCAGTTCTTGTTCTCGGGCCGATAGGCCAGCGTGTAGTAGTTCGACCCATCTTCAAAGCCGCGCCGTAGGGCACCCGCAAAATCATTGGTTCCGAAGTAAGCCTTGCCGCCTGTATTGTCAGCGATGTCTTCGAGAAGAGCGTGTTTAGCCGATCGGTCGAAAAACTGTTTGGCAAAGGTCTGGTTGGTCGGTCTGCCTGCCGTCTCTGGTCCCGCGCCGCCTACTTCCAGGCCTGCCAGGCTGATGGGATAGATGGCGATCTGTGCATCGGCTACGTTGTTTGTCCCCGCAGTGATGCCGGGAAAGTCGTTGATGCTCATCGCTATCTCGTTGGACAAGTCGTTGATCTCGAGTGCCGGACCCGCGTAGACAGGAAAATTATCGGCCAGCCAGTAGAGATTCTTTCGTCCGGGATATCCGCTGGTGGCTGCCGCCAGTTGCTTGAGCGCGTCCTGGGTAATGGCGGCGCTGCGTATGAAATCCTGGGGCGCAGCGAGATCGTTCATTTCTGAGACGACGTTTTTGCCGGATGCGCTGCGACCCATGGCAGCCGCGAAGGAGGCGGCGAAGTCATCGTCCTGCTGGTGCTGGCCGAGGGTCTGAACAGAGGATGCCTCGACCTTCATCTGTTTTGCCGCCGCGACCAGAAGGTCTGTGCTTCCGGTAAAGCCTTGGAGCATGCGCAGTCGCGCATCGAGCACGAAGAGCGCTGTCTGGCGGCCAGGCGGCAGGTTCTCCAGGAACCGGATCATCTGCTTGCGCGCGTAGAGCTGGTCCTGAGGCGCAGTGTTCTGAAAATCGAAGAGGATGATGTTGATGGAGTTCGTGGCGTCGCCGCCAGAGGTGACGTTGGAGAACTCCATGCTGCCGCTGTCTCGCGGCGTAGACGACGGGGCGGCATTCGCTGCGAGATCGTGCGTATGGTCGCGGAAGTAATCGATCGTCTGCGGCTTGCCGTCTTCCGAAACGTGGAAGTCCTTTTCGGTGAGCCCGCGTACGATACGGCCGTAGCTGTCGCGCACCACGATGTCTACGTAAACGATGCGCGATGTGATGCGAATAGTCGTGTCGGGAGGAGTCTGGGCCAGCGCGAGTGCGGAGAAGAAAAGAATCGGCAACAGGCGATGGATGCTGGACATCGGCGTCAACCTCTCTTATGGCACCTGCTGCGAAGCCGGAGCCTACTCGACTCCTGCATATTAATAGAGACGTCTCAGGGCGGGGAACAGTTTGGTCTTGAGCTTTACTGGCGCGATGTCAGCTCGTCAAGGTAGCCCTTCGATAAAAAAATTGTTTCATGATCCCCGCAGGCGCGTACTATTAGTGCCGCTTTAGGATCAGAGAAATTCTGGTCTGGGTCCCTTTATCAACTTTTACCGTTCACTCGAAAAAGCTAAAGACGATCGACGAGGTTTGAACCTTGAAAAGGGGAATTTACATACTTCTCGCCTTGCTGGTTTCCGTTGCTGTGAAGACTTACTTCGAAGCTGGAAGAAGTGAGAGCAACAAGAATCAGTCATTTCTCATCACGACCGCAAGCGCTTCACCGCAGGCAGGGAACGTGGCTTGCACGCTTCCCACACAAGCGCCCGATCCGAATGACGCCAAGGCCGTGGCGCAGACGGCATGGCAGATCTTCGTTGCCGTCAACTGCCCGGCAAATAAAAGCCAATTGGTGTGGGAGACCTGGACTGAGCAGTTCAGCATATTCACGTCTCCCGGGCAAAAGGGCGGCAGGACACAACGCCTGCACGGCAGTCCCCTGGCCAGGATCGTGGCCGCCCAACTGCACTCGCCGTTGCCGGAACTGAGTCCTGACACTGAGTGCCAGGCGATGGTCGCTCCGCCGAGCAACATGCCCAATTCCACAAGCCTAGCCCACAGTGGGCAGTTCTGCGAGGAAGTGCATCTGGATCCGACGGCCAAAGCTTATGTCCTCCAGGGCAACTACGAATTCCGGTCGGGACAACGGATGGCTGTAACCAGCCACGCCACGATCGATTTCCCATCCACCGCGGTCGAGGTCAAAGCAGACTGGCTGCCGATGACCGATTTCAATCCGGCGCAGTTTAATTGCACGTCTCCTCCGCCCGGGCTGCACGTGGAAGTGATCGATGGCGGCTGCTACGCCCTGGTGGCGATGCATATTTCCTCGAAGCTGCTAACGAACTGGTTGTGGGCAACCTTCGAGGTGCAGAACGGGACGACTAATCCGCAGCGCTGCAGCCCCAATCTCTTTGGGCCGTGCAACGACCCGTTTGGGTCCAGCCCGGCGCAAAGCTCCGGCCAAGCGACCGAGCTGACGCTGGCTCTCGGTGCTCTCATGAAGCAGGCCGGCCTCGCCCCTGAGTTTCTCAACTACCGGCTCGATGCCGGGCAAGCCGTCTTTGGGACTGCTGCACAACCAACTCTTCTGGGAAACTCGATCGTTGAAGGAGAAGCGGTCGGCCTGACGAAAGGGAACGCCTCCTGCATCACCTGTCACTCCACATCCGTGATCAACAGCGCCGGCTCCGAAAATCCTAAAATCGGTGGTGTTGGACCGGAACCGGCAATCCCGGCGGGCTATATTTCGCGTGACTTTTCATGGTCGCTGGGTGAAGCCTGTCCGAACTCCGTTTTTAACTCCAACCCAAACTGTCCAACGAAAAAGAAATAGCGATCAAGAGCACCCGACAAGATACTCTGCAAATAAGAAGGCCCGAGCTTGAGTTCGCGCGGGCTTTTCTTATTTTGGGTTGCCTAGTGGACGTTGAAATCCTTGGTCAGCGGGGTGTTCTCCGAGCCAAGGCGTTACGCCGCTTCAGAGGCGATGATGTCCCCCGCCGTGTCCGCCGAAATGGCCGCCGGGGCTGGAGTGGCCGCCGCCGAAGGGATGGAATCCGCCGGAATGGCCGCCGCTGAAGCTCTTAGGCTCCTTGAATGTCTTTGGTTCCTTGAACCCGTGTCCACCGCCGTAAGGATTGTCAGAACTGTGTCCGCCCCCAAAGAGATGGAGCCCGGAGCGCTCCGGTTTGGCGGACGAGTTCATGAAGCCGTTGCCCGTGAAGGCCGACGAGGAGCGTGGTCCGATGTTTCCACGCTGAAAATTTGCGGCGGGAGCTCGATAGGCCGGATAAGTCTGGGCTGGGCGGCTGGCGTAGGCCGTTCCGCGATTATCGAAACTGTAACCCGGACGGTTGTAGTTCTGCGCGTAGGACTGCGCGTCGCTTTGAGATCTGTTTACGGGAACGGGGTTGCGGTTATACGCCTGAAGTGCGGCAGTCTGGCCGGGGCGAGCGGCGTATCCCGCTCCGTAGCCGTTGTTGAAGCCGTAGGCGGGATGGCTGTAATTCGGTGTATAGGTTTGAGCCCTGCTAACGGGTAGCGGATTGTGATTCCAAGCCTGCTGCGGAGGACGGGTGTTGCCGAATGCAGGCGTCTGGTAACCACGGTTGTAATTCTCGTGCGGCCAATTGCTTGCGTACGTGCCCTGCGATCGGAGGTATCCCTGCGCTGGCGCCGGGTTGTATCCCCGACCTGGCTGGTCGTAGCCTGGACGGAAATACCGCGGACCTCCATGCGGGAGCCCCCAGTCGGCAACTGTAGAGCTATTCGAAGCGTAGTTCGATTGATTGAAGAGCACGTTCTGGGTTAGCCAGTTGAGTCCCCAGCCGACCCACCCCCATGGGGTGTGGCTGAAGGCGGACATCGCCATGCCGAGGCCGAATCTCAAGGTCGATGAGTTGAGGAATGAGCCCAACGCTCCGAAGAGCGAGAAGCCTGGGTATGGTGAAACGGGTTGTCCGTAGACCGTCCACGGATTGTATGCCGGGACGTAGACTACCTGCGGATTTGCCGGGACGACCTGAATGTAACCCTGGTTGTAGCTCACTAGCTGCTGCGGCGTGCTTTGCAGGCTGCCGGCTGCCTGGGCGCGCTGGCGCATGACCTGAACGGTCTGAAGCACGTCCTGCGGCTGGTTGTAATAGGCGTTCCCGAGGGCTGTCGTCCACGCCAGGTTCGCGTCCAATTCGGAGAGGACCTGCGGAAACGCCATGAGCGCCTTCACGCTGGGGTCCCAGTTCTGCAGGTTGGCTCCGGCGGCGATCTGGTCGGGGGAAGCATAGCTCTGCGACTGCCTCCAGCCATCGGCGTCTGCCACCTGGGCGGGATAGGTGGAGGCGGCCAGGATCAGAGCGATCAGCTGGTCAGGGTAGAGCGCGATGGGAGCGACAAGCTGCTGGAGCTGGTCGGCAGATAAAGCCTGGGTCTGGCCGTAGGCTGGTTGTTGTGGATACGCCGGCTGTGCATACTGGTTCGCGGAATAAGGCTGCTGCGAATAGGGTTGCGGCTGCGCATAATAGGACTGCTGACCGGAATCATTTTGCGCATTTGGATTGTAGGGCTGATCCATGTTGGCGTCCGGCTCGGGTGGCGCCTGTGCGAAGAGTGCATGGGCGCAAAAGGGCAGGAACAGAGCGATAGCCAATACGGTCAGGCGTCTCAGTGTCGGTGACGCACCGATACCGGGGGCACGAGTGGTTCTTTGGGTTAAGGTAAGCGACGAACGAAACGCGACAATATGCGAGGCGTGCAAGTACTCTTGCAGTCTCATCTCCCCTCTCAGTGGCCCACGCAAACTCAATCCGCAGTGAGTTTGCGTTTCAGGCCGCGGCGGGCTGCGCTTCCGGCCCGCGGCCGACGTGCTTTGCCGTTTCCGGTCCTTTCTGAAGCCAAAGTATATCCGGCTGGGCCGCGAGACGGTCAACTGGGCGTAGACCCAGGATTCCGGGATTAGTTCCGCGAAAATCTGAAGATATTTTTTTCGCGAAGGGTCTAGCGAGAAAATCTGGAAGCTAGGTCGAAATTACAGCGTTGCCTCGCTTTTCCGGGCGGAGAACCTATTAAGTATTGGCGCTAGTGAGGCCAGCTGCGTGAGCCCGACAACAAGCATGAGGAGTTCATCGGCACCCGAAGAGAAGAGCAGCGCGAACGGGTTAATCCGCGGCCAATTCTGGATTGCCTCCGGCAGATAGGTCGCAAGTAAAACCAACCACATTCCGATAGCGGCAATCTTTGCGGACCAGAAGTTCAGCAGGAAGACCGGAAATGCGCAAAGAAATCCGATCACGGACCAAAACGGCGCAAACCCGGTCCCGATCCATCCCAAACCGGTGAGGCAGAAGGCAATAGGCCCCACCGGGATCAGAATGATCCAGCGTATCCAGGTGGCAATCTTGACGTCGTAGTCCATGTTCGCTACTGGACGTTGAAGTCCCTGGTCAGCGGAGTGTTCTCCGACGAGTCGCCGACGAAGACCGTGAATTGGCCGGGATCGACTTTCCAGTTGTTGGAGGCAACATCCCAATAGGCCAGCGAACGCTTGTCGAGCGTGAGTGTTACGTGTTGCGTTACGCCCGGCTCGATGTGGACTTTCTGATATCCCTTGAGTTCCTTGACCGGACGCTTGACCTTTGCCGATGGGTCACCGACATACAGTTGTGCGACTGTCGCTCCGGCGCGTGTGCCCGTATTGGTAACGTCGAAGGAGACGGTAATCGGACCATCAGCCGGGGCGAAATCCGGGGAGATAGTCAGGTTGGAAAAGGAAAAGGTGGTGTACGACATGCCGAATCCAAAGGGAAACAGCGGTTTTTTGTTCATGCTGGTGTAGTAGCGATAGCCGAGGAAGACGCCTTCGGCGTACTTCACGTGTGGTGTCTGGCCGGCGGGCACAGGCGGCGCGTAGTAGTTGTCGTGAGTGGGATTGTCCTCCCACGCACGCTCGAAGCTCGCGGGCAGATGGCCTTCGGGCGAGCGTATGCCAAAGACGATTTCAGCCAGCGCCTGTCCGCCTTCCTGTCCGGGATACCAGTTGTGCAGCAGCGCGGGGACCTTGTCGATCCACGCGCGCATATCGACCCCGCCCCCGCCGGTGATGGCGACAATGGTGTTCTTGTTGGCGGCGCTGATGGTTCTGATCAGCTCGTCCTGGCCCCAGGGCAGCCCGAAGGTGCGGTCCATGCCTTCGCTTTCCGTCTGGGCGTCAAAGCCGACGGAGATGAGCGCGACATCAGCCATGGCGGCGATCTTTTTCGCCTCGGGCGAAATGAGGTCGTCGACGGAATGAATGCCAACGCCGGCCTTGATATTGTTGCCGTCGGGCACGTAATCGAACTGAATCTTGACGACCTTGCCTGCGGCCAGAGGAAGCTGGGTTGATTTTGGCGCCTGCCCTTCATGCTTCCGTTGTCCGAGGACCTGCTCGCCATCGACGAGCAGCTTGTAGGTGTCGCCGCCGTCTGCCGCAGTGACAAAAATGTATAGTCCGGTCGTTTTCGGCAGATAGTCTGCGGTGTAACGAATGCTTTGTTTCGCCTTGCTCAGTAGTGCGGTTCCCTCGCCTCCCCATGTGGCAATGTGGGCGACCTGCGCGACGGTTGGGGTGCCGCTGAAGTTGGGGTTGTCGAAGACCTCGACCTTGATGCTGGGCTTGCCGAACCAGTCTTCCCAGTAGGGGTCGGCGGCTGAGGACATGGCGGGCTCGCTGCCGAAATGCGTGCGCTCGAAGAGGTCCTTGGTAGTCGGCAGGCCGCGGGCGTAGAGGACTTTTGTTTGTGAATTGGGAAGGTTCGCGAGTCCGGTCATAATGCTGATCGAGGCGTAGGGCTCGACCTGGGAACTGCCTCCGGCTCCGGCGACTTTAGGCCATGCGTCGGGACCGATGACGGCGAGGGTCTTCACCTTACTGCCATCAAGGGGCAGCAGATTGCCTTCGTTCTTGAGCAGGGTTACGCTCTCTCTCGCTTCTTCAAGCGCGACCTGCTTGCCGTAGAGGTTGTAGTAGGGAATGCTCAGATCGGTCTGGTCGCGATCGAGAAATCCGAAGCGAATGGCGGTGCGAAAGATGCGGCGGACCTTGTCATCGATGGTGGCTTCGGAGACCTTGCCGCTTTTCACGGCGGGCAGCAGGTTCTTTGGATTCATAAACGCGCCATTGGGCATTTCGAGGTCGAGGCCTCCGTTGGCCGCGCCCACTGCGTCGTAAGTCGCGACCCAGTCGGACATGAGTATGCCGCTGAAGCCCCATTCCTTCTTCAGGATTTCATTGTTGAGGTGGTTGTTCTGCGTGGCGTGAACTCCGTTGACCAGGTTGTAGGAGTTCATCACCGAGCCCACATTCGCAACCTTTACCGCCGCTTCGAATGCGGGCAGATAGAGTTCGCGCAGGGTTCGCTCGTCCAGATCAGAGCTGACATTGTGGCGGTCGTACTCCTGATTATTAGCGGCGTAGTGCTTGACGGTCGCGATCACGCCCTGGCTCTGCACGCCCTCAATGTAGGGGACCGCGGTGTGGGCGGAGAGAAACGGGTCTTCGCCGAAGTACTCAAAGTTGCGGCCGCCCATGGGTGCGCGGTAGATGTTCACTCCGGGGCCGAGCAGGAAGTGCACGCCGCGAGCGCGGGCATCCTGGGCAATGGCCACCCCCATGCGCTGGGCAAGTTCGGGGTCCCAGGTTGCAGCCAGCCCAATGCCTGCCGCGTACGCAGTGTCGGGTCCCCAGGTACGGATGCCGTAAGGTCCATCCGACATTTTGAGACGCGGGAAGCCCGCGGACTCTTCGGCGCGGATGAACATGCCATCGACACCGCCGATGAGCTCGAGCTTCTTCTCCAGGGTGAGCTTGGCGATCATGCCATCAATGCGCTGCTCGATTGCGGGGCTGTCGGGAACAGGGCCGGCTGAGGCAGGAGCCTGTGCGTGGAGTGCGGAAATGGCGATAACAAGTGCGACGGTGGAGGCGGTCAGGCGAAACGATAGATTGAGCACGGTTTATAGACTCCCATGAGCGCGTCAAGCGTAGCAAGGGCTAGTGGTACAGGCAATTGCGCTCCACTTGTGCTGCTTGTTGAACCCTTGACAAACTAAACTGAACCGTTCAGTATTGCCAGTGAGTGTAGCGAGGCAAAAGATGATTCGCGTTGAGAATCTGGTGAGAACGTTTGGAGATTTTGCCGCGGTGAAGGACATCTCCTTCGACGTGGCGCAGGGAGAGATCTTCGCCTTTCTCGGCCCAAATGGGGCCGGGAAGACGACCACCATCAAGATGCTGACGACGCTGCTGCGCCCGACCAGCGGCAGGATCGAGCTGGATGGACTTGACCCGACGGTGAAGCAGAAAGAGGCGCGACAGCGTTTCGGGATCGTCTTTCAGGACCCGAGCCTCGACCAGGAGCAGACGGCGTACGAAAACATGGACCTGCACGGTGTGCTTTATCACGTTCCGCGCAAACTGCGCGCCGAGCGCACGGAGCGGCTGCTGAAACTCTTCGAGTTGTGGGACCGCAAAGACAGCTATGTGAAGACGTTCTCCGGAGGCATGAAGCGCCGGCTGGAGATTGCGCGAGGCTTTCTGCACACGCCGAAGATTCTCTTTCTGGATGAACCAACGCTGGGGCTTGATCCGCAGAGTCGCAACCTGCTCTGGACGCATGTGAAGCACATGAACGAGACCGAGAACACGACAGTCTTTTTGACCACGCACTACATGGACGAGGCTGACAAGGTTGCGCATCGCATCGCGATCATGGATCACGGAAGTATCGTCGCGCAGGGAACTTCGGCGGAGCTGAAAGCGCAGACGGAGAGCGAATCACTGGAAGGCGCGTTTCTGGCGCTGACCGGTTCGTCGCTGCGCGATGAAGGGGCGGATGCAAAAGCGGGGCTGCGGCAGATGGCGCAGATGTGGAGGCGATAGAGCAGTCCTCCCGGTTGCATGGGGAAGCTTAGCTCTTAAGTGGCCTTTCCTTAAGAAGGGCCACACAGAACAATCGTTGAAGGGTCGATGAAAAGGAGGACTGCTCTCAATGGGCGCGATATACATTTTGTGGTTGCGTGAGCTGAAGCGGTATGTGCGGTCGCGGGTGCAGGTTGTGGTGTCGCTGGGGCAGCCTTGCCTTTACCTGCTGGCACTGGGCTTCGGCTTGGGTCCCGTCTTTCAAAAGGCCGGACTTGGAAGCTATCTGCAGTTCATGGCGCCGGGTGTGATCGGCATGACGGTGCTCTTCAGCTCCGTCTTCTCCGGCATCGCGATGCTTTGGGACCGGCAATTCGGGTTCCTCAAAGAGACGCTGGTGGCGCCGGTATCGCGCATGCAGATCATGATCGGGCGCACCCTGGGCGGGGCGACGGTAGCCGTGCTGCAAGGCACGCTGATTCTGATCATCTGCCTGATCGCAGGTTTTCGTCCGCATAGCTGGACGGCGATCCCGGTGGCGTTCCTGTTCGTGGTCCTGATTGCGATTGTCTTTGCCGCATTGGGAACGGCGATCGGCTCGACGATCAAAGACATGCAGGGCTTCCAGCTGGTGATGAACTTTATGGTGATGCCCATATTCTTCCTGTCCGGAGCGCTCTTTCCGCTGGCCAACCTGGGGGTGGTGCTGAAGGTGATCACCCGGCTCGATCCATTGACGTATGGGGTTGATGGCCTTCGCGGAGCGCTGATCAACCAGTGGCATTTTCATCCGGCGCTGAACGCGGGGCTGCTGGGCACGATCGCGCTGGTCTTTCTGAGCCTGGGCGCGTACCTGTTTTCGAAGATCGAAGTTTAATGCTTTAAAGCCGAATGGATTGAATTTAACCGGATGGTAAGACCGAGAAGCGCGCTGGCGCATACCAAGGTGTTGAAAGCCGCAATGGAGCTCTTTGCCGAGCGTGGCATCGATGCCACCAGCATGGATGCGATCGCAGAAGCGTCGGGCGTGAGCAAGGCAACGATCTACAAGCACTGGCCGGACAAGGACACCCTCGTCATGGAAGTGCTGAGCCACCTGCACGGTCTCGACGAGGAAGCTCCGGTCTTCGACTCGGGAGACTTTCGCACCGACCTGATTGCGCTTCTCCAGTACCAGCCGGCTGCTGATCGCCAGGCGATGAAGGACAGGATTCTGCCGCACCTGATGGCCTACGCTTCACGCAATCAGGTTTTCGGCATGGCGTGGCGCAACCGGGCGGTCGAACCGGCGCGGGTAGCGATGACGAATCTGATTCGACGAGGCGAGAAGCGGGGAATCCTGAAGCGTGGCATCGATTCCGAGGTGGGCATCGCGCTGCTGCTCGGGCCGATGATCTATGGAAAATTCTTTCTCACCCAGAAGCTTGGGAGGAAGCCTCTGGCAAACCTGGAGGTACAAGTCGCCGACGCTTTCCTTGCAGCGTATGGAAAGACCGGTAAGCGGGGCTAGGTTGTCAGAGGTTCAGGCAAAGGAAAGGGCATCCATTGCGGATGCCCTTTTTGTGTTTCTGTTCTGTTGCTTATTGCGGTAGGTAGTAGCGGAAGGAGGTCCACCACATATTGTCGGTGCCGTGGGCTCCTCCACCCGGATTTGCGGTGCCTCCCGCGCCCGACCAAAGGGTGCGGTCAATCCAGCTGTACTGAATGCCCTGACGCAGACGGCCTTTCGGTCCGCGATAGAAGTCATACCAATATCCAACGGTAAACTCCTGGACGTCCTTGGTCTGGTTGCCGCAGTTAGCTGGAGCACTCGGCGAAAAACCAGACCCGCCGTTCGCGTTTGCTGCGCCGCCTGGTACCGGTTCGGTATTGCAACCGGACATGTTGGCTAGCCGCGAGCCGTAGCCTTCCTTACCGAAGTAGTTACGGAAAACATAGTCTCCACCGTAATTGGTGTAGATCGTCAAACGCGGTGTCGGGTTTACCTCTACAGTGCTGAGGGCCGAGAAGTTGTGAAGCGGTGTAATCTGACCGTCAGGTCGCAGTGTTATATCGGCAATTGTCGAGGAGCCGTAGCGGCCGGTGCCGTCTCCGTACAGCCCTTTCAGGCCGAGAGTGAGTTTCTTATCAAGAATGGCGATCCGGCCGCTGGCGCCGATGCCGCCGCCGACCGTGCTGTCGTTATAAGCGCCGACCGAAGTGCCGGAGAGGGAAGTGGATCCGGACGGTGGCGCAGCCGATGCGTTGGGGTAAACGCGATCCCGGAAGAAGCGGGCGATGCCGAAGATTTCATAATGGCCATACTTGCTCTGGCCAGGTTCCCATGTCGCCTTGGCGATGATGTCCGGAGCGAGATTGAAGGAGTAATTAGCGTTGACGTTGTAAAGGCCGCCGTTATTTCCAGCCGAACCGATCACTTCGTTCAGCGGCAGGCCGGAGCCGGACGGGCCCAGAGTTTCAGGATTCTCCGCCGAAGCACCCAACCAGAACGTGTTGGCGATGAGCTCCTTGCTGGCCCGGAAGCCATACTGCCGCGCCCACACAAAGCCGGCTTCGTACTGCGGGTCGATGGTGCTGGGAAGGATCTCCGTGCCGTTATACTCGCCGTGAGTGTCTTCGGTGGCGAGAGACCACATTTGGCCACCCGTGAATGTCCAGCCGTTGTTCAAGGAGGCCTGCGCCCAGAGCTGACGCTGGCGGAGGACATAACTGTTCGACTGGTTGTTGTTCGACGTAATGCCGGCACCGAGCCAGTCCATTTCGTAGTAGCCGGTCATCGTCATGTTGTCCAGCTTGCCGGTGGCCTTGATGGCCAATCGGGACTGACGGCCCGAACCGTAGAACTCGCTCAACTGGGCAGCATCTGCGTTTTGCAAGGGAACGCCCGTGAACTGAGTATTGATGCCTCCGCCCGTTGCACCGGAACGCCACACGGTGGCTGCTTCAATGAAGCTCCCGGCGGGCGAGATAGTAATTCCTTTGTAATGGATAGAGTCAGGATTTTCGATCTGCTTCTTGACCTGCGCCTGCTGATCCTGGACGGTCGTCACGATGGACTGGGTGTTGGTCTTGAGATCGGTGACCGCACCCTGCAAGCTGCTGACCGACTGAGTATTCTCTGCAATCGCCGCCTGCTGGGATTGCGCCGCCTGCTGGGCCTGCTGGGCCGCGGCCTGAGCCGCTGAAGCCGCCTGCTGGGCCTGCTGGAGTTGGGCGTCGCGATCGGCGAGTTGACGCTTGAGCGTGTCAATCTGCCCACGCTGCGAGTTCAGGTCGTTGCGAAGCTCTTCGATCTGCGACTCTACCGACGGCTTTGCAGCCTTTTTCTTGCTCGTGCCAGTCGAGGTCTGCGCATGGCCAGCTACCACAGCCAACACCACTACGAGACTCGCCAGCGCCTTCAATTTCGTGTTCATTTGGCCTCTCATTTTATGAAAATTACCGTTGCTTAACCAATGATTGCGAAGTACTTAAGGTCAAGTTATGACTACATGCCACACCTGCGTCGTGCTGGATTTCACTCAGCATGCACACTGGCTGCGCTTCGGGGAAAGCGGACAAGAATCGGGGATCGCGACACACGTGACCCGACCCTGATGGTCGCAGGGAAATGTAAATATCCCGCGAATTTTCCATGAATAACCGGGAAAACTATTCGCGGGAGGCCTGTGTAAAACAGGCTGCAATTGTTTACAGATCAATAACCTAGGAAGGACGTGAACTAGAGACTGTCCAGCTGGGAATCGTTCGGTGTTAGACTTCTGGCGGTAGCGAACCTTACGCCACACGCATATGTTGAACAAGACGTTTACTGCCAGATTGCAAAAGAGCCCCAAAAAGGGCGGTTGGACCTACGTTGTCTGGCCGGAGTCGGCCACTTTCTTTGGAACCCGCGGTCTCGTGAAGGTCATCGGGAAAATTGATGGCCATCCCTTTCAAAGCTCTTTCATGGCAATGGGAGACGGCACGCATAAGCTGCCCGTCAAAACCGAGTTACGGGATGTGCTTGGGAAGCAGGTGGGCGAGACGGTGACCGTGCTCCTGGAAGAGCGAATAGTTGGGAAAGAGTCCCGATGACCCGCTATCAAGACAGAGTCATCTGGCGCTGGTAGCCGCCGCCTTGCCCGCGCTGATGAGATTCGCAAGGATGCGGTAGGCCCCGGGCACAGCCTCTGGGAACTGCCGGTAAAGCGCATACGCTACATACAGATAGGTCCCCTTGCCATACGACGCGCGGATGAGGCCTCCATGCTGCGGATCCTGCCCGGGATCGTGGCTCTCAGTGGGCGCGGAGTAGTGGCTGTCCCAGGTTTCGAGAAAGGAATGGCCCCGCTCCTCAACCCAGCCGTCGAAGTCGGCCGCGGTGATGCGGTTGGGCCACTGAAATACCGAGTCATCGGAGAGGGTGACCGGCGCGGTTTCGTCAATGACCCTCTCAGCGCGGCCAAGCGAGTAGGGATACGGCCCGTAACCGCCGAAGCCGCCGCTCTGATACTGCACAATCAGGTTGCCACCGCGCTGCACATAGTCGAGCAGGCGACGGCTGTTCGCGACCAGCTCAGGCCGGTTAGAGTAGGCGCGGATGCCGACGAGAATGACGTCGTAACGGCTTAGGTCGCCGGAGGCGATCTCGGTTGCGCTCAGGAGGTGCGGGTGGATTCCCAGTTGTTCAAGAGCCCGAGGGACGTCATCGCCCGTTCCCATCACGTAGCCAACGCTGAGGTTGGGCGCGACTTTCACGTCGACTCCCCGGGCACGATAGGTGGCTGCGCGATACAGGTAATAAGGGCGCAGGCCGGGATAGCCGACGGTTTCGAATCCTTCGCTGAAGACTTCGTTGCCGCTCTGCGCCGTGGCTTTGAGGATGTAACTCTGGGCGGCAAGCGATGCGGGATGGATGGTGAACGTCGCCGGAGCAGCTTCATTTGCACGAAGATGGAATTGAGACGCTGGCGGATCCGCTGTCCAGCCTGCGGGCAGATCGAGACGCAGGGTGCCGTCCGCGGTTTCCTGCTGGCTGTTTTTCACGGACACAGTCAGCGCAAAGGCCTTCGAGCCGAGAGGAACGATGCCGGCCGAAGTGCCGAGATTGACGGAAATCTGCGGCACGACAACGAGTGGCTGATAAAGGTCCCCATAGCCATGCTCGCGATGTACTGTTTGTACGACTTGCCCGAGCCGCAAGGGCACGCCGTTGTAGTCGAACTCAGCCCATCCAGCCAGCGGATAGGGAGCGAAGGGACGATTAAGCAGGCTCGGGTCGGAAATGTCGTAATAAGCCTGCTCGGGCGTGGGCCGCGTGAAATAGGGCCGCGTGTAGGACGCGTCATGCGGGACTGTCACTCGATAGACCGCATCGCCGGAGTTAGTTGACGTTGCGCCTAGGCCTGGAGTCCCCAGGCGCGTGGTTTTCCACTGCTTGTCGGTGGACGAATCCAGCGACGATTCGAGCCAGGTGCGGGTGAGACGCAAGGGCCCTCCTGGCGTCCAGGGCGCTGCGCTCGTGAGGTGCAGGCGCACGTCAAATTCTGCGCCAGGCGAAACCGTGGTGGGCGTCTCGTCTGGGAAGAGAGGCAACGTTCCAGGCTTGTCTGCGGTATGCCGAACAACGATCGCGTTGACGCGAAGCCCGAGAGCTTCCGCCAGCGCGGTGTTGAACTGTACGAGCTTGATGCCGAGCTCGTGGGTGATGTTGGCCTTGTCGTCGGCGGAGAGCGCACTGGCATTGACGGCGTCGATGAGGTCTTTCGTTTTCTTGTAGCCGATGGCCAGCTCAGGCGCGATCTTCTCCGGGTTCGCCGGCAAATACCCGAAGGTGGCCGTCATCACATGCTCGTCGATGTCTTTGAGCGCTGTAGAGAGAAAAGCACTGTCTCCATGCGCCAGGGTGGCGATGCCGGGCAACGAAGTGTCGATGCCGGCGAAGAAACCGCTCTCCGGTTCCTTGACCGGAACACGGGAACCATAGCGGTGATAGCCGACGGAGAATGGCCCGCCGAGAGGGATGATGCCGCCGCCGTTCTGCGACTTCTGCTGGCTCCAGCCTTCGCGGGACATCTGAATATAGGAACGGCCGAGGATCGGGTCAAAGGTGCCTTCGGGGATTTCGATGTCAGTGGAGGGGACGGTATTGCTCCACTGCTCGGTGACGTAATCGTAGAAATGTACCGGAGACCACTTTTGGGTGGCATAGTCGAAAATGCCCTGACTGGTTGCCGCGAAGAAGGGAATGCGGCCGTATACCTTGAGCGGCGACCACGGGCGCAGACCCTGCGCGATCTGATCGGGGAAAACGGTCGGGTCGCCTGCGAGTTTGAAGACCTCCTGCGCAGCTTCTCCTGAGACTTGATGGTGTCCGTGTCCATCGGTGATGTTTCCCGTGAAGACCGAGGTGAGCACCATCGGACGGTACATCCGCACTGCACGGACGACATCGTAGAGAACGCGGTCACGGCCCCATTTCTCATGGGCTTCTTCAATGGTCTTCGAGAAGCCGTAGTCGGCCACTCGCGAGAACATCTGTTCGGTACCGGAATACTGGTCGGCCAGCAGCAATTCATTGGTGCGGATAAGCCCCAGCGCGTCGTCCTGCTCGCTGGACATGGCGTTCTGTCCGCCCTCGCCGCGCGTGAGCGTGAGAATCGCCGTGCGTGCTCCGAAACCGCGCGACTCCAGCGTGAGCATGCCGCCGTCTTCGTCATCGGGATGCGCAACGATCATCATCAGGCTGGCCCAGGTGTGCAGCTTCTTCAGCGTCTGCGCAAGGCCGTCGGCTCCGCGGTCCTCGGGAAGCGGGTGCGCGTCAGGCGAGGCGGTGATGGCGGTTTGCCACGGCGTCACCTGCGCAAACAGCGGCGCGGCAAGCAGGCAGGTTAGAACGAGAAGAACGGCAGGGCGCAGGCGAATCAGAGCGGCGTCATGCATGTATTGCAAGTGTACAATCCGTGGGATCGTTCAGAGATATGATGCCTCAAGGCAAGTGGCCATATGCTTGCAGTGCGAAGAAGAACAATGCTCAAACTACTTAAGCTGATATGCATAATCCAGCTTGCCCTTGGAATCTCCGCGCCGGTGCCAGGACAAGTAATTCGCCACGGAGATTGCGTAGTCGACGAGGAAATTTGGACTATTCCGCAGTGTGCTTTGGAGACGCGTGATGGCCAAGTGTACCTTTCGAAGAAATATTTGAGTCTGTTTTTTCCATCTGGGAAAACCGACATGGCGGCGATTCAACTAGATCACCGTTGGGCCTACATCAATCGACAGGGCCGCGTTGTGGTTCAGAATGTGGAAACGTTCGACAATGGGCCGAGTCCCTTTCATCACGGGCTTGTTCGTGCCACAAGCGAAGGTAAGTTTGGTCTCGTCAGTTCAAACGGAGTGATCATTGTCCCGTTCAAATATGACGGAATGTATCAGTACGACCCCGATCGGGGTTGGTTGGCTTGCACCGGTTGCCATGCTGTCACTGGCGGTGAATACCATTGGTTTGAAGGTGGTGAGTGGTATTGGCTAAATCAACGAGGGCAGGTTATTGGCAAAGCCGAGGACCCAAAAACCCTCAAGCAGAAGGGAGACAATTAGCTCATTTCGAGGCTGACAGCCCAGCGATTTGGCGTGGGTGCGGCCTTCTATCGTGAGATAGTCTTGTCTTCGAACCATCATCTCGAATTGCCGCGCCGACACGATTGACCGACCCCGCCCAGCCCGCGCCCTCTCTCGAACGCAAAGTCGGACTCAGCAGCGCCATCTCGCTGAACATGATGAACATGATCGGTGTGGGCCCGTTCATCACGCTGCCCTTAGTGGTCGCGGCGATGGGGGGACCGCAGGCGATCCTGGGATGGGTGCTGGGCGCGCTGATTGCCATGTGCGATGGTCTCGTCTGGGCCGAGTTGGGCGCGGCCATGCCCGAAGCCGGCGGGTCGTATACTTTTCTGCGCGAGATTTATGGCCGGCACGGCGCAGGCCGGATGATCTCGTTCCTCTACATCTGGCAGCTGGGGTTCACCGCACCGTTGTCGATTGCGTCGGGATGCATCGGCCTCGCGCAATACGCTGCTTACCTGTGGCCGGTGTTGAACGCCCCTATTCTCGGTGGCCATCTGCGTGTGGTCAGCCTGGTGGCGGCGGCGACATGCATAACAGCGGTGGCGCTGCTCTATCGCAACGTTGGAACCATTGCACGCATGGCCTGGGTGATGACCGCCGGCGTGCTGCTCACCATAGGCGCGGTGATCGTTGCCGGTGTGACCCATTTTCATCCGGCGCTGCTGGCTATACCGCAAGGCGCATTCACACTGAATTTGGGATTCTTTCAAGGGCTCGCATCGGCAACCCTGCTGGCCACGTACGACTACTGGGGCTACTACGCGGTTTGCTTTCTCGGCGGCGAAGTGAAAGACCCCGGGCGGACTATTCCTCGCGCCGTGCTGTGGTCCATCGCCATCGTGGCGGTGTTATATCTGGCCATGAACGTAAGTGTGTCGGGCGTGATCCCGCTGGGGGAGTTGACGCACGCGGGGAATGCAAAGTTCGCCGTGGTTGCAGTGCTTATGGAGCGCACCTTTGGCGGAACACCTGCAAAAGTACTTGCTATGCTGGTGATGTGGACGGCATTTGCATCAGTGTTTTCGCTGCTGCTAGCGTACTCGCGGGCTCCGTATGCCGCCGCGGTAGACGGAAACTACTTTCGCGCCTTTGCTCGACTGCATGTCCGGCATAATTTCCCCAATGTGTCTTTGCTGGCGCTGGGCGCGGTGGCGACGGTGTTCTGCTTCTTCAACTTGTCGCAGGTGATCGCGGCTCTGGTAGCGATTCGCATTCTGTTGCAGTATGTGCTCCAACAGGTGGGAGTGATTGTGCTGCGGGTGCGCGAGCCGAGGATGCAGCGGCCGTTCCGGATGTGGCTGTATCCGCTGCCGCCGCTGTTTGCGTTGGCCGGATTTCTTTTCATCCTGTTCTCGCGCGCGGATGCCTCCAGAGAAATGATCTACGCCGCTGTGATCGCGGTGACCGGCGCCGGATTGTATCTTCTGAGAGCGCGGCGCAGGCGTGAGTGGCCGTTTGAATCGAACACTTATTCGTCAGATGGCAAATGATCGCGATACTTATCCCAGTGCGTGACGATCGCATCGACAATCGGATGGCCGACAGCGTAGGCGGCTTCGAGTGACGGCAAATAGGCTCCGTACTTGCCAACCTTTTGCTCGGCGAGACTTTCGGTCGCACTCAGGCCTACGGCTTGCTGATCGTAGTTGCTGACCGTGCGGAGGACGAGCACGCGATGCAGATCAACCTTCCCCGCGTGGGCCAGGAAGGTGAGCGATTGCAGCGTGCCAGTGTCTTCCATGCCGGAAACGACGAAGTTACCTTTCCCGCCAGTAAAGTAGTGCACCCAGGCATTTGCCCATTCGTCCATCTTTTTGCCATGCCAAAAGGTGGAGGCGGAGACATCGTCGCCCTCGCTCACAAACGGCGGACGTTGCGCGGCGGCCTGCTCAAAGTGGGAGCGCTTTTCGCGCATCGTGTCTGTGTCCGGAAGCGGCGTGTTCTTCGTGAGGTTGTAAGCCCAATCGACGAGAGCGGCGTTCAACTCAAAGACTTGGCCATCCGGTGGAGTGACAGGTTGCTCATAGGGCACGGACTTGCGCAGTGGAACGATCCCTGTCGGCCATGTTGCGGGGATTTCGCGCGCATCGATTTCGTAGGCAAGGTCTCCGTCCACAACCCAGCGTACCCATACTGCCGATCCGAGTGAAACATCGGCGGGGTCGCCTCCGGCGATGCCCGCAATCAGCCAGTAGGCATGGGTGAGATCGAAGCGCGGGTCAAGTCCGAGAGCCATGATGGTCGCTGCAGCTTTTGCGGTGCCGACTCCGGTGAGCACACCGAGGACACCCTGATCGTTCATGCGCAAATGATGGAAGCCGGCGTCGAAGGGCAGCACCCGATCAAGATGTTCGCGTTCAACCCAATACTGATACTCACCTGGGACATCGCCGGTATCCTCGCCGGCTTCATACATAGCAACGACCACGACCTTGATCGGGATCGGCGCAGCCGGAGCCGAGTAAAGTGCGCGCGCACAAAGACAGAGCAGCAGGCAAAGCAGACCACGGCGCATCTGCATGGAGGTTCCTTGAGGTGGGATGGCTCGACGTGTCCAGAGTAACTCAATGCATCGGACAGCCCCGGGGCGGAAAAAGCCAGCCACCCAATTTGGATAGCCGGCTCTTCGTGAAGTCAGATTGCGGCAATGTCAGAACATCACGAGGATGGCTCCTGTCACCCGGTTCTCGCTGTTTCTGAGATCGGGTGCCCATCCCGGAACAAGAGAACCCGGCGCTCCGGTATTGCCGCCCGGAGGTGTAACTCCGCCCGGCCCTGAGAAATAAGGAACATTCGCCGCCCGATGATTGTATTCGATGCGCCAGGTGATGTACTGGCTGGGCATGTAGTCGAAGGTACTTGAGACATCCCAGCCTTTGTACTTGTCACCGGGGTTCTCGGTGAAGTAAGGAGTGCCGGAGGTCGCGGTGGCTCCGTTGATCGGAGGAAGCAGGACGAGATAACGGCCCGGGTTGTTAATCTTGCCGCCGCCAATAGTTACGGCAAAGAGATCGCGGTCGAACCACACGCGGTTGTATGCCATAAATCCGAGGAAACTCTGCTTGGGTCCCTTCTTCGAATCTCCCGCACAGCTGACGCCGCCGCCGTGCTCGCATCCCATGTCGCCGGTGAGCGAGAATGCGGCCTTGCTCAGCCTTCCCTTTGGGTTGGTGTAGTACATGTATTGCACGCTATCGTCGGTGTGATAGCGCACGCGGCCCGGCGTGTTGAGTGCGTCTTCGCCCAGGGCATATTGATTGCCGAGGATGGAGAGGCGGCCGTTGGGACGCCACAGGATCTGGCCTCCAATGCCTGGGCGGTTGTTGAAGCGGCCATAGGATTGCCACCCATTCACAAACCAGGGCTCGATCTTCAGCTTGTCTGTCGGGAAGAACTGTGCCCGCACGCCGGTAAAGAACCACGGCGTATTTGAAGACACATAAGATGGCTGGTAAGCCCAGTTATCGAAGTTATAGTAACTGAACAGTCCGACATAAGACACGAAGATACCCGCATCGACGTTGATGCCATGCATCTTGTCGAAGTGATAGCCTCCGTAGGCTTCCGAAAGATACCGATAAGCATTGTCCAGCTGCCATTGGCCGCGTGAGTAGCTCGAATCGTTACGTGGCGTGGTCGTCGAGTACATGCCGAACTGCGTCATGATGCGGGCGCGAACGTTATCGTAGTGGAAATCCCCGCCAACGCCCATCTGGGTAATCTGGACTTCATTAGCCCTGAAAATCTCGCTTGAACCGCTGATCGTGTCGTCCTGCGGGTGCCGGAAGTCGTAGGTGTAGTCGACATCAGCCCGGATTTCCGGAGTAAAGAACTTCGAGTCGAACGGAAGCTCCTTGGTGCGCGGATTGCCGTTCAGCCAGGTGAAGTCGGCAAAGGCAAAGGGCTGTGCCTTTCCCGTCTTGGGAGGGGTTGTAACGGGCGTAACTTCCTGAACGGAGGCGGCTTTCTCGGCCGGGCGAGACGAAGCCAGGGTGAGCGCAGCGACCTCTGATGTGGCGTTTTGCTCCGGCCCCGGGGTTACCGCATTCGCTGACGCGGCAGGTCCCGCCTGACGCCTTAGCTGCTGTTCTAATTCCTCAATGCGCGCGCGCATGTTCTCCAGTTCCTTGAGAAGCGCTGCATTCGTTTCGGGAAGAGACACGTTGCCGTCAGAAGATTTCGCCGCAGGCACATCACTCTCGGCTTTCGTGGATTGGCCCGGAGAGGATGGCTGGAGAAAGAGAAAAAGAGAAGTCAACGTGGCTACGCGCCAACTCGCTTTGCGGCCGCGAGCAGGGGTCCACGAACGAATCTGGGGCATATGGGTCTCCTGAACAACACGTCGCCAAAGGCAAGCGTGAGTCGTCTGGGAGACGCAATGCTCAGGAGCCGCACTTCAGCAAACTTTTTAGTTTAGGAGGCCGCGTGTAAGCACTGGCTAAAGAAGACATAAGTAAATCGTTAAGACTTCCGGCTCCGCCCAGGCTCCTTCCAAAGGTCTGTCAAACACAGCTGGGAAGCCTAATCCTTACGTTGTCTTAACGGCTTCATTATGTCTTCCTCACGCTCGAGGTGAGCTCCTATCCCTGGGCCGATCAATCGGGAAACAGTGGTGGATCTCATTCTTCAAGGGCGTTCATGCGCAACTACAAGGGCAGTTCTGTCTTTCTCTTAGCTCTTTTACTTTCTTGGACCTTCCTGAAGCCTTGGGCGGCGTTTGCTGGGACAGGGCAGGAGACCACTCTTTCAGATAATCAGGCCGCTTCGACAGCATCGGTCGCGAAAATAGACACACTTACCGATTTACGAGATTTGAACCGTTACTTCGCTAGCCTGGCGGGTGACGACGCACAAGCTGCTCCAGCTGCTCCAACCCCTCTCACCACGGCCGTCAAGCGCGGCTTTTTTACACGCCTCGGTCATGCATACCTCGATGACTGGACGGCAAATTCCAGTGGTGCTCCCCCAGCGCCTGAGCCCGCGAGGCGAGGCACTCCGGCGCCATTGAATTCTCCACCATTTCCAAGCGCGGACTGGCCGATCGGCGGCACAGTTGTGATTGGAGCGCCCGATTACAACTCATATATGTTGATGCAGGCAGTGAATGAGAACAAGACCCGCTTCAAGATCTACGGGTGGGTCGACATAGGTGGCAACGCCAGCACTTCCAACAAAGGCAAGTATGCCAATAATCAAACAGCATATGATGTGATTCCGAACTCAATTCAGCTTGATCAGGCGGTTCTATATTTTGAGCGCCTGCCGGACACGGTACAACACGAACACTTCGACTGGGGATTCCGGTTTGCGAATCTATACGGTCTGGATTATCGCTATACAACAGCCAAGGGTGTTTTCAGCCAGCAGCTGCTCTCTTATGGGAGCGGCCAGACCTATGGATACGATCCCGTCATGTATTACATGGATTTCTATGTTCCCAAAGTAGCCCAGGGCATGGATATCCGAGTTGGACGATATATCTCTTTGCCGGATATTGAAGCTCAGCTAGCGCCGAATAACTACACCTATAGTCACTCGATCCTGTACACCTTTGATTGCTATACACAGCACGGTATCAACGCGACAGTAAAGATCGACGACCACTGGACTGCGCAAGCCGGCATTTCAGCGGGGTGCGAGTCAGCGCCCTGGATTTCGAATGCGAAGCTGACCGGGAATGCCTGCCTTCAATACACGTGGTCCAATGGCGGACACGCACTGTATGGCTGCGCAAATTCTCTCAATTCCGGCAAGTATGCCTATAACAACCTGGATGCCTACTATCTGACCTGGTATCACAAGATCAATGCTACCTGGCACACGGATACGGAGGCTTGGTACCAGTTTGAGAGGGACACTCCAAACTTATGCTACCTGCTGAATCCATGCATCAGTTATGGTCCGAATGCGAATGTCGGCGCAAATGCCGGATCGATCACTTCTCCTTCGCTGATGAAAGGGGCAAACGGAGCACAGTGCAATCCGGCACAGACGCATTGTTTCGCGCCCGATGTCGCCATCTTGAACTATATCGAGCACGAATTCAACAACCACCACTCATCATTCACGATTCGCAACGAGTATGTGAATGACTTCGCCGGGCAGCGTACAGGATCGAAGACGGCATATACAGAATCGCTCTTCGGTTTCAACTTCTGGGTGGGGAGCACAGTAACTCTTCGCCCCGAACTGAGATACGAGCACTCGTACAACGTACCTGCCTACGATTCTCCTTTTATCGATGGGGTGAGCGGGCCGCCGACGAAGTCGAGTCAGCTGACATTTGCCGCTGACCTGATCTGGCATTTCTGACGCAGCTCCTTCATGCCTCCGTCAATTTGCCCGCCTTCAGTTCACTCACCGCGCGGTACGCCTGGTTGATGGCGCAATCTGTGTAGGCGTACGCGTCGGCATCGGCATTCGCGATAGCCACACGGCCATATGGTTTGCGCGCCGCGAGACAAGGCAGTGGGCCGCCTTCGAGCCAGAAGGGGTCCCAGAGCGAGTTGTACTGGTAGGCGTAACCGTGCGGCCAGCGATTGACCGTGATCGCGGCGATATCTCGCGCTGGGTCGAAGCCGCCTGCGCCCACGCTGCGCGCAAGCTGGTCGCGAATGTTGCGCTCAAATGTGTCGAACGTGGTCTCGTATAGATCCTCGCGTCCGGCACGATGCTGCTCACGGCTGGGGAGTCCCGGTGAACAGGGATAGCGATGCATGGTGAGCACAATGGGTTCTGAGGGCTTCGTCGTGCATTGGTAATTGCCGATGCTGACGCGATGATCGAGGCTGGCTTCGCTGAAGTAGCACCCGGGTGAGTAAATGCTGGCGGCTTGCAGCTTATCGAAGCTCTGCCAGTTCCTAATCGCAACATTGGTGTAGACAATGGGCACTTTTTCGGCAGAGCGGAGTGCTTCTTTCTGCTCGGGCGGCAGCTCGTTGGTGAGATAGGGAATGACCGCATGCCAGCAGGCAAGAATGCAGTGCGCGGCCTTAACGGTGTACAGCTTCCCCTCCTGCGCGTAGGAGATTTCGACTTCTTTCGCAGTTGCAGGGTCACCGAGATGGCGCACACGAACGACAGTGCTGTTGAGTCGAATGCGCGTGGTGTTGCCGGGCTGATCGAGTTGGTCGTAACGGACCTGGGTGGTGACGATATCCGATGCCGAATTGCCGGGGACGGCATTCGGAATAAGTGACCGGACAAGCAGACGTGCAATGGAAGAATTTCCGTCGGGGAAATGGAAGAAGTAGGCTTCCGCTTCGTCGTTGTGGATGGCGTCGCGACCCATCCCCGGTCCAGGGCCGGGCGATAGCTTGAGGCCGTCGAAACCGGGCAGGCCGAGTCCCCACGCATCCTGCGCGGAGACGGCATCGATGCCGAGTCCGTACAGAGGCTGTGGATGAGGCTGGAGCAGGGCAACCACCTGCGGGTCGACCTTGACGACATTGGTGAGGTAGTCCGCATAACTGATGCGTGCGAGTTTGGCTTTCTTCTCGTCTGAGGTGAGGCCGAGGTACAGATCTGTGTCGAGGGTGTAAAGACGCTTCACGTCCGCAACGGCCTTCGGCGAGAGCGGAGCCTGCGTGGCAAACTCCTTCCAATTCTTTCCTTCAGGGTCAGGTGTTGCGGATCCCCAGCGCGAGTAAGGACTCGCGACGAGCCGGTCCGCGCCGAAGGTCTCGCGGTCGAAGAAAATCTTCTGCTTCAGTCCGAGCGAGCGGTAAAGTCCGTCGTTGTTGTGCGCCGCATAGGACGAGACATCGATGCCAAGCTCGCGAATGACGCGTTTCGCGACGGGGCTGTAAGGAGCGGGGCTTTCGATCGAATATGTGCCGCCGTAGCCGAGCAGGGCAGTCCCGTTGACCTCGAATTCGTTGCGCTTGGCGTGGCCGCCGAAGTCGTCGTGGTTTTCAAGGATCAGTACCCGTGCCTCTTTGCCGGCAGCTTCGCGAAAGAAGCGCGCCGACGAGAGTCCACTAATGCCGCCACCCACGATGACAAGATCGTAGCTCTCGCCTGTGTCGATAGGCTTTCTGGCGGTTCGCCAGAAGGCGCCGTCGCGGAGGCTGTGCGCCACCTGATAAGAGCCCTCGTGGCTGCCGCGCATGCCGTGGAGCGCGGGCGGATCGTAGCCGGGGCGATTTTGCGGCTCGGGAGTTTCCGGAGTCTGTCCGAAGAGATGCACGCCGGGCGAGGTGGCGGCTGCTCCAATGCTCATGGCCGCTCCGTTCATAAAGTCGCGGCGGGTAATCTTGCGGTCCATCCCCAGTTCTTTATCGGTGAAGCTCATTCGCAATTCAGTCTCCCGCGAAGTTAGTGCAACAGGTGTTGCGCGGCGATCTCTCCGGTGCTGACCGCGCCTTCCATAAAGCCTTGCCAGTCGGCGATGTGCTCGCCGGCGAAGAGCACCTTGCCGTGGGGCTGCTCAAGCAGCGGGCGAATGCGGAAGCTTTGGCCGGGGCGGTACAAGGCATACGCGCCATGCACCCAGGGGTCCTCCTGCCAGGGCTGATCGACGGTATCGATGAGCGCGGCTGCGGCGTCGGGGGAGACGGCATTGAGATCGTGCATCAGCTGGAACTGGCGGCCGGCCTTGGTTTGCGAGGCGAGCACATCGGCCTTGTCTCCAACGGCGTAGGAGCAAAGGATGCCGCGCGTTCCCGGCTGTCCCTGCGTGCTGTGGAAGTATTCGTGCGAGGTTTCGTCGCTCATCAGCGAGAAGTCTTCCGCTGGCCAGAAGCGACGATCGAAGAGCATCTGCGTTTTAATGATGCGGCAGTACTCTAGCTCGTCTGCCGCGAGCGATTTGGCCGCTGAGAGTGGCGGATCGAACTGGATGGAGTTGAGCACCGACGCCGGCGCCGCGAAGATGCAGGAGTCGGCGGTAAACTTTTCGCTCGCTGTCGAGACGGTCACCCGTCCGACACGCTGCGTGATGGACTTGACGGGCGAACTGAGATGCAGCGCGCCGGAAGCAAGACGCGCAGCAAGCGCCTTAATGAGCAAGGTGTTTCCGCCCTGAACGTGGAGGTCCATCTCATCCGTGCTCTGGGGATTGAGGTAGTCCCCGTCAACGTATTCTCCGGCGACGCTGAAGGCCGAGATCTGTCGGATCGATTCACCGAAGTCGGTTGAATCCATGATTTCGCGGATGCGGCGGTCGTTGTCGGTCATGCCGATCTTGCCCAGCCAGGTCCACCAGTCGTATTGGTCGAGATGACGTTTGTCCTGATCGGTGTAGTGCTTGTACTGGTCCACGAAGCGCTGCCAGGCCGAGTGCGATTCAGGCGAGAAACCCCAGTCCCCCGGAGCGTGCAACTGTCCATGCTGCAGCAGCCAGACGCGGTTGGCGTGAGGCTCGAGCGCGACGTTAAGCTCTTCCGCCAGCGCACGAATTTGCTTGTGACTGTTGCCGATCCACTCGCCACCCATCTCGCAAACCAGTTCCGGAGCCTGCGCAAAGTTGTGGGACCAGACACGGCCTCCGGGGCGATTGCGCGCTTCGAGCACGGTGACATTCCATCCCGCAGCCGAGAGACGGTAAGCCGCGGTGAGGCCCGCGAATCCTGCGCCGACGACGATGCAGGAGTGCGTAGGCTTTGCTCCTTTAGTCTGGGCGTAGAGAGGCAGTCCGCAGGCCGCGATGGCCGCGTTGGCGAGAAACGCGCGGCGAGTAATGGGAGCGAGGATGGTCTTGTCTGCCTGCATTGATTGCGCGTCTTGCTGTGCGGGATTCACTGTGTTGCTCCAGTAATTATGGGAGTCGGGGTAATTTCATGAACTGGGGCGGGCCCTGCTTCGCCGCCTGTGATGAGTCGCTGCGAAACAAAAATGGCGGCGACCGAGAAGGCAAAGATGATCGTCGAGATGGCGTTCATCTCCGGAGTGGCGCCGCGCCGCAGCCGCGACCATATTTCAAGCGGCAGAGTATTCTCGCGGCCGATCAGGAAGAAGGTCACGGCGATTTCATCCATGGAAAGCGTGAAGACCAGCAGTGCCGTGCCCAGCAAAGAGGTCCGCATCAACGGAAGCACGATGGTCCACAGCGTTTGCAAGCCGCTCGCGCCCAGGTCGGCCGAAGCCTCTTCGAACGACCGATCGAGCTTGGCGAAGCCCGCAAAGATTTCCGTCGTCGCTACGGCAGTGAGCGCTGTGGCGTGACCGAGAATCACCGTGGTGAGGCTCAGATGAAATCCGCCGCTCACTACGAGCAGCAGCAATGAAATGCCGGTGATGACTCCGGGAACAATGAGCGGCAGCAGGATGAGTCGCTGGAAGGCGGCTTTGCCGGGGAAGGCGTAGCGGTCGAGCGCATACGCTGCGGGAAATCCGATGAGGATGGAGATGATAACCGCCGCCAGCGCCACGATGGCGCTGTTCTCAACCGCGCTCCACATGGCAGAGTCGGCGAAGAGCACACGATACCAAGCGAAGGTAAGGTGGCGCGGCGGAAAGCCGCCGACGCCATCGCGATTGAAGGAGTAGAGAATCAGGACGGCGATGGGGAAATAGAGAAAGGCATAGGCGCAGCCCGCAAAGCCAGTCAGGAGAATCGGTTTGCGTGCGGAGTTCATGCGAACCTCTGGCGACGTTCCAGCCGCTGCGTGACGGACAGAATCGTCACCACGATCAACAAAATGACCACGGCGACGGCAGCTCCGAGCGGCCAGTTGTAGTCGGCTCCGAAGAGATTTGCGACGATGTTGGCGATCATTACGCTGCTCGGTCCGCCCAGGAGAAGTGGTGCGAGGAAGTCTCCAAAGCTGAGCAGAAATGCCAGGGTCGCGCCGGAGATCACTCCCGGCAGCGAGAGCGGGAGGATCACGCGCAGGAAGGTTTGCCACGGCCGCGCGCCCAGGTCGCTCGACGATTCGAGCAGCTCGCGCGGAATCTTCTCAAGTGAGGCGACCACCGGCAGCACAACGAACGGGACGTAGATGTGCGTAAGGGTAACGATCACCGCGAAGGGACTGTACAGAAGAGAGCTGAGCGGATGGCTGACCGCGTGCGACCAGACGAGCAGCGTGTTGAGCACGCCCTCGTTGCCGAAAATCACCTTCCACGCATAGGCGCGCACCAGGTAGCTGACCCACAGGGGAATGATGACGGCCTGATAAAGCAAATGGCGATAGCGTCCCGAATGAAAGACGAGAAAGAAGGCCAGAGGATAGCCGATCAGGAGCGAGAGAACGACGACCGAGAAGGCGATGCGCAGCGAACGAAGAATTACGGTGAGATACAGCGGGTTTGTGAAGAGATGCGCGTAGTTCGCCAGCGTCGCGTGGTGCACGATCTGCTGGAATTCGCCGACGCTCCAGAAGCTATAGCAAAAGAGCAGGCAATAAGGCAGGAACAGGAAAAGCGTGATCCAGCCGAAGGGCGGCAGCGTGACCAGCAGCGCATTTCTTCTTGTCGATTGCATCGGCTTAGTCCCACTCCGATCGTTCAAGCGGAATGCAATCTTCCGTTTGGAAAACGAAGCTGTGAGATTCGCCGATGCCGAGTGGAGTGGCGAGGCGTGCTGTCAACTCGTCGTCACCGTCGCATTGCAGCGTGACCAGCGAATCCGCGCCGTGAAATTGTTCGGTAAGGACTCGTGCCTCGAATCGCACCAGACCTTCGCCGGTAGAGGGAGTGACGGGCGCGATCGCCTCCGGGCGAAGGGAGAAGACCGCTGACCCATCGGGAAGCTGCGTGGGGAAAGAAAAGATTCCGCAATCGGCGACACCTTGCCTAACCACGGCACGCAGCAGGTTGCTATCGCCGAGGAAGGTCGCCGAGTAGGCCGTACGCGGCTTCGCGTAGATCTCTCGCGGCGTTCCGCACTGTTCGATCCTTCCCCTGCACAGCAGCACCACACGGTCGGAGATGGCGAGAGCCTCACTCTGGTCGTGCGTCACGAAGAGAAAGGTGATGCCGAGATCCCGCTGCAGCAGCTTGAGTTCGCACTGCATATAGACGCGCAGGTTGGCGTCGAGCGCTGAGAGCGGCTCGTCGAGCAGCAGTACTTTGGGACGATTGACCAGTGCCCGCGCCAGCGCCACGCGCTGCTTTTGCCCTCCGCTGATCTGCCGGGGAAAGTGTTTGGCGAAGCTGTCCATGCGGACCTTGGCAAGAGCAGCTTCCACGCGCGATTTCGCTTCTGCGCGATCGCATCCGCGCACTCGCAGGCCGTAGGCCACATTGTCGAAAACATTCATGTGCGGGAAAAGCGCGTAGCTCTGGAAGACGGTGTGAATGGGGCGGCGATGGGGCGGCAGCGTGTCGAGCCGTTCGCCATCAAGGAAAACCTGTCCGGTGGTGGCCTGTTCGAATCCGGCAACGATGCGCAGCAAAGTGGTTTTGCCCGACCCGCTTTCGCCGAGCAGGGTGAGAAATTCGCCGCGCTGAATGTCGAGCGAGATGGATTCAAGAACGCGTTGCGCGCCGAAGCTTTTGCCGACCTGTTCAATGCGCAGGAAGGCCGATTCAGCCACGGGTGCGGCAGTGCGGCTCTCAACAGCGGCAGGACGACTACTCAATCAGCCTCCCGCGTTGGAATGGTGTGGTTCATTGGCTGGCCTTCACTTCGTTCCATATCTCGGTGTACTTTGCGCGGCGCGGCACGTCCTGCCAGAAGACTATCTGCTTCTGATAGTCATCGATATCGTCCCGGTGCAGGCCGTGACGCTGGTCGGCGGTCATCAAAGCAGCAGCCTGCGGATTGGCCGGAATGTATCCCGTCACATCGCTGAGCTGCTTCTGCGTCTGCGCGGAGATCATGTAGTTCAGCAGCGCATAGGCGAGGTCCTTGTTCTCGCTCGACGACGTGATCATCAGGTGATCGATCCAGCCAGTCGTTCCCTCGGCCGGAATCTCTTCTTCGATCGGGATACCGGACTTGCGAAGCTGGTTGGTGACCAACGGCCAGCCCATGGCGGCGATCACTTCATGATTCTGAAAAAGGTTGGTGAGCTCGCCTCCCGTGGTCCAAAGCTTGCGCACATTCGGCTTGAGCGCAATCAGCTTTGCCTTGACCTGTTCCAGTTGCGCCTCGCTCAGGTTATAAATCGCCGTTGGGTCCTGCTTGCCGAATCCAAGGACTTGCGCGGTCATGTAGACCGACGAGAGATCGTCCCAGAGCGAGAGCTTGCCCTTGTATTTCGGATCCCAGAGTTCCGCCCAGGTGGTTGGCCTCTGCGCGAAAGCGGTCTTGTCATACAGCAGAGGATTCGGCCCCCAGGTAAGCGGAACGCCAAAGACCTGTCCGCCATTCTTCACCAGCGGCATACCGGTGAGGGTGGGAGAAACCTGGGAATAATTCGGAATCTTCGCCAGAACCAGCGGGGCCACCAGCCCGGAGCGAACCAGCATCGTGGCGACGTCGCTCGAGGGCGAGATGACGTCGTAATTCGAGGCTGCTCCGCCGCGAAGTTTGGCCACCAGCTCGTCGCTCGAACCCATATAGGCGGCAACCACTTTGCATTTGCAGGTGGCTTCGAATCCCTGGATGAACGAAGTGTCGGCGTAGCCTTCCCAAACGAGGAGGCTCAGCGTTGGCGTGGGCTTTTTGCAGCTCGAAAGAAGGGCGAACCCGGCCAGCAGGCAGAAAGAGAAGAATCTCTTTGCGTTGGTTCGCAGGCTGAACAAGTGCTACTCCTCAGATCGCGGAGTTCCCTTGAGCGGGAAACTCGTAAGAGTTCACGGAAACTGGCCAGGTATTCCGATGAAAGGGGTCCGATGCTGCCGCGTCACTTTCAGTTTGCCTGATAGGCGAAAGGGGCGCGGCGCGACGCAACACGTTTTCCTTGACATAGAATGCAAAATTTACTAAGTTTTGCAAAATTACTACAAGGTTTTCCGCATGGCAACGACTTTCCTGAGAAACTAGCTAAGACTGGAAACGAGCGGAACCCGCCACAGCCCGCACGGGCTGAATCACCTCAAAAGGGAAGCGCCGCAATGGCATCTTCTTCGAACCACGACGGCTGTCGAAGCGCGATAGGTAAACCTTCGCGCGCGAGCGCACGCCCGTTCCGAAGAGTCTCCGGCCATCTGAAGGCGAAGAAGCACATCTTTCCCCAGATTCTTTCTCGGCATTTCCGGATTGCCACGACCTATTGCCGCCAGCGTTGGTTTCTGCGTTACGCGCGCAGCGAGTCGCTCCTTTGCCTGCGGCCTTCTGCGTCCGGTCTGCAGGCGGCGAGCTGTCTCTCGATGGCGTCCGCTCTGCCTTGTTGAATTTTTGACGGCCCCTGAATTTTGAACGGCGTTGGGGCAAAGGAAGAATCGTATGCATCCACTTCTCGAAAAAGAACTATCTACGTTTGAATCGCGCACTCCCGCATCCCACGCAGCGCTCAAGAAGGCCGAGCCCCGTCTTCCGCTTGGCGTAGCCAGCAACTTCCGCAGCTATGAGCCCTGGCCGCTCTTTGTGAAAGACGCCAAGGGGTCGCACATCCACGATCTGGACGGCAATGAGTACATCGACTTCAACATGTGCTTCGGTGCGCTGATGGCCGGGCACTGCCATCCGGCCGTTGTGGCTGCGGTGCAGGAGCGGCTTGAGATCGGCACCATGTATGGCATGCCGCACACGCTCGAATATGAGCTGGCTGAGGAGATCTGCCAGCGCTTTCCGGTCGAGCAGGTCCGCTTCGGCAGCAGCGGAACCGAAGTGACCATGCACGCCATCCGTCTGGCTCGCGGCTTTACTGGGCGCGACAAGATCATCAAGATGGAGGGTGGCTACCACGGCGTGCACGACTCCGTGATGGTGAGCATGAAGCCTAAGCTTGAGCTTTGCGGCGATCCCGACCGTCCCAACCAGGTGCCTGCCGGAGCCGGCGTTCCCGCCGACACGGTGAAGAATACGCTCATCGCGCAATTCAACGATTTGGCTGCCGTCAAGCGTCTGTTCGCGGAAAATCCGAAGCAGATTGCGTGCATCATCATTGAGCCGATCATGATGAACATCGGCATCTGCATGCCGGAGCTGGGTTATCTCGAAGGCCTTCGCGAAATCTGCACGAAGGAAGGCGCGCTCCTCATCTTCGACGAGGTGAAGACCGGAGCGAAGCTGGGACGCGGCGGCGCTTGCGAGTACTTCAATATCAAGGCCGACCTCGTTACGCTGGCCAAGTCCATCGGCGGAGGCTTTCCTCTGGCTGCCTTTGCCACCAGCAAGGAAGTGATGGACATGATCGCCCAGCAGAAGGTCTTCCATGCCGGCACCTACGCCACCAACCCGCTGGTGATGGCTGCAGGCATCGCCACCTTCCGCGAAGTGCTTACGCCCGAGGGCTACGCGCACATTGATAAGGTTGGCGACGTACTGGTTGAGGGCTACAAGCAGATTGTGAAGAAGGCCGGTATCGAAGGCTACGTTGAGAGCGCGGGCTCGAACGGTGCGTTGTTGTTCTACGCGAAGAAGATCCGCAACTATCGCGAATGGCTCGCCGTGGACACCGACCTGTGGAGGCTTTACTGGTTTGGCATGGTTAATCGTGGCGTGATGCCGCAGCCGTATTGGTGGGACGAGCAGTGGACGCTCTCCGTCGCGCATTCGATGGATGACATCGATCGTCACCTCTCGGCATTTGAAGAACTGGCGCCGGCCATTGCGCAGGCACAGCAGGAGATCTCGGTGCAGGTGGTCGGTTAGCGCTACGTCGGTAATTCTGGGGCTGGAGGCAGCCGTTGGCAAAGATAGTTCCGGGCGGCAATCACACACCTGGTCTCAAGCGCGTTCTGGGGCGCGGAGACCTGATTCTGCTCTTCATTGTTGCGGTCGCGAACCTCAACATGGTGCCGCCCATCTCTGCCTCCGGCCCCATCACACTCTGGCTGTGGATTGCCGCGATGCTCTTCTACTTCTGGCCCCAGGGAGCCGCCGTCACGGAGCTCTCGCAGAAGTGGCCCGGAGAAGGCGGCATCTATCTGTGGGCCAAGCGCAGCTTCGGCGAGCAACATGGATTCATCGCCGGATGGTGCTACTGGCTTTCGAATGTCTTCTACCTGCCGACTGTCGTGCTCTCCTGCATCGGTGTCGGCCTGTACGTCTTCGGTCCGAGCGTTCAGAAGCTGGAGCATAACCCCTACTTCACCTCGAGCCTGGCCATCGGAATTCTCCTCTTTCTGCTGGCGCTCAACATTCGCGGGCTCTCCCTGGGCAAGTGGATCAACAACCTCGGCGGCGTGGGCACAGTGGGCGGAGGGGCGGTGGTCATCCTGCTGGCCGCGCTTACGCTCCACCATCACGGCTCTGCGCTGCACCGCGCAGATCTTCACGTGCAGTTCAACGACTGGCGATTGTTCGCGGTCTTCGGGACCATCTGCTACAGCCTGGTCGGACTCGATCTCGCGTCGATCATGGGCGACGAGATTCGCGAGCCCAAGCGCAATCTGCCCGTCGCGATCTTCTGGGGCGGACTGGCCGCTGCGATTATTTACCTGGGAACGACGACGGCGATGCTGATCGCCGTGCCGCACGAGGAGATCGGCATCCTTTCCGGTATCCTGCAGGCTATTAATGTGATGGCGCGGCATAACGGGCTGCTGTATATCGTCGCTCCGCTGGCGTTTCTTGAGTGCATCGCGATCCTCGGCACGGCGTCCGCGTGGTTCAGCGGCGCGGCACGACTACCGTTTGTCGCCGGCATCGACCGCTACCTGCCGCCGGTTATCGGCAAAATCCATCCCCGCTATCAAACTCCATACGTCAGCCTGATCGTCTATGCCGCGCTGTCGTCGCTCCTCACGTTGATGAGTTTTCTCGGCGTCTCGGTCGGCGAGGCATATCTCACGCTGCTCGATCTCGCCGTGATTCTGCAATTGCTGCCAACCTGTTATTTATTCGGTGCGCTGCTTAAGCACACGCTGGATGGCAAGAGCTCTCTAAACGCATCGAAGCCTTATCTCCTGGCGAACGGTGCGGGCGGACTGCTCGCGGCCTCCGTCGGGTTGGTTGTCGCGTTCATCCCGTCCCGCCAGGTCACTTCAATCTGGCTATATGAGATCAAGTTGATCGCCGGCTGTGTGCTGGTCTTTGGATCGGCGTATCTCTTCTATCGCAACTCACTCAAGACTGCGCCTGCGGTCGAACCGCTGGCAGAGACCGCGCTCTAAAGGATTCCATATGTCTGTTACGCAAACCAGGTCGGAAGCCATGTTCATCAACGGAGAGTGGACCGAGGGCTCGTCGAGCAATCGCATCCCGGTCTACGATCCTTCCACCGAAGAAGTCATCGCCGAAATACCCGACGCCAGCGCTGCGGAGGTTGACGCCGCCGTCGCCGCCGCGCGCCACGCTTTCGATCAGGGCGGCTGGCCGCAGACCACGGCGCAGGAGCGCGGACGCATCCTGTTTCGCATCGCGGAGAAGATTCGTGCCGAGGCCCCTCTGCTTGCCGAACTCGAATCGCGCAATACCGGCAAGCCCATCGTTGAGGCAGAGTTCGACATCGCCGACGCGGCGACGTGCTTTGAGTATTACGGCGGATTGGCCACGAAGGTCTCCGGGCTGGTCAACCCTGTGCCGGACAATGCACTGAGCCTGTCGCTGAAAGAGCCGGTCGGCGTCGCGGGACAGATTATTCCCTGGAACTATCCGCTGCTGATGGCTGCGTGGAAGCTTGCGCCGGCGCTGGCTGCGGGCTGTGCCTGTGTGTTGAAGCCCGCCGAACAGACTCCGCTCACCGCCCTGAAACTTGCGGGATGGCTTGGTGAATGCGGCCTGGCTCCGGGCGTGGTCAATATGGTCACAGGCCTCGGCGAAACGGCTGGCGCGCGTATCGTGGAGCATCCGCATGTGGACAAGATCGCATTCACCGGCTCTGCCGCCGTCGGCAAGCTGATCATGAAGTCGGCAGCAGACACGCTCAAGCGCGTAACGCTGGAGCTCGGCGGCAAGTCGCCCAACATTTTCTTTGCCGACGCTGACTTCGAGGCCGCGATCGATGGCGCTCTCTTCGGAGTCTTTATCAACCAGGGCGAAGTTTGCTCGGCGGGCAGCCGCGTGCTCGTAGAGCGGTCGATCTATCCCAAGTTTGTCGAAGCCATGACCGAAAAGGCCCGCAGCATTAAGCTGGGCCCGCCCCTTGACCGCGACACGAAGATGGGGCCACTCGTAAGCCGCGAGCAGTACGACCGAGTCTGCAAATATCAGGAGATTGGCAAGTCCGAGGCGAAGGTGGCCATCGGCGGTGGGCAGCCCGCGTCATTCGGACGCGGCTACTACGTCGAGCCGACCATCTTTTATGACGTTGACAACTCTGCGCGGATCGCCCGTGAAGAGATCTTCGGTCCCGTAGCTGCTGTCATTCCCTTCGATGACGAGGCCGATGCTTTGAAGATCGCCAACGACACGCCTTTTGGTCTGGCCGCCGCCGTATGGTCGCGCGACATCTATCGCGCTCTGCGCATGGTGAAAGAGATTCGCGCCGGCATCGTTTGGGTGAACCACATGCAGCCGACCTATGTTGAAGCGCCGTGGGGTGGTTACAAGCAGTCCGGCTTTGGGCGGGAACTAGGAGTGCACGGCATCGACGAGTACCTCGAAACCAAGCAGGTTTACATCAATCTCAACGAACAGCCGATCGCCTGGTACTAGAGCAGCTAGATTTAAGAACAGTAAGTGTTACAAATATATGTCTACGATCAAGCTCAACACAGAAATTCCCGGACCAAAATCGCGCGCGCTCACCGAACGCCGCACGCAGGCTATTCCACGCGGAGTCTATGCTTCCACGCCGCTCTTTATCCGGCACGCCGAGGGCGCGGCCCTGGAAGATGTGGACGGTAATCGCATCATCGATCTGGGCGGCGGAATCGGCACTATCAACGTCGGCCACCGCAACGCGCGCGTGATACAGGCCCTGCGCACGCAGCTCGATGCTTTTCTCCACCTCTGCTTTTCGGTCACTGGATACGAGGGCTACGTGGAACTTGCCGAGAAGCTCAATACTCTGACTCCAGGCAATTTCGCCAAGAAGACGCTACTCGTGAACAGCGGCGCCGAGGCTGTCGAGAATGCGGTGAAGATTGCGCGTTCTCACACCGGCCGCCCTGCAGTGCTGTGCGTTGAAGACGCCTTCCACGGACGCACCATGCTTGGCCTTACGCTCACCAGCAAGACCCAACCGTACAAGCAGAATTTCGGGCCATTCCTTTCGGACGTGTATCGAATCCCGTTCGGAGTTCCGGCGGATTCACGCCTTCGCAGCCGCACCCCAATGACGCACGAGCAAGTGGAGCAGTCGCTGGATGGTGTTTTCCGCCGCGTGGTCTCTGCCGATTCCGTCGCTGCCGTGATCGTTGAGCCGGTGCTCGGCGAAGGCGGTTTTGTCGTCCCTCCCGCTGGATTTCTGCCCGCGCTGGCCGATATCTGCCGCAGGCATGGCATCGTCTTTATCGCGGATGAAGTGCAGACCGGCTTCGGCCGTACCGGCGAGTTCTTTGCATGCACGCATTTCGGCATCGAGCCCGATCTGCTTCTCACCGCGAAGTCTCTTGGTGGAGGCATGCCTCTCGCCGCAATCACCGGCCGTGCTGAAATCATGGACGCTCCCGGTCCGGGTGGTCTGGGTGGCACCTTCGGCGGCAATCCCGCGTCTTGCGCGGCAGCACTGGCCGTGATCGAAGAATTCGCCGATGGAACCCTGCTGTCTCGCGCCCGCTTGCTCGGCGAACGCTTCCAGCAAGGGGCATTTGCCTGGCAGCGGCAGCATGCATTCATCGGCGACGTCCGCGGCGTGGGAGCGATGCAGGCGATCGAGTTCGTGCACGCCGATGGTGCGCCTTATGCCGCGGCCGCGAAGAAGCTTGCGCAACATTGTCTAAGAAATGGCGTGCTGATTCTGACCGCCGGCACCTATGACAACGTCATCCGCCTGCTGATGCCGCTTACCATCTCGGACGATGAGTTCAGCGAGGCGCTGCAAGTGATAGAAGGCGGTCTCAATGCAGTCTCAACAGAGCTTGAGGAAGCGATCGTTACCGCTCACTGACCGGCTAAAACTTGCGCGAGTGCTCCTTCGCCCAGCGCTCCACCACGACTTTCTTCTCGGTGTAGAACTCGACCGAGTCGCGGCCCTGCGCGTGCATGATGCCGAAGAAGCTATCCTTCCAGCCGCTGAACGGGAAATAAGCCATGGGAGCGGCCACGCCGATGTTGATACCGATGTTTCCCGCAGGAGCCTCATAACGGAACCTGCGCGCAGCCGCTCCGCTTGAAGTGAAGAGCGAAGCCTGGTTTCCATAGGGGCTGCGCTCCAGGAACGCCAGCGCCTCGTCCAGATCATTGGCGTGCACCAGGCTCAGCACCGGGCCGAAGATCTCCGTGTCGGTCAGTTCACTCGTCGCCGGAACTGCGTCAAGAATCGTCGGCTTCACAAAGCTGCCCTGCTCATAGCCGGAGACCTTCGCATCGCGCCCATCGAGCAGCACCTTCGCGCCTTCGTCTTTACCGCGTCCCACCAGCGCCTCGATTCGCGACTTACTCTGTTGTGTAATCACCGGACCCATCTGCACGCCTTCGTCGAGACCATTACCCACTTTCAGTTTGGCCGCAGCGTTGGCGATCGCGTCGCGAAAACTGTGCTGGGCTTCACCTACGGTCACAGCCACCGAGACAGCGAGGCAGCGCTGGCCAGCGCAACCAAAGGCGCTGTCGCTGATGATCTGCGTGGCCATTTCCATATCCGCGTCGGGCAGGACAATTACGTGATTTTTCGCGCCTCCCTGGCATTGCGCACGCTTGCCATTCGCACCTGCGCGGGCATAGACGGCGCGGGCTGCCGGCGTCGATCCTACAAAGCTCACCGCGCGCACCTTGGGATGGTCGATGAGCGTCTCCGCTGCGGTTCGTCCGCCATTTACAAGATTGATGACGCCCTTCGGCAAGCCGGTCTTCTCAAGCAGTGCAAAGACGCGCTGCATCGTCAGCGGCACGCGTTCCGAGGGCTTCAGGACCAGCGTGTTTCCCGTGGCAACGGCGTAAGGCAGAAACCAGAATGGGATCATGCCGGGAAAATTCGATGGCGTGATCGCGGCGACCACTCCGAGCGGCTGTCGAATCATCATCTCGTCGATGCCGCGCGCAATATCTTCGAGGTTGTATCCCTGCATCATCATTGGAATGCCGCAGGCTACCTCGACATTTTCAATTGCGCGGCGGAACTCGGCCTTGGCTTCCGTGAGCGTTTTTCCGTTTTCGCGTGTGATGATGCGGCTCAGTTCGTCAATGTGCTCTTCCAGCAACATCTTCAGCTTGAACAGCGGCTGAATGCGGTCCTCGGGCGGAGTGCTGCGCCATGCCGGGAAGGCGGCCGCAGCGGCTTGGACCGCCGCATTTACCTCTTCTGCGCCGGCGAGCGGCACGCGTGCGAGAGCCTCGCCGGTCGCGGGGTTGGGGACATCCAGCCACTCCGTTGCCGTGGACTCAACCCACTGGCCGTTGATGTATTGCGGCAATTGAAGCGCGCCTGCGACTGCTGTGCTCATGGTGAACTCCCGACCTGCTCGTGAAGAATGCCCCGCGAAACTTAAAGCCTACAGAAAAGATGCAATGCCAATCAAATATTGCCCTTCGTGCTGGAGACTGCTACAAAGATACTTTTGAGTTATCTATTTGCCTGGCCGCCGCATGCCGAAGAACTCCACCCCTCAAAAATCGTCGAGCAGGAATAACCTGTCCTTCCGCATCTCCGAGGTTTCGAAGATGCTGAGCGTCAGCTCCTCGACCTTGCGCCAATGGGAGAATGCCGGGCTGACCCACCCCAAGCGGACGAAGAGCGGGTATCGCACCTATACGCGCGAAGAAGTCGAGCAGCTGAAGTCGATCCAGCATCTCCGCTTTGAAAAGAATCTGAATGTAGACGCCATCCGACACGTGATGGGCAGCGCGGCGCGGGGTCCCTCGACTAACGGTGCGGGACGGAGCGCGAACGGGGCTAACGTCGTTCCAATCGGCAACAGGTTGCGCAAGCTGCGCAGAGAGCGCTCCATGACGCTTCTGGAAGCCGCACAGGGAACCGATCTGTCCGTAAGTTTTCTCAGCTGCCTGGAACGCGGCCAGGTACACGCTTCCGTTGCCGCTCTGCAGCGATTGGCCGTGTTCTATAAGACGAACGTGCTCTCCTTCTTTGGCGGCGCGGAGCAGACGGGTAAGCTGGTGCGGCCCAGCCAGCGCATCGAGCTTTCGAGCGAACCCGGCGTTCACCTGGAACTGCTTGCCTTCGGCGCGACGGCGATGGAGCCGCATCTTTTTCGGCTCGCTCCCGGAACATCGAGCGGCGGCTCGTATCACCACGAAGGTGAGGAATTCATTTTCGTCGTCCGTGGCAACTGCGACGTGTGGCTCGATGAAGTGGAGCACTATCAGCTTCGCACTGGCGACAGCCTCTATTTCTCCAGCTCGCAGACCCATCGCTGGAGCAATCCCTACAAGCAGCAGGCCGTATTGCTGTGGATCAACACACCGCCGACGTTCTAAGCGGCGACGCGCTGTGTACGTCCTCACATCCTGAAGCGAATGGCCAGCTGTATCTGGCGCGGAGCGCGGGCGCGCGTAATTTCTCCGAATAAGCCACCAGCGACCGGGTCCCCGTTGGGATTCGTAGTGTAGTCAAACTGCGAGTCGCCCAATTGTCCGTCCGGGTTCAGGAATTGCGTATGGTTGAAGACGTTGAAGACCTGGAAGACGAATTGGATTGTGCCTCTGTCACCAACCGGAGTGAGCTTCTGCACAGCCAGATCCGTGTCACCGATCCCCGGTCCGCAGCAGATACTGCGGGGCGCATTGCCGCCTGAGCCGAGAGCGGGAACGGCGAAGATCGCAGGATCGAAGTAGTAGCCGGTCGAGCCATTTAACGGTGTGCGTGGATTGCGGTGCGTGAATTGCTTGATCTGATCCGGACGCCCAGGGCTTTCGAAGTCGGCGCTGCCTTGCAACTCCTGATCGAGGTTCGAGCCGAAGCGAATTGGGAAACCTGACTGGAGCGTAAGAATTCCCGAAGCCTGCCAGCCGTCCGCCATTACGCCGCGTACTCCGGAATATTTAGGCACAGGCAGATCCCACACGCTGCTGAATACGAAGCGGTTGCGGGCATCAAAGAGCGAGAGCGCGCGGTCGCTTGCAAGGTCGAGCGGGTTGAGACTTTGCTCAAAGCTAGATGCATCGTCCATGGATTTGCTCCATGTGTAGGCGGCAAGGAATTGCAATCCATGGGAGAAGCGCTTTTCCAGCGACGCCTGCAGCGAGTTGTATGCGGAGTTGGCGACCACATTCTGCGCAAAGATGCTGGAGAAAACCGGCACGCCATCGGGCGGGCAATTTGAGCCGGAAATCGGATCGCAGTACGGTGAAGAGTATTTGCGCAGGCCGACCAGCGTGATCGGACTCTGTACTGCGGTTCCGCCGGGAATGAACGATGTCGATCCGTAGGGGAGGTGGAGTCCCTGCGGGCCAATCGTCTCTCCTCCGGGAATCACATACTCACTGTCTTCTCCTCCCGGACCGCAGCTGTAGCTCGCGTCGTTGTTATATGCTGACGTCGCTGCAAGGTCGAGGCAAGTTTGCGGATTGCCGTGATTCAGATCGTAGGTCGCCAGCAGACGATGTCCCTGCGAACCAACATACCCTAGGGTCATCACAACGTTTGTGGCCAGTTGCTGCTGGATTTGCAGGTTGTACTGCACGGTGTACTGCGTCCTTAGATTGGGCTCAAGCTCACCGTACATGATGATGGGCCGGAAGGCGGACCAGTCCACTGGCTGGCCCCGCTTTGGCTCCAGGAAGCCGTTGAAGGCATTCGGCGCCACAGTGCCCGACTGGCTGACATAGGGAGCCTGGAAGTTCGGCGCCGTAAGATAGTTGCTGCCGCCGAAGGGCGGCTCGCCCTGGAACTGCTCGAGGACCAGCTGCTCCATGGGGTTGTAGAAAATTCCGAAGCCGGACCGAACCACGAGCTTGCCCTGGAAACTCTCCGGACTCCACGCCATACCGACGCGCGGAGCAAAGGCCTTGTAGTAGGTCGCGGTCAAGCCTGCGGGAATGCCCTTATCTCCGGGAACCACGAGCCCCAGCGGGAAGACAGACTGGTTCGCGCTGCCCGGGCCGCAGTCTGCAGTGTCCGTGCCCAGCGACGCCTGGCTGTCGGCCGAGAGCTGGCAGGGGAAAATGGTGTCGGCTTGCCCGGCGCGGAAGGTCTGGACGCGATGCGATACGTCGGCGAGCGGCTGATTCAACTCCCAGCGCAGGCCGTAATTAAGGGTGAGAGTTGGAGAAATCTTGAAGCTGTCCTGCGCGAAAAGGTAAAGCGCGTTGGCCCGAATATTCTCGGTTTGCGGAGAGCCTTGGGAGTAGCTGTCGGGCAGGCCAAGGAAATAGTTGCTGAAAAGGTTGGAGCCGCCCAGGTTGTTTTCGGTGTACCCGGAGTAGGTATAAAAGCCATTGATGTTGTAATAGAGAGTCTGGTCGAAGCGCTGATTTCGGAAGTCCACACCGAATTTCATCGAGTGCCTGCCCACGGTCTTCGAGAAGTTATCCATGAAGGAGTAGGTGTTCCCGATCTGTGGCAGCTCGCCTTCATAATCGTTGCCGATTGTGAATCCGCCGCTGATGCTGATGTAGGGAAGTCCCTCGTGGGCGGCGCCGACTGCGGGCGTAATTCCAAGCTTGGGCTTGTTCGGAATGACGTTGCCGTTTCCGTCATATAACGGTGTGTCGGTGTTCCCGTTGAAGCAGAAAGACGCGGCGGCTCCCGTGCAGGAATCGGTCGTGAGGTTGGTGCGCTGCGCATGCAGGAAGGTCTGCTGGCCCTCGCGATAGTAGGTGACCCGTGCTTCGTTCTGTGTCGTGGGGCTGATCGTCCAGGTATCCGCGATGTTGATCTGCTGATTGCGGGTGGCGTTGTTGCTGCCAAATCCGGGCAGAAGATTGGGGATTTCCGCCTGGAAGCGGGTGAACGGATTTGCCACCCATTCATCGTCAACGTAGTAGTAGCCGGTCAGCGAATTCTTTTCGCTGAAGTTATGATCGACTCGAACCGTGCCCTGGTTCCCGCGCGAATGTTGATTTGGCGCTCCCTCAAACTTGTTCCCGGCAACGTTCGGAAGAGGTACGTAATTGTCCACGATGTTTTCCGCTACCGGATCGAAACAGTCCAGAGGTACAACGTTGCCGGGAAAAATGTCTGCCCAGGCTGCGCCTGCCACGGGAGCAGTCCCGCCCCTGGCAGAAATGGCAGCGGCGCAGCCAGCGCGGTCCTGGAATATGGACGCAGTGGTCGAATCGGTTAAGGTACCAGCAAACGGCGAGGTGTCATCGAAGACGCCGTTACGCTCCTGCTGCGTAGGCACCTGCACTTGGTCGGAGCTGATGCCTTTGCGCAACTGCAGTCCTTCATAAGAGACAAAGTAGAAGGTCTTGTTTTTGCGGATAGGTCCCCCGATGGTTGCGCCGAACTGGAGCTGCGAGTCGTCGGGCGTGGCCAGATCGAAATAGCCCTTCGAATCCATCGCCTGGTTGCGGACGTAGGTGTAGATGCTGCCGTGATAATCGTTGGTTCCCGACTTCGTCACCACATTGATCACCGCGCCGGAATTGCGGCCGTACTCGGCATCGAAGGTGTTGGTAATCACGCGAAATTCATCAATCGCATCGGGAGACGGCTGAATACCTGGGGCGTTCACAAACAAATCGTTGGCGTCTCCGCCGTTCACGCTAAAGTTGTTCGAGCGTCCACGGCCGCCATTGACCGAGACCGCGCCCGCCTGATCGCTGCCATAGAAGAGGTCCGCGCCGCCCACGCCGGTCACACCGGGCTGCAGTTGCAGAAGCTGATAGGTGTTTCGCGCATTGAGAGGGAGGTTCTCTACGGACCGCGAATCCACGACTGCGCCCAACTGCGTGCTGGTGGTGTCGACCAGCGGAGCCGATGCCGTCACCTCAACCGATTGCGCAGTTGAGCCCACGGTCATGCGGACGTCATAACTCACCGTTGCGTTCAGTTGCACAGTGATACCGTCGGCGACCGCTTCCTGGAAGCCCGGAGCTGCGGCCTGCAGTTTGTATTGCCCTGGGGGCACGGTGAGAAAGGTGTAGTCACCGCCTTTTCCCGCTTCAGTCTTCAGGGCCACGCCGGAGTTTGCGTTGGTCAGCGTCAGAGAAGCGCCGGGAATTACCGCGCCCGTGGGATCGAGCACCCGGCCCTGAAGGCGGCCCGCGGTGGATTGTGCAGAGCTCAGACGGGGAAAGAACAGCAGGAGAAGCGAGAAGAAAAGCGTGGAGGCGAGGAAGAAAAAGGAGCTCCAGCGACTGCGACCTGCGGAAAACAGCATTCTCTATACCTCATGAGAGGAGAATAAAGACGACTTTGCCTGTGAACCGAATTCCGTTGGATTGCGAAAGTCTTGCGAAACGCGAACAATTGCAGGGAGCGAAAAACCTTACATATATTCAGCAAGATTAGTGAAATTTTAATGGCTGTCAAGGAAAACTTGGCGTCCAGCCCGCTTTCAGAGAAGCGGCAATGCGCAGAAGAAATGACGCGACTGGATTGTGCGTGAATAACTGCGAATGCGAGTGGCGCAAGCCGAAGGGATGGGAGAATTATCCTCATGAGCGAAAGAGATGTAAGCATTCAGCTGGCGTCTACCCGGGACATCCCCGAAGTCGTCCGTCTCTACAATGCCTACCGCGCGTTTTATGGCGAAGAGCCGGACGAAGCGCGAGCCTCCACTTTTATTCGCGATCGCGTTGCACTCTCCTCGGCGCAGCCTGCGGGGCAATTTTCTGTGGCCCAATATTTTCTGGCTTGGACCGCTTCGGCCAGCGGCCGCAAAGCCGTAGGCTTCATGCATCTGATGCCATCAACCAATACACTCGCTATGCGGCCTATCTGGTTCCTGGAAGATCTCTTCGTTGATCTCTCCGCTCGCAGGAAAGGCATTGCGACCAACTTTCTTAAGCATGCCGAGGAGTTTGCGCGCAAAACCGGGGCTGAACGCCTCACCCTGGCGACGGCGCACGACAATCTGGCCGCCCAGGGCGTTTACCGCAAGCTCGGCTATGTTCGCGAAGAGCATTTCTGGTTCTTTCATCGCCTGCTTCCTGAGCGGTCCGCATAGAACGATCATCAGACAAAAGAGAAACGAAGATTGAGAGACAGTATGCTGCGACTTGACCGGAATGACCTGATCGTTGCCCACGCCTGGATCGACAACCAGCGCGTCCCCTCAAGCGACGGCGGCACATTCAGTGTTGAGAACCCTGCCGACGGTTCTGTAATCGCCACAGTAGCCGATTGCGGTGCGGCCGAAGCGCAGGCGGCAACCGAGGCTGCGCATCGCGCCTTCGCATGCTGGCGCAAACTTCTCGCAAAAGAGCGCGCCCAGCACCTGCAGGCGTGGCTCGCAATGGTCCGGGAAAACCAGGAAGACCTCGCGCGCCTTATCTCGCTCGAACAGGGTAAGCCGTTTGCCGAGAGCCGTGGCGAGGTGGCATACGGCGCGGCCTATATCGAGTGGTTTGCCGAAGAGGCCAAACGCGCCTATGGCGACGTCATCCCCGAAACCGCGCCTGGGCGCAAGATCATCGTTACCAAAGAGCCTGTCGGTGTTGCCGCAGCCATCACTCCGTGGAACTTCCCCATCGCCATGTTGGCCCGTAAGATTGCGCCAGCGCTCGCAGCAGGCTGCACCATCGTCGCCAAGCCCGCGGAAGATACGCCACTCTCCGCCCTCGCGCTGGCTCTGCTCGCTGCCGAAGCAGGCATCCCCGCGGGAGTCATTAATGTCGTACCCGCTTCGCGTGAGCGCGCTTCCTCCGTGGCCGACAATTGGCTAAGCGATTCGCGCATTCGCAAGCTCTCCTTTACCGGATCGACAGCGGTGGGCAAGCATCTGGCACAGGCGTCCGCGCCGACGCTCAAGCGTCTTTCGCTCGAACTCGGCGGAAACGCGCCGTTCATTGTCTTCGACGATGCCGACCTGGACGCAGCGGTGAAAGGCGTGATCCTCGCCAAGTTTCGAAACTCAGGGCAGACCTGCATCTGCGCCAATCGCATTTATGTCGCTGACACCATCTACGACGACTTCGCCGAGCGTGTCGTTCAGGCCGTCTCGAAACTGCGCGTAGGCCAGGCGGGCGATGGCGAACCAGAGATCGGCCCTCTTATCAATGCCCGGGCTCTCGAAAAGGTGGAGCGGCACGTTGCCAATGCCGTCGCGCGTGGTGCCCGCCTACTGGTGGGTGGCAAACGTCACGCGCTGGGCCGGTATTTTTATGAGCCCACGGTTCTCGTCGATGTGGATTCCGGCATGGATGTGGCATGCGAAGAGACCTTCGGACCAGTTGCGCCTCTCTTTCGCTTTCACGATGAAGACGAGGCGATTGCGGCTGCGAACAGTACGCCATTCGGTCTGGCAGCCTATTTCTACTCGCGCGATCTTGCTCGCGTCATGCGCGTCTCGGCCGCGCTGGAAGCGGGCATGATCGGCATCAACGAGGCGTCGATTTCCACCGAGGTCGCGCCCTTCGGCGGCGTCAAGGAATCAGGCTACGGGCGCGAGGGCTCCCACTATGGGATGGACGATTACCTGCAGACTAAATATCTATGTTTGGGCGGCCTCTGATCAGGGCAGCTTGCAGCAATCGTCCTTCTTCGGAGGCTCGTTGTTGCTGGCGTCGAGCGCAACCTTCCAGGAACCGTCAGCCTGTTTCTTCCAGACCGTCATGTAGCGGCCCGTCTTCACCTTTGGCGTCCCATCACGATCCTTGAAGTGGCTCTCGAAGTGCCCCCAGGTGAACCCCATATCGCCGTCGGGGCCCATGCGTCCGCCTTCCGGAGTCCATGTGAGCTGGTAGTCGGCAGGCGACCACGTTGCGTCCGCCACGATGGCGGCCCTTCCCATCACCGGAGCCTGGTCGTTGTTCAACGTCACCGCGTCCTCGGCAAACCACTGCGCGAATGCCGCCCCGCCGTGTTTGGCCGTGTCGGCTGCGAACTTCGCTTCAAGATCGAAGAGGAGCGCGACGCCCGGCGAGTACGACGGATCGGTCAGCGGATTGGCGCTCGGAGCCGGCTTCGCAAGGGGATCGAGCTGTGCTTGGGCAACAGGAAGAATGGAACAAACAATCAGCAGGCAAGGGAAGAAAAGGACTGAACGTCGCATTGCCGAGGAAGCCTCCGGATCGTTGCACGTGAGCATCGCGGGTGGAAACAGCAGATCAAGATCATCTGAAGCATAATGCTAGCAGCGAGATGGTATCGAGTGCACACAAGCGCGTTCTGACGATTTTGATTGCAGGCGGAGTCGCGCTCTACGCCGTCGGCGTGGCGATCGCTGCCGCAGGAGCTCTGTACCCGGGCATGGCATTACGCGTGGCAGCTCTCATTCTGCTCTCTGTCGCTGCGGCGCGAAATCGCTCACTCACTGGCTGGATCTTTCTCGGAATGCTGGCAGGGGTCGAGTTCGGCATTGACGCCCCGCGAGTCGCCCTTTCCATCCGCGTATTGAGCGACATTTTTCTGCGGCTCATCAAGGTGATCGTCGCTCCGCTGATCTTCGGCACCCTCGTAACCGGCATCGCCAGCCACGGAGAATTGCGCGCTGTTGGACGCCTCGGCTTGAAGTCGCTCGTCTACTTTGAAGTGTTGACGACTGTAGCGCTGATTATCGGCCTCGTCGCGATTAACGTCTCGAAGGCCGGTGTTGGCCTCGATACTACCCAATCCGTGAGTGTCGTCGGCGCTCAGACACAACTCCGAGTGGAAACAGGGGCGGAGCACGAGCCGGCGCTCTCCTGGCAGCAGTTCCTGCTTCGGATTTTTCCAGAGAACATCGCCAAAGCGGTCGCGGACAACCAGATTCTTCAGGTTGCGGTCTTCGCCATCCTTTTTGGATTGGCTCTCGGACGCCTCAGTGAAGCCAAGCGCGCGCCCATGGTGCGCCTGGCCGAGTCACTCACCGAAACCATGTTCGCCTTCACCAACCTGGTGATGTACTTCGCACCCATCGGAGTCGCAGCCGCGCTCGCCTATACTGTCGCTCACTCCGGATTGGGCGTCATGCTGAACCTCGGCAAGCTGCTCATCACGCTCTACGTCGCACTCATTGCCTTTGCTGTGCTTGGCATGCTTCCTGCCGCACTGCTCGCCCGTGTTCCCGTCGGCGAATTTCTACGCGCAGTCGCCGAACCCGCAACCATCGCCTTCGCCACCAGCACTTCGGAAGCGGCCCTGCCGCGCGCCATCGAATCGATGGAAGCCTTCGGTGTGCCGAGGAATATCGTAGGATTCGTCATCCCCACTGGCTACAGCTTCAACTTGGCCGGATCGGCGCTCTATCTTGCGCTTGCCTCGATGTTCGTAGCCCAGGCCGCAGGCATTCATATGAGCCTCACTCAGCAGATCGTGATGCTGGGCACACTCATGCTCACCAGCAAAGGTGTCGCTGGAGTTCCTCGCGCGGTCCTTGTGGTCCTCCTGGCGACCGCTTCGATCTTTGGGTTGCCCGAGGAGCCGATCTTTGTCCTGTTGGGAATCGATGCCCTGATGGACATGGGACGAACCACCATAAATGTAGTGGGGAATTGTCTTGCCTCCGCAGTCGTTGCGCGCTGGGAGGGAGAGTTCCGCTCGGAAGTCCCGTCGCCAGAAGCGGTTGTGGCACTGACCGAGTGAGGACCACAAGGAAACTCTCGCTACGTTGTTTCCGGCAAGTTGCTATACTACGTCGAAGAAGAATGACCGTCGCCTGGCGGTAAAGGCCCCGGATTCGGGGTCTTTTTGGTATCGGGCAACATGGTCGCGCTGGTCGGGTTTAAATCTGACGGGCGTCTTCGCTTATTCATGGGCAATCTACTCGACACCGTCCACTCACCGGCAGATATCAAAAAGTTTTCAATCCCCCAGCTTGAAAGCCTTGCGCAGGAAATACGCGAGCGGCTGATTCTCACGCTCTCGAAGACCGGCGGACACCTCGGTCCAAATCTCGGGGTGGTCGAGTTGACCCTCGCTTTGCACTATGTTTTCGACACCCCAACCGACAAGTTCGTCTTTGACGTGAGTCACCAGGCCTACGTTCACAAGCTGCTCACTGGGCGCCGCGAGCGCCTTGAGACGATTCGCCAGCCGGGTGGATTGAACGGCTTCATGCTGCGCACCGAGAGCGAGCACGACGCTTATGGGGCAGGCCACGCAGGCACGGCACTTTCTGCAGCGTTGGGCATGGCCGTGGCTCGCGATCTGGCTGGTGGCAATGAACATGTGGTTGCGCTTGCCGGTGACGCCGCCTTCACCAATGGCATCTCTTTCGAGGCTCTGAACAACATCGCCGACCAGACCCGGCGGATGATTGTCGTGCTCAACGATAACGAGTGGTCGATTGACCGCAATGTTGGTGCAATCGCTAGATATCTGCACAAGATCGTGACCAACGAGCACGTTTCGCATCTGCATGGAAGCGCCGCACGCTTGCTTGAGCGGGTTGGCGGCAAGAAAGCGATCAGTGTCGTGCGGCGTGCCGAAGAAGCCGCTAAGGGCCTGTTGTGGCCCTCAGTATTCTTCGAGGAATTTGGTCTGACCTACTACGGCCCGCTCGACGGTCATAACATCGCCCTGCTGATCGAGACGTTTCAGTTCCTTAAGCAGCAGGACAAGCCCGTTGTGCTGCACCTCATCACGCAGAAAGGCCGCGGTTTCCAGCCGGCGCTCGACAAGCAGAAGAAATTTCACGGACTGGGCCCCTACGATCCTGAGACCGGCGAGACAAAGCCAGTAGGGCAGCGCACCTATTCCGAAGTATTTGCCGACACTCTGGTGAAGCTCGCGAACGAGAATGAAAAGCTGGTGGCGATTACCGGCGCTATGCCCAACGGCACTGCGCTCGATCTCTTCCGTCCGCACCATCCCAAAAAGTATTTCGACGTGGGCATTGCCGAGGAGCATGCGGTTATCTTCGCCGCCGGCATGGCCACGCAAGGCTACAAGCCCTTCTGCGCCATCTACTCCACATTCCTTCAGCGGGCCTTCGATCCCATCGTCCACGATGTCTGCCTGCAGAACCTTCCGGTCGTCTTCTGCATGGACCGCGGCGGCCTGAGCGGCGACGACGGCGCAACGCATCACGGCCTCTTCGACATCAGCTACCTGCGCGGCATTCCCAACATCATTCATATGGACCCGAAGGATGAGGACGAACTGGCCGACATGCTTTACACGGCCATGCTGCACAGTGGTCCCGCAGCGGTGCGCTATCCGCGCGGCACAGGCCCGGGAGCTTTGGTGAAGGAGCATCCGGTAGCCCTGCCGATTGGCAAGGCAGAGATTATTCGCGACGGCGATGAGATTGCCATCTTCGGCCTCGGCGCGCTCTTGCCCATGGCCAGGGAGCTTGCCGATGCGCTCGAGCACCAGGGCCACTCCGCAGCCGTCATCAATCCGAGATTTGTGAAGCCCATTGACCGGGACCTGCTTGCCGCCTACGCGAAGCGTGTAACCGCCATTGTTACATTTGAAGATCATGTCCTAATGGGCGGCTTCGGAAGCGTGGTTCTCGAAGCGCTGAGCGAGATGGGATTCACCATACGCGTTGTTCGCATCGGCTGGCCTGATCGCTTCATCGAACACGGCAAAGTGGATCAGCTGCGCGCGCGCCATGGCATAAGCGTGGAGGCCGCGATGGAGAAGCTGGCTCCTCATCTGAAGCGGAAAGGACTGAGGCGCTTGGTCGCGCGCTAATCGCGGTGAGAACCGCCGCCCAGAATCTTTTCTACCTGCGACTGCCTATAGGCAAACAGCCGTCCAATCTGCCCGGCGAAGAATAGACGGTGTGCCAGTTCGCCAGCGGGACCCATCTTTATTTCATAAACAACTTCATCGGCAATCCGCGTGCCCATCACGCCGTCGCGAGACTCCGAGCGAACCCGGTGGCACTGCTTCCAGTATGCAAACGGCCCGCGCATTTGCTCGTCGCAGAAATGGTCGTTGGGCACGAACTCCGAAATTCTAGCCTCCCACAGTAGACGAATCGGCAAGAAGGAAATCGGCCTGAAGCTGATCGTCACTACGGACCCGATGCCCGCCGGGATGCCACCGACGTTGTCTTCAGCAGGACTGCTCGGCGGAACGATCCGCGACTCGTCGACGCGCGCCCTACTCCAGCGCGGCATCAACGGCATAAGGTTCTGAGGATTCGCGAAAAATTCGAAGACCCGCTCAACAGGGCTGGGAACCCATTGGCTGGCGGTGAAGGTGTGCCGCATCGTCCCACCTTAACAACTTGACCAGTTGGGAAAAAGAAAGGCGGGTCGACCAGGGCCCGCCTTTGAGTAATGCACACTTAATTCGGCATCAGTACCGTGTCAACGACATGTATGATGCCGTTTGATTGATAAACGTTGGCGATGGTCACGGTAGAGATCCCGCCTTTCTCATCCGTCAGCACGATCTTGCCGCCATGCATGCTGGCCGTCAGCGTTCCGCCTTCCACGGTCTTGATCTCTGCCTTCCCACCGCCATCCTTGATCATCTTCATCAGATCTTTCGATGAAACCTTCCCGGTGACGACATGGTAGGTAAGAATTTTTGTCAGTGTCGCCTTGTTTTCCGGCTTCAGCAGAGTATCCACGGTTCCAGCCGGGAGCTTGGCGAATGCTTCGTTCGTTGGCGCAAATACTGTATACGGGCCAGGGCCCTCCAGGGTTTCAACCAGACCCGCGGCTTTCACCGCAGCGACTAGTGTGGTGTGGTCTTTCGAATTCATGGCGTTTTCGACGATGTTCTTGGTTGGATACATCTCGGCCCCGCCTACCATGGGATCCTTTTGCGCGTGCGCGGCCAAACCCGCAAATCCAAGAACTATGGTCAGCATCATTGCGTAATGCTTCTTCATTTGGAGTGTTCCTTTCGTGTGCAACTCTGTACTTCCGTGCGGAGTACGCGCTGAGAGATGTAACCGGATGGGCGCTTTAAGGGCGAGTTTCGCTTTGAATTGCAACGCCCGTTTGCGGAAGGAAAGAAATCAGGCAGAATGTTGATGCGCCCGCAATGTGGACCAAGCGGTTATCCTGTAAAGAATTCCCACTTGCTTCCCGAAGCTCAAAACGCTGAGGCAGACGAGCGGAGAATCACACCCACGATGTCCACCTCGGCCTCCGTTCGGAAACACGCTCCCGTTTCAACAAGCGAACGATGGATCATTGCTATCGGCATATGGAAACTGCTGGAAGCGGCCCTCTTCATCCTCCTGGGCATTGGAGCGCTCAAGCTTCTCCACGCCGATCTGGTCGACGTAGTTACGCGCTTCATCATCGACCTGCGCTTCGATACAGAAGGCCGCTTCGCCAGCCTCATTCTCGAAAAGGTTGCGATGATCGATCCGCACCGGCTGAAACAGATCAGCATCGCCATCTTCGCCGCTTCATGTCTCCATCTTCTTGAAGGCATCGGACTGGTGCTCAGAAAAGTCTGGGCCGAGTACGTCACTCTGATCCTGACCGCGTCGTTTCTGCCCTGGGAGCTGTTTGAAATCGTTCGCCACGTCACATGGATCAAGATCGTACTCACCCTCCTCAACATTGCTGTTGTTGTGTACCTGGTCTTTTATGTTCAAATGAAAACGCGGCAAAGAAGAGAGTGCGAGGGGCAGGAGTGAGCGAAAAAATGCATGTATTATCGCCAAATTTTCGCTTTACCTTGAGTTCTCCGATCTGGCAAGCACGTTCTTGAAGCCGTGAACCAAAACAAGTAACACTGTATGTTGTGCTGGTCCGCGATTTTTGGCACAACAGGTTGATGTTTCCACAAGACATCCACCAACCCCCTCTAATTCCTAAGGTTTAGCGCCAAAATCTCTTGTTTTTCCCCTTGGACATGGCTTATTCCTGCGCTACGATTGTGGTCGAAAGCGGTCAAAAGAGGTCCAAAAGGGAGCAACAACCTTGCTTTTGGGTCAGATTCAATCCGGCAGAACGACGGACGCGCAGAGTGGGAAGTCCGAGAGCGGGTTTGACCGAAATAGGAATCGATGTTTCGTGGAAATCTCCCAACCCGGGTTGACGAGAAGGGACGGCTTAAGCTGCCGGCCGACTTCAAGCGCGTGGTTGAGGAGAAATACGGAACGCAGTTTTACATCACCAGCCGCGACGGCAAAGACGCGGAGATTTATCCGATGCAGGAATGGGAAAAGTTCGAACAGAAGCTGGCTGAGATTCCCAATTTCAATCCTGCCAAGAAGAAGCTGTTGAACTACGTGAACTATTACGGCCAGACGACCGAGATGGATTCGCAGGGGCGGGTGCTGTTACCGCAGATCTTGCGCGAGAAGACGAATACGTTGGGCGATGTGCTGGTGTTTGGCATGCAGACATTTTTGAAGGTCACCAACCGCGAGGCGTTCGTAGCGAGCCTCGAACCGATGACCGAGGCGGACGAGCGGGAGCTCGAGAATTTCAAGCTGTAACTACCCCCAAGGGGGAGCACATGAACGAGCATGAGCGCCATGTGCCGGTTCTTTTACAACAAGCGATCCGATACCTGAATGTGCGCCGGGGCGGCACCTATGTAGACGCCACCCTGGGACTGGCAGGCCATTCGAGCGCAATTGCGCGCGAACTGGGACCGGAGGGCAAGTTGATTGCCTTCGACCGCGATCCTGAGGCAATGGCTCTCGCAAGGCAGCGGCTTGACGCGCTGCGCGAAGAGCTGGGAGCGGCAATGCCCGAAGTCATCCTGCACGATGTCGAGTTTTCCCAGGCGGGCGAGCGACTGCAGCCCGGGAGTCTGGATGGACTGCTGGCCGACTTCGGAGCCAGCTCCATGCACTTCGACGATGCGCACAGAGGGTTCAGTTTTCAGGCGGACGGCCCCTTGGATATGAGGATGAATCCTCGCCAGGGCGCGACCGCCGCACAAGTGGTAAACCAGGCCGGCGAAAAAGAGCTTGCTGACCTGATTTACGAATTCGGAGAGGAAAGGAGGTCGCGGAGAATCGCCAGAGCCATTGTCAGGGCCCGGCCGATTACGACGACGGCGCAGCTAGCCGGAATCGTAGCGGCCGCGGCCCCGGCGATGAAACACAAGGGCGCCCGGCATTTTCTGCATCCCGCAACGCGGACCTTTCAGGCTCTCCGAATTTACGTAAACGCCGAGCTCGAGGAAATCGACGCGCTGCTCAAAGCAGCACCGGGGCTGTTGAAGCCCGGAGGAAGGCTGGTAGTGATCAGCTTCCACTCTCTCGAGGACCGGCTAGCAAAGGATTCGCTGCGCGAAGGCGCGCAGCAAGGGATTTATGAAGTCCTCACACGGAAGCCGATAACGGCTGAAGCAGAGGAAACGGATCGCAACCCGCGTTCCCGCAGCGCGAAGCTGAGGGCCGCGGAGAGAAAGGCAGAGAACAGGGATTAGGGAATAGGGATTAGCGATTGAATACGGTTTCCAAATCCCCAATAACTAATCCCTGATCCCTGCAATTAAAACATCGGGCCGGGGTCGTCCCACCGCACCAAAATGGCGAAAGTAAATCAAGACGAACCTCGTAATCTTCCCTCCTGTACTTAGCGACCCAGGCCCGGTCGTAAGAGGGAGAAAGCAGCAAGTTTTCAGATGTAATCAGTGGTACCGCAGCCAACAAGTTACTGGCTGCACTTAGGAGAAGATCATGGCGACACAGGCATTCGCGGCACCCAACAGCATCGGCCGCAACAGCTATGACCGGATCGTGGAACGCAACCAGTCGCTGCTGGCGGCGCAGCAGCGCGCCCGCCGTGGGCCCACGCCCGAAGTCTTCTTCGTCAAGCGTTTCGACAATTCGCGGATCGTGAAGGCCGCCGATCCTGAGCGCGTTAAGGAGATGCGCACCTTCGCTTGCGCCATGGCCCTGCTCTTCGGGCTCATCATGATGTACGGATGGCAGCACCTCAGCGCCATCGAATGCGGCTACCGTATCGAGTCGGAGAAGCAGCAGCTTCTGCAGTTGGAGGAGCAGAACCGCCAGCTTCGCCTCACCGAAGCGCAGCTGGGCGATCCGGCGCGCATCGACCAGATGGCGCGTCAACTTGGGCTCACGGCTCCACACCCCGGACAGGTCGTTCGCCCCGACGCCACCGCCGATCCGAATGCCCCCGCACTGGCCCAAGTCACGCCTATGCTTCCAGCCATCCGCTAGCTTCTAACCTTTCGGGAGGGGATCGCCGCCGCAGTGAAAAGTCTTTCATTTTCGCCCGCCATCTCCTCACCAGTAGCAAAGACCGGCGTAATTACGCCCATGAGCCGCATGCGCGTGCTCAACCTTCTCCTTTTGTTTCTCTTCTGGGCAGTACTGATTTGCGGGCGTCTCACCTGGCTGCAGGTGTTTCGCCACCAGGAATTCGTCGAGCGTGCCGCGAAGCAGCAGCAGCGCGGCTTTGAAGTCGCTCCCCGCCGTGGCGTTCTCTACGACCGCAACCTGCACGAGCTGGCCATGACGGTGTTTGTGGACTCGGTTTACGCAGTGCCATCCGAGATCGGTGCCGACAGGCCGCAGACCGCTGCCGCTCTGGCGAAGGTAGTTCACACCGATCCGACTGACAGCTTCACCTCCGAGCAGCAGATCCTTGCGCGCCTGAACGCCTCCCGCAACTTCGCATGGGTCGCGCGTAAGCAGGACGCAGCGATCATCGATAAGGTAAAAGCGCTGAACCTGCACGGCGTCTATGTCCAGAAAGAATTCAAGCGCTTCTATCCGGATAACCAGATTGCCGCGCAAGTACTCGGCTACGTCGGCATCGATGACAACGGTCTTGGCGGCCTGGAACAGAATTTCGACGAAGATCTTCATGGCACGCCAGGACGCATGCTCACTGCTCTCGACGCGCGGAGGCACGTACTGGGCAGCGAAGAGCGCGAGCCTCTCCCCGGAGAGAACCTCGTCCTCAGCATCGACGAGAACATTCAGTTCATGGCCGAAAAGGCCCTGGACCTTAACATGGAGCGGACACACGCAGAATACGGCACGGTCGTCGTTCAGGATCCGCACACCGGGCAGATTCTTGCGCTTGCTGTCCGGCCCACATTCAATCCTAATGATTTTCGTCACGCCACTACCGGTCTGTTGAAAAACCACGCGGTAAGCGATGTCTACGAGCCCGGGTCCACATTCAAGCCAGTAACCTATGCGGCAGCGCTGGAAGAAAAAGCCATCACTCCGGATACGATGGTGGATTGCGGTGGCGGGTCCATGAACGTCGCCGGCCACACCGTGCACGATGCTCCGGGAGATCATTTTGGAATGACACCCGCCTGGAAGGCCCTGGCGGTTTCCAGCAATGTCTGCGCGATCCGCGTAGGCGCGCGCGTAGGTCCTGAACGCCTCTACAAATATATCCGTGCGTTTGGGTTTGGGGATCGCAGCGGCATTGAGCTGCCAGCCGAAACGCGAGGGTTGCTGGAGCCATTAAGGCATTGGGGTCCGGCCACGATGGGCGCTGTTCCTATGGGCCAGGAAATTGCTGTTACACCCATTCAGATCGCCACCATGGTTTCCACCATTGCTAATGGCGGAGTCTACCTGCCTCCCCACATTCTGCTCGAGAGTACAGAGCAAGCGAAGGGCGATCCAAGGCTGAAGCCAGCAGTTTTTCATCCTGAGACCAGCTTGCCCGAACAATTGCCGGACGGCGCGCACCGTGTCATTTCGGAACTGACCGCGGCCCAAATGCGAAAGATGATGCAAGATGTGGTGCTCATCGGCACCGCCCACGGTGCCGTTCATCTGAACGGATACAGCGCCGGAGGCAAGACCGGGACGGCACAGAAGATTGACCCCCGCACCCACACATATTCGAAGACCAACTTCGTAGCCTCGTTCGTTGGATTCGCCCCGGTCAACAATCCCGCCATCACCATGGCCGTCGTGATGGATTCGCCCCAACACAGCATGCACTTTGGAGCCCAGGCCAGCGCACCTGTCTTTCAGGACCTGGCGCAGCAGATCCTCGAATACCTCGGCGTTCTGCACGATGAGCCGATGCAGTCACCAGGAATAAATTCGAGCGTGCAGGAGGCTGAAGAAGACCCCGCGGAGCATGTGGACGACCTCGATTCACTCTTTGCCGAGGTGAACAACTTGCCCGCCGATGACCCATTGCGCGCGAACCCGCCAGCACAGACTCGCCTCCCCGAATCGAAAGACGACCATGCGCCGCCAGCGCTCGATCCAAAGGTGGCCGTTCCCACGCACTCATCTCCCGCTGTTGCCTCTTCAGACCTGAAACCGCCGCCCCAACCTTTGTCGCGACCCGAACCAACATTGATCGCACAGGCAACCCAGCCCGCCAGGTCTCCATCCTTATCGTCAGGCCATGGCTCTGTGATTGTGGCTTCAGGCGCTCGCGTCGCCGTGCCGTCCTTCACAGGCGAGCCTGTCCGCAAAGTTATCGAGCAGGCCGGCGGAGTTGGGCTCGGGGTCCAGATACTCGGGACGGGAATCGCACGCGGCCAAGCCCCTGCCGCGGGCACCATGGTTCCCGCTGGAACCGAAGTTGTCGTACGATTCGGACGCTGAGCCTTCGCGATTTTCCGCTTCCTGCCACCGTAGAATAGATTTGGTTCAGTATGCAGATCGAAGAGATTTTGCAGGGAGTTACGTGCCTCCGGCGTTCGGGCCCGAGCGCCACAGTCACAGGGGTCGAGTATGACTCTCGCCGCATCGCCCCCGGTTCGCTCTTTGTCGCCATGCAGGGCGAGACGACCGACGGCAATTGCTATGTCCGGAGCGCAATCGATCAGGGCGCGGCGGCCGTTGTCACCGACTCATCAGCAACATACAACGATCTGGCGCTGAATCACCCGCACATCGCAGTGGCCGAAGTTGCGCACGGACGCAACGCTCTCGCGCAAATCGCAGCGAACTTCTTCGCGCATCCGGAAAAGCAGCTGGCCCTGTGTGGCGTGACGGGAACCAACGGCAAGACCACGACGGCGTTTCTGCTTGACGCAATGCTGAACCACGCGGGCCGCAAGACCGTTCTGGTCGGCACCATTGAGTATCACGTGGCCGGCATAGTTCGCCCCTCGCCGCACACCACGCCCGAGTCGCGCGATTTGCTCGAACTCCTTCGCGATGGCGCCGATGCTGGAGCCACCGAGGGCGTAATGGAGGTCTCATCGCACGCCCTTGCACAGGGCCGCGTTCACGGCCTGCCCTTCGACGTGGCCATCTTCACCAATCTCACCCGCGATCATCTCGATTTTCACGGCACGATGGAAAGCTACTTCGCCGCCAAACGCAGATTATTCGACGGCAGCCTCCTGACTCCTCCGCGCGTAGCGGTTCTGAACATCGAAGATCCGTACGGCGCGCAACTAGCATCGGTCGCGCGCGAAGCTGGCTCGGAAATATTCTCGTACGGCATCGGAGCCGGCGACTTCCGTGCCGAGAGCATCCAGATGACAGCAGCGGGCATGCGCTTCTCGTTAGAATCCCCCACCGGGTCCGCACAGATTCAAACACCTCTCACCGGAAGGGTAAATGTCTACAATCTGCTCGCTGCCTCTGCTGCTGCCTTCGCGCGTGGCTTGTCACTCGAAGAAATTCGTACCGGTGTCGCGTCCCTCCAGTGCGTGCCCGGACGTTTCCAGACGGTCGACAGCGGCCAACCCTTCACCGTAGTTGTCGATTACGCCCACACCGACGACGCTCTTCGCAACCTGACTACTCTGGCGCGCGAGTTTGTAACCGCTACTGGTGGGAGAGTCATCACCCTCTTCGGCTGCGGAGGAGATCGCGACAAAACCAAACGGCCACTTATGGGTCGAGCCGCAGGAGAAGGCAGCGACTTCGTCGTTCTTACATCCGACAACCCGCGCAGCGAGGATCCGGAAGCGATTCTCCGCGATATACTACCTGGCCTCGAAGCGACCGGCGTGCAATTTGTAACGGAAGTGGATCGTTATCGTGCCATCCGACTGGCGCTCGAAGCCGCCAGTCCCGGAGACATCGTTCTCATCGCGGGCAAGGGCCACGAAAAGACGCAGACGCTGAAGAACGGAACCATCCCCTTCGATGACGCTGAGGTCGCCGCGACAGTTCTCAACGAGTTGCAGTCGGGAGTGAAAGCATGAAGCTCGATCTCCACGAAATCGCCCAGTGGTCCAGCGCGGAGCTGCCTCATTCGGAGCCTGGTCTGGCCGCAACAGGATATTCCATCGACTCGCGCACGCTCCAGAGCGGCGATCTGTTCTATGCAGTCAAGGGCGAGCACTTCGACGGCCACGACTTCGTCGCGGCCGCCTTTAGTCGCGGGGCAATCGCCGCTGTTGTGGCGCGGGACAATGTGACCGCGCTCCCGGAAGAGGCATGCAAGCATCCGCTGCTCGTGGTGGACGATCCGCTCGCCGCGCTTCAGCAACTCGCAATGGCAGCGCGGCGGCATTGGGCAAGGCGTGTCGTAGCCATTACCGGATCAGCTGGCAAGACGACGACGAAAGAAGCCATCGCCAAAGTTCTGGGCGCACGTTTTTCGGTACTCAAGTCGCACGGCAACCTGAACAACGCATTTGGCCTGCCTTTGCAGTTGCTCAAACTGGAGCCGCACCACGAAATCGCCGTCATCGAAATGGGCATGTCAAGCGCTGGAGAAATTGCCGCTCTCGCGCGCATCGCCTCACCTGATTGGGGCGTCGTCACTAACGTAGGCAACGCGCACGCGGAGTTTTTTCCCGACGGTGTCGCCGGCATTGCCCGCGCCAAATATGAACTGATCGAAGCGCTCCCCGCGCACGGCGTCGCGTTTCTCAATTGCGACGACGCGTATGTCTCGCAATTCGGTCGCGACTTTCGCGGTAAGGCCATTTATTTTGGCCGGGGCCCGTGCTCCGATCCGCGCGCTGAGTCGATCGAGCCGCTCGGCACCGATGGCCAGCGCATCGCAATACGCGCAGGTGACTCGCACGCCACCCTTCATCTTCATTTACTCGGCGAGCACAACGTCGCAAACGCACTCGCCGCCGTCGCCGTCGGCATAGAAGCTGGGGTCCCTCTCGAAACCTGCTGCCAGGCCCTCTCTGAATTGCATCCTGAAGACAAGCGCGGGCAGATTATTGAAGTGCGTGGCGCAACAGTTATCAACGACAGTTACAATTCCAATCCCGAAGCCTTGAAGGCCATGATCGGTACGCTGGCCTCAATGCCGGTCTCAGACGATGGCCGTCGCATTCTCGTCGCTGGAGAAATGCTCGAACTCGGATCGGAGTCTGCTTCCCTCCACACAGCCGGCGGTAAAGCTGCTTCAGATGCGGGCATCGACATCGTTATTGGAGTTCGGGGCCATGCCGTTCATCTCGTCGATGCTGCGCGCTCGGCTTATGCCGTCTATTTCGACTCGCCGGAGCAAGCTGGGCAATGGCTGCGCGAACAACTGCGTCCTGGTGACATTGTCTTGCTGAAAGCGTCGCGTGGAGTCAGGCTCGAGCGAGCTCTCGATGTCATTCAGGATATCGGCGGAGCCTGATATCCAAACTCACGCTCAACGCAGGCCGCGACGGCCAGCACCGCTTCATCTTCGAAAGGACGTCCCGCAATCTGTACCCCGATCGGCAAGCCTTCCGGTGATCTACCCACGGGAACGACTGCTGCGGGAGCGGCGAACAGATTGAACCATTGGGTATACCGCATCGCATCGAGATAACGAACAGTCTGCCCCTCCACCGTCCACGCCCGCTCGCCATGCCGAAATGCGGGAACAGCGCACACCGGGCAAAGCAGGATCGTAAACTGCTGCATCTCCGCCAGCAATTTGTGACGAACCATGTCGCACTCTGCCCACGCACGCAGTAGAGAGTCTGCCGTCAGCAGTTGCTCCGCGCGGGCGATTTCCAGAAATCCTCGAAAGATCGGACTGAGATGCTGCTCGCGCCCTTCGATGGCCTGCTGGTAAAATATCGCGCCGCATTGGACGAAGAAAATCGACCATAGCTTGCGCGCCTCCTCGAGCGCATTGGGACGAAAGGGCTGTATGTTGAAGCCTTGCCGTTCAAGCGCCTGCACCGCGTCGCGCACTGCCTGTCGCGTTTCCTCCGTGACGGGCGTCAGGCCATCATCCTCAAACCAGCCGATCGGAATAAGCTTGGCCTCGTCCGACGAAATTTGCCGCACGGCCAGCGGTGCGCTCTCCGGATCAAGCGGATCCTGTGCGCAAATCGTCCGGAACAACAACGCCACATCCGCGATCGTGCGTGCCATCGGACCGACCGCTCCCAGAATCGAGAACGGCCCGACCGACGACGGGCGATGCCCGCGCCCCGGCACGCGCCCCGGCGTAGGCTTCAGTGACGCGACTCCGCAGAAGTGTGCCGGCACGCGCACAGAGCCGCCGCTGTCGCTGCCTAGTCCGGCCGCCGACAATCCAGCCGCAATCGCCGCTGCTTCACCACCGCTCGATCCGCCCGCGGAATGCTCCAGATTCCATGGGTTGCTCGTCTTCCCATAGAGCAGGTTGTCCGTCTCGTACGCCATCAGGAATTCGGGACAGTTCGTTGTTCCCAACACGGTCGCACCAGCGTGGCGAAGGCGCGTCACGGATTCCGCATCCTCATGCGCCAGGTGCCCACGATTGAGCACGCTGCCAATTTCGCACCGGTTTCCCTTCACTTCGATCGACGACTTCACCGTCAGCGGCAGCCCGGCCAGCGGTCCACGTTTCGCTTCCCGTGCCTGAGCGCGTACACGCTCAGGATCAAACTCGATCAGCGCATTGAGCCGCGGATTGAGCCGTTCTATCTGCCGAATGTGCTCCTCGGCCAGCTCAAGCGCAGAAATATTGCCGCGTTCCAGAAGCGCAAGTTGCTCGACTGCAGACAGCAGTGTTACGTTCACGGCGTGCTCGTGATCGGCTGCGACTCCGTAGGCACATACCGGAACTGAAAACGCTGCGTGCGCTCGCCGGACTCGAAGCGGTCGTTCCAGTCAAGACGATACTTGAGTGCTGCCGCGCCATCGGGATAGTGCTCACTCGTCGGATAGGGATAGGTGCTCATCTCGTGGAACGGCAGCTGCGCAACCGTGAAAGGCAGAGCCTCGTAAAAGTCCATATCTTTCACGAAGCCATTCGCGTAGAAGAAGTAGTCGCGCTTCCAGTGCGCGGGAAGTGGAGGCAGCGTCGCCGCGCTGAACTCCGTGTCGATCTCCTCGCCGCTGCCGAAAATCACGTACTTGTTATCCGGCCTATCGAGCAGCGAAGTCACGTTGCCGTAGTGCGTGTAGCTGCCGCGCTGCCACTGGAACGGCCCGGTCGCGCTGATCTTGTCGTAGTGATAGGTCAGGTCGCCCGGAGTCTCACCGTCCACCTGCTGCGGATATCCGCGAAAGGCCAGGTGCGCCATCCCCAGGGGCAGTTCGGTCTGTCGAACCTGCTTCAGTTCGTCTGGGCCGTTATCGACCAGCACCTGATCCCAATAAATCTGCAGATTCGTCGTGATGCGAACGCGCCGAGCGTCTTCCGGCAGTTTGCCGGTCAAATCCACGACAATCGTACGCGGCAATCCCGCCGGAAATCCCATGTCATCGACAATTCGCTTCCAGGTTCCATCCGGCATCTGCGCTTCCACGTATGGCGGAATCGGCGCGAGTCCCGCCTGCCACGCCGCATACATCGAACTGGCGCTGAAGTACTCGATGAAGCCGTGCATGAACAGGCGAAGAGGATTCTCCCGTGACCACGGCCCAAGATCGAGCGTGAGAGTGTGCCGGTTCGCGTAGCCCGCGTAGCTCAGATTCGTGAAGTCACGAACATATTTGTGATCGCGTGTGGTTAGTGATGCGAGCACATCGCGCCCCTTGTCATCCCACGCTCCCGCTGGCGGATGCGTCGCCGCAGAAGCAACCACAGTGCGGCCGGATGCAAACGGGGGCTCGCTCAGGAAGCGCTCGTCTGGATAGACCTCAATCCCCTCAGGATGATCGACGGCCACCAGCCGTACTTGGTCGACGAAGTTGATCTCCTCCATTGGCTCGCCAAATCTCAGGCTCAGATATCCGTTACGGGCCTTCAGTTGCGAGCCGTCGACCTTGATCCACTCATCGGCGTCGGCCTTGTTGGTCGCGGTTGGCGATACCCAATGTCCAATCACCGCCGCGCCAATTACATCGGAGACAAACTCATATTTCTCGCCGTCCCACGCGAAGAGCACCGGGCAAGAACTTCCTCGCCGGTCGAGCTCAGTGATTGCGGCGGGTTTCGCTGCCGCGAGGTCGATCTCGTCCTGGGGCACACCGGTTGGCCACAGCATCCGCACTACATCGGCGTGCTCTGCCTTTCCCAGTCCCGCCAGTATCTCAGTCGAGTTCTGGCTCAGGTAGCCGGACCCGCCTGCAATCTCAAACTTCTGCCACTTGCCGTTGGAGAAGACCTCAACCTTGGTCCCCAGTGCCGTCTTGTTATCCGCCAGACCAGTGAACGCGAGACGCATCGAATGATTCCGATTGCCGCCGACATTGTGGAGCACCACTGGCGGTAGGTTGAGCTGCGTGACAACCAAATCCGCAGCCCCGTCGCCATCCACATCGACAGCAATTACCGATCGCGGATTCGTGAGCTTCAGTTTGTCCGCGCCCACCGCACTGCTCACGTCCTCAAAGCCGGCAGACCCGCGATTACGCAGAACTCGCAGCTCCGGCCCGTTTTCCGTCTCGATCACAACAGCCAGGTCGATCCATCCATCGTTGTCGATATCGATCGGAGTCAGTCCCCACGCGGCTTTTGCATCCTTGATCGGCAACGGAACACGTTCGAAGTGCTTGCCATCGACGTTGCGCCACAGGCTCACTCCGGGAGCGCCCGCGTGGGTGACCGCGACATCCATCCACCCATCCTTATTAAAGTCGAAAACAGAAACGCCGACCGTTGGGGCGAGATCCGTCGCTGCATAAAGCGGAACAACCTTAAAGTGCCCCTCGCGCGCATTTTCAAAGATTGTCGGCGTGTTTCCCGTCCCCGTGACCACCAGATCGACGGCACGGTCGTTATTGATGTCAGAAAGCGTAGATCCCGTGGTGCTGCCTTCGCCTGCCAGACCCGTTGGTCCAGTCCATTCTGTAAAGGTGGAGTTGCCGTTGTTGCGCCAGAGAACACTCGGCCCCGCGCCCGAAGCAGAATTTAGCACCGATCCAGTTACGAATAGATCCAGATCCCCGTCGTGATCGAAGTCGATGAACGTCAATCCCGCCGGACGATTCAATGTTTGAATGCCCGCCGATTTCGTCGTGTCCACGAACTTTCCATTGCCCAAATTATGAAAGAGAATCACCCGATCGCTCATCGCTACTGCCAGGTCCGGCAAACCATCAGCGTCATAGTCGCCAACTGTACAGGCAACGCCGTGGCCGCTCGCCGTGAGGCCTGTTTGCGATGCAGGAATCTCCTCGAACCCTCCGTTTCCGAGATTCCTGTACGCGCGAATCGCCTGATCTCCATCGCCCATCACGACCAGGTCTTTGTGGCCGGGGCCCTCGATATCGATCACGCAAGCTCCGCCGCCCGGCCCTTTTTCGGAGTTTGCCGCCTGACCGGAAGCAGACCCGGAAATTGTTTGTGCCACAAAAGTGACCGGAATCATTGCCTCTACTGCGGTCTCCGGCGCGAGCATATCCTGCACAGTGGCGTAGCGGCCCTGTTCACCATAAGCAGCACTCAGCGGAGACGAGATCTTCTCCTGCGTGAGCTGCTGAAAGCGCTTCAGGTACTCGCGCGCTTCGTCTGTTTTTCCCATCCGTTGCAGAGTTCGCGCCATGCCGAATTGCGCGGAGGCATGCACGGGATTCAGCCGCAGCGCCGCCTCGAACTCCTGCTTCGCGTGCTCGTAGTCATTCAGACTCAGATAAAACGTGCCGAGAAAGTAGCAGGTATCCGCATCGCTGGGATCGATCTTCGCCACATGCTGCATGTCCTCGATTGCCTGCTTAGGATTACCAGCATCTAGGTGCAGAATTCCCATGCTATACCATGTGCGCGCATTGTTCGGATCGATGGCCGCAGCCTGCTTCAGAGCCTCTTCCGCCTCCGGCAGCTTGCGCAGGTAGACCAGCGCGATGCCTTTGTTCATCAGCGGAATCGCGCTTCGCGGATCGGCCGAGTGCGCCTCGTCGAATTTCGCGATCGCTTTCTCAGTGAGCTGCTGATTCATGAGTGCCACGCCGATGTCATTGAGGCGGGCCGCTTCCACCGCATTGGGCTGCTTGTCGGCAGACCATCCCAGCACAAATGCTTGCGTGAAGAACAAAGCGAGCAGCAGAAATTCGCTCAGGTGACCATGTGCGAAGCTACGGATTCGGGAGACCATTTGCGCGAGAACCCGCTCTGGAGCAGCTGGCAAATGGGCATTGCATCGACCAATTGTGAGTAACATTTTCGCCCTTCATTATAGAAGAGCGCTCCCGCGTCGAGCCCACATCTAGAATTGGTGGATGCGACGCAAGATCGCGGTCGTCACCAGTTCCCGCGCCGATTACAGTCACCTTTACTGGCCGCTGCATGATTTGGCCGCCCATCCCGAAGTAGACTTGCAGCTCATTGTGATGGGACCACACCTTTCTTCGGCCTTCGGCCTAACCGTCGAGGAGATCGAGCGAGACGGCTTCACCATTGCAGGACGCGTCGAGTGCCTCCTCAGTTCCGACACCGACACAGGGATGGCGAAGACCATCGGCGTTGCCGTGCTCGGGCTCGCCGACCTGTTGGGCCAGTTGCGCCCCGACTTGCTCCTGCTGATCGCTGACCGCTATGAGATGCTCGCGCCCGCATCAGTTGCCCTCGCTCTGCGCATTCCCATCGCGCACATCGAGGGAGGCGAAATCAGCGAAGGCGCGATTGATGACGCCGTCAGAAACGCTCTAACCAAGATGAGCCACATCCATTTCACCTCGACCCACAACGCGCACGACCGCGTCATTGCTATGGGCGAAGAGCCTTGGCGAGTCCGTCGCGCTGGAGCCCCCTCGCTCGATCATCTTCGCCGCAGTACGCTTCTCACGCGCGATCAGGCTCAGGATCGGCTCAAGCTCAACCTCGACCAGCCGACCATCCTTGTGACATATCACCCCGTCACCCTCCTCCGCGAAACCACGCAGGAAGCCGACGCGCTTTTCGCAGCCCTCGACAAAATCCCGGGACAAATCATCTTTACCTACCCCAACGCCGACGCGGGAAGCCATCATCTCATCGAACGCGCCCGAGCCTTTGCCGCGTCACGCGAGAATGCCCACGTCTTCATCAATCTCGGCGCCATCGTGTATTGGAGCCTCCTCCGGCATGTAGACATGCTCATCGGAAATTCCAGCAGCGGCATCATGGAGACTGCTTCCTTCGCGCTTCCCACAATCGACATCGGCCTACGTCAGATGGGCCGGGAGCGCGCCCGCAACGTTCTCAACGCCGCGCCGGAAGCGAATTCGATTCTTGAAAAGGTCGCCGTAGCGCGCAGCGAAGCCTTTCGCGCGTCACTCATCGGCATGGAGAACCCCTACGGAGATGGCCACGCATCGCAGAAAATTGTTCTGGTTCTGACCACGATCCCCTTCTCGCAGGACTTGTTGATCAAACGGGGTTAGCTCAGAATCGGCGCAATCATACCGCACAGCGGGATCAAGCCTGCAAAGATTCCTTGCTTCGCATCATGTGAGGTCGTAGCATCCACCTTTGACTGAAACGTGTACTCTAGTGGTCTGACCTCTATACTTGACTTGGATGGCCGACCTGAAGAAGATGCTGAAATCAAACGCCGCCGCTGGTCAGACCGGCAGAAAGTGAGTTCGCAGATTGACTTTGCTCCATGAGGACCGGCTTTTTCCCGCTGACCCGGGCACCCGTGCCGTCGCCAGGCGTTTGTATGCCGATATTTGCGAGCTGCCCATCCTCAGCCCGCACGGGCACACACAGGCTTCATGGTTTGTGCACAATCAGCCTTTTCCCGATCCGGCAAAGCTTTTCGTCCAGCCCGACCACTACGTTTTTCGCATGCTCTACAGCCAGGGCGTCTCGCTTGATGATCTCGAAATCGATGCGCCCGAACTCAAAGACCCGCGCAAAGTCTGGCGCATCTTCGCCGACCACTACTATCTCTTTCGCGGAACCCCCACGCGCATGTGGCTTGACTACGCTTTTCAGGAGCTCTTCGGTCTGAGCGAGCGCCTCTCGCCGAAGACCGCTGACCTCTACTACGACACCATCGCCGAGAAGCTTCTCACTCCCGAGTTTCTGCCACGCGCTTTATACGAGCGGTTTCGTCTCGAAGTCCTCGCTACCTCCGATTCGCCGCTCGATTCGCTGGCCGATCACCTGGCGCTCCGCGATTCCACATGGAAAGCGCGCATCATCCCCACCTTCCGCCCCGATCCCGTCATCGATCCTGAATTCGCCGGCTTCCGCGAAAACGTTGTCGGGCTTGGAGAGATGACCGGCGAGGATACCCGGACATTTCCCGGATATCTGCGCGCGCTCGAAAAAACACGGACGCGCTTCAAGCAGCTCCGTTGTACCGCAACCGACCACGGGCATCCCACCGCCCGCACCGCCAACCTTTCGCTCGATGGAGCCGCGAAGCTCTTCGACCTGGTCCTGTCCGGGCGCGCCAAACCGGAAGACCGGGAGCTTTTCCGCGCGCAGATGCTCACAGAAATGGCAGGCATGAGCGTCAAAGACGGGCTGGTCATGCAGATTCATCCGGGCAGCGTACGTAACCATAACCGTCAGGTGTACGAGCGCTACGGGCGCGACATGGGCGCGGATATCCCCACTGCGACCGATTATGTCCACATGCTTCGCCCGCTGCTCGACCGCTATGGCAACGAGCCCAATTTCACTCTCATCCTCTTCACCCTGGACGAATCCGCCTATAGCCGGGAACTCGCGCCGCTCGCTGGACACTATCCATGCCTGCGCCTTGGCCCCCCCTGGTGGTTCCACGACAGCCCTGAAGGCATGCAGCGCTTCCGCGAATACGTCACGGAAACGGCGGGTTTCTACAACACGGCTGGCTTCAATGACGATACCCGCGCTTTCCTGTCCATCCCCGCGCGTCACGACGTGGCTCGACGCATGGACTGCGCATTCCTCGCGAAACTGGTCGTCGAACACCGTTTGGACGAGGACGAAGCCTTCGAGCTTGCTCGCGATCTGACGTACAAACTCGTTCGGAGCGCGTACAAATTATGAATAGATCTCGCAGATGGAAACTGGCAGGAAATAACGTTCGGGCGAGCGCATGAATCCAGATCAAGATGTTGTGGATCAAGAGCAGGAAGAGTCGGGCCTCACCGGGCGCCTGGGGCGTGTGCGATGGACCATCTGCGCCATGCTCTTCTTCGCCACTTCCATCAACTACATGGACCGGCAGGTCATCGCCCTGCTCAAACCGACGCTGCAACAAAGCATCGGCCTCACTGAAATCAGCTACGGATACATCGTCGACGCCTTTCAGGTCGCCTATGCCATCGGCCTCCTCGTCGCCGGACGCGTTGTCGACAAGATCGGCACCCGCATCGGCTACATCATCATCATGGGCATCTGGAGCCTCTCTGCGATGGGCCACGCGCTGGCCAGCAGCGCCTTTGAATTCGGCATCGCGCGTTTCTTCCTGGGCATCGGCGAATCGGGCAATTTTCCCGCCGCCATCAAGACAGTTGCCGAGTGGTTTCCGCAAAGCGAGCGCTCGCTGGCGACGGGCATTTTCAACTCCGGGGCCAATGTGGGAGCCATCCTTGCGCCTCTGATCGTTCCCTGGATCACCGTGCACTACGGATGGCGCGCTGCCTTCCTTGCCACCGGCGTCTTCAGCATGATCTGGATCGCCTGGTGGTTCAAAAATTATCGCAAGCCCACCGACCACCCAACTCTGAGCGGCCGCGAGTTGCGTTACATCTACAAAGAGGCCGCAGTTCAGTTGGGGCCCAGCGTGCCCTGGCTCAAACTGCTCGGCTACCGGCAAACCTGGGCCTTCACCGTTGCCAAGTTCCTCACCGATCCGATCTGGTGGTTCTATCTCTTCTGGCTGCCCTCCTATTTCAGCGCGAAATTCCATCTGAATCTCTCGCACCTTGGGCTTCCACTTGTCCTTATCTACAACATGTCCGCGGTCGGCAGCGTCGGCGGCGGCTGGCTGCCAGCGCCCTTCCGCAAGCTGGGTCTTTCGGCCCCGGGAGCGCGTCTCTCTGCAATGCTCTTCTGTGCCTGCTGCGTCGTACCGGTCTTCACTCTGGGACACATCAGCTCGGAGTGGGTGGCCATTGGCCTGCTCGGCGTTGCCACGGGAGCCCACCAGGGTTGGTCTGCCAATCTCTTCACCACCGTTTCAGATATGTTTCCGCGCAACGCCGTCGGAGCAGTCGTGGGAATCGGCGGAATGGCGGGTTCCGTAGGAGGCGCGCTTCTTGCCTTCATCACGGGACATATTCTTGAGCGCACCCATAGCTATTCTGTGCTCTTTATTCTGTCTTCCAGCGTGTATCTGCTCGCGTTGCTCATCATGCGTGTGCTCGCGCCCGGCCTGAAGAAAGTCGAGTTCAGTGCATGAGTCTGTACATCGCCAAAGGCGGCCCTGATCTGGAGCTCTCCACCGCCGAGCTGAAGTCGCTTCTGTTTGAAGCGCTCGGCAGACTTGGTGAGCGTTGCCGGGTGCTGGTCGTGCCGCCGGATCAAACCCGCTTCCATTCGCGTGCCGGTGATCTCACCCAATACGCCTGGGAGTACTATGGCATTCGCCTACACTCTGTGTTGCCCGCGTTAGGTACGCATGCGCCCATGTCGACCGATCAGTTGACTCGCATGTTCGGCCCCGTCCCGCACTCACTCTTCCGCGTACACAACTGGCGGACCGGTGTCGAAACCCTGGGCGAGGTGCCTTCCGAATTCATCCGGGAAGTGTCGGAGGGCAAGCTTAAGTATCCCTGGCCCGCGCAGACCAACCGACTCATCTCGCGAGGCAATCATGATCTCGTGCTCTCGATCGGCCAGGTCGTCCCTCACGAAGTCATCGGCATGGCCAACTACACCAAAAACATCCTGGTCGGAGCTGGGGGCACCGAGGGCATCAACCGCAGCCACTACCTGGGCGCGGTTTACGGCATGGAGCGCATCATGGGACGCGCTGAAAATCCTGTTCGGGCCGTCCTCAATTATGCCTCCGACCATTTCCTCGGCAACATTCCCATCGTTTATGTACTCACCGTCGTTGGCCTGGCGTCCGAGGGGCGTCTCGCTGTTCGCGGCCTCTACATCGGCGATGATGCGGAGTGCTTCCACCTCGCATCCGACCTCAGCCTCAAGGTGAATTTCGAGATGCTCGACGCGCCCATCAAGAAAGCTGTCGTCTATCTCGAACCCGATGAGTTCCGGAGCACCTGGCTCGGCAATAAGGCCGTCTATCGTACGCGCATGGCGCTTGCCGATGGGGCCGAGCTCATCGTTCTCGCGCCCGGAGTGAAGGAGTTCGGCGAAGATCCCACCATCGACCGGCTCATTCGTAAGTATGGATATCGCGGCACGCCTGCTACGCTCAAAGCCGTCGAAAATAATGCCGACCTGGCCGCCGATTTAAGCGCCGCCGCGCACCTTATTCACGCGTCATCCGAGGGCCGCTTCAACATCACCTGGTGTCCCGGCCATCTCACCAGTGAAGAGGTCGAGAGCGTCGGCTTCAAGTATGGCGATTTGGCCACCATGCTTACCCTCTACAACCCGGAAAAACTTCACTACGGCTACAACACCATCGACGGCGAAGAAGTCTTCTTCATCGCCAACCCCGGCCTCGGTCTATGGGCCTATCGCGGCAGGTTCCAATAAATCATGACACTCGGCAAATTTTCTATCGGAGTGGGCGATCGCTTCGCCCATCAGGCCAAGGCACAACTCGAAGCCTGCATCCTCGCCTCCAAAGCGGGCACGGACGTAATCCCAGTCTGGAACAAATCCAACCGCGAGCACACCATCATCGGTTCCGATCCAGCGTCAACACGCGCTGCTGCCGATGCCGCCGTGAAAGCCCTCGGCTGGACGAAGCCCTATTTCTGTGACGCCGACCACATCAACCTCGCCACCGTCGATCGCTTCCTCACCCCGTGCGATTTCTACACCATCGACGTGGCCGACTACATCGGCAAGCCGGCCGAACAGGCTTCGATCGACGCCTTCGTGAAGCGACACTCCGAACTTGTCGGGACCATCCGCCTCTCGGGCGCCGAGCAGAACATAGAAATAAGTTCCTCGCTGCTCCAGAACACCGCCACCAAATTCCTCTTCGCGGTGCAGGAGGCGGGCAAGATTTACCGCAAAATCGAAGCCGCAAAAGGCAAAGGAAGCTTCATCCCCGAAGTCTCCATGGACGAGACTGACTCCGCGCAAACCACCGCCGAGCTGCTCATCATCCTCGCCGCCATCGCCGACGAAGGCATCCCTATCCAGACCATCGCGCCTAAATTCAGCGGTCGCTTTAACAAGGGCGTCGATTACGTGGGCGACGTCGCCCAGTTCGCCCGCGAGATGGCGCTTGACATGGCCGCCATCCGCTACGCCGTCGAGCACTACGGACTGCCCGCAAACCTCAAACTCAGCGTCCACTCCGGCAGCGACAAGTTCTCCATCTACCCCGCCATCCACGCGTCGATGCAGAAGTTCTCCGCCGGCGTGCATCTCAAAACCGCCGGAACCACGTGGCTCGAAGAGATTATCGGCCTCGCCGAAGCCGGAGGCGACGGCCTCGCGCTCGCCAAAGAAATCTACGCGGAAGCCTTCGCTCACAGCGCCGAACTCTGTGCGCCCTACGCTACCGTGATCGATATTGATCCGATCAAACTGCCCGCACCCGAAGCCGTTGCCCGCTGGACCTCCGAGCAATATACCTCCGCCCTGCGCCATGACCAGCGCTCACCCGCCTATAATCCCAGTTTCCGCCAGTTGCTCCACGTCGGCTTTAAAATTGCAGCGAAGATGGGCCGCCGCTACCTTGACCTGCTCGAAGCCAACGAGTCCGTCATCGCAAAAAACGTCACCGAAAACCTCTACGCCCGCCACATCGCGCCCGTCTTTCTCGGGCGGAAGTAGGCCGGCAGCAAGAAGGAACATCAGCATGAGCCAGTCGCCCCTGAGTCTTGAAGGCAAGGTCGCGGTCGTCGTCGGAGGAACCTCCGGAATCGGCCGCGCCATTTCGCTTGGTCTCGCCGAAGCCGGAGCCGAAGTCGTAGCCTCCGCCCGCCGTATCGAGCAGGTGGAAAGCACCGCCGCCGAAATCGAAGCGACCTACGGAGACAAGCCCCGCCGAACTATCCGCATCCCCTCCGACGTCGCCGACCGCGCCTCCCTCCAGATCCTCCTCGACGAGACCCTCGACCACCTCGGCAAGGCCGACATCCTCATCAACTGTGCCGGAAAAATCAAGCGCGCCCCCACCCTCACCTTTCCCGAAGACGAGTGGCAGAGCATCCTCGACACCAACCTCACCGGAACCCTGCGCGCCTGCCAAGTCTTTGGCAAGTACATGCTCGAGCGTGGGTATGGACGCATCGTCAACATCGCCTCGCTCAATACCTTCGTGGCGCTAAAAGAGGTTGCCGCCTACGCCGCCAGCAAGGCCGCGGTCGCCTCGCTTACCCGGTCGCTCGCCGTTGAATGGTCCAGCAAGGGCGTGCTCGTCAACGCCATCGCCCCCGGAGTCTTCCGTACCGCCCTCAACGCCGACCTGCTCGACAACACTCCGCGCGGCAAGGAACTGCTCATGCGCACCCCCATGGGGCGTTTCGGCCAGACCGAAGAAGTCGTCGGCGCAGCGGTCTACCTCGCCTCCGATGCGGCTTCTTTCGTTACCGGCCAGGTTCTCGTCGTTGACGGAGGCTTCCTGGCCAGCGGCGTTAACCAGTAACCAGGCGGCATCCAGACCTAACCCGAGTCCGTCATCGAAGCTCGGCACAGTTCGAGCACACTGAAAATTGGTAACCTCGATCGCTCGTTTGGGGGCATTTTTGCATTGCAATCGTAAACAATCTGCTCCAAAATAAGTCACTCACCACGGAATCCCGTGGGTTCGTCCCATAAATATTGCAATCACCCGGACTCGGCTACAAAATAGGGCACTCACCACGAAAGCCTGTGGATTCGTCACATATTTCGAATCCACATTGGAAACAAAAGCCAGGCCGTCGCGCCACACGACGATGGCCAACCCGCACTGTTTTATTTGGAGGAAATTGTGACGAGACAAGGTTTGCGTATAGCAGTCGTGTTTCTACTGGTTGCCTTCGCTGCAACCTCATTTTCCCAGAATGCAAACACATCGCTCCGCGGCACGGTAAAAGATCCTAGTGGCGCAGTTGTTCCGGGAGCAAAAATCACCATCACTGACCCCGCCACCGGGCGAAAACTCGACGCCACATCGAATGCGGCGGGCGAATATGTCTTTCAGCAGATTCCACCTGCCAAGTACACGATCATCGTCTCAGCACCGGGATTCAGTCCGCAGACCAAAGTTGCTGAACTGCTGGTAAATCAACCGGCAACTGTCGACTTCACTGTTACCGTCCAGGTCAGCCAGGAAATCGTCAACGTCAGCGCGATGGCGCAAACACTGAACACCACAGATGCCTCGCTCGGCGGTTCCATGAACAATGCCCTGATCCAGGCGCTGCCCAGCGAAGGGCGTAACATCCCTGATCTGCTTTCACTGCAGCCCGGGGTGCTTTATCTCGGGTCCGATTCCGGCCGGCCCAGTAACATGTCCCTAGCCAATGATCCCCGCAGCGGCGCAGTCAACGGCGGCCGCTCCGACCAGGGCAATATCACCGTCGACGGCATCGATGACAACGATCAGGTCAATGGCTATGCTTTTACGGGGGTGCTGCGCGAAACTCAGGACTCGGTTGAGGAATTCCGCGTAACCACTGGCCTCGCCGGTGCCGATCAGGGGCGCTCATCCGGAGCCCAGGTCAGCATGGTCACCAAGTCGGGAACCAACAAGTATCACGGCGCCGTTTACTGGTACAACCGGCCGACTCTTACCGTCGCCAATGACTGGTTCAATAAGGAAGCGCAGGTCAGCAGCGGCCTCCCGAACACACCGCCGAAGCTGATTCGCAATAACTTTGGGGCGGCCGTCGGCGGCCCCATCCTCAAAGACAAGTTGTTCTTTTTCGCAAATTACGAAGCCCAGCGGCAAGCCGAAAATCAGATCGTCAGCAGAACCGCTCCGACTGCCAGCTTCCAGCAGGGAATCATCAGTTATACGAGCGGCGGCAATAATGCTTCCATCACTGCGGCGCAGGTCACCATGCTGGATGCGGGATGCCTGGTCTGCAACACCACCCAATATCCCAATGGACCCGGCCCCAATCCCAATGTGCTCGCCTACGTGAACATGTACCCGGCCGCCAATGGCACGGGGCTCGGCGACGGTGGCTACAATTTCGGCTCTTTTACGTTTTCCTCGCCAAATCCGGTAACCCTGAACACGTCTATCGTTCGGCTAGACTTCACTCCCAATCAAAAGCAGCGCTTATTTGTGCGCGGTAATTTGCAGAAGGACACTTTTGGAGCGGTCGAGCAGTTTCCCGGCCAGGGCCCGGCTTACGAACAAATCGACAATACGAAAGGCATAGCCGCCGGCTATACCTACACGTTCACGTCAAACCTGGTCAACGACCTGCATTACGGTTATGTCCGCCAGGGTTACGGAATCAGCGGAACAGCCACCGGTGTCTATACCGACTTCCGATTCTTCGACCCGCTGACTGCGGACCTAGACCCGTCGGACCGCCATACCGTCTACAGCGTGCCGGTAAATAACATTGTCGACAACCTGAGCTGGAATAAGGGCCGGCACACCTTCCAGTTTGGTGGCAACTGGCGCCTCGTTCATCAAAATCGTGGAACGGACGCGAATTCATACGACAGCGCGACATCAAACCCATACTGGCTGGGCGGCAGTCCTCCTACGCCAGACTTGATCGGTGCCGGAGCGGTGGACAGCGGCTTCTACAACTCGTACGTGATTGCTTATGCCAATCTCGTAGGCACCATTCCGCAGATTACCGCGCAACAGAATTATGCCGTCACCAGCCCCACGAGTGGAACATTGCTGCCTGAGGGAGCGTTCATCAACCGGAGTTTTAAGGCCAACGAGTTCGAGTGGTACGTCCAGGATTCATGGCGTGCGTCCCCGAAGCTCACTCTGACCTTCGGCTTGCGCCAGACAATTCTGCAGACTCCCTGGGAAACCCACGGCCAACAGGTCGCTCCTACAGTCGACACTCATAGCTGGTACCAAGAACGTGAGTCCGCGGCCCTGCAGGGACAGATATTCGAACAGGACCTGACCTTCGCTCCCAATGGCCCGTTCTACCATAAGCCGGGCTATTGGCCGAAGCAGAAGAACAATTTTGCTCCGCGTCTCTCCTTTGCTTATTCTCCCGATCCCAAGACGTCCATCCGTGCCGGATTCGGCATTTTCTTCGACCACTACGGCGAATCGCTCGTGAACACTTTCTCGCAACAGGGCTCATTTGGGCTCAGTTCCGCGCTCTCAAATCCTGCAAGTACCTTTACCTCTGAATCCTCTCCCCGCTTCATCAGTCGCCGCACCCTGCCGGACATCACCGTTCCGTCGGCGCCGTCCACGACCACTTTCCCCTACACCTATCCTGAAGGTAACTTCGCGATCCAATGGGGTCTCGACAGCAAACTGAAAACCCCTTACTCCGAATCACTCGATCTCTCTGTTCAGCGCCAGCTTCCTGCTGGATTCACAGTCGAGGTCAATTATGTTGGCCGATTGGGTCGTCACCTTCTCCAGTCCCTCGATATCGCGGAGCCGGTAGACTTCGTCGATCCCAATGGCGGTGGTGATTATTACCACGCCGGCGGCCAACTCTCCGCTGCTGTCGACCGGAATGGTGGGAAACCAAACGCGGGTGTGTCGCCGATTCCATACTTCGAAGATCTCTTTCCCTGGATGGCCAATTTTGACTACCCGGGCGAAAGTGCAACTCAGGCCATCTACACCGACGAGTGGGCACCCTTCCGCTCCAATCTCGGTGCGACAACCGCCTTGGCCAACCTCGACTTCTTCTGCCAAAGCGGTACGGTAGTCGATGCTGCCGGGAACCCCGTTTCTTATCCCTGTCCCGCCAACCACCAGTCCAGGTTCTGGCAGGACCAGTTCTCCTCGCTCTACGTCCTTGCCTCGCAAGGTATGAGCTACTACAACGCCGGTCAATTGGTGCTGCACCATCCGACCAGCCACGGTCTCACCCTCGATTTCAGCTACACATTCTCGAATTCTATCGATATGGGCTCTGACGCAGAGCGCGGTACGGAATTCAATGGGAATGGAGGCAATTTCAGCAACCTTACCAACACCTGGAAACCCCAGCTCAGTCGCGGCCACTCAGACTTCGATATCCGTCACCTCATCACCGCGGACTGGGTCTATCAGCTGCCCTTCGGTCCGGGGAGAAGGTATTTGTCGTCGGCGAACACTCTCACCAACGTCTTTCTCGGAGGATGGCAATGGTCGGGCATCAATCGCTGGTCGAGCGGCCTGCCCTTCAGCCTTCTTGAGCCCGGTTGGACCACCGACTGGCAGATTGGAAGCTATGGCGTCGTCACCGGCAAGGTGAAGATGCAGAAGCACATCCTGAACGGCTCTCCGCAGGTCTTTGCTGACCCTGCCGCCATTAATGCCGGTACCACCACGGGTGGTCCTGTCCGTCTTCCTTATCCCGGTGATGCCGGCGAACGCAACAACTTTCGCGGTGACGGAATCTTCGGCATCGATTCGGGCCTGTCCAAATCCTGGCAGTTCAAGGAATACGGTGCGCTCAAATTCGACTGGGAGGTCTTCAACGTCACCAACAGCGTTCGGTTCAACTCGAATGGAGTTTATCTGGGCCAAGGCCTCACCGGTGGAAACCTCGGTTCCTACAGTGCAATGCAGAACGCTCCGCGGCGCATGCAGTTTGGCCTCCGCTACGACTTCTAACCTGCGTCCGCAACCCGGCGCTCCAACCAATGGCCGGAGATCATCACGATCTCCGGCTTTTTTTCGCGTTCGATCTCCTTCAACCCGGCCGACCCTTTCAAATACTCGGTCTGGACGGCGCAGCAACCCACCCTTGACTTGCCGCATCCATCTTTACGCGGGAATAAAGGAGACAGAACGAACGTATGAGTACGATCGAATTAATCACCGCCATTGATTTCAATATCGCTCGTCTGCAACAGGCCCGGTCTCTCTTGGCTGGCAGGCCGGCTCGACAGGGACTGAGTGAATCAGGCAGGCAACGGATCGCCGCCGCCCAGCGCAGGAGATGGGCCAAGTATCGAAAAAGCCGCAGAATAGCTTAGTCGCATACGACCAGATAATGTTCACGACGGGTCGACCTTTCATCGTGCTTCCGGTCACCAAAACAACCCCACCACTGCTGGAAGCCTCTAACCACGGCGAAGGTTAGCCATATGTCCCTCGTATGTAGTCTAGGATTGTCACTTCGTGTGGGCCACCAGGCCGCATTTGAAAAAGTCGTAGTTGCGGATGTTACGCATCAGTCGGCAGAGGTTCGCGCACATCTCAGACGAGCGGCCATGATCGTATTTCGCGCTTGGCAGGAACATGACGAGCATTGCCTGGTCTGTGTCGGGGAAAGGGAAACCCCCGAAAAGATAGCAGCCTGAATGTATTCGGGCGGATCAGCCCATTTACCAAGGTGCGTCCAGCGTAATCCGACTGCCCTCTCTGTCTGTGGTTCGCATCCAACCTGTTGAGGCAGGAGCGGAACTGTAAATGCACACAGAAACGATGTTCATGGCCATTCGTTCCGTCGAAGGCTCGGCCTCGACCTTGGACGCAACTCTCATTCGCCACTTCGGGGTGTCCTGTGCCAAGTGCCGGGAGAACTACGAGGTGTGGGGACCACCTCCTGAGTTGGAGGAAAGCCTTCGCCAGGATCGGGAAAATTGGCTCACCGAACACCTGCCCAATGTTTGCCCTTTTCATAAGCATTCATTTCCTGTTCCTGGCCCGGATCCTGACTGATCTCCGTGTCATTTTCTGCGTTGCTAATTTCCTCCTCTCCGAGATTCACTCCACGCCACTCATACCAAAGCCACAGCTCCTAAAGAAAATTGGCTGGCTATTTTCTTCCAGCCGCTACAATAGAAATCGGGATACAAATAGAGAGAGACAAAGGCCGGGCCTGCGTGCGACTTGGCTCCTGTAAGTCCAAAGCTGTCTATTAGATGCCTGTAAGTCATTTACCTTCTGTTAGCTAGCATCGACCTGTCCGCTAAAGCCTTTAGAATCTGTTACAAGTGAAAATACAGGGGGTGGGTACCCCTGATCCAGAGGCTCCATCACTTCGAGCTAATACTCGCGAGGAAAGAGCGATCGAATGAAAAATGGACGTCCGCAAGGCTACCTAAGCTTTACCCTGCACGCCCATCTGCCTTACGTCGTCCATCACGGAACCTGGCCGCACGGGTTGGAGTGGCTCCTCGAAGCCGCCGCGGAAACTTATCTTCCTCTGTTACGCGTGTTGGGAAATCTCGAGCGCGACGGCATCGCGCTGAACGCCAATATCAATCTCTCCCCTGTACTGCTCGAACAGCTGGCCCATCCGACCTTCAAGGCTGAATTCCCCGCCTACGTGAAGCGTAAGATCCTGTCCGCCTTGGAAGACGAGAACTATTTCCGTCAGGGAGGCGAACACCACTTCGCTGAAACCGCCGTGTACTGGCGCGACTTCTTCCTGCAGGCTCACCGGGACTTCGAGGCTCTCGACGGCGACATCATTGCGGGTTTCCGCCACTTCAACGACGCTGGCTTGATCGAGATCATCACGTGCGGAGCCACGCACGGCTATATGCCTCTGCTCGGCACTGACGAGAGTGTTGTTGCCCAGGTCAAGACAGGAGCCGCGGCCCACCAGCGCCATCTTGGCCGTCTGCCTCGCGGCATTTGGGCTCCGGAGTGCGGCTACCGCCCCGCCGGTCTCTGGCAAACCCCGGTCGTCCCCGAAGGCAGCGCCGTACTCTGGCCCTCCGTCTATCGCATCGGCGTCGAGCAGGCCCTCGCCGAGGCCGGGATTGAGTTCTTTGTCGTAGACTCCCATCTCATCGAACAGTCCGTACTGTTCAATCCCTATGAGCCCAATATCGCAGGCGGCCCTGTCGGCGCTCCCGCCGCCATCGAGGTGGCGCTTACTGAGAGCAGCGCCTACTATCGCCCCTATTATGTCGACGGACCCCGCGCCCGCGCTCATCCTGTCGCCGCGTTCCCGCGCGACCCCAGGACCGGCGTGCAGGTTTGGAGCGGCGAGCTGGGCTACCCCGGAGACGGCGATTACCTCGACTTCCACAAGAAGCGATGGCCCGGTGGCCACCGCTATTGGCAGGTCACCCACGCCAAAGCCGATCTAGCCCTCAAGACTCCCTATTGTCCGGAGCGTGCCGCCGCTCGTACCCGCGAACACGCCGAGCACTTTGTCACCGTCGTGCAGTCGGCTCTTCAGGATTGCCTCAGCGAGGACAACCCGCCCATCCTTTCCTCGCCATTCGACGCCGAGCTCTTCGGACACTGGTGGTATGAGGGGCCCATGTGGCTGGAGCATGTGGCCCGCGCCTTCGCCCGTGAGGATATACCCATCAGCCTAATCAGCTGCGGTGCCTATCTGGAGAAACACCCCGCTTCGGGATTCCTAAGTCTGGAAGAAGGCTCCTGGGGGAAGAGCGGGACCAACGAGGTCTGGCTCAACCCTGATACGGCATGGACCTGGACATACATCTATCCCGCCGAAGTTAAGGTACGCGACGTCGCCACCGGGGGCCTTTGGAAAGACGGGGGGCTGGGCGAACGAATCGCCAAACAGCTCTGCCGCGAGCTGCTCCTACTTGAGTCCTCCGACTGGCAGTTCCTTATCACGACCGAAGCCGCTGCGGACTACGCCATCAAGCGCTTCAACACCCACCTCGATCAGTTCCGCGCTGTCAGCGCCGCGTGGGATCATTTCGCCGCCACCGGTTCGTTAGAACAGGAAACAGAGGCGCGCCTCAAAGAAATCGAAGAACGCGACAATATCTTTGCGGACATTGACCCCGGGCTCTGGACGAAGAGAATAGACTGAATCCACGCAGAACGAACTGCCCGTTCGCGTGAAGAGGGCGCTATTGGTGGCAGCGTCGCTCCTTTATGCGGCATCCAACCACATGAGATTGGAAAGTTGCCGCGCAGGATTCCATTTGGTACCATCCGATTTCCGGTAAACCCAAGGAGAAGAACATCATGTCTGAAGAAACTCAGTCCAGCGGATTCAGCTGGTTCCTGGCCGGACTCGGCCTCGGCGCTCTCATCGGCGTACTCTATGCGCCGAAGGCCGGCAAGGAGACGCGCGAAGATCTTGCCAACAACGCTCGTGAGGGTACAGAGTATCTCCGCCAGCGCTCCCGCGAGGCCACCGATCAGATCAATCAGATCGTCGATAAAAGCAAGGTGCAGGTCAACGAATACGTCGAACGTGGCAAGGAATACGTCGAGCGCAGCCGCGCCCAGTGGGACGATTTTGTGAACCAGGGCCGTCAGTTTGTCAGCGAGCAGACTGAGAAGGTCACGGCAGCTGTTGGTGCAGGCAAGGAAGCCTATCACCAGACCGCTACTTCGACCGAGAGCGAGCCTACGCAACCCTAATCCCTAATCTCAGAAGTCCGGGTACGACGGCGGAAACGCCAACCGGGGAGCGGAAATGCATACGCAACTACCGCCGATCTACTACATCATTTTTACTGCCATCACCTCGCTGGGGGTGCTACTGCAGGCCTTTGTGCTGCTCGCCATGTACCTTGCCCTAAGGCAGACCACGCGCAAGCTGCATGATGCTACCGATGAGCTAAGGCAGCACGCGCTGCCCACCATTGCCACAGCCCGCAATCTGCTCGAGGACATCTCTCCGAAGTTGAAGGTTGCTTCCACCAATCTGGTTGAGGCCAGCAAGTCGTTGCGCAAACAGGCCGAACACGTCAACGCGACGGTCGAAGATCTGATGAACAAGACCAACGCCCAGGCCGCTCGCGTCGACGGAATCGTGACTGCCAGCATCGACTCGGCAGCGCACGCAACCGAGGCCGTGCAGCATGCCTTTGCCGTGCCGGTTCGTCAGATTTCAGCGCTGGTCGCTGGCCTCAAGGCTGGCTTCGAGGTGCTTGTGCGCAAGAATCACGTCCCGCACATAGTAGAGGACGATTTCGGCGAGTGAAACGGCGCGCCGAACCAGATCCTAGACGATCCAGCCGCCGCCAACCACTTCATCCCCATCGAAGAACACTGCTGCCTGGCCCGGCGTAACCGCACGCTGCGGTTCGTCGAACGTCGCTTCCGCTTCATCTGCGCCGGACATGCGTAGCGTTGCCCAAGCCGGTTCGTGGCGATGGCGAATCTTCACCCGCACCCGCATCTCGCCCGCAAGCTCAGGGATCGAAATCCAGTTCAGTTGCCGCGCGCGCACCGTCTTGGCTGTTGCCTGAGCGCCGCCGCCCACCGTCACCCGATGAGCCGAATTGTCGATCTGCAGCACGTACAGCGGATTCGGCGAAGATATGCCCAACCCCTTGCGCTGACCAATCGTGAAGTTGTGAATCCCGCCGTGATGGCCAATCACCTCGCCTGACGTGGTCACCAGTTCTCCGGCTGTATCCGGAATCTCTTCGCCCTGCTCCTCCAGGTAGGCATCAATGAACTGCTTGTAGTCGCCTCCCGGAATGAAACAGATCTCCTGCGAATCGGGCTTCGCCGCCAGCGCCAGCCCATGCTGCGCCGCGATCTCGCGCACCTCGGGCTTGCGGTAGCTGCCCAGCGGAAAGAGCGTCCGCGAAAGCTGCTCCTGCGTCAGTCCAAACAGGAAATAGGTCTGATCCTTCGTCAGGTCAGCCGGCTGCTTGAGGATCCACCGTTTGCGCACCGGGTCGTACTCATTGCGTGCGTAGTGTCCTGTGGCGATGCGGTCTGCGCCAATCTGCCGCGCACGTACGAGAAGCTGATCGAACTTCAGATGGTTGTTGCAAAGCGAGCAGGGAATTGGCGTCCGCCCGGCAAGATATTCCGAGACAAACGGCCGGACAACGTCGCGCTCAAAGCGCTCCTGCTCATTGACCACGTAGTACGGAATTCCCAGCGTCTCGGCCACGCGCCGCGCGTCATACACGTCATCGATCGAGCAGCATCGCCCCTGCACCTGCTCCGGCATGCCCTCGTGGCCAGCCAGGCGGCGCTGGTTCCATAGCTGCAGCGTCAGACCGACAAGCTCGTACCCCTCGTCCTTGAGCATCGCCGCAACCGTCGAGGAGTCCACTCCTCCAGACATGGCGACAGCAATCGTATTGTTGTAGTTCTCTCCCACTCTATTAGTATGACAGCCCCGGCGCGATTCCCGCGAATTGCGGTGAGACCGGGCGGGGCTATTCCGAAGAGGGAGTGAATTCTACTTTCGTAGGCGCAGCCTGCGCTCCATGAAGCGTGAAGTCCGCGACTACTTGTCCCAAACCGCCGCAGGCGTGACATTCGGCGTCCGCTTTCTGTGCCCAGGTCTTGATCTGCTGATGTTCCAGGTTGATCGTCCAACACCTCTTAGCAAAGGTCGCATTTGCCGGAAGCTTCTTCGTGATCGCCGTGTACACTGCATCGAAATTCAGCGCGTGTGCACCCGTGGCGTCGATCCACCAATAACCATCGGTGCAACCCCCTCCGTTTCCGCCGTCCGGATCGTAGGTAGCCAGCACGGATTCTGCGTCCACGTGGACGATGCGGGCGGACTGGAGCGGTGGGTTAGAACCGCCCCACATCTGCAAGTGATAGATCTCTCGATACTCCCCGTCTCCAACGCCGACCAGGAGGATTTTCCAGTCGGAAGGGGAAAAGAGCTTGTCGTCGTCGCCGGTAATATGAGCCGTAATTTGGACAATGGGATAACCACTCAGTGTGCCTAGCGGGCTGACTTTGGGGATCGCCGTGTAGTCTGCCAGGGTAAGGACTTTCCCATCAGAGGTCCGGCAACCTACGCAAAGGTCCGTGCCGTCATCGCGCAGCAGAATGTTACCTGTCCAGTAAGTCAGAGGATGCGGCGCAGGAACGTCAGTCGTTTCTCCCTTGCCGGTGGAAATAACACGTTGCCACTGACCATTCGCAGGAACTGTTAGAGCGAAAAAGAGAAGGATGCAGACGGCTGCTCGCCGCGGACTCATGACGAGAAGAATCTATCACGAAACGAGCGATAGCGAAGCTGCGCTCAGCCCAGCGTGCCCGCATTCACCGGCGCCAATTCGCGCAGACGGCTGACCGCCGCAGGCACCAGTTCGAGCGCCGCGTCAATCTCGTCTTCGGTGTTCAGCTTGGTCAGGCTAAAGCGCAGGCTGGCCCGCGCGCTGGTGGAGACCAGCCCCATAGCCGTGAGCACATGCGAAGGCTCGGTCGCTCCCGACATGCACGCCGAGCCGCCCGAAACTGCGAGTCCCTTGAGGTCGAGGGCGATCACCAGCGCTTCTCCTTCGAGATTGTCGAATTGGAGATTAGTGGTGTTGGGTACGCGAGGAGCTTTCACTCCGTTGACCGCACAATCTTCGACGCGGGCAAGTATGCCTTGTTCCAGCCGATCCCTGAGCGCCGCCACGCGATCCATTACGCCGTCTTGCAGCGCATAAGCCGCCAGTTCAGCCGCCCTGCCCAGTCCCACAATGCCCGCAACGTTCTCCGTTCCGGCACGGCGCTGACGCTCGTGCGCTCCGCCAAAGAAAAGCGGCTCAATCCGCGTTCCTCGCCGGACATGGAGAACGCCCGTCCCCTGCGGCGCGTGCATCTTGTGTCCCGAGATGCTCAACAGATCGCAGCCAATAGTCTTCACGTCGATCGGAAGCTTGCCCGCTGCCTGCACCGCATCGCTATGAAACCAGACATCCGCTTCCTGCGCAATGCGGCCAATCTCTTCGAGCGGCTGGATGACGCCCGTCTCGTTGTTCGCCATCATCACGCTGACGAGCGTGGTGTTCGGACGCAGTTCGCGTCGTACGTCGTCGGGATCCACCTGGCCCTCACTCGACACCGGCAAAAAGGTCACATCAATGCCGCGCTCCCGAAGCCTTTCAGCGGCATGCAGCACGGCATGGTGTTCGATCGACGAAGTGATGATATGGTCGCCCGGCTTTACCATCCCGAACAGCGCCATGTTGTCGCTCTCAGTGCCGCCCGAGGTAAACACAATCTCCGACTCGCGGCAGTTCAGCAACCCAGCCACGCTCTCCCGAGCATGTTCGACCGCCGCACGCGCCTGCTGGCCGTGCTGGTGGATCGAAGATGCGTTGCCGAAACTCTCGAGCAGCCAGGGACGCATCGCGTCCAGCACCTCGGGAAGCAGAGGCGTAGTGGCATTCGCGTCCATGTAGATACGGCGCATTCTTCTATTTTACGCGGGTCTGTCGAGGCTATACTGGCGCATCCCGGAACTTCCGCCACTGGTCACTAAGAGCAGCAAACGGAAGTGCCTCTCTGATACGCTGGCAGCGCAGTCTTCTGGAGGAGACAAATCGCATGAACATGAAACGGTGGACAGCGGTAGTAGCTTGTTGCGCGGCATTATCGATGCCGCTGGGTGCATGGGCGCAGGCAGAAAAGGAAAAACCAAAGATGGCTGTCGAGGGTACGCCAATTGCGCCCGGCGAAAGCCTGAAGGCGATGATGGGTCAATTTGAAAAGGAGTTCGTGGGAGCAGCTGATGCCATGCCAGCCGATAAATACGACTTTGCTCCCTCCAGTCCTGGCGACTTTAAGGGAGTGCGCACCTTCGGCGAGCAGGTGAAGCACGTGGCCCAGGCGAATTACTACTTTTTCGGCGGGTGGGGCATCCCCGGGGAGGTCGATCCTAAAACGCTGGACTCTCTGAAGACTAAGGACGACATCATGAAGGCCCTGAACGACAGCTTCAAGTTCGCCAACGCCGCCATCGATTCCATTACACCGCAGAACGCCTTCACTGCGCTCAAAGGTCCAGAGGCATACAAGGCGACCCGCGCCTCCATGGCAGCCCTTGCGATGGCTCACTCCATGGACCACTATGGCCAGCTCGTGGTCTACCTGCGTATGAACGGAATCATTCCGCCCGCCAGCCGCAAGGGCGCCATGTAAGCCTTGGCTGAGAAACCACCAGATTGGATCCACAACGCTGATGCCCAACGGCATGGGGTCGCGAGCACCGCCATTCTTACCAAAGAATGCTTCGCTGTTTACTTGTGAAAGGTGTTCTCGACCCAGTTCTCGATCGTTTTCCATTCCTCTGATTCAAAGTAAGCGTCGGCCACATCACGAAACATTTTCATCGTCGCTGGAGAGTAGTCATTAAGAGGCACCGATTCGGGGAGTGCCGGATTTACTCGCATGTAGCGCCCGCCGTTCTGACTTCCACCCAGCAGACTGCTGGTGAGCGAGTCATTGCTGATCGAAACGCCATCCATCAACGCATTGAGTATGGGGAAGGGCGGTGTTGATCCGGACTGTTCCAACCATGCCCAATATTTCAGGCCGTAGCAGAGCCGAGTATCCGGAGTGACCTGCATCGATGCAGCCGTGATGCCCGTGCCGATCGACAGCAGCACAATGTCGGAGAGTGACTGGCCTGCCTCAATTGCGAGTCCTACGGCCAGCGGTGCGGGATTGTTGGCGAACAACCCGCCGTCGCTGCACCATCCGAACTGTGGATGGTTGTAGGGCGGAAAATACACCGGCGCAGCCGCGGTGCTAAGCGCGGCGTCATAAAGATAGGTGTTGCTTCCGGGCGAGTTGGGAAAGTTGTCGATCACCAGTGAACTCCAGGAAGGAGGAGTCCCTGAATCGCTAAGCTGAAAGGTCGGCACCATCACGTTGCTGGGAAGAGCACTCAGCAGCGGGTTGCCAGGAATGAAGCTCTCAATCACGGTGCGCAGCGACGGGTTGCCGATGTCGTCGTAGAGCACCTGCCACAGTTCCTTGAGGCCCGAGATGTCAGTCTCGATAGCTTTCTCGACGTCGCGAATCGCGAAATCGCCGGGCTCCGGAAACATGCATCCTAACTGCAAATCCAGTGGATTAAAGATCTGCGCAGCCTGGGTGGCGTAAAGCTCGACAATGCTGGCGATCGTCTTTCCCTGCGCCAGCGCAAGAGCAATCAGGCCGCCAGTCGAGGTTCCGGCGAATAGATCGATCTTCGGTTTGTTGGGGCCTATGCCAGTGCTAAGTCCAAGGATGTCGAACTCGTCGTTCAGGCGCTGGAGCAGGAGCGACGAGAGATAGCCGCGTATCCCGCCGCCATCGCAGGAAAGAATAAGGTAGTTTGCCATGGGGGAGTCCTCTTTCTGCTCGAACAGAGGCCGAGATCCAGCGCATTCCGCGAGCGAGAGCAGCATAACCGCCGCCCTTGTTCATGGCAATCGCGGTGGCGTTAATTTGCAACTGGCGAGCCAGGACTTACGAGGAGGGCGGTTATCATCCAATAGTGGACGTTTCTGCCCCGGAGCAAAAAAAATCATTCACACGACGCGACTTCCTGAAGCTGTCGGGCATCGCCGCAGTGGGGCTGCCGCTTTACGCAGGCGAGATTTCGCGGCACGAAATCAGCATTGAGCGGCTTACGATTCGCTTGCCGCGTTTGCCGGAGGCGTTTCGCGGTCTTAAGATCGCGCAGGTCTCTGACTTTCATTACGCGGAATATACCGAGGGCTTCTTCATCAAGCGGGTCGTGGACGAGGTGAATCGGCTTAAGCCCGATGTGGTGGCCCTTACTGGGGACTACATTACATGCGGTTTCTGGTCCATCCGCGAAACGATCAACTTTGCCTACAAGTGTGCTGAGATGCTGACCAGGATTGAAAGCGCGGAACGCTATGCGGTGCTGGGCAATCACGACTGCGCGCTTTTACCACACGCGCATCCGGTGACAGATGCCTTGGAGACGCATGGTATTCCCGTGCTCGACAATCGAGCGGTCGCGTTGGAACGTGAAGGCGGACGCCTGTGGTTTGCCGGCACAGGTGATGCTCTCTGTCACCAGGTAAGGCTCGATCAGGCTATTCCTGCTGCGGTTCGGAAAGATGGCGAGCCAGTGATACTACTGGCGCATGAACCGGATATCCTCCCCGACGTGGCACGCTACGACGTCGATCTGATGCTCTCCGGCCACACGCATGGAGGGCAGGTGCGCTTTCCATTTTTGCCGGCAATGTTTCTGCCGGAGATGGGCCGCCGCTATGTGGAGGGGCTATTTCGCCTGGGTTCGACGCAGCTCTACGTCAATCGTGGCGTGGGCACAGTGAATCTTCCTTTCCGCTTGAACTGCCCCCCGGAAATCACGCTGATCGCGCTGGCGTGAAGTGCGCGCGGCGCGAATGCTAAGTTGCCATTCTTGAAGAAGAAGTCCGGAGAGAGCTTCAGCGTCAGGGGCCCATCATCGAACCTACTCACTCTCGGTCGGCAGAAACGCCATCGCGGACGGCCCGTCATTTATACTGAAAGAGCTTCCTGAAACCAGGAAAATCTAGTCGCGCAGCCGGGCCGTGGGCCTGAGCTGGCTGCGAGCGTTCGATAGTAAAGGTCGTTACCCATCCATGATTCGTTTCCTGCAAAGCAAAGACAATCGCTTCGTAAAAGGCATCTTCATCGTCATTATTTCGGTTGCCTGCATCACTATGGTGATCACGCTCGTGCCCGGTGTCTTCAACGACGATGTGGCATCCGCCGACACTTATGCGACGATTGGCCGCGGTGGTCCGCTGGGTCGCTTTCTTCCGGCGGTTGACGATGTAACCACTAGCGAAGTGCAGATGACAGCGGCGCGCATGATGCAGCGCCAGGGGTATCCTGACTTTCTGCTGCCCATGATGATGCAGCGTGTAGGCCAGGGCATGATTCAGCAGCACATTGAGCTGCTGGAGGCTAAGCGGCTGGGACTTTCGGCCACCGACGAAGATGTGCGGCGCTTTCTTCACACAGGAATCTGGGGGCAGACGCTGTTTCCGGGCGGAAACTACATTGGCGATACGCAATACGCGGAATTCGTCTCGCAACAGTTCAACCTGACGCGCGACAAATTTGAGAACGAGATCAAGAAAGAGATCGAGGAGAACCGTTTGCGCGCCCTGATTACGGGCGGTGTGACCATCTCCGACAGCGAAGTTCGCGACAACTATCGCGAGCAGGGGACCAAGATCAAGTTCGATTACGCGGTGCTCAACTCCGACGACGTGCTGAAGCAGATCAATCCCACGGACGCAGAGCTGGAGGCCTACTTCAAGCAGAATGCGCCCAAGTATGCGAATGCAGTTCCAGAGGCGCGCAAGATTGAGTATGTCGCCTTCACTGACAGCAATCTGCCGCAGGGGGCTCCGCAGGTGACCGACGCGGAGATTCAGCAGTACTACACCCAGCACCAGAAGGATTATCAACTCGACGACCAGGTCAAGGTCCGGCACATTCTCATCAAGGTGGACGGCGCCGATCCCAAAGCCGACGCCGCAGCCAAGGCCAAGGCACAAGGCATTCTCGATCAGCTGCATCACGGCGGCAACTTTGCCGATCTGGCGAAGAAGAACTCAGACGATCCGGGCAGCAAGGATCAGGGCGGCGAGCTGGGTTTCCTGAAGCACGGCGCAACAGTTCCCGAGTTCGATCAGGCCGCATTCTCCCTGCAGCCGGGGCAGATTTCAGGACTCGTGCGGTCCAAATTCGGCTACCACATCATCGAGGTGGAAGAGAAGCAGACCGCGCACACTCGTCCGCTGTCTGAGGTGAAGCCGACTATTCAGGCGTTGCTGACACGGCAGATGGAAGGCCAGCAGGAGCAAGCCTTTGCGCAGCAGCTTGCAGCCGAAGCGCAGAAAAACGGACTGGCCGCTACAGCGGCAGCGCATCATCTGCAGATCGTGACAACCGATTTTCTGTCGCAGGCGTCGGTGGTTCCCGGATTGGCGGATGGTTCGAAGCTCCTGTCGGAGGCCTTTACCGCGAAGAAGGGCGCCGCGCCTCAGGTATCGACCACAGGCGAAGGCTACGCGATCTTCCAGGTTGAAGATGTTCAGTCGGCCCATGCGCCGACCTTTGCCGACTACAAGTCACATATTCTCGACGATTACCGCCAGGAGCAATTGCCACAGCTGCTGGCGCGCAAGACCAATGAGCTGGCCAATCTGGCAAAGACGGAGAACGACCTGGCGAAGGCTGCCAAGGAAGCGGGAGCCACCGTCAAGTCAAGTGATCTGGTGGGCCGCGATGCGCAGGTTCCGGAAGTAGGCGCGCTCGCAACCGTCGCGCCGCAACTCTTCGACCTGAGCGTGGGACAGCTCAGTGCGCCGATCAACACCGGACACAGCGGCATCATAGCGAAGATCACGGAAAAGCAGGAGCCTACTGGCGACGAGATTGCCAAAAACTTCGACCAGACCCGCGAAACACTGCTCGAGCAGCGCCGCGAGGAGATGTTTGCCGTCTTCATCTCCAACCTCCAGCAGAAGTATGAGAAGGAAGGCCGCATTCGGATGAATCGCAAGGCACAGCAGCAGCAATCTCCGCTGGGCGGACGCTCGCCGATCTAGCAGAGGCTTGTGCAACCGGGCCCGCGATTTTCGAATCTTTCGAAGCGCGGGCCTTTCTTTTTGAAGTCAGCTTAGGATTACCTTCATGCCTTTTGAGCGTTCCTCGGGATTGCTGCTGCACGTTACTTCACTGCCTTCTTATGGCGGCATTGGCGATTTTGGACCGGCTGCGTATGCCTTCGCGGACTTTCTGGCGGACAGTAAACAGCGCCTCTGGCAGGTTTTGCCGCTAAGCCCGACTGGATACGGCAACTCGCCTTACGCGGCGCTCTCGGCCTTTGCTGGGAATCCGCTGCTCATTTCACTCGAATATTTGTCCGCGTGGGGATGGATTCCGAGAGACCGCCTTACGAATCTTCCGAGCCGCTCTGGCGATGTGCATTGGGAAGAAGTAGTGAGCACGAAGATTCCGCTGATTGAAGAAGCGGCACGCAATTTTCTGCACAAGCACGATGCAGAGCAGTGGGCGCGCTTTGAGGGCTACTGTCGCATGAACGGCACATGGCTTGAGTCTTATGCCTTCTACAGCGTGTTGCGGCGTAAATTCAACGGCGCGTCGTGGAACACATGGCCTGCGGCGCTTGCCCGTCGGGAGAGCCAGGCTCTGGACCAGATTCGAGGAGAGCATGGCGAAGAGCTGGCGATTGAACAGATCATCCAGTTTGCTTTCGATGAGCAGTGGCGGAATCTGCGCGCGTACTGCGGCGAGTTGGGCATCAAATTTATCGGCGATGTCGCGATCTTTGTGAACTACGACAGCGCGGATGTCTGGACGAATCCCGGAATCTTCGAGCTGCGCGAAGACTTTTCGCCGATTCGCGTCTCCGGCGTGCCGCCGGACTACTTTTCATCCACCGGACAGCGCTGGGGCAATCCCTTGTATCGGTGGGATGTCCTTGAGCAGCAGGGCTTCTCATGGTGGGTCGACCGCATACGCCGCGCCGAATCGCTCTACGACATCATCCGGCTCGACCATTTCCGCGGATTTGAGGCGTTCTGGGCGATTCCCGCCGAAGATGCCACGGCGGTAAACGGCGAATGGATCAAGGCTCCCGGGGCGAAGCTCTTTCAGCGTCTCCGCGACGAACTGGGAGATCTGCCATTTGTTGCGGAAGACCTCGGGGTGATTACACCCGAGGTGGACGCCTTGCGCGAGCAGTTTGATTTTCCCGGCATGCGGGTTCTTCAATTTGGATTCTCGGATCGCGGCGCCCACGTTCATCTGCCCCATATGTATGTGCCGAACGCGGTGGTCTACACCGGCACGCACGATAACAACACCACGCGCGGCTGGTGGGAGGACGCGGCGAGCAAGGCCGAGAAAGATGCGGTGAAGGCTTACCTTTGTCCGGCGAAGAACGGCGTGGTCTGGACGATGATCCGCGCCGTGCAAGCGTCCGTCGCGGATATCTGCATCGTGCCCGTACAGGATGTACTGGACCTCGGCACCGAGGCCCGGATGAACATGCCCTCAAGCTCAGGCGATAACTGGAGCTGGCGGTGTCCAGAAGGCGTTCTAACTGCTGAAATTGCTGCCAGGCTCGCGGCGATTGCAGGAGTGTCGGACAGGGATATTCCGCCGAAGAAGACAGATCCGAACGCAACCTAGCCAAGGCAGTTTGCCTCCCGCCGAGGCCTCGGCTTTACTTGCTGGCCGCCGGTCGACGAAAATGAAGGGAAGATCAAATGAATCCCACGAGTACTTCAGGAGCCACTATGCCGCTGTCCGGCGAAGCCATTCGCATGATGAACTATGTTGACGATGTTGCCGTTACCTTGCGCCGCATTCTGGCTCTGGTACCTACGCTTACTCCCGAAGAGCGCAAACGCGTCAGCGAATATCTGAGCCAGGCAAAGCCCGATGTAGAAGCCGTGCAGACTTCACTGCAGGCAAAATAAGCTGTCCCTCCTGACCACTCGTCACAATTACGGCTTTTGGCCCTGGCTGCCGCTCACTGGCTCCCCTTTCCGACGTCATACCGCTGACCAGGTGTGTCCCTCAGGAAGGGAACTCTCAGCGCCGCGTGCGCGTATTTGTAGATGACACATGCAGAGTCTGGGCGATACTTTCGGGCAAGTCTTTCGCGCGATCTGGGCGAATAAGCTGCGTTCCTTCCTCACCATGTTCGGTATTGCATGGGGTGTGGGATCGATGCTGCTGCTCATCTCGGTTGGCGAAGGCTTCCGTTCGGGCAATCACCGCCAGCTCGCCAGCTTCGGCAACGATCTCATCATGATGTGGGGCGGGACGATCCCGGCGGTGTCGAACCAGCACACCGGGATGAGGCCCTACAACCTCACGCTGAGTGATGCAAACGCAATTCGAACCCAGGCACCCGATGTCCGCGCCGCCGTTGCCCTGATCAACCGGGACGACATCAAGCAGCAAAGCCAGTATCAAACCGCGGGCGGCGATGTCATCGGAACGGAGCCGAACTATGTCGATATCCGCTTCCTTCCCATGGCGGAGGGTCGCTTCCTGAACGCGGATGACCTGCAGAGCCGCAATTACGTCATCGTGCTTGGCCAGAAGAGCGCGCAGCTGCTGTTTCCCGGGCGTCCGGCGATGAACGAGATTGTGACCCTCAACGGCACCCGGTTCACGGTCGTAGGAATCGCTGCCAAGGCCGGCCACGGGAACAACGACAGCGAGAACCAGAAGGTCTACATCCCCCTTTCCGTCATGCTGGAGATGTTTCCCCTCAAAGGCCAGAACATTCCGTTGGATTCCGTTACGTCGATTCAATATCAGCCGCGGATTCGCGGAGACAACCTGATCGCCAAGAAGCAGGTCCACCAGATCATCGCCCGCAGGCATGGGTTCGATCCAGATGCCCCGGAGGCCTTTGTCAACGAGTGGGACACCATCCGGACCGAGCAGATGGTGGGTAAGATATTCACTGCGATGGATGTCTTCCTGGGCGGAGTGGGCGTTGTGACGCTGGCGCTGGGTGCGGTCGGCATCATCAATATCATGCTGGTCTCGGTGAGCGAGCGCACGCGCGAGATCGGACTACGCAAGGCCATTGGAGCGACCAGCCGCAGTATCCTCTTCCAGTTCTTCCTCGAAGGTCTGATCCTGACCGGCGTGAGCGGCCTGTTCGGTATAGGAGGCGCCGCGCTCTTCATGTATATCTTGAACGCTGCGATTGGCCAGAATGTGCAGGGGTTCGATCCGCCTCGCCTCGTTCCCTGGTCGGCGGCGCTCGCAATCGTTGCGCTCAGCGTGAGCGGAATTGTGGCCGGGCTATATCCAGCAGGCAAGGCAGCGGCGCTTGAACCTGTCGAAGCGCTGCGTCGCGAATAAGCAATTAGGGGAGCTACAAATGCTGCTCGATCTGTGGAAACAGGCCTACGAAGCGATGGTGTATAACCGCCGGCGCACTTCGATCACCATGGTTGGCATGGCGTGGGGTATCGCCACCGTCGTGCTGTTGCTGGCCTACGGGTCGGGCTTCGGGCGGGCCATCGAGGCTATCTTCGCGCAGTGGGGCACACAACTCATCGGCGTCTTTCCCGGTCGTACCTCGGAACAGGCGGGCGGTACAAAGGCGGGTGTCCAGGTGCGCTTTACACAGGATGACCTCGACCGGCTAGAACAGACAGTCCCGGGGCTCAAACACGTTGCGGCGATCCTGGCCAAGGACGTTCCGGTGGCGAATGAGGGACATACCTACACCTGGACGGTGAACGGCTATCGCCCTATCATCCAGGAAATCCTGGTGCTGGACATCGACTCTGGGCGCTTCTTTTCAGAAGAAGATGATGCGAACCGTGCTCATGTCGCGGTGATTGGGTCAGAGGCGAAGACGAAGCTGTTCGGAGGTGTGTATCCCATCGGCCAGCATATTCGCCTGAACGGGATCAGCTTCGAGGTCATCGGTGTGCTTCAGCCGAAGATGCAGGAGGACGAGAGCGACGTAAATCGCCAGATTTATGTCCCCCTGAGTTCGATGAGCGATCTCAAGGATCCGAAATACCTCGACGGCTTCTGGCTCAATTACAACGGAGATCATGCGGCGGTGCAGCAGGCGATTCGAAATACGCTGGCGGCAGCCCATAACTTTCGCCCGTCGGATCATCAGGCAATCTTCGTGGCAGATCTTGAGCAGCAGCTCACCCAATTCAAGATCGTGACCATCGCGTTAGAGGTGCTGCTCCTGTTCATCGGCGCACTGACGCTGGGCATCGCCGGCATCGGCCTGATGAACATCATGCTGGTCGCGGTGCAGCAGCGCACCAAGGAGATCGGCATCGAAAAAGCGCTGGGTGCACGTAAGCGGCATATCCTGATCCAGTTTCTGGCCGAGTCGCTGGTCATCACGGGAATCGGCGGGATGGCTGGAATTGCGCTCGCCTATGCCGTTTCCATCGGTGTTGGGCGGATTACCTTTTACAGCGCCATGGCCGCACACGCCGACGCCGCGGATATCCAGTTGCTGATTTCTCCTCTCATTGTCGTGGTCGCCACCGGCATCCTCGTCGTCGTGGGACTGGTGAGCGGAATGATTCCGGCGCTCAAGGCCGCGAACCTGAATCCGATCGAGGCGCTGCGCTACGAGTAGGGTGACGCCTCTGGAATTCAGAACCTTGTCCGAGTGCACTGGGACTTCTCGAAGCTGACAAGATAAACGGGTCTTGGAACGTAAATCCAAAGTGGCCCGAATGATCATCTGAGACAATGGCTCGCGTGCTCTCGATCATGCCAAATTGTCTCGAATCAGTGGAAGGCCGGCGCTATCTCCGGGAAGTCGCTTGAATAGCCTAAAAGGTTGGCTTCTCTCCGATCTTCGTCTGCCCCAAGGCATCCATAGCGCTGCGGAGCCGGAACACGCTTGGTGGCGCGTAATGTGCCTCACCGGCGTAGATTATTTTTCAACCCTCGGTTATCAGCCCGGCATCGCCTTTCTGGCGGCAGGAATTCTTTCCCCCGTCGCGACGCTGGTTCTTGTCCTGGTAACCCTCTTCGGAGCGCTCCCGGTCTATCGTCGGGTTGCGGAAGCCAGCCCCAACGGGCAGGGCAGCATTGCCATGCTCGAGAGGCTCTTCCCCCGCTGGAAGGGAAAGAGCTTTGTGCTGATCCTGCTCGGCTTTGCTACGACGGATTTCATCATCACCATGACACTTTCCGCTGCCGACGCTGCCACGCACTTCGTTCATAATCCCGTGACGCCGCCATGGATGCAGAGCCAGATGGGCGTCACACTGATCCTGCTGTCCCTGCTCGGAGCCGTGTTTCTGATGGGCTTCAGCGAGGCGATAGGTATCGCAGTTGTGCTGGTCGGCGTTTATCTGATGTTGAACGCGATCGTTACCGTCGATGCGATCTGGCATTTGCTTGAACACCCCCAACTATTCTCCGGCTGGGGAGAGGCACTTTTTCGCGCGCACCACAGCCCGCTGGCCATCATCGGCATCTCGCTCATCCTGTTTCCCAAGCTGGCTCTCGGCCTCTCCGGCTTTGAAACCGGGGTCGCCGTGATGCCCCTCGTAAAGGGTGCGGAGCTCAAGGATCGCATTCGCAATACACGCAAGCTGCTGGCGACCTCGGCCATCATCATGAGCATTTTCCTGATGGCGACCAGTCTTGTGTCCACATTGCTGATTCCGGCAAAGCTATTTGAGGAAGGCGGACCCGCCAATGGCCGGGCGATGGCCTACCTGGCTCATCTGTATTTGGGGAACCGATTCGGTACTCTCTACGACATCAGTACGATTCTGATCCTGGCGTTTGCGGGCGCGTCTGCCATGGCAGGCCTGCTGAATCTGATTCCCAGGTATTTGCCCCGATTTGGAATGGCTCCGGAGTGGGCGCTTGCCTCCCGCCCGCTCGTGCTTGTATTCACGGCCGTTGCCTTCACCGTGACTGTGCTTTTTGATGCGAACGTCGATGCGCAAGGCGGAGCCTACGCCACCGGGGTGCTGGTTCTCATCACCTCTGCGTCCTTCGCCGTGACGATTTCCGTCTGGAAGGAGTGGCTTCGCTGGCCATACCTCCTCATTTCGCTTCTCTTCGTTTACACCACCGCCCTGAACATGGGTGAGCGTCCCGAAGGCATCAAGATTGCATCGTTCTTTATTGTCTCCATCGTCCTTGTGTCTCTCGTATCCAGGGCTATGCGCTCAACTGAACTACGCATCACGGGGGTTGAATTCGACCAACAGGTGATCTCCATGCTTTGTGAAGACCCCGACCAATTAATAAGGGTGGTTGCGAATAAGCCGCAAAACGGGTTCGAGACTGACTGGGACCAAGCCGACGCAAGGATTCGCTATCTGCACAATCTTGATCAGAACGAGTGCCTGTTCTTTTTCGCGGTGGAACGCAGCGACTCTTCGGAGTTTGAGGACACGTTGACCGTGTACGGACGAAAGGTTGGCAAACACCGCATTCTTTTTGCCTGCAGCCCCGTGGTGGCAAACTCCATCGCGGCCTTGCTCATCGAACTGGAGCAGCGAACGGGCAAAGTGCCCCACGCATACTTCAGTTGGACAGAAGGCAATCCGGTGGCGAATCTCTTCCGCTACATCTTTTTTGGCGAAGGGGACACCGCGCCGATTACTCATGAAGTGCTCCGCCGTGCCATTGCTGACCCCAAACGCCGACCGATTATCCACGTCAGTTAAAGCAGCAGCGACTTGTGGCAGAAAGGATCAACCGATGAAGATCAAATTCGCGCTCATGCTTGCTCTGATCAGCATGGCTGCATCGACTGTGGTCAGCGCGCAGAGTACACCGGCGGGAACACTGCTTGCGCTCTCGAAGGAAGATCACACCCTCGCTATCGTTAATCCCGCGACCCTGGAGGTCATTGCCAAAGTCCCGATCGGGAACGATCCGCACGAAGTGATCGCGTCTTCCGACGGCAAGACCGCCTACGTATCGAACTACGGGTTTGGCGCCTTTAACACGCTCGCCGTGGTCGATCTCGTCGGGCAGAAGGCATTGCCGGCCATCGATCTCGGAGCGTTGCGCGGCCCGCACGGCCTGGATTTTGTCGGCGGCAAGGTGTGGTTCACGGCTGAAGCTGCCAAGGCGATCGGCAGCTATGATCCGGCGATACAGAAAGTCGACTGGATACTGGGCACAGGGCAAAACAGAACTCACATGATCTTCGTTTCCCAGGATCTCAAATGGATCGTCACCACCAATGTCAGCTCGGGGACTGTCAGCATCATCGAGAAGACGGCAGGCCGACCGGGCCCTCCGCCGGGTGGTCCACCACCGGGAAGCGGCGGTCCGCCGCCGGGGCAACCTCCTGGCCCTCCTGGAGGTGATTGGAACGAGACGGTCGTTCCGGTTGGCAATGGCTCGGAGGGTTTCGACATAACACCGGATGGCAGCGAGATCTGGGTCGCCAACGCACAGGATGGGACGGTCTCGATCATCGATGCGGCGAAAAAGCAGGTTATCCAGACTTTGGACGTGAATGCGAAGGGTGCGAACCGCCTGAAGTTCACATTGGACGGCAAAATGGCGCTAATCTCGACTCTTCGCGGCCCGGATTTGCTCATACTCGACAAGGCGGCACGCACGGTGATCAAGCGCGTGCCGGTTGGTCACGGTGCGGCCGGTATTCTTATGGAGCCAGGCGGCGCGCGTGCCTTCGTAGCCTGCTCGCCGGATAATTATGTAACCGTGATCGATCTTAAGTCCCTGTCGGCAGCGGGTCGTATCGATGTCGGCGGAGAGCCGGACGGGCTTGCCTGGGCATCGCGCCAATAATCACAGCAGTCCGCGTGCCTTGATCTCAAGATATTGGTTGATGGCGTCGGCCTTGACGGTCCCCGGCGTAGTCTCGACCACGAGTACGCCTTGTGCGCGCAGTCGTGCGAGGATTTCGCGGCGTCGCTCCAGAATTTCCGTAGCCGCGGTCGAGACAAACATCTCCTCCACGTTTTCGGGCTCGCGGTTGGCAATCTGCTGCAGTTCCGGATGGCCCAGGACGATCAGCAGCACCATGTGACGACGGGCGAGGTCGGCCGCCGCATCAACGACCTCGGGGCGCCGTGCGCTGTCGGCGAGTTCGGTGATCCAAAGGATGAGTCCGCGGCGGCGCTGCAGTTGTTTCAGGCGTGCGGCGGCGGAGAGGTGGTTGGCTTCCGAGGTCTCCGCCCGAACCTGTGAAAGCGAGTCAACGAATTGCCTGAGATGGCCGGCGCCCGAAGCAGGCAGAAGCTGCTGCTGGATTCTGCGCCCATAGACGAGCAGGGCGGCTTTGTCCCCTGCCTGCATGACCGCCTGGGCGAGCGCGACCGCCGCACCGGAGGCCTGGTCGAGCTGAGTGACAGTAAGGAGAAAGTTCTCGTCCGACGGTCCGTCGTGAAACGACTCCTTCATTTGCGTTGCCACTGCCTTACGCCTAATCTCGAAGGCCGTGCGCGATAGCCGCCCGGCGTCGATGACGATCCACACCTGCTGGCTGCGCTCGGTGGTGAATTCGCGGGTGATAAGTTTGCCGCGCCGTGCCGTCGCCGGCCAGGCGATGTTGCGCAGCTCGTCGCCGCTCTGGTATTCCCGCAGGCTTTCGAATTCGCGGCCCAGCCCGCGCAGGCGCAAACGTCGCTTCTGCAAGGCGATCTGGCGAATTCGTAACAGATACAGTGTTGTATCCTCGGGCGAGCGCTCCATGGAGGGATAGACGCGGATATTCTGTTCGAGATCGGCGGCCGCCCAGCGCTCGGCGAGCCTGAGCGCTCCGCGATAACGCAGATAGGCTTTGCCGAGGGTGATGTCTCCGCGAGTGTTGGGCATGCACTCCATGACGGCCTTGGCAGGGTCGCGAGGGTAGGCGAGCATGCGTTTCGTCGATGGCATCGGATCAAGCGCCGGATGAAGCGCATCGGTAACTCGAACCTCGAGGATCTGATTCGAACTCTGCGTCAACTCGACGGTGATCGCGGTCCGCTCGCCGAGAACTGGCGAGTAATCGAAGCGGCGCTCGACGGTGATGCTGCCCGGTGCGGGCAGAAGAGTTGCGTCGAGAATGGCGAGAATCAGAACCAGCGCATCCCAGGCGAGCATTGCCCAGATCCAGTGTGGATGGAAGAAGCCGGGAATCGCCAGCAAACATCCAGCCACCAGCAGCAAGAGGGCGCGAGGCGTGAGTGCGTAGCCGACGCGTTGTGAGCGGACGGCAGCCCGGATGGGTGGCGGGACGAGAGTTTGAATCACGAAAAGCTCACGGTCATTGCCCTATTTCGGAAGCGGTACGGCCGCCAGAATATCTTTGAGGACGCGGTCCGGATCGAAGCCTTCGAGCTCGACCTCCGGCTTGAGAATGAGGCGATGGCGTAGGCACGGAAGCGTGGCCTCTTTTACGTCGTCGGGGATCAGGTAGTCGCGCCCATCCTTGGCGGCGTAGCCCTTGGCCACGATGAGCAGGCCGGCGGCGGCGCGTGGACTCGCGCCAAGTGAGATGGCGGGCCATTCCCGCGTGCGGCGGACGACGGCGAGAAGATAATCGAACATCGCGGGCTCCACCCGGATGCGGCGGACCTCCTGGCGTGCCGCAGCGAGCTCGGCGAAAGTCACGCTTTCGAGGGGAGACTGTTCGAGGTGCGTGCCTTCGAGCGAAGCGTGGTGGCGTTCGAGCACGGCGCGCTCCTGGTCGGCGGTTGGATACCCTACCTGGATCTTGAGCAGAAAGCGATCGAGTTGGGCCTCCGGAAGCGGATAAGTTCCCTCGAACTCCAGAGGATTCTGCGTGGCGAAAACGGTGAAGTATTCGTCGAGGATGTGGGTTTCGCCGTCCAGGGTAACCTGCCGCTCTTCCATGCTTTCCAAAAGCGCGGCCTGTGTGCGCGGAGGCATGCGGTTGATTTCATCGGCGAGCAGAAACTGGGTGAAGACCGGCCCCTTGTGGAAGCTGAAGTCGTTGGTCTTGAGCGAAAAGACGCTGGTGCCAAGGATGTCGGCCGGCATCATGTCCGGCGTCCCCTGGACGCGGCGGAAATCGAGGGACAGAAAGCGCGCGAGCGTCTTCACGGTGAGCGTCTTGGCCACCCCGGGAACGCCCTCGACAAGTGCATGGCCTCCGCACAGCAGGGTGAGCAGAGCCTGGTCGATCATTTCCAGCTGGCCGGAGATAACTTTGCCCAGCTCGGCGCGGCCTTTCTCAAAAAGCCTGATGGCGGCGCGCGCTTCCGGTTGTGCTTGCTGCCGATCCTGCTCTGGACCTTCTTCAGTCACGCAGTTCTCCGTTCTGTTTGGCGGTTGGCGGTTCTGGTTTGGAATGTCTCATGATCGCGGCAAGCTTTGCGATGTGTCCATCGACGCGTTTTACCAAATCCAGTCCGCTTCGGGCGCTGTACTTCGCGAATTCGGCTTGCTGCGTAGCTCTAAGGTCGGTGATAAAGTCCGGCGATGCGTAGTGGAAGCGCTGGGCGACGGCCTCGGCGATGATTTCAGGCGACGAGCGCAGCGTCTCGCGGGGGATTCCACCCTCATATTCCAGGAAGTGAAAGAGGCGGCGTTCTGCGCAGTCCGTGGCGACGTTGACGGCTCCAGCCTTGCGGTAGAGGTCGCCCATTGACTCGGCGAACTCCAGCGGCGAGGTGCGTGGAGCCCGGACCAGCGTCCGCAGCGGGCCGTTGCGCCGTCCGAAGCTAAAGACGAGCAGAGCCGCAATCGCGGCCAATTGCCAGCCGAGGGCCGTCACCGGGGTTCCAGCGGCAGTGGCCCACAAATCCGTGCGGGCTCCATGGATGTACTCGTCGAAAAGGATGAGACGCCCGGGAGATCCGATGCTCGCGAGCAGGAGCTTGAGGTTGGCATCGTCTTTTAAACCGCGATTGCTCAGTGGTGCGGATGAACTCCACCAGGTGACTTCACCCTTTCCAACGGGATAGTGAACGACCACGGCGTCCTCTCCGCAGGCCTGGTCGATCCTGACGCCGGGATCATCGGATTTCCAGCGAATGGGGATCGGTATGCCGATGCGGCCGGCGCGAGCGAGAGAGCTGAGTCCCTGTGGGGTGGTGTAGCAGAGACTCGTGTAGATGTGACTCGGCCCGGCAATGTGCGACTCGGGCAGCATGGTGGCGCTGACTGCGCCGGTAGCCAGAATTCGCCCTCCTCGCTTCAGAAAATCGCTGATTCCGAGTTTCTCCTTCAGCAGATCGAAGGGATAGGCCTCGGCCAGAATGAGCGTCGTATGCGGAGCATCGACCGCGCTCAGGTCACGGGCGGGTTTATCCCAGCGCTCGGTGCGATATCCCAATTGGCCGAGCAGGAGCCATGCGGCCTTGGCGCCATTAGCTCCGCTGTTGTCGGTGCCTGGAGTAGGGTCGTTGTCCAGGCGTGCGGGAGCAAAGAAGGCTCCCACAACAATGACGGCAAGAACCACGCCTGTGATGCCGATCAGAATGCGGGCGTCGCCGGTGAGTGTCCTCTTCATGCGGCTCTCAACTGCTCGTGGAGATCGAGAGCGCTCTGGTAATCGCGTTGGGCGGCGGGATTCAGGCCATACCAGATGCGCTCGAAGCCGCGTGTCTGCTCGCGCAGAAGCTTCCATCGCGGTGAGCCCGATTCAAGTAACGCAACATACTCGCGCGGTGTGCGCGAGCGATTGGGCATCCAGTAGCGGCGGCCTTCGAGCATGACGATCGTTGCCCAGTACAAGCAGTGGATGGCATCCCGCCACTCGTGCTGCGCAGCCCGTTCCTCGGCGAGATTGCGCCAGTTGCGCGAGGCTTCTTCCCATGCCTCTATCTGACGGCCAGACTCGAGTTGCACGGCAAGCCGCTGGCGCTGGAAGACGCGAATGGCCCAGAAGGCAAGCCCGGCGAAAGCGAGTGAGACCAAGCCCCATTCGAGGAGCGGACCGATCCAGGGTGAGCGCTTCCCGAACTTGGCCACGCTGCCGAAGAGGCTGTCGAGCCACAGGAAGAAACCCGCGATGAGCTTGTCCCAGATCGATTGTTCTTCGACGGTTACAAATTCAGGTTGGGCCAGGATGGCGTCGGCGTGGTGGCGCGCCGCAGAGAAGCCGGCCGAGCTTGAGTTGCCGCCCGCATCCTGCAGCGCTTCTTCGAGCCGTACCTCCGCCGCGGCGAGATCGGCACCGCGATTTTTTGCCTTCGGATCCTGCGCCTGCCTCAGCGTTTTGCGGAGCCAGTCGTAACGCGCTTCAAACTCGTTCACGTTGGCTCCCGAGCCGAGCGCCTGCAGCGTAACCTGGTCGTCGTCGCCCACTTGAGCGGGATCGCACGCCGGAGCGCTGGCCTGGCATTTCTGCACGAGCACGTGCAGGCTTTCAAGGTGCGCAGTGTATTCGGCGAGAGTGGCCTGTCTGAGAGCGAGTGCGGGAGCGGCCGCCAGAGCGGCCATCAGGAATGAGAGGAGGTGGACCTTGGTTCGGCTCACAGATGCTATTCAGTGTAGCTAGGTTAATTGTGCCGAGCCAATTGTTAGTTCGGACGTGAGCCTTCCTCAGAAGTCGGCGGCAAATTGGAAGCCGGCTCGACAGCGAGAGTCGGCGGGGGCGCGACCGGAGTCGGTGCAATCGGTGTGGGCGCGATCTTCGTCATCATCCACTCGATGTCGAACCCTTCGCGGCGAACCCGCTCGTCGATGTAGAAGAGACAGATGGCGATCGCGCCAAGGGGGCCGACGAGCGTCCCGGTGACGAAACCGATCCCCAGGCTGATGGCGTGTGTGAAGAATGCTTCAGAGCCGCGGGCGCGAATGGCGAAGTAGGCGAGTGGTGCCTGGATAGCTCCAATCACCAGGTAAAGCGCGAAAAGGAAGACGAATAGCAGCAGGATGCGGACCTTGCGGTCGACGAGAAGCTGCTTGCTGCGTTTGATGGAAGCGCGAGCAGTTAGAGATTCTACGACAGCCGCGGGGACAGCGAGCGAAACCCGGATGTAGGCCCAGATCGCATAGACCAAAGAAAAGAACGCCACGATGTAGAGCAGGCCGGCGGTGAGATTGGCACTTGCGGATCCACGCCTGGCGGCTTGGAATCCAAGGCCAGTCGAGATAAGGACGACGGGCAGCCAGAACCCCGCCCAGACTTGCCTCAGCACGATGACCGTATAGCGGAACCAATGCTTGAGAGCCGCTTTATAGGCGGTCTTGATGGCCGCCGGCTCGCCGAGATAGACAGCCGAGACAGCCCACGTGGTTGCCGCCTGGATAATTCCGTACAGTACGAGGGAAAGGATTGAGGAAACCAACGCCAGCGCAACCGAAATACCTTGCGTCCTATACAGGTTGACACCCGTGTGGATCTGGACGCTCTGGTGGGCGGAATACCAAAGGCGAAGAGCCTGAGTTACGACGTTGACGCCAGCGGGTAGCATGGCGAGTCCGGCGAAGAGGGTAAAGCGCGAGCGGTAGAGCTGGAAAGTGCGGTCGAGGATCTCACCTGTCGACAGAGGCCGCAGGTCGAAATGGGCCGGAGTGACCGGTACCTGTGCACCGCTGTCGATCCAACTGTTGCTGCTGGCCATGAAGTGTCGCTCTACGGGAGATGCTCGACGATAGTAGCACGGATACGGAGATTTTCCCCAAAACAAGGCAAAATCACGTAGAATCAATGGAGTGCCTGTTTGAGATGCCGATTCTCCGCTCGTTTCCCCCCGTCCCAAGCGATTTAAGTGAAAGTTAGACCTCGGACGGTCGTGGCGTTCACTTTTTACGTCTATCTAAGAGCAGAGTGGCGCGTTGAGAGCGGATGAGAGCAAGTTTCGCAGGCGTCAATTTTTCAAGTATTGAGGTAGTTTGATTGTCGCAAAACCGGAATCTGGCGCTTGCGTCGCTAATTTTCGTTTCATTGTCATGTGTGTGGGCAGCGCGAGCCCAGGCCGAGGACCTTACATCCGGCCCTCCCAGCGTCAGTCTCCCAGCCGCTCATTCAACGACTGCTGCCGTCGTGGCTGTCGATTCAGCTTCAAACCTTCCAGACGATCCATCCGCCGCCCGCGATTCGGGCTCGGCCGATATCCCGCAGGCGGCCCAGGTAGGTCAATCTCAGCCAACTCCGGCGCTTTCCGCCGGCGACTCCTCCAGCAAAGCCGCGCAAGACGCTGACTACAAAAAAGCCGAAGAGCAACTTAAGCAACAGGAGCACCAGCGTGTGATGGGTGTTATGGCGGCCTTCAACACGACGATCAATCGCGATGCTCTGCCGCTCAGCCCCGGCCAGAAATTCCAGCTCTTCTTCAAGAGCCAGACCGATCCCTGGCCCTTCGCGCTGACCGCCGTCGTCGCCGGTATTGGCCAGGCAGAAAACGACCATAAAGAATACGGACAGGGCTTCCAGGGATACGCCAAACGATACGGCGCGGACTACACCGACGCCTTCATCGGGAACTTTTTCGGCAATGCCGTCCTGACCACCCTTTGGCACGAGGATCCCCGCTATTTCCAGAAAGGCACCGGCAGCATCGGCAGTCGCGCATTGTGGGCAGCCACTGCCACGGTATGGTGCAAGCGCGATAACGGAAGCTGGGGACCCAACTACGCTAACGTCATTGGCAACCTGATTGGTGCAGCCATAGCCAATGTCTACTACCCAGTCTCCGAGCGCACCGCCACAGACACCATCACCCGCGGCCTGACCGTCTCCGCCGAAGGAATCGTAGGTTCGGAGCTGATTGAGTTCTGGCCAGATATCGCACGTCACTACACGAAAAATCGCGCTGCTAAGGCAGCACAGAAGGCTGCGCAGCAAGATGCCCAGAGCTCAAGCGGCCAAGGCACGTCTACGCAGCAGCCGGCGGGGACTCCAAAGCCGTAGCCATATAGGCGGGTGACCGGCTGTGATATCGTTATCAGCCGATACGCCATGAAAACCTTCGTACGATCTCTATTTCTGCTGTTGGCCTGCTTAACGGGTGCCAACGCGGCCTATGCTGCGGGCCGCACCGTGGTCTTCTATGAACCGGGATTTCCCGTGGCCGATTCAGCCCCGGTTTCCCAGGCTCAGCTACAGGCGGGATTCGCAAGAGCTGTCTTCGCCAGTGCGACGCAATTACCCGCGTCGCTGGCCGACGCCGATCTGCTCGTCATGCCGTATGGATCGGCGTGGCCCGAGGCGCAGTGGAAGCCCATCCTCGAATATCTCGATCGCGGCGGCAACCTTCTGGTGCTGGGCGGCAAGCCTTTCACGCGAGCCGTGTGGCGCAACGATTCGGGTTGGCATCTGCGTGCGCCCAGTGTGGCGGAGTCTCTCGAACTCTTCATTCACGATTATCAGGAGACGCCGGGCTCCGACGGCCTGAAGTTCGAGCCCAACCCCGACGTTCTGCCTTCTCTGCCGGAATTCTCATGGAAGCGTGCTTTCAGCCCGGTGCTGCGGTTATCAGTGGTCCAGAAGTACAATCGCGACGGCTCGACCGGCGATCAGGACGCCGACCTTACGACACTGGTCTGGGGCACGCGCGACGGTCATAAGCTTGCGGCTCCTGTCTTCGAGATTGATCACAACCAGTTTCGCTTTGTAGGGGGACGATGGATTTTTGCCGCCTGCGACCCGGGCGATTCGTTCTTATCAAATGCCCATCTGCTTGCGACACTCGCAGATCTCGCGACTCGCAAAGCTGACCGGTTCACCTTTCGCCCCCGTGTGCCACTCTTCCTGCCCGGCGAGGCGTTGGACTTTGCTTTTGAGCCAGCCGGTTCGGGGTGGCCTTCTGGTGACCAGCTCCGTATTCGCGTGACGGCCGAGCAAGGCAGCGCACCAGTTGATCTGACGATTCCAGCGGACTCAAGTCAGCCAGTTGTTTTGCCCGCGAGCGCAACCACAGGCCGCGGCCTTCACACAGTTGAAGCGACATTGTTGCGCGACGGCAAACCCCTGCGTGTTTACCGTTCCGGATTCTGGATGCGCGACTGGCAGTATCTGCTCTCTGGTCCGAAGCTCACCGTCGGCACGGATTATTTCGAGCTCGACGGCAAGCCATTGCCAGTCGTCGGCACCACCTATATGTCGAGTGACGTGGCCCGTCTTTACCTGTCCAAGCCCAATGCCTGGGTGTGGGACCAGGACATGGCGCAGATTCACGGAGAAGGTCTGAACATGATCCGTAGCGGCCTGTGGAGCGGATGGGATCCGCTGCTGGCGTCGAATGGTGAGATGAGCGAGGATGCGCTCCGCACCGTTGAGGCATTTCTGATGTGCGCACGGCATAATCATCTGCCGGTCCAGTTCAATCTGTTCGCCTTTTTGGCCGAGAATCTCGGCGGCCAGAATGCCTATCTCGACCCGGTCGCGTGGCAGGCGCAGGCCAGGTATGTAAGTTCCATCGCCAGGCGTTTCCACGCGGTTCCGTTTCTGGCCTGGGATCTGATCAACGAGCCGAGCGCGAACAGCAACCTCTGGAAGACTCAGCCGGCCGGCGATCCATTCGAGCAGGCGACGTGGCGCAAGTGGCTGGCAGCGCGTTATCCCGATCAGGCGGCGCTCCTCGATGCATGGGCCGAGCCATCTTTCGGAATCGGAAGGAATCTGCAACTCAAGCCGACAACCGCGTCTCCTGAGATGGCGGCGCAGGCCCCCTTCGCGTTTCCCGACGCGGGAGCGTTTGGCTTGGATGGGGTGCGCTCCGGATACAACCCACTTAAGGTCTACGATTATTTCCTCTTCACGCAGTCCATTTTCGCTGACTGGGTGAAACGGACGCGTGATGTGATCCGCGCGCAGGGTTCAACCCAGCTCATCACCGTGGGACAGGAAGAGTACGGCGTCGCGCAGCGTCTTTCACCCGCGTTCTACTCGCAGCTGGTCGATTTCACGGCCGATCACACCTGGTGGGATTTCGACGGGGTGCTGTGGGCGTCGCTGGCTGCGAAATTTCCCGGCAAGCCGATGCTGATTCAGGAGACCGGCGAGCAAAGGCGCTTGATGCAGGATGACCACCTGCGCCTCAGTGCCGAGGAAGAAGGCTGGCAGCTGGAGCGCAAGCTTTCGATGGCTTTCGCGCAAGGTGCCGGAGCACTCGAGTGGGTGTGGAACGTCAACAGCTACATGTCGAACGACAACGAGATTCCCATCGGTGCCGTGCGTCCGGATGGAACCGAGAAGCCCGAGGCGGGAGTCCTCAGCGCCTTCGCCGCCTTCACCGCGAAAAGTCCCGCCAGCTTCACGCATATCCAGCCGCCACAAGTTGCCATGGTTACCTCGCAGGCCCTCCAATATAGCGGCATGAACTCGGTCGCCATCGACACACAGAAGCGAGCGCTGCGTGCCTTGGCTTATTACGATCACACCCCTTTTCGTTTCGTTGCCGAGAATCGTCTTGCCGACCTTGGGTCGCCAAGGCTCGCCATCCTACCCGCGCCGCAGGCGCTGAGCGATGAGGCGTGGACAACGTTGATGAAATATGTCGAAACCGGAGGAACGGTGCTCATCAGCGGCCCCGTCCAGCGCAACGAGCACTGGCAATTTGTCGACCGACTGGCCGAGTTGGATGTCAAAGCCCGTGTCGAAACGCTCGCCGTGCGGCAATCGGAGCTGAAGTTCGGAGACGAGCCGTCGATTCAGGTGAGCTTCCCGATGCTCGTGCAACAGTTGCCAATTGAGGTGATGCGCTTTGCCGATGGCAAGTCCGTCGAGACGATCACGCATGGCTCGGGACATATTCTCTGGGCGCAGGATCCCGTCGAGTTTTCCGAGGATTGCGAACCGGCAGCAGCGCTGTATCGTTATGCGCTGAAATTCGCGGGAGTCGCGCCTGCGATCCGCGAGACTACTCCGCTCTCGCCTGCAGTCCTTGCGTTTCCAACCGTGCTCGACGACGCCGTGCTGTACTCATTCTCAAACGAGTCTCTGGACGATCAGCCGGTGAACATTGAGGACGCAATCACGCATGCCTCTCTGCATTTCACTCTGTCCGCGCAACGGGGTGCTGCGATTTTGCTCCGCAAGAGCGATGGCTCGGTGCTGGCAGCGTATGGGTCTGCAGCGTCAAGTAAATGATTCCTGGGTATGGCACCTTTGCGCGCACCCGGAAGCGCGCAAAAAATAACCCTGATCGCTTTTGGGGATCAGGGCCAGGAGGTGTTATATGCAAGAGACGAATACAGATTAGGCTGAGACTGGCTTTGTGTCTTGAGTCAGATGGACGGTTTTTGCCTCCACCTTTTGGTCGATCATCGTCCGTCCCCCGTTGGAGTTCTCGCCGGGTGTAGTCTCCAATTCCCGGTTTTCGTGGGACCACAACGATCAGCGGTCTTTCGACGCCCATCGCACCATGTTAGTGGTCGCCATTACGCTAAAATATTTTCCAATCAAAATGAATTCATAAGGAGATTTCAGGCAAGACCGCACCAGCCAGAATCCCCCATATTGCAAAACGTTCTTGAGCTTCATTAGCTCACTGATCTCTCGCCAACGTTCAATATTTCTGGAGGCCGCTTGAATCACAAAATTAGAGCAATTGCGCTTGCAACCATCGTCCTCACCGCTGTCGCCGGCTACGCTCAGTCAACCGCAACGCTGTCGGGCAGCATTACCGATCCATCCGGCGCCGTAGTACCCCAGGCCAAGGTCACAGTGCATGGAATCGCCACCGGCCTCGATCGCGTCGTAAGCTCCGATTCCGCGGGCGACTATACAGTTCCTTCTCTCCTTCCCGGAAATTACAGCGTGACGGTCGAGGCATCCGGCTTTGCAATTTACAGGGTAACCAGCGTGACGCTGCAGGTAGCGCAGACTGTAACCGTGAACGCGCAGCTTGGCGTGGCGTCGACCGGCGAGATCGTGAAGGTGCAGGGCGCCACTCCCATCATTAATGCGGCAACCGTCACTATGAGCCAGGTGATTGACCAAAAGACGGTGCAGCAGATGCCGTTGAATGGGCGGCACTTTCTTGACCTCACGAACCTCACGCCGGGCACGGTGGTGCCACCGGTCACAGGCAGCCTCACCAGCGCCAGCCGTGGGCTGGGAGCTAACTCATACGATACGGCGGGCCAGCGCGAAGACTCCGTAAACTTCATGATCAATGGCGTCAATCTGAACGATGCCTCGCAGAACCAGATCACCTTCCAGCCGTCAATCAACACTACTTCTGAGATCAATATTTCGAACTCGACTTACTCGGCCGAGTATGGCCGGTCTTCGGGTTCAATTGTGAACGTGGCGACCCGGTCGGGAACGAATGCTTTTCACGGCGAGGCATTCGACTATCTGCGCAACAACTACTTCGATGCGCGAAACTACTTCAATCGTAAGCCGAACCCGCAGAACTCTTTCATCCGGAACAACTTTGGCGGCGCGTTCTCCGGGCCGATCTGGAAGGATAAGGCCTTCTTCTTCCTGAGCTATGAAGGGCTGCGGCAGCATCAGGCGCTTCTGTTCAATGGCAATGTCCTGAGTCCGGCGCAGCGAGCGGCATTCTCTAATAGCCCTGCCGGTCCGGCCTACGCGCAACTGCTCACGTTCATTCCTGCCGGAAATAACGCGACCGGGACCGTATTTCAGGGATCGGAGCCGGGACCCGTGAACATTGATCAGTTCTCGGGAGACCTGTACTTCAACATCTCGAATAAGGACAGCCTGCACGGCTACTATGCCTGGCAGCAGGACAAGCGCACGGAGCCGAATCTGCAGGGCAATACCATTCCGGGATTTGGCGATCATCGCGGAGCGCACCGGCAGATCGGCACGCTGAATGAAGTACACATCTTCACGCCAAACATCGTGAATGAGGCGCGCATCGGCTTTAACCGCATCGCAATTTCCTTTGTGCCGGCTACCCCGGCGAATCCGCTCGATTACGGAATCCAGAATGGCGTTGCCTACAACGCCGCGTTGCCGCAAATTACAGTGCAGGATATCGGCCTCAACTTCGGCGGACCCTCCGGCTTCCCGCAGGGCCGCTTCGATACGACGGGTGTGTTCTCCGACACGCTCTCCTGGAATGTCGGGAAACACACCATCAAAACGGGAGGCGAGTACCGCCGGTTCATCAGCGATTCCTTCGCGCAGACTCCGGGTACCATCACCTTCAGCAATACTGGCAAGCCCGGAGACCCGGCGACGGCGACGACATTTATCAACGGTCTTGCGACCTCCTTCGCAGTTACGCCAACGCAGGTTACAAGCCGCGTATTCGAGAATGCAGTGGGCGCATATGTTTCGGACAACTACAAGTTCACTCAGCGGTTCGCGGCAGAGCTGGGCTTCCGATTCGAGTGGAATGGCACGCCAACCGAGGGTGGCGGACGCTTCGTGAACTTCGATCAGGGCACCGACTCGCTGATTCACGTAAGCGAGCCCTACAATCAGAACTACAACTGGGAGCCGCGCGTCGGCTTCATTTATGACGTTCGCGGGAACGGCCAAACGATCCTGCGCGCAGGCTATGGCCTCATGGCAGACGAGCCGGTAAGCGATCTGGTAACTGGGCTTGCCGGCAATCCGCCAAATGCGAACCCGGTCAGCATCACGGGTGTGTTGCCAGTGGGCACGCTGTACTCAAGCGCGGCGCTGGCGTCGCTGGCTCCGAGCGCCGTGAATCCGAGGCTGAGCAATGCCTACACAGAAAGCTACAACGTGAATCTGCAGCAGCAGATAGGCTGGGGCGCGGTGATGCAGATCGGCTACATAGGTTCGGAAGGCAAGCACCTGCGCATCGAGCGCAACCTGAACCAGTTTATTTATCCCAACGGGCCAACCGCGAAAGCGACGAGGCCGTATCCTGCGCTGTCGGGCAGCAGCCCGATCAGTCCTGGCTCCGGCCTGGGCAACATCGGCTACCAGGATTCGGATTCGTTATCAAACTACAATGCACTGTGGTTCACCGTGCGCAAGTCTCTGACTCATGGAGTCGCGCTGAACTCGACCTATGCGTGGTCCAAGTCGCAGGACCTGAACTCGCTCGGTTCCCAGGGCGGCTATAACCTGCAGGACAACTTCAATCCGAAGGGTAACTATGGCCTGTCGGATTTTGACGCGCGCAACCACTTCGTCTTCTCCGGCACCTGGAACCTCCCATTCCATGGCAGTTCGTCACTGACCAGCCGGCTGGTCGAGGGGTGGATGCTCGCGAACATTACACAACTGCAGAGCGGCAATCCGTTGAATGTGGTGACCACGTCCACATACAACGGCGTGTCCGGCACGATTCGACCGACGCTTTTGTCAAGCCAGTACAGTACGGGACGCGGCGCTACACTGGCCAATGGCAATGTGTCGTACATCCACGCCCTTGTGTGCATTTTGCCGACGACGCCGGGCTGCAATTTTTATCCGCAGCCTGTAGGCTTCGGCAACCTGCCCCGCAATGCTCTAACCGGGCCAGGATTTGCCGATACCGATCTTTCGCTCGAGAAGACGACGAAGATCGCCGAGTCGATGGCCCTGGTGCTGCGTATCGATGCCTTTGACCTGCTGAACCACGTGAACCTCGGCAATCCTGTCCTGTCCGCGACTGGTTCGGCAACCAGCACCTTCGGGCAGATCTCATCAACCCGCACCGCAGTCGGCGATGCAGGCTCGTCGCGGCAGCTGCAGTTTGCAGCGCGCTTCGAGTTCTAACGCACTGGAGCGTAAAAAAGCGCAATCATGACACGGCGTAAATGGACATTGTGGGTGGGCGGCGGTCTGGTCGTTCTTCCGCTGTTCCTGCTTGGATTTGCCTGGGTTTACCGGCGGCAGAGGAGCGGCGATATTGCCGATGGTCAGACGCGTGCCTCGCTCGTCATCAGCAGTTCGAGTTTTGCCGACGGCGGCGACATCCCGAAGAGGCTGACCTGCGAGGGCGCCGGCTTGTCTCCGGAAATTCGATGGTCATCGCCGCCGGTGGGCACGAGAAGCCTCGTCCTCGTGATGGATGATCCCGCGTTCGGATTTCTTCACTGGCTTCTGTACAACATTCCACCCGATACGCGCGAGATCCCCGAAGGCGCATCGACGCAATCTGCGCTGCCTCAGGGGGCAGCCGAGGGGATCAACGACACCGACAAAATCGGCTACTTCGGCCCTTGTCCGCCGGGGAAGAGTCAACACCGCTACGTGATCCGCTTGTATGCCCTGGACGTAGGCCCCGATCTTCCATCCGGAAAGACAAAGAAGGAGTTAGCCGCCGCTGTGAAAGGGCACGTGCTCGCAGAAGGGAAAATGACAGGACTTTATGGCCGCGGGAGTCAGTAAGTTCGGAAGCGCCCTTAGCCCGAAACCCCGCGTGTCAAGTTTCTTTGCCTTCTGGCCGCTCTAAGTCGCTCATTTCAGGCCGCAAATGACGGGAGATGTTTGGCGGATCATTTCGCTCAAATTGATACACTGGAAGAAGGACCAGACTTGGGTTTTGGCCTGGCTGTCGAATCCAGATCGCAGAATCCGGGGTCGGCTCGTCGTGAATTGGCGACTAAGCTGTTTGTTTTCTTGTATGTGCTTGTAAGTAATTTATTCTCTGGTAGATAGAGAGTACGTATCCCTTAACTCCTTTAAAATGAGGTAGCACCGAGAATAGGGGGAGGGGGTACCATTAGGGGCCGGGGAGAGTAACATTACCACTTACAACCTCTCTTCCGAAGGGAAAACCGTCTCATGCCCGACCAGCCCCAGACCTATGAAAGTCACGGACGCCTTCACCCCATTTTCCACTTTGTAGTAGTTCCGCTTCTCTTCATCAATCTGATCGTCAGCATTGTCTGGTTAGTCCGCTCGCCGGGTTTCGAATCTGCCTGGGACGTGGTCCTGGCGGTCGTATTCATCCTCATGGTGACGCTGGCGCGCACGTATCCCATGAAGGTGCAGGACCGAGTGATTCGGCTGGAAGAACGGCTGCGACTTTATGCCTTACTGCCCGAATCCAAGCGCAATCGCATTCCCGAACTCACCGAGGATCAGCTGATCGCACTCCGCTTTGCTCCCGACGAGGAGCTTCCCGCTTTGGCGGAAAAGGCCTGGACCGAGAAGCTGACCCGCAAGGACATCAAGAAGGCCATCAACCGCTGGCGTCCGGATCACTGGCGGGTCTGAACTCTCAGGCTTGCTTCGCCACCAGCTCGGACCAGCGGGCGTACAGGGCGTCGACAGCCTCCTGTGCCTTCTCCTGCTCGGCAAGCGCAGCCTGAAGGCGGGTGGCATCGGTCGCAACGGCCGGATCCTCGAGTATGGAGTGCGCCCCGCTCAGAACCTCTTCCGCCTGCGTCACACGGTCTTCGATGGTCTCGAATTCGCGAGCTTCCAAATAAGAGAGCTTCTTTTTCGGCGAGGATGCGGAAGACGAGGCAGTGCGTTCCGGCGCTCGCGTCTGCTTCCTCGCCTGTTCCTGTCCGACCAGCCACGTTTCCCACTGTGCGTAATCGGCGAAGGAGGCTGCGTTGCCCTCGCCGTCGAGCCCAACAACGATATTGGCGATGCGGTCGAGCATGTAGCGATCGTGAGTGACCAGAACCAGCGAGCCCGGGTACTCGAGCAGCGTCTCTTCGAGAATCTCGAGCGTGGGGATGTCGAGGTCATTGGTAGGCTCGTCGAGCAGAAGCACGTCGGCAGGTTGCAGCATAAGTTGGGCGATAAGCACACGAGCGCGCTCGCCTCCCGAGAGACGAGAAACGGGCTGATTGAGCTGCTCGCCGGTGAACAGGAAGCGCGCGGCCCATGAGGCGACGTGGATGACGCGGTCCTGGTAGACGATGGAGTCGCTGTCCGGGGCCAGGGCGCGGCGGAGCGTCTGGTCACCGTCGAGCTGGCGGTTCTGCTCGAAGTAGGTAATGCGCAGTTGGTTGGCGCGCTTGATAGTGCCCGATGTGGGTTCAGCCTCTCCCGTGAGCAGGCGAAGGAGCGTCGTCTTGCCGCTGCCGTTGGGGCCGACGAGCCCCACGCGCATCCCGGCGGTCAGATGGAAGTTAAGCCGGTCGAAGAGCGTGCGCTCGTCGACCGCGTAGCTCAAATCTTCAAGCTCGATAAGGCGTTTGGTCTGGCGACCGGAGGCCATGAAGTCCAAGCCGGCATTTGCCGTGCGGCTGCGAGAGTTGAGGTCAGCGAGCTCTCCGATGAGTTTGTTCGCGTTGTCGATGCGGGCCTTGGATTTCGTCGTCCGCGCCTTAGGTCCGCGGCGAAGCCATTCCTTTTCGACGCGAACGCGGTTTTCAAGGGCCTCCTGATGGCGCGCCTGCGCATGAAGGAATTCTTCTTTCACTTCGAGGAACTCGCTGTAGTTGCCCTTGGCGCGAAGCATCCCGGAAGGGTACGCACGATTCAGCTCAGCCATCTGCGTCGCGACATTCTCGAGGAAGTAGCGGTCGTGGCTTATGACGACTGACGCGAAGGACGCGTTCTCGAGCATATCTTCGAGCCACTCGATGCCGGCGACATCGAGATGGTTGGTGGGCTCGTCGAGCAGCAACAGATCAGGATTCTGGACGAGTGCTTCCGCGATTGCAAGTCGCTTGCGCCAGCCTCCTGAGAATGTACCTGCTACGGATTCAAAATCGTTTATACCTGTCATCCCGAGAGTGATGCGGAGACGCGACTCCCATTCCCCTTCGGACACACGGGTACGCTTGAGCGCGGCCTCCGCGATAGAGCGGACGGTGGCGTCTTCGGGAAATACGGAGTCCTGCTCGACGTAGGCCATCCGCAGGCTCTTGCGCGGAGTGATCTCGCCTGCGTCAGGGTCTATTTCGCCCGAGAGCATCTTGAGCAGGGTGGACTTACCACTGCCGTTCGGACCGATCAATCCGATGCGATCGCCGTCGTTGACGGTGAAAGATACATCACGAAAGAGCGTGGTCGCGCCAAAGGTCTTGGTTACGGATTGCGCGTTAAGTAGAAGCGCCAAGTTCGTTCTCCCTTTAGCGGGCGGCGCTGGTGGCGTTCATGTATTCCTCGTAGGGACCCTTAAAGTCTTCGATGGCGCCGTGGTCGAAGTGCCAGATGCGTGTCGCAACTTCGTCGATGAGGTCGTGATCGTGAGTAACGAGGAGCACGGTGCCTTCATATCTCTGAAGGGAGATATTGAGAGCGTTGATGGATTCGAGATCGAGATGGTTGGTGGGCTCATCGAAGATGAGGATGTTCGGCTTCTGCAGCATGAGCTTGCAGAAGAGCAGGCGGGCAGTCTCGCCACCGGAGAGGGCTTCGGTGGGCTTCAGGCCCTCCTCGCCACGGAAGAGCATCTGTCCGAGGATGCCGCGGATCTCTTCCTTTGTGACCTTCGGATCCCACTGGTGCAGCCAGTCGGAGACGGTGAGGCCGTGCTCGATCATGCCGGTGTGATCCTGAGGAAAATAGCCGATCTGGGCTTCGTGGCCCCACTTGATGCTGCCGGTGTCGAGGGTAAAGTCCTTCTCGGCAAGATCGGGCGACGTCGAGAGCAGAGATTTGATGAGCGTAGTCTTGCCCAGGCCATTGCGGCCCATGAGTGCAATCTTCTCTCCTCGCATGACGTTAGCGCCGAAGCCGGAGATGATGATCTGGTCGCCGTAGCTTTTTTGAATGCCTTCGAACTCGAGTGCCGTTTTGCCGGAAGGACGAAGTGTATCGAAACGGATATAGGGGCGCTGGATGTTTGAGCGCGCGAGTTCGGTTGTTTGCAGACGCTCGACTTCCTTCTTACGGCTGGTGACCTGGCTGGAACGCGTGCCGGCGGCAAATCGGGCGATAAACTCGTTCAATTGCGCGATCTTCTTTTCGCGTTGCTCATTCTGCGATTCGAGACGTGAACGGATTTGCGTTTTGGCGACCACCATGTCGTCGTAGCCGCCGGTGTAAGTAATGATGGTCTCGTAATCGATGTCGGCCGTGTGCGTGGTGACGCTGTTGAGGAAGTGCCGGTCGTGCGAAATCGTGATGAGCGTGCCTTCGAATCTGACCAGGAAGTCCTGGAGCCAGTGAATCGAATCGAGATCGAGGTAGTTGGTGGGCTCATCGAGCAGAAGGGCCTGAGGGTTGCCGAAAAGCGCCTGGGCGAGCAGGACGCGGACTTTCTGGCCGCCCTGAAGCTCGCTCATCTTGCGCTCGTGGAATTCGTCGGGGATGTCGAGGCCCTGGAGCAGGACGGCGGCGTCACTCTCAGCCGTGTACCCGTCTTCTTCTCCGACAATCCCTTCTAGCTCGCCCAGGCGCATGCCGTCATCGTCGGTCAGTTCAGCCTTGGAGTAGATGGCGTCGCGTTCTTCGAGAGCGGCCCAAAGGCCTTTGTTACCCATGATAACCGTGTCGATCACCCGGTAGGCATCGAATGCGTACTGATCCTGGCGCAGGATGCCGATCTTCTTAGGGCGGACGACCGTGCCCTTCTGAGCGTCGATCTCACCAGTGAGGACCTTCATGAATGTTGATTTGCCGGAGCCGTTGGGTCCGGTAAGGCCATAGCGGCGGCCATTGATGAACGTGATGGTCACATCATCGAAGAGAATCTTGGCGCCGTAGCGCATGCTGACATTGTTGACTGAAATCATTTTGGTTCCGGTTGAATTATGTGGCTACAGTGTTCCGCGCGAACGCCTGGGAGGCGTGATACGAAAGACCTAAGACTGTGACCCGTCCCTTCATTCTACAAGGAAGATCGGGGATTTTCTTTAAAAGAGATGCGTGATGAGCTGATTCGTCGCCAAAGCGGCGAGATAGGCGAGCACGCTCATATAAGCGAATTGCAAAGCGGGCCACCTCCAGCTGTTGGTTTCGCGCCGAACGATGGCCAGCGTAGAGGTGCATTGCATGGCGAAGGCAAAGAAGACGACGAGAGCCATGGCGCCGCCGAGCGTCAGATCATGACGCAGCGCGGCTTGCAGGCTGAGCGACTGAGTGGCGGGGTCCGCTCCGTAGAGCGTGCCCAGGGTTCCGACAATCACCTCGCGCGCAATGATAGAACTCAGCAGGCCGATGCCGATTTTCCAGTTGAAGCCGAGGGGACGAATGATGGGTTCGATCCACTGGCCGACGTGGCCGATAAAGCTCTCCGGTAGCGTCGAATGGAAAGGCACATGGCTGAGGATCCACAGCACGACCATGACGCAGAGAATAATGGTACCCGCCTGCTTGAGAAACACCTTGCCGCGATCTACGACGCGCAGGCCAAGTGAGCGCAGGGTAGGCAGGCGGTACTGGGGCAGCTCGAGGATAAAAGGTGCGGAGGCGGCCTTGAGGATCGAGGACTTGAGCAGGCGTGCCGTGCCCAAGGCGGCAAGGAAGCCGAGGAGGTAGAGCGAGAGCATGACCGCTGCCCGGAGGCCAAAGAAGTCACCGAGGATGGGCTTATTCGGAATGAAGGCCGCAATCATGAGCAAATATATGGGCAGGCGCGCTGAGCACGTCATGAAGGGCGCAACGAGAATGGTGGCGAAACGATCGCGTTTGTTCTCGATGGTGCGCGTCGCCATAATGGCCGGAACCGCGCAGGCATAGGCGGACAAGAGAGGGATAAAGGCCTTGCCGTTGAGCCCGATAGACCGCATGACGCGATCGGCGATGAGGGCGGCGCGAGCCAGGTAGCCGGAATCTTCGAGGACGCCGATGAAAAGAAAGAGCAGCAGAATCTGCGGCAGAAAGACAAGGACCGAAGCGACACCCTTCCAGATGCCATCGATGAGCAGGGACTCGAACCAGCCGTGACCGAGAAAGGTCCCAAGTCTGGCTCCAGCGGAGTTGAGGTAATCGCCGAAGGCATTGCTTAGCGGCTGACCGATCGAGAAGACGACTTGGAAGACGCTGATGACGACGGCCAGGAAAAGCAACGGCCCGACAATCCGGTGCAGAAGAACGCGGTCGAGCTTGCGAGTCCACTCTGAGGACAGCGGCGCCTTGTACTTGGTGCGGGTGCTGATGCCCGTCGCCCACTGCCGATAAGAACGCGCATTGCCTACGACCGGCAGCTCCAGCTTTGCGACGGAACGCGGCTGGACAACTTCACTCTTGCGGTCGAGGAAATGAGTGATTGAGTCGAGGCCCGTTCCGCGCGAGGCGCTGATCTTGGCGACCGGGACACCGAGTTCCTGGGCGAGAGCAAGGGTGTCAACTTCGCCGCCCCGAGACTCCATGAGGTCGCTCATGTTGAGCAGCACCAGGGTAGGCAAGCCGAGAGACAGGACCGGCGCTGCGAGGGTCAATTGGCGGCGCAGGTGCAGCGAATCGAGAACCAGCAGGACCGCATCGGGAGAAGGCGTTCCCGGCATGTGGCCGTGGAGGACATCGACGGCGACACGTGCATCCTCCGAATAGGAGTCAAGGCTGTAGATGCCGGGCAGATCGATGAGGGTGAGTTCGCTGCGACCAATGCCGCTGAGTCTGCCGAAATGTTGCTCGACGGTGACTCCAGGATAGTTGGCTACCTTCTGACGAAGGCCGGTGAGGCGATTAAAGAGGGTGGACTTGCCCGAGTTCGGTGGGCCAATGAGTGCGACGGTGCGAATCTTGCCTGGAACTCGAGGCTCAACCTTGATTTCAATGGTTTCGGTGGTGCAGCAATCGCTCATCAGAGGTCTTCCTCAACTGTGCGGACGAGGATCGAGCGGGCCGTTTCTCGTCGCAAAGCGATTTCAAAGCCATCGATGTAATAGACGGTTGGATCGCCTGCCGGAGCTCGACGTATGACGACAACCCGCGCTTCGGGAACTATACCCATGTGCATCAGGTGATGTCCTACCTCGTCCGGAAGGTCCAGGGCCTCGATGATCGCCATTTTGCCGATGCCTAGTTCACTGAGCGCGTTCAACTTTGTCCAGCCTTGGATCCCCTTCTTTCATAATAACGCAATTGCGACCAATTCACTCGTAGTTTGGGGAAAGTCTAAAATCCTTCCATGACGCTCGATGAATTTCGCGCTAGTTTGAACGCGGAGCAGCCGCCTGATGCGGTCTCTCCAGTGCTGGCGGCACTGTGGTGGGATGCCAAGGGAAACTGGGCGCGTGGTCATGAGATTGCCCAGGATGTGGAGTCGTCGGACGGGGCCTGGGTGCATGCCTATCTGCACCGCAAAGAGGGCGACAACGGTAACGCCGGCTATTGGTATCGGCGCGCAGGAAAGCCTCATTCGCGAACTTCATTTGACGCCGAGTGGGAGGAGATAGCTGGCGAACTGTTGCGCAGATAACTACTGTTCAATTCTGAACAGTAGTTCCCGAATAGCGGACATCGCCAGCCTAAGAGGAATCAGCCTAATTCAAGCAGATTGAGTGGCTTGGCTCTCGCTTGAAATTGGACAGCTACTTGCATGAATCCAGACATCGAGTCTTCATTGGCCGAGGAGCCATAAATGCTGGAAGATCTGAAGTTTGCATTGCGGCAATTGAAGAAGTCGCCGGGGTTTGCGGTCACGGCGATCTTAACCCTGGCACTGGGGATCGGCGCCAACACCGCGATTTTTTCCCTGCTCGATCAGGCCCTTCTGCGCTCTTTGCCCGTGCGCGACCCTCAGCAACTGGTGTTGCTCGAGGCGACTCCATTCAACGTGTGGAATGGAAGCACCTCAATCAATGGTGGGGACGAGGCCGCATATTTCTCGTATCCGATGTACAAGGACCTGCGCGATCAGAACAAGGTATTTGACGGACTGATCGCGATGGTGCAGGCGCAAGCGGGCGTGGAATGGCATCAGCAATCGGCGCTGGTGAATGCGGAGCTGGTAAGCGGCAACTATTTCGATGTGCTGGGTGTGCGGCCGGCGGTGGGACGCCTGTTGGTGCAGCAGGATGATGTCGTAAAGAGCGGCAATCCGGTCGCGGTACTCAGTTATCACTACTGGAAAACACACCTTGCCGAGGACCCGCATGTCGTGGGGCAAACGATCGCCGTCAATGGCCATCCTTTTCAAATTGTCGGCATTTCGCAGCCTGGATTCGACAGCGCGATCTGGGGATCGCCCGCGGACTTATTTGTTCCGATGACGATGAAGCCGGTGGTGATTCCGAATACGGATGACCTGGATCGGCACGACTCGCGCTGGCTGAATATTCTGGGGCGGCTGAGGGCGGGTGCAACGCGCGCGCAGGCGCAGGCGGCGATGGCTCCTCTTTGGCATGCATTGCGTACCACCGAACTGCCGCTGTTCAAGAGCAATTCAAAACGGTTCGTTGATGGTTTCGTCACGAAAAGCCAGCTACAGGTGGTGGATGGGGCACGGGGATTTTCTTATTCGCGCAACGATCTTAGGACACCGTTGCTGGTGGTGATGAGCATGGTGGTACTGGTGGTACTGATGGCCGCCGTGAACGTAGCGAGCCTGGTTCTGGTTCGGTCGGCAGGGCGCGTACGTGAGTTCTCGATGCGCTATGCGCTCGGTGCGAAACGCGGCAGGGTGGTCAGGCAATTGTTGATCGAAGGTTTGGTACTAGGTGTGCTGGGAGGAGTAGCAGGCTTGTTGCTGGTTCCGGCAGCGACGCACTTCCTGGTCAGCCGGATGACAAGCGGCGAGGGGCAGCCGCCGTTCTCAACGAGTATCGACGTGCGTATCCTCGCATTCAATTTCGCAGTCGCGATAGGAGTCAGCCTCCTGTTTGCACTGGCTCCCGCATTGCAGTTGTGGAAGCCGGACCTGGTGAGTCAGATGAAGGAACAGAGCGCGGCGAGCACAGGTGGACGCCTGACCTTCCGGCGCGTGACGGTTGCCTTGCAGATCGGGTTGAGCCTGTTGCTTCTGGTGTGTTCTGGCCTCTTTGTGCGGACGCTGCACAACCTGAGAAATGTAGATGTGGGATTCGCAACGGATCACCTGATCACATTTGGCCTTGAGCCAAACCTTGCCGGGTACAGCAAGGGCACGGTCCTGCCCGTACACAAGCGAGTGCTGGAAAGGCTCGCCGCGCTGCCCGGTGTGACGAACGTGGGCGCGACGGATGACCCGGAGCTAGCAGACAACGGTGAGAGCGGAAACATCAGTGTGCAGGGCTACACTGCGGCCGAGGAAGAGGACATGAACGCTGAAAGGCCGTATGTCACCCCGGATTACTTTGCTGTGTTGAAGGTTCCTTTACTGGCGGGACGCGCATTCATGGATGTCGACGATGCAACGCATCCTGCGGTAGCCGTGGTGAATGAGACGCTGGCTAAGCGCTTCTTCGGAAGTCCGCAGAATGCGCTCGGCCGGAGGCTGGCGCATGGCGCTGGAAACAAGACGAAGTACGACATCGAAATTGTGGGCGTCATGCGCGACTATGTCCATCGCGGTATGCGCAGCAAGGTGAAGATGACGGTTTACCAACCCGTCGCGCAAAATTCCAATCCGGCCGGGTTGCATTACTACGTGCGAACGTGGGGCGCGCCGGACACGGCGATGGGCATGATCCGGAATGCAATCCAACAAGTCGACTCGAAGCTGGTGGTCGATGGACTGAGCACGATGGATGATCAGATTGACCAGAACATCAACGATGAGCGGATGATCGCGCTACTGGCTGTGAGCTTTGGCGTGCTGGCGACAGTGCTTGCAGGTATCGGTCTGTACGGTGTGCTGGCCTATACCACTGCGCAGAGAACACGGGAGATAGGCGTCCGCATGGCCCTTGGATCCGACAGGTCAGGCATCGTTGCGCTGGTCCTGAAGGACGTGTTGAAACTTGCTGGTATCAGTATTGCGGTCGCCGCGCCGCTCGCCGTGATGGCAACGCGTGTGCTGAAGAGCCAGCTTTTTGGTGTGTCGAATGCCGATCCGCTAGTGCTGATCTCAGCAACGATTCTGGTCGCGATGGTCGCAGTGATTGCGGCGGCGTTGCCGGCAAGGCGGGCAGCCAGCGTGGAACCGATGCAGGCGCTCAGGAGCGAGTAAGGCAGAAGGCAAGGGGGGCAGATGCTTGGCGATCTGAAATATACATTGCGGCAGTTACGGAAATCGCCCGGGTTTGCTGCGACGGCTGTGCTCACGCTGGCCATCGGCATTGGGGCAAATGCCGTGGTGTTCAGCGTTCTGAATGCGCTGGTGTTGCGTCCACTGGCCTTACCTCATGCCGAGCAGCTTATGTTTTTGCAGCGTATGCCGGCGGATTCCCCGAACCAGTCTTATCCTGATTATCGCGACCTGCGTGACCAGACGACTGCATTTTCCGGTTTGGCCGCGTACCGCATGGATTCCGCCGGTCTGGATGGCGGGAAGAATCCGGCATCGATCTGGTTCTATGAAGCTTCTGGGAACTACTTCGATGTTGCCGGGGTTCAGCCTTATCTGGGGCGATTCTTCCATGGCACAGATGAGCATGGTCCCGACTCCGCACCTTATGCCGTTCTGAGCTACGGCTATTGGCAGAGCCATTTCGGCGGAGATCCGCAGATTGTCGGCAAGACTGTTCAGATCAACAAGCGTCCTTTGACCGTGATCGGAGTCGCGCCTCAGAAATTTCGCGGAACAGAGCTGTTTTTCGCTCCCGCTCTCTGGGTTCCGATCGTGAACGAGAAACAGGTCGATGGCTGGAACTTTCTCGACGAGCGTGGCAATCACACGGTTTTCGTGGTGGGCAGGCTGAAGCCGGGCGTTGGAGCCACAGCGGCGGAGGCAGACCTGAATGTGATCTCGAATCATCTGGCGGCGCAATATCCTCAGGCCGATCAAGCCATGCAGATCCGGCTGGCTCGCCCAGGACTCGTGGGAGATACCCTCGGACGTCCGGTGCGCGCGTTTCTGGGTGGCGTGATGCTGCTGGCGGCTCTGATTCTTCTAGCGACGTGCGCCAATCTGGGTAGTCTGTTTGCGGCGAGGGCTGCAGACCGTTCGCGCGAAATGGCGATCCGGCTGGCCTTGGGTTCAACCCGCGGACGAATCCTGCGGCAACTGCTGACCGAAGCAGTGGTGGTATCGCTATTCGGCGGCGCGCTCGGGGTGCAGGGCGCCGCGATGCTGTTGCGGTGGCTGAGCGGCTGGCAGGTCATACCCGATTCGCCGATTCAAGTACCGGTGAATCCCGATGTGACGACGTATGTGATCGCGTTGCTGCTGTCGATCGCGAGCGGAGTTCTGTTCGGTATCACGCCGGTGCGTCAGGTTCTGCGCTCGGATACATATCAATTGGTGAAGTCTGCGGGGGGCGGCGTACGGGTCTGGCGGCGGCTGACGCTGCGCGACGTTTTACTGGTAGTTCAGATCGCGGTCTGTGCGGTTCTGGTGACGTCATCGCTGGTGGCGGTCCGCGGCCTGGTCCGGTCGCTGCACAGTAACTTCGGGTTCTCGCCCGAAGGTGCGATGCTGGCCAAGGTCGATCTCCAGATGGCGGGATATAGCGACGCAAAGGCGGAGCAGTTTCAGCGTGAGGCTCTGGACGCGATAAAGCAGATGCCTGGAGTCTACGCCGCGGCATATATCAATCATCCACCGTTGAGTATCAGCAATTCCGACACCCTGGTGTACGCGAACGGAACCACGGACTTTCGGCCATTGAATTCGGCGGCCGATGCGATGTTCTACAAGGTGTCTCCGGGCTATTTTGGTGTGGCGCAGAGCACTCTTCTCGCAGGGCGGGATTTTACCTGGCACGACGATGCGAAAAGTCCCAAAGTTGCGGTGGTAAACGAGACCTTCGCGCGCAAGGTCTTCGGTTCGATCGGCAGTGCGGTGGGCGGATACTTCATGAGGGGGAGTGATAGCCGCACTCAGGTCGTGGGAGTGGTGCCGGATGGGAAATACCGCACCCTGACTGAAGAGCAGCAGCCCGCGATGTTCTTGCCGATATTGCAGGATACATCTGACGAGACGACGCTGGTGGTCCGAGCGAACCGGAGCGCGCCGCAACTGGCTGCAGCACTGCAGAAAAGGCTTGCGAGTCTCGACCCTGGATTGCCGATGTTGATCGAGACGTGGCCGGACGCGATGGACAGTGCGCTGTTTGCGGCGCGGGCGGCAACGATTGCGCTGGGCGTAATGGGCCTGCTGGGCGCGATGCTGGCGGTCACGGGCATCTTCGGCATGGCTTCCTACACAGTGAGCAAACGCATGCGGGAGCTGGGTATACGCGTGGCCCTCGGAGCTCGGCGCAAGGAGGTTCTGCAGGCCGCGCTGGGACGATCCGCGAAAGTGCTTTGCGCAGGCTCGATTGCAGGCTTGTTGATGGGCATGGCAGCCAGCAAGGTCCTTGGGTCGGTGGTTTATGAGGCAACGCCGCGCGATCCGCTGGTTGTGGGCGGGGTAGTCGTAGCCATGGTTTTGCTGGGACTGATCGCAGGGTGGCTGCCGGCGAGGCGGGCGGCTGGTGTTGATCCGGCGATTCTGTTGCGCGAAGAGTAAAGGCAGTGAACGGCATTAGAAACCGTGGAAGTGACAAATATGCTCAATAATCTGAAATATGCGCTGCGCCAATTACGGAGAACGCCTGGGTTCACATTGACGGCAGTGCTAACGCTGGCGATCGGGATCGGTGGCGTGACGGCGGTATTTTCTGTGGTGGAGGCGGTGCTGTTGCGGCCGCTCCCTTATAAGAATTCCGACAAGCTATTTGCGCTGCACGAACGCGTCGAACATTTGTTGGAGGGCGACGCGAATCTTTCGGCTCCAGATGTGCTCACTTTCGCGCATGAGAGCAAAGCGTTTACCGGAGTGGGTGGCTTTGTTGGCGCGTCCTATGAGGCATCGGGGGCGGGCGCACCCTTCCAGGCGAGGGCGGAACGGTTGACGGCCTCGGTGTTTCCGGTGCTGGGGATTGAACCAATTCTGGGGAGAACCTTCACGCAACAGGAGGATGACACGTCGACGCCTGTGACTGTGATTAGTTATGCGCTTTGGCAGGAGCGATTTCAGGGCGATACGCAGGTGCTCGGCAAGACAATCGAATTGGACCGTAGGCCTTACACGATCATCGGTGTGATGCCGCGCGAATTCGAAACCCCGGTGGGTCTAGGTGGGCTGGCACCGCGGGATCTTTGGGTTCCGATGAGTTTTACCCCTGTAGAGAAAGGCGCGGAGGCCGACAACTTCGACTACGGGGCGGTCGCCAGACTCAAGCCTGGTGTCAGCGCGGTACAAGCGCAGCAGGATGTAGATCGGGTGGTTTCCATTATTCAGGCAAAAGTTCCGGATATTCGCTTGCATGCCGCTGTGCGTGCATTAAAGGAAGACACGGTGCGCGAAGCACGACCTCTGCTGCGAATTCTGCTGGCTGCCGTGGTTCTGATTCTACTGATTGCCTCTGCGAACCTGGCGAACCTGCTGCTGGTGCGCGCGGCGGGACGACGGCGCGAGTTCGGAGTAAGACTGGCGCTGGGCGCGGCGCGACGGACAATGCTTAGACAGCTCTTAACGGAGAGCCTCCTGTTGAGCGCGATTGGAGGCCTGCTGGGCGTGGCGTTGGCCTTGGTGCTGGTTAAATTGGCAGCGGCTAACATGACGGACTCACTCCCCAGGCTGAATGAGATTGCGGTGCGCTGGCCGGTCGTGTTCCTGGCGATTGCGCTGACCGGCATAACGGGTGTCCTCTGCGGATTAGCTCCGGCGCTGGCTAGCATGAAGGCCGACGTGCTGGACGCGCTGCGGGAAGGCAGTCATGGTGCAGGGCAAAGCCGCGGGCAGCATCGGCTGCGCAATGCGCTGGTGATCACGGAGGCAGCGCTGGCGATGGTTCTGCTGGTGGGCGCGGGGCTGTTACTCCGCAGCTTTGCGAAGATGCTCGCGACTGATCCTGGGCTCGAGACCACGCACGTCATGACGGCTGCACTGGCGTTGCCGAAGCGAGACTATCCCACGCAACAACGGGTCAAAGACTTCTATAGCGAGTTGCAGAGACGCCTGGAGGCGATGCCGGGAGTACGCGCGGTGGGATTCTCGTCGAATATTCCCCTCGTCGGGCTGAACTCAAGCCGGCTATTCGGCCCACAAGGCTATGTGAAGAAGCCCGATGAAGGCTGGTCGCTGGCCTCGAATTACCTGGTGCAGGGAAATTACTTCGATGCCTTGCATATTCCACTCATCCGCGGACGCTACTTCGACGCCCGCGATGAACACCCCGGAGCACCGTTAGTAGCGATCATCAGCCAGTCGTTCGCGGAGCATTATTTTCCCGGAAAAGGCGCGGTAGGCATGCACCTGAAGGTTGGTCCCAGCTACGACACTCAAATGCCCCCGATTGAGGTGGTAGGCGTGGTGGGCGATGTGAAACCGAACCACGTCGATCAAACACAGATGGTCCAGATGTATGAGCCAGTCTCGCAGGCGGCGGCAGATCTGGGGCCGCTCGCGGCCATGATTGGCGTGGTCGGCGAACTGCGGGTCGTCGTGCGCACCGCGGCCGATCCCACCGCGCTGGAAGCGACCTTCACCAAAACGATTCATCACCTCGATCCGCTGCTGGCGATCACTGACATGCAGACGATGGACGAAGTGGTGGCAGCAACGGAGTCCTCGCGGCGCTTCAACACGATGGTCCTGACGGCCTTCGCGGGGATTGCTCTGCTGTTATCGCTGCTCGGCATTTATGGGGTGCTCGCGTATACGGTAACGGAGAAGAAACGCGAGATCGCTATTCGTATGGCTTTGGGGGCCACTCGACAGGATGTCCTGCGAGGCACAATTCGCTCCGCATTAGCCCTGGCTGGAGTGGGCGTCGCGTGCGGTTTGGTTGCATCCGCAGGGCTAACGCACCTTTTGAAGAGTTTGCTTTACGGAGTAAGGCCACTGGACGCATCGGCAATTGCGGGTGCGGTAGGTGTACTGTTGGTGTGCTCAGTGTTGGCTGGTTGGCTGCCGGCGAGAAGGGCTGCCTCGATCGAACCAATGGATGCGCTGCGGAACGAGTAATCGGGTAGTTCAAATCCCAACCTGCAGGCTTGAATAGTTTGGCGATAAGAAAGATTTATCGCTGCTAGCGGCGGATTCTTATCGGAGTAGCCGGAATGCCGGCTCACCCTTTGCAATCAATGGTAGCCTTCCCTATGATTTTCCTGACACAGCCGTAAGGGAACACTCCATATAAGTAATTGCTTATAGCGGTCATCGAATTTTGCTAATAGGGAGCACTTTCCTCTTGAAACCTGAAAACCCGTGCCCTAAGTTAGGTCATGGCAGCTACCTTCACTACGTTTCCTTCCTTCAGATTTCGCAAAAGACCGGACGAGTTGTTTAAGAGATGTTGATCCCATCCTTCTCTTAGATTCGACCAACTCGATAATTTACAAGACAACATAAAACCCACATCTCAAGAAAGTCCTTTGGAGGCTTTGCATTATGTCATTCCGAAGCAGACGGTATCCCTTATCTACTCATCTATTACTTTTGGGTGCGGCCCTGTTGCTGATCCCTGCTGTCTCAGCCCAGACTTTTCGTGGCGGTATGAACGGTGTTGTGACGGACCAGTCGGGAGCAGTTGTTCCGGGCGCGCAGGTAGTTGCCGTAGACACGGCAACCGCTGTGGAGCACGCGACGGTCACATCGAGTGGCGGCGAATTCACATTCCCGGACCTCACATTGGGATCCTACAATGTTACGGCTTCGGCTCCGGGATTCCAGAAGGTGCAGGTCAACAAGGTTGAGATAAAGGCGGGTTCAATCTACAGCCTGCCCATCAAATTGAGCGTGGCACAGCAGGCAACCACGATCGAAGTAAGTGCAGCTGCCCTGACTCTTGATCCGACGACCACTACGCAGACAGCTGTTGTCAGCGGAAAGCCGCTGCAGGATACGCCGCTAAACGGGAGAGACTTTACCCAGCTGATTATCTTGTCGCCGGGTTTCTCTAACTCCGGCGCAGGCGGCTATGGTTCACTGAACGGCACTCGCGCAAATCAGATCAACTGGCAGATCGACGGCATCGACAACAATGACCTCTGGCACAATATCCCCGCTGTCAACCAGGGTGGTGTGTCGGGAATAGCAGGCATTATCCTGCCCATCGATGCTGTGGAACAATTCTCCGCGCAAACGCAGGCGGGGCCGGAGTCGGGGCGCAATCCGGGTGGCAGTGTGAATCTTTCGCTGAAAGCGGGCACTAACCAGATTCACGGCACGGCCTATTACTACAATCGCAACGAATATTTCGGCGCAACGAATCCCTTCACTGCGCCTGTGAAGCAGGAAGTCCGAAACTATAACTACGGCTTTTCTGCAGGCGGCCCCTTTATTAAGGACAAGCTCTTCTGGTTTGTAACGTACGAGCACCAGCGGTTCACTATCGGTGTCCCTGACCAGGCGACAGAACCGTCGCAGCCCTGGCAAGCCCAAGCGAAGGCTGCGTTGGCTAAGTTCAATGTGCCGGTCAATCCGGTATCGACAAATATGCTCAGTACCCTCTGGCCAGCAGCCGCGACGGGTGATCTGCCCGCGACGGTCAATAACTATACCAGCACCTTTCCTGAGTATGGATACAGCTATAACGGTTTGGCGAAGGTGGACTATACGATTAATGAGCGGAATAGCCTCCAGGCTCACTGGTTTGTAGGACAAGGAAACCAGGTAGCTCCCGTGGGTTCATCTCTGTATTATTACTATGAAGTTGCGCCGATTCATGTGCAGAACTATGCCATCGTCTACAATCACGTGTTCACGCCGACGATCACGAACCAGTTACTGTTAGGCGTGAACTACTTCAACCAAGTCTTCAACGACTACAACAATAGTTTCGATATGGCCAGCCTTGGTTTGGTCACGGGCTCGCCGCTTGCTGGCGCGTCAAACATCAATATCTCAGGATTTGATGCAACCGGTGAGACACCTCCAGAGGGACGCAACGATATCACCGGACATCTGACGGACGATCTTAATTGGACGGTCGGCAAACACCAGTTCAAATTCGGCGGCGAGTATCGCCAGGCTCAATTAGACGAGTTCTACCATCGGCATGGCCTAGGTAGTTTCACCTTTGATGGCACCCAAGGACCCGACGCATCCGCGAACCCTGACGATTCATGGGACACAGGGAACGCCCGCGTGGATGCTCTTGCGGATTTCCTCGCAGGGAATGTGGTTACCTCGTCGATAGCACTGGGAGACCCTGATCGACAGGTGTTTGTGAATACATACTCTCTGTTTGCACAGGATTCCTGGCAGCTCAGTCCAAAATTGAACTTTAACTACGGCCTGCGCTATGACTATGAGGGGCCTCTGCATAATCAATGGAAGAACCTCTCCGTATTTCGGCCTAATCTGGGCGGTGTAGTCTATCAGGGTAACCAGATCAGTTCCCTCTACGACCCTTCTTACACGAATTTCAGCCCGCGCATTGGCTTTTCTTACCAGGCAACTCCGAACACTGTTATCCGCGCCGGAGCAGGACTCTACTATGACACCCCCAATTTGAACCCATTCCTCGACAATCGGCCGGGCAATGGCGCTCCGAATGGTGTCGAGGGCAACCCTGGCGTAGGCGGAGATTCAGTGACCACGGCGACCCGCAACAACTATCAGATAGTCTCAGGCGTCAATGTTTTCCCATCTTCTTTGGGCTCAAACAGCATTTTCTCAATCGCGAAGAATTTTGTTCCGTCGCACAACTTCAACTACAACATCCAGCTTGAGCAGAGTTTGACAAGCAAGATTGTGGCTCAAATTGGTTACGTAGGGAGCGAGGGGCGTCATCTGCTTTCGATTCGGGACATCAACCAGGCCGCCCTCGGCAGCGGAAACATCGACGATCCGATCACGATGACCAATACCAGCAGCGGCACTCCCAGCTGCCCGAAAGGCGACACCTACCAGAATTGCAGCCGCCCCTTCTTCTCTCAGTTTCCGGACTTCACCTTTATCAATGAAATCCAGAGTATCGGCACCTCCAACTACAACGCTCTGCAGGCTACACTGCGAGTTTCAAATCTCCATGGATTGACCGCGCAGGCAGCCTACACATGGTCACGCAGCTTCGACGAAGTGACAGCGTATCGTGGCGCTCTGCCACAGGACAGCTTTAACTTCAAGGGCGATTACGGGCCGAGTGATTTCGACAACCGGAATATCTTTGTTGCTCTTCTTACCTATGATGTTCCCGGGGCACAGAAGTGGAAATTGCTCACACATGGCTGGCAGCTGAACAGCCTGATGACCTTCCATGGCGGTTTACCCTTCTCGGTGTACAGCTCAGCAGATACCTCTGGTACGAGCGACGGCAATCAGAGGGCAGACTTTGTTCCAGGGGTCAGTCCTTACGCCGGCTATCGCCAGGGTAAAGTAGGAGCCAACTGGCTTAATCCTGCGGCTTTTGTCGATGCGGCTGCGGGAACCTGGGGCGATACACGACGCAACGCCTACCTCGGTCCGGGCTACAACGATGTGGACTTTTCCGTCTTCAAGAACACGCCGATCGGAGAACGGGTCACAGCGCAGTTCCGCGTGGAAATGTTTAACCTGTTCAACCGGACGAACTTTGCTCCGCCCCTGAATGGCAACTTCAATCCTTCGTACACACAGGACAATGCGTTGTCGCTGTTCACTACAATCGGCAGCTTCAATGGCGCTCCGGGCATTGGCGCGGGCGAGCCGTTCAATACGCAATTCGCTTTGAAGCTCATCTTCTAGGCTCCAACTATTGCCGTTTATGATCTGCGGCGTCTGCTTCATTGGCAGGCGCCGCGGATTGCCTTGAGCAACATCAATCCGAATTAGGAGTTGAAATGGGTTGTACCAGGCGTGAGTTTTTAATGCAGGTGGGCCGGGCAGGTGGGTATGGTGCCGCCTTCCTGACGATGCAACATTTAGGACTGATGGCCGTCCCGGAGGCGAATGCGATGCCTCTGGATTTGGAGAGCGGTTCAGGAAAAGACACAAAAGTAGTCATCCTCGGCGGCGGAATTGCAGGCTTGGTCGCGGCCTACGAGATGGGAAAGGCAGGTTATTCTTGCACTTTGCTCGAAGCGCGCCAGCGTCCGGGTGGCCGCAACTGGACAGTACGAAACGGCACGAAAATCGAATTCAAGAGTGGCACGAGCCAGACTGCTAACTGGGAGGACACGAGTTACTTCAATGCCGGACCTGCCCGGCTCCCCTCCATCCACAAGACAATGCTTGGCTATTGCAAAGAACTCGGTGTGCCCCTCGAAGTAGAGGTCAATACCTCGCGGAGTTCTTTGTTGCAAAGCGATGCAGCCTTTGGTGGCAAGGCGATCGAGCAGCGCGAAGCAATCAATGACACGCGCGGTCATGTTTCGGAGTTGCTGGCTAAGTGCATTCGCAAGGACGCTTTGGATCAAGAGATTTCCAAGGACGACCAGGAACGGATGCTTGCTTTCCTGCGGACTTACGGAGACCTGAAGGCGGACTATTCCTACACCGGATCGGAGAGGAGTGGCGCGGCAAGGCTGCCCGGCGCAGGGCCGGATACGGAGGTCTTGCGGTCACCTCTCGACATGCACGCGCTTCTCGATGCCGATTTCTGGCAGGGAATGCTGTTCGAAGAAATGCTCGACATGCAGGCCACGATGTTTCAGCCAGTCGGCGGAATGGACCGGATTCCCTATGCTTTCGCCGCAAAGCTCGGCGATGTTGTGCAATACGGCGCACTGGTTCAGGAGATTCGCAAGACAGAGCACGGTGTCAAGGTCGACTACGAGGAAGCGAAGTCTGGCGCGAAAAGGACAGTCGAAGCGGACTACTGCATCTGTGCGCTGCCCATCAGCATTCTCAAGACAATCCCGAACGACTTTTCTCCACGTGTCAAACAGGCAATTACAGACGTCGATTACGATTCAGCCTACAAGGTTGCGTGGGAGACTCGCCGCTTCTGGGAGCAGGATTACAACCTCTATGGCGGCCTCTCGTTTGTCGTCAAAGGGCCAGTGAACCTGCTCTGGTATCCGAGTTGGAGATTGTTTTCCGATACCGGTGTTTTAGTGGCCGGCTATGGCGTGGAAAATCATAGCGACTTTGGAAAGCTGCCGAGTATTGCGGCCAAATTTGACGCATCGCGCGCGGCGGTTGAGAAACTGCATCCCGGGCACGGGAGAGAGTTGAAGAATCCGATGTATGTCAACTGGGGTGAGATCCCGTTTAACCTTGGGTCGTGGGTTGGACGCGCTCCGAGTTACGTTGCTGGTCGCTCGATGGAGTATTACGAAGGGCCATACAAGGAATTCATTCAACCCGATGACCGGATTTACTTCTCCGGCGACCACTGCAGCCATATCATCGGATGGCAGGAAGGCGCGGCTCTTGCCTCTCATCGCGCGATCAATATGATTTCGCAGCGGGTGCAGTCGGCAAGAGTCAACGGTTCCGCGAAGCAACGGCAGGCTTAGAGATAACGGGGGGTAGAAATGAATTGGAAGCAAGCGATGAGCACGGCTGCAATAGCCGCCGTCATGTTAGGAACTACGATCGCAACAACGTATGCGCAGACTACAGTGAAGCATATCCAATCGCCAGCTTCGCCGCTTGCGACGGCGGTGTGGGCGGGGGACACACTATATGTGAGCGGACAAATAGCATCGCCTGTAACGCCAGCTGACACAACCAAGGGAACGCCGGCCGTCTATGGCGATACCAAAGCACAGGCGACGAGCGAAATTCTTAAAATTCAGGGCATCCTGAAAGATCAGGGACTATCCCTCGGCGACGTAGTGATGATGCACGTCTATCTCGCGGGTGATCCGGCCAAGGACGGAAAGCTGGACTTCGCAGGTCTACAGGCCGCATATACGCAGTACTTTGGCACCGCGGACCAGCCGAACAAGCCGGCCAGGGCAGCGATGCAGGTGGCTGCGTTGGCGGCTCCCTGGGCATTAGTGGAGATTGAGGTAATCGCGGTGCGTTCCAAATAGGAGCAAATACCGCGAGAAGAAAAGGTCCCGGCTCTTGGCCGGGATTTTTTCTGATCTGAGCCTTCTCAGGAAAGGTGAGTGAACGGGTTGTCGCGCAGGCCCGACGGGAGCTGTGGCAATTCAAGGCCGGCAGTGCTGGAGTTCATGACTTGCTTAAAGGCAGTCTGAAACTTCTGCATATCACTGTGTGTGCCCACCGTAATGCGAACATAGGTTGGCATGATCGGCCAGACGCGACCGATGTAGACGCCCTGTTTGGCCATAGCAGCCATCACTTCGCGGCCAGGGCGGTTAGTCTGGAGCATGAAGCAGTTGGTTTCGGACGGAATAAAGCTGTAATTATTCGCCGTAAGCCAATCGAAGGTCTCGCTGCGGATTTCCGTGTTGATCTTCCTGCGCTGCTGGACGATATCCTTGTCCTGGAGGCTGGCGGTAGCGGCAGCGACGGCCATAATGGGCATGGAGTTCATGCCGAAATACTGAATTTTTTCGAGCAGATCCGGCCGGCCAACGGCGAGACCGCAGCGAACACCGGCCATGCCGTAAACCTTCGAAAAGGTACGAAGCACAATGACATCCTTGTCGGCCTTGACGAGATCAAGCGAGGGGGTCGCGTCGGAGAAGTGTATATATGCTTCGTCGATGAGGAGGATCGAGCCCTTGGGCTTGTTGGCGAGCGCGTATTCGATGTCTGCACGACTGGTGGTGGTCCCGGTAGGGTTATTCGGGTTGCAGATGTAGAGCACGCCAGCGTTCGAGTCGGACGTCACCATAGCCTTGACGTCATGAGCGTGCGAAGCCGTGAGTGGAACTTTGATAATCCTCGCTCCATTGAGCTTGGCGGCTTGCATGCCGGCCTCATATCCCGGGTCGGCGGTGACGTACGGCTTGTCTTTCGAGGTGAAAGCGAGAACGGTGTAGTGCAGCGGCTCACTCGAGCCAGCGTAAGGCAACACATATTCAGGCTTGAGGCCTTCAAGGTCGCAGAAAGTGGTCACAAATTTTTCGGTGAGGTCGTAGTCGTAACGTCCGCCCTCGGGAATGAGGCTGGAAATGGACGCGCAGGCGCCAGAGCAGGGCCCAAGAGGATTCTCGTTCGCGTCAATCCGCACCGCATCGTGAGGAATTTCCGCATAAGTGTATTTGCGGCGTTGAGCTTGGGCCAGATGGGCTTCTGTAAGGATCGGGACGGCGGCTACCGCCGAAGCCGCAGCGGCGAATCGAAGAAAAGAGCGGCGCGAGAGTCCGGAAAGATCTGTGGCGTTAACAGGCATGGATGCCTCCTCGGAGTTTGTGGGGATGGGACGACACAGACACGTTCAATATCACCATGGCCCAATTTAGCGTTCGCTAAAGGCAAAAACAAGAGTTATCGAGGACTGTTGAGCGACAACTGTGCCTTCTCTTTATGTTGCGGATAAGGAAGAGTTACTGAGGAAACATATCTGCGGCGGGGTGTTTTCGCAGTTGTCCAGGGTCAAGTGGCATCCACCAGCATTTGATCCTAGAGAAAACGATCGCAGAGGCTCCATTTTGTGCCGGCAATCGTAGTGGTTGGTCTACCGGTTCTGGGGTGCTAGATGCATCCGGCGCTGCACCGCTCTCGCTAGGGACTGATTTCCCGTGGCTCAGGATATTCGTGCCGCAGAACCTCGTCGAGGTGGGCATGCAGGCGCTTGCTGAAGTCGAGGGGCAGTTCGAATACGTGATCGTCTGCCATGAAAATAATGATGTTGCGCGTTGAGTCGAGGATCGCGGAGCAGATTTCACAGTGAGCCAGATGACGTTCGACATCCGCGCGAACCTGGGCATCGAGCGTGTCGTCAATGTATTCGGAGATGCGGTCCCAAACGTGGCGGCAGTTTAGAGCCATGACAGCCTCCCGAAGACCCGTCGCTTCGGCTCAGGTTTGGCAGCGAGCCGCAGTTGCGGGACCAGTTTTCTTTGCAGCATCATCCGCGCGCGGTGCAGACGCACCTTGACCAGGGAAACGGAGATACCAAGCAGCGCAGCGGTGTCATTCACGCTGAGCTCTTCTACGTCGCGGAGGGTGACAATCTCACGGTAGGTGTCCGGCAGTTCAGAGACGGCCTGTTGAATGAGTGCGCGGATCTCCTGGCGTTCAAGCGCAGCGAGCGGGACTTCGCGCCAATCAGTGAGGGCAGCAGGAGTGTAATCGCCGCTGTTTTCACGCTGCTCGTCGAGGGAATCGAGAATGGTTCGATTCTCCTTGCGTAGCCTGCCGCGAGCCTCGTTGAGAGTAATCGCGATGAGCCAGGTGCTGAACTTTGCGTCTCCGCGAAAGCTCGCTAGCTTGCGGTATGCCTTCAGGACGGCATCCTGAACGACGTCTTCGGCTTCAGCCTCGTTTTTCACGAGCGCAAATGCAGTGCGATAGATCTGCCGTTCGTAGGGCCGGATGAGGAGATGAAATTTCTCGCGTTCGCCTGCAAGGATCGACGCAATGAGAGCCTGCTCGGAAGGTGGCTCGATTGCATCGACTGGCACCGCATTCGTCATACGTTAATGTGACTCCGGCGTGTGATGAGGGCGTCGAGTGAGAAGAGGCCGGCTCCGAAGATGAAGGCAATGAGCGAGGCGAAGAGGAAGGTGAAGGGGTCGGCGACATAGAACTTTCCGGGATCGCTGAAGATCGAGGTCAAGGCCATGCGGTCACCCGTTAAATAGGCGACGAACATGTTTCCTGCGAGCAGAAGGCCGATGAGGCGCGTAGCCAATCCCACCATGAGCAGGATGCCTCCAAAGAATTCCAGTGACGCGATGGCCGGGGCCATCAAGCCAGGCAAAGGAATGCCGAGGCTGGCGAAGAAGTCATGCACATGCGAGAGATTGTGCAGTTTGCCCCACCCGGTTTGCATGAATTGCCATCCCCAATAAAGCCGGACGAAGAGAAGAAAAGGCGAGCGAAGGAGATGGGCCGCGTCACAGAAGCGGCGATAGAGGCCACTCAAACTGGAGGTCCCTGAGGCGGTGATAGAAGCGGACGACGTGCTCATTTGGGGTGTGCCTTTCTTTACCGCGTAAACCAGCCAAGAGTCGACCAGGAGGCGAAGGTCTGCTGCAGCCATGTTGCTCGTGCGTCTTCAGGAATAGCACTGTTTTCAAGAGCGAAGTCGATGGCTTGGCCGATGGGAAAGCCGGTGAGCAGAGACTGAAGAAGCCGGTAGTCCTCGCGTTCGAGACGCTTGTAATACACGGAATTCTGATGACGATGGACTGCGAGAAAAATCTGCTCTGGCGGCAGCATGGCAACCCGGCGGACGTGCCTGGTCTTGCGTGCGGCGCTGGCGTTATTGCTGGACGAGTCGCTGCTACCCGCCTCGTGGCGCAGTTCTATCAGGAGATCCTCAACTGGATAATGCAGTTCAAGCACCCGCAGACACGGTTGCAGATGCAGACGTGAGTGCTCGTCGATAGCGGCAAGATCATCTGCATCAAGCAGGGGATCTTCTCCTGCGTCGAACGCCTCGATATGTGCCCATTCAAGACGAACCATATCGAGCGCGAGTTGGCTGCGCGGTTCGAGATATGCTGGGTGGGCAAGGAGCCAGCTTTCTAGTTGCGAACCGAGGTTGCGGAGGGAAAAAGACTCGGAAGGGCAATCTGTCAGGTAGTCGCGCATCAGGCGGTCGAACTTTGCGCCGCCCACGACGGCTTTGAGGCCGGGGAAGTCTTCTTCAAAAGATGTGTAGAGGCGAAACCAGTATTGGCGATTGTAGATCTCAAGGCGTTCGAAGCCGGTGAGGCGGTCGTTCGGCTTAATCAGCTCCTCAGCTTCCGCAGTGTTGGCGATGCCATCGCGACGACGTCGTGGCATCGTCTCATTTTTTGTCAGCGGATGCATAACAGCAGCCGCAAAACGACGCTGGAGCTCGAGGAGTTCGCTCATTGTTCTACTCCCTGAAGTACGAGCTCTGAAACAGGCGTGGAGATTCTTCCGGCCGCAGCTTCGAGAAAGCGATTCGCCTTGAGCGCTTCAGTGTGAACCTCGTCGAACGTGGGAATGTTGTCGTCCCATTCGAGAAGGGTGGCAGTTGGACCCGCACGCTCAATAGTTCGCGCATAGAGCTGCCAGACCGGTTCCAGCACAGGATGATCGTGTGTATCGAGAATATATTTCTCAAATTTTGAATGGCCCGCGATATGAATCTGGGCGATTCGTTCGACGGGGATTGCGTTCACATATGTAAACGGGTCGAAGCTGTGATTTTGCGAGGAGACGTAAATATTATTAACGTCGAGCAGGATCCCGCAGTCGGCGCCCTCCACGACTTCGTTGAGGAATTCCCACTCAGTCATCTCTGAAACATGATATTCGGCATAGCTCGAGACGTTCTCTACGACGACGGGGATCTCCAGGAAATCCTGCACTCTGCGGATGCGTTCAGCGGTGACCTTCACTGCTTCCCAGGTGTAAGGCATGGGGAGCAGGTCGTGAGTATACCGACCGTCGACGGAGCCCCAGCAGAGATGGTCACTGAGCCAAGGGGTCTTCGTCCGGTTGACGAGGCGTTTGAGGCGCTTCAGGTGTTCGGGATCCGGATCGCTGGCGGAACCGAAGTACATGGAGACGCCATGCTGTACGACGTTGTATTGATCGAGAATCTTGTCGAGGACTTCGAGCGGCCGGCCGCCATCGATCATGTAGTTTTCCGAGATGATCTCAAACCAATCCACGACAGGTTTTCTGGTCAGGATGTGCTGATAGTGCGGAATGCGAAGGCCAATTCCGACTCCATACTCGGTAAAGCCATTGAAGCGATTTGCAGGCACCGGTTCAACTCCTGGGATAGAAGGTGAAAGGGCCAGCGGAAAACTTGTCTGGCCCTTTATGGAAATACGATGCTAGCGAGTTAGGAGGGGTGCTTTGAGCCGTCAGTGGCGCAGCCGCCCTTGCCCTTGCAGCTGTTTTTGCCTTTGCAGCCAGCGTCGCTGCTCTTGCAGCCGCCCTGGCCCTTGCAATCATTCTTGCCTTTACATGAGTGCTTGCTGGTGTCCTGATCGAGCGAAACGTTGCCGAACGACGCTTTGCCCACCTTGACTACGGAGTTGTTGGTTTGGGAAGTAGCGGCCTGCATGGTCGCAGCTCCACTCAATAAACCAGAAACTGCCGCAGCAACCATCAGGGTCTTCATCGAATGTTTCATTGTTGTCATTCCTCCATGTCAGGCCTAGACCCGGTGGAACTCGCCGGTGGGAGACCTGTCTACCGCATGTGAGTGCGGCAGCGCGATAAGGTTACAGCATTCAGATAGCCTTTTTGTGGAGATTTTGGAGTGAAAAATTATTGCGTGGGATGAAATCCAATGCAGCTCTTTGTTTCGTTCCCCACAGATTGCCCACTCAGATTGAAGGCATAAAGAGCAGCATGTGGGGGATTGGTGATGAACGGTCCTTGACACATGGTCGGCTGTACTCCTTGTGGGACGAAGAGTTCTGCGCGCGCGAGTGAGCAGAGCCCTATCCGAGCAGTGCAAGGGCAACGATCGTGCTTCCTTCATGCCCGCTTGCCTGTTGCACCGCTGTGTTCAGGACCTCTTCGAGGCTCGTCCAGCTTGTCTGGAGCTCGGCGTCGAGGATTTCACCGTCGCTTGCGCCGTCAAAACATAACTCGCAGACTCCAATGCCATCGTCTGAACGGATGGGTAGGCCGAAGACCCGGCAGGTCATGGGGCGGGAAGCATAGAGATCACAGGTACCGGTCGTTGGATCGAGTACAGGGCATGGCTCGTTGTTGGCGAAGTCGTCGAAGCTGGGGTCGTCTTCGTCAAGCTGACCAGTTTCCGGGTTGCCGGGAAATTCCGGCTTCAGGCGATCCATAGATTTGAGCGCCCGTACGCGAATCGCTTCGGCTCGCAATGGGTCTATGATTTCGAGGTGACCGACGCCCTCGCGCAGACGAAGAGCGTCCAACTGCGTGATGGGGAACACGCCGACACAGCATTGAGTGCACCCGGGACGGCATTTAAGCCAATCGCCCGACCGTCGTGCCGCATCAGCAGTCGCTGCGTCGACGATCTGCACGAGTTGGTGGTCGCCTGCGGGAAGCACGTCTTCAGCATAGTGGAAACGGAGAGGCATTGAGGCAAGATGAAAATGTCGTCATCTTGAGCTGCTATTTTTCTCCTCGCACAGCTGTGGTCATTCATCTTTAGAGACAATACGTCCGCGAACCCGGAGGGCTTTTACGCTTGCAATGGCTAAGACAACCGGGACATGTCCTGCGCTGGGTTTTGCCGGCCCTATTGCTTCTCTGTTTTTTCGGCTCCCAGTGCGCAAACGCACAGGATAATTACGAGATACAGGTCTACGGTTCAGACACCGTTTCGCCTAGGACCACTATGTTGGAACTACACAGCAACTTTACGGTGGAAGGAAGTTATCCGGTTCCCGGCTCCGAGTTCACATCGGAGGGCGTCTATCCAACGAACCATGCGGAGCATGAAACTGTTGAGATTACTCAGGGAGTGAACAGCTGGTCGGAGGTCGGTTTCTACATTTTCACCAGCGCGCGCAGCGGAGACGGCTGGCAATGGGTAGGCGACCATATCCGTCCGCGAGTAAGAGCACCGGATAGCTGGCACTGGCCCGTGGGAGTGAGCCTGTCGATGGAGATCGGGTATCAGCGGCCTTCGTTTTCGAAGGACACATGGACGATGGAGCTGCGGCCGATCATCGATAAGCAGATTGGCAGATGGTATTTCACCATAAATCCCGCATTTGAGCGCTCTTTCCACGGCCCGAGCGTTCCCGATGGCGTGGAGTTTTCGCCGGATGCAAAATTCAGTTACGACTTCAACAAATATATTTCGGGCGGCCTGGAGTACTACGCTGCCTACGGGCCAGTCAGGGACATCTATTCCCTGCATTACCAGCAGCAACAGTTCTTTCCGGCCATAGACCTGAATGTATCCCCAAACTGGGAGATCAATTTCGGTGTAGGAATTGGCGTGACCGCCAGCACCGACCATTTGATTGTGAAAGGCATCCTTGGGCGGCGCTTCGATTGGACACATCATCGAACGGGTAGTTCCGAGAGCACTCAATAGGGAGCGCATGCGAACGAATCGTCGTGAGTTTCTCACCGCAACGGGTGTCGCGTTGCTGGGCGCGCCATTGGTTGCTGAAACGCGTCTGTGGCCGCAATCGAATGCTGATGTGCGCCTCGAAATTTCGCCACTCAAACTGGAAATTGCACCCGGTAAGGTTATTCGCACGGTCGCATATAACGGCAGCGTTCCTGGGCCGCTGATCCGCTGGCCGGAAGGCAAGCCGATCACCATCGATGTTGTGAACCATACAGACGTGCCGGAGATTGTGCACTGGCATGGGCTGTGGATTCCTCCCGACCAGGACGGCGCGATGGAAGAGGGATCGCCCATGATTGCCGTCGGGCAACAGCGCCGCTACAGCTTTGTTCCGCAGCCTGCGGGATTTCGCTGGTACCACACGCACACATTCGCTGGGCATGATTTGAAGCGGGGCCTTTATACCAGCCAATTCGGATGTTTCTACATCGAGCCGAAGCAGGAGACAGGCGCCTACGATCAGGAGATATTCCTCACGCTACATGACTGGAATGCATATATGGGCGGTGGGGGAGATGCGTCCATGGATGTTTTCTATGACTACGCGACAGTAAACGGTAGGATGTTGGGCCACGCCGATCCGATCCGGGTAAGCGAAGGGCAAAGGGTGCTTTTCCGTGTGCTCAACGCGAGTGCGACAGCGACCCATTGGCTGGCGTTGGCCGGACATGAATTCACGGTTGTCGGGATGGATGGCAACCCGGTGCCTCAACCGCTGAAGGTGCCGGTGATAAGGGTGGCTCCCGCGGAGCGCATCGACCTGTTGGTGGAGATGAACCGGCCCGGAGTGTGGATACTGGGCGAGACACGCGCAGAACTTCGCAAGGCGGGAATGGGCATTGTGATCGAGTATGCCAACCAGCAGGGCGAGTCGAAATGGATCGACCCGCCGGAGACACTGTGGGATTATGGGCTGTTCGCGACACGGGCGGTGACAACGGCAGAGCCGGATGAACGGATTCCGCTGCTGTTCGAGTCAAAATTTCGCGGGCACGGCGAGTTCGACTATTGGATGATCAATGGTAAGTCGTTTCCAAAGACGGATACGATTCAACTGAAAGAAGGCAAGCGTTACCGGTTGATGATGCGGAACAAGAGCAGCGACGATCATCCGATTCACCTGCATCGCCATACGTTCGAGGTGACGAGCCTGGATGGCAAACCTCTTTCGGGGCTGCATAAAGACGTGGTGGTGGTAAAGGGGAACACCAACGTGGAAATAGACTTTGTCGCGAGGAATCCGGGCGCGACGCTGTTTCACTGTCATCAGCAGAGCCACATGGACTTGGGTTTCATGATGCTGTTTCGCTATGTGTGAACTATGAGCGTCACGATTGAGGTTGCTTCTCATGACCGGGTGTTCGTGCTGACCGGCGCAGGCGTGAGCGCCGAGAGCGGGCTGCCTACCTTTAGGGACAATAATGGCTTGTGGAACGGATATCGAGTTGAAGAAGTCGCGACTCCCGAGGCGTGGGCGGAAGATGCGGAGCGAGTTTGGCGCTTTTACGCAATGCGCCGGAGAGATGCCTTGACCTGCCGGCCAAACGCTGCTCACCTGGCGCTTGCGGAACTGGAGCACGAGTTGGGAGAGCGATTCTTTCTGTGCACGCAGAATGTTGATCCGTTACATGAACGCGCAGGCTCGAAGCGGCTGATCCACATGCACGGTGAACTCTTTCGTTCTCGCTGCGAGCGGGAATGCGGGCGCGGAGACTTCTCGGACGAATGGATCTATCAGTCCGCGAACGAGATTCCTCGCTGCGAGTGCGGCGGTCGCATCAGGCCGCATATCGTTTGGTTTGGCGAAATGCCGATGGAAATGGATCGAATTTTGTACGAACTTGACCGCTGCACCGTGCTGATAGTGGTGGGGTCATCGGGAATGGTGCATCCGGCAGCGAGCTTCGTACAGTGGGCAAACAAGCGACAAATCCGCACCTACTATGTTGGCCCTGAAAAGCCCCTGAATGCGGCATCCTTTACGCAGATCCTGCTTGGGAAGGCGGGCGACGTCTTGCCGGGGATCTTCCGCGTCTCTCAATCTGGTTGAGCCGTTTGCCAAACTCCAATCGTCACAGATAACGTATAGGGTCTTGCTGAGAAAGGCGCACGAGTGCTTTTGTCAGCGACGGGTAAGGAGTATTGATGCCAGAGAAAGAACTACGTTATCAATCTGGGTTTGGTAATGAATTTGTCACGGAGGCTGTGGCCGGAGCCTTACCGAAGGGACAAAATGCGCCACAGAAATCTGCGCTGGGCCTCTACACCGAGCAGTTTAGCGGGACACCGTTTACTTCTCCGCGCGCAACGAATCGACGGACCTGGACGTATCGGATTCGCCCTTCCGTGACGCATAAGCCTTACGAAGAGACGGACGCAAAGCTGATTCGCAGCGGCCCCTTCACCGAGGTTCCGACGCCTCCCAATCAACTGCGCTGGAACCCGGTGCCGATTCCAGACGAGAAGACCGACTTCGTGGATGGGATCGTCACGCTTGGCGGCAACGGAGATCCTGCATTTCAGACTGGCGTTGCGATTCATATCTACGTGGCGAATGCGTCGATGAAAGATCGCTTCTTCTACGACGCCGACGGCGAATTGCTGATCGTCCCTCAGGAAGGCAAGTTGGAGATACACACCGAACTGGGAATCGTGGGTGTCGCTCCGGGAGAAATCTGCGTGATTCCCCGCGGTGTAAAGTTTCGCGTTGAGATCGAAGGCAAAGCGGCGCGCGGATACATTTGCGAGAACTACGGCTTGCCCTTTCGCCTACCTGAGTTGGGACCGATTGGCGCGAATGGTCTCGCAAACTCTCGCGATTTCCTCACGTCTGTGGCCGCGTTCGAGGATCGCGATGGCGCGTTCCATATCGTAAGCAAATTTTTGGGCCGATTGTGGTCTGCAGAGATCGATCACTCTCCGCTCGATGTGGTTGCGTGGCATGGAAACTACGCCCCCTACAAGTACAATCTGAAGAATTTCAACTGCATCAACTCGGTGAGCTTCGATCATCCCGACCCATCGATTTATACCGTGCTGACAGCTCCAACCGTGAATCCGGGAACCGCAAACGTGGACTTCGCGATCTTTCCTCCGCGCTGGATGGTAGCCGAGCACACATTTCGCCCACCCTGGTTCCATCGCAACATGATGAACGAGTTCATGGGCTTGATCTTCGGCCAATACGATGCGAAAGCCGAGGGATTTGTGCCCGGCGGAGCGAGTCTGCACAACTGCATGGCGGGGCATGGTCCCGATGCCGAAACCTGGGAGCGGGCAAGCTCTGCGGAGTTGAAGCCGCAGTATCTGGATAACACGCTGGCATTCATGTTTGAGACGCAGTTGGTCGTGCGGCCAACGAAGTTTGCGATGGAGACGAAGGTTCTGCAGCACGAATACTACGAATGCTGGCAGGGGTTGAAGAAACATTTTCAAGGATCGAAGGCATGAGCGTAATTCGCGCGATGATTGCGGGGATGATCGACTACGCGGGATTGTTTCCTCCTGCCGCACTCGGCATGAAGACGGTAGTCCGCAACTATGCGCAGTATGCGGGTGGAGAAGAAAGCTGGGCCCTCGGAAGACTGATTGTGCCAGTGAGCCGCTTGCCCGAGTTTACAAATGCCTTCAATGAGGAATGCTGCGACGAGCGCGAAAAGGCATGGCTGCTGAGCGTGCTTGGCTCAAATGATCCCATCGATAACGAAGCAAGGATTGCAAGTTTCACGCAGGGAGCTGCGCTCATCGACACGATCGAATTGAAATCCGAGGATACTGAACAGGTCGAACAGTTGTTGTCAAATTTGCCGGAGAGCCTGACCGCCTACGTTGAATTTCCTCCCCAGAAGGCGAACGAGATGTTGCCAGTGCTTGCGAGCCATGGCGCACGCGCGAAGATCCGCATGGGCGGACTGACGCCAGATTCATTTCCAGAATCAGAAGCGGTTGCCCAATTCATGATCGCCTGCGCGGATGCGCAGGTTCCGTTCAAGGCGACGGCTGGGCTGCATCATCCGGTGCGCGGAGTTTACCCGTTGGCTGGTGACGCCGATAGTCCGTCCGGTACGATGCATGGATTTGTGAATGTGTTTCTGGCCGCCGCTTTGGCATGGGTGGGAAAAGAAGAAGAACTCATTCTGGCGACGCTTAATGAGGAATCACCTCAGGCATTTCGATTTACTGAGGACACGATCCACTGGCACGGGAGCGCGCTGACGGCCGGTCAGATTGGCTCGATGCGGCGTGACTTCGGCACTGATTTCGGGTCATGCTCCTTTCTCGAGCCCATCGAAGAACTGAAAGCGTTGGGATGGCTGTGACGCGAAGCTGGGTTGAAGGTGCGAACAATCTGCAGACGGATTTCCCACTCGAAAATTTGCCCTTTGGAGTCTTCAGGCGTTCCGGTGGGTTAGCGTGCACAGGTGTGGCGATCGGAGATCAGATTCTCGATTTGCACGCCGTGGCAGCGAATGGGTTGCTCGACACACTCGACCCGGAAATCTCACGATGTTGTGAAAGCAGTTGGCTCAACGCATTGATGGCACTCGGCCGGGAGGCTGTATCCACGCTACGTGCGCACCTGATGGATCTGCTCTCTGATAGTGGCGGACGCGCCCGCGTAGAGCCCATGCTGATCCCGCAATCCGCGGTTGAGATGCTGTTACCGGCTCGTATCGGCGACTACACCGACTTCTACGCTTCCATTTATCACGCGACGAACGTAGGTCGGCTGTTTCGCCCTGACAATCCGCTCTTGCCCAACTACAAACACATTCCAATTGGGTATCACGGACGCGCATCATCGATCGTGGTTAGCGGCGCGGAGATTCAGCGCCCATGCGGGCAGACAAAAGCAGCGGATGCCGACGCGCCTTCGTTTGGGTCCACCCGGTCGTTGGACTATGAACTCGAAGTGGGCTTCTTTGTCGGTCGGGGCAATGCACAGGGCGCGGCCATCCCAATCACTGACGCGGAATCACACATCTTCGGGTTATGTCTGGTGAATGACTGGTCGGCGCGCGACATTCAGGCGTGGGAGTATCAGCCTCTCGGCCCTTTTCTCGCGAAAAATTTCGCCACTACGATTTCTCCGTGGGTGGTCACGATGGAAGCGCTGGAGCCGTTTCGCGTACCTGCATTCGAACGCGTATCAGATGACCCAAAGCCATTGCAGTATCTCAACGCAGCTGAAGACCGGGCACGCGGCGGAATCGATCTGAAACTGGAGGTCTGGCTGAGAACAGCGCGGATGCGCGCAGAGAATGGATCACCCGTCCGCTTGAGCCAGGGAAATTTAAGCGATTTGTACTGGACACTGGCACAAATGCTGACACATCACACAAGCAACGGATGCAATCTGCAGTCGGGCGATCTGCTGGCCAGCGGAACGGTCTCCGGGGCGACTCCGGGTTCGCTCGGCTGTCTGCTCGAGATCACGCGGCGGGGAGGGGAACCGTTACACCTTCCAAATGGTGAGGTACGGAAGTTTCTCGAAGATGGTGACGAGGTCACTCTGCGCGGATATTGCGAACGCGAGGGCCATACCCGGATTGGGTTCGGGACATGCCGAGGTATTGTGCGTCCGGCCCGGGAATGCTAGCCCCCTGCTACTGAGTGGCTCGCTGAAACTCAATGTAGTTCCGGCCAAAGTAGATGCGGTATTTGCCGGGAGCATCTCCCTCTGTTACCTGCAGCGGTGTAGGGCGGCGAAACTTAGGGTCTCCAGTGGCGTCAGTCGCGAACAGATCGTGTGCCCCGATATCGAGAACAACAAACTGGGGCCCATTTGCGCTCTTGATTATCCCTACGCCATAGGCTCCAGGCACAAGGTGATGTCCGTTGATCTCGAGTGGCACTTCCGTGATGAAGTAGGCCTGGTATTTTTCCTGAATGCCAGTCGAGTAGCCGGAATTGTCAACCATTGAGACAAGCACAAAAAAGCCATCGGCAAAGTGAACACCGCCCGAGTTGCGTCCCTGTATTGTTGCTGATTGGCCGCGAAAGAAAACAGAGGCCGGCAGGATCTTGGTCGCGTCAGCTGGATGCAGAATCGAATCCGCCTGAGTTTGAGCTGTTTGCGCCACGACGGGCAGCGCGAACGCAGTGATCACGACAAGAAAAACAAAAAATGCTACGCGGACACGTGTGACGAGTTTCATTCGTTGGAAGTCCTTCCTGCAGGTGCGCCAAGTATAAATCGACAAGCCACCCGATGGCAGATTTGCCGCGTGCATCAACGGAGCAAAAGGCAGGACATTTGCAAGAACAGGCGACCCGCGTGCTGCTGGAGGGTCGCCCCGCTTCAAGCTAGACATTGAGGTGGTTAGCAGCTGCTACGCGGCCGTACCAGTGTCCCGATTCCTTGATGGTGCGCTTCTGTTCGCGAAAATCGACATAGACGAGCCCGAAGCGCTGGCTATAACCCTCCGCCCATTCGTAGTTGTCGAGCAGGCTCCAGGCATGGTAGCCGCGCACGTCGGCGCCATCCTTGATCGCGCGGGCGAGCTCGGCCAGATGGCCTCGATAGAATTCGACGCGTCGCGTATCGGGGACCTTGTCGGTGTCGTCTGGCAGAGGGCCGTCAGCGTAGGCGCAGCCGTTTTCCGTGATCTCAATGATGGAGTGCTTATATTCCTTCGAAATGCGCGTGACGATGTCGTAGAGCCCCCAGGGCCAGACCTCCCAGCCGTTGTAGGTGATGGGGCCTACGGCCGGCATTACATCAATGTATTGAATATGTGGCACCCACGGCGCAGCCGAAATGAGATGGCGGTTGTAATAGTTGATGCCAATCCAGTCGAGCGGAGCCTGCATAATCTTGCCATCACCGGGCTGGACGCCCATGATTTCGTACGGAGGATCGCCCACGAATGCCTTCGGATATTCGCCATGAATCGCCGTGTGCAAGAAGAAGTCGTTGTTCATTGCGTGGTAGCGCTCCGCAGCTGCGCGATCGGCCTCGCTGTCGGTAGCGGGTGCGCCGGGTGACATACTGTATGCGCTGCCGATTTTCGCCTTTGGCGAAGCAGCCTTCATAGCGCGAAACGCTTCCCCCTGCGCGAGGTTCACGGTATGCGCAGCTTTAAGGAAGAGCTTAGGGTCCTTCTTTCCCGGCGCATGAATTCCTATACCGTAGCCGAGATAGGTGAAAACCCAGGGCTCGTTGAAGATCGCCCATGTATTGACCCGGTCGCCCAGCGCCTTGCTAACGATACCCGCGTAGTCGGCGAACTGCTTGTAGAGGTCGCGATTTGGCCAGCCGCCCTGGTCTTCAAGAGTTTGCGGCAGATCCCAGTGAAAAACCGTACACATGGGGCGGATGCCGGCTTCAAGCAGTGCATCGACATATCGACTGTAAAAGTCGAGGCCCTTCTGATTCACCGGACCAGTGCCCGTAGGCTGGATGCGCGTCCACGCGATCGAGAAGCGGGCACTTTTCAAGTTAAGCCGCTTCATGATGGCGATGTCTTCTTTATAGCGATGGTAGGAGTCGCAGGCTACGTCGCCGGTGTCACTCCCTTTCACTTTGCCGACAGTGTGGGCGAAAGTGTCCCAGATCGACGGGCCTTTGCCGTCTTCCTGCCAGGCACCTTCGACCTGATACGAGGCCGTAGCGGACCCCCAAAGGAAATTGGCCGGAAAGCGCGCGCCGCTCACGTCGATCGGCGGCAACGGGGCGGCATTCCCAGCGATGAAAGACGAAGAAAGACCAAGGGCGTATCTGGAAAATGCTGCGCTGCCGGCTAAGGCAAGAGAATGGCTGAGAAACTGTCGGCGATTAATCAAGCGAAGAGGCTCTCCTTTAACGGACAACATCCTAGCATCGCTAAAGACATTAGTAAAACCGTTTACTTCAGTATGAAACGATATTCGGCCGTTTACTGGAACGCGGGAACAAGAGAGAGCTTTCAACCAGGATGAGCAGCAAGACGCCAGCCATCGCGACCAGGGGTACAACAAATGCCTTCCGCAAAGAGCCAGTGTGCACGGATAACAGGCCGGTCATCCAGGGAAGCACGGCAGCGCCGGAGCCGCAAATGGCGAAGATCCATCCGGCGTGCCGGGAGTCGCCGATACGTGCGAGCAAGCGCGCGACGGTGAGAGGAAAGATCGGTGCACAGCCGAGTCCGGCGAGCGCGACAGCAACCAGACTGATTCCGGCAGATTGCGGGAAAAGCAGGATCGAGATACCGAGCAGCGCCGCCACCACTCCCGATATAAGCATCTTGAATTCAGGGATGAATCTGACCAGCAGAGGAACGACCCCGCGCCCCACGACGATGCATAGCCAGAAGGCGGAGACGAAGAGACTGGAATGCGCAGGACTCAAATTGCCGAAGCGGTGGGCGTAGGTTGCGATCCAACCGGATATCGAGGTTTCTCCGCCAACATATAGGAAGAGAAGCACACTGAAGAGCAGAAAGATCATCAGGCCCGGCTCTCTGCCAGTATCTCTTAGTTCATCCTGATGCGATCTGTTCCTTAACCGGAGCAATAGTGCGAAGGTGGCAAACACTGCAAGAGCGGCGAGCGACAATGCCAGGAGAAGTATTCGAAGCATCTCCGGACGCACTGCGACAGCCACGAAAGGCGGACACGAAACGGCTCCGATGCCCCAGAACAAGTTGACCCGTGCCAGCAACGCGCCGCGTTCGCCGGGGTGTTGCGTGCCAAAGGTAAGGTTGGTCGCGGTGGTGGCGGACCCTAGCCCCATGCCAAGCAGGGCGAATGCGATCAGAACCACTGTGTAGTTTCCTAAGGCAAGAGCAGCCAAACCTACAGCGACCGCGGCGTATCCGAAGACCAGGGAGCGATGGCGGAAGTGCGAGGCGAGAATGGCCCCGAATGCCGAGGCTGTGAATTGGGCAGCGAACAGGGATCCGGCCTGGAGGTCGGTGAGCGCCCAGCGTGCGCTGAGAACGGGGAGGATCGCTCCTAGAAGCACGGTGGCCATTCCCGCGACGATGAATCCTACGTAATAGGGCATCGCCGAAGGCGAGTCGAAGCGAGATTCGGTGGGGCGGGGTGGCATGGGAGCCGGCCTCATCCGTGGCGAGGGGCTCGTTTGGGATTGGGAGGCATGGTGGATTCGCGGATGATCAACTCGGGAACGATGGCGACGTGCTCGGGGTAGTCCTTCTGGCCGCGAAGGCGCTCGAGCAGGATACGAGCTGCAGTTATTCCCATGCTGCGCAGTGGCTGGCGGATGGTGGTGAGACTGGGGTTGTGGAAGGCGGCGCCCTGAATGTCGTCGAATCCGACGACGGACACATCCTCGGGCACGCGCAGGTTATGGTCGCGGAAGCCGCGGATGGCTCCGATGGCGGCGATGTCGTTGAAGGAAACGAGCGCAGTGAAGGGGCGTTTCTGGGCGAGCAGGTGCTGGGCCACAGGATATCCGAGCTCCGGCGAGGAGAGGTTGAGCTGAAGCTGAATCACCAGTTCGGGGGGGACTTCGATGCCGAGCTCGCGGGCGACGGCCATGAAGCTGTTCCAGCGATCGCCCGAGTCGGAGCTGAAGGTCTGGCCTCGCATGAAGGCTATTTGACGGTGCCCCAGCTGATGGAGGTGGCGAAGGGCCAGCTCGGCGGCGCGGCGGTGGTCGAGCAGAATGTTGGTCACCCCCTCAATGTTCTTGTGGCCGGCGACGGCGACGACGGGGATGGGCAGGCTGTGCTGTAGCGCGGTGTCGATGGCGATAAAGCCTTCGACGGAGCGGTCCATGAGCAGGCGGGGATACTCCTCGATCAGGTCGGCCTTACGGCGATGGCTGGCGGCGAGGTAGAAGTAACCTTCCTCCATCAGCACCTCTTCGATGCCGTCCATCACCAGCACAGAGTAGCCGTCGCTCAGCTCGGGGACGAGCACGCCGATGGAAAAGCTCTGCTTGCGGCGAAGGGATCGGGCATAAAAGCTGGGGCGGTAATCGAACTTTTTGGCGGCTGCGAGGACGCGGTCGCGGGTCTCCTGAGGGATCGACCTCACCCCGGGCGCGTTGTTCAACACCAATGAGATCGTAGCAGGTGAGAGATCGAGGTAATCTCCCAGAACTCTCAGGCTGATGGGGCGGCCATGCAGAAACTCGCTCTTGTCGATTGCGGACTTAGCCGGCGTCTCCGATTTGCGTTTGGGCATCCCTGCCTTTGTAGCGGCTTGCTGAGTGATTAGGCAAATGGAATCTCGGCTTTATCACGTACCTGGCAATCCCGGCACAGCAAAAAAGATCTGCACCCGGCATCTGGAGATGCATCCACCCGCCGGCCTCGCCCCGGTCATAGCAAGGATTCCGCTCAGAGAGGGTAAAAATTGCACGCCGCCAAGTGCAGGTGGCTGATAACGCTAGTATTTTCTATTGTCTATGGTTTGGAACTTGTCTTGCTGTAGTCAGAAGTGTTCGGTAAGGAGATTCTACCTAGATGCTGGCTGGCACCATTCAAAACATCACCCACAAAGAGAGAGTGGCCGACGAGGACGGGTCGATAAACATGCGCAAATCATTAGTGGCGATTGAGAACTGGGCAGTGGTGGAAAGCGTGATCTCCCCGAGTTACGAAGAATTGCAGCCGGGCAAGCACCTTATGGGCAATGTCCTGGGGCATGCGAGCTTGCAGAATACCAAGCTCATCTACACCTCCCGCATTCTGAATGTCTTTCCGGGAGTGGTCGAGACGCTCAACACGTTGTATCAGCTTGGGGAGCCCAGCGAGGAATATAAGGATTGGGAACGCAAGCGGGAAGCGGGACAGCTGCCTGATTCCGGGCTTCGTGTGAGGACAAAGGAGTTCCCGCGGGTAAACGACGACACTCGCAAGTCGCAAGTGGCATAAGCTCAACCCTATCGCGATCTTTTGCAGCCCGCTGGGATTCTCCTGGCGGGCTTTCTAATTGCATTCAAGAGGCCCTAATCTACACCATTACCGTCCCAATTGAGCCACGTTCGTACGTGCGTCTGAGCGGGGAACCTAACGTCCGAATGTCATGCCGTAACTGCCCGCAAATCCCCGCTGTCCGGAACCGGACACATGGTTCCGAAAATGATCATGGGGATATGTTGACTAAGGAGAGCCGTTCTGGATAAGCCTTTTCATTTGTTTGATCTGGCATGTGGATGGAAGTGGCTGGCGGCGTGCAGATAGAGTGACGCAATGGATATTTCCCGCCCCGATATTAAGAAGAAGAAGTTTCGTCGCAACCTGATTTGGGCTGTGATGGGACTTGTGGTTTTGTCGGCGGCAGCGGTGGGCGTTTATCGCCTGAAGCCGGCTGCTCCGACGGTAGATGCGAGCACGATTTGGCCCGATACCGTCAAGCGTGGCCCCATGGTCCGGCAGGTACGCGGTCTGGGAACGCTGGTTCCGCGCGAGGACAGCATTGAGCTGATTCCCGCGCAGACGGAAGCAACCGTGGTTAGGATCCGCGTCCTGCCCGGCACGCCCGTCACTCCGGACACCATCCTGATGGATCTCGCGGATCCGCAGCTTGAGCAGAAGTTGCTGGACGCACAGTTGGCGCTCAAGGGCGCGGAGGCCGACTATAAGAGCCTTCAGGCTACGCTGCAAAGCACCCTGATGGACAAAAAGGCCGCCGCCGCCGCAGTTAACTCCGACTACACGCAGGACCAGTTGCAGGCGCAGACCGATGGCAAGCTCTACGATCTGGGCGTGATCTCCGGCGTTGCGATGAACGCTTCGAAGAACAAGGCCGACCAGTTGACCGCCCAGCACCAGATCAGCCAGCAACAGATCGATGTAAATCAGAAAGCCGTCACTGTTCAGCTCGCCTCCGCACAGGCCAAGATCGACCAGGCGAAGGCGCTGCTCGATCTTTATCAGAAGCAGTCGCAGGCGCTCCAGGTCAGAGCCGGCATCTCGGGTGTGCTCGCGTCGCTCGCGACCCCGCTCCAGGTGGGTCAGCACGTGACTGTGGGTGCCTCTGTTGCCGAGGTTGTCCAGACCGATAAGCTCAAGGCCGCCTTGAACATTGCCGAAACTCAGGCGCACGACATTCAACTAGGCCAACCGGCGGAGATCGACACCCATAACGGCATCGTTCCGGGTCATGTAACGAGAATTGATCCCGCGGTATTGAACGGAACGCGCACCGTTGACGTAGCACTGGATGGGCCGCTGCCTCCAGGGGCGGTTCCGCAGTTGAGCGTAGATGGAACGATCGACTTGCAGAGGATGTCGGATGTTCTGTACGTGGGCCGTCCGGCTTTTGGCAACGAGAACAGCACGATCAGCCTGTTCAAGATCGATCCGGACGGCAAGACCGCGACCCGGGTGCAGGTGAAGGTCGGCAGGGCATCGGTAACGCAGATTCAGGTACTCGAAGGTCTGAAAGAGGGCGACCGCGTCATTCTTTCCGATATGTCGAGGTACGACAACACAGATAAGGTCCGTTTGGATTGAGCAACACAAAAATTAAGGAGCGCGAAGCAATGATGGAAACCAGGCAGTCGCTGATTGAGATTGAAGGTCTCACGAAGGTCTTTTACACGGACGAAATCGAGACGCATGCCCTCTCCGGTATTCACCTGACGATTGCGAAGGGTGAATATGTGGCGATGTCGGGCCCGTCGGGTTGCGGCAAGTCAACGCTGCTTTCGATTATCGGGTTGTTGGACACGCCGACTGGCGGGAAATATCTGCTAAACGGTCACGCGGTCGAAAACCTGAACTTCGCGCAGCGCTCGCGGATTCGCAATCAGGAGATCGGCTTCATCTTTCAGAGCTTCAACCTGATCGGCGACCTCACGGTTTATGAGAATGTCGAGTTGCCGTTGACCTATCGCACGGGCATGTCGTCGACCGAGCGCAAGCGTCGCGTGCAGGAATCGCTCGAGCGCGTGAGCATGGCGCACCGCATGAAGCACTATCCTTCCCAGCTCTCCGGCGGTCAACAGCAGCGTGTCGCTGTAGCGCGCGCCCTGGCTGGATCACCCTCGATCCTGCTGGCTGACGAACCTACCGGAAACCTGGATTCGCGCAACGGCGAAGCGGTGATGGAGCTGCTGCAGAATCTGCACCGCGACGGCGCGACGATCTGCATGGTGACGCACGATCCTCGCTTTGCGCGGCATGCGGAGCGCAACGTTCATCTCTTCGACGGCAAAGTGGTCGCCGAGGGAGACGCGCTCGAGTCGGTACTGGAAGCGCGTTAAAGCAAAGATTAGCGAACAGGGACCAGCGATTGAGCCGGATCAACCGGATAGGGCGGTGCTGCGCGTAAGATTTGTGCACCATGCGCGCAGCTCGCACGAACAGTCGGGAAATCCGGCGCGCGGCCGAGGGGTAGAAGAATGATTCAACTAAGAAACGTCGAGCGGAGCTATAAAACGGGTGCGGGTCAGACTTGGGTCTTGCGCCGCATCAATCTCGACATCCGCGAAGGCGAGTTTTTGACCATCATGGGCCCGTCGGGTGCAGGGAAGTCGTCGCTGCTGAATGTGCTGGCGCTGCTCGACGATCAATGGCTGGGTGAGTACTGGCTCAAGGACGAGCCAGTGCATGCGATGAATCGCAAGAATCGCGCCGAGTTGGCTAAGCGGAATATCGGCATGGTCTTTCAGAGCTATCACCTTCTGGACGATCTGACGGTGCAGGAGAATATCGACCTGCCCCTCTCTTACAAAAACATGCCGCGCGCGGAGCGCCAGGGTATGGTGGCCGATACGCTGGATCGCTTTCAGATTGTCGGCAAGAAGGACCTGTATCCGTCGCAACTCTCCGGTGGTCAGCAACAGTTGGTGGGCATTGCGCGCGCAGTGATCCACAAGCCGGCGCTGCTGCTGGCGGACGAGCCGACGGGGAACCTGCATTCGAGCCAGGCAAAGGAGATCATGGAGCTCTTCAAACAATTGAATGAGCAGGGCACGACGATTGTGCAGGTCACCCACTCCGAAGTAAATGCGAGCTATGGCAATCGGGTGATTGAGGTTCGTGATGGATGGATGACGCAGGACACTGCGAATCCGGAGTTGAATGCGGGGGTGGGAGCGTCTTGAAGGGGATTCGCATGCTTGAAAGGATTTGCGCGGCAGCCTTGTTCGTCGCGCTTGCACCTTGTGGGTTTGGCCAGAGTGCGCCACAACCAACTCCATCCCAGCAGGGCACTCCGGCCCCGGACGCTCCACAACCGGCCAGCCAGCCGCCGGCGGCATCGACGACCATCGCCCAGCAGGCTCAGGACGCGCAGCAAGTTCAGCCGGTGGCGGTAGAAGGACCGTTTCACATCGAGCTTCCGCACTCGCGCAATCCATTTGCGCCGTATATGCCGAGCACCGTACCTCCATTGAATCTCAATAATTCGCCTCGGCTGCAATCCCTGGAGCGTGATGGAAAGCTGTATATCTCGCTCAAGGACGCGATTGCCCTGGCGCTGGAGAACAACCTGGACCTGGCGTATTTTCGGTACACCCTGGTGATTGCTGAGACGGACCTGGCACGCACCAAGGCCGGCGGTGTCACACGAGGCGTAAACACGAGCGTGCAGCAGGCGACGCCGGGCGGATTCAGCAGTGCCAACGGAGGAGCATCGAGCAGCAGTTCGGGAGCTTCGGCAGGGGGCGCGGGCGGTCTTGTGCAATCGACACTCGGCTTAGGCACTGCCGTAAATTCGTTCGATCCGCAGGTTACTCTTCAGGGGTATGTGGATCACCTGACCCAGGAACAAACAAATACCTTTTCTTCCGGCGTGGCCCTGCTGAAGCAGAATTCGATTCTGTTCCAGTCGCAGTATGCACAAGCCTTCCCGCTGGGGACCAGCTTGCAGGTGAACTACACTGGTGAGCGCTACACGATTAACAGTCCGTATTACGCGGTTAATCCAAACCTGTATTCGAGTTTCCAGCTAATCGTCAATCAGCCATTATTGGCCGGCTTTGGGTTAGCCACCAACGAACGCTATATTCGCATCGCCAAGAAAAATAAGACCCTCACCGATCTCAGTTTTAAGGCGCAGACCATTGCGACCACTTCGCAGGTAGAGAATATCTACTGGGACCTGGCGGCGGCCTATGAGGATGAAGAGATCAAGGAACGCTCCCTCTCCTTCGCGCAAAAAACCCTGGACGATGATCAGAAGCAGCTGCAGTTGCAGGCCATTCCCGCGATGCAGGTGATGAAAGATCAGTCAGATGTAGCGACCCGCGAGGGCGATCTGACAGTGGCAAAAGCCACTTTGAGACTTAACGAGTTGCTGATCAAGAATGCATTGATGAAGCAGATCGACGATCCCGCTCTCGCGGAGATGCCGGTGGTTCCTCTCGATCATCAAAGCACCCCCGATGACAATGAGGCGAAACCGATCGACACGCTGATTGCCGAAGCGGAGAAGAACCGTCCTGACGTTTCCATGGATCAGATCGCGATGCAGATCGCAGAGGACAGCTTGAGGACTATCAAGAATTCATTGCTACCGCAGCTCAATGTTTACGGTCTCTATGCAGGAAGCGCCATCGGCGGACCGCTGAATCCGGATTGCAATTTGGGAACACAATGCACGACAACCCTTCCGTCCGGCTTCCCGGAGATTCTGCAGAACACTTTCAATTACACCGCGCCGGAATACCGGGTTGGCATGAGCCTGAATATTACGTTGCGCAACCGCATCGCCAAAGCCGACCAGTTCCGCGCGGTACTTGAATTTCGCCAGAACCAGCTGACCTTCGAAGAACAGAAGAAGAACATCCGGCTGGATGTTCGCAATTCGCAATATGCCCTGCAGCAGGCGCGCGCACGGGTGGATGCCGCGATGAAGGCACGTGACCTGGCGCAGAAGACCTTCGACATCACCAAGCAGGAACAGCAGCTCGGGGCCAAATCCAGCTTCGATACGCTTTTGGCGGATCACGATCTGGCGGTTCAGGAATCGGCTCTGGTGGTTGCGCAAAATGCGTATGACAAGGCGAAGGTGAACATCGATCAGTCGGTTGGCGAGACCCTCGACCGGATGGGGATTTCCATCGACGACGCCAAGAGCGGGGTCGTCTCACACCTGCAATAATCACAATTTGACCGAGATACTTTAAGGCAACGATGGCGACAGCTGCACATCACGGAGACACGGACATCGGCACGGCAATCCCGCGCCGCAAGCCGTCGGTCTTGGTGGCCGATGACCAGCCGCATATCCTCGACGCACTCGAGTTGCTGCTGGAGCCGGAAGGCTTTCGCATGGAGAAGGCGCGGTCGCCGTTCATGGTGCTGGAAGCGCTGAAGTCGGGGTCGTACGATGCGCTGCTTATCGATCTGAACTACACCCGTGATACGACGTCCGGCAAGGAAGGCCTGGATTTGCTGACCCAGATCAAGGCGCACGACAGCCAGATGCCTGTGATCGTGATGACGGCGTGGGCCAACGTGGAAGTGGCCGTCGAAGCCATGCGCCGCGGCGCCCAGGACTTTATCCAGAAGCCCTGGGACAACGCGCGGTTGCTGTCGATTCTGCGGACGCAGATCGATCTTCATCACGCAGTGCGACGCGCACAACGTCTGGAAGCTGAGAATCGCATGCTCAGGGCGCAGAATCTGCCCGAGCTGATCGCTACCGCTCCGGCGATGCAGCCGGTGCTGGCCACGATTGCGCGCATCGGCCCCTCCGACGCAAACGTGCTGATTACCGGCGAGCATGGAACGGGCAAGGAAGTAGTCGCGCAGATGCTCCATGCGCTTTCCGCCCGGACTTCACGCTCGCTGGTTGCCGTGAACACCGGAGCACTGCCCGAGGGGACCTTCGAGAGCGAGCTGTTCGGCCATGTCAAGGGCGCGTTCACCGATGCGCGCACGGAGCGCATCGGGCGCTTTGAGCTGGCCGATGGCGGAACGCTTTTTCTGGATGAGATTGCCAACGTTCCGATGCGCCAGCAGGCCAAATTGTTGCGCGTGCTGGAAACGGGCGAGATGGAGCGAGTAGGGTCGTCGAAGACACGACGCGTGGACGCCCGTCTGATCTCAGCGACGAATGCCGATCTGCATGCCGAGGTCGAGGCAGGAAGGTTTCGCGCCGATCTGTTGTTCCGCCTGAATACAGTGGAGATCCATCTGCCGCCGCTGCGGGAGCGGCGCGAGGATATTCCTCCGCTGGCAGCGCATTTTTTGGCGCGCTACGTGCAGCGGTATCGCAAGCAGGTGCAGGGTATCGATTCCGGAGCAATTCAGGCGATGCTGCAGCATGCGTGGCCGGGGAATGTGCGCGAGCTGGATCACACTATCGAGCGTGCAGTGCTGATGGCGCGGGGCAGCCAGATTGAATCCGCCGACCTGGGGTTGAGCGCGGCGCGCGTGTCGAATCAAGGGCTCGAAGAGATGAGCCTGGAGTCCGTAGAGAGTATTCTCATCCGCAAAGCCTTGTCGCGTTCCAACGGGAACGTGAGCCAGGCGGCAGAAGCCCTCGGCCTGAGCCGCGGGGCGCTGTACCGGCGGATGGAGAAATATGGCATCTAGGGCGCCCACCCGAAATAAAAAAAATGCCAGGCCAAATACCGAGCGACTCTCGTTTGAGGCGAAGCTCCGGATATTTTGCGCGCTCCTCTGCCTGCCTGCGATGGGCTTTCTCGCTGGACTGCTGGCGATGGCGCATTTTTCCACGGCGGCCATCGTCAGCATTCTTACTATCGCTGCTCTGAGCCTCCTTCTAGCCATTGCAACGTTTATGGACCAGGTGATTCGTCCGCTGCAAACGCTGGCCAACGTGGTTGCGGCGCTACGCGAGGAGGACTATTCCTTTCGTGCGCGGGGAGCGAAGCGCGACGATCCATTCGGCGATCTGGCCATCGAAATCAACGCGCTGGCGGATATGCACCAATTGCAACGCTCGGGTGCCCTGGAAGCGGCTGCCCTCTTTCGGCGAGTGATTACGGAACTGGACGCACCAGTGCTGGCCTTCGATCAGGCAGGGGTCATGCGGCTGGTGAATCCTGCGGCGGAGCGGGTGTTTGCTCTGAGCGCGGCGCGCGACCTTGGCCGGATGGCCAAGGATCTGAAGCTGGAGATGCTCCTGGATCAGCCGGATGAGGGAGTGATCCTGCTGGATTTGCAGAGCCAGCCCGCGCGCACGCCTTCGCGCTGGATGGTGCGGCGAAGCGAGTTCCGCCAGCGAGGTATGCCACACACGCTGCTGTTACTCTCCGACGTGAGCAGCGCGCTACGGGAAGAAGAGCGGATTGCGTGGCGGCGGCTGATCCGGGTGCTGGGACACGAAATCAGTAACTCGCTGGCGCCGATCAAGTCGATTGCTGGAAGTCTGCGGTCGCGTCTGCCGCAGGGCAATACGGAAAGCGGTGCAGAGAGTAATGGATTCTCGCCGGATTTCGATCGCGGACTGGGAGTGATCGAGAGCCGGGCCGAATCGTTGAACAGGTTTGTGCAGGCGTACAGGCAGCTGGCGCAACTGCCGGCTCCCGCCATGCGAAGAGTGCCCGTGGGGCCACTGCTGGAGCGCGTGGCGAGCCTTGAGACGCGGCTGGAGATTGCGCTGGCCGCCTCTCCGCCGGTGGATGTGTTTGTGGATGTGGACCAGATGGAACAGCTGCTCATCAACCTGGTGCGCAACGGCGTGGAGGCGGCTTGCAGCGCGCGCGAAGACGCCATTGCAGCCGGGCTACCCCACGACGAGCCAGCTGTCACCATGCGTAGCGAGCTGCAGGGGGAGTTTCTTTCCGTCCTGATCGAGGACAACGGGCCGGGGCTGACGAACCCCGCAAATCTTTTCGTCCCGTTCTACACGACCAAGAAAAGCGGAAGCGGCGTGGGCCTGGTACTGGCGCGGCAGATCGCCGAGGCGCACGGGGGAACCCTGGAGTTGAGGAATCGCGCCGATACTCATGGCTGCGAAGCGGAGCTGCGCATTCCGCTGGCCCGCCGGACAGAGGAAGAGACAGAGCCGATGGCGGCACGTTGAGGAGTGTTTACGGCTTTACCAGCTCATCGCCAGGAACGGGGGCGCGTCCCTTGCCCGCCTGCTTCAGGACGCCTAAGGCTTTGCGAAGATCGGCTCGGCGGGCGCGTTCGCGGATGGTCTTTTGCGGGCGCACCTCGGCTACGCTCATGCGAACTTCATTCGCCGCAAGAGGTGGTTGCAACGGCGTAGCCAAGTTAGCCTTTTTCATACGCCCTCATTTTACCAAATCTGCCAACGCATCTCCCGGACGAAGGACGTGTATGTTGAATCGTCCTGGCACAACTCCAAAATCTCTTACATTAAATGTGACGATGGCATTTGCCCGTCCGTTAATCGCCGCCTCAAGAACCATGTCGTCGTCAGGATCACGCAACTGGGCCCTCCAAAGATAGGACGGATGGACTTCAACAACGACTGCGGCCAACGCATCTAGCAACTCAGCTATTTGATTCGCGCTGAGACCTGATGCGGCGAGATGCTCGGGCCTTGTCAGCACGGCTTCGTATTCAAAGAATAGATTTGTTGTCGCAAGCAACACGAATCTCTGCAGCAAGGCTGCTTCGACCAGTCGGTTGGATGCTCCAACGTTGCTCCGGACAGCGGCGACAAGCACCGATGTATCGAGCACATATCTCATAGGCTAGAATTGCTGCAAGCACTATATAACCATCAGATTATGCCGGCAAAGGGCTCCAACCCTCCGGCCGTGTTTTCTTTGAGACCCCTCATCCCTGGAGTACGAAGAACGTGTCTGTATCTGTGTCGAATTTGAAGGTGGCCATCCTTGGTTTTGGAACCGTGGGCAGTTCCGTCGCGCGGATTCTGTGCGACCTGAAGCCGCAGGGCATTGAGCTCACAGACGTCTACAACCGCAATGTCGCGCGCAAGCGTGCGGACTGGATTCCGTCATGGGTACATTGGACCGAGGACTTCGAGGCGATTCTCGCGTCTGATGTGAATGTCGTGCTGGAGCTTGTGGGTGGCCTCGACCCTGCCGGGACATGGGTGCGGCGCGCGCTTGAAGCTGGCAAGTCGGTGGTCACGGCGAACAAGAAGCTGATCGCGTTTCACGGAATCGAGCTTGAGAAGCTGGCGCGATCGAATGGCGCTCACCTGCTGTATGGCGCAGCGGTTGCGGGCGGGATACCGGTAATTCCCGGCTTGCAACAGGGGCTAGCGGGCGACCAGGTGACGCGCATCGAGGGCATTCTGAACGGGACGTGCAACTTCATCCTGAGCAAGATGGAAGAAGGCGCGGAGTTTGCGGATGTGCTCAAGGAAGCGCAAGGGTATGGATACGCCGAGGCCGATCCGAGCGAAGATGTGGATGGATACGATGCGCGGGCGAAGCTTGTGATCCTGTCGCGTCTGGCGCTGCGCGCGGATATCGATCCCGAGCAGATTCCATGCAGATCGATTCGCGAGGTGAGCGCCATTGATTTCGAGTACGCCCGCGAACTGGGCTGCACCATCCGGCAGATTGCCCGCGCGGAGTTGCGTAACCAGGAATTGCGCGACCAAGACGTGCTGGCCAGTGTAGGCCCGATGCTGGTGCCGAAGGCGTCGCCACTGGCGTGGTCGCGCGGCACAGAGAATACGGTGCTCGTGGGCGGACGCTATGGCGGCGATGTGGTGTTTTCTGGCCACGGCGCAGGCGGCCATCCGACGGCGGTAGCTGTCGTTTCGGATGTGATCGGCATCGCGCATGGATCGCGCGCAGTGGATCTACCGAGCAGGAAGACAGCAATCGGCGGCGAGTTTTTGCTGCGGCACTCGATTCGCTTCGTCGTATGCGATCAGCCGGGCATCATTGCCGAGATCGCGCTAGCGCTCGCCGAGCAGGGAATCAACATTCATGCGATTTTCCAAAAGCCGGGATTCGGAAAAAGCAATCTGCCGTTTGTGGTGACGGTAGAGCCCTGCGCCGTCTCCGCATTGCAGCGGGCGCTAGCACGGATTGGCAAAATGACCTGTCTGCTGGAGAAGCCGTTCGATCTGCAGATTCTCGAGCCGGAAGAGCCAGGGATCAGTCATTAGGGATTAGAGGTTACAAAGGCCGGTGCCTTCTTTGGCGAAGACGCCCAAGGACGGCTAACAGCGGGTTGGCTAATCCCTGTCTTTTAGTTGTGTCCGAGGATCGGATGCGGCTCGTAGGGTTCTTCGAGCGCCTTGATTTCATCAGCATCCAAATGCAGTTCGAGCGCTTTTAGAGCATCGTCGAGGTGGTGCATCTTGCTGGCTCCGACGATGGGAGCGGTGATCTCTGGTTTCGAGAGCATCCAGGCGAGCGCGACCTGCGCGTTGTTAAGCTCGCGATTCTTCGCAATTTCGGTGACGCGGTCGACGACGGTGAAATCTGAGTCGCGGTAATAGAGACCCTTGGCGTATTCGTCGGTCTTGGCGCGGACGGTATCGCCGTAATCCTGCTTCGTGCGATTTCCGGCGAGGAAGCCGCGAGCGAGGGGGCTCCAGGGAATGAGGCCGATGCCCTCGGCCCGGCATAGGGGGTTCATCTCGCGCTCTTCTTCGCGATAAACAAGGTTGTAGTGGTTCTGCATGGCGACGAAGCGGGCGAAGCCGAAATCGTCCGAGACGTGCAGCATCTTCTGGAACTGCCAGGCGAACATGGACGATGCGCCGATGTACAGAACCTTGCCGGCGCGGACGAGATCGTTGAGCGCTTCGAGTGTCTCTTTGATCGGCGTATCGTAGTCGAATCGGTGAATCTGATAGAGATCGACGTAGTCAGTGCCGAGACGGCGGAGACTGTCGTCGATGGCGTGCATGATGTGCTTGCGCGATAGCCCGCGCTGGTTGGGATCATCGCCCATGGCATTGAAAACCTTGGTCGCGATGACCACCTTGTCGCGCGAGGGGCCGAAATCTTTCAACGCCCGGCCCAACACTTCTTCGCTCGCGCCGACCGAGTACATGTCCGCGGTATCGAAGAAGTTGATGCCGGCTTCGAGAGCGTGCTGGATGAACGGGCGGCTTTCTTCTTCCTCGAGGACCCATTCGCGCCACTTTTTCGAACCGTAGGTCATGGTGCCGAGGCAGATGCGTGAAACCTTCAGGCCAGTCGAACCGAGTCGAACGTATTCCATTTCTTACTCCTTTGAGCGTTGTGTGAGGTTTGGATGCGGCAGGGTAGGAGCGGGCTTCAGGAGTGAGCTTTCGCGGCTTCCTGCCACACGAAAACGTTACTTGCATGCCTCCCGCCAATTCCGCTAATGTCAGTATCGCTGAGTCAGCAATCAGTCTTGGCGAACCCGGTCTCCAGTACGGAGCATCCAAGGAGACAAATGGACCCCATAGCGGAAGCCCCTCATGGAACTAAGCCGACGGCGAGTCGCCTGTCGGCCGATACGCAGAACGTCTGCAAGATTGATGTGAACGGCTTTCAGGTCGACGCTGTTGAAGGCGAGTACTTGATCGAAGCGATCAACCGCAGCGATATAAACGTTCCTCACGTGTGTTATCAGAGGCAATTGGGGCCTATTCAAACCTGCGATACCTGCATGGTGGAGGTCAACGGGAAGCTGATCCGCGCATGCGCGACGAAGATCACGGGCGGCATGATGGTCGTAACTGAGTCGCGTGCGGCTAGCGCCGCGCAGCGCGAAGCCTTCGATCGCATTCTGGGAAACCACGTGTTGTACTGCACGGTTTGCGATAACAACAACGGCAATTGCGCCGTTCATAACACCGCAGCGATGCTGAAGGTCGAGCATCAAACCTATCCGTACCGACCCAAGCCTTATGAAGTAGACCTTTCCAATCCCTTTTATCGCTACGACCCAAATCAATGCATACTGTGCGGGCGCTGCGTGGAGGCTTGCCAGAATGTTCAGGTCAACGAGACGTTGTCGATCCGTTGGGAGGATGAACATCCGCGCGTGCTGTGGGATGGCGGGCACGAGATCGGTGGGTCGAGCTGTGTCTCCTGTGGCCACTGCATCACCGTCTGTCCCTGCAATGCGCTGATGGAAAAATCCATGCTTGGCCACGCGGGCTACTTCACCAAACTGCCGAGCGACACGCTGTGGGGCATGATCGACATCGTCAAGGCCATCGAGCCGGAGATTGGCTACGGTCCGATCCTTCAGCTTTCCGAAACAGAAGCGGCGATGCGCGAGGCGCGCGTGAAGCGCACGAAGACGGTTTGCACCTATTGCGGCGTCGGCTGCAGCTTCGATATCTGGACGAAAGACCGGCACATTTTGAAGGTGGAACCGGGCGAGGGAGCGACGAACAACATCTCCACATGTGTCAAAGGCAAGTTTGGGTGGGACTATGTGAACAGCGAGGATCGCCTGCAGAAGCCGTTGATTCGCGAGGGTGAGACCTTTCGCGAAGCGAGCTGGGGCGAGGCGCTCGACCTGATCGGACGAAGGCTGGGAGAGATCAAGGCGGAACATGGACCGGACTCGATCGGACTGATCTCTTCGTCGAAATGCACGAATGAAGAGAGCTACTTGATGCAGAAGCTGGCGCGCGCGGTGGTTGGCACGAACAACATCGACAACTGCTCGCGCTATTGCCAGAGTCCGGCGACGCAGGGGCTTTTCCGGACAGTAGGATACGGCGGCGACTCGGGTTCGATCACTGATATCGCGCAGTCGGCGCTGGTGATGATTGTGGGCAGCAATACGGCGGAGGCGCATCCCGTGCTGGCCACGCGGGTGAAGCGGGCGCACAAGCTGAACGGCCAGAAGCTGATCGTCGCGGATTTGCGCGAGCATGAGATGGCGCGCAGGGCGGATATTTTCTTCAGGCCGATTCCGGGAACGGATGTGGTGTGGCTCTCGGCTGTAAGCCGCTACATTCTCGACAACGGGCTGGCGCATACGGAGTTCCTGAAGCAGTGGGTGAATGGGCTGGATGAATATCGCAAGAGCCTTGAGCCATTCACGATGGAGTTCGCGTCGAGAGTTTGCGGGCTGCCGCTCGAAACGTTGACGCGGGTTGCGAAAGAGATCGCTGCTGCTGAGTCAGCGTGCATCTTGTGGGCAATGGGCGTCACGCAGCACTGTGGCGGCTCGGATACGTCGACGGCGATTTCCAACCTGCTGCTGGTGACCGGCAACTATATGCGGCCGGGAACCGGGGCATATCCGTTGCGCGGACACAACAATGTGCAGGGTGCCAGCGACTTCGGTTCCATGCCCGCGTATTTTCCCGGCTACGAAAAGGTCGCAGACGAAGAAGCCTTCGCCCGCTACGAGCAGGGATGGGGCGTGAAACTGCCGACGAAGAAAGGTCTCGACAACCATCAGATGGTGGAGGCGATTCACGAGGGCAAGCTGAAGGCCATGTATCTGATCGGTGAAGACATGTACGGCGCCGACTCGAACTCTAACTTCGTGGGCGAAGCGTTTTCCAAATTAGACTTTTTTGTCGTAGAGGATTGCTTCTTTACTCTGACGTGCCGCTATGCGGACGTTGTCCTTCCGGCGAGCCCGAGTCTCGAGAAAGAGGGCACCTTCACCAACACGGAACGACGCATTCAACGGCTCTATCAAGCGCTGGAGCCACTTGGCGAGAGCTGGCCCGACTGGAAGATTATTCAGGAAGTGGCGCGCAGACTCGGGGCCCACTGGAAATACACGCATCCGGCCGACGTGATGCAGGAGGCGGCGTCGCTCGCGCCGATGTTCGCGGGAGTGACCTATGATCGCCTTGCGGGCTACAAGACTTTGCAATGGCCGGTGGCCGTCGACGGATCGGATCAGCCCCTTCTCTATACTGAGAAATTCAACTTCCCGGACGGCAAGGCGAAGCTGTTCCCCCTGCAATGGATAGAGCCGTGCGAGAGCGTCGATGATGAATACGATGTGCATCTGAACAATGGCCGCATGCTCGAACACTTCCACGAAGGCAATATGACCTATCGCGTGCCGGGAATTCACGCGGAGACGCCGGAGGGCTTCATGGAGATTTCGCCGGCGATGGCGGAGGAGCGCGGGTTGACGACCGGGCAATGGGTAGATGTGACCTCGCGCAACGGCGAGCTGCGCACGCAGGTTGTGGTGACGAATCGCGTAGAGGGCAATCAGGCGTATATGCCGCTCAACCAGCACAAGCATCCTGTCAATCTGCTTACTGGAAACAAAACGGATCGCGCGACCCATACACCGGCCTACAAGGAGACTGCGGTGAAGATGAAGACGCTGCCATGGAAGGGTCCGAATCCGCTGCCGCCGTTGAATTTCCGCCACGGCCACCCTACGCCGCAGAACGGGGTTGAGGTGGAGCGGAAATGGAAGCGCGCGGACTATCGCACCCCTGGCGCAGGCGACGAACTCGTTCAAATCCAGACCAAGAACCCGACCAGATAGAGAAACAAAGATGGCCAAGCCAATTGAATTGATGCCCACTCCACGCGATGCGCGTGAAGAGCTGAAGCGTCGCCTGGATGAGGCTCCCGTGGAGCATGCCGAGGCTGTGCTTGCAGGCTATGAGGTGCTGCAGCAACTGCACGAGAGCGGCACTTTGGATGTGCTGCGCGGACTGCTGGGCGCCGGCGACCAGGTTGTCAGGCACGCCGTCGCCCTCGCCATACAGCCCGAGGCGGTCGACGCGCTGCGCAATCTTCTGGTACTGAGCAAGGTGCTGGGCAGCGTCAACCCCGATGTGCTGCATCGCATGCTGTCCGGTGTGCCCGAAGTGCTGGCGCAGAGACCCGGAGAAGATCCGCCGTCGCTCTTCGCGATCTTTCGCCGGATGTCGTCGAAGGGCAGTCGTCGCGCTCTGGTGGCAGCCGTGACTGTCCTCGAGAACGCTGGGAAGGGTCTGGAGTCTAAGTAGCCTTTTTGCGGAGAACTCCTCGCGGCTGGCCGCCGTTGATCGCTGCCGGCGCGGGTCCTGTCGATTCGCGGACAATCAGCTCCGGCTGCATGACGATTTCCGCTGGCAGTTCTTTCTGCGGATTCGCTATCAGATCCAGGAGCACCTGTGCGCCCTCGCTGCCCATTTCGCGCAAAGGCTGGCGCACGGTGGTGAGGCTGGGATTTTGGTATGCAGCACTGATAATGTCGTCGAAGCCGACTACCGAGACGTCTTGTGGCACGCGCAGGCCCGCATCGTGGATGGCGCGGATGACGCCGATCGCGGAAATATCATTGAAGCAGAAGATGGCGGTGAAGCCGCGCGTCCGCTCCAGGAGCATTTTCATTGGCTCGTAGCCGACCTGGGGTGACCAGCTGTCGGCTTCGAGCTGAATGCATAGCTCAGGCCGGATCTCGATCTTCAGCTTACGGGCCATTTGCAGAATGGCTCGCCAGCGGTATTCGGTGTCCGGGATGATCTCAGGACCTTTCATGAATGCGATATGTCGATGGCCCAGCTTGTGGAGATGCGCGAGCGCGACCTCGGCAGCCTTCTTGTGATCGAGCACAACATTCGTAACACCGGCTGCATTGTTGTGCGCAGAGATTGCCACCGTGGGCAGTGGGTTGTTCGTGCCGGCCGGCGTGTTCAGCAGGAGAAATCCATCGACCGCGCGCTCCGTCAGCATGCGGGGATATTGCTGCATCAGCTCGGGTTTCCAATAATGACTGGCGGCGAAATAAAAGTAGTGCGATCGCAGCAGGGACTCTTCGACGCCCTGCATCACCAGAGTAAAGTAGCCTTCGCTCAGGTCGGGCGCCAGCACGCCCACGGACATGCTGCGGCTACGGCGTAACGATCTTGCAAAATAGTTGGGCCGGTATTGAAATTTGCGTGCCGCGTCGAAGACACGGTCGCGCGTGCCGGCAGGGATCGACTTAGCCGCCGGAGAATTGTTCAGAACAAGCGAGACGGTCGTCTGCGAGAGATGCAGAATCTCAGAAAGCTTTCGCAGATTGATGGGGCCGCCGTTTTCCGAGGGCGGCTCCGGTTTTTCCTTACCCATAGGCGAAGTTGTAGCACGTCTTGAGGTAGATGCGTAGCAATTCCTGCGAGAGTTCGCATCGAAGTAAAGCGATTTTCCTAAGCGATGCTGACCTCGCGGTATTCGCCCATCACCTGCTTTAGCGCGGTTGCGATCTCTCCTACAGTGGCGTAAGCGCGGACGCAATCGAGCAGAAAGGGCATGGTATTTGCGCTGGAGATGCCGCTGTCTGCTGCCTGCGGTTCCCGCTCGGCGGCTCGGCAAAGGGCACTCAGCGCGGACTGGACGGCCTCATTCGATCGCTCTGCGCGGAGCTTGCGCAGTTTCTTTGTCTGCGCATTCCGCACAGATTCGTCGATGTACAGAATCTCCTGCGGCTGCTCGTCGACGGCGTATTCGTTGACGCCAACGATGATCTTTTCTCGTGCCTCAACCGCGCGCTGGTAGGCGTAGCTGGCTTCGGCTATCTCTTTTTGCGGAAATCCCTGTTCGATGGCTTTGACCATGCCACCCAGAGCGTCGAGCTTTCTAAAATATTCAAACGCACCCTGTTCCATGTTGAGCGTAATGCGCTCGACGAAGTAGGAGCCGCCAAGCGGATCGGCCACAGCAGCCACGCCCGATTCGTTGGCAAGAATTTGTTGCGTACGTAGTGCGATGCGGGCGGCGTCTTCCGTTGGCAGTGCGAGTGCCTCGTCGAATCCGTCGGTGTGGAGCGATTGCGTTCCGCCGAGCACTGCAGCGAGAGCCTGCAAGGCGACGCGCGCAATATTGTTCTTCGGCTGCTGCGCGGTGAGCGAGACACCGGCGGTCTGCGTGTGGAAGCGCATCCAGTGCGAGCGCGGATTCTTCGCGGCGAAGCGCTCGGTCATGATCCGGTACCAAATCTTGCGGGCCGCGCGGAACTTCGCGATCTCTTCGAAGAAATCGTTGTGCGAGTTGAAGAAGAAGCTGAGACGCGGTGCGAAATCGTCAATATTCAAGCCGCGACGAAGAGCCCACTCGACGTATTCGACGCCGTCGTAGAGGGTGAAGGCCAGCTCCTGCAGCGCGGTCGAGCCGGCCTCGCGAATGTGGTATCCCGAGATGGAGATGGGGTTGAAGCGTGGGGTGAAGCGCGCGCCGTATTCGAGCGTGTCGACGACCAGGCGCATCGAAGGAGCAGGCGGATAAATGTACTCCTTCTGCGCGATGTACTCCTTGAGGATGTCGTTCTGCAGCGTGCCGGAGATGCGACTCCAATCCGCGCCCTGCCTTTCAGCGACCACCAGGTACATCGCCCAGATGATGCTGGCGGGCGAATTGATGGTCATCGAGGTTGTCGTCTGTTCGAGGTCGATGCCGGAGAAGAGCGTTTCCATGTCTTCGAGCGAGTCAATCGCCACGCCGCACTTGCCGACTTCGCCCTCGCTCTCCGGGTCGTCTGAGTCGCAACCCATCAACGTAGGCAGATCGAGGGCTACCGAGAGGCCGCTACCTCCGTTGGCGAGCAGATATTTGTAACGGAGATTGGTCTCCTCCGGGCTGGCGAAGCCGGAGAACTGGCGCATGGTCCAGAGCTTGCCGCGGTAGCCGCTGGAGTGGATGCCGCGTGTGTATGGCGGCTCGCCGGGGAGGGCCTGATCAAGATCTTCGGGCACATCGGCTTCGGTGTAGAGACGGTGAATCTGGGTTTCGGAGATGGTCGTGAAGCGGGCTTGACCCCTCGGGTCGAGATTGACTCCGGTCGCTGCGCCGATTGGGCGCTCGGGAGTTGTTTCTAGCGCCGGACGGAGAGTGTGTTTCTCCCAGCGGTGCTCCTCGGGGGATGGATGACGATCACGTTCGTCGTTTGAGTCCGTCATGCGCTCCATCTGTTGCGAATTAATCCAGCACAACCGAGCCTTCGCCCAGTTGCTCGTTGATCAGACGCGCCACGAGGGGCTTGAGCGAGAGCGAATCCTTGGGAAAGACGAAGTCGCTGGTCTCTTCCGACCAGTCCAGCTTGAAGCTGGTGGAGAGGGCAGAGATCCATATCTGGCGGACGGGCGCGTTGGGGGTGATAACGAACTTCGCTGGAGGGTCGTCGAATACGATGTTCAGAACGCCGTTCTGCTCTTCGACTTCGAAGCCCCCATCCTCTTCAGCGTCGATAAGGCTTTGCTTGAGAGATTCGATGGCACGATCGGCATTGCGGCGAAAGGTTAGTTCGTCCAGCATCCCTCAAGTGTAGCAACCCCGCGTGGGGAGAAGCAGGAAGCAGCCGGGAAGCGATTTGGATACAGCCAGTTGAAGGGCGGCTGAATCAAAACAGATAACGGGCACTCCCGTTGTTGCACAATTTGTGCTGCATTTAACAGCATCCTTGCATTGTTTTCAGCAAGACGTGGGATGCTGTGCACAGATCGGACCAGTCACGGAGCCAACGAACCATGCACCCACGGGCATCTTTCGTAGTCGCTTTGGTCGGCATCAGCCTGCTTGCCCGGGCCCAGGACCGGACTCCACCCCAATCTGCGCAGCAACTGGCCGCGGACGTGGTGTACAACGAGCTTCAGGACCGCGAGCGCGACAGCTTCTGGCAATATCGCAGCGTTCGCGTCTCGGGTGCGCAGGACGTGGTTCGCGAGCAGGTTGAGACAGCAGAAGGGCCTATCTTTCGCATCATCGAGGACCACGGCAAGCCCCTGGACACGGATGAGCGCAGGAGCGAGGAGCAACGGCTCAATGAGCTGGTCAACAAGCCGGGCGCGATGGCGCGGGTGCAGCAGGATCATCTGAAGGACGAGGAACGAATGCGGAAGGCGATCGAGATGCTTCCGCAGGCGTTTCTTTATGAATACGCCGGTCCGAGCGAGGGCGACGTAGTGCGTCTTTCGTTCCGCCCCAACCCGGCGTTCACACCGGCAAGCTATGACGGACGGATTCTTCATGCGCTGACCGGTACGCTGGTGGTAAATCGGCGTCTGAAGCGGCTGGTCGCCATGAAAGGCCAGCTGCTGGATCGGGTGGACTTCGGGTACGGCCTTCTGGGCTATGTCGAGAAGGGCGGGACCTTCGAGATTCAGCGCGAGCAGGTAAGCGCGACCCGCTGGAAGGCCAGCCTGATCGAGGTTCACGTTCAGGGTCGAATGTTGCTGCTGCGCAATGTGAGCAAAGACCAGCGGGAAGTCCGGACGAACTTCCGTCCGGTTCCCCATGACATCAGTCTGGCGGCGGCGAAGGAACGGCTTGACCAGGCTGTGAGCTCCAAGATGGAAGTGCGGCTGGAGGAGAGCAGACGCTAAGCAATTCCGGCCATCGTTAAGGGCCGTAAGCGTGTGTTTTTACCACTTGCGAGCTCCGTTCGTCGGCAACGTTGCGGATTGCCATGTGGAGTGCTAACTTTCCGGTGCGCTAACTCTAGCGCCACGGAGGCGCTGCTTATGAGCAGCCTTGCCCTGGATATGGATCTCCGACACACGATTCGCCATTGCTGGAAGACGCTACGCGGACAGCAAGTGTTTAAAGATGTGGCCATCGACACGGATCTGGCGGCAATGCTGCCGGACGAATTTGCTCCCAAACTGCAAATTACTAACACCTGGGCGTGCGGGAGTAGTGCCAGTCGCCTCTGCGAGTTGCTTGTTGGTGAGGCACTGGAGAATTACATCAACGCTTCCGACGCGGTGAAACTGTCCGACTCGAATCGCGTTTCCGAGGCGATCGCCGCAATGAAGCAGGCCGAAGGCTGCGTGCTCGCGCGGATCAATATTCTCGAAGGCAACGCAGGACACTCCTATATTTTCCTGAGCCAACTTCGGGATGGGAAGGGACCTCTTCTCGGTACTATCTACCAGACGAACGTGGGCTGCCACAAAGACAGCGCCTTCGATCTGATGACCTGGATCGACGATCCCAAGTCGGAAAGGGAGGTCGATCTTGAGCAGCATTTCGCCAGCGTGCAGAAAGAGATGACGCCGGGCGTGAGCCCGGCTGATTCCTACCAGAAGAATTACATGCTCTCGACTAAGAAGCTGACGCCTACGGAGATCAAAGACCTTAACCAGCCGTCAAAAGCCGCGGCTTTTGTCTTCATGTGGCGGCTGGTAAAGATGAACGGCACCGTGGAAAGGCTGAAATCACTACGCTCGCAGTATGCCGGCGCAGTGAAATGGCCGGCGGTAAAGTCGCCATCAGGTTTTCGCGGTGGCGGCTAGAACGGAATATCGTCGTCGGTGATCTCGGTGGAGTTGACCAGGTCGTCGGATGGGCCCGAACTACGCTGATCGTACGAGCTGCTGCCGGTGCCACGGCTGTAGCCTCCGCCCTCGCTTCCACCCTCACCCTTACCGGAGAGCAGCACGAGTTCGTTAACCAGGACTTCAGTGCGGTACTTCTTCTCCCCGGAAGTCTTGTCATCCCACGAGCGGGTCTGAATTTTGCCCTCGATATACAGCTTCGAACCCTTCTTCACGTAATCGCGGACGATTTCGGCGGTGCGCTGGAAGGCGACGAGATTATGCCACTCGGTGCGATCCGTCCAGTTTCCGGTCTGATCTTTGGTGCGGTCGGTTGTGGCCAGAGAGAAGTTGGCGACGGTCGTGCCGCCCGCGGTTGCGCGAAATTCAGGGTCTTTGCCTACGTTGCCGAGAAGGATGATCTTGTTGACGCTTCTTGCCATGACTGGGGTTACTCCAAAGGGTATTCAGAGAAGGATAACAGGGACCGCGAGACGGCGGATTCTGCAACTCCGTGGGTCGCGTGAAGACGAGTTACGAAGGTTTGAGGACTAACGCAGACTCCCGTGAGGACGCTGCATGCGGCGGTTGCGGAACCACTTCGCGGCTCCGAGAAGAAACAAAAGGGACCCGAACGGCAGGCACATGAGGGCGACGATCAATGCCAGCCAGCCGGAGTTGGTGTGCGGACCCTGGCGGGTGATGCCTCCGAAGACAGTGCTGGTTAGGAGGGCGGCGAGCAGGCCGGTAGCGATCGTCCAGCCACCGCTGTGCAGGAGCTGGCGTGTCCCGTCGTCCTTCGGAGGATCATTTGAGGGCGGTCCAGTCTTTTTCGCCAGGCGCAGTTCGGTGGGTGGCGTTTTCTCCGCCTCTCCGTTCGGCTCCTGTTTCATTACCAGCGGCATTCGATGATCCTCAGCGGCAGGCCGCCTGCATTGCGTAAACAATCACGCCCGTAACCGAGACGTAGAGCCAGACGGGAAAGGTCCAGCGCGCCAGGCGTTTGTGCGCCGGAAAGCGCCCCGAAAGCGAGAGAAAAAAAGTGATCAGAATAATGGGCAGAGCGATAACCGAGAGCACGATGTGCGAGGCGAGCAGCTTCCAGTAGAAAGGCCACAAGGGATTGCCGCGCGGGAACCTCGTCTCTCCGTGCAGCGTGAAGTTGACCAGGTAGGAGACGAGAAAGATCGACGAAAAGAAGAAGGCGGTGAACATTGCAGCGCGGTGTTTCGGGATTTGCCGCCTGCGGATGTAGACGAAGCCGGTGAGCAGGGCGATGGTGCTGAGCGCATTCAACAGAGCATTGGTTGCGGGCAGGAAATGCAGATGCGTCCCGGTCACGTCGGTGGGCGCATGGAAATACACCAGCCAGCAGATGAGTGCGCTGGCCAGGGCGCTAACCACGATGATCGCGGCAACGATGGCTCCGATCCTTTTTCCCGATTCGGGGTTCCTGGATTCAGGGCCCCTGGTTTCAATCGTTGCTTGCATCCTTGTCCTTCTCGAAAATCACTTTCCCTTTGCGTTGAGCATGAGCGCAGTGAGTAACAGGGGCAGATAGATCACGCTCACCTTCAGCAGATCGCGGGCGTACATCTTCGACTCGATAGTCGAGCGCGCGCGGGTGATGCGCGCGAATCGAATCGTGTAACCGAGGTAGACGAGGCCGAGTAGTCCGGCGGCGACTCCATAATAGAGCCCGGCAATGTGCAGATAGACGGGCAATAGGCTCGCGGGAATCATGAGGACGGCGTACGTCAGGGCTTCGAGCACGGTGGACCAGCCGTCGGGCTGAACGACGGGGAGCATGCGGATGCCGGCGCGTCCGTAGTCTTCGCGATAGAGCCAGGCGATGGCCATGAAGTGAGGGAACTGCCAGATGAAAAGGATTGCGAAGAGGGCAACGGCCGGCCACTCGATGCGTCCGCGGGCGGCGGTCCAGCCGAGGAGCGGTGGCATGGCCCCTGGGAAGGCTCCGATGAAGGTGGCCAGGCTGGTGTAGCGCTTGAGCGGGGTATAGATCGCCACATAAGTGAAGGCGGTGATGAGCGTGAGCGTGCCGGTGATGAGATTGGTTTCGCGAACCAGCCAGATGGAGCCAATGGCGATGGCGGCGAGGCCGGCAGTGATGCCGTGGGCGAGGCCGATGCGTCCGGTGACCATCGGGCGCCGCGAGGTGCGGATCATCTTCGCGTCCAGCTTGCGCTCCAGGCACTCATTCAAGGCAGCAGAGCCCGCGGATACGAGCGCGATTCCAAAGAGCGCCTCGATCAGGCCGGGCTGGACGCTGCTGATTCCCGATTGCATCGACCCAAGGTAGAAACCGGCCCAGGCTGTCAACAGGACCATCAGCGTGACCCGAACCTTGAAGAGTTCGCGGTAATCGGCGATGCGGGATGCCGTCTCGCCAGCGCGCGGGGCATGCAAATGCTCCACTGGCTCCGGCAATTTCACGGATGACGCGGCGAGCTCCGGCTCAACGGTCACGGATTCCGAAAATTGCGTTTCGGCAAGCTGGGGTGCGGGGTTCACACTCCATGATATCAATGAGGCGCCCAGCCTCCGTAGCAATCACAGAACTTTGCTGAGTGGCTTGGCCTCGGAGATGATTGGATCCGGGACCACCGCGTATTCGCTCAGCAGCACGGCGATCAGCACAGCCGTTGGGATAGCAACCATGGCACCGACGATGCCGGCCAGCGACGCTCCAAGCAGCAGGGCGATGATGACGGCGAGACCGGCGAGATCGACGCTGTGCCGCATGATGCGGGGCGTGAGGTACGAGGTCTCAACCTGGGCATAGATAGCGTAAAAGATGAGCACGCCTGCGACCCGTCCCCAGGAATCGATGGCAGCGACCAGGACGACCAGCGCCATGGAGATGATCGCGCCGGCGATGGGGACGATGTTAAACAAGCCCATAAGAACGCCAAGCGCATAGGCGTATCGAATATGCAGGAAGATGAAGACGATCATGCTGCTCAGGCCAAGGACGAGCATCAGTAGTCCCTGGCCAAGAAGCCACTTGCCCATGCGAACTTCAGCGCGGGCAAGGGTGACGTCGAGCCGCTTGCGCTTATCCACAGGAAAGAAGGAAAGCAACCAGTAGTACGCGGTATCGCCCTCAAGCATGAAGTAAATGGTGAGGACTGCGCCCGTGATGACATTGAAGAGCATGCTGGCCCAGGACTTGATGGAAAAGAAAATATAGCTCGCGAAGTTGGAGGCGAAATCCTGCAGTTTGGCGTTGAGCGCGGCTACGTTGATGTGCCGGGTGATTGGCAATTGCTGGATGCGCGAAAGCATTTGCGGTCCGCGAATAGGCAGCTCGTTTACGAACTGACTCATGTCGCGAATGACGGGGGGAAGAGCAACAAAGAAAAAGAGCGCCGCCGAAGCGGCCACGATAAGCAGGAGGATAAAAATGGCAGAGGCTCGGCCGGGGTTCCATTTGCCGATGTGAAGCTTCATGATTGCGCGCATGACGGGCATGAGCACGACGGCAAACAGCGCGCTGACGTAAATGAGCTCGAGAACCACCAGCATGTGCCAAGAGATGTAGAGCGCCAGGGCGATTCCAAAGGCGAAAAGGATATTGGAGCGAGCGGCTCTTTGCCGGGCCGACTCCGAATGCGATGCCTCTTTCAGCTGGCCGTCTTTGATCAGGACTGCTTGCCGCTCGGTTTCGCTCATGGGGTTGCGACGCCTTCTTTTTCACGGGTTGCGACAGGTATGGCTACGCAGCGATCATCCAGAGCCTCGAGGATATAGTCGGCGACCGCCTGGGGGCTGAGTTTAGCGGTCGCGATGGTGAGATGCGCCTGCCGATAGTGAGGAAGCCGCGCGGTCAGGCGTGCAGCGAGTCGTTCGCGGTCAGCAAGTACAGGGCGCTCTGCGGCGGCAGGCTGTGCGAGGCAGCGGGCGACCATCACTTCGAGCGGGGCGTCGAGAAAGACGATGCAGGCGTGCTCGAGTTGAGTGAGAGCATGGCGCGTAGCCTCGGCCTCGATGGCTCCGCCGCCGAGGGCCATGACAAGGTTCTCGGATTGGGCGTGGCCGCGGATGGTTTCCGTCTCAATTTCGCGAAAGGCAGCTTCGCCGCGCTGCGCGAAGAGCTGAGCAATGGTGCTTCCAGTGCGAGCTTCGAGGATAGCGTCGGTGTCGAGGAAGCGCCAGCCGAGCTTCTGCGCGAGCAGTCCGCCGGTGGTGGATTTGCCTGCTCCCATGAATCCGGTAAGCACGATGCGTCGAACGGTTACCGGAAGATTGGTCTCTGTCCTCATGCGTTGTACGCATTATAAGGACCAGAGTGCCGATCAATCTTTGGGCGGCTAGGTGGCAGAGCGCGCGGAAGACTGGCTGCTGCTGTTTTGACCCATGTCGCTCTTGATGGCCGAACGGATGTTGTCCCACACGGTGGGGCTGGGGTCGTGAATCGGCAGAAGCAATTTCGCCTGCTGGGCAATGTACTCGAGGTCGCGTACCAGGGCAGTGCACTTTTCGCAATGTTTCAGATGTTCTTCTTCGCTGAGGTTCGCCTGGTTCTCGAACAGCTCAGGAAGGCGTTCCTGAAAATCAGCACAGTCGGTCATAGTGGGTTCTTGTGGATTTTTTTCCGTCATACAGCGGCCTCTTTCCGCTGTCCTGTGCGCAGCAGATCGCGTAGTTTCATTCGCGCCTTGTGCAGTTGTGATTTGCTGTTTCCGATGGAGCACGACAGCATATCGGCAATCTCGTTATGTTCATAACCCTCCACATCGTGGAGAACGAAGACCAGGCGGTACCCCGGGGGAAGATTTTCTATGGCGCGCTCCAGTGTAACGCGATCGATTGAGCCGGATAAGCGAAGATCGCGAGCACCGATATCTTTGCGCGGGCCGTCGTCCTGCGAAGGCTCCAGCGCTTCTTCCAGGGAGATCTGCGGTAGGCCCTTCTTGCGCAGGTGCATGAGGACCACGTTTACCGCCAGGCGGTGCAGCCAGGTGGAGAAGGCCGAATCGCCACGGAATGTGCCGATTTTGCGGTAGAGCTGAAGGAAGGCGTCCTGCGTCAGGTCTTCGGCCGCGGCAACGTTGCCCAGCATGCGAAGACAGAGCGAGTAAACCCGCCTTTTATGAAGCGCATACAGCGTTTCAAAGGCCTTTTCGTCTCCCGCTTGCGCGGCGGCGATGGCTTCCGCTTCACCGACAATAGGCGGATTACGTCGTAAGTGATGTTGGGCGGGCTTTGATTCTGTCTGGCCTGCGCTCATTAAAAAATCCTTTGCTTGGGTGAGGATTCCATGAGTGGCGACTTCTGGCAAGGTGGCGGACAATCGTTGCGACGTCGGGATCATGGGTTATCGGAATAAGGGGGATTAGGACAACAATCTTGGCTTGGAAGCCCGGAGGAGGTAAAAGGTTGCCCGGAGAATTGTCGCTTCAGGAACCGATGAAGCGGGCGTACAGACTGCGGGCTACGGCGACGTCCTCGGTTCCCTGGATAATCGCGCGTCCGTCGGCAAAGATCGTCAATGTGTGCTCGCCACGCTCGAAGCGCAAGAGCAAGTTGTTGGACCGAACCTGGCCATGAGGCTTGAGGCGGCTTTCGAGTTCAACGAAATCGACCGGACGGCCGTGTTCGTGGATCTGTACGGAATTTCGTCCGCAGAGGGTGATGTGCGGTCGACCTTCGCCGCGCAGGTGTCTGAAATTGTGCTGCTGGCAGACTTCACAATCCGCTCTCGGATGGCTGGACGAGACGGAAGACCATTCATTGGTCCAGAGATCGCAGGAGAACAGCGTGCGTCGCAGCCGGTCTTGCGCCCCGGTGAGAAACTTGAACGTCTCGGTTACGGCGATGGACGCCGCCAGATTAACTGCTGAGTTCAGAATGCCGGCCGTATCGCAGGTCTCCACCGTCCCTGTGGGTGGTTCGGGGAAGATGCATGCCAGGCATGCGGTTTCTTCGGGCAGGATGTTCATCGTGACCGCGTATGAGCCCACGGCTGCCGAATAAATCCAGGGCTTGTTCTGTTCAACCGCGAAGTCGTTCACGAGATAGCGGGTTTCGAAATTGTCCGTAGCATCGAGAATGATATCGGCGTCAGCTAGGAGCGAATGGATATTTCCAGGAGTGAGGTCGGCGATTTGGGCGTGAACCGCAATCTCGCTGTTGAAAAGCGCAATCTTCCGCCGGGCCGCTTCCGCTTTGGGCAACGACTCCCGAGCGTCGGCTTCATCGAAAAGCACCTGGCGCTGCAGGTTGCTTTCTTCGACGAAGTCACGATCGATGAGAGTGAGAGTGCCCACGCCGGCTCGTGCGAGCAGGCTGGCTGCGGCTGCTCCGGTGGCTCCGCAGCCCACCAGCGCCACATGTGCGGCGCCGAGCCGCTCCTGTCCCGCTTCACGGATGCCGTAAAAGAATATCTGGCGCGAGTATCGATCCAGGAGTGCCTGGGCCGCGGGAGTTTTGGAAAGCGTCACCATCTGTCTTTAGTATAGGAGGCGAAGTAGCGTGTCGCCGGGTGTGGGGATGCAAGGCTGTGCTTCGATGAAATGTTCGCATCCAACCGGAGGCAGGCGTTAAGGTTGGAGCACGCACCGAGGAACGTCTCTAAGGCAAATACGAGGGGCTGATTGTTCTTTTCTCGAATACTGGGCCATCGATGCCGCACCGCGCTCATTTTCGCCGCGGCAGTTTCGTTTGCGCTCGGCGCTTGGACCTCGGCGCACGCCCAGGCAGCGGGGAAGCCAAAGACGCCTCCGCCACAGACACCGGTCAACCCTGCGCCTCCGCCCTCCACCACTTCAGAAAGCGCGACCAACAGCTTACGCGCCTGGGAAGGGTTGAACGTAGAGGCGGTGGATTTTACCGGAGTGGACCGCATCCGGCTGGAGCCCCTTCCTGCGGAACTGCCGGTCCAGGCTGGTAAGCCTCTTATCGCCGACGATGTACGGCAGAGTCTGCGCCGTCTTTACGCCACAGGACTCTACCGCGGTATTGAAGTCGAAGGCACCCGGAATGGCAACCAGGTGACCATCATCTTCAAAGGCACGGCAACGCTTTTTCTGGGGCGCATTACCGTGGAAGGGCTCAAGAACGACCGGCTCGCCAGCCAACTTCAACACGTGACACGACTGAATCCCGGCACGCAATACAACGATGCAAAGCTTACCCAGGCAAGCGCGGCAGTCAAGGAGATGCTTCAAGATAACGGCTTTTACAAAGGGACCATCGCGAACAGTACCGCCGTAGATACGCGAGACGGACAGGTGGACGTGCGATTTCGTGTCGTTACCGGACCGCAGGCCCGAATAGGGGATGTGAAGGTGGAGGGCGATCCCGGTATGCCGGTCGAGACTTTTCGCAAAAAGGGCAAGCTGAAACAGGGATCGAAGGTTTCGCACGACACCGTGAACCGCGCGTTAACCAGGCTGAGGAAGAATTACCAGAAGCAGCAGCGGTTGGAGTCGAACGTCGCCCTCGAGTCGAAACAGTTTCAGAACGAGACAAATCTGCTGGACTACGACTTCCAGGCAAATCAGGGACCGATTGTGACGATTCAGGTGAACGGCGTGAAGCTCAGCAAGGGAAAGGTAAGGACACTGGTGCCGGTCTATGAAGAGGGCGCCGTCGATGAAGATCTGCTGAACGAGGGAGACCGCAGAATTCGCGACTATTACCAGCGTGACGGCTATTTCGATGCGCAGGTCACACACCAGAAGACAGAGGGGAAAGAGCGCACGCTGGTCGAATACCAGGTAACGCTGGGCGAACGCGATTCAGTGGAAGGGGTTGCAATAACCGGCAACAAATACTTCAGCAACTCGATTCTGGACCCGCGTCTTGGGGTAATGAAGACGAATTTGTTCGAGCGGCACGGAAACTACAGCCAGGCGCTGGTGCAGGCCGATGTGAACAACATGACCGCTCTTTATCAAAGCAACGGATTCAACAGGATCAAAATAACTCCGGAGGTGAAGCGCTCCGCCGCCCGCGGGTCGGGCAAGCCCGAGGGCCTCTGGGTGACCTATCGGATCGATGAGGGCGTGCAGGAGAAGATTGGCAAGTATGAGATCGCGGGCAATAAGCAGATTCCGATCGAACAGTTGAAACCCCTGCTCAATCTGGAAGAGGGACAGCCATACTCGGGGGCCAACATCATTGGAGATCGAGACGCCATCCTCACGTACTACCTGAAGCATGGCTTCAGCCAGGTTTCGATCGTTATTGAGCAGCATCCGGAGACGGGACATGCTGACGAAATCGATGTGACGCAGCACATCACCGAGGGTGACCAGACGTTCGTCAACCGCGTTCTTATCTCCGGGCTGCGCTACACCCGGCCAGAGACCATCGAGCCTCATATTCTGCTGCATCCGGGCGAAGCGCTGGATCAGTCGGCCCTGTACGAGATGCAGCGGCAGATGTACGACCTCACGCTCTTCAACGAGGTGAACACCGCGATTCAAAATCCCGCCGGGGACCAACAGCGCAAGAATGTTCTGCTGCAATTTACCGAAGCTAGGCGCTGGGATCTGAACTATGGCGTTGGATTTCAGGTGCAAACTGGCAATCCCACAAACAATTGCCCGAACACTCCTCCGCCGAGTGCCGGCGGCACATCGACGGGCACATCAACACAGCCTTGCGGCAGCGGCGGAAAGACCGGCGGCAGTGGGCTGGTGCAATTTGACATCTCCCGCATCAATCTCGGCGGCCGCAATCAATCGATCACGCTGCGAACTACGTACGGCACGCTGGAACAGCTGGCGGCGCTCATCTACAACAGTCCGCACATCTTCAATAATCCCAAGCTGGATCTTTCGCTGAGCGCCGGCTACACCAATTCGCAGGACGTGACCACTTATGCGGCGTCGCGACTCGAAGGCACGGTGCGGCTGACGCAAAGACCCAACAAGCCGAATACGCTGATCTATCTGTTCACCTATCGCCGCGTAGTGGTGGATCCGAATAGCGTGCAGGTCTCTCCGGATCAGATTCCTCTGGTTTCAGAGCCGGTGCGTGTGGGCGGTCCAGGCTTTACATGGATTCGCGATACCCGCCGGCCAAGTCCTCTGGACGCGCAGGGGGGGACCTTCACAAGTGTGCAGGAGTTTTTCACCGACAACATCTTTTCCTCGGAAGCAAACTTCAACCGGTTGGATCTCACCAACTCAAGCTACTATGCTTTTGGTCAACGCAGGTTTGTGCTGGCGCGCGTCACCCGCTTTGGATATGAACGCTCCTTTGGCGCGGACCAGTACAGGTACATTCCGCTGCCGGAGCGTCTCTATGCGGGCGGGGCGCAATCGCTGCGCGGCTTCTCCATCAACGCTGCCGGCCCCCGCGACTCGCTCACCGGGTTTCCGATCGGGGGCGCCGGCGCCTTCGTGAACAGCACCGAGTTCCGTCCTCCGAATCCCAAGCTGCCTTATTTCAACGATGCTCTGGGCTTCGTGTTGTTTCACGACATGGGCAACGTCTTCAATAACTCGTCCGACATCTGGCCTAGCGCTATCCGCATCAAGCAGCCGCATAGCTGGACCTGCAAGATTCTGGACGAAGAACTACAGTCCATGATGACCCGGCATTCGAGCACGAATCCTACGGGCCTGTGTAGTTTCAACGACTTTTCTCACGCCATAGGCCTGGGCCTCCGTTACCACACGCCGATCGGTCCACTGCGCTTTGACTTCAGCTATAACCTCAATCCTCCGATTTATCCGGTGATCGTCACGTACGGAACGATGTCCAACGGTAACCCAATACTGCCGCACGTGGGACAGGCGGGACACTTCAACTTCTTCTTCAGCATCGGGCAGGCTTTCTGATGAAGCGCACGCTGGCACTCATGACGATCTTCGCATCGCTGATGCTGGGGCTGGCGGGAACGAATGCCCAAGAAGCCGCCGGGACGGCTCAGCAGACAGCGCAACCCGTAGTACTCGATCGCGTGGTCGCCATCATCAATGGCGATGTGCTGTTGCAGAGCGACGTGCAGGAAGAACAACGTTTTGCGGCTCTGGAACCATTTGCCGTTGCTCCAGGCACTGACACGCTCCAGAGGGCCGCGCGCCGGCTGGCGAATCGCACGCTCATCCTGCAGCAGATGAAGGCGCAGCAGCAACTGAGCGGCACAGTCACGGATGAACAGGTACAGAAAGCACTGACCGATCTGCGTAACCACCTCCCAAAATGCAGGCAGTATCACTGCGCGACCGCCGAAGGATGGAATGCATTTCTCGCTTCGAATAGTCTGACGGAAGACGAAGTCGTGGCCCACTGGCGGCAGAGGCTCGCCGTTCTACGATTCATCGATCTGCGCTTTCGCAGCGGCATTCGGATTCCCAAGGAAGAAATCGAAACGTATTACCAGAAGTCGATCCTTCCGGTATACGAACGCCAGCATGAGAAGCCTCCGGCCCTCAGCGAGATCTCCGAGCGGATTCAGGAGGTTCTACTGCAACAGCACGTCAATGGGTTGTTGCAGGACTGGCTAAAGAGCCTGCGCGACGAGGGCAGTGTGCAGATTCTCGATCCAGCTTACGGACAGAGCTCCGGGAGCGGAGAGGAAGACAATTGAGCCCTCTGCTCGATCCCGATTCCTCAGACCGCGCTTCTCCGGCGACGCAGCGTTCACTATGGCGTCATTGGTGGAAGGTGGCTCTCGCCCTGTGCGTGCTGGCCGCGCTCATTGTAGGTGGAGCGGCATGGTATGCGAGCACGGCACAATTTGAAAATCGCGTGCGTCGGGAGGTCATCTCGGTGCTGGAGCGGGCCACGGGCGGCCGCGTCGATCTTGGAGCCCTCCGCTGGCGCGTATTCCATCTCGAATTCGAGGCGGACAACCTCACTATCCATGGACTGGAGGCGGCGGGCGAAGCTCCGTACGCGCATGCGGACCGGATATATGTCCGCGTGAAAATCCTTTCCTTCATTCGTACAAAGATTGGGTTGAATTATCTTGAAGCCGATCATCCGTCGATCCACATCATCGTGTATCCGGACGGTTCTACGAACCAGCCGCGGCCGAAAGTCGCGAGCACAAGCAACACCTCGGTCACGGACACGCTCTTTGACCTGGCCGTAGATCGCACCGAAGTGAAAGATGGCGTAGCGCTCATCAATCAGCAGGCAATTCCGTTCAATCTCGCGGCGAATAATCTCGGCGTCACCGTGAAGTATGTGTCTCCGATCATCCCGAGAGGGCGGGATCGCTATCTGGGGACCATCCATGTCGAGGACCTGACAGCGCAGCGCGGTAAAGCATCGCCGGTTCATTCGCAGCTCGATCTGCAAGTTGAAGTCGGACGCAACGAAGCAAATTTGCAATCGCTCCAGTTACAAACAGGGCGCTCCACGCTTGAGGGCAACGCATCTGTGCAGGATTTCGCTAATCCGCAGTGGAAAACGACGCTCAACGGCAAGGTTGATATCCGCACCTTTGAGGCATTGGCGTCGATTCCCGGGCTGGAGACGGGCAATGTTGAGATGCAGCTCACGGGGCAGGGAACCAAGAGCAGTTTCGTCGTCGACGGCCAGGCGAAAGTGACGGACGGCACATATCGCACGGGTACGGTTCACCTCGTCGGCGTAAACGCGAAGACCGCGATTCACGTCACAGATGACGAGCTTGCGCTGACGAATGCCCAGGCCACGCTGCCAGGAGGCGGGACTGTGGATGGCACCCTTCGCATCGTCCATTGGTTGAATACCGCACCAGAGGCTCCTCCCGTGACACCGGCCGCAAGTCGCGCAGCACGCAAGGCCGATGCGATCGCCCTGGCCAGCAGCCAGCCGCAGGGAGCGGTGCGCGCACGCATCAGCAGAATGGCGCTGACGTCCATCATGGCTGTCGTTGCATCGCCGGGCGATCGAGATCTCGGTTTCGACACGATGGTCAATGGTCCGGTGAATGTCGATTGGAAGGGCGACTCCACCGTAAATGTCACTGATGCGAAGCTCACACTGACTGCGCCGGCGCAAGCCGCTCCAGGGCTGGTCCCGCTCAACGGGATCGTGGACGCGCAGTACGTGAACGCAAGCGGGATGGTGAATATTCGCAACCTCGCGGTGCAAACTCCGGGGACGCACTTGCGTGTGACTGGAGCGCTGGGGGTGTATCCGATCACTCGCCCCTCGGCGATGCAGGTAGACCTGACCACTTCCAATCTTGGCGAGTTCGACCGCACGCTCACAACGCTTGGTCTTGCGGCACGAGGCAAGACGGGAGTGCAGGCGATACCCGTGGCGTTACGCGGCCAGGCGGCATTCGAGGGAACGATCACGCGCAGCATCCTCGTACCCGATGTGAAGGGCCACCTCAGCGCCACGGACTTTGATGTTGTGTATAGCTCTCTTCCCGCGGAAGCGCACCTCGCGCGTGAAGCGGTAGAGAGTGTGAGCGAAGCCAGCCGGCAGGTACAACACACGATCCACTGGGATTCGTTGGACGCTCAGGCGGAGTACGCACCGGAACTCATTTCCGTCGAGCAGGCGTCACTGGTCCGCGGCACTACGACGATACATGTTTCCGGCGCGGTCCACGCCCACCAGATCACACCGCGCCATCTGGCTTTCGACGAGGAGTCCGCGATTCGTGTGGACGCCAGTGTTCACGGGGCTTCTCTCACGGATGTGCTTCAGACGGTGGGCGACAATCTGCCGGTTACGGGCACGGTGAATCTGGAAGCGCACGCAACCGGTCAGGTGGACAACTTGAGCGGCGGCGGCCATCTTGCCGTGCAGGGCGGCAACATCTACGGCGAGCCTTACCGGAGCCTCAACGCCGATCTACGTTTCGCCGGAAGGGAGATTGATGCCACCCATCTGGTCTTTTTGCAGGATGGCGGCAAGGTTACAGGCGATGGCGGCTACGACATTTCGGCTGAGTCCTTCCATTTCAAGGCGCAGGGCACAGGGTTTGATCTTGCGCATATACAGCGGCTGAAAAATCCAACGTACCCAGTCGGCGGCTTGCTCGCATTTGAAGCACATGGCGACGGGACGGTGAAGAATCCGAACGTCGAGGCAGATCTTCACCTGTCGCGCCTGAATCTCGCGGACAAGGCGGGAGGAAACATGGATGCAACCGCTCATACCCAGGGCGGGCTGCTCCTCGTGGATCTGAGCGCGCACATGACCAATGCCTCCTTTCAGGTGCACGGCCAGATGCAGCTGAGCGGTGACTATCAGACGAAGGCTCGCCTCGCGCTCGACAGCCTCGACGTAGACCCGATCCTGCAGACCTTCAACGTGCACGGCGTGAGCGCCCACTCTTCAATCACCGGAATGGTCAATGTCGAGGGGCCCCTGAAGCACCCTCGTCAGCTGAGCGGCGATGCCACCATCGAGCAGTTTTCTCTCGCGCTCGGCGCAGTTCCCCTCAAGACCGAGGGCGCTCTACACGCGACGCTGATCAACGGCCGTCTACACCTCGACCCGTTTCATGTTGTCGGCGACGACACCGACCTGCATGCGCAAGGCTCGGTCGGAGTTCTGGACGGCTCACGGGATCTGGACCTGCATGGAAACGGCTCCATCAACATGAAGCTTGCCCAGACGCTGGACACCGATATCACTGCGTCAGGGCATGTGGACTTCAACGTGGATGCGCTTGGCTCCTTCCAGAGCCCGAGCTTGACCGGTCAGGTTAAATTTACGAATGTCGCCATGGCGCTCCTGGATTTTCCGAATGGATTGAGCCAGATGAACGGCACTCTGGCATTCGATCAGGATCGCCTCGACGTGAAGGATCTGACCGCGGTAAGCGGCGGCGGAAAGCTGCAGTTGGGCGGCTTCATCACCTATCAGCGGGGGTTGTACGGCGATCTGACTGCGACTGCCAAGGACGTCCGCATCCGCTATCCGCAGGGTGTCAGCTCGATGGCGGACGCCAAATTGCGCCTGCAGGGTACACAGAGCTCGCTACTGTTGAGCGGAAATGTGACCATCACCAGGTTCGTGATTGGCAGCGATCTCGACCTTGCGGCATTGAGTTCTTCCGGCAGTGTCAGCCTCCCGCCGGATCCGAATGCGCCCTCTAATCACCTTCGTCTGGACATCCATATTTTATCGGCGCCACAGCTCGACTTCCAGAACTCATACGCCAAACTGGCTGGCGAAGTCGACCTGCGCATTCGCGGCACCCTTGCCCAGCCGTCGCTGCTGGGGCACATCGCAATCACGGACGGCAGCGCCACCTTCGCCGGGACAAAGTATGAGCTGCAGCGCGGCGACATTTATTTCACCAACCCCGTCCGCATCGATCCGTTGATCGACCTGACCGCGACGGCCCGCGTCGAGGACTACGACATCACCATCGCCATGAATGGAACCACTTCGAAGCTGACGCCGACCTTCCGCTCCGAGCCCCCTCTGTCGGAACAGGATATCTTCGGCCTGCTGGCCACTGGACGCACACAGGAAGAGCAGCAGATCTACTCGCAACAGCAGCAGGCGGCAGGTGTGAACTCGACCGCAGACGCCCTGTTGGGCGGAGCGCTGAACGCCACGGTCAGCAGCCGGATTCAAAAGCTCTTTGGCGGTGGCAGCGTCAAGATCGATCCAAGCTACGTTACCGGCACCGGCAACGCCTCCGCGCGCATCACGGTTGAGCAGCAGATAGCGAAGAACGCTACCGCTACATATGCCACAAACATCAACTCGACGCAGCAGCAACTCATCCAGGGTCAGGTGAATTTAACGCAGAACTTATCGGTGCTGGCGGTGCGCGACGAATCGGGGGTGTTCAGCCTGATCTTCAAGATCCGCCGGCGCTACAAATAGCGTCTGGTGGCATTCAATTATTTCGGTTAAGATGGCATCCCCTGAACATCCTGCAAGCATCTTGCGGGATACGAGCATTACGGGATCGCATCTCTAAATCATGGCCAGAAGGGCTCGCTGAAAGAGGGTAAAACTCGGCGGCCATACAGGAGTTTTTTACTGTGAGAAGTACAAAGCGCAGTCTGGTTCCAGTTTTTGTCGGGTTACTGCTGTTGAGCATCTCTGCCGCGATATCACGACACTCGATCGCCGTAGCCCAATCGCCGGACGACAACAACGTTCGCGCCGAGATCATGAACAAGGCTCTGAACAAGTCTCAGTTCAAGAGCATTCAAGTCACGGTACAGAACGGCGTGGCAAAGCTCACGGGGACCGTCGACGTCTTCTCTCAGAGGGAGGACGCCGACAAGAGGGTTCACAAAATCAAGGGGGTTACTGCCGTCGACAATGAGATTGAAGTGGCCGGCCCCGAGATCTCGGATGCGGAACTCCAGAACAAGCTGGTGAGAGCGATTTCGCTCGATCGAGTCGGCTATGGCACTACCGCCTTTAACGCCATCAGCGTCAACGTCGCCAATGGAGTAGTCACCCTGGCCGGTACCGCTTACGGTCCCGTCGATGCCGACTCGGCGGTGGCGGTGGCTTCCAACACCAAAGGCGTGAAAGATGTCATCAACGAAATCCGGGTCGACCCGGTTTCGCCCATGGATGACCGCATACGTCGAGCCGTCTATCGTGCGGTCTACGGATTCCCCTCACTCAACCGGTACGCGATCGATCCGGCACAGCCCATCCGCATCTCGGTGCAGAATGGCAACGTGACGCTGTACGGAGTCGTCGACCGCCAGGCCGACAAGGACGCGGCAGGTATCCGAGCCAACGGCGTTTCCGGCGTGTTTAAGGTGACAAACCTGTTGCAAGTTGCAGGCCAGCCCGAGAAGAAGTGAACGGCTAGCCATTGATGATTCGTCATCATTGAGGCTCGCATCGCGGATGGGCACCCTCAATTCCTAATGGCTAATGGCTGCCTTTACACTGGGAGCATGGCATTCTTTCGCAGCATCGGCGTAACGCTGGAGATGATCAAGTGGGAGCACTCGATCTTCGCGCTGCCCTTTGCGCTTACCGGAGCGATGCTCGCCGCTGGTGGTTTGCCGAGACCCATACAGATTTTCTGGATCATCGTGTGCATGGTAACAGCGCGTTCGGCGGCCATGGCTTTCAATCGCTGGGCCGACGCGTCGCTCGACGCCGTGAATCCCCGCACTCGGTCACGCGCCATTCCGGCTGGCCTGCTCACACGCGGGTTCGTCGCCGGCTTCACCTGTGTGATGGCTGCTCTCTTTGTGCTCGCAGCCGCTCAGTTGAACCGTTTCACGCTTCTGCTCTCGCCGCTTGCTCTGGCGGTGATCCTGGTTTACTCCTACACCAAGCGCTTCACGCGCTGGTCGCACCTTGCACTTGGCGTGGCGCTGGGAATCGCTCCTGCTGCGGCTTGGATCGCCGTGCGCGGCTCGCTTGACCCGCGCATTTTGATCCTCACTCTTGCAGTTATGTTCTGGGTTGCAGGATTCGATCTACTCTATGCCTGCCAGGATGCTGGCCACGACCGCGATGCGGGGCTGTTGAGCGTGCCTTCTACGTATGGAGTCACTGCAGCCTTCTGGATTGCTCGCGCGATGCATCTGACAATGATCGCGCTGCTGGTCTGGCTGGTGCGTGTCTTTGCTTTGGGGCCCGCCGCGCTGATTGGTGTTGGGGTGGTCGGTGCTCTGCTGCTTTACGAGCATCTCATCGTGTCGCCGCATGACCTGCGCCGCTTGAATGCAGCCTTCTTCACCATGAATGGCGTGATTTCCGCCGTCTTCTTTCTGTTTGTCGCAGTGGATTTACTCCTGCGCCGGTAAACAAATGTTTTCTGCAAGGAAAGAGCCCGCGATCGTCCGCGGGCTCATGTGTTGGGGGAAGGAAAAGAAAATGTCTAGGCCGGACGACGTTCCCGGATCCGGTCGTTTTCCCTTGCTTCATCAATTCGATCGTTCACCTTGTCCTTAACGTTCTGAACCGTGTTGACGACATTCTGCCGAGCGTTCGAAGCGGCCCGCTCGCTCTCATGTTTGTGATGGTCTGCCGTCTCTTGGGCAGCATTCTTCACGTTGCCCCAGGTTTCCTTGGCGGCGCCCTTTACCTGATCGGCGACACCCTGGTTTGCCATACCCTGATTTCCAACCGCTTCTCCAACCTTCTCTTTGACTTTGCCGGTCATCTGATCAATTTTCCCGCTTACCTGGTCCTTGTTCATGACGCTACCCCTGTGTGGTGTATGACAGGATGATCGTGATGTGTCCTGTCGGGTTATCGTGCGTTGTCGTTTAGAGGGCCGATCGCCGTCCGCCGATGAGCTGGATCAACAAGACCACTAGCGCGATCACCAGCAGAATATGGATGTATGCTCCGACTGCGTGGAAACTGACCAAACCGACGAGCCATAACACAAGCAGAATTACAAAGATTGCCCACAACATAACGTTCGTCCTCTTCTTTCGTAGTCGATCTACTTCTTACGAACAGATATGGTGCACGCCAGGCGAATAGGGTTGCCGTACAATCGAAAATTTGAGGATCGAGCACGCGATGAACATCGCCATTCAAGGAGAGCCGGGATCGTTCAGCCACGAAGCGGCGTTAAGATTTTGCTCGCAGGCAACCATTCTCGCCTGTGCTCTATCAGCTGAAGTTTTTTCTGCCGTCACAGAAGGCAGGGTCGACGCCGCCGTGATCCCAATCGAGAACTCCCTCGCCGGATCGGTCGTGGAGCACTACGATCTACTGTTTACCCACGACGTTTCGGTTGAGCGGGAACTGCTGTTGCGGATTCGCCATAATCTGATCGCCGTTCCGGGCAGCATCATCGATCAGATTCATCGCGTATATTCGCATCCGGTCGCCCTGGCGCAATGCCGGCGCTTCCTGGAAGGGCATCCGCAGATGGAAGCCATCCCCTTCTATGACACGGCCGGCAGCGTGAAACAGCTGGTCGAGCTGCGCGATCGTTCTTCGGCGGGAATCGCCAGCGCCCGGGCGGCGATTCACTATGGGGGAGAAATTCTAGCTGCCGAGATCGAAGACAATCCGGAGAACTACACACGGTTTTTCATGATCCGGCGCCGGAGCGAAGTCAGGATCGATCCGGCTGCCGACAAGGTGAGCCTGGCGTTCACGGTTGAGAACCGTCCCGGGACGCTGGTGGCAGCGCTTCAGGTCTTTGCCGGCCAGGGCACGAACCTCACGAAGATCGAGTCTCGTCCCGTACATGGGCAACCCTGGCAGTATGTGTTCTATGCCGATTACCAGCTCTCTACACCCAATTCTGCGGATGCCGCGCTGAAAATGCTGACCCAGCACTGTTCGACGGTCAAGGAATTGGGCCGGTACCGTTCCGGGCAAAGGGAAGGCTGAAAGCATCAACCTTGCGATGAAGTTGCCGATGAACTCTGAGTCGGGAACGGGGCTTCATTGGAATGCGTAGATGCATCCTAAGGGCAGCAACGGGGATCTTTCTGGCCCTGCCAGAAAAGAGAGCCGCAGTCTAAATTATTGAAAATAAAATGGCTGGATGCAATCTCCAAGAATCTTGCGACCATATTAGATGTGCAGCGTCTAATATCTAATTATTTGATAAGAAGGCACTCAATGGCCAGCGATTTCCTAAGTGAGATTCACCCAAGTACCCCCAAACGGCGCGACGAAAACGGCGGAGGCAGATCTCTGCCGGTGCTTCCCGTTCGCGACACCGTTTTGTTTCCCCACGCCGTATTGCCCCTGACGGTGGGCCGCGAGAGCTCCATCCAGCTGATTCAGTCGCTCGGTGATGAGAAGACGATTGTCGTAGTAGCCCAGCGCGATGCACGCATGGACTCGCCGCAACCCAGCGACCTGCACGCGTACGGCACCCTTGCGACCGTGCATAAGGTCGTGAAGATGCCCAACCAGAGCCTCTTCGTCTTTACCGAGGGCACGGAGCGCGTGAAGCTGGGCATGTTCTCGCAGATCGAGCCGTTTATGACCGCGTCGATCGAGCCGGTTCCGGAGGTTATTCCTGAAAAGGGTCCGGAGAGCGAGGCGCTGCAGCGCAATGTCTTGTCCGAATTTCAGCAGATCGTCACCTCGTCGCCGACGTTGTCGGACGAGTTGCAGACGATCGCCATGAATATCGAAGATCCCGGCCGGCTGGTCGACTTCATCGCGTCGTCGCTGCCCTTCCTGGCTACGACCGACAAGCAGGAGCTGCTTGAAACGCCCGACGTGACCGCGCGTCTGGAGCGCATCAACAAGCACCTGGCGAAGGAACTCGAAGTTCAGCAGCTACGCAACAAGATCCAATCCGAAGTCCAGGACCAGGTACAGCAATCGCAACGCGACTACTATCTGCGCGAGCAGATGAAGGCGATCCAGAAGGAGCTCGGCGACGCCGACGAGGGTCAGAAAGATATCGAAGACCTGCGCGAGAAGATCGAAGCCGCGGGTATGCCCGAAGAGACGAAGAAAGAAGCTCTCAAGGAGTTGAACCGGCTTTCGCGTATGTCGCCCATGGCGGCCGACTACTCGCTCACCCGCAACTACATCGAGTGGCTGGCCGTTCTGCCGTGGTCAAAGTCGTCCGGCAGCGAAGTGGACATCGTAAAGGGCAAGCAGATCCTCGACGAGGACCACTACGACCTGAAGAAAGTCAAGGACCGCATCCTCGACTACCTTTCCGTGCGTCGTCTCAAGCCGGACATGAAGGGGCCGATCCTTTGCTTCGTGGGCCCTCCGGGCGTTGGCAAGACCTCGCTCGGCCGGTCGATTGCGAAAGCGTTAGACCGCAAGTTCCAGCGCATCTCGCTGGGCGGCATGCACGACGAGGCTGAGATTCGCGGCCATCGCCGGACCTACATCGGAGCCCTGCCCGGACAGATCATCCAGAACCTGCGCCGCGCGGGCACGAACGATCCCGTTTTCATGCTCGACGAGATCGACAAGCTGGGCCGCGACTTCCGTGGCGATCCGTCTTCGGCGTTGCTCGAGACCCTTGACCCGGAACAGAACAATACGTTCCGCGACAACTATCTTGACCAGCCCTTTGACCTGTCGAAGGTGCTCTTCATCTGCACCGCGAATCAGCTCGACCCGATCCCCGCGCCGCTGCTGGACCGCATGGAGATTATCGAACTGCAGGGCTACACGGAAGAGGAGAAATCGCACATCGCGTTCCGCTACCTCATCCCGCGGCAGATCAAGGAGAACGGCATCCAACCGGACAACATCGAGTTCCCGCCTGACTCGATCGGCTACATCGTGCGCCATTACACGCGCGAGGCGGGTGTCCGTAAACTTGAGCAGCTCATCGGCACCGTCTGCCGCAAGCAGGCGCGCCGGATCGCCGAGGGCCAGACTGACAAACTGGTCGTCACCCGCGAGATCATCCAGGAGTTCCTGGGCGGCATTAAGGTTCGTGTGGATACCGAGATCGCCGAGCGCACCAAGCGTGCGGGCGTGGCCGTTGGACTGGCCTGGACGCCGGCTGGCGGCGACATCCTGTTCATCGAAGCCAACCGCATGAAAGGCAAGGGCGGTTTCAAGATGACCGGACAGATCGGCGAGGTCATGCAGGAATCGATGCAGGCCGCGCTCACCTGGGTCCGCTCCAACGCCACGTCGCTGGGGCTCACGGAGGACTTTACCAACGATACGGATATTCACATCCACGTACCGGCTGGCGCCATTCCCAAGGACGGCCCATCGGCAGGCGTGACCATGGCGACGGTGCTGGTTTCGCTCATGACCGACAAGCCGGTTCGGCCCCTGACGGCAATGACGGGCGAGATCACGCTCAGCGGAAACGTGCTGCCTGTGGGCGGTATCAAGGAGAAGTTCCTTGCCGCGAAGCGTGCCGGAGTGAAAGACGTGATCCTGCCCGCCGAAAACCGGCAGAACGTGGAGGAGGACCTGATGCCCGAGCAGATCGCCGGCGTTAACATCCACTACGCCAGCCGGATCGAAGATGTGCTCGCCGTCGCGCTGCCGAAAACGGAGGCGGAGGAAAAGAAGGACGAGCAGGTGAGGGAAGAGGTTCTCGAGCACGCCAGTGCCTGAGACAAGATGGCCGCGCGGAAAACCATCCGTGCGGCTTCTATCTCTGCTTCTTAATCAGTCCTCGTAGAGATCCCACACTTCTGAGAGATCAAGCACAAAGCCTTCAACCGGGCCTGTTCCCGCAATCTTGTCATCTGTCGCCGTCCGGGGCTTCTTGCCAGGTTCGTAGATCAATACGTTGCGCTTATAAGGGTCGACCAGCCAGCCCAACTTCGCACCATTGGCGATCCACTCCTCCATCTTTTCTTTGGTCGCTCGCAGGCTATCGGAAGGGGACAGGACCTCGATGACAAAAGCTGGAGTCAGATGAAAAAAGTGTTCCTTCTGTTCAGCGGTCAGCCCATGCATCTGCTCGGCCGTCACAAAAGCTGCGTCGGGACCAAGCATCGCCCCATCGGGCAAAAAGAATCCACTATCAGGCCCAAATACAGAGCCTCGTTTCGAGTGTTTCTTGGCCCATGCTGTCAGTTGAAAAACTACTTCTACGTTCCTCTTACTGCTGCTTCCGCCTGCCGGTGGATTCACTATGATCTTGCCATCCTTCGTTCTCTCCAGCTTCACCAATCCGCTGGTCATGCACATACGCTCGAACTCATCGTCCGTGAGTGGCGGATCGAAAACCACGGTATTCTGCAGCTTAGGGATCGGAATTTCGAGAATGGTGCTCATGGCCATATTCTAACGCTGAGGTGGGGACCGCTTTTCTAATCGCTAATCGCTAATCCCTGATGTTAACCATCGGCCACTCCACGCTGCCTATTGAGACATTTCTGGCGATCCTGCGCGAGAACGGAGTGCGCACACTGATTGACATCCGCACCATCCCCAAGTCACGCCATAACCCACAGTTCGCGCAGGAGAATCTTGCGCCCGCCTTGGGCGGCGCGGGTATCGAATACCGCTGGCAGAACTCGCTCGGCGGCTTGCGCCACGCCCACAAGGATTCGATCAATACCGGCTGGCGTAACGCCAGCTTTCGCGGATATGCCGACTACATGCAGACTCCGGAGTTTGCTGCCGCTGTCGACGAATTGCTCGCCGCTGGTCCTAACGAGTACATGGTGTTAATGTGTGCGGAAGCCGTGCCCTGGCGCTGCCACCGCTCGTTGGTCGCCGACGATCTCACCGTCCGCGGCATTCCCGTCGAGCACATCTACTATGACTCGCGCGGAAAAAGCCGCCATGAGGCGCACAAGCTCACGCCGTTTCTTCGCGTGCAGGACCAGCGGCTCTGGTATCCCGCCGAAGACGATCTCTTTGCTACACTTCCGCGGGTGCAGGAACAGCCGGAACCGCCACCCGCTTCCTCATCGGCTGCAGCTTCCAGTAAGTCAGGGAACGCCAGATCCACTCAAAAGGCCCGAACTGGAAGCGGTCGAGCCACCAGGGCGAAATAATCAGCTGCGCAGCCCAGATCACCAGCACAATTCCGAACTGCTCTGTGCGGCTGATCTTGCCGAAGAGTCCCACTCCCCAACCATAGAACAGAAATGTGCAGACAATGGTGTGCGTCAAATAATTGGTGAACGCCATCCGTCCCACTGCGCCTAGTCGCCGACGCATGCCCGATAGCCATCCTTTCTGGCAGATGAGCATGACCACGCCGATCCAGAAGAGACAAACCAGGTAGCTCGCCCAGTAGTTGTACTGGAAGTCGAGAAAAAAGCTTTGGCGCAGATCCCAGTGATGGGCGAACTCCTGGTGCACGCCGAAGGCGATGATGGGGATGCCCACAAAAAGCCCGAGCGCGATGAACCAGCCGTAGACCCGCGCGGGCGCCCTCGCGCTGAACACGCCCAACTTGAACAGCCCCATGCCTACGAGCATCAGGCCATACGCGCGCCAGAAAGCCAGGAAGATATTCCCCTGGATCTGGTTGCCCAGGTTCTCGATAGCGCGCGCTTTCTCCTCGCCCAGCCAACCTGCGCGGTGTACCGCGAGATCTTTCTCAAGTTGTGCCTGCGATGGCATCCACATGTTCTCCCGCATCTGGTCGACTGACTTCTTCGGCCAGTAGGGCATCGACGCGTAGCTGCCAACAAACAACACCGACGAAACCCCCGTGAACAGAAGCCCGGAGATGATCAGCGTCCTGGGCCGCCATTTCCGCGACAGATAGGCCACCATCCCGCCTAGCGCATAGGTGAAAAGAATGTCTCCTGTCCACAGCAGGTAGCCATGCAGGCATCCGAACAGCGCCAGCCACCCCATGCGCCGGTAGTGGATCGGCCCGGACCGTTGTCCCGAAGCCTCGATGCGGCTGGTCATCAGCAGAACACCCGCACCGAAGAGCATCGAGAAGATCGACATGAATTTCAGGTCGGCGAAGAGCATGCAGACATACCAGACTGTGTAATTCAGGCCATGGAGATCGCCATAGGCTGTCGGATTCATGTACGCCTGGCCGATCATCGAGAAATCCTGGATGTTCATCGCCAGGATGCCCAGCAGCGCCACGCCGCGCATCACATCAATCGACTGGATGCGCTCCTTTGCGGTCACAGGCCCGGCGGAGACGGCTGGCAAAGTGACGGGGTTGGTCACGAATTCCTCCTGTATCGACACCCGCAGTTTACCGCCGCTCCCGCACGGTACCGAAGTGACACTTGTCAGCAAAATCAAAAGAATCCAGTGTTCTGTTCGGAGCCGGGCTCTACTCTGGTTCGTCTAAGGAATGGGTATTCTCTAGATAGCATGCGTGTACGTGTCCTCTTCTTCGGCGTCCTTAAAGAACTTATCCCCGCACAACCCGGTGAACTCGACCTGCCCGGCGGCGCGACCGTCGCAACGCTGCTCGACCGTTACCGCCATCACACGACTGACCACAGCGCCGTCTGGTCTTCGATCGCCGTCGCCGTCAATCGCGAATATGTAACTGTGTCGCATCTTTTGAAAGATGGCGATGAAGTGGCGCTGCTGCCCCCGGTCAGCGGCGGGGGGCCGGATTCCGGACCGCACGTCTCACTCGTCCACCAGCGCATCGATGCGCATACGACTGTCACCAGCCTGGAGCGGCCCGAGGACGGCGCGCTCGTCATCTTCGACGGCATGGTGCGCAACAACACGCGCGGCCGCCGCACCCTGTATCTCGTCTACGAAGCCTACGAGGAGATGGCACTCGCCCAGATGCGAGATCTGGCCGTAAAAGCCCTGGCCGACTTCTCGATTCGTGACGTGGCCATTGTGCATCGCCTGGGCCGGATCGAGGTAGGAGAGAGCAGCGTGTTGATCGCCGTGGCGTCGGCACACCGGGCAGCCGCCTTCGACGCCTGCCGCTGGCTTATCGACACGCTCAAGAAGACGGTGCCCATCTGGAAGAAAGAGCACTTCGAGGACGGAGCGGTCTGGGCCGATGGCGAGCCGTTCCCGGCGGAGATCGCGAAGTGATGCGTCTCTCAGTCCTTGCCCTCTCGATTCTCGCCGGCCCGGCTTTGCTGTGGTCGCAGCAGGCGCCGCCGATTCGCGTCGACGTGCGCCTAGTCAATGTCTTCGTCAATGTGACGGACGCAACCGGCGCGCCGGTCCCCGGCCTGACGCAGGATGACTTCTGCCTCACCGAAGACGGCCATGCTCAAAAGATCGCCTACTTCGAGCGCGATACGGGAATGCCCCTGTCGGTCGTTCTGGCTGTCGACACCAGTGGCAGCACGCACAAGGATCTGTGGGTTGAGAAGACCGCGGCACACAACTTTGTCCACGCTCTTATGCGGCCCGTGGATCAGCTCGACCTGATGGACTTCAACTCCGACGTGCGCGAAGTGGTGCCTTTCACCAATAACGTGCGCCGCATCGACTCAGGGCTTGAGGATCTTTCGACCGGACCAGCCACAGCGCTCTATAACGCCGTCTATCTTGCCTCGCAGAGCCTCGCGCAGCGCCGCGGACGCAAAGTGCTGGTGATCATTTCTGACGGAGGCAATACCAAGAAGGGTGTCGATTATGCGCAGGCGCTGGAGCAGGCTCGTCGAGGCGAGGTGATGGTGTACAGCGTCATCGATCTGCCAATTGTGGCCGATGCCGGACGCGAAACGGGGGGCGAACACGCGCTGATTACGCTTTCCGAGGAGACGGGGGGCAAGTACTATTACGCGGACGAGGGCAATCTGGACCAGGCCTTCAAGAAGGTCTCCGAAGACCTGCGGACACAATATCTGCTCGGCTACTATCCGAGCCATCGCCTCACAGATTCACCCTTCCGGACGATCTCTGTAACGCTCACCAAGCCGCCACCAATGGCCAAGGGCCCAGTCGCGGTCCGCCATCGCACCGGATACTACGCCACTCCCGGACAATAGATACGGACAGCTAGTCGGGCGGTGCCGGAGGATTCTGCTGCGGTGGGTGCTGCTGCTCCGTTGTGTCGTCCTTTTTGCCGCCGAAGATCCGGCTGAAGAAGCCGCGCTTCTTCTTGGTCTGCTCGGTATCCTGACTCGGTTGGGTCTGCACGATCGCTGAGTTGCTCGCGGGCGTGGCGGGAGTCAGCGCAGGGGATGTCGGTACAGCTTGTGTAGTCGGCACCTGGGCCGGCGTCGAAGGCTTCTCGCCTAGTCCGAAAATCCTTTGGAAGAGGTTGCGCTGATCGCCGCCCGCGTGGTCGCACGTGTCCGTGGGCTGCGTTCCATCGAGGAAGGTGGCGTAATAGTCGTCTGGGCAACTCGCGTCAGCAAGCAGGTTGGTAGCCTTGTCGAGGCGGACCTGGACAAGGCCCGAGGGCGGAACGAAGTCCCGCGTATCGGAGTACTGGGGCAGCGCCACGGCCCGCTTCATAAACTCGGCCCAGATCGGCGCAGCGGCGTGCGCGCCTTCGATCTTGATGTCGCTGTAGTCGTCGTTCCCCACCCACACCACGCAGATCAGGTTGCTGGTGAAGCCGGCAAACCATGCGTCGTGCGAGGTTCCGGTTTTACCCGCAGCGGGGGCCGTGAAGCCGAGACGACGAACCACCGAACCCGTTCCGCCGTTGAGGACATTCTGCATCAGGCTGACCGTGAGATAGGCGGCACGCGGATCGAGCACCGGCTTGGTCGCCGGAGTGTAGTCGTTCATCACGTCGCCATTGCTGCTGCGAACGGAGGCCAGCATCCACGGGTCGATCTTGACGCCGCTGTTGGCGAAGACAGTATACGCGCCCGACATATCGAGCGGTGTAGCGTCGTAGGCTCCGATGGCCATGGCCGGTGTGCCGCGAGCCGACTTGATGCCGGCATCGCGCGCCAGCGACGCAACGTTGTTGTAGCCGACCATGGAAGCCAGTTCGATGGTGGCGTTGTTCAACGAGTGCATCAGCGCTTCGCGAGCCGTGACCTCTCCCCGGTATTGCCCTTCAAAATTGCGGGGCGAGTAGGTCTGGTCTCCCGCGAAGGTAAACGTCGTCTGCTCGTCCTTGAGAATGGTCACCGGCGTGAACGTAGCGCTGGTGCCGTCCGGACCATTGAGTTGCGAACCCGCAAGGCTGGTGTTGAACGCCGCCGCGTAGACGAAGGGCTTGAAGATCGACCCAGTAGGCCGGTGCGAGACGGCGTGATTGAATTGGCTCTGCCCGTAGTTGCGCCCGCCGACCAGGGCCAGCACTTGGCCGGTATGCGGGTTAAGCGCGATCAGTGCAACCTGGGGGTAGACGATCGGCGAGTTGTCTCCCTCTTTCACGCGGCGCTCATGCAGCGCTTCCACCTGCTTGTCGACGCCCTTCATGCCCTCGTCGACCGCCGCCGTGGCTGCGCTCTGCAGCTGAGGATCGAGCGAGGTGTAGATGCGCAGGCCCTGCTGGTTGTACTCGCCTTCGCCCAGCCTCTGCGCAAGCTGTTCACGGACTAGATCAACAAAATATGGCGCTTCACCTGCGTCGACTGCTCCCGGCACAACGTTGAGCGGTGAAGCCTTGGCTCGTTCAGCTTCGTCTTTGGTGATCGCGCCGGTCTCAACCATCGAATCGAGCACCAGATTGCGTCGCGCCGTGGCCCGCTCCGGGTGCCGGTAGGGATTCAGGCGGCTGGGGCTCTGGATCAGCCCGGCGAGCAGGGCACACTCGGGCAGAGTGAGCTGCCGAACATCCTTCCCGAAGTAGGCCTGCGAGGCCTCTCCAAAGCCGTTGATTGAGAAGCTGCCGCGCTGGCCTAGCGGCACTTGGTTGGCATACATCTCGAAGATTTTTTGCTTCGAGAAGCGGTGCTCGAGCTGGAAGGTGATGACGATCTCGAGGAACTTGCGCTTGAACCGCTTTTCCGGGGTTAGGAAGAAACCGCGCGCCAGCTGCATGGTGAGCGTGGAGCCGCCTTCCATGTAGGTGTGGCGATGGCTGAGATCGTTGCGCAGGGCCCCGAGCAGCCGGATGTAGTCCACCCCGCCGTGGTTAAAGAAGCGCCGGTCCTCGATGGCCGTGACCGCGCCCACGACGTTCCGGGGCAGCTCGTCGTAGGTCACAAGACGGCGCTTGCTGCGGTTCTGATCGGAGAGGTCGGTAATGAGCGTCGGCTCCAGCTCATAGGCGGCCAGTTGTTGGCCTTTGTCTCCTGTAATCTGCGAGATGGCGCCATTGTCCAAAGTAATGGTTGCGCCTTCCGGAGCGTGATACGACTCTGGTCCGGGATGGATCGTGATGCTCTCGGGGCCGGTCGAGTAGGAGCCGATTGCTGCATTCTTCCCATCGCCGTCGCTCGAGTATCCAGCGGTGCGCAGCTGCTGGGCAATGTACTGCACCGTGAACTTCTGTCCGGGGCGCAGCTCGGCAGGGGCGCCATAGATTTTCGCGGTAGCCGCGAAGAGCGGCTTCTCCAGGCGCTCGTCGACAATGCGCTGGTACTTGAAGTAATAGAAGCCGAAGACGCAGGCGAAGATGAGGAAAACAGCCGCGACACCAAGGGCTGCCACTACAAGAAGTTTCCGCCCAAGCGCGGCTTGTCCGGCGGCGGGGCCGGCGAATTTAATTTTTACAGCCAATCGAACGTCTCTTTCTTATTCTAATTGTTTCAGGCGCAAGACTATCCAGCAACAGTGAGGGGAACGGCTGGTCACTTTACTTAAGACGTTCAGATGCAGCTTTCAGCGCATTCGACGCGGGCGGATTCTCAAACTTGAGTGACCAACCGGGTGCTCGTCTTCTCTCCGGAGTCGAGTTGCGGTATTATCTACCTGTCCTAGCCCTCATCACGCCAGCAACCGCTGCGATCTCAACATCTTCGCTGGATGCTGTGCCGCGTGTAACCAGCTCCACTTTGCCCTCGGCGGCCTTCTTCCCGACATTCACTCGGTAGGGGATACCCACCAGGTCGGCATCCTTGAACTTGACACCCGCCCGCTCGTCGCGATCGTCCAGCAGCACGTCGAAACCGGCTGCTTCCAGCGCTTCCGCGACCCCCGTCCCAGCGGCGAGTAGGTTCGGGTCGGAGACATTCGTAATCGTCACTACCACGTCGAATGGAGCAATCGCCGGAGGCAGCCAAAAGCCGTTCGCGTCGTTATTCTGTTCGATGGACGCGGTGAGAATGCGCTCAACTCCAATCCCGTAGCAGCCCATGGTCGGGATCACTTCCTTGCCGTTCGGATCGAGCACGCGCGAGCCCATGCCCTCCGTGTAGCGCCGCCCCAGCTTGAAGATGTGCCCGACCTCGACCGCTTTCCCGATCTTCAGAGGAGCTCCGCACACCGGGCATCCCTCACCCGCCTCCGCGTCGCGGATATCCGCCGAGACCGTCCAACCGAAATCCCGCCCCGGCGTCACGTTGCGGAAGTGATAATCCAGCTTATTCGCCCCGGCGACCATGTTCTCGCGCCCTTCAAGGGCTTTGTCGAGAATCACCGTTACCGCCGTTGGATCTTCGGTCACCGACGCGTACTGCGGGTACTTCTTCTTCGCCTCCTGAAGGCCGCTTTGGTCGTAGTACCCACCCGAAATCTTCAGGGCCTCGGCAGGCAGAACCGTGAGGCCAACAGGTCCCAGGAAACCGCCCGGTCCCTTGAAGTAACGATCAAGTTCCTCAGGGCGCATCGGGCGAAAGGTGTCGGCAGTCGCGACCGCAGCCAGTTTGGTTTCGTTTACCTGATGATCACCGCGAAGAAACACGACGATCGGCTTCTCTTCAAGCTTGCCGGTTCCTATCTGAGGCCGCTGCCCCATATACGCCACCGTCTTGATGTCCTGCGCCGGAGAAATCTGAAAGAACTCCGCCACGTCCGCAATGGAAGCTTTCCCCGGAGTGTGGACCAGCTCTGGCTTCCCGTCGCCCGTCGGCGCAAGCTCAGTGATCGGCGCGAGCTGCGACGTAGCCTTCTCGAGATTCGCCGCATAGTCGCCAGTTGGACAGCTCACGATCAGGTCCTCGCCTGCATCCGTGTAGACCATAAACTCCTGCGACTGCGACCCGCCCATTGCTCCCGAATCCGCCTCGACCGCGACGAAGCTCAGCCCGCAGCGGGTAAAAATGTTGCGATAGACCTGGTCGTGTTTCGTGTAACTTACATCCAGGCCGGCCGCGTCAATATCAAAGGAGTAGCTGTCCTTCATGATGAACTGGCGCACGCGCAGCAGGCCTGCCTTGGGGCGCGGCTCATCGCGAAATTTGGTCTGGATCTGGTACCAGATCTGCGGAAGCTGCTTGTAGCTGCGCAGCTCGTTGCGCGCGAGGTCGGTCATCACCTCTTCGTGGGTCATGCCCAGGCATAGCCACGCGCCCTTGCGGTCCTGCAGCCGAAACATGTTCTGGCCCATGGCCGTCCAGCGCCCGCTCTCCTCCCACAACTCGGCGGGATGGATGGTCGGCAGCAGGAACTCCTGCCCGATCGTGTCCATTTCCTCGCGCACGATGTCGATGATTTTGTTGATCGACCGCTGCCCTAGAAAAAGATATGAGTAGATCCCCGCGCCCAGTTGACGGATGTATCCGCTGCGGAGGAGGAACTTATGACTGGCGACTTCGGCGTCCGCCGGAGCCTCGCGAAGAGTGGGGATAAAGAGCCGGGACCAGCGATGCATTGCGTGCGGGGTGTCTTTCCTGCCGCGGTCTGCTCCGCGGGCTTAGGGTTTGTCGATACAGTATTCATTCTAAATGTTTGCGTGATGGTGCAGTCGGCGCCGATTTATGCTCTGACCGTAATCTTTCTTTGGTACACATGGGAGCATGCTGAACGCGTTCATACGATTTGGAGATAACCGCGTCGAGACGACGACTGATCCAGCGGCACTCGCTGTCGCTTTTCACGATCCGTCCGCTCAATTCTGGGTGGACTTCTGCACGCCGGTTGAATCCGAATATGCACTCCTTAAGGATCTCTTCGGTTTTCACCCGCTCGCAATCGAAGACGTTATCCACGAAGTTCAAAGGCCAAAGCTGGAGAGCTACGCGATGGTTGGGGATAGCCTGAAGGTCGACTATTTTTTTCTGGTCATCCACGGGCCTGACCTTGACCCGGATCCTGAGCGCCTGTTCCAGACCACTGAACTGGACATCTTCTTATCCGAGAGATACCTGGTCACTGTTCACGAAGAGCCGATTGCATCTGTCAGTGAGATGTCTGTCCGGGTCAGGACTGCTCCCGAGGGTAGGCTGAAATGGGGAACGGATGTTCTGCTCTATGAGTTAATCGACCGATTGGTGGACAAATATCATCCAATTCTCGATGATTTTCAGGAATTACTCGACAAGCTCGAAGAGCAGGCGATTGAGAATCCGCACTCCGAATTCCTTGTGACGATCTCCAGTCACAAGACGAAGCTGCTCCAGCTTCGCCGCATTATGACGCAGCAGCGGGATATCATCGGCCAGCTGACGCGGGGAGAGGTGCCATTCATGGGCCAAATGTCGCGGATTTATTTCAGAGACGTGCTCGATCATCTGAACCGCGAGGTTGAGGCCATCGACATCTATCGGGACCTTCTGATGGGCTGCCGCGACATCTATATGTCGAGCATCAACAACCGGCTGAACAGGATCATGAAGACGCTGGCCATCATCAGTGTTGTTACGCTGCCCCTGACCGTGATTACCAGCTTCTTTGGAATGAACTTCGCAGACACTATCCCCGGGTTTACCAGGCCGCTCACCTTCGCAGCCGCCATACTACTGATGATCAGCCTTCCATTCATCTTTCTGTATCTCTTCCGGAAGAACGATTGGTTGTAAGTATCCTCAGCGGAGCAGGCATGTTCGATCTGCTTGCAATGTACGATTCGGCAGCCGTCTCCTATCATTGAGGGTCTGGCGGGAAGCCACCGCTTTCTGAACGTAGTACTCTCTCGGCATGGTCGCGATGAAGAATAAGATCATCGGCATTTGTTTTGCCTTCATTGTCTTGCTCTTGCCGCCGGTCCGTCTGCTGCCTCAAACGGCGCAGGAAAAATCTCCCGCCAAGCCGACTATCCAGGCCCAATCCGACAGCAGCCCACAGGAGTCTCCTGATGAAGGGGTGGAACCGCAAGGCCAGGTGGAGATCGAGGGCCGTCCTATTCTGATTGTCTACGAGACGGTCACAGGTCGTACTCCCGATCAGCGCGCGCGTGCTATCGAAGAGCGCATCAAATCTGTCGCAAGCCAGGGCGCTTCCGCAGAGTCCGTTCACCTGGAGACTCATGCGGGTTGGACTGAGATTCTCGTTGGCAGCCAGGTCCTGGTTGCGGTCACTGACACAGACGCGAAAATGGCGGGCAAGCCACGAGACAGGCTTGCAGCCGAATATGCGCAAAACATAGACCAGGCGATCCAGAACTATCGGAATGAGCACAGCTGGAGGATGATCCTTCGCGGCATCCTCAAAACTGCGTTAGCGACACTCGTGCTTATTCCCGTGCTTTGGCTCATCCGCCGGGTAAGGGTCGCGGCTCGGGATCGGATTGAGAGATATATTCACCGGCTTGACCATATCCAGCAAAAGTCGGCCTGGCATCTTGCTGTCTCTTATCTGGGTCCTATCGCGCTGGCGCTGGGTGCGCTTCTTCGATGGCTACTCATTCTTGCCTTTTTTGAAGCCTATTTGACGGTTACCCTGGGCTTCTTCTCTTCCACCCGAGAAGTATCTCTCCAGACAAATAAATGGGTCTTGTTGCAATTGGAATTCCTGGCCCAGTCGGGACTGAATTATCTGCCGAATCTGCTGGTCATCGCTGTCATTGTTCTAGTCGCGTACTACGTGATTCGAATCCTGCGATTGGTCTTCAGCGAGATTGGCAAAGGAAATCTTAAGATTCGCGGCTTCTACCCGGATTGGGCTGCACCGACTGAAAGGCTGATACGGGTCTCGGTGCTCATCCTCGCGTTGATCGTCGCCTTCCCCTATCTGCCGGGCGCCAAGAGTCCGGCTTTCCAGGGAATCTCGATCTTTGTCGGGGTCCTGTTGTCCTTGGGTTCTTCGTCGGCAGTGGCCAACGTCATCGCCGGAGTCATCCTCACCTACATGCGGTCGTTTTTGGAGGGGGATTGGGTCCAGATCGGCGATACGACCGGTGAAGTGATCGAGAAGAACCTGCTCGTCACCCGGATTTTAACGCCGAAGGCGGAGGTGATCACGATTCCCAACGCAACCGTCATGAGCGGCACGGTAAAGAACTACAGCACCGAAGCCAAGAAAAACGGCGTTATCTTCCACACCACCGTGACGATCGGGTACGACGCCCCGTGGAGGACTGTTCATCAACTGCTGGTCAGCGCGGCGCTCGCCACCGAGAATGTGCTGCATCAGCCTGCGCCCTTCGTCCTGCAGCAGGGGCTGGATGACTTCTACGTCTCCTACGAACTGAATGCATACACCGCCGCCCCGCGTGAAGTATTGAACATCTTTTCGGATTTGCATCGGAACATCCAGGACAAGTTCAACGAAGCCGGCGTAGAAATCTGTTCCCCGCATTTCTCCGCGCTGCGCGACGCAAACACGATTGCGATTCCCGAGCAATACGTCAAGCCGGACTACAAGACTCCCTCTTTTCGCGTGGAATTGAACCAGCCAGACGCAAAGGATGGCTCTCCCTCTTAAGCTCGGAAAAGGTCGCTGTTTCTTCTGCCAGTAGCCATCACCTGACTTATGCACTAGACTTAGCTGTTTCTCCCCGGGGCGGCTTTCTAATGGCGAAGAACGACAACGAAAACGGCAACAAGTTTAAGCGCAAAGAATACGAAAAGGAACTGAAGAAGCTCCAGGCAGAACTCTGCAAGCTGCAGGATTGGGTAAAGTACAAGGGCCTGCGCATAATGGTCGTATTCGAAGGCCGCGATGCTGCCGGTAAGGGCGGCACCATTCGCGCGATTACGGAACGGGTAAGTCCGCGGGTCTTTCGCCTGGTGGCGCTCCCCGCCCCATCCGATCGGGAAAAATCTCAGATGTACATGCAGCGCTACATACAGCATTTCCCCGCGGCCGGCGAAATCGTGATCTTCGACCGCAGTTGGTACAACCGCGCGGGCGTGGAACATGTCATGGGCTTCTGCAATAAAGAACAGCATGCCCGTTTTTTGGAGCTTTGTCCCCAGGTGGAAAAGTTCGTCGTGGATAACGGCATTATCCTCATTAAGTACTGGCTGGAGGTCGGACAGACGGAGCAGCAGCGGCGTTTTGAGGCGCGCATCCAGGACCCGGTCCGGCAATGGAAGCTCAGCCCTATGGACCTGGAGTCCTTCCGTCGCTGGTATGAGTTTTCCCGCGCCCGTGATTTGATGCTCAGTGCAACGAACAGCAAGCACGCACCCTGGTATGTCATTCGCTCCGACGATAAGAAGAGGGCGCGCCTGAACTGCATTACCCACCTCCTGAGTTTGATCCCTTATAAAAAGGCTCCTCGGCCTAAGGTGGAATTGCCACCGCGATCCGGCAAAGGAAGCTATGACGACCACGCGACACTCAAAGGGAAGCACTTCATTCCCGAGATATATTGACGCACATGTCCCGAACGACAGATCAGGTTCAATTCCCATCTCTCTACCAGATCAATACGAGGGCCACCCTCACAGATCTCTCCGCGAGCCTGGGACGGCCGGCGACGCTCGACGATTTTCCCGACGATGAGCTGGACCGGCTCGCGAACAGGGGCTTCGACTGGATATGGTTTCTCGGCGTGTGGCAGACGGGACCCGCCGGGCGCAAGATCTCAATGGAGCACAGCGAGTGGCAGGCTGAGTTTCGAGAAGTTCTTCCGGACTTTCAACCGAAGGACATCTCCGGTTCCTGCTTTGCTACGACGGGCTATACCGTCAACACGGACTTCGGCGGAGCTACAGCGGTGCAGCGTCTCCGCGACCGGGTGCATCAACGCGGCATGCGCCTGCTCCTCGACTTCGTGCCCAACCACACGGCGCTCGATCATCCCTGGGTCCGAACGCATCCGGAGTTCTATGTCCGGGGCACCGAAGAACAGCTAAGCCGGGAACCGCAAAACTATATCCGCGTAGAAACGCCGGTAGGACCCACGATCTTCGCCTATGGCCGCGATCCCTATTTTGCAGGATGGCCAGACACGCTCCAGCTGAACTATGCCGAGCCCGCACTGCAGGAAGCCATGCGCCAGGAGCTGCACAATGTGGCCGCGCTGTGCGACGGCGTCCGGTGCGATATGGCGATGCTCATCCTGCCCGACGTTTTCGAGCGGACCTGGGGCTTGCGGCCGGAACCCTTCTGGCCGAAGGCCATCGAGGCGGTTCGCGCATTCAAACCGGGCTTTGTATTCATGGCAGAGGTTTACTGGGACCTGGAATGGACTTTGCAACAGCAGGGCTTTGACTATACCTATGACAAGCGTCTCTACGACCGGCTTCACGAGGGACATGCGCGCCCCGTGCGCGATCATTTTCGAGCCGACCCCGACTTCCAGAGAAAATCAGCGCGGTTCTTGGAGAATCATGATGAGCCCCGTGCCGCGGCCACCTTTCCTCCTGAGATCCATCAACCCGCCGCTGTTCTGACCTTTCTTTGCCAAGGCCTGCGGTTCTTCCATGACGGACAGTTCGAAGGCAGAAGGAAAAAACTATCCGTACACCTGGGCCGTCGGCCAGAGGAACCGGTCGATACATTTCTGCGCGATTTTTACGATCGCCTGCTCAACTGCGTGCATCTGCCTGTCGCTCGCAACGGTGAATGGAGATTGCTGGATTGCGCGCAGGCATGGGACGGCAACTGGACATGGGACTGCTTCATCTGTTTTCTATGGCAGGCCCCGGGCGAGGCGCCTCTTGTCGTTGTCGCAAACTACGCGCCGAACCAGAGCCAGTGCTATGTCCCGATTCCTCTCGACGAGCTTCGCGGGTGTAAGGTCCACCTTCAGGACCTGATGAGCCCCGTAGCACCTGACCGTGATGGCGACGATCTCGTTTCTCGAGGCCTTTACCTGGATATGCCTGCCTGGGGTTACCATCTTTTTCAATTAACGCCGCTCGATAACAAAGCGGCGCAGATGGCAATGTGATCTCTGTCACGGACTCACATTGCCTTTATCACGCAGAATTAACGTTCAGGTATCCTGTTTTTCCGTAGCCGGTAGCGGCCTGCAAGCCCAATTCGCGTCCGGACTGAAAGAGAGACCCATGACAGCTGAAGAGCAGAAACCCACCCCCCTCTCGTATGTTGAAGTTACGGAACAGAAGCGGCTGAACGAGGCTCGCGAGAAAGGCATTCCCTGGAAGAAGTGGGGTCCGTATCTCAGTGAGCGGCAGTGGGGCACAGTCCGCGAAGACTACAGCGAAGACGGCAACGCATGGGATTACTTCACCCACGACCAGTCCCGGTCGCGCGCCTACCGCTGGGGCGAAGACGGCATGGCCGGCTTTTCCGACGACAAGCAGGAGCTTTGTTTCGCTCTCGCTCTCTGGAACGGCCGTGATCCCATCCTCAAGGAGCGCATGTTTGGCTTGACCAACAGCGAGGCCAACCACGGCGAGGACGTCAAGGAGTACTACTTCTACGTCGACAGCACTCCGACGCACTCGTACATGAAGTACCTGTACAAGTACCCCCAGGCTGAATATCCCTATCGCGATCTGATAGAGACCAACCGGCGGCGCTCGCGCGAAGAGATGGAGTACGAACTCCTCGACACCGGCATTTTCGACGAGGACCGGTATTTCGATGTCTTTGTGGAATATGCCAAGGCCGATCCGGAAGACACCCTCATCCGAATTTCCGTTTTCAATCGAGGTCCGGAACCGGCGCAGATCCACTTGCTGCCCACGCTGTGGTTCCGCAATACCTGGACCTGGGAGAATGACCAGCCCAAGCCTGTGCTGGGGCAGGTGGATGGGACGAAGATTCACGCCTCGCATCACCTGGTGGGCGAATACACTCTGCTATGCGAGGGCGCGAAGGAACTGCTCTTCACCGAGAATGAATCGAACGCGGCCAAGCTATGGGGACAGCCCAATCCCTCGCCCTATGTGAAGGACGCGTTCCATCGCTACGTAATCTCTGGCGAGACCGACGCGGTCAATCCGGCGAAGACAGGGACGAAGGCTGCAGCTCACTATGTTCTGAACGTCCCTGCCGGCGGGAGTCAGGTTGTGCGTTTGCGGCTGAGCGCGAAGCCGTCGTCGTTCGACGACTTCGATTCGATATTCGACAGCCGACTCGCCGATGCGAACGAGTTCTACGACCGCATCACTCCGAAGAATCTGACCGAGGACGAATGCCGTGTTCACCGTCAGGCGCTGGCGGGAATGTTGTGGTCCAAACAGTACTACTATTTCGATCTCGATCGATGGCTGACCGAGCACAACGCGCATCCCATGACGAGCGCCAACCTGGGGACCAGCCGCAACTCCGACTGGTTCCACATGCTGAACAGCGATGTCATCTCCATGCCGGACAAGTGGGAGTATCCCTGGTACGCAGCATGGGACCTGGCCTTTCATACGATTTCGCTCTCGCTTGTGGACTTCGACTTCGCGAAGGATCAGCTCCTGCTTATGCTCAGAAACCTCTACGCTCATCCCAACGGGCAGATTCCGGCCTACGAGTGGAACTTTGGCGACGTGAATCCCCCGGTGCACGCTTGGGCGACGCTGTTTCTATACAGAATCGAGACAGAACTGGGTCGCGCGGATGTTCGTTTCCTGGAGCGCTCCTTCCAGGGCCTGATGCTCAATTTCAATTGGTGGGTCAACCGTAAGGATCCGCAAGGGCGCAATGTATTTGCCGGCGGCTTCCTGGGGCTCGACAACATCGGGGTTTTCGATCGCAGTTCGCCCCTGCCGACTGGCGGCCATCTGGATCAGGCCGACGGCACCGCGTGGATGGCGTTTTACTGCCAGTGCATGCTGGAGATTGCGCTGATTCTAAGCGACTACGACTCAATGTACGAAGAAATTGCCTACCGTTTCATTGAGCATTTCGCCTGGATCGCCTACGCCATGGACCGCATTGGCAACCGCCACGACGAGATGTGGGATGAAGAGGACGGATTCTTCTACGATCTACTCCACTTCCCGAACGGCGACACCATGCCCCTGAGAATCCGGTCGATGGTAGGCCTGCTACCACTATGTGCCTCCACCACACTTGACGGCGGGACTCTCGCGAGGCATCCGCGCATCATGGAACTGCTTACTTTGTTTCGTAAGCGCCACCCGGAGGTGATTCAAAAGATCGCTTCAGCCGAGGACGTAAACGTGGGCGGGTATATGGGGCGAAGGCTGCTGACGGCTTGCAACCGGCCAAAATTAGTACGCGTTCTCAAGTACCTGCTCGACGAGAACGAATTCCTCAGTCCCTATGGCATACGCTCTCTGTCTAAATTTCACCTTGAGCATCCCTTCGTGTTTCATCTGAGCGGACAGGAATACAAAGTGCAGTACCTTCCCGCAGAGTCGAATACCGGCATGTTCGGCGGCAACTCCAACTGGCGCGGGCCGATCTGGATGCCGGTGAACGCATTGATCATACGTGCATTGCTGCAGATGTATCCGTTCTACGGTCCGGACTTCAAGGTCGAATGCCCAACCGGCTCGGGCAAGTACATGACGCTATTCGAAGTGGCAACGGAAATCAGCACCCGTCTAGCAAAGATTTTCTTGCGTGATGAGAGCGGCCAGCGTGCGGTTTATGGTGGAACGAAAAAGTTCCAGGAAGACCCCTACTGGAAGGACTACATCCTTTACTACGAGTATTTCCATGGCGACAACGGCGCGGGACTGGGCGCCAGCCATCAGACTGGATGGACAGGCCTGATTGCTCGCCTTCTCGATCTTCATGCGCGCCTGGATCCGGACGCGATCCTGCAGCGCGCCTCAGGCGTGATGGCGCAGATGACCCGAGAGCAGGTGGCGGGAGATTGACGTGCGAGTAATGGCGAGGCGGGATGAGTCGCGGAAGATGAATCCCATGGAGCATTGGCGCAGCTAACCGGTATTTGTCCTGCTATGGCTTCCATCTCGCGCAGATCGGTTCTGAACATATTAGTCATCGCTGTACTTCTGACTGCACTGCCTGCGGCCATTCGCAGGACGATTCAAACTGGCGTTTTTTACCCATTCTCCCGGGAGTTCTTTCAGGACATGCTGGCGCGTCTATCCGGACCCGGCCGCTTTCGATTTATTCTGCAGCCGGTAGTGGCCATTGTGTTGGGCGCGCGCGACGGAGTGAAGGACGCCCGAGCAGGCTCCCCTCCATTTTTGTGGGGCCTGGTCTTCCATCCTCAACATCGCAGCAGACTGATAAAGGGCGCATTCGCATCCGTCAACATGCTAGTGTGCGTAGCGATTCTTCTGGACGTCATCTCGCAGTTTCTCATTTTTCGCAGGGTCAATCCTGGTGCCGCATTGTTGCTCGGTCCCGTTTTAATCGGGCTGCCCTACTCCCTCTCCCGGGCAGTCTCCAATCGAATCGCGCGGCGGCGAAACGGCAGTGCGCCGGTCACTCCGGCAGGCTGAGTTGCGCTGCCTCGTCATTCGACTCCGTTGTATGCAAACAGGACAACCACCGACCGCGGACCGGTTCGATAGCTTTCCCCCGGCACGGCGGGCGAGGTCTCCCATTCCACAATGTCGAGAGGCGAGTCGAGAGAAGTGTCGATCCATCGGTGCCATGAGCGATGTGAACCGCTCTCTGTCATTGGCAGCTCGAACGCAAGAGGCTCCCAATAGGCGTTCAGGATCAGGTGGAAGATTAGTTTTTCATCTCGAAGCTCGGCGCAGACTGCCAGGCAGTGCGAGTGATCACCCCAGTCAGGCTGGTTCCGCTTCACGCCGTGCCAGGATTTTTTTGCCTCTTCGAGCAGTTGGTTCAGGCTCTTGCGCTGCCGCTCCGCACTGGTATCTCGCAACAAGCGCCGCTGGAAGAGCAGTCGGACGAACCGAAGGACCTCTGCGTGTTTCTCGAGCAAGGTCCAGTCGAACCAACTCGTCTCGTTGTCCTGGCAGTAGGCATTGTTGTTGCCAAGCTGTGTTCGCCGCACTTCATCGCCCATCAGGATCATGGGCAGGCCCAGCGCGAACGTAGTGACAGTCAGGAAATTCTTCACCTGCCGGTTGCGAAGCTTTTCTATTTCCGGGTCGTCGGTCGGCCCCTCGACGCCGCAATTCCAGCTGCGATTATCGTCGGTGCCGTCGCGGTTATCCTCCCCGTTGGTCTCGTTGTGTTTGTGATCGTAGGATACGAGGTCGTTGAGCGTGAATCCGTCATGACAGGTGACGAAGTTGACGCTCTGCTCCGCTTCGCGTTCCTCGTGTCCATATATCTCCGGGCTGCCGAGGAACCGGTCAGCCATGCGTCGGGCCGATCCCGGCTCGCCTCGGAAGAAGCTGCGGATGTCATCCCGAAACTTTCCGTTCCACTCTTTCCAACTGTCTCCGACAAAGCTGCCGACCTGGTAGAGCCCCGCCGCGTCCCACGCTTCGGCGATGAATTTTGTGCCTGCCAGCGTCGGATCGGACTCAATATCCCAGAGCACCGGCGGGGTCGACATCAATTGGCCGGAGGAATCGCGCGAAAGAATCGACGCCAGGTCGAAGCGGAAGCCGTCGACATGCATCTCGCGGACCCAGTACCGTAGGCTGTCTACAATCATTCGGCGCACGACAGGATGATTGGCATTGAGAGTATTCCCCGTCCCCGTGTAATTGGCATACCGGGAGCGGTTTCCCTCGAGGATGTAATAAGTGTTGTTGTCGATTCCTTTCAGACTAAATGTAGGGCCGGAGTGGTCTCCCTCCGCGGTGTGGTTGAAGACCACGTCGAGAATCACCTCGATGCCCGCCTTGTGCAGCGCCTTGACCATATCGCGAAACTCATCCGTCGGACCCAGGTGATCCTGCCGCGAGCTATACGCCTGGTGCGGTGCGAAGAAGGATACCGGCGCATATCCCCAGTAGTTGACCGCACCCGGCGGACAATCCTGCGCATCGAATTGGAAGACCGGCAGGAGTTCTACAGCCGTAATGCCGAGTTCCTGCAGATACGGAATCTTCTCGATCAGGCCGGCATACGTTCCCCGCGTCTCGTCCGAGATGCCCGAACTGGGATGACGGGTGAAACCCCCTAGGTGCATCTCGTACACGATGGTTCGGGAGGATGGTTTTCGCAAAGGCGTGTCGCCCTCCCAGTCGTATCGAGAGGGATCGATGACCACGCTCTTCATTGCCGTCGCCGCATTGTCGCCGGCCTGTCCGGCAGCCTCGCGGCTGTAATTCTCAGGTACCGCCACAGCCCGGCCATACGGATCCAGCAGAATCTTCTCCGAATCGAATCGCAGGCCATTTACAGGATCGAACGGCCCCCCAACCCGATAGCCGTAAATCTGTCCCGGCTGCGCTCCCGGCACGAAGACGTGCCAGTAGTGATACGTGCGGTCTGCAAACGGATCGAGTCGAATCACGCGCGATGGTTCAGCATCGTCCTCGCGATTGAAGAACAGCAGCTCCACTCTGGTAGCCTGGCGGGAGTAGATGCTGAAGTTGACACCACCCTTAATCGGCGTAGCCCCGAGTGGTGCGCTCTCGCTGGTCGTTGCCGGCTGGCGCACGTCTACTATGTTTGGTGAAGCCGGCGTTGCAGGGGGTTTGAGGCCGACTACACTATCCATTTCAAATACCTCTGCTGAAGGATCGTCTCTTCAATGTGCCACGGGCTGATCTGGAGAACGCGACTCTCCGATTCATTGCCATTTTGTTTGCCCGATAATACGCTCCGGCAATTTTCCCTGTGTCCTCGCGCTGAAGACTGTGATCCAAATCACTGATGGCATCACGAGATCGTTCTATCCTAAATCGTTGCAATAGGCTCAAGTCATCGGGCGATTTCGGCAGCTTTCATCGGCCCAAACATGGTTGGCAACACGGTAAATTCCCCTTAACATGTTGACGTCCAGACGCGGTTTATACTCGTTTGCAGTGCGCGCCAGCCCAAAAAATAGTCAGCTAACTCAAATCCAGCAGCCAACCCATTAATACGTATCAGTTACCGTTGCTTAATTCAGTCATGCAGATCTGAGGTGCAATGTGAGTCGTCAGAAAAAGTCATCAATCGCAGCAGCGCCTGCCAGGGGCAAAGCCAACTTATCGCAGACGCCCAAAGGAAAGGCCAAGTCCCACAGCAGCGAACTCCTGCAGCGCATGGACGCGTATTGGCGCGCTGCAAATTATCTGTCCGTTGGGCAAATCTACCTGTACGACAATCCGCTTCTGAAGACGCCGCTTTCGAAAGATCACATCAAGCCGAGGCTGCTCGGACACTGGGGCACTACTCCAGGCCTGAACTTCCTCTACGTGCATCTGAACCGCGTCATCAAGGAAAACGACCTCGACATGATTTATGTGACCGGGCCGGGTCACGGCGGACCGGGTCTGGTTGCCAATGTCTACCTGGAGGGCACGTACAGCGAGGTATATCCCGAGATATCTGAGGATGCAGAGGGAATGAAAAAACTGTTCAAGCAGTTTTCCTTCCCTGGCGGTATACCCAGTCACGTCGCGCCGGAGACCCCAGGATCAATCCACGAAGGCGGCGAACTGGGCTACGCGCTCAGCCATTCGTATGGAGCTGCTTTCGACAATCCCAATCTCATCGTGGCCTGCGTGGTGGGTGATGGAGAAGCTGAAACAGGCCCCCTCGCCACCAGTTGGCATTCGAACAAGTTCCTGAATCCGGCAACCGACGGCGCCGTTCTTCCAATCCTGCATCTGAACGGCTACAAGATCGCGAATCCAACCGTTCTGGCCCGGATAAGCCATGAGGAACTCGATCACCTCATGCGTGGATATGGCTACACGCCCCACTTCGTCGAAGGCTCCGATCCGGAGACGATGCATCGCCTCATGGCTGAAACCATCGACACAGTCATCGCGGAGATCAAACAGATTCAGCATCGCGCAAGAAATGAAGGAAACGACGGTCGTCCTCTTTGGCCCATGATCGTCCTGCGCACTCCGAAAGGCTGGACCTGCCCCAAAGTCATCGACGGCAAACGTACCGAAGACTTTTGGCGCGCGCATCAGGTGCCCATGGGCGAGATGCACCAGAATCCCGCGCACGTGAAACTTCTCGAGAAGTGGATGAAGAGCTACAAACCTGAAGAGCTCTTCGACGACACGGGGCGTTTCAAACCCGAACTGGCGGAACTCGCTCCGAAAGGCACGCAGCGCATGGGCGCGAATCCGCACGCGAACGGCGGCTTGCTGTTGAAGAGCCTCCGCATGCCGGACTTTCGCGAGTACGAGGTCAAAACACCGGGCCCCGGCGCTGCCACTGCCGAAGCGACCAGGGAGATGGGCAAGTTCCTGCGAGACATTATGCAGCGGAACGCGACCACGCGTAACTTCCGTCTGTTTAGCCCGGATGAGAGCAATTCCAATCGCTGGCAGGACGTCCTGGACGTTACCAACCGACCCTGGATGGCGGAGATCTTTTCATTCGACGACCATCTCGCGCACGACGGCCGGGTCATGGAGATGCTCAGCGAGCACCAATGCCAGGGCTGGCTTGAGGGCTATCTGCTCACCGGCAGACACGGCTTCTTCTCCTGCTATGAGGCTTTTATCCACATCATCGATTCCATGCTCAACCAGCATGCGAAGTGGTTGAAGGTCTGCAATCACATCCCCTGGCGGCGACCCATCGCTTCATTGAACTATCTGCTCTCCTCTCACGTCTGGCGTCAGGACCACAACGGCTTCAGCCATCAGGATCCCGGATTCATCGATCACGTTCTCAACAAGAAGGCGGAGATCGTGCGGATTTACCTGCCGCCGGACGCCAATTGCCTGTTATCGGTAACCGACCACTGCCTGCGCAGTCGCAATTATGTAAATGTGGTTGTAGCCGGCAAGCAGCCTGCTCCTGTTTGGCTCACGATGGATCAAGCCATCAAACACTGCACCGCGGGCCTCAGCATCTGGGAGTGGGCCAGCAATGACAGCGGCGACGAGCCTGACGTAGTAATGGCGTGTTGCGGAGACGTGCCTACGCTGGAGACGCTGGCGGCGGTCGATATCCTTCGCAAGCTCGTTCCCGATCTCAAAATCCGGGTCGTAAACGTCGTCGACCTTATGATGCTTCAGCCCGCCGAGGAACATCCTCACGGCCTCAGCAAAAGAGAGTTCGATTCCATATTCACCGAGGACAAGCCGATCGTCTTCGCTTTTCATGGATATCCCTGGCTGATCCATCGCTTGACCTACCGGCGGACAAATCACCACAACATCCACGTGCGAGGTTACAAGGAAGAAGGTACGACCACCACGCCCTTCGATATGTGTGTCCTGAACCAGATCGATCGCTTCAACCTGGCTTGCGATGTCTTTCAACGCGTGCCGAAGCTGCGTGCTCACGCTGCCTTGGCTCAGCAGAAGGTGCGCGAGAAATTGATTGATCACAAGAACTACATCTGCAAGCACGGAGACGACATGCCGGAAATCAAGAACTGGCAGTGGCCGGGATCAGGCGTGCAGGCCGGCACACGAGTTGCGGACACGGCAGCGGACAACGTCTAGAGAATTTCAACCCGAGGGTACCCCGGGAGCACTGCTTCCCGGGGTAGTAGTCTCACTTACGAATCAGTGCTGACATTGGTGGTATAACGCCGCTATGAGATTGCCGGTCCCGAACTTTACCACTGACTCTGCAAGCGTTACCCGTCGCCGCTTCCTGCGGCAGAGCTTCGCCTTCAGTGCGCTCGCCGCCCTTGGATCCGTGCCGGGTCTGGCTGGCGCGTTGCCTTCGGATCCTTCCGCGGTTGAAATCCTCATGATCGGCGACTGGGGATATGAGGACTTCGCCGCCCAGACCGTCGTGGCCCGGGCCATGCGCGCCTACGCGCAACAGCACTCTATTCGCGCGCAGGCGCTGCTTCTGCTTGGAGATAACTGGTACGGCCCGCTCGAAGGCGGCGTGCACTCCGCGCGCTGGCAAACGCAGTTCGAAGAGATGTATCCGGCGAGCGACTTCGCCTGCCCCATGTACGCCATCCTGGGAAATCACGACTACCAGATGTTTCCCGAGAGCAAGGTCGACGCTGAGCTCGAATATGCGCGCACGGGACGCACCAGTGCCGGCCCAACCCGTTGGACCATGCCGGCGCGCTGGTATCGGTTTGAATTTCCCACGAAGAATCCGCTGATCACCTTTCTTGCTCTGGACAGCAATGTCCCGCACGAGTCGGCCAAGTTATTTAAGGGGCGCGACTTCACGCTGACCGAGCAGCAGCATGCCGAGCAGATCGCATGGATGGAAGCAGAGTTGAAGCGCCCGCGCACGACTCCCCACCTGATCGTGATGGGCCACCACCCCGTTTACTCGGACGGGAAGCATGGCGACCATGCAAAGCTTATCCGCGACTGGGACCCGCTCTTCCGCAAATACAAGGTCCCGTTTTATTTCGCCGGACACGATCATGACTTGCAGCACCTTGAGTTCGAGGGACATCCGACGAGTTTCTTTCTCTCTGGCGGAGGCGGCGCGGATCTGTACCCCATCCTGGTCGATCCCTCCCGGCGCGGACCCTACGCCCAGAAGGTCTACGGCTTCAGCCATCTTTCCGCCACACCCAAGCAGCTTACTCTCCGCCATCTGGATGAGAACGGGCGGACCCTGCACGCGTTTTCGAAGAGCTTGGATGGAAAGGTCTCGATCCAATAGCTGTACGCGGGAAGCTCAAGTCCCCCTCAAATAATGCCCTCATGAGACGCCCTCAAAAGGTGATCCGAACTTTCTCCAGAAGGCTTAATATATGCTACTGACCATGCCAAATCGCTCTCGCTATTCGCGGCAAAAGGTCGATCCAGGACAGATAGCATAAGCCGATCGTAGAGGAGCCAGAAATGAAGCGTACCACCCTATTTAGTCCAGCAAGCAGGCGGCGGGATATCTCGCAGCGACTGGCCGATCCGGGTGCCGACCTTGCGGGGATCGAGGCCGAGAGTTGGGTGAATCTGGATGCCGACGAAAGAGCCAAACTTATCGGTTATCTAAACCTTCGTTATACAGGGTATCTGAACGACCTCTATGAGTCAGCGAACATCTGTGTTGACCGCTACGATGAATTCACTGAGAGGCATCGCACTTGGCGGTATATCATCATCATCGGCACGGGTGTGGTTGCTATTATCAATCTCCTTGCAGCAAATAAGGCTCTATCCACTTGGAGCAACAACATCATCCCCATCACTGCTGCGATTGTCGCGCTGGCGCTGGCAGTTCTTGCTAATCTCGAAACCTTTCACAATTCAGCCGAACACGCGCAGGCCTATCGCGAATCGAGGGAATTATTTCTCGACGCCGCCCGTGAGTTCGACCGAGTCTGGAGCGTCTCTGTAGTCCCGCTCGGCGATAGCGCTGAGGCCTACTCCAATGCCGTTGAGCTGTATAAACGTATCGTCGCTGCGGATCGCGACTTAAGGAGTAAGTTTAAGGAACTAACGAAAACTGACCACAAGAAGTAGCAATAACTATGTCTACGCAGTCCACTGATTTTACAGGCCTGGCCGGAAGCGGCGCGCTATCGTATTCCCACACTCCTGGCGCCGATGCCGCCAAAAGAGTGGGAGCGTATGAAGACAACCGGGCCGGAATATTGAGGCCTAAATACATCATCGATCCCTACATTCCTCCGCCAGTCAAAAAGCCTGGATTGAAACCTCGGCGTGGCGGACCCATTTAGCGTCGCAGCGGAGAGGCGAGCCAGGGGCAACACGCCGATAGACACCGACAGATAACAGATATAGGCAAGGCGAACGTGGTAGCGGGCATTGGATAGGGGAGGAGAGTAGTTATCGCACAGCAACAAAAAACCGAGATCATCGCGTTTTGCAGCGGCAAAGGTGGCACCGGGAAGACGCTGATGTGCTCGTGCTTCGGGTATGCCCTCGTTCGCGGCGGGCAGCGTGTGCTCATGATTGATGCTGACCCCGCTACCGACGGTCTCTCTCTGTTTCTATTGGGTCCGAAGGGAAAAGAACATGTGAGGTCGTTCTCCGCGGCTAATACTTTTGTGGGGATACTGCAGGAGTTCCAGAAGAGTTCTTCGGTCTCCTTCGAACCACATCCGATTCACCGTCGCACTGATGATGACCACGGCGTCTCGTATGACGCCATCATCAGTGGCAAAGGGCTCTATGGCGACGAAGCAGAGTTGACGGCGCAATTGGCTGTACCTGATATAGACCAACTGACATTTCGTGCTGGGGTCAAGAATCTCTTCGACATTCTAAGGATATCCGGAGAATTTAGCTACGTTCTCGTAGACACGCGCGGCGGCTTCGCATTTGAAAGCACCGATGTCTGCGCCTTGGCCGATAGCTTCATTGTTGTAACTGAGCCAGACTACACATCGTTCTATCAGGATCGCAATTTGGTTGCTCGTATCAATCGCGCTGCAATTGAGATGGAATCGCCCTCCGTCCTGCGGGCCATGATCGTCAACAAGGGCACCGATGTAATCCATCGCGATGACAGACCCTATCTGGACAATATCGAGGTCTCCTTCCGCAATGAGCTCACCAAAGAGTTTGGCATCCCATTTCATGCAACACACGGCGTCCCCGTCGATATCGAGGCTCTTCTCGCTTATAAAACGCAGAAAATTCCATACATCAACGCCCCAGGATCGCTGTTTTCCTTTGCCACGCTTTCCGCATTCTCAGACATCCTCCAAATCGTCACTTCTCGTTGGACTGTCGAACAAGTCGACAAGTGGAATGAGCTAGTCAATAAAGTTACCGCCGCCGTGAAGGAAAAGAGCGCCCGCGAGCAACAGCAGGAAGAAGACAGGCTGAAACGTGAAGCGGAGCTGGTGGAGTTGCGCGCATCGGTGCGCGAGCGCGATGCGAAGATAGCGTCTCTCGATCGAGAGTTGTCGCAGCAGAATCAACTCTACGAAAGAGAATTCCAGAGAACAACGGTACTCCTTGAGCGGTCTCTCTCACCCACTCCCCCGTTCCCTTCGGCTCCGGTGCCTTTCAGTGAACCAAAAGAGATCCCGCAGAACGAGGCGCGCAACGAAGGGGCGAAAGGCTTTTTCTACTGGCTTTCGAAAAACTGGAAGTGGATTGTGCCGAGCGTGCTATTCGTTGTCGTCTTGTTTCTACTTCTGACGATTTCTAGGACAAACCGCAAAAATAATTCTCAGATCGAAACGCTCAGTCCTGCACCTTCCAGCGCATCACTCTCTAGCGTACCAACGGCAATGCCATCTTCCAACGCCAACACCGAGGCTCCAACACCGACCAGTGATAATCCCGCTGCGTCGAGCCCTAAGCAGGCTCCCGCTGCACTTGGCCGCGCGGCCAGGAACGCTGCCCCAAAGGCGACGCCGAATGGAAATCAAAACATCGCCGACTTAAATCGCAAGGCGGCGACCGGGGATTCCAATGCAATGACCGATTTGGGTAACGCCTACTATGACAATCAAGACTTCAAGCAGGCCGTCGTTTGGTATAGCAGGGCTAGTGATTCTGGCAACCCAAGCGCGATGAATAGCTTGGGCTGGATGTATAAGGAAGGTCTGGCAGTGCCTAAGGACTACCCGCAGGCTGCTGCGTGGTTCCGCAAAGCCGCCGATGCTGGAAGTATGGAAGGTGCGGCCAACCTTGGCCGTATGTATCAGGGGGGATTGGGAGTAGGCAAGGACTGCAACCAAGCCCTCGCTTTACTTAAAAGAGCCGCTGATGCTGGCATTGCAAACGCCATGGCGGGTATAGGTTGGTCGTATGAGAATGGCTGCGGAGTCGCAAAGGACCACAACGAGGCTACCAGGTGGTATCTCAAGGCGGCTCAACTCGGGGATCCAGAGGCCAAGGCTGCTCTCAAACCCCGGAGCGGAAGTGCTCAGTAACACCCAAGCGTATCAACCTTTCGGAAGGCACCCATGCCCTGATGTGTTCGGTCGCGGGCACGCGATTCTTGGACCGGAGAAGAATGGCGATCCTTGTCTGCCCGCTTACCGCCTCGTCAACGCCTCAAGCTCATCCAGCGTACGAGGCCAGTCCGATCCCAGCAGTCGAGACAGGCTTCGGTCGGCGAGGACCTTGCCACCTGTCTGGCATCGCGCGCAGTAGTTCGTTTCGTTGTCCGCGTAGCGGATGCGCAGAATCTTTTCGCCACACCTCGGGCATGGCCGGCCATATCGCCCATGAACCGCCATGTCTTTGCGAAAGGCCGTCACCTTTTCCGGAAAACCCGCCTCCGCCTCGGCGCGTAGCCGATCGATCCAGAGGGTGAGCGTATCGCGCGTCGCGGCATGCAGCCGTTCCCACTCCTGCTGATCGAGCTTGCGAGTGAGCGTGATGGGAGACAGCTGCACGGCATGCAGAATCTCGTCCGAATAGGCGTTGCCGATGCCGCTCACCACGCGGGGATCGGTCAGTGCTCTCTTGAGCGTGCGATTCTCGGCCGTGAGCGCGGCACGAAACGCATCGAGATCACTTGAGAATACGTCGATCCCGCCCGGATCCATCGCTCGCAGGCCCTCCTCGCCGCTGATCACATGGAGCGAGGCACGCCGTTTCGAGCCGGCCTCGGTAAGCACCAGTGACCCATCGGGAAAATCGAAGGCTGCCAGGCTCTGCCGTCCCGCCAGCTTCGCCCCCGCAGACCGCCAGTGCAGCCGTCCGGCAATCATCAGGTGCAGCACGAGCCAGAGATCGCCTTCGACTCCAATCGCGATGCGCTTCCCGATGCGCCGCAGTTCCCGAACGGCGCGACCCTCCACGCTCGCAAGCGGAGGCTGCGCCGTTCGCAGCAGAAAGGCGCTCGCCAGCCGGACGCGCTCTAGCGGTTTGCCGACGATGCGCGGCTCAAGCGCGCTCAGATACACCGCGATGTCCGGCAGCTCCGGCATGCCTCTAACATATAAGAATTTGTCATCTCGACTAGACACACAGGACAAACAAAACTGGCCGACAATTTCCCCAAACCAGCTACAATAGAAATAGAGAACAAGAAAGGCCCGCTCCCGGCGGGCCTTCTCTTTTTGGCAGGGTGACGGTGCCCCATTCAAGCCCGGTTTTGGCTTGAGTGGGCGTGCAGCGTCTTCGAAGAGCTAAACTGCGATATATGAAGCGGTTACAGATTCATCCAATAGAATGAATCGCTTACGGAATCTCAACCAAATCCGGCCCATAACCCGAGCAGAAACTAACGATTACAAGTTTCCCCCAATGGAATGAAACGGTTACGGAATGGTGCCACTAAGCCATTCCGAATGAATCGCTTACAGAATTCAGGCAAAAACAGGGGGGAGGGGGTCCCTCCCCGATTCCCGAAATGGAACTACTTCGCGGGCCTTGCGAGCCGGTCATAGTTGAGAATGGCATTGAAGACAAGCGCGTAGCTGCCTAGCGTCTCACCCCGATAGACGGGATTGTTGGCGAAGAGCAGCACGTTACCTTCACCGAGGTGAGCGTCGACTACGATTGGCTTCTCCTCGATCGCCGAGCCGCCGTCGAGCAGACCGGAGAGCAGGAGCTGCTTGCCGGTGTTGAAGCGCAGGATGACCTGCGGACGATACTGCTCCGGGATGAGATTGACGTTGTTGCGGGCCTCCTCCTCGTTAAGCGGAGTCGGCTCCCACGGCTTGGGCGAAGGCAGCTCCGGAGCTTTGGCGTAAGGCCGATCCTCGGGAATATCGTCATCCGCCGGCCCCCCACGCCCGGTCGGTCGCTTGAAATCCTTCTCCGTGGGAATATGCCGGTTGGTGACGGTGTTGGCCACAGTGAACGCCATACCATCCGCGCTATAGACGGCGAGATCCGTACCGTATCCATTGGCCACCGGACTCGACTTATCGACAAACACCGCTCCGAGCACACTGCCCACGACGCGAACGTTGCCTCGCGGCGCGACGAAGACTCCCGGAGCGAGGCCAAGCTCGATGGCAAACTGCGCTGTGTCTTCCGACGTGATGAAGAGGCCGCCCTTGGTGATGAAGTCCCTCAGGTGATCGACCCCGGCGAAGGTCAGGCCGGGCCGCATATCGGGCGTGGAGTCAACCCGGCCCAGGTTGGGCGTGAGGTCGGTCTTCTCCCACGGCAGAGCGTTGCCCCACATCGGCATGCCGTTGATCACTTGCTGCGTTGACACCCGGCCCACAGGCGCGAAGATGATCACGTCATACTTCGACCGCAGGTCGACGGTGTGCGCGACGTTCTGCGTGCTGATGTAGTCGTAGGGGACGTGCGCCTTGTCGAAGGCCAGCCGCCACCACCCCTCGGTCTGCGTGCCCAGCCAAGTGTGCATGAAGGCGATCCGCGGTGTCGGCGCAGCATGGGTGTGTGCAGAAGGGAGTGCGGCGAGAGAGACAGCGTTGAGACCCGCGTCGGCAAGCGCAGCCTTGAGCTTGCCGGCGTCCGCATTCTGGATGAGCAGCGAGCCGGCTTCGAAGTGGTGACCTTCCGCGTCGAAGGGCTGGTCAGTTACCGAGACGGTCGCATCCTTCAGCGTGTAGCGCAGGCCAAGAAGGGATACTTCTGACGCGTTGTTCACGGCATACACGCCGGCGTTCCCCGCGACCTTGCCGAAGTCGGCGGCGGGATCGGCAACCGGCTCCATCTTAACCTTGAGGATCGCCGCGTCGGTCACGCGAACCGTCTTGACGTGGAAAAGATCGCCGAAGGACCAGCCGGTGTCGTCATAGGGATGCTTCTGCGGGTCGTCGGGGGCCCAGTACTGCCGGTCGAGCAGCGCATCGGCGATGCGGGAGTAGGGCTGGTCCATGCGGATGACATAGCTGCCGACAGGGAAGGTTTCAGGCTTGGGCGCTTCCGATTTTTCTGACTTATCCTTATCGTCTTTGTCTTTATCGGCCTTGTCTTTGTCGGCTGCCTTCTCCGGCTTCGCGGGTGGAGTGAACGTGAAGGTATCCGATAGACGGTTGATCTCGACATGCTGGAGCGCGAGCGTGTGCAGCAGCTCGGCCTGGCGGCTCGACGAAGACTCGCTGAGCACATAGGCAGCTGGCCCGGCGCTTTGCGGCTTAAGTACAGAACGCTTGCTCTTGGCGTAGTAGTTCTCGAGGAACTGCTGGGCGTTCTGCGCGAAGAAGGAGATGGTCGAAAGCAGCGCCGTCTGCTCGTAGTTGTTGTTGTTGCGTTGCGACCACGTCACTACCGGCAGTGGCGGATTGGGCTTGTACCAGGTGCGCGCGTATTCCTCCGGATCGAGGATGCGCTTTTCTGTGTCCGCGCCTCCGTTGCCAAAAGTCTCATAGAGTCTGCTGATCCCGTTGTGCATCGCGGCGAGGAACATGAGGTAGCCCGGGCTCCAGGTGTCGAAGTCGCCGTGGGTGAAGACACCGGGCATGCCAAAGGCGGTCATCTGCTCGATGTTGTTCCAGCCAAGCATCTGCCATTCGCCGTTGAGCAGCGGATCGACCCAGGCGTTGTAGGGACCGTCTCCGACCGTGTTGTCGTAGAGAAACGGCACCGACTCGTGCAGGTCGTGCAGAACCTGTGCATGGAACTTGAGGTTGGTATCGAGCACGTTGCGGGTGAGGTCAAGCGTCATGCCCATGGCGTCGCGGTTGTTGTCGTGCGCGACGTAGTGTCCCCAGTACACGAGGCGCGGCCACTCCTGATTTGGGTGGGCAAGGTGCCACTTGTAGATATCCACCATGCGGTCGCGGCCATCGACTTCGACGACTGGCGTGATGAGCACCACCATGTGCGAGCGGATGTGCTGGATGTAGGGAGAGTCATCGACGGCAAGGCGGTAGGCCAGTTCCATCAGGGCTGTGGGGGCGCCTGTCTCAGGCGAGTGGATCGTGCCGGTGATGTGGTAGATGGGGAAAGACGCCTTTACGAGCGCGGCGGCCTGTGTGTCGTCCATTTGAATGGTTCGCGGATCGGCCAACTTGGCCAGCCGCGAATCGTTCTCCGGCATCTTCGCGAGTAGTGACTCGTCGGCGATGGCTGCGGCGATCATCTCGCGGCCTTCTTCGCTGTGGCCGATGGAGAAGACCTTGACGCGGGGCGTGCTCTTCTCAAGCAGGCGGAAGTACTTGTAGACGTCCTCGGCGTAAGGCAGGATGCCCGGCGCCCCTGACACGTCGCCGAGCACCTTGGCTGGTGTTGGAACGGTCTTCGAAGCGGGAAGATAGTCGGTGAGCGGGGAGTTGAAGTAGGACTCCGTAGTGTATTGCTTGATGTGCTGTGTGTAGGACTCGTCGATGGGCTGTTTTGGGTCTCGCGCAAAAGCAGAGCCGATGGTTGTCTGTGCGAGGAGGGTGCCGGTCGAGACAAGAAGGGCGAGGACAGCCAGCGGACAGCGGAGTCGAGACATCACAAGCATCCTTAAAGTGTGAAATTCGTAGGCGAAATCAATGATGAAGGATATCAGAGGCGTTGCGAGCCAATTTGACGGCACATTTGGCATTTATGATGTTTCGTCGAAGGCGCTGACGCCTGGACGGCAAGTCCTCACTCCCACTCAATCGTGCCCGGCGGCTTCGAGGTGATGTCGTAGACGACGCGGTTGATGCCGCGTACCTCGTTCACGATGCGGCTGGAGATGGTCTTCAGCACCTCGTAGGGGAGCGGCACCCAGTCGGCGGTCATGCCGTCTTCGGAGTGGACGGCGCGAACGGCGCAGGTGTAAGCGTAGGTGCGCTGGTCTCCCATTACGCCGACGCTCTTGACCGGGAGCAGTACTGCGAAGGATTGCCAGATCTGCTTGTAGAGTCCGGCGTTCTTGATTTCCGTAACGACGATGTCGTCGGCCTCCTGCAGCAGAGCAACCCGTGCGGGTGTGATTTCGCCGATGATGCGCACGGCGAGGCCGGGGCCGGGGAAGGGCTGGCGCTGGAGAATATCTTCCGGCATCTTGAGGTCGCGGCCCATGCGGCGGACTTCATCTTTGAACAAATCGCGCAGAGGCTCAATGAGCTTGAGCGTCATGGTCTCGGGCAAGCCGCCGACGTTGTGATGGCTCTTGATGGTCTGCGACGGACCTTTGACGGACGAGGACTCGATGACGTCGGGATAAAGTGTGCCCTGCACAAGCCAGTCCACTCCGCCGGTCTCCTTCGCGATACGCTGCGCCTCGTCATCGAAGACGGCGATGAATTCGTTGCCGATGATTTTGCGCTTGGTCTCAGGATCGGTAACGCCCGCGAGTTTGGCGAGGAAGCGTGCGCTGGCATCGACGGCCACGAGGTTAAGTCCGAGCTTTTCGCGAAGATTGTCCTGCACCTTGAAGAACTCGTTCTTGCGCAGAACTCCGTTGTCGACGAATACGCAGGTCAGCCTTTCGCCAATCGCGCGATGGACGAGAACGGCTGCAACGGAAGAGTCGACTCCGCCGGAGAGCGCGCAGATGGCATGGCCATCGCCGACTTTTGCGCGGATTGCCTCCACCGTGGATTGGATAAAGTGCTCAGGAGTCCAGTCAGGCGTGGCCTTGCAGATGTTAAAGATAAAGTTCCGCAGCAGCGTGGTTCCCTGCTTGGTGTGATGGACTTCGGGATGAAACTGGACAGCCCAGATACGTCGCTCGGGGTTGGCGATGCCGGCAACGGCATTTGAGGTTTTTGCCGTGAGATGGAAGCCTGGCGGCAGCTCGATGGCTTCGTCGCCGTGCGACATCCAGACATTGATCGAAGCGGGAATATCGGCAAAGAGCGGCGTGCTGGAATCGACGATGGATACTTCGGCGTGCCCGTATTCGCGTTTGTCTGCCGCGAGAACCTTGCCTCCCAAATGATGATTAATGTAGTGCAGCCCATAGCAGATGCCGAGCACAGGCATGCCAAGAGCGAGAATGGCAGGGTCTGCGTTCGGTGCATCGGCATCGTAGACCGAGCAGGGACCTCCGGAGAGGATCAGGCCAATCGGATTTTGCGCGCGAATCTCTTCGATGGAGGCGGTGCAGGGCAGCACCACGGAAAAAACGTTCTGTTCACGGATTCTGCGCGCGATGAGTTGTGTGTACTGGGAGCCAAAGTCGAGGATGACGATCGAGGATGTGTCCACGAGATAGTTTTTCAGGATCATTCCGCTCTGTAAAGTTGCGATACGCTGCTACACTGCGCTGGATGAGCAAGGCATGGCCGAAATGGTTCCGGTGGGCGTGGCTTCTGCCGGTTGGGGAATTAGTTCTTGCGTTTATCGTTGCAGTATTCCAGCCCTGCGTGTGCTCAGAACCGGATGGGCCCATCCAATTCGAAACTCTGTGGCGGCTGATGGACGAATAAAAATGGTGATTCCTCCTGAGTTGGAGAGAATCTGGTTCGTCGATGATAGTCACAAACGATTCCCCGATCGCTTTGAGTCGATCTCGTATCTGAACTTACCAGCGGTGCTTATTGAAATTCCAATTTCATTGCCTACGACGTGGCCAGAATCATGGAGACCCAAGTGGGCGTGGGCGCTCGGATTGGATGGCTTTCGCGCTCTTAGCTGGCCCCTCTGGGCACTCCCGTTCTGGTTCTTCAGTGGGCGTGGAATTGATAGCTACTTCCGCAATGGCTTCCACATCTCTGCATTCGAGGCTTTCGCGATGGGACTCTTGAGTGCTGCGATTGCGGTCGCGACAATTGGTATTGCCGCCTGCGTGCCATCTCGCGATGATGAAGCGTACATGCGATGGATGGTTGTTTTCTGCGCGATGTGGTTCGCGTTTGGTGTTATTTGTCAATTGGCATGGTGGCGGCAGCGACGTTATCGCCGGGCAGTGGCCGAAACGCGCGCCAGAGCTGAACAAACGCCACCAGTCTCGCCACTTGAAAGAAGTCCGATGCAATCAAATAGAGCACGCTGACGACAACCCACCAAGCGTAGAGCGGCGGGCCCTCCATGTTCGACGCGAAGGGCAGAGGAATGGCGGAAAAAACCATGGCCAGCACAATCAGCGCGAGCTTGATGATGCCCATGATGAGGTTGACTTCGACCAGCTTGCCTGTAAGCGGACCGAGGCGCAGGCTGCGGACCAGGCTCGATCCGACACCCCTGTTTTCCAGCATAACCAGCAGTGGCGCGATGGAAAAGACCCAGCTTACGAGAGCCCAGAGCGTGAAGATTCCGAGCGAGAGGCAGATTACGAGCGCGCAGTAGGCGACGAGATTGGGTTCGTCTCCGGAGAGCGCATAGTTGGCCGACCATTGAATCGCAACGAACCAGAAGGCAAAGCTGGCTCCGAGAAACAGGATGCGCAGCAGCTGCAGAAGGGTAAGCGTAAAGGGGCGACGGGGAAGCGCAGGATCGTAGCGGCGAAGGACGGCGTTGCGCCCTACGCCCGAGACGATGGCCCATATGAGGACGGCAAGCGGAACCAGCCAGAGCGCAGTTCGAACGACGGGGGGCGCGACGATGGCGTAGATGCCCGAAGCGATTTCTGCGGCGCGCATCGGGTCGACAATCGAGAACTGATCAATGCCGGCCGCGGCGAGCTGGCTCGATACGGCGGTGTAGACTTGCAAGCCTTCGTAGGCGAACAGCGCGAGAAGCGGGACACCAAGGAGCCAGCGCCACAGCACTTCGAGCGCGAGCAGGGAAGGCCGCGACCAGCACTCGCTCAGGACATGAACGAACGATTGTGTGCCCCTAGCCGTCCCGTCGACAGCCATCCGCTACTTCACCACGATATTGACCAGCTTGCCGGGGACGATAATCAGTTTGGCTACCGTCTTGCCCTCGGTCGCGGCCTGGATCTTCTCGGCAGCCAGCGCGGAGTCGCGGAGCGTCTCCTCGTCAGCTTCTGCGGCAACGCGAATCACGGTGCGCAGCTTGCCATTAATCTGGACGGGAACCTCGATCTCGTCTTCGCGAGCGAGAGCCTCATCATATTTCGGCCAGGGAGCGCGCAGCAGATTGTCCTGCTGGCCGATCTGCTCCCACAGCTCGAAGGCGAGGTAGGGAGCGAAGGGCGCGAGTAACAAGACCAGGTCACGCAGAATGGTTGCGATAACCGGGTCTGGGACTTCACCTTTGCTGATGGCGGGCTCAGCCGCAGTGAGCGTGTTGACCAACTCCATGATGGCGGCGATGCAGGTATTGAAATGCCAGCGTCCGGCAAAGTCTTCGGTAATTCTGCGGATGGTCTGGTGCAGCTTGCGTAGCAATGCCTGCGATGTTGCCGAATGGGGCGCGGAGGGTGCTGTATCTGCGCTCCCCGCTCGGTCGGCGTATCTGGTGACAAAGCGGAAGACGCGACCGAGAAAGCGGCTGACTCCGGCAACTCCGTCTTCCTGCCAATCGAGGTCGCGGTCCGGCGGAGCAGCGAAGAGCGCATACGCACGCGCGGCATCGGCGCCGTAGCGGGCGATCATCTCATCGGGCGAGACTACGTTGCCCCTCGACTTCGACATCTTCGCGCCGTCTTTGATGACCATGCCCTGCGTGAACAGGCGCTCGATGGGCTCGTCGTTCTGGATCAGGCCGAGGTCACGCATGACCTTGGTCCAGAAGCGCGAGTAGATCAGGTGCAGGATCGCATGCTCGACTCCACCGATGTACTGGTCGATGGGGAACCAATATGCAACCGCGGCGGTATCAAATGGCGCCTTGTCATCTCTCGCGCTGGTATAGCGGTAGAAATACCAGGAAGAATCGACGAACGTATCCATGGTGTCGGTCTCGCGGCGCGCGGGGCCTCCACATTTCGGGCATGTAGCGTTCACGAATTCCGGCAAGTGCCCCAGCGGCGAGCCGCCGGTTTGCGTGATCTCGACGTTCTCGGGCAGGAGCACCGGTAGCTCGCTGTCGGGCACAGGAACGATGCCGTCTTTTTCGCAATAGAGCATTGGGATGGGCGTGCCCCAGTAGCGTTGGCGGCTGATACCCCAGTCTTTCAGCCGATACGTAACCGTTGCCTTGCCAAATCCCGTTTCCTCGGCAAAGGCGACCATTTGCCTCTGCGCTTCCAGGTTACCGAGTGTGTTGAAGTCGCCGGAGTTGATTAGCATGCTGTCTTCGGCGGTATAAGGCAACATGGGCTGCTCGTCCTCGCCGCTTGCAGGATCGGCCGTCGCCAGGTCGAGAGACCGTCGTGGAAGGATGACGATGCGGGTTTCGAGTCCATACTTCTTCGCAAATTCGAAGTCACGCTCGTCGTGCGCGGGCACGGACATGATGGCCCCAGTGCCATAGTCGAGCAGGATGTAGTTGGCCACCCAGATGGGCAGCCGCTCGCCGTTGAACGGGTTGATGGCGTAGTGGCCCGTGAACACACCGTGTTTCTCGATGGCTCCGATGTCGCCGGCTTCGCGCGCAGTCTTCTGCTGATCTAGAAGCGCGGAGACTTCGTCTCGGAGAGTTGAGTTTGCTGCGGCGAATTCCTTGACGAGCAGATGTTCGGGCGCAAGCTGGATGCTGGTAGCGCCGAAGATAGTGTCAATGCGGGTAGTGAAGACCGTAACTTTCCTGTCGGAAGCCTTCACGTCCTCACTCGCAGGCAGAACCGCGGTGCCGCCGTCGCGCGTGCGATGTTCATCCTCGGGCGTGCTGGCTGCGTCATCGACATCGAACGTGACCTCTGCGCCTTCGCTGCGGCCAATCCAGTTGCGCTGCATGGTGCGAACTTTTTCCGGCCAGCCGTCGAGCTTGCTCAAATCATCGAGGAGTTCCTCCGCGTAGTCGGTGATGCGCAGAAACCACTGTTCCAGATCGCGCTGCTCGACGATCGTGTCTTCGTGCCGCCAGCATCTTCCATTGACGACCTGCTCATTAGCGAGCACAGTGCAGCACTCCGGACACCAATTGACCTTGCTCTTTTTCCGGTACGCCAGCCCGCGTTCAAACATACGAATGAAGAACCACTGATTCCACCGGTAGTACTCGGGAAAGCAGGTCGTGATTTCGTTGCGCCAGTCGTAGCTGAAACCGAGGCGGCTCATCTGCCGCTTCATGGCGGCAATGTTTTGCAGGGTCCAGTCGCGCGGAGGCGTATTGTTCTTGAGCGCGGCGTTCTCGGCGGGCAAGCCGAAGGCGTCCCACCCCATCGGATGCAGCACATTGTGCCCCTGCATCCACATGAAGCGAGCAAGCGCGTCGCCAATGGCGTAGTTGCGCACGTGTCCCATGTGGAGCTGTCCCGAGGGGTACGGCAGCATCTCGAGCACGTAGTACTTGGGCTTGCCGCTGTTCGCCGGTTCAGCGCCGTACAGATCGGGCTGGTCGGCCCAGCGCTGCTGCCAGCATGGTTCGATTTCGGCAGGGGAATAGCGAGCTTCGCGCGATGGGGACGGAGATGGCTCCGCCGGGGCCGCTGGCGCGGTCGTGGTGGTAGTTTTGTTCGCGGACATGTCAGTCTTGATTGTAAATGGGAGCGTACCGTGACACTGCATACACCGAATCCGATGATCGCGTTAGGGGTAATGGCATCAACCGCCGGCACCGATGCGGTCTATGTGCTCTTCACTGCGGCGGTAGGTGCTCGCCGCAAATTTGTGGCGGCAAGCTGGAGTAGCGTCTGGTACCTGCTGTCCGCCTTCGCAGTCATCAGCTATACCGGGAATCCGGTGTATGTCGTGTTTGCCGCTGCCGGCTCGTGGCTGGGAGCGTTTGGGGCCGTGACTTGGCTGGGGAGAGCTGACATAAAGGGTCCAGCAGGCAAGCCCCGATTGTAATTATCTCTTACTTCGAGCCGGAGTGGGCTTGGCGGAAGTCGCCACCAGGCTGCGCAGCGTCTGCACATTTTTTGCGTCGTCCCCCGGCTCGTCGACGGGCACTTCGGCGATGAAAGCGCAATGACGAAAGCGCTTGTCGTTGAGCAGGCGGCGAAAGGGTTCGAGTCCGATGGTGCCCTTGCCGATCTGCTCATGGCGGTCGAGCTTCGATCCGCGCGCTGCCTTCGCGTCGTTCGTGTGCCACACGTGGACATCCGCAAAGCCGATGGTGGACTTAATCAGACGTACAGTCTCTTCGTATCCCTCGGGACTCACGAGATCGTAGCCAGCGACGTGGCAATGGCAGGTGTCGAGACAGGCGCCGACGGGAACAACCGGTTTGAGTCGCATGATGAGTTCGGCGACCTGATCGAAGCTGCCTCCGAGCGAGAATTCTGCTCCCGCGGTGTTTTCGATCAGGATACGGAAGTCAATGCCATCGAGATTGACGCCATCGGTGGCTTCGGCGATGGACGCAGCCGCGAGCGCCAGGCCTTCTTCACGGGTGAGGCCGCGCCACGAGCCGGGATGGAGGACAAGGTACTCCGCGTTGAGAGCCAGGGCGCGCTCAATCTCTCCTCGGAAGGCAGCAACAGATTTCCTTCGCACCTCCTGCGACTGGCTGGACAGGTTAACCAGGTAGCTAGTGTGAATCACGAGCGGCGTGCAGTCATATTGCCTCCGAAGCTCGCTTAACTGGCGTGCGTGGCCGGCATCGATGCGGGCCGGTCGCCACATGCGCGGGCTGGATGAGAATATCTGGAACGTATTCGCGCCGATTTCGTGGGCGTGCTCCGCGGCTTTAAAGACGCCGCCCGCGGTCGAAAGGTGAAACCCAATACGGAGACTGCTCATCTCGATTCAGTGTAGATTTTGACTTGACGGCATGACCAGCGAACATTGACCGTTGGGTGGCGAGAAAGATTGAACATGAGAACCGTAATTACAGCCGATCGGCTGATTTCTGCAGAACAATCCATAGCAAACCCGGTGGTCGTCGTCGAAGATGGCGTGATTGCGCGGATGGATTCACGCACGAGCGGCGAGTTGCCCTCGGGCGATCAGTTGAATTTTCCCGGTTCAACGCTGGTCCCGGCATACTTCGATATTCATATCCACGGCAGCGCCGGTCACGATGTCATGGAGGGGACGCCGGAAGCGTTTTCAACTATCGGAAAATTTCTCGCTGGGCATGGAGTGGGCGCGTATCTGGCGACCACGGTTACAGCGGCTATGGCCGTGACGTTGAAATCCCTTGCCGGCATGGCGGCCCTGATTGGACGCGACATTGACGGGGCGCGACCGCTGGGAATCCATGTCGAAGGACCGTTCCTATCGCCGCACAGAAAAGGGGCTCATCCTGAGAGCCTCCTGTTGACGCCTTCAGTGGAGCTGTTTAATCGCATGTGGGAGGCGGCGCAGGGAAAAATTCGATTGATGACCATTGCTCCCGAGCTGCCCAACGCCGAAGAAGTAATTGCGCATGCCACAGCGTTGGGCGTTCGCATCAGCATGGGACACAGCGACGCCGGCACAGCAGCAGCCCGGGCAGGAATTCGCGCCGGCGCGGTCACAGCTACTCACACTTTCAATGCCATGCGGCCATTCGATCATCGCGATCCGGGCCTGTTGGGAGAAGTGCTCGGGAACGAAGGGCTTTTTGCCGAATTGATCTGCGATGGTTTGCATGTGCATCCGGCAGCAGTGCGCATCTATTGGAAGTCGAAGGGCCCTGAGCGCGCGATGCTGATTACCGATGCGATGTCGGCCGCCGGCATGCCGGATGGCAACTACAAACTCGGCGAGTTGGACGTGCGGGTGATTAACGGCAAGTGCCTCATAGGTGAAGATACCCTTGCCGGAAGCACTCTGACGCTCGATCGCGCCGTGCGTAACTTTGCCGAGTTCACCGGCGCCACCATCGACGATTTGTCGAAGCTGGCCAGTCGCAACCCGGCTCGCATGACCGGATTCGAGGCAGAAGCAGGCACGCTGGCCGTAGGGCGCACGGCAGACATCACCGTACTTTCCGCCAAAAACGAAGTCGTGGAGACGATTCTGCGCGGGCGCTCCGTGGTCAGCGCTTAATAACTTGGCGAGCCCGCCACAACGCTCCCTGAATCGGATCAACCGCTTCGGGCAGGATGTAAACGCTGGGCAAGCTGCGCCGGATGGTTTCGATCATGCTCTGACGGACGAAGCCTACTTTCTCGAGGATGCTTCCTGTGAAGGCAATCCCGGGAAATGGCGCAGCGGGGTCGAGGTTCCGGACGTGACGGAAGGCCTCGACGGCGTCTTCTCCCAAAATGCGGCCACCCAATTCCAGCACCGTCAAAGCCACGGCGTCTCCTTGCTCTGCGCACTCAACGACAATCGGAGCGAGTTGAGAAAAATCGGGCGGGGGTGTGCGATTACCAATATCGACGATCTCATCCAGGCTATTCGCAGACCAGTGCCGGATCACGCGATTGAGAATGAGCGTAGGTTGCGCGAAGTCCCGCGCGCGGCATGCGGAGCGTAGCGCCTGAACCCCGATCCAGTGGCCTGAGGCCTGGTCGCCGAGCACGGGGCCCCAGCCGCCCACGTTGAGCATCTCGCCCTGGCTGGTGCGGCCCATCACATTCGATCCCGTTCCCGCCATCGCAAGCACTCCGGCCGCTCCGGGAAAGGCCGCATCGAGTGCGATCTCCTCATCGCCGCAGACAGCAATCTCACCGCTCGCGCATTGCGAGAGAATCTGGCGCATCCAGCCATCGGTTTGCGGCAGACGCGCGCCTGCCGCGCCAATGCAGGAAGAGGATATCGAGCTGAGGTCGACACCGCTCTCCTTTGCTATTTCGCTGAGCAATGCCGACAGGTTTTGTTGAGCTTGCTCGATGGTCACGCGCAGCGGCTTGATGCTTCCGCCGATCCTGCGAGCAATCACCTGCGTGTCGTCAGCCAATGCGCAGGTGGTCTTGGTGCCTCCGGCGTCGAAGCCAAGAAAGTTGGCCATCGCTAACGCTGGGCCTCGTCGCTGAGTGAGGGGTCAAGGATCCCGGAGAGCACGTTGAGACTGCCGTCGACTTTCGGGCTTTCGAGACCAAGAATCCTTACGACGAGCGGAAAAACATTGATGTTTTCGAACGGCTTTACAGTACTGCGCGGACGAATGTCCGGGCCCTCGGCGAAAAAGATGGCACGCATCGTTGTCATCTCGTTGGGGTTGTAGCCATGCTCGCCTGTGGGAAGGAAGTCCGGTCGGTCGGCAGGCGGAGGATTCGCGCGGATTATGTACGGGCCCTTGGCGATCACCACCGGATCACCCTCACGCGGGTTGCCGTTGTAGTGCAGCTCGGCCGGAACCTGGGCGCGGCGGTAGACGAGAAAGCCCGCATCGGCGGCCCTCAGCTTCTTGTAGATGCGCACGGTATCGGCTTCTGTGGGCGGATAGAGCAGGGAACCGACAGTCGGGAAACCGTCGAGCGGAACGTACTTGTCGAGGGTAATCCAGTCGCCCTGAACGCGTTCCATGCCATGATCGGCGACGACGATCAGATCGATGGGCATGTGCAGTCCATCGAGTTCTTTCTCCAGCCGGCCGATCAGATCATCGACATGCTTTACGGCCTCCGCCACCTGCGGACTGTTGGGCCCGTGCTCATGTCCGGCATGGTCGACGTCTGAATAGTAGAGCGTGATGAAGTGCGGACGCTGGTCCACAGGCATCTTGAGCCACGCAATGACCTGGTCGATACGCTTATTGTCGTCCACCTTGTTGTCAAAATGGAGATAGTAGCTGGGGCGCTCACCGGCGATCTCCGCCTCTGAGCCTGGCCAGAAAAAGCAGGCGCTACGCATCCCCTGCTTCTCAGCCAGCGACCACAGCGGCACGCCGCCATACCAGGAGCCATCCGTGACGGCTTTAGCATCACGCATGGAGTAGGTCTGCTTGCGATCGGGATCATAAAAGCTGTTGGCGACGATGCCGTGATGTTCCGGATAAAGGCCCGTGACCAGCGTGTAGTGGTTCGGGAAGGTCAGCGACGGATACGAGGGGATCATCCCATCCGGCGCACTGGCGCCCTTCGCACCAATTGCAAGAATGTGCTTCGCGCCGTACTTTTTCGGGTAGTCATAGCGAAATCCGTCGAGCGAGACCATGACCACGTAATGTTTCTGCTGTTGTTCGGCTGCATTCGGGCCGTGATCGACGGCGATGATTGGCGTAATCTCCTGCGCGTGCAGAGAGATGATGCAAATCAGGATCAGAAATCCGGTGGAGACAGCTCGGCGAAAGAGGGATTTCATGGAGGGTCAACGGTCCTTTCCCGTAAAGCTTATACGACGGAGCAAACGGTTGACTCGCTCTCGTGGTCTCTCGGAAAGACAGATGGCTATCGGATGAAAAATGCCCATGCTGCCACGGAGATACCGGCGATTCCGAAGGCCATGCCTAACCCCCAGTACGCCCGCTGGCGTGTGAGCAGGGTGATCGACGTGATAACCAGTCCGATTTCGAGCAGCGCTTCGCCCAGGTCGAAGCGATTGGCATGGCGCTCGGCTTTTCGTACCTCGCCTTCGAACTCTTTGGCTTTTTCGTCTTCTTCGGCGAGGTCTTCATTCCATTTTTCCAGGTGAGATTTATAGCCGTCCGTCACCTTGTCTGCGGCGGCCGCATCCCGGATGGGCAGGGCGTTCAGCAGGTCGGCGGTGAGCTCGGTGTTGTATTGCCGGTTCTTCTTCGCCTGATACAGGTTCCACTGATCACTGGCACGCGCCTGGTCGAGCACAGCTTCCGTGTGGGTACGATGGCCAAGCACGGTGGTAACGGCAACCAGCACTGCCAGGACGCTCATGGTAAAACTCACTGGGCGCAGACTCGCGTCCTTCTTGGCTTCTTCGCTTTGCTCCTTGAGTTCCTGCGCTTCGTTGGCTTCCATATCGCTCCTGACCGGACTTAGTGTACGGACTTCAACTGCCTCACGTCGAGCCACGCGCCGCTAACGCGGAGGAAACATCGAGGCCATCCGGCTCGCCTGGGAAATCTATAAATGTCATCAAATCGAGGGTTGAAGAAAACACTTGACTTTCCTGTCAAATGTACTATTTTGACAACTCACGTCCTGCTGAGCACAGTCCGCGTTCCTACCCAAAAATGACCTGGTCGGAACTATCAAGAATTCCGGTTTGGCGAAGAGTTTCCGGCCTCAACGCCTGTACTCTGCTGACTACAAGCGGCGGCTGCCGCGATTCGAAGATTAGTCATCCGCGGCCGCTGGAGGATCGATGTCGACGACACTCCTGTCGCCGTTCGAGCGGGCGAATTCACCCGCCACCGGCGAACTGGCACCAGAGCATCAAGAGGTAAAGGCGTATCTCCATCGCATGGGGGCAGACAGGCTGGGCCATGCCCACACCAAGTCGCTTTGCCAGCATTTGCTCAACACACGCCGGATATTAGCGCGATGGTCACAGCCAGTCTGGATCCAGAATGCTGGCGCGCTCCATTCTATTTATGCGACAGACGTCTACAAAACTCAGCTAATCCCCTTGAGCGAGAGGGCGTCAGCCCGATCCTTTATCGGTCACCGCGCAGAGCGAAGCGTCTTCCTGTTCTGCACCCTCCCTCGACAGGGGTTCTTCGCTGCATTGGACCGGCGTGCGACAACGTCAGATCGAGGAGCCGCGCTCGAGCTACGTTCGAATGCCGGCAATGTTAGCGAAAAGCTGAATCAGGAAGATATCGATTCCTTGCTCTTGATCCACATGGCCAATGAGGCGGAGCAGGCACAAGCTTCAGACGGCGGCCCGGGGATATGGCTCGAACGCCTTGGCTCGATGGCCAGGCATCTCTCTCCGGCTGTTTCTTTGCCTTTATTTCTGAGATCTGGCCATCCACTCCCTTCTCGCGAGCAGGAGCAAAATGCTCGCGCTGCTTACATGAGTGGCCTTGAAGCCCTTAAGTCAGGAGATCGCACAGAGGCCGCCCAAAAGCTCTCGCTTTTGTCGAGCTCTTGCCCCCTCTGGGCTGAGCCGACCATTTGGCGCGCTTATCTCGCCATGCAGGAAGGAGATCTGGGGTCGACCCTGGAACTGAGTTCGCAGGCCAGAAAGCAGCTCTTGGCGATCGGCGTCGCCTGGGATAAGAGGCTCACCTTTACAGAGTGGACCTGGCTTGCTTGTGCAATGGAAAGACTCGCAGCTGAAAAACCAGGCCGCGCCTTTTCTGCCGCGCTAAATCGACGCTTCACCTCTTTGACTGACAGGTTTGGGACTGATAGGTTTGGCCATTCTGAGCGCACGGCAAGTACAGAGCCGCTCGCTGCGGCCGAGGCATCGTCTTCGCACGCTGAAGAAGCGATTTCTGTCCCGCCTCCCACGGACGGACGCTTCCAGCAGTACATGAGTTTATTTGCGGACAATACTGCGAATCCCAGGATGTTTCATTATCCTTCACTGCCATCGCGTCCTTTTCATAGTGCTGAAACCTTTCCCATCGTTATAGATCTGGAGGCCAATTTCCGACAGATCCGCCAGGAGGTGCTCGCTCTTGAGGATGACTCCTTCCACCCCGAAAGTGAAAAAAGCATTAAGCGCTCAGGATCATGGCAGGTGCTCATGCTCTACGAGCGGGGTCGAAAGAACCAGGAGAACTGCAAGCTGTGTCCCACGATCACTCGGATCATTGAGCGCCACGACACCGTAAAAACCCTCGCAGGATTGATGTATGTATCGCGAATGAGCCCACATACTGCCATTCAGGCTCACCGCGGTCCAACGAATATGAGACTGCGCTGCCATCTTGGAATTCAGGTTCCGAGCGGAGACTGTGCCATCAAAGTAGGCGAAGAAGTACGCAACTGGGCGGAAGGCCAATGTCTGGTGTTCGACGACTATTATCAGCACGAAGCGTGGAACCATACAGCCGAGACGCGGACCGTTGTGATCCTGGATATCTGGCACCCGGAGTTATCACGGAGAGAGATACAACTCCTTGAAGGGCTGCACCGTTATGTGGCGGCGCAAACACAAAGCCTGAATAACTATTGGAGCGGCAACGAAAAGGCACGCCGACGGAATTATGACTGAGAAGGCACGGCGCTTCGCACGCGACTCAACGACAACTGATCAGCCGACCGGTTCGGGAGTGTGTCTTGTTACAGGAGTGGCTGGCTTCATTGGCTCTCACTTAGCGGAAGCGCTGCTCGCCAAAGGCTATTTTGTAATTGGTGTCGACAGCCTGAACGACTATTATTCCCCGCTGTTGAAACAAGAGAACCTCCGCGCTCTTCTCGCCTCTAAGGCATTCATCTTTCACAAGAAGGATCTGAACGATATTCCGGCGGGCACCCTGCCGGCGCACATAGACTATGTGTTTCATCTGGCAGGGCAGCCCGGTGTTCGGTCGAGTTGGTCTACCTCTTTCGAGACTTATGTGACCAGTAACATCCTGGCGACGCAGAGGCTGCTCGAGCTTATTGTCAACTGCGATGTTCGCCGATTTATCTTTGCCTCTTCCTCGTCCATCTATGGCCAGGCATCCGGATCGGTAACGGAGCGTGCCATCCCTCGTCCTCTTTCCCCGTATGGTGCTACCAAGATCGCCGCGGAAGGGTTATGCCTTGCGTACAGCTCAGAATATTCCCTGCCCGTAACCATCCTGAGATATTTCACGGTTTATGGGCCCCGGCAACGTCCGGACATGGCCATCCACAGATTCCTGAATGCGGCGATAACACAAACGCCGATCTACATTTTTGGTGATGGCACACAACGTCGCGCATTTACATATGTTGACGATGTAGTGGATGCCTCCGTGTCAGCGATGAGCGAGTCCTGCCACTCCTCGATTTACAACGTTAGTGGCGGGAGCCCTACTACGCTGAATGACTGCTTGGCCATCATCGAAGACGCGACCGGCCGCCGCATAACTCGTCAGTTTTGCGGGACCCAGCGCGGCGATCCTTATGAAACAGAAGCGGACATTTCGGAGGCGCGACGGCGCCTGGGGTATGAGCCGGGCGTGTCTCTCGATGTTGGTGTCGCACGAGAATGGGAGTGGTTGCAAACACACCTCGCCGGAGTTGTTTCGTCGTGAAAGGTTGGTGAAATATCGGTCCCAATGGATGATTTAGCGATTGACAATGCTAAACCCCTCTTCTAGGCTTCTTGCGAACTCGAAAGTCAGCCATTCCTCCCTTCTGGGGACGGTTCCAATGAATGAATCGAACCGAACTGTCCACGGCCTGTGGATAGGGTCCAACCTCTCAAGGCTGGAGTTGCTGACCGTTTGCTCTTTTGTTGACCACGGACACGAATTCAACCTATGGACTTACTCTGATATTCATTGCCAGTTACCCCGGGGAGCGCGGCTAAGGGACGCAGCGGAGATTCTTCCGGCGGACTGCGTATTCAAGAGGTCGACCATTGACGCAGAGTGCGGCGTAGGAAGTGGTAGTTGTGCAGGGTTCTCCGATCTGTTTCGTTACAAGCTCCTCTATGAGCAGGGGGGATACTGGGTTGATATGGATGTGACTTGTCTCAAGCCGCTTGATTTTGTTGAACCCTATTTGTTTCGCAGTCATCGACTGGGCGCTGTGGGCAATGTTATGAAGTGTCCGGCGGGGAGCAGATTAATGGAGATGACCTACTATCGGGCTGCCCGAGACGTGCGCGAAGATGGGGACTGGCACTTTGGAAACCGCGCGCTGAGCGAGACTGTCCGTGAACTGGGTCTGTCGCGTTTCGTCAGAAATGACATAAGCAACGCGGATCTTTGGAACGGGCATGTGAGGGATTTCATTGAGCGGGATGCGCCCATTCCAGATAACTTCTATGTAATTCATTGGTTACATGAATGCTGGAAGACACTGAGTTCCACCGGGGGCTTCTATAAAGGCCTGAAGATGACTGGAGAGGTCCCGGACAAGAATCATGCCAGGCCTTTTACAACGCTGGCTAAGCTCTACGAGAGGTACAGCCTTTAAGGTCGGTTTTTTTGATGCCGTGCGTGAATATCATGATCGCGAGTCTTGCGCTCGGAGGAGCCGAGCGCATTGTTCATGAAACAATTTCTACGCTGCAAACGCGTTCTGCAAGCGGCACACTATTTGTTTTGAAGGATGTCGAATTACAGTATGCTGTCGGCGCTTCCGGCCTGTTTGAGATACATCGCTGGAAGGCGAGTTATCGGGAGGCGAGACTTCGAGAGGCAGCCGAGCGTGTACTGCGCTCCGGGACGAATCTTCTCTTCACCCACTTGATTGCGGCAAGCGATCTCAAGGTTCTATGGAAGGCTGGAGTGCAAACTGTTCCAGTGATCCACAATGCCAGTGACGGGTGGCAGGATTCGGCTGAGTCTTATTCTGCAGCGCACACCCCCTTTGTCGTGGCTGTGTCTGATTCCGTTGCAAAGGAACTCCGCGAGAGCGGGTGCCAGGCGCCTGTCGTTACCATTCGCCATGAGTTGCAGCGGTGGTTTATGCAGGAGGATATCCGGAGGAACCGTCTCGAGGTGAGGCGTCGCCACGGCATTGCCGACGACACGTTTCTTATCGGTATGGTTGGCTGCTTCAAGGCGCAGAAGGCTTACCCGCGGGCAATCCGGGTGTTGGCAGGACTCCGAAAGGTACGCGACGCGAAGTTGATGATCGTGGGTTCCTGGGATCACGACTACGGCTACGGCCGTCTCACGTTCGAAGTTGTCTGCAGATCGATCGAGGAGTTGGGCCTCCAGCAGGACGTTGTGCTTGTCGGGGCGGTCGACAACATCGATCCCTACTATTCTGCCTTCGACGTCTATCTCAACACGAGCGTTTTTGAAGGGCTCAGCATTGCTCTGCTTGAGGCGCAGCAATGGGGATGCCCGGTAGTGGCGGCAAATGCAGGGGGCAACGCGGAGGCTCTTATAGACGGATCAGTCCTGGTGCACGATTCGTCGGACATAGCAGCATATGTGGATGCTTTGTCGACTCTGCCGCAGACGGCGCGTACCGTCGCTGAGAAGCCCGCGTATTCCGATCTCGTTCCGCGCATCTGGTCTTCGTTCGGCAACTATGGTGTCGACAAGCACAGCCCTCGCTCCGGAGTTCTGTTTGTTACGAACAACCTGAATATGGGCGGAGCTCAGCGCTCTCTCACCAATCTACTGATCAACATGCCTGAGGGGGAAAACGTATCCGTCTGCGTTCTTGGGGCCATTCACGATCGGTTCTATCTGGAAGAGTTGCGTCGGGCGAGGGTTCAGGTAATTACGTTTGATAGGCCTGCCCATGTCGTGGACACGGCGGAGCGCGTGCTGAATGTGGTGGACAGCTTGAATGTACGCACAGTGTGCTTCTGGAATACGGACGCATCCGTCAAGTTACTGGTCAGCAAGATCCTGTCATGCACGAGCGTGCGAATCATCGATGTAAGTCCGGGTACTCTTCTGTTCAGAGAACTCGAGGAGACCTTAGCATTTCAGCGGCGAATTTCCTACACTGCGGCCGATTACGTTGCGCGGCTCGATTCCTTTGTCTGCAAGTCCAACGCAGGCACGACCAATCCGCTCCTCAATGGCTGGAAAGACAAGGTAGTCGTGATACCAAATGGCGTACCTGCATGTCGACTTGCGCAGACATCGGACCGCTCGGTCGATGCTGTAATGCGCGTCGGAACATGCGGGCGCGTTGCTCCGGAGAACAGGATTGAGTTTCTCCTTGACAGCTTTGCGATCGTGGTGGAGCGCCTTGGCAGCGCATCTTTGACGATTGTGGGTGAGGCCCAGAACGGTCACCGAAAGTACAAGGACTCGCTTCTGAACCGCACGGCCAGCCTGGGTCTCAAGAATGTTCACTTTGCGGGGGCCGTTCATGACGTGACGCTCCACTTGAGATCCTTCCGCGTATTCGTGTCGGCGTTTAATGAAGAGGGGTGCTCAAATGCAGTGCTGGAAGCGATGGCGGCTGGAACTCCTGTGGTCGCGACTGCATCGCCTTCGAGCCGAGAGCTGATCCAAAGCGGAGTTGATGGTTTTGTTGTCTCCAGTACAGATCCGCGGGACATGGCCGACAAGATCGAGATCCTTCTCACTCGCCCCGATGTAGCGGATTCCTTCGGCCGAGCGAGCGAGTCAACAGTACGACAGCGCTTCTCAATGAACCGGATGGTAGACCAGTATCGCTCCCTGCTCGCATGATGAGCCGGTGAAGCCAGGAGAGGATAGCACTCATGTCTATGATAGAAATTGTTCTGGCGTCGGACCGTAACCGGGTGGGTCGCCTGATACTGAAGGACGATGCGGGACGCAAGCTGGCGGGTCCGTATCCGGTGTGCGGCCGAGCGAACGATTTTGCGGCGAGCGAGCACCGGAACCCGACGCGCTCTCCACTGCAGCCCTACGGAGACACGCCGACGGGCGAGTATCGCATGCGCGGCATCGTGCGGACGGGCCGTGGAACGGCGTACGACGCGGGCAAGTTCGGCAAGTTTGGCATGATCGTGCTTGAACCGGTGCGGGGCCAGGCAGCGATTGCCGATCAGAATGGCCGCCACGTGCTGGTGATCCACGCCGGTACACCCAATCCAGCCAGCAGGCTTCTGTATGCGACGAATGGCTCGGTGCGCATGTACGACGACGACCTGCGCGAGTTGATTGAAGCGGTATGGGGCGAGTCGTCGGTGGTTTGCAAGATCAGCGAGACAAATGAGTTTGCGACTTCGCTGGGCGTGACCCTCGACCCGACCTACGACGAGGGCGACACGCCTTTGCTGGCGAAAGATCAGCCGAAGGCGCCGTCAGCGCCGTCCACGGGGGTGGCGGCAATCAAGCTGAATCTGCCGAAGATCCAGGAACGGCTGGTGAGCCCGCACGACGACGCGTACAGCAGCTCGGGCGATGGCAGCGACAGCAGCTCGGGAGACAGTGGCGATAGCAGTTCTGATAGCAGCGACAGTTCCGATAGTAGTTCTGGGGACAGCGGCGACAGCAGTTCCGATAGTGGCTCGGGAGACAGTGGCGACAGCAGTTCTGACAGCAGCGACAGTTCTGATAGTAGCTCGGGAGACAGCGGCGACAGCAGTTCTGATAGCAGCTCGGGAGACAGTGGCGACAGCAGCTCGGGCGATGGCAGTTCCGGAGACAGCAGCTCCGGTGACAGCAGTTCAGGCGACAGCGGTGATAGCAGTTCCGGAGACAGTAGCTCCGGTGACAGCAGTTCCGGTGATAGCTCCGGCGATAGCAGCTCGGGTGACAGCAGCTCGGGCGACAGCAGCTCTGGAGACAGCAGTTCCGGCGACAGCAGCTCGGGCGACAGCAGCTCGGGCGACAGCAGTTCTGGTGATAGCTCTGGCGATAGCTCCGGGGATAGCTCGGGTGACAGCAGTTCTGGCGATAGCTCTGGAGACAGCTCCGGCGATAGCTCTGGTGATGGCTCCGGCGACAGTTCCGGCGATAGCTCTGGTGATAGCTCCGGCGACAGTTCTGGAGATAGCTCAGGGGATAGCTCGGGTGATAGCAGTTCCGGTGACAGCTCTGGCGACAGTTCGAGTTCCGGCTCCAGCAAGAGCTCTGGGAAACAGAGCTCAGGCACTGGGAAGTCCAGTTCGAGTTCCGCAAAGCCCAGCTCGTCGTCTTCGAGTTCGTCTAAGCCGAGTTCATCCAGCTCGTCGTCCTCGAGTTCGTCTAAACCGAGTTCATCCAGCTCGTCGTCTTCGAGTTCGTCCAAGCCGAGTTCTTCCAGCTCGTCGTCTTCGAGTTCGTCTAAGCCGAGTTCGTCTAGCTCTTCATCCTCGAGTTCGTCTAAACCGAGTTCATCCAGCTCTTCGTCCTCGAGTTCGTCTAAGCCGAGTTCATCCAGCTCGTCGTCCTCGAGCTCGTCCAAGCCGAGTTCTTCCAGCTCTTCATCCTCGAGTTCGTCTAAACCGAGTTCATCCAGCTCGTCGTCTTCGAGTTCGTCTAAGCCGAGTTCATCCAGCTCGTCGTCTTCGAGTTCGTCTAAGCCGAGTTCATCCAGCTCTTCGTCCTCGAGTTCGTCTAAGCCGAGTTCATCCAGCTCGTTGTCCTCGAGTTCGTCCAAGCCCAGTTCGTCCAGCTCATCGAGCTCTTTGAAGCCGAGTTCCTCTAGTTCTTCGGGCTCATCCAAACCCAGTTCTTCCAGCTTGTCGTCTTCGAGTTCGTCGAAGCCAAGTTCACCCAGCTCTTCAGGCTCATCGAAGCCCAGTGCTCCGTCCACGAGCAGTATTTCTTCCGGATCAAGTGGGAGCGCTTCATCAGGGTCTGCGATTCGAATTCGCCAGAATGTGCTAACCCTCACGACTGCTCAGCAGACTGCATTTGTGAATGCGCTGCTCGCACTCAAAGCAAAGGGCAAATACAACAGTTACGTAGTCACGCGCGCCAGCGCCTTGGCGCACGTTACTCCGGCGACGGGAGATCCTGCTACCGACCTGAATAACCCGACCTATCGCAATGCTGCCCAAGGTGGTCCAGCATTCTTTCCATGGCATCGCGAACTGCTCCTAAGCCTGGAAAAGGACCTGTCAGCGTTGATAAGCAAGCAGGTGTGGCCTCTATTCGCGTTGCCTTATTGGAACTGTGCCGCCGACACCGCGCTTGCGCCGGGAGCTTCCCCAATCTGGTTGCCTGCACTGATGGGAGGCGATGGTGATCCCACGAAGGCCGATCAGGTCACAACGGGCCCATTCCGTTGCACGGCGAGCGGTGGCACCTGGACAACCGTCGAGCAGAATCCGGACGGGACTCCTGCGCCTGCGGCTTCCCTCCGAAGAACGCTGGGTCGCGGAACATCACTCCCTGCGGAAGCGAATCTGCCAACTCTTAAGACTTTCTCAACGACGCAGCTTCTTTCCCCGTACGATGCCACGAACTTCAGCAGCGCCACAACCAGCGGATTCCGAGTTGCCGCAGAAAGCTTGGATGATCTCGTCCATCTGTGGGTGGGAGGAAGCATGGAGCTGCCAACCTCTCCCAATGACCCCGTCTTCTTCCTGCACTCCTGCAATCTGGACCGGCTATGGAATCTGTGGCAGACTTCGGTGGCAGGTGGACTCGGGAAGGGTTATCTTCCTGTCAGCGGAGGCCCGCTAGGTCACAACCTCCACGATAGGATGTTCCCCTGGGATACTGCGGCCGATACGATAACGCCAGCCGACCTGGTGAACTCTCTGACTCTGGGCTACAAGTACGACTCGGATTAGGCGTGACCAGAAACAGACAAGACAGCTGCATCCAATTATCCGGGCTGCTTCAAGGCAGTTCGGATACCCGCGCTAAGGAGGAAATCAGATGCCCGAGGCAACCCAGCGTCGAACCCTACGGCATAAGAGTGTTCCCTTTATTATTTCGACAACCGGAGCAGCGAGCGCCCTTTCGGTGAATGGGAAGCCGATTTCGGTCGTAAAACTTAAGAACAATCGATACCAGACGCGCTGCCTGCCCCACGCAGAATATAAGGATATGGAAACATTGGCCCACGCCATTATTGAGGCCTATCCCTCAGTTCGCAAATGACTCAAAATTTCGGTTTGCCCAGGTTGCGGAGGGTCTTGTACGTAGATGCGGAAACTCATTCTCAAAAACCACCAGAGTCCCGGCGACATTCTGATGCTGACCGCGACCGTGCGGGATCTGCACGCCTGCTATCCAGGCGAATTCCTGACCGACGTGCGAACCAGCGTGGATCAGCTATGGCAACATAACCCGCTGATCACCCCGTTGCGGGAAGATGATCCTGATGTGACGGCGCTACGCTGCCATTATCCACTTATCCATCGCAGCAACGAGTCGCCTTATCACTTTATGCAGTCCTTCACTGAATATCTGAACGACAAGCTGTCTCTGAAGATCAGTCCACAAAAACACGCCGGAGATGTCTACCTTCATCAACAGGAAAAAAGATGGATATCGCAGGTCCAGGAGCGAACCAGGAAGGAGATTCCATACTGGGTGATTGCCGCTGGAGGTAAATACGACTTTACCGCCAAATGGTGGGCCAGCGACCGGTACCAGCAGGTTGTCGATCACTTCTACGGAAAGATCCAGTTTGTGCAGGTCGGAGAATTGCACCACTATCATCCACCATTGCGAGGGGTGATCGACCTGCGCGGTCTTACCGATGTTCGTCAATTAGTAAGGCTGGTGTATCACGCCCAGGGCGTTGTTTGCGGCGTGACGTTTCTGATGCATCTGGCCGCGGCCGTCGAGACAAAGGGCGGGGCCGGACCAACCAGGCCCTGCGTCGTGATCGCGGGGGGGCGTGAACCACCTCAATGGGAGGCCTACCCGCATCACCAATTCCTGCATACTGTCGGAGCTCTTCCGTGCTGTGAAAAGGGCGGTTGCTGGAAGGCCCGTACTCTTCCTCTCGGGGATGGTAGCGAGAAAGACTTACCCAGGAATCTCTGCCTCAACGTCGTGCAGGGGATGCCGCGCTGCATGCATATGATTTCTGCGGAAGACGTCATCCACGGAGTTCAGATGTATTTTGACGGCGGCCGTCTTGCCTGGCTCACGGAGCAGGATTTTTCTGCCGCTCAACCGACGGTACGTCAACCGATTGCGCATTCCCTAACGATGTAGCGACATAACAACGATGCGGCGAGTTATTCTGAAGTGCGATCACAGCGCCAGCACAATCGTCATGCTGACGGCAGCAGTGCGCGACCTGCACTCCTCCTGCTCCGGTCAGTTTCAGACAGACGTGCGTACTCGCTACCCCGAGTTATGGCGCCACAACCCGCACCTTACCCGTCTTGATCTGCGCGATCCGGACGTTGAGCAGATCGATTGCAACCCATGGCTTGCTCAACGGAGTGACGATCCGCCTTTCCACTTCATACACGGGTTTCTGAGACACCTTGGGACTCTTCTGGATATCGAGATTAAGCCGACTTTGTTTCGGGGTGACCTGCACCTTTCGCGGCGGGAGAAATCCTGGATGTCTCAGGTGCAGGAACTCACCGGAGACGAAATTCCGTTCTGGATAGTCAGCGCGGGCGGCACTTTCGAAAAAACAATCAAGTGGTGGGAGCATGAGCGTTTTCAAGCTGTCGTTGACGCCTTCCGCGACCGTATTCTCTTCGTTCAAGTAGGCGCCCAGGGGGACCATCATCCAGCGTTGAACGGAGTCGTCGATTTGCGAGGGAAAACGGATCTGCGTCAACTTGTCCGGCTCGTTCACCACGCTCAGGGCCTGCTCTGCCCCCTCAACCTGCTCATGCATCTCTCCGCGGCCGTCGAGACCAAACATGATTTGCCCAATCGTGCATGCGTAGTGATTTCCGGTGGCGGGCAATCTACGCAGTGGCAACGTTATCCCACTCACCAATTTCTGCATACGATAGGCTCATTGACCTGTTGTGATATCACGGGATGCGGGAGACATCGGACTCGTTCGTTAGGCGACAAGTCTCCAAGTGACCTCCCGGATAAGATCTGCGTGGATGTTGTGAACGACTTACCGCATTGCATGCACATGATTGGCGCGGCGGATGTGATCCGATCTATCCAAAGATACTTCGACGGGGGTGTCCTCAACTATCTCGCAGCCGGTGAGATAGAAGTGACGCGCAGAATTCTTGCTGGAGGCGCACACTTATCCGGGAGCATATTTGAAGAGAAGCTGGCACCTCGTGAACTGCCAGCCTTCATTCCGCAGGATCAGTTATGAAAGGCTCGAATGGAGAGATCCAGGTCAAGACGCGGTCCATGCGAGTATGCACACACGACCGCGGCGATTTTGCTTCAATCCGAGGTGAAAACGTACTTATCTATTGGCCGCACGGCTTCGGAGATCTCGTCGGGCTGGGTTATGTTCTGCCCCTCCTTGAGCCTTCTAACCGCTATTGGATAACGCGATTCGGCGACGACTATCTCTCTGTGATGGACGGAAGCGAATACGTAACTCCTATATTTGTGGGAGGACCGCCGGCAGTGCAGGCAGCCGATGGATATTCTTTGTGCAACCGCAACATGGGACTGGATTACAACCGGATCGATGGAGGGAAGCAGAGGGTTTCCCTGCCTTTATCGATTTATGAGGCCTGTTGGGAGAACAACATCACTACTCTGTTATGGACGAGTTATCCAGAGACCTTTGGGACCAAGGCTTATCCCTACCATTCAAAAGCGCGGAACCTGGCTCGCCATGTCGTTCCACGCTCCAGCATTCCTGTGATTGAAGCGGGCGTCCCCCTCATCAATTGCATTAACTTTGACGTGGCGCCATGGATCGTTCGCTGGGTTGAGGCGCGTTTAAGAAATTTCGCAGGATTTGGCAGCAGAAAGCTATGTATCCTTGCGAGAAATGGCTACACCTCTACGGGCAAGAACTGGGGGCACCGTTGGCGTGAGGACTTGCCTCCCCGGCGGCGGCGAGAGGCAGAAGAGTGCCGGCAGTTCATGCGCCTGCTCCTAAAAAAAGATCGCCGGTGGATCTTCCTCGCTATGGAGGATCGCCTATTTGATGGAAACCATACCGTCCGATCAAAGGCGACCAATTGCTTTAGCTATGCTGAATTGTTCGGAGCGGCCAGCCACGAAAGCATACCCTTCGGGATAATCATGAAAGCCCTTGTGAGGCTCGCGTCTCTGACTATTGGAGTGCCTACCGGGCCTTTTCACCTCAGCATGGCAAAACGCGATCTGCCTACTGTGGGTATATGGATCCAGCACTCTCCAGCCTGGTATGACGAGCCAAAAGAGTGCTCCATTCATCTTCTCGGAAGGGAAGTGACCAAAGGCTCGCATCGCGTGCCGGAATCCATCTCCGGCCGCAACGGTCTCAGTCATCGAACCGTTATTCAGGACAGCAGGATTATCACGGGCGAACAGGCCCTGGGCGCCGTGGAGACCTTGCTCTACTAGGAGATGTGCATGGACTCGGAGATCGTGGCAGGTTTCGACGCTACACGCGATCTTTCACGCAAAGCATTCCGATCCGGATGCTACGCGCCGTTCACTTCTCTCTACTTTAGTGCCCAGGGTGACGTGCGCGTCTGCTGCCATAACGGGTCGCACCCTGTCGGTAACGTAAGTCAAAATACCATAACTGAAATTTGGGAAAGTGCGAGCCTCAGAGAACTACGCAGTGCGGTCAGGCGCTATGATTTTGGCCTCGGCTGCCAGTTCTGCGCCTGGCAAATAGACACACGACAGTTTATCCATGTTCCCATAACAAGATGGGACACGCTTACGGTGTCCTCTGAAACGCCTGAGTGGCCTCAGATGATGGAGTTTTCCATGAGCAATACCTGCAATCTGGAATGCATCATGTGCGACGGAAGGTTCTCCTCCGCGATTCGTGCGCATCGCGAGAAGCTTCCACCTTTGCCGCAATGTTACTCGGATGCATTTTTCACGGAGTTACGCAGCTATCTACCTCATCTGAGGATCGCGAAGTTCTTAGGAGGCGAACCGTTTCTGCAGGCCGAGTGCTTTCGAATATGGGATATGCTGATCGAAGATTGCATCAATCTTCCCATTACTGTGACTACGAACGGCACCCAATTCAACGCGCGAGTTGAGCGCATTCTGGATAAGCTGCCGGTCGGAATTGCAGTCTCAGTCGACGGCTTCCGGAAGAAGACCGTTGAGAGCATCCGAGTAAACGCCGACTACAACAAGCTGATCGAAAATGTAATGCTCTTTCGCTCATATGCAAAAGCGAAGAAGACGACCTTTGGCCTAACCTACTGCCTGATGAGGCGAAACTGGCAGGAGTTCGCGGACTTTTGCGTTTTCGCCGAGGAACTCGACTCTTCCGTATGGGTGAATATTGTCCGGCGTCCTGTAGAACTGAGTCTTTACTCCTTGCATCTCGATGACCTCAGTCAGATTGTGGCAGAGATGGAGCAGCAGGGAAGTATGCTTAAGTTTCGTATGGGGAAGAATTATCCCATTTGGGAGAACGAAATGAATAGGTTGCGAACCCGGTGCTCTGGTGTGGAAGTGCCTGGTCTGACCGCAATTCAGATGGCTGCCAGGCAATGAGGCGATCCGCGAATCTGTTCGTGTACGCAGTTACGGGGAACGATCACATCGAGCAGGTGAACCTTTCGCTGCGATTCCTCAAGCACTTTTCAAGACAGGACATCCTGGTTGTTGCCGCGCGCCATGATCGCAGGATCGAGCACGACCAGGTAATCCGCATGGATGTTCCCGAGCGCTTCGACAACCACCAGGCAAGCATATTGATGAAGACTGGGCTGCATCGCATCGTCGGCGATGCAGAACGCACCTGTTGCTATCTCGACAGTGATGTTGTCGCAGTCCATAGCGGAGTGGACCGGATATTCCAGCGAAAGCGGGGTCCGGTTACTTTTGCGGCCGATCACACCCGCCTCCCCATGTTTAGCCGATACGCCGTGCGATGTTCCTGCGTTCGCGGCACCTGCGATCATTTACGGCAGGCGATCGCGTCCAAATTCGGAGTCGATGTCTCCAACCCCGATTGGCAGCACTGGAACGGCGGAGTCTTTCTTTTCGACTCAGGGTCCATGGACTTTCTTGATACATGGCACACCTACACTCGTGCGATCTTCGATGATCCCGGATGGAAGACGCGCGACCAGGGAACACTCGTCGCAACCGTCTGGAAGTTTGGGCTTCAGAATCACCAGACTCTCGCGCCGAAATACAACTACATTGTCGATGGAATGCGCGGCATGGCAGATTTTGAGCGAGTTTCTACGAGTCCGTCTTCCTATCGCGTGGATACAAGCTACTCTCTCGATCCAGCCTCGCCCGCGCTTCACCCCTACTTTCTGCATTTCATCAATGGATGCGGGGGGAAACAGGGTTGGCGTAATTGGGATGACACGGAGGCCAAACTGGCGAGATCCCAAAGTTTCGCTGGTGAGCTCGTTCCTCAGCCCCTTAGCGATGAGTCACGCCCCGGGTGAGCTAGGCATCCCGAATCCTTGAAGAGAGATAACTTGTTGAATCTTATGGTGGGCGCAGCAGGATTCGAACCTACGACTTCCACCGTGTGAAGGTGGCACTCTACCGCTGAGTTATGCGCCCGAGGGGCGGGGGATGAACAATCCATAGAGTAACATCCTGCTCACAGGCTGCCAAACCGCTCTAAACACTCATCTATCGAAGACGCTAGTGAGCCGACGATTTGACCCGAGGCTCAGAGGCGACAGATACAATCGGTTTACGGAAAAAATGCCTCATCCCGAACAAGTCCCGGCCCCCGATCGCCCTGCGTCTGGGCATAAATCCGACGAGTCGGGGGAGAGCGGCTGGACAGGCAACGCAAATCCCGACCGGGAAGATGCAGAGATCATTGACTCTGACCCCGACCCGGACACGCAACCTCTGCCCGGAAACGGGGTTGAAGACGATATGGCCTCCATTGCCTTAGATTCCGCGCTGTTGAAGGGAGCTCAGCTCGAGCCAGGCCGGACCGAGGGTGGCCGGGCGGTGGCCGACTGGAGCGCAATGAGCGACGCGGAGATTATGCTCCGTGTACGCGAAGGGGATGACTCCGGCTTCGACCTTCTGATCCAGAAGTACCATAAGCCAATCATCCACTTCATGTTCCGTATGGTGCACAATCAGGCGGTGGCCGAAGAGTTGGCGCAGGAGGTTTTCCTGCGAGTGTATCGCTCGCGCCACACTTATCGAGCCGAGGCTCGGTTCACGACATGGCTGTATCGCATCGCGACCAACCTTGGAGTGAACCATGCCCGTGACACGAAACACGAGCGGGCGGCCCAGAATGTTTACCTCGACCAGCCCGATCCGGAGACCGGAACAACTCCAGACGTCGCTGACCCGGGTGCTACGGTCGAACAGGAACTGGTTCGTGACGAACGGATGCGCGCCATCCGCCAGCATGTGATGGCATTACCAGAACGGCAGCGCACTGCCGTTCTGATGCACAAGTACCAGGGGTTGGACTATAAGCAGATTGGGGAGGTGCTCAAGCTGAGCGAGTCGGCAACGAAATCGCTCCTCTTTCGCGCCTACCAGACGCTTCGCGAACGACTGAAGGATTTTGTATAACAGGAAAGATTTGCAGCACAAAGAAGGTAAATATCATGATCTGCCGGATAACCAAAGCGAACCTTGAGAACCTGCTCCTTGATCGGGAGTCGGTTCCAGCAGAGGTGCGTCAGCATGTGGAGCAGTGTGCCGAATGCAGCGGAGAACTCGCCGCGCTCGAAGCCACCATGCAGGCGCTCGACGTCTGGGACGCGCCTGAGCCGTCACCGTTCTTCAACGCGCGTATGGCCGCCCGCCTGCGCAGTGAGCGCGAGGCCCAGCCGGCTGGATTCTTCGAGCGCCTGCGCTCGCGCCTGCTCTACAGCACGAACATGCATCTGCGTCCTGTAGCCGCCGGGGCGCTGGCGCTGCTGCTGCTGATTGGAGGCGGCACCTACGCCGGTTTTATGAATACGAACCAGCCTGCAAGCCCCTCGGCTGCTGTTCGCGATCTACAGTCGCTCGATGATAATTCGCAGGTGTTTCAGCAGCTGAATACGCTTGATCAGCAGGACGATGACGCCGATAGCGGTCCGTCAAACAGCAATCTGTAATTGCGCGGCGAGGGCAATGCCCGCGGGCAACATAGAGTGGCAATCCCCGGTAACACGCAGCACTTTTCCATGCTGTTCAGTTTCTGAAACGGCAGATTTGAGTTCTTGGTTAGAAGAGATATGACGATGCGCGCACGGCAAAATTCGGCGAGCCGCCTGGGCTGGCTGACCCGCCCGGGTCTGCCTGCGCTCGTGCCTGCGATTTTTGCTTTGTGCGTCGCGTCTTCCAGCTGGGCTTTGGCCCCGAGGGGGAGCGGCTTCCACTCTGCTGGTAATCAGCATGGCGGTGGCCAGCATAGCGTGCCGCAGTCTCATCCCGCGCCCGCGCCTCAGCCTCACTCATCCGCACCACAAGCGGGGCCAGCGCCATCGCATCCTCATCAGTCAACGCCGCCGCACACCGTGCAATCGCAGTCTTACGCCCAGTCTCATCCGAATGCGCAGCCGGCCCGTCCCGGACAGCAGCATCTTCCCGAGTGGTTCAACAACCACCAGAACCTGACGCCGAAGCAGCAGGAGGACGCACTGCGCCGCGAGCCCGGCTTCCGCAGCCTGCCATCGGACCAGCAACAGAGGCTGGTCAACCGGTTGCACTCCCTGGATGAGAAGACGCCCGAGCAGCGGCAGCGCATCCTGGCGCGCAACGAGAACTTCGAGCGGCTACCGCCTGAGCGTCGGCAGGAAGTCCGCGGAGCCTCGCAGGCCCTTGGCCAGATGTCGCCGGATCGGCAGCAGGCTGTGCGCCGCGCATTCCAGCAATTGCGGCAAATGCCTCCCCAGCAACGGCAGATGTTTCTCAATTCTGGCGGCTATGCGTCGCAGTTCACACCGCAGGAGCGCACGGTGCTCGGGAATCTGCTCTCTATCGAGCCGTACCAGCCCCACGGAGCTATTCCGCAGCCGTACTTCGGTCGATAGGATGAAGGCACTCCCCGATCACTGCTTCAGCATATTCTTTGCGATAAAGAGCACATTCGCCGGGCGTTCGGCCAGACGGCGCATGAAGTACGGATACCACTCCGCGCCAAAGGGAACATAGACCCGGACATTGAACCCCTCGGCGACTAACGCCCGTTGCAGGTCGCGACGCACCCCGTAGAGCATCTGGAATTCAAAGGATTTCGGATCGATCCGGCTCTCCTGAACAAACTGTTTCGTCGCTGAAACCATCGCTTCATCATGAGTGGCGATGCCTTGATAGATGCCGCTCGTCAGAAGCGTATGCGTCAGTTTCACGAAGTTGGCGTCCACATCGGCCTTCTCTGGAAATGCCACACCCGGCGGCTCCTTGTACGCGCCTTTGCAGAGGCGGATGCGGATGCCGTCTGCAGTCAGCGTGGCGATGTCCTGTTCACTGCGCAAGAGATAGGCCTGAATCACGATGCCCACATGGCCTCGGTTGGCTGGAACACTATGCAGCCGCCGGACCAGATCGACTGTGGCCTGGGTATATTCGCTGCCCTCCATATCCACGCGCACGAAGGTCTTCGCCGCGACCGCATGGTCCACCAGCCCGGAGACGATCTCGCCCGCAAGGTCGTGGCCCAGATCCATGCCCATCTGCGTGAGCTTCACGCTGACGTTTGCGTTCAGGCGCCGGCTTTCGATCGCGTCCAGCAACCGGTGATAGATATCCGCCGAATGTCGCGCCTCTTCAGGCGTATTCACGTTTTCACCCAGGCTGTCGAGCGTTGACGCGATGCCTTGCGTCTCTAGTGATGAGGCCGATTTGAGGACATCTTCAATCTCCATGCCTGCAACAAAGCGCGAGGACATGCGCCGCCCGAGCGAGGAACTCTCGGCGAAGTGACGAATCGGCTGGTTACGGGACAAGGCAATAAAAGCGGAACGCAGAATGGGCATGAGTTTGCTTAGAGTCGAACTGCTTATTTTCGCACACTCAAGGCTGTCGGCCGGTCGCCGATACACAATCCGGACCCGCGACCTCAAAGACAAGGCACACGATGCGGAGCCGATTCAATCGAGAAAACTCAAATCTTCGGGCATCGCATCCTAATCAGAAGGAATTCAGGAAAAAAGGCAATTTATTCACGGGCAGCGAAACGACAGGCGGTTCCGCTTCACCATATTTGCTGGTAGGTAGCTGTTAACAGGGCGCGGCCATGCCCGCGCCGATTCGGAGAAACCCCATGTTGGATCAGTGCGCGAACCCCAAATGCGCAAAACCACTCCGTTATTTGCGCGAGGGGCGCATCTTTGTTTTTGATTCTCTGCCCGCTGGGTCGGACGGTAACCCTCGGCAGGCTCATAGGCTGGAACACCATTGGTTATGCGGCAGCTGTTCCGAAACTTTGCTTCTGGAAAAGACCCGGAGTGGCATTCGATTAGCACCCAAGGCCGCTTCCACCTTTGTCCACTCAAGTGAGGCGAAGGCATCGTAGTCGAACCGGTTCCCTGAAGGGTACCCGAGAAAGACGGCCACTCTTCTTCCCCCAACAGTTCCCCTATCCCCAGGGTCGGGCTGTTTCCGCCTCTAGAAAGCGTCCGCAGTGACTTGAAAAATACCGGGGCATGAAATATCTTTTCACGCTGAGCAGGAATTTCTCGCATCTACTATGGTTAAAAGGGGTTAACCTAGAGACTGGAGCGCAGCTCACCATGACAAAGGCAGAACTGGTTGAGGAAGTCACCCAGCTTGGCGACCTGACACGGCGCGACGGCGAAGTGATTGTTGACACAATTTTCGATGCCGTAGTCGGAGCCCTCAAGTCGGGCGACAAGATCGAAATTCGTGGGTTCGGAAGCTTCCGGATCCGGCAGCGCAAACCCCGCATCGGTCGCAATCCCAAAACCGGCGCGAAAGTGGAAGTTCCAGCAAAGCGTGTTCCTTACTTCAAGCCCAGCAAGGAGCTGCGGGATCTGGTGAATCCGCACGAAGCCGAAGGGACGAAGTCTGCCGCTCCTGCCGAGTAAGCTTTAGCGGAATGGGGCGGCTTCGCCCAGCTGCAGGCCTCAACATCGATACGATCTAAGAACAAATGCCGATTGCAGATAGCATCCGGCCGGTGAACCCATGTTCGGCTCGATAAGAAAAATAGCGGTCAGTCTGACAACGTGTGCAATCGCCCACCATCGAAATTGCATCGGCCTTCAATCCGGCGTCAAGCAACTGGCGCCGGTTCGCTTCCACCAGATCGAGGTGCTGACCGCGACCAGTTTCGCCGTGGCCCGGCGCACGCGCGTTAAGAAACAGCAGAGGATACTTCTCTCTGATTGGATCTGAGTCGTAGACCTCGCTGAAAAGTTCCGCGGCGTATGAGAACTGCGACTCGAACTCTGCAAGCACCTCGTCTCCCACCGAGTAGCAGCACGCGCCGATGCCCGGACCAATCGCCGCTGCCAGGTCTTCGGGCCTGCTGCCAAACTCAAGGCACATCCTCCCCACTCCTTTCTCGACAATCCGCTTCAAGGTGCCTCGCCAGCCGGCGTGAAATCCTGCGACAGCGCGGCGTTTCCGGTCGGCAATGAGCACGGGGATGCAGTCCGCCGTCTGGATGGCGAGCAGGATGCCCGGCTCGTCGGTCATCATGCCGTCCGCCTTTACGTTCGCATCGAGGTCCGCATCGCCCGCCGCCACCCGGTAAGTCAGAGAGGAGTGAATCTGTCGCAGCGTGACCATCGGGAAGCGGGCGTGTCCAGTAACGGCTGCAAGAAATAGCTCGCGATTTTCTAGAACGTAGGCCCTGTCGTCCGATGCGGTGAAGCCGAGATTGAGCTCGCCCTCCCGTTGCGACGGCCTGTAAATCGTGCTCCTGCCCCCGTTGCGCGTACTGAAGCCGTGCAGGAGCCAGCCGATCGCCGACAGAGAAGGAACCCGTATGATCTCGATTCGGGTGCTCGAGACTCGTGCCCCCCGCACCTTTGGCGCTCGAGCCTGCTTCGGAGATTTCGCCTTTGGAGATGCAACGGTCCGCATACCCCTCCATTCTAGCCACAGGCAAGTACACGACAGGTTAGGGAAGCGGGGTCGCGATGAAGATGGGAGCGAATGGGCCCGCTTTCCAGCGGGCCCGCTCAAGAGGCATTAGGGAGGGGGTAACTACTCGGGATTTATTTGAAGAGGATCTGCAAGTGCAGACCTGTTACACAGAGAGATGTACCACGAAGATTGGTTCTGTACGCCTGAAGTTGCCTCTAAGGTTGCTTACAGAGATGCAAGTAACCGGCCAAACAGATGTATCAGAAACGTAAATTCTTTAGCAGTACAGATATCCCGTCGCTAAATCGCTGATCTCTTGTAAAAATCTCCCCGAATGAGACATTACTTAAGTGCGAAACCGCGAAGTTGTTGCTTGCGGAAGAGCATCTAAATGTGGAATCAAGATACCACTATATGGCATCAGAGTGCTTACTATGCCCTGAATCCTCGTATTCGATCAGTTTGATCTTGTTCAGCAGGGCCTTGTAGCTGACACGCAACCTTCGTGCGGCCTCACGCCGATTCCAACGGGTTTCTATGAGCATATCCCGGATCGCCTGCCGCTCGGCCTGCCAGGCAGCCTGCCGTCCAATGTCGAGAAGAGACGGCTCACGGCTGAGAGGGAACTCGATGGTAGGTCGGGTCAGCCCTTCGTTATTGGTTGTCGGCGACCAGGAGTCGACGGCGTGCAGTGAAAGCTCTCGCACAATCTGCGTCGAATCCCCGACGATCACGTACCGCTTGCACAGGTTCTCAAGCTCACGGATATTTCCAGGCCAGGGATAGTGGATCAGCGCCTCCATCGTTTCCCTGTCGAATGGCGCCACGGTTCGCTCGTACAAGCCGGAGTATTTCTCGATGAAGTGGTGGATGAACATTGGGATCTCATTGCGCCGCTCGCGCAAAGGCGGAATATGCACCGTTACTACATTGATCCGGTACAAGAGGTCTTCCCGGAAGAGTCCTTCTACAACGCGCTGTTCCAGGAGTTTGTTGGTCGCGCACAGCACGCGTACGTCGACCGCCGTGTCACGCTTGGCGCCCAGGCGGGCGAACTCGCCGTCCTGCAGCACGTGCAGGAGCTTGGCCTGCAGCGCAGGATGCATTTCGCCGATTTCATCCAGAAAAACCGTTCCGCCGTTGGCCAGCTCAAACTTTCCGGGCTTGGAGCGTTGCGCTCCCGTGAAGGCTCCGGCTTCATAACCGAAGAGCTCGCTTTCCAGCAGATCGTGGGGAATCGCAGCGCAATTCACCTTGACGAAGGGTTTGTCTCGCCGATGGGACAAGGAAAAGATCAGGCGGGCCGCGATTTCCTTGCCGACGCCGCTCTCGCCCCGGATGAGCACAGTAGCATTGGTCGTTGCGACCTTCTCGATAGTGTCGCGAATTTCCATCATCCGCGGAGACGAATTGAAGAGGCCCGGCGGCCCTTGCACCGCAGCGACGTTATCCGCGACTGGAGTTGGATTGCCTGTTTTCTCCGCATCGCCGGTGTTGCTCAATAACTGAAGCACCGGCGATAACCGCGACTCGATCTCCCGCTGATCGAGCGGCAAGGTGAGCAAGGCCGCTGCTCCCAGTTTTGCGGCCTCAAATGCCAGATCTGAAACCAGCGGCGCGACGGCCACGATCGGAATGTCGCGAAACTCATCGTGCAGCGAGGACATCAATCTGCTACGGGCTTCAATTTCGAGCAGAATCAGCTGCGGCTTTTGCGCTCGAATCGTCTCGGGAAGGTCTCTTCCGGGGCGCAGTTCGACCACATCGCCGCGGGCGCGGAAATAGCCGCGGAGAGCACTGCGGGCTTTTCCATCCTGCACAGCCAGCAGTACCCGAAGTTGTTTCTGTTCGGGCATGTTGTTGTGCATGATTGTAGCCCGAAAGCTCAGGAATTGCGCCGAATTTCGATAAACAAAGATAAGATCCAGACCGCATTGGGAATGCGGTTCCGCTACTTCAATTCGAACAGCATCGCCCCATGGGCCGGCAGACTGGCCCTGAGCGAGAATTGCGTTCCCAGATTTTCTCTCTGCCATACATCCCGTACACGGTAGCTACTCTTATCGAGACCGAGCCTGCTCCACGGCTGCATCACGGTAACCGGTGCATCGCTCAGGTTGAAGACAGCGACGAGGCGGCCGGCATCCTGCCGGGCCGTCCAGATGACGGTATCGGTCGTCTCGATGACGGGATGATTGTCTGTTGAGTGCTGGTCGACAGCGATAACCTCGGGGTTGGTGAGCAGGGATTCGATCTGGGCATCCATGAGGGTCAGATTCGTGCCCAGAATAAGCGGCGATCGCGCGATCGACCACAGCGTAAGGAGTGTTCGTGCCTCCCCCAGGTTAAAGCGGCTTTGCCGGGCGGCGCCCCACCCGGGACGCGGCCCCAGATAGCCCAGTGGCAGCATATCGGCATCGGGCCAGTGCCCCGGCTCGACGTGAGGCGACCACTTGCTGAGCAGTACGAATTGGTTCTTCAGGCTCTGCGGAAAAGCTTCTTCGCCCGGTTTCTTCGACCAGATATCCCACATATCGTCGGAGATTCGCCACATCTGTGCGTATTGACGGACATCCGCGGCCTGGTCAAGCGGCGTAGGGCCGGGCGACAGGCTGAGCACGATAGGACGCCCCGATTTTTTGAGCGCCTCGCTCACCATGTGGATCTCTGGGGCATCGTAAGGCTGAGAGATGCAGTCAACCTTTAGAAAATCCAGGCCCCAGCTGGCGTATAGCTTCGCCATCGAATCGTAGTAGGCCTGACCCGCTGCGTTCGCCTTCACTCCATAGTTGTCCGGATTCCACCGGCACAGATCATTCTGGTCCGCAGCTTCTGCCGCGTGGTACGAAGACCCGGCGACGGGCAGATTCTTCTCCACCGCTTCTTTCGGAATGCCGCGGATGATGTGAATGCCAAACTTGAGGCCCAATGAATGAGCGTAGTCCGCCAGCGGCTTCAGTCCCTGACCGTTTGCGCTCGAAGGAAAGCGGTTTGACGCGGGGAGATACAGCCCTTCGGACGACAAGACATAGCCCTCGTCAGCGCCCTTCTTGTCGGCATTTTCAGGGTGTGTGAGATACCAGCCCTCATCGACGACAACATATTGCCATCCAGACGGCTGCAGGTGCTGGTGAAACCAGTTGACGTTCGCCTTGAATTCGGCCTCGGTGATTGTGAGACCGTAGGAGTCCCAGCTGTTCCAGCCCATCGGCGGAGTTGGCGCCAGCAAAGTGCCGGGCTGCTGCGCCCACACGCTCGACAAAAATCCTGCCGCGACAAAGACCAAGAAAAGCCAGCGCTTCATTTCTCACCTTGCGAAGAATGACCGCGAACAGCCCTACACTGTCACTTCCCAACCCTTCTGATATTCCCGCGACCACATCTTCATTGCCTCAGCGTCATTGAGGATGTGCCCATTCTTTGTATCCAGGTTCAGCTCGCGATTCACGATCCAGGCAATGTTCGAGAGCTGCAGGATAGTCACGCTGATGTTGCCAATTGCAATCGGCGAGTGCAGCGGCTCGCCAGTGCGAATGGCGGCAATCAGGTTGCCGAAGTGCAGATCCGTCATCGAGTCGCGGCTCAGCAGGTCATTTGTTGAGTTCTCCTGCCCGGTCTTGAATTCATCGGTCTTCTTGCCGCTCCAGTCGTATACCTCATACCCCTCGCGATCGAGCAGAACCGAGCCCTTTGTTCCGAGAATGCTCGATCCGCGGTCGCGCCCGTAGATCTTCATCCCTTGGCAGCTTCGGCCCTCCCACGAAATCATCTTGTCGTCATACTCGAAGCCCGTCACAAGCGTGTCGTAGAACTGCCAGTCGTCCTTGTACTGATAGCGCCCGCCGCTCGCCGTCACGCGTTGCGGATAATCGACCCCGAGAGCCCACCGGCAGACATCGACCTCATGAGTTCCGTTGTTGAGAGCCTCACCCGTCCCATAACGCCGCAGCCAGTGCCAGTTATAGGGGTGAATGTTGTCCTTATAGGCGCTTCTCGGTACAGGCCCCTGCCACAGCTCCCAGTTGAGCCACTCCGGTACCGCTGTCTCCTTGCCGATACCCATCGATTTCCGCGTATTCACGTACCAGGCCATGGCGTAATAAGCCCGGCCAATCAGTCCATCGTGAATCTGCTGGACAATCTTGATTGTGTGCGGAGATGAGCGTTGCTGATCGCCCACCTGCACCAGTTTGCCGTACTTTTTCTGCGCTTCAACCAGTAATTCGCCCTCACGCGGATTATGGCTGGAGGGCTTCTCGACATAGACATGCTTTCCCGCCTTCAGGCCGTAGACCGCCAACGGAGTATGCCAGTGATCCGGCGTCGCGATGGTGATGACATCCACGTCCTTCGATTCCAGCACCTTGCGAAAGTCCGTCGCGGTCGCCGGAGCATAGCCGAGCTCCTTCTGCGCTTCCGCGGAAAACTTATCCATGATCTTCTGGTCCACGTCGCACACATGCGAGACCCGGGCGGCATTAGCGTTGTTCTTCAGGGCGGAGAGATGCGCGTAGCCCCGCCCATTCAGGCCGAAGATGGCGAAGTTCAGTCGTTCGTTGGCGCCCACGATCTGTGCGTAACTCTTCGCTGTGGAACTGAGAGCGGCTCCGGCAGCTCCAACTGCTACGCCGTTAAGAAATGTCCGTCGGGAAATCATCGTTACTCCTGTCGCTTGACAACAAACTGCAAGGCCGAAAATTATCTGGCGTCGGCGTGGGCGTTTATTTGTTCGAGGGCATCAGCAATGATTGAGATCAGCACGAAACTGCACGGATTCCTTATACACGCCTCTTAGTTGTAACTTCAAACCAACTCCCGGTTTTAGAGTCGCCTGAGTCCATCCTCAGAGTCTGCGCAAATAAAAAAGCGCCCACACAAGGCAGGCGCCTTCTCTTTCGATGATCCTTTTACCGCTTCGCTGGATCGCCAATCTCCGTATCGACTCCGAGTTCAAGGAAAGCTGCCTGCGCTTTGCCGGCGTCATACTTCCCATCTCGTGCCAGCTTGGAAAGCGTCGCCGCAACAATCGACTCCGCATCCACCTCAAAGTGCCGCCGCAGATGTTCGCGATTGTCGCTTCGTCCGAACCCGTCCGTACCCAGCGAAACCAATCTCGAAAGGAGCCACGGTGCAAGCTGATCGGGCACGGACTTCATGTAATCGCTGGCCGCAATGATCGGACCCTTGGCCCCATTGAGTGCGCTCAGAATATACGGAGTCTTCTCGTCCTCGGCAGGGTGCAGCCGATTCCAGCGCTCGATAGCAAGAGCATCGCGGCGCAACTCCGTGTAGCTGGTCACGCTCCACACATCTGCCTGCACGCCGAATTTGTGCGCCAGCATCTCCTGCGCCCGAACCACTTCATTCAGGATCGGACCGCTGCCGAACAACTGTGCCGTTGCCTTGCCCTTGCCCGCGGCGTTGAACTTGTAGATGCCGCGCACAATGCCTTCACGAGAACCTTCCGGCATCGCCGGCATCGCATAGTCTTCGTTGTACATGGTGATGTAGTAGAAGACCGGCTCGTTCTCTTGGTACATCCTGCGAATGCCGTCCTGCAGAATGACCGCTAGCTCGTACACGTAGGCCGGGTCGTAGCTAAGACACGTCGGCACCGTGCTCGAGAGCACATGGCTATGCCCGTCCTGGTGCTGCAGGCCCTCCCCAAGCATCGTCGTCCGGCCCGCTGTCCCGCCCATCAGAAAGCCCTTGCCCCGTGAGTCGGCGAAGGCCCAGATCATATCGCCCACGCGCTGGAAGCCGAACATCGAGTAGTACATGTAGAAGGGAATCGTCGGCACGCGATAGTTCGAGTACGCTGTTCCCGCTGCCGTGAACGACGCCATCGAGCCCGCTTCGGTAATCCCTTCTTCCAGAATCTGTCCATCCTGCTCCTCCCGGTAATAGAGAAGCATGTCTACATCGTGAGGCTTGTACTTCTGGCCCTCTGGCGCGTAGATACCCACCTGGCGAATCGCCGATTCCAGTCCAAAAGTGCGGCCTTCATCCGGAACGATAGGTACAATGAGCTTCCCGATCTCCGGATCTTTGAGCAGATGCCTCAGGATGCTGACGAAGCCCATCGTCGTTGAGACTTCGCGATTCTTCGAGCCGCCCGTCCACTCCCCGAAGTAGTCGAGCTCCGGCGCCTTGAAGTTGAGCTCGGGAACTTCGCGGCGAGGCAGGTAACCGCCCAGTGATGCGCGGCGCTCCTGCATGTACACGATCTCCGGACTGTGCTGAGGTGGGCGATACGGCTTGCTCTCCCTGGCCAGCTCTTCGGGAATGGGAATATTGAATTGCTTAATAAAAGCCGCAAGGCCATCGTCCGTGAGCTTCTTTTCCTGGTGCGAAGCATTGCGTGCCTGCGTGCTGCCGAGCCCGTAGCCCTTGACCGTTTTCGCCAGAATCACCGTCGGGCCGCCCTTGTGCTCAGTAGCGCGTTTGTAGGCGTTATAGATTTTGACCGCGTCGTGTCCGCCGCGATGCAGCGTCCATATCTGTTCGTCGGTCATATCGCTGACCAGCGCCAGCAGCTCCGGATACTTCCCGAAGAACTCTTTGCGGATATATGCGCCGCCCTTGGTTTTGAATGCCTGGTAGTCGCCATCCACGCACTCTTCCATCCGCTTTAACAGCAGCCCGGTATGGTCGCGCTCGAAGAGCTTGTCCCAGTCCGAGCCCCAGATCACCTTGATCACGTTCCAGCCCGCGCCACGGAAGACGCCTTCGAGCTCGTCGATGATGCGCTTGTTGCCGCGCACCGGACCATCCAGCCGCTGCAGGTTGCAGTTCACGACGAAGACCAGATTGTCCAGCTTCTCCCGCGACGCCACGCCGATCGCGCCTAGTGTATCCACTTCATCCGTCTCGCCATCGCCTACAAACGCCCAGATCTTTCGCGGAGTTTTTTCGATCAGGTCCCTGTTCTCCAGATAACGCATGAACCGCGCCTGGTAAATCGCATTCAGGGGTCCGATCCCCATCGACACTGTAGGGAATCGCCAGAAATCCGGCATCAGCCAGGGGTGCGGATACGAAGACAGCCCCGGCTCGCCGCGCAGCTCGTGGCGAAAGTTGAGCAGCCGCTGATCGTCCAACCGTCCCAGAAGATAAGCCCGCGCATAAATCCCCGGTGAAGCGTGGCCCTGGAAATAAATGAAGTCGCCCGGCTGGTCTCCGTACGTCGCATGGAAGAAGTGATTAAATCCCACTTCGAGCAGCGTAGCCAGCGACGAGTAAGTGGCAAGATGTCCGCCAATCCCCGCGTCCTTCTTGTTCTGGCTGTGCACCATAGCCATCGCATTCCACCGGATCAGGCTCTCGACGCGGCGCTCCAGCGTCCGGTCGCCGGGATAAGGCTCTTCTTCATGCTTGGGGATAGTGTTGTGGTAGGGGGTGGTCAGCTCGCTTGACGGGGTAATGCCCGCTTCCCGCGCGCGCTTCCGCAGGGCTTCCAGCAATTCCCCGCCCTGCTCCGGGCCTGCGGCGACGACCACGTCATCGAATGCCTCGATCCACTCTTGAACCTCAGCCGTGAAGTCGCCCTGGGCTGGAATTTCCACTTTGGTATTCATAGACTTTTCCACTCGCTCTGCCTGCGAGCGCCGCGTACCGCGGCTGGCGGGCAATGATCTTTGATGCGACTGAACCGTCTAGTATACAGGCCGATAACCCCGGAAGCCGCCGGCCAAGAAGCCGCCGGCCATGATCCAGTCAGCTCAGAATCGGTTAGCACAGACGATCGTCAAGTTGGAAGAGAACCCGAAGTTGGGGAAGCGATCCCTTCCGCGGAAAAATGCCCTAGCTCGCCGCCTCGCTCCATGGCCTATCGCTCACCGTCGCCTCGGCAATCGCCGGCTGCTTCCGGCTCCACGCCGGCCGCAACCCGCTGCCGGCAAACGGAGAGGTCACTCTTCGTCCCCACCACAGCCACATCGCCAGTGCAATGATGATCAGCAGGGGAATAGCGACCAGGCTGCCTTCCGGTCCAGTCGGACCGCCGCTCCACAATAGCTTGCCCACTGGATGCTCACCCAGCAAATGCCCTTGCGCGATCATGCCGCTGTCCGAAGTGCCGTAAAAATATGATTCTCCCCAGTCCCACGCCGCGTGAAAGCCCACCGCCCACCACAATGACCCCGTGTACCAGAGGCTCAGGCAGAAGACCAGACCGACTGCGCCGGCGGTAAACAAGCCTACCGGCGATTCTCCGGGGTTGCTTCCGTGCCCAAACCCGAACAGAAACGAAAACACCAGCGCGCCCCACCAGAAGCCGACGCCGCGAGTCATCGTGAACTGTACGTAACCTCGCGTGAGCGACTCTTCAAACAGTCCCACGAGCAGAAACACCAGCCCCCACTCGGCCGCATATTTCCACATCCCTGCGCCATGCAGGAGCTGTCCGTCAAACCCCAGCAGACCCGTCTTCCACAGCGTCAGCACCAGCGCCGAGATGGCAACGAATCCCCATACGAGTCCAAAGAAAAACCGCGCCGCGCGCGCTGTACCCTTGTAGCCGTAGTACAGCACTGGTCGTTTCTCGATCAGCGCCATCACCGCCGTGGCCACAAAGACGCAAAATGTTGACAGTCCCTCCGATATCAGGCCGAGTTTTGGCGTGAAGGCCGCGTCCCGAGCCGGAGGTTTGGCGTGCACAATATAGTGGGCTATAAGCCCGATACAACGTGCCACTGCGAAAAAAATAATCACGAACAGCAGCAGGCCCCATCCGGCGCGAAGGCCATTCTCTCCCATGAATAGCCATCGCAGGCCGCGTTTTGCCTCTTCCGGCAGCGGAGCCTCCTGCGAAAGCGGCTCAGATGGCGTTGTTGTTACCTGGGGGATTTCGGGTTGCGGCGTCAGTTCGTCCAAATCTGTTCTCCTTGAAGGTTGCTACACATCGTACGTCAGCGAGTGCACGTCCGTTCAGACAATTTCCATGCAGCGCGTGTGGTGCACCAATTGCCCCCACAAAGCTGCCTGCGCGAAGCGCTCCCGCCCGTGCGGCCAGCACTCCCTTGACTTCTGAGCCGGACCCGGCAATCCTAGTCATTTCCCGATAACGAAATTTATTCGCCCCGGAGCGCCCTCTTTTTGAACGTCCGAGTCTTCTATCACGACAAGTGTTTCGACGGAGCCTGCTCTGCTTCGCTCTTCGCCCGCTTCCATCGCGAGTGCATTTCGCCCGACGCTGCCTACAGCTATCACGGCCTTGTGCACCGCGCCGGCGCGCTCTTCAATGAGGCTGACTTCACCGGCGACGAGAATGCCATCGTCGACTTCAAATACTCGGCATCGCCCGCAATTACCTGGTGGTTCGACCACCACCTCAGCGCCTTCCTCACGCCCGAGGATCAGCAGGACTACCGCCGCGGTATCGCCGATGGCAGCTATGCGAATCGCCGTTTCTACGATCCCGCCTACACTTCCTGCACTGGCTTCCTTGCCCACATAGGGGCTACAAAGTTCGGTTTCAACGCCGCGCCCGTCGCCGAACTCGTACGCTGGGCCGACATTGTCGACGGAGCCCTCTACGAGAGCCCACAAGCCGCCGTCGAAATGGCCGATCCCGCTATGAAGCTCACGCTGGTCATCGAATCCACCCAGGACCCGATGTTTATCCCGCGCCTCATTCCGCTGCTGACCGAAATGTCTCTCGCCGACGTTCTCAAGCAGCCCTTCGTTGCCGAACTCCTGCCTCCGCTTCTCGAACGCCATCATCAGTCGCTGTGCCTCATTCGCGACCGCTCGGAATCGAGCGACGGCACCATCTACTTCGACATCAGCGACGAGCCCATGGAGGGATACAACAAGTTCATCCCTTACTACCTGCATCCCGAGGCCACTTACTCTATTGGCCTCTCCAAATCCAGCTTCCGCACCAAGGTCTCCGTCGGCTCTAACCCATGGACCAAGGCTGATCCGGAAAGGATGCTCAATCTCGCTGCTATCTGCGAACGCTACGGTGGAGGAGGACACGCCCGCGTCGGCGCAATTTCTTTTCCGCCCGACCGCTCCGACGAAGCCCGCAAAGCCGCCGTCGAAATAGTCACCGAGCTACGCGTCCACAACCCGCTCGCCTGAACGTCTGCTCTACAATCGTTCTCGCGCATCGAATATTCTGAACCGACCGCGCCTCTTCTACGATCAGATACCCGAGCCCGAAATACCAAGGAGAATGCCATGTCCGACATCCTGACCGCCGGAACTCCCGCACCCGACTTCACCCTCGGCGTCACCCCCGATCAGAAATTGTCCCTCAGCGAACTCCGCGGCAAGCCGGTCATCCTCGCCTTCTATCCCGCCGACTGGAGCCCTGTCTGCGGCGATCAGATGGGCCTCTACAACGAGATCCTTCCCGAATTTGAGAAGCACGGAGCCAAGTTGCTCGGGATTTCTGTCGACGGAGTCTGGTGCCACGAAGCCTTCGCGCAGGCCCGCGGCTATCGTTTCCCCTTGCTGGCCGACTTCGAGCCCAAGGGCGACGTCGCCCGCGCCTACGGAGCCTACCGCTCCGACGGCGGCATTAGCGAGCGCGCCCTCTTCGTCATCGATAAAAACGGAACCATCGCCTGGAGCTATCTCTCGCCCATCGGCGTCAATCCCGGAGCCGACGGCATCATCGACGCCCTCGAAGCCTTGCCAAAATAGAGAAGACTCACCCGAACCAGGAGCAGCCATGGCCAAGCTAAAAACTCCCGTCGGTCCTGAAGATCACGCGCAGGGCGATCCCCACGCTCCGGTCACCCTTGTCGAGTATGGAGACTACGAGTGCCCGCACTGCGGCCGCGCCTATCCCATCGTCAAGCAAGTGCAGAAGCACTTCGGCAAGCGTCTGCTATTTGTCTTCCGCAACTTTCCTTTGACACAGAGCCATCCTCACGCCGAGCCTGCCGCGGAGACCGCCGAATTCGCCGGGTCGCAGGGCAAATTCTGGGAGATGCACGATCTTCTCTTCGAACACCAGAACCGACTCGGCCTGCCCCTCTTTGAACAACTCGCCGGGGAACTCGATCTCGACCCGCAAGCCTTGAGCGCGTCTCTGGAGAGCCACGAATTCGTAGACCGCGTCCGTGCCGATTTCAGCGGCGGAATCCGCAGCGGAGTCAACGGCACGCCCACCTTCTACATCGACGGCTTGCGTCACAATGGATCTTTCGACTTCGAATATCTCGTCGAAGCTATCGAAGCCGCTCTCGCCGCTCCTCGTCCCTGATTCCCGACTTGCGAATCAGCTGGATCGTCATCTGGCTAGGTCGTCATTCTGAACGAAGCGCAGCGGAGTGAAGAATCCATGCGATATCACAGGAGTTGGCCTGCTGCGGCGGCCTTTCTCGCACTAGCCTCTCCATGCTTCACAGAATCGAGGACTGCGCTGACCAGTTTGAAGTGATCCGGGCACAATTTCCCACAGCCTGCAGAAAAATACAGGGTGTGCGCTGCAGTTCCTGAGGTTTTGCTCCGTCCCGGTTCACGCCTACTCTTGCAACAGTGGGCACATCCCGATGCCCGCACAACCACAGGACATGGCAATCGCCCCGCGAGCTCGCTCTTGCGAAAGCCTTCAACACAAAAGTGACGGCGCAATTTTTCGCCCCAAACGAAGGAGAAATTCACATGAGCACCATCACCACCAAAGACGGAACAACCATCTACTACAAAGACTGGGGTAAGGGACAGCCCATCATCTTTTCGCATGGCTGGCCGCTGACCGCCGACGCATGGGACGCGCAGATGCTCTTCCTCGGCCAGCAAGGATACCGGGTTATCGCCCACGACCGCCGCGGCAATGGCCGCTCCAGCCAGCCGTGGGACGGCAATGACATGGATACCTACGCTGACGATCTCTCGGAGCTCTTCGAATCGCTCGACCTCAAAGACGCCGCAATGGTCGGCCACTCTACCGGTGGCGGCGAAGTCGCCCGCTACATTGGCCGCCACGGCAGCAAGCGCGTCGCCAAGGCCGTGCTCATCGGAGCAGTCACGCCCTTCATGCTCAAGACCGAAAAGAACCCCGGCGGCCTGCCTCTTTCCGTCTTCGACGGTATCCGCGCCGCGCTCGTTGCCGATCGGTCCAACTTCTACCAGGATCTCTCTCTCCCCTTCTACGGCTACAACCGCGAGGGAGCCAAAATCTCCAAAGGCGTGCGCGACAATTTCTGGCTTCAGGGCATGACTGGATCGCACAAGAGCCAGTACGACACCATCAAAGCTTTTTCCGAGACCGACCTCACCGAAGACCTCAAGAAGATCGACATCCCCGTTCTCGTCCTGCACGGAGACGACGATCAGATCGTCCCCATCGATGCTGCTGGCCGCGCCTCAGCGAAGATCCTGAAGAACGCAACCCTGAAAGTTATCCCGGGTGCTCCGCACGGCATGTGCACCACCCGCGCCGACGAAATCAATGCCGACCTGCTCGCATTTATCAAGTCGTAGTAACCATTCTCGGGTCGGGTCCGTCGAATAAGGGCCCGCCTCGTGTAAATCTGATTTTCACAGTGAGTGCCTATGTCCCCCGATACTCTGGATGTTGAGATGAGCACCTCCCCCCAAAGCGGCCACGTCCACGCTGCTCCGCCTCTGCAGCCAACTCCTGTGACCGAGATCATCGCGGCACTGCGCGCCATTCCCGAGCTCAATGGCCTCACCGAAGACGAGTACACCTGGATTGCCACGCACACCACCGAGCGCGTCGGCCCCGACGGTGCCATCGTCTTCACCGAAGGTGAGCCGTCCTGTCATCTCAATTTCCTCCTGCGGGGTGACGTTTACGTCAGCCGCCGCAACCACGGCCCAGTCGCGCTCTTCGTTGGCAGAGCAGCGCGGGTTACCGGCAAGCTCCCCTATTCGCGCATGAAGACCTGGGGTGCAGATGGTTTCGCTTCCGGTTCCCTTTGGGGACTCGACCTGCACGAGGACCTCTTCCCGGCTCTGCTTCAGGCCGTGCCCTCCATGAACCAGCTGTGCGTCAGTCTGCTACTCGACCGCGTCCGCGAATTCACCCGCGCCGACGAGCAGGCCGCGAAGCTCATGGCGCTGGAAAGCTCGCCGCCAACCTGGCTCACGAGCTCAACAATCCAGCATCCGCCGCACAACGCGCCGCGAACGCTCTCACCGCGAATTTGGAGAGTGACGACGAGACGAAATATTGTCTCGGCTATCTCCTCAAATCGAATCAGGAACTCGAAGCCTATCGCGGTTGGATGCGCGAGGCCCAGCAGCGCATCGCTGCCGCTCCCTCGCGCGCCGAATCGTCCCCCGCCTTTTCCTCACTGTCAGCTAGTGATCGCGAAGACCAGATCCTGCATTGGCTTGAAGCGCACAAGATTCAGAATGCCTGGACCATCGCTCCGTCGCTCGCCGAATCCGGCCTGCCCGTCGATATGTTGGATACGCTCGCCGCCACTGTCAGTCCGAGTGTTCTTCCTCTCGCCATCGCCAACTTTGCCGCCACCGTTCGCAGCCAGCGCACCGCCTCCACCATCGCCGGATCAACGTCTCGTATTTTCGAGATCGTCGACGCCATTAAGGACTACTCCTACATGGATCAGGCGCCGATCCAGGACGTGAATCTGGCCCAGTCCCTCGACAACACCCTCGCCGTGATGCGATCACGCCTGCAACACGTCACCGTCGAACGCGAGTACGACCCCAACCTCCCCGCAATCCGCGCCTTCGGCAGCGAACTCAACCAGGTGTGGACCGCCCTCATCGAAAACGCGCTCGACGCCATGCGCGACCGCGGAACTCTCAGGCTCACCACAAAACTCACAGGTCGAATGGTCATCGTCGAAGTGTGGGACAGCGGCCCGGGCGTAGATCCCACGCTCAAGTCGCGCATCTTCGAGCCCTTTTTCACCACCAAGCCCATTGGCACCGGCCTCGGCCTTGGTCTGGACCTCGTTCAGCGCATTGTCAGCAAACACTTCGGTTCCGTCGCCGTCGAGTCGCGTCCATCCGCAACCTGCTTCCAGGTGCGCATCCCGCTCGACCGCATGCAGGTCTACTAGCGCGGTGTCGGCAGGTAAGTTGTCGCCAACACACAGTGATCTTAAGTAAGGCAGCGAGTCCGGCTGAATTCAGGCGGCCTGAGACAGTTTCCTCGACACGTCGCGTCGAACCTACCGCCACCGAATGCCATTTGTTTGGATGGATAAGTCGCTGGGTTGAGGAGCACTTGGTGTACAAGGGCTGAACTCAGTCGCAAGCGGCTGATTCAGAGACATGCAAGGAGGCTCCTCGTGACCAGTATGAACTTCATCGGTTTGGACATCCACAAGAAGCCCGGCGACTGACGTGGTCCAGACAAGGACGTAAGGAACACGGTTAGGCGATCATATCTGTGCTGGAGAGGGAGCGGCAGTCACGGCCCGCGATCGTCAGTGGTGTTCTTAAGCCCGTCAAGAAGCCTGGGTCTGAGGGTAGCGTACGAGTCAGTGATGACGTTTGCGGAAGACCGCAGCGATCTCGATTAGGAGACTGTTTGGATTCGCACCTCAGGCCGCGCCCCTGCAGCACAGGAGGTGACCATGGAAAAGCAGAAGCGCAGAGCAGCCGTGCTGGAGCCAGACGCAGCCGGCATCGATATCGGAGCTGAAGAGATTTATGTTGCGGTCCCACCGGATCGTGATGAGGAATCAACGCGTAAATTCAGTACGTTTACTCGCGATCTCAACGCGCTGGCAGAGTGGCTTGAACGCTGTCGCATCCGAACCGTAGCGATGGAATCAACCGGTGTTTACTGGATTCCACTCTTTCAGATTCTGGAGGAGCGCGGATTCACGGTGTATCTGGTCAACGCTCATTACCTGAAGAGCGTTCCCGGCCGAAAGAGCGACGTCTCCGATTGCCAGTGGATCCAGTATCTGCACTCAGTTGGCCTGCTTCGTACAAGCTATCGGCCGCCAGATCATATCTGCGCTGTGCGAGCGCTATGGAGGCATCGTGCCAGTTTGTTACAAATGGCTGCAGAACACACCATGCATATGCAAAAGTCGCTGAGCCAGATGAACCTGCAGATCCATCACGTGCTTAGTGACATCACAGGCATGAGCGGATTGGCCATCTTAGATGCGATCCTCTCAGGCGAACGCGATCCGGTCACACTTGCGAAGCTCTGCCATGTCCGCGTGAGGAGCCCACGCGAGACCGTAGCAAAGGCGCTGGAAGGAGACTACCGTCCTGAACACTTGCTTACGTTGCGACAGTCGTTGGAGGGATATCGATTCCACCAGAAGTTAATCGCCGATCTGGATTGCGAGATTGCGAGACTTATGCAGACTCTGCCCAGTGCGGCACCGAACTCGGCTCCGCTAACAACCCGAACCAAGCGCACCGCTTACCGGCGTCAGGGCAATGATCCTTCGTTCGACCTCCGCGGCGAGTTGTACCGGATTGCAGGGGTTGATCTCACCGATATTCCAGGCGTCAGCACTGTCACTGCGCAAGTGATCCTAACTGAAGTCGGTCCTGACGTCAGTCGCTTCCGCCACGCATCGGCCTTCGCTTCATGGCTTGGACTCTGCCCGGAGAAGCGCGTCAGCGGCGGAAAAGTTCTGTCCTGCAGAACTCGCAGAGTTGCACACCGGGCTGCTACTGCCTTGCGGCTAGGCGCTCACTCCCTTAGCCGCGCCAAGGGCTATTTCGGTGAGTTCTTCCGTCGTATGCGATCGAAACTGGGTACAGCTTCTGCCATCACAGCTACCGCACACAAAATCGCGCGCGTTATCTATCACGTATTGCTTACGAAGGAACCCTATAGCGAAACCGTCTTTTATCACTGTGAAGAGCAGAGTCGAGAACGAGCGCAGCTGCGTTTGCGCAGATACGCTCATCAACTGGGTTTCCAGCTATTGCCCATTGCATCTTCGGATCGCTGAGCCAGTTCCTTAGGAGACGATCAGTTATTGCGTGAAGGACGTGAGCGGCAAGGTGCTGTCGGAGGGCAAGATTCCGGCGACGCGGCAGGGCCTGCAGGAGTGGGTCGGGGCGCTGGGGAAGCCCTGGACGGTGGCGATGGAAGCGACCATGTTTACAGGCTGGATCTACGACTACCTTCGACCGCACGCCGCGGCGGTGAAGGTGGCTCATCCCCTGATGCTGCGTGCCATCGCCGTGGCGAAGAAGAAGAACGATCGGATCGATGCGGGCAGGATCGCCGACTGCCTGCGCTGCGACTTCCTGCCGGAGTGCTACATGGCGCCGATGGAGATCCGGCAGCGCCGGCGCACGCTGCGCTACCGGAAGCTGCTGGTCCGGCAGAACGTCCAGTTGAAGAACAAGATCGCGCAGATGCTGATGGAGTCCGGCGTCAGCTACAACAAGGAGAAGCTGCATCAGCAAGGGTATTTCCACCAGGTTCTGCCCGCGAACCCAGAGATCGATCCCTCGCTGTGGCCCCTACTGAAGCTCAGCCGCGAGATGATCGAGCGCACCCAGAAGACGGAACGGGCTCTGCTGCGTTCGCTCGAAGCCGATCCCCTGCTCGCGGCACGAGTCGATCGGTTGATGACGATTCCTGCGGTCGGCCACGTCACGGCGCTGACCTGGGTACTCGAAGTCGGCGAGGTGGAGCGGTTCCATTCCCTCAAGCAGGTCATCAGCTACTGCGGCCTGTGCAGTGGGGAGAAGACCTCGGCCGACAGTTCCAGGCGCATGCCCATCTCCAAGCAGCGCAATCGACACTTGCAGTCGGTGCTGCTGGAGGCCGCACATCTGGCTCCGAGGCTCAACCCGGAGCTGGCCGCTCTCTACGAGCGCGAAGCTGCGCGGAGCAACCGCAACCAGGCTGCGATCGCCGTTGCCCGCAAGCTGGCAGCATACCTCATGGCCATCGATCGCGGAGAGCGTGCCTTCGTGACTCGCGAGGTTCAGAGCAGCGTCGCGGCATAACTACAGGCTGCTATCTACAGGGCTTTTCAAGCGCACTCTGCCAGGTCTCACATCAAATCGGCTGAGCGACGGAGCATCCGCTCTCAAGGCTCCAATCCATTTGTTTCGAGACTGGCAGAGAACCTCAACTCAAACATCTGTGAAGGCTACGGCCCGAGACAGCAAATGGATGTCTGGTTCTGCGTCCCCGCAGGAACCAAAAACAAAAGCGCCAGGAAAGGAACTGCAAAAACATACATCCCCCCGCGCCCTCCGTGCGCGGCACGAAGATCCTCGCTTTTCCCTTGACTTTACTTATCATGGATGTCCGATTTGCCGACCTTTCTCCCAACTGACGGGAAGAGCGTTCTCGGTACTAAATCATTCCGGACCGACGCAACCAATTCAGTTGTTGAGACTTCAGGGTTGTCGAACCGCTTTCAGAACCAACGTGGAACCCTGCTCTTGTATTGGAGATAGGTCTGACCGAAGGCCTCTTCCAAGCTGCGTTCCTCCCGCGGCAGAATGATGAACGTAACAACGGACCACAAGACCAGGAGCCCGATCAAGACACTGGGGTTTCCGAAAAAAATGGCCCAGCCAAGCCATAGTCCTAGTTCAGCGACGTACATCGGATTGCGTGTGAATTGGTACGGACCGCGCATCATCAAGAAAGAGGGAGTCAGCCCCAGATTGACCCTGGCGGGAGTCTGGGGAATAGCTGAAGCAAGAATCCATATGAGAAGGGCGGCCGCGAGTGCGATCACAATCAGGCCAAGCCGATTCCAGATTGCCGGAGATCCCTCTGCCCATCCGTAACGTGGCAGAAGCGTGGAGAGTGCCCACGGAACCACAGCATGTGCCAGTGGAATCACGATTAGCCAAACGAATAGCCCCGTAATGACAGCTATCGAGCGCGGCATGGTGATCATATTTTGGCTCGCTTACTTGTCTCGCAGTAGTTCCAAGGCATCCATTCCGTGGGCCGGGCCGCCGGGTTCCGTGCATGGAACTGTTGCCCGACCAGATAGTCGAAGGAGTTGGCAGCGCACAACTGACAGGGATGAATCAAGCTCATGTGCAGGCACCCATGTTGCAACCTGTACGACCCTAGGCGGTTCTATTCTCGGCTGCTCGAGACATTACGAGGCCACTTGGACGAGTAACGGGCATCTCGGACATGTGGTGTGTGGTTTTGTATTCAGGGCACGACTTCGCACCCTCTCCGCAGCTTCTCAATCACTATCTGCCATCAGGGAAATCACCGCTGTCATCCCATGCTCTTCACCAGGAGCCAACTCCACCGCAGCCCCGAGAATATTGCTCGCCTCGACGCACGCCATCTGGCGCCACTCGTCGTCTCCTAAATCGGCGAGAGCCTTCGCGCCCGCTTCCCAAGGATTCCACACCACCGTCGTGATCGAGTTCTTCTTCTCCGTCCGAATGCGCCGCCCCACCACCGGATCAATCACTTCGAGGGCCGCTCGCGTATTCAGATACGCATTGTCCATCGGGCCTGTCACCACCACGTCGCCGTGCTGCACCTTCTCGCGATTCCTGTCCATATTGTCGAGATACGCCGTCCCATCCAACCCCGTTACCCGAATCTGCGCCGCGTCTCCTACCCGGTGATACGTGTGCAGAGCCTCCTCAAAGCGTAGCGCCGTCGAACCCGTGTTCGTCACCATCAACTCGAGCCGTAGCTGCGCCCCCACCGTCACGCGATTCACCGCCCTAAACTCATGCGGCCACCATCGCTGACTCGCATCGTCGCTTTGCGTCGCCAGCGTTACCACAACATCCTCCCCAGCCTGCGCCACTGAGACGAGTTCCCACTCCTTCGTCCGCACCACTCCATGCGCCGGAGCCTTCGCGTCATCCGCCTTCCCGCGAAACCACGGAAAGCAAATTGGAATCCCCCCACGAATCGCCTTCCCATCCTCGAACCGTGACTCCGCGCTCAGAAACAGAACCTCATCGTTGCCTAATGGCTTCCACGACGTCACCTGCGCGCCATGCAGATAAATCTCCGCGCTCGCCGCCGGAGTCGTCACCTGCACCTTCGCCAGGCCGCCCTGCCCAGCCACCACCTGCGCCGCACTGGAGATACCGAACCGCTCATTCCACTCGCTGATGGTCGTCATGCACGAAGCCCTCGCGGACTAAGTCTAAAACCTTCCCGCGACGGAAACATCTTTCATGTAGAAGGGATCTCGCGGGCGCAGGTCTATACTGCGGGAGCAATGGAGAGAAAATGAAAGCTCCCGGCAAGCCCTCAGGAACTCCGCCTCCACTGGGCCTTGGTGGCAATCCTGAACATCTCGCGAAACTTCAGGAAGGAGTCGAGGTCTGGAACGAGTGGCGCAGCAAGCAGGACAACAAACTGAGGCCGCTTCTAAACGGAGCCAGGCTCAGCAACGCGAATCTCCGTGGCGCCAACCTCTTCTGGGCCGACCTTCAAGGAGCCTGGCTGGACGGCGCGGACCTGACCGAGGCCAACCTCCGGAGCGCATGGTTCACTCAGGCCCACGCGAAGGGCGCTAACTTCACGCGTGCTGAACTCCAGCAGGCCTACATACGGGGCGCCGATTTCCGCGGCGCAAATCTCTTCCGTGCCCATCTTCCCTATGCGGACCTGGAAATGTCGGACTTTAGCGATGCCGACCTAAGTTTTACCAACCTCAGCAATGTCAATTTCTATTGCACCAAGCTCATCGGAGCCAATCTCACGGGCGCGCACATTATCCTCTCCAGCCTGGTCCAGACCAATCTCGAACGCGCCAACCTTACCGGCTGCCACGTCTATGGAGTCTCCGCCTGGGACGTCCAGCTCGATGGAGCCATTCAGTCCAATCTGATCATCATGCCCCAGGGCGAAACCGCCATCGAGGTCGACAATCTCGATGTAGCGCAGTTCATTTACCTGCTTCTCAACAACGAGAAGATTCGCGACGTTATCGACACCATCGGCAGGAAGGCCGTCCTCATCCTTGGCCGCTTCACGCCGGAGCGAAAGGCCATTCTGGACGCGATTCGCGAGGCCCTCCGCCGCCACAACTACCTGCCCATCCTGTTCGATTTCGACAAGCCCAGCAGCCGGGATACCCAGGAAACCATCACTACCCTCGCCGGCATGGCTCGATTCATCATTGCCGATATCACAGATCCGAAGAGCATTCCGCAGGAACTTGCGGCCATCGTGCCGAATCTCCCCTCGGTACCCGTTCAACCTTTGCTGCAGAGCGGCAGCGAAACCTGGGGTATGTACGACCACATAAAACGTTACCCGTGGGTCTTGCCCGTGGTCTCCTACGAAAACCAGGAGGCGTTGTTAACGATTCTCGATGTGAACGTGATTACTCCTGCCGAGCAGAAGGCGAACGAGCAGGCACGTAAATAGGGCGCTGGACGCCAGAGGCAGGATTTTTCGGAGAGGGCTTCGGAAATCTCCAAAATGAATCAATGAGCGGTTCGTCAATGAACCGGTTTGTAGATAACGCCGATCACAACACCCACCACCAGCCACTCGATGAAGTAGGCTATCGATTGCTGCAAGGTCAGCTTCAGCCCGATGTTCAGGTTTACATAGTTGTGGATCACGAAGGAGCAGATCGCAAACACCCCGATCAGAGCGCCAAAGCGAGCGCCTTCGGTCGCGCCCGAGGCGCCCCGATAGAGCATCGCGTAAATCACCGCCAGCACCAGCATCGCCACGAACATGGCCACCATCCCGGCCGGCATCACGCTCCTTATCGCTTCCTTCGAACGGTACACTGCCGGATACTTCATGAATTCGTCCTTCATCCCCGGCAAGGTAAATGCGAGACCACCCAGGACAAAATACGCCACGAAGGCGCCGAAAGCCGCGAGAGCGATGCGAGCGTAGTTCATCGGGGCTCCTGTAGAGCGACAATTTCCCTGGTTGGTAGGCCCTTCTACATCAGTTCGGCGATGAACGACTTGGCGACATCGAGGGGAATGCGGTTGTTCTGGTGCACAAGCGGGCCAGCGTTCAGGACGGGCTCCGCGCCGTGCAGGGTGGGTACGTCGGTTCGTTCGAAGAATCTTCCGATGGGGATCTCATCACCCCACAGCAGAGATTTCTCCATCGCCGCGCCCCAATCAGTGGGATCGTACTCAGGATTGTCTTCGAGCTTCTTCACCCGCGGACGGAACCACTGGAAGGTGTTGTCGTGGTTGTATGTCACGCAGGGGCTGAAAACGTCGATAAACGAAAAGCCCTTGTGCTCGATGCCGCGCTTGATCAGCTCCACGAGATGCTTTTGATCGGCACTGAAGCCGCGCGCGACGAAGGTCGCTCCCGCGGCCAGAGCCAGAGAAATAGGATTCACCGGCGCTTCAATGTTCCCATACGGCATGCTCTTGGTCTTCATGCCGACGCGGCTGGTGGGAGAGGTCTGCCCGGTAGTGAGTCCATAGATCTGGTTGTCCATCACGAGATAGAGCAGGTCGACATTGCGGCGCATCGTGTGCATGAAGTGGTTGCCGCCAATGCCGAAGCCATCGCCATCGCCACCCGTGACCAACACGGTCATGGCGTGATTGGCCAGCTTCATTCCCGTGGCCACGGCCAGAGACCGGCCGTGCAGCGTGTGCATGCCATAGGTGTCGATGTAGCCCGGAAAGTTTGACGAGCATCCGATGCCGCTGATCGTGGCCACCTCATGCTTCGGGATCTGCAACTCGACGAGCGCCTTCTGGACGGCAGCAAGCACGCCGAAATCGCCGCACCCCGGACACCAGTCGGGATCGACCTTTCCCTTGAAGTCAGCCATCACCATCGCTTTGGGAGCCACTACATCGGTCGTCGCCATCTTTAGGTTCTCCTTCAAACGTCTTGTCTAGACCATGACTTCGTGAGCTGGCACGGAGAGCTTGGTCTTGCCCGCAAGCTGGTCCCGGACCGCTTCGACGATGTGGTGCGGCATGAACGGCTCGCCATCATACTTGCGAATGTGCCCATTGGCGACATAGCTCGTCTCGCTGCGCAGGTAGCGCGCAAACTGGCCGCTGAAATTGTTCTCGACGATAATCGTGTGCCGCGCGTCCTTCAGCAGGTCGAGGATCGCGTCCCCGTGCAGAGGCACCAGCCAGCGTATGGGCAGATGGTTGGCGGAAATCCCCGCTTCCCGCAAAAGCTCGCAGGCCTCGTCAATCACCCCGTAGGTCGAGCCCCACCCGATCAGCGTGACGTCAGCGTTGGCCGGACCTTGCAACTGCGGCAGCGGAACCATGGCCGCGATGCCATCCATCTTGCGCATGCGCTTTTCCATCATGGCGCGGCGCTTGACTGTGTTCGTGTACTCGTCGCTGATCAGCACGCCGTCTTCATCGTGCTCGTCGCTCGACACCGTGTGCGTGTACCCGGGCAGGCCGGGAATGGCGCGCGGAGAAACGCCGCTCTCGGTGATCTTGTATCGCTTGTAGCTCTCATGCTCCCCCGCGCCGTTCGACGTGATCAGCTCACCGCGATCGATGACCGGATGGAAGTCGAGTTCTTTCGGATCGACGCTGAGCCGCCCTTCGGAAAGCAGCAGATCGCACAGCACGATTCCCGGACACTGGAAGCGGTCGGCAATATTAAATATCTCCGGGATCAGCGTGAAGCAGTCGCCGATATCGAGAGGAGCGGCGATGACCCTCGGGTAGTCGCCGAAGGCTGCGCCCAGCATCTGCCACAGATCGCCCTGCTCGGTTTTGGTGGGAACCCCGGTGGATGGGCCGGCGCGCTGGCAATCGATGACCACGATCGGAATCTCTGCCTGAGCCGCCAGGCCAAGGCCCTCGCTCATGAGCGCAAAGCCGCCGCCGGAGGTGGCGCACATGGCACGAACCCCCGCGTGTGCCGCGCCAATCGCCATGTTGATCACGCCAATCTCGTCCTCCACCTGGCGCACCATGATCTCCGCTTTGCGCGCATGCTCAGCCATCCAGTGCAGAACGCCAGTGGATGGGCTCATGGGATATGCAGAGTAAAACTTTACGCCCGCCGCCGCGCCTCCCATCGCCAGGGCAGCATTGCCGCTGAGCACGGCATAACGGGTCTCGGTCATCGGAAGCGGCCACTCGAAAGGCTTGAAATTTTGTGTGGCGTAATCATAGCCGGTGCGCGCCAGGCCGACGTTTTCGTCGATGACCTTCTGTTCTTTCTTGCGGAACTGTTCGGCGAGCACCTCTTCGAGCGCAGGAAATCCGACGCCCATCATACTCAGGGCTGCACCAATCGCGAGCGTATTCTGAGCAACTTTATTCTTGCTGATGTCGGCGAGTTTCGAAACCGGGATGGGACACATCTGCACTCCGGCTGCGGGAGCACCCGGCTGAATCAGGTCCGCATTGTAGAGGCACGCGCCGCCAGCCGAGAGCAGGCCGAGGTGTCGGTCCATCGTGTCCTGGTTGAGTGGGATCAGCAGGTCGACCCGGTCGCCCATATTGGATATCTTGCCCGGACCGGTGCGAATTACCAGGAAGGTGTGGCCGCCGCGAATGATGGATTGATAGGCGTTGTACGCGTTCAGATGCAACCCGCGGCGGCTGAAAATCTTCGCAAAAATATCGCCGGGCGTGGCCACACCCTGACCGGCGGCGCCTCCGACACCCACAGTGAAGGACTGCCTCATACACATCTCCCCAAGCCGGCCCACAGAGTTTCAGAGCCTGACTGCCAGAGAACTATCGAGCAATCGGATTCTACGGCCCGTCAGAAGTGCAGGCAAGTACCAGGTTGAATTAATAATGGGGCCACTAATTCGTTCTTTGGGTGCCCGTCCTCACTTGGCCACCGCGGGATGAGCGCCAAAAGCTTGTAGAGTATTTGCATGACAGCGGGAGCAAAGACTCCGGATCGGATTCACGAACGGCTGGCCCGCTTGTCCGAAATTTGTCTCGCCCTTCCCGGAACCTCGCGCGAAGACATGGGAGAGCACAGTGCCTTTCGCGTGGCGAGAAAAATCTTCGTCTACTTCCTGAACAATCACCACGGAGACAACCTTGTCAGCGTCTGCTGCAAGCTCCTGCCCGGAGACAACGAGCGCCTCATCCAGGCCCAACCGCGCAAGTTCTATATGCCGTCCTACATCGGACCGCGCGGATGGGTCGCCCTTCGTCTCGATCTGCCGGCTGTCAATTGGACAGAGGTGAAGGAACTCGTCGATACCAGCTACCTCCAGCTCGCGCCGAAGAAGCTCGTTTCACTAATCCCTAATCCCTAGTCCCTGCCCCTCGCCACATAGTGAAATCGCACCAGGTAGATATTCTCGCCTCTGCCGTGCTTCGCGATCTTAAGCAGGTCCAGCACGCCCAGAAACCCCGACTCCCGCGCCAGTTCCGGAGTAATATCCGGAAACCCGATCGTCTCAATGGAGTCAACCTCGATCTCGCCGTCGTCCATGCGATACCGCCCGCCCACCTTCACACGAGGACTCATCCAGATCCGCACGCTGCACGTAATCTCTCCGCGCCGAACCCCCTCGCGAAGCCGCTTGGCAAACATCATGCGGAGAGTCTACTCCGGCTCAACAGACTCTTCTCAAGCCGGCACAGCTACTGGGGCGGTGGGAGCTTCTGTCTGGGCGCAGGTGGTTCATTCGAACTCGTCGCCGCCTGACCCGAACCCTGACCCAAACCTTGATCGGACCCCGGCGCAGCGTTAGCGTTCGCCATCGACACCAGTTCCGACTTGCTGTATTTCGGCGCGCTGACGTATCCGTGGATGTGGTCCTTGCTGATCTCGTTAATCACCACCTCCACCGCCTGTGGACTGTCCGGCGTGTAGGACATGACTGGCTGGTACAGATTGACGTGTTTCTGTGACAAGTTGCGATCGTCCACCATTAGCTCCAGATCGGCATACTGGTGCTTGGTGTTGGCTTTTTTCAGCCGGATCCCAAACGGTCCCTCGCGCTGGAACTGTTTCGATTTTGAGATGTCAAACTCGTAGTAGTTCCGCTCCCCCTTCTTCTGCAGCACCACGAGTTCGTCATGGGTGCGCGCAATCGAGCCCGTCAGCTCAGTACGCGTATTTGTCAGATCGCCTTGTGTGCTCGCCAGGTCATTACGGGTTTGCTCAATCGCCTTGCCCTGCGCGTCGATCTGCGATTGCAGTTTCTTGAGGCGCGGATCCTCGCTGCGCCGGCGAGGAGTCGCCGGACTGGGGCGGCCCGATCCGCTTCCCGCAGTGCTCCGAGAGGAAGCGATGGAAGGGGCTGGCTGAGCGGGGGGTGCCTCGTTGCGCGAGCCCAGCGCATTCACCTTTGCCGTAAGGTCGCTGAGCGCATTTCGATTCGCGTTGAGCGCGGCGGTTATCTGTCCATTCTGCGCCGCCATTTCCTTCGCGGCGTTATGTTCATGGACCGCGTAGCCGCCCACAGCTCCGCCGGCCACTACGATACCCGCACAGACAGCCACGCGCGCTGCCGATACTCCTGGCAAGGAAGAGAACTCCACCATAAGGGCCTCCCTGAAGAATGACGCAAGCGCCACCCTCAACTTGGGAGAAAGCACGTTCCCTTCCAGATTGCTCAAACCGCAAGTTACTGATTTGTTTCATGTGCCTGCGACGCCGGCAACGCCGTGGCAGGACAGAATTTCCCGGTTACTGGAAATTCCTGCTCGAGAGGACCTGCTTTGGTCAACCGCGAAATCGGGACGCCCCACGGCCTGCCGTGAACGAAGCCGAAGGGTCCGGATTCTCGGATGTGGGCTGCCAAAGAAAGGCTAAGGAAGCACGAAGCCCGACCCGCACATCCGGTTCGCCGCCGTCTATGCCGGTATCGAGATATGAAAGACCGTGCCGCTCTTGCCCGGCCGTACACTGCTGCGCATCCTGATTACTCCTTTATGCCGCTCCACGATCTTCTTTGAGACCGCCAGGCCCAGACCGGTGCCCTTTTCCTCCTTGGTGGTGAAGAAGGGCTGAAAGATCACTTGTGCATGCTCGGCAGGAATACCGTGGCCGTTGTCGGCGATCAGAAATCTCACCTTGCCCTGCTGCCGCCTGATACGCACACAGAGTGTTCCGTTCGCCGACAGGGCGTCGAGAGCATTCACCACTAGATTCGAGATCACCTGCAGCATCTCGCTCGTATACACCTCTGCCACCAGGTCCTTGGGGAGATCCTTGACCAGGTGCACTTTCTTGGCATCGATCTTTCGCTGATGAATGCGCAGGGCAGCCTCCGCTAGGGCACCCAGATCGATCGCTTGCCGCGCGTGGGAAGACCTCGCGAATGCCAGCATCTGGCTCGTGATGTGTCCTACCGTCGTCAGCTGCTCCTCCTCGCACTTTTTGCGGACTATCCGCCTCTTGGAGAGTTAAATACGCTAGGTGCTGCATCGCCTGCAGAGGATTCTGGATCTCGTGCATCACTTCCAGCGCAAGTTGACCCGCTGTGGCTCGCTCCTCCGCCCGTCTCAAGGCCTCGGTGACAATCGCGAGCTTCGACTCTACGTCCTCGATTGTGGTGGGCGTCATCACTGCTCTCCTTTACTACTCTGGAGAGGACGCCTCTTTGGACGCCGCTTCTGGAGAAATCTCCTCCGCAGACCAGGATTTGACTAATCGGATGCGCGATCAGGCCCTTCTGTCGTCCACCCGACAGAAATATCTCGTCAGACGGTCCTGCCCGATCTACAGATTCGTTTTTTTGGCGGTTCGGGCGGCTCCCAGGACATCCTGAGGCGGGTATGGCTCAGCCGAATCCCCTGGCGGCACCATCCTCTGCGCGATCGCGATCAGACCCTTCGGGCCGTCCGCGCTGCTCGAATTCCCGTCTAGCGCTTCTCCGAAATACATCGAAGAATGTTCGGTCAGCACCAGGGTTTTCATGCGTGGCCGACGCTGATGTGCTGTGGCCAGTGCCCTTTCACACTCTTTGGGCGAGAGAGTATGACCTATGATCAGCAGATCGATCGGCTCTGCGCTGAGGATGTCCTCTACCTCTGCATGCTGCGTCGCGGTCCACACCTGGAAGCCGGCGCTCTCCAGAATCCAGCGCCGCGTCTGCAGCAGCGTGGGGTAGTGCCCGTGTAGGAGAATTCTGCCGCGCTCCGGCACCACGGCGTTCCAGGGAAACGTGGGGGAGGACATAGATTGGGACGATAATCGATAACCCTAGAATTTTCTGTTCGCTACCCGACAGACCATAAGATCTACTTAAGCGTATGATCCGGGCAGGTGGAGGTGGCAAGCCTCGCCTCCGCTAATCAGACAACGTGATCCTCTGCCACTTCGGCGAGAAGCGGCGGTCCTTTGCGACCTGAAGTGAGGGATCGGATCATGACTACCCATATCTCCAACCTCTTCCTGTCGTCGCTTTCGCCCGCAAGCCGTGAATCGCTCCTGGCGCATTCGACCGCCCTATCTCTGCCCCGCAAGACCACTCTGTACGAGGCCGAGCAGACACCCGACTACGCTTACTTTCTTACCTCCGGCCTCGCCTCAGTCGTGACGACCATGCCGGATGGTGGCACCGCCGAGGTAGGTTTGATCGGCCGCGAAGGAGTTGTTGGGAGCGTTCACCTTCTGGGGCCCGCGCGCGTCACCACCAATTGCTTCATTCAACTCGAAGGGGAGGGCGTTCGCATCCCCCTGGCCGATCTGAGAAAAGCATTTCGATCTTCGGAAGAGGTTCGCGAGCGTATTCTCGAGTTCGTTCAAGAGCAGGCCCTCGGAGTAAGCCAGCTTGCCGGCTGCCAGAGGCTCCACGAATCCGAAGAGCGTCTGGCGCGCTGGCTGCTCATGGCACAGGACCGCGTCAACTCCGAGACCCTCAATTTCACGCAGGAGTTCCTCGCCATGATGCTCGGCGCGCAACGCACCACGGTCACCATGGTGGCCGGAGGCCTGCAGCGCCGCAGCCTGATCGAATATAGCCGCGGCAAGGTGAGAATTCTGGACCGCGAGAAACTCGAAGCCGCAGCCTGCGACTGCTATCAGGTCACGAAACACCTCTACGCCAATCTCTATAGGCCGAACCACCACGATTCGCGCTAGCGAAGTTGCACCCATGACGGGGTCGTACCCGAGTTTTTTGCAGCATTCACACAGACGGTCTACAATCGCCTCCGGAAGGTCCCCCCTCCTCCCAGACGAGAACCCGCATGATCGGTCCGTCGACGTTCACATTCAAATCTTATGGAGGCACATCGTATGTGCTCAAGAAAGATCCTGACAGGACTTTTTCTGTCCTTTTGCCTTGGGATTGGCCATGCCGCAGTCACGGTTGGAAGCTGCCAATCAGTCAAACACCCTTACACAACCATCTCTGCTGCAATAGCGGCCGCGCCTGCGGGCGGAGTCGTCAACGTTTGCCCTGGGACCTATGCCGAACAGCTCGAGATTGACAAGCCGCTGACGATCCAGGGCATCGTAATGCCCAACCAGCCAGGCGTCACCATCGCATCCCCGGCGACCGGGCTGAATCAGCTTCCGGCCAACTCCAACTTCTATCCCCAGGTCTTTGTGAATAATGCTGGCGGACCGGTGAAACTAAGTAACCTCTCGATAAGTGGGAATGGCGCTCTTGTTATCTACCAGGGTGAGCCGCTTCAATGGACTGGCATCTGCAGCAATGGTCTCGGTTCGGTGGTGGACCTCGTGGGGGTATATTCCTCGAACACACTCGCAACACTGGATCACATGAACGTGAGTGGTCAATTTTCCTCAAGCCTCGCACCCGGTCAGGGCGGACCCCAGTTAATACCGAACTGCGGAAGCGGGATCGAGTTTAATGGCAGCGAGGATGCAGTCGTGAAGAATAGCGTGGTCAGCAACGTTGGGCTCTACGGAATCTACTCATCCGGCGATCTCACGGCAGACCACAACGTGGTTTCTGGCGGCAACGGTCCGTATGGGATCGGGATCGAGGCTGGCACGGGGACCATTACCGACAACACCGTCACCGGCGCGCTTTTCGTTCAGACCAAGGGAATCGAAGGCGGTCAGGTGGTTCGAGGCAACATCGTTCAGTCATCGCTCTATGGGATCGTAGGATCCGCCGCTGCCCGGCATAACACGCTGCTCAACAACGCGACCGGCATGTCGGAGGTAACGGATGCCTCCGACAATTTGATCACCGCGCCCTCGACGTACAACGATCCTTCCTGCGCAAACGGGAACTCCTGCTCCAAGCCAACCATCGGAATCGATCTCGGATGCGCCGATGGAAGTCTCGTGAAGGACAACGGAATCGTAGGTGTCGGGATTGGAATCGCGAACGTAGAGGCGGGTCAGACGTTTTCGCCGACAAATCTCTTCGCCAACGTGACAACAACTTCGACGAGCTGCACTCAATAGGCACTTCAGGGTCATCTGGAGTCGCCGGATGCCCCTATCCTTGCGCACCGGGGTCCCCAACGCGTCCGGTGTTGACGCGATGGGGTGGAGCAGCAAGGGTGGGAAAACCATGAAGCCCTACCCGACACTCCGAACTCGCCGCAGGCGAGCAGGTAGAAGCACCGGGCTTTAGCCCGGTAAATCAGTGGTTCAGTGGTTTGGCCCGAGCCAAACCCTCGGAGTATCATCAACGGAAAATGAATACAGCCGTGTTGCTTCTGAGCACTCCCCGGTGTCTCGCATGCAAAGGTGTGGTTGCAGCAATCTCCCAGTTCCTGATTGCGCACAACGGTAGCGTCCTGCATAGCGATGACCACCTGGACAGTAGCCGCGATCTGTTCTTGTCCAGGCTGGAGTGGGATCTGGACGGGTTCGATATCCCGCTCCCTGATTTCGAGAACCACTTCAAGCCGCTCGCCGAACGTTTCCTGATCAACTACCACCTGGCATTGACGGACTACCGCCCCAGGATAGCCATCCTGGTTTCCGCCTATGACCACTGTCTTGCTGACCTGTTGTACCGGCAGAACACTGGCGAACTAAGGTGTGACGTCGTCAGCATCATCAGCAATCACACCACCGCCCGGCGGCTGGCCGACTTCTATCATGTCCCCTTTCATCTGCTGACCAATCCCAACGACAAGCTCGAGTCCGAGCGGGAAATGCTTGAGCTCCTGGGGCAGGACCTGGACCTGATCGTGCTCGCACGTTACATGCAAATCCTTAGTCCGGAGTTCGTCGCCCAGTACCTGCTACGGATGATCAACATCCATCATTCGTTTCTTCCCGCTTTCGTCGGAGCGAAGCCCTATCATCAGGCCTTCGGTCGGGGAGTGAAGTTGATCGGGGCCACCAGCCATTATGTGACCGCCACCCTGGACGACGGACCGATCATCGAGCAGGACGTGGCGCGCGTTTCCCATCGCGATACTGTCGACGATATGTTGTACAAAGGCCGCGACCTGGAAAAGGTTGTGCTCGCGCGCGCTGTGCGCTGGCATCTGGAAAATCGCATCCTGGTCTACCAGAACAAGACAGTCGTGTTCGTCTAGGCTCCAGAGTTGAGGCTCCAGAGTTGTTCGATAAAAACTCGGAGGCAGAATTACCCCGCTGGGTGCCCCATCCTTGCGCACCGGGGTCCCCAACGCGTCCGGTGTTGACGCGACGGGGTGGAGCAGCAAGGGTGGGAAAGATTGGACACTCAAGAGAGGGTCATTTCTGAACGGAGCGCAGCGAAGTGAAGAATCCATAACGATCCGGAGGCCGCCACCGCAGCCGTTGGTTTCTCCCGCGACCCACGCCAGATTTTGCTACACCCTACGCCTTGAACCCTACTCTCTGCATTTGTCATCCTGAGCGAAGCGCGTAGCGCGGAGGCGAAGGACCGGCGTTCTAGATTCGAGCTAGGAGTATTTTCATTGATTATGGGTAAACTTACCGGAACGCGGCACGGTGACGCAGCCAACGATCTCCTCGTGTTTTATTGCGACAGAGAAAGGGAATTGGAAGAGGCCGGCCAATATTTCATGGCTGCCATTGCTCTAGGATTCGCCCTAGAGACCGCTTTGTTGACCTACCTCTTAGTCGAATTTGGCGAGGACAATGGAGGGGAGCTGGAAATACCGGATTCTGTAAGCATGTCGGAATTGATAGAAACCGCAAATGACTTTGACGTCTTAAATGCCCCAATTAATATTCCGTCGCATGCCTCCGATGACGATGCTCCCCCGAAATATGTCGCGAAAGAAGTGGTGGACAAAATCAGGAAGTTTCGGAATTTTATCCATCCAGCGCGGGCTCTGAGAGAGGGCTATGATCCTAGAACCTTTACGCGAAAGCAGCTGGAGGAGCTTAAGGAGATGTACGCCTCAGTTACACACAGCCTGCTGTATTATCTGTAGCGGGTTCGGCGCTCGAGGGACGTATCATGCCGCTTGAGATTTTCTATTCATACGCGCACGAAGACGAGAAGCTGCGTGACCAGTTAGACAAACACCTGCGGCTCCTCCAGCGCCTGAACTTGATCGTGGGATGGCATGATCGTCGGATCGACGCCGGCGATGAATGGCGGAATCGAATCGACGAGCACATTAATTCCGCCCATATCATCCTGCTCTTAATCAGTCCTGACTTTATCGTCTCCGAATATTGCTATGCCCAAGAAATGAATATCGCGCTTGCCCGTCACGGCATGCGAGAAGCAATAGTTATACCGATAATCCTCCGTCCAGTGAATTGGACGGGCGCCCCATTTGGGGAGCTTCAGGCCCTTCCGCGCGATGCGACGCCCATAACAACATGGACAGATCAGGACGAAGCGTTCGCCGCCATCGCAGGCGAGATTCGGGAATTGGTGCTGAGTTTCCAGGCGCGGGTGCCCGGACTGGCGAGAGACAGCGATGTTCCGGTGAATCAATCTGCCTCCCAAAAGCGCATGCTGGATGCCGCGATTCCCGGTCACATAGTCAAAGGCGAGCCCACAGAACTGATGGTCCTAATACGCCTTCCCGATTCTCCAGGGCTTCAAGGAATCTTGAAGACTGATGAAGATAGCGAAATACGTCCTGAAGACGTGGAGTCGAAAGCATTCGGCATCACTTTTCCTCGCGGGTTTGACGGCTTCCTCCAGCCCCTCAAAGTTGCCGTGGAACTGACCTCGCCCGATTTCTTGCCACCGTGTCAATCGAAGAACCTATTCGTCCCTCCCGACACCGACAGCAATCCATATGAATTCATCCTTACTCCGACGCGCGTCGGAAGTCTCAAGGTATTGGTCGAGTTGCACTGGGAAGACGCGATCCGAGGCCAGCGTCGTCTGATAACCGAGTGCGCCGCAGTAGCAGAGCCACAGACCGCGCATTCCCCCAAGAATGTTGTCCAGATGCCGATTGTAGTTGAGACCTTCGCAGCCACATCCCGCGGCGACATTCTGGCCGCTGAAGAGCCGACAGCGCCGCCCGGTCTACTGGAAGACACATCTGCACACGCCGCCCATCGATTCAGAGGCACAATCAAGATTTTCATCGCTGGAATAACTGTCGTTTCCTTGGCCTTTGGCTCATACCGGCTATTTGTGTACAACCCAGCCAAAGATCGGGAAACTGCACGAAGTTTCGCATCCCAAGTGTCTCCACGGGCTCCGGTACCCATCGTCTTCTTCGATTATGTACTAAATGCAAAAACCAAACAGCCGGTGCCTGACGGGTTCGTCGCCATGAACTTCGAGAGTTCAGCCGGACTGCTGGAGGATTACACGGATACAGACGGTTCTTTTCACTTCCTTCTCAGGGGTGTGAAGTTGGACACAAACGCAAGAATCTCTGTGCGTGTCAAAAATTTCCAGCCATTCGAGAAAGATATTGTCCAAGCGAATTCGACCGCAATCAATGTGCACACGCAAGGAGGCACTATGAACGCCGTCCTCTACGGCGCCACCGGAATGATCGGCAGCCGCATCCTCAATGAACTCATCTCTCGTGGCCACCAGGTCACCGCTGTCGTCCGCGATCCATCCCAAGTCCCCGCTCATCCCGGAGTCAGCGCCGTCAAGGGAGACATCTTCGATCCGCTCGACGTTACCGCCAAAGTCTGCGGCACCGACGCCGTCATCAGCGCCTACGGGCCCGGCCAGGGACCGGTAGAGAATCTTCTCCTCGCCACCCGTTCCCTTATCGCAGGTCTCACCCAGGCAGACGTCAAGCGCCTCATCTTCATTGGCGGAGCCGGCAGCCTCCATGTCGCTCCTGGCGTCGACCTCATCGACTCCGGCCACCTGCCCGAGGAATACAAGGCCATCGCCATCGCTCACCGCGACGCGCTCAACATGCTGCGCGAGTCAGACCTCGCCTGGACCTATTTCTCGCCCGCCGCCTTCATCCAGCCCGGAGAGCGCACCGGCAACTTCCGCCTCGGTGCCGACTCGCTCGTGGCCGACGCGCAGGGAAACAGTCGCATCTCCGCCGAAGACTACGCTGTCGCTCTGGTCGACGAACTCGAGCACCCGAAACGCATCCGCCAGCAAATGACCGCTGCCTACTGACCTTGAGTTGTCATCCTGAGCTAAGCGCAGAGCGCGAAGTCGAAGGATCCGCTTTTCGCCCACTTGGCCGACAATTTTGCCAAACCAGCTATACTTAAAATAGAGACAAACAAAAGCCCGGCTGCCAATCCAGCCGGGCTTTTTACTTCCCCAAAACGGGAACAGAAAACTGTCTTGTAAGTCCTTTGTTTGTGATGAGATATCTGTAAGTTTTTGTTTTATGAATGGGTTACAGTCAACATATCGGTTAACTCCAATCGAATGAATGGGTAACGAAATCGAGGGGGGAGGGGGGTACCCTACCCAATCGTCATCAACCTCGGCTCGATTCCCGATTCGGAAATCTCCAGAAATCCCACAGAAACCGGCAGCGAAAACCGCCTCGGCCCAGCGCTCCCCGGATTGAAATAGAGCACACCCTTCAGCCACTCGATCGACGGATGATGCGAGTGCCCGCAGATCACCGCCCCAATCCCCGCCGCAACCGGATCGAGGTCGAGAGACATCCGGTCGTGCAGCATGTAGAGACTCTGTCCGCCCAGGTCGACCAGCTCCGTCTCCGGAAGCCGTCCACAGCGCCCGCCCCGATCAACGTTCCCCCGAATCGCCGTCACCGGCGCAATCTGCCCAAGCTGGTCGAGGATGGTCGCATCGCCGATATCTCCGGCATGCAGAATGTGCTCCACACCCCTCAGCGCGGCGACCGCCTCCGGCCGAAGCAGCCCATGCGTATCGGAGATGACGCCGACCAGCACCGCTACAACCCGATACTGAGCCGGGTTCGCGGGTCGAGATAATCCCGCAGCGCGTCACCCAGGAAGTTGAAGGACAGCACGCAGAACATCACCGCCAGCGCCGGGAACAGGACCAGGTGCGGCGCGTCGAACAGGTGGGAGCGCGCATCGTTGAGCATCGATCCCCAGCTCGCCGCGGGAGGCGGAATGCCGAGCCCCAGGAAGCTCAGGGTCGCCTCGGCCAGAACCGCCCCCGCCATGCCGATCGCCGACTGTACGATCAACGGTTGCACGATGTTGGGAAGGATATGCCGGACGAAGATGCGCAGGTCGCTCGCGCCCAGGGCCCGGGCCGCCTCGACGAACTCCTTCTCCCGCACCGCCAGCACCTGGGCCCGCACTAGCCGGGCGTACCCCACCCAACCCCCAATCGACAACGCCAAGATAAGATTGATCATCCCCGGACCGAGAAACGCGACAAAGGCAATCGCCAACAGAATTCCTGGCAAAGCAAGAAAAGCGTTCATCACGAAGATATTCAGCATCGTATCCAGAACGCCGCCGTAATATCCGGCGATGCCGCCGAAAACGATGCCGAGAAATAACGAACAGCTGACAACTGATGCCGCAACTATCAGCGACAATCGTGCTCCATAAAGGATGCGCGACAGGATATCTCGTCCCAGTTCATCGGCGCCCAGCAAATGCGCGGCGCTGGGCGAAGCCAGTCGGTGGTTGAGGTCAATGGTGGCAGGATTGGCGGGCGCGATCAGCGGAGCGAAGATTGCGGCGAAAACGAATCCGGCGAGCAGCATAGCGCCAAACGCTGCAAGTGGTTGAGAGGTGAAGCGTTGCATACCCGGAGGTGACATCGAATGATAAATTTAGCTTCTCACGTCGAGTAATTTCGCGGAATCGAATATGCTGGATATAGGCATTCCTTCTGTACCCCCCTCAGCAGGCTCCGCTTTGCGGGCCCTTAGCCAGAAAGGACACCGAAATTTGCGCATTCTGCTCCTGGGATTGAACTATACCCCTGAGTTGACCGGCATCGGGAAATATTCCGGCGAGATGATGGAGTGGCTCGCCGCGCGAGGCCACGAAGTTCGCGTGGTCACGACACCGCCATACTACCCGGCCTGGAAAGTTCGGGAAGACTACAGCTGGTGGAAGTACCGCAAGGAAGTTTCTGCAGCCGGCGTGCACATCTATCGCTGTCCGTTATGGGTTCCCTCGCGCCCCAAGGGCATCAGCCGTATGGTGCACCTGGGCTCCTTTGCCACCAGTAGCCTGCCTGTCATGCTGGCTTTGGCTGGGTGGCGTCCGGACGTAGTGCTCACAGTCGAGCCCGCTTTCTTTTGCGCGCCTTCCACGATTCTCACCGCTCTCCTTTCAGGCGCCGCCGCCTGGCTGCACATTCAGGACTTCGAGATCGATGCTGCCTTCGATCTCGGCCTGCTGCCCGCCGCTGGTGCCATCCACAACTTCGCCCTGGCCTATGAACGATTTGTGATGCGCGGATTTGATCGTGTATCCAGCATCTCGTCGAATATGGTGAAGCGCCTCGCCGAAAAGGGAGTCCGCAAAGATAAAACGGAGCACTTCCCCAACTGGGTTGACATCGATTCTATTCGGCCTCTCGACGGGCCAAACCAGATTCGCCGTGAGCTTGGCATCGACGATGACCAGATCGTCCTGCTTTACTCCGGCAACCTCGGCGTGAAACAGGGTATCGAAATGCTGCCGCCACTCGCGCAGAAAATGCAGCACGATCGCCGCCTTCATTTTGTCTTTTGCGGCGATGGCGCCTTCCGTCCGCAACTGGAGGAGATGACTACCGGCCTTCAGAATGTCACGCTATTGCCTTTGCAGCCGTTTGAGAAGCTGAACGAGCTGCTCAGCGCAGCTGATATTCATCTTCTGCCGCAGAAAGAAGATGCCGCCGCACTGGTCATGCCCTCCAAGCTCACCGGTATGCTGGCCAGCGGACGGCCTGTCATCGCGACCGCATCTCCCGGTACTCAAGTAGCCGAAGCCGTCTCCGGATGTGGCATCAACGTCGCCCCGGGCGATCTGGGCGCACTGCAGAAGGCAGTTCTCACGCTCGCAGCAGACGGCGGCCTGCGCAAGGAAATGGGTCGGGCCGCGCGTTGCTATGCCGAAGAAAATCTGGGTCGCGAGCAGGTATTGCGGCGCTTTGAGGCGGCGATGCAAGGCCTGTTGAGAAGCAAGAAAGCAATTGCAGTGCCGGCAGCTGCAAGGCCCGAGCCCCCTTTCCCACGTCCAGAATGATTTTTTGGCGTCATCAGCATGACCGCATAGAATGGGAAGAGTTCTCTTCTCTCAGACAAGCGCTTCAGTCCTATTTGCGGCAAAGACCAGTTAGGAGCGAATTCCTTTGAAGAAGGCCCTCATCACCGGTGTTACCGGACAGGATGGAGCATACCTCGCCGAGTTCTTGTTGAAGAAAGGTTACGAGGTGCACGGCATAAAGCGCCGCACTTCGCTCTTTAACACCAATCGCATCGATCATCTCTATGAAGATCCGCACGTTTCCAGTCGTCACTTCATCCTGCACTACGGCGAACTGACTGACACGAGCGTTCTTACCCATGTCGTGCAAAAAGTGCAGCCCGATGAGATCTACAATCTCGCGGCTCAGAGCCATGTCCAGGTTTCGTTTGAAGAGCCGGAGTACACTGCGAACGCCGATGCCCTGGGCACGCTTCGACTCCTTGAAGCCATCCGCATCCTTGGTCTTGAGAAGAAGACCCGTTTCTATCAGGCCTCTACTTCCGAGCTATATGGTCTTGTGCAGCAGATTCCGCAGACCGAGACCACGCCTTTCTATCCTCGCTCGCCTTATGCTGTAGCCAAGCTCTACGCATACTGGATCACTGTGAATTACCGAGAGGCTTACGGCATCTATGGTTGCAACGGCATTCTCTTTAATCACGAGTCGCCCCTGCGCGGCGAGACCTTCGTCACTCGGAAGATCACGCGCGCGCTCGCCCGCATCAAGGCTGGGCTTCAGGACACTCTGTACCTCGGCAACATGGACGCGTTGCGCGACTGGGGCCATGCCCGAGACTACATCGAGATGCAATGGCTCATGCTCCAGCAGGAAGAGCCCCGCGACTACGTCATCGCCACCGGCGAGCAGCACAGCGTGCGCGACTTCGTGAACCTCAGCGCCGAGTTCCTTGAAATGCCCTTGCGCTGGGAGGGCATTGGCGTCGACGAGAAGGCCTACGACCCCAAGGGCAATCTGGTTGTCGCTGTCGACCCGCGCTACTTCCGTCCCACCGAAGTCGAGACCTTGCTTGGCGATCCTTCCAAGGCGCGTAGGGAGCTGGGATGGGTCCCGCGCACTACCTTCCGCGAGTTGGTCAAGGAGATGGTCACCGAAGATTTCTCCACGGCCGAGCGCGACGCCCTGGTGAAGAGGCACGGCTTCACAACCTACAACTTTCACGAGCTGTAACGCGCGGAGTACACTCGATGGAAAAGACCAGTCGGATTTTCATTGCCGGCCATCGCGGCCTGGTGGGCAGCGCCATCCATCGAGGGCTGGAGCAGATGGGTTACACCAACCTGTTGTTCAAAACTCACGCCGAGCTCGACCTGATGAATGGGCGCGCTGTCGCGACCTTCTTCGCCGAGGAGCGGCCTGACCACGTTTTTCTCGCGGCCGCCAAGGTGGGCGGGATTCTCGCCAACAACACCTACCCGGCCGACTTCATCCGCGACAACCTTGAGATCCAGACCAACGTAATTGACGCGGCCTGGCGCTCCGGCGTGAAGCGGCTGCTTTTTCTCGGTTCAAGCTGCATCTACCCCAAGCTGTGCCCGCAGCCCATCAAGGAAGAGTACCTGCTCACCGGCCCGCTGGAACCGACCAACCGCGCTTACGCGCTGGCTAAAATCGCCGGTATCGAGATGTGCTGGGCATACAACCGACAATACGGGACGAATTACCTCGCAGCGATGCCGACTAACCTCTACGGTCCCGGCGACAACTTCGACCTCAACAGTCGCATGTCCTCCCCGCGCTCATTCGCAAGGCGGCCGAGGCCAAGGCCACCGGCGAGAAGAAAATTGCGGTCTGGGGAACCGGCACGCCCCGGCGCGAGCTGCTTTATAGCGACGACCTGGCCGAGGCTTGTGTCTTCCTCATGAATCTGCCCGATGTTCAATTCCAGACCCTCCTCAATTGCGAGGAGCCACCTCTTATCAACATCGGCACCGGTCACGACCTCAGCATTCGCGAGCTGGCAGAGTTGGTCTGCCGCGTCATCGGCTTTACCGGCGACCTTGAGTTCGACACATCAAAGCCCGACGGTACCCCGCAAAAACTGATGGACTCATCCCGCATCCAGACCCTCGGCTGGCACGCGCAGACGACCCTCGAAGAGGGCATCCGCCGCACCTACGAGTGGGCCCAAGACAGTCTGACTCTCACCGCTGTCTAGGGCGCCGAAGCCAGCCATTGCACGTAGGGAAGATAGGTGAGCAGGCAGGAGTGGTTCCCGCCGAGGTCGCCGGTTTGTGCGCAAAATGTGACAACATTCTGCACCAGCCCGGGATAGTTCTGATTGACTATGCTGTAAGAGTCGGTGACGTGAGCCGTCGTAACGCTCAGGGAAGTATTGCTCACGATCGTCGATGGCGGTAGGACGGGCACGATGTCACACGCATGCACGATGCGGAAGCTGTTCGGTACCGCTGCCTGATACGGCTGAAGCGCGTATGACGTCCCGATCGTAATCCCAATCGAAGGAAATCCAAAACCGAGGATACAGCGCGGCGCTGCCAGGCTATACATCGAAACCGTGCTCCCCGCCGGCTTAAGGATAGAGGCAAGGTCCCACGCGCACATGGGCGCAAGCGCGCCGCCCAGGCTATGCCCCGTCACATAGATCGGCAGGTTCGCTGGCAGCGACGTCTGGGCGAAGTATCCGGCCACTTGGTAGGCGATCGATCCCGGGGCTCGGTTGCTTTGCAGCGGATCAAGCGGCGTCTGCGACGACACGCCCAGTGAGCCGGTGACATAGAGTCCATAAATGCCGCCGTGAACCAGAGCCAGTGGAACGCTTCCAAACACATCTGGGTAGGCCTCCGCGTCGCTGATCCATTCGTCCCAGGTCTGCGTGCCGCGAAGCGCGACGACAATGAGCTCAGAGGGAAATGGCGACGGCAGGCCCGACTGCGAAACCACCACGGCGAACCCTGCCGGAACGGTCGTATAGTCGCCGGGATCTGACATGGTCGATTGCGGACCGTTGGCCTCGGACACCGTGAATCCCTGCAGCAGCGAAGTGGTAATCATTACGCCGGTGCCAAGCGTCAGAGACGATACGTCGGGAGGCGCCGCGTTGTCATACTGCTGATAAGTCAGGTTGCAGCACTGGCCGAGAAGCCAGGCCATGTTAGCGTTGAAATTGGCAGGCAGTGTTTCCGTGTTATTCGGTGGTTCGGTAAGTGTAGTGAACTGAAAGCTCGAAGTTATCACCTGTGTAACCTCCTTCATATCCCAGCAATGGCTATCATGCGACAACGACAGCAATGAAAGCCTAGTACACCTTGGGAGACTTGGGAAGAAGAAAGATATTAATTTCGATTCAGAAATGAAAGCGGTAGCGCACCTCTCCGTAAATCTGTGGGGGATCGTTATAGTGAAAACCTCCGAAGGTGAGGCTGTTGTCGAGAAGCACGCGCGTATTCGCAACGTTGATGGCCGTCGCTGAAACCGTAACTTTCTCTCCAAGTGATTTCCCGACCGAAATATCCGCCGTCGTATGTGCCGGCAGGTAATTGCTTGTGTAGGGCGACGGAGGGTCAGTATACCCATTGGCAAATCCGGAGCCGTAGTACACATTGAACGAGCCGTAAGCGTGATAGGGAAGTTTGCCGTTGAAGCCCACATTCAGCGTGTTGCGCTGGTCGTGATCCAATGGCGAATATCCCGGCGCGACAGCGCACGCCGGGGAGTCCGGCGGATAGCAGATGAGGCCGCCGGTGATCGGGCCAATCTGCTTCGCAATCTGATTCGAATACGCCAGATGGAATTGCCCGAAGCGCCACGATTGCGGTGAGCGGAGCGTGAGTTCCCACGCCTGAATCAGCGCTCCCTGCACCGTGACGGGCACGAAGATACTTGATTCGCCGATGTTGCTGTGGTCGAGAAAATTGTTTGCCCGCGTCTGGAAGGTGTCGGCGTCGAGCAGCCATCCGCGGAAGGGAATCTGTACCCCAAACTGGTGCTCTTCGTCGCGCTCGCCGTGCAGGGCAACAAAGCTCGTGTTGGAGCCGTTGGCGTACTCAAGCACAGGACCGGAGATAGTGGTGAGCGGCGGCGGCTGGTAGTAATGTCCGTAAAATCCGCGGAAAACCCAATTCAGCTTGGGGATTACCACGGCGACGCCGATGCGTGGATAGACAGCATTGTCGGTGACGGCAGCCTGGAAGTGACTCTGCCGCAGGCCGCCGATCAGTGCAAGCCATGAGGTTGGCCGATAGTTATCCTGGACAAAGACCTCTTCTACGCCGCCCCATATATTTTGCGGAGTGGAGAAGTTCGGATAACTTCCATCGTTGAACACAACTCCAAACAGGTCGCTCTCATGTTGCGCGTAGCCGTAAATTCCGCCGGAGATCGAGTTTTTCGCAATCATCGTCGAGAGAGATGTCTGGAGTCCAACATAGTTTCCGGTTTGATCGGATGTAGTCGAAGTCGGCTGATCGTTCACGCTGGGCTCATATTTGGCGCTGTTGTAGTGGTAAAAAGGCGAAAGCTGCAACAGCGTGGACGCCTTATAGTTATGCACCCATGTAAGTGCGGTGTAAGTGTCTGTCTCATGCTCCCCATCGCGCAGGCCGCTGGAATTGTAGAGCTGGTTTTGCCAGCTATCTGGATCGGGGTCATACGGAATCTGGTAGTAGTCGGCGCGAGCTTGCGTGACCAGGCGAAGCTGGTTTGCGGAGTCAGGGTTATAGATAAACGACGCAAAGCCGCCGTACCCATTCTCGGCGTCGTGTACCGGTTCCTCGGTGGGCGGCTGCAGGCCCAAGTTGCTGCGGTTGCCGTTGAGGCTGGTGTACCACGCGAACTTTTCCGAATGGTCGCCAAGGCTAAGCTGGTCGTTAGTCTGGTAGAAGTTTCCCACTGTCATCACGAGCTCTCCCTCGCGGTCGCGCTCAAAGCCGCTGCGGGGAACAATGTCAAAGATGCCGTAAGTCCGGTCTCCCAGGTCTGCCGTGTAGCTGCCGCGTTCGGCTTCTAAATAATCAATGTCCTTGGGATCGATCTGTGGGCCGATATTGCTCGCGATATTGGTATTCGGAATGTCCACGCCGTCAATGAGCCAGCTCAGCTGATGGCCACCGCGCATGTGCAGCATGTCGTGTGTGACGTACGCGCCCGGCACGTAGTCGGTGATCATCGCCAGGCTGTTGGTGAGATCAGCTCCCGGTGTGAGGGCGATGTTTTCGCGGCTGATCAGCGTTGTCGGGGTAGCAGAATCCGGGTTCGTGACCGAGGGCTGTTCCTTCACCTCTGCGGATTGCTGCACGGTGGCGAGCGACAGTTGAAAATGGAGTGCCGCCATCGAATCCGTGGCGACCGTGATCCGTTGCTCGAGCGTGCCGAAGCCCGGCTGTGCAATAGACACGACGTAATCGCCCAATGGAATCGTCAAAAAGAGGAACCCGCCGTCCGGAGTCGTAGTCTGAGTTGCGGCGAAGTCGGAGTGAGCCGCATGAAGCGTTACGCGCGCCCCTCCGATAGGACGGTGGTTAGGATCGTGTACAACTCCCCCCACCTTGCCGAATACAGTAGCTCGAGCAAGTGTGGCGGACACCAGACCGAAGAGCAGGATGAACCATGCGATCTTCCGCATAAAAGCCTCCTCGTCGCAGAGGTGCGACGAAACGTATCTGTCACTGTTACGAATGAAACAGAATCAGGGAGATACGGGCTAAACGAGGAGGGTAGGAGGACCGCGCTTTTGTCGTGCGCGGTCAAACGAGATGCGAAGCTGCGCGTCCGTTTGCGGCGAAACCGCGGGGTGGCGCGAGATGCCGGCGAATATGGATGCCGCTGTTGAGGGTGCGAACGTGGACAGCGATAGAAATGCCGAGGTCGCAGGCGTATACGGGCATTTGTCGCTGACAATATTCACGTCAGAGCGCGTAGACGAGCCACCAAAAGGCATCGCGCATTGATGCCGCCCGCTTCTGCGGCAGCAGATAGGCAACGTCGCTTCTGCCAGGCTTGGCCGAAACAAAGGCAGGACAAGCGGGAAGCTGAATAGCAACATGAGCGAGATGGCCAGTGCGCGTCGCACAGGCCATTGTAGCGCAGACTCGCGCAGCCCAATATCAGCCTTATCAGTCGGAGTAGTAGCCTTCGCGTGTTTGGACAACAAGGTCCTTCTTCGCAGCGGTCAGCGCGATCTTGTGATAACCGCTATCGGTGCTTTGCTTGTCCGGCGTGTAACCCAGCATGTACTGGCTGCGCATCTCTTCCGCAATGGTCGTATAAATCTGGTCGGCAGTTTCTTTCTTCGTGACTTCGAACATGCGTCCGCCCGTCTGCCCGCAAATCTGTTCCAGAATTTTCTTGCCGTCGACATGGGATTCCTGTTGTTGCGGTCGCTGGCCGCCGCGCCCGCCGCTCGGGTATCCGCCGCCCGGATAACCTCCCCCGGGATATCCGCCGCCGTGATGCCCGCCTCCGGGATACCCGCCGCCCGGAGATCCACCGGAGTTGTGCCCTTCCTCCCCCTTGTAATAGATCGCGTAGACCACAGTATTGGCACGTTGTGCAGCCTCGATTGCTCCATTGATCGATTCCTTGCTCCCACGGTCGACGCCATCCGTGAGCAGCACAATCGCCTTGCGCCCCTGTGGTTGTTTCATTACTTCGTTGGAGGCAAGATAGATGGAATCGTAGAGCAGCGTCCCCCCGCCGTAGCGATGGCCGCCAGATCCCTGTCCCGAGTCTCCGCCCGCACTATCGTCATTGCTTCCGCCGCGCTGGAATTGCGGGGCTCCGAGTTGGTCAATTGCCGCCCGCAGCTTGTTTTTGTCCGATGTCAGGTCTTCCAGCAGGTCCACTTCGCGTTCGAATTGAACCAGAAAGGCTTTATCCTTCGCATCCGTGAGCATCTGATCCAGGAAGTGTTGGCTGGCCGTGCGTTCGTCGTCCAGCACTTTTCGCTGGCTCATGCTGGTGTCCACCAGTAGCCCGAGGTTCAGCGGCAGATTCGTGTCGTGATTGAAGTATTTGATGGTCTGCGGACGGCCATCCTCAGTCAACGCGAATTCGTCCTTGGTCAGATTGGGCACAATGGCGCCATGCTTGTCGCGCACCGTCACCGCCATGGTCACGACCTTGACGTTCACTTTCATGGTCGTCGCCGGAACCGCAGGCGTCGGAGCGTTCTGGCCGATCGCCGCTTGCGTGCCAGCAAGCAGACCGCCCAGCGCGAGCACTAGCCCAGCCAGTTCTTGTCCCCGCCGGTTGTTGGTGTTGTGGATTTTGTCAGTCTCGGAGAGCGAGCGCATGCGCATGCGCTGAAATAACGTCATTTTCATCATTCGATATGCCAGTTGCGCCAGTAGCTCGTGTCGGTAGCCCGCCTATCAGCAGCCAACGCATTGGTTTAGACGGGAAATCCTGGCTTGGGGCCACACCCGGATCACTTATTTTCTGCGATTCGAGCGCCGGATGATGGCGACTGCCAGATATCCAAGCTGGCGGACCCAGCCACGGTGACAGCGAGCGCAAGAGGATGATGAACGAGAGCAGTCATAAAGGGAGTCTGCAAGTCTCGGCAATTAGCGGACAAGAGCCTAGATGGCGTTATCGGATGATAGAGTTGGCTGCAATTCTCCGAAAGCTTAAATGACGGCCGCGGCTATTTGCGCCCGGCTTTGTTGGCGGCCCTCCACTTCAGCCCCACATAAGCCAGATATCCAAGTTGGATGATCCAGGTTGCGGCGTAGGCCATCACAAGATGTTGATGGAACATCGGATTCATGCGGCCCCCAGTGCCGCATCCGCGGCGTCTTGATCGGCTTGCTGCTGTCGATACTCCGCGGCATACCGCAGGCCAACCACGAAGATGCCCCACGCCAGCCACCCAGCCAGATTCCACCACACCGCCGGCCACATGCTGGGGTCCAGGCCCGAGTCAGTCCCGCCGCCGATCACCGGCGCCGGATGCTGCGTCCGCCACCAGCGCGTGGACATATAAACAATCGGGACATCCACATACCCGAAAATCGCCATTACCGCGGCTAGCGTGCGCATTTCCGGACCTGCTGCAAAGCGTCTCAGCAGCAGATATGCCACATAGATCAGGTAGAGCACCAGCGTCGTCGTCAGCCGCGCATCCCAGGTCCACCAAATGCCCCACACCGGTCTCGCCCACAGTGGCCCAGTGATCAGCACGACCGTGCAGAAAGCGACGCCCGTCTCCGCATTCGCCAGCGCAAAGGCGTCTGCCTGCATCGCCCGCGCCGTATTCGAACGCCGATAAATGAGGTACGCAATGGAGGCGAGAAAGCTCAGGAAGAAGAACAGAAACGCCATCATCGCCGAAGGAAAGTGATAGAAGAAAATGCGAAAAATCTCGCCCTGCTCCTGGTCTACTGGAACCACGAACATGGCCACGCGAAATCCATTTGCAAGAAGCGCGAGGGTTAGAGCCAGCCATAGCCAGCGAAACAGCTTCATCTTTCTTCCTTTGAGGTACTTCACAGTTTACCGGATCAGCGCGCTATCCCGATTCATTCCGCCAAACCTCTTCCCAACCCTCCATAAACAGGAGTAAAAAGGATAGCCATGGCGTGGTTTACGGTTATTTTCGGCGGTATTATTCTCATCGTCGGCCTCCTTGGACAAATCTTTGGCCTCCGAAAGGGAAGATCGACCCATCCGGAAGACAAGCGCACGGGCAGGCTCGTATTCACCGTCGCCTCGATCGTCGTTTTCTTGTGGATTGTAGCCTTCGCAACTGCGCGCGTTCTGCAACACAGCACCACCGGTCATTGGTAGGATTGCCAGTCCTACTCTGCGTGCAACACGATCTCGAACAGCAGCATGCTGATCGTCGTGAAGATCACGTCATAGCCCAGGAGCAGCTTGATCCACAGCGCCGGATCTGATTCACCCGACAGAATCGCGGAAATCGCCAGAACCATGCCCAGCAGAGCCGGCATGAAGATCGGAAACAGGATCAGCGGCAGCAGCAGCTCGCGATTGCGCGAGCGAATTGACAGCGCCGCAAAGAACGTCCCATTTACGATGATCGCCCACGTTCCCAGCGGCACCGCCAACAGCAGCAGCCAAACATTTCCCAGCGCGTGCAGGTTGTAAAAGACCGCGAACAGCGGAGCCAGCAACAGTTCCACCGCGCTCACAAACAGAAAGTTCGCCAGCACCTTGCCCAGAAACAACGAAGCTCCCGGCGCCGGAGTCATCCTGTGCGCATCCAGAACACTATGCCGTAACTCACGCGCCCAGGCCTGGTTCAGCGCGCTGACCGCGGCGAACAAGATCGCCACGCAGAGAATTGGTCCCGAGATCTGCCTCGATACCGCCCGCGTAGGGTCGAACGCGAGGCTGAAGATCACTACCACCAGCAGCGCGAAAAACAGCATCGAGTTGATCGCATCCCTAGATCGCCACTCAATCCGCAGGTCTTTCGCCAGATGAATCAGAAAATAGGGCCGCCTCATGGTTGCGCATCCTTGGTGAGTGCTGCGATCGTCGCACCCGCCATTCCGGAATTAGCCGCGCGCAGGTAGTCCGCTGGTAACATCACAAGCTGCGTCCCCCGTGTTCCCGCCGATACCGAAATCACATCAAACAACTCGATCGTCTCGTCCACATAAGCAGGGAAATCCTTCTTCGCGCCGAACACCGTAACCCCGCCACGCACATATCCGGTAAGCGGCTCAACCTCTTTGAGCGATACCATCTCTGTCTTGCGCGTGCCAGCTGCGCGCGCCAGCTTCTTGAAGTCCAGCTCCTCGCTGCCCGGCACCACGGCAAACACATGCTCGCGCTCGCTGGTTACGCACAGCAGAGTCTTGAAAACCTGTTCCGGCGGCATCCCGATCTTCTCCGCGACAATCAGCGCGGAAAATTCCTCCGGATCGACCGCATACTCGCGCAACTCATACGCGATCCCCAGCGAATCGAGATACCGCGCCGCATTCGTTTTCACTGCATCGCCCTCGCCGTCGTCTCAGCCCGTGACGCAATGCTTCCTGCCTGCAACGTAATCAGAGAATCCGCAATAGGTTCAGCCAGCTCGCGCTGATGTGTCGTCAGCAGAATCGTCTTGCCCTCCGTCCGCAGCCGCAGCAGAAGTTCCAGCATCTGCCTCGCGCTGGCTGCGTCCATGTTCGAGAAGGGCTCGTCGAGCAGCAGCAGTTCCGGCTGCGCTAGCAGCACGCGCGCCAGCGAGGTCCGCTGCCGCATCCCTTGCGAATACTGGCCCACCGGCCGCGTCAGCGATGCATCTAGTCCCACCGCGCTCAGCGCAGCTTCCGGCGTCTCACAGGCGCGCTCCCGATACAGGCTCGCAAAGTAGCGTAGATTTTCCGAGCCCGAAAGCTCGTCGTACAGCATCGGCGCATGGCTCATGTAGCCTATGAGTTCCCGCGCGTCCTCCGGCTTTTCCCCGCCAAACACGCGAATGCTGCCGTGGGTCGGACGAAGCAGCCCGGCAATCACCCGCAGAAGCGTCGATTTGCCCGCGCCGTTCTCGCCCAGCAGCACATAGCAGCGACCCTGCTCGAGGCTCAGCGAAACCTTGCGCAGCGCCACAAACGTGCCATAAAGCTTGGAGACGGATTCGAGATCGGCAACAGACGCCATGCTGTTGGGAGTATAAACAGCCGGCAGGATAAGCGTGGCTCATGAGATGTCTAGCCGCGCAGCATAAGCCTCGTTGCCCTGACTTTCTATCTCAAGTATTTATCAGAAGGGCCTGCGAGTTCATCGCCGGATTTTGTCGAGGGTCGTACCTGAAGAAGCGCTTCAACTTGAGAAACTGCTTCTCGAACAGATTCCAGCTCAAAAATGCCAGAAGAAATGTAGTGGAAAACTGGACCAAGCAGCACGCCAGCATTAGCAGATAGTGGTTATGGATCCAACGGCCCAATGACCGGCTCGACAGCCACGGATCAAGCAGGTCTTGAAGGATGCTGTCCCAGACGTACAAACCGTAGCTGTACCTTCCCAGTATGGTCAGTATGTGGGTAGAAAAGAATCGCCCAACCGTCGGCCGAGCGGGATCGAGCGCCGTCGCGATCAACGCCCCGTAGAAGAGTGCCACCAGCAAGTACTTCACCGTCTCGGCGGCCTCGCCCGCCCTCCCCCCTGCAAGTATCCACGCAGGAGCCAGGAGAATGAAGGTACCCGCCAAAGTCCAGGCAGGCCTGACCTCGGTGATACGAGAAAATCCTTTGGGCCCGCGTACAAGAAGCGCAAGCAAAGCCCCCACAGCCAGTCCATCAAGCCGGCAGAGCGTGAAGTAGAAAACGAAATGATGAAGGTGCAACATCACGATGCGCGTGACGATCGCAATCCCTATACAAAGAAAGCAGACGCGATGCAGAGAGCGGCGCCTACAAAGCAGCACAACTGCCGGCCACACCAGATAAAAGTGTTCCTCCACAGCCAGGGACCAGAAGTGGCCGGGCAGCCTCAAATGATCGAAAAACGTAGAGTGTATGTTGATGGCAAACAGCCATCCCCATAGCTGATCCCGGAATCGCACCCAACCTGCATGAGTAATCAGCGGAATCACAAAAAACCAGAAGGCCAGGGCTATATATTGAAGGGGGAATATCCTCAGCACGCGCCGTACGTAAAAATTCCGAAGAAAATGTTGTGAGCCCTTGGCGTCAATCAGGATTCCCGTAATCAGAAACCCAGATAGTACAAAAAAGAGGTCCACTCCGGTTTGACCGATACGTGAAAGTGAACTTAACGCTCTGCCGGCGCCGAAATCGACAAAGTTACCGCGCTGGAAGAAGTGGAAAATCATCACCAGCAATACTGCAAGGCCGCGTATGCCATCCAGCGCGGGAAAATGCTCGGACTTCGATGGAGTCAACTTTGCCATTTTCGATTCGGGTCGCAAACAGATTACGGTGCTACTGGAAAAGCCGAGTACTTACCGGCGAAGAGCGATATTTCCGCTTGAAGTTAATTGCTTGCTGTATTCGAAGCTGTCACAGTGGGTTTGGCGCCGCCTGGAGCCGGAGCATACTTCGACGCGCATTTCGCCTGTAGCTGCGTCGCATGGAACACGCCATCGCGGCCGTAGGTGCCGATCGCCAGCGCCTGCGAGTTGTCCTTGAACGTATCCGGCGGAGGCTCCTCGCCCTGGTATGAAACCCGCAACTGGTTCGCGTTCTCGACCAGGACAAACTCGGCATTCGTTCCGTTGTGCCGGATAGACCCCGGCAGCACATTGCCTGCCACGCGCAGATTACGCGTATAGGCCTTCGATCCCATAGCGTCCAGTTCCTGAATCGTCACGTAGTAGCTCTTGTTGGCGCGCACTCCGCTCACCGCCAGGCCGGCAATCACGACCAGAATAATCACGATCGCCACGCCAATCCGCACGCTTTGGTTCCTAGTCTGCATAGAGCTACATTAAGTGTATGGCTAGCGGGCACCCGAGGCAATAGTTCACAACAGAACGCCTTCGCGGCGCATCAATTTATAATCCGAATCAGCATCGACCTCCGCTTCATCGAACACATCCAACACGCCAGCACCGATCTTCTCCCAGGGGGCACCATGACGACCAACGGCCTATCGCAGAACGCCACTCTTGAAATCCTCCAGCCACGCGCCGAATGGATCGTGAAACGCAAAGCCGGAGCCGCCCACACTGGCGACTCCAACATGTCGCAGATGCACTTCGCCCGCCTTGGCCACATCACCGAGGAGATGGAGTACGTTGCTCGTCGCGAAAGCATCTCCGCCGAACTCGTCCGTGATGAGATCGCCGCCGGACGCCTCATCATCCCGGCGAATATCAACCACCCCGAGCTGGAGCCCATGGGCATTGGCATCGCGACCCGTTGCAAGGTCAACGCCAACATCGGCAACTCCGCCGTAACTTCGAACATCGACGAAGAACTGCGCAAGCTGCACATGGCCATCCAGCACGGAGCCGACACTGTCATGGATCTCTCCACCGGGGGCAGTATCCCCGAGATTCGCGACACTATCCTCCGCCATTCGCCCGTGCCCATCGGCACCGTTCCCATCTACGAGGCGCTCCAACGCGTTAAGCGCCTCGAGGACCTGAACATCGACCTCTATCTCGAAGTTATCGAGGAGCAGGCCCAGCAGGGCGTCGACTACTTCACCGTTCACGCCGGAGTGCTCATCCAGTACGTGCCCATGGTCGCGAAGCGTATCACCGGCATTGTGAGCCGCGGCGGAGCCATCCTCGCGCAGTGGATGACGCACCACCACAAGCAGAACTTCCTCTACGAACACTTCGACCGCATCGTGAAGATCATGGCGAAATACGACGTCAGCTTCTCGCTCGGCGACGGACTGCGCCCCGGCTCCATCGCCGACGCCAGCGACGAAGCCCAGTTTGCCGAGCTGAAGACTCTCGGCGAGTTGACCACCAAGGCCTGGAGGAGCGACGTCCAGGTCATGATCGAAGGCCCCGGCCATGTCCCGCTCGACAAGATCAAGGAACAGGTCGACAAGGAAGTGGATTACTGTTTCGGCGCGCCCTTCTACACGCTCGGCCCGCTTGTTACCGACATCGCACCCGGTTACGACCACATCACCTCCGCCATCGGTGCGGCCATGATCGGCTGGCACGGAGCCTCCATGCTTTGCTACGTCACGCCCAAGGAGCACCTCGGACTGCCCAACGAGAAGGATGTGAAGGACGGCATGATCGCCTATAAGATCGCCGCCCACGCCGCCGATATTGCCCGCCACCGTCCCGGCGCGCAGGACCGCGACGATGCCATCAGCTACGCCCGTTACACCTTCGATTGGGAAAAGCAGTTCGCGCTCTCGCTCGACCCCGAAACCGCCCGCTCCATGCACGACGAGACACTTCCCGACGACTACTACAAGGAAGCGGCATTCTGTTCCATGTGCGGCCCAAAGTTCTGTTCGATGAACTGGTCGAGCAAGGTGGACGAATTTAACAAGCAGGTCCACGGCCTCGAAAAGAAAGATCTCAGCGAACTCGTTGTCCTGCAGGCCGAACAACTGAGGAAGGGAAGCTAGACCCACGCAATGCGATAGTTGAGTCGCGCTGACTACTGGAGAATCTGAATCCAGCCGCTGCCTTAAGTTTGAGGCTGAAACGTTATAATCCTGTTATCCCCCGCTATCGAAAATCTGGAGATCCCCCATGCAGCGGAGTCGGGAGACGGAGAACACATTTGCGGCCTATTGGTCGACGTCATATTTTCCCGCCCTCGATGGTTTGCGTGCAATCTGCATAATGCTGGTTATCAGCTACCATTTGCACGAAAATGTTCCGTCATTCATTCACGGAGCGATAGGCGTGGATATCTTCTTTGTGTTGAGCGGATTTCTGATCACCACGCTGCTATTGCGCGAAAAGGAAAAATACGGTTCGGTTTCCCTCAAGGGCTTTTACGTACGTCGTGCATTCCGGATTCTTCCCGTCTACTATCTGGTCCTGCTCTTCTATTTCCCGATTATTTGGCTGCTCCACGATGCCGCACGATGGCATGAGCTGAAGAGTGCGCTGCCCTATTTACTGACGTTTACACAGGAGTATCGACCGGAATGGACCGGAAAAGTCTATGCCCAAACCTGGAGCCTGGGATATGAGGAAAAATTTTATCTCCTTTGGCCGCTACTGGTCCTGGCAGTCTATTCTTTGCGCCGGAGCAGGACCATCATCCTGCTTGCCATCGGAGCTGGCATTTTATTCTTGCCTTGGGAGCCCTCGCGCTCGTATGGGGCGCTTTTGCTCGGTTCCCTCTTAGGCGTGTTACTCGACCGCAGCTCCCAAAACCGTTTCCAGCCCTATTGGATGAAGATCCATCCCTGGTTAGCATTGGGGATGGTTAGCGTAGCTTATATCCTGTATGGCATGGACAAGGCGCCGATTTTGCTGTTCTCCACAGCGGTCACATTTCTGGTCGGCGCTCTGGTTCTGCGGCAGAGCTTGACCAGACGCCTCTTGGAGCACCCCTGGATGGTGTTACCAGGCAAGCGAAGCTATGCCATGTATCTGGTGCACGTTCTGGTAATCAACGCCGTGACTGCTGCTGCGGTGAAGGCACACGTCGACACCTGGTTTGTGGTTCTGCCATTGGCCTACCTCGGCAGTTTCCTGTTCGCCACCGTGCTTTTCTATCTGGTTGAAAGACCCTGTGTGGAATACGGCCGCAGTCTTTCCCGCAAGTTGCGGAACCGTCTGACCGAATCGCTCGCGATGCCCGTCCCGTCCGATGCGGTGCGGATTCGTCCCATTGAGAATCCGATAGACCTTTGATTGATGCCTGGACGCGGTGGACATACTCCCTCTCCGCACTGGCACATTCTTGAGCTTGGCCAGCCACTGCGTCAAGGGTCTCGGCGATTCTCGCGGCCACCACGCAAAAGTGATTCGCACAGATAACTCCTGAAAACCGGCCATTCGCCAGCAACCTCTCGGCTTGCGCTGCAATCTCATAGCGGGTATACCCTGAATACGGTTAGGAAAGGAACGTCATCATGAATAACGCACTTAAAGTCTGGGCCGTTTTTGTTGTGGGAGTCACGGCCGGTGCGGCCGTCGCTCTCCTCTATGCGCCGCAATCCGGAGAAAAGACACGCCGCCAACTTCGCCGCAACCTCGAAGACGCCGGAGACTACGTCAAGGACGCTGCTGACACCATCGGCGATCACGCCGAGAAGTATGTGAAGCGCGGCAAGGGCATCGTCGAAGACGCAGTCGATTCAGCCTCGAATGCTGTAGGCGCCGCCAGGAAGGTCATCCAGATTTGACAATTTAAAAGGGCCGCAGAAAAAAGCCCTGTCCATCAAGGACAGGGCTGCGTTCAAGCAAAGTGGGGGAAACTCAACTGAAGAGGAGAATTCCTTCCACCTTTTCGAGGCCTTCCTTGCCGATAGGCCGGTAGTAGAGCTGGTTGTTTTCGAGATACACCTCCAGGAAGGCTGGACGCTCCGTGATGCCGCCTGCGATGAGAGCCTCAGACAGAGGGTCTTCCACGTAGCGCTGCAGGGCGCGGCGTAGCGGCCGCGCTCCATAGCTGCGGTCTACCAGGGTCTTTTCTAGAATCCACTTCTTGGCGTCCTCCGTCACGGAGATCGTTATCGCTTTCTGAGCCAGGTTGGCATTCAGCTGGGACATAAGCAACTCGACAATCTGGATCAGGTCCGCATCCGTCAGCGACTGGAACAGGATGATCTCGTCGATACGATTGAGGAACTCGGGATTGAAAGTGCGTTTCACCTCGTTCTTTACCAGGTCTTCGATCTTCTCCATTACCAGGTCTTCACGATCGCTCTGGAAGCCGAGGCCCTGCTTGCGCTGCAGATGCCTCGCCCCGATGTTTGAGGTCATGATGACGATCGTGTTCTTGAAGTCGACCGTGTTGCCCAGGCCATCCGTCAGCTGACCGTCTTCAAAAACCTGCAGCAGGATGTTGAACACATCCGGATGCGCCTTCTCGATTTCGTCCAGCAGGACCACTGAGTACGGCGACCGCTTCACGCGCTCTGTCAGCTGACCGCCCTCCTCGTAGCCCACGTATCCCGGAGGCGAGCCAATCAGCTTCGAGACGGAATGCTTCTCCATGAACTCCGACATATCGAACCGGATCAGCGCCTTCTCCGAGCCGAAGAGGAATTGCGCCAGCGTCCGGGCCATTTCGGTTTTGCCTACGCCGGTTGGACCCAGGAACAGGAACGACCCGATCGGCCGGTGCGGAGACTTGAGCCCGGCCCGCGAGCGGCGAATTGCCCGGGCCAGCGCCGAGATCGCTTTATCCTGCGAAATCACCCGCTTGTGCAGCTCTTCTTCCACGCGCAGCAGCTTCTGCGTTTCTTCTTCCTTGATCGAGGTGATCGGCACGCCTGTCCAGCGGCTCACCACATCTTCAATGTCCTCGCGGCCCACAATGCCAGCCGTCGAGTCGTCGAGGTGATATTTGTCGCGCAGAGCGCGCAGGTTCTCGCGCTCCTTGCGTTCCTCGTCCGAGTAGAACCGTGCCTTCTCGAACTCGTGATTCGCAATGGCGTTTTCCATGCGGTGCACGATGAACTTGATCCGCTTCTGAACTTCGGTAATTTCTTCGGGCAGGGAAGTCTGGCGCAGCTTCACTCTCGCGCCCGCCTCGTCGATCAGATCGATCGCCTTATCCGGAAGGAAGCGATCCGGAATGTAGCGATTCGAGTGCGATACGGCAAAGGTGATCGAGTCGTCGGTATAGCTCACCGCGTGGAACTTCTCATATCGGTCTTTGATACCCATGATGATCTTGATCGCATCCTCTTCGTTCGGAGGAGGCACCTTGACCGCCTGGAAGCGCCGTTCGAGCGATCGATCTTTCTCGATGGATTTGCGATATTCAGCAGGCGTGGTTGCGCCGATGCACTGAATTTCGCCGCGCGACAGCGCCGGCTTAAGAATGTTTGCTGCGTCTAAGGACCCTTCTGCGGATCCCGCGCCCACCAGCGTGTGCAGCTCATCGATGAAGACGATGGAGTTCTGACTCTCCATCAACTCCTTCATGATTGTCTTCAGGCGCTCTTCAAACTGGCCGCGGTACTTGGTTCCGGCAACGATCAGCGACAAATCGAGTGCCAGAACGCGTTTTTCCGCGAGGAAGCTTGGCACTTCACCATCGGAAATGCGCTGCGCCAGACCCTCGACAATAGCCGTTTTGCCTACTCCTGGTTCGCCGATCAGCACCGGGTTGTTCTTTGTCCTGCGGCACAGAATCTGCACCACCCGTTCCAGTTCAGCGTCGCGTCCCACCAGCGGATCCAGCTGGTTATCCATCGCCGCTTGGGTCAGATCGCGCGAAAACTCGGCCAGCAAACTCGATTCGCGACTCCGCTGTTGCTGCGGAGCCTTTTCCTGCGTTGTCCTTGCCAGCTCTTCACGAATGGCCAGTAGCTTCAGCCCGCGCTCGTGCAGAATCTCCGCAGCGAAGCATTTTTCCTCGCGCAGCAATCCCAGGAGCAAATGTTCCGTCCCGATATGTTTGTGCGACAGCCGTTCCGCCTCTTCTGCTGCATAGGCCAGAACGCGTTTGCATTCATTCGAGAGCGGCAGATCGACCGAAGTCGAGACCTTCTCGCGGATGGTGGTATGTCCTTCAATCTGCTTACGAATGGATTCGACCGATGCATGTGAGCGAAGGAAGCGATTGGTCAACGCCTTGTCTTCGCGCAGCAGGCCGAGCAGCAGGTGCTCCGTCTCGATGTAAGGCGAGCCGAACTGGCTGGCTTCGTACCGCGCGAAAAAAATAACGCGACGTGCTTTTTCCGTGTAGCGTTCGAACATATTCCCCCTGGAAAAGTCCTGATCCATCGCGATCTCTCCCGTCCTGGCCGAGTCACGAAAAATTGATCAGAGCCTTCGTCCCATATCGCCGCTTCCCAGACCAGAAGACCCAAATCGGAAGGTCATAAGTATCTGCCCTGGATACGGCTTTCAGGCTGGGTGCGCTCCTCTGCATCCATCCCATTTCCACTGAGATCGCTTGCGGCAGTCTCAGGTCGTACACTCCACACTCACACCGGCTGCGGAGAAATCTCTTCCACGCGCCCCTTTTCCAGGCGCAGAATCCTGCTGCATCGACTTGCCAATGTCATATTATGCGTCACAATCACCGAGGTCAGTCCATGCGTCTCGTGAAGCCGTTCGATTAAATCGAACACTACGCCTGCCGTGCGGCTGTCTAAATCCCCCGTCGGCTCATCGGCCAGCAACACTTTAGGGCCAGTCACCAGCGCCCGCGCCAGTGAAACCCTCTGCTGTTCGCCGCCTGAGAGCTCTCCGGCTCGATGCTCCGCCCGGTCGCTCAGTTCCACCTCGTCCAGCCACTTCTCCGCGCTCTTTGACGCTGCCGCTTTCGATTCACCCCGCGCGAGCAGGGGCATTGCGACATTTTCCGCCGCCGTAAACTCAGGCAACAGGTAGTGAAATTGCCACACGTATCCCACCTCGCGATTGCGAAAAGATGCGGCCTGCCTGCTCGATAGCGTTTTCAATCGGATTGAGGCGCAGTATACGTCACCCGATGACGGGCTATCAAGAGCGCCCAATATGTGCAAAAGCGTGCTCTTTCCCGCTCCCGATTCGCCGACAATTGCCAGCATCTCACCCTCGGCGACCTGAAAACTCAGGCCGTCGAACAGCACCAGCCGCCCCCGGCCGGTGATATATTCCTTCCGCAACTCTTTGGTTTCGATGAGATTTGGACGCACCGACCCGGCAAAAGGATTCAGACCCTGACGCTCAGGTCCGGTCGGTAGATTCGATCCGCTGGAAACAAGCTCCATATCTACCTCTATCACTCTTTGACACAAAAAAGAAAAAAACGATGTGAGGAGGATCCTGTGGCACCACCTCGAAGTACCGTTTCTGGACGTAATGCCGAGTCTGGTTGCCAGATCGGAATGAGTCAACAAATATCGGGTTGCCTCGGCCGCATCTCACTCGTACCGCAGCGCCTCTGCCGGCAGTACCCGCGCCGCCGCACTCGACGGATACAACGTCGCCAGCAGCGACACACCCAGCGAAACCAGGGTCACGATCACCCCATCGATCAGCCGAGGCGCAAACGGCAGATAGTCGATCGAATAAACGTCCGCCGGAAGGTGAATGAACTGGTAATGCCCACCCATCCACGCCACCACATATCCCAGCACCAGCCCCAGCGCCGTTCCCACCACGCTGATCAGGAACCCCTGCATCAGGAAGATCCGCCGGATCTGTCCCTGCTCGACTCCGAAAGACATCAGGACAGCGATGTCCTTCGTCTTCTCCATCACCATCATGGTCAACGCGATCAGAATATTCAACGCCGCCACGCACACGATCAGTCCGATCACGACAAAGGTCACGACCTGCTCCAGCTTCAGTGCCCGAAACAGTTCGCGGTTTTCCTCCATCCAGTTGTTGGTGAGGAATCCCGGCCCGGCAGCCTCTTCGATTGCTTTGCCCACCCGGTCTGCGTGATAAAGATCGTCCACCTTGAACGAAATCACCGATACGACGTCCGGCTCGCCAAACAGCGCCTGTGCATCTTTCAGCCGGATAAACCCGAAGCTCGAATCGTACTGATAAAACCCGGAATGAAAGATTCCCTCAACACGAAACCGCTGATACTTCGGAACCAGTCCATACGGCGTTAGCTCACCCTGCGGGCTGATCACCATTACCGTCGATCCCACCTTCGCATCGAGCGTGTTCGCCAGATCGTACCCAATCACCAGCGGCGGAGTCGGCGTTCCTGCCGCGTCTGTCTCGTTCTCGGGCTCCGACAAAGGACTAGCCGACCCTGCCGCCAGATTTGTCAGCAGATCGCTGACCGTCCGCTCTTCGCCCGGCACAATGCCTTTCAGCATCGCTCCGCCCGAGAGCGCTCCGCGCGAAACTAGCACCGGCTCATACAGCCCCGGAGCAGCTGCCGTTACATGGGGAATCTTCCGCAGCCTGTCAGTGAGCGCCCGCCAGTCCTTGATGCCGTCGTTCTGCACCCGCATCAGCTCCACGTGTGCCGTCGAGCTCAACAACCTGTCCTGCAGATCACGCCGCATGCCATTGGTGATCGCCAGCGCGATAATCAGCGACGCCACGCCCACCGCCACGCCAGCAATGGAGATGACAGTAATCACGCCCACCACCGCTTGACGGCGCTTGGCCCTCAGATATCGCGCAGCGACAAAGAATTCAAAGCGCATCTGTGTCCGTCATCCGCCCTACCGGACCACGGCTTTCATTGCGACCGCATTCTCCGCGCGGTCATACACCCGTACCGTGATCACATGCTCCCCGCTGTCCACCGGAGCCACACCCGGAGCAGGCGGGTTCAGCGGTGCATCGAACTCAAACCGCTCCGTCAGCGAATCGGAAATCCTCCCCACCGGCTCCACATACTGCCATGGCCCCGCATCCACCGAATACTCCGCATGCGAAATCGGAGTCGCTGCATCCGTAGCCGTCAACGCGACATGAATCTTCCCGTTCACCATCTTCGCCGCAAGCCCCGCAACCACCGGCGGAGTCGTATCGATCAGGAACCGATCGCTCACCCGCTCTCCGGTGAGCGCGTCTCCTGGATTGTGCGAAGGCGCGTCGCTCGCCACGACCTTGAGCCGATAAGAACCATCCGGCAGCAACCCTCCGTCGAAGCTCAGGTATCGATCCGTGATCTTCTCCTTCAGCAGCTGCCAGTTCTGCTCGCCATCGCCCCGGTAATACACCGAGAAACTCAGATCGTCGCCGTTGTCATCGTGCGCTAGCCATCGCAGGGTCACGGCCGTCTTATCCTTCTGCGCGGCCAGCGGCTCCCGGCCCGGCTCCTGGACAAAACTGATCACATTGGAATTCTGAGAAGCAGGGAAGTTGACTGCGATCCCTTGCTGCTGCTGAATCTGCAACCCGCCCGTGTTCACGCGCGCACCCGGCACAACCACAATCTCATCGACCACCGGCGCAACATTCACCGGCAGATAGTTGATGCCGACCGAGGCAATATCCGCGCCCGCGTGCAGCTCCGCCTTCCACTGCATGAATCGCGCCGCGTCAAGGCCGAGCGGCCCCACGTTGGGCGTCACCTTCTTCCAGTCGCTCCACGCCCGCTGCGGATTATCGACATTCCCCGCCCGCGCAAAAAAATCGAAGCTGCGCGCATTCGCACCTGTGCCTGTATCCACTTCGGCACGGCCCCACTGCGAAAAAACTCCGGAATCGAACACATCGCTCACGTATGTCCCGGCCGCAGCAACTCCATGGCTCATTAGATAAACCTTACCGGCATTCGCCGTACTCACATACGTGCCGCGCTCCGAGTCAGCAAAGCCAGTAGCCTGCGAAGCCTCAAGATGCGCAACGTCCGCATACTCGCCGTTCTCCTGAATCCGGTACACTCTCCCGCGATTCCCCGTCGCCGCCAGCAAACCCTCCGGAGTCCACCTCAACGCATACACAATGTCGTCGCGCCCTGCCCACAGCTTGCGCGGCGCGCCGCTCGGCGCAATCTCGTAAATCTCCGACCCATCCGGAATCAGCGTATTCCCGTTGAACGCCTGCACCGAGCCCGGCTGCACAATCGTAATCGTCGTAGTTACAGACGTATTTCCTGTCACCGCGAGCGGAGGCAGATTGTTGTTGCGTCCCTTCTCGCCCACCGACGAGGCATAAACCGCTCCGTTTGCCCCAACCGCCACTGCAGTGATCTCGCGTTTCGGCGAGTCGAAGATCACGTAACCCTTCCCAGCCTTGTCGATCCGGTAGACCAGCCCCGTCCCATCGGAACCGGCGATCAGATTTCCCGCTGGATCGAAGGTCAAGGCGCGAATATGCTGCTCGTCGCTCTTGAAAAACAGCTCCGGCTTCTGTCCGTTCGCAATTCTGTAGATCCCCGCCGGACCGCCCGCGGCAATGTACAACCGTCCCTCGCCATCGAAGGCCATATCCCAGACATACTTTGGCTTCTCCGTGGTCGCCGCCGGATCGAAAACCACCGTCGCATTCTCTTCCGTGCGATCCGCAACCTGCGGATCGAGCTTATACACCTTCCCCGAAGGCAGCGTAGCCGCGTACACCGCGCCATCCGGTCCGACTCGCACCGCTTGAACGCTCAGGTCTTTGGTGGAAAAGAGTTTTGTCGACTTGCCATCCGGAGTCACCCGCAGCACCGTCGCCGGCGTACCCGTTGCCAGATAAGCATTGCCCTCGCGGTCCGCGGCCACCGACCACACATAGGTCGAAGGTGTCGTGAAAACGGCGCGGCTCTCGGGTCCAGCGACCAGATGGCCATCGCTCCTGATCGCCACTCCATCCGGTTTGCCCTTCTCCAGTTCCTCAAACCTGGATTGGGACCACAGGCGCGTGCCCTGCGAGTGCGCCGGCGCGAAAGAAAAAAACATCAGGAAGAGACTGAAAAGAGAAAGAGCAAAACGGCGCATCATGCTGAAAATGAGTCTACAAGAAAGCGGCTGGTGAAGCGGGTAGCTAAAGTTCGGTTAGCTGGTAAAGCGGATAGCTATGAAGCGGTTTGCGAAGATGCAGAGTGCCGGACTGGCTTGCGGCGGTGACGAATCATGGCGAAACAATCAGCGATTTCACGTTTGAAGAAGGAATCATTGGCCCAGATTACTTAACGCCCTATGCCAGCCAGGTCCTTCGCTATCCGCTTTACCAGCTGACCGGATTTTAGCTATCCGCTTCACCAGCTATCCGCCTCACCAGCTATCCGCCTCACCAGCTAATTACTCAGCACCGCCCGGTACCGCACCTGGCTCTTTCTTGCTCTCCTCAAAGCCTGGTTGGCCTCGGACATCTTGAAGCGCTCCACCTTGGCCTTTACGCCGTGCCGAGCCGCCACGTCCAGCATCTCCGCAATGCGCTGCGGGCTGCCGATATTCGAGCCGCAAGTCCCGCGCATAGACAGGATCAGCGGAAAGGCGGGCAGCGTAATCGGCTTTGCCGGTACGCCCACGAAGCAAAGGGTCCCGTGCGGCCGCAGGGTATTCACGTATCCCGCCCAGTCCTGGTCTGCGTTAGCCGTCGAAACGATCAGATCCAGGCTTCCAGCCAGCCCGTTCACCGCCTTCGACTCGAGTGAATTAATGAAGTGGTGCGCGCCCAGAGCCAGAGCCTCATCTTCCTTGTTGGGCGAGCTCGAGAACGCCGTCACCTCCGCCCCGAATACCCGTGCAAATTGAATTGCCAGGTGGCCCAGGCCGCCTACGCCGATCACGCCCACCCGCGACGAAGGATTGATACCCAGCGCGCGCATGGGCGAATAGACCGTGATTCCCGCGCACATCAGGGGCGCGGTCGTCTCGCTGTCCATTCCTGCTGGAATCTTCACCGCGAATCGCGCATTCACGCGCAGCGCGTCGGCATAGCCGCCATGCCGGTGCACGCACGTAGGTTGCGCCTGCGCGCACAGATTCTCCTCACCCTTGCGGCACCATTCGCAGCGCCCGCAGGAGTTAGCCTGCCACCCCACGCCCACGCGGTCGCCCACCGCAAAGCCCTCGACCGCCGATCCCACCGCCGCAATCGTGCCCACCACTTCATGGCCCGGAATAAACGGGTACTGACTCATCCCCCAGTCGTTGTCCACTAGGCTGGCATCGGAGTGGCAAACACCGCAGTGCGTGACGCTCACTTCAACATCGCCCGATTTGAGCTCGCCCGGATCGTACTTGAACGGAAGCAACTCTGCCCCGGCCGCATGCACAGCGTAACCCTTGATGAATGCCATTGTGATCTCGAAACCTGTCTTCGTTCTCTGGTTCGGTCCGTTTCCCGGCCACGCCGGAAATCGCGCCCGAAAATCGAGTCCGATGGATTGGGGGAGTTTACACCTGCATCGGCTATTCTACCCGCAGTGTTAGAACCTGTTGTCCACTGAGCACCGCATCCAGTGCAACCGACCCCAGCGGAACCGCCGACTCGCCATTCAGGGTCATCCCGCGATTGTCGCGGACCGGCTCCAGCACATTAGCCATCGAGATCGGCAGCGCGGTCAGGGTGCGCCCGTCGATGGCCGCCTGCGCATCCGGCGCCAGCAGCGTTACATAGAGCCGGTCGTTGGCGTGCAGATTGTTCAGTTGCGTGATCGTGGCGCTCACGTCAAGCGTTGAGCCTCCGAACTGCGGGGGCTGCATCAGCCGATCCAGCGTGCCGCCATCGCTCACCAGCAGCCGCACCGGACCATCCGGCAGTGTCGCGGGTAGCGTCACAGGAATGCGGATATTCTTACTCTCTCCACGCCACGGACGAACCGTCGTCTCGACCGAAATCGTCTCTCCCGCATGAACTGTCGTGGCACCCGCCTGCGCGCTCTCGATCTGCACAGTGCGTCTTCCCGGAATCGCATCCACATCCACGTCCACGCTCTCAATCGGAGTCCGTCGGGCAGCATTGGCATACAGGCGGTTGAATTGCTCGCCCAGCACCAGCGCCGCCATCAGGTTAGCCGGCGCAAGATCCGTCGGAGCAATCAGGTTTTCAAATTTCACCACCGGATACCCCGCCAGCTTCACCGTGCCGCGCACTCTATAGGTCGTCTCCACGGCGTAGCCGTTCCTTTGCGCCAGGCTCTGAAAGACGGAAACCATCACCGCCGACGGTGTGAGTTGCTCCTGGTCGATCACCTCCAGATGCAGCGTCCGCGGCTTCTCGCTCTCGCCGTCTTGAGCTAAATGCACCGTCAGCGGAATCATCCTCGCCGCTTTGCCGAACTGGCCCCGAATCGCCGTCTCGCGATCTTCGGTGAATGACCCGACCGTCTCCGTTGTGTTGATGATCTTGAACGCGTTGTAGGACGAAGGCAGCGTCGCCACCACCTCCGCCTTGGTCATTGGCATGGACACTGGCCCGAACTGCGTAATCGGATGCCCACACGCCAGCAATTGCGTTGGATCGACATAGGTGACCGTGCAGGTCGCCGAAATCTCCAGATCCCCCCGGATCAGCACCGCGCTCACGGCCGATCCCGGAAGAACCGACCCCGGAACCACCGGCGTCATCTCATGACCGACGCTGCCGCCACCGCCAATCCCAGCCACCGGCGTAAGTCCCAGCGCCGGCGCGTGCTCTTTCCAGAATGTCAGTGCCTCCGGACTGAACCCAGTGAAGACCAGAGGCGTTTCGATGGGTTTCACCATCTCCTGAGCATTCTCGGCCGCTGCTGCCTTTAAACCCTGATCCCTGAACTCTGATCTTTGTTCTTGTCCCTCATCTCGAACCTCGAGCATCTCCCCGATTGGAGTAACCCCGGCGATCGGCTCCTTGCTGAACTCCCCAATCCGAAACGCCAGGGCGCCCAGCAATTTGCCGTCAACATAGACGGGACTCCCGCTCATGCCCGCCACCACCCCTGAATATTCCGGCTTCGTTCCATGTAGCCGCACCAGGATCATGTCCTGATGCGGACCGATGGCATTGTGCAGCAGTCCCAGAACCTCCACATCCATTGCTTCTGGTTGCGTTCCCTCGAAAACCGTGTACGCTGTGCCATGCAGTCCGCGATGGATCTCGCTCAAAGGAAAAAAGCTGGTAGAAGGGGGTGGAACGGCGGCTGCAGTTGTCACATCCAGCACGCTCTGGCCCGGCAAACTCCTGCCCGGCAGAAAAGCGGCGCACATCAGCCCAAAAAGAAGAAATCTCGCGCTCATGTCCTTTCGACGGTTTTGCACGTCTCTTAGAGTAGCCGTTTGCGTACACTTGCGGCAAAGTATGCCGCAGTCTCACAATTGAGGAAGCTATGAAGAGTATCTCCGCAGCAGCCCTTGCCCTTGTTCTGCTCTTGGCCCAGTCCCCGGCTCTCGCTTCAGCCCAGGAAAGCACCACCCCATCCTCCGGCTCCCAGCAGCAGACCGGCTCCCAGCAACAGCCGGCGCCCGACCAGACCGCTCCCGAGGCAGGAGGTCCCGCTGGCGACAATGGCGCCATCGCCATTCCCAAAAAGAAGGAGAAAGACGAGCCCGCTCCGCCAGCGCCGCCCGAACCTACTGTTAAGAATCCACCCGGCATGCAGCCCTTCTCATTGCATGTCGATGTCCCTGTGGTCACCGTCGATGTAGGCGTTCTCCTCGAAAAGACCCACCAATTCGTACCTAATCTCAAGCAGGAGAATTTCCGCGTTTACGAAGACGGAAAGCCGCAGGAGATTGCCACCTTTACTCAGGTGAAAGCGCCCATCACCGCAGTTCTGCTCGTAGAGTTTGCCTCGACCAGCTACTACTTCGTCTATGACATGCGCAACGCCGCCTACACCTTCGCCGAGCAGTTGCGCCCCGACGACTACATCGCCGTCATGACCTATGACATGCACACCAATATCCTTAGCGACTTCACGCAGGACAAGCGCGTCGTGATGAACGCTCTCAACTCGCTCACCATCCCCCTGTGGCGTGAAACCAATATGTTCGACGCGCTCTACCAGACGCTCGACCGTCTCACCCGCGTCGAGGGGCGTAAATACATCATCCTCATCGGCTCCGGTCGCGACACCTTATCGAAGATCAATCTCGATAAGATTCTTGCCAAGATCAAGGCCACTCCCAACGTCACCATCTTCACTATGAGCACAGGCGGTTTCGTCCGAGCCATGACCGAGGGTCGCGGCGGCATGAGCGCTCAGATTCGCGATATGGATTACCTCCAGGCAGACAATGAAATGACTACCTTCGCGCGCATGACCGGCGGAATGCACTTCGCCCCGCGCTTTCAGGGCGAGTTGCCGGAGGATTTCGCAGCCATCAACGAATCCATCCGCAACCAGTACGTCCTCACCTACACGCCCACCAACACCAAGCAAGACGGAACCTATCGCAAACTCCGCGTCGAGCTGGTTGATAACGAAGGCCACCCGCTGCGCATGCAGGACGAGAAACATAAGCCGCTCAAGTACGACATCATCGCCCGCGACGGCTACAAGGCCAAACAGCAGGTCGAGTAGGGACGGGAGGGCTCTTACTGCAAAGCCCTCGGATGCCCCATACTTTTGCGGACTACGCAAATGGGTGGGAAACCGCATGTCACAGGCAGTAACGGCCATTAGGAGAGCTCAATGGTGTCGAAACGCAAGGCGCTCTCCGAGGATCAGATCCAGTTGATCGCCAAAGCGCTCGCAGACCCGCGCCGTTACGAAATCCTCAGGCGTTTGGGAGAACACGAAAAGGCTCTGGCTTGTGGCACGGTGCTTGAATGCCTGGACATCAGCCCCGCCACCCTCTCGCACCACATGAAGGAACTCAAAACGGCAGGCTTGGTGCAGGAAGTGCGAAAAGGGAAGTTCGTCAGCTATCTCCCGCAGCGCGAAGTTTTGGAGGCCTATTTGGACCGCCTCAGGAAAGACCTGATCTAGACTCGCAGCCGGCCGGCCTATTCACAAAACTTTCATCCGATACCGCGAATCGTTTTCGCTCCCCCTTCATCAATTCGATAGTTGTCGAAATATCGAATTTTACGGAATCGACAGGGAGTCTAAAGGATGAGCAAACTGAAGGGTAAAGTAGCGATCGTGACCGGAGCATCGAAGGGGATTGGCGCCGGTATCGCAAAGGGTCTTGCCGCCGAAGGTGCAACGGTTGTGGTGAATTATGCCTCCAGCAAGGAAGGCGCGGACCGGGTCGTTGCGGAGATCAAGGGCAAGGGCGGTAATGCGGTCGCGATCCAGGGCGACGTCTCTAAAGCCGGAGATGTGCAGCGCGTTTTCGCTGAGACGAAGAAGGCATTCGGGCAACTGGACGTTTTGGTGAACAACGCCGGCGTCTATCAGTTCGCCGCGCTCGACGAGATCACCGAGGAACAGTTTCACCGCCAGTTCAACACCAACGTTCTCGGCCTTCTTCTGGCGACGCAGGAAGCCGCGAAGTACTTTGGGTCCGAGGGTGGCAGCGTGATCAACATCGGCTCTACGGCCAGCTCGTTGAACCCTCCCACGACCGCCGTCTACACAGCAACGAAGGGTGCCGTCGATGCCGTGACCCACGTGCTCGCCAAGGAGCTTGGACCAAAGAAGATCCGGGTAAACTCAATCAATCCAGGAATCGTTGAAACCGAGGGGGTGCACACCGCAGGCGTCATCGGAAGCGACTTCCAGAAGCAATTCGAGGCGCAGACTCCGCTCGGGCGGATCGCGCAACCGGAAGACATCGCGCCGATCGCAGTATTCCTGGCCTCGGCCGATTCCGGCTGGCTGACCGGCGAGACTTTGCTCGCCTCCGGCGGCCTCCGCTAAAACTGAACCCGGGTGCCCCACCTTCGCGAAGCTAAGGTGGGTTGCACCCTCCGACGCACCTACCCCATCGCCGCCGCACTGCCGCTCTCTCGCAGCCGCTTTCTCCAACGGTAGATCACCACCAGCCTCACCGCCAGCGCCAGGGATCCGCCGATGACCGTGCAGACCGCCCGCCGATGGGCGATCTCGATCTCCGGAAGATTGTCCAGCGACAACAGAAAGACGATATATCCGGTGAGGCAAAGCGCGAACAGCGCGTAGTTCACGTTGAGGGTTCCATACGAGAGCCATGTAAACAGGATCGTGAACCCCACCAGCGCAACCGGCGATGGCGTAAAGTGCGCGACAAAGATGCTGATCAGCCATGCCCCCGCTACCGTTCCCAGCGTGCGCGCGATTGCGCGGCTGACCGTGTCGGCAATTCCCGGCCGCAGCACCAGCAGAGCCGTCATCGGAATCCAATACCCGCTCGCAACATGCATCTGCCGGTAGATCAGCGTGCTCACCGCCAGCGTGATCGCCAGGCGAAAGGCATAGGGCAGCGCCGAGCCCTTCAGCTTCCCCTCCTTCAACGATGCCGCCGCATTCAGCATGGCCGTCCGCAACGCCTCCTGTTCCGCTTGGATGTAACCGGTCAGGGCGCGCAGATGCGCCTGCAGTTCACCGAACAGGCACAGGATCACGCTCGAGCTCAACACCTGGATCGCGCCGCCCGCAAGCACCAGCAATGCCCGTTCTGATGCCTGTCTGGGTGAGATGGGAAAGGCCGAACCCACCACCAGCATCACCACGCATTGCTGTCCCACCCAACCGTAGCCGCCCTCCCGCGCCGTCAGCAGGCCATACCCAAAGCCCCACAGGGCCGACATTCCCACCAGCAGGTAGTTTTCATGCCCTACCACCATGCCCAGGAAGATCGAGGCACCCATGCCCACCGTGGCAAAAATCATCGGCAGCAGCTGTGAGTTGTCGATATCCTGCTTCGCGCCGAAGCCCACCGTCATGGCGCCGCCGGCTGCGATCATTCCCGCTATGGGGTGACCTATTGCGAGGCCTGTGATCAGGCACAGTGCAACCGGTAGCACAAAGACCCAGTCCGTGCGAAACGATTGATTTTCCCAGTGGAAGATGATGCTGTCGCTCAGCACTGCCATCGCAGGCGGAGGCAGAACCGGAACCACTTTCGTCCCATCCTGCGCCGAATCAGAGGCCATATCCCTCTAAGCATGGCACGACCCCTGCCGGACGAGACGGCGAGCAAACAAAATGCCGGGTGGATCCATCCCACCCGGCCCGTCGAAACCCTCGAATCGCAGCTACTGCGGCTTGGTCGCGTCGTTTGCCTTCTGATCCGTTTCCTTTGTCCTGTCCTTCGCCTTCGTTGAAGCCTGATGCGTCTGGTCCTTGGCCTTCGTCGACGGCTCCTTGTCCGGATCGAAGACCTTTTCCGTGCCTTCCTTGGTCTTGTCGGCCGCCTTCTGCGTCCCTTCTTTGCTCCTGTCGTACGCCGTGGTCGTGCCTTCTTTGGTCTTGTCGTATCCGGTCGTCGTACCCTTCTTCGTTGCGTGGTACGTCTTCTTCGTACCGGTCTTCACGGCACTGCCCGTATCCTTGGTCGCGTTCTTCGTGTCGGTCCCGGCCGCCTTCATATCCTGCTTCGGACTGGTGTCCTGGGCCGAAACGATCGCACTCGCTCCCCACGCCATCGTGGAAGCCAATAGTAAGGTAAGAAATCGTGGGTTTTTCATAGGCATACTTATGATTCCAGGCAGAGCTTATAGGTTGTGTACTTTCGAAACCGCTAGAATAGCCGCAGACTAGTCATGAACGCCGCCGCGTCCGCTATTTCCGCAACGCCTGTGCGCTCCCGCGCCGATTCGCGAGCCGTGAATCGCTATGCCTGGGCCGTTCTCGCCTACAATGTTGCCGTCGTGCTCTGGGGAGCAGCCGTGCGCGCCACCGGCTCCGGCGCAGGCTGCGGAGATCACTGGCCTCTCTGCAACGGTAGTGTCATCCAGCACCATCCCACCGCCGCGACATTGATCGAATTCGCCCACCGCTCCATGAGCGGCATCGCGCTCCTCGCCGTTATCGGCCTCGTCTTCTGGACCTTTCGCGCCGTTCCCCGCCGCCATCTCGCCCGCGCTGCTTCTCTCAGCGCCCTTGTTCTCACTCTGAACGAGGCGCTTCTCGGAGCCTTGCTCGTCCTTCTCGGCAAAGTGGCCCACGACCAATCTGCGTCCCGCGGCGTCTATCTGGCCCTGCACCTCACCAACACCTTGCTTCTGCTTGCAGCTCTGGCTCTCACCGCGCATTTCCTCTCTCGCGAACAGGGCTTTATGCGCGGCAGTGTCGAACTCCGTGCCCCCGGCTTTGCCTTCACCGGCCTCGCTGCTGTGCTCATCGTCGGAGTCAGCGGCTCGCTCGCCGCTCTCGGCGATACTCTTTTCCCCGCCACCAGTTTCCGCGCCGCCTTGGCTCAGGACTTCTCCAGCAGCAGTTCCTGGCTTGTCCGCCTGCGCTGGGTGCACCCCGCCGTCAGCCTCATCGCCGGAGCCTTCCTGCTCTGGCTCGTCTATTACGGCATGCGCTCGGCAGCGAATCGCACGCTGTCGATTACCGTGGCTGGCCTGCTTCTCCTCCAATATGCCCTCGGAGTCGCCGACATCGCTCTCCTTGCCCCCACCTGGATGCAGATGCTCCACCTGCTCGGTGCCGACCTGTTGTGGATCACCCTCATTGTCCTTATGGCGCGTCTCTGCGTGCGCCCCATTGGCTGTACCGAAGGTATCTGTTCTCGTTAAGCATCAAGTCAGGAGAAAGAGCGCGAGTGAATCCCTCGACCGAAGCAATTACGCAAGACCAGAAGTCCGCCGAGCTGGACGAAAAGCATCAGCGCCTCTTAGCCTTTCTTGATCGCAGCAATCTCTCCGCCATACTACTCAGCCGCCACGAGAATATCGCCTGGTTCACTGGCGGACAGGTCGAGGCCCGCGTTGCCGTCGCCTCAGAAACCGCAGTCACCTCTCTCCTCATTACACACGACGGCCTCCGTTATTACCTCACTCCCAGGAATGAGGCGCCGCGCCTTGCCGCCGAAGAATTCGTAGGCCTCGGTTATGAGCCTGTCCTCTATCCCTGGTACGAAAGCCCGGCCCCGCTCCTTCACGAACTTGCCGGAGGCACCGCGCGAGGCTCCGTTCTCGGCTCAGACACACCCACTGCCCATGCCCAGCACGTCAACCTCACCAGCCTGCGTGCGCCCCTCCTGCCTGCTGAGATCGCTCGCCTCCGCACCCTCTCGCGCCAGACCGCTGACATCACCGCCTCTGTCCTCGAATCTCTTCAGCCAGGAATATCCGAGCACGAAATGGCCGCCCGCACCGCAGCCGCCCTGCTCGAACGCGGCATCACGCCCACCGTGTTGCTCATGGGCGTCGATGACCGCATCCGCAAGTACAAACACGCCGTCCCGCGCCAGGGCGTCCTTGAACGCTACGGCATGGTCAATCTCTGTGCTCGCAAGTGGGGCATGGTCGTTTCTATCACCCGTTTCGTCCACTTCGGACCCGTTCCCGAGGACCTGGCCGCATCCTTCGTTGCCGCCGCTCGCATCCACGCCGAACTGCTCCACGCCACCCGGTCCGGCGCAACCTCGGCGCAGCTCTTCGAGGTTGCGAAGCAAGCTTATGCATCTGCCGAAGCTGCCGAAGAAATCGAGCTCCACCATCAGGGCGGTCCCTGCGGATACACCGAGCGCGACTGGCTCATCGCGCCCACCGGAGAAGAAACCGTCGCCCTCCCTCAGGCTTTCGCGTACAACCCCAGCCTCCGCGGAGCCAAAGCCGAAGACACCGTCCTCGCCAGCGACGGCTCAATCGAAATCCTCACCGAAACCCCCACCCTCCCCGTCATCGACACTGCCCTCGACGGCGTGACCTACCGATCCGCCGGGGTTCTCCAGCGCTAGCTGCAATCTTGTAGAAGCCTTCTCGATTGCCGCCGCCGACTCGATGCAGTATTGTCGAGCGCAGCATGTCGCAGCCTCAGCACGCGTCCGACATTGACCCGGCCCGTCTTATCCGCCGCGTCTTCTGGCGACTCATCCCGTTTCTCTTCCTGCTCTACGTCTGCGCCTATCTCGATCGCGTCAACCTCAGCTTCGCTGCGCTCTCTATGCGACGCGATCTGGGATTTTCCGGAACAGTCTACGGAGCCGGAGCAGGCCTCTTCTTCATCAGCTACGCTCTCTTTGAAATCCCGGCTAACCTGATCCTGCTCCGCCTTGGCCCGCGCCGCTGGATCGCCATCATCATGGTCGCCTGGGGAATCGTCTCCTCCTCGATGGCGCTCATCCACACCCCTGCCGGCTTCTATCTCCTCCGTTTCCTCCTGGGAGTAGCCGAGGCCGGATTCTTCCCCGGCATCATCCTTTGCCTGACGCGCTGGTTCCCGGCCGCGCACCGCGCCCGCGCCTTCGCCTTCTTCATCACCGCTGCTCCTGCCGCCGGAGTCATCGGCGCTCCCATCTCCACGCTGCTCCTGCGCCTCGACGGCGTTGCTCATCTCTCTGGATGGAAGTGGCTTTTCATCGGCGAGGGCCTGCCGTCGATCATTCTCGGCATCGTTGTCCTCTTCGTCATCACCGACCACCCCCAAGAAGCTCAATGGCTGTCAGCCTCCGAGCGCGAGTGGCTCATCGCCGAGGTCGACGCTCACGCGCCGCCAGCCGCCCCCACGCACCTTGCTGGAGCCTTCCGCAGCGCTGCCGTCTGGCTCCTCTCTGCCATCTATTTCGCCATGTCGGTAGCCTTTTACGCTCTCACTCTTTGGCTACCCATTGTCGTCAAGAACCTCACCCACGCCGGCGACCTCCAGGTCATTGCCCTCACCGCGATCCCTTACGGACTGGCCGTCGTCTCCATGCTGCTCGTCGCGCGCAACTCCGACCGAACCGGCGAGCGCAAGTGGCACCTCTTCTGGTGCCTCGTTGCTGCCGCGCTTGCCTTCATCACCAGCGCCGTCGTCGGCAATCCTATCCTCTCGCTTGCCGTGATTTTCCTCGCTACTGGCTGCATCTGGGGAGCCATCGGGCCCTTCTGGACCTTCCCCGCCTTCCTGCTTCGCGGCACTGCCGCCGCCGGGGGCATCGCCTTCATCAACTCCGTCGGAGCCCTCGGCGGATTCACGGGTCCCTACATTATGGGCCTCGCCAGCGACCTCACCCACAGCTTCCGCGCCGCCCTCCTCGTCACTGGACTAGGGCTCATCCTTGCCGCCTTGGTCGCCTCTCGCCTGAAGGCTCCGCGGTCCGTGGCAGGATAGGATGCAAGTGACAGAACGATGACCCAAACCCATCAAGTCGCGATCCTGATTCCGCTGGCCGTTGGCGGGGTCGCCGTTCTCTGTACGATCCTCATCCACGGGGTGGCTGTGATGACGGCGGTAAACTTCTTTCGCCTGGAGAGAAAACTTGGCCGCCCGGGCAGCATCCGAGTCGATTTTGCAATTGTCACGCTTGTACTCTCCTGCGCGTTCGTGGCGCACCTGATCGAGATGGCCCTCTGGGCGGGGTTATTTCTGGTCTGCGGAGAATTTCAGGACTTCGGAATTGCCTACTACCACTCGGCCGTCAACTACACCACCTTAGGCTACGGTGACATAATCATGTCCGCGTCGTGGAAATTGCTGGGTCCGCTCGAAGCAGCGAATGGAGCGCTCATGTTCGGCGTTTCGACCGCGATGATTTTTGCTGTGATGCAGAGGTTGATTCTAGCCAGGTATCAGGATCTCCGGGACTGAGTCATCACTGGAACGCCCACGGACGATTTCTGGATATTCGCCGGATCGCCGCCCCTCCACAACCGGTTTGACTCACTCCAACAACATTCCAAGGTTTTCTTAACCTGAAGCCGGAGAAGGGGAAGAAGACTCATTGCCCTCCGCCCGCCGAAATCGCTCTCGTGCGCCGCCCTCGAACCCTCACGAGATACCGCGCTGAAACTACGAGAGTTATACCTAGCTCTGACCGTTTATCTGTTGGCTCCCCGGCATTCCAACATATCTTTCAGACGTTTCAAACGACATTAAGGCGCCTGCCTTCGTACTGTTCAATTGCTGCCGCGCGGACTGTGAATGCGAGAACCAACCGGCCGAAATCGCAAGAGGAGACGAGATCATGAGCAATCAAAAGTACACCGAAACTGACCAGAGCGCCCAGGTGCCGGTTGCCCTGCCCTTTCGCGCCGAAACCGGGAATGATAAGGACAGACTGGCCGAGTCATCCGTTCCCATCACCGCGGAGCTCCCGATCCTGCCCGAATTCCGGCGCTGGCAGCCGCCAGTGACGGCAGACTTCCAGATCCTGCCGGTGTCCAAAGGATGGCAGCCGCCGGTAACCGCAGACTTCCCTATCCCGCCCGAATTCCAGCGCTGGCTGCCGAAGCACCGGGCCTTGAGCTGGCACGTGGCCCTGACCATGTTCGTGACCCTCGGGTTGATGCTGGCAATTGCCTGCGTCGGGTGCGGAATGGGCGGCAACACCATGCTGAAGCCGTCCCCGGCAACTCCCGCCGTTCTCGACAAGGCCCTCTGGGTGGCGAACGGGACCAACGTCGTCGAATTCATCCCTTCGCAGTTGACTGCCGGAGGCAGCGACCCCGTCCCTCACCTCAGTATCAACAGCTCGGTCTTCGGAGCGCCGCAGGGCGTCACCTTCGACGCTGCCGGGGACCTCTGGGTGATCGACGGCGGCACTCTGGCGGCGGGCGGCACCATGCCTCCCGCGCTCTTTGAGTTCACCGCCGCGCAACTTAACAACCTTGGCACGAACAACCCCCCTATGCCCAGCGTCACCATCAACTCGAAGAGCTTCGTCTTCCCGCAGCAGGCCGTTTTCGATCCCAACGGAAATCTGTGGGTCAGTGACAACGGCAGCAACGCCATCTTCGTCCTCACGCGCCAGCAGTTGGCCGCAACCTCGGCCAATCTGTCTCCCACCGTCTCAATCGCTTCCAACCCGGCCTTCCAGGGACCGCTCGGAATCGTCTTCGACACGCTGGGCAATCTCTACATCGCCAATAACGCCACCACCACGATCTTCAAGTTCAACAATACCATTCTCCCGAAAATGGCTGGCAGTTATACACTTACGCCGAGCCTCACCCTTTCCGACGACGGTAAGGGATCGATCCAGGCGCCTTGGGCGCTTGTGTTCGACACCGCCGGCGACCTTTGGTCGAGCAATGCCAACGCGCCGAACACCGTCGTTGAGTTCACCTAGCTCAGCTCGTCGCCGCCGGTTCTCCAACGCCTGCCGTTACCTTGAACAGCGTCACCATAGCCACGAATCAGACCCTGGCCGCGCCGAACGGAATCGCCTTCGACAACCTCGGCGACCTCGCCGCCATCAGTTCCGCCGCGCCCTTCGGCGTCGCCGGCTTCCAGAAAACCCAACTGGTGCCGGTCATCGCCGGCCCCACTCCGAATCCCTTCCTGGTCGGACCCACAACCACCCTCAACGCTCCTGCAGGCTGCAACTTCGGCCCCGTCGTCAACTAACCGCTGCCTCGGGTTGTATGATCCCTCGTTCTGCCTTCGCCGAAAAACCATTCGGCACCGCAGAACGCGGCCCCCTCCAGATCGAGAGAAGCCCGAAGAAAGCCAGAAACTGCTCTGCCAAGCAAATGCCTGACGCGCGGCGGCTCAGAAATTCTCCAGCAGCGAGACGTTGGAACTGTCGGTGTGTGCCATAACGGCCAGGCGATGGCCATCCGGAGAAGGAACTGCAAACCAAACCGCCATGCTCGATCCTTCCAGCACCGTCCTGACTCGACCCGTCAGATCGACCTTCAGAAGTCCCGAGCGAGTCCCCCCGGAACTCCGGCCCATATAGCCGCCCACCCATAAGCTTCTGCTGTCCGGTGCCCAGTTCATACCCATGACGAGCGGCAAATTAGGCAGTTGAATCTCCCGTTCCTTGCTTGTGGTCAAATCAAGCACCCGAACTCCGGATGCTTCAAGCGGATTTGCCGACTTAGGGCTCGCCAGATATCTGCCATCGGGAGAAAGACTCCAGCTGCTGCCCGGTCCGTCATCGGACGGCCTCTTCGCTGCCGGAAGTTCGCTCACTTTTCCACCCGCCGGATCAAACGTGAAGAATCTTTGCAGTCCGTTATCGATCCTGCTGTAGATGCATAGGGTAGAGGGTAGCCGCGCGCATCGATACCCTCCGATCCCCGGCTCTTCAAGTGCCAGCTCTGAAGAACCCCCAGCGAGCGGAACACGCATGAGCCGCGAGTTATCAGTCGCCTTGCCGGATGAAGGAAAGACCAGATACAAAGCGCTCAATCCGTCAGGAGTCAGCTGAGGATGGCCCAGATTATCTTTCCCGCCGACCAATAAATCCGCATGCGTCGCATCAATCGATTGCCTGAAGATATGGTTCGGCCCATCTCGATTCGAGACGAACAGGACTTCTTTGCTATCTGACGTCCAGGCGGACGGCCAGTCGTCCCTGTCGTCCAGCGTGAAGCGGCGAAGCGCGCTCAATTTGCCTTGCGCCAGCAACTCCGCTAGGTAAACGTCCGTCTGGAACTCGCGGCGAAGCAATGCGATGCGTTTTCCATCGCTCGTTACACTGATGCCGGCGATCGGAGTCTGATCATTGGTGATGCGGGAGGCCTCTCCGTAAGGCCGGCCTGTGCGCGAATCGAGGCGGACCCACCAAAGGTTGAAGTTCTGGTCGTTCGGCGGAGCCTCCTGCAATGCATAGATTAGCCGTCCACTCTCTGGCCATGCCACGGCGGTGCCAAGTCGAAAATCTGACAGAATCGTCTCGCCTTGCCCTGTCCTCGCGTCAAAAACCTCGATTCGCATTCCAAGTCCAACTGTGGCGAAGCGGTCAGGCATTCTGACGCAGGCGAATCTCTTCCCGTCCGGTGCCCAGGCAATTGGCCCGAAATGATCTCCGCCGCCGTCAACGATCTTCCTGGCGATGTTCTTATCCGTCTCGATCAGCCAGACCTCTTCGTCGTCCCACTTACCTTTGAAGAAGGCGATCTTCGATCCATCGGGCGAAACCCTCGCCCACAGGCCTGCGTCCGCGAGCTTCCTCGGAGTCCCGCCCACGACCGATATCTCCCAAAGGCTGGGAGGCTTTTTTTCTAAATCGTCGAAATGGGAGGCGACCAGATGCACGCCGTCGGGGAACCAGCTCTCCGGCATCGCGTCGAAGCCCTTCGGCAAAGGCACCGAAATGGTTTCTCCGCTGTCCACATGTCGCAGATAAAGCCCGGTTGGATCTGAGTAGGCCAGATACTTGCCATCCAGTGAAATCACGCCGCTGGTCAGGGGTGCGTCGTGCGGATTGGCTGTCAACCGCCGCTGACTTAGTGCCGGCTCGGCATCTGAGGAACGCCGGGTGGCAACCCAACCAACCCACCTTCCCACTCGGGTCTGGGAGAGGTACCGATTTGCGACAAGCAGCCAAAACACTGCAGGGATCACCATCAGGGCTGCCACTGCGATCGATGCCTTCAACCTCCAACCGCGCTTTCGCGGAGCCTGTGGTATGGTCGGGGTCTCAGGCGCTGTCTGTTGCGGGACTGGCGGTGTCTCCGGCGAAACAATCGGTACAACGCTGGGCAGGAGACTGATGCCGCTTCTGCTGTTCGTCCACTCCACCGGTACCATGAAGCGATAGCCGATCCTGGGCAATGTTTCGACGAACCTGGGCCGCTCAGCCGAATCCTCGAGCGCCTGCCGCAGTTTTTTCACGGCAGTATTGACCCCGTGCTCAAAGTCCACAAAAGTGTCTTTCGGCCAAAGGGCGGAGCATAGCTGCTCGCGAGTAACCACCTCTCCGTCCGCCTGCAAAAGCATGCGGAGCACCTGGAGCGGCTGCTCCTGAATCGCGACGCTAATGCCCTCTTTTCGCAGCTCACCTCTGCTCAGATCGACTTGGAATCGATCGAACTGCGCGCAAACCGGATATGAGCGGTCAGTGACCAGGGAAAACCTCACTTCGTTTGGTCTCGCATTCTACGCCCGCCGGCGGCGACCGGGGTAAGAGAGTTCACCTGCATTGCTAAGCCACACATTGCCGTACAGTTCCACAGTTCACCACCAGTTCACCCGCTGTGCATTGATCGCTGATGCAGGCGGTGCGATTGTGCTTCCACACGGGGTGAGACTCGGCGTCCAGCGGACCTCAGGATTAGCCCCAATCTCGGACTGCACGCTCCCGGCTTTCATCCTGGGACCACGGAGTTTTGTGTCCCAGGGGTTCCGGAAGCAGTCCGCCGGAAAAACGATGTACCTCACCTCAGACCTGAAGGAGGTCTCTATGACAATCAAATTGCTTTCAAAAATCTCGATGCTTGCGATGCTCGTGATGGCGGTCGGCGCACCAGCCCTGGCACAGCGGGAAACTTCAGCTACCTTTTCTCAAGAATCCGAACATGGCTGCTCGAACCGGACACTGGTGGGAGATTACGGACTCACCATCGAAGGCGCAATCCTTGACGCCAACCTGACCCTCCGCGGCCTGGTCATGCAGCACTACGATGGCCGGGGCAATATCACGCAGGTGGACCACATCGTCACTGGCGGTTATCCGCCGTCAAAGGATTGGACGCCGGGCACGGGAACCTACACGGTAAATCCGGATTGCACGGGCTCCGGCGTGATCAACAGCCCATCCAATCCTGTTCCGGTCACCATACACTTCGTGATCGTCGATCATGGCAGGAAGATCAAACAAGTCGTCGACGCAAATGCAGTTGTCGCCCTGGGTGAGAAGGTCGACTAACCACTCGAATCCGGGGCCTCCACTGTTGGAAGCCCCGGATTCATTCGCGTCGTCATAAGGCCCGTTTCAATGCGTGGTCACTGCCAGCCGCTCCACCTTCTTGCACACCCCGTCCCCACCAGCCTGCTCAATAAACTCCGGATCGAGCCGGTCGCTCCTTCGCCCTGCATACGGAGCAACCGAAATGCACCGGCAGCCGGCCTCCGCGAGCGTGACGTTCTTCAGGATGTACTCCGACGACACCGACTTCACAAGGATCTGCTGCGACGTCATCGGCTGCTTGTCGATCGAGTAAGAATCCTTGACCGAGTAGCCCGTCCCCGCAAACGCGGGATAGATCCCGTACTCATCCTGCAACCACTTGGCCAGCGCGGCATGATTGCCGTCGTAGAGCGTGCCCGCATAACTGAACGTCCGCGCCAGCGAAGTAGGAACCACCGCACCCGCAGGATCGCTGAAGCCCTTGGCAAAACACGCCACCTGCTTGTCCGGATCCGGCGGCGACGAATCGCAGTCGCTGGGAGCCAGCGGCACATCGTGCTGAACCGCCGCAAACACATTCGGCCACGTCGCCAGCACCGCGTCCACTTTCTCCGGATTTGGTGGACGGCACCGCATCGCCACCAGCGTGTTCGTGTCGCTGTACACCAGGCCTGAGTAATATGGAAAATCTTCAAGCGTAAGTGGAGGCGAGTAGAGCGGAGTCGCCGTCGCAAACCCGCGCAAGGCTCCCGGTTTTGCAACACTCGTCACCTCCACTCCAGCGGGCAGAAAGATAATGCGCACGTAATCATTTGGAGCAGTCTCGCGCACAGCGTCTGCGACTACCACCGGCGCAGCCGCCGTCTTAGGCGGCACAGTCGTCGCAACCCGGTGCGCCGCACATCCCGAGACCACCAGCATCGCGCTGACACAGCCAGCAAAAATCCGAGCCTTCATCTTTCTCTCCCCGTGCACCCCTAATACATCCAGCTGCAGTCGCGCGTGAAATCCGTGGTTGCCGGGCGCTGCCACGTGCCGCCCGTTTTCTCGACCGCGAAAATTCCCCCACTGCCGCAAAAGCCGCCGCAGCTCTTGATCACCGACACCAGCGCCCTTGTATGTGCCTGATCAAATCCCGGAACACCCAGGTAGCGTACATGCCTGATTCCTTTGTAGGCTTCGCATGCAGCCGCATCGCGCCCGTGCGTTTTCAGACAGGCCAATACCTCTCCGGCCTGATCATGCCCGAGCAGCCGGTAGCCCTGCGGGATCGAGAATTTCTGTTCCCAGCGATGGCTCTGCCGATTCGCCGCTACAAAGGCGTCCGCCATCTCATGCTCTTCCGGCGTAGAAGGCTTGAGGCAGCTCCCATCCAGTTGCGGTATATCCGCTGTCGAATTCTCCGCGAATACCAGCGGCTCCGGCGTCGGAGCCTGATAAAGCGCGGAGTACACCTCATAAGCCTCTGCCGGAGCAGCGCCGCCGCCCGGCTGGTTCAGCGGACTCGTCTTCGCCAGATCGGTGATTGCCCGCGGCTTCGTGTGGTGTTGCGATGCGATTCGCACCCAGAGTATTGCTATCGCCGCCGCCACCACCGCCAACCGCAGCCATAGCCGCCATGAAATACGCATGCCCACGCTCCCATATCAATGTAAGCCAAGGCCCAAAATGAACTGCGTTAATCCCGTTTGGACCACCCAGCGATCTTCGACGCTCCCAATTTCCGCCCGCGCCGTCCAAAGCTGTAAAATAAGAGTTGCGATGCAGCGCGCGATGTTTCGAACACTTTCAGCACGCGGTCTTATCCGCACGCTTACGCGCCTGCTAGCAGAATTGATATGAGCGCAACCAGGCTGGCACCACCACCCACTGAATCCCGACCCTCCAGACAACAGACCTCCCAACGCGATCAGGTTTTCGACGCCTTCCGTCGCTGGGGCTACCTCCAGGCGCAACTCGATCCACTCGATCAATATCTTTCGCCCGTCCGCGTTCCCGAGCTTGACCTCAGCGGTCCCGAGGCAGCCGAGGCCCGTCGCTACTACTGCTCCACAGTCGGCGTCGAGTTCATGCACATCACTTCGGCCGAACGTCGCGACTGGATCGCCCAGCGTCTCGAGTCCGCTCCGCTCGCCATCGACGAAGCCACTCAGCAGCATGTTCTCGATCTGCTCACGCGTGCCGATGTCTTCGAGCAGGTCATCCAGTCCCGCTATCTCGGAACCAAGCGCTTTTCCCTCGAAGGCGTCACCGCCCTCATTCCGTTCCTCGACGAGCTTCTCCATCGCTCCTCGGAGCTCGGCGTCCAGACTGCAGTTATGGCTATGAGTCACCGCGGACGCCTCAGCGTCATGGTCAACACGCTTGGCAAGCCCGCAGCCGACATCTTTTCCAAATTTGAAGACGTCAACCCGCGCAGCATTCTCGGCGGCGGCGACGTGAAGTATCACGTCGGAGCCACCGGCGTCTTTCACGCCCGCAACGACGAGTGGATCGCGCTGCACCTCGCCTCGAACCCCAGCCACCTTGAGGCGGTCGACCCCGTCGCCATGGGCCGCACCCGCGCCAAGCAAACCCGCGCCGGCGTCGATGGTATCGATTTCGTCCTCCCCATCACCATTCACGGCGACGCTGCCTTCGCCGGCCAGGGCATCTGGGCCGAGACCATGAATCTCGCCGAGGTTGAAGGCTTCTCCGTCGGCGGCACCATCCAGATCATTGTCAACAACCTCATCGGCTTCACCGCCGAGCCCGACGAGTCGAACTCCACCCGCTTCTCCTCCGATCTCGCGCGCCGCCTGCCCATCCCCATCTTCCACGTCAACGCTGAAGATCCGGCCGCAGTCGTGCGCATCGCCGCCCTCGCCGCCGAATACCGGCACACCTTCCACAGCGATGTGGTCATCGACCTCATCGGATACCGCCGTCACGGCCACTCCGAAGTCGACGATCCCACCATCACGCAGCCCCTGCGCTACAGCCGCATCAAGAACCATCCGCCGCTCTCCGAGCTTTACGCTAAGCAGCTCGGCATCGACATCTCTGCTCAGGTGCGCGATCTCCAGTCCGAATTCGCCTCGGCACAGAAGACCGCCACGACCATGCAGAAGATGCCTCATCTGGCGCGCCTGCCCGAGTACTGGTCGCACTACAAGGGCGGTCCATGGAAATCTGAATACGCCGTCGAAACGGGCCTATCCCGCGAGCAGATCAATACCATCGCGCAGGGTCTTACCTCCTACCCCGAAAGCTTCCACGTCCACCCCAAAATCAAGAAGCTATTAGAGCAGCGCGCTGAGATGGGGCAGGGCAAACGCGCCTTCGACTACGGCATGGCAGAGGCCGTCGCTTTGGGTTCTGTGCTCACCGTCGGCACTCCGGTGCGCTTCAGCGGTCAGGACAGTCAGCGCGGCACCTTCAACCAGCGCCACTCGGTCCTCATCGATATCGAAAACGAGCAGCCTTGGATTCCCCTCAGCAATCTCTCCCCGCAGCAGGCGCCCTTCGACATCTACAACTCCATCCTCTCCGAGGCCGGCGTGCTTGGCTTCGAGTATGGATACAGCCGCGATTACCCCGAAACCCTAGTCCTCTGGGAAGCCCAGTTCGGCGACTTTGCCAACGGCGCACAGATCGTCATCGACCAGTTCATCTCCTCCGGCGAAGACAAGTGGGGCCTGCTTAGCGGCATCGTCCTTCTCCTGCCCCACGGTTACGAAGGCCAGGGACCGGAGCACTCGAGCGCCCGCGTTGAACGCTATCTCCAGCTCACCGCCCACGACAACATCCAGGTCTGCCAGCCCTCCACCGCCGCGCAGTATTTCCATCTCTTACGTCGGCAGGCCCTGCAGACATGGCGCAAGCCGCTCATCGTTTTCACGCCTAAGAGCATGCTGCGCCACCCCGACGCTGTCTCTCCCATCGAAGACCTCACTCGTCCGCACTTTCAGTACGTTCTCCCTGAAACCGGCATCGCAAGCGCTTGGCGCCTGCTCATCTGCACCGGAAAGATCGGTCACGAGCTCCGTGTTGAACGCCAGAAGCGCGGCGACGGAACCACCGGCATCATCTTCCTCGAGCAACTTTATCCGTGGCCCGAAGCCGAACTTGCCGCCGCCATCGCTGCCCATCCCGAAGCCCACGAAGTTATCTGGGTGCAGGAGGAGCCGGAGAACATGGGCGCCCACTCCTTCGTCATGCCACGCCTCCGCCGCCTGGCCAGCGACCGGCAGGTACTCAGCATCAAGCGCTCCGCCGCCGCCAGCCCCGCAACCGGTTCAGCCAAGGCCCACGAAATGGAGCAGCGCACCCTGATCGAACTCGCCCTCGGTCCTGGCCTTCAGGAAAAGATCACCCGGTAGCCATCTCCGTCGGTATCAAACAGAGATGTCATCCTGAGCGAAGTGTGTCACATTCACGCCGCACGGAGTCGAAGGACCCGCTTTTTAGATTTTCGCCTTCGCGCACTGGGCCTCTTTGCCGCTATCTTGCGCTTCTACGATGTGATACCTTCGCCTCGTCGTCAAAACCCACTTCAAAAGGCACGCAGAGCTATGGCGCATTCCCGGCGGGAATTTCTCGCAAAAGCGGCGGTCACGGTAGGCGCGGCGTCGATCCCGCTGTCCGCCTCGGCAGCGGAGAAGCCCACTCTCTCAGCAGACGAAATCCTCGCACCCTTCAAGTCGCTGCCCGGCGAAGCGTCCGTCAAGATTTTCGCGCCGGCCGTCGAAGGCAAGCCGGAGTTCCTTGCTGCCACCGCCAACTCCGCGAAGACCCTCGTCGTCGGAAGTACCATCAAGTCCTTCATCCTCTGCGAAGCCCTGCGCCAGGCCGATTCGCCCACCGTTGTTAAGACCATTTCGGAGCGGGAACTCGCGCTTGACGCCAGCGTCTGGAACCTCAGCAGCCCCATCTTCAACCCGCCTAACCTCTCCGGCAACGCCTCTGAGCGCACCGCGCTGGAAGCCATGATCATGCACAGCGATAACACCGGCACCGATATGTGCCTCAAGCAGGTCGGAACGGACAACGTCCGTGCCTTCATCGCTTCCGCAGGTCTCAAAAACACGTTCGTCCCCGACAGCACGCGCGCTTACGTCGGCTACCTGCTCAACGCCCCGAACTACAAGACTTTCAGCTGGGAGGACCTTCAGAAGGCGTATGCCTCCGATACGCAAATGACCAATCCACCGCTCAACACCGTGGAGACGCTTTCCGCCTCCGCCGACGACTTTATCTCCTACTATCCCCGCGCTCTTCAGGGCGAATTCTTCCGGCACAAGGAAACCCTCGCCGAATTCCGCCGCATCCTTTCCCTTGGTGAGGACGTCGCGGCCATCATGCCGCTCGGCGTGAGCGGCTTCGCCAAAGGGGGCAACGTCGACACGCCCGGCTACCATGGTGGCAGCGTCGCCGGAGGCATGGCCTTCGACAACCGCTGGGTCTATTTCTGCTTCACGTACAACTGGAAAGCCCCCGGAGTGCACGATCCCGAAACTAACGCTCTCGTCGGTTCCCTCATCGTCCGGGCGCTCGCGAAGGTCAAATCCGCCCTGTCCTGCTGACCCCGAATATATGGCTCCGGTCCCTAAGCGGGGCTCAATCTCATGGACCTGCGCCCCATCGCCGAATGGACAACCTACCTTGCCGTGCAGGCTGGAGCCGCAGCCACGCTCACCGGACTGGTCTTTGTTGCCGTCTCACTCAATCTCAACCGCATCATGAGCTTTCCCGGCCTCGCCAGCCGCGCCGGAGAATCGCTCCTGCAACTGCTCGATGTCTTCTTTATCTCCGGCTTCGCCCTCATCCCCGGGCAATCGATGAATCTGCTCGGAATCGAAGTTCTCATCTTCGCTCTCGCGTCATGGATTGCGCAGGTCACCGGGCAGGTGCGCTATCTCTTCCAGCGATCCGGCCATCCTCTCACCTGGCTCACAGTTCGCGCGCTCGGTGCGCAACTCGCAACCTTGCCCTTCTGCATCGCCGGTGTCGAAATCATGGTCGGCTCGCCCCACGCCCTCTACTGGCTCGTCTTCGGATTCACCTTTTCCTTCATCGCCGCTCTCTTCACCGCTTGGATTCTCTTGATCGAAATCCTGCGCTAGATAGCCTTCTCGACGGCCGCCGGCCGCGATACGCTTACTTGCTGTATTCGTCCCGCAGCTTGGTCTGCCGGGATTCCATCGGGATAGCGTGCCCCTGGATGTAGATCTGCTTCACATCCGTACGCACATCGAGCGGATCGCCGTTGGCGATGACCACGTTAGCGGTCTTACCCACATCGAGCGAGCCGAGTTTGTCGGCCACGCCCCATATCTCCGCAGCGTTCAGCGTAATGGCCTTCAAAGCCTCATCGTAGGGCAACCCGTAAGCGACCGCATAGCCTGCCGCGTACGGCAGGTTGCGTTCGAAGCCTCCGGGATTGCCGCCCTGGCCGCCGGCGGATGAAAAAGCGATCTTCACGCCTCGTTTGTTGAGTTCGGCAGGCAGCGTAAATACCGAATCGTAGCGCTCGTTGGCCAAGGGAAAGTCGTAGATCGGCCCAACGATTACCGGAACCTTATAGGCGGCGATCTTGTCCAGAATCTGCTGCCCGTGGGTCACGTGATTCAGGATTACCTTGAGATGGAACTCCTGAGCGATTTCCATGGCGACTTCAATCTCGTAGCCCTCGTAGGCCGCGACTACCACAGGCCGCTCGCCTCGCAGGTATGGCTGCAGCGCCTCCATCTTCAGATCCACTTTGGGCGGAGTCGGCGCGGATTCTTTCTTGTCCCCCTTCTGCCACTTGTCCATTTTGGTCTGGTACTCGGCCTTGGATACCGCATAGGCCTGAGCGTCGATAAAGGTCTGCCTCAGCTGCGAAGCCAGTCCCATGCGCGTGCTGGGAAATTTGCGATTGGAACCGCGGCGGCGCTGTTCGCCCGAGAAGTTCAGGGGGAGAGCCACGTCCCGGCCGAGAATCATCTGGTCCCGGTCGCGTCCGGCAAGCTGGATAAAGCTGTCTTGCCCCGGCAGCGTATCGTCCGATGCAGGTGCGACGATGGCGTTGGTGATGCCGTTGATGCGGGTAATCGGAATGTGCTCCGTCTCCGCGTGGAAGGCGTCATAGACGTGCATGTTGGGAAAAATTTCCTCGCTGGTCTCGACGAGATCGTTGCTGGCATCATCGGCCTCGATCTCGCTCAAACCCAGATTGGTCTCCGAATCGATCAGACCTGGATAGACCGTCATGCCTTTGGCGTCGACGATCTGGGCGCCGGGCGGAATCTTCACCGCACCTGCAGCGCCTACAGCTGCGATCTTGCCGTCCGAGAGGACAAGCGTCCCATTCTCGATGACGCCGTGACTCACCGTCAGCAGCTTTCCTCCAGTGATGGCAATGGTTGGCGGCGGTGTGCTCAGGTCGGTGGGAGCCACGCTCTGAGCGAAACAGGCAACGGCAGATGCAGCAGCAAAATATGTCACCGCTGCGATTGCAAATCCTGGGAAGGCCGCTCGCATCAGTTGTCTCCTTCGCCGTCGTCATTACCGCCGAAGCCGCCCGCATCGTGCATCACTCCGTTGAAGTGAGTCGTGCCGAAGCCGGGCAGGCTGCTGTCGAAGAAAAGATCTCCGTCGATATACACCTTTTCTGCCCGCGCATAGATAGACAGGGGGTCCATGTTCCAGATCACCAGGTCGGCATCCTTGCCGGTATCGATTGAGCCCACGCGATCGTCAACGCCGATGATCCACGCGGGGTTCAGCGTGATCATACGGAGCGCCTCTTCTTCGGTGGCGCCTCCGTAACGCACCATCTTTCCCGCTTCCTGGTTCAGACGCCGGATGTAGTCGTTCGAGTCGCTCTTGAGCGCCACGCGGACGCCTTTGCGCATCGACATCACCGCGTTCCACGGGATTGCATCCCATGCCTCGTCCTTGTAGCCCCACCAGTCCGCGAAGGTCGCAATGGCCGTGTCGTCGGCTGCGATTCTGTCCGCCACCTTGTACATCTCCAGGGCGTGATGGAAGGCGCGAATCTTGTAGCCGTATTCCTTGGCGATGGCCTCTTCGGTCAGATACTCGTCGGCACGATAGCAGTGAATCTGCACGTAGAGCTTGCCGCGCAGCACATCGGCGAGGGCTTCGAGCTTCAGGTCGCGCGCCGGAGGGGTGACATCTTTGTCAGCCTTGGGGTCATTCTTGGCTTTGGCTACCTTCGCGTTATACTCGTCCCACTTGGCCATGTAGGCCTTCGCGTCCTCAAACGACTGCCGCATGACTTCGAAATTTCCCATGCGCGTGGAGGGCAGCTGACCCTTGCTGCCATAAACCCGTTTCGGGTTCTCGCCGCTGGCGAACTTGATGGAGCGGGGCGCGTTGGGGAAGATCATGGCGTCCCGCTGCAGGCCGAACTTGTTCTTGATGACTACAGCCTGGCCGCCGATCATGTTTGCCGATCCGTGCAGCAGCAGTTCGGTGGTCACGCCGCCCGCCAGCGCCTGATAGAGTGCCTTGTCGCGGTTGTCGAAGGCGTCGATCATCATCATGCTGGGCGTCACCGGGCTGGTGGCCTCGTTCACGTCGCTGTCGAGAGCCGAATGCGAATGAGGATCGATGATTCCCGGCGTCAGGTACTTGCCCGATGCATCGACTTTGACGGCATTGGCCGGAGCGCTGACGGTAGTCCCCACCCCGGCGATCTTGCCATCGTGGATCCACACGCTCGCGTGTTCCAGCGTGCCGTGAGTCACCGTCATCACCGTCGCGTTGGCGATGACAATGTCATGCGTGGCAGTGCCATTCACAGGAGCGGTAGAATCCTGCGCCTGCGAGATAGCCGCGGAGAGAAGCAGAACAAAGAGGTAAGAAGGCCCTCTCAATGGAAGTCGCCCCCCTGATTGTGGGATCGGAAAAATACCTGCCAATTCGGAAAACACAAGTGTAATCGAAAAATTGCTTATGGCAACCGAAGCCACCACTGCACCGTCTATGAAATCAGAAAGCGCTGTCGGGAACTGATTCCGAGCCCGCTCCGTAGAATCTCTTTGAGGTAGCTCATGTCCCAACTCACCCGGTTGCTTCAACTATCCAGGACTCGCCGTTCCCCCTGCATCGCAACCGCGATCGTCTGTCTGATCGTTGGCCTGATTGGATCAGCTGCTTTCGCACGCGGCTTCCAGCAGAACGAACAGGCGAAAACCGCAGAGCCCGCGATGTCTGGCGGCGGCATGGCACACATGGCTGGACACATGTACATGACGGCCCCCACCCCTCTCAAGCCTGGCGATCAACAAAAGGCAGACGCCGTCGCAGCCGCTGCAAAAACGGCGATGGCTCCATATCAGGACTACCGGAAAGCCCTTGCCGACGACTATGAAATCTTTCTCCCCAATGTTCCGCAGGCCCAGTATCACTTCACCAGGCACGATTACGGCCTTGAGGCGCGGTCGCACTTCGATCCGCTCAAGCCGACATCGCTCCTATACAAGAAGACTGCGGACGGCGGATACCAGCTCGTCGGCGCGATGTACACCGATCGCGTCACTGCGAGCGAGGACGAGCTCAACGACCGCATTCCTCTGAGCATCGCCCGCTGGCATCAGCACATCAACTTCTGCAAGGCTCCGGCCGGAGAGAAGTCCGAGTATTTCGGCCCCAACGCGAAGTTCGGCCTGCTCGGCTCGATCACCACGAAGGAAGCCTGCGATGCAGCCGGCGGTGAGTTCCTTCCCCATCTCTTCGGATGGATGGTCCACGTTTACCCCTATGAAACCGACCCGAAGAAAGTCTGGTCCACCGATGACGACGATCAAGGACACGACAACATGGACCACTCCGCCATGCCCGGAATGAAGATGAACTAGAAGAACGGATCGCATCTGTCTGCCGGTTGTTATACTTCAGTGCCAATGAGAGACGAGCGTGGCCTTCTGGAAGTAATTCTTGGAGACGGTCGATTCCTGATTGCGCTCACTGGCATTTCTTTATTGCTCAGCGGAGGATTTGCGGTTCTCCAGTCGATCTCAGGACAGTTGCTGCCCCAGGACAGCCATGCCATCGGTATGGATTCCTTTGCCTTGATGCAGGCCGGCAATCGCCGCCTGCTGGGGTTCATGTTTCACGACAGGGTGGCGTATGGTGGCTCTCTTTTGGCGATCGGCGCAGGTTATCTCTGGCTGGCGGCTTTCCCTATGCAACTCCGGTCAGCCTGGGCGTGGTGGGCGCTCCTCTTCTCGGGCGTGATCGGTTTTCTGGCCTTCCTCACCTACCTCGGGCGAGGCTACCTCGACACATGGCATGGAGTCGCCACGCTCTTCCTTCTGCCCGTGTTTGCAGCGGGCCTATGGCGCTCTCGCCCAGCTAGCCTCTCGCTTCGCTCCGCTTGGATGGACCGTCCCCAGGACTGTGGCCCGGTCGCCATGTGGGGAAGAATTCTATTGGGAGCCTGCGCCACAGGCATCATCCTTGCTGGACTCACCATCGCGATTTTCGGGATGACCAGGGTCTTCGTGCCATCGGATCTAAGGTTTATTGGGCTGGATGTTCCTACCCTCGGTCATATCTCACCGTGGCTGATCCCCCTCATTTCGCATGATCGAGCAGGCTTTGGCGGCGGATTGTGCTCGATTGGCTGTCTGCTTCTATTTATGGCGCGATGTGCACAGCTGAACCGAAGTCTGGTTGAAATTGTCGGGGTGATGGGCTGTGCCGGATTCGGCGGCGCAATCGGAGTCCACTTTGTAGTCGGCTACCTTGACTTCTTCCATCTGTTGCCGGCCTTCACAGGTTTCGCCATTTTCATCGTTGCTGAAGGATTGCTTTGGGCAGGATGGCGGAAGTGCGCAGATTCCCCTCCGGTCGAGTGTTGACCTTATATCTCGCTGAACTGGCACTTATCGCAGAAGCACGTATCTGACCTGGATCAACGAATCCGCACAGATAGTTCCGCTATACCCCGCACACTTCAGCCGCAATCTTCCTCAGTTCCGGCAGAACCGCGCCCAGAGACACTGCCTCCGCACTCTTCCGTCCCAGCGCAAAGTACAAATCCCGATAATGCTTGAACAGCCGCTCATAGACAGCCGTCGCTTTGGGATCGGGCTCATACGTCGCGTACTTCAGGCACATCGCATCCTGCGCCGCCTCGATCGACTCAAACGCTCCTGCCGCAAGCAGTGCAAAGATCCCCGACCCCAGGCTCGTCGGAATCCCTGCCGGAACCAGCACCGGCTTGCCCAGCACATTCGCATACACCTGGTTCAATGCCTTGTTATTCTGCGGAATCCCGCCCGCATTAATCACCCGCTCCACCGGCACGCCATACTCTGCCATCCGCTCCAGAATGATCCGCGTGTGAAACGCCGTTCCCTCGATCGCCGCGTACAGCTCATCCTGTGCCGTGTGGATCAGGTTCCACCCCAGCGTCACGCCGCCCAGCTCGGAGTTCACCAGCACCGTGCGGTCGCCATTGTCCCAGCTCAAGCGCAACAGCCCCGTCTGCCCCGCGCGATATTGCTCCAGCCCCTTCGATAGTTCCGCGACTTTGGTTCCGGCACGACGCGCGATCGCTTCGAAGATATCGCCCGTCGCCGACAGCCCCGCCTCCACTCCCGCGTACTGCGGATGCACACTGCCCGGCACCACCCCGCACACGCCCGGCACCAGCGTTGTCTTCTTCTCCATCGCGATGATGCACGTTGACGTACCCACCACGTTGACTACATCACCCTCGCGACAGCCCGCACCGATCGCATCCCAGTGCGCATCGAACGCGCCCACCGGAATCGGGATCCCGGCCCTCAGCCCCATCGCATCCGCCCATTGCGGCGACAGGCGCCCGGCGATCTTGTCCGAAGTCAGATACTCGCCCGCCAGCTTCTCGCGAATCCCATCGAACAGCGGATCCAGCTTCGACAAAAACTCCTGCGGAGGCAGCCCACCCCACTTCGGATTCCACAGCCACTTGTGTCCCATCGCGCAAACGCTGCGCTTCACAAGTTTGGCATCGGTAATGCCGGCCAGCGTCCCTGCCACCATGTCACAATGCTCAAATGCAGTTACAAAGTGCCCGCGCTTCTCGGGATTGTGCCGCAGCCAGTGCAGCAGCTTTGCAAATCCCCACTCGTGCGAATACACGCCGCCGCACCACTCAATTGCTTCGAGCTTTTCCTTGTGCGCCAGTTCCGTGATTTGTTGCGCCTCAGCCTTGGCGCGGTGATCGCACCACAGATAGTAGTCGTCCAGTGGCTCAAGATTCGCGCCCACCGGAATCACGCTCGACCCCGTTGTATCGAGCGCAATCGCCGCTACGTCGCCGCCTTTGATCCCGGCCTCTTCGAGTGCCTTTCGAGTCGCTTTTACCAGAGCGTCCATCTGGTCCTGGTGCGACTGGGTCGCGTAGTCCGGGTCTTCGCGCTTGCGCTTCAGCGGATACTCCGCGCTAGCCGTGCTCAAGCGCCCGCGCTCGCTGTCCAGCAGCGTGACCCTCACGCTCAGAGTTCCAAAATCGACGCCTGCAACAATCGCCACGCAATTACTCCGTTAGATCGACTAGCTATTTCGCCGGAAAACGTTTAACCCCACGCGCAATCAACAACCGGCAGAGTCGCCCGCAATTAGCCTTTCAAGAATATGCCTTTCGCTATCCTCTTCTTACCTGCCCGCTTTTTAGCTGTTGTGGTGATACATCTCCCACCCCAGGTACCGCGTCGCCGCTTCGTACACGGGGCTTGCCACTTGTGAGAAGTTCGCCGCCACGTGATGCTCAAACCCCCGCTCGCAGATGAATCGCAGCAGCTTCTGCATCTGCGGAATCTTCACTACGCCCGCGCCGCCGAAGGTCTCAAGCGGATCGCTCGTGAACTCACCCTCACCCACATAGCCGCGAATCTTGCCGGTATAGTCGTCCGTCGAAAAGCGCAGATAGCTCATCGCGCCCGCCTTCACGCGCCCCACGCATGTGCCGAAAGTGTTCTCCTTGCCCACTGTCCCGGCGATAATCTCCTGGTAGTCCATCACCACATCGGTGAAGAAATGCTTCGGCAAGTTCGAGCAGTGGAAGCACACCGCCTTATCCGGATCTTCTCCGTAGTTATTGTTCCAGTCGAGCAATGCGCTAGGAGTCTCCGAGGCCAGCGCCAGTCCGTACATGCTCAGAACGCCAACTACATCTACCTCGCACGCACTCGAGAAGAGGTTCTCGCTCATCATGCTCATGATCGTGCATGGCACCACGCCGAAATATTCTTCGAGGGATGTCCAGCACTGGATCGCGCTGATCGTGCAGTATGTTTCCTTCATCCATCCGTCAATCACAGCGCCCAGCTTTGACATCTTCAGCAGCGCCGCTTCCGGGATGCCGCTCGTGCTGACATATTTCTTAATCGCAGCCAACTTCGCCTGCGTCGCATCGTCCGTGTCCTTCAGCCGCGCAATCCGTCCGAGTACCTCCGACAGATCAAGCGTTTCTACCGATATGCCAGCCCGTTCCAGCTGTTTTTCGCTGTAACGGACCGTGTTGAACGCCGCCGGCCGCGCACCGATCGCACCGATCCGCAAGTTCCTGAAGCCGTTAACCACGCGGCACACGGAAGAGAACCACGCCAGATCCTTCTTGAACGCCTCCGAACTCGGCGAGACCGTATGCAATGCCGTCAGCGAATACGGAATCCCATACTGCATCAGGTTGTTGCACGCCGACATCTTGCCGCAGAAGCTATCTCGCCGATGCGAAATCTTCATCGTTTCCGTGCGGTCCGGCGTGGCCTGCACCAGCACCGGAACCTTCAGCCCGGAAAGCCGGATCGCATCGACAATCGTCCGCTCTTCGCCAAAATTAGGCAGCGTGATGATGATGCCGTCAATCTCCTCGGCATGCTTCTTGAAGAGCTCCGCGCAGTGGCGCGCATCGTCCGGAGTCTGCACTGCCCCATGCTGCGTCTGCTCCGGTGAGAGCACGACTGCCTTGTATCCATTTGCATCAAGAACCTTGATGATTTCCTCGTGGCCCTCTTTCGCAAGATGATGCGGAAAAAACCCCCTGCTGCCGACAATCACTCCAAACGTAAGCTGCTTCTTCATCTCTGCTCGTCACCTTCCACCGATCGGTTCTAATCGCTAATCCCTGTTTCCTAACCCCGGCTTTTCTTCGGCCAAAACTTCACCGTGTACGACAGTCCGGCAATCCCCATCAAAGCTCCCCACCAGATCGGCGCATGCAGATTGTTCAGCACCGGAGGATTCACAAGCGGATGGCTCAACTCCCACAATCCCTCCAGGCAGATAATCACGCCATAGAGCAGGAACAGCACGCCGCCAAAAAACCAGATCGAAATCTCTTCGCGCATCGTCTCTCCGCCTACCAGAAAATAATGTTGAGAATCACAAACAGCACCGCGATCACGCCTGCCCATACAATCGGTTTCTGATACCAGTGGTCGTCATGCTCCACCGGCAGCGGAACCACGCCGTACACCAGTCCCTCCAGCTCCGACACCGGCTTCGGCTTCGTCGCATAACTCACTCCCACCGTTACAATCACGCACACCAGCCACGACCACAGCGCGCGATACATGTCCTCCGCCAGTGTCTTCGCATCGGCCGAGAGCGCGACATAGCGCAGCGCCGAGGGATCGAGGTGTACCCACAGGAAGAGCCCGATCGCCGTACACGTGCCTGCCAGCAATCCCCAGAAGCCTCCCGCCTTGGTCGTCCGCTTCCACAACATGCCTAGGATTACCGTTCCGAATAGCGGGGCGATAAAGAAGCTGAATAGCCCCTGCACATAGTCCATGATGCTGGCCGCATGTTGCACCAGGTACGCCGTGCCGACTGAAATAAGCACGCCGATAAATGTGCACCACCGCCCCATCGCGACGTAGTGTTGATCCGTGGCCTTCTTGTTGAGGAACGCGCCGTAGATGTCATACGTCCACACCGTCGAGAAGGCGCTCACGTTGCCTGCCATGCCCGACATGAATCCTGCAATCAGTGCCGTCACGCCCAGTCCCAGCAGCCCCGGCCCGCAGTAACGCACCAGCATCAGCGGGAGCACCTCGTTGTAGCTGTGCTGTCCCGTCGCCACGGCTTGCGACTCGCCCACCAGGTGATAGGGAAGCACCGCCAGCGCCAGCAGTCCCGGCAGAATCACGATAAAAGGCACGGCCATCTTGAAGGCCGCGCCGATAATCGGAGCCATCCTCGCCGACCGCAGATTGTTCGCCGAAAGCACGCGCTGGACGACCAGGAAGTCCGTCGTCCAGTATCCGCAACTGATCACCAGCGCCAGGCCAAAAACCAGCCCCGTCCAGTGAATGCCCATCGGATTGTTGCTGAAATGCCCGGTTGTGCCCCACATGTGCACATATTCTGAGCCCATCCGCGCGCTGATCTGGGCTTTCAGGTTAGTCCAGCCACCGGCGTCGATGAGTCCCAGTATGGGCACCAGCAGCGCGCCCAGCCAGATGAGCAGAAATTGCAGCACTTCGTTGTAGATCGCCGACCGTAGCCCACCGAGCCCGACGTACAGCGCCACCGTGATCGACGACACCCAGATACTGAAGTTCAGATTCCACCCCAGCACCACCTTCATCACCAGCGCCATCGAATACATATTGATGCCGCTCATCAGCACTGTCATGAACGCGAAGCTCACCGCCGACAGCGCACGCGCTCCGTCGCCATACCTCAGGTGCAGATATCCCGGAACCGAGTTCACCTTCGAGATGTAATAGAACGGCATCATGATGATGCCGAGGAACAGCATCGCCGGTATCGCGCCGATCCAGTACCAGTGCGTCGCGAGAATCCCGTACTGATATGCCGAGCCCGCCCAGCCCATCAGCTCCAGCGATCCCAGGTTGGCCGAAACAAAGCTCAGTCCCGCGATCCAGGCCGTCATCTCGCGCCCGGCCATAAAGAACTCTTCGCTCGTGTTCGCTGACCCCTTCAGGTAGAAACCGATGAAGATGACCACGCCGAAGTAAATCGCGATGACCGCGATATCGACTGCATTGAGGTGCGCGAGCGAATGAGCGGGCGTCGCGAAATAAGTAGAAAGCGCCACGAAAGGTTGAAGCTGCATTTATCTCTGTCCCTTAGCTGCTACTAAATTCCTAATCTCTGCTCTTTTGCCCATACGTCGCCTTCGCCCCATGCTTGCGAAAATAGTGCCGGTCCAGCAGCGCCTGCGACACGCCTTCGCAGGCCGCATTCAAGGTCGCCGTATAATATCCCATTCGCGCCACCGCTTCGAGCACAACCGCATTGTGCGCCGCGTCCATCGCCGTCTTACCCCATGCAAACGGAGCGTGCCCGCGCACCAGCACTCCCGGCACAGCCGCCGGATCCAGACCCTCGAACCGCCGCACGATTGCATGTCCCGTGTTCAAAACGTAATCCCCGCCAATCTCCTCGTCCGTCAACTCATCCGTGACCGGCACCGGCCCGTAAAAATAATCCGCATGCGTCGTTCCGTACGCCGGAATCTCCCGACCCGCTTGTGCCCACGCCGTCGCATACTCTGAGTGCGTATGCACCACGCCGCCGATGGAAGGGAACTCGCGATACAGCAGCAGGTGCGTTCCCAGGTCCGACGATGGCCGAAGCTCGCCTTCGACGATCCTTCCGTCGAGATCTGTAATCACCAGGTCTTCGGGCTTCATCGTTTCATACGGCACTCCGCTCGCCTTGATCGCCACCAGTCCCGTTTCCCGGTCGATGCCGCTCGCATTCCCGAATGTATAAAGGACAAGGCCGCGCCGCACAATCTCCAGGTTTGCCTCTAGAACTTCCACCCTGAGAGCGTCAAGCATCGGTCCCATCCCCCACTTTCTCCGAAATAAGCATACTGCCACGCCGCTAAAGCGTTTTACTAGTCTTAATTCTCTTTCGTCTGGCAAACGTTTACTGGAACTTTGAACTTATGCGCTTTACACTTGCCAAGTCAAGAGAAAGGCTTCCGGTGCCCGCAAAGAAACGTCCACGTCAGCTTAAGAGCGAAAAGCGCAGGCTCGATATACGCGATGTAGCCAAACACGCCCGCGTTTCCATTGCCACTGTATCCCGCACCATCAACCGCATTCCCACCGTCGATAAGCAACTCGCCGAGCGCGTCTGGAAGGCCATTGGCGAGCTCAACTATTTTCCCAACACCCAGGCTCGCGCTCTGGTCTCCGGACGCACCCGCCTGCTCGGCTTGCTCGTCTCCGAAATCACCAACCCGTTTTTCCCTGAGCTCATCGAGGGCTTTGAAGAAATCGCTGTCGCTCACGGATACGAGATCCTCATCGGCTCCACCAATTACGATCTCGCTCGCATGACCAGTTGCATCCGCCGTATGCTTGAGCGCCACGTCGAGGGCGTCGCCGTCATGACCTTCGGCATCGAGCAGCCGCTGCTCGAGGAACTTAGCTCCCGCGACATCCCCATGGTCTTTGTTGATTCGGGCCCTGCCGGCCCCTTCGTGCGCGCCCTCATCGTGGACTACCTCAAAGGCATCCGCGAAGGCGTGCAGCATCTCGCTGCCCTCGGCCATCGCAACATCGGCTTCGTCAGCGGACCCCTCCGTCAGGGCTCGGCCCAGGCCCGCAAAGCCGCCTTTATCGCATCGATGGAGGAGATTGGTGTTCGCCCCACCGCCGCCTGGCTGATCGAAGGAGATCACACCCTCGAGGGAGGCATGCGCGCCATGGAGCGGTTACTCTCGCTGCCCCATGTGCCCACCGCGGTAATGTGTTCGAACGACATGACCGCCATCGGTGCGCTCCGCGTGCTGGCCCGCGCCGGTCTTCGTGTACCCGAAGATATGTCCGTCATCGGATTCGACGACATCCATCTGGCCGAGTTCGTCTACCCGCCCCTCACCACTGTGCACATGTCCCGAAAAGATCTGGCCCGCGGAGCCTTCGAGTCCCTGCGCTCCATCGCCGAGAATGTGGCTCCGCCCCAGCAGCGCCATTGGACGATACCAACCAAACTCATAGTCCGCCAATCCACAAGCTATCCGCCCGGATCCACCCTCAGTAGGTCCCCTGCATCTAAACCCGCCAGAACTCGGCGCGCGAGGACCGCGAGGACAATCTCGTCGAGCCGTGAAACTCCGAGCAAAGGTCATCCTTAAGGAAGCGCGCAGCGCGAGTCGAAGAGCCTGTTGTGAGCGAAGTCAGTGGAGGAGGGACTTAAAGAAGGGTCATGCTGAACGCAGCGCAGCGAAGTGAAGAATCCATACAAAGCGGAGTCTTCCCCGGAGCCGTTGGCTTTCTCCCGCGATCCTAAACCCTGGTCATCCCACCGACGCTTAGCCTAGCAGAGGGGGAGTCGAAGGACCTGCTTTTTCTTCACTCCTATCCGGCGAAATCGCGGCTTGCGGTTACAGACGATCTCTTCCAGGTCGGCGAAATCGGCATTCATCACCGGTGGTGGGGTATTGTAAAACTGCCGCCCGAGGTGAGTTCTATGGCCAAGAAAGTCAACTTAGACGCGATGATTCCCCGCGAAGATTTCGCCATTGAGGAGGGGGAATTTGCATTAAATCTCTTCCAGGATTTCCCAATCACGCACCTCTATTCAGACTCGCCGATTCTGAAACTGCTGCGTAAACCCGATTTTCAACGGGAAACAAATCACTGGAGTCCAGAACAAATGGCGACTTTTATCGCCAGCTTTCTTGACAATGAGGTGATTCCATCCCTCATCCTCTGGAAATCCCCTACATATATTTTTGTGATTGATGGTGGGCACCGCCTGAGCGCGCTGCGCGCCTTCCTGGAGGATGATTATGGCGACGGTGCTCTCTCTGCCGCCTTCTACAAGACGGAGATCTCTGAGGATCAGAAGCGCATCGCAAACCGGACGCGCAAATTGATTGAACAGAAAGTCGGTCGATTCTCCACCTTGAAGAGCAATGTCGACACAAAAGCTAACACTGAGGTAGTGAAGCGCGCGAAGGTTTTGTTTACGAGGGCATTAGCTCTTCAGTGGGTGCAAGGCAGCGCTTCGGTTGCTGAGACATCGTTCTTCAAGATCAATTCGCAGGGTACTCCGCTCGACGACACCGAAGCCTCTCTGATTCAGAATAGACATAAGCCAATTGCTATTAGCGCGAGAGCTATTTTACGTGCGGGAAGCGGCCACAAGTATTGGTCAGCGTTCGACGAAGGTTGCCGAGAGAAAGTCGAAGGCCTTGCTAAAGAGACACATAAGCTCCTGTTTGAGCCAGAGACAGAGACTCCACTCAAGACTCTAGAGGTGCCCTTGGGAGGATCGGTATCTCCCGTAGATGCGCTCTCCCTCCTAATCGAGTTTTTGACCATCGCTGGGAGTCGGGAGCAAAAGATCGTAACAATTAGCGGGTATGCAGACGACGATTCTGGCGAGGGAACGCTGAAGGTACTCCACAATTCAGTTCAAGTGCTAAAGAGACTGACAGGCAACGCGCCAGGAAGTTTGGGTCTGCACCCGGCAGTCTATTTCTACAATGAGCAAGGAAAATACAGCAGGTTTCTTTTTCTCGGCATGGTCGCACTTGTGGCCGAAAAACTCCGCGACAATGACGCCGCATGGTTCAAGACCTTCACTTCTGCACGCCAAAAGGTTGAAGAGTTCTTGATAGCTAATAAGCCGACGATTGGGCTTGTCCTTCAAAACATGGGCAAGACTCAAAGGGTTCCAAAGATGCGAGATCTATTCGACTATCTGGTAAGTGAGACCGCGAAGCATGAGAAGTTAGAGATCGAGAAAGCTATTTCGCATATGGGTCTACGTGGCCGAATACTTGAGGTTAGTGGGACCCAGACTACTCCGCACATCTCTGACGAGACGAAGTCAATGCTCTTTATCCAGAATGCAATTACGAAGGCAATTCCTTGCCCGATATGCGGCGGTTTGCTAGACCCCAGCAAGTCGGTTTCTTACGACCACATCAAGCCCGTAAGAGAGGACGGTTCGGGACACATTGCTAATGTCCAAATGGCGCATCCTTATTGCAACACTGGTTACAAAGAGTCTGTGCTGGGCGGGAAGGCATTACCCCCGGAATGAGGTGACAGTTTCTCAATCACAGCCACCCGAATCATCAGCCTTGTGCGGCAAGGCCAGTAGAAGCCCCGGATTCAGCCCGGGGGGAATTGTTCGCATAGACTCATTCCACCTTGGCCATCGCGAAAAAATTCACGAGATTGCCGTCGGGGTCGCGGAAGTAAATCGAACGCGTGCCCCAGGGCTGCGTCGTTGGCAGCTTGACCCATGTTTTCACCATGCCCTGAAGTCTCGCATATTCCTCATCCGGGTTCGCTACCCTGAACTCCAGGATCACGCTTCTGTTCGCCGACGATTCGGCAGAGCCCGGGATATATTTCTCCTGTGCCCGCGCGTCGAAGATGGTGAGTACTCCCGCACCCGTTCTGAATTCAGCATAGCTTTCGCCATCGAACTTCGGCGGGATTCTCAGAACCAGTTGATAGAAGGCGGAGAGCGCCCGGACGTCCTTTGAGATCAGGCACGTGTTAATCAGAACCGGGTATTGGCTCGATGCCGCAGCGGGAGCGACCGTGGGACTTCCGAAGTGAGCCTGCGGCAGGGCCATCAGGCCCGCCAATCCCACGATGAACAACCCCGTTCCAACGATCGTCTGCTTCATTGGATTCTCCTTGGGTGACATCGACCCGGAATGAGGTCGATCACATCGGCAAAAGCCTTCGCTGCCGGAACGACGGCTTTACGTATTCATACAGACGCACACCGAAGAAATCAGTGACCCTTCCCAGAGGGACGACCGGCCCGAAAAAAGAATTAAGTGTCCCGTAGCTTCTTAACGGGTATAGACTCCGAGGCGCCCCCAACAAAATTGAAATTCCACTCTTGTAAGGAGAAAGTGCGAATGAAGCAGGCTATTCGAATCGCAGTCGCAGTATGTTGTTTTTCGCTGGTCGCCCTTGTTACGGCAAAGGCGCAGGTCCAGTACAACCAGGGTCCCGTGGAACGGATCGTCCTGGTACACATTTTGCCCGGCCATTTCAATGCCTTCATGGCCGATTTGAAGGCAAATATCACCCCTCTCTGGGATAAGGAAAAGGCCGCCGGTCTGATTGAGGGCTACCAGATGTTCTTAAATTCCACCAGCTCCGGCCCCGAGGATTGGGACTTTGGCTACTCGATAACTTACAAAAACATGGCTGCACTCGACGGCCTCCCTGACAAGATCTATGACCTTCGCATGAAGCAGTATGGTGACAAGAACTCTGAGCAGAAAGTGATCGATAAACGGGTCGAAGACGTGCGCATAGTCACTACTTCGCTGATCCGCGACATCACTTTGCGGTAGCTGGCCCTGATCCGTCAGTTTTGCGGCGTTGGATCCCATTCCGGCGCCGCGAAACTGCACCAAAAACTTGGCCGATGATTTCTCCGGGCCCGTTATAATAGGAATAGTGGACAAAGAAGGGCCCGACTGCCATTGCAGCCGGGCCTTTCATCTTGCCGCATAGGCTGTTTGCCATCAATGAGCGGCCTGTAAATCCTGCATTTTCAATGAGGCGATCTAAGCCCCATGTTTTCTATGAGATTCCTCCAAGTCATTTGTTATGTGTGATCTGCGAATGAGCCACACGTGACGTGTCGTGGAAGTCATTGAGAATCAATGAGTCCCAAAACCGCCGCCAATTAAGGGGGGAGGGGGGGGTACCCCCCGGAACTGTCGCTGGCGAATCGTCCAAAACCGCTTCTAGTAAACTGGAGGTGAGGACTTTATGCCGGAAATTCAGCGCAGGAAGACTGTCACCGTTCGTGTGGGCCGGGTTCGGGTTGGCTCAGAAGCCCCAGTCGTCGTGCAGTCGATGACCAACACGGACACCGCCGATATCGAAGGCACGATTCAGCAGGTGGCAGCCCTGGCCGGTGCCGGCTCCGAACTGGTCCGCGTGACAGTAAATAATGATGCGGCGGCGAAGGCTGTTCCTTATATAGTCGACGGCCTGGCGAAGCTGGGGCTGGACGTGCCTATCGTCGGGGACTTCCACTACAACGGTCATCAGCTCCTGAAGAAATATCCGGACTGCGCAACTGCGCTGGCAAAATACCGGATCAATCCCGGAAACGTCTCCGTCGGCCGCAAGAACGACGACAACTTCCGCGCCATGATCGAGGTCGCAGTCGAGAACCAGAAGCCGGTGCGCATCGGCGTCAACTGGGGATCGCTCGACCAGGCTCTCCTGACGCGGATGATGGATGAGAACTCGAAGCTCGCCGAGCCGCTCGACGCGCGCGACGTGATGATGGAAGCAATGTGTCGCAGCGCCCTCGATTCGGCGGCAGCGGCGGAGCGCTACGGATTGCGCCACGACCAGATCATCATCAGCGGCAAGGTGAGCGGCGTGCGCGACCTGCTCGATGTCTACGAGATGCTCGCGTCGCGATGCGATTATCCACTGCACCTTGGCCTGACCGAGGCTGGCATGGGCATGAAGGGAATCGTGGCCTCAACCGCCGGTTTGGCTCCGCTGCTGCTGAAGGGCATCGGCGACACCATCCGCGTGTCCCTCACCCCTAAGCCGGGGGGCGACCGCACCGAGGAAGTCCTCACCGCCCAGCAGATCCTGCAGTCGCTTGGCATTCGCAGCTTTACCCCGCAGGTTACTGCCTGCCCGGGCTGCGGCCGCACGACCAGCACCTTCTTCCAGGAGTTAGCCCAGCAGATCCAGAGCTATCTTCGCGAGTCGATGCCAGTCTGGCGCGAGCAGTATCCCGGAGTCGAAGAGCTCAAGCTCGCCGTGATGGGCTGCGTTGTCAACGGACCCGGCGAGTCCAAGCACGCGAACATCGGCATCTCTCTCCCCGGAACGTTCGAGGAACCGGTGGCCCCTGTATACGTAGACGGCCGTCTTATGACGACCCTGCGCGGAGACACAATCGTTCAGGACTTCACAAGGATTCTGGACGAATATGTACACTCGCGGTACGGATCAACAGAGAAGACAGAGCAGCTAGTCGAAGTCCATTGATAGGGTTGGGGGGAAAGGCTGGCGAAAGTGCGAATGCCGCCACCCGCGCTCGATGTTGACTCTGAATCTGTACATTTAGATCGAGGCTGCGAGAACGTCGTGTCCATTCTTAAGATCAAGTGGAAGATTTCGACGAAACTCGCTCGATGCTTTGTTCTCGCTTTGTGCCCCACAGGCGTGCTTCATGCTCAGGATCTGTCGCCGCGAGCTTACGTCATCACGCCTGTGCATGCGAGCACCATCAATCTCACCGGGGCCTTCTATGACGGGGGCGTGAATTTCAACGGCACGGTGCCGATAACGGGCGCAACCGGGACCTATTATGTCCCGATTTTCGGCCTTTACCATAGTTTTGCCCTCTTGGGACGTTCTGCTAACCTCCAGGCCTCGCTGCCGTACGCGGTTGGAAACTTTTCGGGAAACGCACTTGGCACACAACGATCGATCTACCGCTCCGGCTTACTGGATACGACCATCCGGTTCTCCGTGAATCTCAAGGGCGGTCCGGCATTGGCACCGCAGGAGTTCGTGAGATGGCGGCAAAAGACCCTGCTCGGTGTGAGCCTGAAAGTCGTCGCCCCGACGGGGCAATATAGCCCAACGAAACTGGTCAATTGGGGTATCAACCGCTGGGCCTTCAAACCGGAGTTCGGCTATTCGGAACGCTGGGGCCACTGGATCCTCGACGGTTATGCTGGGGTGTGGTTCTACACCACAAACCCTTCAAGCCTTGCTGTACCCGTCCCCAAGCCGCAAACGGAAGCACCGGTTGGCTCATTCGAAGGCCATCTGAGCTACAGCTTCATTGGTCGGAGCTGGTTATCGCTGGACGGCAATTTCTGGACGGGCGGCGTCACCAGCCTCAATGGCATACGGAACCTTCAGAGCAAGCAGACGGGCTCCCGAATTGGAGGTACCGGCTCTTTCCCATTCAGCAAACACCAGTCCGTGAAGATCAGTTACAGCAACGGCACCTATATCAGCTTCGGCGGGAATTACCAGAATCTCTCTGTTGGCTATCAGTACTCCTGGGTCGGCAGGCCAAAGTAGTCAGCCCCTGCGTGCTTAGGAATTCTACGTTGCGCAGCGGGCAGGCCACTGCTCATCGCGAGTACCCGCGAGCGAAAACCTTGGGTCCGTCAGCTAAGCGAGCGCACGGCCAAGGCAGGTCTACTAAGGAATCATTCCGCAATCAAACATCTTGTTGGCAACAGGAGCTGCCACTTTGTTGATAAACAGTGTGCGCATCGTCGGGTCGCTCTTTAGAAACGAAATAACTTTCTGTTGCTGCGGAGTTGGCGGCTGCTTGTTCGCTTTCTCGGCCCACAACTGCTCGCAGGTGGCGTTCTGATATTTCGTGATGACCTTGTTGGCCATCTGGTCGAGAATCGGGTGCTGTTCCTGAGCGTACGTTCCCCCCACAAGCATCAGGATCACCGGCGAAACTACCAAACAAGCGACTTTACTGATAGTGCTGAGCCTCATTCTGCCTTCTCCTTATAACTGTTACAAGTTGAGATTCTTCTCTGCCAGTGGACATTCTGTTTGCGCTATCTATTTTTGGCGATTGCAAACGCCTACAATATACACCGCGCTCTGCATTCGGCAACCTCCAAGATTTTCAGCGACAAACTCCATACAATCCGCGATGTTCGATTGAGATCATAAAGGCTGAGAGCGCCCGCCTCGCTGCCCCTCAGACTGTGTCATTCACAGCCGTGGAACATTTGAGAACCTGAGCCGCCAGGATGCACCTCTTGTTTACGCGAATGGATTTGAAGTGGCGGAAATTTCGTCGATGGCTAACATCTCAACTCGTTCAGTAAGACCGCACCCATCACGGGAATGAGGTAGTGTAGGAAATTGTTATGCATTATTCTGATGGACATTCTGCCGACCGCCGGCGCTTTTTGAAGAAGGCTGGAATAGCGGCCATGGCTTCATTGCCTGTCTGGAATCGAGCGGCTTTCGCGGGTGTTCTGGATGACGCATCGCAGAATGTATCGGCGCGTCCTGCGATTGCGAACCGGGCGCCGCTCGCGCAGAACGCCTTCTACCTCCTTCCTGTCGGCTCTGTACGTCCAACCGGCTGGCTCCGGAACCAGTTGCAGATTCAGGCCAACGGCCTTAGCGGCCACCTCGATGAAACGTGGGCTGATGTAGAAAGTAACAGCGGCTGGCTGGGGGGCACGGGTGAATCCTGGGAGCGTGGCCCGTACTTCATTGACGGTCTGGTGCCGCTCGCTTATCTGCTTGACGATGCCCGCCTGAAAGCCAAGGCCCAGAAGTACATCGATTGGACTTTAACTCACCAGGCGCCTGACGGAATGATCGGCCCTCACAACAATAACGATTGGTGGCCGCGCATGGTAATGCTCAAGGCGCTTGCCCAATACGAAGAAGCTACTGGCGATCCGCGCGTGATCCCTGTACTCTCGCGATACTTCGCTTACCAGCTCGAGGCTCTTCCGGGTCGCCCTTTGCGCGACTGGGGTAAGTTCCGCTGGCAGGATAACGCCCTCATCGCGATCTGGCTGTATAACCGAACCGGCGATCCAAAGTTGCTTGACCTGCTTCGACTCCTGCACAAGCAGGGCCATGACTGGCAAGCGCAGTTTGCGGATTTCAAATTTACTGAGCCGGTCACACCAGAGATGATCAAACTGAACGATGGCCACGGGCTCGGCGATCTTGCACTCTCCACGCACGGTGTGAACAACGGGCAGGCCCTCAAGGCCGCTCCAGTCTGGTCCCTGGTCAGCAATAAGGATGAGGACCGGCGCGGTCTCCAACAGATGCTTAATGCCCTGGATCGATATCACGGGTTGCCCAATGGCATGTTCTCCTGCGATGAGCACTATGCCGGCCGGAACCCATCGCAGGGTAGCGAACTCTGCACGGTTGTTGAGACCATGTTTTCACTCGAGCAGTCGCTCGCGATTCTCGGGGACGCGACGTTGGGGGACCGCCTGGAGCGCCTGGCATTCAACGCGCTGCCCGGCACTTTCACCGACGACATGTGGGCGCACCAATATAACCAGGAGCCGAACCAGGTGGAAGTCAGCCTGCACAGCAAGCCATGGACCACGGACGGCCCCGAATCCAACCTCTATGGCCTCGAGCCGAACTTTGGGTGCTGCACGGCAAACTTTCATCAGGGATGGCCGAAATTTGCAGCAAGTCTGTGGATGGCTTCATCCGACAACGGCCTCGTGGCTGCAGCTTATTCACCCTGTGAAGTCCGCACCATGGTTCGGGGCACGGCTGTTCATATCTTGGAAGAGACGGAATATCCGTTTCGCGGCAAGGTCCGGATCACCGTCAATCCGGCGGCGGACGTTGCCTTCCCGCTTCAACTCAGAATTCCGGCATGGGCAGACCGCGCCACAGTCAGTGTTGACGGACAGCCGGTCCTCGATCCGGAGACAGGAGTCTTCGCGAAAGTCGAACGTAAGTGGAAGACAGGCGACGTCGTCGAGATCCACTTCCCGCTCACACCAAGGCTTTCGCGCGGTTATAACGATTCCGTATCGATTGATAGAGGGCCATTGGTTTTCTCTTTCCCTATTGGTGAGGACTGGGTGAAGTTAAGAGATCGCGGGATGACGGCTGACTGGCAGGTTTTTCCGAGCTCGCAATGGAATTACGCGCTTAACGTGAATGAAGAAACCGTCCGCGAGATTTCTGTGAAAGAGACCCCTGTGGGTGAATCTCCCTTTTCGCTCGAGGGATCACCAGTGACCCTGAAGGTCGAGGCACGCAAACTGCCGTCATGGCGAGCCATTGATGGTGTCGCCGATCCGGTTCCGCAGAGTCCCGTCACTAGCGAGGAGCCGGTTGAGACGATCACGCTATCGCCCTACGCAGCGGCAAAGCTTCGCATTACCGCTTTTCCTCAACTCAAGTCCGAATGAAGCCGCAGCTGGTTGATCCGCTTATCGCATCAAAGTTATTCACCGATGATCGTGGAGGGAAACATTGGATCGTCGCCGATTCCTTCATACTTCGCTACTCGCCGCCGCCAGCGCAACCACTAACTCCTGGGCGAGCACAGCTTCTTCGCAGTCAATAACCGTACATTTAGAACCGCGTCGCGTCTTGGGTGTCGTGCCGGTTGAGTTTACAGGTCTTGGATTTGAGGCTTCGGCAGTCGCCAGGAGCGGCTTCCTGAGCGCCGAAAACACAGCCTACATCCAATACACAAAAACGCTGGGGGAACGCGGTGTAATCCGCATTGGCGGCAACGTGTCGGACTTCACTCACTGGTCGCCGAACGGACAACCGTCAGCGTTGCCCAAAGCCACGGTGCTCAATGAGCATTGCATTCGTGAACTCGGCGAATTTCTCCGCTCCTTGGGCTGGCGCCTCATCTGGGGATTGAATCTTGGCAATGGAACGACCGCGGAAGCGGTTGCCGAAGCGCAATCGGTCGCATCGGCAGCAGGAGATCTGCTCCTCGCTTTTGAGATTGGCAACGAGCCCGATCTCTTCGCCCACTCAGAACATCGCAGTCCGGGATGGGACTATGCGGAGTGGTATCGGCAATACGTGCAATTCCGAAGCGCGATTGAGTCGAAGTTGCCAAATGCTCCTTTTGCCGGACCGGATGTTGCGAACGCTACCGAGTGGGTCAGTCGCTTTGCCGCGGCAGAACAAACTCGGATCAAGCTTCTTACTCATCACTACTACGCCGAAGGTCCGCCGGATAGCCCGCGAAGCACCATCGATAACCTACTCAGGACGGATCCGAAGCTGACGCGAATCCTCACCCAGCTGAAGGACGCGAGCACGGCTTGCAAAGTGCCATATCGCATCTGTGAAACCAATTCTTGTTTCGGAGGCGGCAAACCGGGAGTCGGCGATACATTTGCATCCGCACTCTGGGGATTGGATTTCATGCTGACCCTTTGCGCCGCCGATTGCTCAGGTGTCAATGTGGAAACCAGCATCAATCAGCTTGGTTTCCTCAGCTCCTATAGTCCTGTCTGGGAAGATGGGCGCGGCAACTACAGCGCCCGCCCGCTCTACTACGGCATGCTCGCGTTCCAGCAGGTGGCACAGGGACAACGCATCGCAGCGGAGTATGCAGCGGGCGAAACGAACATGAAAGCTTATGCCTTCAAAGACAAAGACCAGCTCCTAAGAGTGGTGCTCATCAATAAGGAGCCATCCACGGACATCGAGATCAGTTTGATGTCCCCGGGAAAGCTCGCGCATGCTTCCGCCATGCGCCTGCGCGCCCCGTCTCTCGAAAGTAAATCTGGGATGACGTTGGGGGATACCGAAGTCCTTGCCTCTGGATCGTGGCTACCGGGCAGGCCCGAGACGCTTGCTCTCAGAGGTTCAGAATGTATTGCGCATTTGCCCAGCGCCAGCGCGGCTATCGTCCATCTGCAGGCCTGAGGAGACGAACACTTGATCCCAATGCGTCACATGAAATGTATATTGCAGCCTCGTTTTTACACCAGGCGATGTTGACGTCGAAGCTTCCGCCTGCGAATGATAGTCAACATGCGCTTAGTGGTTACGGATGCCCCGACGCAGAGGGCGTTTGAAGTGAAGAGAGTTGGCAAGCTCTTCAGAGAGCTGGCTTGCCGATGGCGGAATCTACCTGCCATCGCAGCGACCGCCACTTTGCTTGTGACAGTGGGTTGCAATTCATCGCGTCATCCGATGATTGCAGTAATTCCTCGAACGACGGCATTGATTCTGTGGGAGGCAGAGCACGCGGGTGCAGAGTCGTCTGCGCGCCAGGCCGGCTTTACGGTTTATTGGAATGCTCCCACCAGCGAAGACGATGTGGACAAGCAGATCGCAATTATTAAGCAGGCAATCGCTCGCGGAGCGCAGGGACTGGTTCTCGCGCCCGACCAGGCCCTCGCGCTCATGGTCCCGGTCCGCGATGTGGTGGCCCGAGGCATTCCTACCGTGGTAATCAGTTCTCCTCTGGCTATTCCACCGGGAGGAAAGCTTTCCTACATCCTCAACGATGAGGACGAGACGGGTCGTATTGCTGCCGAGAGAATTGGATTCATTCTGCATGGCGAAGGATCGGTCGCAGTTCTCGGGATCGACCCGGATGTGACCGGGATCGTGCTCCGAGCTCATGCCTTCGAAGCGAACCTCGCCGCCAAATTTCCCAGGATCCGAATCGTCGACGAACGAACGGGAGGCTTCAACATCACCGAAGCGCAGGAAATTACCGAGGATGTGCTGGCGAAGAATCCCCAGATTGACGCGATCCTGGCGCTGAATTCGTCAGCTACGCGGGGAGCTTTCATCGCGCTGGAGAACAGTCATCTGCTCGGCAAAGTGAAGCTCGTGGCCTGCGAGCAGGAGTTGCTTCCGCCGTTGGTAACTGGAGAAATCGACTCCATAATTGTTGAGAACACCTATGAAATGGGCTATCGCGCGATTCAGCTCATCGCTGCCGAACGTCGAGGTGAAGCAGTTCCAAGCCAGATCAAGCTCAGCCCTAAGTTGGTGACCCGGGAGAATCTGAATACGCCCGAGGTGCAACGCATGTTGACAATGAATTGGAGAGCTTCGAATTGAAAATCCAGGTTGGAGTCCGCAAACGCCTCGGCCTTGGAATCCTCGGCGCTGCGGTGATTGCAGCAATTTGTGCCGGCGTGATCTATCTTCGACACAGGCCCGCGTGGGGCTTGCCCTATCGTGACTCGTTCGCCACTGGTCAGGCCGATGAGTGGACGGCGTTTGGCGGGACGTGGCAGATTGCCGACGCGGCAATGCGCAACGATTCAGACGAGCGCGGTGCAAAGCTGATGACCGGATCTCCAAACTGGAAGGACTATTCTTTCAGCGCGGATGTCGAGCTGCTTGGGAGTCCCGGAGATGCCGGTCTTATTCTGCGCTCCAGCGACGAAGAGCAGGGCGTCGATTCTTACAGCGGCTACTATGTAGGACTTCGCAGCAACGATGGCAACCTGATTATCGGCTTTGCCGGTTATGGCTGGGTGGAGTTGGTGGTGCATCCTATGCCGGGGGGTGTCCATGCACTTCGCTGGTATCACTTGAAGGGCGTGGTTCATGGCTGCCAGATCACCGCATACGCGAATGAGATCCCGGATGGCGCTGTCCAGATGGCTTCTTATACGGACGAGCATTGCCTCACAAAGGGCCGCGTTGGACTTCGTTCGCACTCATCCGGCGGAGCGTGGAAAAATCTCTTAGTGTTGCCGCTGACAGGCTCTGAAAGCCAGCTGGCGCAGGTCGGACCATATACGACGCCACCGAACTTGCCTTATGCGGTGGATGAGCCTGTGATTCAGCGTCCCACCGACACTGAACATCCGAATATCTCAACTTCCATTGGACGAGCTTCAGATCCTGCTCAAGCAGGAAACGGGATGGGCCCCGCTGTCATGGTAGAGAGCATCGGTGGCCTGCGAATGATTCGAACCCGGGCCAGGCGCGCGACCGTTCGAGGCACCGTAGTCTTGAACCGCCCCAGACTTTACGTCCAGGATGCTACGGGCGGGGTGGCAGTCATCAGCTCCAGCGAACCCAACCTGAAGGTAGGGGACGAAGTGGAAGTATCCGGCGAAGTGGAAGTGCATGACTTCAGCTGCGTCCTGCGAGATGCGACGATTCGGCTGTTATGGGCGCATGCTCCCGCGCCCCCGATTGCAGTAACCGCCGGTCAAGCTGCTACGGGCGCCTTCGATGCGAGATTTATTGAAGTGGAGGGTCGTCTCTCTGGTCAAGAGAAAGGCCCGGACAACAAACTTGTACTCGGCTTGAAGTCGAACGACCAGTCCTTCCGGGCAATCGTCAGTCCGAGCCGCGGCGACGATATACTGCGCCACTTAAACAAGGAGAGCTTTCTCAAGCTTCGCGGTGTCTGCGTGGTCGATCCGCAATACACGCACAATCTCACGCCGTTCGTACTATTGATCGCCTCCAGTGATGACATTGAGGAATTGGCCGGGCCTCCCTGGTGGAGCGGGCGAAACCTCGTAATCATCGGGCTCGTGACCGTTACGCTGGCCTTGTTAGCCTACATGCTCTATCTACATGCCAGGCACTGGCGTCTGCATGCCATTGTCGAAGAACGTGAACGGATTGCTCACGATATGCACGATACCCTGGCGCAGAGTTTCGTTGGCATAGGTTTTCAATTGCAGGCTATCAGCAACAGCGTGCCGGGAAATCTGCAGGACATCAATCAACAACTCGACCTTGCCTGCGAACTCGTACGCCACAGCCACGAAGAAGCAACCCGCAGCCTGTCAACATTACGCCGTCAGTTTCTCGAATCCGAAACCCTACATTCCGCCCTGAATGCTTTTGCCTGCCGAATGGTCGAACATGGATCGGTTAGCGTACGTCTATCGATAGCGGGAGAAGACACATCCACTCCGTACGCGATCAAGGACGCCTTGTTTCGTATCGGGCAGGAGGCAATCTCGAATGCACTACGGCACGGCAATCCCACTGTCCTGCAAATTCAGGTCGAATACACGAGCAGCGAAGTCAGGATGACGATTGAAGACAATGGAAACGGCTTCACTCCGAGTGACGATCTACGTGGCTTCGGCCTGACCGGAATTCGCAAACGGGCTGACGGGATGTCCGCGACTGTACGCATATCGAGTACTCTAGGACGCGGAACAAAGATTCGGGTTATCGCCCCGTTGCCATCCCGGCTTGCGTGGCTGAAAGGGAATCACTACTTCTGGCAGTTTGCGAAGGAAGCTACCTCGGATGCAAAAAGAAAAGTCAGCAAAGATCCGTATTCTTATCGTCGATGACCATCCCGTGGTTCGCACTGGGCTGACCAGTATGCTGGGTACTCAGGAAAGCTTCGAAGTAGTTGGGGCGGCTTCGAACGGTGAGGAGGCTCTCGCGTTGATCAACCAGCAAACGCCTGACCTGATGCTGCTGGACTTGCGGATGCCCGGCATGAATGGCATCGACCTGCTGCGCGCCATGCAGGCGTTCCCGTCGCCGCCGCGAGTTATCGTCCTGACGAGCTTTGAAACGGACGAGGATGTTTATCGTGCGGTACAGGCTGGCGCACATGGCTACCTGCTTAAGAGCACCATGCAGCAGGAGATAGTCACGGCGATTCGCGCAGTCCATCAGGGTAAGCGTCATATACCGCCGAGAATCGCTTCCCGCCTTGCGCAGCGGATGTCGCGCCCGGCATTGACTTCCCGCGAGCTCGAGATTCTTGAGATGCTGGCCAAGGGTTTAACCAACAAACAGATTGGGGTAGTCTTCCAGATCAGCGGTAATACCGCGCGAAATCATGTCAACAGTATCTTAGAGAAGCTTGAAGCTGCAGATAGAACGGAAGCCGTGTCGACCGCGATTCAGCAAGGAATCATTGACGTTTCGGATTAGTCCGGGAAGACTACCCGCTGGCTTCTTATCCCAAACTTAGCTGCAGTCCGCACATCTAATAGCCGCTACCGAAATTCCACCTAAATAGCATGCCAAAAAACAGGCTGGTCCAAGTGACCCAGTCCTCGTTGGTGCTTCTGACTCATGCATATCATGAGCGGCGACCTTTAGTCTCACGGTCGATGTAAAGACTGCCCAAAGCCTGAAATCGATTACATAAGAATCTTAGTCGTCTACATGACGCAAGCAACGAAACTTGAAATGAAGAGCGCCATGTTTTTGTAGGTATTTGATTAATTGAATCGGGAGGATAGTATGGATTGCCCTCGCATATCAGGAATTCCTGCAAGAATCACTGCTGCCGGAAGAGCAGCGCAAGAACGTCCTCAAGTAGAGATTGAATCAGCGATTCGCGGCATCTGCTGGGCCGTCCTGGCCTCCCTCGCATTGCTGTTCCTTGCGTATGTACGCCTTGAGCCTGGGGATCCTGTCGCGCTGCCGTTTCCCAATTCCTGAGTGGCTTCCTCAACTTTCTCCTGGCGCGTCAGTGCGAGTCCAAGATCAAGATGGGCTTCCGCGAGTTGGGGAGACTCTTGCGTTGCTTGCCGGAAAAACTTTTCGGCCTCGACATAGTGTCCGTCGTGCATTTGGTGCGCGCCTAGTCGAAACAGATCGACTGGCGATGTCTTTTGCGCAGGGATAAAAAACCTGCCAGAACTGCGAATGACATAAGCGCCACAATCCAATCATGCGGGCGCGCGGCAATTTACGCTGGTCGTAAGGATGAGCCAATGTTTCCGTGTGCCGGTAATTACATATCAACTGTAAATTGAACCGCTCCAAAAGTAGTGCCTATCGTGCGGGAGTAACTCCGCTATGCTTTCACGCCAAACTCAAAGCGAAATGGTGCAACTGGACCATGGTTGAGTAAGCATCAGTTGGGTATGCTCGACAACGTGATGATCCGGCGCATCATTGCTTTGATCTTTCCCCGGAATATTTGAACAAATCCCGCCGAGATTGGCACGCATGATAACTTTTTGGCGAACCCAAGTGATTGCTGCTCTTCTCCTCACACCGCTTTTCATCCAATGCCAGTCTGCGGCACAGACCTTCACCAACCCCTTGCTCGCGAGCGGCCCCGACCCGTGGGTCATTCAGTGGAATGGCTACTACTACTACATGAATACCACCGGTCAGAACCTTACCATCTGGAAGACGAAAGACATCACTGACCTGAAAGACGCAGAAAAGAAGGTGGTCTGGACGCCGCCGTCCTCGGGCCCATACTCACGCGAGATCTGGGCGCCGGAGCTCCATCGACTGCAGGGCAAATGGTACATCTATTTTGCCGCCGATGCGGGCTCGAACGAGTCGCACCGGGTATGGGTGCTTGAAGACTCGTCAGCTGACCCACTCGAAGGAACATGGCAGATGAAGGGGAAGCTGTCTGGTCCGGACGACCGCTGGGCCATCGATCCGTCTGTCTTTGAAAACAAGGGTCAGGCGTATGTCGTGTGGTCCGGGTGGGAGGGCGCTTCCAACGGAGTGCAGAAGATTTTCATCGCTCGGCTTCAGAATCCCTGGACCCTGGGCAGCAAGCCGGTCGTAATCTCGTCGCCGGAATTCCCGTGGGAGAAAGTTGGAGATCTTACAATGAAAAATCGTATCGACGCGATTCCTCACGTCGACGTTAATGAAGGCCCGGAAATTCTGCAGCATGACGGCAAGATCATGCTGATCTATTCAGCTAGCGGTTGTTGGACCGACTACTACGAACTCGGCATGGCGACGGCTTCAGCTGACGGCAATCTTCTCGATCCCTCTTCATGGAAGAAAACTACGAAGCCGGTCTTTTGGCAATCTCCGGAAGCTTCGGTCTACGGTCCCGGGCACAATACATTCTTTAAATCGCCCGATGGCAAAGAAGATTGGATTTTGTATCACGCGAATTCGGCCCCCGGCCAGGGTTGCAGTAGAGCAAGATCGCCTCGCGCTCAACCCTTCACGTGGAATCCCGACGGCACGCCCAACTTCGGCCGGCCTCTTTCTGTGGATGAACCAATTCGCAAACCTTCCATGTAGCCGACGTATTGCCCGCTATTGAGGAGCGAGCCTTACTCCCTCATTCTTGCGGGCATTTTCGTCGTTCGCCATCCGGACTGCCGTTGCTAGTTCTGCTTCTGATTCTTCTTTCTGGCCAAGCTTGGCCAGTGTCAGGCCGAGGTAGTAGTGTGCGGTTTGAAAGGTGGGATCGGCACGGACGCCACGTTGCAGATAATCTTCAGCCTCTTGATATTGCTTTCTGCGAAATGCCACGATTCCCATCCCTGTGAGCGCTCCGCCATGGTTTGGATCCCGCTTCAGGCAGATTTGATAGTTCTCCGCAGCTTTGTCTAAGTCGCCCCCCTGCAGCGCGATCTCGCCGATCTCGTAATAGGACTCACTCTGAGCGGGCTGCAGCGCGATCGAGCGCTGCAACTCCTGAAGCGCCTCGGCATTCTTCAAGCTGATAAGGAGAATACGTCCCAGGCCATAGTGCGCGCTCGCATCGTTTGGACGCTGCTGAAGATAAGATCGCATCGCCGCTTCAGCGTCTGTTAGTTGGCCAAGTTCCATCTTGACGCGCGCAACCGCATAAAGCGTAGCGGGATCGTTGGGCCGGAGCAGGAGCGCTTTATGGAGTGACTCGTCAGCGTCGTGATTCAGATGCATCTGGTTTTCGAGGACTCCAATCTCAAACAGCAAAACCCGGTCGTCGCCGACGGCTTTCTTGGCTCGCAGCAGAACAGCGAGAGCGTCCTCCATCTGCCCCTTCTTGCGCAGTTCCAGGGCGCCCTTCGTCGCGGCATCGATTTCGCCTTCACGCGCAGTCTGATTCTTCGCATCGACGGCAATGACGCATTCAAAGGCATCCATTGCTTCGTCGTAGCGCTGAGCGTTGGCTAGGCTATTCGCCTTCTCAAGGGTGTCCGATTGTCCAACGATGCAGAGTGGAAGCAGCAGAAGGCATCCGACTGCTATAAGCTTGGCAGCCACCTGAATAGTCTAACCCCGCCTGGAGTGCCGGATATGGGCGTAATGAACCATGTGGAGCGGCTCAGGAGTTTGTTACTATCCAGTCTCGATCAAGCATTCTGGCAGCTTGCATACGCATTGATGTAGCAGCTTGCACCTGTGACACTGGAAGGATTTTTCGTGAAGAGACTGATTGCGCTCTTGTTGCTTTTCCCAGCGCTGATCGGAAGCGCCCAACAACAGGACTCACGTTGGTCACAGCAGAAGGCAAATGACTGGTACGCGAAGCAGCCATGGCTCGTCGGCAGCAATTTCATTCCCTCCAATGCCATCAATCAGCTTGAAATGTGGCAAGGCGATACCTTCGACCCGCAGGAAATAGATAAAGAACTGGGCTGGGCCCAGGCCATCGGCATGAATACCATGCGCGTCTTCCTGCACGACCTGCTTTGGCAGCAGGATCCCAAAGGGTTCACCCGTCGCATCGACACGTTCCTCGCAATCTCCTCCCGCCATCACATCCGCCCTGTCTTCGTCCTGTTCGACTCTTGCTGGGATCCTGCTCCAAAGCTCGGTCCGCAGCACCCCCCCATCCCGGGAGTGCATAACTCAGGATGGGTGCAAAGCCCGGGCGCGGCAGCGCTTGAGGATTCGTCCCAATATCCGCGGCTCAAGGCCTATGTCCAGGGGGTAGTCGGAGCCTTCGCAAAGGACGACCGCATCCTTGCTTGGGATGTCTGGAATGAGCCAGACAATGGGAACAATAGCTCGTACAGCAAACGGGATCCGAAGAACAAGACGGAGTTGGTCCTCGCCCTCCTGCCCCAGGTTTTCGCATGGACACGCGAGGAGCATCCCATTCAGCCGCTCACTAGCGGCATCTGGCAGGGTGACTGGTCCTCCCACGAAACGCTCAATCCCATGAGCCGCGTTCAGATCGATGAATCCGACATCATCTCCTTCCACAACTATGGCTGGCCTGAGGATTTCGAACAGCGCGTCCAATGGCTGGAGCAATATCACCGGCCCCTCATCTGCACCGAATACATGGCGCGCGGTGCGGGCAGCACCTTCGATAACACGCTCCCGATCGCGCAAAAGCATCGTGTCGCCGCAATCAACTGGGGTCTGGTCGCAGGCAAAACGCAGACCTGGCTGCCGTGGGATTCCTGGTATCGCCCGTACACCCTTGAACAGCCGACCGTCTGGTTTCACGAAGTCTTCTACCCAGACGGCAAGCCCTACCGGCCACACGAAACGGAGCTCATCCGCAGGCTAACTACGCAATCGAACGGGGCAAATCAGTCGCGATGATAAAAATTCCGCCTTTTGTTTCTCCAAGAAAACTCCTTTACACACTGCCTTTGTTTACCATCAGCGGACTCGCTCAGATCACGGTCACGCAGCCGGTCCCAGCGAAAGTCATACTAGACGTGGACGCGTCTCAGGTTGCGAGTTATCGGATACCCCACACAATCTATGGCAGCTTTCTCGAGCCGATCGGAAACTCCACCTACAACGGTCTTTGGGCTGAGATACTCCAGAACCCCAGTCTCGAAGAGAATCTCTGGGACACCGAGCATATCGCAGCGATGGTTCGGGATGAACCTTCGCTCTCCCGCGCATCGCAATTAGGCCTTCCGCTGCCGTGGGAGCCTTTGGATGCCACGCAGGGAAATCGGTACGAGCCGCGCTGGGGCGATGCCGCCAACTCCTGGCGTTCGCTGCTGGTCATCGGTGTACCCGGCCATCCAACCGGCATCCGGCAAAAGGTCTATTTGCCTGTGCATCGCGTGCTCCGCTACACCGGAAGTTTGTACGCGAAGCATGTGGGTGGGCCGACTCAGCTGACGGTCGAGCTCTGCCGCCGGAACACAACGGAAGCGCTCGCATCGGCGCAAGTCGATGCTACGGCAGGCGACTGGAAAAAGTACGAATTCACCCTCACCATTCCCGCAGGCGCTCTGGGCAGACTCGATCCCGCGGACTTTGTCGTGCAGGTCTCCGGGGATGAGAGCGTGCTCCTTGATCAGCTCTCCCTTGTGCCCTCGGATGCCGTTGATGGGCTCGATCCTGACGTGGTAGCGATGGCGAAAGCGATGAAGACGCCGCTCGTTCGATTTGGCGGCAACTTTACTTCGGGCTATCACTGGCGCGATGGTGTCGGTCCCGTTGATAAGCGCGTCAGCATGTTGAATATCGCGTGGGGAATACCTGAGTACAACACCTTTGGCACAAATGAATTCCTGCGCTTCTGTCAGCTTATTGGCGCTGAGCCGCAAGTTGCTCTGAACCTTGGCAGCGGCTCCCCACCGGAGGCCGCGGATTGGGTTCACTATATTAACGATCGCTGGGGCAATAAGAGCGGTGGACTCACTTGGGAACTGGGCAACGAACTTTGGGGAAGCTGGAACCTTGGCTGGCCCACGCTGGAGCAGCTTCCCCAACGCACGAAGGCCGTGAGCGACGCAGTGCGCCAGATAGACCCCAAGGCACGCCTGATCGCAACGGGCCAGGATCCTGACGTCTACAAGGTATGGAACGCGGCTCAACTTACCAACCCCGGAGGAACCTTCGACTATCTCTCAACCCACTTTGTCGTCACGGTAGATCAGACCCGCCTTCCCCGTCCGACACCGGATTTCATCGCTGCAGCTACGTTTGCCCTCCCCATCGAGCTTGGCCGAAAACTGCGCGAGATGCAGGCCCAGATCGATGGCAATCCTGCCTTTGCAGGAAAAGCGCACATCGCTTTCACTGAATGGCTGTATGTCGGCCGCCCCGACAGAGGTCCGACTTTCGTGAATATGGGAGGCGCAATTGGCGCAGCCGGCTTCTTCAATATGCTAATGCGGAACGCTGATATCGTGCCTATGTCAGACATGACCGGCATTCTCGAATTTGCCGGGATATGGAAGAAGCGGAGTCAGGTTTTTGCCGCACCCGCATACTATGCCTTTCGCATGTACTCGAACGCCGACGCAACGCGTCCCGTGGCGGTCGCGACTAACTCCGGTACATACTCTGTGCAGAACGGCGTTACACGGCTACCGGAAATTGCAGATGTGCCTTATCTCGACGTTGTCGCAGCGTTGGATGATTCGGGAGATACGCTGACATTGTTCTGCGTGAATCGTCACCTGAGCAGAGATATTGACACAGCAATTCGCCTCAAGGGATTTCCGGCGAGTGGTGACGCCGAGATTCAGACCTTGGGCGCGGACAGCATCTACGAGCGAAACGACGAGACAGATCCGGAGAATGTGCTTCCACAGGCAGGCTCCGCTAAGGTCTCAGACGGCGCTCTTGCGCACACCTTTCCGCACGAGAGCGTAACGGTGATTACTCTGCACAAGCGCTAGAGTTTTTCTTCTGATGTTGGCGGGACCTACTTCTGCTCTTTGTCGGACTTTGTCCCGTACAGCTTTGCACTGGTGGCAAACTCCGCCTTCGCGCGATCCTGCATTCCCGCAGCGCGATAGGCGAGGCCCAGTTCGTAGTGAAGATGGGCTTCATCCGGACCAAGCGCGACGGCCTGCTCGAGTTCTGCGATTCCTTGCTTCGTTGTGCCGATTCCATTGAGCGCGCGCCCCAGCTTTTCATGGCATGCGGCGCATTTGGGAGCACGGGCGACGGCTTCCTGCAGCATGGGCACCGCTTCGGCTGCGCGATCGTGATCCAGCAGAAAGCTGCCATAGTTCAGATACGGCCACTCGTTGGTATGCGGATCGTCGTGCGCAAGCGATATGGCGAGACGAAAGGACGCATCTGCGTCGTTCACACGATTCTCAGCTGCGAAGGTGAGCGCAAGATTCTCAGCGGCCTTCACACTCTTTGGATCGAGCGATAGCGTCTTCTGAAAGGCCTGCTCGGCCTTCTGAAAACTGCTTTGCGTGTAATAGCACCGCGCCAGGCTATACCAGGCCTCCGCATCGTTGGGGTCGAAGGCAACGGCCTTCTCGAGCCAGTGGATCGCGTCAGGGTAGTCGTCGAGGAGAACATAGTCGAGGCCGACGATCCTCAGATCGTCGCCGCGCGGCGTTGCGAGGCGCGCAGCTGCCGTGTAAGTTGTTAGCGATTCTCTGGGCTTGTTCTCGCGGTGCTGGACGAACCCGAGCATGAACAATGCCTCAGCCGAATCGGGATGAAGCTTCGTGTAGCGGGTTAGCGCGGCATCCGCCTCATCGAATTGTTTAAGATTGGCCAGCGCCTTGCCCTCGAAGAGCAGCGCATCCGTCTTCCCCGGCTGTTGCTCTTCAGCGCGCGCCATGAGCGCGGCGGCGTCTTTCCATTTGTGAGCGCTAAAAGCGGCTTTTCCCTGTTCGTAGATAGAACCGCTCTGCGCCCTCGCGGGAACCATCCATGCAAATGAGAGAAGAAATCCGCACAACAAATGACCAGAAAATCGACGAAACCGGAGGTTGTACGGCATCACTCGACGAATCAGCGCAGTTCGAATTGAGGACCTTAGCTCAAGCCACACAGTTTTATCTTCCCACCACCGATCTTAGCTAGGATTCACAGCCGAAGTAGGTTCACTCACCGTGCTGTGTTCACTGGCTCGTCGATTTTTGTATACTGGTCGCCCTTCAGGTCTCTCAATGTCTGCACGATACCGCTGGGCCAACGGATCTCGACAGTGTGCGCGGTGGATTCAGAGCCGAGGCCAAAGTGCAGGCGCTTATCGCTAGAGGAGAGATAGCTGCTGCTGGTGGTCACTGTCTCCCATTGGGAACCTTTGGCGGTGGTCACTTTAACGACTGCGCCGATTGCATCGCGGTTGCTTTTATGTCCGACCAGGCTGAGGCCCAGCCAATGGTTGGCGGTTCTGGTTTGGTTCATCAGAATATGTGCCGGACCACCGTTCTCAGTGACTACGGCGTCGATCAAGCCGTCATTGTTGATGTCCCCAGTCGCCAGGCCTCGGCCGACCCAGCGTTTGCTGAAAACCTCCCTGGAGATCGAAGACACGTCGACAAATTTCTTGCCGTCGATATTGCGCGCCAGCAGGGCGGGCTCGCGATAGCGCAACTGGGGAAACGTGAGTTCGATGGTGTCAAGGTCGTGTCCTTGAGCGATCAGAAGGTCCTTCCATCCGTCGTTGTCGTAGTCGAGAAAGCGCACGCCCCAGCCGGAGTGCAGCAGGGTCATGCCAGCGATACCAGAGGCGTAACTGGAATAAGCGAAGCTGCCGTCCCCTGCATTCTGGTACAGGGCGTATTTCTGGTTCGCGAGATTGTCGACGATGAGATCGGGCAGGCCGTCATTGTTGTAGTCGGAAAAGTCCGCGCCCATGCCGGCGAAGGTACGTCCTTCTCCATCGACAGCAATTTCCGCTTCAAGTCCGACTTCCTCGAAGGTTCCGTCTCCCTTGTTGTGAAAGAGAAATTCGACCATAGAGTCGTTGGCGACGAAGATGTCAGGATGGCCATCGTTGTCGTAGTCGGCGATGGCAATCCCCAGAGCTTTGGCTGGTTTATCGAGGCCGAGTTTGCGCGCTTCTTCTGAGAATGTTCCATTCCCATTGTTGTGGTAAACCAGCATCGAGATGGGTTGGAAGACATCCGGATGGCAGTAGCCACGATAGCCTTCCTTATGCTCGCCGCACCAGAGGTCGTCCCAGTCCCATTGGATGTACCGCAGGACTACGAGATCGAGGAGCCCATCCCCATCGAGATCCACCCAGGCCGCGGAGGTGGACCACCCGCCTCCCACAACACCGGCTTTCTCCGTTACATCGGTAAAAGTTCCGTCGCCATTGTTGTGGTAAAGCTTATTGCCACCATAGGCGGTTACATACAGATCTTCATTACCATCGTTATCGAAATCGCCGACGGCGACTCCCATGCCGTAGCCCGCGCCTTGTAGCCCTGCCTTTTCCGTAACGTCTTCAAATGTTCCATCGACCTTCTGATGGTAGAGACGGTTCCAGTATTTCGGACCCGTCTTCTGCGGGATTGTGCCCTTGGGTGTGGGGTCTGCAAAGGGCGCACCATTGACGAGGAAGAGATCGAGCCTACCATCGTTGTCATAGTCAAAAAGGGCAACGCCCGACCCCATGGTCTCAATCAGATACTTCTTCGATGTGTGCGGGGCCTGATGTAAAAAATCAACCCCGACCCTCGCAGTGACATCCGCGAAGCTACCCGGAACAAGCTCGGAAGCAGTGCCACGGGAAGAAACAGATGTAGGCGTGGAGAGTTCCGCCCCAGGCTTGCTCACTTGCGTGAAGGAAAGCGAAGGAACCAGAAACCCAACCAGGAAAGTGACTTTCAGCCACCTGTATGCCGATACCTGCCGTATTCTCTCTCGTCTGATCACCGTTTCTTTTATTTCTACCTGAACGCAGCTGGTCCCGGACGCTCCTCTCCGAAGCGCCTCGGCAGATACATCCGGTTTATGGCCACGATTGTGGATCGATGCCTCCGGTTGACCCTGCACGCTCGACCTAGAAGTAGAGATTCAGTATGAGGCCCCCAGCGTTGATCTGCTGGTTGGGACTCTTTCCCGTGTTGTTCTCGTGCTCATAGTAGGTATCGAACTGGAAACGCTTGCCCAAAGGTAACAGGCAGCCCGCAAAGAGATCGGTGGTACTCCACTTGGCGTATTGGCTTTCGTAAAAGAACTCGGCGCTGACGTACGCTGCCGGATGATAGGAATGAATCGTGATGCGCCGTTCGACGGTAGGTCGATTGCGATAGCGCCACGTGAAACCTCCATTCGACCAATCCAGATCGAAGCGGTTCCTGTCGGTAATGAGCACGCGGCCTCTCAGTGGATAGTGAAACGTGGCCACAGGCTCCATGCGATTGATGGTGGGTTTGTTCGGCGATGGTACATACCGATATCCGATCGACAACACCAGCGGTCTGGACTTCGCTTCGTCCAGGTCAAAAACGGTGGCATTTTTGAGCTTGATCAAAGGCTTCAGGTAGAAATCTATGCTGGGCCCTATCTCCGCTTGAGTGGGTGCGCCGCCCTCTCTCGTATCCTTTGCTTGAAAAACAAATCGGACTTTGGGATTTAAGTGGGCATAAACGTCGAACTCGGGAAAAAATTCGGTTGTCGATGTTTGCGCGAGCACGGGTGGGCACAGCAGCAGAACGAGGAGCGCGATGGTGCACCGGCTTTTCCGAACGCGATTCATTACCAGGTCCCAAGCAGGAATAGCAGAGGCGCACTGAAACCTCGTCCGGCGGGTGAACCATCAGTGGTCAACCCGCATGGAAGAGCCGCGTGTCAAGGTGCTCGCGCCAGGCCAGTTTTATGGAGTGGGCACCACGCGATAATAGACGCCGTTGGCTCCGTACGATGGCTGAAACCATGTGTTGCCGCATAAGTAATACGAGACGCCGCCCACAGTTGGCGATGCGCAGCCGGATGGCACGGCAGCAATGATTTCTCCCATCGTATACGTGGCGCCTGCCGCTCCAGCGACCACGCCTGCGTTGTAAGCGTTGGCAGTGGCAGCTGCGTTATTTGCATTAGCAGTCGCTGACCCGGTCGCCACTCCAGCAGCATAGGCGTTGGAGGTAGCAGCGGCGTTATTCGCTGAAGCGACTGTCGCTCCAACCGCAACTCCGACGGCCGCGCCTGCGACCGCGGCGCCTGCGACTGCCCAGCCGCTGGCGCCACTGCTGCAGTTGTAGCAACCGGCACCATAAACCCCCACCGTGGTCGGCGGATGGTATCCGTACGCCGTAGTGGCCGCCCCGTAATGATCGCTGGCGTATACGGTGTTACCGGAGGACGTGGTTCCAACCGTGCCTACACCTTGATAATGCGTTGCGGTGCCTCCGTAGGCGCCTGTGGCGGTCGTTGTCCCTGAGCCCTCGGCGTGGTACGCACTGCCGCCGTTGGCACTTGTTGCCGATGTTCCCTGACCGGCGGTATGCGTCGCACTGCCACCATAGGCGTTATGAGCGGTCGTCGTCCCTGACCCCTCGGCATGGTATGCACTGTCGCCCTCTTTATTTTGGTACGACGTACCCTGTCCGGCGGTGTGCGTCGCCTCTCCGCCGTATCCGTTGGTGCGCGTAGTGGAATCGGAGCCCGGAGCATGGTAGGTAGAGCCGCGCCCCCAGGCATTCGCGTGTCCATAGGCGAACGACATATCGCATCCGAACAGCGTGAACATGACACTTACGATGCCAGCAATAATCTTTCTCATGATGTTTACCTCCTGGTTACTGCGATTGAGACGGATTGGTTTTTGTCGGGGGCCTCGCACCTGGACCGGGCTGAGCATTCGGATGGGCGAACGGCATGTGCTTTGCGCCGGCTGCCGCCGCCGACGTAAAGGCATCGTCTGTGACGGCAGGTTCAAGTTGCCAGTCTGAGAATATGAGGTTGTGGCGAAGGTGGTCTGGATCGTCGAGATAAATCGCATGGATCCCGCGGGGCAGTTTGTCTTCTGTTCCCACCCAGATTTCCGCGAATATGCCATCGCCGGCGAACGCCACGATATCCGTGGTGACTCCTCCAAGTATTTTAGATTGGCCGACATAGTAGGCGTGCTTCAACCCGGGAGCCATGTCGCCGTAAGGATCGGTGACGATAATGTCCGTGAAGGGAAAGTAGATTGCTGCGGAGTGGAAGACCGACTCCAGCGTTTTGTCGATGGTCGGTTGTGCGTCCGTTATGGCAACCAGGTTCTCGCCCGGCGCAAATGCCATCACCGTTTTGCCATCGTCGTAAAACTCGGAAACAGGACCGTCGCCGGCCAAAATCACCTTCAGCTTGTCGGGACGTTGCATCGTCACTTCAAACTTATTCGCGTAAACGAGCGGAGCACCCTGGCGGCTCAGGCTCTCAAAGGTTTCCACGGCTGTGAATGACACGGTGTGTGCGGCAGCCAGGCGGGCGCTCGTGGCTTTCAGGATCTCAATCGCTTTCGGCTCGAGGGTGAGTGCTTCAGGCGCGGCAGGTTTGGCACTCGCCGTTGCCTTCTTCTGTTTCTGGTTTGACTGGGGGACGCTCTGCGCGTTTGTGCAGAGCGGGACAGCCAGGAATGCACCTAGCGCGAGAGCCGTCGCCCATGGAATGTTGCTCGACCTTCTCATAGTTCCTCTCTATCGGTGACGGATTGATTCAGCGGCTCAGCGATTGCGAAGCGATCGGTCATACAATCTCCTCATCCGACGTAACGGCCAAGTGGGATTTATTACGGAATCATTCCGCATTCAAACATCTTGTTGGCAATCGGAGCAGCCACTTTGTTGATAAACAGCGTGCGCATCTGCGGATCGCTCTTCAGAAACGCAATTACTTTTTGTTGCTGCGGCGTTGGGGGCTGCTTGTTCGCTCTCTCCGCCCACAACTGCTCGCAGGTAGCGTTCTGGTATTTCATAACGACCTTGTTGGCAGCTTGGTCCAGAATCGGGTGCTGCTCCTGAGCGTACGTTCCGCTCACAAGCATCAGGATCACGGGGGAAACGACTAAACAAACGACCTTGCCGATAGTCTTCAGCTTCATTATTGTTCCTCCTCACTTGCCGCGATCAGTTGCGATTATGCGCTTAAGATTACGATCCCGGCCTGATGAGTTTGAGGGCTCGGAAAACTTCGCCTGTAAACAGTAGCTGTGCGCGAAAGAGCGATTCATGAAAGCCAGATCGTAGCACCCAATCAACAGTCTTGTAGTGATACTGGTCACGCTCTGATGTGATCTCCATCACAGCCCGGCAAACGCGGTCCGCCTTTAAGGTGGTGCGAATTCGACGGAAACACCTTCGATCCTAATCGAGGAAAGGATGACGATCATGAAAAAGAGATTTGCATTGTTGGCGATGCTGTTGAGCATCACGTCGGCGATTGCTGTCGCGCAACAGGTTTCAGTCAACTACAACCACAGCCAGAGTTTCGTCCAATATCACACCTACGCGTGGGGCTCCAACAATGCCAACGCAATTCAGAACTCCATACTGGCGCAGGTAGCGCAGCAGGACATCGATTCGGCGATGCAGGCCAAAGGGCTGCAGAAAGTTCAGGAATCTCAGACCCTGACCTGATCTTGACCGCAAACGGAGGCATGAAACAGCAGACCTCCTATAGCGCGTGGGGTATGCGCGGAATCGGCGGAGGGATGGGCGGAATCACTCCGGAGCAGAATGTCATAGGGACGATGATTGTCGACCTGTACGACGCGAAGACCCAGTCCCTGATCTGGCGAGGAATTGCTCAGGACACGCTGAGCAACAACGGCAACAAGAACCAGCAGTTGGTAGAAAAAGCCGTTCAGAAGATATTCAAGCAATGGCCGAAGTGAGCGCGGCGTCCTGAGCTGCCACACAAATTGACAGAGAGCGCCGGGAGCCCGGATCCAACACCCTGGTGAACGGCGTGAGCAAACGTCTCGCAGTGAACGACCAGAACGCTAACTACCAGCATTTGTAGGCTTCAACCAAGCTTTGCAGGAACGGGAGAGAACATATGCCAACCAGTTCAGAAACTAATAAGATCGCCATCAAAAGCCTGGTGCTCGCGGGTGTACTGATGGTCGGGACCCTCCCCGGTTTTGCGAGAGACAAGTATGAAACTATCGACGCCCAGGCCTTCGGCACGGGCACGCAACTGGGCCAGAATATCGGCGTCACCCTGAATATCTATGAGTTTTCGACTCCAGCGGACCGGACGCTCCTAGTGCAGGCCTTTGAGGCGGGACAGAACAAAGGACTGGTAAATGCCCTCCAGAAAATGAAGGCCGTGGGCCACGTCGAGATCACCGGCACGCTCGGTTACGATTGCGCCTACATCAAGATGACTCTGACGCCAACCGGCCGGAAGATCGTCTTCGTTACCAACCGCCAGATTCGCTTTGGAGAGGCCTTTACGGATAGCCAAACGATGTCCTTCGATCTGACCGCCGGCGAACTCGACATCAACGATCAGGACAAGAGCAAGAGCACGGGAATGCTCTATCCAGCTGCCCAGCTAATCCTGAATAAAGAGGGTCAGCTGCAGTTGGATCTCAATCAGAACCCGTGGAAACTGGTTGACCTTATCGACTGGAAGGGGACGGCTGGCGTCAACTAGTACAACGGTCCAGACTCTGCTTGCCGCTGTCAAGTCTGCTAATCGGCATCGACGGCTCCCAATTGTGGGTGACGTGAACGTTATGACTATTGATCGATTCTTTGCAATCGTTCTTGCGCGTTGTCATCGGAGGATTTCGCTGAAGAGACCGGCATCCCAAGGATCAGTGTGGTCATGGTCACAGTGAGATCCATCGCCAGCTGTGGGACGTCTTTGCGTCCGATCCAGAGCAGGGAGAATTCATATCGCAAGCTAACCTGTTGATAATTAATTTATTACAAGCGTATTGCTGGAACATACCCCAAATATACCCCCACCATTACAGCGCTAAGGATCATTTTTCGCTTCGCAACGTAGATCCTGTAACAAAACCCTCCCTGAAGAGTGGCTTGTGATTTGACCAGGAATCAGCCCACCAAACTTCCGAGAACCGGGCTTCTGGCCCAACATATTCCTGATCGCAAGGATATGATTCGTCCGGAGTGAAAGGGCGATCCACATCTTGACTCCGCTGGACCCTGCGTCCAGTTGCAATGTCTCTTCTGGATGCAGGCGCGAGCTTCGCAGCGGGGCGGTAACGTCACTGTCACGAAACTCTATGCTCGGACCCAGATCATCTGTGGTCTAATCCGTGGAAAACTCTCCGATCCAGATTCGATGAGTGATTTGGCCTGTGGGTGTTGAAAAAGGCGACCCTCTTCCGAGGCTTTGGGTTGAGATCGCACGAAAACGAGGCGGTATTAGAGCTGCCCGCATTTAAGCAGCCGTAGGGATCGGAGATGTTGTTGGCCCACTCAGGAACCGGACCAATCGTTTGATGTTCTGGGCAGTCGCCGCTAGATAGAACTGCTCCTGGACGAACTGCAACCTACGCAGGCGCAGACGACGAAGGCCGATGTGACTCTTCAGTTGTGCGAACAGTGCCTCGATCTTCTTCCGTTGTCGCTGTGCATGCTCGAACTCCGGTGTCGTCCGGAGATCGCGCGCTCGTTGCCGAGCAGCTTCGTTCATGTGGATAGCAAGGTACCGAAACGGTCCGGTCGTGCACTGCGATCTCTGTTGGCACGGACCGCACTTCTTGCGCGTGCCGATATAGCCGAAAGTCCGATTGCGCTCGTTACGACCACCATAGTTCAGTTGCTGGCCTGCTGGGCAGATGTAGCTGTTGCTGTCCGGTAAGTAGGTGAAGCGCTCCGGACCATAGAAGGGACTTCTTGTTCGCCCGACAGCGTCCCTCGTTGGCATGTAGGGCGTAATCTCCCGGTCGATCAGCCACTGCAAAAACGCGCCGTTGCCATAGCTGGCATCGGCAGCGATAGACTGCGGTTTTCCTCCTTGCCATTGGGCGAAGCGCGCGATCATCTCCTGCGCGGCTCGAGACTCTTCACTCAGGCGAGCGCCTGTCGCCTGCACCCCCACAACGATGCAACTGTGGTTATCAACCAGGTAGTTGTTGTAGTACCCCATGCGTGCCGGCGTGCCGCCCTTGGTCGCATAGGTAGAGTCCGGATCGGTGGTGGATACCTTGTCCTGGCTATGTGTCGGCTCCTCCACTGGATTCTGCGTTTCGAGTTCAGCGAGGTATTCGCGGACTGTTCGATTGACCTGCGCGGCTTCTGCCAGCTGTTCTCTCGGGATGCGGCTCTCTTTCGAAGCATTTGCTTCAACGAAAGTTCCATCGACGGATAGCTTGTCTCCGCGCACCAGGCCAACTTCCAAACATTGAGCCACAATCCGCTCGAATAGCTGCTCGAACAGCTTCGATTTCTGAAAGCGCCCGTGGCGATTCTTCGAAAACGTGGAGTGATGCGGAACTTCCTGGTCGAAACCGAGACCTGTGAACCAGCGCCAGGCTAGATGCATGCGCAGTTCCTCAACCAACTTGCGCTCGCTGCTGATGCCATACAGATAGCCAATCAGCAGAATGCGCAGCAACAGTTCTGGGTCGATCGACGGACGGCCAGTATCGCTATAGCTGTCCTTCAGCTGCTCGTGTACGAAGCCGAAGTCGATGTGCTGATCGATCAGCCGCAAGAGATGGTTCTCTGGAACCTGATCTTCAATTCGGAAGTAGTAGAACAGCGATTCAGAGCGCGCGTGCTGACCCATCATGAGCGATCGTCCTCCGACAATGGCCATCCAAAAACAGCATGGTCACACTATGCTGCTTAAACAACTCCCATGGCCATACGGATCTCATCGAAATCGCCTCATTCGTACTGAGTTTTTCAACACCCACGCCTGAATTCGCCATGCTAGGACCACATCGCGATGAGTTCTGAAGACTGGCCGACTTCCCAGTACCGAATCTGAACCTATCCCTTTTCCAGGCGAGTTCGGAGTCGCGACGGCGCGGCGACACTGGCCAATGCGGGCCACATTGCGCCTTATTTGAACGGTGAGCCGGTGGCGATGGAGGGGCGCTGCGCTGGGCATGTTCGATGGAGCTGATTTTCAGCGTGATGCGGTTCAAGCTAAGTGAGAGGGACCGTGTCGTGTTGGTGTCCGATGGAAATGCAGAATCCCTGCGAGATAACAACAAACAGGGTCGCGATGAGGGCCGCATCTTACTTACTCGTAAATCAGCTAGCTTGCGCCCCGCTACTACTTGGCGCTCGCCGGCGGCACAATGCCGTTCATCCGCAGGTACTCCACCATTTGGCCGTAGTGATCATTCCCGTGGGCCGCTGCGAAAGCGGCAATCGTCACCCGCGTGCTGTACCCGTCGACCGGCTTGATGGCGACAAACGCATTTTCGGTTGTGATGGTCGCAATGGCCTTATGCGCGTAGACGAACGATGCTTCCAGTGCAGCCAACGCTTCGTCCTTCGTCGTAATGGAGCCGATTGCCTTCAAGTCGCGGTCAGGCTTAATGCCGCTCCAGCCGAAAAAGAAGTAGTTCGCCTGAGCCAGGTGCGTCACCTGTGCCACGAAGGTGCGCACGGTATCGAACTGCGTCGTCTGGCCCGGAGCAAAAATGCCTTGCGCCGGCGCGAAGCTGTACTTATCTGCTGGCATGGCCTTCGCTGCGCCCACCACCTGGAACTCCATCATGGAGAGCAAACCGTCCATCGCTTTCGCGGGGTCTTCTTTTGTACCCACCGGCGGCGAGGGCGGGGGTCCACTCATCTGCGCCCCCATCTGCATACCACCCATCATCATCACAGCACTTGCAAGAACCAGAGTACGAATTCGCATGTCCACCCCCGATCCAAGTTCGTTTTGAGATGCGATCCCAGCGTATCAGACCTTTCTTGGCCGCCGCTCGCATCAGGTCCTCTAAACGTACTTCACGTCACGTGGCCGAGAAGTCGGCTATCCGGACAAATCGCACGCCTCGCTTCACGACGCGTCCGCTGAATGGCTGAAGCAGGCGGACATCACGCGCAGCCGAGCATCGATCGACACAACTTCGTAGCGCGTCTCTCGGCATTTGGAGCGGCGTTGGTTACGGCTTCGACAGCTTGAGTGACCGCATCTACTCGCTCTTCCCACCAGACTCTTTCCGTAAACAATTCCGGGTCACGACGACATTCGCGTGACCCAGAATGTCTCGCACAACCTCCGGCCTTGCGTCTTCGCGCAACGTATGGCTGGGACGGGTGGTGCGAAATCTCCGAAAATACCCCTTATTGCTGGAGTTGGCCGGGGACGAATCCCGGCAAAGAGTGGTGGCAAGCATTCGCGGAAATGGAACGCGGGTGTGTACGTGCGAAATCTGCCATCGAGACGTCTATGCGTCCCTCTACGGGGGTCAAAAGAATGGCGTGGATCTTGCCCTCATCCGGCCCGCTCATGACCATTGCCATGCCCGAGATTTGTCCGCGCTCATTGATATTGCTGGCCGCGATGATGTAGAGGTTGGACTCCTCGGGATTGAGCGTGTTCAGGTCGGTCAGCACGCCGTCCTGCCAGATGAAGCCACGGGACCAGCCGATGGAGTTGAAGGTGCTTCCCACCACCTGGCCCCGGTTGTTGATGCCGGTGGCAAAGGCGGCACCATCTCCCGGCAGAATACCGAGGTTTTTGACTCCGCCCTTCTCCCAAAGAGAGGCAACGATGGTTGAGCCGTCAGTGGTCGAGACATACCCAACAGCCTGGCCGTGGTCATTAATGGCGTAGGCGTCAGATCCAGTGTGTCCGAGGTCCGCAAGCTGGAAGGCATGGTCGTTTTCCCACAATACGGCGTGAATCGCAAAGCTGGTGCAGGTTCCCGTGGCGCCTACGGCCTGGCCCTGATCGTTGAGGCCTTGCACGAAGCCGTCCGGCTCGCCAGGCAGCGTAGGAAGAGCTCGGACTTCGCCTTTTTCCCACATTACCGGCAATATCGTCGTTCCCGGCTGCTTGCCGGGCGGGCATCCGGAGTCCGGGACCATCGTCTCCGAAATGCCTACTATTTGTCCGCGGTTATTGATGGCGGCGGCCTGCCCATTATTTCCGCCCAGCGTCGGGAGAGCCATTATCTGGCCGTGCCGCCAAAGAAACCCACGACAGGTTTTTTTCGTGCCAAAGGCGCACATGTCTTCACCGTTTGGATCCGGAACAGATGTTTCGGCCATACCGACAGCTTCCCCGCGATCATTGATCCCGCCATAGTTGGTCCAACTGTTGTCTCCTCCTAGCGTGCCGAGATCGATGTTGAGTCCGTAGATGCTTATTACCGCGCGGCCACTTGCAATGGTCGTGGAGGTCGAAGTGATGGGCGGGTTTACAACCCCATCCATGTTCTCCGCCCAGCCCTGATTATTGAGTCCCATGACCATGTTGAAGTTGTCCGTGCTCTTGTTGACGCCCAAATCGGCAAGTTTGTAGCTCGTTTGAGCGAACGCATTGCTGAAGCAAGCCAGAACGATTGTCGTCACCGACGGTATCCAAAAATTCCGCATATCTCCTCTTTTCCTCCAGTAAGATGTGGCGCCGAGATGACTGGCGATTTACGTCAGGTTCGACTCGGCGTTGTGAGAGTTTGCGTGAATTGAGAGCAGAGTTGGCTCACAACTTCACAAGTCCTTGCTGAGCGAGGACAGAAGGTGCACGTGGTGTTCCACGTTCACTACAATTACGCGACACAACAGGTCAGACATCCCAGACTTCGAAGCCGAGTGGCAGACCAACAATCTTCTGGGACGACCGTAAAACAGCAAGAAATGCTGTTTCTCCAACTTTCCATACGCGCACTGGCGAGATGCTATGAGATTCGAGAACACCGAGCAGCCCGGAGCCGGACAGGTCAATTTTGATTGACTTTCAAAATGCTTAACATACATACTTGTCGGTATGTTAGGTGGCCACGAGAAGAAGCGAAGGTCGCGTGATCCAGAGCGTACACGGGAACGCTTGCTGCAAGCGGCGTTTCGTGAGGTCCACAGATCAGGCTTCCAGAGTGCCGGCATCGATACAATTCTCGCCGCCACGAACGTCACCAAGGGAGCGCTCTATCACCACTTCGAGAGCAAGGAAGCCTTGGGACATGCCATCGTCGAAGAGGTCATCGCAAAACTTGTCCACGACAATTGGTTGCGTCCTATGCTTGGCGATGGGCAGCCCATCGACATTTTGATCGGCATTGTGCAGCGGTTACCAGGTCGGCCCCAGGACATTCGAAACAGTTGTCCGCTGCTCAATTTGGCGCAGGAGATGTCTTCTCTGGACGAGCAATTCCGCAAGCGACTGGAGAGAGTCTTCCTTGCCTGGCAGAAAGGAGTTGCTACGCTTTTGCGGAAGGGGCAGTCCCAAGGGACGGTGCGGCGCGAGTTGAATCCCGACGAGATCGCCGGCTTTCTGGTCGCGATGGTCGAGGGCAACGCCTCGTTAGCAAAGGTTGCTCAAGATGCGAGGGTGTGGGAATGTATGGTCCGCCGTCAGATTGCAAGCGAAATCTCTGTGGCGAGTGTTTTGGGTCTGCGCAAATGTATCCGGCCTGTTTGTGGAGCTTCCGCTCCTGGCCATAATGGAGTCCGCGCGTCGCTGTCCTACAAAGTGGGTCGAACTCCAAAGGGTTCTCATTCCCACACAGGCTTGAGCAACGCCGGTTGTGACCGTTCACTCACACATCGATTTGTCTCGCAAACTTGAGGAGAAAACTTTCTTCATCGTCGTCGGAGGGGTGGAAAAGTGTGGAATCGCGAAGCGATTTCCAAGCCCGTACTTTGGGCGTCTTTTCCATGCCTCGCTTCAGGCCGCCATGAAAGCAGGCGCGCTGTAGTGTGTGCCTTTGCTCAGGATGGCCCACGCGATTCGAGCCATCTTGTTGGCCAAAGCGACGACCGTAACGTTGCGATGGCGTCGTGCAGACAGGTTGGTCAGCCACTCGCCGAGAGCGGAAGGCTTTCGTTCCATCTGCATCACCACGGATCGAGCGCCGTGGAGCATCATGCGTCGCAGGTACTCATTGCCCAGCTTGCTGATGCCGAGCAGTCTGGTCTTGCCACCGGTCGAGTGTTGTCGCGGAACCAAGCCCAACCATGCTGCCAGATCCCTACCCTTTCTGAAGCTGATCCCGTTGCCGATGGCCGCAACGAGTGCTGTCGAAACGATTGGTCCGAACCCGGGAACCTCCATCAAGCGACGGCATCCGTCGTCCTGCTTGGCAATGCGGGCAAGCTCCGCGCTGGCTTCTTCGATCTTGCGTTCGAGCTCGTCCCACTCATGCTTCAACTCGCGAATCAGGTGCAGCAGTCGGCCGGAAAACGAGGCATCTCCATCGCTGAAGATGATTTGTAGCTGGCTCACCAGGTAAGAAGGCCCTTTTCGGATAGCAATTCCACGCTCCAGAAGAAATCCGCGGATTTGGTTCATCACAGCGGTCCTTCTCGCAACCCAGCGATCCCGCACGCGATGCAGGGCTTGGAGGTCCAGCTGCTCGTCGCTCTTGATCGGCACGAAACGCATCGTGGGTCGTTGGACCGCCTCGGCAATGGCCTCTGCATCCAGGTAGTCGTTCTTGTTCGTCTTCACGTAGGGCTTCACATACTGCGCCGGCATGAGCCTTGCATCATGCCCTTGATCTCTCAAAGCACGGGCAAGATAATGAGCTCCGGCGCAGGCTTCCATCCCGATCAACAACGGCGTACGGGTTGCGGTGAAGGTCAGCAGCTGTTTCCGCGATAGCTTCTTGCGAAGCACAATCTCGCCCCGTGGGCTCAGCCCAATCAGGTGAAACGTGGTCTTGCTCAGGTCGATGCCGATCGTCGAAATGTCCATGTGAAGCCTCCTGCGAATCAAGATAGTCCGTGCGGGGGATGCTGGCGGCGGACCATTCCAATAGTGGGAATCAAAAATATCGTGGAATGGCTGAAGTCTCTGCGCGCGCCGGGCAACCGCAGGAGAGGCTGATCGCATGGCGCCACGAATCGCCTTCAAGGCAAAGGGTAGAATCCTACTCTTGGATTTAGTCGACATTTTGGCTGTGCAAGCCGAAGGGAATTACGTTTCGTTGCGACACCGACCTAATGCTTATTTAGTGCACGAGTCCCTCTCGTCCATGGCCGAGAAGCTCAAACCCTACGGTTTTATTCGCATTCATCGCTCGGTTCTCGTAAATATTTTGGCCGTGGAGGAGATCCAACCTTTACCGACGGGAGAGTACAGGCTTCGTGTAAAAGGTGGGAAGGAATACTTGGTAACGCGCAAATTCAAACACAACCTCAGAGATCTGGCTCAACTGTGGATAGGCTCCGAGCGCCCTTGCGGCTACCAGTAGCCAGAGGTATTACCTCGTTATTTGCTCTGATAACGGCACTCAGTCCAACAATACGGCTCTCGGCGAGTGATAAATCGCCGCGTCACTTATCGAGCGCGGATAAAGTCTCCAACATTCTTTGAAGCGATAGGATTGGCGAAACAAAACTGTTGCATTGTGGTTTATTGATGGTCAACCAACTCCTTTTTCAAAGAAGGACAAAGAGAAAAGGTCCTAGTTGAAATCGGAGGCATTTCCCCCAAAATTCGAGTTCCGTAACTGTGTCGTAACGCGCTCAAGCTATGCCGCAGAGCCGCGAAAGGGCAACACCTTGCCGGCGCGCTGGGCTTGCTCTAGATAGTTGGCCCATTCCTGCATCATCTTGGCGCGCGGCTCTAGGTAGAGCGCATGATTGTAGGCCGCACTGACTGCGTTGCGCGGCGCGTGAGCCAGTTGCAATTCGATGTGCTCATGGTTGTGGCCCTGCTCATGCAGGATGGTGGAGGCCAGTCACCGGAAGCCGTGCCCGGTCATTCGGCCCTTGTAACCCATGCGCTCCAGCGCCTTGAGGATCGTGTTATTGCTCATCGGCTTCTTGGCGTTGCGGTCACCGGGGAAAAGCCATTCGCTCTGGCCGGAGAGCGTTCGCAGAGCGGCCAGCACGTCCAATGCCTGCCGGGAAAGGGGAACGATGTGCGGCGTCCTCATCTTCATGCGCTCGGATGGAATGTCCCAGCGTGCCGCCTGCGGGTCAAACTCTGCCCACCTTGCCCCGACTAACTCACTGGTGTGCACAAAGGTGTGAGCTATCAACTTCAACGCCAGCCGAGTGACGTGTGTTCCCTGGTAGACCTCAATCGCTCGGAGCAGTTCGGGCAATTCGCGCGCATCCACGCGGGCATAGTTCACCTTACGGTTCGATTTCAGAATGTCGCTAGGGCGAATCTCGCTGGCTGGATTGCGCCTCGCACATTCGTGGGCAATGGCATAGCGGAATACTTGCCCGGTCGTCTCCAATGCGAGCCTCGCAATGTCCCGCGCGCCACGTCTTTCAATTGCCTTGGTCATCGCCACCAGTTCCGGGGCTTCGATTGCAGCGATTGGCCGCGCGCCCAGGCGGGGCAGAATATTAGTTTCCATGCGGCGCTCCACCTAGGCTACATGGCGCGGGCTTTTCCCATCCCGCCAATGCTCCAAACCAGAGGCGGGCTATGGTTTGAAAAGAGTTATCCACCGAAGCCTTCTCGGCTTTGCGTTCTGCCACTGGGTCTGTGCCTGTCGCCAGCATCTTCCGCGCCGCTGCGTGGCGCTTCCTGGCTGCCACTAGTGGCAGCTAGGAGTACTTTCCAAGGGTCATGAGCTTAGCCCGCCCCTTATATCTCTATGTCCAGCGCCAAATCCTTCCACCAGAAGGCGTGACCCAAAGAAACAACCCTCCTCCGTCACTCACCTTGTACGGCTTCGTCGTCGGCTTGATTCGCTTTATTGGGGTATCTGTCAGCTTCGTCGTGTGGCCTCTTTCGGAATGTACCCACAGGTTGATTGAACTATAGCCCCATGCAATATTTGGCTTTACTGGTTTCTTCCTGGACGCAGAAAAACAAAATCCCCAGTATTTACTGGGGCTTCGTTGAGTTCTTAGGATGTTAATGGGATGACTTGGAAAGTATCTTTGGCGGAGAGGGAGGGATTCGAACCCCCGATACCCTTGCGAGTATGCCTGATTTCGAGTCAGGTGCATTCAACCGGGCTCTGCCACCTCTCCGTTTTAGAATCAATCGTTTACAGCGGTCGCGCTCGTCTCCGATATTACTGGTGCTACGGGAGTGCCGGTCGCCATCGCGGTCAGACGGTCCACAGCATCCTGTGTGTGTTCCGGTGCGAGATGGCTATAACGCATGACCATTTGTGCCGTCCGATGGCCCAGGAGTTCACCCACAGTGCGAAGACTCACTCCGGCCATTACCAGTCTACTGGCGAACGAGTGCCGGTTGCAATGCCAGGTATAGTCGTGGATGCCTGCTCGCGTCACGGCGTCCTTGAACCACCCACGTGCGCCCTGCACGGCTCTCTGTGCCTCTCTCCCATTCGGGAAGACAGGAGATGACGCCTTACTGTCTCCCACGGCTCGCAACCTCTCAAACGCAGCCACGGCGACGGCGTTCAACGGTATGTGACGCGGCTTGCCGTTCTTCGTCTTCGGTAGATGCAACTGTGTGCGTTCGAGGTCTACCTGACGCCAGTGCAGACTGAATTCCTCGCTTTGCCTCATGCCCGTGTGCAAGCTGATGTCCAGGGCGTCCAGGTGCCGTGGATTGCTGATGACTTTCCTCAGTCGCGTCTCTTCGTCGGCTGACAGGTAGCGCACCTTTTCATTGCTCTCTGTCTTGCGTCGGATGCGTGCAGCGGGGTTGACCGTGATCTTCTCGTTATCGACACCCACTCGGAAGATCAGAGAGAACGCAGCCTGCCAGCGATTACGCGATGAGTTCTTCCATCCCCGTGCCTTGCTCTCGGCTTCTAGCCAGCGGATGATCTCCTGCTTGGTGATGTCCTCCGCTCTCGTATCCCCGAAGACTGGAACCATTTCATTGATTTTGAGTCGCAGTTCATATGTGCTCTTGGCGTTGTTCTCGGCTGCGCAGTATTCGAGCGCGTCGGTGCAGAGGTCACGGAAGGTGACGCCTTTGACGTGGAATTTCTCAGGTAGCTTCCGACGCAGCGTCCGCTCGTGCTGGCGCTTGTTGTAAAGAGTGATGGCATCGGAGCGCCGTCCGACTTTCTCGCGGTGGTAGTTTCCCTTGGCATCGGTGAACCGTATCCACCAGATGCCGCTGCCTTTGACTTTCTCGTACACTCCCCGGATCGCGGTCATGGTTGCATAATGAACCTGACTGAGCAGAATGGCAAGTCAGATACACATCTCTGGTGACGTCCCTTGGCCCGTATTTGCCCGCTGGCGCGTCTGCTAGTGATTGGCGGCCCTGAGGGCCCTCTTCTGATTGCAAACGCTTAGAGCGGCTTCTCCAGGGTGATATGTGCGAAAACGGGCACGGTAGAAACGAGAAATGGAAACCCACAATAACCGAGATTTGGCCAATGCGTGAACAGGGAAGGGAATCAGGATATATCTGTGACGTGATCCGCTCTTGAGAAGCGGCTGAGTTCACCGCGAGGTATCAGGACACGGGAGCCAATGCGCCGGGTGTTGATGACTCTGTTGGCAATGAAGCGGTCAAGTTGTCGAACGGAGATGGAAAGCTGATGCGCTGCCGCCTTACGGTCGTAGAGCAATCGTGGTTCGTATGAGGTGTCGAGGCTGGCTTTGATGTCGACGGTGGCTCTGACGTCGGCGCTGGCTGAGATGTCGACGGCTGTCATGTAGCACGTTTCATGATGCCTGGAGTGGGCGTCATCCTGGCCTGCAATGAAACTGCTAAGATTCAGTATCGAACCATCGTGAATACGGGTGTAAATGTCGTCAAGATGTTCGTCTGTTTTCCACTGCTCCGCTGCTACCTTGTCGGCGTCCGCGGCTTCTATCAGGCTCAGGACCGTTCCGTAGGGAGAGTTCACCACGAGAATGCAAGTCTCAGGCTCGTCGGTTCTGAAAACTGCGCTGGTGTCTTGCTTGATTGACTGGCCTTCATACAGGCGTCTGCCATTACTGCTGTTCAAAGAGATTCTCCAAGTGTCTTAGTGGTGAGGGTTGACTGCAGTATCACCCAACCGGTGCCACTGCACATTCTGCAGTTCTGAATAGTCCGCTGTTTTAGCTGTCGGTTTCCAAAATTGCTCCACCAATATTAGGTGCCATTGCTGACGACATTCGGGGACATGGAAGTCAGCGGAAGTCTATTGATTTCAGGCAGTTGTCAAAGGAATGCTGGTCAACGAATGTCGGTAAAGTCCGTTTTTTAGATTTTGGGGACGAGTAAGTTTTGTCTGGGCGCGGTCCGCGTCAAGTGTAACGACGTGGTTTTCGATCTACCCCTCCCGGTGTAGTGTACCGACCGCGTGGGCGATATCGTTGCCGGACCCCTGTTGCCGGGGACGGTGAGCGCCGGTCGGATGCCGAGTAGCGGTTCCTGGTGATAACTGAGTCGTTGGTTGGCCGGACAGTGGAAGCTGTGTCATGTAACGTGTGGATGCTGCGGGCTGGTAACGATAGAATGAAGACACTCAGGTGGGGGTGGTGGGTGGCGGTACATACTAAAGTATATGTACTACCTACAACCTGCCCGTTGACGAATTGTCAACAACTTGCCGACAGTTAAGGTTTGCCGCCAGAGTGGTGGGTACCCGTGGTACGCGGCATGGGACCTTGCTTTTCACACTATTTCGCTTTCGCTGGTGGACTTCGACTTCGCCAAAGAACAGCTTCTGCTCATGTTAAGGAATTTGTATGCCCACCCTAATGGGCAGATCCCGGCTTATGAGTGGAACTTCGGCGACGTCAATCCTCCAGTGCACGCCTGGGCGACGCTGTTTCTTTACAGGATTGAGTCAGAACTGGGCCGGGCCGACCTGCGCTTCCTGGAACGCTCTTTCCAGGGATTGATGCTGAATTTCAACTGGTGGGTCAACCGCAAGGATCCACAAGGGCGTAACGTGTTTGCGGGCGGATTCCTTGGGCTCGACAACATCGGGGTTTTCGACCGCAGTGCCCCACTTCCGACCGGCGGGTACCTAGATCAGGCCGACGGCACCGCATGGATGGCCTTCTACTGCCTGTGCATGCTGGAGATTGCGATCATCCTGACCGAGTACGACGAAATGTACGAGGAGATTGCCTACCGCTTCCTTGAGCATTTCGCCTGGATCAATTACGCCATGGACCGCATGGGAGCAAACCATGACGAAATGTGGGATACGGACGAAGGATTCTTCTACGATCTGCTTCATTTTCCAAATGGCGACTCCATGCGGCTGAAGATTCGGTCTATGGTGGGACTGCTGCCGCTGTGCGCTGCAGCTGTATTTGAGAAGGGCACGTTTCTACACCATCCGCGCATAGTTGAACTGATTAATCTATTCCGGAAGCGGCATCCCGAGGTGTTAAACAAGATCGCCATAGCAGACGACAGTTTTATCGGGTATGCCGAGCGGAGGATGGTCTCAGTCTGTAATAAGGAAAAGCTGCAGCGAATATTGGCGTACATGCTGGACGAGAACGAGTTTCTCAGCCCGTATGGCATACGCTCGCTGTCGAAGTATCATCTCGAGCACCCGTTCGTCCTTAATCTCGATGGGCAAGAATATAAAGTTCAGTATCTTCCCGCTGAGTCGAACACCAGTATGTTTGGCGGCAACTCCAACTGGCGCGGGCCGATATGGATGCCGGTCAATGGCCTGATAATCCGTGGGCTGCTGGCGATGTATCCGTTTTACGGCGACGACTTCAAAGTTGAATGTCCGACCGGTTCAGGAAACTACCTCACCCTATTTGAAATAGCGAAAGAGATCGGACGCCGGTTGGCAAGCATCTTTCTTCGCGACGCAAACGGCAACCGTCCGGTTTATGGACGAACGAAAAAATTTCAGGACGATCCTCACTGGCGAGATTACATCCTGTTCTATGAATATTTCCATGGCGACAATGGGGCCGGGCTGGGAGCTAGCCACCAGACCGGATGGACAGGACTGATCGCTCGCACTCTTGACCTGTCGGCGCGCCTGAAAGCCGAAGCAATACTTAAGTCCAACACAGGCGTCTTAGCTGAGATGACTCGAGAACAAGTTGCGGGGCAGAAGGTCAATAATTAAGGACCGGAGGTCCTTCTGCCATAAGGATTCTATCTAAGAGCGGTAAGTGGATCGGCATCCCTGCCGCGCTGACAGCATCAGAAAGTTCTCTGATTGTGTTCAATATTGCTTAGTTCGGGCGGTGTTGGATCCAAGATGATCTGCTATTAACTAGTTCTAAGCCCTCTCCCCTTCCGAGTGCGTCTTTATGACGCGCTCTCCGCCTTACTCAGATGAGGGCGCTTGCCGGTTCTCTCCTTTCCGCATCCAACTCACAGAGGTCCTCCTCACCATGAATCGAGAACAGCTTAAAGCTCAGGTCGCACTCCAGACCTAATTCATCTCCGCAATATGCAAACGGTTGATGCGCGGTGACGTCGACGAACTCCACAGAGAGGAACTCGAAATCGAGATAGTCAACCGCGGACATCTACGATCTGCGAGGTCCACGCCCTGAGAGAGATGGCCTCCTGATACCTCAGTCCGCTCCAGATCCCCAGGCCACCGCCGTACCTTTCCAGATGCGCCTACATCTGCTTCCAGCACAACGCCGGTTTGTACTTCCATCTTCTATCAGATGGTCTGGATCGCAATCAGCGCTTACGGCGACGTACAACTCGCTGGCACCATCAATGCCATCCGCAACTGGGCGCCGGACAGAGAGTGTCTAATATCTTCTGGATGGTCTTCTTGGCCATTTACTTCTCTGATGATGCCGCCTGGATGGACACTGAGCAAACTCCCAATCGATCGTTGTCGAGGACCGACCTACCTCATCCCACGTCTTTACGCCACTCCAGACCCAGGCTTATCCGTCGGGCTTCAACTGGGCACCAAAATGTCGGGCGGGCTGTAGCTGTCATCCGACGGGCACGAACCATCCTCGCTGGACTGCATCCTGTCTTGCCAAGGACAGTTGCACGCTAACCAGGAGTAATCGCGCCGTCGAAGCCAGATAGCCTCCGATTAGCTGACCATCCGGGAGCACATGGATGAAATGCGCCCTAACGCGACGTGAACCAGAGGGGAGGCGCTTTACATCCCTGCCAGCCGTCGCCAACCGAGATTACGACCGGACCAGGGAATTGCAGTGAGCCTAGAGTCAGTCTGCAATGAACTTCTGCTTAGAGGGTAATCCCCCGCGTATAGGATCGCTTTGCGCAGCTGGCGTTGACATGGGGCACATTCATAAACTCGCGAAGAGCTGGGAATCAAGCTTGTTGAGCATTTTGCGTAGCTTTGCAATGCTTTCATTGGTTGTTCTTTCCCCGATAACTGCCATCTCATCAGCCCGAGTAAATTCCGATATATCAAAAGAGGTCATGTCAGGAGCGACCACAAAGTCTGCCGGCTGCACCCCAACGGCGGTCATCTTGAAGTGTTGAATCATGTTCTGTCGCATGATCACCTGAATTGTCGAGAAGAAATGGTTGGCGCGCGAATTCCCGTTGGAGCGCATTCCCAGGAAGTCTCTTTCCAGCTTTGCCGTTACGCTCGATGCGATAACAAAGTTGCAGCCCTTCGCAACAAGCAGGTTGGCAGGGATATTGTTGAGCAATCCGCCGTCCACTAGTGCTCGGTTTGATTGAAAGATAGGAAGCGAAAGGGGAGGAAGATTGATGCTTTCCAGGATACTCATCGTCGCGTCGCCAACCTCGCTCACGACGGGTTCTCCTTCGAAGAGATCGACTGCAACCGTAAACATCGGAAGATGCAATTGTTCCATCCTGGTTCTGCCTATGTATTTCCGCAGCATGGAATCGAACTTATTTCGTCTGTACTTGAAGAGCAGATACCAGTAGCCGCCACCGGGCAGCTGTCGAAATATCCACGGTGGCTGTAAATCGGCCTTGAAGGCCTGAGTAACATACTCGGGATCTAAGCCAGCCGCGTAGATGGTGCCGGTCATCGCCCCTGCGCTCGTACCCGCCAACATGTCGACATAAATGCCATGCTGCTCAAGCGCTTTGAGCACACCAAGATGAGCCATGCCGCGAGCTGCGCCGCCTCCCAGTGCCAAACCAATCTGGACACCTCGCAAATGATGAACGATGCGTTCAAATCCGTGCTGAAGCAAACTTCCTTGATGTGCTCCAGGAGCCTGCAGTGAAAGCTTAAAGTCTCGCTTGGCGAGTTCATACAGCTCCGGTACATAGGGAGCGATTGGAATGTCGTTGTCGAGTAGCCACACAATCCTGATCTTGTCCCGCCATCCGGGTACACTCTTCACCAGTGAGTCGAGCAAAAGTACCGCTGCAGACGCATCCTGTGGCTGAACACACCAAAGCACCATGTCGACGTAACTCATAAAACGCTTCATTACCTCTTCTGAATGATCCGCGCGAATATCAAACAGAAGTCGCCTGTGTGAGGCCCATTCGCTAATAAGGTCTTGTCGCTCCTCGACATCTCCCACAAGCAACCTAAAAGGAATGTCTTGATCGGGTTTCCATTGCTCGTCGTCACCGAGAACACATGGAGACTCGCCCAACTCTCGGAGCCGATGTGCCAATCGATTAATGAGTGGACGGCTCGCCGCAGTGTGATGCACAACACCCACGACGGATGGCTTCGGAAGCAAACGATCGACCATCACGTATCGCTTGAATACGTTCGCTGACAAGCGAAACATAGCAAGTTGAAAGTCCGCATGCTTCGATGTCAATTGAAGCAGGGTCGGTAGTGTCAGTCGGACTGCTGTCGAAGGTTCAGTAGCCTGGACTTGCAAGTAAGAGCGATCCGATAAACCGAGGGAAAATAACCCGATGACAGCCCCTCGAACGAAAGTATCCTGCTGCATCTCCTTGCCCAGCGAATCGTAGAGCGTTGCCTGCATCCGGCCAGTGATGAGGAAATACACGTGGGCAATCTCTGATTCGACCTCAATGACCGCTTCTTCCGCTTGAAACGAGACCCAGTCAGCCGCATTCGTAATCGCTGCCAACGTGTCCTCGTTCAGTTCTTTCGCCCATTCGAGGCGACGGAGCTCTATCTGAAGCCGCTCAGTCGTTGGAGAAACTGGTTTTTCGGCACTGCGATCCATCTCGTTCTCCTTAAACGGGGTAGAATCCAAGCCCGGCGAAAGGCTTGTCGAGATGTGAGTCGAGGTGGATCCGACAGAATCCCTCCCCTACAGTCACGGTCAATCATTATCCACTAATTTCAAGGTAGGCGGCTCATCAGGCTCCAGGTCACATAACAACAAACCTGGAGTCATTGAAAATGACCAATCCGACGTTGGTTCAATTCCAACCCCGCAACCAATCTCTCAAGCATTGCTCCCAATGGACTCGTTTCGCTTCCTCAATGAGCGCATTATCGCCCAGCCGCCCCTCCGAGTTGGCCCTTAATGAATAGCTCCGCGTCGGGCTGCAGGCCACTGATCACGAGGAATCATGGGCGCTCAAGATGCTTCCGCGGATGACCCAATCCCTGTCTGTCCTCGACTGAAGCCTGCTGCCGGTCTTCTACACTCCGGAAGGCTCTGCCGATCGACGTGTTCAGCTTTTGTTGATATTGAAGAAGCGGTTCATGACGCTCTTGCGGCAGGGCTAAAATCAGATCACTGATTAATGCCGTCATCCTTCGCATTACCTGAACGCTGTTCGCGCCGTAAAAGCGAATCTCCTCGAATGCCAGGTCCAGGAAATCGTCCCATCCCGGATACGAGATCACCAATCGGAGTTTGCCGCTCTTGTCGCGTGTAGCACCGATCTCTAGCCGCCGCGAGCCCAGCCGCCGCAAGAGATCCTCGATCTGATCGAGCGCTTGAACCGCGGTGGTGGGGTCATTAACGGCCGGGGATAGCGCCTTGATCGCGATATCTACTAACAAACGAAGGGCGTACTTGGGATCCTGTTCAAACGTCCTGTCCCCTCCCATCCCGAATGCCTCTCTTAGCGCCTTCTCATTAATATGCTGAGTCCCTCCGTAGACGCGCAACAGAAGGGTCCCCTCGACGACGAAGTCTCCGGCAGATGAGGCGACCTCCACGATTCCTCCTGCCGCCGAGGACAGAGTGAGGAGGGTTTTCTCATCTAACCACTGGATCGCGCGTGGCCGACCAAGGTGAAACACAGTTTGGGTCTGGGGATATTGCTGGAGTTCTTCGGGGGCGGCAATCGCCATCGGGGCTTCCAGCGGTGGATACATTGTTTCGATCACATACCTCCCATGATCCCCGGTGAGACTAAGCATTCGTCGAATTTGGAAGAGAGATATCCTGTCGACGAGTGCGACCAACATCGCCACGCTTGCCAACATGAGAATGACTACCAACCATCCACTAAAAAAAGGGGTATTGCCGGAGCGGTTGCGGTCCAGCCAGGCGATGGCCCCAAGAGCATAGAGGAAGGTGGCCGTGAAGACGCCCAGGGAGTGCCACAGCACGCGATCTCGGACGATCCAATGAACCAGCCGCGGCGAGTATGCGATCGCACTGAACTGGACCATGACGAAGACAAGTGAAAAGACGACGCCTGTCAACGCCATCATCCCCGAGGCCACGGAAGAATACACGACAACTGCCGCCACAGGGCTCATCCCGGAGTCAATCGCGGGCAGCCAGCGGCTCTCAATTCTCGGCAGAGCCAATGCCGCTAAGACCGCGATGACAGCATATGAAACGGGTATGCCCCAGTTGGGCAATTCCATCCTGCGACGACGAGGAGCCATAGGTTCGCTTAAGCTCTTTCTGTTGGGTGAAGTATAGCGGAGCAATTGCGATTAGGTTCGCTCGACACCATGAACTTCAGACCGACGCTGCCGGAGGCGCAATGAATCCATGCTGGATCGTAACCAAATTGGACGAATAATCGGCATCTCTAACAAGTAGCTCCTTGAAAACGGGGTTTCTATGAGAAGGTCACCGATGTCAATATCTCGTCTTTGTTTTTCCTTCGTTGGGGTCTTTGTTTTTCGTTTCAGTTGCGACGCATGTTGTTCTCCACCGTGTTTCTATACGCACTTTGTATGGGCCTGAGGCTCTGTGCCGGTTGGGGTCCTATGGAGAAGTCGATGCTGCCAGTTATCGGTCGGCCTCGTTGAGGGCCTAACCCCGTGCGCAGTCATCGGAACGCGGGGTCGTCGCAACAGGTGAAGTCATCTCCTAATCTCAAGCTGCCACTGCATAGAACGGTACGTAAGCTTCCTGCGTTATCCAGATGCGGTGAAGCAGAACAGCAAGCTTCCTCGCCACAGCAACAACGGCTCGCCTTCGCGCATGGCTGCCGCCGCGTGCGCCCAGGCTCAGTCCCCACCTGCGCAAGCTCGAGTCTCTTCCGTGTGGTCCGATGACATGGCGGGCGCACTCGACCAGCAACTGTCGCAGATAGCCGTTTCCAGCCTTGGTGATACCGAGCTGCGGATCACTGTCTCCTGGGAGTTTCGACTAAAAAACTCTGGCTTAATTCGGCGCAAACGTGGGCGCAGACCCACCCTTATAGACGCACCGGCGATCATGTACGCCCGCGATCACACGGCAGCATTGATGCATCGAAAAACGTAGTCCCGGCCTGTCAATGCTGTAACGGTCTGGGCTGCGCATCGAACAGGAGCAGGGCGAAGGTCATTGCTGTGCCCCGTGCCCATTGAGGGCGCGTTCAAGATTGTCTGTGCGTGCTTTCATCGCTGCGATGGAATTGCCGTAAACCGCTTTTTCCAAGGTGTGAAGCTGAACGCGCAGCAGTGACATCACCTGACTAAGATCGTCGGCTTCCGGCTGACCATTCTTGGCGCGAATGGCTTGGGTTTCAGCGAGCATCGCAACCGTATGCTTCAACTCTTCTAATTTCTTTCTTTGTAGGTCAGGTTTCAACTTGTCCTCCCTCTTGTCTGTTGCACTTCGTTGTCGTTGTGTGAGATTTTTCTAAGTGTAAACTTGTCGTATCGTAGCACCACGTTTCCGGTTCATTTAACGAGCCGGTCGACTCGATTCTCGATGCGGTTGATCAGTTCGAACGTGCGGACTGTATCGGGTTTCAGCGTGTCTCGCTTTTGCTTCCCATCCTGCACAAGCGCTTCATGTTTACCGTGGTGGTCATATGCTTTTTCATCGCCGAGCACATTCTTGTGGGAGTGTGGCACGGGAAGACGATGGCACAGCCTTCCACCGATAATGGGGGAGTTTGGAGAGCATCCTGTCGGTGGGCATCATAAGTTCATCGTGTTGTTGCCATTCTTTGGATTTAGAAAGATTGGGCGGATGATCGTGGAGTGCCCGATCTTTTGTGCCGTTGGATGAGTTAGTGTAGCGCAGCTATTTCTGTAATTGATCGGACCAGTTTTCTTGTACCAAGCCAAGAGTTAGTCTTCGGCTGGTTTAGGTTGCAGTGATTACGCGGCTAGCCGCGTAATCACTGGCGAACTCGGTCGGTGTCCGGTCACTGAGAGATCGGTGAGGACGACTCTCATTGTATTCCTGACGCCATGCCTCGATCAGCCGTTTTGCTTCGGCCAGCGTTCCGAACCAGTGGGCGTTCAGACACTCGGCTCGGAAGGTCCCGTTGAACGATTCCACGAAGGCATTGTCGGTCGGCTTGCCAGGACGCGAGAAGTCGATCTTCATTCCATTTTGATAGGCCCATAGGTCCATCGCTTGACTGGTGAACTCGCTTCCGTTGTCGCAAAACAGCACCTTCGGCACTCCACGCTGTTGTTTCATTCGGTGGAGCACTCGGACCACATCATCTCCTTTCAGGCGCTGGCCCACTTCGATGGCAACACTCTCTCGCGTGTAGACGTCCAGCATCGTCAACGCCCGGAAACGCGTTCCATCCTGCAACTGATCGGCAAGTAGGGTCGAGCATCAGCGCCGTGTGGCATTACTGCCGTCGGATTCTGATGCCCGCCCTCCGAACCGGACGTGCACCTTTCGTTATGCATCCGGCTCTCCGGGAACATAGATGTATGCAGGAGTACGCATCCATCCTCTACGGAAGCGTTCCACGCGCAGCATGGAGAGAAGGAACTGTTCAACATTGCCTTCACGCCAGACCTTGCGAGTAGGACGAAGGAGACTCGGCAGTCGTACGAGCCGAGTTCTTTTGCGATGGAGTTTCTTATGCTTCTTCATTAGCCAACGCCAGATGCAGTCCCCGACATAGAAGTCGAGCGCTGCGAACTGACGGCTTGCGCCAGTACAGAAGCGATAGTAGTTTCCCCATCCCCGTAGAACAGGATTGAGTTTCTGGAGAAGTTCAGACAGAGACCAGTGCGTGTTAGCGCCCGAGGTCATCTGCTTCACCATGTACCGAAGGTCCGCTCGTTTGCTGGTTGGTATCTCGATCCTCGGCATATAGCCGAATTGCGGGTGCCACTTGTACCGCACCCGCTGACTGAGGAACTGGAAGCCCTCAGTCAGATCGGAGACTCGTGTCTTCTCGATAGACAGCTCCAACTTCATAGTCTCCTGCAGATATTTCGCAAGCTCAGCCTTTTCTTGCTCGGCTTGCTCACGTGTACCTGCTACGAGAACCACGAAGTCATCGGCATATCGAATCGGGAAGAAAACCGCCCGTCCAGATTTGCGGTCCGTCATGCGCGCCCACAACGCCGCCGTCATAGCATCACTCTTGCGGCGAGCCTGGATCTTTTGACGATGATGTGTCCACCGCTCATATCGTTCCTCGATGACACCGAGGGCGATGTTGGCAAGCAGTGGCGAAATCACCCCGCCCTGGGGAGTGCCTTTGTCCGTCGGCAGCAAAAAGCCATCTGACAAGACGCCGGCTTTCAGGAACTGCGCGATCAACCTCGTGACCTTACCATTTGCGACGCGGGTGCAAACCCGCTTCATCAGTTGGTGGTGATCGATGTTATCGAAACAGCCCTTGATATCTCCTTCGATGACCCATTGGTAGGGTGTCCGCTGACGTCGGCCGTCTTTCGCCTTCGCTCGCGGACGAATGCTCATGCGGATATGCTCCAAGGCGCCGTGGCAACCTCGTCCAGGTCGAAACCCGTACGACACATGCCAGAAGCCGGCCTCGAAGATCGGCTCCAGAATATTCTTGACCGCGCATTGAACTACGCGATCACGCACCGTCGGGATGCCAAGGGGTCGGAACTTCCCCGGCTGGCGCGGCTTGGGGATTAGCTTCCTTCGTGAGGGGCTCGGCTTGTACCGATCACTCTTCAGGTCACTACGGAGGTGTTCCAGGAACCGCTCCATACCCATTGCCACACCGATTCCCGCTACTGTCATCCCGTCGACCCCAGCAGTACGACGCCCTTTATTGAGAGCGATTTTCCGCCAGGCGCACCGCAGGTTGCGGATGTCTGTAATCCAGTTCCACACGTCGCGGTAGCTGTCGTCAGGATGTGTCCTGCTCCATTGATAGAGCTTGCGTTGCACGCTGAGGAGCCAGGCTTCATCAGCCTGATCACCCAAGTCCATGGATGGTTCCTCCGTCTTCGCAACTCTGTCGATTCCTTGCCTGCCTTCGCCATGTACACGGCTTTCCCGTGTTCGGACTACTACGCAGGCTCCGCCCCCTCGATTCACCATCTCCAGTCTCCGTGGCTAGCCCGGCTCCGTTGCCAGGCGGCTATCAGGGTTCCCATGTTCCGGTCCTCAACCTTCATCTCGTAGGTGGCATACTTTACCCCTGGCGATTCGGAGCGACAACCTGCGAGGAGATCGCCGTCGCTGAGTCCGATATCCAGACCCGTCAGTGGAGAACTTCAAGCCCCACCAACTCTGTTCGCATAAACTCCCGGTCCCATCTGACCTACTGCGGGAGCATTGAGCTATTCAAGACAGAGGCTTCCAACGTATGCTTCGTTGTCTCACCATAAGATGTTTGGTAGCCCGGCACACCGATGATGGCGATGCCCGGTACAGTTCAGTCCGTCAGCTTTCCCACGCATCGTCGGAACACGATACGCTTGGACGGACCCCTTCAACTCAGGCTCCTTCCTGAGTTGGACCGCATCACAGCGGCCGGTCAAGAGCCAACAGGCGAAAAGACTCGATCACTAACTCATCTCATCCTCCTCGCCAACATGGCGCGCCGAAATCCATGCTCCAGGCCTGATTCGGAGCTGTGGCGACGAAACGCTCTTCCCGATGCCGCACCGCTTTTCGCTTGCGCTTTGGCCGTTTCTTCAAGGCCAGGCCTTCTTCCTTGTACAACCGATACACCAGATACTTACCAACCTCCCAGCCCTCACGGTTCAGCAGCACGCGGATCTTGCGATACCCGTAGCGCACCCTGCTCTGTGCGATCTCTCGTATCCGCATCCGCAACTCCGTCCATGGTTCTCGATGGCTTTGGTAGCGATAAGTCCTCGCGGACCATCAAAAGAACCTGGCAGGCATGCCGCTCGCTCGTCCGATACCAATCGCGAAGATGATCCACCATCGGACGGCGCCCCGAAGGCCTTAGAACTTTTTTCTGAGCACATCCTGCAACATCGTCTTATCCAGGCTCAAGTCGGCAACCAGCTGTTTCAGCCGGCTGTTCTCCTCCTGGAGCTGTTTCAGCTGACGGGCCTGGTCCGTCTCCATACCAACGTACTGCTTCTTCCATCGGTAGAAGGTCTGCTCACTGATTCCAACCTTCCGGATCACCTCCGCAACAGGCACTCCCAACTCTGCTTGCTTCAGCACGGCAACCATCTGCTCCACAGAAAAGCGCTTCTTCTTCATGGCAAATCCCTCCGCCTTCCTCAGGCTCGGTTTTGCCGAAGACTAACATTTGCCTTGGTCTAGAAATACCGGGGCCGATCAGTCTAGAAATACCGGGGCCGATCAAGCCGGACACGATCGTCCGCTGCCCCCGGTCCATATGCCGACAGTACGGAGTCGAGGGCTAGAATCTCGGAAGCCATCTCCGCCACCTCGTTCTTCCGGATATCGTATGAGGCCTTGGCTGTGGAGACGAGCATTCCGAGAACCAGCGCGGTCATGGTCACAATGAGCGCAGTCGCCAGCCTCACGACATCTTTTGAGTCCGAGTCCAAATGATCCTGGGGCAAAATTCGCCGCAGGGCCATGCCAACAAGCGCTCCCGCGAAAACGCATGCGAAGACGATCAGACTCATCAAGATTGAATTCACGCTCCCAGTATCTCCTTAACTTGCCAGTTCAGTCTCACTCGCAGCTAAAAACCAGGCAACCATCGCCTTCCGGCCGCGGATTTCCCTCTGAAGTGTTCAATATTGCTCAGACGGGGCAGCGCCGGATCAAGGACCATCCCCTTGTAACTCTTGAACGGGAAACCGGGTTGGGCGCCGCGACAAGCGCCCTTTTCTTTTGCTCAGACATGCATCCACGGGGGATAGAGAGCATCCCACTCCTCAGTCTTTCTTCGGTAGTCCTCACAAGGCAGTCGCCGATGACAGCGGCTGTGCCAAGTAATTACATCCCTCCTCTCATTCCCCAACCCGGCGCGTCTCACCCACGCGCCCCCGCCTCATCGCTCCGGAGGAATGATTACCAAAAGTTTCGCCGTGGGCACCGACGGGGGATTTTCGGAACGGTCCTTCGCGGCGTAGTGTTTTCCTCGATGCATTGGACCTCGGGGGAGGGCCCGCTTCTTCACTGGCACTCGCAGATCTATCCGTCTGCGGGTGCTTTCACCTTCGGTGGCTTGTTTCTAATAGGGAGATCGCAGTAGTGACGGCAGAACTCTCGATCCATTTTGATATCGAGGAATCGTTAGGCAAATACGGATCATGGATCACAACCATCAAGGCCATGGCAGGCTGATAAGCTAGAACACCCAGGAAATCAAAGAACTGGTCAAGCCGCTCATCCAGGCCCGCCGGCGCCGTATTGTGATTGACTGTAGTGATCTGCAATCCTTGGACAGCTCCGGCCTTGGAGCGCTCGTTAGCCTGAAGGTATCCGCCATCAACAAGGGGCTGGTCAAGCTCGAACTCGTCAACCTGTCGCCCCGCGTGAGCGAACTGCTGAAGCTAACCAGGCTCACTGAGTTGTTCGCCAGCTAAGACAGGCTCGAAAAAATAGCCGCCCGCGCTGGCGTGCCAAAAACCTCGGCCACGGGTGAGACCCGTAGCTTCTTCAATCCCCGTGGCCATGTTTACCAATGAATAACTTAATTCGCCCGTTCCAGAAACGGTTGATTGAGGAACACTCGTTCCCCGCTATTCAATCCCCGTCGCCGCGCCGAACTCACAAACTCACAGCATCTAGTAAGAATCTTCCAAGCAAAACATTACGGCCCTTCCGCCCCACGCCCTCTACTACGTGACTCCGCACTCTTTCTGAAAGCGATGGTTCGAAGCAGCTCTGGGCTGACTCCAGGGTGTCAGACATCCATGTGTAGTCAGAGTGCCCTCCCCAACAATGGCGATTTTTATCTAGAAACTCCGTCTACGCCGGGGATGGGTGTAATGGTGACTTCGCGGTTCGACATGCGACGCTCTCGAGGCTACAAACACTAAGATGCTGTCCGCTTCCTCTTCAAATGAGAAGTTTCGCGGGGCCATCGTCCGGCCGCGGTGAGCATCCCTATGGCGCGACTTCGCATCTTTTCAGTCTAGTAACTCCAAGAAAAACGGATTTGGGGCGCCGCGACTGGCGCCCCTTTCTTTTTATATTCGTGGAGCTTGGCGTGCCGGCAGCGCGAGTGCTTGCCAGAGGAACGCGAAGGCCCGCCCATCGCACTCCCCGCACCGGACGGGGTACCGCAGGGTTGATAGCAGCTTCAGATCGTCATATCGGAGCCTTGACCGCCGTAGCTTCCCTGAATAGCAGTTGGGGCACATTCTACCGAGCGGAGCACGGTCCATTCTGAAAAACGGTACCACGGGTTACAAGCGAGAGGGCCGCTGGAGCGCGATTTCTGGCCGAAAGATACGTGAATTATGTAACCGCTCAAATGCCTAAACGTGGCTAGCGAGGACCGTGCAGGGCCCAACGCATACCCGGTAGGTTGTCGAACCAAAGTCGCCAGATCCACGCCACCGCGGCCACGCACTCCCATTATCGCCAGGTCGATTTGCGATTCCTGGGCGAATTGAATAATTTGCTCGTACGCTTTTTCCGATCCGCACTGCCGTCACAATTTTTACGGTCTTGCGCCCGTCCGCCGGAATCAGTTTTTCCAGTTGCTCCGTCGCTGCAGCTATGGTCTCTGCCGCCCTGGCCGGCCGTGGGACCTTCTCCAATATATGCAAGCAGCGTGAGCTCGGCGTCGTACTCCGACGTCAGAGAGATCGCATACTTCAGAGCCCGCTCCGAATTCTCAGAGAAATCCGTACAGAAAAGAATTCGGCTCAAGTGATGGATGTGGTGGCCCCGCTCATCAACTCCGGCCGTCGATTCGTGCGGCGGCTTGCATACAACGAGCACAGGACGTGGAGAAGTGCGCATCACCCGGTCGGTCTATCTCGGCTTCCTCTTCGGCAATATGCCGCCTACACCCGCTTTTTCGCCCGTTTTTCCAGAGACAGCTCCCTGTATCGCCCCTTTTGCAGCGTTGCCGGCCAAACTCCCTACGTCCGGAACAAAGCTCGGGTTCGATGTCGTCCCTTGAATCTTGAAGGCCACACCTCCCCACCGCCGCCCCGCCCAGTTCTCTCCGCCCGTGCCTCGCCCCTGTTGGTCTGCAGGTCGGCAACCATCTGGAAGTCGAGCGCCCCGTTGGGGCTGATCGTGCCGGCGCCGGTCACGACGCCGAGGGATGGTATGGTCACGTTGATGGCGTCGGCCCTGGTCATCTCAGGAGCAATGCGCGCATTCAAGCTGGCATTCTGAATGGTCGTGTCGGGATTCGAGGGAGCCTTTCCCGCTAAAGGCTGATAAAGCTCCCAATTTCGCACCCATATCGAAACCGGCCAACTTCGTGTTGGACATCCGCACCGGACCGGCGATCACGAGTTTGTCGAGTGGACCGCTGATCGCCAGGTCGGCCGACAGTGTTCCACCATTCAACTTCGACCCTGAAGGAAGCACTACGCCGAGGGCTGGGAGCATCGATTCCAGTTCATCGACCGACATATCCGGGGCGTTGAGCTTCAGGTTCATCACCTGCGTTTCACCCTGGGTCTGAAATCCGCCCGTGAGCCGAGCGACGGACTTGCCGATAGCTATGTCGCCTTGGGTGATGGTGCCAGCCTGCCGGTCGAGGTCCTCGTCGACTGCGTATTTCACGGTCACCGCTTTCGGGGCCGGTGACCCCTTAGGTGAAAGCTTGAGCTTTTCGCAGGTGATCGTGCCCGCTGCCTTGGCCTGACTGCCGGTTGAGTTCAACGTTCCCTCAATATCGGCGGAGCCGCCAATGCCGCTCGCCGGATCGACGAAGCCCGAGGCCGCGAGATCCAGGTTCTTCACCTTCATTGAGGCGTCGAAAGGAGTCTTGGCCGCATCCTGCGGATTGATCGGTCCCGCTTTGCCGGTGAGGTTCGCATCGCCGCCTCCGGGCAGGTTGACGGTCAGCTCGAACGGGAACTGAGAAGTGAACGAGAAGTCCTTAACTTCCGCGTTTAACTTGTCGTAAACCTGCGGCTTCGCAGTGGAGTTGGCTTTGCCGACCGCCAGCTTTCCATCTTTGATCTCCAGCTTGGCGATCGAGAGGTTCTGGGACCCGCCCGACTTCGCTGGTTCAGGAGAGTTGCTCTTACTCGCCCCGCCGAGGCTGGAAAAGTTCCAGGTTCCGTTGGAGGCTTTGAGCAGCGTGATCTGAGGCTCGTCCAGCACGATCCCTGTTATGTTTAGTTGCTTGGAGAAGATGAGCGGCATCAACTCGACGCCGACTTCCAACGACTTCGCCGTGATGAACGGTGACTTGCTGAAGGCGGGATCGTCAGCAATGCTGACATTCTCCACGCCAACTTTGCCGCCGAAGAACGAAAGGCTCAGCTCTCCCAAGGTCACGGGCCGTCCCAAGGCATTCGGTCAGCTCCGACTCGATTTTCGGACGGAAGCTGTTGACGTTGATGAAAAGCGGAAGCGCGATGAGGATTACCACCACTGCCGCGACAACGATTCCAGCGATCTTCAGAGTACGTTTGCTGATTTGCATTGGCTTGCTCCTATCCTTTCGCGCTTTCGAATGCTTTCCGCAGATCGCCTAATCCAACTTAACCCAGATGCCCGCAATAGACGAGGCGGCCCAGCGATCTCCAGTCAAAGGCACCACGGAGTTACGGAAGCTCTACAGCCCAAGCAACGACCTTCCAACCCGCTTCTTCTTTGGTCCACAACAGCAGAAGAGCGGGTGATTGTTCCTCCCCATAATTCAATCGGCTGGCGGTCAAATAATAGGCTCCGTACTTTGCATCAGCGGGCTTCAAGTCCGGAGCAGCTTCGGGCAACTGACGATGTTGGCACAGAAAGCTATCGCCTTCTGGTCTGGCACGGCCATCATTGCGAAAGCGTTGGAGTTTTCCTGCTGGACCGGGCGCAGCAGATCATTGCTGGGCTGCAGACTCGACATCATGTCCGAGAGATTCGCGCCGGATGGGATTCTCGCGAGCGGCTGTTGCAGCCCAGACTGGATTCTGGCGATGGGCGTCAATTTCTTCTGGTCTTCGGAGGGCGCCGCGAGACACTGGTACGAGCGCGGTGACGCAAAGGCGGAAGCCTGGATAACATCCCGTTTCACGATCCAAGTCTGGTAGAACTCCGTGATCTCTTTTACGGCGGCGGGATCACCGGCAATGCTCTGCGGTTCTTCCACTGAGGGTACGGCCTGAGCTGCAGCGTTTTTTGGGACGATGCCCGCATCACTGCTGTCCTCGATGCGGATGGCAATGATTTTCCAGTAGTCGCCCTCCTTGAGCCCAAAGCAGGGACATAACCTTGTTCCGGCTGTCTCCCTGTTTTCCGCGAAACGCAGTGGCGAAGTACTTCTCCTTAGAGCCCTTACTCGTATCGTCGTTCGGTGTGGCAGCGCATTCCTCGTCCGGTCCCATGTCCGCCGGCACGCTCACCAGCAGAAATTCCGATGCATACGCGTTCTTTGCCGATTTCAATGCTGCGACCATTTGTCGGCAGGCTCGAACACGTCGGCAACGGAATTTACCGTGCCAGTGCTATCGCTAAATTTCTGCATCAGCCATCATTGTGCGCAGCCGAATCATGCCTGGCGGCACGGATTGCCGCTCTTCTGCGCCATCACCTCCAAACACGGATAGCTGAGGCGCGAAAAATAGGCGACTGACTTATTTGGTTCTTTCTCCACCACCCAGCTTTGCAGGAAATCGTGTGCGCTCTTATCGACGCCCTGATCGGCTTTCACGCCGGGATTTAAGGGAATGTTCCCGAGGCGCTCGGTGCTGTTTTCCTTTGGCGGCTTTCCGCCAGCTTCCGAGCTGTCCAAAGACGTCGCGCCACCAGCCATTGAGGCCCGACCAGCGGCCGTCATGGCGGTCAAGGTTGTTTCCCGCGCGGACGTCCGAGTTGGAAGCAGACAAGTGTCCATTGACCAGCCCTTTAGGAAAGCCAGAAGAGCGATAGTCGACATCAATGTCGGACAATTTATGGTCGCGCGAAATGGAGAACTGAATCGAGGGAGGTCCCTTCTTCAGCCTGTAACAAATGGGAAAGCCCTTGTGATAAACGCTGTTGTCTTTATCGTGAAAGAACTCCTGGCTGCGGCTCAGGATGTCCAATGCGTCGGGCTTCAGGTACACATACAGGCGGAACTGGAGGTCGCCGCCCACACCGGATTCCTCTCCCATCACTTGGTCAACGGCTTCCACCAAGTCAATCGCACGCCCCAGGCTCTTGCCTTGCGCATCGGTCATCTTAGCGTTCAGCAGCGCATGGGTCACAGCGTCGAATGTTGTACGGGTGGACAGTCGAGCGTTGTC
>CAWJPE010000010.1:0-366004 GCA_963844605.1 uncultured Acidobacteriota bacterium | reverse complement strand
CCTGAACTCAATGAACCGTGGGTCAAAAGGTTGATGTCTGGAATGAAGATGGAAGGACATGTAGCGTAGCCGAACACGAGCCTATACGCCAGCAGGCAAATCGATCCTGCTGCAGTCTGGAGCAAGAATCTGCGAAGACTCGAAATTCTAAAGGCAGAGTTTCACGAGGGTTACCTCGAGCGCAACATGAGGACGCTGTCGAGAACATCCGAGGGATGCATCTCGTCTACACTGTCGAGACTGTTGACCGCCAAGCTGGCGTGCCTTCCGCTTGACTATCATCCATCCCGGCTGTGGCGAAGGGGCGTACGGTTCCAGGTCGTTTCTTGCTCAGGTGGGAGCGAAGATAAGTAGCGACCAACTCCTCTGTGATTTCTGCAAACCGCATTGCGTTCGGAGCCCGAAGGCCGCGCCTGCGATGAAGCGTGATGGGTATGTTTCCCAGTGGCGGGAGGCCAAAGTCGATGGTTCGCACGTCTTCCGGCAGGCCAAGTTCAGGTCGGGTGGTCAGTCCCAGTCCCGCACTGACAGCGGCCCATAAGCCCGTCAGGCTGGGGCTCGTCATTGCAACGCGCCAAGGGCGTCCAGCTCTCTCCAGTGCCTCCAGTCCCGGTGTCTGACATCCGCACGGGGGGCTGAAGAGAGCAAGCGGTAACGGCTGCCGCACGCGATCCCTGAAAGATGGGCTTGCGATCCAGTGCAACGGCAGCTCGCTCAACAGGTGGGCCGTCTTTTTTTGAGCGCCGCCTAACGTCAATACAACATCGAGGTCGCCGGAGTCGACCTTCTGAAGGAGTACCTGGCCCACGTCTACCGTCACCTCGAGCTTTACCAGCGGGTAGAGCGCATCAAAGCGCGCGATGACCATAGGCAAAACTGTAGGTAAGAAATCCTGTCCGAAACCGATTCGAACAACACCCGAAAGAGAAGATCCGCGCAGAGTATCGATCATCTCATCGTTCAGCTCCACCACCCTACGGGCATACCGGAGAGCGATCTCTCCCTGTTCGGTGAGAAGGGTCTTTCGGCCTTGCTTCCGAAAGAGCGGTACTCCTACATCCTCTTGAAGGCGTTTCATCTGAAGGCTGATGGCCGAGGGTGTACGTAGGAGGCGCTCCGCGGCGCGACCGAAACCGCCCAGATCTTGTGTAATCACCAACGTACGAAGGCTGTCGAGGCTGAGGTTATTCAGAAGCATAGTTTAGACATTCTCACCGATAGTGTGAATTCTTCTCGCTTTTCGTGAGCTCCCGTCATCCGTATGCTTCATGGTAACGCAGTTCGCGGTTGTATTGCGATTTGGCCGCTGATAAGCGATGCATCTCGAGCGCGGATTTTTCAGCTGCCCAACAGTGGCTTACCACGTGCGTGTCAGATCGGCGAAAGGTGAATTATGAAAAAAATTCCTTCTAATGCAACGATCGTTCTGGTGCATGCCGCATGGGCGGACGCGTCCTCGTGGTCTGCTGTGATCGGCCCGCTAGTCAAGGCTGGCATCGAGGTGATCGCTGCCCAGATTCCAATGACTTCGCTGTCCGACGATGTGGCTGCTTTGAAAGTGGCTTTAGAAAGAGCGGGCGAGGGGCCAATCCTCCTTGTCTCTCACTCGTACTCCGGCGCCGTGATCACCGCCCTCGAAAGTGATGACCGTGTCCGAGGCCTGGCCTTTGTGGCAGCGATGCCACCAGCAGAAGGAGAAACCGTGGGGGACTTGTTCTTTCGAGAGCCTCCACATGAAAAAGCTCCCCATCTGGAACCCGACGGTCATGGGTTCCTGTGGATGTCGATAGAAGGAATGAAGAATGCGGTCGGTCACCGGGCGACGGCGGAGCAAAGCGCAATCAGGACAGCAGCGCAACGCCCAATAGCGATGAAGTGCCTTGCCGAAGCGATACAGACGCCAGCATGGAGGACGATACCGTCGTGGTATCTGCTGGCTGAAGACGATCGTATGTTCAGCCCGAAAACACAACGTCTCGTGGCCGACCGCATGGGCGCACAGGTCCGTGCCCACCACGTTGATCATGCCCCTCAAATTTCGGAGCCAGCCACGGTCGTAGAGTTCGTGTTGGAAGCGGCTAGTGCGACGCTCTCGCATACAAATAATCGAATTGACAAAAGGAGAAAACACATGACTACGTATCAGCATGCCGCCATCCAGGGCCACAAGATCTTCTACCGCCAGGCCGGCTCGACCACGAATCCGACGATCGTTCTGCTTCATGGCTTTCCGTCGTCGTCGCACATGTTCCGGGAATTGATCCCGCAGCTCGCCAACCACTTCCATGTCGTCGCGCCTGACTACCTCGGCTTCGGCTACAGCGATGCTCCTGCGGCGACCGACTTTCGATACACCTTCGACAGCATCACCGCACAAATTGAGGAGTTGCTCTTCACGACACTGGGCCTGAAGAAGTTCAGCATTTACGTGCAGGATTACGGCGCGCCCGTCGGTTTCCGCATTGCCTCGCGTCATCCGGAAGCGATCGAAGGCATCGTCGTGCAGAACGGCAATGCTTACGTGGAAGGCATCAGCGCCGCTTTTGAGCCGTTGCAGCCCTTCTGGGAGAACCGTAACAAGGAGACGGAGAAGGCGCCGCGCACGCTGCTGACTAAAGAAACGACGATCTTCCAGTACACGCATGGTGCGAAAAACGCAGCAGCGGTGAGCCCGGACGGCTACACCTTCGACCAGGCTCTGCTGGACCGACCCGGCAATGACGCCATTCAACTCGAACTCCTCCACAATTACACCTCGAACGTGGCGCTCTACGACGCGTGGCACGAATACTTTCGCATGCACCAGCCGCGCACGCTCATCGTATGGGGGCAGAACGATCCCTTCTTTATCGTGCCGGGAGCCAAGGCGTTCCTGCGCGACCTGCCCAAAGCGGAACTGCACCTGATCGACGGTGGCCACTTTCTGTTGGAAGAGCACAGCGAGCTCGTCGCAAGCAAGATCATCGGCTTTCTAGGAAAAGGGAAGAAGACGGAGGCGGGTAAATGACCACCTCTGCCCTGAACCCGATCCATGGGAGTGAATCGCAGTCGGCAATGCGCACGTTGCCCGTCTCTCGCGCCATCCTTTATGCCACGCTGGTGGTTGGAGTGCTCGATGCAACCGATGGCGTCGTCTTCCTCGGTCTGCACGGCCAGAACCCGATCCAGGTGCTGCAGTATATCGCGAGCAGTCTGCTGGGCACACGATCTTTCTCGGGCGGCCTTGCAAGTGCGGGACTTGGCCTCGTCCTACACTTCGCCGTCTCGCTGGTAGTCGCAACGATCTATATCCTTGCGAGCCGACGCGTCGCTGTGTTGCGTACGCAGTGGGTGCTCGTGGGACTTCTGTATGGCGCTGCCGTGTGGGCAGTCATGAATCTGCTGGTGTTGCCGCTCACTGCGGTCGCCCACGGCCCGATCGCGACTGCGGCGTTGGTCAACGGCGTCATGGGCCACGCTCTGTTCGTCGGCTTGCCCAGTGCGTTCTTCGCGAAAAGGCTGGCGGCATGAATGGATCTTCACAAAAGCAGTCAACCGTGGTGCCTGGTGATGCGGCAGAGGCGGACTGCTCCAGTTGTAAGTGCTTAGTGCCGCGACTGCGTGCGAGAAGGCGGCCGGTCTCTTCCGCTCAGTTCCCGCTCGATCGAGCGAAAGATCCTTTGGTTCTCTCAGCGCACTCGTATCGTCCCGCTGTGACCTTTCTGTCCTCGGGCGCGAAAACTATTTTCGAAAGCTGTAATTCCGTCACGGCCTTATGGTCTAAACCTTCACGCAGAGAAACCGCACATACGAGAGGAAATCTATGAAGATCAGCATCGCATCCACCCTGTTCACTGCAACCCTGTTGACAGCTTCGCTTGCTTCCGCGCAAAGCGCGCAGCCAGCGTACACCGGGACCTTCCACGGTGCGGCCCACTCCACGTCTGGAACCGCTTCGGTCTACGTTGGAAAAGACGGCAAGCAGACCCTGCGCCTCAGCGATTTCAAGACCTCCAATGGACCTGACGTCCACGTCGTTCTGATTGCGGCAAGTGACGCGCAGGACAATGAAAACTTTCTCGACAAAAACGTGGAGCACGTCGAACTTGGCAAATTGAAAGGCAATCAGGGCAACCAGAACTACGCGATCCCCGAAGGAACCGACCTCTCCAAGTTCAAAACGGTTTCGATCTACTGCGAACGCTTCAATGCGAACTTCGGCACGGCTCCACTCGAAAGGAAGTAAGCACATCCAAATGAGAGGCGCGCACCAAGTGCGGGCCTCGCATTCACCACACCAACGACTCCTCCGCAAAAAGGAAATCGCATGTTTCGCAGATATCGAGTCTTGATCCTGATGATCGTCGCCGCCCTCGTGCTGGTTGCCCTTTGGTACGCTTTTCGACCGGAAAAGCTCTTCATCAACAAAAAAGTCGACGAGCCGCCGCCCGCAATGATCATGATCTCAACTGCTCTTGTACCGGCAGACCATCCCGCCCGCGCTATACGAGTGCGCAACACATCCGTTCGCCGTTAGCTACCGACCTTGGCTCAGAACAACATTGCGGGGCACCCCAGTGAACAGGTGCACTAAAATCCGGGGAGAGGCGTAAACACGCCGTGATCTTGCCAGAAGTATTGATGCTGACGTAATGAGCTCCGCAGCAGACTCACAAACCCAATCGAGATCGTTTTCACGTCCGAGTTGACCGCCACTCGGCGGCCAGCCAGCTCCTTTAACCAGGCCTCACTCGCACGCGCGTGCATCTACCCAGTCAGGCTTAAGATCACGGCGAAAGCCCTCCCCAGCGCTAAGCTACCTCTTCATATGCTTGGTATCACGGAAGCAGCCGCTTAGTTATTCCGAGCTGTGCATTTGGCCCCAGCGTATCTGGTTCGCTATTTGCCTCCGGAAACGGGTATCAAGAGGTCCTCGGAGAGGAAGCCTTTGATCCCATTTCTCAAGACCACTTCAAGTGGGTAATAGTCAAGCTACCTGCTCATCAATGAGCGCATTATCTCTAGCGCCGTATCGACAGTGCTCGGGAGGCAGACTTCGCCCTGCAGAAGATTTTGGAGCGAGCATTGTGGATACGGCGATTTGTGCTAAACCCGGTGAGGTTTTGGCAGGACAATTGCTTTATGGGGATTCAATCCATCGCACCTATTTTGTGCTGACTTGAGCGGAAGCATTGTGACTGTCGTGTGCAACATGCAATTTGTCCTGCCAAAAAAACTACCACGCTTCCACCTACCCGCGGAGCGGGTTTAGTACAAATCGCCGAGTCACTTGTCGACCCTTGCTCGTCAACCGCTGTGCCTTCAGGCTCTGATTCTGGATTATGGCGGGAGCGACGGGGCTCGAACCCGCGGCCTCCTGCGTGACAGGCAGGCGTTCTAACCAGCTGAACTACGCCCCCGCGTTGAATCAAATTCCTTACTCTTTCCGTGCCAGCCCCATTGTGTCCGGCGCTTCCCAAGAGTTCCCAAGAAGTTTCCGTGACAGCGAAAAGGAAGGTCGTAACTTACAGAAAACAAGCGCCACGGATGGCTTCTTTTGGCGCTGTAAGGAACGATCGGGAACCGTTATCGAACCCATATCAAACCCACGACCTCTGCCCTATAGACCTCTGCCCGGCCCTTGATTTCCCTGGCGATTACGTCTGTGGCGGGCCCGGCCCGGCAAAAGACCTCCCAAAGGGCGTCTCGATTGATCCGAATCTGGTGTCCGAGTATAGAACCGGAAGTCACTCCTATACGCCTTGGCCGCGTCTGGTAAATGGTGAGCGATATCTGAGCGTCTCCCCGGCAGAGCCAACTAACGGTTCCATCTGCGTGGTGGGCGGAGGCCCCACAGCCGCCTGGTGTGTCGAGCATTCCCAGGCACGCGGCAACACGATTCTCTGGTTGTCCCGTGACAGCTTAAACTCAGCATTCGTCTCGAGCCGTCGCAACGACTCCCTTGTCGCCGGACGTATCCGGCGTCCGCTGGTCAATGGGGAGCATACCGTGGAGGGACCACTTAAGCCGAGGAACGCGACGACCATTTTCGCCGAGGGATTCGAACCTTCCACCCTCGGCGTCCTATCGAACAATAAAGTTCGCGTCTACTTTCAACCAATCACCGGCGCGAAGTCGCGGTACGTCAACCTGCATGGCCGGCAGGCTTACCCATCGTTCCGAGATTTTGATCAGGTAGTCTATTCGATCGGGCAGATCACAGACCCGCTCGATCCCAGGTCGTGGGCCAATCTGCTCGATCCCGTCCTCAAAGGCGCGATAGCTCGCAAGAAACATCTGATCCGGGACCGAAACCATCGGGTGGTTGGTCTCCAATCGGAAGACTCCCGTGTCCGCGTCCTTGGAGCAGCCGCATTGTCCCACCCCGATCTTCAACCACAGTGGTCAATGTCGGGAACCTCTCCTCCCGCCGAAGTCTGTTGCGAAACAGCTGCCTCCGGCTGGTGGGTATATACGAGATTCGACGCAAATCGCGAGTTGTAGGCAAGTTCTCGCTCCTTGGCTGCCAATTGCTGAGCTTCTTGTTCCTGAGGCGAGATCGACGGCTGACCTGTCTGCTGGCCATAGATGTTTGGCTGAGCGCATGGCTGACCAGGAACACAAGGAACGGTCAGGCCGATCGAACTGTATCTTGCGGCGGCGGCCTGCTGAGCCGGAGTTGCAGTGGCAAGCGCTGGGTCGCCGGTAGCTCCGGTCTGCTGAGCCTGCCTTTGTTGCTCGGCTGCAAGTTGGTTCTTTAGGTCCTGGACGTTGTTGTCTGTGTTGTCCTGCACAGTGGGTTGCCGTCCTTCATCTCATAGACAGAGAACTTCTCCGGCGCGCTGGTTTTGATGTAGGTGAACTTGTCGTCGTGGTATATCGACTCGATATCGAAAGGTGCTTCGTTCGCTTTGAACGTGTAGTCAAACTTCAGACTCAACGGGTAGGCGCTCTTGTATTCGTCGACCTCCTGCGTTATGTGCGTCTGCATCGCGGCAAGTTGCTGCTTCGACTGCTCCAATTGGGTTGCTGGAACAAACTGCGGAGGGCCACTGGCCGCGACGATTGCGGACTGATCGGCTGGTTGGACAATCACCTTCAAATCGGGATTGTCTGGCGAGGCGGAGATGTCTTGAAGCGTAAAGCTATAGATGTTTCCCTTGTCAGTGATGAGGTTCAGGTTGGAGTTGATTCCTGACTTGGCAGGATGCACAAAGCAGAAGTTGCCAACCACATCGACAATCCAGAATTCCTTGTCGCCAGTCGCCGCCTCCATTATCTTCTCGGTCGGGGGCACTTCAATCAACGTTGTGAACTTCAACTTCGCACGGATCGGGACAATGTCCTGAGAGTGATACTGCACCGTGCGCGCCGATTCCTGCGCCACGGCGTTCACAGAGATCAAGGCTATAAGAATGTTTGCAAAGGCTATGACGCGTTTCATGGAGGGCTCCTTATTGATTGGTGCTGGTCGGTGAAGTGGCGAACTTGCGAGGTTGAAATGGATAATCTCGAGCGAGACGGCGAAGTCCTTCAGCAATGCCGAAACGCTCGAAGTAGTCGCGCTTCTTAAGGTTGTCTCGCGCATTGTTTGTGGCGGTCCAATGAGAGACGGAATCGACGTTCAGCTGTACTTTCTTAGAGGTCTGCGCTTTCCGGATGAGCATCTGTCCTGGTGGAACGAGACCGGCGATCAGGTCCAGTTCTGTGTCGTTCAAATGAAATGCCTCGCGGTACAGGCTGCGATCCATTTCCGGGTTGGCAAGAAAAATCTTTGTCGGACAGCTCTCGGAGACGATTTGCAGCATGCCTGATTCCTCAAGCTCCTTGATCGATTGCGTCGCAAGGATCATCGCGGCATTGTGTTTTCTCCAAGTCTTCTGAGCAGACACGATGTAGTTGCGGATCGTGTCGTTCTTGATGAATAGCCAAGCCTCGTCTAGGAGAAACATCTTGAACGTCGCCAGCTTCGCTGGGTCGGCGATCTCGTTCGACGCCCTGTGCAGGACGTAGAACAGTAGTGGTTCAAGCACCTCCGGCGCGTCGCCCCAGCCAGCAAAGTTGAACGTCTGAAACTGACTGAATGAGAGAGTGTCTTCAGCGTTGTCGAACAGAAAACCGTATTGACCAGCTTTCGTCCACCTGTGGAGTCTTTCTTTCAATTCACCGATGATGTTCCCTAGGCTCGAAACGGTGCGCTGTTCGGGCTCCAACACATAGATTCGCTCGATAGCATCCCAGAGCCTGCGTTCTTCCTTGAAATCCATCCGATAGCGTTGCCCATTGCCCTCAATCAGCACACGGATGAAGCTGAAGAGAAACTGCGTATTCTCCTTGGTCGGAGCGAGCGAGAACGGATTGATCGTGAAGTCGCGCGCATCTTGGCCAACATTCAGGTATGACCCGCCAAAGATCGTTGTGAGCGACTGGAAACTTCCGCCAATATCGAAGATGTAGGTTTGTGGCCCGTACTTCTGTGCGTTCTGCAGCACAAAATTGCAAAAGTAGCTTTTTCCCGAACCGGTCATCCCAAGGATGAGCGTATGGGCTACCTCGCCGTTGTGCAGGTTCAGAAAGTATGGCGTGCTGTTGTCCGTCTCCAGCACAGCCAGATACTCGGCTCCAAGATGCGCGTTGCGTGTTTCGCCTGGCAGGATGGTAAAGAGAAAACTGAGGTCGGCGTAGTTGCTATTCAGCAGATACAGCTTTCGCAGATTTAGGGCGCAATTGCCCGGTACGGTCGCGAAATATGCGTTTAGCTGGTTGTAGGACTCTGTGAACAGATTCCCGTCGGCATTCGTGAACACACTGACGAACTCCCCGACGAGCTCATCTACTCTGGCCTTTGAGTCGCCATAGAGAACAATTGAGAGGGAGAAGTCGCCAAGCGATTGACCGTCTCCCAGGGCACGGAGGCAGTCGCCCAGATTCTCAATGTCCGCCTGTTTTGATTCATCCACCAACACATCGCGCGGGTTGGTCTTGGTGACGTCGTTCCCCATCTGGGAAACGAAGGCCGTCTTCGACATATTGAAATGCCGGCGTCGTTTGTTCACTTCCTTTCGTGCTTTGCTCGCCGGTAGCTTCGATCAGAATCGTTGGCGTGTTGCCTTTCACTTCGGCTGACACGATTCAAACGCAGAGTTTGCGCGCGAGATGCCGAGAGTAACTCACGCTTTGTGACTGATTGTTCCGTTCAATTCCTGCAGGTATCTGTACGTGCCCTGTTGATGCTTATCGAGCATCACAATTGATGAAAAAGGTCTTGGACGTCGATGCAATTTTGATTCAATATCCGAAGCAGGTGGCCGGCTATTCCGTCATTCCTTCGACACCTACTCAATGGTGAGGGGGTGGTCATTCATAAGGAGATTATGCATGGAACGTTCTGTAGAAAAGCTGCTCTATTCCCGGCGCGACACTGCCGAAGCACTCAGCTTAAGCATTCGATCGATTGATTACCTCGTCACGACCGGACGGCTCACTGCGCGGCGGGTCGGTGGCAAGATTCTTATTCCAGCAAGTGCTGTCCGCCGCTTCGCAAGGGAAGACCACCCAGATTCAGTGCGCTCCGGCATACCTGTGCTCTCGTCTGATCAAATGAAAGTCGGCCAACACTCTTCGGAAGGATCGATGAGTCGCTTTCAGCCACAGAGTCAGAGTATCGATGAAACTGTGCCTAAGAGGGCAAACAGCCGTCACTGACTATCGGGCCTCACGCAGCCGCCGGATCGAGCTTTTCAATGGCGGCCTGATTGTGCTCCGGAGCCAGATGGGCGTAGCGAGTCGTCATAGAAATTGTCTTGTGGCCAGCAAGTTCCTGCACAGTCCGTAGGTTCACGTCCTTCATAACCAATCGGCTGATGAAGGTATGGCGTAGGTCGTGCCAGCGAAAGTTCTTCACTCTGGCCTCTTCGAGCGCCATTTCAAACCAAGCCCTTGGATTGTTCAGATCACGCCCATACTTCGAGAGAAATACCCGGCCATTATGTGGCCGAATGCCATGTAGCGCTTCGAGAACACTAAGGCAGGTCTTGTTTAGGGGAATCTCTCGATCACTTCCGTTCTTAGTTCTTTCTAGTCTGATCCGTTTTCTCGTCAGGGATACCTGGGACCATTCCAGACTGAACTGCTCACTCTTTCGCATGCCAGTGTTCAGAGCTACGTCGAATTCCGGCATGTGCTTCGGGAATTTTTTCTTGATTGTTGCACGCAATCTCGCTTCCTCGTCTGCTGACAGGAACCGAATACGGGCATTGTTCTCCGCCCGTTGCTCAACCAGCCGCGCAGGATTGCTCGTGACCTTACCGTCTGCCAGCGCAATCTTGAACGTCTTTCCAAACACATTTTTATAGCGGTTCTTGGTCGCGGCTGACCATTTGTGAGAACTGATCCAGGTATCAATGTCAGAAGGTTTAATCTCATCAGCGGCCCGGTCGGCGAACGCCTCCAGAATGAGTTTCATCCTGCCTTTGAAATTCCGAACATCTCTGCGGTCGTGGTTGACGTACCAGTCGATGGCTTCCTGGGCAAGCACGGAGAACTTGATGCCCTTGTCCTTCATGTTCGCTGGCATCTTTACGCCACGAAGAATGTCCGCCTTGCGAATCTTGTAGAGCTTGATTGCGTCGCCGCGGCGCCCCACCTTTTCCCGATGCTCGACACCAGCGTCTTTGAAACGTATCCACCAGATGTCTGAGCCTGGCACCTTCTCGAAGACTCCGCGTTCTTTGCGAACCACCTTCCTCGGCATGGGATCTGCCCCCTGAATGCGATCCTAGCAAAGTCGGAACAAAGTGGCACCAGAAGTGGCACCAGCGCTGTATTCGGGATTGCCCGTTTCCGAGATAATCTCTATAAATTATTGATTTAATTGGTACCCGGAGGGGGACTTGAACCCCCACGGCCTTGCGGCCTGCGGATTTTAAGTCCGCTGCGTCTGCCGATTTCGCCATCCGGGCGCTGAGGTTATCGTATCTGAAATATCCTACGAAAAAGAAACAGCCCTGAAGACAGGAATGCCGTGCCCGCCTTGGCAGGCACGGCTTCTGGTTGTGATTTACTCGGTCTAGTGGGGCCTGCGGTATTCGATCTCGTCTTCGCGCAGGTAGTATTCGGCGGAGCAATTGTCGGCTCCGCAGATCATCGATTCGATGCCAGCGAATTGGGCCCGCGTAATCAGCCCCAGGGCGCCACAACTTGGACAGGCGAGAACTGCCCAGTAGGGATTCTGGGCATCTCCGAGGGATCCTGCATTCTCAAGCACAAAAAGCGTTCCCGGTTCCATCTGCTCTGGTATCCATTGTTCGAGCAATTGCAGTTCCGATGACATGCTATACCTCCCTTGTCTTCGCTCTCGCTGTTTGTCTTGCGATGTGGAGCTGGGGCGTCCAGATCGCGATGCCTCGAATTTGTCTTCTCGCTATGCTGTCACGCGTTGTTTCGCTGTCCTCCTGATTTGACCGGCTGGTTTCTTCGCCGCCGACTTCTGCAATAAATTCTTCAGCTCGACGCGCAGCGGCTTCACTGCGTCCGTAAGACTTATCAAGAGCATCGGCTGCATTGTGTTTCGCAATAGCTCGATAACCTGTCTTGAGTCCGTTTGGAGAAACATCCGTTTTCCGGCGAGTAAAAGATGGTGTTCGTGATTCCCCGAGACAAGATCGGCGAGGCGCACATGCAGTTCCGCACGCAAGAGACGCAGCACGCGGCGCACTCGCGCGAGTGAGATGCTCCTGACTCTGAGCTGTTCGATGACAAGGATATCGAGGAGGTCCGCCTCGGAGTACACGCGGTTTCGGCCGTCCCGCGCTGGAACCACGATCCGCTGCTCGTCCCACCACTGGAGCTGCCGGGCAGTCACACCGGTCAACTCAAGGACATCGCGCGTGCTGAAGCAATCTTTCAGCATTCTCTAGCGGATTCCAGTTCCAAACATTTCGTAACTGAAATGTTTGAGGCCATTCTTTCCGGACCGAGGCTGGCTGTCAATCCCTATCGTTTAAATAGACCCAGAATGACAATTAACTGTTCGGATTCATCTTGCGGTTGTCTGATGCAATGCGGCTTTGACGGCGTCTGTCACGCGCTCCATGTCGCTGGACGTGAGATAGGGATGCATGGGGAGGCTCAGGACACGGTCGGCGGCGCGTTCGGCGTGAGGAAAGCTTCCCGTGGCGAGTCCAAATTGTTCACGAAGCGATGAGAAGACCGGCTGCAAATGGAGGGCTACGGGATAATGCACGGCTGTGGGTATGCCGGCCTCGCGCATGGCTGTTTCGACGGCCTCGCGCTCGTCTACTTCGATCGTATATTGCGCCCAGACGCTGCTGCAGTCCGGGGCAAGAACAGGGGTCTGCACTGAGTCCTTGAGCAGCGCCGAATAGCGGTCCGCGGCCTCATTGCGCGCGAGCAATTCTTCATCGAAGACGTCGAGTTTGGCGAGCAGCACCGCGGCCTGAATGGTGTCCATGCGTCCGTTGATGCCGATGCGGGTGTGATGGTAGCGGCGATCCTGCCCGTGGTTGCGTAGCTCGAACATGGCAGCAGCCAGCGCGTCGTCGTTGGTGAAGCATGCGCCGCCATCGCCGTAACAGCCCAGCGGCTTCGAGGGGAAAAAACTCGTACAGCCGAGGGTGCTCAGATTTCCGGACTTGCGGCCGTGGTAGAGGGCACCGAAACTTTGCGCGGCGTCCTCTATGACCGGCAAATTGTAGCGTGCAGCGATGGCATTGATCGCGTCCATCGCTGCGGGCTGTCCGTATAGGCTCACTGGCATAAGAGCGCGTGTGCGGGGCGAGATTGCCGCTTCGATTTTCGAAGGATCGATGTTGTAGGTGGCCGGGTCGATGTCGGCGAAGACCGAGACTGCACCGAGCAAAGCGATCATCTCGCCGGTGGCGAAAAATGTGAAGGGCGGCGTGATGACCTCATCGCTGGGGCCGATCCCGAGGGCCATCATTGCCAGAAGGAGAGCGTCGGTCCCGCTTGCGCAACTGATGCAGTGCTTCGCGCCGGTGCGCGCTCCGAGCCGCTCTTCCAACTCGCGGACTTCGGGTCCCAGAATGTATTGGCCGTGATCGAGAACGGTTTGAATGCGCGCATCGATCGCCGGTTTGAGACGGCGATACTGCGTCTTGAGGTCGATGAACTCCATGCCTCTATTTTCGCTCATCGGCGGAGGCGTGTCGCGTCAGTGCGGATTGCTGGAAGCGCGCTGCGAGCTTACTTTATCCAGTTCGCGATAAATCTCCTGATTGCGAATGATGGCCTGAACGTACTCGCGCGTTTCCGTGAATGGAATCGACTCGACGAACTCGTCCATATCACGGTAGTGGCCGATCGACTGCCAGTCGGTGACGCGGTTATCACCCGCGTTATATGCGGCAAAGGCATACTCCGGCCGGCCGCCGAATTTGTTCAGCGTCTGCTTGAGATAGAGCGTTCCAAGACGGATGTTAGTAACCGGATCGAGCAACTGGCTGGTCTCGAAGTGGTGAATTCCCTCTTCTTTGGCCATGCTCTTTCCTACGCTTGGCAATAGCTGCATCAGGCCATACGCGCTCTTATTTGAAACTGCGCCGGGATTGAATTCCGACTCCTGGCGAATGAGAGAAGCCACCATGTAGGGGTCGAGCCCGTTGATTGCGGCATTTTCTTTGATGTCTGGCCAATACGGCTGAGGAAAGAGAATGCGCCAATAACCCATCGGAATCGATTCGACAGGCGCGGAGGTATAGAACGGCAACGCATGCTTCAACAACCGCATAGCGTGCCACGTTTCGCCGTATGAGGCAAAGATTTCAGCTTCGGCGAAAGCCCCCCACTCGTCGCTGCCGTCGGCCGCCTGAATCTCCGGCGCGATGTATTCGTTCAACCCGGCGTTGGCCAGAAGTTTCGCCTTTACCACGTGGGGATCGTCCTCGGGCACGTCGTCGCTCAGCTCCGGAATGGGCTCGGGGTGCAGCGCCTCAAGAGCGGAAAAGCTTACAGGTGTGACCTGACCAAGCTGCTCCAGCCGCTCCTGCGCCAGGGCGGCGTAGTAGTAGTGGCGATAAACGCGAGCCACGGTGCGATAGTAGCCGGCTGCCTTCGTTGGCTGACGATCTTCCGTTTCGTAAAGACGCCCGCGCCAGTACAGCGCCGACGGTACTTCCTTCCCTCCGGCAAAGTTGGCGATCTGCTCGTCGAAGAGCCGAGCCGCTTCGGCGTATTGGCCAATGCGATAATTCAGCCAGGCAGCGCGCCAGTGGCTGCTGGGTGAATAGTTCGAACAGGGTCCGCTATGGGGCGACTCGCACGATTTCGGAAATCGTGTCGTGAGCTCGCCGTAATATTTGATCGCGTTCGGGAAATCCTTGCGCAGCAGATACATGTTGCCGCTCGAGTAGAGTGCCTCCGCCAGCCATGGGCTCTCGGGAAAGCGCGTCATCATCTGGTCGACGATGGTCCGCTGCGTATCGCCATCGTCCTTATTGCGCGCCAGTTCCATCAGGAGATATTGCCTGCGCGCACCCGCGTCATCGTCGCTGTCAGGCAAACGATCCAGCTCCTGCTTGTTCAGCCGCTTGAGTTTCCAGTCGCAGCCAGCCGCAGCCACCAGCAACGCATTGCGCGTGTTCTCGCTGAGAGCAGAATCGCCGGCAAGGGAGCGATACTCTTCCTCCGCATCGCTGTAGCGACCCGCCGCGTAAAGAGCATCGGCATGGTGACGCCGCTCCTCGGGGGGTAACGATGCGATCTCGCCGGAGGATACAAGCTGTGCCCGCGCCTGGGCCGCCTCCTGGCTGAGAGGGAAATTCAGATACACCCTCCGGAACTCTTGCTGTGCTTCGGGTCCGTGCCCGGCCATCAGATTTGCTTTCGCCATCGCGAGCTGGAAATCTGCTTTTCCGGCAATTGTCTCGGTGCGATGTGCGTCGAGTACCCGCAAGGCCGCCTGAGGATCGCCCTCCTGCAGGAACAGGTTAGCCTCAAGCACGGGGACGCTGCGAACGAAAATCGAATCAGGATGCTTCTGTATGAAGGTGCCCAGAATTGGCTCCGCATCACCGAGTTTGTTGTCCTGCAAATAGACCTGCGCAGTGAGATAGTCCGCGTAGTCATCGAGCGACTGTCCCGCCTGGTTGGCTGAATGAAACGCGCTCACCGCTTCCGGAAATTTATGATCCAGCAGATATGCATGCCCCATCGCCAGATAGGCCGCTGCCGCTGCCTCGCCCGTATGGGCATGCGCGTAAGATGAAACCCCAGCGTAGGCCGCCGGCGACCGTGTGGAGGCCAACTGCTGCGCCATGGGTCGAAGCTGGGATGACGCTACGAAGGCCTGGTGCAGCTTCTGGCTCCTGGCCAGTTGCTTTGCAGTAAGCGGCTTGCGTGCCTGCTTGTGCTTCGACTTCGATGTGTGCGCGCTTGCGGGGGCGACATGCGCCGTCGAACGAGAACCAGAGGCATGGCCTGTCGGGGTGGTCTTCTTCGCGCTGCTCGATTTCTTGTGTGCGGATGTCGAGGTGGTGCTGGACTTGGGAGGAGACGCGGTCTGTGCCGCAGACGCGCAAAAACCCGCACAAAAAAACATTACCGCAAGAACAGAGGCATAGCATCCTGTCCGGTTTATCCTCGTAAATTCCGCGCGTGTCACGTCCGTCTAGCTCCCACTTTTACTGTATGCCGAAAGCACTCTCAGCGTGCCACAGAAAATCATGAAGAAACCGGGAGTGTTTCCCCATTGGATACTTCCCGGATCAAAACAATAGCGACGAAGTTGGCAGAACACGAGCAGGATGTGCCATTTTGCTCTCCACTGTTCTGCCATTTAGGATGAAGTGAGCAGGAACGGACCGGTTGTATCTCCTTGAACGGCCCTTTTTCTGAAACTATCTGCCATGTCAACGATCCAAACACAAGGCACTGAAGAAATACATCCCGATATTCTGCTCGTCAACCGCGCTCGCGGAGGCGATGTCGAAGCGTTCGAGAAGCTTGTACGGCAGTATGATCGCCAGGTTTTCCGTATTGCTCAGCACATTACCCAGAACCGCGAAGATGCGGAGGATGTAGTACAGGATGCGTTCCTCAAGGCCTACGAAAAGCTGAACCAGTTCCAGGGGAATTCGAAGTTTTATACCTGGCTGGTCCGGATTGCAGTGAACGAATCGTTGATGCGGCTGCGCAAACGGCGCACCGGCCGCATGGTATCGATCGACGAAGATGTTGAGACCGAGGAAGGCTCCATGCCGCGCGATCTGGCGGATTGGGGTCCTGACCCGGAAGAGCAATATGGCCAGTCGGAAATGGCCGATATTCTGCGTAAGACGATCCAAGGGTTGCCTCCGGGCTTCCGCGTGGTTTTCGTCCTGCGAGATGTAGAAGGACTCTCGACCGAGGAAACGGCCGAGACATTGGGTTTAAGTATTCCAGCGGTCAAGTCGCGCCTGCTGCGGGCGCGCCTTCAATTGCGGGAGCGGCTCAGCCGATACTTCCGCAATCGAAAGAAGGATGGTGTGAAGTGACGTGCTCAGAGTTTTTGGCGCAATTGGACGATCTCATAGACGACAAACTAAGCGTCCGGATGCGGGCTGACCTGGAAGAACATCTTCACGGTTGTGAGCACTGCGTGATCACCCTTAGCACTACCCGCAAGACCATCGAGATCTACCGCAAGCACGTGATCTACGAATTGCCGAACGAACTGCGCGACCGGCTGCAGAAGGCCATCCTGGCCAAGTGCAAGAAGTGTTGAAGGATCTAGCCGTCTACATCGAAGACAGTCCTTCGGTCTCTATCTAATTTAACCTAGTCTGATCGCCCGAAGTCCGGCTAGTTGCTGGTCGGAGGGGTGCTGCCCCCGCTGGGCGGAGGAGTGCTGCCGCCGGTGCCGCTGCCGCCCGTCGTGCTGGTGCCGGAGTCGTCGCGGCGATGCAACGTCGGCCGGTCGTCGGTGCTGCTGCTCGGATTGTTTGGGTCCGAAGTATTGCTCACACGCCGTAGCGTCGGCTTCTGGCCATTCTTCCCATCAGTCAGCTTGCGCTTGTTCTCGATGCGCGCCAGCCGCGCCTTGACGTCGTCGAACTCGGAGGTAGTCACCAGGTATTCGTCGCGCGGAGGCAGAATCTTGGCGATCTCCTCCTGCGAATGCGCAATGCGGTCCGGCGTCTGAGGATGATCAGAGAAGGCTCGGGCCACCGCGCCGGGCTTGTGCTTCTGGAGATCCTGGATCTTCTCGAAGAAGGTCACGAAGGCTTGCGGATCGTAGCCCGCGCGATACATATATTCGAGTCCAAGATAGTCAGCCTGCGCCTCAAACTCGCGCGAAAACTCGAGGAAAGTCAGCGGGATCGCCAAGTTGGCGGCCTCGTAGATGCCGTAACCGGCCCACCCTCCTATGAAGATGAGGGGGATAGTGCCCAGCTGGGCGTAGTTGGCACGGGTCATCTCGCGGGCGGCGTGGTGCGCGCAGACGTGGGCGGTCTCATGCGCCATCACCCCGGCGAGTTCGGCCTCTTCATCGGCGGCGAGGACCAGTCCGGAGTTGACGTAGAAGAATCCGCCGGGCAGCGCCATGGCGTTGATCTCGTCGGAGTCGATCACCTTAATAGTGAAGGGCACCTTGCAGTCGGAGTTCTTGACGATGTTCTGGCCGACGCGGTTCACGTACTCGGTCACTTGCGGGTCGGTGATGAACTTCGTGCTCTTCTCGATCTGAGCGGCATAGGACTTGCCCATCTTGATTTCGGATTCGGTGGAGTACCAGTTGCCTACGCCCCGGGCGCCGATGTCGCGAGTGCCCACCGCACTGACGTCGTTGATGCTTCCCTTCTTCACTCCGGCGACGCTGCCGTCAGGGTTCACCGCGGGCCCGGCTGGCGAGGCCGGGGACGGAGCAGCAGCAGGTGCGGAGTTGGCCTGGTCGGGATTCACAGGCGCGCCGCTGGGCTTGGCGTCGGGAGGCGGAAGAGGAACGGAGCCGGCGGACTTTCCGGAGGCTGAAGGCTGGGTCGATGCGGGAGGCGTCGCGGCCGGTGTCTGTGTTTGGGAGTCGGGCGGCGCTGATTGCGGGGTGCTCGACTGGGCGAGGATCGCAGCTGGAGCAAGCGCAATGGCAGCTCCCAGCGCGAACGTCGCTGGCAAGCGAGGAACAAGAATATGGATTCGCATTTGGGACGTCTCCCGAAACAGGGCCGATCTCTGCTTCGTTAGACGATAGTATGCGCCTTTTCGCTGACGAACGTCGCGGCGATTTTGGTGCCGCTTCAAGAAGGGGGACCCCACCCCCTCCCCCCTCCCCCTAATCCGCACCATTTCCTGCAGCTAATTGATTCGAGGGGACCTGCAAATCGAGATCAAGGCCACCTAATTGATTCCAAACGGCTTGCGCCTTCTATGGTTTGTGACTCATTCATTCCAAGGGGGTTACCGCTGAGAACGAATAGGTGCAAAAGTCATGTCATCGCCATGGAGAGGATAGAGTGGGCCAGAGATAAAGCCTCTATTTCTATCGGAAATATGTACTTTACGCAAGGGGAGGGGTGAGCTATGATTAAGCCCCCTCGCAAGTCCCTCAAAAAACAGCGCGGGAAAAGGAGACATATGACCGTAATAGTCGGGCTGCGCTGCCAAGATGGAATCGTTATCGCTTCGGACTCCCAAGAGAGTGACGAAGGCATGGGAATGAAGCGTTTAGACGTAACGAAGGTTTACGAGACAAGGCGCTTTGGCTTTGATGATGTAGAAATCATTGTGGCCGGTACGGGCGGTGTAGGGTTTATCTCTCGGGCCGCAGAATTGATCGAAGAAAAGGGGTTCGCGCCTCATTTCACCACGCCTCGCTCTGTAGCCACAATGATAGAGGATGTTATGGGCGAAATGGCCGAACGCTATGGAGGTGGCGAGGAAGGTTTGGAACTGGGGATAATGGTAGGCGTTTTTTGCAAGAACTGCCCCAAGACCGACGAGCCGCCAATGTCGCCTATCGGTCTATACGCGATCAATGCTCCCGGTGAGGATGAGAAGGTTGGAATCGCGGAACCTATTACCGATTACGCGGCTGTGGGATCGGGAGGCTTGTTCGCAACTTATCTCTTCAATCGCCTGCACGATGAGAGTCATCCGACGACAGCCTTAACAGTGGATACCGCCATTTGTGAAGCTGTCTATGTTATTGAGGAAGTAACAAAAGTCGATCTGTGGTGTGGGGGCCGGTTCAAATGTACTGCATTCGAGAGAAGGGCAATGATTTTGTACTTGAGAGAGTCAAACCGAGGGATATTAAGGCCATTGCGTCAAAGTTGGCCGACAAGGACGCGGAAGTCAAAAAGCAACAGCGCGAGATTCTTTTAGGTTCCGGCTCTGCTCCAAAGCCTAAACCAAGCGCTAAACGCCTTCGCGCCGTTGCCCCACCAAAAGAGAAGCAATCGGCATAATTTTATACTTGACACAACTTGCGTAAAGTAGCAGAATAAATGCATGAACAAGAGAGACCGTAGACATCAGCTTTCGAACTCGCCAATCGTTGAGCAGATTCCTCTTGCCTGCTCAAGCGAACTTGCGGCGGTTGAGTTTCTGGAGAGCCAGAGATGGGGTCGATGCACTCCATGCTGCGTCAAGTGCGGGAGCGTGAATGTTTACAAGATGACCGATGCCAAAACGGGCGAGCGCAACAAGCGGTTTCTGTGGCGCTGCCGGGACTGCAAAGAGCAGTACACGGTGAGAATCGGTACCGTTTATGAGGAATCGCGCCTCGAACTTCGTCATTGGTGCTATGCATTCTGGCGCGCTTGCATCATCGAAAAAGGGTGTCTCGGCTCTTGAACTGAAACGGCAATGCCAGATCAGTTACAAATCGGCACTCTTCTTAATGAATCGCATTCGCTTCGCAATGTCCCCCGACGCTACTAGCGCAGCCGTTGCTTACAGGCACGATTGAAGTAGACGAGACGTATGTAGGCGGCAGGCCGCGTTATCCGAGCAACAAGAAGGGATGGAATCGAGCAACCAAAACCGCTGTGTTCGCGGCTGTAGAGCGTGACGGTCCGATTCGTCGCCGTGTTGTTGCTGACGTAACTGCTCAGACCCTCAAAGCTGCTATCCGCGAGTATGTGGACCCGCAAGCGCGAATCATCTCCGATGAAAACCTTGCCTATAAAGGCATTGGCCGCGAGTTCGCCGGTGGCCATCACACCGTAGTGCATAGCGCAAAGGAATATGTGCGCGGGGATGTAACGACAAACACCGTCGAGAGTTCTTTTGCGCTCATCAAGCGCGGCATCATCGGCGTGTATCACAACGTAAGTCGTGAACATCTTCACCGCTACATCGACCAATACGATTTTCTCTGGAATACCCGAAAGTTGAATGACGGCGAGCGTACTGTGTTAGCGATTCGTTCGGCTGAAGGAAAGCGGCTGATGTACAAACAGCCAACCGGGAATTAATGGAGTCGGCTCACATGGCGAAAAAGAAGGCCGTAACATTTCTATTGTAGCGGTTTCGGGGAAATTGTCGGCCAAGAAAAAATAGGGATTAGGGTTCAGGGATTAGAAAGCGGGCGGTTTGAGGAGGTGGGTCGGCTAGATTTGAACGGGAATGTTTTGGGAGGAAGTTTAGAGATGGCACATAAAGCTCACAATATCGGCGTGGCGGCTCAGATAGGCAGGTACAGCGATGCAGTGGAGTCCCCTCCGAATCTCCGGTGGCTGCACACTTCGGGAACGCCGGGTCTCGGAGAGAACAAGCAATTGCCCAGGGACATCACGGGGCAATCAGAATTGGCCTGGGAGCACATCCTGAGAGTGCTGGGCGAGGCGGACATGACGGTTGACGATATCGTCAAGGTGACGCAATATCTGACACGTGCCGAAGACATCGCGGATTACGCGAAGGTGAGGTACAAGTTTTTGGGAGAGGCGCGACCGGCTTTCATGTTGCTTGTCGTTCCGCAGCTTGTCTGGCCGGAGATTCTTGTGGAGGTAGAAATCATCGCCGCAAAAGCAGTGGTTTAGGTGCGCGTAGCGTCAGCAACTGCCCCACTCAGGCCAAGAGAAGGCTTGAATGGGCCACCCGTCAGGTTTGGGGTTTGGAATAAACCGGTGAAGCCGAGACTGGTCTTGAGTGGGCCACCGCCCCTGTCCGAATTTCCCGAGCCAGTTCTCTGGGCACGTTACACGTTATATATCGATTAGCGCTTTTTTAAAAAAAACGGTCACTTCGGAAAGTACGTGTTATTATGCGTGCGTTACAAGAGGAGGTATCTCAATGATCTTCCGCACAAGTCGGTGGCTCGCGAGAGCAGCGCTGTTTTTACCTTTGGCACCACCATTATTAGCAGCCTCTTGTAGTGCGACGAGCCAAAATACCCCCATTACACTTGGTTTTGATGGCTTAGCTGACTTGTCGACCAATCTTAACGCCTTCGGTGTCTCGTTCACCGGTGCGACTGTCCTTGCCTGTGGCGGCTCTCTCAACTGTGTACCATTCCCTCCCTTTTCAGGTCGAAACGTTATTTACGACAGTGGGAACGGAGTTATCACCGCTAATTTTGATCCAAGCGTCACCGGAGCAGTGTGCATGGTCTCCGCGCGAATTACCGGAAATAGAAACATCACGATGACTGCATTCGATAATAACAACAACGTGATTGACACACAACAAACAGGCGGAGCAAACTACGTAGGATCTGGTGGAACCCCAAACTTGTTGTTATCGATCACGGCCGCGAACGCGCCTATCGCCAGCGTCACCTTCCATGATGACGGAAACACCTACACCATCGATGATTTTACTTTTCTAGGAGACCCGCATGTCGTGGTGATCGATCCAGGGCACGGTCTTCTAAGAGATCTGGACCATATCACCTTGCACTATCAGCGCCCGCCGAGCCCGACTTTCAGTCTGCATGAAGACAATCTTACTTTGGCGATTTCACAAGCTGCGGGGGATCAGATAGATACAGAGGGATACACTGTTTATCTTACGTGAGAAACCTCATTGGCTCCTATCGCTGAACTTGGTCACGCTGGCGACGGGTGCGGAGCGACCAATAAGGTGCCCTACGACTCTTGTAACGCCGATCTGGTCCTACGCATGGAGATGACACGACAGATAGATCTAGACTCAATGCACAACGCAGTTTTTGTTTCAGTCCACACAAACGGAAATAGTAATCATTTTGTAAATGGCACCGAAGCATTCTATTGTACAGCTAGTGATCTGCCGCTCGCCGACGATTTGAGTTCTGGGATTAGTTCCCTTGGAATTGCGCTTGGAGCAGGAATTGGTATTCATGGCGCTCCGAATGTCCAGGATTGTGATCGTTCTGGCCTCATCAAGGACCTCTCCCAGGGCACCGCCGTCCCAAACAGCTTAATTGAAGTGGCTTACCACTCCAATTCCCTTGGATTGGGAACGACTGACGAGGATTACCTCAACAACGCGTCCTTTAGGACTAGCGCGGGCCAGAAGATCGCAACCGAAATAGAGCAATTCATTCTCAATGTATTAGATAAATGAGGCGAATATGAGAATACGCGTGTTAATTGCTCTATGTCTCTTGATCACGTGCTTCAACCGAGCAGCTTACAGTCAGCAAGGTCAGGAGGACGACGAGCAAGTTGCGCGTCCCGCGGCTGCAGACTGGGCATCTGTATCTCCCGACGGCATGCATCTGGCTTTTGCGTTCGACGCTTCTGGAACTCAGACTATTTGGGTTTCGAACGTGGACGGCACGAACGCACACCAACTTGTGAATTGGCTGGGATCGACTCAGACTGAACCTGATTGGTCGCCGGACGATATGAACATTGTCTTCGCGTCAAACCACAACTCTAACAATTTTAATATCTGGACTGTTGGGGCAGGGGGCAGCAACCCGGTACAACTAACGTTGAACATGGGGGATAATAGGCAGCCGAGAGTCTCGCCAGACGGAACTAAGATTCTTTTTACATCCAATACGACGGGCAAACGGGAACTGTGGTACATGCAAATAGATGGCAGCAATCCGAAGGCCATCGGCCTACAGTCGATTAAGCTGAGCGATCCATCGTGGTCACCGGACGGAAAGTCCATAGCTTACACAGGCTGCCAACCTCCTCCGTCGAAGTCGGCATTGTCTGCGATGGTGTGTAATCTGTTCACGATCACCCTTGACGCGGCGACAACAGAGCGCGTCACGACGGGGATCTTCTTAGATTGGAATCCGGACTGGGGAGCGTCGGGAATCGTCTTCGTGTCTAATCGGTCAGGCTCGCCGGCTCTATGGCTTGTCAACCCGGATGGGAGCAGTCTTCATCAACTCACAAATCCGCCATCGACGTTAGATCTTCATCCCAAATGGAATCGCTCAACGAATGGGGTTGTATTCACGCGTGCGGCAGACAGCACTGATATTTGGTCGAAGAACCCAGCAGGTGTCGAAAGCAGGATCACGTCCGCTTCTCTCTCGACCGCAACCTCAACAGTGCTCTCTTTGGTTCCAAGCTCGAATCTGACTTCCGGGGAAGCACTCACGGTAACGGCGGTAGTCACTGCGGCAGTGGGAACCGCAATTCCGAGCGGAACGGTAACCTTTGCAAGCCCGATGGGCGGGCCTACAGTAGTGGTCGCACTTGATGATACTGGGAAGGCTGTGCTGAAGGCGGCGGTTCCACCACTCGGTACTTACAGTCTCAATGCAACCTACAGCGGGGGAGGCGGATTTGCACCGAGTGTATCGCCGACAATAACCAAAACAGTGGCTTCTCTCTCGACCGCAACCTCAACAGTGCTCTCTTTGGTTCCAAGCTCGAATCTGACTTCCGGGGAAGCACTCACGGTAACGGCGGTAGTCACTGCGGCAGTGGGAACCGCAATTCCGAGCGGAACGGTAACCTTTGCAAGCCCGATGGGCGGGCCTACAGTAGTGGTCGCACTTGATGATACTGGGAAGGCTGTGCTGAAGGCGGCGGTTCCACCACTCGGTACTTACAGTCTCAATGCAACCTACAGCGGGGGAGGCGGATTTGCACCGAGTGTATCGCCGACAATAACCAAAACAGTGACAATGCCATCACGCTAATGTCTGCCATAACACATCTCGATGCGGTGTGCGATCGAGAATCGCAGCTTGAGCGTCCATCCGGGGGGTTCCGTATCCTAGGCTGAGTGGCCCATGCTTGGCCATACCACCACCCTTGGGTGCCCCACCTTCGCGACGCTTTATCGTCGCTAAGGTAGGCATCGCGCGTCAGAGCGCGATCCGCTTTTCTTTATCGGAGAGGGGTGACTCGGACCGGGACAGGTTCGTTGAGGAAATAGTGACGGTATGTAGACTAGGGCCAGTCTTCTGGTCTTTCTACCAGGCCGCGCCTGACCGGGTTGCGATGCATGTACCGGAGTTTTTCAACTGTCTTCTCTTCGTTCCACACGTTGAAGTCATAATAGTGTCGTTGCCAGAACCGAATTTTGCCGGCTTTCTTCAACTTCCTCGATGTTTTCTGCTTCAACACCTGCAGAGCAACCGACAAGGGCACAATGCGCGGCTCTCCGACGAGCATATGAACATGCTCGGGCATCAACATGTATCCCGCAATTACAAATCCGAACTGCGCGCGCGCAGCCTCAAGCTCGTTCTCGAAGACACTGTAAGTGTCGTTGTCGCCTAGTAGTGGAAGCCCTCCGATAACAACTGAATGTGAGAAAGTGAAAGACGCCACATTGTTGATAACGAACAAGTCCCTTCGGCATAAAACAGGATTCTATAGGGGATTGTTCCTCCCACCCTTCCCGCAAAGAACGGGGAAAAGGTAGGGCACCCACTTTCGTAACTAGTCAAGTGTGCACCAGGATCGTTCCTCCCCACTTTTGTAAACTCCGTCGAGCGTGGGTCAGGATTGTGCTTCCCACCCTTTCGCAAAGTGCGCGAAAGGATGGGGCACCCCAAGTTGGTAATTAGTCAAGCTGAAGCCGGGATTGTTCCTTCCACCCAACTTTGGTAATTGGGTCAGGTGTGAACTCCGGGGATTGTTCCCTCCCACCCTTTGCTTCGCAAAGGATGGGGCACCCGCACGTTGTGTCTCACTGCACCTTCGCCACCAGCACGCCAAATGGCGCGAGCGGAATCTTGTCGAGTGGGATGGCTTCGTCTCCAGAGGCAGGTGAGCTGTAGAGTGGGCCAGCGGTGGTTCCTTTCAGGCCCTTCACGGAGATTGTCCGGGGCTCGGCGCTCATGTTCAGAGAGACAAGCACCGTCGATCCCTCACGCACCCGGATAAAGGAGAAGACGTAAGGGTTCTCCTCGTCGATGGCTTGGTAGGAGCCGTCGCGAAGAGCAGGTTCAGACTGGCGCAGGGCGAGGAGCCGGCTGTAGGCGTTGAAGATGGAGTTGGGGTCCTTCTTCTCCGTCTCGACGTTATAGGTGGCGGCGGAGGGCGGAATGGGCAGCCAGGGATGGTCGGAGGTGGTGAAGCCGGCGCCGGGCAGGCTGGGGGTCCACTGCATGGGAGTGCGCTCGCCGTCGCGGCCCTTCTCCTTAGGCCAGCCGAGCTTACCGATGGGGTCGTGCACGTCTTCGATGCGCGCGGGGTCGGTGGTGCGCATGCCGATTTCTTCGCCGTAGTACATCTGCGGGGTTCCGCGGGTGGTGAGCAGGAGGGCGGCCATGAGTTTGGCGATCTGGTCGTTGTGGACGCCGTCGCCGTAGCGGTCCCACTGGCGGCGCTGGTCGTGATTGCTGAAGAAGTACTCGGGCCAGCCGCGGGCGGTGTTGTTCTCGACCTCGTTGAAGAGGCGGCGGAAGTCAGGCGCGGAGAGCTTGTTCTCGTCGGCGATCTGGAAGTCCATGGGGAGCTGGACCTCGTCGTCGCTGCCGTAGAGCTTGGTGAGCTCGGCGATGTTGGGCTCGTCGGCTTCGGTGATGAGGACGGGGTCTCCGGGATATTTGCCGACGACTTTGCGCAGGCGCTTGAGGACGTCATTTACCTCGGGGAAGTTGTCGGTGTAGACGTGCTGGATATTGCGGTCGCCGTAGGCGTTGTATCCGGGCAGGTAGGGGTCGTCATGCAGGTTGGGGTCTTCGAAGAGGCGCGAGACTGCGTCGATGCGGAAGCCGTCGACGCCGTGGTCCATCCAGAACTCGAGGACACCCTCCATCGCCTTCTGCACTTCGGGGTTGCGCCAGTTGAGGTCGGGCTGCTGCGCATAGAAGTAGTGGTAGAACCACTGGCCGGTCTTCTCGTCGTAGGTCCAGGCGGAGTGGCCGAACCAGGACTGCCAGTTATTGGGCGGCTGGCCGGCGGGCGGCGGCCCGGGCGTTTTGCCGTCTCGCCAGATGTACCAGTCGCGCTTGGGATTGGTGCGCGAAGAACGCGACTCGATGAACCACTGGCTCTGGTCGGAGGTGTGGTTGATGACGTAGTCCATGATGACGCGCATGCCGCGCTGCTTGGCCTCGGCGACCATGTGATCGAAGTCGGCCATGGTGCCGTATTCGGGATCGATGGCGGTGTAGTTGGAGATGTCGTAGCCGTAGTCAACGCCGGGCGACGGGTACATGGGCGTGATCCAGATGGCTCCGACGCCGAGGTCGTGGAGGTAGTCGAGGCGCGAGGTGATGCCATTGATGTCTCCGATGCCGTCGCCGTTGGAGTCTTGAAAACTGCGCGGGTAGATTTCGTAGATGACGGCGTGCTTCCACCAGTCGTCCTTCGGGCCGGGGCCGGAGGGTTGGGCGAGAAGATTGGTTCCGAGAGTGATTCCAGCCAAGAGGAGGCACCTGAAAAGGGACATTCGCTAACCTCTCAATTTAACCCTAGCGAGTATATGACAGGGAGGGGGACGGGACGCTATTCCACCATTTACAGTGACAATATGACGAAGTTGTCCAAGGTTGATCTGGTCGGCGTGGGGCTGAATGCCACGGACACGCTGATTCCTCTTGAGAGCTTTCCCGCGGCCGGTTCCAAGGTGGAGTACCGCACGGCGAATGTGTTGCCGGGAGGGCAGGTTGCGACCACCGTGGTTGCGTGTCAGGCCTGGGGAATGCGCACCCGGTATGTGGGGAAGCTGGGCGATGATGACGCGGCGGCACTGCATCGCAGGGAGTTTGCCAGCGCGGGCGTCGAGGCGCGGCTGGTCACGGTGGCAGGTTGCGCCAGCCCGCAGTCGCTGATCATTGTCGACGGCGGGGGCGAGCGGACGGTGCTCTGCAGACGGGATGAGCGGCTTGTCCTTCAGCCTGACGAGCTGGAGCGCGATTGGATTGTCAATGCGCACGCGCTGCACGTCGATGGGCACGACACGGCAGCGGCGACGGTGGCGGCCGGATGGGCACGCGCGGCGGGCGTGCGCGTGGTCGCGGATATCGATGAGGTGTATCCGCGGGTGGACGAGCTGCTGGAGAAGATTGACTATCTGATTGTGAGCCGCGACTTCCCTTGCCGGTTGATGGCGGAGCCCGACCTCGAAGACGCGCTTCGGCAGATGCATCGCCGCTACGGATGTCTTCTGACGGCGGCGACCCTGGGCGCGGATGGCGTGGTGGCATGGGACGGCGAGCAGTTTCAGTACGCGCCGGCCTATTGCGTGCCGGTGGTCGATACGACCGGGGCGGGAGATATCTTCCATGCCGGTTTTATTTATGGACTACTTCAGGAATGGCCTCTCCAGCGACAGCTCGAATTTGCCTGCGCTGCTGCGGCTTTGAATTGCATGGCGGTTGGAGCAAGAGGCGGGATTGAGTCCGTGGAGGCGATTGAAAATCTCATGGCCACGGGCGCTCGATACACCGCTGCTTATTTCGTGTCGAGCTAGGGTGGGGATTCAAATGAGAAGACGTGCCAGAGCTTGCCATTTTTCTCGATGGAAACAGGCTTTATCGCCTCGCCGATAAAGGTCGAGATGGCGCGCGACCAGAAATCAAGCGCCGATGCGTTCGATTGCATCACGCGAACCTGCCACGGTCCGGGAAATCGGCGCCACACTTCATGCGCTGCCTGCACGCCGATTCCGCGCCTGCGATATGCGCGGACGACGAAGAATTCCGTCATGTCCCAGAGTGGCTGCGAGCCCGAGACCTCCGATTCTCCTTTAACGAATGCAAATCCGGCCAGTTTGCCGTCCACGTGGATAAGAAAGGGGTGCCGGCCGGGCTCCGTCCAGTAGAGCGGGAGATCGATGTAGCCGAATCGGCCGTCCGGCCCGATCTCTAGATTCAGGAACTCGCTGAAGTCGTGCCCGTAAAGCTCAAGCAGGTTCGCGAGGGTCGATTTCTGGTCGGGTGCGGCGGCGATGACTTCGATGTGCATGCTTTCAGACCCGGACTACTCTGTGCAATTATGTCCGGCAGCATTTTACGACAGGGTAATTTTTCGAACAGCTGTCATTATCTTGGATTGCCAAACTCGCGTCTCGTCTCTCTTGAACTCTGCCATGACACCCAGATCAACATGCACTTGTAGAAAAACCAAAAGAAGCAGGCTAGGGTGACATAGACCAGATACCTGGCCACGTTCCAGTAGCGGTTGAGCGGATGGCCTGCTGTGAAGGGCAGCAGGCATAAAATGCTCGCCAGCAAAACCAAAGCGGCACGAACCATGGAGGCGACACAACTGCGGAGTCGCGCGGATGCATTTCTTTCAAACTCCTCAGCATCTTCTTTGCTCCACTCTTCCTGGGGTTCAGCACCAAACATCGCGATCTCATTCCCTCCCACGCAAGCCTATATCACTGGGCGTAAAGGGCCTCCCACGTTTCTGTTCCCAACGCTGGCCCTGACTCTATTTCGGGATGGCCGTGGCGCTGAAGTTAGATCCACGCCGCATTAAGGTTGAAACACTAACCGCACGCCTTTGTCGGGATTGTTCCAGAGCGCTTCGACGTCACGCAGGGAGACGGCTTTCGCCGGGATCTGGAATGGAGCCTTTCCGGCGGCCTGAATAAATTCGCCGACGGCCTTCATGATCTCCTGAAGGGAGGCGCTGCCGAATCCGCTGCCGATGAGTTCGAGGCCGGAGCTGCGCAGGGTTTCGCCGAGCAGCGTGATGGCTTTGCCGGCGCTGTTCCCTATCTGGACAAAGCGGATGCGGTGCGCGGACCCAAGGCCCTTTTGCGAGATGGCCGCGAGCAGGCTTTCGGCGGGAGGACCCCAGAGGTAGTCGAGGACAACGTCAACTTTTGACTCGGACAGATGCTTGCGGAAGTCGGCGACGAGTGCAGCGGGGTCCCGTTCGAGAGAGATGGTGGCGTCGGCACCTAGCGCGGCGGCCTGCTGGAGAGCTGCAGGATTGCGTCCGGCAGCGATGACCCGCGCAGCGCCGAGACGGCGGGCGATCTGCACGGCGAGGTGTCCGGCGACGCCGGTGGCTCCGAGGATGAGGACGCTTTCGCCGGCGGCGAATTTGGCGCGGGCGGTGAGCGCGGCCCAGGAGGACATGCCCGGATTCATCATGGCGGCGGCGGTGACGTCGCCGATGGAGTCGGGCAGGGGCAGCGTCATCCACGACTGGGTGATGGCGCGCTCGGCGAAGGTGCCGTAAGGAGGCCGGGTGATGCCGAAGTAGACGCGGCTGCCGTCGGGAAGGAGGCCGACTCCGTCGATGCCGGGAATGATGGGCAGATTTCCGGTGCTGCTGTAGTGGGCGCCACTGGCGCGAGCTTTCACGACAGGGTGCAGGCCGGCGGCGCGAACCTCGATGAGGATCTCTCCCTCGGCGGGGACGGGATCGGCGAAGGATTTGTAGCGGGGAGGATGATCGAAGGCTTCGACAACGGCGGCGTTCATGGGAGGCTCCTTCGAGAGATAGGGTAAATCAGGGATTAGGGATTAGGGATTAGGAATTGGCCATTAGGCGCTCGCCATTAGCCCTTAGTCTGACGACACCAACGACAAACAGCCGGTTCTTTTGGCTGCCCAGAATCCCACCTTAGCTTCGCGAAGGTCGGGCACCCGGATCTTGGCCCTATTCGCAAAATGCAGATCCTTCGACTGGCCGCTACGCGGCCTTCGCTCAGGATGACATCACTGTTGATTTAAGTCTTGTGCCGGATCCGAAGTGTCTTCGCTGGCGAAAGCGTGCAGGAATTCCTGCATTAGCTCGGGGACGGTGCGGGATTCGCGGTCTTCGCTGGCGGGGTGGGTGGCCTCCCATTCATCGAGCATGGTGAGAAGGATGAACTCGAAGGGCTGCGCGTCTCCGCTCGCGCTCCATTTGCCCAGCACCTGCGAGAGCAGCACCGGCGGCTTGATGCCGATTACCTCCTTCGATTCCGGATGCGCGCAGTGTTCGGCGGGCGAAACCACCATGTATTCGCGGCAGCGCAGAGGGCGGATGGGGTGGATGGTGCAGCGCTCCTCTTCGAGGAATGGGCAGGGGATGCCGAGCGCGAAGTATTTGAGGCCGATGGCGTGGATGTGTCCTTTCTTAATAGGTGGCGAGGCGGCGCGGATGCTTTGCGCGATGCCGCTCTCTTCCAATCGCTCGGCAGCCTGACGGAAACGCGCACGGAGCAGTTCCCTTCTGTCTTCGGGCTGCGCGGCGATCCATTCGGACAGCATGCGTGCCTCTACAGGTGTAATGGGTACGGCCTGGCGGCAGCAGGCTCCGCAGCCTTCGCGGCAGCTCACGTGCCGGCCAACAAGTTCGGCACGGCGCTCGGCGATTTCGGAGAGAGAGTCGGACAAGTTCTGGATGATGGGGAGCAGGACCGCCGGACGGATGAGGCCCTCGGGTAGCTGCGCGTTCACGTCGATGCGCGTGTCCTGAACTTTCAGCGCAAACTGAACTGTCCTGAAGCCGGGCGATTTTGCGTCTGGGCCGGGCATGGTCGGGAGTCTAGCACATCAATGATCGGGGTCAGGAGATCGCTCGCATCGAGAGCTACGCAAGGCTTCTCTGGTCGGTTGCATGCAGACGGATAGAAGAATCATCGACCGTAACAAAACCGTAACAACGCCGTATCGAAGTTATCGACATGGATCGGATATGATGGCGGTCAGGTGGAGGGTACTGTGCGCAAATTCGCTTTCTTTCTCATGTTGTGCGTTGCCGGGGGTGTTATGTCTGCAGCGGTCAAGAGCGTTTATGACTTCACGCTGAAGTCGATCGACGGGAAGCCTGTGAGCCTGTCGGAGTACCACGGCAAGGTTCTTCTGCTGGTGAATGTGGCCAGCAAGTGCGGGTTCACTCCGCAGTATGCCGGACTAGAGTCGTTGTACGAAAAGTACAAGAATCAGGGGCTGGTGATTGTAGGGATTCCGGCCAACAACTTCGGCGGCCAGGAGCCGGGCACCAATGAGGAGATCAAGAAATTCTGCAGCAACAAGTACAACGTGTCGTTCCCGATGATGGCCAAGGTTTCAGTGCTGGGTCCGGACAAGACTCCGCTTTATGTCTTCCTCACGGACAAATCGACCGACCCAAAGCTGGCGGGCGATATCAAATGGAACTTCACGAAGTTTCTGTTCGACCGGAATGGGAATCCGGTGGCGCGGTTTGAGCCGGATGTGACGCCGGAGTCTCCGCAGGTGACGTCGGCGGTAGAAGCAGCGCTGAAGCAGTAGGGTATCGGGAGATTTGCGCGCGTCTTTCCCGTTTGGTCACTGCCTCGGGCGAAAAGCGTGCTACTGATGCTCAAATCCCGTGGTAACGCCCGCGCTATGCACAACGATGCCTGCCGAGGATGGCAGCCACCAAAGCTTTGACCCGTGCTTCTTAAGCCAATAGCTGATTCCGGAGTTGCAAGCGGCGAGCGCAAAATTAACGCTTAGCTGGCCTGCCTGCGACGTGGGCATCACCGGGTTGGTCTCGCGGCAGCGATGACTGGCAATGCAGCGCTGCGTCATCTCTACATCGAAAACTGCCATGCCCAGTTGAATCCCGTTCAGCAGGAAAAACTTTGAGTCTGCTGTCCGAGGTGTCGCTGGAAGCGCCGGCGTGATGTAGCCCGCGCCCGACGATGCTGTTCCGAAATGAAAATCGGTGTAGGCGTTGCCCGTGGCATTGTCGCCTGCGAGTGCCAAATCCATTCTCAGAGGAGCATTCTGTGGAAGCTGTAATCCATTCGAAGCCACCTGGGCTGAGCATGCATGTGCTTCGACAGCAATTGCCAATCCCAGGACCACGCAACGTACTGCGCTCATTCCGACCCCCGCCAGCCGCGAGTTCGCGACTGGTAGAGCTATCGGCTAAGCGCTCGATCATCTTAAGAAAATGCTGACCTCTGATTAGGGCCCTCTAAGTATTCCCCTCTAAGCAGCGCCTTGAGGTTCACTCTTCCCGCTTTTTCGCATTACGACAAACGCGCTCTGAAGATCACGCCGACCGACAATCGCAAGCAGGCCGAGGGCCGGGACGGCGGCGACGGTAAGCCAGAGTCCTTGCCACTTTGGCATCCAGACTAATTGGGTTAGCCAGAGGGCTCCGCCGGCGACGGCAATCCCCGCCAGAATCTCAGGCAACCGGTAAGGGAGCGAGAAGAAGCACTGAGCCAGTGCAAACGCGCCGATCGCCTCCACCCCGTAGGCAATTGTCGTCGCCCAGGCCGCGCCGTACATTCCCCATCGGGGAATCATTGCGAAGTTCAAAGCCAGATTCACAGAGAACGCCAACAGGCTGATTGTGAAGACGGACGCGGTGCGTTTTGCCTGCAGGATGGAAAGATCAAAGAGCGAGAACAACGCGTGAAACAAATAGCCCATTATCACCAGAGGCACAATGCGCGCTGCTGCGTGATAGCGGTAGTCGAGAGTGACGTGCACAAAAATGGGCGACAGCAATATGCCCAGACACGCAAGAGCAACGAGAAAAATCGCCAAACCCGAGCAGATTCGACCCAGTATCTCGCGATTCTTTTCCGCGTCTCCTGCCAATTCGAAGAACATCGGAAGCCAGGCCTGAGACAACGACTGCGTGACGAGATACATGACCATGCCAAAGGTATAAGCAAGAGAATAGATACCTACTTCGGTCAGATTCCGGTAATGCTCGAGGATGAATCGATCAGCGACAACCAGGCCGCTTGCCATCACGAGGTGAGGGACCAGAGGCAGACTGAACGACAGGGAGTCACGGACAAACCTCCATTGGAAGCGAGCCGTCAGGAAGGTACGCATGCTCCACGCAGCGATCAGAAATGTAAGCACCGCCGCAACCAGCTTGCCCTTCATCATTCCGAGGGCGCCGCCACGTCGAAGCACAACTCCATACATGCAGCCGGTTGCAGTTAGAACAGCAAGAACGAACGATAGAAGAACATAGGACCAAGGACGCCGGGCGGCCTGATATATGGCAAGGCGACATTGAACTCCTTGTGTTGCTGTCGCGGTTGCGATGGCCATCGCGATATAGGGGTAGAACGGCACCGATGTGTGAGCCGGCAGATGGGATGGAACACTTCTGCCCAAAATCAAGACCAGTGCAAGGAAGACTGCCATCCAGGAGAGTCCGAAGCGGATGGCGCTGCCAAGATAGCTGCGAAGCTCCTCTGGATCATGATTGTGCTGGAAATAGAGCCGCTGGAGCGCGCTGTCCAGCGACAGGCCTTCAAAAATGACCAGAAGCGCAGCGACGATCTCCGCCATGTAGATGATTCCGTAGTCATGTGGCCGTAAGTAGTGCGCATAGACGACGATGAGGAGGAAGTTAAGCGCTCGAATGCCGAAGTTCGCAATTGCATACACAGCGAACGACTGTGCCAGACGGCGCGCGACGCCATGAACGGATCGAACTCCAGCTTCCGCTTTATCTACCGTTCCGCTTTGAGGCAAGAGATCATCCATTCATGGACTCGGCACAGTTGTCTTCACTGCGATGGCAACGCCACATAATTACACAATTCGCCGCCAGGAGGTTAAACTGCGCTCGTGCTCATCGACTACATCCAGAAGCATGGCGACGTTCAGAAACGCGACGGGACAACTACATGAGCATTCAACCGATGCTGGCTGTGATCCCGGCCCGCGGGGGCTCGAAGGGGGTGCCGGGAAAGAATATTCGCCCCCTCGCAGGACTTCCCTTGATCGCCCACTCGATTCGGCTGTCAAAAATGTGCGCGGAGATTGCGAAATGCATCGTCTCAACCGATAGCGAGGAGATTGCCGCAGTTGCTCGCGAGTGTGGCGCGGAAGTTCCCTTTCTGCGGCCCGGGGTGTTTGCGCAGGACGATACACCCATGTGGCCGGTGCTCCAACATGCGCTGAGGGAGATGGAGTCGCGCGATCGATGCCGCTACGACAGTGTCCTATTGCTTTCGCCCACCAGCCCCGCACGTCTGCCCGAAGATGTTTCGAAGGCAGTCGAGTTGCTTGAGCAGGACAAGGACGCTGTGGGAGTAGTTGCCGCCTCTGTGCCTGCGTTCAACCCGCGATGGGCGTGCATTGACATTGCGACAGACGGCTATATGCGCCAGAGTTTTCCTGACGGAAATGTCTATGCGAGACGCCAGGATGTTCCGGCGATTTACCGCATCAACGGCGCTTTATATTTGTGGCGGCGCGACCACGTCGCGAATTCGGAAGCTCCACGTTACTTCGAACTGCCACATCGCATGCTGGAGATCCCCGAAAGCCGCGCAATTGACATCGATAGCCCGCATGACTTTCGCGTTGCTGAACTCGTGCTGGAAAACGGGTTGATTCATTTCCCGTGGCTTTGAATCAGCGGACAGTTCACTTCCGCCACGATTCGAAAAGCCTCCACCACACCAGCTTTTGCCATTCGTAGACGCACGTCTTCGCCCACTCGCGATGACGCCACCAGGGCTCGCCAAATATGGCCGTGTCGTTCACGGCAGCCGCAGACCAGCGGTATTGAGGGAGACGCGAACGCATAATCGAGAGAGCGCGGCGCGTGTGGAAGTCGTTCGTCACCAGCAGCGCCGACTGCGGCGTAGGAGTGATCCGCTCCAGACAGGTGCGAATGTCCGAAGCCTCCTGAACAGTCGAATCATTTGCAATCACGCATACGCTTACCCGCGATCCCAGGTCGCCAGCTGATCGCGAGATGAAGTCAGCCGCGTGCTCCGCATAGGTGCGCCCATAGATTCGATCGGCTGACGCATCGAGAAGCATGTGTTGACCGTACCCCTCGCGCAGCAGTTCAAGTCCCCGCCAGTACCTCAGGTCGTTGTGGTCTCCAGCCAGTACGACGATGACGTTCGATCGCTCCGGCCGGTTCACGACGAGGTAGCCGCCTGAGTGAAGGACAGAGAACAAGGCGACGAAGATGATGGCGACAGCAATTGCAGCCCTTGCGGTCCTACGCTTCAATGCCACCTCCAGTCATTTTCGGAAATCCAAAGGTGATCGTAAATGTAATACGACAATGGCACACGTCTCCCATAAGGACCGTGCGGTCATCGCGGCCGGTGCTATACTCGCCGCTAAGTGAAGACCGGCGAACGAGCCTGTTGAGGCCGCTGGGATTATTTTTTACGGCGACCAATAATGTGTGAACGAATTCCCTGCGTGTTCTCATTATGGACACGTACTTCGCAAAGTACGGAGACGCCTCTATGCCAGCCAATCCGTCGCGTGAATTGCCGCTTATAACCAAATCACAGGCTGTTCGAGACTTGATGAGGCTGATGGACCGTTGCGGTTTGGGCATTACGCTGGTTGTCGACGAACAGAACCGACTGGAAGCAACGATTACCGATGGCGACGTGCGACGCGCGATTCTCCTGGGAATTGAACTGGATCAACGAATCGCGGATCTTCTTGCGCTGCGGAAGGATAAGGGCCGTGATAGCCGTCCGGTCATCGCTGCCATCGGCACCGCACCGGATGAACTGCTCAGACTCATGGCGGAGTATCGCATACGGCAGATTCCCTTGTTGGACGCGGATGAGCGCGTGGTTGACATTGCCGTGGACTCCGATTATCTGGCGTCATCCGCACTGCCCCTGGACGGATTTATTATGGCGGGGGGCTTCGGAAAGCGATTGATGCCGCTCACGGAGACGTGTCCGAAGCCGATGCTGCCGGTAAGCGGCAGACCCATCCTGGAGCACCTGGTGGGCAAGCTCCGGGCGGCCGGGATTCAACATGTCAGCATCTCGACGCATTATCTGGCTGACAGCATCACGGAGCACTTTCAGGATGGGCGGGACTTCGGCATACATATTGAGTATGTCGATGAAGAGCGGCCTATGGGGACCGCAGGCGCGCTGGCGAAGGCCTCTGTGGGAGACCTGCCATTGCTTGTGGTCAACGGAGACATTTTGACCTCGATCGATTTCCGGGCCATGCTGGAGTTTCATCGCGAGCACGCGGCGGATATGACCGTCGCGGTCCAACAATACGAAGTGCGAATACCGTATGGCGTGGTCAGTACGGAAGGGATTGACGCTGTCCATGTAGTCGAGAAGCCGTCGATTCGACACTTTATCAATGCCGGGATCTATCTCATTCAACCAGGCGTTTGCCAGATGGTTCCTCGGGACCGTGCATACGACATGCCGGATTTGATAAACACTCTGATCGGTGCAAACAAGCGCGTCATCTGCTTCCCTATACGCGAGTACTGGCTCGATGTTGGGCAGATGGAACAATACGAGCGCGCATCAGCCGATGCTGCGATGGGAATTGTCTAGGAGACGGCTATACGTTGAACGATCCGTTCACATGGAAGAACCGCCGGGTGCTGGTCACCGGGGCAGGCGGATTTATCGGAAGCCATCTTGCGGAGCGGGTCGCCCAATTGGGCGCCAGGACTCGCTGCTTTCTTCGCTACAATTCGCAAGGATCTCTCGGTTGGTTGTCGGCATCGCCTTTGCGTTCGGAGATGGAGATCATTCACGGCGACATCCGCGATGGTGAAAGCGTCTTCAATGCAGCCAAAGATGTGGACATCATCTTTCATCTTGCCGCGTTAATAGGAATTCCGTATTCGTATAATTCGCCGAGGTCGTACGTTCAAACCAATATTGAAGGCACCTTGAATGTCCTGGAGTCTGCACGAAGACTCGGAACCGAACGGCTCGTGTGCACGTCGACCAGCGAAGTATACGGCTCCGCGCAATACGTTCCGATTGACGAGAGTCATGTGCTGCAGGGCCAATCACCCTATTCCGCAACGAAAATCGGCGCTGACAAGATCGCTGAGTCGTATCATCTGTCCTTCGGTTTGCCCGTCTCGATTGCTCGTCCCTTCAATACCTACGGCCCACATCAGTCAGGCCGTGCGGTCATTCCGACGATTGTTACGCAAGCGCTGGCGCAACCATCAGTGAAACTGGGGAACGTGCATACGACGCGCGATTTCAATTTTGTTTCGGACACTGTGGAAGGATTCATCGCAATTGCGGAAACTCCTGCAACGATTGGGAAGACGCTGAACATTGGCAGCGGCACTGAGACATCGATTCGCGAACTGATCGGAATGATCCTGGAGCTGACAGGTACAAAATGCGAGATTGATCTTGAACAAGCGCGTGTGCGCCCGGAGGCGAGTGAGGTGGATCGGCTCTGTGCAAATAGTCTTCTGCTGAATCAGCTGACAGGGTGGGCTCCCACGGTTTCGTTGCGGGACGGACTGAAACGAACGATTGAATGGATCGGCCAGAATCTTGAGTTGTATCCCGTAGGCAGCTACGTAGTTTGACGATAGCCGCTTGACATGAAAACGATCCGCTCGCTAGCCAAGCACTTACCCCACCCGCTGCTCTATCGCTTGTACCACCACACGCGTTTACGGGAAGAGGCCGGTCGAGCCGAAAAAGCCGCCGCTCTTGCTGGTTTGCCGCTTTTGCAAACTCTGGAGCTGCGCGACCTCAGAGCGAGCGATACGCTGTTCATACTTGGCAGCGCATCGTCTATTAACGAGATTTCCGAAGAGCGATGGCGGGCCATCGGGAGACATGACAGCGTCGGCATCAACTTCTGGCCGGTGCATCCCTTCGTCCCACGCTTCTTTCATTTTGAAAATATGACGTATGACGAACAACCCGCGATGTACGACGCCTTTCGGTCGCTTCTTGAACGCCGGTCAGAGGCCTATATAAACACTGTGAAGATCGTCACGGAAGTGAACCCGATCGGACCTCAACAAACGGTGTTCGAGCTTCCAGAAGGCATGAAGAGAAATCTATACGTAGGCTTCTCGATGCCCGTCGTTGCGCGTAATGAGGAAGAGCTCCGTGCCGGCATACGATATATGCAATCGATTGGGGCGTTTACTGATCGCGCCAAAGTGGCGTGGCTCTTCAAGTACGGCGGGTCGGTCATCGCGATGATGGCACTTGCGGCGATCATGGGCTACAGACGCATTGTTCTTTGCGGAGTGGACCTTAATAAGCAGGACTACTTCTATCACGACCGGGGGCTATATCCGGAGTGTGCCGGCTGGGAATTCGTATCCAGAAAGGAAGCTCATCTAACGACACGCCGCCTTCCCTGGCTTGTTCCTGCACAGGCCGCAGTCCACATTTTCAAGGAATTGATTCTGGACCCTGCAAAGATTGAGCTGTACGTAGAGAGCGGCGCTTCTACGCTTTATCCCAGGGTGCCACTGGCTCCTACGTCGCTTTTCGAAGAGCTGGCACGCTAAGCTTTGCTCACAACGTTGATGCCGGTTCAAGGCGATGCGTCATGGTGTATCATCCCGGCTATTGGAGGTCGGCATTTGAGTTGCATCTTCCAGCGCACTGCTCGTACGAACCCTGTGTCTCTGCGACTCAGTGTGCGAATCGGCTTCGCGGTCGCGTTGGTATTCAGCCTGCTTGCCCCGCTCTCGGCGCAAACAACCGGCAACTCACAGACGCAACCGTTAAACGGCACATCGACGTATCCACCTCCGGCGTTTTCAGGAGCTGCTCCGAATCCAACAACTCCCCCGGCAGCTGTAACACCCGCTGGCGATCAATCGTATTACTTCATCTCACCGGGAGACGTGCTGGAAGTGTCAGTCTATGGCGCGCCTGACCTCTCGCAGAAGGCCGCGGTGAACAGTGGCGGCGACATCTACATGCCCCTGATCAACTATGTGCACGTCGCCGGCATGCACGTGGAGGACGCCCAGGGAGTCGTTGAACAAGCCTATTTCAAAAAGGGCGTATTGAAGTTTCCGCATGTAAGCATCGTGATGACGAGTTTTTCGAGCGGAGTTGTCTTGATGGGCGAGGTTGGAAGGCCGGGCATCTACCCGATTGTGGGATCCGGAACCTTTTTCGACATCCTGGCAGAAGCGGGCGGTGCGACGGCGAACGCCGGACAGTTGGTGACGATCACGCACAAGGGCAACATCGGCGCGACGCAGACCGTCTTCCTGAGCAGTGATCCCCTGAAGTCGCTGGAGGCCAACGTTCCGGTGCAGCAGGGAGACACGATCATCGTGTCCAAAGCGGGCGTTATCTATGTTGTGGGCGAAGTACTCGCGCCGAGTGGTTTTCTCATGGACGAAAAGGGCGAGTACACCGTGATGAAAGCAGTCGCGATGGCGCACGGACTTGCAAAGTTCGCGAAACCGTCGAACGCCCGGATCGTACGCCGAACGCCAGGCGGGCAACAAGAGATTCTGGTTCCACTGGATAAGATTCTGGTTTCAAAGGCTCCCGATATACCCATGCAGTCCAACGATATTCTCTTCGTTCCGTCGAGTAAGGGAAAGATAGCTGCTGCGAGAACGGTGGATGTAGCCGTCGCCCTGGCTTCGGGCCTAGCATTTTATGGCTTCTACCACTAAGGTTTTGTAATCAGGTACGAGGCGTCAATTTTTTCAAGGTGCGTGCCGGGGTACCGATTGCGACTACCCAGTCTTCGACGTCGTGCACGACCGTCGCCCCCGCTCCGACAATCGAACCCGCACCGATTTTGATGTTGGGAATGACCGTAGACCCGATGCCAAGCCAGGAACGGTCGCCCACCTGTACATGACCTCCAATGGCGACCCTTGGCGAGAGATGTGCGAAATTGCCAACATTGCAATCATGTTCAACAATGGCGCCAGTATTTATGATTGTCCCCCGCCCGATCACAGCGTCGGCATTGACCACAGCATGTGCCATGATGACGACACCAGGAGAGATCTTTGCCGAAGGCGAAATCGTTGCGGACGGATGCACCGCAGATAGCAGCCGGACGCCAGCCGCAAGACATCGCTCCGCTGTTGTGCAGCGAGAAAAATTGTCACCTATTCCGAGCGCTACAGCAACCGGCTGACGGGTAGCTTGTCGAGTAAGCCACTTTGAATCGCCTAAGATCTTGAGATCTGATGCTTCCCCGCGCTTTAAAGGGTCATCGTCTACGAAGCCTTCGACTTCCATTCCGCAAGCCCGAAGAATATCGGCGACCACCTTTCCGTGTCCGCTTGCACCATAGACGATCACCGGGCTGTGGCTCGACAGTGCTTTCACCTTCGCTCAACTCCGAATTTTTCCATCGTTGCCTGGCCTTGCTGGTTGATTCCCTCTCGTCTGATGACTTTTTCAACAGTAGACAGGAGAATTCGAAGATCCAGCCAAAAACTCCAGTGCTCGACGTACCAGACATCCCACAGAAACTTCTGTTCCCAGGTGATCGCATTGCGTCCCTTTACCTGTGCCAATCCTGTAATTCCCGGCTTCATGAGATGCCTTTTCGCCTGCTCGGGAGTGTAGTAGTCGAGATATTCCGTCAGCAGGGGGCGTGGGCCCACGAGGCTCATTTCCCCCTTCAGCACATTCCATAGTTGCGGGAGCTCGTCGAGGCTAAAGCGCCGCAAGGCGATCCCCACCCTGGTGAGTCGCGCAGCATCAGTGGAAGGGTCGATCCCCAAAGATGTGGCTTCAACCATCGTCCGGAATTTGAGTAACGTAAATGGACGCTCATGCCAGCCAGGCCTCACCTGTCGAAAGAGAATCGGCCGGCCCATTGTCAGCCGGATTGTGATGGCCACCGCGGCCATCAGAGGCCACGCGACCGCGAGTGCGATGGATGCACCTGCAATATCGAGAATGCGCTTGCAAGCTGTCCCTACCGGGTTTGAGCGCATCGCACCGCCTCCACACGGTTCGCAGCAGGGAGTGGGTAACCCCGTTCCTGAAGCATGGCTCGATATAACGAGGCTAATGCTTCCCACACAGTCTCGTTTCGGAAATCGCGACGAACACGTTCTCTTCCTAACCGCCCCATTAATTGCATTCTGATCGGGTCTGACAAGAGCGACAGAACCGCCTCTGCCAACTTGCCGGCATCGCCAACTGGAGTGAGCAGTCCAGTGATACCGTCGTCAATCGCATCCACCGCACCGGTCCCAAATGTGGTGACAACAGGAAGACCCGCAGCCTGCGCTTCCAGAACTGTGTTCGGGAAGCCTTCGCGATGGGTGGGTAACACAAAAATCGTCATGACGAGGTAATACAGTTCTATCTGAGATGTAAATCCTACGTGGTGAATCGCCGGGTCCGATTTGATAGCTTCTCTTATGTCTTCAGGTACACGGTCCCCTTCTTCGTAATTCCCCACTAACAGCAGGACAGCGTCTGGCACTTCCCTGCGTATCAATTGGAACGCCGCAATCAGTTCTGGGAGGCCCTTATCCCGTGTAAACCTTCCCGCGAAGCCGATTACAGGCTGGTTGGGACGAATTCCCAGGTCCTGGCGCAGGGCGGCCGCGAGTGCCATCTTTTCCGGGGTCAGCTCGAATCGGCTGGGATCCACACCGTTACCGCTTCCTGCAGCGAGCAAAACTGTCTTTGGTCGCGCCACGAGCCCCAGGGCAATCGCTCGCTCGCGAAGACTGGCGCTCACACAAACAACACGATGCGCGCTGAAGCACGCCATTTTCTCCGTGATCGTCAGGATCATTCTCTTAATGCCGGTTGCGGTCTCGAGGCGGAGTCCGCGAAGAGTGTATACACGACACGGAACGCGAGTAAGCCAAGCGGCAAATCCTACCAACAACCCGGCTTTTGGTGTACCGCTATTGCAGATTACCGGCTTGATTCGGCGTAGAAGCCGCCATATCTCGAAAAGAGATCGCAGATCGCGTCCCGGTGAGATATCTCTCCTCATTGCTACGCCAAAGACCGGGTACCCCTCTTCGGCGCTGATCTGCGCCAGCTTTTCGCCGGGACTCGACAATAGAGCAGGATCGAAGCCATTTGTCCGCAGATAATCCAGCTGCCCGCGCATCAGAATAGTGCTCAGCGGGTCCGTTACCGCATGCAGAACACTGATGTGACTACCGCTCATGCGCTACCCATCGCTACGCCCGCAATGCCCTGCACATCCACAGATGGATCGTCAGATTTGCGACGGACCTCATCCAGCCATGCCTGGAACATCAGTACATCCCACAGATGGTATTCCCAATTTAACTTGCCAGAGAGATGTTCGCGCCACATTTTCACTATAGGTACAACATTGAAGTATCCATCCTGGCGCAGACGGCTTTCGTTCAGAAGCGATTCTGCCCAATCCCTGAGCGGACCCCGCAGCCACGTTCCCAGGGGCACACCAAATCCGGATTTGGGACGATCTATGATTTCCCGCGGCACGTAGCGGTGAAGGACCTGGCGAAGAATCCACTTGCCCTGTCGTTGGCGGATCCGCATGCCCAGCGGTAGTCTCCAGGCAAACTCAGCAACACGATGATCCAGTAGCGGGACTCTGCCTTCCAGGCTAACGGCCATCGTTGCCCTGTCAAGCTTAACCAGGATATCGTCCGGTAAGTAACGAACTGCGTCGAGGTACATAATCTCCTCTTCTGCACTTCGCAGTCCTTGATGGTTGTCCCCGGAGAGCATCGTTGCAGGCGATGAGACGCCGGCAAGAAGCGTCTCAGGATTCAGCCAGTGAGAAGTTAACTTTTCATAGAGAGAATGAGTACCCTGACTTTCTAAGATGGACGCCAGCTTGTGAAGTTTGTATCCTGGCATCCGCTGATGCCAGTGGACGGGAGTTATCGGCTTGCACAGCCGAAAGAGATAGTCCCAGCCATCTGTCGGCATTGTCCTGATGCCCGCTGCTCCGAATTTTCGCAGAAAGAGCGGCAAGTGGCGGAGACGGCGACTGAGCATGTCACCCCAGGCGTGCCGGTTGTATCCGCCAAAGAGTTCGTCACCGCCATCGCCTGAGAGGCTCACGGTCACGTGTTCCCGTGCGAGTTGGGAAACCAGAATCGTCGGAATCTGAGAGGAGTCGGCAAATGGTTCGTCGTAGATGCGTGGCAAGAGCGGGATAATCGCCATTGCCTGCTCTGAGGTCACATAGAGTTCGGTGTGCTCCGTTCCCAAGTGGCGGGCAACCTGCGACGCATCGTTCGCTTCGTCAAACTCCTTGTCATGACTTCCTATCGAGAATGTCTTTACGCGCCCTCGGCTTTGGGCCTGCATCAACGAAACTATGGTGGACGAGTCGATGCCTCCTGAAAGAAAGGCACCAAGAGGAACATCCGAGCGCATTCGAATTCGAACAGCATCCCGGAGTAGCCAATCAAGTTGCTCGACCGCTTCCTGCTCGTCGCATTCGAGAGGATTGGAAACGCCCTCGTTGATAACTTCGCGCAGCGACCAATACGGCTGGGGACTGGATGCGAAGTCTCTTGCGGAAACTCTCAACAGGGTTGCCGCAGCCAGTTTATTGGTGTTCCTATAGATCGAATAGGACGCCGGGACACAGCTATGACGAAGGAAGAGAGCGATTGCGTCCGGGTCCACCTCGTCGATAAAGCCAGGATGAGCGCGCAGAGCTTTCAACTCTGAACCAAAGATGAAATGTCTTCCGGTTCTGAAATAGTAGAGTGGCTTCTCTCCAAAGCGATCGCGCCCGAGAGTCAGGCTTCTGTCGTCGCGATCCCACACGGCAAAAGCGAACATTCCGTTAAAACGGACTACCGATTGCTCGATCCCCCATTTCTCGAAAGCGGCCAGCATCACCTCCGTATCGGAATCTCCGTGGAACGAACAGGCTTGCTCCCCCTTCGATAGTTCGCCTCTTAGATCTTCGTAGTTATATATCTCGCCATTGAAAACGAGGACGTAACGCCCACTGGACGATTGCATGGGTTGATGTCCTGCCGGGGAAAGATCGAGGATCGCTAGCCGTCTCATGCTGAGGGCAACCCCGGCTTCGGCATCCGCCCAGACCCCGGCATGATTGGGGCCCCTGTGGCGCAGAGTCTCGGCCATCCGCGTCGCGATGCTTCGCAACTCATTCGCCGAGTTGATACAGCTCAGATCAAGGAAGCCACTGATGCCGCACATGTCGCTTCAACTCCTCGGGATCAGACCTGGGTCGGAATACGATCAGATCGCGGCGCACCTGCAGTAGGCGACAGCCAGATGTTCTTTCCAAACCCCCGTGGTGCGTCTCGAATCGGAAGCTTTTGCCGCGCACATGTAAGCATGAATACAAGAGGCGTCACCATAATGCGCTGGCGCAACAGAATTCCAAAATTACTAATCGCTCCTCCAAATGTAATCAGGAAGACCACCGAGTACACCAGAAGGAAGCCTACATATGGGTCCCGCCAATGCCGCAGCGTTGTCCAGAATTCACGCCGCCGATACCAGCAAAGAAGCATCACGCCAACTGACTCAGCGGCAGGGGCGAGGGCCATTAGGTTATGCATCTCCCATGGAAAAGGTCGAAACAGCAGGAAAGGGGACTCCGCGATACGAACGGGCAGAGACGTTCCTTCGTTGAATGCCGATCCGCCGGTCTGGCTGGTCCTGGTGACAGAATCCGCTTCCTGAGAGATGCCCTTTGAATTGTCGCTATCCAAGCCCAGAAAGCTTCCTGCCTGACTAATGAGAAAGTAGGTGCCGCCCAACAGCACCGGAACGAGAATGATTCTGGCTGCGACATTGGCTCGTCCGGTCCTTGACCTCCCCACGGCATAAGGAAACGTCATCGCAATGGCGAGCATTGCAGCCACGTGCGCCCGCACTGCGAGCGTGCCGGCAAGTCCAATTGCGCAAAGGAGAGCGGCTCTGGGTCCGGGCCGTTGCGTTAACCGGGCAAATCCAAAGCAGGTCAACGCAATCGAACATTGGATGAGTGCATCTTTTCCTACAAAACTAGACCAGAACAAAAGCGACGGCGATAACACGACAAGAAGTCCAAAGAGCCATCGATCACCACCAGGGAACGCGATAGTAAACGCGCGGTAGAAAAGGTACCCTCCTGCGAGGGATACGAGTGCAAATGCGATAAAGAGAGTTGGCAGCGCATCGCCAGTCAACAGCGATGCGATTCCGCATATATTGTTGATCAGATTGGTGCTGAAGTAGGGCGGCTGAAATGCGCTCCACCCGATTGCCCGGAAAGTCTCCGCCAGTTGCAAACCGACGGTCCAATAGTGGAAGGCATCCACCACACCACCGTAGATAGTTAGTCCTACCCAAAGAAACAGGCTTGAGGCCGCCATGTGCGCTACAAGGCCTGCCAGTAACAGCCGCCGAAAATAGGGATCGCTCTGAGTAAAGTGTGCTACCGCCACTGCGCTGACGATTGCCATTAAAGGGACGCAGATGAGAGAGGACGCGTAAGAATAGTCGCGGGGACTGGTGAAGAAGAGCGCGCTCAACCAGAATGGACTCGTGACTATGGAGACGACTGCAACCAGTTTGATAACGACGACATATCGAGCGACATTTCCTGGTGGGACTGCCTCAATCGGCTCATGAATGGCTCTGGTGGCGGGAATTCCCATTTGCCCTCGGTTGAGTCCAGTGCTGACGAGGGAACAAGTTTAGCATGTGCACAGATGCTGATGGATTTTTGATAAGCTGCTGGTTCAGGTTGTTACCGCGGCTTTTCATAGGGTTGGATCATGCGCGTTCTCCACGTCATCGACTCCTTGAATCGCGGCGGAGCTGAAGTCATGCTTACGGCAATGGCTCCTCGGTTTCGGACACGCGGGGTCACCTGCGATGTCATAGCATTACTCAGACGACCCAGTCCTCTCGAGCGTTCGCTTCAGGACCAGGGTATCTATTTGCGTTATACAGGCGTGCATAGTTTGTATTCGCCACGACAGATTTTCGCATTGGCCAATCTCCTTCACGGATACGACCTCGTCCATGTGCACCTTTTTCCTGCGCAGCTCTGGGCAGTGTTGGCGGTGGCTCGAAGGAGATGTCGTATCCCTTTGGTTACCACGGAACACAATACCTGGAACGCGCGACGTCGATGGTGGTTGCGGCCGGTTGATCTATGGATGTATCCACATTACGAGCGTATTGCCTGCATCAGTGAGGCCACTGCAGAATCCTTGATCCGATGGTGCCCTGGCGTTAGAGTAAAAGTCGCCGTAATCCCGAACGGGATACCTCTCGACGCATTCGAAAATGCCCACCCCGCCACACTAGCGAATGTGCCATCTGAGGTTACGCGTCTGGTTTTTGTCGGACGCTTCGAGGCCCAGAAAGACCACGCTACACTTCTAAGGGCTTTGGCTGCGCTGCCGGATACTCACCTTATCCTCGTCGGAGATGGCCCGTTGCGTCCTCGGCTCGAGCAGTTGGCTGAGTCTCTCGGAATCAGGACTCGGGTCACTTTTCTCGGCTGGCGACGTGATGTCGCCGCTGTCTTGAAGGCCTCAGACATTTATATTCATTCCACTCACTCCGACGGCTTCGGTATCGCCGCGTGCGAGGCGATGGCAGCTGGGCTGCCGGTAGTAGCAAGCGATGTTCCGGGCCTTGCGCAGGTGGTTGCGGGCGCAGGGATTCTCTTTCCTCCCGGGGACGACAAGGCATTGGCTCAGCATGTCAGGGCTTTGATCAAGTCGCCCGAACTGCAACGCGAGATGAGCGGGGCGAGTCTTCAGCGCGCGCGCCAGTTCAGCATTGAAAATACCGTTGACGGTTGCATCCGGATGTACGAGTCGGTGTTACGGGCCGGCGCGGTGCAGGTAGCGGAGGTGCGATGAGCAACGTTAATCCCGCCGTAGTTGAAGCATTTGGAAAGGAGTGGAACAAGTTTGATCACGCGGGTCTCAACAATCCCGACCTTGAGGCTCTCTTTCAATCGTATTTCTCCATTTTTCCCTGGAACGAATTGCCGCCCTACGCTAAAGGCTTTGATCTCGGATGCGGTACAGGCCGGTGGGCCCACTTTGCAGCTCAACGGGTCGGGCATCTCCATTGCATTGATCCAAGCGCGGCCGCTCTGGATGTCGCGCGTCGAAATCTTCAGATGCATACTAACTGCAGCTTCCACTGTGCCTCCGCAGAAGCGATTCCGCTCGCGGACAGTTGCGCGGATTTTGGATACTCCCTCGGTGTGCTTCATCACATACCAGATCCGCAGCAAGGACTCCGAGAGTGCCTGCGCAAATTGAAGCCGGGAGCACCACTGCTGGTCTATCTTTATTATGCGTTCGACAACCGTCCCGCATGGTTCCGAATGGCATGGCGGGTTTCCGATATTTTCCGCCGGTTCATCAGCGCCCTCCCATTCGCGGTCCGATCGGCGCTCTGCGAACTGATTGCCGCTCTCGTCTATTGGCCACTGGCGCGCGCCGCAAAGTGGCTTGAGAGAGCGGGCGGTGACGTCGACCTTGTCCCCTTGTCCTCTTATCGAAACCGGAGCTTTTATTCAATGCGTACTGACGCTCTGGATCGCTTTGGCACCCGGCTCGAGAGACGCTTCACGCGCAAACAGATAAACGACATGATGAAAAGCGCGGGATTCGAGCGAATTGTGTTTAGCGAATCGCCCTGCTGGTGTGCGCTCGGATACCGCGGGCCAGAGTGACCCGAATAGTCCGTTCGAGTGCATCGAAATCCAATCTTGCTTTCCTCATGTTGTACGGCTCAAACGAGGTGATTGGATTACCCACAAGAATCGACGGCAAGACATTCCCGCAGAAGGGGTCGCATGAAGCCTCGAGGCAAGAAGCCTGAAGCTAAAATGACAACCGGTCAGCCGTGGCGTTACACTCCTGTCTCGCAGAAGTTATTGCCTTTCAAGGAGTAAATTCTGACCCCACTGCAAACCAAACATCGCCTCACCGAGACCTCGCAACTTGCTTTCGCTGCACCCGTCAGTCGGATTGTTCAGACGCTTGACTTTGTCTTGGTGGTGGGAATTTGCTCTGTCCTCGGATTCGGGCCGCTGGCATTTGGTGCCGTCCAACCATGGAGCATTTGCGCCCTGGAGGTGGCGGTTTCGTTTCTCATTGTGATGTGGGCGGCACGGGAATCCATGAATGGCGGTTTTCATATAACTCCAAATCCCTTGTTCATCCCAATGGCTTTGTTTGCCGGTGTGGTGATGGTTCAGATATCTTTCCATTTGACCGCATACTGGTACGTGACGTGGTCCAAGGGACTTCTGTGGGGCGGTTATGCGGGCCTGTTCTTCCTTGCATCCCAAGTGCTACATCGGCAACGTTGGATCTCAGTCTTCGGTCGTTTTTGCGTGGGATATGGCTTCCTACTCTCTCTATTCGCAATCGTCCAACAATTTACTTCGAACGGAAAGATTTATTGGGTTGTATCCAATCGACATGGCGGGTGGATATACGGGCCATACGTGAATCATGCGCATTATGCTGGCTTAATGGAAATGCTGGTTCCCTTTCCACTCGTACTTGCGATTGCCAGTCGAGCCGGAAAACCTAGCAGGGCATTTTTTCTCTTTGCTGCCCTTGTCATGTGCAGCACCATCTTCTTATCCCAATCGCTAGGAGGCATGATAGCTTTTGTTATCGAGTTAGCGGTACTGTCGCTGATCTTGTTTCGGAATCGATCCTCCGCTTACCGAGAGATTCTGCTACTCGGTGTTCTTTGCATTGCTCTCGTCGTCTGGCTAGCTTGGTTGCGTCCTTCGGGACTAGTCGAAAGGCTTGCACGTCTACTCAACCCCATCGCCGACGCCGGAGCAACCGGGCGCATCGCGATCGTAAGAGACAGTCTCAGGATGCTGCGGGAGCGCCCAATCCTCGGGTGGGGCCTTGGAACTTTTCCGGTTGCATATCCTTCATTCCAAAGCTTTTTTTCAAACTTGTGGGTGAATGAAGCGCACAACGACTACATTCAAGCGCTCGTCGAAACGGGTATAGTGGGTTTTGCAATAGCTGCCGCTTTCCTCACGTTGCTGTGTCGCGAGGGCATCCAAACTTTGAAGCACTGGAATAGAGACACGCGCTCCAGCCTGCAACTGGCCGCTTTCCTGGGTTGCATCGGTCTCCTGGCTCACGGATTTGTCGATTTCAATCTGCAGATACCGGCGAATGCGGCGTTCTTTTTTACTTTAGCGGCGCTCGTGACCACGCAACTCAACAACCATGCGAATCACAAACCTGCCAGGACGCGAGGGTAGCGAGAATGGACTCGGGAAGATTACTTGAAGAATCTTCCGAATTGACAGGCCGTGATTCGCTCAGGCTCGCGAATCTTCAGGAGATGTACGGACTAACCACCCGAGAACAGTCGCTAAGCGATTACTGGCGAATCCTGCTTAACCGCAAATGGACTGTGATCGTGTCAGTGGTGATCGTCTTCATCATGGCGGCCCTGATCAGCATCCGCACTACGCCGATTTATGACGCTGCGACGAGGATCATGATCTCTCCCCGGACGTCTAACCCGCTCAACTTCAAAGACAGCAACGGCTCCCAAGCTGGGTATATCGAGCAGCAGGATATCGATACTCAGGTCAAGATTCTGCAATCTGACACCTTGGCCGAATTGGTGATTCATCGACTAAACCTTGATTCGCGCCCTGATTTTGCCGGTACGGCTCAAACGCAAAGCACCGGAGGCATCACCGTTTCTGAATCGCTAGCCCGGGAGAGTTCGCGGCAAGAACAACTCATTCGCAGATTTCAGGGGAATCTGAAGGTACAGCAGGTTCCCGATACATCTTTGATTGAAATTAAATACTCAGACGCGAATGCGTCGCTCGCAGCGGACATCGCCAATGCAATTACAGCCACATTCATCGAGCAAAATGTCAAATCGCGATACAACAGCACCATGCAGGCTGCTGATTGGCTGTCCAAGCAACTAGCTGATCTGCAGATCAAAATGGAATCGTCTCAGGCCAAGCTGGTTCGGTATCAAAAAGAACACGATATTGTCGGCACCGATGACAAACAAAACCTGACGACCGAAAAGCTCGATGAATTAAATAAAGAGTTGACCGGAGCACAGGCAGATCGCATTCAAAAGGAGGCGCTTTACCAAATTGCGACGAGCAACAACCCGTCAACTCTGACGGCAGTTCTCCAAGACCCCATTCTTACTGCTCTCCGCCAACAACAAACTCAGCTGCAGGCGCAGTTTGCGCTGCTCTCTACCCAGTTCGGTCCCGGTTACCCGAAGGTTGTTGAGATTAAGAACCAGCTTGATCAAATTGATCGAAGCTACAACGAGCAAGCGCAGAATACCGTGAATCGCATTCGGAATGACTACCAAACCGCGATAAGTCGGGAGCGGATGTTGCAGTCTGCGCTGGCCGAGCAGACGGGCGTTGCTGACCAACTCAATCAAAATGCCATCGAATACAAGGTGCTAAAACAGGAGGCTGATTCAAATCGTCAACTCTACGATGGACTGCTGCAACAACTCAAGGAGGCCGGCCTCGCTGCAGGTTTGGACTCGAGCAACATTCGGGTGGTTGACAGAGCGCGTGTACCACTACACCCAGCGACGCCAAACATTCCAAGAAACCTGGAGTTCGCCCTGCTGATCGGCTTGATCGGCGGCGTCGCGATTGCTCTTGGTTTGGCAGCGCTTGACACCACGGTGCGAACGCCGGAGCAGGCAGAAAGCATTTCGGGACTGCCAACCATCGGAGTGATTCCCCTGCAATCGGCAGTCGATGGGGCGGTTACGAGTATTGCAAGAGCCCATTTACTAAAGAAGACTTCCCGGAACAATGCAGATCCACGCCCACTGATCAGCTATTTAGAACCCAAGTCGAACATCGCTGAAGCCTACCGCACATTGCGCACATCGATTCTTCTTTCGAGCGTAGCTCATCCGCCACGCTCTATTTTGGTCACGAGTTCAGTCCCTCAAGATGGGAAGACAATGACCTGTCTTAATGTGGCTATCGTTCTAGCGCAACAAGGGAAGCGAATCCTACTTGTAGACGCGGACATGCGCCATCCTTGCATTCACACTGCCTTCGGTTTAAAAGGACAAGTTGGCTTATCAAACGTCTTGACCGGAGGCGCCACGATCAGCGATGCCATCCACGCAACGGCTCAACCAAACTTATTTGTTATGCCTGCCGGACTTGTGCCGCCGCACCCATCCGAACTATTAAGTTCATCTTTGATGCAAGATCTCCTCACGAAATGGTGCGAGGAATATGACCATGTTATTGTCGACTCTCCCCCAGTTATCTCAGTAACGGATGCCGTCATCCTCTCGGTACAAGCGGATGCCGTGCTTCTCATCATTCGCTCCGGTCAAACTACAGCGGCCCACGTTCGCCGAACCCGCAATCTACTTCAAAGCGTAAAGGCTAACGTACTTGGTGTTGTTGTGAACGCCGCAGACCTGACCTCGCCGGATTATTATTATTACTACTATCGCTCCAAATACCCCTATTATGGCGACGGGAAGAACGACGATTACAAGACGACGATCAGGGATAACCCGGACTTAGGGAATATTGCAAAGGGACGCGAACAAGAAGAGACAACATCCAGATCTTCATAGCCGTGAATGGGGAATCGCTCGTTATGGCGCGAACTTCACAACAGAGCCTTTCACCAAGGTGGCTCTCATTCGTTGCCTGCTTCGCGTGTGTGGCGGGTTACACCTGGTTCGTAGTCCAAGCATATCGAGCGCAGCGGTTTGCGGATCACTCCGATCAGTTCTCCATCGAGAGAGCTGTTGCTCTGGCGCCGCGGAATGCGACCTATCACGATCTTTTGTGTCGCAGCATGATGTTCGCTTCCCAGGACTCCGGACGTGCCATTGTCGAATGCAAGCGAGCTTCCGAGCTAAATCCATACAGCTCCTCAATTTGGTTGGATCTGGCGCGAGCATATTATTCCGACGGGAATCAACAAATGACTGATGCCGCTATCCAGAAGGCACTCTCCGTCGATCCGACCACTCCGGACACGATATGGAGCGTTGCTAACTTTTCCCTGATTCAGGGTAATACCTCAGAAGCATTGAAGCAGTTTGCCGTCGTTCTTCGGGAAGAACCTTCCCTTGCCCCTGCCGCCCTGAACGTCTGCTGGCAATCATTACACGACACCCGTCGCATTCAAAGCATTCTCCCGCCAAATCCGCAAGTCTATCTGGCATTCATCAAGCTCTTATTATCGGCGGGAGATCTCGACTCGGCTCACCAGATCTGGTCGGCGCTCATCGGATTGAAAACCGTCTTCGATTACCACGACGGCCTGTTCTACATCGACAGTCTGATACAGGCCCACGCCATTGCATCAGCAAGTGCTGCGTGGAAGCAACTCTCTTCCAGGTCCGAAGCACTTCAAGCATATTCTCGACCGGATAATATGGTCACGGACGGCTCGTTCTCGCAGGAGATTCTCAATTCGGGGTTTGACTGGCGCTACAATCCAAGACCACAGATTGCAGTGACCCTGGACAGTGCTGACTTCCATACCGGGGACCGTTCCTTAAGACTTGTCTACAGCGAGACAGGTAGCGACGCCGGCATCTTTCAATACATTGCCGTAAGGCCCCACAGTCGTTATCGTCTTTCGGCATGGGTGAAAAGCGACAATCTCGATACTGCAAACGGTCCGACTCTCGCCGTCCTAAACGATGACGACAACGCAGTCTATGGCGCGACCGAAGAAACTATTGGCACTACTCCGTGGCATCGTGTGGCGGCAGAGTTGCAAACCGGACCTGAGACGACGCTCCTGATCCTCGCCGTATTACGCCGCCCTGGGGGGACACGTATTCAAGGAAAATTCTGGGTAGATGACATAGCCCTAGAACCATTGTGAGGCTCTGAAGATGGCAGCTCTTAGCCGATTGATATCTTCTTAGCGACGACACTATTGTTCCTCACGTCAGTCAATCCAAGCGTGCAGCTCACCTGCAGGAGATGAAGATTAGCCTATGGCCGGCAGGAGATTAGTTGCGTCACCAGCCTTGTGGATCGCACTAACGCTGTGCGTTCTGACTCATGCAGCATATTTATATCTTGATCGCGGTCATTATGGCGTTGACACTGCATCTTATTTGATCCCAGCTGACAATCTTCTGCACGGGCACGGCTTTGTCAATGCTCTGCAGCAACCAGAATTGCGTCGAACACCTGGCTACCCGCTCCTCCTCGTCATCTTCCGAGCCGCTCCTCTAAAGGTTGAATACCTGATTGTATTGCAACATGCTGTTTGCGTGCTATTAGCAGTCGCTGTGCCCGCCTTCGCACTACAAGTTACTGGCAGCCGCTTGGTTGCACTCACTGCAGCGTCAGTATTGTGTCTGGACCTGGCCACCATTCGCATTGCGAACCTGCTTTTGACCGAAACCATATCAACGCTGCTCATTACCCTGGTGGCCTGGCTTATTTATCGCGCGATAACTAAGTCGGGCAGCGATATACTCTCCAGCGTTACAGCTGGCCTGATCGGCGGGTGCGCCGCACTCGTGCGTCCAGTGAGCATCCTCTACTTTGTGCCGCTCTCACTTTGCCTGCTCCTCGCGCTAGGGCGGAGAGCGCTGCGTCCGGTCGTGTTTATGATCGCATCGTTCTTACTGCTTCCCTTGCTATGGTCCACACGCAATGCCATCGAAGGGGGCTATTTTGGCATGAGTACCATTGGCGCCGAGGACCTCCTATACTATCGAGCTGCCGGGGCGCTGGCCGTTCAACAGCCCGGGCCCTACCTGGCCAATGTTCTCAAGGTCAGGAATGTATTGATTGATCAAACATGTGCCGATTTAGAGCGCGCATATGGCCGCAACTGCTCAGATGTTACCGAAACGCAGATTGCCTTTTACTCTACGCGTAAAGGTATGACCATAATACGAGACAATTTCTTGAGTTATCTTCGATCATCTGCGTGGGCGCTCACCTACATCGTTTTCGGCGGTGGGGCAGAGGCTCTATCCAAGATCAGCAATGTTGGTCCCCGCACAGCTGAATACATCGTGTTGCTCTTCACAGTTCCTGAAGCATGTCTGGCGGTTGTGGGATGCTGGTACTGGTATCGGCGCGATCGCAATTTATGCTATCTTCTCTTTCTTACGATCGGTTACTTCTTCGTGATTTCCGCCGGAGCGGAGGCTTATTCGCGGTTTAAAGTTCCGGTGATGCCGATGTACGCATTGTTGATTGGAGGGGGCGCAGCCGGGACACTGCAGAGGATTCAAAGATTCAGGGCGCCACGCGTGACTCGGGTGAATCCAATCACAACTCTCTCCTAGCTACTGCCACTCACCGGACGCCGAGCCTGATCCGTCGTTTCAGGTATTGGAAAGCGGTTGGGTGCGACCATAGCTTTGACCCTCCGGCAGGCGCCGGAATAGTTTTGAGATTGCCATCAAACGCATGGCGAATAGCTTGCTTTAGCAATGGAATCGCGCTGGCGATCTGTAACAGCGGATATGTGGAGAAGTTATCGGCGTCGGTAGGCTGGATGACCGTCTGTGCAACAATGTCTCCCGTATCGATTCCTTTGTCAATCTTGTGGATCGTTACGCCGAAATGATCAGGGTCGCCACAAGCTAGTGCCCAGTATCCTCCATGAACTCCTCGATAAAGAGGCGTGACGCCAACATGGGTGTTCAGGAACAACCCATCTATTGCATTCAACAGATGCTCCTCCAATATGCGTGTCCCGTTCACGGCTATGATGCGGGGGGACAGCTTCTGCAAGAGAGCTACAGTCTGGACATCATTGATCGACCTGACATCAATCACGCGCTCTGCTGGAAGAGAGGCCTCGTTTAACCCATATTGCCGCAGAATATGCTCTCGGCGCCGGGCCGTCTCCCGCTTTAGCAGAGGGACAATGCACTTCGTAAATAGAATCTGTCCCAACAGTGTGCGCCAGCCTAGCCTCTTCAGTCGCCGCTTGAGAAAAGTTAACCGGGGAACCTTAGCCTCCCGCACAACGGCTTCTATGCTGAACTCGCCGGCCAGTGCGTGGTAGATGATCCGTGACAAGTCGCTGTCATCGACGAGCAGAACTATGCCACGCAATGCGGTTTCTCCGCGCGCACAACATTTCCGGCAACTTCGGCCATGGTTAAGGACTGCCAGCCGGTCTCGCGTTTGAGATTTACATAATGTTCTGCGATACGGGTAAAGACGCTTATGTTTTCATCCAAATGGACGCCAAAATTGTGTGGGTGCCACCAGAGATGAAATGTCTTATCGTTCCTGGCGGCGGCGTCCATGGATGCGCAGATCCGTCTGAGCCGTATAGCCTCGAATCCTTTCAGCATCCCGTTCCATGGACGCAGAAATCTGGACCCGGACACTTTTACCATCGCGCATTCTGCGTCAAGGCACGGCGTTGCACATCCGTCACCGCTGAGGCCCAGGTAGGAGTCGGCCAATCGCATCGCTCTGTCAGGCAGGCTGTTCCCTCTTTCGATCCAAGGGTCTGCTTCCGTACTGCGATATGCGATGAGACCTTCTTCAGAGCAAATACCCAGGTGTTCCCGCGATATTTGATTGCGAGGAAAGACGATGCTCTTGAGTGCAACGCCGTATTGGCCGGCTATTAAGGTTGCGCTCCTGAGATCAGCACGAAATGACTCCAGCGTCGGCCCAGCGGCCAACGGATAGAAGTGAGAGAAAGTATGCGTGCCGACTTCCTGCCCATCGTACGCGAGTATCTTTCGGATCAAACTCGGCGCAAAGTGGAAGGGATCTTCGTCTTCATTCCCGCCCACTTCTGATAATGCCGCATATGGATCCAGCAAGGCATCGCGGTATAAGGGTAATTCATCGGGCAATCCGGTTTTCAGATCGTCAAGCGTCTTGAAAAACAGAAAGCCGACAGTCGCCCAGGTCGCGTGGATTCCATATCGGCCGAAGAGTTCGAGAATCGCGGGAACAGCCTGGCGGACCCCAAGCAGGTTCGCGCGGTATTGGTCAACACTTCGGTGATCCCTCACGCCCCAGTGCAACTCAAAATCGAGGCTGATTACGAATCCCCCAGGGTTTTGCACCGTGCTCGTCTCCTCTAATTGTTGACGACCGACAAATACTTCGAAGCTACACTGCGAACCGTGAACTGTTCCAGGTGAGCCGAAGTATCGTTCTGGGCCGGCTTATCCAAAGCATTGAGCAGAGCCTGCGCCATGGCCTCGTGATCTCCCACAGGCACAAGCGTGCCGAATTTCCCGTCAGAAAGTATTTCTGCGGGCCCATACATACAGTCTGTCGAGACGACGGGAGTTCCCAGGGACAGAGATTCTACCAGTGCTACACCAAATCCTTCCCACTGAGATGAGCACGCGAATACGGCGGCCCGATTCATGAACCGATACGGATTATGTTCGAAGCCTGGAAGGGCCACATCTTCTGAGAGGCCAGCTTCATAAATAACACGCTCTATCCGGCCTCTATCCTGCCCCTCGCCCAGGATCAACAGACGAGCCGGCCGGCGGTTTCTGATTAAACGAAATGCTCGGACTAACATTGGGAAGTCCTTCTGCTTTTCCAGTCGGCCAACAGCCAGTATTACGGGCGGCTCACCGGCCCGGAACCATGGATGCTCCACCGCCGCTGTGGCTGCTGAATAGAGCGTCTCGGTAATTACGGGATTGTAAATAACCCGGATTCTTTTGCGCGGGATGCCAGTCTGCGCTGACAAATCATCCGCAACACCTTCAGAAACAGCCACGATCGCATCGGCCGAGTTGAGAGCCCAGCGACTCCATAGGGGCATCAGGCGGTATTTGAGGCCCGACGTATTTGCGACTACCCTCGACATCGTGTTGTGTTCGGTTGCTACGATCTTTGTTTTCTTACGAGCGATGGCTCGCGCGAGCACTGCGGCGGCGCTGGAGTGCGTCATGGCTGCGATCATACCTTCCGGCTCCCTTGCCCTGAGGTACCTGACCAATCCCGGCACGCTGCTCATCATGTGTCCGGACTCGAGATCAAATACCGGTATGCGTGCGTCGAGAAATCTGGTCATCTCTCCGCCGGCTCGACCGACGACGAGGTCCACTTCGGCTCCGCCTTGATGCAAACCATTGGCCAGGTTCGCCACCACCCGCTCGACTCCACCGATCTCTAAAGTGGGAACCAATAATGCAATTCTCATTTCATCTTTCTGATAACCGGCCGTGGCCACTTCAGGCTAAGCGGGCGCTGGGAATCTGTCCACCCCGGGATCGCGAGCGTGTTATGATCCTTCGAATTAAGGAGCACGATCGTACTCGCTATTCATCTTGATGCACCGCCGAACAAGAAGAAGGGCGACTTCCAGGAGTTACTACGGCACGCTGAGGTGCTCATGTCAAAGGCCGAAGGACACTCCGGTATAGACCGAATCCTGCGACCACTCATGCCAGAATTAGACCTCGTCCGCGGCATAGCGATCCTGGCAGTCTTCCTCTTTCATGGTTTCGAAGATTTCGCTCCCGCAGGTTCCAATATCCCGGCTTGGGAGCGTCTCTTTTTGTCCACAGTTAGCCTGGGCTGGACGGGCGTCAATTTATTCTTTGTTCTGTCCGGGTTTTTGATAACCGGCATACTTCTGGACAGCGCAAATAAACCACAATACTATTCGCGCTTTTACTTTCGTCGGGCCTTACGTATTTTGCCTGCTTACTATCTCCTAATTGCCATACTTCTTTTAGTCGGAAAGCTCAGTTTCGTGAGGCAACACACGTCCTGGGCCTTTGCAGGGCTGAGCCTCATCTATCTTTCCAATATTACCCCGCTGCTTGGAGTAGCGAGAGACTACTCGCCTCTCTGGTCACTGGCTGTCGAAGAGCATTTTTATCTGATGTGGCCTGCAACCGTAAGAATACTGACGAGACGCGGACTTGTGATAGCAGCCGTCGTGATTTGCGTATGTGAGCCGGTCCTCCGAGCGTTTGCCGTGGCTCGCGGCGGATTGTGGTGGGGGCCGTATACATGGCTTTCTGCCGATGGATTAGCCCTTGGCTCTCTACTCGCCGTATTTGCACGTTCGACTCTGGCGTCAAGAACGAACCTTTTGAGGCTGACAGGTCTAAGCGCGCTTTTCGCAATAGCGGCCGTGGTCGTCAGCGTTGCGGTCCCCAGATTCATCGCGATAAGCTTGCGCGCCACCTGTGTGAACTACGGTTCCTTGTGCCTGCTTTGCGCTGCTCTATGGCTGGGGACGGGCACATATCAGAGACTTGTCAATCTGCGGTTTTTATCGTTCTACGGTTTTATCAGTTATGGGCTGTATCTCGTTCATGCGCTGATCTTCAGCCTGTATAACGACGTCGCCCTGAGATTCACCTTCTTTCACGTCGGATATAGTTTTGGAAAATGCCTTCTGAGGCTACTGATAGTATTCATAGTCGCAACCGCAGTGGCCTACTTGTCGCGCACTACCTATGAGGAATTCTTCCTGCGGATGAAGAACAAGTTGGGCAGTCGGGGAGCGACTCCGCGACCGGTGCAATGTGCCGAACCGTTACTACCGACTTAGAGTTCTGAGCCGGGGGTGGCACGGTTGGAATTCGGAGATCGAGTTGCCTGAATCAGCGCGACTCCCGCGATCAGATACGCCCAGACAAAAACACGGTCATCAAAGTTCGGGAAGATCAGCAGGCGCAGCACAATGTAAATGCCAATAACCGGCAACAAATCGCGCAGGATCGAGCCCTCGGGAAGCTGCTTCCACACGGCCGCTGCTACCAGAAGCCAGACAGTCAGGAACGTGTAGGGGATGGCTCTTAAGCCAGTGAGCGCGTGCAGATATCCCGAGAAAGAAATTAGAGCAGGATGAGTAATGGGCTCGATCTCCGGCTTCACGAACGAATGTTGCATCAGGAGGCGGTAGCCATAAATGCCCGCAATTTTATTGACTATCGCAGAAGTAGCGGCGGCGAGGACAGCGCACCACACACCGATTCTCAAGCGGAGATGATGTGTCCACATCATGCCCATGAGCAGGATGAGGACAAGAACAACGTTGTCGGATCTGGCAATTATGCTGACTAGCAGCAGACCCGCAGCAAGTAGCTCTCTCTTTTTCGCGAACGCAAACAGGGCAAGGACGATGATTGCCGTTGAGAGTGGGTCCCCCGTCACCATACGCCCCATATTTATGACTGGAGGCGTGAGCAGCAAAACTGCCGATAAGGCGGCGTCGTGTGTCCAGGCAAGCAGCACGAAGCCGACGAGGAGCAGGCTGCACGCCGATATCAGCCGCAGGCTGACAAGGATTCGCAGGCCTGCACGCCACAGCGCATATCCCGATGCTACATATCCCAGCTTTACTCTAAATAGGCCCAGTTGCTGCACAAAGTGATATGGGTTGTTGTAGACATCAACGAAATACGGCTCTGCGGCTACGTTTTCGAACTGGAAGGGCGATGGCTGCGCGTCGAATTCTGCGCGCGCAATGCGCTGGAGAGTTACCGGATCAGAATATCGCAACGAAGCGACCGCACCCGCGTATAAGTACCGGTCATAAGTAGGCAATGGGCGAAGATAGGCCGCCATCGTCAGGGCGACGCAGAAACCCGCGTAAAGGAAGAAGGCAAGATTGGTGCAGCCGAACCATTTTTGGAGCCTCTCTTGATTGCGGCCAGGTTCAATGCCGGAGGAGTTGGAGGGTCTCTCCATAGCGATATACACGGACTTTGCGGTGCTCAATCTTTCACCGCGATTGCGATCAGGCTCAGACCACCCCAGGGCAGAATCCGGTCCAGGCGCCGCAGTATCGGCATGGACATTTGCAGCACCTTTAGTTGGACCCGCGAGAACGTCTTGCGCCGTATGACTTTCCCGTTTAACCACCAGCCGGGAACAGAGAAGCGGTTGAAATCGAAGATTCGCTCCACCCGGAAGCCTGCACACTCCAGACCCCGCTGCAACGACTCCCGCGTGTATCGTTCGCGATGATCGAGGGCGCGATCAAGAGTGCCGTACAGCGCGCGATGTTGGGGGACAAGGATTACTGCCCGCCCGCCCGGCATCAGAGACGACCGGATGTTCGCGAGCGCCACCTGCTCGTTTGGCACGTGCTCCAGCACATTGATCATCAGGGCGGTATCGAATCTGTCTTCGAGGCCCGCGAAATCGCTCGGGCTTCCAGCGTCGATGTTCCTCACCCGAAGGTAGGGTTTTCCAATCGAGTACGACCGCAGATAGGAAAGATAGGAAGGATTGATATCGGAGGCGAGATAGAACTCGCGCGGAATAAACTGTCCAGTCAGCGTGCCAATCCCTGCACCGATTTCCAGCACCCGATCGCCTATGTAAGGCGCAAGCACCTGCCCCATCCATAGATTGAATCGCCGCACTTTTTCGAGGCTCGCCAGTATTTGCGATCCGTACTCATCTTCTTTGTAGATATCGTCAATGAGCCAGAACCTCAGAATCGCGGCCAACGCAAGCACCGAGTCTTTATGGGTGATCTTCTTGCCTTCCTGGTAGCTGCGGGCGAGATAACTGATAGGCGCCTCAAAGATGCGCGCCCGCCGTTTCGCCAGTTTGAAGGCTATCTCGATCTCAAAGCGAAAATCATTGTGGCGAAGCGGGATGGATTGGAAGAGAGGCGTGCGGATCGCCTTATAGCAGGTCTCGATATCGCTCAGGTTCAGATCGGTAAAGATATTCGCCACAAAAGTGAGCGTCTTGTTCATCCAGGTGTGCCGGAACATCAGCGCCCGGCGGTAGTGCGACGACAGATAGCGGGACCCGAATACGGCATCGGCAGCCTCGACTGCAAATGGCCGCAGCAGCGAAGGAATGTCTGCCGGATTGTATTCAAGATCAGCATCATGGACGATGCTGATCTCGCCGGTCGCTCGCTCCAGCGCGGTGCGTAACGCTGCCCCCTTCCCCATGTTGCGCTCATGCTGCAGCAGAATCACGCGTTCGTCCTCTGCAGCGATCGTCTGGAGGATCTCCCAGCTTCCATCCGTGCTGCAATCATCCACGACGATGACTTCCAGACTATGGATGATGTCGTCTGTTAACGCCAGCAGCCGGCGAAGACTGGTCTCTACCAGATATCGTTCGTTATAAACGGGCACCAGAACGCTAAGGCTGAAAGACGTGCTGATGGAGTCTTCCGCATGGGGAAGCACCGACCGTGTGGCCACGGGTTCCAGCAGCCTTTCAGAATGCGCGCTCATCTACATCCTCCGAAATAAGTTCCTCAAACGAGGACCGACGCGGCTTAGTTGGCGATGGCCATTGGAGCCACATCCGCCCGTTGCGGGCAATAGTCAATCGGCAGCCTGGATAATAATTCCTGAATCGCAACATCTGATTTCCGAACGCGAGCCGCCGACTCCAGATCTGCGAGGAGTCTTGGAAATTCGGCGGGCACTGCAGTCGCTTTCACCTGGAAGACATCGCGAAATGCTGTAGTGCACACCAACGCGTCCTCCCTCCAGAGCTTCTCGTGAAGTTTCTCACCCGGCCGTGCGCCGACAACTGTGATCTCGATGTCCTTATCTGGCGTTAGACCGGCAAGCCGGATGATGTCCTTTGCAAAATCGATGATCTTTATCGGATCACCCATGTCCAGAAGGTAGACGTCCCCCCGCGATGCGAGCGTGGCAGCCTGCAAAACCAGCCGCACAGCCTGCGGGATGGTCATAAAGTAGCGAGTCATCTCTTCATGCGTAATGGTGACCGGGCCACCCGCGGCAATTTGCCTAAGAAAGATAGGGACAACGCTGCCCCGGCTGCCCAGGACGTTCCCGAATCGCACGCAAGCGAAGTGTGTCTTGTGAGTCTTTCCGTAACTCTCGTCGGCGCGTTGTTGAATCAGTAGCTCTGCCGCACGCTTGGTTGCCCCCATCACGCTCGACGGATTCACCGCTTTGTCGGTGGAAATCATGACCAGGCGTTCACAGCCAAATTCGATTGCCGCATCAGCAAGCTCGCGAGTGCCGGCGACGTTGTTCAGAACCGCTTCGCAGCAGTTTCCCTCCATCACAGGAACATGCTTGTAAGCTGCCGCATGCAGGACAATCTGCGGGCGATATAGCTCGAATGTTCGATACAGCGCCTCGTGGTCGCGAATGTTACCGACGACCGGCACTATTTTCTTACCTTCCAGGCTGCCGATCTCATTCAACAGCTCGAAGATTGAATTCTCGTCGTGATCGAGCGTCACGATTCGATCAACATTGAGCGCGGAGACCTGGCGCGCCATCTCCGAGCCAATCGACCCTCCCGCGCCCGTGATTAAGACCGTGCGTCCATTGAAACAGCGAGCTACAGAAGGATGCACCTCGTTCACAGTCTCAGTCTTAGCCTGAGTCAGTTGATCTATCGAGACGGATCGGTTCACCCTAACCTTTCCGCCCATCAACTCGCTGCCTGAAGGCAATATGCGAACCTGAACGTCGAGACTGCTTGCATCGCGAATTACTTGTGCAGCGCACTTCAAGTTCGCGCCTGAGAGAACGACTACGTCAATCTGCCGGCTCACGAGAAGCCCCACTAAAGACTCCGGAGTGCCGAGCACCGGGCGACCCGCTATGTTTGCGCCGGCAAGACGTTGGTCTTCACTTACTAAACCGATGACCTGAGCTTCTCGACAACCATGAAGATGATGAACTGCTGTGGCCAGTGTTGTCTCACATCCAACGATGAGTGCGCGCGGTCGCCCGCTTGGACGAGAGACCGATTCGTATGCCAGACGCCTTGTCAGACGCACGGCCGAAGCAAGAATGAGAAAGCTACTGAACTCGAGGATCAGCACGCTGTAAGGAACAACGGGAACGCCGGGTATCGACCAACGCACCAGCAGAAGAAAGATCGTCACCGGCAGCGAACGCAGGGCCAGCCTAAGTGCATCGCGAATATCAAAGAAACGCCAAGTCGCCTGGTATCCGCCGGGAGTGAGGTGCAGAGACAATGGTCTTAAAACAACCACAACGCAGAGCCATGTCCACATGCTGTGTTGCATCTTCGGCTCAATATGAAAATCGAACCGGAGCGCATAGGCATCGATCATCGCAATCGCAGCTGTAAGAGCGTCCAGTAGCATGCGAACGTATCCGTGCAACAGCCACGAGGGAATCAGATCGGCGTGCCGTTTGCGCTCCTGATCGTTGACGGACTGCAACTCGTGAAGGTGGTCCACCGGTCCTCCGAATGAACTTCTCTCTTCTCTGAACGGCTGCAATGAGTTCGGCCTGTGATTCCCGCTACAGGCCTATAGATGAATCCACATCTTAGACTACGACTCGTTCAACGGTCGGACTTTTCAGTTAATTCACCAACCGAGAGGGCAGAGAGGCCAAGTGAAATTTTGGTTGCCGCCGCACGGACTGGGACTCAAGTTGCAAGAATCGAATGACTTGCAATCGCATGTTTCCGCTAATTCGTCCACCTTATCTCGCATACATCAATTTGGCAATATTTTGTGCATTGTTAGGGCGATCAAATTGTCAGATCAGGAGGCGCGACATCCTCGGGGACGATGTGTTCGCAGTAGACGATGAGAGCTGCAAGACGTTTCTGCGGTAGAGTGCGAAGACGCAATTGATCGACAGTTCACATCCAAGGAGCTATAGTAGGCTTCTATCGTAAATAGCTGCTGTTCCCTGCTATTGCACAAATTGCCGCCGTGAGTTCCGTCTTGGTGACCATTACGGAGGACTTGAATGATCCTGCGATTGCAGTCGGCCGTCTCCCTCTTTACCTGTAGTTGCTTGATCAGCGTGGCCTCGGCAACCTCCTCCAGCATTGGGCTCGTGATGTCGACGGGAGAAGTCCAGGTTGATGGAATGCGAGTTCCAGGTAACTCGGCAATCTTTTCTGGAAGCCTTATCTCATCGGGAGACCGGAGCTCGAGTCTGCAGTTTTCAGACGGTACCAGCGCGTTGATGAAGCCGAGTACATCGGTGACCGTTTATCGCGAGCACTCCGTGTTGCAGCGAGGCGTAACTTTGCAACGCGGGGTTGATAAGCACCCAATACTGGCAGACGGATTGAAAATTTCCGGCGCCTCTCCCCACGCGGTAGCCCTGATCGGCGTCAAGGACGCGTCATATCTTGAGGTTGACGCCCAAGAGGGAGAATCGGACGTATGGACTTCGACGGGCGATCTCGTGGCTCGGGTAGAACCCGGAAAAACGCTTGGCTTCGAGATTGGCCAAGCAGCCCCCGGGACCCAGGTAACGAACCTTAAAATTTGCGGGGACCTGAACCCGGATTTTTTGCTCACCGATCACTCCAGCTACGTCACGTATCATTTGCAGGGGACCGACCTCAAACCTTTCGTCGGTAAGACTGTCCGGGTGACCGGGACAGTTTCGGGCGCCGTTTCTTCTCCCTCCACGGCGGAGATTCTGGTAGTTTCCAGCATCAAAAAGCTGAATCAGGTGTGCGAAGCCCCCGCGGCCGTGACGACGAAGTCGATTATCGTTCTGGTTGCGATAGGGGTGGGCGGAACGCTCCTCGGGCTGGCGGCAGCGGGCGACCTCAGTCCATCTCCATCGCCGGTAACGCCGACAACGCCGTGAAGGGCGTGAATCGCCTACGCAAAAATTAAAGGGAAGCTGAGTCAGATTGTTCACCCCCCGACACGGCGGAGATGCGCACGCATGAATCGCATCGGCCTAAGGGCGTAATAGAGAAAGTGCAAAGGCTTCGGCAGACGAACTTCCTCCCAGTCCAGCTCCGAAGGAACAAATACGCGCTCGAACACAAGACGGGTGCGACCACGCCAGCTTTTCGTGAAGGCCAGATGGTAGCGCAGGGCCTCACGATATCCAAGATCGCCATCCTGGCGAAACAGAAATGATACGGCTGCATCCGCGAGAGCCTTCGCTTTTGTAACTTCACAATAATCCCTGATCAGCGGTTGCAGCTCCAGCTCTAACACCTGCTCTGCGAGAAGCAAGCTGTGCGTCAGGACCAAGTCGCAATTTGCAGCCTCGGCAGAGCGAATGCATAACTCCCAATCCAATTTCTGCGCGGTCTGCACGTGGCAAGCCACGTCGCAGAGCCAAAGTAAGTTAACCCAGCAGTGCTTAGTTCCGTGGGCGCAGAGGTAGATCAGTGATTGTTCCGGCGAGAGCGAGAGAAACGAGATCCCTTCGTAGTGCTGGACCTGCGCCGATTTGAAAAGCTGATCGACCGGCAGTTGAAAGGAAAACATTTCGTGCAGCAGGCCCCAATGCAGATCGATGAGGGCGCCTCGTTCGTTGATGAAATCCAGTTGGCAATTTCTCAAGCGAGAGAACCCGGTATCGGTGTTGGCAGCCAACGGAAAACGCAGCCGGTAGCCCTCGCGAAGCAGGATATCGCGCGCCTTTTGCCGATCATCGGGACGAATCAGCAGGTCGAGGTCAGCGAACTCTCTCAGGGCGATATTCCGATAGGCAAGTAAAGCAAGCGCCGGACCCTTCAGCGAAATGGCAGAAATGCCGGCAGCCTCGAATGCCTGCAGAACTCGGCACCATTCCCCCAGCAGCAGCAGGTTGCTCTGCGCGGTATGACGTAATCGCTGTTGAAACCGCTCACGGACCTGATGCGGCACCCACGACCTGCCATATTGGTGTAGAACGTAGGCGACGACCGGCATCATCGAGTGGTAATCGGCTTGGCACTCGACCGCGACCCAATCGAGGGGCTGCGCCAGAACCGACTGCAGACCATCATCTTCCCTTCCGCTGAGGAACGCCCGGGCTGCCTGCACCACTAAATTGGTCTCGGGGGAACAGACCCGATGCCCGGCGTGAGTCAAAGTCTGCATGACTGGGCCTAAGTGTCCCTTTCTTATCGCCTGTATTTATTTGAAAGGACTAGACGTTTTAATTTCTGGCAATCTCGCTTGTCAATTTTAACGACGATGGGCTTAGAATGTGTGCCAGATTGCGTGGATAGCCACGTGGCACGTCTATTTCGCCCTATTGAGTAAGTAGTGAGTGTTAACACGGGAGCTGCCCGGCTCCGTGGTAGAGCGTTACCGGGATAATTCACGCGTACGTTGAGATCATTCTTGTCATCACCAACGGAATCGCTTAGCCTTTCACGGCTATCCGATCCGCTCAATGGAGGGATTGTCGAGTGAACCTGTCCAGTGATTTCGCGGATGGCCCAATTGTAGTTCGGGAGGCTCGAGCTGTGCAGACTGCAGTTCCTACTTCCTTCAAGTTTTCCGTTGCCACTCTGACTCTGGTGATTTTCGCCACCTTCTGTGTTCCGCTGTCGGGACAGGAAGCACAGCCAATTGTCGCAGGCAACGTGCAGATCACCGGCCAGCCCGAAGACTGGACTCACCATCACCTTGTTTTTTCCAATCCCGGCACCGAGGATGAGGCGATCCGGAACGGCACCCACAGGGAGTGGCTAAAGATCGTCAACGATCCTCGCTACATCCTGCACCAGTTGCAGCGGCGGCAGCCGGCCCAGGGACCGGCGGGCGAGGCCGTGGCCATGAGGTTAAGCCGATTCGCTGAGAGCGATGTGGAGCGGGCGGCGGATGAGAAACAGTGGGTGATCGATCCGCCGAAGCCGATAGTTCCCGAGCGCCCCATCGTACCTGGAAGGCGCCCCAAGACAAATACGACAAATCTGAAGAGCGATTGGAGCCAGGCAATGTTAACGGGCAGCGTCCAGCCCAACGCTTATCCAGCAAAGTACAGCTTTGCTCCGATCGGAACGCCAAGTTGCCCAAATGACTACGTCGTGTACCCCACAGGGTCGGTAGGCTCCTCGACCTCGGCAACCATCATCGCCTATAACAACCTCTACAAAACGACGTGCACTGGAACCGTCCCCTCGGTCTATTGGGCTTACAACACAGGCGCCGCCGCGGTGACCACATCCCCGATACTCTCCATGGACGGCACCAAGGTTGCCTTCGTCCAGACCACAAGCACTACTGCAAGCCTGGTTGTGCTGAAGTTCAAATCGTCGACCACAGAGATGGTCGGTGCCCCTGTCACTCCGACCACATCCGCCAACATATCCACTTGCACGGCTCCGTGCATGAAAGTCGGCACGATCAGCGGCACCATTAGCGACCTCTATTCGTCGCCATTCTACGATTACACCAACGACGTGCTCTACGTGGGCGACGATGCCAGCCATCTCTATAAGTTCACTGGAGTCTTCAACGGAACGACAAACCCCGCACCTACGCAGATCGTGGTCAATACCACTGCCACAATCGATATCTTCTCCCCGGTCTATGATTCCGTTTCTGGATGCGTCTTCGTGGGGGGTGGGCTGGATTACGCTTATGCCATAAATTCCGGGCAGCCCGGGACGGTGTGCACAAGCAGTACGTTTTCCGTATTCGGCAGGTCGATAATCCTGGGAAACGGCTCGAACGACGGGCTTTTTGATGCTCCACTCGTGGACTCCACGGCCCAAACGGTATACGCCTTCATCACGGCCAGTAACGGCCTCGCCGGAGAATGTGGATCAGGGGCGAATTGTATCGACGAGTTCAACACCTCGACCTTCACCGGTGGTAGTAACGTTGTCCCGGTCGCAGACGCAAGTCTGGGGAACGGTGGCCAAGGCTACGACCTTTTTGCAGGCGCATTCGACAATGTGTACTACAAGTCGTCAGGTGCTTCCGGGAACATTTATGCGGTGGGAAACACAAGCAATTCGGGCACCGGAACGCTCTACCGGGTACCGATTGTCAACAACTTGGTTCAGCCCGCCGTCACAATAGGCACAGTCAACCAAATAAAAAATGCGTGGCCGTCGCCGGTTACTGAGTACTGCAATGGGGCTTGCGCGTCGAATGGTACTTCGACCACATCCGGCACAGACAGAATCTTCTTCAGCGTCTTTGACGGACTCTTTTCCGGGAGTGCCTGTTCTGGCTATGACCAGAATGCCGGTTTCGGCTGTGTATTCGCCTTTAACGTCAGCACACCATTGACCGGTGGCACCGTTCCTACACCTGCGGGCGCCCTCCTCATAAACGGTCCTGCCGGGAACGGTTGCTGGACTACAGGAGGGATAATCATCGACAACGCTGCGACGGGGACAGGCGAATCTCAGGTGTACTTCGTGAATCTCAACCGCAATTCCATACCGTCGGGGCCAAGTGCCTGCGACACGACTTCCACCGGCAATACCATTCAGGCCGTGCAGGCGTCACAGTCGGCGCTACAATGAGGTCAAAAATAGATACGGTGAGCCAGCAATTATTGCTTGCCACTGCCAGCCGAATCGGTTAGGCTCTGGCGCTATTGATCCGCCCAATTGGAGGGATTTCCAGTGAAGCGGCCCAGTGATTTCGCGATAAATACTTGGGGTCTGTTAGCCGCTCTTCTGATGGGGTGCGGACTGAGCGCATTCATCGTGCCAGCTCTCGGACAAGACTTCAAGAGACCGGATGGGAGCATCCCGCTTCCCATGGACTGGAGCGATCAGCACGTCATTTATACCGTAGGGTTTCCGCCCGACCAGGTGGAGAAAATGCAGGGTGATCCGCGGTTTTTCGTAGCGATGCGCCTGCATGGCAAGGCGCTTGCGGATGAGAACGCCGCTAATGGATATCCGATCCTCAGAAGAGATATTCTCCCCCGGGAATCCCCGGCCAACGACGCCTGGGAATCCCCGCCCGAACCCCCTTGGGCAATCCCTCTTAAGCCACGAAGGACGAACAGTTTTGGGCTGAACGAGCTGAAAAAGGACTGGAGCGTATCCCTGGGCCCCACGGCCGGGGTTGCTGCGGGCCAGTACCCTGCCAAGTTTACCTATGACGTTAACGCGACGCCGAGCTGCGCCAACGATTACGCGGTGTTTCCCGTCAATGCATCGACCGGGTCAACGCGGGCCAATGTTGTCGGTACATTTACTACCGCCGGCGACCCCGGTGGGCATAGCGTGAATCTCACGGTAACTCCAACGGTTGGATCCGCGGTTATGCTGACCCTGACCTCCAGCACTACTGTTAACTCAGGACTGAACTTCGAGGTGTCCGCCGCAGGAGGCACCGGGACCGCAGCCAGCGCTGCGCTAAATCTGGCGGCGGCGATCAATCGCAATCTCAGTGGTACGAATGCGGCCGCGATCGTAGCCGTTGTATCGAGCACGGGCACCGCGGTCACCGTTTACACACTCACGCCGGGGAGCCGGGTGACCCTGGGGGTAACTGAAACCCTAAACAATCTCTCCTTTGGGACAGTTACTGCCGGGACAAACGGCACTCAGGCCAACATCGTCGGATTCAACAATCTCTACAGTGGGACGACGACGCCGTTTTGCACGGGTGACAGCTTTCCAACATTCATCTTTTCCTATGCATCCGGCACCGGAGCCGTTACCACCTCGCCCGTGGTCTCGCTCGACGGAAAAAAGATCGTTTATGTCGAGAACTCCGCGAATATCGGCACCGTCCTGCACGTGCTGACGTTTGGCAGCGGTTCCACAGAGTACGGAAGCTGCACCAACAGCGGCACAGCCGCCCCGACCTGCGCGATCCATCCGGTGATTCCCGGAAGCACCGCTGGAAGCACGGGGACGGACTTCATGGTTCCCTTGAGTGTGGTCGGTCTAGGGACCGCGACATCAACCGACACGCGCTCGGCTCCGTTCGTTAACTACGGCGACGATGTCCTGTATGTTGGAGAAGACCAGGGACACTTGTATGCTGTTACCCCAGTGTTCCTGGGCACACCGGCGCTTGTACCGTCACCCTTTCCCGTCACAGTACCCACCACCGGCATTCTCAGCTCCCCGGTGGTGGATGTGGCTGGCACGGGCGACGTTTTCATCGGGGACAGCCTTTCAAACGTGTTCGATTACAATCCGATCGGAACTCGATTAGGAACACAATCGATCGGCAACAGCACGAACGGTGGTATTCACGACGGCGCGATCGTTGATTCGACAAACGAGAAAGTCTATTTCACCACGAATTGCAATGGCACCGGCGCGACGCCGACCAACCAAATCGCCCAATTTCCGGTCTCAGCTTCCGGATTTGGAACACCGAATCTAGCGACCTTAGATGCCTCAGGATCAGGCTGCGCTAGTAGCCCTAACGGTCTACCGCAGTACGCCGTTGTACCCGATAACCAGTACTATACGAAAGGAATCAGCTCGGCTACGATTGGAAATAATGGCCATCTGATCGTATGCTGGCAGGGCATTATCAGCATCCATCTGGACCAGTGGCAGTTCGTGTCAGGCAACCTTCAAGCAACGTCCCAATACGACAATAATAATTTTGTTACTAGCGGCAGTTTCACTTGCTCGCCGATCACCGAGTTCTATGGCAAGGACGTGGCATACACCCCGAGTGCATTGACGCAAACGGGAACGACCGTGACTGTGACCACGGCGACCAACTTGTTCGTCACCGGACAAGTGGTTACCGTCGCCGGCGTCGCTGCTGGCACTGGCAACTGCACCACTGCTGCCGCTGCTGCCATCAATGGGGAACACACCGTAACGGTAACAAACGCAACGACGTTTACCTTCACCAGCGCGGTATCCGCCACAATCACCAGCGGCAATTGCACCCTCACCGGCTCGTCAGCCACTGGCCCCACGCAGGACTACGTGTTCTTTGGAACGACCCAACCGTCGGCATGGACTTTCACCTTGCCGATGACGAGCGCTACCCAAACCCAGGCGGCGACAAACACTGGCAGCGTAACCGGCGGCACGAGCGGCATGATCGTGGACAACGATTCAAGCAGTGGGCAGGCCTCGAGCATCTACTTCGGTACGCAGGCGACTTCAACCACCCAGTGCGGAAGTACCGCGGCATACTGCGCGGTCAAGCTAACACAGTCCGGGTTGCTGTAAATTCCCTGCTTTCCCGAGCGGGGATGGAAGGGGGCGCCCGCGGAACGTGAGGCAGAAGATGCGTGCCAGGTATCCGGACGGGACGCATCGCAGTTATACTTTGGGAACCTGCAAACAATACCGCCGTGCAAGTCTCGCAGCCGGCGCTGCAATGAGGCGCAAATGAGCCCATCGGAAGAGACAGATCGTACTGTTGCTGAACCGGATGCGCGACGGCCGGAGAAAAAGCCTTACCACAAACCGGCATTTCGCTTCGAGCGCGTCTTCGAGACCCGGGCTCTCGCATGCGGCAAGGTGTCTACCACCCAGGGCCAGTGCGCCCATAACACGAAGAACTCCTGACCGCCCTCCATGGATCTCGAACCACAGCCGCGCTCGGTCTTAGCCTGCGAATTGGTTGCGGATGTAGCCAGCAACTTCGGCGAGGTTAGCCTCAAGGTCACCGGAGCCAGCATGATTCCCGCAATCTGGCCGGGCGACGTGATAACGGTCCGGCGCAGCGAATTGGCCAGTTTGCAGCCGGGGCAAATCGTTTTATCAAGACAGCGAGGAGGGCTAGTGGCTCATCGGATCACCGCCGTTCAGGGCAACCACTTGACCACCCGGGGAGACTCTCTGCAGTGCGACGACCCGCCGGTAACGGAATTCGATATCGTGGGGCAGGTAGTTGGCATTGTGCGTGATGGCCGCCGCGTGAGGCTCGACCGATCGGTTTGGCAGAGTGCCTGCTCGTCGATCTTGCGGCACTCGGATTTCTGCCTTCGCATGGCTGTGTTTCTGGGTTACCGCTTGCGGCGTGCTACGAACGGGGAGATGTCATGGGCGCGCTAGCCGCAACCGCCGGGCAGGAGATCATCATCGAGATCGGGGGTATGCCGGTTCAGATTCGCAGCGAAAGTCCGGAGTTCCTGAGTATGCTGGAGCGCCGCTACTCCGGCTTTATCAGCCCGGAGGCGTCTCCGGCTTTTGATGTTGATGTCGATCTGGTACTGCCGGGAAAGATCACCGAGGAAGAAGATCTCGCCGTGCGCTTCGAGTCGGGACGCTGGCTCATTGAGCGCGGTGACCTGCGCGCTGAGTGGGAGCCAACATCGCGGCGCTGCCGGATCATCCAGTCAGCGAACCCCTATTCCATTGATGCCGCATTGCGCATCGTTCACAGCCTGATCCTGGCTCGGGAGGGTGGACTTATGGTCCATGCAGCCAGCGCCGTTCGAAATGGCAAAGCTTTCCTGTTTGCGGGAGTCTCCGGCGCCGGAAAGACGACGATCTCTCGCCTGGCGCCGGCGGACACCACACTGCTTACCGATGAGATCTCCTACCTGCGACGCAATGGCGATGGATATATCGCGTATGGCACCCCGTTCGCGGGAGAGTTGGCCAAAGTGGGAGAAAACGTCAAGGCTCCTCTGGCGGCCCTGTATCTTCTGCAAAAAGGACCCCGAAACTCGATCGACCCGGTAAAAGCCAGCGACGCTGCGCGCATGTTGCTGGAAAATGTGCTGTTCTTTGCCAACGACCCGGAACTCGTGACCCTGGTTTTCGAATCGGTTTGCGAATTGGTGCGCCTTGTTCCCGTGTACCGATTAACCTTTGTTCCGGATCAACGCGTCTGGGAGCTGATCGCATGACGCCGGTGTTTGTTGCGAGAGCAACTCAGGTCGCCGCGCGCTCCCTGGATGGCGAGATGATGATCATGTCCGCCAAGGACTCGACTCTATTCACGCTAAATCCGATGGGCACTGTCATCTGGCAATCGGCGGACGGGCAAACACCGCTTGCGGAGATTGTGGAGCGGAAGATCTGCGCGGAATTCGAAGTCGATCCGGCAGACGCCCTGAAGGATGCCGAGGGCTTTGTGAACGATCTGGCCAGTCACGGCATCCTGGTTGTGTCCGGCAGCCCCATCAGTACCGGGAAGCTCGGGCAGAGTGAGGCCCGATGAGCCTGATGCAGGAACTCGGACAGCGTGCCCTGGATCGTGGCGTGCCGCTCAGCGTCCAGCTCGACGTTACTTACCGGTGCAACGAGCGCTGCATCCATTGCTACCTTGACCATGACGATCACGGCGAGATGACCACCGCCGAGATCCGCGATCTACTCGACGAGTTGGCCGAAGCGGGCGTCTTCTACCTCACGCTGAGCGGGGGCGAAGTCTTCATGCGCATGGATTTCTTCGATATCGTCGAGTACGCCCGGTCCTTGATGTTCTGCGTGAAGATCAAGACGAACGCGTTCATGATCCGCGAAAAAGAAGCGGAGCGCCTACGCGACCTGATGGTGCAGGACGTGCAGGTAAGCATCTACTCCCACCGGCCAGAGGTACACGATGCGATCACGCTACTTCCGGGATCGCTGAAACGGTCGGTTGCCGGGATACGACTGCTGCGGTCCCATGGCGTAAAGGTTGTCATCGCGAATGTTCTGATGATGCAGAATCTCGGCGACCACGCCGGCGTAAAGAAACTCGCGAAAGAACTGGGGGCCGAGTACACCATCGACCCGACGATTACGCCAATGATGGATGGAGACCGGTCTGTTTTGAGATTGGGCCTGGGTGTACCTCAACTGCAGGATGTGTTTCGCAGCTCTGATCTGGTGGGCGACGTCGACGAGTTCTGCGCTCTTCCGCCCGCAGTGGACGATGACGTTCTGCGGGAGCTTCCATGCAGCGCGGGCCATACTGCGTGTTACATCTCACCATACGGTGATCTGTTCCCCTGCGTGCAGTTTCCTCTGCCCAGCGGCAATGTGCGCCGGCAGAAATTCATAGACATCTGGCGCCACTCCGATCAACTCAATGAAGTGCGCGCCATTACGCTGCGCGATCTCCCGGTTTGCTCGGGGTGCGATCACGCTGGCACATGCTCGCGTTGTCCCGGACTGGCCTACCTGGAAGGAAACATGCGCGGCCCGTCGACGCAGGATTGCGAGAAGTCTTTCGCCAGGACGGGAATACCCTCCGCCAACATGCGTCTCAAAAAGGCATACCCGGCGCCGCGCGGCCTGGTCCAGATCGCCGCAGCGCGGACGGCATAGTCTGTTCTTGTGCAACCGCAAGACTCCTTTGAACGCCTGATATCGCAGTGGGAGAGGGACGACTCGCTTCTCGAAGCGCGTCAAGTATGCCGTCGTCTGGAGGTTCTCGACCAACTCGACGCGTATTTTCCGAATGCTGATTTCGACGTGGCAAATACGGACCTCCATCAGCGTGCAAGAGCCATCGGTGCGCGGCTGGAGGCTGCTAACTCGGAGCTTTATCGATCCATTCGGCATGAAATTCAGCGGGGTATTTGTCCTGCGGCATTCGGTCAGTTACTGCAGCAGTCAAAGTCGCATCAGATCAAACGCGGAAGCGGCTACGACTACCTCGATGAATTGGTAAGCGGCGTGCTGCAGTTTGACGAGCCGACGGAGGAACCAGTGCATGCAGGACCGGAAATGGTGTTTTATCAGCCCACGCCGGCGCGCCACATTTTCGCCATGATTACGGCAGGGGCGATCTCGGCAGACGATGTGCTGGTGGATCTGGGATCGGGATTAGGGCATGTTCCCCTGTTGGTGTCGATATGCACAGGCGCGCGCACCATTGGCCTTGAAGTGGAGCCCAGCTATGTGGCGTGCGCGAGGGAATGCGCCCAGAGATTGGACCTGAGCAGGGTGAGCTTTCTTGAAGCTGATGCGCGCGACGCGGATTTTTCGAACGGCACGGTGTTCTATTTGTACACGCCCTTTAGCGGGTCCATTTTGCGATTGGTAATGAACTCGCTCAGAGAACAAGCCGCGGCACGTCCGATCAAGGTCTGCACATTTGGGCCGTGTACCTCTGTGATCGCGGAGGAGCCGTGGCTCGAGGCGACGGTGCCTGCGGAGACAGGCCAGATCACGATATTCTTATCGCACGCCTGAATTTGCAGCGGGTTCGATGTTGTAGATCTGGAACTCACGAATGGCGGCTCCGTCTGAACTGGAGAGAATATTGAGTCGAACGCGGCTGGCAGTGACCAGTGGAAAGATGTCAATCTTCTTGTGGCCGATTGCCTGTGCGGAGGCGACGGTCTTCCACTCAGATCCATTCCACACATCGATCGAATACTTCTGGATCCGCTGGCAGGCGTTGAGCCACTCCATGGTGAGGGTGCGGTCGAAGGTGATCGGAGTGGGGAACGCAACCTCAAGAGTGGAGTGGTTGGAGTGATCGGGAGCCGACCAAAACGTGTCGGGATTGCCGTCGAGCGCGGCGGAGACTTCCGTCGAGGTCGGCGCGTGCTTGAGGGCCAGGTTGTATCCGTAGCGCTCGCGCAGCGCCTTGCCGAACTCTTCCAGACGGGCTACGTCGCTGTCGGGAAGCAGTCCGCGGCGATCGGGTGCGAGACCAAGCATGAGCTGCGCACCGTGGCCCACGGTTTCGTCGTAGATCGAGAGCAGTTCGTCGAGGCTTTTGACGGAGGCATCGTCGTCGGGATGCCAGAACCAGTGCAGCTTGCGCAGAGGCGTGTCCGCCTCGACAGGACGCCAGCGCAGATAGCCATGACGGTCGATGACGTTCCAGTTCTCATACGGCACGCGACCGCTTTCCGTGCCGACCCAGCGAATGTCGCCATACTCGAAGAGTCCAGTATCGGCGAAGACTAGCGTGTTGGGCTGATAAGTGCGGAGGGTTTCGATGATCTTCGGGAAGTTGTAAACGTGGCCCGCGCTGCCGGCCCCGTCGAGCCAGAATTCGACGAGGTCGCCGTAGTTCGACGCCAGCTCGGTGAGCTCGGCCTGATAATACGCGTCGTAGGCCCCAGAGTCTTTGTATCTCGGCTCATGACGGTCCCAGGGTGAGAGGTAGACTCCGAACTTGAGGCCGTACTTGCGCGCGGAGCGGGCAACGTCGCCGACGATGTCTCCTTTGCCGCCTTGCCACGGGCTCGACCTGATGCTGTAGGCGGTCTGCTCGGTGGGCCAGAGACAAAAACCGTCATGATGCTTGGCGACGAGGACGACATATCGAGCGCCGGAGTCGCGGATGGCCTTCATCCATTGGTCGGGATTAAAGCTTGAAGGGTTAAAAACCGAGGGGTCGGCGGTGCCGTCGCCCCACTCCTGATCGAGAAACGTGTTCGTGGAGAAGTGGATGATCACGCCGAACTCGAGGTCCTGCCACGCGGTCTGCTGCGGAGCGGGCTTGATGTCGGGGAAGCTTTGAGCGGCGAGCAACGACGGCACGGAAACGAACGCCAGCGCGAGCCATAGAGCAAGGAAAGGCTTCGTGGATTTGCGAAAGAACATCATCGGCAGTCTTAACCAAAGCGCAGATCAAAGCAATCGAATTCGAGGATAACTCGGAGGCGGGGCGAGCGGCGTAAACTGGCCTCAGGGTGAGTCAGCGCAACCTTGGAGTAATTGCGAATGTGTAGGAATATCAAAACTCTTTTCAACTTCGATCCGCCTGTGACGGACGAGGAGGTTCGGGCGGCTTCGCTTCAGTTCGTGAGAAAAATCACCGGCTTTAACAAGCCGTCAAAAGCGAACGAAGGGGCGTTTCTGGCGGCGGTGGATGAGGTTGCGGGTATCTCGATGCAGCTGCTTTCGTCGCTCGAGACGAATGCACCGCCGAAGAATCGCGAAGAAGAGGCGGCGAAGGCGAGAGAGCGTGCCGTGGAAAGATTTGGGGATTGAAGGCACGCGTGTTTCAGAGCTAAATGCTCTCTGCGTCCCAATTGCGGAATGGTACGTCGAACAGGGTGTCGAAGGCGTCCGTAAAACGGTCCCGCGAAGATATCTGATCCGCAGCCACACAGATCGTTCTAGTCTTGAAGAAACGACTCGTGAGAGTCTTGCTTTGAAGGGAACCGTGGGTAGACCAGAGATATTGCCAAGCAAATCCTTGATCCTCGCGGCCTTTCTGAATGGAATGATTGGTTTGGCGGCACAGGCTCAGTCTGTTCCAAGCCAAGTAACTCCCTCGCCGACTCCTGCCCCGGTGGCAAGCTCAACCCAACAAGGCGTTACCGACCGCTTGCCGGATGCGCCCGGCCAGGCCGCGGCTGATCCGCAGTCCAGTGGAAGCATTCATGGAACGGTGACGGACCCCAGCGGCGATTTGCTCGAAGGCGTTCGGGTGACGCTCGACAACGATACTGCCAAGACACAGCAGACGCTGCTTACGGACAGCATGGGATTCTTCAACTTCACCGGCGTTGCACCGGGAACGTTTCGAGTCACTGTAACGTCAAAGGGATTTGACGAGTGGACCGCACCCGAAATCGTTCTGCAGCCGGGGGGAAACCTCGAACTGCCGCACATTGTGCTTCGTATAGCGACCACGCATACGGATGTGGAAGTGATGCTGACCGTGCATGAGATCGCCGAAGAGCAGATGACGGCGGAAGAGAAACAGCGCATTCTCGGGGTGGTTCCTAACTTTTACGTCAGCTATGTTTGGCACGCGGCGCCATTGAGCCCGAAACAGAAGTTTCGGCTTGCACTGAGGACATCGGTCGATCCGGTCACTTTCCTGATCGACGGCGCAACGGCTGGGATTGAACAGTCGCAGGACTATCTGAGCGGATACGGCCAGGGAGCATCGGGCTACGCCAAGCGATTTGGCGCTGCGTATGCGGACGACTTCATCGCCACGATGATCGGCGGAGCGATTCTCCCATCGCTCTTCCATCAGGATCCGCGCTACTTTTACAAAGGTACGGGAAGCGTCGAATCCAGGGCGCTCCATGCCATTTCTTCCGTGATCATTTGCAAGGGCGACAACGGGCACTGGCAACCGAACTATTCCAACGTACTCGGCAGCCTGGCATCAGCCGGAATTTCGAACCTCTACTATCCCACGAGCGATCGAGACGGAGCCGCAGTGACGGTTGATAACGCACTCATCGGCATTGCGGAAGGCGCCGTCACCGCGCTGCTGCAGGAGTTCATTATCAAGAAACTGTCGCGCGGGGTTCCGCCAGGAGCCGGTGGCCAACCGTAGAGAAGCAGCCTTGTCAGAAACTGAGCTGATTTCTCAGAAATGTCGGACCGTAAGTAATTGTGTAGATTTCCACCATCCGATACCGTTTAATTGAATTGGCGAACGCTCGGCGAGTTGGAGTTTTGGCCTCTAGTTGAAAGGGAGTGCCAAATGCCGCGCGCGGAATGCCTTGCCACGCCTGTCTACGCGCTCGTCTGTCTCTTGACTTATGGCATTCTTCCGGCTCATGGCCTATTCGGTCAGGGTTTGCGGACGGCGCCGGACAGACTCATTCTAGAGAGCGGTACTCCCGTAAAACTCCAGTTGGCGCAGACGATCTCTTCGGCCAGCGCACACAAGAACGATCACCTCGACTTTGTGGTCGCGAGAGATGTCGTGGTTGGAGGGTTCACCGTGATTCGGGCGGGAGCACGGGCTGAGGGCTCGGTTGTCGCAGTAAAGGGAACGCGCCCCCTGGCGATGGGAGGCCGTGTGACGCTCAAGCTTGACTCGGTGGAACTCACCACCGGCGAAGAAGTCGGGCTGGTCGCGCACAGGGAGTTCAGAGGAAAATCGCACATCCTTCGCATGGGATTGGAGATGGCCGTTACAGCGGCAATTTATGTGCCCGCAACGCCCCTGTTCCTATTGTCGCGAGGCCGTGAGTGCACGGTTTTGAAAGGCACGGAAATAACTGCCTATACGAAAAATGATTCTTTAGTAAAAATTGAGGAATTGCCGACAATGCGAGCGTCTGGTTCTGAAGTGGCGGAGATGATCAGACTACTTCCCCCCAGAGTTACGAATGGTGAAGGGCGCGGGGGAGACTTGCTGAATCTCATCTTCCTGGCCTGGGAAGATGAGTTGCAAGGGGCTTTCGCGCGCGCCGGTTGGCTGAAAGCGGATCGATCGATACCTCAGATCATTTGGCATCTTTTGTCGCAGCAGTGGCACGACACAAAATTACCGATGATCAAGCTCTTTGTGTTTGGAAGGAGCCAGGATTATTCCTTTGTCCTGCCGGAGCCAAACTTCATCGCGTCGCGGCGGCATCACCTGCGAATATGGAAAACTGACCGTGAAGTGGATGGGGTTCCGCTATGGGTGGGGGCGGCAACGCACGATGTTGCGATTCAGGTAGTGAAGCGCAAGTTCGAGCTCCTTCACACAATCGACCCCAACGTGGATGCAGAGCGCGATTTCATTGCCGGAGATCTGGCCGAGACGTGGCCACTTGGCCACGAGCAATATATGAGTACCTCCGAACCCGTATTCCGCGCCCAGACTGCCAACGGACAAAGCTACTACTCCGATAGCAGAATGCTTTTTCTCGATCTGAATCAAGAATCCAAGCCATTGGCTAGAAACACGGAAATCGCCGGCAAGTAAGTTGTCGCGCTTCTAAGTCAATCATCCTATTTCGAAGAGATGGTGAATTTCACGACTACGCCTTCGACATATGTCACTTCGGCGCGACGATCTCCGGAGACATATTCGTAGACCCATGTCCTGAGGCCGTTGTCACCGACTGATTCGGACAGCACTTTGCCTTGCCCCAGCAGGTTCGCTACGTCATTCAGGCTCATGCCGCGCTGCAGTTGCTCAGTGGGCGAGGCCGACGGTGACTGGCTGGGACCAGGCTGCGAAGCCGCCGCGATTCCCGCGGCAGGTGCGGCGGCGGGTGTGGCTCCACCAGCCTGCAGGCCGCTGAAATCGACGTAATCGGCGAGCAACTTCATGATGGCGTCGGGCGAGAGCTCATTCTCAGGAATCGACTTGGACCAGCGCAGGTTGAATCGGGAACCGCCGGTCAAGCGCTTGTCCGCAACCTGCTGCGCCTTGATCTGGCTGGCTACTTGTGCAGCCCTCTGGTTGAGGGCGTTCTCGCGATCGCGACGAGCACGCTCGCGGTCAAGGTCGCGCTGCAGCTGCCGCTTTTTGTCGGGATCGTCGGTATTGGCGATTTGCTGCTCGAGGCTTTTTTCGTAGTCGCTCTTGGGGACAACTTTCGCGGCCACCGTGGTGTTGGTGTCGTCGCCGAAGGTGCCGAAGCCGCCTCCGTCAAGCTGAAACTCGATCATGTCTTTCTTGACGACGATGGTAGTAACGCGTGCGACATCGCCTTTGCGGATGGCCGTACCGTTCTCCTTGAGGCGCGAAGAGTACTCCTTCCAGTTCATGGGAGTCGCGTTGTTGTAACGCAGATCGATTCCCTTCTGGGTTCCTGGCATGTCGATTTTGATGATGACTTGCTTGCCGGAGAAATAGCTCACGATCGGGTCTGAGCCGCTCTGTGCGCCGAATGACAGGAGGGGCAAGGCAATCGCAAGAAGAACTGCACCCCACTTCGATCCATACATTTTGAAAACCTCGCAGAGAAATTGTGCAACTTTGTGATGCAAGGAATGCCGGCACGCCGGAAATCTCTTTCGCAGCATACGTGAGGCTCACTTTTCCTGAATCGCAAGCATACTTTGACGGAGCACTGGTGTGAAGGAGTTTTATCGGAGGAGGGGCGTCCCTCACGTGGAAGATTTTTCGCGACTTTGCGGGCAGGGCTGCATCCATTTAGAGACTGATTGGTCTCATACTTACGCCTAGATGGGAGACGAAGTAGCCAGTGGCCGCGAGCAGCGTACTCGAAGCACCGCCATCCAGAGTTCAAACCGAGAGCGACCGCCGGGCCGCGATCAATCCATGGGTCATCGCGCTGACCGTTACGCTGGCCACGTTCATGGAGTTGCTCGACACGTCGATTGCGAACGTGTCGCTTCCCTACATCGCCGGTGGACTCGGACGCAGCTTCGATGAGGTGACGTGGATCCTGACTACTTACCTCGTGGCGAATGCTGTTGTGCTGCCGATGAGCGCGTGGCTGAGCCGGGTCTTTGGCCGGAAGAACTATTACATGGCGTGCGTGGCGCTCTTCACGCTGACCTCGCTGTTCTGCGGGATTGCGCCGACTCTGAATGTGATGCTCATTGCCCGCGTGCTGCAAGGAATTGGCGGTGGTGGGCTGGCTCCGGTAGAACAGGCGATCCTGGTAGACACCTTTCCGGCGGCGCAGAGAGCCTCGGCGTTTGCTCTATACACAATCGCGATTGTGACGGCGCCGGCGATCGGGCCTGTGCTAGGCGGCTGGATCACAGACAACTACACATGGCGGTGGGTCTTCCTGATCAATATTCCGATTGGGATTGTGTCGCTGTTCCTGACCAGCCGGTTCGTGCACGATCCTCCGGAGTTTGAGAAAGAGCGAGCAAAGGCGCGGCCGAATGGCAAGTTGAAGATCGACGGAACCGGCATCGCGCTGATCGGGCTGGGATCGGCGGCGCTGGAAATCTTTCTGGACCGCGGACAGATCGACGACTGGTTCGGAAGCTCGATGATTACGTGGATGTTTGCGGTAGCGGTTGTGTGCTGGTCAGTTGCGATCTGGTGGGAGCTGAGGCACGACGATCCGATCATCGATCTGAAGATGCTGGGCAACCGGAATTTCGCGATTGCCTCGGTGTTCTATTTCACGTTCGGTTTCGGGTTGTTTGCGACGACCACAATGATTCCGCAGATATTGCAATCCCTGTATGGATATCGCGCGATCGATGCGGGGCTGGTGCTGGGGCCCGGAGCATTTGTGATCACCTTGCTGGCTCCTGTGGGCGCGCAACTGGTGCAGCGCGGGATTGTGCATCCACGCGTACTGCTCGCCATTGCATTGATGACGGTTTCGGCGGCGATGATCTACTACGGCACCTTCACGCTGCAGACGGACTATGCGCACTATGCGTGGGCGAGAGCCTTCCAGGGATTGGGCTACGCCTTCTTCTTCGTTCCGCTCAGCGTGACGGCTTACTCGCAACTGAGGCCGGACCAGAACAATCGCGCGTCGAGCCTGACGAACCTCTTTCGCAATTGGGGCGGAAGTTTCGGGATCGCGTTTGTCACGGCGATGAGCGAGCGGAGACAGGACTTTCACCAGTCGGTGACTGGGGGCACACTTGCGCCTTCTTCTCCGGGCTTGCAGTCGTCGGTGCAGAGCATGGCAGCATACTTGACCGAGCATGGATATTCGCAAGCAGACTCGATGCGGGCGGCGTATCTGCACTACTACAACCAGCTCGGCGATCAGACGCGGCTACTGGGGTTCATGGATTGCTTCCGGTTTGTGGGCTGGTTCACGCTGGCGGTGACTCCGCTGGTCTTTTTGATTCGGCACTTCAAGGTTGGCGGTAAGGCTCCGGCGGGGCATTGATTCAGGGAGCGCATCACGGAAGGGTGGCACGAATACCGAGCGACTCGGCTACATTGCCGAGGCGAGCGTCGGATGTCCAAAGCAAGGTGCCGGGTGTCGCCAGGCATGATGCGATGAGGTGAGCATCTGTCAGCCCAATTCCCTTTGCATTGAGTGCCCGACTTTCGATCATCCGCCGTATATCGCCGAGATCAACTACCCGCAGGTGTGGCATATTGTCCAGCCCTGCCAACGTTGACAGGCGATCGCGAAGCGAGCCGAGCGCAAGCTCAGCGGCCAGGAACGGGTGCATGACGACCTGGTTATTCTGCAGAAGCCTTCGCAACTGGGGCTGGCCGCTACGGAAGAAATCAATCCAGATATTCGCGTCGGCGAGGATCACAGATCATCGATCCTCAACCGACGTACGTATTCCAGATCGGGCATCGTGCCTTCGAGCGCGGCGAGGCTTCGGGCTGCTTCTCTTTCGATCAACGCTTTTAGAGCTTCGCGAAGCAGCGCCGTTCGTTCAGATACCCCGCTGTATTCCTGAGCTCTTCGCAATAACTCATCGTCGAGTGAGACTGTCGCTCTCATATTGTCACCAATTTTATCACCGCTCCGGTGCTATTTTCGAGTACTTTAGGGTTGCCGCAGGACGGCGACTCCGTACTTGGGCAGATCGACGGAGCTGATCTTCGGCGAACCAGCGCTGAGAAGGTCGGTCATTGCGGCCGGCAGGGCGATGTGCTGGTTAGTTGTCGTGTGGTTGATGAGGATCAGGACTGATTTATCCGATCCAGACCGCTGGCAGACTTCGACGCCGTCGGGAACTCCGGGCAGGACGGGCTGAACGCCGGCATCCTTCACGAACGATGCGGTGAGTGAGTTGAGCAATGGCTGGTCGAGCCATGCTCCGATGTAGGTAATACTTCCCTTCCCGACGGTGCGAGTGATGGCGGCGGGCTGGTTGTCGAGCCACCCGTTGCTGGGTCCGTAGGTGAGCAGTGTCTGTGTGTCTGAAGATGCGGGCGCAATGGTTTCTGCCCAGATGTTGGCGGTTCCACTGCCGAGGTTTCCGCTGACGGGGACATCGCTGTCGATGGCGTAAAACTGCGACACGTGTGCGCCGAGGAGATCGACGAGCGGGCCGGGCTGGCGCTGAGGATTGAGGGCGTTGTACTCGTCCTTCATGCCGCTTCGTGGGCCGAGGACGAGATGGCCTCCCTGCTTGACGTAAGCGATGAGGCGGTCGGCCATAGCCTGGGGCAGGACGTTGAGCGCAGGGGCAACGACGAGCTTGTACTGGTCGAGTGGAGCGTCGGGTGAGATGACGTCGACAGCCTGGGTCTGGTCGCGCAGGGGGCGGTAAAAGGCGATGAGTTCGGCGACGGGATTGAACTTGGCGCTGTGGCGCTGGAAGTCGATGGCCCAGCGGCTGTCGTAAGACTGGATGACGGCGACCGAAGAATGGGGCGAGGTTCCGGAGAGATCGGCGCCGGCCTTTTCGAATTCTTCGCCCACCTGCTTCACTTCGTCATAAACGGGCACGGGTTTACCGTCAATGCCGGCAAGGACTCCGTGGTACTCCTCCTGCCCGTTGGGTGCGGAGCGCCACTGCCAATATTCGACTGCGTCCGATCCGTGTCCGACGGCCTGCCATGCCATGTCGCGCACCTGGCCCTTCTCAAGCGGCGTATTCGTTGGACGCCAGTTGACGAAGGCGGGCTCGGTTTCCATGACCCAGAAATTTTTGCGCTTGTAGCCGCGGGTGAGGTCGTGGGCAGCGCCGTTCGCGTCGGTGTCGTAATTATCGGTGCTGATGTAATCGTCCCACGCGGCGATGTCGAGTACGGAGTGCAGGGTGTATTCGTCGAAGCCGTCGAACCAGCCCATGGTGTTGGTGGTGATGAACTGGCGCTTGTCGGCGTGTGGGCGGATGGCATCAATCTGGTTTATGGAGTAACTCTTCCAGGTGTCGCTAACGAACCGCTTCCATTCAAGAAGCAGGGCAGGGTGTTCATCTTTGCTGCGGACAGGGATCTGGTCGAAGGTGTCGTAGGTCTGGCTCCAGTAGGCTGTTGCCCAGTGCTGGTTGAGGTTAGCGATGGTTCCGTACTTGTGAGCGAGCCACGCGTGGAACTGGGCCCGGGCTTCGGGATCGAAGGAATCTTCACCGTATTCGTTGTCCAGCTGCCAGCCAACGACGTTGGGGTTCTGCCCGAAATGAATGGCCATCTGTTCGGCGATAGCGCGGGCGAACTGGCGGTAATGCGTGTTCGCAAAGGAAAATTGCGCGCGGTTACCGTGTTCGTCGCGGCGGCCGTCCTGATCGACGCGGAGGGTTTCTGGATATTTGGTTGTCAGCCACGCGGGTGGGGCTGCGGTCGGCGTGCCCAGCACAACACAGATGTGGTGCTTCGCGGCGAGGGCGACGGCGCGCTCCAGCCACCCGAATTCGTAGTGGCCTTCGGAGGGCTCCATGGTGCTCCAGGCAAACTCGCCGACGCGGACAAGGTGGATGTGCGCGGCTTCCATGAGCGCGAGGTCGGGCTCCCATTGAGACTCGGGCCATTGTTCGGGATACCAGGCAGCTCCGAGGAGTAGCGGTGGCTGATCGGAGTAGGCGGTGGCCTGCGCTGATGCGGAGATGGGTAGAGCAAGTGTAACGAGGCCGGCAAGTAGGAACGAGGCAAAGCGCATGGGACCTCCGAAGGAATGCGAAGGTCATGGTATCAAACCGTTTACATTTGGTTTTTTTGGGGGTTCAACCCGAGAAAGCAGAACGGCCGCACTCGTTTGAATGCGGCCGTCGCTGGTTTGGACTGAGTTATTTGCTGGTAACGGTGACGCTGACACTCGTCGTTTGAGTAATCGTGCCGCTGGTTCCGGTAACCGTGACTGTGTAGGAAGCGGTCTTCTTGGCGCTCGATCCGCAACCAATACCGATTCCAACCAGCGCAGCAAACAGGACGGCACCCAGCATGGTGCGCCAGCTACGGCGGCGAGCCGGAATCCCAAAGAAGAGAAGCATCGCCAGGACCGCTCCGCCAGCCATTGTGAAGTATTTATTCAACGGCTGACTCAACGCGGCACTGTTTGCGCCAGTGGTGACAGTGAGCGTGGAGGTAACTGCGGATGCCCCGGTGACATCAGCCGTGGCGGGATTGAGGCTGCACCCGACCCCATTTGCAGGGCTGGATACGGCGCAGGTGAGGGCTACGTTTCCTGTAAATCCGTTGGACGGAGTCACAGTGATTGTGGAAGTGCCGGAGTTTGGCTCTACCACGGTGATCGAGCCGCTATTTGTCAGTGCGAAGGTAGCCGGGGGTGGCGACGTGACGGTGACGGTCACGGTGGTAGAGCCAAACACCGGCACTACCACAATCACGTGACCCGCCAACGGAAACAGGAAACGAGCCCCACCGCGCCGACCAGCCCGCAACGCAGCCCAACCCGCCACGCGAGCCACACACCGCACCCCACGCCACCACCACCCACCCCCCCAAACCACACCCCCCACCCCCAGGACCGCTCCGCCAGCCATTGTGAAGTATTATTCAACGGCTGACTCAACGCGCACTGTGCGCCAGTGTGACAGTGAGCGTGGAGGTAACTGCGGATGCCCCGGTGACATCAGCCGTGGCGGGATTGAGGCTGCACCCGACCCCATTTGCAGGGCTGGATACGGCGCAGGTGAGGGCTACGTTTCCTGTAAATCCGTTGGACGGAGTCACAGTGATTGTGGAAGTGCCGGAGTTTGGCTCTACCACGGTGATCGAGCCGCTATTTGTCAGTGCGAAGGTAGCCGGGGGTGGCGACGTGACGGTGACGGTCACGGTGGCTGTTTCCGGCGCGAGGGTTCCCGATGTCCCAGTGACTGTGGCCGTGTAAGTCCCGGGCGTTGTGGTTGCAGCCGTAGCTATGGTAAGTGTGGATGTAGTTGTTGTTGAGGTAGGCGACGGGCTGCAGGTTGCAGGACTCGTCGCGCCAGCGGGACCTGTGACGGCGCAAGCCAAGGCGACGCTGGCGGTAAATCCATTCGACGGAACTACCGTGATTACCGACGTATTCCCGGTCGTAGCACCAGCGACGAGACTGAGCGTAGTTGGCGCGGCGGTGAGGGTGAAGTTTGGCACAGACGCCGTAACCGTGACGGTTACAGTGGCGTTTTGAGTGATGAGTGCGGCCGTGCCCGTTACCGTGACGATGTAGGTCCCGGGGGTCGTAGTTGACGTTGTGGTGACGGTAAGGGTTGATGTGACGGCAACCGTACCGGTCACATCTACGGTCCCGGGGCTAAGGGCGCAGGTCGCAGGGCTGGTCGCGCCCATGGGGCCCATAACAGAGCAGGCCAGAGGAACGTTGCCGGTGAATCCGTTGGCCGGAGTTACCGTGATGATTGAAGTGTTATCAAGGCTATTGGTGCCAGCCGTGAGCGTGAGCGCGGTTGGGTTGGCGCTGAGTGTGAAGGTGGGAGTAGCAGGCGCGGTAATCGTGACTGTGACGGTAGTTGTCTCGGATATTGCTCCGGATTTGCCGGTGACCGTGACGGTGTAACTGCCGGGAGTCGTGGTCGCAGTGCTATCCACGGTAAGCGTCGAGGTGACGGCGGTCGTGCCCGTGATGTCGGGCGCGGTCGGGTTCAGACTGCAGGTTGCAGGGCTGACCGCGGCCACTGGGGTAACAGCGCAGGTGAGATCCACTGTGCCGGTAAAGGCGTTGGCCGGTGTGACCGAGATGGTGGAAGTATTGCCGGAGGTGGCTCCGGCGGCAAAATTGAGCGTTGTTGGGGAGGCGCTGAGAGCGAACCCTGGCGTGCCGCCTGTTACCGCGGCCAGGACGCCCAAGGTGTGCACGAACTTACCAGTGGGATCGACGCCTGTAACCAGGACGTTGTAGTTGCCGGTGGCGACGGAGGAGCCGGCATTGATGGTCAGGGTGAGCGGGGTGCTGCTGCCTGGAGAAAGCGTCGCCGAGGAGCTGACGGAGCAGGTTATGGTTGTGCCTGCGCAGGTGAAGCTGACGGCCCCGTTGAAGCCGTTGATTGAATAGAGATTGATGGTGTCAGTGTTCGAGCTTCCCGCGTTTACCGGAACGATGGTGGTTTGGGGAACGAAGGAGAAGTCAGAGAGAGGGCTGAGGACGGCGCTTGTCAACTGAAAGGCCGACGGGTAATAGGTGTTATCCCCGGTGTATTGCAGGGTGATGAAGTTTGCTCCCTGGAAGAGGAGCTGGCTGTTTAGCACCGCAGCGAAGGTCGAGGAGTTTCCGGCGCCGGGGCTTACATCGATCTCGGTAACGTAATACCCGGACGAAAAGATAAGAATGCCCCCGGTCGGCGCCGGCTGTCCGCTTGGTCCGGTGACGGTGCCGGAAATGGCAATCGATGTTGCCGGAGTGATGCTTCCGGTAGCCGTAGCGGTCGTTGTCGAAGCCAAACCTCCAGTGAACGACTCGATCGAAATCGGGATGCCGCCCGAGTTGGAGGTCGAGTAGTTCGCATCGCCGGAGTAATTAATGGTAACGGTATAGTTTCCGGGGGGTGTACTAGCCGGGGCAGTGATGGTTGCAACACCTTCGCGACCCGCGTACATCGGATCGACTGCCGGGGACAGTGTTGCAGAGGTCGGAACTCCGGATGGAAATCCGCTAACGGTTACCGTTCCGGTTGGCGAAGCGATGGGAACTGGGTAAACGCTAGTGCTCGTCGCGTAATTGTAAGCAGCGCCATTGAGGACCTGGATATTAAAGACGGTGGGCTGGGTGCCAATGTATGCGCCGTTGGTGGTGTCAAAATTCGCAGCGCTTATGCCGATCACCGGAACGTCCTTCGCTACCGTGAAAGTGACAGCCGCAGCGATCGAGCTGTTGTAGCTGTTATCACCTGCGTACTTGGCGGTAACCGAGTGAGTACCCACAGAGAATGGCGCATTGTATTCGGCGTCACCCTCGGCATTCAGCACTGCGGTGTTGATGGTTGTGCCGCTGTCGGCAAAGGCAACCGTTCCGGTTGGGAAGGTAAAGATCGGGCAGGTCGTGTTGTTGACAAAGCAGTTTTCGAACGCAGTGAGCTGTGAGCTTGGAGCGACTTGAGCGCTGAGGAGTAACTGCGTGCCGTAGTCGATGGTCGCCCCTGAAACGATCGAGCCCGAATTGGAAGTGCCCGCCGGCGAGAAGAGATTGAAGTAGATGCCGCTGGCTTCGGGGGCCACGGTGATCTGGGTCTTCTGGGAGTTGCTGGCTGCATTGCTGGGATCTCCACCATAGTGACCCCAGATGTTGTAGGTGCCTCCGGGGAGGTAGTTAATAGAGTCGGAGAAGGAGCCGCTCGCGAGAGTGAACCATGTCTGTCCCTGCTGCAGCGGGTCGGTGCTGTCGGTCATCAGGGCTACATCGCCAGTTGCGGTGGACGGGGTGACCGCGCCACTGACAGTGATCGCTGTTCCATGGGTGAAGGAGGTCTGCGACGCGGTAAGGGTGACATTGCTCGAAGTGAAAGTGACCTTGTTCCAGTCAGTGACAAGAACGTTGGCGTCGACGCTGCCGAGGCCGGAAGCCAGGTCATAACCGGCCGTTGCGTTGTACTGGGGCGTCGAGCCGATTCCGATCTGACCTTCGGTCGCCAAACCGTAGGTGGGATCGGTGATCATGGGTGGGTTGGTAACAGCGATGCAATTCGGCGACGGCGGGACAGACGGCCCCGAGTCCGTGCCGCTGGTGGTCGTGATGTTGCAGGGAACGGAGTTGGATCCGACGGTTACGTCGTGGAATGCCGCGGGAAACTGCGTGGCAAGTGGATAAAGAACAAAGTTCGCCTGTCCCTGACGCCCGTACTTCTGGTTGACCAGGGCCATGATACCTGCAAAGGCGGGTGACGAGGCCGAGGTTCCTCCGACCGCGGTTATCTGCACAGTATTTCCGGCGGACGCTGGCTGGCAGTCGCCGTCCTGATAGCACTCTGGATAGAAGCTACCGTTCTGTGAGATGGCAGCATAGAGCGAGAGGTCGGGCACGTCACGGGCCGAGTCGGCGGGAACACCTGTACCCTTTTGCCAGGAAGGCTTGGGGTAAGGCACGCAGGCGTTACTCGAGCTTAGTGTTGCGCAGGTGCTTGCTCCCCCGCCGCCGCCGGCGATAGTGGTGACCGTTCCGCCTGATTCAGTCAGGATGTCGAAAATGTTGAGGCCGAACTGGCTGTTGTTCCACGGCTGCTCGGGTATGACCGCCTTGAGAGATGGGGTATAGGAATTGTTGCTGGCGGTGGTGTTCCAGTAGGTGCCAAGCTGGGCGTTGATGGCGGACGTGGTCCCGTTGTAAGAGCTGTAGAAGAAGTCGGTGCCTCCGACTGAGACGTTATAAGCCGACTCGCCCCAGCCGGTCACGGCCTGGCCGTTGACGGCGTAATACTGCGTGTTGTCGTTGTCACAACTGGCCGATCCGCTGTCTCCCGAAGAAACCATGACAGTAATTCCCTGCGCGGCAGCCTGCTCCCAGAGACTGGCAAAGGCCTGGTTCAAGCTGGGGCTGTCGATCTCGCATTCGCCAAAACTCATGCTGATAACCGGGGCCACGTTGCCGTAGACGGCGTGCTCGGCGGCGAGCAGGAGTCCGTACTCGAGAGCCGTGTCGGCAGCGATCACCAGATCGACAGTGGCTTTGGGGGCAACGGCTCCCGCCTGCTCTACATCGAGGTAGGCCTCGATCGAGTCGCCATTGGGACCGTCCGGATTATTGATGCCATCGACGCCGGGGTCGTTTCCGTCGATGATGACCTGCGGCGGATTGGCTGAAAGGCCGAAGAGAGAACGGAACTGGTTGACCAGGTAGATGTTGATGTTGGAATCGTTGATGATCGCGATCGTCTGGCCGGTTCCATCGGTGCCCGCGGCGTACAGCGGATTGAGGTCATACTGGACGGCGAAGTCGCCGGGCGCGAGAACATAGTTATTGTCGATCGCCGGGGTGCCTGGGCCTGTAGTCCACAGCGGAGTGGCCTTGTCGGTCCTGGGGTCGTAGGTGGCTTTGCCGAGGACTTTGGCATAGTTCTTTCCCCGAAAATTATTCAGGGAGGTGAATCCGCCAAAGACCGGCGCGAGAGCGGCGGGAATCTGCGGGTCAGTCGTGTTGGCATAATGCGTCTCGCCGTTGACCATGTACTTATTGATCTGCGCATGGAAGGCGGTACGGAACTGAGACACGTTCCCAGAGATTTCGAGGGTTTGTTTGCCGGGGTTGAGCCTGGTTATGCGGAAGCCCTTGGACTGGAGCCAGGCTTCGACGGTGGCGATGTCCTGATCGGAGGGGCCGAACTGCTTTCCGAATTGGTCAGGCGTGAGCCACTTGTGATAACTGGCTGAACCGGGCGTGTGCAGGTCGTTGATGAGCTGCTTCAACGCTGATTCCTGCGCGTCACTGCGCTTGAGCACCACCTGGATGCGATCAAGAGGCATGCTGTCCGGCGCGGCTCCGCGATTGTTGGCGGCGCTGGCCAGGCGGTGGACCGTTCCCTTGAGGGTGACGCGGGAGCTCTCGTCAATGGGCTGGGTAAGGCGTGGGGTCACAAGCGATGAAGCGGCCTGCGCAGCGAGCGGGGCGGGCGTGATAAGCGTGAAGGCTGCCGCCGCGAAGGCGATAGGGCTCAGGGAGCGGAGAATCTTTGCGAACATGGCCATCCTATCCAGTGATGAGGAGATCGAACGTTAGGCGAATGAACTGGGCACTGCGTGGTTCCGAGGCGTCGATACGGGCATTCTGGGTATGCGTTCCATCGATACCCCTCTTGAGAATGCGCCAGGAGCGTGCGTGGAAGAACAGTGAGAACTGATGCGGGGTCTTGAACCAGAAACAACAGAGTGTCAAAAAAAACCGAGCCCGCGAATGCGACGGTTGTAAGCGATTCGGAGGGCCGTGTCAAGGGACCGGCCATTTGAATGGGTTTGCGGCTGACAACGAAAGAGATGGTGTTTTTTCGGAAATTCCTACAGCAAGAATGCGGCGGCGGCGTGGAGGAGCGGGGATGCATAGGGGCAGGGTCTGCCTTGCGAATTCTTAGACAGCAACTGCAGAAAATAGTTGCGGAGGCCGATGCGACAGGGAAGTTTGATTTGATCAAAGCCGATTCCTGAGAAATCCCACGGTTGAGGTCGACGACCACTGTAGGGCGCTGGGCAGATACCTGTATAAAATGACTCCGGGTTCTGTCAGAGTGTTTGGCTGTGGGGAAAATCACTTTGTTTGAAACAGAGGCTGGGGATGCTGAATACCTGGGAGGATGTTGTATTCGTTATTGTGACCGTTGTCTGCTCGCTGTTATTCAAGATGGCGATCAACCGGCTCTGGACGACGGAGAAGCGAAGGACGCATAACGACCTGATCGGCTGGCAACTGAGCATACTGGGGACGACCTACGCGGTGATCGTGGGATTCATGCTGTATACGGTGTGGACGAACTTTGGAGTGGCCGATTTGAATGCGGACTCAGAGGCTAACGCAGTCGTGAATGTATACCGCCTGGCCGAGGGCCTACCCAACGAGCAGCGCGACGAGTTGAGAGTCGCGGCGCGAGCGTATGCCGATGCTGTGATCCATCAGGATTGGCCGGAGATGGCCCGCGGCCAAGACGGGGATTTCGAGAGCCACGAGATCAACCGAAAAATGTGGCACATACTTATGTCGGTGAAGGCGGCCTCGCCCGTGGAAGTTACGGCGGAAGATCACGCGCTTTATGAGCTGAGCGCGATGTCCGAGCACAGGCGAATCCGGCGGCTGCAAAGCATTTCGCGCCTGCCCGGCATCCTGTGGTGCGTGCTGATCATCGGAGGCGCGGTGACGATCATGTCAAGCTGCATGTTCGGCTCGGAAAGCGCGTGGCTGCATGGGCTTCAGGTATTTGCCTTTTCATTGTTAATTGCGCTGGCGCTGGTGGCTATCGCGGATATCGACCGGCCGTTTCAGGGATCGGTACACGTGAAGGACTGGGCGTTCCGGCGCGCTCAGGCAAACATGAACGAGCCGTAACTCCTTCTACGCAGGAAGCTGTGGGTCGGAGGGCGGAGGCAGAACGACCTTCGGCTTCGGTTTGCGAAAGGCGTAGACGATGGCGAGGAGCGGCGGGGCGAGCAGGACTCCCCAGAAGGGGATAACGATGCCGAGCAGGATGGGCACGAAGATAGAGGCCCAGATGGGCACGCGCGTGACGCGCTTGAGCAGCCAGGGTTGGAGCAGAAGCTGGTCAATGACGACGATGGCCGCGTAAAGGCCCAGGACGAGACCCAGGCGGTACTCGTCGCGTCCGCTGAACAAGACCATCATGACCGGGAAAATGACGGTAATGACGCCTCCGAAGTTGGGGACGAAGGTCATGAGTCCGCCGATGAGCGCCCACAGAGGCGCGAGCGGTATGCCGAGTAGCGCAAGCCCTAACCACCAGAGCAGGGCGACGCAGAGAGCTTCAATGGAAACCGCGCGCCACCAGTTGACGAGCGCAGTTCCAGCGATGCGGGCGCTGTCGCGTGCCGTGCGAGCGTGAGTGCGAAGGTCGAAGGCCGGCATAGGAAGTGATGATTCTATGCTTGCTGCAGGAATTCGGGCAGGGCGGCTGGATTGATACCGCTAAGCGTCACTCTCGCAACTCTGCCAGCAAGATCGTCCTTCCCGGCATACGGAGCGGTGAACGTAGTGGTCGTCCGGGCCCGCTTTCCCCATCGTCTTGAGACACCAGTAGGTGGTGGTTGCGCCCATCACATCGACCAGGTCGTCGTGAAACTCACCGAAAGCGCCATAAGAAGACTTGCTGCGGAGCGAAGCGCAATGGATCTGCACGAGTGGGGTTGACATAGCGGTCCTCCTTAGCCGATGGCGCTCGGGTCACGCTGCATCTGCCCGACGGCGAGCAGCACAGTGCGATAAATTGCTGTCTGAAAGAGCTGCGTTTTGTAAGTGTTCTGGTAAAGCGGGGTGGCGTCTTGCATCGCGGCCTTTCCGGCCGCGCGCGCGGTGGCTTCGTCGACGGTTTTACCGGCAAGGACGGCCTCAGCCGCCTTCGAGCGAATGGGCGTAGGCGCGGCCACGCCAAGCACGATCGAAGCCTTGCGGCAGCGCGCGCCATCCATCACCAACACCACGCCGGCATCTGCGATGGGCCAGTCGAAACTCTCCTTTTCGCCGTACTTCTGATAGGCGGAGCGAGTGCCGGACGCGGGTGCCGGGACAAAAATGCTCGTGATCAGTTCTCCCGGCTGAACGACCGTCTCCTTCATAACGTTCGTCTCCGGGGGCACGTAGAACTCGCTCATCGAAACCATGCGTTTGCCGCGCTTCGAGGTAAGCTCCACCTGTGCGTCCATGGCGAGCAACGGCACTGCGGCCGAAGACGGACTCACCATAGCGCAGGTGCCATTGTTCATGATCGCGTGATACTGATTCTCACCGCTCTGCGCATAGCATTCGTCACCTCCCTTTCTCCGGCAATGGAAGTCGCTGGAGCGGAAATACCAGCAGCGCGGCCGCTGCATGAGGTTGCCGCCCAGGGTGGCCATGTTGCGCACCTGCGGCGTGGCAGCGTGTCCGGCGGCGTCAGACAGAGCGGAGTAACTGCGCTGAATTTGAGGATGGTCTGCAATCTCGCTCAGGGTCGAGAGCGGACCAAGATGCAGACCGTCGGCGGATACAGTGATCCCGCGCAGGCTGTCAACGTTGCGAATGTTGACGAGCTTGGGCGGTGAAACGATGCCGTCTTTCATCAGGTCAAGCAGATCGATGCCGCCTGCCTTGATGGTGGCGCCGTCGCCGAGCTGGCCGAGAGCCTCATCCACGGTTTTGCAATCAACGAATGCGAACTTGTTCATGCCATCACCTCTCCCTGCACCTTACCGAGCGCGGCCAGTACGTTTGCGGGGGTCATGGGAATCTTGTGCATGCGTACCCCTGTGGCGTTGTAGAAGGCATTGCCGATGGCAGCGGCCAGCGTGATGATGCCGGCAGACTCGCCGATACCAGCTGCGTCGGTGGAACTCATTGCGATGTAGTTCTCGATGAGCGCAACTTCGATCTCGGGGACCTCGCGCGCGCCCAGAATTTTGTAGTTCTCCAGGTTCGCGTTCAGCATGAAGCCAGACTTGTCATCCATGATGCGCTGTTCGAAGAGCGCATAGGAAATGCCCTGCAGCATGCCGCCGTTGATCTGGCTGATGACTCCGGTGGGGTTGATGGGACGACCGCAGTCGTGCGCGCCGAAAACCTTTTCGACGTGGATGCGCCCGGTTTCCGTATCGACGGCGATCTCGACGAAGTCGACGCCGCCATAGGTGAGACGGTCCTTCGAGTATTCGGGAACGCGCGTCGCACGAACGGAGATTTCGTCGGTCGGGAGTTTCGCGGTGACCTGTTTCAGGGAGTACGACTTCGACGGATCGTTTTTCAGGACTACGCGGCCGTTCTGCATGGCGAGATTGTCGGAGGTAGTACCCAACTTTGGGGCAACCGCGGCGAAAAGCTTCTGCTTCGCCTGGTAGGCCGCATCGCGCACAGCAGGCGTGATGGAGCCGGCCGTGACGCTGCCGCCGGAGTCGGGACCAATCGGGTAGCGCGTATCGCCGACGCGGATGACGATATTCGCGGGCGCGATGCCGAACTCCTCACCGACGACCTGAGCGAGGATGGTCTTGGTGCCTCCACCGAGGTCTTGAACGGCGGACATGAGCTCGACGGAGCCGTCGCGGGAGACGCGGACTTCGCATGAGGAATTCATGTTGACGAAGCGATACCAGACCGACTGCGCGATGCCCATGCCGTGCTTAATGGGACCGGGATCGGAGCCGGCAGGCTTGCGGTTACGCCAGTTGGTGCGCTCCAGAATCAGCTGGCGCTCGACTTTGCGCGCGGGGCTCTCGTCAATCTTCTCGCGCAGCGCGAGCGGATCCATATTCAATTTGACGGCAAGCTCATCGATGGCCTGCTCGAAGGCGAAGCATCCCTGCGGGTGCCCCGGCGCACGGAAGGCCGCGCCTGGACCCGCGTTGATGAAGACGTCGTACTCCTCGGTCAGCACGTTCGGGCATTTGTAGAGGTTTGTTGCCGGGCCCGCTGTGCCGGCGCCGGTTCCCACGCCTGCTGTGCCGTAACTGGTGAGCTGGATGGCGGTGAGAGTGCCGTCGCTTTTCGCGCCGATCTTGAGCATCTGGTGCGAATCGGGCCGATTGCTGACGATGTGCTCCTGCCGTCGGTCGAGCATCAGCTTGACGGGCGCATTCGCCTTCCGAGACAGGTTTGCGGCAACGACGCCTTCGTTTCCAGCTCCGAACTTCGCGCCGAAGCCCCCACCCATGTACTCCGTAATGACGCGGATCTTGCTCTTGGGGAGCTTGAATACGTCGGCGAATTCGCTGCGCACGCTGGACGTGCCTTGCGTGGAGGCGTAGACCGTGACTTCTTCAGGCTTCCAGTCGACGACAAAGCCGTGTGTCTCGAGCGCGGAGTGGGTCTGCACCTGGGTAAAGTATTCGCTTTCGACGATGACGTCGGCTTCGGCAAAGCCTTTGTCCGTATCGCCGCGTTTGCGCCGCTCGGGGCCGTGCACGTTGCCCTTCTGGGGAACGTCGGCGGGACCACCACCACCGCCTGCGCTGCCGGCTTCGTCTGCCGGGCCGGGAAAGACGGCCGGAGCATCGTCGGCGCGCGCTTCTGAGCGGTCGACGACAAAGGGCTTCGCGTCGTAACCGACCTTGACGAGCTTTGCCGCGTCATCCGCGATCTGCTGCGTGGTGGCAGCGACACCCGCGATCGGCTGGCCGGCGTAGCGGATGGTGGGATAGCGCGACGGAGCGTCCAGCTTTGGATTACGCAGCTCCGCTACGCCATACACATGCTCGATGACGTAAACCGCACGAACGCCGGGCAGCTTCTCGGCTGCGCTGGTGTCAATCGAGACGATATGGCCGTGGGGTATGGTGGCATCGACCATGCGCGCATAAAGCATGCCCGGTAACTGGACGTCCGCCGTATATTTGGCCTTGCCGGTGGCTTTCGCGGGGCCATCGTAACGCTGCGTCGGCTTGCCGATGTAGGTGAGTTCGGAGTTCGGCGGCAGCGGGGGCGGCTCATCGAGCGGCACCTCGCGCTGCTTGGTCTGGAGACCGTTCTGCGGAATACCGAAGACGAAATTGTCAGTCCGGGTCGGCTGCTGCGGCTTTGCCTGCTTTGCGGCCGCCTCTTGTCCTTCGAGAAGTGTTGTTTCGGGCGCCATGTTATGCCTCCCTTTCCGCGCCGAGGGTCACCAGACCTGAGGCCACACGGTGCTGCGCGACATCGAGGGTCGCTGCGAAAACCTTGGGATAGGTTCCGCATCGGCAAAGATTTCCGCTGACGGCATGCTTCACATCCGCGAGGGTCGGGTTCGGATTACTCTCCAACAAGGCCGCGCAGCTCATCACCATCCCCGGCGTACAGAAGCCGCATTGCATGGCATCGTGCTTGACGAATGCCGCCTGAACCGGATGCATGGTGTCGCCATGCGACAAGCCTTCGATCGTCGTAATCTCGCGGCCAACGGCGTCGATGGAGAGGGTCATGCAGGCCAGCGCCGGCATCTTGTCGATCCACACCGTACAGGCCGAACACGATCCCCGGTCGCACACTACCTTGGTTCCGGTGAGGCCAAGATTGTCGCGCAGAGTCTGAGCTAGCGTGTAGCGAGGCTCGACCGTTACTGTGTGTTCCTCACCATTGATGTGCAACTTGATGGGGAGCGAGCCGGGGCCAACCGTCTGCGCGCTTTGCAGCGCATCATTTGCTTCACGTCCGAAGGCTTTTGCGGATTCGATTACGGTGGATGCGGCCGTGACGCCCGCACCCTTCAGAAATCCGCGGCGGGAAACCTCAATCTTGGGAGCGTCTGCCATAAGCAGCCTTTCCGATCGGCATGCGGTTCATGCGATCACGCGGCCTGATTAGTCTTGCCTACATACTTTATATCGCCCGATGCTGGTTGCGCCAAGGGGCTCGGTAAACGCTGTTGTTACCACAAAGGAAACACAGAAAAGCCACTGGACCGGTACCCTTTTTCGTAAACCGCGGGAAAGATCAGGGGACGGGGAAATTCTGCTAGCCTAAATGTATGAAATTTGGCGTGCTGGTCTTTCCGGGATCAAATTGTGACCATGACACCTACCATGTGATCGCGGATCTGGCCGGACAACAGGCTACATTCCTATGGCACGACTCCCCCAGCCTTGAGAACTGCGATGCGATTCTGGTTCCGGGCGGATTCGCTTATGGCGATTATCTGCGCACGGGCGCGATTGCGCGGTTTTCTCCAGTGATGCAGTCGGTGAAGAAGTTCGCTGCCGATGGAGGGCTGGTGCTGGGCATCTGCAACGGATTTCAGATTTTGTGCGAAGCGGGACTGCTGCCCGGCGCCTTGATGCGCAATGCGGGGCTGAAATATATCTGCAAGCAGGTTTATCTGCGGACGGAGACGGCGGACACGCCTTTCACGCAGACGCTCGAACGGGGCGAGGTAGTGAAGGTTCCCATTGGCCACATGGAGGGGAACTACTTTTGTGACGCGGCAACGCTGGAGGCGCTGCGGCGCGACGACCGAGTGGTGTTCCGATATTCGACGGCGGAGGGAGAAGCGATGCGGGAGGCGAATCCCAATGGGTCACTCGATAATATCGCGGGGATTCTGAATGAGGGGCGCAACGTGCTCGGGATGATGCCGCATCCGGATCGTTCAAGCGAGCGTATGCTTGGGTCGGCGGATGGCTTCAAGATCTTTCAGTCGATGGTGGGGGCTTTAGCCATCAGGGATTAGCGTTTCGACGACCCGGCAATTTCAATCATGATCGATATCCACCACCATCTTCTATCAGGCCTGGACGACGGAGCGCGAGATGTTGAAGTCTCTCTAGCGATGGTTGAAGCCGCAGTAGACAACGGCATCACACACATTGTGTGCACACCGCACGCGAATACCCGCTACACCTACGATCCGGAACTTAATCGGCAGAAGCTGGAAGAGTTGCAGGGGCACTTAAACGGCAAGGTGACGCTCGGGCTGGGATGCGATTTCCATCTGTCGTACGACAATATCGAAGACGCGCTGAAGAATCACACGAAGTACACGATTAATGGTAAGCAGTATCTGCTGGTGGAGTTCGACGACCTAATGATTCCAACCAGCATGAACGATGCGTTTTACGAACTGATGGTGGCGGGCCTGCAGCCGATCATTACGCATCCCGAGCGCAATCTGACGATTCAAAGACATCCGGAACGAATGAAAGAGTGGCTGCGCCAGGGCTGCCTGGTGCAGGTCACGGCAGCGTCGCTGACGGGGCGGTTCGGGCGGACGGCACAATCGCTCGCGATGCAGTTTCTCGAGAAAGATTGGGTGAATTTTCTGGCGACGGACGCGCACAATCTGGAGTCTCGGCCTCCCAAACTGCGCGAGGCATACGACGTTGTCGCCAAACGCTTCGGTGGAGGCACAGCGAAGCGCCTGTGCGTCGACAATCCAAAGGCGGCGTTTTTCGGCGAGGAGATGCCTGAGCAACCGGTTCCGAGGGGAATCGAAGAGAAAGAAGATGCCGCAGCAAGGGGAAAGGGCGGTCTGCTATCCAGGATCTTCGGTCGCTAGAGCGGCTTCTTAGGCCGCGCTCTGCTCGAGAGCCGGATGATCGCACGCAGCGAGCGCTGGCATAAGGCTGCTTGAAAAGCGCGGACGTGAAAGACGCGCGGCTCGCGATGAAAGCCGAGCACGGCAAAGACCAGACACCCCAACAGGTAATTCGTCACCACCACTGTTGCAACACCGAGCTAAGCTTCACATGGCGCGAGCTAACTGTTTCTTCCTTTCCTTGCCAGCCGCGTTGTTATGAATGAAAATATAGGTGTACTCATCCCAAAATCTAACCCAAGGACAAAACTTGAGCCTCACGAGAGAAGCAGTCAAGCGTTTGTTACCTACGCCTATCTTCCATGGATGCAAGCGATTCTTCACAGCACAAGTCCTGGGAGATAATCCGGTTCGCTTTGAAGTGCCTCTGGATCTCGTTGTGGCTGCCTTTCGTCGTAACAAAGGCCGCAACCCATTCTTCATGCAGGTTGGCGCGAACGACGGAAGAGTTGGAGACCAGATTCAACCTCTCGTTAAGAGGTACTCGCTCCGCGGCGTCCTGATCGAGCCCCAGCGCGATGTCTACGCGCGTTTGAGAGAAAACTACGCCGCCGACTTCGGTTCGTCTGGGTTCACATTTGTGAACGCCGCGATAGGTACATCTGACGGTAACCTTCCGTTCTACAGGGTCAAACCCGGGGAGACGCGTGGCCCTGAGTGGCTTCATATGATTGCCAGCTTTGATAAGTCAGTTCTTCTGACACACGCCGACCGCATACCTGACTTGGAGTCAATGATCGTGACCGAAGAGGTTCGATGCGTGACGTTTGATACGCTTTTCAAGGAAAACGATATCGAGCACATTGATCTGCTCCAGATCGACGCCGAGGGATTCGACGCCGAAGTCCTGCGGCTGTTTGACGTGCCCACACGCAGACCCGCCATCATTCGGTTTGAGCACAAACACCTGACCGGCTCGGACTATGGAACGTCGTTAAATATGCTGACAAATCAAGGCTACAATCTTGCAATCTGCGGTCAGGACACTCTTGCTTACCATTCCGAGTATTAGGATTTCTGCGAAAGTTCTATGCATCCGGGAACATAAAGTACGGTGATCGCCTTACCGTCGCTAAGCGAGAGGCTGTAAGCACCAGCTGATATTCTGCAAGCGCGGGCGCTTACCGATTCGATTCCTGTCTCGCCTACAATTATTTTCAACACCTTAGAATGCTTTCGCGAATGATTGCTTTCTCCCCTCCGCTTAGGCAAGAAGAAAGCTATTAGCCGCCAGACATCTTCGCAGTAACTAAATAAAAGACTGTCTTGGGCGGACGGGAAGTGACTGCGAAAGTCACAGGTTGCTTTTCTGTCGGCAAAGAGTGGCTCCGGAATTGAGTGAGTCCTTCTACTTGAAGGGTATCAGCTACGAACTTCTATCCTCTGCGAATTTTCAGAGGCCGAGACCACCATCGACACCGAGGAGTTGCCCGGTGATGAAGTGGGGACCGGTGGCGAAGAAGAGAACGGCGGCCGCGACTTCCTGAGTCGTCCCATTGCGGCGCATGGGCGTCTTGCGGGCAAAGTGCTCGTACTCAGCGGATGCCTCTCCGTTGACGATCATGCCGGGAGCGACGCAGTTGACGCTGATCTCGGGCGCGAAAGCCTTAGACATCACCTGGGTCAGCATGTGCAGCGCGGCCTTCGAGGTGCAGTAGTGGCCGTGAGTAGGCCAGGGGTGGATGCCCCCCAGCGATCCGATATTAATGATGCGCCCGTGCGCGGCCTTCAGGTGAGGATGGGCGGCCTGCGCAGCGAGAAAAGGTCCGCGTGTGTTGGTCTCAAACATGGCGTCCCACTGTTCGACAGAGACTTTTTCCAGTACCTCGGTCTCGAAGCGGCCTGCGTTGTTGACGAGGATGTCGAGGCGTCCGAAATCGGCGGCAATCTGGGTCACAGCCGCTTGAATGCTCTCGGGCTGGCGCAGGTTAGCGTGGATGGCGGCGGCGCGGATACCGAAGTCTTCGAGCTCGCGAACGGTTTCGCGCGCTTCGTCGGCTGAGTCGCGATAAGTAATCGCGACGTGCGCACCCTCTTCGGCGAGCGCGAAGGCGATGCCCCGGCCGATACGCTTCGCTGCCCCGGTAACGAGCGCGACCTTGTCTTCTAACTTCTTCATATCAAAATTGTATTGCTAGCGGAGAGGGCCGGAGTTTTTGCGGAGTTCAGCGATGGGGTAGAAGGTACCGCGCCAGCGGATGCCGCCACGCAGAAGGGTGACGAGCATGGAGCGAAAAAGCGCGTAGATGAGCACGGCGGCCGCGATGGGAAAGGTGAGGAAGTAGGCGGTCGGAATTCCGTTGTATCGGCGGAAGTAGCGATAGAGGAGGAAGAGCATCAGGAGCAACAGCACTGCGGGAATGCGGATAGACAGTGGGCCGGCGAGTGTGGCGAAGGGTCCGAGGCAGAAAATGACAAGCAGGCCGCAGGCTGCGAGCGCGGGCAGGGTACGGAAGCGAAAGACGGCGAAGAAATTCTTGGTGACATTGCGGATAAAGTGGATGGTTCCCTCGGCCCAGCGCAGTCGGATGAGTCCGCGGCCGAAAGCGACTCGCTGACGATAGCCAGCACGTTTGACTTCGAAGCCAAGGCGGAGGTCTTCGACCACCTGCATGCGAAGCGACTCGAAACCGCCGATGGCCCGGTAGACATCGGCACGGACGAGGTTGAAGGCTCCGATGCCGATGGAGTCGCGGCTGCGCGCATCGGAAACGCGCCACGGGGGTGAGCCCAGCATGCTGAATATCTGAAAGATGGCGGTCATCATGGTTTCGCCGAAGGTCTTGAGGGTGAGGGTAGGGAGAACGACCAGGTGATCGGCGCGCTCGGCCTGAGCAAGGTTGAGGACGCGAAGCAGCGAGTCAGGCGAGAAGAGCACGTCGGCATCGGTGAAGAGGAGCCACGGCGTGGCGGCCTGGCGAGCGGCAAGGGCCATGGCGTGGGGCTTGCCCATCCAGCCGGGTGGAAGTTCCGTGACGTGAACGACGGTAATGCGATCTGTTCCGTCAGAGATACGGTCCATGATCGTGCCCGTCGAGTCTGTGGAGCGGTCGTTGACGGCGAGGATCTCTATCAGGACAGACTCGATGGCGAGAAGCGAGCGCAGGGTGGCCTCGATGTTGGCCTCCTCGTTGCAGGCAGGAACGATGACGGTGATGAGAGGCGTTGCGTGCGCAGGAAGCGGCTGCTGGTATTTCGGGTCGAGGAGATTGGGGATGCGCGGCAGATTGCGCAGCGCAGAGAGGATGCGCGCGGTCCAGAGAAGCACAATGGCCCAGTCAAGGATGAGAAGGATGAGCATGCAGGATTCAGCGATCAGCGTTCGTGGTTTGGCGATTTGCGGTCGGAGATCACCGGCGCAAAGCGGGCTCCGGTGAAGAGGATGACTCCGGAGGCGGCCAGGGTGATGAGGGTAATGCTGAGTCCGTAACGGAGGTTGGTGGCGTCGGAGACGCGTCCTATGAGGTGCGGAGAGAAGGCGTCGCCGAGGGCGTGGATCACCAAAAGATTGAGTGAGATTGCCGTGGCTCGGATGGGCGCGGCAACCGAGTTCACAAGGGCAGCGTTCAGCGGGCCAGTGCCGAGGAAAAGAAAAAATTCGGCAAGGAAGGCTCCGGGGATGAAGACCGAAGGCGGACCGAAGAAGACCAGCGCGGCGGCCGGTATGGCAAGCACGGATCCCCATGCCGAGATCAAGTAGAGGGCGCGATAGTTGGTGCGCAGCCAGCGGTGGGCGAGCCATCCTCCGACGACCGTGCCAAGGAGGCCGCAGACAACCGTGAGGCCGCCGGCGACGGTCCCGGCTTTCGCGACGGACATCGATCCGAAGCGGACGAGGAAAGTCGGCAGCCAGGTGGAGATGCCGCCGACGGCGAAGGTCCACATGGCGAGGCCGAGGGTCGCAGTCCAGAAGGCGGGATTGCGGGTAAGGCCGGACAGCGTCGTTCGGTTCAAACTAGGCGCGAGCGAGTCGGCACTGCCGCGTTCGGGCTCGCGCACAAAGAAGTAGAAGGCGATCGCGATGAGGACTCCGGGGAGCGCGGCGATGAAGAAGGGCATGCGCCATCCGTAGTGCTGGCCCAGGATGCCGCCGCTCAGGTATCCGAGGGCTCCGCCGACGGGGATAGTGATGTAGAAGATGCTGAGGACTCGGTTGCGGTCGGCCTCGGGGTAGAAGTCGGCGAGCAGCGCGGGCGCGAAAATGCTGAAGGTGGCCTCGCCGATACCAACGATGGCGTGGCGGATGAGCAGGGTTTCGTAGCTATGGACCCAGGCGGTGAAGAGGGTGGCGATGCTCCAGAGGAGCGCTCCGATAATGATGAGGGGCTTGCGCGGGAAGTGGTCACCGAGCCAGCCAGTGAGCGGGGCGACGAGCATGTAGACGAAGAAGAAGACAGTGGTAAGCAGGCCGGCCTGCGCGTCGTTGATGGCGAATTCCTTCTGCACCAGGGGCTGCACGCCGGGAAGGATGTATCGGTCGATGAAGTTGAAGAGATTGAGGCTGGTGAGAAGGAAAAGCGCCATGCCGGCGGTGCGGGCCGAGGTTATGCGAGAAGCGGCTGAGGCTGGCGCTGCCATGGGGTGCTACGAGGATAGCTGAAAGGCAGCGCACAGGGATCAGGGGATAGAGATCAGCCATTAACCAGGGACTGCAGTTACTTCTTCTGATCGACGCTTGGGCGAGGCCAGCGCGCGTCGACGATGGTGGAGATGCCGCCGCGCGGGCGGAAGTCACCGTGGACATGGGCCCAGACGGGGTCGCAGGCTTTGACTACGTCTTCGAGGATCTGGTTGACGATGTTCTCCTGGAAGATGCCCAGGTTGCGGTAGGAGAAGAGATATTCCTTCCAGGACTTGAGTTCGAGGCAGCGCTCACGGGGCATATAGCGTAGCTGAATGACGCCGAAGTCGGGGAGTCCGGTCTTGGGACAGACAGAGGTAAACTCTGGGTCGTCGATGAGGATTTCGTAAGCCGGAAATTGATTTTGCCAGGTTTCGATGGCAGGGAAGTTGAAGTCGAGACCAGCCTTGGCGTGCTCATCGGTGTAGCGAGAGACAGTGGATTGGGTTGCAGATGCCATAGAAAGATTGTAGGACAGCGGATGTGAGCACAGGCGTCGAACCGGCTCGCTTCACCGCCGATGACGTGCGGGTGACGCAATCTTCATGCAATCACATCTTTTTGATGCGTAAAGGGATCGGGATGAGTCTTATATACTTATCAACGGTCCGAGCCCCTGAATGGCGATCGCGAAAAGACGAAGAAGAAATCCGGTGTGGGTGTGGCTGGCGGCAGCCCTCGCGGTCGTGCTGGTCTACTACGCGGCGCGGCTGGCAACTCGCACAAGAATTCCAGTCCGGACGGCGATTGCGCAGCGCAGTGAGCTGAGCAGCACGAGCGCCACCAATGGCAAGGTCGAGCCACAACTGAATTTTGAAGCACATGCGCCGTTTCCGGGTCTGATCAAGGTGCGCTATGTCCACGAGGGGCAGCGAGTGGCACAGGGCACGCTGCTGCTTTCCATGGATGATACCGACGCACGCACGCGGGTGGCATCGGCGCTGGCCGCTTTGCGTAGTGCGCAGTCTATCTACAACGCTACGCTCAAGGGCGGGACGCAGGAGGAGCGGCTGTCGCTGGGTGGGGATATCCAGAAAACGCAGACAGATCGCGACCAGGCGCAGCACGATTTGGATGCGCTTAAGAAGCTGCAGTTGACCGGCGCGGCGTCGGCAAGCGAGGTGACGGCGGCCGAACAGCGACTGGCAGCGGCGAACGCATCGCTGCAACTGCTTCAGCAGAAAAAGACAGAACGCTACGACGCCGGAGATCTGGCGCGGGCGAAAGCTGCGTTCGACGAAGCGCAGGCCAGCTATGCCGCGGCGCAATCGCTCTTGAATCAGGCGAATGTCCACGCGCCGTTCGCGGGGACGGTGTATTCGATTCCCGTATCAAAGTCGGAGTATGTGCAGACGGGAGCCCTGCTCTTGCAGATGGCTGACCTCTCAAAGATGCAAGTACGCGGATATTTCGACGAGCCCGAAATCGGCAAGCTACGTGTTGGTCAGCCGATTACGATCGAGTGGGATGCGCGACCCGGGAGAGTTTGGCACGGCCATGTGGAGCGCGTGCCGTCGACGATCATCGGCTACGGAACACGCAATGTTGGCGAGGTTCTGATCGCCATCGATGACGCGGATGAAAGCCTGCTCCCCAACACCAATGTGCGCGTGACGGTTACGACTGCGAATGAGGGGAACGCGTTGAATATTCCTCGAGAGGCGCTGCATACGGAGCGCGGCACGTCGTATGTGTATCGAGTGGCGGATGGAACACTTCACCGTACAGATGTAACGGTAGGCAATCTGAATCTGACTCAGGTAGAGATTTTGAAGGGCCTTAACGCAGGCGACGTGGTCGCGCTGGGTAGTACCAATGGCCAACCCATCGGCGACCGGGTGCCTGTCGTTGAGGCAAAATAAAGCGCGAAACAGGAAGTGAAGGAGTGACGGCAGGTTATTTCGCGAGATTAGCGCTTGTTTTCGCGCTGGCGGTTGGAGCGGTTAAGGGTTTCGCGTCGATGTCCAGGGAAGCTGTCGATGCGGTGATGACGGCGATGAACCACGGGCGGGCTGACGAAGCATTGCGACTCCTGGACACCGCTTTGCAGCAGGATCCAAAGGACGCAGAAGCGCTGAATCTGCGCTGCCGCGTCTTCTACGCTGAGGAGCGTTGGGACGATGCGATCGGGGCGTGCGAAAAGGCGGTGCAGCTTGCTCCAGGCAATAGCAGTTATCACATGTGGCTGGGACGCTCGTATGGAGAAAAGGCCCAGCAGGTGACGTTTGTGGCGGCATACAAGCTGGCGAAGCTGATCAGGGCCGAGTTCGAGACAGCGGCGAGCCTGGACGGGAAGAACGCCGAGGCGCTTTCCGATCTCGGAGAGTACTACGCGGAGGCTCCGGCGATGTTGGGTGGAGGGTACGGCAAGGCGGAAACGATCGCACGGCAGCTTGATGCAATTGATCCGACGCGGGCGCTGGACTTACGCGCGCGGATCGCGGAGGAGAAAAAGGACTACGTGGCTGCGGAGTCAGATTACAGAGCAAAGATTTCCGCCTCCCATTCCGCGGCGCAGTCGTGGATGGACCTGGGAAGCTTCTTCCGCAGACGCGAGCGCTGGGACGATATGCTGGCGGCGGTGGAAAGCGGAGCAGTTGCGGCGGAGCACGACCACGGGCCGCCGCTCGTGGATGGCGCTTCGACACTGATGAAGGCAGGGCGGCAGCCGCAAACGGCGATCAAGTGGATGCGAGATTACCTGGCGTCGAGCGCATTGAACCAGGATGCTCCAGCGTTTGTGGTGCACGCGCGAATCGGAACTCTGCTGAAACAGCAGGGAGATTCACAAGGAGCGCAGCGGGAGTTTGCCGCCGCACGGGCGCTGGCGAAAGATTATGCGGGATTATCGGCGGCATTCACGAATATGAGTCGTTAATCTTGTTTGGGAGGCGGAAGACTGCATCAAGAATAAAGTCTGGCTTTGTCGTTCGAAGTAAAGAGGAATGAAGTTGCAGAAACGAATCTACCGTTGGTTCGGAACTTGTGTGTTGCTTGGCGGCTGCCAGGCATGGGCGCAGGTGTCTCTGCCGACCGTGGTAGACCTGGCCGTCCGGAACAGCGCGTCGGTGAAAGTAGCTGTTGCCGATGTAGAACGGGCGCAGGCGGCGCTCTCTGAATCGAGGGACGCGTATCTGCCGAGCTTTATGTTCGGGTCGGCCGTCGGCTATACGTACGGATTCCCGGTGGGGCAGCCCTCGGTTTACAACATCGGATCGCAGTCGCTGCTCTACTCCTTTTCGCAGCCGGATTACATACGCGCGGCGCGCGCGGCGTTGAGCTCGGCGCAGTTGAATCTCAAAGACAACGAAGAACAAGTGGCGCTGGACACGGCGTTGGCCTATATCCAACTGGACAGCGACAACCGCCAGCTGGCGGCGCTGGCAGAGGAAAAGGAATACGCGAAAAGGCTTGCGACGATCGAGCGGGATCGGCTGCTGGCCGGTATAGACGGGCGGATGGAAGTGACGAAGGCGGAGTTGACCGCGGCGCAGGTGGATGAAAAAAGGCTGCATCTGGAAGATGACGCCAGCCAGCAGCAGCAGAAGCTGGCGCATCTTACGGGGTTGCCGCCTGCGAGTTTTGTGACCGACTCGAAGACGATCCCGCCTTCACCCCAGTTTTCCGCCGATGATTCCATCGAAGACACGCTGATGGCAACGAATACGGGGATTCAGGCGGCGTATGCAAATGCAAAATCGAAGCGGCTGATTTCGTTTGGCGACGAGAAATACAACTATCGGCCGCAATTCGGTTTCGGCGCAGAGTACAACCGCTATGCCGAGTTCAACAATTACCAGAACTATTATTTGCGCTTCCAGCACAACAACTTCGACATAGGCGTGCAGATCACCTTTCCGATTTACGACGCCAGCAGGCGCGCGAAGGCTCGTGAGTCGGCAGCGGACGCGCGGCGGGCCGGGGCCGAGGCCGATCAGACGAAGTTCCAGACCAGCGAGCAAGTGTATTCGCTTCGCCACATCATCAAGGAGCTTGCGGTTCAACAGCGGATCGCCGAGCTAAGGAGCCAGCTGGCGCAAGAGCAGCTCGATTCGATTCGAGCACAGCTGCAGAATGGCAGCGGCTCTCCGAATGCTCCGCCGGTCAGTCCGAAGGACGAGCAGCAGGCGCTTATCCAGGAGCGCGAGCGGTACGTGGATGCGCTCGATGCAACGTTCTCGATGATTCGGGTGGAGTTGACCCTGATGCGATCGCTGGGAGGGATTGAGGATTGGGTGCGAGGGGCGGCGGCTAAATGATTGTGAATGTGTCCAGTTAGGCACGGTAAAGCGGCTTGCCTTCCCGCTAAAGTGGTAAACTGAAAAACATATATATGCCTCTGAAAACGCTGTTCCTGAATCCCCCTTCGTTCGAGAATTTTGATGGCGGCGCAAGTTCGCGCTGGCCTGCGACCCGCGAAATCGAGTCGTATTGGTACCCGGTCTGGCTGGCTTATCCGGCAGGAATGCTGGAGGGCTCCAAACTGCTCGATGCGCCTCCCCACCATGTTTCGGCGGAGGAGACGATCGAGATTGCCAAGGGCTTCGAGTTCCTGGTGCTGTTTACGAGCACTCCGGGCTGGACGGGCGATCAAAAACTGGCCGAGGCGATCAAGCGTGCAAATCCTTCGATTCACATTGCCTTCGTCGGGCCGCCGGTAACGACCTCTCCCGACCGTGCCCTGAACGAATGCCCGGTGATCGACTTTGTCTGCCGCCGCGAGTTCGACTTCTCGATCGTGGAGTATGCGAACGGCAAGCCGCTCGACGAGATTCTCGGCATCAGCTATCGCAAGAATGGCTCGATCGCGCACAATCCCGACCGGCCGCAGGTGGAAGATCTCGACGCGATGCCGTGGGTGACGGACATTTACGCACGGGACATGGACGTGACCAAGTACAACGTGCCGTTCCTGCTGCATCCCTATGTGTCGCTCTACTCGACGCGCGGATGCCCGGCGCAGTGCACCTTCTGCCTCTGGCCGCAGACGCTGAGCGGACACGCATGGCGCAAGCGCTCTACGGATGATGTCGCAGCCGAAATGGCGCACGCGAAGAAACTCTTCCCGCATGTGAAAGAGTTTTTCTTCGACGACGACACGTTCAACATTCAGAAGGCACGCACGGTTGAACTTTGCGCAAAGCTGAAACCGCTTGGCCTGACGTGGTCCTGCACATCGCGTGTGACGACAGACCGTGAAACGCTGAAGGCGATGCGCGAGGCGGGCTGCCGGCTGCTGATCGTGGGCTTCGAGTCGGGCGATCCGCAGATTCTGAAGAACATCAAGAAGGGCGCAACGGTCGAGCGGGCGCGGGACTTTACGCGCGACTGCCACGACCTGGGCTTGACGATTCACGGCGACTTTATCCTCGGCCTGCCGGGCGAGACCAAAGAATCGATTCGCAACACGATCAACTTCGCCAAGAGCCTGGATGTCGAGACGATTCAGGTGTCGATTGCCCATGCTTATCCGGGCACGGAGTTTTACGACTACGCGAAGGAGAACGGCTTCATCGTCAACAATGGCCAGATGGTCGATGAGGAAGGCCACCAACTTGCGCACATCGAGTATCCCGGTTTGCCGAAGGAATATGTGCTGGAGATGGTGCATCGCTTCTATGACGAGTACTACTTCCGGCCCAAGGCAGCGTGGCGCGTAGTGAGCAAGGCGATCGTGAATCGCGACCTGAAGCGACTGTATGCGGAGTCGAAGTCGTTCCTTAAGCTGCGCGCGCAACGAAACAGGGTTGTGAAGAACGCGAAATCGCAGGCTACGACGGAGTCGACGACAACGGCTAACGTTGGAGCGTAGCCGCAGTCTTAACACAAGATAACGGCCAGCCGCAGATGCTGGCCGTTTTTGCTTACACAATCCCTGGGTATCGGCCGAATCGAATGATGAAATCTACGATGACATTCCGGCGGTATCTCGTTCTGGGCGTCGTGGCCGTTACGGCTCCGCTGGGCGACACGCTGCTGAGCGTGGGGATGAAGCACGTCGGGCCGGTTCCACTGGACCACCTTTCGACGCTGATCTATGCCGTAAGCACGCCGCAGATTCTGCTGGGGATTGCGCTGCTGATCTGCTTCTTCGCATCATATCTGGCTTCCCTCTCCTGGGCAGATTTGACATTCGTGCTGCCGGCGACATCGATCGGAAACGTATTTGTTGCTCTGCTCGCGCGGTTCTGGCTGCATGAGCAGATCTCTCCCGGGCGCTGGCTGGGAATTCTGCTGATTACCGCAGGCGTGGGTTTTGTAACGCAGGGGCCGTCGTATACGGAGATGCCGAAGAAGTGTCCTGTGCCCGGAGCGGAGGCGAGTCAATCGTGAGCGCTCTGACTCCCGGAAACGGATTTTCAGACGCGGCGATGATCGCGGCGATCGTGATTTTCGCGACAGTCGGCGATGTGTTGATCGCGGCCGCCATGCGTAGCATTGGCGACCTCGATGAGATCAAGGCGGAAAGCGGACTGGGCGGCGCGATTTTAGCGGTGCTGGGAAGCGGACGGTTTCTTTCCGGTGTGTTCTTCATGGGGCTGAGTTTCTTTTCCCTGCTATTTGCGCTGAGTCACGCAGATTTGAGCCTGGTGGCTCCGGCGTCGGCATCGCTGACGTTCGTGACGAATGCGGTCGCGGCAAAAATATTTCTCAACGAAAATGTCGATCGGCGGCGTTGGATTGCCGCACTGTTTGTGTGCGCCGGCGTGGCCCTGCTGGCTCGGTAGATCAGCGAAAGAGGCGCATGAGGCCCGCGGGCGGCAGATCAGGCACGAGGAATTTCTTTTCGTCTCCCGAAACGCGCGAGAGGGTTTCGGCCGCAATGTAGCCGCTGCGCACAGCGCCTTCCATCGTGGATGGCCAATCGGTGGCTGTCCAATCGCCTGCGAGATAGATGCCGGGCCAAGGGCTTTCCGCGCCGGGACGAATGCGGTCGAGGAGCGGGCGCACAGAGTAAGTGGCGCGAACTTCTTTGACGACGGCGGCTTTCACAAGCTTTGCAGAATTCACTACCGGGAAAAACTGCGCAAGTTCGCGCATGGCGAGGTCGATGATTTCCTGACGCTGCATTTGCACCAGCGATTTAGATGAGCTGACGACGAGTTCTATGTAGTTTTCCTGCTGGTCTCGATGGGCAGGCTGCAGCTTCGACTTGTTGAAGAGCCACTGGATTGTGGTGTCGAGCAGGACCGCGTGTTCGAGGTCGGTGATCTCGCGATCAAACCACAAATGGATGCCCGTAATGGGCGAGTGTTCGAACTGGGCCAGATCCGCCGCAAGCTGTTCGCTCTCGGCGTTGCGCGGCAATGCGGGCAGGAGGCCGGCCAGCGCTTCGAAAGAAAGCGCGAGGACTACCGCGTCCGATGTGAAGGCGCGGTCCCCGCTGCGGATCATCCAGCCGATCTCGGGTTCGGCTATGTCCACTGGCTCGATAGCTTCGACGCTGGTGCGCAGGTGGACTTCGCTGCCGCGCGCGTGAAGATAGTCGATCGCGCGGCCGTACAAATCGCTGAGCGGGACACTGGGAATCCCCATGCGACCGGCATCGGCGGACAAGAGGAAGGACTCACGAAAGACTTTGCCCGCATATTTGACCGAAATGCGGTCGAGATCTTCGTTCAACGCGCTGACCAGCACGGGATGCCAGAAGTGGTCGATGGCCCGCTTCGTCTGGCCGTGACGGGCGAGCCAGTGGGCGAAATTCTCGTCGGTGTCTTCCGGAATGCCCGTAAGAAAGGCGGACATGCCGCGAGCGATTGCCAGCTTGTCTGAAATCGAAAAAGCCGCCGCGCCCAGAAATGAGAGCGACGTATGCAGCGGCGCGGGCAGGAATGACGGCTGGAGCAGGGTGCGGCGTCCGTCGGGTTCGATGAAGGTAAAGTGGTCGTACCAGCGGATGCAATCGAGCGCATTGAGACGGCGGTAGAGATCGATGAGGTTGGTGCATCTGCCGATCAGTACATGCTGGCAGTTGTCGATGACTTCGCCGGTGCCGGGGTGCTCATACGACGAAGCACGGCCGCCTACATAGGGTCGGCGTTCCAGCAGGCACACCTTGTGGCCGGCATCTGCGAACGCGCAGGCCGCAGAAAGGCCGGCGAGTCCGCCACCGATGACGGTGACACTTTGAGGCGGAGTTGTTTCCGTCATCTGGTCAGTTCCCTGCCGCTGCTCTTGCGGCAACAGGGCGGCTGAAGGGACTTGCAGCAGGCCGCGGAGCGAGGATCCACAGCTTTTGCCAGGTGGGGACGGAGATTCTCCGGGAGAAGACCTCGTAGTTGTGCTGCTGAATGTGTTTGAGGAGCGACTGATAGATGGAGATCAGCACCCAGAGTGCGGGGCGGGAGTCGGCCGAGATGAGCGGCAGCAGTGCCCGGCCCGATTTGTAATAGTGTTCGGCACGTTCTGCTTCGGCCTGCAGCAAGAGGCGTTCGTTGGGTGCAGGCGAGCGAGATTCGGCGGCGACGGTGGCAAGCGTCGGGACAAGGACAGAGTAGCGTTCGAGATCTTCGAGGGGCAGATAGATTCGGCCGCGCTCGAGATCCTCACGCACATCGCGCAAGATATTGGTGAGTTGGAAGGCGACACCGGTTTCTTCGGCGAGCTTTTCTGCGCGCGGGTCGGTGTAACCGAAGATTCGGATGCAGACGAGTCCGACGACAGAGGCGACGAGATAGCAGTAGCGGTAGAGATCGTCGAAGGTGGCGTAGGTGTCGTACTGGCCGGGCTGCGTCGCGCGATGGAGGTCCATGGCCGTGCCCTCGACGAGATGATCAAGAAGCTCGGAAGAAATCTGGAAGCGCTGTTGCGCGTCGGCAAGAGCAATGAAAACGGGGTCGGAGGTCGATCCGCCAAACGATGCACAATGCCACGCTTCAAGCCAGGCGTTTAGGTTTGTCCTGCGCTGCTCGACGGAGAGGGATTCGTCGTCTGAGAGATCGTCAGCGTGGCGCATGAAAGCATAGACGGCGCAAATGGCATCGCGCTTGTGGCTGGGCAGCGCGATGAAGGCGTAGTAGAAGTTCTTGGCTTCTTTCCGGGCGATTTCGCGGCAGACTCGATAGGACTCGGTGACGGACGGGGTCACGCCGCTCTCTCCACCCCGCTGTGCGCGAGGTTTCGACCGAGGAATTTGCCAGTTAGGGCGCGTAGAAGCAAGGCTGCTTTGCGCGATTTCGAGATGGCTGGACGGCTGCGCAGCACGTTGTAGTCCTGCTGCTCGATGGCACGCAGGATTTCGAGACCACCCCGCGAGAAGAGATCGAGATCGATGGCGAGTTCGCGGTCGACCATGCCGACCAGCGGAAGACCCTGCTCAAACATGCGTCGGGCGTAGTCGACTTCGTACCGCATGAGGTCGCGGAAGGCGCGCGTGAAGTTGCCGCCTTCAATTGTGGCTTCATCGACGCCGAAGCGGCGCATGTCTTCCGCAGGAAAATAAATGCGGTCGCGGTCGTGGTAGTCGGTACGAACATCCTGCCAGAAATTGGCGAGCTGAAGCGCGGAGCAGGTGTGATCGGAAAGAGCGAACCGCTCCGCATCGCGATAGCCGCAGACGTAGAGCACGAGATGGCCGACAGGGTTCGCGGAGTAATGGCAATAGTGGAGCACATCGGCCATGGTCGCAAAGCGCGTAACCGTCTGGTCCTGTCGAAACGCTGTGAGCAGGTCGGCGAAGGGCGTCTTCGGGATGTCGCATGCGTGGATGGTTTCAGCGAGAGCGACGAAGACCGGGTGACGGGCTTCTCCCCGATAGCAGGCCTCGAGTTCCTGTCCCCAGAGATCAAGAAGTGCGAGAGATTGTTCGCGATTGCCGGTTTCGTCTCCAAGGTCGTCGGAGACACGGCAATAAGCATAGATAGAGTGGAAATGTGCGCGCAGGCGCTTGGGCAGAAACCATGAGGCGACGTGGAAATTCTCATAGTGCGTTTCGGCGAGGCGCTGGCACCAGGCGCGAGCTTCATCAAGCGTAGGCGGGTGCTCGGGGATCCGATATTCGGGCGGCAGGGCGGCCCACCCGCGCTCGATCAATTGTGCATTGTCAACGGTCATTGACTTCAGGGGATGATCGCGGTCTTGATATCGCTGGAGCGATTCATCAGGCGGCGGAGTACGCTGTCGAGTTCCGATAATCGCGCGTGGCCTGTGATGTATTCGCGGCATTTGAACTGGCCACTGCGAATCAGGTCGAAAGCGCGGCGAGCAGTGGCCGGCGTGTGGTGGAAGCTGGCCTTGAGAGTGATGTCGTTGTAGTGGAGACGGTTCGTGTCCAGATCGACGCGGGTTCCAGCGGCGCATCCGCCGAAAAAGTTTACGGTCCCGCCTTTGCGCACCATGTCCACAGCCCACTGCCAGGTGGTGGGTGTGGCGACGGCCTCGACGGCGACATCGACGCCGCGATGTCCGGGTGTGAGAGCGCGAACAGCGGCGATCGGGTCGGCGGCAGCCGTGATCTGGATAACGTGTTCGGCGCCGAAGGTGCGTGCAGCAGCGATCTGGCGACTGCGTTTGACGACGGCGATGACGTGAAGTCCGGCCAGCTGCGCGGCGTGCATAAACATGAGGCCGATGGGGCCGCCTCCGATAACAACAATCGAGTCGCCAGGCTCGGCGTTTGATTCTTCGAGACCACGCACGACGCACGCCAGTGGCTCGGTGAGAGCAGCGTGCTCGAAGGGGATGGAGTCGGGCACGAGCAGGGTGTTCTTCTCGACGATGCGGCGGGGTATGGAGATGAATTCTGCGTAGGCTCCGTTGTTGAAGAGCAGGTCGTCGCAGAGGTTCTGCTGATTGCGGAGGCAGAAGTAGCACTCGTCGCACGGGGCTGAGTTAAGCGCAACGACCCGGTCGCCGGTGCGAAACTTCGTTACTCCCGGCCCGGTTTCGTGGACGATTCCGGAGAGCTCGTGGCCAAAGGCCATGGGCACGGTAAGCATCCGCGCATGATAGCCGCGGCGGTAGACTTTGAGGTCCGTTCCGCAGGTGAGCGCGGCCTGCACGCTGACGACGATCTCCCCAGGCCCAGCAATGGGCATAGGGAGGCGCTCGATGCGCACATCTTCGCGGCCATACAGGACAGCGGCTGTCATTTCCTGGACCATTACTTGCATTTTGTCAGACCTGCGACTGTCTCAACTTCAGCTATCCGAGACGCCCGGCTCGATGAAGACCTTCATAGAGCTGGCACTCGGGTTGGAGGCGATCTCAATAGCCTCGACCGCATCCTCGAGAGGGTAACGATGCGAAATGAGGCGAGTGAGGTCGAAACCGTTGAAATATCCGTTGAACACAAGATCAGCGCCCTCGTCCTGAATGCTGGCCGAGGAGCTGTAGGAACCGACGAGGGACTTCTCGTCCATGCAGATGACGGCCGGGTCGATGCTGACGCTGCCGTGCTGAGTTTGCGCAAAAAGCAGGATGCGGCCGCCGGGACGGGCTGCGTCGATGGCTGTCTGGATAAGGGAGTTGCCACCCACGGCGAGGATGACGACATCGGCTCCCCGGCCCTCGCTGGCTGCCTGGACCGTAGCGACGACGTCCTCCCTGCCAGCATGGATCGGATGTGCGAGGCCATAGCCGGCGGCGATGGCATGACGCTCGGGATAAAGGTCAGAGGTAAGTACCTTCGCTCCAGATCGCGCCGAAAGCGTAGCCAGTAGGATGCCAATGGGCCCCTGGCCGATGACCAACACGGTTTCGTCGGCAGCGAGCGCGAGATTCTTGACCGCCTTAAGGCAGGTATTGACAGGTTCGACGAAGGCAGCCTGTTCGAAGGGGACGCCGTCGGGGATTTTGATGAGGCCGCGACGAACAATCCACTTCCCGACGTGGACATATTCAGCGAAACCTCCACCGGCAGGCTCGAAGCCGGCGGTGCAACCGACCCGTTTGTATGCGGGACACTGGGCAAAAGTCTTCTTGCGGCAGTAATAGCAGTCGCCACACGGAACGTGATGGAAGACCATGACGCGATCGCCGACAGAGAAGTCCTCGACGCCGTCACCGACGGCAGCGATGGTTCCGGCGGTCTCATGGCCGAAGATGCGTGGAGCGGAGTGCGAGCCGCTGTGGATCTTCTTGAGATCAGTGCCGCAGATCCCGCAGGCAGCGACACGGATGAGAACTTCTCCGGATCCGATGGTGGGGACAGGCACGGTCTCGACGCGCACGTCATTGATGCCCCGGTAAACCGCAGCGCGCATGGCCGCGGGAATCCCAGTGTGGGCAACTTGGGTATTGGCGGTGTAGGTAGTAGCCATCGTCCTCTATAGATTACGGGATTGTAGCTGGGATTTCGAGAGCAGCCGGGCAAGATTCGATGCCGCGAGGCCACTGTTCTTGCCGAGTTGCGCCAGGGCGGGCCAGTATCCCGGATGAAACGCAGCATAACTCAGGAAGGCTGGCATGCGAAGCTGGCCGTTTTCAGAGATGAAGGGGTTGAAGTCAGGGAGATCGTCGGTGTATCCGTCGGAGATTCCTTTGAAGCAGTAGAAGGCGATGTTGCGGGCAGCTGCGTAGCGGGCTACTGTGGCCGCTTCCATATCGATGAGGACAGCCTGATGTTGCTCCGCGAGCGGACGCTTTTCCTCGGCCCGCGCTACGTGGTCAAGGGTGATGAGGCGCACGCCCTCCGTGGATTGTGTCGCAAAGCGCTCGCCTGTGAGGTGGTCGATAACCTCGGAGATGGCGTATGCCCCCGGCGGCTTGAGTGCGCAGGTAAGGGCTCCCGCCCAACCGTAGGAGATGAGCGCATCGGGGCAGCCCTGCGCGGAAACCCGCCCCACGGCGCGGGCAGCCGCAGCTGCGCCCATGCCGCCTGCGATGGCGATGGCTTCCCGGCCGGCGAGATGGCCAGTCCAGAGATTGGGCTCAACCTGCTGCCAGCCGCGCACGAGAGGCTTGAGTTCGCCGGGCAGAGCGGCAATGATGGCGACCCGGCTCATGGTGCATATCCTTTGGCCCGGAACCATTCGATGGCGGCACGCAAAGCCGGGTAGACCGGGACAATGCGAAAGCCGAGCTCCCGCTGGGCCCTGGCAGAGGAGGCGAACATCTTCTTCTTACCCATGCGGACCGCTTCGACCGTAGCGCGAGGCTCGAGGCCGCGAATACGTCCGGTGATGGTTTCGTCGAAGAACGCAAAAATCGTCGCGACGGAGTGCGACACGCGCATGGTCGGCGAAGGCAGGCCAGTGATTGCGGACATCTTGTCGAGGATCTGCTTGAGGGTGAGGTTTTCTCCGCCGAGGATGTACCGTTCGCGGGAGAGACCTTTTTCGAGCGAATCGGCATGGGTGCGGGCGACCTCGGCGACGTCGACCAGATTGAGGCCGGTGTCGACGTAGGCGGGGAACTTCTTATTCAGAAAATCGACGATGATGCGGCCGGTGGGCGTGGGTTTGACGTCCAGAGGTCCGATGGGGGTGGTGGGGTTGAGGATAATGACTTGCTGCCCCGCGCGGGCAGCCTCGATCGCCACCTGTTCGGCGAGGAACTTCGAGCGCTTGTAGTGGCCAACCATGTCGACAAGCGAGACAGGCGTCGTTTCGTCGACGATGGTGCCGTCGGCTTTGAAGCCCATAGTAGCGACGCTGGATGTGTAGACGGTGCGAGGCACACCTTCTTCGCGGGCAATCTGGAGCAGGGCGCGGGTTCCCTCGACGTTGGCCGCGTACATGGCCTTCGGATCGCGGACCCAGAGGCGGTAGTCGGCGGCTACATGCATCAGGGCAGCGCAGCCACGGATGGACGTGCGGAGGGATTCGGGCTGGAGCAGATCGCCGACGACGGTTTCTGCCTGGAGGCCTTCGAGGTTGCGGAGATTGCTGGTCGGGCGGACAAGGAGCCGCAGTTGCGCACCCCGTTGGGCGAGCTCACGGGCGACGTGCGTACCGACGAATCCGGTGGCTCCGGTGAGAAAGACTTTCATGAGGGCGGCATACCCAAACGGCTATTTTACGGGAGGATGGGAACATGACGTGTTTCCCCTCGGACCTCTGTTGAGGAATGACATTCCGGTGACATCTCGCCCAATCGGCTGGAAGTACCCTGAAAGCATACGGGTATGACTTCGACCCTGGTCCAGATTTCGGCACCTCCTGCTGCATCCCTTGCGCAGCATGTAATCGAGCATTTGCCGGTCGTGGTGCTGTTTCCCCACAACCGCTGCAATTGCCGCTGCGTGATGTGCGATATATGGAGGATCAGGCAAGTCCGTCAGATCGAGACTACGGATTTGCTTCCCCACCTAGAGTCGTTTCGATCTCTGGGCACGCAGTGGATTACGCTTTCGGGCGGCGAGGCGCTTCTCCACGACGACCTGCGGGGACTGCTGGAATTGCTGCGAGGCGAGGGAATGCGCATCACGCTGCTATCGACGGGGCTTCTTCTGGCGGACCACGCGCCTCTGATTACGGAGCTTGTGGATGACGTGATTGTGTCGCTCGACGGACCGCGGGAAACGCACAACGCAATCCGGCGGGTTCGCGACGCATACGAACAGATGGCAACTGGAATTGCGGCACTGCGAGCTGTGCGGAAAGATATGCCGATATCTGCGCGGAGTACGGTGCAGAAGAATAATTTCCGCCAACTGCCCCGGACTGTCGATGCGGCGAAAGAGCTGGGGCTCGATTCGATTTCGTTTCTGGCGGTGGACGCCACTTCGACGGCTTTCAATCGCGAAGATGGCTGGAATGACAGCCAGCAGGCGCGGGTAATGTTGACGAGCGAGGAGGTGGCTGAACTCGAGACGTGCCTTGACCGGATGAGCATCGAGTGTGCAGAGGCGTTCCAGAGCGGGTTTATACAGGAGTCTCCGGAGAAGCTGCGGCGCGTTGTGAGGCATTTTCGCAGCGCTCTTGGCGAGGTAGAAGCGGTAGCTCCGAAGTGTAATGCGCCGTGGGTTTCCGCAGTGGTGGAGAGCGATGGGACGGTACGGCCCTGCTTCTTTCACGCGGGCATTGGCAATGTTCACGACGGGACACTTGCGGAGATCGTGAACGGTGAGACCGCGCTGCGTTTTCGCGCTGGGCTCGACATAGAGCGCAACGCGGTATGTCGGAAATGCGTTTGCTCGTTGTACTACGCGTAGGTTCTGCGAATAATTTCTCTTCGACAGGCAACCATATTAGTCTTGCCCCTTCGGGGCGGCATCAATTCGTGAACAACTCCCTGGCGGCAGTGCTCCTCTAAATATTCAGAAAGTGAGGAGACACGATGCGCTCTTTAAAGCTGCTTGCACTACCCGCTGTGGCCGCTGCAATGTGGGCCACGACGCCCGCTTCACCCGCCCAGGTTTCCGTAGATATCGGAGTGGCTCCGGTTTGCCCGTACGGCTACTACTCTGCCCCGCCCTATCAATGCGCTCCATACGGCTATTACGGTCCGGAGTGGTTCAGCGGCGGCGTCTTCATCGGAGCCGGGCCATGGTTTCACGGCTCTCACGATTTCTACGGCCACGTGGATAACCACTACGATCCGAACCATGGTTATCATGGCCCTTATCCAGCGCGCGGCGAGCATCCGAATCCGGACAACTTTGCCCACCACGCCGAGAACTTCCATGGCAATGAAATGCGCGATGGGCGCGGACATGAAGGCCATCCGAAATAAAACTGCGGAACATGCGGTTGAATTTGCGGCCTGATCACCCACGACGGGCCGCAAAAAAACTTATCGCCGATCGCCTGGGATTCGCCGACGACTGCTAGAATCGCGCCGGGAGGAATCATGGGCAGACCGGTGGTTCACTTTGAAATCGGGTGTAAGGACAAGGGAAAGACAGCGGAATTCTACAGTGCACTGTTCGACTGGACGACGCAGGAGATGGGACCTGCGTCGATGATTGCAACAGGCGCAGAGTCAGGAATTCACGGCCACATCACATCGCTGGGACACGAGCCGCACAACTACACGATTTTCTACGTGCAGGTGGACGACGTTGCGGCCTATCTGAAGAAAGCTGAGTCACTGGGTGGAAAAACGCTCGTGCCTCCGGTGCCGATCCCAACGGGAAAGTTCGCATGGCTTGCCGATCCAGAGGGAAATACGGTCGGGCTGTTCGAGACGAAGAGCTGAAGATCAGATCACGCGGCCGCGTGGGCGACCGCGCCTAATAGTTCTACCTCAGTCGTAGTATTCCAGGCCGAGGTGGGTGATGAGTTCTTCGCCCTGAATGTGGCGCAGGGTGTTCTTGAGCTTCATCGACTGGATGAAGAGATCGTGCTCCGGATAGAGGCCGGGAGCAGTCTGGGGCGACTTGAAATAGAAGCTGAGCCACTCCTGGATGCCGAGATGCTTGAGTTCGGGCGTACGCTGAGCGAGGTCTAAGAAGAGGACAAGATCCAAGGCTAAAGGTGCCGCCAGAATGGAGTCGCGGCATAGAAAATCAACCTTGATCTGCATCGGATAGCCGAGCCATCCGAAGATGTCGATGTTGTCCCAACCCTCTTTATTATCACCACGTGGCGGATAATAGTTAATGCGGACCTTGTGGTAAATATCCTTGTATAGATCAGGATAAAGCTCGGGCTGGAGGATGAAATCGAGGACTCCGAGCTTCGATTCTTCCTTGGTCTTGAAGGACTCAGGGTCGTCGAGGACTTCGCCGTCGCGGTTACCCAGAATGTTGGTGGAGTACCAACCGGCAACTCCCAACATGCGTGACTTGAAGGCAGGGGCCAGCACGGTCTTGATGAAGGTCTGGCCGGTCTTGAAGTCCTTGCCGCAGATGGGCGCTCCTGTCTGCTTGGAGAGCTCGATCATACAGGGCAAATCAACGGTCAGATTGGGGGCGCCGTTGGCGAACGGAACGCCTTCCTTGAGCGCAGCATAAGCATAAATCTGCGATGGCGCGATGTTCGGGTCGTTGTCGACCAGGCCTTTTTCGAACGCGGCAACTGACTGGTGAACGGCCGAAGGCTCAAGGAAAATTTCGGTTGAGCCGGTCCAGATCACTACCACCCGCTCCACCTTTGACTTGAAACTCTGGATGTCGGCGATGAGCTGCTGTGCCAGATCGCACTTGCTCTTGCCCTGTTTGATATGAGTGCCATTGAGCCGCTTGACGTAGTGCTGGTCAAAAACGGCGGGCATGGGCTTAATCTCTTCGAGGAACGACTTGATGGACTTCAGATGGTCGCCGTCGAGTACCTGCGCGTGGGAGGCGGCCTCATACATGTCTTCGGGGAAGATTTCCCAGCCGGTGAAGATGATGTCATCAAGCCCTGCGAGCGGAGCAAAGTCCTTGATCAGCGGCGTGCGATTGTCGGTCCGCTTGCCTAAGCGGATCGTACCCATCTGGGTGAGCGAGCCAATCGGCTTGGCTAGACCTTTACGAACCGCCTCAACGCCAGCGATCAGCGTGGTGGCAACGGCTCCCATGCCGACCACCATAACTCCAAGTTTTCCATTTACTGGCTGAATGTTCGCAGCCTTCGGTGTAGACATTCTTACTGGTCGTCCTCTCCATCAGGAAAATGTGCATGCACAAACACTCTAGTGTCGCCTCCAAGCTAGAGCTTTGGCAAACGGGACGAGCTTGAGTGGCGGAATTGCGGGTTCAAACGGGCTCAGGCTTCGGCGGGCCGCACGCGATCCTTCCAATGGGTCCAGACAAACCAGACGATGGCGGCGAAAAGCAGCACGACAACGACGGTGTGGAAACGATGAAAGGCAGCCTTGAAGGCCGGATTCGTCTCCCAGGCCTGCCCAAGCTTCATCCCCGCATAGGCCAGGGCGAAGCACCAGGGCCAGGAGCCGAGGAAAGTATAGATGTGGAAGCGGAGCTGATTCATGCGGGCGATGCCGGCGGGCAGCGCAATAAAGGTGCGGATAACCGGCAACAGGCGGCCAATGAATACGGTGATCGATCCGTAGCGCGCGAAGAAGTGTTCGGCACGGTCGAGGTCGCGGTGGTCGAGCAGCACGAAGCGGCCGTATTTTGCGATGAACGGCCGACCGCCCCAAGCGCCGATCCAATAGGCGACAAGGGACCCCAGGTTGCAGCCGATGGCTCCAGCCGTGGCCACCCCGAGCAAGGTTAGCCGGCCGGTGTGCACGAGATAGCCGGAAAACGGCATGATGATCTCGGAGGGCAGCGGTATGCACGCAGATTCAATGCCCATGAGCAGGGCGATGCCGATGTATCCCGTCCCCGAGATAGTGGAAATGATGAAGGTGGCGAGGAGGGCGAGGATTTTCTCGGTCATTCGAGAAAAGTATACGTGACCGAAATGAACGACCTAGCTTAGGGAGGGATGCGAAACCGTGTTTTCGCGCTTATCTTCACGCAGCATGTACCATAGGCCGCTCACGATGCAGGTGGCGGCAATGACTACGGCAGCAAGGGATGTTGAGGCGACCTCACCATTCACGACGGGCAGGATGGAGTAGTGCCTCACAACGAGGAACGTGCGTATGCTCCAAACGGCGAAGATCGCTGCGTAAATGAACCCGGCGGCCTTAAGCACGGCCAGGACACGCGAAGCTCGCTCGAGCGCGAAAGTCTGCGCGTTGCCCTGCGCGCTTTTCCAAACCTGCGTGGCCGGCGGCAGATCGACAGTGGACTGGAGGAAGGCCGCGTCCGGGAGCAGCGCCTGTGCCACGTGGCGAGCCTCTGTACATGCGGGGCAGTGCTCGATGTGATGGAGCAGATCAGGAGAGCATGACCCGTGACGAGTCGCACGCACGGTTTCCGATTCTCGTTCGCAATACATCGAATTCATCCCTTCACCATGATAGCCGGCCTGAGCAAGCCCGCTGCTTTTCGCCGTGCGCGAAATAGAAGCATTCGGATGCTCAGCGTGCTGAGCCCGGTTGTGGCCGCGATTTCGGCGTGGTTCATTTCTTCCACATAGGCCAGCCAAAGCAGCTGGCGCTCTCTCGGCTTGAGCTGTTGCATGGTCCGCTGGACGTCGAGGTGAGCATCCGCGTCGCGCGCAAAACCCGCTTCCTGGATTTCGGGCTGCTCAACATCCTCCCCACGGCGCCAGCGGTCGTTCAGCAGATTCGTTGCGATGCGGAAAAGATATTTCCGCGTGGATTGCTCATCCATATCCTGTGGCCTGCGGGCAAGGAAGCGGCAGTAGGTTTCCTGCAGGACGTCATCGGCGACGTCTTTTCTGCCCGAGACTCTCATGAGATAAGCCCACAGTGGACGGGCGGTGCGGTCGTAGAGCACCTGAAAGGCACGCTCGTCCATCAGGAGATCTTCCTCCGCTTGAGCTCCGGCGTAATTCGGGATGGTGTATGCCACATTCATCAGTGAAGGTCGCCGGTTATGGGCGGTGGCCACGGTCCAGCAGCCCGAACGAGCGCGAGAGAAAATAGGAGACGGCTGCCGCGATTCCGAAGCCCAGCCCAAGAGCCACTGCAAGCGTTCCGAAGATGGTCATCGCGTGTTCCTGGTCTACGCCACCGATCATCGACCGCAACAGCAGCAACGCAACGCCAAAAACGGCGATAATGATCCCCGCCTGAGCGCTGCTGAGAATACGCTCATAGGGCGTAATTCGTTCCGTACCCAGTCCTTCAACAAACTGCTTGCCCGCTTCGGTATCGACGTAAGCGAGGAGGCTCTGGCTGGAATCAAGTCTCTGCAGGAGATGCGATTGCACCTCGGCCTGAAATTTGGCGATTTTAGAGCGTCTGATCGAGGAAAAGAGCACCCAGACGATCCATCCGATCATAAAAAACAGGCTAAGTGGTACAAGAATGTCTACCGCCATACAGTTTTCTCCTTGTTGTTTCACTTCATACAACGGCGGACGGTCCATGATGGTTAACAGCGCGGAGGAAAAAATGTGAACTATTGCGTCCGGTAAAACGATGTGGGGTCTTTGTTAGGATGAAAGGTTAGATCAGGAGCGGACGATGGCAGAGACTTTGACCGAGCCGGTAGCAGCAGGCGAGACGACACAAACCGGACCAGCGCCGGCGAAGCAGGACGAGAAGAAGATCCAGCGGCAGATGGTCGCGTTCACCTTTTTCAAGGTGATGCCGGAGTGGCGGCGGCTCCCCGTGGCGGAGCGCGCCGAACACAAGCGGCAGTTTGCAGAGATTCTAAAGCGCTGGAATCAACCCGGCAGATTGCTGGGACTGACCTACTCAACAGTGGGCCTCCGCGGCGATGTCGACATGGTACTGTGGCGCATCTGCTATTCGGTCGATGACCTGAATCAGATGACAGCCGAGCTGCTGGCGAGTCCGCTGGGCGGATATCTGCAGACCCCGCACAACTTTCTCGCGATGACCAAGCGGTCGCAATATCTGATCGGCCACGAGCACGAGGGCCAGCACGATTCGCGGGGAAGCATTCGGCCAGGCGGGCAGAAATACATCTTCATCTATCCCTTCTGGAAGACGCGCGCGTGGTATCTGCTACCGATGGAAGAGCGGCAGAGACTGATGAGCGAGCACATTCGCGTGGGACACCTGTACCCGCGCGTGAAGCTGAACACAACCTACTCATTCGGCATCGACGACCAGGAGTTTGTGGTGGCGTTTGAGAGCAACTTCCCCGAGGACTTTCTGGACCTGGTACAGCAATTGCGCGAGACGGAGATCAGCGTTTACACACTGAAGGACACACCGATCTTTACCTGCATCCGGATGACGGCCGAGGAGATGCTGGACCGGCTGGGGTGAAGCAGGGATTAGGGATTAGCCATTAGCGGGCGCGACGCAGAGGTCGTGCCTTTTCGTTTTGTGGGTAGAATCGAAAGATGGCTGCGATCTCGAAGCGAACCACAAAATATCGGCAGCGAAACTTCATGCCGGGGATTGGAGAAGTTAGCCGTTCTCAGCATGACTTTCGACCCTATGACACGTGGTACGTGCGGGTTTGTTCGTTCACATTTCAATTCACGCATATCAAGCAACTCGAAGTCTGTCTTGACTACTACAGCCAAAAAACTCATCCCTCTAGCAGACTTCCTTTTGCTCAAATTGAACCCCTCCTGGACCAGCGATCCTGGGAAATTCCACGCTGGTTTGAGCGACTCCCCATATACCTATTGGAAGAACCAAAACGAGTGAGGGTAGTAAGAGCTTTGACTCTTGCTCACAAACGATGGCAAAGGGAAATTGCCAGCACAGCATAGTAGGCCCATGCGGTACTCTCTTACGCAGACAAGCGCTGATTGCTGTACAACAGTCTTGTCCCTATGCCAACGATAAAGTCCAAAGCTGCGAAGTCTACCGCTAACAAGTCTGTTGCACCTCCTTCACAATCGAAGCCAAAGAAGCTGAACACCACGAACGATCTTGCTCCCGAGCGCATTGCGAAGATTTTGCGGCGACTGGAGGCGGCGTATCCCAATGTGAAGTGCGCCTTGCATCACCTCAATGCATGGGAGCTCTTGGTCGCGACGATCCTGTCGGCGCAATGCACGGATGCGCGGGTGAACATGGTGACACCGGATCTGTTCCGGAAGTTTCCGACTCCGAAGGCGATGGCCGAAGCTTCCCTGCCCGCGATCGAGGAAGAAATTCGGTCGACGGGCTTCTACCATAACAAAGCAAAGTCTATTTCCGGTGCGGCCAAGAAGATTGTCCGTGAATATGGCGGGAAGGTTCCCAAAACAATGGCCGAGCTCCTCACCGTTCCAGGCGCGGCTCGCAAGACGGCCAACGTGGTGCTCGGCGTTGCATACAAAATCGCTGAAGGCGTAGTCGTCGACACACATGTGCTGCGCATATCTAAACGGCTGGGGCTGACGACACAGACCGATCCGAAGAAGGTCGAACAGGACCTGATGAGGATCATCCCGAAGGACCACTGGATTCAGTTCTCACATGAACTGATTCATCATGGGCGGCAGATCTGCATCGCCCGCAAACCGCGCTGCATAGACTGCACGCTGGAAACGCTCTGCCATTCGGCGGACAAGACGTGGAGCAGTAACGGCAGGGATTAGGGATTAGGGATTAGGGATTAGCGCGTGAATGGTCGCAGAGATAAGGCCGGGGATGTCGTGAGGATCGGCCTCGGCGCCTGGCGCCCAGTTGTGGTCGCGCAGTGTCTGGCTGGTGATGGGACCGATTGAGATAGCGAGCATCTTTCCTGGCGGCCGATGAATGCCCGCGGCGCGGAGCAGATGAAAGAAATTAGTGACCGTGGATGAACTGGTAAAGGTGGCAGCATCGGGAGGCAGCTGGCCGGCAACAAAAAGCTCCGCGACGCGGCTGACAGAGTTTTCGGGGACGATGTTTCGATAGGCCTCGACTACGTCTACTTGCGCTCCGAGCCGTGCGAGCGCTTCCGGAATAACGTCCCGTGCAACAGCCGCGCGGGCTATCAAAACGCGGGCGTTGCGAGCCTGGTCTCCGATTGATTCGATGAGCGATTCAGCCACGTATTCTTTGGGCGTGACGGTCACTGAAAGGCCTGCTTCCTGCATAGCGCGGGCAGTTGCCGAACCGATTGCGGCGATTTTCAGATCCCGAAAGTTTCTGGTGGCGAGATCGAGCGTGGCAAGTCGTTCCCGGATTGACCGGACCGTGTTCGCGCTGGTCACGATGAGCCACTGATACCACTGCAAATTGCGAAGGGCCTTGTCCAAAAGCTCGAAGGACTCGGGCGGAAGAATTTCAATCGCGGGAATTTCGATGACTTCTGCTCCAAGGGCAGTCAATTCCGCGGAAAGCTGTCCCGCTTGGTGGCGGGCACGCGTGATCAGGACCCGCTTGCCGGCGAGCGGAGATTGCGAGGTCATGGTGTCGCCATCTCAAGGATTTCCCCTGCGCCCTGTTCCAGCAGGCGTGCGGCGAGCTTCTGGCCGAGCACGACCGGATCCGAACGGTGCTGATGATCGAGGGTGGCGCGGACCATTCGATGGCCGTCGGGGGATGCGACGGTTCCAGTAATTGTGAAGCCTCCCGGCGATGGCTGGCAGTGAATGCCGATAGGAACCTGGCAGCCTCCACCAAGGGCGGCGAGCGCGGCGCGCTCCGCGGTGACCGCAAAGCGAGTGGGCTGGTCGTCAAGAAAGTCGAGAGCGTCGATAGTGGCGCTGTCTCCGGCGCGGGTTTCGATGGCGAGGGCACCCTGTCCAGCAGCGGGACAGAGAATGAGCGCGGGAAACCGTTCGCGGAGATATTCCGTGCGGCCGAGACGCTCTAGGCCTGCCGACGCGAGGATGATAGCGTCGACTTCCCCTTCGGACAGCTTGCGCAGGCGCGTATCGACGTTGCCACGAAATTCTACGTAGTGCAGGTCGCCGCGCTGGGTGCGGAGTTGCGCCTGACGGCGCAGGCTGCTGGTCCCAATGCGAGCACCGGAAGGAAGAGAAGCAAAGCTTTCATAATTGATCGAGACGAAAGCGTCGCTGGGATCGGCGCGCAGCGGAATGGCCGCAAGAGCGAAGGGTTCGTCAAGCGCAGTGGGCAGGTCTTTCAAGCTATGGACGGCGAGATCGATTCGTCTGTCATAAAGCGCCTCTTCAATCTCCTTCGTAAACATACCCTTCGGAACCGTCGTTCCTACCTGAGCGAAAGTGAGATGCTGCATCGCGTCGCCGCTGGTGCGGATAATTTCAATGGCAACTTCATGGCCATGTGCGCGAAGCTGATCTGCGACGTGGTTGGCCTGCCAGAGGGCGAGCTGAGATCCGCGAGAACCGATGATGAAGGGATTAGCCATTAGGTCAGCGATCAGTCGTGGTTTTCGCTCGCTACAGTCAGTTCGGTCTCGACGGGCGCTGCGACTGAATCGTCTGCGGTAAGCGGGGACGCTGCTTCCCTGCTGCCGTTCAGCTGAAACGCGGTGCGAATCGCCTCGACGGTTGCGAAATCGCCCTGGCTCGCAGCCGCTTTCAGGGCTTGCAGGGGCTGGTGCAGGAATTTGTTCATGAGGCCGCGACTGAGGGCTTCGACGGCAGCCTGCTGGGCGGCAGTGAGTGATTGCAGACGCGACTGGGCGCGGCGGAGCTCGGCCTGGCGCATGTCTTCGGCACTAGCTTGTAGATCAACCAGCGTGGGTACTACGTCGAGCGTTTCGATACGCCGATGATAGCGAAGGAGTTCCTGTTCGAGGATGGCCTCGGCGCGCTCCGCTTCGTGAGTACGCTCGGAAAGATTTGATACAGCGACGGACTGAAGGTCGTCGATGTCGTAGAGAAAAATGCCGTCGAGGCGGTTGATTTCCGGGTCTACATCGCGAGGCACAGCGATGTCGATGAAGAACATAGGACGGTTCCGGCGGCGATGTAGAAATTGCTGCGCGTGCGGCGTTCGGAAGATGAATTCAGGCGAGCCCGTCGAGGTGATGAGGATGTCGGCTTCGTCGGCGCGCGCGTGCAGATCTTCAAAACGGACAACGTGGCCGTTGAATTTTTGCGCCAGGTGCAGCGCCCGTTCGTGAGTACGGTTGGCAATGAGGAGAGAACCGGCTCCCTGCTGCATGAGGTGGCGCGCGGCCAGTTCGCTCATTTTACCCGCGCCTACGAGCAGCACCCGTTTGCCCTCGAGCGAACCGAAGATTTTGCGAGCCAGATCAACGGCAACCGAGGCGATTGAGACCGAGGACGCCCCAATCTGCGTTTCGGTACGGACTTTCTTGGCGGCGGCAAAGGCTCCCTGGAGAAGGCGTTCAAGGTTGCCTCCAAGGGCGCCGACGGATCGCGCTGCGGTGTAGGACTCCTTGACCTGGCCGAGGATCTGGGGCTCGCCGACGACCATCGAATCGAGACTGGCGGCAACTCGAAACAGGTGGCGGACAGCATCGGCCTCGTGATGCTGATAGAGATGGGGCTGAAGCGATTGCGGGTCGACGGTGAAACGGTCGTTGAGGTAGCCGGCAAGCTCCGGCACACTACCTTCGTAGCAGACAAGCAGTTCGACGCGGTTGCAGGTGGAAAGAATGAGCCCTTCACGGATACCGGAATGCGACAACAGGGCACGGGTTTCGTCGGCGAGTTTCTCCGGAGCAATGGCGAGGCGTTCCCGCAGCTCGACTGGCGCGGTCTTGTGGTTCAGGCCTGTGAGGAGAATCTTCATGAGGCGCTGAACCTGTGGACCGAGCTGAAGAGATTCGCAGCCCAGACGCAGAGCATGACGAGAAAAACAACCGACGACAGGTAAACGGCGCGTCGGCCGCGCAGGCCCGTGCTGCGGCGCACAAAGAGCATGACGATATACAGTCCCCACATGACGAAGGACAGCAGCACCTTCGGATCGGCAAAATAGGTCGCGCCGTAGCTTTCCTGCGCGATGAGGGAGCCGGCGAAGAGGCCGACGGTCATGCCGCAGAAACCGAGGACGAGCGTGGTCTGCGCGATCTGGTCCATGGTGTCAAGCGGCGGCAGCCAGTCGAGGAAGCCGGGCGAGCGCTTGTTTTTGAGACGGCGTTCCTGGAGCAGGTAGAGAAAGCTCGCAAAGAGACTGAAAAGAAGCGCAGCGTAAGCAGTAAGCAGCGCGGTGATATGGAGAAAGAGCCAGCCGCTGCGAATGACCGGCGAGCTGAAGGTGTACTTGTCCGGGCCGAGCGCAGGGATAACGACCAGAAGGAACGAGAGCGGAAGCGCGAAGATTCCGAAGGACAAGGTTCGGTAACGAAGGGCAATGACGAGGAAGACGGTCGCGATAAGCAGGGCGAGCATCGACTGAACCTCGTGCATGCCGACCGGCATCCAGCGATGGGCAAGCGCAAGCATTTCAACGGCGGAGACAAGATGGGTGAACCAGGCCGTGAAGGCGAGCGGCAGGCAGATCCGGCGCCAGGTGGGCCGATGTCCGAAGACGGCGGCAAACACCGACACTGTGGCTAATCCGTAAAGCACTGCCGCCACCTGTAGCCATAACAGAAACATGCAGACCTTCACCGCGGGACTTAACAGACAAGTATAAGCTGGACGCTGGCCTAGTCTGTTGGTCCACTCGATGTAACACGCGCACGGATCTTGCCAACGGCTTTGGGTAAAACTCCTGCGCGTCCGCTCAGTCGCGATCAGTCGGACGCGTGTCGGGGGCAATCCACTGTATTTACAGCGAATTCAGGAAGGTAATCAGTGCCGCACGCTCCTCTGGGGTCAACTCTCTAAAACGATGAGAAGCGTCACGTGCTTCGCCTTCATGACGCTCGATGGCATTCTCCAAGGATAAGGATTTCAGGTCATGCATGAAACGAGCCTTCTCACGCAAACCCCACAGGGGAGCCGTTCTCAGTTTGTTAGCTGTGTCCTGCGGTCCAACCTGAACGATTCGGTCGCCTGTGCCAATGTCATGCAACAGGAAGTCTCCGAAAGGATGGATGATTTTGTTCCCCAGGGCGTCCGGAACGGTGAACATGCCGCCGTTCACAACGGTTCCGGCAGGGGCCGTGACAATGGATTCCACATGGCAGGTGCCGCAACCCAGCCGGCCGAACAGTCGATGACCGCTCTGGGCTGCGGGAGTCGCAGCAAGCGTTACGTCTCGAGGCGGAACCATGGTGCCTCGTACGAACTGAGCAAAATGGTCGATGTCAGCCAGGCCAAGATCATCCGGCTGATCTTCCGGGTCAGTCGTGATCTTGAGAACCGTAGTGACGTCTTTGGGGCGCAGGCGGTTCGTGATTCCCATTTCGTTCAGATAGGCGTCGGAAACAAAGGAGAGTAAGCTGCCGTGCTGGTCCTTCCATCCGAAGCGTCCGACGCGGGTCTGTCCAGGAGCCTCGAAAACAGGGGCTTGGACGACTTCCCCGTGAATTCTTCCATCGCTCAGCTCTGACTGCCTTTCCGAAATGGCAATCAGAGTGCTGTCGTCAATGGCTTCCACAAATCCGTCCCCAAGAGTGTTGAGTGCGGCGCGTAATGTGCGGATATTTTCCGTCGCAGGTATGTGCTCCTGGGCTTGCGGACCGATGGCGCGATCATCGACTATTGATCTGCTGGTAATTGTGTTTTGCCCGTCGTTGATAACGATTGTCGGGTTTACGAAATTGCCATTTTCATCATTGTGCCCAACCCGGAGTTCCGTGATCTGGCTAGCCGCCCCGCTATTCGGATTCTGATGGCAAGTGACGCAGGAGGTGGCGTTGTACACAGGTCCAAGCCCATCCTTGACCGCCTCGTTCTCCTCATAGGCATTCTGATCGCGAGCAAACGTGTCTCCGGGCGGTTCGGCGATTCCGTTGCTGATGCTTTGTGCGCTGTTGAAGCTGGGAGTGTTGAACCCAGCCGGCGCTTCTTTTGCTGACTGCTGTGCAATGCCAGCAATTCCGATGGTCAATGCTAAAAGCGCTCCAAACAGGCACACGCTCAGGAGAGCCTTCTTGCGACGCGGCTCGACCATGAATACTCCTCCGTTCACACAACTTGCTGAGCACCTACCCGCGAGGCAAGCTGGTTGGAGGGTTGTCTTCGAGCAATGGCGCGACGGCAAACCGGCAAAAGCCTTCGATACAGGAGCCCGCATCTTCGAAAACTGCGTCGCGAGAGAATTATTCCCACAAAGTGCAAGAATTTTTTGTCAGAGACTGGAGGCCCGGGTACAAAGGGGCGCAGTTTTCCGGCCCACACGCATAGCATCACGAGGAAGACGGCCAAGGACAGGTAGACGGCGATCGCGCGCGGCTCCCGCCTCCGGGCCGGGTCCGCGATGACGTTCCGAACAAAGAACTGCAGAAGTTTGACGCGATGAGAAGCGCCTTGGAGTTTCACGAACGTGATGAACGGTTTCAGCAATCCTACCTGTGTGGTTCGAAATACCACCACATAGATACCGGAGGATTGAATGGATTATCGCGTGAAGACTGGTGAGATTGAGGAAGACCAGGTGACGTCGTACCTGGAGAGCCAATCAGCAAAACTACCGACGAGCTTCTATCTGGGAGCGGCAGTTGCTTCGATGGCTGCGTCGCTTGGATTAAAGGCAGCCGGGAAGGATCAACTTGCGCTGTTTATCGGACAATGGGCGGCGCCGTTCCTGATTATCGGAACCTACAACAAGCTGGTCAAACAGCACGGATCAGATTCGACGGCACGTACGCAGAAGATCTCCTAGACGCTGCGTCCGGACGGGACTACACGCCAGCATGTCCTTCACGATATGCTGGCTTAGTCCGTGTCCGATACCTCCACACTGCAAGCCGATCTGGATCAAACCCCGCTCATGCGCCAGTTTTGGGCGGCCAAGCGTCTGAATCCCGATGCTCTTCTCTTCTTCCGGATGGGCGATTTCTATGAACTGTTTTTCGACGACGCGAAGGTCGCCTCACGCGAGCTGCAGATTCAATTGACGGCTCGTGACAAGGAGCGCGCGATTCCGATGTGTGGTGTGCCGTATCACGCGGCGGAAGGATACGTGGCTCGGCTGCTGCGCAAGGGATACCGGATCGCGATGTGCGATCAAATGGAAGATCCCAAGCTGACAAAGAAGATCGTGCGGCGCGAGGTGACGCGCGTGCTGACGCCGGGCACCGCGATGGATCCGGCACTCGGGTCGAGCGAAAACAACTATCTGGCTGCGATCCATGTGACGGAGCATGCAACTGGACTGGCATATCTGGATCTTTCGACTGGGGATTTTCGCGCTACGGAGTTTTCCGGCGCGAATGCTCTGAGCCAGTGTGCCGATGAGCTGGCGAAGCTTGCGCCGAGCGAGGTTCTGGCGGCCGCCGCGAATCCCCTGATGAATGAGAGCCGCGAACTGGCGGGTGCATTCGAGCGCGTGAAGACGCGCACTGCGGTCGAGGACTGGGCCTTCGCGAGGGACTATTCCATACCGCTGCTCGAGCGGCAGATGGGAACGGCATCGCTCGATGGATTCGGCTTCACGCAGCACGGCACGGCGGCGATTGCGGCGGGAGTGGTTGTCCATTATGTGCGGCAGACGCAGCAGAATGACGCCGGGCACGTGGATACGATCCGGTATTACGAGCGAAGCCAGCACATGCATCTGGACCAGGTGACGGTGCGAAATCTTGAGCTGCTCGATCCGATTTTCCACGACGCGGGATCGGACGCGACCCTCTTCAAAACCCTCGATTGCCTTATGACTCCGATGGGCAAGCGGTTGCTCCGCGCGTCGCTGGTGCGTCCGCTGCTGGATCCGGCGGCGATTGAAGAGCGGTACGAGGCAGTTGGCGAAGTGAAGCAGGATCTGATGGGCCGCGAGCAGATCCGCCGCAGCCTGGGCGGAATTCTGGACCTCGAACGGTTGCTGGCGCGGATTGCACTCGACAGCGCAGGTCCGCGAGATGTACTGGCTTTGGCGGCCTCACTGCAACACTTGCCAAGGCTAAAGGAAAATATAGCCGGGGCAAAGGGGAGCTTTTGGAAGACCGCGCAGGAGCGGCTGGATGTACTCGATGATCTTTGCGAGGTGATTACAAAGACGCTCGTTGCAGAGCCCCCGGTAACCCCGTCTGAAGGTGGAGTAATTGCGCCCGGCGTGGATTCTGAGCTCGACGAGTTGAGGACGATCAGCCACAGCGGGCGGTCTTCGATTGCGGCAATCGAGGAGCGCGAGCGGCAACGGACGGGGATTGAGTCGCTGAAGGTTCGCTTCAACTCGGTCTTCGGGTACTACATCGAGATTACGAAGTCGAACCTGGGCAAGAATGTTCCGGCAGATTACGAGCGCAAGCAGACGTTGGTGAATGCCGAGCGGTTTACGACTCCAGAACTAAAGGAATACGAAGTCAAGGTACTGACGGCGCAGGAGCGGTCGGTGGAGATCGAGAAGCGCCTGTTCGGCGAGCTGCGGCGGAAATTGATGGAGAATGCCGGACGTATTCGGAAAACGAGTGCAGTAGTTGCCGAGATCGATCTGATCACGAGCTTCGCGCAGCTCGCAGCACTGAGGAACTACACGAGACCGCTGCTCGAAGACTCGACGGTGCTAGAGGTAGTGTCGGGGCGGCATCCGGTGATCGAGCGGCTGATGGAAGATGCCGGCGAAGGACGGTTCGTGCCGAATGACCTCTATCTCGACGCGGAAGGACCGAGCCTGCTGTTGCTGACCGGGCCGAACATGGGCGGCAAATCGACGTATCTGCGACAGGCGGCATTGCTGGCGATCATGGCGCAGATGGGCAGCTTTGTGCCGGCAGAACGAATGCGGTACGGCGTTGTGGATCGTGTATATACTCGCATCGGCGCAAGCGACAACGTGGCGCGGGGGCGATCGACGTTCATGGTGGAGATGACGGAGACGGCGACGATTCTGAATACGGCAACGGCACGCTCCTTGATTTTGCTGGACGAGATGGGACGCGGCACGTCGACCTTCGACGGATTGGCGCTCGCATGGGCGACGGTTGAGTATCTGCATGCGCATGTGGGCGCACGCACGCTGTTCGCGACGCATTATCACGAGCTCACGATCCTCGCGGAACAACTTGCGAAGCTGAAGAACCTGCGTGTTGCGGTGAAGGAATCGCCACAGGGGATCGTCTTTCTGCACGCGATTGAAGATGGGCCGGCGAACAAGAGCTACGGCATCGATGTGGCACGGCTGGCGGGGCTGCCTCCGAAGGTGATTCAGCGGGCGCGGCAGGTGCTGAGACAGCATGAACGTTCAGAACGGCACAACGTGGCGGTGGAGACCGAAGCTCCGCTGCAGATGACGATGTTTACACCGCTATCGCAGCGAATTCTGGATCGGTTGGAAGAAACGGATATCAATTCACTTACACCGCTGCAGGCGCTGAATCTGCTGGAAGAGCTGAAGACCGAGATCAAGACAGGAACCGGCAAGACAGGGAGCGGCGGCGCGTGAATCTGCGGCAGCAGGTGGGACAGTTGATGATTGCCGGCGTCGAACGGCCGGAACTCACAGCGATGGAGCGCGCGTGGCTCAAGCTGGTCAGGCCAGGCGGCGTAATCCTGTTCCGGCGCAATATTGAGCAGGCCGGGCAGGTGACTACTCTGCTGCACGAGGTGACGGAGAACGCGGGCGCTCCGCTGTTTCGATGTGTGGACCTCGAAGGCGGGCTGGTGGATCGGCTGCGCGACCTGATTGCGCCGATGCCTTCGGCCGCGGCAGTGTTCGCGACTGGAAAACGCACGAACTTTGTGAAACACGGACGGCTGATCGCACAAGAGGCGAAGACGCTGGGGTTTAATGTGACGTTGGCTCCGGTGCTCGACCTTGGATTGCCGGTTTCGGCACCGGTGATGCGGACGCGCGTCGTTTCTCCGGAGCCGGACAATGTTGCGAAGTATGCACTGGCCTTCGTCGAGGGCCTCGAATCAGAAGGCGTGATGGGTTGCGGCAAGCATTTCCCGGGGCTGGGCGGCGGGACTCTAGACTCGCACAAAGCTATGCCGATGATCGAGAGGACATGGAAAGAACTCTGGGAGCAGGACCTGGCGGTGTTTCGCGCACTGGCTCCTAAGCTGCCGATGATGATGGTGGCCCATGCGGCGTATCCAAAAGTGAAAGACGAGACACCCGCGTCGATCTCTCAATACTGGATTTCGACGGTGCTTAGGAAGCACATGGGCTTTACAGGGCTGGTCGTGTCGGATGACATGGAGATGGGCGGCATCCTCACGCAGGCATCGATAGAAGAGGCAGCGATGAAGGCAGTGCTCGCCGGGACGGATGTTATTGAGGTCTGCAAGGATCCGGTGCTGGTATTGCGCGCCTACGAGGCACTGCTGGCTGAAGCAGAGTGCTCGGCTGCATTCCGGCGGTGTGTTGAGATAGCTGCGCAGCGTGTCGTCGAGCACAAGGATCGGTATCTCGATGCGGCAATGCCACGCACAGTGTCCGCGGGGCAGATCGAGAAGCTGCGGGCCAGAGTGAGGAGATTTGCCGAGGACGTGACCGCATGAAATCCGCAAGCAAGCAGTCAATGATTGTCGCAGGGGTGATGAGCGGGACCTCCGCCGATGGAATCGATGTTGCGCTGGTTAAGATTACGGCGACGGATGAGAAGCCGAAGATCAAGCTGCTGGCGCATCATGCCATGAGCTATTCCGCAGCCTTGCGGCGCGCAGTGCTGGCGGCCATGGATGCTAAGCAAACCTCCACTGCCGAGTTAGCGCGACTGAACTGGCGGCTGGGCATGGCGTATGCCGAAGCGGTGCGCGCGGCAGTTGAGAAGCATCGGGTAAAGATCGATCTGGTTGGGTGCCACGGGCAGACGGTGTATCACCAGGCAAAAGCTGCGGCGTATGCGGGCCGTCAGGTGGCCTGCACATGGCAGTTGGGTGAGCCGGCATTGATCGCCGCAGAGATGCGGGTTCCGGTGGTGTCGAATTTTCGCCCGGCGGATATGGCAGTGAACGGGCAGGGCGCGCCGCTGGTTCCACTGCTCGATTATGTAATGTTCGCGGACAAGAAACGTATGCGCGTACTTCAGAACATTGGCGGCATCGGAAATTTGACTGCGATTCCTGCCGGCGGGACCCCGAGTGATTTGATTGCCTTCGATACGGGACCAGGAAACATGGTGATCGACACTCTGATGGAGCGTTTCTTTCAGAAGAAATACGACCGCGGCGGACGCGTTGCGGCTAGCGGGCGGCTTCTCAAGGAAGTCGTCAAAGAGGTGCTGCGCGGATCGTACTTTTCCCGACGGCCTCCTAAATCCGCGGGGCGTGAACAATTCGGAGCGGCATTTATATCTGACTTTGCGAGCGCTTGCGAGAAGGCGGGTGGTGGTCTCGAGGACACAGTGGCGACAGCGACGGCGCTCACCGCGGAGAGCATCGCGATCGCGTACGAATGGTTCGTGAAGCCTCTGAACAAAGGGAACGCCGTCGATTACTTCGTGTCCGGCGGTGGAGTGCGTAATACGACATTGATGAAGATGCTGCGGGAACGTCTGGAGCCCATGGGCTGCAAGGTGGTCGCCAGTGATGCAATGGGCGTCCCGTCGCAGGCGAAAGAGGCTGTCGCCTTTGCACTGCTCGCGTGGCAGACATGGCACAGGTTGCCTGGAAATGTTCCGGCGGCGACGGGTGCGAAGAGAGCGGTCGTTCTCGGCGAGATCTGTTATGGCTGATACGCCTCGGCATTTGTGGCTGATATTGTTCTTGTCGGCGTGCCTGATCATAGTTGGCTGCGGGCACGGCAGGCCTGATCGAAACACCGTCACGATGCTGATCGAAAGCAGCCCGACAAATCTCGATCCCCGCATTGGGACGGATGCGCAGTCGCAGCACATTTATCCGCTGATCTTTGACTCTCTAGTACGGCGGAACGAGCATTTCGGGCTCGATCCGTGGCTTGCAGAGAAGTGGGACTCACCCGACCCGAAGACGCTGATCTTCCACCTGCGCTCGGGGGTGCATTTTCAGGACGGACGGCCGTTAACCTCGCGCGACGTGAAGTGGACGCTCGATTCGATCCTCGATGGAGCGGTTGTAACCATCAAATCCGGCGCTTACCGAAACATTGCAAGCGTCGAGACGCCCGATCAAAACACCGTCACCATCCACATGAAGCAGCCCGATCCAACGCTCTTGTGGAACGTGTGCGACGGTGGATTCGGCGTTGTGCCTTACGGCAGCGGGCGGGATTTCTGGCGTCATCCCATTGGCAGCGGGCCGTACCGGTTCGTGAGCCAACGAACGGACAGGGACGTGGTGCTGGAGCGCGCGACGAGCTATTGGGGGGCGATGCCGCACATTCAGCGGATACGGTTCGCTGTGGTTCCCGACGCGACGACACAGGCGCTGGAGCTGCAGAAGGGATCGGCAGATGTGGCTGTGAATGCGCTGACTCCCGACATGATCTATGCTCTGAAACACAATTCAAATCTGGTAGTCGAGGACGGGCCGGGCACAAGGCTGAACTACATCGTCTTCAATGTGCGCGATCCGATTCTGAAAGACTCGCGGGTGCGACAGGCGATTGCGCTGGCGATCAATCGGCCGCTAATCATTCATTCGCTGTATCGCGATCAGGCACGCCTGGCGGAAAGCCTGCTGCCGCCACAGCACTGGGCATGGAGCGGCGAGACGGAAAAACACCCCTACGATCCTGAGCAGGCGAATGCCCTTCTGGACGCGGCTGGATATGCGAAGAATGCAGGCGGCGTGCGCTTTCACCTTGGGATGAAGACCTCAACAGACGAAACGGTGCGGCTGCTATCGGTCATTGTGCAACAGCAACTGGCACAAATTGGAATTGCGCTTGACCTGCGCAGCTACGAATTTGCAACGTTTTACGCCGACCTGACGAAGGGGACCTTCCAGATGGCTCCTTCGCGATGGATTGGCGGGAACGAGCAACCCGATATCTTTCATTACGCCTACTCGTTGGCAAGTTTTCCGCCGCATGGCAGCAATCGGGGATTCTATGCCAATCCCGCACTGGACGCGCTTCTGGATGACGCGGCGGGGACGAGCGACCAGGCTCGCCAGCGCGAAGACTACGCGAAAGTGCAGCAGATACTTGCCCGAGATTTGCCTTCGATTAACCTCTGGTACCTTGATACGGTGGTGGTCCACAACAAGCGGTTGCGGAATGTGCATACGTCGCCCTCGGGAAATTTTGAGTTTCTGAGAGAGGCAACGCTTGCGCCGTGATTTCTGGCTATTTGCTCTGCACGGTTACCGCCGCCCCGTGGTACTCGACAGTGCGATCCGCTGCGGCCATGACTTCTCCGCCTGCACCGTGATTTTCTCCCACAAAGACAATGTTGAATTTGCGCGACTGAACCATGCCGGGATAGCTGCCGGTGCGCCCGCCGATGGTTAGGGTCCGCGATGACTCGCTCCAATCGATGGGAATCAGAGAGCGCTCGCCTTTCTCATAGTGGTAGGTGTCGCCCTGGTCTTCGTATAGATCGAAGTGGCCGTCAGCATCGCGATAGATGCGGAGTTCGATGGGAGCGCCGGGCATCTGTCCGGCGTATTCGATCTCCGGGCCGAGGGGCAGAATCGATCCTGCCTTAACGTAAAGCGGAATGCGGTTGAGCGGAGCAGCCGCGTCGAATCGCTGATCGCCATCGGTGCTCTTGCCTGTCCAGAAGTCGTACCAATGTGCGGCGGGCGGCAGATAGACATAGCGTTCGGTGGCTCCCTCTAGAGTGACCGGGCTGACAAGAATAGCCGGGCCGAACATGAACTCGTCGCTGATGTTCCAGACTTTTTCGTTCGTGCGCCAGTCCATCACTAGCGGACGCATGATGGTCGCGTCGTCATTCGTGACTTTCCACGCTAGTGAATAGATGTACGGCAGCAAACGATAGCGAAGCTTGTCGTAGCCGACGAGGGTGGGCATGGCGGCGCCATAGCTAAAGAGCTCGTTCTCTTCGTTGGCGCGATGGCCGTGCGTACGGAAGATCGGGCAGAAGACTCCAAACTGGTACCAGCGCGTGTAGAGCTCCTGGAACGCGGGGTCGTGCGTGTCGCGCGCATAGGGCGGCCCGTAGCCGGCGATGTCTGTGGTCCAGTACGGCATGCCGGAGAGAGCGAAGTTCAGGCCCGCCGGCACCTGACGCTGGAAGGCCTGGAAGGTGCTGAAGACGTCGCCGGACCACGAAGTGGCCGCGTAACGCTGGTCACCAGCGAATCCGGAACGCGTCAGGATGAAGATGCGCTTCTTATCGGTATCAGCCCGCCAGTGCGTGTAGATGTTTCCCGTGTGCATCAGCGGGAAGATATTCGTGTAAAGCGCGCCGTTGCCAATGAACAGCTTTTTGTCATAGAGCTGCGTGTCGCTCTCGCCGCCATGCGCGTAGGCCTTCTCCGGCTCCGAACTGTCGAGCCAGAAGCCGTCCCAACCCTGCGCATAGAACTTGCCGAGCAGGTGGGTCCAGTAGAAATCGCCCGCGGCCGGGTTGGTGGCATCGTAGTCGGTGGTATCAGGAATGGTCAGGCCGAGCGACTTCATCTGCTGAAAATTCTGCGATTTGGGATCGAACATGGCCCAGACAGAGAGCATTGTGTGGAAGTTCTGGTCATGGAGCTTCTTTACGGTGCCGGAGACATCGGGATAGGCTTCGGGTCGAAACTCAGGATCGCCCTGGTGCACCCACCAGAACCAGTCCTGCACGATGTTGTCGATGGGCACTTTTGCATCCCGGTATTCCTTCGCAATGCGGAGTAGATCATCGTCGCTCTTGTAGCGGTCCTTCGACTGCCAGAAGCCATAGGCCCACTCGCCGTACATGGGCGCGTGGCCGGTCATATCGCGGTACTGATGGATGATCTGGTCGAACTCGGGTCCGTAGAGGAAGTAGTAATCGATGGCGTGCGAGGCGTTGGACGAAAACCTGATCTCAGACGGGAAGCGATTATCGAACCAGGAGAGCGCGGCAGTGTTCCAGAAGATGCCGTAACCGTTCGTCGAAATCATGAGGGGGATGGTTATATCAGTGTTGGCCTGACCGAGTTCGAGCGTTGTTCCACGATAGTTAAAGACCCCGTTCTGATGCTGACCAAGACCGTACACGGCCTCCTGCACAGCCGGGTAGAACTGATCTTTCACGCTGTAGAGCTCTTCGCCATTGACGGTGGTTTTCACATATCGGCGCGGCTCGTCCTGGAACTCCTGCAGCAGGCGGTGTCCTTGCTCATCCTGAAACTCAAGATTTCCCCAATCCAGTGAGATAAGGACCTTGACTGCTCCGGTGTCGACGGTTGCAACGGCCGGTTTCCACAGCTTGTCATCGGCCGATTGCGCAGGCCGTTCCTTAGGCATGGTGAAGGTAAATTTGCCCGGAGTGCAGCCCTGAATGAGCCACGGTTGTTTCGGAGTCGCGGCTTCTGCAGTACCGTCAGGGCTGGCGACGACGTGAATGGACGCCGGAGCGCAGACGGTGAGACGCAGTGTGTCGGCCGCTGTCCTTACGGTGATGCCGTCGGCCTGCTGCGTGATCGTGATCTGTGCCGAAAGGGTTCCGGCAGAAATGATAACGGTTGCAATGAGGGCGAGTGACGCTGCCTGAATGCGTTTCGTCATAGGAGGGGCTCTTCCTGATTTTTGCTGCAGGCCAACTAGGGCTGCGCGGAGTAAGCGACTTACGGCGAGACAGAAGCAACTGTATGCGTTGTGGATGCGGGGTGCAAGGTGATCGATGGTGCGTTCCAGGCTGACACAACGATCGAGTACTTCTCCGGCATGTGAGATGGCAGCGTGGCCGCGAGAGTGGTGGATTCGCCCGGCATCAGCTCGATGTAGTTGTCCGACCAGAGCGTCGGAACAATATTCTCTCCGCTTGGTGAAGTGGCTGCGAGCGAAACCTGAAAGGCCAGTGCCTTCGACGGATTGTGCAAATAGACCTGCACGCTCTCCGAACTGGGAACCGCTTGCGCCGTGGCCTCGATACGGGCTTGCGGCAACGTGCGCAGAGCGTTCATGTCCTCATGTTCAAGTGCCGGCGTATGGGTGTAATCGGTCTTGGACCAGTTCCAGGTCGTGAGCTTGGACGGAACCCAGTAGAAGTTGCGGCTGATTACTTGCCCAGCGTCGTTCTTCAACGTAAGTTCGACGAACGTAATGGGCGAGTTTGCCGCGAAAACGGAGTCGGGGATGGTGAGCGCGCTTGTCGAACTGTCGGCTGGCGCGTTTAGATCGCTTTGCTTTGCGAACAGTTCCTTGAGGTTGCTGTCGTAGGCGCGGGCGGAGACGACGAGGTGTGTCACCGGTTGATAGGTGCTGTTCACCACGTGCACGCTGTGATCGTCGTAGGAATACTGCACGTGGAGAGGCTCGCAGGCCTTCTTCGCACCGAAGTAGCCGCCGCCCGTATCGAGATAGTAGTCGTAGAGATGCCAGATCATCGACGGCCAGGCATTGTTCAGCATCCACTGGATGACTCCGGTTGAGGTGTACTTGTTGCGGCTGTAGGCCTCGAACATGGCGCGCTCGGTGTCGTAGCTCATCGTCTGCGCAATGCGGATGTACTCGGCCGCATCTTTGGCGGGTCCGTAGGCGGATTTCATCGCGTCGTCAAAGACGGCCAGCTCTTTGAATTCTCCACCACCATAGTGGAAGCTCCAGGTGGCGTTCGGCGGCCAGAGTTCGTCGGTAGGGATAAATTTCTTGATACTGCTCAGGGTCGGGATCGCCGGGCCGGGGCTGGTTTCGGTGTTGAAGCCGTAGGCACCGCCATAGCGATTGGTGTCAACCAGCCAGTAGGACGGTGCGACGTAGTCGTACGGGCCGGTCATCTTGACGCCGCTTTTGCCGGTGACGGTGGTAGGCGTGGCTGACGCGGAAGACAGAACGGGATTCGGCCAGTGGGTCTCGGATTCGATGGCAAGATAGGCGCTCTCGACGTTCGCCGGCGGCGGATTGTCGCTGCCGTTAAGCCACACAAGAAGGCTGGGATGGCTGCGAATGCGAAGCATCTGCGATCGCAGGGATGCTGTTGCGATATCAAGCGTGCCCGGCTGCCATTTGTCCCAGTGCTCCCAGTGATCGCAGCAGCACCAGCCGAGCATCACGAGGATTCCCTGCTCGTCGGCGAGATGGAAGAACTCGTCCGTCTCCATCTTCCCTTCCAGGCGGATAGTGTTCAGGTGCATGTCACGGACCATGCTCAGCTCATCGCGGAGCTTCTCGGGATCTTGGCGCAACAGCATGTCCTGCGACCAGCCTGCGCCACGGATCAGAATAGGCTTGCCGTTGACGTGGAAGAGGCGAAAGCCCTTGTCGGTGAGCTCGGATGTGATTTCGCGGATGCCGAAGCGGACCGATTGCTCGTCGGAGACATGTCCGCTTTCAGTGAAGCTGAGCGTGAGCATTTCGAGATGGGGCTCTCCCATCTGATACGGCCACCAGACGCGCGGGTTTCGCACGCGTAGCTGCGGGAACTGCTCGGGTGAGAAGGCGACGGTCTTGTCTTCGTGCGGAGCAAGATCGACGGGCTGTTCTACGCGGATTTCTGGGCGAATTCCCGCAACCGTGCCGGTTACACGTCCGTGGACGGCTCGATCCGACGCGTTGTGCAACTCGGCGTAGACGGTGAGATCGGCCCCTTTGAGCGATGCATCGGTAAAGTGAGTTGTGGCGAGCGGCGAGCGCACGGATACAGGGCCGCTGGTAACGAGGTTGACCCGACCCCACAAGCCCATGTCTTTGTCAGGAGGACAGGGGTTCCAGTCGACCCAATTGATGCCGAGATCGGTTTCGGTGGGCGCGAAGGTCTCGACGGCGATGACGTTTTCCTTGCCGGGGATCAGGTCGCGGGTAACGTCGAATTCATAGGTTCGATAGGCTCCGGAGATCTGCTTGTCGTCGGCAATCTGTTTGCCGTTGACCCAAAGAATGCCCCGATAGTTGATGCCTCCGAAGTGCAACCAGAACGTCTTTCCATGTTCGGCCGCGGGAACGGTGAAGGTCTTGCGATACCACCACCCGCAGCGGTACGGGCTGTCCGCCGGCATAGGCAGGTTGGAGAAATTCTGGCCAATGGGATAATTTGCGCCGGGGATCTTGCGTAAGTTCAGTCCGAAGTACGGCTGCTTGATCTCTCCGGCAGCGACCTGCGCGGCAAGCACGGTTGATGGCACGGCAACCGTATACCAACCTTGCGCACGAAAAGTGTTTGTCGAGATCGCAGCACCATCGGCTTGCACCTTGCAGGCGGATTGCAGGGTCCATCCCTCACGCAACGGAGTTTCGCTGGCGTACGTCAGGATCGGTGACAAGAGACACAAAGCTGCTGACGCCAGGCTGAGGCTGGCGCGGAGAGATCGGAGGCAACGGAGCATGACTGCCTTTCTAACAGAAAGAGATGTGTCTTGGAACCAGTGTCCCGATCAGCAGCGAACAATCTTGTCTGACTGGATGCCCTTCGTGGCATTGCGCGTGTCCACCACGAGCTTCGAATCGCGGACAATGCGCGGGTAGTCGTAGTCGGAGTGATCAGTAACGATCAGGACGCAGTCGTATTGCGCAAGATCGTCGAGGGGTGTGCAGTGCATATCGAGGTGGTAGTGCCGTCCGTGTCCAACGTAGGCGAAATACGGGTCGTTATACGACACCATGGACCCACGCTGGCGGAGCAGCTCGATGATGGTCAGCGACGGAGACTCGCGCAGATCGTCGACATCCTTCTTATAAGACATGCCAAGCACAAGCACCCGGGAGTTCTTGAGCGGCTTGCCATGTTCGTTGAGCGCGGCAGCCGTCTGCTCGATGACGTAATACGGCATCGCAACGTTGACTTCGCCGGCAAGTTCTATGAACCGGGTGCGGAAGTCGAACTGCTTCGCTTTCCATGAAAGATAGAAAGGATCGATAGGTATGCAGTGACCGCCAAGGCCGGGACCGGGATAAAAAGCCTGGAAGCCAAAGGGCTTGGTCTTTGCGGCGTCGATCACCTCGAAGATATCGATGCCCATACGCTGGCAAAGCTGCTTGAGCTCGTTGACCAAGGCAATGTTGACGCAGCGGTAGATATTCTCGAGGAGCTTCGTCATCTCCGCCACTGCAGGCGATGAGACGGGTATGGTCCGATCGAAGATAGTGATGTAGACGGCCGATGCCAGATCGAGCGCGACCGGACCGACGCCGCCAACTACCTTGGGAATGTCGCGGCGGGCAACGGTGTCGTTGCCGGGATCTTCACGCTCGGGCGAAAAGGCTACGTAGAAGCCCTTCGCTTCGGCATTGCGCGCCACCTTGAGGCCTGACGGATTGTTTTCGAGGATGGGGATGAGCACTTCTTCGGTGGTTCCGGGATAAGTCGTGCTCTCAAGAATGATCAACTGGCCTTCGCGCAGATGCGGCGCAATAGCCTTGGCCGTTTCGCGGATGTAGCTCAGGTCGGGCTCATGAAATTCACTGAGCGGAGTAGGTACGCAGATGGCGACGACATCCATTTCGGCGATGTCGGCGTAGTTGGAGGTCGCGCAAAAGCCTCTCTCTTGGGCGGACTGAATTTCAGTAGCCGGAATGCGAACAATATAGGAGCCTCCGCCGTTCAGGGTGGCGACCTTAACGGGATCAATATCGAAACCCGTGACGCGGAAGCGCTGATCGCTGAAGAGGAGGGCCAGCGGCAGGCCGACGTAGCCCATGCCGATAACTCCGATACGGGCCGTTCGCGATTCAAGTTTCTGCTTCAGTTGCTCAGCTTCGCCGGTATGCGCTAACGCCATGAGTGTCTATGCCTTTGGGGTTCAAGAAGTAACTCTTGATTTTATCGCGGGTTGGAGTCCATCCTCGCTCGCGACCCCATTCGCACCTAACGCGCTGGCAGCGGAATGGAGGCGGTCTGTTCCGGCTCCGGCGGTGGCGCGATGCGCACGAGCTTAAGGAACTGCTCGAAATCCGGCCTGATCTTCAACAATTCTGATTCGAGCGTGGTCAGCGTGATGATGCCGATCCATTTTTCGCTGCGCACATAATGCTGCACCTGGATCACAGACATCTGGTTCATTGGCTGGTGCTTCAGCATCAGCATCGCGCTGTCCTGCGCGCCGAGAAATTGCGTGGATGCCGGTCCCGCAATTATCGGATCCTTGAACGTCCGTTTCATCAGCGTGATTTGTGCCTGAATGTAGAGGATGAGCTGATCCCCAGCAAGTAATTCATCTTCCTTGAGATAAACGTTGCTCGGGGTTATGTTTTCTCCGCTGCGCTGGATCCCGAAATCAGGAATCCATGCCCATCCAAAGGGGATGGCTGTAATGATCCAGCGGCCGATTCGAGCGGCGGAGGCATGGCTGGCGGCTTGTCCCGGATCGATGCTCATACAAACCGTCGAAACCTAAATGCGCCGGACACCACCATCGATCCGGCGATGAACTTGCTCCCGCTTTGTCTTCCAAATCACTGGTTTCCTGCCGGGTCGGTCGATGGCGACCACACCTGCATTCCCGCGGATGCAGTTGGATCCGCTGGCTGTCCTGCCCATGCTGGGGCGCCGTTCGAGAGGGTCACTGGCTGCACGCTTTGAAAGCTGGCCGTTGCCTCCGGCGGCAGATCCGGCCATCCTGGCTGCTGTAGCGTGATAGGGGGAAGCTGGCCCCCTGGGGGAGCGGAGGTCTTAATCGTTCCATCCTGCTGCAACTCGGACTGCAAGCCTGGAGGCGACGGCGCCTGCATCGGAACCGAAACTCCCATAGCGGCTACTCCGCCCATCGCTCCGGCTGCGCCACCTGCGCCCGCCATCCCGACCAGCACAGTTTCGCAGCCCATAACCGCGACATCGGGCGGACCGACACAGACGAGCGTGTCGGTAACCCTCGACTGCGGCATGTTACCCACGAGGACAGTCGGAGAGCCGAGAATGAATGGGCCGCCTACGTGAGGAACGACGCCGGTGACCATGGGACATACATGGTTGTCACCGATACGGGAGGCCGGCATCATGCCGATAAGCACCGTCGGGAACCCCACGATGACGATGCCGCCGTGGGCTGTTTGACTGGTGATGGTGCAGGCTGGCATTCCCATACTTCGTTCTTCTCCTTAACTGGCTCAACTCCCGGACCGCTTGGAATATGGATCGTCCCCCGGGAAGGTGGGCGCAGTGGGCGCGGTGGGAGGATCCGGGCTCTGCGGCATGCCCGGCGATCCCGGAATAGCTGCGCCCCCGCTGTTGATCATCACTAGCGTGCCCTGAATAATGACGCCGGTTGGACCCACGGAAACGAAGCCGCCTGGCCCGGAGAGGCAGACGTTCATCCCGGCTTCGATGACGACATTCATGCCCCCTTTGATGTGGACTTCCTGGCCTGAATCGACAACGTAAAGCATGCCCGACTTGTTGAATTGGTTCTGGCCAACCTGGAGCGAGTAATTTGTGCCGACCTTCTCGTTCAGGTTCTGCCCAACATTGATATTCGAATTCTGACCCACGCTCTCCTTGTAATCACCCTTGACGTTCAGGTCAGCTTCACCGTCGACCTCTTGGAGTTGCTTCCCTTTCACGAGCAGATGAGAATCTCCGTCGACCTCTCCAAACTGGTTCGAGGTGATTTTGGTGTGTTGCTCATTGCCAACCAGCGTGTGCCAGTCGTGCTCTACGTGTAGGTCGTAGTCCCGCTCGGCGTTCATATAGATCTGCTCGCTACCCTTCAGGTCCTCGAATCGAAGCTCGTTGGCATTGGCCGCACCACCGTCCTTTGAGCTGCGAGTGAGAACGCCGGAAAGCGTGTACTGGCCTGCCGGATCGTACTTGGGCATGTTGACGCCGTTGTAGACGGAACCAACTACGATAGGCTGGTCGGGATCGCCCTCCATGAAGTCGATCAGAACTTCGTCATCGACGCGCGGCCAGAAGTAGGTCCCCCATCCTTTGCCCGCCCAGGATTGGGCGACGCGAAGGAGCGTATTGTCCGGAGTATTGGGCTTGCGCTGGCGGTCCCACCAGAACTGCACGTTGACCCGGCCATACTTGTCCATGAAGGAGTCTTCCCCGGAATTCACGACAACCTTGCCGGTATGCATCCCATTGACCACGGGTTTTTCCGTCTTGATGGGAGGCCGGTAGGGGATGGAGAAAGGAATCGCCGTGAACGTATTGGCGTAGGGCACCTGCGGAGCGCTCGATCGGGCCCGATACGACGGCATCTGCCGTACGTTGTGCTCGACACGCGTGACGAGATACTTCGTATTCAGGCTGGATTGCGGATGCTTTGTGAGATCGAAGCTGTAGCCAGTTTGCAGGCTGATGGCATTCGAATCCCCTTCCACGATTACGGTTCCAGCATCGCTGCTGTCCCTGCGCATATTCATGAAGAACGACGCAAGATCGCTGATCTTCGGATCCGAGGCCTCTTTCTTCAGATATGCCGCTGCGCTGTCGGCATAGTCGTACTTTTCGTTGCCGTTCGTCCCCAGGGGCCCTTTCGTCGCAGCCTTCGTTCCCGGGTCCGGCACCGTTTTGTACTTGATAAAGCTGTAGTCCCAGATGGTGTGGTTGCCGGTCACCATGGTCGACTTCGACATGAAATTCTTTATGACAAAGTCGTAGAAACCCTCGGTATCTTTCGGCTGCGGCGCATAGCGAAAACTGCTTTGAATCGCGCAGGCACTTAGTTTGCTCGAGGTATCCTGCAGCGTGAAGGTGTGATCGTCTTTGGTGTGTTTGAAGTAGTACAGGATTCCATGCTGCTCCATAAGCCGCGAAATGAAATTGAAATCTGTCTCGCGGTATTGCGTGCAGTACTCCATGGGAGTGTAGGTGCTGGATGTCTCGATGGCCGGGCTAATCTTGTATGGGCCCAGCACTGCCTTGATCACATCCGTGACGGTCTGGTTCTGGAATACGCGCGTGTTCTTGTTGAGAGTGAGCACCCAGAGATTGGGAACAATGTAGGCGCGATAATTGTTGAACTCCTCGTCGCCGCCGTTCATTTCAAAGCTGGAGACAAAACCATTGATGTAGCGGTTCGTCCCTGAATCATTCGCTTGTATGCCGAGACACACCTTTTGACCAACGATGCTCTTGGGATCGATCGTCTTGTCGCTAGTAGCCAGAAGATCGAGCTGATAGAAAAAAAGCTCCGAGATACCTTCCACGCCGGCTATATGTTCCGGCAGAAGGACGTCCTTTCCCAGGGGACTGGTAAAGGTGAGGAGACGATCGGTTTGTCCAAATGCGCCCATACTGGCCTGCCGGAACTTTCCTATTGTGAATGCGGGGGCGTGAGGGTTTCACTGCCGCGCATTGTGCATCGCTGAATCGCCAATCGCGAGGGACTACCAATCATAGGTGAATCGTCCCTCCGTAGACACACCAACCTGTACTCGTTCCGTCGGCGTCTCTTCCGCCATGCGAGCCAGCACTTGCCGCGATATCTCCGGCAGCATCGTATTCGAGAGGATGTTGTCGACATTGCGCGCACCACTTTCGACTTCCGTGCATCGCTTGGCGACTTCTTCAAGTACGGAATCGTCGTAAGTTAGCGCAATCTTGTGGGTTTCATTCAAACGGCGCTGGATCTTGCCAATCTTCAGCTTGATGATCTGCTTAAGCGCATCATCGCGCACCGGAAAATAAGGAACGATGATCATTCGTCCCAGGAATGCCGGCTTGAAAATCTTATTCAACTCGGGCTTGATCGCGAGCGCCAGACCGTCGCTGTCCGGCATCGTCTCCTTGTCCGCTGTGAGCTTCATCAGCGTGTCCGTGCCTGCGTTGCTGGTGAGAATGAGGATCGTGTTCTTGAAGTCGATGGAGCGGCCTTCTCCGTCTTCCAGGTTGCCCTTGTCGAACACTTGGTAGAAGAGCTCCAGCACGTCGGGGTGAGCTTTCTCGACCTCATCCAGCAGCACAACCGAATAAGGACGGCGACGAACGGCTTCCGTCAGGACGCCGCCTTCGCCGTACCCCACATATCCCGGGGGCGAGCCCTTGAGAGTAGAGACGGTATGAGCTTCCTGGAACTCCGACATGTTGATGGTGATCAGATTGCGCTCACCGCCATAAAGCAGATCGGAAAGTGCCAGTGCAGTCTCCGTTTTGCCGACGCCGCTCGGACCCACCAGCATGAAGACACCGACAGGCTTGCCGGGATCGTCGAGACGGGCGCGTGAAGTAATGATCCGCTGCGCAATGGCGGCCAGCGCATGATCTTGTCCAATAACCCGCTTCTTGAGATGGCCATCGAGCTCAAGCACGGCAGCGATTTCATCCTTGACCATCTTGCCAAGCGGGATACCGGTCCACGCGGAGATGACTTCGCCGACGATACGCTCATCAACGCAGACGTGCATGAGCGGGTTTTCACCCTGGATCCTTGCGAGTTCGTCTTCGAGCGCTTCCAAGGCTTCCAAGGTCGGGTTTACTTCGGAAGCTTCGTCTCCCTCGACCTTTACGGTTTCTGCGCCAGATTCGAGAGCTTCGCGCATCGCGCGTATCTGCTTGACCAGCTCAACTTCCTTCTCCCACTGCGTCTTGAGTTTGGCCAGGTTCGCTTCCGTTACGGCAAGTTGTTCCTCGATCGAGGCCAGCCGTTCGACATGATCTTCGCCGACGGTAGTTTCCCGCTCGAGTATCTGCTTCTGGACCTTGAGGTCGTCAATACGGCGAGTAGCATCTTCGACCGCAGGGGGGATCGTGTTCTGGCCAAGTGAGAGGCGAGCGCATGCAGTGTCGAGAACGCTCACTGCTTTATCGGGCAACTGGCGTCCGGCGAGGTAGCGATGCGAGAGCTTCACGGTTGAAGTGACGGCTTCGTCGAGAATCCGCAAACTGTGGTGCTTTTCAAGTGCCGCGATGATGCCGCGGAGCATGGTGCCGCATTGGTCCTCGCTCGGCTCTTCTACCTTGACAACCTGGAAGCGCCGCGCAAGAGCGGCATCTTTTTCAAAATATTTTTTGTACTCGGACCATGTCGTCGCGGCAATCGTCCGCAGCTCGCCGCGCGCCAGTGCCGGTTTGAGCAGGTTAGCGGCGTCATTCTGACCAGCCTGACCACCAGCGCCAATCATGGTGTGCGCTTCATCGATAAAAAGGATGATGGGATGCGGCGAGGACTTGACTTCGTTGATGAGACCTTTCAGGCGGTTTTCGAATTCTCCTTTGACGCCAGCCCCGGCCTGCAAAAGAGCGAGATCGAGACTGTGTAGCTGCACGTTGCGCAAAGCGGGCGGCACATCTCCGTGGCTGAGACGAAGCGCAAAGCCTTCGACGACAGCCGTCTTCCCGACTCCCGCCTCGCCAGTGAGTATGGGATTGTTCTGGCGCCGCCGCATGAGAATGTCTACGACCTGGCGGATCTCCTGGTCGCGACCCAGGACAGGGTCGATCTTGCCTGCCTTGGCATTGGCCGTCAGGTTGACCGTGTACTGGTCGAGATGCGGTGTCTTCCCGGAGCCCGGGGCGCGCACGGGTTCGCCTTCAGCTGCGGGAGGCACTGCCGCGCCGGCTGCAGCATGTACCTCGCATGACCTGACAGTAACAGCGAAAAACTCAGAGCGCAGGGCCTCGACTGGGATGAGTTGCAGCTCCTTGCTGATATCGCGGATCAGGCGGCTGAGCTCGGTATCGGACAACAGGGCGAGGATCGTAAAACCCGTTCGAATTTGGTTCGCGTCGAAGTCGAGCGTGGCAATCGTCCATGCCTCGGTAAGCATGTCCATCAGTCTCACGCTGAACTGGGGGCCACGGCCATTCCCTCTTTGCAAACCATCCAGGCTACGCTGCAATTCCTTCGTGAGACGCGATTTATCAACCCCATATTGCTTCAAGATGAAAGCAAGGTCGTTGTCAGAGCGATCCAGCGCCGCCAGCAGGTAGTGCTCGACCTCAATGTCGTAATGCGTACGCGCGGCGCAGAGCCTCGCTGCCGCGTCCAATGCACCGCGGGTTGTGTCATTCAATTTGTCGATCAAAGACTTCAGGTTTACGCTCATCTGTCTTGCTCCCGTGGGTATGACTGCACTACTCAGGACAATCGGTAGGTTGCCTCGTCTGGATCGCGTTGCAATGGCCGGTTTTTTATCCAGCTCACCAGGCCGAGGCGCGAGGCGCGAACGCCTTCCTCGCCCATTTCCATGCCGGGTGTCTCCTCGCGCTCGAGCACAAGCTGGATGATGAAATCGAATTCCTGATTCGCATAGAACCGAAGCCATGCACGCAATTCGCGAAAGGCGCTGGCGCCAGGTAGAAATTGCTGATAGCGCACGAAGCTCATCGGCCCAAGACGAATCGTCACGGTGCCATGCTGATCCCATACTTCGTCGCCCACGATGGTTCCCATGCCAAGGCGCTCGCAGAAGGCTCCCGTGTCGCGCAGAAAAGTCAGATTGCCAGGTGGGAGACGATTCCAGGTTCCGGTAAATTGGCCGACGGAGACCGGAACATCAAAATAGTCCCGCAGCAACTGCTTGAGCCCCTGCGCGGTGGGTCGGCGTTGCGACAGAAGGCCGCAGTAGTAGAGGCAGGCTTCATCCTCAATGTCCATGCGATGCGTGAGACCTTTGGTACCCAGGCCGATCAGGTCCAGCAGCCGTGCACTGATTACGTCGTCGCTCGCACCGGTGCGCTCGTAGGCAATGTAGAAGCGATATTTTTGCCAGCCGCGGTAGAAGAGCGCAATAATCCGGTGATTGAATATGTCGAAGAACTCACCCGGCACGCGATCCTTTGCGCGAATGCGCTCAAGCAAAAATTCTGTGTACGGATCGGGGAGCACGCCGGTCGCTGCGCAAAGCCCCATAAAGTTGACGAACAGTTTTGGCCGGCCATCCTTCCCCGTCTGCAGATCCTGAATCTCGCTGGCAGGAAAGGAGAGTGTGGGAACGGAGGAAAACTGAACCACCTCAGAGGACGGAGATACGAAGAGCCCTACCGGATTGCGCTCCGGGTAGAGGCGCTCAAGCAGGCGCACGGCCTGGAAGAACTGGACACAATACGGCTCCCGCTCGAGCATCGCCCGCATGGATTCGAACTTCGCGTCAACCTTCTGATCTGCACCTGGATCTGGGTTCAGATCAGCGGCTGATTTCCCGCTTTGGGTGGCCATTCGCCCAGCATCTCCTTTCGTTGATTTGTGCGCGCCGCCAACTGGCAGAAGCTATTGATAGAGGTATAGGAGCCGAGGAAACGATCCAGTACATTGGCGAAGAGATACACACCGCCGCCTACAAACTGGCGCTCGTCAAACTCAAGCTCTATACGGGTGCCGCGCGCGGGCACATTGCCGTAGACCGACTGCATAATGGCAAAGTGAGGCTTCGAAGCCAGTGAAGTGATCCCGCCGATCTGGTTTTCGAGGTATGACGAGTCGGTGAAATTATGCAGGCGGAGAATTTCCTGGAGAGAGCCTACGCCTTCTTCAGCCAGTGAAAGGTAGTTGAGCGAAAGCTGCGAGACCAGCCGCCATAGCTGGCCCTTCGCCGTCGGGGGATCGTACGTGGGCGACGGCCGACGCAGAGCCGTGATCTGCTTCACCACCGGAAACTCTTCGGCAGTGAAGTCCCCCTCCTCCAACCCAAATGGAAGGCGCGATGGCAGGTCGAAGTTTGAGCAGGAACAGCGAACGGTCAGCACCTCGGCATCAGGCTCTGTCAAAATTCCGTCCACATCTACGAGTGCGAGAGATATCGTCGAGGGCTCGCGTTCGCCCAGCACGTTCATACGACGAATTCCATGCCAATAAGCGCGTCCCGTTTCTCTCCTAGCCTGGAATCGATAGGAATAGAGCGGTTCCAGCGGGATACTCTCACGGCGCGTGGTGTTGGACGCCATCACTTCGTCGATGGAGAAGATTTCAGTCGTTTCCTGGTGACGCACATCGGGAATGACCCGGTATTCGTGCTTTGTGTGAGTGACAAGGATGGGTTCGGCGACATGCGAAAACAGGTTGATGACGGGCGTGCATCCCAGGCGCAGGGTGCGCGCCGAGACGCCGATTTCAAGATCCTGATGCCTCTCAGGACGATCGAAGCGCGAGAAGCAAAACAGGATTTCTGCCTGCTCGGTACAACCCGCTTCGGCGATGGCCTCAAGCCCATTCAGCTCGAAGAATAGAAACTTCTCTGAGAAGGTGAAGTACTCCTGCAACAGACGATAACCGTCAAACGATCGCCTGGGATAAGGCAGTAACGCCTCCTCTTCCTCGAATCCCATCTGGCGTAACTGCGCAGGCGCGATGTTGATCACCTTACCGCCGCGTTGTTGCGGATTGCGCACGAGAATGGAAATACAGTTATGGCACAGCAACTCATAGAGCGTATGCACGACGTTGGTTTCGCCGGTGAGATGAAAAGCCAGTTTGCCGATCCGAAACTGATTGAAGGAGACGTCTCGTGCGCATTGCAGGCGCATGCGGATCACGCCCACGGCTCCCGGCACGCGCACAGGCTCCGCGAGGCGCTCCGGCTGACGCCACTCACACTCACTTACCGTGAATGGCCAAAGCTCCAGCGGATACGCAGTTTGGAATCGGCATGGCAGGCCATCGACGGTGCGCTTCGTCAGCAGCGTTGTTTTCGCCGGGACGCGTAAGCCGGCCGTTTGCTTTCCCTGTTCCGGATCGAGCTGACATTCCACGATCGACATCGAGGGAATGGGCCGAAGGTAGTGCGGCGAAACAATGCCCAACAACGCGGACGTTACTTCGGGAAAATCGTCGTCGACGCGCAGATGAACACGCGCCGCCATGAAGGCAAAACCTTCAAGCAGGCGCTCGACGTGGGGATCATCGCAGCGATCGGGCTCGAGCAGCAGACGGCTGGCTACCCGCGGATACTTCTCGGCGAACTGACCTCCAAGCTGCCGAAGGTGCGCGAGTTCGCGTTCGTAATATTCGAGCAGTTCTTCGCGCATCAGGTCACTTTACCTTGTACTCCCCGCTGGAAAGCTCAAGCACCGTGTCAAATGAAATTTCCTCGGGAGCGGGATCGAGTTTCATGTTTCCTTCAATGTGGAAGCGAAGACGGCGATCGGCAGTGTCAGAGCCTTCCAGCGTCACGTGCACATCCATAAGTCGAGGTTCAAAGTTGCGAAGGCAGACCTCGATGGCCTTACGCAATCGGCTGTGATCGGACGCGGAAGAGAGGCCGAGAGATGTGATGTCGGGCAATCCGAAGTTGATAACCGAAGTCCTCGCCAGCGGGTATTCAACAAGCTCTGGAATCGGTGGCTGGCGGGTGTTAAGGAGCCACTCAAGATCGCGCTTCAACGCCTCTTTATAGAAGCGCAGGGACTGCGAACGGGTGGCCGGCCACTCCTCTACCGCCGTTAGCCGGTCGAGGACGGATTGTGTCACCAGCGTTTCTGTCGCTGCACGCGCCAAAGCTGCGGACTCCTTTCATGTCAGTGGGAAACATCCATTGCGAAACTCGGATCGATGCGGCACAGCTTGGCAAAGAGCGCCTCTCTTGCCCCGTTGCTGTTGGACGGATCGAGGCACTTGAGCAGCAAAGCCATGGGTGGCGTAATCATATCGCTTGCTTCCCACTCTTCGAGACGGCGCTGATCAATCTCCTTCACCAGCTCTTCAAGGACGGGGTGGGCCACCTTGCTTTGTCCTGCACTCACGCAGAGCTGCGCAACCTGCAGCCTGCGCAGGAAGCGGGCGCGCCCGCTGGGCTGCTGGGCGGCGTCGCGAACAAGAAGCTGGATAGCTTGCGGCAGTTGTCCGCGGCGGATCATGTCTTTGGCTATGTCGAGAATGTCCGGCGGTGCGTCTTCGCCCGGCTCATCCGGTTCGTGAGCGGCTGCGTAGATGGGCTCCGGCTCGGGTGGTGGCACTGCTTCCCGAACAATCGGCTCCGGCGGCTTTGGAATCACCATCTCTTCCAGCCATCGCTGCGTTTCAGGGTTGGCGGTCGGCGTATCGTCGTTAAGGGTCCAGGTGGGAAGATCGGGAATGTCTTTCAGCAGAGACTGCAATGTGGCGATGACACTTGCCGAAATTGCGCTATAGCCTGCCTCATAACTCGCTTTCCAAACGTACCGATGGACATCGAGCCAGGCCCGTCCGCATGGCTCTCCGGCAGCGGCCACAGCCACGCTGAGCAGCTCTTCCCAATTTGATTCCGAGGACAGCCTCTTCAGGTTCTGGCGCGTCTCGGTCGGCGGCGACACCAGGAAATCATAGGACGCGTAACTTCCCTGCTCTCGCATCTCTCCAAGACGCACAGAGGTCTGTAGCAGATAAGGGACGGGGCTGGAAGAGCGTTCCTTCTGGAGAAATTGCGCACAGGCCTGAATACGGCCGATAGCGTCATCCCAGTCAACAGGTTCTGCGGAAACTGCCTTACCCTTCTTGACTTTGGCAGACGGAGCAGCTTCGGCAACGGGTTCGACTGCCGCCATTGCTTCCGGTTCCGGCTCGGCCTCCTCGTCGACACCATCTTGGTCAGGTTCGAGCTTCCGCTTTTCATTCAGAAGACTGCCGACCACTTGACCGACTTCCTCGAGAGACGTGCGCAGTTTGCCGAAGGCAGGACCGTCGTCGCCGTACTTCTCTTCGCAGAAGATCTGCAACGCGTCCACGGTTTCTGCGGCAGCGTGCATTGACTCATACAGGTTGACGTAGAAAGTCTTGAGCGTGGAGGCGACTGCCTTGTCGAAGTCCTCGGCTGTAAGCTTGCCATCCTTAAGAGCCTGTTCGCGCGCCTCGCGCTTGGCGTCGTTGTACCCTACATCGGCTTCGTAGCCGATCGTGCGCGAGTCCTTGTACTCGTAATAGCTGAGACCGTCGCGTGTGATCGGGGCTTCGCGCAGGATTACCGCGATGCGGTTGGCGGCCCATTCGATGGGAACCGCACGCATTCCTACGTCGCCATCCTCGATCTCGGGATAGAGCCCTTCCCAGAACTGTTCCTGCAGATCCTGCATCAGCTTGAAGCAGGGCTGGATCAAGCCAATGCCCTCGCGTTTGACGTGAGCTTCTGTCAGCCACGCCGCGAGTTGCAGATCCTTGCTCTTGGCAGAGAGGGCTTCCCCGGCTAGCTTGATCACCAATGCAAAGTCGGCCTTCTTGACCGTGCGCTGCCACTCCCCGCTGGGAATGCTGTCGTCGTCTTCAGTACGCGCTTCCTTGATCTGATCGTAGATGCGGTCATACCTTAGGCTCACACCCGAGGGATTGTCGCCCGGGACCGGATTCAGCAGATCATCACGCAGTGGCACTTTCAGCCGTCTCCCCGGCGTGATGGAAGATCAGGTTCCGTAGTTGCAGGAACGGCTCCTCTTCATCCCCGCACAGCAACAATTTTTGTCCGAGAGGTACTTCGCCGTACTTCGCGTCCTCTACCCAGACAGTGGCACGGCCAAGGCGAACAGCATCGTCGGGATGCTTCCACGAAAGCGGCGAAATAGCCGGCAACAGCACTTCCCCGAGATCCTGCAGACGAAAATCAGAGGTTGTATGCAGAATGGCTGGCATCCAGAGCAGATCGCGCAGCTTCTTCGGCGCCTCCACTTCGATGGACTCGACATATGCGAACGGAATCCAGGTATAGCTCCCGGCAATGAACGCTTCAAGATGCGATCCGATGCGCGGGTCCGCATCGGAGAACTCGGCGAAATCCGCTCCATTCCATTGCCCTGAAGGAGACGGATGGAGCGTCCCAAGAGGCAGTTCGTCTTTGGCGAACATTTCCTGCCTGGTTCTCTCTGCATGTAACGCGGAACGATAGAGCATGGCCCCGGCAGCGGCCTCCGTGCTGGAATCCGACAAAATGTCGAGCTGTTTGCCGGCTCGATCGTACTCGCCGGCAAAACAAAGTAATTCAAACAAGAAAGTACGACGCTTGGTGTCGAGCGGCTGCTTTTTTAACTCGTCACCAAGCGCGTCGATTGCGGGCTTCAGCTGGCCGGCACGATAGAGCGAAAGCGCGTCCATGAGGGTCGCCTTACGTGAGCTTGTTTTCCTTCGTGTTGTAAGTGACCGGGCCGGTACTCTTAAGGTTGCCGTTCTCGTCCTGCACTGAATAGTCGATCTTGATTTCGTTGTAGGTGAACGACAGGCTGACGGTAGGAATTTCGCTGGAACCGGAAATCTGCAAACTGCTGACAAACAGCTCCTTGAAGTCGACCTTCAGATAAGGTTTCCCATCCGCGCCCGACTTGATGGCGTTCATCGTACCGCTCTTGATGTGGGTCCCCAGGCCGATGGACTTGAAGAACCTCGGCGTAGCCTTGTCGAAATAGGTCATGATGCTGAAGTCGCTCAGATCTGCCTTGCCGGCGCCCGACCCGCCTGTGCCTGCAACGGAGGACACTTGGGAAGCGCCCCAGCTCCAGCTCATGATTTGTATCTCGGTTTTGTGGTTTGAGTCCGTGGATTCACCTTCAATCCCGTCAGAGAGCTTCAGAAAATAATCTACTGCCATATTCCCAACTCCTTTCTTGGTTAGCTAACGCACTGCTGTCTACGATGCCGCAGCCGTAAACCGTCCGTCGATATTCGGGCTACTCTACTTCCGCGCCGATGCCGGCAAGTCGGCCACCAGACGAAGCGAAATGGAGAGCTCATCGAGCTGGAAATGCGGCTTGAGGAACGCAACTGCGCGGTATGCGCCGGGCTTGCCGGGAACTTCAGAAACCTGGATGGCCGCTTCCCGCAAAGGCAGTTTTGCCTTTGCAGCTTGGGAAGCATTGTCATCCGCGCAAACGTAATTGCTGATCCACTGGTTAAGAAATTTTTCGCAGTCCTGGCGTGTCATGAAGCTGCCGATCTTGTCGCGCATCATCGCCTTCAGATAATGCGCGAAACGCGACATGGCCAGGATGTACGGCAACTGTGCCGAGAGGCGCGCATTGGCATTTGCCGCGTCCTTGTCGTACAGCTTCGGTTTGTTCGCCGTCTGCACACTGAAGAATGCGGCGTAGTCAGTTCCCTTGCAATGGACCAGAGGCACCAGACCTTGATCGGCGAGTTCCTTCTCACGACGATCGGTGATCGCGACCTCGGTTGGACACTTCAAGGCCACATCACCCTCGTCGGTGCGGAAGGTATGGGCGGGAAGGCCCTCCACCAGCCCTCCACCTTCCACGCCACGGATCGAGGCACACCACCCATACCGGGAAAATGAATTGGTAAGACGGGCAGCCAGGCCATATGCCGCGTTGCCCCACAGGTATTTGGAATGATCGCTGCCATCGACAGCCTCTTCGTAGTCGAATGCGTCCACTTGCTTAGTATCTTTCCCATACGGCAGGCGCATGAGGATATGTGGAAGCGTGAGAGCTACGTAGCGAGAATCTTCTGATTGCCGGAAGGACTTCCACTTGGCGTACTCCGTGGAATCGAAGATCTTGCCGATATCGCGAGGCGCGCCGAGTTGCGTATAACTGCTCAGGTTGAGCAGATCAGAAGAAGCGGCGCTCATGAACGGCGCGTGGGCGGCGGATGCTACCTGAGAAATGCGCTCCAGCAGTTCGATGTCTTCGGGCCCGCGGCCAAACTCGTAGTCGCCGACGATCGCTGCAAACGGCGCGCCGCCAAAGACTCCGAATTCTTCTTCATAGACTTTCTTGAACAGAGCGCTCTGATCGAATTCCGGCGCACGCTGCAGATCCTTCAGCAAGTCGCGCTTGGAAGTATTGAGCACCTTGATCTTGAGCATGTCGTTGGTTTCCGACTGATCAATGAGGTATTTAATGCCGCGCCACGTTCCTTCAAGCTTCTGGAAGGCGGGATAGTGCAGAACCTCGTTTAACTGAAGGGATATCAGCCTGTCGATCTGGGCTATACGTGCCTGGATAGTCGCTTCTGCGTCGCGGGTCAGCGTCATGTGACCCTGGAGCACCTGGTTCACGAACTCCTTGACCATGTCACGGCCGCGCTCGAGAGTAGCGGAATCGCGATTGAATCGGCCCTGAGCAACGATCTGATCGAGCAGGTTCTGTTCCGAGGCCTGCTGCTCAACGGTTTCGCCTGCAACGGAAGCTGCTGTCTTTGTGGTACTCATTCCGCACCCCCGGTCTTCCCAAGTTCAGAACGGAGTTTTTCGCGCTTCTCCGTGTTGGAAACGGCATCGAACAAAGCCTCATCGAGCTTGTCGTTGCCCTGCAAACTGCCGCGAAGATCGGAAAGGCGCGTACGCAGATCGAACAGCTCCTTGAGCGGTCCGACCTGTTTGGCTACGTTTTCCGGCGAAAAGTCGTCGAGGCTCTCGAACCTGAGGTTGACGCCAATCTGTCCAGCACTTGGATCATCGGTCAACTTATTGGGAACGGAAAAGGCCAGATGTGGCTGCATGCCCTTGAGCACGCTATCGAAGTTGTCGGGATTGATTTCGACGAACTTGCGATCCTTGAGCGCGGCGAGCGGTTGCTCGGGCTGGCCGGTCAGATCTCCCAGGACGCCCATGACGAAAGGCAACTCCTTGAGCTCGATTGCATCGCCGATCTCGACGTCATAAGTAATATGCACACGTGGCGAGCGGACCCGGTCCAGTTTATGCTGCGTACTTTCTTTAGCCATAGTCTTTATCCTCGAAAGGCAGCGCGGAGAAACCGCCCGCCCTGGGTTCGATTCAACGGCACAATCTGATGGGAGTGCATCTAAGCCTTCTCTACTGTATCCCTTTACTTATCAATGCCTTCATTAACAGCTTAGTATTTCGGGACGGCTCTGTGCCGACGAGTGAGAGCGCCGCAATTATTAACTTAGCCATGGTGCGTGTCAAGACGAAAGCGTTACAACTAAGGTAGTAGCCGCGTCGAAACTAGCCATCAATCGTCAGCATGATTAGCCGCTGTATACTCATAGCCCGATAGGAAATCCATACATGCGACAGTTGCAGCCAGTTGTCTGGTCGAAGGGCGTCTTCTTATCTCCGCAGCACCTTCAGGCGCAGGACCGTTTCTTCGAGGAGACGCTCCGCTTTCTTTCCGACGCGCTTTCCTTTCGCAATTGGGGCTTTTCCTCCCTGCACATCGACGGCACCCGTCTCAGCGAGGGGCAGCTCAACGTGAGACAAGCGTCCGGAGTCTTCCCGGATGGACTCATGCTGGACATGCCAGGCTCGGATGCGGCGCCAAAATCACGAACTCTCGATGAGTGTTTTCACGAAGGCAGCAATCGGTGCAGCTTCTACCTGGCCATCCCGCAGGACAGGCCAGGAGGTATCAACATAGGACTACAACGCGGCGGCGGTATCAGCACGCGCTTTTACTCAGAATTGCAAATGCTGCGCGATGAGAACAGTTCTGGCATCGAGAAACCGGTATCTCTGGCCCGCAAGAACCTGCAGATTCTGGCCGAAGGCGAAAATCTTGAGGGATCGGTACTTTTGCCTCTGGCGCAGATCGAGCGCACGGAAGCTGGCGGCTACCGGCTCGATGCGAAGTACGTACCGCCGACGCTGAACCTCAAAGGCAATGAACTTCTCACCGGTATTTTGCGCGGGCTGATCGAGACTCTTGTGGCGCGAAGTAGCCAACTGGCAGGAGCTCGCCGCCAGCGCAACCAGTCTCTCGCTGACTTTACAGCTTCGGACATTGCCAACTTCTGGCTTCTCTACACGATCAATACCCGCCTCCCCGTCCTGCGCCATTTGCTGGAAGCCGATCAGGTTCATCCGGAAACACTGTTTCTGGAGATGCTTTCTCTCGCGGGCGCGCTCACGACCTTTTCGCCGAAAATGGAGCCTCGTGACCTGCCCAAGTATGAGCACGAACAACTCGGACCGTGCTTTCTCGCACTGGATGCGACGATTGCTGAATTGCTGGAAACGGTCATCCCCAGCAATTTCGTGGCGCTGCCGCTGAAGCCGTTGCGCGACACGATTTACGCGGCGGCAATCGACAAAGACAAGTACTTCGAAAATTCACGCTTCTACCTGGCGATCTCGTCCGACATGCGTGAGGCCGACTTGATCAGCCGGACACCCGCCTTGGCCAAAGCGTGCTCGGCGACGCACATCGAGCAGCTGATCCGCCAGGCACTCCCCGGATTGAAGATGACGCATGTACCGGTGCCGCCACGGGCGATTCCCATCAAGCTGCGCTACCAGTACTTCAGCTTGGAGCGAACCGGGCCGGTATGGGACGCTATCTTGCGCTCACGCAACTTTGGCGTGCATATCCCGGGCGAAATCCCTAATCCAGAGATGGAGCTGATCATTCTGTTTGCCAACCCCGAATGAGAAGCCCGTCTACCTGTGCCGCAAGACGAAAATCAGAATCAGCACGATCACGAGCAACACGAAGACATTCAAAATCAGGATCAGCGGCAGGTATTGTTGCAGCTTGCTTGGTGCCGGAGCCGGAGGTGCCGGAGGAGCGGGCGGCGCTGGAGCCGGAGGAAATGCAAAGGGTGCAGGTTGGAATTGCGGCATGGCCGGAGGAGCGGCCGCCCCACCGTGCGGCATTTGCGGCATTGCCGGCGTCTGCGGAAACGCCGGAGCCTGGGGCATCTGGATTGGTGGTAAGCCGCCCCGCGCGGGTGCTGCCGCGACAGGAGGCGCCGGCGCAGTACCCTGCCCGTGCAGGTCGCGCAACGCCGATCCCGAAATAACTCGCGTAAACTCGCCGGGGCCTCCAGCCGGAGACGGTGACGAAAACACCGGCTGCATCGGCGTTGCCGCAGGCGGTTGAGCAAAGGGCGGCTGCGATGCGGGCGGGGAAGCTGCCTCAGCCGAGAGTGTCTGCAGAAGCTGCGTAAATCCTCCAGCCGGCGGTGAAGCCGCAGCCGGTGCCGGAGTTGGAGGCATAAATGATTCCGCTGCCTTTTCTGCAGCGGGTTCTTCCTTGTTCAGCGCGTGGAGCAACTGGGTGAAGCCGCCTTGCGCGGGAGGCATGGATTCCGGCGAAGGCGCCGGACTGTTTGAAAACTGATAGCTCCTCTCCGGGATAGGCTCAGGCCGGAGCGACTTAAGCGGGTCTTCGAACGGAGTTTTCTCCGCGCCTCGCTGAGAAAAGATCTCGGTGAAGGAACCAGGTGCCGAAGGGGAAGCTGACTGCGGCGGCACAGCAGGAGGAGCCGGTTGCAGCGGACCTGGGTCCCGCGCCTGCTGGGTCCCCTGGAAGAACTGCGTAAAGCTGCCCGGGGGCGCGGGTGTTTCCTGCTTTAGGGGTTGCGGAGGTTCGGGAGCCCAATGCCGCGGCGTTGGCATGACCGGTGTCGTCTCAGAGCTTTCATTGGGTTTCGCGGAGATCGCGTTGAACATCTGCGTAAAACTCCCGGCAGGGGGAGCCGCCTTTGTCGCCTCGACTGACGGCCCGGGTGGAACTTCGGTCGCAGCTTGTTCCCCCGGATTCCCGAGCGATCGCAGCATCCGCGTGAACTCGCCGGGGCCCTGGGACGCAGGTTGTACCGGCGGATCCGGTAAGGAGGACTTCTCCACAGAGATCTTGGTAAACAGGTTCGCCAGATCGGAAGGCGGCTTTGGCGTCATGGGTGAGGGCGGCGGCGCTGCCGGAGTGGTTGCGGGTGTCGGAGAGGCGGTAGGCGAACTCGTGAGGGCCTGGAACATCTGGGTAAAGCCGCCCGGATTTGCCGAAGCCGCCGGGGCTGCGGGAGTTGAACTAGCCGGAAGAGCTGTGGACCACTCCTGCGTCTGGGAAACAGGTGATGGAGTCGCCTGCGCTTCCGGTAAGGCCGGGTTCGCCGGTGGGGTCTCGCTTCGAAGCAGGGACCTCAACAGGTCTTCTTCCTGCGCCGGCTTGGGTGAAACCGTACCAAAGATTCCGGTTGCGCTCGATGGTTCGCCGGTGGCTGATTCCCTCTTGCCGGGAAAATCTGGATCATCGAAGGGTGTCTTGGACGCGTCCATAAAATGCCACCGTGTTTCCCAATTATCGCTCGATTCTGGAGACCAAGACTACATCGCATTTACTTGACAGTAAAGAGCTGGCAACCTACGATGCACACACGAATTGGCCGCAGTAAATAAGCGAATTGGGCAGACGTCCTGATCGGCCCTTGTGGGTCGGCCCTTGCGGTTGTATACGTCCGGGAGCCGCTCAACTGCCACGTTCGCCAAACGGTTTGGGTCACTATGAAATTTTTGTCGCGGGTGGTGTGGTCTGAGGGCATGTATCTGGGCCCTCACCATTTTCAAACACAAAGCCGCTATTTTGAGGACTCGATCTCATTCCTGGCAGCCAGCCTGTGGCATGAGCCGTGGGGGCTGCTCCATGCTGAGTTCGACCAGAAGGCCATCCGCAATGGAAGCGCGGCGTTGCTGCATGCTTCGGGTATTTTTCCGGATGGTCTCACCTTTGAGTTGCCCAACTCCGACCCTCCCCCACCGACTCGCAATCTGCTCGAAGTCTTTCCGACCACGGATGCGGTTCTACCGCTTTACCTGGCAGTGCCGAGCCGGAGGGATAACGGTTTTGACTGCGACCTGAGCACCACCGCCAACGACGTGCGCTTTTCGCGAATGCAACGCACGCTGCGCGATGAAACCAACGGCATCGATGAGCGCGAGATCGAGCTGGGGCAAAAAAACATCCAGCTGGTGACGGAAGCTGAGCTGACGCACGACATGCTGTCGATTCCCATCGCGTACGTTCTCCGCGACGGCCGCGGGCACTTGATCTATGACGAGGACTTCATTCCCACCTGCCTGCGCCTTAGCGCAAGCGAGCGATTGATGCTGCTTGTTAAGCGCCTGCTCGAATTAGTGGGAGAAAAAAGCGCCGTGATCGCACGGGGAGCAAGACGCCACGGCCGTTTCGAGTCGGGTACGGCTGCTCTTGACGTAGCGAATTACTGGTTTTTGCATGCCCTGTATAACGCGATCCCACCCTTACAACACCTGAGTACGACCCGGCACGCCCATCCTGAGGACCTGTTTATCGAGCTATCGCGCCTCGCTGGCGCATTGTGCACCTTCGCAGTCGATTCCGACCCGCGCGAGCTTCCTGCCTACGACCACCGCACTCCGGGCCCGGCCTTCCGCGCGCTCGATGCCCACATCCGGCGGCATCTTGAGATTGTCGTTCCTTCGAACACAGTCACGCTCGATTTTCATCCGATGGAGCCCTACATTCAGGCAGCCGAGGTACTCGATGAACGTTGCCTGCGTCACGCCCGCTGGATTCTGGGCATTCGCTCGGCTCTTGGCGAGTCCGAGCTCCTCAAGCTGACACCAAGACTTGTGAAAGTCTGCTCTGCGCGGTTTGTTCCCGAGCTGGTGAAACGCGCTCTCCCGGGTATGACGCTCACTCATCTGCCGATCCCGCCCACCGCCATCCGCGCTGAGGTGGACATGCAATACTTCGCTGTCGAGATTACCGGCCCGTGCTGGGAACATATACTGCAAACGCGCAAGGTAGGCGTCTACATTCCAGGAGAGATCTCCCAACCGGAGTTTGATCTCACCGTCATCGTGGAGCAATCGCAATGAGTACCGCTCGCGTCAACAGTCTCGCCTTTACCTTTCAGGAAGTGCTCACCGCGATTCTGCGCGTGCGCTTTCAGCGCCAGCAGGTTCAGGACTCGGAAAGCTTCCGGGCTCAGATGCGCCGTTCCATTCAGGCGGCGATGCAGGAAGCCCGAGCGCTCGGCTATTCGAGCGACACGGTGCAGATGAGCGTCTTCGCAGTGGTCGCGCTATATGGACGAAAGCGTACTCAACCTGCAGAGTCCGGCCTTTGCCGACTGGGCGCGGCGTCCGTTGCAGGAGGAGCTCTTCGGCGGCCATCTCGCCGGCGAGACATTCTTTCTCAACGTGAGGAAGCTCCTCGGACAGCAGGACTCCGCAGAAGTGGCCGACGCACTCGAACTCCACTGCCTCTGCCTTCAGATGGGATACCGTGGCCGCTACGCTCTTGGCGATTCCGGCGAACTCCATCAGTTGCTGCGCATGGCCCAGGAAAAGATTCACCGGATTCGCGGAGCCGCGCACCTGCTGCCCCCTATGACGCCGCCGGAAGTGCGTCCAGCACGCACAAAAGATTCGTGGAGCCGCGCCCTGCTTATTACGACCTGCGTGCTCGCCGGTTTGATTGTGATTGCGTTCGGCGGTTTTGAGCTTCTCCTCGGCTCGGGAGTTTCCCAGGTGCAGAACACCAGCCTGAATGCGCGATAGGAGCCTGCTGTGCTACAGATTCTGATTTCTGCCCTCATCTTTATCCTGTCCGTGGTGCTGGCGTGGCTGGTTGGCCCGCTGCTTCACATCGACGGCACTTCGCTTCTGATTCTGCGCATCCTGCTGGTGTTGCTGGGCGCTGCCGCGGCGACGGTCATCCTGGTGATCTACTTCAGAGACAAACGGCGGGATGCGGCGACGAAAAATGTGCAGGGCGGCTCGGATATGGACACGCTGCTGCGCGATGCTGAAAAAAAGCTGGCCACCGCTCAGCGAACGGGCCCCAAGTCCCTCGATTCCCTTCCCCTCCTCTACATTCTGGGTGAAGGAAATTCGGCGAAGACTACAGCCGTTCTCAAATCCGGGCTCGATCCGGAACTCCTCGCCGGTCAGATCTATCGGGATCAGGACGTCATGGCCACGCCGGTGGTGAACCTCTGGTACACGCAGCAATGCGTCATGGTGGAAGCGGGAGACGCGGTGCGCAAGAGTCCGGCGCTCTGGAGCAAGCTGATTCGCAAGACGCGCCCCAAGGCATACCGCTCCGCGATGGGGACACAGGCTCCGGTGCGCGCTGCTGTGGTTTGCATCAGCTGCGAACAGTTTCTTGGAGCGAGCGCGTCGGAGGCGGTGCTTGCCGCAGCCCGTTCCACCAACCAGATGCTGCGCAACCTTGCGCAACAGCTGGGGACAGAAGTTCCGGTGTACGTGATTCTCACAAAGCTGGACCGCATTCCGGACTTCACCGAATACGTCCGCAACTTGACGAGCGAAGAGGCGTCTCAGCCGCTCGGCATGGCATTCGCGCGCAGCGAAGCCTCAAGCGGCCTCTATGCGGAAAAAGCGATGGCCGAGGTGTCTTCGTCCCTCGATCAGCTCATTTTCTCGCTCGGAGAATTTCGCCTGGAGCTGCTGACGCGTGAGTCCGACCAGAGGAATGTCGATCCTGTTTACGAATTCCCGCGCGAGCTGCGAAAGCTGCGTAACAACCTGGCCTCTTACCTTGTGGAGCTTGCCCGCCCCAGCCATCTGAACGTCAACCCGTATCTGAGAGGCTTCTACTTCACCGGTGTTCGCGCGCACATTGTCGAACAGATGGTGAGCGCTCCTGCACGAGCACCGCAGGCACCGCCCGCCGACGCCGGCGCCACGCGCATGTTCTCTGTACAACAGGCGCAGGCAGCAGCCCCAGCACCCACTCCGCAGGTTGTGTCACAAAGAGTTGCGCAATGGTGCTTCCTGCCTAAGCTCTTCCCGGTCGCGATCCTTCAGGACAGAAGCGCGCTCGCCAGCACGAGCAACAGCGGAAGGACCCATGTCTTCCGGCGCGTAGTTTTTGCCACCCTTTCCTTCCTCTTGTTGGCTTACCTTGTCTGCCTCATCATTTCCTATGGCAACAACTCCAGGCTCGAACACGAGATTGCGTCGGCCGCGAATGCGCTTCCGACAAGAACCGTTCCAGCAACCACCCTTGCATCCGTTCAAGAGTTGACGGCACTCAACCAGCTGCGCACAGCACTCGTGCAATTAGGAAACTATCGGCAACAGGGCCCTCCGTTGATGTATCGGTGGGGCCTGTATCACGGCGACCAATTGCTGGAAGCCGCACGGCACATTTACTTCGATCGCTTCCAGCGGCTTCTGCTCGCCAATACGCAAAACAACCTGGTAGTGGCTCTCAATGCTCTTCCAGCCGCATCGCAACCGGACTCGGACTACAACGCCGGATACAATCCGCTGAAAGCATATTTGATTACGACCACCAACCCAGACAAGAGCACGCGAGAGTTTCTGACTCCTGAGTTGATGCAGTATTGGCAAAACGGCCGGGCTCCCGACACGGAAGAGCAAAAGCAACTCGCACAGTTACAATTCGATTTCTACGCCAACGAGTTGAAGTCGGGGAACCCGTATTCGATTGCGCCTGCGATGCCAGCCGTCAGTCATGCTCGCGCATACCTGGCGAGCTTCGGCGGCTTCGAGCGTATTTATCAGCAGATGGTAAACGCCGCAAACAAGATCGCTCCGACGATTGACTTCAACCGCCTGTACCCCGGTTCGGCATCTGTGGTCTCCGAGTCCTATATCGTGCCTGGGGCCTTTACGCGAAGTGGGTTCACGTTCATGCAGGATGCGATCCAGCACCCGGACCGCTACTTCAGCGGCGAAGCGTGGGTGCTGGGTGACCAGGCTCCGCCCACGCTGGATCGCGCCGGTCTGACGCAGAAGCTGACAAGCCGCTATTTGGGTGACTATCAATCGCAGTGGCGCTCGTTTATGCGTTCTGCACACGTCGTTTCCTACGGCAGTCTTAAGGACGCCAGCGGAAAGCTTCAGATACTATCCAATCCAAATTCCCCACTGCTGGCGCTGATTTACACCGCATCGCACAACACCGCAGTCCAGAGTTCGGATATAGCGAAAGAGTTTCAGCCGACGCAGGTACTGGTGCCTCCGGACAGCGCCGAAAAACTCATGTCCGACAAAAACACCAGCTACGTCAACAGCCTCGTGTCTTTGCAGGGCAGCATTTCGCAGGCGTTGGAGAACACTACACCGAACGATCCGAACAAATTCCAGCCTGTCATCACCGCAGCAATCAGCGCGCACGGTGCTGTAAGCCAGACCGCTCAGGCATTCGACATCGACCCGCAGGCCCATATCGAGGAAACTGTTCGTGCACTCCTGCTGGCTCCTATTACCTCTACAGAAGCCCTCGCGAAACCCGGGCCTCTAAGCGCCGGTCCGCTGTGCGCCAGCCTCGCGCCGCTGATGACCAAGTTCCCGTTCTCGCCGAATGCAACCTCCGAAGCGAGCACTGCCGAGGTCGCGGCTGTCTTCCAACCAGGAACGGGCTCCCTGTGGCAGTTCTACGAAACTACCTTAAAGCCATTACTGGTTCAGCAAGGCACGTCCTACGCAGCGGCCTTGAACGCTCCGCAAAAGGTGAATCCCGCGTTCGTACAGTTCTTCAACAAGGCGGCCAGCGTATCGACTCTTATGTACCCAGCAGGTGCGACTTCGCCGAGCCTCAATTTCACGGTGCACATTTTGCCCTCGAAGGGGATAGATACCGTGACGTTGGCTGTGGATGCGCAGAGACTGACCGGTTCGGACGTCTCCAAGCCATTCACCTGGTCGGCGCAGACCGCACAGCAGGCGCAACTGATTGCCAACAACTTTCCTCTGTCATTCACCGGACCGTGGGCGCTTTTCCACCTCGTCGACAAAGGCCACGTGGTGCAGGCGGGCAATCCTGGTCGACTGGATTATCCGCTCGAAGTATCCAATACCCCCATCGTCGTCAACGGCACACCCCTGGTTGTTCACATCGAATTGTCCGGACCCGGTGCGAGCCTGCTCATGCCGGGAGGACTGAGCAATCTCCACTGCGTTCCAAAAGTGGCTCAGTGAGCCAGCGTCTCCAACTCTGCGGTTGGGGTAGGCTCCTCAAATTCGCCGAATCGCAGAAGCAGGCAGGTGACGTTATCGACTGCGCCCTGTTCCTTCGCTGTGTTGATCAACCCCTGGCACGCTGCCGGAAGATCAGGGCTCGAAAGAATCAGGCTTGCGATGGCCTCGGCGTCGGCATAGCGCGTAAGGCCGTCTGTCGTCAGCAGCACGATGTCTCCGGGCTCGATAGCTGCTGTGAATAAATCAGGCTCCACTGTTTCCATGGTCCCGATGGCGCGCGTGATCAATGACTGCAGCGGTGACGATCCGGCGTCGTCCGCACTCATGATCCCATTTCGCACCTGCTCCGCAACGAAGGAGTGGTCGTGGGTAATCTGGGCGCAGGCGCCATTGCGAAGGAAATACGCGCGGCTATCGCCCACGTTGCCAATCACGATCTTTCGGCCATCTACGCAGGCCGACACCAGCGTCGTGCCCATACCGCGCAGATCGTCGTTATCCTGCGCGAGCAAACAGACCTGCCTGTTCGCATGGAGGATCGAGAGGTATAACCGCTCCTCTCCCGAACCCGGCATGCCCTGTTGACTGAAGAAATGCACCAGTTCGCTGACCGCCATGCTGCTTGCGATCTCGCCGGCCGCCATTCCGCCCATCCCGTCACAGACCGCGAAGATCTGGGTGGAAAGGTCATAGCCGAAGCTGTCTTCATTGTTCGAGCGCTTACATCCCACGTCTGTTAAGGCTGCGACTTCAAGTCTCAATAAGCTTTGGCTTTCCATCGTAGAAACTTTCTCTTCGCCGGGGGACAGCAACTCTCACTGAAAATGGCTTTCAGAGCTGGTCTGATCCCTGTCGTGGGTGCGCGATTAGACTGCCAGAACTGGCGTTAGCCTGTAAAGACCCCGGTGCTCGATATCCTTCGACACAACTGATAACTTATTTCCTCGAATCCTCTCAGAGCATCGGACCAGCCGGCTTTTGAACGGGCTGATCATTTTCTCCGGGCGGCATTTCAGCAACTTGCTTCAGGAATTTCCGCAACACTTCTTCCCCTGTTCCCGAGACTTGTTCTCCGGGCCGTTCACCTCCCTTTCCCCACGCAAGCAGAAACACCAGAGGAATCCAGCCGCGAGGATCCTGCGACAGTTGCTGTCCGAATGTGTAAAGGACACGCGACAGCTTAAGTGGAAGGCGCACACCCGCCACTTGATTCACAGACGGGTCCTGGCACAGCGCCGGCGGCGATGTCACGAGGTATTCGCGGCAACTCAGCGGACGCATCGGATGGATGCTGCAACTCTCATCTTCGAGAAAGGGGCACGGAACGCCAGCGTGGAAGTAGTCAATGGCCAGCTGCGTAGTCTCCTCTTCATTCTGCACCCATCGAAGATCGAGAACCTTCTCGATTATCCCCGCATCGCGCAACGCCAGCAAAGCGCGATGGAACCGTGCTTCAACTTCGGCGCGTCGTTCCTCAGGTAACGTTCGGAGCCATTCGGTCAGGGCTTCCGCTTCAAAGAAACTCACTGGCACGAGTTGGCGACAGCACGCCCCGCACCCCGCCCTGCAGGAGATGGGCGTACCCGCCTCCTCGGCTTCCGCGCTGATCTTTCCAATAATTGCGTTTTCCAGGCTCTGGATAATCGGCAGGAGTTGTGTGAGCGTCGTCCGTCCGGTGGATAAGTTCGCACTGGCGTTCAGCATGCCGCCTCCGACAGGTAGAGCAAATGAGGCTTTTACTGTCGGGGGAGCGGAGTTTTCTGGAGATTTCGACATAATCCGATACGACGCGCTCGCCTGCGAATTGCTAATTGTATCCGTCGAAGATGATGACTTGAACGAATGATTCCAGTCGAGGTCTCCGCCTTCGGCTCTGATACGTTCGCTGCGCTCCCCATCACACTGGATAGAGAGATAGAATCATGGTACTGTGCGGTCAGTGTCAGCGACATTCACTGATGCATTGTTTTGTATCCAGTTGCTTTTCGAGGAGTTACTCCTTCGGAAGTAACTGTTTCTGCCTTAATTGATCTCGGACGAATACGGTGGATGCAGCCACAGTTAAGAAGATAGGTAAGTACGAGATAACGGGTATTCTGGGCCGCGGCGGCATGGGAGTCGTTTACCGCGCCGAGGACAAGCGCATCGGCCGCCTGGTGGCGATTAAAACCCTTACCGAGGGCTACTCCGGACAGCCCGAGATGCTCGAGCGCTTCTATCGCGAGGCGCAGGCCGGAATCCTTCAACACCCGAACATTGTCATTGTTTACGACCTGGGCGACCAGGACGGTGTGCCCTTCATCGTCATGGAGCACGTCACGGGCGACCCACTGGACAGGATCATCACGTCCGGCAAGCAGCTTCCCCTGATCGACAAGCTGAGCATCATCGAGCAGGTATGCGCTGCCCTGGGCTACGCCCATCAGCGGGGCGTTGTGCATCGCGATATCAAGCCCGCGAATGTGATCGTGCAACCCGACGGTCACGCCAAGATCGTCGACTTCGGCATCGCGCGAGTGCAGAGTTCGAATGCCGAAACCGGACTGACGCGCACCGGCAATGTGATCGGCACGATTCACTATATTGCCCCGGAGCGTCTGAAGGGGCTGCCCTTCGACGGTCGCTCGGATATCTTCTCAACCGGAGTAATGCTCTACCTGTTCCTGGCGGGACAGCTCCCCTTCGCCGGTGAAGACATTACAGTGCTGCAAAAGCTGGTCAACGAACCGCATCCTCCACTCAAGACTTATATCGCTGATTACCCTCCCGCACTCGACGCGATCCTGGACCGCGCCCTGGCCAAAGATCCCGAAGAACGGTATGCCACGGCCGAGGAATTTGCCGCCGACTTGCGCTCTGTCAGCGAAGACCTCAAGAAAGGCCGCGTATCCGAACTCTTTAACGATGCCGAGCGGCTCACGACGGAACAGCAGTTTGGCCGGGCGAGAGAAGTCTTGCAGCAGCTCATCAAGATCGACTCTCAGCACACGGGAGCGAGGCAGTTGCTTGGCATCGTTCAGCAAAATCTGGCCCGCATGCAGCGCGCCGAGCAGGTAAGGCAGTTCGTAGCCGAGGCAGAAGAAGCTCTCGCCTCCAAGCGCTTTCCCGAAGCCCTTGCCTCGCTGGATCAAGCCGTCAAGCTCGACACCACCAATGCCGAGCTGCAGGCGAAGCTGGAAGCAGTCAAGGAACAGAAGCGCCGGCACGCCGAGATCGGCAGCCTCTTGGCGGAGGCCGAGGCGTCACGCAACCGGGGAGATTTAACCGGCGCCCTCAAGGTGCTGGAGAAAGCTCTTCGGCTGGACCAGGACAACACCAAGCTCCGGGCCGCGTATGCAGCAATCGCCAAGCAGGCACAGCTCGCCGCGCAACAGGGCCAGATTCGCGAAATGCTCGATAACGCCCGGCAGGAGGTTTCATCCCGGCACTTCACCGCCGCGATTGAGATTCTCAATCAGGTAAGCAAGCTCGACCCTTCCCTGCCAGAGTTGGAAAGCCTTCTCCAAACCGCGGTAAACGGACAGGAGCAGGAGCGTCGCCGCAAGCTGCTCGAGCAGGTGCAGTCGCAGGTGGAGAGCAGCCTGCTTGCCGACGAATACGACCGCGCGGCGGAACTGGTCAGCAGAGCAATCGAGCAACTCCCCGCAGAGGCATCGCTGCTCCAATTGAAGACCCGCGTTGACGGACAGGCGCGAAAGTTCAGGGCCCGCCAACTGATTGACTCCACCGCTCGCGAAGCTCAGGAAGCTTTCTCCAGTTCACCACACGAGGCGCTGCTGATCGTGCAAAGAGCTCTTCAGGAATTGCCAGGAGAGGAGCGTCTGCTCGCGCTTGAAGATTCTCTGCGTCAACGGCTGAAGGGTCTCGAGACTGAGGAGGTCCGCAAGCGTTATCTTCGCGAGGCTCAGGAGGCCATTGGCCGCAGCGAATTTGAGAGCGCGGTCGAGATTCTTGAGTCCTACCGGCTTGAATTTGCCGACACCTCCGGCGTCCATGAGCTACTTGAATATGCCAAGGGCGAGTTGGTTCAGAGAAAACGGGATGCGCTGATTGCTTCCTGCGCCGCCCAGGCTAAATCGCTCATGCAGGAACAGCGCATCGATGAAGCGATTCGGGTGCTTGAGCCCGTCGCGGCGGAAACCGCAGACCCTTCTCTCGCACGCCTGCTGGCCGAGGCCCGTGAGCAGCAGGCTGTCGCGGCACGCAGGCTGGAAGTGCTCGCAAACCGCGTCAAGGAGCTACGCGAGCGCGGCCAGCTTGATGAAGCAATCGCCCTGCTGAAGAGTGAAGGTGCGGGCAAGACCAAGGAAACCCAGGTTCAAGCGCTCCTCAATGTTCTAGTGTCGGAGCGGGATCAGAAGCAGGTAATCACCAGGGCTATCGCTACTGCTCGGCAAGCCGTCGAGCAACGGAATTTCGCTCCCGGCTGGGACTCGCTCGAAAGCGCCCGTCAGGCGTATGGCGACTCTCCCGAATTGATGCGCGCCCTCCAGGAGTTTCAAGCTGAGCGCGCCTCGTTTGCCCAGGAATCCGTAGGCAAGTCGATCGACGCCGCTCGTGCCGCGCTGCTTAACAAGGAGCCGCAAACGGCGCAGACTGCTCTGAGCAGCGCGGTCGAACTGGTGGAGTTTTCTACTCCCACCCAGCAGACCGATTGGCGCCGCATCAGAAAGGAAGCGGAGGACGCTCTCCGGCGAATTGGAAAGCCGGCAACTGGCAGCGTTCGCCTTCCCGGAGAAGCCGATGTTATCGAACCTCCTTCCGGGTCTCGAAAAATGCTCGTCTGGGGAGTCTCGGGCGCTGCCGCAGCGTTATTACTGATTGCTGTCATTCTCTGGCTGAAAAAGCCGGCGCAACCGCCGCCACCGCCACCAACCCCCACCGAGGCCTACATTCAGATTGCGAAAGCGCCGCCCGGCGCCGCAGTCACCATCGACAATGCAGCTCCCGCCCAGACCGATGCCGGCGGCAAGGTTTCCGTAACCGTGAAGCCGGGCCTACACCAGCTCATAGTCTCCAAGGACGGATTCGAACCGTTTACAGACAGCATCAACGTCAATGCAGGGGAGACTTACGTGGACAATGTCGCCCTGCGCGTCTCTCCACCTCCCGACGTGTCCGGCAGGCTGCTGACGCAGGGAAATGTCCCGGAATTCAAGGTATTTGTAGACGGTGTCTCTCAAGGGACATTTCGCGCGGGCAAACCCATAACGCTAGCGGAGGGCAAACACAAGGTCAAATATTCAGCCGCTGGATTCGAGGACTCGCAGGAAAAAACAATCAACATTGTTCGGAAAAAAGATACGAACGACCGGTTTAGCTTAACCAAGTCAGCCCCGCCTCCTCCACCGCCTCCATCGTCGGCAGGGGGTGCCTCCATTGTGTCCTTCTCCGCAACTCCGTCCTCGATTCAGCAGGGCTCGTCCGACCAGGCCACACTTCAATGGGCGACGAAGGACTCGGTTTCTACTTCCATCGATCCTGGCCCGGGGACGGTTCCGGCAAGTGGGCAACAATCCGTCAGGCCAACCTCGACAACGACTTACACGCTGACGACGAAAGGGAAGGATGGGCAGGCTAAAACACAACAAGCGGTAGTGACCGTTACGCCGGCACCTGTACAGAAACTCCCGGCCACCATTGCCTCTTTCTCCATCAGCCCAACCTCGATCCAGCAGGGCGAGCAGGCCACACTTCAATGGAGCACAAAAGATGCGGTTTCCGTATCGATTAATCCCGAAGTTGGAGCGGTTAACGCGAGCGGAGAGCAGTTGGTCAAACCGTCCGGGAAAACGACGTATACGCTGGTGGCAATAGGAAACGACGGACAAGCCAGGACGCAACAGGTTTCGGTGACAGTTATTGTGCCGCAACCCCAGCCGCCGTCGGCGCGACCGTCGTCCGACGATAGGGCGCTGTTAATACAGTTAGTAAGAGACTTCGAGTCCGCATACAACTCTCAGGATATCGCCAGGGTGAAGTCTGTATGGAGCGGAATGACCCCGGGCCAAAGCAGGCAGATTCAGGCGTTCTTTAAGGGTAACCCCGAAGCAACCGTGAAAGACGACTGTGTCACATCTTCGCTAAGTGTCACTGGAGACACAGCACAATGGTCCTGCGCTGAGACAACCACCGTGAAGAGCAACAACGGCAAGCCGCAGAAGCCTCACCCGATTAAGTTCTCCTTCATCAAGAAAAATGATTCCTGGTCTATTTCAGAACGACAGTAAGACTCTGGCCATTAGAGTTGCTTCGCTCTGTAAATCAAGCAGGCTCGTTTGGATGGCAATTACTTCAGCTACTTATCTCTAGCCAGGCAGCGTTAGATAACCTATCAGTCAATAATAATTTGGTTAACATTGACTTCTCTGGATATCGCCCTACAATGAGTGCGGTTTTGGACTAATGCGAAAGCCGATCACTGTCCGCTTTGGAGTGTGTCTAATCTTTGTCAAGAAGTATTAAAGATATGTCAAAGATGTCACCTCTTTGGAATGTTGCGCATCGGGATGTTTATCTCTAGCATCCGCACTCCGCACAGACCATGAAGCCTTGGCTCGGTCGTTAGTCGCTACATTTTGGTGTTGACTCGTTGCACCCTTGGGTGCTGTTTCTGATGTCCCCAAAGTTCTCGATCAGCCGTCGATAAACACCGTTCATTCGTCGGTTTTAACTTCAAGTGTTTCCCGGAGATCGCAAAATGGCGCGCCGAAATCGTTTTCCTTCGTGCAGTCGGCTGTTGTGGCCTGTTCTTTGCCTGGTGCTCTGCAGTCTCGGCCTCTTGGGTAATGCTTCCGGAGCGACAATCCCCGTTACCAATACAAATGACAGCGGAGCCGGCTCACTTCGCGCCGCAATCACAACAGCCAACGGCGACTCTGGGGATATGATCAACATCACCGCGACCGGAACCGTCACCTTGCTCAGCGCCCTTCCCGCGCTCGCGGCCGACATGACCATCACCGGGCCCGGCGCGAACATCCTGACGGTTTCCGGGAACAACTCCGCTACCGTCGGCTCGATCTTCGCGATCAACACCGGAGTCACGGCCTCCATCTCAGGTCTGACGATTGCTAATGGCAATAGCAATTCAAACGATCAGGGCGGCGGCGGCATCCTTAACGATGGCACCCTGACGGTGAGCAACTGCACCATCTCGGGCAATTCCGGAACCGGCTCGGTGAACAACGAGGGTGGCGGCATCACCAACTTCGGCACAATGACGGTGAGCGGCAGCACTTTTTCCGGCAATACGGCGGCACTAGGCGGCGGCATCTTTAACGGTGACGGCAATACACTGACCGTGACCAATGGCACCTTCTCCGGCAATTCTGCAGTGGCCAAAGGCGGCGGCATCTATAACCTTGCTGGGGGCACGCTGACGGTGACGAACAGCACCATCTCCGGCAATTCCGGCGGGGAAGGCGGCGGGATTGAGACAAACAGCACCACGACGACGATAACGAATAGCATTGTGGCAGGAAACACGGCCACAGCCGCCGATGACATCGATGGCACCTTCACCGACGGCGGTGGCAACGTCATCACTCCAGCCAGCCCCATCGCTCTGGCTCCGCTGGCTAATTATGGCGGTCCCACCCAGACATTTCTGCCACTACCGAACAGCCCGGCCATCTGTGCGGGGAACAAGACGGGGGCTCCCACCTCGGACCAGCGCGGTTTCCCGATAGCTTCCACCTATTGCGCCTCCGGCAAGATGGACTCGGGCGCGGTACAGACCAACTATACGTCGATCCAGTTCACCAATCCCGATGCGAGCATTGGCGGCTATGCCGGTGCCGTGAATAGCGCTGTCGCCTTCCCGGCGGCCCCAATCGTTTCTGTAACGGAGAATGGCCTGAATCAAGGCGGCGTGCCTGTGACGCTGACTTCTGATGCGACGGGCGCGACTGGACTTGGACCGGTGCCGACCGTAGCCGGAACCGGAGCGGCCTTCGACAGCATCAAGGTACCCGAAGCGGGCAGCTTCACGCTCAGCGCGACACTGACCCCGGGCACCGCAAACCTTACCACTTCCGCCAATCTCAAAATTGTTTCGATCACGGTATCTCCATCCACCCTTGCGGGTGCAACTGTGAACCGGCCATACAGTGGGACGTTTTCGGCGTCAGGAGGCACAACACCTACCTACAACTTCGTCGAAACGGGCCCTCTCCCAGCGGGGATCACCTTTAACGGAGGAACGGGAACAACGGCAACATTGTCGGGTACGCCAACGGCGACGGGAAGCTTCCCCATCTCAGTTAAGGCAACCGACGGCAATGGATTTTCCGGTAGTCAGAGCTACACATTGGTGGTGACCAGCGCGGTGGTGGCGACGACGGCCGTGCCTACCACGACGCTTATGGTAGATCAGGCGGCGACGCCATTTACGCCGGTGACGGGCTCCGGAGGCACGACACCGCTAAGCTACAGCATCGTCTCTCCCTCCCCGTCTCTGCCTACAGGCCTGATGATAAGTTCTTCCACAGGTTTGATTACCGGCACGCCGTCGGCGGCCAGCGCGGCGACGACCTACACGGTCACGGTTACCGACGTCAACGGTTCGTCGGCGACCGCGCCGTTTTCGCTGACGGTAAGCAAGGCTACACCCACCGTCGCGCTCACTCCCACGTCTGGCACGTCTAACGTCAATCAAATGGTGACCTTCACAGCAGCCATCACACCGAACACGCCGACAGCACCGACCGGCACGGTCACTTTCTACACAGCCCTGAACGGGGGGGCCGCTACCCAGATCGCAGGCTGCATTGGGGAAATGGTGATGAGCAGCCAGGCCACTTGCAAGACCTCTGCGCTGATGGCCGGCTCCAACTCGGTGACCGCGGTGTACAGCGGCGATACCAACTTCAGCTCAGGCACCAGCAAAGCCTCCACCCAGACGGTGAGCCCGGTTGCCAGCAGCACGACTGTGATTTCCTCGTCAGCCGGCAACACCTCCATGGTCGATGATTCGGTGATGTTCACTGCGACCGTTTCGCCCAGCAATGGAAGCGTGCCGCTCTCCGGCGCGGTGGCGTTTACGAATAATGGCACGATGATCAGCGGATGCGGTGCCATCAAGGTCAATGCCACAAACGGTCAGGCCATCTGCACGACTGCATCGCTGAACGTGGGCACACACGCGATCGTGGCAACCTATGGCAGCGACTCGAACTACATAACCAGCAACAATAACGTGACGCAGACGGTGACCAAGGCGATGCCGACCGTCACCCTCACTCCCCCTTCCGGCGCGTCCTCCGTCGATCAATTGGTGACCTTCACCGTCACGATTACACCCAACACGCCCATCGCGCCGACCGGCACGGTTACTTTCAGCACAGCCCTGAACGGGGGAGCCGCTATCCCAATCACCGGTTGCACGGCCGTAACGGTGATGAGCAGCGTGGCCACCTGCAACACTTCTGCACTGCTCCCCGGATCCAACTCGGTCACAGCCGCGTATAGCGGCGATACCAACTTCAACTCTGGCACCAGCAAAGCCTCCGCGCAGACGGTGACCAAGGCGATGCCGAAGGTCGCCCTCACTCCCCCTTCCGGCACCTCCTCCGTCGATCAATTGGTGACCTTCACCGTCACTATCACACCCAACACGCCGATAGCGCCGACCGGCACGGTTACTTTCAGCACAGCCCTGAATGGGGGAGTTGCTACCCCGATCACCGGATGCACTAACGTAACGGTGATGAGCAGCGTCGCCACTTGCAACACCGCTACACTGCTGCCCGGCTCCAACTCGATCACCGCTGTGTACAGCGGCGATACCAACTTCAGCTCAGGCGCCAGCAACGCCTCCACGCAGACGGTAACCAAGGCGATACCGACTGTCAGCCTCGCTCCCCTTTCCGGCGCGTCCCCCGTCGGTCAAGCGGTGACCTTCACCGTTACGATCACACCCAACACGCCGATAGCGCCGACCGGCACGGTTACTTTCAGCACAGCCCTGAACGGGGGGGCTGCTACCCCAATCACCGGCTGCACTGCCGTAACGGTAATGAGCAGCGTGGCCACCTGCAAAACCTCTACACTGATGGACGGTATTAACTCGGTGACCGCGGCGTACAGCGGCGACACCAACTTCAGCTCTGGCATCAGCAAAGCCTCGACGCAGACGATTCAGGATTACAGCCTCACGACCTCCACCACCATCGCTGGCAAGGTATTCGTCACCCAGGGCTATACCACTTCTTCCGACCCAATTACCCCGCAATCGATAACCGTAACGCCGGTGTCGCTGCTGGGCTACAGTACCACCGCAAACAATCCGCTTAACTTGACGTGTGAAGTCACGTCCGTGGTGCCCTCAGGCGCGGTAGCACCAACATGCGTACCCAGCATCGCTCACGTGGCGATCCTTCCCTCCGGCGCCCAAGCGTCAGTGTCCTTCACAATCGACGCCGGCACTCCAGCCAGCCCTGCTACTCCCGGTCAATATGTATTTACGATCACTGGAACCGATCCGACCACCGGCCTGGTCCGAACGGCTATGCCGCCACTCAGCGTTGACGTTCGATCCCTTGGGGTCCCAGTCGGTGTGCCTTCCGGCGCATCGACGACGGCTCCAATAGACTTCGGCCTGCCTGCCAACGTTACACTTTCGAATCCGAATTTCGTGTGCCAATCGATCATCCCCACCGGAGTCGTGAATTGCACTCCTGCCGCCGCAGGCACGAAATTGAACCCGCAGGAGCCCACAATTCAGCTCACATTAAATGGTTCACCGAGCGGACCCTTTACCGTAACTATCAATACAGCCGCGACCATGGCGGGAGTGATGAATCGTACAAACATCTTTGTGGCCGGCTTGTTCGGAGTTCCGGTTCTGGCCCTGCTCGGGCTCGTGCGCGGCAAACGAAACCGTAAGACGCTCCTGCGTTTCATAGGACTTGTGACCGTCGTATTCGCTACCTTGCAAGTAGTAGGGTGCGGTGGAAGTTTCAAGCGAACAGAGTCAACAGGAACGGTTCCAGCCGGTACTTACCTCATTAACACACAAGCTACTGGAAGCGATGGTCAGACGTATCAGGCAGTGATTCAACTCAGCGTGATTCGCTAAATGAATTGGCGGCCGCACCTTTCTGCGCGCCAATTCCTCAGGGAGTCAGTTTTATACCGAGGGAAGACAGATGACGAAACGTACTCTGCAGTTGCTGCTGCTTGTCTCTATATCGGGTTCGGGCGCGATTGGACAGATCAATTGCTCCAACGGCGCGCCTGCTGCGAATAAGCTCGTATGTCAAATACCGTTCTCGACCGGCATTTTCAACGGAAACGGTTCGACCGCGCAGACTACAGGCATCGCCACGGTATTCAATTCCGCTATCGCCACACAGGTCAGCCAGCTGCCACTGGCAACTTCATCGTCAGGCACGGTCGTGCTCTATAGAAACGGCGTGCAGCAAACCGTTGACAACCTCGGACCGATCCTGACGGATCGTGCGCGCACCGTAGGCAGGCACCAGCTATTTCTATCGTTTACCGCCAGCCAGTTCTTTTTTACTGACATTGACGGGATCACTCTCGGAAGAGTGCCTTTCTCCTATAAGGCGATTAGCAGCGACAACTCGAGCGCTATATATACCAGCGAGAACCTGAACATTCACTTCAAGATCAACCAATATGTTTCCATCGCAACGTTTGGAGTAACCGACAAGCTCGACGTATCAATGATTCTTCCCGCCGAAAGAGTCTCGATCGGGTCTGCTACCGGCGACACCATGGAGTACCTCGTCAATATAAAAAGTAATGTGGGAAACGCATTTTCAGTTGGACCGGCATACGCCCCTGGCATCGCCAGCGGCATCGGAGACATTACATTCGCCGCGAAATACAACATCAAGACGCTGGAACACGCTGCGTTCTCGGCCGGACTTAACGTGCGCACACCCACTGGGGATGATCGAAACTATCTCGGCTCCGGTGCATGGGGAACGAATCCCTACGGAGTCTTCTCCTACTATTTTTCAAGGCTCTCGCCTCACGTGAGGCTGGGCTATCAATGGAACTCCGAGACGGAGCTGAATCCGAATCTGGTCCGTCCGGGCAGTAACTTAGCCTTGCCTGGAGGCCTGCAATACGACCTCGGCGCGGACTATGCCGTTATAAAGCACTTGACGGTAGCAGCAGATCTGATGGGCGATCAGTACCTTAATGCTGCCCGACTCGTTCCAAGCTCGTCTTCGCTCACATACAACACTGCGCCGCCTCCTTCAACTTCAACCAAGACGGTCACGTTGCCTTCTGTTACTTCGGTCAATTCAAGTTACTGGATCAATGACATCAGTGCCGGCGCAAAATGGGAGCCATACAAGACGTTTATTTTCTCGGCCAACGTGCTATTCCAGTTGAACAACGTTGGAATGAGAACCAGACCGGCCCCTCTGCTGGGCATCTCCTACCAGTTTTAGGAAAATGCCGGTCATCGACTCTGGCCTGACTACCTGAACCTCAATATTCGTAGGGGCGGATTGGGCCAATGTTCGGATCGGACCAGTGCCTCGATCTGCTCCTTCCGTTCGGCAGCCGGTGGATGGCTGCGGAAATAGTCCTCCAGCGTCTGCACTGACAGAGTGGCTGTCTCATCTACAGGAGAAGCGGCTCCGGATGACTTTCCGTGACGCTCAAGCCGCTCAAATTCATCCAGAAGTTGCAGGATTCCTTCAGGTGAATAACCAGAGGAGACTGCCAGAGCAGTCCCAAAGCGATCCGCTTCGAGCTCCTGCATCTTGCTGTAGCCCGCTGTGAAAACGCCAACCGGCAGGCTCAACAGAGCTCCAAGCGTCCCCAGATCGTGCAGGCGCGCTTGCATTTGAACCCGCTCCGCGCAGTGGCGGAGATCGATATGCTCCACCTCGTGCCCAAGCACGGCGGCCAGGGCATCTTCGCTCTGCATCAGTTTCAACAGTCCCTCGCCCAGAAATACATGACCTCCAGGAAGAGCGAAGGCATTCACGAACGAGGCCGCAGGCACGTAGTGAAAACGGTAGGGCAGCTTGCGCTTCGCATGGGCCGAGACAACTGCTCCCACTTCCTGGATGTAGGCTTCTACCTGTTTCGCGTTTTCCTGATCCGAGTTCCATTGGGACTCGTAAGACCGGGCTAGTTCATCGCCGATTCGGATCTCGTCAGCGTCAGATAGCTCGTCCAGATTTAATGGAACGCGGCTAAGCTCTTGCTCGGCGTCTCCGGCAATTGAGAGCACAGCTTGCGGGCTTACGCGTGTGGAAATTTTCTGACGCTGAGCAAAAAAGATGGCCAGCAACCCAGCTATGATGATCAACGCGAACGGTACCCATCGTTTCATAAGAACTTCAGGATCACTTCGCGGTAGCGGGTATAGAGGAATGAGACCAGCAGCAGCGCAATTCCCATCACGATCAATGTGATGTAGCGATCCGTTGGGGCGAGATGCCAGATATCGACGAACAAAATCTTACCGACGCCCAGCAGCAAAAGGCCGAGTCCGGCGAAACGATAGCTCCGTTCGCCGACAAGCAGGGCCAGGAGAAAGACTCCAACACCAAGCGCACTCCACGTTATGGTGATCATGCCCGCACGCATTTCGCGAGCCAGCATAATCGTCACGAGAAACAAGGGAGCAAAGAAAAGAAGCTGCTCGGGCCGTGCGATGACAAGCTTTGCCCATCCAATCCAACCATCGGATGGATTCACTACTTCATCGCGCCTGCGAAGGCGAAATGCAATGGTCAATGCAAGGAACAGAATCGTCGAAGCAATGCCGACACAGGCAACTCGTCCGTGCAAAAGAGAAGATCCGACCGTAGTTCCTGCCGAAAGGTTAAACAGCAGAGCACGAGCGAAGACAGCGACGGCCAGCACCAATCCCTGAACAAGAAACAGACGACGATTGAGTATCCACGCTACCGCGAGCAGCAAAGGAACAACGAGGGCCCATGCAATCACAACCCACTCAGGCCTGACTTCGAAGTACAGCAGGGCCGCCAGCGCAATGGTTCCGCAGCAGGCAGCCAGGTTTTCGGCAATGCGGTCGAACTGTGTGCTGACGCCGTTTTGCCTCAGTCGCTCGTAAACCCACAAGTATGCCGCGATCAATGGCAGCACGGTGTAGATACGAGGATTAAACAGCTGCCCGGAGCCACCTGCATTCAAATTTACAAAGAAGATGCGTACGAAGCTCACAGCCAGAATCAGAAATCCCTGGTGCCGCAAATACGCGCGACTACGGACGATTCCTATCTCAAAGAGCGTCAGACCAAGCACTCCCCAGCCAACAGCGATGCTGACCGGCAACAGTTCATACCACACAAGAAGTGCAAGCAGGATCGAGCCGGCCCACGAATAGGCAATGGGAATGTATGTCGGATTAAGGTTACCGGCATCTTTCTTTCTTCGCGTGCCGAGATAGAAGAGCCCGCTCACAATCGTCACGGCAATCACCCGCTGAGTCGTAAACATCCAACGGCTCGCGGAGGGAAGATTGACTATGATGGCTCGAAAGAATGAGGCGGCGGCAAGTAGATCGCATTGAAGTGCGAGATTGCTTGAGTTGCACTTATCGGACGCCAGTCCAAGCCCAATTACCAGGATCATCCACGCGACGACTGTCTGGTTGCCGGGGAAGAAGACCCACAAACCCGCCGCTGCGGAGAGCAGGCCGAGGTAAGACATCACCCGAAGGGAGGTAGAGTCGATCTCCGTTGCGGCAATCTCCGGCCATCGCACTGTCGCGGCCCGAGAATTGAACCAATAGATAGCAGCTCCGCAAGCGAGAGCAAGGGCCGCACTCCAATGCCGGGCGACATCCGGCTGGACGTGGCGAAGGTTAGAGATCGGAACCACTTCACCGGCAGCCAATTGGAAAGCGGCGGCGAATCCGGCCAGCATTCCCAGTCTACGGAACACTACTTCGCGCATCCGGACACCAGCGATAAAGAGAACCTCCGCTTCAAGCAGCCACAGCAGGCTCCAATGGGCTCCCTGATAGCGGAACGGAATCGCCGCCAACAGCAACGCCGACGCGATGCTGGATAGCACGATGAACGCAGTGCGCCGCCGGCGTCGAGCGTAGAACGCGAGCAGCATCTCAGCCACGCCGAGCGCGAGGAGCGCCCAGAAAGCCCACTCCGGATGCGCAGACTGGTACTTAAGGAGTCCTAAAACTCCGGCAGAGTTGAACACCGCAGTGATCGAGGTGAGCAGATCTTCGCGATCATCCCGCGGAATTCGCTGAACGTAAGCCACTCGGAAGATGAACCAGTAAAGAAGGATCAGGCCAGCGCTGGGAAAGAACTCCGGGAATGGATGCCCCGGTCCGCCACGAGCGCGAAGAATACGCTCGAGCCAAAGGAAATGGTTTAGATAGACAGCAACCAGACCGGCGAGTTCCAGTTCGGCCCAATGTTCGCGGCTGGTCACGTACACGAGTCCGAGGGCCAGTACTGCGGCCGCGACCAGACTGAACACAGTAACTTGGCTGATGGTCACTGTGGAGAAAGCCAGCAAAAACGCCAGCCCGGTCACCACCTGCGATTTGTAACGCAGGGAGTGCCACACCATGCCGGTAGCGATCAGGATCATCAGAACCAGATCGATGGCCTGCGAAGTGAGAACCCTTGTAGCGGGCACGTGATACATCGCATAGGCGGTGAAGAATGTGAGAGCCCATCCACCTCCGATACCGGCGCGGGCGAAGATCCGATACTTATTGCGACGCTCCAGGAGAAGGCCGCCAACCAGCAGAGTTCCACTTACCGCAAATCCAACCACGATCTTGCCCAGGGATCCGAGCGTTCTGAGTTGATAGGCGAGGAAGAAGGCCACACCAAAGACAAGAATCACAATACCGAGCTTGTTGAGCCAGTTGGCGCCCAATCTCTCTTCCAGAGATGCCATCCGGTGGGCAGGGACGGCTTGTTCCTCATCCTGCGCTTTGAACGCGGGCGCTTCCTGCGGTGCTTCGATCGGTCGATCGGGTGTGGGAGTTGTGAAGACGAACGGATCGCGTTTGCCAGCGACGGCCGTTTCCGCGAGATCTGCCGCGTTGCTCAGCTGTGCTGTCGCCGGCGGAGTCTCCTGTCGCGGCGGAGAAGGTATCGACTGTGCGGGAGCACTTGGCCACGGTGGCGTGGGCCACTGGACCTGTGCGGCTGGCACTGTCTGCGGCGGAGTCGGGCGCGCGGCTTGCAGCTTTTCGAGCTCAAGGGCTCGTACCCGCGCATTGAGCGCCTCAAGCCGATTCAGCAACTCGGCGTCGATCATTTCCCGCCGTTGGCGATCGCGGGACCGTATAAACATCCAAACGAGGACGAACGCCAGAAGCAGCAGGTATTCCATAAGATGAGTTGAGCGGAATTATCCCACGCCGCAACATCATACCTGACGAAATAATTCAGGCCACTCCCGGAACGGTTCTGCGGTAAGAGCCGGCCTTTCTACCTTTGCAGGGTGTAATCCCCCTTGTTCCCTTTCTGCGAGACCTGCGCGGGAGTGGGCAGTTGCGTGATGTCCCATCCTCCACCCAGCGCCTGAATCAATTCGATGGACGCAGTAGTTTCCTGCACGTGCAGGGTCGCGAGGGTTTGTTGGTTCGAGAGCAGCGTAACCTGAGCGACGGCTACATTCAGGTAAGGATCGATGCCCTGCTCGTATCGGTTCAATTCGAGATTGAGATAAACCTGCGCTGCATCCACCGCTTCCTGCTGCTCCAAAATCTGCTGCGAGAGAATCCGAGTCGCCGCCAGGTAGTCCTCAACCTGCTGGAACGCAACGAGAACAGTCTGCCGATATGTGGCTACATCGGCATTGTATTGGGCCGAGTATTGTTGGAGCTGGTAGCGATAGAGGCCGCCGTTGAAAAGCGTTTGCGAAAGCGATGGACCAATAGACCAGACGCGGCTGGGCCAGGTGAATGCGTTCGCGAGCGTAGATGCCTCGAAGCCGCCGGCGGCGGAGAGTGTGATCGATGGGAAGAAAGCCCCGTAACCGATGCCTATAGTTGCATTGGCCTCAGCTATCGTGCGTTCAGCTGAAGCAATATCGGGCCTCCGCTCCAGCAACTGCGATGGCACTCCGACTGGAATCGGAGGCGGGGCAGTGAGCAGCGGCTTCACAGGGATCGAAAAATCTGTAGCCGGCTTGCCGATCAGCATGGCGATTGCGTGCTCAAACTGCGCTCGAGCAACACCCAGGTTCAGGGCTTGGGACTCCGCGCTCTTCAAGGTTGTCTTCGCTACCGCAACCGAACTGTAATCGGCTATGCCGGTGTCGTATTGATTCTGGGTCAATTCAAGCGACTTCTTATCGGCATCCACGGTGTCGTTCAGAACCTTCTGCAGCGCGTCCTGACCACGAATTTCAAAGAAATATTCCGCCAGACTTGCCTGTTCCGACAGCCGTTCATTTTCAAGATCTGCTTCGCTCACCTGCGCTCCGAATTGTGCTTCGCGCACCTCATTGCGAATTTTTCCGAACAGATCAGGCTGCCAGGATATGTCGACCGGAAAACTCCACGTCGAGCTTGTGCTGCCGGTATTGGCTTGAGAGGAATGCTGGAGGTTTCCCGAGGATTTCGAACGATTCCATGACGGACCCGTGGTAATCGTGGGCCAATACTGTGCGCGGGCTTCGCGGATGAGAGCGCGCGCCGCCATGTAGTTTTCAAAGTAGACTTTGATGTTCTGGTTATTGATATCCAGCTGCTCTTCGAGAGCATTCAACTCGGGATCGTGAAAGATCTCCCACCACTTGCCATGCAGCATAGCGTCCTGGGGATTTGCTACCTTCCAGCCGTCGCCATCCTGGAAGTTGACAGTCGACTCCTTGTAGCTCGGAGCCGTCGCAACGGGAGCCGTTGGCTTGTGGTATTTCGGCCCCGGCGTGCACCCTGCCAGCGCGCAGCACAGCGCGAGCGTGCAAAGCGCGGGTCGAATCGAGGGGGTGGATTTCAAGACTATTCTCTTCATACAAAGCTTCTCACGCGGAGCGAGTTTCATAGCGTGGCCTCCTCCGCTTCCGGGTTGAAGGTGTCATGCTCCTTGCCTAGTACGCGCAGGCGCATGCGATCCAGGAACAGATACACGACCGGCGTCGTGTAGAGGGTGAGCATCTGGCTCACGATCAGGCCCCCAACAATGGTGATGCCCAGTGGCCTGCGCAGTTCGGAGCCGGTGCCCGTGCCGAAGGCCAGCGGCAATGCTCCAAAGAGTGCCGCCATCGTAGTCATCAGAATCGGGCGAAAGCGCAACATGCAAGCCTCGAAGATGGCGTCGGAAGTACTCATTCCCTGTTCGCGTTCGGCTTGCAAGGCGAAGTCGATCATCATGATCGCATTCTTCTTCACAATGCCGATCAGCAACACGATCCCGATAATCGAGATAACGTTGAGGTCTATCTTGAAGAGCATCAGCGCCATAATCGCGCCCACACTCGCGGAGGGAAGCGTGGAAATAATCGTAAGCGGATGGACAAGGCTCTCATAGAGTATGCCTAGGACGATAAACACCGCCAGCAGCGCAGTCGTGACCAGGATGGGCTCCGTGCTGAGCGACTGCGTAAATGCCTGGAGCGTGCCCGCGAAAAAGCCGTGAATGGTCGACGGAGTTCCCAGGCGATCCTGCATCTGGGCGATAAGGCGCGTCGCATCGCTGAGAGATGCGCCCGGCCCCAGGTTGAAAGAGACCGTCACCGACGGAAAGAGTCCGGTGTGGTTCAAGCTCAGCGGCGTGGTGGTCGATGTCGCCGTCGTCATGGCGGCCAACGGAATCACTCCGTTGCTCGTCGTATGCAGGTAGATATCTTTCAATCCTTCAGGCGACTGCCAGTACTGCGGCGCTACCTCAAGCACGACATAGTACTGATTGAGCTGCGTATAAATGAGGGAGACTTGAGACTGGCCGAAGGCAGAATAGAGAGACGAGTCGAGGGCCTGCGCCGTTACACCGAATCTTGCAGCAGTTGTCCGGTCATAGTTCACATACTCGCTCAGGCCGCCGTTCTGCTGGTCGGTGTTCACGTCCTGCAGCGTTGGAGTGAGCTTCTTCATCTCTGCGAGTAAGATCGGACCCCAGTGCGACAGATCCGGAATATTGTCTGCCTGGATCGTGTATTGATAGAGCGCATTGCTGCCTCTGCCGCCGATGCGCAGATCCTGGGCCGCCTGCAAAAACGCTGACGCAACCGGCAACCGGTTTAGCTTAGGCCTGAGTCGGTCGATGATCTGAAAGGCGGTCGCTTTGCGCTCGTTGAGGGGCTTGAGCGCAACATAGATGAAACCGCCGTTGCCACTGCCGACATAACCCACGACGTTCGCAACGCCCTGATCGGCCTTGATAACTCCAACCAGCCTTTGGACAGAATCATTCATCACTGCGAAGGATGCGTCCTGCGGACCCTGTATGCCGCCAACAATCGCCCCCGTGTCCTGCTGCGGGAAAAATCCCTTGGGAATCTTGATAGCCAGCACAACATTGAGCGCAACGATCATAATGAGAACCACCAGGACCAGCCCCGGATTCTCAAGAACCCACCCGAGGCTGCGGCGATATCCGGTAAGCATGCCTTCAAAGAGGCTCTCGCTGATGCGGTAGATACGCCCGTGCTTCTCTCCTTCGTGGGACTTAAGCAGATGTGCGCACATCATTGGTGTCGTCGTGACCGAAATGATCATCGACACGACAATGGCAGTTGAAAGAGTTACGGCAAATTCGCGGAAAAGGCGGCCGATGATTCCGCCCATCAACAGAATGGGAATAAAAACGGCGACCAGCGACATGCTGATCGAGAAGACGGTGAAACCGATCTCCTTGGCGCCCTTCATAGCCGCGGCGAACGGTTTCATCCCAGCTTCCAGGTGCCGGGTAATGTTTTCCATCACCACGATGGCGTCGTCAACGACGAATCCGGTTGAGATGGTCAGGGCCATCAACGACAGGTTGTCCAGGCTATAGCCAAACAGGTACATCACGGCGAAGGTGCCGATCAAGGAAACCGGCACCGCCACGCTGGGGATAAGTGTTGCGCGGGGACTGCGAAGAAAAACAAAGACGACGACGATCACCAGGATGATGGAGATGATGAGGGATCGTTCGACATCGTTGACCGAGGCGCGGATGGTCGTCGTCCGGTCCATGACCACAGTCATGTCCATTCCCTGAGGAATGGAGGCCTTAAGAAAATCGAGCTGGCCACGGATGCGATCGACGGTTTGAATGATGTTTGCGCCCGGCTGTCGAAAAATAATCAGAACGGCTGACTGTTTCCCATTGAGGTAGCCCGCGCTGCGAACATTTGACGTCGAGTCGATGACTTCGGCAACATCGGAGAGACGGACCGCCGCTCCATTCTTGTAGCCGATGATGAGAGGAGCGTACTCGGCGGCGTGAGATATCTGGCCGTTGGTGAGAATGTCGGCCGATGTCGAGCCATTCGCGATCTGGCCTCGCGCGAAGTCTGAATTCTGGATGCTCAGGGTGGATTGTACGTTCGACAGCGTGAGTCCATAGCTGTTGAGCTGCGTGGGATTGACCTCAACCCGCACTGAAGGGAGGGCGCCGCCGCCTACAACTACCTGCCCCACTCCCTGGATTTGCGAGAGCTTCTGCTGAATGACAGTGGAGGCCGAGTCATACATGGCCGACCGATCATATATATCGGACGTAAGCCCAATGATCATGATTGGCGCATCGGCCGGGTTCCATTTTCGGTAGGTCGGATTTCCCGGAAGGTTTGCCGGCAGATAGGTACGTGCCGCGTTGATGGCAGCCTCGACGTCTCTCGCCGCGGCATCGATGTTGCGATTCAGATCGAATTGCAGTGTGATCTGCGTGCTTCCGAGCGAACTGGACGACGTCATTTCTGACACGCCGGCAATGTGTCCGAGCTGACGCTCCAGAGGAGTGGCGACCGAGGACGCCATAATCTGCGCGCTCGCTCCGGGCAGGCCTGCCGAGACGGAAATGGTAGGAAAATCCACCTGGGGCAGCGGAGAGACGGGTAGCACTGTATACCCAATCACGCCCGCGAGTGCGATAGCGATCGTAAGCAGCGTCGTCGCCACGGGTCGGCGGATAAACGGCGCGGAGATGTTCATGACTGCGCCGCAACCTCCGCCGGCGGTTGATGCCCTTCGGCCTTCTTCTCGCGTTTCCCCGCAACTCTCTTCCCAAGGTTGTCAAAGAATATGTAGATCACCGGCGTGGTGTAGAGAGTAAGCACCTGGCTGAGCAGCAATCCGCCAACCATGCAGATACCGAGCGGACGGCGCAGCTCTGAACCGATACCCTGCCCTAATGCCAGGGGAATTCCGCCGAGCAGCGCGGCCATCGTAGTCATCATGATGGGGCGGAAGCGCAACAGGCACGCCTCATAGATCGCGTCTGTCGAGCTTTTGCCATGCTCGCGCTCCGCTTCCAGCGCGAAGTCCACCATCATGATGCCGTTCTTCTTTACGATGCCGATCAGCAGGATGATGCCGATGATGGCGACCACGCTAAGCTCCTCGCCGAAGAGCATTAACGCCAGTAGAGCGCCCACTCCGGCGGAGGGCAGCGTGGAAAGAATCGTGACCGGGTGAATGAAGCTTTCGTACAGCACGCCCAGCACGATATACACGGTGACCAGGGCGGCCAGGATAAGCAGCGCTTCATTCGACAGCGAATTCCTGAAGGAGGCCGCTGTTCCCTGGAAATCGGCCTGCAGGCTGGGGGGGAAGTTCATCCCCTGAGCGACCTTGTCGATAGCGGTGATCGCGCTTCCCAGTGCGGCGTTCGGCGCCAGATTGAAAGAGACAGTCACCGCTGGAAACTGCCCCTGGTGCGTGATCGAGAGCGGCTCCAGAGTGTGCTCGTAGTGGCTGAAGGCACTGAGAGGCACAGCACTCGCTGCGGTCGACACAGTCGTAGTGTTTGAACCGTTGTTGGATGTTGTAATGACTTTGGCAGGAGGCGTGAGCGTATTCGCGGATGGGGTGTACAGCGCCGAACCGGTCGTCGCGTTCGAACCCGCCGACGATGAACCGGACGCGGCAAATGAGGTCGCCGCACCCGGACCGCTTGCTCCGTTGGATGTCCCTGACTGGATATAGAGCTTGTTGAGCTGGTCCGGATCCTGCTGGAACGACGGCATGGCCTCGAGGATGACATGGTACTGGTTCAGCTGCGTATACATCGTGCTGATCTGCCGCTGGCCGTACGCGTCATACAGCGTGTTGTCCATGGTGCCCGGGGCCACGCCCAGCCGCGACGCGGTGACGCGATCGATCATCAGTGATACCGCGTTCGCACCGGTCTGCTGGTCGGTGGCGACATCGGCCAGATCGGGCAACTGCTTGAGCTTGGCCACAAATTTATTGGTCCACTGGTTCAGCTCATTGATGTCGGGATCTTCCAGCGTGTACTGGTATTGCGTGCGGCTCACGCGGTCATCCACGGTGATATTTTGCACCGGCTGCATGTACAGGGTGATGCCCTGTATCTTCGTGAGGCTTACCTTCAGTCTCCGAATTACATCGGCAGCGCTTCGGTCACGCTGATCGAGTGGCTTAAGGTTGATGGAGAAGCGCCCGCTGTTTAGCGTGGTGTTGGTTCCATCCGCTCCGATAAACGAGGAAATGCTGTCCACCGCGGGATCGGCAAGAATAACCTTTGCAAGATCCTGTTGCCTCTGGGCCATCGCCGTGAACGAGATGGATTGCGGCGCCTGCGAAATTCCCTGGATAACGCCCGTGTCCTGGGTGGGGAAGAATCCCTTGGGAATGACGATGTAGAGGATGACCGTCAACACCAGCGTGCCCAGTGCGACCAATAGCGTAATGGTCTGATATTCCAGGACGAACTTGAGCGTGCGCCCGTAAAACGCGATCAGGTTCTCAAAGACTCGTTCCGACGCTCGATAGAAGCGGCCCTGCTGCGCCTCAGGATTGTGCCGCAGGATGCGCGAGCACATCATGGGCGTCAAAGTGAGCGACACTACGGCCGAGATAATGATCGTGGTCGCCAGGGTTACGGCGAATTCGCGGAAAAGACGCCCTACTACGTCACCCATGAACAGGAGCGGGATAAGCACGGCGATCAACGACACGGTCAACGACACGATCGTGAAGCCGATTTGCCCCGCGCCTTTGAGGGCCGCTTCCATCGGCTTGTCACCTTGTTCTAGATAGCGCGAGATGTTCTCGATCATCACAATCGCATCGTCCACCACGAATCCGGTAGAGATCGTGAGGGCCATCAGCGACAGGTTGTCCAGGCTATAGCCGAGCATGTACATCACGCCGAAGGTGCCGATGAGCGACAGCGGGACAGCCACGCTGGGAATGATGGTGGCGTACAGGTTCCGCAGGAAGAGAAAGATGACCATTACCACCAAACCGATGGTCAGCATCATCTCGAACTCAACGTCATCAACCGAGGCCTGGATGGCGATCGTGAGATCGGTGAGGGTTGTGATCTGAATGCCGACGGGCAGGTTCGCCTGCAGTTGCGGCAGCAGCTTCTTTATGCTCTTGACGACGCTGATGGTGTTCGCGCCGGGCTGGCGCTGGACATTCAGAATTACGGCGGGCTGAATTCCGCCCGACGACTGGCCCATCCACGCTGCCTGCTTGCTGTTTTCGACGCCGTTTACGATCAGCGCAACATCCTTCAGGAACACTGGAGAGCCGTTGCGATAGGCGACGAGAACGTTCCGGTACTCGTCGCTGGTTTCAAGCTGATCGTTCGCGTCGATCTGGTAGTCCTGGCGCGGCCCGTCAAAATTGCCCTTTGCCTGGTTCACGCTGGTTTGGACCAGAGCGGTGCGCACATCCTCCAGATTGATGCCGTAGTTGGACAATGCCGCGGGATTTACCTGGATGCGCACCGCCGGCTTTTGTCCACCACTGATGCTGACCAGTCCAACCCCGTTGAGTTGCGAGATCTTGGGCGCCAGGCGCGTGTCGATCAGGTCCTCGACCTGCGGCAGCGCCATCGAGTTCGACGTAATGGCCAGTGTGAGCACTGGCGCGTCCGCCGGATTCGTTTTGCTGTAGACGGGAGGCGCAGGCAACACAGACGGCAACAGGCTCTGTGCCGCGTTGATAGCCGCCTGCACCTCCTGCTCGGCGACATCGATATCGAGCTGCAGGCTGAACTGCAGCACGATGACGGACACGCCTCCGGAACTGGTCGAAGTCATCTGGCTGAGGCCCTGGACTTCGCCGAACTGACGCTCCAGGGGAGCCGTCACCGTGGTCGCCATCACGTCCGGGCTAGCACCAGGATAGAAAGTCAAAACCTGGATCGTCGGGTAGTCGACCTCAGGCAGCGCGGAGATCGGCAACTGCGTAAACGCAACCAGGCCGACGAGCAGAATTGCGGCCATCAGCAATGAGGTTGCGACAGGCCGCAGAATAAATGGGCGTGACGGACTCACGGGGCGTTGCTCTCGCTCGCGTCTTGGGGAATCGGCTGCTTGGAGATAGTGACCTTCGCGCCCTCCAACAACTTTTCAAAGCTGCTGGTAGCAACGACGTCGCCGGGGTTGATGCCCTCGACCGCCGTCTCTCCTGCGTCTGTTGTGCCAGATTTGACATCGTGTTTATGAGCTGTCCCGTTCACGATTACATAGACAAACGACTCTGCTCCGTTGTGCTGGATGGCCGAAGTGGGAATGAGCGTCATTCCATGCTGTGTCGTAACCAGCAGCCGCGTATTCACGAATTGATTCGGGAAGAGCGTGTCCTTCTTGTTATCGAATACGGCGCGCAGCTTCACGGTTCCGGTTGTGGTATCGATCTGATTGTCGAGTGCCAACAACCTTCCGGTTCCGATCTTCGTTTCCTGGTTCCGGTCAAGAGCATCTACCGTCAGCTTGGCTCCGTGACGCCACTGGGCTAGGACCTCATCCAAATGGTCCTGCGCCAGAGTAAAGATGACGGTGATCGGCTCAAGCTGGGTGACCACAACAAGAACTGTGCTGCCGCTCGACTGAACGAGGTTGCCGGGATCGATAAGCCGCAAACCGACGCGGCCGTCAATGGGCGACGTAATGTGGCAGTAGCCCAGCTGCACCTTGTCGAAATCCAGCGTGCCCTGATCGGCCTTCACCAGGCCTTCGTTCTGCAGAACGATCTTTTCCTGATCGTCGAGCTGCTGTTTGGCGATTGCATTCTTCGCCCACGCAGTTTTATACCGCTCCAGATCCATCCGCGCCTGCGCCAGCACATTGATGTCGCGTTCCAGGTTGCCTTCCGCGGTTGCTACCTGCGCCTGGTACTGCCGGGGATCGATATCCACCAGGGGATCGCCCTTGCGCACCATCTGTCCCTCTCGATAATGCACTTCGGTCACGACACCCGTTACCTGGTTGTAAATGGTGGTCGTGTAGACCGGAGTCACTGTGCCGATCGCGTCCAGGTAGACCCCGATGTCGCCCTTCTTCGCGGTCGTGGCTGTCAGGGTGACGGGACCGCCGAGGGCGCGCCGGCCCCCTGCGGCTGCCCCAGCAGCTTTCTTGCTGTCGTCGTGATGTCGAAGAACCAGCACGAAAATCAGGGCAAACACCAGCAACAGAACAATCCAAGCCCACTGCTTGCGTTTCTTCTTCGGACGTACGGACGCTTCGCTCGAAGGAGCTGGTAGCTGGTGATCGGGTGGAATAGGCGGATCGGGTGGCTTTTGTTCCATCTTATCTTCTTGCATTGCACCGGTTAGCGCAGCTGGCTGCGTCAAAAGTTCCTGGAGTCAATATGGTCCACGCGGGATACTCTCCCGTGAACACAGTTTGTTATTTTCGCTGGTGCAAGCGGCCTGCACCAGGCTTTAGAGAAGACACAGAAACGACATCGGAGCAGATTTACTGTGTCGATTTGGCATTCTGTAATGGACGGTGCAGCGGTCCAGATGGTTGCAGCACAAACTCAGGCTAGGTTATCACTTGCCGCTGAAACCGGTTCCACGCGCCGCGCGATTTTGGGGCATTTTGCACAAAACTTGCCTACCGTCGCAAGGATATGAGACACATTTTCGTCAGAGCACATCATTCACGCCATGACCTTCATCCTTGCACTCGATCAGGGCACCACGAGTTCGCGCGCCATTCTTTTCACCAAAGACGGCAAAATTCACGCCCAGGCGCAGCATGAATTCAAGCAGATCTATCCCAGTTCCGGCTGGGTCGAGCACGACCCATTCGACATCCTCACCTCGCAGCTTAGCGCCACTGTCGAGGTACTCGGCAAAGCCGGCGTAAGGCCCCGCGACGTTGCTGCCGCCGGCATCACGAATCAGCGCGAAACCACCATCGTCTGGGATCGCGAAACCGGCAAACCCGTCTATAACGCCATCGTCTGGCAGGATCGCAGAACAGCCCAAGCCTGCGACAAACTCAGGCAAGAAGGAGCGACCGACACCGTCCGCAGCAAGACAGGCCTGCTCGTCGACCCCTATTTCTCCGGCACCAAGATCGCCTGGATCCTCGACAATGTCACCGGAGCCCGCGCGCGCGCCGAAGCCGGCAAGCTCGCCTTCGGCACCGTGGATAGCTGGCTCATCTGGAACCTGACCAGCGGCAAGAAGCATGTCACCGATCAAACGAACGCCTCCCGTACCCTGCTCTACAACATCGTCGAGGGTAAGTGGGACGCCGACCTACTCAAACTCCTCCGCGTCCCCGAGAGCATGATGCCGGAGGTCATCTGGTCAAGCGAGAGAGTCGGTGCAGTCACCACCACGCTGGGCCTTGGTTCTGTCGAACTTGCCGGTATTGCCGGAGATCAACAGGCGGCAGTCTTCGGCCAGCTCTGCCGGAACCCGGGCGACGCAAAGAATACCTTCGGAACCGGCTGCTTCATGCTCCAGCTCATAGGCGACAAATTTGCGTTGTCGCAGAAGCGCCTGATAACAACGCTGATCTGCAGCCTCGACAAGAAACTGGAGTACGCCTTTGAAGGCAGCGTCTTTATCGGCGGCGCCGTCGTGCAGTGGCTGCGCGACAACCTTCGCCTGATTCAAGCTTCCACTGATGTAGAAGCGTTGGCAGCGACAGTAGACAGCAGCGAAGGCGTCGTGCTGGTGCCGGCATTCGTGGGCCTCGGCGCACCCTACTGGGATCCTCACGCGAGCGGGCTGCTGATCGGACTGCGTCGCAGCACGCAGCCCGGCCACATCGCTCGCGCCGCGCTCGAAAGCATCTCGTTCCAGGTGGCCGATGTGCTGGAGGCGATGAACGCCGACACCCAGGCGCCCTGCCGGGAGTTGCGCGTGGACGGAGGAGCCTCCGCCAACAACATGCTCATGCAGTTCCAGGCGGACCTCCTCGGCATTCCCGTCGTTCGACCCGAAGTGATAGAAACAACCGCTCTGGGAGCGGCTTATCTCGCCGGCCTTGCGACCGGTTTCTGGAGCAGCCCCGAGGAAATCTGGAAACTCCGCGACGCGGGCAATCGCTTCGAGCCCACGATGCCTCGCGAGCAGGCAGCTACCGCACGCGAGCGATGGAAAAACGCCGTCGGACGAGCGGGACATTGGTGGGAGGAAAATCGATGAACCGGCCGGAAATGCTTGCCCAGGCGCGCACCCGTACCACGCCGTGGGACATCGTCATCATTGGGGGCGGAGCCACCGGCGCAGGGGTAGCTGTCGACGCAGCCACCCGCGGCCTCGACGTGCTCCTACTCGAGCGCCAGGACTTCGGCAAGGCCACCTCCAGCCGCAGCACCAAGCTGGTGCACGGCGGCGTGCGCTATCTCGAGCAGGGCAACGTCTCCCTGGTCATGGAAGCGCTCAAGGAGCGCGGCCTGCTTCTTCAGAACGCGCCCCATCTGGTCCACGACCTGGCCTTCGTCGTTCCCAACTACTCCTGGTGGGAAGCGCCCTTCTACGGCATTGGCATGAAGGTCTACGACCTGCTCGCGGGCAAGTATGGTTTCGGCAAGTCGCGCATTCTTTCCCGCGAGGAGACGCTCGAGCGTCTGCCCACCATCCAGACGGAGGGCCTCCGCGGTGGCGTGCTCTATTACGACGGTCAGTTCGACGACTCCCGTCTGCTGATCCACCTGCTCATGACCGCCGCCGAGCACGGCGCCACTGTATTGAACTACGCCGCCGTCACCGAGATCACCAAGGGTGACGACGGCTTCATCAACGGCGTAGTCGCCGTCGACGGCGAAAGCGGCGAGCGATTCACCGCACAGGCCAAAGTGGTCGTCAACGCCACCGGCATGTTCACGGACGAAATCCGCCGTCTCGACGAACCCGATGCGCCCACCATGATCGCGCCCAGCCAGGGCATACACCTTGTCTTTGAACGCTCCTTTCTCACAGGTGAAACTGCCATCATGGTGCCGCACACCAGCGATGGGCGCGTAATGTTCGCCATCCCCTGGCATGAGCACACGCTCGTCGGCACCACCGACACACCTATCGACGCTCCCTCCTACGACCCCCTGCCCTTCGAGAAAGAAATTGACTTCGTGCTGGAAACAGCCTCGCTCTACCTCAGCCGTCCCCCCAAGCGCAGCGATATTCTCAGCGTCTACACCGGAATCCGCCCGCTTGTAAAAGCGGATGGAGCCGCAAAGACATCCGCACTCTCGCGGGATCACACCATTCACGTCGACGGGTCCGGCCTGCTCTCCATCGTTGGCGGCAAATGGACCACCTATCGCCGCATGGCGCAGGACTGCGTCGATCACGCCATCACGCTCGGCAGCCTGCCGGACGCCGAATGCCGCACCCATCATCTGAAGATCCACGGCTACGACGCAAACATCGACGGCCTGAGCGGCATGGGCGTCTACGGATCGGACGCCGATGCGATTCGCAAGCTGGCCGACGACAACCCGGTGCTCGCCCGGACGCTGCATCCGGCCCTGCCCTATATCGCCGCCGAAGTGGTGTGGGCCGTGCGTCACGAAATGGCGCGAACCATCGACGATGTGCTTGCCCGGCACGTCCGCGCTCTCTTTTTGAACTCCGCGGCAGCGATTGAAATGGCTCCAGCGGTGGCAGCACTGATGGCAAAGGAACTGAATCAGGACGACGCATGGATCAGCGCGCAACTGGCTGCCTTCCACACTATGGCCTTTGGCTACACAGCAGATTCCGCGATTAAGCAATAGCAAATTTTGAAAGCGAGACCCGCGAAAGTGAGACCTCTTGGATGCGATCTCCGTACTTAGGCGAGTTTGTTGGAACAATGGTGATGATTCTGCTGGGCGATGGCGTTGTCGCCGGAGTGCTGCTCAAGCGCACTAAGGCAGAGAACGCCGGATGGCTGGCCATCACTACGGCTTGGGCATTTGCCGTGCTCTGCGGCATTTTCACCGCTAACCTCTTTGGCAGTGCCGACGCACACCTCAACCCGGCGATTACGCTGGCCCTTTCATTCAAGACCGGGGACTTCCACAACCTCGCGCCCTTCGCTGCGGCGCAAATTTCCGGAGCGTTCTGCGGAGCTGTGCTGGTGTGGCTGCAATACTTGCCGCACTGGAAGGCGACCGAAGACCCGGCGCTTAAGCTTGGCGTCTTTTGCACCGCCCCGGCCATCCGCAGCCTCGCGGCAAACTTTCTCAGTGAAGCCTTCGCCACGGCAACGCTCATCATCGTCATCGGAGCCATTGGCTCCAAACTTGTGCTCTCGTCCGGAGGAGCCGCGGGGGTAACGCCCTATCTTGTGAGCTGCGTCGTCTGGGGCGTAGGCCTTTCGCTGGGAGGAACCACCGGTTACGCGATCAATCCCGCCCGCGATTTCGGCCCGCGGCTCGCCCATGCCGTGCTGCCCATCGCCGGCAAGGGCGGTTCCGACTGGGGCTATGCCGGGATTCCGATTCTCGGGCCTGCCGTCGGCGGAATCTTCGCCGGATTGATTCTCCGCCTGATTGGGGCTTAGAGAAGCCCGATTGGGGTTTAGAGAATTGATCGGCGCTTAGAGCAGCGTCACGATCTCAGCGTGACCTCGCTCGCGAGCATAATCCGCTGCCGTCTTGCCTTGGTCGCAGCACGTTTCGCGATTAGCTCCGTGCTCCAGCAACAGCACCACGATCTCACGCTTACCGTTGGAAGCTGCCAAATGCAGGGGCGTGTATCCACCGGCGGCCGTGGCATTCACATCGGCTCCAGCCTCGACCAGCAGGCGGGCAACTTCGACAGAGTTTCCCAGCGCAATGCAGGCATGAAGCGCATGGTTGCGCATCGGATTGTGGGAGATCTGGTGAATGTGGGCTCCGTGTTCAAGCAGCAAGCCGACAGCGTGGGGACTCGAAAACGCAGCGGCGAGATGTAGAGGCGGCCAACCGTCACCAGATACTTCACGGGCCTGCATGGCGTCCGCCGCAATCAACTTCCGCAAACATTCGCAGTCGCCGAGACAGGCTGCCTCGGAAATGTCGAGTTCTCCGGCGTGCCCTCGCAGAAAATCACGGATCACCGGCTGTTGTGTGTACACCGACCACATCAGCGCTGAAATCCCCTGGGCATCCCTGCAGCGCGCCAGCTCGGGAGTCGCCTCAACAGCTGCCGCAATCTCTGCCGTCTCACCTTTGCGTATCAGGTTTAGAAAGTGCTGGCTCATGGTCCGAGTATAGCGGCGAGCGCCGGGTTTGGCCTCCGCTATGGTTACGGAGTCTGCAGCCATTCCAGCCGTCGTGGTTTCCACCCGAGAACCCGCTTTGCCTTCGCATTCGAGGCCCCGTGCAGCCTCGTCGCGTAATACACCGTATCTTCCCCGGCAATCGCCTTCACTTCCGTCTCGCTCATATGCGGCGGCGGCGGAGCACCCAGGAATTTCGCAAACGCCGGGAGCCACACACTCTGCGGCGAAGGATCATCGTCCGTGATGTTATACACGCCCGCTTCCGCCGTCAGTGCCGCCGCAGTCGCAATCGCGGCATCGTTGATATGCACAAATGACGAAACGCCTTGTCCCTCACCCACGACCGGATACTGCTGCCGCATCACCATGTTCGCCGCTGACTCGCCAGGGTGATACCACGTCTTCGGTCCATAAAAGAACCCATATCGCAGTGCCACGCCCTCGATGGCGTCGGAGCTGAACAGCCGCGCTTCCAGCTCCGTATACGTCCGCGCACTCGCGGCCACGCTTGGGCTCGCATTCACATCCAGCGGAGACGACTCGTCTGCCAGGTCCCCTTCCGCCGCCTTTAAAAAGAAGCCGCTCGACTGCTGAAGATACCGGCGCACGCCCGTCGCAATCGCCGCACGAAACAAATTCCCCCCGCCCTCGATCCGCAGCTTTCTGTCCCCCGCCGCATACTTCGGCATGTCGCTTGGTTCCTTCGGCAGAGACGTCAGCTCATCGATTACGGCTTCTGCCTTCGACCCCCTCAGCGCCGCCTCCACGGCGGCAGCATCCAAGGCGTCCACGATCGCCGCCGAGGCTCCCTGGCCCTCCAGGATTTTTGCCCGCGTCACGCTCGTTGTCATTCCCACCACGGAATGCCCCTGCTTCAACAACTCCGCAATCAATGCTTCACCAATCGCTCCACTCGCTCCTGCCACAAACACACGCATCGTCGGTTCCTCTCAATTTCATCGATTTACAGCCAAACCGTATCGGATCAATTTCCTGAAGTCTCGGCTTTCGAAGTACTGGCTTTAGGATATGACTCCTCACTTTTCGAGGTCACCCACCCACATGAATTTTCACGAAAGGGCTGCCTCTGCCTAAGCATTTGGAATCTGGAAACAATGCACCAGTCCGAAAAAGGGCTATTCGGACCCTTGCATGCCTCAAAGATCGATCGGATCGTTCTAAATCAACTGATGCGGCCTATAAAATTGTAAAAAATATTTGACACGCGTCAGCGAGTGGCGCTATGGTCTTCCATGTCAAACATTTTTTACATGAGGAGCGATTCGCAATGGCCACGAGCCTTTCATACCGGGAGAAGTCTCTTTACGCCTCGCTTGCGGCGGAAATCGTTGTGTACGGCCCCTATTTCTTCCTGCACCAGCAGAATTCGGTGAACAAGGTCGCGGGCATGATCATTGCAATCATCGTGCTGCAGACGATCCTGCAGTTGATCATCGCCGCTTTGACGCGCAACCGCATAACAGACGAGCGGGACCGTGTGATCGAGCTGCGAGGCTATCGTGCTGGCTATCTGACGATCGCGTCACTCATGGTCCTCGGGCTGGGTATGTTGTGGTTTCACTCGGCAATCGGCCATTTTCAATTTGAGAACCGAATGGTAGGGCTTCACTTCCTGAGTGTTTTCTTTGGCATGTTGGTCATTTCGGACATCACAAAAACCGCCACGCAGCTGGTGGCTTATCGGAGAGCACTCTGATGCCCGCCATACGCAATCAGATTCGAGAGCTCCGGGCGCTGCGAGAGATGACGCAGCAGGATCTCGCCGATCGAGTCGGCGTTACACGCCAGACGGTCATCGCGATCGAGCAGGACAAGTATTCGCCCTCGCTCGAGACCGCGTTCAAAGTCGCAATCGTGCTGGGTGTGCCGCTCGATCAGTGCTTCCAGTACGACCCGCACGGTAAGCGTTGACCTACGCTTTCTACAAGTCTCTCGTGGATGGCCGCTCTGACCGATTGCCGCGGAAAGTCCGTTCTAGTATTCAAACCACTGGCTGAGCGCTTTGACCTTCTCCTCGGTATATGGCGGAAACAAATGCTCGATGGCCACGTCGGGCGGCGAAATCAGGACCGATTTCGCATGGGTGAGAGCGTCAAAACCATCCTTGCCGTAGTAGTGACCGATGCCGGAGTATCCGACTCCTCCGAAGGGCATGGTTTCGATAAAGAGATGAATGTTTACCTGATTGATCGCTCCACCGCCGAAGGACAGGCTCGCGAGGAAGTGATCAATCGCCTTCTGGTCGCGGCTGAAGAGGAAGCCAGAAAGGGGCTTTGGATGCTTCTTCACCTCACGAATCGCAGCATCGAAGTCCTTATAGATGAGAATTGGGAGAAGCGGCCCAAAGATCTCGTCCTCCATGAGAGGATCGTCCCATGTAACGGGATAAATGATTGTGGGATCGATATAGCGTGCGTCCGGGTCGGATGCACCGCCGGCGACGACCTTCTTTTGATCGATGAGGCTTGCTAGGCGCTCTACAGCCTTTGGGCTGACGATGCGTGAGTAGTCGTCGGACCTGCTCTTCGGATCGGTCCCGTACAACTCGACCACGGCCTTCTTGCACTCCTCAACGAACTCCTCAGCAATTGATTCGTGCACATAGGCATACCCCGGTGAGGTACACCATTGGCCACCCCAGGCTGTCGCGCCCCAGACAATTTTCTTGGCCGCGTCCGGGATATTGGCGGTCGCATCGACGAATGCCGGATTCTGTCCGCCGAGTTCGAGGAGGATGGGGGTCAGGTTCTTTGCGGCTGCCTCCATGATGACCTTGCCTACCTTGACGCTCCCGGTGAAGAAGATGAAGTCAAACGGAAGCTTGAGAAGTTCCGTAACTTCTTCACGGCTTCCAGCGACGGCGGCAACGGACCGAGGATCGAAGTATTTCGGTACGAGATCCAGCAAGAGCTTACTTGTGGCCGGCAAACCCTCGGAGAGTTTGAGGATGCATGGATTGCCTGCCGAAATAACGTTGATCGCCGGGTCGAAAAGCAGCGTCAACGGGCCGTTGAAAGGGCCGATTACCAGAGTGACGCCGTAGGGCTCTCGGAAGACCTTGGCAGTATGTCCGCTTTCCCGGAGAGCCTTGGGAATAACTACATCCACAGGCTCCATCCACTTCCTTAAGTCAGCTTTCGCGAAGGCGGCTGTTCCCAGCGCAGCCATGATCTCGAATACTTTTTCCTGACTTGCAGTCTTAAAGTCGCTGCTTATCGCATCCTCCAGCGCCTGAGAGTTCTCGTTCACCAGGTTCTCTAGGCGTGTCAGCTGGTCGATACGCCACTCGTACGATTTGGTTGCGTCCGAATCGAAGTACGCTTTCTGCTTGTCATAGACTTCCTGAAACATATTCATCTGAGTCCTCCACGCATTCGGTTGGTGATGCCGCTCTGCGGCAAACTCCGGAATTCTCTAGGCCATGGTGAGAACCATGCGGAACCGTGCGGTACCGGCCATCATTCGCTTATAGGCCTCTTCCGCTTTCGCCAGCGGCAGGGTTTCGATGATTGGGCGAACGTCGGTGAGAACGCTGAAATCAAGAGTGTCCTGGGTCTCGATCGCTCTTCCTGTGAGGCTGCCGACAACCGAGCGTCCACCGAAGATGAGGGGTACGCCGTTGAGCGGAATTGCATCATCCGAGACTCCGACCACCACGAGTTTTCCGCGAACCGCAAGACCGGGAAGTAGGCTGCCGATCGCGGATCCGCTCGGCGCGGTCGCCAGGATGACATCGGCGCCTCCGAGTTTTTGCAGTGCTGCTGCTGCATCCTCTGCCTTGGCGTCGATGTACACATGCGCCCCTAGTTTTGTCGCAAGATGCTGCTTGTCAGGGCCTCCACCAATCGCTACAGTACGGAAGCCCATCTTTCGCGCAAACTGCACTCCAAGGTGGCCAAGCCCTCCTATTCCCTGGATGGCAACGGTGTCGCCGGCACGGCCAGCGTTACGGAGTGCGTTGAAGGTCGTAATGCCGGCGCACACCAACGGGGCCGCATCTTCTGACTTGAGTTCGTCAGGTATCAGGGCCAGCGCACGTGCCTCCGCGATCATCAGCTCCGCGTAGCCGCCGTCGCTCGAGATGCCGGTCACGATGGGATTTTGGCAGTAGGCTGTTTCACCGCGGCGACAGGCGTCGCAGGTTCCGTCTTCGCCTCCGAAGAACCCGACTCCGACACGCTGGCCAACCTTCCAGGCCTTGACGCCGGGACCAATCTCTTCTATGCGGCCAATAGCCTCGTGACCCGGAACACGCGGATATGACAGGCCGGGCCATTGCCCTTCCACAGTTGCTGCATCCGAGTGACACACACCGCAAGCCTCAACGCGGATACGCACTTGTCCGCCACCTGGGGATGCAACGACCCTCTCGACAAGGCGAAACATCCCGGGTGCCGATACTTCGACCGCCTTATATGTAGCTCCCATTTTCGTCTCCTATTGATCCACAAACTCACTTACCATCGCTCGCGAGAATTTCGGAAAAGCGATAGTTTGAACTTCTCTGTGCTCGTTCTCTGGCATGGTTGCGCGAAAACAATCCTGGGCTCACTCGCTGAATTTGTCGCCAAACATGGGAAGGCCGCTCTTAGACGATGCGTGCGACGCTTCGTCCTGGATCACATCCCAGTGCTCGGCCAGAACTCCATCCTTCAAGCGAACAACGTCCGCCACGATCCAGTTAGCGGGTTGGTCGAGGCCTGAATATCGCCCGTGGACGATCACATAATCGCCCTCGGCGACAATCAATCCCTGTTCATACTTGAGAGTCGGAGGGACGCTCTTGACCAGGTTGAAGAGACCCTCCCGGCCCGGCGCGATGTGCGCGCTGTGCTGAATGTAGTTGGAAGACCAGAACTTCTCGGCTGCTGCGTAGTCGCGCTTATTGAAAAGCGTGTCGAATGCTTCAAGGACAAGTTCCTTGTTTTTCGATTCAATCGTCTCGTTCATTCTGGTTCTCCTATTGCCGGGCGTCTTCGTACGTCTTATGGTCAGGCATGGCAAGTACCGGCGCGAGCGCGTCGCTCTAAGAACGCCCTTGTGTAAACCCGCGTCCTCCATTGTTTGGAAGATTTTGAGTTTTGTCTTGAATGAAACTGTCGTAATTTGGATTTATCGTCTGGCTCAACTGGCAAGATCTGCCAGTGAGATTTTGACTTCGGTTCGGGAACAACTCATGACGCTTTTGAAGATTCTCAACCTGACCTGGAACGGATTAATTTATTCGATCCTCGACGGGAAGCCTGAATGCCTTCGGCATCGGCGCGTTTGCTCTTCGCCACTGACCCGGCGAAGTTCCGACAATTTCACGGAAGCTTCGATTAAAGGCGGGTTGATCAGAGAACCCTGCTTCCAATGCAACTGCGAGCAACGACTTGTTCGAGTGCAACAACAACGACTTGGCGGCTTCAAGTCGTTTATGAATCAAGTAGCGACGAACCGGAACTCCAAAGGACTTCTTGAAGGCGCGCATAAAGCGACCCGGCGATAGTCCGCATTCTTTGGCCAAATTGGCAAATGCAAGCTCACCATCCAAATGCTCACTCAGTAATTCGATCGCTCGATCTTGTTGCCAGACAGCCAACCCTCCAGTGACAACTTCCGGAGACTGGCTCAGGTCCTGGTACGTCTGGGTCAGGTGGGCGCAGAACAACATGATCATTTCATCGAGAACCAAGCGCGGAACGTGAATTGCACAATCAAAGTACGGCAGCATCATCCGCGCCCAATGGAAAATTACATCATCCCTGGTTCCCGCAGTGCACTGTAAGATGCGAACCCGTTTTTGTTCACTCTCGTCACTGAACCGATTCAGAAGAGACCGGGGTACGTAGACGTGGATTGAATCGAAGCCTGATGTCCGCAGTGCGACCGGCTCCGACTCCATATCGAATATCTGAATCCCGCCGACGTCCCACTCTGTAACACGACGAAAGCGTCCATCCAGCCAGGTTCCCCAGCCCTTAACGCTAACTGGGCGACGCAGGTGTACCGATATCGAATAGGCCTTCTCCGGTGGGATGTGGGGGGTGGGTCCTGGAAAGCCATTCGGCATCGTCATGCGTGTCATGGCGATCTGGGTATTTGCTTCAGGACGAAGCAGCAGTGAGGAGAAGATCGGCAGAGAGAAATGCTGCGCCAATTTTCGCCCGAACATACCCTGAAGCATGCGATTCGGCCTTGGAATAAACGTACTCCGACTATCATACGTTGAGCGGAATGTGTCGACGAGAAAACGGGCTTCTCGGAGATTGTGCTGCTCCGGACGCTGGAATTCAGGTAACCAGTACCACTCGCTCCTTAATCGATTGTCGGACTCATAGCCCTGACGATAGTTGGCGGACTATTCACCCCCCGCCCGCTATAAATGGAAATAAGAGACAAGAAGGCCCGGCTGCCAACACAGCCGGGCCATTTTTATGAGCAGAGGACGCCAAATGGGGTGGCCATCCCTAATTCCTTTAAAATCTGGGACGACACAATAACTCTAGCCCTATCAATGACTTGCCAGACACGCGAACCACTGCCCTGATTTCAGGGCATAATTCTCCCCTAAGCCTTTTAGAATCAAAATCAAATGGAATAAAGCCAATCGTTTCAGAATCTTGCCGGCACCTGGTAGCTAACAAACGCCGAATCAGATATTTGCCAAATCATGGGGGGAGGGGGTCCCCCGGTATCGGGGATTAGGCAGCCGTCGAAATCATTAGAGTGTCGATGTGCGGCAGGGGCTTCAACTCGGGCAGCGTTACCTGTACATAGCTCCCGTTCGCGACATCCGTAAATACCTGGTTTGCGGTTTCTTCCACCCGCGTGGTGTTGATGTGCAGCTTGCGGACGGCAATCATGGCTACTGTAGACAAAAGAAAGCGGTTAGGAATCTGCATTCCCGCGGAATAAATCAGTTCGGAGCGCATGGTGCCTCGTTTCGTTGCCGGTGAGATTCAGAAGGGCCAGGCTCAGAAACGAGGAAAGCCGAAAAGGGTCTTCAAACCCTGGCGCGCCCACGGAGCGCCGCTGCTCAAGCATACGCTTGGAGGTCTGCTTTCCCTAGGGAAATCGAGCCCGGCAAGAAGACCTGTTCTCCACGGACCAACACCGCCAGCCGCTATTCGTCGGCGCCGAGCAATTCGTCTAGCTTCATCTTGTGCTTAGACTTGCGCTTTTGCTCACGCGTCGCAGCCTCGATCACCCGCTCCGGCTTGGGCTGGCCCACCCGGTCGCGGGCATTGGCCTTGACTGCCTTCACCGTGGAGAATGTCTTCTTTTTCGCTCGCTTCTTCGCCGCCATGGTTTCACCGTAGCACTTCCCCTGAACCCCAGCTATCCATACAATGAATTTGTAACAGTGACAGGTGGCGGCCATGGAAGAGCGCGATTTTTTCGACGAGAGAGCTGAGCTGAAGACGCACACTTTAACCTGTCCGCATTGCGGCAAGGCGGACGAATACCAGCTCTCATGGCTGGTTCGGCACAAGAAGAACTCCTTGCCCCGCCACGCCGACGAGCGCGACCGCGCTCGGTTCGCCAAGGCCCAGTCCTACATGGTTCGGAAGGATGACGTGGCCGCCTGCAAGAACATCCGCTGCCGGAAACGCTTTGACGTCGCCGGCTTGCAGTCCGTCGCATTCCTGCAATCGGCCTGATACCGGAATCGCTCACTCACTTCTACTGCGCGGCTGCAGCCTCGAGGTCAGCCTTCGCGTCCAGCTTGCTCAGGCGGTACATCAACAGCGCGGCTCGTTTGGTATTGATCGGCTGCGCCGACAGATCGATGGTTTCACCCGGAGCGTGCGCTCCCTCGCCAGTCGCGCCGATCCCCGCCAGACCCGGCAGCGGTGGCGAAACGAAGGCGATATCTCCCGCCCCACGCTTCATCGGATCGAGCTCCGGCATAGCGGCGAAACCCAGGCTCCGATTCACCTGGTTCAGAATCCCCAGCAGCGCGCGGCTGCCCGCCGTGGGCGCCATGGCGGGATACCCCTCGCCAAATTTGATCGTTGCACCTGTCTTCGGCAGGTGCAGGGCGACGATGGCTTCCATTTTCTTCTCGATGCGGTCGCTCTGCTCGTTCGAGATCGTCCGGATATCGCCGCTTGCGAAGGCCGCCGGCGGAATGATGTTGTCCTTGCCGGTCGCGCTGCCGGAGATGCCGTCCTCGTCGACCTTGACGCTCGTGCCGCCGAGCACCATCCCGACATTGAAGGTCAGATATTGCTCCGGCAACTGCGTACGGAAGGCATCGAGAACGCGCGTGAGCTCGTAGATCGCGCCGTAGCCCTTTCCCTCAGAGAAGATCGCCGACGAGTGACCGCTCTCCCCGGTCGTCTCGATCTTCCAGGAGATCGAGCTGCGTCTGCTGACGCTGCCATAGTAGACGCCATTCAGGCGCGGAGTCGCCTCGAACTCGAGTGCCACGTCAGCCTGCCGGGCGGCGGCCAGCATCTCCCGACGCGCAATCTCCACCGGCTCACCATGCTCTTCCTCGTCGCCGCTGAGAACGATGGTAATGTCCATCTGCCCCAGCACCCCGGCAGCTTGCAGGGCCTTGAGCGCGTATAACATGTCCACCAGGCCGCCCTTCATGTCGTTGACGCCCGGCCCCGTCGCAATGTGTCCGTCCACTGCGTAAGTCTGGAACGGACTGTCCTTGTCGAAGACCGTATCCATATGCCCGATCAGCAACATACGTTTACCGCAATGACCCGGGTGGGGGCAGGGGTGCTCGGCCACCAGCGTTCCCGCCCGATGCACTTCGTCCATGGGCACCCACTTAGTTTTGAAGCCGAGTTGCTCAAGTTGCGGCATGAGCACTTTGCCAACCGCCCGCACACCTTCGAGATTGTGCGTGCCGCTGTTGATGTCCACCAGCTTTTCGAGCAATGCGTTTGATGCCTGCTCGTTTACATCGATGTAGGCCACTACGGCTTTTTCCGCCGGTGAAAGGGACTGCGCCGCTGCACCGGCAGCCAATGCCGCTGATAGAAAAAATACGAGTCCGCTCCGCATGATGGGAAAGGATAGCATCTGAGGTATCGCAGCCCTTGTATCCCATTCCACAGGAGTCGAAGTGAGCGACGTGATCGAATCCTTTTACGACGATCTCGCTCCGTACTATCACCTGATCTTCGACGATTGGGGTCGCAGTATCTCGTGGCAGGCGTCCATACTTGGACCGATCCTTGAACGCGCGACCGGCAAGGCCTCTCCACACGTTCTTGACTGCGCATGCGGTATTGGGACACAGGCTCTCGGTCTTGCCCAACGAGGCCATCAAGTAGTCGGATCTGACCTGAGCCCATCGTCGATCGGGCGCGCGAGAAATGAGGCCGAACAACGCCAGCTCAGCATCGATTTCCGTGTCGTCGATATGACCGATCTCGCCACCATTGAACCAGCCGGCTTCGACGCCGTGCTTGTGGCAGACAATGCCCTGCCTCATCTGCTGTCAAATGCAGAACTGGAGCGCGCGCTCTCCGGAATCGCTGCCAAGCTCACGGCTAGCGGAATCCTCCTCGCTACTGTCAGGGATTACGACAGCCTGATCGTCGCGCGGCCCACAATGCAGCCCCCTGTCTTTCACAAACACAATGACGGATACAGGATCGTTCACCAGGTCTGGCACTGGAAGGGCGACGAGTACGCACTGCATCATTACCTGACGATCCCAACGCCCCAGGGATGGGTGGTCAAGCACTTCGCCTCACGTTATCGCGCTCTCCGGCGCACCGAACTGAATGATGCGCTTCACGCTTCCGGATTCGGCGACATTCAGTGGCTCGAGCCTGCGGAGACCTCTTTCTATCAGCCGATGGTGCTGGCACGGAAGAATACGACCGGCAAAGTGGTCCAGAAAAAGAACCCACCGTCCGGCATGATTGGGAAGAGATAGCATCGAAGTGTGCAGAGGATACTGTCTCGGATGCTGCGGAAACTTCTCACTGGACTCATACTGCTTCCTGCTGTCTGCCACGCTCAAACCCGAGCCTACGTCGGATTCGACAAGAATGATTACCCCGGCGACGAGCTGCTTCCGGCACTGCACAAGACCTTCACCTACACCAGTTATTGGCTGAACAATCCCCCGGGCATGACTTCGAACCCCTGGGTCGGGAAGCGTGATCGTGTACGAGCGGCCGGCTTCGGCTTCCTGATTCTGTTCAACGGCCGCCTTGACGCCGACCTCAAAGGACAGGACGCGGCAGCACTCGGCAAGGCTGACGCACAAGCGGCCTTCGACGCGGCCTTGCGGGAAAACTTTCCTGCCGGGTCCATCATTTTCCTCGACCAGGAAGAGGGCGGCCGCCTGCTTCCCGAACAGGCTGCTTACGTCGGAGCCTGGATTGACACTGTCAGCGACTCCGATTTCCGCGCAGGGGTCTATTGCTCGGGAGTTGCTGTCCCAGATGGAGCCGGCAGCATCTCCACAGCGCAGGACGTGCAGCGCTTCGCCAATCCGGACAATCAGCTCGCATTCTGGATATTCAACGACCAGTGCCCCCCGTCCCCCGGGTGCGTCGCCAATGCCGCCGATCCTGCAAAGGGCGGGATCAAGAACGCGTTGGTATGGCAGTACGCACGGTCGCCTCGATCGCAGATCGCCGCCTCTTGCAAAGCTGGCTATGCCTCTGACAACAGCTGCTATGCTCCGGGCCTTCCCCGGTCGAGCAAAACTCTGATTGACATGAATACCAGCAATGCACGCGATCCCTCCGCAGGCCGCTAGCAAATTGGCGACGCAGGCTGGAGACACGCTATACTGACCCGTTTGCTATGAAGATTCTTGTATGCATCAAGCAGGTCCCGCAAAAGGACGCTCCCCTCAAGCTGAACGATGACGGTACCTGGATTCGCGAGGACGTCTCGTATGAGGTCAACGAACCCGACGCCTACGCGCTCGAAGAGGCTCTACGCCAGAAGGAAAAGCATGGCGGCGAGGTAACGGTGATCACAGCCGGCCCGCCCCGGGCGTCGCAGGTGCTGCGCGAGGCTCTGGCCAAAGGTGCTGATCGGGCGATCCATCTCGAAGACGACAAGTTCGTGCGGCTTGACTCGGCCAATACCGCGCGCGCCATCGCCGCTGCGGTTGCCCCCCCGCTGTCAGATGACAACTTCGACCTCATCGTTACTGGGCTCCAGTCAGACGACTACGGTTGCGCGCAGACCGGCGTGCTGCTGGCCGAGATTCTGGGGCTTCCCCACGCCACTATCATCATCGGCATCGAGAAGACGGATGGCGGGCTGCACCTGAAGCGCGAACTCGAGGCTGGACACTACCAGTTCATCGATATGAAGATGCCAGCCGTACTGACCATTCAGAGCGGCATCAACAAGCTGCGCTATGCCACTCTGATTGGCATTAAGCAGGCGAAGATGAAGCCCATGCGCAAGGTGACCTGGGCCGAAGTCGAGTCAAAGTTGAGCAAGAACCAGCAGGAGATCGAGCGTCTCTACATCCCGCATAAGCAGAAGAAGACCGAGATGATTCAGGGATCGGCGGGCGAGGCGGCACGAAAGCTGGTGGAGTACTTGAAAAACGAAGCTCGCGTGATTTAATGGCTGTAAGCCACCCACCCCGTAGAGGAGACGAAGGCACCATGGCAAATCTGACCATCCCCGCCGCAGAGCGCGGTCTAGCGCCCGAGCAGGTTGAAACCGTAGACAAACGCCGCCAGTGGGGACTCACCTTTCAGGTCATCGCCGGGCAGTTCGCCTTCTTCGCCGTGCTGCTGACACTCTGGACCGGGCAGGACCTGACTTATTCGCCGGGATGGATGCGACCGATGTTCTACCTGAATGTGCTGACTGGCACGCTCGCGGTCATCTTCGGCCTCTATGGAACCTGGCTGAAGCGCGGTGCGCAGGAGTTCTAGTGGCAGACAGCATTCTGGTAGTGGCGGAGCAGCGCGAGGGCAAGCTCAACCGGGTTTCGTTCGAGACGATTGCGGCGGCGCAGGCCATATCGAAAGACACGGGCTGGCCGGTTGAGGTCGTGATGGCCGGAAACGGCATCGGCGCTCTGGCTCAGGAACTGGCGCAGAAGTCCGTCGCCAAAGTCTATGCTCTCGAAGCATCTGGGCTTGAGGCCTACACATCGGACGGTTATGTATACGCGCTGAAGCAGTTCATCTCCGAGAAGCAGCCGAAGCTGGTGCTCTTCCCGCACACGTATCAGGTCCGTGACTTCGCGCCGCGGCTCGCGCTGGCGCTCGATCGGACTCTGATCTCGGATTCCATCGGATACAAGCACGAGAACGGCAAGCTGCTCTTCACGCGGCAGATGTTTCAGGGCAAGTTTGCCGCGGACGTCTCGTTTGCCGGCGACGCTCCTTGGCTGGCGACGATTCAGATCGGCGCTTTCCGGGGCGATCAGGCGGAGGCTGGATCGGCTCCGGTTGAGAATGTGAGCGCTGCGGTTGCGGAGAGTGCGGCCCGAGTCACGCCGCATGAGGTCTTCCAGGAGGCGAAGCAGGCCGTCGATCTCTCCCAGGCCGAGGTCATCGTCGCCGTCGGTCGCGGTATCAAGGAGCAGAAGAATCTCGCGCTCGCCGAAGATCTCGCTAAGGCGCTCGGCGGTGAGGTTGCGGCGTCGCGCCCCATCTGCGACAACGGCTGGCTGCCTCTCGAACGGCAGATCGGGTCTTCGGGCCAGACGGTCGCGCCGAAGCTCTACTTCGCGCTTGGCATCAGCGGAGCTATCCAGCACATTGTCGGCATGAAGGGGTCAAGAACGATTGTTGCCATCAACAAGGATGCGGAGGCTCCGATCTTCGAGATCGCCGATGTCGGCGTGGTGGGCAATCTCTTCGACGTGGTTCCGGCAGTGACGGAAGAGATCAAGAAGGCAAAGGCCGGAGCTTAGTTCCCTTTTGGGATTTGCCTATAACCCCACCCCCTCCCCCCGGCTTTTTTCTGTAGGTCTGTAATCCATTCATTCTAAGTCGCTTACTCTTGTACGTCTGTAACCCATTCATTTTACTCAGACAAGCTGTAAGCCATTCTTTCAGCATGGGTTAGCGGCATCGATAGCGTTGTAGCACTGTAATCCATTCATTTTACTGGGAAAACCTGTAACCCATTCTTGTGATGAGGGTTATCGGGGCTGCTCAGAGCAGGTGGTGCCGGGGGGGTGGTGGGCGAGCACCTGCTGCTCCAGCAAATGCTCCAGCCTTGCGGCGGCCGCATCGAAGACGGTCTCGGCGTACAGCGGCGGGATGAGTTTGGCGCGAAGCTCGAGGATGGTGTTGAAGAGCGCGAGGGCAACGTTAAAGGAGTCCATTCTCAAAATCATGGCGACCGTTTCGCGAGCGTCGGAGTTTCGCTCGCGCTGACGGGGGTCGGAGTGGTTGCGGCACCAGGGCTGACCTTTGCGGGCAAACTGGGTGCATTGCGAGCCGGTCGCAAGAATTTCGGCGCAGAAACGGGCCATCGGGGTTCCTCTCAAACAGAAAAGGCCCGCCGGAGCGGACCTGATGGAATCTCTACTTCTATTTTATCGGGTTTGGGGTAATTCCCAGCCACGTGGACGGGAGTTTCTTCGTTTTGGAATGAGAGAGTTGCGAGGAAAGTTGCGGACAGGGGGTTGACACAAAAGGCGTGAAGGCCACTTCTCGCGGCGGTCGGGGCTGGGTGAACACAAGGTGACTTTTCGTTATCGATCCGGTTCCGACCAATGCAGTTTAGCCTAATGATGAGGTTCAGAACGGCATGGAACGCAACCTGACAGCTTTGGTGATTGGAAACTCGACCTATCAGCAGGTGGAAGCTCTGAAGAATCCGACCAATGACGCCGAGGACGTCTCAGACAAGCTTTTGACTCTCGGCTTTTCGGTAAGGACTCTGACGAATGCAACTAAACAGCAGATGGAAGAAGAGCTGCTGCAATTCGGTGAGGCGCTTAAGACCAGCAGCGTAGACGCGTGATTAGTGACGTCTGGTGGGACAGCGCGAACATCCTGCTCAAGAATCCTGTGGATGAGTCTCGGTCAGGTTGGTTTGCGCTCGGAGATCAAAAATACAAGTACGGCGAACTGGTCGAGTACCTTTCGAAAGAGATCGTCCTACCACGACAGCAGTTGAGAGTGGAACTGGACTTTCCTTACACGAGTGGGACGTACGTCATCTTGCCCGCAGGGTTTAAAGTGCAGAAGCCCTCCACTTCGGCATCCCCGGGGGCAGAGCTGATTCGAGACGATAACTTTCTTGCCTTATTTTAAAAACTCACGAGAAACATGCTTATGGTGATTTAGACCTTTTCGATCTCAGTTCTGCCAAATCGCCAATGCGCCGAGAAAGCGACTCGTGTTGGAGGCGGATGTGGATCGCATGGATTCTTCGCTCTCCTTCACTTCGTTCAGGGGCGCTCAGAATGACTGTCATTGGTGTGGAAGCTCATATCCCACATCTGGCGGTAAGGCCGCCAGATATGGGGCACTCGGCAAGAAGTTTCGGTATCGGTAAACAGAAGCCGACTTGTCGGTACCGAATCACTTAACCTCTTCCACCGTGCAGCCGGTTAACTTGTAGTGCCAGACTTCGTGGTGGCTCTCGCGATTGATCGAAACTTGTTCAGGTAATTGAAACCCGCCGACGCTTTGATAGGTGTAGGTGAGGATTATCCGATTGCCAGGCCTAAAATTTCCATCTTCGCCCAACCTGTAGGAGGTCATGAGAAAGCCCTGCGGGCCAGCACGGAAGTCTGTTTCCCGGCGATCGGCGGCAGATCCCTTTGCACCTTCGATCAGGAGGCTCATGTCATGCGCGAACATCATCTCAACATCAAACGTCTGGACCTTGAATTCTAGCTTGTAGCCTGACGTAGATGGCTCGACGTGAACGGGTGTGCTTTCCGGCGGAAGCATCGCGTTATTGCTGGCACCCAACCAGTTATTCAAGCTGAACTGCACTGCATGTTTGAGGAGACCTTCCGCCATGCCTCCATGGGGAAGCTTCTTTTCTTCATCGTCGGTCATCCCAGATGACACTGCAGCATCTTGTCGAGTGACAGTGACACGAGTGCTGATTGGTTGAATGAGTTTAGCGATCTCCTCGTCCGTTCCTTCGTCGCCAACGCGTACGGCCTCAGTGAAGTGTTGCTTCCAGTTGAACTCTACGGTGCAACTGAAGGATTGGAGATTTCTTCCAAAGGGTGCGTCATATTTCGCACGGGCCTGCTTTAGGAACGTCGCATCATTGATGCCCGTCTGTGCGTGGCAGAGCGCGGCACAAAGGGTAAACGTCAACGCCCAGTAGAAGAATCGCATGACGCATCGTAATTCATTACTCCCGATAAACGCGCTTATGGTGACTTAGGCCTTTTCGATCCCAGTTGTTGCCAAATCGCCAATGCCCCGAGAAAGCAACTCACGGTGCAGGCGGATGTGGATCGGATGGATTCTTCGCTCTCCTTCACTTCGTTCAGGGGCGCTCAGAATGACTGTCATTGTTGTGGAAGCTCATATCCCACATCTGGCGGTAAGGCCGCCAGATATGGGCACCTGGCACCCGGCCTGACTCTGGAACTGTCCACTCAAGCCAAAACCGGGCTTGAATGGGGCACCCGGCGACTCGCGGTAGAGGCAGGTGTGGATCGCGCGGATTCTTCGCTCTCCTTCACTTCGTTCGGGTCGCTCAGAATGACCACTCATTGGTGTGGAAGCTCATATCCCACATCTGGCGGTAAGGCCGCCAGATATGGGGCACCCGACCTGACTCTGGAACTGCCCACTCAAGCCAAAACCGGGCTTGAATGGGGCACCCGGCGACTCGCGGTAGAGGCGGGTGCGGATCGCATGGGTTCTTCGCTCCCCTTCACTTCGTTCTGGGTCGTTCAGAATGACTACTCATTGGTGTGGAAGCTCATATCCCACATCTGGCGGTAAGGCCGCCAGATGGGGCACCCGGCCTGACTCTGGAGCTGCCCACTCAAGCCAACACCGGGCTTGAATGGGGCACCCGGCAGAGATATCCATATGCCGTGCGGCGCATTGAATACTAAAGGTCCAAAAACCAAAATCCCCGCCCGTTCGCGCAGACGGCGCGCGATAAGGACGGGGTACCTGGTCACTTGAGCTTTACTTCGCGGGCCGCGACTCCGGCGGCACAAGGCCCGCGAGGCGGTAGTACACAACGAGTTGGCCGTAGTGTTCACCGCTATGCTCGATAATGCCGTAGGCAATGTCGATAACGCGCGATTTCTGCTGAGGGAAATAAACAACCTCCGTCATCAGGCCTTTGTCGCCTTTCGACTGGATGGCGGCGGCACCATCGGCGAAGGATTTCTTGACGAACGCAACGATGTCGGCCTTTGACTTGTATTGGTCGCGCTTCGGATCTTCTCCAGCGGGGGGCTTCTTCCCCATCGCAGGATTCGTGAAGTAGTAGCAGGAACCCGCCGCGTGCAGCAACTGCTCGGCGAAGCTTCGCTCCGCGGGTGTCGGCTTGAAGTCGTATTTGTCCTCAGGAAAATCTTCGGCCATCGTCGTCAGCTTGCGGCCAATCTCATTCCAGGAATCGAGCACGACTTTCACTTCCGGATCTGCAGGTTTGACGCCTGCATCTTTCTTCGTCGCGTCCTGGGCATGCGCGGAAAATGCGAATGCCAGCAGCACGATAGCGAGAAACGGAGTTCTTTTCATTTCTTCCTCCACGGTTGAGTTTCGCGAATCAAAGCTTCAGTTTCTTATTTCGCCTGCGCCAGCTCCGCAACGACTGCAGCAACTTTATCGAGTTGCTCGTTCCAGCCCTCGAGTTGACCGCTGTCTCTCGCGCTCTCCATCGGCTCATTTCCAATCTGGGTCAGTTTCGTCCGGCCGTCTCCCAAATCCTCAAACAGGGTCACGTCGTATGCGCCCTCAATAGCCTCATCTTCTATTCCCAGTTGCTCAGGATCAATCTTGTTTCCCTCCGCGTCTGAAAAGTACATCGAGGATACGATCTTCTCGTACGGCACGATCTCGTGGTATTCGATCCCATTCCAGCCCTCCTGCCCATCCGGTGATTTCATGCAGAAGAGAGATTTCCCTCCCACGCGAAAATCCATCTTGCAAACAGGCGAGGTAAAACCCTTCGGCCCCCACCACTGCATCACATATTTCGGGTCTGTCCACGCCTTCCAAACCAGTTCGCGTGGGGCATCAAAAACTCTGGTAATCACCATCCGCTCAACTTCGCGTACCGTGTTTTCTGTCATCTCTTCTCCTCTTTCTTCATTTGATTTACAACCACATCCAGTTTGTCGAAACTCTCTTCCCAGAATCGGCGATAGCTAAACGCCCACTCGCTGACTGTCTTGATTGCCTTGGGCCTAAGCGTGCACACACTCTCGCGTCCGTGCTTGGTCTTGATCACAATCCGCGCCCGCACTAGGTAGGCGATATGTTTTGAAATCATTTGCTGCGAGAGCGCAAACGGCTCCGTCAACCTATGGACAGAGGCAGGCCCATGGGAGAGTCGTTCGACGATTGCCCGGCGGGTTGGATCAGACAATGCCGCAAATGTTGTCCCTAGGTAATCCACAACCATATGGTAGTGGATTACGGTTGGATGTCAAGTGATGTTGTGGCGAGCCGGATTTCCATTCCCTGGTCTCTGAACCCTTACACCGACGCGTGATAGATTGCCAATGCACTCACTGAACAGGATTGCTACCCTTAAGTCGGCCAGTGTCCGGCGACCTTTCCCGGGCGTGATCCTCGGTTGCAAGCCAAAAACGGGCTTGTATGGGGCACCCGGCATCCGCTCTGCTACCCACTCAAGCCAAAATCGGGCTTGTATGGGGCACCCGATCCACAGGCCACGCTCGGCCGTTCTGGCTCATTGCGAGATGTACGTTTCTGTGGAACGAACTTGCCCGGCATGAGGGTGACTGCGCCGCTTTTGGACGGCGGCGGCGAGTTCGTGCAGGAGGGTGTGCGTCTCAAGCCAGTCGATGCAGGCGTCGGTGATGCTCTGTCCGTAGACAAGCGCCTTGCCGTTTACGAGAGTCTGGCATCCGGCAACGAGATTGCTCTCAAGCATCGCTCCGATGATGCGGCGTTCCCCGTTCGAGATCTGTTCTGATACGGCACGGCATACCAAGCCTTGCCTGCGATGGTCTTTGCCGCTGTTTGCATGACTGCAGTCAATCATGATGCGGGGTCTGACACCTGTCTTTTCCATCTGCTCGATGGTCGAAGCGACAGAGGCTGCATCGTAGTTGGTGATTTCCCGACCGCCGCGGAGGATGATGTGGCAGTCCGAGTTGCCGGAAGTGAGAAGGATGGCGGATTGTCCAGTTTCTGAAGTGCCCAGGAAGGTATGCGGATGGCTCGCCGAGAGAATGGCTTCCATCGCGATCTGTACGTTGCCGGAGGTGCCGTTCTTGAAGCCGACCGGGCAGGAGAGTCCGGACGCGAGCTGGCGGTGGACCTGGCTCTCGGTTGTGCGCGCGCCGATGGCTCCCCAGCTTATGAGGCCGGAGAGGTATTGGGGCGAAATCATGTCGAGGAATTCGGTGCCGGCGGGCACGCCCATCTCGGCAAGATCGAGGAGGAGACGGCGGGCTATCCGCAATCCGTCATTTATGCGGAAGGATTCGTCGAAGTAAGGATCGTTGATCAGCCCCTTCCAGCCGAGCGTGGTGCGCGGCTTCTCAAAGTACACCCGCATGACGATGAGCAGATCGCTGGAAAGTTCGGCGATGGCCTCCTTCAGAAGACCCGCGTATTCCCTGGCAGAGGCTGGATCGTGGATCGAGCAGGGGCCGACGACGACGAGGAGGCGGTCGTCTGCGCCATTAAGGATGTCGATGATCTGGCGACGCGCCTCGAAGACGGTGCGGGAAGCGCTCTCTGTAACGGGCATTTCCTCTTCGAGGAAGATGGGGGGAAGGACGACCCTGGTGGATTTGATTCTGAGGTTATTTGTGGGATACGCCATGGCTACTCGACCAGAATACTAGGTATGGCGCAACGACCCACATCTGGCGATAAAGCCGCCAGATATGGGGCACCCGATTTTGCGGTTATTAAGGGCGGCCCTTCCGCCGGGTCCGCTCCACTGGCCGCGAGCCTTTGATCAGGATCTCCACCAGCCTCCGCGCACTCTGGCGCCAGTCCGGAGCCGACGCCACATTCGATACGCCGATCAGGGCGCGCAGCAGATCCAGCGGTTCGAGATCGGGCCGGATATCCCCGCTTTCGATGGCCCGCTGTACGAGAGCATGAATCGCGTTCTTCACCAGGTCGCCAGTCGCCGCAAAGAGCTTCGACGGTCCGCCAACCATCGTATTCAGCGCGGGAGCGATAATCTGCTTCGCCGCGATGTAATCCACAAAGAGCAGCATCAGGCGCGCAACGCCTCAATCGGAGGCATCGTTTCGGCAAACTTTCGCTGCGCCGCCGCCAGCTTTTCCACTTCACTTTGATACACCGCCGCCAGCAGCGCATCGCGCGTCGGAAAGTGCCGATACAGCGTTCCCGCACCCACCCCGGCCTGCTTCGCCACATCGTCCAGGCTGACGTTTACGCCTGATCGTGTGAAGGCCTCCCTGGCGATCTCCAGAATGCGCTCGCGATTGCGCTGCGCGTCGGAGCGGGGTTTTCGACTGGCAAGTTGTGAACGCTTCTGTGAACGATTCTTTGTCATAGAGAATTTTTTGCAACCGGAGATACTCTCCGGTTATCTCTATTGCGGAGACACTCTCCATTTACGCGCAGGTTGTAACTGCTCGTCAATGTGGATGCGCATGGACGCAGCTCGAAGTGTCTGAGAAACCACTGTCTAAAAATCGGGAGAACCGAATGGCAAACGCAATAGCAAACGCATTTGGAGCGACTTCAACAACGGAAGACGTCCTGTCGGGCGCAAATCTCAAAGGCAAGCGAATTCTCGTCACTGGAGTTTCCGCGGGGCTCGGCGTTGAGACTGCGCGCTCCCTGGCGGCACATGGCGCGCAGGTCGTCGGTGCGGCCCGCGATCTTACCAAGGCTGAAACGGCGACAGCGCTGGTTCGCAGCGACGCCGCGGACAACGGCGGAAGCCTTGAGCTGATCGAGCTTGACCTTGGCGATCTCAAGAGCGTGCGCGCCGCGGCGGACAAGCTGCTTGCCAAGGGCGAGCTATTTGACGTGGTTATCGCCAACGCCGGCGTCATGGCCACGCCCTTCGGACACACCGTCGACGGCTTCGAGACGCAGTTCGGCACCAACCACCTCGGGCACTTCGTCTTCGTCAACCGTATTGCGCCGCTCATCCGCGACGGAGGACGCCTCATTAATCTTTCCTCTTCCGGCCATCGCTACGGCAATGTCGATCTTGAAGATCCCAACTTCGAGAGCACGCCTTACGAACCCTTCGTCGCCTATGGCCGCTCGAAGACCGCCAACATTCTCTTCGCCGTCGCTTTCGACAAGCGGCACAAAGGGCGCGGCGTCCGCGCTGCTGCAGTACACCCCGGAGGCATCCCCACCGAACTTGGCCGCCACCTCGACCCCAGCAGAATTCCGGCCATGCTTGAACAGATCAACCAGCAGCTCGCCTCCGAGGGCAAGCCGCCCTTTCAGTGGAAGACCATTCCGCAGGGAGCGGCGACCTCCGTGTGGGCCGGCGTCGTCGCTTCGACGGATGAAATCGGCGGCCGCTATTGCGAGAACTGCCACGCCGGGAACATCGTGCCTGACAATGTCCCCATCTCCCCCATCAGTGAAGGCGTTCGCGCTTACGCTCTCGACGCGGTGAACGCGGAGGCTCTCTGGAAGAAAAGCGAGGAAATGGTGAACGAAACCTTCTGAGCCCCGGCTGATTGCTCGAGCGAATATCCGCAAATATAGGATTGTTGCCCCATCCTTTCCGCAAAGAACGCGGGACGGGTGGGGCAACTCACTTCTGTGACGTTGATGCGGGCTCGAACGAATTCGGAACTGAGGCCCTTACAGCGGGTGCGGCTCACATTGCAGTCAGCGAAGGCGGCCGGTCATTTTAGACCAATTCCGACCACACTCTCACATTCAAGAACGCGCTGGCGGTGCGCCTGTCGACAACCACGAGGCCCAGCCTATGCAGATAGCAGTGACAGCCGAAAGAATCACCACAAGACCAGTGCAGAAGGTCCAACTGATGAAAACCACAACGAGTTGATACGCGATGAAAACCCATCGCAATGCGCCGATGGCCTGAGGAGTTGTTCGCGCCAGGACACTCAGACGCCAGGCCAGATATGCCCCGAACAGAACGTACCAGGAACATAACAGTAGAAAACCAATCATGATCTGGGCGAAAGTAAAGCCCCCGTGGCCGACGCGGAAATGCATATTGTTCATCGACTCCGACGCTCGCCGAAAGTTCAAGAGTCCGTATGTGTTACCTGCGGCATACACCATGAGCAAAACGCTGGCTATTCTGTAGAGCACAGTTGCTTTCATCGAATCTTCTCCTGCAAGGTGCATCACGAAGCACCCTATGTAGATGTCTTTATAGCGCAGGGACAACCCTTGTCAAGTAGAAATCTACATAGGGTAGAATGGATCAATGGTCAAAGAGCCCAGGCTGACGCACAACACTGCGATGATCCTTCAGGCGATCGACGCCGGATTTGTCTATGGCTTCTCGATTATGGAGATGACTGGTCTTCCCAGCGGCACGGTCTATCCAGCCATGAGGCGCATGGAAGAGGATGAACTGATACGCTCGCGCTGGGAACGGCAGGCGATCGCGGATCGGGAGCAGCGCCCACCCAGGAAGTACTACCAGTTAACAACGGACGGAAAGACCACTTTGGAGTCCGCGCGGAAGCGTTATCCGTTGCTGCAGCGATTGGTTCCCCTTGTGGAAGCGAAGTCATGATTATCTCTGTGCTGGGGATCGCCATGCGTTCCGTACATCTCGGCTTGTTGCGGAGCGCATCCCTGTTGATCCCCGCGCCGAGACGCTCAGAATGGTTGCGGGAATGGCGCACGGAATTGTGGTACGTGCTGCGGGAATGCTCTTCCGAATTCACCTCTTCTCCCAGGCCTGTGCGAGAAGCTACTGCATTTTGTCTGGGAGCTTATCAGGATGCATTTTGCCTCAGGAAGCGATGGTGGCAAGAGCACCCGCCCCTCTCCGCAGCGTGGGGAGGCGCTCCTGTATGTCTGCTACTACTCACCACTGCCCTTTTCGCGAGCTGGGGCATCGCACTGCTGTCACCCGGCGTCCGCGCGGAACGAGAAATGTCACGGATCCGCGTTTATCAAGGGCGCTCGTTACAAAAGCACATCAATACCGGCCGCGCGCCGAACGTCATCGCCGAGGAGCAGGTCCGGGCATCGCTGGGCAGCATGCAGCGATATTTCGATGGCTTTTCGTATTACTGGCTCAGCCGCGAACCAATATCGGGCAGGGCGGCGCCCAGGACTCAGTGGATCGTAGCGTACGCCGGTTCTGATTTCTTCACTCTCCTCCAGTTCCCGGTACACTTCACGCTGCGCGCCCGAGAAGCTCCCGACCAATTACCGAGGATCGTTCTGAGTAACGAGACCTGGTTGAGAGACTTCGGTGGAAATCACGAGATAGCAGGGACTGAAGTACATATTGGTTCCGTCAATGCCAGGGTGGCGGGAGTCGTTTGCGCCGCTTCACGGAATCTTCCGGGACAGGTGAACGCGTGGCTTCTCGACGGCAACTCCGAAATCGGGATCAATAGCGCCGGATTTGTCGTTGGGCATCTGACGCCATTTGGTTATTTCCAGATGGGGCCGCGCTGGGTAATTTCGCTGTTCGGAATTGTGCTCGCATTTCTCGCGTTACCCGGCATCACGCGTATCACCATAGGCGAGTACAGCAGCGATTCCAGAAAACCCCCACTCACCCGAAGACTGCGTTTTTGGGCATTTCTCACAGTTAAAATCTCCCTCCTGATACTGTTGGTCCATTTCGTATCTCTGGATCTCGATTGCTCGTTTGTGCCGCTGTCGTCGCATTTCACGGGTTATGTCCAATTCACTTCTTCGCTTGTTCTCTGCCTGCTTGGCCTGCGCTGGGCCTTTCGCGATCAGCGGCGGCGCTGTCCGGTTTGTCTCAGGCGCATGGCGCATCCCGCCGAAATCGGACAACCGGCGAAAACCTTACTTGGCTGGAAAGGGACTGAACTGGTCTGCGCAGGTGGACACGCATTACTTCATATTCCTGAGATTCCGACCAGCTGGTTCGGCGCACAGCGCTGGGTGTGCCTTGACCCATCATGGCAAATCCTCTTCGCCCGGCCGGGCAGAACATCAAGTTTGTTGTAATCGCAGGTTGCCCCGTGGATTTGTCCATTGCGAGTCGACTCTTGTGGCGGCTGACCACCGACCATTGCGTGAAGGCGAGAGAGGGATTCCCTTGACCGTGGCGCGAGGGGAGCGATCGTCATACACTCATCCGGAACGAAAAAATGAAATTCTGAGGAGCACATGCGGCGGGGATTTCTTGCGTTAACTTTCGTGGCGTTTGGTGGCCTTGCGGCTCTTGGTCAGGGACCGGCTGCAAATTGGGTGGGAACGTGGGCGGCTTCGCCAGTAGGCTCCGTGGTAAATGCAGGCCAGCCAGGACCGGGCAACACTACCTATCGCAACATCGTGCACATCAGTCTCGGTGGGTCGGCGGTGCGGGTGCAACTCACAAACGAATTTGGGACCGATCCGCTTACCATGGGTGCGGCGCACATCGCGGTCAGCGCGGGCAGCGGGGCAATCCAGACAAATACAGACCACGCGCTCACCTTCAACGGAAGGCCGACTGTCGAGATTCCGGCAGGAGCTTTTGTGCTCAGCGATCCGGTAACGATGCAGTCAGCGCCGCTGTCGGATTTAGTCGTAAGCATCTACGTGCCTGAGCAGCGCATTCACAACACCACTTGCCACACCTTTGCTGATTCGACCAACTACGTGCTCAAAGGCGATGCGACGGCGGCCGCTACTGCCGACAATTCGAGTCCGGTCTATGCCTGGTGCTTCGTGAAAGGCATCGACGTGAAGACCGATGGGAAGGCCGCAGCCATCGTTACCTTCGGCGACTCCATCACAGACGGCGCTCAGAGCGCGCGCGATGCCAACCAACGCTGGCCCGATGTGCTGGCCGCCCGGCTGCAGGCGGACAAAAAGACCGCCGACTTAGGCGTGCTGAATCAGGGTATCGGCGGCAACCGCGTGCTGCATGATGGATACGGCCCGAGCGCGCTGGCGCGCTTCGATCGCGATGTAATCGCGCAGAGCGGCGTGAAATCCCTGATTATCCTTGAAGGCATCAACGACATTGGCCATCTGAAAGACCCACACGAGCCGGGCGACATCATCACTGCCGACGACCTGATCTTCGGGCTGACGCAACTGGTGACGCGCGCACACCAGCACGGCATCAAGGTCTTCGGCGCGACGCTCACGCCGTACCTGCCCACCGGCTATTCCACGCCGCAGGGCGAGCAGGTTCGGCAAGCCTACAACCAATGGATCAGGACAAGCGGCGTCTTCGATGGCGTGATCGATTTCGACAAGATCACGCAGGACCCGGCGCATCCGGAGACATTTCTGCCGGATTACGATTCCGGGGATCATCTGCATCCGAAAGACGCAGGGTACAAGGCGATGGGCGATGCGATTGATCTGTCGCTGTTTCGGTAGATGAGGCTGCCTGCAGAGGGAGGTGGGCGACCTCGAGAAGGCGAAGGTTACGCTTGAATCATGAACCCGCAAAATTGCCTGTTTCCGGAGTAGATCCTGTCAGTCAAATGATCGGCGAGGATGAAGAGGACACTGCGCTTCTTCTCAACATGCTTGAAGAAGCCAGGCGATATGTTCTGTCGTTCTCGTGGTGCAAATCGATCGTTGAATCACACTTTGGCGCCGGAGTTGGTGGCGTTATTGCCATTTTCCTCTTTCGGATCGAGCCGGCAAGGCCAGATGTCGATGAATGGCTGTGGGTAGTTGTCGGGGATGTTCCGTCCGCGTATTTGGTCATTGATTCGTGCAAGACGCCTGCTGAAGCTCTTCGTGGCTACATCGGTGACATGCGGAAGTGGGTCGAACTTGCGAAACAAGGGCAGTCATCGAAGAATGTGATCCCCGTAAATGTGCCGGCAACACCAGAGTGGGCGGCAGAACTGGAGGGTCGACTGAATTTGATCGAAGAAGTTATTCTCCCAACGCTTTCGCAGCTGCCCGGTGTTCGAATATCAAACGCCTCAGAAAGAACACAGTAGCTCTCGACGCGAGCAATTTTCTGTATCCTATCCAGTCGCCTATGATCACGTTTCGCAAACCCCTTGAAGGTATTGACCGCCCGCAGATGGAGGCCGACGTCGTCATCGTCGGCGGAGGGCCGGCGGGAATGGCCTGTGCGCTGCGGCTCTCGCAGCTCATCGATGAGCACAATGAGAAGCATCCCGAAGAGCCGATGACGAAAGAGAACATCTACGTGCTCGAAAAGGCACGCGAGGTGGGGCAGCATTGTTTGTCGGGAGCGCTGCTCGATCCAAGGTCGATGCGCGAGTTGCTTCCCGGCTTCGAAAACGAAGCGCCGATCGATGCCGAGGTCACGAAGGAGTCGGTCTACTTTCTCAGCAAGGACAAGGCGCGCAAATTCCCGATCGTCCCGCCGCCGCTGCGCGACCACGGCAACTACGTCATCTCGATCAATAAGTTCGTGAAGTGGCTCGGCCAGAAGGTCGAAGAGGCGGGCATCACCATTTTCACCGGATTCGCGGGGTCAGAGCTGCTGTATGACGACGACAGCCGCGATGTTGAGACTGCGCGCATCGCTGGGGTGCGCACAGATGACAAGGGAGTGGACAAGCAGGGCCAGCCCAAGGCCAACTTCGAGCCGGGCTATGACCTGCGCGCCAAGATCACCATCCTTGCCGAGGGTACACGTGGGAACTGCGCGAAGCAGCTCATCAACCATCTCAACCTCGAAGACCCGAACCACGCGCAGACCTACGGAGCGGGCATCAAGGAACTATGGGAGATCCCCGCGGGACGCGTTGGCAAAGGCGAAGTCATTTATACGCTGGGCTATCCGCTCACGACCCACGAGTACGGCGGGGCGTGGATTTACGGAATCTCCGACACCCTAATCTCGATCGGCTACGTCACCGGTCTCGACTATGAAGACCCCCGCACCGATCCGCACCATGTCTTCCAGGATTTCAAGCTGCACCCGCTGGCGCGGCGCATTCTGGAAGGCGGCAAGATGGTTCGCTACGGCGCGAAGAGCCTGCCGTATGGCGGCTGGCTGACCATGCCGCGCATTTACGGCAACGGCTGGATGCTGCTGGGCGACTCGGCCAGCTTTCTGAATTCGCAGCGGCTCAAGGGCATTCATCTGGCGATCAAGAGCGGCATGCTGGCGGCGGAGACCGCCTTCGACGCGATGCTTTCGGGCGACAGCTCCGCTGACACGCTCAGCGAATATAAGGCCGCTGTCGATTCGAGCTGGATCAAGGACGAGCTTTACGCGGTGCGCAACTTTCACCAGGCGTTTGAGAACGGGCTGTACGACGGACTCGTTCGTGCCGGCATCCAGCAATTGATGCGCGGCGGCAACCTCGGGCCTGACTCGACCAACCATGCCGGATATCTGCGCATGAAGCACGCGGATGCGCTGAGCGTTTACGGCGACGGGCGCGAGCACTTTCTGGGCAATGCCAAGGGAGACGGAAAGCTCACCTTCGACCGCCTGACGGATGTCTACCACTCGGGCACGCGCCATGACGACGACCAGCCGGTGCATCTTGTCATCGAGGACCTGAATATCTGCAGCACCCGCTGCGTGAAGGAGTTCGGCAATCCCTGCCAGTACTTCTGCCCCGCGGCGGTGTATGAGATGGTCGAGACATCATCGGAAACTCCAGGAGCCGCTCCGACGAAAGAGCTTCACATCAACTTTGCCAACTGTGTTCACTGCAAGACCTGCGACATCATGGATCCCTACCAAATCATCAACTGGGTCCCGCCCGAGGGCGGCGGCGGACCGAATTACGACGGCATGTAAATCGGCCAGCGTTGCGGCTCGTTCAGGCAATAATCCGTCGTTCATCCAACATAAGCCGCCGTAACGGGGACCCGCCGGAGCTTGATTACTAATGATTCCTCGGAGTGCTTGCACCCGAAAGTAATCCGTGAGACATTACCTCCAGTAACCATAGTTCCTCTGTTGTCAATTCCTCGCAGGGAGATCTCTCCCCCATGGTCGACTCGCAGCTTTCCTGCCCCTGGTGCTACGAAGACAAGGCTCTACGAAGGTCACATCTTCGTGCGATCGATCTTCCCCATCTGCTTTTCCGTCGTCGTCCGTTCCGGTGCCTGATTTGTAACCGGCGATTCTATAGCCACTTTCATCACTTGCTTGCGCCGAAGACATCTCCGTCTTCGCCCCAGCAATCTCCGCCCCCGCCGCACCAATAGGCTGGGTTGCCAATCAGGTTGAAGCTGGCGGCTCCCTCGCACATCCAATAGAGTAGACATAAGATCTATGCCGCCCCGGTTGACTACATTCGGAGCCCTTGATGAGGCTCCCATCGTCGCTCCATCCATCCTCACGGACCGCTACCAGAGGACAATTACCGATCTGCGCATTTCAGTCACCGACCGATGCAACTATCGTTGCGTCTATTGCCGGACCGGCAACGAAGGGGCGCAGTACTCCGAATTACCCATGGCGGATTACCTGCGCCTGGTCCGCATTTTCGTCAGCCTGGGCATTGAAAAGGTGCGACTGACGGGCGGGGAACCTTTGCTGCGCCGCGGCCTTGTAGACTTCGTGGGGCAGCTGGCGAAGCTGCGAACAAGAATCGGAGAACCACTCGACCTCGCCCTCACTACGAATGGCCATCTGCTCGAAGATCTGGCGACGCCTCTGAAGGACGCGGGCCTGAACCGCATCACTGTCAGCATGGACGCGGTCGATGCCGCCACCTTTGCCCGCATCACGCGGGTTCCGGGCAGCTTTGAGCGCGTGGTCAAGGGTATTCGAGCCGCCCAGCGCGCTGGTCTCGATCCCGTCAAAGTGAACTGCGTTCTGCTGCGCGGATTCAACGACGATCAGATCGTCCCCTTCGCGAAATTTGCGCGCGATGAAGGCGTGATCGTGCGGTTCATCGAATTCATGCCTCTGGAAGAGGATCGTCTCTGGGCTCCGGACACCGTCATCCCCATCCGCGAAGTGGTCGCGCAGCTGGAGAGCTCCAGGCCCGTGGTCAGGCTCGCGCCGAACACTCCCAGCGAAACCGCTGTGCGCTACACCTTCGACGACGGCGTCGGAGAGATCGGCATCATCGCGCCCGTGTCGCAGGCTTTCTGCGGTCAATGCAGCCGCCTCCGCCTCACTTCCGATGGAAAAATCCGTACGTGCCTGTTTTCCCAATTCGACCACGATCTGTACGGCGTGATGAAGCGCGGAGGCAGCGACGATGAGCTGGCTGCGTTCATCGAACGCACCGTAACCCTGAAAGAAGCGCGGCACCATATCGGCGAACCGGACTTCCTGAAACCTTCGCGCAGCATGGTTCACATCGGCGGGTAGCGTACCGCTATGAGTACACGGCGCTGTGCGCCGGTCGTGGCGGGCATAATGCCTTGCCCTAGGGGCCGCTCCCGATGGTCGCTAAATTCCCGCTGACCGGCTGATTCTCGGCTGATTCTATTGTTGCTGCTGCGCCTGTTGCTGCTGCGCTTGCTGCAACAGCAAGAGCGGCTCGGCTGGAGGCGGAGGAGGAGCCTGCGCCTTTTCGACCAACATCGACCAGTCCTCGGGGATTGGCAGCTCCTGATCGAGTGCGGGCGCCTGTTCCGAAGCTGTCACCTGGACGGCAACATATAGATCGCCGGCAGTGCGACCAAGAAAAATGCCCCTGGTCGGCGGAACATCGGCATAGTCGCGACCCAGCGCCGTGCGAATATGGCGGTCTTGAGCGATCAATGCGTTCGTAGGATCGAAACCCACCCAGCCAAGATGCGGCAGGAACGCTTCGACCCAGGCGTGGGTGGCGTCCGAGATCGAGCGGTCGTTGTCTTCCTTGCCATGGTAGAGGTATCCGCTCACGTAGCGGCATGGGATTCCGAGTTGCCGAACAAGCGCGATCATGATGTGGGCGAAATCCTGGCAAACTCCCTGCCGGGAATGGAGCGCTTCGTCGATCGGCGAATCGACGCGAGTGGTACGCGGCGAATAGCTGAAACACTCATACAGCTTTTCGTTCAGCTCACGCAGCAAGACCATGGGATCGTCACGGCGGTATATGCCAAGCTCGCGTGCTAATTCCTCCAGGGCCGGAGTGGGCACCGCAAACTCGCTGGGCAGCAGCATTTCCCAATAGTCCCCTTCCGATACGATTGCATCCAGTTCCGGCCACGCGTCCGGAGCCAGAAATGCAGGAATCTCCGCGAGGGGCTGATGCTCCACGAGCGCCTCCGCGACAATCACCAGCTGTTCGTGCTGTCCCGGAATGTCGAAGTGGTGGACATTGTTGCTCAGATGGTCGCGGTAGGAAAAGACGCGGCAGCGCGGGCTTACCGAAAGAGAAAATGTGAGGCACCGCTGATTGCTGTCGCTGCGCGGGTGCATCCGCACTTCCATCACGCTCTCGCTCACAGGCTTCGAGTACACGAATTTTGTCAGGTGCCGAATGGAGTAGAAAAGCATCGATGCCCTCGTCTCTATAGAGCCAGCGCGGTCTGCACGGAGTATTGAATGTAGACCTCGTAGACGAGGTCGTGAATCTGGCGGCATTGCTCGAGAATCCGGCGCAGGTAGCGTGCGGGGTCCTGCCCCAGAATCTCGGAAATCTGCCCGTACCCGAGAGAGGACTGCAACTTACCCGAGACGCGCATCAATTCCGTCGCATGGTGCCCGTGCGACTCCTGCTGGATGGCGTCGAGGGACCGGTGAAGACGGTCGATGGAGTAGCGGATCGAATGCGGAAACTCCGGATCGAGTAGCAGAAACTCCAGAATGCGTTCATACGTTAAGTCGGCGGTGTAGACCTTGCAATAGGCTTCAAATGCTGTGCAGGTGCGCAGCAACCCAATCCACTCCAGATATTCGTAGGCATCGACCGTATCATCAATGTTCGCGAACACCTCCCTCTGATAGATGTCCAATAGCTTTGTGGTTGCAGTTGCGCGCTCGAGAAATCGTCCGACCTGGAGGAATTGCCACCCCTCGCCGTGGCTCAAGGTCGTATCCGTAACCCCCTGAAACAAATGCACGCCGTCGTAAAGCGCAGGCAGAAACTCGTGGAGCTGCGTATCGGAAGGCGAAGGCGGCCGCATCCGGGAGATCTCATGAAACAGCCGGTTCAGCCGCTGCCACTGCTCGGTGCTGATCGCCTCGCGAATCTGGCGGGCATTCTCGCGCGCGGAAAAGACACAAGCGGTTACCGAGGCTCCATTCGAGGTATCGAAGCACAGCGTATGGACGAGCGAATATACGTCGTCGTTCCACTCGATGTCACGCGGATGACCGAGGGCAGCCAGCACGCGCTTCCATCGGCGTTCCTCGCTGACTTCCGATTTATCCAGCATCAGGCCCATGTTGATATCGACCAGGCGCGCGGTATGCTCAGCGCGCTCCAGGTAGCGGCTGGTCCAGTAAAGGCTGTCTGCGACGCGAGAAAGCATACGCTACCCCAGCACCCAGGTGTCTTTGCTGCCGCCACCCTGGGAGGAATTCACCACCAGCGACCCCTTGCGCAGGGCCACGCGCGTGAGGCCCCCGGGGACGATCGTGACCTTGTCTCCATAAAGGATGTAGGGTCGCAGGTCCACATGACGCGGCTCGATGCTGCCGTCTTCGAGAAGGCAGGGCGAGCGCGAGAAATCGAGCGTGGGCTGCGCGATGTAGTTGCGGGGATTGGCCTCGATCCGACGCCGAAATTCCTCGCGATCGGCGGTACTGCTGTGCGGACCAATCAGCATGCCGTATCCGCCTGACTCGCCCACTGCTTTCACTACCAGCTTGTCGATATTCTCAAGTGCGTGCTGACGCTGGGATCGATCCGTCATCAGGTAGGTTTCAACGTTGTTGATGATCGGTTCCTCACCAAGGTAGTAGCGAATAATCGCCGGGACATACGCATAGAGCGCCTTATCATCGGCAACTCCTGTGCCGAACGCATTCGCCAGCGTCACGTTGCCCGCGCGATATGCGTTGAACAGACCGGCCGCGCCCAGAATCGAATCCGTACGGAAAGCCAGAGGATCGATAAAGTCGTCGTCGACGCGGCGGTAGATAACGTCCACACGCTTAAGGCCACCGGTCGTCCGCATGTAGACCACGTTGTCGTGGATGACCAGGTCGCGGCCTTCTACCAATTCGATCCCCATCTGGCGCGCCAGGTATGTGTGCTCGAAGTACGCCGAGTTGTAGACGCCTGGAGTGAGCAGAACGATGGATGGCTCAGGGCGGCCCTCCGGGGCGATCGAGCGTAGCGTGCTGAGAAGCGCCTGCGTGTAGTGCTCGATGGGCCGCACGCCGTAGCTATGAAAGAGGTGAGGCAGCGTGCGCTTCATGATCCGGCGGTTGGTCAGCATGTAAGACACGCCGCTGGGAACGCGCAGATTGTCCTCGAGCACCACGTACTCGCCGGTCTTCAACCGCAGCAGATCGGTGCCCGCTACCGCTACGTAGACATTCCGCGGCACCTGCAATCCCCGCATCTGGCGGCGGAAATGCTGGCAGCTGTAGACAATCTCGCGCGGAATCACGCCCTGCGCAAGAATCTTGCCCTCGTGGTAGACGTCATGCAGAAAGAGGTTGAGAGCCGTAATGCGCTGCGTGAGTCCCCGCTCGATTACGTCCCACTCTTCGCCGGTCACCAGCCTGGGAATCAGGTCGTAGGGGAAGATGCGCTCGGTTCCCTCTTCTCGTCCATAGACCGTGAAGGTAATGCCCTGCATCAGGAACGAAACGTCGGCGGAATGCTTGCGGCGCTGCAGTTCCTCGCGCGGCAGGCCGGAGATCATCCTCAGCAGGGCCGAGTAGTGCGGACGAATGTTGCCCTCAAGCGTGAACATCTCATCGAAGGCGTGATCGAGGAAATAATCCCGCAGCAGCGGATTGTCGAATTCTCCACGTAACAGCGTTGTACTCATTCGACCTTTAGAATCCGGGATATTGAGCCACTCCCTGAATCATTTCGTGGTTGCTTAGATGAGAGACTTCGCCGTTCGCAATTCTTCAGGGAAACAGCCTGACGCAATCGAGCCGAAACGTACCTTTTTGTAACATGACCGTCACGTCACGGCAACAATGGGGCGGCAGGTAGTGGTGTCAGGTTGAATTGAACGCCAGGAACAGCACACTTTCGAGAACCCGTTATTCAGACATATGCACTAAGCCGAGGCCCAAACTACTAAAAGAAGGCTGAGTGTTTGACCTACTGCATTACAGTTTTACGGCGAGGGGACCTGCTCTTGATGCAGCACAAACCTCCGGGTTCCAGGCAGACTCAGCAAGACCAGACCGACTCCACTCACAAGGATCAGAGGAGGACCATAGAGAACGCCAAAGTAACCATCAGGGCTCTTTGGGGACGGATGGAATGCGTCGTAGATAGCGACCACGCCAAGAGCAAGAACGAGCAAACCAAGGAACCACGCAGCAAACCATGACCAGCTTGAACCACGCAGTAGGCAAAGTGCCGACGATGAGCACAATAGAGTAAATGACGCGGTGAAGAGCAGACCAACAACGATTTCGTGCGTGTGAGTATGTCCGTAAGGGCGTGCGATTAGAGCGCAATCAAACAAAAAGTAGAACGCGAACAAAGCGCCAAGCAGAAACTCACAAACCGCGACATAACCCAAGCTAAACCGGACCATCTAGCCTCCAAAGGACGTGGGACCCACCTGTTCAGTTTACTGCTGCCGATCCACCCGTCGATAAAGTCGCCACATCGGACAAATGCCTTATCAATCCTCACAGGCGGGCTAGGGATGTCAGGGGGATTGTCTGTCCCTCATGGGTTCAACCTGCCCATTACTCGCCGGCGGCTACACGCGCATCTAGAACCCCGACCCTGGCTTTGCGGGAGCGGCACTGGGTACGCTGGAAGGTTCATGCCACTGCGGAACAGGCTTAGCGCTCTCGATCCATGCCGAATAGATCAGGTCTCGCAGCATGCTCGCACCAGCCGCCAGACGCCCGGCGGTGAACTGCTTTGCTTCCGGAGTGCCCGCGCCGTCAAACCCTTTCTGCTTGTCGAGTTGGTAAATCTGTTCGACAAGCGACTGCGAGTGCCGCAGGTAGGTCATATAGGCTTCCCATTCGTCGCCAACCGGCTTCGGCGCAGATATCAGAGGCTGCACATCCGCCGGTTTGATGTTCGCGCTGACGAACGTGGTCTCGAACTTCTCGTGAATTGTGTGTTCGGTCGTATATCCGTTCGGATTTTCTTTAAGCACCCAGCCGTTGTAGTTGATCGACACATGCAGCGGCTGCGACCCGTCGCCTACATAGTGTCCCAGCCATCCCGCATAGAAAAGAATGGCTGCCTCCACCGGCTTCGTATCCGCGTGCTTGGCGCTCAGCTCACGATAATCCCGCATGGCCGACTTCAGCCGCTCCCAGACTTCATTCGTGATGTAAGGCTGGAAGCCAACCCTGGTCGGCTGCAGCTCGCGAGCCTTATCGGGATGCGTGATTTCCGCTGCTGTGAGCGCGGCAATGTATTCATACCGCCGGCGCGGCAGCGTTCCGATGATGTCTGCGTACTCAAAATCGATGAAGTGATCGGGAGCCTGCGCCGCGTTCAGCTCCGGTTCGGCCAGCGACCGCCACCGGTCGGGCTCGGGCCCCAGGTATTCGATCTCGTTGATGGCTTCCGGCGTTTTCAGGAAGGCGGGTACGTCTACGGGGAGGCCTTCCGCGGCGAGCCGGTTGATCATGCTGTGCCCCGTGTTCCCCCAGCCGAAGGACGGAGGCACGGCGAGCAGTGGAAGCAGAGCGAAAGAGGCTAGACAGCGCAGGCGAACGGATACATTCGTCTTCATGCCGGGAGTATACCGGGGGGCGCGGAAACAGCGCCGCAGGGCCTTCCGGGGCGTCGCCGAACGCCTCCAGGGCTATCAAAATTCACATAATTCGCATAAAGGATTCGCGCTGGAGGTTGATATCCTATGAGAGCTATGCCTACGAAACAGGAACTCCTCCAAAGCCCTATTCAACACATCGATATCAAGCAGCACGATGTCGTTGCTCTCGTCGATGCCATGCAGTACATGGCCTTCAGCTCCCGTGATCTTCACCGGGCGGCTTCGATTTACGAGCGCATGCTTCGCGATCAAGAATGCGGGGTCATTCTCTGCCTCGCCGGATCGCTGATCAGCTCTGGACTCAAGCAGATCTTCGTCGATCTCATCCGCAACAACATGGTCGACGCCATTGTTTCGACCGGCGCCAACATCGTCGATCAGGATTTCTTCGAGGCGCTCGGATTTAAACACTGGATCGCGAACGATCTGCTCAAGCAAGGCACTGAGGACGCGATGCTGCGCGACCTGATGATCGACCGTATCTACGACACGCTCATCGACGAAGAAGAACTGCGCATCTGCGACGAGACCACCGAGCAGATCGCCAACTCTCTCGATCCGCGCCCGTACAGCTCGCGTGAATTCATCCGCGCCATGGGCGCTTATCTTGACCAGAAGGCCCGCACCCCGGATAAGTGCGGCATCGATTCGATCGTCTACGCGGCATACCAGAAGGATGTGCCGATCTTCTGCCCCGCCTTCAGCGATTGCTCCGCTGGATTTGGCCTGGTGGCCCACCAGCACAAGCGGCAGGACAAGCCCAAGGTTTCGCTCGATTCAGCGAAGGATTTTTACGAAATCACCCAGCTCAAGATCGCTAATCCGACCACGGGCCTGCTGATGATCGGCGGCGGCGTGCCCAAGAACTTCGCGCAGGATATCGTGGTCGCGGCCGAGATTCTCGGCGTCGACGCTCCCATGCACAAGTACGCCATCCAGATTACGGTTGCCGACGTTCGCGACGGCGCGCTCTCCTCCAGCACCCTGAAGGAAGCCAGCTCCTGGGGCAAAGTCGACACTGTTTTTGAGCAGATGGTCTACAGCGAGGCCACTCTCGCGCTCCCGCTGATTACCGGTTACGCGTACCATAAGAAGGCCTACGAGGGCCGCCAGAGCAAGCAATGGGCGCGGCTGCTTGAGCCGGTGACAGCCTAACTAAAACATATTCACAGGCTTACTAAAGGGACAGAGGCATGAGGCTTCTGTCCTTTTCTTTGCTCAACTAATGGCTATTTTGGCCGTTACTTTTGGCTTAAAAAAAATAGCGCTATAAACGAAATTTATCGTAGCTTAATGCAGCTCGCGTGGGTTACGATTCCTAGATCAATCCACCGATTCGATCGTAGATATCCTCACTGGAGTACTGCCGTGTGGTTGGCTGTTGAACTTTTTGCTGCGATTTACATTGCGTCCTTTGTCTGGTTCTGGTCTTTGTGCCGCTCTTCAGCGCGTCGCGAGCTGACTCCGGTGCACGAACCGGAGCCCCAGTCCAACCTGATTCCATTCGAACGGGGCATGGAAATGCACCTGCGCAAGGGTCCGACTGCTATCTAGTCCGACGGGCCGGCATCATCGAAATGAGTTCATCCTGCCGGACACCTAATCAAGGTGACCTCACATCCTAGACCAAGGGTTGCAATTATTTGCAACAGAGGCTCTTAAATACCCTATACTCTGATTGAATTCTGAGAGATTTTTCACTTAATCCTTTTTGTATCTGCGTTGTACATGACGGCGCTACGCTCATTCGGGAGATCGGAACACCCGCTGCATCGCAGAGACAGTATGACCGGTAAATGCCTGAGTTGCCGGCCACAACCTTGGAACGCTGGCAGCCAGCTCTTCTCCTCGAGCGACTGAAGTGATTTTGCCTCGAAACGCGCGCACACAGACCATCGTATTTGTCGCAGCTCTGGTGCTATCCATGAGCGGCGTATTCGTATTGGCACGAGCCATGCGCACGGCGGAGCCGGACGTCCAGCGGCTTTTCTGGTTCATCGCGTGCTGGCTTGGAGCCCAGATTCTGCTCATTGGCGCCAGTGTCTCCAGTTTTCGGTCTTTTCATCGCCAAAGGCAGGCAGAGCGCCAACTCCAGCATGTCGCCCAGCTTCAACAGAGCATCCTCGATTCGGCAGGCCCGATGATTATCGCCGCCAATCTTGACGGCGACCTGCTGGTCTTCAATCCGGCCGCCGAACGCATGCTGGGATATCCAGCCAGCCAGGCTTGCGGGAGGTTGAAAGCCGAGCAACTCTTCCCTGAAGGTGAAATGGAGCGCGTGGGTCGGCAACTAGTTGCATCCCTCAGCCGCAAGCACGCTACCGCCGCAAAAGAGGCTTCCTCTTCGATCCTCCACAATTTCGTCCAGTACATCACCAGTTTTCCCGCCAGCCGTGTGCGCGGCGTCGAAATGCAATACCGCCGCAAAGACGGCAGCACTTTCCCGGCGATGGTCTACCTTGCGGCCGTTCGCGCACCCCAGGGCGAGGTCAGCGGCCTGGTCGCTATCAGCATGGACCTGACGGCCACCCGGCGTGCGGAACAGGCTCTGCGCGAGAGCGAAGAGCGTTATCGGGACATCTTCGAAAATGCCATCGAGATGATTGCCACGCTCAGTCCGCATGGCCGATACCTTTACGTGAACCCCGCCTGGCAATCGCTCTTTGGCATCAACAGCGACGGATTCGAAGGGTTGATGAGTTTTGAGTCGCCGTTCCCGCCTGAGGTGCAGGCGGAGGCAGCCGCGCTTTTCCGCCGCGCGCTCAATGGCGAGCGAGTCGAGCGCGAGCCTCTTCGTCTGCGAAACACAGAGGGAGGCCAGGTGGAGGTCGAAGCGAGCCTGAGCTGCCGCCGCGAAGAAGGCCGCGCCGTATCGGTTCGCTGCATCTTCCGCGACGTGACCCAGCAAAATCGGCGCGAACGGCGACTCGGAATGCAACTCGAAGTCAGCCAGATCGTGGGCGAATCCATCTCCCAGGAAGAAGCGCTGCCCAGGGTGCTGGCCGCGATCTGCACGACGCTTGGATACGACCTGGGCAACCTCTGGGTCGTCGAGGAGATGCAGCAGCACATTCGCTTCGATTGCTGCTGGTCCGCGCCTGGGCCGGCCTTTGAAAGATTCCGTCAAGTGAGCACTTCACTGATCCTCAGCCGCGGCCAGGGATTGCCCGGCCTCGTCTGGACCCTGGGTGCTGCTAGATGGATCGCCGACCTACGCGATGACCCTGGCTTTCTTCGTGGCCAGGCTGCGCGGATCGACGGGCTCACATCGGGATGGGCTGTGCCGGTACGCGTTGGAAACAGGATCATTGCAGCTGTCGAGTTCTTCAGCCGCCAGCGCCGCGAAGAAGACCCGGAGACCATGGCGACGGTGGAGACTGTGTGCGCATCCATCGGGCAGTTCATGGCGCGTTCCGCGCAGGAGGGCCGGGTACGCGAACTCAATCAGCAGAACGAACTCATCCTCAGATCGGTCGCAGATGGCATTTTCGGAGCCGATCCCGACGGCCGGGTCGATTTCGTCAATCCTGCTGCCGCCGAGATGCTGGGAGCGCAACCCTCCGAGCTGATAGGCCGCCCGGTACATTCAATCATTCACTCCGGCGCCACCGGAGAAGTCTGCGACGATCAATGCCGCGCACGGCGCGCTTTTCTGCTGCATGAAAGCACGAGCGGACAAGATGTCTTCTATCGTCATGATGAAAGCTCTTTCCCGGTGGAATTCTCCGTCACGCCGATGCTTGAGCATGGCGTCATCATCGGCAGCGTGCTCAGCTTCCGCGATATCGGACAGCGTTATGCGCTCGACCGTATGAAAGACGAGTTTGTTTCCACCGTCAGTCACGAGTTGCGCACACCGCTCACTTCGATCCGAGGCGCCTTAGGGTTGCTTTCCTCCGGGCTACTGGGCGAAATCAGCGATAAAGCCGCCAATCTGCTGCGCATCGCTGTCTCCAACTCGGACCGGTTGGTTCGCCTCATCAATGACATTCTTGATATCGAACGCATGCAGTCCGGCCGTGCTCCTCTCAATTTCCGCCCCAGTGCTCTGAATGAGCTGGCGCAACAGGTTGTCGATGCGATGCAGCCAATGGCGGAGGCTGCGAGTATCCGCCTGCTGCTCAAGGCCGAGGCCACACCCGTTGAGGCCGATCCCGACCGCCTCGTACAGGTGATCACCAATCTGCTTAGCAATGCCATCAAATTTTCTCCGCCAGACTCTGCAGTCTGGGTTGAAGTCGAGCCGACCGATGGTGGAGTTGTCCTCAATGTCGTCGATGAGGGACGGGGCATTCCCACCGATAAGCTGGAAAGCATCTTCGACCGGTTTCAACAGGTTGACGCTTCCGATTCCCGTCAGAAGGGTGGCACCGGGCTGGGATTGGCCATCTGCCGCACCATCATTCAGCAGCATGGGGGCCGCATCTGGGCCGAGCATAATGCCGATCGCGGCGCGACCTTCCGCATCTTCCTCCCTGAGCGGACAAAACTTGAATTGCTGCCGGCATCCAACAATTTCACGGACGAATCTTTCACGAAGGAAGACACGGTTCTTATCTGCGAGAGCGATCCCTCCGCGCGCAAACAAATCGTCGAAGGCCTTCGCAAGCGGAACTACCGAATCCTTGAAGCGGAGAACGGCGAGCAGGCAGTTCATCTCGCGCAGCAGTTTTCCCTCGGCGCTATCCTGCTCGGCATATCGCAGCAACGGCGCGACGGACTGCTGACGTTGCGCGCGCTCAAGGATGATCAAGTCACTGCGCAGATTCCCATCGTCGTGCTCAGCCTGCTTTCTCCCGAGGACAGTCCAACCGAAGCACAAACTGCCGATTCATGGCTCCAGACTCCGGTCGACGAGACGCTGCTGTTCGCGGAGCTAGCTCGTCTTCTGAAAGGGTCGGGTGAGCACGCCACAGTTCTGCTGGTGGAAGACGACGAAGACCTGGCTCGCGTGATTCTGACCAGCTTCGAGCACGCCGGCATCGTTGTCTACCATGCCCCACGACTGCGGCAGGCGATCGAGTTATGCGAGTCGGCCCGTCCGGATCTCATCATCCTCGACCTTGCGCTGCCCGACGGCGATGGTCTCACGCTCGTCGATTGGCTGCGAACCCAAAAGGAGTTTCGCCGTCTGCCGCTGGTTGTCTATTCCGCCCGCGAGGTTCCGAGCTCAGAACGCCAGTTGTTCCAGCTGGGCCCGACTGAGTTTCTCACCAAAACGAAGGTACAGCCCCAGGACGTCGAAGCTCTGGTCTTCACCATGCTTCGCCGTTACCAGCCGGCACATCCGCAGGCGGACGAGGCTGTCAAGAGCCGGCTCTAGCGGCTCGTTTCGTGCCATTCTAAGTAGTAAGTCTCAACGAAGAGGATTTTTCATGCAACGGCGCATCCTGATCATCGACGATGAAGACGATATTCGCCAGGTGGCTGCTCTGAGTCTTGAAACGGTGGCCGGCTGGGAGGTTGTCACTGCGAGCTCGGGCACGCAAGGAATTCGCCGCGCCCAGGACGAAAAACCCGATGCAATTCTGCTGGACGTAATGATGCCCGGCATGGACGGCCCAACAACGTTTCAGGAACTCCGAAAGATTCCTGAGATCGCGGCGATCCCAGTGATTCTGCTGACTGCAAAGGTTCAGGGAGCGGATCAGAAGCGCTTCGCAAATCTCGGGGTCTCGGCTGTCCTGTTCAAGCCTTTCGACCCACTGACGCTGGCTCAGCAAATGTCCGACGCCCTCGGATGGAACGGTTAGCCACTCGATGAGCGAACCACCCGACTCGAACGCGCAAGACCTGGAAGGGCTGCTCCGGGCCCTCTGGAAGAGCAATTACCCTACTCTGCTCGAGCGGCTCAAAACTCTGCGCGATGCGCAGAGTGAGCTCGCCTCCGGCTGCCTCGACAACGAGACACGCAGATGCGCAGAATCCGCTGCTCACAACCTTGCCGGGGTTCTCGGTACGTTCGGATTGCCGGAAGGCAGCAGGCTCGCCTCAAAGATCGAGGGTAGACTGGCGCCGGAAGTCGAGTTAAGCACGGAACGAGAGCGGGAGCTAGGAGAATGGCTGGACGAACTCGAATCTATTGTCACGTCTAAACCTTGAAGGCACGCCCTAAAACATATGATGTTCGTCATCCTGGAGCGCCAACGGGAGCGCCGTCTCAAGATTGACATTCTCAGTGCCGACCGACTCGGTCTGCTCCCTTACCCTGGCCACGGAGAGCCAATTGTCTTTGTGCGGCTGGTCAACAATCCAGGGCGGCAACGGCATGCGCAGGTGGCGGCTAAGCGCGACCGCATAGCCCTCGTAGAGCAGACGCATCTTCTTCAGCCGCTCCATAGAATCGTCGTCCCGGCATACACGGATGCCTGATTGACAAAGGTGCTGGTAGAGCAGATCGAATCGCTCCGGCGGCAGGCGATCCTCCGCATCCAGCACTGGTGGCTGCGAGAAAATCTGCGAGATGTCTACCAGAGCGTGGCGTGCAATCGCAAAGGTTAGCTGCGCCTGGCGTGCCGCGTGATCCTGCACTCCGGCAATCATCAAGGCGCATAGATCAAGCACTGCGGTAAGAGCCGACAGCCAGCTTTGATTGGAATGCTGGGATCGGTAGTAGCAAAGAAGCGGATAGGAGATATGGCTCTCGAGCAACTCCGCGGACCAGCGCTCCCATTCTACCAGCAGCGTGTTGAGGGCTTCGCCGCCCCCCTTGAACGCATGACGCCGCATCAGCTCCGCTGCCGTAGGAGGCGACCCGGCTCGTGCGTCGAGCAAAGAAATACTCACCTCCCGCCGCGAAAAAGCGCCGTAGAGCACGGGGAAATAGCTGATCACCATGGCGAGAAATCCAAGCCCGATCCCCGATTCGAGCACGATGATGAGCCTGGCCCACGAAGAATGCGGCGTCAGATCGCCTATCCCCAGCGTGAAGATCGTCGTCCCGCTGATGTAAAGGTCTGAGCGAAAATCGTTGCCGGAAAACATCGTATCTGCAAGCGGCGCGCGCTGCGAATGAAACAGCATTGCAAATCCAACGAGGAGCCCGCCCGCCCAAACCACGATTAGCAGCAGCAGCGACGCGGGACCGTAGAAGGCCAGCGCCGTTTCACGCTTTCGCGGGTTGGAAATCCTTGTTGCCAGGCGCGACCACGGCCACCACGTCGCAATGAAAAACAGGCGAGTGATGCGGAAGCGGCCGGTGGCACGGCGTGGCGAAATGACGGTCTGGAAGGCATCCAGCAGCGCTACAAAGAGACATGCAATGCCCGCGCAAAACCAGAATATTTGCAAGACTTATCCCCCCACACTCGCAGCAAAGCAGGTAGAGCCCCTGCACGTCAACATCATCCTTGGGTAGTCTAATCTTGATGACCGCCGTCGCGCGCCTGCACGTCAAACTCGGCCTGGTTCTTATACTGGCGGGTGGCCTCGTCTATCTGCTCGGGAGGTTCGGCATATCGCTCGGGAGCATGCCCGGCGATCTCACGTGGCGTCGTAAGAACTTTACGGTCTTCTTCCCCCTTGGAACTTCCATTCTGCTCAGCGTCCTGCTTACGCTTCTCTTCTATCTATTCTCCCGCTTTCGCCGCTAGCCTGCATGTAGACTGGAGAATCGTGGATGCACTCTTCAAACCATCCAGCCCGGCCGGCCAGCTCGGCTTCACCTTCGAAGAACCGAAGACATCCCAGCGTCGCATCTGGAGAGTAAGTGAGCTCTCTGCCGAGCTTCGATCCGAAGTCGAGCGCGTGTTCTCGGATTTGTGGATCGAAGGCGAAATCTCCGACCTTCGCCCGGCCGCGTCGGGGCATGTCTACTTCACCCTAAAGGACGAGTCGGCACAACTCTCGGTGGTGCTCTTCCGGCGCCAGGCCATGCTCCTCCGCTTTCGACCAGAAGATGGCCTGCACATCCTGCTGCGCGGAAAGTTATCGGTTTACGAACAGCGCGGCCAGATGCAGATCGTGGCCGAGCATCTGGAACCGATGGGCGCGGGATCGCTCCAGTTAGCCTTCGAGCAGGTGAAGCGGCAACTGCAGCGCGAAGGCCTGTTCGACTCCGAACGGAAGAAGCCCCTGCCTTCATTCCCGCGCTGCGTCGGCATCGTCACCTCGCCTTCGGGCGCAGTCATTCGCGACTTCGTCAATATTGTCAGCCGCCGCCACGCGGCGCTGCAGGTGCTGGTCTATCCCGCACTGGTGCAAGGCGAATCGGCAGCCGCGGACGTAGCCGCGGGCATCGCCTGGTTCAATCGAACGCACGAAGTCGACATGATCGTTCTCGCTCGCGGTGGGGGATCGCTTGAAGACCTGGCGCCCTTCAACCGCGAATCGCTGGCCAGGGCAATCGCCGGCTCGCTGCTGCCGGTAGTTTCTGCAATCGGGCATGAAACAGATTTCACCATCGCCGACTTTGTCGCCGATTTGCGCGCTCCCACGCCCTCAGCCGCGGCCGAACTTATCACCGCCGCTCAACACAAGGTGGAAGAACGCCTCGAGCAGCTTACGCAACGACTCGATCGCGTTACTCGCTATGCCCTCATGCAGGCACGCGAGCGCTATGCTCAACTCTCTGCTCCTGCCGCATTCGCGCGCATGCGCGACAACCTCAACCTGCGGCAACAGCGCCTCGATGAGCTCTCCTTCCGCATGGAATCAGCCTGGCGCAGCCAGTTGCAGGCTGTCGCACAACGCTTGCAACATCTGACCTCCAGCGTGCTGCGCTACGATGTGAGTCATCGCATCCTGCTCGTTCGGGAACGGCTCGACGCGCTCACCATGCGGCTGTTGCGCGCGCATTCAGCATTGGCAAACAGCCGCCGTGCTGGCTTTGAAGCGCTGGAGAAGCAGCTCCTCTCGCTTTCGCCGCTTGGCGTGCTCAACCGTGGCTATGCTCTGATATACGAGGAATCGGGAGTGCTGCTTAGGGACGCAGGTGATGTGAAATCAGGACAATTGCTTTCAGCACGACTCGCGCGCGGAACGGTGCAGAGCCGCGTCGTCACAACCTCATCGGAATAACAAGAACAGAATGAGAAAACTCTTCGGAACAGATGGAATTCGCGCCGTAGCCGGTGAAGCACCGCTCGACCCCAAAACAATCTACGCAGTAGGCATGGCTCTCGCCCATCAGCTTAAGGCCAACGACCATCGGCCCTCCGTTATTCTCGGCATGGACACCCGCGAATCGAGCACCTGGATCGCTGCGGTTCTTACCGCCGGGCTCGCACAGGGAGGCGCAACCGTCCAAAATGCCGGCGTGATCACGACTCCAGCCATCGCTTACCTCGCGCGCCGGCATAAGTTTTCCGCCGGAGTCGTCATCTCCGCATCGCACAACCCCTGGCACGATAACGGAATCAAGATTTTTGGTGGCGACGGTTACAAATTGCCCGACGAAACCGAACTCCGCGTAGAGCAGGAGATCTTCCGCCAGCTCGAATCGGTCATCGAGCCGGAAGCTGCGGGACTTTCCGCACCTCCGGTGAACCCTGTATTCTGCGCGGACTACGAAGCATTTCTGCTCTCCGCTGTTTCGGAACTCAAGCTCAACGGCCTCAAGCTTGTCCTCGACTGCGCCAATGGAGCCGCCTCCGCGATCGCGCCGCAGCTTTTCTCTCACCTCGGCGGTAGTGTCCAGCTTACCCATGCGACTCCGGACGGCCGTAACATCAATGCCAACTGCGGAGCCCTGCATCCTGAGATCGTTGCCGCCGAAACCAAAGCCAGCAATGCCGATATCGGAGCCACATTTGACGGCGATGCAGATCGCGCGCTCTTTGCCGACGGTCACGGCAATGTTGTCAACGGAGATGCAACCCTCCTGCTCGCGGCACGCGATCTTAAGGCGCGGAATCTGCTGAACGGAAATCTCGTAGTCGCTACAACGATGTCCAATATGGGTCTTGAAGCCGCACTACGACGTGACCAGATCAAAATGTTGCGCGCGCCGGTAGGCGACAAATATGTACTGGAGATGATGCAGGCAAACTCTGCCTCCCTCGGCGGCGAGCAGTCAGGACACATCCTATTTCCGCACCTGGCAACCACCGGCGACGGATTGCTCACCGCGCTCGTCGTTCTTGATATTGTGCGCCGCTCGGGCAAACCTCTTCACGAGCTCATCGCCGACCTGAAAGTTTTCCCACAGGTCATCGTCAACGTTCGCGTGAAGGAAAAGAAGCCACTGGAACAGATCGAGGCCGTCGCGGCAAGCATCCGCGAAGCCGACGAAGCGCTCAACGGCAACGGCCGCGTAGTCGTCCGCTACTCCGGCACTGAGCCACTTGCCCGCGTGATGATCGAAGCCGAATCGGAAGAGACGATGCGCCACCACGCGGATTCCATCGCCGGCGCTATTCGAGACGCACTCGGAGCCTGAGGCCCTACTTTAAATCGCGCCAGTTCGCGCCTACGCCCACATCCGCGACCAGCGGAACCTTCAACTCAATCACACGCTCCATCTCCGACTGCACTAAGGCCGAGACCTCATCCACCTCCGCCTCAGGCACATCGAAAAGCAGCTCATCGTGGACCTGCAATGTCATCCGCGTCTTGAGATTTCGCTCTTCTAGCTTCTTCTCGATGCGAATCATCGCCAGCTTGATCAGGTCCGCTGCGGTACCTTGTAACGGAGTGTTCACCGCCGTGCGTTCGGCGAATCCGCGTAGATTCGCATTCCGGCTCTGAATATCCGGGATCGGACGCACGCGCCCGAACACTGTCCGTACCTTCTGCTCGCGGCGCGTCTCTTCCAGCAACCGGTCAATGAATTCGCGCACGCCCTTGTAGCGCTCGAAGTACGTTTCGATATATAGGCGAGCCTCATGCTGATCGATTCCCAGCTGCGCTGCCAGACCAAACGGTGAAATCCCGTACACAATTCCGAAGTTCACCGCCTTGGCGCGATTGCGCGTCTCCTTGCTCATCTTGTCGGCGGGCACGCCGAAGACCTCCGACGCCGTCAGCGTATGAATGTCCTGTCCTGTTCGATACGCATGCGTCAACAACGGATCATCGGAGAAATGTGCCATCAGCCGCAACTCGATCTGCGAATAATCCGCCGAAAGCAGCCTGCATCCAGGAGCCGCGATGAATGCCGCGCGAATCTCGCGGCCTAACTCGGTGCGTATGGGAATATTCTGCAGGTTCGGATTCGTCGAAGACAGCCGACCGGTCGCCGTACCTACCTGGTTGAACGTCGTATGCACGCGGCCTTCGCTATCGGCCAGCAGGGGCAATGAATCCACATAGTTCGACTTCAGCTTTGCCAGTTGCCGATACTCCAGCACCATGCGCGGCACTTCATTGTGCGCGGCCAACTCTTCCAGCACATCCTGGGCGGTTGAAACCACTTTGCCCTTGCCGTACTTCAGCGGCTTCGGCAAGCCCATCTTGTTGAAGAGCACCTCGCCCAGTTGCTTTGGAGACTGGATATTGAACCGATGTTCCGAGCGTGCGTAAATTTCTTCGCCAACCCGTTCGATTTCTGCGCCCAACGTGGCTGACATCTTATTCAAGACGGCGGAATCGATCCTCACCCCGACCTTTTCCATGCGGAGCAACACCGGAACAAGGGGCAGATCGATCGTTTCGTAGACTTCGCGCGCGTCGAGTGCCTTCACGTCTTCACGTAGGATGGGCGCGAGTGATTCAATTGCATGCGCCGCCTCCGTCAGCTCTCGGTCGCCCGTTTCCTTCAGGGGATGTTCGCTGAACCGAGCCGCCACGTCGCTCAACCTGTGGGAGGCATGGGTCGGATTCACCAGATACGAATAGAGCATCAGATCATCGCCGGCGCCGCGCAGCGCAATGCCCTGCTGCTCCAGCACACGCATCGTTCCCTTCAAATCATGCACACGCTTCGGCACGGTCTCGTCTTCGAGCAGAACGCGCACAGCCTCGAGGCCGACCAACAAAGACTTCTCCGGATTACTTGCTACCGCGAGCCTGAAGATTGCGGGCGCAGGCTGAACGATCTCCTCCGCAGCCTCAAACATGTCCAGCATCGACATCGTTTTCAGCTCCGGTTGACGTTCTTCAACTGCTTCCGACTCCTGCTCGCTTATCTGCTCTGTCACTTCTTCGAGCTTCGACGAGGGAACGGCCAGCGCGAAGCCGTCCTTTTGCGCTACGCGAACGAACTCCGCGATATCGTCTGCCGTTGGCTCAGTGACGTACTCAACGGCGCGCGACGTCTCCGGCGGAGCGAGTTCTTTCAGCAGTGTCGTGAACTCAAGCTCCGTAAACAATGCGCGGCACGCACTGACATCGGGAGCCTGCGTGCGCATCTCGTCGAGGTTGAGTTCCAGCGGAACCTCGCAGTGGATCGTTACCAACTCCTTGCTCAGCAGGATCGTATCGCGATTACTCTCAAGCGACTCGCGATACGTCTTTCGCTTAACTTCGGCGGCACGATCAAGCAGAATCTCCAGGCTGCCGAATTGCTGAATCAACTCCACCGACCCTTTGTCGCCGATGCCCGGCGCGCCCGGAATGTTATCGATCGAGTCGCCGCGCAGCGCCATCACATCGATCACTCTCTCCGGAGGTACGCCCAGAGTCTCGGTCACTTTTTCGCGATCGAGAACCAGGTTGTCCTTCATCGGATTCATTACCTTCACCTGCTCGGTGACCAGTTGCAGCATGTCCTTGTCATTCGAAACGACATAGACCGGATGCCCCGCCTTCGCCGCCTGCGCTGCCAGCGTACCGATCACGTCGTCGGCCTCGAAGCCCTCCGCCTGCAGAATTGGAATACGGAACGCCTCCAGCGCGCGGCGGATATACGGAAGCTGCTGCGTCAGGTCGGGGGGCATCTCCGTACGATTCGCTTTGTACCCGCCGTAGTCCACCTCGTCGAATGTCTGCGTCTTTACGTTGTACTTGCGCAGCTTCATTTCTCTCGCGCGCTCGTCGCGAAAAACCGGTCCACTGATGTCAAAGACGGCCGCAAAGTATTCGGGAGAGAAGTCCTTGCGCAGCTTGTTGATCATGTTCACGAAAACGTACGTCGCTGCTGTCGGCACACCTGTGCGCGTGGACATCGGCCTTTGCCGCTGCATCGCGTGATAAGCGCGAAATATGAAGGACATCGAATCGAGAAGAAAGACTGGCGAAAGATTTGTTTCCATGGCGCACATCACGTCTGAGTTTACCGCCTGCAGGCCAGTCTCCGGAGAACCCGAGTCCGTTGCCCCATCGGTACAATTACGTGCACGGAGACTTACAAATGATTGCTCGCCTGCTGGCACTCATCCTCGTTGCAGCCTGCATTTCCTCAGCACCCGCCCAGACCCCGCCAGCCGCCGCGGCGACAAAACAGCCCCTAACCGCGCTACCTTACTCGCCCAGCCTGGATGTCACCAACCTCGACCGCACTGCCGACCCCTGCGTCGATTTCTACCAGTTCACCTGCGGCGGTTGGATGAAGAACAACCCGATCCCCGCCGATCAGGCCGGCTGGAGCGTCTACGCCAAATTAACCAACGATAATCGCCAGTTTCTCTGGGGCATACTCGAAGAAGACGCGAAACTCAAAGATCGAAACCCGGTGCAGCAAAAGATCGGTGACTATTACGCTGCCTGCATGAATACCGATGCGATCAACGCCCGCGGCCTGCAGCCTCTTAAGCCCGAGCTCGATCGGATCGCCGCGATCTCCGACCGAGCGCAGCTTGCCGCCTTTCTACGCGAAGGCGCCAATCGCCGCGGCCTGTATTTCCTCAATATCGAAGCGGAGCAGGATGCGAAGAACGCCGAGATGATGATCATCGGCATCGGCGCGGGGGGTCTCGGCCTGCCTGACCGCGACTACTACACAAAGACAGACGCAAGAAGCGAAGAGATTCGCAAGCGCTACGTGGCGTACTTGGCACAACTGCTTGTCCTCGCCGGCACGCCTCAGGCCCAGGCGGACGAAGAGGCTGCGGCGACGATGAAGATCGAGACTGCCCTCGCCGAGGCCTCGCTCACCCGCGTGGAGCGGCGCAATCCGTACAACGTTTACCACCCTATGAAAATCGGCGAGATCGATACGCTCGCGCCCGGACTCCAGCTCGACGCATATTTCGAATCTCAGAAAGTTCCGTCGTCATCGCTTGCCAACATCAACGTGTCGCAGCCTAAGTTTCTTCAGGCGCTGCAGACTGCGTTGGCCAGTGAATCTCTCGATAACCTCAAGGCGTACCTCCGTACCCATGCTCTCAATGTCGCCTCCACAAGCCTCTCCAGCGATTTTGAAGACGCTCAGTTTGCCTTCTACAGCAAATTCCTCCGCGGCGTTCCTCAGATGCAGCCGCGCTGGAAGCGCTGTGTGGGTCAGGTAGACCGCTATCTGGGAGAAGCGCTCGGGCAGGAGTTTGTCGCCCAGACCTTTGCTCCAACCACCAAACAGAAGACCCTCGAGATGACCGAACAAATTGAACAGGCAATGCAGGATGAGATCGAGCACCTGGACTGGATGAGCGACGCAACCAAAAAGCAGGCCATCGCCAAGCTTCACGCGGTCCGAAACAAAATTGGCTATCCGGATAAATGGCGCGACTACTCCGCGCTGACTATCAGCCCGGCCGATTATTTCGGCAATGTGCAGCGAGCGCGCGTCTTCGACTACACCCGCGACTGGGCCAAGATCGGCAAGCCAGTCGATCGCAACGAATGGGATATGACGCCGCCCACCGTCAATGCCTACTACAACCCGCAGATGAACGACATCAACTTCCCTGCCGGCGTGCTGCAGCCGCCTCTCTACGACCCCAAGGAAGATGACGCTCCCAACTATGGCAATACCGGGGGCACCATCGGCCACGAGCTTACGCACGGCTTTGATGACGAGGGCCGCCAGTTCGATGCGCAGGGCAATCTCAAAGACTGGTGGACGCCCGAGGACGCCAAAGCCTTCGAAGATCGCATCAATTGCCAGCGCGAACAGTACGCGGGCTACACCATCGTCGATGACATCCACATCAACTCCAAGCTGACCAGCGGCGAAGATGTTGCCGATCTTGGCGGAACGCTCCTTGCCTATATCGCGTGGAAGAAAGAGACAGCAGGACAGACTCTGCCGTCAAGGGACGGCTTCACTCCTGACCAGCGCTTCTTCATCGGCTACGCCCAGTGGGCCTGCGAGAATCAGCGGCCGGAGAATCTGCGCGTCTCGGCTATCACCAACCCGCATTCTCCCGGCAAGGCGCGCGTCAACGGTATCGTGACGAACATGCCGGAGTTCGCGACCGCCTTTGGTTGCAAAGCGGGTCAGCCGATGGTCAAGGAGAAAGTCTGCAAGGTCTGGTAGGGTGTGCGTCAGGCGAGAAACATGCAGTCTCCGTAGGAGAAGAACCGGTATCGCTCGGCGACCGCGTGGCGATACGCACTCAGCACATGATCGCGGCCGCCAAACGCGCTTACCAGCATCAGCAGCGTTGACTGCGGCAGATGGAAATTTGTCAGCAATGCCTGGACGACGCGAAATTCGAACCCGGGCGAGATAAAGATGCTGGTGCTGCCCGAGTGCGGCACGAACTCGGGACCGGCGAGCGCGCAGTGCTCGAGTGCGCGAACGCTCGTGGTGCCGGCTGCAACCACTCTCCGGCCCTCACGAAGAGCGACATTAAGCTCGACTGCGGTCGCCTCAGGAAGCGTGTAGCGTTCTTCGTGCAGATGGATGTCCTCCACACAGTCGACGCGCACTGGCTGAAATGTCCCCAGCCCTACGTGCAGAGTGACATACGTGATGCGCACGCCGCGCGCGCGAATCCGGTCGAGAATCTCCGGAGTGAAATGCAGCCCCGCCGTTGGAGCAGCGACTGATCCGCGCTGCTGCGCGTAGACCGTCTGATATCGCTCGCGGTCCGTGTCCACATCCGAGCGATGGATGTACGGCGGTAGAGGAATATGTCCCAGCTTCTCAAGGTCGCCGAAGAAATCAGCCACCGGCTCGAACCTCACCGTACGCTCGCCGAATTCACCGTGCGCGATGATCTCCGCGCGCAGCGCACCGTCGCCGAATGTGAGCGTTTCTCCCGTTAGCGCCTTACGCCCGGGCCGCGCCAGAACCCTCCACTCCCACTCGGATAGCTGTTCGGTGAGTAGTATCTGGATGCGACCGCTGGTGTGATGTCCCGGCTGCGTATGCAGTCCGGCGCGATGCGCGAAGAGCCGCGCGGGAATTACCCGGCTGTTGTTGAGCACCAGCAGGTCGCCATCCCGTAACGTTTCAGGAAAATCGCGGAACATTCGGTCTTCCCAATCGCCCGTCTTCCGATCAAGCGCCAGCATGCGCGCGCCCGCGCGTTCCGCGGGAGGCTCCTGCGCAATCAATTCTTCGGGAAGCTCGTAATCGAATTCGGAGACCAGCATTCGGCTGATTCTACTTTGCAAAATGCCGTTCCGCTCTCAGGCGCGCCCGCTCCAGGGCATCGTTCAGCTCCTGCCGTGTGCTCTCCAGCGCTACCGCATCGGCATCTGGCGCAGGAGGTGTCACTTTCCGCGCCCAGCTTACGGCGACGCGCGAAAACGGCTTAGGAATCAGAAATCGGTCCCACGACCGCATCACCCACGCGCGCTCGGGAAGCAGGTAAAAGCTGCCTATCGCCTGACCGGCCATCTGGGCCAGCTTTACCGGTCCGATTTTGGTTTGATAGATCGGCCCGCGCGGACCATCCGCAGTGAAGACTACCGGCAAGCCTCTTTCGATCACACCCTGGAGTGCCAACAATCCAGCAGCACCGCCTCGAGAGCTCGATCCTCGCACGGCACCGTAGCCCAGCAGACCCAGAGTGCGCGCGATCAGTTCGCCGTCGAAGCTCTGGCTGATGAGAATAGAGCAGCGAAATTTGCGGAAGTACCAGCCGCACGGCAGCGTGCATCGATGCCAGAAGCAGAAGATCCCGGTGGTCGGCGGCGCCTCGGGAACCGCACCTTCTTCGGCAATCACCTCGAAGCGCAGCGTCGCGCCGATCATGGCCAGCAGCAATGCTGTCAGCTTTGGAACAATCCACAGAGCCAAGCGCTGGCCGAAAGAAAATCGCAGGCCGTCACTCGTTTTCTCCAGGCTCACAGCTTTAGCTATACCGCAGCCAACGCAACATTTCCGGAACGGTCGCGCGCTTGCCGTACATCAGGATGCCGACGCGATAGATGCGCGACGACAGCCACAGGACGATATAAACGGAGAGCACCATCAGCCCCAGAGACAGCGCAATCTGCCATGTGGGTGGAAACTGCGAGGCCATGCGAAGAAACATGGTGATCGGGGCGCACGGTGGAAACATCGAAATCGCTACCGACCACACCGAGTTCGGATTACTCACGATGAACGTGATCATCCCGAAGCTCAGCCAGATGGGCACCGCCGCCAGCGGCGAGTACTGCTGCAACTCCTGCTCCGTATCGCAGGTAGACGCTAGCCCAGCGAAGAGCGTGCTGTAGAGCGCATACCCCAACACGAAATAGACAATGAACAGCACAACTTGTGGCGTCGAAACCTCAAACTTCACGCCGCCCGCCATGATTCTCGCGGCAAACGCCGATCCGGCAAACAGCGTCGCCGCCGTGGCCCAGATAGCAATTTGTGTCAGGCCTACCGCGCCAATCCCAATCAGCTTGCCCGCCAGCATGTCTTCTGGCTTGACGACCGACAGCATTACTTCGAAGATGCGCGAGGTCTTCTCCTGAATCACCGAGCGGCCCACATTCATGCCGTACATGACCACGGTGAATGAAAGCAGAAACGCCATTGCATACGCCGCCCAGAAGGTGCTCATCGCATCGCTGGCCGTCTCTTTTCCGTTCTTCACCTGCACGGTCTCGAGGTCAACGCGTTTGGTGAGGGACTCGACTTCACTCGAAGGAATCCCGCGTCCCGCGAGCCGCTGCTCCACCAGCGCATGATTCACCGCGCTTTGCAGCCGTCCTTCTGTCGCAAAATCCCCCGACGAGCGCGACTCAAACGTCGCCTTTGCCGGGGCGTCCGCAGGAGTTTCGAGCCAGAGGAAGCCGTCAATCTGTTTCTGATCCACTTCCGCCAGCAAATTCTTGTGGTCGGCTTCGGTCGCGGGGGCCACCACATCCACGGTCATCTTCGCGTCTTTATCCGCAATCAGGGGATCGCGCACCCGCGCTGCCAGCGACGGATCGGATGTAGCGATGACAATGTGCTTGCCCACACCCGAGTTCTTCCCCGCAATCGCGATCACGCCAAAAATCGCCGCGAACACCACCGGAATCAGGATCGTGGTCACTTTGAACGCCTTGCCGCGAATCTGCTCCAGATATTCGCGCTTCGCAATCAGCCAAATGTCACGCATCGACTTTTTCTCCGACCGTCCGGATAAAGATCTCTTCCAGCGACGGTTCCACCAGTTCAAATTTCGTAATCGTTGCCTTCTGCACAGCCTCGCGGAGCAAATCCTGAGCATTCGCGCCTGGCTTCAACTGAATCTCAGCCTGGCCGGAATAGTCCTTGTAGCTGGCGATCGCAGCGTGTTGCAGAAACGAGCCGTCGCCCTCGTAGTTCATCACCACCTGATTGCGCTCGTACCGCGACTTCACCTCGCGCATTCCGCCCTGTAGCACGGCGTGGCCGCGATCGATCAGGCAAATCGAATCGCACAGCTTCTCTACCTGGTCCATGCGATGCGTCGAAAACAGAATCGCCTTGCCGGCCTTCCTTAGCTCAACCAATGTGTCCTGTAAAAGCGTTGCATTCACCGGGTCGAGTCCGGAAAACGGCTCGTCCATAATCACCAACTCCGGGTCGTGCAGCAGGGTCGCAATGAACTGAATTTTCTGCTGCATGCCCTTGGATAGCTCTTCGGTCTTCTTCCCCACTGCATCCAGGATCTGCATCCGTTCGCACCATTCGTGCGCGCGTTTTCCTGCAACCGCAGGATCGAGACCGCGCAGTTCACCCATGAAGACAAGTTGGTCCATGACCTTCATCTTCTTGTAAAGGCCGCGCTCTTCGGGCAGGTAGCCCACGCGCTTCAGGCTCTCACGCGTAAACGGCTTGCCGAAGAGGCTTACCGCGCCCGAATCCGGCATTGTGATTCCGATCATCATGCGGATGGACGAAGTCTTCCCTGACCCGTTCGGACCGAGCAGGCCAAACATGATGCCCTCATCGATCTGAAGGCTCAAATCCTGTACCGCAACCTTTTGTTCGTAGGCTTTTGATATTCGATCCAGCGTTACCACCGTGGACATTCGGCGTCTCTCCAAATTCTTCCAAAGTCTATCAGGGACTTGCCGTCCAGGCCTTCGCGCTTCGCGCATTGCGTAACCGCTTTGCGCATTCACGGCAACGCGCGAAGCACGGAGTCGCCGTCCGCGCAGCACCCTGCTAGCATCGCAATGTGGTTCAGCTAGACACCCCTGTTCAGTTCGTTAAAGGCATCGGCCCGCAAATCGCAAAGACGCTCGCGGAAAAGCGTATCGCCACCGTCGAAGACCTCCTCTATCATCTTCCCTTCCGCTACGAAGACCGGCTGCATCCGCGCGCATTGACTGAGCTCACTCCGGGCGAGATGGCCAGTGTTATCGCCGAAGTCCGGGGCACGGTCCTGCTCCGCACCCGCTCGATGCCCATCTTTGAAATGACGGTGGGTCAGAACCTGTCCACTTTGAAATGCATGTGGTTCCACGGCACATACCTGGAGGGCAAATTCAGGCCCGGCCAGATGGTCGCCCTCTACGGCAAAGTCGAGCCATCGCGTTCCACGCGCAATTTCAAGATGATCCAGCCGCAATTTGAAATCCTGCCTGAAGATGCCGATGACGAGACCCGCCTGCTCGAAGTAGGCCGAATCACCCCGGTCTACGAATCGCTCAGCGGCAGCCGATTGGCCTCGCGGTGGATTCGTCGAATCGTCTACAACTTGCTCGAAGAACTCCGCGGCCAGGTTCCGGAGACACTGCCCGCTGCTCTGCTCGCGCGCCTCAACATTCCCGGCCGGGAAGAGTCGCTACGCGCAGTGCACTTTCCGCCTGCGGGAACACCCATGTCACAGCTGCAGGCCTCGGCAACGGCCGCGCACAAGCGCCTGATCTTTGAAGAACTCTTCTACCTTGAATGCGGATTGGAACTCAAACGCCGCCGCATGAAAGAACGCGCCGGCTTCGCCTTCGAGACCAACGACAAGGTCCGCGAGGCGATCCGCCAGATCCTGCCCTTCCATCCCACCACGGCACAGAAGCGCGCGCTCGGCGAAATCGTCTCCGATATGCGCAAGCCATCGCCCATGCGCCGGCTGCTGCAGGGAGACGTGGGCTCCGGCAAGACGATCGTGGCGCTGCAGGCGATGCTCGTCTCTATTGAAAACGGCTGTCAGGCCGCGCTCATGGCTCCGACCGAGATTCTCGCCACGCAACATTATCTGGCCGCGCGCAAGCTACTCGAAAAATCCTCGCGCCGCTATCGCATCGTCCTGCTCACGGGCTCGCTCGACGAAGACAAGAAGAAGCTCGCCCGCCGCCGCATTTTTCATGGCGAAGCCGATCTGGTCATCGGAACGCACGCCTTGATCGAAGAAAAAGTCGACTTTGCCAACCTGGGCCTGGTCGTTGTCGACGAGCAGCACCGCTTCGGCGTCGTGCAGCGTTTCCGGCTCATGAAGAAGCCAAATGCCGCCGAGCCGGACGTTCTGGTCATGACTGCAACGCCCATCCCGCGCACTCTTGCCCTGTCGCTTTATGGAGACCTCGACCTCAGCGTTCTCGACGAGCTACCGCCAGGTCGCACCGCCATCGTGACCAAACAGGTTTCCGACGAGCGCGCCGAAGACGTATGGAAGCTTCTTCGCGACCAGGTCAAGCGCGGCCATCAGGCGTACATCGTCTATCCAGTCATCGAGGGACCCAAAGACGACCAGCCCGAGCTCGACTTCGCCCCGCCGGATGCCGAAGAGACTGCAGAGCCGGCAAGGAAGTCCACCAGCAAAAAGGCCACAGCAAAGAAAGCCGCCGCTCTCCCCGTCGCCCTTTTCGAGAAACCCACGCTGAAATCGGCGACCGAAATGTATGAGAACCTGCGCGCCACGCACCTGAGCGGACTGCGCCTGGGCCTCCTGCACGGCCGCCTCGATGCCGATGAAAAAGAGATCATCATGCGTCGCTTTCAGCGCGGCGAGATCGATGTACTCATCTCGACCACGGTCATCGAAGTCGGCGTCGACGTACCCAACGCCAGCGTCATGGTCATCGAACACGCCGAGCGCTTTGGCCTCGCCCAGCTCCACCAGCTTCGCGGACGCGTAGGTCGCGGGGCGGCCAGGTCGTACTGCATTCTCATGACTGGCGGAAAAATCTCACCCCAGGCCGAGGAGCGCCTCGCCGCAATGGTGCGCACGCAAAACGGTTTCGAACTCGCCGAGTTGGACCTTCAGCTACGCGGTCCGGGAGAATTTTTCGGCACACGCCAGGCCGGCTTGCCCGATTTCCGGGTCGCCAACCTGGTCCGGGACCGCGTCCTGCTCGAGTTGGCAAAAGAGGAGTCCGCCCGGTTCGTCGAACGTGCGGATGCCGAGGCCACCGACGACGAGAAAAAGCGCGTCTGGGCCCGTCTGCGGAAAGCCTGGCAGCGTCGCTACGGCCTGGTCGAAGCCGGTTGAGGCGAACTCAGTTCAGCCTGGCAGCGTCGCGTGAGATTCGTCATATCTTGCGCCGTTGCTGTAGACGATCAGATCCACACGCGCGATATCGAATGCCTTGCTTTCGATCAGATTCTTGGTGCAATGGCACAACTCGGCCATTCGCAGGTGCGAATCGCGACTTAACTCCAGACCGCAGCCAATGAGCACCGCATAAATCTCCACACAAGCTGCGCGGGCGAACTCAAAGTCAAGCGCGGCGACACCCCTTTCCTGCGTGCGGGTCAGCACCCATCCGCCGCAGGCCAGCAGGGCGCCGGTCAAGAGTCGGACCGTTCTTTCCGGCTCCTCAAGGCTCAAGGCCGTCAGCCTCAGCATCCAGCCGTCTGAACCGTCGGAGCTCTGAGAGACGTCGGATTCGTAACCGTCGCGCACACTTGATTGATCGGATTGCGCGGTCGATCCGTTAACTGTCCGGCGATAGGACTTCGCGCCCGTTAGAAATCTCTCAGAATCTCGCGTCGCGGCGGCGGCTCCGCTTACACTTGCCTTCAAAATGATTTAAGTTGGCCATCATGCTCGTCGGAACCGGCATCGACATCGTTGAGATCCACCGTATCGCGCAGTCCATTTCCCGCTATGGCGACCGCTTCCTTAGCCGTGTTTTTACTCCAGAGGAGATCGCTTACTGCCAGCGAAAGAAGAACAGCGCCGAAAGCTTTGCAGCGCGTTTTGCGGCCAAAGAGGCGGGAGCCAAGGCCCTGGGCACCGGCATTCAGCACGGCGTCACCTGGAAAGAACTCGAAGTTCGGCGCCAGCCTGGTCAGCGCCCCAACCTCTATTTCACCGGACGCGCCGGCGAGATTGCCGCGCAACTGGGAGTTCGGCACACTTCCCTGTCGCTGACCCACAGCACTACCAGCGCCATGGCGGTGGTTCATCTCGAAAATTGACGGTGCGGTCCAAAACTGGGGCAATGCACAGCAAGTGTGTCAATCGGCTAATTGGTAAGTGGCTCAGGCGAATTTTGGGTTTGACCGTGGCATTCAGCAACCGCTCAAAACGCAGTGGATGGTCTCGGCGACTTCGAGATCACTGCCCCCACGGGTTCGTTCTGCTTTTGTACGTCCTGTAGAGATGGCATAGTGGTGGCAAAAGTCATGAGTTCTGACTGTAGTATGTATTCCACGCCGCGACCAGCGAAGGGAGCCACCGATGAACCCGGTTATTCATCTCATTCCTGAAATTCGCGCGTTTCGCCCTTTCCTTCCAGCAAAAGAATTCGAAACGAGTCTGCGCTTTTATAAGACGATTGGTTTCGAAGCTTACATCCTCGGGGATACCCTCGCCGAATTAAGCCTCGGAGCGCACGCCTTCCTGCTTCAGGGCCATTACGTCAAGGAGTGGGCTGAAAACGCGATGATGCATGTACTCGTCAATGATGTCCACGCGTGGTGGCAACACATCAATTCACTGGACCTGGCGAACCAGTTCGACGTTTCGCCGCCAGCCGCACCTCGCATCGAGTCTTGGGGTCTCACCGTAGCCTACGTATCCGATCCAACAGGGGTGCTCTGGCACTTTGCAGAGGTCACGAGGTTGGAAGGCGAGGATCCGTAAGGCTTTGGCGACACAGCAGAACTTTCAAACTGAGGCACTCCGGCTATTCCCTTTATGAAACAGACCAGCCAGATCGAACATCCAAAGCGGATGATGCTACGTCGTCCGATGTGCAGTTTGGTATGCTCACACCCAGAGCGGACGTTCGCTCTATTTGATCGTTGTCCAGAGGGAAGCATTGCCTAGCCAGCAGCAGGTCCAGTGGTCCCAACTAAAGGTCGGCGTGCTGGTCATCGTGGCGTTGTGCGCACTCACCGCACTCGTCTTTCTCATGTCCAACAGCACCGGCGGCTTTTTGACCGGCAAACTCACGATCATCTCTTATTTTGAGAACTCGGCGGGCCTCAAGGTCGGCGCGCCGGTCACCCTTGAAGGGGTAACCATCGGAAACGTCAAGAGCATTCACATCGTGACGCAGCGCAAGCTCACCCCTGTCGAAGTAACGATGAGGGTCGGGAAGCAATTCTCTCCCGCCCTTCACACCGATTCGAAGAGCAGCCTGGAAACTGTCGGCGTGCTTGGCGATACCGTTGTCAACATCGACAGCAAGTTTGCCACTGGCCCCCCGTTCCAGAGCGGCGGCGAACTTAAGACTACCGAAACTCCGAATCTAACCGACGTAATCAAGTCCAGCCAGGGAACCATCGAGCAACTCAACACCATTCTCGCCAAGGTGGACAACCTCGTTGACTCGCTCAACAGCGGCAAGGGTTCCATTGGCCAGCTCATCAACGATCCCACCCTGTACAACAAGGCTTTGCTCGCCGTGAACCAGATCCAGGCCCTGGTGGACGGGCTCAGCAACGGTAAGGGTTCGCTCGGCAAACTGGTTGCGGATGACACGCTCTACAATCGCCTCAACGATGGGGTCGCGCATCTGCAGCACATCTCCGCTGAGCTTGACGAAGGCCACGGCACGATGGGCAAGCTGCTTAAGGACGAGACCCTCTATAACAACCTGCGCCAGGCCACACAGAATCTCAATCAGATTCTGGCCGACGTCAATGCCGGCAAGGGCGCCATCGGCCTGATGGCCAAGGATCCGCAATTTGCCCAGAAACTGAACGACACCGTCACCCGGCTCAACTCAATTCTCACGAGCGTAGACAAGGGTGAGGGCACTGTCGGCCAGCTCGTAAAGAATCCGGCACTCTACAAGCACGCCGACGAAATGGTCTCCAACGCCAGCGATCTGGTTACCGCCATCCGCAAGAACCCGAAAACATACCTCACCATTCACCTCAAGATCTTTTAGGTCCTTCTTCATTCCCAGCGGCCAGCTCTTGAACTGTGGTATCCCTGAGCACGCCGTGATATTTTGGCTGCGTGCGCGATTTTCCATCCTGCGCAGTGACCTGTCTGCGCCTACGCGGAGAGGAACCATCCTTCAGTTGAGGCATCCATGAAGAATCTTAGTTTTGCCGGCACACTTCTATTTTGCAGCGGTCTTGCTTTCGCCCAAAGCGCTTTTGCGCCTGCCGATAATCCTTCAGGCGCCGCTCCCGTCAAGCCGAACCCGATCCACAGCTTCGATCTCAGCGCCATCGACAAATCGGCCGACCCCTGCACCGACTTCTACGCCTACGCCTGCGGCAATTGGCGCAAGAACAATCCCATCCCGGCAGACCAATCTCGCTGGGGCCGCTTCAACGAACTTCGTGAGGTCGACCGCTATCTGCTCTGGGTTGATCTGAACCGGGCCGCCAACGATCCTAAGACTCCACTTCAGCACCAATACGGTGACTTCTACGCGGCCTGCATGAATTCCGATCTTGCCGATCAACTCGGCGACAAACCGGTGCTGCCCGTCCTCGCCCACATCGAGGCGCTTTCCGATAAGAAAGGGCTCGCTGCCCTCGTCGCTCATCTCCAGGTCGACGATGCAACAGGAGCCTTCTTCCGCTTTGGCAGCGAGCAGGATCAAAAGGATTCCACCCGTCAGATCGCCGCGGCATTTCAAAGTGGCCTCAGCCTGCCCGACCGCGACTATTACATTCTCGACGACGAACGTATGACGAAGATTCGCAAGCAATACAAGGAGTACGCGGTCGCGCTCTTTAAACTCGCCGGAGACAATGACGACAAAGCCGCGGCCGAAGCAGACAGCGTTCTCGCCATCGAAACCTCACTGGCCAAAGGCTCGATGCCGCGCGTCGATCTGCGTGATCCGAACAAGCGCTATCACCTGCTCCCCGTCTCGGAACTGAATACGCTGGCTCCCGATTTTGACTGGACGGCCTACCTGTCGGGTACGCCCACGCCCGCCATTCACGAGCTGAACATCGGTACGCCCGAGTTTTTCAAGGCGATGAACGAGGTGATTGAGAGTCAGAACCTCGACAGCATCAAGAGCTATCTGCGTTTCCATGCCCTCAATTCCGCCGCACCCTGGCTTTCCGGCTCCTATGTCGATCTCAACTTTGGCTTCTTCCAGAAGACGCTGCAGGGACAGGCCGAGCAGGAGGCCCGCTGGAAACGCTGCACGTCCCTCACTGACCGGGCTATGGGCGAAGCGGTAGGGCAGGATTGGGTAAAGGAGAACTTCTCACCCGAAGCCAAGGCAAACATGGAAAAGCTTGTCGCTGCCCTCGAAAAAGCGCTTGACCAGGATATCCAGACGCTGTCCTGGATGACCCCCGAGACAAAGAAGCAGGCGGAAATCAAGCTCGCTGCATTCCGCCAGAATATCGGCTATCCGGAGAAGTGGCGCGATTACTCGAAGCTCGAAGTAAAACGTGACGATCTCGTCGGCAACATACAACGTGCAGAAGCCTTCGAGCTTGCCCGCGATCTCAGGAAGATCGGTCAACCCGTCGACGAAAAAGAGTGGGGCATGACGCCGCCTACCGTGAACGCCTATTACCGGTCCAGCAACAACGACATCAACTTCCCCGCTGGCATCTTGCAGCCTCCGTTTTTCGACAATTCCAAGGACCCCGCGGTCAATTTTGGGGCCATCGGTGTCGTCATCGGCCATGAAATGACCCACGGCTTCGATGATCAGGGAAGTAAGTTCGATGCCCAGGGCAACGTCAGGAACTGGTGGACGCCCGCCGACCGAAGCGCCTTCGAGGAGCGTACCGGATGCGAGGTGAATGAGTACGGCGGCTTCGAACCAGTTCCCGGCCAGAAACTGAACGGCAAGCTCACTCTCGGGGAAAACACTGCCGATAACGGCGGCCTTCGCGTCGCTTATCAGGCCCTTATGAGCGTTCTCGCCAGCGAGGGAGGCGATGCCGCGGCTCAGAAGATCGACGGCTATACGCCGGCGCAGCGGTTCTTTATCTCCTACGCACAGGTTTGGTGCGAGAACCGCACCGACGAGGTCTCACGAGTCTCGGCACGTACGGACCCACACTCGCCGGGAATGTTTCGAACGAATGGAGCAGTGCAGAACTTTGATCAGTTCGGCAAGGCCTTCGGTTGCCATAAAGGCCAGCCCATGATGCCGGACAAGCCTTGTGTCGTCTGGTAGCAGAAGCAAGGTTTTGAGGCTGACAAAATCAGGGATCGAGCGTCTATCACTCGTCCCTGACCTTCGTCCCGGACAGCTAATCCGTGCTCTTCGCTAGCGGAAAGCGTCTCTAGCTTTTACAATGCACATACGGGAGCGATCCCGATCCAGTGCCTGGCCGTCTCTCCATGCCAGGATGAAGGAAGCGCATGAAGTTCAAGAAATTCGGCCAGATTGGTCTGGCTCTGGTTGTGTCCCTCGGTCTCGGTTTCGGCATTACCTCCTGCAGCAACAATTTCACCGTCGCGTATATTTACGTGACCGGCAGTCAATACAACCAGATTGGCGGCTTCAATATCCTGAACAACACGGGAAATCTCAAAGCCGTTTCCAAGTCTCCATTTGGATCGGGCGGCACTGATCCGATCCGCGACATCGTTTCCTCTTCCGGGCGCTTCCTCTACGTGCTCAATCATGGCCAGCCCTCCACTGACGCCTCCGGCAACGTCACCTACTCCGGGGCCAACATCGCGGTCTTCTCCATCGGCGGAAATGGGACTCTGGCCTTCCAGCAGAGTTATACCAGCCAGGGAACGGGCTCCCTCCGCATAGGGTTCAGTTCGGCCGGCTCTTTTCTCTACGTGCTTGACCAGTACATGCCACAGAAGAATGCCGCCGGGGATGTCATCACTGCTTCAAATACCCAGAGCGATGCATTTCCGTGCCCGGATCCCACCACCGCCGGCCTCTGGCATCCTGTCGGTGACCTCACCGCCTTCAGCGTCGATAACAATACCGGCCGCCTCTCGCTGATCACGAACAACCAGCAGCAGGACCCCAACACCGGCGATCAGCTCACTACCTTCCCGGTCGGCTGCTCCCCGATCGACCAGAAGATTTCGGCCGGCTTCATCTTCGTGGCTCAGAATGGCCCTGAGCCGGGCACCGGTCTTAAGCAGACTATTTTCGAATATGCCCTCAACAGCAGCACCGGCCAACTCACGCTTACTCAGAACTCTGAGCTGGTTACTAATGCCGACCAGATCAGCAACATAAACAGCGATCAGGCGGCGAGATATATTTACGTAATCGATACCGGCGGGAATCAGATCTTCTACTACACCATCGGGACCAACGGCCTCCTGCAGGCAGTTACAGGCAGCCCCACTGCGAACACGTCGACGGCTTCCAACCCGGTTGCCTTGACCTCTGACAGCAAGACCAAGTTCCTCTACATAGCAAATGCCGGTCCCTCCTCAGGCACAACCAATCCCAACAGCGTGATTTCCGGCTTCGTGATCGCCGCCAACGGAGTTCTTTCCCCCATCGCCGGAGGTACCACACCCACCGGTTCCGGCCCGCAGTGCATCCTCGAGGATCCATCAAACCAGTACATTTATGACGCCGACTTCGTCAGCAGCACGGTTACCGGTCACGTGCTCGATCCCAACTCGGGGGTCTTAACCGATCTCCGCAACAACACGAGCTATGCCACAGTCGGTAACCCTACGTGGTGCGTCTCCACTACTCGCGCCAACTAGCTTGTATATCGGTTGCTTCAGGGCTTGACGGCTCGCGTACGCGGGCCGTCCTGCTTTAACCCACACCACAAACTACCCGAAGCAGCTAGCCGAAAGCGGCGCGAGCTTTTACAATTCAAGCGGGAGCGATCCCAAAACCGCAGCCTGTGCTCTCGGCCAGGACGAAGGAAGCGCATGAAGTTCAGCAAATCGGGCCACGCTCTGATGGCCGTCGCAGTCTCTATTGGCATAGGACTTGGAATTACCTCTTGTGGTGTAAGCAATATCGTCGATTATGTATTTGTAACGGCCTCAAAGCAAAATCCTGGCCAGATCGCCGTCTATAGTCTCGAACAGGGCTCCGGCGCCCTGACGCAGATTCCGGACTCGCCATACATGTTTCCCGGCCGTAACCCCGTGGCCCTGGTAACGTCGCCGAACGGGAAATACCTGTATGTCGTTTACCACGATGACAATACCGTGGTGCAATACGCCGTTGGCACCGATGGCAAGCTCTATCCCCAGCACACCTACAACACACCGGGAACCGAGCCGACGGCGATCACCATCAACTCCGCGGGCACTTTGCTGTTTGTCGTCGATACTTTCCAGGCTGGCTTCACCCCGGCCAATCCGGGCCCAGGCGCTCTCGTCGTTTATCCTGTCAACTCCGATGGCAGCCTCGGCACCAACATTCCGAATACCGGCGTCACCCCGAATCTGCCCTACTGGCCGGTCCAGTTCAATCCGTCCAGTGTCAACGTCACCGCGCTCCTTCACGTCGACTCAACCACCGACTTTGTCTATGTCGTGAATACGAACACCGCCGCCCAGGCTGGAACCATCTCCGCCTTCTCTTACTCCACCACGAGTGGTGGCGGCTCTCTTACTCCGATTGCCGGCAGTCCCTTCCCTGCCGGAGTCTCGCCCAATGCCAGCGCCAGCGATCCTACCGGCCGGTTTTACTACACGACTGACAGCGCTACGAACCAGCTGATTGCTTATACCATCCAGACCAGCGGAGTCCTCATACCAGTTCAGAACGGACCGTTCAGGACCGACGTCTTCCCGGATGCAGTCACAGTCTCACCCAACGGGATGTATATCTACGTCGCCAACTACAATTCGAACGACATCACCGCCTATACCATCGATCAAGGCACCGGTGCTCCGTCTGGCCTGGCGAGCGCCACCTTCGCCACCAAGACTGGCCCCACCTGTGTCATGATTGAGCCCGCGCTGGGCCGCTACCTCTACACCTCTAACTTCCTGGATAATTCCATCACGGGATACCAGCTCAACCCCAATACTGGCATCCTCACTGGAACGGAGAACAATCCGTACCCAACGGCAGGCCAGCCGACCTGTACGGCAGCGGTTGCGCATGGCAACCACGCCTCCGAGCATGTCCAGGCCACCTCGGGAAATGGTGCATCATAGCTTGAAACAGGTGGTCATGCATGTGCAAAAGCCCGCTCTTGAGCGGGCTTTTCACTCGGCTGAGCCCTTGACCTGCCGCTCAGCCAGTTCCCCTACCAGCATCGCAATCTGCAGGGCCCGCCGGGGACTTACATTCAGGAATGCGATCCCCGCCCCCCGTTTCCGGCGTAATACCGCCACATTGCCGAGCACGCGGAACTGGAGCTGATTCGTTACGAAGTAGACCTCTACCTCCGTGCCGCGCTCCAGGTTGAGCAAGGCCGTCTCAATGTAGCACCCCGACATACTCAAATCCAGAATTCGCCCGCGAAACAGCAGGCCACCGTGGGGCAGGAAAACCTCGGCGTATCCCTCGCACGCATAACGTGGATGCCGCCTCTGCTCCCGGTTTTGCTCTCCTGGGAAAGCGACTGTCTTCGATGGATTGGTCATGATTGACTCAATGGACTCGGCACCAGATTCGGAGCCTTCCTGTTTCCATCGGCAGAAAGATGATGGGGTTTAGGCGAATGTTAGGGTCTGACCCATCCCCGGATCCAGCGCTGGCACGGCCGTTCTACGCAAACCATCACGACAATCGCCCCGAGCACCAGGAGAAAATAGCTGATCCAGGGATCGAATTGGGCCAGGTGCAGCCGATCCAGCACATCCGAATTGTGGATCAACAGCCACAAATTGAAGTGGAGGAGGTACAGGCAATAGCTCGCCCGCCCGATCGCCGTAAAAAGAAAGAAACCGAAGAAGCGGGCAATCAGGTTGTGTCCTGCCAGGCCCAGAATTGCCAACCCAAACAATGGCATCAGCAGCCCGTCATGCATCATCGGATACGGCATCCGGTCGCCGAAATACAGAATCAGGTAGAGTCCGCCCATGCCGAGGAGGCCCAGGATCAGCCGCTTCCATCCTGTGCGCGAAATCATTCCGTCCAGATCTGCAAGCACAATTCCGAACAAGAACGAAGGCACGTGCGGGGGCGGCGAAAACTTCAGTGCCCGAATCCAGAAGCCGTCGGTATAGCGCCCGGGATGCGGGTCGCCATCTGGATGGAGCCACATGTATAGCCCCGGCAGCACCATTCCCAGCAGCCACAAGCCCATCAGCAGGCCCAACAGCGGCCATAGCCTCTTGGGGCGCTTCCAGAGCACCACCGCCGGGAAGATCAGATAGAAAAACGCCTCCGTGCACATCGTCCAGGCAGGCGTGTTCCAGAAAGTTGCCAGCGGGGGAACCCAGCCCTGCAGCAGCAGGGGAGTCAGCACGGCGCCCACCGCAAACTGACCGTGGGTCCGCGCAGGCCACTCAGCCATCAGCATGCCCAAAGACAGAATCAGCGCGAAAATGTACACCGGATACAGCCGTGACAGGCGCGCGATCCAGAAATTCCGCGTGCTCAGCTGCCCCGCTCCTGCCCGGTCAGCATAGTTGTACGCCAGAATGTAGCCCGACATCAGCAGGAAGAAGCTGACCGACGTGTAGCCGTTGTCCACAATTGGAGCGAACGGTCCGAACCACTTTGGATCAGAAAAGTGAAAGAAAACAATGTTCAACGCCGCAAAACAGCGCAGTCCGGTGAGTGCTGGTAAAGTCTCCTTCTTGAGGCTTGCAGGGGCAACTCGCGGCGGAGACGCCGGCCTGTCGACTTGCGCAGGAGCATGCGCGCCCGTCATCGCGGGCGGAGTGAACGCAGGTACGGATTGAGCTGGCGCGCTCAGGCAATCACCTTCCAGCAGTTTAGACGTTGTTTGTCAGGCCCGGGGACTCAAGCAGTGACCAGCGATCCGACCTTTTCGCCCGAAATCACCCGGCGGATATTCCCAGGTTCGTTCATGTTGAAGATGATCATCGGCAAGTTGTTGTCCTTGCAAAGGCTCACAGCGGTGGTGTCCATTACCTTTAACCCCAGCCGCAGGATTTCCATGTAGGTAATCTGTTCAAATTTCACGGCATCTTTTGTGAGGACGGGATCGGCATCGTAGATGCCCTCCACCTTGGTCGCCTTCAACAATACATCCGCCTTAATCTCCATGGCGCGCAGCGAAGCCGCGGTATCGGTCGAAAAGTAAGGATTGCCGGTACCGGCGGCGAATATCACCACCCTGCCTTTCTCGAGATGGCGTATAGCCCGGCGTCGGATGTACGGCTCCGCTACCTGATGCATCTCGATGGCCGACATCACGCGGCAAAAAGGTCCCTGTTTCTCAATGGCATCCTGAAGCGCAATCGCGTTGATCACCGTCGCCAGCATGCCCATGTTATCGGCCGACACGCGATCCATCGCCTTGGCCTGCTCGGCGACTCCGCGGAAGAAATTTCCGCCGCCCACCACGACGGCAACTTCCACGCCCAACTCATGAACTTCAGCAATTTCAGCGGCAATTTCGTGAACCCGGTCGACATCGACACCGAAGCCCTTGCCCGCCGCCAGCGCTTCTCCTGAGAGCTTCAAAACAACCCGTTTATACATTCCCTTCGAGTATCGCATGCTGGCCGTCATTCACAAATACACCATCAGGAGGGAAAGAATATGGAGAGAATATTCCCTCAACGCATAGATGAGATTCTCGGGAGAACGCGCACATCGCAAAGGACATCGCTCGCTTTTCTTCCTGGCCGGGACTCGGTCTGCCCCGGGTGAATGGCAACATCCCGCACACAAGCCGACTCTTACTTTCTGGATAGACGGCAATCTTCCCGCATTCAGCGAGAAGATTATCGAGATGGTTGCCGATAAGAAACAGTGGAAGGCAGCCTCATAACCGGAGGACACCTCCGCAAGATTGACGTTGCGCGCGGATAGGCGAAACAGCCGCACCGTGCGAAAGAGAGCGCGCCCTCCCCGGCGCGCTTTTTCTTTTGTGAGAGAGGCGATGCTACGACAATTTATTTCTTCTGAACCCTTTCCACGCCAGCACGTATACTCTTCTACCAAAGAACGATCCCCGCTTTTTCATCGCCCTAGCCAATTTCTGCGCTGGTTTTCGGCGCTTTTCAGGAGAGTTTCTGTGCCACTGACGATCACCGGTTTGTCGAAGACCTACTCCAACGGAGTGCAGGCGCTTAAAGACCTAAACCTCACCATTGGCAATAACATGTTCGGTCTCCTTGGGCCTAATGGAGCGGGCAAAAGCACGCTAATGCGTACCATCGCCACGCTCCAGGAACCAGACTCGGGAGAAATCTGGCTGGATAACATCAATGTGGTCAAGCAGAAGGAGACGGTGCGACGCCTGCTCGGCTACCTGCCGCAGGAATTCGGGGTCTATCCCAAGATTTCCGCGCTCGACATGCTCAGCCATCTTGCCGTGATGAAAGGTGTGACGGATGGCGGCGAACGCAAGGCCATGGTCGAAGCGCTGCTCAACCAGACCAATCTCTGGGATGCCCGCAAAAAAGCGCTCAGTACCTATTCAGGCGGCATGAAGCAGCGTTTTGGCATCGCCCAGGCGCTACTGGCCAACCCCAAGCTGATCATCGTCGACGAACCGACGGCCGGCCTCGACCCCGCAGAGCGCCACCGCTTCCTGAACCTGCTTAGTTCCATTGGCCGCGACGTCATCGTCATCCTCTCGACCCACATCGTCGAAGACGTCCGCGAGCTATGCAATCGTATGGCAATTATCAGCAATGGAGAGTTGCTGCTTGAGGGAGCTCCGTCAGAAGCTCTGGAAACCCTTGGCAGTCGCATCTGGAGCAAGCTGGTGACGGACGAAAGTGAGCTCGCTACGCTTGAGGCGCAGCTGCAGATCGTCTCCGTGCAATTGCTGGGAGGCGCCCACGAGGTCCGCGTCTACTCTGAGACCGACCCCGGCAGCGGCTTCCGGCCCGTCGACGCCAACCTCGAGGATGTCTACTTCCTCAACATGGAAAACCACAAGGGTCGCAACCAGGTCAATTGATCTGGAGCGAGGAGAATCCCCATGTTTTTGGATTTTTTTCTATTCGAGTTGAAGTTGCGGCTGAAGAGCATCTCGACGTATGTCTATTTCGTGCTGTGGTTCCTGATGGCCTTCTTCTCCGTCGCGGCCCAGGATTTCGGCCCCATCGGCGCGGGCAAGGTTCTCTTGAACGGCCCCTACGCCACGCTGCAGTATTTCGTGCAGCTCTCGGCCTTCGGCATGATCGTGATGTCGGCCATCTTCGGACCGTCGATTCTGCGCGACTTTCAGCGTGACACCTATCAGTTGGTCTTTACCAAGCCCATCTCCAAGCTCGCCTACCTGGGCGGACGCTGGGCGGGTTCTATCGTCATCACCCTGATCATCTTCACCGGCTTGCCCCTCGGCGAGATCGCCGGCTCTTTCGCGCCCTGGGCTGACCACACCCGCATCGGCCCGATTCATCTGGCCATGTTCGCGAAGCTGTACTTCTCCATCATCGCCGTGCAGATTTTCTTCCTCGGCTGCCTCTTCTTCGCCGTCGCAGCGCTCACGCGAAAAATCATCACCGTCTACCTTCAGGGCGTCGTCCTTTTCGTCATCTACCTCGTCCTGTTCGTTTCGGTCATACAGGCCCGCACCCTTGACCGTTTCTGGCCTTCGGTCTTTGATCCGCTGGGCATTCTCCTGGTCGACAGCATCACCCGTTACTGGACTGTGGTCGAGCAGAATACGCTCACGCCAATGTGGACCGGAATGTTTCTCTGGAACCGCGTCATGTGGATGGGCGTCGGCGTCCTCGCCCTGGCGATCACCTGGATTTTCTTCCCCATGTCCGCCGAAGCCCTCACCGCGCGGGCGTCGCGCAAAAAGAAAAAGGTTGAGCAGGAGGAAGCCCGTCCGCCGCGGCCTCTCTTTGGTGTCTCACTGCCCCGCGTGCGTCAGTATTTCGACGCCCAAACTCCATGGTTGCAATTTGGAACGCTGACGCGCATGCGCATCCGCAATATCGTGCGTGAGATCCCTTTCTGGGCGATCACGCTGGCCATGATCGTCTACGTTCTCATCAACGGCCACTTCGCCGGCCGTATCCAGGACCGCGATGTGTGGCCTGTGACCTATCTCATGCTGCAGGCTGTGGAGGGCAGCGCAATGCTGTTCTTCATCATTGTCTCCACCCTCTATGCCGGTGAACTCATATGGCGCGAACGGGACACCAGCTTCGAACAGATTCACGACTCGCTGCCCATGCGCGAGTGGATCGATTGGCTGAGCAAGTTCTGCTCGCTCGCCGTGGTGGAGTTGATTCTCCTCACCGTCGTGCTTGTCTGCGCTGTCTTCTCGCAGACGATCCAGGGTTATTACCACTACGAATTCCTGCAATATTTCAAGGAACTCTATCTCATCACTTTTGCGCAGGTGCTCATCTACGCGTTCCTGGCCCTGTGTGTGCAAACGCTGGTACCGAATAAGTTCCTCGGGCACGGTATCGTCATCGGCTTCTTCATTCTCATTCCGGTGCTTTACCGTTATGGCGTAGAGAACCGCCTGGTTCTCTACGGAGAAATCACGCCCTACACCTACTCCGACATGAACGGCTACGGCCACTTTGCGCCGGCGCTCTTCTGGTCGATCACTTATTGGCTGACCGTCGGGGGCCTGCTCGGCGTTATCGGCGTTCTGATGGCGCGGCGCGGCAGCGACTACTCCTGGAAGGCGCGCTTCCACAACGCCGCCGAACGGCTACCGTCGGTACTGCCTGCCGCCATTGTGCTCGTTGCCCTGGCCATCGGCAGCGGAGGCTGGTTCTACTACAACACCCATCACCTGAACGCGTTCCAGACTGCGAAGCAAAGGCGCCAACTCCAGGCCGATTACGAAAAGCTCTATAAGAAATATGAGAAGCAGCCGCTGCCTAAAGTCGTCGCCGTCGATACCACGGTCAACATATATCCTGCGCGGCGGTCTTTCTCGGCGACCGGCTGGTACATTCTCCAGAACAACACAGCGGAGCCCATCTCCGATATTCACATCACCGGCCAGCGCGATTCCATCGACGAGATCCACTTCGACCGTCCAGCGCAGCTCACACTCAACGACAAGACGCACTGGTATTCCATCTACCACCTCGCGGAGCCGCTCGCGCCAGGAGACAAGATGCGCATGGACTTCCGCTGCTCTTACACGTCGAAGGGCTTCAAAGACGGAGGAGAACGCGCGGAGTTCGCCTACAACGGTACATTCTTCGACTCGGATTACTTTCCTTATCTTGGCTACAACCGCAACGTAGAAATCAGCAACCCTGTTCGTCGCAGAGAAGAAAAACTCGGGATTTATGAAGAAATGGCGCCACGGGGCGACCCCTACTACTCGAGGACAAATCTCTTTAGGCCCGACTCGGAATGGGTCAGCTACCACACCGTAGTGAGCACTTCCGGCGACCAGATTGCGATCTCGCCAGGCTACCTCCAGCGGCAATGGACGCAGGACGGCCGCAATTACTACGAGTACAGCATGGGTTCGACAGAGATCGCCGACTTCTTCTCCTATCTGTCCGGACGCTACACCGTCAAACGCGATAAATGGCAGGATGTGAATCTGGAAATCTACTACGATCCGCATCACACCTACGTCCTCGACAAAATGCTGTCATCGTCTAAGCGCGGCCTTGGCTACTACACCGCAAACTACAGCCCTTACCAGTTCCAGCAGTACCGCATTCTGGAGTTTCCCCGCTACCGCCAGTTCGCCCAGTCCTTCCCCAACACCGTTCCCTACTCCGAGGACATGGGTTTCATCGGACGCCTCAAGAAGCCCGACGACATCGACTTCACGTACTTTGTCACCGCGCACGAGCTCGCCCATCAATGGTGGGGACATCAACTGATCGGCGCCAACGTGCAAGGCTCAAACATGATGTCGGAGAGCCTGGCTGAATACTCGGCGTTGCGCGTGATGCAGCACCAGTATGGCGACGCGCAGATGCGCCGCTTCCTGAAATACGAGCTCGACGGCTACCTTCGCGGACGCGCCGGCGAAGTCCGCCACGAGCCGCCGCTTGTGCTGGTACAGAACGAACCCTACGTCTGGTATCAGAAAGGATCGCTGGTGCTCTATGCGCTCAGCGACTACATCGGCGAGGACAAGCTCAACGCCGCGTTGGGCAGCTTTCTTCAGCAGAATCGCTACAGCAAGCTGACCTATCCCGACACCCGTGGTTTCGTTGATGCTCTGCGTGGCGCCACTCCTCCCGATCTGCAATACCTCATCACCGACATGTTCGAAAGCATCACGCTTTACGACAACCGCGCCGTGTCCGCCACATGGCAGGAGACGCCCGATCACAAATACAAAGTCGTGCTCACCGTGAAATCCCGCAAGCTCAAGGCCAACGGAGACGGTGTGGAGACTGAAGTGCCGTTACACGATCTGATTGAGGTGGGCGTATTTTCGGGCAAGAAAGACCACGAACAGCCGATCCACGTCGAGAAGCAGTGGATTACGAAGAACGACTCGACAATTGAATTCATCGTCGATCAAAAGCCGACACGCGCCGGCATCGACCCCTACAACAAACTCATCGATCGCAATCCCGAGGACAACATGATCGATGTGAGCAAAACGTAATTGATAAAGTTACGAATATCACGATGGCCCTGAGCTCTTCGCCGCATCCTTCTTGAAGAAATCGTTGAGTTCCCCATATGGCGTCATTCCATCGAACCCAGCGAAGCTACCTTCTTCGGCAATCAGCTTCGCCGCGCGGACGAACCCCGTCCATGCCGCACGCGCCAGTGAAGATCCCACGCTGATTCGGCGCACACCCATCGCCGCGACATCGGCGACTCTCAAGCCGGTTTTCGCGCTCATCAGGACATTCACCGGTTTGGGGCTCACCGCTGCGACAATTATCTCGATCTCTTCGCGTCCCTGTGGGCCCGGCGCATACAAAACGTCGGCACCAGCCTCAGAATAGGCCTGCAGTCTCTTGACCGCCTCTCGAAGCGGATCGGCATGGCCCACCAGGAAACACTCGGCCCTGGCCGTCAGCAGCACATCCGTGCCGGAGGCATCAATCGCCTCACGGGCTGCTTTGATCCTCTCGACTGCCAGCGGCAATTCATAGAGAGGCCTATCGCGATCCCCGGTAGCATCTTCAATCGACAGCCCGGCCACGCCTGTTTCAACGCAGAGCCGCGCGTTCGACGCCACGCCCTCCGGATCATGAGCATAGCCGCCTTCAAAATCCGCGTTCACCGGCAGGTCGACCGCGGCGACAATCTCCGCGATGTGCCCAAGCGCCGCGTCTCGCGGCACCGCCCAGTCCGCATCCGGCAGTCCTCGCGAAAACGCAAAGCCCGCGCTGGTGGTCGCCAGCGCTTTGAAGCCAAGCCCGCGCAGATAGCGCGCCGTTCCCAAGTCCCAGGGATTGGGGATCACGAAACAACCGCTCTCGTGCAATTTTCGAAATGCCGCCCGCCGCACAGAAAAGTCCATTCACCGCTCCCTCTCTACTGCCGGGTTCAGCATATCTAAAATTCAGACTGCATATTTTTGGCCGCGCTGCTATAAACTATTGCGCATGGGAAGCAAAGACAAAGGAAAGAAAGAAGTAAAGAAGAAGCCTAAGCCTAAGCCTAAGGCCGAGCCAGGCCGTAAACGCGAAGAGTGGAGCCCCGGGTCCATCAAGCCCGCGAGTTAAGCTAAGGCTCGACCCTTGAGCGCAAAAGAAAAGCCCGGCTCATGGCCGGGCTCTTTCGATTTGCTGATGAAGCTATGCCTGGGTCTCGTCCGACTTCACCTGGGCGACGGTCCAGTTTGGATCGCCAACCTTGAAGCGCGCGAAGCGGCGAACGGTGATGTTTTCGCCCAGCTTGCCCACCTTGGTAGCGATCAAATCCTTGATGGCCAGTGTCTGCTCCTTGATGAACGGCTGTTCGAGCAGGCAGACCTCCTCGTAGAACTTGCCCATCTTGCCCTCGACGATCTTCTCAATCACCGGAGCGGGCTTACCCGTCGCGGCTGCCTGCGCGCGATAGACATCCTTCTCGCGCTCGAGATCCTCGGACGTCACGTCTTCCTTGCGGATGTAGCGAGGATCGGTCGCAGCGATATGCATCGCGATGTCCTTCAGCAGTTCCTGGAAGTCCGCTGTGCGCGCCACAAAGTCGCTTTCGCAGTTCACTTCGAGCAGCACGCCGATCTTCCCTCCGGCATGAATGTACGTGCCCACCGCGCCCTCGTTCGTAGTGCGCGAAGCCTTCTTCGCCGCCGACGCCATGCCCCGCTTGCGCAGGATGACGAAAGCCTCTTCCATATTGCCCTTCGACTCCTGCAACGCCTTCAGGCAATCGCCCATGGGCGCGCCCGAGCTCTCGCGGAGTTCCTTCACTTGCTTTGCATCGATCTTCTCAGTCACCGTTGACATTTCCCTCTACCTGTTCCTTCTCTTTTAGAATCCCACAAGCGCCGCCGCTCAGACCATGAATAGCCCGTGAATGCCGGCGCGAAGCGCGTTTGCCTGGACGGCGAGTCCACAGAAAGAAAGCGTGGCCGTTTCTTCAACGCAGCCACGCTTTCCTCAACTTCCCAGCGGCAAAACCGCGCAAAGTTTAATAGCTGCTTTCAGCCGCCTCGGCCTCTTCGAGCGCCGCAACCACGGCCGGAGCCTTCCGAATCCCGCCACCCAGGGCCGCTTCCAGATCGACCACTTCCGTTTCGGCAACCGGCTCTTCCGCCGCAACTACTGGCGCGCCCTCTTCACCATCGGCAGCCGCAGCCTGAAGTTCAACCTGAGAATCGGCAGTCACTCCAGCGATCTCAGCATTCTGCTTGTTGCCACCCATCTGTACGCCCTCGATCACCGAATCCGAGATCTTCGAGGTGAACAGCCGGATGGCGCGCAGAGCATCATCGTTGCCCGGAATCACCATGTCGACGACGGTCGGATCGCAGTTCGTATCGACCACTGCAACCACCGGAATGCCCAGCTTGCGGGCTTCCTTCACGGCGATGGCTTCGTTGTTCGAGTCCACGATGAACAGGGCATCGGGCAGCCGGCGCATGTTCTTGATGCCGGCCAAGTTGGCCTGCAGGTGCTTGCGCTCCCGTTCCAGCTTGATGACTTCCTTCTTGGTCAGAAGGTCGTAGCGGCCGTCTGTAGCCATATCGTCGAGTTCCTGAAGGCGCTTCACCGACTTCTGCACGGTCACCCAGTTCGTAAGCAGTCCACCCAGCCAGCGCTGGTTGATATAGAACATGCCGCAGCGGGTGGCCTCTTCAGCAATGGCGTCCTGCGCCTGCCGCTTGGTGCCGACAAACAGGATGACCTTGCCCGAAGCCGTCAAGTCCGTAACGTACTTGCTGGCTTCCTTGAACATCTTGAGGGTTTTTTGCAGGTCGATGATGTAAATGCCGTTGCGCTCGCCGAAGATGTATTCCTTCATCCGCGGATCCCAGCGCTTCGTCTGATGCCCGAAGTGAACACCCGCTTCGAGCAGCTCCTTCATAGTGATCGTGGCCAAACAGCCTCCTCTGTGGATTGCATCCCGGCGGTTTGAGTGCCGGGATTGATTCCCTCTTGGGAAAATTTAACTACCTGCAACAAGTTCGAAACCGGTGCCCCACGTCTCGCTTCCGAGCCGAGGGGAAACCAACTACCGCTTGCTGAACTGGAACCGCTTGCGGGCGCCCTTCTGCCCGTACTTCTTGCGCTCCTTGGCACGAGCATCGCGCGAGAGCAGTCCTTCGGTCTTCAGCGTCTTGCGCAGCTCGGCGTTGAACTCGATCAACGCACGGGAGATACCCATCTTCACCGCATCGGCCTGTGCGCTCACGCCGCCACCCTTAACGGTGGTAACCACGTCGAAGGCCGCCGTCAACTCGGTGAGCACCAGCGGACGAATCGCCGAAACCCTTTGCTGCTCGGTCACGAAGTAGGTGTCAAGGCTCTTCTCGTTTACCTTGAAATTGCCGCTGCCCGGGCGCAAAAACACGCGAGCGATCGACGACTTACGCCGTCCCGTTCCGTAATACTGAACCAAATCTGCCATTCTCTGTCCTGGTCTCTCTCTCGCGTTATGCGTTGATCTCGTTATGCGTTAATTTCGAGCGGCTGCGGATTCTGCGCCTGATGAGGATGCTTGTCGCCGCGATACACCTGCAGCTTCGACACCATCTTGCGGCCCAGCTTGGTTTTGGGAAGCATGCCCTTGACGGCTTCCTCGACAATCTTTTCCGGCTTGCGCTCGAGCAGCCGCACAAACGACTCCTCACGCAGCCCGCCCGGAAACCCGGTGTAACGGCGATACAGCTTCTGCTGGCTCTTCAGCCCGGTCAGGCGCACCTTTTCGGCATTCACGACCACAACGTGATCGCCCATATCCATAAAGGGCACGTACTTGGGATTCCTCTTGCCGGCCAGCACGCTTGCCACCTCGGTCGCCAGGCGGCCCAGTGTCTTACCACTGGCATCCACTAGAAACCACTTGCGGTCAATCTCGTGCCCGCTCGGAATAAATGTCGACATCGCTCTTTCCTTCTCCTCAGCCCTGCTGGCGAGACTCACGCCCGCCGAAACATAACTTGCCCACGCGCAAATAGCAGCAGTGGACCTAAAACTCCCCGCAGCTTACAGAATGCTGTTCGCGTGAGGCTATTGCAAAACCAGAGATGCCGTCTCCCGTTGAGAACATCTCAATATCGCCGCTCCCTGCTGGTCGCGTCGACTGGAGTGTTGCGGTTTCGAGATACACCGCTCTGGTTTGCGTTGGCGCAGGCTTCTAAACCTGTGGGTTTTCCGCGTTCACAACCCAGTCAGACAGACGGGCACACGCAGACTGCGCAACCAGTTTAGATTACGTGAATTTGGGAGAGGAGTCAACGATCTAAGTCCCAGGAGAAATACTGCTATCCTCGGGTCGCCCGCATTCTTTGATCAGGAGAACCGGATGGTCAGGAGAATCTTCACTCCCTTCCCCGACGACAACTGTGGCAACCTGAAAGGTCGTCTCCCATTCGTCGGAGCTAAACCGGATAAACCGAGCCAAAACAATGGCTTCCAGTCGATCGAATACGTTTACGCTCCGAAACAAGACCCCAAGACCAATAAGTACGAAACAACCACGGAACTGTCCATCATACTCAGTTCCGCGGACCAGCTTTATATCAATGCGCACTGCTCTCGAGGTCTTAATTTCCTGGCCAATACAGAGAACTGCAATAGCCCGCGCAACCTCAAAGTGAGCATTGACGACGTGATCGTGCAACTGAAGGCACACGGTTTTCCCCAGACGTCCGTGGCCAGGATTAAGCTGTGGGTGTGTGAAGGTGCTCTTGATACACCGGCCAGCCACAGTTTTGCGAGGCAATTTTCAGTAGCGATGTATAAAGCGGGCTACAAGAATTGCCGGATTTTTGGGTATTCGCTGAGTGTATTTTCTGAGTACATGAGCACTGACAAAGATCCTGTAATTCGTAAAAGGACGGTCAAAACTCCCAGGGCGCGGCTTGATGAAAAGGTCCCGATAATCGAGACGGGGATCAAAGAATTGACGGGTGTCTCGGTGGATGCGATCGCTGTTAAAGATATTCCTGCGTTGAAAAGGACGCTTAACGTAAGCACCAACAACTTTAAGGCCGCTGACTTGACCTGGCTATCTGCTCTGCAACAAACGAACTGCGACAGAGAGCGGGCAAAGGTGCTCATCGAAACTACTCCGATTTATATAAGCACGATCCTCGGCCAGGGACACGGCGGGGTAGGCAACAAGGCGCGTGAATCCCGCGTAGAGTTCAAAAATGGCGATATCGTCCCTGACGCGCAGGGGTAAGCAGCCAGCTCTCGAGGATCTTTCTCCAAAAACGAACCGTCAAGCTCTACTGCCCCGGACACTTGTCGCTCAGTGAATCATTTAGTCCCTGCTTGTCGATGCTGAACGTTAGCTCCTTCTTCCCTTTCACATCCTTGATCCGGAAGACATAAATCCGGTCGTATTCGTCATTCGGCCAGTCCGGGACCGCTGACGGATCTTCGCCATAACTTTGGAGCATTCGTTTCGCAAACTCGTTCAGCCACACGTGCTCCCAGGCGAGATAGATCACCGAGTTCGCGTTTTCCGAATCCGTGAGCTGCCGTTGCAGCTTGCCAATGCTCTTGACTGCGATGAGCGCATTGACTGGCATCTCCAGTTGGATGGCTATCGGCTCAATCGTCATCAGCGGCCGCACATAGGAGTAGCTCAGGTTGCCTTGCTGGCCAATCTTGGTGCCGGGATCGGGCGCGTAAATCCGGTCGGGCTTCCCGTAGCGCGGAATCAGAACCTTCGGCAACGCCAACGCCCGGTTCAGCCCCTTGCAGGTAAGCTGCCCCAGGCTCGATGAAGGCTTCTCCGCGTGCCGGATGGCGACGATCGTCTCCTGCGCACGAGCCGCCGTGCAGCAGAGAATCACGAGAACCAAATTCAACAGGGACAGTCGCAGCTTCACATCAGATCCTCCGATGAAGTGTCGCAGATATTCGGGTTTATGACAGGCAAGCCGATGAGTTGATATTTTGTCGTACAGCACGTAATATTGTGCTGCACGTAGAAATGTGCCCACCATGAAAGCAAACATCACCCTGAAAATCGAAGCTGACCTTCTTCGCGAAGCCCGCCTGATTGCCGCCGAAGAGGGCACCTCCGTCAGCGCCATGGTCGCAACCCGCCTGGAACAGGCGGTGCGCGAACGCAAAGGATACCAGCAGGCGCGGAGGCGTGCCTTGGCTCGTCTGCGCAAAGGCTTTGATCTCCACTGGACGCCTCCTCGCTCGCGAGACGAGCTGCATGAGCGATAAGTGCTTCGTCGATACCAATATCCTGGTCTACGCGCATGACCGTTCAGCCGGACTGAAGTATTCGCGCGCTCAATCGCTCCTGGACCAGCTCTGGGATTCGGGCCGCGGGGTGCTCAGCACGCAGGTGTTGCAGGAGCTCTGTATCAACCTTCGCCGTAAAGCCAGTCATCCTCTACCGATCGAGGAAGTCCGCCTGCTGATCCAGGATTACTCCACCTGGGAGGTTGTGACCAACACTCCCGAATCGGTGCTCCGGGCACTCGAGATTGAGCAGCGCTACAAGACTTCCTTCTGGGATGCCCTCATCCTCGACGCCGCCGAAAGCTCCGGTTCCACGGTCCTTTACTCCGAAGATTTGGCAACGGGGCAACGGTACGGAGCGCTTCAGGTCGTGAACCCGCTGCTATGACACCGGTGAAGTCGCCCAGTGTGAACTGGAGCAGATCATTTACTACAAGCAGAAAGGAGCATCGTGAAGAGGCTCGCTCTTACATCCCCTTCAGCAGCGTCTTCCACCGCACCCAGGCCTCATCGCGAGCCTTCACATTTGCATCATTCCCCGTCGTCTTCGTGGGATCCTCGCCCGCCCGCATGAAGCCGTGACCGGCGCCTTCGTATGTCACCTGCTCATACTTCTTGCCGGCCTTCTTCATCGCCTCGATGGTGTCGGGAATCGTTGCACCGATGCGCGAGTCATTCCCGGCGTAGAAGCCGTACACCGGAGCAGTAATCGCGGTCACGTCCTTTGGAGACGAACCGTAAAACACAAATGCCGCGCTCAGATCGTGCCGATTCGTCGCGAACCGGAAGGACTGTCCCCCACCCCAGCAAAATCCGGTAACCGCCAGCTTGCCGTTTACTGCCGGCAACTTCTTCACGTAATCGGCCGTGGCATTCAAATCCGCGGTGATCACATCCGCATTCAGCGCCGACACCGCCTTCACCCTGTCGTCATCGCCGGAAAACTCGCTCGACCCGCCGCCTTTGGGACCGAATTCCGAAAGAAGATCCGGAGCAATCGCGACGTACCCCGCCGCCGCGACTTCGTCCGTCACCTCGCGCGCCCAGTCGGTGAGGCCGAAGATTTCGTGGATCACCAGTACCGCCGGAGCCTTCGACTTCACCTCGGGATAGACGACAAAGGCGTGAACCGTGCGATTGCCATACTTGATCTCCACCCATTCCTGGTGCCGTGGAGATTTCTCAAGCCGTGCCTTGGCCCAATCCTGCGCATGGGCGGAAAGCGTACAACAGAGGATAGCGAGCACTGCAAGCGCAATCTTTTTCATACGGACAGGGTACACTGCCGGTCGAAAAGCCTTAGTCCTTCGATCCCTCGGTCTGGCTTTTCTCCTGCGGCTTAACTGTGTTGCGGATCACCATGATCTTGTTCAGCGTGTCGAACCAGAAGGAGGCTCCCAGCGACAACGCGCCAGCCGTGATCAGCCATCCAATCAAAACCGGAATCCCTTTGCCGACCATTCCGATTGGATCGCCTGTCCACCAGTCCCGGTAAACATACCAGCCATGTTGCCAACCCAAAGGCAGAAGGAATTTTCCGCTCACATCTTTAACCGCCTGCACCGAGTCTTCCATGCGCTTGGCAAGGTCTCCCTCGAAAACATTTGAGCTCCCGGCTGAGGGTGGATTCGCCGGCTGATCGCCCGACCCCGGAGCAGTTGCCACTGGAGGTGCGGGATGATTCTTCAGATAGTCGCTCGCCGCATCCACCATTCCCTGTCGCGCGTCGCGGTCCGTCCAGAGCGTCTTTGCAATGCGAACTGAGTTAACGTTGAACGCGATCGCCAGCCCCAGGCCAACGATCATCAAAACGTTCTGCGTATACCGCTTGTACCAGCCGGACACGCGGTCCATCGCATCGTTGTACCAGTTCTCGAGATTCGTCTGGAGCTGCTGCAGCTTCTGGTAGTCTTTTTGCGCGTCGTTCTTGGCATCGATCAGCAGCGTCAACAAGGCTTCGACCGCTTTGTTGTTTTCGAACTGCTGATGGTGGCTCGACAAAAAACTCTCGATATTCTCGATCGGCGTCTTGCCGTTGAATTTGTCCTTGTTCAGGATGTCGATCATCGCCAGCGCAAACGCCCGCGCCGGGATATATGAAGGCAGGAGAAGCGGGTTTGAAACTCCCTGGATCTCCTTCCCCGGAGCGATGCCCACCAATTTCTGCAGGACCAGGCGCACTCTGCTCCACCATCCTAGTTGGCTTAGGTCCGTCTTCAGATCCGGCGCCGGGTTCTTCTCCACATCTGTCGCAAGGTCCTTCAGATCTGCCGCCAAGTCCCTCAGATCAATCGCCGGATCCTGATACAGGCCGCGGATCAGTCCGTGGTTGTAGATGTTGTCGACCAGCGTGAGCGCTCCCGACTCGATCGAGTCGCCCGAGAGCAGACTTCGCAGCCCACGCTGTAGATTCGCGGCACGTGACTGGACCAGGCTTGCCAGCGCCTCATTGATCACTGATGCGACGAGGCTGAGCAGCAGGTAGATGTAAGCCATGCCGATCGCAACGTCGAGAATGACTGATCCGAACATAGTGCCTCCTTGCTCGCAAGCAATGGGGCGTGCTCCAGCCCGCAAGCGGCCAGCATAGGCACACGTTCAAGGAGTGTCAATGCTCATCTTTCATTTCGCCCCAAAAAGGAAAATGCCCGCCGAAGCGGGCATTTTTGATCTGCGTCGAGGAGAGCGGAAAACTCCGCCCTCCCCGGCTCAGCGAGAACCAAGGGCCCTAGTTTGTCTGCGGCTGCGGCTTGGGCTTCGGCATAGGCAGCTGCTCAGCGTTTACCGGAGTCATTTCCGGACCATCATAGCCAGTCAGGTTCCGCATGCCCGCAAGCTGCTGTTCCTGCACTTCGAGCGGACGCTGCATCACCATTACAACCGACGAACCCTCAGCGAAAACTATGTCATCACCATGCTTGAACATCGTGATCAGTATGCCTGCTGCGGCTCCGGCGCCTGCACCGATGCCGGTGCCTAGTCCGGGACTTCCGCTGGCATAACCTCCAAGGCCGCCCAGACCTGCGCCCGCGATTGTGGTTCCTGCAATGGTCTTCGCATCCCCGGCCTTGTTGCTCGACTGCTCAATCAAGCCTTCCTTGTCCTTCACCTCAGCCCCGTTGGTTCCCGGAATCTTGTCTACCGCGCCAGGCAAAGCGATCACGACTCCATTCGGGAAGGCCATCGAGACAAAATGCATCATCAGCTGCGCCCGCCCCTTGACTTGGCCCCCGCGCTGCAGACCGTCGACATAGCCCTGGACATAGACGCCGGCAGGGATCACTACCCTGCCGCCGATCACGACGGGGAAAGTAGTGTTTAGATAAACGGCATCCCCGGGCTTCGCGGTCTTGGTGCTGAGGGCATTGCGCAACTGCAGAGGAATCTTCGTTCCCGCCGGAATGACAAAAGTAGTCTGATTTGTGGGCGCAGCTGTAGCTGGAGCCGCAACCGGCTGTGGGCTGACCGGCTGTGCGACTGCAGTGGCTGCATCCGGGCTGGCTGGCGCAGCCTGCTGCGCCAAGACGGTGACCGCACCGGCTGCTGTGAGAGAGAAACCAAGAAGAAGAGAAGCAACAGAACGAAGGGCCATTCGAATATCTCCATTGGGGGAAGGCTTCTTCCCGCGTCGTGCTAAATCAGTACCAATTCTGTCATTTACTCCATTAAGTGGCTCTGCCTCTTTTGTAGGGCGCTCTTGACCATTTAGTACCAGTCTCTTTGGTTACCGACGCCTGAAGGTTCGATCGATCCGGCCGGAGGTTTTCGAAGAAGATTCCGGCAATCATCCCGTCCGCACCGGACTCACGCCGTGCGCGTCAAATTTTGGATCAGCGCTTCTTTGCGCCCGGCCGCCATGCGATCCGCATTCGACAGCACCCGGAGCCACGCCATAACTCCTGCCACTGCCAACAACAGAAAGACAGGCGCGGCAAACTGCGCATGCCCCGTGAGCGAGAGTGGAAGATAGACCGCGACTCCCACTCCAAACACCAGCAGCTGGATCAGCAGGCTGAGCAGTCCGTTCCCCGCCGATCCCTGCTCGCGGCTCATGCGCGTCAACGTCATCCGGTAAGCCATGGTGATGGAGAGCACATTCCCGGCTGCCAGCTGCACAGGCAGTGCGAACAGGAGCCAGCAGGCGGTAGCTGTCAGTATCTCCGTGCCGGGTATTCCAAATCGGAAGACCATAATCGAGCACACCACCGCCAGTTCCAGCGCAAACAACGCGAGATGCACCAGGTTCTTCGCAAGCATCACCGTCCGAAACCGGACCGGCGCAAGAAAATATAGCTGGATCCCCGCACCCTCTCCGCCCAGGCTGTTGTAAACCAGCCGCGTGAGCCCGAGAAACCCGTAAGCCACACCCAGCGGCAACCCGTAATTCGCCGCAAATCCCGCGCCACTGCCGCGCCCTAGTACAAACAGCATGATCAGTGGAGCCACCAGGCTGTAAAGCATCACCCCGCTGCGCGAGAGATATCGCAATTCCTTCTCGACGACCGCACCTATCGGACCTGCAAAATCGAATGCGTTGCCGCCAGTCACCTCGGCCTTCGCCGCCTGATGCGGCGCTTCGCCGAGGCTCTCTCCGCGATATTCCGCGCGCAGCCGAAGCGCGAGCAACGACCCCGCAGCCAGCGCATACAGCGAGAGGCCGCCTAGCGACGCCAGCGCCTCGATCTCATGGCCGTCCGCAGCCTCGTAAATCGCGCCCGCTGCGAGACCCGGCGGCAGAAAATGTTGTACATGCTCGGCTGTATGCAAGGCATGAATCGTCGCCGACCGTGTCATTCGTGACCGATGCCCGGAATGCTGCCCTGAATGACCATAGTACGCCGGGTTCAGTAACTGGGCCCCCAGGATCAGGAACAGGAAGACCATCCCCAGGATCTCCCGGGTACGCCTTTGTGCCAGCCAGCGATCGAGCCACGCGAAAATCATCCGTGTGAGCAAGAGATTGAAGACGGCAAACGCAATCAGCGCCAGCGTCGCCCATACCGCCAGATGCGGTCTCGCGCATACCAATCCAGTCCAGATGCCCGCCACGCATATACCGCCGAGGATCGACGAAATGTCGAAGAGACCGTAAACAAGATACTGCAGCAGATACGATCCGAAGCTCACCGGAAAGCGGAGCAGCACGCTCAGATCCACGTGCTCCTGAAACGACGCCACCATAACCGGAGTCAGCTGCCATAGAAACAGCACCGGCCAAATCAGGAAGGGCAGAAATTCCAGCTTTCCATCCGAGGCGAACTCAAAGGCTCCAAAGCCGAGCCCTATACCCATCGCCAGACCTAACAAAGAGAAAAATCCGATTCCCAGCATGCGCGCTACGAGCTCGAAATTGCCGCGGCGAGTCCGCAGCGAATTCAGCAGCATCCGCCAGCGCATCTCCGAGAGCGCTGCGTATTGCGCCCGAGCGAGGCCTGAAGTCAGGGAGCTCGCACCGTTCACAACCACGACAGCTCCTGAGCGGGCTCGCTCGTACCCGCGCCGATCACATTCAGGAAAATTTCCTCCAGCGTGAGTTTTTGATCCGACGATTCGCCGAGCGAAATGGCAACGCCGGCGCGCAGCTCTTCGAGTGACCCATTCGCCACCAGCCGTCCTTTATGGATGATGGCCACATGACTGCACAGCCGCTCCACAATCTCCAGCACGTGCGAGGTAAGAAAAATTGTCGCCCCGCGATGAATCATGCCCTGCAGCATGGCCTTCAGCGTTCCCGCCGCTATCGCATCCACGCCTTCGAACGGCTCATCGAGAAACAGCACCTTCGGCCCGTGGATCACCGCCGCCGCGAGCGCCAGCTTCTTTTGCATACCATGTGAGAAGTCCGTGACCAGCTTCTTCGGTTCATTGGCGAGCTCCATGAAATCGAGCAGCTCTTCGGTCCGGCGATTCGTTGTTTCGCGATCCAGCCCGTACATCCGGCCCACAAACCGCAGATACTCCGAAGCCGTCAGACGCCCCAGCAGAGCCATCCCCTCCGGCACCACGCCGATCTGCCGCTTCAGCTCCAGCGACTCGGCGGTAAACGTCTGCCCGAGGATCTCCATCTGCCCCGACGTTGGTTCCAGCAGACCGGTGAGCATCTTGATGGTGGTCGATTTGCCCGCCCCATTCGGCCCGAGAAACCCGAAGAACTGCCCCGACGCCACGCTGAACGTAACGTCATCCACCGCCGTGAAATCGCCGAAGCGCCGCGTCAATCCTCGGGTCAAAATCGCAGGAGTGTCCACTGCTCGCAGCATATCGGAAAGTGAGCCAAATCGAATATGCAGGATACTCTGCTAAAGACGACTATTGTGAGAATCTAGCCATAATGTCCCAGCTAAAAAGACTTTCAAGGCTCTTCGGCGCCTTTATCTGCCTGTTTTTCTGCCTTCCGCTGATCGGTACGGCGCAATCAAATTCCCCTGAGGATGTTGCTGGGAATCTCAAAGGCAAAATCTTTTTCATTCGAGGTATGTACGTAGAGAACGACCTGAAGTTTGACTCGCAGGGTAACCCGATCGGCACCGCAACACCCGGCCCTTTTTACCTCAGCACATTCAAGGTCGAGAAGTCTCACCTCAAAGGCGCAACTCTTGAGGTGGCCGGTCATCGCGGGATCTTCATTTTCAATGGTCCGGATATACAGGGACAAACGCCCCGATTCGTCACGTTTGCGGCCGAGGTTCACGTCCGGGTCGTTGATGCCCCAGATCAAGTCGAGGTTCTAAAAGGCCTGATCAATAAGATCTTCGCCATAGATCCGAAAGACGCTCTGAATGATAAAAGCCCAGAGGAACAGCAACGATTGCTGAACAGCCTGCGTACTAACTCCTGTACAAACCCCTGCATTACCAGCAGCGACCTCATCTGCCCTGCCGCCCGTAGCCAATCCTCCATCCGCAAGCGGATCAGGCAACAACAAGGTGGAACTAAATCATGTAGGCAGCGCAGTACAAATTATGCGCAATAACAATCAGCAAGACGGAGTATTTCTTCCGCGCTTGATCCATTCTGTTCCTCTGCTCGATCCCCTAGAGCATGGACCCGGCAGCATCTGTGTCTTGCATTTCGTTGTTGATAAAAACGGATTCCCCGATAACATTCGCGTTGTGAGGTCAGCCGGTTCTGATCGAGATGCGGCGGCAATTGTAGATGCGAGCCAATATCGTTTTGCGCCGGCGACCCGTAATAATGAACCGGTTCCGTTCGAAAGAAATGCAGAATTAAATTTTCGCGGCTCACCCTAGTTTTAGCTATGAAGAGCTAGCCTCACGGGTTCGCTAACCTCACCATGTGCTGATGCTGCTCTACGTCTCCAGCACCACCCTGAATCTTGCCTTCCCGCTCATCATGCGCTCGAACGCTTCGGGAGCCTTGTCCAGCGGATACTTCTCGATCAGCGCTTTCGAGAGTAGGACCTCTCTCCCTTAGAGAACCAAGAGGCGCATTATCGCCGATGCACTCAGCGAGTATGTGCGCTTCCCGTCCACGTCGAAAACCCTTGGCTCAGCCTGTTGCAGCAAAAGACTCTCAATCTCCGGGAATTGCATCCGCACGGGGAACCGGCCGGAACGTGACGTCCCGATTCACCACGAGAAAATATAATGCTACCGCCACCAGCGCGAACCCTGCTCCCGTCAAAGCCTTCGAAGCTCCGAAGACGGGAATCAGCTTCCCCAGCACTAGGGCACCTAAGGGAAGGCCAGCCCGGAAAGCCAGGGTGTACACGCTCATCACCCGGCCACGCATCGCATCGGTCGCAATGAGTTGCGCCAAAGAGAGCATCAGGGAGGCGGACGCCATAATGGCAGCACCAGCCAGAAAGATAAGCGCGCACGAGAGAGGAAGCCATTTGGACAGAGCAAAACCAGCGGTGAAGATTCCGAGTGAGATCAAAATCAACAGCGTGACGCGGCCCTGACCTTTCATCTTTTCCATGGCCGCGACGGTCAACGCGCCACAGATCGATCCTGCGCCGGAGGACACCAACAGCAGCGTGTACGTCTCTGGACCTCTATGAAAGATGTTCTGCACAAAGACGGGTAGAAATCCATTGATCGAAAAGCCGAAGAGTGTTGTACAAAACGCCAGCACTACTAACGCGCTCATCCCGTCGCGTTGTCGTATGAACTGGATGCCCTCTTTCATGCTGGTCAGAACGTGCTGTTGCGTCTTCGCGGGCACGAATGTGACATGGATCATGAACAGTGAGGCGATCACTGCGATGTAAGAAATGCCATTCAGAGTGAAACACCAGGTTGCGCCGAGCGTGGTGTACGCAATTCCACCGATCGTCGGGCCGAGGATACGGGCCAGGTTGAACTGAATCGAATTCATAGCAATCGCGTTGGTCAGGTCTTCCGAGGCCACCAAAGTTGGCAACAGAGCCGAGTAGGCTGGGCCGCCAAAGGATTGCCCCAAACCCACGACGAACGAGAGTGTGAGAATGTGCCAGACCTTGACCATATGTGTGGCGAACAACGCCGCCAGCAGGAAGGCGCTCGCCATCTGGATGTACTGCGAGACGAGAAGCATTTTCCGCCGGTCCAGGCGATCCGCGAAGACACCACCGAACAGGGAAAACATTATGATTGGAAGCTGGCCCAGGAACAGATCCAGTCCCAGGTAGAAGGGTTTCTTGGTCAGGTCGTAGATGAGCCAGCTCTGGGCAAACTGCTGGACGAACGTACCAATGGTGGAGACGCAGGCTCCCATCCACATGAGGCGGAAGTCACGATAGCGAAAAGCTCTGAAAATACGCGCGAGGAATGGAGGGGCGATGGCCACTGAATGAGCTCATCCCTCCTTCGTAGCGTCGCGATGCATGAGCGTTTTTGTAGGAAGAAAGTCCAAAGGGAGCAGCTAAGAGATGAACGAAAGCCGACTCGGTCGCACTTTCTCTAAGGAGAACCATTTCCTCGTGCTTCGTCATCGGCCCGTCTGCTCAGTCGTTGCGCAAGGGGGTTTCTTCCCACAAGGCCGACCTGTCTTGAGCTTCAGCCATAGACTTAAGCCCCCGTCTCCAGCACCACCCTGAATCTTGCCTTCCCGCTCATCATGCGCTCGAAGGCCTCGGGAGCCTTGTCGAGTGGATATTTCTCGATCATCGCCTTTACTCCGAACATCGAGCTGAACTTCAGCGTGTCTTCGGAATCGATCGATGTTCCGCTCGGCCATCCCGCCACGGTCTGCTTCTGCATGAGCAGAGGAACTGCCGGAACCTTCAGCGGATCGCCCGGCGCACCCAGAACTACCAGCTTGCCTTGGTGGCCAAGGCCGCCAATCGACGAGGACATCGCATCAGCGTCGGTCACCGTAGCGATAATCGCCCGCGCGCCGCCCAGTTTCTGCAGCTCTGCCGACACATCCTGCGCCGCGTTGTCGATGTAGTAATGCGCGCCCAGGTCATGCGCGAACTGTGCTTTGTCCGCGCCGCGGGCAATGGCGACCGTGGTGTAGCCCATCTTCGCCGCGTACTGCACGCCCAGGTGCCCCAGCCCGCCGAGGCCGAGGATCGCCACCACATCCGGAGGCCGCGCCCCGCTATTCCTGATCGCATTGAACGTTGTGATGCCCGCGCACAATAGCGGACCAGCCTCTGCGCCCGACAGCGAATCCGGCACCGCGGCCAGGGCCATCGCCGGAGCCACCACATAGTCGGCGTACCCGCCGTCGTGGGTTACACCGGGAATCTGCAGAATCTCGCAACAAATATGGTCGCCGCGCCGGCACGGTCCGCACTTGCCGCAGTGGCCGCCGTACCAGCCGATGCCAACACGCTGGCCATCCTTCCACTGGGTCACGCCTTCGCCGACGGCGTCCACCGTGCCGACGATCTCATGCCCCGGCACCCGCGGAAACTCAATGGGAAAAATCTCATACATGGTCACCGCATCGCTGTGACAAACCCCACAGGCCTGCACCCGCACGCGCACCTGGTTCGCACCCGGCTCAGGAACCTCGCGCGTCACCAACTCCAGCGGACCGCCCTTCTTCACCACCTGTGCATACCTGCCCGTCTTCTTCTCGGCCATAACGAATCATTCCTTTCGGTTTTTGAGATAGCGGCAGACATCCTCGACTACAGCATTCACGCCATCCGTCGTGTCTACCTCCAGCTTCGGATACAGGATCGCCTCGAAACGATTCTTAATATCCCGATAAAGCACGGCATTGCGATTCTTCGCAGGATTCTCCGGGTCTACGCGGCTCAACCGGGCCTCGGCGACAGCATCCGAACACGTCACATGCAGAATCCGCCACGCCGCTCCGGACCGCTCCGCTGCCTGCATGACTTCATCGATCTGTTCGTGACTCGAGAACGTCCGACCGTCGATGAAGATGAACTCCACGCGATGCTGATTCGTCAGATAGGCCGCGGCATCCAGCATCGCGCGCACGCAGAGATCGTCCTGCTCGCGCGAGTAGTCGGTCAGCTCTCCGGGAAACAGCGCCTCCCGCACCCGGTCCTTATCCAGAACAATCCCGTCCAGCCGCGCCGACACCGCCCGTGCCAGCGTGCTCTTCCCCGTTCCCGGCAAACCGGCCAGAATCACCCATGTAACCGTCATAGTTACTTAAGCAAAACCGGGTTACTTAAACAGCAGGGGAACAAAGTTGTTCAGATTGTCCCGCCACACCATCCACACGTGCATACCGGGAGTCGCAATCGCGGTAGGTTGCATGCCCTGCTCTTTGAGCCACGCAATCAATTTCTGATTCGGCGGGAAAAGGCCGTCCTGCTCGCCGCACGCTACCCAGAATACCTTCAGCTTCGACTGAATCTGCGCGCCCGATTGCGGTGTAATCGCCGGAAACAAAGGTCCGAAGTTGCTGTCGCCGATTCCACCTGCGCTGAAAGCCCCGATATACGCAAAGTCGTCTGTATGATTCAGCCCCACCAGCAGCGTTTCCCCCCCGCCCATCGAGAGCCCTGCAATCGCGTGCTCCTCCCGCTTGTCTGACAGCGGATACTGCTCTTTTACCAGCGGCATCACTTCCTCATACAGCACGCGTCCGAAGTCTTTGAAGTTCCGGGCCGTCGTCTGGGGATCGCGCCACACTGCCCAGCCGCGCGTGATCATGTCCATGGTTCCGTAGCCCAGCGGCATCACCACGATCATCGGCTTCGCCTTGCCCTGTGCAATCAGATTGTCCAGGATCACATTCGCCTTGCCCATCCACGTCCACGCGCTCGACTCGTCGCTGTATCCATGCAGCAGGTAAAGCACCGGATACTTCTTCTTACTCTTCGCATCGAACCCCGGCGGCGTGTAGACGTAGTACTCGCTGTTAATGTCGACGATCTTCGAACGGTAGAAGTGATGATGGATCTCGCCGTGCGGAACATCCGCCGCTTCCCACGGCATCGCCGGCTGCCCCGGAACCAGGAAAATATTCTGCGTGGAGAAGAAGCTCGTCTTCAGCGTCGTGTTGTTCGGATCGATCACAATCGTCCCGTCCACGTCATACGCGTAGCTGTAATACTGGGGAGCCAGTTTTGGAACGGTTACTGTCCACGCGCCGTCCGCGCCCCTGGTCATCGGGAAAGGAGCCGCTACGTTTTCCAGATGCAGCTCCACTTTCGCCGCATTCGGCATCGCCAGCGTGAACGTCGCATTCCCGTCCGCATCTACCTGCGGACTCTTCATCGGTGCCGGTATCAGCGCCGTGGGAGCGGTGGATCGTTGAACCGGTGCCGGCTGAGCAGGTGCAGCCGTTTGTTGCGCCGAGGAGATCAACGCACTTGAAAACAACGCCGTCAAAACGAAACGAGAAATTCCGGAGTTTGTACTCATCCCCAAAGATTTCAACTTCACAAATCGTGACATCCTTCTCCTCATGACTTCGAAATAGCCGCGTCCAAAAGTGTACAGGGATGCACACGGAAAGAAACTGGATTGATATAAACAGAACCGTATGACTCCCATGCTCATGTTTGCGCGACGTCATGACTCCCCGGGATTTGAACTTATCTGGGGTCTCACCCTCGGATCGCTTGTCATTGTAAACATCCTCTGGAAGCGCACTTGGCGCAGGAAATATGAGCAATGGAGAGCGCGAAACTGGCCGCTTACGTCAGGAAAATTCAACAATGGTGAGATTCTCCCACTGGTGACGGGACGAACGAAGCGCATTGCGGGATACGTGGTCTGTCTCGACTACAGCTACATCAGCGGCAAACCGTTCGAGGGCGTCTACCTCACGCGAGAACTTCCCACCCGCGAAGCCGCTGAACAATGCCTGCGAAGTCTGGAGGATCAGTCCATTGCTGTCCGGATTGCACCCGACAAGCCGCACAAGTCGCGAATACTCGACCGCGATCTCAGCCATCTGCTCCCACCGTCATAGGCATTGGCTGCGCTCCAAAGTATACAAAGTGGGTGCAAAATCGTGCCCCAAGTGGCTATGGCATCCGTTCCGCCGCGCGGGTAGCATCGGACCAACTCAGCCATTCCCGGCGAAGCAGTGCGGACGTGTGTCTCCGCAGGAAAGAGGTCTTTGGTGTTCTCTCACTACATCTTCTGGCCGTGGTTTGCAGGACTGGCCTTTCTCATCCTGGGCCTTGTCTCGGGGCGACACGACTTCATGGCTGCCGCCGGACTTGAGAAGGTAATCGTCCTCGGTCGCGCCTTCGCCGCCTCAGCGTTGGCCTGCTTTGGAGCCGAGCATATGGTCAACATCGGGCCTTTCGGGCAGATGGTTCCGCGCTGGCTCCCCGTCCATGCCTTCTGGGTCGTCTTCTTCGGTCTCGCCCTGCTCGCCAGCGCACTGAGCCTTGTGTGGAACCGCAGCGTTAGGCTTTCTGCCACGCTGACTGCCGTCATGTTTCTGATCTTTGTGCTGACGCTCCACCTTCCGGGCGCCATTGCGAACCCGCACGACCGCTTCGGCTGGACGGTCGTACTCCGCGAAACCTCTTTCGCCGCCGGCTTCCTTGCGTTCGCTGGAGCGCACGCCCCCCGCTCGAAGCTGCTCATCCTCCTCGGGAGTCTCGGCGCAGCCTTCCCCTATCTCTTTTTCGCGGTCATGCACATCCTCCATCCGCAGAACGCCCCCGGTGTGCCGCTCGAAAGGCTCTCGCCGCCCTGGCTCTTCTGGCCGCATGTCTGGGCCACTGTGACCGCGATTTTCCTCGCAATCGCCGCAATCACAATTCTCTTCAACTGGAAGGCTCGTATCGCCACCGCGTGGCTCGGCCTGTGGATGCTGCTGCTCACTGTCGTCGTCTACTCGCCGATGCTCATTCCCGCAAAGGACGGCATGCAGCTCATCGAAGCAGTGAACTACATCTGGGACACGCTGCTTTTTGCGGGAACAATCCTGCTTCTCGCCTACGCCATGCCGGAGGTCAAAACCCTCCGGCCGGTTGAATCCATGTGATAGCTCAGCGTGAATCAGCTCCCCCTGCGCCTCACGAAAGAAAGGCTTTGCCGTCTAATTTCCCATGCGGCTCGCCAGATTGCTCGCCCTACTTCTATTTGTTTCCGTGGCCTGTGCCCAGCAGGCGCAGCTCGCCGATACGCTCCCTGATACGCCTGCCGCGCATCAGTTTGCCGCGTGGCTCAAACTATTCAACGGCACTGACCGCGAGGCTTTTGGGGCATACCTCGAGAAAAATATTCCATCAAGAGCAGGGCACCTCGATCAGGAGTGGGACTTCCGCCAGCGCACCGGGGGCTTTGAACTCAAGAAAATCGAAGTATCCACGCCCGCATCACTGGCTGTTCTCCTAAAGGAGCGCGGCTCCGATCAGTTTGCTCGATTGACCGTGCAGGTAGACGCCGCCGAACCTCACGTCATCATTCGCTTCGAGCTACGGGCAATTCCGACCCCCGACGACGTTCCCCAGCCTCATTTGAGCGAGACCGAATTAATCGCCGCCTTGCGAAAGAAACTCGAACAGGACTCTGCTGCTGGCCGCTTTGCCGGAGCCGCGCTCGTGGCAAAAGAGGGCAAGCCGGTCTTTGCCGAAGCCTATGGTCTTGCCGACCGCGAGCAGAAAATTCCGAATACTCTCCAAACGCGCTTCCGCATCGGCTCCATGAACAAGATGTTCACCGCGGTGGCGATCCTGCAGCTCGCGCAGGCAGGCAAGCTTGGACTCCACGATCCGCTGGGGAAATATCTCCCCGACTATCCCAACAAGGACGTTGCCTCACAGGTAACGATCCATCATCTGTTGACGCACACAGGCGGCACCGGCGACATCTTCGGTCCGGACTTTAACGCGCATCTGCTGGAGCTGCGCACGCTGCAGGATTATGTGAAGCTCTACGGCAATCGCGGACTAGGGTTCTCGCCCTCCAGCGGCCGCTGGGAGTACAGCAACTACGGCTTCATTCTGCTCGGTGTGGTGATCGAAAAAGTGAGCGGCGAGAGCTATTACGATTACGTCCGCGAGCACATCTACCAGCCTGCGGGCATGACCTCTACCGGCTCCGAGCCCGAAAACCAGCCGGTATCGGATCGCAGCGTCGGATATACGGCCATGGGCAGCGGCAGGGCACATCCCAACACGGACACTCTGCCCTTGCGGGGAACTTCCGCAGGGGGCGGCTACTCGACCGTCGGGGATTTGCTGAAGTTCGCGAACGCCCTGCAGCAAAACAAACTGCTCGACACGCAGTACACCGAACTGCTGACCACGGGTAAGGTGCCTGGACCGACCGGCAGCTACGCCTACGGCTTCGAGGACCGCACGATCAATGGCACGCGATGCTTCGGCCACGGAGGCGGCGCGCCGGGAATGAACGGCGACCTGAAGATATGCCCCGGTCCAGGCTATGTCGTCGCCGTGCTGTCAAACATGGATCCTCCCGCCGCAAGCCGCATCTCAGACTTCATCACGAACCGGCTGCCAGTCAAGTGAGGCCGGTTCGTCGCGCCTCTTCGAGGGACCTCAAGGCACCTTCGGTTGTTCCAGTGAGCCAATATCCGTGACATCTGGTATGCTTGCCCCTACGAAAGGTGGTGCTATCTCTATGCCACGTAACAAAACAGTTGTGCTCAGTTTACTCACATCCGCGCTCCTGGTTAGCTCGAGCCTGCCCGTGTTCGGCGCCGACAAATCCAAGGACGAAGAGACCATCCGGAATGCCACTACGGTGTTACAGGCGATGGTCGGTACCAAGGACATTCCAGCAAGCGTGCTGGCGAAAGCCGATTGCATCATGGTTCTACCCAGCGTGAAGAAGTTCGCGGTTGGCATTGGAGGTACAGGTGGTCGCGGGCCGATGACTTGTCGCACAGGCAGCAACTTCCAGGGCAAATGGTCACCCCCGGCCATGTATAGCATCGGTGGTGCCAGCGCCGGTTTCCAAATCGGCGGCACGGCGAGGGATTATGTGCTCGCGATTATGAGTAAAGGTGCTGTAGCCAAGGTGCTGAGTGGCAAGGTCAGGGTTGGCACCGACGTGACCGCAGCGGCTGGACCCGGTGCTTCTGCTAGCGCGGATGCAGGGGCTGACATTTTGACCTATTCCAGGACCTCGGGTCTGTTCGCCGGCGTGTCCCTGAGCGGCGTCACTCTGTCACCCGACTCTGACGCCAACGCACGCCTCTACGATAAAACGGTCAGCGCTGAGGACATCGTACGCCATGTCACCGTTACAGCTACGCCCGCAGGCGCATCCCTTGCGTCTGAACTCGACAGCAAAGGTCCGAAGCACTCAGAATAACAAACCGGCCCAACTCTCTTCACAAGCGATTGCCTCGTCCAGATTGTGTGCCTGGACGGGGCATTTCACTTTGATCGGATTTCGGACGCCCGCCAGGCTGAGCATGACTCGCAGCCCGCAAGTTACAATTCCCGCATGACGCGCCGACCTAATCTTTCGCTGCTTCGTCTCCCGGTAATTCTTCTCGCGGCAATCCTGGTGGCCCCGTTTGCGCGAACCCAAGCAGCGAAACCGCCTCAGCCTCCGCCGACGCTACGCAGCATACTGCTCTCGCAACTCCGCTCGACGCACAACCAGGCCGACTGGTTCGTACCCGTCAACACCGCCGTCGCCGGCCTCACTGCGGATCAGGCAAAGTGGGTTCCGACTAACGCCGCCGGCAAGCTCGATCCCAACGCCAACCATTCCGTGGGAATGTTGACCTATCATCTGCTCTTCTGGAACACAAACTCACTCGCCCGACTCAGGGGCGAGAAGCCTCCACCGGTCCCCAGCAACAACGACGAGACCTTCAACGACTTCGATCCCGCCACCTGGGCCAAAACCGTAAGCGATCTCGACGCCGTCCTTACCGCGCTCGAAGACCTGGTCGCCCACGCCGACGACGCGACGCTGCAGAAGATCGCTCCCACGATTGCGAACATCAGCACGCACAACGCCTATCACACCGGCCAGATTATCTACGTTCGCAAGCTGCAAGGCTCCTGGAACCCCAGCAACGGCGTCAAGTAACGAGCTATCGCCTCAATGTTCCGGAATCCGCGCACCGGCAGACATGAATCTCTGCCGTCTTCACTCCACACCCAGCACTTTCACAATCACGCGCTTGCGCCTCTGCCCGTCGAACTCCGCATAGAAAACCCGCTGCCAGGTACCCAGGTCGAGCCTTCCGTTCGTTACCGGCAGAGTCGTCTCATGGTGCAGCAGCAGAGCCTTCAAGTGCGCATCGCCGTTATCCTCGCCGGTCTGGTGATGTTTGTAATCAGGCCGCTCCGGGGCAAGGTCTTCCAGCCATTTGCCGATATCCTCGATCAGCCCGCTCTCCAGATCGTTCACATAAATGGCCGCAGTAATATGCATCGGCGAGACAAAGCACAGCCCATCCTTGACACCGCTTCTGCGCACAATCTCTTCCACCTGGTCCGTGATATGGACCATCTCTTTGCGTTTCCTGGTCTCGAAAACGAGATACTCCGTGTGGCTCTTCATCGTTCGCGCTTCTCCTCTGCTTTTCGATGCTGCAATAGACTGCACGTAACACAGAATGAAACGCCCCCAAAAGAAAAGGCGACGCAGCGAATTATCGCAGCGCCGCCCGAAGCATTTCCATCCGCCTTTACATCTTGCAGAAAGCGATCTGGTCGAACGGATCACCCGGAATCGAGTCTCCTGTCGTGAGAAGTACCTGGACCGTGAGAGTCACGATGTAGGCGCACGGAGGCAGAGAGCTGACCGTCCAGCCGCTCGGCGTTGCCGTTCCGAATCGTTGACCCGGCCCGGCTGCCGGAAGCGTGAAGGCATAAGGCCCTCCCGGTCCCGTCATCACCACGCTCACTGTGCCCAGGTTCGGATGCCCCGCCGTGAACTGTACCGTCAGACTGTTGGTCAGCTCAGTGCATGGCGCCGTCTTCAGCTCCAGAATGTCGAGCAGATAGACGCAGAGTTCACCGTTGAGCACCCCTCCACCCCAGTACGGATGGTGGTCCTCATTGTTGTAAAGCGTGTTGTCGATCGCCGCGCGAGCGCATTCCCCGGCAACGATTGCCGTCGCCGAATTCCCTGCTTCGCGCACCCACATGCGAATGCCGTAGATGCGGTCGCTCGCCAGTTGACCGGCAGACAGGCCTGTTCCGCCGGAAAGCCCCGTCAGATTGACCGGCGTCCAGGCGTTCAGGCTGCCCGTGATCAGCCCGATCATGTCGCCGTTGGCGGCAAAATTTCCTGCCGCGCTGAACACGTCGTTCTGCTGCGGTACCTGGATCCACCCATCGGCGGTGACCAAAGGAACGAGCACCGTTGGACCCGGGGTCCCTTGTACGACGTACGGCGTCGTCTTCACCGGATTGGGATCGGTGGGAGACGTTGGCGCATAAATCTCCAGCTTGCCGATTTCCACCGCTGAAATCTGCGGCAGGGCGACCTGCGTGTAAGTGCCACCCGCGGTAATGTCCTTGACCTCGAACATGTATTCCAGAGGCTGGCTATTCAGTTGCTGCGCGAGAATGCCGTTCAGGCGCACGTTGCCGTAAAAGGCGCGGCCATCGTTGGTGAGGCCCGTGGCAGCCGTGTCCACTCCCCCATTGGTAAAGTCGTAGCCGCCCAGATTAGTGAACGCGCTGAGGACTGTCGGATTTTGCGACGGCCCTTTCGGCACGCACAGATCGACACAGAAGCACGGTCCGCGATTGTTCCGGTCACTGTCCCGTCCACGCGCCGGGGGCTCGGCCAGCAGCACCGTTCCGCCCAGAGTCTCCACGCGGAAATAAACATCCGGCCCACCGAACAGCTCGATGTGGATCGAGGGAAAGATCGTCTTCTTGAAATCGGCCGCAGAATAGTTGATCCGAAAATGGCCGGTCCCGTCGGTCACATCGCTGCCCAGCGCATCGTCCTGCAGCCAGTCGCGATCAAAGGCCAGAACGCGCACGCCGCCCAGGCCCGTCTTGGTGCCGCAGATCGTTACGTTGCCGCAGATCGTCCACGCGCCAAAGCGCCCGCGAATATAGCACCAGTACCGGGAGGGTATGCAGTATTCCCAACCTGCGATAAATCCCTTTTCAGATTCGCGCCACTGCGGCTGCAACGTGGTGATCGAGAACTGTAGCGGCTCGGGAGCCTTCGGCGTCGGCTTGCGGTTCGGCACCGTTCCGCAATACACGTCGATCTCAAACGCCTCGCCGGCATAATTCTGCGCGGCTCCGAGATCGAACTCGAACTTGCCGTTCGCGTCGGTGTCCACCTCTGCGATGAACGCGCCCTGCTTGCCAGCCACGTCCTCCGCGCTGATAACTTCGAATGTATCTTTAGGGTCGGCGCTCGCGCGCTCGGTTATCTGCCGGGTTGCTCGATAGAGCCGCACCTTTACACCCGAAAGAGCTTCACGGCATTCTTCACACAGATAGCCGCACAGGCTGCCTACAAATCGATATTCCGCCATCACGTTGCTCCTTCTGCCTTCAGGCAGGAAGTTCGTTAGATTTATTTTTTTGCTGTGGATAGCGGCTGCTTCGGCAGGAAGTAGGACCACACAACGGGGAAGATTGCGGCCGCTTTCGAGATACCGGTGAGTAGTGATGGAAACGGAAGGATCGTTACAAAGGAGACAGGTTGGATCGTTCAGGCGCAGCAATATCTCAGCAAATGCGATTTGCAGTTACTTCGCAAAAGGAGGAAGGATTCGGATTTACTGACTTGGCTTGTTCCCCTGCACGCTATCCCAGAATTGCGTCGCCGATGCGGATCCACCAGTGAGGGCCCGTGCGCAATATGTAGACCACAATACCCTGGCAAACCATCAACACTGGCAGCGCAACTAGATACACCTTGTGGACGCGCCGGTTCACGACCAAATCGCGCCCCACGCCCAGAAGGATCACCCCGTCCAGGCAAAGGAAGTAGAGGCTGTTGTTGAAGATAAAATCACTGCGGCCGAAAGCAGCGTCGAGTAATCCGCAGGTGGCGATGAACATGAGCCGGCGATGCAGTTCGGGCTTCTTGCGCCAATAGATGGCGAGCGCCAGAAACACTGCAAAGGCCAACATGTCATAGAACGGGATGATCAGAAAAGCATCCTGGCCCTTCTGGTGTAGCCGGTACGTGTCGAAGCGGCCCATTACTATGGCCGTAGTAATGCCCAACGGAACCATCACCGTGCCGAGCGCGACGCCGAACCACCCCAGCGAGCGGTGCACGCGCACGTTGTGCGTGCGCACCAGCGTCGACTGCAGGATGTAGAAGACCACCCACCCGGAAAAGGCGGTGGCATGCATCCACAAAAGGAAGGGCCGCGGCAAAGCGGGATGGAACAGGTTGGCATTTACAGTGTGGCTGAAGCCCCACACCACGATCGCGGCGACAAGCAGCGACATGCAGAAATAAAAATACTTCTCCAGCAGGCCGTTTCTTCCGGATACCGGACTGAACGGACGAGCAACGACCTCTTGCGGCACTGACGCCATAGCCGAACCTCGATCTCGCTTTCTATGGGGGGCCAGCGAGGGCGATACATGAATGAAACGGGGAGTCGGATGAGTCTAGCATACCGAAGACGGAGCGCTCAATGACTCAGAAAAGGACAAAGCCAGAGCGCCTCATAGAGTTCTACACGCCCGCTTCGCACTCAGACGAACCCCGTCCTGGGATCAATAGTTTCAAGGTCATCAGCTTTCACATCATGGCGAACACGGGTTCGGCCGATCCACGGGAGAGAGGCTTTGATTGATGACTCCACCTTGAGAAAGCGCGTTCCACAGTTCTGTCTGTTCATCGGTGTCCCATGTCCATAGCAGCCAACCCTGGAAGTTATACGCGCACGACTGGATCTGCCAGCTCTGCACTCCTGCAGCTGCGTCCGTGACCGTAGAATAGTCAGCGGTGAAAGCTCCGAACTCTCCCATCAAAATCGGCTTCTGCTTCTGATATCCGACGAAGCCGAAGTTCTCTGCAACCTGATCCATGGTTAGGTTTGAAGCGATCGGATAGGCATGAAGGTCCACGTAGTCCAGCGTTGAACTTGCTACAGCCGGGTAGACCTCGATGATGCGGGGATCTCCAACGCGACTGGGATTGGGTCCCTCGGGATTGAAGAAGCTCATTGTGACCAGCGCGGTAGGATCGATCGCCACAATTGCGCTGCGCATCTGATCTGTAAAGTACACCAGCCCGTCATCCATCATCTGCTGTTTGGACGTCGCACTGCTCATATCGTAGGTTTTGCCATTAGCTGTCGTTATGGTTCCGCTGGTGTTACTCAGCGGCGCGGTCGTAGCGTTGTAATAGTATTCGTTCCAGATTTCGTATGCGAAGATTGCGTCCATCGGTGCGCCGGCGTTGACCAGTGCCTGCACATAATCCTGAAAAAACTTCCTGCTGGCACTTACCCCGCATGAGGAGAGATTCGTAAGGTTAATATCGTTGAATTGCGCACCGCAGGGGTCCAGAATCTCACTGTAACCGCCGTAAACAGGAAGCCACTGACTGGTGAAAATTACTGCGATGGCATGTGCCTTCGCACGTTGCAAAAAGTCCACCACGTTCAGCATGTAGATAGACGATAGCCCTCCGGCTGGGTCGCCTATCGTGCCCTGGCAGCAACCCCATAGGAACACCCGGACTACGTTGTAGCCGCTGGCCTGCATCTTCGTCAGCGCAGCTTCCGCCTGGGCGGAGTCGTAGAGGCCGACACTGAAGGTAGAGTGAGAGTAAACAGGGTTCCCGTCCGGATCAGTCATCGTTGCAAGCCGGACATAATTGTTACCGCGCGGGGTAAATGCTTTGCCGCTGGCGCGATCGTAAAGTCCGGCCAGTGTCGATGTGGTCCGTACTCCGAAAAGATGCGGGGCCAGGATCGAGATGTTGGCCTCCCCGGAAGCTGCCTGATTCGACGGATCTACCGCAGAGATCACAACGTTGCCGGCAGACTGAGGCGCTGTGTACAGGCCACCTGAAGAAATTACTCCTACCGTTGCCTCTCCTCCGGCAATTCCGTTGACCTCCCAGACCAGCCCCGTGCCTGGGCTCGCCGTGAACTGGATAGTCCCTCCGGCCGCGACGTTCGCGGATGCGGGTACGACCGAGATCGCGGCTGGAGGGGCGAAATAGCCGGATATATCGAGGATGAGATTGGTGGAGTTGGAGAAGAAGGCGTCGATGCTTCCGTTGTTTGTCGGCACGATAGCCATGTTCGACGTGATGGCTCCATCCAGAGCATTCAACGTGGAGACATAAGGTTGCGCTTCTCCCGCCGGCCACAGTGTCAGATAGTCCAGCGAGCCGGGAGGCACAACCGTGGCGTTCAATACATATCCCTGCGCGCGTCGATGGCGGCGCGCACGAGCTCGCCTCCACATCGACCGAAAGCGTTCCGTTGAAAGCTCCCGAGCCGCTGCGCGTATCAAGCACCCGGCAGGGCGTGACCGGGTAGAGTGACAACCCTCCGGTCGCCGGGGTTGCGAAGTAGCCGTTCACGTCCAGGATCACATCCGAGGTGTCGGAGACGAAGATCGAGACCGCTCCGCTGCTACCCGCTGGTACTACGGCCGCGTTGGCGGTAACGGCTCCGGTCGAGGAATTCAGCGTCGACACATAAGGCTGCGTCTCCCCTGTCGGCCAGGTGGTCAGGTAGTTCAGCGTCTTGTGGGGTACAGCGGTGACATTCAGCGAATAGGCCTTGGCCGTCGCAGGGATCTTGCAACTGCTGGATGGCACAGGAAAGGACCGGCTGCTGCCGCCGGAGATAGAAGGTCCTCCCAGCGGGCCTGTGGCCTGTCGGGTATCGGCCACCCGGCAGGGCGTGAGCGGATAGAAGGCCAGCGCCGAGGCGGTTCCGGCGGGCACGAAGTAGCCGTCGATATCCAGAATAACGTGGGTCGCGTTACTGACGAAGACGTTCACACCGCCGTTGCTACCGGCCGGCGTGATGGCAGCATTGGCCTTGACACGGCCGTCGGAGTTCAGTGTCGAGACGTAGGGCAGCGCCTTCTCCAGTGGGCCATAAGGTCAAGTAGCTGAGGAACCCATCCGGCACCACCGTTACATTGAGCGAGTAGGCGACGGCGGTCGATGGAATGCCGCAGACGCTCTGAGGAATATCAAATTCGCGGCTGGTGCCCGCAGCCATCTCCGGTCCACCAAAGGATCCGGTGGCGTTGCGCGTGTCGGCGACACGGCAGGGCGTGACGGGGATGAATTGAAGGTCCGTGATGGCTGGAGCCGAACTTGACGTTGCCGTAGTGGCGAGAGCGGGGCATGCGCAGAAGAATATTGCAGAGACTGAAAGACCCCAAATCATTGGCCGCCAAAAAAGCTGAGGCAACCACGAAATGGAACGGCGCAGACCTATCGATTTTCCAGGCATGCAGGAAACCTCAGGTTAGGTAGACGCAAACGAATGGGCCGGGTAAGAGACTACGGTACGATACGGGTTCAGTTGGTTGTCAAGTAGAGCAGTTTAATCGGTGCGAATTCCTTAAAGCGCGGGAAGAACCAATATTCCTGAACGATTTGTAGAATTCCGGTCCCGCCATTCGTCGTTATAGTGAAGGCGGGGCAACTAGCCCACCTGAACACCATTACAGGAGAAAACAATGCCGCAATATTTGGTTGCTGGTTACCAACCCGACGACTTCGACCCGTCCACGATGGACGAATCGGTGGGCCTCGCCATCCACGCGCTCAACGATGAAATGGACGCTGCCGGCGTCACAAAATTCGCTTGCGGGCTAGGGGCTGCGAAGTCACTGCGGGCGCAGCCCGATGGCGGCGTTCTCCTCACCGACGGGCCGTACCTTGAGACCAAGGAACACGTCGGCGGTTTTTGGATATTGGAGTGCGCTGACATCGACGAGGCGGTGGCATGGGCGCGCAAAGGCGTTGTCGCCACCCGCGGGCAGGTCGAAGTGCGAGAGATTTTCTTCGTGCCCTCACCCAATCAGCAACTGAACGGACTCGAGCTACTGATGAAGGTAAGCGAGCAGCGAAGGCGACGGAACGCTGCTCGCTGAAGGACGGCCTCGCGAAAAAAAGGCCCATTCTAAGGACGAAAAACTATGCGGAAAAAGAAGGTTGGCGCAATCGCAATCAAAAGCTTTGCACTGCCCGCTGTGCTCCTTGTTATGCGTGTTGTTATGCTCGTTGCCGTGCTCGGTACGGCGTCCACCAGGCAATGTCACAGGATGCCGCGACGCCTTATCCGAAGATGGCCCCGGTCGAGCAGTCCCTCATGGACCGAACTGCCGAGATCGCCCTGGCACGAAGTGCAGCACCGGAGTCCATTTCACGCGATGCCACGGTTCTCGTCCTTGGCCGGCATGGCTACGAAACCGCGGTGGAAGGCAAGAATGGCTGGGTGTGCAGGGTGGGGCGTGGATGGGGAGCTCTTTTCGATTGGCCCGAATTCTGGAGCCCGAAAGTTCGAGCCGCGGAATGCCTCAATCCTCCGGCCGCGCGTTCCATGCTGCCGATTGCTTATAAACAGACGGAATTGCTGCTGGCCGGACATTCCAGGGTCGAGGTCATCGCCGCAATCAAGGTGGCACTTGAGAAGAAAGAATTGCCAGCTCTCGAGCCGGGAGCCATGTCCTACATGATGGCGATGTCGTCCTATCTTACCGATAACGGCGGCCACAACATGCCTCACATCATGTTCTACGCACCCATCAAGGACGTAGCAGCCTGGGTCATAGTTTACGCTGTATCCAAACAAAGCCATCCTCTTTGGACGGCACGATGGAGGCCTTGATCAGTTTGGGCACTTGGCCCGGCAAGCCCTTGCTGAGACGCTTGAAAGCGTTGTGCCATGTCGTGTCGGCCGCGAGATCAGGCTGAGACAGCAATTTGATCGCCGCTATACGACGATTCCCCTCAATAACTGTGTACGTCCCTTATCGTCGGCTATGGGCGCAAGCATGATTCGCTCAAGGGAACTTAGACCGTTTTCAAGGATGTCCTTCGCGAGATGAACCAACTTTCCCTTTTGTTCTTCAATGAGGGCGCGGATGGCCTCTCTTTGGTCTGCCTGTTTTCCTGTGCGGTAATTGCCTGTATCGAGTTCGAAACTAGTTATACGGAATTCTTTTTCGTTCATGCTTACCTTTCGAACGGCGGAACGTCCCTTACAGGTCTCAATCTGTCTGGTGATTCCCTTTGCCGGCGAAAGTGTACCCTAGTGCACCCTAATTTGTGCAGTATTGATTCTGACGACCATATGGATGGACACCGAAAGGTCGCCGAGTGCCCATCCTCGCTTTCGCGAAGGATGTGATTGAACGCTGATCGCTGAAGCTGTCCCTACGCCGCTGCCTGGTGCCCCACTCAAGCCCGGTGTTGGCTTGAGTGGGAGTGGCGCGACACTACACCCTACACCCTACACCCAGTTCTTCACGCCGGCTGCCACAACTCCACACGATTCCCCTCCGGATCGGTGAACCAGCCGAAGCTGCCGTAGTCCTCCCGTTGCCTCTTGAGATCGACATCGGCTCCGGCGGCGATCAGGGCATCGAGCAGCGCATCCAGATCGTCCACCTGAAAATTCAGCATTGCCGGCTGGCTCACCGGAAAGTAGTCCGAAGCGCGCTTAAAGAACGACACCACCACTGGGCCTCGCTGCTCTGAGGCCTCGAACATAAAGCAGCCGCTCTGCAGCGTCAGCCCCAGATGCTTTTCGTACCACTCGTACAGCGCCTTCGGATCGTTCGCCCGCAGAAACGCCCCGCCAATCCCCGTCACCTTCGCCATGCGCCACCCTCCGCCCCCCAGCCTACCGCGGATTGCGCCCCAATTCCTAATCTCTGTTTCCTAATCCCTGATCCCTGTTTTTCTTGGCCGACTATTTCTCTGAATCAGCTAAAATAGAAATAGAAGAAAGAGAGCCCGGCTCTTAAGCCGGGCTTCGTCATTTCCGAGTGGTGGAGGGGAAATCTGGAAGACCGAAACACAAGTCTTTCTGGGTGAAACGGTTACAGGATTATCCTTTGTTATGAATCGATTACGGCAACCGTATCAGAACCGGGTCGTAAGTCCTTTGCCTTCTATCATTCACGCTTAAGTAACCTGAAATCTATTAGATGAGTCGAGACCCTCATCCTAACCCACCCGAAATGTATTACTTACCTCAATCAACCCGGTTACACCGGGGGGAGGGGGGAGGGGCTGTAGATGGTCAAGAGGTTGTTCCGATGTCGGAGCGGCTGATGGGCGGGCTGTAATGGAGGCTACCATGGGGTCTTTCCCGGTTGTAGTAATCGTTCCATGGCTGTAAGTGGAGATCTCTTTGATCGGAGTCTGACCAGTGTTTTGCGTAGGCCCATTCGCGCAAGGCGGTCTGGATAAATCGTTCCGCCTTGCCATTGGTTTGCGGGGAGTAGGGCCTGGTGCGGCGGTGTTTGATGGCCAGCTGCTGGCAGGCCCGGGCGAACTGCCATGAGCGGTAGCTGCTGCCATTGTCGGTCAGCAGCGCGCGCACGCCGATACCGTAGCGGGCGAAGAACTCCACGGCCTGGTGCAGGAAGGCGATGGTGGTTTCGGCTTTCTGATCGGGGAGCAGGCGGGTAAAGGCCATGCGCGAGTGGTCGTCGACGGCCACATGCAGGGCGAGCAGACCTGGATGCTTATACTTGCCGCGCAAGCGGCCATCGCCGCGCAGCGAGACCTCGCCGAAGCGGGTCATGCCCTTGATATCGAGATGGAGCAGATCGCCCGGCGCGGGATGTTCATAGCGGCGCACGGGTGGCCGTGGATAGAGATCGCGCCAACGGCTCAGCCGGACACGGCGCAGAATGCGGCTGACCGTGGCCTCGCTCAGCCCCAGGTCACGGGCGATGCGCCAGCCGCTGTGGTGAAGCCGGCGAAGAGCAACCACCTTTTCCACTAAGAAGGAATCTGTCTGGCGCGGGCTGTGGTGCGGACGCGAACTGCGATCGGCCAGGCCGGCGACTCCCAGTTGCCGATAACGGCCCATCCATTTGGCTGCCGTCTTGGAACTGACACTGAAGCGCGCAGCTGCCGCTTTCAGCGTCACGCCTTGGTGGATCACCATGCGGGCCAGCCGCTCTCGACTGACCGCCGTCCATGGGGCATTCTTGTGATAGTCCATTCGGTCTCCGGGAATACTGATTGCTCGTCACAACCAGCTTCTCCGGCTCAGATCGAATGGACAACGTCTTGAAACATCACAGGTACCCCTTCCCTCGCGAGAAAACCGCTATAGCGCCTGAAAGAGCGTCCCTTGCTGCTCGATGGCTGCGATCACCTGTGTCATTGCCGTTTGCTGCGTCTCCGCCGAGCTCAACTGGGTCGCCACCTGAGCGGTGTCAGTCTGGACAAGGTCATCCTGCGCCGAGAGCAACTGCACCGACTCGCTCGAAGCGTAGTTGCTCGATGCCGTCAGCCGGTTGATCGAGTTGTCGATGATTGCGCGCTGCTGATCCACATAGCCGAGCGACTGGCTCAGCTCGAGCCATGTCGGCCATGGAGGTGGCCGACGGGGCCCCCGATGAAAAATCGGCGATCAAGGCATTGAGCGACCCCAGCACGTTGCCACCTGCAACTGTGAAGATCTGATCGCCGGGAATGTTGGTCTGAATCTTCTGCCCGGACGGTGTCTGGACGTAGCTCACGTCGCTGTCGCCCTGATAGGCAACGGTAGCCCGCGAGGTGCTGGTGTCCAGAGTGAAGGGCTGCGTGCCCCCCTGGCTCCCGGAAAAAATGTACTGACCCAGGTAAGACGAGTTCGCCAGCGACAAAACTTCGTCGCGGATGCCGGTCAGTTCGGTCGCGATCGCCTGCAGATTGTTTGCGTCGTTCTCCCCCACGCGTTGCAGTTCGCCGCTTTCAACAAAGCGCAACAACTTGGCTTGCAGGGCTAAAGGCATCTCACCGATCTCGTCGAGAAACAGCGTGCCGCCATGAGCTGCTTCGACCCGTCCAATCCGGCCTTGCACCGCGCCGGTAAATGCGCCACGGGTATGTCCAAACAGTTCTGCTTCGAGGAGGGATTCGGGGATCGCTGCGCAATTCAGCGCGACAAATGGTCGAGAGCACCGCGGACTTAGCCGATGGAGCGCACGCGCCACAAGTTCTTTGCCCGTTCCAGTCGGGCCTTGGATCAGGACCGCTGTAGCATGCGGCGCGACCAGTCGGATACGACGGCTGACCTCCAGCATCGCCGGGTGTTCACCGATGAACTCCGGCAAACGACAAGCTGCAGGGATCACGGCGTGATTTCTCACGTCAATCGCGGGATCCTGCATTTTGTCACCTCGTGAAGACGTCGCCGTCTGCCCTTTGGGCTCGGCAAGCATCTCCTGCTCCCCGTTGCCCGCGGCGGATCCGGGCCTTGTGTCTCTCTCGATCACAGGAGCCGAGTTCCAGGCTGCACCGTCTGCATCCTGACCGCGCCGCAGCGCAAAAAGAACCTCATTCCGTCTCGGACTGCGGGCCGCGCTTCGTCCTGCAGAGGAGTCGTCCATCGTCACCAGGTCTACGCCCGGATGAAGCTTTTCGAACTCCTTAATGAACTCTTGAATCTCCAGGTCAGGCAGCCAGGAATCGAGTATGACGGTCTCCGCGGGAGAGGCATCGAGATAGGCCAATGCCTCGGCCCCTCCGGCAGCCTCACGTACCTGCCAGCGAAGTTCCGTCAAACATCGCGCACACGCTGGCGAAAGGAGATGTCGGCGCTGGCCAACACTGCAGTTCTTGGTGCGGCAGTTATGGATTCTCGTCAGTTGGAGTGGCCATCCAAATCCTCCTGAGGCTGAATTGCTCAAATCCCGGGCCGCACGATGCTCTGCCCATCATTACGCAGACCGACGGCATATCCTTCTCCTCGAACTGTCTGGATCACAGCACGGGGCCCATAATCGGCCAGTTTCCGCCGCAGGTAGTTCACATACACATCAACTACATTTGTGCTGGCTGTGCCATGCATGTCCCAAACCCTTTCCAGCAAGGTCGCACGCGATATAGCATGGCCCCGATTGAGCAGCAGGTATTCGAGCAGAGCAAACTCCTTGTTGGTGAGGGAAATCATGATGCCGCCCCGCCTAACTGTTCGTTCTACCCGGTTCACTTCAAGATCGTCCTGCTTCAACACCAGGTTTGTGTCGCGGGTGCGGCGTAGAAGCGCGCGGCAACGCGCACGGAGTTCGGCCAACGAGAACGGCTTCGACATGCAGTCGTCGGCACCCATGTCGAGACACTTCACACGTGTCTCCATCTCGTTACGCGCTGTGAGGATGAGAATGGGAAGGTCATCGTTCACAGAACGTAAGAAGCGCAATACCTCGGCTCCGTCCTTGCGTGGCAGATTCAGATCGAGGATGGTGAAGTCGGGCGGCTGCTCAAGAAAGGCGTCGACTGCGGCTTGGCCGTCGCTCGCCAGGTTGACGTGATGGCCGTCGACCTGAAGGCCGCGAGTCAAGAACAGACCCAACGCTCGATCATCTTCCGCGACGAGAAACCTCATGCTTATGTCTCCCGAGCCAGCTCAATCGCCGCTCGCAGGAACAACATCTCTTGTCTCGGAATCAGACACAAGAAGAGATTGACGCGGAGAATGCTCTTAGTTCGGAGATGGGAATTCGTAACGAGCTGGGTTTCAAAATGGGAGGCGATTTGGGAGAATTCTTGACTTGAGGTGTTGACTGTCAGATCAACCGAAAACTCTGCGTGAAAATAAAATATCTTTGATTCGCTTTTTATTCGCTATAATTCGCGCATGGCCGTTACCCGTCGCCAAAAAGAAGTGCTCGATTTTATTTCGGGCTTTGTGCAACGCAATGGGTACTCCCCCTCCTTTGAGGAGATAGCCCACGGTCTTAACCTGCGATCGCTGGCCACCGTGCACAAGCACATTACCAACCTCCAGCAGAAGGGGCTGCTGCAGCGGGCGCATAACCGGAGCCGGTCGATCGATGTGTTGCCGCCCCGGGCGAAGGCGAGGCCTGGGGACCGGCTTCCTCTGGTGGGGCGGATTGCGGCGGGGCTGCCGTTGGAGGGTGTGGAGACCTCGGAGAGCATTTCCCTGAGCGATATCGTCGGCAATCGGGAGGTGTTTGCGCTGCAGGTGCGGGGCGACTCGATGCGGGACGAGCACATCGTCGATGGCGACTACGTATTTGTGGAGCGGGTGGCGATGGCGCACGAAGGGGATATCGTTGTGGCGCTGGTGCGGGGCGCGGAGACGACTCTCAAGCGGTACTACTTAGAAGGTTCGCTTGTCCGGCTGCAGCCTTCGAACACGGAGATGGATCCGATTTATGTTCCGGCGGCGCAGGTTGCGATTCAGGGGCGGGTTCTGGGAGTGATGCGGAAGTATTGATCTGGAGGGGTACCCCTCCCTCCTCTTCTTTTTATGGCTTGTAACCGCTTGATACCATGGGGCTTATTTCTATGGCTTGTAACCGGTTCATTCCAAGTGGCGGTCTTGTAATCGATTCATTCCACAGGGGTTAATCTCTGCACCCGAGCGTATGTTGCTTCCAGATCATTGATTCTATTGGAGATTCCGGTAAATCATTGATTCTAAGATGTCCGAACAAGAAAGCCCATCGGGATGGATGGGCTCTTTTGTTCTTCTCTACTTCTATTATAGTTAGTCGGCGATAATTCTCGGCCAAGTTTCCAGTATGTTTGCGATCTAAAGTTAGGCGTTGGGAGAAGAGTGCTTACCCGGCTTGACTTCGATTTCGTTCACGACCTGCTGGACGTTGGGGACTTCCTTGGCGAGCTTGGCGGCTTCCCTCTTCTGCGCCTCGGTCTTCACCGATCCCTTTAGCATCAGCGTTCCGTTCTTGGCGGAGTAGTCGATGCTCTGGTCGTCGAGGTTCTTGTGGGCCTTGATGGATGCCTTGTAATTGTCCTCGATGGCGCTGTCGAGGTTGGAGTCCACGGCCTTCGCCTGGCTCTCGGCGCCCGGAGGCCGCACGCCAATTTCATCGGCGATGGTGTAGTCAGGAGCTGCCTGCTTCGCGAGAGATTCTGCCTGCGTCTTCTGGTCCTGCGAGTCGACGTTGCCGGTAAGGGTCATGACACCCTTGTCCTGATCCTGTGAAACGCTCACGTCTTTGAGGTTGCTGTTGTTGAGAGAACTGGTGACGGCCGATTTCTCGTCCGGATGAGCCGGCTTATTCTGACATCCTGCAATAGCCAGGGCGCCTGCGAGGACAACAGCCGATCCAATGAAGAACTGCTTTCGTTGATGCTTGGTGGGTTCCATATTTACCGCTCCTTATTTGCCCCTTGGGGGTAACTACGCTGTATTTCATAAGCTGGGATGCGCGGTGCGACGCCGAACGAGCGAACAAGTTAGCAACTATATTTTTTGGTCAACGAGCAACGTTTTTGCGTCATTTGGCATGCACATGGGTATACCGATAATCTTCTTCCCATAGCCATCCGAGTGGAGTAATATGCTCCCATAGTCATTCGAGTGGAGGATGATTGTGGTTTTGAAAAGGCCACCCGAGGCCGGAGATATTCTTCAGGGCACCCTGGACATGCTCATTCTGCGCACGCTGGTGATGGGTCCGGCTCATGGACACACCATCGCACAGGTCATCGAGTGCACTTCGGAGAACGCGCTCGATGTCGAACAGGGATCGCTCTATCCAGCGCTCCATCGTCTTGAAGACCGCGGCTGGGTCTCCTCCGAGTGGGGTGTAAGCGAAAACAACCGCAAGGCGAAGTTTTACCGGCTGACCAGCAGAGGCCGCAAAGAGCTCAGCGCGGCTGCCGGACGCTGGCGGAGGATGACTCGCGCCATCGGCCTCATTCTCGGTGAATCGTTCGAATAGGAGCACTCGAAAGAAGCAGCAGGGAGGCACAAATGAGCTTACGGCGCTTCGCAGATCGCAACAGAAAAGATAAAGACCTGGCCGAGGAGATCGAATCCCACCTAGCCCATGAACAGGATGCCAACGCGGCGCGCGGCCTTTCCCCGGAGGAAGCCCGGCGTCAGGCCTATGTTCGTTTCGGCAATCCGCGCGCAACCCGCGAGCTTGTGTGGCGCGATCGTTCGCTTCCCTGGATGGAAGATCTATGGCGCGATCTACGCTTTGCGCTGCGCGGACTCGGCAAGACTCCAGGATTCACTGTCATTGCAATTCTCGTGATTGCTGTCGGTATAGGTGTGAACACCGCGGTTTTTTCGGTCATCAACGCGGTGCTGCTCAAACCGCTTACTTATCCTGACCCGCAGGCACTGGTGGAGCTAAGGAATACCAGCGCACAGGGATCGTTCCCCGGCGCGAACATACCCAAGTTCAACATCTGGCATCAGCAGACGAGTATTTTTCAGCAGGTCGCGGCCTATGATTTCGGCGGGGCGGGGTTGAATATTACCGGTGGCGATCATCCGGAACAGGTGCAGGGCATGCATGTTTCTGCGGATTACTTCGCCATGTTCGGCGCCCCTGTTGTTGCTGGACGCACCTTCACGGCCGCAGAAGACAGCCCGCACGGCGGCCATGTTACCGTGCTGAGCTACGGCCTCTGGAAGAGCCGCTTCGGTGGTAGCCCCAATGCTGTCGGCTCTACCATTCAGCTTGATGGCCAGCCGTATCTCATTGTTGGCGTTATTGGGCGCCACTTCGTTACCGACACGCCGGCCGATCTCTGGGTGCCCTTCCAGTTTGATCTGACCTCGCAGGATATGGCCCATTACTTCACCGTGGCTGCGCGCCTCAGGCCGAATGTGACGCTGCCACAGGCCAATGCCCAACTGCGGCTCGCTGCGGACCAGTACCGCCGTATCTATGGCGAGCACTCGCTCCCACCCGGAGGCGGATTCGGCATCGCCTCTCTTCAGGAATCGATGATTGGGGACACGCGCCTTCCACTCTTCGTTCTGCTAGGAGCGGTCGGTTTCGTCCTCCTGATTGCGTGCGCCAATGTCGCCAATTTGCTGCTTGCAAGAGCCTCCGCGAGGAAGCGCGAACTTGCCACGCGTGCCGCTCTCGGTGCTGGCCGTGGTCAGATCATCCGCCAGCTTCTCACCGAGAGTCTTACGCTCTCACTCTCCGGCGGCCTGCTCGGGCTTGTTCTCGGATTTGCCGGTGTCCACTTGTTGCTCGGCATCAGTCCCGGCAATATTCCCCGCATTGGCGAGGGTGGCTCGGCCGTCACGCTCGATATCAACATTCTGCTCTTTACACTCGGTATTTCTCTTGTTACTGGAATTCTTTTCGGCCTCGTGCCAGCTATCGGTGCATCGCGACCCGATCTCGCCGCCACTCTGAACGAAAATGGCAGCCGCGCTGGCGTCGGTTTTCGCAGTGGCAAGCTTCGCTCGGTGCTGGTCATAAGCGAGATGGCGCTCACCCTTGTGCTGGTCATCGGGGCGGCCCTGCTCATCCGTACCTTTTTTAAGTTGCAAGCTATCGATCCCGGTTTTGCCAAGCACAACGTGATCAGCATGGCCATGTCTATGAGCGGCGACCGCTTTCAGACAACAGCGCCCGTCTCTCAGGTCATCCGCGACGGAACGGATCGTGTTCTCGCAGTCCCTGGAGTCATCGATGTAGGCGTGACCAATTGTCTGCCCATGGCCGGTGGTTTCGGCATGAGTTTTGACGTGGTTGGCCGTCCCAACGGGAATTCGCCTTCCACTGGCGGCGCAGGCTTCTCTTCCATCTCCTGGCGCTACTTCGATGCATTGAAAATTCCGCTGCTGCGTGGCCGCGGTTTCGGCGAGCAGGATGATGCCGCGGCGCCCGGCGTGGTCATGATCAATGAGGCAATGGCCCGCCATTACTGGCCCAAAGGCGATCCTCTCAAGGATCGAATTCAGATCGGGCCCGGTGCCGGCCCCGCCTTTGCTGAGGGCCCCCGTCAGGTTGTCGGTATCGTGGGCGACACGCATGATCGCGGCCCGGGCAGCGATCCTTTTCCCATAATGTACATCCCCCTTGCGCAGATGCCCGACCTCGAAACCGCGCTCAACTCCCGGGTTGCGCCGCTCTGGTGGATCGTCCGCAGCCAGGTCGATCCGCGCACGCTGGTTAAGCCCATCACTGCCGCTCTACGCGACACCAGCGGTGGCCTGCCTGTTGCGCACATCCGCACCATGGACGAAATCGAGGCACGCAACACCGCGCGTCAGCGATTCAACATGCTGCTTCTTACCGTCTTCGGGTCCGCAGGTTTGCTCATGGCCGCCATCGGCATCTATGGCGTCATGTCCTACTCGGTGCAGCAGCGCACGCAGGAACTCGGGATCCGCATGGCGCTTGGGGCGCAGGCTTCAAATCTTCGCAATATGGTGATCAGGCAGGGAATGGCGCTCACACTCATTGGCGTGGTGATCGGTACTGGCGGAGCCTTCTGGCTCACTCGCTTTCTCGCGAGTTTCCTCTTTGGGGTGAAAACTCTCGATCCGATCGCCTTTCTCTCGACGCCTCTCCTGCTGAGCGCTGTCGCCTTCTTCTCAATCTGGATACCCGCGAAACAAGCGACGCGCGTGGACCCAATGGCAGCACTTCGGCTTGAGTAAAGCGGGTGCTGAGAATTCGCACGAGACCTAGGTCGTCATCGTGCATGAGTAATTCGCAGCACGCGAGTGGCTGAAGTGCATCGGCGTGTCATCTGCGCTTGCGGCGGGCGAAGAGCAGACCGAAGAGAATCCCTCCGACAACCGCTGCGGCCAACTTCTTTCGGCTGGTAATAGGAATGAAGCGGGTGGGCTGGTCGCTGATCTCGATGACACCGACAGGAATCGAGCGTACGCCTGCCCCGCCTCCTCCGCCCTCGCCCGTTGCGCTGGAATTGCCGACGCCGCCGGTGCCCGCTCCGGCACCGAATCCATACACGATTTTTGCAACGGGAATGATGGTCTTGCCCTGCGCGGTGATGGGTTCGCCGTAAACGGTCTTTACGCCGGCGTGGCCGAGAATGCTTTCTCTCAACGATTGCAAAAGAGCAACACTGCCCATGAGGGATCTCCTTAGACGATTATCCTCCATGGCTTCCTGAGCGGATCGGGGCTCGGCACAAAAAAAGAGCGGTCCGACCGAAGTGAAAGGCGGACCGCGAGCTAGGGAGTCTACGGTTGGGAGAGATCGATACGGAACTAGCGGCCGAGTCCGGTAGCCAGTGTCTTCACCATGGTGCCGTTGGCGTCGTCGTCCTTGACGGCCCAGACGAATGCGCCGCCGAGGCCCCCGGGGACGCGGAAGTCGATGTAGAGAGCCTTGAGAAAGGCCGTGTCGGGATCGTCATAGGTATAGAAGGTCTGGCTGGCTGGGCTGTAGAGAGAGACGGCGATCCGGCTGGGATCGAAGTAGCTCTTGTAGCCGTTGGCGGTGAGGGTGGAAAGCGTGGCATAGGTAGCGGTACCGGCAGTAAGCAGCGTGTCGCATCCGGGCGTGTTGCCGCTGAGGTCCGTGCATATACCGGTGCCATTCGCCAGCGGAACGAGCGAGGGTCCGGTCGAGGTCTGGTAAAGGCCGTGGTTCTTGTTGGGAACGCCGGTCCATCCGGCAGCGTAGAGGGGCACGCCCATGACGTACTTCTGCGCAGGCACGCCAGCCTTGAGGTAGGCGAGGACGGTGTCGTCGATGTCGAGGTGCTGGCCGAAGGCGGGATCCTGAGGGGAATCGAACAAGGGCGAGGCGTCGTTGGTGGTGCTCTCCCAGGTTCCGGCGTAGTTGTAGCCGTCGATGGTGATGAAGTCTACCTGCTTAGCGGCATTCTTCAGGTCAATGTTGGCGTAGTTCTGCGAGCCAGCGGGTCCATCGAAGCTGAGCACATACTGCTTGCCGGTCTGCGCGCTCAGAGTGTTGAGCTGGTTGCGGAACTCCTGGAGCAGGAGGGTGAAGTTCTGCTTGTCGGTCGCGGCGGGGAATTCCCAGTCGATGTTAAAGCCGTCGAAGAGGCCGGGCGCGGTGATGGCGCCGTTCCAGTCGCTGCCAACATTGCCGACAATAAACATGTTGATGCAGGAGGAGGCGAGCGCCTGGCGTCCGGCCTGGGTGCTGGCGGCGGTGGAGAAGGCCTGCGCCTCGGCGGCGCTGGCTCCTCCGAGAGAGATGAGCGTCTTGAGCTTGGGATGAAGCTGCTTGAGCTTGAGGATCTCGGCGAAATTGCCGTAGAGCGGCCAGGAGTCGGCGAGGCCTCCTACGGGCGGCAGGTTGTTGTTCTCGAAGTCGGCCCAGGCGTCGGCGATCACGCAGGTGTTGGTGGAGGGATCAGTGGCGCTGGCGGAGACGTCTCCAAAGGCGTAGACAAGGTGGGAGAGCTTGGCGGCTGAGCCGTTGCTTTCGAGGTTGGCGAGATTGTAGTTCGCGTAGTAGATGCTCCATTCTTCGAAGAATCCGGCGAGAATTTTGCCCTGGCTGGGTTGGCTCTGTGCGAATGCGGGAGCGCTATTTACGGCGAGAGTGAGTAAGCTCACAAGCAGAGCGAGGGAAGTGCGGACGGAAAACCCTTTTCTCATTGAAGACGCCTTTCGGGTGGAAGTTGGGACTGGCGCAGTATAGACCTCTATACGTATGAATGTCTGCATAGATTTTTTTTGGGAAATTTTCTCCGGCCCGAGATGCGCTTCCGCCGGGGAAGAGCGGGGCTCAGGCCATGTAATCGCAGAGCAAAAGCGTCAGGTCATCACCCTGCGCAGCGGACCACCGCTGGATCGCCGAAATGATGCGGTCGGCGGCCTCGGACTGGTTCAGGCTGCCAGTCTCCCGGACCAGGCTGTGCAGCCGGTCGCGTCCGAACTCTTCCTGATGGCTGTTCATTGCCTCAAGCATCCCGTCGGTATAGAGGACCAGGCGATCGCCCTGCCGGATCGAGTGAGTCACCGTGCTGTAGCTGACAAAATCGAATGCAGCCAGCATCAGCCCGTTCTCTGCAATTTCGGTGACCTCGCCGTCGCGAAGCAGAAGCATCGGAGGATGCGCAGCCGCCGAGTACCGCAATTCCTGCGAAGATGCATTCAGGTAAACGTAAGCGGCGGTAACGAACTGGCTCTGCGTGTTGCCGAACAGAATACTGTTCATCCCCAGCAGCAGCCGCGAGGGATCGTCCGCGTCGTCCCGCCGCGCCTCCGCGGCAAGCTTTACCATCGAAGCGATCAACGCCGCCGGCACGCCGTGACCGGAGACATCCGCAATAAAGAGCCCCGCCTCATGATCGTCGCCGCGGAGAAAGTCATAAAAGTCCCCGGCTACCGAATTCATCGGATAATACCGGGCCGCCACACGAAAGCTCCTCGAAGCCGGAAACGATGAAGGCAGAATTGAGAGCTGAATGCGCTGCGCAATCTCCAGCTCTTTCTGGATGACAGTCAGCTGCTGCTCGTTAGCCAGCGCCTGCCGCCCGGCTACGATCCCCAGCGTGGCCAGCAGCACGATGAAACTGAACGGCTCAATGTTGTAGTAGTGGCCAACCAGCCCGGTGATGTTGTCGAAGAGCGCGCAGACGATAAAGATCAGCAGCCCGCGGCGAACCAAGGTTACATCCGGCGAGCCGCGTCCCACTCGGACCAGTTCGATTGCCAGAATGATCAGCGCGGTAATGACAACGGAGTTATTGATGATCCGGAAAATGCCCAACGGGCCGACGGCCAGCGTGGCGATTGCGAGCGCGAGCACGATCGGCCACGCCACATCGGTCACCAAGCGGCCCACCCTGCTCAGCATATTCAATCTGCGAAAGAAGAAGAACGCAGGTATCGGAACGAGGAACCCGATTGCGATCACAATCCGGCGAAAGCCGCCCGGCCGCAACCCCAGCGCCCACAGCATCTGGTAATTCAGGATCAGCCGTAGACCATAAAGGATCGCGAACAGTGAAAACCAGAAGAGCAGCGGATCGAACCGGCGCCGTAGACCCGAAAACGCCGCAGCCAACAACCCAATGGTCGCAATAGCCGCCCCTAAAACGATATAAATCTGTGCGTGATTAAAGATCTGCAGGACATCACTTCTGGCGAACTGCGGATCGTGGGCGAGCATGGAAGGATCATCCTAGCCGATCCCGACAGTGCCCCGAAAGAGCAGCGTACTCGTCAAAATTCCCGCCCGTCCCGCGACTTCTCCTGCCAATCCCCGTTTACTCTCTACAGGAGCACTCCTCATGTCTCTTACTCGGCGTGCGTTCATGAAGGGTGGAGCGATGGCCGTCGTCGGCGCCTCCTCTGTCCCCTCGTTTCTTACACGGAGCGTTCTGGCCCAGGCAACCACGGCGCAAGCCCAGGGGAAAAAGCTGGTGGTCATCTTCCAACGCGGCGCGGCGGATGGGTTGAACATCATCGTTCCCCACCGGGAGAAGACTTATTACGAGCTGCGGCCGACGATTGCGATTCCGCAGAACCAGGTGGTTGATCTGGACGGGTTCTTCGGGCTACATCCGTCGATGCAGCCACTCAAGCCGCTTTGGGACCAGGGGCATCTGGCGATGGTGCATGCGTGCGGGTCGCCGGATCCGAGCCGGTCGCATTTCGATGCGCAGGATTTTATGGAGTCGGGGACGCCGGGATTTAAGGCGACTCCTGATGGGTGGCTGAATCGGGCGATGCTGGCAGAAGACGCGGCGCGGCCTGGGCATGAAAAATCGGCTTTCCGGGCAGTAGCGCTGGGAACGCAGCTTCCGCGGACGCTGGAAGGCAAGGTTCCGGCGGTGGCGATCGGCAACCTGAAGGACTTCAACGTCGGTGGGCAGAATCCGGCAGTGGCTCCGATTTCAAGCAGCTTTGAGTCGATGTATGACCAGTCGGTCAACGCGGTGCTGCATGGGACGGCAACGGAGACTTTCGAGGCGGTCAAGATGCTGAAGGCCACCGATCCGGGGAAATATATGCCGGCGGCAGGGGCGCGTTATCCGAATGGGGCATTTGGCAACAGCCTGAAACAGGTGGCTCAGCTGATGAAGGCCAATCTGGGAGTCGAGGCGGCCTTTGCCGATATCGGCGGGTGGGATACGCACCAGAACCAGGGAAGCGTGAATGGCCAGCTCTCCAACCGCCTGAAGGAGTTCAGCGAATCGATTGCCGCCTTCTGGACGGACATGGGCGACGAAGCGGAGAACATTACGCTGGTGTCGATGTCGGAATTTGGACGCACGGTCCACCAGAACGGCACAGGCGGAACGGACCACGGTCATGCCAACGTCATGTTCGTGCTGGGTGGCCCGGTGGCGGGTGGCAAGGTCTACGGGAAATGGCCGGGGATGGATAAGAGCCAGCTCTACGAGGAGCGGGATCTGGCCATTACCACGGACTTCCGGCAGGTTCTGGGTGAGACGGCATTCAAAACGCTGGGGGCCAGGAATCTGGAGATCGTATTCCCCGGGGCGCAGTTGCAAAGCAATCACTTTCTCAATCTTCTTAAAGCGTAGCTTGAAGGCATCTCGGTAGTAACCTTAGTAGTTTTCCACAGAATATCCACAGGGGTTCATCCCCGAGATGCTGAACAAACTGCAGTTTCGACGGGATCTGCGGTTGGCTGGCCGAGGCTCAGTTCAGTCGAGTGTTTCGGGATGGATGGCGATTTCCTTTTCGCCCGCAGCCTTTTTCTCCCAGTACTTGCGGACCCAGGCTTCGAAGGTCTTGCCTGCGGCGGTGTCGCGTCCGGTGAAGGCGAGGGCGGCGATGTCGGCATAGGGGATGGTGAGCTTAGTGCGTTCGTTGGAAGGAATGATGCGGACAGCGGAATCGGCGAGCGTGGATCCGGTCCGGCGATCAAATATATAGCCGTTGATTGTCCGGCCGTCTTTCAGGGTCAACGTGACGTCGCCACGGTAGTCGAAGGCCTTCTCAAAGGCGGCGTGAATTTCTTCGTCACTGGCGAGGGACGGAATCCAGCCCTCAAGCTGTTCGCGTTCCCGTCCTTCAGCTACTTCAAGTTCATCTGGATTGACTGTGTGCGCCGGCTGGGCGGTCATGCGGTTGTTCCCTGAGTCTCGACGACGTTGACTTTGGTTTCGATCTGGATGAGCGGGTTGAAGCTGTGCACCGGCTTGGCCGACTCGTTGAGCAGATCGAGGGCGCCCTTGTCCTGATAGGCGTCGAAGAAGACGGCGATAGCGGTGTCGATCAGTCCACGGAAGGAGCCAAAGGTGTAGTAGACGCCGGAGGCTTCATATCCGGAATGGACCATGCAGTTGGCGCACTTGGGATTGCCGGATTCCGTCCCGTAGTTCGACCAGTCGGTGGTGTCGATCAGTTCCTGGAAAGTGTCGGTGTAGCCGTCCTGCAGGAGGTAGCAGGGTTTCTGCCAGCCGAAGACGCTGAACGCGGGCATACCCCACGGAGTGCACGTGAACTCGCGCTTGCCCATGAGGAATTCCATGTACATGGGTGAGGCGTTGAACTTCCAGCTCTTCTTGCGGTTGGAGAGGATGGAGCGGAAGAGACGGCGTGAGCGTGCGCGACCGAGGAAATGTCTCTGGTCCGGAGCCTTCTCGTAGGTGTATCCGGGCGCGACCATCATGCCTTCGACGCCAACTTCCATCAACTCGTCGAAGAAAGCGCGGACAGAGTTCGGGTCGGCTCCGTCGAAGAGCGTGGTGTTGGTGGTGACGCGGAATCCGGCAGCGATTGCTGCCTTGATGCCGTCGAGGGCGATGTCGTATCCACCTTCTCGACAGACGGAAAAGTCGTGGTGCTCGCGCTGGCCGTCGAGGTGGACGGAGAATGACAGATATTTGCTGGGCTTGAAAAGGTGGAGTTTTTCTTTAAGAAGTAGCGCATTCGTGCACATATAGACGTACTTTTTGCGCGCCACCAGGCCGGCAACGATCTGGTCGATCTGAGGATGAAGCAAGGGCTCGCCGCCGGGAATTGAGACCATTGGCGTGCCGGATTCTTCGACTGCGCGGAAGCACTCTTCGGGTGTGAGCTCCTGCTTGAGAATGTGGGCGGGATACTGGATCTTGCCGCAGCCGGCGCAGGCCAGGTTGCAGCGGAAGAGCGGCTCCAGCATGGTGACCAGCGGGAAACGCTTGCGGCCTTTCAGCTTTTGGCCGAGAACGTAGGTGGCAACGGTCCACGCCTGTGAAATTGGTACTGCCATGCTTTGCGTTTCCTCCGGGGCGGATTAACATCCCGCCAATCGGCTAAATTATGCTGCTTCCCGCTCAATGGCGCGCTTGTAGTTGGTGAGCGCCAGCAACGGGAAATAATCGCGGTACAGGTGATAGGCGAGATAAAAGACTCGCGGGAATCCGGTTCCTGTGTAGAGCGCCTGCCGGGTCGAGCCCTGTCCAACGCTCTCGTCCCATGATCCGTCCACCAGCTGATGGCTCAACAGCCATTTGATGCCCTTAGCGACCGAGTCGCTTCGCGTATCTCCGGCCGCGAGCAGACCGAGAATGGCCCATGCGGTCTGGGAGGGGGTGCTGGGGCCGACGCCGCGGGTGGTGGGGTCGTCGTAGCTGCCGCAGGTTTCTCCCCAGCCACCGTCTGCATTCTGCACCATGCGGATCCATTCGGCTGCCTGCTGAATCTGCGGCTCATGGTTCCAGACACCGATGGCCTCAAGGCCGCGCAGGACCAGGAAGGTGCCATAGATATAGTTGACGCCCCAGCGGCCGAACCAACTTCCGTCCGCTTCCTGCTCGTTGTAAATGAACTTGATGGCGCGCTCGATGCGCTTGTCCTGGCGGCTGTAGCCATAAGAGGCGAGCGTTTCGAGAATGCGGCCTGTGATGTCCACGGTCGGCGGGTCGAGCATGGCGTTATGGTCGGCGAAGGGGATCTGCTCGAAGATCATCTTCGTGTTGTCCCGGTCGAAGCTGGCCCAGCCGCCATTCTTGCACTGCATGGAGAAGATCCACTCGATGGCGCGCTGCGACACGTCGTACTGATAGCGTTCGCGAGGATTGTCGACCTTGTTCAGGGCGAGCAACACCTGGCCGCTGTCGTCGACATCCGGGTAAAACTCGTTATTGAACTCGAAGTACCAGCCGCCGGGTTGCGCTTTGGGATTCTTTACGGCCCAGTCGCCTTTGTGACGGACTTCTTTGGCCAGCATCCAGTCGGCGGCCTTCAGAAGGCGTGGATCGGTACGCGACACCCCGGCTTCACCGAGCGCGTATACGGCCTGCGCGGTGTCCCACACGGGAGACATGCAGGGCTGCATCCGGAAGGTTGGCTTGGGATAGTGATCGGTGCCGTTCGGCTCGTCGATGCCGAGCTTTTCAAACTCGTCCATTGCGCGGATAACCTGCGGGTCGTCGAGTGAATATCCGAGACAGCGCAGAGCGATGATGGCGTTGAGCATGGCGGGATAGATGGCGCCGAGGCCGTCGGACATCTCAAAGCGCTCGAGAATCCACTTCTCGGCTTTCTTGAGAGCCATCTTGCGCAGCGGGCGGATGTGTATCCGCTCAAACCAGTGAACCATGCGGTCGCAGAGCAGGAAGAAGTTCCGCCAGCCTACGAGGTTCTTTTTGTCCCAACGCAGGCGCAGGTCAGCGTTCTCACGGCCACCTACGAAGAGCTCCTCAATTCCCTGCTCCGGCGCAATTTTCTTGTAGGGTTTTTTCGCGTAGGCGATGGAAAGCGGCACAAGAATGGCGCGCGACCACGAGGAAATTTCGTAAATGTTGAAGTAGAACCAGTTGGGAAAGAGAACGATCTCGGGCGGAATCGCGGGAACCGCGTCGTACTCATACTGACCGAGGAAACAGAGATAAATCTTGGTGAAGGTGTTGCACTCGACGACGCCGCCGTTGGCGAGAATCCACTCACGCGCTTTCGCGAGCGCGGGGTGGTCGGATTTCATGCCCATGAGCTTGCCGGCGAAGTAACACTTGACCGACAGGCTGATGTTGGAGGGCCCGCCGGGATAGATGGACCAGCCGCCGTCTTCATTCTGATAGCGGAGAATTTCGGTGAGAGCGCGATCAAACTTTGCGTGGTCGCCGGTGCCGAGAAGGATGTGAGCGAAGATGTAGTCCGCCTCCAGCATCGGGTCGGCTTCAAGTTCGCCGCACCAGAATCCTGCGGGGTCCTGCTGGGAGAAGATGTAGTCGCGTGAACGCGCAGCGGCGGATTCTACTTCAGTGAGGTCGGCGTCGATCCTGCCGAACTTCACTCGGCCAGGACTTTGTTCCTGACGGAACTTCGTTTTTTGGCGCGGTTGATCTGAAGCAGGTCCGTCGGGGGTTCCGGATTGTGGTATTTCAATTTTTGTACTCATGCAGTTCATCCGCGGCTGCGAACAGCGGCGGCCAATCTATTAGACTGATGCCGCGCTGGTTGCGGGAGCGGACTGAATCGCCTGAACAATCTCAGGCGGCAGACCGAAGCGGACATTTTCAGGCATGACCTCTACTTCTTCTACGGAACCGAAGCCGCGATCACGGAGATAGGCAACGACATCTTCGACCAGCACTTCGGGCGCGGAGGCTCCGGCGGTGACAGCCACGGTGGCGACTCCCTCAAGCCACTCGGGAACGATGGCGTCGGAATTTTCGATGAGATAGCTGCGCGTGCTGAGGTTCTGTGAAACCTCGACCAGTCGGTTGGAATTGGAGCTGTTATTCGAGCCAACGACGAGAACCAGATCAGCATTATGAGCAACGTTCTTGACGGCGGTCTGGCGGTTCTCCGTCGCGTAGCAGATGTCCTGCGAATGCGGTCCGATGATGTTCGGAAACTTTTCCTTCAGCGCCTGAATGATGTCGCGGGCTTCGTCGAGCGAAAGAGTGGTCTGCGTGAGGTAGGCGACGCGGTTCGGGTCGGGTACCTCAAGGGTTTCGACTTCTTTCGCGCTCGATACCACGGTGGTGACGTCAGGAGCTTCGCCCAGCGTGCCTTCGATTTCGTCGTGATCGCGGTGGCCGATGAGGACCAGCGAATAACCCTGCTTGGCGAACTTGACGGCCTCAACGTGAACCTTGGTGACCAGCGGACAGGTAGCATCAATGACTTTGAGCTTGCGCTGCTTCGAGCGGTCGCGGACGGCCGGTGATACGCCGTGGGCGCTATAGATGACACGCATGCCTGCGGGGACCTGGTCGATGTCATCGACGAAGATCGCTCCCTTCTCCGCCAGTTCGTTCACAACAAAGCGATTGTGGACGATCTCCTTGCGCACATAGATGGGGGCGCCGAAGGTTTCAAGGGCAATCTTCACCACGTCAATGGCGCGGACAACACCTGCGCAGAAGCCACGGGGCTTGAGCAGAAGAACGCGCTTCTCGATCCGCGTAGAGTCCAATTCCTGGGGAGAGGTGGGGGTGTCAAAGGTGGTAGCAGTCACGCTTATTAGTATACCGTGCCGGGCAGGTGCGGTGAAAAGAATCAATAACCTGGCGCGGGGTGATGAGTCAGACGTGAATCTCATGCACTAATGCTGGTGCGGTTTCATTCAGAAGACTTCTCGGGGCGATTGTGCTGAGTCCCGTGAGGTTCAGTGGATTCCGTAAAGCCGAGCGGCGGTGCCGCGCAACACCTGCTCCGCGATCAGGCGCGCTCGTTCCTGGCTGATTTCGCCGTCCCTGAGCATGCCGGTGAGGGCCAGGCCCAGCGCTTCGCGGGCATTGCGGCTGGCAATCCAGGTGGCCTCCTCCCAACCCATCGAGTCGGAGAAGGGATAGCCGTCAGTTCCGAACATTACTTTGTCGGGATAGGTTTCCAGCCACTCGCGCAGCCAGGTTGCCATGGTCCTGGGCGGAAAGGTGAGCGACTCCTGGGAAATATCGAGGTAAACGTTGGGCTTCTGCAAAAGAGCTCCGGCTTCGCGGACGAAGGGCCATCCGCCGTGGAGCATAACAAAACGCGTCTTGCGCAGCCGGGGGTCGTTGAAGATGGGTTCGAGGAGCAGCGGATTGCCCTGTGCGATGTTGAAGTATCCTCCGCCGCCAGACATGGTGTGAAGATGCACGGGCATGCCCAAGCGACCGCACTCGGCGGCGATGTACCGGAAGAGAAAGTCCTGGAGAGCTTTGTATTCGACTGAATCGGGGTGCTCGCGACCGATCCATTTTGCATAGATTCGGTCCGCATCCGAACGAGGCGTGTCGGCAAAGTCGAAGCCACGGAGGTAGGCGACTTCGAACTTCTCAGCGACAGCGCCGCCGGCCTTCTGCCGCTCCAACGTCGGTGTCACCACGAGAGTGAGATATTCGCCGAGCGTTGCGGGGGCGGTCTTCAGGCCAACGGCGTTCAGATAAAAAGAACGCACGCGCTCTTCCAGCGGGAAGAACTGTTTCCGGTCGGGCGTCGTTACGAGCACGGTGTTGTCGAGGGGAAACAGCAGCGCGTCTATGTAAGGAACCCATTCGAAGCGTGGCTTTTCCAGTCCGGGTCCCATTGCGACACGATTGCTCAACATGGTTGCGATGCCGGCCTGATCCAGCACCCATGCGGCGTAGTGCTGGCCCTCCCCGGCTTTCACCTTGGCCCGCGCTATGTTCAGGCGCTTCACACCGTCGGCATCGAGTGGAAGTGAGTCGGCGAAATCCCAGAGAGACTTCCAAGCCAGGACGAGCTGCGGATTGTCAGGCCTCCACGCGACCGGATCTGTGTCTGCCTCCATGTTGTCGACGGGCAGAGCGTCGAAGTTGCGATCAGTACGGTCATTGGGAGGAGGCAGAACGGGATGCGCGTGGTTGTCGATGGCCAGGATGGCCGAGATGGCTGCGGCGATCCCGGGATCGATCTCGCGGTCGATGGCAGGGACAGGTTGGGTGGTTTGAGCCCGGCAGGCAGGAATGCACAGACCCGCGAATACGAGCGTGGCTATGGTCAGGCGCCCGTAGCCCGACCATACGAACCGCATTCGACGACTCACAACTATTTGGGCTTCCACTGCTGACCGGGACGCGCAACGGTATACATCTGAGCCGCGATCTTATCGAAGAGCGCCATGCGGTCATCGCCCTCTTTGTACAGATCGAAGTGCGTGCGGTTTTCGATGTAAGTGAAGTGCGGATCGGCGTTGAGACCTTTCAGAACAGCCTCAAACTTGTGGGCGGCGCCATCGAGATAAAATGTGTCCGCGGTGCCGACGAATACGTGGATCTTGCCATGCAGGTAAGGGCCGCGCTTCGTCCAGTCGGAGGTCACGATGTGCGCGAGGTCATAGTGTTCGCCCCAATACGCGACGACTGCAGGATCGACGTCTCCGGTTTCGCGGTTGAACATTTGCAGCGGGCGGCCATCGGCTCCGCGAGGCGAGAAGACCCACTCGAAGGAAGCGAGCTGGCCCCCGTAGTCGCCGAGGACGCGCTCCTGGCCGGCGAGCTGCTCGAGCGTAGCCATCACCTTTTCGTGGTCGCGCACGATAGGCCACGAGGTGCCGTCGGGACGATGGTAGACATTGGCGTGAGGCGCGTACAGATCGATTTCGGAGAAGACGTGGAAGTCGCTGGGATCGGGCGACGTGGACCAGGTGCCCCCAAAAATCTTCGGGTAGTTAACCTGCAGCTGGAGCGTGGCCCATCCACCTGAGGAGTGACCCTGCAGAAAACGGCCGCTGGCCTTCGCGTCCATGCGGTACTTCGATTCGAGGTGAGGGATGAACTCGGTGGTGAGGGCGGCTCCCCAAGGACCGTTGTTTACCGAATCGGCGAATTCGTGAGTACCGGTGGCGAGAGACTCATCCAGCATGACCCAGATCATCGGCGGCATTTTGCCCTCGACCATCCGGTTATAGATGCTCTGGCCGACCAGTTTGGCGGAGGGCAAGGTACCTCCGAAGCCGTGCGTCCAGTAAACGGTTGGATAACGCTGGCCGGGATAGTCGGCGTAACCGGGAGGCAAAATGACCCAGGCACGGATGTGGGTTGGGCGGCCTGAGAAGCGCGTCAGCACCGGGCTGGTGAGGTCTTCGAGATGGGCAGCGGAATCTGCAGCCTTCTGCTGCACCTCTGAAAGTGACGACTTGGGTGTGCGCGCGGGAACGGCGCTTGTCAGCGTGAGTTCAGGCCCAGCGTTTTGTCCGGGACTCCAAGATTTGAGCGGCACAACGTCGCTGATGAGGTCACCTTGCGTCCGGCCGCCGTAGTTGTAGTTATGATTCACGTCGAGCACGGCCTGCGCTTCATAGTCTCCGGCCTTGAGACTGGAGAAGCCGGAGGGGAAGACCAGCTCGTCGGTGTCGATGTCGATCGGGGTTCCGGGCGTCCAGTAGTAGAGCTCTTTTGCCGCGATGGAGACGCTGCTCGGCAGGAACGGGTTTACGTCGACTTCCGTATCGCCGCTTCCCTGCTTGAGAAAGATGAGAAGCCGCCCCGAAACCGGCGCCGTGAACTGCGGACCGAGCGTGACGCGAAAGAAGAGATGTTGCGGCTGCTGGGCGAAGGCAGTGGCAGCGAAGAGAAAAGCGGCGAGAATTTGCAGTAAAAATTTGCGGTCGGGCATCGTGCGGCAGTGTAACAGGCGGATTTGCAGCATGTCGTCGATCTTTCGGTGGAGTGTCCCAGAGCAGGGACCTTTCGAGGGAGGACTCGAAGTGGTCTCCCACTACCGGCTGGTCTTGAGCATCTGCTCGGCGTGCCGGATGGACGTTTCAGTGAGTTTGGCGCCGCTGAGCATGCGCGCGATCTCCTCGGTGCGCTCTGCATCGTTAAGAAGCCGGACCGAGGTTTTGGTACGGCCCTGCTTTTCCTGCTTTTCGATGAGGAAATGCTGATCGGCGAAAGCGGCGATCTGCGGGAGGTGGGTGACGCAGAGGACCTGCTGGGCTTTGGAGAGCGCCTTCAATTTCTGACCTACGGCCTCGGCGGCACGGCCTCCGATGCCGATATCGATTTCGTCGAAGACGAGCGTGCGCGGGACCTGAGTCTTCTTCTTGCCGCGGGACGCGCCTTCTTCGACGCTCACTTTCAAGGCGAGCATGACGCGCGACATTTCTCCGCCGGAAGCAATTTCATCGAGAGGCTTCAGTGGCTCTCCGGCGTTTGTGGCGATGCGACATTCGACGGTGTCCCATCCGTGTGCGGCCCAGGATGCGGGGTCGTCGTTCGCAGTGATGGCGATGGCGAATCGCGCCTTCATAGCGAGGTCGTTGATCTGGGCCTCGGCGGACTTCTCCAGCTTTTTTGCAGCCGCTGCGCGGTCGGTATGGAGCGATTGCGCGGCTTCGCGATATTCCTCAGCGGCTTGCGCGAGGTCGGCGCGCAGCTTCTTGACGATCTCGTCGCGGTTCTCGACCTCGGCGAGCTTGCGGGCGACGTCTTCTCCGAATGCGAGCACGTCGGCGAGTGTGGGTCCGTATTTTCGCTTGAGACGGTCGAGGGCTGCGAGGCGATCTTCGATTTCGGCCAGACGATCGGGCGAAGCCTGGATGCCCTCGGCGTAGTCGCGCACGGTTGCACCCACATCCTCGACGACAGCGAGGGTGGAGACGAGCTGCTGCGCCGCCTCAAGGAACTTCGCATCGAAGCGAGCCAGTTCTTCGATCTGCTTCAATGCGCTGCGCAGAGTGGATTCGGCGGAGCTACTGCCGTCGTAAAGCAGGTCGTAGGCACTCATGGATGCGGCGTAGAGTTTCTCCGCGTTCATGAGTATTCGCCGTTCAGTTTCGAGGGTCGTGTCTTCGTCGGCCTTGGGCTGGGCGGCATCGATTTCGCGGCTCTGGAAGAGCCATAGATCGACCATGCGCAACTTGTCCTGCTCGTCACTTTCCAGATCTGCCAGCTTCGATTGGATCTCGCGCCACCTGGTGTGGGTTGATGCGACAGCATCGGTCAAGGCACCAGAAAAGTGATCGAGAAGGTTGCGCTGCTGGGCTTGATCGAAGGAACCCAGCGTTTCGCTTTGTGCATGCACCAGAGCCAGTTCAGGGGCGAGTTGGCGTAGCACGGCGACTGTCGCAGGCTGGTTGTTCACGTAGACGCGACCCTTACCGTTCTCGAGGATTTCGCGGCGCAGGATGATCTCGGTGCCATCGGCGTCGATACCGTTCGCCTCGAGTGTGGCCTCGGCAGCGGGCGTGCTTTCAAAGACGCAGGCGACGACCGCCTTATCCGCTCCGTGGCGCACCATGTCGGACGAAGCTTTGCTACCCATGAGCAAGGCGAGCGCGTCGACAAGGATCGACTTGCCAGCGCCGGTTTCGCCGGTCAGCAAATTGAGGCCAGGGCCGAAGACGGCAATGGCATGATCGATGACGGCGTAGTTTTCGGCCCGGAGTTCGAGCAGCATGGAGGTTCTCTTGAAGGAGTCTTCGCGCAGCATATCAGGGGACTGGCGGTCCAGGCATCCGCGCTTCGCGCTTTTCATAATTTGCACATGATGATTTGCGATATCGATACGGTGTTTTCTACCGACGTAACCATCTCAATTCCACAGCGTGGGCAGCCTGGATTGGCACCCTGTCGTCTGATAACGTGGAATCAAGGCGTGATGACACATCTTTTTCTTGCTGTATCCCTTTTTCTTCTGCAGACCGACGCAGATGGCGCTACGGCTCCGGCGACTAATAACGGCAGCGCCATCGTAGAGATGCTACAAAACAGCGGGCCGATTGCGATTGGCGTGCTCGCCATATTGCTGATCGCCAGCCTCTGGTCGTGGGCGATTATTCTGGGGAAGTGGGGCAGTTTTCGCCGCGCCGACACACAGAGCAAGCGGTTCCTGCGCGCTTTCCGTAAGGCCAGCCGCCTGCAGGAAATCGCTACGGTGAGCGAACAGTTCAAGCCGAGCCCCCTGGTCAATGTGTTCGACGAAGTCTATGAGACCTATCGCCGGCAGACAGGCGGATATGGTCCTCCGCGCAACATTACGGCACTCGAGCGCGCAGCCCAGACTGCCGCGAGCGAATCGCTGACCACGATGGAGAACCGCCTGACGTGGCTGGCGACCATCGGGGCTACCTCTCCTTTTGTTGGCCTCTTCGGAACGATCATGGGCATTGTCGATGCCTTTCATGGACTTGGCACTGCCGGGGCGGCAACGCTTCGCGCGGTGGCACCCGGCGTATCGGAGGCTTTAATCACGACTGCCGCGGGCTTGATCGTCGCCATTCCAGCGGTAGTCGCCTACAACCAGTTCACCGGGCGCCTACGCAGCTTTGCCTCGCGCATGGATGACTTTGCGCGCGAATTGCTGAACAGCATGGAAGAGGTCGCGCTGATGCCGAATCAGGACCCCGTTGAACGGGAGGCCGCACGTGGCCTTCACAAATAGGAACGGCCATACGCAGACCGCACTGGCGGAGATAAATATCACTCCGCTGGTAGATGTGGTCCTCGTGCTGCTTGTGATCTTTATGCTGACGGCGCCTGTTCTGCAGTCGGGCATCGAGGTTGCAGTTCCCAAGACCAAGACGGTCAAGGAGCTCACGGAACAGCGGGTGGTTGTGACCATTAATAAGGACCAGGAAGTTTTTCTCGGCGATAAGCCGGTGAATCTCGCCGATCTGCCATCGAGACTGGTGAAGCCGGGAGTCGATCCCACGCATCAGGTGATTTATCTGGAAGCGGACGAGCGCGTGCCATTTGGTGCATTCGCATCGGTCATGGATGCAGTGAAGCAGGCCGGCATTACCAACATCAGCATTGTGACGCAGCCGATTCAGAACAGGGCTTCTAACGGCTCTGGTGCAGCGAAGTAGCCGGAGACGAAGCATGGCGGCGAGGGAAACATTCCAGCTCGAACGCGAAGCGTTTGGCGCGCCGATGGCGGGATCTCTGCTTCTTCATGTATTCGTAATCGCGACGGTTGCATTCGCCGCATACCTTGCTGGTCACCTTCACGGGACAACGTGGGGCAGCGACAAGGCGCCAGGAGCGATCCAGGCGACGATCGTGAGTTCAGCGCCTACGATTCCCCTGCCGCAGGAGACACCGCCCACTCCTAACGTACTGGCGACCGAGCAACCTTCGCCTGCTCCCGCGCCACCACAGCCCAAGGCCGTTCCTGTGCCACCGCCCGATGCGATCCCCATTCCGGTGAAACAGCCTCCGAAAGACAAGAAAACTCCGGAGAAAAAGCTGGAACAACCGTCGCCTAAACACGCGCAGCCGCAGCCGTTACAGAATCGCGCGCATTACGGCGAAGCGCCGGCGACGCAAATTCCACACTCGCTCGCAGGCAACCCTGGCCAGAACAATCCCGTCAACGTGAATGGTGGAGATTTTGGATCGAGGTTTCCCTATTACGTTTCCATCATCACAAACAAGGTGAGCCAGGCCTGGTATCGGCAGGAAATAGATCCGCGAACTCCTTATGGACGAGAAGCAAAAGTGATTTTCGTCATCGCCCGCGATGGAACAGTCAGCAGTGTCCGCTTGTCGCAATCCAGTGGCTCGCCGACGCTTGACAGCTCCGCTGTACGCGCCGTGCAGCGCGTAGAAACTTTTGGGCCATTGCCACCCGGATATTCCGGATCGAATGTGTCCGTGGAGTACACTTTTACCAACGATCAGCCGTCGCGATGAGAGAGTCCGTTGATCTCGAATCAATCCCGTTTTCGTCCCCGTTTTTCGTCAAAAACACCACGCAAGAACAGAGGTCTGATGAACGGTAAGTGCTTAAAGCTGTCCGCCTTCCTTAAATTTTCCTTTGGAATCAATCTACTTATCCTGTTTCTTTCTTCCACGCTTTATGCGCAGGATTGGGTTCGGACCGGCACGAATCTGGGAGTGCAGAAGGTTCGTCTCGCAGCCGCCAATTTCAAGGCTGGTTCGAGCGATCCTCAGAATGCGTCGCTCAAGACCGTCTTCGATACGACACTCTATAACGATCTGAAGAATGCCGGCGTCTTTGACATGGTTTCGAAAAGCATGGCGCCGACGCAGACTCCCGGTGGACCGCAGGAGATCAATCTCTCTGCATGGGCAGCGGCTCCGTCGAGCGCTGAGATGGTGGCTTTCGGATCGCTCTCGGTGAGCGACGGTCGCGTTGCCGTGCTGGGTTTCCTGTTCGATACGAAGAATACGCAGACTCCGCAGATTATGGGCAAGCAGTATGCCGACGTAGCTTCAGAAGAAAAAGTGCGCCGGATCGCGCACCACTTCGCGGACGAAATCATTCTGCGTCTTGGCGGTGGCCTCAACGGTATCTGCGAGACAAGTATCTACTTCGTCTCGAACCGTACCGGGAATAAGGAAATCTGGGCGATGGACTATGACGGGCAAGGGCAGCATGCGATTACGCATCTGGGCTCGATCTCCCTCTCCCCGCGCGTCTCACCGGATAACTCGCGGGTCGCCTTCTCGTCACTCGGCAAAGATGGCTGGTCCATCCGCATGTATTCTCTGGAACTCGGACGCCTGGTCAACTTCACATCGCCGGAAGGAACGACGATTTCGCCGGCCTGGTCCAGCGATGGCAGCAAAGTCGCATTTTCTTCGAGCCAGACCGGGGACAACGAGATCTACACCACCGACGCCAGCGGAGGCGGACTACACCGCGTTACGGCGTTTCGCGGACCGGATGTGGCGCCGGTGTGGAATCCGAAGTCGAATGCGCAGATTGCGTGGGTGAGCGGACGGTCGGGCCTGCCACAGATTTACATCATGGACTCGGATGGCGCGAACGTGCAGCGCATGACAGACAGCGGCTATGCCACATCGCCTTCATGGTCTCCGAATGGGCAATTTTTGGCCTTCGCGTGGGATCGCAAGTACGGTCCAGGCGCGCCCGGCGGGCAGGACATCTACATTATGGACATCGCCAGCAAACGCTGGATTCAACTGACACACGAAGCAGGCGCGAACGATTTTCCCTCCTGGTCACCCGATGGGAGGCACATCGTTTTCCAGCGCGCACAGGGTGGACGGACGGAAATCTGGTCGATGCTGGCTGACGGAACAGAGCAGCAACAGCTGACGCATGACGGATGGAACGCCATGCCTAACTGGAGCTGGAAATAAGGGTTACGATGGACGGGAGGCGAAAATTCTTCTTCTAACCTGCTTTGGTGAAAATCACAAATGGCCCGCGAGCGGCCAAAAACATAACTCCCAAGGAGGAGACCGTGCAAATCATTTCTCGTGGATTTTTGCATCGCAGATCACTGACTCTCGCAGCCGGCATGACAGCCCTGTTTGTCATCGCCGGATGCAGCAAGAAGGCTGCCCCGCCTCCGCCGCCTCCGCCAATCACGAATAGCGGTCCGGCGCCGACAGCAACTATTAGTGCGACGCCCAGCGTTATCAATGCCGGAGGAAGTGTAATTCTCTCCTGGCGCACCACCGATGCGACCGACGTTTCCATCGATGGCCTCGGCGCGGTGCCGACTGCCGGGACTCGGAATGTCCAGCCGACCGAATCGACCAATTACCACCTCGTTGCCAAAGGCAATGGCGGATCAACGGATGCAACGGCGCGGGTGACAGTCAATGCTACGGCGGCTCCGACGGGCAACTTGTCGGAATCGGATGTCAGCGATTCAGCCTTCCATCAGAATGTAAAGGACGTTTTCTACGATTACGACAGCTATGACATACGCGCGGACGCGCAGTCGGTAATTTCGTCGGACGCGAGTTTTCTCAACCAGCATCCGACGCTGAAGGTTGTCATCGGCGGCTATTGCGACGAGCGCGGTTCGACAGAATACAACCTCGCTCTGGGTGAAAATCGCGCCAACGCAGCCAAGCAAGGGCTAGTAACAGCTGGAGTGAGCCCGGATCGTCTACGCACGGTCAGCTACGGCAAGGAGAAGCAGTTCTGCACCGAACACGACGAGAGTTGCTGGCAGCTGAACCGGCGCGCGCAGTTCTCGATCGATAAGTAACTCACGTTGGGCGGTGCGGTCTTGTTGCAGTAAAGCGGACCGCCCCGCCCGAACTGAACCGGAGCGCTGGCTAAGCGCTTTCATAGAGACTGAAATTATGCGCAAGAATCTGATCCCCGTTTCGGCTGCCGTTCTCTTGCTGCTCGTCGCGACCGCACGGCCGGCCCACGCCGTCTCAAAAGAGATGATCCAGCTTCAGGCCCAGGTGCAACAGCTCCAAGACATGTTGCAGCATCTGCAGCAGTCGAACGATGAGCGCATGGGCGTGCTGCAACACCTTGTCGAGCAGACCGCGGACAACGTCAACCGCATGTCTCAGACGGTGAACACGCTGCAGCAGCAGATCCAGGCGCAGAACGAGTCGGGCGGCAAGATTGACCAGGTAGCAGGCCAGGTCCAAGGAGTGCACGACTCGGTCGATGAGCTGAAGTCGCGCATTGCGAAAATGGACAAGGAATTACAGGACCTCCAATCGCAGCTGCAGAACGTGAATACACAACCCGCCGCGGCACAGGCAGCCGCAACTCCGCCCGGCCAGCAGCCCGCTCCTCAAGCTCCCGCGCAACCGCAGGCGCCGCCTGTCGATCAGATCTACCAAAGTGGTCTGCGGGACTACACGAGCGCCCGATATGACGTGGCCGTCGGCGAGTTCAGCGATGTGGTGAAATATTACCCGCAGGACGATCTGGCGGGGAACGCGCAGTTCTATCTGGGAGAGATCGCTTACCGGAAGGGTGACTATCCTACGGCCATCAAGTACTACGACGCCGTGCTGGAGCAATTCCCAGGCAGCCCCAAAGCGCCAGCGGCCCAGTTGCGTAAGGGCCAGGCCGAGCTCGACTCAAATCAACGCGAGGCGGGAATCCGCGATCTGCGGAATCTAATCCAGAGGTATCCTGATACACCCGAAGCCACGCAAGGTCGCAGTAAACTGAACGGCATGGGCGTACGCATTACACCGGCGAAGCCGTCCGCTTACAAGGAATAGACAAGCACAGAGCGGTCGATCCGACACACAGTACAACAGCACAGCACCTTCCTCCATCAAAGGCCATAGATACTGGGGGGCGTAGACATGACAAAGAAATCCGCCGCACATCCCGATGGCGACGCCCTCAAAGGCGCTGTGGAGAGCCAGTCCCCTAACGACATGCCCGAGAGTACCAATCTGCATAGCAACCTTGCTGATCAGCTTCCGCACCGCAACACAAATGAGTGGTTAGATGGCGCGGATTCGGATTTCCCCGAACCGGGCTCCAACCCCGAGCACAGCGGCCAGCACAGATAGTGCCCATTAAGCCCATGAGGCGTGTGTGTTAGTGTGAGCCTCGGATGAAAAGGAAAACTTCCAGTAACAGGCATCTGACGGCATTGTTCCTCGTAATGTCGACGCCGTTTTGTTCTCTCGCACTATGCCAAGAACCTCCTGCAGCACAGGAACAAGCGGTGCCTGCAACGGAGACGCAGGCCACAGCCGCGTCGACGACGGAGAAAGGGCTGACGGCACTTAAGGCGAATCAGCCGCAACAGGCGCTCGACCTGTTCGAGCAGGTGTTGCAAGCGAACCCTAATGACGCTGCGGCAAACCTGCTCGCCGCAACTGCGGCCGTGAGTTTATACAAAGGCGATCTGGCGATTAAATATGCCGAGAAGGCGCGAGAGATCGACCCGAATAACTGGAAGGTGCACACAACGCTCGTCGCCGCTTATGCCGCCGCGGGCAAGAAGGAACAAAGAGACCAGGAGCGCGAGACTCTGCGCAAACTTCACGACGATCCAAAGGCGCCAGATGCGATGCAGACGAAGGGCTTCCTGCTGGAGATGTTCCCGGTGAAGCAGTATCGGGTGGAGGCCATCGAGTATTTTCAGCCGGTAGAGAAATTTCATATCTACTACCGCTTTTTGATCCGCAATGCAGAGGGCAAGCGCGTGTGGCAGATTGACGTCGAGAGCAACGACTTTGATGAGAGCTCATGGGCCAAGGCACATCCCGATGAGGCTGGTGCAGGAAAGCGGCAGTTCCAGCTGGTGGGTGAGGACCGTGAACTGCACATGGATTACCGAATGTTCTCCGGCACCGCGGACTATGACGTGATCCGCGCTCAGGTAGTTGAAGTGATTGAAGCGCAAACGGTTCCGTTTCCCGGCGAGAAATAGGAGCTTTGGAAGATTGGGTGCAACGAACTTAGAATCAATCTATGTTGCTTGAAGGAATCTTTCCAGCCGTCACAACTCCGTTTTATCCCGATGGACGCCTCTACCTGAAGAAGCTCGAGCACAACGTAGAGCTTTATTCGCGGACACCAGTTGCAGGACTCGTATTACTGGGCTCGACAGGCGAGGCGGTAATGCTAAGCGACGAAGAGTCGCGCAGCGTGCTGCGGGTAGCGCGCGAGACGGCTGCTCCGGAGAAGGTGCTTCTGGCGGGTGTTGGGCGGGAGAGTCTGGCAGAGACGCTACGGCTCGCCGAGTTTGCCGCCGATCAGCAATACGATGCCGTGCTGGTGCGCACGCCGCATTACTATGGTCCGCAGATGGGACGAATCGAGATGCTCACATACTATCGTGCGCTCGCGGATCGCTCGCCCCTACCGGTTGTCCTTTACAGCATCCCCAAGTTCACTCACTATGAGCTTCCGGTCGAGGTGATTGCGGAGCTGGCGCAGCATCCGAACATTATTGGGTTGAAAGATTCGAGCGGCAGCGTCGAGCGTATTGCCGGGATTGTAACGGCAACGCGCAATGCCGCCCGGCGGGAACTACTCGTGACGATGACCTTCGCCGCATTCACGGGCCGGATGCTGGCAGATATGGCGTTGCCAGAGGGCAATTTTGTTTCCGCGGAGAGGCAGAGCGGCCAGGCAGCACTTGCGGCAGCCCCTCCCTCGGCGAGAGTGAAGACGATGCGCAAGAAAGAAGTGGGTTTCCAGGTGCTAAACGGATCTGCTCACGGCCTGCTGGCATCGCTGGAAGCGGGAGCAACCGGTGGGGTACTGGCGCTGGCGGCTTGCGCTCCACAGGCATGCCAGGAGATCTACATTGCATGGAAAGACAACGACCCGAGGCTCGCGAAGGAGAAGCAACAACGTGTCGTCGAAGCTTCAGCGCTGGTGGGCAAGCTGGGTATTCCTGCCATCAAGCATGGGTGCGATCTGAATGGATATTACGGGGGACACCCGCGGATCCCGCTCCTGCCTCTCGGCGCGGAGCATCAGGCTGAAGTCGCGCGGATCATGGCCGATCTGAGAGACTGAGGCCGAATCTCCGTTTAGAGTCCGATTTGCGCAACCTGAATGCAAATTACTCCATTGAGTCCCCAATCGCGGCTATCTCCCCCTGTCGTGGCTATAATTAACAGTCAGATAGAGCGAATTTTGTTCCAAACTCAATCCGAAGGGAATCCCGCCAAATGGCGACAGGAGAAGTTGCCTTGGGCAGCGCAGGCGTAGACGCCGCGCAGCCCACTCCAGGCACGAAACAAGACATTTCCGGAGCTACACGGAAACCAGTCATTAGTGATTTCAATATTCAGGTAGCAACCGTAAACGGCTCAGGATCGCAATCCGCAAATAATATTCTGTTGCGCAGCATTTTCGGGATGGGCATTCCGGTAAGCGGCAAGAATCTTTTCCCCTCCAACATCGCGGGACTACCTACCTGGTACACCATCCGCGCCAGCAAACATGGATACGTCGCGCGCAAAAAAGAGATCGACGTTCTCGTGGCCATGAATGCCGAGACCGCGAAGGAAGACATCCTTTCACTTCCGTCCGGCGCAGTCGCGATCTACGAGGATTCGCAGAATCTCAAACAATATCGCGACGATGTGATCTGCTACCCCGTTCCTTTTGACAAGCTGACTGCGGCGGTTTGTCCGGAAGCGAAGCTGCGCAAGCTGGTAAAGAACATGATTTATGTCGGCGTGGTGGCAAAGCTCATCTCGCTCGATATGAAGGTGGTGGAAACGGCTCTGCGGCGGCAGTTCGCGAAGAAGCAAAAGGCAGCCGATCTGAACTGGGCGGCCATCGAGGCGGGCTACAACTACGCCAGCGAATCGCTGACCAAGCAGGACCCGTTTGTGCTGGAGCGCATGCACGCGACCGATGGAAAGATCATCATCGACGGGAATGCTGCGGCAGCGTTAGGTGCCATGTTCGCGGGCGTCACGGTGGTGACGTGGTATCCGATCACGCCTTCGTCGTCGGTGGTCGAGCAATTGATCGATTACCTGAAGAAATATCGCGTTGAGCCCGATGGCAAAGCGACATTTGCCGTAGTTCAGGCCGAAGACGAGCTGGCCGCAGTCGGCATGGTTTTGGGCGCGGGATGGACGGGCGCGCGTTCGATGACTGCGACGTCGGGACCAGGCATCTCGCTGATGGCGGAGTTTGCCGGGCTTGGATATTTTGCCGAGATTCCCGGAGTGATTTTTGATATCCAGCGCGTCGGTCCTTCGACCGGACTACCAACTCGCACGGCGCAGGCGGACTTACTGTCGATCGCGTACCTCTCGCATGGCGACACGAAGCACGTCATGCTGCTGCCCGGCAATGTGCGCGAGTGCTTCGAGTTTGCGCAGGCAGCCTTCGATCTGGCGGAGCGCCTTCAGACGCCGGTCTTCGTGCTGTCGGATCTCGACCTCGGCATGAACAACTGGATGTCCGAGCCGTTCGAGTATCCGGAGAAGCCTTTGGATCGCGGCAAGGTGTTGAGTGCTGATGACCTGACGCGGCTCGGCGAATTTGCTCGCTACAAAGATGTGGACGGCGATGCAATTCCCTATCGGACTTTACCGGGAACGGATCATCCGCAAGCTTCCTACTTTACGCGGGGCAGCGGCCACAACGAAAAAGCTCTCTATACGGAGCGGCCTGAGGACTATCAGAACCTGATGGAGCGGCTGAACCGAAAGTTCGAGACGGCTCGCACGCTCGTTCCAGCACCGGTGATTGTGCAGACTGGCAAGTCGAAGGTGGGACTGATCGCCTTCGGAACTACCGACTTTGCGGTAACGGAGAGCCGCGATCAGCTCAAGAAGGAGTACGGCGTTGACACCGACTACCTGAGGATTCGCGCCTTCCCATTTACGCATGAGGTGCACGACTTTGTCTCGTCTCATGCTCGCGTGTACGTCATCGAGCAGAATCGCGACGCGCAAATGCTGAGCTTGCTGAAGCTCGATTTGCCTGCGGAAGAAGCTGTGAAGCTGCGCAGTGTGCGTCACTTTAATGGCCTGCCAATCGATGCGCGTTCGGTGACCGATGAGCTGATTCTGCAGGAGGAGATCTAATGGCAACAACGACGGTTACAAAACCAAATCCAAAGGTAAACCGGCTGGGCCTGCAGGTGCTCGATTATCGCGGCGGCAAGACGACGCTATGCGCAGGATGCGGCCACAACGCGATTTCGGAGCGCATTATCGACGCGCTCTATGAAATGGGCGTACAGCCTGAGCGCCTGATGAAGTTGTCGGGGATCGGCTGCTCGTCGAAGAGTCCAGCTTACTTCCTGTCGCGCGCACACAGCTTCAACAGTGTCCATGGGCGCATGCCTTCAGTGGCAACGGGCGCGCTGCTGGGAAACAAAACGATGAAGGCGCTCGGCGTATCGGGCGATGGCGACACTGCTTCGATTGGCGTAGGACAGTTCATCCATCTCATGCGCCGCAATCTTCCGCTCATTTACATTATCGAAGACAACGGCGTGTACGGCCTGACCAAGGGCCAGTTTTCAGCAACAGCGGACATTGGGTCGAAGCTGAAGACGGGTGTGATCAATGATCTTCCGGCGATCGACACCTGTGCGCTTGCGGTTCAGCTTGGTGCAACCTTCGTCGGACGGTCGTTCTCGGGCGACAAAAAGCAATTGCTGGCTATGCTAAAGGCGGCGATCGCGCACCAGGGCACGGTAATGCTCGACGTCATCTCGCCGTGCGTGACCTTCAACGATCACGAGGGCTCGACCAAGAGCTACAAGTACATGCAAGAGCACGAAGAGGCGATCAGCGAGGTTGGTTTCGTCCCACACTTTGAAGATATTTCTATAGAGTACGACGCCGGATCGACCTACGACGTGACTATGCACGACGGATCGCACCTGCGTCTTCGCAAGCTGCACGAGGACTACAACCCGACCAGTCGCGTGACAGCCGTCAAAGCCCTGATGGATGCGCACGAGCGCGGAGAAGTGCTGACCGGCGTGTTTTATGTGGACACGCAGAAGCCAAGCTTCACGGATTTGTTGAACCTGGTCGACGAACCTTTGGCGACGCTACCCGAGGAACGGACGCGACCTTCGAAGCAGGTTCTTCAGGAAATCATGACCCGGTTGCAGTAAGCGGCATCTCTCTTCGTTGAAACAAGCCCCGCCCACACGCGGGGCTTTTCCTTTGCCGGTTCCGAATTGCACTCTGAATAAATGTTTTGGCCGATGTGTATGCGTATGGTAAGCTTCGCCGGAACATCGAGTCTGTGTTATCTGGAGGGAGCAAGATGATTCTGGGTATGTCGCTCAAGATGTTTACCGCTGTGCATGTTCTGATAAGCCTGTTAGGAATCGCTTCGGGCTTCATCGTCATTTTCGGGATGCTCGCCGCGAAACGTCTTAATGGATGGACGGCTTTGTTCCTGGCGACGACGGTGTTGACGAGCGTGACCGGATTTTTATTTCCTTTTCATGGCGTGACGCCCGGGATTGTCATTGGCATCCTGTCACTTGTAGCACTGGCAATTGCGATTCTCGCACGCTACTCAGGTCATCTGGACGGCGTCTGGCGCCCGGTCTATGTAGTCGCAACCGTAATAGCTCAATACCTGAATTTTTTCGTCCTGATCGTGCAGTCGTTTGAAAAAACTCCCGCCCTGAAGGCACTCGCTCCAACTCAGTCTGAACCGCCATTCAAGATCACGCAGCTGGTGTTTCTCGTCCTCTTTCTCGTTTTAGGTTTTTTTGCGGTAAAGAAATTCCGGGTGAATCCGACTCGCCTGGCCTGACCGCAACCTGCCGTTAATTCCTCGCACCACGTTGCTTTCGGTGGCTTGCGCCGCCCTGTTCGGCATGCTACAAAGATACCTATAGATATGGGCAAAGGTCTCAATTGCGTTCTCCGCGTCCGGCCCTTCAGGCTCTCTGCCTGTTGTTGTTGTCGTTAATTCCTTTCCGCACAATTCCTGAAATCTAAATCTATCCATACGCGATCGTTCCATCGCGTCCAGCCTGTTTCCGGAGCATAAATCTATGTCCACATCCACGCGACGTCTCTCACTCGACAGCTGGGCCGTTTTGCTCGCACTCTTCACAGCTGTGCTGGTTCGCTTCGGCATTCTCAAGACGGTTCCCTGGTAAGGAGGCGACTATGGCAAGTTCTGTTGCACTCCCTCGAGCGCACGCTACATCGTTCTCCGGCCGCTTCTTCCGGCTGATTCCCGGATTTCTACTCTTACTGGCGGTCGGTTACGCAGGTAAGTTTATCGAGCAGTCAATTGCCCATTACGGCAAGGCGCATCACCTGGTGTTGCCGAACATCGAGTATGTGCTCTGGGCGATTCTGCTGGGTCTTGCGATTTCGAACACCGTCGGCGTGCCGGCGATCTTTCGCGCAGGAGTTGCGACCTACGAGTTCTGGCTGAAGACCGGTATCGTACTGCTCGGGGCACGATTTCTGCTTGGTGACGTACTGCGCCTTGGTGGATTGAGCCTCGCGCTGGTCTTTATCGAGCTGGCGGTGGCGCTTACCTTCATGACTTACCTGGGGCGCGGGTTCAGGTTGTCTCCGAAGCTGGTTACCCTGCTCGCCGTGGGCTCCTCGGTGTGCGGTGTGTCGGCAATTATCGCTACGCAGGGCGCAATCGAAGCAGACGAAGAGGATGCTTCCTACGCCATTGCGGCGATTCTCGCGCTGGGCGCAATCTCGCTGTTCATTTTTCCGGTAGTGGGTCATGCTTTGCACCTAAGCGATCGCGCTTACGGTCTGTGGACGGGACTGGCAGTCGACAATACCGCAGAAGCCACGGCGGCCGGCGCGCTTTATTCGGACGCTGCCGGTAAGGTTGCGGTGCTGGCGAAGACCTGCCGGAATGCGCTGATCGGGTTCGTCGTGTTGGGCTACGCAATCTACTGGGCGTCTAAGGGGCAGGCGGCAGAGGTGAAGAATAAGGGGGCGTTTCTGTGGAGCAAGTTCCCTAAATTCGTGCTCGGGTTCCTGCTGATTTCTCTTTTGGCGACGCTGAGCGTCTTCACGAAACCGCAGTTAACGGCGCTGGGAAACTTATCGCGCTGGGCTTTCCTTCTCACCTTCGCAGGTGTAGGTCTCAGGACCAACCTGCGCGAGCTGGGCAAGCAGGGGGCACGACCATTTATTGTCGGCGCGGTGGGCGAGGTGGTGATCGCTCTGATCACGCTGGGGCTGGTGTTCGGCGCGGACCGGTGGTTTCACCTGTGATTATGCCGGCTTCACGCAAGGACAGTCGGTCGGATGGTGAAGAAGGCCATTGCCAAGCATGCGGAGATGAGCAACGAAGTAACACAGGGGCCAATAAAAAAGTAGCGGCCCGCGATTGGCGCCTGGGCCAAAAATTCGAGAGCTAACAGCGCGAGGATGGGACGCAGACGCGCTCCGTCAATTTTTACAAGGGTACTCAGCTGCCAGAACAAGATGCAGTGCATGAGCAGAACTGTCGACAGGATCAGGCCGTATCCGAGGTTGAAGTCCCAGAATGTGCGCATGTGTCCCATGACATTGAAGGGATTTGCCTTCATGGTCTGGACAACAAAGGTCTGCACGCCTGGAGCAGGCTTGGAGAGGACTCCGCCGACGGTGTGTAGCGCGCAGAAGATGAGGGCGAGAACGGACGCAATACGCAGAAATAGCGTTGGCTTCATAATGACTCCAAAGGGATAAGTTGTGGACAGCTACTCGTAAGCTACGGCTAACGGTAAGCTATGACTTACGGCCTCTCTGTGTCAAGAAAAACGCATCGGCTCTGTCCGAAGAAGGACCCTCGATGAGACAGTTCGTAGCGAAGCCTCTAAGCCTTCGTGAGAGCGCGGTCCACGGACAGGGCGCCTGCTCCTTTGACCATAATCAATATGCATAGAGCAATCGCCAGCAGGTGAAACTCGTAGCCCTCACCCTTCTGGTGGCTATACCAGTTCATGAAGATGCCGTTGTGCACATGAACCATGCAAACGGCGACGAACATGTCCACGGCAATTCCGAACGCGGCAATCCGCGAAAGGAAACCGACGATCAGTCCGATTCCTCCAAAAAACTCCGCCGTGATAGCGAGAAGGGCGAACACTGCGGGAATTCCCATTTCAACGGTGAAAAAATGCATAGTCGAGTGGAAGCCATATCCGCCAAACCAGGCGAGAGTCTTTTGAGCGCCATGCATAAAGAAGATGATGCCGAGTACGAGGCGGACCAAGGCAAGGGTGTGGTCATTTGCAGTATTGAACAGGTTTTTCATTTGTGGTTCCTCCATCGATCACAATTGTGCAGTGCTGTTGGGAGAGAGGAGGCAGCCTGCGGAAGGTCGCACCTATGGATAGCCGATGCATGACGTCTGACGCAAGAAGATTCTTTGCCGTCTTAAGGAACAATGACCAATTTCGGATTCACCAGAGCGCTTTTGCAATGATAGAGTGTTCTCGCAATACATCGATTTACTTCCGGAGTTTATAGCGTGCTCCTCGGACTGGATGTCGGCACTGGCGGTACGCGCGCGGTCCTGGTCGACCGCAGCGGCAAACTCGCCGCCTCAGCGGCGGTGGAGCATGTTGCTTTTCGGAGCCCCCACCCGGGTTGGGCGGAACAGGATCCGGAGGATTGGTGGCGGGCGGCTCAAGGGGCGATTCGCTCCGTGATTACGACTGCTGGGACGCCCCGAATTGAGGCCGTCGGTCTGACCGGGCAGATGCACGGGGCGGTCATGCTGGACACCGCGGGTGAAGTATTGCGGCCTGCGTTGATCTGGTGCGATCAACGGACGGGTGAGGAGTGCGATTGGTTGCACGCGAAGATCGGACGCGAGCGGTTGATCGAGTTGACGGCGAATCCCGCGCTACCAAACTTCACTCTGACCAAGCTGCTCTGGGTGCGAAAGCATGAACCGGAGATCTTCGGGCGAATTGCGCATCTTCTCTGTCCGAAGGACTACGTTCGCTACCGAATGACAGGCACCTATGCGATGGATGTTCAGGAAGCCTCGGGCACCCTGTTGCTAGATGTCGCGCATCGACGCTGGTCTTCGGAGGTAGCACGTATTGCGGGGATTCCCGAGAACTGGTTGCCTGATCTGTTTGAGTCGCAGGAGATTTGCGCGAAGATTTCGGGGGGGGCCGGGTACACCGGGCTCACGGCTGGAACGCCGGTGGTGGCGGGGGCCGGGGACCAGGGGGCCGGGGCTGTCGGGATGGGGATACTGGCACCGGGGTCGGTGTCGGCGACCATCGGGACGTCGGGGGTGGTGTTTGCGGCTACCGCTGCGCCTACCCGGGATCCGCTGGGGCGGCTGCATACCTTCTGTCACGCAGTGCCCGGGCGGTGGCATGTGATGGGGGTAACTCAGGCGGCGGGACTGTCTCTGCGCTGGTTGAGGGACACGATCGCTCCGGGTGTGGACTATGACACGCTTACCACTGCTGCGGCGGAGGTTGCGGCTGGGAGCGATGGCCTGCTTTGGACTCCGTATCTGCTGGGGGAGCGGACTCCGCATCTGGACTCAGGTGCAAGGGCCGCGTTCGTGGGCCTGACAGCGGGTCACACCCGCGGACACCTAGTCCGCGCCGTGCTGGAGGGGGTTGCCTACTCACTCAAGGACACGTTTACGCTCTTCGCCGAGCTTGGGATTCCGGTGAAGGGGGTTCGGCTTGGCGGCGGCGGCGCGCGAGGGCCGTTATGGCGGGAGATCCAGGCTGCAGTCTACGGCTACACCGCGGATGTGCTGGTGGCCGAGGAGGGTGGAGCATTCGGCGCCGCGCTGCTGGCGGGTGTCGGAGCGGGCGTCTGGCCCGATCTCGAGGCGGCATGCGGGGCGGCGATCGAGGTTGCACAGCAGATTGAGCCTGACACGAAAGCCGTGGAGCGGTATGCTGTGGGGTATCAGGCGTACCGGAAGGTTTATCCCGCGTTGAAAGGAATTCAGGGGTAGCTTTCAGGTTCGCGGGAGGCTTCGGTGCTTCTCGAAGTAGGCAAGGCGCTGTCGTTTTTCATGAGCATCCTGTCGCTCTATGCCTTGCTGGTCAGCGCCTTCTTCGTACCGGGCAGCCGGTGGGAAGAGCGGCTAGTGGGTTCCCTGCTGCGGATCGCTCTGGCTGGCTGCATGTGCTTTGCCAGCGGGCTACTGTTCCGGTCAACGGAACCCGGGGAGCCTCCAGTGACGCGGACGTTGCCGGTGCGTTTGTTCTTGTGGGCGCTGGCGGGGATGGCGCTACTATTTGTCCTTTCCTGGTATCTCGAGGAGTATTACGTTCCGCTGCTGTGGAGGAACCAGCCGCATTAGGGATACCCCCCTCCCCCCTCTGTTCTGCTCGTTACTCATATCATTGCACTTAGGGAATAGGTTGCCGCATCTTTCCCAGAATCAATGGATTACAGGTAAATACTCGAAAACAAAGGATTTGATTGAGGGCGTGCAAACAGGAAGGCCCGGCTGCAATGGCAGCCGGGCCTTTTGGTCTCTATTTCTATCAGGATTATTCACTTCACTAAGGGTTCGTGCTATGCTTCTGCCGGGGGTGTACGAGAGTTAGGCCGTCAATTGCTCGAACGTCAGAGGATCAGCAGTAACCATGTGGCGCAGCGTATCCACAAACAGATCGGAACGTCCCCGGCGATTGAACCGGAAGGTCATTTCCTCAAGGTAGGCGGGAAGATGCTTTGCAGAGACTTTATGCCACGAACCGATAATGCCGCGCTTCAAGAGCGAGAAAGCGGACTCGATCCCGTTCGTGGTAATGTCGCCGTCAACGTAAACGCCATCCTTGTGCTTGATGGTTCTGTGCTTGTCGCGGGACTGTCCAGCGCGGTCAAGAGCGAACGGATACGACTGAAATTCGTCCGTCATAATCACGTCTACGTCTTCGCTCACACTCTCTTTGATGTACTTTGCCAATGTACCCGCTTTGCAGTCCTCAGCGCGAAAGAATCTAAGTTCCCCGCCGCGCTGCTTGATGCCAAAGACGACTTCCTTATCACCTACCTTGGGCCGACCCGGACCAACGCCACGACGCGGTCCGCCAATGTAGGTTTCGTCCATCTCAATTGTTCCGTAGAGCATGTCCTTCTCGGCAGAAGCCATCGCCGCCCGGATACGGTGGCAGAGGTACCACGCAGTCTTATAAGAGCCTCTGTGCTCTCCCCAGATAGTGCGCCGGAGTTGACTTGCGCTCATGCCCTTCTTGGCTTCGCAGATCAGAAGCGTGGCAAGGAACCACACGGGCAACGGAAGGTGGGAATCATGGAAGATCGTTCCGCTCGTCACCGTGAACTGGTACTGGCAGATAGAGCACTCAAACCGCGCATAGTTCTTCATTCGAGAGATGCGCGTGTCCTTGCAGCGGGGGCACATCACACCTTCCGGCCAGCGCAGACGTTCCATCAGTTCGCGGCACCGCTCGTCGGTCGAAAACATCTGATTCAAGTCAAGGAGTGTCATGGCTAAACCTCCAAAGAAGACACCGTTACAGCGCGTCCCCACTCGCAAACTGATTGCAAGCATAAAGCGAGATTTGCGTCGTATTCCTGTTCCGCTTGAGCCAGAGAAACCAAAGAAAGGAAAGGAGTAACGATCAGCATGGGAATATTATGCCAAATCGCTTACCCTTCGTCAAGTGAATAATATTCATTTCTATTATAGCGAGTTGAAGGAAATTGTCGGCCAAATAATTGGCACTCAAGGGAGCACCGGAACAGGCAGGGGCACACCCTCCAGGGCTACGAATTTTTCAGGCATGCAGCACGCGCGGTCCAGCCGAGCCAGATCAACTCTCATTCTCTTGTCTTCCCCTATGGATAGGAGCACTGCATCGAGGATCGAGGCTGCAGCGGGATCTTCGGGACGAAGGATGCTGTAATGCATCCATTTGCCATCTCGACGTGCGCTCACGATACCGGCATTTCGCAGATAGGCCAGATGCCGTGATATTTTCGGCTGGCTTTGTTGCAAGATTTCCACAAAATAGCAGACACACACTTCCCGCCCGCGCATGAGGTTGAGCAGGCGAAGGCGTGTCGGGTCAGCCAGTGCGGCAAACAGGCGAACTAGATCAAACGGCTGGGTGCGACTCATGGATCCATTATATACGCCTTGACAGATGTATTGAGATGCTAATACATTCGCCTTAGCATATACGAAGAGGCGATCTAATGAATACTCAATCTTACGTGCGTGAGAAGTATGGCTCAATTGCCAAAGGCTTAGCGGAGGTGGGATCGGCAGCCTGCTGCGATCCGGAGCTTCGCTGCTGCGATCCCGTTACCAAAAACCTGTACAGCAACTCGGAACAAAGAGCGGTTCCAGAAAAGGCTGTACTCGCCTCACTCGGTTGCGGCAACCCGACCGCGCTTATCGATCTCAGGCCGGGAGAAACGGTGCTCGATCTGGGTTCGGGCGGCGGAATCGACGTGCTTCTCTCCGCGAGACGTGTTGGTCAAGAAGGCAAGGCATTCGGACTTGACATGACCGACGAAATGCTTGCTCTTGCTCGCGAAAGCCAGCGACAGGCAGGCGCCACAAATGTCGAGTTCCTGAAGGGCGAGATCGAAAACATTCCACTGCCCGACAACTCCGTCGATGTCGTGATCTCGAACTGCGTCATTAACCTGTCAGCGAACAAGGATCGTGTTCTTCAGGAAGCCTTTCGAGTCTTGCGACCCGGTGGCCGCTTCGCAGTCTCCGATGTCGTTGTCCGCGGCGAGGTGCCTGAGTCAGTCCGTCAGAGCATGCTGCTCTGGGTTGGTTGCATCGCAGGGGCGCTCGAAGAGAACGACTACCGCACGAAGCTTCTCGACGTCTGTTTTGTGGACATCGAGATTGAGCCCACGCGAGTTTACAACATTGAGGACGCGCGGCATTTCCTCACCGAAGCTGGCATCGCGGTAGACGAGATCGCACCGCTGGTCGAAGGAAAGTTCGCGAGTGCATTCATTCGCGCCACCAAACCCAACGAGTTCTGCTGCAAACCGAGTTGCTGTACCGCGCTCAAAGAAGCCCAGAAAGCGTAACTGCGATGCTCATCCATTACAACATTCTGTTTCTTTGCACCGGCAATTCTGCCCGTTCCATCATGGCCGAAGCCATCCTGAACCACAAAGCGAAGGGCCGTTTCACCGCGTACAGTGCGGGCAGTCATCCAGCTGGAGCAGTACGGTCTGGGGCGCTGAAGCAACTCGAACTTGCCGGAATCTCTACAGCTGGTTTGCGCAGCAAATCGTGGGATGAATTCGGAGCAGCAGGCGCGCCTGTCATGAATTTTGTCTTCACGGTTTGCGATAACGCAGCAAAGGAAGTCTGTCCCTTCTGGCCGGGGCAGCCAATGACGGCTCACTGGGGAATCGCCGATCCGGCAGAAGTAGAAGGCACGCCGGAAGAGGTTGCCCGCGCCTATCGCGACGCTTTTTCCACACTCGATCGCAGGATAGGCCTGTTTCTTTCTTTGCCGCTATCCGCGCTTGAAACCATGGCGATCCAAAAAGAGATCGACAACATCGGCCGGCAATGAACTCCACCCTTCTACGGCGGGTCGTCGCTGAATTTACCGGAACGCTGTTTCTCCTTGCCGCCGTCGTCGGATCGGGAATCATGGGCGAACGCTTGGCGGGAGGAAACGTCGCCATTGCGTTGCTGGCAAATGCGATTGCGACGGGCGCTGCATTGGTTGCGATCATTCTCGCCTTCGGGCCGATTTCGGGGGCACACCTGAATCCGGCTGTAACGCTCGCGGAGGCGTGGCAGGGCGGGATCGCGTGGGGCGAAGTGCCAGCCTACGTTGCCGCACAGTTCACAGGAGCAGCCGCCGGAGTCTCCGTGGCCCATCTGATGTTCGGCATGATGTTGTTTTCAACTTCGACTCGTGTCCGGAGTGGTCCGGCTCAAGTGTTCAGCGAATTTGTCGCCACGTTTGGCCTACTTGCCGTGATCTGGGGATGCGCCCGGCACCGTCCTTCCACTGTTTCGTTTGCGGTCGGCGCCTACATCACTGCGGCCTACTGGTTCACGGCTTCGACATCCTTCGCGAATCCTGCCGTCACGGTAGCTCGCTCACTGACGAATACGTTCGCAGGGATACGTCCAGCGGATGCGGTTCCTTTCATCGTGGCTCAGTTCGCAGGAGCTGCTGCTGCCACTTTGCTCTTCTGCTGGATGACGCCACCTTCGCAGGAAGGCACCACGGCTAGCGGCTGACCTTAAGCAGCACAGCTCCATAGGCTGGGACGGTGACGCTGTAGCTATCTCCGTTAACGTTGAGATCCTTTCCCTGCCAAAGGTCGCGCAGTTTGAAGCCCTTGGCGAAACCGATGTCCCGCGCGTGGAACGTGATGGCTTCTGCCGTATCGGCGCGATTGAAGAGGCCGACGGCTTGCGCGCCGTTCGAGAGAGGCTTGGACCAGATCTCGGTCGGGCCGACTGCAGAGACGCGATCGCCCTGTTTGCCGAGCTGGTCCTGGTCGACGGCGATGACCTCCTTGTTGGTGAGCATGGCGAGAGTCGATGGAGACATCTTGCTGAGGTCGTTGCCAGCAAGAAGAGGCGCGGCGAGGATGACCCAGAGGGTCATGTGCGTGCGGTATTGGTCTTCGGTCATGCCGCCGTTGCCCACCTCAAGCATGTCGGGGTCGTTCCAATGGCCGGGGCCGGCATATTTTGCCAAACCGGCCTGAGAGAATCCGATTTCCGCCATGCGGCTGTAGCGGTCGGTGATGTCTCCGGTAGTGCGCCACGAGTTGCCGCCGACGTCGGTACCCCACTTCCACACATCATTCCATCCGTACTGGCAGAGGCTGTAAACGATCGGACGGCCAGTGGCCAGAAGAGCCTTGTGCATCTTTTCGTATGCGGCCTTTTGCAGGGCGAAGGCTTTCTGCGGGTCGTTGGGCGCCTCTTTCTTCATGATGTCGCGGAATCCGCACAGGTCGTACTTGAGGAAGTCCATGCCCCACCCGGCATAGGTCTTCGCGTCCTGCTCTTCATGCTGGTAACTGCCGGCGAAGTGCGCACAGGTGAGAGGGCCGGGCGAGGAGTAGATTCCGATCTTGAGGCCCTTGGAGTGTACGTAGTCGGAGAGGGCTTTCATGTCAGGAAACTTGCTGTTGGCATGGATGACTCCCTGCGCGTCGCGCTCGCCCTGCCATGTGTCGTCGATGTTGACGTAGATATAGCCGGCGGCGCGCATGCCGTTCGAGACGAGAGCGTCGGCGGCGGCGCGCACGTCGGCATCGCTGACCTTGCCAGCAAAGTGATTCCAGCTGTTCCAGCCCATGGGAGGTGTGGCGGCCAGGTTGGTAGATTGGGCGAAGGCAGCGGGCAGGATGTAAGCGGTTACGAGCAGAGCGACGGCAACTGAAAATTTTGGTCGAGACATGGCTTTTCGGGACTCCTGAAGAACGAAGGATCGGTCGTTGCGAAGTTTACACGAAAGCCAGGAATAAGGGCTCGCGGTCAGGCGAGAATCTGTGCCGCGGCGCGCAGTCCGGAGCGCAGGGCTGCGTGAACCGTCCCCCAGTGCCCGGTGGTGTCAGTGTGTTCGCCGGCGAAGTACAAGGTGTTCTCCACTGGGATAGCCAGGTCGTCGGATGCGTGAAGCGCGCCGCCGGGAGCGTAGCTGTATGCGCCAAGGCTGGAGGGGTCGGCCTGCCAGTCGTGCGTATGAAAACCAACGAGACGCGATTCGAGATCGGTACGCTGGAAGATTGCGGCCAGTGTAGAGAGGGCCTCGTCTTTCAAGGCCGAGCCGGTTGGGGCGTACAGGGCGCGCGGGCCTCCGATCCAGCCTGTCAGGATTGGTGAGGGATTCGGGGCCGCTGTCCACCAGGTTGGCGGCGTTTTCTCCTGCGCAATAAGGAAGCTGAGGTTGGGTGCGGAGGTTTCCCAGAAGCGCTCACGGAACACCAGGCTGATTCGGGTCGCGCTGCCCATGGCGAGCTTGCAGATGGCGGCGAGCGCGTCGGAGGGCGCGGGCTCGATGGATACTGCGTTAGCATGAAGGACACCAAGGGGCAAAGCGACGATGGCGCGGGCAGCATATATCTCGGGCAGGTTGGGATTAGCCGTTTCGACGCGGACTACGCCAGGCTTCCAATGAATGGCGGTTGCGGGTGTATCGAGATGGACCCGACCTCCGGCGGTGACGAAGCGGTCGAGGAGGTAAGCAGGGAGACGATCGTATCCGTCAACGATGCGAAAGGAACAGTCGCCTTCGATGGCTTCTTCTGCCTGCTGCTGTTTCAACAGCGCCGCAGTGCCGATGATCGCCGCATCGGCAGCGTTGAAGCCTTCGACATAGCTTTTGGCACGCACGGCGACGTGTTCGGGGAGTTGCTCCTGCACGAGGAATTCGGTGAAGGTCATGTCGGAAGATGAGGGCAAGTTGTCGAGCACGCGAAAGGCTTCGCCGAAGAAGCCGCAGTCTCCGAAGCGGCCGTCATCGTAGCAGACGAAATTCCCTTCGCGCTTATAGAGTGTGAGACCGGCTTCGTGGATGAGGTCAAACAGCTCGGGCGGACGACCGTGGACAAACTCAGCGCCGAGTTCGATGGGAAGATCTGCGGTTGGAGTCCGCTCGGTGAAGATGCGTCCGCCGACGCGGTTGCGAGCTTCAACCAGAATGACATTTAGACCGGCATCGACGAGCTTGCGGGCAGCAGCGAGTCCGGCGATGCCAGCTCCGAGGATGACAATGTCGGCGCGGGAAATAGTTGGCATAGTCTAGTTCGACTTAGTTTCTATCTTGACTAACACCAAGGCATTGGGCGTGAGTGGTAACTCGAGTCTGCCATTCTTCAATGCAGATACTTCCGGCGCTGGCAGCGCCGTTTCACGATTAAGCTGCTCCACTTGATCCGGCGTTGGATCAAGCGGCTTACCCATCGCGGTGTACCGTTTCAATACATTGCCGTGATCACTATCGACGCGTTGTATCGTGATCTTCGCATTCGGCGGGACGCTTCGAAATGTCAGCTCCATGGTGCGGGGAGTTCCCTGCTTGTCAGGGTCGACCAGATTCCAGGCGGCGACAGCGAGATATCCGTCGGCAGTTCTCGTAGCGATGATGTTGTTGGATGTACTTGAGATACGTTGATTACCGAGCTGATGCAAGAGGCCATAGCTGTAATAGCTCGGCTTATTGATTCCTCCCTTGGCTCGCAACCCGAATTGGCCCTCGAACGGCTGAGGAATCGGGCCGCCCTCCTCAAAGACATCGGAGAAGGTCCAGAAAGAGAGCATGTCGACCAAGCCGTCGCACTCTCGAATTGTGTTCGCGAGGGCCGGGCCGACAAAGATAGTGTCGCGTGACTCATTCATTCCCTGGACATTCCACTCCGTCCACATCAACGGCAGGTTGGGCAGGGGAGATGACTTGATTTCTCCGTGCACCTTTGCGACGGCGCGGCCCATTCTGTGGTCCATCGGAATATCTTCGTTGGTACCGAAGAGGTTTTCAACCGTGTCGTCAGCATATCCATGAGTGGAGACGAAATCGACGGGCACATCATTGGCCGAGACATATTTCACGAAATCAGGTACCCACGCAGCCGCGGCAGTTGCGGGGCCGCCTACACGCAGGCGTGGGCTTACGGCCTTCAGAGCACGCGCAGTGTGAGCGTAGAGATCGAAGTAGGACTTCTTGCGGGGAATGCCACCCCAGAAATCGATGTTGGGTTCGTTCCAGACTTCGAAGTACCACTGCGACACTTCATCAATGCCGTAGCGATCGACGAGATGCTGCGCGAAGTGGGTCATCAAGGCGTCCCAGCCCTCCATGCTCTTGGGCGGTGAGACGTTCTGCTTGTACCAGAACGGATGCAGCGCATCGGGATTAAATGCCAGCTTCTTGGGCATGAAGCTGATTTCTACGAATGGGCGCACGCCGAGCTTGAGCAGGCCATCGTATATCTGATCGACATAGGCGAAGTTATAGACGGGGTTGCCGTGCTCATCTTCGTTATAGACTCCAACCTCGTCGTGCAGGATGGCATGAAAGCGGACATAACGAAAGTCGGTTACCTGCTTCACGGCGCGAACATCGTCGCGGTAGCTTTCGCGAAGCGTGAGGATGGCGCGTCCTGAGCCGAACATCTGCTCCCAGAAATGCGGGAAGGGCGTGGTATGGGAGTTCGCGTCAATTTCTATCTGTTCCTGCGCAAATAGCGGACGGCACACCGTCATATTGGCAGCCAGGAATATTGCCAATGCCAAAGAGAAAGAAACCAATCGATTGGTTCGCAACATGAAGTGCTCCCGGACATGCGACGCGTTCATGGAGTCTAGATCAAACTCAGCTAGGACGAGCAAGTGCGGACATACGCGATGGTATGGCACAAGTGAATGGGCCGGAATTTTGTTCCCGGCCCATTTGGTCAGTGCGGTGGATGGATCGTCAGAATTGGATTCTGGCCTGGAAATCAATGATCCTGCCTGCATTCGCAGACTGGGCTTTGCCAAAGGTTGAGGACTCAATCTGCGCCGCAGGATTTCCATTTCCGTTCGTGAACGGAGTCAGAGTGAGTTCATTGAAGATGTTGTAGAAGTTTGCCTGAAAGCGCACCGAGACATTGTGGCCTAAGGTCTCAAACTGCTGTTGCTTGGCAAAACCCATGTCCACATCCTGATAACAGGGTCCGCGGAAAGAGTTGCGGCCAATACCTGGAGGTGTTCCGGCACCATTCGCTGGCGGAATGATGTTGAAGTATTTGGACATGACCGGACTGCCACCGGGATTGGTTACATTGCCCGGGAAGATTCCGTTGATGAAATTGCTATTGGAGCAACCGGTGATGGCTCCGCCATAATAGGCCAGCGGACGAACGGGACCGACGACACTAGCTGTTTCGGCGGTTGGTATTCCGTGCAGTTGATAGGTGACAGGCGTGAACGGGAAGCCGGTGTGATAAGTGTAGATTCCGTTCACCTGCCAGCCGTTGGTGACAGACTTCGCGAAGAAGTTGCCCGACTTGATTCCAGGCACATCCCACACCCCGACCATCGTGATGCGGTGACGGACATCGTAGTCCGAGGGTCCAAGCTCCGTATTGTTGTGCGCGGGATCGGTCTGGTTGCCATTCGCGTTGGCTTCGTCGCCGTTGGAGATCTGATCCATGGCCTTGGAGTATGTATAGATCGCGTCGAAAGTAAAGCCGCGGCTTAGCCGTTTGGCAAAATGCAGGTTCAAGCCGTTGTAGTATTGGTTGGAGTCAGTCTGGGCGAAATACGACGCGTAAAAAGGTGACGAGGCGCTCCCGACATTGTTAGCGTAGAGGAAATTTTGATTGACCAAGCGAGGGTAATGGCGGCCGTCGCTGCCCTGGTATCCAGCAGTGAAAGTAATCTGGTACGGAAACGCACGCTGAACCTCAAACGAATAGAGATAGCTGTACGCGTTCTTGAGATCCGGCAATCCACCATAGACCTCGATTTGCACACCATTTTTCGGCAGACCATTGGGAAGGGTGCCGGTGGCGAGCACAGGATTGATGGGGTAACTGAAGGGCGAGGTATTGCTGCCCAGGGCGTACAGAATCTGGCCTCCGTCGAAAGGCGTTCCGAAGTCCGTGGGCGCCGTTCCGCAGCAGATACTGAAGTTCAGGTAGCCGGGGCCGTCTTCTACGGCGTTATTCAGGAGCGCGTCATTTAGCCGGTTATAGGCCAGCGCGAATCCGCCGCGCACCACCATTTGATTATTCATAATTGGAGGCGTGTAGGCGAAGCCAAACTTCGGCGCGAAGTTCTTGAACTGGGAATTCCAAAGATGATTGCGGCTTGGCGTGAGGGTTGCGTCAACCAGTTCCAATCCCGGAGCCCCGAGGGTTGGATAGTTAAGGCGGAGGCCCTTGTTGTAGAGGGGCTCAAAGTACTCCCAGCGAAGCCCGGTGTTCAACGTAAGATTCGGCGACACCTTCCAGTCATGCTGGGCGTAGAGTCCCCAGTAATGATCGTGTAGATAGCGCTGGGTGTTCGCAGGACCACCCGTGTCAGGATTGACATTAATACTTTCATAGATGGGGGTGTCGTTGGCGAAGTTCCAGATGCCCGCGAATGCATACGTCGGCCGTGAAGCGCCGCCAAGGTTGTTGTTGTATTGCTCGTTGCGCCATTCAACTCCGACCTTCAGCGTGTGCACACCCCAGGTCTTGGTGACGTCATCCCGCATTTCGTAGGTGTTCTGGGCGAAGATGCCCGGCGTGGTGGACGACTGCGCGACTCCGAAGTTGATGTCGTTGCTGGCGTCAAAATTCATGTTCTGGACGTTGATGTAGGGTATGCCGTAGTTCACCAGGCCTGCCCCGTCCTTGACACCGTTGTCAGAAAAGCGGGTTGCGTTGCCGCGCAATTCGTTCAAGAGGGATGGAGAGATGGTGCGAATGTAACCGAGCGTCACAGCAGTGTTCAACGGCTTGAACGGTACATCCGCGTTGGGCCGCGAGCCAGTCGCACTGCTGGCGTTCTGATTATCGAGCTTTGTGAAAAACACCGTGCCGAAGATCTGGTCCTTGGGGGTAAGGTACCAGTCGCCGCGTGCATTGTACTGGTTGCCGCGAGACTTGTTGGGGATAAAGAGCTGAGCGTATTCGACATCGGGAATTCCGTCGAGGCCGCTGCCGCTCTGCGCCATGGCCAAAGGCACATAGGTTCCGGTGGCTCCATAGGGTGAGCCAAGATCGATGCCGCCTGGGAGCACCTGACACGGAGTCCCTATGTTATATGGGGTCGTGCATGTGGCAGGGAGGACTCTCAGGACACGCGGCACTCCGCCGGGCGCGTTGGCGATTGAATCGGCAATGCTCCCGGAACGGTCGCTGGCGATAAACTGCCGGAATTGCGGCGTCTCAATGTACTGCGATGGAAAGGACGCGTTCTTGCTGGAGTATCCCTCATAGGAAAGGAAGAAGAACAGTTTGTCCTTGAGAATGGGGCCGCCGAGCGACGCTGCCCAGTCACGCTGCTGCAACGCTACCCTCACCGGCTCCTGCCCCAAGGGGCCACCGTATTTGTTGTAAGCATTGAGGCCTGGCTGGTCATAGGTGAATACTCCGCCACCGTGAAACTGGTTCGAACCGCTCTTGGTAACGGTCTTGATCTGCGCTCCTGAGTTGCGGCCGTCCTGCGCTGAAAAAGAAGTGGAGACGACGGTGATCTGATCTACGGCTTCGATGTTGGGCGTAACCACAGCTGCGCCGCCGAAGCCGAGGCTGTTCACGCTGACGCCGTCGAGAAGGTAATTGTTGTCGGCCACGCGTTGACCGTCGGCGCTTATCTGGATTTGATTCTCGGTCTGGAAGATGCCGGAGTTGGACTGACCCGGACCCGCGCCGTTTGGCAGGAAGACACCCTGCCCTGTTCCACTTCGAGCGCTGTCTCCCGTGATGCCGGGAGCGGTGCGCAGGAGTTCATAGGGATCGCGGCCGTAAGCAGGGACACGCTGGAGCGTCTCGCTGTCAACGGTGCCGCTAATGGTGGCGTCCGAGGTCTGCAATGCCGGCACGCTGCTGCCGTTTACGGTGACCGTCTCTCCGGAGCCGCCGACTTCGAGCTTGACATCGACGTTCCGCGGCGACTCGGCGACTATGGATACGCCGCTGAGCGTACTGCCCTTAAAGCCCTTGGCGGTGACTTCGAGCGAGTAAGTGCCCGGTGGAAGCTCATGGAAGCTGTAGGCTCCCTCACCTCCAGTGGTGGCGTTGTGGACGACCTGAGTGGCGTCGTTTGTGAGCTTTACGGCTGCACCGGAGACCACGGCACCGGTTGTATCTGTGACAGTTCCAGAGAGCTGCGCATTGAACTGCGCTCTCGCCGTTTGAGTGAAAAGCAGAAGAAAAAAAGATACAGAGACCAGGCTTATGCGTGCGCCCAGTTGAGTTCGATTGCACATGTTGCCTCCGAAAGATTTGCTTCATTGTTAGCTGGCCCGAAGTTCATACCAGATCGACGGTTGAGCATCAAAACTGATCGCTTACGGTTTGCCTGAAACTCAAAACAGATAAATATACTGCGGCCGGGCTCATTTGTGCGCGTCCTGTTCGATCGATTGTGGTATTCCGCAAAAGGCGCAAGCTACGGCGACTCAGATGCATTTTCTGACGCATCGGGAGTCTGTTTCGTGAACCTTTTGGATGATTTGTGAGCAGAAGGACTCAATTGAGTAATTTGATGGTGATCAAATCTCGAAGATCGCGGTGCAGCCAAATGTCCTTTGGGGATCTGGGACTGACATCGCGCCCGAACGATTGACATCGGGGGCGATGCTACAATGGTGAAATAAGTAAGCGTCTGCCTACCGCATCTCATTCAAAGCATGAGACTTCAAGAGACGGAGAGGTGGCAGAGCCCGGTTGAATGCACCTGACTCGAAATGAGTAATCAGGGCATTTCGTAACTGCCACTGTTTCAGAGCTTTATCGAGCAAATCGTCTGGATTCAAAGCTATAGACTCGGCATCTGGGTTGCCTAGAGTCGCCACAAGTAGACAGCAAATCCCATCCCTACCAGCACCGCCATAGCACCATGGTATGCACCTGACTTTCAAACGCGCAGCGCATACGGTGATGATGGGCCTCTATAAACAGTCGCCTTTGTCTTAGGCTCCTGAGTGTCACCGAGTGGTCAGCGGCAAGACCTGCGTCATTCCGGCGTCACAGCGTGTGGTCCTGCTCCCAAGTTCGCCAGAATCCGAACCTTCAAACGTTTCTTCAGTTCTTCCTCATCGGTGTAATCAATCATGGCGTATTGGCGCGTATCGAAGTGAAGGTTTTCGATGTCAGTTTTTTCGCAGAGCGAAATGACGGGACGGCCCAACCCCAACATGAATCCGGCTTCGAAGTAGACGTTATGTCGATGGCCACTGAAATCCGCGACCATGAATTTGGATGACCGGATGCGCGCCACCATCTCATCATCGATACGATTCAGGTGCTCAACCTGATCGAGTCGTACGGGCAGATAGCCTGCTTCTCGGATCGCTTCTTGGATTGCCCCATCGGCACGCCGTCTTGACGGGTCAAACCACATAGCGATGAAAGCGTTCGACGATTCTGATCCGGACTGAGCGAGGCGCTCTAATTCTTGCAAGCCCTCAGTTGTCACCCGGATGCCGTTGCCGCCAGCCAATCGCTGACTTGCTAACAATTTTTGAGCTTCGAGGGCCTGCCTGAAAAAGCCAGCCTCGGCTTCATTTCTTGAGCCTAGAACCGAATAATCATGTGCGGCGTCGAATGTGAGCCAATCACCGGGATAGCGACTTAGGTTGGCAATGTACTGAAGAAGAGCATGAAGCTTTTCGCGAATGGGAGGGTCGTCGCCATTCAAGATTTTGACAAAATCGTCGCCAGAGTAGACGGGGAAAAATGAGTTATCACGTTTCCCAAAGGCTCGCTCGGAAATTGTCCGTAGGTAGTATGAAAGCTTGTAGCTCGTGCTCTCAAAGTCGGGAGACCTGTCTACATAGTCAGCCGAACTGGCGAATCTAAATTTTCCGCAGGTGGGACAAATCACTAGGCTTTGATTTAAACGGAGGTCATCTTCGCGATATGCGAACGTCTTGCAAACGAGACATGGCACATTTTGCGGTTCCTTTTTCTCTCGATACATGGATCGATCCGCCTCCCTTGGACAGGCAAAATCCTAGCAACTATAAATGAGCCTTGCTTGTTCGCTTTTTATTCGCTAGCCTATTTCCATGTTCCAAGGCCCATCCAGCCAACGCGCAGTCGTGATCCGATGCAAAGGATGCCGAGAGAACATCCCCGCTGGCGTCGAGACGTCGCCTGCGTCGTGGATCGTGGTCAAGTGTCCTCTGTGTGGTGAGCATAGGCGCTACCTGCCCTCGGAAATCTTTCAGGGTCGCGTGTCCTATCAGGTGCTCAAGAAGCCGGTGCGCTCTTCGCATGGCGGTGTGAGGTAGCGAATGGGTGAGATGCGTAGGACAATCGCTCGTGAACAACAAGAGAGGCAGACACAGGATCGTTTTCTCTCGACACTGGTAATTGCATCTGCCATCATCGCAGCTGTCAGACTGGCGAGAGACGACATCTCAGGGCCTACTCCCCGGCTACTGAGCGCAGTCAGTGATAGCGTGGCACTGGCCAGATTAATCCTTAGGAGGGTGACAGGGCAGTAAAATGTTGTCGCAATATGAACGACCGCCGCTGTTTTTTTAAAGCAACTTGGTTCTTGCTTTTCGTATTGGCAGGTACGGGTGTGATTAAGGCCGAATCACGCTGGATAAGACAAGTGCCCAAAAACCGAGGCGTGATCATCTTCGTTCACGGACTGACCGGTGATGCAACGAGCACATGGACCTCATCATCGCGTAAGTATTGGCCAGATATGCTAACACAAGATTCAGCATTCGACGGCCAAGGCATTTACGTGTACGAATACGTCTCTCCGAAAATGACTGGTGCTCTCTCTCTTAGCCAACTTACCGATGAGATGTATGACAGGCTAAAAACTGATGGCGTACTCACGCATGACGAATTAACATTTGTATCTCATAGCATGGGGGGTATATTGACGCGGGAGTTCTTAGTTCGCTATCAAAACGTTACCGCCAACAAGACACGAATGCTATTGTTTCTTGCCACTCCAATGACTGGAAGTGAGTTTTCCAAGCTGGGAAGGTTTAGCTTTAATCCTCAGTTCACAATCCTGGTACCAAATGATGATCCTGACAGCTTTCTTAACACGCTACAGGATAATTGGAAGGATTTACATCTGGCGAGTAAGTCATATTGCGCGTATGAGACAAAAACTTCCTGGCTCGGACAAGTCGTTGTGGAGAAGACGAGTGCTGTGATGCTCTGCGATAGTTATCGAGCGATTAGTGCCGATCATAAGACGATTGCCAAACCAACCGATGCGAACAGCCCCTCATATATTTATTTTAAAACGTCCTTTCTCGAAAGCGCACCGCTTCCTAAGGTGAGCACCTCTCCTCAACAGCCGAAGATTGCTTCTCAGGGACCGAAATCTGTATCACCGAAACCTTTAGCATCGAAGCCTGCGCCCCCACCACCGCTGGTTAGCGTCCAACCCAACTCGCCAACAGTCCCTGTCGCGCCTCCCGAGAGCGTACGGAACAACTCATGTCCGCCGCTCGGCACACTAGCGACCGGTTGGGAATTAAAGGGAATGTACTATGCCAGTGGGCACAAACTAACGCTTAATTGGAATGGCAGTTTGGTGAGCGAGTTTGTTAGGCCCACATTAGATGAACTTCTTCGTCAGCCTCTTTGTGTTAGTAGTTTGAAGGAGACCGATGGCGTTACGGAAGAAAATATGGAGGGTCTTTACTCAAATATCCACGAATTCGCTCCTAAGCCACCCCCCGCTGAAAGGACTCCTTATGGCACAGTCGATGGTCAAGAAATCGAGATAATCGAGCGGGACTTTAATACATCCGACATAGCTTGGGGCTATAACTTTACTAACAAAAACGCAGTAGCCGTTAATCAAAAGCCAATCCCAATATCGAAGCTATCTCCCGAAGCCGCTAAGATGTTGAATCGGATGGACGCGTTCGTGAAGGGTCGCGTCGATCAAACATGTCAGGATGCCGTACACGGAATTAGTCGCCCCTAGGATTCGCGTATTATGTGTGGCCGCTACCAACGCCGATCCGACAAGCAGCGCATCGCTGAAGCCTTCGCGCTCGGCAACGTTGACGGCCACCCACTCACACGTGGATTACAAGGTCGCGCCCCAGACAACGCAGCCGGTCATTGTGTGGGATGAGGTGTTCGGCACACGCACGCTGCACATGATGTTCTGGCGCTTCCTACCGCGATACGTCACCGATCCCAAACAGTTCAAGCTCTCAACGATCAACGCGAAGGGTGAGACGCTTCTCTCGAACAGCATGTGGCATGATTCATTCCTCAAGAGACGTTGCCTGATCCCGGCTGACTCATTCATCGAATGGCGCAAGGAAGGCAAGGGCAGGCTCCCGTGGACCTTCACCATGAGAGACGATCAACCGTTCGCTCTGGGTGGCGTGTGGCGTCACTGGCGGTCACCAGATTGCAAGACCGAGATGGATACCTTCGCGATCATCACCGTAGAACCAAACGAACTGGTAGCAGAGAAGACGGGCCACGACCGGATGCCGCTCATCGTTGCACGGAGAGACTGGCAGCGATGGTTGGAGCTTGGAAGCGCAGAACAGCCTCCTGTTGACCTCCTGCATCCGTTCGACGCGGACATGATGAAGGCATGTCGTGTGGACACGAGGATCAATAACGTGAAGAACAATGATGTGACGCTGTCGGAGCCGGTGAAAGATGACCAGGACGGGCAGTTGGGGATGTTCGGAGACTGATTACCCGACAGGCTCGGACTGGCCGGATGTCCGTCAGAACAAGAGATCTTTCCAGTGGACTGATCCACTTGGAAATCCGTCGACTATCCTCGGACTCCGCCCCTTCACCTCTGATGCCAATATCCTGCCGGAACAAGCAGTAGGGCGCGGACTTCGCCTGATCCGCGACATGCCGTCCGACTACGCACAGATCGTCGAGATTGTCGGCACACCGAAGTTTGAAGAGTTTGTCAAGAAGTTAGAGGTGGAAGGGGTCGGTGTCGGCTCCTCCACAACGCCACCTCCGCCCGGAGTCCATATCTTTCCGATGAAGGAACGTGCGGAATACGACATCGAGATTCCGCAGCTTTCGCAGACATACTTCCGCAACTACAAAGACATCAGTGCGTTTGACATCGCGCAACTTCCTTCAGCAGTCGTCCCCTTAGACTGGAAGCCCGGCGACCCCATTAACGTGGTCATCTCCCACGGGCTGACCGAAGTTCAACTCGCCACGAAAAGCATCAAGTTCGATCCCGACCAGATATTTCTACAAGACGTCTTAGCCGGTCTCACGCAAAGCATTATTCGAACGGCAAAACTGGGTTGCCAGTTCAAGGACATCTACCCCATCGTCCAAAGCTATGTCGCCAAGCGATTCTTCGGCAGGACAGTAGACCTGGAAAATCCGACGGTTGCAAGAGTCCTTGGCCGCCACGAGGTCGGGACCCAGTTCATCCGCGTAGTTGCAGAGGCCCTCGGCAAGCATGCGACACAATCGCAACAGATCAAGCTCAAACCGGAGCCGATTCGCCTTTCCGATACGAAAGCCTTCATCTGGCGACGACGCCTCTGCGACGCCAACAATACGATCTTCAACAAGGTTGCTGTTACCAACACTGCAGCTCACACTGCCGACACACCGCAGCTTCTGCTGGAACATCATCTGAAGGAACTGCGGTTGCCAACCATCCTGCGTGAGTACGACAAGGTGGCGCGGCAGTGCGCCGTCGAGCAGGTGGACTATCAACACTACCTGCTGCGCATCACAGAACTGGAGTTGCTGGACCGCGAACGCCGGGCCACGGAACGACGTATCCGGCAGGCGAAGTTCCCGGTCGTCAAGACCATGGACAGCTTCGACTTCCTGGCCATACCTACGCTGAACAAGACCCTGGTGCTGGAGCTGGCGCGATGTGAGTTCCTTGCCCGTCGCGAAAACGTACTGCTCCTGGGCAACAGCGGCACGGGAAAAACGCACGTCGCTCTGGCTCTCGGCCTGGCTGCATGCCAGCGTGGACACCGTGTGCGCTTCACCACCACAGCCGCGTTGGTCAGTGAGTTGATCGAGGCTCGCGACGAAAAGAAGCTGCTCCGTTTTCAGAAGCAGATCGCAAGCTACGAACTGCTCATCGTCGATGAACTGGGCTTCGTGCCTCTCTCCAAGACCGGAGCCGAACTGCTGTTCGAAATGCTCAGCCAGCGATACGAACGCGGATCAACGATGGTCACTTCCAACCTTCCCTTCCAGGAATGGACCGAAGTCCTCGGCTCGGAGCGCTTGACTGGCGCCCTGCTCGATCGGCTCACTCACCACGTCCACATCCTGGAGATGAACGCCGACAGCTATCGCCTCAAACAGAGCCGCCGCAAACGAACTCCATCCGCAGAACGCTAGGCCCCGCACGCGCCTCGGGGTAGAAGGGTCGCTTCCGCTACGCTCCAGCGGCCCTTCCACCCCGCAATCACACAACAACCATCCACCTATCTACTGGCCTACTTTTACTCCGCCACAGTGGACTGGTTTTGCTCCGCCCTTGACACCTTGGTACCAAGCGGACTCACTCTACGCCAAGAGACGGGAAAAGAAGGTGCCTTCTAGCGTGCAGGTGCTGGGTAATAGACCATCACGTAAAACTCCTTGGTATTGAAATCCGTGCCTTCAAAGCCATTGTCGAAGTTGAAGCTGTACTCGAGGATCGTTCCGTCGGGACTAATGCTCGGATACAGATTGGGATCGCACGGAGACTGACTATTGCCCGTCTGATCGCGCTCGCACGACCAGTAGAAGCCTGGCTGGAGGTTGTAAAAGAGCCCATTCAACGTGTGCGTTTCAAGGCGCGTGTCGCCGACGGCGACATTCAGGTCCTTGTAAAGAGCACTTATCTCGGCGAGGGTGGGAAGTTTCCACTTATCGCTTCCTGCGTAGGTGCTCGCATTCATGTTGGTAAGCCATCCGGTCGAGCTTTCGATGGTAGAGAAAAGCATAGTGCCATCGGCATCAATAAGGGGAGCTGTGAGATAGTCTCCGCTGACTGTCGGCCCCATGGAGGTGTTGCCTTTGACGCCGAACCTCTCAGAGGCGGGAAGATTTGCGTCGACGGGCCACGAGAGTTCAGTGTTCGTGTCATAGACTGCTATGCCCGCGCCATCGCCGGTTACATAGGGAACCAAACCTGAGCCCGACGCAGATGTGCCGAGCATCTCATGGGTTACTGGAAGAACGTGCAGATAGTTGTATGTGGTCGTGTTTGATCCGTTGACTCCGGTGTTGAATGAAAACGTCACTTGTCCGTCAGCGTTTATAGCCGCGCTGTCCGCGGTCCAGTAGAGCCCTGGCTGCAGGTTGCGAAGGTGTCCGACGGCATTGGTGAAGTCAGGCGCCACGCTGTTCGGCATGCGCACGTTGAGTCCCACGTTGTAGAGGTTACCGAGGCCGCTGCCGGAACAGAGCAAGCCGAATGTGCCATTCTTGCTTGAAGAGCAACTGGTAGGGTCGAACTGTGGAGTCGTCGGGAGCTGCCAGTTGTTATGCCCCAGAACGCCGCGGCCATGGTCGAACCTATTCATTGCATCTACCCAGAGAAGGGCGGTCGCGTAATTCATAGTCCCGTCGGGGTTGATGCCGGCGACTGCCATCGCTGCGCGAACAAAGGGATCCCCGGCGAGGTTTCCGTTGGCGAGCCAGCAGACACCTTGATTCTCGTCGTAGATGATGAGGCCCCAATCGGCAGGTATGAGCCCGTGACTTGTATTTGGCGGCCCCGGAATTCCCGAAAATTCTGGACGGTCTGCAGCCAGTGGCCTGACCGCATCGGGCAGGGGCGCCGTTGCGTGCGCGCCCGCGTCGCAAGGGCTGGGATTCTGCGGGGCGGGAGGCTGAGCGAAAGCGGCGGTCGCAACGGTCAGAAGCGAGATTGCGGCGAATGCTGCCGGCAGAAAGCGGCGTGCGTTCATGCGTCTCATTTTTTCCTCCCTCGACGAGTCTGAGAGTTTTTGATTTATGGATACACTACGGCTGGTGTCATGGCTGCGATTCTGAATGACATAACGAAGTTCAACAGCACTCTCCCTCGGTGTCATGAATTGCAGTTCGCGCTGCCCGGTGGACACGTGGGCGGGATTGGCGGCTTCGGGTACACGCGTCCGCAGTCTTCCGGATTGGGAAGGTCGCAGCCCGCGAAATACACGGTGACAAAATGCGCGCCCGGCTCGCGCGCAGTGCTGAGGAAACCATTTCCAAAGGAAAAGTCGAACTGTGCGCCGGTATTGGGAACCGGTGTGCTGCCCTTGACGCACGGCTCGCCGACGGCGGACGCTTCGCAGGTCCAGTAGTAGCCGGGTTGCAGATTAAAGAATGGACCCAGCCCAATTTCTGGAATAGGTACGATCGGTGTGCCCGCCTGGAAGCCAAGCTCGGTATAGTACAACACGCCCATAGGATTTTCCTTGACACAGTTGTACTGTGGGCATCCGGGGTCTGACGCGGGCAACTCCCACACGAGTTGCTCATTGGTTTCCGCTCCGTAGTTTGCCGCGTTCATATCCGCAATGAATACCTCGGCCGAATCGTGGTTCATGGAGCCATCAGCGGCAACACAGAACTCCGGCTTCCCCGGAGTCTTGCAAGGCTTCAAGGAGAAGGGTTGCTGTGCGGCCAGGTTGGCGTTGGCTGCCCAGGTAACGTCTGCCACCGGGTCATAGACCGTTAGCCCGTCTGGGCTGAGCTCAAGGCCCGGGGCGTTGCTTGGCTGCTTCTCCATAGGAATTCGGCCCTTGACCATAGGAAGCACGTAGGAATAATTGAAGCTATTCGTGCCGCCCTGCGCCCCATCGGCGAACGAGAAGTTCGCTATGCTGTCCGTGAGACCTCCGCCCTTCGAACGCGACCAATAGGTTGCCGGCTGGAAATTCTGAAACGGACCTACCGTGTTGGGCGGTATTGGAACGGCCGTATTGGGAGCGGTAATGCCGATGCCAACGTAGTAGAGAGATCCCAGCGCGCCGGCGCTGCAGCCAAAGCCGAAGCTGTTGTTCGACGGGCCCTTGGATGAGCATCCAGAATCGTTTTGCGGAGTGGAGGGAAGCTGCCAAGTATCGTGCCCAAGATAGCTCGCTCGGTTCATGCGCCTCACCCATTCCTGTGCTGACGTGAAGCTCATCGCGCCGTCGGCCCATACGCACTTATCGGTGCTGTCGGCGTTGCACAGCGGAAGGCCGAAGCGGGGCGGCGCGTCGACGGAATCTGCTGCGTCGTCAGGGCTTCCCGCATCCAAGGTCGAAGCTAGATTGGCATCCGTGAGCCATGTGACACCATTCACCGCGTCATATACGGTGGCGCCGTTGGTAATCAGGTAGTGGGGCCAGCTATTCGAAGCGCCGTCCTGAGCCGAGAGGTTGGCCGAGCTCGCAACGGCGAGCGCAGCGAGTAGTGTTCCGATTACACAGGCAAGTTTCATCCGATTCACCTTCGATCCTCATAAGTTGCAGTCGGCGGAACTCCGCGGGGAGTTAGCCGAATTAGGCAGCCTATCAGCAATCCGTTTTCAAGTTCTCACACAGAAAAGCGGAATGCGGGCGCCGATCGTCTCATATGAAAATGAAAAAAATCGTGAAATAGCGAAGGGAGACCGTCTTTTGCGGAAATGCGAATCCGAAATCGATTTGAATCGATTGCAAGGTTTAGTCCTCATCCAGGCGCAGACCGAAGAGAGTATGGCAATTGACCGCGGGGGAACGCACGAATAAACTCAAAAGCACTCCACAAGGGGGCCGGCGATTCCTATGCCCGACGGCGCCAACGGTCAGGTCACTGAGCTACTACAAAACTGGAGACAGGGCGACGAGAGAGCCCTCCATGATCTTTTGCCCCTCGTTTACAATGAGCTCCGGCGTCTAGCTCACTACCATCTCCAATCAGAACGGCCCGACCATACATTGCAGAGCACCGCGCTGGTTCACGAAGCCTACATGCGGATGATGGGTCAGCAACCGGCGCAGTTTCAAAACCGAGCGCACTTTATCGCAATCGCTTCCCGGCTGATGCGTCAAGTCCTGGTGGACTATGCTCGTGAGCGCAGGGCGGGCAAGCGAGACGGTGGATGCCGGATCGCATTCGAATTCGCGGAAGCATTGCCCGTCAACGGAGATGCCGAACTGCTGGCGCTCGACGATGCGCTGGACGCGCTCTCCCGGATTGATGAAAGACAAGCAAAGGTTGTAGAAATGAAGTTCTTCGGCGGATTATCGGCTCCCGAGATCTCCCAGATTCTGGGTCTTTCGCGGATCACTGTTGACCGCGACTGGGCGACCGCGCGCGTCTGGTTGCATCGGCAAATGAGTCGGACGGCATTGTCATGACCGCTGAGAATTGGGAACGCGTCAAGGAGATCCTTCACCAGGCCATGCAACTGGCACCGCAAGAGCGGATGGCCTTCCTTGATGAAACCTGTGACTCCGATTCAGCGCTGCGCGAAGAGGTTGAGTCGCTTCTCCTGGCCGACAATGGCTTGCATCCCGATTTTTTGAAATCATCGCCGATGGCCGGCAAATGGAACTTTGTCGCGAATGGAATGGATCGTGCCGGCGGTCTGACAGTCGGTCAGATATTCGCGCAACGGTTTCGGCTTGTCCGCAAGCTGGGTGAAGGCGGCATGGGACAGGTATGGCTCGCCGACCAGACGTCACCGGTGAGCCGGCAAGTCGCCTTGAAGCTGATCAAGGCCGGGATGTATGACGAGTCGTTGGTGCAGCGCTTCGAGGCGGAGCGGCAATCGCTAGCGATCATGGATCATCCGGCAATCGCCAAGGTGTTTGACGCAGGGACCACGCCGCAAGGCCAGCCATATTTTGTGATGGAGTACGTGCAGGGACTGCCGATCACCGAGTACTGCGACCTAAAGAAGCTCAGGATCCCCGACCGACTCGAAATTTTCATCCAAGCTTGCGAAGCCGTGCAGCATGCCCATCAGAAGGCCATCATCCATCGGGATCTGAAGCCAGCCAATATCCTGGTTGCGGAAGTGGACGGGAAACCTACGCCGCGCATCATCGACTTCGGGCTTGCAAAGGCCGTCACGCCTCACGCAAGCGCGGAACCCGATTTCACTAAGGTTGGGCTTTTCTTGGGTACGCCCGGATATATGAGTCCCGAACAGGCCGACCCGAGCGTTCGTGACATTGATACACGCACCGACGTGTACTCTCTGGGGGCCGTCCTCTACGTACTCCTCTCAGGATTGCAGCCGTTTGACACAAAACAGCAGCAAGAATTTCCGCTCGATGAATTACTGCGAAAGCTGCGCCTGGAAGAACCGCCAACGCCCAGCACCAGGGTCGGCGGTAATCGCATCAACTCCGCTGGGACGGCAGAAGCGCGAAGCACCGAGCCAAGGCAGTTGGTGAAAATACTGCGCGGAGATCTCGACTGGATCACGATGAAGGCTCTTGAGAAGGATCGCGCCCGCCGCTACGGAACAGCCTCAGATCTGGCTGGCGACATTCGCCATTATCTGAACCATGAACTGGTCGTAGCGCGCCCGGCAGATATCTCATATCAGTTGAGGAAGTACGTGCGGCGTCACCGTGTAGCGGTAGCGGTGGTCACTGGTTTGGTAATAGTGCTTATTTCATTTTCCGTCCTCCAAGCACTCCAGCTGCGTCGGACCACTCGCGAGCGAGACCGGGCAAATCGCGAGCGGGATCGTGCAAATCGCATCGCCGATTTTATGACCAGCATGTTCAAGGTCTCTGACCCGAGTCAGTCGCGTGGCAACACCATCACCGCCCGTGAAATTCTCGACAAAGCTTCAAACGATCTGAACGCCGGCCTGGCCAAAGATCCTGAAGTTCAATCGCAGATGATGCAGGACATGGCACGTACCTACGAAAATCTGGGCCTCTACCCGCGGGCCCATGAGCTCGCCCAACGTGCATTGGATTCCCGTCTCAGCCTTCTTGGGCCAGACGACCCAAAAACACTGCAAGTAAGGTCGCAACTAGGCTACATCGTGGACCGGGAAGGCCGCTATGCTGATTCGGAAAAGATGCTAGGTCAGGCGCTGGAGGTCGAGCGCCGCGTCCTCGGAGCCGGCAACCCGCTGACACTTGAGACCATGAGTCACCTCGGCGTTGTGCTTGGACAGGAGGGCCGAAACGACGATGGGGCGAAGCTTGATCGTGAGGCGATTGAAGTTGGGTCGAAAACGCTCGGCTCCGAAAGTGAGCTGGTCATGCAAACAACTTTAAACCTGGGCGTATTGCTCTGGAACGAAGCCCACTATCACGAGGCTGAACGTGTTTTTCGTCAGCTGGTTGATGTTGAGCGGCGCGTTCTTGGAGCCGACGACATTCAGACCATGAAGGCATTAGGCGATCTCGGCTTGGCCCTCAAGTCTCAGGGCCGTCTCGCTGAGGCGGAGCCTCTCTATCGAGAAGTCCTGGCCAACTCGCAGCGCGTGATGGGTCCCGAGCACCCTGAAACTGCCTTCAATTTAGATCGCCTGGCAAATCTGCTCTCCGAGGAAGGCCACCCAGCCGAAGCCGAAAAGCTGACTCGCGAAGAATTGGCCATCCGCTTGCGAACCCTAGGACCTGAACACGAGCGTACACTGATCGCGAAAATCAACCTGTCCGATGAACTCCTCAAAGAAGGACATTTTCGCGAAGCGGAGAAACTGCAAAGGGAAGCCTTAGCGGTTCAGGTTCGCATCCTCGGGCCTGAAAATGCAGATAGCTTGATCTTCAAGACCTACCTCGCCAAAAGTCTAAACAAGGAGCGTCGCTACGCAGAGGCAGAAAAACTCGCCCGGGAAACATATGAAATCCAGTGTCGCGACTCTGGGCCTTACCACACCGACACCATCGATACTCTGCGCGAGCTTGGTAAGGCGTTGGCCTACACGCACCGCTATGGCGACGCTACCAAGCTCTTTCAAGACGTAATTCAGAACGACGAGAAGTCCGCAGGGCAAGGAAATCCTTGGTCCATATGGTATGCCTTCGCCTGTACGGCAGCTGCTGCCGGCCATACCGATGATGCATTTCAGTTTCTGCTGGAAGCCAGCAAACGTGGGTATATAAATGCCGACGCCTTAGCGGCTGACGATGATTTGCGAAGCCTTCGCCGGGATTTACGTTTCGAGCAACTGATGACCTCGCTCAAGCATCCGGCTGCAAGTCTGCAAACACAGTAGGGACGATCTGTTTGACGCTCCGCCGATATCAAGAATCGGATTGCTTCGCCGGTTAGAGAGTCCCAGACCTGAGGTTGAGATATCAATTCTGCTGCCTAGTCTAGATTTGAGTTCGACCCGACCCGCGACTCCATAATTCCAATAGTTGCTCATCAGTAAGGGGTCGAAGGTCGGATTCGTTGAAAAGCCTCAAACCGCAAGCCCGTCAGGGCGGGAATCAACAACCACTTGGACGTGTAGTCGGCTAATCGGACATGTGCCCTTCGTTGGAATGTTGTTAGCAAGCAAATGCACTCATCGGCAAACTCAGCCCACCCGCCTTGCGGCTCTAAAGCGAAGCTCTTCTACGTTGAGTTCTCCGATCTCCATGTCTCGAAAGAAGGCTCTGTAAATCCCTGGTGTGATTAACTCAAATGCCAACTCTTCGAAGCGGAATACCTCGCTGATGAAGACTCTGTTTCTGTGCCAACTGATATCGCCGCTATTATTCACCCTTCGGAGAAGGAGATCCTTCGGGTACGTGAACTCCGGTAACTTGCGTGGTAACCGGACAGAGCTGGGATGGTAGAGACTCGCTGGGACTTGGTTATTCAGGCCCTCATGCGGGCGCTCGTTGTTGAAGACGTGACGGAAGTTGTCGAAGCGGCTCTGCTGCGCGCGAAGCGATGCCGCAGGCGGTTTTGTCGTGTCCTCCTTCAGCGTGCGATGCATCCGCTCGTGACGACCGTTTTGTTGCGGTCTGCCTGCCTGAATCCGTTCGTGAACAATCCCCAGCTTCATCCAGCCGAGCGAGAGCTTAGACAGCCCTAATAACCCTGTGCCCGCAAACGGTGCGCCGTTGTCGGTCCTTATCCGTGCCGGAACCCCGTACTCTCGCATCGCTGCATCGCAGATCGCTCGGACCTGGCTGAGATCTATACGCGAAACGATCTGGCAGCGAATCAAATAACGACTATATGCGTCGGTAATAGTGAACGGATCGCATCGCTTGCCGTCGCCAGTGGCGAAGTAGCCTTGTAGGGTCGAGCATCAGCGCCGTGTGGCATTACTGCCGTCGGATTCTGATGCCCGCCCTCCGAACCGGACGTGCACC
>CAWJPE010000009.1:0-275502 GCA_963844605.1 uncultured Acidobacteriota bacterium | reverse complement strand
GCGACACGATGGAAAGATAGACAAGCTCACACGTAATTGAGCTTGGCAGTTTGCGCGAGATTTTCAGGAGCATGGGTGCTTAAGCTCATCCGGTAGAGATTCATACCGGCGTATCGACAGGATAATCGGCGGGCCTGTGGATATGATTTGCGATCGGCTGTAAGGCGGCGAACACGCAGTATTGGGAACAGCGGGAATCTGACATTCTGTCCATATTCAGTGCACAATTTGGTTGTTGCGCTCGTGAGACGTCCTGTCTCCGCGAGCTTTTTGCCGTTTTGTCGACAGATTCTTTGCGTTCCTTGAGTGTGTCGCGCTCCTTTCTTTCCGATCCCGCCCGATATTCTGCAGCGCCGGTTTTTTAGGCGGCACCACTCCGTTCGGACGCTGGCCTGTCCGAAGGGGTTGTCTTGAGCAAAGCGGAAGCCTACGCCCCAAGTAGCCTTTCGTGCAAGTGAAAACCGGCGGCATTGCAATTCAAGATCGCCGGCGGGAACGAAACAAACGCGATGTTTTCTCCGAACGAGGCGGAGCGAACACGAATCGCGTGAACGAATGCATTACCAGGGGATACCGCGTGACTCGGGCGGTATCTTTTCTTCGGAGAATCCTGCCGGAGCCTCGTATCGACGAGTCTTGAGGAGTGAACATGCCGAACGAGAACCGCGCGCTTCGCAGCCGTCTCGATTTTTCCAAAATTCCGACATCGATCCAGATTCCCAACCTTATTGAAGTTCAGCGCCGCTCCTATGAACGCTTCCTGCAAATGGATAAGCTGCCTTCGGAGCGCGAAGATAACGGTCTGCAGTCCGTCTTTGTATCCGTATTTCCCATCACCGATTTCCGCAACATCTCGCAGCTCGATTTTGTTGACTACTCCATCGGCAACTGGGAGTGCAAGTGCGGCCACCTGAAGGGGCTGCATCACCTGCGCACCTCCTGCGTCAACTGCGGCAACATGGTCATTACCGACCCATTCCATCCGGGCGATGTGCTCTGCTCGAAGTGCGGCACTTACAACAAGAACACGCCTGACTTCTGCAACAAGTGCGGCGACCCCGTGGGTCTGCAGCTCAAGTACGACCAGGCTGAGTGCGAAGAGCGCGGCATGACCTATTCGGCTCCGCTAAGGTCACCGTGCGCCTGACCATCTACGACAAGGACCCTGAGACCGGCGCCAAATCGATCCGCGACATCAAGGAGCAGGAAGTCTTCTTCGGCGACATTCCGCTGATGACGCAGAACGGCACCTTCATCGTGAACGGGACCGAGCGCGTCATCGTTTCGCAGCTGCACCGTTCGCCCGGCGTCTTCTTCGAGACTGCGAACAACCGCACCTACTTCCTCGGCAAGATCATCCCCTACCGCGGATCATGGGTCGAGTTTGAATTCGATCAGAAGAACACGCTCTACGTTCGCATCGACCGCAAGCGCAAGTTCCTCGGCACAATCTTCCTGCGCGCTCTCGGCCTGCGCGCCGACGATGAGATCCTCAAGACCTTCTACACCGTCGACAAGATTGCGGTGAAGGATGGCAAGCTCTTCTGGACCATCGACGAGAACGCCGACAAGACGACGCACCTGCTGGGCGCGAAGCCGGCGCACGCGATCGTCCACAAGGGCGAGGAGATCGCGCACTCCGGCCGCAAGGTCACGCCTTCGATCCTCAAGGCTCTGCGTCACGCCAAGATCTCTGAAGTTGAGATTGAGGCTGCCGAGCTTGACGGTGCGGTCACCGCCTCCGATGTGGTGGATACCACCACCGGTGAGATCCTGGTCGAGGCCAACATCGAGCTCACCTCCGACAAGCTTCACAAGATTGTTGAGAGTGGCGTTTCCTCGATCGAGCTCTTCTTCCCTGAGCGCGACGACGTGGGCAACATTATCACCAACACGCTGCGCCGTGACTCCGTCCGCAAGCCGGAGGAAGCGCTCATCGAAATCTACCGCAAGCTGCGTCCGGGCGATCCGCCGACCCTGGACACCGCGACCGCGCTCTTCGAAGGCATGTTCTTCGATCCGCGCAAGTACGATTTCTCGCGTGTAGGCCGTCTGAAGTTCAACATCAAGCTGTACGAGAACCAGGACAACTCGCCCCTCGATCGCCGCACGCTCACGCCCGAGGACTTCTACGCGACCATCCGTTACCTGCTCAAGCTGCGTAAGAACATCGGCACGGTGGACGACATCGATCACCTTGGCAACCGCCGCGTTCGCGCCGTCGGTGAGCTGATGGAGAACCAGTTCCGCATCGGCCTCGTCCGCATGGAGCGCGCCATCAAGGAAAAGATGAGCGTCTACCAGGAGATGTCGACGGCGATGCCGCACGACCTCATCAACGCCAAGCCGGTCATGGCGGCCATCCGCGAGTTCTTCGGCTCTTCGCAGCTGTCACAGTTTATGGATCAGACCAATCCGCTCTCGGAGATCACGCACAAGCGCCGTCTCTCCGCACTTGGGCCGGGCGGTCTGTCGCGTGAGCGTGCTGGGTTCGAAGTCCGTGACGTTCACCCCACGCATTACGGCCGCATCTGCCCGATTGAGACACCGGAAGGTCCGAACATCGGCCTTATCAGCTCTCTGTCGTGCTTCGCGCGCATTAACGAGTATGGCTTCATCGAGTCGCCCTACCGTCGCGTAGCCGGAGCTCGTGTACTGGACTACGTCCAGGTCACCAACGCCGGCGAAAGCGGTCTGCGCGTAGGCGATCATCTCGAGAGGTCCGAGGCGTTTAAGCTCAACGAGCAGCTCCGGAAGGAAAAGAAGCGCCCCATTGAACATGAGCCCTTCTCCTTCTATCTGTCCGCTTGGGAAGAAGACCGTCACACAATCGCGCAGGCGAACATCGATCTCGACGAGAAGGGCCATATCACCGAAGAGCTGGTCAACGCTCGTCGGCAGGGCAACTTCGTTCTCGTGGACCGCTCTGAGGTCGACTACGTTGACGTGAGCCCCAAGCAACTCGTTTCGGTTGCCGCCTCGCTCGTGCCTTTCCTCGAGCATGACGACGCCAACCGCGCTCTGATGGGCGCCAACATGCAACGCCAGTCGGTGCCGCTGTTGGTCTCCGAAGCGCCGTTTGTCGGAACGGGTATGGAAGGCGTCACCGCTCGCGATTCGGGAGCCGTCATCCTCGCCCGCCGTAATGGCTTCGTGGATTCGGTGGACTCTGAGCGCATCATCATTCGTGTTGAAGGTGAGCACCACCCCACGCAGCTTTCGCGTGAGGTTGGTTCGGACATCTATCAGCTCATCAAGTTCAAGCGGTCGAACCAGAACACCTGCATCAACCAGAAGCCGATCGTCCGCCAGGGCGACCGCGTGGTGAAGGGGCAGGTTATCGCCGACGGTCCTTGCACAGAGCAGGGCGAGCTCGGTCTCGGACGCAACGTGCTTGTCGGCTTTATGCCGTGGCGCGGTTACAACTTCGAGGACGCGATCCTCATCTCGGAAAAGCTGGTCCGCGAGGACTACTACACCTCGGTGCACATCGAGGAGTTCGAGATCGAAGCGCGTGACACGAAGCTGGGACCGGAAGAAATCACCCGCGACATCCCCAACGTCAGCGAGCATGCGCTGCGCGATCTTGACGAGAGCGGAGTCATCCGCATCGGCGCCAAGATCAAGCATAACGACATCCTCGTCGGCAAAGTGACTCCGAAGGGCGAAACGCAGTTGACCCCTGAAGAGAAGCTGCTCCGCGCCATCTTCGGCGAGAAAGCCGGCGACGTTCGTGATGCTTCGCTCACTTGCCCTCCGGGAATCGAAGGCACGGTGGTCGACGTCCGCATCTTCTCCCGCAAAGGTCAGGAGAAGGACGAGCGCGCCAAGCAGATCGAGGCCGATCAGGTTGCACAGCTTGAGAAGAACCTTGCCGATGAGATTCGTATTCTCACCGACGAGCGTCTCAAGCGCCTCGAAGCGATCCTCGGCGGCAAGACGGTGCTGGCTGACCTGCACGACGAGCGCACCAACAAGCGCCTCCTCGTGAAGGACGCGGTTCTCGATCGCGACGCCATCGAGCGCATTTCGACCAAGAACCTCAAGCGTATCCGCTACAACGACAAGGATCCGCGCGTGAACGAACAGATCGACGAGATCGAAGAAATGACCTCGCGTCAGATCGACGTTCTGCGCAAGATCACCAACGAGAAGATCGCAAAGCTGCAGAAGGGCGACGAACTTTCGCCGGGCGTCATCAAGCTCGTCAAGGTCTACATCGCCATGAAGCGCAAGCTCTCGGTGGGCGACAAGATGGCCGGACGTCACGGTAACAAGGGCGTCATCGCGCGCATTCTTCCCGAGGAAGACATGCCGTATCTGCCCGATGGAACGCCGGTTGAGATCGTCCTCAATCCGCTCGGCGTGCCTTCGCGTATGAACGTGGGTCAGATCCTCGAAACGCATCTCGGTTGGGCGGCGCACGAACTCGGCAAGCAGGTCGCAGAGCTCGTGAAAAAGAACCAGGACGCGAACGCCATCCGCGAAGTCTTCAAGGAGAAGTTCGTGAACACCGCAGCACTGCGCCAGTTGCTTGAGCTTGACGACGAACAGACCGTTCGCGTCGGCCTGGGCATGCAGCGCGGCATCTGGTTCGGCACCGCGGTCTTCGACGGCGCCAGGGAAACGGAGATCAAGGCGCTTCTCGCCGCGGCAGGGTTGCCGTCGTCGGGTAAGACAGCCCTGTTCGACGGCATGACGGGTGAGCAGTTTGAGCAGCCGGTAACGGTTGGCTACATCTACATGCTCAAGCTTTCGCACCTGGTTGACGACAAGATCCACGCTCGCTCCATCGGGCCGTACTCGCTTATCACGCAGCAGCCGCTGGGTGGCAAGGCGCAGTTCGGTGGACAGCGCTTCGGAGAAATGGAAGTGTGGGCGCTCGAAGCTTATGGCGCAGCATACATTCTCCAGGAGCTGCTCACCGCCAAGTCCGACGATGTCTATGGCCGCACCAAGATCTACGAGGCCATCGTCAAGGGCGAGGCAGCGATCGAGCCCGGGGTGCCCGAGTCGTTCAACGTGCTGATCCGCGAGCTGCAGTCGCTCTGCCTCGACGTGGAGCTGATGAAGATGACTCCCAACGGCGAAGCCAAGAAGCAACCGCTGCCCACGCTGGCAGCCGCCGATTAAGAGCAGCGATCAGCCATTAGCCATTAGGGATTAGCCTGTGGCTAGTGGCTGACGCACAAGATTGAAGCGGCGTTCCTGAAAAGAGCGCCGCAGGTAAAGAACAAGAAGCAACCGCAGCTGAGAGCGAATAGCTAGAAGCTAAAAGCCAGCTGCAAGGAGGAACACCTTGTACCGTTCCAGCCCATTTGAACTGACCAGCCCGATCACTGATTTCGACGCGATTCGCATCCAGCTCGCATCCCCGGAGAAAATCCGCAGCTGGTCTCATGGCGAAGTCACCAAACCGGAAACCATCAACTACCGCACCTTCAAGCCGGAGCGCGACGGACTCTTCTGCGCCCGCATCTTTGGCCCGGTCACCGACTGGGAGTGTCTCTGCGGCAAGTACAAGCGCATGAAGCACCGCGGCGTCATCTGCGACAAGTGCGGCGTTGAAGTCACCGTCTCCAAGGTTCGCCGTGAGCGCCTGGGCCACATCGAGCTGGCGTCGCCCTGCTCGCACGTGTGGTTCTTCAAGGGCCTGCCTTCGCGCATTGGCCACTTGCTCGACATCTCTCTGCGCGACCTCGAGAGCGTGCTCTACTTCGAGAGCTACGTCGTCGTCGATCCCGGCGACGCGCCGGTGAAGGAGCGCGAAATCATCAAGGACGAGACTCGCTTCCGCGAACTCGACGCGCAATATCGCCCCACCGGCTTCAAGGGCATGATGGGCGCCGAAGCCATCAAGGAGTTGCTCAAGCGCGTTGCCATCGACGAACTGTCGATCGAGCTCCGCGAGCGCATGAAGGTCGAGACCTCGCTCCAGAAGCGCCTCAAGTACGCCAAGCGCCTCAAGGTAGTCGAAGCCTTCCGCAAGTCCGGCAACAAGCCGCAGTGGATGATCCTCGACGTGATCCCGGTCATTCCGCCTGAGCTGCGCCCACTGGTGCCGCTTGATGGCGGACGCTTCGCGACCTCCGATCTTAACGATCTCTATCGTCGCGTGATCAACCGCAACAACCGCCTCAAGAAGCTCATGGACCTCCATGCGCCCGAGGTGATTGTGCGTAACGAAAAGCGCATGCTGCAGGAAGCCGTCGACGCTCTCTTCGACAACGGCCGCCGCGGCCGCGTGCTGCGCGGCGCGAACAACCGTCCGCTCAAGTCGCTCTCTGACACCCTCAAGGGCAAGCAGGGCCGCTTCCGCCAGAACCTTCTCGGCAAGAGAGTCGACTACTCGGGTCGTTCGGTCATCGTCGTTGGACCCGAGCTGAAGCTGCACCAGTGCGGTCTTCCCAAGAAGATGGCGCTCGAGCTCTTCAAGCCCTTCATCTATCACCGCCTCGAACAGACCGGCCATTGCACCACCATCAAGCAGGCCAAGGAAATGGTCGAGATGCAGGAGCCCATCGTGTGGGACATCCTTGAGGAAGTCATCAAGGACCACCCGGTGCTGCTGAACCGCGCCCCAACTCTGCACCGTCTCGGCATTCAGGCCTTCGAGCCTGTCCTTGTCGAGGGCAAAGCCATCAAGATTCACCCGCTCGTCTGCACCGCCTTCAACGCGGACTTCGACGGCGATCAGATGGCCGTGCACATCCCCTTGTCGCCCGAAGCGCAGGTGGAAGCCAGCGTGCTCATGCTGGCCTCGCACAACATCCTGTCGCCGGCCTCCGGTCAGCCCATCACCGTGCCTACGCAGGATATGGTGCTCGGTCTCTACTACCTCACCAAGGCCCGCAAGGGATCCAAGGGTGAAGGCCGCGTCTTCGCGAACATCGAAGAAGTGCTCATGGCTCTCGAAGCCAAGCAAGTCGAGACGCTTTCGCCGATCCGTCTGCGCCACACCGGTCCTGTCCTCGACATGACCACCGCGTACGACGACCAGGATCTGACGCACACCGAGCCGGTGGAGTACCAGAAGCAGTTCATCTCCACCACCGTCGGCCGCGCCATCTTCAACGATGCACTCCCCGAGGGCATGCCTTACGTCAACGGCCTGCTCAAGAAGAAGGGCATCGGCCAGCTGGTCAACTACTGCTACCTGAACCTTGGCCTTGAGGTCACGGTCAAGATGCTCGACCGAATCAAGGAGCTGGGCTTCCAGTTCGCCACTCGCAGCGGTCTCTCCGTCGGCCTCGATGACATGGTCATCCCGGAGACGAAGTACCCTGTCGTGCGCGACGCGGAAAAGCAGCGCTTTGCCGTGCAGCAGCAGTACCTTGACGGCGCCATCACCAACGGCGAGCGTAACAACAAGGTCATTCAGTTATGGTCGACGGTGACGGAAAAGGTCGCCGACGAAATGTTCAACAACATGAAGGAAGCCGACAAGGCCGGCACCATGAATCCGATCTACATCATGGCCGACTCCGGCGCCCGCGGATCGAAGCAGCAGATCCGTCAGCTCTCCGGCATGCGCGGATTGATGGCCAAGCCTTCCGGCGAAATCATCGAGACCCCCATCACGGCCAACTTCCGTGAAGGGCTCACCGTGCTCGAGTACTTCATCTCCACGCACGGCGCGCGCAAGGGCCTTGCCGACACCGCTCTCAAGACCGCCGACTCCGGCTATCTGACCCGTCGTCTCGTCGACGTGGCCCAGGACGTCATCGTCAGCGAGAAGGATTGCGGCACCGTCGAAGGCATCTACGTGATGCCGATCGTCGAGTCCGGCGAAATCATCGAGCCGCTGCGCGACCGCATCATCGGCCGCGTATCGCTTGAGAAGTTGAAGGACTTCGAAGGCAACGTCATCGTCGATATCAACCAGGAGATCAACGAAGACACCGCCTCCGCGATTCAGGCAGCGGGCATCGAGCGCGTCAAGATTCGCTCCGTGCTTACCTGCGAGTCCAAGCGCGGCGTCTGCATCCTCTGCTATGGCCGCAACCTCGGCTCCGGCCGCATGGTTGAGCTCGGGGAAGCAGTCGGAGTTATCGGCGCGCAGTCCATCGGCGAGCCTGGAACGCAGCTCACCATGCGTACCTTCCACATCGGTGGTACGGCATCGCGAGTCTCCGAACAGTCGCGCCTCGACGCCAAGAACAACGGCTCCGTCCGCTTTATCAACCTCGTCACCGTGCGCTCCAAGCAGGGTGGACTGGTTGCCATGAACCGCTCGGGAGCGATTGCGGTGCTTGATGACCGCGGTCGTGAGAAGGAGCGCTACCAGATCGTCTACGGCGCGCGCCTCAAGGTGGAAGAAGGCCAGCAGGTCGAGCTCGGGCAGGTTCTTGCCGAGTGGGATCCCTACACCTTCGCCATCCTTACGGAAATCGGCGGCACCATCCAGTTCAAGGATCTGCAGGAAGGCATCACCCTGAACGAAGAAGTGGATGAAGTCACCGGCCTCTCGCGCCTCGTCGTCTCCGATGCTGCCGACGAAAAGCGTCAGCCGGCCATCATCATCAAGGGAGCCAAGGGCAACAAGCGTTACCTTATGCCTTCGCGCTCGCACCTGATGATCCAGGACGGAGACGAGGTCTTCCCCGGCGATATCCTTGCCAAGATCCCGCGCGAAACCACGCGCACCAAGGACATCACCGGCGGTCTGCCCCGCGTCGTCGAGCTCTTCGAAGCCCGCAAGCCTCGCGAAACCGCCATCATCTCGGAAATCGACGGTGTGGTGAAGTTCGGTGAAGTCAGCAAGGGTCAGCGCAAGATCTACGTCACCGCCGACAATGGAGAAGAGAAGGAATACTCCGTGCCGCGCGGCATCCACGTCAACGTGCAGGAAGGCGAGCGCCTGAAGGCCGGCGAACCGCTGATGGATGGACCGCTCAACCCGCACGACATTCTCGCCGTGCTCGGTGAAAAGGAGCTGCAGGGCTACCTGGTGAACGAAATCCAGGAAGTCTATCGTCTCCAGGGCGTGACCATCTCCGACAAGCACATCGAAACCATCGTCCGGCAGATGCTCCGCTGGGTGAAGATCGAGGAAGTCGGCGACACCAGCTTCCTGCTCGAGCAGCAGGTCGACAAGTTCCGCTTCCGCAACGAGAACGAGCGCGCGATCGCCGAAGGAGGACGCCCGGCCATTGGCCGTCCGCTCCTGCTCGGCATCACCAAGGCTTCGCTCTCGACCGACAGCTTCATCTCCGCGGCATCGTTCCAGGAGACCACGCGTGTGCTGACCGAGGCGTCCATCAACGGCGCCGTCGACAACCTGCGCGGCCTCAAGGAAAACGTCATCGTCGGCCGTCTTATCCCCGCCGGTACGGGCATGGAGTACTACCGCAACATCCAGCTCTCCCCGGAGCTCGAAGAAGCGGCCCAGCGCGTACAGCAGGAAGTAAGCCAGGCCTACGAAGAAGCCGAACGCGAACTCGAAATGATGCGCCAGGAAGGCGAAGCCGAAGAAATGGCCGCATCGGAATGACCTGCGCGGTCGGCGAACGGCGGCTCCGCCGCAGTTGTCGATCAGCATTCTACAAAGCCCGGCCTCGTGCCGGGCTTTTTCTTTTGCGCACTTCAAAATCAATCTCTCGCGTTGCGGCGAGGGAATCTTGAAAGATGGCAAGCATGTCTGTAGTTTTGGTATCGAGAGCTATTCACGATGTCCGCTGAACAAGCAACAGGTGACCCCGGAATACCGTCTTTGACGATCAAGGAATTCTTCGAATCCGTTCCGCCTGATGCGCCAAGGGAGGTAATGGACCTTCTGACAAGATACTCGGCGGGACGGACTGAAAGGGTATTACACCTTCCGGATATCGAGCTTTACTGCGCGGCAGAAAAGTGTAAGGGAAGGCGATTCTTCAAGGCCGCTACGAATTCGGTGTTCGTAGAGAGAGATGAGTGGAACTACAACTACGTTAAATATGTTTGTAGGAACTGCAATAAAACGACGAAGATATTTTCCGTCGCAGCCAAAGCGAAGGACGACTCGCCAACTAGCTTCATCGGGTTCATCCAAAAATTTGGTGAGCTGCCCCAATACGGTCCCCATACGCCGTCAAGATTAATCACCTTGATCGGAGCAGATCGGGAACTATTTCTGAAGGGGCGACGTGCCGAAATTAATGGGCTGGGTATTGGCGCGTTTGCATATTATCGCCGTGTAGTTGAACACGAAAAGGGAAGAATTATAGGAGAGATGGCAAAAGTTGCGAATCTTCTTGGTGCACAACCAGAGACACTCCAAAAATTTGAGGATGCGGCGGCTGAATCGCAGTTTAGCAAAGCGATTGAGATGGTTAAAGGAGCGATCCCCGACGGACTTCTAATTTCGGGGCATAATCCGCTCACCCTGCTTCACGCCGCACTCAGCGAAGGCCTTCATTCCCGAGATGATTCGCACTGTCTTGACTTAGCCGAAAGCATTCGCCTGCTTCTCGGAGAGTTAGCCGAGCGCATATCCCTAGCACTCAAGGAAGACGCGGAGTTGAAAACTGCCGTGACTCGCCTCCTAGCTCGTAAGCAAGAAAATAGCTAAATTAACTCGCCTGTAGGTGTCCTGGTCTGCTGTTTGGCCTGGGATTTCGGTCATCTTAATCGTCGCTCAGGACTCTAGGATTGACTTAGCTAATCATCTTAGCTAATCTCAATTCGTGGCCGTCAACATCCATCACGCCAAGACCCATCTCTCCAAACTCATCGCGCAGGCCGAGAGCGGAGAGGAGGTCATCATCGCTCGCAACGGCAAGCCCGTGGTGAAGCTTGTGCCGGTCACGGAAAAGCCCCGCATGCGCAGCATTCTCGGAGCCGGAATCGGCAAGATCTGGATCTCCCCCGACTTCGACTCGCCCGAGACCAACAAGGAAATTGAAGATCTCTTCTACAGCGACGAGGAAGACCACCTCTATAAATTCAACAAATGAGACTGCTCGTCGATTCCCATACCCTGGTCTGGGCAATGCTCAAAGATTATCGCCTGTCGAACCGGGCGCGACGCGCATTCATGCCCGATTCTGACGAGCTGCACGTCAGCTTCGTGTCGCTCTGGGAACTGAGCATCAAGATAACGATAGGCAAGCTGCGAACTCTCGGCTCATCCATCTCCTATCTGCGGGATGAGTGCCGCGAATATGGAATAGACTTGATCCCGCTGCGGTTCAATCACATCCTGCGTCTCGAAACCCTCCCCCTCCACCACCGCGACCCGTTCGACCGCCTCCTCGTCGCCCAGGCGTTGGAAGAAGACCTCGCCATCCTCAGCTCGGATAGTCAGCTCCGCCAATACCCCGCAAAGATAGTCTGGTAGTCGGCCGGGCTCGACCAAAGCTTCAAGTGAAACGAAATCCGTTCCGCCCGCACTATTCCTGCAAGCGAGGCAATAGAGGCCCTCCCCCGCCTGCCTCGCAAAAAGGAGCATCACATGGGCAATTCCGACCAACACAGACAGATCGTCAAACAGTTGCTGGAATCGAAAGCCGTCGACTTCAACGCCGTGGGCCGGGTCATCGCCGAAGTCGGTCCCTCGCTCTCGCTTGCTGAAGAGCCGGGAGACTGGTTCTGCGGCACCAACCGTATCTTCTTTCACGTCTACAGGGTCTTCAATCCGGGCGGTCCGGTCGAAAGCCTTGGCGAACTCGCAGCGAGTGCGAAGGAACTCGGCTAAACGCGTTACCGAAGACAGACATCGGGGACATGGCGGGCGACATGGAAAAGGCTCTCTTCGAATCCGGATGCACCAAGTGGGACGATCGCGATCTGATCCGTCGTCTTTGCCATGCCCTCGATATTGCGCGGCTCGCCGTCGAGCATCTGGCCGCCAACGGCTACACCGACTCCCAGAGTCCATCCAGGAATATCCGGCCGGAAAAAATCGTCTCCGAGACGGCTGTCCTTCTCCTCGCCGCTTCGCCCGCCATGATCTATGACGAGGTCGAGACGCGCATCCGCAATGTGGCTGAGCTCCTCATCCCGCATGCGCGCAATGATCGCGCGTTGGTGGGTCTCTGTCTCGAGCCTGCCGTCGCATGGGACTATGCTCTACCGCATGTTTGCCTCAGCCGACTGGATTATCACGACTACCAGTTCGACAAGCTGTTGCGTGTGAGCCTTGAATCACAGGCACGGTGCGGCCGCGAGCGTGTTCCCCATCGCATCCTCGAACAGGAGTGGGTAGCCGCCGGCTGGTATCAACCGAAGCCCGGGCGTCATCAGGTCTCGCCGCCAACCGCACGACGGTCCATTCTCGCTCAGTCAATGGACTTGCTGGGATGCACCCGTGACGACATCTACGCCTTCACCCACGCGCTGATGTATGTCACCGACTTCAATCTTGTCCCGGCGCTTCTGCCCCGTCGCCGCGCTCTCATCCTCGCGGAAGCGGAGGCGCTTCTTGCTCACTGCATCGATGAGCAGGACTACGATCTGAGCGGAGAGGTTCTGCTAAGCTGGCCGCTCACCGGCAAAGTGTGGAACGCCGCCTCAGCCTTCGCTTTCCGCGTGCTCGCGAATGTGGAAGACAAAGCCGGATTTCTGCCCACGCCCAGCACCCGGATCAGTGAGATCAAGGCCCGCGAAGGTGTGGAGCGCACGCAGTATCTGGTCTCGACCGCATACCACACTGCGTATGTGATGGGACTCCTCTGTGCCGCGTCGCTGCATCCCGGATACGCTCCGCCCAAATGCGTCCCGGCGACCGACCTGAATCCCGGCCGCGCAAAACACATCCTGAGGATTCTCGATGGCGACGGCAAACGCCCGCATTGGCGAGACGAATTCAACCGCCTCTCCACACCGGAAGCCGACGCCCTTGCCGGATTCCTCCTCAATATCGCTTTGCGCAGAAGAGTAAAGGACCGCGATTTTGGCGGTCTTCACGATTTGCTCAAGCATGCCTACGATCTCGACCTGGCCGGCAATCCGGCCGCGAGCCAGGCAGCGGAGCTGCTCGAACGACTCGCGACCTACGCCAAAATCACCAGCGAATCGGAATCGGAAACCGTCACGGACGCGTTCGGAACCAGCGTCTCGATGAACGCTGCACCTTGAAGCGCCTTCGCTTGACGGCCTATTGACTCAGCTTCACCGGAGGCCCGCTGGTGCGCTTTGCTTTGAGGTTCACAGTCACTTCGACTCGATCGGCGATCTTGATGAAGGGAATGCTGCCATTGATCCCATAGTCCTTGCGGTCAAAGGCCATGGTGCCCTTGATCTCGCCGGTGCCCGTCCCATAGCCGTTAACTACCAGCGTCAGCTTCTCTTGTTTGGTCACACCGCGTATGGTGAAGTCGCCATCCACTTCAAAGTTAAGGGGTTGGCCCTTCACATATGTACCAGTCTGAACAATCTTCGTCGAATGGAAGGTGATGTATGGATCATGCGCCACGTTGAAGAAATCTTTGCTCTTCAGCTTGTCATTCTTCATGCCGCTTCCGGTATCTACGCTCGCCGCATCAATCTTAATGTCCAAAGCGCCAGTGTTGATATCTGGCGATGTGAACTTGAGAGTGGACTCCCACTTGTCAAATTTGCCGACTATCGAGACCGAAGACTTCACATTGAACACAACAGAGCTTGATACCGGCGTAATTTCGAAAACAGGTGCTTGCGCCAGAGCTAGCGGCGTTAAGATAGCGGCGGCGACAAATGGCAACAGTGCCAGACATCTCATCTTCATAAGTTTTCCCTCTCCCGATCTGGTGATGTCTGGAGGCAGCAGGATTGCCCCTCGCAGCGGCGATTTCAAAACTCCAGCCAGCGAACTTATTTAGAGATTGATCGCCGGTAATGAGACTAGCAAATCTGGGAGAAAACTTGCTGAATTATTTCCCAGATTTGCTGCGGCTTGCCTTAGCTGGTCGAATTTCGCTAGGCTTCTGGGTATGGAAGTCGATATCCATCACGTTCACGCACATCTCCTCAAGCTCATCGAGCTTGCCGAGCACGGAGAAGAGGTCGTCATCGCACGCGGAGGCGAGGCAGTCGTGAAGATCGTGGCGATGCCCTCCAGACCCAAGCGGAAACTGATCGGCTCGGCCAGGGGAAAAATCTGGGTATTCGACGAAACCAACTCGCCCGAGATGAACGAGGAGATCCAGGAATTCCTCAACAGCAATCCGCTCTTCGCCGACGAAGAACACTAAGGGCACTCTGTGGTCGCAAGGTCCAGCCGCACCCATTCTTGACAACCGCTGCGCCGCAAGTGCAACATTTCGACCGTTCTTGACACCTCAAAAACGGAGAACCCACGAAATGAAGCGGAGACTTACTCTATGGACCCTTTTGCTGGCCATCGTATTGATCGGGGGCACAGGGCTGAACCGTTTGTCCACAGCCGTAGCGCAGTCCACGGCCAGGCAGGTCAAGCCTCCTGCTGCGGACCTGATCGATATCAACAGCGCAACCGCGGCCCAGCTAAAGAGCCTGCCGGCATCGGAGATGCCTATTCGCAGAAGATCATCGCCGGACGCCCCTACGCCCGCAAGGACGAGCTGGTGCAGAAACACGTCGTCCCGCAGGCGACCTACAACAAGATCGCCCCGATGATCATTGCCAAACAGCCCAAGCAACCGTAGCTATTGCTTGGTATCCAGAGGGTGCTGCGCATCCTGATAAAACTGGTTCTGCAGCTGCAGGCTCGTCTGGTCCGCCTTCACCGCGCGAATCACGTTGGCGATCCCGTCTTCCCACGCCTTCATGTCGAATTCGCCGAGCTCTTTCGTCGCCGTGCTGCCGTCGCCCGAGTAGTGATTAGGAAAGCGCGCATACCACCAGATGCCCGTATACACGCCGTTGGGCAGATTCTGCCGGGCCTGGTCCGCGCCAGATTCCTGCCCGGCACGATCCAGATGCACCAGGTCCGGCCGCGAGGCCATGGTGTGAGCGGTCTCCGACTCGCCGGCATGCATGTCCATCTTCGAATGCAGCCGCGGACGCCCCGGCGCGTTCGAGGGCGACCATCGGTAGACGTAAACCACGTAGTCATGCGGAGTTTGTAACTGTATCTGAGCAAAAAAAGGAAGCAGGCTCTCGTTGCCTCCATGTCCATTTACGATAACGACCTTCTTGCATCCGTTGCGCGCCATCTCATCGGTAGTCTCCTGCAGCAGGTCGAGCTGCATGTGCATGCTGTAGGAAACCGTTCCCGGCTGCTGCCGCGCCTCCGCAATCTGTCCAAAATAATACGGCGGAAAGATCACTGCGTACTCCTGCTGCGTGGCGTGCTCGACTGCAAAACGCACGTTAATCAGGTCTGTGCCCAGCGGCAGATGCGGGCCATGCTTTTCGATAATCCCGAAGGGCAGCACGCATACGCCCTGCGACTGGTGAATGGCCGCGACAAAGTCCGGCCCCGTCAGTTCTTCCCACTTCGTCGACAACCCCGTCTGGCTCCACGCCGAAGCCGCAGCCACAAAGAAAAGCAACGCCATCCACCTGCGCACAAAGCCTCCTCGCAATTCCATGCCATGATAACTGGCCCTGGCTGACGCTGTATCCTATCTTCATTACTGAAGGTCGGAAAACATGGCTACTCTCACCACTGCCAGCCCATCCGGAACCAGCACTCGAATTCCCTGGTATCTCTGGTGCGCGGCCCTCGCCGTCACCTCCGTCACCATCGGAGCGCACTGGGATGTCTCCTGGCATCGCTCCATCGGTCGTGACTCCTTCTGGACTCCGGCGCACATGGCCATCTACCTCTGCGGAATCCTCGCCGGCATCTGCTGCGGCTACCTGATTCTCTTCACCACCTTCCTCCGCCCGCCGCAGATGGTCGCTTCCTCGGTCCGCATCTTCGGTTTCCGTGGACCCCTCGGTGCATTCCTCGCCGCCTGGGGTGGCGTTGCCATGCTCACCTCGGCCCCGTTCGATAACTGGTGGCACAATGCCTATGGCCTCGACGTCAAGATCGTGTCGCCGCCCCACACCGTGCTTATGCTCGGAATCTGGGCGGTGTGTCTTGGCGCGCTCTTCCTCATAGTTGCTGCGATGAACCGCGCAGAAGCCGCAGCCGGCCCGGAGAGCACGCAGTTTCGCCATTTGCAATGGCTCATGATTTATCTCTCCGGTCTGTTGCTGGTGCTCTCCATGTTCTTCCGCATGGAGTACACCTGGGACGTCTACCTGCACAGCGCCAGCGCCTATATTGCCTGCACGCTGGGGACGCCGCTTTATTTCGCCGCCATTCATGTCGCCTCTCGGAACCGCTGGGCGGCAACATGGATCACCGCCTTCTACACTCTCTTTGTCTGTGGACTCATCCTCATCCTTCCGCTCTTTCCCGCCGAGCCGAAACTCGGTCCGGTTTTCCAACACGTCACGCAGTTCGTTCCGCCGAAGTTTCCGGTGCTGCTTATCGTTCCGGCCATCGCCATCGACCTGCTTCTCACCTATGCGAAGAATTGGAAGCCCTGGCTTACCGCGATCGTTGCCGGTCCGATTTTCGTGCTCACTCTGGTTGCCGCCGAGTGGCCCTTCGCCAGTTTCCTTATGAGCAAGGCCGCCGCCAATCGCTTCTTCGGAACTATGTATCACGACTACAGCATGCCCTCCACCTCTGTGGATGTAACGCGCCAGTTCCTCCAGCCTGAATACGGCCTCGTACTCTGGAGAGGCCTCTTAATGGCCATGCTCTACGCTGCAATCGTCACCTGGTTAGGGCTTGCCCTGGGTCGCTGGATGAAAAAAATTCAACGATGACCCGAACCGTCCGTTTCCTCATTCTGGTCCTGCTCGCAGCCATAACGCTCACTCTTGCCCCTCAGCCCGCGCGTGCCCACGTAGGTAGCCCGGACGTTTACGTCGAAGGCAATGCGGGTCCCTATAAGCTGTCGGTCGTCGTCCGTCCGCCGCTCGTCATTCCAGGGGTTGCTGAGATCGAACTCCGTTCGCAGACTCCGGGTATAGACCGAATCGATATCACGCCTATCCCACTCACCGGCGAAGGCTCAAAGCACCCGCCTGTGCCCGACGCAATGCAGCGACCTTCGGCCGATGCTCAGTACTTCACCGGTCATCTCTGGATCATGGCCACCGGCTCATGGCAGATCCGCTTCTCCGTCTCCGGCAGTCAGGGGCCCGGAGTCTTCTCCGTCCCCGTCCCCGCCACTGCGATGGGCACACGCAAAATGGAGCGCGGACTTGGCGTGGTTCTGGCTATCCTAGGTATTGTTCTTTTCGTAGGGTTGGTGGGCATCGTCGGAGCTGCCGCCCGCGAATCGCAGCTCCCGCCCGGTGCGGAAGCGCCCCCCTCGCGTCGCCGCCGCGCTTATGTCGCCATGGCAGTTACATTTGTGCTGCTCCTTGCCGGTGTCATTCTTGGCAATGAGTGGTGGGGCGGGGAAGCTGCAGACTACAACCACTACATCTATAAGCCGCTTGAAATGCAGGCTCAGCTCCAGCCCGGCAATATCCTGGATCTCAAGCTATCCGACCCCGGTTGGATCAAACAGCGTAAGCTCGACGACTTCATCCCTGATCATGACCACCTCATGCATCTATATCTGGTGCGCTGGCCGGCTATGGATGTCGTTTTTCACTTGCACCCGGAACAAATCGGCACCGGCAACTTCCAGCTTGCGTTGCCTTCAGTGCCAGCGGGAGACTATCGCCTTTACGCCGACGTCGTCCACGCGAACGGGTTCCCCGAAACCCTGGTCTCTTCCATCACGCTTCCCTATATTCCCGGTCGCCCGCTCGTCGGGGACGACGCCGAAGGCACCACCATCGCCCTCAAACCCGGCGGCACGCCAACCCAGACCAGCGCAACCTACAAGCTTCCCGACGGCTACACCATGGTTTGGAAGCGCCCGGACACCATGGTCGCAAAAGCGCCCTACGACTTCACCTTCGAGCTGCTCGATCCCAACGGCCAACCCGCCAGCGACATGGCCCTTTACATGGGGATGACCGGCCACGCTGCCTTCGTTAAGTCGGACGGAAGTGTCTTCGCACACATCCACCCCTCCGGTTCGGCCTCCATGGCAGCGCTCATGATTGCCCAGTCCCAGAACGATCAGGCACAAGGCGCTTCGCAGTCCTCCGATATGAAGAGCATGCCCGGAATGGACATGCATCAGGGCACTCTGCCGAACGCAGTCAGCTTCCCTTACGGGTTTCCCAGCGCAGGAACCTACCGTATCTTCGTTCAGATGAAGCACGGAAACATGATCGAAACCGGCGTTTTCGACGCAACCGTTCAGGCGCCGCCAGAAAAGAAACAGTAATCATTGCGAGTTACGGCAGTTTTGGGACATCACGTAGAGCTGCGCAAGGAAAGGATCGATGACTGTTACGAATTCGCCGTACCCGGCCACAGCAATTTCAGCCGCCTCTGCGCAATCGTAATCGTTGCTCGCTTCAGGCCAATGACTTCGCCATCTGCCTCGACTAACAAGGGCGTTTGATAATCGTAGTCCGCCACCGGCCTGCAGACCACCATGCTCGCATCGTCAAACTGCGCATAGGGAAGGCTCGAATTGCCATTGCTCTTGCGCGTCACCAGCGCATGAAAGCTGGCATGCACCAAGCCCGCGCGACTCGTCTCGCGCACACTTGCCACGCGCAGTTCCGGTTTCAGGAGATCGCCGCCCGCCTGCCACAGGTTGACCGCGGGCACGCGCATGGCAATCGCTTCGTTGGCGCGAAACCTGCGCAGTTCGCCGCCGGTCGTAGTCACTTCGAAATCGAACGGCTCAATCGGATGTTGAATCAGCAGCCGTACACCACCGGCGTAGTAGGCCAACGGACCACCTACCCTTTTGCCCGTGCCCGTCGGAGCCAGATTCATCAGCGCGGCATGCACGCCCATGCCCGCAGCAATGGTGAAGTACCAGCTCTTGTCTTTCACGTGGCCGGGAGTCTTGCACACGATCTTACCCAGCGGAATCGACACAGCAGGGGCATGCATTTGCGCTTGCGCCGCTGCCATCGGATCGCGGGGCAGCCGCAGATTTTGGGCCAGTACGTTGCCGGTGCCGAAGGGAATTACGCCGAGCGCGACTTCGGACCCAGCCACGCCCTGAATCACCTGGAAGATTGTCCCGTCGCCGCCGCAAACGAAGATCGTGTCGAAGCCGCTCGTTACCGCATCCTGGGCCTGTTCGCCCGCCGAGTGCGCCGAGAGCGTGTCCTGCATCTCGACCTCGCATCCCGAGCCCCGCAGCAATTCAGCGACGCGATCGACCGTCGCGCGCCGGCCGCGTCGCTCCATCAGCAGCGGATTGAGAAAGAAAAGAACACGGCGCATGTCCAAAGATGAGACTATGCGCGTGCGTCTTCAGGATTCGATGAATAAAAGATGAGAAGCTTCCCGGGAGAATCCTCGAAGTGAACACTTGGATGGGAAATGTCAGAGCTTCGCCGGTTCTCCCCACTCCGCGAGCACAATCTCATGCAACGGCTTCCGCTGGCGCGGAGACATTTCCTGCTCCAACAATCCTTCGGGCAGAGTGTTTATGTCGCCAAGGTGACCCAGCGCTGTCACGGCGCCAATCGCATAGTTTTCAGGGACGCCGAATGCAGCGCGCGCCTTCTCCTGATCGAACCCGGCCATTGAATGCCCGTGCAGCCCCAGCTTGGTCGCCTGCAGCACCAGGTAGGCATTGGCCGCGCCCGTATCGTGGATGGCATAGTGGTTCGGTGCTCCGTTATGCGCGAACGACTTGCTCGCGACCGACAGAATCAGCACCGGTGCGCTCTTCGCCCATCCCTGGTTGAACTCGACGAGGCTATCAAAGATCTTCTTGTAGGTCGCGTCGCCGCGATGGCCGAGAAAAAATCGCCACGGCTGCTCATTGAACGAAGACCCAGCCCAGCGCGCCGCCTCAAAAATCTTCTTCAGATCCTCCGCGGCTACAGGCTTGTGGGAAAACGCCCGCGGACTCCAGCGCGCCAGAATCTCTTCGATTACGCCCGGCACCGCAGGCGCATGCTTGATCTGCTCAATCTCTTCCGCAGTATGGGACAAGGGATCACTCCTCGGGAAAATATTCCCTGCGACTTAGATTCGCCTCGTTACTCCGGGACGCAAGCGATTCCTGGATTGGGGCGCATTCTCCACATCTCCCACATCCCTCCACAGCCCTTGCACCATTCCTGCGCCTTGCTCCGGGCTCTTCCCGACGCGTAGCCTGCGAAGAGTGCCTGGGGTTTCGCCTCGCTGGCGCTTTCCGGCCCATGGTTGGCGGGAAAATGCGCCCTCCGACCCCCTCCCACCCGCAGCCGGCGCGGCTCCCGGCGATTCTCCACAGCCAATGTCCCAAAAATGAAGCACCGGGTTACCAATTTGAATCTAAAATACAAGATATTGGGGTTCTGGCTTGACACCCACAACCAAGAGCGGTACTTTCCCACTTGCGGCCCTATAAATTTACCGCAGGTTCACAGGGAATTGAGCCTATCTTCCAGCCCTATCCGCAAGTCGCACGTTGACTGGAAGATAACTCCCGCAGACTCAATCTTGTGGAGATTTTCAAGCGGCAACGGCTCTGATTTTGGCCGCCAGACCTAAGGACGAAGACCAGGACGTAAACCCGCAACGTGCGGGCATCCCAATTCGTAGCACCCCTGTGAAGGAGCACCATGGCCGAGGCCACCAGGAAATCCGTTATCACCGACGCCCCGAGCGCTGGACAGACCGCCTCCCCGATCGCGTCCCAGACCGTATCCCAGACCGTATCCCAGACCTTATCGAAGACCCAGCCGGCCCTCCGGTTCGAGCGCTTTTTCTCGAAGTCTACCGTCTCGCCCTACGACGAGGTTCAGTGGGAGCGCCGCACCGCCCTCATCACCGACGCCACCGGCAAGGCGATCTTCGAGCAGAAGGACGTCGAGGTGCCCATTGACTGGTCTATGACCGCGACCAACATCGTCGCCAGCAAGTATCTCCATGGCCAGCTCGACACGCCACAGCGCGAATCCGGGGTCCGCGCCCTCATCGCCCGCGTCGCCGAGACCGTCCGTGACTGGGGCCTGGCCGGCGGATACTTCGCCACTCCCGAAGACGCCGCCATCTTCCACGACGAGCTCGTCCACCTGCTCGTGACGCAGAAGGTCGCCTTCAATTCGCCCGTCTGGTTCAACGTGGGCTGCGATCGGCTCGAGCCGGAGTCCGACGCCCAGAACTGGCACTGGAACGCGCACACCTGCGCAGTCGAGTTCTCGGTCACCGGTTACCGCACGCCGCAGTGCTCCGCCTGCTTCATCAACGCCGTCGACGACTCGCTCGACTCCATCCTGACCCTGGCCAAGACCGAAGGCATGCTCTTCAAGTGGGGCTCGGGAACGGGCACCAACCTGTCCACCTTGCGCGGATCGATGGAGCAGCTTTCCGGCGGAGGCACCGCCTCCGGCCCGCTCAGCTTCATGCGCGGGTTCGACGCCTTCGCCGGTGTCATCAAGTCCGGCGGCAAGACGCGCCGCGCCGCCAAGATGGTCATCCTGAATGTCGACCATCCCGACATCCTCGACTTTGTCGAATGCAAGATGAAGGAGGAGGCCAAGGCTTGGGCGCTCATGCGCGAGGGCTACGATGGATCTTCGGGCCCTGACAGCGAAGCCTACAGTTCGATCTTTTTTCAAAACGCCAACAACTCCGTCCGCGTCACTGACGAGTTCATGAGTGCTGTCGGGCGCGACGGCGACTTCACCACCTACACGGTGAAGGGTCACACGCCGGTCAAGACTTCGCGTGCCCGCGAGATCATGCACAAGATCGCCGAAGCCACCTGGCAGTGCGGCGATCCCGGCATGCAGTACGACACGACCATCAACAAGTGGCACACCTCGAAGAACACCGCGCGCATCAACGCCTCCAATCCCTGCTCGGAGTACATGTTCCTCGACAACTCGGCCTGCAACCTGGCCAGCTTCAACCTGCTCAAATTCGTAACACCGGCAGGCACGTTTGATATCGAGGCTTATCGCAACGCGATCGACATCATGATCACGGCGATGGATATCCTGGTTGACAACTCCGGATACCCCACCGAATCGATCGCCAAGAATTCGCACGACTACCGTCCGCTCGGCCTGGGATACGCCAACCTCGGCGCGCTGCTCATGTCGTTTGGATTGCCCTACGACTCCGACGCCGGACGCGACTTCGCCGCCACCCTTACTGCCATTATGTGCGGCGAGGCTTACCTCCAGTCTTCGCGCATTGCCGAGAAGTGCCCACCGCTCGCCTCCGCCACCTCGCTCACTGCGAGCGTCGACCACGAAGGGGGAGCCTGCCCCGGCTACTACGTCAACCGCGAGCCCTTCCTAGACGTGATCCGCATGCATCGCGCCGAGGTCAACAACATCGGCAAGTCGAAAACCAGTGCCGAGCCCTTCACCGCGCCCCAGCTTGACGCCCTCATCGACGCCAGCCGCGATTGCTGGGACAAGGCTCTCGCCCACGGCGAGAAGCACGGCTATCGTAACTCGCAGGTCACCGTGCTCGCGCCCACCGGCACCATCGGCTTCATGATGGATTGCGACACCACTGGCATCGAGCCCGACCTTGCCCTAGTCAAGTACAAGAAGCTGGTTGGCGGCGGAATGATCAAGATCGTCAACAACACCGTACCCGCCGCCCTCTTCAAGCTTGGCTACAACAACGACGAGGTCGACGCCATTGTCAGCTACATCGACGCCACGGGCACCATTGAAGGCGCGCCCGGCATCAAGCCCGAGCATCTGGCCTGCTTCGACTGCTCCTTCAAGCCCTCCAAGGGCACGCGCTCCATTCACTACATGGGTCACATCAAGATGATGGCCGCCGCGCAGCCCTTCCTGTCGGGAGCCATCTCGAAGACCGTCAACCTGCCTCACGACTGCACCATCGACGACATCGCCGAGGCCTACCTCGAGTCCTGGCGTCAGGGCCTGAAGGCCGTCGCCATTTATCGCGACGGATCGAAGGGCGCGCAGCCGCTCAACGTCTCGGACGGCAAGGGAGCAAAGGCCATCAAGGGCGCTGCCGCCGATGAGTCTGTAAACGCCGCCGCGGATCGCGTGCTCGCCGCTCTCTCCGCTGGCAAGACCGCGCCCGAAGCTGACGTGAAGACTCTCGAAGGCAAGATCTCCGAGAAGATTGAGGTCACGGCGAAGTCCGTCCTCGACGCGACCAGCGCTTTCACTGCCGCGCTTGGCTCAATCACCCGAAGCAGCTCGCCGTCCGCGCCAGACCAGGACCATAGCGCCCCACCGCGCGCCGTGCGTCATCGCCTGCCCGAGGAGCGCGCCTCTCTCACCCACAAATTCGGCATCGCCGGACACGAGGGCTACATCACCGTCGGCCTTTACCCCAACGGACAGCCAGGCGAAATCTTCATCAAGATGGCCAAGGAAGGCTCGACCGTCTCCGGCCTCATGGACAGCTTCGCCACCGCTGTCTCGCTCGCCCTGCAGCACGGAGTTCCGCTCAAAGTCCTGTGCGAGAAGTTCGCGCACTCCCGCTTCGAGCCCTCCGGTTGGACCGGCAACGAACACATCGGCTACGCCAAGTCCATCATGGATTACATCTTCCGCTGGCTGCAGCTGCGCTTCCTCTCCGGCCAGCAGCTCAGCCTCTTCGCCGGACTGGCAGGCCCGGCCGCCGCTGCCAACCCCGCTGATGTCATCCTGAGCGAAGCGTCACACGGTGACGCGAAGTCGAAGGACCTGCATTTCGGCCCGGACCAGCACGAATCCACTCGCGGCATGGGCGCTACCTCGTCGCCGCAGGGAGGAATCCTTCCCGAACTCGGAGCCGTCAGCCAATCCCGCAGCGAACTCCACATGGAAGACCGGGGCATCTACCACGCCTCCGATGCCATGAAGGGCCTCTACGACATGGGCGACGCCCCCAGCTGCCACACCTGCGGAGCCATCATGGTCCGCAACGGAAGCTGCTACCGCTGCATGTCCTGCGGCAGCACCAGCGGCTGCAGCTAGCGAAAAGAAGGCGGGTGTGGCAAGAAGAACAACAACGCCGCACCCGCCGCCACACGATTACCCCCCCGGTGCATCTCGGCGATGCAACCTTCAGCCGCCTCGACCGTCTCTCTAAAAGAGAGGGACATCGTGAGCGCGCGCGTCTTCTATTCGTGCCGCTGGAGACTGGCTGCGATCGCCGCATTGCTTTCGTGGTGCACCGCTTTCGCCGCTGATCGCCCCGTCAAACATCTCAGTCCGTTACCGCCAGGAACGACCTTGCCGGTCACTCTGAAGAAATCCCTTACCAGCAAACACATCCAGCCGGGCCAGGCGATAATGGCGACCTTCTACCAGCGTGTTCCGCTGGGTAGCGGACGTTATCTGCCTGAAAAGACGCAACTCCTTGGAGTGGTGGCGAGTTATGATGGCCGATCGCTGGCTCTGAGGTTTACGCAGCTTCGGCTCGACCACGGAACCGAAGCCATCTCCGTGAAGCTCGTCGCCGCAGCCCACTGGACTGATGTGGAAGACACCAAACTCCCGGATAGCGGCCCGGATCGTAGCCTCAGTAACCCGGCAAACTGGACGACTACGCAAATTGGTCGCGATGCCGTCTACCGTTCAGGCGGCTCCGGCCCCGTCTATAACCAGTACAGTGAGCCGGTGGGAAGTGCCGACTTCTCTGGCGTCTATGCCGCGCCTGTGTCCGCCGGCGCAGTGCCACGCGCCATGGGTCCATTCTCGACGACTGCATCCGGACTCTATGGCGTGCCGGGACTGGCCATTGCGTCGCCTGGAGGATCGGGTCGCCCCATCGTCTTTCGAGTAGAGAGCGACAAATGGCAGCTTCACGCTGCCGACGCTCTGCTGCTTGAAGTTGTCCGCTGAAGCCATGTGAGCCGTGAAATTGTGAGCGTCACGGTTGCACTTCGCGCGACCGGAAGTCTTGCGCCAATCCATCGAAGAAAAACATCCCGGGCATCTTTACCGCGCCCTCCCCGCATCTTCTCTTGATGAACGCTCGCAGACTTGGCGGGTGTAAAGGTTCTAAGGACTCACTCACAGGAAGAGGGTAAAGATATGTTCAAGAGACTTTTGATTTTCTCCACCGTAGTTATATTTGCGGCTCAATTCGCTGCCGCCTCCGACCGTGAGGACGATGTCGCTCGCACCCGCAAGGCTGCCGAGGTCTTCAAAGAAATTATGGACACGCCTGATAAAGGCATCCCGCATGACCTGCTGGATAAGTCGAAGTGTATCGCCATCATTCCGGGTGACAAGAAGTTCGCCTTCATATTCGGCGGCAACTATGGTCGCGGAGTGGCGACCTGTCGCACCGGCCATGGATGGAGCGCCCCGGTGTTTATCGCTATTGAAGGTGGGAGCGTGGGCTATCAGATTGGCGGTTCCTCAACAGACCTGGTCATGCTTTTTATGAATGATGAAGCCTTGCATCATCTGCTCAACGACAAGTTCAAGCTCGGAGGCGAGGCTTCTGTTGCGGCAGGCCCTGTGGGCCGGAACGCGACCGCTGCAACCGATGTATCGCTTCATGCCGAGATTCTTTCTTACTCGCGTACCCGGGGTCTTTTTGCTGGAGTCAGCCTGGAGGGCGCCGTGGTCAGGGCTGATACGAGTGGGGACGAAGCCATGTACGGAGCGAATGTAGACAGGCATGCCATTCTGAACGGCACAGTTCCTGTTCCGGCAGAAGCCAAGTATCTTGCCCGCGTGCTACGCACATACAGTGGCCGTGCCAACGGTATGTAATCACCAGATAATCCGCCCGGGCAGATTTAGCTCGGGCGGAAACTTGAATACGCTAGAACCGCAAGGAAAGACAACTTAGACCGCCATCCATCTTTTGAAACTCTGACACGTCGAGTACCAAGGGATTGAAGCCGCGATCTACGAGTTCCGCCGTGAGATTCGGATATCCGGCTGCCACGAATACGCGTTCATTTACCCGAATGCAGTTGGCCGCATAGCTCTCTTCCGCGGAAACTCTGACGAGTTCGTAGTTCCGAAATAGGTCATTCGCTGCCATCTCTTCCATGACCACAAGAGTGTTGTTTCCGATATACGAAATACCGCTCTTGAGGTGAAGGATACTCGTCATCTCGCGTACATCAACTACCGAAGAGGTGTATCCCTGACCCGCAAGATGCGCAGCCAGTTGCCGGCATCCTTCTTCATTCGTGCGGTGCGACAGGCCCAGGAAAAAGTGATTCTCAGCCTCGCAGATGTCCCCTCCGTCCAGCGTTCCAGGCGCCGCGATCTCCGCGGTGGCCGGAAAGAAGCGGCTGATCGTCTGGCGCATGGCGACGACCTCGCCCTCGCGGCTGCGAGCGCCGGGACGTGTCAAAATCGCGCTGCGTGGCGTCAACACGGCAGTGTCCTCGACAAACGTCGAATCCGGATAGTTGAGATCCGCGTCTAGTGTCATGATCGTGAGGCCGCATTCCCGCAGCGCGTCGCAATAGAGTGAATGCTGCTGAAGTATTCTGTCATAGCTTGGAGTGCCCAGGTCAACACTGGTGAGCCCCTCAGCAAAATTACTTCCAGGGATGCGAACAATTGCATTCTTGAACAAGCTGATTGTCCTCTCGGATGATGGTTTCATAGCCTTGAGAGCCGGTATACCTGTGATCGAAGGTTTATGAGCGGCTTGGCGCCCTCCGTTTCCAGTGCATCCATGCATACACCGGAATCGATACTGCCAACAGTGCGGTGGCTCGCCACGCACTTGCAGGATCGTCATGTACCGCGGCTATGAGGAAAGCGACCGAACCAGCCAGCGCGAGAACGGTTGTCACGGGATATCCCCAGGCTCGAAAAGGCCGCGCCATCTCCGGCTCGCGCAATCGCAGCACGATGACCGCGATGTAGTTTACGCAGTACATCGCCGCGACCAGAATTGCTGCGACGGCGATGATGGCCTCGAAGCTGCCGCTCGCAATCAGGATTGCAGCAGTCGCAGCGGATAGCAGCAGAGCAACCCTCGGTGTACCGCCTGCGCCCACTTGTGCGGCACGCTCGGTAAACAACCCGTCCCGTCCGATCGCGAGCAAGATGCGCGGAGCTCCAAGCAGAACCGCATTCATCAGGCTCAATAACGTGAGCAGTGAGAGCACGGTAACGAATCGCCCGCTCCAGGCAGGAAAAACGATCCTCGCGGCATCCGCTGCGGGCAGCCTGGAGGCAGCCAGAGCCGGGATCGACAGCACATGAAGGAACGCGAGATTCATCAGCAAATACAGGCCTATCACCGCGAGAACTCCGCCGATCATCGCCCCGGGCAAATGTTTTGCGGCATCCGTGTCTTCTTCCGTGAAGTAGATTGCCTCGTACCATCCGTCATAAGTGACCACGATGGCTCGAAGCGCAGCAATCAGTGGCACAAGCGTTTGCAGAAACCCGCCTCGCCCCGCAAATCCAGCCGACATTGTCGAAACACTTGTTTGCGCGGGATGCAGCAGGCACGCCGCGGCGAGTAAGAGAAAGGTAATCGCCGTGATCGAGCTGGTCAGCTGTTGTATCGAACTGCTAAGCCTCAAGCCGGTCCAGTGCAGGGCGCAAAACAAGCACAATAACGCGAGCGCAATCGAAGTCTGCCACGACGCCATGTTCGGGACAAGCGCGGCAATGTATTCTGACGCAGCCACTGCCGCATATGCCACGACGGCACAGTTATTCAGCCAGTCCGCCCAGCCCACGGCAAATCCCACGGGAGTTCCAAAGGCGCGTTTCGCGTAAATATAGAAGCCGCCTGCCTGCGGCATCGCCGCGCCAAGCTCGGCTACGGAGATCGCGCCCAGCAGGGCGTAGCAGCCTCCCGCAAGCCACACCAGCATGATGAGGGAGAAGCTTCCGAGTTGCCCCGCGATCGTCCCCGGCAGGCGCAGGATGCCCACGCCCACGGTGCCGCCAAAGATCACTGCCAGGCCAAAGCCAAGACCAAGGATGCGTGAAAGTGAGGTGCGTGAGCCGCCATTGGCAGAATCATTCGACATCAAGACCATTCGCTCTCTTCCGCAACCCTCCACGATGGTAACTGCACACGGTTTCGAGTCGACCCCAAAGCCATGCGTTGGCATCGCGTGGGTCGGGAGAATCCCGTCGACTCGCCGGTCAATATATGTGCCGTCAGCTCCTGGAGCAAATGGTAGATGTTACCTGGCCGTCCAGCCGCCGTCGATGAGGATGTCAGTTCCGGTGATATACGCCGCCGCTTCTGAACACAGATAACAGGCCAACGCGCCAATCTCTTCGATCTTGCCCCACCGCCCAAGCGGCACACTCGCAAGGAACTGAGCATTGGCTTCCGGATTGTTTATCACCGCTGTATTCATATCTGTGACAAAAGGTCCCGGACTGATGCCATTGACCGTAATCCCTTCGCTGGCCAACTCCAGCGCCAAAGACCGCGTGAATCCAAGAAGGGCCGCCTTTGCCGAGGAGTAAGCGGTCCGTCCGGGCAGGGAAACATGGCTCATAATCGAAGTCATATTCAGGATGCGGCCATAACCGGAACCTTTCATACCAGGCACGAACGCCCTGCTCATCAAAAACGTCGAGGTCAGGCTCGAATCGAGAACGCTGCGAAACTCTTCGAGCGAATAGTCCACCATGCTTTTCCGGATATTCGTTCCGGCATTGTTGATCAGAATCTGGGGAGCTCCGAACCGCTGAGTGATGGGCTCGACCAATGCGGCGACTTCTTTCTCCTGGGTTACGTCAGCTACAAAGACGGCCGCAGTTCCGCCCCGCTGTATGATGTCATTGCGCACCAGTTCAAGGCGGCTGCTATCGCGCGCCACCAGCGCTATGTGTGCGCCCGCTTCGGAAAGGGCCTTCGCCATCGCCTCCCCCAAACCGCGGCTTCCACCGGTAATAACTGCGGTCAGACCCGTCAGATCAATCTTCATGTTTTCATCTCCTGTCCGAAGCCGTTTATTTTACGCTGTTCTCTTTAGGGCAAAAGGTACGCTTTTCGTTTATGAAATACGGTGCGACTGACAGTTTTTGCAGGAGATGAGAGTCTCGACAGGGGAGCAAACGTTGAGATCGAGGGCTTGAAATGGACATCACAGCCGCTGAAGCAAGACATCTTCAAGTTGAAACGATGAAGGTGGAGGTTTATCCCAGCCGTGCCGCCGCCGGCGAAGCTGCCGCGCGGGCTGCCGCGAACGCAATACTGGAGCTTGCCCAAAAGCGTGAGATCATAGCGGTCATTTTTGCGACCGGTGCATCGCAGCTGGATATGCTGAGTACACTTACCGGCATTCATAAGCTCCCCTGGGAGCGTATTCGCGGCTTTCATATGGATGAGTACATCGGGATATCGTCCAATCACCCAGCCTCGTTTCGACGCTATCTGCGCGATCGACTAACGAGCAGGGTGAAGATGAAGGAATTCTTTGAGGTGAACGGATCTGCGCCCGATCCAGAGCAGGCCAGCCGGGAGTATGCGGAGATGCTGCGTGCTGCGGATCCGCAACTCTGTCTGCTGGGGATTGGCGAAAATGGGCATCTCGCTTTCAACGATCCGCCAGTCGCAGACTTCAACGATCCTCTGGATGTGAAGATCGTCCAGCTGGATGAGGCATGCCGGAATCAGCAGGTGGCTGAAGGTTGGTTCGAGAAGGTTGAGGAGGTACCGGAGCAAGCCATTACTCTCACCATTCCGGCCTTGATGCGCGTCCCCAGGCTGATCGTGTCTGTGCCGGGAAGTCGCAAGGCAGGAATCGTTCGTCGAGCGTTTGAAGATCCGATCTCTACGCAGTGCCCCGCAACCCTCCTGCGCACCCATCCGAATGTGACCGTCTATCTCGATGCCGATTCCGCCGCTCAATTGGACTGAGAGTTCTACGGCGCCATGTTTCCTCGAAAAATCCGACGCGCTGTAGATGACGAGATGAGATGAATCTATTCACGGGTACGCAGCAAGCGATTGTCCATCCACCTCGCAAGAGCAAGCCGGGACGAACGCGCTGGTGGGTAGTCTGGACACTCTTTTTCTCAACGGTCATCAACTACATCAGCCGTCAGACATTTTCCGTCCTGGCGCCGCTGATCACCACACAGTTTCACCTGAACCACGCAGAACTCGCGAGGATTCTGGGCGCCTTTCAGATCTCCTATGCGATTACCTGGCTTCTGGGAGGAATCTTTCTCGATGCCGTGGGTACGCGTATCGGCCTGGCAGTTGCCGTAGTGTGGTGGTCGCTGGTCAATATCCTCACCGGCTTTGCAACCTCGGTATTCAGCTTCGTTGCTTTTCGATTCCTGCTGGGAATCGGAGAGGGTGTGAACTGGCCGGGAGCAAGCAAGGCCGTGGCAGAGTGGTTTCCGAGTGAAGAGCGAAGCGTGGCAGTCGCGATCTTCGACAGCGGATCAAGTGTGGGCGGAGCTCTTGCCGCTCTTGTGATTCCCTGGATCGCCATCGCTTTCGGGTGGCGGTGGTCGTTTGTCTTTTCAGGGATGCTCGGATTCGTCTGGCTGGCGGTATGGCTACGTGTCTATCACCCGCTCGACCGCCATCCGCGAGTCACGAAAGAGGAGATTGCGCTCATCCATGCCGGGCAGGAGAAGGCGTTGAGGTCGGAGCTCAAAGGTATTTCCCGTTGGCTCCATTTACTCAAGGATCGGAATGTCTGGGGTATTGTTCTTGGACGGGCGCTCACGGACCCCATCTGGTGGTTCTACGTCTTCTGGCTACCGCAGTATCTCAGCGATGCTCGGGGATTCAGCCTGAAACGTATTGCTCTGTTCGCGTGGGTACCGTTTGTTGCAGCCGATCTGGGGAATTTTACCGGTGGTCTGATCTCCGGCTACTGCATTCGACGCGGAGTCTCCGTGATTCGCGCCCGTACCTGGATTTGCGCGGTAAGTTGTCTGCCAATTCTGGCGGGTATTCCATCGGCTCGAGTTCACAACGTCTACATTGCTTTGGGACTGATTTGTGTGGCCTTGTGGGGCTATGCGAGCTGGTCCACAATGGGCCTCACTCTGCCTTCAGATCTTTTTCCGCAAGAGGTCGTTGCCACGGTTACGGGGCTCAGCGGGTTAGCAGCGGGACTTGGAGGCGCCGCGTTCACTTTTGTCGTTGGACTTACGGTCGATCGATATTCGTATGGGCCGGCATTTCTTGCAGCCGGGCTCTTGCCCCTCGCTGCAACAGCCTGCTTATTCCTACTGGTACGGCCCAGGTCATCACCTCAAAGAGGGGTTGGCGTGTAGTGCGACCTGGCTGGTTGCCGGGCGGTTTGTCTTTTGTGGGCAGATTCGTCCGCGTACCCATACCTCGCGTCCGGGCACCGCAATTCCCTTGACAAGAAAACAATTGAGAAGTAAACGTTAATGAAAGATAGATAAAGTAATAAAACGAAATTACGCCTGCTGTGGCCTGACGACGTGCAAGAGACCAGTCATTCCAGCCGGGGACAGTAAGTAGGAGTAGCAAGGAGTTCCAGTGGTCCGCTCGCCGCTGACCGGCGGGCAAGCCCATCTTCTGAGGACAGTGGATGAGAGAGACGGACGGGACCGATCGCAGGACATTCCTCAAGGGTGCTGGTGGATTCCTCATGGCTGCCAGTATGGACGCGCGATCGTATGCCCGGATTCTCGGCGCAAACGACCGCATTCGTCTCGGGCAACTCGGATGCGGTGACCGGAGCGAAGGTCACGTACACATGGCGCAACTTGCCTCGAAACAAATCCCAGTCGAAACCGTTGCCGTGTGCGACCTCTGGAGCGTGGCCAGGGAGCGGCGTGCAGTTCAGGTAAAGAAAGCTTTCGACCTGGAGCCGCAGAGCTATCAGTACTCAGAAGAGATGCTCGCGCGGAAGGACATCGACGGCGTGATGATCGCGACCGGAGACTTCCAGCACGCCAAGCTGTGCAGCGCTGTTGTGCAGGCAGGCAAGGATTGCTACGTAGAAAAGCCCTTTGCCAACGTGCTTGAGGAGGCCAAAGAGGCGCGTGACGTCGTGAAAGCCTCGAAGCAGATCGTACAGATGGGAACGCAACACCGCAGCCAGGCTTACCCGCTGGCAGTTCGAGACATCATTCGGTCGGGGAAAATCGGCAGTATTGTCCAGATCGAGCAGGAGTGGAATGTCAACGAGGAGCGCTGGCGTTTTGTCGGCGTCGACACGGGCATCTCTCCGGAAATGCTGCAAGACGACAAGATGGAGTGGAAGAGCTGGCTGTATGGGCGCAAATCGCAGCTTCGCGAGGAAGACACGGACTGGAAGCGATGGCTTCTGGGTAAACCGGACCGACCCTTCGATCCGCACGTCTACCTTGAGTTCCGGCTCTATAAAGATTTCTCCTCCGGGATTTTTGATCAGTGGCTCAGTCATGGCAGCGACCTCGTCCATCTTTGGACAGACGAGACGTGTCCGGTAAGTGTCGTCGCAAACGGGGGCGTCTTTGTATGGAAAGATGGCCGCGAAAACCCCGACACGTGCGTGGCGGCTGTTACATATCCAGGCGGGTTTCTGTACACGTATAAGACGACTTTCGGGAACAGCTACCGGAGCTTTTCTCGCATTCTCGGCAGAAATGGAACCATCGAGAACTATGGTGGAGAGGGTGCGTCGCTCTTCGTCACCACTGAAGAAGGCGGCAGAAGGGAATTCGATCCCTGGGAGTCAGGGCCCGTTTATAAACAAGCGCCATTAGAAGGGCCGCCCGCCGACCGGGCAGCAATGTTGCAGGTTCCTGGGGCGGAGCCGCCCAACTCTCTCGGTCCGGAGGACGACGATGTGGGCCATCTGGTGAATTGGCTTCAGGCCATGCGCTCGCGCAATCAACCAAATGCGACGGTCGACCACGGGTTTTCACACAGCCTCGTCTGCATCATGGCCGCGCAGTCGTATTGGAGTGGAAAGCGGCTCTATTGGGATCCCGCGAACGAGGACATTGTTGATCGCCCTGTGTAAGTGTCGAGCAATCGGTAAATCATAATGCTTCAAATACGATCACAGGCAAACATTGACGGTTCCTCCGAAAAGGAAACGAGAAAAAGCGATAACAAACCAACAAGCTCGCCATGCTTCAACAAATATAGAGGGGCGTATATGATCCAGAAACAGCGGCTTACAAATGCAGGGCGTCAGACTCTCAAGCATGCCCACTATTGGCCAGCTCTCGTGGTTCTTTCGCTTGTATCGGCCTTCATGTGCGCGACCACAGCGCTCGCCCAGTTCACCACCGCACGACTCTCTGGCGTTGTGACAGACCACACCAACGCCGCTGTGCCCGGGGCAACTGTTACCGTACTACAGTCAACCACCGGCTACAGGCAGACCGTCAAGACAGGACCGTCCGGTGAGTATCTATTTCCGAGCCTTCCCGTAGGCACATACGACTTGACAGTCGCAATGAGCGGTTTCACTACCTACGCACAAAAAGGCGTTGTTTTGAACGTTGGCCAGTCCGCTACTCAAAACGTCCCACTGGTTGTTGGATCAGTGACCGAGCAGGTTACTGTGCGGGAGAGTGCCTCCCTGGTGACCACCGATGATCCAACCGTCGGGCAGTTGATCGGCCAAGCTAGCATTGTGGGCTTGCCTCTCAACGGTCGCGAAGCACAGCAATTGGTGTTTCTGACCCCCGGAGCGGTCGATGTTTCATCGTTGAACTGCGGGGCCAACTGCGAAGGCGGGGTTCTTCCCGGCGAGCAGTACGCCAAGGTGAATGGCGGGGGAGCCAATGGCGTTTATTACCTATTGGATGGGGTAGATTACAACGACACTTACATCAACACGAATCTGCCCTTTCCCAGCCCTGACGCTCTGCAGGAGTTTAACGTGCAGACTGGCAACATGAGCGCCGCTTACGGCAACGCCACGGGCGGAATCGTAAATGCCGTCACAAAATCCGGAACCGATCAGATCCACGGCGATGTCTTTGAATTCTTCCGGAACTATGCCATGGATGCCAGGAACTACTTTGCCACGTCTCCGAACCCTCTAAAGCAGAATCAATTTGGCGGCACGATCGGTGGACCTATTCTCAAGGGCAAGCTGTTTTACTTTGGCTCGTATCAGGGAACGCGACAAAACACCGCTACCTTTGGGCAGATAGCTTTTGTGCCAACCGCCGCGGAGCGCACGGGGGACTTCTCAGACCTTCTTCCTGGAACTCAACTGGTAAACCCGTACACGGGCGTTCCCTACTACAACAATCAGGTTCCACTGACAGCCTTGGACCCAACAGCGCAATATCTCCTGCAGCATATTCCAGACCCGAATGGTCCTGGGCGCCAACTCACGTACAACGGCGCTCCATCCATTCAGGATACCGACGAGTACCTGGCGAAGGTTGACTACAACCTGGGCAGCAAACACCACCTGAGCGGGCGTTATTTTCAACTGAACTACAGTATCCCAATCATCTTGCCGCCCGACAGCAACGTCCTGGAAGGTAATACCGAAGATCCGCAAAACCTCTCACTGAAGAACGTCAGCGTAGTGGATATCTATACTGTTTCGCCACACTTTCTGCTCAATACCTATTTCGGCTACACCAGTCAGACAGGCGAGACTCTTTCTCCAGCCCCCTTCACAATAGCGGACGCCGGCTCAATGATCGCCCAGCCTACTAACTTCAAACCAACACTGAATGTGGGTGTGTCGGGAAACTTCACCATAGGCGAGCAGCCCGCGACCGGGACCTGGGACAGAAGTGATTGGTCAATTCGTGAAGTTGCCACACTGCTCAAGGGAACGCATGAAATACAGTTCGGAGGTGAGGTCAGGCGCGTTCACGTTCCGATGGGCAACTCTTACCAGGCAGACGGCGTTTACACCTTCTCGAATAGTCTTTCAGGAGACAATGTCGCGGACTTCGAATTAGGTGCAACGTCAAGCTTTACGCAGGCGGGTGGACTCTATCTTAACTTCACTGGAGCTAACTGGAGCACGTTCATACAGGATAACTGGCACGCGACTCCCCGTCTCACCCTGAGCGCCGGTTTGAGATGGGATCCTTTTATTCCGTATACGGATAGCGAGGGACGAGTTGGATGTTTCGTTCCTGGCGCTCAGTCTCAGCGATACCCTAATTCCCCTCCTGGTTTGATCTTTGGTGGAAGCAACCACGATCCGGGCTGTCCTAATTCCTCGATCTATCACACTCTCAGTGATTTTGGCCCGCGGTTCGGATTTGCCTATCAGTTAACGCAGGACGGAAAGACCAGCCTTCGTGGCGGTGCGGGCTACTATTATCAGTCGCCTAACCTCGTAGCTTTTGAAGATGTCGTGGGTATTCCTCCGTTCGCTCCAATCGTGAACCTTTCGACCGTGAGCTTTACCGATCCCTACGGCAGTGCGGGTGTCCCTAGCCCTTTTCCCGAACAGTTCGGTCCAATCAATCCAGGTCCATCCGCTACGTTCCCGCAGGACATTTCCTTCACACAGATCTTTGATCGAAATTTTCAGCCCCCTCAAATCCTGCTTTGGAACCTGACCCTGGAGCGGGGTATCGGCAGCAGCTGGCTAATTCGTGCGGCCTACATGGGTAATAAGGCTGATCATCTGGGTGGCACAGGAGACCAGGAAGCCGGGCTGTTACAAGTGAATCCCGCTATTTATATCCCCGGCGAGTCGAACGAAAATAATACGCAGCAACGGCGCATTTATCCAGCATTCGGCTTCATCGATTCGATTAACTCGGGAGTGAATAGTAACTATCATGCCGTCCAGTTATCGGTGGAGAAGCGGCTGTCGCGAGGATTGTCGTTTCTGTCAAACTTCACCTGGTCGCGTGCCCTGAATGATTTTGGCCCCAATGGACAACCGGGAGAGCTAAACACCAACACATGTAGCTGCGGCCGCTATTTCGATTATGGTCCTGACTCTGGAGATGTAAACAAGATATTCCGAATCTCCGGAGACTATGCTTTTCCACATGCCCCGCTCAAAGGAGTCCTGGACAAAGTCATCAATGGATGGAACATCAGTGCCATCCTGAATTGGCAGACTGGTTTCCCCTTTACGGTCTTCAGCGATTATGACAACTCGTTCAGCGGGATCGGAGCGGATCGTGCCGATTTGACCGTGCCCAGCATCAAGAGTGCCGTATTAAGCAGCGGCAGGTCGCATGCAGCGTTGGTCAACGAGTGGTTTAACACGAGCGTTTTTGCGCCAAACGCAATTGGGACTTTCGGGAACACAGGCAAAAACGTTCTTCGCGGACCACGATCTTTCAATACGGATTCGGCGCTTGTCAAAAATGCGAAGCTCACCGAGCGGGTCGGAATGGAGTTTCGGGCGGAATTCTACAACGTCTTCAACAATGTGAACTTCGGGGCGCCCGATAATGGCCTGACGGACAGCGGCTTCGGACAAATCACTTCTGCTGCCGACCCTCGTATCCTGCAGATGGCGTTAAAGCTGTCATTTTAGACATGAGTGGAACAATCCCGAGGCGATATGCGCAAGCGTCGCCCGATTGTTCTCCTGTCTCGTCTCCACCGCAGCCGAGTTGTATCGAATTGCCGGAGGAACATTGAATAAGAGCTCACGCAGGCAAAGCAGGATAGGCCCATTGGCCTTAGCGGTGTTGGCAGGCGTCAGTACCATTGCGTCGATCGGCGGGCAATGTTTCGCGCAGGGGGGATCGTTGCAAATCAAGATAGACCCCGCCGACGGCAAATACACAATTGGATTGCCCGGTGCTGACTCCTATGCTATCCGGGCTGGCGTTGGTGCCGAGGTGGATGGGCATTGGCTGCATGCGTCCGACTATCCTGGACATGCGGTGGAGCAATCCCAGGTCAAAGGTTATCTCGGAGATGCAACTGACTGGCAGGTGACCTATTCAGGAAACGATGGATCTCCAGATCTGATTTATCACTTGCGCGCATATAGCCATGCGGCCTTCGGCGATCTTCAGGTGACGGTACGAAATACCACGGGAAAGCCCATCAAGGTTGCAGGTATTCGTTCGTTGGAGGCGACGGATGGAGATGTCCTCAACCTCGGAGGCGCGGCAGCAGAAGATCGAGTTCTCTCCGATAGCTGGAGTGAAGATCGTCCAGGCATGACGATCCATGATCTTGCCGATGCCAAACATCAAATGCATCGAGCAGTAGGAAGTCAGCTTGTATACAACAGGAATAGTCATGAAAGCCTGTTCATAGGGGCGCTTACTTCGGAAAAGTTCTTGACTGTCCTACGGCTCCTTCTCGCCAGCTCCTCAGGTAACTCGCCTCGTCTCGCACAGTATGAGGTGGACTCGACGGGAACGACGGAGTTACAGATGGAGAACTCCGTCGAGGACTCTCCGGCAGAGGACCAGATAAAGTTGAGCCTTCCTGTCGCACCGGGAGCGGAACTTTCATCAGAGCGAGTTCTCTTTGGTTTGTCCAGGGATTATCACCACCAGTTGGATACTTATGGCTCGCTCATCCGGCAGATTCATCAAGCCCGAGTTTCCGCCCCGCCGCTGTTGGGATGGTGGAGTTGGACAGCTTATTACTTCGGCTTGAATCAGGGCGCGGCTCTCACCAACGCTCGGTGGGAAGCGGAGCATCTGAAATCGCTCGGCTACAACCTTTTCCACATAGACGAGGGGTACCAATACGCCCGTGGAGAATACACGACCCCAAACGCAACTCTGTTTCCCGACGGACTTGCGTCGCTCTATTACAAGGTGAACGGTCTGGGCCTGGTTCCTGGGATCTGGACGGCACCATTCGAAATATCGGAGCGCTCGTGGGTGTATCAGAATCATCCGGACTGGTTAGTGAAAAATTCGAAGGGAGAGCCGATTCACGCCGGCACTGTCGAAGACAAGAAGGACCAGCTATTTGTCCTCGACAATACAAACCCTGGCGCTCAAGAGTACTTGCGGAAGACCTACTCCACGTTGGTGAATCTTTGGGGACTTCGTTATTTCAAGCTGGACTTCATGGATGACAGCGCAATCGAAGGTTACTACTTCAAGCCGAATACAACAGCGCTGCAAGCTCAGCGGATTGGACTGCAAATCATCCGGGACACGGTGGGCCCGGATGTCTTCCTGGATAAGGACGGCAGCCCTATGTTGAATCCGGTGGGCATAGTTGATTACGGACGCATTTCCCAGGATACCGGACACACTTTCGGAGCCAGTAAGGAGGCGGCAACCGGGATCGCTGCCCGCTACTATATGAATCGCAATTACTTTGTCGCCGATCCCGATGCTTTTACAGTCTCCACCCAAACAATCAGGGACCAGTCGTGGCACGAAAGCAGCAAGCCAGCAACCCTGGACGAAGCTCGAGTCTCGATCTCGTTGGCTGCCGTCTCCGGTGGAATGTTTGAAATAGGAGATGACCTGCCCTCCTTGACGAAGGATCCTGAGCGGCTGGCGCTCATCGAAAACCCGGAGTTGATTCATATGATTCAGTTCGGCAAAGCATCTTCTCCGGTGGATTTGATGACCTATGCTGCCGAGGACGAACAGCCGAGCATCTTCCTGCTCAAACAGGACCGCCGGCAAAGCATTCTCACTGTGTTCAACTGGACCGATGGGGAGAGAGCTCATTCGATCGATCTATCCGAGGCTGGACTGCCGGCTGGCGGCCAGTACGTGATCACGGATATCTTGGATGCAAATAAGACGCCCAACTTCAAAACCAACAGGCTTGTTCTTGATCTGCCAGCGCATTCGGTACAGGTTCTAAAGATAGTCGACTTGAAAATTCCTGCTGCTCATCCCAAGGTTGTCACCGAGCATCCTTCTGCGGGAGGAGCTGGAGAGACGCTCAGTTTTTCCTCCAGGAGCGGGGGAGAAGATCCGGTGCTGTTATATAAGTGGGAGTTTGGCGATGGTGTTACCGAAGAAGGCGGTGCAGTCAGGCACACTTATACCGAGCCAGGCGAATACGCGGTGCATCTCACCTCTACTGGCCTCAATGGTCTGACATCGGAAGATCATTTCACGGTGAAAATATCCGGACACATGCCAACGACCTTTGATCCACCGAATATTAAGCGTCTTCCTCCCGCTGATTGAAAATTTGATGACCACTCAGTTCGATGTATCGATAGCCGGAGAGATCAATCTTGATTTCATTCTGTATGGTCTGCCGGAAGACATTGCCGTGGATCGCGAGATTCTCGCTACCGATTTTCAGTTGACGTTGGGTAGTTCTTCGGCGATCCTGGCGCACAATCTCGCCTCTCTTGGTGTCAAGGTCGGGTTTATCACGCGCCTAGGCAACGATGAATTAGGAACGGTCGCCCTTGATCGGCTGAGCGAGAGCCACGTAGATCTCTCACGAGTGATCCGCGCTGCCGGGCCCACCAAGACAGGGGTGACGATTCTACTGGACCATCGTGGTTCGAGAAGAATTCTCACCTATCCGGGCGCCATGTTCGAGATGTCAAAAGCAGATCTTGACCTTGATTATCTTGCCTCTGCACGGCACTTTCATCTTTCCTCACTCTTCCTACACAAAGCGCTTCAGCCCGACCTGCCTTCGATCTTTCGTGAACTGAAGCAGCGCGGGTTGACCATCTCTCTCGATACCAATGACGATCCCGAAGATCGCTGGGACGGAGTCCTCGATGAGCTTCTGCAGTATGTTGATCTTCTACTGCCGAATGCGGACGAGGTACGCCGGATCGCAAGACGCGACACGGTCAGCGAGGCTCTGGATGTGCTCTCTTTGCGGGTGCCCGTGATTGCGCTAAAGAATGGAAGCGCCGGAGCCATAGTGCAGCAGGGTAAAGAGCGCTTTCAGGTCGCATCCGTCCCCCTCGATCCGGTGGATACCGTTGGCGCGGGTGATAGCTTCAACGCGGGGTTCCTGGCGGCTTGGCTCAGCGGAGCCGATCTGCATGCCTGCGCGCTGGCAGGAAACATAACCGGTGGGCTCTCAACCCAGAAACCCGGAGGAACCGAAGCATTCCGCGATTCCGCGTACCGCAATGAGTTCCTAGGCCGTCACGGATTTCCCACGCTGAAGTTTACAAATCCCGGATAATTTATCCGGTTCAATCCGTTTCGCCTTGCGATTCAAAGTTACGTTTTGTTACGATTACTTTCGGAAAGCGGATCTCGCCTCCTGCTGTCAGGCGTTCCTCCGGTTAAGTCACAATCGCCCCATTCATCGGGGGAAGGAGCTTAAAAGCTTGAATCCACTGCTGGCACTGCTCGACCTGTCTGATTATGAAAAGCGTGAGCGGGGTCTTATATACACGCCGCACGAAATTATGCAGCAACCGGCTTCCTGGCAGGTGACTTTTGACGGATTGCGTTCACGACTCCCGGAGATAAGAGACTTCCTGAACACCTCAGGCTTGCGCGACCAGCGGGGCAAACGTCCGATCGTTTTTCTGATCGGGGCGGGGACCTCCGACTACATCGGTCACTCCTTGCATCATCTCTTGCGCCGGCAATGGCAGTGCGAGGTGATCCCTGTATCCAGTCCGGATCTGTTGATGGGTTTCACCGATTACATCCTGCCCCAGCAACCGTATCTTTGGATCTCATTTTCGCGCTCAGGCGATAGCCCTGAGTCGGTCGCCGTACTCGAGCGTGCGTTGGCAGAGTGTCCCAACGTGCGTCATCTTGTCGTTTCCTGCAATGCGGCAGGCCGTATGACGCGGTCTGTCGAGGGCCACCCTAACGGCCTGGCCGTCGTCCTCGATGATGCTACCAATGACCGCGGTCTTGCGATGACCAGTTCCTTCTCGAACATGGTGCTGACCGGTCAGATCCTGGCGCACGCATGGACTGTCGAAGATTACGAGGCCATTTGCCGGTCGCTCTTTGAGGCCGCGGAAAGCTTCATTCTCCCGGCTGCCGAAATTGCCGCCAAGCTTGCCGGTGGGGAGTACGCTCGTGCTTGCTTTGTGGGGTCGGGATTGCTCGCGGGTACAGCAATGGAGTCGGCATTGAAGCTGCTCGAGCTTACGGCCGGCAATGTGCAAGCGTTCTCTGAATCCACGCTAGCGCTTCGCCACGGACCTATGTCTGCGCTCGATCGGAACACGCTGTTCGTCAGTCTCGTCTCCAGCCAGGAGCAGCAGCGCAACTATGAACTCGACCTTTTGCGCGAGATTCGCGATAAATCCCTGGTGCGAACTTGCGTTGCCGTGGCGACTTCAGGCATCGCAGCCCTGGAGACCAGAGCCGACTACATCGTTTCGCCGGAGAGAGGCCTCGATATTCCCGATCTTTACCGGCCCATTCTCGATGTTATCTTCGGGCAGCTGCTCGGGCTGTTCACCTCGCTTCATTTCGGTCTTAAGCCTGATTCCCCCAGCCCGAATGGCGCTATCAGCCGGGTTGTTCAAAACGTAGAGATTTACCAGTAGCCTGCGCTCGGTGACCGAAGGGAGCGGATCAAGTCGCGCCGCATCGCCGGCTTTCATCGTGGATCACTCTAAACCAGAATTACTTCGAGGTTCTGGTTTCGCAGCCCTTCTGCGATTGCCGGCGGCAGGTTGGTGTCGGTGATCACGCAGTGAATGGCGGATACGGGAACTATCCTGGACAAGCTGCGTCGGCTGAACTTCGTGGAGTCACAGACCGCGACAACCTGCCGAGAAGCTTTCACCATCGCGCGATTCACCCTTGACTCCAGAAAGTTCGGCGTAGTCAGCCCTATTTCAGAATCAAACCCATCGACCCCGAGAAAAAGAATGTCTGCGTGCATTTCCTCCAACACGTCTTCTGCCAACGGTCCAACCAGAGAAAACGAGTTCTTCCGCAGGCTGCCGCCGATGAGTATGACCTCAAAGTCCGTTCCCGCCAAGTCAGCAGCAATATTCACCGCATTGGTTATGATCGTTAGCTGGGAAAATCGCTTGAGGGCGTGAGCGATCGCACTGGTTGTGGTTCCCGAGTCGAGCATGACGCACTGGCCTTCCTGAACCATCTCCGCAGCCGCAGCCGCGATCCGTTGCTTCTCTCGGGAGTGCTGCTTCTGTTTCTCCTGCAACGAAGGATCGAATAACGCTCCGGACTGCAGCCGCAAGGCGCCCCCGTGCGTTCGCTGGATCAGTCCTTTTGATTGCAGGTAATCGAGGTCTTTCCGGATGGTGATCTGCGAAATGTGCAGCGCGCGCGAAAGTTCGCCGACCAATGCTCTGCCCTGACGATGGATAAGAGACAGAATATGCTGTCGCCGTTCGTCGATCAGCATCTGACCCTGGTTTTCCGGCTGCGCGCGACCTGCTGCAGATTTTCGTTTCATGCTTTCAATGGAAGGGACCCGTGTCTGCCGCAGATCTTGGCTACAAGGCTACCCTTTTCACCACGTTGTCTGCGATTATTACCGACAGTAGTGTGAGTCAGCTACAGATGGTAGATGCAGCCACGCAATTGAGCAAGCATCACTAAAAGGGTGCGACCCGAACGTCGATTGCCGTTCGCGAGCAATGGCATCGGGAGGGAAACGTGTCACTCGATCACCGAAAATGAGAATCCGCCCGAGCGAAAACTCACCCGGGCGGATTGTCACATCAAAAGAGTTAGCGCCGTACGTCTTCGAGGCTTCAATACAGCCCAACCAGCGTTTGCTCCGGACCAAGCCACGCCATCTGCGTGTGAACCTGCTTCTCCTGCTTCGAACGAGGAATCTCAACATTCAGCGCAACCGATGGGCACTGAATCTCGCGCAGGAAGTATTGGTCGCCGTACCTGTGAAAGACCAGCTGGCTGACATTTCCTGCCGGCGTTGAGGCGTCCTCTGTCATGCTCAGAACTGCAATCTTTTGATCGCGGTTCTGGATCTCGACGAGGTTGTCAAGGTACTCGGTAACAAAGGTGTAATTCCCGGCAGGGAGATGCTTGCTGCCGACATTGAAATCGAATGGAACGTTGGCTCGAACTTCGTGGCTCTGCGCCTGCAGACTGCCAGCGGTGCAGAAGCCTGCCAGGATAATGAGGGCGATGACTGCAATCCGTTTCATTGGGAGTCTCCTTCAAGAATGAGACTAGCCATCCGCGGGAGAGCCTGTCGTTAAACTCGCGTCCAATCATCGTCCAATTCGGCTACCTGATTTTTGACGCATAGTATCAGTCAGCCTCTCCCAGGCGCATGCAGTCCTACGGTCCGGTCGTGCCCGAGTCCGTCCCCTCTGGCTGCACGCCGGTGACCTGCCAGCCCTTATCCGATTTCACAAGCGTCGCGGTCGCCGTCTGTTGACCAGAGGTATCCCTCGCCAGCTTCGGGAAACCCGTCTTCATTTCCTCCGTGCTGGCCCACGCGGGAAGCCCATTTACGGCGTAGTGATAGCTCACCGAATACTGGGTCGCATTGGCGTCCGCCGAGGGCGTAAAGGTGTCGATCGACATCACCTCGCGGTGTCCAAAACAGAAATTGCCATATCCCGGCTGAGACGGATCCGCTGTCCATGTCGCCCGGCCCTTATCGGATAGATCGTAGTTGTTCACCTGCTTCGAGCCGATCAGGAACCGCTTCTTCTCAGCAGCTGCCCGGGTCAACATGCCGGCATCCGTCAGCGCATCAAAGCCTTTGGTCTGTTCGTCATTCGACGTATCGGCCTGCGCCGGAAACTTTATTGGGCTCGACCACAAGCAATCCTGCTGCGCACTGTAGTAATCGTTGATCGCCGACTTGAAGGCACCCTTGTCGACCGTGTTGCTCTTACACCCCGCCGCCATCAACATCCCGCCACAAAGGGCGAGGCCTCCCAGATTTCTTAGTCGCATCCCAGAGAATCTCCTTGTTCCCTGAGATGCAGAAACCACGGCAGACTCGGGACCTCCTCGGCTCCGTCAAGCCCGGCGCGAAAAATCTCTACAACTCACTCAAATCAATGCGCATGCATGGGAGGAGCCGCGCTCTTGCCCTGTGCCAGACGATCGATCTCTGATCCAGCCAGCAGGAACGCTCCCACACCATAGACATAGCTCGAGGAAGGCTTGAAGTCGCCCGGAGCGCCGCCGATCGGCTGAATGCATCCCAGCCGTCCATCCACGTAGATGTGCGACACCAGCCCCTTCCACCCCTTCTGCACCACCGGCAGATACGTGGCCCGATCCAGCAAGCCGTGATCGATCCCCCACGCCAGCGAGTAAACGAAGAAGGCCGATCCCGAAACCTCCGGCAGCGGATAGGCACCCGCGTTCAGCAATCCGGACCGCCACAGACCGTCCGCTCCCTGGAGCGGCGCCACGCGCTCTGCCATCTGGCGATACTGCTCCACATACTTCGGTCGAGTAGGGTAGTCCGCCGGCATCTCCTCCAGCACCCGCGCCAGGCCCGCCATCACCCACCCGTTTCCGCGTGACCAGAAAAGCTTCTTGCCATTCGCCTCTGTTTTTTGCAGATAGCTCGCATCGCGAAAATACAGGTGCTCCTGCGGATCGTAGAGCAGGTTCGACGTAATCCACCACTCGCGATCCATGTAGTCCAGATAAGACTTGTCGCCCGTCGCCCGATACAGCCGGGCCCATACCGGGGGAGCCATGAACAGCGCGTCGCACCACCACCAGATCGGTTTCGCCGGATCGTCCGGAGTCTTCATAAGGGCATCGAATTGGTTCCTGGTCGGCTCCATCATGCGAGCTTCGTGATGATCCCGGTACAGGTCGAGATAGGTCTGCCCAATCGCTTGATCGTCCGCGTGCGATAGACGTGACCCCAGCTTCCACTCGAACTTATCCCCTACCTGCATCATCGCGTCTTCGTATCGCGGCTCAGGCAGCGTCTTCGAGGCCGCCATGTATCCCGCATACAGCGCCGCAAAGGTCCAGTCCTGGCTGAAGTAGGGCCGTGCCCGCTCCAGCTCCCAGTCGCCGACCTTGCGCATTGCGGCTTCAATCGCCTTGGACTTGAAAGCGGGGGAGAGGTTCGCAAGGGGCGGAGGATTGTCCAGTGTGTCCCCCACGCCTGCATCGTTCCGGGGTTTCGCCGCTGGAGTGGTCTGCCCTCTTAAAGGAAAGAACGAGGTCAGGGAGAAACCAGCCACAACGACCATCAGCAAGAGTCTTCTATGCATGCACCATCCTCGATTAGCTGAACTCGACAAGCCATAGTAATGCGCTGCCGGTGGTCGGAGGAATAGATCATCTCGTATAGCGGGACGCGATTGCACAAACGTAGAGACACCGGCCCGTCCGTTCTGATAAACAGAAATCGCGGCCAAAATAAAGGTCCCAGCCCGCAGACTGTTCCGCGACAAAAGCGCAATGGCGTCTGAACTGAATTTCTTCGTGACAGGAATCCGCAGAGCACCCAGGCGTGCTGCTCTCCTTGCAGCCCTCTGTCTGGTATTCATGCCCCTCGCGAGCCCACAACAGGTGCCGTGGTCGCAGCGCGTGGCTAACTCGACCATCGAGCGCTGGCCAGCCGGCCGTTTTGTTCCTCCGGACGCAAAGTGGGTATGGAACTACGAACTCGCCACCCTGCTGAATGGAATGGATGCCGTTTGGTATAACACTGCAGACGGCGCCTACTTTCGTTATGCAAAGCAATCGGTCGATCAGTTGGTCACGACGGATGGCTCGATCCCTACCTACGATTCGACCGCATACTCTCTGGACAATATCGCTCTCGGGCGCCAGTTGCTTCTCCTCTATCGCGTCACTCAGGACGCAAAGTACTACAAGGCGGCAAAGCTGCTTCGCATGCAACTCTCCGATCAGCCGCGCAACGCCTCGGGAGGCTTTTGGCACAAGCAAATCTATCCCGACCAGATGTGGCTGGACGGGCTATACATGGCCGAGCCCTTCTATGCGGAGTACGCGTCGATCTTCGAAGAGCCGCAGGACTTCGCGGACATCACAAAGCAGTTCTCTCTGATTGAAGAACACACGCGCTCTCCAAAAACCGGCCTGCTCTATCACGCTTGGGACGAGTCCCGAAAGCAGGCGTGGGCCAACAAGACTACCGGAACATCGCAGATCTTCTGGGCACGCGCAATGGGCTGGTACATGATGGCGCTCGTCGACACGCTGCCCTATTACCCGAAGGACGATCCAGGCCGCGCGAAGCTGCTGGCACTTCTGAATCGTACGGCCGCGGCGGTCGTCCGCTATCAGGATCAGGAGACCGGTCTCTGGTATCAGGTCCTGGACAGGCCGGGAGAGAAGGGCAACTACTTCGAATCGTCAGCCGCCTGCATGTTTACCTACACTTTGCAGAAAGGCGTTCGCCTCGGATACCTGCCTCAGCGCTACTCAGCAAATGCTGCGCGTGCATGGCAGGGAATCCTGAGTCATTTCTCCCAGACAGACGCGAATGGATCTGTATCCATCACAGGCACGGTGAGTGGCGTCGGCCTCGGAGGCAGTCCCTATCGCGACGGGACCTATCAGTATTATGTAACTGCGCCTGTCGCTAGTAACGATCCCAAAGGGGTTGGCGCGTTCCTTCTCGCCGGCAGTGAGATGGAACGCGGTTCAGATGCGTCCCAGGCCCAGGGTGAGACCGTCATGGTTGATGCCTGGTTCAACAGTCAGCAGAGACTCAATGCGGCCGGACAGAAGCAATACTTCCACTACAAGTGGAACGATTTAAGTGACAGCGGCTTTTCGCTCTTCGGGCACATTTTCCAGAGCTATGGCATGTCACTTGACACCCTTTACACAGCTCCCACGGTCGAAAAGCTCAAGGGCTCAAAATACTACATCATCGTCTCACCGGATATTCCAGCAAAAAGTCCTAATCCTCACTACGTGCAACGGGAGGACACGGATCAGCTGGCGGAGTGGGTTGAACAGGGCGGCTTTCTAATCCTGATGGAGAACGACCCTGCCAACGCTGACATTGAGCATCTCAATCTGATCGCCGATCGTTTCGGCATCCATTTCAACAACACGCTTAGCCACCATGTGATCGGTAATGATTTTGCGCCTGGCCAGATAGCGGTAAAGGGCGGCGGACCGCTCTTCCACGACCCGCACACGCTCTACATGAAAGACACCTGCACTATCTCGGTCAAATCCCCGGCTATTTCGCTCCTCGAAGATAAGGGCGACATCATGATGGCCACTGCGAAGTATGGCAAAGGCAGTGTCTTTGCTGTCGTGGACCCGTGGCTCTACAACGAGTACACCGATGGCCGCAAACGCCCGCCGGTGGAGGACAACTTCGCCGCAGGAAAAGAGTTCGTGCGCTGGCTTTTGATGCAGACGCAACCAGATCACAAATGACAACGCAAATGCTTCAACTGATGGATCTTCGCTGAAGGATAACAATGAAAACCTACCTAGTGGCTGACCCTGTTCGCTATCCCACCATGACGACTACGCAAATTCGAGAGGCCTTTCTGATCGACGCACTCTATGAGCCGGGCGCGCTTCATCTTGCGTATATCGATCTGGATCGCGCAGTTGTGGGGATGGCTGCTCCCCTGGGAAGCCCGATCGCGCTTCCTGCCGACGACGCGCTGCGGGCAAAGTATTTCACTGAGCGCCGCGAACTTGGCGTGTTGAACATTGCCGGCAGCGGCGCTGTTCATGTCGACGGCAAGCGCCACTCCCTTGAAAATCTCGACTGTCTCTACGTCGGACGAGGCGCGCGCGAGATCGCCTTTGAGTCGAAGGACTCAGGCTCGCCCGCGGTCTTTTATCTTCTCAGCTATCCGGCGCATGCCAGTCATCCCACAACGCTCGTTCGCAGAGATGAGGCCAACCCGGTTGAGCTGGGCAGCATGGAGGCGTGCAATCGCCGCACGATTTTTAAATACATCTATCTCGACGGCGCGAAGAGCTGCCAGCTGGTGATGGGTGTCACGCACCTTCATCCGGGGAGCGCCTGGAACACGATGCCAGCCCATACCCACATGCGCCGCTCCGAGATTTACATGTACTTCAACCTCACGGAAGATGCACGGGTCTTTCACCTGATGGGCCCTCCGGACGAGACGCGTCACGTCGTTATGAGGGACCGCGAGGTCGTAGTCTCGCCCGGCTGGTCGATTCACGCCGGGATGGGCACACAAGCCTACAGCTTCTGCTGGGGCATGGGCGGAGAAAATCAGGACTACGCAGACATGGATCCTGCTCCACTGCAAAGCCTCCGCTGAGGCGTTCAAAGATACTGAGGAGGACAGATGAAACTGATTCCAATTTTCGCGGTCGCGGCACTGGCCATTCCTTCCTTCGCGCAGACCGGGAGCAAAGCCAAGGTCTTCTCCGGCAAAGACGTTTCGGCCCAGTTGGCAACGCTCGCGCAAACGTCAAAAGCCTCAGGCAGCAGCGGAGCAACTCTTGGCGACTACACCTCTCACGCCATCAAGCTGTCGGTTCGCACCGCCAGCGGAGGCGCCGAGATTCACGCGCACTATGACGACATCTTTGTCGTCACTGAGGGGAAGGCCACGCTCATTACTGGCGGCACCGTCATGAATGCGAAGACCGCGAACGACGGCGAAACAAAGGGCAGCGGTATTCAAGATGGAAAAGCGCAGACAATCACCAAAAATGACATTGTCCACATCCCTGCGGGCACGCCGCACCAGCTAATCATCGCTCCCGGAGATGTCTTCAGCACAATCGTCGTCAAGGTGAAGGAGTAGTCCTATACGCCGTCCCGCGGCTTGTTGATACGCACAAAATCCGTGTTCTGCGTCGGCTCGGATTCGCACTCGATGGCGATTGTTGTCACCGGATGGTCAGGTGCCAGCTCTGGCAATCCAACGAACTTCGTCTGAAATTCGTCCTGGGCGAACTTGACTTCAACACCTGTCTTCAGCAGCCGCGCAGACTTCACCTTCGTCTGCAGCCCGCTGATCGCAACATATTCTCCAGGCCAGAAGTGAACGTGCATGTAGAGCTTATTGCCGGTCCGGGTAAAGCTCGCGTAATTGGAGCGTCGTACCTGGCATAGATCGGACTTGTAAATGGTGTCGCCGTTCGTGCTCATCCATGCGCCCACCTCGGTGAGGACGCGAATGGATTCCTCCGGCACCGATCCGTCCGGTTTAGGGCCGATATTCAACAGATAATTGCCGCCATCGCGTGCGCACTGAATCAGGTTGCGAACAATCGTCCGGGATGACTTCCAATCGTCGTCGGCGCGCTGGTAGCCCCAGCTATCGTTCAGGGTCATGCACGACTCCCATGCGCGCCCATTCGTCTCCGCCACAATCTTTTGCTCTGGCGTCGAAAAGTCGCCCGGAAGCTTGTTGCGGTTGTTCACAATGATTTCGGGCTGAAGCTCGAAAACCATCGCATTCATTCGCTCGGACTCCCAGCCGGTCGCATCCAGCGGCCATGCGACGTCATACCAAATCACGTCGACCTTGCCATAGTTGGTCATCAACTCGCGGATCAGTCCGTGCGTATAGTCGACAAACCGTTTTCTTGCGGCCTCGTCGGATGCGCATCGCGCGCCATCCGGATGATGCCAGTCCATCAAGGAATAGTAAAAGCCCACGCGCAGCCCGTCCGCGCGCGCGGCCTCCACATACTCGCGCACCATGTCGCGCCCCGGTCCTTGCTTCGGAGCGCAATAGGTGGTCAATTTTGTGTCGAAATTGCAGAAACCCTCATGGTGCTTCGTGGTCATCACCATGTATTTCATGCCGGCCTGTTTCGCCAGCCGCGCCCATACCCGGGGTGAATTCAATGCGGGCCGAAACGTAACTGCGTGTGGCACATATTGATTCATCGGGATCGCCTCATCTTCCATGACCCATTCATGCCGGCCAATCGTGCTGTAAACCCCGAAGTGAATAAACATGCCGAATTTGGCCGCGTGCCACCATTGCATTCGCTGTGCGCGCGTCTCGTCCTGCGCTGCGGCGACGATGCCTTGTGCCGGTGTTTGCGTGGGATTCTGATGGAAGGAAGTGGCGGGCAGGCCAAACGCGGCAAGTGATGCCCCAGCGCCCTTCAACATGTCACGACGGGTAATGCAGCTGTCCATGCCTCGTTCCTCCAACTAAGGATGCGCCTATGAATAAGGTCAATTTCCGTAATGTCGCAGGAAGGGCGATACAAGGTGAGTCTTCTTTTTTGTACTCAAACCGAGCGACGCCGAAATATCGCGGCAGCAGCGCAGCACATGCTCCGCGATGCCCGGCACGCTCTGCACGGTGATCCGTGACGTTGGTCCTGAGACACTCACCGCTGCAATCGCCCGGTGGTGCTCGTTGAAAATAGGAGCGCCGACGCAGCGAACGCCCAGTTCAATCTCTTCATCATCGATTGCGTAGCCGCGACGGCGAATTCTTTCCAGAGCCTTCAGCAGCGCCTCACGCGTGCCCAGCGTCTTCGGCGTGTACCGCACAAAACGTATCTTTGCGATGATCTGGTCAATCGTCTCTACGGGCTGAAACGCGAGCATCGCCTTGCCCATCGAGGTGCAGTAGACCGGGTTGGAAGTCCCGGTTTTTGAGCTCATGCATACTCTGCGGTTTGGTTCGACCTTGTCGAGATACACGACCGATGTCTTCTGCAGGACGCTGAGGTGCACCGTTTCGCCCACCTGCGCCGCGAGCCGTCGAAAGAATGGATGAACGCGCGCGCGCAGGTCGATCTGTTCCACCGCTCGATTGCCCAGTTCATAGAGCTTCAGTCCCAGCCGGAAGCGGTTTTCCAGCGTCCGCTCGATCAATGCACTGCGCTCCAGCACCATGAGCGATCGGTGCGCTGTGCTTTTGTGCAATCCCATGCGCTGGCATATCTCCGCGAGGCTGAGCGGCGTGTCGCTCTCGCCCAGCACTTCGAGCACCGAAACCGCGCGATCCAGGCTGTGCAGTTGATATGGTCCGTCGGCCTTGGCAACTGCTTCCGGAAGTGGAGTTGCAAATGAGGTCGTCAATGAAGCTGCCATAGAAATATCCTCGTTATTTCTGTGCCGAGCCCGGAGGCAGTCCGCCGAGATACATGTAACTCAGCGATGGTGCCTTTGCCAGCAGTTGCGAGATCGCCGGATCCGGAAACCGTGAAACATAAATATTCGCCCAACTAATTTCTTCTGCTGTCGGAGGCCCCTTGGGCGTGTCCTGCGCTATGCCCGCAGCCTTCGCGAAGAAACTGTTATCCACCAGCCCCTGCGTTGAAAGCACAGCCAGCTTCTTCAGGGCATAGTTGTGCTCCGCGTAGAGATTCAAGCCGTTGTCTTCGCCGAACTCTGCCAGATACACGAGCGGAGACACCGCATACAGGTGGTAGTGCAGCGCACGCTGTCCGCGTCGCATCTCGAGTGGCAATGAGCCATCCGGTTCAATCTGCGCTACGCCAATCCGATACGCATCCATGCCCCAGTCAAACAGCTTTCGATCGTTGGCAGCGATCCCTGCTGCGGATATCTCGACGCCAGCCCAGTACAGATGGTTGTTCTCGGCGTCTCCAGTGCCTTTCTGCCGTCTCGTGTCGTAGTAGTCCATCGTCTGTTGGACTACTTTCACAATCCAGGGCAGGATTTCATGCTCTTGTTCCGGGAGAATCAAACCGCTGCCGCGCACCTTGAGATACGCAATCGCGATCGCACCAATCACCCAACCCTGCACGTAGTAGGCCTGGTTGGACGACATCTTCCCGGTAAATACGCCGTCTTTCGCGGCAGCATCCGCGTGCCGTATCGCGCACTCCGCGGCCTCGCGGCTACCCGTGGTGCGATACGCATCCGCGGCGTCGACGATCCGCTGCCCCAGATCCTTATATGGCCCCGAGCTTGCGACGTAGGCCTTCCATTTTTCCGGATCGATAATCGAAGACTTGCTGTCAGAGTAAAAGCGGTCAGTCGTCAGGTCGGGCGACAGATGAACGATGGCGGGGCAGGCATAGGAGGCATCCGTGAGATTCAAGTTTGAGGCGTCCCAGGGTGAGTGCAAAGGCTGCGCAGCATGGGATGCGATGGGAAGCAGCAGAGCAACACTGAGCGCAAATAGTTTCGGCATTGTCACTTTGGCCGCTCCGCATAGTCTTCGCGACAGGGCGTAAACACGTCGAGAACTTCCGACTCTTCGAGAGCGCTGGCTTGATGCTCCATCCCGCCCGGAACCACAAAGCTGTCGCCCGTGTGCACCTCGAACGTGCTGTCTCCGCCGCTGAACCGGAGATGTCCGCTGATCACGTAGACCAGTTGCTCGTGCGGATGGCTGTGCCGCGCACCTGTCCACCCTTTCTCCATCAGGTGTCGCACCAGCATCAGCTGATCGCTGTAAGCAAGCACCTGCCGCGACAATCCTGTTTCCGGCGAGAAGAGCCTCGCATCTTTCCTTTCCACGAGCCTGATGGTCTCAGTAGCCATTCACCCTTCCTTCACTCAGCGCGACATCCAGCCGCCGTCCACCACAAGCACTTCGCCAGTGACGTAGTCGCTCGCTGACGAAGCCAGAAAAACAGCGGCGCCGGCAATATCCTCCGGCTCACCCCATCGCGACGCCGGAATCCGTTCGAGTATCTGGCGGTTTCGAATCTCGTCCTTCTGCAACGAAGACGTGTTCTCAGTGCGGAAATATCCCGGCGCGATTGCATTCACCTGAACATTGCGCGCAGCCCATTCATTGGCCAGCGCCTTGGTCAGTTGTGCTACGCCGCCCTTGGACGCAGAATACGCCGGAACGCGGATACCGCCCTGAAACGAAAGCAGCGACGCGATGTTGATGATCTTGCCCCGTTGTCTTTCAAGCATCGACCGGCCTGCAAGCTGGCAGAGGCGAAACACGCTGGTTAGATTCACCTGGAGCACTGTCATCCAGGCCTGCACGTCATAGTCTTCTGCTGGCTCTCGATAGATCATGCCGGCGTTGTTCACCAGAACATCCGGCCTGCCCATCCCAGCCGAGACCGCTTCATACAAGGACTCTGCCCCTTCCGGCTTGCTAAGATCTGCCGCAAAGCTTTGAGATTCGCGCCCCACCGTCCGGATCCGCTCGCTCGTCGCGTCAGCGGTCCGTCGATTGCCATGGCATGCCACCGACGCTCCGGCCTCAGCGAGGGCGATAGCAATTGCTGCACCAAGGCCGTCAGCCGACCCCGTAACCAGCGCGACCTTTCCATCGAGGCGAAAGTGATCGAGAATACCCATTCTTCTCTTTGGCGGTACGGCGTACTGCTATGCGAACCGGCCGAAAGAGCATTCTTTTTGTTTGAGTGAAGGATTGTCAACGTTTCCAAGGCACAAAATCGGTCGCTCGTACCGGTATGCGGGACACACTTTTCTTTCCTAGGCCCGCGATGCCTGAATAATTTCGAGATAGGCGCGCGCCGTATTCGTAATCAGCTCTGGATTGCCTTCCGCAATCGCGGCGGCGTTCACCAGATCCGCGCCCACGCCCAGGGCGCGAGCGCCAGCCTTCAGAAAATCCGCCGCCGTCTGTAAAGTCACGCCGCCGGTTGGAATCAGCTGCAACTCCGGGAACGGAGCGCGCAACGACTTCAAATAACTCGCACCGCCCATCGCCGAGCACGGAAATACCTTCACATAATCCGCACCCGCTCTCCATGCAGTAATAACTTCGGTCGGAGTAAGGGCGCCGGGTATCGAAATCTTGCCCAGCTCCTTCGTCTTCGCAATCACATCGAGATGCAGGCTCGGGCTGACGACAAATTCCGCCCCCGCCTCAATGGTCGCTTGAGCCTCTGCCGCAGTCGTCACGGTTCCGGAGCCGAGCAGAATCCTCTCCCCATACCGTTGCTTCAGATCGCGCAATATGCTCAAGGCATCGGGCACTGTCATCGTAACTTCGACTACCATCGCGCCGCCGGCCATCATCGCGTCAACCATTGCGTGGGCCGCATGCTTCGAACTCGCGCGCAGCACGGGAATCAGGCCAACCCGCTCTAGAGTTTTCTTCGTCTCTTCCGACATGCCTCTCCTTGGTCCAGCGCTTAATGACCTATCGCTCAATTCGAGCGGAACTGCCCTTCATCACGCGCTCTACTTCCGCGCGCGTCGCCATGCTTGTGTCGCCCGGCGTGGTCATGGCAAGCGCTCCATGAGCCACACCGCAGCGCACGGCCCACTCCACTGGTTTACCCGCAATCAGTCCATAGATCAGTCCCGAGGCAAATGAGTCGCCGCCCCCCACTCGATCCAGTATGTCGATATCTCGCTGCGCAACATGCACAATCTCGTCCTGATAAAGTGCAATCGCTCCCCATGCGTTTCGGCTTGCGGTATGCGCCGTGCGCAAGGTCGTGGCAATCAGCTTCAGGTTGGGATACGCTGCGGCCACTTCGCGCAGCATCTTTTCGTAGCTCGCAATCGGCAATTCGCCGAAATCCTCCGTGACGCCTTCCAGCGCAATGCCCAGCATCGCCGAGAAGTCTTCTTCATTCCCCAGCAGCAGATCGACCTTTCGCACCAGCTCACGGTTCACTTCCTGCGCCCTGGCCTTACCGCCAATGCTCTTCCAGAGGGAATCGCGGTAATTCAAATCGTACGAGACAGGGGTGCCATGCTTGCGCGCGGCATCCATCGCTTCGCCCGCAACATCAATCGTGGATTCAGAAAGAGCCGCGAATATCCCGCCGGTATGGAACCAGCGCGAGCTATTCTGCGGTCCAAAGATCGCTTCCCAGTCGAAATCGCCCCTCTTTGTTTGAGAGATTGCCGTATGTCCCCGGTCGGAACATCCGGCGGCGGCGCGCACTCCAAAACCCCGCTCAGTGAAATTCAACCCATTGCGCACCGTGCGGCCCACCCCGTCATAGGGCACCCAGCGAATCAGTGAAGTATCCACGCCGCCCTGGAAAATGAAATCCTCAGCTAGACGTCCAACGGGATTATCTGCGAATGCAGTAACAATGCCCGTGCGCAATCCAAAGCATCGACGCAGCCCGCGCGCGACGTTGTACTCGCCGCCCCCCTCCCAAATGTTGAAGTGCCGCGCGGTGTGAATCCGGCCTTCTCCCGGATCGAGCCGCAACATTACCTCTCCGAGACTCAGGCTGTCCCAATGGCAGGCTTCAGATTTCACAACGATCGGCTTCATTCATCTTTCCTTGGAGAGCAATCTTGGTTTCAAGGATGGCGCAAAGATATCCATCGTACCGTATAGCGGTACGGACAATCCCTGCCGTGAAACTTAGTCGCTTATTGTCCGCACCGGCCCTCGCCGCTGTCAAGAAGGGAAATTGGCATTCTCCTCGTTCGTGTTGGGACGCAACAAAGTGCTCGGTCTGCCGCGGGAGGGATGCACGTAAAATCGCATACGCAATTTCGGCTATGGTAACCTTCGCATGATGAAGCGCGCGGTAAAACGCCCGAAGAAACCGCCCTACAAAGTACAGGTGCTGGATCGCGCCATCAATATCCTCGAGTTCATTGGCAAGCAAAGCACAGGAGAGGCAGGCCTGCCTGAGTTATCGGCGGCGATGAAGCTTCACAAGACGACCACCCACCGCATCGCCCATGTGCTCGAGAGTCGCGGCCTATTGCGCAGGGGCCTCGATTCCAACCGGTATCGTCTCGGCCTCCACTTATACGATCTGGGATGCCAGGCCCTCGACCACGTAAACATACGCGATGAAGCGCGACCGATCATGACGCGCGTGGCATTCGACGTAGGAGAAACCGTACACCTCGCGTTGCTCGATCGCGCGGAGGTGCTGTATATCGAGCGTATCGAAGCACAACGTTCGCTCACCATGGGCTCAAAACTTGGAGCGCGCAACCCTGTCTATTGCACCTCTTTGGGCAAGGCGATCCTTGCATATCTTCCGGAGAACGAAGTGGATCAGATCCTTGCCGCATCTCGCATGGAAGCAAGAACCCGGAACACCATCACCAATGTGCTCGCCCTGAAGCGCGAGTTGGAACGCACCCGGAATCGCGGTTATGCGATCGATGATGAAGAGATTGAGGACGGAGTACGCTGCATCGCCGCGCCGATTCTAAATACGAGCAGCCGCTCCGTGGCCGCAGTCAGTGTCTCTGGCCCATCGTCGCGCATTACTCCGGATCGTTTCCAACTCATTGGAAAAACTATGCTGAAGGCCGCGCAGGAACTCTCGACGCGCATCGGCCGCCAGGCCGCGTTGGATGTACCAGTCAAACGCAAGCGTTAGACCAACAGCGCCCCCGCTCTCACGCTTATCGAAATATTTCTCGCACAACGCTGCGCGCGCGAACCATCACAGTGTCCCGCATAGCGGAACGACTGGTGCACAATCTGCTTGACACTCATAGGTGCGGATTTGAAGAATACGTCACTGGATGCTCAAGGAGAGCGCAGTGAAAATAACATATAAGCAATCGGTACAACTGGGAGGCAACATCAAGAGTCTGAGGAGCACCCTCTCCGCGTGTTTTGCGATGGGACTGCTCGCCCTGTTATTCGCCGTCAACGCGATCGGACAGCAGATTACGGGGTCCATCAGGGGAACGGTCAAAGATGCACAGGGCGCCGTCGTCCCCGGGGTTCCGGTGAAAGCGATCAATATCGAAACCGGCCTCACGCGTTCCGTTACCACTGACAGCGGTGGGGTGTACTACATTCAGTATCTTCCTGTCGGCACCTACAACGTTGAAGTGGACGCGCCGGGCTTCAAGAAGTTTGTGCAAGAGAATCTCGCACTGGCCGTCGATGAGACACAAGCCTTGAATGTCACTCTGGCAATCGGCGTCCAAAGCCAGACTGTCACGGTTACCGAAGCACCAGCCCTTGTGGACACAACCTCGGCGACACTGGGAAGAACCGTGCAGCCAGCCGAAATCATCGGACTGCCGTTGGTCAACCGCAACGCGTATACAGAGCTATCGCTCACCCCTGGAGTGCAATACAACAGCGCCAGCCCGCTCACCAATCCCAGCGGTACTCCCAACTACGTGATCGGCGTGCCGTCCACGCAGGTCGTGGTCAACGGCGGCATCGACGGTGGTGTTCCCATGGTCAGCTTTTACCTGGATGGCGCCAGCAACATGACAGGAATCCGCAACTACGGAAATCCGCTACCGAACCCGGATGCGCTCGACCAGTTTCGCGTCGAGACCGCCAACTTCTCGGCACAATACGGCCGCATGTCCAGCGCCGTGGTGACCGCCGTCACGCGATCCGGAACCAACCAGCTTCACGGTTCTCTGTTTGAATTCGTGCGCAACACCGCTTTGAACGCCGTTCCCTGGAATGCGCCCATCGTGAATGGCAAGGCTTTGAATGCTCCCTATCACCGCAACCAGTTTGGAGGCACTATCGGCGGCCCGGTGGTGCGGGACAAGGCCTTCTTCTTCTTCAGTTATGCCGGACTGCGCCAATCCGTCGGTCAGTTGCTTAGCGGCGGCGTTGTTCCAACGTCCCTTGAGCGGCAAGGCGACTTCACCCAGTCGAAGGTGATTCCGAATTTCCCCGGCACTAAGACGCCGGTGATAGGTACGAATAGTTCCCCTAACTGCTCGTCCGCTAAGGTGGGATGCGTCCCGACTGCTTTGCTGGATCAGACAGCCGCCAACATCATCAACAAGTACATTCCCCTGCCCAACAGCGCGAACAATGCCTGGACGGGATTCTTCACCGGTCCGACAGACCAGAATGAATACCTCGGCAAATACGACCAGGTTATCGGTACGAAGGATCATCTCGCAGCGACTTACTTCTACCTCAAATCCACCCAGAATGCCTATGGGAATGGCAACCTGATATGGGATATCAACCAATCCTTCTCGACGCAGCAGAACGCCAACGTCAGCGACGTTCACACCTTCAGCCCTACAACCATCAACGAAGCCTGGATCGGCTTCACAAGAGTGGCGGGAGGGCGCATCAACCTGCCGGCGGTTTCGCTTGGTGATCTTGGGTCGGACTATACGATTCAGGGACCAAAGGCGCTACCCGAATTGACAGTTTCCGGATATTTCAGCGTGGGGGGTGCACTCGCCGGCCCTGTGACCACCACCGACTTCTACTCGTTGCGCGACCTGGTCAGCATGACCAAGGGCAAACACTCGCTGAATTTCGGCGCCGAGCTGGCTCTCGACAAGAACATGATCGTCGGCAACCTGTATAACTTTGGCGTCTTCACCTTCCAGACCTCCGCTCCCACAACCACGGGCAATGCCCTGGGCGATTTTGTCACCGGCCAGGTCAACACCATGGAACAGGACACCCCTTACCATGGCCTCCTAAGCGACTGGCACACCGCATTCTTCATCGAGGACGACTACCGGATCTCGCCGCGACTCATGGCGAATCTGGGACTGCGGTGGGATATTGACGTTCCTCCGGTCGAGTCGTCGAACCTCACCGGCACCTTCGTCCCCAATGTCCAATCCACAATGGTACCCAGCGCCCCGCTCGGTCTGCTCTATCCCGGTGACAAGGGCGTACCTCGCGGCATCGTCGATCTGCGCTGGCACCACATCTCGCCCCGAGTCGGCTTTGCATGGGATCCATTTGGTGATGGCAGAACGGCTGTCCGTGCCGGGGCAGGCATTTTCTACGGCAGCGTGAGTGGCAACGAATGGAACCAGCCGGCCAATGCGCAGCCCTTCGCCGTTCGTCAGACCTTCAACTCTATTAAGTCGTTTACCAATGTCTACGGAAATCCAGCTTCATTCCCTGATGGAGATCCCTTCCCCTATACATACTCTCCATCCAATCCCCGCTTCCTTCCTGCCGCCAGCGTCGAGACGATTTCAAAGAGCACGCAATGGCCCCTGGTCTACCAGATCAATGCCGCCGTTCAGCAACAGTTGCCCGGCCAGTTCAGTGCAACACTTGCCTATGTTGCGACGCTGTCGCACGATCTCCCCATCATGATCGACGACAATTACGCTCCCTATGCGCCAGGAGCCACCACATCGCAAACCAGCATCAACTCCCGGCGTCCATACGATCCAGGCGTTCTCGGCCAGAACATCTATCTCATGTCGAACCAGACTGCTTCGTATAACTCCCTCCAGTTTTCGGTTCACCGTCAGCTGACACGCAACTTCATGCTCAACGGCTTCTATGTCTGGAGCCACTCGTTGCAAAGCTCGAATGAGTCAGCTGTAGGGCTTGCGTATGCCCAGGACTTCGACAATTTGTGGGAAGAAAGAGGCTCGACTGACAATGATCGTCGCAGCATGGCCAACATCTCAGGCATGTGGAATATCAGCTATTACAAGGGGGCAAGCTCGTTCATGAGGCAGCTCGCGAATGGCTGGACGCTATCGTCCATCGCCACTCTCTACAGCGGTGCGCCGGTTAACATTGTCACCGGCTCCAACAAAAACTTTGACAGTGCGAACAATAACCGGCCGAACCTGGTCGCCGGACAGAACGCATTCCTCAGTCCAAATAGAGACCGTTCTATTTCCAGAAACGCGTGGTTCAACACCGCGGCATTTGCCAACAACGGTCCTGGCCTTGGCATCGGGCCCTACGGTGCGGACGGCAACACTCCACGCGATTATCTCGTTGGTCCGGGGTATCGGGATATCGACGTGGGAATCCTGCGCAACATCAATTTTGCTGAGCGGTTTACCTTGCAGCTGCGTGGCGAGGCCACCAATGCCTTCAACATGGTAAGCCTCAGCGCGCCAACCGCGAACCTTGCATCGAGTCTGAACGGCAAAATCACCTCCGCCTCCACTCCACGCCTCATTCAATTGGGCGCGCGGCTTACTTTCTGACTTCGCCTCACTGACTCCGGGCGGGACTTCGGTCCCGCCTTCTTTTTGCCGAGTGAATTCTCCCCGGTGAGGGCTTGCCGTGTTATGCTCCCTGACGCAGGAGGTTTGCCGTGCCGGTATTCGTAAAAATGCAACACACCAATGAAATGGCGGTCGTGCCAGATGGTGTCAACGCTCAGGAAGAGGCTGGAACGCTCGAGGTCTTCGACGCTAACGGAAAAAAAGTGGGAAGTTTTAAGAACGTTGATCAGTGGTATATAGGTCAGGCTGAGCCGCTGAGGCCGGGACGATCAAAATAAGGGCTGCATCGGCACAGAGTTACTCGCACGAGCGCCGTGGCAAATATCCGCTCGTTATTGGCAGATGCTTCCTTCGTTGGGCGTGCAACACTGACCCGTCGATTTCTGGCACATCTGTCCATAGTTCCCTCCCGCTGATTTCAGGCTGCAATTCTGAACGGTTCGGAAGAAGTCGCCGCCACTGACACTCTGGCAGCTCTGCGAGAGGTTTCCGACACAGCGATTCTCGACCGTCGGAGAGACGCACGGTGTGTTGTCCAACACGTCCGTGGAAGCCGTCCGATCGTCAACTGGAGAGAGGTAGGTGTAGCTCGGTTTGATGAATTTCGCGGCGTTCGGATCAAGCCCAGGGGGCAGACCCTCAAAGTTGGCGACGAACACATTGATCATGCCGCACAGCCCCATATGGTTGGGTGATTTGTACGGCGGCGGAGGCGTACTGGTCTGCACGACGTCTTCCTCCGGCCCCGGACGCGGCGCAATCAGCGCTTTCAGCTCAAACCACTTTCCGCCATGTCCGTCGTCGAACGCCTGTTCGCAGTCCATGTCCACATCCAGCATCCAGTAGTTCGAACCGAATGTGTTTTCGTCAGCGATTCCGAACCCCGCGGTCGTTGCATACGGCTGGCCTGCACCTTGCGCAAGGCTTGTCGTCCAGTCCACTGGCGATCCTCCGCCGAACCTTCCCGGTGGCGCAGTCTGGCCAAGCTCAACTCCCTCCCAATCGAGATTCGCATCGCCCCAGCGATAGATATTGGTGTGCGGGTTCAGCCAGTTGCGGTGACGGATGCGGATCGGCCCGCCATCCTTCGAGCGTCCCCGTACAAACATGTCCTGACCGGGAATTGTCTGTCCGTAGATAAATACCACGGTCCGCCGGATATCCCGGGTCGGCGTCGCCGAGGGTGCTCCGAGGCCGTAGACTACGATCTGGTCGTCGTACGTCGCCTGATATACCTTGCCGTTCGCCACCAGTGGCGGAGCAAACTTGGTGGAGTGGCCTACATGATCGTTCGGCTCCGCTTCGCTGTCCCAGACCTCCTGCAGGGTGCCGGTCGGCACTGTCGAAACGTCGTAAGCGCGCAGAATGTTTGCGGTCGAATGCTGGTTGGCGTCCGGATCGTTGGGAAGATTCCCGAAAGCTTCATTCGCCCAAAGGATCGCGTTCGAGGTTCCGTTTGCCGACAGCGCGAGGATGCCGCCTGGCATGCCCCCCGGCGACGATGTCCCAAGTGAAGCGATGGACGTGCCCTGTGCGACTGGTTGAACGCTGATATGTCCACCGTTCTTTGAGAAGACGCGGACCTTATTGTTCTCGCCCTGCACGAAGATGAGGTTGTTGAAGTACACGCCCGTCCCATGGATATGCGCTGTACGGCCGCTCGAGGCCGGTCCAATAGTGAAGGGATCAGTCGACGTCACCTGGTTCAGGTCGTCGAAGAGCGATGTGTGTCCGTTGGTTGGCTGATAGTCAAACGACGCGACGAACGGGCTGTCCAGGAGCTTCGTGTAATCGCGTTTGCCCATATTTGCGCGATTCACGTGGTAGTACGCTCCGTCTTTGCCGCCTGCGATCAGGCCCATCTCATCCGGAAATACAATGATGCCTCCCGAGGCCAGGTCTTGGTCCCGGTGCCCGTCGTCGCGACTGGAGTCGACGAACGGAGTGAACCAGTCAGCCACCGTCAGCGACCCAGGGTTTCCTGGATTCCACACCAGATGCACGATGCTCTCACCTAGCTGATCCAGCCCGAATTGCGGATTGTAGGGGCCATTGCCGGTAACTACAAAGATGTCTCCGTTGGCGTCGATTGCCGGAGCCGCGTTCGCCATCCAGACGCCTCCGCCGCCACCTCCGCCGGCGTTATTGCGTGGATTGCTGCACCACACGTTTGCCTGTGCATTCCCTTGTGCGAGCTTCGCCGTGTCGTATGCCACCACCCATCCCGGAGACGCTCCCGCGCCCTCGCCGCCGCCAAAGGCAATCACCAGTGCTTGCGGGCCTCCCGGCTTGGCGGCCAGGGTCAGCCCGGCACGCTGCAGTTGAAGATAGCGATTGAAGCCGCTGCCGCCTACGTTGAAGCCGTCAATGAGCACCGACGCGAATTTGTCGTTGGTCAGGTTCGTCATGTCCAGGCCAAACAGGCGGAAGGTTGGCCCGCTTGTGCCGCTTTCGTAGCCCCAGCGCACGACATACAACGTCCCTGTCTTGAGGTCGATCACCGGAGTGCTCAGGATGCCCCACTCGGGATGAACCGTCGTGGGCTTCAGATGGCTCAGGTCCGGCCCGGTGATCGGATTCCCCAGCCATCGAGCTGAGAGCTCCGCGCCTGTGTCCGCGTCAAAGGCAAAGACCGTGTTATGCATCGTTGCGGCGTAGACTACGTTGTGCGTCCCGCCGGCGATTGCAACGCCCGAAGCATAGAGCGGCGACCCCTCGATTTTGCCGTCCACGCGCATCACAAACTGCTTGTGGAACTTATTTGCGCTGGAGTTGACGTTTGCGGGAGTGAGGATGGTTTCCGCCGCGTTCACTCCTGTGCGGGACTTGTCGTAGCCGCGCTCGAGCACGTTCACCTGACCGAGCACTGCGGTCGAGCAGCCCAGTGCCAAAGCCATGAGCATCGGCTTCCGTGCCCATAGCCCCCGCCATAATGCGGTTGTCTGAAGCAGGTATGTCCTCATTTGCTCGCCCTCTTTGATTGCTTGGGATGGCCGTGATTGGGACAACCGTGACCCTTCCGGATCGCAGCGTTGATCTATCTACTTGCCTGGTTGCGGAACGGGACAAGGGCTTGCGATAGGCTTTCTGTCTTTGACCCGCAGAAAAGCTTCATAGCCAGAGCGACATCAACAGTCCAGAAATGCTCTTGCGTCCATAGTGAGTTCACTCTTCAGGTATTGCAAGGGAATTCAGCGATCCGGAAATCCTTTGCCTCTGATTAGTCAAACTCGGCCAACCCGTGCGGAACGCCGACTCGCCCTCGCCTCTTCTTGGAGTTCTCGTGCGGGCCGAGGGACGGTCGGGCTACAAAGACTGCATTCGAAAGTGCCTGCTAAGTCGCCTATCAGGGGTACCCTGATTTCTCAGACTGTGGATGCGGTCGAACGAAAAATGCGGCTCGTTTAGTGAAGGCTTACCTGGTCCAATGAAGGCGAGGTTTTATAAGCTCTTGATTTTCGCCATCGCCGCGCGAACCATTGCCCGTGCAGGGCCATGCAGAGACGAATAGGTCTGTGTCGCCCTAAAAAGAATATTCTTTATAGAACGGCGGCAATACAATCCACTTCAATATCAAACCCACCGTACCAAGCAGGAACATTGATAAAAATGCGCGCCGGCGGGTTCTCCGGGAAATAACGCCTGTAGACGGTATTCACCGCAGGGAACATGTCTACTGAGGTGACGTAGACATTCAGCTTCAGAATGTTTTCCAGAGAAGAGCCTGCCGTTTCGACACAGAGCTTGAGTTGATCCAATACGATCTCCGTCTGACGCTCAATCGGTCCCTTGAAGATTTCTCCTGTTTTGGGGTCGAACGGCGGAGAACCTGAGACGTAGATTGTGTCGCCGTGCTTCGTCACGGTTGAAGCTGGGGCCTTGTATTTTTCCAGATAGGTGTCCAGTGGCTCAACGCGAATGATTTCTCGTTTCATAGATTTCCTCCGATTTGCTAGGTGCGGCGCCGAGCAGCCAGGAACCGCGGAAATTCGAGGGTAAAAGTAAAGTGAGACCGCTAAACAGTTGTCTGCGTGAAGTCATCGGCCACGCTCCCATCCGACTTGCGAATCCCTCTTTGGGAGTGCCGATTGGTAAAGATAAATCCCATGCTACTTTTGTGTCGAATATTCGGATCGCTGCAGCACAAATCACCTCGAAAAGGAGTCTATTCCGGGGGCCGCAAAGATGATTGTCACAACGAAGCTCTTGGTCGGTTTACGCTCAAACCCACCCGAACGTAGGCTAGCGAATGGGCGGAAACGTATTAAATTACGCAAGTTATAAAAAATAGGATGTGCACTGTAGCGGCGTACCTTCTGGGATCTCAATGACTACGACGTGGGTGCCATGGTACGACATCCTTCTGTTCTTCCTCCGAGTAGGGCTCACCAAAATATGGGAACTCGGTACGAATCCGATTGCGATCAGGGGCAGCACCGTCTTGGATTGGCCTGTTTGTCGCCAATGAAAGCATCACATCCTGAACATCATCACCCAGTGGCCTGCCATTGAATCTCGCGACATCAAATGCAGCTGCCGTTCCTAATTCATAGGGCAAGGTGTTCGGGCATAGTCGAGAGACCATTTGCTGTCCGTATTCTTCCGGGTTCATGGCAGATCCTGCATAGGTAGTCATCTTCTGCGTATAGTCTGCGATGTATCCCGAGAATAAAGCGATGTCGTCTGATGGCACGGATTTGTTGAAGGTCTCTTTCACTTCTTGGTTGCCGGGATCGTTGAGAAAGAGGTGCGTGATCATCGGCAGGCCCCAGCGTGACACCTGCATCTCGGGAGCATGGCCGTAAAGTGACACGGTGGCCCAGGCATGAACCGTTCCCTTACCGATCAGATGGTTTGGGACTTCGAGGACAATCGCAGTGATATTGCGCTTGTTGAAGAAGTTCCGACGACTGCGCAGGAATGCATCGCCGTCATACCTGCGTTCGTTGTAGAAGGCCTTCTGAAGATTTTGCATTGCGGAAGCGTCGGCGGCGAACATATCGGCAGCGATTCCGACGAAGGCGCGAATACCAGACTTGCTATGGACTTTGCCCGTATCGCCTTCTAGCAGAAGCTCGCCCTCGTCCCCGCCGATAGCGTCGCCAGTGGCTTTACGGACCTGAAACTTCTGAACATGGACATGCTCGTCCCCGTTCACATGTCTCGGTTCGTTGAACCTGAACTTGAAGACAACGTCTTCGCGAGCGTCACCATTGAGGTCGAGGCGGAAGGCATACAAACCCTCAATGTGAAGGGTATCCGGTGCAGAGAGGACAACATCAGGATTGACCGTCATCGCCATCACCGTTGTGTCGGGAGCGCCCTCAAACAGATAGAAATCACACACGTTCAGGCTTGGATCCTCTTTCGCCAGTTTGGTATCGAAATGATGGGACATAGGTTCCTCGCTGCCCGCGCGTTATGGATGCTTATCCGTGTCATCGTCGTCCGGCCCGAACGAGGGGAGGTACCGGCCGAAGTTCAATTCGAAGTCGCTACGAACGCCATAACCGAGGTTGCGGACCTTCGCACGTCGCGCCTGTGCACCGGGCAAGGCCAGCAATGGGAAGAACAGGTCGTTGCTCGACTGGAGTTCGGCAGCTGTCGGCACCCCGAACCGATTGACCTGGGCTTTCGCCGCAGCCAGCGTTTCATGATCGAACGAGATCAGTCGATGGACGAGCGTGTCGACAAACGAGTCGAGCTGGTCATCGTCCAGGGTGCGGTTCACCCAGCCATAGCGCTCGGCGATATCAGCGTCGAAATCGTCGCCACTGAGGACGAACTCAAGTGCGCGCGAGCGGCCGATCAGGCGCGGAAGCCACTCCAGCGCTCCGCCGCCCGGGACCAGTCCGACGCCGACCTCGGGGTTGCCGAACAGGGCGCTTTGCCGGCTGGCGAAGCGCATGTCGCAGGCCAGCACGAACTCGTTACCGATGCCGCGCGTGCGCCCCCGAATCTTGGCGATGCTCACGACGGGCGTGGACGAGAGGCGCAGCACAAAGTCGCGCCATAGGCCCAGCGCCTCTGGTCGTTCGGCCGCCTTGCCCACATCGAGATGGGCGACGAAAAAGTCGGGATTCGCCGACTGGAACACGACGACCTTCACGGATGGATCCGCCTCGAGGTCGGTCATGAGCGCTCCCAATTCGATGATCGTTGCAGGAACAAACATGTTGATCGGCGGGTTGCTGAAGGTAATCGTCCACTGGCCCGGATGGGTGCGGTCGGTGTTGAACTGTGAGGGGTCGGCCATGGCACCTCTCCTCCTCTCTTGACTGCGATCCCGACGCAATATTCGTTAACAGGAATATTCGTTACGCTCGAACCGCGCGAAAACTAGATAATTGCCGGTTATGATAACAGGGCAAACCACTCATTGAGTTGACCTCCGTTGTCTGTGACCTGAGTACGGGATTAGTTCTGGAGGAGCCCTTTTGTTCATTAATGAGGGAACTTACCTGTTGATTCAAGCCGCCCCTGCCCAAATCTTGGCCGACTATTTCCATCAACCCGCTATAATAAGAATTAGAGACGAAAAAGGCCCGTCCGCCATTGCGGTCGGGCCTTTGACTTTTGGGTTGATAACCTCATTGAAATCAATGACCGGGACATAAAGCCTTTGATTCCGATGACCGGACGTAACTCATTTGTTCTCTGTGAAATACTCGCAAGTTCTTTCATCTCTGTGAGTTGCCCACGCGCATTGCTTGCCATGTCGTGAAAGCCTTTTAGAATCAATGACTCTCAAAAGCGCCACGAGATAGGGGGGAGGGGGTACCCGGCTACCGGCCATGCTCCTCGAGGTACTTCTCCACTTCCAGAGCAGCCGCGCAGCCCGATCCGGCGGCTGTGATCGCCTGCCGGTACCGCCGGTCCTGGACATCCCCGCAGGCAAAGACCCCCGGCACCCGGGTAAAGACAAAATCGTGAGTCTTGATGTAGCCGTCTTCGTCGAGGTCGATCTGTCCCTTGAACATGCTGGCATTCGGGATATGCCCGATGCCGAGAAAGAGTCCGCTGACAGGGAGCGTGGACTCCACCCCGGTGACCGTATCGCGCAGCCGCAGCCCGCTGACTTCTTTCTGCTCAACGCCCAGCACTTCTTCCACCTTGGTGTTGGACATGAACTTGATATTGGGATGAACGATCGCCCGATCCAGCATGATGCGTGAGGCGCGAAACTGCTCGCGCCGATGAAGTAGCGTGACCTTGGTGGCAAAGCGAGTCAGGAACAATGCTTCCTCCATCGCCGAGTCACCTCCGCCCACTACTGCAATCTCCTTGCCCGAGAAGAAGAACCCGTCGCAGGTCGCGCATGAGCTCACACCATGCCCGATCAGCGCCTGTTCCGAGGGAAGGCCCAGCCATCGCGCCGACGCCCCGCTGGCGATGATCAGTGTGCGTGTGTGAATCGTGTCGCTGCCCACCCGCAGCGCAAACGGGTGCTTCGACAGGTCCGCCGATACCAGGTGCCCCATCCGGAACTCGGCGCCGAACCGCTCCGCCTGCTGCTTCATGTTCTCGATCAGCTGCGGTCCCTGAATGCCTTCCGGCCAACCGGGAAAGTTCTCGACCAGCGTCGTAATGGAGAGCTGCCCGCCCGGCTCATGTCCTTCAATCACCAGCGGTTTGAGGTTGGCGCGCGCGGCGTAGATGGCGGCGGTCAGTCCGGCGCAGCCGGAGCCAAGGATGACGGTGTCGCGAGCAGTGTCTGTCATAGCAATGTCGTACTCGATTGTACCTGCTGGGGGGCACGTGCCTGGTGCCGACACAGATAAGATGATCCTATGGCTAATTTGGCTCTCGTCTATGGTCTGCGTCTGCTTCCTGCCGAGGAAGTGGCAGGGGTGGGTGAAGCGCCCATCGAACTCAGGAACGGCAACACCGCTCGGGTCACGATGCACCTGCTCGAAGGCTCCCGCGAACAGATTGAGGCACAGTTGCGCCAGAGCATCGACGCCTTCTTCGATTTCTTCCCCGAGATCTAATTGCGAAGTTCCGATCGGTCGGTGTCTACAAAATCCCCATCTTGCGGGCGGTCTTGTCGAGGATGTCCAGCGCCTGGTCGATCTGGGCGCGGGTGTGCTCGCTGGTCATGATAGTGCGGATGCGGGCTTTGCCTTCGGGGACGGTCGGGAAGGCGATGCCGGTGGCCATGACTCCGGCGTCGAAGAGGGCCTTTGAGAAGTCCATGGTGCGTCGGCCGTCGCCGACGATGATGGGCGTGATCGGCGTTTCGCTCGCCGGCGTGGTCACGCCGCCGATGTCGAAGCCTAAGCGGCCGAGCTCGGCTTTGAAGTAGCGGGTGTTGTCCCAGAGGCGTTCGATGCGTTCCGGCTCCTGTTCGAGGAGATCGAAGGCCGCGATGCAGGTGGCAGTTACGGACGGCGGGTGCGAGGTCGAGAAGAGGAAGGGGCGGGCGCGGTGGTAGAGGAAGTCAATCAGATCGCGCGAACCGCAGACGTAGCCGCCGAGCGCTCCGATCGCTTTCGAGAGAGTACCGACCTGAACGTCGACGCGCCCGTGACAATGAAAATGATCCACTGACCCGCGGCCGTTGCGTCCCAAGACACCCGACGCGTGGGCGTCATCGACCATCATGATGGCTCCGTACTTTTCGGCGAGATCGCAGAGCTTATCGACAGGGCCGATGTCGCCGTCCATCGAGAAGACGCCGTCGGTGATAAGGAGCTTGCGTCCGGGGTCGTTGGCGACTTCCTTGAGCAGCTCTTCGGCGTGCGCGGTGTCTTTGTGGCGGAAGACCTTGATCTTGGCGCGGGAGAGGCGGGCACCGTCGATGATGCTGGCGTGGTTGAGCTCGTCGGAGAGGATGAAGTCCTCTTTGCCGAGGATGGAGGAGACCGTGCCGGCGTTGGCGGCGAATCCGCTCTGAAAGACGACGCAGGCCTCGACATTTTTGAAGGCCGCAATCTTTTCTTCGAGCTCCATGTGGATCTTCATGGTGCCCGCGATGGTGCGGACGGCTCCAGAGCCGACACCGTAGTCTTTGGTGGCCTGGATGGCGGCTTCCCGAAGCTTGGGGTGGGCCGTCAAACCGAGATAGTTGTTGGAGGCGAGATTGATGACCTGCTTGCCGTCGTAGTGGCAGACGGGCGCCTGCATGTCGTCGAGGACGCGCAGCTTGAAGTAGGTGCCCTTCTGCTTCAGGTCATTGAGCTGGGCGGTGAGGTGCTGCAGCTGCGGGCGTTGGGAGAGAGTAGTCGTCATGAGGATGGCCTCGCGTAAGGAAGGTCGTAACCAGACATCGTACCGTGCGACGGTATCGGGGGGAAGGGTGCGGCACCCGGCGTTGGCTCGGATACAATGATTCTTTGGCAGGCGCAGCGCGCGTGCCGGGAAGTTTTTTGAGAGAGCAGAGAATCCGAAGAATGAATTTGCAGTTGTTGAGGCATCGCATCGGCACGCGGGCAGCAAGCAAAGCTGTGGGCTATCTACTGGCGCTATGGATGGTGGGTGCGGGGCTAAGCGCCTGGGCGCAAGTGGCGACGCGGACCCATCTCTCAGTGGCGTCGGAAACTCCTGGAACCAAATTTACCGCGAGGGTCGGCGACATTGCCGGCAATGCCGCGAACAGCGGGACTGTGAGCTTTGAGACGGCGAGGGGTTCACTGGGCTCAGCTTTTGTGGAAAACGGCGCAGCGGAGCTTACCGTTGACAAGCTACCGCAGGGCACGCGGACGGTAACCGCGGTCTACTCCGGCAGCGAAGGGTATGGCGTCTCATCTTCGGCTCTTTCGATCAACGCCGATACCGGCAGTCTGCCCGATTTTGCGCTGACGGCCAGCCCCACTGCAGCCAGCGTGACTGCCGGTGACTTTGCGAATATCGCCGTCACGGTGACTCCGGAGAATGGCTTTAACGACACGGTGACCCTCTCCTGCGCTGGAGTTCCAGCCACGGCCAAGTGCGTATTCAGCCCCACAACGCTCACCCCGCTGACCAATCAGCCGGTGACGAGCACTTTGCAGATCCAGACGCAAGCCGCGTCGGGCAAGGGTAATGCCCTGATGAAGTCGCCGTCCGCGGGGTCGCACGTCGCGTACGCGATTGCTCTGCCGGGCGTTCTGGCACTGGCCGGACTTGGCGCCCTGCGCAGGCGTTCGGGGATTGCAACCCTGCGCGTCCTGGGGTTCGTGGCTCTTCTTGTCGCAGCCGGTCTGGGGCTTGGAGCCTGCTCGGCGCGCTACGGCTACCTCAATCATCCGCCGTCGGGCAATCCCGGGACTCCGCCCGGAAGCTACATCATCACAGTTTCCGGATACGCGAGCCTAAGCGGAACCAGTGTCGTCGGTCACGCGCTTAGCGTCACGCTCACCGTCAAATAGGACGCATCGGCGATCAAAGTCAGGGCGTCGGATAGAACGGGGTCTTACTGGCTTCAGCCGCTCTTGAACAGGTGCATCGCTTCGGCGAGTGCTGGACAGCCGGTGCGTGATCACGGGTGAGAGATCTAGCTTGCATGCCTTTGGCAGGTGGTCATTTGTCCGGTTTCATCTGCGGCAACTCCTCCTTTGTAAGAGGAGGGCAGGCTGTGCCGAGACATCGAACGGCGTTCTTGTCGAGATCCGCCAGGAAGACAAAGTCGCCGTCCGGGTATGCAAGAAGGTGAGTACCTTTGGCGAAGGAAAAGTTCACGGTCCGGTATTCCCAGCCCGGCTCCGCCTCATGAACAATCAGGGTTTCCCGGACTAACTTGCCGCTGGTCAGATTCCATACTCTGTAGCTCCCCTCGCCGTCTGTGACGGCGAAACGGCCATCGGAGCTGAGAGCGATGCTGTATGCATCGACATAAAAGGACTTATCCGGCTCGGATTTCTGGAAGTCACTGAGTACTCCTGCAGAGATATCCCATAACTGTATGCCGCCATATTTCTTTGTAGTTCCTGTCGTGAGGCCAAGGCTCTCGCTGGCACATCCCAGATGCGCTGCATGTGGAAACTCGCGGGCGTGATCGGCATCGGAATCCTCGGGCGTTTCCATGTGGCGACGGTAGATGACACGATCTGCTTCAGCGTCCCATCGATAGAACCAGCCGTCTCTCGTGATGCCGAGAGCTGTTTTGCCGCCGCTGCATAGGGCGATCTCGGCTGGATATGCATTGGAATCGTCGAAGGCCAATTCACCGGAATCGGCATCGCTGACACTTGGCCGGCGAATCCACATCACAGCAGAAGTCTCCCCGGAGGGGTCGATGTCCGGTTGATGGAGCCAGGAAATACCCGTCCCTAGAGCGATCACCTGCGGGGCCGCCGAGTTAGGGATCTTGCGCATATTCACGAGATGGATTGAGGGCTGTATCGTTCCAGCCAGAGCGAGCATCCCCGATACATCGTCGTACGCGGAAAGATTCATGGGAGATCGCATGTCACCGTCCCGCTCGGGGAGATCGATGGCGAGGTGAAGATCGACCGCTCCGGTTTTTGCGTCCAGCAGCAGGACCTGATCAGGCCACTGGACTACCACGAAGGCCTGCCGGGAGGTATCGAAGTAAACGCCTAATATTTTCTTGGTCGAACCTTGCCATTTCCACGCGATCTCCCCCTTTGCGACGTTCCAGCCCGTAACCAGCCCGCGATTGGTGGCAGAGGCGATGGACTGCCCATCCGACGACCAGGCGACCGAGGTTACGAGAGAACCCGATTGACCCTTTCCGTCGTCTGCCTGGAGACCCAGACAAAGCAGCGCCGCCCACCACAGTACGCGTCCCATTGTGGAGGGCATGTCAGTTCTCCTTATTCATGGTGAGCTGGAAGTCGGGTGTCTTTACGGAAGTGTTATTGGAATCGACAACCTCGATATTCATCCACCAGGTAATGCCACGTTCGGGCGATCCGGGAGAGAGCCTTACATCGAACGCGGCCTGCTGATGCGCAGGCACGACAAAGGCGATGTTCTGGACCTGATCGCCAGGTCTCCACGCAAGCGTGTAGTCATACGTCTTGAGCGGGATGAGCTGTCCGGCTATGGCCTCTTTCACAGTGCCGATCTCATGGACGTGATAGACGATCTTGGTGAGCGTCACGTCCTTACCGCTGTCATTGGTGAATGCGAAGGTGAAGACCGGCAGATACAGACCAACGCAATCATGAATCCACGCCCGTACGATCTCGTAGTCGGCGGGGGACATCGATTTAAATTGTGCTGATGTAGGGATGATCTGGCTGAAGATATCGCCACGCTCGCGAATCAACCGGCCGAGGGAATTGGGATCAGATAAATACATGGCCAGATCCGACCTGCTCTGCCTGGTCCAGAATTCGCGTAAGACGGGCACTGCGGCCTGCGCCGGTCTCTCGCCCTCGACGCCGGTACACGACCCGGAATGAAAGGCCTTTACGATTTCCAGGTCGACAGCGTAGGTGGGAACTGAGGGCCCATGGCCAAATTTGGAGTCGTTGACAAGATGGAAACTCGACAGATCCTCGTTGAGGGAAAAATCCAGATGCAGCGGCTGCTCGGCGGCAAGGGCGAGAGGGATGCGCAGAAAGTTCAGCAGCTTGACCTTTGGGGCTTCGGCGGGGCGGACGACACGTCGGTTGTGTTCATAGTATTGCCAGCCCCTCCAGCCCAGCGGTATGGCGGCCAGCAGCGTGGCGCCGCCAATGATCAGGCAGCGGCGGACCTTTGTCTGGCGGGGATCTCCCAATGAAGTCGTGAAGGCGAAAAGAACGGTCGCGGCGTAGAGCACCGCCAGCGTGATGAGAAAGTGCTTATCGAGGCGATCGCTGATATTGGAGATGTTTGTAGCGATCTCGGCAAGAAGCCCTATCGTCGAGGCGAGCAATGCCAGAGTTGATAGCTTTTGCGGTGTTTCTGCGCTTGGAGTTGTTAACGCCAATTGACCTCCCCGAGCGCACGAGGAAGAGATCGCGCTCTCTTAGCAATTGGTCGATGATGGCCTGTTCCTGAAGAGGTCCGGCTGTGTTGATTTCTCGACTGCCAGAAAGAATACAGGCGACTGGCGATTCCGCAAAGGTTCAAGGGAAATTGGTGGTCAGCTTGGGGGGATCACCTACAGCGATTGAGACCACGTGGGTTTTCGGGCTCATTTCGGCACGGGTGAAGCCGCACACGAATACCCCGCTCTTTCAGTCCAGGCGGTAGACCTGAGCCACTGCGTTGCGGTAGAGACAGGGGAAGGAGGTCATGGCGGTGCGGGAGAGAAGCAGCCAAGTGGTTCCCAAAGGGGCGCAGGCGAGCCAAGGATTCATAGAGGCCTGGAAGGTTGTTTTTACCGTTGCACTCGATGGAGAACGATCGGGGCGTTTGGCCGTCGCCGCGAAGCATTGATCGACGGATCAGATCCGTCGGGTGGCGGCCCAACTGCTGGTCGGTTCGCCTCTTCCTTTGCAGGGTGGGGCATCGGGAAGCCGACATTTGTCGTCCGCTGCAATTCGATCTGCTCGCCCTTCAGCGTTCCCGCAAATGTGCTGTTTCCGGCTGTGAAAGAGACTTGATCGCCATTCAACTTGCCGTCCGTGATCGGGGCCGGCACATCATTGCCGCCGAAGAAGCCGCCATTGGTGCCTTCGACAGTGCCGGTCAGATTGTTTCCATCCTGCCGCAGAGTGAAGACGCTGTTGCCCGCGCCCATCAGCAGCGCGAGAATGCCGGCGTCGCCGCCCGCTGACGGCACTGGCCTCCAGAGACCGGTGATGCCTGAGCCCACCGGGACTTCGCGCTCCCAGACGGCTACCTGCGGGCGGAGGGTGACGCTTTTCGCGGTAATCGCGACACTGGCCGGCGCGAGTCCCGGAGAGGTCGCCTGAGTGGTGATGCTGCCGGCCGTTTTCGTCGACTGGACAACGGCCATGCAAAGGCCCGAGAAAGCCTTGCGCGAGGGGCCCTTATCGGGTTCCTGGTTTGTGGGGTCGCCATTGCCGGTACCAATCAGCTTGCCCTGGCCGGAGACGCGGAAGGTCACATCGTTATCGGTGATGGGCAGGACGCGGCCCTGCGCATCCTGAACCTCGACGGCGAACATGGCCACGTCTTCGCCATCGGCGCAAATCTCCTGGCGGTCTGCCTTCATTACTAATTTTGTAGCGGAGCCGGTGGTTTCCCGCTTCGTCGTGATCACAACCTTGCCGTCTTTGAAGCCGCGCGCCTCGATGGAGCCGGGGGCATATTTGACGATCCACGCGAGGTGCGAATCCTTTTTCATGTCCTTCGCGCCGAGGCTCTGACCGTTGCAGAAGAGCTCAACCTTATCGAGGTTCGAATACACCCAGACGGCGATTTCTTTGCCTTCCATTCCTGGCCAGTTCCAGTGCGGGAAGAGATGCAGAACCGGCTTGGCGGTCCACCATGACTGGTAGTAGAAGAAAGTGTCTTTGGGAAAGCCGCAGGTGTCGATGATCCCGTACTGCGAGCTGATGTTGGGCCACTCATAGGGCGAGGGCTCGCCGCGGTAGTCGAATCCGGTCCACACGAAGCCGCCCGAGCACCAGGGGCGCGAATTACAGAAGCTCCACCATCCTTCGGCCGAGGCGCGGCCAGTGGTGGTGTAGGGATCGTAGGAGCCCACGAAGCCCTTTGCCGGATCGGTGATGTAGATGCCGCGCGTGCCGACCGCGCTGACGGTTTCCGTGCCAATGATGGGGTGTTCGGGATGGGCTTTGTGATACGCCTCCGCCTCCGGGTCCATGTAGTTGTAGCCCATCACGTCGCAGACTACGAGGCCGCCAACTCCAATGGCGCGGATAGGAGCGATGGACACGGGCCGCGAGCCGTCGTACTCGGTTGAGACTGCTTTCATTGCGGTGAGAATGTGCAGGCCGATTTCTGTGTTCGCCTGGCCTTCCTCATTGCCCATGGACCACATGAAAACGCTGGGATGATTGCGGTCACGCTGCACCAAGTCGCTGTATTGGCTCAGCCCCTCGGGATTGGACGACATCATGCGCGTTTCGTCGAAGACGAGCATGCCCAGCGAGTCGCAGGCATCGAGCAGCTCCGGTGTGGGAGGATTGTGTGAAGTACGGATGGCGTTGCAGCCCATCTCCTGAAGCTTGCGGACGCGGTAGGACTGCACGGCGTCGGGCAGGGCAGCGCCGATTCCGGCGTGGTCCTGGTGATTGCAGGTTCCCTTGAGCTTTACCGGCTTGCCGTTCAGAAAGAAACCGTTCTCCCCTTCGAATCTTAAGGTGCGAATGCCGAATGGCGTCTCGTAGCGATCGACTACCTCGCCGGCGACTTCGACCTGCGTCACCAGCTTGTAGAGGTTTCTCTCTTCGAGGGACCACAAAAGAGGCCGGCCGACCGTGATCTCCTGCTCGTAGGTTTTCTCATCCGCCCCCGGTACGTCTGCTGGGGCTGTGGAGCCTTTTGCTACCGCGTTGCCAGCGGGGTCGAGCACTGTCGAGGTGATGCGCGCGTTCTGCGCAGATTTGTCCTGGTTGCTCACTTCTGTGCTGATCGAAAGGGTGGCTTCACCGGGCTGGACCCGAACTCGCACAAAGGTGCCCCACTTCTTTACGTGGACCGGATGCGTTTTCACCAGCCACACGTGCCGATAGATTCCGGCTCCTTCATAAAACCAGCCGTCGCTCGATGTGGCATCCACGCGGACCAGCAGGACGTTTCTGCCGCCAGGATTCGCAAAGTCAGTCACATCGAAACTGAAGGGATCGTATCCGCCGCTATGGGTGCCGATGTAAAAGTTGTTGAAGACCACCATGGTTTCCCGGTACGCGCCATCGAACTCGAGGGTGATGCGCTTGTGCGCGTCCGCGTTGGGAAGATCGAAGACGCGGCGATACCAGCCGACGCTGGTAGCCGGGTAGGTCCGCCCCAGCGGGTAGAATCCCTTGCTCGCTAGCGCGGGATCGTTCTGGAAAGGCAGCTCGATGGCCCAGTCGTGGGGCAGGTCCACGCTGCGCCAATCGCTGTCGTCGAAGGCGATCGCGCCGGCGGGGATGAAATTTCCTGTCTTCTGGAAATTGCCTGTCCTTCCACTTCCGAAGCCGAAGTCTTTGGCCGGGTCGTCTGCATTTCCAAAGTGGAAGCCCCAGCCGAAATCGAGGAGAAGACGCTCGCGTCCAGCGCCGACGCCGGTGGTGGCATTCTGGCTGGAAGATTCGCGCACGGATTTTGCCGGAGGATGGCCAGGAAGTTCAGCGGCAGCGTCGATCGCGGTGCCCAGCGGGCCTATGCCGTGGACAGCGGCAGCAGCCGGCACGAGCAGGCTGGTCTTTAACATGTCGCGGCGTGAAAGCGGTTTCATTTTGCCCCCTGATTAACCCGTCCACGGAATCGCCTGCGAGTATAACCCAGCGTTATTTCGCATCGCGAGCGACGGAACGTAAGGAATCCGGAGATCGAACCGTCACACTCTGTTCCTAATTGGTTTCGTCCGGGGTCGCGGTTTCAGCCGCATGGAGGAGATTCCGGTAAGCATTATTTCAGACGGCAGACCTGCGATACGGCGTTGTGGTAGGGGCAGGGCAGTGAAGTAGCTGCGTTGCTCGAGAGCAAGAGCCAGTCGGCTCCCAGGGGGCGCAGACGAGCCACGCGGTCGGAGTCCGAGAGACGATCGAGTCCTATCTGGGCATTGCGCTCAACCGCCCACTGCTCAGCCAGCTTCGGAAAGAGGATAGCGACGCCTTCGTCCTTATCGTCGGCGAGTAGGCTCCGCTCCGTGGTCGCGCGGAAGCCGTGCGAGTCTTCGCCGTCCAGAAAGACTAGCCGCGGATTGGCAGCGAAGACAGCGTCCCGAGGTGTGTTGGCGCGGATCCAGAGAAATGTCTGTTGCCAGGGATTGCGCGGGGGTGCGCCCGGCCACTCGACATTGGCAGAGTAAGGATAGCGGTCGCGCTGAAAGTAGAACATCGTCCCGATGATGGCGGCGAGCAGAGTGAAGGCCGCCAAGCGGGAATAGCGCAGTCGTCGATTCAGGAGAAGCTCGCCGGCGAAGCCGCCAAGAAGGATAACTGCGAGCACGTAGAGGATGTGGAAGCTGCGCAGCAGTTGCATGCGCATGAGGAAGTACGGTCCTGAAGGATGAACAAAGAGGAAGGCTGCGAGGGCGGCCGAGGTTCCCAGCATGAGGCTGGTGAGGCAGAGTCTGCCAGGAAGACTTTGAACGCCGAGACGCCGAAAAGCGAGTGCGTAGAGCAGAAGAGGAATGGCGAGTCCGAGATACTCAAAGCCCGGCCATCCCGAAGGAAAGAGATAATGCCGGCTGAGGACGGTCTGCGAGTAGGCGGGCGATACGGAGTCATGCAGCGTCGCCAGGTAGATCGTGCCTGGGGTGATGACTCCCAAGAGGCTCAGAGCCAAAGCAGCGCGGACATGGCGCTGGTCGATGAGGATGAAGAGAAGGACGAATGCCGCGGCATAAAGAGTCATGAGCGGGTGCATGAGTCCGGCAAGCAGGAGAAAGAGCGCACTTCGAGTCCAGTTGTGATCAATGGCCGCGGCCAGAGCGAATAGGCCGAGGGGAGTCGAAAACGACCGCGACGTGACGTAAGGGTCCATGACCAGTATGGCCGTGCCCGCGATGGGCAGGGTGAAGCATGCGCCAGCCAGGGCTATGGCTGACCATTGCGCGGCAGGCGAATCGAAGATACGTCTGGCGAGGGTCCAACAGGCGAGGAGGAAGGCAAAGATCGAGGTCAGATGCGTGGCGAGCAGCACGTATTCGAGAGGTATTCGAGTGAAGCGAATAATCGCAGCCAGCAGATGGGGGAAAGCGGAAAGCCGTGTGCTGGCCAGGACGAACGGGGCGTCCGGCTGGAAGAGCGAGGGGTCGGCGAGCTTGCGGATGCCCGCGACATAGATGCCAGCATCGTCGGCGAAGGGGTGGTATCCATGCAGGAACAAAACCGCGGGAGTGAGGGCGGCGAGCCACAGTAGGGGATGACGACCGACAGATGCCTCAGCCCGGAGCGTTGCCGGTTGATGGATTAGGACTTGCTCGGTTGCCAAACTCGGGAGCCCTCTTCGCTTTCTCAGATCAGATAGACGAACGAATTGTAGTCCGCTACCGAAGCCAGTCCAGTGCTCCCGGAGGCCGGATTACATCGTTGGCAGCTGAGATGTGTCCCATCCTCCTCCAAGGGCCTTGATGAGCTGCACACTTGCAGCGAACTGGCGCGTGGTGATGTCGGCCTGAGTGCGCTGGTTACTGAGCTGCGTGGTCTGCGCGGTCAGCACTTCTAGGTACGTGGTTACTCCGCCTTTGTAGCGATTGGTACTGATAGTTAGCGATCTCTCGGCGGCGTTGACGGCGGCGGTCTGTGTGGCCGCCTCGTCGTTGAGGATACGCAACGCGGCGAGGTTGTCCTCGACCTCCTGGAAGGCGTTAAGGACGCTTTCGCGGTAATTAGCGGTCTGGGCTTCGTAGGCGTCGCGCGCCTGGGCGGTCACGGCGTGGCGGCGCCCTGCGTCGAAAAGCGTTTCAACGGCCGAGCCGCCGAGTGCCCATAAGGCACTGGGGCCCTGAATCCATGTGCCAGCGTTGGCGCTCTGAAAGCCGCCTGTGCCATTGAGAGTGACGTTCGGGTAATAGGCGGCAATGGCAATGCCAATCTGTGCGTTGGCGGCATCGGTACGGCGCTCGGCGCCGGCGATGTCCGGACGGCGTTCCAGCAGTTGCGATGGAACTCCGGCGGGGATGGCTGGCAGGGTGAGCGTGAGGGGCATGGGCGGCAGAGAGAAGGTCGATGCCGACACGCCGATGAGGGTGGCAATGGCGTGCTCGAACTGCGCGCGGGCGACTCCTACGTCGATGGACTGCGCCTTGACGCTCTGGTACTGGGTCTCGGCCTGGGCGACGTCAACTTCGGTGGCGATCCCGCCTTTGAAGCGCAGTTGGGTGAGCTGGAGGTAGTCGAGATCGGAGGCGACGGTGGTGTCAAGGAGCTGCTTTTGTGTGTCGAGGCCGCGGAGTTCGAAGTAGTCCATAGCGAGCTCGGAGCGGAGGCTTAACTCGACGTTGGCGAGATCGGCTGCGCTGGCCTGGGCGTTGGCGCGCGCCTGCTCGACAGTGCGGCGGACCTGTCCCCAGAGATCGGGCTCCCAGAGAACCTGGCCCGCCACAGAGAACGTGTTATAGGTCAGTCCCTTGGTGGCGCTGGGCGAATTGTCGGTTGTGCGCTGGCGTGAGATGGCAGGTCCGGCGTTGAGCGTGGGGTAGTAGCTCGCTCGCGCGACGCGGACCTGCTCGCGCGCCTGGAAATACTGCTCGGTGGCCGCCTTGAGAGTCTGGTTGGAGACGGCGACTTTCTCTTCAAGGTCGTTGAGCTGGGGATCGTTGTAGATCTCCCACCACTTTCCTTTCAGAGAGGCGTCGCTAGGCTGCGCCTGCTTCCAAGTGCCGTTAGGGGGATTGGGCGGCGGCAGCTCCTTGAATGCGGCTGGTGGGGGCGGTACGGACGGCCGCTGGTAGTTGGGCCCGACGGTGCAGCCCGTGATGGCCACGCAAGCAATGCCTGCTGCGAGTAGAAGCCGTGAAGTGGAATGGAGGAACTTCATGCTTAGCTTCCTCCGCCCTGCGATGGCGGGGCTGTGCCGCCGCCGGGTTGAGGGGATTGCTTTTTCGGCTGGATGATGCGGACGGCTTCGCCGTCGATCAGCGAATCGGGGGGGCTCTGGATGACCTGGTCGGAGTTTTGCAGTCCTGCGACGACTTCGACGGTCCTGCCGTCGTCGCGGCCGATGGTGATGGGGACGAGTTTGGCTATGTTGTTCTGGACCAGAGCCACGCGTAAGCCCTCGGAGCGGAACATAAGTGCGGAGACGGGGATGATCAGCGTGGGACGCGGGTTGTTCAGCTTGAAGTGAACCTGAGTGTAGGCGCCGGGAAAGAGCTCGCCCTTGGGGTTCGGGACATCGACCTCGACGAGAAGGGTGCGGGATGCGGGATCGATGGCCTTCGAGGTGCGGACAATCTTGCCTTCGAAGGTGCGCCCGGGAAACTCTGCGAGCGTGAGGCCAGCGGAGACGCCAGGCACGCAGGCCAGCGAATAGGGCTGGGGCACGTTGACGTAGACGCGGAGGACATTTTCCTCCGCAAGGTGGAAGAGTTCCCGGGCGGCCCCAGCATCGATGAGGGTGCCGACATCGACATTGCGCACGGTGACGATGCCGTCGAAGGGCGCATAGATGCTTTCGAATCCCACGAGCTGTTCAAGGCGCGACACATTGGCTTGCGCGGACTGCACCTGAGTGGTGGTGGAAGCGGCCTGGGTGGTGAAGTTGTCAGTGTCCTGCTTGGAAACGGCGTTGCCCTTGAGGAGCTCCTGGTAGCGCGCGGATTGAATTTGTGCGTTGGCGGCGTTGGCCTGCGCGGTGGCGAGATCAGCCTTGGCCTGCGCGAGCTGCTGATCGACTTCAGGAGTCTCGATGGTAGCGAGAAGCTGGCCCTTCTTCACACGTGCGCCGATGTCGAAATACCACTTCTTCAAATAGCCATTGGTGCGGGCGTAAATAGGCGAATCAGTGTAGGCCTGGATGTTGCCGGGCAGGACGATTTCCTGCGAAGGCTGGCCCTGCTGGGGATAGTCGACGAGGACGTCAGGGGCTGCGAGCGCATTGGTCTGCTCCTGCAGTGTGGTGCGCGCCTTGAGGCGCGGGATGATTCCGACAACGGCAAGAATAACGGCAACAACTACGATGACCAAGAGCAGCACGATGGCCTTGCCGCCGGAGATGGGCGGCTTGCCGTTGTTGTGCGATTGCGAAGGTGAATGCTGAGTCATGGGTTTTAGTTCTCCGACATGGCGAGCGGTCTTTGCTTTTGACGGGCTTCGCGTTCACGGCGCCGTCTTTCGAGCCGGCCGTGCAGGACACTGAAGAAGGTTGGAACGAAGAAGAGCGTGGAAACAGTGGCGAAGAGCAGGCCGCCGATCACAGCGCGTCCCAGGGGCGCGTTCTGTTCACCGCCGTCACCCAAACCAAGGGCCATGGGCACCATGCCGATGATCATGGCGAGGGCGGTCATGAGCACCGGGCGGAAGCGGACGAAGCCGGCACTCAGCGCTGCGGCACGCGCGTCGCCGACGGTCTCTTCCAACTGCTCGCGGGCAAAGCTGATGATCAGGATGGAGTTCGAGGTTGCGACTCCCATGCACATGATGGCGCCGGTGAGGGCGGGAACACTGATGCGCGTATTTGTAAGGAAGAGGAACCAGATGATTCCCGAGATGGCCGCGGGCAAGGCGGAGATGATGATGAAGGGATCGAGCCAGGATTGAAAATTGACCACGATGAGCAGGTAGACAAGCAGGATGGAGAAGATCAACCCCCCGAACAAACCTACAAAAGAGGTGCGCATGGTGAGCACCTGGCCGCGCACGACAATCTGTGATCCGCGCGGCAAGTGGTGTCTGGCATCGGCGAGGATCGTCTCAATCTGTTTGTCAACGCTGGCAAGGTCGGAGTTGACGACGTTGCCGTATATATCGATGACGGGCGCAATATTGAAATGGGTGATGGTTCCGGGCTCCGCGCCCTGAGTGATTGAGGCGACATTGCCAAGAATCTGCGTGGGTGTGGTGGCCGTAGGCGAATAGCTTGCCGAGGAGACCATGCCGTTCGGCAGGGGCGCGAACGGTATCGCAGCACTGCTCGACGCGGAACCCACCGGTATGTTCTGCAGATCCTGCATGGTGTCGAGCTGATATTGAGGCGACTGCACGGCGATTGAATAACTGACGCCGTTGGTGGGGTCGAGCCAGAAGTTCGGCGAAGTCTGAAAGCTGCCGCTCATGGCGGTGAGCAGGCTACCGGCGACGTCGCGCTGCTGAAAGCCAAGCTGGCTGGCCTTCGTGCGATCCACGTCGACCATGAGCTGGGGGTTGTCGAAGGGCTGCTGGATGCGCAAGTCAGCGGTTCCGGGGACGTGCTTGATCTTGTTGAGCAATTGCTCGGCGACGGCGCGATTGCCGTAGAGGTCGCGGCCGACGATCTGGATATCGATCGGGGCGGGAAGGCCGAAGTTGAGAATCTGCGTGACCATATCCACGGGCAGAGTGTAGAAGGTCACTCCGGGAAAGCGCGCACCGAGGATGCGGCGCAGTTGCTGAACATAGGCGTCTGTCGGGTGATGCTTCTCGGTAAGAGAGACCTGGATATCTGCGTCGCCGGGGCCGATGGCGGCGGAGTTGGAGTATGAGGTGTTGAGTCCGCTGTAGGGCAGGCCGATGTTGTCGATGATGGTGACGATTTCCTTCTGCGGAATCGTCTCGCGGATGGTGTTGTCGATCTGGTCGCAGAGCTCGGCTACATCTTCTATGCGCGTTCCGGTGCGGGCACGCACGTGAATCTTGAACTGCCCGCTGTCGACGGAGGGGAAGAAATCCTCGCCGAGAAACGGATAGAGCACGGCCGCAGAAACGACGGCGAAGACAATAAAGAGAATCAGGAATACTGCAGAGTGGGCGAGGCAAAGCTCGAGAATGCGATAGTAGCCGCCGCGGAACTTTTCGAAGTAGTGCTCGAAGCCAAGCTGGAAACGAATCAGGGGATTGCGACTGGTTAGTTTTCTTTCGTGGGCTTCGTCGTCGATCTCCTGGAGGAGGTATTTTGCCATGGTGGGCACGACGGTGCGCGACAGGATGTAGGACGCGAGCATGGCAAAACAGACGGCTTCACCGAGCGGCACAAACAGATATCGCGCTACGCCGCTGAGGAAGAACATCGGGACGAAGACGATGCAAATCGAGATGGTAGCCACCAGCGCGGGAACCGCGATCTGGGCGGCGCCGTCGAGAATGGCCTGCTCTATGGCCTTGCCTTCTTCCAGATTGCGGTTGATGTTTTCGATTTCAACAGTGGCGTCGTCGACCAGAATGCCGACGGCCAGAGCGAGTCCACCGAGGGTCATGATGTTGATGGTCTCGCCAAGGGCGCTCAGGGCGAGCAGCGATGAAAGAATTGAAAGCGGGATGGAGACTGCAATGATGAGCGTGCTGCGCCAGCTGCCGAGGAAGACCAGGATCATGACGGCGGTGAGGCAGGCGGCGATGATGCCTTCACGGACAACGCCACTGATGGAGGCGCGCACGAAGACCGATTGATCAGCGAGCGCTGTGATCTTGAGCGCAGGGGGGAGCTGGCTCTTGAGCTGATCGAGCTTGGCGCGGAGACCAGAGATGATATCGAGAGTGGATGCATCTCCGGTCTTGATGACGGAAAGAAGCGAGGCGCGCTGGCCATCGACGCGGACGATATTGGTTTGAGGAGGAAAACCGTCGCGCACATGCGCTACGTCGTGGATATAGACCATCGCTCCGTTGACCGACCGGATGGGAAGGTCGTTCAGCTGAGAGATCTTGTCCGGCGCGCTGTTGGTTTCGACCTGATATTCGAATTGGCCGATCTTGGCCGTTCCCGACGGCAGAATGATGTTCTGCGCAGAAATGGTACTGACAATGTCGGATGGGGTGAGTCCCTTGGACTGGAGGGCCGGGAGGTTGATATCCACCTGCACCTGGCGCTGTTTGCCGCCGTAGGGATAGGGAATGCCGGCTCCGGGCACGGTGACAAGCTGTGTGCGGATAAAGTTGAGACCAAGGTCGTTCAGCTGCGACTCGGTGAGGCCCTGCCCGGAGAGGCCAAGTTGAATGATGGGTACGCTTGACGCGGAATATTGAATAATGAGGGGCGGCGTAGTTCCCTGGGGCAACTGGCGGAGCTGAGTTTGCGCAACGGCCGTAATCTGGGCAACGGCGTTGCCGATGTTGACCTTGGGCTGGAAGAAGACCTTGATGACCCCGATGCCGTTCATGGAATTCGACTCGATGTGCTCGATGTCGTTCACCGTCGTGGTGAGAGAGCGCTCGCTCTGGTAGATGATGCGGTTCGCCATTTGATCCGGCGAGAGACCCGTGTACTGCCAGATGATGGAAACGACGGGGATGTTGATGTTCGGAAAGATATCGGTCGGCGTATTGAGAACGGTGAGCGGGCCGAGGATCATCAACAGGAGCGCAAGGACAGCGAAGGTGTAGGGCCGTCGTAGCGCGAGGCGGACTATCCACATATCTTTTCAGCTTCTCCTGACAACACCCGGCAGTAATGCAGCGGATGAGGGACACGGGTAAGTATGTTCGGCTGCGGCGATCGCGATACGGGCAGATGTGCGCGCGGCTGGAGTCAGCGAGCGCGAGAGACAAAGGCACCTGGTGGCCGGATGCGAGATCTCCTGTGTTAAAAGTTTACAGCGGGCGCGGGCAGTCTAAGGCCTGCTGACAGGCCCTAAATGCGTATGTAATAGACGAGCTGAAGCTGGTTTTGGACCCGGCATGCACATAAAGATGCCCAGGGCGCGGCATCCGATTCAGCCAAGGCAGCGCAAACGGGTTCCAAAGGACGAATTTTTTCCGGTCCAGCGAACCGTCAGACGTTGAGCTTCTTGAAGATGCGGCGCGGGATCATGCGAAGGATGAGCATGATGAGGGCCCAGAAGCCGGGAACGTAGACGACGTCTTTCCTCTTCTTAACGGCTTTGAAGATTCCGTCGGCGACCTTTGAAGGCGTGGCAAAGAGCGCGTTCTGGGGCAGATGCGCGGTCATGGGGGTGGCTACGAATCCAGGCTTGATAGTGAGCACGTGTACGCCGCTGCGGTCGATGCGGTTGCGCACGCCGTCGAGGAAGATGTTAAGCGCGCCCTTGGAGGATCCGTAAACATAGTTGCTCTTTCGGCCGCGGTCTCCGGCCACCGACGAGATGACAGCCAGTGTTCCCTGATGCGAGGCCTCGAAGTAATTCGCGAGCCAAGTGATCATCGAGACCGGCGCCATGAAGTTGGTGCCGAGGACGGCTTCTGTGACCGGATAGCTGGCTTCGGCTTCCTGCTGATCTCCGAGGACTCCGTGCGCGAGCAATGCCAGCTCGATGGTGCCGAGATTTTCGGCGGCGGCGGCGAGCATTGCGGGATGCGCGGAGGTGTCGTCGAGATCCATGACGTGCGTTGCGACACCGGCAGCGCCGCGAGTGAGCAGATCGCCGGCGACTGCATTCAGCTTGTCGAGGTTGCGCGCAACAAGAAAGAAGCGGGCTCCGCGGACGGCGAAGATGCGCAGTGTGGCTTCGGCGATCGCTGAGGTTGCTCCGAGGGCCAGGATTTTCGAGGGGATTTTACCCTTACTCATCGCGGGGTCTCCGACCGGTGACACGCTGCCAGAAGGCCGAATCAAAAGATGGGTCGATGTAGCGCTCAAACTCCCGCCACTGCGGATAAAAGGTCTGATATTGCTCGGCGGTCATGCGCGCATCCTTTGCCGAGTACATGCGGCCTCCGTGTTCGAGGGTGATGCGGGCCAGGCGGTCGAGTAGATCGAAGCTGACTTCGGGGCGAATGGGAAAATCGAGCGCCAGCATTATGCCGGGCTTTGGGAAGGACATCATGCCGGCTGAAGGAACGTCGCCAAAGAACTTAATGACAGCGAGAAAGGACGCGAGTCCCGAGCGGGTGATCGCCTTGAGGATTTCGACCATGCCTTCGCGGCCGCCATCGTGCGGAAGGACGTTCTGGAACTGGAGCAGTCCGTTTTTCCCGTACATCCGATTCCAGTGCAGCACACTGTCGAGCGGATAGAAGAACGGCTCGTAATCCACCTTTGCTCTCTTCTGCTTAGGGATCTGCTTGTGGTAGTAGGCCATGTTGAACGTGGACATGGTGAAGCGGTTCAGGGCGACGGCGGGCAGGTCGAAGGGGAAAGTAAGCCACGGCTGCCTGCTCTTTTTAAGCTCGCCCGGTTCCTTCGCATGCTCACCCTGCATGAAGATGCCGCGGGCGAAATTCCGGCCCGTGGAGACGCAATCGATCCACGCTACTGTGTACTCAGCCTTTGCGCTTTGTGAGAGGGCCAGGAATTCGTCGATGCCAACGAACTTGTCACCCTGGTAGTCAATGCTGCGGGAGACGATGTGCCGCAGGCGGACTTCGGCCCAGGCGATCAGTCCGGTCAGGCCCATTCCGCCGATGGTGGCGGCGAACCATTCCTGGTTTTCCGTCGGGCTGCAGAGGAGACGGGCGCCGTCGGAGCGGACGAGTTCGAAGCGCAGGACGTGATGACCGAAGGTTCCGGCAACGTGGTGGTTCTTGCCGTGAATGTCGTTGGCGATAGCTCCGCCGACAGTGACGTATTTCGTTCCGGGCGTCACGGGCAGAAAGAAGCCGCGTGGAACTGCGAAATCGAGGATTGCGGCCAGCGTCACTCCCGCTTCACAGCGCAGGATCCCGGTCTCGGGATCGAAGGCGAGGAGGCGGTCCATGCCGAGGGTCTGCAGGAGCATGCCATTTTCGAGCAGGCAGACATCGCCGTAGCTGCGTCCGGCGCCGACCGGCAACAGATGCGTGGACGCCGGCTCGGACAACGGGAAGTCGCCGGTCCAGTTCAGGGGTACGAGGTCTGCCTGAAGTGTTGGGTAGCGGCCCCAGCTTTCAAAGTGGGGACGCTTGGATGATTGCGCCATGCGGGTGGAGTTGCTCCTCTTAGTTTACAGGGTGGCGAGAACGGCGATGAGTGCGATGGCCGCTCCGATGAGGAGACTCATGCGGTCGGTGACGGCAAAAATAACGGGGTCCTCGTCGAGTTCTCCCCGGGAAGCGAGCAACCAGACCCGGCTGAGCCAGAGGATCATCAGAGGCGTCATCAGCCACATACGGCCTGGATGATGGTATAGGCCGGTTGCGGCGCTGCCGTAAATGTAGAAAGCGAAGACGACGACCGATGCATATGCGCTGGCTGTTCCGAAGCTGCGGATCTGTTCAATGTCGGCCAGCAGATAACCGCGGCCGTTGGAAAGCGCGTTGCCTTGGGCACGAATGTTTTGCAGCTCGCTGAAGCGCTTGACCATGGCAAGCGATAGGAAAAGGAAGATCGAGAAAGCAGCTAGCCAGGGTGAGAACTCGACGTTCGCAGCGGCGCCGCCTGCGAGCAGTCTCAGAGTGTAGAGACCGGAAAGCAAAATGACATCAATCAGGACAACACGCTTCAGGTAGAGAGAGTAGGAGAGTGTGGTCACCAGGTAGAGCAGTAGCCAACCCATGAAAGCAGGCGAAAGAAAAAATGCGCCTGTGAACGACAGGGCCATGAAGATCACGAGAATGGCCACGCCGGCTGCAACGGATAGATCGCCCGCCGCGAATGGGCGACGGCACTTTTTCGGATGACGGCGGTCGGCTTCGATGTCGAGAAGATCATTGACGATGTAAGTGGCCGACGCGCAGAGACTGAAGCAGAGGAATGCCACTATCGCATCGAGGATGAGCGACAGATTGAGGGCGTGCGCCAGTAGCATCGGGACGAAGATGAGGATGTTCTTTGCCCATTGATGCAGGCGGATCGTCTTGAGGAAAACTTTAAGTGGAGCGGCTCGGTCGTCAAACTGACGAGCCACTCGGACCTTTCGCGATTTCAGCTTGGCCCGGAGCGAGAGGCTGGGGTTGGCCACCATCGCCTCGCCGGCGTGTTCCAGCAGGGGCAGGTCAGGCATGGCGTTGCCAATGTAGTCGAATCCATCCTGCGGGAAACGCTTCTTGAGGCTCTCGAGTTTGTTATTCCCGGTTAGATTGGTCGTCCCATCGCTGGCCAGGACTTCTTCAAAGATGCCCAAATGTTCCGCGATGCGATGAGCTAGTGCGCTGTCAGCGCCGGTAGTGAGATATAGCTTGCGGCCTTCGCCGCGCTGCTCTGCCAGATATTCCAGCAATTTGCGGTTATAGGGAAGGTTCACCGCATCCAGCTGGACCTGCGATGAGACGCGCGCTTTGAGTGCGGCCTTCCCTCCCTTCAGCCATAACGGGGCCTGCAGGGCGAGCAAGGGATGAGTGCGAACGAGCAGAAGCAAGGAGTCGACCAGAGTATCACTCTTGACCAGGGTGCCATCCAGGTCAACGCAAAGCGGTCGTCGTGTGGCGACGGGGATCAATTCCTCGACGAACGTCTGGCTCACCACTTGTTTCTCCTGTGCTTTCGTCAAGGTCCGCAGGGCACGGTCACCTGCAGTACATGGTTCGTAAGTGCTGGAACTCCTTTAAGTATTTCAGGCGGAAGCCGCGGACGTAATTCCACTTAAGTGTAGCAACCAGCCGTCGGGGAGAGGGGTGGCGCCCCCGGGAAGAACAAAAATCCTGTTTCCCGGAGGCCGCCGAAAGTGCTACTTAGCCAGACTGGGCTCGAGCGCTGCCGCAGGAGATTGCACCAGGTTCTCCGGGAAGTAAGAGTTCTGCACATATTGCTCGAGCATGCGCTGGGTATTGAAGTAGGAGCCATTCAGCGCGATGGTCGAACGCATGATGCGCCGCCACTGGTCTGGCTGCTGGTAGTAGAGCGGTAGGATGACCTGCTCCAGATGCTCGTAGAGTGAACTGGCCTCGCTGGTATCCTCGTCGTGATCCGCGATGGCCCAGCCCGTTACGCCTTCAATCCAGCCTTCGATCCACCAGCCGTCAAGAATGCTCAGGCTGGGAACGCCATTGAGGGCTGCCTTCATGCCGCTGGTGCCCGATGCTTCGTAGGGACGCTTCGGGGTATTCAGCCAGAGATCGACGCCACCGGTGAGAAGCGCGCCAAGGTTCCACTCGTAGTTCTCGAGGTAGACGACCTTGAGGAGATCGGAGTCGAGTTTCTTGGCGAGTTCGATGACATGGCGAATCATGGCTTTGCCCGGTTCGTCGGCGGGATGCGCCTTTCCGCTGTAGAGAATCTGCAGGCCGCCGAATTCATGGGCACATCGCACCAGACGCTCCGGATCGGTAAAGAGCAGGTCGGACCGTTTGTAGGTTGCGGCGCGGCGGGCGAAGCCGATGGTGAAAAGCTCGGGGCGCAGCTCAACGCCAGAGCGATCTTTTACAGCAGCGATGAGCGCGCGCTTGGATTCGAGATGCGCGTCCTTGATCTCGCCTTCGGGGATATCGATGGCATAACGCAGGGCAAGGTTATCCTGCCGCCAGCGGGGTAGATGACGATCGAAGGTAGCCTGGAAGGATGGGGACGTCCAGGTCACAGCATGCACGCCGTTGGTGATGGCCTCGATCGGATACTCGGGAAACATCTCACGCGAGACGATCCCATGCTGCATGGCGACTCCGTTCACGAAGCGTGAGAAGCGCAGTGCCAGGTAAGTCATGTTCAAGAGCTCATCGTGGAAAGCTCCGACCCGTTCAAGCAATGGGGCGCGTTCGGTGCCGAGGATGCGACTGGCCTGCTCGGCCGAAAAACGGTCATGCCCCGCTGGAACCGGGGTGTGGGTCGTGAAGACGCAAAGCTGACGGACGGCTTCAAGATCCTCGTCGGTCGCGCTTTCAAGCGATGCCCCATGCAACTGCTGCTCGAGCAACGCCACAGTGAGCAGGGCCGCGTGGCCTTCATTCATGTGATAGACCTTCGGACGGTAGTCGAGCGCGGCCAGAATGCGCGCGCCGCCCATACCAAGAACCGCTTCCTGTCGTAAGCGGTAGTCGGTGTCGCCACCGTACAGATGGTCGGTCAGCACCTGGTCACGGGGATCATTCTGTTCCAGCCTGGTGTCGAGAAAATAGATGGGAATAGTGTGACCGGTGACGCCCTCAAGGTCGTACCGCCATGCCTTGATAGCCACCGGACGGCCCTCGATCGTCACGGTCACGATAGGCTCTTCGGACGCCAGAATGCTTTCCGGACTCCAGGACTGGGATTCACCAGTCTGAACGCCGTTGGCATCCAGGTGTTGACGGAAGTATCCGAGGCGATGCGCCAGGGTGACGGCAGCCAGTGGCAGGCCCATATCGGCCGCCGCGCGGAGAGTATCGCCAGCTAGGACGCCCAGGCCACCACTATAGGTGGGTATCGCCGGGCTGACAGCGATTTCCATGGAAAAGTATGCAACCAGATGGTTATTTCCCGCGCAGTCGATTGAGGCGAGCCGCGGCAAATTGTCAAATCTCATATAAAAAAGCCTCCTGAACACTTACAGGACCCCAGTTCTCGCGGCAGGTTTCGATGCCGCTTTCCCGTCCGAATAACTGAATCGGGAGCGCGCCATCCGCCTGCTCCGTTGATCGGCATGGCGGTGGAACGGGAATACCTCAAAAAAATCAATGCCGGTAGTTTAACAAGCGGCCTGTAGGTTAAAACACCGAAAAGGCGCTTGTGTTCTGCAAAACTCGACAAAGCTAACGTTGCAAGCGATTTAGCTGGATCACGGTCCTCCTTCTTACGATGCCTTTTGTACCTGAACAATCTGATGTGCACCCGCCGAGGCGTGGCAGAGATATATATCTGCCGCGATGCCGGTAGCCTGGCGGTAGCCTTCGCGTAAATGTGAGGAAAACGCCTCTGCCTTGGCGTTCTCAACCAGGTTTACGGTGCAGCCGCCGAATCCTCCGCCAGTAAGGCGGGCGCCGATACAGCCTGCTTCCTTTGCGGCCAGATCGACAAGAATGTCGGCCTCCGGGCAACTGGCCTCGAAGTCGTCTCGATAGCTGGCGTGGGCCGCATACATCAGGCGGCCTAGGGTCTTGAGGTCACCGGCTTCGAGGGCATCGGCCGCAGCGACGGTGCGTTCGTTTTCCGTAATAATGTGGCGGCAGCGTTTGAGAACCTCGGGCCGCATCTCGTGCCCCCACTGCTTGAGATCGTCGACCGTAGCGTCGCGCAACAGCTTGATCTCCGGACGATGACTTCGCAGCAGTTGTGTGCCTTCTTCTACTTCAGAGCGGCGGGTGTTGTATTCGCCCCCGGCGTGGGAATGCTTCACCATGCTGTTAGCGATCACGATGCTCAGATCCGAAGGTATGGGTGCGAGGCGGTACTCAAGGCTCCGGCAATCGAGAAGCAAAGCGTGATTCTCGGCACCGCAACAAGCGATGAACTGATCCATGATGCCGGTGGAGGCGCCAACAAAGTGGTTCTCCGCGCGCTGGCAGAGCTTGGCTACTTCTGGCAGGGTAAACTTCGCGCTGGTGAGGCTCAGGATGGCAACCATGCTGGCCACTTCGACAGACGCAGAGGAACTAAGTCCCGCGCCCAAGGGCACATCCCCGTTGAGGGTGAGGCTGAACCCGGGTATCTCGACGCCGGCTTCGCGTAGAACTGAGACGACGCCGACTGGGTAGTCGCTCCAGTGATGCGAAGCTTTACCGGGGAGGCTATCGAGTGGGTAAGTCACCTGGTCGTCGAAATTCGCCGAATAAATTGCGATGCTCTTGTCGTCACGGGGACAGATCGCGGCAAGGGTCGCGAAATCGATCGCCGCCGGCATCACGAAGCCCTCGGCATAGTCGGTGTGTTCACCGATGAGGTTCACACGGCCTGGGGCAACAAAAATGGCGGAGTCCTGCGCGAATCTCTGTGAGTGGAGAGTCCTGGTAACGGTTACACTCAGCATCCTAAGACCTCCACAAGGAATCGTTGCAGTTCACAACAAAAGTTACGATACAACAGTGGTCACAATTCGCATCCACCATAAGTCGCATTGACCTGGGACAAGTGTTCTGGCCGATCCGACGGCCATGGCGGTGGCCAACGAGTCGACCGGAGCCGTACACGGCTCGAGGGCAACACAGTATTGCCGCGTCGCGTGCCCTTCGGGCCATCCTCCGTAACAGATCCACAGGCCGAGGAAAGGGGACAGTGCCGGGTTGAATTCAACCTGAACACGGAGACCAACACGCGCCTCTCGCACAATTGCGCACCAGCCCTCCGGCGGGGCCGAGGTATACATTTTATCCCCGATGTCATCGTTTACATTACCGGCGCAATCAAGCACCACCGTTTCCCTGGAAGCCAACTTCGTATCGGGCCAGGAATGGACTGTCCCTTTCGATCCCAGCCGGTTTCGCGCCGAGCCTTCTACCGTTACTTCCCTCACTGAGTCGGGTAAAAGGATGCGATCGCCGGGGTCAATGGCGAATAAAGGGTGGGCAGACCATGCGTAATGAAGTGCGGTCTGGCCCACATTTTCGACCCGGTAGTCGATGCGAAGGGTGTCAGCACCCTTGTCTGGCGAATCGGATTCGATACGAAGTCTGCGCTCAAACCGCAACGGCAGGACAGTGCCGGTCGATGTGAGGTGAATCTCATGCTGTGTCTGCGATTTGATCTCGCACGGCAGGCGCCAGAATTCTCCGTGATCGGGGATCGCAACTTTTCCCGAAGGTGTGTTGATTTCGCAGGCCGAGACAGACGGGAGGCATTCGTCGAAGCCGCTGGCATCGCTGTCTTCAAAGGCCGTAGTTAAGGTGCGGGGAGCATACGGGAGCAGTGGTTGCTGAAGCAGTTCGATGCCGTTCCTTCGCATCGACGCGATTTTACCGCCGAGTGACGGGAGCACATCCACCGCGAATGTATCCGTTTTCAGAACGAGACGCACCACGCCCGAAGCGTTCACGCTGACCTCGTTAAATCGCCCGCAGTATAGCAGCCGGTTACAGGCGATTGCCAGTGTCATTCGACACCCCTGGCATTCACGGTGCGCGGCTGGGAAATTATGCGGAGGCTCGATCCAGCCGGCTCCAGATCTCATCCACCCATGCGAGGTGCTCAGGCTTCATCAGCACAGATCGCAGGCAGGTGACTGTCGCATCATCCTGGGCTTCAGGCCAGTTCGCATGGCCGGTACCTGCAGCAGGTCTCAGAAACGCGACCGGTAACTGCACAAGGGCCAGATGGAGATCCTGCTCGGCAGCGCGGTCGAAGACCTGCTGCGCGAGGCGGGACGATTCTTCGACAGTGGACGCCTTTATGGCCCACACGAGAATGTCCAACTCGGGTCTTGGACCGGAGATGAATCGCTCATCCGACTCGATCTTCGCGAACAAGGCCCGAGCAGCTTGGATGGAGCATTCGAGGCCTCGTGCAAATTCACCGGCGGGGGTGAGCGGCAAAAGTCGCTGTGTAGCCCAGAGAGCCACGGCCGAAGCTCCAGCCCGCGAGCACTCGAGGCTGATCTCGCCCAGGTGCAAGCTGGACGATGTGAAGTAGGTATAGGGCGAGTCGTGTTTATAGAAGCGCCCCATTTGCGGATCGCGAAACAGAACGCAGCCGCAGCCATAGGGTTGCAGACCGTGCTTGTGGGGGTCGACAACGATCGAGTCAGCATCAGCGATGCGGGCGAAGGCCTGGGCGGCGTTCGCGCCTAGGTTGGACGCCAGTTTAAAGTAGCCGCCGTAAGCTGCGTCTACATGCACGCGGAAGCTGTAGCGATTGCGGAGATCGAGAATCCTGTCCAGCGGATCGACTGCACTCAGTGCGGTAGTTCCCGTAGTCACCACCACCGTGCCCACATCGCCGCGGCGGAGTGCCTCCTCGAGCGCGTCGAGATTCATGCGGCCAAGAGCGTCGGCTGCGATGCTGTGGAAAGGCAGCTTGAGCACCCCGCTAATACGCGCATGCGTGTAGTGCGCCTGTTCGGAGGCGACAATGCTCTTACCCGGAGCGAGTTGCCCTGCGACCCACAGTGCTTCGAGATTGGCGAAAGTGCCTCCGCTGGTCAGGTGGCCAAGATGCTCATCCCAACCGAACATGGATGCGATTTCCGCGACCGCCTCGGTTTCCATGCGTGAGCTGGCGCGGCCGCCGTCGAGGGCGTGATTGTTGGGGTTTAGCCATGAAGCCATGGCATAGGCTGCGCGCGCGATGGGGTGGGGCGGCCTAAGCATCTGGCCGGCATAGAGGGGATGAAAGTAGGGATAGTTGTCGCCCATGCGGCGGGCGGTCTCTTCGAGAACGGTCGTCATCGCAAGGGTGTCTTCGGAGAGGGTTCCTCCTTCGGAGCGCGCGGCGGGGAGGGTTGCAAATTCGGTCTTCAGGCGGTCAAGCGCGTGTGCGAGCAGGCCTATGAAGGGGTCAGGGAACTGGTCGGGGGGGATGTCAGGCTTCATGAGGCCAACAGGATACACGTCGCAACCTGCTGGCAGCGACGCCCGCATGTTTCCCTAAGCTGTTCTAAATTTGAGGATATTTTCCGATGTCTCTGGGAAACTCTGCTAGACTGAAGGGGCGTTAGAACCGAACCGGGTAATAGCAGTCCTGCCGTCCAGCAAGAATCTGCCAGTTTGGGTCCGATTCACTCCAGCGCAATTCAATTCAGGAAAAAGCATCAAAATGGAACAAGGCACTGTGAAATGGTTTAACGACGCGAAGGGTTTCGGCTTCATTTCTCGCCAGAATGGGGAAGATGTCTTCGTGCACTATTCGGCCATCACTTCAAATGGCTTCAAGAGTCTGCAAGAAGGTCAAGCCGTCCAGTTCGACGTAGTCAAGGGGCCGAAAGGCTGGCAAGCATCCAACGTCCAGCCTTTGTAATTGACGCAGACAGTTTAAAAACGGTAGCAAGCTGAACAGCGAGGGCGGGCTCAGGCTCGTCCTTGTTGTATCTGCGCCTGGCTCTAATTCCCGAGATCAGGTTCTCACGTTTGCCATGCGTTCGAGAGCATCGCAGGCCGTTGCTACGCCATCCTCCTGTGCGATCGCGCGCGCTACCTCGGTTGCGTGCTGACCGTATGTCGTGTCCTCAAGCAGGTCCCTGATTTTCGTAGCTGCTGTCTCCGCGAGGTACTCTTTTCGTTGAATGACCTTCGCTACGCCTAAATGCCGGACTCGCCGCGCATTGTCCGGCTGATCGTGGCTGTAAGGCATTACCAGCATCGGTTTGCCTGCCTTGAGCGCCTGCGCAGTCGTTCCCACTCCACCCTGATGAATAATCGCCGAAGCCCGGGGAAAAATCTTTGAAAAGGGCGCGTACGCCGCGACGCAGATTTTCTCAGAAAGAGCGCGATTGGGGCGGTTGTGCGGCTCATTGCCCACCAGGAGAATCGCGCGTTCGCTCAGGAGTTCGACGGCCTTTGCGCTCTGCTCATAAAAATCGCCTGCGGCCATAACCGCAGCCGAGCCCAGCGTAAAGATCAAGGGTGGAGGTCCGGCGGTGAGGAAGGCCTGCAGTTCCGGCGCTAGCTCGGTCTTGCCCGCGTCGCCATCGTAAAAGGCGAAGCCCGCAATAAGGGTGTTCGGAGGCCAGTCCGGCTGCGGATCGCCGAGGGCACGCGAGAAGAGCGCCAGCACCAACCGCGGAGAGTGCTTGGCGTCGAAGATGGGGTTCTCGCCTTCCGGCAGGCCGAGTTCACGGCGCAAATCGTAGAGCGGCTTAGACCAGTTTCGCGTGACCACACGAGCGAACCGCGGCACCAGGCGGCCTATCCTGGGCACGATGGATGGCACCTTCGACAAAATAGGATACGGAGGCAGCACCGGCGGGTCGTATCCGGAAAAAAACGACAGCGGGGCGAGAACATAGGACGCCCAGGGAATGCCGGTCTTCTCCGCAACGATGGGCCCGGCATAGGCGAGCTCGCCCGTAACCAGCAGATCGGCGCCACCATTGGCCGTGACCGCTTCGAGCAGATCACGGTAGCTGTCACGAATGGCCGGGAAGAGGAACTCGCGCAGCCCGCGCTCGGTGCCCTTCTTGATGTCCCAGATCATTTCGACCATGCGCTTGTCGTTGGGATCCTGATCGGGGCGCACGGCTGCGAACTCGATGCCCAGGGGCTCGATTTTTTCTCGAAACATGGCGGGGATGGCCAACACAGGTGTGTGGCCGCGCCGCTTCAACTCAAGAGCAAGCGCTATCAGAGGATTGACGTCACCGAAAGTTCCGAAGGTCGAAAAGACAATGCGCATGCTTCAATAGCTTGCCTCAAACGCATGAAATCTGCGTTCAAGTTCCCACTGTTGCTGCGCTTTTTCACTTCCGGATACCAGATCTGCGCACTCTCCCGCTGGTGTGTCCTGTCCTAACTGCGCAGCGCAGGCCGCAACCGGCTTGTCGAGCGTCTCCGGAGTTGCCTGCTGCCAGATACTTCCACCCGGCAGAAAGCTGTGCTCCAGACTGGTCCGTACCATTTTCTTGAAATCCCGGTAACTTAGCGGATATGTAACCGCAGCGCGCACATATTCATGCGTGAGATCGATGCGGGATACCCCCTCATCGTCAGTAGACAGCGCGACGGGAACGCCGTACCTGCGATACAGCTCGAAGGGATGATCATCGCCCTTCATATTGAGGATCACATCGTTGCTGGTTAAGTTGACCTCAACCATCACGTGCTTGACTGACATCTCTTTCAGCAGCTCATAGGGACGATCCTCGTACATTACATCGACGCCGTGACCGATCCGTTCTGCCTCGCCCTGTTCCACCGCTAGGCGGATGTGGAAGGTGAGGCCGTCGGGCGGCACCATGCCCGGCGCGAGCTCTCCGGCGTGCAAGGCGATGTGGACCTGGGGATAGGAGCCATGCACGGCATCGAGCATCTGCATCTGCAGACGATAATCGCGCATTGCGATGTAGCCGTCCTCGGGCTGCACGAAGTTCATGCCGACGAAGCGGGTGTCTGCAGCCGCAGTCTCGAAGCCGAGCACGACCTGCGCGAAGACCACTTCAGGCGGCATGCCGCGCAAGATCTGATAGATGAAACGAATCTTGACGTTGCAGGCCGGTTGGGAGTCGGGCTGACCGCAGTGCTCTCGTGTCTTGCGGTCGTCCTCCGCCCGATCGATGGCCGTACTTATGGCAGGGATGCTATCTTTGATCCCCGACGACAGCAGTTTTTCCCGGTATTCGACGAAGTTCGGGTTGTAGCCGATGCGGGCCGCAATAGCAGCAGCCGGTCTGAAATCCGGCGTGTCCATCAATTCGAGATACTGCTCGTTTTGCGCCGCGGCCCGCGTAGCTACCTCGTCCAGCCACTCGCCCATGTGGCGCTTGTCCGTGCCTCCAAACTTGTCGAAGGTCGCGAAGAAGTGATCGTGGCCGGAATCGGCCGCCACCGGCACGAAGGTGCGCATAGAGAAAGCGTCAATGAGGTCGTCGTATAGGTGTTGATTCTGCGGCACCGAGCTTGCCGGGACTTCGCCGGTTTTGCAGACGGCGACGTCGTTATTCACGCCGTTCGGCTTGGCGAACGCCAGTGTCTTTGTATCGACGCACAGATGATCTTCGCCGGCGGCGCGAATCCACGACTCGGCGTAGATCGCACCGGAGAGATGGTTGTGAAGGTCAGCGCCTTTGGGCATGCGATAAAGGAATGCGCGCAGCGCCTCCGGTCCCTGTTTGCGAGCCTCGTCGAAGGCTCTTGCAGTGCGCGCTTCGGCGCTCGACGGGGAGGTGGACCCGGCGTTCGGCTTTGGCGCGGTGGGTTTCTGGACGGGCGTCTTCTGGGCAGCTGCTTTCTGCGCGTCGCCGAGGCGTGGGAGAGCGAAAAAAAAGGAAGCGATCAGGAAAGGAACAAGCGGCCAGTGGCGGGCGTTGCGAATCATCGAAAGCGTCCTCGAGGAAAAGCGGTGTCCCCCAGTGTATGGCATCGGACGCACAGCCATCCTCGGTCGAGGAACGCAGCCCACAACATTCACGGGAGAAGCCATAGGGTAAGGCCGCGGTTTGTTATACTGGCTGAGGTTGTTTGACGATAGCAGTTGCTGGCAATCTCCTGTTCCGGCCCACCGCAGCTTCAGACACACCTGTGAGCGGTCCTTCCGATCGCCCTTGGATTTACGCCAAGGCCAGATAGCTCAGTGGTAGAGCGCGGCCCTGAAAAGGCCGGCGTCGGCGGTTCGATCCCGTCTCTGGCCACCACATTCCAAAAGACTTACGGAAAGAGCGCCAGAGCGCGCCATGGCTGCTGAGGCCTAGATCAACAGTGCGTGAGCTTCCGATGGCAGTTGCGCGAAAGGTGACTGCTGTCCGACTTCACATTGTTCTGCAGCGATAAATTCGCGCTGTTGCCCGTCCGGGACAAGCAGATAGGCCACCATCTTTCGGGCTACAGCCAACGTTGCTCTGTTGCCGTTTCCTTTACCGTTTTGAAAGCATTAATACTTTTGTGACATTTCCTTAACAGTCGGCAATTATTTGCTTGGTGTTGGGTGTTCGCGCTATTTCAGGACTTGGGGTTATTGACTGGGCAATGGGGGAACGATCGCCCGCTCGTCAGTAGGTCCTTAGAAGCCTTCTTCCGCCTGGCACGCGGAGACATTGATTCAAGCTGTCCAAGGCTGTTACCTATGAAAATTCTGGTCGTCGAAGATGAAGTCAAAACAGCCAAGTTCCTCAAGAAGGGGCTCAGCGAAGCGGGGTTTGTCGTCGACGTTGCCAGAGATGGCTTGGAAGGTCTCCATCTGGCGCAGGAAGTTGCCTTCGATCTGGTCATTCTGGATGTTATGATTCCCTGCTTGGATGGCTGGCAGGTGCTTAGCCGGTTGCGCGAGTCAGGCCACCGGTCCCTTGTACTCCTCTTGACCGCCCGCGATGCGGTGCACGAGCGCGTACGAGGTTTGGAACTCGGCGCTGACGATTACCTTGTGAAACCGTTCGCCTTCTCGGAATTGCTGGCGCGCGTCCGTTCGCTTTTGCGCCGCGGCCCCGCTCGAGCCCAAGAAACCATTCGCATGGCTGATCTGGAGATTGATCTGTTGCGCCAGCGTGCGACGAGAGCCGGCCAGCGATTGGATCTGACCTCCAAGGAGTTTCTTCTCCTGATACTATTGGCCCGGCGTGCCGGCGAGGTGCTGTCCCGGACCTTGATTGCCGAAGCGGTTTGGGACATGAATTTCGATAGCGATACAAACGTAGTCGACGTTAACGTCAGGCGGCTGCGCGCCAAGGTGGACGAACCCTTTCCCCTGAAGTTGATCCATACCGTGCGAGGCGCGGGCTATGTCATGGAGTGTGACCAGTCGTAGTAGCCACGGCCCGGTTAGAAGGTGGTGGGGGACACTAGCCTTCCGGTTAACCGCCGGGTATGCGATCTCCGGCCTGCTCACGGTGTTCTTAGCTACCGCTAGCCTCTATCTGGTGCTCGTCTCGGAACTCGATCGAAGCACGGATCTCTTCCTCGCGGACAAGGTGAATGTGCTCCGCACCATGCTGCGGGAACGGCCCAAGGACGTGGACGCCCTGCGCGAAGAGGTTGAGCTGGAATCTGCGGCACGCCGATATGAACAGTTTTATATTCGTCTGTTGGATCAACAAGGAAATCAGTTGATGGCGACGCCCGGCATGGCGGAGCAATTGGACATGCCGCAATTCATCGCACAAATCCAACGCCGCCGCCCCGATCGTGCCATTGCGTTGAAGGGAAAGCACCGGAAGGTGTTTCGTATCACCAGTGCCGCAGTGCCCGTGGGCTCGCCACCCACTCATAGCGACATCATTCAGGTTGCGGTTGACGTCTCGCAAAAAGAAGAATTGCTGGCACGCTACAGGCGCTGGTTCGGAGCTATTATGCTGGGAACGCTTGTGATCTTCCCGTTAGCCGGATATGAGATTGCACGCCGCGGCACCCGTCCAGTGGAAGAAATGGCGACCACGGCTCGCCACATCAGCTCCACCAATTTGCACGAGCGCATCCTCCCGGAAGGATATCCGATTGAACTGGCATCCCTGGCGGATACCTTTAATAAAATGCTGGATCGCCTTGAAGAGTCTTTCGAACGTATCTCAAGGTTCACCGCCGACATTGCACACGACCTGCGCACGCCGGTGAATAATATCCGCGGCGAGGCCGAGGTCGCCTTAGCCCGTGCTCGAACCGTCAACGAGTACCGCGACGTGCTCGGGTCCTGCCTGGAAGAAGCGGTGCGCCTGTCGGACCTGATAGGTGACCTATTGTTCCTGGCGCGTGCCGAGAGTCCGTTGACCCATTTGCATCGTGGACCCGTGGATGTCGGCGAATTGCTGGGTGGTGTGCGCGAATACTACGAAGCTTCGGCTGCGGAGGGTGGCATCTCGCTCACCACAGCTCTCGCCGCCGAACCAGTGATCGCCGAACTGGACCGCACGCTCATACAGCGGGCGGTGGGGAACCTTATCGCAAATGCCGTGGCTTACACCCCACCCGGTGGAACCGTGGTGCTCAGGGCCAAGGCCGATGTCGCCGCGATTCGCATTGAAGTCTCTGACACGGGCGTCGGCATTCCAGCCGAGGCACTGCCAAGGGTGTTCGATCGTTTCTATCGTGTAGATACGTCGCGCTCTAAAAATTCAGGTGGTACAGGGCTAGGGCTGGCGATCGTTCAGAGCATTATGGTGCTTCATGGTGGGCGTGCAGAGATAACCAGTCAACCGGGCGAGGGCACTCGAGTGACTCTGCACATACCCGCCTTGTGAAGTGTTCGAGCCAGCTGTCACGTCACGAAAGAACCAGTTCCCCAATGTAAAAGCTCACCCGGCCGGTACGTACGGGCTCAAGAAGCCTTCAGAACTTTACTTTTAGCAGAAACTGGAATTGACGCGGCGTACCCGTTCCTATCGGAGTTGTATTCAAGGGCAGATAGATCACGCCGAAGTCGGAAGCCGAAATGAGGCCGTCCGGGCTGGCATACTGCGGACTGTTGAGAATGTTGAACACTTCCGCTCTGAACTGAACTTCTGCTCGTTCTGTAATAGAAAAGCGTTTGGCAAGTGCCGAATCAATTTGCCAGACCCCGGGACCTCGCAGGAAATTGCGGGGGACATCGCCGAATCCTGAGGGACAGGTGCCACCAGGATAAAGCGAGTCCGCTGTCCCGGGAGTGCAAAAGGCCGCCGGGTTGAAAATCCCGCCTCTCAAATAGAAGGGCTGACCGGGAACCAGGTTGGGACGTTGCTCGTTGGTGTTTCCGTCCGGGCCAGTAGCGCTCGTCGTGAGGTTCACGGGGAAGCCGGTGCGGGCATAGACGACACCGCTGAACTGCCAAGAACCGAAAACGGCTCTCATGAAGCCGGGCTGCGAAAGGTAACTCTTGCCTGCCCCGAAAGGAAGCTCATAGATGAGATTTGCATTGAAGACGTTGCGGGAGTCGAAGGCGCTGTCGGCACGCTCCCCGCACTTCTGCGCTCCTGGAGGGTAGCAGGAGACATTCTGTGGCGTGACGGAGTCGCCGTCGCCGCTTCCGTTGGAATCGTCGTCGATCCCATGGGACCAGGTGTAATTGACCGACGCCAGGAAACCGTGAGCGAAGGAACGCTTCAGCGAGACTGCCAGCGCGTTGTACGAGCTGTTGGCGATGGAGCCTCGCCAGGGAATCTGGGAGAAGTCCGGGTAAGGACGCAACCCGGTGAGTGGATTTATGACGTTAACATAGGACTCGGTCAGCAGATGAGTGCCCTTGGTTCCTACGTAAGCGAAGTTCATCACGAAATCGGCGGGCAGTTGCTGCCCAAGGGAAAGGCCCCACTGGGTCACAGAGGTGTCTTTGCGATCCCTCTGTTCCGCGTTCGGTGAATTTGTGCCGTTCGTGCAGACCGGGTTGCCATTTGCGTCCAGCGTTATAGGGTAGCTGAGGCCTGGGCAATTCTTCGGGGTCAGCGCATAGCTCAGGACTTCGTTCTTATCGGGGATGTTCTGATCGTCCAACTGGCCGTCTTCGTGATAAATGCCGAAGCCGGCGCGAATGACAGTCTTCCCGCCGTAGCCAGCCGGGGCCCAGACGAAGGAGATGCGCGGATCGAAATCGTTATAGTTCGGCGGCCCGAAGCTCGCGCCTACGCCGCAGTACCCTTGCGGGCCGCAGGTTTCGAAATCAAAAGGATTCCCGCGGCCCTGTGCTTCATGAAAAATACCGAAATAGCTGTAGCGCAGGCCCAGATTCAGCGTGAGATTCGGCCGCAACTTAAACTCGTCCTGGGCATAACCATAGAATTGCGTCTTGCGCAGCCCATTGACTGGGTATTCCCCCGTGATACTGGCCTTATAGGATTGGTTCGCTGCAAAGCTGGCGAGGGAGTTGTAACTGATCGTGCCATAGGCGCTGCTCCCTTGGTTCATCTGCACGCGGCGGATCTGGGCTCCGAACTTCATTACATTCCTGCCCTTGACCCAGGTTGCATCATCGATCCAGGAAAACGAATTGCCCACGCCGGTGTTGACACGGCCGTTGTTCAAGGATGTGAAGCCCGCTACTGCGATGGCGTAGAGCGCTCCCGTCGGATTGAGGTAAATGGTGTCGGTCGTGCTGCGGTTGAAACCAAACTTGGCTTCGTTGATCAGGGTCGGAGAGAAGACGTGCGACAGGGAAATAACCGTATTGACCGGATAGGACATAAGCTCCTCTCGTTCATTGAGATATTGTCCGGAGCTTGGGGAATACGGGAGAAAGTAGTCAGCTTGATCGAGGTTGGCCCGCCAATAAAGATCGGTCGCGGTAGAGAAGTGATAGTCCACGCGGAACATTCCCGAGTTTTCCTGGCCAATCTGCTTGCCTTCCCCTACGAATTGGTAAACGCCCGGCGTGCCGGTAGCGTTTTGTCCTGCGGGATAGGCGTTGATGACGGGCGCAAGCTCTGGCGACTGCGTCAACACTTGCGCACGAAAGTCAGGGCTGGGAACATAACCAATAAGAGTCTGCCCGAGATTCTGCTGGTAACCTTCGTAGGCGACAAAGAAGAAGAATTTATCACGCTGGATGGGTCCGCCGAGAGACCCTCCGTACTGATTCAAGTGGAAGGATGGCTGGTGGGTTGGATTCAAAGAGTCAATCGGATCCGTGGCATCGAAAACGCTGTTGCGAAAGTAGTCGTAGGCATCCCCATGGAACCCATTCGTGCCTGAGGGCGAGGCTGCGGCAACCTGGCCGCCTCCCGTGGCACCGGCCTGCGCCGTTGACAGCACCGGCTGGACGCCGATCTCTTGGATGGTATCGAGGGGAATCGCCGCGCGCACGAAATATAGCTGGGACTGATTAATCACATAGGTGGCATCAATGCCGTCGAATGTGTAGTTGTTGTCGTCGCGGCCCCTGCCGGCATACCGAATCGAGCGCTGATTGCCAGCGCCGGGTCCGCCGGCGGTGTCAACCGCTGTAGGAACCATCGCAGTCAAGGTCGCCCAATTCTGCCCGTTCAGCGGAAGTTCCGTAGCCTGTATGCGTGCGATATCTGTGTTCAGCGTGTTGTTGGTCTGATCTTGCGATACCGGGCTGGCCAAAACTTCCACGTGTTCTGCGGGTCCAGCTACCTTCAGCGCTGTGTTCAGGACCCGAGTTTCTCCCAACTTCTGCACCACATGCTCGAAACGCAACGACTGAAAGTCTTTGCGATCAAAGGTCACGGCATAGCTTCCAACCGGCAGTTTAGGAAAATAGTAGGCGCCCTCTGCGGAAGAGACCGCTTGCCGTTGAAGTCCAGTGGCGTCTTGTACCGCCGTCACTTTGACACCGGGCAGCCGGTGTCCGCCCAAATCGCTGACGGTGCCGGTCAATCCGCTGTTATCGATTTGTGCCCAACCGGGCGAGACAAGACAAAGGAGAATGCATAGCGCGCCTAAGAGTCGACTACTGCGCCACCAAATCATTGCCTTGCAATGGAATGGGCCGGCGACCTGGCAGCGAGAGGTTAGAGGAGTTGACGACGGGAGCAAAACACTGGGAATCGGCAATCGGCGAAATAACGGAAATTTAATCATTGGTCCCTTCCTTACTGGGGGTTGGAAGAGTCGCAGGACATGCCAGCTTAAACATGTTTCCGGACATGCAAACTTCGGGCACGAACAACCGGTGCTGGAAGTGACAAATCCGTAATAGTCAGGAGCCGTTGTAAATAAATGACACAGCCATTAACGTTGCATCAAAATCGGAGGGTCTCCTGGTCTTGTTGAACCAGTGAATTGCCGTTCGCTGGTTTTTCGGCAGGTCGAAGTTCGGGAGCGTGAGAAGCGAAAGATTTCCGACCGGCATGCCGCAGCGGATCTCTCGCACCGTCGGGAGCTGGCGACGCTACGAACTCCAGATGGTGCCGCCACGCACGATCATTGATGACCGCCGCGAAACGGACCCTGCTCAACACGGCGCTGCGCGTCGCATTCGCGAGCATACCTGGCTCGTGACCAGGGTGACAAAACTGTAATCAGGGTGTCACTCCTTTGTGCGGGGCGCGTCTTTAATCTTCCTTCCGTGCGCAGTTCGCGCCGGTCCTCGTAAGCCCATTACAAGTCGTCTGCAAAGATTGCTGACCGCGATGCAAAGGGGGCGCTGGTCGTAATCTCACCCCGATGCCGCCCCGCCGATCCCGATTGCGTGATCCAGATAACCAAGGAGGAGAACAGTTCATGTCCCGAAAAGCGTCTCAAAAAAACTCGCGAAATGACTCTCGAAATAAATCTCGGATGAACCGTCTGTGTTCGATCGCCGGCCTGCTGTCGATGGGGCTGAGCGTTGCGGCGTTTGCTCAGTCCGTACCGTTCCCGACCTACACCGTCGGCCCGCAGCCGGACGGCTCGTATGTCGTCAGTGACGGCACGATCATCACCCCCGCCGGCACCCAGGTCGACCTCGGCATCCGCGTCCGCGCCAAGGCCGTCGCTGTCAACCCTACTGGCAATCACACCGCGGCTGTCCTCACCATGGGCACTTCGACCTCCAATGGCAACGGAGCCGTTGAGATCTTTAACACCAAAACCGGCGCCGTCCTGCAGAGCTACGCCTCGGCAGGAAACAAGGACTCCAGCGGCAGCGAGCTTGGCATTACCTACACGCCGGACGGCAAATATCTGCTCTTCAGCCAGGACAGCAGCTACGTCGCGATCGCAAAAGTCGATCCAACGACGGGCTTGCTCTCTGACTACGCCCACGTGAGCGTTCCGATCGCCGGCAGCCTTCAAACCATCGAAGGCGTACCTTTTGCCTACTCGGTGGACACCGTCAAGTGCTTTCCGAACAGCCCTCCGGGAACCGATGGCAGTTTCGCTCACGCGTGCGGCTCTACTGTCGGAAGCAACCCTTCCGCCTATCCTCTCGGCATTGCGGTCACCCCGAATGGCAAGACCGCCTATGTCGTACTTGACGTGAACGACACGCTGACCAAGATCGACCTGACCGCGTCAACACCGACGGAGGGTGAACAAATCCGCCTCGGTAACGTGCCGGACAACATTGTGATTTCAGCTGACGGCGCGACCGCTTACATCTCCAACAAAGGGGGCCGGATTGCTAAGAAGAGTGATTTCCAGGGGTATTCCGATGGCACCCCGGTTGTGGCCGATGATGTGACCGGCTCCGCGTCTACGGGCACCATTTCCGTGGTTGACCTGTCCTCATTTAGGGTCACCAACACCATCACCACCGGGCTGCACCCAACCGGTATGGCCTTCTGGGGCAAGTACCTGTTGGTGACCAACACTTACAGCGACAGCATTTCCGTGATCGATACGGTCGCCAACCAGGTGGTGCGGACGATCAACCTCGGGCTGCCGATCGCAGTACCGGGCGAGAAGAAAGCTGCCTATGGGGCCGGCCCGAACTCGATCGCAGTTGATGCCGGCCAGGACCTCGCATACGTCGCCCTGTACAACGCGAATGCGATCGCCGTGGTTGACCTTGACAGCGTATCGAAGGACGCGATTCTGGGCCTGATCCCGACCGCCTATGCGCCAAGCTCGGTGGTGTTGGACAAAAAGGGCAAGCAGCTGATCGTTGCTAACGACAAGGGCATCGGCACGAAAGGCATCCCGCCGCAAAATTCGTTCGGAACCGCTCACGGCGTGACCAGCTATAACACCCACCAGGACCTTGGCACGGTCAGCCTCATCCCATTGCCGACTGTCGGGGATCTGGCGGACTGGAGCAATCAGGTCTACCTGAACAACCATTGGGACCTTGCGAAGAATATCAAGAGCGCCGCTGGCGGCAACCCGCACGTCAAGGCGGTCGTCATCCCGAAGAAGATCGGCGATCCCTCGCTGATCAAGCACGTCTTCCTGATCATTCGTGAAAACCGCACCTACGATCAGATCCTGGGCGACGTGGACGGCGGCAATGGCGATCCTTCGCTGGCCGTCTTCGGCGCTGGTGTTACACCAAACGCGCACGCGCTGGTGGAGCGCTTCCCGCTTCTCGACAACTTCTACGACCCCAGCCGCCAGTCGGCCGACGGTCACAACTGGATCGTCCAGGCCATGGCGCCCTATTCCGACGACATACAGTCGCCGGACTGGGTCCGCGACTATCCCTCTAACGGCGGCGATGCGATTGCATACCAGAAGAAAGGGCACCTCTGGGATGCGGCGGCCAAGACCGGTGTCACCTTCAAGAACTACGGCGAATACATCGAATACAACACCTTCACAGTTCCGGGTTGCACGGCTACGAGTACCGAATATCTTTACCCCCTGATTCCAGGGTTTAGTGGTAGCTGTCACCCAACCTGGAGCCAGTTCTACGCCGATACGCAGGCATATGAGTCCAACGCGGAGAAACAACTCCAGTTCTACAAGACCGTTGGCTCCCACTCTCCACTTCCGAACCTCATTGACAACACGGTCCAGAATTATCCGCAGTTCGATCTGGATATTCCAGACCAGTTCCGCGTCGATATCTGGGAGCAGGACTTCAAGAAGGACGTGAAGAACGGTAAGGTACCCCAGTTGGAGATGATGTGGATCAGCTCCGACCACACCGGCGGCCCGCCGACGGCGGTGGCCATGGAGGCCGATAACGACCTGGCGCTTGGGCGCTTTGTCGATATCATCAGCCACAGCAGCATCTGGGATTCATCGGCGATCTTCGTCGAGGAAGACGATGCGCAGGACGGCGTCGACCACGTCGACGGTCACCGTAGCCCGGGATATGTCATCAGCCCTTACGTCAGGCAGGGCGGAGTTGTTGACTCAACCTACTACTCACAGGTCAACTTGACCCGCACCATCGAGCAGATCCTCGGTTTGACGCCGATGAACCAGAATGACCTCGTCGCCTCGCCGATGAAGACCATCTTTATCGACAAACCGCCCGCGGACAACTTCAAGCCCTGGACGCATGTGCCGAATCTGATCCCTCTGGATCAGGGCGTCACCGCGTCTGCGGCGCTCAGGGATGAAAGCCCCGCAGTCAAGGCTCTGAGGGTTGGCTGGATGAAGAAGAAGCAGCAGATCTTCGCCGGCAAGCACACCAAGCCGGACTCCGAGGACCCGGACACCGTCAACCATCTCGTCTGGTACGAGGCCACCGAATTTACCCGGCCCTATCCTGGCGAGACGAAAGTTCGTCCCGCGAGCGACTTCAAAAATCGTCGGGCACCTAAGGCCGATCTGGACGACTAGTCTAACGCTGGTTTCCGACTGCAACCGCCCTCTCCCCGATAACCGGGGAGAGGGCTTTTTCACGCCTCAACGCAATGTCCCCACCGACCCTCGTCCCAGGTGCTCGGGGAAGCGCTAGAATGTGTGGGTAAGCGATTCAGCTTAAGGGTGTGCAGTTCACATGTGTGAAACGAAATACTCCATCGTGTCACTACTCCCTTCATGTGGACATGCGGGAACGAAAGTAAGGAGATGACGGTGACTTCGCCAGAAACCCAAGCGGTGACCCGGCTTCTTCATGAATGGAAAAACGGGGACAGCGAAGCACTCGATGAACTGATGCCTATCGTGTATAGAGAGCTCCGGAGGCTGGCAGGCAGGCTCCTGGCGGCTGAGAGACCGGGGCATACCTTATCTGCGACTGCCTTGGTGCATGAGGCTTATTTACGCCTGGTGGATGCAGACATCGACTGGCAGGACCGGGCTCATTTCTACGCTATAGGAGCCCGGGTTTTACGTCGCATTCTGGTGGACCATGCCAAGACTCGGAACCGGCAGAAACGCGGCGGGGGAGTTGAGAAGATACCACTGGATGAAGCCATTCTGATCGGCTCGGAGGCTGCCGATATCGTCGTTGATCTGGACGAGGCACTGAATCGGCTGGCCATTCAGGACGCTCGCAAGAGCGAGATTGTTCAACTACTGTTCTTTGGCGGCCTTACCCATGATGAAACCGCAGATGCTCTGAATATCTCTCCTGCGACCGTTCATCGCGAGCTGAAGCTGGCCAAGGCATGGTTATATCGCGAGCTGGCACAGGATTCGGCGTAAGAAGATTTGCAGTGACCCCAGTCTCGAAAACACAGCGTTGGCGCCGAATCGAAGATCTGTTCTATGCGGCGCTTGATCTTGAACCGTCGGCACGCCAGGCATTTCTGGATGATGCCTGTGGTCAGGATCGTGAACTCAGAAACGAGCTGCATTCTCTACTCAAATCTTCCGGGCAAACTTTGGGATTTGCCCGGCAGGCAGTCCAGGAGGTCGCGCAGCATCAAGCCGAGGGAGATGCGCCGACCGACCGCCACATCGGTGCATACCGGCTGCTGAGCGTGCTAGGCAAAGGCGGCATGGGAACGGTTTATCTCGCTACGCGCGCCGACGATCTCTACGAACAGAAGGTGGCCATCAAGCTGATGCATGCGAGTGTTGCTGCAGCGCGCAGCATGCGCCTTCGCTTCAGTGCTGAACGTCAAATTCTGGCCAACTTGAACCACCCGAACATTGCTCGTCTGCTTGACGGCGGTGTAACGGCCGATGGGTTGCCGTATCTGGTGATGGAATATGTGAACGGCGTTCCCATCGATGCATACTGCCGTCAGCATCGTCTCTCTACAGAGAACCTGATCAAGCTATTTCTCAAAGTCTGCGCCGCCGTCGAATATGCTCATCAGAACCTCGTCATTCACCGGGACATCAAACCAGGAAACATTCTGGTCACCCCCGAAGGGGCGCCGAAGCTTCTGGATTTTGGCATAGCAAAGCTCCTGGACGGTGCAATCGGCGCCTCCGATTTGACTCCGCCCACGGAAGGGGTGATGACCCTGGAGTATGCGAGCCCCGAGCAGGTAACTGGGAAAGTCATCACAACGGCAACCGACGTTTACGCCCTGGGTGTTCTCCTCTACGAACTCTTATGTGGAGTGCGCCCTTTTCCGGCAGAGCGGAAGAGTCCACTTGAAATCTTAACGATGATCTGCGAACAGCGCCCTGAGCCACCAAGTAAACCCCACGATGCCGGCGAGCAGGCCGCTTATCCTGCCGACTATCGGAGGTTCCGCGATGATCTCGACAATATAGTGCTCATGGCGATACGCAAAGAGCCAGAGCGTCGATATGAATCAGTGGCTGTATTTGCTAGTGACTTGCGCAGATGTCTGGAGGGTTATCCGGTTCGCGCGCACGCGGACACCTGGACGTATAACTCAGGCAAGTTCATCCGGCGCCACAGAGCGGGAGTCATCGCGGCAACCATCATGGCTGGAGCGTTAGTCGGCTTCAGCGTCGGCATGGCCCTCCTCGCTAGGCGAGCTACGCGAGAGCGGCTTGTAGCGGACCAACAGCGACTTGCTGCTCGTCGGGAAGCCGATTTCCTGGCGAGCGTCTTTGAAGCAGCAACCCCGGAAGAAGCGAAGGGACGGCAGATCACAGCGCGCGAACTCCTAGATGCAGGTGCGAAAAGAATCGATGGGGAATTGTCGAGCGTGCCCGAGGCGCAGGCGACAATGCTGGACGATGTGGGTCGTGCCTACACCTCGCTGGGAGCCTACGATCAGGCGATACCGCTTATGGAACGCTCCTACCGACTCCGGCGAAGCACCCTTGGTGACGAGAATCTTGACGTGGCTGATACCGCCGAGGGATTGGCCAGACTGTATCGGCTCGAGGGCAACTATGAAAAAGCTGAGCCCCTGTTTCGCCAAGCCCTTGCGGTTCGAAAAGCGATTCCCGGAAATAACGATCCGCTCGTAGCTGAGAGCCTGAATAGCTTGGGCGAATGCCTTTATTGGGAGGGTCACGATGCTGAAGCTGAGCAACTGCTTCGACAGGCATTGGCTCTCGATGCAAAACCGGACAGCGTGCCGGGCGCGCTCACAAGAAACTATCTTGCGTTAGAGCTTGAGCGCAAAGGAGATCTTGACGAAGCTTTGCGGCTCTTACGCGAAGCGGTTGACATCTCGAAAAGAATGCAGGGCGAGATGAGCCCGAGCTACGCGATCTTCCTCCAGAACTTAGGAGGGGCCTTTACCCGCTCAGGAGACCTCTCGGCGGCTGAAGCAACTGAGCGGCGCGCTCTGGAAGTCCGGCGCAGGATTTCAGGTGATGATCATCCAGACATAGCGTATACCTTGAATATTCTAGGCTGGATTTTCCTTGCGAAAGGAGACTGGCAACAGGCTGAGCCCTATCTTCGCGAAGCCTTGACCGTCCGGCAGAAGTTCCTCGGTGAGCAACATCCTCTATATGCCACGTCGCTAGCCAACTTGGCTCGTGTGATGCAGGCAAAGGGAGACTATGCGAACGCCGAGAAGACATATCAAAAGGCGCTGCAAATTCTAAAGGATGCGGGTAAGTCGGAGAGTTGGGGTTCAGCGCAGATTCTGAGCAACCTCGGGCTCCTTAAACTTGATCAGGGCAACTTCGCCGCTGCCGAACAGTATGCTCGTCAGGCATTGGAAATGAACCGCGCGCTGGTGGGCAAGGAAAGCCCCGATGTAGCCTCCTCGCTCCTGGAAGTCGGCATGACCCGAGAATTTCAAGGCGATGCGGCGGGAGCAGAGCCGCTGTTTCGTCAGGCTCTGCAGATCCGCCAAAAGGAACTTCGTCCCGGACATCCGGACATCGTCACCTCCGAGATTCGACTGGGCGAGGTGCTCACTGAGGAAGGCAAATTGGATTCGGCGGAACCATTCCTGTCTGACGCGGTGAAATCCGCGCACAACTCATCCTTTCCGCTCCTTCCCTGGCAAATCGCCGAAGCCGACAGCGCTATGGGCGCCTATTTTGCCAAACGGGGCCAGGTATCACAGGCAGAAAGGTCACTCCGTAATACTGAGGCGGCCATGCAAGAGTATCCGCAGGTAGCAATGAAGCGAAGAATCTTGCATCGGACAGCATTACTCGAGCGGACTCTGCAGAGTCAGAGACTGTCTGAAGGATAGTGTCGGGTCACGGCCCGGGCTTTCGGCCGGAGGTCGCGCCGTATCGCGTTGGTCTGAGAAAATGCGCCACCTGAGATGATCCGGCAACGCGTTAGAGAATAGGTTCTGGGCCGGTTGTAGGAATTCTCGAATTGCATGGCTTACTTCCCGATGAGCGCTCGATCATCGGAGTTTCCAGTTCTGTGAATCTCCCGATCGGGTCGAAATCGTGTCAGTCAGCCGCAGCAACCGCGAAGGCACATGCATCCTGGAGAATGGCACATGCGTCTTCCACCAGCGAAGGGAGGGGGCGCCGGCTGATGTGGATGATGTGTAACGTGCCAGCGACCGTGAGTAGCGAAATGCTCTGTGTGTCGATGTCTCCAGTGACGACGGATGGATAGAGAGCCTTCAGCTTCAGGTCTCCAAAATCCGTTCTCACTCCCGGATCGCCATAGTTGCTGATCAGGAGGTCATGTTTGTAGAATCCTTTGGCGTCGATCGTGCTCAGGTCATCGGGATCGCCTTCCCTCTGCACTACTTCTCGGGCAGCGTTCATCAATAACGCGGTAAATTCCTTCGTCTGCGAGGCACGCATATCCTGCTTTAACTCGCGAGCAAACTCCCAGAAACGAGAATGGTCCGACGCGAGCATAACCGAAGAGTGCATGCCGATCAGTGCGCCTGGCGCACCGGGAAGATTCAACATCGGCCGCAGATCGACAGGGGAGAAGCACACCACCGGTGCGGTGCGCCACCGCTCCGAAGAATGTCTTCCGGCAAGAAAGAATGCAGCAATCAGAGCCCCTTGCACCGTCGTACCCATTGAACGGGCGGTGGTCCGCAAGGCCTTCAGGTCGTTCGCATCGAGAAGCTGGCGCTGCACCCTGGGAGTTGGCAGGGTGAGCCGGAAATTAGAGTGAAGGTCCTTTGCGGAATAAAGCTCTGCATACGGTCCAGGTTCGCCTAGCCCGAGGAATTCCCCGATCCCGGGAAGCAGCGGCAAGGGATCTCCCAAAGCCTCACCTGAAACCGCGGCAATGAGATCCTCCACGATCTGGACATTCGTTCTGCCATCGGTTGCCACATGATGAACCGAAAGCAGGATCGCGCAGCGCGCAGGGCTGTGGCAAAGAGTGACCCGTGCCAGCAGACCGTCCGAATACCGGAACGAGGTGACCAGTTCCTGCACAATCAAGGCGTCGAAGTTTGCTTCCTCCAGTGGAATCACGCGCAGCGGAATCTCCGTATCCGGAAGCGTTTCGAAGTAAGGCCGCACACCTGGGTTCTTGCGAACTCGCGCAGAAAGGAGTGGGTAACGCTGCTGCACTTTACGGAGGGCCTCGCGCCAGGCCTCCGCCGTTGTCGCGCCTTCCACCTCGGCGAGCATCATGGTCGTATGCGGGGTAGTGTTTTCTGAAAGCCAGAGGTACTCCTCCAAACCATCCAGGGCCCGCGATTTCATCTCTTCGGACGTCTCGCGATGTTGTACAGCTTTAACAAACTTTTGATTTGAGGAAAGGTGGTCATTACTCAAACGACGTCCGTCGGTTCGACAGATGTCTTGGACAAAATCAGGCGTGCGTGCCTCGGTGCTCATCGCGTTTCTCCTTCTCGTGTTTCTTCTTCTAAGGAGTAATGCGACAAATCTTGAGGAATTCGATCATTGAACTTCCTAGGTTTTATGAGAGCTGAGAAGCACTGTCACAAAATGGCTATTTCTTCACTGTGGTGGAAGTAATGAAGACTCAAGCCCAATCGGGAGATTGGGAGCTAATCGTGCTGCTGACATCCGGAAACACAATCCACTAGGACAGCTGGCAGTCTCAGAGTGAACACCCGGCGTCCGATGTCAGTTGTACGAGTTGGCGACTTTACCGAGTGGAAGTCATTCACCGGGACTCAGTGACACGGCGCGTTTCCCAATCCTTATCTCGTCGATGTTTGACGAAATCATGCTGGATGAGCGCCTTGCCGAATCCTCAACAATTGACAACCCGTCAACCCAGCTTCTGTCGAACACTCTTAAGAATCTCGTCTGAGATCTGTGGGTCATGCACAGCGCGAGCCAGCACAACACCGCCGAGCAACGCGGCTGTCTCGAAGATTGCCTCTTTTCGGTCCCCACCTTGTGCGGAGAGAATTTCCTCGAATCCGCGCTCGAACGCCGCCTTAAGTTCAGGGGTCGAGCGAGCCACCTCAGGAGCCAGTGCGGCCATAGCGCAACCGTCCCCCGGGTTATCCCGATGCCGTGGGCTGAGGTACCGGTCAGCGTATGCTCGCCTGCCCTTCTTCGTTCCACCATGGCTACGGGCGCGACCCGCTGAAAGCTCTTGTCCGTAGGCAACCGCAGCTTCCTGAAGCTCTTGCTTTGAGCCGAAGTGAGCATAGAACGCACCATGCGTCAGGCCGGCGGCCTTCATTACTTCGCCCACAGTTACGTTCTCAAATCCCCGTTCCCGGAAAAGGCGGGATGCCTCCTTCACAATCCGTTCATGTTTCGCGGCTGTTTCTTTGGCCGGGTAGCGCATTTTCTGCATCCTCCATCTATGATGATCATCATACCATGCATATGACGGTCATCATAGATCGAGGCCGACAGGAGGAAATATGAAACTCTCAGGCAAAAAGGCTCTTATCACTGGAGGCAACAGCGGCATCGGTCTGGCCGCAGCTCGCCTCTTTATCGCAGAAGGCGCCGAGGTAGCTATTACCGGCCGTGACCTGGCGACGTTGGATGAGGCAGTCGCCGAGCTGGGACCGAAAGCGCACGGCTATCGCGCCGACGTCACCATAGCTGAAGATCGCAAGCAGTTGTTCTCAGCACTTGCTAGGGATTTTGGGAAGCTGGATATCGTCTTCGCCAATGCGGGCATTTCCGGCAGGACACCGACTGGCGCGACTGACGAGGCCATTTTCGAGAACATCATCCATACAAACCTGAATGGCGCATTCTTTACAGTTAATTCCGCTGCACCTTTGCTGAACGATAAAGGCAGCATTATCTTCAACGGGTCAGTGCACAACTATCTAGGCCAGGCTGGCCTGGCTGCATATGCGGCCACGAAGGGTGGCGTTGTCTCCATGGCGCGTGCCATCGCAGCCGACCTCGCGCCGCGCAATATTCGCGTCAACGTAGTCGCCCCCGGAGCCACGAAGACTCCCATCTGGAAGCGCGGATCCCGTGCCAACGACACTGCAGAGCAATCTGCGAAGCTCGCTGACTTCATCTCTTCTTCGATTGCGCTGGGCCGTTGGGGCGAGCCGGAAGAGCTGGCTAAAGCTGTGCTTTTCCTTGCTTCTGACGATTCGTCATACATCAATGCGATTGAGTTGATGGTTGACGGAGGAATGACGGGTGCGCCATTCGGGGCTCCCATCCTTCGCGGCTGATGGCGCAGGCGGCCCCGCTTAGACCGTCCGACAAATAACGTCCAACACAAAAAGGAGAATCACATGCGCACGATCCACTTCCACCAGATCACCAACCTGACTCCCGAGCAGTACGTCACCGGACTCACCGATTTCGGACCCGGCCGTTCGAAGCTCTTCGGCAACAGCGCCGACGAATACCTTAAGGTGCATCAGCGGAGCCGCACACAAGCTGACGTCACCGAAGGCTCTGGAGGTATATGGGAACGCCTGCACTATGACTGGTCCGATCCTAACCACGTCGTCCTCGCGACGACCGACTCGAACATCTGGGGAGGCGCTTCTGGCCACACCTACACCTTTACAAGGCAGCCCGACGGAACCACAGATATTGAAGTGGTCGTCATACGCGAGGGCAAGAATCTCAAGGGACGCCTGCTGGGCCTTGTGCTCGGTACCATCGGCAGGAGCGTTTTAGAAAGGGCGTTTACAGAGAGCGTCAAGGCCATTGAAGTCCGAAACGGCGTGGCAGCGGAGAAATACGCAGCATAGGCAAGCAAATTTCCCAGTATCTGACACTGCATTTGCATTCAAAGGGCGCACCATGAAGAAGGGTTATTGGGTAGTTACATATCGATCGATTTCGGATGAATCGGCAGTAAAGGCCTATGGGGGATTAGCGGTACCAGTGGTCGAGTCATTTGGCGGGCGCTTCTTGACCAGGTCTACGAGCCTGATTCAGAGCCACGAATCCGGACTGCGGCTGCGGGCGATACTCGTAGAGTTCGACAGCTATGAGATCGCGCTCACTGCGCACGAAAGCGAGGCTTACCAGAAGGCGCTTCAGGTGCTCGGCTCGGGCGCGGAACGCGACTTTCGCATTGTGGAAGGCACGTGAGTCGCCGATCCAACGGGACTTTTGTCGTGAATCAACGGATGAACCGCGCGACTGGATTCTTCGGGAAATGATCACCCCGATGAGCGCGGCGGCGACGCCCTACCAGCAAGGAGGCAGTCATGAGCGTCCAGGAAGTACGCGATAACGAAGCGGCGGGAAGCGCGATCTTTTAGATGCTGTAGCTTAAGTTCTCAAAAAGGCCGGCGTTGGCGGTTCGATCTCGTCTCTGGCCACCACCTTACAATCAATGACATACTGCGTTAGCTGTTGCAGCTTCTCTCGTAGCTTCCTATGACACCGTTTTCTCGAACGAGACTCTCGATCATCTTCAAGTGACTGGAAACCGCATATTGTGAACATCTCAGCTTCTCCTACCCACACGCGGCACCGCGGCTTCGATCTCTTGCGCGTGATCGCGATTTACATGGTCATGCAGATCCACACCGGTGAGTTCGAATACATAGCAACAGATGGCACCGTGCTGCACACGGCGGGATCCTGGGCAGTGGGATGGACGAACTCGCTCCTCCGCGTCTGCGTGCCGCTCTTCGTCATGGTTTCCGGCTTCTTTCTTTTCCCCATCGAGAACGAGCGCAAATTCTTCCGGAAGCGCTTCACCCGCGTGTTGATTCCCTTCGTGATCTGGTGCGTGGTCTACGCGTTCTATTACTACGGGCTAGGAGCGATCTCTCTTCGCACCGCCTTGATCAACATCGCAAAAATCCCCGTCAACTACGGCACTGAAATCGGCCATCTTTGGTTTGTCTATATGCTGATGGCGATCTATCTCATCGCACCTGTGTTCTCGCCGTGGATCGTTTCGGCAAGCCGGAAGAGCATGGAACTTTTCCTGGCGCTGTGGGGCGTGACCCTGTTGCTGCCCTACATTCATCTCTTCTTCTCTCAGGTTTGGGGCGAGTGCTATTGGAATGCAACGCCAACCCTCTACTACTTCTCAGGCTTCATCGGCTATGCGGTGTTAGCCGCCTATATCAAGCGATTCTGGATGGCGCCGTCGTTGCGTATCGACTGGCTCGCAATCGGCATGGTGCTTGCGGGTTACGCCGCTACCCTTGCAGGATTTCTATACAGACTTCGTTACGAGCACGAAGTAAAGAGCCTGGAGTTGACATGGAACTTCACCATCCTGAATGTTGCGATCATGACAGCGGGGATATTCCTGCTCTTCCGAAACATTCATGCGAATCGCAGCAACAGTCTCATATGGCGGTTGATCGACGATATGTCGCGGATGAGCTACGGCATGTATCTGGCGCACATTATCGTGCTAAACGCGGTTCACTCTCGATTGGCGCCTCTTCTTGGGAACGCATTCTTGCGCATACCAACGATCGCGTTGACCACCTTCGTAATCACCTATCTTGCGGTCAAGCTGATATCGCTGTTGCCGGGGAGCAAATACCTCATCGGCTAAAGCCTCCAAACACCGGAGGGACCTCATCTCGGTTGACTCACCACATAGTCAATCCGCAAATGGGCAACGAAAGACTAGAGTCAATTCTTTTCCTAAAAGATAGGGTCGAAAAGAGAGCGAACACATAAGACGCTAGAATTGATCCCGTATTTGTTTATAAGTGCGTTCATATTCCCTTGGTGCTAGAATCAACCGACCGGCTCCCCACTCATTCTTCCATTTGCCTTTCTCCGAGGTTGTGATGGATACCCGCCTATTGGGCTCTCTCCGCTGCGCTTTCCTGGTGGTCATCGCGTTCATGGCTCTCGTATCCGCCAATGCGCAGTCTGTGACGACGCTCGAAATTTACACTAGTGGCACCTATGTCGTTAGTTCAGGCCCAGCCTCGGTGAGTTTCGGCTGGTACCTGGATTCAACATACGCCCAGGGTTCGGGTGTCATCGACTTTTTTGATGGCACCTCAGACATAGCAGAAGTCTCTGTAAGTTATTCTGACGAACCTGGCGCTATCGGATCGGTCGACTTGACTTTGACGCCAGGCGTTCATGTCATTACTGCGCAATATACTGGCGATCCAGCACCTGCAACGTCAAGCGCAGTCACCTTCACCGTATATTCGGGGACTCCGCCCTTGGTTTCCACCTACACCGGTCCAACCACGGTCACCTTCGGAACGCCTGTCACCCCCACCGGCAAGCTCGGCGCTGCGGGTGAAACGCCTGCCCCGACCGGAACCGTCGTTCTCCTAGACGAGCATACCCAAATCAGCAACACCACCACATTGAGCGGTGCGGCACCTTTTTTATTGAGCGCTGTCGTGGATACTTCCACCGTCGGGCCCGGGGTTTACCAGTTCGAATGGTCCTATAGTGGAGATGCATATTGGGCTCCAGCTACCGTTTTCACGACACCGATAACCGTTCAGGGATCGGCGGCTCTTTCGCTGTCCTATGCCGGTCCTGCGATAGTGCCCGCTGGGGGCGTTCCGGTTGCTTTGACCGGCAAGCTCAGTGAGTCATACGCTACGGTCGCTAACCAACCCTCAGGTACCGTGAGCCTGTTAAAGAATGGCACTCCTATCGCTAGTGTCACGCTTAACAGCGGCAATAGCCTTCCCTACTCGCTCAACTTTACAGTCAACACGCTGGCCACCGCTCTACAGCCCGGCACAGACACGCTGACTCTCTCGTATAGTGGCGACAACCTCGGATGGCTCCCTGCAACGTCGAATCCTGTCGTGATTTCGGTAACTCCGGTTCCCGCCATCGCTCTTACATCTAACCTGGTCGGTAACGGCACGGTTATCTCAGGAACCCCGGTCAAGGTAACGGCCAACGTAACCAGTATCGGCAACGGGCCGGCGCCTACAGGGACGGTGCAGTTTTATGATGGCTCGACCGCAATCGGAGCGCCAGTACCTGTTCAGGCGGAAGCAGCTGCCTATGTATCAACCGCATTTGCAGTGGGGACACACGCTGTTACCGCTGTGTATTCGGGCGACTCGCTTTACAGTTCTCTCACTTCCTCGCCGTTGACCTTTACGACGATCTCGCAGAGCACAGACACCCTTTCGATCACTTCTACAGGGAGCTCGCCGTCTGTAACCGGATATCCGTTTACGATCACCGGAAAGGTGCAACCTCCCCCGCTCTTAGGCCCTGCCATCTCCGGTACTGTGGCCTTGTTAGAGGACGGAATATCGATTGCCTCACAAACGACAACCGGCAGTGCGGCTTTCACGGTGAACACAGTTTCTGCTCCTCTTGTCGCGGGAATGCATAGTTTCACCCTGAGCTATTCCGGGGACGCTCATTATGCTGCCAGCACTTCCAGCGCCGTCGTCATCACTTTGGTCCAAGGATCGATTTCTCTTTTGCTCACCGACACGGGCGCTAGCTCCGTTCCCGCAGGGACGGGTATTTATTTGAAAGCGACCCTTACGAAGTCCCAGACTGGCCCCAGTCTTACTGGAATACTCTCTCTGCTCGAAGACGGTAATGCTATTTCGACGGTCACGCCCACCGGAACAGGGCCCTACACCTATACCTTCTCGGTAAATTTGAGGAATGCACCTTTCGCAGCCGGACCACACACTTTGGCTCTCAGTTACTCGGGTGACCCGAACTGGATGACGAGCTCATCGACTCCGCTCAACATTACAATAACCGGAATTCTGCCGAGCTTGACGCTCACCTCGAATGCCGACAACCTCAGTAATGTTGTCCAAGGCACATCTCTGATCTTCACAGCGTCCGTAGGCACGAACAGCGGCTTGCCCGAGCCGACCGGAACAGTACAGTTCTACGTTGATAACGCGACAGCCGGGAGTCCGGTAACGCTTTCCAATGATGCAGCATCCTACACAGTTTTCAACTTGGGCATCGGCCAGCATAGTATCGCGTCCGCCTACTCTGGTAATTCCATTTACAGCTCTATTTCCACCACGAACACGGTTGTCACCGTAGTCACGCAGGGCTCGGATGCCATCGCTCTTAGCCTCAGCGGAGCTTCAACCGTAAGCCCAGGAAACCCCGCTACCCTGACCGGAGACCTTCAGGTCGAGTCTCTGGGACCAGCGCCAACCGGGTCCATCAACTTACTCGACGGAGGTAATGTCATCGTCAGTAAAGTGCTTGCCGGCAGCGCTCCCTTCAACTTCAGTTTTCAGGTCAACACTGCAACGGAGCCGCTTTCAGTGGGGGTCCATAGTTTTACCCTGGAGTACCCCGGATCGGCACAATGGGCATCCGCCGCTTCGACGGCTCAGGCTCTTACCGTTGAGCCGACGACAGCGTCGACGGGATTGCAATTCATCCCGGTAACCCCGTGCCGGATCGCGGACACGCGGTGGCCGACAGGACCGTTTGGTGGTCCGGAGATGGCTGCCGGCACCAGCCGTTCCTTCAATATTCCGCAGAGTACCTGCGGCATTCCATCGACCGCGGTCGCGTATTCGTTAAACGTCACGGTCGTGCCGGATGGGTTCCTCAGCTATCTCACCCTGTGGCCCACCGGAGAAACCCAGCCCTACGTCTCGACGCTGAACTCCGACGGCCGCGTCAAGGCCAATGCCGCCATCACGCCGGCCGGCACCAACGGAGCTGTGAGCGTCTTCGTCAGTAACGCCACCAATGTAATCCTGGATATCGACGGCTACTTTGTGCCTGCCGGCACGGCCTCGGCCCTGGCCTTCTACCCTGTGACCCCGTGTCGGGTCGCCGATACCCGCAACGCCACGGGCCCGTTGGGAGGACCTACAATCTCCGGCGGCAGCAGCCGGTCCTTCCCGGTGCAGTCCAGCAGCTGCAAAATTCCTTCCACGGCCAAGGCCTATTCGCTGAATGTCACGGCTGTACCCCACACCACGCTGGGTTACCTGACGGCCTGGGCTACAGGACAAACGCAACCGTATGTCTCGACGCTGAATTCGTCGACCGGAGCCGTCACGGCCAATGCGGCCGTGGTACCGGCAGGCACGAACGGAGCGGTTTCCATCTTTGTCTCCGACACCTCGGACGTGATCCTGGACGTGAACGGCTACTTCGCGCCTCCGGCAACGGGCGGACTGTCACTCTACCCGGTCATGCCCTGCCGGGTGATCGATACGCGCAGCGGTTCGGGAGCCTTCAACGGAACGCTTTCGGTCGATGTCGAGACAAGCTCGTGCGCGCCGCCTTCGACTGCTCAGGGATATGTGTTGAACGCAACGGTTGTACCGCCGGGCTCGCTGGACTACCTGACTCTCTGGCCGGCGGGAGAGACGCAACCCTATGTCTCGACCTTGAATGCTCTTGACGGAGCCATCACCTCGAACATGGCAATCGTGCCGACAACCAACGGCAGCATCGATGCCTTCTCCTCCAACTCCACCAACCTCATCCTCGATATCTCCAGCTACTTCGCCCCATGAAGGGAAATACTTGGCCGACAATTTCAGCCAATTCTCTATAATGGAAATAGAGATGAAGAAAGCCCGGCCGCCATCCTCGGCCGGGCTTTTCTCTCTCGTCTCGACAACATCATTGAATTCAATGACAGGCTAATAAACCTTTTATTTTGAATGACAAGGAGTAACCTCATTGTATTCTATGAGATGCTCGAAAGCTGCTTGTTTTCTGTGAATTACCCAGACCCATAGCTGGCCATGTCGTGAAAGTCCCTTAGAATCAATGCCTCTCAAAACCGTCATGAGTAAAGGGGGAGGGGGTAGCTGTGATGTTTCAAGACGTTGTCCATTCGATCTGAGCCGGAGAAGCTGGTTGTGACGAGCAATCAGTATTCCCGGAGACCGAATGGACTATCACAAGAATGCCCCATGGACGGCGGTCAGTCGAGAGCGGCTGGCCCGCATGGTGATCCACCAAGGCGTGACGCTGAAAGCGGCAGCTGCGCGCTTCAGTGTCAGTTCCAAGACGGCAGCCAAATGGATGGGCCGTTATCGGCAACTGGGAGTCGCCGGCCTGGCCGATCGCAGTTCGCGTCCGCACCACAGCCCGCGCCAGACAGATTCCTTCTTAGTGGAAAAGGTGGTTGCTCTTCGCCGGCTTCACCACAGCGGCTGGCGCATCGCCCGTGACCTGGGGCTGAGCCAGGCCACGGTCAGCCGCATTCTGCGCCGTGTCCGGCTGAGCCGTTGGCGCGATCTCTATCCACGGCCACCCGTGCGCCGCTATGAACATCCCGCGCCGGGCGATCTGCTCCATCTCGATATCAAGGGCATGACCCGCTTCGGCGAGGTCTCGCTGCGCGGCGATGGCCGCTTGCGCGGCAAGTATAAGCATCCAGGTCTGCTCGCCCTGCATGTGGCCGTCGACGACCACTCGCGCATGGCCTTTACCCGCCTGCTCCCCGATCAGAAAGCCGAAACCACCATCGCCTTCCTGCACCAGGCCGTGGAGTTCTTCGCCCGCTACGGTATCGGCGTGCGCGCGCAGCTGACCGACAATGGCAGCAGCTACCGCTCATGGCAGTTCGCCCGGGCCTGCCAGCAGCTGGCCATCAAACACCGCCGCACCAGGCCCTACTCCCCGCAAACCAATGGCAAGGCGGAACGATTTATCCAGACCGCCTTGCGCGAATGGGCCTACGCAAAACACTGGTCAGACTCCGATCAAAGAGATCTCCACTTACAGCCATGGAACGATTACTACAACCGGGAAAGACCCCATGGTAGCCTCCATTACAGCCCGCCCATCAGCCGCTCCGACATCGGAACAACCTCTTGACCATCTACAGCTACCCCAAACTAGCGGCGAGCTCCCGCCGAGGTCGAATCCAGCGGTGCGGTTACCGATTCCTTGGTGATCCCCTCCTGCTGGTTCCAACCCACCAGGTCCGCACGCCCCGTGATCAACCGGGCGCCATGGGTGAATGTGAAGTAGTTCCAGATCCAATCCATCAGTACGACCAGCCGATTGCGGAACCCGATCAGGAAAAAGATGTGGACGGTGAGCCAAGTCACCCACGCCGGGAAGCCGCTCCAGTGCCCCTTGAACGGCCACTCGATCTTTGCCACCGCGGCTTTCCGCCCGATGGTCGCCATGTCTCCCTTGTCGAAGTACCGAAAAGCACTCCGCGGCTTGCCTTTCAGGTCCTGCCCGATCATCTTGGCAACGTGATCGCCCATCTGCATCGCCGGCTGTGCGACTCCGGGAACCTGCTTTCCATCCTGCTCGAAATGCGCCAGATCTCCGCACACGAATATCTCCGGATGTCCCGGAGGATTGAGCGTCTCATTTACCAGCACGCAGCCGCGGCGGTCCGTCTCGACCCCCAGCAGCTTGCCCAGCGGCGATGCCTGCACGCCCGCGGCCCACAGAGTCACTACCGCATCGATCCGCTGCCCGCCGGCGACGACGTACCCCGGCTGCACATCCGTAACCTGGGTCCCGGCATGCACTTCCACACCTAAACGAGTCAGCTGCTCCACGGCCTTCCGGGACAGGTCTTCGGGGTAGGCAGCCAGGATGCGCGGCCCCCCCTCGACCAGCAGAACCCGGGCCATGGTCGGATCGATATGCCGGAAGTCCCGCCGCATATAGGGCTTGGCTATGTCCGAGATGGCCCCGGCCAGCTCAACGCCCGTAGGTCCCCCACCAATGACGACGAAGTTCAATGGAGGGTGCACCCCTGTCTCCAGCATCTCTCGCTCCGCCAACTCGAAGGCGAGCAGCACGCGTCTTCGAATCTCGATGGCATTTTCAAGGGTCTTAAGGCCAGGAGCCAGATCCGCCCACTTGTCATTACCGAAATACGAATGCGTCGCGCCGGTCGCGACCATCAGATAGTCGTAAACCATCTCGGCGCCGCTCTTGAACCGCACCCGCCGTTCACTAAGGTCGAAGGATATCGCCTCGTCCATCAGGACTTCGATATTCTCCTTGCCACGCACGATGGCCCGAATAGGCGAAGCTATATTGGCCGGCGACAGAACCGCAAGCGCGACCTGATACAACAGGGGCTGGAAGGTGAAATGGTTGCGACGGTCAATTACTGTGACATCGACTGGTTGACGAGCCAGACCTACGGCAGCATGGGTACCGGCAAAGCCGCCCCCCAGAATGAGCACGCACGGGCGACGCCCCCTCTCAATCTTTCGTGTCTCGATGCTGTTTCCGCTCATCGCCATCTTTCTCTCCCCTTAGAGAGATGCAAATGACACACGAAACGACCCATTCGCTCCACTCAGCCAATCGCGGCACATAAAATCCTTAAACCTGCCCTACTTCTCAACGTAATGCCAAATGAAAAGGGATGGAGCGTGGGCTCCATCCCGCTTGAGTTTTGCTGACTTGTCGCTACTTGTTACGAGGATGCCCACCGCCACTTGACTTCGCCTGGGGAGCCGGTTTCGATTGCGGCGCAGGTCGACTCTGGGAAGGAGGCCGGCTGTTCGTGTTTGCTGGTCGGCTATTGCTTGTCGCAGGCCGATTGTTATTGTTGTTAGGCGGCGGATGGTAAGTGTTCGTGGCAGGCCGATTATTGGTGTTGCTCGCCCCCGGGGTCGTTCCAGGACGGTTGTAGTTATTATTGGCATTTGCCGGCTTATTATTATTGGCCCCGTTCGCAGGGCGGTTGTAGTTGTTAGTGCCGGAGTTATTCACGTTGCTCCGGTTTGGGTTATTCGCGTTGTTATTGTTGACGTTCCGGTTGGCGTTGTTATTGACGTTCCGGTTGGCGTTGTTATTGACGTTGTTATTGACGTTACGGTTGACGTTATTATTGACGTTCCGGTTCACGTTATTGTTGACGTTGCGGTTGACGTTATTGGTGACCGTCCTGTTATAGCTATTGTTGTAGGCCGCCGAACGGGCGTAGGTACCGTTATATCCAGGGCGATAATTCGTTGCGTGCACGGCTACATTACGGTTATACGTGCGTGCGGCCACATTGCGGTCGTAACCGCCATAGTAGCCGTGATTGACAACCGTCACGCTGCGCGACACATACACATTGCGGTTGTACACAACCGTGCTGTGGCTCCCCCAACCGCATCCCCAGTTATGGTATCCCCAGCCCCAATGGTTCCAGGAGGCAACAGCGACGCCCACACCGAACCCAATCGCCAGGCCTACGCCAAGGGCGTATCCAGGAGGAGGTGGTGGTGGATAGTAGCCACCCCAATAGGCAACTGGAGCGCCATAGACGACCGTAGGGTTGTAGTAAGGCACGTAAACAACTGTGGGATTCGCCGGCGCAATAACAATATTGTTCGGTTGGTAAGTGACCGCCAATTGCTGATTGCTCTTCAGGTTTCCGGCGTCATAGGCTCGCTGGCGCATGACCTGCACGGCCGACATTACGTCCTGTGGCTGGTTGTAATACGCATTTCCCAGCTGGGCCGTCCAGTCTGCGTTCTTGTTCAAGTTGGACAGAACCGAAGGAAATGCAATCAGTGCCTTGATACTCGGGTCCCAATTCAGGTCATTCACCATCTGACCCATCTGATCGGGAGGAACTCCCGGATGCGATTGCACAAACGCGTCCGCGTCCGCTATTTCGTTTGGGAACGTCGACGCGGCCAGAACCTGCGCGACCAGCGAGTCAGGATAAAGCGCAATCGGCGCTACCAGTTGGTTAATCTGATCCGGGCTGAGAGCGTTGTAATTCTGCGGGGGCGCTCCTCCCTGAGACTGATCAGGAGGCGGCGGCGGGGCGCTCTGCGCGAACATGTCTCCCACTCCGAGCGGGATCATCAGGTACGCGAGGGAGCAGGCGATTGCCTGGCGGCCAATCCTCAGAGAAGACTGCACAATACTCCGCGCATTGATGCGAAGAATTGGGGCGGCGACATGGAATCGTGACCGCGCATTGTCAGGAAGTGAGCAAGAGTGGGTGTTTTCTGGATTCATTTTCGAACCTGGCCTTTCGGGCGTATCGCTTCGAGAATACGCCTGGCGTGGGTCATTGCCAATTTCACCGAGCTTCTTCGTCCAGCATTTTTGGAAGGAGTGCGAAGCCGGTGGCGCATCATCTCCTACCCTTTGACACACAAATGTAGCCCATAGTTGCGCGTACTGCCTATCTTTCCCTGTCGGTGAGAAAACCCACGCGCTGGAGTGCCCAATGCGCTAAGGATGCTTATCCAGCTCGAGGTTGAGCGTCGCCGATACTCCAGTAACGGCTGTTACGAAGAGTCGCGTGGGTTGCCCCGCGATCGAGAGGGGCGCCAACGTCACTGTACCGTCTGTCGCCGAGGTCGCTTGTGTGGTCTGTTGTTCCAGCAGCGGCGCAGGTGGGCAGACGCCATGCGCGGGGCAAGGCGGCGTCCATTCGTCCAGAGTCTCATAGAAAGTAACGACTGCGCCGGCCATAGCATGGCCGACAGCGTCGGTGACTTCGAGCGTAACGGGAGCGAAATCGTCCGTGGCTGCGATCGTTTGACCGGTTCCGGTCTCCGGGATGAGTTGTGCCGTCTGAGTATGCACGGCAACGACCGTGAACTGAGCGCAGGTTGTCGCGTTCATCAGGCATGCGTTCACAGGAATTACGTCTCCGGCGTTCAGCGGACCGGCGGCAATCTGTTGCGTGACAATACCGTCGCTGCTGCTGAGACTGTCTGTCGTTGGCACGCTGACGCCGCTTGCGGAGGGGGTCCAGGTAACAACTGCGCCGGACGCGGGTACGCCATTGTTTAAAACGAGTCCCTGTGGATTCCATTGCGCCGTGGCGCCAATGGCCAGAAAAAGGTTCGGTGTTATCGCACTGATCGCCGGCGGCACTCCACCGGTGAACTCCGTGGCGATATTCGCTCCATTGCTGAGTGAGGCTGTGACCTGCGCGAGCGAGTTGGAGGTTGCGCTCACCAGGATCATGGCTGTGCCGTCGCCTGCCGTCGTCACGCTGCAGGCGGTCTGCCCGCAGCCGAGGGCCGCGCTTCCCTCGGTCACTGCGTAGTTCACCGTAACCCCGGCCGCAGGAAATTGGTTATTCCAATTCATTGCTTTGACCGTGAACGGAAGGGGAACTCCAAGGGCAACCGTATTCGCCGGAGCAGTCACGATGGCGAGTTCGTCGCCGTTCTGCGCGTCGTAGCTGAGACTGTCAGCAATGATGGCAACGCCGAGAGTTTGCGGATCCTGCACCTGAACCAGAACGTTGCCGGTAACGCCGGCTGAAGCCGGAGCGACCGCTGTGATTTGTGTGGGCGAGACACTGGTGACCGTCGCCGGTACGTTATTTATTGTCACTAGCGAGTTAGGCCGAAAGCCGATGCCGTCGATGACGATGGGGCCACCAGTTGAGGGCAGGCGCTGCGGCGCGACTGCATCAGCATAGAGGACGCGGCCTCGATAGAGATAATCCGGTCGGCCGTCGCCGCGAAGGTCGGCGACGCCCAGTCGTACTTCGCCATCGGCGGTGGTGAGAACCGGCAGGGTGGTGAGACCCACCACACTTCCATTGAAAGGCTGGGGCGTTCCAGCTGCCGGCGGTATGCCATCGGCATCGCTGCCGTTCCACATGCCCAGCACTAACTGCGCCTTGTTTACTGATGGCTGGCCGCTCTCGTCCAGCGCAGTGGCCTCGACTGTAAATTCGCGGTTAGCACGCGCTCTCCATTGCATCCAGCTGGTGTGGCCGTAACCTGAAATGCGCGCCGTCCATTCACCGCTGGCTGGAACATTCACTGGTGACGATTGGGTACCATCGTCGCCGCTCAAGGATTCGTCGGCTGAGTTGCCCACGTCGACCACTTGATAGACACTCGAACCGGCCGCGAGGTCGGAAAGAAACAGCGTAGGCATTGTTCCAGACGGAGTGACCTGGCCCGTCGTGTACGAGCCGACAGAGTCGCCGACTGTATAAAGCGGGTTGATGGCCTCGAAGGTGAGTTGGTAGTTTGCCGTGGTCTGTCCGGTGGGCAAAGGAACGCCGCTCAGATCGAAGAAGCCCTCTCTCGCTTCATTGTCCGTGCCGAAGCGATCGAGCGGATTGCCCTGAGCATCGCTGGTTCCGGTGACGACATTGCCCACGTTCCCCTGGAACGAAGCGCCACTGGCAGCGGTCACGGTATAGCGGATATCCGGCAGGTCGGTTCCCGGGATCATGGGGCGCAAAACAGCGTTGACCCCCTGCATGCCCTGGCCGCGCCTGAACTGGATCGTCCCCTGGACGGAGATGGTGTTGGGCGCGGTGAGCTTTTTTCCCGTGAAGGAGGCGATATTGGCGGATGTGACTGGATAGACCCGGTTGAGCGCGGCGATATCGTCCAAACGGAGCGTCGTCGCGTTCGGCATGCAGACCTTGCCGGTCTGGTTGCATAGCACTTCGATGGGATGCATAACAGGCCAGCCGGCCAGACCCTCGCTACTGATCTGCTCGTTGAGGAACATCTCCTCGTTGGCCTGCGACCAGTCGAGACCAAGGACGCGGCCCAGGCCCCGGAGCATCTGGTATTGGAGCACCGCGAGCTGCGCCGTGTTCGTCGTGCACAGGCCGTTGATCAGCATCAGGGCGTGCGCGATGTTGCCGGATGTGTTGAGGTTGTCGACCATGGTGATCACGCCGTTCTCCTGGCAACTCGCTGCCGAGCTCGCGCCCGCACCCAGGAACGCGTTAATCACGGAGCCGTCGGCATCGAACACGACGCCGACGGGTTTGTTGGTGGCCGTCGATCGAATGTCCGCGGGCATGGTTATACCGCTTGGGCCGGCTGTGACATTGGTTCCGTTCACATCTTCGCTCAGAGTCCCTGCGTAGACGATCTTGACCGCAGCGGTCGCGACCGAGTTCCACACGGCGGCGGCGTTTGCCATCATGGTTCTGGCCTGGCTCCAGGTCACTGTGGCGCTGAGGTTGCCGGGATCGAGATAATAACCGACCTGGCCATTCGCCCACACGACGGGCTTCCCTTTCGCAGAGGAGTTGAAGTAGCTCGATCCGGCAGTCCAACGAGGCCCTCCGGCATAGGCTCTCGTTCCGGGAATCAGGCCCATCATCGCTGCCAGGATGACAAGCGGGATGCGCTTGCGGTTGATAGGCGCGTGCTTCATGCGTGCTCCGCAATCCGCCGGCGAAAACTTGTGCTCTGACCCTGCAGCTCAAGGTGTGGCGGAATCTGCTTTCATTCCGCCACACGAAGAGCGAGAGCAGGAGAGCAAACGGAGCTGAATCGACAACCGCTCGACCCAAATGGAAGCGAAGATATGAGGCGGTTCAAAACAGGATTGCCATTCGCTTCGACGCGTTTTGTCGCTTGCGCTTGAGCTGCGTCTGTGCATAACGCGAGGATGCTCACAGGTGCTTTCCGGCGAGGGCCTGATGGCCGTAGCAATCGCCTTCCCGGCAGTCCTCAAAGGCAAAGCCCGCATCCGAATTCATCGTGCCAGCGATCACACCCCCGGATCGACCAAGTTACTGGGAATTCTCGACAAGTCCGTCCTGAAATGGGAATCCTGACGTGGAAACCCAGATCCGACGCGCTTCTTCCATTGATGCGGCGCCATCACCACGATAGACTTCCCGTGATCAAGTGCCATGAAAAATGCCCGCCACGTTAACATCGGAAGCTACTCATCCTGGCGTCATGCTGCGCCGAGATACCTGGTTGCCGCGCTTCTACTGCTAAGCCCGCACTTTGCACCGGGCCAGACACGCCCACAATTCGCCGTCGAGCCCGTAGGCCCGTCGCTGGAAACGAATATAGGCCCGTTATGGGTTGACCAGTACAGCTATGCCGTCATGAACACGAACAGTTCGGTCTTTCCAGCTTGCTCTGAGACCCTCAGTGTTCGGACCTGCATGCAGAACTTTCTGTCCTATTATGCGGAACAGGGTGTGAGCGGCATCAGATTTCAGTTTGCAGTTGGTGGCGGCGCCGCCAGCACCCCGTTCGATTCGAAGGGAAACGTGAGCACTGTTTGGCTGGAGAATCTCCAAACGTTTTTCTTTGACGTGAAGTCCGCTGGAATTGAGAATGTCACGCCGACATCGACATTGAACCAACCGTGGACAGGTTCCGCCCAGGGGATCAGCCTCACGACGATGAATGTCCCATACCAGACAGGATCGGGTTGTACGGAGGTCGGAACAGAGACACTGTCCTTTTTTCCCTGGCTTCCGTACGGGCTTAATCCTAATGATCCAAGCTATTCACCGGCTGACAAAGAGGATAATCAGGCATATTACTGTTCTCCTGTGAACCCCATATTTTGGGGGTGGAGCCCCTTTTTTAACTTGGTGGACGGAATCGCGGCGGCCGCCAGGGCGGCAGGTGTCAACATAGAAGAATGGGACATAGAAAATGAGCTGGATCTGTGGAACTTTACAGTCGAAGCACGCGAGATCTATGACCCTGTAACGAATACGCCTGTACCGTACAACGTTGGCAAAATATTGGCGAAGCATGGCTTTAAGTCCGGGGCCGCGACGTTCTCGGTTCAGGCTCCTTCTCCTTCGATCGCGGGAGCCACCTGCGATTCGATGTATGGAGTTTCCGCTTACGCGACTTGGGGCTCGGAGCTTTTGGCCGCCGAAACCGGCGGATACATCGGATCAGTGGGTGGCTTCCCGAATTCCATATCCGCTGCCAACGGTAATTTGACATGTGGCGGGACAACCGCCGGTATGATTACGATTCCGAAGCAGCCGCCGGACTGGAAACCCGCAATCTTTGATTTTCATGTCTATGTTTGCGTAACCGGTGAAAATGGCTGCGATCTTACTCAGGACCTGACAAGCACGGCTCAAGCCGCGTACGACGGTATTTCGGGCTTCGTCGAGCATCGCATTCTTGCCGACAACCGCGATCAATCTGACCCTCTCGTCAGAAACCGCTTTGCGGCAAACATTACTGCAATCATAGGCGAAACCGACTCCGGGGCGCCGAACCTTGCCTGTGACGGACACACACAGGCGATGGCTGCTGAGAATGCAAATGGCTTTCGGATGAGCGAGCTATTTACGAACTCTGATGCCCACGCTGTCATTCGGCCTTGGGCTTATCTTGTGACGCCGGGGGGCCAGGTCTGTCAGCCCGTCAATATTGGATTGCCGGGAGGGATATATGACGACCTGCTAACGGGTTGGCGGCAGGGCTTTGTGCCGCCTTCGACCCTTCACACGCCAGCCACTGCGGAAACCAAACCGGCACTATCGCCGGGTGCCCGCGCTTTCGCTGCTATGAGCGAAAGGCGCAGGTAGGCGATAAGGCACAATCCCGCTTTCTGCCTTATCCCTCAAATCTGCTTTTCGTCACAATCCTCGGGGTATTGCCCCCGAACAGCTCCTCATCGCCTCCTCGACACAGTTAACATGGGGCGGCTTGACGGAGGTGACCCACATGCGAGGCGTTTCCATCTTTGTTTTGTCTTTACTCAGCGCGTCGATCGCCGGCCTTGCGCAGGATCCCGGAAAATCCATCGATGCCGAAGCGGCCCAGGCATACGGGCAGCATGAGTGGGAGAAATCGGAGCAGCTCTACGGCCGGCTTGCCCAGGCCCATCCCGACGATGCTCATTTCTGGTACCGGTACGCGGTGTCTGCGCAGGCCGACAAGCACTACGAAGTCGCCTTGCGTGCCTTTACCGAGGCCAAGCGAACCGGGCAGGGTAAAGGACTTCCTGCCTCACTCGTGGATTACGACCTCGCTTCAACACAGGCTGCCATGGGGCATGCCGACGAAGCCTTCGCAGCCCTCAAATCGTCGGCAGCGGCCGGATACAATCAGCCCGACAAGCTCGAAAATGACGCCGCCTGGAATGCTTCGCGTTCCGACCCGCGATTTGTCACGCTTCTTGATCAGGTGAAGCGAAATCTCGCGCCCTGCAAATACTCAACCGAGAGCCGGCAGTTCGACTTCTGGGTGGGAGACTGGGACGTCGTGAACTCATCCGACGGAAACCCTGTCGGCAGTAGTCACATCGCGCAGGAGCTTGGCGATTGCGTCATATGGGAAAACTGGACCTCGGCGGGCCTGCCTTACGCGGGGAAAAGCTACAATGCCTACAACACCACGCTCAAACGCTGGGAACAATTCTGGGTCGACAACTCACAGGGAATGATTTTTTTCTACGGCAACCTCAAAGACGGCATCATGGATTTCATGACCGACGAGATCCCGCAGGCCAACGGAACGAAGATCAGACGTCACCTTCAGTTCTTTAATCTCTCACCCGATACCGTCCGGCAGTTCAGTCAGCAGAGCGCAGATGGCGGGAAGACCTGGGCGGTGGAGTATGACTTCACCTACCACCGCCGGAAGTCTTAACTGACCGGGAAGTCCTACTCCCACTTCTTCACGTGCACTTTATGATCGCCATACGAATCCGTGATCGTCACGTGGCTCGGCATCGCCCTTTCTCCGGGAGTACCCTTAGGCGGCCAGCTTGCGGAATAGTACGTGACTAAGTTCATGAACACTCCCGTTGGCGGCTGCTCCATTAGTTTGAAGTTCTCCGAATCCTCTTCAAAGAAGATCGTGAAGCCGCTTGTTGGGTAGTAACAGCTTGCCATCAGATACAAGACGGCATCTGTACCCTGCGTGAAAGGCCTTGCAAAAGCCTTGTACTGGATCGCCAGTCCACGGCTCAGGCTTGGCAGTGCCGGGGTTGGAGGAGTTGGTGGGGCTGGTGGTGCTGGCGGTTTTGCCGACATGACATCTCCCTTCGGATCCAATAGGGATTCTGAGGCTGTTTACGTTTCAAAGTTCTCGATCCGTCCGATAGCGATGTTGTCGGAAATAATCGGCCGCAACGTCCCAAGAAGGCCGTGCTGGTCATCCCCGGATCGGCAGTTTTAATGGTGGGAGTCAACCTGATCATCCGCGCAAATATGCACTGAGCGACATCAGATCACGCATCTTCTTGCATGAATAGTTTCGCTACAGATACAACGGAGTGCGGGCCATGCTAAGTTTCTGCGACTCGGTTCTCTGACAGTCCAGGCGAGCGAATCTTCCCGGCACGCAACGCTATCTACCGCCTCCATCTTGAATGCGAAAGATGCCGACTACAACCGCACTGTCTTTTTTGCCCGGAGCACTTGCGAACGCCTTAATTGTCAACTCCGTTCCCTTCACCATAATCGGCGCACCATACACGGGCGAATTGTTCATAGGTTGAGAGCCGTCGACCGTGTAGTGCATGAGTGCGCCGGGAGTATCGCACTGCAATGTGACCTCTGTATCTCCCTCGAACAGACCAGGTCTGGGCGAGAAGCCCGGTTCCGCAGTAACGCTGGAACCGTTCGCGTCAACCGTCGCGCTCAACGGCGCGATTGCGGTTTGCGGCCTTATGTCCAGAACGAGCGACTCAAGATAAGCACGTTGAAATTCATGGAGTGGCCAGCCCTGATAGTCGTCGTTCCAGTCCTCCATCAACGCCTTGGCCTCTGCGAATGATTTCACGAAGGCCGCATTATGCCCGGGGTCGACAGCAGCGACCAAGAGATCCATGCGAGGTGTGTTTAGGTTGTCAAAGATCGTCAGGTCGTAGAGCCCTGGAGCACTGAAGTGCAAGCGTGATAGATGGCGTCGTCTTCTCAAGCACGAGATGGGATTGAGGCGGATATGCGTGATTAAGTGGTCGCAGATTGTAGGTGTAGCTGCCGTTCGGCATTTCTGCACCCAGACCAGCGACCTGAGCCTGGTTATCGGGACCGAGCATCGTCAGAGCTTCGTCGAGCGGAAGAGGACGCTTTTGACGCGCACTTGATCCGGAGACCGTCTTTCCGCGGATCAGAACTTCGTGAATGCGCGCGAGCAAATCGACAGCGAAGGGATCTGGCTTGCGGTAAAGAGTGGGAACGCGAAAATTACGTGAGCAGTCCTCAAAAACAAAGCACTCGTAGAGGATGCGCTGACCATCGGGCAATAAAATCACTATGGAGTGGTTGCCAGGCACTTCTCCCGGATGCAGCAGCGATCCAGGCTGTATGGCATCCCCGGTGGAAATCACGCGTCCCTGACCCTTTACAAGCCAAGACCCCTTCACTTGCCAGGCAATGCCGAACGGCGCTTCGCGCACATTCTGAGCCTGGGTCGTAGCTGCAGAGAGTGTTGTTATCGATAAGATCGAGCAGGTGATGAGCTTGAGGGAGCTAAACACCACTCTGCCAGTCTTCTGAGCCTCGAAGCTATCTCTTTGTATCGCGCGCATATGGGCATATTTTGCCGAAGCACAATCTTAAAGTCGAATGCCCGCTATCAACCGGCGCGGTGAACGTCCTCGAATTTGCCTTTTCCTGGAGCGGTGCTTCAGAAGAATCCACTTCATAATTCACGATGATTGCACGACTGATGACGGCAAGGTCCACAGTTTATCGGAGACACAGGATCGGCGAGCCATGGGCGTTTCAACATGCAACCCGAGTTGTGCTAAGATCACGGTTCAACGCACCTTAGCACTTCCTGTTCCCTGCATCAGCTCCTTGGCTCGCCCAGCGGACGCTAGTAGTTCACCCCTAATAGTGAGGTGTTTCCTGCATGCCTGAACGGGCTAGATTCGATCTGATAATTCGTCTCACAGGGTTTCATTGGCTGCCAGTACTTGCGCTGGTCTTCCTTTGCATGCGGGCGCCAAGCCTGTTGGCGCAAGCGCCCACGCCCGTTCCAGTGCCGACCTGGCGATACGATTTGACGCATGCCGGGCAGAATACGAACGAAACTGCATTGACGCCCGTAAACGTGAACGCCACATTGTTCGGCAAACTGTTCTCTGTTGCGGTAGATGGCAACGTGTACGCCCAGCCGCTCTATCTACCGGGACTCACGATGAGCGACGGTCTGGTGCATAATGTGCTGTTTGTAGCGACGGAGAACGACTCGGTTTATGCCTTCGACGCGGATACGAACGGTGGCGCGAATGCAAATCCTCTCTGGCAGGTCAGCCTGCTCACCTCCGCGCACGGAGCGGGCGCGGGGGCGACCGCTATACCGTGGCAAGACACTGGCACCTCGGCCATTACTCCGACAATCGGTATTACCGGCACACCCACCATCAATGCCGCAAAGAACACGTTGTATGTCGTAGCGGCGACCAAGGAGAACGGCGCCTATTTCTCGCGGCTGCACGCGATCAACATCATCACTGGCGCTGAGCAGACGAACAGCCCGGCTACAATTACAGCGACGGTAGCGGGCACTGGAAATGGCAGCTCCGGCGGTCAACTGTCGTTCAGCCCGCTTTGGGAGAACCAGCGGCCGGCCCTCAATTATTACAACGGGTATGTGTACTTCGGCTATGCGGCGAATGGAGACAACGGACCGTGGCATGGCTGGGTGTTCGCGTATGACGCGACGACGCTGACGCAGAGCAAGGTGCTTTGTCTTACTCCCAACGGGATCGGTGCCGGTATCTGGGCATCCGGCGCAGGCATGCCTATCGACGAGGACGCGCCAGGCGGAAGGATGTTCGTGGTCACCGGCAATGGCACGGTCTCGACGTATCTGCCATTCGATTCCAAATCCGAGTTTAGCGAGGGCGTCGTCACCCTCAATCTCGCCAACGGCGGCCTGACGCCTACCGACTCATTTACTTCCTTCAATTACGGGACTCTCACCAGTCATGATTTGGACTTGGGATCCGGCGGAGTCCTGATGGTGCCAGACAACACCGGGCCGAATCCACACATACTGATCGGAGGCGGCAAAGAGGGGCGAATCCTGGTGCTGAACCGCGATAACCTTGGCGGCTATGTTGCTGGAGCTTCATCGAACACAAACGTCCTCCAGGACATCTCCACTGTTGTCCCGGAAGGCTACGGATTCTGGAGTACACCTGCATACTGGAACGGCCAGGTCTACTTCTGGCCCAAGAACAATGTGGGGATGATGTTCAAGTTGAACAATGGAGTCTTGGACACCCAGCCGGACAGTCTGTCTACGGTCTCATCGGCTTATCCCGGTGCGTCCTTCTCCCTCTCCTCCAGCGGCACAGAGAATGGCATTGCCTGGGCGGTGTGGACAGACGCGTACGCCGGCGGCGGCCCGGCGGTTTTGTATGCCTGGAACGCGAACGATCTCACCAAGACGATCTATCAGAGCAACACCAACTCCCAGCGTGACGCTGCCGGACCTGCGATCAAGTTCTCCGTTCCGGTGGTCACCAATGGCAAGGTGTACGTACCGGCCAACGGCGAAGTGGATGTCTACGGGTTATTCAACGGCGAGCCAAATGCCGCGGCCCCCGTCATTACCCCGAATGGCGGCTCTTTTAAAACGAGCCAGAGCGTGCAGCTTTCCACCACAACTCCGGCTGCCAGCATCTACTACACCCTGGATGGCTCGCTTCCAACACCCGCTTCGACGCTCTACACGGCTCCGATCACGATCAGCACCGACACGACGATCAGGGCGATTACGAGCGCATCGGGCTATGTGCAGAGCGGCGTGAAAACCGCAACGTTTACATTCGCCGACCAGACGCCTGCAGTCACCTTGACCCCGGCGGGCGGTACCTATGCTTCCGCACAAACAGTAACTCTTACGGATACAGATACGAGCGCGAGTATCTACTACACGACCGATGGCTCGACTCCCACGTCTTCCTCCAGCCTTTATGCGAACCCGATCCAGGTCGCGATTTCACAAACCGTGAATGCGATCGCCATCGATCCCGCGCTGCAGAATAGTAATGTCACAACGGCTGCGTACGTAATCCAGAACAGCGGTACGACGATCAACTTCTCGGGCGGCTTCGCTTCCACGACAGGCCTGACCTTGAATGGCAGCGCTGTGGCGAACGACGATACACGGTTGCAATTGACAAATGGCGGGCTGAACCAGGCGGGAAGCACATTCTGGAGCACGCCGATCAACATCCAGGCCTTCACCACGTCCTTCCTGTTCCAGCTATCGAATGCGCAGGGAAACGGGTTCACCTTCACCGTTCAGAACGTGGGGGCCACAGCCCTTGGCGCAGACTCGACTGGCCTCGGATACCAGGGGATCTTGAAGAGCGTTGCCATCAAGTTCAACTTCCTGGACTTCGATAACGAGGGCGCCGACTCGACCGGGATATACACCAATGGGCAAGCGCCAACGCTGCCCACCGTGGATCTGACTCCCAGCGGAATCGTGCTGGGCAGCGGCGATTCCATACAGGCGCAGGTTACCTATGACGGCACTACGCTGACCCTGAACCTGCTTGACCTGGTGACTTTGGACAAATTCACCCTGTCGCAGGCGATTAACATTCCCGCGATAGTTGGCGGCAACACTGCGTATGTTGGGTTCACGGGCGGCAGCGGAACACTCAGCTCCAGCCAAAAGATTCTGAGCTGGACTTACGCAACGCAATCGGTCCCTCCCGTCTTCACCCCACCGGCGGGGACTTACTCGGCCGCACAGAACGTTTCATTGAGCAGCGCTACTGCCGATGCCACGATCTACTACACCACCGATGGATCCACACCCACGGCCGCCTCAACGAAATATTCGAACCCGATTGCAGTCTCCGCATCCGAAACCATCAACGCCATCGCCATCAGCCAAACCTACGGCAGTAGCAACGTCGCCGCCGCCGCATATGTCATCCAGGCGTCCACGCCGATCTTCACTCCGGGAGCGGGCACTTACACAAGCCAGCAAATGGTGACTATCACTGACGCAACCCCCGGTGCAACGATCTACTACGCGATCAACGAGACTCCGACCACCTCCTCAACCAAATACATTGGCCCCATCACCGTCTCATCGACTGAGACGATCAAGGCCATCGCTGTTGCAAGCGGCTACACGAGCGCAGTCGCCACAGCGGCTTATACGATTCCTGGGGCCAATTCGGTGCTGCCTACGCCAACGCTCAGCTTGGCCACTGGGAATTACACCACAGCCCAGACGCTAACGATCACCGATGCGGTGCCAGGCGCGACCATCTACTACACAATGGATGACACGCTGCCGACCACCTCATCGCCGAAGTACACGGGGCCCATCACGATAAGCTCGACGGAAGCGGTCATAGCCATCGCGACTGCCCCGGGTTATACCAACAGTGCGAAGGCGTCAGGAATTTACCTCATCAACAACGTATTGCCTACGCCCACCATCCTGCCTGCGGGTGGCACCTATACCACGCCGCAGACGGTAACCATCAGAGAATGGCTGAATACGGATGTTTATTACACGACGGATGGCACGACGCCGACGACGACGTCGACTAGGTACACGGGTCCATTCACAGTCAATTCGACCGAGACGATCAAAGCCATCGTAATTGCTGCGCACTACACGAATAGCGCAGTCGCCACAGCGGCTTATACGATTCCTGGGGCCAATTCGGTGCTGCCTACGCCAACGCTCAGCTTGGCCACTGGGAATTACACCACAGCCCAGACGCTAACGATCACCGATGCGGCGTCAGGCGCGACCATCTACTACACAATGGATGACACGCTGCCGACCACCTCATCGCCGAAGTACACGGGGCCCATCACGATAAGCTCGACGGAAGCGGTCATAGCCATCGCGACTGCCCCGGGTTATACCAACAGTGCGAAGGCGTCAAGAATTTACCTCATCAACAACGTATTGCCTACGCCCACCATCCTGCCTGCGGGTGGCACCTATACCACGCCGCAGACGGTAACCATCAGAGAATGGCTGAACACGGATGTTTATTACACGACGGATGGCACGACGCCGACGACGACGTCGACTAGGTACACGGGTCCATTCACAGTCAATTCGACCGAGACGATCAAAGCCATCGTAATTGCTGCGCACTACACGAATAGTGCAGTCGCCACAGCGGCTTATACGATTCCTGGGGCCAATTCGGTGCTGCCTACGCCAACGCTCAGCTTGGCCACTGGGAATTACACCACAGCCCAGACGCTAACGATCACCGATGCGGCGTCAGGCGCGACCATCTACTACACAATGGATGACACGCTGCCGACCACCTCATCGCCGAAGTACACGGGGCCCATCACGATAAGCTCGACGGAAGCGGTCATAGCCATCGCGACTGCCCCGGGTTATACCAACAGTGCGAAGGCGTCAGGAATTTACCTCATCAACAACGTATTGCCTACGCCCACCATCCTGCCTGCGGGTGGCACCTATACCACGCCGCAGACGGTAACCATCAGAGAATGGCTGAATACGGATGTTTATTACACGACGGATGGCACGACGCCGACGACGACGTCGACTAGGTACACGGGTCCATTCACAGTCAATTCGACCGAGACGATCAAAGCCATCGTAATTGCTGCGCACTACACGAATAGCGCAGTCGCCACAGCGGCTTATACCATCTCGAACTAACCGCCGACCGGCCTTCAGTCTCATCTCGGTAACGCAGTGCCGAATCGTAGACGCGCGCTGGCCGAGGGTCGTTCGGGGGCCGCCGGAGATGGCTGTGGGCACCAGCCGGTCCTTTGATATTCCACAGAGTGCCTACGGTATTCCTTCGACCGCGGTCGCATCTTCGCTGAATGTAACGGCCCTTTCGGTCGGCAAGGCTCCGCCCTAGCAGTAAACGGGAGCCGCGGTGACTGTCACATGTGACAGTTGTCGTCCTTCCACCAGAAACGTACTTTGGGACCCTGAAGAATCAACGCGCACAATCGACGCCGTGAAAGGAGTGAGGAATATGCACATACCAGGAAGTATCTCGAAGTCCGCGATGATAGGCACGGTGATGCTGATGTTGGTAGGAAGCAGCACTGCTTTCTCACGAGACAAGTATGAAACGATCGATGCCCAATCGTTCGGCACCGGTACGCAGATGGGCGCAAACATTGGCGTCACCCTCAATATCTACGAGTTCTCGACTCCGGCGGACAGGACGCTTTTGATACAGGCTTTCGAGAAGGGGCAAAACCAAGGGTTGGTAAATGCGCTTCAGAAAATGAGAGCCGTGGGCCACATTGAGATCACCGGTACGCTTGGCAATGACTGCGCCTATATCCAGATGACTCCTACCCCAACCGGCCGGCGGATCGTCTTTGTCACTAATCGTCAGATTCGTATTGGTGAGGCCTGGACAGATAGCCAGACCGCGTCATTCGATCTAACCGCCGGAATACTTGAACTTAATGATCAGGACAAAAGCAAGAGTACTGGGACACTCTATCCGGCAGCTCAGCTGATTCTCAACAAAGAAGGCCAGCTGCAGTGGGACCTCAATCAGAATCCCTGGAGGCTGTCGGACCTTATTGACTGGAAAGGCACCGCAGGGGTGAATTGAGAGTCGTTAGGAGCCGTCCATCAAGTTGCTGACCGGGTTGAGGTAGATGTCGATCTCAAGGCAAAACGCGTCAGCGGCTCCCCGCTGGTTTTCAAAAAATAACAAGGCCGCTGCAAATTTTTGGTGCTCCCGAGCGATCGTCCCCCCTCCATGCGATCGCTGGGACAGAGACACTGCGGCTCCATGTCGCAGTGTCTCTGCGTTGACTTGCATCTTTTTAATAGAAAATACTTTCTTTCCAATCCTGCTTGGATTTTTCCTACTCTTGTTCACTGCTGGAGCCAAACAGCGTCTGGCCGTCGTCCATTTGCGTCAACTACATAACAGTGACGTCAAATGGACTCTGCCAAGGAGTGTCCCGGCGCGCTATAATGCGAGGCACTCGTGGGATCTTGACGGGCTGCAGTTTATGGGGTATTTTCTTGTCGTCTTTGATGCCATTCTGGCGCGACGACAAGCCGATTCAGGCAAGGATCACTGAGGTGACCGAGCAGGCCCCTATGTAGACGTTGCGACAACTCTAAACAGACTTCTCTTGTGATGGCGTAAAGGCTAATGAGGAAACTGCAAGTCGAGGCGCAGCGTGATCGCACCAGTTCGTGTGGTGCCGGAGAGGTCTCTGCACTGCTCAAGGTCCTGGCTGCAGGCATTCTCCTGTGCCTGAGTGTTGCCCCAGTCGCTGCACAGGTCAATCCTAAGAATGTCCTGGTGCTGTTCAGCTCCTTTGGGCGCAACATGACTTGGCCCAACAAGATTGAACCCCTTATACGACGAGATTCAACTCATTGTGAAAGATGAGGGCAGAGGCATTGACGTAGAAGAGGCAAAGAAGAGGGGCGGATTGGGACTCGTGAATATGCAGGAACGGGTGCACTTGGCACACGGAAGTCTGTGTGTCGAATCGGAGCCGGGGACGGGCACAAGCGTCCTCGCGGTCGTTCCTTTAGCTAATGAGACTCCACAATTCTCACAAGACAGAGCGGTGGAGCAAGTTGCCGGCATCACGGGCATGGTATGAAACGAACGAGCATTTTGCTGGCTGACGACCACACGATGATCTGCGCCGCCCTCCAGAAACTGCTGGAGCCTGAATATGAGGTGATCGGCTGCGTTGGAGACGGTCGTGCCTTAGTAAAAACAGCCGTGGCCCTCAAGCCAGATTTGGTGCTCGTTGACGTGGGCATGCCGTTGTTGAATGGGCTGGATGCCGGTCGAGAGTTAAAAAAGCAAATGCCCAGAGTAAAGATCATTTTTCTTACCATGAATCCCGATCCTGAAGTGGCGAGCGAAGCACTTCGGATCGGAGCCTCGGGTTATCTGCTCAAGAACTCGCAGGGAGAGGAACTCATACAGGCAATCCGTAACGCGGTCAGTGGAATTTCTTACGTCACGCCACAAATAACTCACGCGCTGGAAGAAAGCTTCATCCGCGACCCAAAATCACTCAGCCGCCCTAAGCACCTGAGTGATCGTCAACGCGAGGTCCTGCAAATGCTGGCTGAGGGACGGTCGATGAAGGAAATTGCCTACATTCTCCAGATTTCCCACAGAACGGTACGCTTTCACAAATATCGCATTATGGAGGAGCTCGGTATCACGACGAATTCCGAGCTGGTACAGTATGCAATCAAACACGCGCTAATTCCCTCGCCGCTGAGCAAGTAACTCCCCAATCAAAATCGAATCCAGTAAACAGTTTGCCAACTGTCACTTTGGACAGTAGGCAGCATTCCTCGGAGAGGAAAGAATGCCATTTAATGTCGCCGCTCAGGGGCGCGAAGTGTATGAGCAAGATTCGAGTGCTGCTCGCCGACGATCATCAGACAGTTCTGGAGCGGATATGCGGATTACTCGCCGAGGACTTTGACGTCGTGGGTGCCGTAAGGAATGGGCAGGACGCTATCGCAGAAGCAGAACGTCTCGATCCCGATGTGCTGGTCATTGATATATCCATGCCAATTCTGAACGGATTGCAAGCAGTCCAACGCCTGTTTGCCAAGAATCGTCGATCGAAGGTTATATTTTTGACGGTACATCAAGATCGTGACTATGTCGCCGCCGCGCTTTCGGCTGGCGCTTCCGGATACGTCACCAAGTCAGACGTTACCACCGATCTGGTTCCAGCGATTTACGAGGCTCTTGCGGGAAGAATATACATCTCAAAATCGATAGCACTGTAGTGCAACCCTTTTACCTCATAAGCACTGCGGGAACCGCAGCCATGCTTGGCTCGGAACAAAAAAAGAGGGTACTCATGGGCGAGGCGCCCGTACTCACTGCCTGTTCAGGCTGGTGTGAAGACTCTCCAGATTTTGCGGGTGGACGCGGATAACGCCGCCTCGCGGACTATCGATATCTGCAATGAGCATGAATGAAACAGCAACAACCAGTGGGACTACCACGAATAGTGTGGCCTTGGTGCGATGTGCTCCAACGCCGAGCAGCACATTGGCGACAATGGCAATTGCGGTCATCATGCCCCATGCAGCGGCGGGAATCCGATTCCACCACGCAGCCTGGGTATAACCTTGGGAGTTCAACACGTCGTTCATGCCGGAAACGGCAAGCGCTTTTACTGGAGTTGGCTGCGCATTCGCGGGCTCGGCGACTGCCGCCCAAAGTTTAGTTTGTAGTTGCGCGGTGTCCCGGTTTATGCGCGGCAACTGATCACGATCGCTTGTGTTGTAGAACTGAATGCGCAGATCAGTGTATTGACGCAACAACGATCGGATCTGCGCTGCATCGGTTTGAGGCAAGAGATCTGCACGGACGTACTCGGTTCCGATGGCGTTAGCCTCTGCTTCCTCGTAATTCTTACGTAGATCGTAACGAATGGTGGCCATAGAAAAACTGAATCCGATGATGAGACCGAGCAAGGTTAGACTCGCCGCCAGGACAACGCCGAAATCCTCACGGAGATCTTGGGGCACCTCGAAGCCCTGCTTGCCGCGCAAGAAGGCGCCAGTCGTCGTTGCGAGCCAGAGAACGACAAACGAGATAGTGAAAACCGTAAGTGGATGTCTGAGCAGATCCGTGACCATGCCACAAACTTTTACCACCTGAAACTGCTGTTCTGACCTGTCACAAGTGACAGTTTTCGGAAGCTCCAGCTTGTAGTGAAGTAATGTGCAGGCAACAAATCGCCGTTTGAGGGATATTCAAAGGAGAATGCTAATGTCGTTCCGATCTAGATGCCGGGTAGTGTACTTGATTGCCATTGCCACTGTTTTGAGTATTGGTGTGTCGCAAAGTGTTGCTGCCCAGGATGACGTCTTCCATATGGTAAAAGGGGTGGTCAAGTCCGTGGACAAGGACTCCAAGACTATGGTGGTCAAGTCTGCTGATGGGACCGAACACACTATCAAATGGACAGACAAAACGACTGTGGCAGGCGGAAAAGATTTGGGCAAAGACATAGGCGAAGGCAGCAAAGTATCGGTGAAGTACACGGAAAAAGCCGAAGAGAAAACCGCGGTCGGGGTAAAGGACTTAGGTAAAGCTACTGCCAAAGCCGTGCAGTGATCACGTTACGATGAGAGACGTGTGCATTGAGTAAAGAATCACTTCAAACTTGTCCTTCTTCCGACACGACCTTGCGTCAGGCGAATCATCGTTCTCAGTTTCCCGTCAAGGTTGCTCGTGGTCGTCGAGATGCTCCATGAAACAACGGGGAAAATCATGCGTCACCTGTCGCAAGTGACAGTTTTCGCCAACTACTGTCTGTAGTGAAGTAGCAACAGGACGGAGAGTCCCTTGATCGAGCGCCTGAACGAAAATGTCTTTTTTGCCGGGAAATGAAATGGGCTGCGAATACTAAGGAGCCGGTAATGAAAAAAGTATTTCAGCTAAGCTTCATTGCATTTTTTGGGTTTGTAGCGTGGGGCCAGGACGGGTCGCGTCGACAACGAATGCAAGGAGACCCTGGACCAGGTAGCCCTTCTGATTCAGCAGCAACCAAACGATAGTTACGTGATCGTTGGTTATGCGGAGGACGAGGAGACGGTCAAAGAGACGCAATTGGCGGGCCAGCGAGCGGTGAACGTGAAGTATTACCTCACCCAGGGCGAGGGTGGCCAGCAGATCAATCCGTCCCTCCTGCAAGTGAAGGCTGGGGCTGAAAAGACCAAGTCGATCAGGATATATAGAGTACCGAATGGCGGTGCGTTTACGGAGCAGACCACCACTGTGGACGAAACCCAGGTGCAAGGGCAGTCCCGTAGTGCTCCGGCGAAGAAGAAACACCACAAGAAAGCAGCCGCGGACAGCACGGCGCCCGCAAACCAGCAGTAAGCCGGCTATCCGAGGCTCTAACCAGGTCAACGCCACTGCCTGTTCTTGCGATTTGTTGCAACGACCAGGCAGCGGCGGTGGCGCAGACCCCAAACATTATCGGCCCCCACGCGTCTTCGGGCGCGTGGGACTTTTTTTGTTCCGTACAGGGTTCTCGCGGAAGGAATACAACTCTGGGTAACTTGGGCCGAGCTACATCAGGTTGACGGGATCGACGTCCCCGATGAGATTGCGGTGGGGGAGATGTTCAGCGCCCCAGCCTGAGCGAGCGCCATGCGGAGATATCCCGGAAAAGCGCCAAAGCAATCCAGCGAGAGATATGCAAGCCTTCAGCTAACTTTATTCCCCCTGTCGCAAGTGACAGTTGTTGCTGTGGAGTGCCTGCCCTACCTTATGTCTTACTAAGGCTGCTATGGACTAACTTTCTCCTTGTCGGCGGCCAACCAGGTTCAATCGGAGAGAGTAGGGCATGAATCATGGAGCGAGTCAACTCAATATGGCCCTTACGCCGTTGGAGGCTAACTGAGCATTACTTGAAAGGAGAAACCGAGTGAACTTAAAAGGAAGCATCCGGAAACTAGGACTGGGCGGGATTGTTGTCGCGAGTGTGTTAGCAGCGGCCTCTACGACTGCAAGAGCGCAAGCTGGTAGTTCGCAACGACCCAACATTGTCATGCTGATGACCGACGACACAGGCTGGAACGATTTCGGGATTTATGGTGGTGGCGCGAACCTCGGCCATCCGACTCCGAACATTGATCGGGTCGGCCAGGAAGGTGCTGTTTTTACAAGTTGGTACGGCCAGGCGAGTTGTACTGCAGGCCGGGCTTCGTTCATAACCGGACGCATTCCGATCCGCTCGGCGCTCTCTGTCGTGGTTGTGCCTGGTGACGAGAACGGCCTCACGAAGAACACGCCGACGATCGCCGAATTCTTTCGGAACAACGGCTATTCGACATATTTCTCAGGCAAGTGGCATCTCGGAGATCAGCCCAAGTTCTATCCAATCGAGCATGGCTTCGACGAAATGAAAGAATTTGCCGCCTACTATCCGGGCGTCTACACCTATGACGACACAGATTGGTTCGCGCATCCCTGGTTTCCGAAATATAACCCTGCCTACTGGGAGGAATATCAAAAGATCGTCAACCTCTACGAATGGGAAGGCGTCGCCGGCAAACCCGCGACCAAGGTTGCGCGCATCGACTACGACTACCTGCATGAATTCGATGTCCGTCAGGCTGACTCAGCAGTCGAATACATCAAGGCACACGCCAAAGGGGGCAAGCCCTTCTTCATGGACGTCAATTTCATGAAGATGCACAACCCCAACATTCCCGCTAAAGAGTTTGAGGGCAAGTCGCACCTCGGCAATTACTCAGACTCCATGTTGGAACTCGACTCGAACATCGGCAAAGTCATGGACGAGATCCGCGCCGACGCGCCCAACACCATCGTCATCATCACCGCCGATAACGGCGCATGGCAGGACGCCTACCCGGACGCCGGCACAGTGCCGTTCCGTGGGGAAAAAGGCTCGCCATTTGAAGGCGGCTTCCGCGTACCCGGCATCATGTGGTGGCCCAATCACATCCCGGCCGGCGCACGCTACGGCGAGATGATGTCGCACATTGACTGCTGGTCAACGCTAGCGTCAATGGCCGGCATCACGCCGCCGCCACATGGTGCATGGAAGGACAATGACGGCAAGCCGATCTATTTCGACAGTATCGATAACAGCGCCTACATACTTGGCAAGGAAAAACATTCCGCACGCAACGGATGGATCTATATCGACGGTGAGAGCTTTGCTGGCGCTCGCGCCGATGTTGGCGGCGATCCTTCGAACCCGGATATCAAAATCGCCTGGAAATACCTGTATACGTCCAAGGACACCTGGCTGGGCGCCAAACAGGACCTGGGCTGCTGCGGTTCGACCTACAACCTTACGATGGATCCGTTCGAGAAATACGACATGCTGTTCAATGGTGCCGTGAGCTCGCGCCTCCCCACCACATCGCCGGGCCGCTATGCCGGCTATGACAATGGGTGGGTTGTTTCGCTGATCGCGGTGCCGATCGGGGAGTTCGATAAGTCGATCGTCGATTTCCCGAACATGAAACGCTTTCCCGGCGGGGCGTCGAACGATACGTCTCCGGACCTGCAGCACCCTAATAACCCGCTTCCTTTAATGGATATCAAGCACGTCGTGCAAGTCATAGGCTCAGCCGATTAGCCGTTTCCTCTGACTTGAATCAAGCAGGTCAGTATGTCCCGGTGGGCGGCTCGCAAGGACCGTCCATTCAAGGAACCAACACAGCGTTACCCTTCGCGGACGGAGGCAAACTCAGCATTACTTATAAGGAGGCATCGAAATGCTCTTCAGAATGGGTATCCCAAAAATAGCAGTGGGAGCACTTGCCGTCGCGGTCTCATTCGCTGCCGCAAGCGCTGCTACCACGCACGCGCAAGCGGCTGGCACGAAAAAACCTAACATCATCGTGATCATGGGCGACGACGTAGGCTGGTTCAACATCGGCGCATATCACCGTGGAATAATGTCGGGCAAAACGCCGCATCTCGACAAGCTTGCCGCCCAGGGCATGATGTTCACCGACTACTATGCCGAGGCCAGCTGCACAGCGGGTCGCGCGAACTTCATTACCGGCGAAATCCCTCTTCGCACCGGCTTGACCACCGTGGGCCAGGCAGGCGCGGATGTAGGCTTACCAGCACAGGCCGCGACCATTGCCAGTGCGCTGAAGGTTCAGGGCTACGAGACCTTCCAGTATGGCAAGAACCACCTTGGCGACCTGAATAAATACCTGCCATGCCTGCACGGTTTCGATGATTTCTTCGGCTATCTCTACCATCTCGACGCCATGTCGGATCCCTACTGGTTCGACTATCCGCAGGATTGGATCGATAAGACCGGCCCGCGCGATATCGTGCATTGCACGGCAACGGGTGTGGACGATCCCACGGTTCAGCCTCGATGGGGTGCGGTGGGTAAGCAGAAGATTGTGGATGAGGGACCATTAGCACCGTTCCCAAACATGACCGGATTGCAGAACTGGCAAAAGGGACGCGAAGCCAAATACGACATGGAGACGTTTGACGAAGTGCTGGTGGGCAAGACAAACGCTGCCATGGACAAGGCGAAGGCTGATGGCAAGCCCTTCTTCATCTGGCACAACACCACGCGCATGCACGTCTTCACTTACATCCCGCCGAAGTACCAGGCGATGATGAATCATGACTCCAATTACGGCCTCGAAGAAGCCGGTATGGCGCAGTTGGACGACAGTGTCGGCGAGATCCTGCAGCACATTGAAGATATCGGCGAGACCGACAACACCATCGTTGTCTTTACCACCGACAACGGCGCTGAGGTGTTCACCTGGCCGGATGGCGGCATGACGCCGTTCAAAGGCACTAAGGGAACATCCTTCGAAGGTGGATTCCGGGTTCCTGCCATCATTCGCTGGCCTGGTCATGTTAAGCCGGGATCGGTGGAGAACGGCATCTTCTCCGGCCTCGACTGGTTTCCTACTCTGTTGCATGCTGCTGGCAATCCCGACATTACCAATCAATTGCTCAAGGGAGTGCAGCTCGGCGACCGGAATTACAAGAATCATCTGGATGGTTACGACCAAACGGCGTTACTGGAGGGCACCGGACCCTCCGCTCGCCACGAACTCTTCTACTTCAGCGGTGCCCAACTCGGCGCTCTTCGCGTGGACGATTTCAAGTTTCAGTTCCTTCAACAGCCCTATGGCTGGCCGGGAGAGAAGATCACGACCGACATGCCCATGATCGTCAACCTCCGCCAGGACCCCTTCGAGCGCACTCCGTCCATCCGCGGCGAGAGCTTGAACGATATGGCGGGAGGATATATGAACGAATTCTATGCGCGTGAGTTCTGGCGCTTCGTCAATGTGCAACAAGCGGTAGCCCAGCTTGGGGCCACAGCCATCGACTATCCCCCGATGCAGGACCCGGCGTCCTTCAACCTGGCGGCGGTTAAAGCCCAGATTGAGAAGGCCATCAGGAATCACGCGGGACAATAATCCCCAACAGAGCGGGCGTTTCCTCAAACCAGGGGAACGCCCGCTGAATATCCCAGAAGACAGACAAGAAATAGTTGCTCCCTCGCTGTTTGAACGGAGAAGCGCTTTCATCGGCGCCGGCGATCAGAATTACGAAGAAAGGAAACGGCAATGAAGCTTGTCGAGAAATCCTTCAGGTGCCTGCTCCTGTTCGGAGCCCTGGTGGCCGCGATAACAATACTGACCGCAAGCGCACGAGCGCAGCAAACGACTGCATCCGGAGAAAATGACGTTACGGCCATCGACATCCTGCTTGACCCCGATGCAACGATGATCGAACACGCCAAGGTCGCCAATGCCCGGCTCCTCAAGAATTTCCCCAAGGGCTTCACGTTGGGCGGCGTGCATGCACCGCACATCACCATGCTGCAGCGGTTCGTCAAAACAGCGGATCTCCCTAAAGTGTATGCAGTAGCCGACAAAGTGATTGCCAAGGCGAATCCAACCAGTTTCAAGCTTACGGCGTACAAGTACGACTACATAGGTGACGCGAAGATCGGTAACGAGACAGTTGGCGTTGGCAACATCCTGGTTAAACCGACGCCCGAACTGCTCAGGCTTCAGCAGGAATTGGCCGATGCGATCAAGCCGTTTGAGGCGCCCACAGGAACTGCCGCCGCATTCGTCACCACTCCCCAGGCTCCCCATATCTCCGAGGAGCTCATTCACTACGTCACAGTCTTCGTTCCCGATCACAGCGGAGATCATTACGTCCCTCACGTCAGCATCGGCGTCGGCACCACCGACTTTTTGAAGACCTTTAGCTCCGCGCCGTTCGACGACTTTACGTTCTCCCCCGCAGCAGCATCCGTTTATCACCTCGGGGAATACGGCACAGCAATGAAAAAACTGCATTCCGTCCCGCTGAAGAAGTGACGGAAACGTTCCGCAAACCCACGCTAACCAGAGGTTCACAAGAGATCTGAGTGGAGCTGTGATGAACAAATCTTCAGGCACAGAATTATCCAGGCGTCAGTTACTGCAGTTGGGCGTGACGGCTGCGGCTGCCACGATTATTGCGGGCGGCGCGGAGTTTGTTCTGCCGCCGGAAGCTCACGCGCTGGGAGATCCTCTGCCGTCATGGAACGAGGGGCCGGCCAAGAAGGCGATTCTCGATTTCATTCACGTCACGACCGATAAATCGAGCTCCAAATACGTTCCGCCCGAGCAGCGCATCGCGACCTTCGATCAGGATGGAACGCTCTGGGTGGAGCACCCGCTGTACAGCCAGGTGGTTTACTGCTTCGACCGGGTGCCCGCGGTTGTGAAAGCTAAGCCGGAACTGGCCAACGTCGAGCCCTTTAAGACGGTGTTAACCGGCGACCGCGAGGCCATCGCGAAGCTGCCAACGGATCAACTCATGAAAATTCTGGCCGTGACGTTGACCGGTATGAGCGTCGACACTTTCGAATCCCAGGTGAATGATTGGCTTGGCACGGCCCGCGACCCACGCTGGAAAAAGCTTTACACCGAGCTCACCTACCAGCCCATGCTCGAAGTGCTGAAGCACTTGCGGGCCAGCGGCTACAAGACTTACATCGTCACCGGCGGCGGCCAGGATTTCGTGCGCATGTATGCCGAACGGGTGTATGGCATTCCCCCTGAGCAGGTGGTCGGGACGATGGGAGGCACAACGTATGGTTATGACAAAAACGGGAAGCCATTTCTAACGAAAGATCCGAAGCTGCTACTGAACGACGATAACGCAGGCAAGCCGGAGGGAATTCACCTGATGATCGGGCGCGTTCCCTATGCTGCCTTCGGCAATTCAACCGGAGACCGACAGATGCTGGAATACACCACAGCCGGCAGCGGCCAGCGTCTCGGGATGCTCCTGCTGCACGACGACGCACAGCGCGAGTATGCCTATGGTCCCGCGCAAGGTCTACCGGATTCCAGGATCGGCACGTTTACGCAGGCGCTCTACAACGAAGCCAAGTCGAAGGGCTGGATTGTTATCAGCATGAAGAGCGATTGGAAGCGCATCTTCGCTTTCGAGCAATAGCGAATGGGCAAGACAACCATCGGGCAGCTACAAGGGAGCACGAGCATGAAGGAAAGAAACAATGCAAGAGTCGCATTCTTTGCCGCAGCGTCATTGGCAATGGTACTGCTGCTTTCGGGTATTGCAGCGGCGCAGAGCAAGATCCAGGGAGTAATCAACGGGCGCAACGGCCCCACCATGACTGTCCAGACGCAAGACATGGGAAACGTGGTCGTCGTTCTCAATGACGGTACCGATGTGGAAGACGTATCGGGCCTCTTCCACGCTCGCAGGAAGGAGATGGGAGTGACCGTCCTGGAGCCCGGGCTTCAGGTGCAGGTGCAGGGAAGCTACAACGCCCAGAACCAATTGGTGGCGGACAGGATCACGTTCAATGGCAAGAATCTGCAAACTGCTACTGACATACAGGCCGGTGTGGCTCCGGTACAACAGCAGGAGCAAGTACAGCAACAACAGCTGGCACAGCAACAAGCACAGCTCCAGGAACAACAGGCGAAACTTCAGCAGGAGCAGGCAGCGGAGGAGGCTGACGCGGCGAAGATTGCTGCGAACAAGGCTGCCATCGCAGCGGTCAACAAGCGCTTTGGCGAGCTGGGTGATTACAACATCTGGGATGAGGTCACGGTGTACTTTGGCAACGGCAAGGTCACAGTTGACCCCCAGTATCAGCCTCAGCTGCTGGCGCTGTGCAAGAAGGCCCAGACCGTCACCGGCTACGTGATCCAGGTAAAGGGCTACGCGTCGGCCGTGGGCTCAGCCGCCTTAAACCAGAGGCTGAGCCAGGAGCGGGCGGCCAACGTCACGGATTTCCTGGAACAGAGTGGCGGCATTCCTTTAACGAACATCCTGGCTCCTGGCGCGATGGGCACGAGCAGACAGGTTGCGCCGGATACCACAGCAGAAGGTCAGGCTGAAAACCGTCGCGTCGTGGTGCGGGTACTTCAGAACAAAGGTATAGCCGGTACCTAGGACGAGTGAGTCCCGGGGGCGCAAAGGAGAGAAACAATGAATTCATACGGCAAAACTAGTCTCTTGACCTTCACCGGTGTGCTGGCCCTGGCGCTGTGCGTGCCAGGGATGGCTCAACAATCAACCGAGCTCGTCTCGCCTGACGTGACTTCGCCAGACGAGGCCGGGAGCGTTCCTGCGGCGCAGAAAGCTACTGCCGCGCAGACATCGTCCGGTGGCTTCGCAAGTTCCGATACCGATTTATCCGATAATCAATGGCACTTTTACGCGACTGGGTATATCTGGTTTCCGGGAATCCATGGAACGGTCGGTATTCGCGGCTTCGACACCAGTGTCCACGTAACCGCGGGAGAGATCTTTTCGAATTTCCGGGGCGGACTCCTGGGTATGTTCATACCCACGTACAACCGATTCTCGGCTCCTGTCGATTATCTCTGGATGAGGCTCAGGGACAGTAAAGCGATTCCGTTTGCGCCTGATTATTCGGTACGGGCCGACCTCGGCATGAGCATCGTGACCCCCAAAGTCGCCTACCTGCTGGTGAACAACCCTAAGATCAAGATCTACGGTACGGCTGGTCCCCGCATCTGGCATGAGTCCACGACACTTCAACTGATACCGACAATTAACGGCAACAATCTTTCCAAGAGCGTTACCTGGACAGACTTTGTCGCAGGCGGCAGATTCAGCATGCCTCTCGGCCCCAAGGCGTCGGTCGACGTCTTCGGCGATGGTGGAGAAGGCGGGGCAACCCTGGACTATCAGGTCGGCGGCCTCCTGAATTATCAAGTGAAGCCGAAGCTGGTGTTGCAGGGAGGCTGGAGATATCTGGTCGTTCATTACGGCAACAACGGGAATGTCTTCAACTCGTCGATTCAGGGCATTGTTATCGGCGCGACTTACAAGTTCAAATAGGTGCCAGCGACTGATCGGCTGCTGCTGGCAATTTGGGCGGCCGTGGAACTTGCTGTACTTCCCAGAATCATTCCGACAGATTACCCCCTTACCCTGCAGATGTTCGGCGGCACTGTCACTTGTGCCAGTAGAAATGTGCGGCGCTGCGCACTATTTTCAGGTCGTCTAGCAACGCCGGGTGTGTTTTTGCGACTGAATTCAGGAGCCGAGCTTTGGTTGCACTGCACATTATCCGAGAAGCGATTGTTCTGGTGCTAATACTTCCGAGCGGGCGCACGTGGAGGACGATATGGAGTCGATATTCACTGGACTGAAGAAGATTCTCGCGTATTTGCTGAGCTTCGTTCTGGTCGTGGTAACCATCCCTGATTGCGGGGCCTGGTCACAGAGCACGCAGCCGCAAATCCCGTCAGGCGGCAGTTCTTCACCAGACAAGACGTCGTCTTCGTATACGGGGCAGGGCGCGCCGCTGACCGCAGAGGAGCTTGATTCCCTTGTTTCGCCCATTTCTCTTTACCCTGATGCGCTGGTGGCACAGATTCTGGGTGCGGCCACCTTTCCGGACCAGATCGCAGTGGCCAACTACTGGTTACCGCAGAACAAAAACCTGACGGGCAGCGCGCTGATGCAGGCAGTTGACAAAGAGTCCTGGGATCCCAGCGTGAAGGCGCTCACACAGTTCCCGACTGTGTTGAACAACATGGCACAGAATCTATCGTGGACGTCGCAACTGGGAGAGGCATATCACAATCAGCAGTCAGAAGTGATGGCGGCTGTTCAAGCTTTGCGCAAGCAGGCCCAGGCAGCCGGCAATCTAAAAACCACCCCGCAGCAAACCGTGAAGACCGAGACACAAAGCGGACAGCAGGTCATCGTCATAGAGCCCTCAAACCCTCAAGTGGTTTACATCCCGAGCTACAACCCAACTGTGGTTTACGGAACGCCCTACACTGCCCCGGGGTATAGCACCGCTGATCTGGTGGCGACAGGGCTGCTTTCTTTCGGAGCGGGAATTGCAGTCGGAGCCATGATGAGCGGCGGTTGCTGCGGCTGGGGATACAGCGCGTGGCATTGCAATTGGTATGGTGGCGGCGTGTATTACCACGGCGGGGCGTATTACGGGAATGCCGCCTGGCATGGCGGATACTACGGCGGTTACAACAACTATGGATATCACTCAAACTACAACAACGGATATCAGCATTACGGGAACAACAACTACAACCACAACACCAATTACAGCCACAACACCAATGTGAGCGGCAACACGGTCAACGTCAATGGGGGCGACACCGGCTCGAACTCCTGGGACAAGTCGGGCTGGTCAAATTCTGACGCTGCTCGCGGCTGGGGGTCGCAAGGCAGCAGCAGCCACTCGACAGCGTTCAGCGGATATGGCAACCACTCGGATTCCAGCTTCGGAAGTGGGGGTTGGGGAGATCGGTCGTCCAGTTCGAGAGGTTGGAGCAGCCGCGGTGGAGGCGGAGGTTGGGGTGGTGGCCGCTTCGGCGGCGGCGGTAGTGAGAAGACGTCGTTTCATGCATTTGGTGGCGAGTGCGCCACATCTCGGGGATCAGCACTGATTTCCGCGCTATGAGCTGTGCTTCGACAGGTAGTTGACTCCAAGAGCAATGGCAACCACTAGTATGTTGGTCAAGACGACGACGGTCAGAACGTCCCAGGCGGCTCGTCGCTTCGAGATGTTGAGTGTCGCGGAAAACCAGCGAATCTCTACCGCGACGTACCAGATTACGGCGATGAAGAAGAGAGCGATGCCAAGAAAAACATAAGGCAGCCCGTGGAGTTCAATCAGCATTCCGCCAATCGAAGCGATAAGAGCGAACGGAGCAGTGATGAAGCATTGGCCATAAAACGGAGAACGCAAGCTACGCCGGTCGATCCGCTTCCCCTGGCGTCGCACCAGATCAACAGCCATCAGCACGGGAAAGATGCTGAAAACCACCCCGCGGAAGAGCAATAAACTAGTGTCGCTACCGAGAATGCGACGAACATCATCCAGCTCATGCGGCTTGAGGGCCTTGCCGACTAAGAGAAGAACAAAGAGTGTGATGAGGAGAAAGATCGGGGGGCTGAGTGTGTCGGTGTACTGGTCCTCTTCGGGTTCCGCGATCTCTAGGTGGGAGTAGTGCAGCATCGCGATAGGATGTACCACCGAACGGTAGAGAGTGATGGGATAGAAGACAAGCCACCCGACGAGCTCATACAGGAAGTCTTCGAAGGATTTGAGCAACTTCATGAAGTCCAAGCGAAGTCTCCATATGGTGCTTCTTGATTGTCCGAGATCAATTCTCAGGGGGGCGATGTCTAGCAGATTATTGCAGCCCCGGGAATTGTATGCACGACCTTGCGGTTTTCTGTAAAACGGTCGCTCGGAATTTGCGGGCGGCGACTGCGATCTACAAGCCCTTCCGGCCCCGTCTAGTTATAGCGATTGATCCAGCGGTAGGCCGTCGGGCGCGAGATTCCATACGCGCGACACAGGTCCGCTGCGCCGCAGCTTCCGGCTAATTGTTCTGCGCATGTGACACCTCAAAGAGCCGGAGCATGGGTGACGGTGGGCAGTTTCGAGACTGAGAGCGCCGCGGAATCATCCGCATTAATGGCCTGGGTGCGCAAGCAGAACAGATGGTCACCGCACTGAGGGTTTCGGCAATGTCTGGGTACTCTGTATCCCGCTCAGATAGCGAAGTGCGCCATCACTGCTCGACAGGTTTCCAGGTCTTATCTGGGTTGAATTCCGTCATCGCGGAAGCGACTTCTTCGGTCGTCTTTCCGAGGTCCTTCTGAAGAAGCGTGCCATTCTGATTGATGATGAAGGTCATGATGCCGGAGTCGTGATACTGCGCAGGATAGGCCACGACTCCGAATCCCCCGGACATCTTCCCGTTGACGATGTAGCTCTTCGCGCCGCCCTTCGCATCCCCTCCCTTCAAGCTAAGGCTGATGACGGTTGTGAACTGGAGGGAGTTCGGGCGGTTCACCGCCGCTGGATACGTCACCGGCGGTGGATTGTTGAGGTAGGTGTCAGCCGTGCCCAGGTGTAGTCCGAGGCGCTTGTAGACACGAATGACCAGGCTGTTTCGTTCGCAGTGAGAGTCCGGACTTGATATGCCTCACGGACGTGTGATCGAGCTTCTGGTTCTTCATCAGCACGACAAATTCGCGGGGCGAACGTACGTCCTTGATTTTAGACGAGCCGACGGTAAGCTCGCCCGCCATGCTGCTGCGGAAGATGACGCTATCGCCAATGGAGCGCACGAGGGTGCCGGTGAGCTGATCGCCGTTAATGAAGACGAGGACGTCGCTGCCAGCCGGCGGCGCGGCTTCTGAGGCTTGCGCAAGGTGGGAGAGAACCAGGCAGGGAAAAGACCAGCCCAAGAAGCAGAAGCACTCTTGAGATTCGCACTACTAGGAGACTAAGGGATATGCAAAAGCACCCTGCAAACCGAAGTTCCTTGCTGTCGCGTTGGGTGTGCTCCTACCGCCTTGAACGGCAAGAGACAAGAACCTTATTATCTTCAGTCGATTGTAATTCTATCTTGGACTCTATGAGATGTCCTGGAAGGTCTGATGGCGGAGGGAGAGGGATTCGAACCCCCGTTACCCGTTAAGGTAAAGCGGTTTTCAAGACCGCCTGTTTCAACCACTCACACATCCCTCCGCGAGTGTTATCAATAGCTTAACACCCCTCATAGTCTGAGAAAACATGCGGTTAAAATAACGGTCTCAAACATTTTTTCGCAGTCTCACTTCACAACACCTTCGGCTTCGGCGTTCTCCCTCAAAATCCTGGCATCTGCCGGTCGCTATGCCGGCTCTTTTTCATTCAGGCTCTCCTTAAGGCCAAGGCTTCGGACTCTCATTATCGGAGCACTTTCACTTCAGATTCCACTAAATAAAACAGGCAGTTCGTTCGGCGGACGGATCCCGCCTCAATCCTGGTTGTTGCTACGCAACTGCTTTATTTTTAAGGGTTCTCGCACATTTAACGATTGCGCAGCGATAAGCCGGGAGCGTAGCATCTTTCTCACGGTTGTGTTCCCTAGGTTACCGCTCTATATCGTGGATCATTAACGGCTTACGCGTCACAAGGAATTCTCGGGAAGCACGAGAAAAGGAGATCGCTTGTACAGCTCATTCGTTCGCACAATTCAATCCTTTGTTTGTTTGGCCGACCCCGAGGTGGGTGCCGGAAGCCATCACCAAGAAACCACCCCCGAGGAAACGACCGATCTCGCCTCGGCAGCTGCCCCACCAGCCGAAAACACCGCCAACGTCGAAGACGGAATAAGTGCTCGCGTCGTCAGAGGCGCTGCGCCCGGATCGGGCGCCAGCACTCATCCAGTTGGGTAAGACCGGGCTAGCATTCCCAGGAAGAACTAATCCTGTTTGTTCTTCACGTAGGTCTCAAAATGCCACAGTAACCGGCTGAAAAGCTCGGTCTGCGCAATGGGGCCTGCTACGGAGTGCGTCTTGCGCGGGAAGATGTTGTAGTCATAGGGAATGCCGTTGTCGAGCAGTTTCTGGATGAACTGGACTGTGTTGGCAAAATGCACGTTATCATCGCCCGTCCCGTGCAGGATTAGGATGTGCCCCTTTAGATTCTTTGCGCTGTTCTGCACTGAGTCGTCGCGATAGACATCGGGATTCTCCGTTGGCAGCCCCAAGTACCGCTCGGTGTAAATAGAGTCATAGTTGCGCCAATCGGTCACCGGCGCGCCCGAGGCGCCGGCGAGAAATCGATCGGTATGGGTAAGCGAGTAAAGCGTGAACGTGCCTCCCCAGCTCCAGCCCCACCAACCCATGCGGTGTGCGTCAAGCTGAGGATACTTCGCCAGCACCTGATCCACTGAGATCATCTGGTCGGCGAACTGCGGCGGTCCGAAGTTGTGGTAAGCGGCCTGCTCGAAGTCGCGTCCCCGTCCAGCCATGCCGCGATTGTCCACATGCAATACGGCGAATCCGTGCTCGGCCATCAGCTGATCGAAGAGAAACCTCTTGCCTCCCCAGGAATTCTTGGCCGCATCAATGCCAGGGCCCCCGTAGGGATTGACGATCAGCGGAACGCTGCCCGCGGCGGTTGCAATCACCGGCAACTGCAGCGTGCCGTACAGCGTTGTCACGCCATCCGCGGCTTTCAGTTCCAGTTGTTCAGGTGCGACGAGGCTATGACCCTCGATCGGATGCGATTGCCAGAAAGGCGTGCAGTCGCCTTGCGAAGTACAGTAGCTCACCGAATCCGGAACCATGAGACTGGACGCTTTATCAATAAACGATCCGCCCTTCTCCGGAAAATCGGGATCGTGGACGCCGGGAGTGTTCGTGACCCTGCGCTTGCCCGCACCATCCAACTGGACCGCCCACACCTGCTCGTCGCGCGAATCGCCCTCGTTTGACGTGTAGTAGACGGTGCTCGCACTCTCATCGACAGTCTTGATGGCCTCCGCTTCGTACGGCCCACTCTCCAGCTGATTCGATAGCTGTGCTTCTGCCGAAAGGGGATTCCCGCCGTCAAAGGTGTAGCGGTAGATGTGCGTAAATCCGTCGCGCCAGCTTTGAATGAGGAACTGATGATCTCCGACAAACTTCACGTCGTAAGTCATGGTGAAGTACTTGGCCTCGGTCTGCGCGAGCACCAGCCTCACGTCGCCTGAGCGCGCATCGGCAAAGTAGAGATTCATGTGCTTGTGGTCGCGGGTTAGTGTCTCCACCCATACTGTCTTTGCATTCACCCAGCCGAAGCGCGGAATGTAATCGTTGCCTGCATCGAGCGGAACCTTGAGCCAGCGTGTGGAACCGCCTCCAGCATTCACAACTCCCACGCGAACTGCAGGATTGGGATCTCCGGGTTGCGGATAGCGCTGCTCGTCAACCGTGGCATGGACCGGAATCCAGTCGGTGATGGGATACGTCGGTACTTTCGCCTCATTCATCTGCAGATAAGCAAGCTGCTTCGAATCGGGAGACCAGAAGTAGTTGCTGCGCACGTTTAGCTCTTCGAGATACACCCAGTCGATCTCGCCATTCAGGAACGTGTCTTCGGGCGTGTCCGTCAGGGCTAGCGGTGAGGAACCCTTTCCGAGCGCCTTCTGCACGAACAGGTTGTGATTGCGTACAAACGAAATGAACTCTCCGCTAGGAGAGAACTTCGGATCGTCGCCGCTCTGCATGCCGGTGTCGCCCACTTGTATTCCGATACCCTTCGACAGGTCGTAGAGCCACAACTGGCCGTTGGTGTCGAAGAGAAGATGCTGCGAATCGGGCGACCAGATGTAGTCCGGCTCGTCGTACCGCCCGCGGTGGTCGCGATCCTTCTCGCTGATGTTGGCATTAAGCAGCGTACTGATCTTCGTATGGTCCAGAAGCGTCTTCAGTTTTCCATCCGCCACCTCAATCTGCATCACGTCGCCATTGTCCGCAATGTAAGTTGCGCGCTTTCCATCCGGCGACCAACTGATGCCGTCCGGCGGATATCCGGTGAGGCTCGCGCCTCCGAAGATCTCCTTCACCGTCCAGGGCTTCGTCGGCGAAGTCGATTGTGTATGAGCGATAGAACAAGAGGCGAGCAGACAGACAAGTACGGCGCGAGTGTGACGCAAGAAAGCTCCAGGCAGAAAGAATTCTTCGCCTCGGGCCGCCTGCGGGGACCGTATAAAACGGCTTGAGGTGAAAGAGCATTCTACAGCGGGAGCGGCCATCCAGAGCAGGCCTCTCGCGAATTCGCCACAGCCAATGCACATTTTCATTTGCACCCTACGATTGCAGCCTGGGTTGGCGATTCGTATATGCTGGCCGCAATCCACTGCGCGCCCGTTTTTTGGCGCGATTCGTTCGCGTAGGAAGAGTGTTTTGACGGGAGCCTGCCAATGAAACTGAAATCTCCTTACCTGATCCGGCCCGATCGCAAGGTCCGGCTTGCTCATCTGCCCACTGTTCCGAAAGGAGCCACCGAAGACAAGAAAATCGCCCAGGATGAACTCGAGCGCCACCGCGCGAAAATGGCGTCGTTACAGGAGGTCATGTATGCGGAGCAAAAGCACGCGGTCCTCATTGTTCTGCAGGGAATGGACACCGCCGGTAAGGACGGCACCATCAGTCACATCTTTAGCGGCATCAACCCGCAGGGCTGCGATGTCGCATCGTTCAAGGTGCCCACGCCCATTGAGGCGCGCCACGACTTCCTGTGGCGTGCCCATCAGGTGGTGCCCCCGCGCGGCATGATCGTCATCTTCAATCGTTCGCACTATGAAGATGTGCTGTCCCCACGAGTCCACAGCGTGATCACGAAAAAGGAAGCCCGTGAGCGTCTGGACGAGATCAACGATTTCGAGGCGATGCTGTCGCGAAACGGAGTAATCATCCTGAAGTTCTTTCTTCACATCTCGCGCGAAGAACAGCGCCGCCGGCTCGACGAGCGCCTTCAGGACCCGGACAAACACTGGAAGCTGAGCGAGGCCGATTTTCGCGAGCGTAAATTCTGGGATGAATACACAATCGCCTATCAGCAGATATTCGAGAGCACCAGTGTCGGACACGCGCCCTGGTTCGTGATTCCATCAGATTTCAAGTGGCATCGCAATCTCGCAATCTCCGAGATCCTCGTCGAGGCAATGGGCGGCTTGAAGATGAAATATCCCAAGGCGACCTTCGATCCCGCCGGCGTCACTCTCGACTAGTCCGCGTTTAGTGCATTGCCATCTCGCCCGCTGCCGCCTTGCGCTTCTTCATGAAGAACACCAGCGGAATCATGCAGGCGCTGCCCACAGCGAGTACGGCGATCACATCCAGATAGGCCAGCACTGTGCTCTGGGTAACCAACTGGCCGTAGATGTTTCCCTGGGCCATCTGTCGCGCCTGGGCCATCGACGCTGTTCTGCCGCCCACATGTGTTAGAAGATTCGCGACCGCGTCGACGCGCAGGCGAAACATCATGTCGAGATCGGTTAGTCGCGTCGTCAGGCGGCTCTGGTGAAACTGCGCGCGCCGCGCCAATTCGGTTACAAAGAACGAAGTGCCGACGCTGCCTCCGATATTGCGAGCCAGGTTGGTCAGGCCGGACACGTCATTGTTTTTCTCTCGCGGAACATCCGTGTAGGACAGCATGTTGATGGGCACAAAGAGGAAGGCCAAACCGGCAGCCTGAAAGATACGTAGCCATGCGAGGTAACTGTAGCTGGAGAGTGCGTCGAGGCTGTGCATATGTGCCAGCGCAGCCGAGAGCATTGCGAATCCAAATGCCACCATGTAACGCGGATCAACGCGCCCCGCCAGGAAGCCGACCAGTGGCATCATCAGCATCACCATCACGCCGCCGGGCGAGATGACCAACCCGGCCTGTTCAGCGGTGTAGCCCATGATGGTCTGTGCGAATTGCGGAATCAGCACCGTGGTGCCGAAAAGCGTAAAGCCGAGGACGAACATCAGCACGAAGGAAATCGCAAAGGTCTGGTTGCGGAACATCGTCAGATCCAGGATAGGCTTGTGCTTGTTGCGTATCTGTCGAATCTCCCAGAAGACCAGCGCAACCAAAGCAAGCACACAGAGAACAATGAACGTGGTAATGAGGTGCGACCCGAACCAGTCGTCCTCCTGCCCCTTGTCGAGGATGAATTCCAGCGAGCCGAAGCCCAGTGCCAGCAGCCCAAATCCTGTGTAGTCCAGATTCAGACCGCGCTTGCGCATCTCTACGACCTCCTTTTGGATATGTGGCGGGTCTTCGACGACACGTGAAGTAAGGAAGAGAGAAATAATGGCGACCGGCACGTTGATGAAGAAGATCCATCGCCAGTCGAAGTTATCTGTGATCCATCCTCCCAGCGTCGGGCCGATCGCAGGGGCAAAGACCACCGCCATTCCATAGACCGCAAAGGCCTGCCCGCGCTGCTTGGGCGGAAAGGTATCTGCCAGGATGGCCTGCTCGCTCGGCGCCAGACCGCCCCCACCCACTCCCTGCAATACGCGGAACAGAATCAGAAGCGGCAGCGATGGCGCCAGTCCGCACAGGGCCGAACTCAACCCGAAGAGCACCACGCAGATCATGTAAAAGCGTTTGCGGCCCACAAACGAAGTGAGGTAGGCGCTGGCTGGAAGGATGATGGCGTTCGAGACCAGGTAGGACGTCAGGACCCAGGTGGCCTCATCCTGAGACGCGCCCAGTCCGCCCGCAATGTGAGGTAGCGCCACATTGGCGATGGAGGTGTCGAGTACCTCCATGAATGTCGCGAGGGTCACGGTGAGCGCAATCGCCCAGCGGTTATGCTTGGGCGTCCACTGGCCCCCTGCGGTTTGATCCGGCATCGGCAATACTCTTAGAGGCGCCAGATAGATTCAAAGTCGCAAAAACATGTCAGTGATGCACCGAGTCTCCGGGAGTCCGTTCCGTCCGAATGGCGGAAACTGCTAGACTTCACTTTCGATGATGAATGCCCAGTTAGAAACGCTGATGTTCGTACAGGAAGCCGATCAGAGCATCGCCCGCCTCCGCCGGGAGATTGCCGCGCTACCCAAACACCTTGCTGAACTCGAAGAAAAGCTGGTGAAGCAGAAACTGGCTGTCGACCAGGCCGAGAAGACGATCAAAGAAGAAGAAGTCAAGCGTCGCCGAATGGAAAGCGACCTCAAGGACCAGCAGCAGAAGATCGTAAAGTTTCGCGAACAGTCAAGCAGCGTAAAAACAAACGAGCAATACACCGCACTGCAACATGAGATCGGTTTTGCCGAGGCCGAAATTCGCAAAATCGAAGATCGCGAGATCGAAAGCATGGAGCGCTCCGAGCAACTGGAAGCGCAGCAGAGGACCGCCCGGCAGGAGCTCGCCGATCAGGCAAAGGTGGTCGAATTGGAAAAAGAGGCGGCCCGCGCCACCTCCGCCAGGCAGCAGGCTCAGCTAGCCTCTCTTACCGACGAGCGAACTCACCTGAGGGCCAACGTCGAAGAGAGCCTCTTAACCACCTATGACCGCATCTCCGGAGCGCGCGGCACGGGATTAGCCCGGGTACAGGGTCAGCGCTGCCTCGCATGCCAGATGGCGCTCCGTCCTCAAATGTGGAATCAGGTACGTGGGGGAGAGCTGCTGCCCTGCGAAAGCTGCGGACGGCTCCTCTATTACGATCCGGCGTTGGAGCCTGCGCCCGAAGCGACCGCTGCAAAATCCGCGAAGAAAAGGAAGCCCGCAGAAGAGCAATTTGGAGAAGACGCCGGAGCCTAGCCCTGAGATGAAACGAATCTGCGTGGACATGGATGAAGTACTCGCCGACACGCTTGCCGAACACATCTTTCGCTACAACCGCGACCACGACGAGGCCATCACCAAGGCCGATCTCAAGGGCAAATGGCTTTGGGAGATTGTCTCCGTTGATCGCCAGGAGCGCCTTGAGGGCTATCTCCGTTCGGAAGACTTCTTCGAAGACCTGCCCGTCATGGCAGACAGTCAGCGGGTGATACGCGATCTGGCTAAAGAATTCGAGGTTTACATCGCCACTGCGGCCATGGAGTTTCCCAACTCCTTCGGGCCCAAATACCGTTGGCTGCGCCGCCATTTCCCTTGGCTTCACCCTACCCATTTTGTGTTCTGCGGCGACAAGGGAATCCTCAATGCCGACTATCTGATCGACGATCAGCCGCTTCATTTCCGCCGATTCGCGGGAGAAGGAATTCTCTTCACCGCGCCTCATAACCTGGGAGTCTCTGGATTTCGCCGCGTCGACAACTGGCAGCAGGTCTCGCGAATCTTTCTACCGAGCCTGAAGATCGACTAATTCCGTCTAGCCCCGCTCTGCGGACTCGTCGGCCTCGGTTTCACCATGCTTGACGTCTGATTGACTGATTGCAACGGTGCCGGCATGCCCGTCTGTGAGCCCGATGAAACGCGAGCGCCCAGCGCCGTTCCCAGCGGTCGCAGATTCATCGCCGGCTGTGGGAGATGTTGCTGATGCATGGTCACGATTAGCGCAATTGCGGAACTCTTGCCCGCGCAGCGATACGAGTGTGGCGTGCTCGCATCAAAATAAGCGCCGTCGCCCGCTTCCACAGTATGGGTCTTGTCCCCATGTCGAATATCCAGCTGCCCTTCCAGCATGAAAAGAAACTCATAACCGGGGTGCACATGCGGCCGCACGTCGGTCGTCGTCTTGAGCGGGATGAACTCCGCATAATAGGGGTCAAGGTGGCGGTCGGGCACCATGTAGCCCAGGCTCTCGAAGTAATAGGTAGGATCATCGACGCCGGTTTGAGGCAACCGCACGCGTTCATGTTTCTTGTTAACGCGAAACAGGGTATGCGGCTCAGGCTCAAAGAAATGGGACAGGTCTTTACTGAAGACCATAGCGATCCGCGCCAGGTTGCGAAGCGTTGGTACTACCCGCCCCGTCTCCAGTTGCGAAAGAAAACTCGCCGACAATCCCGTATGGCGTCCCAGCTCCACCAGTCCCATCGACTTTTTCAGCCGCAGACGCTTGATTCGCTCGCCAATCCGCCGTTCCGCGATAAACGCTTCGGCAGTCGCCGGATCGATCTGTGAGTTCATTAGATCCATTCTTGAGATTGTCGGATCGGTCCTCGTGACCACCGGCTCAATGCCAGCGGCTTCCTCTTCTTTCTTTTTTTGTTTGGCGGCCATTTTCAAACCTCGCGACTCTTTAGACGCTAGCCGCATCAAGATGTTACACAATAACAATAGATTTTTACACCGTGAAATCAACTATTGCCCTAACGCTCCTGCATTCGGGCACGAGAACCGAGACCCCAAACTGGTCCTGTGCTACATCCCTGCGATAGAATCTCGCCCAGTCGCTAAGCCGTCAGTTGAGGAAGGAGTTTTGAGGTGAACGCATGACTTCTTCGCTCAGCAAAATCCTCTTCAGCGGTGCTTCAGGGTTGATCGGTTCATCCCTGGTACGAGCCGCGGAGGCCGAACGGATTCAGACTGTTCAGCTTGTTCGCCGTGAGGCGGCGAATCGCAGCGAAATCTCGTGGAACCCGCAGGCCGGACAGCCAGTTCAGGATCTGGCCTCTCTCGAAGGACTGGACGCCGCTATCCATCTTTCCGGAGCCAATCTCTCCGCGCAGCGATGGACGCCGGCGTACAAGCGCGAAATTCTTGGAAGCCGTGTCGCGACCACCCAGGCGCTGGTCAAGGCGCTGAAGGCTTTGAAGCAGCCGCCGGCGACGCTGCTGTGCGCTTCGGCCACCGGAATCTACGGCGATCCGGGCGATGAAATCCTCACTGAAGCATCCTCGCCGGGACAAGGCTTTATCGCAGATATATGCCGTGCCTGGGAGGCTGAAGCTGAGACCGCCTCCGAAGCCGGAATCCGCGTTGTGTATCTCCGCTTCGGGGTTGTGCTGGCCACAGAGGCTGGCGCGCTGAAGCAAATGCTGCCCGTCTTCCGGCTTGGCTTGGGAGGCAACCTCGGCAGCGGGCATCAATGGATGAGTTGGATCGCGCTGCGCGACGTGGTGCGTGCTGTCTTCTACATACTCGAAGCAGACGCGCTCCGCGGCCCCATCAACATGGTTGCACCCAACCCCGTTACGAATGCGGAATTCACCCGCGCGTTGGGTCGCGCCCTGCACCGTCCTGCCATAATCCCGGCGCCCCGATTCGCCTTGCGCGCGGCCTTTGGCGAAATGACGGACGCGGCGCTCCTTGCCTCCACTCGCGCTGTACCGGATCGCCTGTTGCAATCGGGTTTCACCTTTGAGCTTCCTGACATCGAGGCTGCGCTCCGGACAATCCTTTAGTTACAGGAATCTCAGGCCTCAAGCCTGCTGTATACGAAATCAGCCATTTCCGGGGGAACGATCAGCATCTCTCCCGTAGATTTATAGCGGAAGGGCTTCAGCCGAAATGGACAGCCATGGCGCCCCGCAACCTCGGCAAAAACCGCGTTATTCCAAAACGTCTCCCTGAATCTCGCTTCGCTACCAAAGCCGGCCCGTGATCGATCGGTCAGTTCCGACAAGATCGGCGGTCGATCCGAATGGATGCGGCCTTTCAGCCCTCGGAATACGTGTGGCTCAAATCCCTCGACGTCCACCTTCATCAGATCGATCCGGGGCAAGCCCATCTCCGCGAAAAGACGATCTCCGCTTCGAATCTGCAGTTCGACAGGCTGCCGGTAGGTTCCAACTTCCTCCGGGATAAAGGTTCCGCTGCCGGAGTTGGCCGCACCCCCGGGATAGTACTGCAAAGCTCCGTCCACCTCTCCAAGGGCAAATGGGATGATCTCCACGTGAGTAAGTTTGTTCACTGCGATCTTTTGCTCAATCAGCTGCCGCACCCCAGGGAAGGGTTCGAAGGCCACGATCCGGTCCGCCTTGTTCGCCATGAACAGTGTGTGGTGCCCCACGTTAGCTCCCACATCAAGAAGAAGACCTCGCCTTTTCTTTTTCTTATCTCGTTCGAAAGGGCTTCAAGCAAACTGAGTTCGTGGTAACAGTAAGACCCGTAAACGAATACGGTCCAGTCGATGAGGTGAGCCAGGTCGCCCGGATATCGCCGGCCAAAGAAATCGACTTCGAAACAATAATTTCGGCCGCTGTCGGGATTCCATATCCGGCGCAGAATCCTGTCCTGGCCGCGGGGTATCCACGTCTGCCTGCCAAACCAACGTAAGAGCTTCAGTCGTATCGGAAACTGGCTTTCGCGCACGACCGAGGCATCGTCTCGGTCTGGCAAACTCCAGGTTGCCTCGTGAAACCTCATGCCCGTCTCCTGATGTCGCGAACTATTTGGGCAACCGCGAGGATCCTTTTCGGAGGAAGTATACCATCGAAAATTCCACGGAGGCGCGGTTTCTTGCCTTCGACAAATGCCGCTATCCTAATCGACGTCCACACTGCACCTTAAATAATGGCCCCACCACGATTTCCCAATGCTGTGAATTTCTGATCACAAATGCCCGCACTCAGTAAGCCGATGCAGGGAAAGCCGATCGAAGCTCTGCTAGGCTAGGTTGGCATGAACGTTGCATTGCGTGCCGCGGCCACAATAGCATTAACATCTCTGCTGATGGCCGGTTGCGGCACACCTGCCGCCCCGCAGCCTCCCAGCCTGAAGTTACCTGAGCCCGTAGTCGATCTGAGAGCCATTCGCGCCGGCGACCAGGTTAGTCTTACCTGGACCATGCCCAAGCGGACGACCGACAACGTCATCCTGAAGGGCGACCAGGAGGCGCACGTCTGCCGTCGTGTCGAAACCGGCCCCTGCGAAACTGCCGCCGACCTGCAGTTCTTGCCCGAAGCGCCCGCTCATTTTGTGGACCATCTACCCGTCTCCCTGATCTCCGGGCCTCCAAAACTTATGGCCTATGTTGTAGAGTTGCGCAACCACGCAGGACACAATGCCGGCCCATCTAATCCGGCTTGGACTGCAGCCGGAGCAGCTCCGCTGCAGGTCGATCATCTCTCCGCGACCCCGCAGGCTGAAGGCATCCTGCTCCGATGGCATAGCGCGGGTGGAAACGAAATCGTTCGCATTCACCGCACCCTGCTTCCTGTGTCGGGCGCGCCCAAATCCCCGGGAACCCGTGGTTCGGCCGCCCCGCAGGAACAGACGCTCGAAGTGACCGGCAAAGATCAGGGCGAGGCGTTAGACCGCGATGCGGCACTGGACCACACCTATCAGTACTCCGTCCAGCGTGTCGTCGAGCTTACCCTCGAAAGTCATGTCCTCGAAGTCTTCAGCGCGCCCAGTGACACAGTAACCATCGACGCGCGCGACGTCTTCCCACCGCGAACCCCGACGGCGGTTCAGGCTATCGCCGATCCCAAGGCTCGTGCCATTGACCTTTCCTGGGCGCCGAACAATGAGTCCGATCTCGCCGGTTACGTCGTCTACCGGCGTGACACGGTGACGAGTGCCCCGGCGGTTCGGGTCTCGCCTCCCGGAGAGGCCGCGCCATCCTTCCGCGATGCCAGCGTCCTGTTTGGACACCGCTACGCCTATTCTGTCAGTGCTATCGATCGCGACGGAAACGAAAGTCCACGTTCCGCCGAGACCGAGGAGAGCCTGCCCCAACAGCAGTGATTCCTCAGAGAGATCCGATGAAGTATTGCCGCTTTGAAACCGATACAGGCTCCCAATACGGCGAAGTCGTCGAACGTGCCGGAGCCCTATGGATCGAGCGCCTCATGCCTCCGCCGGAAGAAGATCCGTGGACGAAGTTCGCGACCGACAGCATCGAGCCTTTGCCGTTGACGACAGCGAAGCTCCTCACGCCTGTTGTGCCTCGCAAAATCGTCTGCATCGGACGCAACTATCGCGACCACGCCGCCGAACTGGGCAATGAGGTCCCGAAAGCGCCCCTGCTCTTCCTCAAAGCGCCGTCATCCGTCATCGCTCCTCGCGAAGCGATCTCTATTCCCAGTCAATCGCAGCGCGTCGACTTCGAAGGCGAGCTGGCCATCGTCATCGGCAAGCGCGCCTCGCACATCGGGCCGGACGAAGACGTTACCCCATATATCCGCGGATACACCATCGTCAATGACGTGACGGCGCGGGATCTCCAGAAGTCCGACGGTCAATGGTCGCGGGCCAAGGGGTTCGACACTTTCTGCCCCACCGGCCCACTGGTGACCGATGAGATTGACCTCGTGGCCGGCGTCACCGTCGAAACACGGCTCAATGGGGAGTTGAAGCAGCACGGCCATACCCGCGACCTTATCTTTCCCATCGATGCCCTCTTGCGCTACATCACAGCCGCCATGACTCTCTATCCCGGAGACTTGATCCCCACCGGGACGCCCGCCGGAGTCGCTCCCATGCAACCCGGTGACCGCGTCGAAGTCACCATCGAAGGCATCGGGACCCTCGCCAATCCGGTGATTTAGCGCCGATTCTCACTACGCCCGCATCTAACCGAACGAAAGCCGCAGCCAGATTTCTCACGAAACTGTAAACAAAGTCCCCTCACGCTCCATTCCATTCCGTCCGGCTATGACGGATAATGGGTGCGGGAAGTGGCAAGGAGGAAAGATGCCGAAGACTCTGCTCCAACAGTTGCGCACTATGACTACGGTGGTCGCCGATACCGGTGACATCGAAGCGATTGAGCAAGTGAAACCGCAGGACGCGACCACCAATCCGTCCCTGATTACCGCCGCCGCACAGATGCCGCAGTATCAGCCCATCGTCGACGGTGTTCTGCAGGAAGCCAAGAAGAAACTCGGCGAAGACGCGAGCGATGCAGCCGTCGCCAAGGAGGCGTTTAAGCATCTCGCTATCGCCTTCGGCAAGCAAATCCTCGCCATTGTCCCCGGCCGCGTTTCGACTGAGGTCGACGCTCGCCTCTCCTTCGACACTGAAGGCACAATGAAGATGGCGCACGACATCATCAAGCTCTACGCCGCGCAGGGCATCTCAAAGGAGCGCATCCTTATCAAGATCGCCTCCACCTGGGAAGGCATCCGCGCCGCCGAGCAGCTGGAGAAGGAAGGCATTCACTGCAACCTGACCCTGCTCTTCGGCCTACACCAGGCCATCGCCTGCGCCGAAGCCGGAGTTACGCTCATCTCTCCCTTCGTTGGCCGTATCCTCGACTGGTACAAGAAGGACACCGGCAAAGACTATCAGGGCGCGGACGATCCGGGCGTGCAGTCGGTAACGACGATTTACAACTACTTCAAGCACTTCGGATACAAGACCGTGGTCATGGGCGCGAGCTTTCGCAATATCGGCGAAATCCGCGAGATCGCCGGATGCGACCTGCTTACCATCTCACCGCACCTGCTCCATGAGCTCGACTCCGTGCAGGAAGATCTGCCGCGCAAGCTCGACCCGGAGAAGGCTAAGGATCTCCAGATCGAAAAGCTCACCATCGACAAGGCGACCTTCGACAAGATGCACGCCGCCGACCGCATGGCCCATGACAAGCTGAAGGAAGGCATCGAAGGCTTCACCAAGGCTCTCGAAACCCTCGAGCTGCTCCTCGCCAAGCGCGTTTCGGAGCTCGCCGAAACCGAACCCAAGCCTGTCGGCGCCGACTGACCCTTACCGCAGTAGATTCACCCAGGGCGGGCACATTTGTGCTCGCCCTTTTGCATGCGCACGAAAATATTTTCTCGCTCTTGAATCCAATCTCCTCTCCATCCACGTTCCCCTGACACGCAGCAAGAGTCACTCCCATCGAGGAGAGGTCAATCGTGGAAAAAGTAGACAGTCTGATTAGACGTGCGCTCTCACGCCGAAAATTTCTGGCCGGAGCCGGAACCACTGCCGCAGCCGCTCTCGTCTCCGGATGCAGCAGCGCACCTTCAACCGGCATGGTGGGCCCCCCGGCGAACCCGTCACCCAGTCTGCCGACGGACGCAGACATTCTCAACTTCGCGCTCAACCTTGAATACCTTGAGGCCGAGTTCTACCTTCGAGCTGCCACCGGATCGGGCCTTTCCGCAGCTGACGCGGGCAGCGGCGCTGGAGCCGTAACTGGCGGCGCTCAGGTCACCTTCCCGACAGAGGCACTGGAGCAATATGCCGTCGAGATCGCCCAGGACGAGCTCAACCACGTTCGCTTTCTCCGCCAGGCTCTTGGATCAGCCGCTGTTTCCCGCCCGGCGATCGATCTCACCAACAGCTTTAATGCCGTGGCAATGGCGGCCGGCATTGGACCCACCTTCAATCCCTTCGCCGACTCCAATAGCTTCCTCGTCGGAGCCTTTGTTTTCGAGGATGTCGGGGTCACCGCCTACCACGGTGCAGCCAAACTTCTTTCCAGTAAGACCTACCTCACCGCAGCCGCCGGCATCCTCGCGGTTGAGGCCTACCATGCCGCTGAGATTCGCACCTTGATCTATGGCATGTCCGTCCGAAGCGGAGTCGCCACCTACCTCAATGACGCGAATGAGATCTCCGCAGTGCGCGCATCGCTTGGTGGCGACAACGAAACCCCAATCAGCGCCACCACCATCGTTGCCTGCGATACCACCAACGCCATCGCCTTCGACCGGACGACCGATCAGGTTCTCCACATCGTCTACGCGGCAGGTGCGGGAGTCGTCACCAAAGGCGGCTTCTTCCCCAACGGATTGAACGGCAGCATCACCGCAACCACTGCATAAGGACGGAGACCACATGGCAACCGCAGAAACTCAGGAACTAGACGCAATCATCGCCGACCGCCGCCGACTGCTAACCCTTGGTGGAACGGCGCTCGCCGGCTTGGCCCTCGCTGGTGCTTCCAAAGCCTTCGCACAAGCCGCCGTCACCGACGCCGACATCCTCAACTTCGCCCTCAACCTCGAATATCTCGAAGCCCAGTACTACACCTACGCCTCCACCGGAGCCTCGCTCACCGCTGCCGGAGGCACCACCACCGGAGGAACCGGCACCGCCGGCACCGTCACCATCAAGCCCAATCCCAAAGTGCCCTTCTCCGATCCCACTATCGCCTCCTATGCGATGGAGGTCGCCACCGAAGAGCGCAAGCACGTCGCTTTCCTGCAGGGCGCTCTGGGCAGCGCTGCCGTCTCCATGCCCAACATCGACCTGCTCAATAGCTTCAACGGACTCGCCGTCGCGGCCGGCATCGGACCCAGCTTCGATCCTTTCGCCAATGACCTCAGCTTCCTGCTCGGTTCGTTCATCTTTGAAGATGTGGGCGTCACCGCGTACCACGGCGCGGCCGCGCTCATCTCAAACGTTGCCTATCTTGACGCCGCAGCTGGCATCATGGCCGTCGAGGCTTACCATGCCGGCCTCATCCGCACCGTCCTTTACGGCATGGACGCCGCCAATCCCGCCGCGGGGATCAACGCCATCGCCAGCAAAATTGCTGCCACCCGTGCCAAACTCGACGGAACCGGCAACGACGACATCGGCCTCGGCACGGAATCGGTGGCCCTCAACGCCTCTTCACCTAGCTACACCGCAGCGACCATCGTCGACGCGGACAGTAATAGCCTCGCATTCGCCCGCACGACAACCCAAGTTCTCTCGATTGTGTATGCCGGAGGCACCGGCAGTGGAGGTTTCTTCCCCGCCGGCCTCAACGGCACCATCAAATAACCCTCTCCACAACCACTCACGCTGGGAGCCACCTCTCCCGGCGTTTTCTTTTGCTTCTTAGGCACACTATCGATCAACACCCTGTCAGGCCAGAGAAGATGTCGTCTTGAGTGAAAGCACAGCGGAGTCGTTTGGAGTGCCTCGAACTGTGCAGGAAGGCCAGTGAGCTTACGTTTGTAGAATCGAAAGCGTGCGCACCAAGGCCTGCCCCATGAACCAGAAAATCACCAACTTTCATCAGGACGAAGAATGCCACTGGATCGCCGACCTTGCCTGCGGACACACTCAGCATGTCCGCCACGATCCTCCATGGCAGACCCGCCCCTGGACACAAACCGAGGAAGGTCGCGCTGCAATGGTCGGCCAGATTCTCAATTGCAGAAAATGCGATGACGAGTCTGTGACGAAACTCCTCTGAAAATCGATTAGTCTTCCAGACGTGGAAGTGCCTCTCACCGATTTGCAGTCATCGCCTATCCCCGCCGCGCCCACTCCGCCCGAAGCTCCGTTGCCTTTCTTTGAATACGTCCGCACGATGCGCGACAACGCCATCGCCGCCTTTCACCGCGACGTGTATCGAGAATGGATCGTGGAGACGAAGCTCTGGAAGCTTCACACCTTCATCGTCAACGACCCGGCAGGAATCAAGCATGTGCTGGTCGATAACGCCGACAACTACATGAAGGGCAACATCGAACAGAGAATTTCCGGAGCCCCATCCAACAACGCCTCTCCAACCAAGGAAGATTGGCGTGAGCGGCGTCGGACCATGTCCTCCTCCTTCGACTATCGTTCTACCCTCGTCAACTCAGCGACAATCCTCGACTCCACGCATGTTCTCGTCGACCGATGGAGCGCGCTGCCGAACGGAGAGGCCATCGAAGTTCCTTCGGAAATGGCCCTGCTGACCCTGGAGATCATCTCGCGCATTCTGTTTTCTTCTGACAGCGCCGAGCTGGCTCCGGTCATAGATCGCACCTTCGTGCATCAGCCTGAAAAGATATTTGACCTCCTCGATTTTGCGCCCCTGTTCGATCGCCCGTGGGCCGCGTACAAGCGCCACAAGGGTCGCCGCCAATTCACCGAGTTCAACGAGGCCATCGATCGTCTCATCTCAAAACGCACGCGGGAAGGAACGCATGGCGACGATCTGCTCGGACGACTCATGCGGGAGAAAGCCACCGAAACCAGCCGCGGCCTGACCGCCAAGGAGATCCACGGCCAGATCATCACCGTCGTCGGGGCCGGACATCAGTCCGTGGCCCTGGCCCTCACCTGGATATGGTATTTGCTCGCGCAGCATCCCATGCACGAAGCCCGGTTGCACGCCGAGCTTGACCAGGTGCTGGCCGGTCGCGCACCCGCGCTCGACGACTTCCCGCGGCTTCCATACACGCGCATGCTCATCGAAGAAGCGCTCCGGCTCTATCCGCCCTTTCCCATCCTGGCGTGGCGCGAAGCCCTCGCAAATGACGAAGTCTGCGATGTGAAAATTCCCAAAGGAGCCACCGTCTCTATCGTTCCCTGGGTGCTGCACCGGCACACAAAGTTGTGGGACCACGCGGAACAGTTCGATCCTGATCGGTTCTCGCCCGAGCGCAGCGGAGAGCGATCACGCTACGCATATCTGCCCTTCGGCACAGGCCCTCGAGTCTGCATCGGCGCATCTTTCGCCATGACGCAGCTGACGTTGATTCTCGCCACCCTGGGCCAGCACTACCGGCTGCGGCTCGTATCCGATCATCAGGTAGAGCCCCAGGGGCTCCTCTCACTCCGACCGCGATATGGATTGAAGACGACGCTGGAGAGTCGTCACTGAAGTCCATGAAATCCGTTTTCGGAGAACGCCTTAGTCTTCACACCCACTACCGCAAGAAGGGAATCACAGATTTCATACCGCGTTTCAGCGAAGCAAGCCTTGGCGAAATAGGCAACCAGTTCATCGGGAGTCGACGCAGTGGGAATATATGGCGGCGATTTGAGGCCAGCCTTCGCCTGCGCAAGATTGTTCTCGACCATGTGCCATCCCTGCTGCGAGTCCAGTGCGATCGTGTCAATGTAGAGCCTCCCCTGAGGGCGCAGAATGCGGTATGCATCAAGCACGTATTGGAATCGCTCTTTCTGATCCATATGAAGGAGAGCATTGGTGCAATACACCACGTCGACGGATACCCCTTCAATCTGATCCAAGTCGCAACGACGCAGATGAACCAGCCGGACGTTCTGAAACTCCGCGAGTCGTCGTCGAGTGTGGGAAACCATGTTGCCTGAGATATCGCAACCGGTCCAGGTACGGCAGCGCGGAGCCATCGCCCAGCCAACACGCCCTACGCCGCAGCCGATCTCGAGAACATCTTCTGAAGATTGGAGAGAGACGGCCTTTGCGATACGAAAGGCAACCTCTTCTCCAGTGGTGCGCAGATCCCTCTCTTTCGTATAGCCTGCCGCTGCCCTGGCGGCGCTGTCAGCTGTTGGGCTCAGTGCATTCCATACGTCCGAATAATCTGAGCGGTGCAGCCTGGATAAGCGCGGCCAGTCGAACGAGACTTTCAAAAGCCGGCCGCATGCGAACGCGCAGACGGCCCACGCAAAGGCATAGAGGAAAAGGGAACCCGGTTGACCTAGCCCTCTTAAAGCGAAGGCGTAGATAACTCCTGATCCAATGAAGACGGGAGCCATCATCCACGGGTAGGAGTAAAGTAAAGCCCGCAACTTATACATCGGCAAACCTCGGTCAACAAAGTGATCGCTTGCGTGATCCTGGGCTGTCACGTCTGGCATTGAGTTGAAGATAAACCAGATGATCATTGACCTCCGCAATGAGCGACGCGCCCGTTGCAAAGAAGTTACAGGGCGCTGACATTTCTCGAGATCGACGGCGGGAGAGGTTTATCGGACGGCGTCCTGCGGTCAGCCGCGAATCGCAAAATGCGCTCATACAGGGCGTGCTGTAAGAAAACAGCATAAAATCGGCAAGGAAACGATCCGAAGACGATTGAAGGGCACGCTCTCGCCGCACGAATGACCATCCGACTTTTCAACACCCTCACCGGCCGCGTCGAGGAGCTCGCGCCCGCCGACGGCCAGGCTCTCCGCATGTATGCCTGCGGACCGACCGTTTACGACTACGGCCACATCGGCAACTTCCGGACGTTTCTCCAGGTTGACGTGCTGCGCCGCTTCCTCCGGCTGCAGGGAATCACCCCTCGTCACGTCATGAACATCACCGACGTCGACGACAAGATCATCCGCAACGCCGCCGCCGCCGGAGTTGACATTGGCGAGTACACCCCCCGCTTTGAGCTGGCGTTCTTCGAGGATCTCGACGCGCTCGCCGTCGAAAAACCCGAGATTGTCGCCCGCGCCACCGAGCATATTCCCTCGATGGTCACCCTAATTGAGAAGCTGGCCGCGCAGGACTCTGCCTACCGAACTGACGACGGCTCCTGGTACTTCCGCATCGCCTCATTCCCCGAGTACGGCAAGCTGTCTAAGAAGGACTTCACCGGTATTACCGACGGAGCTCGCGTCGACGTCGACGAGTATGACAAGGACTCTGCCCGCGACTTCGCCCTCTGGAAGTCGCCCAAGCCCGGCGAATATCACTGGCAGACCGCCCTCGGCCCCGGCCGCCCCGGCTGGCACATTGAGTGCTCCGCCATGGCTACCGAATACCTGGGGGACGCCTTCGACCTGCACGCCGGCGGTGAAGACCTGATGTTTCCGCACCATGAGAACGAGATCGCGCAATCCGAGTCCGCCTCGCACACGACGTTCGCCCGACACTGGTTCCACGTGCGCTTCCTGCTCGTCGAAGGCCGCAAGATGTCGAAGTCCGAAGGCAACTTCTACACCCTCCGCGACCTGCTGCTCAAGGGATACAAAGCCTCCGCGATCCGCATGCTGCTCATCTCCGTGCCTTACCGTCAGCAGCTGAACTTCACCTTCGAAGGCCTGGCCGCCGAGACCGGCGCCATCGATCGCCTGCGTACCTTCCACCAACGGATTCGCACCGCAGCCACAGTCCCCACACTGAACGCCGAACTGGCCGCCGAGACTTCCCGTGCTGGACGTGGCTTCTGCGAAGCTCTCGCCAACGACCTCAACACCGCTGAAGCTCGGGCCGCCATCTTCGATCTCGTTCGCACGGCCAATGCGGCAATCGATGCCGGCACCCTCGGTGCGGAGAACGTCCCGCAGATCCTCGACGTGCTCAATCGATTCGACCAGGTCTTCGCGGTCCTTGATGACCACGATGCGGAAGCGACCCGATTCGCCCTCGACTGGGCCGAGCGCGAAGGCCGCCTCGATCAGGCTGCTTCCGAGCTGCTGGCTCAGCGTGACTTCAGCGATGACAAGATTCGGGCCCTCGTCGACAAGCGCACCCAGGCCAAGCGGGCCCGCAACTTCGCCCTCGCCGACCAGATCCGCAACGAACTGGCCGAAAAGGGAATCATTATCGAGGATTCCAAAGACGGGGTAAGGTGGAAGCGCAAGTAAACCCGCACCACCTCACCCCGACCGTCAGCTCGCTCTTACACGGCCGAAGACGGAACCTGCTTTGGGAACGCCTGCATGGCGCTGCTCGGGCCAGCGTTGGGCCTGGGCAATGCAGATGATATGCAGTATCAGCAGCAGTGGAACGGCAAACGTCGGAATCAGGCTCATCGGCAGAACCAACATGGCGCCCGTTTCGATTCCATGCGGCTCCATCAGCCGAGCAGACGTGCCCAGCGCCACCGCTGATACCAGGTCCAGAACTCCAAGCACCTGCCACAGGATGAAGCTCTTCCGATGGCCGGGATTCGCAAGCGATAGAGCCGCAAAAGGCGCGGTCGCTCCGATCGCGATATCCCCCCACCCCGCTGGCAGGGCGAGCAGGCCCGGCAGGATGCCGTAGGAATACAGTGCAAGGAAAGCAAATCCGGCCAGTCTCCACGAATGTACCAATGTCAGCGTGCGTGGACTCAGGTTCAACACGAACTCCCGAAATCCTTTCGAAACCGCATACCAGATAAAAAACAGGCCGATCGGGATCACCACTGCCAGTCCTAGCGGAAGCGGTGGGCGGCTGGGATCGGTCTGGAATATATGCCGGGCTGAGGCCGTCAGAGAAACGATGAACCAGGCGACGATCAGCCCGGCGGTAAGCTTGCCATATTTCGCGGTTGTCATAACAGTTCTCCTCATTCGGTAAGTGATTTCGTTACTTCATTAGTGAGCGTCATCAGGTTGTCTGAAAGCCGGCTTCCCAACTGGCTGCGTAGCTTTTCCTGCGCCTTCTGCCAATGGGGCAGCGCAATCTTGAACTGGGCCTCGCCTTTTTTCGAAAGGCGCATTCTCCATTCCCTGCGATCTTCACCGCGCTGCTTCGCAATCCACCCTTCGCGGCTCATGATGGTCAAAGTGCGAGTCAGAGTTGTGCTATCCAGACCGAGCATCTGACCCAGTTGGCCCTGGGTTACCTCTCCCGCGAGAGTGAGCGTTTGCAGAATCGTGAATTGGGTGCCCCGCATTCCCAGGGGCCTCAGCGCATCTTCGTAGAGCTGGCTGAGCAACCGCGATGCGCGGCGAAGGCTGGCGCACATGCATGGGAGTGTCGGGATGAAAGGCTTCGTCATGGCAATTAGATGCATATACATCTAATGGACTCAAAAAAGTGACGAATGGAAAATGGAGCCTGATTAAGACTGGCCAGATAAACTCAGATTTGCACTCATGGCCGACAACTTCGCCCAAACGGTAAAGCAGCAGGCGGACATCCTCAAGATCATCGGTGACTACGTGCGCCTCAAAAAGGCTGGGGCGCAGAACTACACCGGACTTTGCCCCTTTCACTCGGAAAAGAGCCCGTCGTTTTCCGTCCATGTAGGCCGCCAGTTCTACCATTGCTTCGGGTGTGGCCAGTCGGGAGACGTCTTCTCTTTCATTCAGAAAATCGAAAACGTCAGTTTCCCAGAAGCCGTGAAGAGTGTTGCTATCAAGTGCGGCATCCCGCTCCGCAAGCGCGAATTCTCATCGCCGGAGGAAGCAGCCGAGAGCCGCCAGCGGACAAAATTGATCGAGCTGCACGAGATCGCTACGGCATGGTTCGAGCAGCAACTCCGCTCGCCGGAGGGCGCCCTGGCCCGCGAATACCTCACCGGTCGCGGTCTAACTGATGAAGGCATCGCGAAATTCCGCATAGGCTACGCACCCGAATCCTTCCACGCGCTGCGCGATCGCCTGCAATCGCTGGCCGACCCGGAAACCCTCCGCGCCTCTGGCCTCTTCTCCTTCAAGGAGCAGGAAGACGGCAAGCCCGGACCGCTCTATTCCCGCTTCCGCAAGCGCATCACCTTTCCCATAGCCAATGAATCCGGGCGCATCATCGCCTTCACCGCGCGTGCTCTCGAAAGCGGCGACAAGGCCGGTCCTAAGTACATGAATTCTCCCGAGACATCGCTCTACACGAAAGGAAACGTCCTCTTCAATCTGGACAAAGCGCGCCAGCCGATTCGCGAGGCCGCCTTTGCAATCCTCGTCGAAGGCCAGATGGACTGCATCTCCGCCTATTTGGCCGGATTCACCAACGTTCTCGCCACCAGCGGAACGGCCTTTACCGAGGCGCAGGTTCGCCTGCTGAGCCGCTACACCACGCGCGTCATCGTCAACTTCGATCCAGACACCGCCGGAGCCAATGCCGCCGAGAAGTCCATTGCCCTGCTGACCGAAGATGGATTCGAAGTCAAGGTCGTCACCCTTGAAGGAGGCCTCGATCCGGACCGCTACATCCGCCAGCACGGCGGGAAAAAATACACCGCCGCACTGAAGAGTGCCCGCCGCCATCAGGACTATCTGATCGACCGAGCTCAACAGCTGTTTCCGCCACGCACGCCTGAAGCCAGGATCAAGGCGCTCAACTTCCTCCTGCCGCACATCCGTCGCATGCCCAGCCGCATCGCCCGCGATGAATTTGCCGCCGACGCCGCACAGAAGCTCGGTGTCGACTCCGCTCTGGTTCGTCAGGAACTGAAGGAAGCCGCGTCGAAGCGCCGGGATTCAATGACCACTCAGGCCTCATCACTCACCCGCGCCGAGCAGATCCTGCTCCAGGCCTTTTCTTCGCCGCGAACCAGTGAAATCTACCGCGTCGCCGAAGCCTCCTACCGCGAGCACGAGAGTGATTTCGCCAAGATGCGTGCCGACGTTCACGACATTCTTACTCAACTTCGGGCCCGGGCCGACAACGCCGACCATCTGCAATCGCTCTCCGACCCGGAACACCGCCAGATGCTCGCCGCAGTCTTCGTTTCTGTTCACGGTGCCGAACCCTCGCAGGAAAATGTGGAGGAAGCGGTTGCCACTGTCCGGCGCAGTTCACTTGAACAACAGCAGCGCGCTGCGCGGGCGTCTCTGCAGGAAGCCGAACGCCAGGGACAAACCAATGAAGTGCTAACCTTAACCCGTCAAATCCATGACATCGCGCGGAGACTCCGCGAGCTCGACTGAGGACACCACATGCGCATCGTGAAATCCACGTTGGCTGTTGCTCTGGCTGTCGCTGCATTATTCCAGACCCACGCACAGCAGCCCAAACTCGACCTGCCCGTCCAGCAGGGAGACTACATCGCGCACAACTTCAAATTCGGCACGGGAGAAACCCTCCCCGAACTCCGTCTCCACTACCGCACTCTTGGTCAGCCGAAACGCGATGCCAGTGGCCGTGTGTCGAACGCCGTCCTCATTCTGCACGGCACCGGGGGCACCGGTGCGCAATTTCTCGGTCCTCAGTTCGCAGGCGTCCTCTTCGAGCCCGGGCAATTGCTCGACTCGGCAAAGTACTACATCATCCTGCCCGACGGTATCGGCCACGGAGGCTCATCCAAGCCCAGCGACGGCATGCACGCCCACTTTCCCAGCTATGACTACGACGACATGGTCGCCGCCCAGCATCTCTTGCTCACCGAAGGCCTCCACGTCGACCACCTGCGCCTCATCCTCGGCACGTCAATGGGCTGCATGCACAGCTGGGTCTGGGGAGAAACCTATCCCGGCTTCAGTGACGCTCTGATGCCGCTGGCATGCCTGCCCGTTCAGATCGCCGGCCGCAACCGCATGGTACGCAAGATGGCGATGGACGCAATCCGCAACGACCCCGCGTGGAACAACGGCGACTACACCGCCCAACCCCCGGGGCTGAAGACCTCGCTCGACATGCTCGTCATCATGGGATCCAGCCCCCTGCAGATGCAGGAGCATTACCCCACCCGCGACCAGGCCGACGTCTACCTCGACAACTTCATTCGCACCCGCTCCGCCGACACGGACGCCAACGATTTTCTCTACCAGTTCAATTCGTCGCGGAACTATGACCCTTCGGCCAAGCTTTCCACCATCACCGTGCCTGTCATGGCGATCAACTCCACCGACGACTTTATTAATCCGCCGGAGCTGAACATCATGCCGGAGGCCATCAAGAAAGTCCCGCACGGTCAATTTGTGCTGCTGCCCATCACCGAGCAGACCCACGGTCACGGCACTCACACCATACCTGCAATCTGGCAGGCCTACTTAGCGGAGCTTCTCACCGAGTCAGAGCCAGCGCCGGCGAAATGAACCAGCCGATGCGATCTAAGCAACATATTATGAGCAATTTAACGGACAGGCGGCTGCTCCGGTACCCGGACGGAGTATGGTAAACAACAGAATCCCATGAAACTACTTGCCTGGCTGACCGAGACCTTTATCGCCACCTTCGGCATTACTCATCCGCGCCCCGAGCAGGAGCGGAAGGCCAACCTGGTCATTGGCGGGTTACTCCTCACTTTTATTGTCGCTGTCTTTGGGGTCGTCGGCTTCCTTGTCTTCATGATCTCAACGAGATAGCCGAAGCGACCTGCGAGTTCCGCCATGCTGAAATCTGAAACAAATCAGCCCCGCCGGACATCTATATCTATTGAGGATCTGACCAGAAACAATTCACTCGGCTCGTGGCGCGCGCAAATTCTGTGAGTTTCAGCGCCTCGGCATGATATTCTGTAAGTCTTTGGTGGACGTGCGCCTACCGCCCTGCGACATAGCTTCGCTACGGGATAACGCCTCAATGGCCTCGACCGCATTTCGTCCTACCCAGGCAGACAGATCCGAACACATTTGACGCGGGAGACGTGACGCGCTTTGGCGATTGAAGACAAGTACGAAGATGACATCCAGAAACTGATCGATACGGGCAAAGAGAAGGGATATCTGACCTACGGTGAGGTCAACGACCTTCTTCCTGGGGACATGCAGTCGCCCGACGATCTCGACGATCTTATCACCACCATTGGTACCCAGGGAATCGACATTCTCGAAGGCGGCCCCAAGATTGGGGGCGACGCATTTGAGAGCGAGGGCGAAGAGGGCGAGGATGTTGAGCTCGACCTGACCCCGGGGACCCTCGAAAAAACAAACGACCCTGTCCGCATGTATCTGCGCGAGATGGGCACTGTACCACTGTTGACGCGTGAGGGCGAAGTAGAAATCGCCAAGCGCATCGAGCGCGGCCAGATGCGCGTGATGAAGGCAATCTCGCGCTCCTCGATCGTGATCCGCGAAATCGTCGGCCTTGGCGAAGACCTCAAACGCGGCGTGCGCAACATTAAAGAAGTGGTGATCTTCGACGAAGAAGAGATCACCGAAGAGATCCTGCAGGCTCGCGTTCGCCAGACTGTCGGTCGGATCGACGCGTTGGTCAAGCACCAGAAGAAGGCAGCGGTTCACGAAGAAAAGCTCGCCGCCATCAATCCCAAGACCAGGGCTAGGGAGTATCGCAAGACCCGGTGGGCCATCGCGCGTGAAAAGGTCTACGTATCGCGTATTGTTCGCGAACTGAAGTACACCAACCAGGAGCGCAAGCGTCTTCTCGACAAGGTCAACAAGACGGTCGACGTGATGCGCACTCTCGAGCGGCAGGTCCGCACCCTCGACCAGAAGTATGACCAGTCGAAGAGTGAGGAACTCCGCAAGGAATACCGTCGCCAGCAGAAGAACTGCAAGATCGATCTCGAAAAGCTTGAGCAGGATGCCGGTGTCTCCATTGCCGACCTCAAACGTACGCAGCGCGAGATGATCCAGGGCGACATGGACGCCGAGCACGCGAAGCGTGAGCTGATCGAAGCCAATCTTCGCCTCGTCGTCTCGATTGCCAAGAAGTACACCAATCGCGGTCTGCAGTTCCTCGACCTGATTCAGGAAGGCAACATCGGCTTGATGAAGGCCGTGGATAAATTTGAGTACCGCCGCGGTTACAAATTCTCGACCTACGCCACTTGGTGGATCCGCCAGGCCATCACCCGCGCCATCGCGGATCAGGCCCGGACGATCCGTATTCCGGTGCACATGATCGAGACCATCAACAAGCTCATCCGCACCTCGCGTCAACTCGTTCAGGAGCTTGGCCGGGAGCCCACCTCCGAAGAGATCGCCCGGCGGATGGACATCCCCGTCGCGAAGGTCCGTAAGGTCCTCAAAATCGCGCAGGAACCCATCTCGCTTGAAACGCCGATTGGCGAAGAGGAAGATTCGCACCTTGGCGACTTCATCGAGGACCGCCAGGCTGTATCGCCTTCCGACGCCGTGATCAGCGTGAACCTGAAGGAGTACACCTCTCAGGTTCTCCGCACGCTCACTCCGCGTGAAGAGCGTGTGATCAAGATGCGCTTCGGCCTCGAGGATGGCTCCGAGCACACTCTCGAAGAAGTGGGCCAGAGCTTCCAGGTCACCCGTGAGCGCATCCGGCAGATCGAGGCCAAGGCGCTGCGCAAACTCCGTCATCCCTCGCGTTCACGCAAGCTGAAGGCGTTCGTTGACACCGTAAACGACTAAATCGTCTGGTTCGATTACAGGAGGCTGCCATCCGGCGGCCTCTTTCTTTTTTTGCGCCCCCGTATCTCGATCTAAAGCATTGCCGAAATTGGCGACTCCGCCTATCCTGACCACGACCCCAGCACGATTGATTCTGTTGCACCTGCAATTGCGGAGGAAGAGCATCGGTGAAGCATGCGATTTTTATCAGTTACCGCCGGGATGACGCGGAAGGTGAAGCGGGAAGGCTCTATGACGACCTCGTCCGGGCTTATGGCAACGACTCTGTCTTCATGGACGTCGCCGGCATTGCTCCCGGCCTGGATTTTCGCAAAGCGATCGACGACAACGTCTCCGGCTGCGGCGTTTTTCTAGCCATCATCGGATCGCAATGGGCCACGATCGCAGGCCCCAACGGCGAACATCGTCTCGAGGACGCCAACGACTTCGTGCGGCTGGAAGTCGCCTCAGCTCTCGCCCGCAACATCGCAGTGATCCCTGTGCTGGTGCAAGAGGCACGCATGCCGCACCCTGATCAGCTACCCGACAATATCAAGGATCTCGCCTACCGTAACAGTGTCGAAATTTCCCACGCGCGCTGGAATTCGGATGTTCAGCTGCTCATCGCCGCGCTGAAGCAGTACGTCACAACCTCCACTGCCACGGAGACTCAACCCGTTCACGCCACTGTTCCCGTGCAGCTTCCGCCCCCGGTTTCGACCGAACCGGCTCAGACGCCGACCGGGCAAAAATTCCGGATGCCACTGATCGTTGGGGGCGCAGCAGCGTTGCTGGTGCTCGCCGTCATCGGATATTTCGTAGCCAGACCGCAGCCGCATCACGACACGCCTCCTGCCCCCGCTCCTACGCCTGTAGTCACGCAGGCCAACGCTCTCGCCGGGCTCTGGATCAATACCGAAACCCGCGGCGGCTCCGATGCTCTCATCAGCCTGCGTATCGAGGGGTCTGGCCCGCGTTACAACGTCGAGCCTATCGGGAAATGCCCCCAGAACCAATGCAGTTGGGGCACGCAAGCCGTCACTCTAAACGGCGGCCAGGCAACCGGAGTCTGGACGCCGCAAAACACCCCGCAGGAAACCAAACAGAAGAGAACGGTCACTCTCACCCTGCAACCGCTCGGCGGAAAGCTGAGCGTCCAGGTGAGGAACACGTCGTGGCCAGACGGAGGCTCGCAGCCGCACCGCACCGATACCCAGAATGCCTTCATCTTTGAGCGCGAGTCGCAGCTGAATCGTTAGGTGCTGATTCGCTGGGTTCCTGAGTCCTTCGATTTTCCGCTCTGGTCCTGAACAGAAACCCACTTGGTGTTTTCCTGCGACATGATCGTCTCAATGCGCTCGGCCAGCAGTACTGGAGGGTTTACTCCGGCGGTAGCATAAGGCCCGGCAATCGCCAGGAAGAGATACTTCTCGTGCGTAAGCGCCTCGGAGGTCGCCCGGTACATCGTCCAGATCTGCTGATACTGATTCAATTGCAGGATGCCTTCAAGGATGGTGATCATCACTCCGAAGCTGCCGACGACCAACTCGAAATGCTTGAACTTCAGCCCCGTAAAAAATGGAATCAGCGCTGCAGCCACGATTTCGACGACCTTGGTGCACTTGTAAATGCGTTGCGCTCTTTTGCTCCTGCCGCCGTACCAGTGGGCCTGGTCCTCAAGACGTGCGAGAGTAATATCTCTGGGATCACCGACTATGGCGGCGTTAGTCATAGCGAGGCGAGGATAGCATGAGAGGCTGGCATCCAGGCATGTTTTTGTAACGTCGGGAATTGAATCAGACATGCGTGATTGGCGCTGTGGTGTTAGTGCTCCCAACCTGCCCTGTATGCTTGGGGAATTGTCTAATAAGAAATCGAGAGAGATGCCCTCAATGAAAATGGCGCGCGTCATCCTCTTTACAGGACAGATCGATGCCATGAGCAGGTTCTACGGAGAAGTACTTGGCTTAAAGCAGGTCACCAACGAAAAAGGCTGGCGGGAGTTTGGGGCCGGCGGAGCGACGATCGCTCTGCACTCAGGCCCAACCTCACCAGGCCGCAAGGGTCCCAAGATTGTTTTCTTCGCCGAGAACGTTGCCGCTCTGCGTAAAACATTGGTGGCGCGGGGTGCGAACTTCGGGAAAATCCGCCAGGGGGAAGTGTTTTGCCTTTGCGATGGCAAAGACCCGGATGGAAATCCCATCCAGTTGTCCAACCGCTAGCATCCGAATCAGGACGCCACGCCTTCGCGTTAGTGCTGGCCAACCCCCGCCCAATCCCGTATACTTAAAAATGCTGTAAACAAGCAGATTTCAAGCAGGAAACCCATGCCCAAACTAAAGACACACAAAGGCGCAGCCAAGCGCTTCAAGAAGACTGGCACCGGCAAAATCATGCGTGGTCAGTCGAAGATGCGCCACATCCTCACGTCAAAGGAGACCAAGACCAAGCGCAAGCTGGCACACAGCACGCTGGTTTCGGACGCCGACCACGCGAAGGTTGCGCGCATGATTCCCTACGCCTGATCTGCACTTTAGAGTGCAAGGGCCGAAAGGCCCCCGGCTTCAGGCCGAGCGATCAGGAAGCAAGCGAGTGAAGAGGTTACTGCGCATAGCGCATCCTGCCTCCAGCCGCACAACGAAGCACTAAAAGGAGAACCAACCAATGCCCCGCGTAAAACGTGGAACAAAACGCAACGACCGCCGCAAAAAGATCCTCAAGCGCGCAAGCGGTTATTTTCTTACAAAATCGAAGCTCTACCAGGCAGCGCAGGAAGCCGTCGAGCGCGGACTGAAGTTCGCCTACAGCGGACGCAAACAGAAGAAGCGCCAATATCGCTCGCTTTGGATCGTGCGCATCAACGCCGCCGCAAAGATCAACAACATCAGCTACTCGCAGCTCATCCATGGCCTTAAGACCGCCGGAATCGAGCTCGATCGCAAGATGCTGGCCGAAATCGCTGTAAAGGACGCTACCGGCTTCACCGCTCTCGTCGAGCAGGCGAAAGCCGCCCTCGGCAACTCCGCCGCAGCTTAATTTCAGGCAAATTCAGAAGGAAGGAGCGCGAGCAATCGCGCTCTTTTCGTTTTGGGCGTACCATCTGGCATTCCCTCGATTGTCGGAGAAGTAGCGCCGATGCCTCGTCGCCCCAACTCGTCGTCCCCGTCGCCACGTCTCAGCGCCTGGCTGATTGCAGCCATGCTGGGCATGGTCGCCGTGCCGGCCTATTTCACGCTGCATACCGCTCGCGTCTCATCGCCATCCATCGCACTATTGCCCGACCCGTCGCCCTACGGATACAGCGTCAGCCTTCTGCTCTTTATTGTGCCGATTGTCGTGATCGCCTTCTGGTTCATTCCGCATGAAGAGTTAAAGGTCTCCCGAAAGGCGTTCTGGTGGACCATCGGAATCCTCTTTCCGCTGGGCGCTCTTCTGGATTTCCTCTTTGCCTGCCGCTTCTTCCGCTTCCCAAATTCCGGCGCGACCCTTGGAATCAACGCTCCGGCCCTTGGAACTTGGGTGCCGATTGAGGAGTACATCTTCTACTTCACCGGCTTCATCGCCATTCTCCTGCTTTACATCTGGTTCGACGAATACTGGCTGTCGGCCTATACCGTGCGTCAGACCGCGGAGGAGCGAAGCACTTTTGACCGGCTCCTTCGTCTGCATCCGGAGTCGCTCATTCTCGCGATCGTTCTGATTGCCGGAGCCATACTATATCGCAGGTACATCGCCGGCGATCCCTCTGGCTTCCCTGCCTATTTCACATTCCTGGTGCTCGGCGCGCTCTTGCCTTCGGCGATGCTCTTTCCCTGCGCCCGCCCCGTCATCAACTGGCGAGCTCTGAGCCTAACCATGTTCATGATCCTGCTCATCAGCCTGCTCTGGGAGGTAACGCTTGCCCTCCCCTACGGCTGGTGGAACTTTCAGGACGACGCGATGCTCGGTCTGCGAATCACCGCCTGGGCCAGGCTTCCCATCGAGGAAGTCTTCGTCTGGATTGCCGTCACGTGGGCCACCGTCATCGTGTACGAAAACGTGAAGCGCTGGAAGGCATCCGGCAAGCCAGCAAAGCGCGCATTTCTAGGCACCGCGAAGCCAGGGAGGGCCGATGTTTAATTCCTATTTCCCGTTCAGGAACACCTCCACGTTCCTGTTCCAAAGGATCGGCTGATCCACGAACGCCATATGTCCGCTGTTTGGCAGGATAACCAGCCTCGATCCGGCGATCTTCGCGTTCATCTCTTTGGACAATGATGGATCGCACTCGTCGTGATCGCCCACCAGAATCAGCGTCGGGACTTTGATCGTCGGCAGCTTGTCCAGATACTCCACGCTGGTAAGGTTTCCATCGATCACAAACTCGCCATGCGATCCCCACATCTCACGATACAAATCCCATGCCGTCGAGGTGTTCTGGGCCTGCGGATCATAGTTCGGGTCAGGCCGTGCGCCGTAGAGTCGCGGGAAATATCCGTCACCCCAGGCCAGGGTGGCGTATTCCGACGGATAACGGCCGCGCTCCCACGCCGGTCCCTTGCCGTAGAGGCCAGCCCTTTCAAGGGCATTTGTCAGAGCCAGCTTATCCTTTGGCATCTGGTTCTTGATGCGTAACAGCACCTGGTTCATCTCTTTGGTGCTCGCGAAGGTGCTGGCCAGCACTAGATGCGACAGGTGTTCCTGATACTTCAGCGCATACGCCTCTGCCAGTACACCTCCATACGAGTGCCCCAGGAGGCTGATCTTTCCCAGTCCCAGCTCTACACGCACCGCTTCGACATCGGCAACCATATTTTCGACCGTGTACTGCTTCACGTCTTCAAGCTTTTCCGACCGCCCTGATCCGCGTTCGTCGATGAAGATCAACTTATTCGTCCGCGCGAGGGGTAAGAGGTAAGGCAGGAAGTAATCGTGCGAGGCGCCCGGCCCGCCATGCACGATTACCAGCGGTTCCCCACGGCCTATCGTTGTGTAGTAGATCAGCACGCCGTGCGCATCCACGTAGCCTTCCTCGATCGGATAAACGGCGCTCGCTGCGCGGGAGCGCGGCGCTTCGGATGAAAGCAGAGGTGCGGCTACCGCCAGCATGGATACGGCAAAGAAAGCAGGCAAAAATGTCTTTCTCATAGTGCCGACATCATACGGCAGTCAGGATTGCGTCCGCGATTCGCGCAGCTTCCACCGCTGGCCTCACGTCGTGAACGCGCACAATGTGGGCTCCCCCCAGAATCGCCGCCACCGTCGCGGCAATCGTGGCATTGCTGCGTGCCGCCATCGGCGCATCCGCCCCTTCGTGAAATTCGGCGAGCGTTCTGCCCAGAAACGACTTCCGCGAAACGCCCGCCAGGATCGGCTGGCCCAGGCTCTCGAGTTCTTCCTGATGCGCCAGCAGAGGATAGTTCTCGTCGAAGGACTTTCCGAAGCCATAGCCCGGATCCAGCACAATCCGGCTCCGATCAATACCCGCCTCCAGGGCCGTGCGCATACTCAGGGCAAGCTCGTACTTCACGAGTGGAAGAACCTCATGCGGAGCGAGCCGGGGCAGATTGTGCCACTCGGCCGATTTTTCCCGCGTATGCATCAACACCACGGCGCAGCCAAGCCGCGCGCAGGTCGAAGCCATTTCCGCGTCCCACCCCAATGCGCTGATGTCGTTGACGATCTCCGCTCCGGCCTCCACCGCCATTGCAGCCGTAGAAGCCTTGTATGTATCGATTGACAGCACCGACCCCGGCCTCGCCTTCAACACAGCTTCGATCACCGGAATGACCCGGCGCTGCTCTTCCCCGGTGCCAACCGGCTCATACTTGCCCGGCCGTGTGGACTCGCCGCCGATGTCCACAATGTCCGCGCCCTGATCGAACATACGTAGCGCATGCGCCGTCGCCGCCTTGGGGTCAAGAAAGACATTGCCATCCGAGAACGAATCCGGCGTCACATTCAGCACGCCCATCACCAGCGTGCGTCTGCCCAGTTCCAGGGTGCGCGCCTGCAGCAGCCACGCGAATTCGTTGCGCCGTGCAAAGGCCATAGCCGCCTTCAATGCTACACTCCGCCCAAGGATGAAAACCCGCCCTCAGAACGCCTGGCTCCTGACCATCCTACTGCTCGTTTCTATGTCTCTTACTGCTCAGCAGCATCGGCAGGCGGTCGCGCACAAAGGAAAATCATCGGCACTCGCCGCGACGATCGGCGCCATCGTCTCAGCGCCGGCCGTCTCACGAGCTCACTGGGGAGTCTCCGTCGTTACCCTCGACGGCTCACCTCTTTACGCGCTTAACGACGACCAGTTCTTTGAACCCGCATCGAACGCCAAGCTGCTGACTACCGCCGCAGCACTCGCGCTGTTGCCGCCGAACACCACCTGGACCACAGCCGCCGTAACTCGCAGCGAGATCGACCACGCCGGTCGTCTGCATGGCGACCTGGCCATCCTGGGAGCGGGCGACCCCACCATGTCGGGCCGCAGTTACCCCTACCAGGAGAAGACTCAGCGCCCTAATCCGCCGCTCATAGCTCTGCAAAGCATCGCCGACCAGATCGCGGCCAGCGGGGTGAAGTCGATCGACGGCGACATCATCGGCGACGACACCTGGTTTCCATGGGAGCGCTATGGATCGGGTTGGGGATGGGACGATCTGGAGTGGAGCTACGGTGCGCCCGTCTCCGCGCTCACCGTGAATGACAACGTCGTCTATCTCAATCTGCCACCCAACGGGCAGCCCTCGCCCTGGAATCCCGACACGCCCTACTACACGCTTCAGAGTTCGCTGACCACTCTGCCCGGTACGCAACCCGTGAGCCCCGGCATCGACCGCCAGCCTGGATCGAAAGACGTTCGCGTCTATGGGACCACGAACCAAAACAGCCTGCACGTTGCCTTGGCCATCGAGGACCCCGCCGAATACGCCGCGATCGCTCTTCGCGAAATGCTCCTCGCGCATGGCATCGAAGTGAAGGGCACCGCCCGCGCGCACCACCGTCTCTCGACCGACACACAGGACTTTCGCGCCGAGGTAGACCAGCCGCTCGTCCTGCATCCGCTTACCCTTGGCACTATTCAGCCGCCCGCGAACGGCATGCGTATCCTAGCCACCCACGTTTCGCCACCCTTCGAGCGGGACATCGTCGTAACCAATAAGGTCAGCCAGAATCTCCACGCCGAACTCTTCCTCCGCCTGCTGGGTCGCCTCGAAGCTGGCGATGGATCGATTGCCCAGGGAGTCCGCGTAGTACGCCAGTTTCTGGTTGCTGCGGGCGTCGATCCCGGCGACTTCATCTTTTACGACGGTTCGGGACTCTCGTCGCAGGATTTGGTTACGCCCCGCGCGATCAGCCGGCTGTTGACCTATGCCAACCGCCAAAGCTGGGGAGCAGCCTGGCGCGCAAGCCTCCCAGTTGGCGGCGTGGACGGTTCGCTGGCGAACCGCTTCGCCGAACCCGCGCTCAAGGGAAAAGTCTTCGCAAAGACAGGAACGCTCTCCGAAGTCAACGCGCTCAGCGGATATCTCGTCGCAGCCAGCGGAAAGACCGTCGCGTTTTCCATCCTGTGCAACAACCACGCACCCATCGGCGAGGCTGCGCGCGTCGCGATCGACAAGATCGTCGCGGCCATCTCGGCAGCAAATTAGTTATCATTAGTCTTTGACTGATTTCCGCAAATTGATTGCCGGCGTTCTCTCGATATTTTTCCTCACCGGCTGCCGCCCTCCCCTCCCGCCTTCGAAGCCCTTGAGCGAACTCACTCCGCAGGAAGCAGCCGGACACGAGGTCTATGCCGCGCACTGCGCTCGCTGTCACTACGCCAACAATGAGAGATCGCTCCACGGGCCAGGCCTGCAAGGCCTGTATAAGCAGAAATACCTGCCCAGTGGCGCTCCTGCAAACGATGATCGTGTCACGGCAGTAATTCTGCGCGGACGCAACATGATGCCGGCCTTTGGCAATACCATAGACGAGCAGCAGCTCGACGACCTGCTGGCGTATCTGCACACGCTGTAGCCTTAAGCCCAAAATCAGTTATGACCGACCCGCAAACTTCCGCCCCGCACCCCGCCAAACCCACCGGCCTGCTCCCCGGAATGGCCGTCATCTGCGTCTGGATGCTGGCTCTGTGCGGTCTCGGTCTCGTCGGAGTCATCACGCACAGCCTGCCGCCTTCGGTAATGATCCTCTGCTTGTTTTATGCCATCGCCGCCAATGGTCTGCTCAAGCTGCGCCGCTGGGGCTGGGCCCTCACTCTTGCCGCAGCCTTTCTGTCGTTGTGCTACGGCGTGTACATGCTCTTCCGCTTCCACCAGGGACCGATGATCGTCATGATCGTTGTGAACCTGATCTTCTTCCTCTATCTCGTCCGCCCCGAAGTGCTGGAGAGGGTGAAATGATTAGGTGGCTGAAGTCGGTATGGCTGTGGCTGAAGTCGGTATGGCTAAAGATACGGCAGGGAAAACGCGATAAGAGCGAAGGCGCCTCGCGCATAGACATGGATGTGGAAATTAAAGAAATGGCGTGTGGATGTTATGGATACGGGCGTTGGGACGCGCCGTATTGGTTCCTCGGTCCAGAGCAGGGAAATAGTCGCGACGAAGACATTCATCGGCGGGTAAAGGCATGGTGCGAACTTGGCAGAACCGAACTGAACGATTGCCGAGAATTTCATGAGCATAAACATATCCGTGACACGCGATGGCACGGAGAAAAGCCGAAACTCCAGAAAACATGGAAACAACTCATGCTGTTCTTGATGGCCTTTCATGGAAAGCTGTTGGATCTCAGAAACCCCAAAGACAAAGCGATCCTTTGTATATACCAGCGGGACAAATGGGGAAGGCTGGACGGAGAAACATGCGTAATCGAGTTATCAGGACTTCCTGCCCATAGCTACACGGCATCGAAAAAGCAAAAGCTGGACCTCTTTGAGCCAGGACAATTCGATCGTATCCGCGAGAGACGAATAGATGTCATCCGCCAAAGAATGCGTGAACAAATTTGCGCGAACAAGCTTAAGTTGGTGGTCATGTATGGCCTGAAGGAAAAAGCGCATTGGGAAAGGATTGCTGAAGTCGCTGATGAATTTCCTCCCGGTACCCGGCCAATTCTTGCTTTTCCAACGCATCCGGTCAGCTTCGAGGGCGTAGAAAATGAATACTGGCTGCGACTTGGGAAAAGCCTGAGCGCGCGCGGAGAATTTCCGACCGCACCTTAGCTAACCGGTTCTTAGCTACAATAAAACTTCATGTCTAGTGTCCCAAACCCGATCCAGACGGACCTCATCCAGATCGACCTCTCCCCAAAGCGGCCTGTCTCCAAACCCGATTGGCTGAAGGCGCGCGCTCCGGTTGGCGATAACTACCACAATCTCAAGAAGCTGGCCCGTGATCTGAACCTGCACACCGTCTGCGAGTCCGCACATTGCCCCAACATCGGCGAGTGCTGGAACCACAAGACCGCCACCTTCATGATGCTCGGCAACCTCTGCACCCGCCGCTGCGGATTCTGCGCTGTCCCCAAGGGTCGCCCCGACGCCATCGACTTCGACGAACCGCGTCGCGTTGCTGAAGCCGTCGCCGCTCTCGGACTCAAGTTCGCCGTCATCACCAGTGTCAATCGCGACGACGACGTCCTCGGCGGAGCCCGCGCCTTCGCGATGGTCATCGACGAGATCCGCAGCCAGGCTCCTGGCTGTCAGGTTGAGGTGCTCATCCCTGACTTCCAGGGCAACGAAGAAGCGATCCGCATCGTCGTCGACGCCCATCCCGAGATCCTCAACCACAACACCGAATCGGTTCCACGCCTCTATCGAGCCGTGCGTTCGGGAGCGCGCTACGAGCGCACCCTCCGCCTCCTCGAATTCTCCAAACAACTCGACTCGACAGTCGTTACCAAGTCGGGAGTCATGGTCGGCCTCGGCGAGGAGATGCACGAACTCCTCGATGTCTACCGCAATCTCGCCAATGTCGGTGTCGACGTGCTGACCATCGGCCAGTACCTTCGGCCCTCGCGCGATCACCTGCCGATGGCTCGCTACTACACGCCCGAGGAATTTGAGTTTATGAAGCACGAAGCGCTCCGCATGGGTTTCCGCCATGTGGAGTCTGGCCCGCTGGTTCGCTCCTCGTACCACGCACACGAACAGGCCGATGCGGCCGGGAGCGTGCGGATGTTGGTCTAGACTCCGCCGTCACGATTACAATACAAAGCTTGAACACCGAACCAGAAGGACGATAAAGCCATGGCAGTCTCCGTAATGGCGGGTATGCCCGCGCTCAAAGATAGTTACCAGCAGTTAAAGTCGCGCATGGACAAGGCTGTGCAGGATTTCCAGGCCAATCTCGCCTCCACGCGCACCGGCCGCGCCTCGATTCAGATGCTCGACCACGTGAAGGTCGACTACTATGGCACGCCCACTCCGCTGAATCAGGTTGGCCAGCTCACTACGCCCGACGCCAACCTAATCGTCATTCAACCCTGGGATCCCGGCATCATCGTGGAGATCGAGAAGGCCTTACGTACCTCCGATCTGGGTTTCAATCCTCAGAACGACGGGAAGATCGTGCGCATCCCCGTGCCGCCCATGACTGAGGAGCGACGTCGCGACGTCGTCAAACACCTCAACAAAGTTCTTGAGGAGCACCGCACAGCCGTGCGCAACATCCGCCGCGATGGCAATGATGCCATCAAGAAAGCAGCCAAAGAGAAGAAGATTTCCGAAGATGAGGAGAAGCGCGCTCTCGAAGAGATGCAGAAGCTTACCGACGACGAAATCCGCCGTATGGAGGAGATGAGCACGAGGAAAGAAGCCGAGGTGATGCACATCTAAGGAAAGCTCGGCTCAGGCATCAGCCATTTCAGACCCGATTGGCGCGCCGCCCAGCAGGGCCGCTGCCGACCATTCCGCCGGGCCAGACCAATCGGGCACATTGAAGGGCTTTTTCGGATGGGCCAACGGTCCGTTCGCTGTCACATGATGATTCGCCAGTGCACGCGTGACCATTGCCACGGCTTGTTCCCGCTCCGGCTGCGACTGTCGCTCAAAGTACAGCCTGTATCCTTCTCCGCAAACCTTGCAAACAATATCAGCGCACTCTTCGGTGGCTACGCACAGTACCTGCAATTTTCTTACCCCTCAGGAAGCTTTTACTAAACAGAAGCAAGGTAACTGCGCCGGTGTACCCCTGAACATGCTGCTTCTGCTTCGGTAGGATGCAACTTACGGGTCCTGTTTCACCCCAAACGGGTTAGAAGCCCTTCTTGTCGTCCGCTTGCTTCGACGCCGAAATATCACTTTCGCTCTTCAGGCGTTCTTTCTCGATCTGCTTCATCGCGTGGGGAAGCCATCGCCGATAGAGATCCGATTTTTCCTCGCGCAGGGAGTCCGTCAATCCCCTCCGGTACCCGCCGGAGTAGATGGCATAAAGAACCGCAAGCGCGCAGCCTCCTCCAAAGAAGAAGCCAAAGAAGAAGCCGAGAATGGTGCCCGAGAGAATGCTCATTTATCGTTCGCCGCTTACCTGAGGCTACTCCTGCCGTGAGTAACATCTTTGACTCCGGCCACAACGCTCCCGACAAAATATCTCGCCCTCATCCTGAATTGGCCAAAGCATTTCATTGTGGGACGAGCGAGCAATCATCGTCACAATTCACGTCTCACGAACCCGCCATCCAAAGCAAAATGCCCTCACCGAAGGTGGCTGGTATGAGCCGCGAGCAATTTCGAGCATGGGTAGAGATCGGCGGAGGCATCCTCCTGCTCTCCCTGTGCCTGCTCTTCTTTTTTCCTTTTGGATAGCGCTCAATCCCTGGCTACTTCCAGCGCGGGAGATTTCCATCGCATGGCTGCTTCTTGTCGCTCGCACTCTTTTATCTGAGCAAGCGCATCGCGCAGCGTAGTGACTACCAAGTACGGACGCGCCTGGCCAAATCGTTCGCGCAGCTTGTCTTTGTCGCCGCTTGTATTCCACAAGCCCACCATGATGCGATTCTCCGGCACACTCTGTCTGAGCCGCAGCGCAAGAGTTCGTGCATGTGCGAAGGCGAACGGGGGCACCGCCGAAATACACAGGATTGTTCCCGCCTCTTCGGCCAGCCGGGACAGGATTTCCGGAGACACCGCCGCAGACGGCAGCATTAGCGTTTTGTGACCGCACTGTTCCAGCAGTTGCGCCAGCATGGTCGCGGCAATCTCATCAGCCTGATCGCTGGCTGGAATGCAGATTACCGGATTCGTCCGTGCGGCTGTCTCCGGATCGCAGGCTGGTTCGGTGCCCAGAGGCGACCGGTAATCGGTGAGCTCCGCCACTAGTTCCGTCGCACTCTGGAAGAGGTAGGAACTGCGGACCTCATCCAGAACGCCTTTGTGCCTGTCTTGTTCGGTCATAATGAGCGCCGGCATCACGACTTCGTCATAAAGGTCTACCAGGCCTCGCGTTTCGAGAAAGCGGTCCGCAACGTTATGCGCTTCCGTCTGATCCATGGCCAGCAGGCGCTCGTAGAAATGCGCCTCTGGAGCCAGCTCCGCTTCCTCGCCCAGCAGAATGTGCAGGAAAGACATTTGCGGCACATATCGACCGAACACAATCAGACACACGGTGAGCGGCGTCGAGACGATAAGGCCGGCCCATCCCCAGAGCAGCGTCCAGACAATGGCCATCGCCACAAGTGCCAGCGCTGAGATACCAGTGTGACTGCCGTAGAGCAATGGTTCCACGAAATTGCTGACGGCCATCTCCAGCACCAGGAACAGCAGAAATACCCAGAAAGGATGCCACCAGGTTGGGAACATCGCCATCGAATAGCCGACGGTCGCCGCTCCAGCGATCAGTGATCCAGCATAGGGCACTGTGCGCAGGATGGCGAAGAGCGCGCCCCAAAGCGTGGCATTGGGGACATGCAGCAAGAAAAGTCCAATCGCGACAATCACGCCGCAACCCGCGTTCACAAGCACGTTCATTACTAGGTATCGGCTGATGCGTTCCGCCGCCTCATTCAGCGCCTGCGTCATCAGATTGAGTCGTCCAATTCCGGCGAGCAGCAAGAGCCGGTTCCTCAGGTCCTCCCGCTTGAGCAGCATGTAGATCGTAAAGATGAGCACCATCCCCAATGTGCCCAGCGGCTTCAGCACCGGCATCAACAACTCGCCCAGGTATTGTGTCGTCGATTCCGGTGGAGTTACGACTAGCACCGGCGTCGGCTGAGTATTCGCCGGTATCCGTGCGCTTACCTGGTCTTTTGCGTGCCGGACACCCTGCTCAGAAATGGGATTGGCTGGTTCGGCGACGCCGGAAGGCTGTTTGCCCGTGATCATATCCCATAGTTCCTGGACGCTTTTCTCCGTCTGACCCAGTGAACCGGTGCGCGGGGATTGGAGTTCACCAAGCCTCGAGCTGATATTGCTCCGGTGCTGCGGCAAATCGTTCACCACTGCGATCAGCTGTCGCGTCACGATAAAGCCCACACCGCCTACCAGGGCCGACGCCATAAAGACGACCAGAACGACGGCGGAGATCCTTTTTAGGCGCAATCGCTCGAAAATGATCACGGCTGGGGCAAGGAGAAAGTTGAGGGTCACCGCCATCGCCAGCGGGATCAAAACTTCTCTCGCGAAGTAGAGCGCGATCAGCACCAGCGCGAGTAGAAGGATCGGCTCGTCGGTCAGCAGACCCCGGCGGGGTCGCGTTATTGAGGAGGAAGCCATTTGGTCAACAATTCTTCGTCTGATGCAAGTGCAGCCTGAACCACCATAACGCGAATGAAAAACACTTGGCCAGAAAGATGAACAGATGCGAGAAAATTTGCGTATTCTTTTTCAGCAACGTATTTCAGCAATGGACCGCAGGCAAACCAGCCGCAAAAGTGGTCGAAAGGAATTCCAATGATCGTCGCTAGCCCGGTAATGACGGCCAGCTGGAACGACCAGCAGCGCGCGGTCTTTCAGGCGCAGATGTCCGCTTGGCAGAAGGACGAGGTGGTCGGCGTTCTTCTAGCGTTGTTTCTGGGGACTTTCGGAGCGCACCAGTTCTACCTCCGCCGGCCCGGACTGGGTATCCTTTACATCGTCTTTTGCTGGACGGGTATTCCTACCATCGTCAGCTTCGTGGAGTGTTTCTTCATGCCCGGCCGTGTCCGCCAGTTCAACCTGGCGTTGGCGACTTATTTCGCCGCCCAGCTCGCAGCCGCCGTCGAGACTGCGATCGCTCCCCCGGTCTCGCAAATCTGCCCGTCCTGCGGATGCGCAATCCCCGCCGGATCGAACTTCTGTGGCCGCTGCGGTTCGAGTACGGCAGCTTCAGGCCAAACCCTGATCCCTAATCCCTAATCCCGCCCTACATATTTGTGTGGCCGTGCCGCATCTCCTCGTTGAACTCTGGCTTGGTGGCCGCCAGAGCATCGGCGAGCTTGGCATGATACTGCTCCGCGCGAGCCAGCAACGTGGGTGTGGTCTTAGCCATGTCGTCTGTCAGGCTCAATAATCCCTGTCGCGACAGATCGGCCGCCATGCGCGTCAATTCCTCTGGAGTTGTGTTGAGATATTGCGCGTCGCGCGGATCGCCGATCCAGACCGGCTGGTTTCCGCCTAGCACTCCCGACAACCAGTAGACCTTCAGGGTCAAGAAGTCCATCCGGCTCTCGTCCGTCGTGTCCGCGAAGAAGAACTTCTTCTGCCAGCGTGAGTAGTAGCGCGTTGTTACCGGAACCGGCTGACGGTTGCCGCTTTTGAGCATTTCCAACTGGCCTTGGTCGAGCGTTTTGCGAATCGCGTTGTAGATAAACGACTCCGCGTAGGGCTGCTCCGGCGCGGCTACGATTTCGGCGAAGGTTACGGTCATGCTGGCCGATACCTTAGCGTGCAGTGGCGAACCCGACCCGTCATCCAGACGCACCACGCCGTGAACGATATAGGTATCCGCACCCGAGTTCGAGCGATGGAACGGCCAGCCAAAGCCGCCGAAGCTTACCGGCAGTCCGGCGAGCGTGACATAGGCATCGGGTCGCGGATTCCCCAGCCGGCGTGCCGCTTCGCGCAGGTGCGAAGTCATTTCGGGGAGCAGGTCAGGCTTCTGGAAGTCGAAGGCCTCGCTCAATTCCAGCTGCAAAGTCTTCTCCGGGCTGGCATCCGGCGTAAGCGCCAGGCGAAACCGGGCCGTGGGATGGTTGTTGAAGTCGCTTCCGGCCTCGGACGCCAGCACGACAAGACCCGCTTCTCGGGCGGCCTTTTCGCGCATTGCAGTCAAAGCATTTTCAAATTGTGTAGGCATAGATTCTTTCCGAATGGGTATTCCTTTATTTTACTGCCCCAAATGGATTTAGGGCTGATATTCAGACGGCGCGCCCGGCTGCGGCGCCCGACGCCCATGCCCACTGAAAATTGAATCCGCCCAGATGGCCCGTAACATCCACCACTTCGCCAATAAAGAAGAGCCCTCGCACCCGGCTTTCCATGGTCTTGGCCGACAGTTCGGCCGTGTCGACTCCTCCAGCCGTTACCTCTGCTTTCGCATAACCCTCAGTCGTCTCCGGAATAATCCGCCAATTGTGCCAGCTCCTCTCCCATTCTTCCAGTGCCGGATTGCTCCAGGCTGCGGGCGGTTCGATCTCAAGTATGCGATCTGCAAGCCGCTGCGGAAGGATCGTACGCAGATGCGAGCGCAGAGCGCTGATATCCCGGCGGCTCGAGGATGAATCCAGAACCGCAGCCAGCCTCTGCTGTGGCGCGAAGTCCAGCTGAACTGCCTCGCCTGGGCGCCAGTACGAAGAAATCTGCAGAATCGCCGGACCGCTGAAGCCGCGGTGCGTGATCAGCAGGTTTTCCACAAATCGTTGGCTGCCGATTGACGCGATCACCGCGGTAGAAACCCCGGAGAGATCGCATAACCGCTGTTGATCTTCAGGGGCAAGTACAAAGGGAACCAGTGCAGGTCGCGGTTCTACGATCCTGATGCCGAACTGGCGCGCAATCTCATACCCAAATCCGGTTGCGCCCATCTTCGGGATGGAAAGACCTCCGGTCGCGACAATCAGTGCTGGAGCGCGAAATTCTCCACTCTCCGAGCGCACATGAAACCCGTCATCTCTGCGAACCTCAATGATTTGCGTGTCGCACAGCAGAGTGACTCCAACCTCCGCCGCCTCGACCAGCAGCATATTGAGAACGTCGCTCGAAGCGCGATCGCAGAACAACTGCCCGAGCTTCTTCTCGTGCCACGGAATGCTGTGCTTCTCGACCAGCGCCAGAAAATCCGCCGGAGTATACCGGGCCAGCGCCGATTTGGCGAAATGCGGATTCTCGGAAAGGAAGTTGTCCGCCTTGCAATGCTGGTTCGTAAAGTTGCAGCGACCTCCGCCGGAGATGAGAATTTTCTTGCCGGGCCGCTCGGCCCGCTCCAGAACAGCAACGTGCCGTCCTCGCCGTCCCGCCTCAATGGCGCACATCAGCCCGGCCGCCCCTGCGCCCAGTACCAGCACGTCGAAGCGCCGATTCGTGTCTTCGCTCACTTCAAATCGTTCCGGGCCATGCTCAGTGAATTTCGACCACCGCCAGGCCTTTTGGCGGAACTGTGAGCGTCAACTGATTCCCATGCAGAGAAGTCGCCTCGGGCTTTCCTGTTTGCGAAGCTTCCTTGAGCGCGGCAATCTGCGCCTGGGTCAGGTACCGCGGGCTTCCCATCTTCTGCCACGCTGCAAGAGTGTCGCCGTGCGCCGCATCCACGCGCCGGATCGTCACGTGCCCACCCTCAGTGCTCTTCACGTCCAGCGTGAATGTCTTATCCGGACCAGTCGCGGCCGGCTCGACAAGATTCCACACAGCAATCACAAGGCTGCCATCCTTGCGGCGTGTCACCAGGACATCGTCTTCCGGCTCGGCAATTCGTTCATCACCTAAGTTATGCAACATGACGAACGCGTTGAAGGCAGGCTTGGGAATTCCGTCCTCTGCGATCAGACCGTAACCGCCGTAGAAGGGCGTTTTGATCACGCCCTGTTCTTCGAAGACATCGGAGAAAGTCCAGTAAGACATCATGTCCACCTTGCTGTCGCATTGCCGGATCGTATCCGCCATCCACGGTCCCATGTAGATAGAATCCGTGATCGGCGATTCGTTGGCGTACGTCGCGTTGAACTCACTCCAGATCAGCGGTATCGTTGGCCGCGCTGAGGCCTTGATCTGGTCGTGAACCTTGGCTACCGCCGCGCACACCATCTGGTGCGGAGCAACCGGCCGATCATCTCCAAAGACGTCCTTGGAGCTGTCATTGCCGTAAACGTGCGTCGAAACGAAATCCAGCGGGACTTCATTTTGCGCGGCATGCGCAATCATCGCGTCCACCCACGCCGCCTGTGCCGTCGCCGGCCCTCCCACGAGAATCCGTTGATTCACTGCCTTCAGCGCGCGCGCTGTATGGTCATATAACTCGAAGTAGGTCTGTTGCGCAGGCCTGCCCGTCCAGAAATCGATATTCGGCTCATTCCAGACCTCGAAATACCACTTCGAAACCTCGTCGATGCCGTAGTGATCGATCAGATGTTGCGCGAAGGCCGTAATGAGCGCGTCCCATTTTGCATAGTCCCTTGGCGGAGCCACGATCTGCTTGTACCAGAAGGCGTGGTAATCGAGCCGCGACGCCAGCTTGTTGGGCGTGAAGCTGATCTCGACGTAGGGCCGCACGCCATTCGCCAGCAGGCCGTCATAAATCTGGTCGACGTACGAGAAGTTGTACACGGGGTTTCCTTGCGCGTCCTCATCGTAGACGCCTATATCGTCGTCGAGAATCGCGTGGAACCGGACATACTTGAAGTCGGTGATCTTCTTTACCGCAACCATATCGTCGCGATAACTCTGACGCATCGACAGGACCGCGCGCCCCGATCCGAACATCTGCTCCCAGAAATGAGGAAAGGGCCTCGTCGGAGCTTTGGCATCGATCGTGACGTGTTCAGGGGTTTGCTGCGCGAACAGGGTCGGTACGAAAGCGAAGGTGAGTGCGAATGCAAGGTAAGTCCGACGCAGCATACATTTTCTCCAGCAAGGTATGAGTGTACTTTGCGGTAGCGCGTTGTGCGGGACTCGGACTTACGATCAGCTAGCCGTGAATGATCCGCGCCGGGCCGGGCTTCGCTCCCAGCACCTTGATGCGGCGGGCAAGTCCCAGAAAGCCGAGGAGTCGGATGCCGAGGTAGTTAACGTCGATTTCGTACCAGGCCATGCCGTGGCGCGCCGAGACAGGATGCGCATGGTGATTGTTATGCCAGCCCTCACCGCCGGTGAGCAGGGCGACCCACCAGTTGTTACGCGAGTCGTCGCGAGTGTCAAAGCGGCGCGATCCCCAGATGTGGGTCGCGGAGTTGACCAGCCACGTCACATGCAGGCCGAGAGTCACCCGCAGGAAGACTCCCCACAGCACCCAGGACCAGCCGCCCGCAAAATACAGGCCGACGCCGATTGCAGTGACCGGCACCCAGTGATAGCGGCTGAGCCAAACGTAGAAGCGGTCGCGCGTAAGATCCGGGGCATAACGGGTCAGTAAGGCATTGCGGTTGCGCAGCGTGCCCTGAAGAATCCAGCCGGTGTGTGACCACCATTTACCGTCGCGCGGCGAGTGCGGATCGCCGGGGCGGTCGGTGAGCTGATGATGGAGCCGGTGCACGGCCACCCAGTAGATCGGGCCGCCCTGAAGGGCGAGCGTGCCGCAAACGGCCATCATGTACTCAACCCATTTGGGGGTTGTATATCCACGATGCGTGAGAAGGCGGTGGTAGCTCATGCCGATGCCGACGTTCTGCCCGAGCACCCAGAGCACCGCGGCAACTGCGACCGCCGACCAGCTGAAGAAGAAGAACGTGGCAATTGCGCCGATATGGAAAGCTGCGATCCAGAAGCCGAAGTTCCAGTTGAAGCTCGCGGAGCGGCTCTGGGTGAGAGACCGTGAATCGGCCTCAAGCGTTTCAGTGGAAAGAACTTCCGTTGAGGGTGCGATGTCTGCCAGCGTATTCATCCCCGAGTCACGACTCCCTAGTTTCTAACCTAAGCGAATCGTGACAGATAAGGATGTAAGACTTCGGTAATATCTCGTTGGGTTGCTCTATTTAGAACTCGGGGCATACGGCACGCCTAATTGGCGATCTCAATTCCACGCGTAGCCTCCATACGGCCTGGCTCATCCATCCGCCCAAAGATCATTTTGCCGGAGGCGGTCTGGAGCACGGATGTCACCGAGATTTCTACCGACCGTCCGATCATGCGGCGGGCATGATCCACCACAACCATCGTGCCATCGTCCAGATACCCGACGCCCTGGTTGTACTCCTTGCCTTCCTTGAGGATGACAATGTTCATTTTCTCGCCCGGAAGCACAACCGGCTTGAGCGAGTTGGCGAGGTCATTGATATTGAGCACGGCGACGTTATGCAGATGTGCAACCTTGTTCAGGTTGAAGTCGTTGGTGACGATCTTTGCGTCGATATCCTTCGCCAGCTCAATCAGCTTCAGGTCGACTTCGCGAATCTTCGGATAATCATCCTGGATAATCTGAATCGTGAGCAGAGAATTGCCTTGCATGCGCTGCAGCACGTCGAGACCCCGCCGCCCTCTCTGCCGTTTGGAGCTGTCCTGGGAGTCGGCGACCATTTGCAGTTCACGAAGCACGAACTCCGGGACAACCAGCGAGCCTTCGAGGAAACCGGTTTCCGCCATATCGGCGATGCGGCCGTCGATAATGGCGCTGGTGTCCAGAACTTTCAGGTTGCGTTTGCCGGGGTTGCGCTCGGCGTTAAAGAGATCGCCAAGTGCCCCGAGGTTAAGCAGGTCGCCCTTGCTCGTGCCGATCACCAGCCCAATGTAGGCCATGAGCAGCAGCACAAAGATCTGCAGCACGCTCTGTGTGGGACCTGCCGGCAAGCTATTGCGCAGCACCAGCGAGAAAAGAAAGGCTCCAAAGATACCCAGAATACTTCCCGCTACGGCTCCAATCAGCCTTCGCAGGCTGAGCGCGCGTACCCGCAGTTCAAAAACAATCACCAGGGTTGACGCTGCGGCGCCCACCGCCGCCGAAACCCATGGGTTGAGGCCGAAAGGCCGGAAGAAGTAACAGACAACCGAAAGAACCAGGAAAAAAGCAATTCGAACAATAATGAGATCCATAAACGCACGAGCCTTCCTCGTGCATTGGGGAGTATACGCACACTCGTGAACAACCGGCAAAGACTCGCTGCCACAAAATGAAAAGCGGCGCACCCTTCGATGCACCGCCCTCGATTTAGATCAATTCGAACTAATACTTTGCGACCTTCGGATCCACATCCGTGGACCAGGCGTTAATGCCGCCGGCCAGGTTGTGTAATTTCTTAAATCCGCTCTGAGCCAGAAACTCGGCAGCCTTCTGGCTGCGCCCGCCGCTCTTGCAGTGGACAACGATCTCGCGGCTGGTGTCGAGCTCGTTGACTCGCGCTGGTAGATCACCCAGCGGAATGAGCTTCGCGCCAAGGTTGGCGATCTGGTACTCGTGCGGTTCGCGTACGTCGAGCACGAAAAGGTCTTCGCCGGCGTCGAGCCTGCGCTTGAGTTCGATCGGGCTGATCTGTGAGATACCGTTCTGTACTGGAGTTCCGTTCACTGAGTCTGCCTTTGGTTCGGGATGGATGCCACAAAACTGGTTATAGTCGATCAACTTCGTCACCGTCGGATTCGCCCCGCACACTGGGCATTCGGGATTCTTCCGCAGCTTCAATTCGCGGAAATGCATGTTGAGAGAATCGACGAGGAGCAGCCGGCCAATCAGCGGCTCCCCCTTCCCGAGGATAAGCTTGATGACTTCCGTCGCTTGAATCACGCCGACCAGGCCGGGAAGAATGCCCAGCACTCCACCTTCGGCGCACGACGGAACTAGTCCCGGCGGTGGCGGTTCGGGATAAAGGCAGCGATAGCAAGGGCCTTCCTTAGTGGCGAAGACGCTGGCCTGCCCCTCGAATCTGAAAATCGACCCGTAAGCATTCGGCTTGCCCGTAAGCACGCACGCGTCGTTCACCAGGTAGCGGGTAGGGAAGTTGTCCGTCCCGTCGGCGACGATGTCATAGTCGCGAATAATCTCCAGAGCGTTGGCGCTCGTCAGCATCGTCTCGTGCTTCACCACGTTCATGTACGGATTGAGCGCCTTCAATTTCTCGGCTGCCGAATCGATCTTGGGGCGGCCCACGTCAGGGGTTGAGTGGATAATCTGGCGCTGCAGGTTGCTTGAGTCGACGGTGTCGAAATCGACCAGTCCCAGCGTTCCCACGCCCGCAGCCGCCAGATAGAGCGCCAGCGGCGAACCTAGCCCGCCGGTACCGACGCACAGAACCTTCGCAGCCTTGAGTTTCTGCTGGCCCTCCAGGCCTACTTCAGGCAGAAGCAGATGGCGCGAGTAGCGCCCGATCTCGTCATTGCTCAACTGCGGTAGTGCCGCGGGGTGTTCCAGTATGGTTGCCATACTTCTCCTTTGATCTGGCCTATTGCTCGAATGCCTTTATCCGCACCGTTGCTAGGATGGACTGCAACTGCTTCGCGATCACGTCCTTTTCACCGGAGGTCAATGGGCGCGGTGCCCTGTCTCCGGTCACTCCTGAAGAATGCACCGCAAGGTCAAAGAGCCAGCAGGTGTTTCCCTTACTGATGGTGTAGATGTCTTCATTGATGCCGTGTCCAAGACCCGCATTCGCTGATGCTCCGTGGCTGAAGGTCAGCCCATTTAATGTTTCTGTCTTCGATTTACTGCCGTTTTGATTGTCAGGGTTAGCCAGCGCTCTGCAATCGTCGTTAGAATTCACCTGCTCGCTGGTGAATACAAATTCGGCTCCCACGAAGATCGTGTCCGGCCATGATGGAACGCCACGCATCGTCTTTGTGAAAACTGAGCCTCGTACCGGTGCGGCCTGCGAAACGATGGCGGGCGCAAGATAGAAACTCTGCTCGTTGCTAAAGGTCCAGTTCGAGGGATACTCAAACGTCACGCCGCTCAGTAGGTCCGAGAATTTCATGACTGACGGTCCGGCCGGCGCTACCGTCTGGGCCGGAGCGCCCACCGAGGCGCAAACCAGCAGCGTAAGAAAGGCAGATCGAAACATAGGAGTGTTTCCTGCCAGAGTCCGCCAAATTGCGTTCAAGACAGTTCTTTCTCCGGCCGTCCGCACCCGCCGGCGATCGATGGAATGATGGACAGCGCGTCGTTGCCATTCACTTTCGTCGCTTCTTTTTCCGGAAGGTAGCGGATGTCTTCGTCATTCAGATACACGTTGACGAAAGCCCTCAGCTTACCTTCTTCCGTGTACAGGTGCTTCTTGAGATCGGGATGCCTCGCCGTCAGCGCATCGAGAGCCTGTCCTACAGTCGATGCTTCCACACCGACTGTGTCCTGTTTGTCTGTATACGCGCGCAAAGGCGTTGGGATATGGATTCTCATTGCGAAATCGTCCTTAGAATTTCTGGGTGGATTCCGGCCCTCAAGAACCGGAATCGTTAGGGGAAATCGGGCTTTGCCCGAAGCGGTAGCGAGGCAGCTTGCTATCGACATCGCTCGGCTTCAAGTGCCTCGACTTCCATCCGCTCATTCTCGAACGACTTGTTCTCTTCACTCGTTCCCGTCAGCAGAAACGAATTTGTTTGCCGCGCCACGCCCTGTTCAACGGCGGTAATCACATAGGAGCACCCCAGCCAGTGAGCCTCGGCAAAATCGGTCGCGGACCACTGCGCCGGATGATCCGGATGCGAGTGATAAAAGCCGACGATGTCAAAGCCGCTGCCGCGGCCCAGCCGCTGAATCTTCACCAGTTCCTGCGGAGCAATCTGATAGCGATTATGCGCCGAATCTGTGCGAGTATTTCCCGCGCGCACAGCTTCTTCGACCGCATTCAGCCCGTCTTCTGACCGTCCGAGCAGCACGCCGCAACACTCATGGGGATAGGTCTCCTCCCCATGGCGTCGAATCGTGTCGTAGACCTGCTCGGTCAGCTTCAGCATTGCTCTACTCCTAAACTCTATGATTCTTCCCAGAACCGTTCGCTCAAATACTTGTCAGCGGAGTCGCACAGAATTGTGACAATCACTGCTTCTTTTCCCCTCGCAGCCTCTTCTTCGGCGATGCGCAGGCAGGCGGCCACAGCGGCCGCTGCGGAAACCCCCACAAGCAATCCCTCGCTCCGCCCAAGGCGTTTTGCCATGACGTAAGCGGCTTCCGTCTCGATCTCGACATTACGATCCGCAAGCGAAGCGTCATAAATCGGAGGAACGATGGCCGTTGCCATGTGCTTCAGCCCCTCAAGGCCATTGAAAGGCGAATCCGGCTGCATGGAGATGCACCGAATATCCGGGTTTAGCTCCTTCAGGCGGCGCGTCGTGCCCATAAACGTCCCGCTGGTGCCAAGGCCCGCGATGAAGTGCGTAACCTGCCCCGCTGTCTGCTCCCAGATCTCATTTGCAGTGCCCAGGTAGTGCGCGCGCCAGTTGGCGTCGTTGCCGTATTGGTTGGCGTAGAAAAACTTGTCCGGCTCGTTGGCCGCGAGCTCGCGAGCCTTGCGAATCGCCCCGTCCGATCCATCGGCGGGATCAGTCCAGATCACCTGCGCTCCATAGGCGTTCAGAATGCGCTTGCGTTCCAGCGATACATTCGACGGCACGCACAGCGTTACCGGAAATCCCATCGCCGCACCGAGCATGGCATAGGCAATACCGGTGTTTCCACTGGTGGCGTCGAGTAAATGCTTCCCCGGCTTAAGAAGCCCGCGTTGCTGCGCGTCTGCGACGATAGCCGAGGCCGCGCGGTCCTTCACCGAACCGCCCGGATTGGCCCACTCCGCCTTGCCGAGAATCTGGATGCCGGGCAGGTGCGCCGTGATACTCTCCATCCGAATGAGCGGCGTGTTTCCGATCCGATTCAGAAGCGCCGTTCCCAACGGGATCGTCGTCGTACTCGCCGGCGAGTTGGTGAGTGTAGCCATGAATCTTCTAGACTGCGTTGCAGGCCCAGCCCCGATATGCGACAGTGAAGGGGTGCCGATTGCGCTAGCCTTCAGTGTAACTTTGGCGCGCAAACATCACAATCGCAAGCCGAAAATCGAGCCAGAGGCCAGGCCGCCATGCCCAGGAAGATAAAGCCGCTTACCTTCGACGAAGCCATCAACAAACTTCGCAGCCTTAAGTTTGATGTTCGAGAAGCCCCCGGCGTCGCAAACAGCTTCGTGGCCTCGAAATACGGAGCTGCCGCCGTCATCGCCCCCGCCAAAGACACCAAGGGGGTCTCTATGGTGATCAAGCCCGGCGTGCTTTTTGGTGGAGAAATCGCCATACTGCTCGACCGCGGTTTTCAGAAGTTCTTCAAGACCAGCAAGCTGGAAATCCCAGCGACTGCCGACCGTCTCAAAGCCGAGCATCTCTTCGCCGAGGAGCTCCGCGAAGTGATCGGGGAAGCCACTCTCTACAACGAGGCCCTCGGCTCTGTCAGTGACGAGTACATGTACGACCGGGTGAAAGGCCGCGACCACGATGCTCCGGCCAAGGGCCTGGCGCCGTGGGAACTGGCGGCTGGCGCCGGCGACGGCCACTGACTCGGAAACGCATGAGGCGTCAAACGCGTCTCGTAAGTGTGGGAATGTTCTTCGCGCGGTTCGTTTCGCCGATTTTGTTCAAGGATGCGTTTATGCTCCGAAAGATGTTTCTCTGCACGGCCGCTGCATTCGTTCTTTGCGTCCCGGCCTCGACGAGTGTGGCCCAGGCAAGCTCCGGGGCTATCCCAATGCCCGCCGATCGTGCCGCTGACTCCTACGCCATCTACTCTTTGCTCATGCCGGGTGCGCCATTCGACACGATGTCCCCGCAGCAGAACCAGCGCTGGGCGATTGCCGATGTAACCGTCAATATCACCGACATGGACCCCGCTGTCCCGCCCGAAGGCCAGCTCAAGGCGCCGGAAGATCACCCAAAGCGCTTTCAGGAGGCCGTTCGCGACTACGAAGTGCACAAATACGAGCGCCTTCAGCTCACCAGCCAGTTTCGTCTGAGCCTGCCCTACCAGCTATTGAACGGCGAGGAGGTGGCCGAACTGCGAAAGGCGCGGACCTCCATCGATCCCGGGTCCGGCCTATCGTCGAAGTATGCCGGCTACCCCGGAGTCACCTTCTTCAGTCAGGTCTACTTCAACGCCGGCCACACTGCCGCCCTCGTCTACATGAACAACTGGTGCGCCAACCTCTGCGCCGCCGGCCAGTGGGTCTATCTTGAAAAGCACGCTTCGACATGGGTCCGGCGCTCCGGCATTTACGCCAAGACGTCTTGAGTTTTACCCCGACCGGTAGAGCTAAACTGAAAGCACAATGTCCACCGCCACTCTCGAAGCTGCCGCCCTTTCCCACGATCAAAAACTCGACCGACTCGCCGAAGTCGCCGTTCGCGTCGGCCTGGGCCTGGCGCCCGGCCAGGAGCTGGTGATGACTGCCACCCTGGACACGCTGCCCCTGGTCCGCCGCATCACCGAGCAGGCCTACATGGCTGGAGCCACGCTGGTGACCACCCTCCTTGCCGACGAGGACGCCACCCTGCTCCGCTACCGTTGCGCGTCCAATGACACCTTCGACTACGCCGCCGGTTGGCTCTATGAAGGCATGGCCAAAGCCTTCCGCAACGGAGCCGCCCGCCTCGCCGTTGCCGGTGGCAATCCGTCTCTGCTATCGAAAGAGGACCCCGAGAAAGTCGGCCGCGCCAATCGCGCCGTTTCCAAGGCCTACCGCCCCGCACTTGAACTCATCACTCGCCACGACATCAACTGGACCATCGTAGCCGCGGCCACGCCCGCCTGGGCCTCGACCGTCTTTCCGGATCTGTCACCTGATGCAGCCCTCGCGCGCCTTTGGGACGCCATTTTTGCCGCCTCCCGCGTCGATACCCCTGATCCCGTCGCTGCTTGGAAGGCTCACGACTCCGGCCTCCACCGCCGTGCCCAGCTCCTCAACGACAAGCGCTACGCCGCCCTGCACTTCCGCGCGCCGGGTACTGATCTTCGCGTCGGCCTCGCCGACGACCATCTCTGGCTGGGCGGAGGCACGACCGCCAACAACGGCCGCTACTGCATCCCCAACATGCCGACCGAAGAGGTCTTCACTACCCCGCACAAAGATCGCGTCGACGGCACTGTCACCAGCACCAAGCCTCTTTCCCACCAGGGAACCATGATCGAGAAGATCGCCGTACGCTTTGAGGCCGGACGCGTCGTCGAGGCCACCGCTGCTCGTGGGCAGGAAGTCCTCCAGCGCATGATCGACACCGACGACGGAGCCCGCCGTCTTGGCGAAGTCGCCCTCGTGCCGCATTCCTCGCCCATCGCGCAGAGTGGCCTGCTCTTCTCGAACACCCTCTTCGACGAGAACGCGGCCTGCCACATCGCACTCGGACAGGCTTACAGCACCTGCCTCAAAGACGGCGACAAACTCACTCCCGAGCAGCTCGCCGCCCGCGGCGCGAACGACAGTCTTATCCACGTCGATTGGATGATCGGTTCGGGAGCGATGGACGTGGACGGCATCACCAGGCGAGGCGATGCGGAGCCGCTGATGCGGCAGGGGGAATGGGTGTAATATCCAGTCCCGGGAGAAGGCCGCGTAAAAACCGTTGGTCGTTGTCGACGCAGCGAGTGGTCTGAAGCCGTTTGAACTTGGGTTGAGGGGAAGAAAGTTATGCCTAAGGTTGTTCGCTTTCATCAACTGGGCGGTCCGGAAAACCTGAAGATTGAAGACCTGCCCTTGCGGGAGCTCAGGAAGGGTGAGGTAAAGCTCCGCGTTCAGGCGATCGGTTTGAACCGCGCCGAGTCGATGTTCTATCACGGTATGTATCTCGAAGATCCGAGGCTGCCGTCCACTCTTGGATATGAGGCGGCCGGTGTGATCAAGGAAGTGGGACCGGGCGTGGACAGGGACTGGCTCGGGAAGACTGTTAGCACGATACCGGCGTTTTCGATGATTGACTACGGCATGGCGGGCGAGGAAGTGATCGCTCCGGTCGCGGCACTGGGCGAGTATCCCCCCAATCTTTCCCCGATAGAGGGCGCGGCGATCTGGATGCAGTACGTGACCGCCTATGGGGCGCTGATTGAGTTCGGTCACGTGTCGCCGGGAGATTTTGTGCTGATCACCGCAGCATCAAGCAGTGTAGGACTGGCGGCAATCCAGGTTGCTAAGGATGCCGGGGCGGTGTCCATTGCCGCGACGCGGACTTCCAAGAAGCGCGACCAACTTGTGGAGCTGGGCGCCGATCATGTGATCGTTACAGAAGAGCAGAATATAGCGCTCATGGTGCACCAGATTACCGGAGGCAAGGGAGCGCGGCTGATCTTCGATACCGTAGCCGGCCCCATTGTCGAGCAGCTGGCCAGAACTGCCGCGCAGGGCGGCATCATTTTTGCAGCTGGCGTGCTGTCGCTGCAGCCGACTCCGTTTCCGTTGGTGCTGGCGCTGGCTAAGGCGCTGACCTTTCGCGGCTACTCCCTGTGGGAGATCACCAGGCATCCCGACCTGCTCGAAGTGGTAAAGGAGTATGTCTACGCTCGGCTGGCCGATGGCCGGTTTGTGCCGAAAATCGCGAAGACCTTTCCGTTTGCGCAGACCGTGCAGGCGTACAAGTATCTTGAATCGAACGAGCAGGTGGGTAAGGTTGTGATCACGGTGCCCTGAGAACCTGATTTCAGCCAAAGAAAAAGCCCCGCGGCTGGCGAGGCTTTTCTGTTGATCGGTCAGCTTTTCAAGCTTCGACGCTCCTCCCAGCTACTTCAAACTTCAGCTGGTTGTTCAGCGGATCGGCGTCGATCTTCACGTGATCACCGTGCAGGACTTCGCCGTCGAGAATCTTGATCGCCAGTGGATCCTGAATGAGCCGCTGGATCGCCCGTTTGAGCGGCCTCGCGCCATACGCCCGGTCGTAGCCGGACATCAACAGCTGATGCCTCGCCTCATCCGTTAGTTCGATGGTGATGTTGCGATCGGCAAGAAGCCGCTCCAGGTCCTTGAGCCGCAGATCGACAATATGCACCAGTTGCTCTTCGCCCAGTGGACGGAAGATGACAATGTCATCGACACGGTTCAAGAATTCCGGCCGGAAGCTCTGCTTGAGAATATCCATGACCTCTTCGCGTGCCCGATCGAAGGTTGCCTCGCTGGTTAGCGATTCGCCTTGCAGTGCCTGTGACCCCAGGTTCGAGGTCATGATCAGCACCGTGTTCTTGAAGTCGACCGTGCGTCCCTGCGAATCGGTCAAGCGGCCGTCATCCAATACCTGCAGCAGAACATTGAAGACATCCGGATGCGCCTTCTCGATCTCGTCGAAGAGGACCACCGAGTAGGGCCTGCGCCGGACGGCTTCCGTAAGCTGGCCGCCCTCATCGAAACCGATATAGCCCGGAGGCGCGCCAATCAGCCGCGACACCGCATGTTTCTCCATGTATTCCGACATGTCGATGCGCACCATTGCCTGATCGTCGTCGAACATGAACTCCGCCAGCGCGCGGGCCGTTTCCGTTTTGCCCACGCCCGTCGGTCCAAGGAAGATGAACGAACCGATCGGCCGCTTCGGATCGCTCAGTCCCGCGCGTGAACGCCGGATGGCATTGGCGACAATCCTTAGCGCGTCGTCCTGCCCAACCACTCGCTCGCGCAGCCGGTTCTCCATCTCCACCAGCTTTTTCACTTCGCCCTCGAGCATCTTCGAAACCGGGATGCCGGTCCACTTGCTCACAATCCCGGCGATGTCTTCTTCATCCACTTCTTCCTTCAGCATGCGAGGGCCGGAGTCGGCGTCCTGCATAGCCGTCAACTGCTTCAGCTCGGCCTCCAGCTTAGGCAGCTCGCCATACTGGATCTGCGCCGACCGCTCCAGGTTGCCGCGCCGCGTCTGCTCTTCAGCCTCGAAGCGCAGATCCTCGATCTTCTTCTTGAGCTCGCTCATGCGGGTGATGGCCTCGCGCTCTTTCTGCCAGCGGGCGCGGAGTCCTATCGCCTCCTCCTTAAGCGTGGCCAGTCGACGCTCCACCTGCTCGAGGCGTTCTTTCGAAGCACGGTCGGTTTCGCGTTTCAGCGCTGCCTTTTCGATTTCGAGTGACGTCGCCTCGCGCTCAATCTGGTCGATCTCTGTCGGCACCGATCCAATCTGGATTGCCAGCGAAGCCGCAGCTTCATCCACCAGGTCGATCGCCTTGTCCGGTAGGAACCGGTCGGAGATATACCGATGGGAAAGCGTGGCCGCCGCCACGATCGCCGAATCCTTGATGCGGACCTTGTGGTGCGCTTCATAGCGCTCCTTCAGGCCGCGTAGAATCGCGACGGTGTCCTCTACGTTCGGCTCGCCCACATAAACAATCTGGAAACGCCGCTCCAGGGCCGCGTCCTTCTCGATGTACTTGCGGTACTCATTCAGCGTGGTTGCGCCAATAGCCCGCAATTCGCCGCGTGCCAAGGCTGGCTTCAGCATGTTCGAGGCGTCGATTGCGCCCTCAGCCGCTCCAGCGCCCACCAGCGTATGCAGCTCATCGATGAACAGGATGATCTGTCCCTGCGAATCTTCAATTTCCTTCAGAATGGCCTTGAGCCGGTCCTCGAACTCGCCGCGATACTTCGCTCCTGCAAGCATCGATCCCAGGTCGAGCGCGATCACACGCTTGTCGCGCAGAATCTCCGGTACGTCGCCATTCATAATGCGCCGCGCCAGTCCCTCGACGATCGCGGTTTTCCCCACGCCCGGCTCGCCAATCAACACCGGATTGTTTTTCGTTCTGCGCGAGAGCACCTGGATCACGCGGCGAATCTCTTCATCGCGTCCAATCACCGGGTCGAGCTTGCCGTGCCGCGCAAGGTCGGTCAAATCCTTTCCATATTTCTCCAGCGCCTGATACTTCGCTTCCGGATTCTGGTCCGTAACCCTCTGCGTCCCGCGCACTGTGGTCAGGCCTTTCAGAATCGCATCGTGCGTCGCGCCAAGCGACGCCAGCAACAATTGCGCACCGTCGTTTTTCTGTTCCGCAAGTGCTAGCAGCAGATGTTCAGTCGAGACGTACTCGTCCTTGAACTGCTCGGCCTCCTTGAAGGCCCGCTCAAAAACCTTGTTAAGCGCTGCTGAGGAATTGGGCTGCGCCGCGCTGCCGCTCACTTTGGGCAGCTTGGCCAGCGCCTCTTGTGTCTTGGCGCGTAGCTGCGCCGTGGGCACACCCACTTTTTCGAGGACCGGAACAATAATGCCGTCCTTGTCCTCTACCAGGGCGGCCAGCAGATGCAACGGAAGCACTTCCGGATTGCCGTTTTCCCCCGCCAGTTGGCTCGCCGCCTGCACCGCCTCCTGGGACTTCACCGTAAACTTTTCCCAACGAATTGCCATAGTTATCTCTTCTTAAATCCTGTCTGCAAAATAAATGGGAGGGGAAGTGGCATCGCAGCCCTGATTCCTCCTCCCATAGACGCCAGCGCCGAACGGCGCTCGCCGAGTTTTTTCCGCTATCCACTTCTCAGCGACCCGGACTTTAGCTACCCGCTTTCTAGCTGTTCCTTAAGCAGCCGGCTTCGCTGCCTCGACAGGCTTTGCGCCCTCAACCTGCTTGGCCGCTCCGACCTGCACCTTGATCTGCTTCGGCTTGGCCTCCGCGCGCTTCGCAAGCTCGACGCGCAGCACCCCCGCCTCGTAGTCGGCCTTCACATTCTCGGTATCCACGGTGTTCGGAACCGTGAAAGCGCGGAAAAAGCTTCCGTAGCGCCGCTCGATCCGGTGGAAGTTCTCTTCCTTCTCATCCTTCTCGAACTTGCGCTCGCCGCGAATGGTTAACGTATTGTTTTCCAGCTGAATATCCAGGTCTTCCTGCTTCATTCCCGGCACTTCCAGCTTCAGGACGATCTGGTGCTCGTCCTCGTAGATATCGACTGCCGGAACGAAGGCTGCTGTTGAGACTGGATCATTCTCTCCCTGCCCGCGGTTGAAGTCCTGAAAGAGCGAATTCATCCGATGCTGCAAGGCCACTACATCACGAAAGGGATCCCAACGAGTAATAGGCATGACATAACCTCCAGTTTCATTTCAGAGTTCGGCTGACCATCTGAATCAGCCTGCAACTATCTGATGAAGACTATAGCATATGAGATGCATAAAATATGAGTGTATTTCAATCATATTTCGGATAATAGCTAATCTATTGATTACAAGCCGATTGGCCAGGGTGCAGGCCAGACTACGCCATCGTGATGATTTTGGGGCGGCTATCGTGTCGTCTGCTCCCCTTGAGAGACGAGTTGCACAAACGCGACAAACACAATAATCGTGATCAGAATGAACGAAACGACGCAGTAGACACACCATGCGTCCAGCACATGAGCCTCGATGTTTGTCAGATACATCGCATAGGCAAGACCGAAAACTGAACAGACCGCGGTGAGCAATCGGCGATGATAAAAGGCCAGCAAGCCCAGCATCGCGTAACCGGCGACGCCGAACAGGGCGACAGGAATGCCGTCTACAACCGAATAGGGGCTGTGATTCACGAGGCTGGAATTCCATACAGATCTGGAAAATTCCGGCTCATCATCGGGTGAGTAATGGCGCGATAGCGCCAGCAGTGAAACTAGCACTCCCGCAACAGCCAGCGAGATGATGAATAAGCGCATGGGATTGTGCCTTCCCCTTTCCAGCGGGCACAGCCGGGAGACTCGAGAATGCGCCATTCTATTCCTGTCGATCAAGCCCCGGCGCACGGCCCGCCCCTGATACCCTCAAATACATGATTAAAGGCATCACCCTTGTTCGCCCGGCCAGCTCTCCAGCGGTCTATGACACGCTGGTCAGCTTCTTTTCCGTGCTGGGCTTTGAGGACGGCAAAAGTTGGGACGACGAGGCCAGCCGTGGCCGTCCATTCGTCGCTCCGCTAGGCAATCTTGAGTTCGTCGACGGGATGAAGCGTGCTGAAACCGACACCTTCGTCGAGGTCACCCAGCTCGACGCAGTCCGGCAGGTGGCGGAGAACTGGCTGGCCACGCACCTCAGTGCGGCCGAAGCCCCAAAACGCATCTCCGAGACCGCCGAGACCCACTGGAAATCCCGTGTCTTCACCGTCGAGCCTGTCCCCGGCATCTCCTTCGCATTCTGGGAGTGGCTCGACCCCCTCCGCGGGAAGCCCGTCGCGCTCGCCGGCGATCTCACCGCCGCGGGCATGAAATTCGCCATCATCGTCGCCCGCTGGAACGCCGTCATCACCGACCGCCTGCTCGAAGGCGCGCTCGACTGCCTCTACCGCAGCGGCGTCCGGAAGGACGAAGTCAACATCCTTCGCGTACCCGGCGCCTGGGAAATCCCCTCCGCCGCCCGCAAGGTCGCCGAGACAAAGCTGGTCGACGCCGTTATCACCATCGGCTGCCTCCTGCGCGGCGAAACGGCGCACTACGAAGCCATCTACAACGAAGTCTCCCGAGGCATCGGCCAGTCTCAGCAGGAGACCGGCATCCCCCACGCCTTCGGCGTTCTCACCTGCGATACGCTGGAGCAGGCTCTCGACCGCGCTGGCCTCAAAGCCGGCAACAAGGGCTTCGAAGCGGCCTCGGCGGCGATCGAAATGGTCTCCCTGCATCGCAAAATCACCAGGCAGACTCCGCAGGTCCATCCATGAGCCTCACCGGCAAGCGGCGCAAGTCCCGCGAACTCGCCATGCAGATGCTCTTCCAGGCCGATGTCGGCAAGCAAAATCCCGACGAGGTCCGCAAGACCTTCTGGCCGGCCCGCGAAGACGTCGAAGACGACACCCGCGGCTTCACCGAGGACATCTTTCGCGTAGCCACCGTTCGCGAGGCCGAGATTGACGCTCTGATCGAGCAGCATTCCGCCAACTGGAAGCTCACCCGCATGTCTGCCGTCGATCGCAACGTGCTGCGCACTGCCGTCGCGGAGCTGATCGGATTCCCCGGCACGCCCGCGCCCATCGTCATCAACGAGGCTCTTGAGATCGCCCGCCGCTACTCCGCCCCCGAGTCCATCAACTTCCTCAACGGAGTCCTCGACGCCATCGCCCGCGCCCGGCTGAATGCCTAGCTAGCCTAGAACGACACCTGCGCAGGCTGCGTCACGCACAGCACCGACTGGTCGCCCGTTTTCTTCTTCCACGCCGTGCGGATGGCCTCGATCTTCCCGCGATTCTCCGCCGTATCCGGATAATCGATCACCAGCAGCTTCGACCGCAGGCGTTCCGGCTTGCTCATCGTCTTCCCCTGCCACTGGCCATAGACGTCCATCACGCTCAACCCGTCGGGAAAGCGCGGCGTCACTTCCTTATCCAGAAAGTCCAGCCATCCCGCCTCGGTCACGCGTGCTTCCGAGTGACCCGCTCCGGCCTGATCCACTCCAGATTCGAACCTCCCCAGCCCAAAATAGAGCCGTGTATCCACCCAGCCCTGCGCGTGCGCCGGATGCGCCGCATCGCCTCGGAGAGTGGAGCTCTGCGCTTGTGCGTAACCCACAGTGAAAACGCCAAGCAGAAGCCATGCGAGAGAGACCAGCCATCGATTCTTCATGCCTCCAGCATAAACAGGGCGTCGTCTCTGCATGAGAGACAGAGGCAGAATCCCTTAGACACGCCGCCGCGCAGAAATTATGATGGCCTCCGTCATGCAAACGAACCCCCCAGGCTTCTCCACTCGTAGACACTTCCTCCGCAACAGCGCCATCACTACCGCTGCCCTGGCCTCGACCGCCGCCCACCCTGTTTTCGCCGTGGCCCAGCAATCCACAACCCTGTCCGCAAGCCAGGTCACCGCCCAGTCCACATCCAAGCCGTCGCCCATAAAGCTCGGCATGGCCAGCTACACCTTCCGCGAATTCGACCGCGCCCACGTCATCGACTTCATGAAAGAGTTGAAGCTCGCCAACCTCAACGCCAAGGACGTCAAAGATCATCTCCCCATCTCTCCGCCCGAGGCCACCGCGCAGGCCGTCGCCGCCTATACTGCCGCCGGCATCAAGCTCACCGCTGTCGGCACCGTCTACTTTCCCAAAGATGAGGACGACGACATCCGCTCGAAGTTCGAATACGCCAAACGCGCCGGCGTCAAGGTCATCGTCGCCGGAGACCCCGCGCCCACGACCCTCCCGCGCATCGAGAAGTTCATCAAGGAATACGACATCCGCTTCGCCATCCACAACCACGGCCCCGAAGACAAGGTCTGGCCCTCTCCGCTCGACGTCCTCAAGGTTGTCGGCAGCATGGACCCGCGCATGGGATGCTGCATCGACGTCGGCCACTGCGAGCGCGCCGGCACAGACGTGGTCACCGCCATCAAGCGGGTCGGCCCGCGCCTCTTCGATATGCACATAAAGGACCTCACCGACTTCCACAGCAAGGAGAGCCAGGTCGCCGTCGGCGACGGCATCATGCCCATCCACGCCATTTTCGAGACGCTCATCGCCATCAACTACCAGGGCTACGTCGACCTCGAATACGAAATCCACGGCGACGACCCCATGCCCGGAGTCACCAAGAGCTTCGCCTACATGCGCGGCGTGCTGGCCGGTATGGGGTATCAGGCGTGATTGTGTAGGGCGATTGATAACCAGCTACGGCGCCTTATTAGTCTCCGAGAATGAAACAACCTCCTAAGTCGTCGCGAACGAATCGCGCTGTTCTAGCTTTGATTTCGCTCGTCATTATCACTCTGGGCGTAGGCGCACTCTTCAACGGCCATTTCGAGTACAGGAATTGGTGGGGCGGCTTCGTCTTTGCACCCTTTGCAATCTTGATCGGCCTGGCTACACTACTCATCGCCATCTTTTCGCCGAAGAGTCTTCAGAAAACGGCAGCAGGGAAGAGAAGTCGCATCCGGGGCTGGCCTACGGGGAGAGCGCGATACTATCGCGACCGCTAATATTTGGACGTGACTAGCCTTCGCCTCGGGTCATGGCCATAATTTCATCGATGCTCAAGCCTGTGCTCGCTGTGCCGCGAAGCGGTTCGATCGCGCTCGACGCAAAAGACATGCTATCCTCACCCGTTCACCATGCCCTACGAAAACATCCTCGTCGAACTCCGCGAGCCCATCGCCGTCCTCACCCTCAACCGCCCCAAAGTCCTCAACGCGCTCAACGCCGCCACCTTCCGTGAGCTGAGCGCCGCCCTCGAAGAGCTCGTCTCGAACCCTGCCGTCCGCGTCATCCTGCTTACCGGCACCGGAGAGAAAGCCTTCGCCGCCGGAGCCGACATACTGGAACTCGCCCAGGTCTCCGCCATCGAGGGTCAGGCGCGCGCCGAGTGCGGCCAGCAGCTCTTCGACCGCATCGAAAACTGCGGCAAGCCGGTCATCGCCTGCGTCAACGGATTCGCCCTCGGTGGCGGCTGCGAACTCGCCCTCGCCTGCACCTTCCGGATCGCCAGCGAGACCGCAAAATTCGGCCAGCCTGAGGTCAAACTCGGCCTCATCCCCGGCTACGGAGGCAGCCAGCGGCTCCCGCGCCTCATCGGCAAGGGTGCCGCGCTCAAATTGCTTCTTACCGGCGACATCATCCCCGCTGCCGAAGCCCTGCGCATCGGACTGGTCGAGGAAGTCGTCCCGCCCACCGACCTGCTCCCCCGCGCCGAGCAGATCGCAAACACCATCGCCGCCCAGGCCCCGCTGGCCATCGAAAAGTGCCTCGAAGCCGTCCACACCGGATACGACCTGCCCCTCCGCCAGGCTCTCGCTCACGAAGCCGCGCTTTTCGGCCTCTGCTGCGGCACCGCCGACAAGGCCGAAGGCACGCGTGCTTTTCTGGAAAAGCGTGTTCCAGTCTGGAAGGGAAACTGAGCCGCCAACAGCATTTGCGCCAAACCGCTGTTAATCCTTGATATGCTGAGGCTGCTCGGCGCTCTTCGCACCTGCACCATGAACCGTTTCCGTCTGCTTGCCATCACGCTCGCGTTCGCCGCCGCGCTCACCGCCTGCTCCTCCAGCGGCAACCCGTCCACCCCCGAGGTCGCCAAGCCCACGCCGGACCAGGCCAAAGCTGCAACCCAGGAGCGCGACACCGACCGCCAGCAATTGGACCAGATTCCTCCACCGGCGAAAAGCCGCTACATGGTGATCCACACGCGCGAAAGCTGGGGCAATCCCTTCCTCATCGTCGGCAAAAAGACCGTCACCCTCCGCATCTTGAAGCCCGAGCCGCCGCACAGCGACCTTGTACCCGGCACCCTGATGCAACCCGCCGGAGCCCGCAAGCAGGAGCTCACGCTTCGCCTCTCCGAACTTCCCGAAGCCCTCGCCGCGCTGCCTCAGGAAGCGTGGCCTTATGGCCGCGTCATCGCCGTAGAAGAAGACCCAGTCGCCGTCCGAGCTGATCGCATCCCTGTGCGCCGCAATGTTGAGACCACCATCCAGGTGCTGAACGACCTCGGCGTCGTCGTCTACGAGTGGCCCGGCGCCGGCCTGCTTCGGTAAGTGCCAGCGCTGACCAACAGCGCTGATAAGATAAGCTCCACCGGACACTATGGCCTCTTACCCGCACGCTGTCGCTATCGCTGTATTCTGCGTCTGTTTTCTGCTGGTTACGGTTGCCGGATTCTTCGCTGCGCACTGGAAGCGCGCTGACCTTAACAGTCTCGAAGAGTGGGGGCTGGCCGGACGCCGCTTCGGCACTCTGATCACCTGGTTCCTCATTGGCGGCGATTTTTACACCGCCTATACAGTCATCGCTGTGCCCGCAGCGCTCTACGGCACCGGAGCCCCCGGCTTCTTCGCCATCCCCTACTGCATCCTTCTGTACCCCTACATGATGCTCGTGCTGCCGCGCATCTGGAATGTCTGTCACCGTCACGGTTACGTAACCCTGGCCGACTTCGCCCGCGGCCGCCACGGCAGCCGCGCTCTGTCGATGGCTCTGGCCTTCACCGGCATCCTTGCCACCATGCCCTATATTGCTCTGCAACTGGTCGGATTACGCGAGGTCATCGCCGCGCTCGGCATCCACGGAGAGGTGCCTTTGATTGTTGCCTTCATCATCCTGGCCGCTTACACCTACACCAGTGGCCTGCGTGCCCCCGCCGCCATTGCCATCGTCAAGGACGTGATGCTCTACATCATGGTCCTCGCCGCCATCATCCTTCTTCCCGCCAAACTCGGCGGATACTCTCACATCTTTTCCGCCGCCGGCACTGCGCTCGCTGCGCACAAGCCCGCGGCATCTATCATCCTCAAGCCGCCGCAATATCTCAGCTACGCCACGCTGGCCTTCGGATCGGCCATCGCCATTGTCCTCTACCCACACACTGCCACCGGAGTCCTCAGCGCCGGCAGCGGACGCATCATTCGCCGCAACGCCGCGCTCATGCCGGCCTACAATCTGCTGCTTGCCCTGATCGCGCTGCTCGGATACGTTGCCATCGCCGCGGGCATCCATACCTCAAACACATCGAGTGCCGTCCCCCTGCTCTTCGTGACGATGTTCCCAAGCTGGTTTGCCGGCTTCTGCCTCGCCGCCATTGGCATCGGAGCCCTCGTACCCGCGGCCATCATGTCCATCGCCGCCTCCAATCTCTTCACCCGCAATCTCTACGGAGAGCTGCGCCGCACGCCCATGACCCATGCGCAGGAATCGAACCACGCCAAAATCGTGTCCCTGTTCATCAAAGTCGGAGCCCTCGTCTTCGTCCTTTTCGTGCAGACCCAATACGCCATCGAACTGCAGCTTCTCGGCGGCATCTGGATCGCACAGCTCTTTCCCGCCGTCGTCCTCGGCGTCTTTACTCCGTGGTTCCACGGCCGCGCGCTGCTCTGGGGATGGGCCGCCGGCATGGCCACCGGCACAGGCCTGGCCCTTGCGCGCGACCTCAAAAGTTCCGTCTATCCCTTCCAGTTCGGAAGCCACGTCTACGTTGTCTACGCCGCCATCCCCGCACTGCTGGCCAACCTTCTCGTCTCGGTCGCTGTCACCTGGCTGCTCGACGCGATGGGCCGCGACCGTCCCATTGACCAAACCCAGCCCAGCGACTATCTTCCGCTCGAAGCCTGAGCCATGCCCTCGCCCTTTCCCATTCTCGAGAACGCCCGTCCACACGAAAACTTCAGCGCGGCTCGCGAACTCGAAGTCAGGCTGAAGTCCCGCATCCGTGGTGATGTCCGTTTCGACCCCGGCAGTCGCGCCCTCTACGCTACCGACGCCTCCAACTACCGTCAGGTCCCCGTTGGCGTCGTTCGCCCTCGTGGCATCGCCGATGTCCAGGCGACCTTCGCCGCCTGCCGTGAACTAGGAGCGCCGATCCTCGCTCGCGGAGCAGGCACCAGCCTCTCGGGACAGTGCTGCAACGTCGCGGTCGTGGTCGATTTCTCCCACTACATGCGCTCCATCCTCTCGCTCGACCCGCAGACGCGTCTCGCCGTCGTCGAGCCCGGCATCGTTCTCGACCGCGTACGCGAAGCCGCCGAGGTTCACCAACTCACCTTCGCACCTGATCCCGCCACGCACTCCCGCTGCACCCTCGGCGGCATGATCGGCAACAACTCGTGCGGAACCCACGCCCTCATGGGTGGCAAGACCGTCGACAATATCCACTCCCTCGATATCCTGCTCTACGACGGCACCCGCATGACCGTCGGCGCCACCAGCGACGAAGAATTCCAGCGCATTCTCGCCGCCGGAGGCCGGCCCGCCCAGATTTACACAGGGCTTGCCCGGATTCGTAACAAATACCAGCACTTAATTCGCGAACGCTTCCCGCGCATCCCCCGCCGCGTCTCCGGATACAACCTCGACGAGCTGCTCCCGGAATATGGCTTCCACGTCGCCCGATCTCTGGTCGGCAGCGAAGGCACCTGCGTCACCGTCCTCGGCGCGACACTCGATCTCAAGCACAGCCCTCCCTGCCGCCGCCTCGTCGTCGTCGGATTCGCTGATGCCTTCATCGCCGCGGATCATGTGCCCTCCATCCTCGACTTTCATCCCATCGGCCTTGAAGGCATCGACAGGATGCTGACCGGGTTCATGCTGCGCAAGGGGTTGGCGGAGGACTATATCGCTCTGCTCCCACCCGGTAACGCTTTTCTCCTGGTGGAGTTTGGCGCATCGAGCAAAGCCGAGGTCGAACTCCACGCCGAATTCTTTATGACCGAGGTGGTGAAGCTCTTATGCCGCCCGTCGGCGCGGCTCTATTCGACTACAGACGCCGCCCGCATCTGGTTTGTTCGCGAATCCGCCCTCGGAGCCACAGTCTTTGTCCCCGGAGAGCCGCATGGCTGGGAAGGCTGGGAAGACGCCGCTGTGCCGCCCGAAAAACTCGGCTCCTACCTGCGCCAGCTTTTCGCGCTCATGGGCGAATACGGCTACCGCAGCCCCATGTATGGACACTTCGGCCAGGGCTGCGTCCATCTGCGCATCAACTTCGACCTTGAGAGCGCCACCGGCATCCGCAATTTCCGCGAGTTCATCGACCGCGCTACCGACATCGTCATCGCCCACGGCGGGTCCATATCCGGAGAACACGGCGACGGCAAGGCGCGCTCGGCCCTCTTGCCCAAGATGTTTGGCCCGGAGCTGATGCAGGCATTCCTTGAGTTCAAGGCACTCTGGGATCCCGACAACAAGATGAATCCCGGCCACGTGGTCGATCCCACCGCCGTCTACGATCCGGTCGAAAAATTACGCCTCGGTGACGGTTACAAATCCCACCGTCAGGAAACCTTCTTCCAGTTTCCCGATGATCAGGGTTCGCTCTCCGAGGCCACGTTGCGCTGCGTCGGTGTCGGAGCCTGCCGCAAACAGGGTCCCGGAACCATGTGTCCCAGCTATATGGCCACGCAGGAAGAGAAGCACTCGACACGCGGCCGCGCCCACCTTCTCTGGGAGATGCTCGAAGGCGACATCCTGCCACATGACTGGCAAAGCGAGGCCGTTCACGAAGCCCTCGACCTCTGCCTCTCCTGCAAGGCCTGCAAAACTGAGTGTCCCGTTAACGTTGACGTTGCTACCTACAAGGCCGAATTTCTCGCCCACTACTACCAGGGCCATCGCCATCCCCTCCGCCACTACGGCTTCGGATTCATGGATAAATGGGCGCACCTGGCATCACTGATTCCCGGCATCACACCTCATCTTGCCAATCTTCCCCTGCGTGTGCCCGGCCTGAGCCACGCCGCCAGAGCGTTTCTCGGAATCGCACCCCAGCGCACGCTGCCCCGCTTCGCCCCGCGCAGTTTTCAAAGCAGCCACAAGCGGCAAACATCCTCGCAGGAGCGGATCACCGTCCTCCTCTGGCCCGACACCTGGAACAACTATTTCCACCCGCAAACGCTCGCCGCTGCCAGCGAGGTCCTCGCCAACGCGGGCTTTCACGTTCAAATCCCCCGAGGACACATCTGCTGCGGCCGCCCACTCTACGATTTTGGCTTTCTCACCGAAGCCCGCGCCTATCTGGAACGCATCATGGATCGCCTTGCTCCTGAAATCGACGCCGGCCTGCCTATCGTCTTCCTCGAACCCTCCTGCGCCAGCGTCTTTCGCGACGAACTCCGTAATTTTTTCCCCGACCTTCCCCGAGCCCGGCGCCTGCGCGAGCAATCCTTCCTGCTCAGCGATTTTGTCCTCCGCCACGCTCCGAACTACCAGCCGCCCTCGCTCGCCGGCCACTCCATCATCCTGCACGGCCACTGCCACCAGAAGTCGCTGACAAAGATGAGGTCCGAGGTTCAGCTCCTCGAGCGTACCGGTGCCCAGGTCACCGTCCTCGACTCCGGATGCTGCGGCATGGCCGGCCCCTTCGGCTTTGAAAGAGAGAAGTTCGCTATTTCTCAAACACTTGCCGAGCGCGTCCTCCTTCCCGCCGTCCGAGCCGCCGCACCCGGCGAAATCCTTATCACCGACGGATTCAGCTGTCGTGAACAAATCGCCCAGAACTCGCCCCGCCGCGCCATGCATCTCGCCCAGGTCCTGCGTGGCGAGTCATACAGCTGAATCCGCCAAACTCCTCCAGACCACGCAATTTTTTCCTTCCCGACTAGGAGAAAGCGTTAACTGGGTGTTTTTTACACGGGCGGTTTTCCCTGCAAAAGGGCTCCAAGTTGAGAAAAACCTCATATTTAAAACGATTTAGCATGACGCTCGCCTGCCGCAGGGGTTTGGCAAACCGAATGCTACATAGAAAGCCAACAGAAAGCTGCGCAGCCTTCCAAACGTGTGTTCTCCAGATCATGCCAAGGAATGCAAATGACTGAAAAATTTAGTATGAATAGACTCATCACACCCTCGGCGATTTCTGCGCTGCTCGTTGCAGCCAGCCTTGGGTATACGGCAGTTGCGCAAACCAGTTCATCCACTCCAGCTCAGGTGCAAACCGGAGCCGCCGCCAACGGCCAGTCCGCTCCTTCAACCACTGCCCCGACCCCACAACCCAGCCCGACCGACAATAGCACCTACGCAACGGGACAGCCCCTTCCGGTTAAGTCAAACGAAGGCTTCTGGGGCCACATGAACCCCTTCGCCCGTAAGAAGTGGGTCAACCGCCAGCTTGATCCCGTCAAGGATCGCCTGAACGAGCTCGACCAGCTCCAAGCCAAGAACGCCAACGATATTAAGGATGTGGACGCCCGTGCTCAGGCCGGCATCCATCAGGCTCAGTCCACAGCGGACCAGGCCAGCCAGACCGCGACCTCCGCTAACAATACGGCAACTCAAGCGCAGGTGACCGCACAGCAGGCCACCACACAAACCACCCAACTGAACACCACCGTATCCAATCTGGACCAGTATCAAAAAGTGAATGACATTGAGATTCGCTTCCGTCCGGGACAGACGGTACTGAACGACCGAGCCAAGATTGCGCTCGATCAGGTTGCAGCCCAGATGCGTGGCCGCAAAGGTTACATCGTTGAGATCGAAGGTTATTCTCACGCTCGCGGTCAGGCCGGTATCCAGAATTCGCAGCACATGGCGGATGCCGTCGTCAGGTATCTCGCCGAAGCTCAAATTCCGGTCTATCGCATCCATCAGGTCGCGATGGGCAATGCCAAAATCGATGATTCCGACACCACCTCGCACGGAAGTGTAGTTCGCGTGAGTTTGATGCAAAACAGTTTAGCGGCCTTGAACTCGTCGCCTTCGGGTGCCGGTTCGCCGATTGGTGCGACGCAGCAGTCTTCCGCGCAGCCCTCCCCTCAGGGTGCTGCGTCGCAACCAGCGGTTCCACAAAAACAATAAAAGTTCTTCGACAGAAGGCTTTTAAAAAATATAAAGGTCCGCAACCAAGCTCTCACACAACGAGAGAACCAAGGCAGATTGGCCCCTCACCCGAGGGGCCTTTTTTTTGCCTTCTCACTCGACAGCCTCTGACTCAGCGCTGCGGCAGCGTTCTTTCTGGACGCAGCTCAAGAGTGCTCGACCCATTGCGTGGCAATGGGGTGTGCCTAATCCATCCGCAGCGCCTTCATCGGATCTACACTCACTGCTCGCCTTGCTGGAATCGCGCACCCGATCAGCGCGACCACCAGCAGCAGGGCTGCAATCCCTGCAAAAGTCATCGGATCATCCGGCCCGACAGCGAACAGCAGGTTGGCCAGCACACGCGTCGCGAAGATCGCTGCTACCACGCCTACTGCCAGCCCTGCCAGCACTGGAGCCATCCCTCGCAGCAGCACGTTGCTCAGGATATTCTCCTTGGTCGCGCCCAGGGCAATACGAATCCCGATCTCTTTCGACCGCCGAGCGACTGAGAGCGCCAGCGTTCCGCTCACACCCACAATGGTAATGAACAGCGCCACCACAGCGAACAAGCCCAGCAGAATCGCCGTCACCTTCGGGGTGCCCAGCTGAGCGCTGCGCAACTCGTCAAGCGTCCGAATCTGCGTCACCGGCTGCTGTGGATCAACATCATGAATGATGACTGTCACCTGGTTCGCCATCCGCATCGGATCAGAGCGCGTGCGCACCAGCAGATGGGCTCCCGTCAGGCCAACCTGATACAGCGGGAAATAGATGGAATCGGCCGCCTCCTTATCCAGCCCGTATTGCCGGACGTTGCTTACCACTCCCACCACCGTCGTCCAGGTCTTGCCATTGTCCACCGAGATGCGATGTCCCACCGCGCTCTGTTTCGGCCAATAATGGTTCGCCATCCGCTCATTTACAACCGCCACAGTCGGGGCTGGCGTTGGCTCGCTCACGCTCCCCGCAGCCGGCGCCGTGTCGCTGTCGAAAAAGCTTCGTCCTGAAAGCAGCGGTACGCCGAGCACGCGAAAATAATCCGGACTCGCCACCTCATAGTCCACCTGAGGCGTAGGCTCGCCCGGATGCAGCGGCTGCCCTTCAACGATCACGCCGCCGCTCATCGGCCCCATATCGCTGTTCAGAGGAACACTCATACTCACTGCGGCGGCCTCGACCCCCGGCAGTGCCCCCACCCGCTCCAGCACCTGGTGAAAGAAGTTCCGCTTGTCCTCGTCTTTCTTGTACTTTGTCCAATTCAGGCTGGTCTGCATCGAAAGCACGTTGGACGCTTTGAACCCCGGATCGACCGATAGCAGGTTGTACAGGCTGCGCAGCATCAGCCCTGCGCACATCAACAGCACAAATGAGAACATCACCTGCGCGGCTACCAGCGTATTCCGGGCTTTTGTTCCTCCTTCGCTGCCGGCGCTCCGCTCACCCGCCTCTGCAAGGCTTGTCATGCGGTTACGACTCGCCACAAATCCCGGCAGAGTCCCAAATAATAGGCCGGCAAGCAGCGAAATCCCCAAACCAAACAGGAGCACCCAGCCATCCAGTCGGATCTCTCCCCACAGCGGAGTCATGCGCGCCGCATATGCAATCAGCACTTTCGATCCAGCGGCAGCGATGCCCACTCCCAGCACACCGCCCGCCAGCGCGACCATCATGCTCTCTGTCAGCAGTTGGCGGAAGATATTCCACTGGCTTGCCCCCGTTGCCATGCGGATGGCCGTCTCCCGCGAACGCCGCATCTGTCGCGACAGTGCGAGGTTGGCGAGGTTCGCGCACGCGAGTAGTAGAACCAGCCCCGCCGCTCCCAGCAGAGTCAGGAACGTTGGCCGTGCCGCATGCGTCAGCTCCTGTTCAACCGGTACTACCAGCGCCGCAGTGCCCGCGCTGGCCGGATACGACTTCGGATACGCGATCGCCAGCCGGTTCTGAATCGCCGCGAGATCTGCCCGAGCCTGCGCCGCCGTCACTCCCGGCTTCAACCGCGCAAATCCCGTCATCATCCGCATGTCGCGATCGGCGATCATCTTCTCGCTCGAGCGAGACGGGCATGACGTCGTCGGCATGTACACGTCATCCGCATCGGGATACTCGGGCAGCGGAGGCAGCACGCCAACCACCGTGTGTACGCGGTCATTCATCTCAAACGACCGGCCCACGATTTTTCGGTCTCCGCCGAACTCCTTCATCCAGTACGCATAACTGAGCACCAACACCGGAGGCGCATTCAGGCTCTCATCCGCTGGCGTAATCAGTCGCCCCAACACCGGCTTCACGCCCAGAACATCGAAATAGTTTGCCGACACCACCCCTGTGGCCACCCGCTCTGGATTCTTCGTTCCTAGAAGTGTGAAGGTCATCGAGTGATATTCCGCCAGATCGGAGAAGACGTGGTTCTGCTCGCGATAATCCCGTATCTCCTGCACGGAAAATCCAATCGGATCCTGGCCCATTCGCTCCGCAGCCTGGTCCAGATGCAGAATCTGTCTCGACTCCGCATACGGCAGCGGCCGTAGCAGCACGCCATTGATCACCGTGAAGATGGCCGTATTCGCGCCGATGCCCAGCCCGAGCGTCAACACCGCAACCAGCGCATAGCCGGGGTTGCGAAGCAGCGTCCGCCACGCGTAGCGCGCGTCGCGAAGAAAGTTTTCAAGGGGAGCAATGCTGTTCATCTTCCAGATCTCCTCGCGCACCCGCGCTGGATTGCCAAATTTGACATACGCCTGCCGCCGCGCCTCTTCCTGCGTCATCCCGCACGCCAGGTTGTCATCGATTTCGTTCTGGATGTGCGCCTCAAATTCCCGCGCCCGCTCCGCATCCCAATACCGCCTCCGAAAAAATCTACGCAAACTCATCGCAGTCCCCTTACTCCGTCCGCAGTGCTTCTATCGGATCCAGTCTTGACGCCCGCCACGCTGGCACCGCGCACGCGACTATCGACACCAACAACAACATGAGCGTCACTCCGGCAAAGACGCTCCAGTCCAGAGGTCTTACGTTGTACAGCATGTCGCGAATCAGCCTCACCGCGAAGCCTCCGCCAAACAGTCCCAGTCCCAGCCCAACCCATGCCGGAGCCAGTCCGTTCACCAGCATCATTCGAAGTACCTCGCGCCGCTGTGCGCCCAGCGCGATCCGTATCCCGATCTCGCTCCTCCGCTGTGTCGTCAGGTACGACAGCACCCCATACAGTCCAACTGCCGCCAGCACCAGCGCAATCACCGCGAAGGCCAGGATCAGCATGGAGTTAAAGCTGGCGTCCACAGTCGACTGGCCAATCAGCTGCGTCATCGTCATCACGTGCGAAACCGGCAGGTCGCGATCCAACCCGCCGATCACGCGTTGCACCGGCAAGGCCAGGTTCTCCACATCATGCGTCGATCGCACGACAATCGTGGCGCTGGAGAACTGGCCGCTCGAGAGAGGCCAGTACATCATCGGCTTTACATCCTCTGAGACGTAATAGCGCGTATCGCCCACCACGCCGACAATCTCCAGCGGGTCGCGAGGTGCGTCAATCGCGTCCAAACGCAAATGTTTCCCGATCGGGTCTTCGCCCGGAAAGAACTGCTGCGCTGCCATTTGGCTGATGATGACCACGTTGCCGCGCTCCAGCCTTTCGCTGTCCTCGAAAGTCCGTCCGCGCAGGATCGGGATCTGCATCGCCGCGAAATACCCCGGCTCCGCTGCCCGCTCGGCAGCATCCAGATACTGTCCCTTCGGCATCGGCGGGTGCTCGACGACCGCGACTAGATTATCGCCCCACCATCCCTGCCCCGGAGCCGCGGTCACCAGCCCAGCCGCCTGCACCCCCGGCAGCGCCCGCACCCGGGAGATCAGCTGCTCGAAGAAGGCAGCCTTCTGGACAGGTTCTTTGTACCGGACCTCCGGCAGCGACAGTTGCATGGTCAGCACATTGTCCATTGCGCAGCCCATGTCCGTAGAACGCAGCTTCTGGTAGCTCTTCAGCAGAAGCCCTGCCGCGATCAGCAGCACCACCGTAAGACCCACTTCAGTGGCCAATAGCCCCTTGCGCAACCGTGCGCGCCCCAGTCCTCCGCTGAGCGCGCGTGACGACTCCTGAAGAGTCTCGAGTACCCGCCCGCCTCCCGCTCCCAGCGCTGGGATCATGCCGGCCAGAACGCCACTCGCAAGAGTGATGGCAACAACGAAAAAGACCGCCACCGCGTCTATGTGGATGGCGTCGACTCTGACCAGATCGTGCCTTGCGTGCCTGAGCCACGCAATCCCGGCATAGGCCAGCATCAACCCCGCTCCGCCGCCCGCCAGCGCCAGAAGCAGGCTCTCAGTAATCCGCTCGCAGAGCAGCCGCCAGCGATTGCCGCCCAGCGCAGCGCGAATTGCCGTCTCCTTGCGCCGCGCCGCTGCCCGCGCAACCAGCAGGTTGGCCACATTCAGGCACGCGATCAGCAGCACGCAGCCAGTCGCCGCTAACAGCGTGTATAGAGGCGTCTTATAGTCCTTTACAACATCGTCCAGCATCAGCCTTCCGTTCACGCCGTCATTGATCGACGGGCTCGGATTCGCCTTCTGAATTTGCCTTTGCACTGCGTCCAGTTCGCTCACCGCCATCGCCAATGCCGCATCCGGCTTCAGTCGCGCCACTACGTAAAACTGGTGATTGTCCAGCGACTGCATGGCCTTTGGCGTCTTCTCGTGATACACCGGCGTCCACAACTGCGTCGCCGTCTCCGGAAACGCAAACCACGCTGGCATCACCCCAATCACCGTGTACGACTTGGCATTAAGAAAGATCTCTTTGCCAACAAGCGCCGGGTCCCCGCCAAACCGCCGCTTCCATAATCCCCACGACAGCATCACGGTCGCGTTTGCCTCGGGCCGATCGTCCGTCGCCTGGAACGACCGTCCTACAGCCGGCTGCACCCCAAGCGTGGAAAACAGGTTCCACGAGCACAGCGCTGCCGCGACTTTCTCCGGCAACTGGCCCCCCTCCCCGGAAAGGTTGTACGTAGCCCAGGGATGAGCCAGAGCCATCTGCTCGAAGCCATTGGAAGCCTTCTGCCATTGCGCAAAGCTGGCCGGCGACACCACGTTGTCCGGATTCTTCGGGTCCTTAACGCGCTCGTACAACATGGCCAGGCGCTCGGGATCCTTGTAGGGAAGCGGCTTCAGCAGCACCGACCGCACTACAGTGAACAGCGCCGTGTTCGCACCGATCCCCAGCGCCATCACCAGCACCGCCATCACCGTGAATCCCGGAGCCCTGCTTAGAGTCCGCACGGAATACCGCAGATCGCGCCAGACATTTTCGAATACCGCCCAGGTATTCTGCTGCCACACCTCTTCGCGCACCCTACGTGGCGAGCCGAACTTCAGATACGCCTGCCGCCGCGCATCTTCTTCGCTCATCCCCCGCGCGCGGTTGTCTTCGACCTCCTGGGCCAGATGCAGTTCGATCTCCTGTGCGAGGTCGGCGTCGCCGCGACGGCGGTGGAAAAATCTCTTCAGACTCATTTCAAACCTCATTTCCGCAAAACGCGAAGCGCGGACCGCCGGACGCGCAGTCCCGCGAAGGCGCTATTGCCTGGACGGCAAGTCCTCGCCCATGATTAGCCCGATCGCTCGCGCCATCTGCCGCCAGCGGCTGGTCTCCGCAACCAGTTGTTTCTTGCCTGCCGCAGTCAGCCGGTAAAACTTCGCCTTGCGGTTGTTCTCGCTTGCTCCCCAATACGACGAAACCCAGCCGCGATCCTCCAGTCGATGCAACGCCGGATACAGCGACCCCTGCTCGACTTCGAGCACATCCTCCGATGTCCGCTCGATCACCTTCGCGATCGTGTGCCCGTGCGCGTCGCCCGTCACCAGCGTCCGCAACACCAGCATGTCTAGCGTGCCCTGGAGCATTTCTCCATTCTTATCAACTTGTTTGCCGCGCCCCATTCGTTGGATCATCCCTCCACTCGATCTTCTATGGGAACATAGCCTATACCACTCGATCGTCTATGGGAAGAGGTGACTTTAAAAATCGACCAACTGAGCCTCAGCGGGCAGAGATTCCCGAGAACCGCGCCGCGAAACTTTGTGAACGGCGATCCATTCGTCCTGTTCATGGGTACGCTAATGCGCGTCAGGATTGCATCGATCTCGCTACAGTGGAAGTTACGGATAAACGCTCTCATCGGACCGGGCCGATGAGTCGGGATTTTCGCAGAGCTTTCGCGGCCTGTGTTAGACTGACATAACTAATTTGTCGCATTGCTCGTCACGAGAAATGCACTGTTCAGTGATCACAAAAAGCCAGATTCAACTGCGGGCATTACAACCCGAGCGAGAAGCAATCCATCGATCCAATTGCAGAATGTGAATGTTGACTGGATCTGGTTTCACCCGAATCGAATATCCTGCTTGATCAGCGACAAACTCTAGGAAACGAGGTATGCGGTGCCGACAGTGCACAGTGAGGACCCCACCCTGCAGAAGCAGAATGTCCCTCCCGATTCTTTCAACCTTGCTCAGCGCATCAGAGCACACATACGTATCGCGAGGCTGGATCACAGTGTCAAGCAAGTCTTCATCCTTCCAGGCATCGTTCTAGCATTCACTATCACGCGAGCGCCTCTTGATTTAGCGCTCGGCTACAATGTTGTGGCCGGTCTCATTTCAGCCACACTCATCGCCTGTAGCAACTATGTCATCAACGAAATGTTGGATGCGCCCTTCGATCGCCTGCATCCGACAAAAAAGAATCGTCCTGCCGCCTGCGGTCTGGTGCATTTTGGTTGGGGTTATGCTCAGTGGATTCTGATGATGGTCGCGGGCCTGGCAATCGCAAGTACCATCTCCATACAATTCACCGTCGCCGCCGCCATCTTGTGGATCATGGGCTGCATCTACAACATTCCTCCCGTGCGCAGCAAAGACTTGCCGTATGTGGACGTCTTAAGTGAATCGATCAACAACCCCCTGCGTTTTTGCCTGGGGTGGTACGTCGTTACGACAACCATGTTGCCGCCGATCTCTCTGCTTCTCGCATACTGGATGCTGGGCGCATATTTTATGGGACTCAAGAGATTCAGTGAATACCGGCAGATCGCGGATCACTCGGTGGCAGCAAGCTATCGCCGCTCTTTCCGCTATTACCGCGAAGAGTCTCTATTGAACTCCGTGGTTTTTTATGCCGCAGCGTCGATGTTGTTTTTCGGGGCATTCATCATGCGGTATCGAATGGAACTGATCCTGTCGTTTCCGTTGATCGCCTGGTTGATGGCCGTTTACTTCGGGATGTCCTTCCGCCATGAGAGCGCCGTGCAGAATCCGGAAAAGCTATACCGCGAACCCAGACTGATGATCCCGTTTATCCTCTGCAGTCTTTTTCTGATTCTGTTGTCGTTTGTAAATTTGCCGTGGTTGCAGGCAATGTTTCCAAAGTCGTCTTACTAAAAACGGCGCTGGTTGTTGTGCAGCAATATCAGATTTCTTCACGCCATCCATCCCCGCTCCGATACCATCTATCTCAAAGTGAATTCTGCACCCACAGTTAAGGAGCCGAGACACTCGGGCACCCGCGCGCTCACCATTCTGGTGGCCGTTATTCTCGGCCTGTTCATCGGCGCCGGAGCGCTTGCCGTTTTCCTCCACGAAGCTGCTTACGGCATATGGGACCGGCTCGCCACAAAAGTCTCAGGCCGCTCACTCGAGATCAACGTGTCTCAGCCTACGGTGGTCGACAAGATCCAGCGCCTCGAGCGCCTCGAAACCGTCACCTACACCATGGACAAAGTCGTCGAAGGCGATCGCACCAGCGACATCCTGCCCGACTTCCTCGTTGGTGACAAGCTTCTCCTTGCCGTCCACGGGCAGGCGATTGCGGGCGTCGATCTCGGTCAGTTGAAATCCTCGGATGTCACCGTTTCCGGCAAGTCGGTCCAGGTTCACCTGCCACCGGCGCAGATTTTCGTGTCCGCATTGGACAGCAGCAAGACACGTGTCTACTCCCGGAGCACTGGCCTCTTTGTCGCCGCCGACCCCAACCTTGAGTCGGAAGTTCGCGCCAAAGCCCAGAAAGACCTGTACGACTCGGCCCAGACCGCTGGCATCCTCGATACTGCTCGCAAGAACGCCGCCTCCACGCTTACCAAATTGCTCCTCAGCTTCGGCTTCGAACAGGTTCAGGTCAACTAGAATCGCGACCTTCCGGCCGCGGCTCGCATCCAATCACTAATCTTCACCGCCGCCGGAGTAAGGGCCCCCGACATTCGCGCCAATGGAATTCGCAAACCGAGTGCAGCGAAAGAGGAATTGATGAAGAAGGTGCAAGTCCTGCAAGCGTGGGGGAAAATCCTCACCGGGCAATTTCCGTCACTCTCAATTGAGATCACAAAAGAGTGCCCCCTGCGCTGCCCCGGTTGCTACGCCTTCGACGCTGCGCACCTGGGTGGCGAAACCCAGTTGCGGCAGCTCTCCGACTTCCGCGGCGACGAACTGGTGCAGCGGATTCTCGCATTAGTCGACCAGTACAAACCCCTGCATCTGTCCCTGGTCGGCGGAGATCCGATGGTTCGATATCGGGAATTGGAGATTCTGGCGCCGCAACTGGAAGAGCGCGGCATTCACACCCAGATCGTCACCAGCGCGTTCCGCGTAATCCCCGCGGAATGGGCAAAGTTCAAGCGCGTGTACGTAGTGGTCTCCATCGACGGTTTGCAGCCGGAGCACGATGAGCGCCGCAAGCCGGCGACCTACGAACGAATCCTCAAGAACATAGCGCAGTCGCGTGTAACCATCCACAGCACCATCACCAGCAACTTTGCATCGCGGCCCGGCTACCTCGAAGAGTTTGTGCGCTTCTGGAGCGGTCGTCCGGAAATTGCCCGAATCTGGTTCAGCCTCTTCACCCCACAACGCGGCGCAACCGATCCCGAAATCCTCACTCCCGCGCAGCGGACGTTCGTGATGAAAGAGTTGTTGCGACTCCGACGGCTCTACCCGATTCTTGAGATGCCCGAGGAGCTGATTCGCGAAATTGCGACGCCTCCAAAAAGCCCCGAGGAGTGCATCTTCGCGCAGACGACACAGACGCTATCGGCGGATTTGAAGACGAAGATTACGCCCTGCCAGTTCGGTGGGGACCCTGACTGTGAGCAGTGCGGCTGCATCGCCTCGATGGGCCTCGCCGCGGTGGGACGTCATCCCGTAGCCGGAGCGCTCACGGCCGGACGAATTTTTATGACCTCCGCCAAACTAGGGAAGCGATGGAAAAAGGCGCAACAGGCGTTGGCATTTAGCAAGCCCGATGGCCCTGGCGATGCGGAGCCGTTCACCATCCTGCCCTCGTGATCGGGCATGGCCGCCTTCGATCGATTCGTGGCCGGTGTGATTGAATACTTCTGTGAGTCAAGGATTCGATATCGGCCCAGTCCACGTCGGCGCGGGTAAGCTTTTTCTCATCGCCGGCCCCTGCGTCATCGAGAGCGAAGCGCACGTCCGCAAAATGGCCGACTCTGTCCAGCGCATTACCTCGGATCTCGGCGTGCCCTACATATTCAAAGCCTCCTATGACAAGGCCAACCGCACCTCGGTCAAGAGCTTCCGCGGTCCCGGCTTGACGGAAGGCATCGCCATCCTGCGCCGCCTCGCCGAGGCTACGGGACTACCCGTTCTCACCGACGTCCACGAGCCCGCTCATTGCGCCATTGCCGCCGACGGCGTCGATGTGCTCCAGATCCCGGCCTTCCTTTGCCGTCAGACCGATCTTCTCGTCGCCGCCGCGAAAACCGGACGCGCTATTAACGTCAAGAAGGGCCAGTTCGTCGCCCCCTGGGACATGAACCACACCGTCGAGAAGGTGACTTCCTCTGGAAACACCCGCGTCTTCCTCACCGAGCGCGGAACCACCTTCGGCTACAACAACCTCGTCGTCGACATGCGATCGCTGGCCATCATGCGCCGCCTCGCGCCCGTCGTCTTCGATGGAACCCACTCCGTCCAGACCCCCTCCGCCGCCAACGGAGTCTCCGGGGGACAGCCCGAATTCATCCCTCTGCTCACCCGCGCCGCCGTTGCCGCCGGAGTCGACGGAGTCTTCCTCGAAGTCCACGACAACCCCGACGAAGCCAAATCCGATGGCGCCAACGCGCTGAATTTGAAAGATTTGAAGGGTGTTCTCGAGACGCTTTTGGCCGTACAGGCCGCAACTGCTCGATAACTCCGGTGGCAATGCCATTTTCAATGGTAAAATGCCATCATGACTGCCACTACCACAATCGACAAGGCTGGCCGTGTCGTAGTTCCAAAAGCGATCCGTGACGCCCTTCACCTCAAACCAGGAGATCCGATTGAGATTGAACGCAATGGAGATCAACTGACATTGCGACACAAGCCTGCCAAAGCGAAGGCAATGCTCGAAAACGGAATTTGGGTATTTGAAACTGGCGGACGCATCACTAATGAAATGGTGAACGATGTTCTCGAACAAACCCGTCGTGAGCGAGAGGAGCGAGTCCTCGGCGAATGATTTTTCTCGATACCTCGGTCCTCGTAAGCGCGTGCCAACGGAATCATGATTATCACGTACCGGGCTTGAACGCTTTTGTGTCTGCGGACAAGACGATAGCGGCATGTGGTGTGCATACACTCGCCGAAGTCTACGCGGTTACAACGCGGATGCCTGGGGAGTACAAAGTAGCTCCAGGAGATGCGTGGCTTTTTCTTCGACAGGTCAGCGAGCGTTGTGCTTTGATTGCACTAAATCCTGATGAATACTGGGCAACGCTGGAGGCAATCATCAAAGAACAGCGAACAGGAGGCATCATCTACGATGCCCTCTTGATAGCCTGTGCACGCAAAGCAAAAGCGGACAAGATTCTCACCTGGAATGTAAAGCACTTCCAGCTAATAGCGCCCGACCTCGCCGACCGCATTGTTACGCCGTAAGGGAAAATCGCCCCTAAGCCCTCGCCACTTCCACACTCACCGTCTCCGGGAGCGCCTTCACCCGATTCCCGTAGCTCGCCTTCACAAACGCGCTGAACAGCGGATGCGGCTCGAGCGGCTTTGACTTGAACTCCGGATGAAACTGGCATCCCAGGAAGAAGGGATGATCCCTCAGCTCCACAATCTCCACATACGTCGCATCAGGAGTCGTCCCCGTGATTCGCAGCCCTGCGCCCGTCAGCAGCGCCTCGTACTCACGATTGAATTCGTAACGGTGACGGTGACGTTCGCTGATTTCCGATACGCCATAAGCCTTGTAGGCCAGCGAGTCCGGATCGAGCATGCAGGCCCACGCGCCCAGGCGCATTGTTCCGCCCATTTCTTCCACGCCCGTCAGCTCTCTCAGTTTGTAGATCACGCGATGCGGCGTCGCCGGATCGAACTCGCTGGAATTCGCCCCATGCAGCCGGCACACATTGCGCGCAAACTCGATGCACGCCGTTTGCATGCCCAGGCAAATGCCAAAGTAAGGAACCTTGTTCTCCCGCGCATAGCGAATCGCATTCAGCATGCCCTCGATCCCGCGCTTGCCGAATCCGCCCGGAACCAGGATGCCGTCAAACCCAGCCAGCTGCGATTCAAAGCCCGCAATCTCAAGGCCCTCAGCCTCAATCCATGTCACGCGCAGCTTCAGATTGTGCGCCAGTGCCCCGTGAACCAGCGCTTCCTTAAGCGATTTGTAGCTGTCTTCGTACTCGACGTACTTGCCAACAATGCCGATTGAAACCTCGTCCTGCGGGTTGTACGAACGCCGGACAATCTCCTCCCAGCGGCTCAGGTCGGCGGGCGGCGTTTCAATCCGCAGATACCGCAGCAGCAGAGAATCCACGCCCTCCCGCGCAAACGTCAGCGGAACCTCGTAGATTGACTCGACATCCTTTGCCGTGATCACCGCCTGATCTTCAAGATTGCAAAACAATGCGATCTTGCTCTTGATCTCGCGTGAAAGAAATCGATCCGTCCTGCACAGCAGAATGTCCGGCTGAATCCCGATCGAAAGCATCTCTTTCACAGAATGCTGCGTCGGCTTGGTCTTCAGCTCTTGCGCCGCGCTGATCCAGGGAACCAGCGTCACATGCACAAATACGGTATTCTCGCGCCCCAGTTCCTGCCGCATCTGCCGGATCGCCTCCAGAAACGGTAGCGACTCAATGTCGCCCACCGTCCCGCCGATCTCGACAATCGTTACGTCGCTCGTGCCCGCGACCTTGCGCATCGCGTTCTTGATCTCGTTCGTCACGTGCGGAATCACCTGGACCGTCTTGCCCAGATAATCCCCGCGCCGCTCCTTGGTGATGATCTGCTCGTAGATACGCCCCGTCGTCAAGTTGTTATCACGAGTCAGATGCGCATGCGTGAAGCGCTCATAGTGCCCCAGGTCGAGATCCGTCTCCGCGCCGTCGTCGGTCACAAAGACCTCGCCGTGCTGAAACGGCGACATCGTCCCCGGATCGACATTCAGGTACGGATCGAACTTCATCAGGTTAACCTTCAACCCTCGGCTCTCGAGCAAACAGCCGATCGAAGCCGCGGCCAGCCCCTTACCCAGACTGGACACAACTCCGCCCGTCACGAAAATGTATTTGGAGGACATTTCGGCGTCACTTTCTTTAGTTGTTTTGGATTGGCGTACCTGGCGGGCACGATCAATTATAGCCGGGAGCTTTTCCAAAAGAAAGATAAGATTTGGCCGCGCAATTCTGGGCGCATCGTTTCTCCTGCCTGGCAAATGCTGTAACTTGGTTGGGATCGTTCGAAGGAGTCGCAATGCGTTGCAGCAACCTATGACCGAGTGGAACGCCTCTGAATACGCCCGCCTATCGGCCCTGCAGGCGGCCATGGCCGAAGAGGTCCTTGCCCTGCTCGACCTCAAAGGGAACGAAGGCATTCTCGATATCGGCTGCGGAAACGGCAAGGTCACAGCCGAGATTGCCGCGCGCGTTCCCAATGGCACAGTTCTCGGCGTAGACGCCTCCGCCGCCATGGTCGCCTTCGCAGCAGCCCACTCCCACCACGCCCAGAATCTCCAGTTTGCGGTCGGCGATGCCCGGCACTTGGCCTTTGAACAGGAGTTCGATCTCGTCGTCTCCTTCAACGCCCTTCACTGGATCCCCGAGCAGGCTCAAGCGCTTCAGTCCATCCGCCGCGCCCTGAAGCCTGACGGGCTCGCGCAGCTTCGTCTGGTACCGAAAGGCGAGCGGAAGAGCCTAGAAAACGTGATCGAAGAGACGCGGCTCTCACCGCGTTGGAGCGGCTACTTCAGCTCCTTCCACGATCCCTACCTCCGCCTCACGCCCGAGCAATATGGAGGGCTGGCCGAGCAATGCGGTCTCCACGTCCGTCTGATGCGTACAGAAGCAAAAGTCTGGGATTTTCAATCGAGATCAGCCTTCGTCGCCTTCGGCTCGGTTACCTTCGTCGAGTGGACGCAACACCTGCCGGAAGCCGATCGTCTTGACTTCGTCACCGATGTCCTCGATCGCTACCGGCACGTAGCTGCCGACGCGCCGGGAGAGGAAAATCTCTTCCGCTTCTATCAGATGGACATCACTCTGTCCTTCAGATAACGGCTCACCCGTTACTTCGATAGCGGGGAGGTAATCAGGCTTTCCCGGCTCGGGCTCGCGGTAATTTCAAGCCGCGTGTTCTTCGTGAAGACAACATCTTTCCCTCGCGCAATCCACCGGTCGTAAAAGGCCAGCGCGGCGCCATAGAAACCGATACCCGCGGCGAGGTTTCTCGACCCTGCGGCGATGCCCACTACCCGGCCCACCAGCCCCAGCCCATTCGATCCCGCCGCCGCAGACCCGGCCTGACCGGCGTCATCATCCAGCGCATGATTGGCGAGGATAGCCAGCACAAGGGGCACAATCACGCGATTCCGTGATTTCGGTTTCACGCCACCTTCTGCATCCATTTCCAGATCGGCCTGCGCCGCGCTATCCGCCCCGGCGAGCGTGCCCTCGATGTGTTGCTCTGGGCCCTCAGGAAAATGCATCTCGCGAAAATTGAAGCGCAGCTTCCCTTTACGCCCGAAGGAGCGAGCCGGCACCGACTGCGTCACCGCGCCGACCAGCAATGTACCTTGTGGAACCGCAATACTTCGGTCGGGATTGAACACTGGTTCTGCCACCCACGCCTCCACCACATCGCCCGTCTTCGCTTCCGCGGAGCTCAACCTCTGTCGAAGATAGGAATTCAGGTGCCAGGCTGGCAGGGGGCCGGCAGGAGGTGAATCGCCCGTCTTCGCGGATGCGGTGCTCGGTGGTGATACGGTGGCGGCCCGCGTCTTCAGCTGAGCCGTCGGCGTCACAGGGGCCGACGGCGTTTCAGCCGGAGTGGAGGTTTGCGCTGCGGGAGTTGCTTTGGCGAAGGTCAGAGGCTGCGTTAGCTCCACCGTCCACATCGTGCCTTTCTCAATGCGCTCGGGATGATACGGCAGTTGCCCATAGAGAAACTGAAGCGCCCGGTCTCCTTTGTCTGGCGCAGTGAAGACGGCAACCTGATCCTTGGCGACCTGCACAACCTGGTCCATTTGCTGCTTCGCGAATCCTTTTTTCGTCTTTGTCGGAGGAGCGCTTAGACGAAGCATCGGCGCGCCGTCGGTCGCATCGCCGCTCGATAGCTGAAGCGCCGTGCCATCCGCAAGTACAAGTTCGTCGAAGTGAACCACGGGGATATGAAAGGCAGTGAAGTCGCCATGCAATCGCGCGTGGATTCGCCGCTTCTCATCCGGAGCAAGCTTTATAACTCGCCCGCGAAGCTGCGCTCCCCCCGGAATTGCGATCCGATTTTCTTCATAAACGGGATACAGCAGCCGAGCGTCGATGGAAATGCCGGCTTTCATCGGGCAATGCCGATCCGTCTGGATCGCAAGAGGTGTGCCTGCTGGAATCGACCCCTGGCCAGTCTGAGCTTGCACGGGCAGAGAAGTGACGAGGCACAACAAGGCAGCCAGGCTGGCAAATCTCTTCCATCGGACTGCTGAGCGTTTGGTCAAGAGACCTCCGCTACTCGCATAGATTAGACGCCGCTGAACCCCAAACTCTTATTCCACCTTGTAGCTGTTTTTCCCCCAGTGGAACGAAAGCGTTGGCGTGCACACGTCGCTCTGGTAATAGATCACCGTGTCCCCGCTGTCGTGTCCCTGTACATAAGGCGTAATCGCCGCTACAAAGTGCCCTTGCGCATCCGGCTTGGCTCCCAGCGCAGTCTTCTGGCCAAATGTTTCCGCGCCTACTGTGAAGTTATCGTTTGCCTTGAACCCGTCGCCTTCAATCAGCACCAATTCGGCATCCTTTGATCCCAGGAGCACCTGCAGCTTGCACCCCTTGTCTTCCACCTCCAGCGGAAACGGAACGGCGCTCGTCGCCGCTCCACCCTTCTTGTCGTCGGAAATCAGGGCCAGGCGCACCGCTTCACCCTTAGCCGCCGCCGTGGTTATCTCCACCGGAGCATTCGCCGCCATCGTCTTCGAGCACTCGACCGCAGCCGCCTTTGCGGGCGAAGTTGCCGGCGCATCCGTCTTCGTGCTCGGTGCAGGCGAGGCCTCGCCGCACACCGCATTACCAGAGGTGTCGATTACGATCCCATCCATCAGCGCAGTCAGGTCATTTCGGTTCAGCGCCCAGCGCACGAGCGTTAATCTCGTGCCCGGAGGGAACCCCGTCCCGGCGAGCCTGTAGGTTACCTGCGTTCCCGAAGGGGTTTTCGTGCGACCCACTTCCTTCATGGTCACGGCCATGCCCGGTGACGATGCCTTTGGTCCCCAATTAGCCTGAGACTGGGCGAGACGCGAAATTTGCATTCGGATCTGCGCTGCCTCCTCGGCTGCCCGCTCTTCCGGCGTCGGTGTGTGTGGATCGGGCGGCAAATTCTCCAGCTTCAACGGAGCCACCGGAGCCTGCTGGGCGGTCGCCGGGCTCGCCTGCTGTTGTGAAGCCGTCTGCTGTTGGGGAGCCTGAGCGCCGAAATCTGCCGTCTGGGCAAAAGAAGTAAAACACAGCGACGCAACTACGCCGCCGGCAAAAAGAACGGAAAAGAAACGCATACTTCGAGGATAAATGAACAGAAGCGATAGCATTCACGATCTGTCCTTGACCTCCTCAGGGTTAGTAACCGGAAAATCATCTTCAACGCGTATTCCTTGTCTGTTATCGTCTCTCGCAGTTCGTATCAAGACATAAAACCGCCTACGAGGTGATCCATGCCGTGCAACCCACACGAGTTAAAACACGTCCCGCTTTTTGCCCTGCTCGACGATGACGAACTCGCAGTTCTGGCCGCCCAGGTCGAGCTCAAAAAATTCGCTCCCAGGCAGCGCATCTACAAAATCGGCGACCCCGGCAAGCACGCCTACATTCTTATGTCCGGCCAGGTGCAGGTGACCACGGTCGATGAGGATCATCAGGAAGTCCTGGTCGACCAGCCCGGCCACGGCGAGTTCTTCGGATTCGCTTCCATGCTGGAACAAACTCCTCACCAGACCACCGCCCTGGCCATCGAGGAAACCGAGTGTGTCGAAGTGGGCCGCGAGGACATTGCTATCCTGCTGCAGAAAAAGCCCATGGCCGGCATGGATATGCTGGCTGCAGTCGGTCGCCAGTTCCACGCCTCGCAGCATCTGGTGCGGCTGCGCGCCAGCCGCAACGCGAACGACGTGATCGAAGACGAGTACACCTTCGCCGAGCGCATTGCCGACTCTGTCGCCAGCTTCGGAGGTTCATGGACCTTTATCATCATCGTCGCCATCGTCCTTATCATCTACACCTGCGTCAACGTTGCTCTCAAAGGTAGGGCATGGGATCCCTATCCCTTCATCCTCCTCAATCTGTTCCTGTCCATGATCGCCGCCATCCAGGCGCCCGTCATCATGATGAGCCAGAACCGCCAGGACAAGAAGGACCGCCTCCGCAGCGAGCTGGACTTCGACGTAAACCGCCGCGCCGAGGCGGAGATCCAGAACCTCTCCCGCAAGCTCAATCTGGTCACCGACAAGCTCTGCGACCTCGACGACACACTCCGCGAAAAACTCCCGACCCCCACGAATGCAAAGCAGGCGAACAACTAGGAATGCCCGGAAACGGATTCTCGGACCGAAGCTGGGCGAGTATATTTCTCCATCAGCTGAAACACGGCTCACTACACACGCTGTTCGGAGGCGTCGATGAATCGCTTCGTAGGTTCTGTACTGGCCTCGTTCCTGATGGTCTCTTCTGCTCTAGGCCAGAAAGCGGATCCCACCCCGGCTTCCTGCGCTGCTCTTGCCAGGCTAACGCTGCCAAACTCAAAGATTGTCCGCGCAGAACAAGTCGAAGCCGGCAAACTCACTCCGCCCCGTGAACCGGACGACCCTGCGGAGGCCCGAATCTACCAAAACCTCCCTGCATTTTGCCGGGTCGTAGCTCAAGTCGCGCCCACTTCCGATTCTGACATCAAAATGGAAGTCTGGATGCCCGCGAGGGGCTGGAACGGAAAGTTCCGCGGCCAGGGCAACGGGGGCTTCGCCGGAGAGATCGACTACGGCGGTTTGGCCTTGGCAGTGAGCCTCGGTTATGCGAGTGGCGGCACTGACACCGGCCACGCCGCCCCCGGAGGCGACGCTTCGTGGGCCCTCGGACACCCGGAAAAGGTCATCGACTATGGCTACCGCGGTATCCACGAGATGACCCTGCAATCCAGGGCGATCGTGCAGGCTTATTACAGCCGTCCTCCCCAGCGCTCCTATTTTGCTGCCTGCTCCGATGGCGGTCGCGAGGCCCTTATGGAGGCGCAGCGTTTCCCCGCCGACTACGACGGAATCCTCGCCGGCGCGCCGGCCAACAACTGGACGTCTCTGCTCACCAACGCAGTGCACAACGCCCAGGCGCTTACGCTGGAGCCCGCAAGCTACATCCCGTCGACCAAACTGCCCGCCATCAGCTCCGCTGTACTGGCTGCCTGCGATGCCTCCGATGGAGTCAAAGACGGCATCCTCAACGACCCCCGCCAATGCCACTTCGATCCCGCAGTCATGCTCTGCAAGGTATCGGAGTCAGACCAGTGCCTGACTGCGCCGCAGGTGACTGCTTTGAAGGCGCTCTATGCCGGTACGTATGACTCCGCTGGCAAGGTCGTTTTTCCCGGCTTTCTTCCTGGCAGCGAAACTGGCGACAACGGCTGGGGTCTGTGGATCACCGGTCCGGCTCCCGGTAAGAGCCTGCTGTTTGTCTTTGGCGTCGGCTACTTCTCGAACATGGTCTATGAAAAATCCAATTGGGACTACAAGACCTTCACTATTGACGAGGGCCTGAAGGCTGCCGTCGAAAAAACCGCATCCGCTCTGAACGCAACCAACCCTGACCTGAAGCCCTTCGGCCGTCGCGGAGGCAAACTGATCCTCTACCACGGCTGGAACGACCCGGCCATCTCTGCCCTGAGCACCGTCGATTACTACAACAAGATGACCAGCGTTACCGGCGCGAAGAATGCGCAATCATTTGTCCGGCTCTTCATGGCTCCCGGAGTACAGCATTGCGGCGGCGGACCAGGTCCCGACAGCTTTGGGCAGGGAGGATGGACGCCCGGCATCGGTCCCGACGATCCACAGCACGACCTCTTCCTCGCCCTTGAGCGGTGGGTCGAGAAGGGCGTTGCTCCCGAGCAGGTGATCGCCACAAAGTATCCTCGCGAAGGTTCCGCGTCCCAGCAAAAGATGACCCGGCCTCTATGCGCCTGGCCGCAGCAGGCGAAATACAAGGGCACGGGAGACACCTCCGACGCCGCTAACTTTGTCTGCGCCCCAGGCCCGAAATAAACCAGGTCCGAAATAGGACATCACCGCGGCGGCTGGTTTTCAATCGTGCGCAGCAACTCGACTACCTTCGGCGCCGCAACCTGCTGATAGTCGGTGGACAGCAGGCCGAACGTCTCGAGCGTGTCGTATTTCCGCCCCGCGCCGCTCGATTGCGTCCCGTTCAGCGGCCAATAACTCCACGCCAGGTCGTTGTCCTTCATATAGCGCACATACAGCTTGAACCAGTCCGAGTTCGCGCCGCAATCCAGCGTCTGGCAGGTCCCGAACTCGCCCACCCACAGCGGCACGCCCGGTTCCAGATGCAGCAAAAACCCTGCTCGTGCGTCATAGACCTGCTGCAATTCCTCGTAGCTTGAAAACACGTGCTTCTCCGAAAAATACGCATGCGGCGAATACACCAGCCGGTCCGCCACCTTCAGCCGCACCGGCAGCTTGTCGAATCCCGCAAAGTTGGTCGAGTACTCCGGGCTCTCCACCATAATCAGCAACCGCGGATTGACCGCCAGCACCGCATTCCCGCCACGCTCCGCTGCCGCATGCCAGTCCAGTTTGGGATCGCTCCCGCCCCACGCTGCTCCGCTGCGCAGTTCATTGCGCAGATCCGCGCCCACCACCCAGCGCTCGTGCTGGTAGCGGCCTGCGATGGTGCGCCAGTCCGCCAGCCACTTGCTCTCCGGATACTCGGCGTTGTACCAGAGCCCGTTGCCATCCTTCTCATCGCAGCACCAGTCGGCCTGGCTCATATGGTTGTCCAGGATGACCATGATGTGCGCCTTCGCCAGCGCATCGACGACAGCGTCCATGATCTCCATCGCCCGCTTGCCTTTGAATTGGGGATTCGCCTTCACCGCGTAATCCGGCACGAGCGGATCGTGCTCGAGCGTCTCATTCGCCCACGGCAAGCGCACTGAGTTCACGCCAAGCGCGACGATCTCGCTGACGATCGTAGCCAAGGGAGCGTGATCGAGTCCCCCTGCGACATATTCCTTCTGATCGAAGCCGTACCAGTTCACCGAAGTCAGCCGCACACCATGGCCGGCTGAGTCGAGAATCTGGTGCCCCTTGGTATGCAGCGGAGACTCAACGCCAAGCCCCTGCCCGTGCGCAGCAACGCTGAAGACGGCAAGAGAAATTGTGACAAGCAGGAGAATGGGAGAGCGCAGGTCGCGAATCATCCACACAGCATACGCTCCCGGTTTTCGATCAATGCGCTAGTCGGTGGCGTCCTTGACTGCCGTCGCAGTTTTCTCAGCGCCCTTCGCAACCGCTCGAAAGATGGTGTGAAACGAACAGCCTTCGCAGCGCACTATCCAACAGCCGGATCCGCAAGAGGCTCCAGTCAATGCCGGGCTGGCAGATCTGAGGTACAAGATGAGTTCCTGGTCACCTGCACTGAGCATTCTCAAACCCCATCAGATGATGGGTGCTGCGGTCATGGGCAATTTATTCACCGATAGCCTTGCCCTTAGTTTGCGGGTATACGTGGTGGGTGGCAGCGGCGACAGCGGCGATGTGGAAGAGCTATTGCCGCCCGTAATAACGCCGCCTCGCCCCTTTCAACCCGCGAAGTGGGAGGCGATCGCGTCGCTGATCACGCCGCGTTTCGGTCACGCCGTGAGCGCTGCGACTGACGGTCATGGCGTCGCCCGGATCTACGCGATCGGTGGGCGAAGCAATCCCGGCGGGACTCTTCTCAATGCTGTTGAAGGCTTGTCGTCCAGCATGACGGGCCATTGGAGCGCCATGGCGTCGATGCCCACCGCGCGCGAACGGGCCGCTGCAGCGACGGGACAAGATGGTGTGATCTATGTCGCCGGGGGTTCGGATGCGAGCTCTACGCTTACGAGTTCTCCCCTCAAGAACATGGAAGCCTACCACGTCTCGACTAACACCTGGAAAAATCGCGCGCACATGCACACCGCCCGCGATGGCGCAGCGGCAGTGATGGGAACCGACGGACGGATCTACGTGATTGGCGGCTATGGCAACGCCGGGTCATTGAGCTCGGTCGAAGCATACGATCCCGCAACCAACAGCTGGACGAGCATGGCTTCCATGAACACGCCTCGCGACGGTTTGGCAGCGGTGCTGGGAGCCGACGGGCAAATATATGCGATTGGCGGAGAGAACGGCGCTGAAGCATTGTCAACGGTAGAGGTCTACAGCTTCGTGACAAAGAAGTGGACTCCGGGGCCATCAATGTCGACTGCCAGAGTAAATCTCGCGGCCGCGACAGGACCCAATGCGCTTATCTATGCGATCGGCGGTGATACCGGGTTCCTTGGCCCCACAGAGTCGGTCGAGGTGTTGTCGTCCGTTTGAGAAGTGCGGCAGCTCTCAATGGATGGTTGTAACGTAATTGCCGCAAAAGGAGAATCGTCATGGCAGATTTCATCTTCAGAGTGGTGTCAGTCAACCTGACGGCCGCCCAACAACAGCAGGTATCAACCGCAATTCAGGGAGCAGTCCTGGCAGAACTCGCTCAGCTCGACCTGGGTGGCGGCTCAGCTGCGCCCGCGGTCGCCGGAGGATCGGGCGATTGCCTCTATCGGCCGAAGAACTGGTACGGCGGAATCATGATCCCGCCCGGCGAGGTTGCGGCCGTCGCAAAGACCACACTGACCGTGTCGAACAAGGTCTAAGCCCCCAGGTCATACCATGTCAGAATCAGCGATCCTTTGCCCCAGTTGGAAATGCGAAGCAGGCGCGAGTCTGATCGGAATTGTTTTGGGTAATGGCTCTGTCGCGTTTTCGAAAGAGCGCATCGTCATCGATGCTTCTTTCGTTGATGTAGCGCGCCAGGGCCGTTCCCCCGAAAAGCGCTTCCGCTTCAGCAGCACCTGCAAGCGTGCGGCGTGCGTTCAGTGGGAAGGCAACCGATGCGGAGTAGTCGACCGCGTCATCAGCGAACATCATGAACGCGCCACCGTTCAGGATGAGCCATTCGTGCTTCCCGAGTGTTCCATTCGCCCGCATTGCCGTTGGCATCTGCAATCCGGAGACGACGCCTGCCGCGCCTGCCCCGAAGTCATCACCGATGCGGGCCCTGAAGAGGCCGCGCCTGCATCAGCGATGAATCCTCAGCAGTAGCCCAGAATCGAAAGTACATGGCTTGCCTCCGCTAGCCGAAAGGCTTCTGTCCCTTGGCATCGCGCGCACACAGCGCTGACATCGATCAAGCGCGTAGCAGGCGCGAGGAGCTCCGGCTTCAACGCGATCGCACCGCGTAACTCCGTGGCTGTTTCTCTAAAGCTCTCTGGACACTCCGGCTTCCTGTGTTCCTGCCATGCCTCTTCAATCTCATCGGACTTCACCAGCGCCAGCATCCGTAAAAAATCCCTCGCGTATTTCGGATCGACCTTCTTTTCCAGCATCAAGTCCCAGCAAACCAGCGCATGCGCCGCCTCCACATCTTCCATAGACACTATCCCCAGAGGAATCCCGCTCACCTCGATCTCAGACACCCGCTCCATTTCAGATCCATAGGCGCGGATCACGTCTACGCGTATTGCCAATTCCTCATCGACCGCCTGCAGCAGCGTCTTGCCCGGCGGATCGGAAGGATGGATATGACGCAGCAGCAGCCCGTTTCCCAGCGTCTCGGGAATGCGGTCGAAAGAAGCCGCCAGAAAGTCGATGTCATGAAGCCGACGCACCTCCGTTGACCCGCCGCGAAGCAGGATATGAATCTCAATCGCCAGGCCGCCCGTCAACGCCCAGCCTGTGATGTCATGGGCCCCCAGCTTGTGCAGCATCCTTATCGTGCGCGAAACATCCGCCGGATTGAGGAACTGCTCGAATTGCATCGCCCCTTATGCTAACTGGCCCGGTGCCTTTGCGCCGGTAGTTGGGGCAAAGGTGGATGCGATTCGGGTCTGGGGGGGCCGTCCCCCTAGCCGCGACCCTCGCCGTCATCAAGCTCTTTCCGAATCCCGTTGACGCTTCGAAAGCCTGGTCGTTGCACGGTTAGATGATCTACCCTGAATCTATCTACTCTGGCATGTAGAAACTCCCGATGTTCACTGCGCCTATTCCCGAAGACGACCCTGCACGGCTGGCGACCCTCTACAGCTACTCCGTCCTCGACACCGCCCCGGAACAGGGCTATGAGGACGTAACTGCACTGGCATCCTTCATCTGCGGTACACCCTTTTCAACCATCACCCTCGTTGACAAGGATAGACAGTGGTTCAAATCCGAGGTGGGCTTCGGTACAAACCAGACAGGAAGAGCGGATGGCTTTTGCGCCTGTGCTTTGTTGAGCCCGGAAACCCTGATCGTCAAGGACACGAGGCTGGATCCGCGTTTTGCCGAGAATCCCTTCGTCCTGAGCGGCCCCCAGATTCGGTTTTATGCCGGAGCTCCCCTGGTTGCACCGAACGGACATATTCTCGGGACCGTATGCGTTTTCGATACTAAGCCCCGTGTGCTTTCGGCCGGGCAGGTCGCCGCCCTTGAAGCTCTTTCTCGGCAGGTTATGGCCCTCTTTGAGGTCCGGCTCAAGACGATTGAAAACGAAAGAGCCGCAGCGGCTGTTATGCAAAACGAGAAGTTGGCTGCCGTTGGTCGGCTTGCCTCCAGCATGGCTCATGGAATCAACAATCCGCTCGAAGCCGTAACCAATCTCATTTACCTCTCACGGCAGAGAATTCAGGACCCTGAAATCAAGGTCTGGCTCGAGCAGGCAGACCAGGAGCTTCGCCGCTTATCAACGATCGCCAACCAGACTCTTCAATTTCATAAACAGGCCTCCAGGCCGCAAGCCATCTCCTGCCTGAACCTGTTTTCGACAGCTCTCAATGTGCACGAGGCACGCTTGAGAAACGCGAACATTACCGTAGAGAAGCGAAAACGGGCGAATGAACCCGTGGAGTGTTTTGAGGGAGACATCCGCCAGGTTCTCGGAAACCTCATTGCAAACTCCATTGACGCCATGCCGAATGGAGGCCGGCTGATCGTCCGAAGCCGCGAGCATACCGATCCCCGGTCAGGGCGAAAAGGCTTAATGCTCACCATCGCCGATACAGGCGTCGGTATGAATCAGGCTACTCAGCGCAGATTATTTGAAGCGTTTTTCTCGACCAAGGGGATTGGCGGAATCGGCCTCGGACTTTGGATCTCCGCGGACATCGTAAAGCGGCATCAGGGTCGGATTTCAATTCGTAGCAGCCAGCGTGAAGACCACACAGGTACAGTGGTCAACGTGTTTCTTCCGTTCGCTGCATCGACAACGAAAAAGACCAGCACTCTGAATTAGCTGATCGGCGTCGCCATCTTTCTCCGCCGGGTGCCCCACTCAAGCCCGGTGTTGGCTTGAGTGGGTAGTTGAGAGGCTCTAAGCTGGCACTGCTGTAGCGACCAGGTTTAACAAGGCCTGAGCTGTTTCAGTCGATGATGCTGGATTTTGGCCGGTAATGAGGTGGCCATCTGCGATGGAAAAGGGCTCCCAGTTCGCCTTCTTCTCAAAGATGGCGCCGAGACGCAGCAACTCATCTTCAACCAGGAAGGGCACAACCTTGGTGAGCTGTACCGCTTCTTCTTCGCCATTGGTAAAGCCGGTTACGTGCTTCCCTTTCACCAGCGGCTCGCCCTTGTACTTGACATGGCGAAGCACCCCAGGCGCGTGGCATACCAGAGCGATTGGCTTGCCCGAACTGTAAAACGATTCGAGAAGAGCGATCGACACAGGGTCTTCTGCAAGGTCCCACATGGGGCCGTGTCCGCCCGAATAAAACACAGTGTCGAAGTCTTCTGCTTTTACGTCCGCAAGCTTTACGGTATTGGCAAAGGCTTTGATCGCTTCCTCATCCTTTTTGAAGCGCACCTGCGCCGGGGTCTGGTTCTCCGGCAGGTCGCTCTTCGGATCGATGGGAGGCTGCCCGCCCTTCGGAGAGGCCAGCGTGACATCGACACCAGCATCTCTGAAAACGAAATAGGGAGCCGCACCTTCTTCAAGCCAAAAACCGGTTTTGCGGCCTGTATTGCCAAGCTGATCGTGCGAGGTTAGCACCTGCAAAATTTTCATTCTCTGTCTCCTTGTTCGTTGTGCAGATTCCGATTGAATGGGGCAGAAACTACCCATGGCGAACTTAATCGAGATGTCAGGAGCAAATCCGGTGCTCCATCCTAAACCGACCAACGGATCATACTCCTGTTGTGTTATCGCGGAGTGGGCCAGTTGAGATCCTCGCCGCGCGAGGCCCGGTAGAAGCGCAGGACCATCGGGGTCCCCGGTGACAGAACCTCCCCTGAGCGCAGTCGGAAAGGGTCTTGGTCACCGGGGTGATCTAAACCCTGCGACAACAGACCAGTCCGGAGGACTACCTTGCTGCCGTAGGCTCGATCGCAGGCGCAGCCGAAGCGGTCGGCCTTTCTAATCCCCAATCCCTATCTTTTTCCTGGCCGACAATTTCGCCAAACCAGCTACAATAGAAATAGAAGGATCAGGTCCGGCCGCCATTGCGACCGGGCCTTTTTGCTTCTGGATTGGAACTAAACCCTTCAGAATCAATTAACAGCAAGCCGACGCGATAAAGAAGTCCCGTCTTATGAATTACTTGGACACTTCAGTGTTTTCTGCGCCCCAGACACAAAAGAAATTACGGCTGTAAGTCATTCATTCCTAAGGTAGACGGATCTATGTCATTTGCTATGAATCGGTTACAGACTGCGTATGGTCTAAACCCAATAAAATGAATGGGTAACGGGATTCTAGTAGAAAAAGGGGAGGGGGGAGGGGGTACCCCAAACACTACTGCACCCGATCCAGCCGAATCGCCGTCGCCTGAAAGTCCCCCTTCAACTCGAGGTCAACGCCCGCATTCATCCAGTATTCCCCGCTTGCGGACTCGGGCAGGTTTCCCGCAGGCTTCTCGGTGATCCAGCGGAGCCGGTACTGCGCCTTCGGGTCGAGGCCGCGCAGATAGACACGCGGGTAGGCGTACCCGTACTGGCTGGAGTGCAGGAACGCAAAAACCGCGGCCTGGCTCTTGTCGAGTGAGACGGATTCCGTGACCGAAACCTCGCTGCCGTTCCGCGGTGAAATGAGGCGATAGAGCGACCCCTGCTGTACCGTCTGTCGGATCTGCTTGTACTCGGCTATCAGATGTTTGGCCGTGGCAAAGTCTGCGTCCTGCCAGTGATTCAGGTTAGCGCCGACACCCAGCGAACCCTGCATGGAAGAGAGGAATCGGTATTCAACCGACGTGGTCCGCTGGTTGACCCAGTTCGGCGAGTCGGTAACCCAGGCCATCATGACAGCCGGCGTGTAGGCGTAGGTAAACCCATCCTGGATGGTCAGTCGGTCGAAGGGATCGGTGTTGTCCGACGGCCACACCTCGTCCGTTAGGCCGAGAATACCGAGATCAACCCGGCCGCCCCCGCCCGAACAGGACTCAATTTCCAGCCCGGGATGTTTGGCCCGTAGTTCCCGCAGAATGCTGTAAAGGTTCTCGACGTATTTCACGTAGACCTGCTTCTGCTCGTCGGGCGCGACGGCAGGCCAGCCCGGCTCGGACCAGTTCCGGTTGTAGTCCCACTTGAGGAACGCAATCTGGTTCTCGGTGACCAGCTTGTCGAGGAAGCCGTAGACATAGGCGCGCACATCCGGCCGCGCCAGGTTAAGCACCAACTGGTTGCGCCCTTCGGTACGGGGCCGCCCCGTAAAATTGAACACCCAATCCGGATGCTGGCGATAGAGATCGCTGTTGGGATTGACCATCTCCGGCTCAACCCAGAGCCCGAAGTCCATGCCCAGGGCGTGCGCCCGATCGATGAGCGGCTTCAGCCCATTCGGAAATTTCTCTTTGTTCACATACCAGTCGCCGAGGCCTGCGTGATCGTCCTTGCGCTGTCCGAACCATCCGTCGTCCATCACGAAGCGTTCGACTCCGATGGCCGCGGCCTTTTCCGCAAGCGCCAACTGTCCGGCCTCATCAACCCTGAACTCCGTTGCCTCCCATGAGTTGTAGAGGACGGGACGCGGTTTCGGATTAGGACGCTGAGGCAGAATCTTCGTCAACTCAAACCGGTGCAGGAGCCGCGACGCTCCGCCAATGCCGGAACTGGAATAGCCGCCGTAGAAGACCGGCGTGGCCAGCGACTCGCCCGGAGCCAGCTTGTACCCGAAGTCGAACGGATTGTAACCGCCAGTGATACGAATCTGCTGCAACTGATCCTGCTCGACGGTGATACGCCACGATCCGCTCCACGCCAGTGCTCCGAACCAGACCTGTCCAGCATCCTCATCCGACGTGTGGGCCCGCTCGATGGCGAACCACGGATTGTTCTGGTGACCCGTTGATCCACGCCGGCTCTCAAGCACGCGTGCGCCGGGCACGATCCTCTCCTGCTGAAGCTGGTCTTCTCCCGCCCAGCGGCCAGTGAGATAGTCGAGGATGTAGTCGGTGCCGTGAGGCAGAGTCCAGGTGGCGGCCGCGGCCTGCTCGATCACCAGCGTCGCGCTGGTGTGGTTCTCGATGGTCGCGGACCGCCCAAGAATGCCGGTCGCCGGGTCCATCTCATACCGCAGGCTAACGAAGACTTCCCGCTCTACATCCTTGAGGCGGATAGTCAGAGTATCGCCATCAATACTGTGGGAGAGGTAATGAAGTACGAGATCGCGATTGCCGTCAGGATAAGTGATCTTGAGTGCAGGTTCGACGTAGAGCCCCGCCCCCCATCCGGCGTACTCTTGCGGCGTCACCGAGGTGAATAGGTCAAAGGAGGCAACTTCGTGAAGGGCGTGCGGCTGCGGGAAGCCATCCGTCGCGCCAAGCCGCGCGCCCCAGTAGATGGGTTGGAGTTCATTGAGATCGTTTACACCAAAGACATAAGAAATGTCCCCGCCGTCGATGCGGAAGACTTTGCTGGCTGCATCGAAATGAATCGACGATTTTGCCGGCTGCGGATGCGCATTCAGAGCAGCGAGTGAAAAGCTCACAGCAAGCAGCATACGGCAGGAAGTCCGCAGATGCAGATGTAGACGCAGAGCGTTCAAAATGCCCTCCTCATGATCCCTTGCAAATGTACTTCATCTTTGCCCACACACAGAACCCCTCATGGGAGTTAAATTGCTGATTATGACTTTGCGCACAAGTAGAGCTCTCACGATCTTTCTCCTCGCGGTCGCAGCGGTTGTCAGAGCCTCCGCTTCCGGCATCCCCTCTGCGCCGCCGTCGTCGTTGCAGATCTATTTCATCGACGTGGAGGGCGGGCAGTCGACTTTGTTTGTGACACCCGACAAGCATTCCCTTCTGATCGACACTGGTTGGCCGGGTGCCGAGAGCCGGGATGCTATTCGTATCGCCTCGGCGGCGAAGACAGCTGGAATTGACCACATCGATTATGTATTGCTAACGCACTACCACGTCGATCACACCGGCGGAGTGCCGCAGCTAGTGGCTAGAATTCCTGTGGGGACGTTCATCGATCACGGTCCCAACAGCGAGACGACCGACGGCCCTACCGTCCAAGCTGCCGAGGCCTACGACAAGGTTCTGGCTGCCCAACACTATGGACACCTTGTCCCCAAACCCGGAGATGTGCTGCCAATAACGGGGGTTAAGGTCACAGTGGTAAGTGCGGACGGAAATCTGATCAAGGAGCCCCTGCCCGGCGGAGGCGAAGCCAATCCCTACTGCGCGTCGTCGGAAAAGCGCCCTGCCGACCAGACAGAAAACGCTCGATCGTTGGGAGTGATGATTACCTATGGCAAGCTGCGCATCCTCGATTTGGGCGACCTTACCTGGGACAAAGAGATGGAGTTGATGTGCCCGATGAACAGGCTCGGACATATTGACCTGCTGGTCGTATCGCATCATGGCTGGAATCAGAGCAGCAGTCCAGCGCTAGTGGACGCGATTGCGCCGCGACTGGCGATCATGGACAACGGCGCAAAGAAAGGTGGTTCGCCTTCGGTATGGGATACGGTCGAGAAGGCTCCGGGACTTGAAGACCTGTGGCAACTGCACTATTCCGAAGAAGGAGGGCCCACGCACAACGTGGAGGCGGCGCGGATTGCGAATCTGCAGGGCCCGGATACGGGCAACTATTTGAAGGTCGCAGCGTACCCGAATGGGCGACTTGAGGTCTTCAACGCGCGCACAGGGACGACCAAGCAGTATCTACCGAAGTAGGATTCTGCTCAAGCCTTTCCGAGATCGCGCAGCACAGCCATGGCGGTGTTGCGGCCGTTGATGCCGATAACAGAGCCCCCCGGGTGCGTGGCGGCTCCGCAGAGGTAGACGCCGGGCATGGGGGTGCGGGCGGAGAGGCGGCGGGACCACATGTACTGGGGGAGGCATTCGCCCTGGAAGATGTGTCCCCCGGTGAGGCCGACCTTCGCCTCGATGTCGGGGGGGCCGAGGACCTGGACGTCGAGGACGGCACTTGGGATGTTGGAGCAGAAGCGGCCGATGGAGTCCAGTGCGAGGTCCTGGACCTCGTTGCGGCGGCTGTCCCAGCCTCCATGACTAGTCCCGCTGGCGAAGGCGTAAGGCACATATTGGGCGAAGACGCTCATGGTGTGCTGACCGGCGGGCACCACGCTGGCATCGTGCACGCTCTGGAAGTAGAGTTCGCACCAGAGCGCTTCGGGGAGTTCGCCAAGGCGAGCGGCGGCGAAGCCGGCCTTCCATTCCGACTTGGTGAGTGGGGCGTTGATCTGTCCGTAGTGGTGCGGCTCCAGCGTTCCGGGGCGTGCGGTGAAGTTGGGCAGTTCGCTCAGCAGGACGTTGAGCTTGACGGTGCAGCCTTGGATCGGAACGGACTCGACCTGGGCGCGCCAGGCAGGATCGGCATCATCGGCGAGCATGGCAAGGGCGCGGCGCGGATCGGCGTTTGAGATTACTACGGGCGCGGAGAGTTTTTCGCCGGAGGCGAGCTGGACACCACCGTCCCCCGGTATGATTCGGGCGACGGGGACGCCGGTGGCGACGACCGCCCCGGCCTCCCGGGCGGCGTCGCACAGGTAGAAGGAGACCATGCCCATGCCGCCGCGGACGTATCCCCACATGCCGGGCATCCCGCCCAGTCGGCCGGAGGCGTGGTGGAAGCGGATGGACGCCGTGCCCGGGTCGAAGGGGCTGGCGTTAGTGCCGATGACTCCCTGGCCGAGGTAGGCGGTCTGCAGGCGCTCGTCGGTGAGGTAGCGCTCGACGTACTCGGCCATCGACCAGTCGTAGAGCAGGTGTCGCGCCTCGGTATCGGTGCCGAGGCGAGCGTCTATCTGGGCTTCGGTCGGTGGATCCCCAATCCAGAGGTCTCGTTCGCCGGTTGGGCGGAGGGCGTCGCGGAGGCGGCGGAGCACGTCGCTCATGGCACGCCAGCCTTCGACGTCCTGCGGGGCGAAGCGGCGGATCTCGGCCTCGCAGCGGTCGTCGTCGTCCCAGAGCTGGATGCTGGACCCGTCGAGGAAGGGGACGAAGAGGCCGTTGACGGCGGGCGTCCACTCGAAGCCGCGGGCGGGGAGGTCGAGCTCCTCGATGACCAGCGGGTGGAGGAGTCCGGCGAGGTAGGCGCAGGGGGACATGCGCACGCCGGGGAAAGGCTCTTCGATGGTGCAGGCTCCGCCGACGCGGTCGCGGGCCTCAAGGACGAGGACGCGCTTGCCGGCGCGGGCGAGATAGGCAGCGCAGGCGAGTCCGTTATGGCCGGCGCCGACGATGATGGCGTCCCAGGACTTGGCGGCGAGCTCGCCGATGGGAGCGGGAAGTCCGAGTTGGCCGAGGACGGCTGCGGTGGGCGACGATTCAGGCGGCAAGGGCTGTCTCCGAAGAGACAGTATCTACTAAATGTCGTGTTCCTGTTTTGGGAAGGGCGCGCTCGGCTACCCCACCCACACCCCTCCCCCTGTTTTCGTTACCGATTCTGTAATCGATTGATATGAATTGGTTTAAGGGGTACGTCGGCGCTACTTACTATACAGTAAAGGACTTAACTGGGTATCCATTTGAGTCAGGTTCCCTCAATATGTTGTGGTTTGGACTATTTCCGTTTGATGGCTGAGGCCACAATCTGTCTGTAAGTTGTCGGTTCGATTGCAACGGCCTGCTGCACCAGGCGGTAGAAGAGTTTGCCTCGGCTGCGCGATTTGCGGCGGTTGAAGCGGAACGCGAATTCGTTTAGATAATCCTGAAGATGTTCCCCGCCGACAGATCCTTGGTGCGTTCCCAACAACCAACGCTTCATTAGCGAAAAGACTCGATGGACGCGTGGCAGCAACTCGGAAGCCCGCTCCGAATGGCCCTTTTGATTGCTGATACGGTGTTGATAGGCGGCCGTGCGCAGCGGCAGGTAGCCATACCAGCCGTCCGTATGCACGGTGCTGCCGGGCTCGATGCTCTCCTCAATGAACGGAATCAATCTGGCTGAAGAAGCGTCCGGAATGTGTCGTGGCCGGATGCGGCCGATCCCTCGACCATCCTCCTCGGCCGCCAATACAACCAGCGCCTTGCCGGCGATGTGGCGACCGTGCACGCCCTGCTCGTCGCCGCCCAGATAGCTCTCGTCTACTTCGACCACTCCAGCCAGCCGCTCGCGGCCGGGTCGGATCATAGCGCGGCGTAGCTTATGCAAACACGTCCATGCCGTCTGATAACTGCCCCAGCCGAGCACACGCTGCAACGCTACCGCGCTTACCCCGTTCTTCTGGCTGGTCAGCAACCACATGGCGCGAAACCACTCAGTCAGTGGCGTTCGCGTATCCTGAAACACCGTGCCTGCGGTCATCGAAACTTGATAGCCGCAGCAGGCGCACTGAATACGGCCCGACTGCAGCGCCCAACTGGCGCCTGCTTCACATCGCGGACAACGGAATCCGTCCGGCCAGCGGAGACCGAACAGGTACTCCCGGCAAGCGTGCTCCGTGCTGAAGCGCCGCTCAAGTTCCAGAAGCGTCCGCGGATAATCTTCTTCCATGACACCGAACACTATAGGTTGGGTCTACCTGAGTCAAATGGATACCCAGTAAGGACTTATTGACTCGTACATGATTCTAAAAGAGTTATTCCAGCATATTGCACTGATTTCAGGGCAGTAATTTGCGTTCCTCCGTAACCGTTTGATTCTATTTAGACGCACCTGTGACCGTTTGATTCTAAACGGGTTGCGGCCGAGGTACTTCGCTGAAGACGAAAGGCCCGGCTGCGCTTGCGGCCGGGCCTTTTGTTCACTAGTTCTATTGTAGCGAGTTGGCGGGAAATTCTCGGCCAACTATTTCAGGGCTATTTCGAACGTTGCCACCGGGTTGTTCTTCGCCATGGCCTGCCCGGGTTTGGGTTGAAAAGCCAGTTCGCTATGGGAGCTCTTTCCAACAATCCATACCTGCGTCAGGTGACTTCCGGTTTCGTCGCGCCGGAAGACCAGACGACCCCGGGTCTCAATGACGCGCCCCTCGTCCGGACGAACCATCAGAATCTGAGTTTTTGCCGTCTTGAGATTGTAAAGAGTCAGGAAGGAACTCGACAGAAGTCTAACCTCGTAAGAGCCAGCTTGCACCAGCTGGTGATCGGCTGAGAACTCAAAGGGGATGGTGACCGTTTCGCTGGTCTGAGCCGAGGCGTTGGTGGCTGCGCAGAGCAGTCCGGTCGCCAAGGGGAGGCTGAGAAGCAGGTTGGTGAGAATAGCTGAGTGGCGTTTCATGGAGCACCTCGGTTTGGGATTGCGGCCACCGGCACCCCGGCACCCGCTGATGCTCTGTAACTTGCGCCCTTGCCGAAGTTTTCACCATGCTCTGCGGGTGATTCTGAGATCAAATACGTATCAACTGCGAAGTTATTGATACATAAATATTTAGATCGCGGTATTTATGAGGAATTGTAGGCCGTGACGGGCAGAGAGTCGTGCTAGACTCTTCGGCAAGGGAATTTCACGGAGCAAATTAGTGGAGACCCGGGCGAACCCCACGCAAGCCTGGCGTTTCGGTGTGTTTGAAGTCGACGCGCGCAACATGGAATTGCGCCGCAGCGGCACTGCGGTCAAGATTCGAGAGCAATCTTTCAGTATTCTCGTTTTTCTTCTGGAACATGCCGGCGAGCTCGTCACCCGCGAAGAGCTGTGCCGGGTTTTGTGGCCCTCAGACACCTTTGTAGATTTCGACCATAGCCTGAACGCGGCGGTGATGAAGCTGCGCGAAGCCTTGGGCGACTCGGCCGACAAGCCTTTGTATGTCGAGACGATTCCCAAGCGAGGCTACCGCTTCATCGCACCTCTATCACAGACAGCGGGTGTCCGGAATGGGCCAGCGAGCAGCAAAGGCGACGCGAACAGTAATCCCATTTTGTCCCCGATCGTTTTATCCTCGATCGAGGCGAACGACCAATCCGGCCCAGATTCCATCGCTGTGCTTCCATTCGGAACTGGCGCAGGTGAGCCAGATGGGGCCTATCTGAGCGAGGGTTTTACTGCCAGCATCATCAACAACCTGTCGCAGCTGAGGGACCTGCGAGTCGTGCCGACGACGACGGCATTTAAATATGTCGACAGAAGAAGCACGGCCTCGCAAAGTGCTCGAGAACTGGCCGTGAGAGTTGTTCTTACGGGTGAAATTGCAAAGCATGGTAACGCGCTGACGATTAGTGCCGAACTACTCGATGCCATTCACGAATCTCAACTGTGGGGAACCCGTTACAACTGCCAACTGGAAGATATCGTTGCAATACAAGCAGACATCGCTTCCCAAGTGGCAACCAGGCTGCGACTACGAGTCGGCGACACAGAGAGAAGGCAATTAGCCAGACTCCCGACGGAGAGCCGGGAGGCCTATCACCTTTACTTAAGAGCAATGCACTGGGGGAAGAAATTAACCGCGGAGGGGCTGCGGAAGGGCATCGATTACACGAGGCAGGCGATTGATGCGGATCCCGCCTATGCCGGGGCGTGGAAGGGATTGTCTTACCTATACCTGTTGGCTGGCCTTTTAGGTGCCGCTCCAACCGATACATTCCCCAGGGCAAAGGCTGCCGCTTTCAAAGCTCTGGAAATTGACGATCGCGAGGCAGATGCTCGCGCTATTCTTGCGTTCGTTCGACTCATCTATGAATGGGACTGGCAGGGCTGCCTTCAGGGATTGCTGCGGGTGATTGAGATCGCTCCAAACCTGGCAAGCGGGCACGATGTCTATAGCTATTGGTATGTGACCCAGGGACTGTACAAAGAAGCTGCCATCGAAGCGAAAAGGGCCCTCGATATTGACCCTTTGTCGGTCAGATATAGCTACCTTGCTGGTTTCATTTCTTTCTCCGCCGGGCAATATGATTTGGCGATCGAACAACTCTGCCGGACTCTGGAACTGGACCCCTCGTTCGCGCCCCCCTATCAGTTTCTCGCCTACGCGTATGTCCGAAAAAAGATGCGGAACGAATCGATCGCGGCACTCGAGAAAGCTCCCGAAGGCGCAACGAACGATTCTCGCCGTGAAATTCTCCGGGCTATCGTCGACGCCCAGACCGGAGAGCCCGCGAAGGCGCGAATCGTTCTGGACAAGCTTAGGCAAGAGCTAACGCCACCAGATTTTGCAAGCGCGTATCACTGTGCCGTCCTCCACGCGCTGCTGGGAGAGACGGACCAATCCTTTGAGTCCCTGGAAATGGCCCGCGAAGGCCGCTCGATATATCTCATGTACCTCGCGATTGCACCGAATTTGGAGAGTCTGCACGATGATCCTCGTTTTCTCGACCTGCTTCGGAGTATCGGCATTCCTATTTCCGGAACCCTTGAAAGCTCCTACAGAAAGAGGAGAGCTGCACCGTGACGCATCTGACCGCTCCTATCAGGATTTCCTTACTCTCGGGAAAGATGCCGATCCCGACATCCTGATCATGAAGCAGGGCAAGGCGGAGTACGCGGCACTTTGTTGATCGCTTGCGGAGAAGATTCGAAGGTCTAGCTTCAACCCCGTGACTTAAGACGGCGGTATGTTGGGGAATTGGCGGAGTGACGGACTGAGAGCGGTGCTAGACTCTTCGGCAAGGGAATTTCACGGAGCAAATTAGTGGAGACCCGGGCGAACCCCACGCAAGCCTGGCGTTTCGGTGTGTTTGAAGTTGACGCGCGCAACATGGAATTGCGCCGCAGCGGCACTGCGGTCAAGATTCGAGAGCAATCTTTCAGTATTCTCGTTTTTCTTCTGGAACATGCCGGCGAGCTCGTCACCCGCGAAGAGCTGTGCCGGGTTTTGTGGCCCTCAGACACCTTTGTAGATTTCGACCATAGCCTGAACGCGGCGGTGATGAAGCTGCGCGAAGCCCTGGGCGACTCGGCCGACAAGCCTTTGTATGTCGAGACGATTCCCAAGCGAGGCTATCGCTTCATCGCGCCTGTGGAAGCAGTAGGAATGGGAAATGGTCAGGCAGCCAGTGAAAACACAGTAAGCGATGTTCCTGTAACGGGCACGCCGGCGCCCCGAGAGAAGCACACTGTGGGCGTACTTGTCGCACTTGGTGCGTGTCTTCTCCTGGTCAGTGCAGGGTGGATTGTCTACAAAAGATGGCGTCCCGGTGCTCCAGCAGCCCCCGTTCAGCGTTCCCTTACCCGCCTGACGTTTGACGAGGGCCTGCAAGCCGGATCTACATGGTCTCCGGACGGCCGCTTCATCGGCTACAGTTCCGACCGCGGCGGAAAGTTCGACATCTGGGTGCAGCAGGTAAGCGGTGGCGACCCCATCCAGATCACCAAACGGCCGGGCCAGAACATACAACCCAACTGGTCTCCCGACGGCAAATACATCGCCTATCGTTCCGAGGAAGGGGATGGGGGGATATATGTGATTCCAGCCCTTGGGGGTGCGGGATTCGAGCGGAAAATCGCGGGCTTCGGCTACTATCCTCAGTGGTCACCAGACAGCTCGCAGGTCTTGTTTCGGACCCACTTTACGGCACTCGGCTATTCCAACCGGTTCTACGTCGCGCGGCTTGATGGCGGGCCGCCCCGCGAAGTGCTGGCCGAGTTCATCGCGCAAAACAAGCTGTGGGGGACTTCAGCCGCCTGGCATCCGGATGGAAAGAGGATCACCGTCTGGGTCGGATCCTCCTCACCAACTCCGGTCTTTTGGACTGTCCCGCTTGCCGGAGGCCCCGGAATCGAACTGGGAATTTCTCCCGCAGTGCAGAAAGAACTCGCGCAGGCCGCCGGAGACGTTACAGCCGGTCAGCAGTTTGGGGAATACTCCTTTTGCTGGTCACCTTCGGGCGATGCCATCTATTTCGTCCAGGGCTACAGAGGCGCGAGAAACATCTGGAGGCTGAAAGTCGATCCCGAGACGTTGCGAGCTACTGGTATCGATCGCCTGACCACCGGCCCGGGACCCGAAGCCGCACTCGCGGTTTCTGCCGATGGCAAGCGGCTGGCCTTCACGGCGAAGTCGCAGCGGATTCAAACCTGGCTCTTCCCATTTGACGCCGCAACCGGCCAGATCAAAGGCAGCGGCAACGCGATCACGTCGCCCGGAAGGACTTCCATTGGCCCGGAGCTATCGCCTGACGGCACGAAAGTGGCCTATCAGGTTCCCTATGGCGAAAGCTATGGCCCGGCTTTCGGCGACGTCCGAAACGAAGTGTGGGTGAAGTCGCTGGTGGATGGGAGCGATGCTCCTGTCATCGCCGGCGACGGCTACTCACGCTGGGGTCCAATCTGGTCGCCCGACGGTATGCAACTCTTCTACGAGCGCAAGAATCTCCGGACAAACGAGCGACAGCTCATGGTTTTGTCGGGCCAGGCCCACGAAGAAGAGCCAATCGCAGCGCCGAACACTCTCGGGATCCCTTACCAGCTGTCTCGCGACGGCAAATGGTTGTTGACGTACAAGCCAACAGGACTATGGTTGGTCCCGTTCCCGTCATCGCAGCACGCCGAAACTGTGGCAAAGAGTATTGCTTCCAATCCGGCGTACCAGCTCTTCCAGCCCCACATGTCGCCTGATGGCAGATGGATTGTGTTCGAGGCTGTCGCGAACCCACCGAACCCGGAATCCGCACTTTACGTGGTACCCGCGTCGGGTGGTCCGTGGACACGCATCACCGACGGCCAGCACTGGGACGACAAGCCGCGCTGGTCTCCGGATGGAAAAGCGATCTATTTCGTATCCCGACCGGGCGGATTCTTCAATGTCTGGGGGCTCCGCTTCGACCCATCTAGGGGAAGGGTCGTTGGCCAGCCGTTTCAGATCTCCAAGTTCGACAGCCAGCGCTCGAAGATCTTCATGGCGATACCGCACGTGGGGATGTCGTTTACCCAGGACAAACTCGTGTTGACCATGTCGCAGGAGTCCGGCAACATCTGGATTCTGGACAATGTGGATCGATAGGAATACGGGTTGATTCTTCGTGACCGGCGACATCCGCACATTATTGGACGGTGCTGACCTTGTTGTTGACGAACGTCACTTTCAGGTCGGGGTAGACCAGGATTTCCTTGGCGCCTAGCTTGATATCCTCTTTGGGCTGCCCAAAGATGGCGATCACCACCTCCTTTGTCTGGCCGATGGAGATGGTCTTGGGGGCGGGTGGTGGCGCGTCAGCAGGAGGCGGTGGGGCCGCGATAGGAGTCATGTTTGCCGGAGTCGAGGCCTGCGCGGGCGGCGGTTGTTTCTGCTGTTGTGCCGGCGGCTGTTGCTGCTGCGCGGTGTTCTGGTCCCCGCCCGAATCCAGGGTCACGACCTCAGCGATGGTTTTCATCATCTCATCGGCGGTAGGAAGCGCCTTCTTGTTGAACTGAAATTTTATCTTGGCGTCGTAGCGGACGTCATTGAAGGGATCGCTGATGACAAAGAGGTAGACGGCGTCGTCCTGAACGATCGCAGAGGCGAGCCAGAACTTCTCGCCGGCCACGAAGGAGCGTTGCGGGATTTTGTCGTCGCCGGTTTTGATTGCGTCCATTGAGGTCCCGAAGCCCAACGAGAATCGGCCGTATTTGTAGACGTTGGTGGGAGGAAGGGGGTCGTCAATGGTGAACATCAGCAGAGGTTCTTTTTGCAGCACGAGCACGGAGCCCGCCCTGATTATGTCAGTGTGGTCTGCTGTGAACTTGGTGAGGACAAACTGGGAATTCAGCCTGTTCTGGATTTCTGTTCTTGGATCCTGACCGTAAGCCCAAGCAGAAAAAAGAGCAAAAATAATTGCGAGTGTCCAAATTATCGTTTTTGGCCTTGCTGTCTTGCGCACCGCACGTTCCTCCGATGCCGTGAATACCGGATGTGGGCCAGAGTATAGCGCGTTCTGCCGGGGACGCGAACGAAATTTCCAACTAAATTGGGTGGTGATGTGGGCGGGCGCAGCTAATCCTCGCCGATATCCTCGTTCCAGACTTCGGGGTTTGCGCGGATGTAGTCGTTCATCAGCTGAATACATTCGGACGAGGCGAGGTCGTGAACCTCAATGCCATTGTCGCGGAGCCAGTGGATGCCTCCCTCGAAGGTCTGGCTCTCGCCAATGATGACAGTGCGGAAGCCAAACTGGCGGATGAGTCCGGTGCAGTACCAGCAGGGGGCAAGCGTTGTAACCATGATGAGGTTTCGATAAGAGCGCTGGCGGCCCGCGTTGCGGAAAGCTTCGGTCTCTCCGTGGGCGGATGGGTCATTGTGCTGGACGCGGCGGTTGTGTCCCGAGCCGAGCAGAGCGCCATCGCGGGTGAAGATGGCGGCTCCGATGGGGATGCCTCCTTCGGCGAGGCCGAGGCGGGCTTCGGCGATGGCGACGGCGAGCATGGTGTGGGGATCCATAAGAACAGGGTATAAGGTGCAGGGGGCAGGGGATAGGTGTACCGCAGTCGTTTTGAGGGTTCAGTGGGTGGTGATCGCGAGGCCGTTCGTATCGAGAATGCCGGGGATTGTGGTCGTGGAGAGTGTATTGAGATCGAGCAAAACGACACCGCCATCGCGGCCCTTTGAGCCAGGGCCCGAGAAACCCGCAGGAACACGGACATTTGAGATCCAGGCGTGCTTTCCGTCAGGGTCGAGCGCAATCATAAGCGGGCTGCCCGTTTTGATGCGACGCGTGACAGTGCCGGACGACGGATCGACTACCAGAACGACTCCGTCGAGGACGGCGGGGGCAAGAAACCGATGCCCATCCGGAGTTGCGGTTGTGTAGAAGATCTGGCCCACGCCAAGCTTAGTCATGTGCCGGACCAAGGAAAGCAGAGCAGGCTCGAGAACCACGATCTCATCTTTTCCAGACACAATCAGGAAGCGCCGGTCGGCAGTCCAGGCGAGGCCACGCGGGGATTCTATGCCGGCGCAGACGGCGATCTTTCCTGAGTCTGGATTGATGCGGCAGACCTCCCCATTCAGGGTGAAAGCGAAGAGAGCAGAGCCGTCGTCGTTGAAGAGAAAATTATGGACGCTCGCCGGCAAAGCAAAAGTGCGGAGCACAGCTCCGGAGTCAGCGTCGAAGACGACCATGCCGGCATTGCCTTCTTCTGCGTTCGTGAACAGCTCCTTATACTTTGGAGGGCGCAGCTTGAGACCATGCGGAGCAGTGAATCCATCAGGAAGCTTGAACCTGCTGCGCTCGGTAAGGTGCTGGAGGTCGATCACGGATACCGTTGTTCCCGGTGTTCCCACCTTGTGATTGGCTTCGAGCAGGCCGAAGTTCGAGACGTAAGCGGTATGCCCGTCGGGTGTTAATTCGATTTCGTGCGGCCTGTCGCCCACGGCAATTGCGGTTGGGTGCGATGAATCGCGAGCCGGGAAGACGACTACTTTTCCGGGGCCCTCCTGAACAACGGCCACGGTCTGGGCATGCAGTGCAAACGACAGCAGCCACGGGATCAAAACACACGTTGTCCGCATGGCGGCGTTATATCACGGCAGACACGCCCGTGCCCGACGGCAAAAAGCTTGACTTGGGGTGGGTGGGCAAGCAGACTGGAGCTTCCACCGATAGTCCAACCCACTGGAGCCCTGGATTTGCCACCAGAGACGGTACCCGTATTTGTAGATCAAGCTGCAGAGGCGGCGCTGCGGCCGGAGCAAAGCTATGGACTGCGCCGGAATGTGCTGGGTCCGTGGGAGACACTTGCGCAGTCGGTGTCGGCGATTGCGCCGACGGCCACCCCGGCGATGACGATACCCCTCGTGTTTGCCCTGGCAGGCAATGGCACCTGGCTGGTGTACATCTTCGCTACGCTGGCGGTGACGCTGGTGGGGCTGGTAATCGGATGCTTCGGGCGGAGGTCGGCCTCGCCGGGATCACTGTTTATGTATGCAACTCACTCGCTGCCGGGATGGGCGGCGAGTCTGGCGGGATGGGCTTTGCTGCTGGCCTATGTGGCGACGGCGTCGTCTGTGGCGGCGGGATTCTTTAACTACGCAAATGTGTTGATGCATGCGTTTTTTGGGATGGGGATGTCTCCCTCGCTGTTGATTACGCTGGCGGTGGTGGCTTCGGGAGCGATGGCGTATCGGGATATCAAAGTCTCGGCGGAGGCCATGCTGTGGATGGAGGCGGCGTCGGTGACGTGCATTGTGGCGATCGTGGCGCTGACGTTGTGGAAGCACGGGCTGCATCTGGACCGGGAGCAGTTTCGGCTGAAAGGCGTAACAGGATCAGGAGTGCGGCTGGGGCTGGTGCTGGCGCTGTTCAGCTTTGTGGGGTTTGAGTCGGCGACAACGCTCGGTGAAGAGGCGCGGGAGCCGCTGAAGACGATCCCCAGAGCTGTATTGCAGTGTGCGCTTGGCTGCGGTGCATTCTTTACCGTGTGCGCGTATACGCAGGTGCTGAGCTTTCGCGGAGCGGCGGAGAGGCTGGATCAGGCCGCGGCTCCGCTGCACACGATGGCGACGCGGGCGGGCGCGAGCCTGCTGGGGACGGTCATCGATATCGGGGCAATGATCAGTATGTTCGCGTGCACGCTGGCGTGCATTACGGCGGCTGCCCGGGTGCTAATGCTGATGGCGCATCGCGGGCTGGCGCATCGCAAGATGCGCGAGACGCATGCGAAGAACGAGACGCCGCATTACGCCGTGGTAGTGACGGCGGTTGCGTGCCTGCTTCCGGCGGTGGTGCTGGCTGCGAAGGGCGTGAGCAGCTCGGATATCTACGGCTGGATGGGGGCGCTGGCGACGTATGGATTTATCACCGTGTATGCGCTGGTATGCATCGCGCTGCCTCTTCATCTGCGCCGCGTGGAGACGCTGTCGGTCGGAGTGATGGCGCTGTCGGCGGCAGGGTTCGTGGCGATGGTGCTGGCGCTGGCAGGGAGCGTGTATCCAGTGCCAACCGGGCCATATGGATGGTTGCCGTATATCTATCTCGTCTACCTGCTGGGTGGGTTGGGGTGGTATGTGATGAGAAGGCGAGCGGTTAGCTTGGAGTTGTGATCTCCCACCCTTCGCATCGCGCGCGAAAGGATGGGGCACCCGGGGTGTGTGACTCGCTCATGAGATTTAGTGCGCCTGCTGCTGGTGCGCCAGGTCGCGCCTCTGGAAGGCGTAGTCGACAAGAAGGCCGATGCCAACGGCCAGCGGAATGATACCCGAAGCGGAGACTGCGAGGACATCGTGGTCCCCGACAATCCAAGTAAGCGCGAAACCGAAGAGTGCAAGGCCGACGCCGACGGCCGTGCAGACAATGCCTCCGGTGCGCAGACCGCGGGCACGCCGATGCTGATCGACGACCGGGATGGGCTCCGGCGACGGCTCGGGGATGGGCAGGCCCTTGGCGATGGCGGCCATACGCTCCTCGCTCTGCAGCCTGCGCGTGTGAAAGTTGGAGATGTTGGCGACAATGACGATGCCGAGCACCATCGCAAATGCCGCGACAGGAATGACGAAGGGGCTGACTGCCCAGTGGTCCATGTGAGTCCTCCTGATTTACGGGAACCTTAGACCGGGGGTAGAAGGATAAGTTTCAGGCGACAGAGTGAAACTTTCGGAGGAAACTATGGTCTGAATCAACTTGCATGGGGAATCGCAATTCGAGGACGTGGTTCGCGAGCACCAGGGGTTCGTCTTTCGCACGCTGGTGCGGTTGACGGGCAGCCGCGAGCACGTGGAGGACCTGGCGCAGGAGGTGTTTCTGCGCCTATATCGTGGCATGGAGAGCTTTCGCGGCGATGCGAAGATGACGACCTATCTTTACCGCATCACACTGAATGTCGCGCAGGATGAGTGGAGGCGGCGTAAGAAAGAGCAGAGCTACACGTCGTTTGACGATCCCGATGCGGGTTGGGAGGATCGGCTGCCGGGCGCGGGCAGCGATGCGGAGCAGATTCTTAGCGGCAAGCAGCGGATGGCGGGGTTGGAGCGCGCGCTGGGCGAGCTGAGCGAAATGGAACGACAGGTGATCGTGATGTTCCACCAGGAAGAATTCACGTACGAGAAGATTGCAGAAGTGCTGAGCCTGCCGCTCAATACGGTCAGGACCCATCTGCACAGAGGACGGAAGAAGCTAATAGAACGGCTTCAGGAAGGACGGACGGCATGCGCGATGACGGCGTGAACTGCGAGGAGTTGCAGCGGATTTTGCGCGAAGGACGTGACTTCAGTGGGGACCAGTCCGGACACATCGAGCAATGCGATAGCTGCATGGATGCCTGGCTGACGCTGGCTCTCGATGCAAAGCCGGAAGTGGAGATTCCCGCCAACTTTGCCGCGCGGGTTGCGTCGGGATTGCCGGCGCGTCGCGAAAGGTGGACGGAGGTGCGCGTGCAGAGGCCCTGGGGCGTCATTTCTGCCATGGCGGTGGTGCTGGTGGTGTTGATAGTGTGTTTCGCAGGCTCTCCGACAGCGAATTCTTGGGTTGGGCTGGTCTTTGTGATGCTGATAGCGTCGGAGATTGCAGGACTCGCACTTTGGCTGGGGCCGAAGTGGACGGGGCGGTGAGATAGCGGCCATCTTGGAGCGGCACGTATCAAATTGCGTTAGGGCCGTATTCAATAATCTAATGTCGCCAGCCATAGAAGTGTTTTAATGGGCCATGCACGCTCCGGCAAGTCGAATCGGCATCTGCGCGTACGCGCTTTTTTCAGTCCTGCTCCTCGGATCCTTGGAATCAGGTTGCAAATCGCAAACGACCTCCCAGGGACAGAACAAACCAAAGACCGCAGCCGAGATCAATGCCCAGGCACCTCCACCTGCACCGACCCCGGTTTCGCCGGGAGTGTCAGCCCGCCTGCACGAAATTGCAGAGGCAGGGAAGATGGCGTCACTCTCCCGGCCCGATTTCACTGACTATCGGCTGCATTTTCAGCATGCGTATGAGAAGTCGAATTTTGCGCCCCTATGGCTGAGCGGCAATCAGCCGACTCCCCAGGCCACGGCGATCATTGCGTTGCTGCAAAACAGTGTCCTCAAGGGGCTGAATCCAGACGACTACGATGCGAGCCACTGGCAGCGTCGCGTCGACGGGCTGAAGACGGCGAACGACGTTGCTCTGGCGGATTTCGACGCGGCGGTAACGGTAGGGTTGATGCGGTATATCTCCGATCTGCATATCGGAAGGGTGAACCCAACGCACTTCAATTTCGGAATCGATATCGAGACGAAAAAATACGACATGCCGCAGTTCGTCACGCTGGATGTGGAGCACGCAGTGGATGTGCAGGCGGTTCTCGATCAGATAGAACCCCCCTATGACAGCTACAAACGGACCGAAGCGGCGCTACAGCACTATCTCGACCTTGCTGCTAAGGGAGACGGGCCGCCGGTTCCGGATGTGGCGAAGTCTCTGTCGGTGGGAGATGCGTATGCGGGGACGGCTCAACTGGCCGCGCGGTTGCAACTGCTGGGGGATCTTCCAGCAAATACGACGATCAACACTGACGCGCATGTCTACGATGCAACGCTGTCTGTGGGAGTGAAGAGCTTTCAGGGGCGGCATGGGCTGACGGCGGACGGCAAGCTGGGTAAGGATACGGTGCAGCAGCTCAATGTGCCGCTGGCGACGCGGGTGGTGCAGCTGAATGACGCGCTGGAGCGCTGGCGCTGGCTGCCTCCGCAGTTTCCGCAGCCTCCGGTGGTGGCGAATATTCCGGAGTTCGTGGTGCGTGCCTTTGACGCCGACCACAAGGTCGCGTTCAGCTCGAATGTGGTGGTGGGCAAGGCGATGCGCACGCAGACTCCCGTCTTTGCGAAGGACATGAAGTACATCGTCTTCCGGCCATACTGGAATATTCCGCCGGGCATTGTGCGTGGGGAGATTGTTCCGCATATCACGAAGAACAGAGGATACCTGGCCACCAAGAACATGGAGATCACGGATTCAAGCGGGACGGTGATCACCGACGGCGCAGTCAGCGATGCGGTGCTGGCGCAGCTCCGTGCTGGGAAGCTGATGGTGCGACAGAAGCCGGGGAAGGATAATTCACTCGGGCTCATCAAGCTCATTTTTCCAAACGAGAACAATGTGTATCTGCACAGTACGCCGGCTCAGGAATTATTTTCGCGGTCGCGACGAGATTTCAGCCACGGGTGCGTGAGAGTGGAAAAGCCTGCTGAACTGGCAGCATGGATATTGCGCGATCAGCCGCCGTGGACACTCGAGAAAGTGAAGCAGGCGATGCAGTCGGGTCCGGATAACCAGCAGGTAAACCTGAAGACGCCGGTTCCAGTGGTTATCTTCTACCTCACGGCTGTGGTCGAAGAGGATGGATCAGTGCACTTCTTCGACGACATCTACGGGCACGACAAGAGCCTGAATGCGGTGCTGGCCAAAGGGCCGCCATACCCAGGGTAGCTGGCTACCAGCGGCGGACGCGGCCTACGTCAACATGGACGAAGTCGGACTGAGCGTAGTAGCCAACGCCGCCCCGCTGCATGGCGAGAGCGGTATCCCGCACCTGGGCGGTGGGAACTCCGGGTATGCGGATGTCGATGGCCTTGGCTTCCATGTGCTGGCTGTGCTCAGCGACTCCGTGGCCGTGCTGGCGGAGATAGTTGTTGCTCCACGGGGTGCGGTATCCGCAGACAATATCAATGACGCCGTTAGGGTGGCCGAGGCGGGCCATCAGGTCATGGAGGAGGTCGAACTCCTTCACGTCGTAGTCCTTGACGTCGCCGGTGCGATGGTCGCGAAGGAAGTGATCGAGTTCGGCGACGGCCTCGGGCAGATAGTGGTCGCCGACGCGGTAGACGATGTCAATGTGCTCGCCGGTGTGCAGGTGGTAGAGATGAAGGCTGTAGGTTGGGGTGGGGGTGTCGGCGGCGAGAGCTCCGCCAGCGGGGACGAGCGCCAGGAAGACGGCGGCAAGAATGGACTTACGGAACTGCATGATGCGGTTAAACCTCGTTGGGCACCCGTCGGCCGAGAAACGGACTTCTTTAGTATATCGTTCGGTGCGTGAGGCTGAGTCAGTTTTTAGTAATTTCCGACCTGCAGAAGAATATCCGCGAGCTTCTCCGGTGTGGAGAGAAATGGCGAATGATCGGTGTCGATGGAGAACGTCTGCCGGCATGGCGAATGCTTCTGCATCTCTCGCTGTAAGGTGAGGGTTAGCGCGCGGTCGCGATCGCACTCAATGTAATAGCGTGGGATTTGACCCCAGCGGGCAAGCGTTGTTTCTACCGGCGTTCCAAAAGGCGCGCCGGATTGGGCGACAAGGCGTGACTCGGAGGACGCTACGTCCTCGTCTGTGCAATTTCCATAGAATGCCTCGCGGGCATGTTCGGGCCTGAAGGCTAAGGCTCCATTCGGGCGAGGATCCACTGTCATCAGGTTGACCATGCTTGCCCGATCCTGCGATGCCCATGTCATCAGCGTGTCGCCATTGCGCGGCAGGAATGCGCACAGATAGACCAACGCGCGGATTTGGTTCGGGCAATACTCTCCCGCCTGAGTGATAGCGACTCCACCCATGCTGTGGGCAGCCAGAATCACTGGCTCGGCTTGAGCGCCAGCGATTTCACAAATGCGGTCCGTGTAGCTTTTCAGGGTCACCGTGGCGGTAGGCGTCTTGTCGACTCCATGGCCGGGCAGATCAGGTGCCAGCACCTTGTGGCCCATGGTCTCTAGCAGGGGCACGACTTTGCTCCAGCACCAGCCGCCGTGCCACGCGCCATGAATCAGAAGATAAGTCGACATGATGGCGGCAATTGTAATGAAAAGCCGAGAAGGCAATTTTGTTCGAGCAGGGGTCGAGTCGGGAGTGGGACCTTGGGTCTGACTGAACCAGGGTGGCAGTGGCTGGCATCAATGCATCACTTTATATGATGCTTTGATGCTATAGTGAGAATATGAGAACGACGATCACTCTTGATCCGGACGTGGAGCAAATGCTGAAGAATGTCCTGCGTGAACGCGATGTGACCTTCAAGGAGGCGGTGAATGATGCTCTTCGTGCGGGTCTCAAAGGCGCGACCGGCAAGCGGCCGCGATTTCGCCAGCGAACATTTTCTCTCGGCGCAGGTCAGCCCTTCCGCTGGGACAAGGCGCTGGAGATGGCGTCTGCTCTTGAGGATGAAGAGCTCATGCGGAAGATGGCGCTGCGCAAATGATTGTCGTTGACGCTAATGTCTTGATCTATGCAATTGATGAGGATTCCGCTCGCCACCAAGAGGCTAAAACATGGCTTGAGAAAGCCCTCTCGGGCAAGGAGGTCGTCGGTTTGGCGTGGGTTGTGGTGTTAGCCTTTCTGCGCCTGACAACCAAGGCCGGGATTGCGGCACAACCTCTGTCGATTGAGGCGGCTCTTGACGTTGTGAGAGAGTGGCTCGATCACCCGGCTGTTTCGATTCTGCAGCCTGGGTCGCAGCACGGATACATCCTCCGTATGTTGCTCCTCAAGACAGGAGCCGGCGGCAATCTGACTACTGATGCGCATCTTGCCGCGTTGGCGATCGAGCATGGAGCGCAGCTTTGTTCCTTCGATCATGATTTTGCGAGATTTCCCGGACTGGAGTGGAGAGCACCGTCGGATTAAGGGCGCCTTCTGATACAGGCCCGTTCGCGAAAAAAGCCCGGCTCGATGGCCGGGCTTCCTAATGGGGTTGTCAGTCCGGCTTAAACCGAAACTGGCTGCTCCACGTTGACGTTGACTGGGGTGAGCCAGCCGTAACGGTCGGGGCGGAGTCCGTTGGCGATGCCAAGGAATTCGTCAGCAAGCTGGCGGGTGATAGGGCCGGGATTGCCGTCGGCGACGGTGATGCGGTCGACGGATCGAATGGGCGTGACTTCCGCGGCAGTGCCGGTGAAGAAGACCTCGTCGGCGATATAGAGTAACTCACGGGGCAGGGCCTGCTCGACTACCGGCATGCCGAAGTGGCGAGCCAGAGTCAGCACGCAGTCACGCGTGATGCCGGAGAGCACGGAGTTGGCGAGCGGCGTGGTATAGATGACTCCGTTGCGGACGACGAAGAGGTTCTCGCCGGAGCCTTCTGAAAGGTATCCGTTGACGTCAAGGGCGATGCCCTCAGCGTAGCCGTTGATATCGGCTTCCATGCGGATGAGTTGCGAGTTGAGGTAGTTTCCGCCAGCCTTGGCGAGCGCGGGCGTGGTGTTAGGCGCGGAACGGTTCCACGAGGAGACACACACGTCGGCGGCGTCGCCCGGGACATACTTGCCCCAGGGGAAGTTTCCGATGTAGACCTCGACGGGCGAGTGCTTGGGGTTGACGCCCATCTCTCCGTATCCGCGAAAAGCAATGGGACGGATGTAGCAGGGAGCAACACCGTTGGCCTCGACAAGCTCGACAACGGCGGTGGAAAGCTGGTCGAGCGAATAGGGCATCGGCATGCGGTAAATCTTGGCCGAATCGAGCAGGCGCTGCATGTGCTCGGGCAGGCGGAATACAGCGGCGCCGGAGGGCTGCCCGTAACAGCGGATACCTTCGAAGACCGATGACCCGTAGTGGATGACGTGGCTCATGACGTGAATCTGCGCCTTGTCCCAAGGGATCAAATTTCCGTTGTGCCAGATTTTGCCAGTGTGCTGAATAGGCATGCCTTTGCCCGCTCCTTTTCTGCTGAACACCTGATTATAGACGTTGGCGTCTTAAAAATATGTTAGAGAAAATCGGCGCGGAGAGTAACTCGATAACTTCTGTAATCTCGTCGCCTTCCGCGAATCGCTGCGTTGTATACGCCCGATATTGCGATTATCGAGGAGCTACGATCTCACCGCGGAAGAAATCGCGCAGGGCCTGGGGAAGATGATGCGGGCTGCGTGGGAAAACGGCGTCCCCAGCAAGGCCACTGGTGTGAAGAATGGGATCGACGATGTAACCAACGAACTGGTCAGCGTTGCCGCGCTTGAGGCGCATGGCGGCAGCGACGGCGGCTTCAACCGATTGCAGACTGGAAACTTCGAGCAGGACCACTGGGCTCTGATGATGGGACAGCGATTCGAGGTCCTGATATCCCGGCGCAAGTTGGACGTTGAAGCCCTCCTGTTGCAAGGTGCGCTGGAGGTGCTCGGCCGCACGACTGCTGTCGCTTGCGAGAAGAATAAAAGGAACGGATGATGCGATGTTGTTCAGGCTACTTTCACTTTCGTTCATGGGGTGCTTGCTCCCTTTCTGAGCCAAACCCGGTAAGGGCCCAAGATCGCCAGAAAGAGCTTCTCGGGCCGCAGGCTAAGAGAAAGGGCATGCAGACGGCCAAAGCGCTTAAGTAATGTAAGTAGCTGATATATAAGACTATAACTGTGAATATTAGCAAGCAACCAATTGTGGTGTGGCCGTCCATACCGACGAAGGGTGAATTTTTGACTCACGATACGGGGAACCAACATCATTCGCATGTGCCGATCGAGCCTTTCTCATTGATAAATTGATAGATATGGCCAGAGGCGGCCTCGGAATCGGCAGGTATTGACGGCGGGGATGCAGGATGAGGTAAGGTCAGGGAATGCACGGGTCGATCAACACGGCAGACTGGGCGGCAAGCTGGACCGCGATTTTCGGACCGGCGACCGCGGTCGTGCACCAATTGCACTCGACCTACGTGCGATTTTCGGTGCTGGCGTTGAGCTCGATCTTTTTCCTGGTTGATCCGTTTGCGGCGATTCCTTCGTTCATCGCGATTACGTCGGGGGCGGATGCTAAGCGGCGCAGACGGATGGCATTCAAGGCCTCACTGACTTGCTTTATTGTGCTGACGTCGTTTGCCATCGCCGGAAGACGGATATTCGACTTGTTTGGCATTAAGCTCCCTGCCTTTGAAATTGCGGGCGGGCTGATTCTGCTGTTGATTGGCATCGATATGCTGGAGGCGAAGCGCTCGCCGACACAGGAGGCGTCGGAGGAGGCGCAGGAGGGCGCAGCAAAGGAAGACGCTGGCATCGTACCGCTCGGGATCCCCATGCTGGCCGGACCGGGGGCGATCTCAAGCGTGATGGTATTGGTGGGGTCGGCGCCGACGAAATGGCAGATGTTCGCGATCGTTGCCGCCATTGCGATCACAGCGGTCGCGAGCTATGGGGTACTGAATGGCGCGGACCGTTTGCGCCGGCTGCTAGGCGAAACGGGCATTCGCATTCTGGTGCGCATCATGGGTTTGCTGCTGATGGCACTGGCGGTGCAGTTCTTTGTGAACGGGCTTACGGACCTGGGCGTGATTGCGAAGCAGGAATAGCAAGCTGGTCAGGCGCGTCCGCTTATCTGCCTTGGAAATGCAGGACGGCGTTGATGGTGTATTCCTGCGCATTTCCGTTGCAGGTGCCGGGGTCATAGAGCCATCCGCTGACGAGCTTCAGGGCTTCTGCGTCGAGGTCGGTTCGCACCGGTTTCACGACGGAGACGTTCGTAACGGTTCCCTGAGCGGTAACGTGAAGGTGCACGACGACGTCGGTTACGGGGGCGTCCGGAGCACCCTCGCCGCGGGGTTGAGGCGTGGATTTTGGAATTGGCATCTGCCACTGTTTGCAAAGGGTTCCCTGCATCCAACCGGCGGGGATGACGAATGCATCTTCAGGCTTCTCGTCGAGCTTCTCCATCTTGAGGTCGCCGGTGAGGCTGAAATTGCCATCCCGGTAGAGGATGTGTGCCGGGAAAAGGCCGCCTTCCACGGTGTAAAAGCCGGAGTACTCCCACAGCTTGTCCCCGGAGCGAAGCTCGAGCATAGTTCCGTTGGCCTTGTCCACGCAGATTTCGCCGGGCAGGCGCGTCTCTCCCTGGATGGTCTCGAACTCGATGCACGCTGCCTGACGGCCTCCATAGGAGCTTGACCGGATTTCGCGGATAACATCGGTTGAGTCAAAAGACGCGGGCCCATAGGGTACAAGCTGACGAATTCGCATAGCGGCGAACGGAGGATCATTCCATCCCGATGTGTACCCGCGCTGCACGCCGACGGAAATATTTGAGGCGGAGTAGTCGCCGAAGGTAAGGTCTTCGCGGAGGCTGCTGTCATTGCCGCGGATGCGGGTGTAGATTCCGGCCTTGAGGCTGCCGTCGCTGGCGGTTCCGGTAAAGGTGACTTCGGTGCGGATGTTCCATGGCCCGCCCTGAATCTGGCTGACGGCGCGCGAATGATTCATGAGAGCGACAGCCTGGTTTCGAAGCTGCACGTCCTCAGGTAACGCGGCACTGGTAGCAGCAAGGATTGCAGCGGCGACTGCGATCCTGAGGACGAGTACGCGTGCGGTTCGCATGGGAGCAACAGGATAGTCCAACTGATGCAATGCTGAACAATGAATTTTGCCGGCCACGTCCCATATCAGCAGATCAGCGCCCCGCATCGTCGTCGGATGACAAACTTTCGTGCTGGCGAATCGAGCTAATCGGGGCGATTTAGTTCTGGTCGAGCAGGTACTTCTGGATGAACATGACTTCGGCGTCGAAGAGGAAGTCCTGGTTCTTCTTCTTGGCGTAGCCGTGTCCTTCGTCGTTGGCCATGAGAAACCAGGTCGGCGTACCCTGCGCGTTGAGCTTGTCGAGGATCTGGCGGGACTCGGTCCACGGGACGCGCGGGTCGTTCTTGCCGACGACAGCGAAGATGGGTTTGCGCATGGAGTCGAGGTGGTTCATGGGAGCGATCTTTTCGAGGTAGGCGCGCATGGCCGGGTCGCGCTCATCACCGTATTCGACGCGGCGCAAGTCACGGCGGTAGGCCTCGGTGTGCTCGAGAAAGGTGACGAGGTTGGACATGCCGACGATAGGCATGGCGCAGCGGATCTTGTCGTTGTAGAAGGCGGCTGTCGCCCAGGTCATATGTCCGCCGTAACTGCCTCCGAAGGCCATGATACGGCTGGCGTCGAGATCGGGCTGCGTGCTGATCCAATCGAGCAGCGCCCCAATGTCCTTATAGGTGTCGTCGCGGTGAAAGCCGTTGTCGAGCAGGGTGAAAGCCTTGCCGTAGCCTGTAGAGCCGCGCACGTTGGGATAAAGGATGGCGACGCCGAGATCATTGAGGATGTAGTTGCCGCGGCCGAGGAAGACGGGGCGGGACTGACCTTCGGGGCCTCCGTGGATGTTGACGATGACCGGGCGCTTGCCGGGGAACTTCGCCGGGTCGGGCTGATAGAGGAAGCCGGTAATGGTACGGCCATCGAAGCTCTTCCAGCTGATGAGCTTCGGCTCGCGGAAGCTGGCGGTGTTGAGGCCTCCGGTTTCGCTCTCGGTCCAGCGATCGATTTTGCCGGTTTTGATGCTGAGGGAGTAGACGTCGAGCGGTGATTGCGCGGAGGTAAGGGAGAAGCCGACGTCTTCGGAATTGGGATGGAAGCTGAGACCGCCGATAACTCCGGCGGGGATGTTACCGACAGGGCGGTATTCGCTATTGGGCGTCCGGAGAATGTAGAGGCGGCTCAGGCCGTTTTCATTGGTGACGAATGCAATGTTTTTTCCGTCCTCGCTGAGGGCGAACTCTTCGACGTCCCACGGGGTTCTGGTGGTGAGGTAGTGCGGTGTCATGGTGGCGAGATCGAAGTACGCCAGGCGCTGGAAGTCGGAGTCGCGATCGGTGGTAAGGTAGATGCCCTTGCCGTCCTTGCTGAAGACGGCTGGGCCGTAGAAGACCTGCGAAGTGGGCTGCTGCGTAGGCGTGATCTGCTTCTTGTCTCCGGTGGCGGTGTCGACGAGGTAGAGATTGCTCTGGTTGATGGAGAGCTCTTCAAGAAGCAGCAAGTGGCTGCCGTCGGGCGACCAGTCGGTGGGTTCCCAGCCGCCCCCCTTGAGCTGGACGAGCATGTGGTCGGTCTTGGGATCGTGGATGTTCATGGTGTAGAGGTCGGTGTCCTGGCCGGTGCGGCGCGTGGAGGTATAGGCGATGCGGCTGCTCTTGTGTTCGAAGAGATGTCCGCTGTTGCGCGATTTGCCGTCGGTGAGAAGGGTGATGTCGCCGGTCGCCAGGTCGTATCGGTAGAGCTGGTACCACTCGCCGCCGCCGATGTCCTTGGAGAAGACGAAGGACGCGCCGGTGACGGGCTCGAACTCGGCGCTGCCGACGCGGTCAGGGAAGAAGGTAAGCTGCTCGCGTGCGCCGCCGGGAATCTTGACCAGGTGGACCTGGTTGGTGTCTGCAAAGCGCGTCCCGATGAGCATTTCGCGGCGGACGGGATTCCAACTGAAGAGCGAGGCGGAACGGGAGTCCCCGTAGCGGGCGGTCTGGTCTGCGATGGAGACGGGGATCGGCGGGATGTTCTCGATCACCAGATTGTCTCCGGGTTTGACGACTGCACCCTGAGGAGCGGCTGCTTGGGCGGTGGCAGCGATGGAGGCAAAGGCAAGGAAAAAGAACGAGATAAGGCGTTTAGGCACAAGGGCTCCTGGCACGGCAAAGCGATCGTGGAGGAATGATAGGGGAGAATCTAGAGCTTCTCAAGGATTGTTGTGCGGGGGGGGCGGATAGACGCAGTCTTCACAGCCTTTTCAACAGATTCACGTGGTTTTCAACATTTGCCGGTTTCTGGGGAGATGGTAGTATTCAAACTGTTGCCGCGACGGATGTGTTCGATTGAATGCGGTGCGACAAAAAGTAGCCCAGGCCGGTTGCAAGAGCGATGTCGGCGTGTTACATTAGAAAAGTTACGGAAGAGAAGCAGTTGCAAATTGGTTTCGCTGTGCGGG
>CAWJPE010000008.1:0-208869 GCA_963844605.1 uncultured Acidobacteriota bacterium | reverse complement strand
GAAGACGGCGCGGTCGATGTATGCAGGCAGATTCCCCAGCGAGTCGAGTCTTCCCGCGCCGAATCCGGGTACCGGAACCAGCCTGAGCGCAGCCCAGTATCCGGCGAGGATGGCAAGAATGACTCCAGCGAGAATAGAAATCTTCGCACGCAGTGTCTTTCCGTTGCACGCGAGATAAAGCAGACCACCGCCCAGGTAACAAAGGGCGATCCTCTGCAGAATTCCAGGAATCCGCAGTGTGTGCAGATGAAACAGCGGGAAGCCGTTCAGGACCAGGCCAATCACAATCAGCAGAGTTGCGCGCCATACAAGATGCATGGCAACTTGACGTTGTGTCTCTCCGCGCGCTGCACGTGCCGCGAAAGAGAAGGTCATGGCCACGCCGGAGATAAACAGGAACGACGGAAAAATCATGTCCGTCGGAGTCCAGCCATTCCACTCCGCGTGCCGCAGCGGCCAGTAGATCGCGCTGTAGGTTCCGGGATCGGTAACCAGGATCATCGCTGCAATCGTCAGCCCGCGATAGACATCGAGCGAGACCAGGCGCTCAGGTTTGCGCGTAGGAGATACTACCTCTGCGGTTTGAACTGTAGCCGCGGTGGATGCCATACATATCCTACTAAAACGTTTGAGCGAGAATCTATCACTCACGCAACAGACCTGGCAACTTCCTGATTGCCCGTCGTCCGGGAGTTGTCCGGAACGATTATTGATCTTGAGGATCGCTTCCGCTATGCCGACTTCTCAGGACCGACCACGTCGGCATTCGTCGCAGGGATCCTTGGAGTTATGTGTCACGTTTGTAAGCCTTTCTCGGTCGTCATTCCTGCGGCTACGGATGGGTGTGCACAGAAGAGCCGAAGAGTGTCTAGCGTCCAGTCATCTTGAGCATGGCCTCTGGCAGGCGAGCGCCTTCGAGCGAGAGCTTCGAGGTGGCATCTTCAATCTGCTTTAGGTCATTCTCCGTTAACTGCACGTCGATCGCTCCAAGGTTCTCTTCCATGCGGGAGATCTTTGTAGTGCCAGGAATGGGAACGATCCACGGCTTCTGTGACAACAACCACGCCAACGCAATCTGCGCGGGCGTAGCGCCTTTGCGTTCGGCTTCTGCCTGCACGGCATGCACGAGTACCATGTTCGCTTTTCGAGCCTCCGGCGAGAAGCGTGGCACCTGGTTGCGGAAGTCGCTCGAGTCGAACTTGGTGTTTTCATCGATCTGCCCAGTCAGGAAGCCAGCACCAAGAGGGCTAAACGGAACGAACCCGATTCCAAGCTCTTCGAGCACGGGCAGCACATCGTCTTCCGGTCCGCGCCAAAAGAGCGAGTATTCGCTTTGCAGCGCCGTGACCGGCTGTACGGCGTGTGCCTTGCGGATCGTGTCTACACCCGCTTCAGATAAGCCAAAGTGTTTCACCTTGCCCTCGGCGATCAGATCCTTCACCGCACCGGCAACGTCCTCGATAGCGACATCCGGATCAACACGATGCTGATAGAAAAGATCGATGTGGTCGGTCCGAAGCCGCTTCAGGCAGGCCTCAGCCGCAGCCTTGATGTGGTCTGGGCGGCTATTCGTACCAGGGCCGCGCTTGCCGGTCTCCGGGTCGATGTCGAAGCCGAACTTCGTAGCAATCACAACTTGTTCGCGGATTGGCTGAAGCGCCTCACCAACGAGCTCTTCGTTGGCAAACGGCCCGTAGGCTTCGGCAGTGTCGAAGAAGCTCAATCCTTTGTCGTGAGCGGCGCGAATCAGTTTGATCATCTCGCCCTTGTCGGCGGCAGGACCGTACGCCGAGGTCATGTTCATGCAGCCGAGTCCCAAAGCTGAGACTTCAAGGCCACTGTTACCTAATTTTCTTTTCTCCATGATGTTCACCCCAGATTCTCTCTCGAATGCCTAATTCTTATCGTTATTCACTTTAACTGGCCTGAGCAGATGCGAGAACGTGAGTTGGGCAAGCTTCCACTTACCGTTCTCCTTGCTATAAACCTCCGTCACCATAAAAGGATTCGTGACTTCGTGCGCACCGACTACTGCCTGCAAATCCATGTCTTCTAATAAGATGGCGGTGTTACCGAATATGCGAGCGTCAACGGCGTAGACGAAAGCCTTTTTGTACCAGATGCCACCGCTTTTGATGGTAGCCAGCTCTTGGGTTTTCCCCCAGGTCCCTCCCATGTGAGTGAACATGGCTTTGTCATCGAATAGAGCCTCTAAGGAATCGACCTTCTTGTCTGCCATCCAATCCCATTTCATCTTCGAGAGGTTGATGACTTCTTGCTGTTCGGGTGTATGACTTACGGCAGTTTTGATCGTCTCCGTCGGTGGCTCTGGCGATTGCTGTGCGTGTGACGACTGCACAATCAGTGTTGACAGAAATAGACCTAACATTACGATTTTCATGGCTCTCTCTTTCGATGTGTGTGGCTGGCCTGTGGAGGAACTTTGAAGTGGCGTGGCCGTAGTGCATCTGAGCTGCATCCTTCCCTTTAGTCCACCGGTAGTGAGAGTTCTCCGATAGATTGGGGCCAGGCGGCCCTTGGAGGAGGACTTCAGATGCGGAAGAGCCGGTACACGGAAGAGCAGATCGTGGGGATTCTGAAGGAGTCGGAGGCGGGCCAGCCGACCGCGGAGTTGTGCCGCAAGCATGGCATCAGCGAGCAGACGTTCTATCGCTGGAAAGCGAAGTACGGCGGGCTGGAAGTGAGCGAGGCGCAGCGGCTTCGTCATTTGGAAGAAGAGAACCGCAAGCTGAAGCAGTTGGTGGCCGAGCAGGCGCTGGACATTGTAGGTTTCAAGGCGGTGCTCTCAAAAAAGTGGTAGGCCCACAGGCCAGGCGAGAGGCGGTGCAGGTATTTCGCGCTGCAGGGGAGTGCTCGGAACGGCATGCCTGTGGGCAACTGGAAGTGCTGCGAGCCATGTTGCGCTATCGCCCGCGACAGACGCGTTTCGCGGAAGCCAACCAGCGGCTGCGCGTACGACTGCGGGAACTGGCCGAAGAGCGGCGCCGATGGGGATACCGGCGGCTGCATGTTTTGTTGCAACGGGAAGGCTGGGCAGTGAACAGCAAGCGGGTGTACCGGATCTACGTGGAAGAGAAGCTGGTGGTGCGCCGCCGCAAGCGCCGGCGGCGGGTATGCGCTCAGGCGCGGGTGCTGCTGGCTGCGCCACAGCGTAAGAACGAAACCTGGACGATGGATTTTCTCCAGGATGCATTGGCCACGGGACGCAAGGTGCGTACGCTGTCGATCGAAGATGCCTACACGCGGGAGATGCTGGCCATCGAGGTCGACACGTCGTTGCCGGCACTACGCGTGGTGCGAGCGCTGGAGAAGCTGCGGCTCGAGCGTGGACTGCCGGTGCGGATCGTGATCGATCATGGCACCGAGTTCACCTCCAAGACGCTGGATCAATGGGCCTACGAGAACAAAGTCACACTGCACTTCATCACGCCCGGGCGGCCGATGGAGAACGGATACATCGAAAGCTTCCACGGAAAGTTCCGCGAGGAATGCCTCAACGAACATTGGTTTCTTACGCTGGACGATGCGCGGGAGACCATCGAAAGTTGGCGGATCGATTACAACCAGGTGCGCCCGCACAGCTCGTTGGGTTACCTGACGCCGGAAGAATTTGCAAAAGGCTATGCAAATGTGGAAAGCACAAACCGCTTTCCACATTTGCACAGCCTCGACGGCTGCTGCGGGATGAACTGCAGCTAAACTCAAACCCGGACCGCCTCATCCACTTACCTGGACTAATCAGAGGGGGCAGCTCACATCGTTCACTCTCCAGCTCTTCGGCGCCGCTTCGACTTCCGCAATTACCCCTTAAAGCTAGCCCTGACGCCACGGTTCTGCCCTTCCGTGTACGACAATAATTCTGCAAATCACGACAAACGCAGATCGTCGAACCTGACGCCTCTCGCCGTTTTTATGACGCCTTTTGCATGCTACCCGGTGGATAAACTCGGTATGGTTAGAGCAGGAGTAGGTGATGCTCAAACACTTCCGCGTTCCGGGCCGCCTCGCTGTAAAGCTGGAGGAGCTAGGAGTTTCTGTCCCAACTGTGCTGCGCAGGGCCGGCCTCCCGCGTGACCTGTTTGAGCAAACCCGCGTGCTTGTCTCCACTGGCGAGCTGTTTGCCCTCTGGCGTGCCATTGATCAGGTGAGTTCTGACCTGCTCATTGGTGTGAAACTCGGCGTTGAGACGAAGTCCGAGCGCTTCCATCCGATGGCGATTGCGGCGCTTTCTACCGAGAACCTAGTTGCAGCGTCACAACATATGGCTCGATACAAGAAGCTGACCGCTCCGGAAGAGATTGTTGTAGAACTCGACGATGAAGAATTCACCGTCGGCTTCCGTTGGCTGCTCGCCATCGATGAAGAGCCATGGACCCTTACCGACTACTGTTTTTCGTGGATGCGCTCTCTAGCGCGGCACGGGAGCGGAACAGCGCTCAATCCTCTCAGAGTCGAGTACGTACAGCAGCGCCCCAACATTCGTCAGATCGAGCGTAGCCTGGGCTGCGATGTCGTGGTTGGTGCACCTCGCAACGTCATTGTTTTCCGCGCCTCAGACGCAACGAAGCCTTTCGTCACACGGAATGCCGAACTGCTCGACCTGCTTGCACCGCAATTTGAGGAGCAGCTGCGTCAGTACAAGGAAGAGGACAGTTTCTTGGAGCTTGTGCGCCGCACAATCCAAGACAAACTGACAGGCCACCGTCCCTCGGTCGACGCAATATCGAAAGCTCTACATATGGGCCCTCGTACTTTACAACGGAGGCTTCAGGACTCTGGATCAAGCTTTCAACGTGTCTTGGATGAAGCGCGTCATCAGATGGCGCGGTACTACCTCAGCAACTCAGCGTTGGAACTAAACGAAGCGGCTTACCTTCTGGGATTTGAAGATCCAAACTCCTTCGGACGTGCGTTCCGAAGCTGGGAAGGCATGCCGCCAAGCGACTGGCGGGAAACGCATCGACCAACAAAGGTGATGTGATCGGCCCTTCGCAATGCCAGAGAAGATATATAAGTACCGACAACCGCGTTTATGGTGATCGAACGGGCGCGTGATTTTGTGATCGAGAAACTTTGGCGTGTTATTTTGCGCAGCCTGCTAAAATGGAAATAGAACATAGCAAAGGGATCGCCCGGGGCGATCCCTTTGCTTTTGCGCACAATAATAGTAGAGAGCTCAAGCCCTTTGCAATCAATGATGCGGCAGCAAGTCATTTATTATGAAGGATCGCCTGCAATCGAGAGAAAGCAAAGGATTTCCTCGCAACCCGTTGAGAATCTGCGATGTAACAGCGGGTGATTAACCGAAGCGGCTCATAAGTCACATTAAAAGAATCGGTTACAGATTCTGCCAATGGAATGAATGGATTACAAACCACAATAGATAAATCCCATGGAATGAACGGGTTCAAAACCATAGAAAAAAGAGGGGGGAGGAGGTACCCCTGCTAAATGCCGAGTGAACGAGCTTGCCACGATCCGCCGCGCATCCTCGCCACCAAAGCCCGCAGCGCCTTGCCCCGATGGCTGTGCCGATGCTTCGTCGCCAGGTCGATCTCGGCCATGGTTTTCCCCAGCTCAGGTAGATAGAAAAGCGGATCGTAGCCGAAGCCTCCAGCGCCGCGCGGCGCTCGAAGGATTTCGCTCTCGACCGTGCCTTCGGCAGTCAGGAGACACACTCCATCCCGCGCGGCCACCAGAACGCAGCGATACCGCGCCCTGCGCCGCTCGCCAGGCACGCCTTCGAGCCGAGCGAGCAGATAAAGGTTATTCCGTTCATCAGTACTTGAGCCGATAGCGGACACGAAGCCTGCGTCATCGGCATAACGGGCCGAACGGATCCCCGGTTCGCCGCCCAGCGCATCAACCTCTAGCCCCGAATCGTCGGCGATCACAATCTCGCCGGGAAGATAACGGCTGTAATAGACAGCCTTCACCCGCGCATTGCCCTCGAAGTCAGGCTCGTCCTCAGCCGGAGCCGGAATATCCTCAAGTCCCGGCAGCGGATGAATGGTGACGCCTTCCGCCTCCGCCGCCACGGTGAAGTCACGCAGCTTACCCGGATTAGTGGTGGCAACGTAGAGAGTGGTCATGCGATATGTCGGGGTAGGGAAGCGACGCGCCTCATCTCCGGCTTTCCGCTTCCTTCCGTTCGCGCAACTGGATCTTCCAGCCCAGCAGCTTAGCGCGTGTAGCTGCCGCTTCGGCTTCCGGGATGTTTCCCTGGCGCTGATGAAGGATTGAGAGGCTGGTATGCGCGAGAACGTCGTCGGGATGCGTGGCAATAAGGTTCTGCGCAATGGCGACAGCTTCGTCCAGCTGCCCGGCATCCTTCAGGGCATGTATCAGGCCATGCGCCGAGTCAATGTACTCCGGATCCGCGGCCAGACTCGCCCGGAAGCCGGCAATAGCAGTCGGGAGGTCGCCTGTGGCCAGACTATCGACGGCCTCATGGTAGCGGACCTCGGCGAGCGACGGCGTGAGACTGGCACTCTCCGGTGAGAAGTTGGGAGGCATTTGTCTCCCATCATAACCTTCAGCGATGAGCAGCCGGTGTCGGTTCTGTTTGCGGCACTCCGTTGATGGAAGGCAGCACAATGATGTCGACGCGGCGGTTCTGGCCTCGCCCCTCTGGAGTGTCGTTCCCGGCCACTGGGTGGTATTCAGCATAGCCGGCAGCCGCCAGGCGTCCCGGCTGAAAGGCGAAACGCTCAATGAAAAGCCTGGCCATGTGCGTGGCGCGTGTGGTCGAAAGCTCCCAGTTGGACGCGAACTGGCCAGTGTGGATCGGAACGCTGTCGGTATGGCCTTCGATACGGATGTCATAGGGCGTGGGTCGCAGGATCGCAACGATAGAATCAATACTGCCGATCGAGCCCGGATGAGGCGTGGTTGAACCGCTGTCATAGAAGCCGGCCTCGCGTAACGAGATAACCAGGCCGTCCCTGCCAATATGCAGGGCGACTACGTGTTGGGCGATCTGGTTCGAGAGTCTGGACTCGAGCTCCTTGCGCATGCGTTCGAAGTCCGCTCTTACAGCCGCTGAGGGCGAGGCCGAAAGCTCGTCGCCAAGGACAATATTGACCGGGGTGACCGGCTCGTCGGTGGATGAGGCAAGGGTTTTCGCACGCGGATCGGTTGTGGCAGGCTGAAATAGTCCCAGAGATTTGAAAGCCTGGTTGATGGCGTGCGCGACCTGGGCCTGTTTTCTTATGTCAGTCTGTGAGCTGGCATAGAGCACGACGAAAAAGGCGAACATGAGTGTAATGAAGTCGGCGTAAGAAACCAGCCACCGCTCGTGATTGGCGTGAAATTTACGTTTGCTCCGCTTCATGCTGCCCCTTTTTTGACCTCAACAGGGCCCTTGCCTTTGGCGCGAGGCGCAGCCAAGAAGCTTTCGAGCTTGATCTCAATCATGCGCGGGTTCATGCCCTCGAGAATAGAGACGACGCCTTCGAGCGTCATCTCCTTCAGCACCTGTTCTTCGCGGATGCGCAGGCGCAATTTGCCGGCTACCGGCAGAAAGAAAATATTTGCAGCGCCGACACCGTAGATCGTTGCGACGAAGGCGACGGCGATCCCTCGACCCACCTCGTCCATGTGGTCCAGGTGCTGCATTACCTGGATTAGACCCATAACAGCGCCGATGATGCCGATAGTAGGTGAGAAGCCGCCCGCGGATTCGAAGACGGCGGGGATCTTCTCCTCCAGTTCGAAATAGTTTTCGATCTGCAGGTCCATGATCTTGCGAAGTTCGCTGGGTTCGGTTCCATCAACCGCCAGCATGATGGCCTGCTTGAGGAAGGGGTCCTCAATCGACTGCAGATCCTGATCGAGCGAGATGATCCCGCTGCGCCGTGCCTTGTTGGCAAAGTGAATCAGCTGCCGTACCGTGGCTTCGCCGCCGGTTTCGCGGTGGAAGAAGGCGCGAAACAGCCGTTTGGCTGCTCCGCCGACGATCGCGAGCGGATACTGAAGCATGACAGCGCCAAGGGTGCCCCCAAGGACGATCATGGCGGCAGTGGGCTGAAGAATCTGGCCGATGTGGCCACCTTCAAGCAGCAGGCCGGCGAGAATCCCAGCCAACGCCAGCAATATTCCAATCAGACTGCTTGTATCCATTGCGTTTTATTCCCCGCTTTCCGTCATGCTCAGGATCAGCCACTTCGTCATTCACGTATCCGTGGCTCTAGCTTTCCGTTCTCCGCCTGCGCGAGGCTACGGTTGTATCCGGTTCGATCTGGTCTGAACTCCTGCGGACTGGATCAGCAGCGAGGGCGCGCAGGGCAGCTCCGGAAGCAAGCAGCAAGCCTCCCGGACAATGTTTTGCCGCCTCTCCCATGAGCCGGGCGCGATAAGCAACGGTGAGGTCGATGACCTCGGTTGCACTCTCGCAAACCACGACCTTCTCCCCGTTAACGAGGGTGAGCGTGGTATCCGGAGCAGACTCGGCGTACTGAATAAGGTCGCTGTTGACAACCAGTGAAATCCCATTGAGTCGTGTCAGTTCGATCATCGTGTCTTCGCCTTGAGCCCTATCTGATCTCTCTATCGGCTCAAAGAGGGAAATGTTGATGAGCCTTCGAGGTGCGACCGCCAGCCTGCTGCGAACTAGTTGAGGGCACGCACGCGGCTTGCCAAACAGCTCAGCGTGAATAAAGACGCCTTCCCCAACGCCGATGAAGGGGGTGTGTTAGACGGTTCCTTCCGCCAGACGACCCGGTCCTAAGCATCGCGCTTTCGCTGCCGGTACAGCGTCTTAAGCAGGAATCCATCGATCGATCCACAGATCAACTTGTAAAGGGAGCAAATCAAATGTCTTTGGGTGTCCTGAACAACATCGCAGCAGTTTACGCGGAGAACAACCTGAACTCGACGCAGGCCAGCCTGCAGAACACGCTCGAACAGCTCTCGTCTGGTTCGCGCATTAACTCCGGCGCGGACGACGCAGCCGGCCTCTCAATCGCCGACGGCTTGGGCGCGGCTTCCGCCGCTCTGACGCAGTCTGCTGACAACGCGACGCAAGGGGTTGGCCTTCTGCAGGTCGCCGACGGCGCGCTCTCACAGGTAACCAATCTTCTGAACCGCGGCATTACGCTGGCGACTGAAGCTTCGAACGGGACGCTCAGCGTCTCGCAGGATGCGGCCGCCAACCAGGAATATCAGTCGATCCTGGCCGAAATCAATAATATCGGGGTGACCACCTCATTCAACGGGAACACCGTATTCTCCGCTGCGCCCGTCACCGTCTACTCCGGTGACGCAACTGCGACCGGCGGAGCTACCGACGCGCTGACCATCGCCGCTCTGACCTCGGCAAGCGTGGGCGACGTGGGCGGCGTGATCGCGTCTACGGGTACTGCCATCAGCTATACACCGGGCACAGGCGAGGACCTCAGCGCAGACGTGCTCACCAGCGCGACCGCTGCACAGACGGCGCTGACCGACACCAACTCCGCCATTACCGATGTGGCTGCGCAGCGAGGTTATGTTGGATCGCAGATCAATACACTGAACGCCATTTCCAGCGTGGACTCGACTGAGCAGGAGAACGTGCTCTCGGCCCAGAATTCCATTCAGGCGACGGACTACGGCCAGGCGACCTCGAACCTTTCGAAGTTCGAGATTCTCAGCCAGACCGGCATCAGCGCTCTGGCCCAGGCCAACAGCGTGGAGCAGGAAGTCACCAAGCTGTTGCAGTAAAGCTCTATCCATTCCTTCAGCGGGGAGCTTCGGCTCCCCGTATTTTTATTGGAGAATTCTCATCGCGTGACCCGCGATCGGGCGCTAGGCTTGCACTTCGATGGCCAAGGCCTCTAGCAGGCCTTGGTTGAAGTCTTGCAAGGAGTTGACGATAAAGAGCCTATGGGAACAGTAGGGATTGCCTTTGGGTCGCCGACGAGCGGTCAGGGTTTCGACGTGAACACCACTGTCAGCCAATTGGTTGCGAACCTGCAAGCCGTAGAGACTCCCTGGAAGACCCAGCTCACATCGCTGCAGTCACAAGACACGGCATTGACCTCGATCGGCACTGATCTAAGCACACTATCGACCTCGGTTCAGTCGCTGACGGACTTTGAAGGCGTTCTGGCGGAGAAGCAAGGGTCAAGCTCTGACGAGTCGGTTCTCGAGTTGACTTCGGCGGCGTCGAATGCGGTGGCCGGGAGCCATACGTTCGTAGTCAACACTCTGGCTCAGACCTCGTCGCAATACAGCAGCACGATTTCTCCCACCGATTCACTGAGCGGGACTTTGACGTTCGCGGTTGGCGGGGCTGCAACGCAGACCATCACGGTGACTTCGTCGGACGACACACTGTCCTCGCTGGCCGATACCATCAACTCAGGCAGTTACGGTGTTACCGCCAATGTGATTACCACTTCGGGCGGTGAGCTGCTTTCCCTGGTAAGCAAGACCAGCGGGGCGGCCGGGGGCATCACGATCGGCGGCAGTCTTCAGGATGCAACGACGTCGACTGCGATCGGCTTCACGCAGGGGCAGGCAGGCCAGGATGCGCAACTGACGGTGGACGGCGTGGCCGTCACCAGTGCCTCGAACACCGTCACGAACGCGATCCAAGGGGTGACGATCCAGCTGCTGAGCGCCGCGCCGGCCACCGATGTTCAGGTGGAGATCACGAACGATAACAGTGCGGTTGAATCGGCAGTGAGCAGCTTTGTGAGCGCGTATAACACGGTCATCGGGGACTTGAATACTCAGGAGGGCAAAGACAGCTCGGGCAATGCGGAGCCGCTCTTTGGCAACCCGGCGATCGCCACGCTCCAAGAGGATCTCCAATCCGCCCTGGCATTCCTCCAGCCTGCCAATGCGGCGGGCACGAGTTCGGTCATCGGAACATCCGATACGCTCGCCGGGAGCCTCTCGATTCAGGTGGGAAGCGGGCTAGCGCAGACCGTCGCAGTCCCATCGAATGCCACACTCGCCGGTCTTGCGTCTGCCATCAACGCAGCGAATATTGGTGTCACCGCCAGCGTGACCACTTCAGGAGGCACGGCGACCCTGAGCCTGGCAAACTCGACTTCCGGGTCGACGGCAGCTATTGCCGTCGACAGCAGCGGTCTGACGGATGCGACGAGCGGGACACCGGTGACTTTCAGCTCCGCGCAGTCCAATGCGGTTACGTCGTTCACTCAGCTGGGTCTGTCCACCAACGATGACGGCACGCTAAGCCTGGACACGGATACGCTGGGCAGCATGCTGAACAGCAACTATCAGGATGTAGTGAACTTCTTTCAGCCAAGTGCCTACTTCACCTCGTTTGGCGGCAATCTGAGCAATGTGGTGAACAACCTCGGCAACAACGCTCCTTACGGAACGGTGTATCTAACCTTGCAGCAGGACTCTGCCGAGGAATCGTCGCTCAACACCAATATCACCAATGAGAACACTTACATCGCCGCGGAGCAGACGCAGTTGACCAACGAACTGAATGCCGCGAATTATACCCTCGAGCAGATTCCTTCAGAGATCGATCAGATTAACGAAATCTACAGCGCGATCACCGGTTACGATGAAAATCCCAACGGATAAAAGGCTCTGATGAATTACCAGCAGCAGGCTCTTGCGGGCATGAACGGCGTGGAGCTGATCGTTGCCCTTTACGATGGCATGGTGCGGTTTTTATATCGCGCAATTCAGGCTATTGAAGTCCATGACACTCACGAGCGCCGGGTAGCCATCAAGCGCACCCTCGATATCCTGATGCATCTGCAGTCGCGGCTGCGGATGGATATCGGAGGCACTTCCGCGAAGGCGCTGTCCGAGTTTTATGCGGCGATCTTTGCCCTGTGCATCGAGGGCTCCCGGCTGGCTTCGGCGGAGAGGCTAAAGGAGGCGATTGCCTGTATCCGCGATGTTCGTGAGGCCTGGCATATCGTCTCCAAGGACCCGGAGGTGATTCGGCAGCTGGCAGAAGAGCACGCAAAGCATGCCATCCGGATGCCCGGTCCGGCGACTATCGCCATCATCAATGAGCCGACACCCTCGAACTGGACAGCGTAGGGCGGTACCCCTCCCCCCTCCCCCTATTTGGGTCCCGATTCTGTAATCGTTTGATAGGAATGGGTTTAAGGGGTACGTCGGTGCTACCTACTAGTCAGTAAAGGATTTATTGACTCCTACATGATTCTAAAAGAGTTATTCGATCATTTTGCACTGATTTCAGGGCAGTGGTTCGGGCTCTGCCGTAACCGTTTGATTCTAGTATCTGCATCTTGTGACCGTCTGATTCTAAAAAGGTTGGCGGTAAGAGGCTTCCCTGAAGAAGAAAGGCCCGGCTGTGATTGCTACCAGGCCTCTGGGTCTCTATTTCTATTATAGCGGGTCGAGGGAAATTGTCGGCCAACTGTATTGTGCGCGACCGGAGTGATCGTCGTAACGTGAGAGAAGTACAACATCCCTGGATTGGCAACGATAACTTGCACCAGCCGATGGAGGTAACGACGTCGAGTGGCTGTTGACGGTGAAGGCCGCCATTAGAATCGAGGACAGAGGATCGTCATGTCACAGCTGAGTCGAACTGGGGTTTCGCTCGATGAGAATTTGTTGAAGGAGTTTGATCGGCTGATAACCAAGCGCGGCTATCAGAACCGCTCCGAAGCGATCCGCGATCTCATACGTGAAGCCCTGCTGACGGAGACTATCGATTCGAACAAGCCGGTGGTAGGCACGTTAACGTTGGTATACGACCATCATGTCCCGAATCTCTCGGAGAGGTTGACTGAGACTCAGCATTCCGCCGGTGCAACGGTTTTGGCCGCCACGCACGTTCATCTAGACCATCACTATTGTCTGGAAGTCATCATCATGAAGGGGCGAAGCAAGGAAATCCAGGGAATTGCCGATCGCATGCTGGCCCTCCGCGGCGTGGAACTGGGCAAGCTTGTCCTGACAAATTCCGGAACGGCCCTGAAGGGCAACGGCCACAAGCACTCTCACTAAAAAGTTGAAGTACCGAAGCTGAACTGATGGCTCACGTTGATCGTCAGAAAGTTGAGAGCGCTCGGCCGCAAGGAAGTCGACAACGGCGGCCCATTCTCAAAAGGTCTTTCGTAGCCCGAACCGCACCTGAAACGGCTCGACAGGGTGGAAAACGTCTGTGAATGCCGCCGTGGCTGTTGGCGTTATTCGGGAAATATAAGCGTAGTCAATGTCGTGATCGCGGCGGTTAAGCAAATTCAAAAATTCGGCCGAAACGCGCCATGTCTCGCCAATTCGATAACCGACTTCTCCATTGAGCAACGCCGTTGAATTTGAGCGATAAATTCCGTCGGACGTCAAGTCACGCGGGCCAAAGTAGCGCAAGCGCAAACTCCCCCAAAAGCCCTTGTAACTCTGCAATGTGATGCCCGATGCAATCACCAACCCGACCGCTTCGGGCACACGCTTGCCACCCGGGCTGCCCGGTGCAGCATCATCTGTATCTATCGCGGTAAAAAGAGCCTTGGAGTCCGCAAGGTCAAGATCAATAGCCAAATGTTCCCGTGGCGTGTAGTAGTTCGCCCATTCGAAGCCATAGCGTTCGCTCGGCTGTTGGGAAGGAACCGTACCTCCGGTGTCGCCATCCTGCTGCAGCTCGGAAGCACTGTGGAGGTACCAGAGCGAAAAGGTGCTTTGCAGATGTGGGACAGCCACTGTGCGCACACCGATTTCTCCGCCTTTGGTTGGAATCAGGGGGGGAATCGGGGTGGAGGGCGTTGGGAAAGGATAGTCCGGCGAAATCGGTTCAATCCTTTGTGTTGCACCGCGCGCGTCGTTGCTGTGAAAACCGAATCCGCCCTGTATATAGAACTCAGTATCGGACCACGGGCCGAAAATCAAACTCGCTTTTGGGCTGGGCAGAAATTTGGAGGCCGTGCCGGAATTGAGCGCCGCAAAGTCGATCACGGGAGCGCCGGGCAATTCGGTGGCGATATAAGGGGGAGTCAAGTTGGTGACGGCATATATTGCGTCGTCGCCGCGCAGGGCCAGGACCGAGCGGAATTTTTCCGCCCACTGGATTTTATCTTCTACATAAAAACCCACCATCGTGTCCGTAAATTTATTCAAATCTGTAGCCGCGGGCAGGACCGCGATCAGATCCGGATTGGTATCGCACTCGGGAATGGGTTCAACATTGCAGGCGTTGCGATCATTCTTATCCGTGCGCACACGATCTTCCGTCCGGTAAAGGCCGTTGTGAACCCAATCGTTGCGGACCTGCAAGCCGAACGTATTTTGCACCTTGCGGCCAAACCATTGGCTGAAAATCGTGTGGGCTACGTCAAACCCAGCCACCCAGCGCCTGTCCTGCTGTTCAAACTGATCGCGCTTTATGGGGTCATCCAGGTAGTAAGTGAAATCAGAAAATAAATCGAGATCGTAATAAAATCCGTAGCCCGTGATTGTCGACGCGGAATATGCGCCTTGGCGATGCCATTCCGCCTGTAAGTTATAACGCTGTGAATTGCCACCGTCAGTCGGGTCCAGTGCGCCGAAGAAACCAACGAGAGGCACCGCGGTAATGGGGACCTGATCGCTCGAGTGCCAGTTCCCGTGGTAGGCGCGGGCCGCGATGCTGAAGCCCTCTGCGTAATCGCCCTGGCTATAAGTTAGAAGGCCGTTGAATTTCTTATAAGCATCCGGATGCGTCCATGGGCCGTCATCGTAATACGCTTCTCCGCCGAATAGCATATTGCCCGAGCCGAGCTTTTGCGAGACCCCGAAAACGGCCCGCCAATAGTTATACATACCGCCTTCCACCAGGAAGAAGTTCTGGGGCAGTGTCTTGAAAAATTGCACGTTGGCCGATCCAGCCGAGCTATAGTTGCCGATCTCAGCGTAATAAGGACCTTTCTCGTAATTCAGCCGCTGCACAAATTCCGGGCTGACAATGTTCATGTCCGCATAACCCTCGCCGTGCGCGTGCGACGGCAGGTTAAGCGGCATACCATCGAGGAAGACAGCGAAATCTGTGCCGTGGTCGAGATTGAAGCCGCGAAGGAAATACTGGTTGGCCTTACCGCCGCCGGCGTGTTGCGTGATGATGAGACCGGGAACCGTCTCCAAAATTTCTCCCGAACGAAGAATCGGACGATCTTCGATTTCCTTTGCGCCAACCGTTCCCTGGGTGGCGGAATCGGCAATTCCAATGAGACTGTCCTCTCGGCCCTGCACCTCTACAGTGGTGCTCACGGCGCTCACAGCCAGAGAGATGCGCAACGCGGCCGGCGCCCCGGTCCCCCCTATGGTGAGGGGCATTTCTTTGGTTTGAAAACCGGGATTAGACACGACAAGTCGATAATTACCTGCCGAGAGTCCAGAAATACTGAAGGAGCCGTTGTTGTCTGACTGTGTCAATTTTTCTACAGTACCGGTCGCGCTCCGAACCATTACGGTCGCTCCGGCAATCACCGCTCCAGACGTGTCAACTACAGTTCCCGATAGCTGAGGCGGATGAGCCTTATCACTCGTGACGACTGGCGCTTTCTCCTGCGCGGCAACCATGAGTGAAGTAACCCACATCGTTTTTGCACCGGAGGAAGCCGTCGCGTGAGCCGGGGCGGCCGCCGCAACGAACAACATTGCGGCCACGAATAGGCGTGTGCGGCCTCTCCTATTCGTGCTATCGGAATTCATGATTGATCTCCGTTATCCTCGGCTCAAACTGAAATTCGATATTAAAATGAATGGCACGTTATCACAATTCGTGTTACGTGTTGGACAGATCCCCAAATAGACCATTCTGGTGCGAACCCAGAGTAGTACACATCCTTAATACGTGCTACGAGCGAATTTGGATTGCACCATTGTCAGTGCATGCGGGATGAAAGGAGCCCCATTGGTCTGGACTCAATGTGCGGCGTGGCGCGCTGGTTTGCCTTGGAGGGCCAGCACGCCCGGAACGCCTGACTGCCATGTCGGCGGATATGCGGGTTTTTACCCAGCTTTGCCAGACCCGATCCGATGCCGCGCGGCATCCAGCGAGTAGAAGGCCCACTACTCCGAGCGCAGAGCTTCGACTGCGTTCACCCGGGCGGCGCGCGCCGCAGGGACGGCCGAGGCAATCACCGCCGCAGCCAGAATCAAAAGAGCGGACGCGGCAAAAGAGAGCGTTCCGGGCAGATGCACTTCTCCGACGAATTTGCCGATGATGCGCGCGAACATGAAGCCGAGTACCAGACCCGCACCCACTCCAATGCCGGCGATCACCAGACCCTCTGTAAGAACATTAGTCAGGATGTTGCGCGGTTGTGCGCCGAGAGCCATACGGATTCCGAACTCGCGCGTGCGTCCGCTTACGGAGAATGCAAGTACGCCGGCCACGCCCACCACGGATATCAACAGCGCCACTGCCGCAAATCCACCGAATACGACGGCATTCAGACGGTCTGGAGACAGAACTTCGGCGCGAATGTCCTGGAGAGTGCTGGCTTTCTCTACGGGCTGATCTGCCGCCATCTCGTGAATCGTGCGGGTGATGGCGGGAAGCAATGCGTATGGATCATGCTTCGCTCGCACGAAGAGGCGGCCATGCCACCCTTCCTGCTCAGTCGGCTGATACACCGTCATGGCCGGCGACGGGATGATGTTTTCATCGTCGAAATCGGGCACAACGCCGACGATCCGCCGCGGCTCGTAGCTGATGCCGATGAACTTCATCACGCCGTCTGTCCAGTGCAATTCGCGGCCGATCGCTTCCTGGCCGGGAAAGAGCGTTTGCGCAACGCTCTGGCTGATGATCACGACTCGTTCGGACCCCTCCTTGTCGGTGTCTCTGAAATCTCGACCCTCGACGATCGGCATGCCCACGGTGGGGAAGAATCCGGGCGAGACGGAGCGGAAGTGGGCGCGCAAATCATCCAGACCATTCTTGCGGGTCGCGCCCTGCACTGCGAAGGCAAAGCTGATGTCCAACCCCTGCTCATCACGCCAGGGAACGCTGAAGCCTTCGGACACATGTTCGACTCCGGGTATCGTGCTGACCCGGTTCTTCACGTCGCGATAGAAATCACGCACCTGCTCGGGGGTTCGCCCATAGGACATCACGGGCAGATTCAAGGCGAGAACCTTCGCGGTCTCGAATGGCGGCTGCGTTGATTCGAGGACGTAAAGAGTCCTCATGAGCACGCCAGCTCCGGCAAGCAGCAGGAACGAGGCTGTAATCTGCATCACCGCAAAGATGCGGAGACGCCGCGCGCTTCTTCCAGTCACGCGCACTTCATTAGTGGTTAAGCCCAGGCCCCGGGAGGTATCTGCGGCGGGCAGACGCGGAATATACGCCAGGAAGACGGAGGCGACCAGCGCGAGCGCAATTCCAAACCACACCAGGGTGAAGTCGAGTTTCAGGCCATCAGCCCGTACAGAGAAGCGAGATGCGTAGCGGCCCAGCACGGCCACCATGGGAGCGGCGATGAGTAACGCCGCCAGCACTCCGCTTCCACAGAGCACGATACTCTCCGCGAGCAGCGAGCGGCGAAGGACCGCTGTGCTTGCTCCAAGGGCGGAGCGAACGGCCAGCTCCGGCTCGCGGCGCACGGTTCGCGCCAGCACAAGATTGGCGACGTTCGAGCATGCGATCACAAACAGGAGGCCCGAGGCCGCGAATAACACCCAGAGGATGGTGTTCGCGCGCGAATTGATCTGGTCGTGCATGCGCGTCACACCGATCTGGAAGCGGTCGGCGGGTTTGTAGACCTCCGGATGCGCCTGCACGATTGCGGCGTATGCCGTGGTGAGCTCCGCCCGTGCGGCTTCGAGAGTCGCGCCAGGAGCGAGGCGCGCAAAGACCTCGGTCATGCGATGCTCACGGCCAGTGACCATGGTGGCGGACAGATGATGCGGGCTGGTCACGACGTTGGCGATGATCTCCGTGGCCACCGGATAAGGCACCGACGGTTCCAGCACGCCGACGATGGTCGCCGTGCGCGGACCTCCGTAGCTCTCGAGGCGTACCGACTTTCCGAGCACGCTGGGGTCGGAGTGCAGTGAGGTGGACCAGAATTTATAGGTGAGGACTATTGCGCCGGGGGCATTCGGGCCGTCGTCGGCGGGAGTCAGCAGGCGTCCGATCACCGGACGCAGTCCCATCACCTCGAAGTAATTGCCGTCGACTACCCCGGCGGGGATCTCGCGCGGCGTGCCGAGGCCAACGATGGTGAAGTCGATGGGTGAAATGGTTCCCAGCTCCTTGATGGTCTTCAGACTCTTTCCGAGGTCTTGGATTTCAGGAACCGAGAAGGTCGCGTTTTCCTGGCCGATGCCGGGTGCGCTCTGGCGCAGGTAAAGCAGCCTGTCTTCATCGCGATTCTGGAGCGGACGCAAAAGCACGGAGCGGACGACACTGAAGATCGCCGCGTTTGCGCCGATACCCAGAGCCAACGTAAGAGCTACGGTGATCCACAACGCGCGAACTCGCGATAAGGAACGAGCCGCAATTTTCAAATCACGCAGGAATGACATATCGGTCCTCCGTCTCCCCGGATTTCCCCACAGCCTTCTAGCAGCGAGTTAACCAGTTGGTTGAATCATATATTCAGGAATGGCGATCAGTCAACCACATGGTTAAATGATCACCAGGTTCCTCTACAGTTCGACTTTCACTATGTCGACGAACGGCGGGATCGAAATTCGACAAATCTTTCAAGAAATTTTGGCTCTTGCCACCTTCTGCAATCATCGAGCGCTTCTGTTCCAAGATCGTTCCTCAATCATCGAGGCTTGACAATTCATGTTGATATCAACATATTAGAGCCATGTCAAGAGCCACAATTGTTCCTTTCGAAACTACCATTCGGGTTCGCGACTGCTGCCTCTGTCTCCATGTGCAGCGAGCGGCGCGAGCGCTGGCGCGGCGTTTCGACGAGGCATTGCGACCGTTCGGCCTGACAAATGGCCAGTTCTCGCTGCTGATGTCGCTGAATCGCCCTGAGCCTCCGGACATGGCGTCGGTGGCGTCATTGCTGGCCATGGACCGCACCACCCTGACTGCCGCGCTGAAGCCTCTGGAACGCCGAGGACTAATCAACACGACTGCAGACGGCTCTGACCGGCGGGTTCGCCGGCTGAAACTCACGCACGAAGGTATGACTCTGCTGGCCTCAGCCGTGCCGGTCTGGGAGAGTACCAGTCTGGAAGTTGAGGCGCATCTGGAAGACGGCGACCCTGATCGCCTGCGGCGTAACCTGCGGGCTATCGCCCGGTAACTCGGGTAGTGTGTCACATGAGATTAGCTGCGCAATGTGTCTGTTCATGCGGCGGGTTCTATCTTCCTCACGTCCTGGTTAAGGAACTGCCACTGACCCGGCACCGGCACCAGATAAAGATGGTTTCTGCGCGGCACGAAACCTTACCTCCATAAAGTGCCTGGGAACCCCATTCTCAGCCGGGGTCCTTGCAAGAAACGCCTTTGCCGAAGCGTCATGTTTCAGGTAGGCATCCAGGAAATCCAGAGTGTAGCGCGCAACCCAGGCATAACTCGTGTTGGCATCCTCCCGTCCGTAATCGGCTACCTGGTTTTCTGAAAAGCGTTGCGCACTCTCCCTGCGCTGAAACATGGAACTAAACTCCGGGTGTGCCATGCCCAGCATATTCACGGTGAGGAGATCGCCGTGTATCCAAGCGTTGAGAACGTTTGGTCCGACTTTGTCTGCAGGAGGAACGTCGTCGTTTTCCAGATCTTCAAGGCTCACATTTCGCGTGAAGAAAAGTAGCGGGATAGTCATTTTCTCCGGATGAATGTCCCCGGCGTTTTTAACGAGGCCTGGGTAGTAGCGCAAGCTTCCATCCATCGCTACCAGGGTATCGATGCGAGAGTCTCGTGCTGCGGCCAAGAGGCTCGAGATTCCGCCCCAGCTCCAACTGACGACGGCGACTTGGGAGGAATCCGTGTCGGGAAGGGATTTCGCATAGCTGATGAGAAAAGAAATGTCGCGAGCCTGCGCATTGATCCCAGCCAGATCGTCCGTCATCTCGCGTGTTGCCCCCCCCATCGAGGGGCTTGCGAGAACCACATAGCCATGACTGGCAAGATACTCACACAGATCAGCATTCTCCCACGAAACGGAGGAATCGCTGGGGGCGTAAATAAGAACCGGATAATGCCCTTTTGCCGGCTTCGCGTCCCGCAGCGCCCACAGCGGGATATCAAACGACGTCTTCAATAGCGAACGCCATCGATTCTGTTCAGGACGGGGCGCGTCGAAGTGGATCTCCGTGTCGGCAAGGCGAGTATAGTCGCCGACCGTCATAGGTTTGTCTGTGCCGCTCAGCGATGGATACCAGACCAGCGTTTGCAGCGGACGGGGATCATCGCCCGCGGAGGAGTTTGACGATCCCTTAGGAGAAGCGGGGTAAGTGCGCGAGCGATCATACTGATCGACGACCTTCAAACCCACCAGATACGGCCCAGGCTTTTGCAGGAATTGAAATGGTGATGATTGGGAGGCTGCGAATAAAGAACCATTCGATAAACACAATGCGATGGCAATCAAAATTCTCGCTGTCAATATCACGGTTCTCCCAGCCCTGTGGAGCTTCATAGCCTTATATGCAAGGGGTTGAGCTTCAGTCCCTTATCGATCACTTAAAGCGCATGATAATGGTCCTTATGATGCGTTCGCGATAAAGATGTTCTGTGGCTTCAACTGACCCACTACCGTTAACTCGGAGTTTTCTCAATGTGCTACGGCCAGTTCCTCTTCCAGGCTATTTGAGGAGGCTATCTGTTTTCAGGCTGCTTTTCATGAAGCCCCTGTGCTTAGTTTTTCCCATCCTGGGCTACGTTCCTTTTCGCAGGCTGCCCTTTACACGAACCCCCAAATGCGGTAACAATGACTGCGGTTCGAAGACGGATATTTGGCAAAGTGACTGCCGCAATTCCTGGGAACATCCGTGTCAATTGCATTTCCCATTGATCCCGACCACGCTGCTGTCCTCAACCTGGATTGCCAAGCCGGCATCGTTTCCATCTATACCAAGGGGGATAAAGACGCTTTTCTTGCGCGCGCTGCCGGCGTCCTGAATCACGCACGCTCTTCCCGCATGACCGTCATCCACGTTAAAGTCGGTTTTCGCTCCAGTCTTCCCGAAGTGAGTTCCCGCAATCCACTATTTGGTGCAATCAAGGCTTCTCCGCAACATCAGAGTCTGTTTCAAGAGCCCTTAGGGGCCATCGATCCGGCGCTTGCTCCCACGGAAAACGAAGTCGTCATCACCAAGTGCCGTATCAGCGCCTTCACCGGTACCGACCTGTCTATGATTCTCCGAGTCAACAATATCGATACGCTCGTCCTGTTCGGCATCGCCACCAGTGGCGTCGTCCTCTCCACCCTTCTCGAGGCCAGTGACTTCGATTTCCGACTCGCAGTGATCAAGGACTGCTGCGCCGATCTCGACGCCGATCTGAACGCGACTCTCCTCGAGAAGCTTTTTCCTTCGCGCGCCACTGTCCTATCCGCCGCCGACTTCATCAAACCCATTCAGAGCTAGATAGCCTGTCCTAATCAATGCGCGACGGCGAGTTCTTCTTCCAGGCGCTGTTTCTCATAGAGGTCGGCATAGTAGCCGTTTCTCTCGAGGAGTTCTTCGTGTGTTCCTGACTCGGCGATTCGGCCAGCGACGAGCACGGCGATGCGATCGGCATTGCGCACCGTGGAGACGCGGTGCGAGATCAGGATCGTCGTCCGCCCCTGCATGCGGTGGCGCAGTTCTTCGAGGATGCGCTCTTCGGTGTAGGTGTCGACGCTGGCAAGGGCATCGTCGAGGATGAGGATGCGAGGATTGCGAACCAACGCGCGGGCCAGAGCGGCGCGCTGCTTCTGCCCGCCGGAGAGAGTGAGTCCGCGCTCGCCGACCAGCGTTTCGAAGCCGTGGGGAAACTCTTCGAACTCCGCGCGAATGTGGGCCCCTTCGGCTGCGCTCAACATTTCTTCGCGGCTTGCATGGTCAGCTCCGAAGAGAATGTTTTCGCGAATCGTTTCGCTGAAGAGAAACGTCTCCTGGGGAACGAAGCCGATGTTGGTGCGAAGGCTATCGAGTGGATATTGGCGCACGGGGTGACCGTCGATGAGCACGGTTCCAGGAGGGGCGTCATAAAGGCGGGGAATGAGGTTGACGAGAGTGGTTTTTCCGGCGCCAGTGGGTCCTACCAGCGCGAGGCTGGAGCCGGCGGAAATCTTCAGAGAGATATTGTGGAGAATTTCGGCGGAGGGGGTTCCGTCAGCATTCATATAGCTGAAGGAGAGATTGCGGAATTCGATGTCGCCGAGTATTTCGTGATGCCGGGCAAGCTCTGGCGCAGCGTCGCGATCGTCAATCGATGGTTTTTCAGCCAGGAGTTCATGGATTCGGGTTACCGAGGCGGTTCCGCGCTCAAAGAGATTCACGACCCAGCCCAGCGCGATGATGGGCCACGTGAGCATGACCAGATATGTACTGAAGGCGGTAAAGTTGCCAACCGTAATGCGGTGCGCCAGCACCTGACGACCGCCCACGAGAAGAACGATGACCATAGCCAGTCCGAGGATGAATTCGAGCGTGGGCCAGAGCATTCCCATAAGCTGCACGAGGCGGAGGCCGCGGCGAATGTACTCCTGGTTTGATTGCTCGAAGGCCTTGACCTGTGCTTCTTCCTGCGCGAAGGCGCGAATGAGACGGGCGGCGGAGAAATTCTCCTGCGCCTGCGCCGAGATATCGGAGAACATGGCCTGTATGCGCTCGAAGCGTTCGTGAATCTTGCGTCCCATGACTTGTACCAGGACGCTGGCCAGCGGCAGCGGGACGAGCGCAGCAAGTGTGAGCAGGGGACTGATGCGCAGCAGAAAATAGAGAGCGAAGACGGAGAAGAGCAGCGTGTTCGCGCTATACATGATGCCCGGTCCGAGGAGCATGCGGACGGCGTTGAGGTCATTGGTCATGCGCGCCATGATGTCGCCGGTGCGGCGCTGCTGGTAATATTCGGCCGGCTGCTTTTCAAGCTGCCGGAAGAGATCGTTGCGCAGGTCGAACTCGATGTCGCGTGAGATACCGATGAGAATCCAACGAGTGTAGAAGAGAAAGACGCCTTTCGCGGCGGCGATCGCGACGAGCAGACTGGCGTAAACGAGAATCTTTCTCTGCGTGACGCCGTGATTGAGATCGTCGATCGCGATGCCGATGACGTGGGGAAAGAAAACCCAGACCGCGCTGCTGAGGATGGCCACGATGCCTCCCCATATGTAGCCGTGCGTGTAGCGGCTCATGTAGGGCAATAGCGGCTTGAGGCGTTGAAACATGAATGACTCGATTCCGTTCTCGACTATGTGGATGTGCGCAGCAGGAGATATCCGCCTGCGAGGCCAAAGAGCACGTCGGGCGACCAGGCCGCAAGAAACGCAGGAAGCAGATTCACGTTTCCCATGGCTTCGAATGTTCCCGCGACGACAAAATAAGTGATGGCTACACCGATGGCTACGGCGATTCCGGCGAGCGAGCCTCGTTTGCCCATGGAAAGCGCGAAGGGAACTGCAAGGATCGCCATAATCAGAGTGATGACGGGATTCGCCAGCTTGCGATTGAGCTGCACGCGCAGGCGTATGGTGTCGAAACCGCTCTGGCTCAGGTCGTGGATGTACGCCTTCAGCTCGTCGAAACTCATCTCGGACGAAAGCAGCGCTTCCTTCTTGAAATATTGCGGATGCTCGTGGATCTCAGGGAAAGTGCTAACGTCGAAAGGGCGATAGCTGCTGATTTCGGCGCCGGTGAAAGTGCGCTCCCATCCATGCTCGAAGACCCACTGGTGCAGCTGCGGCTCCCAGTGGGCGTCGGAGGCGAAAATGCGCCGCGAAATGGAGAAGGTGTCGGGATTGAACTCAAAGACGGTTACATTTCCAAATGCATTCTGAGTGGCGTCGAAGAACTCGTAGTAGAAGATGCGTCCGGGCTTGTCGGGCTCCTGCAGACCGAAGATCCATTTCTGCCCGGGATGTTCAAAAGTCTGCGGCGGCTTGCCTTTGATCACGTTACGAAGGGCTTCCTGTCGCCGGTTGGCTGTGGGCAGATAGAGCTGGTCGAAGACGAACAACGCGACCGCCAGGATTGAGGCGATGACCAGCACGGGTAGAACGATCCGGTAGAGGCTGATCCCAGTGGCCTTCATGGCGGTGAGTTCGCTCGATCGGTTCAACATGCCGAAGACCACGAGCACAGCGATCAACACGCTGAGCGGGGTGATGGTGTAGATCATGCTCGGGGTGAGATTTGCGAGGTAAGCGGCCACCGTAATGAGTGGGGTGCGATTGCGGATGATGTCGCCCAGCAATTCGAAGCAGGTGAAGACGAGCATGAGGACGACAAAGGTGACTAGGACCATGAAGAAGGTCGATAGGAATTCGCGGAGGACGTATTCATCGAGGATGAGGGGGAAGCGTCCACGGGTGTGACGCGGCTTCGCAGGGCGGCGTTCAGTGTGCGTCTCCGGTAATTCTTCTTTCGCTGGTGCTTTGAACCAGTTTCCAATCGAGGTCAGCGCGGTAAGTGCGGCGCCTCCCGTGGACATCTGCCGCAGCAGGACCACGCCGCAGGTCGCAAAGAGGACATTGGCCAGCCATACTCCGACGATGGCAGGAAGTTTGTTTTGCCGGGCCAGGGCTGTGCCGGTTGATGACAGGAAGTAGTAGACGAAGACGAGCACGATGGTGAGGACAAAGCCGGCGCTTTTGCCTCCGCGCTTTGAGGAGATGCCGAGGGGAACGCCGACGAGCATCAGGACAAGACAGGCGGCGGGATATGCGAATCGCTTATACAGCTCGATCAGATACCACTGGCCGCCGGGCATTCGCGAGCGGGCCAGCAAGTCCTGGTTGGACATCGCCAAAATGGGAGACTCGTTGCGGCCCGGGTGCGTGTCTTCCTGCGTGGAAAGCGTGAGCGGCAGGTCGGTCTGCGAAAAGGTCGAGACGTTGTACTGGTCGGGCTGGTTGCCGGTTGTCTGGTGTTCCGTTCCATCGCGCATACGCATGATGGCCGTTTGATCGGTGCCATTGACGACAGTGGCGCTGGCGCCGGTGGTGATCTTCGGAGATTCAGGGTCGGACAAATCCGCGAGAAATATCTCGCGCCAGTTGGCTGCTCCCGAGGCCGCTCGGACATCCTGCACGTAGAGCACGTAATTCTTGAAGTCTTCGTAGAAGACTCCGCGCTGCACTTCATAGGAGGCCTGCGCGTTCAACAATTCGGCCTCAAGACGCAAGGTTGTTCTGGATGCCCGCGGAGCGAAGTAGAGCGTGTTCGCCAGACCGATGCCCCAGCCCATGACGGAGACGATTGCTACCACTCCGACGAAGGTCCATACGCCAATCCCAGATGCGCGCATGGCGGTGATTTCGCTGTCTGCGGCCAGCCGGCTCAGTCCCAGCAGAATGCCGACCAGCACCGCCATCGGAATGGTGACGGTGAACATGTTGGGCAGCGTGAGGAGGAAGATTTCGACAACGGTACCCAGGGACGCGCTGTTGCGAACCACCAGCTCCAGAAGGTGCGGAAGGTCACGCATGAACAATACAAAGGTGAAGAGCGCCCCGCCGATGAAGGCGTGCGAGAGGACCTCTTTCAGGATGTATCGCGTCAGGATGCGCACAGAGTCGAGCCCACTTAGTAGTTTATCTCGCGAATCTCTTCAGACGCAGACTATTGGCCAGCACGCTCACGGAGCTGAGAGCCATCGCGGCGCTGGCAACAGCCGGGTTAAGGAGCAGTCCAGTGAAGGGATAGAGGACTCCGGCGGCGATGGGGATGCCGAGCAGGTTGTAGCCGAGTGCCCAGCCCAGGTTCTGGCGCATGACGCGCAGGGTGTGGCGGGCGAGCGTAAGCGCCGTGACGATTTGTGCGGGGTCGCCGCGCAGCAGGATCGCGTCTCCAGCTTCGCGGGCGAGATCGGCGCCGGTGCCGATAGCGAGGCCAGCGTCGGCCTGGGCGAGCGCGGCTGCATCGTTGATGCCGTCGCCGACCATCGCCACGGAGCGGCCATCGGCCTGCAGCGCGCGGATCCGAGCCAGCTTATCTTCGGGGAGCAACTCAGGATGTACTTCGTCGATTCCGGCCGCCTGCGCGATCTGGTCGGCGGCGGTGCGGCTGTCTCCGGTGAGCATGGCCACGCGCAGACCCATCTGGTGAAGAGCACGGACGGAGTCAACTGCACCGGGCCTGAGCGTGTCTTCGGCGGCGAGGTATCCGGCGAGATGGCCGTTGACGGTGACGTAGAGCAGGGTCGCACCAGACAAAGACGGCGTATCGAGGGGCGGAGCAATATTCAGTTCATCGAGCAATGCACGATTTCCGGCCGCGATTGTGCGGCCATCGACGAGTCCCGTCACACCTTTGCCGGGGATGGCTTGAACGGAGCGTGCAGGAGCCGCCGCGACGCCTCGGGTGGCTGCATAGTCTATTACCGCGCGTGCCAGAGGATGCTCGGATCGCTGCTCAAGCGCTGCGGCCAACGCAAGCAGGTCAGCTTCGCCGATGCCGATTGAGTGAACCGCGGTGATGCGCGGCTTACCCTCGGTGAGAGTGCCAGTTTTGTCCAGAACGACGGTGTTCACGCGCGCAAGACGCTCGACGCTCTCGCCGCCTTTGAAGAGAATGCCGAGTTGAGCTGCGCGTCCGATAGAGACGGTGAGCGCAGCAGGAACTGCGAGCCCCATCGCGCAAGGACAGGCAATCACCAGCACTGCAACGGCAACGGCAAAGCCGCGGCTCATCCCTCCAGAGTGGTCGGCCAGTGCCCAGATTGCGAAGGTGATTGCCGCGAGCACAAGAACGACGGGCACGAAGACGCCACTAACGCGATCAGCCAGTTGCTGCAAAGGAGCTTTGGAGGATTGCGCCTCTTCCATCAGGCGCAGCATCTGGCCGAGCACGCTGTCGGCGCCGATAGAGGTGGCCCGGTATTCGAGTGCTCCATCGTAGTTGAGGGAGCCGCCGATGAGGCGATCTCCGACGCTGTGGGGTACGGGTAGAGACTCGCCGGTGATCAGCGACTCGTCCACGCTGCTGGTGCCGGAGACAATGATTCCGTCGACCGGAATGCGCTCTCCAGGGCGGACCACGACGATTTCGCCCGGAACGAGAGAGGCGATCGGAATCTCGACCTCAACTCCATTGCGCAGCACATGCGCGGATTGTGGCTGCAATTTTGCGAAGGCGTGCAGCGCGTCGAGCGTCCGGCGCTTTGCACGCGCGTCAAGCCAGTTGCCGAGCAAGAGGAATCCGAGAATCAGCAGGACGGAGTCGTAGTAGACGTCGGGATTGAGACCGTGCTCAACAAAGAATTTCGGAAAAAACGTCGCTGCCGCTGAATATGCAAAGGCCGCGCCAGTTCCGAGCGCCACCAGCGTGTTCATGTTAGTGGCGCGATGCAGCATTGCCTGCCACGCCCGCTGGTAGATGGCTCCGCCCGCCCAGAACATGCCTATGAGAGTGATGACCAGCATGGTGTATTCGAGGATCGGAGTCGGGATATGGTAGAGCGGAGCAAGCACCTGCATCAGAAGGCGGTGGAGCGTGCCTGGCATGCCGTGCATGAGCGGCATGGACAGGACCATCGTTACTATGCCGCCGGCAATGGCGGCGAAAGCCTTGATCCGGAGCGGGCGATCCTGTTCCAGGCGGCTGCCGTGGTCGTGCTCGTGTTCAGGAGATAGTTTGGCAGGCAGGGAAGCGTCGTACCCGGCTTCGCGAACTGCTTCGACAAGCGAATCTAGCTTTGTGACCGCTGGTTGATAGACGACGCGCGCCGAGTGCGTCATCAGGTTCACGCTTGCTTCCGCCACGCCTTCTGTGTCGCGCAGAGCCCGCTCAACGTGAACCTGACATGCGGCGCAAGTCATACCCTCAACTTCGAGCGTGACCGTCTGTGGGGCGGATTCGGTCACTGCCGCTCCGCGAGGGCGGTGTATCCGGCCTTGGCGACCGCCGCCACCAATTGCGCAGGGTCTTCGGATTGCACGCGAGCCGCGCCGATGCGGACTTCCTCAACCACGGTGCCCGGGACGCGCTGCAGGGCTTGCGTGACACGGCGGATGCAGGCACCGCAGTGCATACCGTCTATCTGTAAGGTGATTTCGCTCATGATTCCTATAGTTTATCGATGCGAGAGGAGCGAAATCGATGCAATCACGACCCGTCAATCGCCAGATGCAAGAAAGCGATAGCCAACGCCGCGGACGGTTTTCAGATAGCGCGGCTCCGAGGGCTCGTCTTCGATGTAACGCCTCAAACGCACGATGAAATTGTCGATGGCGCGGGTGTCGGTGTCCTCGTGAACGCGCCATACCTGCTCGAGCAGTTCCTTGCGAGAGATGATGCGCCCCTGATTGCGCGCAAGGTACCGGAGCAGGTCCACCTCCATTAAGGTGAGCCGGACCGTTCGTCCCATTGCCTCGAGTTCCAGGTTTTCAAAGTCGATCCGGCGTCCGCCAAATTCGAATGCGCGCAGGTCATCTTTCGAGTCCGGGCCCGCACCTGGGGTGTCGTCCGCCGGCCGATGCCATTTCAAGCGCCGCAAGAGCCCGTTGAGGCGCGCCAGCAGGATGGAGAGATCGAAGGGTTTCGCCAGATAATCGTCCACCCCTGCCGCGAAGCCCTGCAGCACATCTTCCGGTCGCCCGCGTGCTGTCAACATCAGGACCGGCACGTAGTTTTGTCCGGCTCGTAGTTCAGATACCACCTCAAAGCCGCTCTTTCCTGGCAGCATTACGTCGAGCAACACAGCGTCGAATGGTTCGGTCGCAAGCCGGGCCAGTGCTGCCTCGCCGTCACCCGCGATTGCGGCCTCGTAACCCTCGGCCTGCAGATTGAACAGCAGGCCCTCGGCGAGGTGAGTCTCGTCTTCGACGATCAGAATTCGCGCCGGCGTGCTCATTGCACTTCCTGCTCTTGTTCTTTCGCAGCAGGCCGCAGCACGCGCGGCAGCTGAACGCTCACGGCTGCGCCACGGCCTTCGCCGGGACTCTCAGCGAACGCGTCTCCTCCGTGCTGCCGCGCAATGGTGCGAACGATAAACAATCCGAGGCCCGTGCCCTTGGTCTTGAGAACGTTGCGCGCGGGTACACGGTAGAAGCGCTTGAATATCCGCTTAAGCTGCGAGGCGGGAATGCCGATGCCCCGATCGGCGACTGTGAGCACGATCCAGGCTTCATTTCGGATCGAGAGAGTCGCCCGTATGTCGACTGTCTTCGGAGAGTACTTCACCGCGTTGTTCAGCAGGTTTAGGACGACACTTTCCAGTTCTTCGCGGTTGCCCCGCACCATCATAGGCGCGGGCACGTCGGTCTGTTCGAAGACAATTGCTCCCTCGTCGAGGTGATGCCGCGCCCGCGTCCGGTCGATGCACTGGATTACGAGCCCTTGCATGTCCACAGGACGTCTTACCTGATTCTGCGTGCGTTGTCCCAGTTCTCCGGCCTTCAGAACCTGCTCGACTGTGGCCAGCAGCCACTCGGTGTCCTGGAGCATCATTCCGTAAAATTCGCGCCGCTTCGCTTCCGGCAAATCGCGCCGCTGCAAGGTTTCAAGATAGAGGCGTATCGAGGTGATCGGGGTCTTCAACTCGTGAGTTACGGCGTTCAGAAAGCTGTCGTGCCGCTCATTGCGACGGACTTCGCGGACGAGAAAGATGGTGTTGAGGACCACGCCAGCGATGAGCAGCGCGAAGAAGGGGATGCCGATGAGCATCGGCACGAGGCGTCGCCAGTTGAGGATGATCCAACCGACATTCAGGGCCACAGCGGCCCCCAGCATGCATGCTCCAAGGACGATGAAAAGGATCGTGTTGCGTTTTCGCCCGCTGATTCTCATAGGTGCAATCGACAAGCCGCGCAATAAAAATCGCCCGCTGGAAAAGTGTACCGGGCGGGCGATGGAATTGTTTGCGGCGGAAGTTCCTAAGCTACTCCTGCAGGTTTGGGGTCGTTCGGATCGAACTGCGCGATTTTGACGTCCCACGCCAGCCCGAGTTTCTTGAGCAGCCATATGCCGTAGTAATTCGGATCGATCTCATACCATTTCAGGCCGTGACGCGCCGAAACGGGATGCGCGTGATGATTGTTATGCCATCCTTCACCGCCCGTCAGCAGGGCTACCCACCAGCTGTTGCGCGAATGATCGCGAGTTTCGAACCGGCGCGATCCCCACATATGCGTCGCGGAATTTACCAGCCAGGTGGCGTGCAGGCCGAGGGTGACGCGCAGGAAGATTCCCCACATCACGCACGACCAGCCGCCGATCGCCAACAGGGTCAGGCCGACAACCACCAGAGGCACCCAGTGATATTTGCTGAGCCAGACGTGGAACTTGTCGCGTGCGAGGTCGGGAGCGTAGCGCGAAAGCATGGCGGTCTCGTCGTGCATGGAAACGCCGCACATGATCCAGCCCATGTGCGCCCACCATCCGCCTTCGGTCGGTGTGTGCGGGTCGCCTTCGTGATCGGAAAGCTGGTGATGAACGCGGTGCGTGGCCACCCAGAAGATCGGTCCACCCTCAAGCGACAGAGTCGCACCGATGGCCATGAAGTACTCGACCCACTTAAGCGTCTTGTATCCGCGATGCGTAAGCAGGCGGTGATAGCACATGCCGATGCCGAGGTTCGAGGCCCACACCCAGAGAATGATGGAACAGATCAGAGCCTTCCAGCTGAACATGAATAGCGCAGCGACGGCACCAATATGAAAGAGGACCATGAACACGATGGTGATGGTGCTCAGGGTTCCACCTTGCGCGGCGCGGCCCAGGACTGGACCTTTTGTTTCTGCCCGCAGGTTTGCGGCGATCTTCGGCGAATTCCGATCGCCGGCGATGGTGGGTTGATCTAGCAACTCGACTGACATGGAGTCTTCTGTCTCCCTGGGTTCTGAATCTGTATCTTGACCGTATCAGTACCGAGTCGCATTGCTATGTAAGACTTTTGTAATGGTCATGGAATGGAAAACCGGTCTTTATCCGACGGGCCCGGGGTGTGTCCACGGGCCGGGTTCATTCTTTGTTAATCTCAACCGCAGACGATCAACCCTTATGTGCTCTCGCGCCAGCTGGTTCGTAATTCTCGGCATCTTCGCGGGGCAATGCCTCGCCACAGCACAGTCGGTCAACCTTCCTACCAGCAAGCAGATTCTGGAGCCGGTGCCGGGCTCGCCCGCGCGCCTGAACAGCCTGCCGATGGGGCTGGCTTGGTCGCCAGATCATCGCTACCTGGCGGTGATCAATGCGGGATTTGGAACGGGAGAGTCGAATTATTCGCAGTCAATCGCGGTACTCGACACGGCAAACTCGCAGGCGGGAGATAAAAGTGCGAGCGCTGCAAAGCTCAGCGATTTTCCCGATGCGCGGATGGTCGTGGACGCCGCTCAGACTGCGTATTCAGGAATTGCGTTTTCGCTGGATGGGGCACACCTCTATGTCAGCCTCGACTCGCTGACGGCGCCGGAGGGCGGTGACGCCAAACACACCGGCAATGCCATCGCGGTTTACGGATTCGCGAACGGCGTGCTCACGCCGGAACGGCTGATTCCTGTTCCGCTCCAGCATCTTGCTCCCGGCCGCACGCAGAACCAGATCGGCAAGCCGCTGCCCGAGGGTGTCGCCATCCCGGCTCCTACTGGGCTCGCCGTGGTGAAAAGCTCGAGCGGAAAAGAGCAGATTGTTGTGGCGGATGAGTTCTCCGATGACGTTCTGTTGGTCGACGCCGCGTCGGGGAAGATCGAGACTCGGTTCGATCTGGCGGACCACCCAATTGTGCCCTCGGCCTATCCGATTGCAGTGATTGCGACGAAGGATGGGAGCCACGCATTCGTGGCGCTCTGGAACGGCTCGGCCGTAGCGGAGCTCGACCTTCGCGCCGGGAAGGTGATGGACAAGCTGCCTCTGCTGCCGCCTTCGATCGTTATCCGTCCCAGCTCGCACCCTATCTCGCTGGTGCTTAGTCCGGACGAGAAGATGCTGTATGTCGCGCTGGCGAATCGCGACCTGGTGGCCGGGGTGAAGCTAGGAGGGAAGGCGATGCAGCTGGTGCGGCTCTACGAGCCGAAGCTGCCGGGTCAAACGTACTTCGGTGCGATGCCGGATTCGGTTGCTCTCTCTGACGACGGGACGATGCTGTATGTGGCCAACTCCGGTACGGACTCGATTGCGGTCTTCCATACCAAGCCGGCAAGCCAGGTTGGTGCGCCCGAGAAGCCGATCGGGTTCATCCCGACGGAGTGGTACCCGACGGCAGTAGCGGTGAAGGAGAACAAGCTTTATGTGGCCACGGGGAAGGGCCGCGGGACCGGACCCAATGGCGCTCCGCAGGCGGAGCCGAGGGTTCCGTCAGACGACCTGTCGCGGCGGATGAGGCGGTTGCACACCTACATTGCCACGCTGCTGTATGGATCGCTGGCGAGCATTGACCGCACGGAGGCCGAGAAGGATCTGCCCGCACTTACCAAGCAGGTGGTGGCCAGCAACATGATGGAGGCTGCGCAGAATCATGTGGAATTCACGACCGGATCGAACCCCATTCATCACGTGATCTACATCATTCGGGAGAACCGGACATACGATCAGATACTGGGCGATCTGGGCGCGGGCGACGGCGATCCGTCTCTGACGATGTACGGGAAGGACATTACGCCGAATGTGCACAAGCTGGCGCTACAGTTCGGGGTGCTGGACAACTTCTATGACTCCGGTGAGGTTTCAGGCGATGGGCACGTTTGGTCGACAGCGGGAATCACCAGCGACTACAACGAACGCAACTGGCAGCAGGCGTATCGCGGAAGTGAGCGTACGTATGACTTCGAAGGCGTGGTGCAAAATGGCTATCCGATGGAGGAGAAAATGTCCGACATCAACGAGCCGGACAGCGGCTATCTCTGGACTGATCTGAGGAGGCAGGGAAGGACGCTGTACCATTTCGGCGAGTATATTTCGACGAAGTTCTGCGACGATTCCGGTGAGGCTCCGAAGCAGAAATCTCCGCTCGAAGGCACACCGGTGCCAACGCAGTTTTGCGAACACTCTTACATCGAGCACGGCGAGCAGATTCCGGCTAACTACGGGGGCGGGGACAGCCCCTATCCGTGGAAGATTCCGCTGATCTATCGCAACGTAGCCACGAAGCCGGAGCTTGAAGGGCATTTCGACGCTGCGTTTCCGGACTTCAATCTCAGTTTTCCGGATCAACTGCGCGTTAACGAATTTCTGACTCACTTCAATGTGTGGGTCAACGACCGGATGCAGGGGCGCGACACTATGCCGTCCTTCGTGATGCTGCGCCTGCCCAACGACCACACGGCGGGGACGCGCCCTGGCATGCCCACGCCGAAGGCCTCCGTCGCCGACAACGACCTGGCGGTTGGCCGCGCGGTCGATGCGGTGTCGAACAGCCCTTACTGGGATGACACAGTCTTCTTTATCCTCGAAGACGACGCGCAAGATGGAGCGGACCACGTCGACGCGCACCGGTCGGTCGCCCTGGTGATAAGCAAGTACTCGCCTCGGCAGGCGAAACCGCTGGTCGATCACAACTTCTACACCACAGTGAGCGTGTTACGCACCATCGAGGACCTGCTCGGGATTCCTCCTATGAATAACAACGACGCCTTCGCGCCGCTGATCGCGCCTTTGTTCACGGGAGCAGGGGATCAGCCGGGCTTCACGGCAGACTTTTCGAATCAGGCAAACAATCTTATCTACACCGCGAACAGCGAGAAGGCTCCGGGGGCAAAGGAGTCGAGCCGCATGGACTTTACCCACGAGGACCGGGTGGACCCGCGCAAGCTCAACGTCATCCTGTGGAAGGACGCGATGGGGAACAAGCCGGTTCCTTGGATGATCCTGCATCCGCACAGCGTTCACAAGGACGATGACGACGATTAGTGGGTGGTACCCCCTCCCCCCTGTTTTGGCAAGTGCGTGATTCGGTGAGGGTTGCAAAGCTTAACGTTGACAAGTACGTGAAACGATTGGCTTTATTTCACTTGCTCTAATTCTAAAAGGGTTAGGTGCGAGAATTGCACTGCCAGCGAGGCAGTTTAAGAATTGCGTGTAAATCATAGATTTTGCGATGGTTGTCGCCTCGTCGAAGAATCTAAAGGAGTTGAGGGGTTAAAAGGAAAGGCCCAGCAGCTACGGCTGCCGGGCCCTTTTGATCTCTAGTTCTATTGTAGCGGTTTCCGCGAAATTATCGGCCAGATTATCGATTCTTACTCCGCATGCAAGACATCATTTGGCTGGGTCATGGCGGCACGGCCGGCCGGAAGCAGGCATGCGGCGATCGCCACCAGCGCCAGCAGAGCTGCGGCTCCTGCCATGACAGTGAAATTCTGGGGGCTGCCTTCAAGCCAGCGCTCGGATTGATGCCGAACCACCAGGCTGAGCACCAGGCCGATGGCGGTTCCGGAAACGATGACGCCGATGTTGCTTCTAAGCACCAGCCATAGGATGTGACCGCGGGTGGCGCCGAGGGCAATGCGGATGCCGAACTCCTGAGTGCGCTGCGCGACCAGATAGGCGACGACACTGTAGAGTCCGACGAGCGCCAGCGCGAGCGCGGCGGCAGCGAAGATGCCGAAGAGCGTGGCGGTGAGGCGTTCGCGGCGCCAGGTCTCGTCGCGGCTCAGCATCTGGTCGAGTGAATAAGAGCTGATGTAGATATAACTGGCTCCGGCATCGTGCAGTGTGTGCCGCAAAGTGGCGGTGTATTGCAAGGGATCGCCCTGGGTGCGGAGCAGCAGCGGGACCTCTCCGAAGACCAAAGCATGGACGTTGATGTATATATCCGGCTGCACAGGCCGGCCGAGGCCGCCGTTGACGACATCGGCGGTGACTCCGATGACCTGAACCTCAGGAGCGGTAAAGGCGGGTGATCGCAAGGCTCCATAAGAGAGGGCCTGCTGCACACTCTCGGTGAGGCGGATGGTTCTGCCCAGGATGCTGCGATTTGGAGAATACTTGCGGACGAAGGCCTGATTCACGACGGCCAGGGGAAGTCCGAGACGACCTTCCTCATCGGTCCAGATGCGTCCCGTGGCGAGGGGAATCTGGAGAACTGAGAAGTAGTTCGCGTCTACGCGGGATTGGCGTGCTGTGGCTGCCTGATTGGCGGGGTCGCCGACGATCTCGAATGGAGGAAACCGGTCATCGGTACTCCCGGGTGGCAAATCCCCAGCCATCGAAACAGAGACGACTCCGGGAATTGCGGCTACTGCATCCCGCATGCGCTGATTTTTAGCCACGCGTTCAGCCCAAGTTTTTACATCTTCCTGCATATAGCTGCCGTACATGAAGGTCACATTTGTCGGGTCGTATCCGAGATGAAGACGGCTGAGCTTGACTAAAGCAGTAATCGCGGCTCCAGCAATAGTAAGGAGGACAAGCGTGAGCGCGATTTGGCCGCCGATGAGGCGCCGCAGTGATGCCTGACCGCGGCGAGTAGCGGTTCTACGGCTACTCTTCTGCAGAGTCTGGGCGATCTGTGGACGCGAGAAGCGGAGGGCAGGCCACAGTCCGAAGAGGATACCTGCAACCGTAGCAAGAAGAATAGAGAAGGCGAGTACAGAGACGTCGACGCGGACCACGCTTTCCGACGGGAAAAGATTGTTGGCAAGCTGCAACGGCACCCGAGCGAGGAAGTAGGAAAGCGCAACGCCAAGAAGCGATCCGAGAAGAGAGATGACGAGGCACTCGACGAGAAGCTGCCGAACGAGACGGAATGGTGACGCACCGATGGCTGCGCGCAGCGCGAACTCGTGGGTGCGGGTCGTTCCCCGTGCGAGCAGGAGGATGGAGCAATTCGCGCAGCCGATGAGCAGCAGCATGGCGACGGCGAGGAACAGAATCGGCAAGCTGCGGACAAACTTCGAGCGGTCGGTGAAGCCTTTGATGAGCGGCTGCAGGCGGGTCTGAAAGGTTTTCGGATACATCCGAGGGTCCTGCGCTGCAAATTCGTGCACCATTGCGTCTACGGCGGTGCTCGCCTGTTGTGCGGTGACTCCGGGCTTCAGTTTGGCGAAGGGAATCAAGTGAAGCTTGGGGAAGGTGACTTGCGACATCGGCACGTAGAAATCTGGTGTACCGCCGAGCGTGAATCGCTCTGGCATGACGCCCACGATCGTGGTGGATTGCGCCTTCTGTCCCGGGAGACCTGCACTATAAGTCAACTTATGTCCGAGGACGGACGCATCTCCGGCGAATTGCTTGATCCAGAACTTGTAGCCGAGGACGGCGATGTTCGGGGCCTGATCTCCGTAGTCGCCATCGGAAGGTTGCAGGCCGCGTCCAATGAGCGGCTTTACCTTGAGAAACGGCGCGGCATTTGCAGTGAGCGCAACCATCAGCGCCTGCGATTCGCCGTCGTCCTGTTGTAGTTGCACCGGGAAATTCGCCTCGCCGAGTACGTCCTCGAACAGGGGACTGCTGCGATAGGTGCGCAATTGATCACGGGTCAGGACAAACCAGTCCCAATCGTTGGGGTGGGCCGGATCGAAGACGATCGGATTCACGGTGCGATCGCTGTCAGCGTAGGGATACACGTCGAGCAGAACAGCATGCACCAGCGAGAACATCGCGGTTGCCATGCCGATGGAAAGCGCCAGGGAAAGAATGGTAACGGCCGCAAAGCCGGGATTGCGCAAAAGCCCGCGCACGCCATAACGGAGGTCGTTCCAGATCTCATCCCAGGCGCGCAGGCCCACCGCGTCGCGATATTTCTCACCCTGCACATCGGCGCGGCCGAGGTCGATGCGAGCCTGGCGCTCCGCGTCGGCGGGTGACATACCCTGACGGACGAGGTCATTCGCGTAAGCATCGATATGAAATCGCAGTTCGTCTTCCACTTCTCGATGGACGCGGGAGCGATGGGCGATGGCTCGCCACCAGCAGAGAAGAGTGGCAAATACGCTCATATCTCCTCCGGTTTCGTCTGCAGAATGCCGGCGATCACATCGGCGATGTCGGACCATTTCGCCGCCTCTTCTTTTAATTGGCGCTTGCCGGGGGCGGTAAGGCGGTAGTACTTGGCGCGGCGATTGTTTTCGGACTCACCCCATTCGCCTTCAATCCAGCCGCGGCGCTCTAGGCGATAGATAGCGGTATAAAACGAGCCCTGCAGGATCTCGAGGCGTTCTCCGGAGATTTGCTGAATGCGCAGCAGAATGCCGTATCCATGCAACGACCCTAACGAGATTGCCTTCAGAATGAGCATCTCCAATGCACCCTGAGGCAGCTCGATTTGCTTTGCCATACGGCTCTCTCCTATTTGAAAGAGGAGAGTACGCCGCTCTCTCCTATTCAGTCAAGGAGAGAGTGAGGAGCATGGAGGATTCTGACAGGCTTTTGGGGGACCTATTTTCTGTGACGGGATGAGGGAATTGTTGGCCAAGAAAAGCGAGTGCTACGAGCTTGACTGCTCCTCATCGGGTGCGGGTCTGAACAGAGATGTGCCGCCGGCGATGACCGTAAAGAAAAGCAGTATCCATAACACTTCGTGAACGGCGCCCACAACAGCCTGAGCGGGAACACCGATCGTTCTATTGCCGATGCCGGTCCGCGCATGCAGCCGCAACGATAGTGCGGTCGAAGCGGTGACGATGCCAACCATGCAGCCCAGAACTCTCATGAGGTTGACCAGTCCCCCGGCAACTCCGGTTCGACCAGCGGGAGCGGCGGCGATGGTGGCAGAATTGTTCGGCGCGATATAGATGCCGAGCCCAAGGCCGAACAAACTGAGCGCTGCCATACCGGCGATATCGTGCTGCATGCCGATCAGACTGTGCGACAGGATCACAACTGCGCCGCTACAGAGGATCATGCCGGCGGTCGTCAACAGTCTCGGTCCGAAGCGCTCGTACAGTTTGCCGCTTATCGGCGCTACCACCCCGAGGCTGATGGGGACGACAGCCAGATGAAGTCCCGCAGAGACGGCCGAATCGCCAAATCCGCGCATGAAGGCGAATGACATCAGGAAGAACATCGCGTAGAGAAGCGCATAGGACAGGTTGACTCCGATGACGCCGCCGAGGAAGGCCGGCACACCAAAGAGGTGTAGGTCGATCAGGGGAGAGTTCTGCCGGAGCTCACGCCACGCGAAGCACGCCAGCAGGATGACGGATAAAAGTGCGATCAAAGCGGTCGATCCCGGCTTCCAGCTCTGAAACTCGCTCAGCAGAATGACTATCGACGCCAAGGCGGGGGTAAGCAGGACCGCGCCCCATACGTCGAATCGCTTGTTAGAATCCGACTCGGCCGTTTGCGGCAACACGAGCCAGCCGAGGATGATTCCGGCGAGGCCGAAGGGGACGGAGACCCAGAAGACCCAGTGCCAACCGAGGGTGCTGAGCAAAAGTCCGCCGACGACCGGTCCCACGCTGACGCCGACAGCCTGCGCGGCGGCAAATAGTCCTACTGCGCGGCCTCGCCGGTGTGGCCCGGCAGCTTTCGTCAGAATGGTAAGGCTGTTGGCTCCGAGCAGGCCGCCGCCAATACCCTGCAGGAGACGGAAAGCGATGAGAAGCCTGATATCCAATGCCAGACCGCAAAGCAGGCTGGCTACGGTGAAAAGAGCATATCCGGCGATATAGAGGAGTTTGCGCCCGAACATCTCGGACATGCGGGCGAATATCGGCAAGGTGGCTGCGTAGGCCAGCAGGTAAGCGATGGCGACCCAGCTTACGGCAGGCAAGGCAGCGTGAAAGTATTGCTCCAGAGCAGGCAGGGCGAGTTGGACTATGCTGGCATCGACCTGTCCGATGAAGGCGCCAATGCAAGGTATGCCCACTACGAGCCAGGGATAGAAGGAAAGCTTCTCGACCGACTTCAGAGGCGCAGGCTCACGGGCTGTTGACGGGGAGTTGTTCAAAAGGGTCTCCGGGTGAATCTCACCAAGCGATCATGAGAAGCCAGCATATCGGTCTCCCGGAATGGTGTCACGGAGTAAACGACGATGGCGAGGTTCCAGACATGTATCTAAAAAAACTGTCAGTAATAGCTCTTGCTGTTCTAGCGGCTCTCGCGCTGATGTGCGCTGCTTCGCCTGTGAGGGCGCAATCGTGCGGTGCCACAGGCGTGGCGGTGCAGGTACTCGGCTCGGGAGGGCCGGAGATGCAGGATAAGCGTGCGTCGACGAGTTATCTGATTTGGGAGAACGGTAGCGCGCGGGTGATCGTCGACGCAGGAGGGGGCAGCGCTCTGCGGTTTGGCGAGAGCGGAGCGCAGATGTCCACGGTGGATGTGTTTCTGTTCAGCCATTTTCATGTCGATCACAGCGGCGATTTTCCGGCGCTGATCTTTTCTTCGTGGTTTGAAGACCGTAAGCGTCCGCTGCCGGTGTATGGTCCTTCGGGAAACCAGTACATGCCGTCGACCACGGAGTTTGTGAGCGACCTCTTCAGCGATCCGCACGGAGCGTGGCGCTATCTGAGTGAATTAGTCGAGCCGGGCACCGAAGGTAGCTATGTATTGCAGCCGCACAATGTCGCGGACACCTCGACGCCGGTTCTCGTATTTCATAACGCCGATATGGCTCTGTACGCGGTGAGCGTGGTCCATGGCGCGTTTCCCGCGCTGGCATGGAGGGTGGAGATTGGCGGCAAGCGGATCGTTTTCAGCGGAGATACGAACGGAGACGGGGATGGTCTGACACAGCTAGCGATGAACGCGGACTTATTCGTCGCACACAACGCCGTACCGGAGGGCGCGACCGGAGTGGAGAGACGTCTCCATATGCCGCCTTCGGTGATCGGAACGACGGCGGCGAATGCTCATGTAAAGCAACTGGTGCTTTCTCACCGAATGCTGCGGACTCTGGGAAAAGAAAAGGAGACGGAGGCGGAAATCAGGCGCCGATATTCTGGCCCGATCACGTTCGCCAACGATCTGGATTGTTTTCCGGTGAAGTGAGGCGGCTGCTCGTGGGCGGCATATCCTTTGATTGCCGCTAGTTCGCAGGATCTTTCTGACGCGTTGCCTTTACCCCGGAAAGAATCCCGGCGCCAGTGAGCACGATCGCCCCTACTGCAATCCAGTGCGCGGGTATATGCATCAGGTGTGCGCCATAAATAAGTCCGCCGATCAGAATTGCAAATCCGATCGCGTAAAGTCCGAACGACATGGTATCCCCTTCCTAGTGCGGCCACGGCGGTTCGCGGCATGCAGAGCCTTCAGCACACTGCTGTCCATAGATTCGCTCAATCGCTTTAGGGTTGCTGCGCAGAATCGCTCACTGGTGAGGGGTGCCTTATGCCGACTGGCTCAGACCGGCTCGCGATTGCGAGAGCGTTCCTTGGTGCGGATACCCGATTGGGCGCGGGATTTGCCGTATACACGGCGGGTTAAACGAGGGTGACTTTACCGGTACCGAGGTCGTAGTATCCGGCGACAATTTTCAGTTTGCCTTCTTTGATCATTGGGGCGAGCACGGTAGAGGCCTTGCTGAGGAGCGCGGCCTGAATGGATGCGTTCGTCTTGGTCACGGCGACGAGGTCCGGACCGGCCTGATCGACGGCCTGGCGCAGGGGAGGGAAGAGAGCGCTGATCTGGCCGGGGACGGAACCGTTTGCGACGGCTGCTTTGACGGCTCCGCAGCTAGCGTGGCCGAGGACGAGGATGACTTTTGTTCCGAGGACGGCTGCGCCATATTCGAGGCTGGCAATGATCTCCGGCGTGGCCATGTTGCCGGCTACGCGGGAGACGAAGATGTGTCCGATGCTCTCGTCGAAGATGATCTCGACGGGCACGCGCGAGTCGGCGCAGGCGAGCACGGCGGCGTAGGGCTCCTGCTTTTCGACGGTGTGATCGCGGAGGATCTGCTTATCCTGGTCGAAGCTCTTGAAGCGTCCGTCGATGTAGCGCTGGTTGCCGTCGAGGAGGGCCTTGAGCGCCTCGTCGGGCGTGAGGTTACTCTGGGCGAGAGCGGGTTCGGGAAGAAGAAAGCCTGTCGAGGCCGCGCCGACAAGGGTGGCGGCGGTTCCGGCGAGGGCGGTGCCGAGGAACCTGCGGCGGGAGAGAGCGGATTCGGGCGAAGTCAAGGGCGTGTTCATTCAGACGGTTCTCCTTACATTGTCAAGGCGAACCAATCATACGCTGCGGTGGTTTCCCAGTTGTTGGAAAATCGACTCAATGCTGTGGTCAAGGCAAATCTGTCCAGGGCCCCTGACTCACTTGATCTTGCGTGGGACCCTAAAGGCAAGCGAGATACCAACGATTTCGTTGGTGTCCCAACCGGGGGGCAGGTTCACTGATTGCAACATGTAGTAAGGCCGAACGGAGAGCGAATCGTTAATGGGTAAGCGGACGCCAACCTGGAAGCGGTTCTGGGTGTAACTGCTGCCGCCGTTGGCGAAAGGATTTGTCCAGGGAACGATGAAAAATTCGTTGTTGACGACGATGGTCGGACGCCACGTCGTGCGGAGCGGCAGGGTGTAGTCGACACCGGGACGGAATCGAAGGCGCGCAGAAGCTTCGCGGCCGTCGGGAAATCGGCCTTCGATCAGGGTGCGCAGGTTATACCGCCAAGGGCCGCGCGCTTTGCTGAGGGTGAGGTTGAGCTGCAGCCGGTTTTCGTAGGTAATCTGGGGGTTGCCGGGAAAGCGTTGATAGCGATAAATCGGTATCACGGTAAACCAAGGCCGCAGGCGAAACGCGACCCCCGCCTGAACGAAGTACTCGAACAAGTTCGAGGCACCCTCGTCGAGTCTCTCGTGAAATTCGACATCCAGGGATTTGTTCGTTGAGAGGGGAGTCGAAATTCCCTGGTCAAGCCAGAGCCCTACCTGCTTCTCATCTTCGGGGTCCTCGGGCAGTGGTTGTTGCTGCGCTCTGGCCGGAAGAGCCACAACGCAACAGCACAGAATCGCAATCGCCAAGGCTGTGCGCCGAAAGGCTGTCCAGCAGATGTGGGAATCGTCATGCATGCCCTTAGCAGGCAAGTCTAACCGCAATACCCGATGCCGTCACGATTCAGAAACAGCAGACGTGTCCGGAAACAACAGAGGGCAGGCGCTGAGGCCTGCCCTTGGGTGGTTCGAATTTGTTGGTGTTACTTCTTTGCGGGCTTGCTCTGCGAGGTCGGAGTTCCGGAGAGCACCGACCGCTGATGCGAAGTTTGCTTCTGCATCAGGATGGTGAGCCCGATGGAGGTAATCATGAACACGATGGCGCACCAGCTGGTCGTCTTGGTGAGAAGGTTGGCCGCCGAGCGGGGGCCGAAGGCCGTCTGCGATCCCTGGCCGCCGAAGGCTCCGGCGAGATCGGCGCTCTTGCCCTGCTGGAGAAGAATGACGGCGATCAGGAACAGACAAACAATTATGTGAATCACGATAAACAGATAGATCATGCGGCTGCTTTTCTGAGCGGAATCCTCAAATAAATTGGTGGACATTTGGTGCGGAAGAGGGGACTTGAACCCCTATGCCTCTCGGCGCCACCCCCTCAAGATGGTGTGTCTGCCATTTCACCACTTCCGCACTTGATGAGTGGTTGTCCTCTAAAAGTATAGCAAAAGAAGTGGGTAAGGACGGATCTGTCAGAGACGGCGCAGGCGCGGGAATAAATCGCTGCCAACAAGATGCAGGGCGACCCATAGGGTGAACCATTCGATGCCAAGCAACGGTGTAAGCCAGTGCAGCCAGGCAACGAATCCTGCGGCCCAGCCCAGGACGATCACGGTGAGATTCACGGCGATGATGGCTACAGGCCGAAGAAGTGCATCACGGCTGCGGGCACCCGCGAAGAAATAACTGCCAAGGTAGTGAAAGTAACTGGCTGCTGCAATATGGAAGACGTAAACACCGACGCGGAATGCGGGCGTCATATAGCGGCCATAGGTTCCCCAGACAAGGCATTCGCCGAGCAGGAACAGGGCCAGCACGGTAAAGCGCGCGTTCGCCGACGACAGCGCTCTCCAGCCTCCCATTGCGAGCACGACGATGGCAAGAACAAGCGTGACTGCGAGCAGGAGCCACGAATGAGCGTCTACGTGTCCGATGTTGAAGAGAACGGCGCTAAGCCAGGTGAAGGCAAGGACTGGCTGATAGTAAGCGAGAGGGATGGCCGGTGCGTCGGGAGACTGGCTTGATTGGAAGACTCGCTCGGATTTGGCGAAGTGGGCGATGAAATAGATCCAGACGAGCGCGCTGAACGGTCCCACGCCGATGAGTGCGCGCAGGCCGATGAGCTCGAGAAGCGTGAGTCCAACGAGTGCGTAGAAAATCGTGCTCCGCTCCGGCTGTTTTGCCAGCGCCTTCGCCTGACCGCGAAAGGCGTAAAAGAAATGCGCCTGTCCCATCCAGGCGGTGAGCGCGTAAAGATTGAGGATCTCGGGGGCCATCTGGCCGGCCCACATCTTATCGGGCGCGTGGGCGACGAGTGGCAAGGGGAAAGCGTAGCCCAGACCCATCAACAAAAACGAAAGCCCGACGGAAAGCGCTGGACGGCTGAGGAGGGGCGTGGGATTGGGGCTTACAGCCACGGTATTCATGGGCTGCGGCAAATCTATCAAAGAGGAGTGTGGCGTGTCGTCACCTGAATGAGGCAACTTACACGGTTGTCAACATTCTTATGTTCAAATTCACCACAAGCGGGCGAGGTACCCAATGGTTGAGTTCGAGATGCTTATCGAGGCAGCGCAACGGGGCTCAGTGGAAGAGGTCAGGGCCATTGTTCAGAGCCACAAGGAACTCATCAATAAGAGGGATGCGCAAGGCGCGACAGCACTGCACCACGCAGCTTTTGGCGGACACTGCGTGATTGCGCAGCTGTTAGTTCAAGAAGGCGCGGAGATCAACGCAACCGACGCTCAATTTGGTGCGACTCCTACGGGGTGGGCGATTGAGTATCTGCGCGAGATGGGAGGCTTTCTGGCCATTGAGCTTGATGATTTTGCTTACGCGATACGGCGATGCGATGTCGAATGGGTGAAGCGATTCCTCAAGCGCTTCCCCGGCCTTCGCGGAGCCAGTGATCCTCAAGGGCATCCATTCAAGCTGCTTGCCGATGAATCTGGAAATCCGGAAATTGTGAGCCTGTTTGGATCCGATGCTGTTATCTAAACGCATCTAGAAATGGAGATCGAGGTGAGCGAAGCTCTCGATCTCGAGCAGGCGTTGGCCGTTTGGGGCGGAGTCGATGGTGTCGTGTTCGAGCACCCAGGTGTTGGGGTGGTGGATATAGACGGCGTGGAGTCCAGCGGCAAGCGCCGGGTTGATGTCGGAGCGGGGACTGTTGCCGATCATCCAGGTAGTCGTGCTGCTTAGCGCGTGACGTGAACAGACGCTCTGATATGCCTCGGGGTTTTTCTCGTGCGGGATTTCGACAGCACTGAAGTACTCGCCCAAACCAGATCGCAAAAGCTTGCTGGACTGCTCATCGGGATCTCCCTTGGTCATGAGGATGAGCCGGTGACGCTCGGCGAGCTGCGGCAGGGTCTCCTGGACGCCGGGGAGAAGCTCAATCTCCTGGTCGGTGATGGATTGCGCGAAGCTTACGATGCGCTCGTGCCTTTCCGGAGTGACGGGCTCGATCGAAAGCCGCTCGAAGCAGGTGACGAGGGCGCGGCGGAAGCTTGAGACACCGTATCCGTACGCGCGGGTGTTTTCGCGCTCAACCTCGTTGAGTTTTTCGCGAACCTCTTCGTGCGAGTACTCGTGATGATCCAGATAGGAAATAAAGGCAGCGATGGCGCGCTCAAAGTAGATGTTGTTTTCCCAGAGCGTGTCGTCGGCATCGATGAGCAGCGTTTGTCCGGGCGCGATTCTCTGCGAACTGTTCAACATGATTTGAGCGTAACAAAAAGGCGGGTGGAGCATTTCGAATATTCAGCAATTCCCACTCAAGCCAACGCCGGGCTTGAGTGGGGCACCGTCGCGGGATTTAAACTAGTTGGGTTCGTCGTCGTCGTCCTGCTGTCCGGCGCTGGCGGGCGTCTTTTTCTTCTCCGAGTCGTCAGCCTTGACGATCTTCATTTCGGCGAAGGGCGGCTCGTCGTAGCGGTAGAGCGAGTTCATAAAGAACTTGTAGGCGCCATGAGATTGTGCGCGCCACTGTGGCTTGAATCCGTAGAGAAAGATGTGTCCTTTGCCATTGGCAACTTCGACGGCGGCCGCCTGGCCTTCGATCTTTTCGGGATGCAGGAGGACTCCGCTTTCGAGCGGGTTGGTGCCCTGGCGATAGGCGGCGAGAATTGCGCCGGTGAACCCCTGCTTCGGAGCGAAGGCGGGTCCGCGTTCGAACATGACGACGGGGTCGGCGGGCAAGCCATAGAGGCTGGGACGAGAGCCATCTTTCAATTGAATGCGAAGCAGCGCTCCGGAGCAGAAGAACTGGTCGCTCTTCACGTCCGCGAGAATATTCGCGACAGGCAAGCCAAGCAGGTCGATCACCGCCGCCGACGTTTGATTGAAGGCAATGAGCGTGCCGCCTTGCTGGACAAATTGACGGAGTGCATCGACGCCGCCAGTATCGATGCCTCCGGCATACTCGCTGGGGACGAGGCCGGGTTTGTATCCGTCAGTGAGCTGGGTCTTCGACATGTCAGGAAGAATGATGGTGTCGAAGCGCGCGCGGAGATTGCCGGCCTTGACTCCAGCGTTGTAGAGGGATTCGGGCGCGAAGCCATATTTCTCGAGAATCCATCGCGTCCAGCCCTCGTCGATGGATGGGGCCCACGGACGGTAGAGTCCGACGCGGGCTTTCCGAATCGGAATAGTTTGCGGAGTGCGCGTGGTTGAGACAGCGCCGACGCTGTACTTCTGGGCGATGGAGAGCAGGTTGGCGCGGCCGATGCCGGTGATGACGAAGGCTCCGGTTTCAGGACCCTCAGCAGTTTGAACCTCGTCGCGTGCAAATGCCACTGAGCCGCCTCCTGCAAGAATATCGTTGACGGCCATGAAGCTGGCGTCGGGCTTGTGGCTGAGGATGAAGGTTGGGCCGACGCCTTCGACGCTCGCGGAGAGCGGTTCGATCTTAGAGACGAGATCGAGGGCAGACTGCTGGTCTTCGCTGACAGGATCGGTGATGGCATCGACGCGGACGCCCATCTGCATGGGAAGCGTCCAGCCGGTGACATCGTAGGGCAGGGTCACGGGCTTGGCGCTGCCGTCGAGGATCGCCTGCGGATAGTGCTGCACTTCAAAGAGCTCTTTGGCGAGGCCGGAAAATGGCTGGTCCATCAAGACAACCCACGAGCCGGCGGGGTAGTCGATGCCGTTTGCATGGAAGGTCCGGGTGGCGCGATGGACTTCGAGTCCGTTGTCGAGAAGTTTCTGCGCGAGGAGAGCGGCCTCGGGCGTGTCGGCCTGTGGGTTGGGCAGCACGTAGGCATAAGGCGCCGAGTGCTTGAAGTGCTCGATGTTGTCGTGCGCGGCCTGCCAGCGATTATAGAGAAGCTGCTCGCGGTATTTCGCAGAGGTGTCGAGCACGGACATGGAAGCGGCGACCATGTAGTTGACAGCGTCGCCGAGACGCCACCATCCGCCCTGCCATGGATCGGTGTAGAGCGTGAGGGCTTTCAAGTCCTGCGACGGCTTGGGGAAATCGTTGACGGTGTAGAAGCGCGGAGTGGCGTAGCGGTAGAGAGCTGTCTCGGTGAAGAAGGAAATCTCATTGCGGAAGACGTGCGTGAAGTCGAGGAAGCCGGGATACCAATTGTCGTACTGGGCCTGAGAGATGGCTCCGGGGAGATGCTGCTCCTGCAGGGCCGCTGACATTTGCGTGCCGACGACGTTGAGCCAGCTGCGCATGTAGGGGCTGATGTTGGAGGAGATGGGGTCGGCGAAGGGCGGGATCCAGATGCGGGCAGGGAAGGGCGCAGTCTGGTGCTGGCAGTAGAAGATGACGGGGCTGTACTCGATCTCGGTGCGCGTGACCACCTGCGACTCGATCATGTTGAGCATGTAGCCGTCGCGGTTGTTGTCGTGACCGACGTACTCCTGGTAAAGCCACGGCATGGGGCTCACTTCGAATGATGTTCCGAGGTTGCGGCGATACCAGGAGACGACCATGTTCTGGCCATCAGGATTGATGGTGGGCCAGAGGACGAGGATGACGTTATTAAGGATGGCGTCGATCTGGGGGTCGCCCTGTGCGGAGACGAGCTTGTAGGCGAGCTGGATCGAGTGCTGGCCTCCGGCGACTTCGTCAGAGTGGAGTCCCCCGTCGATGTGGACGATGACCTTCGAGGTGCGGGCGAGCTCGCGCGCCTGAGCGTCGGTGAGGCTGCGGGAATCGGCCAGCTTGCGAGCGATGGACTTGTATTCGTCGAGTCGCGCGAGATTTTCGGGTGAGGAGATGACAGCGATCTCGAATTCTTCGCCGTGCGTAGACTTGCCGACTTTGAACATCTTGATGCGGTCCGAGCTAGCGGCAAGAGCGTGGAAGTAGCGGATGGCGTCGTCGTAGTCGGCGAGATAGAAGTCGTCGCCGGGATTGTGTCCGAGGACAGAGACAGGTGTGGGAACTTGCGCACCGGCGGTTACGAATGCCAGAGCGGTGAGCGGAAGAAGGGCAAGTATGTTGAGCAGGGAAGGGCAGCGCATTCAATTCCTCTGAGTAATTGCACTATGGTCGCATTGGAACGGCGGATAGCAAAAGCATTTTCTCACCCAGAGACATTCCATCGGCTGCATAGACCACGACGGCCAGCCCAAGCGGCATCAGTGGCGACATGGATGTGATTTGCCTGAAGGCGATGAACTAAGACGCACACCAGCCCGTTCATATTACAGAGTGTTTGTTCGTCCAGGGTCAACCGTCTGTCAGATGAACGGTGTCTGGGGCGAAGCACTCATGTCAGTTGGTCATCAGCCGTCTTGAGTTAGAGACGCCGATAAACCAGCTCATACATTAATCATTCAGTAATTCTCCGTCGGCAACGGGCAGACACTGCAGTCTCTCGGACAGCCAATGCAGCCCGATATTTTCATTCGATGGCCGTCAAGCCCTCGCGCGCAACGAGATGATCAATCTCTCCTTCTTCTGCCTCCAGCGATCGAGAAGAAAATGCCTCATCGTGCAAAAAGATAGCGTAACTTTTACAAGTCAAATCTCAACGACATAGGCCTTACTTGTGCCTTGCATCAGCACAGACGGCCGCCGTACCAAAAGTAATAGTTACTAGTGGTAAATACCCTTCTCAAACAGCGGACTATCTCAGACAATAAGTCTTGAGAGCTTCCTGTTTTCGCATGAGACAGCAGCGGGACCCGCGATTTGGCAGGTGTCAGTTCTCGATCTCAAAACCGATTTGGCTCAAACCAAGATGTTGCTTCAGCAAGACGTATGGGAAATAGCCAGATATAGGCTGAGAAATAAACATACGGATTTACTGGGGATATTCAGCTATTGAATCAGATGGTAACGATCTTTAGTAATAACAAACACTCTTGCTATTGTTACTTTCAGCTCACCACAGAGCTCTTTCCTGCCGATTACCAAATTAGAGAAGGCTAATCCAAGCGGGACAGTAGGACATACAAGAGACACACAAGACAAATCTCATAACGGAAATGGTGATGCCGTGTACCGCTCACCGGGATTCCACAAAAAGTAACCGAGAGTAACAGGGCGGTTCCTCGCACTCTTCGATTTCTCATATATAGGAGTTGGACCAATGCACTTATCGACCAGGCGCATACAGCCGAACTATGTCATTTTTCTAGTGTTCTTTTTGGCGGCAATATTGAGCACTTCGCTGAACGGTTTTTCTCAGGCGACGGTGGTCACTGTCGATCCAACGACTGTTCTACAGGCAAACACGCAGAAGGTCGGGGCCAACATGGGCTCGCAGACGAATTACGACTCGGGAATGATCTACAAGAACCTTCTTGGCCAGAACGACATGGGCGGCGAAGGCTATCAGGACATGGTCATTTATACCGTGCCTTCAGGGGTGACCACGTCACAGACCCAGTTCACGTTCGGAGGCAACACAATCTATGACGAAGTCGCCGCGAATTACTGGAGTGGAGCGACGTTTACAGTCATTCAGTCGTGCGGCGCGAACGACCAGACGTGCTCCAGCGGAGGAGCAGAATCAGGCTGCACGGGAACGATTGCTTCCAATACCGCTGCAAACTATCCGAATTCCGGTCCTGTCTACACCATCAATCCAGGGACCAATCAAGGATCGAGTGGGTGTGCAGCGGCTTTTGCAAATGGCGATGTCATCGTCCTGAAGCGTATCGGGACGAACGCGATCTATGGAGTTAACAACAGCACCACCGGCAGCGGTGTTATCTCCCTTGAAACAAATGACGTGTGCTCCGGGTGCGGCAACTCCAGCTACAAACTGGACACGTCAGCAGGCGCCTCAACAGCGACTCTCAGGTTTGTTTTTGACAACGAATCCGGCACGCCGCCGGATCGGTTTCGGTTGTTGAACGGGACTTATGACTTCAAGTTTATGGCGAAGCAGGTATCGGGTACGGTAACCCTCACGCCCACTGCATCCCGAGGAGGAGGGTTCAGTTGCGCCCCAGCTGCGCCGACGTTGACAGGCTCCTGGGCCCAATATTCACTGTCGTGCTCGATCACGGATAGCGTAGGCACTGCGGGTTCGCAGATTACGATCCAGTTCGCGGCAAGCGGAACGGGTGTCGTCGAACTCGACAATCTCGACTTCGAGCAGGATTCCTCAACCACCGATGCGACAAACCCGACTATCTTCGAAGATCAGTATGTAAATGCCTGGCGCACGGCTTTAAACACTGGAGGACCAGGAAACGGAGCAACATGGCGCTATAACGTCGCTCCTGACGGGGAGACATTGGATAGCTGGATATTGCCGACGTTTGCGCGGCAGATGGTGGCGACTGGCGCCAACAGCTATAACACCGGCAATCCCAATCCTGCGTTACAGGATTACCTGCTTCTTTGTCATACACTCGGAGCCGACCCATATATCATCCTCCCCATAACTCTTAACGAGACAGACGCGAAGAATCTCGTGGATTTCCTGTATGGAAGTGCAAGTACGACCTACGGGGCGAAGCGTATTGCGCTGGGAGGTCCAGCGGATGGATATCAGAGCTGGTTCCGCATCATTCACATGCCACTGGGCAACGAAAACTGGAACAGTGGATTCGGTGGTCAGGCAATAGGTTTTCGCTCCGGGACGACGAGCGTGTATCAGGACTACACGTCGCGCGCCAATACAATCTTTACCGATATGCGTGGCGTGGAGAGTTATGTCGCCTCGCAGACAGACCTCATCATCGGCGTGCAGCAGTTCGGTGGCGGAGCCTATGCGACTAATGTGGCGACCTACGGCCATCCTGACTCGATGGAGTTTGCCGACTATAACCAACTCAACGTTTCCGACTACTCGACGAACGCATTGCTCTTCACTCCGGCTTTTGCGGAGTCTTATGTGAGCGTGAACCAGACGACGGCGGCTAATCCAATCAACCAGTGGTCTACTGCGATAGCCGCGCTGAAATTGTGCGGTCCCAGCCATACAGCGCAGTGCAAGGGGACGATCTATGAGGAGGGCAATTCCACGTTTGGCGGATCGATTCCTCAAGCTACCATCAACAGCTTCCCCAATGGCGGAGCTTACGGCGTCATCATGGCGAACCAGTTCCTGCAGGACGCTGTAACGGCGGGAACATGGACGCAGAATTTGTTTGCCGCTACAGGATACGCAAACTACCTCAACTCAGAGAATGTCCCGATTTGGGGTGTTGCGGTGGACTACGGCGGGGCATCGAGCGCGACCAATTCGTCCATCTTCGGAGGCAATGTCACTCCGCGTCCGGTGATGCTCGGCTTGCAACTGGATAACCAGGCCATCATCGGACCGTTGATCGGTTGCAACATCTCAGGTACAACCGGAGCCGCTCCCTATAACCTCGCGGCGAACAACAATGGAGTCAACGCGTATAGCGGCGTGCCCACGATCTATGCTTACTGCTTTCAGTCGGCAGACGACGCGAATAGCTATGCGGTGGAACTCATCAACGAAAGCCTGACCACGAGTTACCCGATCTCCTTCGCCGGAGGCGGGGCACCAGGTACGAATGTTAACCTGCAACAGCTCGCCCCAAAGAATCCGACCGACACCAACGAGGCCCCAATACTCTCGTGGACCGGGCAGACAGCTGCGACAGTCAGCATCACGACGCTTGCCGGGCAGGACCTGAGCTCGGGGATCACTCTGCCGCCGGACAGCGTGACGGTGCTGACCTATACGAAGGCAGGGGCAGCAGAAAGCCCGTCGGCTGCCATGCCATCGTTCAGCCTGACACCTGGCGCGTACACGACTTCGCAGACGGTGGCCATCAGCGATGCTACGGCAGGCGCGACCATCTACTACACCACTAACGGCACCACCCCGACTACCTCCTCGATGCAGTACAGCGGCCCCATCACAGTAAGCGCTACGGAGACCATCGAGGCGATCGCGGTCGCAACCGGCTATACCAACAGCGCGGTGACCACGGCAGCCTATAAGATCACACTAACGACGGCAACGCCGACCTTCTCGCCTGCAGGAGGAACCTACACGACCTCGCAGACGGTGACCATCAGCGATGCCACACCGGGCGCAACCATCTACTACACCACCAATGGCACAGCGCCGACTACCTCCTCGACGAAATACACCAGCCCCATCATGGTTAGCCAGACGGAAACTATCTTAGCGATGGCTGATCCTCCGGCCTATACCGACAGCGCGGTAGCCACGGCGGCCTACACCATCACTTCCGTGCTGCCTACCCCGATCTTCAGTGTGGCAGCGGGAACGTACACGACGGCGCAATCGGTGACCATCTCGGATGCGACGTCGGGAACAACCATTTACTACACGACGAATGGCACAGCGCCGACGACGTCTTCGACGAAGTACGCGGGCACAGCGATCTCCGTCAGCGCAACGGAGACCCTGGAGGCGATGGCGGTGGCCACGGGCTATACCAACAGCGCGGTGGCCACGGCAGCCTACACCATCAGCAAGTCAACCGCCGCGACACCGACTTTCAGTGTGGCAGCGGGGACGTACACGGCGGCACAATCGGTGACCATCTCGGATGCGACGTCGGGAACAACCATCTACTACACGACGAATGGCTCGACGCCGACGACGTCTTCGACGAAGTACGCGGGCACAGCGATCTCCGTCAGCGCGACGGAGACCCTGGAGGCGATGGCGGTGGCCACGGGCTATACCAACAGCGCGGTGGCCACGGCAGCCTACACCATCAACAAGTCGACCGCCGCGACACCGACTTTCAGTGTGGCAGCGGGGACGTACACGGCGGCACAATCGGTGACCATCTCGGATGCGACGTCGGGAACAACCATTTACTACACGACGAATGGCACAGCGCCGACGACGTCCTCGACGAAGTACGCGGGCACGGCGATCTCCGTCAGCACGACTGAGACCCTGGAGGCGATGGCGGTGGCCACGGGCTATACCAACAGCGCGGTGGCCACGGCAGCCTACACTATCAACAAGTCGACCGTTGCAGCGCCGACCTTCAGCGTGCCGGGCGGTACCTACGGTCCGTCGCAGGTGGTGCAACTCGCGGATTCAACGGCGGGAACGACCATTTACTACACCACGGATGGAAGCACGCCCACCGCGTCCTCGCCCAACTACTGGGAGCTCATTTACGTTGGCCATACACAGACCATCAAGGCCATCGCAATTGTGGGAGCCTCAAGCAGCGCGGTGGTCGCGGCCACTTACACCATCAGTTCTTCCGCGACTGCCACACCGACGATCAGCGTGGCTGCGGGAACCTACACGACAGCTCAGTCGGTGAACATCACGGATACGACGTCGGGGGCGACCATCTACTACACGACTAATGGCACGACGCCGACGACATCCTCGACGAAATACACTGGCGCAATTGCGGTGAGCTCGACGGAGACGATCGCGGCGATCGCGGTTGCCACAGGCTATGCCAATAGCGCTGTGGTCACAGCCACCTATACCATCGGGTCGGCATTGCCGACGCCCACCTTTAGTGTGGCAGCAGGAACCTACACGGCAGCGCAAACGGTGACCATTTCGGATGCGACGTCGGGAACAACCATCTACTACACGACTAATGGCACGACGCCGACGACGTCCTCGACGAAATACACTGGCGCAATTGCGGTGAGCTCGACGGAGACGATCGCGGCAATGGCAGTGGCCACGGGCCATACCAACAGTGCGGTAGCCACGGCGGTCTACACCATCAGCAAGTCGACCGTCGCGGCGCCTACCTTCAGCGTACCGGGTGCCTCCTACGGGCCGCCGCAGGTGGTGCAGCTGGCGGACGCGACGACGGGCGCGACCATTTACTACACCACGGACGGAAGCACACCTACTGCGTCCTCGCCAAACTACTGGGAGCCTATTTACGTTGGCCACACACAGACCATCAAGGCCGTCGCAATCGTGACGGGTTCCCCCAGCAGCGCGGTGATCACGGCAACTTATACGATCGGCGCAACGCCTTAAATCGTCGCCTCGGACTACTCTGAGGATGCAAAAAACGGGGCAGCAATCTCAAACCTGGGATTGTTGCCCTTTTTGTTTCTGCGTCCGCCCGCCCCCTGCAATGCTTCCCCTTGGAAGCAAGGACAAAAGGCGAAAAGATTGGGAGAGACGGTCCGTGGCCGCTCCATAGAGGTCGGCTGGAACGGTGACCAAGGAGAGAAGTGAACGAGGCGGGTGTGGAATAGGGAAGCTTGAGCATTGAGCATTGGCCCACTTCGGTCATCCTGTCACCCTTCCAGGCGCGATATTTTCTGGCTGGGTAGCTCTGGTCGCGAGAGAGCGAACTTCGATACGCCGCGTCACACTTCGGAAGGCGTACGCATCGCCGAGTTGTTAGTTGGTCCGCCAAACGCTAGGGCTTGACGTCTTCTCCCTTACAGTGCGCATGCCCACACTGACAAGTGATCTCAACAGATCCCTTCATCGCCTCGCAGTGGGCACTGCAGAACTTCTCTTTGTCCGGTGGCAGACACGAACAGGCTGGGTTGCCGCATTTCTTCGTTTCAGACATACGATTCTCCTCTAGAAATATCTTCCATTGGGCCATCAGGGCCAATTTCCAAAGTAGGATGCGGTTTGGTACTCATCGGTACCCCACTCACCCATAAAAAGCTCGCGAGACCAACCCTACAGTCTTCCTGAACTCACTGCTTTCCAAAGAAGGCATCAAACTAATCGTTAAAAACAGGATCGGGGCAATGTCTCACAGCCATGTGCAGGAACAGATCGATCTGATTGCGAAGCACGAGCAAGATTTCCTGGTGCGCAGGACGCCAGCGGAGAGAGTTGGCGACTCAATAGCGGGGTTCGCCGGAAATCTGTCGTTCGTCTGCATTCACCTGTTCATCTTCGCGGGCTGGATTGTGGTGAACACTTTTTCAGTGGCACACATCCGGCACTTTGACCCCAAGCCCTATTCGTTACTTGGAACCATAGTGGCGCTCGAAGCAATTCTGTTGGCGAGTATTATCCTCATGCGGCAATCTCGCATGAGCCGAAGAGCTGAGGAACGCGACCATCTGATGCTCCAAATCCTGATTCTCACTGAGAAGGAAATTACTGCGGTTCTCGGCATGGAGCGACAGGTCGCCGGCAGAGTTGGTCTGAAGAAGATTGCCAACGATCGAGAAATAGAGCAACTGAGTCAGCACACCTCGATCGACGACGTCGCACAAACCATCAAAGAGAGTTTGCCGTCTGAATAGACGGTGGAACGGAATCGTCAGATCACCGAACGTTTCAGTAAGTAGTCCAGTCCACAAATGCGGAACCAGCGATATCCGTAAGGTTCACACAAAATGTGGTGTGTGCCATGCTCATCGGGGTAGCTATGTTCTTCGGAGAGCAGATTCACCAGGGTGCAACTGCGCTCAGCATCACCTCGTATTGGGAGACGGACCTCTGTCGGGTCAGCGCTCAAGTTGTGCACGAAGAGTACAGAGTTATTACGCCAGACATAACGCATGGCTAGAACCTTCTCTGTCCGTGTTGAAATAAATGAAAAGTCTCCCCAGCCGATCTCAGGAACCTCCTTGCGCATGCGGATGATGCGCTCCATCCAATTCAGGAGAGAATCAGGTCCACGACGCTGGGCTGCAACATTAATATGCTGATAGCCGTACGGACCTTCACTAATGATGGGCAGAACAGGTTTGTTGTTCTTCGTGAAGCCGGCATTCGGCTCGGTCGACCACTGCATCGGTGTGCGAGCGCAGTTACGCTCAGGAAGCTCAAGATCGTCTCCCATTCCAATTTCGTCTCCATACCGAATGACTGGAGTGCCAGGAAGGGTCATCATCAGGCTGTAGGCCAGTTCGAGTCGACGGCGATCTCCCTGAAGCATCGGTGCCAGTCGGCGTCGAATGCCTCGATGATATAACTGCATCTTCTTGTCTGGACCAAATGCTGCGAACACGGTTTCACGTTGCCTCTCGCTGAGACGTCCAAGGTCCAACTCGTCATGATTGCGAAGGAATTGCCCCCATTGGGCGGTCGCAGGGCGGGGCTTCGTGTCCTGCATTGCTTTCATCAGGGGTCGCGAATCACTGCTGGCCAGTGCAAGGAAGAGATGCTGGTTGACCTCGAAGTTGAACATCATCTGCAGCCGTTCGCCAGACTCTCCAAAGTAGCTTAGATCGGTGCCAGGGAGAACATTTGCCTCACCCAAGATCACTGCTTCGCTTTTTCGCCATGCCAGAAATTCGCTGAAGGTCCTCAGCATGTCGTATTGCCCGCGCGGGCGAGCGAGGTCGGCACCCTTTTGGGAAATCACAAATGGAACCGCATCCATGCGGAAGCCGGAGACGCCAAGCTGCAGCCAGAATCCCATGATCTTAAGAATCTCCGCCTGTACTTCGGGATTGGAGGTATTGAGGTCCGGCTGAAAGTCATAAAAACGATGGAAGTAGTAAGCCTTCGCAGTCTTCTCATAGCTCCATGTGGACTTCTGCACGCCAGGGAACACAACTCCAGTTGCGGCATTCTTCGGCTTCTTGACTGACCAGACATACCAGTCCCGGTATTTTGATTGCGGGTTGCGGCAAGCTTCTCGAAACCACGGGTGCTCGTTCGAAGTATGGTTGACGACCAAATCGATGAGCACGCGCAACCCTCGCTGTTCACAGCCATGGGTAAACTCGACGAAGTCGCCTAGCGTTCCATATCGCGGATCCACGCCATAGTAGTCTGCAACGTCATAACCGTCATCCTTAAAAGGAGAGGGCTGAAAGGGCATCAACCAAAGGGCAGTTACGCCCATTCCCTGAAGATAGTCGAGACGGCGCATCAAACCCTGGAAGTCGCCGATACCATCACCATTTGCATCCATAAAGGTGGCGACGGATAAACAGTAAATAACCGCGTTCTTATACCAGAGATCATTAATCATGGGAGTAATCTTTCATGCGAATCTCTTAGCGCGGGCATAGACGCACCGGACTTGGCAGAGCAGCCGAGGCTATTGAATGTTTCGCCAGGATGAGAGCATATCTTTGACGTCAAATTTGTCCGAATGCTGTCCTGTGGGTCGAGATCTCAGGAAAATGCCCCCAGTGGAAGGGAACTCGAAATCGTATAGCTGATAACAGGCCCCGCAGAGCCAGTAATGCTGTACCGAAATTTTGTCAGCTTCCTGTTGAATGACGCGCACGACGCGCCCATCCCTTAAATAGTGCAACTCTTTCCCACAATCTGAATTGAAGCATTTGTCGATCATGCGCTTTGGTAAGTTCTATAGGAATATCCAATGTTTCGATGCCGTAAATCGCTGGCAAGTTGGGCCCATCGAAATTCTCCGTCGAGGATGAGCGATGTCTCCGTCGGGCAATGTTCCCGTTCCGTAAAGGCGCTGCTTTCGGCAAAAGCGCTTAAATATTCGGCAAAATCAGCGCCGCACCTCATCCAGTTCTCGCACCAGGCTGCTCTGACTTCCGTATAGATCCGGAGAGGCGAGATCGCTCGCCAGCTCGATCTCAGTTTCGACAGAAGCTGGTTTTCCTTCAATTGCCGCGTTTTCTCTCATCAGCTCGACTTGCGCCTCGATGCGGCTCAAATCGCTGTCGTTTTCGCGAAGGATGCGGTCCCGGTTCTGGAGGTTCTCCAAACGGCGTCGCAGGATCGCCAATGTCGCCTCCTGGGACCGCTGCAAAGCCGTTGAAGATTCCAACTGTGCATTGCTGGTCTCCTGCTCTATCTGCTGGATGCGTGACTGAAGGCTCGCTTCCGATTCGACGTGGGCAGTGTTTGGCGTCCACGTGCTCCATCTCATTCGCTTCGTAGTGCTTGCATGGGGTCTAAGGATGCCGCGCGAACCTGCTATAGGGAACGCACCCAATTCCTGCGTCAGGTGAGTACGGGCGATCAGCAGTTTGAGGTAAATCCATTGCAGCTTCTCCAGGCTGGACTCTGTGCCACTGAGCAGTTCCGGCTCGATGCCAATGGTCCTGTAAATGGAAAGAACTCGCGCCGATGTGCTCTCCAGAGAGTGAAGGCGCGCACGAAGCTCTTCAGGCAACACCGCGATCAGTGCGGCTCGCTTGGCGTGGTCGTCTTCAAGCGTCCGTTCGCCGCGCTGCGCTTCCACCAGCTTCTGAAAGCGTGGATTGAACGCGAGCGAAGAAACCACGGCTACTTCGATCCCGATTCCGGCCAGCCAGATACTTGGTTCGACAAAACCCAGAATCCCCATACCGACCGCTGCCAAGGCATTCACAGGAACTTTGCCTAGAACGGGAACATCTACGCCGACCAGAAAAGCCGCTTTAAGATAACGCCACATGGCCGAGGTTAGGAGTGGCTCCTCTGGTCATCGCGAATCACGACTGCCGGCAACGTCTCAGGCTGCCCGCGGCCGATCTGCGCGGAAGGCTGGCTGGCCTCAAAAGCTGCGAGAGCCTGTTCGGCCAGAGCACCCTGCTCGGCTTCGCGAATGTGGACATCGCGGAGGTCAAGGCTATCCACTGCTACCCGCACGCGGCCCGCGGCCTTGTGCCGCTCCTCGCTGACCATCTCTTCGAGACGGTTCAGTGTCTCACCACTCCCTCCAATGTCAGTCACCATACCGGAAGCCATTTCCGTAATTTCCGCCATCGCGCGCTTCATCTTCAGGTCGCTGATACCGGCCTTGAGCGACTCGATTTTCTGCCGGGCAATCGAAATCGCCACGTCGCGCGCGCGGACCAGCTCCTTATAGGTCGTCTCCGCCTGCTCCATCTGTTTGCGGTTCTCTTCGAGCTCTCGCTCGACGGTCTGCAGGCGCAGCGCATATTGGCCCGCAGCCTGGCGGTTGCCCAGCTTGAGGTTGGCGGAAGTCTTGGCGCGAAGTTCGTTGTCGTCCGACTCCAACTTGCGCACCTGGGAGATGAGCCGTTCCACCATGGCGGCATGGGCGGCAAGGCCGCTGTTGAATTTGCCGATCTGTTTGCGCAGATTTTCCTGCTCGACCTCAAGCAGGGCCTCAGGATTCTCGCGCTCCAGCCCGGAGATAAACAGGCCAACAAAGCCATGGAAAAGATTGGTCAGGCGGCGAAACATGCGGTTGCTTCTCCTTGCACTGTTTAATGTTCGGTTCTAATCTTACTCGGATTCATGCTACGCCTGCGCAAGTCAATGGCTCGTCTCCCTCCGCTGCCAGCTTGCAAGCAAGTTCGTAACAATCTCGGCTTTCGGGGCGGCGCAGATCTTGCCTAAGTCCAACCTCACTCCATTGGACTGGTAGCGTACCCACGGACTATCGGGCGTGCGCGTCGCCACGCTGGGGTTTGCCGGGCGAAAGCCATGTGTGATGGATTCCCGCTGTACTGGCTCACTCAAAAGAAAATCGAGGAATGCCTGTGCCGCCTTGCGTTGATCATCCGAACTCCAGGAGGCGTTTAGGATGTAGTAAGGATTCTCATTCCAGGCGTTGTACTCCGGATAGATGACGTGAATTGGTCCCCATCGCCCTTCGGCATTCTTCAGATAGTCGATGGCCACACTCTCGTAAACCAGCAAAGCATCGTAAGACGATGGTCCCTTGAGCACCATTTCCCGCATCAGATTTCCCGTACTGTTCGAATCACTGTTCGAGGCCGATTCCAGCTTGCCCAGCCAGCTTTGAAACTGCACATTGGTCACGTCGGCGAGAGTGAGATCCTCAGTTTTCTTGAAGTAGCTGTGCCCCGCCAGCAACAGCGCCAGGATCCCGGAGTTCGACTCGCCCGGATTCGTATGCCCAAACTTGAAAAGACCCCAGTCCGGATGCTGGCCAATCGTTTGCCATCCGCCCGGCTCATGAAGCGCCCGGTTGATGGTATCGAAATCGACGGTGCCGTAATGATCCTTGAAGGCTTGATAGCGCTCCTCCCACATCACAAAAACCATGGGAGTTAACGCGAGGGCGTCTTCTTTCAAAATTGGATTGGAGCCGTACTTGGCCTGCCAGTCCTCGACGAATGTGTCCTTGTATACCGCGCTGGCTGGTGACCACACCTGGATGCGCTGATCTCCGTTCAGCGCCGCATGAGCGCCTTCCAGCGAGCCCATCGGGATGAGATTCACGTGGATATGCTTGCCCTGCGGGGTCGTCTTGAACTGTTCCACGGCCCACTGCAGCCATCGTTGTTTCTCGGTGCCATAAGCAATTCCCAGCTCTACATCGTTGCCAGTGCTGCTGGCAACTGGCAGATTTTCAGGCAACACGTGCCTTTGGCGCGCCCAATAATAAGCGCCGCCGACACAGCCCAGGATAAAAAGCACGATCGCGGCTTTACCGGCGAGTGTTAGAGAGGGGCGAGACGAATTGGGCGGACCTGAAGTCTGCGTCATAAATTAGAAAAAGGTCGAGATATCGCGAAACACTTCCACTATATTTTTTGGACTGCCCTCATAGGCTTTCCCCTGCGTGGCATTGGCAATCTGCGCCAGCACGTCACGTCTTGCGTCGTTCCCATAGGCAATTGTGTAAATGCGAATCGTGTGCGTCTCCGCGTCGGCGTGAATGCGCGCGAGCAAATCGCTTAGGTGCTGGGTGCTTTTGTTGTCCTCGCCGTCAGTGAGCACAACGATGGCGCGAATGTGATCGGAAGGTCTCTCCTGCAGATGCTGATACGCGGTGCTGATCGCGTCATAGAGAGCGGTTTCTCCGCCCGGAAAAAGGGAGTCGATAGCGTCGAGGGAAGGCTTGCGGGATGCTGACAAAGGCTGGTCGGTCGACGCCCAATTCGCCGTGTCACTAAATGAGATCAGCGAAAACTCATCCTTGTCGCTGAGAAGTGAGACGAGCTGTTTCGCGCCTGCCTTGGCGTTGGGCAGCTTCGACTGCTCGCCCATGCTGCCGGAAGTGTCCAGCACGAGTGCGATGTCAGCAGGTTTCTTCTCCTCGGTGTCCCACTGATGTTGAATCGCGTTGATCACTTCGGAAGTGGGAACTTCGAGCGTTGTCACCGGCTGCTTCGGATCGACGCCGTGATCGGCATCGATCGGCGCGCCAACCGGCACATCCGGTGACCCTGGTCGAAAGCCATAGGCCAGCGCTTTTTGCTGCTGCCGCTGCGCCATCAGGTAATTGATGTAAATCTGCGCTGCCTCGCGGCGTTCGGCGGTCACCCAATCCCGCTCGACAATGCCGACCGGATGATCGCTCCAGAATGTGCCCTCTTTCGGGTAAAGCGCGACCACCGGAAACGGCATCGCCTTCGCATTGCTATACGACTCGACCACCATGCTCTCGTAAAGCACGGCGGCAGAGAGATATTCAGGGCCACTGTCAAAGAGTTTTCGACCAAAGAAACCAGTCGAGCTGCCGTAGTGCACCATCGAATTCTCGATGCCGTTGACGAAAGCTCGCGTCTTTGGGTTTTCGACGTCGGCAACCGTCAGTCCGCGAACTTTTCCAACTGCCGCATAGTTTTCGGCGATCAATGACAATATGCCACTGTTGCTGTAGGCGGGATGGGTGTGCCCGAATTTGAAGCTTCCCCATTGCGGATATCCATAACTTGCCCAGCCTTGCTTGTCTCGAGCCAAGGCAAGGATGTCGGCCCACCCGACCGGCTTCTTGCCCCAGCCGATTGCTTCGGCCATCGGTTTCCAGATTGCGATCACCACCGGCGACAGCACCAGGTTCTGTGTGCTGCCAATCAGATCTTTACCCGTCGCGGCCCGCGATTGAGCACTCCCCAGCTTGATAAAGATGTTCGACGCCGGGCTGATCAGATCGTCATGCTCGCGGCCGCTGATGAGGTCGTCGATGCATTCGCCCGAACCTTTGGGAATCGCCTTGACCGTGATGCGTTTACCGCCGCTTGTCTTTGTTGCGCTCTGATTGAAAGCGGCCGTAACGTCTTCAATCCACTTCTGTTTTTCGGAACCGTAGGAGAAAAGCAGGCGAAGCTCGCCAGGTGTTGGCGTTTCTGAGGAAACCTCCGGTGTGGCCGACTTTCTGCAACAAAGCAAACCACACACCAGCATCGGCAGCAGCACGATCGCCAGAAGTCTTCCAGCCCGCATATGAAGGCGTACCCTCATGACGACAAGAATACATAAGGAGTACGCAGCGTTGAGTGAATCGGTTCAAACCGCGATCGTCATCACAGGACGCTTAACGCTGCGTCACTTCTTCTCGGACTCTTCGTCAGCACCCGTGAACTCAATCTCCGCTGTGTCGAGTGAAATCGTAAGAGACCTGAAATCCCTTACCATTTGGGGTTTGAATGGACGAAAACGAGAAGGCGCCCATGCCAGCAGCCCGCTGATGGATGACCAGCCCTCCGATCAAATAGCCGAAGGTGCTTCCAACGATCACGTCGGACGGGAAGTGCTGGCGGGCGAGGACGCGGGAGAAAGAGACGGTCGTTGCCATGGAGTAGACGATGAGCTTGGTTCGCCACGCTGGATATTCGCCCGCGACGACGTGGGCAAAGGCCCATACGTTGATCGCATGTTCGGAGGGCATGGAGGTGCCGTTGGGCCAGCCCGTCAGTCCGTGAGGCCAGAATTTTCCCGTCTCGCTGCCCTGCTTCGGGTCCTCGCGGTTGGTTGCGTACTGCAAGCCGGTATTGAGGATGAGAGCATCGACTTCGGCCTCGGCGGCTAGAACGCTGGTTTCGCGGAGATGATCGTCGTGCCTGACTGAACCTGCAATATAACCGACTACGGAATAGCCTACCGGCGCGTAAATACCCAGGACATTTGAGACCGTGTTGAAGTCTTTTTCCCGGCCTGGGTCGTGTCCCAAATCCTGCATGATGCCCGCGTCCTGGGTGAGTGTGTAGCCGGTTCCGGCTGCAAATGGAAGCACCCACAGCAAGTCTCCTCGCTGCATCCGCAAAGGGCTGGTGACGATGCGGGCTTCGTCCTGGAGGACGTGCAGAGCGCAAATTTGCAGGGCGCTGAGGTCACAGTCTTTCTGGGTCGGCGCGACCTGAGCCTGCACGACGACAGAACTGAGAAATGCAAAAGCCAGCAGTAGCATCCGGAGCGGCATGCCGCATTGTAGGATGTTTGATTTTATTGTTCCAACATCGCTTCCCCTCCTGGGATGTGGCTGGGCAGATCCACCAGGGGTCGGATCTTAGATTTCATTCAACTAAAATTGACCAGCCAGCAATGCAAACTCTCCGAGAGCTCTAGTAACTATAGGTGCCGGAGGTAAGTATGAAAAAAGCAATCGCTCTGCTTTCCCTGGCATTCGTGTGCTCAGCCGGCGCAGCAATGGCCGCAGACGACGACTGGGATCACGGTCACGACCACGGCAAAATCAAACGCGTTCTCCTGATCAGCATTGACGGCATGCACGCCGTCGACTTCACGAACTGTGTGAATGGCGTCAGCGCGATTAACAACGGCGCGCCCTACTGCCCAGCCCTTGCTGCTCTCGGCAAGACGGGAATCAACTACGTCGCAGCGTCCACCTCGAAACCCTCCGATTCCTTCCCCGGCCTGATTGCGATCGTCACTGGTGGAAGCCCTGCTCTCACCGGCGTCTATTATGACGTGGCCTACTCGCGGAACTTTGACGCTCCCGCGAAGACCACCGGCAACGGCCTGGCGATGGGTCCGTGTACTCCAGGCGGGACCCCAACCGGCACGACCAGCGAGTATGAGGAAGGCATCGACATCGACCAGACCAAGGTAAACGGCGGCGCTCCCGGCGCGGCCCTGACGGACGGGGGGATCAACTCCATAGATACCCAAAGACTGATCCGCGACCCAAGCAAGGGCTGCGCTCCTGTTTACCCATGGGAATTCGTCCGTGCCAACACCATCTTCAGTGTCATCCATCAGGCCGGTGGATACGCGGCGTGGTCTGACAAGCACCCCGCCTACTCGGCGGTTGCCAGCGGCATCGGCCCCAAGGCCCTCGACGACTTCTATGGGCCCGAAATCAACTCGAACGTGATCGCCCTTCCGGCTGTCCAGACGCCCACCGGCATGTCCTGCACATCGATCCCCGATGCTGGTTCGGACCTGACTGCGTGGACCAACAGCTTCCAGAACATCCAGTGCTATGACACCCTGAAGGTGAATGCAATCCTGAATGAAATTGATGGTAAGGACCACCTTGGCCTGAAGAAAACCAAGGTGCCCAACATCTTTGGCATGAACTTCCAGGCAGTCAGCGTCGGCCAAAAGCTCGTGGAGAAGAGCAATAACACTACGGGCGGCTACCTCGATGCAGCCGGGACCCCAACGGCAGCGCTGCTCGGCGATATCAAGTTCGTCGACGCGTCCATCGGCGCGTTTGTCAGCGAGCTCAAGGAAAAGCACTTGTACGACTCGACCCTGATCGTGATTACCGCCAAGCACGGCCAGTCACCGATCGATCCCAGCCGCTATGTCTCCCAACTGATCAACGGCTCTTCGCCGGCGACCCTGCTCGACAACGCCGGCTACATTCCGTTCTCTGAAGCGCCCAGCAATCCCACGGGAATCGGGCCAACGGAAGACGATGTCTCGCTGCTCTGGCTGAAGAGCTCGTCCGATACCGAAGCTGCTGTCAAAATCCTCGAAGACAACCCTGTCCTCATCGGTCTCGGACAGATCTACTACGGCCCGACGGTCACGCTCAACTTCAACGACCCAACCGTCGATCCGCGCACCCCGGACATCATCGTGACTCCGAATGTCGGCGTCACCTACTCCGGCAGCAAGTCGAAGCTGGCGGAGCACGGAGGGTTTGCGCATGACGACACCAATGTCATGCTCCTGCTCTCCCACCCCAGCTTCAACGCCAGGACGATCCACGCCGAGGTGGGCACCGCCCAGGTGGCTCCCACGATCCTGAAAGCGCTCGACATCGATCCCTCGAAGCTCGATGCAGTTCGTGTTGAGGGAACCCCTGTTCTTCCGGATGTGAACTTCTCCTGGTAAAGTCTGACGGGAGCAGCTCAACTGACGACGGACGCTCCGTGAGGGGCGTCCGATTTCTGTTGGCTGACAGAAGGCTCCATCGATGCTTCTGAAAATGGCTAAGGCCTAAATAAGGCCGATCCTGATTGGAACGACGAATCAGGTATTCGCACCACTGTTCTCACGACTCACAGCAGATTCTGGGTGCTTAGCCGCTGTGAAATCGCGGCAATGGTTTCTGTTCTCACATCGTGCTGACTCCCGGCATCCACCACTGGCATCTCGAACCGGAAGCATGTTCCCCGATCGGGCTCACTCTCAACGATGAGCGTCGTGGCGTGTCTCTCCGCTATCCATTTGGCCAGGGCTAATCCCAGGCCGGAGCCTCCCGACTTTCCATCACGGGTCCGCTCGACCCGGTAGAAGCGGTCGAAGATCCTGGGCAGATGCTCCGGCGAGATGCCGATCCCCGTGTCCCGTACGCTGAAGGTGGCAATACCAGGTTGCTGCAATACACGGAGTTCGACTGATCCACCGGACGGTGTGTAGCGCATGGCATTGTCGAGCAGAATCGTCAGCAGCCTTTGAATACTGTTGAGATCGCCCGATATCCAGACCGGTTCACTCGGGGTAATTACATTGAACTCGAGAAACGCAAGGTCCATCGAATTCTTCCACTTAGCTCCGATCTGCCGTACTAGGTGCGCAGAGTCGAGTGGAGTGAAGCGAATCTCCTCCGTTCCCGCGTCGACGCGGGCCAGCAGCAGCAGATTCTCGATCAAGCCAGTCATGCGCGCTGCTTCCAACTGCACCTGTTCGCACGATTGCCGATATTCGTCAGCTTTTCGCGGAAACGATAAGGCCACCTCCACTTCCGTACGGATCAGGGAGAGCGGGGTGCGAAGCTCGTGCGCCGCATTCGCGGTGAATTCGCGTATGCTCCGGACGCCGGATTCAATCCTCTCCAGCATTTGATTGAGTGTTCCGGAGAGGTGCGAAACTTCGTCATTGGTTGGTGAGATTGGTAGCCGGACGTCGAGATTGCGGTCGTTGATACTACGTGCCATAGTCGCGATCGCCGCTACCGGAGCCAAAGCCTTGCGGCTCATGACATGACCGCCGATTGCCGCCAGAATGAGTACTGCCGGAGTCAAAAGCAGCAGTTGAGTCCCAAACGTGGCCAGAAGCACTTTAGATTTGCTCAGCGAGAGACCCGTTTGAACGGAATAGCTCCGCCCGTTCACGTTGATGGGATAGGAGAGCATGCGCACGTCGCGCGCCCCATGGTGCACCTCTTCCAGAATCCCGTTGGACGGCAGTTGCCGGGCGAGAAGGAGCGGCATATTCCATTCGACCATGCGTGGAGAACGATAAACCCACTGCCCATTCGCATCTGCGATCTGCAGGTACTTTCCGTCGTCCTTGAACTTGTAAATCCCGTCCAGAAACTCTCTGAGAGTATCGTGAGATGCCCCAGGGTCAAACCGTTTAAGCACGAGTTGAACATCCTCAGTGCGCTCCTGCAGTTCGTTGTATTCGGTCGCCTTGAGGATATGCCGCAACATCAACCAACTCGACGTGCTGAGCAATACGGCGGCGGCGGCAAACATAGCACAGTACCAAAGCGTGAGCCGAAGACGAATCGAGAATGCTTTCATTGCGCGGGGTTCCTCGTGGATCCGCCTGGGTGCATTTTGTGGGTGGCAGAGGCACTGCGTGCAAATGGTGTGCTCGCTCGCAATGCGCTTGTCTTCACGGCGTATCCCGTTCCGCGGATGGTTTGAATCAGCTTTTCTCGAAACGGTGCATCGATTTTGCCACGAAGCGAGTTCACCAGAACATCCAGAGCCCCCGAACTGACTTCGCCATGCCCCCCCAAAGCCCCTCGATTAAGGCCCTTCTAGAAATTACCTGGGGTGCGTGGCTCATAAGTAGCTCCAACAGTGCAAACTCGGTGCGAGTCAGCTCAATCGTGCATCCGGTACGACTCACCCTACGCCGATTGCGGTCCAGCAGGAGGTCGCCCACGAAGCAGGTGGCGGGCACAGCATCTGGCGCGAGCCGCGTGACGGACCGCAGGCGCGCCAGCAGTTCCGGAAAAGAAAATAGTTTGGTGAGATAGTCGTCTGCGCCTAGATTCAAACCGCGTACGATGTCGTCTTCCTTATCAAAAGCGGTCAGCATAAGGATTGATGCCGTCGAGTGTCGTTCCCGCAGAACCTGGGCGACATCATAGCCACTGAGGCGAGGCAGCCCCACATCCAGCAAAACTACATCGAACTCGTGGTCCAACGTGAGCTTGAGACCCTCCGCGCCGTCCGCGGCAGTCATTACAACGTGACCGTGCTCGCTCAGCCCCTTGCGAAGCAGTTCCGCCATGCGGACTTCATCTTCTATCACTAGAATGCGCATCTTTCGTCGTCTCCGACGGTTGGATGCCTTCTATTCCACCACAGGGAATTACGGTCGTGGAAAACCTACCGCCAATCTTAGGAAAGTTTCACCTGCTCATTAACGCCTGTTTAACGAAGATCCCTAATCTCCGGCTTGTACGTGCTCTCCTGTGCGCCATCATTCGATCCTTCACCGACTCGTGCTCGCCTGACCAAGGAGAACAAAGTTGAAAAGCCGGATCACTCTCATCTTCCTTCTTATCATCTTGATTCAAAGCGCAAATGCGTTCTGCCAGAACGGGAAAGGGATCATCAGCGGACGCGTGGCAGATTCGGCCAACGCCGTGCTGCAGGGCGCGCGGGTAAGGCTTGAACCTGGCGGAATCATCGCGGCAACTGACAACCAGGGTCAGTTCACGCTCACGAATCTCGCACCTGGCCCTTACACTCTGACGGTCACGTTCGTCGGATTTCGGGACTTCACGGCCACCGTCTCCGTAACTGCGGGCGTCATCCGTGAGGATGTCGTGATGAAGGTCGCTTCCAAAAATGAAGAAGTCATTGTGACTGCCCCTGATCCGCATGGGGATGCCGATGCCATCAACCGAACCCGCACCTCCCCAAACATCATCAGCGTTCTGACGAACCCCCAGATCATGAGCCTTCCCAACTTCACTATTGCCGATGCACTGGGACGCCTTCCCGGCGTTACCTTGGAGCGCGATGAAGGTGACGGAAAGTATGTGCAGATTCGCGGCACCGAACCCCGCCTCACGAATACCCAAATCGACGGCGTAACCGTGCCTTCGCCGGAAGCAGGCGTACGCCAGGTGAAACTCGACACCGTTCCGGCCGACCTGGTCGAGTCCGTCGTAGTCAACAAGACCCTCTCCGCAAACCAGGATGGCGATTCTATTGGCGGGACCGTCAATCTGGTGACCCGGACCGCCGGCGAAACGCCGACCATCTCCGGATTCGGTCAATTTGGACACACTCCCATCCTGAACGGTGTACATGCTAATCAATTCGGCATCACCGCGGGGAAGCGCTTCCTCGGCAACAAGCGGCTGGGAGTCCTGGGGAACTATACCTACGATTACAACGGGCGCGGCATCGATGACATTGAACCTTCGAACGACACCGGAACGCTAACTCCAAGTTACGACAGTATCGACCTCCGCGAATACCAGTACGACCGCACCCGCTGGGGAGTTGCGGCGAGCGTGGACTATAAGCTCTCCGAGGGCTCCGGCCTATATGCACATGGACTGTATTCCGACTTCAAGGATTACGGGAACAAGTGGGTCTACACGCTGAACAACACCGTAAATCCAAACCCGAATTCGCCATCAGGCGATCCAGCGACGTATACAGGCGGATTACCCCAGTTCACCAACTCCAGGCGGCTTCCTGATTACACGGTTTCCACTTTCGTTGTTGGCGGCAATCACCTTTTCACCAACTCCTGGTTGAAGTGGGAGGCGTCCTTTGGCCGTGGGAGTCAGTCAGCTGCGGCCGGCAACCCCGGCGCCAATTTCACGTATGACAACAACGGCACTCAAATGCCGGGCGACCCACTTTTCGATTTCGCCACTAACAACTGCGCGTATGATCCCGCTGCGAATAAGAGTCATAATCGTCCACAGTGGCAGCCAGCCTGCACCGCACCGGGGTCCCCGGTCTATACACCATCGAACTACACGCTTACCGAACTCGATACGACGAGCGGCAATACAAGCCAGATCAATCTACAGGGAAGCGCTTCTTATGCCTTCAATTATCATGCGGGCCCCCATTTTTCGACTTTTGAGCTCGGCGCAAAGATTCTAAATGCGCACAAGGGCCAGTTTGCTTATTCACCAGCCCTGATAGGTGTCGGCCCCACCATGGACAACTTTCTCTCCGACTTCACTAACACCCGCTATTATGGCGGCAGTTATCGGCTGGGGCCGGTAGCCGACTACAACAAAGTCGTCGCCTATAACAGCACGCATCCAGGCGTCCTTGTCCAGGATCCCTACCTGACCGCTCTGAACGGCGATGCCAGCAATTTCGATTATCAGGAGCGAATCCCTGCAGGTTATTTGATGAATACGGTCGATTTAGGGAAATTCCGCCTCCAGACTGGAATCAGGTTTGAAGCTACCAGCCTCAGCTCCAGAGGGTATCAGGTGACGACCGTACCCTCCACACCCACAAATCCGAGCGGATATGGAGGGACGGTAGAGGTTCCCGGCTACACTTCGTACTTCGACGCGCTACCGAGTGTCCAGCTCCGCTACGCTGTGACCAAAGACAGTGACATCCGGGTTTCTTATGGTCGCGGCATCTCGCGGCCCGACCCTCAGGACATTATTCCTTCGATCACGATCGATCAAACGACGAACCCCTATACCTACAGCCTCGGCAATCCAGCGCTCAAGGCGGAGCACGCCAATAACTTCGACATTTCCTACGAGCAATACCTAAATCCGCTTGGACTTTTTCAACTCAGTGTGTTCTACAAAATCCTGGGCAGTCCAATCATCCAAAATACGACCTTTCCAACCACGGGACCTTACGCTGGGTTCAAGGTAAGTCAATTCAACAACGCCGGCAGTGCGTGGGTGGACGGAGCGGAGATCTCATATCAGCAACGCTGGTCCAAACTGCCTGGACTTCTGGGCGGTCTTGGGTTCTCGGGTAACTACACATTTACGAATTCAGAAGCGTTCAAGGTTGACCCGCTTCGTGCGCAGAATCCAAAACTCCTGCGCCAAGCGCCAAATGCGTGGAACCTGGGCCCAACCTACGACCGTGGCCCCCTCTCTATCAACCTTGGACTGGAATTCAACGACGCCAATATCAATAGCTATCAGTATGAAGACCTCCAATTTGTGACGGACGCGAGCGGAAATCCAACGAACGCCACGATACCGCTTAGCCCTGCACCCATTCTCGGCTATCAAGGACCGGCAGGTGATAACTACTTTTACTCCCACCTGCAAGTTGACGCGCAGATCAGCTACCGCCTTCCGAAGGGGTTCTCCGCTTATGCGAATGGTCAGAACCTCACCAACGAAGTCTTCGGTTTCTACAACGGAAACGGGAATTACGTAAACCAGCGCGAATACTATAAACCAACCTATTTTGGTGGTCTCCGATGGACCTTGAATCACGAAAGATAGGGCGGCCAGATATTCATGGTCGGGTTCTTCCCAGACGACCCAACTGAGGTGAAGGTAAGTCAAAAAATGCGGAATCCGTCGCTTGCACTTATATTCGGTGCCCTCACCTGTTTGGTGCTCGCCCAATCCAGCTCTCCGCTCACGCTAACAAGAACGGTTCCACTGCCGGGAGTGGGCGGGAAGTTCGACCATTTTGCCTATGACGTTGCCGGACACCGCCTCTTTGCTGCGGCAACCGGCAATCACTCGGTGGAAGTGATTGATCTGCAGAGTGGCAAAGTGACTCAGAGCATCACCGGTCTGGGAAAGCCCCACGGTCTTGTGTGGAGTGCTGAAACTGATCAACTCTATGTCTCTGATGGGACGCAGGCCGATCTCAAGGTATATCATGGCACGCCGTTAAAACAGGTCGCCGATGTCAAGCTTTCTGACGACGCGGACGACATGATCTATGGCGCAACGACCAGGCGGCTCTATGTCGGGCACGGGGCTGATTCTGGCAACGTCGCCGTGATTGATACAAATAGCACAAGGTTAATCGCGAACCTTCCTGTCTCCGCACATCCTGAGGGCCTGGACATAGACGACAAGAGTAACCGCATCTTCTCAAATATTGCTGACTCCGCGGAAGTCGCGGTCATCGACGGAAGAACGCTTACGATCAGCGCGACGTGGAAGCTCACGCGGGCGAAAGACAACGTACCCGTTGCCTATGATGCGGATGACAAAGTCCTCTTTGTCGCCTGCCGTACTCCAGGGCGCTTGTTGATGCTGGATGGAGCTTCCGGAAAGGAACTTGCTGACTTGCCGGCCAGCGGAGGTGTCGACGATCTCTTTTATGATTCCAGTCTGCACCGCATTTACCTCATTGCTGGCAGCAGCGCAGTAGATATTTATGAGATAGATGCTGGCAAGACAGTACGGTCGTTGGGTTCGACGCTCACTCTGAATGGGGCGAAGACCGGCCTTTTCATCCCATCACTTCATATGCTGGCTGTTGGTGTGCCCGGAACAACGGGAAGACCGGCGGAGATTCGTCTCTACTCAACCGGGGCGACCGTTGCACGATGATCTTCACCCGACCTCGCTTTCTAACGACGCTTCTGGTCTTCGCCGTGCTGGTTTGTAGTGCCACTCTCGGCCTGGCTCAAACTCGGGATTCATCCGCGCCACCAGCGGAGAGACTGAAATTCGTAATCATTTTCAGCAGGCACGGAGTTCGGGCGCCGACCGCCAGCGTCGAGCAGTTGAACCAGTATTCCTCAGAGCCCTGGCCAAAATGGGATGTTCCGCCTGGTTACCTTACTCCACAGGGTAGTAAGTTGATGACTGTTTTTGGCAACTACTACCGCTCCTATTTTGCCGAGCAAGGATTGTTTGAGGCCGATGGATGCGCCGAGGCGGCTGATGCTACTTTTTACGCAGACTCCGACCAGAGGACCAGAGAGACAGCGCACTCACTGGCGAAGGGAATGTTTCCGGGCTGCACAGTCCAAGAACACGCCTACTCTGAAGGACAGGCTGATCCGCTCTTTCATTCCTTATCATCGGGTATCGGACACGCTGACCCATCCCTCGCGGCTGCCGCCATAGCAGGACGAATCGGCGAGGATCCCGGCAACGTGACCGAGGCCTACCGACTGCAGCTTGAAGCGTTGCAACGCATCCTGCTCGGATGCGCTCCCAAGTCTCCCTGCCCGCAGCCCGGTCATACGGCGGCAAAGTTGCTTCTCAATGTCCCTGCCAGCCTTGATGCCGGCAAAGGCGATCATATGGCGGAATTGAAGGGCCCGTTGAACACCGCCGCTACGATCACGGAAGACATTTTGCTTGAGTACACAAACGGGCTTCCATCGGATCAGGTAGGGTGGGGCCGTGTCGATCTCTCGACTCTGAAGCAACTCATGGATCTGCATACTGCGGCGTCTGACCTGACACGCCGCACTCCTTACCTAGCGACCGTCCAGGCCTCGAACACGCTGGCACACATCCTCCAGACGCTGGAACAGGCCATCGTGGGGAAGGAAGCCCGCGGAGCACTCGGTGCGGTCGGAGACCGTGCGGTAGTCCTGGTCGGCCATGATACAAACCTGGCGAATGTTGCCGCGATGCTCAATCTTTCCTGGATAATCGACGGACGTCGCGACGACACGCCGCCGGGCGGGGCTCTCGTTTTCGCGCTGTGGCAACGCGCAGAGGATTCCTCCTACATTGTCCGCGTGTACTACACCTCACAAACTCTGGAGCAGATGCGCAACGTCACGCCCCTGACGATCGAGCGGCCACCGGCCAGGGCAGCTGTCTTTATCCCCAATTGCAGCTCTGCAGCTTCAGGCTTCCCGTGCGAATGGAAGGCGTTTCACAAGACGGTGGAGACTGCCATTGACCCGGCATTCGTAAAGTAGAATCCCCGGTCCGTTCTCCGATTTCAGGCCCCTTGCTTCCTGCCTCAGCCAAGATCATCATGCAGGAGAGGGATACCGATGCGGGTGCTGGTGGTTGAAGACGAGCCCAGACTGGCAGAAAATATTGCAATCGCGATGCGTGAGGGTGCGGGCTATGCGGTCGATCTAACGCACGAAGGCGAAGAGGCTCTCCTGCTTTGTGAAACGGTGCCCTACGACCTTGTTGTGCTCGACCTCATGATTCCGAAGTTGTCTGGAGAGGAGGTACTTCGCAAGCTGCGTTTGCGGAAAGACTCTACCCCCGTACTTGTGCTGACTGCTGTGGCCGACACGAAAAGCACGATTGATCTTCTCAACCTTGGCGCCGATGACTACATGACAAAGCCGTTTGATCTAGGGGAGCTCATCGCGCGAGCACGCGCTCTGGTTCGGCGTGGCAAGGGTTTGAAACAGACACGATTAACGCTCGGTGCGCTTGCTCTTGATCTAACCGAACAGACGGTCCGCATGGAGGGGACCCTGGTGGGCCTCTCGCCAACGGAATATCGAATCCTGGAGTATTTAATGCATCGGCCGCAGGCAGTCGTGTCTAAGCGCGAATTGCTGGAACATCTCTATGACTTTACCTGGGAGCATCACTCCAACGTCATTGAAGCGCACGTTTCCAATCTGCGCCGAAAGCTGAAGCTCGCTTCAGACGTCATGCTGCTTGAGACTTTGCGGGGCAGGGGTTATCGCCTGGCCACCTTCGCTTGAGAGATTACATGAAGATGACTTCGCTGTCGCGCCGGGCCGTCTGCATGGTCGTGCTTGTGGAACTCCTATGCGCCCTGGCCTTTTCCTGTACCGCACTGTGGCACGAGCGGCGAACAAGGCTGCGTTCCTTTGATGTGATGTTGATGGGGCGTTCGGATTCACTGCTTGGCGCGATACAGGATGCGGAAGACCCGGAAGCGAACGTAAAGATTGATCCTCTGGAACTCAGCGTTCCTGCAGATGACGAATATGCGGTGTACAGCCCGAGTGGCCGACTTCTGGGCTCCTCTCCTCGCGCTCTCCCCGCACTCAGCGTGAGGCCGAGCAATGGATTCAGCACGGTCCGCATCGGGCATCACCAGTATGGCTTGGTGCAGCGGGAGGCACTTCGTGTCATCGACCGTGAAGAAACCGGAGGTGTCGGATTGCGGCGTCCGGTCATCATTCTTTACGCGTCCCGCGTCGATGGCATCTGGCACGAGATTACTTCGGCGGCTGAATTCTATGCCGTCGTCGGCCTGGTGTTGATTTTTACGACGACCGCAATCCTTATTGTTCTGGTTCAACGCCTGTTGCGGCCGCTTGCTGAACTTGCCTCGGCGGCTTCTGCGGTCAAAGTGAGTTCGCTTGCGTTCCAGCCTCCGGCATCTGCCTTGCGCCTTCGTGAATTGAAGCCTCTTGTCGATGCTCTTTCGGCAACCATTTCGCGCCTGCGGCATGCCTTTGAGATGGAGCATCGGTTTGTCGGCGATGCGAGCCATGAGCTGAAGACTGCAGTTGCTGTGGTGCGGTCATCGTTGCAGGTGATGAGCATGCGACCACGCTCGGTAGAGGAGTACGCGCTCGGACTTGATAGGGTCCTCGCCGACAACCAGCGCGTTGAGGAACTCGTCTCCCGTATGTTGACTCTGGCGCGATTCGAGGAGCGGACCGCGCTTGAGCCCGGTCCGGTGAATCTGGTTGAGAGCGTCGAGATAGCGTTGAAACACTTGAACAGCTTTGCCGAGATACACGGCGTTTCGGTGACGACCTCACTTGCTCCGGAGGCCAAAGTACACCTGACTCCAGAAGGTGCGCAGGTGCTGATCTCGAATCTTGTGATCAACGCGGTACAGCACAGCTCCGAGGGAAGCGTGGTTTCCATTGCCCTGCGCAGCCAGACTGAACCAGAAGCTCTGGCCATTCTTGAGGTGAAGGACTCGGGAACCGGAGTCGCCGCGGAGAACCTGCCTCACGTGTTTGACCGATTTTTTCGAGAGGACCCATCGCGATCTCGCCAGACCGGCGGGGCCGGCCTGGGCCTTGCCATCTGCAAAAGCATTGTGGACGCAGCGGATGGCGATATCGAGATGCACAGCCAGCGAGGGCAGGGAACTGTTGTGAGAGCCTCCTTCAGGTTGGCTTAAGCTGCGTGGGCGACACTATTTGACGGTTGGCATCCGCCGACCTGGAGATCGTATGCCGAATTGTCGTTCTCGCTTGTCCCTTCTGGGAAGCATCGCATTGTGCGTATTCCTTCCCCTCGCCGCCGCAGCCCAGCAACCCTACCGCGTATTGGACCACTGGAAGATTGGTGGCACGGGCGGCTGGGATTATCTCGCGGCCGATCCCGGCGCTCACCGGCTTTACGTAACTCATGGACAGCGGGTTGAGGTGATTGATTCGGCCACCGGCAAGCCTGTTGGGGCAATCAACGGCCTTAAGGGAATCCACGGAGTGGTTCTGGATCCCGATGGAAAGGTCGGATACATCTCCGACGGAGGCGCTAACGCTGTGATCGTTTTCGATCGCCAGAACTTCACAACGCTGGCCAGCATTCCAGCTGGCACCAATCCGGACGGCATGACCTATGAACCGGTAACCAAAACTGTGTGGGCATTCAATGGTCGCAGTAGCAACGTCAGTGTGATCGACACCGGTTCGCGAACAGTCATCGCGACGATCGCGCTTCCAGGCAAGCCGGAGTTTCCGCAGGCCGACGGCAAAGGCAACGTCTTCGACAATATTGAAGACAAGAACAGCATCGTGAAACTTGACGCCAAGGCGAGGACACTCACTGCAACCTGGCCGCTAACAGATTGCGACTCACCCTCTGGCATGGCTATCGACACTGCTCACCATCGGCTCTTCTCCGTCTGCGATGGCGGCAAGATGGCTGTTATGGACAGCGAGAGCGGCAAGCAGATCGCGACAGCATCTATCGGAGAAGGTCCTGACGCAGCCGGCTACAACGCCAAGGCGCAACTCGCCTTCAGCTCTAACGGAGGCGACGGAACGCTGAGCGTTGTTGACGCGTCGCACGGATACAAGACGATTCAGAATCTAGCCACACAGAAGGGTGCGCGCACCATGGCGTATGACGGATCTGCAGACCGTGTTTACGTCGTGACCGCGGAGTTCGGGCCTCGTCCTGCTGCAACAGCCGCAAACCCCCGGCCTCGTCCTGCAATTCTCCCGGACAGCTTCACCATCCTGGTGATCGGACGCTGAGTTCCCACCCTTGTAAAGTAAAGGCCCGCGCGGATGCGGGCCCTTTCCTTTTTACGCGGTCACCGGCGCCTTATGGTGGGTGAGCAGGAAATAGGCCACCGGGGTGATCACCAGGCTGAGCACCATAGATATGAGCAGTCCGCCAATAACGGAGATCGCGAGCGGCTGCAGCATCTGCGACCCGGCCCCAAGCGCAAGTGCCAGTGGCAGCATCCCCGACACTGCGGCCAGTGCAGTCATCAGGATGGGGCGCAGCCGGCGCTGCGCGGCCATCAGCATTGCCTCGCGAGCGTTCATGCCTGCGGACCGATAGCGCTCGTCCGCGTCGAGAAGCAGGATGCCATTCTTCGCTACGATTCCGATCACCATGATGAGCCCCATGAAGCTGGCGACGTTGAAGGTCTTGCCGGTCAGGAGCAGCGCGCCGACCACTCCGGAAATGGAAAGCACGGATGAAATGAGAATGGCCGTGGGCGCGGCGAAGTTTCGAAACTCAGTGAGCAGGACGCCGAAGACCAATATGAGCGCCAGCAGCAATACGCGGGCAAGCTCTGCGAATGACTTCTGCTGTTCCTGGTAGGTCCCGCCATATTCCACACGGACGCTCGCGGGCAGGTGCATCGCCTGGACCCGGGCCTGCACCTCCTTGACCGCAGTACCGAGATCGGTCCCCTCCAGGCGTCCTGTGACCACCACCAGACGCTGGAGATTTTCGCGCCGTATTTCATTCTGCGGTGGTAGCTGCGTAATGGAGGTCATGGATCCGAGCGATGCGGTGTGTCCGGAACTGGAGTTGAAAACGGTATTTCGGATGCTGTCGAGTGAGTGCCGCGTTTCATCGCCGAGCCGCACGCGCACGGTGTATGGCCGACCGTTGCTGATGACCGGCTCACTCGCTTCCACGCCGTCCATGATGGAGGTAGCGTCTTCTGCAACCTCCTGCGGGGTGAATCCGAGGCGTGCCGCGAGCTGTGGGTCGACCTGAAAATCCGTCGCAGGACCGCTGACGGTATTGTCGATTCCATTCTCGACGTCGACCACTCCATCAACCTTCTTGATCTCGTTGGCGACACGTGGGCCCAGTTCAGTCAGCAAGGTGGCGTCGGGGGTGAATAGCTTGATCTGAATCGGCTCGGGTGCGTTGGAAAGGTCGCCAATATTGTCTTGCAATACCTGCGTGAACTCGACGTCCAGCTGGGGTAGTGTGGATTTGATCTGCCGGCGGACGTCCGCCATGACTTCGTCGATACCCCGGCTGCGGTTGTTCCTCAGCTTTACAGTGAAATCCCCATAGTTGCTCTCGGTCACGGCGGCCAATCCCATCTGCAGACCGGTGCGGCGGCTGGTGCTTTCCACTTCGGGGGTATTGCGCAGGATAGCCTCGACCCGGTCGAGCACCTGATTCGTGGAGGCGATCGAACTGCCCGCAGGCATCACATAGTCAAGAATGAACCCGCCCTCATCCATCTCCGGAAGCAGATCAGAACCCAATCCGCGATAGACGAAGAAGCTTCCTATCGCCAGCAGCAAGCACGCCGCCCCGAGCCAAACAGGACGCCGCAGGGACCAGTCGAGGGCACGACGATGCCACTCCATCACTCGGCCCAGGACGTGGCCGGGTTCAGGATGCGCGGATTCTGCTGCCGAAACCGGAGACTCAATATCGGGTGCGGTTCCAGCATCGGGAGGCGGTACCTGGTGGAGCAATTCCGCTTCCGCATAACGCCGTTTAAGCAGAACCATGGCTAGGCCAGGCGTCCACGTCACCGCCAGCAGCAGAGAGCTCAGCAGGGCTACCGACATCGTAATGGCGAGGGCGCGGAAGAAGCTTCCCGTAACTCCTGTGACGACAATCAACGGCAAGAAGACGACTACGGGCGTAATTGTCGAGCCGATTAAAGGGTGCGAAATCTCGTGCAGGGCCTTGCACACCGCTTCGATTCGATCTTCCCCGGCGTCGCGATGCAACACGATGTTCTCGACGACAACGATCGCATCGTCAATCACCAGTCCGATGGCCGCGGCCAGACCTCCGAGAGTCATCAGGTTGAAGCTCTGGCCGATTAACCAGAGAACCAGCACTGTCACTGCCACTGTGACAGGAATCACCATTCCGGCAATTAACGAGGATCGCCAGTCGCGGAGGAACAGAAGGAGGATGACGCATGCAAGCACCAGACCGATCAGAATTGCGTCACGAACGCTGGCAATGCTCTCGCGCACCAGCTGAGATTGATCGTAGAAAGGTTGCAGTTCGACGCCGGCTGGGAGTCTCGCGCGCAACTGTGCCACTTCGGCAGCGACTCCATCGGCAACCGCGACTGTATTGCTAGAGGGCTGCCGGGTGATGTTGAGCAACACTGCCGGCTGTCCATTCGCTGATACATAGGTGTAGACCGGCATCGGCGCACGCACGACATCGGCAACATCTCCCACGCGTACTGGGACGCCAGTCGCCGTTGTTTTGACTGTGAGCTGCTTCAGGCCCTGGGCGTCGTGCGCCTGAGCGCCAACCAGCGCGAGCACCAGTTGATGATCCTGCTCATAGAGACCCGGCGAATCGATGATGTTGGAGTTCCCGATGGCGTTCGCCAGATCAAGGATGGTCACGCCGCTGGCCTGTAGTCTGGCCATGTTCGGAACGACATGGAACTCGGGCACCTGTCCGCCCTGCACAACAACTGTGCTCACCCCGCTCACCCGATTCAGCGGAGGCTTGAGCGTGTAAGTCGCCAGCTCCCAGAGGTCTGACTGCGAGACAGTTTTCGACGTAAGGCTGTAGCCGAGGATGGGAAAGGTCGCGAAGGTAAGCCGGTTAGTGGTGATTTTGGCCGTGGCGGGCAGCGATTGTTGCACCCGGCTCAAGACCGAGTTGACGAGTTCCAGCGTCCGAAACATATCTACCGACCAGTCGAAGAAGAGGCTGACCTCGGCCGAGCCGCGGCTGGTGGTGGATCGCACCGTCTGCAGGCCAGGGACACTGTTCACTGCATCTTCGATTGGCTTGGTGATGGTGACCTGCATCTGTTCGACCGGCATCACACCGTTGTCGACGCCAATGACCACGCGCGGGAAGTCGGTCGAAGGAAAAACGGCGATCGGAGTCTGGAAGAATGCGTAGATACCGGCAATGGTCAGAGCCAGAGCTACAAAGACGATGGTGCGAAGAGAGCGAGCAAGCCAGAATTCGCCGGCCGGGCCGAGCGTTACGTCGATGGGCGGGGATTTCGAGTCAGGAGGCGGGGTGGCCATCTACTCCTTGCCCCCGGCTTTGTCTTTGTCGTCGCCACCGACCTTTACCTTCGTCCCGTCATCAAGGCCGTATCCGCCCTCGGTGATCACATTGTCGCCCTGCGAAACGCCTTCGAGAATCTGGACCCTGGCCGTGGTGCGCAGGCCGACTTTGACGGGCCGTTTGTGTGCGGTACCGTCGGCTGAAACCACCAGCACATAGGTGCTGCCGTCGTCGGCGGGAAGAATCGCGGTGGGCGGCAATTGCACCGCGCCTGCTATGGTCTCGCCGCGGATGACCGCATGCACCGGAGTGCCGACCTTGAAGCGTCCGTTCGTGTTCGGAAGCTTCAGCCAGATTTCCACGGTCGTGGAGCCCGGATCGAGTGCCGGGCTTATGAAGGATACCGTAGCCGGCTGCGGCGCTTCTTCACCAGGCACTGTGATCTCAGCATCGCCACCTACACGCAGCTTCTGCGCCGTACCCTGGGCAACGTGCAGCTTGGCGAGCAGCGACGAGGTATCCATCACGGTGATGATGGAAGTGCCGGCAGCAGCCGTCTCTCCGGGAAACAGCGGCCGGTCGGTCACGATGCCATCGATGGGACTCCTCACGCTTGCAAAGCTGACCTGCGCTTCCGCGCTTTCGAGGCGCCCGCGCGCGGAGGTGAGCTGACCCTGGGCCGCCTCAGCGTTGGTCTTCCGCGTCGTTTCCTGCACGCCGCTGAGGTGTTTGACGGCTGTGGCGTAAGCAGCCTGTGCCTGCACAGCTGCGGCGATTGCGGTGTCGGTGTCACGGCCAGCGATCGCCCCCTCGCTCAAGAGCCGTTTGCGCTCTTCCGCAGTGCGATTGGCAACGTCCAGGTTGGCTTTTGCCTGATCGACATCGAGCTGCGCCTTCTGCACATCTTCGGGGATCGTGGCCTGGGTAGCACTTGTGTAGGCCGCCTGCGCCTGCGTCAGCCCCCCTTTCGAGTCCGTTGCGCTTCCCCGTAGGTCGCGGTCCTCGAGTTTGAGGAGTAGCTGCCCTTTACGCACATGCGCGCCGCGTTGCACATACTCAGCGCTGATCGGGGCGCTGAAGCGTGGAGCGATTGCGGCTGAAGAAAGTGGCGCGAGAATGGCATCGGCGCTGATCTCCTCTGCCAATGGACCAACGGTGGGATGCTCAGCCTGCACGGCAACGGCAGATTCGTTATCGTCGACCGTTCTCTTCTTTTTGCAACCGCTCAATACAAGTGAGCAGCTCGCTAGTATGCAGGCGACAATCAACGCGATCGCAGCGGGCCGATTGACAAATCGAAAATGCAGTCGAAAGGTCATCGTTCAGAGCCTTCCCGTCAGCGTTTCCAGTTGTGCCAACGCCTGCTGGTAGCGGACCGTAGCGTCGACTCGCGCGTTTTCAGAGGAGATAAGTGTGTTTTCGGCATCCACTACGTCAAGCACAGTCCCTTCGCCGTCGACATAACGAAGGTTCGTGAGGCGAAGACTCTCGCGTGCCGTGAGTACAGATGCGTCGAGAGAAGATAGTTGCTGGCTGGCGACATCTGCTTCGTTGTACAACTCCGAGAGATCCGCAAGCAGCCGGCGTTGCACCGCTGTGAGCGCCACCTTGGCAGCATTGGCGCGAATGTGGGCTTCTTTCACTTTGCGCTCCGAGGTCAGCCAGTCCCACACCGGTATGTCGAGTGTGGCGCTCGCAGAGTAGCCGAGATTAAGGGCTCCGTCTGGCCCGTGCCTGGCAAATTGGGGGGCGTCGATGCCGTATGTGTAGTTCAAAGCAAGATCCGGCAACAAGGCCGCCCGCGCGTTGAAGACCTCGGCGTCGCTGGCCTGCAACGACGCCAGCGCGCTGCGCAGCTCAGGGTTGTTATTTCGGGCTGCGGCTTCGACGCTCTGGCGTTCCGGCAACATCTCCGGAGCCGCTGGCGAAGCAAGAGTGAAGGGGGTGGACGGATCGGGGAAGAGCAGGACGCCAAGTTCCAGTTTGACTTTGCCTGCGGCCAGACTCGCCTCCTGTAGTTCGCGTTGGCGCTGCTGCTGTCCGAGTTGCGCCTTCACAACATCGGCGTGGGCGGCCTCACGAGCAGATTCTCGTTTTTGAGTGATATCGAGGAAGTGGCTTGCTTCGTCCAAGGCTCTTTGGGCAATGGCAACCCTGTCTATTCCTGCGTGAAGGTTGTAGTACAAGGAAACCACCACGAGGACCAGGCCGCGCCGCGCGATCTCCAGTTCTGCCTGTGCCCGTGCAGCATTTGCATCAGCGAACCGTACCGCGCCTAATTGGGCCAATCCCACGGTTTCGCTCACAACTCCCTGGCTGTAGTACTCATGCACAGCATTGTTGGCGATGAAGACTGGAAGGGACTGGTTCAACCCGCCCTGCGTAGTCGCGGCCGACGTGTGGTTGGACTGTGTGAAGACGTACTGGTTATGGTATGCAACGGTGGGCAAGAGCCCCGCGCGGGCATCCTTGCGCTCCAATTGAGTTGCATGGCTCTCCGCCGCCGCAGCTGCAAAGGCGGGTTCGTTTGCCTGAGCGCGGCGAATCACCTGATCCAGCGTCAATCTATCGTTTGCCACCGGCGCTGCTTCCTGTGCCTGCAAACAACCGCAGATAAGTATCGAGAAGAAGACGACAGCGATGAGGCCAGTCCGAAAACGAAAGAGCATCGCCTTTGAGCTTAAATAGCCTTTGCTTAAGACATCCTGAAGGCAGCGCAGCCCTTCCAGACAGGCAGCAGTTTCGTGAACCGGCGATTACGAGGGGCGAGTCACCCGACGAGAATCACTTCCTCCCCGGCTCGGATCCTCCCGCTTCATTCCAGAGCGGATCACGTCAGTGTCTTGTGTTTCCAGTGGCGGAAAATTCGCCGGACACTCCAAAATCGCTGTCCTCACCTCTTTCGCGCCACGAGGGTTATGGAATAGCCAGGCCATTTCGTTAGACGGGTAGCCAGCTCATCGAATAATGGGGGAATCCAGCGGAGGGGCAGCACTAAGGTCCATGCCACGGGGTACGAAGCCCACTTCTGGATATTTCTATACAGTCCCGTAAGCTTTTGGCTGATGGGGCCGGTGCAGTAATCGATCTGTTCAATATTGAAGCCGGCTGCGCCGCAAAGCCTCTCCAAATCCAGAGGAGTGTATCCCCTCCGTACGTGGAGGCCATTTTCAACGGTTGATATTACGACATCGTCTCGATTTACCGGACGAAGGTGAAAGTTCGGCGTCGTCAAAAGAAGTGTTCCCCCCGGCTTGAGGCATAAGGCGATGTCGACCATTAGCTTGTCGTCGTTGAGGATGTGCTCAATGCACTCCAGACAGATCGCTACATCGAATTGCCCCTTCAAATCGACGCGCTCTCCCAGTTTCCGAACATCCTGGAGTTCGAACGTCGCCAAATCCGCATGGCACAAACCGGCGCGCTCAGTGGCGACGCGCTGACTACGCTGATCCCAGCTGAGGCCAAGAGAGCGATAACCCATGCGGGCCGCCCCAATCGTAAACGCTCCTGTTCCGCAGCCAACGTCAATCAAGGTTTTCGATCCGGTGGGAATCGCTCTCAGGTGTTTTCTGAGCCACAGCCAGCGATCCAGTACGGTGGTATCTCTGTGAACGACGGTAGCGGGAAATCCCACGACACGAACCAGGGCTGACCTCAGGTGGTCGGCTACTTCGGCACTAACCATGGCGCAATCCTGTTGGAGGCGGTGCGAGAAGACGATGAAGAAGACGGCTCAGAGCGAACGGCGTCCAATGGAAGCTAAGAAAGATATGGGCGCCCGCTCCTTTGCGTTATATCTGTTATTCTCCTGCATCCGTAGCAGAAAGAATCTTTTAATTTGGGATTGTTGCCAAGCAAAGTCGGATCGCACACCAGGCGACGATTGTCCCTATATTTCTCGTTGTTCCAGATATCTGCAAGGGGTTGCTGAAAGAGATTGCCAAGGGTGGCGCGTCCATCGAGGTTGGCGTGCTGCCTTCCTTGTCTATAAAAGCAGCACGGGATTACATCACCGTTGTAGCGAATCAGCATATTGAAATACGGCAATGGACAGCGTGGAAGAGCTTTCGGCTTAAGTTGAGCAGGTATGTCGTACAGGTCCGCGTCGTAGTCCACGACATTCCACAGTTCACGGGTTGGCGTCAGGTGGCGACCCTCGCGGATACTGAATTGATCGATACCAAACTCTGAAACAATCTCACGAACGCGGTCGCCTTCTCCTGGAGGATGATGGGCGTGCCGCAAATGCTGCACCTCGATATAAGGCCATTTCAGCCTATGATCTCTTCTGTACTTTGCCACTCGCTGCAGATTTGCCAAGACCAAAGAGAGCTTGCCCCCTACCCTGGACACTCCGTATGTTTCCTGAGTGGCTCCATCAACCGCAACGGTCAAATGAGTTAGTCCGCTGCGAACAATCTTCTCGATACGTGCATCCGAAAAGTTGTAGCTGAAATGAGTGGTAATGTGGACATTCAGGTTCGCTGCCCTGGCTACACTACATAGCTCGTCGACGTTAGGGTGAGCATACGGATCTCCATAATAGAAGAGGCTCACTGCGAAAATGCGGCCTTTCACTTGGTCGATGGTGCGACTGAAATCATCCACACTCATGCGATCGTGTTTGCCAAATCTTTGGGCCTCAAGCAGAGGCAAACTCCTGCCCTCCGGACTCGCATGAAGACAGCTCGGGCATTGGAGACCGCAGATGGGAGAAATATCGATTTTCAGAATTGGGGGAAGAGCGTTGACTTTCTCTGATTTCGTCGCGTAGGCGAATGCAACCTTTGCAAGATTGTGCGCTTTGCGAATGGTCATGCCGCCCAACATCCAGGAGCGGCGATCGAGAATGAATGGAATAAACCTAGGCATAAGCGGCCGATCTCCTGTGCCTACAAAATACTCGCCGATCGTTACGGTCAACAACAGAACGAATCTCTAAAGCCGCCGTTTATCTTTAAAAACTATTCGCAAAACAGACACTTCCAGTGCTTGGCCAGTATTTCTAATATGCGCCCTCTGCTGTGAGGACAACTCTGATGGTGCGAATCAAAATGTAGAGGTCGAGCCAGATCGACCAGTTACACACGTAGTACTCGTCGAAATTGATTCGCTGATCGTACGTGGTGTTGTTTCGGCCGGAGACCTGCCAAAGGCCCGTGATCCCGGGCACCACCCGTGTGTATACGCCGTAGCTGTGACCATACCTCAGAATTTCGGCTTCCATGATCGGTCGAGGCCCAACCAGGCTCATCTGTCCAGCGAAAACGTTTAGCAATTGTGGCAACTCGTCCAGCGAGTACCGCCGCAACCATTTTCCTACCTCAGTGATCCGGGGATCGTTCCTCAGTTTCTGGTGGCGCTGCCATTCGATCAACTCCTGCGGGTGCGTCACCAGGTAGCTGGCCAAAATCTTGTCCGCATCGACGACCATCGTGCGGAACTTCAGCATCTGGAACGGTCGGTTCTCGCGGCCGAAACGGCGATGCTCGAAGAATATAGGACCGCGCGAGGTCAGTTTGATGGCAATCGCAATCGTGCCTAAGAAGGGGCCGAGGAGGAGCAACAGCGCGCTGCTCGTCACAAAATCCAGAATGCGCTTCAAGGGCCCGGGATCCCGGTGGGAGAGCCGCCGTAACAAATCTAACGCAGTTGAGATACCCATATCTTCGCGACCTTTAATCGCCAGACTGCAAACTCCCGGGCGCGGGTACTGCGGCACAAGCCGGGGAAAGGACCTTCTCAAAGATGACGGCCGTCCGCGAGATCTTAAAGGTTGCTTCCGCGTATTGGCGCGCACGAGAGCCAAGAGACTCCCGAAGGCCCGGGTTTTCCGCGAGCAATCTTGCAGCCGCAATCCACTCTTCGGTTCGAGCAGGATCGGCAACAAGGCCTCCCCCACTTCGTTGGACAACTGAGGCTGCCAGGTTGTCGGATGGGGCAGCCAGCAGCAAGGGCCTGCCCGCGCAAAGATAAGCGAGTATCTTGGATGGCACCGCGAACTCACCGGCGGTTGTCTCCAGTGTGGCGAGGAGAACGTCCGCGCTGGCGAGCGCATGCGGTACTTCGTGGTAAGGCTGGAAGTCCAACAGCAGCAGATTGGCCAGTCTGGGTTGCTTCTCCAAGTATTCGCGCCCGATGCCTTCCGTAATCACGACCACTTTGCAGGTGGCGTCCAGCGACTGCGCCAGCGCGTAGAGGAGATCGGGCCGGTGCTTCAAACCCAACGTCCCCGAGTAAAGGAAAACCGTACTCCCGGCGAGACCGTGACGGTTGGCCCAGGTATTCGCACGAGGCAACGATTCCACCTCTTCGAGAGGCGCCCAGTTCTCAAGCACCGTGATCTTGGCGGGCGCGACGTTCCACCGCAACAGACGGTCCCGAAATGCGGGGGCGATGACAATGATTGCGTCGCTCGACGAACACACTCTCTTCTCAAGGAGGCGGAAGGGAATGCTCAGCCAGGCGGTCAGTTCGCTAAATCGGCCGCGCAGAAAGAATTCAATTGCCAGACTATATATGTCTTGTACCCAATGGACGAACCGGATTCCGTGGCGGCGGCAGTGCCATAAGAGCTCGGCCTGTACATCGATGGGCGTGTTCGCTGACAGTACAGCGTCGAACTGCCGTCTGGAGATAAGGGATTTAACGTCGCGCGCATAACGCCGATGCGCAGTCAAACGAGGGACAACCGAGTATTTGCGAAAGCCGGGGCAGAATGCTATGCCCCTTATTGTCAGTTGCTCTGGATCAGAAGTTGATGGCTCGAGCCGCCCCTTCGGTCCAGGTAAGCCGATCGGGTAGGCGTGGGTGACCTCGTGACCGCGACGCGCCAGCTCGCGGCTCAATTGGATTGGGAACGGGTAACCTGCGAAGTCGTGAACAAGAAAGCGCATACGGTAATTGAATGGATCAGCTCAGCGTAAGACCGTTCATTTACTCAGACACACCAGCCACTTGCCAGCAGCACAATCAGGCGAACCCCGTCGAGACACCGAATGCGATCTCCATCATGAGACGGGGCGTGCGCTCGGCAACCGACGCCTTATGGAAACCGAATGGATCTTCGACGAAGCCAAACCCGGCATCACCGAGCAGGGTAATGGCCTTGTCAAGGGCGGAGTAAAACCAGGCCAGTGTGGCGGAGTAAAAGTAGGCCAGTAGATAGCTGGGCAGTTGTGGGATTTCGGGGTAGAAGGGGCGCTGGAGCGTAGCGGAAGCGGCCTTTCTACCCCGAGGCGCGTTTGGGATAGGATCTAGCGTTCTGCGAATGGGGTTCGTTTGCGGCGGCTCTGCTTGAGACGATAGCTGTCGCCATTCATCTCGAGGATGTGAACGTGATGGGTGAGCCGGTCAAGCAGAGCGCCGGTGAGGCGTTCAGAACCGAGGACATCGGTCCATTCCTGGAAGGGCAGGTTCGAGGTGATGAGGGTCGAGCCACGCTCGTAGCGTTGGCTGAGCATCTCGAAGAGCAGCTCGGCACCGGTTTTGGACAGGGGCACGAAGCCTAACTCATCGACGACGAGCAATTCGTAGCTGGCGATCTGCTTCTGGAAGCGGAGCATCTTCTTCTCGTCACGAGCCTCGATCAACTCGCTGACCAGGGCGGCCGTGGTGGTGAAGCGCACACGATGCCCGCGCTGGCATGCGGCCAGGCCGAGGGCCAGGGCAATGTGCGTTTTGCCCGTGCCGCTGTTGCCCAGCAACAGGACGTTCTCACGGCGTGCAAGGAACTCGCATCGCGCCAGTTCCAGCACCAGGGTTTTGTTCAGTGATGGGATAGCGAGGAAGTCGAAGCTGTCCATGGTCTTGATGACTGGGAACTTCGCCTGCCGAATGCGGCGTTCAGTGGCCCGGCGCTCGCGGTCCAGTAACTCCAGTTCGGTCATGCGCAGCAGGTAACGTTGATAGTCCAACTGCTCGACCGCGCACTGTCGCGCCACCTTGTCGTACTCGCGCAGGATGGTGGGCAGCCGCAGTTCCTTCAGATGATGCTCCAGCAGCAACTGCGGTGTATCGGATGTATGAGCGGTGGCAGTGCTGGTGGCAGTAACCTCGACGCCGTTCATGCGCATGCCTCCACGAGTAGCGTCATGTAATCGGCGGCCTGTGTGGTGCGCACTTGAGCCTGTGGCAGGTGGGGATAGTTCTCCATGTCCAGCCGCGGCGGTCTTCGCTCGATGCGGCACAGCAGCAGATGACGGACAGCGTCGAAGCTGATCGTGCCTAAGCGCAGGGCATCTTCGATGGCAAGAGTTACCTCTGCGATGTAGAAGGTCTCCAGCAGGCGAAGCACCTGCACATACTCTCGGCTGCCATGCTTCCTGAGCCGTGCTTCAAGCAGACGCCGCAACTGCGCGAAGCACTCCGGCAACTGCCAGCCGGCCAGTGGCGCGGCCTGGTCCAGCGCCCGGGTCTTCTGTTCGAGCAGCGCCAGATAATGCAGCGGATCGAAGACCACCGCCTCGCGTTCATAACTTCGTTGGTGCCGTGCGATGACTTCACTGGCGCAGGCGATCACTACTTCGTGCACGTAGCCCTTGACCCACACCTGGCGATGTCCATACTCGGTTGGCACCGAGTAGTCGTTCGACCGATAGCGGACCAGCGACAGCGAACTGACCCGCGTCGAGATCTTCTCGCAAGCCTCGTATGGAGCCGCAGGCAACGGCAGCAGCGCTGCACGGTCACGCTCGAAGCGTTCCCCGATCGTCTCGCTGTGACCGCGCAATCTCCGCTCACGTCGCTTCCGGCACTGTTGTTCCAGGTGCGCGTTCAGTTCTTGCCAACTGCTCGCACGCGGAATCGGGACCATAAAGTTCCGACGTGCATAGCCGACCAGCCCTTCGACCTTGCCCTTATCGTTGCCCCTGGCTGGACGGCCGAACTTATCGGCAAACAGATAATAGCTCTGTAACTCGGAAAAGGACCGCGTTCGTTGCCGCTCTTCGCCGCCCAGGATCTTCGCCACTGCGATCCTGGTGTTGTCGTACAGAATCCGCGTGGGTACGCCGCCGAAGTAAGCAAACGCCCGTACATGGCCTTCCAGAAACGCCTCGGTCGTCTCGGCCGGAAACGCCGCCACAAAACAGTCATCGGACTGTGGCAAATCCATCACCAGGTAGTGCGCCTTCTGTTCCACACCGGCAATCACTACCAGCGCTTCGCCGAAATCCACCTGCGCCTCACCGGCCGGATGCACCAGCGGCACAAACACCTCCCGGCCGCGCAGCGTCGTTGTGCGCACGTAATCCTTCACGATCGTGTAGCCGCCCGTGAACCCGTGCTCTTCCTTCAGCCGCTCGAAGATCCGCTTCGATGTGTGCCGCTGCTTCGCTGGTCGCTGCTTGTCGTCGTTCAGAATGGCGTCGATGACGCCTAACCACGGCCCCAGCTTAGGTCGCTTGATTGGCTGCTGTCGCTGATAACCAGGCGGCACCGCATACTGCAGCATCTTCCGTACCGTCTCTCGCGAAAGCCCAAACTCCCTGGCTACTGCCCGCTGACTCTTGCCCTCAACTCGAACTGCCCGTCGTACACGCCCATAGATCTCCACCTCGAACATCCCTCCGGTGTTCCATGAACCATGCCTGCGGGGCAAATGCTCACGGAACCAAGTTCCGGCGGTGGACTACTTTTACTCCGCCGCAATGCTCCGCTCTCGCGGCGCACTGTGGCCTAGTTTTGCACTGGCGCTCATAGTTAGGATCGCACGAAGCGAAGTCTCGCCATGAACAGATCAAGGGAGTCTGCCTGCGCCGGACACAGGGAAATAAACACCAGCCGCGCTTCGCATATTCCAGAATCTGGTCGAGCGTCTCGTCGGGCGTGGTGGTAAAGCCCCGAGCGGCACTGGCGCTCATGCCCCCCTCTGGAGATCGTGGGCACGCTCAATGTCGTGCAGCGTCAGGGACAGCGGTTCGGGGGTGTTATGGGAATTAGGTGGGCTGGTTGAATCGGGAGATGGTAGGCTTGACATGTCGGACCTCCTTCACAGGTCTGATCTGCCACAATGTCCCTCTCCCGGTCAGGCATCGTGGAATCTAATTTAAGACTTGACCCCCGCCGCTATTCCACAGTGGCAGGGGTCTTTGCTTGGTACACTCCCAGTTTGGTTTGCGGCGTCTTGGGAAGCGCAAAGCTACGCGATGAGAAAATTTAGGTTGTACTGTGCCGCCGTAGCAATTCGGCAGCAGTGGCGGGGTCAACGCGGATGCTTGTGCCAACCCGCATCGCAGGCAGGCGTCCGTCTCGGTACATATCGTAGGCCGTGGAATATTTGATTCCCATCAAGTCCGCATACACTTGTAGTGAAAACGCGGAGGTTCTCCGTTCGATCTGTTCGATAATCGTGAGCTTCCTCCCCGGTACTTCCGGGACGATTTCTGCGTGACCTCTGGGCTTACGTGCCATAACTCCTCACCTCCCGCTTCGCCTCTGCCTCACTAGCTAGTTATCCGGACCTAAAAGCTTCATCCAGATGGTAACTACCCGAAGAGTACAACGGGGTTAGGAAAAGTCAAGGGCGGCAAAAGACGTACGTAACGCTACCGAAACCCTGCTGGAACCCACGCTTATCAAGCGATCCAATCTGGCATAAATATAGGTAGCCCAACTAGGTTGAGTAGTTGCGGAAATAATAATTCCGTACATTCGGGGAATTTACCTCGATGGCCTGAGGAGTTACTCTCGTAAAAACGCCCCTAAAATATTTTTTCAGCGCGAGCTTCAGCACAAGGTTTTCCACAGGCGGATAGGTGCGGGAGAAGGAGGGCTAACTCCTCCTCATCATCAAATTAGTCGCCCCAGCTAATCCCGCTGACCCGTGCCCGCACGCTGGCATCATCGGCAGGACTCAAATACCTCATCACGCTGGCTAAGTCACTATGGCCCGACAACTTCATCGTTGTGCGCAGGTCCATCCCGGAACGCAGCAGCATGGTGACGTAGGTAGCGCGGAACTTATGCAGGAACCAGTGGCTGCATTCGTTCCTCTCCTCGCACCCCTCGCAGGCGTCGCAGTTCAACCCGGCGCGGCGGGCGGCTCGCTTGAGCAGCAACAAGTGCTTGGTGTTGGGGTTGCCGGTGCGGGTGGGGCAGACCAGTCGGTCGCCGGGATGTGCGGCACGGTACTTCTGGAGCCAATTGACGAGGTCTGGCGGAATAGGAACGTCGCGCTGCTCACTGTCTTTCACTTTGAAGCCATAGTGGGGGTTGCCCTCGACGTGCAGGACACCTCGCTTCAGGTTTACATTCTTCCATTCCAGATAACGCACCTCTTGGTCGCGCAAGCCGCACTTCAGCATGATCTGGCAGCAGGCGTAAAAACTGGGATCGTGCTCGATGGCTGGGAAAAATTTCTTCATTTCTTCCGGTTCATAGACCTCCGGGGTCTGCTCCTCAAACTTGGGAGCCGTGATCTTCATCGCCTTGGGATCGAGGCCGCACCAGAGATAAAACGCCTTGACGTTTGCCCAGCGGTTGTAGACCGTCCGATCCGAACAGCCGCGCTCGCGCTTGCGCAGGTGCCGCTGGTAGAACAACATGTCCGCCCCCGTCAGTTCATCCACATAGGTTTTGCGGATCACCTGAAGGAACTCATCGACGGCAGTCTTGTAAACCAGCTTAGCTTCCGGGGAACCGCGATCCTCGGCAGCTTGCAGAAACGCCGTATACGCCTTGGCCAGAGTTTTGCGCTGCGGGTCTTCGACGATCTGGAGGCCAGCAGCAGGGGCATGAATACGAGCCTTCAATGCGTGCTCCAGCACATGCAGTTCATCCATGGCCTTGTTGGTGTCGTCGCCACCGTCCTTGTAAATCATCTTGCCGCCTTCGTAGAACCTCAATTGATAGCGCCCCTCTGGGTAATGGCGCTCCACGGGCGGATCGCCCGCCATCACCCAGCCTTTTCGTGGTCGGCCATTCCTGCCCTTCATCGCTTTAAACTGCCGCCAGCCGACCTCGGTCTTACATCTCCAAACCAGTGTGACCTGTGTATTTGCCATCTCCACCCTCCCTGCCTCTCCGCCACCCTTTTAACCGCCAAACCCCATGTTAAGGTAACACGCAATTGTTAAGGTAAATCAGGGGTAGATGGCAATATAGGAGTCAAACGTCCGGATTAGCCGGAGTTTAAGGCAATCAATGAAGATGTTTGTTTTCAGCCTGTTAGGAGGTAAGTATAAGGTTTTTATGAGGTTGCGGCAGGGAGCAAAAGGTGGCTGGCGGAGAGAGTGGGATTCGAACCCACGTTAGAGTTTCCCCTAAACACGCTTTCCAAGCGTGCGCCTTCAGCCACTCGGCCATCTCTCCAGCAAGAGCTATCTTGAATTTAACACAGGCGTTGACCCCTGAATGGGCCGGTACAATCGGGAAACTGCGCTCCTTTCAGGCTCCGCGATGCACTCACCGGATACGCACATTTTTGACGAACACAGCGGTCAAGTGGATCTGCGCGCGGAACTGCGCGCGTTGCTGGCTCTGGCAATTCCAGTGGCACTGTCCGAAATCGGCTGGATGACGATGACGGTCGTGGATGTGGTGATGGTGGGCAAGCTGGGTCCGGCGGCGATTGGCGGAGTGGGCCTTGGCAACGCGATCTACTATGCCCCCTCGCTCTTCGGTATCGGGCTGTTGCTGGGGCTGGACACGCTGGTGTCGCGATCGTGGGGAGCGCGTGATTTCGACGAGTGTCATCGCTGGCTGGCGCAGGCGATGTATATTGCGCTGGCGTTTACCCCGGTGCTGATGCTGTTTATCGTCTTTGCGAAACCGCTGCTGACTGCACACGGAGTCGACCCCGAGGTGAGTGTTCTTGCGCGGTCGTATGTCGGAATTCTCAACTGGAGCACACTGCCCCTGCTGGTCTATGGCGGCTTTCGACGCTATCTGCAAGGCGTAGGACTTGTACGTCCGGTCACGTTTGCGTTGATCTCGGCGAATCTGGTCAACGTGGCGGGCAACTGGATCCTCATCAATGGAAAGCTGGGCATTCCGGCGATGGGAGTGAGCGGGTCGGCGCTCTCCACCGTGCTCTCGCGAATCTATATGGCTGCAGTACTGATGTTTTTTGCCTGGCGGTATGAGCGCCATCGCGGGCATCCACTTTTTGCGCATTGGCCAGGGCCGAACTGGACGCGGATTCGGGCGCTCCTCAATCTCGGGGTGCCTGCGGCGTTCCAGGTGGTGCTCGAAGTTGCTGCATTCGGCGCGGCAACGATCATGGCTGCACATCTCGACGCGGTCGCGCTGGCCACACATGAGATCGCGCTAAGCTGCGCGGCTTACACCTATATGGTTCCGCTGGGGATTTCCGCAGCTGCGGCGGTTGCAGTCGGGCACGCGATCGGGGCGGGGAATCCGGACCGCGCGAGAAGAGCGGGATGGATGGCGGTGGGGCTTGGCGTGGGATTCATGGTGCTGACGGCCGTCCTGTTTCTGGCGATACCGCGGCCGATCATGAAAATCTACAGCCGCGATCCGCAGATACTCGCCATGGGCGCACACATCCTTATGATCGTCGCAGCGTTTCAGATATTCGATGGCTGCCAAACCGTCGCGACGGGCGCACTGCGGGGGTTGGGAGAGACGCGGTTTCCGATGCTGACAAACTTTGCCGGGTACTGGTTGTTTGGGTTGCCACTCGGCGCGCTGATGTGCTTCCGGTTGAAGTGGGGGCTCGCAGGCCTGTGGACCGGACTCACGCTGGCGCTGATTGTGATCGCGTCCGTGCTGCTGCGCCGCTGGCAGGGCGCGGATGTGCGGGCTCCCGGATGAGCGGGAAATTGGCGGAGATTGGGATGTACTGATCTGAGAACTGGCGGTTTAGTGCTTGGATTTCTTGGTGACTTTTTTTACCAGTTGGCTCAGGGTGGTCTGGTCCAGTTCTTTTTCAACCGCGCGGGCCACGTCTGCGAATACCTGTTCGAGGGCCGAGCTTACTTTGGACTGCGAGCCGGAGAAGGATGCTCCGTGAAGGAGGCCTCCGGTGTTGAGAGCGGAGTGGATATCGCTGAGTGTAATTTCTTTTGCGGGACGTGCAAGTTTCGAGCCGCCGTTCGGACCTTTCTGGCTTTCAACTAACTCCGCGTGCTGCAACAGGGAGAATACTCGACGGATAACTACGGGGTTAGTGTTGAGTTTACGAGCAACGTCCTCTGAGGTCTGCAGTACATCCGGTTCGGCAGCGAGCAAGACGAGCGCGTGGACGCCGGTAGCGAATCGGGTATTGATGGCCATGATGCCACGCTAACACAGGTTTTCCGAATTCCGTATGGCGAAAAGCATCGGGGCGCTATTTGGGATGGTGATCATTTCGCGCAGTGTGTGCTTATCCGGAGAAGGAGATCGCGTGAATTGTTCTTCTGATAGCGACATTTCATGCGTGAAAACGGTATAGCATCGAAGCTTCTTCATTCTGCGGTTGCATCACAGTTCAGGAGACGAACGAATTTTGCAGATTCTTTTTGTCGGCGATATTTTCGGCAGTGCGGGCCGGCGCATTGTGCGCGAGCACCTGCCTCATGTGGTTGCGGAGCGGCACGTAGACCTGCTTGTCATCAATGCCGAGAATGCGGCCGGTGGATTTGGCATTACTCCGGCAATTGCCGAAGATCTCTTTGATCTGGGCGCCCACGTGCTCACGACCGGAAATCATGTGTGGGATAAGCGCGAGATCATCGAGTACATGCAGACTGCACCGGAAGACAGCGACGAGCGTCCGCGGCGGCTGATACGTCCGGCGAATTATGTTGCGGGAACGCCGGGGTACGGCGTCTATGAAGGCGGGCTGCCGACGGGGCAAAAGTACGCGGTCATCAATTTGCAAGGTCGCGTCTTCATGGCGTCGAATGACGATCCATTTCGCGTAGCGGATGCGCTGCTCGCCAAGATCAAGGCGAAGGTCATTCTGGTCGACATCCATGCCGAAGCGACTTCGGAAAAAATGGCGCTTGGCTGGCATCTCGATGGCCGCGTGACAGCGGTGCTGGGTACGCATACACACGTTCCAACTGCAGATGATCGCGTGCTGCCCGGCGGTACGGCATACCAGACCGATGTGGGCATGAGCGGTCCTTACAACAGCGTGATCGGCGTAGAGAAAGAACTGGTACTGCAGAGATTCTTAACTGGTATGCCGGGAAAATTTGAGGCGGCCAAGGGTGATCCGCGCATGGCAGCGACTCTCATTGAGTGCGACGGTAAAACGGGACGAGCGATTTCGACACAGAGACTGTTGCTGGGGGAGTAGGGTTTCAACGATAGGCTTGTCATCCTGAGCGTCGCGAAGGATTTGCTTTTGGTTTTCTGGGTCGTAGTGAATCGGCTTACCCCACTCTTCACTCAGGTCGATCCATGTGGGATTTTCCTGCTCAATCAGGGCGATTTTTCTTGCTCGAAGCCAACCTTTCAGTTCCTTTTCGCGTGCAATGGCCAAGTCGATCCAGCTAAAGCGTTGGAACCAGACAAGGCGGTAGCATCGGTAGTGTGAGGTAAACCCACCGAACGTGCCATTCTTATGCTGTCGGACGCGACGCTCAATATCATTAGTCACGCCTATGTAAAGCGTGCGACTCGGACTGGCCATGATGTAGGCGTAGTAGATGTGTTTGCGGGCCACCGCTTCAGCCTAATCTGAATTGTTGCGCCGATGGAGGAAAAGCAGATCCTTCGCCTGCGGCTCGGGATGACAAGAGTAACGTTAGTGGCTTATTCCTCGGCTCAAACGTAGCCGGAGTTGTTGCTCCGTGGAGGAAAAGCAGATCCTTCGCCTGCGGCTCAGGATGACAAGAGTAACGTTTGGTCTCTATTCTTCGACTCCCGACGTACTCTTACGCGGCCGTAACAGAGGGAAGAGAATCACGTCGCGGATGGAGCTGGCGCCGGTGAGGATCATGGTGAGGCGGTCCACGCCGATGCCTTCGCCTCCGGTGGGTGGCAGGCCGTAGGCGAGGGCGCGGACATAATCTTCGTCCATTTGGTGGGCTTCGTCGTCGCCGCGTAAACGCTGGGATAACTGCTGTTCGAAGCGCTTGCGCTGCTCCTCGGGATCGTTGAGCTCGCTGAAGGCGTTGCCGACTTCGAATCCTCCGATGTAGAACTCGAAACGCTCGACCCAGTCGGGCTCCTCGGGCTTTTGCTTGGAGAGTGGCGAGACGGCGAGAGGAAAGTCGTAGATGATGGTCGGCTGGATGAGGTGAGGTTCGGCTACTGCCTCAAATATTGCCGCAATATGTTTGCCGATATTTTCATGTGGAAGCTTCGCGGAGGCTCGAGCATCCATGATCGCCCCATTGAGGTTCTTGTGGTTTGCCTCTTTCAAAGACTCGTGCGGTGGCAACTCGAACGTTTCGGCGAAGTAGTGGAACCTGCGGGCGCTGGAGAAGTCGACTTCTGTGGGAGCCGGGCTAAACTCCGCGGGCCAGAATTTGAAGATTGCCTCAAGCATCGAATAACGCCGCCACTTCGAAAGATCGATCTCATTGCCGTTGAAGTGCGCGATGGTCGTGCCGTTCACTTCCTGCGCGACGAACTTGATGCATTCTTCGGTCAGGTCCATCAGGTCGTGGTAGTTCGCGTACGCCTGGTAGAACTCGAGCATGGTGAACTCGGGGTTGTGCTGTGTGGAGATGCCCTCGTTGCGGAAATTGCGGTTGATCTCGTAGACGCGGTCGATTCCTCCGACGACGAGGCGCTTGAGATAAAGCTCCGGCGCGATGCGGAGAAAGAGATCGAGGTCGAGTGCGTTGTGGTGCGTGGTGAAAGGTTTGGCGGCCGCGCCCCCGGCGATGGGCTGCATCATCGGCGTTTCGACTTCAATGTAGCCGCGTGTGTCAAAGAATGTGCGCAATGCCGACAGTATCTTTGCGCGCTTCACGAAGACCTCGCGCACGTTGATCTCCGCAGGCGTACCCTCGTTCAGCAGCGTGTTCATGAAGAGATCAACGTAGCGCTGGCGGTAGCGCAGCTCGACATCGGCGAGGCCGTGATACTTCTCCGGCAGGGCAAGCATGGCCTTGGCGAGGAAGGTGATGGTCTCAACGTGCACGGTGAGCTCGCCGGTGCGCGTGCGGAAGAGATAGCCGGTGACTCCGATGTGGTCGCCGAGGTCGAGCAGTTTGTACAGGTCGAAGGCCTGGTCGCCGACGGCGTCCTTGCGGACGTAGATCTGTAGCCGCACGCCATTTTGCTGGAGTTGCGCGAATCCCGCCTTGCCTTGCGCACGAATGGCCATGATGCGTCCGGCGATGGATACGTCGAGGCGCGACGACTCAAGATCTTCGGCGGTGGCGTTGTCGTAGCGGCTGCGGATTTCCGCCAGCGTGTGCGTCGCGGAGAACGAATTTGGGTAAGCGGGCTGGCCGAGGGCCTCGATCTGCTTTAGGGTTTCTTTGCGTTGAGCGAAGAGGTTTCGCTCGAAATCTGACTCAAACACTGGGCTTCCTTGAATGAAAATGCTCTTGCCAGTATAGCTTTGACGGGCGCCAGCTCACTCAAGCTGACAACGGGCTTGAATGGGGCACCCTTGCGGCTGCTGATGTATAACAGGCAAGGATGAATGCACCGAATCCGAATCCGGAACCGAGAAAATCGCAGGGCGGCGGCGCGATGAACACTTTTGTGAAGGCAGAGAGTCTGCTGCAGATCGCTTTCGTGCTGCCGGCGGCGGTGTTGATTGGGTGGGGTGCAGGGGCACTGCTTGACCGGTGGCTGCACACGAACTGGATTTATATCGTTGGGCTGCTCTTCGGCTCGGCGGCGGGACTGTTTGAGGTCGTGCGCCAGGCGCTGCGGGCAGGCAACGAGAAACAGAAATGAATGAAGTAAATCCGCTGTCGAATTTTTCAGATGCCGACCTGAAGGCCACGTTGCGGCGTGCGCTCAAAATAACGGCAGCAATGGCAGTGTTCGGCTTCGGCCTGCTGAACTTTCTTCTGGGCTGGCGAGCCGGGGCGCTTCTGCTTGCCGGAGCTCTGGTCTCGGCGACCGGGCTGTACGAATGGCAGCAACTGGTCCAGCACATGAACGCCAAGCTCGATAACCAGAAGACTCCGCAGTCGACAGGCAGGGTTCTGACGATGTTTGTACTGCGGCTGGGGTTCGCCGCTGTGGTCATCTATGTTAGTCTAAAGTGTTTCCGGGAACCGGTTTACGCTCTGGTAGGTGGTTTGGGCTTAGCTGCCCTGGCCCTCCTGATCGAAGTCGCGCGTCAGTCGCGGTCCTGAGAAGCAAATCAACGATCCGCAGGAATCATGCACGAGTTATTCGCTTCGCTGACGCGACTGCTGAACTACTTCTTTGCCGGGCCAATCACGGCGCTGCTCACCATGCTGGGCATTCACGTCGTGCGTCCGACCGCGCCAATTAGTGACGGGCTTACGCTCGAATTGGTTGTTGTCGCCACGATGGTGCTCTTCTTCATCGTTGTGCGCTTTTCCCTGAATGTGGAGAAGCCGGGAACGGTGCAGAACGTGGCCGAGGTGGTGCATGGGTTTGTAAGCGACCAGGCGGATTCGATCATCGGCCACGGCTTCGAGCCGTTTGTGCCTTACGCGACGATGATCCTGATGTTCGTGTTGAGTTGCAACCTGATCGGGCTGCTCCCGGGGGTGGAGACACCGACGGCGAACCCCGCAGTGCCCCTGGGCATCGCCATCCCCACATTCTTTTATTACAACTGGCAGGGATTGCGCGCCAATGGACTGATCGGCTACATCAAGACATTTCTCGGACCAATGTGGCAGATATCCTGGCTGATTGCTCCGATTGAGATCATTTCCAACCTGGCTCGCGTGATGTCTCTCACTATCCGTCTTTACGCGAATATGTTCGCGAGTGACCTGCTGACGCTGGTCTTTTTCTCAATGATCCCGATCGGGCTTCCAGCTGTTTTCCTCGGCCTGCACTTTTTCGTTGCGATCATTCAGGCTTATGTTTTCATGCTGCTCACGCTGATCTACCTGTCGCTGGCGGTCGCGCACGAGCACTGAGTTTTGATTTTTACGGCTCGGCGGAGCGCTTCCGCCGCCGCGGCCGCGCCGTGAGCGTGAGGGGGCCAGCACGGTGAGCCTCAACCACCCACTGACGGCAATTCATCAGGGAAGCAGGAGAAAGTATGCGTAAACTTCAGTACGTTCTTATGACGCTGTCGGTGCTGTTCATGGCGATGCCAGCGTTCGCTCAAACAAGTGGCGGCGGGTCAGCCAGCCTGGTGCCGATCGGCGCTGGTATCGGCATGGCGATTGCGGCAGGGCTTTGCGGCCTTGGCCAAGGTAAGGCGACGGCATCGGCCGTGGAAGCGCTGGCGCGCAATCCCGGAGCGCGTGCCGGCATTCAGATTCTGCTCATCCTCGGCCTGGCGCTGATCGAGTCGCTCACCCTCTTCACGCTGGTCATCATCTTCCTCAAGGTGAAGTAAGCGCGGTTTCAGACTCAGACGACGAAGGCCTCCGGATTGGGAGGCCTTTTGTCTGTCTGGTTGCCTTAGCTTTACTGAACTGCGGGCAGGGTCTTGGAAATGGCTTCGGCTGCTGCGCTGCACACCGGGTGTCCCCAGCCGCTGGCGCTGACGCCGATCATGACTCCAGTCCCAGGAGTAATGTCATAGACGATGTTGTCGGGACGAGTAGAGTCGGTGGGGTTGACGCCCGCCGGCACAAAGTCGAGGTTCAGAGTGTGCCTGGTGCGCCACGAAATGTTGTGGTCGGCACAGGACGAGTCTCCGCTCACGCCAAGCGCGCCGATGAGGGTTCCCTGCGCGTTGTAGAGGGCGAGACCGCCGCCAAAGACGTTCACGCCGCCGATTTTTCCACCGACCATTGGGTCGTTTGACTGGCCGTAGTCAGCAGAGTTTCCGCCATAAGCGACAAAGGTATCGACCGGGTTGCTGTGCTGCAGGCCGTAGAGGCTCCCTCCCGGCTGGGTGGCAGAATAGAGGTCGGCGGAGGAGAGCGCGAGCTTGGGCAGGCTGAAAGCATTGGCGGTATTGGCTTTCTGGGCGGCGATGACGCGGCTTCCGGGCCATTGGTCTCCGCGATTGCCGCCAGAGAAGACAACGGCGCAGACAACTCCGTCACGGTTCACGACGGTGCCCCACATGTTAAGGCCGAAGCCGCCATTGCCTCCCTGCACGTTGACGGCTGCAACCAGGGCAGCCCGTAGCACTTTGTAGGAGGGCAGTTGCTTGCAGCCAGACTGCCAGTCGTTGGCTGATGGCTGAGCGAGCGCTGAGGCACAGCAGAAAGTAGTGATTGCAAGGGTTAACACAGCGGCGTTCCATATCCCGCCTCTTCTCATCGCGATATTCCTCTCTCTTCTATTCGGATTTGTATGGGAGCATTGCGGGAGTCGGGCGACCCCCGTCAGGAGCGCATTCGGTATATCACAGGCGCAAAAGGGCTGTCAGCAAAGGTGGGCTAAAAGTGCCGGAAAATGGGGCCTAGCGGCCGCCTGCGGTCGTTTCCGGAGCGCTGGTAGTAACTGATGGATAGGTGGCGGCTCCGGCCTTGGCGACCCCCAGAATTTGGCCGGGTGCAATGCCGAGAATGAGCGTGGCTGCGGCGGTGATCAACAGCGCGAAGAGCAGGGGCACGGTGGCCCGGGGAACCGACGCGATGGGAGACGAGTCGGGAGCTTTAGAGTAGATGGCGGTGGCGACGCGCAGATAGTAGAAGGCTGCGATGCCACTGTTGGCGAGACCGATGACCGCGAGCCAGATGAAACCCGAGTGCAGTGCGGCGGAGAAGACGTAGAACTTGCCGAAGAAGCCACCGGTGAAGGGGATTCCGATCAGCGAAATGAGAAAGAAAGCCATGGCTCCGCCGAGTAGCGGAGAGCGGAAAGCGAGGCCGCGGTAATCTTCGATGAGGGTGAGGCGGTCGTCGAATCCGCCGGCGTGACTGACTACGGCGAAGACGCCGACATTCATGGCGGCGTAGCTGACGGTGTAGAAGCTGGCGGCGGCGATTCCGTCGGCAGAGAGGGCGGTGAAGGCGACGAGAATGTATCCGGCGTGCGCGATCGACGAGTATGCCAGCAGGCGCTTTACGTTCTTCTGACGCAGCGCTCCCAGATTGCCCACAGTCATCGAGAGAACAGCGAGCCACCAGAGGATCGGGACCCAGTGGGCGTGCAGCGAGGGGAGGGCTCCGTAAAGAATGCGCAGGAGCACAGCGAAAGCGGCCGCTTTCGGCGCAGTGGACATGAGAGCTACGACAGGCGAAGGCGCTCCTTCGTAGACGTCGGGTGTCCAGACCTGGAAGGGGACTGCCGAGACTTTGAATCCGAGGCCAATCAAGATCATGCCCAGGCCGACGACTGCCAGTAGCGGCATCTGGCTCGATCCGAGCTTCGCGGCGATATCGTAAATAGCCGTCGTGCCGGCTGCGCCGAAGATCAGCGCGATTCCGTAGAGGAAGAACGCGGTGGCAAAGGATCCGAGCAGGAAATACTTGATGCCCGCTTCGGGTCCTTTGGCGCTCTTGCGGCGGAATCCGGCAAGAATGTAAGTGGAAATCGAAGAAATCTCGAGGCCGATGAAGACCAGTAGCAGCTCGACGGCGCTGGTCATCAGGAGCATACCGGTTGCGCCGAAGCAGGCCAGGGCGAAGAATTCGCCGAGACCGCTGGTGGAGTCGCTGGTTGAATCAAGGGTGATGAGCAGCGAGGCGAGAACGATGCCGCAGATGAGCACGTGGAAGAAGACGCTGAAAGGATCGGTCTGGAGGACGCCAAAGTAAGCGGTGCCGGGAGGGAGCTGATATTGATACAGGCTGGCCGCGAGTGCTCCAAGAACACCCAGCACCGCTACCCATCCCAATGATTTACGGCTGGTCGTAGGCGGAAGTAGCGGCTCGGTCAGCATGATCAGCGCGCCAGTGGCGCAGAGGATCACCTCAGGGAGAATGCGAAGAATACTGAGTGTGCTATTCATCTCTTCTCCGCCATCGTCGCGTTCGTCACTGTCTGAGTTGCGGAGTTGGCCAGAGCGCTCACTCCGCTGTTGATCGCGCGCATCCAGTAGGGTGAGGCTACGCCCATCGCCAGCATGAGCAGCACCATCGGCACGAGCGCGAAGTATTCGCGACCTATGAGGTCGGGAGCGGGGCTGTTCGTAACCAGCGACGATTGAGGACCATAGAAGATGCGTTGGATCATCCAGAGCATGTAGGCGGCGCTGAGAATAACGCCGACGGTGGCTGCGGCGACCCAGCGTTCGTGTCCGGCAAAGCTACCGCTCAGGATGAGAAATTCGCTCACGAAGCCATTGAGGATGGGCAGGCCGATCAGCGCGAGCGTGGTGATGACGTAGAAGGTGGCCATGTTGGGCAGACGAGCCGCGAGGCCTCCGTACTGCGACATTTCATAGGTGCCGTAGCGCTCATGGAGGAAGCCCACCAGGATGAGGAAGGCGCTCCCGGTGAGTCCTTCATTAATGGTCTGATACACGGCGCCATTCAGTCCCGCGAGCGAGAAACAGAAGATGCCGAGAATGCAGAAACTGAGCGCGCTGAGCATCGCATAGGCTACCAGACGTCTCAGGTTGGTCTGCGCGAGGGCCACGCATGCTCCATAGAGAATCCCGATGACGGCGAGGGCGATCATCAGAGGAGCAAAGATGCGCGCCTGGGCAGGGAAGAGGCCGAGGTTGTAACGGATGATCGAGTAGAGGCCAAGCTTCCCGGCAACGACCATGGCCATGGCGGTCGGGGCTTCGTAGATGGTGTCACTGAGCCATCCGTGTAGGGGGAAAACCGGGACTTTGACGGCGAACGCGACGAGGAACGCGAGAGCTACCCACCATAAGGCCTCTGGCGCAAAGAGCGCGCCGTTCGTGGTGAGCGCGCGGTGCAATTCTACGTAGTCGAACGTGCCGGTTTTGCTGTAGAGCCAGAGAATGGCGACGAGAAAGAGCGCGGATGGAATGAAGGTGTAGCTGAAAAACTTGAGGGCCGTCTTCGGTCCCCGCTCAGGTCCGAAGATGGCGATGAGGATCGCCATAGGGACGAGCGACAGCTCCCAGAAGCAGTAGTAGAGGAACATGTCGAGCGCGACGAAGACGCCAATCATAGCTGTCTGCTGCAGCAGGAAGAAGAAATAAAACTCTTTTGTTCGCTTCTCGATGATGTTCCAGGATGCCAGCACGCCGATAACGGAGAGAAAGCCAGTGAGCACCACGACCCACATGGAAAGGCCATCGACTCCGAGGTGATAGCGAATGGCGGGGCTGACGATCCATACGTGGTTCTGCTCAAACTGGTAGCCCGGCTGCCCGAACACGAAATGTGCGGGGAGGTGCAGGGTAAGACCAAAGGTGACGAGCGAGACAATCAGGGTCCACCATTGGAGAACCTTACCTTTGCGCGGCAGCAGCACCACGACGATTGCGCCGGCGGTGGGCACGAAGGTCATGAGCGTCAATATGGAATCGGTCAGCACGAATACATTCCTTGTTTCAGTTTCATCGTGGCTCGTTCAATCGTCAAAAGTGCGCCGTAAATCCGAAATAGCTAACGATCAGCAGGACTGCCGCACCCAGCGCGAGCCAGCCTGCGTAAGAGCGAATGTTGCCGGACTGCACTCGCTGCACGATCGCTCCGAATCCCTGGGCTGTCGCACCTGCAGCGAAACCTCCGCCATCGATGACTCCGCGGTCGATGAGGCCTTTGAGCAGATAACGCGAGATGAGCAGCAGGGGCGTAACGATGAGTGCTCCGTATATCTGGTCGACCCAGTACTTGTTGAGCAGCAGAGCATAGAGAGCACGGAGTTGTGTCGCGAGTTTGTGGGGAAGCTCGGGCTTCGCCTTGTAAAGAATGTGCGCTGCGAAGACTCCGGTAAGCGCAACGAGCACCGAGACGGCTGCCAGGGACAGCGCAAGGCTGGAACTCTCACCGCCGGCAGCATGAGCACCGGAGCCGAGCAGCGGCTCGAGGAAGTGGCCGATCTCGTCATGGCCACCCATGGCAGAAGGCACACCGAGGAATCCGCCGGTCGTGGCGAGTATAGCCAGCACAATGAGCGGGAGGAGCATGACCCATGGGCTTTCGTGAACGCCGTGCGCGTGCTCGGCCTCCACTACGAGCGTTGAGTCGGACCGGGCGTGGACGGCCGCGCCGTGGTCTTCGAGTTGGTGGGCCCGGCTCTCACCAGTGAAGGTGAGATACCAGAGCCGGAACATATAGAAGGAGGTGAGGCCGGCCGTGACCAGTCCAACGAACCAGAGGATCCTGCCGAGGCCCCCTGAGATGAATGCCTGGTAGAGGATTTCATCCTTGCTGAAGAATCCGGCGAAGGGCGGTATGCCGGAGATGGCGAAGACGGCGGCTGTCATCGTCCAGAAGGTAATGGGAATCTTCTTACGCAGGCCGCCCATGACGCGCATGTCCTGCTCACCACCAAGAGCGTGAATGACAGAGCCCGCGGCGAGGAAGAGGAGTCCCTTGAAGAATGCGTGAGTAATCAGATGAAAGATGGCCGAGGAGTAGGCCGCGACTCCGCAGGCGAGGAACATGTAGCCAAGCTGCGAAACAGTCGAGTAGGCGAGTACGCGCTTGATGTCGGTCTGCACCATGCCGATAGTCGCGGCGAAGAACGCCGTGGCCGCGCCGATGACGGCGACTGTTCCCAGAGCAAGCGGAGAGCGGTCGAAGATGATGTGCGTCCGCGCCACCATATAAACGCCGGCCGTAACCATGGTGGCAGCGTGGATGAGCGCCGAGACGGGCGTCGGGCCTTCCATCGCGTCGGGCAGCCAGGTGTAAAGGGGTATCTGCGCGGATTTGCCGGTCGCGCCGAGCACCAGGAAGAGTGCTATCGCTGTCAGGAAGCCGCCCTGCCACTCGGGATGCTGCGACACTTGCGCGAAGACTTCGCTGAAGCTCAGGGTGCCGAAGTGGGCGACGAGCAGGAACATGGCAAGCAGGAAGCCGAAGTCACCGATGCGGTTGACGACGAAGGCCTTCTTACCGGCATTGGCCGCCGAGTCGCGCAGGAAGTAGAAGCCGATGAGCAGGTACGACGCAAGGCCCACACCTTCCCAGCCGACGAACATGAGAAGGAAATTCTCCGAGAGCACCAGCGTGAGCATGAAGAACATGAAGAGGTTCAGGTAGGCGAAGAATCGCCAGTAGCCCTCTTCGTGAGCCATGTATCCCACGGAGTAGATATGGATGAGAAAGCCGACGCCGGTGACCACGAGCAGCATGATCATAGTGAGCTGGTCGAGCTGCAGGGCGAAGTCGGCATGGAAACTGCCTGTCCAGATCCAGGTGCCCAGATTCTCGACGTAGGGCAGGGTCAGCGAAGGGAACTGGAACCAGATCTTCACGACCTGCAGGAACGGGATGAGGGTGGCGATAAGCGCTACAGCGGTCGCGAAGGCCTTGGGCAGCTTGCGGCCAATAAGACCGTTCACCAGAAATCCGGCGAAGGGGACTAGCGGGATCAGCCAGAGATTGAGGGAGCCGGTCATAGTTTCATCAGGTCGATTTCATCGACGTTGAGCGTGTTTCGCGTGCGGAAGATAGCGATGATAATGGCCAGGCCCACGGCAGCCTCGGCTGCGGCCACGACCATCACGAAGAAGACGAAGATTTGTCCGCTGACCTGGTGCCAGTGATTGGCGAAGGCAACAAAGGTCAGGTTGACTGCGTTGAGCATGAGCTCGATCGACATGAAGACGGTAATAATGTTGCGCTTGATGAGAAAAGCGGCGACTCCGATAGTGAAGAGGATGGCGCTCAGGATGAGGTAGTAGGAAGTGGGCACCATGCTCATTGCTCCTTTCGCGCCAGCGCAACTGCGCCCAGGATGGCCACGAGAATCAGGATCGAAGTGACCTCGAAAGGCAGCAGCAGTTCATGGAAAAGCACCCGGCTCAGGTCGCTCGTGGTTACCAGATATTCCCCGAGGACAACGCCGCCCAATTGACCGCGATAGGACAGAAAAACGTAGACCAGCAGGGCGAGAAGTGCGGCGGCTCCGGGAAATCCGATGAGATATGCCGCTTTGCTGCCGTGTGTGCGCTCCTCGCGTCCTGCGTTGAGCAGCATGATGACGAAGGTAAAGAGGACCATGATGGCGCCCGAATAGACGATGACCTGGGCGGCAGCAAGGAACTCGGCTCCGAGGAGCAGGTAGAGCACCGCCAGTGAGCTCATCACAACGATGAGCGAGAGCGCGGAGTTGATCGGGTGGCGTTGAAGCAGGAGGTTCAGGGCTCCCGCCACGCACAAGCCGCCAAAGATGAAGAACAGAACGAGATGCATTTCTTCAGTCGCTCACTCGTCAATACAAAACAGCGGAAAGGTCTATGAAACCGAAGGACGATTGTAACCCACGCTACGTGCCGCGAAGAGCAAGCCATAGGCTGGTGGCAACAATATTCAAAATCGCCAGCGGCAGCAGAAATTTCCAGCCGAAACCCATTAGTTGGTCGTAACGGATACGCGGCAGCGTGCCCCGCACCCAGACAAAGAGAAACAGGAAGAAGAAGACTTTAGCGGCAAACCAGAAGACCGGTAACAGGTAGCGGATCGGCCCGCCGATGTCCGGAAGAAGATTGCCGAAGGGGCTCAACCATCCGCCAAGAAAGAGCAGGGTAGCGATGCACCCAACGGTGATCATGTTGGCATACTCGGCCATGAAGAACATGGCGAACTTCATCGAGCTGTATTCGGTGTGGTAGCCGGCGGTTAGTTCAGTTTCCGCTTCCGGCATATCGAACGGAGCGCGATTAGCCTCGGCGTAGGCGGAGATCAGATAGATAAAGAACGCCACGAACTGGAAGCCGCCAAGAATATTCCAGGAGAGCATGCCATACCCGGACTGCTGGTTGACGATATCGCGCAGACGGAACGATTGCGAAAGCAGAATCACGCCGACGAGCGACAGGCCGAGAGACAGCTCATAACTGATGACCTGAGCGCTCGAACGCAGCGCGCCGAGCAATGAGTATTTATTGTTCGAGGACCAGCCAGCAAGCGCAATGCCGTAGACGCCGACGGAGGCGATGCCAAGCAGAATCAGCAAGCCGATGTTGACGTCAGAAATCTGGAAGAGCTGGACGCCGTGAAAGCTTATATCGGGTCCGAAGGGAATCATCGAAATGGACATGAGCGCGCAGCTGAGCGCGATAATTGGCGCAAGGATGTAGAGCGGCCGCTCGACGGCGAGCGGCATGAGGTCTTCCTTGAGGAAAAGCTTGAGGCCGTCAACAAGCGGCTGCAGCAGGCCGAACGGTCCGACGCGGCTGGGTCCCCAGCGGTTCTGAATGCGTCCCACGAGCTTGCGTTCGAGAAGCACCGTGTAGGCAACGCACATCAGAAGGAGCACCGTCAGGACGATGACTTTCAGCAGGTTCAGCAGTAGAAAAATCCAGATGTTGACTTCCACAGGGCCTTCCCGGAATTCGTTCCGCTACAGTTACGTTTCTTCTACTATCGCGTCAGTCTGCTGCCGCCTCCGCGGGCTTCATGAGTATGGTGTGTGATTCGACAACTTCGGTGAGCTTGGCGCTGTATCTGCCCAGCGTGCCCGAGGTGTAAAGCACGTCGCTCGACGGCAGAACGAGATCACGCCGGTCTGTGCTGGCGTCGATCTGAACCAGCTCCGATTTAAGATGCTCGTCGTTTCCTGTGAGCAGATTGAGGCGCGGAACATCATAGGCCGGCACCAACCGCTGTACTTCATCGAGGATGGCGAAGGGATCGAAGGGGCTGAGTTTCGGCTCGAGGTTATTCGCTGAGATCCATACGGCGTGGCGGTCCGCTTCGCCAGACTGGGCTCCGCGGGTCTGGCCGAAATCGGCGCGCACGCCCTTGCCAAAGGGCACGAGTTGCTTGGGATCGGCGCCTAGCTTGTCGGCGAGACGGACAATGATCTCGAAATCGGTGCGAACTCCGGATTTGTCGGCGGCCTTCTTGACCAACTGCAGATCGCCGTAGGTATTGGTGACGGTGCCGGCTTTCTCATAGAGATTCGCAGCGGGGAAGACTACGTCAGCGAGGACGGCGGTCTCGGTCAGGAACATGTCCTGCACGATCAGGAAGGTGTTCTTGAGTGCTGAGGGATCGATGCCGTAGCGCGTGACGGGGTTCGATCCGACAACATAGAGCGCGGAGAGGTCACGGCGCCCCGCGGCATCGAGCATCTGGACGAGATCGAGGCCGGGCTGGGTGGGTAACGCGCTGCCGTATTCGTCAGCGAAATGCGCTGGGGCGGTGACGGGCACATAGCCGGGAAGCAGGTCGGGCAGCAGGCCCATATCGGCGGCGCCACGCGAATTGGCGTAATCGCCGAGGCAGGCGAACTTCGTATTGGGCAGAGAGAGTCCAAATTCTACGAGGGCCTGGATATCTCGTCCACGAAACTCCGACCCAAAGGCGATAAGCAGCGAGTCTTCCTGCCGGATGGCATCGCGGAAAGCCACAGTGGCGTCGTTGGCCTCAAATCCACCGTCTTTGCCCGCAAGATATTCGACGAACGATGCGTAGCCGTCCAGAGGCAACTCGACGGCCGCCTTGGCCTGACGGCGAAGTTTGATGTCGGCATGATTCGCAACATAGATACGCGCACGATTGTGACGCACGTTCGTCCGAACCTGCCACGCCAGCGCGGGATGCTGGTTCGTGGGGTCATTCCCGAGAAGCAGGATCGCTGGTGCGCTGAGGAAATCGCGCAGGGAAGCTTCGCGTCCGGCGTTGCCCTTGAGGGCGGCCGCAAAGGCTGCGTAGTCCGCTGTGCGGTGATGATCGATGTTGTTGGTGCGGAGAACTGTGCGCCCGAATTTCTGCAACAGGTAGGATTCTTCGTTGGTCGTCCGGTTCGATCCGATCACGCCGATGGCATTGCCACCGCGCGAATCGCGAATCTCCCCGAGCCTCTTCGCGGCGAAATCGAGGGCCTGCTCCCAGCTTACCGGCGCCAGCTTGCCATCACTCTGGCGGATGAGCGGCTTGGTGAGGCGGTCTTTATGATTCGCGAAATCGAATGCGTATCGACCCTTGATACATAAGAAGTCGCCGTTGATGCCGCTCTTGTCCCGATTGTCTCCGCGGATAATCTCCACGCCATCATCGGTGGGCCGCACGCCCAGCGTTGTCTTGCAGCCGTCGCCACAGTGCGTGCAGACGGTGCCCACATGGTTCATCTCCCATGGGCGCGTCTTATAGCGATAGGTGCCTGAGGTGAGCGCGCCGACGGGGCAAATGTCGATGCACATACCGCATTCTTCGCAGTCGAGATGATCCTTTTCATTCGGCGCAATTACGCTGGTGACGCCCCGATTCTCCACGCCCAGCGCCCACACGTCCATGCCTTCTCCGCAGACGCGCACGCAGCGATAACAGAGGATGCAACGAGGGCGGTCGAAGTAGACCACAGGCGACCATTTCTGCTCCTCCCGATGCTGCTTCGTCTCGATGTATTTCGATTCGTGCGCGCCGTACTTAAAAGTCATGTCCTGCAGTTCGCACTCGCCGCCAGCGTCACAGACCGGGCAGTCGAGGGGGTGATTGCCGAGCAGCAGTTCGATGGTGGCTTTGCGCGCCTGTTTGGTCTCGTCGGTTTCAGTCGAGACGACCATGCCTTCAGTGACGGCAGTGGTGCAGGCCGTCTGCAGCTTGGGCATTTTCTCCACGCGCACCACGCACATGCGGCACGCCGCCTGAAGTGACAGGCCGGGATAATAGCAAAACGCAGGAATCTCGATGCCCACCGCCCTGCACGCGTCAATGAGCAACGTGCCCGCAGGCGCTGCGAGCTTCTTGCCATCGACTGTGAAACTTACGTCGGCCATTGCAATCTCTTTCCTCGCGCTCTAAGCTAGCGCCGCTTCGTGCTCCAGCGAGTGGTGGTAGGGACATCCCTTGCCGTCAAGATGGTCTTCAAACTCTTTTCGGAATTTCTGCACGAATGCGATGGTCGGCATGGCCGCGGCATCGCCAAGGGGACAAAAGGTCCGTCCCAGCATGTTTTCGGCGAGATACTTGATGTTGTCGATGTCCTTGTCGACACCGCCGCCCGCATGCAGCCGGGTGAGCGACTTTTTGAGCCAGTCCGTGCCTTCGCGGCAGGGAATGCACCAGCCGCAGCTCTCATGCTGGTAGAACTTCATCGTGCGCAAGGCAAACTCGACCATACACACCGTCTCGTCGAGCATTACCACGCCCCCGGAGCCCAGCATCGATCCAGCCTTGCCCACCTGGTCGAAGTCCATGCCAATGTCGATTTCTTCCGGCAGCAGGACCGGCGTAGACGATCCGCCGGGCACGACGGCTTTCAGCTTCTTCCCGCCCGGAATACCGCCGCCTACGTCATAGATCATCTTCTTTAGGTTGTAACCCATGGGCAGCTCATAGACGCCGGGCTTCTCGATGTGCCCGCTTAAGCAGAACAGCCGCGTCCCGCCGTTCCGTTCCGTTCCGAGCTTGGCGTACTCCGCGCCGCCAATGCGAAAGATGTGCGGAACCGTCGCCAGCGTCTCGGCGTTATTGATAATCGTCGGACCGCCGTAAAGTCCGACCACGGCAGGGAAGGGAGGACGGATGCGAGGAATGCCGCGCTTTCCTTCGAGGGACTCCATCAGCGCCGACTCTTCGCCCACTTCGTAAGCTCCGGCTCCGGTGTGCGAGATGGCGTCGAAGTCGATGCCCGATCCGAAGATGTTCTTGCCGAGAAAACCCTTCGCGTAAGCGTCGTCGATGGCCTTCTCCATGATCTTCAGCAGGTAGCGGTATTCGCCGCGCAGGTAGATGAAGCCCATCTTCGCACCGACCGCCAGGCCAGCGATTATGGTGCCTTCGATAACAGAGTGGGGATCGTGCTCGAAGATCAACCGGTCCTTGCAGGTCGCCGGTTCGCTTTCGTCGCCGTTCACGAGCACGTACTTCGGCTTCGCAGACTGCTTGGGCACGAAGGACCACTTCAATCCCGTGGGAAAGCCAGCACCGCCGCGGCCGCGTAGGCCCGAGGCCTTCATCTCGGTAATGATCGCCTCAGGACCCATGGCGATCGCCTTCTGCACGGACTTGTAGCCATCGAGTTCGAGATACTTGTCGATCGAGGTTGCACCTTTGCCGAAGCGGTAGGAGACGAGCGGCACGACATCCGGATGCGTTGTGAGATATGCCATCGCTACTTACCCGCCTTCGCGCGATAGTCTTCGAGGAGACTGTCCATTGACTCTGGCGTTAAATTTTCGTGAAAGTCGTAATTGATTTGCACGGCGGGCGCCCAGCTGCAGGCTCCGATGCACTCGACTTCTTCCACAGAGAAGACTCCGTCTGGCGTCACGCCCTTGTTACCGACGCCCAGCCGCTTCTTGCAATGTTCGAAGAGTTCATTGCCGCCGCGCAGCATGCAGCATATGTTGGTGCAGACCTGCACGTTGAATTTGCCGGCTGGTTTTGTCCGTAGCAGGGAGTAATAACTGAGCACGCTCAGCACGTCGCTCTCCTGGATGCCTACGCGCGCGGCAACCTCGGCAATCACCGCCGGGGAGAGGCAGCCCGCTTCGTCCTGCGCATAGAGCAGCATGGGAATCAGCGCCGAGCGCCGCACTGGATACTGCGTCACCAGCTTGTCGAAGCGCGCCGCAAGCTCGGGTGAAAAGATCGTTGTCGTTTCCGTGGCCAACGCTTACTCCTCGTCAAAAACCTTTGCTGTAAATGCCTCAGCCGCTACTTCCAACTCCAGTTTGCCGCGGCGATCGCTCAACTCTACCTGGCTGTCTTCGCCAATTTTGAACTCGCCGCGCCCAAGTACCCGCTCGGGACCAGGATCATCCTCATATATAGTCCAGCTTCCCACGCCGTTTGCGGGATCATACTCCAGCGCCAGAATTTTACCTTCACCGGAAAGGGACAGGTGTCTGTCTGTGTCCTCTTCCACGAGAGTATGTTCGGAAATCGGCTTGCTCAGATCGTGTGCCGCCACGTAAGAACGGATCAGCGCTGCGAAGGAGATCCACAGCTCGGCATATACCCTATTCGCCAGAATCACGGCCGCCATCGCTTTCCCCCTTCTTTGGCTTCTCGGTCTCAGCTTTAGCTCTGGCTAAATTGATTTCTGCTTCCTCGAGCGCGGAGATCTTCGTATAGCCGCCAAGCAATTGCTCGATACACCATTGGGCAAAGCGAGCGGCGAGAGGGAAGTGCTCAACCGTCTGGGGATCGTCTGCGAAGACTCGGGAGATGCCTGGCCCCGGAGAGTCGATGACACCCCAATATCCGCGCGACAGTTTTAAGTGCCCACGGTAAAAGATCGCGCTCTCGCGCGGGATCAACCTCTTGAGGGACGCCGAAGTAAATGCATAAAAAACAATGTCACTCAGCGGGTCGCAGGCCAGCTTCAGATCGAAGAGTCCAGCAGAGAGAGTAAGGTGATGCTGTTCTTCGTCAGACGCGTGAACACGGATTCGGCCTTTTGCCGGCTCCTCTTCGAGCAACTCGTTGAGCGCGCCACGAAGCTCGGGCCAGAAGGCAAGGACCGCACCAGTGCGCGCCGAAAATTCTTCCTGCTGGGTTTCCACCCATTGCGAATTACGGAGGAGGGTGCTCACCGGTCGATCTCCCCCAGAACGATATCGATCGAACCGATCACTGCGACCACGTCGGCGATCAGTCGCCCTGCGCACATGGTCTGCAGGGCCTGCAGAGTCGCAAACGTGGGGTTCCGCATGTGGACACGGTAGGGCTTTGCTGTACCGTCGCTGACTACGTAATAGCCCATTTCGCCGCGCGGCGATTCGATGGCCTGATATACCTCGCCGGCTGGAACCGGGAATCCCTCGGTCACAATCTTGAAGTGATAGATGAGCGACTCCATCTGGGTCTTCATCTTCTCGCGATCTGGCAGGATCACCTTGGGCGCGTCAGCTTTGATATCGCCTTCGGGCATGCCATCGAGCGCCTGCTGGCAAATCTTGACTGACTCACGCATCTCCTCAACCCGAACCATGTAGCGTGCCCACACATCGCCGTCAGTCGAAGTGGGGACCTTGAACTGGAATTTCTCGTAGCTCGAGTACGGCATGTCACGGCGCAGATCCCAATCTACGCCGGATGCGCGCAACGGCGGTCCGGTCACGCCGAGCGCGATTGCGTCCGCGGCACTTAGATGTCCTATGCCCTTGATGCGGTTGATCCAGATGGGATTGCCCATCAGCAAGTTCTGATACTCGTCGATTCTCTCGGGCAGGATGTTCAGGAACTTTTGAATACGGTCGAACAAATCCAGCGGCGGTTCGAGCGCGAGACCACCCACGCGGAAGTAGGAAGTCATCATGCGCTGGCCGGAGACATGCTCGAAGATGCGGAGGATCTCTTCGCGTTCGCGGAAGGTGTAGAGGAAGACGGTGAGCGCGCCGATGTCCATGGCGTGCGTGCCCAGCCAGACAAGGTGAGAGTTAAGGCGCGTCAATTCGTTTAGAAGGACGCGGATCCACTGTGCCCGATCCGGAATTTCGATCTCGAGCAGCTTCTCGACTGCCAGACAGTAGCAGAGGTTGTTGCTCATCGGGCTCAGGTAGTCGATGCGGTCCGTCATCGGAACCACCTGCTGATAGAACTTCGCTTCGCAGGTTTTCTCGATTCCGGTGTGCAGGTAGCCGATGTCGGGAACAACTTTGAGGACTGTCTCGCCGTCGATTTCGACCACCAGGCGCAACACTCCGTGCGTCGAAGGATGCTGCGGCCCCATGTTCACGACCATCGTCGTGTCTTTTGAGCCCTCGGCCGGCCGGGGCGTAAGGAGTGTGGAGGTCGCGACAAATTCGGTCATCAGCGGTAGCCCTCCACGGGGTAATCCTTGCGCAGCGGGTGACCTTCCCATTCGTCGGGCATCATAATACGGCGCAGATTGGGGTGTCCGTGAAATCTCACCCCGAAGAGGTCCCACACCTCGCGCTCATAAAAATTGGCGGAAGGCCACACTGGAGTGATGCTGTCGATTGAGGTGTCGATGGAGTTAACCATCGCTGCCAGCCGGAGGCGCTCTTTCAAGCTGTGCGAAAGAATGTGATATGTCACTTGAAAACGCGGCTCGCTCGGATACCAGTCGACACAGGTCACGTCCACGAGCATGTTGTAGCCGGCGGCCTGAACGGTCTTGCAGGCCTCGCGAATCTGATCCTTGTCGATGGTCAGCGTCAGTTCCTTGCGATCGAACTTAGCGTCCTGGATGGAACCTGGAAGTGAAGAGAGAAGGGAGGAAATGGCCCTGTTTTGTGCGTGGACCTCAAGAACTGCGTCTTTGCTGGGGGTCGCGTTCATTTCGTCTTATAGATCCTATAGATCGCCTTTGTCCGATGCCCAGTCAAGAATACCTTTTTGTCTGATGTACAAGAGGCCTACCATCACGAATCCCAGATAAACCAGCATCTCCCAAAAGCCAAACATAGGCGAGCCGGTGATCTTAGGCAACTGGCGATAGATCACCGCCCAGGGCAGCAGAAAGACCACTTCCACGTCGAAGAGGATGAAGAGCATCGCGACCATATAAAAGCGGACCGAGAAGCGGCCACGCGCGTCGCCTTCCGCGGGAATCCCGCATTCATACGCCTCGAGTTTGGTCTTGAGGTTGCGATGGCGTCCAATTAACCAAGACATCGTCACCATGCTGCAGCCCATCCCTACAGCGACCACAATCTGCATCAGCAGCGGGATATAGTTCCAGCTATATGGATGAGTTTCCATAGTGTCGTCCGGCCTCAGGGGGATACGTCAAACGCCTACCCTCCGACTCTAGTTTTTCGCCTGTCAAGAGTCAAGTTTCGCACGGCATCGTCGTAACCCACGCGCATATTCGCGCGTCCAAGTGAGTGGCTGACGGTTTTGAGAAGAATAAGGAGAGATGGCGATCATGGAAAAAGTGGCACTCTGGGTCATGCTTCAGGCAAAGGCGGGGAAGGAAACAGAACTGGCTGACTTCCTCAAAAGTGCCGTACCGTTGGTTGATGAGGAGCCGGACACGATCTCTTGGTTCGCCCTGCAGACTGGACCCTCGACTTTCGGTATTTTCGATACGTTTCCGGGCGATGCAGGCCGCGATGCGCATCTCAATGGCAAAGTCGCAGCCGCCCTCATGGCCAAAGCGCCTGACCTTCTGTCCGCACCGCCTTCCATCGAGAAGGTCGATCTGCTGGCCGCCACGCGAAAATAAAGCGCCGCATCCTGGTGGCGGTGCATCCTTTTGGTCGGGGTACGTCAGGGAGTTTTCATGCCATCTTGCACACATCTGAGCCATATCCACAACGTAGTTGCGCGCACTCCGAAAGGCTGCGAGGAGTGCCTGAAAATGGGCGACCGCTGGGTGCATTTGCGCATGTGCCTGGAGTGCGGCCACGTAGGCTGCTGCGACTCGTCGAAGAACAAGCATGCCACCAAGCATTTCCACGCGCTCAAACATCCCATCATGCGCTCGATTGAGCCGGGGGAAAGCTGGGGTTGGTGCTACATCGATGAGGTGATGCTGGACGTGGGCTGATCCCTGTGGTTGCAACTGGTCTTCAGAATGGGACGCTGCAGCTGCAGTGTCCCGATCTGATACAAGAATCTGAATCACGTCGAGCTTTTTCAAGAGCCGCGATTCTCCCGCCGATACAGTGGGCAACGGAGGTTCACGGTTATGATCACCCATGCCGGAGCGTCGCTCGATTCTGCCAGTCTGGCCCTGGTGGTACGCCGGAGTGAGCACTTTGTTCCCGTCGATGATTTTTATCAGGAGAATCCCATTGGCGTCTTTCGGGGATTGGCGTTTGCCATGGTCTTCAACGTCATGCTCACGCTGACTGGCGTTGCCGCATGGGAGATCTGGCGCTTATTGCGCTGAGGAGTTGTAGGGCGCTTGCAGAGTTTATCGGCGGGTCTGTCCTGCTGGTAAATTCAACACATGCAATTCGTCATTAACGGGCAACCCCGTGAGTTTGCGGAGCTGGCTGCTTCGGCGACGCTTGCCGATCTCGTCGCCGCTCTCGGTCTCAAAGGCGACCGCGTCGCCATCGAGCACAATGGAGGCATCGTTTCCCGCACTGAATGGCCTCAGACGACTGTTCGCGATGACGATAAGTTTGAGATTGTCCAGTTCGTCGGCGGAGGGGCCTAGCGGTGCGCATCTCTCCTCCCCTCCTTCTTCTGCTGGTGCCGCTCCTCGCCGTGACAGTGGCAGCATCGGCACAGCACTCGCCCCAGCCCCCGTTGGCTGAACCTACCTTCACCGTTGCGGGCATTGCTGCGGGGCAGACGCTCAAGATCGTGGCCTATGGGGACACCCGGTTTACGGACACGACGAATGATCGGGACACAGGCCCGCAAGTCCGGAAATACCTTGTTCAGAAGATTGCCCGGGAGAAGCCGGACGCCGTGTTCATGACTGGCGACCTGCCCTTCAACGGGGCGGATCCCGCGGACTGGCAGGTGTATCGTGACGAGACGGCCGCGTGGACCGCCGAACACCTGCGCGTTTATCCCACGCTCGGCAACCACGACGTGAAGGGAGGATGGGATGAGGGCGTGCGCAACTTCCGCGCCACGTTCCCGGAGCTGAAGGGTTACCTCTATTACTCAGTCGAGATCGGCAATGTTTACCTCATTAGCCTGGACTGCACAGAGTCCTACGCGGAGGGTTCGGAGCAACGCGCGTGGCTGGGTGCTCAACTGGAGCACCTGCCAAAGTCGGTCGATTTCGTCTTCTTCCTCTCGCATATGCCGCTGTATGCGGATATCCAGAGCCAAGTGATGGCCAGCGTGCCGAATCCGGCGGAGACTTCCCTGCGGCAATTCATTCTGAGGGAGGCGCCAAAGGTCCACGCGAAGCTGATCGTTGTAAACGGCCACATCCACAATTACGAACGCTTCGAAATTGACAAGGTCAGCTATATCGTCTCTGGGGGAGGGGGTGCGCTACCTTACCGGGTGGTGTTTCGGGGACCGGAAGACTTGTACCAGGATCAGTCCTATCCCAATTACCACTACCTCGTCATCACGATTCACGGAAAGACTGTGGATGCGACCATGAATCGCGTGACCGGCCTGAAAACGACTTTTGAGCTAGAGGTAAAGGACAAATTTACGCTGACGGCACCGTGAGGACGCCCCTTCCCGCGGTTTGTCGGATAAATTGCGAGCTCAATTCCGTGTCGGAGTGAGTTCCATAGGCTCGGTCAGGCTGAAGGTTACGATTGATCCCTTAGGCACGACCGCCGCGGTGGGATGCTGCAGGAGGAGATGGGCGGTAATCACTCCGGCTCCTATCAGCGAGCCCGCCACGGCCCCACCGGGACCTGCAGCATACGCGCCGATGACTGCACCGGTGCCCGCGCCTACTCCATACGCGGCGACATTCTTTACGAGCTGAGATTTCGGCTGGATACCGCCTTCGCTGTCCGTGCGCGTACCCGCCGCCTCCGAGCGCGCAACCTGAGCAAAGAGGTGATACGCGGTTCCGTCAGGCAGCAACACCAGATCGGGACGCAGGCGCAAGGTGGCGGACGAGCCAAAATGATGCCCCTGGCTCACACCGATCACGCGGCCCTTCAACTCCGATCCAGCGGGAATGATCACGCTACCGTCCTTGTAGACATCTTTCACCACTTCGCCCTGGAAGGCGGAACCTACAGTGGTCTCTTTAGTCGACAGCTTATCCCCAATCTTCACGCGAATATTCGTGCCTTGTGCCAGAGCATTTCCGCTGGAAGGAACTGCGCTCACGATGCCATCGTCAACATTCGGCCGCGTTTGCAGCGTAACCTCACTGCCTGGCGCAGGCGTGGCACTCTGACCTGGTACCGAACCGACGATGTCGTAGTCAGGATTGGTTGCCGGCGCGGAAGCCGGAGCGGATGAGTCGGGAGCACTGACCGGCGGGGGAGTGGCTTCCGCCGTCGCCGCGGGCGCCGTGTCGGGAGCAGCGGCCGGCACTGCCGGCGATGGCTTGGCTGGAGGTGGGGCCGGCTGCGCATCCGGGTTGGCGACGATCGTCGTGTCCGGCGGAGGCTGCGACACGCCCGAATAGGGGTCCGCAGTCGTAGCCTGCTGTGCAAGAGACACGCCCGAAACCATCAGCGTCGCGGCCAGTGTTGCCAGCGTCCATCGATTGCCATTGCAGAATTTCGTCATAACTACCTCATTCGGTTGAATTCGCCGCTTCGCTCGTCGAAGCACAGACTTCGCCCATGACCCTCGAACCCGCTACCGTATTTAGACCCAATCTCTCGCAGACGGTCGCGGTCCTTTATTCAACTATCAAGCCTAGTCGAGCTTTCTCCGTCAAACCAGTACGTAACTGGATTACGAACCATAACGGTTACCCATCGTAACCAGGTTGGTTTGCAGACCTGTTCATCCGGCTGTGCCCCTCTTTGTTAGAATCTCCAAGGGCAGCCCGAAAAGACTCAAGAACATATGTATGACAAGCTTTATCGACACGATTGGCGGAATGGCCGGTGAATCCATCCCTGTAGACCGCCGCCCCAAACTCAAAGACCGCTTACAGCACCAGATTTCAAGGAGTGACATGACGGAGATTGCTGCAATCCATGCGCGCGAAATTCTAGACTCGCGCGGAAACCCAACGGTAGAAGCCGACGTTGTCCTCGAAGGCGGCGCTATTGGCCGCGCGGCTGTTCCCAGCGGCGCCTCCACCGGCGAGCATGAGGCCGTTGAATTGCGCGACGGCGACAAATCGCACTATCTGGGGAAGGGCGTGTTGCAGGCGGTCGAAAATGTAGAGAGTGTTCTGGCTCCCGAACTCACAGGGATGGATGCGGCCAACCAGCGTCTCCTCGATGCGACCATGATTGCGCTCGATGGCACGCCGAACAAGGGCCGTCTGGGCGCGAATGCCATCCTCGCTGTTTCCATGGCTGCGGCGCGCGCCTCGGCAAAGGCGCTCGGCATCCCTCTCTATCGCTATCTTGGCGGAGTCAACGCCTCCGTTCTACCTACGCCCATGATGAACATCATCAACGGTGGCGCCCACGCCGATAACAACGTCGATTTCCAGGAATTCATGGTGATGCCGGTCGGCGCCGAGCGTTTTGCCGACGCACTGCGCTGGGGCGCGGAAGTCTTCCATACCCTCAAGGGCGTGCTGAAGAAGCGTGGCTACGGCACTTCGGTTGGCGATGAGGGCGGCTTCGCACCCTCGCTCAAGTCGAACGAAGAAGCCGTTGAAGTGATCCTCGAAGCCATCGAACTTGCAGGCTACAAGGCAGGCGAGGACATTGCCATCGCGCTCGATCCCGCCGCCAGCGAGTTCTACAACAAGGAGTCCGGCAAATATGTCTTCAAGAAGTCCGACAAGCGCGAGCTTACCAGTGAAGAGATGGCGCGCTTCTACCAGGACTGGACCCGGCAATATCCCATCGTCTCCCTCGAAGACGGACTCGCAGAAGACGACTGGGCCGGCTGGAAATATATGACCCAGTTGATGGGCGAACGCATCCAGCTGGTGGGGGACGATCTTTTCGTTACCAACACCGAACGCCTGCAGCGGGGAATAGAAGAAGGCATCGCAAATTCCATCCTCATCAAGGTGAACCAGATCGGCACCATCAGCGAAACGCTGGAGGCCATCGAGCTGGGCCGCCGTTATGGTTACACTTCCATCATTTCGCACCGCAGCGGCGAGACCGAAGACACCTTTATCGCCGATCTCGCGGTCGCCACAGGCGTGGGCCAGATCAAAACCGGCTCCGCCTCTCGCACCGACCGCATCGCCAAGTACAACCAGTTATTGCGTATCGAAGAAGAGCTCGGACAGGCCGCCGAATTTCTCGGCCTCGAAGCTGTCAACTTCGGCGAGTAGACACAAAACAGCGCGTCCATCTCAAGGGCTGGCGCGCTCCATTCATATCTTCATCGGAGTATTCATGCGTAAAGCTTCACTCGCACTCAGTTGTTTCCTTCTGGCAGGCGCTGCCTATGCCCAGCAGGCGCCATCCACCAGCTCGTCCTCACCCGCCGCTGCTCCTGCGGCAAAAGTTCCGGTTGCTCCAACCGCACCGGCCAACCCTCTCACTGACGCACAAGCCAAGGAGATGCTTGCGATGACGGGCGCGTCTGAGATGAAAGAGCAGCTGCAGCACAGCATGATGACCTACTTCCAGTCCAACATGCCGTTTATGCCGCAGGATGTCTCCACCGATCTCGAACAATCGTTCCAGAAACTCGACCTCGAAACCCCAATCATCGCTATTTACAAACAGCACATTTCCACCGAAGATGCCACGGCCATCATTGCCTTCTACAAAACGCCCGCGGGCAAGGACATGATGCAGGCCATGCCAGAGCTTCTGCAGCAATCTCAGCAAGTGAGCGTGCAGTTGGCCCGCAAGACAGCCCAGGAAGTCGTTCAGCGTCATCGTCCCGAAATTGAGGCCGCCGCAAAGAAGTACCAGGAGGAGCACGCACCGAAGCCTGCGCCGTCCCTGAATTCGTCGCCGGCAACGCCTGACACAGCTCCCGCTGCGAAACCAGCCATGCCCGCGCCCAGTACTGCTGCACCGCAGCCTCACTAAGAGTCAACGATGGGCCGGATCTCGCATCCGGCCCATCGCGCCACGAAACAAGAGCAGGGAGCAAGAGTGCCGATCCACAAGAAACCCATCGTCCTGACGATCCTCGACGGATGGGGCTACAGCCCTCAGGTTGAAAACAACGCCATTGCGCTGGCCCGCAAGCCCACCTACGACAAGCTGCTGGCTGAATTTCCCAACACGCTCCTTCACGCCTCCGATCACTTTGTAGGTCTTCCTGACGGGCAGATGGGCAACAGCGAAGTGGGCCATCTCAACATTGGCGCAGGCCGCGTCGTCCGCATGGACATCACCCGCCTCGACGCGTTGATCGCCAGCGGCGAGTTCTTCTCCCACCCCACCATCGTCGCAGCCTTAAAGCTTGCCCGCGAAGGCGGACGACAGCTGCATTTCTTCGGCCTGCTTTCAGATGGCGGCGTGCATTCGCACCAGAACCATCTCTACGCTCTGCTCAAAGCTGCGAAGCAGCAGGGCCTCGAACGCGTCTTCGTACACGCTTTCATGGATGGCCGCGACACACTGCCTACTTCAGGCGCAGGCTATCTCGCGCAGCTCGAACAGAAAATGCGCGAATACCAGATCGGCAAGATCGCCTCCGTATCCGGCCGTTACTACGCTATGGACCGCGACCGCCGTTGGGAACGCGAAAACCTTGCTTTCGAAGCCATGGTCAAAGGCCGCGCCCAGGGCGGAGCTCACGCCGATCCCATCGCCCGTGTGAAGGAGTCCTACAACAACGGCATCACCGACGAGTTTATTGTGCCGTTCGTAGTTACGAATGAACATGGCCATCCAAACGGAGTCATTCGCGATGACGATGTCTGCATCATGTTCAACTATCGCGCAGACCGTGCCCGGCAGATCACTCGCGTGCTCGCCCGCAACAGCGGCCTCACGAAGAACGCCGGCCTTGATCTTCCCGGCGCCGAAGATCTCGACGCCATAATACCGCGCAGCGAGGTCCCCAAAAATCTCCACTACGTCTGTATGTCGCAGTACGACAAGCTGTTCTCCCTTCCCATGATCATCCTGCCGGAATCGATGGAGAATCTGCTCGCCAACCTGCTCGCGCAGGCCAGCCTACGTAATCTCCGCGTCGCCGAAACGGAGAAGTATGCCCACGTCACTTACTTCTTCAACGGAGGCATCGAGACGCCGTTTCCCGGCGAGGACCGCATTCTTATCCCATCGCAAAAGGTTGCAACCTACGACCTCGCGCCCGAGATGTCAGCTGCCGGAATCGCCGATGCCGTTGTCAAAGCTGTCGAGGACACGGCTTTCGACCTGCTCGTCGTGAACTTCGCCAATGCAGACATGGTCGGCCACTCAGGACAGCTCCTGCCCACGATCAAGGGAGTCGAGACCGTCGATGCCTGCCTGGGTCGCATCTATCAGGCGATTCGCCAGTACGGCGGCTCATTGTTGGTCACCGCCGATCACGGCAACGCGGAGATGATGGTCGATCCTGTGTCCGGCGGTCCGCACACGGCGCACACCACAAACCCTGTGCCCTTCATTCTGGTCAACGAAGACGCAAGCAACTACTCACTGCGCCCCGACGGCTCTCTGCGTGATATATCGCCCACGTTGCTGGCGTTGCTCAGCTTGGAACAACCGGCGCAGATGTCAGGAAGCGATCTGCGGCAACGCTTGGCTAAGGCTCCTGTTGGCATAAAGGAGAGCACTGCCAGATAGTGGCTTGCATCCACCACTGAGCATGTTGCCTAAAAGGTCTTCTGCTCTTTTGGATACCACTTGATCTGTAGCGAGATCGTGGTGTCGCTTTGCGGGCCACTCTTATAGATCGGCGCTTTCCATCCCTCGTACTGCACCCAGCCCTTGATCTCGATATCCTTCATCACCCGTTTTGTCACTTCTCCCTGATAGACATTCTGCGTTGTACCGCCAGCAATAAACGCTTGATCCACCTTGGCGCGGCGGTACATGAACTGAATATTTTCATTTGGGGAGAGATTGTAGGTCAGCCACGCCTGTCCACCTTTGGCGTCGCGCCCGATCCAGTCGGTGAAGAGGGATCCATTGATGGTCGGACCCTGCCTCTGGATCGTCTCATAGTAGAGAAAATTTCCGTTGGCGTTGGAATTGCTGACTGGGTCTGTGGAGACGCCCTCCACCCGCATGTCCAACTTTGGAATCACGGGAAAATGCGAGAGATACATTCCTGGACGCACGCCTGATCGCCGCGGAGCGCTGATTGGGCTTACGTCATCGTGCACTACAGAGTCTGTATAGAGGGTCAGCCAGTTTCGGAGAAAAGGAAGACGGTAGGTAAAATCAAAGTTGGCAAGTCGGTACCCCGGATCGTCTCGCCCGAATTTCTCCGCTTCCGAAACATTCTGGAAACTGAAAAGGCTGTGGAAAAACGTGTGCAGGGTAATCGGCACGCTGCAGGTGTAAGTCTGCCCGCCCGCCTGGCACACACGGTTCCAGCCGCCCCAGATCGCGACAGCCGAAAATCCAAACTCCAGATCGTGTGTGGGCTTGAAACTGATCTTGGCAGCATGGACCCATGGGTTGATAGGGTAACTGTGTCCGGGCACGCTGCCGACGAAGAAATCATACCTCATTGGGCCGATCAACTTTGAAAGCCCTGGGATACGCAGAGGCTCCACGCGATTGATCTCGAACGCGTATGTATTCTGGGCGTTAGTGCTCCAGATCATAGCTCCGCCCTGGTCAGGGCTCCACCAGTGATCGTTTTTGCCGAATGAAATCTCATGCCCAAGGATGTGGTAGGAGAGCAGCGCGTTAAAGACCCGGAAGTTGTTCTGGGCGGGAATCGGTCCCAGTGGAATGGTGGCCTGCACGGGAAAGCTCGTGCTCGGAATCTGATCGACTTTGTCAGAGAGATATCTAAAAAGCGCCGGAGAGTACCCGGTAGCGCTCGGAGCATGCTGATATTCGCCCCAGAAATAGAGCGTAAACCGCCCAGCTTCCGCTCGCGCAGTGAAGCCGGTGTAGTTGTTGAAGCCCTCCTCATACGGCCGGCCCCAGTCGTTGACAATAGTCTGGCCGAGATGAAAGCTGTCCCGCAGGGGTGTGCCGCTGATACCGCGAAACTGCGAGTACACGCTCTCGAACTCTGCTCGTCCGACGTGTTCGGTCCCGGCCGCCTCCAGATCGGGGGTCAGCTCTTTCATCAACGCAAGATAGATTTCACGTGCCTCGTCGTCATTTGTGTTGGCGTCGATCTTGTCCGCCGATGCCTGCAGCATGTGCGCGATGCTCAACCGCGTCCATGGACGTAGCCCGAGGTATGCCGTGTCGACATACCCCATCCCGTAAAGTCGCCAGAGTGCGTTGTACATCCAGCTATTCATCGGCACGTAGGTAGAACCAACTGAACTGGAATAAACGATCGGTGACTCCGGCCGATAGCTGGGAGGCAAAGGTTGCTGGGAGGGTTCAGAGGCTGCTCCCGCCCAACCCGTCGTCGCGGTAATCGTGGCTGCCGCCTCGCGGCTTTGTGTTTCCAGATATGATTGCGCAACGGCAATCTGCCAGCCCGCGCCCAGGGCAGACAGCAGACAGATCCACGGGACAATTTTCACTCGCACCTCGACTTGGGGAATCGAACCAGTGTTGTTACTTTCTCGGGAGTTGTACGCAATACACTGTGTTCAGGCTAAAGCATTTCGACAGGAGATGTACACCGGCGTGGGTGGGGCAATTGTGACATTTCGTTAAGAAAAGGTAACTGCCATACATCACTATAGCTACTGCGATCGGAGAACTGCCGCATAGAGTCAGTTTGAGGAAGACAAAGACACATCCATCTCTTTCTTGAACTCTGTGGTCACTTCATCCTTCCATGTGTCCTGGAACACTTGCTTTCCGGTCAGATAGCGCTCCATGTTTGCGACAGCATCGACCGGCGCGCCGTTCAGCGAATATGCCATGCACGCAATTAACGCCGGGCCGCCGCCTTCCCGCACGCGAGCGATCGATTCTTGAGCTACACGGTAGACGGCCACTACATCGTGAGCATCGACCGTGATTACCGGAAACAATTCACCAATCTCTGTCAGAATGTCTCCCTGTGCCTCGTCAGGCCTGTCGTCGACGACGTAGAGGATTGGGAGTTTTTGCGTGGAAGCAAGCTCAAACGCGTCTCTGCATCCAGCAAGGGCTGCAACATCACCTTCGACAAATGCCACCGCGATCTTCTGGTTTCCAGCAAGCTTGTTGGCCAGTGCCGCACCAGTTGCAAAACCAAGCTGCGCGCTCAAGGCTGGCGAGGTGAGCGTCAACACTCCTACCGCCGAGTAGCTGAACGCTAATCCAGTTGATCCATTAACCGCACTCGCGTGCTGATGACTCAACACCGCTTGTAGGGGCATGCCCTTCACAAAATTCGTCAGGACGTTGCGAGGTGTCAGCACAACCGTGTCTTCGTGTTCCAGATCGAGCGCCACGCCCACCGCTCCGGCTATGTTGCTTTCCGAGCCAGAACCCAAGTGCTCCTCCAGCAGCTTGTACTTGAACATAGTCGCGTACAGCTGTCTGAATTTCGCGTCGCTGATCAGCGAATGGCCATTCTTGCCGGCCACAGCCGCGGCTGCGGACCGCGCCTTCACCTTCGTTGGCATGTGCAGTGTTTTGTTCCTTTGATCAGGTGATCTAGCCGATTGTATCTCAGCAGCGAAGCCGAATCCGGCGGATATTTGTGTAGTCTCAGGGCCCAGAGAAACGGTTTCAGACTCTCAGAAGACGCTGACCGCTTGCAATCCTTCAATCGCGCCGATTTTCAACAGATTTGTGAATAAGTCTGTGCATTTCCCGGCCTCGAAAGCGAGAAGCACAGCATTGACGCACCCTCCAGCAATCTGCACTCTTCCCGCTGCACTCTGCACAACTTCTTCATGTCGAATAGTCCGCGTTGATTCGCACATACTCGGTCGTCAGATCCGTTGTCCAGAATCGGCATTTGCCGGCGCCGACTCCCAGCGCGATCCTCACCGTGAATTCAGGGCTCTTCAGGTAGGCATGCGCCCGTTGTTCATCGAAATCGGCCACTCGTCCACCGTTCTCGCAGATCTGCTGATCGCCCAGCCAGATAGCGATGCGTTCGGGATCAATCTCGGCTCCCGAGTAGCCAACAGCCGCCATCAGCCGCCCCCAGTTTGGGTCGCAGCCCGCCCAGGCCGTCTTGACCAGAGGAGAATGTGCAATAGCCTTGGCAACCTTCAGCGCTTCTGCGTCACTCTTTGCGCCTTCAATCTGCAACTCGACAACGTGCGTGACACCTTCCGCGTCGTGCACAATCTGCTTTGCCAGCGACATGCACACATCTTCTAGGGCCGTCTTGAAGGCCGGGTGACGCGCGTCGACTTTTGCCCCGCTCGCGCCCGAGGCAAGCAGTAGGACCGTGTCGTTGGTGGAGGTATCGCCGTCGATCGAGATGCGGTTGAAAGTTGGCTCGACTGCGCCGCGCAGCAACGTATCCATTTCAGAGGGAGCGATCTCCGCATCGGTAAAGACGTAGACCAGCATCGTCGCGTGCGGCACAAGTTGAGGATGAATCATGCCGGCGCCCTTGCATACTCCTGCGATGCGGACCTTCGTTCCCTTCACATCTACCCAGGCGTGCGCAACTTTGGGTCGCGTATCGGTGGTCATGATCGCTCGCGCGAAGTCAGAGAAGTGCTCTGCATCCGCAGCCAAGGTCCGCTCAACTTCCGGCAGCGCATCCACCAGCTTCTCAGCAGGCAGCGGAACACCGATGATGCCGGTCGAGGAAGGGAACACTTCATGCCCCTCTGCGCCGAATATCCTCGCTGCAGCGGCGCACACCTGCTCGCACGCAGCCATGCCAACTTGGCCCGTGGCGCAGTTCGCGTTGCCGGCATTCACAGCGACCACGCGAATGCGCCCGCCGCTTCGTTCAAGATGGCGGTTGCCTATGGTCAACGGGGCTGCCTTTACCCGATTTCCGGTGAACATGGCCGCGGCGCTGGCAGGCGCATCAGAGACGGCAACAGCAAAGTCGAGATTGCCACTAGGCTTCAATCCGGCTTTGACGGCAGCAAAGCGAAATCCGCGCGGAAGCGCATCCTCAGGGAGTAATGAAGTTTGAATCATGTGCGCTTTTACTTTATCAAGAGAGTAGATGATCCGCCCGCCCGAGATCCCTCCGACTGAACCCGAATTTCTCAACATGCAGCACGTCAACGTAGCCCGTGGCGATGCCGTCGTGCTCCACGACATCAGCCTTCGCATCGCCACAGGAGAACAAGTCGCGATCCTCGGTCCCAACGGCTGCGGAAAATCCACGCTGATCAAGACCATCACCTGCGAGTGCTATCCCATCGTCGCTCCAGACACGAGCATTCGCCTGCTCGGTCGCGAGCGGTGGGATGTCTCCCAGCTTCGCCAGCACCTCGGTGTCGTTGAGGCGCACCTGCCTGGCGAGCGCACCGGTGTCACGCGCGGTATTGACGCCGTTGTCGCTGGGTTCTTCTCCGCCTCCACACTCTGGCCCAACCTGCACGTCACGCCGGAGATGCGCACTCGCGCTCACTCCGCCCTCGAACTCATGCAGGCAGCACATCTCGGAGAAAAGCTTGTCGGCCAGATGTCAGCCGGCGAGCAGCGCCGCATCATGATTGCTCGCGCCCTCGTCCATCAGCCCGGCATGCTCCTGCTCGATGAGCCCTCGAACGCCCTCGACCTCGCGGCCCAGCGCGAGCTCCGCGAAGCCCTGCGCCTGGTCGCGCAGCAGGGAACTGGCATCGTGATGGTGACGCATCACCTCGCCGACATCCTGCCCGAGATCACCCGCGTCATCATGATGCGCTCCGGCCGCATCGTCTCCGACGGGCCGAAGGAACAGCTCATCAGGCCAGAAAAGCTTCGCGATCTCTTTGGCGTCGATGTCACGCTCACGCAACGAGACGGCTACTGGCACTCGTGGTGAGAGTAGGTCGACTTGATTTCCACCGAGGAGATGTCTTACTGTGTGAGGCACACGGGAAAGGAGGATGATCCAGTCTATGAAGAATTCTGAAGGTAGTAGTTGCAGGACCCTACGTGAGGTGACTGAGGCTTAGAGCGCGCCCTTAGCTCTAGTCCTGGCGAACCGCAACTCCATCGCCGAGGCCCATCAGTAAGCGAGGGTGCCTCAGGTCAAACTCCACAGCTCACCGGCAAAAGGCCCGCTCCGCCAATGTGGCGGCGGGCCTTTTGCATTCCGCCAAGCCAACCCGTTCCGCACTACAATATCCCCATGGAACCCCTCGTCATCGCCGGTAAGGCCTTTCAAACCCGCCTCATTGTTGGCACCGGAAAATATAAGGACGGCGCGGAAACTCAGGCTGCCATCGAAGCTTCGGGGGCAGAAATGGTCACCGTCGCCGTACGCCGCGTAAATCTCGACCGCTCGAAGGAATCCCTCCTCGACTTCATCGATCCCCAGCGCTATTTTCTGCTACCTAACACGGCTGGCTGCTACACCGCTGAGGAAGCCATCCGAGCTGCCCGGCTGGGGCGCGAAGTCGGCCTCTCCGATTGGGTCAAGATCGAGGTCATCGGAGACCAATCCACACTCTATCCCGATGTTCAAGCGACGCTCGAAGCCACGCGAACACTAGTCAAGGAAGGCTTTACCGTACTCCCTTATACTTCTGACGACATTGTCTTTGCCCGCCGCCTGATCGACGTCGGAGCAGCCGCTGTCATGCCTCTGGCTGCCCCGATAGGCAGCGGGTTGGGCATCCAGAACCGTGCTACCCTGCAGATCCTCCGCGAGCGCATCAGCGAGGTCCCGCTCATCGTCGACGCCGGAGTCGGCACGGCCTCGGATGCCGCCCTCGCTATGGAAATGGGAGCCGACGGAGTCCTCATGAACACCGCCATCGCCTCCGCCGCCAACCCGATCCTCATGGCCGAGGCAATGCAGCACGCCGTACTCGCTGGCCGCCAGGCCTACCTCGCCGGACGCATGCCCCGCAAGCTCTACGCGACGGCCAGCTCGCCGCTCGAGGGCATCTCGAAGTAAAGATGTGAATCATGTTCACCTTGATTGAGATCGTCGCGGAAGCATGCTGGTCAGCTTTGGTTGAGCTGACGGATATTGCCGTTCGCGAGGAAATCACAACCTTGGGCCCAAAGAAGGACGCTTTGAGCCGTGTGAAATCGAGAGCTTGGGGCATCGAGAAGAGTACTGACTTCAGGAATCAGCACTTGTTAGACTCACCCCATGCGCGTCTTCGGGATTGACTGCGGCACCGGGTGTACCGGGTATGGCATTGTCGAGTGGGACGACGGCGCGCGCACTCCGCAACTGGTCTCGGTAGGCGCCGGCGGGATTCGCCTGTCAAAAAAGGATCCGCTCCCGCAGAGGCTCGCGCTCGTCTATAGTACTTTGCTGACTCTGCTTGAAATCCACCGGCCCGACATCGTCGCCATCGAGGAGGTCTTCTACTCTGTCAATGCGAAGTCTGCCCTAAAGCTGGGCCAGGTCCGTGGAGTCGCCTTGCTCGCCGCAGCCATGGCCCATCTACCCACTGCGGAGTATGCCCCGCTTAAGATCAAATCCACCGTCACCGGCTACGGTCTCGCGCAAAAAGAGCAGGTCCAGTTCATGGTGGCCCGCCTGCTCAACCTGACCTCGTTGCCCGAACCGGCTGACGCCGCAGACGCCCTCGCCATCGCCATCTGCCACATTCACCACTCCCAGACACTTACGCTTCAGACGGCTAATCTATAAACCATGTTCGCCGCCACCGCCACTCTGGCTATCGCTCTGTCCCAGACGGCTTCGCCGTCGCCCGCTGCGAGTGCTCAAATCACCTTTGCATTCGAAAATGCTCGGCTCGATCCCGCAAGTTATACTCTGCTCATCCGCGAAGACGGCTCCGGTCGCTATCAATCAACTCCCGGCCCGGACACCAACGCTACCGACGGCGTCGCAGGAGCGCCAGTCGCCCGCGACATCGAAGTTCGCGACCCCCTCCTCTCTGCCTTTTTCAAAGCCGCACGCTCGCATCGATTCTTCGCCATCACCTGCGAAGCGCCGGGCAGTCATATTGCTTTCACCGGAAAGAAAACCGTCAGTTATTCTGGCCCGGACGGGCACGGCGAGTGCACTTACAACTGGTCACGGGAGCAGCCGCTCAACCAGCTGGCCGACGATCTGATGGCTATCGCCTACACCATAGAAGAGGGTCGCCGCCTGGTCACAGAGCACGCGCACAGCCGCCTCAGTCTCGACGCCGAACTTGAAGCGCTTCAGGATGCGGCGAAGGACCGCCGTGCACTTGAGCTTGAGAACATCTCCTCTGAACTTGAGGCCATCGCCAATGACGAAGCCGTCATGAGCCGCGCCCGCAACCGGGCCCGAGCGTTGCTCAGCGGCAGCGGGAAGCATTGATGAGGGGTGCCTGAATCGGTCTGACCGCCGCAACGTCCAATATTACGGATGGCAAAACGTAAAACGAAACTTTCTAACCTTGCGTCACGTTGTTACGGTATAGAAGAAGCATCGGGTCCACTGAAGGAGGTGTCCATGAGGCACCCACTCATCAATTACTTACAGCGCAGGCGAATCGGCAGCACGCTCGCCACAGCCGCCCCTGTTCTCGTGCCAGTTTTCGCTTTGGTTCTCGCAGTCAGCGCCTTTGCGCAGGAGCCGGCCGTCCCGCCGCCGCCTCCGGACGCACAGTTACCCGCGCAACCGGTTCAGCCGCCGTCCACAGACGCGAACAATGTCCGAGCCGTGCGGTTGAGCGACGTCGAAGGCAAAGTCCAGGTATTCAATGGCGCCAGTCCTGCGTTTGACCAGGCTCAGCCCAACATGCCGGCGGTCGAAGGCATGCGCTTCGTCACCGCGGAAGACGGCCGCATCGAGATCCAGTTTGAGGACGGCTCGGTCGCGCGTATCACTCCTAACAGTTCCGTCACCCTCACGCAGCTGCATCGCAATGGAGACGGCAGCACCGTGACCACCATCGATGCCAATGCGGGTCTCAGTTATTACGAGCTCAATGGCCGCGCCGGTCAGTACACCGTCCGCTTCGGGCCCAATAGCGTTGTGCCTGTTGACAGCAGCATTTTCCGCATCAACCTCGACGGCAATCCCGCGGATCTGGCTGTGACGCATGGGACCGTTCACGTATCCGACGGTCAGAATCTCTCGCTCGACCTGCGCACCAACCATTCCATTCATTTCGACACCCAGAACCCCGGCCAGTATGACCTGGTCCAGAGCGTTGCAGCTGATACATGGGATCAGTGGAACTCCGACCGAGATCAGGCCCTAGCTACCCTGGAGGAGGGCGCAACCACGGCCCGCGCCAGTAGCGGCAATCCGGACGACGCGGCGTGGAACGATCTCGACTATTACGGCGATTGGTACAACGTTCCAGGCTACGGGATGGCCTGGTCGCCTTCCGGCGTAGGCACCAGTTGGGACCCCTTCGGCGTCGGCTCCTGGGGCTACTATTCGGGCATTGGATACACCTGGATCTCGGGCTACTCCTGGGGCTGGTGGCCCTATCACTGCGGCGCGTGGAACTGGTTCGACAACTTCGGATGGATGTGGTTCCCGGGCAACTGTGGTTTCGGAAGCGTCGGCGTAGGTTGGTATCCTTACGCCACCGTATGGCATTGTCCGCCCAACTACAAACCTCCTGTCAGGCCGAAGATTCCCGCGCGTCTCCCGTCCCATGGCCCACTGCCTCATCCTGAGCCCATCATCGCGGTCAACCGTGGGTCCCAGTTCGCCCAGCAGTTCCGTAGCATCGGAAGCGCAAAGCCGGGTCCTCGTGTATTTGACTACGAAGGCCGAAGTATCACCCCTGTCGAGTCCACAATTCACGTACGCACCGGTGGGCCCATCGGCGAAGGCTTCACCGCTGCCGTGGTACGCACTAGTCCTGAGGTCTTCGACCACAGCCCTGTTCGCGTAACTACGCCCGGCCGCAGCTTGAATGGAAATACGATAGCCATGCCGCCTCCCAGTTATGGATATCGTCCCGCTCCTTCGGCAGGCAGCAACACCCGGAGCGTTTACTCGTCAGGCGGAAGCGCACCGCGCTATAGTTCGCCGCCGTCTGGGGGAGGTGTCCATGTCTCCGCGCCTGCCCCGAGTGGCGGAGGATCGCATCCGCACTAGAGATCCAGGGTATGGAACTGAGATGTGGTGACGAGTGACCAGGCTCCGTCAGGTCAAAACTCAACGACTACCTTGCCTACGGTGCCAGATTCAACAAGGGTGTGCGCGAGGCCGATGTCTTCAGAGAAAAACCGTCGCGCGTTGAGAAGAGGCCTCAACTTCTCGGCCTCGGCAAGTGCAGCAGCTTGCCGAAGAATTTCGCCATGATGTGCTCGGCCCTCACCGGTGAGCAGGGGAAGCAGGGTGAACACGCCCGAGTAGCTGGCTCCGCGAAATGAGAGCGGCGCGAGCGAGTGAGTGGTCCAGCCGAGACAGCTCACAACGTGGCCAGTGTAAAGTTTCGCTGCGACGAAAGATGCATCGATGGTCGCTCCCCCGACCGTGTCGTAGATCACGTCGAAGCCTTCGCCTCTGGTGTGTAGCTCCACATATTCCTCAACAGACAAAGAACGATAGTCGATCGGGATCGCGCCGAAGTCCTCCACGATCTTCTTCTTCTCCGGCGAGACGGTGGCAAAGACTTGCGCTCCATGAGCGCGCGCAATCTGGACGACAACGTGACCAACGCCGCCCGCCCCGGCGTGAATCAGCACTCGTTGTCCAGCATGGACCTTCGCGCGATCCACCAGACCTTCCCAGGCGGTGATCGTAATCAAGGGAAGGGCGGCAGCCTCGCGCATCGATAGACTCGCGGGCTTGTGCGCGAGCAAGTCGGCATCGACAGCGACGAATTCTGCGAGTGTGCCCTGCAGCCCGCCCACGCCGCCAACCATGCCATAGACCTCGTCACCGGCTTTGAAGGCGGTGACGCCCGGAGCCGTCTCTTGAACGATCCCGGCCATATCCAACCCAAGCACCGCGGGGAGCGGCTGCTTCGCATGTGCCGCTTTGCCTGCGCGAATCTTGGTATCGAGTGGATTGACGCCGCTCGCCTGAATCCAGACCAGAACCTGGTTCATTTTCAGCGCAGGGCGTGGAAGGTCCACCTTCCGAAAATCGCCGCCGGGTTCCTCGACCAGCCAGGCTTGCATGCCGCTATCCTTGGGCCGCATCCATGCGCTGGCCCTCATCCGCCATAGATGTTCGTGTTGAGGAATTCGTTCCGGAATTTCCCCTGCGGGTCATACTCCCTGCACAGCGCCTGATACTCCGGCATCTTTCCATACAGCTGCTTCAGCCGCGCGGGTGGCACAGTAAACAACTTCGCCCAATGCGGCTTAGCGTTGAACGGCGCAAGCTTCTCTTCGATCTGTGGCAATATCTTCTTCACCTCCGGCCATTCGGGCTTCCAGGTAAAGTGGATCGCCATCGACGGGCGCTTGTAAGCCATGCTCATCCACAAATCGTCAGCATCGATGGTGCGCAATTCTGTGACAAAAAGATGCGGCGTGATCTGGTCTCGCAGCTGCTCAACCGCGAGAATCGCCTCGTACCCCTTGTCGCGCGGGACAAAATATTCCGTCTGCAGCTCCGCGCCGCTGCTCGGGGTAAAGTTCATTTTGAAGTGCGGTAGTCGTTCATACCACGGCCCTGGAATGCCCAACTGTTCCGTGCAGGGCTCCGCCGAGTGCCCGGGAATCGGATGAAGCTTCTGAGTCGCCAGCTTTGCCCCAAACAATTCGGGCGCAAACTTGGACGATGACGCCGACTCCACGCGGCGCTTGACCCACACCTGACCGATCTTGTGATTCTGCCAGTCGGTGAACAGGCTCACGCTGTAAGCGCTCCCGAATATTTCCTCCAGGTGGTGCTCAAGCACATCCATCGACAGATTCTCGTAGACCACCTGGCTCACCTGGAACGTGGGCTGCACATCCAGCGTCGTCTTCGTGACCACGCCTAGTCCTCCTAGACCGACAACTGCGCCACGGAACTGCTCACCATCCTTTTGTCTCGATAGAACCTTCACCTCGCCGTCCGCCGTGACAATCTCCATCGCGGAAACCGCCGTCGACAGGTTGCCATTTTTATTCCCCGAGCCGTGCGTGGCCGTCGCACATGCGCCTGCAACCGAAATGTGGGGCAGGGAAGCAAGGTTGTGCAGCGCATAACCCTTGCCATCGATATACGGAGCAAGCTGGCCGTACCTCACGCCGGCGCCCACTGTTACCGTGCGCGCCTTCTCATCCAGCCTCATCGAGTCCAGTGCCGTCAGCGAAATCTGATTTTCTCGATTGTCTGCGATTCCATTAAACGAATGCCGCGCGCCAAGCGCCTTCAGGGTGCTGCAGCGCTTCACCGCTGCCTGAACTTCCTCCACCGTCTTCGGCTGGAGCAAGTGCTCGGCATGATATTCGTAGTTTCCGGACCAGTTGGTCCGATGCACGGACTCTTCCTCACCCGATGCGAAGCCGCCCACGAGTGTACCGACCATGAAAACCCCCGAAGCCTTCAAGAACTCTCTTTTATCCATGTATATCTGCACCTCCAGCGCGCAAACGCAATTCAACATACATTTTGTTTGCGGATTTCACAATCGCGCCGCACCTTTCGTGAATCCATTCGAGTTGAGTACAGTGGAGCGAGGCGAATCGCTTCCGGCAAAATTATCCCGAACAGGAGACCTCCCATGCCGCTTCCCACAGACGAGAAGATTCTCGCGCTGAGCAACGACCTGATCCAGACCTTTGACTCAATCTTCGGACTCCACCCCGGCTTTCGCCCCGCCCACGCCAAGGGCGCTATGCTCACGGGAACCTTTACGCCTTCGCCCGATGCAGCTTCTCTCACCCGTGCACAGCACATGAATGGCGCATCGACACCGGTCTCCGTGCGCTTCTCAAACTCCACCGGCGTCCCGTTGATTCCCGACAACGACCCCAACGCAAACCCGCGTGGTTTGGCCATCCGCTTCCACCTCGGCGAACATCTTCACACCGATATCGTCAGCCACTCGACCGACGGCTTTCCTGCCAGAACGGGCCAGGAGTTTCTGGAATTCCTGCAAGCGATCGCCGCTTCCAGCGATCCCTCCCAGCCGCACCCGTGGCCCGTCGAAGCCTACGTCGGCTCTCATCCCAGTGCGCTGGCCTTTGTGCAGGCTCCCAAGCCGGCTCCCTCCAGCTTTGCCCGCGAAACCTACTTCGGCGTAACCGCGATGCACTTCACCAACAAAGGCGGCGTTAGCCGTTATGGGCGCTACCGCATCGTTCCCGAAGCCGGCAATGATCACCTCGACGACTCCACCGTCGCGACAAAAAGCCCGAATTACCTCTTCGATGAGCTCGAGGAAAGAGTCGCTCAGGGCGCGATCAAGTTCCGCGTCTTCGTTCAGTTAGCCAACGACGGAGACATCGTCGACGACGCGACCATCCACTGGCCCGAGGACCGCACTGTGCTTGAGTTGGGCACGATCACTTTGACAGAGCCCGTCCCGGACAATGCCCACGAACAGAAGAGCATCATCTTCGATCCCATTCCGCGACTTGACGGCATTGCGCCATCAGAAGACCCTTTGCTCGAACTGCGTGCCGCCGTCTATCTCATTAGTGGTCGCCGCCGCCGGTCTGCGCCTGAAGAATAGGCGTGGGTAACAACTGAGCACAGACCGCCGAGGCTGCCACCGCGCTGGTATTATGAACCGGCACGGAAAGGATTCCGGTGAGACTCAGTTGATACGCCCCCATCGCTGGCCTGCATTATTCGTCGCACTGATCGCAATCACGATATCGACGTCTGTATCCGCGCAAACAGCATCACCGGCGGCTCAGCCTTCGGTGATGCTCGAAGCGGTTACCGGCTCGCAGCCCCTGCAGAACGGTATCCAGATCCAGGCAGGTCCGGCGCAACTGCGCATCACCGCCCTTCGCGACGACATCATCCGCGTGCGAATCGCCCCCGGCGCTACCCTCCCCGAAGACGCATCCTGGGCCGTCCTCCCCGCTTCCCGCACCAGCTCCGTCAATGTCCAGCCCACCCAGGACGCATCGTCCGTCGGCTTCCGCACCGCGTCTCTTGATGTCCGCGTCGAGCGCAGTCCTCTGCGCCTCGTAGTGCGCGACCTTGCCGGCAACGTCATCTCCGCCGATGCGCTCGGAAGGCCTACTACATTCGCCGATGGTGGCTTTTCCGTTTACAAAGACATGCCCTTCGACGAGCACTTCTTCGGTCTCGGCGACAAGGCCGGAACTTTCGACCGCCGCAACCAGGCCTACACGCTCTGGAATACCGACATTGGCCCACAGGAAGCCGTCGACCCTCTCTACAAGAGCATCCCCTTTTTCCTCGCCATCACCGGAGGCCGCAGCTACGGCCTCTTCCTCGACAACACCTGGCGTACCTGGTTCGACTTCGGCAAGCAGGCGCGTGACGCCTATGCCTTCGGCTCTGAAGGCGGCCCGCTAGACTATTACCTCATTTATGGTCCCGCTCCCAAACAGGTTGTCGAGGGCTATGCCTGGCTCACCGGCAAGCCGCCGCTGCCGCCGCTCTGGTCTCTCGGCTTCCAGCAGTCTCGATACAGTTACACGCCCGAGTCCAGGGTCCGCGAAGTCGCCGACCGCCTCCGCGCCGACAAGATTCCCTCCGACGCGCTCTACCTCGACATCGACTACCAGGACCGGAATCGTCCGTTCACCGTCAACCCCGTCACCTTCCCCAACTTTCCCGGCTTCGTCTCGGACCTCCACAAGCAGAAGTTCCACCTCGTCGTGATCACCGACCTGCACATCGCTCATGTGGCCAATCAGGGCTACATGCCTTATGACAGCGGCCACGCTACCGACCAGTTCGTGAAGAACCCAGACGGCAGCGAGTTCGTTGGAGTTGTGTGGCCCGGTCCCGCCGTCTTTCCCGACTTCACCCGCGCCCAGACCCGCGCTTGGTGGGGCAATCTCTACGCCCAATTCGTCAAGGACGGCGTTGACGGCTTCTGGAACGACATGAACGAGCCCTCCGTCTTCGATCAGCCCACCAAAACGATGCCCCTCGACACCGTCCACCGCATCGAGGAGCCGGGCTTCGCCACCCGCACCGCTACTCACGCCGAGATTCACAACATCGTCGGATTGGAAAACCCCCGCGCCACTTACGAAGGCCTCCTCAAGCTGCGCCCTGACGAGCGCCCCTTCGTCCTCACCCGCGCCACCTACGCTGGAGGTCAGCGCTACGGATTCACCTGGACCGGCGACAACTCCGCCACCTGGAATCACCTCCGCCTCGGCACCCAGATGATCCTCAACCTTGGCGTCAGCGGCATCTCTTTCGTCGGCGACGACATCGGCGGATTCAATGGTTCGCCCCCGCCCGAACTGCTCACCCGCTGGATCGAAATCGGAGCATTCAATCCTCTCTACCGCGATCACAGCACCATCGGCTCGCTGCCGCAGGAGGTCTGGGTTCACGGGCCGCAGCAGGAAGCCATCCGTCGCCGCTACATTGAGATCCGTTACCGCCTCCTGCCCTACATCTACACGCTCGCCGACGAAGCCTCACGCACTGGCCTTCCTCTCAATCGCCCCATCTTCCTCGAATTCCCCGAGATATTCGCGCCATCCACCGGCCAGGCCCCTACGAGTTTCGACGGCCTCGACACTGAATTCCTCCTCGGCCCCGACCTGCTCGTCGCGCCTCCGCCCTTCGCCGAAATGATGGACGACTACACCGTCTCCTTCCCGAAAGGTCTCTGGTACGACTATTGGACCGGCCTTAAGGTTCCCCCTCCGCCTACGCCGCCCACCATCACCGAGATCGCCAGCGCCCCTCCTGGAACCAAATTCCCCGAACCGCAGAAGACCCACCCTGTCCTCGACACCCTGCCTGTCTTTGTCCGCGGCGGCAGCATTCTGCCCCTCCAACCGCTCATCCAGAGCACCGACGAAACCCCCAAAGGCCCGCTCGAATTGCGCGTTTATCCGGGTCCGGAGTGCAAAGGCTCGCTCTATCTCGACGACGGACACACGTTCAAGTACCAGCAAGGCGATTTTCTTCGTCAGGCCTTCACCTGCTCCTCTGAGAGCAATGGAGTGACTGTGCACTTCGACGCGCGAAAGGGAAGTTACGCCCCATGGTGGAAGAACATCGAAGTCGTGATCTACGATTGGCCCTCCACCAAGGCTGATGCGAAACTCTCGAACGCAGGCACCTCGCTCAAAGCGACCTACGATGCCTCCGCACACGCACTGCGCATTCTCATCCCCGACGTCGCCAGTGAGAGTGACCTCCACGTCGGGAGGCAATGAGAATTAACCGGTGTTGGAGACGATCGCAAAAACGGTCAGAGCGAATGCAACTTCATTCGCAAGATCGGCGGCTCAGGCAGATGCGCCCGGCCCCTGGCATCCCTCGAACGGGAAGCCTGGGGCCGGACTTTTCATTCTCACCTGTTATCTGAACTGAAAGTATGCAATGTGATCCGAGCCGTCGATCAGGAGCAGTGTGAACTCCTGACACGTGCCCGCCATGCTCTTGGTGGTCTTCCACACGTAAGTGTAGGTGTTGGAGTCAAAGCTGAGCTCGCTGTTACCGGCTGTTGCCGTTTCCATTGCGCTCCCGATCGGCGCCCTGGTGTTGCAGTCGACTTGCGTCACGGTAGGATAACCGGGAACGATTACACCAAGCCCCTGGTTGCCGCCCAGGCTGAACTTGATCGGAATCGCCCGGCCGGCATTTTCTGAGTTCACGTGGGGAGGATTCTCCACTGGTGAATGGAAACCCGTGAATGGATAGAGCGCTCGCCCGGTGATGTGGACAGGGAAGATCTGCCACAACTGGCCTTTATTGGCTGGAAGGGTGAAATCGCCGTTGGAGGCTGCGGCCGGCGGCTCCGATACGATCGTCGCGTTGGCGTCCGTTCCGTTCGCGGTCAGCAGCATGCTGTTGGCTTTATTGACGATCGTGTAATAGTCTCCATTTGCTGTGAGGGGCGGATTGGCGCAGTTTGCCGGGATGTCACCACAGTTTCCGGCCGACTGGATGTCCCACTCCTGGCTCGCGTTCCCGGTGATAGCCTCGGTGCTATACGTCTGGGGATTCTGCACAACGGCGCTATCTGACGCTCCGTTCTGCGAATCCAGCACGTTCAGCCCGTTGGTCTCGTTCAGGTTGATGATCTGGAAATAACCGTCGCCGCGGTGATCCATCGGAGCGGGGTAGATGGCGCTGTTTACTTCAGCATCGCCAGCCTGGGAAATGATCTGCCACTGCTGGTGAATGCCTGCAACCCCGGTATTCACACCAGTACCCAGCGGGGCGGCGGCTGCAGTCGATGCGTCAGCCGTTTCCAGAATGCGTCCGTTGGCGGCGTTCACAAATTTGTAGGCCAGGGTGGGATCCAACTTTCCCCCCATTACAAGCATGACCGGCATTGCGGCGTTATTACGGGGATCTCCTGCCGTGGTCAGGGCATCGAAGATCCCAACACCACCGGTCCACCAATAGTTATTCAAGGAACTAAGCGCAGAACCGGTAACGCCATTTGCCTCGCCGGCCCACCATTCCATGCCCATGTGGAGATTGTCGGGCACGTTCTTCTGTACCTTGTTGAGATCGATCATCGCTTGGCGCGCAAGCGCTGGGGAAGGTCCGGGCGGACTGATCCCGTACCAGATGTCCTGAGGACTGGCGGTGCTGTACTGGGACGGCGATGCATATGAGACGCCATCCTCGATATTGAAGATTGGCAAGCCGAGCTGGGTGGCTTCCTTGGCGAAGTTGGGCTCCGCAATCAGCTGGCCGCTTGCATGGTCCCAATTGTATTGCGCCTGGGTCGTGGGTCCGTGCCAGCCAGGGTAGTAGCTCTCGCAGATGGCATCGAGAGGGATGCCGTTTGTTGTTGTGGCTCCGTAGTAGTACGTGTAGAGGTCACGATCCCCGGTGATGTGAATGCAGCGGATGGGCGGCGGCAGAGGCAGACCAAGGAGTGCAGGGTTCGAGGCGTCGGAGGCTGCGTCAATGATCGCTTGCATGGCCGCCTTTTGTATGGCGATGAAACAGGTCCCACCTCCGTTGTTGTTTGTGTTGCAGTTTGTGCCGCTGAGGCCTGCACTGCCACCCGAGTTAAACATGCCTCCGGTGACTTCATTTCCGAGCGCGACCACATCAGGCCAGGCACCCATTGCCCGATAGAGTTCCATTTCCTGTTTAACGTAGTTGTACATCAGACAATTCCCGGTGACGGTGCAGTCAGTGGAGGACGGGACACCCGACAACTGGGTGACAGTCTTACCCGCCCAGTTCCCTGGTGTGTCGGATGTGTTCCAGCCATCGTAAAACAGAGTTACATTGACCGACATGCCAAGCCGCTTGGACCGCACTGCCAGGTCGATGCCCGACCAGTCTGTCTCCGCGTAGTCTCCGGCGCTTCCGGGGCTCCCAGTGGCCGTCGCAGGAATGATCTGGGTGGCTGGTGGCGATGACAGGGTGTAGTGATTGTAGGGGCCAGTTGTAATCGGGTAGCTGACGTGTCCGCGCGTGACGGTGGTGTTGATCGAGGCTGGGCGAACGCGAACCATGTTCATCCCGTTGTTCTTAAAGATTTGCAGTATGTCCTGACCGGGGAGATAGGCGTCGTGCCACCAAGGGTATGAGGAAGCATTGTTCACTGCGACGCGGTCATATTCCGCTTTCTCCTGAAGACTCGAGTCGTTCCCTCGGAAAAATGTAGGGCGGAACAGCCACAACTGGCTTTGCGTCGGTAACCCACAGAGTGACGACTCAATTAGTTGCGCACCGGTGGGAAGACTTGGGTTGGATACGTCCAGCACAAGTCCCGTGCCAATATTCGTTAGCACGTTGTAGCCATTCTTCACGTAGGTGAAAGACCACTCCTGAGTCGGGACATTAATGGCGCACGGGTTCTGGACGATGTGTGTAACACGCCGAAAGTCTGCGCTGTCCAGGCATAGGCCGTTGAGGATATTGCTGATCTTCCAGTTGCCGTTGAGAGCCTTGGTAAAAGCCCATCGCTGGCTAAGATTCGTGAAGCTTCTCGTATTGACAAGGATGTTGTCGCCGGGTGTGGTGGAGTTATCATTCAAGTCTATTTGCTGGCCCGAGGCTTGATTGATGAGGTAATACATCTCGCCGTTGATAGGACTTGGATCAACCGGCTCGGGAGGCTGAACGACTTGTGCCCCCGCGAGAGTCACAGAGGACATGCCAATCACACATAGGAGAACGCGGATCCACCGTTCGCCGATCCCATTAGTACGATGTTGCAGAAACGCATCCGCCGATCCGCGGCGGGTGCCGGCTGTAGAAACTGGTTGTTGCATGGGGGATTCCCTCTCTGCCTCTGCGCTGCGCGCTCCACGCCGCTTGCGACGGCACTGGCGCGCCCGCAAAAAAGCAAACAAATCCTACTCTTCGACGATTCTCGTCTGCAACTGACGAAGGCCGGATCCTTTTGCACTCAGTGACGCACATTGCGTTCGACAACTACTTTATATTTAGCCGAAGACCTGCAGAAAAGTTCAGGTGGAATTCTGTAGTTTCTGAGGATGCCTAAATAACTCGGACACGCCTATCTTATTTCCAGGCAAATTCGCGGACTACGTTCCCGGCCGTGAGTGATAGGAGATTCCAAAAAATGAATTCGATCGCAACATCCGAAGAAAAGAATGAACTCCAGAGTAACGACGCGGCGAGAGTCGACACGAAGTTTGAGATTGTCGTCATCCCCGTTTCCGATATCGACCGCGCCAAACAGTTCTACGGCGGAAAACTCGGGTGGCGGCTCGACGCCGACTACGACAACGGCAGCGACTTCCGCGTGATCCAGTTCACGCCGCCCGGCTCCGGGTGTTCGGTCATCTTTGGCAGGAACGTCACCGCGGCAGCGCCCGGTTCCGCCCAGGGCCTGTACCTGATCGTCTCCGACATCGCGGCTGCGCGCGCCGAACTGCTCGGTCACGGCGTCGAAGTCAGTGAGGTGTTCCACAATGAAGGCGTGTACTCTGGCCCGGACGAGCCCTACCTGTTTGGACGGCTCCGGGTCAGCGGTCCGGATCCCGAGCATCGCAGCTACCGCTCCTTCGCCTCATTCCATGATCCGGACGGCAACGGCTGGGTATTCCAGGAAATCACGACGCGCTTGCCGGGTCGGGTCGCTGGCAGTACTACCTACGCGTCGGCGAGTGACCTGGCGAGCGCACTTCGCCGTGCGGGAGCCGCCCACGGCGAACACGAGAAGCGCACCGGCGGGCAGCGCGACGAGAACTGGCCCGATTGGTACGCCGAGTACATGGTGCGCGAGCAGGCAGGCGAAGAGTTGCCGCAGTAAACGACTTCGACGCGATCATGTCTGCAGGTGAACCTTCATGAGGAGCGTGTCATGAAACGAATTGCTTTCTTGCTGGTAGTTGCAACGGTGACCTGTGTTGTCGCCTTCAAGGTTTCTGCATCCGGGCACGCCGATGAAGAGGCCAGCCCGATCTATGGAGTCACGATTCCTCCTGGATACCGCGACTGGAAAATGATTGCGGTGGCTCAGTTAGTGACGGACAAGGGCGACCAGTTGCGCGCACAACTGGGCAACGATATAGCGATGAAGGCCTATAAGGAAGGAAAGCTGCCGTTCCCTGACGGCTCAATCATTGTCGCGCTGCATTGGAATCGGGTCTCGTCGGAAGAGAACAACAAAGTCCTAGCCGGCCCTTTCCCTGGGGCTCAGTCTTTCGTTGTCGGATCTCACTTGAATATGCAGGTCATGGTCAAGGACTCAAAGAAGTATGCGGCGACGGGCGGTTGGGGGTTCGGTGACTTTAAGGACGGCAAACCCTCCGACGAGGCGATGCACAAAACGTGCTTTGCCTGCCATGAACCTATTAAAGATCACGACTATGTCTTCACCCGTTACGCGCCCTTTGATTGAGAGTAAAGTGAGCATTCTCTTAGCAAAGAGGGATCGAACGCGGTGCGCCATTAATGCGACTTATGACGCCCAGGCATCCGCGCTTCACCTTCTTTTCCCGACGTCGCCAGCGAGGCCGATCTTCGTGCCGGAAGATGGTGAGAGCAACTGCGACGGAATCGAGTCATCGCGCGGGGGCTGCGGTACACTTTGCCCATGATCCGTCAAATCGCGCCTCAGTTCTTCACCACAGATATTCCCGGCACGCTCGCCTATTACGAAGACAAGCTTGGCTTCGAGTGTCGGGGAACGTGGCAAGATCCGCCGGTCTACGCGATCGTGGCGCGTGACCAGCACGCGATTCACTTCCGCTGTGCGGAGCCGCCCACAGCCAATCCGGAAAAATATGCGGAGGAGCTGCTCGACGCCTACCTCTTTGTCGAAGATGCAGACGCGCTTTATGCCGAATACGTAGCCAAGGGCGTGGAGTTCACCCGAGAACTTGGCAACATGCCATGGCACCTGCGAGAGTTTGTGGTGAAGGATTGCGATGGTCGTCTGCTAGCCTTCGGCTCGAACTTATCAGTCACTTTCTGTTGAGACGGAGTCTATTTTTTCGCGGCGTTCTTACGCACCGAGACGGTTCGAGGCAGCGACTCGACCGTACCAATAGCCAGAATCCTTTACTGTGCGTTTCTGATTTCGGAAGTCCGTATAGATCAACCCGTATCGTTCGGTATAGCCCTCTGCCCACTGGAAGTTATCGATCAATGTCCACGCGTGGAAGGCGCGGACTCGGGCTCCATCGGCGATTGCGCGAGCCAGTTCAGCAAGCGTTTCGCGGTACCACTGAATGCGGCGCTCGTCTGGAATGCTGCCTTGTTTTTCTTCATCTGGAGCATCGAGATAGCTGCACCCGCTCTCGGTGATTTCAATGATGGGATGGTCGTACTCTTTTGAAATTTGAGTTACGAGATCGTAGATTCCGCGCGGCCAAACTTCGAGACCAGCGTCAGTAAGCGGACCTTCTGTGGGCATCCCGGCGCGGAAACGGGTGTAAGGATCGCGCCCGCCTGGCGAATTGCTCTCGATCTCGGTCCCGCTGAAATTGCCTCCGCTCTGAAACTTCTCCTTACTCGCGTCTGACACGATACGGCGTGTGTAGTAGTGAAAACCCACCCAGTCCAACGGAGCATAAAGAAGCTTTTCGTCCCCCGCCTTAAAACCCATCACGTCATAGGGTGGGTTTCCAACAAATGCTTTCGGATAACGACCGTACATGGCCGCCTCCAGAAAAAAGACGTTGTTCATAGCGTGGTACCGGGCAGCGGCGGCACGGTCGTCGTCCGAGTCCGTCTTTGGGTATGCAGGAGCCATCTCGTAAGCGCTTCCTATCGTCGCTTTCGGAGAAACGGCTTTCACCGCACGGTGAGCCTCACCCTGAGCAAGAGCCAGCGTGTGGGCTGCTTTGAGAAAATCGTTGAAACTTGTCCGGCAAGGGGGGAAGGCCCCCGCCGCATATCCCATGAAAGCAATGGCCCAGGGCATGTTGAAGGGCGCCCACACCGTGATCCGATCACCGAGGTGTTTGGCGAGGATACCGGCATAATCAGCAAAATAGTTGGCTAGCTCTCTGTTTGGCCAACCTCCGCGATCTTCGAGAGCCTGGGGAAGATCCCAATGGTACATGGTGCACCATGGACGGATGCCTGCCTCCAACAGGGCATCTACGAAGCGGCTGTAATGATCTAACCCCTTCATGTTTGGAGACCCAATTCCTGTGGGCTGAATCCGTGGCCAGGAAATGGAAAATCGATAGCTCTTCTGACTGAGGCGGTTCGCGAGCAGGATGTCCTGCGGGTAGAGGTTGTATTGATCGCAAGCAACGTCGCCCGTCACGCCTCCCCGAACCTTACCCGGCGTATGCGTGAATCGATCCCATATCGATTCGCCCTTGCCGTCAGCGTTCCAAGCACCTTCGTTTTGATAGGACGCCGTGGCGACACCCCAGAGGAATCCCTCAGGGAAGCGGGCTGCGCTAATCAACGATTCTGGTACGGCTCCGGGTGTTTGATCAGAGAAGGTTCCCGCCGCGGCGTCGCTACGACCACGGTAGAGTGCAGCGCCTGCGACAGCGGCCAGTGAACGAGCTGCGAACTGACGACGGTTTATCACAAACACCCCTTTGTTGCAGCATCACGCGGAAACGCTTTCGCGTCGCCCATAACTATCGCATACTTGCGCGAGAGACTGGGTACTCGGACACCTATCCGCCGGGATGCAACCAGCACGCTCATTTGTCTGTGATTTTGCCCAGGCTTGCCAGTTCAGGCGGGGCAATGGGCGTTGGGGTCTTTGGTGAAACTTAGCTCGGGCGCGGGGGTAAAGGCACCTTTGCCATTCCCAACCATGACATCGAATGTGTACGCTCCGTCGTCGCCGTATATGACCGCCAGATCGGGATTCCCGTCTCCGTTAAAGTCTGCTGTGGCGATTTGGGCAACGGTTCCGGGCATCCGCAGTGGGAAGGACCACTCGCGCCGGAATGAACCGTTGCCGACGCCAAGAAAGATCGTCACCGAACTCCCGCGCCAATCCGATACGGCCATGTCGGGAATTCCATCGTGGTTGAAGTCAGCCACAGCGATCGACACGACCGAACTCAGATGTGCAACGTCACCGGCGGGAGCCATGTTGCCCGTTCCGTCGCCGAGGAACAGCTTCAATGATCCGTCATCATCTCCGACAATCAGGTCTGGAATGCCGTCCTTGTTGAAGTCAGCGACGACGAGCGACCGGGGAGCGTGGCCCTGCACCGGATAGGAAGACAGCAACTTGAACGTGCCCCCCGGCTGGCCCAGCGACACCGTCAGAACTGCGGGGCCGGAGTGATCCTCGCCGGACTCTATAACCTCTGCCGAATCGGATATTCCGTCTCGATTAAAATCGGCGATCACCGTTAGATGGGTGGCTTCGTCCGAATCGTCGGCCGCCCAGGCGCAGAGCGGCGCAAATGCAGCAAACACGAAAACGGCTCCAAGAATGGAGGCTATGGGGAACAGCCGGTTGGCGGTACGGATCATCGAGGCTCTCCTTAAGAGTAACGCGCACGCCGATAGCTGTGCCATCCTTCCGCACGCCTGGTTGGCAAAGGACGGGAGAAAGCTCAACGCACAAAACGAAGGAGCGTTAAAGGCAAAGCATCCGCACACTGAACGCCAATGAATCTCAAGTTCCGACCGCTTACTGCGCCCGATTCCGGCCTCAAGGTGACTCGACACGCCAAATCGTGCTGGCTTCATCATTGAGAAAAAGCCGCGCTATACTGATCGCGGCGTATCGGACGCCTCCGAGTCCGCGGACAGGGCTGAGCCCACCGGTGAATCCTGCGCTGACAAATCGATAGGCGAATCTTCTTTTAGCCCGACACGCGGACACCGGGCAGTGACCAAAGGAGATCGTCATGTCCGCTACCCGTCCCACCCTCGCTCCCACGCGCCGCTTGCCAGAGCAGCCAAGCCTGGAGCAACTGCGCAAACAAGCCAAAGACCTCCTGCGGGGTTACCGCTCTGGAGTACCCTCTGCAATCGCTGAGGTAAATCGTTTCGAACGCAATCCCGATTCCACCGCCTTCGCCCTCAACGACGCCCAGAGAGTCATCGCTCGCGCTCACGGTTTTGCCAGTTGGCCAAAGCTCAAAGCTTTCGTCGATGGCGTGAACATCGCGCGCTTCGCCGAGGCAGTCAAGGCTGGCGACATGGTTCAGGTCCGATCCATGTTGGCGAGTCGCCCCGAACTCATCGCGATGGATAGGGCAGGGAACGACGAGCATCGCGGACTCCATTACGCGGTCCTCAGGCGCGACCCCGCGATGGTGCGCCTCCTCATGGAGGCCGGTGCGGACGCGCGCAAGGGCATTTTTCCGCATCGTGACGCGACATCCGCATTGGCCATCGCGCGAGACCGGCAATATGACGATGTAGTCGTGGTGATTGAAGAAGAAGAACGCCGTCGCCGGGAAGAGATGAGCTGTTCCAACGCGACCGTTTCTCCTATTCAGGATCAGATCAGTTCCGCCATCTCTCGTGGTGACGACGCGACGGCGATTCGTCTTCTTGAAGAAGATCAAACCCTGATCCAGGCATGCGACCGCGACGGCGCGACACCGCTGCATGCGGCTGCGCGATTCAATCGGATTGAACTAATCGCCTGGCTCCTGGCCCGGCGGGCGAACGTTCGCAAAAAAGACCCGAATGGCCTCACGCCGCTCGATCATGCCGCGCTCGCCGCCGATCCGCGCAACAATCGTGCAGAACAGTTCCAGCAAATTGCAGCAATTCTGCTGGAGCAGGGTGCCGAACTTACTGTTCGCGCAGCCGTCGCACGCGGTGATGGCCCTCGCGTCCGACAATTCATCGAGGCCGACTCCGATCTACTGCGCCAAATCACCAGCAGCGGCGGTCTCCTCACCCTCGCCGTAAACCATCGCCAGCTTGCGATGGCTCAACTCCTGCTTGATCTAGGTGCGGACGTGGACGAGCGCATTCTCCTCGATGAGCTCGAAGAGCCGACTGAAACCTGGGGCATGCCATTGTGGTATGCGGCGTTGGCCGGCGATTTTGCGATCACTAAGCTGTTGTTGGACCACGGTGCGGACCCGAACGCGAACGTCTACGCCTCGGGATGGCCGCTTCGTAATGCCTGGAACCACCCCGCCGTAAAAAATCTGCTGCTGGAACGCGGAGCAAAGCCACAGCCTTACATGGTCGCCGAGATGCACGACATCGACGAAGTGAAGAGACTCCTTGACGAGTCACCGACCGAAGAGCTGGCGAGCGAACTGGCCTGGTCCGCCGCCGACCACGGATGCCCCGAGATCGTCGCCTTGGCGCTCGCACATCTCACCTGGCCCGTCGACGATCCTCGCTGGCACTGGGTTCTCATTCAACCGATCCGCGGCGCGGTAGCCGACTCGTCAAAAAACGATGGTCACTTCAGGAGCATGGAGATACTCCTGCGCCATGGCATCGATCCTAACGTCTCGCGTTTCCATCAAACGCCTCTTCACTTCACAGCGGCCCGTCACAGTGGATTATCTGGACCAGACCGTGCCCGATTCGCGGCAATGCTCATCGATCACGGCGCCAGGCTCGATCTCCGCGACGACCTGCTCCAATCGACCCCGCTCGGCTGGGCCTGTCGCTGGGGCAGGGAAGAGTTGGTCCGACTTCTCATCGATCGCGGAGCGCCAGTCCACGAAGAGGACGCCGAGTCCTGGGCAACCCCCGAAGCCTGGACCCGAAAAATGAACCATCCCGAGATACTCGCAATCCTAGGCGCAATTCCGGATTGACGTTTTCCAAGATGGTCCACGCGAGTTTCACAAAACTCCGCGTGTTAGCATGCGGGCTAACCCTCGAGTGCTTCGATCCTCGCGGATAAGGAATCCTATGCGTGCTGCCGCCCTTTGCCTGTTGATGCTGTCTACAGTCGCACTCCTCGCGCAGAGCCCTGCAGGGACCACCAACCTTCAGGGCGAGCCTTTCGACGTGGTCATTGTGAACGGGCACATTATCGATGGTACCGGTTCGCCCTGGTACTCGGGCCAAGTCGGAATACGCGGAGGCCGGATCGCGGCCATCGGCAACCTGGAGACCGCGCCGCGCCGGCAGACCATCGACGCTAAAGGCATGGTGGTGGCTCCCGGATTTATTGACATGCTTGGCCAGTCCGAGCTGACAATGCTCGTGGATCCGCGGCTGCCGTCGAAGATCTACCAGGGCATTACCACCGAGATCACCGGCGAAGGCAACTCCGCTGCGCCGCTCAACCCTGCGATGATCGCGTCCGACCGCGCGACGTACGAGCATCTCAAGATCACTCCCGACTGGACGACCTTCCGCGAATACTTTGCCCGTCTGGAGCGCCAAGGCATGGGCATCAACCTGGCGAGCTATGTAGGGGCCACCAGCGTGCGGCGGATGGTACTGGGCGATGCCGACGTACAGCCGACAGCGGCCCAGCTGTCGGCGATGCAGGCACTCGTGCGCGAGTCCATGCAGGACGGAACGGTGGGGATCTCCACCGCATTGCAGTATGCACCCGCCCCCTACGCCAAAACTGACGAGCTAATCGCTCTCGCCGGCGAAGCGGCAAAGTACGGCGGTATCTATGCGTCACATATGCGAAGCGAAGGCGACACGGTACTCGACGCAATCGATGAAGCGGTGCGAATCGGACGCGAGGCGCACATTCCGGTCGAAATCTGGCACCTGAAAGCAGCGGGCAAAGCCAATTGGGGACGCATGCCGCAGATTGTCGCCCGTATTGATGCGGCTCGCGCCTCGGGAATCGACGTCAGCGCCAACACCTACGCCTACACCGCGTGGTTCAACACCTTTTCCGCGTTTATTCCGCCCTGGGCTCACGATGGCGGAGACGCCAGGCTGATCGAGCGGCTCAAGGACCCGGCTACCCGGGCTCGCATCCGCAAGGAGATGCTCACTCCTGACGGAACCTGGGACAACGAGTGGCAAGAAATTCCTGGCCCGGAGGCGATTCAGATTGCGGTCGTCCAAAATCCGGAGCTCACGCCGCTGCAGGGCAAACGCCTTTCGGAAGTTGCGGCAATGTGGAAGGAGGACCCGATTGACGCGCTGTGCGACCTGCTCATCCGTGATAAGGCCTTCACAGAGGTCGCCGTGTTCGGTATGAGCGAGCCTGATGTCGTCCTGGCTTTGAAGCAGCCCTGGGTCTCGATCGACAACGACTCGCAGGGCACTTCTCCGGACGGCCTTCTCGCTAACGAGCATCCACACCCCCGCGCCTACGGCACGTTTCCTCGCGTCCTGCGCAAGTATGTACGCGAAGAACACGTGCTCACCCTTGAGGATGCCATCCGCAAGTTCACCGCGCTGCCGTCACAACGAATGCGCCTTACCGATCGCGGCGTGCTGAAGCAGGGCATGTGGGCGGATGTGGTTATCTTCGATCCGGCAACCATCCGGGATCTGGCTACTTTCGAGCAACCCAACCAACTTTCGCAGGGAATGGAATATGTCCTGGTGAATGGTGTCCCGGTGATCGCGCAAGGCAGGATGACTGGCGCCCTGCCGGGGAAAGTGCTACACGGGCCGGGATACACGCGGAAGTAGGAATCGTCTTGATCCCGAGCGCAGCTCGTTCCGGACATCACGCCAGCGGAATCATCGCTCCGTGGGAAAGGGCATTAAAGCACGCTGGTTTGTGGATACGACCTCGACCGAATCGCCGATGGATTCACTCGCCTCCAGCTGGCCCGGAATATCCGCACGATCCTTGCAGTACTCGATGACAGCGTTGCGGCCATTTCGCTTGGCCTCTGACAGAGCGCGCTCGGCCTCCCGCAATACCACGAGGGGAGAGCGCCCCCGGCTCTGCGCGATACCCATGCTCGCCGTAAGCGTGAGCATATCTCGTCCCGCCGCAAATGGTTTCTGAAGAACGGTCTTTCTGAGTCGCGAAGCCATTGAGAGAGCCTGGTCCGATGTGCATCCGGGTAGGGCGATCAGGAACTCGTCTTCACCACAGCGGCCAATGAGGTCGTAGCTACGCAGGAAGCGCCTGAACCGGTTGGCCAGCTCCTGCAGGATCTTATCTCCAGCTTCGTAGCCATATTCGTCGTTGATGTCGGAGAAGTGGTCGAGATCGAGGAGCAGCAGAGTAAGCGGGGTTCTCAAGCGTTGTACCCGGTCGGTCTCGGGAAAAAGCAGATTCAACAGCGACTCACGATTCCACAGTCCGGTAAGGCCGTCGTGCGAAGCATGAAACCGGACCGCGTTCGCCTGCTCATCCAGTTGACTCATGAGAGCGCGGACTCTCTCCGCCACGGTGAGACGCACTCGCAGATCGGCGACATCGATAGGCTTAAGCAGCAGGTCGTCAATACCCGCATCTGTGGCGCTCGCCACGGTTGAAACGTCGACCTGCCCGCAAATTAACATTGTCCAGGCAGGCCTCTTCGACGCGCGCCGCCTGACCTCCGCCGCAAGTTCGATACCGTTCAGCATCGGCAACCCGGCATCGATCAGAGCAATACCTGGAGGCGTCTGCCCCGTCAGCACCTTCAGCCCCTCGACCCCGTTGACCACGAGCTGGACCGGATAGCGCCACTCGCTCAGAAGCTCTCTGAGCTGGCCAGTGACCTGAGGATCGGCGGAGGCAATCAGGATGTCGGGGTTCGAGTGCAAGGGAAGCGTCATTTGTGTGGGGTCTCTCTGTCCTTCACAAGCCCTATATCGGAGAGAATTAGGAATTCTTAAGGGCCAAAAGTTAACAGACAATAATTTGACAACGCTTCAATTTGGGTGCAGACTGAGAAGTCATCGAGAAGTGCAGCCCGCACGTCAGAGTGACCCCCACACTCGAAGCCGGTTCGGACCACAGAACGAGAAGGCAAACAGCTTCCGAAAGCTTCTGGCCCCCGGTCGCAACCCCAGCGAAGGAGTCAATTCGATGCTTACGGCCATCACTACTACCCATGCAATTCCTAAGAAGCTGCCGTCGGGGCATATCACTGTCAGAACGACGGTGATTGTGTGCCCATACTGCTTCGATACCCTCGGTTCTTCACTCAATTCGAACGAACGACAAGCCATTGAAGATCGCCATAAGTGCCGCGAGAAATTGCTGGCAAGGCAACCTGCTATTTCGGTGCCGTTCAGCTAGGCCTTGTGGCTGACTCGATAGGGCTTGCATCACACTAGCGCGCTAAACTATCGCCTTAATTACATCGCGCAATCCGCTCTGCTTAAAAGTCTTAACGGATACGAAACCATCAGCGTATCTGGGAACGACCCTCTTGGCTCCCCTCCGGGAATTCCTCTTTTTGATATTGATTTATGGAGAGAAAATCCCTATAATGGAAGAGTTTGTGACTTCCCGGTAGAGCTGGTGCTCTTAAGCTGGGCGATCCGGGACTTACTGTACGTCACCTTATTGCTAGAGGATATAAATAATGGCAAAGCGTCGTGGCAATCCAAATTGGGGTAAGCCAGAGCCAATCGGCCCGGTCGTCCCTACCGTGACTTCATTTGAACAGGTGGTTAAGGAGTTCAAGCTCACCCCTGACCAATACATTCGCTCCACCCGGCTTCGCGAATGGGCTCGCCGGAACCGCAATTCAAAGTACATCCCAGAGGCGCTGTTGGAGGCGTGGGGCTTCGAAATTGAGTCGACCTTATAGCTGCCAGGGATCTGGGTGCGGACTAACGCTGCCTTCGGGCGGCGTTTCTGCGTTTAGGATACCGTGACTCTACCTCGCATTTAGACCCCACATGGCAGGGTAAGCCGGCGGGCGCGAGCAGGGAATTGGCAGACAGAAAAGGCCTGCCGCAGCAAGCCTTCACTAGTCGTTATATTTTCATTCGCAGGAAATTGGATTGAGCGAGTTGCGCAAGACTTCTGTACAACTAGGCTTGACGTACAAAATTAGCGAAGTCCGCCTGCAATCAGAAGGGTTTCTCCGGTAATCCATGACGCGTCATCGGAGGCGAAGAAGACCACCGCGGGAGCGATGTCCTCCGGCTTCCCGATACGGCCAAGAGGGGTCTGTGCGACTGTCTGCTTCTCGAAATCGCTGCCGATAATGCCTGTAGAGTGTGTGCCCTCGGTGGCCACCATGCCGGGATTTACGGCATTCACGCGGATCTTGCGTGGTCCCAGTTCCGTGGCGAGCGACTTGGTGATCGTGTCGACGGCACCCTTAGTGGCGCTGTAGACGGAGGCGGCGGGAGGCGCCAACGTGCTGACAATGGAACTGATATTGACGACGCTTCCGCCCGAGGGACCAAAGTACTTCACCGCTTCTTTGGTGGTGAGGATCAGTCCGAGTACATTCAGATCGAACTGCTTGTGAAAGAGCTCCTCCGTTATCGCTTCAATTGGAGCAAACTCATAGATTCCGGCGTTGTTGACCAGTATGTCGAGCTGGCCGAAAGCTTTCTTCGTTTCCGATAGAAGTTTCTCGATATCCGCCTGTTTCGCAACGTTCCCGTGGATTGCAGCCGCTTTGCCACCCTGGCCAACGATCTCTGCAACCACCTTGTCCGCGCCCTCCTTGCTGGAGGAGTAGTTGACAACCACGGCAGCACCCTCCGCTGCCAGATGCTTCGCAATAGAGGCGCCGATACCTTTGGACGCTCCAGTTACGACAGCGACTTTCCCTTTAAGTTTGCTCATCTCATTCGCTCCGTTTACATTCCCTGAATTTGGTACTTCAGCTGCAAATTAAAGATGTGACTGCCGATTAAGAGATGCAGAATTATTTACTCATCAGTACAGAACAGACTAGAATTGCATGAGGATGAAAACTGCACGACCATCGGTCAAGGCAAGGGGGCGACCCCGATCGTTCGATGTCGACAAAGCCCTGGATGCCGCGATGAATGTCTTCTGGCAAGAGGGGTACGAGGGCGCCTCTCTGTCAAATTTGACCCGGGCGATGGGGATTAGCCGGCCGAGCCTCTACGCGGCTTTCGGCGATAAGGAGGCCCTGTTCTGCAAAATACTTGACCGCTATTTGGAAGGCCCCGCAGGGTTTGTGCGCGCAGCGCTTAGCCAGCCAACAGCGCAGGCGGTGATAAAAAATCTCCTAGAAGGCGCCGCCAATCAGGCCACCCATCCCGCTAGTCCACGAGGCTGCCTTCTCCTTCAAGCCGGATTGGCATGCGGGAAAGGGTCTGCGCCCATCCGGCAAGAATTGGTCCGGCGGCGCGAGTCGGCCGAACAAGCTGTGCGGGCGCGACTGGAAAAAGCAAACGGAGAGGGCGATCTGAGAGGAGATACCGACCCTGCCGACCTGGCGCGCTACGTGGTTACAATAATGCGGGGAATCGGTGTTCAGGCGGCCGACGGCGCGAGCCGGGAAGACCTTCAGCGCGTAATTGAAGTTGCCTTGGGGATCTGCCAGAGCGAGGACATTGCGGGTCAGCAATCAATTCTGACCTCACATCTAACTATTTAACAAATCTTCCTAACAACCAGATAATAGGTTAATAAGACGTGTGCACCGCGTCCTTACCAGATTCGCTCTCCTGGCCTTATGTCCGATAACGTATATTCTGTATAGTGAAACGATTGCCTTAGAATGATGGAGAAATTGCCCCGGAAATTGATTGCGCCAACTGTACAGCAAACACCCTTCGCGCTCTTCCCTCCCGTGATAGAGTCGCATCATCTTATCTGGAGATACTCATCCCCCCAATGCATGTCATTGTGTCTGTGAGCGGCGTCTTCTGGCAATTCGACTTGGCCCGCGAGTTGCAATCCCGTGGATATCTGAAGCGGATTTACTCATCCTTTCCTTGGCAAAGACTCCGGCGCGAGGGCGTGCCGAGGGAGCTCGTTCGAACCTTCCCATGGATCCATGGGCCCTGGATGACGATCCATAAGTACAATAAATACTTACGCATACCAAAGAACATTGACCGACAGATCGTTCATGCCAACATCGGCCTCTTTGACTCCTGGGTGGCATCCCAGATAGAAGAATGCGATGCCCTGGTCGGGCTGTCGGGATCCGCTTTGAAGACTGGCCGCGTTGTGCAGGGTCGAGGCGGCAAGCATGTATGCGACCGGGGCTCGTCGCATATCCGCTACCAGGATGCCATCCTAAATGAAGAATATAGAAAATGGGGCTTCCCCTTCGCCACCATCGACCCGCGAGTGATCGCACGCGAGGAGATGGAGTACGACCAGGCCGACGCAATCTTTGTGCCGTCGGGATTCGCTCAGCGCTCCTTCATAAAGATGGGGATCGCAGCGGAGAAAGTCAAAACGATTCCTTATGGCGTGCGGCTGGAACGTTTCCAGCGGACAGGTGAACCGCCGAAAGATTTCTTCAATGTGATGTTTGCCGGCACAGTCAGCCTGCGCAAGGGTATTCCGTACCTTCTGGAGGCCTTTCGAATGCTTCGACACCCGCGTAAGCGATTGCGCCTGGCAGGACCGATGGAAGCGGAGACACGGTCGTTCCTTAAAGGCCAGAATCTCGACGGCGTTGAAATTCTCGGTCGGATGTCACAGCCAAAGTTAGCCGAGTATATGAGCACCAGCCATGTTCTTGCACTGCCGTCCATTGAAGATGGCTTCGGGCTGGTGATGGCTCAGGCCATGGCTTGCGGCGCCGTGATTGTAAGCTCAGAGAATACGGGCGGCCCGGATCTCTATCAAAACGGAGTAGAGGGCTTCATTGTGCCCATCAGGAGCTCAGAAAGAATTGCTCAGAGTCTTCAGGAACTGGCGGAAGACCATGCGTTACACCAGCGGATGAGTGAAGCAGCCATGGCACGTGTCAAGCACCTGGGCGGCTGGCACGACTACGGCGAGAAATGCGCGAATCACCTCAATCAACTCACGCAAGCCTGACAAGGAACTCCGAGTGTTAAACCTGCTTGTGAATTCGGATTTATTTCACGATGCGAAGCTTCTCCAGTGTGCGTACACCACCGTTGACCGTCGCCTTTCCCACCCGGAACAGTGGATTGGCGTACTTGACCAAAAAAGGCTTAGCCGGCATGAGGAATGCGCGGACACGGTAGCGAAATAATTTCAAGCGAAAACTCCGCTCAGGCGCGGCGCCGTTATCCCTGAAGACGGTGTGATGGTAACGCGGAAAAGCGGCCGTCAGAAACTTTGTCTGCTGCTGCCAGCGGATGCTGTAGTCAATCTCGCACTGATCTTGATCACGGTGCTCGATATAAAACCCAACGTGCTCGAGTGCCGCCCGTGAACGGATGTGGGGTTGATCGGCATAGAGGTACTCTACTTTGTGGCTCTTGGCCGGTGTCGGCGTCACGTAGCAGGGCTCCTCACTCCCCTGCAGGCGATGTGACAAATCAGGCGGATGCTGGGTTCCGGCAAAGTTGATAATGCCAATCTGGGGATTTGCCTCCATCACCTTTACAGAATTAAGCAAATAGTCAGGGGGGCCCTGGCATTCCCAGTCGTCCTGGATCATGAAGATATATTTACCGTGGCAATGGCGGAGGCCGTTATTGTTATTAGCGCCCAGTCCTGCGTTTTTTGGTGCCAGCGCGAACACATCCGCTGGAAGAGTCCGCATCTGGGCCTGAATCTCCGGACCGCTTCCGTCGTCGGCGATGACCAGTTCGAGATTCGGGTAAACGGTATTCCGCCGAAAACCTTCCACGGCCTTCTCCAAAAGATCAACACGTTTGTACGTGATGAATAGTGCAGAAACAAGCGGCAGTTCAGATTGGGGCATCATCGCTCGGTCTTCTCAATTCTTGGATACGCCGCTGGTGTGGCGATTTTGAGCGCGCAATGGCGCGTTGGGTTTTGCTAAAGTCGCGAAAGCAAGCCGGGCGCGTTCTGTCACCGCCTGCACGCTAAACTTCTGCGCCGAAGCCGATACGTCTGATTGCTCAGGAAGAAGGCGCGGGTTGTCGACTACAGCCTGTATCAACTGCTGCAATCGATCGACATCACCCACCGGATACAGCCAGCCGTTCTTACCGTGCTCTACGATCTCATCGGGCCCATATTTGCAGTTTGAAGCAATACACGGAATGCCGCGCGACAGGGCCTCGACCAAAACGATGCCGAAGCTTTCATATGAGGAGGTGAGCAGGAGTACGCTGGCTTTGGTCACATGATCCCATGGTTTTTCCTTCCATCCAAGCCAGACGATTCGATCGCCGATCTTCAATTCCCTGCTGTATTGCTCGAGCTTAGCGCGATCCGGCCCATCGCCGACGATGGTCAATCTGAAACTGCCCGTGACGCGCGAGATCGCGGCGAGGAGATCGGCGACACGCTTTTGTGCCGCAAACTCCAAACGTCCGATGTGCAGGAATTCGACTGCTTCACCAGTTACCGGACGAGTAACCAGTGGAGCGTTCGTCCAAACAGGGTTATAGGTAGTAACGACCCGATTTGCGTGGGACGGTTTCACAAGCGTTCTTATCTGACCGGCAACGCCTTCGCTGACTGCCAGATGACCGGCAGCCAGCCGGAGTAGCCAATTCTTCTTAATACGTTCAATCGGGAAATGAATCCACGACCAGAGAGATGCTTTCACGCCTGAAAGTGCGAGAGCGATTCTGCCTATGAGCAGGCGTTCTGCGTCAAGAGAAATGACGATATCTGGTCGGAAGCGCCTGAACTCTCCCGCGAGGCCAAACAAATATTTGTTGAGGCGGCGCCACCGTCTCTCTGAAGGGTTGCCCAGCACGGTGTGCGGGATTGATTCGAGCCAGCGAGGATCACGCGGCAACCCGCCGAACAAATAAACGCGGACTTCATCTCCTCTGCTTTGCAAACCCTCTGTCAGGCCCATAACGGCACTCTCGCTGCCGCCACGCCCGGACATCATTTGCACTAAGATCGCTATCCGCATTTTGAGATTAACCGGAAAAGGGGGTTCAGATTTGTGAATACGTATGAGGAAGCTTGTCTTATTGTACGAGGCCGGCCATTAAATCGACTTTGGAACTAGAGCATCGCAAGGATCCTAATCAGACGCGCTTCCAGCAGCCCGAATCAAGCGCCGCTGCACATTCCGTCCGCGATTCGCGAAGCGGCGCAGATAGCGCTTGATCTCCGCCCGGTCCTGATCGAACAAAAGTAGCGGATAGGCAAGGGTTGAGTACACGAGAATGAAAGCAAATACTTCCGCAAGTAGCCCCGAGAAATGGCGCTGCCTTATGACAACCATCCGATGAACCAGCAATCCGCAAACTGCACCGCCGCCCAATGGTACCAGTGCGCGCATCACGCACCCGCCCAGCAGCCTCGGAACATTGACCTCGAGGAAGCGGCCTACACGGTGCCACAGGATCACGGTTTGCGGCAAAACAACGATGACGAGCGCCAACGTAATTCCGCCCAACCCAAAGAGTTTGGCGAAGAGGATCCCAAGACCGAAGTTGGCCAGCCCTTGAATCAGGGCGGTCGTGGTCAGCAATCGCATCCAGCCGAACGTAAACGAATAGTTAATGGCTACGCGTTGAAGCGAAACAATAATGCAGAAGGCGGCTAGAGATGTGGTCAGAAGCATGCCCGCATATTGCTGGCCCCCGACCCAGGTAATCACCAGATCATGATTGAACAGGAGTACGCCGGTAGCCAAGGGCAAAGTGAGTACCAGCAACAGGCGTGTGATACGCTTCAGTGCCCCCCGTAGTCTTTCCACTTCCCTTCCGCCCCAGAGCTCGTTGATGGCAGGTGTGGCGCTCTCGGACAGACGGATCATCATGTTATAAATCGTCATTGTCGGCATTTGCGTCGTGTAGAAGCTGCTCGCAATGGCGGCACCCTTCGTAAAACCAGCCAGAGCATTTCCGGAGCTGTAAACTAATCCATTTCCTAGATTGAGAAAAAAGGCGTGGCCGCCAAAAGTGACCATCTCCTTCAGCAAGGCTTTGTCAGGTATTCCCCACGAAGGAATCAGGTTGGGAAACAGCTTTTTGAAGCGAATTCGGAACATGACCACACCGAGAGCTTCGATGGTTGTTCCGGCAAGCATGAGGCCGAATAAACCACCTCCCAGCAGGACGAAGATCAATGAGGCGACCGTTCGTCCGACTCCCATGAAAGTGCCAAGGAGATTGACAGCAGCAATATCCTGCAAGGCGAGCAATGCGTTTCCATAGATTGCCAGCGGCGTCCGCGCCACTGCCCATATCCCGATAACCCATAGTGCATGTTGCGCCTGATGAGCCACAGGAGGCGACAAATGAAAAAGCCTGGCTGTGAACATGCTGAAGACAAACACCACGAGACAATAGAAGAAATTGCTAAATATGAGAACTGTGCGCGCAGTCGTCATGATTGTGCGAAAGCGCGCGCCGCCGTCATCGAGTGCACTGGCTTGCCCGAGAAAACGCTCGAGCGCCCACGTGCCGACGATATCCGTTAACGAGACGAAGGTGAGAGCCTGCATGACCGCCGCATAGGCGCCGAGAGTTTCTCTGCCCGCCAATTTGAGCACAATGGGAGCGAGCAGCAACTGCACCAGGATCTGTGACACGAATTGGAAGATACTGGCTACAAAGCCTTTGGCGGCTTTTCCGGTGCGACTCATTCGTAACAAAACTCCGTGGGTTGTATAAGTCAGCCAGCGAGGCGATGGGAGCAGTCCCGGACGCGATCAGGTCAGGGTTACGATTTTCACGTCTGCCATGTCGCTGGCCTCACGTGTGCCACACAGGAAAGGTATCTGCCGTCATTATAGCGGATGCAAATCAAGGGAAATCGTGTCGTTCCCGCGATCGCCTCGAGAGAATTTGGCCACGGAAGGACATTGCGGCAACAACGTGCGTGAACAAGGAGGCGACACTCACAACCTGACGACAGATTCTCTACATCTTGTAGCGGCCCAAGTCTTCGTCGTTGAGACTTTCGAGCCACTTGCGCACATCTTGTGATGAGGCTTGCTCGGCTGGATTGGGAAGAACCTTGGCAGCCCGCAGAACGTCTTCGTCGACGTAGATGGGGCAATCGGTGCGCAGCGCCAGGGCCAGTGCGTCGGACGGACGCGAGTCAAGTGCAACGATCTCCCCGTTTTGTTCCATCCAGATCACCGCGTAGAACGTGTCGTCCTTAAGCTCTGTGACTACAATGCGCTGCACCTTGGCATTCAAGCCATGGATGAGGTTTTTAAGCAGATCGTGAGTCAGAGGTCGCGGGGTCTGGGATTTCTCCACTTCCAGGGCAATCGCCTGGGCCTCATAGAGGCCAACCCAGATAGGCAGAACTGCTTCACTTTGCGCGTCCTTCAGAAGGATAATCGGCATATTGGTTGAGGGATCGACCATGAGTCCGCGGATTTTCATTTCGACTTCCATCGCTAACCTCTAAACTGCCTCGCCGACCAGGCTGTTGGGAAAACTTTGGGTGACACGCACCGACAGATAGCTGCCATGCGCAGGCAAAATGGGCTGGGTGGTGGTGAAATTGAGGGTTTTGTTCTGCGATGTCCGGCCAATAACCTGACCCCGCGCCGAGTTGTGTCCCTCAACCATTACCTCAAGTTGCTGACCGATATGCCTGGAATAATTGATTCTTTGCGTCTCGCGCTGGCGATCGAACAAGATTTGGAGCCGCAAAGACTTTTCTTCTTCGGGAACTGAATCCGGCATAGTAAGCGCAGGCGTGTTCGGCCGGGGAGAGTATTTGAAGCCGAACACGCCATCGTACTGGACCGCTCCCAGCAGATCGATGGTCTGTTCGAAATCTGCCGCGGCCTCGCCCGGAAAGCCAACAATGATGTCCGTGGTCATGCTTATTGGCCGCTTAGCCCCCTTGATCCAGGAGATCCGTTCGAGATACTGCTCCCGGGTGTATTCGCGCTGCATCAGATTCAAGACGTGCGACGAACCACTTTGTACCGGAAGGTGGACGTGATCGCAAAGTGTAGGCACCGCGTCGATGGCGTCGACAATGTCGCGGGTAAAGTCGCGAGGATGCGAGGTGGTGAAGCGCACACGCCGGATGCCGGGAATTTCTCCAACGGCAGCCAGCAGTTCGGCGAAGCTCCGCTTCCCTTCCGTGTCGCGATAGGAATTCACATTTTGCCCGAGCAGTTGGATCTCGGTGTAGCCGGCATCGGCCATGCGCTGCGCTTCGGCGAGCACCGACGTTGAGGTGCGGCTGCGTTCCTTGCCGCGCGTGTACGGGACAACGCAGTAGGCGCAGAACTTGTCGCAGCCCTCGATGATGGTGATGTATCCGCGATGCGGATTGGAGCGAGCGGTGAACTCGGTCTCGAAAGTCTCCTCCGTCTGGCGGTCGTCGAGCCCGGTAATGTGCTTAGTTCCCTGCTCCAGTTGCACCAGCATCTGCGGCAGCTTGTTATAGGAGGCCGAGCCGGAAACGATCGACACGTAGGGCGCGCGCTCGAAGATCCGTTCGCCTTCCTGCTGGGCGACGCAGCCGAGCACGGCGAAACGTTTGCCCTTCTTGTAGAGCGCCTTGTAGTCGTTGAGACGATTGAAGACCTTCTGCTCGGCCTTATCTCGGATAGAGCAGGTGTTGTACAGAATGAGGTCGGCCGCTTCTTCCGTCTCGACCTTGGTGTAGCCCTGGTGTTCGAGCGTCCCGATGACCTTTTCCGAGTCGTGAACGTTCATCTGACAGCCGAAGGTTTCGATATAAAAAGTCAGCGCCCGCGCCGCCTGATCGGTTTCCGCGAGAGTCGCGTCGAGTGTTTCAAGAGGCGCCATATCGCTTAAGTATATCGCCACTGTTGCCCGGACATCGCAGCTACATGACACCTTTGATATGTTCGCTAAGTGCCGACCAAACGCCACATCGCGATGATTTCGTGGAACGAGAAGGTTGCGGGCGACAAGAAGCGCTTGCTCGAGGTCCAGGGATTCCGCGTGGATCCGGTCATGAGCCACGGCACGGGCATGGTTGGCAAGCTCACGGCTGCCGCTCCATCGGCGCTGGTCATCGATCTGGATTCAAAGCCAGCGTATGGACGCGAGGTTGCGATCTACATGCGGAATACCGCGTCTATTCGACACTTGCCCCTAGTGTTTGTTGGAGGCGTGGGAGATAAGATTGCTCGCGTGCGCGCTGAGCTTCCCGATGCGGTCTATTGCGGATGGGATGCGGTCCGGGCGGGAATCAACAAGGCCATCACAGCTCCGCCAGTGCGGCCGGTTCGACCCAGAGCGCGCGGCGAAGCGGTACCCAGCGGATCGGTGCTGGCGCGAAAGCTCGACCTCGGACCGGAGAAGCGCGTGTCGATCCAGGGCGATGTGATCGGCCTGGGGAAACGGCTGGGAACGGAGTTCGACGAGCGGATCAGTCGAGAAACCGGCATAGCGATTGTTGTCGTCCGTACGGAGCAGGATCTGGATGCTGCCTTCGACTACGTGGCTGGACAGCTCCCACCGAAGGCTGGATTGTGGATCGTCTACCCCAAGCGCAGCGGCAGACTGAAGACTGATTTCAGCCAGAAGGATCTGCTTGCTCTCGGCGCAGCTCGCAGCCTGATCGGATACAAGACCTGCGCGATCGATGCGGACTGGTCCGGGCTGAGGTTTGCCTGGAAGACAGGATCGCCGCGATAGAGTAAGTGTTATGGATCTTCCTGGATTGGATGAATTGCGCCGTGCGACGGAACTGGTGCGCACGGTAATGCCGGTCACTCCGACCTACACCTGGCCGCTGCTGAATGCGCGCTGCGGCGCGGAGCTGTGGGTGAAGCATGAGAACCATTCCCCGGTGGGCGCATTCAAACTGCGCGGAGCGACCGTGTATATGGACTGGCTGGCGCGCGAGCATCCGGAACTCACCGGCGTGGTGGCGGCGACGCGCGGCAATCATGGGCAGGGCGTGGCCCTTGCTGCAAAGCGGCGCGGATGGACAGCGACCATCGTGGTTCCCTTCGGCAACAGCCGCGAGAAGAATCGCGCAATGCAGGCGCAGGGCGCGGAGCTGATTGAACACGGGGACGATTTCCAGGCAGCGAATGAGTACGCGACCGAATTGGCGGCACAGCGCGGCCTGCATAAGGTAATGTCCTTCGACCGCTTGTTGGTGGTCGGCACAGGCACGTACGCGCTGGAGATGTTCGAGGCGGCTCCCGAACTGGACACGGTATTTGTGCCGGTTGGACTCGGATCGTCGATATGCGGCGTGATTGCGGCTCGCGCTGCGCTCGGCCTGAAGACAAAGATCGTCGGCGTGGTGGCGGAGGCATCGCCGTCGTATGCCTTGTCCTTCGCAGCACGCAAAGTAGTGCCCCATGAGGCCGGAACAAAAATCGCCGACGGGCTGGCCTGCCGCCTCCCGGTCGCGGAGGCTCTCGAGGTCATCCTGAAGCACGTCGACCGCCTCGTCGAGGTGAGCGAGGACGAGATTCTGCTCGCTATGCGGGCTGTCTATGAAGATACGCACAACGTCGCCGAGGGCGCTGGCGCAGCACCAATTGCAGCCGTACTCAAAGAGCGAGATAGCGTCGAGGGCAAGCGTGTGGGCGCAGTGCTGACGGGCGGAAATGTCGACCGTGAGCTGTTTCTGGAGGCGCTGGGTGCACCATGACCACGAAACTGGTACCCCTGCAGCACGGTGCTCTGCACCATTGCTTCGGCTGCGGGCCGGAAAACAAGACCGGTCTTCGGCTGAAGTTCTTTGTCGATGACGAGCATCGGATCGTTTGCAGGGTGCGCGTGCCGCGAAGGTTCGAAGGGCCTCCTGGGCACGTGCACGGTGGCGTGATCGCGACATTGCTCGATGAAGCGATGAGCAAGGCGAATCGTCAATTCGGCGTAGTGGCCATGACGCGGCAGATGGAAGTGGAATATCTCAAACCTGTGCCGCTCATGGCACGGCTGACGTTAACGGCGCATCATGTGAGCGCCAGCGGGCGCAAGCATCAATGCGAAGCGCAGATTGCGAATGAGGACGGCACAATTCTTGCCCAAGGGCGGGCGCTGTTCATTGCGGTGAACGCATCGGTAGTCCGCAGACTGAACCGCTAAGCTGATGTGATCGCTTTTCGGCGCGACTCTGTTTCGATGGAATGTCTCAGCGCACCCATAACCAATGGCTTGATGCGTGCGCGAATGACATCTGTGCGCTTCTCAAAGAAAAACCAGACTACCTGCGCGTAGATCATCACCACCATGAAGATGGCGCAGCCTTCGAGCACGTGAGTTGGGGTCGGAATCCATTGAGCCTGAGCGATCCAGGCGGTCAGGAAAACCAGCAGCGGGACGTGCACCAGGTACAAGGTGTAGGAAGAGCGCGAGAGTACGTGCGAGGTCCACTGATAGGGCTTCGGCATGGGAGTGCGCGAGCAAGTCAAGATGGCATAAATCAAGATCGTCACCGCTACGCCGAGCACACAATCTGCAATCGGCCCTTGCGCCTGTTTACTCCATTTACTCCATGCGAGAGTCGCACCGCAAGCAAAGGCGGCTGCGAGAGGCAGTAACCACAGCACGAGCGCGTTTTCCGCTCTGGCCCGCGGCAGATAGTGGATCGCGACGCCCATCAGCCAGGTCAAACCTAGAAGAGCAGTCGGCGGACGCATAAATAACACAATCGCAAGTAGCAGGATGCCATTCAGGAGGCGCTTGGGGAAAGACTGGCGGGGCCATAATGCGCAGACAATAAATGGAAAGGCGATGTAATACCAGAATTCGGAAGACAGGCTCCATAGTGGGCCATTCGAACCAAACGTCGGCAGGTATATTCCCTGTAGAAACGCGTAGTTGCCGGCCAGAATGGGAAGTCTCAAATGACTGCTGACGGGGAATACGAGCTCGTGAGTGTCGTTATGACCACCATAAATGCCGGTAGTTCCGAACAAGCGAATCCCAGCCATATCAAGAATTCCTCCCAGCAAGAGCGCTGGAATCAAAACCGTATAGAGCCTCGTCAGGCGTTTCAGTAAATAGCTCCGCCACGACCAATGGTCAAGCGCCATCGAACGTAGCACGCTTCCTCCAACCAGGTAGCCGCTCAACACGAAGAAGACGATCACCCACTGATGACCAAGCCCCGTCGCCAAATACATCACGGCAAGCAGAAAATTGTGGTGATCTAGCTTCCAATAATCCTGGAAGGAAAAATCGCGCAGATGATTTAGACAAACGCCAACCGCCGCAACGCCTCGCAACGCGTCGAGATGAACGGACGCCGCGCCGTGCGGACTGCGAAGATGAGATGGCACCTGACGGGGGGCATCGGCCATGAGGATTCCAAGCGGCTGGGCGATCCTGCTATTCCACCAGCGCTTGTGGCGAGTGTAACGAACAAGCCAGCCCGCCACAAGAATTCGAAGGGCTCTCGGTGCTAACCCACCGTGCTCTAAGCAGGCGATGAAAACTGCTAAACTAGTGCTTCAGAGTTATTTGCGCAGCATGTGGCGGAGGTTGATCTGCCCTGCATTGTAGCGCAGCTGAGAAACGGGAGGCACACCATGGCGAATCACGCGAACGGGAACTATTCGAGCAACGGTACGGGGCTGCGTCTGAAGACCGGCCTCGCGGAGATGCTGAAAGGCGGCGTGATCATGGACGTGATGAACGTGGAGCAGGCCAAGATCGCTGAAGATGCCGGGGCGGTTGCCGTGATGGCGCTCGAGCGAGTGCCTGCCATGATCCGCGCCGAAGGCGGCGTGGCGCGCATGGCGAAGCCCAGCCTCATCAAGGAAATCATCGCCTCGGTTTCGATCCCGGTGATGGCCAAGGCCCGCATCGGACACTTCGCCGAAGCGCAAATCCTCCAGCATCTCGGCGTCGACTTTATCGACGAGAGCGAAGTGCTCACCCCCGCGGATGAGGCTCATCACATCGACAAGCATGCCTTTACCACGCCGTTCGTCTGCGGCGCACGCAACCTGGGCGAAGCGCTTCGCCGCATTGCAGAAGGTGCGGCCATGATTCGCACGAAGGGTGAAGCCGGCACTGGCGACGTCGTTCACGCCGTCAAGCACATGCGCCAGATCGTGCAGGAGATGAAGGCGCTTACCGTGCTCAGTGATCAGGAGCTCTACGCCGCGGCCAAGGAGCATCAGGCGCCGTACGAGCTGGTGCGGATGGTCGCAAAGAGTGGCAAATTGCCGGTGCCTAACTTCTCTGCTGGCGGCATCGCGACTCCCGCTGACGCGGCCCTGATGATGCAGCTCGGAGCTGAATCTGTCTTTGTCGGCTCGGGCATTTTCATGAAGGAGCGCGCCACGCCGCTCGATGTGGAGCGCAACGAGCGCGGCGAGTTGAACAATCCGGCCGAGCGCGAAGAGGCCGAGTCGCGCGCCAAGGCCATCGTCATCGCGACAACGCATTATGACGATCCAAAGATACTCGCCGAGGCCAGCGCGCAGGTGACCGGCTCGATGAAAGGCCTCGCGGTCGCCGCGATCGAAGAGAGCCAACTGCTGCAGACGCGCGGCTGGTGACGTTGGCGCGTCCAGCGAAACGCGCCTTCGGCGCCGTGACTTACGCAAAGGAGAATGCCATGCGCATCGAACTCGAACTCCCCGACGATATCGCCGAGGCGCTGCGATCCTCAGATCTCTCCCGCAGTGCTCTTGAAGCCATCGCGATCGAAGGCTACCGCTCCGAAAAGCTTGGCAGAGGCCAGGTACAACGAATTCTTGGCTTCAGCACGCCAATCGAGGGTCAACGCCTTCCTTAAGGAGCATGAAGTCTGTTTGAATTACACCATTGAGGCTTACAAACAGGACCTGGCGACGCTTGAAAGTTTGCGGAACAAGCAAGTCGCGAAGAACTGAACGAATTGACAGCTCCAGAATCAATGCAATCCGATAGTGGCCCTACCGCTGATTCCACGACCTTCGGGAGTGGCCACGCGAAGCAGTCGCCTCGACGGCCAGTCGTCGGCGTTCTAGCCATTCAGGGTGACTTCGACGCGCATGCGATCGCGCTTCGCGAAGCAGGCGCGGAAGCTGTGCTGGTTCGTAAGCCCGAACAGCTTGACGACATCGACGGTCTGATCATCCCCGGGGGCGAATCGACGACCTTTCTCAAGTTTCTGGAGCGGGACGGCTTCCTCGATCGCCTGCAGGCCTTCGTCCAGACCCGTCCCACCTTCGGCACCTGCGCCGGCTGTATTCTGCTGGCAAAAGAGGTGACGCATCCATCGCAGCAGAGCCTAGGCGTGCTCGACGCCACCGTCGAACGTAATGCCTATGGACGCCAGATCAACAGCGTGATCGAAGAAGCAGAGACGAAGCTCGAAGGTGGCCCCATGGAACTGGTCTACATCCGCGCGCCGCGCATTGCGAAAACCGGTTCCGGCGTCAAAATCCTCGCCGAGCGCGAAGGCTTTCCTGTTCTTGTCGAACAAGGCCACATCCTGGCCGCAACCTTTCATCCTGAACTTTCCGCTGACCGCCGCATCCATCGCCGCTTTGTCGACCTGGTGCGCGAACATTCCGCGGTTCGTTCCTGAGGATTATCCAGACGATGCCCGCGCACGCAATCCTGCTCGAAGCTGTGCGCGTTGCATGGATGCCATCCAACGGATCGTTGCATGGACCAGCGCTGGACGCATTGATGCGCTGGAATCTCATCGCGATCTGCCTCTGCTTTCTCACCGCGCACATATGGCTGATCGCTGCTGTCCTGCGCAGGCGCAAGTCGGGACAAGCAGCCGCCCCGAAGGCCCTTCCCTGGATCATCCTGACCGCGCTCTGTGCGATGTATCTGTGGATGGCCGTCACCGCACAGCATTTATGGGCGGAGACTCGATTTGCCGGACCGGCTCCTGCGGCCATGCAGGTCGAGGTTGTCGGAGAGCAATTCCAGTGGTACTTTCGCTACCCCGGCGAAGACGCGGCCTTTGGAGTCACGCGGCCCGAGTTGGTGAATGCCGCGGAGGGAAATCCTCTCGGACTCGATGCACGCGACGCGCGCGGCAAGGATGATGTAGTTTCCAGCGTCCTCGTTCTTCCCGTCGGCCGCGAAGCCGATCTGCACCTCCGCTCGCTGGACGTGATCCACGGCCTCTTCATCCCCGGTATGCGCCTCAAGGAAAATGCCGTTCCCGGGCTCGTGCTGCATGTCCACTTCACGCCGTCGGTCATCGGAACCTATCCGATCTTGTGCAGTCAGCTATGTGGTTCAGGCCATGCCCGCATGCAGGCAATATTATCCGTTGTTTCGCAGGCGGATTTCCAGGGGTGGCTTGCAATGCGTGAGCAAGCCCGCATTCTGGAAGGCGCGCCATGAGACTGCGCCTCTTCACGACCAGCCATCGCGCTCTGGGAACTCTCTACCTGCTGCTGTCTCTGTCTGCGGTGATCGTGGGCACGCTGCTTTCGCTCATCATACGCCTGCATCGCGTATGGCCCGACATGGCGATTCCCTTCTTCGGGATGCTCAAGCCGGAAGGCTATCTGGCGCTGGTCACGATGCACGGCACGCTGATGATCTTTTTTGTCCTCACCATTGCGCCGCAGATCGGATTCGCGAATCTCGTTCTGCCCGAGCAGATCGGCGCGCGCGGCATGGCCTTTCCGCGCCTGAATGCAGCGGCCTTCTGGTTGACGGCCGTGGCGCTGCTTGTCCTGCTCGCCGCTTTCTTCGTGCCGCAGGGCGCGCCCATCTCGGGATGGACCAGCTATCCCCCCATGAGCGCGGTGGCATCGGCAGGGCCGGGCGAGGGCGCCGGCATGGATTTATGGCTGGCGAGCATCGGAATCTTCTGCCTGGCGTCGTGGCTGGGAGCCGTCAACATGCTGGTAACGATTCTCGGCGAGCGCCGCGCAGGGATGACCTGGTCGCGTTTGCCGATGACCGTCTGGGCATGGCTGGTCACGTCGATCCTCACCCTGCTGGTCTTTAGTGTGTTGCTGGCCGCGATCATTCTGCTCTTTTCAGACCGGCACTTCGGATCGAGCTTTTTTGTTCCCCGGGGCGATCTGGTCAACGGACACATCGTCGGCCACGGAGACGGTTCGCCGCTGTTGTGGCTGCATCTCTTCTGGTTCTTCGGCCATCCTGAGGTCTATATCGCAGTCCTGCCTGGAATGGGGCTTGTCACTTCCCTCTTCGCCAACTTCGCGCGACGCCGAGTGGCCGGCTATCGCTTGATGGCAGCGATGCTGGTCGCGATCGGTCTCCTCGGCCTCGTCGTCTGGGGACATCACATGTTCGTGAGCGGCATGAACCCCTACGCTGGAACGGCGTTCGCGCTCACCACTATGGCCATCGCGGTTCCCAGCACGGTCGAAGTGCTGGGCTGGCTCACCATGCTGTGGGGAGGCAACCTTCGGCTGCGCACGCCCATGCTCTTCGCGCTGGGCTTTCTCTCTTTCTTTATCGCCGGAGGCCTCACCGGTCCGATCCTGGCCCAACCGGCGCTCGATGCCTATCTGCACAACACGTTCTTCGTAGTCGCGCACTTTCACCTCGTGATGGCCATGGCTGGAGTCTTCTCGATTTTCGCCGGCATCTATTACTGGTTTCCCCTGATGACCGGTCGCCTGATGAATGAGGCTCTGGGCAAGCTCCACTTCTGGGTCACACTTATCGCGGCCTACGGAACCTTCTTCCCCATGCACTTTTCCGGCCTCGCCGGAGAGCCGCGCCACTACGAGCGCCTCGCCGGTCCGGTAACCTCCTTCTCTGCCATCGCCGCCAACGAGCGCGGCATTACCTTCTCCGCCCTGTTGCTTGCTTCGGCCCAGTTCATTTTCTTGTGGAATATCTTCGCCAGCACCCGCTGGGGCAGTGCGGCGGAAACAAATCCCTGGGAGGCGACAACGCTCGAATGGGCTCCTGAAAACGCGCACAGTCGGGTGGAACGCGGCCCTTATGAATATGAAATTCCGGCAAACGAAACGAACTTTCATCCACAGTGGGAAATGGCATCAAAACAGGAGTAAGCTGTCGTGTTAGGGGACTGCGATGCCTGCCACATTCACCCGCCACCCTGTTGAGATCGAGCGCAAAGACACCGGCGTTGGGGGCAAACCGCCCCTCGACCGGCGCCCGACTGGCGGCGGAGGCGATGGGGACAACTGGGAGAATCGCCCCTCCGGCCGGCGAGGCCCGCGCGAGCTTCTCACCCGCTATCGACTTGGAGTCCTGTTCGCGCTTGCCGGCGACCTGATGTTTTTCGTCGCGCTGGTCAGCGCGTTCTTCGTGCGGCAGAGCGCCGGACACTTCGACGCCCGCGAAAATTACGTCTCCGACTGGCATCCGCTGGCTGTTCCACCGATTCTTTGGATCAACACCGCCATCCTCATCCTCAGCAGCCTGACCATGGAAATGGCGCGCCGTCAGCTCTTCCATGAGATCGACGTGATGGACGAGTGGCTCGGCCTTGGCCGCCCCGCGGTGAAACGCGCCGCTCCCTGGCTGGTGGCGACCTTCGTTCTAGGCTCGCTCTTTCTCGCTGGGCAATGGATCGCCTGGGAGCAACTGGTCCAGCAGGGCTTCCGCTACAACTCGCCCGACCCCAGCAGTCACTTCTTCTATCTCATCACCGGCACACACGGTGTCCACCTGCTGCTGGGAGTGATCGCCCTGGCTGCAGCGCTCGGCGCGCTCTTTATCCTGCGCCGAATTGAGCTGCGCCAGATCGTCGTCGATTGCACCGCCTGGTACTGGCACACCATGGGCCTTTTCTGGATCTTTCTCTTCGCCCTGCTCGTCTGCTTCCAGTGAAGCGCATCCGATATCTGCTCGTCCTTGCGGCCGTGCTGGCCGGTTCAGCGATGGTTCACGCCCAAGGCTGCAGCCTCTGCCGGGATACAACCGCCGGGTCGGCCCCGCGCGTGAGGCAGGGTTTGCGGCGGGCGATTCTGGTTTTAGGGGTTCCCGCAGGCGCGATCTTTCTCGGTATTCTAGTCGTTGCCCGGAAGATCAAGCCACGCGAAGGCCTCGACGCTGCAGAGTAGCTTATCCTTAATCACTGATTGCTAATCTCATACGGCTGGATATCTTGAAACGACATCCCTAAGGAGGAACTTGTGAGCAATTCCCGTTCTGATGCGCTGGTTTTCTTCGGAGCGACCGGCGATCTGGCCTACAAGAAGATCTTTCCGGCCCTGCAGCTCATGGTCCAGCACGGGAAGCTCGACTTTCCTGTGATTGGCGTGGCCAAGGCCGGCTGGAACCTCGACCAGTTCAAAGCGCGAGCCAAGGACAGCCTTGAAACACACGGGGGAGTCGATCCAGATGCATGGCCAAAGCTGAGCGCCTTACTTCGATACGTCGACGGCGACTATTCGGACTTCAGCACATTTCAGGCGCTCCGGACTGCGTTGGGTTGGGCGGAGCACCCAGCACACTACCTCGCAATCCCGCCTTTTCTTTTCGAGCTGGTGATCGGGCAACTGGTGAAGTCGGGCTCAGCGAAAGGAGCGCGCATCATCGTAGAAAAGCCCTTCGGCCACGATCTGGCTTCGGCTCAGGAGCTCAACTGCATTCTGCGTTCCGCCTTTGACGAGTCCGATATCTTTCGTATCGATCATTACCTCGCCAAGGGCCCCGTCACCAACATGGTCTCCTTTCGCTTCGCCAACTCCTTCATGGAGAAGATGTGGAACCGCGACCATGTGGAAAGCGTGCAGATCACCATGGCGGAAGACTTCGGGGTTCAGGGACGCGGCGTTTTCTACGACCAGACCGGCGCACTCCGCGACGTCATCCAGAATCACATCTTTCAGGTCATGTGCAATCTAGCCATGGAACCGCCGGCGCGCGACGACAGCGAGTCGCTGCGTGACGAGAAGGTCAAGGTGCTCAAGGCCATTCCTCCGATCGAGCCGAAGAATCTCGTGCGCGGCCAGTTCAAGGGATATCTCCAGGAGAAGGGGGTGGCGCCGAACTCCAAAGTCGAAACCTTTGCCGCTCTCAAGCTGGAGTTGAACTCATGGCGCTGGGAGGGCGTTCCCTTCTACATCCGCGCCGGTAAGAATCTGCCCATGACCTGTCTTGAAATCATCGCGCGCTTCCGTCGGCCTCCTGCGACCCTGATCAACCAGGACCCACCGCAGAACTATCTGCGCTTCCGACTCAGTCCGGACATTACCGTGGCCATAGCACTCTCCGTCGCGCCTTTTGAAGAAGGGGGGGAAAGACCGGACGTGGAACTGGTAGCCAGCCGTCATTCCCGGCCCGGCGAGATGGAGGCCTATTCGCGTGTGCTGAGCGATGCGGTGGCCGGCGATGCGACGCTGTTCGCGCGTCAGGACTATGTCGAAGAAGCATGGAGGATCGTCGATCCCGTCTTGAAGGCAGCGACGCCGGTCTATGTGTACGAGCCGCATACTTGGGGCCCCGCTGAAGTCAGCCAGTGTGCCGTCCCGCCCGGCGGATGGGAAACGCCCCACGTCGAGACGCCGGAGGGCTTCCGCGTTATCAAGCATGACGAGCCCTGAAACATGGGCGGCGTGAAACTGTCACAGCGTTTCGGGATATCCTCGTTCCAACCGTTTCTTCTCCGGCTCTTACCCGCTGTAATGCTCACTCATCATCCATTCAACAAAGCTGCAGGGGACAACGATGGCTCATTCAAGACGGGAATTTCTGAAGGCAGCAGCCGCGACAGCTACCTTTTCTGCCGTGCCTGCCGCGGAGCCAATCACCCTGACGCAGCCCTCCGCGTTCATCGCGAACCAGATTATTCAACTCTTCGACCACTTGCCCGGCGACAAGGGGGTCAGCATCTCAGCACCGGTGCCTGGCGGCTCTGGCAACATCAGGGTGCAGTACAACTCGAGCCAGATGCTCTTTGTCGCCAGCGCCTACAAGGGATTTCTGCTTCACGAAGCATTGCGCCAGATCGACTCGCCCGACATTGTCCACACGCTTCATACGTCACCCGTTGCCCTCGACTCAAGCATTTGGTCTCTGGGAAGCCCCGCCTTCAATCCCCCCAATCTCACTGGAACGGTTTTCGAGCGGGCGGTTCTCGAAGCCATGATCACTAGCAGCGACAACACTGCCACGGATATGACCACCAAAATCGTGGGGATAAGCAAGGTCCGGGAGTTCATTTCCTCTCTGGGCCTCACCCGGACACTTATCCCGGACAGCACCCGCGCTTTCGCCGGCTATCTCTTCGGCGCGAACAATTACCTCAACATCACCTGGGACCAACTGCTCGACCTCATCGCCGAAGGCAACGGAGTAGTCAATCCGTTTCTCAATGATGTCGAGACCCTGGCATCCTCTGCCGATGATCTCGTCACTTTTTATTCCCAGGCGCTGACGGGCGCATTTTTCGCGCATCCGGAGACGCTGAACGAATTCCGCAGAATCCTCACCTTGTGCGATTTCATTTACCTGGTCCCACTGCCGACAGGAGTAAGCGCCTACGCCAAGAGCGGCAACGCCGATACTGCGGGCTTCCACGCCCGCTCCATCGCCGGAGGCATACTCGTTGCCAATCGCTGGGTTTACTTCGCCTTCATCATCAACTGGTACTCAGAAAGCGCAACAGATGGCGCCACCGTCGACAGCTTCTTTTCCGCTATCAATCAGTGCCTCACAATCATCAGGGATTTCGTCTCCGGCGGACGTCAGCCGGTGCGGCCGTTTCGATAAAACGGCACAATTGCAAATGAGGTTGCAATGGAAGCAGTTGCCTGGGTCTCCATCGTTGTAGCCATCGCGTGCGCTGTCATCATCACCGTCGATGAGATCCGGCATCCGCAGAAGATGTGGATCATGAATCTCGTCTGGCCGATCACGGCGCTCTATTTCAGCGTTTTCGGCTTATGGGCCTACTTCAGTCTCGGCAGGAAACCCAGCCATGACGCTATGCAGGGCATGGACCACAAGACCATGACTCACGAGGCCGATCGCAACGTGATGGCCCGCACCCCCACCTGGCAGCAAACCGCCGTCGCCACAAGTCATTGCGGAGCCGGATGCACCGTCGGAGACATCATCGCCGAATTCGCCATCTTCGCATTCGGACTCACTCTATTCGGCTCGCCCCTTTGCGCCTCGTTTGCCGCCGACCTCTTTCTCGCCTGGCTCCTCGGAATCGCCTTCCAGTACTTCTCCATCAAGCCCATGCGCAACCTCTCGCCTGGAGAGGCTCTCATCACCGCTCTCAAAGCCGACACTCTGTCCATCCTGGCCTTTGAAGTTGGCTTGTTCGGCTGGATGGCTCTGACCTACTTCGTCCTGTTCCCAAACCCGCACCTCATGCCCACTTCTGCGACTTATTGGTTCATGATGCAGATCGGAATGGTCATCGGCTACTTCACGTCCTACCCCATGAACAGCCTCCTCGTCCGCTGGGGCCTGAAGGAAGCGATGTAAGTAAGCACGGGCTCAAGACCGAGAACTCACTCGAAGCCGCCAACCCTTCAAGCTCACCGGCCCCCGACCACCGTCTGAGACTAGAGCCTGATGTCGATCGGCTCGCTCTCGAGCGCGAGAACGCCAAACACGCACTCGTGGGTTCTTCTCAGTGGCTCCTTGCGGATGAATCGCTCCAGTGCTTCGACACCAAGTGCGAACTCGCGACTGGCAAGCGAGCGCTTCGCTCCAACGGCGCGAGAGCGCAGGCGTTCGATGTTCTCTGGCAGCAGGTATTCCGGGCCGTAGAAGATGCGCAGGTATTCGGGTCCCCGGCACTTGATTGCCGGCTGCGTATAGCCACGGCGGCCCTTGGCGATGAAGGTAAGCGGCTTGACGACCATTCCCTCCCGACCGGCCGCCGTCATATCCGTCCACCATGCTGTGGCGGCATCGCAGCTCGCCGCATCGTTCAGATCTACAATCTCGAACGGTGTGGCAAGAAGGAGACTTTGGCCGGCATTGCAAAGCCTCGCCAGCATCTCCATATGCCAGGTGTGACGCTTATCTGTATGAACAGCTCCCTCGCTCGCCAACAAGTGGAAGGGCGCAAGCTTTAAATCGTCGAGAGAGTTCACCGGCCAGCAGTACTGGCGATATTCGCGAACAAACTGCTCGATCGAATAAAGACGCTGCTTTGTCCGCGCGGCGAGTTCATTCAGACCGTCCATTCCATTGAAGCTCCCTGGTCGCTCGCTCGCTTGCATCAGCGCATTCTCCTCGGCAAGAAGGGACCGCATGCCAGCGTTGCCGACTGGAGCATATTGCTGACGCAACAATTCCTGCGCTTTGGCTGACCATGGCATTAGTTCACAATCGAGGCACAGCCAATCGGTCGCAAGCTCCGACCATAGACCGGACGCGTCCACTGCGTCACGGAGTCTGTTGAGAAACTCGGCCTCCAATGCATCGTCATTGAAGAAGCGGCGGCCGGTGCGCGTGTAAACGACGCCGAGGGCGGGTGCGATCACGCCGAATCGTTGTTGAGATACGCTCTCATCCCGGCAAATGACGACAACGGCTCGCGAGCCCATATGCTTTTGTTCGCAGATAACCTGTGGCTGGCCTTCGTTGCGATAGTAGGCAAAGGCCTCCTGCGGATGCTCCAGAAAGCCGGGCTGCCGGCTCGTCTCCGAGGGCGACATCGTCGGCGGCAGATAGATAAGCCATTTCGGGTCAACGGCGAACCGGCTCATGATCTCGAGCGCAGCGACGGCGTTTTCTTCACGGATCGTGATGCGAGGAAGCAGCCGCGTATCTACAAGGCGCTTTCCAACAACGTCGGCAAGATCCAGAACGTCATCCAATGTTTGCTGGATGTTCCTCTTCGCCTGCGCTTCTTCGGCTAAGAAGGGCCGTCTGGACTCGTAATAGGTGGCCCGCGCGCGAACGGAGACGATCTCTCGTTCCGGGTAGCGGAGAGCCGTGAGGCTGCCCCCAAAGACACACCCGGTGTCGATGTTGACTGTATTGTTGAGCCACAGCGGCTCGGGCTGGGGTGTGTGTCCGTAGACTACCAGCGCCTTGCCGCGGTAATCCGCGGCCCAGTTGTAGCGAACCGGCAGGCCGAACTCGTCTGTCTCGCCGCTCGTTTCTCCGTACAGCGCGAATTCCCGGACCGCCGCGAAGCCACGGCCTTGCATGGACTCTTTGAGGCCCGCGTGCGCAACCACCAGGTTCCCATCGTCGAAAACGTAGTGGCTAACAAGCCCGTCAAGAAATCCGGCCATTTCCTGACGGAACTCCGGTGACTCTCGTTCGAGCTGCTGCATCGAGTCCGCCAGCCCGTGGGTCAGTTGAACGTTTTTTCCCTTGAGCGCCTTGACCAGCTTTACGTCGTGATTTCCCGGAACACAGAAAGCCTGTCCCGCCCGCACCACGCCGGAGACGAGGCGCAATACTTCCGGTGTTCCCGGACCTCGATCCACAAGGTCACCGACAAAGATCAGTTTTCTCTCCGCGCGTGGCTGAACAGCGCAGGCTTCGTCCCGACCTTCAATGACGTAACCGAGTTTCGAAAGCAAGTCCAGCAACTCTTCGTAGCAACCGTGCACGTCGCCAATGACGTCGAAAGGCCCATGCTCGCTCCGGCGATTGTTCCACAGCGGCTGCCGCTCGATCGTTGCCGAATCAACCTGGTCGACGTTCGACAGTTTGAAAACGTAGCGAATGCCTTCTCGCTCAAGCCCACGCATGGAGCGGCGCAATTGCTGGGACTGATTCCGAACCACGTGAGCGCCAAATTGCCGGTCTGGCCGGCTGGCGTTTCTCTCGTGACAAAGCTTCTCAGGGAGATCGAATACGATGGCCACGGCAAATACGTGATGTTCGTGTGCCAGTTCGATGAGCGGCTTTCTCGCTTCGGCCTGAACATTCGTGGCGTCGACAACGGTGAGCCGTCCGCGCTCCAGACGCTTGCGAACGATGGCATGAAGGATCGCGAAGGCATCGTTCGTGGCGGATTGATCGTTTTCGTTGTCCGCGACCAATCCGCGACAGAAATCGGACGAAACAATTTCCGTCGGAAGGAAATGCTTGCGGCCGAACGATGATTTACCGCAGCCGGAAGGACCGATGAGCAGAACAAGAGCGAGCTCCGGAATCTGGATTTTCAAGCGGCGGTCTCCCGCTGTGAGAAGACTGCCATCTGTGTCGGCGCGCCGTACACTGGATCTTCCGGTCCAACCGGTTGGAAGCGAGCTCTATATCCAAATCGATCTGCCACATTCATCGCCCACGACTCAAACTCTGCGCGTGTCCACTCAAAGCGGTGATCCCGGTGCCGGAACTGGCCGGCCGGAAGCGTCTCAAAGAGTGCGTTGTACTCTGCGTTCGGAGTGGTAATAACCGCGTAGGTTGGCCGCGCAAATTCAAAAAGAACGCGCTCGAAAGCTGAGAGTCTTGGCGTGTCGAGATGCTCGATAACCTCAACGACGGTAGCAACGTCAAAGCCGCTCAGTCGCTGGTCGCGGTACATCAACGACCCCTGGATAAGTTGAAGCCGTGCCCGCTGCCGTTCGGGAAGGTGATCGAGTTTCAGACGTTCTTTTGCGATTTCCAGTGAACGACTCGACACATCCATGCCGATGATTGACTCGAACTGATGATCCGCCAGAAGGTAGCGCAGGAGCTTACCCTCGCCGCAACCCAGATCCACGATTCGCTTCGCGCCGACGCTTCGCAGCACGGAAAGAACTGTGCCCATGCGTTGTTCGTGCAGGCCCAGCGGCCGCTCGACCCTCTGTTCCTCCTCATTGCGGGTGACATCCTGCTCTTCGTCAGTTTCAGGGTCGTCTTCCGCGAGCCGCTCAAGGGCCTCACGGGTCAGATGCCGCTGGCGCTTGAGATAGCGCGAGACGATGAGGTCTTTCTCCGGATGCTGCGCCAGCCAACCCTCTCCTCGAGCCAGCAGCTTTTCGATTTCATCTTCACCAACCCAGTAGTGCTTTTCATTGTCGAGGACGGGAATGAGCACGTAGAGATGAGTGAGCAGGTCCTGCAGCCGGGTAATACCCGTGATTTCCACAGAGAAAAATGGCGAGTCGCCCCACTCGGGAAATTTCTCATCGAGCAGCCCCGAGCTTGCTGACACTTTATATCCCAGCGGCTCGAAAAGTCTGTTCAGCAGGTCGACCCCTCCGCGCACCGCGACGACTGGAAGCTTCGCCTTAAGCGGAATCGCCGTCCCAGCCAGCTCCGGACGTTCTTTGCTGCGCCCCCCCAGGGCAGTCGAGAAAAGCTGCCCAATCGCAACGCTAAGGAACGAATTTGCAGTGTACGGCCGGTCGTTCACGTACTGCTGGAGTTGTCCTCCTTCGCCCGCTGGTCCGCGGCGCCCTCGCACGAGTGCAACCGGATCGACATCCACCAGCAAAGCCACCGTACAACGTTCTACAGACGCCTCGGGATAGAACACGGACGCTTTTCCGAAGGACAAATCCTCCGATTGCAGCCGTGCAGGGTTTTTGTGCAGCAGATATCCCAGATCCGTTGCCGGATGGTTGGTAGTCGTAATTGTGAGAAGCATCTGGAGGACAGTGTAACGAATCTGATCTCGCCACAATTATCGGTCTTTAAACAAATATGCCGGAGGCAGCGTGGTGAAATTTGGAAGGGAGCGGTCCCTCCGCCTTGACACCTGACCTCCTCTCCGACTAATGTGAGCGCCGCTGAAAAGCAGTGACCCTGGCCAGCGCCGAACGACCGCGCCAACCCATCTTCAGGAGATTTCCCCAATGAGACTCAATCCCACGCGCCGCCTTTTGTGCACGGCTGCGTCTGCCCTGCTCACATTTTTGCTTGGCTTCTTTGCATTCACCCCAGCCTTCGCGCAGTCCGATCCGCCTATCCCGGCCAACCACATCCGCATCCATTACCATCGCCCCGACGGCAACTACAGTGGATGGACCGTCTACGCCTTTTACGACACTACGGAAGATACCGGCAACTACTGCGGCGGCCCCGTCCAGGTCACCGGAACCGACAGTTATGGCGCCTATTTTGACGTCGGCGTTACCTCCGGCGCGCAGAACGTCGGCCTTATCATTCACGAGCCCACCGCAGGCTGTGCCACCGACGTCAAAGATCCCGGCCCGAACGAGTTTGTTGATCCCACCACCATGGGCAACGAGTTCTGGGCCTACTCAGGAATCGGCAAGCTCTATAACGTTCCGATCAACCTCAGCAGCCCGAACGCACTTTTGCCTGGATACGCGCGCATTCACTACTACCGCCCCGACGGAAACTACTCCAACTGGTCCGTCTACGCCTTCGAGGACACCGCGGAATATACTGGCGACTACAACGACGGCCTGACCTTCGTCACCAGTTACGACTCCTATGGCGCGTACTTTGATATCGCTCTGATCGCCAACGCGCAGCAAATCGGATTCATCGTCCACAACACCTCGACCGGAGTAAAAGATCCCGGCCCCAACATGTATCTCAACGTGAATACCTACCTCCAGGCCTGGGTGATTTCCGGCAGTGCCACGGTGTACACATCCGTGCCCACTCCCGCCGAAATCCTGGCCAGCCTTCTCAACGTTGAACAGGCTTACTGGCTCGATCGCCAGCGCGTCGCCATCCAGCCCCAGTTCGCCCAGAGCGGTGACACCTACGCCCTCAGCTATAGCCTCACCGGCGGCCTCTCTGTCACGCCCACCGGCATTACCGGCGGCACGAACATCCCTCTGACGGTCGGTGGTAGTCTCACCGCGGATGAGCTGTACCGTTATCCCCAGTTGAGCGGGTACACCGTTCTTACGATTCCACCCGATATTCAACTCTCTGAGATCGAGACCGCGTTAAAGGGTCAGCTCGCCTTCTCCGCAGTGAACTCGAGCGGCGCTCTCACCTACGCTACCGGCCTGCAGTTCGCCGGTGCTCTCGATGATCTCTACTACTATCCCGGAAAGCTGGGCGTCGTCTTCCATCATGACGATCAGCATGGTTGGCGCGACTGGGCAGACGATGAGAACTGCGCCGTTAAGCTGAAAGTCTGGGCTCCCACGGCCCAGAGCGTCTCCCTGCAAATCTTCGACCACGAAGCCGACACCTCGCCCTCTGCTGTCATCGCCATGCATAACCACAACGGAGTCTGGGTGGCCCGCGGCCTGCCCAACTGGCGCGATAAGTATTACCTTTACAGCGTAAAGGTCTGGGTTCCCTCCGACTCCGCTGTCGACACCAACCTCACAAGCGACCCGTATTCGATCGATATAGCACTCAACGGCACAAAGAGCCGCATCACCGACCTCGACTCCGACGAAACCAAGCCCTCCGGCTGGGACGAAGATAATTCGCCTCCGCTACGCAGCTTCAACGACATGAGCGTCTATGAGCTGCATGTCCGCGACTTCAGCGTGAACGATCCTACAGTCCCTGCTGCGCACCAGGGCTTGTACGAGGCCTTCGACGATCAGAATTCCAACGGCATGAAGCACCTCCGCTCGCTTGCTGCCAGCGGATTGAAGGCAGTACACATCCTGCCCTCTTTCCACTTCGCCAGCGTCAACGAAGATAAGTCCACCTGGATCATTCCCACGGGTCTATCGCAATATCCGCCCGACGGCACGCAACAGCAGGCCGCCGTTACCGCCAGCCAGACGAGCCCCGCCTACAACTGGGGCTATGACCCTGTCCACTACATGACGCCCGGAGGCAGCTACGCCAGCAATCCCGACAAACGCGTGCGCGAATACCGCATGATGGTCGACGGCATCCACCGCGCTGGCTTGCGTGTCGTGCAGGACGTCGTCTTCAACCACACCAACGCCAGCGGTGAAGGCCCCAACTCCAATCTCGATGAGGTGGTGCCGAACTACTATCACCGCCTCGACGCCAACGGCAATCTCGAAGAAGGCTCCTGCTGCCCCGACACGGCAGCCGAACACAAAATGATGGAAAAGCTGATCATCGACTCTCTGGTGCTCAATGCCACGGAGTACAAAATCGATGGCTTCCGCTTCGACATCATGAGCTTCATGTTCACATACAACATGACGGACATTAAGGCTGCCCTGCAGGCACTTACTCCCGAGAAAGACGGAGTCGACGGATCGAAGATCTACCTCTACGGAGAAGGCTTCAACTTCGGAGACACTGAAAACAACCAGATCGGCCCCAATGCCTCGCAAATCAATCTTTACGGCTTTGGCATCGGCACCTTCAACGACCGCATCCGCGATGGCATCCGCGGCGGCAGCCCCTTTACCGACGAACGCGTTCAGGGCTTTGCCACCGGACTCTTCACCGACTCGAGCGACTACACCAATGCCAACCCGCCCTCACCCAGCCCGCAGGCCCAGCTCGGCCTCTACTCCGACTGGATCCTCGTCGGCCTCACCGGCAACCTGCGCGACTACACCTTCACCGACAGCACTGGAGCCACCGTCACCGGAGCCCAGGTCAATTACAACGGCCAGCCTACCGGCTACACCAAGAGCCCCATCGAAGCCATCAACTACGCCTCCGTTCACGACAACCAGGACCTCTTCGACGCCGTGCAGTTGAAGTCTTCCTTCAATGACCCCATCGCCACCCGCGCCCGCCGCCAGATCATGGGTATGAGCCTCGTGACCCTGGGCCAAGGCGTTCCCTTCTTCCAGGCCGGAGACGACCTCCTCCGCTCCAAAGACATGGACCAGAACAGCTACGACTCCGGAGACTGGTTCAACAAGATCGACTGGAGCGGCAAGACCGCCAACTGGGGCATAGGCCTGCCCATTGCCAGCCAGAACCAGAGCCAGTGGCCCATCATGCAGCCGCTGCTCGCCAACTCCGCCTACACACCGCAACCCGCCAACATAGCCTACAGCTACCAGGCATTTGAAGACCTGCTTGAGATCCGCTACAGCTCCGGCCTCTTCCGCATGCCGACATTCACTGAGGTCCAGCAGAACCTCACCTTCCTCAACACCGGACAAAGCCAGACGCCCGGCCTCATCGTCATGAAACTCGACGCCAACGGCCGCGACTATGGACAGTACAAGCACATCGTCGTAGTCTTCAACGCGGCCAACTCACAAACCACTTTCACCGACGGACGCCTGCAGGGCCTCAAGCTCAAGCTCCACCCGGTCCAAAAGAGCTCCAGTGACCCGGCGACTCGCCAATCCACCTACGACTCCAAAGCGGGATCCGTCACCGTCCCCGCGCTTACAACGGCGGTCTTCGTGACAGAAACCGAGTAGACGATCTACCGCGTGAAAGGGGGACCCGTCTGAACTAAAGCCAAGTTGGATAGTTTAGACGGGTCCTCCATACACCACTACCGGCCTCGATCGGTTCGAGCGCCCCGTTTACTTCAGCAGAGTAGAATGGGCGGCGTGCCATGGTTCATCGCCTTCACTTCCCGCCTGCGCCTCTTTCCGCGTTTGTGAAGTGCTTCTGGTACTGGGAAGGCGCACCCCAAACGCACGCAAAAGAGCAGCTGATGCCGAATGGCGAACCTGCCATCATCGTCAACCTGCGCGATGAGCCTATTCGTATTTACGACCCATGCGATTTGGATAGGTGCGAGTCATTCGGTCTCGCAGTGTTGTCGGGACCACGCTCGCGGCCCTTTGTGATCGACACAGAGCAGGAAGACCGCGTCTTTGGGATTGAATTTCAGCCCGGCGGATCATTTCCCTTCTTTCGTGCACCCGCTTCCGAGGTGGCGGACCGCGATCTCTCGCTAGACTGCCTATGGCGCGACTCGGTCCACGAGCTTCGCGAGCGGCTGCTTGCATCTCCTGACATCGAGAGCATGTTCGTGCTGACGCGGAGCTTCCTGATGCGGCAGGCTGTGCGGCCTCTCGAGCTGCATCCGGGAGTCGTGTTCGCTCTGCACCATTTCTGCGCCCGGCCTCACCGCACGACGGTTGCCTCCGTGCTCGACCGGATCGGCTTGAGCCATCGCAGGTTTGCCGAACTGTTTCACAACCAGGTCGGACTTACGCCGAAGTCGTTCAGCCGCGTGCAGAGATTTCAGCGGGTGCTCCGGCAGGTGCACCGCTCGGCGAGCATTGACTGGGCGGACGTGGCGCTCGATTGCGGCTACTACGATCAGGCGCACTTTATCCACGACTTTCAAGGATTTTCTGGATTTACCCCAACCGTGTACGCAGAGAGCGCAACGGAGCATCTGAACCATGTACCGCTCGTCTGATCGGCGGTGGTCAGATTTTTACAATCCAGTTCCGTAATGGCACGTCACACTCGTTTTCATAGAGGAAAAATCAGATGCCTGACGTAAGAGCTATCCCCGACGGCTACCACAGCGTGCAGCCGTATCTCTATTTCAAGAGTTCCCCCGATGCGATTGCCTTCTATACCAAGGCTTTCGGCGCGACCGAACGTCTCCGCATGGCGGGCAAAGACGGCAAGATTGGCCACGCCGAGATCCAGATCGGCGATTCATGCGTCATGATGGCGGACGAGCATCCATCCATCGGAGCTTACAGCCCTGAGCATTACGGAGGAGTTCCAATGAGCCTGATGATTTATGTCGAAGACTGCGACGCCGTCTACAAGAGCGCCCTTGCAGCCGGCGCCAGCAGCCTGCGTGAGCCCGCCGACCAGTTCTACGGAGACAGAACGGCCGGCGTAGCCGATCCATTTGGTTTTCACTGGTATATCGGGACGCATATCAAGGATGTTTCGAAGGAAGAACTTGAACAGCAATCACATGGGTAGGCGATGACTGCAAATGAATTTCGACAACTCGCCCTCGATCTGCCGGAAGCGGTGGAGTCGGAGCACATGAACCATCCCGACTTTCGGGTGCGCGGGAAAATCTTCGCTACACTCGCGTATCCGGATAAGAGTTTCGGCATGGTGAAGCTGTCGCCGCCCGATCAGCTCAGGTTCACGCAAGCTGACGCCGTGGCATTCACGCCGGTCCCGGGAGCCTGGGGCGAGCACGGGTCCACACACGTGCACCTTAAGGTGGCAAAGAAGCAGGTCATACGGCAGGCGTTGCTCGCAGCCTGGAAGCATGCTGCGCCGAAGGACCTGCGCCTGCAAACGCCAACTCAGGAGAAGTAACCAGTCACGAGGAGCTTTGCGGAGCCTGATCGAGTAACCGCTTCCAGTTTTTCTGGTTGCGGCGGTAGGTTTTCTTCAAGTCTTCAAGGATGCGTTCGAAGTCGCCGTGGCCGTGAAGGCGATTCCACGCCGGATTCTTCGCGAACCACGGATAGTTCTCATTGCCCAGGTAGATGGCGCGCCGGAGCCAGTGCAGTGCTTCGCTCTCGTCGCCATCTACAGCGAAATAGGTGGCGAGGCGATACGCCATTTCGCTGTCGGCCTCGGCAGCGGCCATCGAACCTTCCTCAATGAAGGATGCAGCACGGTCGCGTTCTCCCGCCATCGCGTAACACATTGCCAGCGTTGGATAGGCGATGCGCATGCTGTCGTCGTCGCGAATGACGCTTTCCAGGATCTCAATCGCCTGGCGTAGATCGCCGAGGCGCATCCGCTGGTAGGCATTGGACGTGCGCAGCAGTGGGTGCTTTGGTTCAAGCGTAAGACCTTTTTGCAGCTCTTCGCCGGCCAGCTCCAGCTGATTTTGATACTGGTAGACGCGGGCGCGGTGATTGTAGATTACGGGAGCGTTCGAAGGGTTCAGACTCAGAGAACGGTTGAACTGGTCGAGGGCCTGCTCATACATCCCGTCCATCCTCAATGTGATGCCGGCAACCATGTGGACATTCCAGTCGTTCGCGGCTTCCTGGAGAAGGTTTTCGATGCCGTGGCGGGCACTCTCTTTTTCACCGCGCGACAGGAGCATGTAGACGCGGTAGAGATTGGCTTCAACCGAGCCGGGGTCAATCTCAAGCGCGCGATCGAAGGCACGGCGCGCTGCCATTACGTGCATGTGGCCGCCAAATCCGTGGCGTAGATATTGCAGATGCGTGATGCCTAAGCCAGTCCAGGCGGGAGCGAAGGCTGGATCACGCTCGACCACATTATCGAAGAGCTCACGCGCGCGCTCAAGATCAAGCCGGCTGCCGGTGCGTTGCATGAACGACGAGAGCATGGCGCGAGCCTGCAGATACTGCTCGGAAAGATTCTCGGCCAGCGGCTCGCTACGGGCGCTGCCGCGTTCAGGATGCTGGTTGAGCTGACCGAGCCCCTGTAGAGACGCGAAGACTTCATCGCAGATTTCCGTCTGTACAGCGATGAGATCGAACGACAGCACACTGATGGCTCCGCCCGCGCGGATGCTCTCGCCAGGAACGTTGAGCAGTTGCCAGTTAAGATCGAAGCCCTTTTCGGAACGGATGAAATTGCCCGTGAGCACCCACTCCACGAGCAACTTGTGACCAATGGCTAGGGGATCCATCTGAGAGAGAGGCAGGTGCATGAGCGCGCTCGAAGGGCGCACCACCAACGATGACATGCGCGCCAGGCGGGCGGCGATGGCGTCTGCCAGCGCAAAACCGTAAAGCGGCGCGACTTCAGAAGGTCCGAAATTCTGGAACGGGAGGACCAGGATGGTGTTCTGTTTTTCCTTTGTATCCGCTGATTCGCGGAAGCGCTCGGCAAGCATGGAGAGCAGCCCGGTGGTGCGCTTCTCGGTCTCTGCATTCGAAGGTGGCAGATTCGCGCCGGCATCACCGGGAATGATGCCAGTCTCGATCTGCGAGGTCTTCATGATGGTCTTAAGAGCCTCGCGTACATCGGCCGCGCTTGAGTAGCGTTCTGCCGGAGTTTTTCGAAGCAGCTTGAGAATTACGGAATTCAACTCGGCGGCTACCTCGAGCGACTGCGGATCGAGGTATTGAATGGCACGGATGCTTTGGAACTCATCGGCGTCAGGGCGCGCGAAGGGGTGGCGTCCGCTGGCCAACTCGTACAAGATCACGCCGAGAGCCCAGAGATCGCTCTGCACACTGCTTTGCCCAGTAACGAATTGCTCGGGCGCCATGTAGGCAATGGTGCCTCCGCGCGCGGTGTAGGTGGCTGTAGCAGGATCAGTCTTCCGACGGGAGGATTTTGCCGGGTCAAACTCGGCATCTTCGAGGTTGATGCGCCTCGCCAAGCCGAAGTCAAGAATCTTCGCCAGACCGCCGTCGGTCAGCATGACGTTTGCGGGTTTGAGGTCACGATGAAAGATGCCGAGAGAGTGCGCAGCACTCAGACCGTCGGCGATCTGAATGCCCACCGAGAGTAACAGTTGCAGGCTCGCCGGGCCCTTGGCGATGAGCTTGTCGAGCGACTGGCCCGGCACGTATTGCATGGCGATAAAGGCTTCTTCGCCTTCCTCGCCGACCTCATAAATTGCGCAGACATTGGGATGCTCGATGGCCGAGGCCATGCGGGCCTCACGCAGAACGGTGGTACGCATCTGTTCAACCGTCAGCGCGCCTCTCTTCAAGACTTTCAGCACGACGGGGCGCATCAACAGAGTGTCGGTGGCAAGGTAGACGATGCCGCTGCCACCGGTGCCCAGACGGCGGACTAACTCGTAGTGCTTGATTGTGCGATGCTTCATTCTGCTTCCAGTTTAACGGGTTGGTATCTGTTGGAGACCGGCTACGGTTTTGTCTTCAATGCACCGGCCACCTGCAGAAACAATGGCACGTGCGCCTGAGATCCCGCGTACTCGGCAACCCAGCTATTCTTGAGCGAGATGCATGCCAGCGCAGCGGCTGAGCGACTGGTGACGGGCGTGGCCTGAATGCAATTCATGTCTTCAGAAAGATCACCAAGGCGTGACATGTGGAAGTCTGAAGGAGGATGCGATTGTCGAAAGAGACTTTCCCACTGAGCGGCCTGCTGGAGCGGAGTGCTGCGCGCATCGGGCAGCAGCAGGTTGAAGTACATCGTCTCCGGGCCCGGGGTTTCAAAGCGGAGCGTCTCTGGCTGTTTTTCCAAGGTGATTCCTTGCGGGCTGGCGGGAAAGTCGTCTTTCTGTGGAGCGGCGTCAGCGGTCCAGCCAAACGGCACCTGAATCCGGAGCCCGCGGTAGTTAACAGCCATCCCGTGCGTCACATGCCAGCCGAGAGACACAAGTAGCGGCGTGTAGTAGACAGCCAGGCAAATGACTGGAAGACAAATCAGCATCATGAGCCACGCCCTGCGCGTCATCCTCTTCGTTATGGCGCTGTGGCTGGACGGTTTCGCAGTCGACATTCGATCGAATTCTTACACGAGCACTTGCCGGAACCAACTAACTTCTAATGGCCGCCGTGTCCATGCCCCATAGGTCGTGCTGTGCCTTCGACTTGCTGAGGTTTGGGCCGCTTGTCTGCGCGATGGCCAAGCGAATACATAGTAGCGCCGAAGACCAGCATGACCAGGCCCCAGATGAGGTTGATGTTCATGCCTGCAGAGCGCTCGTAGATGGCGCTTCCGCGAGTGAAGAACCCGAAGATGCTCATGATGCCACCGACGATAGTAAAGAGCAGCCCCATGGGAACGCGAAGATCCAGACTCATCTGCTTTCCTCCTGTCGCCTATTTAAAGATCAGGTTGAGTGTTATGAGCATGGCGATCAAACCGATTGCGATGATCTTCGGCCGCGCATACCACGCCATGTGGTGCTCGACCGGCTTGGGGGTAAGCGAGTAGACCAGTCCGACCAACTCCGGCTCGGGACGCGGCTTTGTTAACAGGCTGATGACCACGGTGATCGCGAAGTTCATAGAGAAGGCCCAGATGGCGGTCCAGAAGTTCTGCGCCATCTGGCTCGGATAGTAGTGGACGACCGCGATCCAGCCGCCATGGATGCCGGGATGCGCGTCAGTAGGAAGGGTGAGGCCGTGATGCAGGACGGCGGCAACTGTGCCGCTTATCAAGCCCGTGAACGCTGCGTGGCCCGTGGTGCGCTTCCAGAACATCCCTAGCAGGAAGGTCGCGAACAATGGCGCATTAACGAAGGAAAATACGAGTTGCAGGGTGTCCATGATGTTATTGAAGGACGTTGCGGCATAGGCAGCTCCTATCGAAAGCATGATGCCCCCGACCGTTGCCCACCTCCCCATCTTCAGGTAGTGCGAGTCGCTCGCATTTTTGTGTATGTAGGACTGGTAAAGGTCATAGGTCCACACGGTATTGAAGGCAGTCACGTTTCCAGCCATGCCGGACATAAAACTCGCGAGCAAGGCTGTGAGGCCGAGGCCGAGAATGCCAGTTGGGAAGTAGTAGAGAAGCATGTTGGGAATGGCCAGATCGTAATCGAAGAGCGGGTTCCCCTTCTCATCCGTCATGACCTTGCCGGTGACCGGATTGACCTTTGCGGGGATGAGGCCTTTGCCTGTCGTGATCGAGTTATTGAGGTCGGTGGCGACGAGCGCGCTGGCCGATGTGCCCACGACATGTGGGTGCGCCATGGCATGCTGCGTGATTGCGGGAGTTGCAATTGCGATCAGGCCGGGAAGGATCACGAGGAACGGAAAGAACATTTTCGGAATTGCAGCGATGAGCGGAACACGCCGGGCAGACTCCTCTGTATCCGTCGCCATCGCCGTCTGGATGACAAGGAAATCTGTGCACCAGTAGCCGAAGGAGAGAACAAAGGCGAGGCCCATGGAGAGTCCGAACCACTCCACTCCCAGCGGATTGTTGTGCGGGTTCGTCATGCCCTGCCACGAATGCGTATAACCTGCGGGCAGAGTTGCTTTCAGGCCGCTCCATCCGCCGACATTCCTCAGGCCCACCCAGACCAGCGGCAAAAATCCGGCGACGATAAGGAAGAACTGCAGCACTTCGTTATAAATCGCGCTGGTGAGGCCGCCGAGAAAAATGTAGCCGAGCACTATAACCGCCGAAATGATGACGGCGAAGTGAAAGATCCAGCCCAGAGGCATGTTCATCTTGATGAAGAGCGAATCGAAGACATGCAGGGTCTGGATAAGGCGCGCCATGGCATACATGGAGATGCCGGACGAGAACACGGTCATCACGGCGAAGGAGCAGGCGTTGTAGGCACGCGTCTTTTCATCGAAGCGCAGGCGCAGGAACTCCGGTACCGAACGCGCTTTGGAGCCATAGTAGAACGGCATCATAAATACGCCCACGAAGATCATCGCCGGGATGGCGCCGATCCAGTAGAAATGGCTCGTGGCGATACCATATTTGGCGCCTGAAGCGCCCATCCCGATGACTTCCTGCGCGCCGAGGTTGGCAGAGATGAAGGCCAATCCGCAAATCCAGGCGGGTAAGGAGCGACCGGCCTGGAAGAAGTCCTTGCTCGTCTTCATGAATCGCTTGAGTGCGAAGCCGATGCCCAGCACAAAAACGAAGTACAGAAGCATGATGAGCCAGTCGATAAGTGTCAGATTCACTGTGCCCTGTTCTACCCTTCTCCAAGTTATCTCTTATGTTCGCCCACGTATGTGCGTCGGTGCACGGGGCTCAAAGCGATTGCGCGGAGCCTTGCGATTCCCTGCGTAAATGTACCCGCTTTCATCGAGACAGTCCACGAATGTTTCAAAATGGCTTTACTGTCCTGGCGCGGCGAACTCACGGCGCGCTTCGACCAGAGGGGATAAATCGGGGTCGGCGTTTTTCCAGTAGTCGAAGAATGCCTGATATTGCTTGAGGGCCTTCGCCCGGTCGCCCTGAAGCGACTCCGCGCGCGCCAGCCCGAGCATACTGAGGGGGTACGCAACATTCATTCCCTGGACCTGGCATAGGACAAAAACGCTGCGGTGCAAAAGGGGGAAATTGAAGTCGGCGGCCGCCGAGGCTCCGTCTTTGAGCGCGAGATGGGCGAGGCCACGAAGGTACGATCCAATGCCCAAAATGTCATAGTCGGCGGCAGGGGCGAGCACGCTAAGAGCGTCCTGAGGGCGATTTCGTCCGAGCTCGATAGCGGCATCGATGTCCGGCAGAAAGACATGATTGATGATGGTGTCTTGAGGATAAGCACGAGCCAAAGCCTGCCGAATGGCCAATGCGCGTGAAGGCTGTCCGCAGAGCGCGAAGGCGATGGCAGCACTCCCCTGCATCGTGCGCTCCTGGTCGAGGTTCAGGCTACGTTCGAGATTCGGGACAACGTCAGTGCAGGAACCGACGAGCGCCCGATCGAGTGTCTGCTGGGTTATCAGGGTGGCGGTGGCGTTCCCCAGTTTCTGATCGGTCATTCGTTCGATGGCCCGCTGCCAATCCTTCCCCGCGTCGGCGAATTGGCCTTCGTTTTCGTGGATGAGCGCCATTTGCGAATTAAGGATGAAGCCGTCAGGTTGCCCGCGGGCCCACTCCACCTGCTGCTGAACGGCGGCCCGGTCGCCCATTAGATATGCGGTATAGATCCACGCGCCGCGCATCGAAGCATCCTCGGTGAGATTCAATGACGTCGCCTGCTGATATACGGCTTTCGCTTCGTCGAATCGGTTCAGGGCGGTGAGCGCGAGAATGGCGTTCACGCGGGCTGTCCCGCTCTTAGGATTCAGATCAAGGGTCCGTTTGACTTGCTCGTATGCCTGACCAAACTGTCCGAGAGTGAGATATGCAACGGAGAGCTGACTGGGCACGGAAGGATCGTTTGGATAGGTATCGCGGGCGAACCGCAGCGTGTCGATCGCCTGAGGCAAGTCTCCTGTCACGTTCAGGTAATAGCGTGCCCGGATATACAACCGTTCGCGCTCGGTAACTTTATCCGAGAGCTGGAAGGCGTGCGTGATCGCGTCATTGCCCTGAGTCTCATTGCCCAGCGTGACGTAGGCGACACCGAGAGCCGCATAGGCCATGGCAAAGTTGTGATCAAGCTCAATGGCGCGCTTGTAATAGGTGATGCTCTGCGCGAAATTTGCCTGGGCCTGCTGGCTCTGCCCCATCGCGTAGGCCTTGAAAGCTTCAAGGGACGGAGTGGTCGCCTCGCGTGCGGAAATGTCAAGCTTCTGAATCGAGGCCAGGGACTCACCAAGCTGCTTACGCAGTTCGTCGGACGCAGCGTGCAAGGCATCGAGCACACGATCTTTGCCATCGGCCTGCGCCTGTTTGCTGGCAAATACCTCTCCCGTCGAGGCGTTCTGCGCTTCGAGTGTAATCAGGTACTGGTTACCGATATTCGAGATGGTTCCGTTGATAACGGCCTTATCACCTTCGCGCTCCGCGATCTCGCGCGCGATTGGAGCGGTGATTTGCTGGTCTGGCGGCTTGCCCAGATAGGGCAGGCTCTGGCGAAGATGCGACTCGCTGACTACGTTCAGAAACGGTGATTGCTGCAACTGAACTGTAAGGGCCTGCTTGAGCGCGAAATCAAAGACCGGATCGCCGGTTTGATTTTTGAATTCTGAAACGATGATGGAGTCCGCCCGGACGAGCTGGGTCGTTTTCGCGGCCTTCCCTCGATGCCACCCGAAATATGCAGCGCCCACCAGCAGGGCTATGACGATCGGTGTGACGACCCAGGGCCAGGGATTCCTGCGTCGCTGAATGATCCGGAAACCGGTCTGCGACGGAATGCTGGCGCCGGTACGGCTTAAAATCCGGAACTGTACCTGTTCCAGATCGCCCAACAACTCGTTCGCCGTTGCATAGCGCTTAGCCTTGTCCTTGGCTAGCGCCTTCATGATGATCCGTTCCAGATCTTTGGGAAACTGCTGAACACGCTTCCGAATCGACTCTGGTTCGCGGGTAAGCAAGGCGGCGAAAATCTCCGCCATGGACTGCCCAAAAAAAGGAGCCGAGCCGGTCGCCATCTCGTACATCACAACGCCGACCGAGAAAAGATCTGCGCGGGCGTCCAACTCCTCTCCGCGGGCCTGTTCGGGAGCCATATACGCCACGGTGCCCATCGTCGAGCCCGGGCTTGTGAGGCTCTCATCTACGGCGGCCCTGGTTAGATCGGCGAGCGAGTTCGCCTCAGAAGAACCAGCCAGCACCGACGAGTGCTTGGCCAATCCAAAGTCGAGCACTTTCAGGGTGCCATTTCCCTGCCCCCGGCGCGCGATGAAGAGGTTCGCCGGCTTGATGTCGCGGTGCAGAATGCCGTGAGCGTGTGCCTCGACCAGGGCGGATGCAAGCTGGATGCTGTAATCAACCGCCTGATCGACCGGCAAGGCATGGCCGTGAATGACGCGCTTCAGCGTCTCGCCTTCGAGCAGCTCCATGACGAGATAGGGGCGCCCATCCTGCTCGCCGACGTCGTAGATCGTGCAGATATTGGGGTGATTGAGGGCTGACGAGGCCCGGGCTTCCCGAAAGAAACGCTCGCGGGAATCGGTCATCATCAGCCCGGCACCCAGATATGTGTCGGCAATAACCTTAAGCGCGACGTCGCGGTTAAGGCGCAGGTCGTGCGCCCGGTAGACAAGCCCCATGCCACCGTGACCGATCTGCTCGACAATCTCGTAGGGCCCGAATCTGGTGAACGTCTGCATGCTTGGTGGGGGTGAGCCAAGTGTAACCGCTTGGGGAGCCTTCGCACATCAGGAAGCGCAGGTTCCTGCTATTCACTTGGGTACACTCGTTTCTGTGATGCATTCCGACCCTATGATTGTCGAGCCCGTGGTCCTAGAAGGAGATACCGTGCGGCTGGAGCCGCTCCGCATGGATCACTTGCCGGCATTGGCCGAGGTGGCGTTTGACCCAGCGATCTGGCGGTGGATGCCGATGCTCGTGTCTTCCGAAGTAGAACTGCGTGTATGGATGGAGCAGGCACTGGAACAGGCCGCTGTCGGCAAAGCGCTGCCCTGGGTGACTTGGAGCAAGTACAACGGCAGGATCATTGGGTCGACTCGGTATATGGACATCGATGCCCGCAACCGTGGGCTGGAGATAGGAGGGACTTGGCTCGCGGCCCAATGGCAGCGGTCAGGAATCAATGTGGAAGCGAAGTATCTACAGCTGCGCCATGCCTTCGAAATGCTCGGCGCCGTGAGGGTTTCGTTGAAGACGCACCACGAGAATTTGCAGTCGCAAACGGCTATCGCTGCTCTGGGCACCAAGCCGGAAGGCTTCTTCCGCAATCACATGATCATGCCCGACGGTAGCTATCGCCATAGCGTCTGGTACAGCGTCATCAAGGAAGACTGGCCCCAGATGAAGGCCGGACTTGAAGCGCGGATGGCAAGGCATGGATAAACGACGGCCTCCCAAACGAGGAAGGCCGAAGCGGGTTAGCTGCTGCGCGTCACAGCGGCGGGCAATTGCTGAACCTTGCTGTGTTTGGTGGAGTACGTGAAGTAAATCACCAGCCCGACGATCAGCCACGCGATCGCCACGATCCAAGTGAGCAGAGGCAGGTTGAGCATCAGATAGAAGGCGCTGACCATACCCAGAATGGGTACAAGCGGCACCAGTGGCGTGCGGAAGGGCCGCTCCAGGTCCGGATGGCGAACGCGAAGAATCCAGACGCCGGCGCACACGATGGTGAACGCCAGTAGCGTTCCCATGTTCACCAGCGCGGCCAGCTTTGCGATGGGCAGCAAAGCAGGGAGAAACGCGACGATCGTGCCCACGACAATATTCGAGATCCAGGGCGTGCGGAATTTCGGATGAATCGCGCTGGCCCACTTTGGCAGCAACCCATCGCGCGACATCGAGAAGAAAACACGCGATTGGCCAAGAAGCATCACCAGCATCACGGTTCCAAGGCCAAAGACGGCGCCGATCTTCACCAGCAGGCTGCCCCATGCAACTCCCGTAACGTCGATACCGACGGCGACCGGCTCTGCCACATTGAGCTCGGCATAGGGGACCAGTCCCGTAAGAGTGAGAGACACAAGGATGTACAGAATGGTGCAGACCACCAGCGAGCCAAGGATGCCGATGGGCATGTCGCGTTGCGGATTTCTTGCTTCCTGGGCTGCAGTAGAGACAGCGTCAAAGCCAATGTAAGCGAAGAAGACAAACGACGCTCCGGCCACTACGCCCTGTATTCCGAAAGCGCCCGGCCCCTGATGGGGTGGAATAAATGGATGCCAGTTCGCCTTGAGGAGTTCCGGATGAAGCATCAAGTGGTGGACTCCGAGGACGAGGAAGATGGCCACGACACCCAGCTTGACCATGACGATCGCGGAGTTGAGATTAGCCGATTCCTTGATACCGATGACCAGAATCGTGGTCACAGCCAGGATCACGAGGAAGGCCACGACATTGAATATGCCAGTGACCTGCGGTAGACCCGCGGTGGACGCATCCATCGGAAGAGAAGCTAGCGGCTCCCACTTGCCGTGGTACAGATACAGCACATTGCCGTAGGTTGTCGTAAAGCGTGCCAGCGAGGCTGAGGGCGCGAGCCCAATCTGTTCCAGGAGGCTTAGTAGATAGCCGGACCACCCGGATGCAACGGTCGCCGCACCAAAGGCATATTCAAGCACCAGATCCCAGCCGATGATCCAGGCAACAAGCTCGCCCAGAGTCGCATACCCATAGGTGTAAGCCGATCCGGCAATGGGAATGATGGAGGCAAACTCGGCATAGCACAGGCCGGCGAAGGCGCAGGTAATGCCTGCAATGACGAAGCTGAGCGCGATGGCCGGGCCTGCGTGGAGGGCCGCTGCCTGACCGGTTAGGACGAAGATGCCCGCGCCAATGATGGCTCCAATACCCAGCGTGATGAGATTAACCGGCCCAAGAGATCGCCGGAGGGTGTGCTCGCCTTCTTCGCCAGCTTCCTGCTTCAGCGAAGAGAGCGGCTTAACCGCTAAAAGGTTCGCCATGTATGAGGTTCTTCCTCCAAACAAAATTCAATTCGACGGCCGTGGGGTGCCCCTGCGAGACCACACGGCAAAAACCGGTACGCCCAGCAAAACGATGAACAATCCCGGCCACGTGTATTGGGGCTTATAGCGCAATAGTACGACACATATCCACGCGGCCATCACTATATAAATTGCGGGGAGAACCGGATACCCGATCGCTTTGTAGGGTCTTTCGGCGTCGGGACGCTTCGCTCGCAGGACAAAAAGGCTGCCAATTGTCAGGATGTAGAACAATAGCGCTGCGAACATTGTGTAGTCGAGGAGCTGACCGTAGGATCCAGACAAACATAGCAGGCAGGTCCAGATAGCCTGAACGATCAGAGACCCGATCGGCGTCTTATAGCGCGGATGAAGTTTTCCGGCAGCCTTGAAGAACAGCCCGTCGCTGCTCATCGCGTAATAAACGCGCGCGCCGGCCAGCGTGAGTCCGTTGACACAGCCGAAGGTCGAGATAAGGATGGCCGCCGCCATCAGGTAAGCTCCACGCGCAGAGAAAATCTCTTGGAGTACCGCCGTCGCCACGCGGTCCTCGGAAGCGTACTGGATGCCGCGTGCAAAGATGGTTGTTCCGTGAGGATCGCCGTGCAGCGGCAGCGCCATCAGATATACGAAGTTGGATAGAATATAGAGGGTGAGCACCAGCCCGGTGCCCATTACCAGGGACAACGGCAGGTTCCGACGCGGATTTCGGACCTCGCCGGCGGTGAATGTTACGTTATTCCAGGCGTCGGCGGAGAAGAGTGATCCGGTTTGCACCACTGCGAGGATGGTAAATAGCCCGACCATCGCGATGGAACCGCCAACGCCCACTTCCACTGCATGGAGGGTCGAGAAGGATGCTCCCTGCCAGAAATTTGGGCCAAAATTGGCGTGGATCGCGTCGGCATTGCGTCCAAGCAAAAATCCCAGGATCACCAGGCCGAGCAGCGCTGCGGCTTTCGCGGTCGTGAAAATGTTCTGGACAAGAGCGCCCAACCGGACACCAAAAGCGTTCACTGCCGTTAGCAGAACCACGATCACGATGCCGGCCAGGTTGGCGGTGTTCACGCCGATCTCCATGTTGCCGAGGACCATGGGTCCGACCCGCCATGCCGGGACATGGCCGATGTGCCAAAGCCAGTGCGACGCGGAGACGCTGGGAAAGAAGACTCCGAGAAATTTTCCGAAGGCCACTGCAACGGCCGCGATCGTACCGGTCTGGATGACGAGGAACAGAGTCCAGCCATAAAGAAAGCCCCACATGGGGCTGAGGGCTTCACGCAGATACACATACTGGCCACCGGCTCGGGGCATCATCGCGGCCAGTTCGCCGTAGCTCAGAGCGCCGATCATGGTCATGGCCGCCGTTACCAGCCATGCCGCAATCAACAGGGCCGGCGAACCGACTCCACGGCTGATATCGGCTGGCACGATAAAAATGCCCGAGCCGATCATCGATCCGACGACAATGGCGGTTGCGCTGAAAAGGCCGAGTCCCTGTACGAGGTGTGTGCCCGCCGCGGGGGCAGAAGTTTGGGTGGTTTGGCTGGTGATGGGCACGTTTCAGTTTGTTCTACCGGAAAACCTTCAGTAGCGCCATATCTTTCTGTAAACACGCGGCTTCAATTTTCATGAGAACGACGGAGTACTCACTGAAGTACATAAAGGCGGTGGGGTACCTGTGATGTTTCAAGACGTTGTCCATTCGATCTGAGCCGGAGAAGCTGGTTGTGACGAGCAATCAGTATTCCGGGAGATCTAATGGACTATCACAAGAATGCCCCATGGACGGCGGTCAGTCGAGAGCGGCTGGCCCGCATGGTGATCAGTGAAGGCGTGATAACGGCCCATCCATTTGGCTGCTGTCCTGGCACTGACACTGAAGCGCGCAGCTGCCGCTTTCAGCGTCATCAATCCCTGCCGCATCGCCGACACCCGCGGTCCGGGCGGCCCGCTGGGCGGACCTTCCTCTCCGCTAACACCAGCCGCGCCTCCCCCCCCACCAACCTCATTCTCGACATCTCTCCTACTTCGCCCCGCAAGGAGTGATTCGAGCATTTGGGGTTGATACACGCCGAGTTCGGTCTCAATCCCCACACAGGCGACCGGGCCGAATTTGCCTACGGGCAGAATGCCGAATCGGTGAGAAGACCGAACTACTCAACAGGCTTCCAGGTGTCGTCGGGGTTAAATTCGGTTATCGCCTTGGCGAGGTCGGCGGTCGTTTCTCCTAGATCTTTTTGGAAGACACCGCCCTCCTGATTGGTTAGAAATGTCATGACCCCGGAATTACGGTAATCGGCAGGATAAGCAAGAATGGCGAAACCTGCAGTCATGTGTCCCTTCGCGATGTAGTCTTTCGCGCCGCCCTTGGCGTGGTCACCTTGTTTTGTGATGATCCGATAGAAATATCCGTGGAACGGCTGCGGGGCTTGGCTATTGCCACCACCATAGCCCTCGGTGCTTGCATTGGCGGCAAGCGGTCCCAGAGGGCTTTCCGGTTGACCTTCTGCGGGTTTCCAGTACAGGCCGTTCTGCTTTCCCTCGTCACTGACAAACTTCTGGGCATACTGATGCACGTTGCTCCCGTCGTGAGTCTGGCTGAAGTAATCTGCCTGGGCATCTGCCATGGCATTCAGGACTTCGATCGTTTGCAGTTCGTTGCCCCCGATACGACGAGCCAGGATCTCGTCCTTGGCTTCGGCGCTGTTGAAATACCACTGTCCCGAGGAGTTCTTCAGAAGCGGGAATGGAAGGGGATAGTTATCCGCACCGACATTGAGAACCCGGCCGCCATTCGTCAACCGTCCCCAGCGATGCATCTGATCGTAGTCGGCTGTGAATTTGTCGCGGGCCGCTTTGTCCTGCACAGGATCGCCGGAGATGATCAGATCGATCGCGTCAGGGCCAAAAATTGCCAACAACGCATTACTATCACCTGCTTTCGCGGCCAGATAAAGTGCCGAAGAGGCATCGTCAGGAGAAGAAAAAGTCTTTGGTCCGCCTCGAATTGTGCCACCGCCCGAAAAATATCCAGAAAGACGTCTTGCAGCACATCCTCGGCCTCACCCCTGTCTCGAACGATCTTCAGCGCTATGGAGAAGACAAGCCGGTTGTAGCGGTCGAACAAGACAGCAAGCGCATCGTGGTTGCCAGCCTGAAGGCTGGCCATCAATTCGTCGTCACCTAAGCGCTTGAGTTGCACAAGAGTTGGCTGCTCCGACCCATCCTTTGTAGGGTGAGCGGACTTCACAAAAGGCTCCGGTGAGGACTCTGACATTGAGGTTAAGTCTAAAAGAATAAAGACTTACAGGAGTAAGGGGCAAATGAATCTCCTGCTTCGTGCGTATTGCTCAGTAACGGGGGCAGGCCTCCGGGTTGCTCGAACATAGGCACATACTCTCTGCGTCATGGAACCAGTAACGCCGCCGCCCCGTGGGCCGAACCCGGTTTCCGAGCCACAGAGAATCTCTATCTCCCGTTAAATGGTTTGCACTGTGTATATTACAGCAGTGTGTGGTAGCAGCTAGTAGATTCTGGCGACCTTGCGCCCTTCCCAGGTGCAGAGACGGAAATCCTGAAACTGAATGTCACGGGACGGACGTTCGCTAATTTCTCGACACAATAGGGGGCATCGGTGTTCCTCGAATTGTCAGAGATGTACAGAAATGCCGAAGAGTGGGATAAGAGTGTCCCCGCTGATCTGATCACAGCGATCAAGGCGCTCAGGGAGTCTTTCGACGAAGCTCACTGGAAGTGCGGGCACCTTACACAAATTCTTTGTTTCTTTAAGCTTCACCCGAGCGATATGGATGACGAAGTCAAAGAGCAAATGGGCCCGCTCCTGCAACTTAAGGCAGTGGTTGGCCCTGCTGCGACGCAGCGATTTCACCACTTGCTAAAAGAAGGAACACCACCGGCGATTTTTAAGGCATTCTACGACCTCTATCTCGATGGCACGACAGTTCAGATTCTCGCAATCTTCCATGCTCTAGCGGAGATCGGTCGTGCAACAAGAAGCGGCTGGCTACACCATACCTGGAATGGGCTGAAGCGCAAGCAAAGCATATGATTCACTCCCACACCCACCAGATCGACATCTGGATTAGAGATGTATGCGATAAACACATCTATGACCCTAACGAAGACTTCGACGAGCACCTCTTTTGGACGAAATGGCAAGCACCGCGTTTGCTCGTTATGAAGCCATCCCGTTATCAGCCCTACGTCGCAGGTACAGATTGGGAGCGTTTTGATGCAGCGACCAGTTTGAGCCTGCGGAAGGCGTTTGCGGAGAACTACGTTCTGCATCTAGAAAATCCAGCTGAAAAGGGTGGCGCATTACGCGCCATCGAATTGGCGAAGCAACCTCAACCGGCACTAAGCAATAGGACTGAACCTACCGTAAACAGTGCTTTCGACTAGGGAGATCAAACCATGCCAAAACACAGCCCGGGAAATGAACGAATCAAGCGCCAGTATTTCGCTTATCTGAAGGAGGCGAAGCGCCACAGCGAGCCAACCGTGGACGCGGTTGCAAAGGCCCTCCATCGGTTCGAGGAGTACACCAAGTATCGAGACTTCACCGCCTTTCACTTCGAACAGGCGATCGCATTCAAAAAGCATCTAGCCGAGCAGAAGGCCGAGAGGTCGGGGAAGAATCTGAGCAAGGCGACGCTTTATGCCACCCTGACCCAACTCAAGCGCTTCTTCCAATGGCTAGCTTGGCAACCGGGTTACAAGTTGCGCATTCAGTACTCCGATGCCGAATATTTCAATTTATCTGACAAGGACACTCGGATTGCCACCGCCCAGCGTGAACAGCGGGCGCCGACATTGGAGCAGATCAACCACGTCCTCCGGACCATGCCAACAGAGACCGAGATCGAGCGCCGCAATCGCGCTTTGATCGCCTTTACCATTCTCACTGGGGCCAGGGACAGCGCCATTGCCTCGATGAAGCTGAGGCACGTTGATTTGGTCGCGGGCTGCGTCCATCAGGATGCCCGAGACGTGAAGACGAAATTCAGTAAGACTTTCAACACCTTCTTTTTCCCTGTGGGTGAGGAGGTTCGCAAGATTGTGGAGGAATGGGTGTGGTACCTGAGGGAAGAGAAACTCTGGGGTAATGACGATCCCCTCTTTCCCTCAACGCGCATTTCATTGGGGGCAAATCATCAGTTTGGAGTTACAGGTCTGGATCGCGCCCACTGGAGTGGTGCTTCGCCCATTCGCACCGTATTTCGCGAAGCCTTCATTAAGACTGGCCTGCCGTATTTCAATCCGCACAGCTTCAGAAATACGCTTGTTCGACTCGGTCAGGATCGATGTAAGACACCCGAAGCATTCAAGGCCTGGAGCCAGAGCCTCGGACATGAGAAGGTTCTGACGACCTTTCTCAGCTATGGCGCCGTAGCCTGCGATCGCCAGGGCGAGATCATACGAGGACTGACAACGCCGCAGCAGACATCAAAAATGGATGCTGATGAGATCGCAGCCACAGTATTCCGGAAATTACAGGACAATGGGGTCAAGCTTCAGAGCAGCGGAGCCTGATCTAGGCCGCCTCGGAATTTTGCCGGAAGAATGAAAAGCACCAAGCAGACGGATAGATCTGCGAGTGCTCGTGAGTAGTGGGCCTTCCGCTAAGGGGTCGCCGGTTGACGGCAGCATAATGCCGCGCCAGCACAGTGAAACGGAACCTTAAGTCGGTTCACTGTTCCATTGCTCCCCAGACCCCTTACAGGCGACTCTGGTTAGCGTCGGGGGGGTGGACGCACCGGGTCGACGCGCTGTGATGGGTGAGCAGACCATCTTAATTCGCGGCCCGCAGGAAATTCCCGACGCGCACTTTCTTTTCACTCGCGAGCCCGGCGACATAGCTACCCCAAAACTGCAGCATTTCTCTTCGCTGCGCTACCGGAAAATGCGAAGAAAGTCTCCGGCTAATTTTGCCGGGTCTTCGCCTGCCGAGAAAATCGCTGAGATGACAGCGACGGAATCAGCACCCGCAGCCCAGACCAGGGGCGCGTTTTCAAGCGTGATGCCACCGATCGCTACTAGCGGTTTCTTCGTCAATTGGCGCACAAGGCGCACGCCGTCGAGACCGACGACCGGGTCGGGGTTCTGCTTCGACGACGTAGAGAAGACCGGACCGATGGCGATGTAGTCCACGGGTTCAAGATCGGCAGCGCAGAGTTGTGCTTCGCTATGGGTCGAAATGCCAACAATCGCATCTGAGCCTAAAACAGACCGCGCTTCCCCTGGAGATGCATCCTGCTGGCCGACATGAACGCCGTCAAGCTTCGCTTGAGCTGCGAGATGCGGAAGATCGTTCAAGATCAACTTGAACTTTGGTGGGGCTGCAGCACGTAAGGATTCGGCATCCCGGCGAACCGCGGCTTCGCTTCCCTGCTTGTTCCGATACTGCAGAATCTGGACCCCGGTTTCCGCGAGGCTTTGTGCTAACTGGCTCAAGGCCTCATGCCGCTGATCCAAATCCGGCGGTAGGAAAACAGCGTCGAGAATCGGATACAGCGGCGGAAACTTGCCTCCAAAGCCCATGAGTGTAGTCTATTCGACTACATCTCGTCGGCTGACGGGCCATAGCAGCCTGGAACCGGGATCCCGTTCAGGCGAAAATAGACACCCAACTGCGCGCGGTGATGGATCATGTGGTTGATGACCCACTTTCGATAGACATCGATTCTCGTGCCGTCGATGAACGCTTGCCCGTTCCACTCCATTTTCCAATTCTGAGCCAGCCCGTCATCGCTCGCAGACGACAACGCAGGCCGAGCAACTTCGAGATCGGTGTCAAACCGGGCCAGGATCTGATCGCGGGTTTTGCCCTTCCAGGCCCCCATCATCATCGCGCCGTCTTCGTCCGTGAATGCCAACCCATCTTTGTTCAAGACGTCCGTACACCAGCTCGGGAAGTCCGCAACGTGCCAGGCCAGGCGGCCCAACTCCATCGACTTTTCGTGGGGCTTCCAGGTCAGCTTGTCATCGGGAACGAGGGCGAGAAGCTTGCGAGTGCTGGAGTATTCGGAGTCGAATTCGGGGAGTAGTTGTTCTGCGATGGTCTTTTCGGCGACTGGCATAAGTCCTCCTTGTGGACGGGATCAGCATAGCAATGGAGGGCATAAAGAATTGTCAAACCGGCGATCACTGTGGACAGATACTGTCCTCAAGGTTTTGTGTTCGAGAGAAGAGGGTTCAGCACAAAGCGAAGGGGCGATTTCCCTTGCGGGATCTCGCCCCTTCTTCCGATTTTTCGAAGGCCTGGTTCGGCTTCCAGACCACAACGCCTTGCGGCTGCGGCCTTGTTCAGGACCTACGGGCGTGAGCCCGCGTTTCCCAGACTCTTCCTCAACCACAGCGTTGCAAGAGCTTTCTTGGTTCCATCCGAAGCCTTCGGTTTCCCGACCGCTCCGTGAGCCCCGTTTCCGGTTCTCCTGACAGCTCCTTGTCTACTCTCTCCCTCTGGAAGATCTCTCTCCCGTTGATTTGAAGCATACTCCCGATCTCGAAGAAAGCAAGAGGGTTCCGCGACTTTTTTGTGTGGAAATGACGGTACTTATTGTGGAAATGTGGTACAGCGTCAGTTACAAACTCTGAGGCCTTGGACCCACTGCAAATTGCTCGGCAAAGACACCCGAACATAGCTGCCCTACTCCGCTTCGGCGGCAGTCTCGGTCCACTCTACCGATTGGGCCCATGGATAGGCTTGCAGTTCTTCGACGATCGCTTTCAGCACGCTGGAATCGTGAGTCGTCGATTCGAGAATTGCCTGAACGATCGAGTTGTCTGTGTCTTCTACCTCGTCGGATCGTATTTCGCGAAGCACAAGGTGTCTGGCAGCAATGGCGCGCGTTACCTGATATTCGGCCTCGGTCTGGTGTTCTCTATCGCAACGAAGCCTTAGGCGGTAATAGGCATGCGTAACCAGCACGGCAAGGGACCGCCGATCAATATAGCGAGAGAGTGGACGCAGAACCAGATTGATGCCGATTAGCAGTGCTGACACAAAGAAGGCATCGACCATTTCACCCGCACCGGCGCAAGCGTCTACTGCGGCTGAACACCATAGCGTGGCGGCGGTATTCAATCCGCGCACGCTGCCTCCGTCTTTCATGATCGCGCCTGCGCCGAGAAAGCCTACTCCTGAAACCACGTAGGCGATGACCTGCGTCGTTCCGGGAGCAACCCTGAGCCCCAGATCGACGAAGGCGGCGGCTCCAAAGCAGACCAGAGTATTGGTTCGCAATCCCGCGGCGCGCTGTCTCCATTGGCGTTCCGCGCCTACGCAGGCGCCAAGGAGCAGCGCCAGCAGGAGACGGGAAAGAGAAGCCTGATGGAGAAGATCTGTCCACCACTGGAACCATTGGCTAGTCATGAAGCTATTTATAGGACTTTTTCAGTCGGCCAAGATATTTTCCGCGCATGAAAAAGCGGGTCTTTCGGCCTCCCCCGACGCCCTTACATCCGCTCGGCGTGACAAACCAGAGGTGCCTGACTCCTAAGTGGCGGCCTTCTGCCGTTCGAAGAAGCGCTCCATGAACTTTGTGTCGAATTTGCCGGCGCGGAACTCTTCGTCTTCGAAGATGCGGCTGTGCAATGGGATCGTGGTGTGAATTCCCTCCACCACGAACATGCCCAGGGCGCGCTTCATGCGCTGCATCGCCTCTTCGCGGTCGTTGCCATGCACGATGAGCTTGGCGATGAGCGAGTCGTAGTAAGGAGGCACGACGCCCTCAGCGTACTGCGCCGTGTCCACGCGGATGCCGTTGCCGCCGGGCACATTGAAGACCGTGATCTTCCCTGCCGAGGGCGTGAATTTCTCCGGATGCTCGGCATTCACGCGGCATTCGATGGCATGGCCACGAATCGGGATGGGATGAGGGAGAATGCTGGAGAGCTTTTCTCCGCAGGAGATGCGCAACTGTGCTTTGACGAGGTCAATGCCGGTCACCATCTCGGTGACGGGATGCTCGACCTGGATGCGCGTGTTCATTTCGATGAAGTACAGCTTGCCGTCCTCGTCCATGAGGAACTCGACGGTGCCGGCGTTCTGATAGCCGACGTTTTCGAGCGAGCGCTTGAGCGTTTTCGCGATCTCCTCGCGCATCTTCTGCGTAACCTGCAGCGATGGCGCTTCCTCGATGAGCTTTTGATGCCGGCGCTGAATGGAGCATTCCCGCTCGCCAAGCGAGATAACGCTGCCGTGCTGGTCGGCGAGCACCTGAAACTCGATGTGCCGCGGCCGCTCGATAAACTTCTCCATATAGAGATCGCCATTGCCGAATGCATTTGCCGCTTCAGTATGTGCAGCCTGGAATAGCGCGGGCAGCTCTTGCGCGGTGCGCACGACGCGCATGCCGCGACCGCCTCCGCCTGCGGAGGCTTTGAGGATGACGGGATAGCCGACGGACTTCGCCCAGTCGAGAGCTTCGTCTTCAGACTGGATGACGCCCTCGGAGCCGGGCAGAATCGGCACCTTGGCGCGCTTCATCGCCTGACGTGCTTTTTCCTTCTCGCCCATCAGGCGAGTGACCTCAGGAGGCGGACCGATGAACTTGATGTTCGATGCGCGGCAGACCTCGGCGAAGTTGGCGTTTTCACTCAGCAGACCGTAGCCGGGATGGATGGCATCGACGTCGGCAATTTCGGCAGCGCTGATGACCGCGGGGACGTTGAGATAGCTCTCGGCTGACCGCGGCGGCCCGATGCAGATGGCCTCGTCGGCGAAGCGCACGTGCAAGGAGTGGCGGTCGGCCTCGCTGTAAACGGCAACAGTGCGAATGCCCAGCTCTTTGCAGGCGCAGATCACACGTAGCGCGATTTCGCCACGGTTGGCGATCAGTACTTTTCGAAACATATTCAGATCACCCTAACGGGGACGTACGGCAAAGAGTGACTGGCCATACTCAACCGGCTGCCCGCTCTGGACAAATCGCTTGACGATCACGCCCGCCGCGTCGCATTCGATCTCGTTCATCAGCTTCATGGCTTCGATGATGCAAAGGATCTGTCCGTTCTCGACTTCGTCTCCGATCTTCACAAACGCGGGGGCGCCGGGCGAAGGCGACTCATAGAACGTGCCAACGATGGGCGACTTGACGACGTGCAGCGATGACTCGTCGTCGGTCTCGGCCTTGAGATGGACGGACGGCGCAGCAGGAGTTGTGGGCGGCGCGCCCGCGTAGATCTCGGGCAGAACGGTCGGCGCATGCGGTGGTGCGGCTGCCTGTGCCGCTAATAGGCGTGCCATGCCGGCGAGGTCGGTCCCGCCACCTTCCTGAGTGAACTTGATGCGGACCTTCAGGTCGCCGCGCTCCAGATCAAACTCGCCGATCTTGTTTTCCTTGAGGAACTCAATCAGTTCCTTCAGCTCTTTCATGTCTTCCGAATTCATCTCTTGCGCTCTCGTTTGACCATTGCGTTCCCAGTCTCACAGTTCGATGAGTGCCTTGGTTACTGGCGTCAGCACTTTGTTGCCGTAATCCGTAACCGCGACCATATCTTCGATGCGAATTCCAAACTTCCCAGCCAGATAGATTCCGGGCTCAATGGTGATGACCATCCCCGGTCTTAGCTCCAGCGTTTGTCCAGCGGCAATCCGTGGACTTTCGTGAATCTCCAGACCCACTCCATGTCCGGTCGAATGCGTAAAATACTTTGCCAATCCTGCCTTGCGCAACACGCCCCGTGCAGCTTCATCTACCTCGCCGCATGTTGCGCCGGGTTTCGCGGCCGCTACCGCCGCCTGTTGCACGTCCAGCACCGCGTCGTACGCGGAGCGTTCCGTTCTGCTCGGTTTGCCAACGTACACGGTGCGCGTCATATCCGAGCAATAACCATTGAGGATAACACCGAAGTCCAATGTCACGAAGCCGTTGCGGGGTGTCTTGTGGCTCGATGCACGGCCATGCGGTAAGGCCGAGCGCGGTCCGGAAGCCACGATGGTCTCAAACGACATGGCTTCGGCTCCCATGCTCCGCGCGAAAAATTCGAGGGAGGCGGCGATCTCTGTCTCGGAGATGCCACTTTGAATGTATGGCAGAACAGCGTTGAAGATGCGATTCCCTAGGTTAGCTGCTGCTGTAATGCGCTTCAGTTCGTCGGCATCTTTGACCATGCGCAATTCGGAAACAATGGATTGCTTTAGCGGAGCGAAAAAACTGCGCCGATTACTGGGGCCGATCGCAGAGCGCATGGCAGAGAGATCAGAAATAGTGGTGTGCTCGGGGTCGTAGCTCGCGTGCTTTGTCGAGGATTCGAGCAACGCGCATGCATCCTTGAGCGCGGATTTTTTGGAGATCGATACACGCGCGGCCTGCGTCTCCTGCCGAGCCTGCGTCGTGTAGCGGCCGTCAGTGAAGAGCACTGATTTGTTTGCGGTTATCGCTAGTGCGGCGTTCGATCCCGTAAAGCCGCACAGATAGCGGACATCCGGAAGATGGGTAACCAGGAGTGCTTCCACTTCTTCGATCGCCATTCTGCCGCGCACTGCGCGCAGACGAGATGCTTCATTCATCGCTAGGCTATCCTACCGTTTTTTGGCCTTCGGGGAAGTTCCACTTCAGAGTGCGGGACGGTCTTCTACGTGGCTGCTGGGGACGGCAGTACGTGATCTCTCTTTGACCTTGCGAGCCGGGATCCCTGCGTAGATTCCGAAGGACTCCAGATTCTTGGTGGCCACCGCCCCGAGGGCCAGAATCGCTCCGTCGCCGACGTCCACACCCGGATTCACCGCGGCCCGCGCGCAGATCCACGAATATGCGCCCAGGCGCATTGGGAACGAGACCAGCCGGAATGAAGCCTCGTTGTAAAGGTGAGTTGCTCCACAGATATATGCCCCCTGCGAGACAATGGCGTGCGATCCCATAAAGAGCGGCGCCGGATTATATAGCTCAGCGTCGTCGGCCAGGGTTACGCGGTCTTCGCATATGAGATTCCACGGCGACCATATCTTGCCTTTCGGATAGAAATGGCAGGCTGGACCCAGTTTCGCGCCAAAGGACCGCAGAAGAAAGGACCTCCACGCATGAAAGGGCCGTGGCGAAGTGCGATAAAACAGCAGGTAACAAATGTTCCATAAAACACGAGCCAACCGGTTGCGCACGGAGAACTGCGGGAGCAGTGTCGGGTCATTGTTTGAGGCCAGCGTGCTCTCTGGACTTGCGTTCAATGCATCTCCTTCTTCATTCAGAGTAAATGCGGCGATGAAAATCACGTCGCGTAAATGCATAGCGACTTACGGACTCATTCCGCAGAAACAGCAGAATTGGAAAATGGGCACGGATTCGGGGCGGCCAAGAAGATTCTCTACACCGCTACGCGGCGTGAAGTGCCGCGCGTGCCTCGCACTGGTTTCTTTTGGCGCGGGCGCACGGGCTTCGGTGCCGGCTCGGGCTGCGCGGAGATACCCGATTGCTGATCCATCCACTCGTCGAGACGGGATTTCTTGAAGCGCCAGCGGTTGCCCAATTTGAACGAGGGTATGAAGGCTTCCGAGGCGTATTTGTACAAGGTGTCCGGACTGATGCCGAGATAGTTCGAAGCCTGCCGGATGTCCATTACTTCCCGAATCTCACTCATACGTGCCATGGAGGATTTCATAGGGCGCTCCGTCTTTTTAATTTTGCCTTCTGAACAGCGGAAAATTTAGGCCAGCGACCTGCTTATACCGTGTTTTGACCATCTTGTTCAAGGATTTTCCGTAAATCGATGGGATCACTCAGTTATTTGTGGTGGGATTCTTGCTATGACGCGGCGGAAATTTAACCCTCCTTCCGCATCCGTTGAGTGCCAGCCTTTGGCAGACACAAGAGGTTGTGTGTTAGCCGCCTTGATTCGTTTCTAACAACATACCCAAAGCAAAAAAAGCGGCCGGACAGGTCGCCCGGCTGCGCTATTCATCTGACATGTCTGCCGATTCGCCTACAGCTTGGGCTGCAGCCCCCTCAGGATTTCGAGGAAGCTGTCGTCGACGGTGCGGTTTGTTGAGATCGCATCAGCTAGCGGTATGCTTTCAATCTTCGTTCCATGCAGGACGACCAGGCGGCCGAAATGGCCTTGGTGGACAAGGTCGATGGCAGCAAGGCCGTAGCGCGTTGCGAGCATTCGGTCGTAGGCAGAGGGAGTGCCTCCACGCTGCGTGTGGCCGAGATTGACGGAGCGGGTTTCATAGCCGGTGCGCTTCTCGATCTCTTCGGCCAGCGCCTGGCCGATCCCACTCAACCGCGCGTGACCAAATGAATCGAGCTTGCCGCCGACCGTGGCCTGAGCGGAATCGGGAAGCTTTGCTCCCTCGGCCACTACCACGATGCCGTACTTCTTACCGTGTGCGTGGTTGTTCTTAAGCAGGGCACACACGTGATCGAGGTCGATTGGCTTCTCAGGGACCAGGACGACATGTGCATTGCCGGCAACTCCGGCGGTGAGGGCGATCCAGCCGGCGTCGCGACCCATCACTTCGCAGACGATAACGCGATTGTGGGCCTCGGCAGTGGTGTGCAAGCGGTCGACAGCTTCTGTGGCAATACTGACGGCTGTGTCGAAACCGAAGCAGACGTCGGTCCCATTGAGGTCGTTGTCGATGGTCTTGGGCACGCCGACGCCGGGCACACCGGCCTGGATGAGCGCATTCGTCACCGACTGCGTGTCGTCACCGCCTATAGCGATAAGAGCATCAAGCTTGTTGGCTTTCAGGTTGGCAACGCACTTCTCGATACCGCCTTCAATCTTGCGCACGTTGGTTCGCGACGTGCGAAGAATGGTTCCGCCGAGCGTCAAAATACCGTCGACTCGTTCGAGAGTAAGGGGAATCGAATTGTTGTCGAGAACCCCGCGCCAGCCTTCGAGAAAACCGACAAACTCGTCGCCGTAGTGGTTGATTCCCTTTTTCACCACCGCATGGATCACGGCGTTCAGACCAGGGCAGTCTCCGCCGCCCGTTAACAGACCTACTCGCATTTGAGTGCTCTCCTTAAAGGTGCTCCGCTGTGATGATAATTGTGCGGCTGGCGGTTGCAAAATTGAGGGGCACCAGGACCCTGTATCGGATATCTGAAGATCAGCGCACCCGGCTATTTTGTTGTCTCGGATTTTGTGACCGGGAGGTAGACCAGCTTGATGCCCAGGACTTCCTGCGCGGTAGGCGGACGAGTTTCGGCGCCTTTCTGTTCCACCTCGACCAGCAGCAGGACGTCGCTCCCTTGAGCTGCATTCGCCGGTATCGGAATGGTGTAGACGGCCGGACTCTGCCGCGCCTGCGCTCCGTAGGGGGCAATGGTCCCGGCGATCTCGCCGTTTCGGATACGCACGATGATGCGCAGATCCTTCTTGAGCGGACCTACGCTGACACGCGCTACCAGCTCTTCCGGGGTTCCGGTCGTTCTGGGGAGCGGCAGATTGTAGGCCTGGTTTTTGCCACTTGCCCAGCAGAATATGCAACAGCTGAACAACAGCGCGAGCACGATCCACGCCGCCCTGCAAAATCCGGTCTTCAGCAACAGCCGCATAAGAGCTCGACTAAAACGTGCCCACCGAGACGCCGCCCAGACTGCTCGCGAAAGGCGCCTGGGCGACATGTGGCCCAAGCTGCTGGGTAGTCTCCGGTACGACTACGATCCGGAGAGGCTCATTTGGTTTGAGCATATTCTTTGCCGCCAGGGTCTTCAACGTGTCGGAGATGGGCACGGTGAAGGTGGAAGGCCCGCTGTGATGATGGGCGCCGAAGAACTCAATCGTGGCCGCGTAGTAGGGGCTGTCCGGAGTGAGACCGGATGCTCCCTCGGGCGGGTTCACGAAGACATTGAAGCTGACGCCGTGTACGGTTGGTGGATTCTGAATCGTGACGCGTGCGAAGACGGCTGAGCCCGGTGTGGATGCTTGCTGGAGCACGGATTCAGGCACAGAGACCTGGCCCTGTCCGGGAGTTCCGAGAGCGAGTGCAGGATGGGTGAGACCTCCCTGGAAGCTTTGAGCGGGCGCGGCGTTGGGCTGGGCGACGGCGCTGATGACGACGTCTTCGCCGGAACCGCTCTCGTAGGAGTAGTCGAATTGGCCGATGGTGGCGTAATCGCCGGCTGTGGTCTGTGACACGGGATTGCCCTTGTCGTCATGAAAGAACAGGAATGGCTCGCTCTGCCAGGCTTGCAGGTCGGCTCCGGTGGGCAATGTCGGTAGATTGAGTTTCTGCTGCTTGCGCGTCCACACGTCCCACAGGCGGTCGATGTTGGCATGGTGCATGAAGAAGATGGGGTCGATGGGCGAGAGCATGTCCTGCATCAATCCGCCGATGCAGTTGTGCACGTTGTTGTGGGGCTGGCCTTCGAGGATACCGGAGCCGACACCCTGCGAGTGAAACGGCGCTTTGTCACTGCCGAAGCTGATGTAGTCTTTGGGCGCGAGAGCCTTATGAATGATGTCCAGAGAGACAGCCTTCTTTGTCGGCGCGTCAAAGCCGGGTTGGGATGAGGTCAAGGCACGAACGGGTGGCGGCGGGCAGAACATCGGGTCGCTCTGCACCTGCTTCCAGACATCATCCATGGAGGTAAAGCCACGCAGAGACTGCTCCTTGAGTTGAGCGGCGGAGAAGGATTTCCAGAGTGCACTCATCGGATCGGACAACTGAGCAAAGAAGGCGTTATAGCTGCTGACATAGGCAGAGTTCGCGGGATTGAGGACGCCCTGGAAGAGCTGACGCGGGACGCGCGGCTGCGCGGTCCAGTCCCAGAAAGGCAGCGCGAAGTCGGGATCGCCGGAGAGATCGCGGCAGGTGCGCTCAAACCACCCCAGGTAGCCGCGGTGCCAGACCGGAAACCACCAGTTTCCATGAGGGCAATCGAGCGTATGGATGAAGGCGTTCCGGTACCAGTTGCGAGGATCGGTGGGAGGCAACTTCAGCATCGCGCTGATTGCCTTGGCATAGCTCTTGAGCACTTTTGCGGGAAAGCCTGGGGCGGATAGGTTCCGGCGAAGGAATTTGGCCGTGACCTGGCCCGAAGCTGTGCGGAAGGGGTACGCGGAAGCGGCAACGGAGGCCGCAACCATAGCCAGGAAACGGCGGCGGGTGGTCGTGACTCCAGACGGCGAGTAGTCTTTCAAGGCATGCCTCCAGGGGGAGAAGCTGCGAGCGGTTGCAGTTTGTATCTCGGGCTGCTCTACACAATCCGCCAGTGGATGGAGCGGGAGGAACGCACCGGCGGATCATTGTTAGTCGCATGGCGGAATAAGTCAAGCGGTTGGCAATTGCAGATTGCCTGACTGTGAAGGCTATTGGACGTCAGTGACCTTGCCATTCACGTAGGTCACTTTTATGTCTGGATAGACATCGATCTCTTTGGCGCCGAGGTCGATGACCTTCTGCGGCTGACCCATGATGGCCACAACCATATCCTTGGTCATGCCAATGGAGATGGTTTTGGGTTGCGGCGGAGGCGCATCGGAAGGGGGCGGGGGTGGAGCAATGGGAGCAGGCAAAGCATTCGATGGCTTGGAACCGCCCGTCGAGTCATCGCCGGAATCGACGGTGACGACTTCGGATACGGTCTTCAGAAAATCTCCCGGCGATGGTGGGTGGTCCTTCGGCAGGGGGAAAAATAACCCGGAGATGTAGCGATGGCCTTTGATCTCGTCGGTATAAAACGCAAGACCAACCCCGTTCTCAGACACGATGATGTT
>CAWJPE010000007.1:0-192947 GCA_963844605.1 uncultured Acidobacteriota bacterium | reverse complement strand
CGAAAGGGCCGCTGGGTGACAAGCCCGGCCTCGGCGTCGAGCACGCCGGCGACGGAGTGGATCTTGGTGGTCTCGAGCGCTTCTTCAAAGCTGAGCGGCGCGAGGATCGACGGCAGGCGCTTGGCGAGCATGGTCTTGCCGGAGCCGGGTGGGCCGATCATGAGGATGTTGTGTCCACCGGCTGCGGCTACTTCGAGCGCGCGCTTGGCGGTCTGCTGTCCGCGCACATCGGCGAAGTCGAGTGAGAAATGCTGCTGCTCCCCGAGGAGCTGCGTCGCCTCGATGCGGAAGGGCGAAGTGTGAATGCCGCCATTTGCGGCTGCGTTCAACAGCTCGCGCACCTGGTTGAGGCTTTCGACAGGATAGACGTTGACGCCCTCGACGACCGCCGCTTCACGCGCATTGGCTTTGGGGATCACGAGATTCTTAATGCCGCGCGCACGCGCAGCAACGGCCACGGGCAGCATTCCGGAGACGGCGCGGAGTCCACCGTCCAGACCGAGTTCTCCTACCAACAGGAACTGGCTGACGTCGGTGAGGTTGAGGGCTCCATACGCGCCAAGAATGCCGATGGCCATCGGCAAGTCGAATCCGGAGCCTTCCTTCTTGATGTCGGCCGGAGCGAGATTGATAGTGATGTGCGTGGAAGGCACGTCGAAACCCGAGTTCTTGATGGCAGCGCGCACGCGGTCGCGGCTTTCGCGCACGGCGGCGTCGGGCAGGCCCACGGTGTGAAAGTGGTCTTGGTCGGTCTTGATTCCGGAGAAATCGACTTCGACGTCGATGATGTTTGCGTCGATGCCGTAGACAGCGGCGCTTAGAGCTTTGAAGAGCATAAGAGTCAGGGTTGGTGGGTGGAGTATACATGGCGAGGCTGCTGACCACAGCAAGGAAAGCGCCCTCGGTGGGTAGCGTTAGTAATGTGCGACAACCGAGAAGAATAGAATGAGCTGTCGTGAAAACAAGTCTCTTTGATCTCTATAAAGTCGGCGTGGGCCCTTCGAGCTCGCACACTATGGGGCCGATGCGCGCGGCGCGGCGGTTTGCACTGGAGCTTGAGGAGGCAGGTGTGCTCGATCAGGTGACAAGAGTACGCGCCGAATTATACGGATCACTCGCCCTGACCGGAGTGGGCCATGGTACAGACCGCGCCGTGCTGCTGGGTCTGAGCGGCGAGGAAGCCAGCGCCATCGATCCGGCGGCGATTGAGCCGAAGCTGGCGACGATTCGGGAAACGGGAAGGCTGTCCCTGCTGGGCAAGCGGGTAATTCCCTTCCGCGAGGCGGACGATCTGATGTTTCATCGCGACCAGATGTATCCGCCGGGCGCGATCACCCAGCACCCGAACGGCATTCGCTTCACTGCGTTCGATACGAACCGGGATGTGTTGCTGAGCGGGACATTCTTTTCGATCGGCGGTGGGTTCATTGTTGCGGACTCGGAGGGTGCGGGGAATCCGCCGCTGATGACGATGGGAGCGGTGCCGTATCCGTTTCGAAGTGCGTCCGAGCTCCTGGAGATGGCGACGGGGGAGAATCTGGCCATATGGCAGGTTATGTTGAGGAACGAATGCGCGCTGCGAAGTGAGGAGGACGTGCGCGCGGGGATTCTTCACATCTGGCAGGTAATGCAAACTTGCATCGACCGGGGCATGACGACGGAAGGGATTCTGCCAGGCGGATTGCAGGTGCGGCGGAGGGCTACGCGATTGTCGCTGCGGCTGCGAGAAAAAGAACGCAGCGGCAAGGGCACGGGGGATCCGCTGGCACCCCTCGACTGGGTCACGGTCTACGCAATGGCAGTCAACGAGGAGAATGCTGCAGGAGGCCGGGTCGTGACGGCTCCAACGAATGGCGCGGCAGGCGTCATTCCCGCAGTGGCACGCTATTACTCAAACTTTGTGGAGGGCGCAGACGAGGAGGGTATCCTGCGCTATTTCCTGACCTCGGCGGCGATCGGTGTGCTTTACAAAGAGAACGCCTCAATCAGCGGCGCGGAGGTGGGCTGCCAGGGCGAAGTGGGAGTTGCGTGCTCGATGGCTGCAGGGGGACTAGCGGCCGCACTGGGCGGGACGAATGGCGAGGTAGAGCATGCGGCGGAGATTGCGATGGAGCACAACCTGGGAATGACCTGCGACCCCATCGGCGGGCTGGTGCAGATTCCGTGCATCGAGCGCAATGCGATGGGCGCGGTGAAGGCGGTGCATGCGTGCCGCATTTCGATGAACGAGTTGGAAGAACACAAGGTGTCGCTCGACCAGGTAATCCAGACGATGTATCTTACCGGCCTCGACATGCAGTCTCGCTACAAGGAGACGTCGCTGGCGGGGCTGGCCCTGAACATTATTGAATGCTGAAGGCTTCCTTGAAGCTTTATTGAGCGCTGGCTAAGTTAGCTGACCGTAACAAACGGAGCATTCGTACTCCATGCGAACGTGACCGCCGCTTTCGTTCCTTGCGAAGAGATCCGCGATGCTACGGCTCATTTCGGCGTAGCGCCGATGTCCGGGCTGCGGCATGTAGGACGATGAAAGAACTCTACCGTGCAGGGCCTCGAGAGTAAGCAACTGCGAGTTTGCAAAGACGGCGCTGCTCATGCTATTCGGCGCGAAGAAGGCGGCGAGACGATCCTCGGTGAGATGACTGCCTCTGACCGCGCCGTAGTCCGTCCCGTATTCAATGAGGATCTTCTCGTAACCTTCGTGGAAGATGTCGCCTTCCGCGCGGCGGTGATTGTAGATGATGGCGCACGAGCCTCCTGGGTTGAGAATGCGGGCGAATTCGCTTCGCGTGCGCTGTAGGTCGAACCAGTGCATCGCCTGACCTACGGTAATCAGATCGATTGAGCAGTCTGCCAGACCAGTCGCCTCCGCGGTTCCATCTATACACCGCAGCAGCGGATAGAGCGATGCCAACGTAGAGCAAGCCTCGCGCATCTGTTGATTAGGTTCAACCGCAATGACCCGGCAGCCTCGCGCAAGGAAGATCTCCGTCAGCAGACCCGTGCCGGCGGCGATGTCAGCGATGAGAGAATCGCTCCTCAGGCCACATTCGCGCGCGAGCAGATCGGCAACAGCAGGTGGATAACCAGGGCGGTGCAGACGATAGCTCTCGACGCGACCGGTGAATCTGTTGGTCGGATCGGGGAAGGACAAGGCTACCTCTCGACCGCGAGAGCGACTGAGTTTCCTCCGCCGAGGCAGAGCGCGGCGACACCACGATGCACGTCGCGGCGAATCATCTCATAGATCAGCGTGACGAGAACACGCGCGCCGCTGGCGCCGATGGGATGGCCGATGGCGACGGCTCCGCCGTTGACGTTGACCTTATCGAAGGGGATGCCGAGTTCGCGGGTGACTGCGATGGCCTGGACGGCGAAGGCCTCGTTGAGTTCGAAGAGATCGACGCTGTCGACGGTCCAACCTGCCTTGGCGAGAACTTTCTGCACGCCAGTGACGGGCGCCATCATCACCCATTTCGGTTCGACTCCGCTCGAAGCCTGCGCACGGATGCGGACAAGTGGCTTAAGACCAAGCTCGGCCGCTTTCTTTGCGGACATCACCACGAGCGCCGCGGCTGCGTCGTTGACCCCGGGTGCGTTGCCGGCGGTAACGGTACCGTCTTTTTTGAAAGCCGGCTTGAGAGCCCGCAGAGCCTCGAGGCTTGCGTCTTCACGGATGGATTCGTCGCGTTCGACGATGGTGGGGGGCTGACCTTTCTTCTTCGCGGGGATTTCAACCGGAACAACCTGAGATGCGAAGCGGCATTCCTTCCATGCGGCGGCAGCCTTGCGATGAGAGTTGAGCGCGTACTCATCCTGCTCCTCACGCGTGATGTTGTACTTCTCGGCGACGTTCTCACCGGTAACACCCATGTGGTAGTCGTTGAAGGCATCCCACAGACCGTCGTTCACCATGGAGTCAACCGCAACGGCGTTGCCCATGCGGAAGCCGCTGCGGCCCTGAGGCAACAGATACGGCGCATTGGTCATCGACTCCATGCCGCCGGCAACAACGATCCCGGCATTGCCGGTCTGGATGGCCTGGGCGGCAAGCGCGACGGCTTTCAATCCCGAGCCGCAGACTTTGTTGATGGTAAGAGCGCTGACCTCAGGCGGAAGTCCGCCGTTGAGCGCGGCTTGGCGCGCCGGGTTCTGGCCGAGTCCGGCGGAGACAACGTTGCCCATGATGCATTCGTCGATTTGCGCCGGATCGAGTTGAGCGCGCTTGACGGCTTCGCGCACGGCGATGGCTCCGAGCTGCGTGGCGGAAAGATCGGAGAACGCTCCCTGAAATTTTCCAACCGGCGTACGTACGGCCGCGACGATGACGATATCTTCTACTTCCTGCATGACTGCCTCACTTCAATCATAGATGCGCGAGCGCACCCGTTAGACTTTAGATGGAACCGATGAAGATATCAGAGACCACCAGTGAAGTTCTATCGACGGAATCGTCTCCAGACGGAAACGTGTGGCCGACGCCACCGCAACCAATTGCCCCGTGGTGGCACACAGCGCTTCTGATCGCGATGATTCTTGGCGCTTCCGTGCTGGGGAGCGTGCACGGGCAGTCCTCCGGCCTTAGCGAGCACCACCTGAGATTTTATGCAGTAACAATTGTGTGGGAGTGCGTGCTGGCGGCGCTGGTGTGGTGGGGAATCAAGATGCGCCGCGTTCCGCTGCGGCAACTGCTTGGTGAGCGTCGCGCCGGAGCGAAGGCCTGGTTTACAGACTTCGGCGCGGCACTGATCTTCTGGGTGATGGCAGTGATCGTGCTCGCTGCAATCTCGACGGTGTTGCGGCTGCTCCACCTGATGCAGATCCAGAAGGCCGTCATCGCGCTGGCGCCCCAGGGTGCACGGGAAGCCGCGTTGTGGGTAGCGCTCTCGATCACCGCGGGCATCGTCGAGGAATTGGTCTTTCGCGGCTACTTGCTACAGCAGTTCGCCGCTATTGGCGGAAGAGTGTGGCTTGGAGTGATTGTGTCTTCGTTGTTGTTTGGCGCCGCTCACGGCTATGAAGGGGTGGGATCGATGATCGCCATCGTTGCGTATGGCGCGATGTTTTGCGCGCTCACGATTCAGCGGAAGAGCCTGCGTGCGGGGATGATGGCGCATGCGTGGCACGACTCGGTCACCGGAATTGCGCTTGCGATCGCGAAACACCTCCATGCAATCTGACAAATATCTCCGCGCAATTGGAGTTGGAAGCGATCACAGGTTGACGCATACGATTCAATTCGAAAAATTGAATGCGAAGAAATGCGATTTTTTTCTTGACACTTTTTTTTCAGACTTCTATACATTCGTTAACTGCAACATGATGTTGCAGACTCGATGTCACATCGAAAAGGGAGAATAGAACACCATGGCAACAAAAAAGGCAGCTAAGAAGGCAGCCAAGAAGCCAGCGAAGAAGGCAGCCAAGAAGAAGTAAGCAGTAGAAACAGGCAACACAGAAGGGGGGCGCATAAAGCGTCCCCCTTCGTGTTTGTGGGCTACTAGCGTGAATGAGAGACAATCAAAGATATGACGCGCCGACGCTGGATTGCAGATAGCTGGGACGAAGCCACCGCATCGCTCACGGGTGAGCAGGCCTCGCACCTGATCCGCGTGCTGCGCGCGCAGGCCGGCATGGAGTTCGATATCGTTGCCGGGGACCGCGTGTGGCACGGAGTGATCGCCGGCATCAGCGGAGATGCTGTGCGATTCAACCTGATCGCAGAAGTCCAAGCGGACCCCGCGCTGCCCGTCATGCTGCTTCTGTCGGTCTTCAAGTTCGACCGCATGGAGTGGGCGATTGAGAAGGCAACCGAACTCGGAGTGGAGCGCATCGTCCCGATCATTGCGAGGCGCAGCGAGAAACATCTGGCGCAGTCGGCGCAGAACCGCGTAGAACGCTGGCGGCGCATCGCGCGCGAGGCGGCGCAACAAGCGCGCCGATCCGATGTCCCGGTAATCGAAGATGCGCTCGCATTGAAGACCGCCGCGCGGCGCGAAGGCGAGGCAGTGCGCCTGCTGCTCGCCGAGCAGGAGCGTACGAGGACACTGCGTGGCGCGGTTGAAGAGGCGTTGGCTGCAGCGGGCGATGAGCTGCCTGCAATTCGAGTGGCCGTGGGGCCGGAGGGTGGGTGGGTCGCCGAGGAAGAAGCGCTCTTCGATAGTGAGGGTTGGAAGCCGGTGAGCCTGGGACCGCGCATTCTGCGCGCGGAGACTGCGGCGATCACGGCGATGGCGGTTGTGGCGGCACTACTCGAATAGACCAACTTGAAAAAGTGGCAGTTTCTACCATTGCGCCCAGTCGCCTTTCAGGAGCACCCAGGCGGCCAGAAGCAGATTGCTGGTGGCGTGCGCGACGATGGCATCGCCCATGCGTCCTCGCCACTTGAGCACCGCAGCGTAAGCAACTCCGGCGAGAATACCAACCATCCAGTGCTGGCCATGCATCAGGCCAAAGGCCACGGAGGAAACGCCCAGCGAGAGTACGGTCGTGCGGGAGAATGGCACTCCATCAAAATCCCGGTTGATCAATCGACGCAAGAGGTAGCCGCGAAACGCCAGTTCTTCGGCAATGGGCACGGTGACGGCCGCGGCCGCAATCCGAAATAGTATCCAGGCGATGCGAGCGGTCGGTGAAAGTGCGGCCAGTTCGGAGCCCAGGGAACTTACGCCGTGATCATGCGCCCACAATCCGGGAGCAATCCAGATTAGGAAGACTGCGGTGCCGGTCAAGGGAGCGAGCCAACCGAAGCGCCAGTTGAGCTTCCTGTATTCCGACCGGAAATACCAGATGGCGATCGCCGCGGCAACGAAGCGCAAGGGGTAAAGCCATTCGAAGTATCCGGAAGCGGCCTTCGAAATAAAAGACGCTGCAAGGATGGCCAGAAAGGGAACCAGATACGCAGCGGTCGCCGGAGATTCTCCGGCTTCTACTGTAATAGCTTTTGATGCGCCCACCGTTCCGACAACGATTGCACCGTCAGCTGCGCCGGCAGCGAAGATGGGATCCCTTCTAACCCAGGAGATCCTACGCGTAGCTACGGAAAAAGCCACGGAAACGGCAGTGAAGGCGATCCATCCCGCCTGAGAGTGAAAGCCGACGATAGCGATGTAGGGAGCGCCTCCGTTACCGATAAGGATGATGACACAGATCCGGACTATGTTCAGCATCCACACGCACGCGAGCGCGCAGGGCACGAGCAGGAGGGCCTGCGGAAAGCGGCTCTCTTTGCGGAAAAAGCAAAGCCAGATGACCGTGAACACAAGAACCAGTCCGAGGCCTTCCATCCCAGAACATGGCTCGCCGATGCCGACTGCGAAGCTCGGCGTTCCAATTACCCAGGTCGATGGATCAGCTGTGAGATCCGGCACGAAAGGATGAAGCACTGTGTATACAGAGCGGAAAGTCGCGATCTGAAGAAGACGCCCGTGAGAGGCAATGGATGTGCCCCAGAGCAATTGCAGGGGATAACGCAGAGCCAATGCCAATACGCCGGCAAGAAACGAAAGCAACCACAAAGGGTGGGTAGTGCGCATTGTCCTGGTCCAGACACGGAGGGGAATGCAGGCGAGCGCGAGCAGCGCAACTCCCAGCAACAGCACTGCGCTGAACGCAATATGCTCGGCTCGGGAGGAAGTCAGGCTGAATCCGTAGAGTGACGCGAGGTTGCCGGCGTAAACTCCGGCGATACAAAACAAGTGCGCGGCGAATAGTGGGCCGCTGAAGGCGATATCGGCCCGTTGCGTCTTCAACGTCGAATGGCCGAGGGTCATGAAAACCGCAAGTGCAACGATGCCGGATGGAGCCAGAGGCCCGAGGAGCGGTCCGCTGTGCGGAATGCCAGCTAACAACAGGCATTCAATCGTCAAGACGACGGCGAAGAGATAGAGGCGTCCGAGGAGATGACGAGGAGGGGAAAAAAATGGCCTTGACTGGGAATGGTCGTCGTTCCCAGTCAAAGCGCGATTGTAGAGGATACTCAGTATCTTCTCCGTCTATTTGCGCCGCTGGGCGCGCAGAACGGTGAGCGTTCCTGCAAGCAGAGAGAATCCGCCAGTAGCCAGGGTTGGATCAACTTCGGGAGCCTCGTGGGCCTTTGGCTTTCGATCCTTATCATGATCGTGCCTCGGGTCGGCATGAGCGACGGTGCTTACTCCAAGAGTCAAGGCCAATACCAAGAATGAATACTTAAAGAGTTTGTTCAATGTTTTACGCTCTCTTTCCATTTGTTATCGGCCGGAAAAGAAAACACTCAAACATCGATGGCGACAAGCAAGATCCCTTCCAGGATTTCTTCTTCTGCTCGACGTTGATGCCCTTGTGTCCCGAACCGAGTTCTCAGCACGCTATCGGCTACAGGTTCCAACCGTTCCTGCTGGTTGAGGTGCCAGATGAGTCCCACCTGGGGGGGAGTGAATGAAACTTTGAGCATAGGAGGGGGGCGAACCGGGTGAGTCATACGTGTCAGCCTGAATTCATTATTGTCGATAGGAAGAGAATTGGAATAACTCTTCGGTGGCAGAAGGGCGTAACTATCCCGTGGAGAAATAGTTACCTTCCGGCATAGTTACGAATGAGTGGCTTGCCGTGTCCGCGATGAGGAGCCTGTCTCGCGCGGTCGTGTGAAGCACTTAGACCTGTTATCAGGCCGCTGTTGTATCCCACGTCCCGCACTCTATCTTCCACTTATCGTGCGAGCTTACGAGAACATCTCCTTCACCTTGTCGAAGAGGCGGCGGGAGGTTGGGGTGTTCTCGACGGTTAGCGTCTCTCCAAGTTGGCGCAGCAGCTCCTTCTGAATGCGGGTGAGCTTTTTTGGTGTCTGGATCGCGACCTGGACGATGAGATCGCCGCGCCCGCGTTCGTTCAGATAGGGCACGCCCTTGCTACGGAGACGAAACTCCTTCCCGCTCTGCGTGCCTTCGGGAATCTTCAGCATGGTCGCGCCTTCGAGCGTGGGTATCTCCACCTCAGCGCCTAGCGCAGCTTGCGGGAAGGAGACGGGCAGGACACAGTGCAGGTCGTTGCCATCGCGCTCAAAGAACTGGTGCGGCTTAACGGAGAGCACAATATACAAATCCCCGGAGGGTCCACCGAAACGACCAGCATCGCCCTCACCCTGATAGCGGATGCGGGTTCCCTCTTCGACACCGGCGGGAATGCTGACGTTGATCTTGTGCTCGCGCTGGACGCGGCCGTCTCCGCGACATGTTCCGCAAGGGTCGGAGATGACTGATCCTGTGCCTCCGCAGACGTTGCAGGTGCGGGCAATGGAGAAAAAGCCCTGCTGATATCGAACCTGTCCGTGTCCCTGGCACTGCTGGCAGGTCGACGGACCGCGCCCATCGGCTGCGCCCATCCCTCTACAGTCGGGACAGGCTTCCATGCGGCGGATCGAGACTTCCATCTCCTTGCCGAAGACGGCTTCGTCGAATTCGATCGTCTTATCGAAGCGTACGTCGCGGCCCTTCTGCACACGGGACGGTTTGCGACTGCCACCGACGTTGAATCCAAAGAGATCGCCGAAGATGTCGCCCAGATCCGGCATGCCCGTGAAGGGATTGCCGTTGCCGCCGCCCACACCGGAAACTCCGGCATGACCGTAGCGATCATAGGCCGCGCGCTTCTCCGCATCGGCCAGTACCTGGTAGGCTTCGCTGCACTGCTTGAATTTGTCTTCCGCATCGGCGTTGCCCGGATTGCGGTCCGGGTGGTACTGCATTGCAAGCTTGCGATAAGCGGTCTTGAGCTCCTGGTCAGAGGCGCTCCGCGACACACCCAACACTTCGTAGTAATCGGCTTTAATCACGTTTTCGGTTCGACTCATGCTTCCTTCTGTTGCGAATTGCTGGCGACGCGGACAAGAGCGGGACGGAGCAGGCGCTCCTTGATGCGATATCCGCGACGCACTTCATCAAAGACCTGATGGTCTGGTAATTCGGGCTTCTCGACCATCTCCAGCGCTTCATGGACACGCGGGTCAAACTCCGCGCCAACCGTTTCGACGGTTTGAACATTGAGCGAACGGAGGGCTTCTTCCATCTGCTTGACAATCAGCTCGACGCCTGTACGCAGTTGCTCGGTCGATCCGGTCGATTTGAGCGCGAGCTGAAAGTTGTCGAGCACAGGCAGAAACTGCTCGACGGCTCCAGCAACCGCATAATCCCGAAATTCGGTGCGTTCGCGGGCTTCGCGCTTGCGGGCGTTTTCAAACTCGGCCTGCAGGCGGGCAAGCCTGTCGAGAAGGGTGTCCCGCTCAGACTTGAGACGGTCGAACTCTTCCTGCATGAGAGTTGCTGACTCCGGCAGGGCCACAGTTTCGGATGCAGCGCTGGCCGGGGATTCTGGGGCAGTGTCGCTGTTCGGTGTTACTTCAAGCATTTCTTCAGTCATTCGGTTATTTAGAAAATTCCTTCGGCTCATACGAACCTGATCTCTAGTTCAAGTTTATCGCGCACGGAAACATGCATTTAGATGCAGGACCACGCCAGAGGGGCGCAAGCTACTGAGGAGGCTGGAAAATCCTGTCAGAAAGCTGTGCAATGTAAGAAACAGCGTTGATTGTTTCCTGATATTGGATCCTCGTGGGAGCGATGACCGCGACCGTGCCCAGACTCTCCGCACCCAGGCGTGCCGGGGCTCCAATCAATACCAGATTGTGCATGCCGGGAATGGCCTCTTCCAGTCCAACGACAACACGCACGGACTGCTGGCGCGCGTCGACATAAGCATTCAACAACTCGATCAGCCTCTGCTTGGCCTCGAGCGCGCTCAACATCAGGCGAAGCCGCTCGCGGTCGATCTCGCCGGCAAGGAGATTAGCGACACCTTCAACGAAGATGGTTGGCCCCATACCCATATCACCTTGGAGCGCTCCCTTGCGGCAAAGCTCTTCGACGGAACTCATGAGCTGGTCGTATTCGCTTCGTTCGGCCTCGATACGGCGTCCCAGTTCGGCGCGAATACGATCGATCGACCAACCATGAAAATTTTCGTTCAGGAATCGCGCAGCCGCCTCGAGTTCCGAAAGAGACAGATCCTGGTCGAGCATGAGCACGCGGTCCTGCACGACTCCGGATGTAGTAACCACGACGGCCAAAACGCGCCCGCGGGTAAGACGGGAAAAGTGGATGTGTTCAAGCGCCTGGGCTTCCCGTGCTGAAGCAAGTGCGACGCCCACTCCGCTGGAAATGAGGGCAAGGACGTGGGAGGTGCGCTCAAGAAACTGCTGGCTGGAACCGACACCGGCAAAGCTGTCTTCGATTTGCTCGCGACGTTCGGGCGTGAGCAGCGCAGAACGTGCAGGACCAGCTAGCTGATCCACGTAAAAGCGGAACGCCTGGGCCGTAGGAATGCGGCCAGCCGAGGTATGCGGCTGATCGAGAAGCCCCGCCTCGTCGAGAGAAGCCATGATGTTGCGAATGGTCGCGGCGCTCATCCCGTCTTTATTTCCAAACTGACGGGCGAGCCCCTGCGACGCGACGGGTTCGCCCGTTGCGATGTAGTTTTCGATAATTGTCGTTAACACCAGCCGCTCGCGCGGGCTGATTCGAAGATCGGAAGCCATGGACTCCGCCACCCGCACCCGTTATAGCAGAAAGAATTTCCGCCGCAAGGGTAGGGTATTCCTTCTTAATTTTATTTGCGGCGAACCGTGGGGTCAACCGGCGGATTTAGCACGAAAGAGCTATCCGTGGGATGAAGTCCATTATTTTTGAGCGATTGGCGCTGACGGCGGGACGGCGGCGACCGGGGGCAAATCGTAAATTTCGATCGCACCCTCGCGAAGGATGGCAAAGCGGCGGCCATCGGACGAGAGTGCATAGTTGTGGCCGGCGCTCAAGACCGGCGACGCATCTTTTGTCAGCTCCAGTTTGCCGGACTGAGTATTGAAGACGCCCACCATCTGCGCGACGACATCCTCCTGACCGAAGAAATCCATCGATCCGATGTCGCGGTTGGTCTGAAGTGAACCGTATGCGAAGCGGCTGCCGTCTTCGGAGTAATCAAAGGTCGGCCAGATATAGCGCTGCTTCCAACGGTCCTGCCATAACACATCGCCCTTGAGCGAGATCGCGCTCACGAGGTGGTCGTTCCCTCCTTTGGGAGGGCAGCCAAGCGCCAGAGCAACGCTGTCACTGAGGGTGACGAGAGTGGGCATGCATGAGGACTTGACCTCGGCAATGACTTGCGGATCACCGCCGCGAAGCACCTCTCGCTGCATCACCCACTTCCCCGGATCCTTACCTTCGAGCAGATTGAGGTAGCCGTTTTCGACCATAGGCACGTCGACGGGATGCCGAGTTTCGCTCTCGGCAAGGACGGTATTGTCTCCGGGATGCACCAGCACCATTCGGGTTCGCTTTGGCTTGGGAGGCGGCCCAAAAAATGAATCGAAACTCGGGGTTTTCGGCGCGTTGGGGTCGGGAGGGACGATCTTCTGCACCTCGATCACCATGAGGTTGCGATCGGGAGAGATCTGCACCAGTTGCAACGGCGTGTCAAAGGTGAGGTAGGGCCGCAGTGCCAGGTGGCTGTCGGTAAGGTAGAGCGAATTTCTCTGTCGCACCATGAACCTGCCGTCACGCATCGGCCATAGGTAGCGTTGGCGATCGTGCATCCGCCATTGGCTCTCCTCTATCTCCTTGCCAGTGGCGATGTCGAGCACCTCGGCGCGAATCGTCTGATCCTCATCATCCGGCGGATCGTCCGGAATGCGATGCATGAGGGAGGCATCGCGGAAAGTGAAGAGCAGGTGATCGTTATCGATGAAGTCGAGCGTTGTGGTTGCATAGCGATAGCTGAGGTACGCCCTGCTGGGCGCGACATATCCGAGTTGCCCTACATCAATCCGCACAGTTGGGGGCGGCCCCGTGTCCGAATCCGACTTGCGCTTGGATTCACCCTGGCAGGCGGACGCGGCCACAGCGAAAAGCCCGAGTATGGTCACGCTCAGGCGCGCGCATTGTCCGCAGGAGACCATCGCCAGTATTGTCTTCGCCCGAGGGCACACTGTGCAACTCGCTGTGTTTGCTCCGGTTCAACGACTTGCATGACGCCGTAAAGCTCCACCCTCAAAACCAATCGCGGACAGCAGGTGGCACCGAGTGTGCGAGGCTATAGAAATGCCCGTGCAGCTCAGACCAAAATCACCCGCCATGACGCAGGCACTCGGCTACGGAGCCTGCGCGCTGGCGGGCACACTGTGGGGAACGGGCTTCTACTTTGGGAAAATCGCGCTCACCGAACTGAGGGTGGGACACATGGTTTTCTACCGTTTTTTGTTCGCGTGTCTTGGGTTTCTGCCGATGCTGCGCAAGCCGGGCCTGAACCGCAAGGAATGGCTGCTGCTGCTCACCGCGTCGTTCCTGGGCATTCCGCTGCAGTTCCTCATTCAGTTCTACGGGTTGTCGCTCACCACGGTGAGCCATGCATCGCTCATGGTGGGTACGATGCCGGTGATCCTGGCCATCGGCGCGACCCTCTTCACGCACGAACGACTGGACTGGAAAGGCTGGTTAGCGATGGCGGGCTCGACGGGCGGCGTCGCTCTCATCACCATGAGCAGGACTCAGGTGCACACCGCGGGCGGTCCTACGCTGGTGGGTGACATGCTTGTCATCCTGTCGCTGGTGATCGCGCTGGGCTGGATTCTGCTGAATCGCCACCTGGTGCAGGGCCACTCTGCTGTCGTGGTCACGGGCTATGGATTATTGAGCGGGCTGGCCATGCTGACGGTGTGGGTGGCGCTGGTCGATGGTCCGCCTCCGGTGCATGGGGTGAGCCCGAAGGTGTGGTTTGCCCTGGCGGCCAGCGGATTGCTTTGCACCGCTACCACTACCCTCTTATGGAACTGGGGCATTCATCATGTTCCGGCGTCGCGTGCGGGCGTGTTTTTGAATATCGAACCGGCCATGGGATCGATCCTCGGTGTGGAGTTACTCGGAGACAGGCTTGGCCCGGGCGCGTGGGCGGGCGGAGGACTCATCATCGCTGCCGCCGTCGTGCTCACCATGACCGGAAGGACTGAGGCCGAGGTTGTGCTGGAGTAGGGACTCAGGCGAATCTGGCGCGGCCCACTTTCTGGCGAAAATCGGCTCCGCGCATTTCGATCACAACACACATCTCCGCCAGGCGGGAGCGCATGCGTTCGCCGATACGATCGCCGAGGCTCTCCTCGCGCATGGCGCGCTGTGGGCCACTGATGTTGTTGCTGCCGGGAGGCTGATCTGGGTAGTTGGTGGTGATGATGGTGGTGCGCTTGTCGTTGTAGCGGGTGTTGAGAATGTGGGCGACCGTGTCCCAGACCCACTCAGTCGGTTTGGATGCTCCGAGTTCATCGAGGATGAGCACTTCGGCCTCGAAGACGGGGCGCAGAATCTCAAGCTCGGTGGTGAGCACCTGCGGATTGTAAGAGTGCTGGATCTCCTTGAGCAGTTCGCGGTAATCGCAGAAAAGTCCGCGAACACCCTTCTCGACGATAAGCGATTGCAGGATGCCGACGGCGAGATGGGTCTTGCCCACTCCAATCGATCCGGTAAGCAGCAGGCCGTGGCCTTCAGTGGTCGCGGGATATCCGTCGACGAAGCGGCGCGCCATCAGATGAGCGGCAGCAAGCGAAGCGTCGGCTCCCGGGAACGTGGCCTCGTAACTATCGAAGGAGCAATGCTCGTAACGGCGCGGGATTCGTGCCCGCCCGAGCAACGCGGTCACTCGCAGTTCCTGCCGGCAATCGCAGGGCTCGGCAACCTGCGATCCGTCCGGACGGCGGACGACACGCATTCCCATTCCGTCGCATTTGGGGCAGGGTTGTGGCATGAATTTAGAGTATGGCAGGCGCAGGGCTGTGTATATCGCGGGGTATCTTGCGTAAAAACCAGCGGCTATTTCCCCAAACGCGAGTTGAAGAAGCCTGCCATGATCTGGTAGGCCTCGCGGGACTCGGGCAGGCTGACATCGTTCCAGAAGGCATGAGGCAATGCTTCGAAGACGACGAGGTCGGCGTCAACGCCCGATTCGAGGAATTTCCGGTGGAGAATGGTCGTCCCGCTCAACAGGATGTCGCGTCCGCTGGTGATGAAGAGAGTAGGCGGAAATCCCTTCACATCTGCAAACAATGGCGAGAGGACGGGATCCTTCGTATCGGTCGAGCCCACATATTCCGAGTCATGCGTGCCCGGTTCAGGCGGGTCAAGATGGCCGGAAAGACCATTGAGCGCGTACATAGCCCACGAGTCGCCGGACCGGCTGAAGTCGCCCATGCCGGAGAAGATGCCGAGAGCGCCGGGCAGCGGAAGGCCAAGCTGTTTCAGCCGGACGGTTGTCTCGGCAGTGAGGATAGCTCCGGCTGAGGTTCCGTAGAGGCCGATGTTCTTCGGCTTGTAGCTCTTGAGCAGCTCCTTGTAGACCGCGACCGTGTCGTCGACTGCAGACGGGAACGGATGCTCAGGCGCGAGACGGTAAAGAACGGAGACGACTTTGGTTTGCGTGAGGTTGGCAATAGGGATGCTCTCGGTGAGGGAGCCTGAATCGGAGTTGAATCCGCCGCCGTGAACGCAGATGAGCACCAGATTGCTGTTCGCCGGCGGAATCGTCAGCGGCGTAACGACCCGCACTGGCACTCCGGCAAAGGCGCTATCGCTGATGTTCACCGGATAGACGGCTTTGCTCGCGTCTCCAGCACGCGCTTGCCACGTGTCGGTGCCGCTGCGGCGTTCGGCGAGGGTTTGTGGGTGGGCAGCGTCAGAGACTGGCCGCGCGAGCTTTGCCTGTGCCTCCGGACTGGCGGTCTTCGGCACGGGAATCACTCGGGTGATGTGCGCAGTTCCACTCGGATCGATGTAGCTCGAGTCAGTCTGGGGAGCAGTTTGGGCCGTGGTTTGAGCTGCGGCAATGGAGACGGTGAGGCAGATGGCGGCAAAGAATCCGGATCGACACATTTGATATCCAATAAACACGATTGCCATGCGCCTTCCACTAAAACACGGGGAAGGAAGGATGTCGAGCGGGTGGTGCGGTAGTGTCCTAATTTGCCTATTCGGGCTTGTGCTGTGCTTAATGATGGGAGCGGCAATCGGCAGTCACAAGGCTTTGCCAAGGGGCGGTTTATCAAGTCGCACGGTCGTATTCCCCGCCATAGGGAATGTAGTCTCTGGCATCTTCCCGAAATCTAAAGCACCAGCGAGTTTCACAGGCCTTGCTCATATCGTCTTTGGAAGAAAAGATGTGCCAATAGACGATTCTTCCGTATACACACAACTGATCCGATTTAGACCTTCTTCCGATCAGCGCGTTGTAGATGGGTTCTGGGGCATGAACAGCGGGAAACTGATTTTGCGGCGCGACGAGAATACCTCGCATCCACGTCATTTGGCTAAAATAGTCGGGGACTACAGGCAGTTCCCAATTATTGTTCGCGTTAGTAAAAGCAAATCCATAATCCCAAGAGATGATTGTCGCCGGGGTTCTTCCTTGGTTCGATGCGATGGCCTTAAATTCCCCGCAAAGGATGTCACCTTCAATTCTCACGGCTATCCAGGCACGTTCGGCATCGATCAGCGATTGGACGCTAAGTCTTGCCGCGTCAGCACCCTTTTCAGTTGCTTTGGTTTGCCGCTCGATCTTGCGAAGAGTGCATATCGCCACCCAAATGCCAGCGAACCCGGCAACAGCGAGTGCAAGATTGATCCAAAAGGCCGTTTTATCCTGCCAGTCTTTCGAGGGGAGAGTGAGGACTCTTATATTGCCATCAATGTGCTGTTGGCTTTTGGCTTGGAGGGATGCGCTGTTGTCCTGCTGTATCGAGATCGACATAGCCTGATGGGATGGGTTTGCGGCGTCCTTAGCTTGCTCTGTTTTGCTTGTCTGGGCATAAGCGTGGAGAGAGATGACCGATACCGCAACTGCGAATACCGCGAACCTTTTCAGCATAATGCAGAAAATGTACCACAAAAAATCCTTGACCTTCCTGAATTATTGCACTACAGTAATTACATGGCAAACGTACTCAGCACCGACAAGAAAATCACGGTTATCGGAGCGCTGGCCGAAGGTTCCAGCATTCGCTCAATCGAGCGAATTACCGGCGTTCACCGCGACACGATTATGCGGCTTGGCGTGAAGGTCGGACAGGGCTGCACGGCTCTGATGGATGAGAAGATGCGGAACCTTCCCTGCCGCCGTCTGGAGATGGATGAGATTTGGGGATTCGTCGGGAAGAAAGAACGCCACATCCGCGAAGGCGAAACCGGGGTCGGAAGCGTTTGGACATTTTGCGCGATTGATGCTGATACGAAGTTGGTTCCAGCGTTCAGGGTTGGGGATCGCAGCGTTGCCACCGCAAACGCCTTTGTGCAGGACGTAGCGGCTCGCATGGCCTACCGGGTGCAAATCTCCACCGATGGCCTTCGCGCCTATGTAGATGCGGTAGAAAATGCCTTCGGTGGCGACGTGGACTACGCCCAGATCATCAAAGTCTACGGCCAAGAGGAAAAGAGCAACAATCGCCGTTATAGCGCTCCTGAGTTTGTCTCCTCCGAGAAGAAAGTCATCGTTGGCAATCCCGATGAGCGGCTGATCTCTACGAGCTACGTGGAGCGGCTGAACGCTACCACGCGCCTGCACATGCGTCGTTTGACCCGCCTCACGCTGGCATTCAGCAAGAAGCGCGAGAACTTTGAGGCGGCAGTTGGCCTGCACTTTGCCTATTACAACTTCGTGAAGCGTCACAACACGCTGCGCTGCACTCCGGCAATGGCAGCGGGTGTTACATCAGGATTCTGGAGCGTCGGAGATTTGGTGGAGGCGGCGGCATGACGAGCGAAACCAAAAGGTTTATCGAATTGTCCGATCTGCTTTCGCTAAGACTGGAGTGCAAACATTGTCACAGCGAATTACTGCTTTCGTCTCTTCGCAGTCTTGGGACGAAGGAAGAACAGGGAAAACTCAACAGGTGTCCCGTGTGCAGCAGGGATTGGGCCTTGGTAAACGGTTCTACCTGTGAATTAACTATTGCGGAGTTCCTCAAGGCTCTGAACAGCCTGAGAGACGCGCTCGGATCATTTCCGGCTGGCTTTAAGCTCACACTTGAAATCGAGCATACGGACCAGCAATGAGCACCGCGAGCCACATTACGGAACTGCGAGACGTAATCCATCGCCTGCACGGAGCGAAGGCCACGCACGTAGAAAGTGTGCCTGTTAAAGAAATATTTCAGGGAAAACCCGTATGGGATGGTGTAGTAGAAGTCTTTCACCTAGAGGGGCATCCGAAGACAGATAAAGCCTATGCGTGGTTGCACGATACGGGCGATCCAGACAAACCATTCCGCCACGTTACCGTGCTCCACATTTACCCCGCGTTATCACCCGCAAAAGCTGTACGCGCCTTCATCGTTCAGGAGTTTCGCAATGCCCAGCCAGCCTAAGCCAAGGAAACCGGGCCGTCCGAGATTGCCGAAGGGCCATGCAAAGTCAGGCGCGATTCAAGTTCGGCTGAGTGACGACGTTCGCAAGCAAGTAGAGGCAGCGGCGAAGGCGAGCAAGCAGACAGTTTCCGAATGGATACGGAGCACGATTGATGCCAAACTCGCAGGGTGAAAATTTCAAATTAGGACACTACCGGTGGTGCAGCGGCGTTGCAAAACACCCCAAAACCGCATAAAATAAGAAGATTGCAGGAAAGGTTCCAGACTAGTCATGCCTAAGACAGGGATTCATCCGAACTACAACGAAATCAGGGTTATGTGTGCCTGTGGGTCAAGTTTTGCCACGCGCTCAACCCACAAAGGCGACATCCACGTAGAAATCTGTTCCAGCTGCCACCCGTTCTTCACGGGCAAGCAGAAGCTGGTGGATACCGCAGGCCGCGTCGAGCGCTTCCGCCGCAAGTACGCGAAGGCAGAAACCGCAGCGAAGTAACAGGCTGCCGAGTACGATCGACAAAGCCTCCGCATTGCGGGGGCTTTCGTTTTACCAGGACTCACTGATCCAACGTTCGATGAAGAAGAATTGGGACAATCCGGTGGAGCACGCGATGCCTGCAGAGGCGCGTGTGCCGGGGTCTGTCCAGATCGGCAGCGTCGCGGTGGCTCCGGCGACAGTGCTCGCTCCGATGGCCGGCGTCACGGACACGGTGTTTCGGCGGTTCATTCGCAATGCCAGTGTGTTCACTGCCGATGCCGATGCGGCCGCGTCGGTCGAGACTGAGGTCACGAATCAGCAGTCGGGATGCGGGCTCATCATGACGGAGTTCACCTCCGCAGATGGCCTCTCGCGCATGCGGGAATCGAAGCGCAAGCGCTACCTGACCTTCTATGACGACGAGCACCCGATCTCGGCGCAGTTGTTCGGGTCGAACCCGGTAACGCTGGCGGATGCCGCCAGGATCGTCGAAGACACGGGCTTCGATATGGTGGACCTGAACCTGGGCTGCCCGGCGAAGCGCGTTGTTGCGTGCAATGGCGGCAGCGGATTGCTGCGCGATCTGCCGCTGATCGGAAAAATTTTCGAAGCAGTGCGAGCTGCGGTATCGATTCCCTTCACCGTGAAGTTTCGCATGGGCTGGAACGATGACCACATCGTCTGTGTGGAGCTGGCGCGACTGGCTGAGCAATGCGGCCTGAACGCCGTCGCGCTCCATGCCCGGACGCGCGAGCAGGGCTACTCCGGGCAGGCGCGGTGGGAGTGGATTGCGGCCGTGAAGGCGTCGGTGGGGATTCCGGTCATCGGCAACGGCGACGTGCGGACTCCCGAAGATGCTTGCGCCCTGGTTGCGGAAACCGGCTGCGACGCGGTGATGATCGGACGCGCCGCACCGGCGAACCCCTGGATCTTTCGGCAGATCGCGCAGTACACAGCTACCGGCCGCTACGACGAGCCGACGAATCTCGACCGCTACCGCATGATCCGCCTGTACTTCGAGATGTTGCTCGAGGCTGATTTCCCAGAGGCACAGGGCAAGATGAAGCAATTCGCATCGTGGTTTACGCATGGCGTGCCGGGCGGCGCTGCGCTGCGAAAGTCCATCTACGAATCGAAGACCGGAGAAACGATTCTCGGCGTGGTGGAGCGGTTCTTCGAGTCGGGGCCGATCAACGTCCCGGTAGAAGACGCCTCCGAAGCCGATGAGCTGCTGATGGCCTGCGATTAGGCGGGCCGGCCATCCTCCTAATTTCCGGGCTTCGTCGTGACAACTCCCCCAATTAGTCCGTCCAACCTTTGCGCCGCTGTGAAATTGGATCTCCCGCATTTTCTTTTCGCGGGAGATCGCTGAGAATGGCGGGATAGGTCTTCTCCAGTGCTCTTTGTTCTAAACAGGAGTTGGACACCACGGAACGCCGCGCTCACATGTGTGCTGGGGTTCGCCACGATGGCGCTCGCCGCGCGACCATGTGCCGGGCAGGAAGCTTCAGACAGTGCTGGCCCGGTCTATCCGGTGAAGGGTCTTGTTCTCAGCAGCGTAACGCATCAGCCGATTGCACGAGCGCTGGTGGACGCGCACGAGGCTGCTGTTCTCACCGACAATGATGGCCGTTTTGAATTGAGCCTGCCTGCGGGGGGTACGCAGATTTCCGTGCGGCGGCCAGGATTCGGGGCGCGTGGGCGAGCCACGAACCACTCAATCCAGGTCGGCGCCACCATGCCGGGTCTGACCTTCTACCTCACGCCGGAGGCGCTGATCACTGGTCAGGTGATGCTCTCGACGGCCGATGCCGCAGACGGCATTCGGGTGATGGCATATCGCAGGCGGATCAACGGTGGCCGCGAAACGTGGATGATGCAGGGCGGCGCGACGACAAACAGCGAGGGGCTCTTTCGAATCGCTGGGCTGCAGCCTGGATCTTACCTGCTCTACACCCAGCCAACACGGGATGGCGACAGCGCCGCATCGCGGGCGAACGCGATCTACGGATATCCGGCGGCCTACTATCCCGGCGTTGCTGACATGTCGGCAGCCGGCTTATTGACGTTGACCGCGGGGCAGCATGCGCAAGCGGATTTCACGTTGGCCCGTCAGGAGTTCTATTCCGTAACCGTGACGATTGCAAATCATGAGGCGGGTGGGATGAACCTCCAGGTACACGACCGGAGTGGCCGGCAGATGAGCTTCCCCGTGCGGTGGAATGCGATGCAGGGAACGGCGCAGGTGAATGTACCGAGCGGCAGCTACTACATCGAAGGACGTCGCAGAGGAGAGGCACAGCTCTATGGCCGGGTAGACTTCACCGTTGCCGGCGCGTCGGTGTCGGGGTTAAATATGGCGCTTCTCCCGCTGCATGCCGTTCCGGTGACGGTACGGAAGGTATTTACCGCGACGAATACGTCAGGGGATGTAGTCTATTCCAACTCAAGCGAGGGAAACAGCCCGGTGAGCCCTGGGCTGAACATCGCGTTGATGGCGGCCGAAGAATTCTTCGGCCAACAAGGAGCTGGCGGAATGCGCAGCGTCGAAGGCACAAGCGACGGAAGCTCGTTCGAGATTGAAAATGTAGGCCCGGGGCGGTACTGGGTGGAGACGACTCCCTTCGAGGGCTACGTGAGTTCCATCACCAGCGGCGGAGTCGATCTGGCGCGGGACCCACTGGTAGTCGGACCAGGTGGGACCTCGGCGCCCATCGAGGTCACTCTTCGCAACGACTCCGGGACAATTTCGGCACAACTCTCCAATGGCGCAATCGGTCAACAGACCGGGGTGGCGGCGCTTGGCGAACAACAGCAAATCTATGTCTACGCGATCCCATTATTTGCAACGTCAGAACAAATCAAGATGGGCGGAATGCAGGGGTCGGGACAGACTACGATCAATGGTCTCGCGCCGGGATCGTATCGCGTTGTCGCGTTCGACGCGCCACAGGAGATCGACTTCCACACGCCGGAGGGATTGGCGAAATATGCCGGTCAAGGCGAGACCGTGACTGTGGATCCAGGCGGCTCAGCCAATGCGCAGCTGGACATCATCCACGTCGCCAGCACGGACGTCGAGTGATGAAATTATCGCTGCGTATGCTGGCATGGCTCGCGGTCCTTGTGCCACAGGGGCTGGCACTGGCGCAGGCCGCTCCGCAAAGCTCAGGCAAGTACTCCATCAGCGGTGTGGTGGTGAGCGCTGCCACAGGACAGCCGTTGGATCGCTCAGATGTGACGTTACAGACTTCCAATCGAGGAACGCAGATCGCCGAGGCGGCAACCGGGCAGGATGGACACTTCGTCTTCGAACATCTTGCGGCCGGAAAATATTCTCTGCAGGCATCGCGGCGCGGCTACATTGGCGCGGCATACGACGAGCACGAAGGATTTTCGACCGCAATCGTGACCGGTGAAGGACTGACGACGGACGGACTGGTGTTCCGGCTGTCGCCGCGGGCTGTGATCCGAGGGACAGTGACCGACGAGGCCGGCGATCCGGTCCAGCAGGCGCGGGTTTCTCTTTATCGTCAGAGCCAGCGCAACGGACTGGGCAACATCGTGCGCGCAGGTATGACGGTTGCGGACGACACCGGAGCATATGAGTTCGCTCGCCTGGAGGCGGGAAACTACTTCGTCGCGGTCAGCGCCAATCCCTGGTATGCCACTCGTCCGCAGGAGAAGAGAGACGCCGAGGGCAACCTGATTCCCAATGACCAGCGTTCGCCGCTCGACGTGGCGTATCCGGTTACGTTCTATGCGGACGTGACTGATTCCGATTCGGCGACGCCGATTCCCGTCAAGGCGGGTGATCAAGTCCAGGTAAATTTCACCATGCATGCTGTGCCTGCCGTACACCTGTCGGTTCAGGTACCCGCGCCGTCGGGGCGGGGATTCGCAATGCCACAACTTGCTCAGGAGATTTTCGGGACGACCGACCGCGTGCAGTCTGCCGTTATGAGAGGTGGACAGGGAGGCGACGGGGAGATGACGGTCGAATATGAGGGTGTTGCTCCCGGACACTACTCGCTGGAATCGCGCGGCGGCGATGCAAGCCACGCCGCCAGCATCGACGCCACAACCGATGCAAGGATAGACCTGGCACAAGCCGGGGCGATGGCTGATGTATCCGGCAAGGTCGCGATGGCCGACGGAGAAAAGCTTCCCGATCGGTTGGTGATTTCACTGCGTTCTTCTGACGGTCGGCGCAATGCCGGTGGAGAGCAGGTAGACGCAGACGGGTCGTTCTCGATCCATGGGATTCCTCCGGGTAGCTATGAAGTGTGGGCGAATGCGCAGGGGGGTCCGGTGGCCGTGACACAAATCACAGCGACGGGAGCGGCCACTGAAGGGCACATGTTGAAAGTGGGCACCCAGTCGGTCGGGATCAATGCGATGCTCGCAGAAGGATCGGCGAACGTAACCGGCTTTGCCAAACGCGATGGGAAACCCGCGGCAGGCGTGATGATCCTGCTGGCGCCAAAGAATCCGGGAGCGGACCGCGAGATGTTTCGTCGCGACCAGAGCGATTCGGACGGCAGCTTTTCGCTGCGTCAGGCAGTTCCGGGCGAGTATACGGTGGTGGCCATCGAAGACGGCTGGGCACTGGACTGGGCTCGTCCCGAAGTGCTCGCGCACTATCTGACCAAGGGGTTGAAGGTTATTGTGCCACCGCACGCAAAAGATTTCGCGATCAAAGATGCAGTGGAAGTGCAGCCGAAATAGCTAGTCGACCGTGACCACGATAAGCGAAGCGTCGTCCTGGAAATGGTTAGAGCAGAAGGCGGAAACATCTTCCAGAACACGCTTGCGAATGTCATGAACCCCCTCACTCCGGCTGGCCAACACCGAAGCGATCAGTCGCTGATAACCGAATTCCTCTTCATCCTTATCCCAGGCTTCGAGGACACCGTCGGTCATCAGCACCAGCACGTCGCCTGAAGCCAGTTGCACTTCGCGGTCGCTGTAGGTCCAGTGGGAGAACAGGCCGAGCACTCCGCTATAAGCAGCAGGAAATTCGATGGCGCCGTCAGCATGGACGAGAAGAGGCAGGCAGTGTCCGGCGTTCTCGTAGGTGAACTTGCGTGTAGCGCGGTCAAGGATTCCGTAGAAAAAGGTGATGAAGCGTCCGGGCGCGATGTTATCGCAGAGGACGCTGTTGAGTTTGGCGCAGAGGGCGGCGGGAGATTCGACAGATGGATTGCCGCCGTCTTGAGTGAAGGCTTTCACCGAGGCCTGGAGGTTCGCCATCAGCAGAGCGGCAGCCATGCCTTTGCCAGAGACATCCGCAAGGCAAAGGCCGAGCTTGTCTTTCCCAAGAGCGAGCACGTCGAAGTAATCGCCGCTAACGCTCAATGCCGGCTGCCATGCACAGGCGATCTGAAAACCGGGAAGCTGAGGTGTCTCGCGCGGCAGCAGGTGCATTTGGATCTCGTGCGCCTGCTGGAGGTCAGACTGATGGGTCTGCTTTTCCGTGAGCCCAAGCTGGACCTGGCTCCGCAGGCGCTCATTCTGCTCCTTCAGATGGGACTGGCTGTCGTCAAAGGCGAAGGCGGTAATGCCGACAACCAGCGTGATCATGAGGCCGAATGGTGCGTCCTCCCGATAGGCGTGCCAGAATGGGACGCTGCGCGGAATGAAGAGAAGGTAAATGATGATCTCGGAGAAAAGATTGGCGAGGCCACCAAGGGGCACCAGGAGAACAAGGTACCAAAGCCACTTCTGCGAGCGCGACAGCCCCCCAAAGTACGGCTGGATCAGCAGCACAAGGACCAGAAAAAGATTGGCGGTAATAAAGGTGCCGACAAGTGTGGCCCCGAAGTTCCCCGGGATGTGAAGCACCCAGAGCACCAGGCGGACACAGATAGCGATCACCGCCAGCACGAGTTGGAAGCGCCACCAGTGGAATTCCTTTAGGGGTCTCGTGTCGAGGCGGGCCGCTGGCATAGGAAGGAGAATTTCGGCAGGCCTTAAAGATAGCAGGGCGGCGAAGATAGGGCCAGAAAACAAAACGAGCGCACCTTGGGGGAGGCGCGCTCTTAAGTGAAATGGCTGGGGAGCTAGGCTTGCGGCTCTTCGCCTTCAGCCGGCTGCTGTGCCTCAAGCTGCTTTTGCATCTCTTCGCGGCGCTTGGCGCGCGCGTCGGCACGCTTCTGGCGCTTTTCGTCGAGAACCTGTTCGGCTCCGAGCAGTTCGATGAATGCCTTCTCCGCTCCGTCGCCTTTCTGAAACCCGGTGCGGACGATACGCAGATACCCGCCGTTGCGATCGCCGTAACGCGGCGCGACCGTGTCAAAGAGCCGAGTGACTGCTTCGCGGGTCTGCAGGAAGGCGAGAGCCTGACGCCGGGAATGCACGTCACCCTTCTTGCCGAGGGTGATGAGCTTTTCGACGTGCGGGCGAACAGCCTTGGCCTTGGTGATAGTGGTGTGGACGCGATCCTCAAGAAAAATGGAGGTCACCAGGTTGCGCAGCAAGGCGCGGCGATGGCTGGTGTTTCGTCCGAGTTTGTATCCTGCATTGCGATGACGCATGGCGTTTCTCTCTTGATCTGAAATTTCCGGGTGAAGGTGGGGTCAGGTCTTCTAATCCCTGATCCCCATTCCCTAATCCCTTAGAAGTTCTCGGTTTCGTTCTGCAGGGCGAGGTCGTCGTCGAGTTCATCTTCCTCGTCATCGTCGTCGAAGTTGCCGTAGCTTGCAGCCAGGGTAGCAGCTGGAAGCACACTGGTCGGTCCAGGTACGGCGTTGCCGTGCTCGTCGATCTTCATGCCCAGCGACAGGCCCATCTGAGCAAGTATCTCTTTGATCTCGTTCAGCGACTTGCGGCCGAAGTTCTTGGTCTTGAGCATTTCGGCTTCGGTCTTCTGCACGAGCTCGCCAATGGTCTGGATATTCGCGTTCTTCAGGCAGTTGTAGCTGCGCACGCTGAGCTCCAGCTCTTCAACCGAGCGGTTCAGATTCTCGTTGCGCAACTGCATGCGGCCTTCTTCGGAGTGGCTCTCAGCTTCGATCTCTTCTTCGAAGTTGATGAAGATGCTCATGTGGTCCTTGAGCAGCTTCGCTGCCAGCCCGACGGCATCTGCCGGAAGCACCGAACCGTTGCTCCAGACTTCGAGCGTGAGCTTGTCGTAGTCGGTGATCTGACCGAGACGGGCGGCATCGACAGCGTAGTTCACCTTACGGACCGGCGAGTGAACCGAATCCACGGGGATGAATCCGATGCCGAGGTCGGAGTCGAAGTTCTTGTCAGCGGAGATGTAGCCACGGCCGCGCTTGAGACGCATTTCCATGTCAAGCTTGCCGCCTTCGCTGACGGTGGCGATATAGACATCCTTATCGAGGATTTCGACGTCTCCATCGGCTTCGATCATGCCTGACGTCACGACACCTGGCTGGTCAGCGCGCAGATACAGCGCCTTCGGACCCTCGCCGCTCAACTTGAAGGGGATCTGCTTCAGGTTGAGGATAATGTCGGTCGCGTCCTCGACGACTCCAGTGATGGACTGGAACTCGTGAAGAACGCCTTCGATCTTGACGGCAGTGACGGCCGCGCCTTCGATCGATGAGAGCAGGGTGCGCCGCAGCGCGTTGCCAATGGTGGTACCGAAGCCGCGCTCAAAGGGCTGTGCGCTGAACTTCCCGTATTTCTCTGTAAGCGTCTCTGCTTCTACCGCCAGACGCTTGGGTTTTTGAAATCCTCTCCAAAGCATATCGATTCGCCTCTCATGCGCAGCGAACGCCGCGAAGCATTCTGCAACGGCTGCGCCTGTTTCTCCTTCGTTGAAATTGAACTACCTTACTTACTACCTTGAGATTTCGACACCCCGAAGAAATGTCGAAATCCTCAAACTTTGATCGACCAGCGCGAAGCGCGTATCGCCGGACGCGTAGTCTTACTTGCTGTACAGTTCGACGATCAGCTGCTCGTTGACCGGCAGGTTGACGTCTTCGCGCTTCGGCAACGCGAGCACCTTGCCGGACAGGCCAGTTCGATCGACCGACAGCCATGCCGGAGCGGGCTGGTGGCTCGCGAATTCGTTCGCGCCTTCGACCACGGTAAGCTTCTGGCTGTTTGGACGGATCTTGATCTCATCGCCAACCCCAACCTGAAAGGACGGAATGTTCACCTTGCGGCCATTCACTTCGATGTGTCCGTGGCGCACAATCTGCCGAGCCTGACGGCGCGAGCTTGCAAATCCGAGACGGAAGGCAACGTTGTCCAGGCGGCGCTCAAGCTGCTGCAGGAGCAACTCACCGGTGACGCCGGGGGTGCGGGATGCCTTCTCGTAATAGGCGCGGAACTGACCTTCGAGCGCGAAGTAAATGCGCTTTGCCTTTTGCTTTTCGCGCAGCTGGAGGCCGTATCCGACGATCTTCGCCTTGCGGTCGCGGCCGTGCTGGCCGGGGGCGAAGTTGCGCTTCTCAATCGCGCACTTGTCGCTGAAACACTTGGCGCCCTTCAAAAAAAGCTTCATGCCTTCGCGACGGCAAAGGCGGCAGACTGCTCCTGTATAACGTGCCAATTCATTCTCCTGCGTCCGGACCTAATCCGGACTGTTCTCTTCAGAGGCCGACTGGTTTACGGATGGCAATCCTTCGTCCCAGTCCATCTGTTAGATTACCGCTTTCTGCAGTTTTTCGCAGCAAGCGAATTCATTTCATGCCTTTGCGCGCGGTCTGCGAACCAGTTCTCCGCCACAGTTCGGCCAGATACTTTGCATGGTTGCAGCGCATTCCGGACAATACGTGCACTCAAAAGTGCAGATAAATGCCTCGGATTGCGGTGTGAGCGGCGCTGAGCACCGCTCACAAGTACGACGCATCTCCAGCGTCATCAGACGCGGCGGCGCTTGGGCGGACGGCAGCCGTTGTGCGGGATTGGAGTGACGTCACGAATCGAACGCACCTCGATACCTGCAGCAGCCAGCGCACGTACAGCCGACTCACGGCCCGAACCCGGACCGCTCACACGCACGTCAACCGAACGAAGACCGTGATCGCGCGCCTGGTTGGCGGCGTTCACGGCGGCCTGCTGTGCGGCAAACGGAGTGCCCTTACGCGACCCACGAAAGCCGAGCGAGCCTGAGCTCTTCCAGGAAATGGTGTTGCCCTGGCCGTCGGTGATCGTCACGATGGTGTTGTTGAACGTCGCCTGAATGTAGACCAGACCGTACGGTACATTCTTGCGCTCGCGCTTCTTGAACTTCTTGTTCTTGGCGGCCTTTCCGGCAGCGCCCTGCTGTGCTTTTGCCATTAGGTCTTCGCCGTCGCTTTCTTCTTGCCTGCTACCGTGCCCTTACGCGGGCCCTTGCGGGTGCGCGCGTTGGTGTGCGTGCGCTGTCCGCGTGTGGGCAGGCCGCGGCGGTGGCGCAGTCCACGATAGGACTGAATGTCGATGAGGCGCTTGATGTGCATCGAGACGTCCTTGCGGAGATCGCCTTCGACGTCTCCCTCGTTCTCGATAACCTGGCGGATGCGGTTTACCTCGTCTTCGCCGAGATCCTGGACCTTCTTGAATGGGTCAACATTCGCCGATCCGAGGATGCGCAGCGCACGCGGGTTGCCGATCCCGAAGATGTAAGTGAGCGCGATCCGAGCTTGCTTGTTGCGGGGCAGATCGACGCCAGCAATACGTGCCATGCTTTGTCCTTCACATTTGCTCGCCGGAAGCTTCGCCGCCGGGAGCGGTTATGCCAATGTCATTGTTTGACTTTGGCGGTGATTGAGTCGGGGTTCATCGCAAGCCTTGACTTCGGCTAACTAGCCCTTGCCCTCCCTTGATTTGCAATCACAGGCCGGGCTGACTCGGTGTTTCGCAGCAAAGCGCCGCCAGACTAACCCTGGCGCTGCTTGTGCTTCGAGTTCTCACAGATCACGCGCACCACCCCACGGCGGTGGATGACCTTGCACTTGTCACAAATCTTCTTAACCGATGCACGAACCTTCATGACTTCTCCTAAATCCCTATTTGTACCGGTAGACAATCCGCCCGCGGGTCAGATCGTACGGGCTCAGCTCCACCGCTACGCGATCGCCGGGAAGAATGCGGATGAAATTCTTCCGCATGCGACCTGAAACATGCGCCAGAACCTGGTGCTTGTTTTCCAGCTCCACCTTGAACATGGCGTTTGGCAACGTCTCTACGACCGTTGCCATTACTTCAATCGCGTCTTCCTTCGACAAACCTTATCCCGATTCCGCCGGTTCTGTGGCCGGCTCTGCTTTTGCAGCCTACTGGGTCAAAATGACTGCGCCTTCGGCGGTAACTGCTACCGTATGCTCGAAGTGCGCGCTCAAACTTCCATCCTGCGTGACCGCCGTCCAGCCATCGCTCAACACCTGAACATCCGGCTTGCCCGCGTTCACCATGGGCTCGATCGCGATCACCATGCCTTCGCGCAGCTTCTGGCCCTGGCCGCGCCGGCCGTAGTTCGGAACCTGCGGATCCTCATGCAGGCGCGTACCAATTCCGTGACCCACAAATTCGCGGACCACGCTGAAGCCTTCGGCTTCCACCACTTCCTGTACCGCGGCCCCCACATCGCCCAACGTTGCTCCGGGCTTGATCGCCTCAATGCCGCGCTCGAGCGAAGCCTTCGTTACTGCCAACAGGCGCTGGGTGCGCGGGGCAACCTTCTGGCCCACTGCCACCGTAATCGCCGAATCGCCATAGTAGCCGTCCAGGATTACGCCTGTGTCGATCGAAACAATATCTCCGTCACGAAGCACCCGCTCCGCAGACGGAATTCCGTGAACTACTTCTTCGTTCACTGAGGTGCACAGCACGCAAGGGTATCCACGGTAGCCCTTGAATGCCGCCTTCGCGCCCAGTTCCTTAATCTTCTCGACGGCAGCGTTCTCGAGATCCTGTGTCGAGGCTCCGGGCTTCACAAACTGCCGGACATGCTCGAGCACCTCGCGAACCACCTGGCCGCTGCGCCGCATCTTTTCGATCTCTTGCGGCGTCTTGATCATGATTGGCATGCGACCGCTAGCTCCTCAAGCGCAAAACAGCCTGCATTACTTCGGCTGTCACCGCACTTACCGGCTGCTCCCCGTTCACCTGTTCGAAGCGGCCCAGCGCGCGATAATGCTCCACGACCGGAGCTGTCAGCGAGTTATAAGCCCGCATCCGCTCCTCGAATACTTCTTCCGTGTCGTCTGATCGCCGCGTCAGGGGCGTCCCGTCGAGGTCGCACAACTCATCGACCTTGGGCGGCTGCAAGTAGATGTTGTAGCTACTCTTGCAGACAGGACAAATGCGCCGTCCGGTAATACGGCGCAGTAATTGATTATAACTGACCTGGATGCTGACGGCAATGACCGGCAGCGAGCCGGCAGTTGCCCCCAGATGCTGGTCCAGCCAATCGGCCTGGCCCAGGGTGCGCGGAAATCCGTCGAGGATATAGCCGGCGGCCGTGTCCGGCTCCTTCAACCTTTCGGCCACCATCTGGTTGACCAGGTCGTCGGAGACCAGCTCCCCACGATCCATGATCGCTCTGGCCTGTTTTCCGAGAGCAGTGCCGCCGCCCACGTTGGCTCGGAGGAGATCGCCGGTCGATATCTGAGGGATACCCCAGGCAGCCACCAGCTCTTTTGCCTGCGTACCCTTGCCGACGCCGGGTGCCCCGAGCAAAAGAATCGGGCCGGGAGCGAATTTCTTAGACTCCTGGGTCGGGGAGTGTGCAGCAACAGAAGACGATGCCACTTACCAGGCCCGCCTTCCGCGGATGCGTCCACTGCGCGGCGAAAAGCCTTCGTAGTGGCGCATGATGAGCTGCGACTCCACCTGGTTGACGGTATCCATGGCAACACCGACCACGATCAACAGGGAGGTGCCGCCGAAGTAGAAGTTGAACCCGAGGCCGTTGGTGACCCAGAGCGGCAGATGCTCGAAGAATCCACCGATTAGCGGAAGGTGATTCAGGTGAATGCCGCTGATCAGCAATTGCGGAATGATGGAGATGATGATCAGGTAAAGTGCGCCGACCAGCGTGATGCGCGTCAGGATGTCGTTGATGAAGTCGGAGGTACGCTTGCCGGGACGAATACCGGGGATAAATCCGCCGTACTTGCGCATGTTGTCGGCGATGTCGTCGGGACGGAAGACGATGGAAATATAGAAATAGGCGAAGAAGACGATCGCCGCCATGTAAATGAGCTCATACCAGGGCTCGCCCGGGCGCAGCGCTTCGAAAATCCTTGTCAGCCCGGCACTGTTGCGCACAATGGCCGCCTGCGAAAAGAGCAGCGGAGCCGAGAGTACCGAAGCCGCGAAGATGACCGGCATCACACCGCCGGAGTTCACTTTGAGGGGCAGGTGGGTCGATTGACCGCCCATCAGGCGGCGTCCCACAATGCGCTTGGCGTATTGGACCGGAATGCGGCGTTCGCTGCGCTCGACGAATACGATGAAGGCGACCACCGCAATCATGAGTGCGACGAGGAGAATGAGCGCGGGGACGGTGAAGGCGCCGAACTTCTCGGTGCGCGCCGTTTCGACCAGTTCCGCGATGGCGCGGGGCAGGCCAACCACAATGCCTGCGAAGATCAGCAGGCTCATACCGTTGCCGATGCCGCGATCTGTGATCTGTTCGCCCAGCCACATGATGAAAGCCGTGCCGGCCGTCAGCGTAAGCACCGTCATAAAGACGAATCCGGGGCCAGGGTTCAACACCATGCCGCCGGAGGCATGCGAAAGCGCAATGGCAATCGTCATCGACTGCACTACGCCCAGAATGACGGTGAGGTAGCGAGTCCACTGCGTGATCTTGCGGCGGCCCAGTTCTCCCTCTTTCTGGAGACGGGCGAGCGGCTCATAAACAACCGTTAGCAACTGGAAGATGATCGACGCCGTGATGTAGGGCATGATGCCCAGGGCAAAAATGGTCAACCGGCGCAGGTTTCCGCCGCTGAACATATCGACCAGGCCGAGCGACGAACCGCTCTGCGAGTTAAAGAACTGTTCCAGTGCCGCTGTGTTGACGCCAGGCGTAGGAATGTGGCCGCCCAGACGGTAAATGGCCAACATGGCCAGGGTGAACAGTACACGCTTGCGCAGGTCGGGGATGCGGAAGATATTCGCGAATTTCTCAAACATGGGTGGTGCTTCCAATCATAATGCTTTGCCCGAGGTCTGGCATCGGGTAATGCATTCGCGACGTGTTAGCCGATCAAAACTGCCTTGCCGCCGGCCTTCTCGATCTTCTCCTGCGCGGCCTTCGAAAACTTGTGCGCATGCACGGTCAACGCCACGTTGATCTCGCCATTGCCGAGGATCTTCAACAACTCGTTGCGCTTCCTGAGGAAGCCCTTCGCGACAAACGCTTCCAGGGTCAGTTCGGTCTCACCCAGTTCGGCCAGCCGGTCGAGGTTCAACACGGTGTATTCGGTGCGGAAAATGTTCGTGAATCCGCGCTTGGGCAAGCGGCGGTGCAGCGGCATCTGGCCGCCTTCGAAGCCGCGCATCATGCTCGAACCGGAACGGGAGCGCTGTCCCTTGTGCCCGCGGGCGGAAGTCTTGCCTGTGCCGGAGCCCATGCCGCGTCCAACGCGCTTCTTATTGCGGTTGGCGCTCTTCGGTGCTTTCAAATTTGATAAATTCATGATTTCCTCGCTCAACGCCGGTTGAATCTTTGTTCAGCCGACTCGCATTTAGTTTTTTGCGCCGAAGGCGCGTGTGCCTGAACAGCTAGTCGATGATCCGCACGAGATGGGGAATCGTCTTCACCATGCCGCGAATCGACGGGGTATCCTCGCGCTCGACGACCTGGTTCAACCGTGTGAAGCCGAGGCCCTTGACGACCCTCTTGTGCTTGACCGGCGCCTGGATCATCGAACGGAAGTACTGAATCTTGATGACTGCCTGAGTTTCTGCCATGAGTTATAGCTCCTGAAGCTGCTTGCCGCGCATGGCGGCAACTTCGGCACGATCGCGCAACTGGACCAGCGCATCGAACGTTGCCTTGATCACGTTATGCGGGTTCGGTGAACCGAGACTCTTGGTGAGCACATTCTGCACGCCAGCCGAAGTCATCACTGCACGCACTGCACCACCGGCGATAACGCCCGTACCTTCCGGAGCCGGCTTCAACATCACCTGACCCGAGCCGAAGCGGCCCAGCACCTGGTGCGGAATTGTGGTCTCCGTGAGGTTGATGCGGACCAGATTCTTCTTGGCCGACTCAATGCCCTTGCGGATCGCCTGCGGCACTTCCTTCGCCTTGCCCGAACCGTAACCGACCACGCCAGCGCCAGGATCACCCACCACAACCAGCGCGGCAAACGACATATTCTTACCGCCCTTGACAACCTTGGTGACGCGGTTGATGGCGACAACCTGATCCTTCAGGTTGTACTGACCGGCATCGAGTTTTCTTTTCATTGTTGCCATTCGTTTCCTGATTCCTTCTGCGCAGCAATGCCGCGCCTGATGCTGCTGGAACTAAACTTTAGAACTCGAGACCCGCTTCGCGAGCGGCATCCGCCAACGCCTTGATGCGGCCGTGATAGAGATACCCACCGCGATCGAAGACGACCTTCTTAATGCCCTTTTCCTGCGCGCGCTCGGCGACCAGCTTGCCCACTTCCTTGGCAGCGGCCACGTTGCCGCCGGTCTTGATCTTGGACGAAACCGTTGAGGCCGACACCAGCGTCGCACCCTGCGTGTCGTCGATCACCTGCACATAGATGTGGTTGAGCGAGCGGTAAACATTGAGCCGTGGACGCTCCGGGGTGCCCTGCATCTTCGCGCGAATGCGGTCGTGGATTCGCTGGCGAATTGAATTTCTTTTTCTCTGCGTAATCATCTTCTTTTCTTCCTTCCTAATAGCGGAGCCGCCCTGCGGCCCCGTTCGGTGTTAACTACAGGGATTAGCGATTAGTGATTAGCACGCTTTCCTAATCCCTAATGGCTATTCCCTAGTCCCTGGCCTTACTTCGCTCCGGTCTTGCCGACCTTCTTCTTCAGCTTCTCGTCCGCATATCGAACGCCCTTGTTCTTGTATGGATCGGGCTTGCGCAGGGAGCGCATATCGGCCGCAACCTGTCCCACCTTCTGGCGATCGATGCCCGAGATGGTCACGCGGGTCTGCTTGGGATCGACAACCGCGGTGATACCGGTTGGCAGCGGAAACTCGATCTGGTGCGAATAACCCAGCGTAAGCACCACGGTGTTTTTGCCCTTCAACTCGGCACGGTAGCCGATACCGACGATGTCGAGATCCTTCGACCAGCCTTTGGTCACGCCCTCGATGGCATTGAATACGAGCGCACGAGTGAGACCGTGCACCGCCGCCTGCGAATCATTCTCGCGAACCGCGTGCACAAAGCCGTCCTTGGTCTCGAGCTTGATGCCGGAGGGAATCGTCTGCTGCACTTTGCCCTTGGGTCCTTCAACAACAATCGTGTTGCCTTCGACCGTATACTTCACACCGGTCGGCAACGGAATCGGTTTCTTTCCTATACGCGACATGCTCTTAAACCCTTCTGTGGCTTGCGAGTCCCGCTTATTTAGCGTTCCACTGCAGCCCGGGCGAAGATTCCACCCAATCACAACTCTTATTCCATGCCAACGGCATGGCTGCAACTTTCTGCACCGGCACGAATGGCGACCAAAGGCCGCGTATCGCCGACACGCGGAGTGTCACCAGACTTCGCAGAGAATCTCGCCGCCAAGGCCTTCGCGGCGCGCCTGGCGTCCGGTCATCACGCCGCGGGGCGTGGTGAGAATGCTGATGCCAAGTCCGCCCTGCACGCGCTTGATCTCATCGCGGCCCACGTAGACGCGGCAGCCGGGACGGGAAATGCGGGAAAGGTCGCGGATCGCAGCTTCGTTGTTCGCGCCATACTTGAGGTACACGCGCAGAATGGTGCGGCCATTTTCTTCCACCGGCTTGTAGTTCGCGATGTAGCCCTCTTCCTTCAGGATGCGGGCGATCTCGGTCTTCAGCTTGGAGGCCGGAACATCCAGCTTCTGGTGACGCGCGCGAATCGAATTGCGAACGCGGGTCAGAAAATCTGCTACTGGATCAGTCAAACTCATCGTTTCTCCTTCATCCCCCGTTCGCTCTGCCTTGCGGAAGAGAACCTGCGGGAATGGTTAAGATCGTCAGCTTTCGCTTCGGATCAATCTTGTTGTGCGCGCATCAGCGCGCGTATGCCCGACGCGGGCCAGCGTCACCAGCTCGACTTGACGACGCCGGGAATCTCTCCCTTGAGCGCCAGAGAGCGGAAGCACAGGCGGCAAACGCCGAACTTGCGCAGATAAGCGCGCGGGCGTCCGCAGAGCTTGCAGCGGTTGTGCTGCCGGCTCTTGAACTTGGGCTTGCGGGCGTCCTTCACTCGTTTTGCAGTAGTTGCCATATCTTGTTCAGTCCTTAATTACGAAACCGTTATGCAGCGGTGCGGAAAGGCATGCCAAACTGCTTGAGCAGCGCGCGCGCCGAGTTGTCGTCCTGGGCCGTAGTCACAATCGTGATGTTCATGCCCTTCAGCTTGTCGACCTTCGAGTAATCGATCTCCGGAAAGATCAGCTGATCGCGAACGCCGAGCGTGTAGTTGCCGCGTCCGTCGAAGCTCTTCGTCGAGACTCCGCGAAAATCGCGCACGCGAGGCAGAGCGATCGAGATCAGACGGTCGAGGAACTCGTACATGGAATCGCCGCGCAGCGTGACCATCGCACCGATCGGCATACCCTCGCGAACCTTGAAAGCGGCGATTGACTTCTTGGCGCGCGTGGTTACCGGCTTCTGACCGGCAATCGCCGCCAGGTCAGCGACCAGCGGATCGAGCATCTTCGAATTCTGCGTCGCCTCGCCCAGTCCCATGTTCACGACAATCTTGTCCAAGCGCGGCACAGCCATCGTGTTCTCAAGGCCCAGCTCTTTCTGGAGCGCCGGCTTGATTTCCTTGTGATACTTCTCTTTCAGTCTTGCTGCCATGTCTTTATTCTTTCTCTCCGGTCTCGGGGTGGGTTGTGACCCGTATACCGTTGCGGAGTGTGCTCAATTTAGTTATTTCTTCTTCGTCTTCGCGGCGATCGTATTGCCGCACTTCTTGCAGACGCGCACCTTAACGTCGCCTTCAAACTTGTGACCGATGCGAGTAGGACCGCAGTTGGGGCAGACCAGCAGCACATTCGAAACGTGAATGGGAGCTTCCTGCTCGGCAATGCCGCCCTTGATGTTCTTCTGCGGATTGGGGCGAATATTTTTCTTCACCATCCGCACATGCTCGACGAGGATGCGGTTCTTCTCCGGGATCACGCTCAACACCCGCCCCTGCTTACCCCGGTAGGCGCCGGAGATGACCTCAACCCTGTCGTTGCGCTGTATGTCCAAACTCATAATCTTTCCTCTGCAGCTCGACCCGCTTAAAGAACTTCGGGAGCAAGCGATACGATCTTCAAAAATTTCTTCTCACGCAGCTCGCGGGCAACCGGCCCGAAGACGCGCGTTCCGACCGGCTCGCCGACATCGTTGATGAGCACAGCAGCATTCGAATCGAAACGAATATAGGTTCCGTCGCGGCGGCGATATTCCTTGCGGGTGCGCACGATGACGGCCTTCACAACCTTACCCTTCTTTACCTGGCCGTCGGGCGAAGCTTCCTTCACCGCTGCGGTGACGATATCTCCCAGGCCGGCCTTCTTGCCGCTTGCTCCGCCCAGGGGAAGAATCATCTGCAGTTTGCGGGCGCCGGAGTTATCGGCGACCTCGAGCATGGTTCTCATCTGCACTGCCATAGCGCTATCTCCTCAATCTCTTCTTCGCGCCTAATTCTCGGCGGCGGCCGCCGCTTCCACCTGCGCAAGCGCAGAGCGGCGGACAATCTCTTCCAGGTTCCAGCGCTTCAGCTTGCTCAGCGGACGCGTCTCACGGATGCGAACCATGTCGCCCACGCGTGCGGTGTTCTGCTCGTCGTGCGCATAAAACTTCTTGTTGGTCTTCATCACGCGCTTGTACTTGGGGTGCGCCTTGCGCATCTCCACTTCCACCACGATGGTCTTCTGCATCTTGGTCGAAACGACCTGGCCGACCTTCTCGTTGCGGCGCGACTGCGCGGCGGTTTCTGTTCCGGTCTGTACGGCTTCACTCATAACTTAGCGAGCCTCCTTCTTCTTCGAGCTGGTCTTCTTCGCCTTGGTCGCAGGCTTCGGCGCGATCGACTCAGCCTGGGGCTTCTCGCCGTGCAGGCCCAGTTCGCGCTCACGGGCGATCGTCTTAATGCGCGCGACATCTTTCCTGAGCTCGCGGAGCTTCTTCACGCCCTCGTTCTGGCCGAGCTTCATCTGGAAGCGCAGGCGGAACAACTGTTCGGCCGCCTTCTTTTCTTCCGTGACGAGCTCGCCATCGCTCAGGTTACGAATCTTTTCGAGTTCCATTTCTTTTCTTCTCTCCAGAACCTAACGGAATAGACTTGGGATCTCCTTCGATCCCGCGTATCCCTTGAATCTCAACCCTGCTCCTACTTCGCAGCCACGACAACCTTGGCGTCGTGACGCTGTACGAAGCGCGTCTTCAGTGGAAGCTTGTGCGAAGCCAGGCGCATAGCTTCCTGCGCCATCTCCGGGGTCACGCCTTCCATCTCAAAGAGCACTTTGCCCGGGCGAACCACCGCGACCCAGTGATCGGGAGCGCCCTTGCCCTTGCCCATACGGGTTTCGGCCGGCTTCTTGGTGACCGGCTTGTCGGGGAAGAGGCGCAGCCAGATCTTGCCGCCGCGCTTGATGAAGCGGGTCATCGCCACACGGCTGGCTTCAATCTGCCGGTCGGTGATGTAACCGCACTCCATGACCTTCAGGCCGTAATCGCCGAACGAAAGCTCGCTCCCGCGCCATGCCTTGCCGCGCATGCGTCCGCGTTGCTGCTTGCGAAACTTGACCTTCTTTGGCATCAACATAATGAAAACCCTCAAAAGCAGCTATTAGCGATTAGCCATTAGCCATTAGTCCGTTCTTTTACTGCCATCATCTTCGACCTTTATCGGCCGCCTCTCGGCCGGGCGACGATGAGCTAATCCCTAATCCCTGTTCCCTAATCCCTGCTTCTAAAAAACCGACGTTCCCACCGCAGCCTGCGGTTCGCGCCGCTTCTGCTGGTAAATATCTCCGCGATAGATCCACGTCTTGACGCCGATAATGCCGTACGTGGTGTGCGCCTCGGCAAAACCGTAATCGATGTCCGCGCGCAGCGTGTGCAGCGGCAGACGCCCCTGCAGATACCACTCGGAGCGGGCGATTTCGTTGCCATTCAGGCGGCCTGACACGCGAACCTTGATACCTTTGCAGCCGAAGCGAAGAGCCGAATCGACCGACTTGCGCATGGCGCGACGGAAGCCAACGCGCTTCTCGAGCTGGAGAGCGATACCCTCGGCTACCAGCTGAGCATCGAGCTCGGGCTTGTTGACCTCGAGAATGTCGATGAAGACATCGCGATTGGTGCGCTTCTGCAGGTCGAGCTTGAGCTTGTCGATCTCGGCGCCTTTGCGGCCGATGATGATGCCCGGACGCGCGGTGCGAATGATGATCCTGAGCTTGTTGCCCGGACGCTCAATCTCGACCGAGCTGACGCCCGCCGCCTTGAGCTTCTCCTTGAGTTCCTTCTTCAGCTGAACGTCTTCGATGAGCAGCTTGTCGTAGTCGCGCTCGACGAACCAGCGCGAACGCCATGGCTTATTCACACCGAGCCGAAATCCGTAAGGATGGACTTTCTGTCCCATAATTTCCTCTAAACCTTCCTTGCGCCCTTAACCTACTTCGCAGCTTTCTTCTTTGCTGCCGGTTTCTTTGCTACTGCCTTCTTCGCGGCCGCTTTCTTTGCCGGAGCCTTCTTCGCCGCAGCCTTCTTTGCCTTCGGCGCTGCCTCGTGCTCCTCGCCAACCGTATGCACTAAGTCGCTCTTGGCACCCTGGCCGCGCTCTGCCACGGCGATCACGATGTGCGACAGCCTCCGCTGATAGCGGTAAGCGCGGCCCATCGGAGCGGGGCGGATGCGCTTCATGCGCGGGCCTTCGTTCGCGATGGCCGTCTTCACGTAAAGGTTGTCCACGTCCACGTCGAGCCCTTGCTCCTGGCTCAGATAGTTGGCGTTCTGTAACGCCGAACGCAGAACCTTCTCCACCATGGGAGCGACAGACTTCTTCGTGAAGGTGACCGTATTCAGTGCCTCTTCCACGCTGCGGCCCTTGATCAGCTCGAGCACCAGCCGCGCCTTCTGCGGCGATACCCGCTGGAAGCGCGCTTGAGCCTTGAATTCTCGTGTTTCCACTTGCATTGGCTTAATCCTTTATCCGAGGGCTTCGCGATAAATCGCTTCGCCCCTCTTGCTTCCCTCGCGCTCAACGGCGCGAGTTCCGCAATTCACCTGTTCGTCTTCTTACCTCGGCTTCGCCGAGGTCTCCGCGGCCTTGGCCGAGTGCCCCTTGAAGGTGCGCGTCGCAGCGAACTCGCCCAGCTTGTGGCCTACCATGTTCTCCGTCACGTACACCGGCACAAACTTCTTGCCGTTGTGCACAGCAATCGTATGACCCACCATGTCCGGGTGGATGGTTGACCGGCGCGACCAGGTGCGGACGACCTTCTTGTCATTCGCCTGGTTCAACACTTCAATCTTGACCATCAGATGCCCGTCGATGAAGGGACCCTTTTTTGTCGACCTTGCCATATATCTCCTAAACAACTACGCCCAACGGGCCTGTTCACCGTACTCGCGGGATCGGACTTTCTAATCCCTAATCCCTGCTCTTACTTCTTCTTCCAGCGGCTAACGATGAACGCATCGGTCCGCTTGTTGTTGCGCGTCTTGTATCCGCGCGTCGGCTGACCCCATGGAGTCACGGGATGGCGTCCGCCCGAGGTCTTACCCTCGCCGCCGCCATGCGGGTGATCCACCGGGTTCATCGAGACGCCGCGGTTGGTCGGGCGAATGCCCTTCCAGCGGTTGCGTCCCGCCTTGCCGATCGAAATATTTTCGTGATCCGTGTTGCCAACCTGGCCGATCGTAGCCATGCAATCCACCAGCACCTTGCGCGTCTCGCCGGAGGGCAGCTTCAACAGCGCGTAGTCGCCTTCCTTGGCGACCAGCTGCGCCGAGGAGCCAGCCGAGCGAACCATCTGCGCGCCCTTGCCGGGGCGAAGCTCGACGTTATGCACCGTAGTGCCGGCGGGAATGTTCTTGAGCGGCAGGGCGTTGCCGACCAGGATATCGGCCTCCGGCCCGCTCATGATTTCCTGGCCAACCTTCAGGCCAACCGGCTGCAGGATGTAGCGCTTCTCGCCGTCCTTATAGCTGATAAGCGCAATGCGCGATGAACGGTTCGGATCGTATTCGATCGTCGCCACGCGTCCGGGAACGCCGTACTTGTCGCGCTTGAAATCGATCAGGCGCAGCTTCTGCTTGTGACCGCCGCCATGGTGGCGAATGGTCATGTCACCCGAATTACGCCGTCCGCCGGTGCGCTGCTTCACAACCAGAAGCGGCTTGTAGGGCTTATCCGTCGTAATGTCGTCGTTGACCAGCGAGGTCTGGAACCGCAACGTTGGTGTGATCGGTCGATATGTTTTAATCGGCATCGTATCTTCTCTCTACCCGCAAGCCGCTTTCGCTCGCGTTCGCCCGGTAACTTCACCGAGGCACTGAACCACTTACTAATCCCTGTTCCCTAATCCCTATTCCCTGGGCTTAGAGATTGTTCACGTAGTCCGGCATCTTCTCGCCCGACTTCAGGCGCACATACGCCTTCTTCCAGTCGGGGCGAAAGCCGGAAAACTTGCCCCTGCGGCGTTCCTTGCCCGCCAGGTTCGAGGTGCGGACTCCGGCAACCTTTACCTTGAAGAGCAGCTCAACCGCCTGCTTCACTTCCGTCTTGGTAGCCTTGGGATCCACTTCGAATACCAGCGTTCCCTCGGCTTCCTTGGCGGTCAAACCCTTTTCCGTGATCAGGGGACGGCGAATTACCGTGTATGTCGTCGGCATTTAGGCCACCTCCGCTTTTCTGCGTTTGGATACCGTCTTCTTGAGCGATTCCTGCAGGCTTTCGAGCGCCGGCCGCGAGAAAATCGCGCGCTCGTAGCGCAGCAGATCATAAGGATGGACTTCGTTGTTCAGCATCAGTTCGACACCAGATAAGTTACGCGAGCCGAGAATCAACGCCTGGCTGACTTCCTTGCCATTCTCGACCAGCAGAGTCGTCCGCTTGGCTTCGAGCTTGTTTAGAGCCTGGCGATACAGCTTGGCCTTGGGCTCCTTCAGCTCGAGGCTGTCGACTACGATCAGCTTGCCATCGGCCAGCTTCGCAGCCAGCGCGGAGCGCAGCGCACCCAGCAGCTTCTTGCGCGGAAACGCATAGTCATAGGACCGGGGCTGCGGTCCGTGAACCGTCCCGCCGTGTCGCCACAGAGGAGAGCGCACCGAACCGACGCGTGCGCGGCCTGTACCTTTTTGCTTCCACAGCTTCTTGCCCGAGCCGGAGACCAGCTTGCGGTTTTTCGTCGCAGCGGTGCCCTGGCGGAGTGCGGCGCGGTAGTGCTTCACCGCTTCCCACAAGAGCGCCTCGTTCTGCTGGCCAAAAACCTCATCGGCCAGTTCGAGCGAACCCACTTTATCGCCGCTCAGATTCAATACGTCAATGTTTGCCATCGTTTTCTCTTTCAAGCCCGGAACACTTGTCCGGCTCTGCATCTTATGCGCCGCAAGGCGCGTGTGCCCGACATGGGCAGCGTTACTTCTTCTTGCCTGCAGCCTTCTTCGAAGCCTTCAGCGGATCGACCGTGCCGCCACCGGCAAAGCCACGACGCTCGCGCGGCGGAGCTTTAGCCTTCGAGATCAGCACATACCCGTCGCGAGGACCGGGAACCGCTCCCTCAACCATCAGGAGATTCTCTTCAAGATCGATGCCGCGAATGCGAAGGTTGCGAACCGTCACGCGATCCACTCCCATGTGACCGGGCATGCGCGTATTCGGAAGCACGCGCGACGGGAACGACGAAGCGCCGATCGAGCCCTGCACCTGAAACATGTGCCCGTGCGACTTGGGTCCGCCGCCAAAATTGTGGCGGCGAATAACGCCCGCAAAACCACGGCCCTTGCTTGTTCCGATGACGTCCACATACTTGTCATCCGAGAAAATATCGACCAGGATCTTGTCGCCGGCCTTCACGCTGCCATTCGACTCGCCTTCCGCATCGCTCTTGGCTGCGGTTTCGACCGGAACTTCGCGAATCAGCCGTACCGGCGGAACATCGTGCTTGGCAAAGTGGCCAGCCTGCGGCTTGGTCACCTTCGAGGCCTTCACAAACTCAACCAGACCGATCTGCGCGGCATCGTAGCCATCCTTCGCAGCCGTCTTTAACTGCGTAATCACGCACGGCCCAGCCTGCAGGACGGTGATAGGGTGAACCTCACCCTTCTCATCGAATACCTGCGTCATGCCGATCTTCTTGCCCAGAATTCCCGTAACTGACATTTCTTTTCTCTCCCCCATCATGCCCGCGCGATTTCCGCAAGGCACTGTAGGTTTTCGTTTTTCGCTATCCGGATTTCAGCCAACCGCTTCTTAGCTGACCGGTTTATAGCCGACTGCTTCTCAGCTACTTCTCGAACGCTTTGATTTCCACGTCCACACCGGCCGGCAGATCGAGCTTCATCAGCGCGTCTACGGTTTGCTGGGTGGGTTCGAGGATGTCAATCAGCCGCTTGTGCGTGCGGATCTCAAAGGCCTCGCGTGATTTCTTGTCGACGTGCGGCGAACGCAGCACGCAATACTTGTTCTTCACCGTGGGCAAGGGAATCGGACCCGCAACCTGTGCGCCGGTGCGCTTTGCCGTATCCACAATCTCGCCCGTCGAGGTGTCAAGCACCCGATAGTCATAGGCTTTCAGCCGGATTCGAATTCTTTGTCCAACCATCGTTTTGTATCTTTCCGCTGTAGCCGGGCTGGTTACATTCACATAACCTGTGCCCGGCTAACCGCTAACTCGCTAACCGCTTCTCAGCTATCCGGACTTTAGCTAACCGCTTGTTAGCTACCCGGACTTTAGCTGCTACTGGATGATGTCGGTGATGGTGCCGGCGCCTACGGTGCGTCCGCCTTCGCGGATCGCGAACCTCAGGCCCTTCTCCATCGCCACCGGGGTGTGCAGTTCGATCTCGAGCGAAATGTTGTCGCCCGGCATCACCATCTCCGTACCCTCGGGCAGCTTTGCCGAACCGGTCACGTCCGTCGTCCGGAAGTAGAACTGGGGACGATAGCCGTTGAAGAACGGCGTGTGACGGCCGCCCTCTTCCTTGCTCAGAACGTAAATCTCGCCCTTGAACTTGGTGTGCGGCGTGATCGAGCCTGTCTTGGCCAGAACCATCCCGCGCTCCACATCTTCCTTGGCGATACCGCGCAGCAGAAGTCCGGCGTTGTCGCCCGCCAGACCCTCGTCCAGCTGCTTCTTGAACATCTCGACGCCCGTGACAACCGTCTTTCTGGTTTCGCGGAAGCCCACAATCTCCGACTCCTCGCCCACCTTCACCTTGCCACGCTCGATGCGGCCCGTAACCACCGTGCCGCGACCCGAAATCGAGAAGATGTCTTCGATCGGCATCAGGAAAGGCTGATCGATCGCACGCGCCGGCAGGGGAACGTTCTTGTCCACCGCGTCCATCAGCTCGTCGATCGTCTTCTCCCACTGCGCCTCGCCGTTCAGCGCGCCCAGGGCAGAGCCGCGAATCACCGGCACATCGTCGCCCGGGAAGTTGTACTTCGACAAGAGCTCGCGCACTTCCATCTCGACCAGGTCCGTCAGTTCCGGATCCTCGACCGCATCGCACTTGTTCAGGAAAACCACGATGTAGGGCACGCCTACCTGGCGGGCCAACAGAACGTGCTCCTTGGTCTGCGGCATCGGTCCGTCGGTCGCAGCAACGACCAGAATCGCGCCGTCCATCTGCGCCGCGCCCGTGATCATGTTCTTGATGTAGTCGGCGTGGCCTGGGCAATCGACATGCGCGTAGTGACGGTTGGCCGTCTCGTACTCCACGTGCGCCGTTGCGATGGTGATGCCGCGCTCCCGCTCCTCAGGAGCGTTGTCGATCGAATCAAACGAACGAAACGAGTTCTTGGGGTTGTGCTTGGACAACACCTTCGTGATCGCTGCCGTCAACGTCGTCTTCCCGTGGTCGATGTGCCCGATCGTCCCCACGTTCACGTGCGGCTTCGAACGGTCAAATTTCTCCTTCGCCATACTGTTCCCTCTCTCGTTCCTTCGGTCCTGCTCTAATGTTCCGAGCCCATTGGGCTCGCGATATTTAAATTGCTACTTGCCCTGGTTGCGGCTGATGATCTCTTCCGAGATCATGCGCGGAGCTTCTTCATACCGCGCAAACTGCATACTGTAAGACGCGCGGCCCTGTGTCGATGACCGGATGTCGTTCACATATCCGAACATCTCCTTGAGCGGCACCATCGCCTTGATCACCTGTGAACCACCCGAGTGCTCCATGCCCTCGATGCGGCCTCGGCGCGAGTTGATGTCGCCGATGATCGTGCCCATGTGCTCTTCCGGAACCGTGACTTCCACCGCCATCACCGGCTCGAGCAGCACAGGACTTGCCTTCTTTGCGGCTTCCTTGAAGGCCATCGATCCGGCAATCTTGAAAGCCATTTCGTTCGAGTCGACATCGTGATAGCTGCCGTCATAAAGCGTGGCTTTGAAATCAACTACCTCGTACCCCGCCAGGACGCCGTTGTGCAGCGCCTCGCGAATGCCTTGCTCGGTCGGCTTGATGTATTCCTTCGGAACCACGCCACCGCGAATGGCATCGATGAATTCGAAGCCCTTGCCCGGCTCGTTCGGCTCGAGGCGAATCTTCACGTGGCCGTAGTTGCCCGATCCACCCGTCTGGCGAATGTACTTGCCTTCCGCCTCGGCGGTCTTGCGAATCGTTTCGCGGAACGCGACGCGCGGCTCGCCAACATTGGCGTCAACCTTGTACTCGCGCTTCATGCGATCGACAAGAATCTCGAGGTGCAGCTCACCCATGCCGCTGATGATGGTCTGACCCGAGTCGATGTCGGTGTGAACCTTGAAGGTTGGATCCTCATCGGCCAGGCGAGCCAGGGCCATGCCCATCTTTTCCTGGTCACCCTTAGTCTTCGGCTCTACCGCAACGTGAATCACCGGGGCCGGGAAGGTGATGGCGCTTAGCGCGACGGGATGGTGCGGTGCGCACAGCGTATCTCCGGTCTTCAACTCTTTCAGGCCCACGCAGGCGCAGATGTCACCCGCATAAATCTCGGTAATGTCTTCACGTTTGTCGGCGTGCATCTTTACCAGACGGCCCACACGTTCTGTCTTCCCGGTGCGCGGATTCAGTACCATGTCGCCCGTCTTCAGAACGCCCGAGTAGACGCGGATAAAGCCCAGCTTGCCGAACTGATCGTTGATCAGCTTGAAGCCCAGCGCCGAAAACGGAGCATCGTCTTTGGCTTCGCGAGTCAGAATGACCGACGGATCGTCTGGATCAATGCCCTCGACCGGAGGCACATCGAGCGGGCTGGGCAGATAGTCAACCACCGCGTCGAGCAGCGTTTGAACGCCCTTGTTCTTGAAGGCCGAGCCGCACAGCACCGGAAAGACCTTCATGCCGATGGTCGCGCCGCGGAGCGCCTTCTTCAGCTCTTCCGGAGTCGGCGTCTCGCCTTCGAGGAACTTGTGTAGCATGTCGTCGTCGTTTTCGGCGACCGTCTCGATCAGCTGCATGCGGAAGGCTTCCGCCTTCTTGCGCAGATCTGAGGGAATCTCTTCGACGGTGTACTTCGCACCCATCGTCTCGTCATTCCAGACAATCGCGCGCATCTCGATCAGATCGACCACGCCCCGGAACTTCGCTTCCGCGCCAATCGGGATCTGGATGGCAACCGGCCGTGCGCCCAGACGCTTACGAATGGTTTCGATCACGTGCTCGAAATCGGCCCCGGCCTTGTCCATCTTGTTGACGAAGCAAATGCGGGGAACCTTGTATTTATCGCCCTGACGCCACACGGTCTCCGTCTGCGGCTGCACACCGGAAACAGAGTCGAAGAGCGCAACCGCACTGTCAAGAACACGCAGCGACCGCTCAACCTCGGCGGTGAAATCCACGTGGCCGGGGGTGTCGATGATGTTGATGCGGATGTTGTTCCAGGTGCAGGTGGTTGCAGCCGACGTAATGGTGATGCCGCGCTCCTGCTCCTGCTCCATATAGTCCATCGTCGCCGTACCTTCGTGCACTTCTCCGATACGGTGCGTGATGCCCGTATAGAAGAGGATGCGCTCGGTCGTAGTCGTCTTTCCGGCGTCGATATGCGCCATGATTCCGATGTTCCGGCAACGATTTAACGGTACTTGACGGGCCACAATATCTCTCTCAAACTCTCGCCAGAATCAACCGGCGGTTTCCTGCATTTCTCTTGTGGAACCGGGCTTTTCTAATCCCTATTCCCTAATCCCTGTTCCCTGCCTTTACCAGCGATAGTGCGCGAACGCCTTGTTGGCTTCGGCCATGCGATGGACATCTTCCTTCTTCTTCATCGCGGCACCGCGGCCGTTGGCTGCATCCAGCAGCTCGTTCGTCAGCTTGTCGATCATGCCCTTTTCGCCACGGGCGCGGCCGTAGGAAACCAGCCAGCGAATGGCGAGCGAGGTGCGCCGCTCAGGATTCACTTCGATCGGCACCTGGTAGTTCGCGCCGCCCACGCGCCGGGTCTTGACCTCGAGCAGCGGCTTGCAGTTCTCAACCGCTTTCTTGAAGAGCGTCAGCGCTTCCGCGCCGCCCTTCTCTTCCAGGTTCGACATCGCGGTGTAGAAAATCCCCTGAGCCGTCGACTTCTTGCCGCCCCACATCATGGAGTTGACAAACTTCGTGACGAGCGTCGAGTTATAAACCGGGTCGGCAGCGACCTCACGTTTGGCGATATGACCTTTTCTCGGCATAGTTCCCTAATCTCTCTTCGTTCCAGGGCTTCACGGTGATTCCGCTCTCGCCCTCTTGCTTTGCTCGCGCCTTCCCAGCGCTCGCTTCGCAATTCACCCACAACAAACTTGTTTATCCTTCGACTCCGCCTTTTTGGCGCCGAAGGCGCGTAGCGCTGGACGCGCAGTCCTACTTCTTGGCTGCTCCGGCCTTGGCGCGCTTCGCGCCGTACTTCGAGCGGCTCTGTGTGCGCTTGACTACGCCCACCGAATCCAGCGTTCCGCGAACGATGTGATAGCGCACGCCAGGCAGATCCTTCACACGGCCGCCGCGAATGAGCACAATCGAGTGCTCCTGCAGGTTGTGGCCCTCACCGGGAATGTACGACGTAACTTCAATGCCGTTCGTCAGGCGGACACGCGCAACCTTACGGAGCGCCGAGTTCGGCTTCTTCGGCGTCTGCGTGTATACGCGCGTGCAAACTCCGCGTCGCTGCGGCGATCCCTGCAGTGCAGGGGAGGCCGTCTTATACCGCGGTGCGGTGCGACCCTTCCTTACCAACTGACTGAATGTAGGCAAACCAAACTCCTTACCAATCCAAACCGTTTCATATCCACAGCGCGAGGCAGGATCCCGATCGCACACGAATCGAAACGCTCCAGGAGCGTTCTCCGTGCGAAGTCGCAATCTTCCTGCTTCGCGTCCGCCTTGCCTTAATACCAGACGAGAACCCCGACGGTGGCCGAGCGTAAGTTCAAACCCGCTTTGCGGCGGATTCAGAAAATAGCCAACTCCGTTTCGCTGGTTCCGGCCTGCATAGCCCGCCAAGGTGGCGAGTGTCGCAGGCACCGATGCGATCAGTCCTTGCCGCACGAGCCCGGCAAGGTGTCACAGACTATTCAGCCCTGCTTTCTAACCGCAGGCCAGTTCTGTGACTTGTATTACTTGAGCCTCTGCATTTCCCATTACACACAGGAAAAATGAGCACACTCGTGGAACCTTTTAAGAATAACAAGAGGTGTCGCTGTCGTCAACGAGAGTATCCGTCTTCTAAAGAAATATTTCGGCGACCTCCCGTCGGGAGCACTTTCGGAATCCCCTCAACCGCATCACGGGCGGCCAGGATCATCTGCTAGCATCCCTAAACATGAGCCTTTGCCGCCTGTCCAGACTTGCGTTTCGCGCCGCTACTCCTGCACTGATTATCGCCTGTATCGCTCTCTCGGCCGACGCGCAAACCGCCGCACCACCCGCTCACGATCCGCGCATCGCCCACATCATCCAGACCCTGGGACAGGGCCGATCCATTCGCGAAACCGATCTCTCCCCGGACGGCAACTCCATAGCCTGGAACGTGAGCGGTCTCGGCGGCGGCATTAAGGTTGCGCCACTCACCGATCCGTCCCACCCCAGGGACATCACCGCGTGCGCTGGCGAAGCGAAAGGCAGAGAGAGCGGCATGGCATGGTCGCCCGACTCCAAACATCTGGCTTTCTTTTCCGATTGCACAGCGGATAAAAAGACCGCCATTTTCCTCGCCGATCCTGCTTCTAAGGCCGCGCCGCGTCTCCTGGCGCCGCTGAACGGCTTCGCGGAAGATCTGCAATGGTCGCCGGACGGCAAGCTGCTCGGCTTCCTTTATGTAGAGGGCGCCACCCGGCCATCGGGAGCGCTCGCCGCGATGAAGCCGCCATCGGGTGTCATTGGGGTTGAAGGACTCGAAGTCCAGCGCGTCGCCGCCGTCGATCCGGAAAGCGGATATATCAGTGAAGTAACGCCAGATAATCTCCACATATACGAGTTTGACTGGTCGCCCGACTCCACAAGGCTGGCCTACATCGCCGCACCCCCTCCCGGCGAGGACAACTGGTGGACCGCGAAGCTTTACACGGAGAAACCAATCGAAGCGATCACCTATGGAGGGAGCCCCCATTTTCGACACCTCATCAGCCAGCCTCCCCAAGTTCTCTTTGACCCCAACGTAACTTCCGGTCCGCTCCATGGACTCCAGCTCGCCGTGCCTCGCTGGTCGCCCAACGGATCCCAGATCGGCTTCATCAGCGGCCTCATGTCCGATCAGGGCTCGACGGGCGGCGACATCTACGTGATTCCTTCCACCGGAGGCGATCCGAAGGACGTCACCCCCGATCGTGCTGCCAGCCCGGCATGGTTCGGGTGGCTAGACGAACATCAATTGGGTATCGCCGAAATCAAGGGCGGGTCCTCGCACCTCTTCACTTACGACATCTCCACGCAGCGGGAGTCGTCCGAGCACAACCTCACCCTGCCCGACACCATCGGAGCTGGGGAGCTAGAAATGCGTATCTCGGTATCTAACACGAATAACATTGCTTTCGTTCGCAGCTCTTTTTCGCGGCCGCCCGAAGTTTGGGCCGGCAGCCTGATGGACCTCAAGCAGATCACCCACTATAACGACGACCTGAAGCCTGTATGGGGCAAGACCGAATCTGTGGAATGGAAGAATGACGGCTTCGATGTGCAGGGCTGGCTGATCTACCCCGCCGACTACGACCCATCCAGGAAATATCCCATGATCGTCCTGGTCCACGGCGGACCGTCTTCAGCCGTGGTGCCTCGCTGGCCCGGAGCCGGCTTCGGCGGCGTGCCCTTCTCCGCGCTTGGCTATTTTGTCCTCATGCCCAATCCGCGCGGCAGCTATGGCGAGGGGGAGCGCTTCACCCTGGCCAACCGCAAGGACTTTGGCTACGGTGACCTCAAGGACATCCTCGCCGGCGTCGACACAGTTACGGCAAAGCTGCCGGTCGATCCGCAGCGCGTCGGGCTTACCGGCTGGAGTTACGGCGGCTTCATGACCATGTTTGCCGTTACCCAGACCAATCGCTTTCGCGCGGCTGTCGCCGGAGCCGGCATCGCCAACTGGCAGAGCTATTACGGCGAAAACTCCATCGACCAGTGGATGATTCCTTTCTTTGGCGCCTCGGTCTACGACGATCCGGCGGTGTACGCCAAGAGCTCGGCGATCAATTTCATCAAGCGCGTCAAAACTCCGACGCTGGTAGTTGTCGGCGATCGGGACGGGGAGTGTCCGGCGCCGCAGTCATTCGAATTCTGGCATGCGCTGCGGGATGAGCACGTGCCGACTGAGCTGGTTGTCTATCCCAACGAGGGCCATGGCTTCGTCGATCCCGACCACCGCCGCGACGTGCTCGAACGGGCTCTAGCCTGGTTTCAGCAGTACATGCCCTGAGGCAGGGGTGGAATGTAGCGTGAAGCCATCAGCCGTTAAAGTGGGTCCGGCTGTATCGAAAAACCTAGTCCGTGGCCCTTACACCCTGCGACCTGATCCTTGATCGGGATGCCTGTCCCTTGCCGAAGCCTCTTTCACCTTTTACACTCAAACTTCGAGCCCTTGTCCAAATAAGGACGAATCGACATTCTTGGCTGGAAAGACCGTTCGCGCATCCGAGCGCGAGCGGGGAGGTTTCATGCAGCGGTATCTCGCCTTTATTGCGTTGTTCATTTTTTCTCTTCCCGTTGGACTTTCCATCACAGGCTGCACCACGAACGTCGGCGCTTATTGCAACGGTCTGGGATATGGCCCCAAACTCAGCGCGGTTAATTTTATCGATCTTGAGCCCAAGTTGACAGGCATCTCGCTTTCCTGGGGGCAGATTGGGCAGCTATCGCAGCCCACCGCCACCAACTGCAAAGGCACCCCTGCCACTGTTTCCAGATACACTTACGGCAGTACGAATCTCCTGTTAGCTGATATTTCGCCCACGGGCGGAGTCTGTGGCGGAACCTGGAACCGTAACAGCCCCGGCGGCATCGCCGACTTTACCATCTGCACTCCTCCACAGGGAGCGAATACCGACGAGTGCAACACGACCAGTTGCGGCGTGGCCCAACTCACGGCAACCGGCGGCGGCGTAACCAGCAATCCGGTACCGGTCTACGTTCACCCACCCATCACGGCCATTACCATTGACCCGAAAGCGCAGACCGGGTGCACATCGCAGAACCAGACTGGTCCTACGCTCACGGCATTCACAACGGTGCTTGGGCCCAACGGCATTCCGATACCCGACGGCCAGCCCTCCGCCAGTGGTGCCGCCACTCCGAATTACGTTGGCACCATCACCTACACCGCGCTGAACGGAACCATCGTCACCATTAACAACACGAGTGCCACGGGCACGGGCATCAACGGAACCACAACGGCGAATCAACCCGGTTCCACGGTCATCAACGCCTCGGTTTCGATCACCAGTTCCGGCTCGGCCGCTGGCTACTTCTACACCTGCCCTCCGAAGAGCATTGCCCTCAGCATCAACGGGAGCGACACTGCGGTGGTCAAGCAGAATTCTCCGCAGAACATCGCCGCAGCCATCAGCGACACGAACGGTGAGGTTCTCAATGGCATTTCGCTGGACTACACTTCGACCCAGCCGCAGGAAATTGCAGTGAGCGCCGGTGGACAAGTGAGTTCAACCTTTCCCAGCGCGACCGCGATCAATGCTATTTGCCAACCGGCCACTTGCAATCCTGCGCCCATCAGCCAGATCGGCGTATTCGGCACCGGCCTCCCTGTGGTCAGCAACACTCTCAAAGTCACCTCGCCGGGCCGCAGCAGCAATTATGTCTGGATGGCTTCCACACAATCGCAATTCTTCAGTTCTGTCGATCTGACGACGGGCACACCGGGCTCGCCGGTGAGACTGCCTTTCCCGCCAAACTCCATGGTGCTTGACCAGGGGGGCAACAATCTCTACTTCGGCAGCTACCGCGAGTTGATGGTCTATAGCGCGATCAACAATACGCTCGGTAAGCAGGATACCAACGTACCTGGCGTGGTCCTGGCCGTTTCTCCGGACAGTTCGACTGTAGTGATCAACGACCAGCTGCGGCAGGTCATCTATCTCTACACGAATGCGAGCAGCTCTTACACCAGCATTGGGGGCCTCGCAACCCGAGCCGCATTCTCGCCCGATAACAAAAACGTCTATATCGTCGGCCCGGATACCCTGTACGTCCACAATGCCAATACCGGCTGGAGCACCTATAGCATTAGCGCAACGGAGCCCGCACCCAGTTGCAGCCTGAACAACAACAGCCCGACAGCTGGCGGCACCTTCGACCCCTTCTGCGGACCCGATCTGGCCATCACCGTGCCTAGCATCGGCCCCTTCATCACCGGTACGCAGACCACAGCTCATGGCTTCTGCCCAAACACCACAGTGAACCCGCCCATTTACTACCCCCTGGCGGCTACGGTCGGGGCCACCACAGAACATGTGGCTGCGACAAACGATGGAATGCACATATTGGGCGCAAGTCTCAGCCAGGGACTTACCGATATCAACGTCACGATTCCAACAGGTCCCTGCCCGACGACCGGGACGGGCATCCAGCTTTCGCCCACCTTCAACCAGCTTCCCCTGGCCGGCATCAGCCCATCGGAGATCGACCAGGTCGTCGTATCGCACGATTCGACGGTCGCATTCGTGATGTACAACTCGGCTTCCGCCAGCGGTCTCCTGCCGGCCTATGTGCTCCCCGCAACGTCGGGATCCGTAGGAACTCTATCGAACGTACAGCTCTCCGGAACCGCGCTCGCGCCGATTTCCGGAATCTTCTCGCCCGACGAGACAATTTTCTTCGTTGGCACCTCAGGGGACAATCTGCTCCATTTCATTAACCCGGTCACCCTCACAGATACGCAGACGGTCCAACCTAACTTGACTGACTCGAACGGCAAACCGGTTCCGGTGCAGATCCTGGCGGTCAAACCGAGATCCACAACCTAACCGTGGCACCAGCTCATTGCTGAAATTGTCCCGGGGCACGAAATCCTGCCATAAATACGAAAGGCCTGTCACGAATGACAGGCCTTTCGAGTCCAAGGAGCTACCGTTCCCCCAAACTGCAACCCCCTTGACACAAACAGATTCTCGCAACTGGCCCCGCGATTGAATCCCACTTCCCTCTCAACTCACTAGCACGAGAGTGCTATGTGCAGATTTCAGCCCAAAACCAAGTCAGGACAATTACTTTTGGCACCCTTCGCACACTGGCTTTGCGGGAAATTATTGGATAATGTTAGGAATGTTTGAAAGATTTTGGGCTTTTCTTACCAAGAGAGATAGAGCGAAACAATAAGAGTAACCGCATCCCTTTCCGATGGCCTCTCCCAATGGAAGACGTCACGCCAGGAGCATGTTACTGAAGGTTGTACCATCGGTCCTGTTTGACAGGCTGACCGAGTTATCCGCAAAAACGCTCTTCTTCATTATTGCTGCCCATTTGTCTGCTATTCCTTTGTCAGGTAGAACTTCGCATCCCCATGCAGGAATTCTGCTCTTTGTTATTGAGAAGAACGTTTCACCGAGTGACCCGGTGGCTGCCGATCGCCCTGCTTGCCTGCTGGTGCGCCTTCGCACAGGTCAACACGGGCTCGGTCATGGGCATCATCGAGGATCCCTTCGGAGCTGTGGTGCCCTCAGCGCTGATAACGCTCGCATCTCCGGATAGGGCGGCGCAGACAGCCACGTCCGACGCCCAGGGGAGCTTCCGTTTTTCAAGAATTGCGGCTGGGAAGTACTCGCTCACCATCGACGCGCATGGCTTTAGGACAGAGCAGCGAGAGGTGGAAGTCGAAGCCGGCCAGACTCTCCGGCTGAATATCGATTTGAAGATCGAGGTTCAGCACCAGCAGGTGGACGTTCTGGCCAACATCCTTGACTCAAGCCCGGACCACAACCAGGGCGCCATCATTCTGAGAGGCTCGGATCTGGACACTCTTTCCCCGGACCCACAGCAATTTCAATTGCAGATTCAGGCGATGGCGGGGTCTGTCTCCAGCGCAAAGATATTTGTCGACGGATTCACCGCCACTCGGCTGCCACCCAAGTCTTCGATTCGGGAGATTCGCATTAACGAGAACCCCTTTTCGGCGCAATACGACACGACGGGCCTGGGCCGCGTCGACGTCATCACCAAGCCGGGCGGCGACTCGCTGCATGGCACCCTGACATTGCTGGGTGATGATTCGGCGCTCAACTCCCGCAATCCGTACGTCCAGGAGCAGCCGCCTTATTCCGCTTTCTACTCGGAGGGTAATATCAGCGGCCCGATGACTAAAACCAGCTCCTGGTTCCTGACAGGCGACCAGCAGACAGTGGGCGCGCAGTCTTTTATCCATGCCATCACATCGACTACCGGACCAGCCTATACGGCCACCGTATCCAGCCCACAAACCTCGGTCGATGCAGGACCGCGCGTGGACTTTCAGCTGGGGAAGATTCAGACGCTCAGCCTCCGATACCAGTTCGGTCACCAGACCCAGGACAACCTGGTCCAGAGTCAGCTGTCCCTGCAGAGCCAGGCTATCGATACACGCCACACCGACCAGACCTTCCAGTTCAGCGACACGCAGGTCTACGGGCCGCGGCTGATTAACGAAACGCGCTTCCAGTTCATGCGTACCAACGATAGCTCGGTCTCGATTGACGGCATGCCGACCGTATTCGTGCAGGGCGCGTTTATTGGAGGCGGCAACAATCTGGGCCAGCTTCACGATGGACAGAACCATTACGAGTTTCAGGACTACGCTTCGGTGATGCTTGGCAATCATCTCCTGCGTTTTGGTGGGAGACTTCGCGATGTAGGGGACGGGAACACCTCGACGGCAGGCTTCAACGGCCAGTTCATCTTTCCATCCATCAACGCCTACGAGATAACCGTCGACGGACTAAAGAACGGGCTCACTCCGGCCCAGATTCGCGCGCTGGGAGGAGGCGCGAGCCAGTTCTCGATCATCACAGGCATTCCGGAGATTGCAGTCAACGTCTTTGATCTGGGCGTCTACGTCGAAGACGAGTGGAAGATGACACCGAACATGACGCTGACTCCGGGCCTGCGGTACGAGACGCAAACCGACATTCCCGACCATGCTGACTTTGGCCCGCGTCTGAGCTTCGCGTGGGCCATCGGAGCAGGCAAGGACAAGCCTGCAAAGGCAGTGCTGCGCGCGGGGATCGGAGTCTTCTATGACCGCTTCCCCACTGACTTGATCGTCAACGCGGCTCGCCAGAATGGTGTGCTCCAGAAACAGTACGTGGTGAATTTTCCGGACTTTTATCCCAATATTCCGCCCATCGATTCGCTGGGCCCGGCGACTCTGCCTACCATCTACCGCATCAGCCGCGAGCTGCACGCGCCGATCATGGTGCAGCACAGCGTAAGCCTGGACAAGGAGTTCTTCAAGCGGCTCACGCTTTCTGTCGATTACACCTACTATCGCGGCGTGGATCAGCTGATTACGCGCAATGTGAATGCGCCGCTGCCCGGCACCTACAATCCCGCGGATCCAACCAGCGGAGTGCGGCCCCTGGGAACGCTGCAGAATATCTACGAATATGACTCGCTGGCTGCGTCGAAGCGCAATCGCATCTTCACCAATTTCCACCTGCGCACCAAGCCCGTACTGCTCTATGGCTACTACATCTTTGGCTACAGCCACAGCAATACCGGCGGGCCCAGCAGCTTTCCTTTGAACCAGTACGACCTGCACGTCGACTATGGCCGGGCCGCCGACGATATCCGCAACCGCCTTTATCTCGGAGGGCTGGTCAACCTGCCATGGAAATTGCGCCTCAATCCGTTCCTGGTGACGCAGTCGAATGCGCCGTTCAACATCACCATCGGCGAAGACCTGAATGGCGATTCGCAGTTCAACGACCGGCCGGCATTTGCGACGGATCTGAACCGCCCCAGCGTTTACAAAACGAAATGGGGCAATTTCGACGCAGATCCTCAACCGGGACAGACCATCATCCCGATCAACTACGGAACAGGTCCTTCTCTGGTGATGCTGAACTTGGGTCTCACCCGGAACTTCACTTTTGGCCCGGAGCTTCCCGATCAGCCGGCCGCTGTGCCCGTTGCCGCAGGCCAGAAGCCGCCGAAGGTCGACATCTCCAGGCGCTACACCATGAACCTGGGGATACAGGCGCAGAATATCTTCAATACGGTCAATGGAGGAACGCCCGTGGGGGTGCTGGGATCGCCCTTGTTCGGCGAATCGACCACGCTGTCCACCACTCAGTTCTCGAGCTCGCAGGCAAACCGCATCCTCTATCTGCGCATGCGGCTGGATTTCTAGGCGCGATCCCTAAGCACGGTCATAAAAGCGGAAGAAGAGCGACGGCTTCGAGACTGCTTCGGAGCGGGCGGTCAAATCGGCGAGTTGCTGGTTGTTCAAGGGCGTGAAGTCTCGCGCCAGCTGAACATTTTCTTCCAGCTGTCCGATCGAATCACATCCGATAATGATCGTCGAGACCGGCTGCGAGAGGGTGTAGTAAACAGCCTCGCGCATCTTCAGGGGGCCGGAGCTCGTGGCGATGACCATGCCCTCCCATGAGTGTTGCTGCTGCTCAAGGGGTGGCGGAGTCCAGGACGCCAGCAGGCGTCCACGCGCCGGAACCTTCATCCCGATGATGCCCATCTGTTTCTCGACCGCTAAAGGCAGCAGCCCGTCTCCGAAGCTGTAGTGGTGTGGGTCAGCTGCGTTAATCGCCATCAGGATGCAGTCAAACGGATACCGGTGGATACAGTCCATCAGCGCGTCAGGGCGGTAATGTCCCGTGATGCCCAGATAACGGACGACCTTCTGCTCCTTCATCTCGAGCAGCGCTTCCATCGCGCCACCCTTGGCGAAGACCTCGTTCACGTCGGTCGCGGTGCCGATGTCGTGCAGCTGCCACAGATCGACATGATCGGTATTGAGCAGCTGCAGAGACTTCTCGATCATCTGCATGGACCCGTCGCGGGTGCGCTCCTTGGTCTTGGTCGCAAGGAAGGTTTCATTTCGGCGCCGCTTCATCACCTGCCCGACATATTGCTCACTCCAGCGGGCCGGCCCTCCGTAGATCGAGGACGTGTCGATGTAGTTGACGCCGAGATCGAGTGCGCGTTCGAGGATGGGAACGGCGATGTCGAAGTTGTTGGGCCGTTCGAGGGCGGCCTGTCCGCCCAGCGAGAAGATTCCCACCTTGTAACCGGTCTTACCCAGATTGCGCGTGGGCATCGCGGTTGGGGTGTGAGGATTCGAGGGCATGGGATGCATCGTCTGTCCCGCGGCACGCGTGGGCAGCGTGGATCCGGCGAGAACCGCTGCGGTCACGGCTCCGGATTTCTTCAGGAATTCACGGCGATCGGGATTACTGACGTTGGCCATGCCTGCACCTCGGTATTGTCTTCTGCACCCCGTTCTACCACAGGGAGGTTAATCCCTGCAGGACAACGTCAGCAATTGTTCATTTTTCGCTTGACTTGTGATGCGTGTAACGATACACGTTACAGATGATTAGGAGCTTTCGTCATACCGGCATTGAAAAGTTCTTCAGGACCGGAAGCAAGGCGGGGATCCAGCCAAAGCATGCTGACAAGCTCTCAATCCAATTGTTTGCCCTGAATCGGGCGAGGTCCTCACAAGACTTGGCAGCGCCCGTGGGATGGAATCTGCACCCTCTTAGTGGCGGATTGCAAGGCCATTGGTCAATTAAGGTAAATGGCAACTGGCGTCTGACATTCGCATTCGAGGATGAGGACGTCATTCTCGTTGACTACCAGGACTATCATTAGGAGAACGATATGGCGCTAATGCACAACCCTCCGCATCCCGGAAAGGTCCTGCGGGAATATATCGGAGAGATGGAAGTCTCTCAGGCCGCAACCCGCTTAAAGGTTTCGCGCACTACTCTCTCGCGGGTTCTCAATGGCAAGGCAGGAATTTCTGCGGATATGTCCCTACGACTTTCCGACGCCCTTGGCACACACGCCGCCTTTTGGTCTGGCCTGCAAATGGACTATGACTTATGGATTGCAAGCCGTAAGCGCAGGCCCAAAATACAGCCCTTTCATCAGGCCGCCTAGTCAACACTTACTGCTTGGCCTGGTGAGAGGTAGCAACCTTCACCCTCGCCGAAGCATGCTCTATCCCGCGCGAGCGTCGAGTGTGTCAGAATCAGCACAAGAGCAATGATGGCCCTGAACGACTCGATCCACGACGATCCCAATCTGCGAGACCTGCTGGTTTTTCATAACGTAGCGCGAGCCCTGACTTCCTCGCTCGACCGCGACGCGATCCTGCGCGCGATCATGCAGCAGATGGAGCAGTTCTTCAAGCCGGAGACATGGTCGCTGCTGCTGCTTGACGAGGCGCGTAAGGAGCTTTACTACGCTGTCGCTGTCGGCCACACCGAGGCGGACCTGGCAAAAATGAGAGTGCCGCTGGGGCATGGCATTGCGGGGTGGGTAGCGGCTCACGGCGAAAGCCTGATCGTCCCGGAGGTGAGCCAGGATCCCCGTTTCGACCCGCGGTTTTCGGCGCCCAGCGATCGAGATGGACAGGGCAAGCCATTCCGGGTCCGGTCGGCGATTTGCATGCCGCTGCGTTCGCGCCTGCAGACGCTGGGAGTGATCGAGCTCATCAATTGCCGCTTGGACACGCTGAGCGACTACACGATTTCTTTTCTCCATGTGCTTTGCGATTACGCGGCGATTGCGATTGAGAATTCGCGCGCCATGGAACGCATCCAAGAGCTGACCATTACAGACGAATGCACGGGCCTGTTCAACGTGCGCCATCTTTACCGGCAGATGGAGTCCGAGATTGACCGGGCGCGGCGATTCAAGTCGCAGTTCAGCCTGATCTTCATCGACCTCGACTACTTCAAGCAGGTAAATGATGAGTACGGGCATCTGATCGGCAGCCGTGTCCTCGCCGAGGTGGGGCACGGATTGAAATCGTTGGTGCGCGAGGTCGATTCAGTGTTTCGCTACGGCGGTGACGAGTTCATCGTGCTGCTGCCCGAAACCGGCAAGGTCGGAGCGCAGAAAACGGCGGAACACCTGCTGACCGCACTGCGAGAGATGCGATTTGCCATAGCCGACGGCCTGAAGCTCGAGGTCCGTGCAAGCTTCGGGGTGGCGACCTTCCCGGAAGATGGGCGCTCGGTACATGAGGTGATCCGGTCGGCCGATACCATGATGTATGTCGTAAAGGGATCGACGCGGGACAACGTCGCCGTTGCGGGTATGGGGCTGGTCAGGAGATAAACTTCTCTTAACGTGTGGCGTAAATTGCGGTTCGGGCGTCTTTGTTTTCTCTGGCGCGCGGGTTGACGCCAAAGGCCCATACATCAACGTTGACCTCGCGCGGCGAGAGGATTTCGATCAGGGCATACTCGCCGATGAGCAACTGCATTTTGGGTGTGATCTTCATCCAGCGGGCGCCGGGCAAAATTTCCTTGTTGGTTTCGATGATGTCTTCCGAGTGACCGGGCTGACCAAGCAGCGCGATCTCCCGGGCCAGCACCGTGCGCAGGTTATGGCTGCTGCTCACTCGCAGAATGGCGTAGCGGCTATCGGGCGAGCTATGCGAGTGCTTGTCCTTCGCGGCATCGCTGGCGCCATGCGTGTCGACGGTGAGAGCAGACTCAGGAGCCGAGCTGTCAACCGCGCCCGATGGGTTGTCGAGACTGATATAAAGCACGGGGTCATCGACATGGAGCTGGATCTTGGCGCTCGCGCCTTCAATACGGATAGCTTCTTTGGCCCCTTGAGGGGAACCAATGTTGGCGCGCACGATGCTGTGTTCGCTGGCACGGTTCAGGTCGCCGTTAGATTGCTCGACGTGGACCAGTTCGGGCTGTCCCTGAAAGGTGTCAAGCGCCCACAGGCCGCTTTCGTCGGGCAGACGCAAACCGGGAGCCACGATCGGAATCCGGGCAGCTTCTGCCTCCCGGGCGGCACGCTCTTCAGCGTCGATCTTCGCAGCTTCGCTCTGAGCGGCGTCACTGGTGTCCGGACTGGCTTCTGAGTCTGCGCCTGGTTTGTGCTGGCGGTTCCATTTTTCCGTAGCAGGCCAGTCGATGAGGTTGTTCGGGATCTCTTCCCATTCGTCGCGTTCGGCGCTATAAAAGCGGACGCGATCGCCCTTGACTTCGTATTTGGTGATCACCTGCCAGGTGCCATCTTTCAGGATAAGGCGCTGGCGTGTAGGTTGCGCGGCGACCTGAAGGATTGCCGCCATCAAAACCACACCAGCAAGAAAGCCGGCGAAATAACGAACAAGGCGATGCATGGAACGTCCTTTATGGGCACTAATGTACATCTGACGGTGGCTGCGGCGGCGCGTCACCCACCCCCGGTCCGGCTCTATTGAAACTGGCTCATATCCATGTTGAGCGAGTACTCTTCGCCATGCTCCAGCAATTCCTCCCATGTAACTTCGCGGCCCAGCTGACCCGCCATTCGGCCCAGCATCGCGCTCAGGGCTGTCTCTACACCGGTAGCCGCCTGGTTGTGGAACTTTCCCGACACGATGCTCTCGATAAAGCCGCGATCCTTCTCCTGATCGGCAAGCGCAAGATTGTCAGTAAAGGCTCCATTTGCGGCAAACGACGGACCTCCGGAGGCCGGTTTCGCGGGCGAATTGTCGGTCCACGTCCAGGCATTGTCGCCGATAATGCGCAGCGGACCGGAGTACGGCGCTTCTGCAATACCCTTTGATCCAAAGATGCGCTCAGAGACGTCGAACCAGCCGTTGGTGCCGAATTGTGTGGACGAAAAACTCACATGCACATCGTCTGGATAAGTAAAAATAACTTCGTAGTTGTCCCAGTTATCTCCGAAGTGCGTAATGACATTTCGTCCCCCTTTAGCCATGGCCTTAATGGGGTGAGATTGCAGGATCCAGTTGCAGATGTCGATGACATGAATGTTTTGCTCCACGAGAATGCCACCGCACAATACGCGATCCCACTGCCAGTTGCGCAGTCGAAGCTCGTCATGAGACATCGTGGCCGGACGCTCGGGGTAAGTCGACGCTGGTGCGTTGTAGTACCCAGACAGACAGGCAATCTTGCCCAGATCGCCATTGTGGATGCGGCGCACGATCTCGACAAACGGAGGCGCGCTGCGTATCTGGAAGCCCACGTCCAGGCTGACATGCCCTTCTGCACGCTTGCCAATCTCCAGCGCCTGCCTTGTTTGAGCCACGTCTACGCCAACTGGCTTCTCGCAATAAGCGTGCTTGCCAGCGCGCACAACGGCGTCGAGGTGCTGCACATGGAACCACGGTGGAGTGGAAATCTGCACCGCGTCCACACCGGCTGACGATGCGACCTCCTCGAATGCCTTGTAGCCGCGGAACATCTTCTTCGAATCGACGCCCGCGTAACCCAGCGTGCCGGCAAGCTGGTCGAAGTGCGCCTTTCCTTTTTCCAACTGGTCGGGAAATATATCCGCGAGCGCGACAATGCGAGCGCTGGTGTTCTTCGCGAACGAAGTCGCCACCGATGTTCCGCGATTGCCGCATCCCAGCAGCGCCAGGCGGACCGCGGAATTGGCCTCATAGCCGAATGCCGTTCGCGATTTCAGCAGCAGGAGACCTGAAGCCGCGGCGCTGCCACTGATGAAGTCTCGTCTATCCACAGCACATTCTCCTTATCCCTGATTTGTTTGAGCCTGAGCTTGGGCAATGACGCGCTCCAGATACGCTTTCTCTTTCTTCACATCTTCAATTTGCTGCGGCCCCGAGATTTCGCGTTCAATAGTGATTGCTCCGCCATAGCCGAGTTTGTGAAGCTTTGTGAAGACCTGCGCGAAGTCGACGGAGCCGGTGCCGATCAACACCTCCTCGCCGAGCTTCATCGGGTCCGTCGGCCACTTGCCGTCTTTGGCGTGGACGCTCTTCACATGCGGACCGATCATGTCGACAGCATCAACCGGATTCGATTTTCCATAAAGGATCAGGTTTGCCGTATCCAGTCCGACACCCAGATTTGGCCGATTCACATCCTCGAGCGCCCGCTTCATTGTTGTGGGAGTCTCCTGCCCGGTCTCCATCAGAAAGTCCTGCCCGTTCGCCGCGCAGTGATCCGCAACTGCGCGAATCGCTTCGACCGTCTCGCCATAGAGAGGATCGCGGGGATTCTCGGGGATGAAGCCGCAATGCGTCTGCACGCGGGCAACACCCAGCATCTTGGCAAAATCCGAGGTCTGCTTCAGCGCGTCCATTCTCGCTGCCCGCGTTGCAGGTGGCACCAGACCGATCGTTGACGGTCCATCGAGAAAATCCCACACTAAGCGTCCGGGGCCCACGACCTCGGCACTGGTTGCGGTCACCTCATATTTTTCGAGCAACGCGCGTATTTCTTTCGCCAGCGATTCGCTGAACTTGCCAATGTATCCATCGAGCGAGAGGAAACAGGTGGGCAGTCCCAGTTCCTTCACACGTGCGATAGCCGCTTCCGCACCAGTTGCCGGCTGAATCATCAAACCGAGCGCCATAGGCTTGAGGGTGCCCTGAGGGGGCGCAGCAGCCACTGAAGGCAGCAGATTCGCTATTCCCATTCTCCTGCTGGAAACGCGATCCGCGAACGCGCTGGTTTGCAAAATCGTCGCGCTTACCGCGGCTTTCAGGAATGTTCTCCTACGCATAGCTCACCTCCGCCCAACAATCGTTCCAAAGCGGAAGGCTATCAGAAGTCTAATTCGTCAGTTGCGGCTATCGCGCTTTGAGGGCGCGATGGCCGATATCGCGACGATAGTACATGCCCTCGAAATGGATTTTGCCCATGGCCTCGTAAGCCCGGTCCAGTGCGGCCTCGAGTGAATCCGCCGTAGCGGTCACCGCCAGCACACGGCCTCCGCTGGTGAGGTAGTCGCCATCGACCAGCGCTGTGCCGGCGTGGAAGACTTCGACGCCGGAAACCTGCGCGGCAGCATCGAGACCGGTGATGCGATGTCCGGTGGTATAGCTACCCGGATATCCTTTGGAAGCCGCAATCACCGAAGCGGACGCGCCCCGCTTCCAGCGAAATTCAGTCTCGCTCAGGCGGCCCTCAACGCAGCCTTCAAGGGCATCGAGGAGATCGCTTTCCATGCGAACGAGTATGGCCTGCGTCTCGGGATCTCCGAAGCGGGTGTTGTACTCGAGCACCATGGGGCCCCGCGCTGTCATCATCAGGCCGCAGTAGAGCACGCCTACGAAGGGAGCGTCTTCGGCAGCCATTCCATCGATGGTGGGTTGGGCAACATGATGTACAAGCCACTCGCGCATCTGCTCATCGAGGATGGAGTCGGTCGAATACACGCCCATGCCGCCGGTGTTTGGCCCGGTATCTCCTTCGCCCAGTCGCTTGTGATCCTGCGCAGGAACCAGCGGCGCAACATGCTTGCCGTCGCTCAACAAGAGGAAGGAAACCTCTTCGCCGCGAAGGAATTCCTCGACCACCACCGACGTTTCCGCGCTCCCCAGCAGCTTGCCGCTGAACAGACCCGCGATAGCATCCTCCGCCTCGCGCTTTGATTCGCAGACCAGCACTCCCTTACCTGAAGCGAGGCCATCAGCCTTGATGACGACCGGTAGATGAAAGAGATGGAGTGACTCGAGCGCTTCTTCGCGAGTGGTGCAGACGGCGTAGCGGGCCGTTGGGATCTTGTGGCGTTGCATGAAGCGCTTGGCGAAGCCCTTACTGGTTTCGAGCATCGCGGCGGCGCGGGTGGGTCCAAAGACCGCCAGGCCCCGACGATGGAGTTCGTCGACGAAACCCAGCGAGAGCGGCAATTCGGGGCCCACCACAGTCAGGTTTGGCGCTACTTCGGCGACCACCCGCAACAGATCGTTGAGATCTTTGGGGCTGGCAGGAACACAGCGGGCGACCGAGGCGATGCCTCCGTTGCCGGGAGCGCAGACGATGTCAGTGACGCGTGGAGAGTTACGGAGGGCCCATATGAGGGCGTGTTCGCGGCCGCCTGCGCCGATGACGAGCACTTTCATGAGGAGGAGGCTTTCTGTTTCCGGTGAATGATTCCTTGGCAAGCCTATCGTATGCCTTCGACGCCGCCAAGCCCCCCTGGGGGCGATTGAGGAAAGCGGCCCGCCTCTCCTGCCTGTGAACAATTGTTAATAAATTTGAATTAACTATGGTTTACAAAGTGGCGAAACGCCCCTAGACTGGGAAAGAATGGCCACCCCGACGACTCAATCCGACCGCCCGTCCCTGCTGCCCCGGCTGCGGAGCTCGGAACTGTGGTCGTACTTCGGGCCGGCCTTCGTAGCCAGCATTGCCTACATCGACCCCGGCAACTTCGCCACAAACTTCGATGGCGGATCGCGCTTTGGCTACAAGCTGCTCTGGGTGCTGTTGTGGTCGAACGCCATGGCGATTCTCATCCAGTACCTGGCCGCCAAACTGGGCATCGCCACGGGCAGAACGCTGCCGCAGAACTGCCGCGCCCACTTCTCCCGTCCGGTCACAATTTTCTTGTGGATTACGGCTGAGATTTCTGCCATAGCCACGGATATGGCAGAGTTTCTCGGCGCGGCGCTCGGATTCTATCTTCTCTTCGGTCCGCGATTTCTTCTTTATGGGTGGAACAAGACGGAGATCCTGCTCGTGGCAGCGGTCCTTTCTGCGATTTGTGTCTTCGCCATTCTGGCGCTCGAGTTGTGGGGCTTTCGCAAGTTGGAATACGCGATCATGGGCTTCGTATGCGTGATCGGCGTCTGCTACGCGATCGAGATGCTCATGATTCGGCCGCAATGGTCGGCGATTGCCCTGCATACGCTGGTGCCGATGATCGACGGCAAGAGCATCTACATCGCCGTCGGAATGCTGGGCGCGACCGTGATGCCGCACGTGATCTACCTGCATTCGGCTCTGGTGCAGCCGCGTCTGCGCGAGGAACAGAAAAAAGTCGTGGGCGAGCGGCACAGCTATCTGTCGCGGCTCAGGCACCTGCGTTTTGAGGCGATCGACGTCTTCGCTGCCATGAATGCGGCATGGCTGGTGAATTCCGCCATGATCATCGTCGCTGCGGCGGCCTTCGGAGGCCACGTACTGGCCAATCCCATTGAAGACGCGCACCGCACGCTGGGACCACTTCTTGGCGAAGCCTCTGCGTTTGTTTTCGCCCTGGCGCTGCTATGTTCGGGACTTTCGTCTTCGACGGTGGGAACGATGGCTGGTCAGGTGATTATCGAAGGCTTCTTGGATATCCGGTTCAGCATCTTTCTGCGCCGGCTGCTGACGCTGATCCCCGCCATCGTAGTGATTGCCAGCGGACTCGATCCCCTGAAGATCCTGATTCTGTCTCAGGTGGTGCTGAGCTTTGCGCTACCCTTTGCGCTGATTCCGCTGCTCCTCTTAACCGGGAATCGCAGGATCATGGGCGAGTTTATTAATCGGCCAGTCACCCATTCGCTGGGGTGGTTGACGGTGAGCATCGTGATAGGGTTGAATCTCTTCCTGTTGTGGCAAACCTTCGCCACATAACCGGCTCTGCGCCCCACCGCAATCGGCTGGCTCTCACCGATCAGAGGATCATCGATGTCTACGTTGCAATTCCCCTATAAGAGTCTTCGAGCTCCGCTCTTTGCAGCGCTCGCCGCCGCCATCGCACTTCCGCTCTCAGCTCAATCGAGCGCGACTCTCTACAGTCCGATCACAACTGGAACCTCCATTGAAGCTACGGCCGACCCTCTCGTGCCGCGGCCACATACGAAGCATTGCGAGATCACCCTGCTCACCAACCAGGCCTTCGCCGATTTCAACAACAAGGACTTCAGCTTCACTCCCCCTGCCGACTGCCCCGGTCCCTGGGCGAAGGTGATCTTTACCGGCGACTTTTCCGATTCGCCCGGTGTCCAGTACGACCGCACCGGACAGCTCTTCTTCGGTAACGTGAACATCTACTTCGGAACCACGGCTCAGCCGCTCCAGAACCAAACCAACACCTGGCATGTCGAGCGCGACCTCACCGATTACGCCTCACTCTTCAAAACGTCGCAGACCGGCTACGCCAGTCTCGGCAATATTGTCGATCCCTCACTCGGCCTGACCTCGACCATCTACGGCACCTTCAAGCTGGAGTTCTACCAGGCCGACTTCGGCAACCCCGCGCCGCGAGCCGCAGACATGGTCTTGCCCTTGCCCAATAACGGCAGCGCGTTGCTCAACAACTCGACTCCCGAGCTTACTCAAACTTTCACGTTGCCAACAAATGTCGAGAGCGCCTACATCGACATCGTCGCGCAGAGCCAGAACGAAGAAGAGCAATGGTTCTTCTGCCTGCCCAACAGCGTCGCCAGCGAAGTCAACGATTGCGGCAACACCGCCTTCCGCCAGGTGAATGTCAGCATCGACGGTAAGCTCGCCGGTGTTGCACCGGTCTACCCCTGGATCTATACCGGCGGCATCGATCCCGGCCTGTGGATCCCGATCCCAGGCGTACAGACTCTCAATTTGCCGCCCTACCGTGTGGACCTGACGCCCTTCGCCGGAGTCCTCAGCGACGGACAACAGCACACCGTCGGCGTAACTGTCTTCAACGCCTTTGAATACTTCACCACCGTCGCTTCTCTGCTCGTATATGAAGACCACGGCAGCAAGAAGGTAACCGGAACAGTGACAGAAGATACCCTCACCGCTCCCAGCCCGACCGTGGTCAGCAACATCGCCTTCGACTCCAGCGGCAACGGCGGAGGCACAGCCACCGTCACCAACGCGCAGAAGTACACCATCGCCGGCTACGTGAACACCTCGCACGGCCGCGTCGGCACCACCGTTAACGGCGATGTTAATTTCAGCAACGTCCAGACCGTCACCTCAACCGCCACCACCTTCGGCCAGGGCATAGTGCAAACCTCAACCGTCGACCAGAAGGCCACAACCCAGGACGGCTTCATCTTCACCACAAAAGAGAGCACCTTCTCCTTTCCCATCACCACCAAATTCCTCGAAACGCTTGAGAGCAACGGCAACATCGGCCAGGTCAGCACGGTCGATCAGAACTACAAGCGGAATGAGATCGACACCCTGGAAGGGTTTCCAATTTTCCAGTCGAGCGTAGGCAATGAAGTGAGTTCCGGAGACACGGCAACCTTCGTTGCCACACCAACCGGCTATGGCCTCGGTCCCAACAGCGGCCAGAGCAGCAAGCAAACGTATGTCTACAAAGACTCGCTTGGGAATTGCTACAGCCGCGAGTTACAGGCTGCCAACAATATCCTGAACACCGTCACCGATGGTCAGGGCTGCCCACGTCACTAATCCGCTCGGCAGACACAGAAAGAGCCCGGTCAAAAGCCGGGCTCTTTCGCATCCAGGGACTCTCTAATTCACGCAGTCAGCTCCGGCTCCATGCCGTTCGCACACTGCAGAGAGCAACCCGTAGAGACCGGCAAGGACTTCCCCGGTTGCTTCCAGGGCAGCGGCGCGCTGCGGGTCGTCGACTAACTGCGCGATCTGGGCGGCTTCGACAGCGGCATGTTCGCGATCGGCTTCGATGTGAACGGTGAAGTATTTGTAATCGTCCGGATTCGAGAATCCGTAGTACTTCTTCAAGCCTTCAATCTTCTTTCCCGAGACCGCCGGAATCTGGCTCTCGTATGCGTAGAGAGCCGCCAGACCTACCCCGGTGCCGCGACTGGTGCAGCAGGAGCGGAAATCCTCGATGAGCTTTTTTGTCGCAGGCCACTGCGCGCTCTGCCTGACTTCGTTGCGGTCAAGTCCAAGACTCTCTGCGAACTGGAGCCAAAGCTCGGGGTGGTTTGGCGCACCGGCCTCCTCATCGATCAGGTTTGAGAGGATCTTTCGGCGGACTTCGGCGTTCTCCGTCTGAGCGTGAACAGCGGAAAGATATGTCGGAAACGCAGCGACATGGTGGTAGTACTGGGCGGCGTAATCGCGCAGTGCTTCGAGGGAGAGCTCTCCGCGTGACCAGGCCTGGTAGAAGGGATGATCGAGGAGATGCTGGCTGGCAACGCGCGCATCGATCTCGTCAAGGATTGAGGACTTAATTACGGAAGTGGATGTATGGCTTAGATTCAGGCTCATGCTCGTCTCCGGAGTTGGGGTGAAGTTAGGGTACTACGTCGGTGCGCTGGATGGCAGAAATGCGATTGTCGACAACAACCGGCAAGCCGGTCGACAAATTGCAGGCTCCTGTAAGATATAACCTGAACTAACTAATTAGTTCGCAGCCGGAAATGGACACGGAACCATGAATCAAAGCGAAGCCATGCCCAGGTCAGTCAGCGCTCTCGCTGCCCGCACACAATTTGGACAGATCATGCGACGGGCTGCGGGGAAAAAACAGGAGCGCTTCATCGTCGATAAGCGAGGTCGTAATCATGGGAGTTCAAGATTTTCTGAAAACGATCGCGCCGGAACCGGCAGTGCTGGCTGCAATTCGTGCAGAATCGGTGAAGAACAAGACCGACAAATTGTCCCTGAGACAAATCGATCGGGAGATCGCAGCCTACCGAAAAGAACGGCGCCTGAAGAATGCCCCGTCCAAGCGTCGTTCTTGATACGAATGTCGTCGTTTCAGCTCATCTGAATTCCAATGGGCTGGAAAGGTTTGTCCTTGACCTTGCAGTCAATGGAAAGCTCGCCCTTTATTACTCTGAGGCTATTCTGGCGGAATACGAGGGCGTGCTGAGCCGGGCGAAATTCAGAATCGCCTCCGCTGACCTCTCAGAATCGCTAACCCTGATACGCAATGCCGGGAAACGCGTCGCTCCTAAAATCCGTCTGCAGGTGGCCCTCGACCCCGGCGACAACATATTTCTGGAGTGCGCCCAGGAAGCTTCCGCTCAGTATCTGGTAACCGGCAACAAGAAGCACTTTCCCGAAATGTGGAAATCGACCAGCATCGTGAACGCAAGAGAGTTGATTGAGCAAGTGATCCCTGATTTGCAACGCTGACCCTCTCTGTGATCCCTCCCCTGGTCACTTTTTCTGTCCATGTTCGGACACTCTCATTTTCTTTGCGAACCTTTTCGCGGTTGCTGCGTATGTTATGCATGCGCGGAGCTGCGCGCTGAACCCTACTCTTCGTCTAACTTAGGTGCGTGATGCAGACACTGCTTCAGAATGTCCGCTACAGCCTGCGCGTTCTGCGCAAGAATCCTGGTCTAACTCTTACCGTGTTGCTCACCCTGGCCCTGGGCATTGGCGCCAACACCGCGATCTTCACGGTCGATTACGCAACGCTGCTGGCGCCGCTGCCGTATCCGCATCCCGAGCAGTTAGTCGTGGTGTGGTCGAAGATCAAGACCTATCACAATGGAGTTTCGGCGGGAGACTTCTCCGACTGGAGAAACCAGAACACGGTCTTCGAGGACATGTGCGCCTGGACGGGCGGCTCCTTCAATATCGCCACCCATGATCAGCCCGAATTCATCGAGGGCAGACGCACCACGCCCGGCTTCTACAAGATGCTCGGGTATCGCTTTCTGATGGGCCGCGACTTCCTGCCCGAAGAAGGCCAGGTAGGCAAGGACCGCGAAGTTATTCTGATGTACAAGCTGTGGAAGCGGCTGGGCAGCAACAGCCATATCGTGGGCACGACCATGCTGGTCGACGGCGAACCCCACACTGTCGTTGGAGTGCTCGCGCCGGGCATGGCCGATCGCGGACAGGGCGAGATGGTTACGCCGATCGCCTTCCGTCCCGAGCAGCTCAATCATGACTTCCATTGGCTGCTGGTGATGGCGCGCATGAAGCCGGGCGTATCCCTGCAGCAGGCCCGGGAAAATATGAACGCCGTGACGGCGGCCATCGCGCAGGCCTATCCGAAGAGCGACAAGGGCTGGGGCGCCTATGTCGAACCGCTGAAGAATGACTTTCTGCCCAGCGAACGGATCACGACTCTCTGGCTGCTTTTAGGCGCGGTCGGATTCATCCTGCTCATCGCCTGCGTCAATGTGGCCAACCTGCTGCTGGCCAAGGGCATGACGCGCCAGAAGGAAGTCGCCGTCCGCAGCGCGATGGGCGCGACACCGAAGACGATCTTCGCTCAGCTGATCACCGAAAGCCTGCTGCTTGCAATTGCCGGCGGCCTCTTGGGAGTGGCGGTAGGCTACGGCATGCTGCACGGGCTGGTCGCGGTGATGCCGGAGAACACGATCCCGAGCGAAGCAGACCTGAGCCTCAACGTCCCTATACTTTTATTCACTCTGTTGGCAACAACGCTCTCCGGGTTGCTCTTCGGCTGCATTCCGGCGTGGTATGCGTCGCGTGTCGATCCTGCCGAGACTCTCAAAGAGGGCGGACGCTCAGGCACCGGCGTAGGACGCCACCGGCTCCGCCGCGTTCTGGTGGTAGGAGAATTCGCACTCGCTCTCGCACTGCTCGCCGGCGCCGGACTGGCCATCCACAGTTTCTGGAATCTGTCGCGCGTGGATCTCGGCATCCAGGTCGATCACATTCTTACCTTCTTCCTGCCTGTTCCGGACACCCGCTCCAAAGAACCTGTTCAGATTACCGCCTACTACCGGCAGATTCTGTCGAGTATCGAAGCGGTTCCCGGTGTCTCCCATGTTTCAGCGCAGACCGGAATGCCGCTTTACGGAGCGGGCTTCGGTATGCCGTTCACGATTGCGGGCGGACCGGCCTATTCGGACCTTTCGCAGCGGCCGGGCTCTGGTTTCGGCATGGTGACGCCGGATTATTTCCAGACCTTCGGAATCCGCCTGACAAAGGGCCGTACCTTCAACGGACAGGACATGGCAACAAGCGTGAAAGTCGCCGTAGTCAACGAAGAGTTCGTCAACAAATTCCTCAAAGGAACCAACCCCCTCCAACAGCGCATCATGGTCGAGCAGCTGATTCCCGGAGTTCAGCAGCTCGGCCCTCCCATCGAGTGGCAAATCGTCGGCGTCTATCACACCGTGCGCAACGACGGGCTCCGCGAAGACAACCCGGAGATCCTGATCCCCTTCTGGCAGATTCCGTGGCCGACTGCCGGCATCGCTGTGCGCACTGCCGAAGACCCGGCGTCGATGACCAAGAGCATCGCGGCCGCCGTTCATTCTGTCGACCCGCAGATTGCCCTGGCCACGCCGCGCACCATGGACCAGGTCCGCGACGAAGTGCTGGCCAACGATCGCTTCACCGTGATCCTTTTCGCAAGCTTTGCGGTGGTGGCGTTGCTGCTGGCCGCCCTTGGCATCTACGGCGTGATGGCATTCTCGGTGGCGCAGCGCTCGCACGAGATTGCCCTGCGTATGGCTCTGGGCGCAACCCGGAATCGCGTAGTGGGAATGGTTGTCCGCGAGGGCGTCCTGCTGGCCTGCATCGGGTCAGTCTTCGGATTGGTCGGCGCTTACTTCGTCGGTCGCGCTATGCAAAGCATGCTCTTCGGAGTGGGGGCAATGGACTACGGCGCGTTTGGTGCGGTGGGATTGGTTCTCCTGGTCGCCGCGGTGCTGGCGTGCTACCTGCCGGCCCGCCGTGCGGCTTCAGTGCATCCCATGCAGGTGTTGCGGATGGAGTAAGCGAGGGATCACGACGGTCAGTCAAAGCCACCCAATGGCAGACCGCCCCGTGAAGCGTTGACGCTCGTACTGAATCCACCTCTACAAAGAAGCCACGTTTCGAGGTCAGAAACCAGAACGTGCTCCACGCATCAATTCGCGACTCCAAACTGAAGCCGCGGCATCCAATTCCCGTGACCGAACAAATCAGGCATCTTTTCGCCCCGCTAACGTTGAGGAGCCTCACGCTACCTCACCGTATCGCTGTCTCACCCATGTGCGAGTACTCGAGCACCGACGGCTTTGCGAATGACTGGCACCTCGTCCACCTGGGAAGCCGCGCCATCGGCGGGGCCGCTCTCGTTATCACCGAGGCCAACGCCGTCAGCCCGGAGGGACGCATCACTCTCGGCGACCTAGGCATTTACAAAGATGAACACATCGATGCGCTGCGGCATCTCACCAGTTTTTTACACCGGCACGGCGCCTATGCCGGTACTCAGCTCGCGCACGCGGGTCGCAAGGCCAGCATGGCAGTGCCCTGGGAGAAGCTTCGTCTCATTCCCGAATCGGAAGGAGGATGGCAACCTGTGGCCCCATCCGCGATCCGCTTTGATGAGGCTTACGGACTTCCCGCAGAGCTCGATCGCGCCGGCATGGACAAGATCGTGTCGGACTTCATATCGGCGGCGCATCGCGCCATAAACGCTGGATTCGATCTCGTCGAGATTCACGCTGCTCATGGCTACCTTCTGCATGAGTTCCTCTCGCCGCTCTCTAACCACCGCGCCGACGAATATGGCGGGGGTTTCGAAAACCGCATCCGTTTTCCTCTCGAAGTGGTTCGCGCCGTCCGCGCATCGTGGCCACAGCATCTTCCTGTCTTTGTAAGAATTTCTGCAACCGACTGGGCGCCGGAATCCGTTGGCCCTGCCTGGGATCTTTCGCAGTCAGTAGAGTTTGCCCGGCATCTCAAGCGGGAAGGCGTAGACCTCATCGATGTCTCCACGGGAGGCAATCACCCGGCACAGCAGATCCCCGTCGGCCCCGGTTATCAGGTTCACCACGCCGAGGCGATTCGACTCGAGGCCGATATCCCCACCGGCGCGGTTGGCATGATCACTTCGCCTGAGCAGGCGGACCAGATTGTCCGCTCATGTCAGGCCGATGTTGTTCTGCTTGCACGCGAATTTCTTCGTGACCCCTATTGGCCGCTCCACGCCGCCGCTACTCTACGTCAGAAGATTACCTGGCCGGTGCAGTATGCTCGTGCCGCAAATGGGCGTACCGAACCGCGTCAGCCTGTCCTCACTCCAGCGGAGTGACTTCACGCGCCCTGTCCGGAATCGCACAGCGTTTTTCATTCGCGGACATCTGTGCGTTCGAGATCAGGCTCCGGCCGTTTTTTGATTCCATCACTTAGCGCGGCGAAGACTGGCGATGAACGTGCAGCCCATCCCCCCGGATTTCCAGGTGAGCCCAATGCGCAGTCTGTTGCAGGATGGAATCTTCGCGATACGTCAGCTTCGCCGCCACCGCACCTACGCCCTGGTCACGATTGTCTCGATGTCGCTCGGAGTCGGCGCCGCGGCAGCAGTCTACAGCGTCCTCTACGGCGTGTTGATCGACCCTTATCCTTATCGCGACGCGGCCCACATCGCTTTCATTACGGTACGATACGCCAGGCAGGACGACGCGAACGACCGCAGGTTTACAGCGCGCCAGGTTGAGCAGCTCAAGCAGCTTCCTGCTGTCGAGGACGCGTTTGCTCAGGGTGATGCCAGCATGGTCGCCACCGATGGCGAGCTTCCCGTCTCGGTCAAAGTGCTTCAGACCACCGGCAACGGCCTCGAATTCCTCGGCGCGCCGATGCTGCTTGGCCGCGTCTACACCGCCGCGGAGGCCCCTATGGGAAAAGAGCCACCTCCTGTCGCGGTCATCAGCTACCCATTCTGGAAGACCCATTTCAACGCGCGCGCGGACGCCCTCGGGAAAAACCTCGAGCTCGACCATCGCAAATACACCGTGATCGGCGTAGCTCCGCCGCGCTTCACCTGGCACGACTCCGAGGTATATGTGCCGATGCCTGCCGGCAGCGACCCTGAGGCCCGCCTCCAAACGCTGATCCGGGTACGGAAAGGCGTCTCGATGGAGGCGGCATCGAGCCAGCTGCAAACCTTGGTCCAGCAGGACAACCAGGAACATCCGAAGATGTTTCGCCCGGATCAAATGCGCGTCAAAGTCGAGTCGCTGAACGATTGGCTGTTAGGCCGCTTCAAGGGCACCTTGATGCTGCTCTTTTGCGCCTCCGGGGTGCTGCTCCTGATCGGTTGCGGCAATGTCTCCATTCTCATGCTGGCACGGGGACGCGCTCGGGTTCAAGAGCTGGCCATGCGCACAGCCCTCGGCGCGACGCGGTTGCGTATCCTTCGACAGCTGCTCACTGAGGCGGTCGTGCTGTCCCTCGCCGGTGGCGCTCTGGGAGTCGCCTTAGCTTACCTCGGCATCCAGCTGATCACTGCCTTGATGCCGGAGTATGCCATCCCTCACGAGGTGGTGATCGCGATCAACCTGCCGGTGCTGGCTTTCAGCGTTGCCGTTTCCATCCCCTGCGGATTGGTTTTTGGCACGGCGCCCGGCCTTCAGCTTTCGCGTCCGGGAGCAGGGCATCTGGTTCCCTCAGCGGGAACGCGCACCGCAACCACGCGACGTTCGCCCCTGCAGGTGATAATGCTTGCCGGGCAGGTGGCGCTTTCCGTGGTGTTGCTCTCCGCGGGAGCGGCGGCCGTCCGCCATTACCTGGAGGCCTACACTGCCAACCTCGGATTCAACCCCCATCCCGTACTTACCCTCAGCGCACAATTGCCCGAAGGTTCTTATCCTACCTGGCAGGCAAGGGTGAACTATTACGACCAAATGCTGGAGAAGGTCAGCTCGCTCCCCGGCGTTGCCTCCGCCACCTTCAGCAGCAGCTATCCAGGGGACGCCGAATGGACCACCGATGTCACGGTTCAAGGGCAGACGACCAACTCCGGGCGAGAGTCGGAACTGCAACTGATCAGCCCCGGATTCTTCGCCACGCTCGGCATACCGCAGGTGAGCGGACGCATCTTCACCCGTGCCGAGACGCTTCGCGGCGCTCCCCTCGTAGTTGTCAACCAGGCCTTCGTCCGGAAATACTTTGACGGTGGGGAACCCATCGGACGCAATCTCATCATCCCGGACCTCGATTCGAGCTGGCCGAACATCGTCAAGCCCACCAGCGCCGGTCAACCGCTCGAGATCGTGGGCGTAGTGGAAGACTCGAAAAACTACGGCCTGCATCGTCCCGTCAGGCCGCAGGTATACGCGCCCTTCACACTCTTCCTGCCTTGGGGACAGCTCATGTTCGCGCGCGCGGCCGCAGGCAACCCGGCTGCGCTCGAACGGCCAGTCGCCGCTGCCATGATGGCGCTCAACCAGGACCAGGCGATCCAACGCCCCATGCCGCTGGACGACTTCATGTCGATGTTCTGCTGGTCGCGCGAACGCTTCACCTCAGTCATTTTCATGCTCTTCGCCGTCGTCGCGCTGGCGCTGGCCATGATCGGCCTGTTCAGCGTCGTCGCCTATGGAGTAGAGCAGCGCACCCGGGAGATCGGCATCCGCGTCGCCCTCGGAGCGCACCGATGGAATGTCCTGACGCTTGCCCTCTCGGCCTCACTGCAGGCAACCGCAGTGGGATTAGCGGCGGGAATCCTGGCTACCCTGCTGCTGAGCAACACGATCTACCGCTGGACAGACAGCACTACCAGGGATGCCGCCGTCCTATCCATCGTCTCTGCTGTCTTCCTGCTGACAACCCTGGTGGCGTGCCTGTGGCCGGCGAACCGCGCCCTCCACGTCGATCCCTTGGAAGCGCTGCGGGCCGAATGAGTTTGCGCATACTGGGCCTCAGCAGAAACTCACCTTGAGGATTGCCCGTCACCCGCTCACAATCCGAGTGAGTTCTCTCCACGTCCAAGGGTACTCTCTGAGTGCATTGGCGGTTTAACACTCATTGAAGCTTTTGAAGATGGCACAATGTCGTTGCGTTCAGGCGCCAGCGAATTTGTCGTTTTGAGATGCCGTACTCCTAATCGCAAACGCATTTGGTGTCACGGGCGCCACTATGTTCAGAGACGACTCACGGTGGGCGCATAGAAGATCCGGAGCGCCCGTCTCGATTCACTTCGATCATTTCCCACTTCGACTGGCAATGATTCTGGCGAACTTTCCAAGCTGGCTCTCCATGCCCATCACCGCCCTCTGTGTCCATTCGTCGCTGTGCATAGGGTCCAGCCTTAGAACCATCCGCACACCGCCCTTCCCCGCATGGAACTCCACCATATTTCCGACGTCGTATGGCTCAACTCCGGGGATGAAATCGGCCCGGTGCGTGTACGCGATGCTTTTCCCTGCGACTATCCCGGTGTACGTCAGTTTTCCTTCAGTCGTCAAAGGAAGCCCTGCCTGCTTCATGAATTGAACCTGCCCCGGGCCAACTGCAGTCATTGCATACAGCATTTGTCCGCCGGCACGCAGATCGAGCCTATGAACGTTCGCGGAGAATCCCTCGGGACCCCACCACGACTCGATCCCCTCTTTCGTCGTCCAGAGTTCCCAAACGTCATTCATTGATGCCGCATAGGTGCGCTCGATCACAATCTTGCCATCTGTCTGGTTATTCGCGTTCCCGCTCATCGTGTCCTCTCCTGGATGATTTCCTCGCCTGAGGATTTGTTACTTTTGCTTCACGCTTTCGTCTGAGGGCTTCCCCAAATTTGTCGAGGCGACCTTCCCAGAGCTGCCGATACTGGCTCATCCAGACATCGAGATCCTTGAAGGGCTCGGGGCGAAGTGAATAGAACCGCTTCTGTCCGGCCGGCCGCATGCGAACGAATCCCGCTTCCTGCAGGATCCGGAGATGCCGCGATACACCGGACTGGTCGATGTCGACCTTCTGCACGATATCGTTGACGGCATGCTCGCTGTCGCGGAGCACATCGACAATGCGAAGTCGCATCGGGTCGGCCAGGGTCTGCAGTACAGAGATATGCATTACTGTGTATATGTATCATAATGCATATTTGCAGTCAAACCCTCACTTGATTCCGGTCCAACGACATGGGTGCAGCACCATAGACTCGCCTGACGCAAACAGGGCAAGTCACTCGTTGAGGCGCAACGGGTGTTTTTTGAAGTTTCGACCGGGTTGTTGGCAAATCGGAAGTTTTCGTGAAGCTCCAGCCCGCTCGGCCCCCGCCCGGGCAGAGCCATCCTACGGTGCAAACGCACCGGAAATGACATGCCTGGACACAAATGGGTACACTGCTCGTCAAACTGACTATCCCTTGATGAGGCCCAGCCAGATTGAAGCAGCCGCCTGATATTCACGCCCACCGGAGAATCATCTTGTTCACCTGCTGTGCGCTGCGTGGAGCTTACGGATGCCCCAAATAGTCCCGCCGGCAAAGGTATACGACGTCTGCATCATCGGTTCCGGCGCGGGAGGCGGGACCGCCGCCAAGGTACTGACAGAGGGTGGGCTGAGCGTTGTGATGCTCGAGGCCGGCCCCGTTCTCAATCCTGAACAGGACTTCGAAGAGCACGTCTGGCCGTACGAACTGCCTCATCGCGGCGCCGATATCGGAGGCCGCGCGCGTCACGAGCTCAACACCGAATTCATGGCTCCAAATGGCTTCTGGGAAATCGATGGCGAACCCTACACAACAGCTCCCGGCTCAAGCTTCCGATGGTTTCGGTCGCGGATTGAAGGAGGCCGTACCAACCACTGGGGACGCATCGCTCTGCGCTTCGGTCCCGCTGACTTCAGAGCGCACTCCACCGATGGCATGGGCGACGACTGGCCCATCACGTATGACGAACTCTCGCCTTACTACGACAAGGTTGAGTCCTACATCGGCGTGTTCGGTTCGAAGGAAAATGTCCCGAACTCGCCGGACGGCGTTTTCCTTCCTCCGCCCAAGCCGCGTTGTACTGAGACCATCGTGAAGAAGGCCTGTGATCGGCTGAACATCAAGTGCGTCCCCTCCCGGCTGGCTATTCTCACCCAGCCGCTGAACGGACGCCAGCCCTGTCATTACTGCGCCCAGTGTGGCCGGGGATGTCTCACCGCCTCGAACTTCAGCTCCAGCCAGGTCATGATTCCCCGGGCGAAAGCGACCGGGCGATTCACGCTGATCCCCAATGCGATGGCCCGCGAGATCGTCCTCGGCAAGAACGGCAAAGTCGAAGCCGTCTCTTACATCGATAAGACCACCCGCAGCGAAAAACAGGTTCGCGCCAGGGCCTTCGTGGTGGCGGCAAGCGCTTGTGAAACAGCGCGCCTGTTGCTGAACTCACGCTCTGCAAGCTTTTCCAATGGATTGGCCAACTCGTCCGGTGTCGCGGGCCGCTATCTCACCGACTCGGTCGGTACCCACGTGGCAGGCTATTTTCCCCAGTTGGAAAAGATGCCTCCACACAATCATGACGGCGTTGGCGGCATGCATCTCTACATGCCCTGGTGGAGATTCGGGCAGAAGAACGATTTTCTGCGCGGCTATCACATCGAGTTCGGCGGCGGCCGCTTCATGCCGAGCGTCGGCGAATTCGATGGAGTCTGCGCCCAGCACGAGGGCTACGGCGTTTCGCTGAAGCAGAAATGCCGCAGTTCCTATGGCACCGCGATTGGATTCGCCGGGCGCGGCGAGATGATCCCCAATGAGAAGAGCTTCTGCGAGATCGACCCGACCGTGGTGGACAAATGGGGCATCCCGGTCCTCCGCTTCCACTGGCAATGGGGAGAGAACGAGTTGAAGATGGCCGCCGATATGCAGGAAACCTTCCGCTCCATCATTGAAACTGCTGGCGGCACGGTCTTGAGCAATCCCTCTCTGGCGGTCACACCCGACAAGGCCCGCGTCAGCCAGGTTCAGATATCGGAGGGCGGCACCATCATTCACGAACTTGGCACGGTGCGCATGGGAAATGATCCGAAGACCTCCGTCCTGAACGGAAACTGCCAGGCCCACGACGTTAAGAATTTATTTGTGGCTGACGCTGCTCCGTTCGTGACAAATCCAGACAAGAATCCGACATTGACCATCATGGCGCTCTCGTGGAGAACCTCCGACTACCTGCTCGATCAGGCGAAGAAGGGAGAGCTTTAGATGCGTGCAGACTCCGTATCGCGCCGTGATGTCCTGAAGTCACTGAGCATGGGAGCCGCTGTAGCGTCGGCTCTGCACACCGTCCCAGCCCAGGCCGCAGCCTATGCGCACAGTCTGATCGCCGCTGAGAAGGCTCAGGCCCAAAAGGGGGCCCACACAGGAGCGAAGGCCGGCGTCTATACGCCGAAATTCTTCCCTCCGCATCAATACAAAACCCTCCAGAGCCTTTGCGAGAGCATCCTTCCCGCCGATGCCGACTGCGGAGGCGCCATCCAGGCCGGAGCGCCCGAGTTCATCGACCTGCTCACCAGTGAGAATCCGGAATATCAGTTGAAGCTCGGCGGCGGATTGATGTGGCTCGACTCCACCTGCGCCGACCGTTACAGCAAACCTTACCTTGACTGCGCTCCACAACAACAGAAAGAGATTCTCGATCTCATCGCCTACCGTAAAAACGCCGTGCTTGATCCCAGCCTTAGCCAGGGAGTCGCTTTCTTTTCATTCCTGCGCGACCTCACCGCAGATGGCTTCTTCACCAGCGAGATCGGCATCGGGTATCTCGGCTACATTGGCAATACCTATTTGAACGACTTCCCAGGGTGCCCTTCGGTTCCTGGAGTGTAAACTCGGCAGCCTATTCGGATTCGGTCTTCACGAAGACGAGCAGCCGGCCATCCGCGGACAAGGATGGTTGTCCGCAATTTGTTCCCTTGCACTGGCTCACGTCCATCGGCTCCTGTCCGTCCGCTCTCAGGAAAACATCGCTCCACTCCACAACCCCGGACAGGGCCTGCTTTGTCTGGCGTCGCACGTAGACTTGCTTATCGCCGTACGTCCGCGTCCAGCCTTCGAGGTTCTCAACCATCTGCAGGTCTGCGCTGGACGTGGGGTCGTAAGCGAGAGGCGTGACCTTCGCCGTACTCACGGAGAGCAAACCAATGCGCGGATGTCCGCCGGCATCACCGGACTGCAGGATTAGCAGGGTGTCCGGATCGTCAGCACTGAACCCTACGAGCTTGGTCACTCCGGCAATTGAGTAGAGCTTCTTCATCTCTCCGCCTCCCGCCGGGAACCGAACCACATCGCTCCCACTCAGCGCCAGGATGTCGTTGCTTCCCGGAAGGAAGACCGGCGATCTGTAACCATCGCCCTTGCCAGCGGCGCGAATCGCTTGTGAACCCAGATCCGCAACCCACAGTTCGCCCCTTACGACCTCATCTCCCGGACCCTTCAACGTGCCCGGGCTATCCGAGATGCCGAGGAATTTCAGCACCTTGTCAATGAAGTCAGGCGACTGTTTCTTTGCGGGCGCGGGCGCAGAAGCATTTCCCTGCGGCTTTTGGTTCTGACCTGCAGCCGCGCCGCCCAGCACCAGCATTATGCTCAACGCCAGAACAACTCTGCGCATACCGTTCTCACCTCGGACACGGACGCGATCCGGAATGATCCGCGCTGAAGAGAACACAATAGATATCGTCATAAGCCACGATCCTGACCGGGGCATCCTTTCTGGGAACGGTGAGCAGCATCCTGTGGTCCTGCGATCCATAGAGAAAGTACGTCAAAGTTTCTTTGCTGTTCCACACCAGCCAGGCTCGTTGATAGTCAAGCGACTTCGCTTCGCCGGGGAGCTCGGCAAGCTGCGGTAGTTGCTGCGTCGAGATCAAAACGCCGTAGTTAACCGGAAGCAGCAGAAACTGCACCGCAACCAGGAAGACCAGCACTCCAGTGAGCAATCTTGCTGCACCGCTCATAGAGTCACCACGCGCGACCGCTAGCCACGCGACGAAAGCGGTAAGCAGCGTCCCGGCCACCAGCCCGCTAAAGTAAAGCGTCAGCTTGCCATCGCTGGCGAGCAGCACAGACGAGATCCACTCATCCGGCAGCTGCTTCTGCAAGAGAAGATTCCCGAACACGAAGCATCGCCGCATCACCAGCTGGATGAACACTACCGCCAGCACGATTCCCAACACAGGCAGCTGCAATGGTTTCGCGCACCACTCGGCGAACCACCCTCTGACGCGCCCTCTGCCGGACAATGGCGTCAACCGCCAGGGTATGTAGCCTAGCGCTGCCACCACCAGGGCAATAATCAGAATGCTCGGAACGGAGGACACCAGGTACACCAGAAACCGGCACCCTGCGAAAAAATATTTCTCGTCGAACAAATCCAGATCTGTCGCCACTCCATACGTGCTTAGTTGAAAGCGCAGCGTCAGGTAGCCGATCAGATAAAGCAGGAAAGAGCCGAACGCCGCATAAGCCGTCCACTTGCCTGCAAAGTTGCCAACTTTTTCGGTAAGGCTCTTGAACAAATCGTCCATTTATTTACCCGTCACGACAAATGGAGCCCAGAAGAACGGATGACTAAACTCAGGTTGCGATTTCACTGCCACCAGCGCGAGCCGCGCAGCTTCCGCCGGCCCCCGCGTTTGCCCCTCGCGATAAAAGGTTTCCATCCACAGCTTCGTCGATGCCGCGTTCACTTCCCAGTCCGACAACACCAGGCTCCCGGCTCCGGCATAGAGCAGCGATCGCACCATCCCCACCAGTTCCCCCGAATGCGTCGCCTGAGCTTTGCCGGTTTCGCACGCGCTCAGAACCACCAGACTATTCCTCTTGAGGGGAAGGCCAAACATCTCCGCAGCTGTGAGGCGGCCATCATCGGAAGGCCCCGGCCTGAATTGCAGGTACGAAAGCAACGGATCGCTGGCGTTGAACTTCCCGTGCACTGAAAGATGGACGAGGTCATACCCGCCCACCCACGCTTGAACGTCGGCCTTGTTGACCTGTTCCTGTGCGCTCACCTTGGAGCGGCCGGGATAAAGGGCGCCGATAGACTTTACTTCTTCGTCCGCATCGTGAATCTCCGGATCGGCAACGGCCAGCAGACGGCCGCTCTTCAGGTTGGGTTTCTCTTCAAGCCCTGCCAGTACAGTCGCGCTCGGCGCGTAAGAAATGTCGAAGCTCTCTCCCGCATACTTCCCATCCGCCGGGTTCTGCAGAGCTTGATACGGGATCGATGTCAGATCCTCCTGCGCGATGATGAGCAGGTGACGGCTCTTGATATACGCCGACACTGGCTGGATGAGATACAGGTACAACTGGCGGGAAATGTCTTCATCGAACCGGGCGTCCGAAGAATCCCTCGGCGCAACCAGGCTGTCGTGCAACTTCGCTGCCTTGGCCGCAAGGATTGCAGGCGGCAAAAATACGTTCTTCACTTCGACATCGGTTCCACTGATGTGCCAGAGAATAATGCTCGTTTTCGTAACGACATAATAGAGAACGTCATACTGTCCTTCAGCGGCCGTGCGCTGCACGCTTTCAAGTGTCACAGGTGTCGACGACGTGAGCTCATTCAGCTTCGGTGCCTCGCGGGCAATCCTCGCCTCAAGCAACCGGTACTTCTCCTGTAGTCCGGCAATCTGTGCCTCCAGATTCGCAATCTGTTTGCCGTTCTGGTCTCGATCTGTGCTGCCAGTCAGATTGAAAAGCTTCCCCTGCAGGGCGGCGATAGCTGTTCTTTGCAACTGCAGGTCAGAAAAAAGTGTCCGCTCCTGCGGACTACCCAGGCTCAGCGGCCGGCTGGCAAGCATGTCCGCCATCGCGCGCGAACGCGAATCCTCGAAGAGCGCAAACGCCTCCGGATAGCGCTTCTGCTGCAGCAAAATAAGCGCAGGCGAATAGTAGTAGCCGATCTTGTCGTCCATGAATTTGCTGCGTGCCTGCTCGTCGCTGAGTTTGCGGCGATCCTGTTCCAGCAGTTGCACCGCCTGCATGTATTTCGCAAGAGCCGTGTTGCTGTCGTCTTTCATCTCCGCCAGCGAACCCTGAATCCAGAAGTCATCAGGATTAAGGTCTGGAATGGCCAGCCCCTGCCGCTGCGTGCTCGCCTGCCAGTCCTTCACCTCCTTGACCGCCGTCTCGACGAGTGCAAGAGTCTGAGGCGTCGCGCCGCCCACCGCGAAATACTCGGTCACAAGGACGTCTTTGGGCTCTTTGGGATTGAACATCGTCTTGTCGACAAGCCTTTGATTCTGCTTCTGCGACCCCTGGATCATGGCCTGTAGCGCATCCACTTCCTGCAGAAAACTCTGGGTTAGTCCCGCAAAATAGCGATATCCCCGCTCCAGCTCGATCGCTTGAGCCTTTTGGTAGGAATCGCGCGCAAGCTGCAAGAGCTGAGAACAAACGTCGGCGTCCCCCTTGTAATCACACGCCTTGGCGTTCTGGTAATAAACATCGCCGCGATCCGAGTAGCCCAGGTACAACTGCTGCTTATCGACAATCTGGTCTTTCATCGCCAGGGCGCGGTCAAGGTAGTCGGCTGCTGCGGTCAGGTTGCTCCGCTTGATCTCCAATTCGGCGGCCGTAACGAGCGCGTCGAAGTAGAAGGCCTTGCTGCCGCAATCCGCTCCCAGGCGCACCGCCTCACGGGCATGATCTGCTGCGGCGTCCATCGAACCCGTTTTCAGCTCCGAATATGCCAGCTCGGCCAGGGCTTTCGTCTGGTAGTCGGTGCGTTTGGCCAGCTCGGCAAGTTTGATCGCATTCTGAAAAGCAGGAATCGCCTGTCCCCACTGGTTCACATAGCGTTGAATGTCTCCGAGCTTGATGGCGCTCCAAGCCGCACCCGCCGGATCCTGACGCTGCGTGAAAAGGACATAGCTCGTCTGCAACTCAACCTGGGCCGTCGCCAGTTCGTCTCGCGTGCTCACCGCGTCACCCGTGGTCCGCACATGATCAAGCCCGTGATCGATCCTGGATATCCCACTCTTTTGTAATTGCAAAGGATCGCCACTCACTTGCGCGCAGGCTGGCCTGGGCGCTGCCGCCAAAGCAAGCAGGCCGAGCAGTGTCAGGAAAAACAGGCGTCTGGTCGTGGGTCCAGATTCCATGAGCGCCCTCCGCGGAGCACGCAAAGTGGCGAGGAAAACACTCAGCGCCGAGCCGAGGTTGCGGCGAGCACCAGTCTAAGCCTGCTGGTTGGAGCGCGGCAAAGAAATTCCGGATTCCATTTCAGGTGTAATCGACCACTCGGAGACCGATCTCGCCAAATAGTTGGCCGATTATTTATCCCTACTCGCTATAATTGAATTGGGAACTCAAAAAGGCCCGGCCGCCACACGCAGCCGGGCTTTTCCTTTTCTGGTAATTCAGCGATCAAACCATTTCGAATCAATCATCTGGGAGACAATCCCCAAAATAAGCCGTCTGTTTTCAATTAGTTGCCGGAAAGGCTACCTGATCGCTCCGCAGCCGGGCGCTTAAGCCCCATGTCTTCTATTACTTGCACTAAGTCATTTCCTATGAGACAGTTCCCGAGTCGCCCCAAAATTAAGGCATTCTGAATCAATCATTTAGCCAAAACAGACCGGGAAGCAAAGGAAGGCAGGGGGAGGGGGTAGGGGTCAAACGCTGGCAGCCACCTGCGGATCTGCGATACCGGCCAGATCGCGGTCGCGCACCCCAACCAGATAGAGCAGGCTGTCCAGGCCGAGATGTGTCAGCGAGTGGTCTGCACTCCGCCGGACCAGCGGCTTGGCCCGGAAGGCTATGCCCATCCCGGCCAGGTTGAGCATAGGCAGATCGTTGGCTCCGTCACCGACCGCGATCACCTGTTCGAGGGAGATCTTCTCCTGTGCCGCGATCTGCCGCAGCCGTTCGGCCTTTCCGGCGCCATCGATGATGCTGCCCGTGACCTGCCCGGTGACCACCCCGCCGGCCATCTCCAGCTCGTTGGCATGGACGTAATCGATGCCGAAACGCTCTTGAAGATGTCGTGCGAAAAACGTAAATCCGCCGGAAAGGATCGCCGTCTTGTAGCCGAGTACCTTGAGCGTCCGAATCAGCTGCTCCGCGCCCTCGGCAAGTGGAATACGGCCGATGAGCTCCAACACACGCTCCTCTGGCAATCCCTTGAGCAGAGCCACACGGCGGCGAAAGCTCTCCTTGAACTCGATCTCGCCGCGCATGGCAGACTCGGTTATGCCGACCACCTGATCGGCGACGCCGGCCATCTTTGCGAGTTCGTCGATAACTTCGCCCTGGATCAGCGTCGAGTCCATATCGAAAGCAAAGAGGCGACGGTTGCGCCGGAAGATGCTCTCGCGCTGAAAGGCAATGTCGATCCCGAGTTCGTGCGCGGCTTCGAGGAAATCGGCGCGCATCCCGTCTTCCGAGGCGACCTGCCCGCTGACTTCCAGTTCGACACAGGCGTTCGAGTCTCCCGTGTGAACGGCCAGCGACAGCCGCCCCGAAAGCCGCTCGATACGGTCGATGTTGAGATCGTGATTCGCGATGATCGCGCTGACGCGCGAGAGTTGCCCGGCAGTGATCGCGCGTCCCAGGATGGTGATGATGAAGCGGTTCTTGCCCTGCGTAGTAAGCCAGTGGTGGAGCGCCTCAGCGGAGATCGGCGTGAACCGGAGATGGAGTCCGAGCGCCTGGGATTGTTCGATCAACGCGCTCTTGAGCGGCGCGAAGTCGCGTCCTTCGGGCACCTCGATGAGCAGGCCGAGTGCCAGCGTCTCATGCACTACCGCCTGCCCAATATCGAGCACGCAGGCATCGTATTCGGCGAGGATGCCGGTGAGCAGGGTGGTCTGGCCGGGGTGGTCCGGCCCGGAACAGTGAATAAGAATTGTCTCGCTCATTGCTGGTCCTAGCGTATCAGCGGCGAAAATGTCTTAAAATATCCGCAGGAAGATAAAGCGATGCTTTTCCCTCCACTCCTTAAGCGCTTTCGCCATGGCCACCGTGACCGTGGACGGACCTCTTCCTTCTGATTAAGCTTTCTCCGAAGACATTTTGCGGCAGTTCCTGCGCTGCGTGAGCGGCGGCCCCGCGCCTCGACTTCGGAGGGTGATTGCAGCGCCCCGTGTATGGGCCTTCACGAGATAAGGAAGGAAAGCAATGAGCGAATCAGTAAACAGCTTCGGCAGCCGGTCAACCTTGAAGTCCGGCGATCGCACCTACGAGATCTACCTGCTAAGCGTACTTGAGAAGAAGGGCGTGACCCTGAGCCGCCTGCCCTTCAGTCTGCGCATTCTGCTGGAAAACCTGCTGCGGCATGAGGACGGCAAGAGCGTCACCGCCGACGACATCGAGTTCCTGGCCAAATGGGACCCGAAGGCCGAGCCCTCGCGGGAGATTGCCTACATGCCGGCGCGCGTCCTGATGCAGGATTTCACCGGTGTTCCGGCGATTGTCGATCTGGCCGCTATGCGCGATGCCATGAAAGAGCTAGGCGGCGATCCCGAGCGGATCAATCCGCTCCAACCGGCCGAGCTGGTGATCGACCATTCCGTGCAGGTAGACGAGTATGGCACGAGCAACTCTTACTCCCTGAACGCAATGCTTGAGTTCCAGCGGAATCGCGAGCGTTATGCCTTCCTGAAATGGGGGCAGTCGGCATTTCGCAACTTCTCCGCTGTGCCGCCGGGCATGGGCATCTGCCACCAGGTGAATCTCGAACATCTCGCCCGCGTCGTCTTCACACTTGAAGTGCAAGGCAAGACAGTCGCGTATCCTGACACGCTGGTGGGCACCGATTCTCACACCACCATGATCAATGGCCTGGGCGTACTCGGTTGGGGCGTGGGCGGTATCGAAGCCGAGGCGGCCATGCTGGGCCAGCCTGTGTCGATGCTTGTACCGCAGGTCGTCGGATTCAAGCTGACCGGCAAGCTGCGTGAAGGAGCGACGGCTACCGATCTCGTCCTCACGGTGACCGAGATGTTGCGCAAACTGGGTGTGGTCGGCAAGTTTGTCGAGTTCTACGGCGCAGGTATCGGCGAGCTTTCGCTTGCGGATCGGGCGACGATTGCCAACATGGCTCCGGAGTATGGCGCGACCTGCGGGATCTTCCCTGTGGATGCCGAGACGCTGCGCTATCTCCGACTGACCGGACGCAATGCCGAGCAGATTGCGCTGGTCGAGGCGTACTGCAAAGAGCAGGGCCTCTTTCATACCGCGAATGCGCCGGAGGCTGAGTATTCGCAGATCATCTCACTCGATCTGGCGACCGTCGAGCCGAGTGTAGCTGGACCGAAGCGCCCACAGGATCGCGTGCTCTTGAAGGATGCGGGGTCCAGCTTCGCCAAGCAGTTGCCCAGCCTGCTGGGCCCCACAGGCAACAAAAATGGTGTGCGCCAGGTGGTGCGCTGGGAGGGTGAAGGCGGACACACGGCAGAAGCGATTGACTCCGCCCAAGGCGTGCATGAGACGGGGCCGACCACGAGCGTGAAAGAGCGCTTTGGCGTCGATGTCGACAAGTATCTCGACAACGGATCGATCGTGATCGCCGCGATCACCAGTTGCACGAATACGTCGAATCCCTCAGTCATGGTGGCGGCTGGCATTCTTGCGAAGAAGGCGGTCGAGAAGGGCTTGTGCGTGCCTCCATGGGTGAAGACTTCGCTTGCGCCAGGGTCGCGAGTGGTGACGGATTACTACGAGAAGGCCGGATTGCTCCCGTACCTCGACAAACTGCGCTTCAACGTTGTGGGTTACGGCTGCACGACCTGCATCGGCAACTCCGGTCCGCTGCCGGCGGACGTTTCGAAGTCGATTGAGGATCACGGGCTAGTTGCTGTGTCTGTGCTGAGCGGCAATCGAAACTTCGAGGGACGTATCAACTCGGATGTGCGCGCGAATTACCTGATGTCTCCGCCGCTGGTGGTCGCTTATGCGCTCGCAGGACGCATCGATCACGACTTTGAGAAAGAACCGCTGGGCAAAGGCAAGGCGGGTGAGCCGGTCTATCTCAAGGATATCTGGCCCACGCAGCAGGAGGTTTCAGAAACGATTACCGCGTCGATCGACTCTGGGATCTTTCTGAAGGAGTATGCCACCGTCACCGACGGCGACAAGAACTGGCAGCAGCTCAAGTTCCCCACCGGCGATGTCTACCAGTGGGAGGCCGACTCGACCTATATCCGAAAGGCTCCTTATTTCGACGGCATGCCGGCGGCGCCCACTGCTGTCGAGGACATTCATGCGGCGCGCGTTCTGGCGGTACTTGGAGACTCGGTCACCACAGACCACATCTCACCGGCAGGGTCGATCAAACTGAATGGACCTGCAGGCAATTATCTGACGGAGCATGGCGTCAAGCCGGCGGATTTCAACTCCTATGGCTCGCGGCGCGGTAATCATGAAGTCATGGTTCGCGGTACCTTCGCCAATGTGCGGCTCAGGAACAAGCTCGCCCCGGGAACGGAGGGTGGCGTGACGCGGTTGCTGCCCGAGGGCGAGCAGATGAGCATCTTCGATGCCGCGGTCAAGTATGCCGAGCGCGCGACGCCGCTGGTGATTCTGGCCGGGAAGGAATACGGCTCAGGGTCATCGCGGGATTGGGCTGCAAAGGGTCCAAAGCTGCTAGGGGTCCGCGCGGTCATTGCCGAGAGCTACGAGCGCATTCACCGGTCCAATCTGGTGGGCATGGGGATTCTGCCGTTGCAATTTGTGGACGGTGAGAATGTCGAAAGCCTCGGGCTGACCGGCGAGGAGGTCTTCGACTTTCCCGGCCTGAAGGCGCTGCTGGACTCCAAGTTCAGCGCAGGGCGAAAGTTGCAAGTGGTAGTTCAATCCACCCCGGACAGTAAATACATTCTTAAACAACGCGTATTTGACGTGATGGTCCGGATTGACACTCCGCAAGAGATTCTTTACTACGAGAACGGCGGCATTTTGCAGTATGTACTACGGCAGTTAGCGGCAAAGAATTGACCAACTCATTTGGAAAAACAAAGACCCCGGACATCTCCGGGGCCTGGTTCGTTTCCGATCCTGAGGTGCTCTTTAAATGCCCATGCCAAATTCGGTCGTCTGACCCTCATCACCGGCGTGCGAGTAGAAGTCGCTGGGGGTGCGGCGCTTGAACTTGTAGCGTTGGCGCAGTTCGCGGCCTACATAGAGGCCCAGAGCTGCGATTCCGACGGCTACCGACGCCCATCCCAGAGCGCGCAACGCGACCCGAGACTCGTCGCACGATTTCTGTCCAAATCCAGGCAGCACACTCACAAAAACCTTCCTTCGGCGGAGACCATCCGCAATGCCACCATGATAGCTCAGTTCTACCAGCCTCACTGCTGCTTGTGAGACTGCCTTCGTACAACTTTTGTCACACGTTAGACCCGTTTTAGACAGTTTTTTCGATTCGGCGCAAGAGATCAACTTTCCGCTCAGCCGGCAAAAAACTAGCCTCAATCGAATTGGCGGCCAGTTCGCGCAGATGCTCGCGGGTGAAGCTGAACTCGTCATGGGCCAACTGATACTCGCCTTCGAGGTCGCTGAGAAACATGGCTGGATCATCGGAGTTCAGCGTGATCATGATGCCGGCATCAAAATAGCGGCGGACGGGATGGTCAGCGAGACTCGAACAGCAACTCGTGCGTAGGTTCGACGATATGCAGATTTCGACGGGAATCTGGCGCTCGACGAGCACGCCCATGAGTTCAGCGTCGTGAATAGCGCTGAGGCCATGACCAATGCGCTCCGCCCCAATGTTGATTGCTCCCCAGATACCCTCGGGGCCGACAGATTCACCGGCATGAGCCGTGAGATGCAGGCCCGCATTGCGCGCTTCGGCATAGAGCTCGCGGAAGGGCTCGGCTCCGGTGCGGCGTTCGTCTCCTCCGATGCCGATTCCGATGATCGCGGGGTGCTCCGACCGCAGTTCGGCAGCTTTACGGAACACAAGCGCAGCTTCTTCTGGACCGAAGTGGCGAACGGCGTCGAATATCCAGTAGGCGGTAATGCCGAAGTCTTGCTCAGCCTGTTTGCGGGCGCGCTCCATGCCTGCGAAAAGCGGCTCGAACTCGATGCGGCGCCAGTAGTAGACGACTCCCACGGAAACATACACTTCGGCATGGACGATGCCCTGCCGGGCAAGTCGCTGAAGCATGCGGTAGGCGATGAGCTCGTAGTCTTCAGGTGTGCGCAGGCGCTCGGTGACGGCCTTGAACGCGAGGAGAAATCCGCTGAAATCAGTGTATCGATAAACGGCTTGAGCCTGCTCGAGCTCGAGGGGTGTACCGTCGTGGCGGTGGCTCAGCTCGACCAGGGTTTCCGGCGTAACTGTACCTTCGAGATGTAGATGGAGCTCAGATTTCGGGAGGCGGCGGATGAAAGCGAATTGGGATCCGGGATCGGGCACGCGGCCAGTTGTCGACCTATGTACTGATATTGACAAGGCCTTCCGCCGAGCCCGGTGAGACGCGCGAGGTTTGCGGGGCCCGCCAGTGGTCAATGTACGAGATTTGATGCACGCAGCTGATGGTGCAATGCGGGGCGCAGGTCTTTTCCGTCAGGAATTCACGCTTAAGGTCGGCCTTGGTGTACTCGGCCAGAGGCACGCCTGGGAAGCCACGCTGCTGTGAGCAGTAATGTACTAGTCCGTTTTCGCAGATGTAAAGGTAGCGCGACCCAGCCCGGCAACGCCAGTCATTGGGCTCGCCGTTGGCGATGGCTTCCTGGAACTGGTTGAATCGCGAGTAGTTACGCTTCTTCCAGTTACGCATTTCGAAGTAGACGCGGCGTTCTTCGTTCTCGAGCGGCCTGAGTTGGCCGTCTCCGTCATGGATGATGCCGATAGTCGAGGTGAATCCAAGCTCGATGGCCCGCTTGCCGATGACGATCGCATCGTTGGGATTCTTGATGCCTCCGCCGACAACGGAGTTGATGTTGACATGGAAATCGGCATGCTCGGCGAGCATCTGCAGCTTCTTGTCGAGCACTTTTAGGCTCTTCTTCGAAACCTCGTCCGGCTGCACGTTGTCGATTGAGATCTGCATATGATCGAGCCCGGCCTTGTTCAAGCGCTCGATGCAGTCGGGCATCAGCAGGTAGCCGTTCGTGATCATTCCAGCCAGCGCGCCGGTGTGGCGGATGCGGCGGATGATGTCGTCCAGCTCGGGATGGAGCAGCGGCTCGCCGCCTGAGATGGTGATGATACTGGTGCCCAGACGTCCCAAGTGGTCGATGCGGCGGACCATCTCTTCAAGAGGGACGGGCTTCGAAAAATCGTCGTACTCGTTGCAGTAGGCACAGGAGAGATTGCAGCGCCGCATGGGCACGATTTGGGCCATCACCGGGTGGCTCGTCGACGCCAGCGAGTGGCCGACGATGGCCAGCTCGCGCACCTTACGCGCGGCTGCTTTTATGCGGCGGCCCGGTGTCTGCTTACTCGCCGAAACAGGATGGGATGCAACAGGCATGGCTCTATTTATTGAACCACATACAGCACAAGCCTGCGAGCCATCCCCGCTGAACGGCAACAGAAAGGCCTTGAACCGGCATTTCTGAGATTTAGGTCAAAGATGGAGGCTCAGTCCAGCGGGCTGATTCGGATCAGCGGCATATCCTTGTCCAGATCCTGCATTTGCTTCCGTAGGTCTTTCATCTCAAGCTGCAACTTCGGCGCGTCGATGTCGCGAATGATCACTCGCGCCTGATCGGCGAGAGCATCGGCGTCGATTTCGTTTAGCGCCTTGCGGGTTTCCTGGATGGAATCGAGCTTCTCGAACTGGGCGAGATTCAAATCGATCGCGGGCCGCACCATTTCGAGATTGCTTTCGGGCTCCTGATCGTCGGGCACGATGATCCTGACTCCGGGACCCATGTCGATCCCAGGCCAGACGAGTTCGCCTTTATGCTTCGGATCGCTGGTCGTCAGGCTGAGCGTCTGCTCCTTGTGATTACGGACAATCGTAACCTGCATTTGCTTGCCGCGATTCGCATGGAGAGTCTTGATCCAGGTATTCAGCGTGGCCATGGACTCGCCGTTAACCTTGGTGATGACGTCTCCCGCCTTAAAGCCAGCCGTGGACGCCGGGCTGTTATCGGCAACACGCTTCACCAGGAGGCCCTGACCATCCCTGACGCCGAAATAATCGGCCAGCTGCGAACCGAGCGTATCGACCTCGACGCCCACCGAGGGGGTTCCAAGGGTCAGCGCGCCGAAGAAGCTGTTCCCTCCTCCGATGCCGTGCCCGGTCGGACCAACATACGCGAACGAGTCATCGTCGGGATCGGGCACAGTGAGGTGCTGTGACCATGAGTCCTGCTCAATTTTGGCTCGGTCGCCAAGTTGCACGTTGATGGTCTGCTGCTGGCCGTCACGGGAAATAAGCAGTACGACGGAGCGGCCGGCCGGCGTCTCATGCAGCATGCGTCGCAACTGTTCGACACCCTGAACCTGTTGTCCGTTCATCTGCAGGATGACATCGTGAACGCGCAGGCCAACCTTGCCCGCCGGGGCATCATGGTCGACATATGTGACCTCGGCGCCGCTGGCGTCTTTCAGCTTGAGGGCGCTCGCCCGGTCGTTGTCGACGTCGTGCATCTCGATGCCCAGATAACCCTGCGAGCTATGGAGCAGGAGCGCGGGGGAATCAGGCACAACTCCAAGCAGCTGTGCGGCAAAGATCGCCGGTGTGAGAGCCGTCGAGCCCATCACGACAGTGAGAGAACTGAGCGTCGTGATTGAGCTTGCCTTAAACACTAACCTCGAAAAATGATTCATGTGGATTCCCTCGATTGCGGCGCTTCTCTCTTACGGGAAGTCGCTATTGTTGCATTTCGACTACTGAACCTGCGGAATTTGGTCGAGCACTTGGCGTGACGCGGTTCGAATCTCGGGATTATCGTCGCGGATAGCAACCGTATGCAACACCTCGCGCACGCTGGAATCGGCCTGAACCGGCTCGAGCAGACCGATGGCCTGGGTGCGAACCCTCGGGTCGGCATCTTTCATGAGTGCTTCGAGCACGACATCCCGGACCCGCACATCGTCGGCGACATACGGCTGAAGGCCTTCAAGGGCCTTGAGCCGGACGTCAACACTCTTGTCGTAACGCAAGGCGACCATGAGCGCGTCACGAATTGGGCCGTCATCGCACTGGTGACCAACGCGACATTCATTGGCGAGCAGGCCGAGAGAGTTGTCGCGAACGCCGGAATTCAGTCTATTGCGCGCGCCTACAAGAAGCAGCTGGCGGATTTGTGGATCGTCGAGCGAGCCGCGGATGGTCTCAGCCTGAAGCCGGTTGTAGACCACCTCAACATTCTCCGTGTTGGGCTCCTGGACAATACTGCTGACGTTGGCGATATCCGCCAAGGGGTCGTCGGTCGGCGCCGAGTGTATGACTGGGGCAGTCCTGGCGGCATCGTGCGCATGCTCGCCGGCGAGGTAGCCGGAGTAACCGCCCGCCGTGAGGCCCATCACCAGCACGCCGGAAACCGCAACCGGCGCGGATCGCAGGCGCCAGACACCCTGCGTAAGTCGCTGCCAACCGCGAAGCAGCCAGCTGCCATGCGGCACGGCGTCGAGAGCTTCCTCAAGGCGCATACGGGAGCGTGCAATGAGGTTGGCCGATGGCTCCTCGACAGGCAGCAGCGACATAGCCTTCGAAAGCGCCTGCACCGCCTCAAGTTCGCGGCGACAGGGCTCACATTCGGCCAGATGCCGCTCGAGTTGTGGACCATGCTCGTCGGGCAACTCGCCGTAGACCGCCAGAGCAATGATTTCCCGCGCCAGTTCGCACTTCATGGTGTTTCCCATGCTTCACTCGCCTCAAAAAAGTTCGCCGCGGCCTTGAGGCCTTAGCGCAATTCCGCCAGGTTCGCACGTAGCTTCCTGGTCGCGCGGAAGAGTGTATTTTTTGCCGTCTCTTCCGTCGTGTTCAACATTTCGCCGATGGTTCTCAGCTTCAATCCTTGATAATGCTTCAACTCGAAGACCATGCGTTCGCGCGGGGTGAGCTTGTCGAGCGCCTCGCGAATGCGTTCCCCCAAAAACTTCCTGTTCAACTCCCGGTCCGGATTCGCGCTCGCGCGCTGATCGGAGACGTTCGTAAGCAGGTCGATCTCTTCGCCCGATGAATCGAGCATCACCGCCTGATCTTCGCGGCGCGACTTGCGGCGTCGCAGCAGATCGAGGCACAAATTTGTGACGATGCGATAAATCCACGTATAGAAGGAGCACTCGAAGCGAAAGTTCCCGAGATATCGGTACGCTTTGAGGAACGCTTCCTGGTGGATATCTTCTGCGTCCTGCTCCGAACCCGTCAGGTGCAGAGCCAGCCTTAACACCGCCTGATCATATTGACGCACGAGAGCGTCAAAGGCTGTGCGCGAACCTTGCTGCGCCTCGCGAATTAAGTCGGTCTCCGTAGCGCGCGCGCTGGGATCGATCGCCATACCTTGCGAGGATTGTATCTTTGACTTGGCCGTGGTTGGGAGCCGGGCGCTCGAGGGCGGGAAAAATCGAAGGGAATCAGCAGACATCGAGGTTCCTCAAAATGGGCAGACCATCCCATCGGGGAGACGGACCGCAATGCGATTCGTTAGCATGTCAGGCTGAATTTTCCTCGCAAAGCAATCGGCTACACTCGCCACATGCATAAAGGACAGCAAGTCGGGAGCGGGGAACTTTGGCCGAAAGCTTCGGAATCGGTGGCGCGGGAGAAAGACCAGGGAATCATCACCGCCTTTTGCGACGGCGGATCGCGCGGTAATCCCGGACCTGCGGGCTTCGGCGTCTACATCCAGGACGCGCACGGCGAATCCATCGGTGAATTGAGCGAATTTCTGGGGAAGAAAACCAACAACTTCGCAGAATATTCCGGCCTCCTTGCGGCATTAAATTTCGCCTTGGAGCAGGGGTATTCGCGGCTGAAGGTGGTCTCCGACTCCGAACTGATGGTGAAGCAGATCAAGGGGCAATATCGCGTCAACAGTTCCGATCTTCGCCCTCTCTACGAAGAGGCCAAACAGCGCATCGCCCGGCTCGGCTCGTTCCAGATTCAGCATGTGCTGCGGGATAAGAACAAAAATGCCGACCGCCTGGCAAACCTGGCGATGGACCGCGGCATCGGACGAGGAATTCCCGCCGAGCGCGGGTGAACTCAGCCCAGAAGTCACAACTTTCGCTTGGATTTCTTGCGCGCTCGCTCGTACTTGAGCGCAATCAAGCCTTTCGAGTAAATCTTATTTTCGATCAGCTTAAAGTCACGCTGGGGAAACCCGCTCGGGAAAATCGGAATGCCTTCACCGAGTAGCACCGGGACGATGCCGAGATAGAGTTCATCTACCAGGTCGGCTTTGAGAAAGTCCCGGGCCAGTTCGCCGCCGCCCATCAGCCAGATGTCCTTGCCGGGCTGCTTGCGGAGTTGCCGGATCAAGGCTGCCGGCATCTGCCTCGTTACGGTATAGCCGTCCCGTTTTCCGGTCGGCTGGGACCGCGAGAAGACGTAACTTACCAAGCCGTAACCGTTGAAGGATCCTCCGCCCATCTTGAGTCCGGCATCAAGCGTCTTGCGGCCCATGATGGCGACATCGACCGTCGCAAAGAAGGGAGCCATCGAGTAGTCTTTCGGCATGAACAGAAAGTCAACTGAGCCGTCAGAACGTGCGATGTAACCATCGAGACTGATGGCAAGGCCTAGAACGACTTTGCGCATCACAGGAATCCTCGTTCACTTCGAAAATCTTATTTCGCCAGCTCACCCTTGACGATCTCGCTCACTTGGCGGCCATCGGCGCGGAGACCCGACGCCTGTATTCGTGCCTGCACGGCCTTCATCGCCCCGCCCATATCTTTCGGCCCCAGCTTCGCGCCCGAGCTGGCAAGCTCAGCCAGCGTCTCCAACACAAGCGAGCGGATCTGCTGCTCGCCCGCAGCCTTAGGCATATAGCCTTCGATCATCTCGATCTCAGCCGCTTCTTTCGCGGCCAGTTCGGGACGGTTGCCCTTAGTGAACTGCTCGACTGAGTCGCGGCGCTGTTTGATGAGCGTGGTGAGAATCTGGAGAGATTCAGCTTCGTCGAGTGGCGCCCGCTTCTCGATCTCCTTGTTCTTCAGCGCCGTCTTCACCATGCGCAACGCTGTGGTGCGCTCGCCGTCGCGCGCCTTCATTGCCGTGATGATGTCTTTCTCAATTCGCGCTGCAATGCTCGCGTCTGTCATGTAGAACTCCAAACCTCCCATTATAGAAAGAAAGCACGGCCCGCGCCTGCTCAGTACAATAACCAGTAAAGGAAACCCAGACGATGATCCGGAAAACACGACTTTTTACGCCCGGCCCGACGCCCCTGTTGCCTGCGGCGCAGTTCGCTATGGCGGCGGCGGACATTCATCACCGCACGGCGGAGTTTTGCGCTCTCTATCAGCGCGTGCTCGACCAGTTGAAGACCTTCGTCGGCACCAAAAACGATGTACTGCTGCTCGCCTCTTCGGGAACGGGAGCGATGGAAGCCGCGGTTTCGAACCTGACCTCGCCCGGCGATCGCGTGCTGGTGCTTTCGGCTGGGAAATTCGGCGAGCGCTGGGTTGCCCTGGCCAATGCCTTTGGATGCGCCGTCGATGTGGTGAACGCACCGTACGGACAGACATTTTCGCTCGATGATGTGCGCAAGGCGCTGAAGATCGAGACGCGCGCCGTGTTCATGCAGGCGACTGAATCCTCGACCGGCGTACGCCACGACGTGGAAGGCGTGGCCCGTCTTCTGAAGAAGGTCGACAGCGGAGCTCTGCTGGTAGTGGACGCCATCACCGGCCTTGGCACCACGCATTTCGACGTGGACGGCTGGGGTGTGGACGTCATCATCGGTGGATCGCAGAAGGCAGTCATGATCCCTCCCGGCCTCGCCTATCTCGGCGTGAGCGACCGGGCATGGGAAGCGATGGAGATTTCGCTGAATCCGCGCTACTACTTCGACCTGCGCAAAGAGCGCAAGAACGCGCATAAGGGCGAGTCTTCTTACACGCCTGCCGTCGCGTTGATCGCTGCCCTGGGCGCTGCCCTCGATTACATCGCCGCCCAAGCTGGCGGCGATCTGGCCGCCGGCCGCGACGCTCTTGTCGACAACGCAGAGAAGTGCGCTGCCATGACTCGCGCCGCCGTACAGGCTATGGGGCTGAAGTTGTTCGCGCCCGATGCGCCGGCCGCGGCGGCGACCGCCGTCTTGCCGCCTGCCGGAGTCGATTCGGGCGTTGTCGTGAAGGAGCTGAAGAATCGCTTCGGCGCGGTCATCACCAACGGTCAGGGCGAGATGAAAGGCCAGATCTTCCGCGTGGCCCATATCGGACTCTTCGATTACATGGACACGATCGCCATCGTCGGAGCGCTCGAGCAGATTGCGGTTTCGACGCTAAAGATTCCGGGCTTCGAATTCGGTCAGGCCCTGGCTGCCGCGCAGCGGGTCTTTGCCGAAGCAGGATCGCCGACAAAGCTGGAGCTAGCCGTTTCTGCACGCTGACCCGAGGGGCCTGTACGCGCGCCCTCACTCAGCAAAACAACGAGGAGTAAGAATGAAGATCGTTCTGGCGGAGAAGGTTTCTCCCGCTACGCTTGCCGTGTTCGAAAGCGAGCCCAGCTGGCAGATCGTTAGCCATGACCAAGTCAAGAATGGCCTTGCCGCAGAGATTGCCGATGCCGACGGACTTGTCGTCCGCTCGGCGGTTCAGGTCGACGATGCACTGCTGGCCGCCGCGCCGAAGCTGCGCGTGATTGGCCGCGCGGGCGTGGGCGTGGATAACATCGATGCCGATGCGGCCACGCGCCGCGGCATCGTGGTGATGAATACGCCGGGAGCCAACGCCATTGCCGTGGCCGAGCTCACGCTGGGCATGATGCTCGCCCTGGCGCGGCAGCTTCCCAAAGCGAACTCCACCATGCACGCGGGCAAGTGGGAGAAGAAATCCCTGCAAGGAGTGGAACTGCGCGGCAAGAAACTGGGGGTGCTGGGACTCGGCCGCATCGGCCTTGAGGTCGCGCGGCGTGCGCGGAGTTTCGGCATGGAGGTGATCGGACACGATCCCTTCGTCTCAGCCTCGATCGCGCGAGAGAATGCGATCCAGCTCGTATCGACCGATGAGCTTTTCCGCGAAGCCGATTACCTCACGCTGCATGTGGGCCTAACCCCCCAGACCTCGGGCATCATCAACGCAGCATCGCTCGCAACCATGAAGAAGGGAGTGCGCATCGTAAACTGTGCGCGCGGCGAGTTGATTATCGAAGAAGCGCTGGCCGAGGCGCTCAAGAGCGGTCACGTTGGCGGTGCAGCCCTGGACGTTTTCCACAAGGAGCCGCTCAAGGATTCGCCTTTCTTCGAACTGGAGAATGTGATCCTCACGCCGCACATCGCTGGGTCGACCGCCGAAGCACAGGAGGCCGTCGGCGTGCAGATCGCGCTGCAGGTACGCGAGTATCTGAAGCTCGGCGTGGTGCAGAATGCAGTCAACCTGCCCTCGCTTTCGCACGAGGAGTATCTGGAACTGGCACCTTACATGACTCTTGCCGACCGGTTGGGATGTTTTCTGGCACAGTTCCCCGAGGGCAGCTTCGAGAGCATCCACCTTTCCTACAACGGTCGCATCGGCGAAGGCAAAACGGACCTGATACGCAACAGCGCGATCGAAGGGATTCTCGGACATGCCGAGGGCGTGAACCGCATCAACGCGGCTTCGGTCGCGGAAGAGCGCGGCATCCGCATTCACGAAGAGAAGAAGGCATCCACCAACGGGGGCGCGGGCAACGTGCTCAAGCTCACTATTCACACCCGCGAGGGCGATGTGGTCGGCAGCGGCACGGTTCTGCATGGGTCGTCTGCCCGGTTGCTGAGCCTGAACGGCATCGACATTGAAGCTCCGCTCGAAGGTACGGTTCTGACGATCCGCAATCAGGACGTTCCCGGTGTGATCGGCCGCGTGGGCACGATCCTCGGCGACCACAGGATCAATATTGCGAACTTTGCCCTGGGCCGAGCGGGCAGCGACCATCGTCTTCCAAAGGGTACGGCACTGGCCGTGGTGCAGGTAGATGGTGAAGTGACAGAAGCTGTACTCAGGGCGCTTCGCGGGGTGGAAGCGATCACGGAAGTACACGTGGCTAGTCTGGGCGAGAAGCTTCAGCCTGTGTCGGTAGAATAGAAATTGTAAGTTTGTCAGGAGCGTTAGCCTTGCCGCTTTACGAATACCGCTGCAAACAATGCGGCCATCAGTTCGAGAAAATTCAGAGCTTCAGCGCGCCGGATGAGAAGGAATGCCCGGTCTGTAAGGGCGAGCTCGAACGGCTCATCTCGGCCCCAGCCATCCAGTTCAAAGGAGCAGGCTGGTATGTGAACGACTACGCCGGCAAAGGCGGTTCGAAGCTGGCCGCGGGCTCGACAGAGTCGGGCAGCGGCTCGGAGAAACCGGCGGCGGCCTCTTCGTCAGAAGGCGGAAGCGCTTCTACCTCAAACTCGAGCTCCGCGCCGGCTTCAGGATCGGCGTCCGCCAGCACTGCGACCCCATCCACGTCTAGCAAGAGCGAGTAACTTCTATGTCGCCGATTTCTTCTTAACAACGGGCACCTTCGCTCCCGCCTTGCGGGCTTCCGAAAGACCAATCGCGATCGCCTGTTTGGGATTCGTAACTTTCTTTCCGCTGCGTCCCGACGTCAGCTTGCCCTGCTTCATCGCCTTCATCTCACGCTCAACCGACGCCGATGCCTTAGGACCGTATTTCTTCGCGCTGGACTTTTTCTTTGCCGGATCTTTCTTGCTCGCGCTCTTCTTCTTTGCTGGCATTACATCCTCCAAACACTTGAGAAGCGAGGGCGGTTCCGAAGGTTGTCGGCGCCGAGTCCCAAGCCCGGCACCACCCTTGGCGATTACGGCTTCTTAAGCGAAGCCATGTCGATCACGAATCGATACTTCACGTCGGCCTTCACTACGCGCTCGAAGGCTTCATTGATCTGCTGGATGGGTACCACTTCGACATCCGACGTGATGTTGTGCTCGGCGCAGTAGTCGAGCATTTCCTGTGTTTCGGCCATTCCTCCGATAATCGATCCGGAAAGATAGCGCCGCTTGAAGATCAGGTTTCCCATGAAAATAATCGGAGGCTGGTCGGGCAGGCCCACCTGGCAATAGACTCCGTCCCGCCTAAGGAGCGGAAGGTATGCATTCAGATCGTGGACCGCTGACACCGTGTCGAGAATGAAGTCGAAGCTGCTAGCCTCTTTCTTCATGGCGTCAGCGTCGCTTGACAGTACAACATCGTCGGCGCCCAGGCGTTCCGCATCCGCTGTCTTGGACGCTGAAGTCGTGAACTGGACAACATGCGCACCGAACGAGTGAGCAAACTTGAGGCCCATGTGTCCGAGGCCGCCCAGTCCCACCACACCTACTTTCATGCCCGAGCCTACTTTCCAGTGGCGCAGCGGTGAATACGTGGTGATTCCCGCGCAGAGCAAGGGAGCCACGCCCGCCGGATCGAGCTTCGTCGACACGCTGTGCACGAAGTGCTCATCGGTGATGATGTTGCTCGAATAGCCGCCGTAGGTCATGTCACCGTAACGGTCCTTCACGCCATAGGTGAGTGTCGCGCCCACCTCGCAGTACTGCTCCTCGCCGGCCCTGCAGCTTGGACAGGTACGACAGGAATCGACGATGACCCCCACACCGACGCGGTCGCCCACTTTAAATTTGCGCGCGCCGGACCCGACGGCGGTCACGCGGCCTACGATCTCGTGTCCTGGAACCATCGGATAGACGGCGTTGCCCCACTCGTTTCGTGCAGAGTGAATATCGGAATGGCAGACGCCGCAGTATTCGATTTCAATGGCAACATCGTGTTTCGTGAGATCGCGGCGGCTGAAACTATAGGGGGCGAGAGGCGTGGTGGATTGCTGTGCGGCGTATCCCCAGGATTGAGTCATGCAGTGTGCTCCTTACAGTTAGCGTGGTTCGCGTTAGGTCAGTCTGATGGAAAGCTGTAAGTGAAATAATCTATGGCGTCTGCGCTTTACAAGCATGGAACGCAGGCGCGATGCTTAGGTAACAGTGAAGACAGCAATCAGCGTATCAAAGGAAGATTACCTCAAGGCCGTGCTCGAAGCGGAAAGCGAGGGACAAACCGTCATCTCGGCGACGCTGGCGCACTGGCTGGGCGTGTCGCCTCCCGCGGTTTCCATGGCCGTCCGCCGGCTGAAGCGCGACGGTTATGTGGAGGTGAAAGCCGATGGTGTGGTCCGGTTGACTCCGAAAGGTAAGCAGACAGCCCACCGGACAGCGCTGCGGCATCATTTGATCGAACGCATGCTTTCCGAGATGTTTGGCATGCCGTGGTATGAGGTTCACGACGAAGCCGAGCGGCTGGAGCACGCGGTGTCTCCCGCATTTGAAGCGCGGCTGCTGGAGAAACTGGGGCAGCAAGGCATGTGTCCTCATGGAAATGCCGTGCTTCCGGAGAGTCCCGGCAGGCGTGCGAAGCGCGGACTGCGTCCACTCGCAGAGAGCGCCGAGGATGCCGAATACACAGTCGCCAGCCTATATGAGCGCGATCCAAAGCTCCTGCGCTTCCTTCATCAGACCGGGATCGAACCGGGAGGCACAGTTCGCGTAGTGAAAAAGAACTACGACCAGACACTGGCGATCGAAACACCGACGGGCTCGTTCACCTTAGGTGCGCCAGCCGCGGAAAAGGTCTGGGTGAAGCCGCGAGCGCAGAACGCCACGGCTGGTGCGCGACGCAGAGGCTGAATGCAACACCTTTGCGGAGCTTCTCCGCCCAAACGGCTTCTCCACCTAATGGTCGATATTTCTCTCACCCGCTCGGTGTGTACTATTCGGACAAGAATGCGAACGTTCTGCTGGCGAGCCCCGAGAAATCCTGTACTGAGAAGTGCACTACTCGGATCCGCGCTGCTCGTCGCCGCGACCACGGGATTCGCACTCGATCCGCATCAGAGTCTGCGGCATTACGGCTACCAGTCATGGCAGACGGACAATGGCTTGCCGCAAAACACCGTCCACGCCGTGTTGCAAACGCACGACGGCTTTATATGGCTCGCGACAGAGGCCGGTCTTGTGCGTTTCGATTCTGTGACGTTTGCGATTTTTACGCGCAAGGACACCCCACAACTCGGGAGCGATCTGATCTACAGCCTGATGGAAGACAAGTCGGGCACGCTCTGGATCGGCACTTCGAACGGAATGACACGCTATCGCGATAAGAGCTTTCAAGCCTTCGATTCCGATGAATTGCAGTCGAGCGCCGTTTGGTCGCTCCACGAAGATCGCAGCGGCACAATCTGGGCGCTTACGGCGAGCGGACTGGCGCGCTTTGACGGTCACAGCCTTCGCGCCGTTGTCGGAATTCCTCAGTTGAACGAGACGAGCCGACTGCTGGATGGGGCGTATGGAGATCTCTGGCTCGCTACACCGAATGGGCTCTATCACGCGGACTGGGGCGACCGCCGCCAATTCAAGCCCTCTGGACAGGCAGCCACTATCCAGGCGCTTGCGCTGGACAAGACCGGTCGCGTCTGGGCAGGCATGGAGAACGGTCTTGAAGTCTGCGCGGCCGAGAGGTGCGACGTGGTCACCCTGCCTCGCGTCGCGCCTGCGTCCCGCAACGTTGCCGCGCTCACCGTGGATAGCGCAGGCACGATTTGGATTGGAACAGGCGCAGGCCTCATCCGGGATGACGGCACGCAGATGACAGCATACGCAGAAAAGGACGGCCTGCCTTCCGGCATCGTGCAGTTGCTGTTTTGTGATCGCGAAGGATCGCTCTGGGTCGGAACTGGCGCGGGCATCGCTCGCGTTTCCAATGGACAGATCGAGGCATTCACGCCGCGGGAGGGCTTCTCGAGCAACGTGGTTCTTTCCGTCTTCGAAGATCGCGAAGGCAATCTTTGGCTGGGAACGGAATCGGGCGGCGTGGATATCCTGCGCGACCGGACATTCACGACATACACGGCGCAGGACGGCATCTCGGATGATCATATCCGCTCGGTATATCAGGATCGCGCAGGCACCGTATGGCTGGGCACCAGCGGTGGTGGACTCGATCGCCGGGACAAAGGCGGATTCACCACGCTGACCACAGCCGACGGCCTTTCGAGCAACGTGGTTCTCGCGATTGCCGGCGACCCCAATGGCGATTTGTGGCTGGGCACACCCGATGGCCTCGATCGCATGCACAGTGGCAAGGTATCCGTCTTCACTTCAGCCGATGGGTTGGCGGACGACTTCGTTCGCTCTCTTTATTTCGACGCCCAAGGCTCACTGTGGATCGGAACGCGGCGAGGGCTTTCGCAACTGAAGGACGGGAAATTTACGACCTATTCGGCTCTCGACGGCCTGGGCAGCGATCTGGTCGGCTCCATCCTGCAATCGCGGGATGGGTCGCTGTGGATCAGTACGCTGGGCGGCCTGACGCATCTCGAGAACGGCCGGTTCACTAACTTCACGGAGAAGAACGGCTTGTCCAACCGCACGGTCACAGCTCTGCTTGATGATGCTGACGGAGACCTGTGGATCGGCACGATGGGCGGTGGTCTGAATCGCTGGCGTAGTGGGATCTTCAAGGCGATTGCCTTGAAGGACGCGGCGCTGCCCGAGACCATTTATAGCATTCTTGAAGATGGCGCCGGCAATCTGTGGATGAGCTCGAACCAGGGAATATTTCAAGCGAATCGCAACAGCCTGAATCGCTACGTGGATGGCGCGGCCTCTACCGTCGCGGTCGCAGCCTATGGCGTTGCGGACGGCATGAAGGTCAACGAGGCGAGCAGCGGCGGCCATCCCGCAGCGTGGAGACTTGAGGATGGCAAGCTTTGGTTCGCGACGCTGAAAGGGGTAGCCACTGTCGATCCCGCGCATTTGGCAATGAATCGCATACCGCCACTGATGAGCATTGAGCAGATCAGCGTCGACGACAAATTCGAGATTGTGCGTAATACAGTTACATTTAAACCGGGAGGTCGGCGATTTGCATTTGAGTATGCAGCGCTCAGCTTTGCTGCTCCGCAAAAGGTGCGTTTCAAATACCGCCTCGAAGGCTTTGACCACGCGTGGGTGGATGCGGGAACGTTGCGCACCGCCTACTATACGAACCTTCCGCCCGGCCGTTACACATTTCAGGTCATGGCCTGCAACAACGACGGAGTTTGGAGTGATGCGCCTGCTTCGCTTGCGATTCGGCTGGAGCCCTATTTCTACCAGACGATATGGTTTTATCTACTCCTGATTCTGACTGCGGCGCTGCTCTGGTATGGGTGGTATCGCTGGCGGGTGCAGCAGGTAGAGTCGAGATTCAATGCAGTGCTGGCGGAACGCAACCGCATCGCGCGTGAGATTCACGACACACTGGCACAAGGCTTCGTGGCAGTGTCAGTTCAATTGCAGATTGTTTCGCGTCTGCTTGGTAGCTCGACAGACGCAGCGCGTCAGCACCTGGGGCAAGCACAAGAATTGGTGCGCAGCGGACTCGAAGACGCGCGCAAGGCAATTTGGGAGCTTCGCTCGCAGAGCACCGAGAATCAGGACCTTGCCGCTAAGCTCGTAAAGATGGCCGATCGCGTGACGACTGGAACTGAGATCAAAACAGAGGTGCGCGTGAATGGCACTTATCATCCCCTTCCGGAACGAGTAGAGGGCGAGTTGCTGAGGATCGCACAGGAAGCCGTGACCAATGCAGTGCGACATGCCGATCCGAACCGTGTAGAGATTCAATTGAGATTTGCGCGTAAGCGGATGGAGATGAGCGTTGAGGACAACGGTCACGGTTTTTCCGGCGAGATTCCGTCGACCCAGGATGGACACTTTGGATTGACTGGCATGAAAGAACGCGCACAGCAGATCGGCGGCTTGTTAACGGTGAGCAGTAAAGAAGGCCAGGGCACGCGGGTCTGCGTGGAAATACCCACGGGTGAAAAGGAATGAGAGTGAAAGACCAATGAGCGAACAGATTCGTATCCTGGTTGTCGATGATCACACAGTTGTCAGGCAAGGCATCGTCGCGCTTTTGAATACGGTGCCCGACCTGTCGGTGGTTGCCGAGGCTGCCGACGGGCAAGAAGCGATTGAAGCCCATCGCAAACACAGACCGGACGTGACCCTGATGGATCTCCGGCTCCCAAAAGTGGGCGGAGCAGATGCAATTGCGCTGATCCGACAGGAACACCCGGCCGCGCGCATCATCGTGCTGACGACCTTCGACGGGGACGAGGATATCTTTCGCGCGCTGCAGGCTGGAGCCAAAGGATATCTGCTGAAGGGCACCGACGCCGACGAGCTTACAGCTGCCATCCGTTCGGTCTACGCGGGCAAATCGAGGATTCCCGCCTTCGTTGCCGAGAAACTCGCCGAACGCATGGGCGGTCCCGCTTTGACTGCGCGGGAGCTTGAGGTGCTGAAACGAATCGTGGCCGGACGCAGCAACAAGGAAATCTCGAGCGACCTGCATATCTCGGAAGCTACCGTGAAGACCCACATCAACAGCCTGTTGAGCAAGCTAGGCGTGAGTGATCGCACGCAGGCTGCGACGACAGCGTTGCAGCGAGGCATTGTTCATCTCGATTAGCATTGGGAGTGATTTTATTGATGCGAAGACTCAGTGCCATTACGATATTGTTTTTTATCTGTTCGCTCCCATGCATTGCTCAAGGAGGAAAAGCCTCGGGATGGCGTGCCGCCACCGAGAGCGAGCTTAAGAATCTGCTGCCTGCGCGCGCCCCGGTGCAGCAGGAGCGCATCGAGACAGAGATGCGGACCGCTTCCGGCATTACGGACGGTCATGGCAAGTTTGTTGCCGGAGTGGTTCTGATCACCGCGGGATATTCCGCCGATGGCAAGTATTCTCATTACTTTCTGACCCAGGTTCCCTTGAAGATCGCTAATTTTCGGCTGGCACCGGGCGCCTATGTGATTGGCTGGGAGCATCTGGAGGATGGACTCAACGTGAAATTCTATGAAGCCACTTCAGGCAAGCTACTGGGCTCGGTAATAGCAACATTGAATCCGGCGATTAGTCGGGTAGAATCATTTCGCGTCTGGCCGCCGGGGGATCATCCACTCATGCAGATCGGGCGGTTCAGTTTCGGTTATCAGATCGGAGATTAGACTTCACGATGCCTGACCCGAAGGGCGAGAACACAAAGCAGACGCAGAAGCAGCGTAAGCTGCTCGCGGCTCTCGAAGCTAACTGGCAAACGGAGATGAGCGGCTATTACACCTATAGCACGCTCTCCGAGCGCGACGATGACCCGCTGCGCAAAGAGACGTTGCGGCACATGGCTGAGGCCGAAGGGCAGCATGCCGCGCTATGGGAAAAACGCATTCTCGAGCTTGGCGGCCGACAACCCAGATACACCGGCAAAGTTAGTGGCGACGCCGACAGTCTTGCGAACCGGCTGGGCGGCCAGCGAATGGCTCTGCGGCGTCTGGAGATCGATGAGAGCCGTGCCATCGCCCTCTATGGCCAACAACTCAAGGAGTTGGAAGACGAGCCCAGCCTCACTGTTCTCCGGCAGGTGATTGAGGAAGAGCGCGACCACTATCGCGAATTGAGCAGTCTGATCCGGCAGCGCTATCCACGCAGGCCGCAGGAAAAGGAAACATCAAAGCCACAGGCGTTGCTGAACGAATTACTGGCAAAGCGCAACGGCACCGGTACTGGGCGCCAGACGGCGGGCTGGATCGGCGACGCCATCTATGGGGTCAACGACGGGCTGGGAGCCATCTTCGGTATCGTCTCGGGTGTCTCAGGAGCAACGCAGGGCACGAGTAAATACGTGTTGCTGGCCGGGATCGCGGGTATGATCGCCAGCGCGCTCTCCATGGGATCGGGTGCTTTTCTCGCGGCGAAGAGCGAGCGGGAAATCTACGAGGCCGAGGTCGAACGCGAGCGCGAAGCCATCGAGATGAACGGTCCTGAAGCTCGCGAGTTGCTATCGCTCTACTACCAGGTGAAGGGCCTGCCCGAAGACGATGCGGATCATGTCGTCGAACATATCGCCCAGGATAAGAACCAACTCCTGCGCGCTCTGGCCTCCGAACGGCTGAAGTCAACCGACGAAGCCCTGCGCGATCCAATGACTTCTGCGGTTTCAGGAGCGCTCTCGACTGCGATTGGCGCCTTTATTCCCATCATTCCCTTCTTTTTTCTCACCGGTTATCCGGCGGTGATTGCATCGGCAATTGTCTCCCTGGCGGCACACTTTGCCGTGGGCGCAGCCAAGTCACTCATCACGGTGCGCTCATGGTGGGCCAGCGGAACGGAGATGACTCTGGTCGGCGCCGTCGAAGGTATTGTGACCTATGTGATCGGCATCGGATTGGGCAAGCTAGGGGCGTAGACGACCTGACATTACGGCTGGGGTAGAACCAACACTTCGACTCCCGACGCTGCGTCCCCCGAGTGAAAGATCGTCTCCGTTGCCGGCTTGAAGTCCGAAGGGTTCGCGTTGGGGATATCAGTGAAGGTCTGCGGATTGCGATCCACCAGCGGGAACCAAGAGCTCTGCACCTGCACCATGATGCGATGACCTTTCCGGAAAGTGTGATCGAGGTCGGGCATCGCGAAATCTACCTCGGACATCTTGCCGGGAGCGAAAGCCTCGGGCTTCTCCCAGCTATTGCGAAACTTCCCACGCAACGGCTCGCCGCGCAGTAATTGCTGATAGCCGCCCATGCGCAGTGCCGGCGTATCGATCACGCGCTTGCCGACTGCGCTGCCTGTGTCCGGATCGGGATAGTCATTCGGATAAACATCGATGAGCTTCACGACGAAGTCGGAGTCGGTTCCCGTCGTCGCCACTTTGAGTTTTGGGGAGATCGGACCGGCAATGGTTACATCTTCCGACAAGGGGTCAGTTTCATAGACGAGAACGTCCGACCGGGTTGAGGCGAAACGTTGGTCGTCAACCATATATCGTTGTGGCACTGTATCGGTTACATATCCGACGAAGGGTACAGGATGCGCAGGGTCGCTCACATAGGAATCCGAGCCTTCGTTAGCAGAAGGAGGATCGAACGAGAGCTTGCCGCCCGAGTGGAAGTACAGCTCGTGCGGTTTGGCCTGCGCCGGTGGCCATGAGTCGTACTTGCGCCAGACATTTGCGCCGGTTTCGAATACATAGGCTTCCGGCATCGGCGCACCCTTGTCCTTCAGGTAGTACTCAAAGAATGGAAACTGAATGTTCTTGCGGAAGTATTCTGCCGTCTTCGCATTGAACGTCACATCGCCCAGGTGATCACCGTCGCTGCGCGCCCAGCCGCCGTGCACCCAGGGACCTTCGACGATCGTATTCACCGTTCCGGGATTGTTTTTCTCAATCGCATAGTAGGTGCGCATCGGGCCAGACAGGTCCTCGGCGTCGAACCACCCTCCGACGGTGAGAACGGCGCAGTGAATGTTCTTCATATGCTGCGAGAGATCTCGAGCCTTCCAGTATTCGTCGTAGGTGGTGTGGTACATCTGGTCGTTGAAGAGCGGATTCGAGCCTTTGAGATAGACCTTGTCGAGATTTGAAGTCGGTCCTGCCTTCAGATAGAACTCGTACACGTTGGGAGTGCCGAAGTCAAAGGGGATCGAGCGCTTCGGCGTCGTTGGATTGTCCTGGGGCCTGAAAAAAGTGTAGAAGCCGAAGTTGGCGTCGAGCATGAACGCGCCGCCATGGTAGCCGTCATCCCCCATGAAGAGATTCGTCATGGGAGCTTGCGGCGAAGCGGCCTTGAGCGCGGGATGCGAGTCGATAATGCTGGCCGAAGTATAGAAGCCCGGATAAGAGATGCCCCAGATACCCACTCGTCCATTGTTGTTCGGCACATGTTTGAGCAGGTAGTCGATAGTGTCGTAGGTATCGGAACTGTCGTCCACATCTTTCGGCGAATTCTTGACGTCGACGTGCGGGCGCATCTCCACGAAGGTGCCTTCTGACATATATCGTCCGCGCACGTCCTGATAGACAAAAATATATCCGGCCTTTTCGAACTCATCGGATGGGCCGAGGTGCTTCGCATATTGGTCTTCGCCGTAAGGACCAACGCTGTAAGGCGTGCGATCCATCATGAACGGGTAGCTCTGCGAAGCATCTTTGGGCACGTAGACGGCGGTGAAGAGGCGGACCCCGTCACGCATCGGAATGCGGTACTCGTATTTGGTGTAATGCGCCTTGACGTAGTCCTCTTCCGGGGCGGCGGGCTTATCCTGCGCGGAAAGAAGCGAAAAACCGGTGACGAACGCCAGTAGTGTGAAGCAATTGAGCGCGCGGAGCAATTTCATGCGGGAATCAGGTCCTCGTGAATTTCAGATTGGCAATTGCAGTGTATCGAATTGATCGATCCAGCCGCGTTCAGGGCTGCATCTTCGCGTAGTAATCCTGCAAAACGAAGAAGGCCTTTTTCTTCTCGCCCTTGTCCGAGATAAGTCCCTTGCGGTTGTAACCATCCTGTACGCCCGGCAGCAGGCGTGTCGGCGAACGGAAGTCCATCAGCACCCACGGCGTCATCCCGCGCAGAAACGGCATATCGCGAAACATGATGAATTGCTCCGTGAGTATCTCCGCTTCGTATTCTTCCGTAAAGCGCAGATCGGCGGGGCCGTGCAGGCCGGCCTTCGCGCCACCGCCAAACTCGCTGAGTATCACCGGCTTGTGCATCGGATCTTCCCACTTGAATAGCGGAGCCTCGTCGGGTTTGCCCATGTACCACCCGATGTACTCGTTATAACCAAGCACGTCGAGATCGGCTCCTAAGGGATCGTTGAGGACCGCGTTCTTGCCGTGAAAGGGCGTGAGCATTGCCGACGTGATAAGCCGCGTTGGGTCCTCCTGGCGCGCCTGCGCAACCAATTTGCGAATGAACGCGGTGCGCTCCTCGCTGACCGGCGTTTCGTTCGACATAGACCACAAAATGACCGACGCCTTGTTGTGATCGCGGCGAATCATCTCATGCAGCTGCTGTTTTGCCACATCGAGCGTGTGTGGATTCGTCCAGTCGATCGACCAGTAGACGGGGATCTCCGACCAAACCATGATGCCCAGTTTGTCGCCCGCCCGCGTCATGCGCTCGTCGTGCGGATAGTGCGCGAGGCGGGCGAAATTGCAATTCAGCTCCTTGGCCCAACCCATCAAAGTGTTTACGTCAGTATCGGACCACGCTCGCCCTGAGCGGTAAGGCGCCTCGCCCTGTATGTTGACGCCGCGCAGAAAGATCGACTTCCCGTTGAGCAGGATCTGATCGCCCTGGACTTCAATGGTGCGAAAACCGATTTCGTCGGCGAGATGATCGTCTCCGGCTGTGAATTCGACCTTGTAGAGACGCGGATGTTCTGGCGACCAGCGCTCGAGATCGCCCGGATGAAAAGAGAACTCTGCACGCCCATCTTCGCCAACAGCCGCGGTCTGATCAACATGAAGATCTGGTATGCGAAGCGCGACTTTACTCCCGGCTGCAGCTCCCATTACATGAACATAGCCATGAATATCTCCAGCGCCAGTCAGATAAAGAGTCTCGTCATCAATGAACGCGTCGGGCACGTCGACCACGGAGACATCCCGTGTGAGCCCGCCGTAGTTCCACCAGTCGCGCTTGATTGTCGGAACATGGTCTAAGGCGCGTGTGTTGTCGACGGCGATCACGACGAAATTATTGCCGTCCTTAACAGCACTGGTCATCTCGCAATCGAAGGGTGTGAATCCGCCCTCGTGATCGCAAATGTGCACGTCGTTCACAAAGACGTGCGCTGCGTAGTTCGCCGCTCCAATATGCAGAAAGATGTGCGTATGTGCTTTGGGGTGGTAATCGAAATCCCGCTGATACCAGAGCAATCCCTCGTAGTAGAAGAGTTTGTCATTCTGCGAGTTCCAGTCGCCCGGAACCTGGATTACCGGTGATTTAGCGAAGTCGTACTCCTGCAGAGGGCCGCCGGGGACATAGTGCAGGTTTCTCGCATACCCGCGTGGGCTAGGGACGTCACTATTCGAAGTATTCGATCCCCAGCCGCCATGATAGGGATCGACGATGTAGTGCCATGGCCCGTTGAGGCTGGTCGCCGGACGATGGTCGAGGTCCACGAGTAGAGTGGGCGTTTGTGCAGTGGCAAACTGGGCTGCGAGAAACAGAGCAGAAAGAACGGCATGGCGGCGCATGCAAAACATACTAACTCGCTCTGCGACTATTTTTTCGGCGTTGCGATCGTCGACCGGAAACGATTCGCCCGCTCAAATTCGTGGCGCAGCTCAGGCGTTTTCAGGTTCTCACGCAGGTGTGCAAGGCGCTGTTCGAGCGCCAGAAGTGACGCGGCCACCGCCTCCGTGTTGGTGTGAGCCACGTCGCGCCACATCGAGAACGGACTCGCGCCAAGCCGTGTCATCTCACGCAGAGCGCGGCCGCCGATGGGAAGCACCTCGTCTTTCGCCGGAAACTCGTCTTCGAGCAAAGCACTCAGCGCGGTAGAGAGGTATTGTGGCAAATGGCTGACCCAAGCACAGAGCACGTCGTGCCTCGCGGGATCGAGATCGAGCACGCGGCACCCGAATTTCTCCGGCCACGTTCGCCACTCATCAGCAATTGCCCGCGACGCTGAGTGCATCGATTGGGACTCCGGTGTCTCCGTGAAGAGCCACGCTGCACCTTCGAAGAGTTCGCCGTCGGCATTGGCCGCGCCGCTGACTTCCTTGCCAGCCATCGGGTGCCCGGCGAGAAGTCCAGCAGTGTGGATGAGGCCGTAGCTTCCGCGCGCCTGTGCGCACACAGCGCCTTTCACGCTGCCCACATCGGTAACAAGCTGCCCGGGCTGAAGAACGGGCGCAAGCCGATCAAGCCATTCGAGAATCGTGAAGACAGGGCCACTGAGCAGAACAAGTTGGCTTTCGCGAGCGGTCCGAACCGGATCCTGAGCTGAGGAGTGGATCGCGCCACTCAATACGGCAGCGGCAAGCTCAGCGGGATCGGGGTCCCATCCGGTGATGTGTCCCGCAAACCCGTGCGAGCGCAGCGCCAGTCCTACCGAAGCTCCGATGAGCCCCGTGCCAAGGATCGCGACGCGCTCGATCGACATGCGCGTCAGACAGCAGCGCCCACGGGCTGAGCGATGGTGCGCCCCACTGCCGGAGCGATGACTCGCAATTCATCCATGAGCTTTGCGAACTGGTCTGGAAAGAGCGACTGTGCTCCGTCCGAAATAGCCTTGTCGGGATTCGGATGGACCTCGATGAGCAGGCCATCACCACCGGCGGCCACTGTAGCGCGCGCCATCTGTGCAACCATGTCGCGACGGCCGGTGCCGTGCGAGGGATCGCCCACCATGGGGAGATGCGAAAGCTTCTTCACCACCGGAATTGCAGAGATATCCATGGTGTTGCGCGTGTAGGTCTCAAACGTGCGGATACCGCGCTCGCAAAGAATCACATCATAGTTGCCACCAGACAGAATGTACTCCGCCGAAAGCAGCAGCTCTTCGAGCGTCGCCGCAATGCCGCGCTTCAGCAATACGGGCTTTCGCACTTGGCCAAGTTCGCGCAGCAAGTTGAAATTCTGCATATTGCGCGCGCCTACCTGAAAGCAATCGATGTATGGGAGCATCAGATCGATCTGCGAGATCTCCATGACTTCGCTGATGATGAGCAGGCCGGTTGCGTCGCCGACTTCGCGTAACAGTTTGAGGCCATCCAGCCCCATGCCCTGAAAAGAATACGGCGAGCTGCGCGGTTTGAATGCGCCCCCGCGAAGAAACTTTGCGCCAGCGGCCTTGACTTGCGCGGCGCATGTGAAGATCTGCTCGCGGCTTTCAATCGAGCAGGGACCAGCCATGACGATGACTTCGTCTCCGCCAATGGCAACGCCGTTGGGAAATGTGACGATGGTCCCTTCGGGCCGGAAGCCGCGCCCAGCCAGTTTGTAGGGCGAAGAGATGCGGACGACTTCAGCAACACCGGCGAACAATTCAAAATCCTTGTGGTCGAAGTGGCCGGGCGTGCCCACTCCGGCAAGGATGGTTTGGAGTGCTCCGGTGGTGCGGTGCACATTGAATCCGACTTCGACCATTCGCTCGACTACGGCCTGTATCTGCTCTTCGGTGGCCTTTTCCTGCATTGCAACAATCATGGTTACTTTTCCTGTCCTGCGCGGCTCGTGCGCGCCTGTTACTCTCCACTGCCGGATGTGGTCGATCTGCCTCTGGAAGCCAGTTCCTGACCCTGGAGCGCGCGCATCACGTCGATGATGCGTTCGTAAATATGGATCAGCTCAATGTCGGGCAACGGTCCGCGATTTGCTGCACGTACATTTTCAAAAATCACGCGCTCACGATTTGGTTCGTATATAGGCATGGAGGTGGTGCGCTTCAGCTTGCCGATCGCCTGGGCCGCTTCCGCGCGTTCGCTCAACAGCGAGACAATCTGTCGGTCGAGCTCGTCGATTTTTCTCCGCCAGTCTTCGATTTCCATGCAATCCCCTTATGCGGCGCGTTCGGCCGCGCCTGCTGTTTCGGTGCCATATACGAACGTTGGAATTATCGGGCCTGCAGAACGGGCGCTCGCGGGCCCGCCCTCAGACCCTTGATAAATCGCGCGATGGAGCTGGGCGCCTCTTCTGGAGTGGCCCGCTCAATGTCCTGCTCGATGATGCGCACCAGCGCGCTGCCGATCACCGCTGCGTCCGCAAATTCGCCCACCGCGGCAAAGTGCTCCGCATTCGAGATGCCAAAACCCACCGCAATCGGCAGATCCGAATTCAGACGCGTGTATCGGCGCAGGCGCGAGACGAGGCCTTCTGCGTCTGTGGCCAAAGACTGCTGAGTCCCGGTGATTCCCGTGCGCGAGATGGCGTAGACAAACCCCTGTGAAGCCGCTGCGATGCGCTCCAGCCGCTCGTCGGGGCTGGTAGGCGCAGCAAGAAAGATCGGGGCGAGATGGTGGCGCTGAAGACACGCAAGATATTCGCCCGCTTCTTCGACAATCATGTCGGTGACGAGCACGCCGTCCACGCCTGCCTGCTCTGCGGCGGAGCAGAATCGCTCCAGCCCGAAGCGGAGGATGGGATTGAAGTAGGAAAAGATGACCAGGCCCGCCTCTGGTCGCTCCCTTCGCAGATCGGTCGCAACGGCGAGGACATTTCCCAAGGTCGTGCCATGCAGCAACGCACGCTCACTCGCACGCTGGATCACCGGCCCGTCGGCGAGAGGATCGCTGAAGGGCACACCCAGCTCGATCACGTCGGCGCCGGCGTCGATGGCGGCCAGAGCAATCTCTCGCGTCGTTGTCAGGTCGGGATCGCCGACGGTGAGGTAGGCCACAAGCCCGGGTCTCGATTCGGGTTTGGGGGCAAAACGAATCGGCATCTAAACTACTTACGCTCCCTTGAGGCTCATTTCGCGAGAAAGGATTCCTATGTCCTTGTCGCCGCGTCCTGAGAGGTTGACCATCAGTATGTCATGCCGCGCCATGGCGGGCGCAATCCGGATGCATTCCGCGACCGCATGCGCGCTCTCAAGCGCGGGCAGAATGCCTTCCGTGCGCGCGAGGCGAACCGTGGCATCGAGGGCAGCCTGATCTGTCGCCGTGACATATTCCGCGCGCCCGGAATCGTGCAGAGCCGCATGTTCCGGACCCACCGACGCATAGTCGAGACCGGCGGAAACCGAATGGGTCAGTGATACCTGGCCGTTGTCATCCTGCAACAGATACGAGTAGGTCCCTTGCAGCACACCCGGCGATCCACCATGAAAGCGCGCCGCATGCTCGCCGAGTTTTTCTCCGCGACCTCCGGCCTCAACGCCGATCAGCCGAACCTGCGCATCGGGAATGAACTCGTAGAAGGCTCCGATCGCATTCGATCCGCCGCCGACGCAGGCAACGATCGCAGTAGGCAGCCGACCTTCTTTCTCCTGTATCTGCTGGCGAGCTTCTTGGCCGATGACGCGATGAAAGTCGCGCACCATCGTTGGATACGGATGCGCTCCCAGCACACTTCCCAATAGATAATGCGTGGTCCGCACATTGGTGACCCAGTCGCGCATGGCTTCGTTGATCGCGTCCTTCAGCGTGCGTGAGCCGGAGCTGACGCCGCGCACCTCTGCCCCCAGCAGACGCATGCGGTAGACATTCAGTTCCTGCCGGCGCATGTCTTCCTCGCCCATGTAGACGACACACTCCATGCCAAGCAGCGCGCAGACTGTCGCCGTCGCCACACCATGCTGGCCCGCACCCGTCTCGGCGATGATGCGCCGCTTCCCCATGCGCTCCGCCAGCAGCCCCTGTCCGATGCAGTTGTTGATCTTGTGTGCGCCCGTGTGCAGCAGGTCTTCGCGCTTGAGGTAAATCTTCGCTCCGCCCAGCTCTTCGCTCAGGCGCGCGGCAAAATAGAGCGGCGTGGGCCTTCCGGCGTAATCGCGCAGCAGCGAATCGAGGCGTGCCTGAAAAGCCGGGTCCGCCTTCGCCTCGGCGTAGGCGCGGTCAAGCTCATCAAGAGCGGCCACAAGGGTTTCCGGCACATAACGGCCGCCGTAAATGCCGAACCGGCCGGCGATGGTGCTTGATTTCGGTGGATCGATGACGGTGCTCACGAATTTGTCCTTTAGACTTCGACTGACTCTTCCAGCTTTGCTTTGTGCGCGGCGATACGCGCGTTTTCTACGAAAGCCCTTACCTTTGCCAGATCTTTTTTCCCCGGCGAGGCTTCGACGCCAGTCGCGACATCCACTCCCCAGGGCCGCAGCGTCGCGATGGCTTCGCCGACATTCTCCGGATTCAACCCGCCGGCCGCAATCAGACGAAGACGTGAGGTCACGCCGGAAAAGCTGCTTCTGGCTGCATGCCAGTCGAAGCGTAATCCGGTGCCACCGAACAATCTCGCAGTCCGAGAGTCGACGAGCACGCCGTCTATGGCAGCGTCGGACTGCGCTTCACGAAGCTGCGCATGCAAATCCTGACTGTAATGAATCACCCTGAGGATGCTGAGCCGGTCGCGTCCGGAGGCGTTCGTAAAGCGTTCGCGCAACTTCAGAGACAGTGCGACGTCATTCGATGCGTGCAGCTGTACCCCTGTAAGCCCGCAATCTTCAACCGCTGCCACAATATCGTCGAAGCCTGTGTCGACAAAGACACCATATTTACCGATGCTCTCAGGCAAGTGCAGCGTGATGGCGCGAACTTGTGCCGGAGTCACGCGGCGCACGCTCTCGGCAAATACGAAGCCCACCGCATCCGCGCCCGCCGCAGCGGCAAGCTGGGCATCTTCAAGATTCGTGTTGGCGCAGATTTTCACCCACATGGCTATACTCGCTCCGCCACGGGCGATAACAGAGCCCGCAACGCCGCACCTGGATCGGCCTGGCGCATCAGGGATTCACCGATGAGGAACGCATCGAAGCCCGCCGCACGTAATCGTTCTATGTCATCGCTGGAATGGATGCCACTCTCGGCAACGCGAACCGCGCCGGCAGGCAAGCGTTCCACGAGTTCGAGCGATGTCTCGAGGCTTACCTCAAAGGTGCTGAGGTTGCGATTGTTCACACCGTATGCATCGCATCCCAGATCGGCCACCCGATCCAACTCTTCCGCAGTGTGTGCCTCGCACAGGACGTCTAACTCGTGCCCGTGAGCGAACGCCATAAATCGCGCCAGTTCGGCATCCGACAGCGCTGCCGCGATCAACAGGATGGCATCCGCGCGATGCGCTCGCGCCTCCACGATCTGGTATTCGTCCACGATGAAGTCTTTACGCAGGCATGGAAGGGAAACAGCCGAAGATGCCACCTCAAGGTTGCGGAGGCTTCCCTGAAAATACGGCTCGTCGGTCAGAACAGAGAGTGCCGCCGCTCCGCCAACCTCAAAACTCCGAGCCAGGATCGCAGCGTCGAAGTCTTCCTGGATCAATCCCTTGGAAGGCGAAGCCTTCTTCAACTCCGCGATGATTGCTGGTCCCCGCGCTGCCTGCAATCTGAGAGCGCGCGCGAATCCACGCGGTGCATGCTCGGCGGCTCGCCGCTCCAAGTCATGGAGAGGCACCCGGCTCTTTCTGTCCGCTACCGTTGCTCGGGTCGTCCTGAGGATGCGTTCCAGGTGCACGAATCTGCTCCTGAAACAAGTATAGCGACAGAAGGTCGGTGACTAAGCCGCCATCGACGGCGCGAAGCCGTCGCAGCCGCTGATCGGAGTTACCTTCAGGTGCAGAGCCGCGTGCCGAGGATGCCCGCAGTCATCCAGCAGGTCCTCGGGCGCGTTCTTGCTCGAGTTGATCTGAATCAGCTTCTGGTCGGAGGCTCGATGCGACTCGCCAAAATGCGCACACAGGCCACATTGTCCGTCGTGAAGAGAAATCATGGGGGATCCTCCTTACAGCTCTGAAGACAGCTCTACATATTCAGGTTGTCCTAAAAATTTACCGCAGGATGCACGGCGAATATGGGTTTCGATTCACCCACCGCCCTTAGCGGTTGTATTCCTTCAACGCTTTCTGTAGCTGCTCGTGGGGCAATCCGATCGCTGTGTGGCCGTCGATGCCGGTCATTGTCTTCGCGGCCACGATCGCATTCACAATCGCTTCCTCGGTCGCCTCAACCGTGGCGTTGAACAGCGGCGTAATCCGCTCATTTGAGACAGCCTGCACCATATTGGGACCGGGCTCCGCGTCCGCATTCGGATTAGCTGTCGAGAACGCGATGAAGATATCGCCCGATCCATTGCCCGAGGTCGATCCCGTCCTCGCCAGGCCCATCGTCGCGCGACGCGCGATGCGCTTCAACTGATGCGGCAACAGGGGAGCATCCGTCGCCACGACAATGATGATCGATCCGACATCGCCTTCTGTCTCGCCTGCCTTCTGGTCCTTGAATATGGAGTAAGGCACGTCCTGCGGGATCCGCTTGCCCACCGGAACGCCGGCAATCGTCAGCTGAGGACGGCGCCCGCAATTGCATTGGACAAGCACGCCGACCGTGTATCCACCCTGCTCCTTGGTCAGCACTCGCGACGCGCTGCCGATGCCGCCCTTGAACCCGTAACAGATCATCCCCGTACCGCCGCCTACCGCGCCTTCCTCGACCGGACCAGGCTTAGCTGCGTCAAGCGCGGAAAACACATGCTCTGGCTTCACATGAAAGCCGTTGATGTCGTTCAGCCAGCCGTCCCACGTCTCCGCAACCACGGGGAGCGACCAATCCTGCTTCAGCGTACGGTGCTTCACGCCCCAGGCAATGATGGCGTCACGCACCACGCCCACGCTGTGAGTATTGGTGATGGCGATGGGGCTTTCCAGAAACCCGGACTCCTCAACCCAGGTTGTCCCGGTCATCTCGCCGTTGCCATTCTGGCTGAACCATCCCGCGTAAACGGGGTCAGAATTCGCCTTTCCGCGCGGAAAAACGACCGTTACTCCGGTCCGTATCGGTCCCTCGCCTATCTTTAACGCACCGTTGCCGGAGATCAACGTTGTCTCGCCAACCTCGACACCGCGAACGTCGGTGATCGCGTTCAGCGGGCCCGGCGTTCCGTCAAAAGGCACGCCAAGATCGCGAGCCCGAAGTGCGGATTGCGTGTACGCGGTGGTTGTCATCGCGAAGAGGACAGAGAGCAGGAGTGGAATCTGTTTTGGGCGAAAGTGCATGCATGGAACGCTACCGCACATTTCCGGACAACGGTAGAAGAATTGTGCGTTGCAACGATCCACGAAGACAAAAATATATGGCAGAACACGCTGTGCCTGAACCGCAATCCGCGTGCCTCGCAACATACAAATCACTTGCTCTTGACGAAGGATTCTGTTATCACGGAGCAGTCATTTCAGAAACGGCCCCCAAGAACTGGAGTTCCCGGTTGAAGATTTTATTGTGGTTCCTGGCTGTCTTGACAACCGCCTTTGCCTTTGCCCAAGACGCCCCGATCTCGCCAGAAGAAATTCGCACCATCGAACTCAGCCCGGCCGTAGTCTTTATCAGCGTTGAATATAAAGTGACGGGCATCATTCCGCAGCCCGGCCCTGCAAAGCTCAAGCTCATTCAAGGCACGCTCGGCGCGACCGGCAGCGGCTTTCTATACCGGCCCGATGGCTATCTCATCACAAATGCTCACGTTGTCAGCGATGCGAACACTAAAGATCCGCAGGCACAGCAGATGTTGAAGTTAAACACCTGGAGGACATTAGTTGAGACTGCCGAGCAGTTGAATCAGCGGCCGATGACTGACGTTGAAAAAGAATACATCCTGATGAAGATGCGCGTGGGAACGCCCGTCATCAAGGTCACGCTTAACAATAAGAGCCACTACGTTGGCGAAATCAAAATGTACAGCGATCCGACCGGCGTGAACGTCGGCAAGGACATCGCCATCGTAAAGATCGACGCCACCAATCTGCCGACGGTCACCCTCGGAAACTCCGATGACGTTCATGTTGAGCAACCCGTGACGGTAATCGGTTATCCCGGAGCGGCTTCGGCGATGGGCAAAACACTGGGGGACGAGATCAGTGAAGAGTCGATGCTGGTGCCCACGGTGACAAATGGCCACATTTCGGCTGTGAAGATGGATTACAAGGGCTCCCCGGTTTTGCAGTCGGATGCCGCTATTACGCACGGAAACAGCGGAGGGCCGGCGTTCGATCCGGACGGCAAAGTCATAGGGATTGCAACCTTCGGAGCCCAAGAGGCCGCGGGCTTCAACTTCTTTGTTCCAATTAACACAGCCATGGAATTTGTCCGTCAGGCGGGCGCGCCCCCTGAATCCGGTTCATTCGACTCCACCTGGCATGCCGCGCTCGATGCCATGTCCGCGCACCAATGGTCCAAGGCTCACGCGCTCATCGGCAACGTGCTAGAGATCATGCCCGGAGAGCCCGACGCGGCGCGACTGCAAGTTGTCGCCGCGCGTGAAGAGCAAAAGGAAGTTCCTCTATGGCCCTGGATTGCCGGCGCGGCAGCCTTGGTCATCCTGCTGATTGGGTTGATCATTTGGGCAGCAAAGGCGGCGCGGGCAAATAAGGCTCCGGTTGCGCCGGTTGTGGTCAGTGCACAACCGGTGAATGTCACCCAACAACCGCAGCAGCAGCCAGGACTTGCTCCCACAGTTCTAGCCCCTACCGGCCTGGCCGCTACCGTTCTCCAGGACAGTACCAGCACCAAGACCTACGGTACTCTGCATGTTACTTCGGGTCCCCTGAACGGCAATCGCTTTCCCATTCCCAAAACCGGCGTGATGATCGGGCGGGACTCAACGAAATGCGCGATTGTGCTCTCCGATGAGTCCGTTTCCAAGGAGCATGCCTGGATCGTTCCGGTTGACAACGAGGTCGTGGTCATCGATCGCAACTCGACGAACGGAACCTATGTGAACTCCATGGATTCGCCCAGAATTAACAAGACGGCTCTGCGCAGCGGGGACCGCGTCTACATCGGCCGCAAGGGAGCGATCACGCTGACCTATTTCAGTTCCTGAAGTCGGCGTATCCTGAGATGTTTCTGACGCTCGCACGTCGGGAGAAACCAAATCCTTCATGCCAAAGTTCTGCAGCAATGGCCATCAGATCGACGATGCATGGGAAATATGCCCCTACTGTCAGCGTACCGGCTTCCAGGGTGCGAGTGGGCCTCCGTTGGCAAAAACGCGTCTCGACGTAGCTGGAAATTTCTCCGATGAAACTTCCCCTAAGCCCACAGCAGCGCGAACCGTGGTTATTTCCGAGCGCCGTCGACTGCCTGTCGTCGGTTGGCTTGTAGCCCTGACCGGCGACCAAAAGGGAGAGGATTTCAGGCTGCATGAAGGACAAAATGTGATCGGCTCGACGGCGGATTGTCAGATCACGCTCAAAAACACTACCGTTACCGCAAGACATGCGAGCCTTCGCTATCAGGACGGTAGGTTTGTCCTCACCGATCTTGACTCCACCAACGGCACCTGGCTCAACGACAGACCCGACCGCATCGCGCGCGAAGAGCTGAAAGACAACGACCTGATTCGCATTGGCGATATCTCACTGAAGTTTAAGTGCTTGTAGGAGAAAGCAGCGCCATGCGTATTCGGCCCGACGTAGAACTGGCTAACCTTACCGACCTCGGCGTTCGGCGGAAGCAGAACGAAGACTATTTTCTTTACATTGAGCCCGAGAGCGACGAGGAGTTTGCCACTAAGGGACGTTTGCTGCTGGTCGCGGATGGCATGGGCGGTCACAACGGCGGAGAAGTAGCCAGCGGCATTGCCGCGGCTGCGCTGCGGGAAGCATTTCTGAGTGCCAATGGAGAAGACCCGAGGACGATCCTTGTCCGCGGCTTTGCCCAGGCTCAGTTGGAGATCGTCGCGCGTGGCCGTGAGGTCGGCGATCTTGATGGTATGGGCACAACCTGTACTGCGATCATTCTCCGCAACGGGGAGTTGAGCTACGGCCACATCGGCGATAGCCGCCTGTACCTGCTGCGCGACGGAATACTGACCCAGCTTACGGAGGATCACACCCTCGTCCACCAACTCGTCAAAGGCGGTGCGCTTAGTAAAGATGAAGCCGCGGCGTACGAGCAGAAGAACGTGCTTACGGCTGCATTGGGAATGCGCTCCGATGAGGTGCCGGCAGACTTCTCCACAGTGCCGCTCACCTTGGAGCCGGCAGATACGCTGATCGTTTCAAGCGATGGCCTGCACGGTCTGATCGACGACGGCGAGATCGCGCAAATAGCAGACAGCAAAAGCCCGAACGACGCTTGCCACGCGCTGCTGAACCTTGCTATCGAGCGCGGGGCCCCGGATAATATCACCGTTCAGATTCTCCGCGTGGTCACGGTGGCCCAATGATCGGCACAGAGATTTCCCAATACCGCCTGATTGAAAAGCTGGGTGAAGGCGGCATGGGCGTCGTCTATAAAGCTGTGGATGTAATGCTGGACCGCGTGGTGGCCGTCAAGCTGGTGAGTGCCGAGCTGGCCGACAATCAAGAACTGCTGGAACGCTTCAAATCAGAAGCCAAGGTACAGGCAACGCTGAGTCATCCAAACGTCGCAACCCTTTATTCCTATTTGGTGTGGGAAGGGCGAGCGGTGATGGTGATGGAGTTCATTGAGGGCGAGACTCTTCAGCAGATGATCGCCCGGCGCGGGCCCGTCCCGTCCGAAATAGCGGTTCCGTTGTTCAAGCAGGCATTGCTGGGAGTGGGGGCCGCACATCGTCGCGGCATTGTTCATCGCGACATTAAACCCGCAAACATCATGGTGAACAGCGACAGCCACATCAAAGTGATGGACTTTGGCATCGCGAAAGTCCTGGGTGTGGATGGAAGAACACGTACAAATCTCCGTATGGGCACGGCCTGGTACATGGCGCCCGAGCAAGTTCTGAACCGCAAAGTAGATGCCCGAACCGATATCTATGCTCTGGGTGTCACCTTGTACGAGATCTTAAGTGGGCAGGTGCCGTTCCGGGCAGACAGCGAATACGAGATTCTGAGCGCACACGTTCAGAGACAGCCGGAACTCCCGACCGAGCATTATCCTCACATACCGCAATCCTGCGTCTCGGCGGTGATGAAGGCTCTGGAAAAGGAACCGGAAAACAGGTTTGCGTCGACGGACGAATTCATCGCTGCGCTCGATCAAAACACATCGGGTTCGACCGGGACGATCGCGCCGTTGGTGCCGCCCGTCGAGTCCACTCGCCCGAGCGCGGTGGCAGTTTCCGGTGTAGTGGATTCAACCCCGGAAAAAGTCATCACGCCGCCACCGATAGCAAGCATCACACCGCCGCATTCGGAAAAGAAGCGCTCTCCCTTACTCGGAGTGATAGCTGCGACCATGCTCGTTGTGATTCTGGGAGCGGCCGGTCTGTTCATATTCATGCGCGAACGCGAAAAACCCGCCGCAAGTGGCGGGGGAGGCCATCAGGCTTCGACGGGCAACCAGCAGCACGCATCGGTGACGGGCGAGCAAGAGCGGCGTATGCAGGCGGAACAGGATCAGGCCGCTGAGGAGCTTAAGGAGCAACTTGCGAAGGAACAGGCACACCCGGCTCCGAACGGCGGTCAGCAGGCTATGGCAACTCATCCGGCTACGCCCACACCGACTCCGAAGCCGCAAAACCAGCCGCCTCGAAATCTGCCTAATTCAGGAGGTTCTCAGGCGCCGCAGAAGAACGAGGATGAGGCAACGCGTCTCAGCATGCTTTCCGGAACCTGGACTGGCACTTATACTTGTCAGCAAGGGGTAACGGGCGTCACGCTACAAATTGTTGCAAGTTCCTCTCAGAATATCGGAGCACTTCTACAGTTTGCTGTCCCTAACGCTCGGTCTGGTGCGTATTTCATGCGCGGGGTCTTCAATCCGGCTACCAACGGCCTTGCGATGAACTTTACAACCTGGAAGTACCAACCGGAGGGGTACGCTGCGGCTAACATCACCGGAACGGTCAACTTTGCGAGCAAGGAACTTCGTGGCACGATTCTGCTGCCCGGATGCTCTACATTTTCCGTGCGCAAGCAGTAGCTATCGCAGTTCTGCCGCCAAACAAGACAGGCTCGCAAACCTCCCCGGTCAATGCATTTTTCTGAAGACTAGGTGTTTTCCTAGGTGACCCGCTCGGTCAGCAGGCATTAAGGTAAGGTCACGACATTTGTTTTCAGCGCGTGTGCGCAGACCTGAAGGGGAGATACACACACATGTGGCGGAACAGATTCATCACGGCGCGCTGGATTGCTGCTTTTTTTCTTTTCGCAATCCCGCTGGCAGCGCAGGAGGCTTCCCCCCTCCCTTCGGCGCCTTCAACGAGTATCGCCGGCCGCACGACGAAGGAATACCCGGCAAGGTGGCGTAAAACGCCTCGTGGCGAAGTCACAGCCGATGAGGCAGCACGTCTGCAATCGCTTGGCGCCAACGACGTCAATCCTGCAATCAACGATTCTGCTAACCCCGATAACTTCGGGATCGGGCCGTCGCGAGTGGTCGATGGTTTCGATCAAAGCTCGGGTATCATCACGAAATATTCTCTCGACGACTCGAACGTTGCGCCTGTGCACAGCTCCTCGAGCTTCTCATCCTCGAACGATGCCAATATGGCTTCGAATGGAGTAGTCCGGTCTGTTACCCCGCCCCCGCCCGATACCAAAATTCGGTGGAGAGTCGCTAACCAGGAATCTCTCCTGTCCATAGGGATCATGCACACCTTTAATCTTTGGACAGAGGCGGGAACGCGGGACGCCCTCTATGGCCCATGGCTGAACAACTACCTGCATTCGGTCGCTGAGTTGCGCGGATGGAGCGACAGTGATCGATTCATGGCTCCGTACGTTGGCCATCCCATTCAAGGTTCAGTTTTTGGTTTCATCCTGCGCCGGAATGATCCGAAATATCGGACGGTGCAATTTGGAGACGGCCGGGACTACTACATCAGCCTCCTGCGTTCCATGGCCTACTCGGCGGTGTGGCATACGGAGTGGAAGATAGGCCCCGCCAGCGAGGCTTCAATCGGCAACGTGATGCTGCACGCATCGCCGGGATTTATCACCTTGGCTGACACCCCGACTCTGGGCGCATTGACAATGCTCGCCGAGGACGCGGCGGACCGTTATCTGATTATCGGATTGGAGAACAGGACCGCCAACCGTGCACTAATTTTGTTGGCGCGAAGCTTTCTGAACCCTGGGCGGTCGTTCGCTAACGTGATGGCGTTTAAGGTGCCGTGGGAACGCGACACTCGCATCGGAATCATGCGGGAAAATTACCAGCTGCGGAAGGAACTCGTCGCTGATTACAAGCATGGAAGCGGAGAGAAACCGTTTGAGTTTGTGCGCCGCGCTCCGGACACACGCGACCCCGACGACTATCCCAAGGCAGCGCCCATCGAGTTGGCCGCTTATCCCTACTATGAGAAATTTGCGGACGGCCATAACTGCATCGGGGGCGGCGGCTCCGGTGCAATGCGGGTGAATGCGGGTCTACAGATCGTGAGCGAAATCAATGGATGCCTGATCATGGGCATGCCTGCCTACAACGACAGCGCCGATTCACTATTTTACGGTTCAGGCTTCAGATGGGCACCGCTGGCGGATCATCGTATCTCGCCTTTTGTAGAAGTCTTATTTGGTGGACGAAAGGTCACTTACGAGGTCGACAACGCCGCTCTTCACGAAGAGCTGAAAAAAGAATGGAACGATGGGAACGGCACTTTGAAGCACTATCCGAAGCGGAGTGATTGGTCCACGGAAGTCGCGGAAAACGGTCCCAGCATTTCTTCCGGTGGCGGGCTGGATGTGGTCGTAAAACGGCCCTTCACCTTTCGCCTAATCAACGTGCAATACACTCACAGCTGGATGCAGGACGTAGAAATGATTCACCCGCAAAGTGGACTTCGAATTACGACCGAAGCCGTGCTTCGCATAGGCACCTGGTAGTCTCCCGTCCCGGCACCGTGGGCGAATCAACTTCTTTCCTACAGAGCTCACTTGTTGCCAAACGTCCAGCCGAGCCCTGAGCTAGTTCCATAGTTGCTGCCAGAGGAGTGCGGCGGCGGCTGATTGTCCCAGTTACCGTAGAAAGAGAAATTCCAGGTGAAGTCACCCCAGAATTTTACGTAATAGGTCATGTTGGTGTTGGCGTACACCCGCCCCGGCTCAGAAAGCGCGGGGAAAACACTGCCGCTGATGGTGAGATTGGTCTTGTTGAATTTGAAGAGTTGTACGTCACCGGCAATTAGAGCCGCAGTTACCTTTTGCGACCCTTTGAGGTCCGCGGATTGGGAATAATTCGCGTTCTGCCACGCCAAGCCGGCAGTAACAGAGATGGTCGCGTGATTGGTGCTCTTCAAGAAGCGTCCGATGCCGCCCCCAAAGTTCGATTGCAGATCGATATTTTGCTCTGAGCTCTGCAGGAAATTGGCCATACCCGTATAAAACCAGTTGTTCCATCGCAGAAGGCGGCGGCCGTAAAATGATCCGTCGTTGCGAGTAGAAGCGCTGACCCCTGTGCTTCCCGAGAGTGTGGAATCGAAGGCCGCACCTGCGGCCCACCGCTCACGGGGATAATTGACCTGCGTGTCAAGGGTGTATTGCGTCGACTGATTGCCCTTGGAGTAGATCAGCCCCGAGTTGATGCTGCCGTTGAATCGCTGCCAGAAGCGGTTTGAAGTCTCGTCAAGGGTGACGATCTTTTGCTGTTCGAGAGCTACGTTTTTCTCCGCGCTCTCCGCCACCTCGATTCGCACAGCCCGGCCCCCTCCATTCTCCGCTGTGGAGAGCGTGCCGGTGTAGACAGAACCATCTTCTGTTTTCACCAGAAACAGCTGCTTACTCTCCACGTGACGCACCTTGGACCAATCGACCGAGGTGGTGCCTTGTATGTAATCGAAGCTCACATAGAGCACGCTGGCATCCAGGCCCTTTATCTCGCAGGTCAGATGGTCGCCGTTGTTCATAACAAGCACGTCGGATTTGTCGCGCGCAAAGAGAGGCGTAGCGACAAGAAGTGCGCAGGAGACAATTACGGCTGGAATCTTCATAGCGCGTCCTTCCTTGATTTTGCAATTACATCTTGTGCTAGAAGCCGGCTCAAATTCGATCTTTTTCCAACTTGCCCGGTAAGCGGGTCAGTATCGAGCTCCGCGCTGAATGTATTCCATCTGGACACCCAGAAAGTGATCCAGAAAGGCTACCAGACGAGTTGCAGACCATCCAAACTTCCGCCTTCCCAAAAGTCATCCAGGAGGGCAGCAGGTGGTCTTGTCGTCGGAGCACCGTCAACGGGCGAGGAAAATCACACCAAAACAAAAAGCAGCCCGTATGGGCTGCTATTTGTCGTTTCGGTTGTCGCTTAAGTTACGCTGGCGACGGGCTGCCTTCCGGAAAACTGGTGCCGCGACCCGGTTCGGGCTTCAGCACCTGTTGCACGTCACCCGTAGCCGTTCCACCACCGCCTGATGGCTTCAGCGGAGGCAGCTCCTTGCCTTCGAGAATCATGCGAATCTCGTTGGCATCAAGAGTCTCTCGCTCCAGCAGGGCATTCGACATGGCATGCATCAGATCCTGGTGCGTGTCTAGGATCTCGTATGCCGAGCGATAGGCGGTGTCCACCAGACCACGCACTTCGGCATCGATCTGGCGAGCCGTCTCCTCTGAGAAGTCACGGTGCTGCGAAATCTCGCGGCCCAGAAAGATCTGCTCTTCTTTCTTGCCGAAGGTAAGAGGACCCATGCCGCTCATGCCGTATTCGCAGACCATCTTGCGAGCCAGATCCGATGCGCGCTCGATGTCGTTGCCTGCGCCGGTCGTCATCTGCTTGAGGAAGATCTCCTCAGCGATGCGGCCGCCCATGAGAATGGCAAGCTGCGTCTCCAGGTACGACTTGGTGACGGTGTGCTTGTCGTCTTCCGGCAACTGCATGGTGACGCCCAAGGCCATTCCGCGAGGAATGATGGTGACCTTGTGCAGCGGATCAGCGTGGTCACGCATGGCGGCGACCAACGCGTGTCCGGCTTCGTGATAAGCCGTTACCCGCTTCTCTTCGTCCGTCAGGAGCATCGACTTGCGCTCGGCGCCCATCAGAACCTTGTCTTTGGCTAACTCAAAGTCGACCATGGCCACGGCCTTGCGGTTCATCCGCGCTGCGCTCAGAGCGGCCTCGTTCACCATGTTGGCCAGGTCGGCGCCGGAGAAACCGGGTGTCCCGCGAGCCATCACGCGAAGATCGACGTCATCGGAGAGTGGGACCTTTTTGGCATGTACGCGAAGCACTTCCTCGCGGCCGCGCACATCAGGGCGGCCCACCACCACGCGGCGGTCAAAGCGGCCCGGACGCAGCAGCGCCGGATCGAGAACATCGGGGCGGTTGGTCGCGGCGACGAGAATTACGCCGTCGTTCGACTCAAAGCCGTCCATCTCGACGAGCAGCTGGTTCAGCGTCTGTTCGCGTTCGTCATGTCCACCGCCCAGACCGGCACCGCGATGGCGGCCCACAGCATCGATTTCATCGATGAAAATGATGCACGGCGCATTCTTCTTTCCCTGCTCGAACAGATCGCGCACGCGGCTCGCGCCCACGCCCACAAACATCTCGACGAAATCAGAACCCGAGATCGAGAAGAAGGGAACGTTTGCCTCGCCGGCAACCGCACGGGCCAATAGGGTCTTGCCGGTGCCCGGAGGCCCGACCAGCAGCACGCCCTTGGGGATGCGTCCGCCCAGCTTTTGGAACTTCTGCGCCTCACGCAAAAATTCGATAATCTCTTTCAGCTCTTCCTTGGCCTCGTCAACGCCAGCGACATCTTTGAAGGTGATTTTCTTCTGCTGCATCGAGAGCAGCCGTGCGCGGCTCTTCCCGAACGACATCGCCTTGTTCCCGCCGCTCTGCATCTGGCGAATCATGAAGAACCACAGGGCGCCAATCACGATCACAGGAGAGAATTGGACCAGAAGGTTCCACCAGCTATTGCCGTCCGTGTTCTTGACGGTGACTTTGACCTTATTTTGGTCAAGCACATCGAACAGGTGCGGATAGTTCGCCGGAACGGTCACGTGGAAAGCGCCCTTGTCGCCGCGCAGGTGGCCACGAACTTCGCTGCCTACCACCGTCACGTCGCTGACCTGGCCTTGCTGGGCGTCTTGCAGGAACTCGGACCAGGCAATCTCAGAATCCTTGCCCGTCCCGGCGCTCTTTTGGAATACCTCCCAGAGGACCACAAGGCACGCAAAGATGAAGACCCAAAAAATGATCGTCTTGACCGTAGAATTCACGAAAAAAACCTCTTTTCTCTCAAGCGCCCGCAGAAAAGAAGATCGAGGAACGATTCCTTACCGACTTCCGAGGGAAGCCCATCGCTTCACACATCTGCTCTACTACATTAGACGCCGCGGCCAGGGATGAAGTATCTATCAAAGCTTCCTAAAGAACTCCCAGCCCAGTGGACATCCGCAACTTTCACTTATTCTACTCCCTCTACCCCTCCGCGGACCCAGTTGGCTGCCGCAATTTGCGTGCCAATTCCTGGGGGCACAACTACGCACGGAAGAGGTAGCCACCCAAAAAGACAGAGCCAGTCTCCGCTGATCACTATTCGTCACTTTCCTGTGGCGCTCCCACAGAAGATTGTGGCATTCTGATGTGGCGATAACACAGGAGAGCGGCATGGGGGAATCAAAACTCGACCTGCTTCAGGGAACCCTGGACTTGATGGTCCTACAGACTCTGGCAGCAATGGGTTCGCAACACGGCTACGGAATTGCGCGGCGCATCGAGCAGGTCAGCGGCGATGAAGTCCTGCTCAACCAGGGAACAATCTACGCGTCACTGGTGCGGCTGCAACAGCGGGGCTGGATCTCCGCCGAATGGGGCACCTCCGACAACAACCGAAAGGCGAAGTTTTACGAAATCACGAAGGAGGGTCGCAAACAGCTGGCCCAGGATGCCGCCTACTGGCAGCGGCTCACCGACGTCATGGGTCGTGTGCTCGCCATGCAGGAAGAAGGGGTCAAACCATGACCGGCAACTCTCAGACCAGCAATTTTCGCAGGGCCCTCCACCGCCTCCGCTCTTTTTTTCGCAAGGAGCCTCTTGACCGCGACCTCCAGGCCGAGATGGCTTCCCACCTCGAATTCGCCATCGAAGAAAATCTGAAGCGCGGTCTCTCTCCTGAGGAAGCTCGACGCCAGGCATTGGTTCGCTTCGGTGGCGTCGACCAGGCGCGGCAGCAGCATCGCGAAACTCGCGGTCTCCCCTTCCTCGACATCCTGTTGCAGGACCTGCGCTACACGCTGCGTACCCTGCGTCGCGACCAGGTATTCACGATCATCGCCGTGCTGATCCTCGGTCTGGGTATTGGTGCAAATGTCGTCGTTTTCAGCGTGGTAAACACTATCCTTCTTCGCCCGCTGCCCTTCCGCGACTCGCACCAGCTCGTCTGGATCGCTCCGCCTCCTCAGAAGTGCGGCATGTCCTGTGCGACTTACTCGGCCGACGCCTACGACGAGTTCCGCGCCCAGAGCCGCTCCTACCAGGACGTGACCGGATATATGGCGTTTTCCGGCGCCGATAATCTGCGCCTCACCGGCCGTGGCGAGCCGGAGCCGGCTACGGGCATCGAAGTGATTGGCAACTTCTTTCAGGTTCTCGGCGTGCAGCCGGCAAAGGGGCGTCTCTTCACTGCCGACGAAGCCCGGCAGGGCGCGCACCCGGTTACGCTGCTGTCCAATGCTTACTGGCGGCGCGAGTTTGCCGGCGACCCGGCCATTGTGGGTAAGGAGATCGACCTGAACGGGAAACCGGTGACCGTGGTGGGCGTGTTGCCTGCCAGTTTCGACTTCGGAGCGGTATTTTCTCCCGCCTCCCGGATCGACCTCTTTACGCCACTGATCCTCGATGACGAGCGAACCTGGGGCAACATCGTGACATTGATTGGGCGCCTGAAGCCGGACGTCAGTATGGGCCAAGCGCAGGCCGAGGCCCTCATGGTGGAACCTCACCTATGCTGGAGCGTGAAACAGCCCGCATCGTGCGGCTCGTATGGCGGCAAAGGTGTTTCGATGCAACTGCGAACTCTGAAAGACTATGTCAGCGGCAGGCTGCGGAGTTCGCTGATCGTGTTGTGGTGCGCCGTGGGCATGATTCTGCTGATCGCCTGCGTGAACCTGTCGAACCTGCTGCTTGCCCGCGCGGCCTCCCGCAGCAAGGAATTCGGCATGCGCACAGCCCTCGGAGCTAGTCGTGGCCGTCTCATCCGCCAGTTGCTTACCGAGAGCCTGGTCCTTTCGAGCACCGGGGCAATTCTCGGCCTGGGATTAGCGTATGCCGTTATCGCCTGGCTCGCCCATCAGGGGTCGATCGCTCTGCCCTTGCTCAACACTGTGACGGTAGATGGCAGGGCGCTCGTATGGACGTTGCTCATCGCCGTCTCCGCGGCTGTCCTTTTTGGTCTCGCGCCGGGGCTGAAGATGTCCAGTGGCAACTTGCAGGAAGTGCTTAAGGATAGCGGCCCGGGAACGAGCGAAGGCAAGAAGCAAGAGCGGATGCGCGGCGCACTGGTCATTTCGGAAGTGGCATTGGCCTGCGTACTGCTGATCGGCGCGGGACTGCTGCTGCGCAGCTTTCTTAAGGTGCTCGACATCGACCTCGGCTTCCAGCCCGATCGCGCTGCCTCCATCAAGGTGGAGTACGACGATAGCGCCCCGACCGGTGACGCGAGCGCGGTAAAACGCGGCGTGATCTTCCAGCAGATACTCTCCCGGGTCAGCGGCGTGCCCGGTGTGGACGCGGCCGGCCTGGTTGATTTCCTGCCTCTTGGTCAGAACCGCGCGTGGGGAACACCCGTGCCCAAAGGCAAGACCTACCCTCCGGGCTCCTTGCCGGGCCCGCTCGTGTATGTAATCTCGCCCGGATATGTGCAAGCCATGGGCATGCGTCTGCACGGCCGTGACTTCGCCTGGAGCGACGACCTGAAAAGCCAGAAAGTCGTCCTTATCAATTCCTCCGCCGCCCGCCTCTTCTGGCCGGGTGAGGATGCGGTGGGCAAAGTACTTACGAGCAACAATGGGTCAACGGGGGAGTTACACGTGGTGGGAGTCGTCGACGACATCCACGCAGACAGCGTGGAAGGCCAGCCGGGCTGGCAGATTTATTACCCGACGACGCAGGAAGGACCCGCTGGCGCCAACCTGGTGGTCCGCACCAGCCTGCCACCCGCAACCCTTGCCGGGAGCGTCCTCCATGCTCTGCGCGAACTCAACCCCAATCAACCGGCCGCCGAGTTCCGGCCGATTCGGACCATCGTCGATCACGCCGTCTCGCCGCGAAAGTTCTTTGTCCTGCTGGTGACCATCTTTGCGGAGTTCGGTCTCATCCTGGCGACGCTGGGAATCTACGGCGTTATCTCCTACTCCGTGACCCAACAGACTCAGGAGATCGGCATCCGCATGGCGCTGGGCGCAACCCAGGCGCGCGTGCTACGGACAATCATGGGCAAGACCATGCGCCTGGCGGTAATTGGCATTGTCCTGGGAACCGTTGCCTCGGTGGTGGTTGCGAAGTGGATCGCCTCTCTGCTTTTCGGAACCGAACCCACGGATCCGGCTACCTTCGGCGCAATGATCCTCATCATGGCTTTAGTGGCACTGATCGCTGGATACATCCCCGCCCGCCGGGCAGCGCGCATCAACCCGATGATCGCCCTCCGCGGTAATTAGACGAGATCGGGTGCCCCGGTCCGGATTTTCGGACCTGGGCCTCATCCAGCCTACGGCTTGATCACCGCTTTTGCCTTCGGGATGGCATTCAGCATGGCCTCGCCGGTCTGTAGATGCTCGTCCACGAGTTGGGGCGGCGTGTGCGCCAGCCACTCGGCCAGAGAGATATCTTCGTAGAACGGCGTCGGGAACACCTCAAGGAACACCAGGTCCGTTTCCCCTGTGTTCTCGATGTAGTGCGGCGCAGACTTGTTGATGTAGCCCACGTCGCCTTCTTCGAAGTCCATCGTCCGCGCGCGTCCTCCGGCTGCAAAGACCGTCATGCGCGCTTTGCCGGTGACGTAGTACTGCCACTCGTCTTCGTTGGGATGCCAGTGCATCTCACGCAGACCTCCCGGCTTCAGCGTCACGATAGCGACAGCAATATTGGTAACGGGCCAGATCTTCTGGTCAATGATTTTGACCTCGCCGCCCTTGGCCTTGCGGTTGGGCGGCATCTCTCCGGGATGGAAATCGAAACTGTGCGGCACTCGGCCCGTTCCTGCCTCAGCGGCCTTTTGCTCCTCATCGAGAGAGCGCGGCAACGGCCGCGCGAAGATGAACAACTCCTTCTTCGGTGCGTTGGCAAACGGATTCGCCACCGCGTCGAAATTCTTCGCCAGGATTTCCGGCGGCGTGTGGGCGATCCAATCGGTGAGCAGAAAGGTCTCGAACTCGTTGAAGTTGCCGTCGTCGAAAACCAGGAGGAAGCGGCATCCATCCGGGCCAAGCCCCTGTATTGAATGAGGGATGCCGCCCGGAAAGATCCACAGGTCACCTTCGCCCACATCGCTCACCTGACTGCGCCCCTCCTGATCGACGGCCGTGATCCGCGCATTGCCGTAGAGCATCAGCGCCCACTCAGCGCCCACGTGCCAATGCAGTTCGCGGATGCCGCCTGAGATGAGACGCATCTCGACGCCCGCGACTTTTCTCGAGACAGGCAGATCGCGCACCGTCACCTGCCGTGTCCAGCCACCCTCTTCGATCCGTTTGTGCGACAGGGAAAATGAATACTTGAAGGGTGGCTGGCCGCCCGCATCGGTCTCCGGGGGCCACACCGAGCTGGGATTCTGCTTGTCCAGCAAGGTATTGTTCGGGCCCGGCTCAGTCTCGTTGGGCAGACGATGATCCGGCGACCGAGGCACTTTCTGCTCCTGGCCCTCCGCCATCTGCAAGCCGGCCGCGGCTGCCAGTGCTGCCGATCCCACACCGATAAATCTTCGCCTCGAAACATCCTCTGCCATCGTCACCCCCTTGGTGCATTCGAAAGTCGCGCATTCGATATTCCCGTTTGGCGCTCACGCTTTGCGCCGTACCAGCCTGAGTTCGCGCGGACTCCGCTCCGCGTGCAGCTCGGCGGTGAGCTGCTGTCTTCGTGCCGCTCCCGGCCCGAGCATCGCCATCAGCCGTTCCGTCTGGTCGAAATTGAGCGCCGTGCCTAACTGCCGCGCAGCCGCCCGCAGAATCCGCCGCCGCATCGCCGGAGACTGTGGCAGCCGCTCGATCTCGAATGCCAGGCTGGCCTCGTCCGGATGAGTGGACGCAGCCCTGCCGCCTCCGCGCACCGGCTTGCCCGGCAGCGCCAGCGATCGCAGAGTTCGTCCGATCTCAGCCTGCCAGTAAGCGTCTTCGTCGCGCGCGATCGTCGCCATATTTGCCAATTGTGAGTAAATCTGCGGATTGTAAGTCGCCAGCACCGGCAGCAATTCGTGCCTCAGCCGGTTACGCGTGAAGGCTGTCTCGCTGTTTGAGGCGTCCTCACGCCACTGCTGGCCGATCGCACGCAGCCAGGCTTCGATCTCTGCCCGGCGCGTGCCGAGAAATGGTCGCAGAATCAAACCCCGGGAACTCTTGACCACGGGATGAATGCCTCCCAACCCCTCCGTCCACGCTCCGCGCAGCAGCTTCTGGAGAACGGTTTCCGCCTGGTCATCGAGCGTGTGCGCTGTAGCCACGGCGTCTGCCTCACCTGACTCCAGCAGTTCGCGGAACCACGCGTAGCGCAGGTTTCGCGCCGCCTCCTCGATCGTCTCGCGATTGGCGCGGGCGGTCGCTGGCGTATCCACATCGTGGCGAAGGAAAACCAGCTCGTGCCGGACCGCAAGCGCTGCTACAAACTCCGCGTCGCCATCTGCCTCCGCACCGCGAATGCCGTGATGCACATGGGCAACGGAGAGCACCAGCCCGATCTGCGGAGCGGCGTCGATCAAAGCACGCAGCAATGCCACCGAATCTGCTCCGCCCGAAACAGCTACAGCAACACGCATGCCCGGACGCAAGAGCTGGCGATCGATTTGCGGCATGTCTGACATCTGTACCTATCGTAGCTATACTTTTCACCATGCTGGAAACAAGAACGGCAACGGCTGCGGATGCGCATTTGATCACACACCACCGGCGGCGCATGTTCGTGGATGCGGGACGCGCAGACAACCAGGTTTTAGGCGTGATGTCGCACAACTTCGAGCCCTGGGTCGCAAAGATGATTACCGAGGGAAAATACTTCGGCTGGCTGACCGTTGATGGAGACCGTGTCGTCGCCGGAGCGGGCCTGCTGCTCCTCGATTGGCCGCCCCATCCTCTCGATCCTCGCTCGACCCAGCGCGGCTACCTGCTCAACGTCTATGTCGAGCCCGAATATCGGCGCAATAAGCTGGCGAGTCACCTTATCGAGATGGCGCTCGCCGAGGCCCGACGGCGCAAGATTCGCGTCGTCGCGCTGCACTCAACCGAAGAGGCGCGCCGTCTCTATGAGAGCAACGGCTTCCGGCAGACAAACGAAATGTTCTACGTCGAGCCGGTTGAGGCCTAGCGTAGTGACGATCCAACCGATTGACGGGAACTCGGACACTGCGACCGTAAACGCCGAGCGTGAGTTGCTCCTTGAATACGGCCGCTTCGTGCTCGCCGCTAAGGGTCCGGCACAGTTCTGTTTCAACACGGTCGAAGACGAGGCGAGCGGCCTTCCCGCGAGCTATCAGGCGCAAGGCGGCGAGTTGCTGCTGGCGCTTGTCGACGGCGCAGCAGCCGGGTGCGTGGGCTATCGCGCGATGAAGAACCGGCCGGGCGGGTGCGAGATGAAGCGGCTCTGGGTGCGATCCGCTTTTCGCGGACTTGGGCTGGGCGAGCGTCTGACCCTCGAAGTACTGGAGCGGGCACGCGCGGCCGGCTACTCCGACGTATATCTGGACACGGTTCCCGAGGCGATGGGCGCTGCCTATCAGATGTATTTGCGTAACGGTTTTGCGCTGTGCGATCGCTTCAACGACAGCGCAATTGAAGGCATTGCCTACATGCAGCGGAAATTGCAGCAGGATCCTGATCTGACAGAGTCAAGCGTTAGCGAGGCGGCGAAGCTCGGCCCTCCCAACCGTCCATTCGTCACAAATGACTTTGTGAACCGTAAGGCGGCGGCGTCTCCTGTATTTTTCCCGCGCAAATATCTTTGACTGTCGCACTGGGGCGCGGCCAGAGCAAGTACGTATATATTGAGCAATCGGAGTCAGGGAGAAACAATGAAAAAACAAACATGGATGGCGGCGGCTGTGATTGGCATTGCGGCTGCGCTCACCTTGGGCACGCAGGCCAGCGCCGCCTCCGCCGACGACGCGGAAAAAGTACCCGTATTGCTTCCGGGCCTGGACAAGCAGCTGATCGATGCCGGCGCCGATCCCTGCACAAACTTCTTCCAGTACTCCTGCGGAAACTTCTCGAAGCTCTATCCCATCCCCGCCGATCAGTCGGGATATGGAACCGGCACAATGGTATTCAACTACACCGAATACACGCTCCACGCGCTACTTGAAAAGGTCGCTGCTGACAGCTCCACGCGCACTCCGAGCGAACAGAAGATCGGCGATTATTACGCCTCCTGCATGGACACCGACGCTATTCACGCCGCCGGATTGAAGCCGCTGCAGCCTGAACTGGATCGCATTGCGGCTCTCAGCGATAAGAAGCAGCTGACCGACCTGCTGGCTTACTTTCAACTCATGAACGTGAATGCTTTCATGAGCTTCGGCGAGCAACAGGACTTTAAGGATGCGCGTCTGCAGATCGCAGTGGTTGACCAGGGCGGTCTTGGATTGCCCGAGCGCGACTACTACCTGCGGACGGGCGCGGCCGACGAGAAAATCCGGAAGCAATATGTGCAGCACATCACGAGCATGCTCAAGCTGATGGGCGAGCCGGATGCGAAAGCGGCGAGCGACGCGCAAAAAATTATGGATCTCGAAACCGCGCTGGCCAAAGTCTCCATGGATGTAACCTCCCAGCGCGATCCGAAGAACATTTACCACCCCATGCCCGTGACCCAGCTTGCGGCGCTGGCTCCAGAGATCGACTGGACTGCTTTCTTTGAGCGCACCGGTATTCCCTCAATCACGAGCTTGAATGTGGCCAACCCTGATTTCTTCAAAGGCTTGAATGCGCTACTCGTCTCTACTGACTTGGACACAGTAAAAACCTATCTACGCTGGCAATTGATCGGCGGAACTCCGGGCTACGCGCTGCCCCAGGCCATGGATGACGAGAAGTTCGATTTTTACGGCCGCAAATTGCGCGGGCAACCCGAGCAGCGTGCGCGCTGGAAGCGCTGTGTGCAGGCGACCGATGCTGCTCTCGGAGAAGCGTTGGGCGAAGTCTACGTGAAAGCTCATTTCTCGCCGACCAGCAAGGCAGCGACGGTGCAGATGGTCCACGACATCGAAGACGCCATGGACAAAGACATCGACACCCTGCAGTGGATGAGCCCCGAAACGAAGGTCAAGGCCAAGGCTAAGCTGCACCTGGTGGCTGACAAAATCGGATATCCCGACCACTGGCGCGACTATTCGGCGCTGAAGATTGTGCGCGGCGACGCCTATGGTAACTCGATTCGCGCCGCCGAATTTGAGAATCACCGCCAGCTTGCAAAGATTGGCAAGCCGGTCGATCGCAACGAATGGGGCATGACCCCGCCGACCGTGGATGCCTATTACAACCCGAGCATGAATGACATCAACTTCCCCGCGGGCATTCTGCAATCGCCTCTCTTCGATCCGCAGGCTACGGATGCGGAAAACTACGGGCACATCGGGGCGATTGTGGGGCACGAGCTGACGCACGGCTTCGATGACGAGGGCCGGCAATTCGATGGAAACGGCAACCTCGCCGACTGGTGGACTCCCGAAGACGGCAAGAAGTTCGACGAGAAGGCCGACTGCGAAGTGAAGGAGTACGGCGGCTTCACGGCTGTGGACGATGTGAAGGTGAATGGCAAGCTCACCCTGGGCGAAAACACAGCCGACAATGGCGGCCTGCGCCTCGCCTACCAGGCTTTTCTCGAAGATGCCAAGCGCAAGAACATCGACCTCACCGCGAAGGATGCAAACGGCTATACGCCGGTGCAGGAGTTCTTCGTTGCCTATGGACAGAACTGGTGCGGAAGCATTCGTCCCCAGCAGGTGCGCCTGCAGGTGCAGACCGATCCGCATTCTCCGCGCGAGTTCCGCGTTAACGGTGTCATTCAGAACATGCCAGAGATGGGCGAGGCTTTTGGCTGCAAAGCCGGCCAGCCGATGATGCCGGCGAACGCCTGCCGCGTCTGGTAGGGACTGCGCGTCCAGCGGTACGCACCGTCGGCGCACAACGATAATCGGGTTGAAGCCTTTTTGCGCTTCAGCGGTGGCTAAGCCGCAAAGACTCCCAGCTTCCGTCGCTCGCCCAGCCGCCATCGACTGAGAGCGCATGGCCGTTGACGAACGGGCTCTCGCGTTCGTCGGCGAGAAATGCAATCGCCCGGGCGACGTCGTCGGGCGAGGCGAATCGCCCCATCGGAACACGCCCGGTAATGTCCGCATCGACATAGGTGCCTCGCGCCTGGTCCGCGGAATCCATCTCCGTCTTTACCCAGCCCGGACACACGGAGTTCACGCGTACGCCGCGTCCACCCCATTCTGCCGCCAGCGTTCGCGTCAGGCCGATCAATCCATGCTTTGAGGCGTTGTACGCGGCTCGATCCGCAATACCGAGCAGCCCCGCAACCGAGGCTACATTCACGATCGACCCGCGCCCTGCTTCGAGCATCCTCGCGCCAAACGCCTTTGCCAGCAAAAACGGCGCGACAAGATTTACTTCGAGCACCCGCCGGTAGTCCTGTGCCGAAGTCGTCTCCGCTGGCGAGATCAGGCTAATCCCAGCGTTGTTCACCAGCACATCCACCCGCCCAAATCGAGCGAAGACGTCGCCGGCAAATCGCTCGACCGTCGGCTCGTCGGCGATATTTCCGGCAAAGCCCATGGCCTCGCCGCCGCGCTCTTCAATCGCGCGAATCGTCTCTTGAGGCATGCGCAGATCAATGATCGCAAGGCGGAAACCGCGCTCGGCAAGCAACTCTGCCGTCCGGCGGCCGATGCCCTGCGCGCCCCCGGTGACAACAGCGACGCGTTTGTCTTTTGTCATGCTCTCATCGTCGCATAAGTGCGCAGCTATTCGACCCGCAACGCCTGCATGGGATCGAGCTTCGAGGCCCGCGTCGCCGGGAACCACACGGCCGCCAACGCCACCGCGCTTAATATCACCGGGACGGTTACAAATACCAGCGGGTCGTACATCTTCACACCGAATAAGAAACTCGCGAGCAGCCGCATAAGTCCAAACGCCGCGCCCACGCCGATGACCACTCCGATCAGGGCCAGCGTCATGCCATGCCGCACCACGAGGTTGCGGATTGTCCCGCGGTTCGCCCCCAGCGCCATGCGGATACCCATCTCCTGCGTGCGCTGCTGAACGGAGTAAGCCATGAGCCCGTAGATACCGATCGCTGCCAGCACCAGTGCCGACGCGCCAAAGATCGTCAACAGCAACATGTTGAAGTCCTCGCGCGCGGTTGAGTGAATAACCACTTCCTCCATCGTCCGCACTCGTGCTACCGGAAAGCCTCCACTGGCCTGCCGCAGTTGCTCCGTGACTGTCCCAATGATCTGGTGCGGATCGGTACGCGTGCGCACCAGCCACACCACCGGGCCAATGCGCGCATTGAGCGCGGTTACGCCGTCAGGCACCTGCGCCTGCGGAACGATCATCACCGGATGCGGATCGCGATTCAATCCGCCATCGTGAATATCTCCAACGATGCCAACGATCTGCCGCGCGGGCTCCTCGAACTCCGGACCCACTCCCTTGCCGATGATGATCTGCTGCCCGATGGGGTCTTCCTTCGGCCAGAATTTTTTCGCCATCGCCTGGTTGATAATGACTACTCCAGGTGTGCCCATCGTGTCCTGATCCGTGAAATCGCGCCCACGCAGAATAGGAATCTTGTAAACATCAAAGTATCCCGGCGACAGATTCATCCAGCCAGCACCGCCCGTGTTCTGCTGTTTGCCCAGCGGGCGTCCCACAACAATAAACGGCAACCCAAATCCGCCCTCGAGCGGCAGGCAGCAGGTCGAGGCGGAAGACTCCACTCCCGGAATTGCATTGAGACGTTCGCGACCGTCGCGTACCATCTGCGCCACACCCGCCGACTTGGTAAAACGGTCGCCCGTGAGGGACATCTCCATGGTGAGAACGTTGTGCGCGCTGAAACCCGGATTCACCCCGCGCAACGCGATAAAGGTCCGGATAAGCAGCGCCGCCCCAATCAACAACACCAGCGCCATCGAAACCTCACTGACCACCAGCAACGATCGCGCCCAACCTTGCCGCAATCCCGTGCCGGAACGGTTGCTGCTCTCCTTGAGGGTGCTGTTGAGATCGGGACTGGAGGCGCTCAGCGCTGGGAAGAGCCCGAAGATAATTCCCGTAACCAACGAGACGCCAAGCGTGAAGCCAAGCACTCGCCAGTCGATGCCCACTGCGGCTCCGTTCTCGCCGATACGAGGTATGCCTCCCGGACTCACAGCGAGAAGCGCGCGAACTCCCACGAAGCCAAGAACGAGGCCGAGAATCCCACCGATAAGGGAGAGCAGCACGCTTTCAGTAAGCAGCTGCCGAATAATCCGGCCTCTGCCCGCGCCCATTGCGGCCCGAATGGCAAATTCGCGCTTGCGTCCCGTAGCCCGCACCAGCAGCAGGTTGGCGACATTGGCGCAGGCAATCAGCAACACGAAGCTTACCGCCCCAACCAGCACAAGCAGGGACTTGCGCACATCGCTCACGATGGAGTCACGCAACGGCTGCACCGCGAATCCATCCTGCGGGCCAAACTCGTCGGGATAGCGGCGGCGGAACTGATCGCCTGCAACCTTCAGCTGCGCGTTGGCCTGGGCCAGCGTAATACCTGGTTTAAGCCTCGCGGCGCCTTGGAAATAATGCGCCTGGTCCTGGCTGTTGGGATCAAACTGGAAGGGCAACCACACGTCGGCGACAGGATCGGTATCGAAATCTTTTCCAAGCACGCCGACCACCGTGTATGGCTCATTGCCGAGCGAGATCGCTGAACCTACGATCTGCGGATTGCCTCCGAACTTGCGCTGCCATAGACCATAGCTCAGCACCACCACCTTGCCGCCATTAGGGCTGTCCTCCTGCGCGGTGAAGGTGCGTCCCAGCATGATGGGCGCGCCGAACAGGCGGAAATAATCCTGAGTTACGTGGAGGCCGTGAATCTGCTCCGGAACCGCCCCGGTCAAATTGAACCCCGGACCTCCGAAGTCGTAACCCGCCACATCTTGAAATACGCTGGTCTGCTCCTGCCATTTATGAAGCTTGGTGGCTGAGGCAATCGGAGCGTTTCCGTCGGGCGCGGTGAGCAGAAACTGGACGATGCGGTCGGAGTCGGGATAGCCAAGCGGCTTGAGCAACACCGCGTTCACCACGGTGAAGATGGCCGTGTTCGCTCCGATGCCCAGCGCCAATGCGGCAATCGCCGCGATTGTGAAGCTCGGATTCTTCACAAACATGCGCAGCGAGTGCTTGAGGTCTTTGAAAAGATCACTCACGGATCGGCTCCCCTCAGTCTTGATGGGTCCAGCTTTCAGAATAGACGGGATACGCACAGAGAACGCGTATGGTTCTGAGACGTGAATTCGCCGGAGCCGTGAGCCAGCTCGATCAATTTACCGGTTTTGCCTGTCCATTGCGAAATGCGCCGTCGATCAGCGCCCGCATTTGTTGCGAAGCTTCTCTGGCGAGCTTCGCCTGTTGCCGGCCGAACTCCGCCTGTTGCCTGCCCAGTTCCGCTTGCTGCTTGCCGATTTCGGCCTGCTGTCTTCCGAACTCCGCCTGCTTCACCGATATCTTTGCCTCCGCCGCTCCGAGTTTTGCCTGCAACTCGCCAAGGCGGGCCTGCACTTCGGCCAGATCCTTCTGCGATACCTCCTGGGTCTTCAGCGCCTGCACTTCCTTCAGCGCTTCCTCCAGATTTTCCAGTTCTTTTGTCGTATCTACCGGAGGTAATTTCACTTCCGATTCCGCCTTGCCCAGAGTCGCCTGCTGTTCGCCGAGACTAGCTTGCGAGGCTCCCAAAGCCGCCTGACGCCTCCCAATCTCCTCCTCTGGCTTATAGAGATCTCTGCCTCTGGCGATCAGCGCTGGGTCCGTGATCACATAGGACTTCCCGTTGCGTTCCACCCAGATATAGTCCCCTTGCATCGTGCGGCGCACCCGTTGGAACTCATCGCCGAATTCTCCCTGGCCAATCACATGCCCGCTGGCGCCGCTCACGATCGCATAAGAATCTCCACCGTCGTCGCTGTAACTGATCGTTCCGGACACGTCCTGCGATGAATAGGAACTCGAACTGCCGGAGCTTGAGTCGCTCGATGATTGACTCGAAGAGCTCTGGCTCGAAGAAGACGGTGCAAAGGATGCCCGAGCGATTGGGGCGGCCGGGATTGGTTTCGCGATTGCCGCCATAGGGGGCGCCGTCGCTACCTTCGGCATAACCGCGGGGGACGCGGGGCTGACCTCGTCGGCGATTCTCGGAGCAACCGCTACGACCTGCGCCGCCTGAACACGGACGAGCGAAGTCGCCGCGATCAGCCCAACCGGCACCAGCACCGCCGCCGTTACGGCGTGGCGTCGGCCGCCGAGAAACGCGAGCCGGAATTTGCTGTCGTTGAGGATACGATCAATGCGATTCTGGATGTTACTGGAGCGGGCCATCCCCACTCCGGGGCTCACCCCGATAAAGCTGCGCCGCGGCATGGCTGCGAACTCAAGCAGCACCTCGGCGTAGGAAGGACGGTCCTCGATTTCGGCCAATGCAGCGCGATCACTGATTGCCTCGCCCAGATCGGCGAGTTCGCGCTTCAGCCACCACCCCAGCGGGCTGAACCAGACGAGTGCCGCATACAGCGACGCAAGCAGTTGAAGATAGAAATCCCCCTGGCGAACATGCGCCCGCTCATGCGCGAGCACGAGTCTGAGCTTGGCTCTATCCCAATCGGTATAACTCGGCGGCAACACGATTCCGGAGCCGATGGTTACAGGGCTCTGCAGAGCAGCGCTGATGCGGACCGACGCGCGCGGCTCAAGGATAGGCGACGCGAGATCGGCGCGATTCCAGATGCGGAGCGCCACCGCGAGTCCAAAGACAAGACGCAGCAGAAGAAAGCCCGACACGGCGAGGTAGGCAGGCACCACGAAGCGCACAAACTGCGATGGGTTCCATTTCGAGGTCGAAAGCCGGGTGTCTCGTTGCATTGGAGCAGTCACATCGAGCGGCGCAGCGACGGTGAAGGATTCCCTCGGAACGGGAGCGAACTCGACGGTTGCGGGCTTTGCAGTCGCGGGGATGGGAGCAGCAGGGGCGGCGCGGTGGGCGGGAAGCGCCAGGTCCATTCCGATTCCCGGGACGTGGAAACGCATCAGGAATGGCATCGCAAAAGCGCACAGCAACACCAGGCCCCACGCGACCTTCTGCGCGAGCACCGAGCTTACACGCACCAGCTTGATCCCCATCCACACGGTTGCCGCCATCAATAGAGAACGAAGCACTGATTCCAACGTCAGCATCGTCATCACTTTTTCCCCTTCTTCGCCGTTGCAATTCTCTCCGCTAGGCGCTGCAGCTCCTTGCGGCCCAGCACCTCGGAGTCGACCATGCCCACCAGCAGCGCTTCGACCGAACCATCGCAAAACCAGTCGACAATGCGCTTCACGGCCCGCCCGGCAACAACCTGCTTCGGCTCCGCTGGACGATAAATAAACGTGCGGCTATGCACTGTGTGAGTCACATAGCCTTTCTCTTCCAGACGCCGCAGCACGGTGCGAATCGTAGAATCCTTCAGCGGGCGATCTAGTTTCTCCCGGACCTCTTCCGCCGTCATCTCCCCGTGTTGCCAGATGAACTGCATGATCTCGCGTTCCAGCTCCCCAAGATCGGCCGGATCGTGACTTTCTGTAACGTTACGCGCCATAATGTTACTCACTGTAACACAGCGGATAGTGAGCCGGTCAAGGCCTTTTTCTGAAAACAAATTTAAGGATTGGCGACCAGACTAACTTAGAGACGCGCAGGTACCGGCTTCGGTGAGCGAGCAAATGCGTCATTTTCTCATTTGGAAACGGGCGCGGAGCGACAGCAAAGCGGGGGGGGAGAGAAAATTGACCTCTCTCGCCCCCGCAGTCGCAACGGAACTATCTTGGAATGCTCTGGTAGCCCAGTTGGAAGGGGTTTCCGCCCAGCGCCCCGATCAGGTACCAGCCTGTCGCCCCGATGTGTTTCGACGGACCATAGGTGTACCCAAAACCTGTATCCATCAGGCTCGTCGACGCCACCAGGCCCTCGCCCAGCGGAATCGTCACACCGTTGATCGTCTGGCCTGCACCCAGTTCGCTCTGTGATGTCTGGATCTGGTTCAGGAAGCCGATCGCCGTCGTCAGGTCTTTGAACAGGGTCGGAAGATTATCCCGCCCTGCAATCGCTCGCGCCGCCAGAGCCGCAACCGTGTGTCCGGTCCCTTCGAGCCACACCGCATTTGGATCGCACCCCGGAATGGTCGGAGCAAGGCTCGCCGAGTCAAAAACCATCCCTGTGACTTTCTGGCTTCCCGTGAGGCTGCTGTTCGGAGACGATGCGGAATCCGTCGTCTGCAGATTGGCCAGCGCCCAGTCGATCGTTTGCTTGTAATGGTTATCGAGCAATGCCAGGTAGGACCACGTTTGGCAATCCTCCGGGATTGGGTAGGGATTGATCGTGATCTGATCTCCGAGCGTCCCCGTGTAAAAATACCCTCCCGCCGTGTTGTACATCGCAATCACAAACGTCAGCGCATGCTGTGCCAGGCTCGACCACGACGCGCCGTTATCGGCTTTCCCATGCTGTGTCAGCGCCACCAGCATAGTGAAAAACGCGTATGTGTCGATATTGTGCTCGGTCGATTTTCCGTTGGTCGACGGCACCGACTGGTTGTACTGGTTGATATTTGTGCCGAACGAATACCCGCCCGGGCCAAGTGTGTTGTAAGTATTCGTCACAATCCAGTTGGCTACGTTGAGAGCAGCAGTCAAATACTTCGCCTGCCCGGTCCGCCGATAGAGCTGTGCCAGCGCCATGCCGGCCCATGCCTGGTCACCCACCGCGCTGGTGTAGAAGTAGAACGGAAACGCCGCCGGGGTAATGTAGGCTCCGTCAGCCGTCGGCGCATTCACGAAGTAGGCCTGCGCAAACCGCCCGTCGTTGAACGGAAAATTATTCGCCTGCGCGTAGATCAGCCCGTTGCCCAGCACTTCGGCACGCTTCAGATCTCCGTGCAGCACGTAGGCATGGATCGAGACCGCGTTGTCATAGGTGAACGAGGTCGACTCGAGTCCGCCATCGGAATAGCTCTGCGCCAGCCGTACTGTATCGCCTGTCGCATACGCGTCCATCATCATTTCCTGGAAGGCGAACGCCTTGCTGATCGCGCCCAGGTAGCTCTCGGCCTCCTGAACCGGCGAACTGCCGCCCAGCCCGCTTGCAAGCACCGGTTGCGACCATGCCAGCGGAGCCAGCCCCGCCGTCGCCACTGCTCCAACGCCCATGCCAAAAAGATTACGTCGAGAAATCGTAACTCTGCTCATTGCTTATTTGCCTCCTGAATTTGGGTTCAACCGGCCCGGCAGGCAGTCTACTAGTGCCGCGACCGGACAGGCAAGGACCGGCAACCCGCGCCGTTTCCGAAAATAAAACGGCATCCTCATCTGAGGACGCCGTCAACCTGTGACGATGATTGTTACTGAATGTGGAAGCCACCCGTTAGCGGCGTCTCGATCGATGAAGGCCCGACGAGCACCTTGTAGTCCCCTGAAAGCTGTTGCCAGCCGCCCTTCTGTTCGTCAAAGACCGAGATATACTTCGGATCGATCTTCAGTGTCACCGTCTTCGATTCGCCCGGAGCAAGCGCTACGCGATCGAAAGCGACGAGCCTCTTGTATGACTCTCCCGCAGACGCCGGCAGCGAAGCATAGACCTCGGCGATCTCCGTCCCGGCGCTATTGCCTGTATTCTTCACCTCGAAGCTGACTTGATGGCCCTGGCTATCGACGTTGAGGCCTGAATACTCGTAGGTCGTGTAGGACAGCCCGAATCCGAAGGGAAACAGCGGCTGAATCTGTTTTGACTCGAACCACTTGTAGCCGACCTTCGCGCCCTGGATGTTGTAATCGACGTCGAACGGCGGCAGCCGCTTCTCGTTGTGCATGATTCGCTGGCCACGCATGACCGTCGGCACCTGAATCTCCACTGGTTTGAGATCAATGCCCGGCACCTCTGGAAATGCGAGCTGCGAATCGCTCTTGGCAAATGTGACGGGGAGCTTAGCTGACGGGTTCACATCGCCGAAGAGCAGATTCGCAATCGCCTGCCCTCCGCCGATCCCGGGAAACCACGCCGCCAGAATGCCCGCGACCTGATCGGCCCATGGCATCGTCACCGGACCACCCGTCTCAAGGACCACAACGGTGTGCGGATTCGCCGCTGCAACGGCGCTCACTAACGCATCCTGGTTGTCCGGAAGCGAGAGCGTGCGCGCATCATGGCTTTCATACATCGGCTGATTCACAAAAACGATCGCCACGTCTGAAGATTTCGCCAGCGCGGCCGCAGAGGCATTGTCTGTTCCCGGATTGAACACTACCTTCGCATTCGGTGCATGCTTCTGGATGTACTTCATCGGTGACGAAGGAAAATACACAGTCTCACCCCAGCGCGCTCCGCCCGGGTGCGGATCGGCCACGTTGCCGCCCGGCGGATCCACCTGCGCCGATCCTCCGCCCGACAGCACTCCTGCATCGGCGTGTGACCCGATGATCGCAATCGATCCCGGCGTCTTCAGCGGCAGGAGATTGCCCGAATTCTTCAGCAGCACGATGCTCTCTTCGGCGATATGCTGCGCGTCTTCAAGCCCCTTGAACGGATCGACCACCGAGCGCGGCATTGGCGGATTGTCGATCACGCCGGCAGCGAACATGCTGCGCAGAATGCGATGATCCATGTCCTCAACGCGCGACAATGGCACCTGCCCCTTTTCGACAGCTTCCTTGAGGGCCTGGCCAAAATAGATGTCTTCAGGCATCTCCTGGTCGAGACCTGCCAGCGCCGCCTTCACCGTGCTGTGCGTCCCGCCCCAGTCCGAAAGTACCCAGCCCTTGAAGCCGAAATCCTTCTTTAGAACTTGATTTAGCAGCCAGTCGTTCTCGCACGAGAAATCGCTGTTCACCCGGTTGTAGGCGCACATCACGCCCGAAGGTTCGGCGATGCCAATCGAAATCTCAAACGCCAGCAGATCGCTCTCGCGAGCGGCTTTGTGAGCGATGTTGGCGCTCATAATGTCGCGACCCGTCTCTTGATCGTTGAAGGCGTAGTGCTTGATGTCGCCCATCACCCGCTGCGCCTGCAGACCCTTCATCAGGTAGCCGGTCATCGTGCCGGCCAGGACGGGATCTTCGCCCGCATACTCGAAATTGCGGCCGTTGCGCGGCTCACGCGTGATGTCCACGCCGCCGCCGATCGACATGTTGTAGCCCTGCGCACGCAGTTCCCTGCCGATCACCGACCCATACAGTTGCGCTCCCTGCGGGTCCCAGCCTGAAGCCGCTCCAAGAGTCGAGGGCAGCAACGTCGCATAGCGGCTTTGGTTTGCCGCCAGGCGCACGCCGACCGCCGAGTCAGCCATGTTGATATCGGGAATGCCGAGGCGATCGATCCCCAAGACATAGCTTGCACCGAGATTCGACCTTGGAGGAATGGGATCGCCTTCGCGCAGCGCTCCCCACCCGGTGCCATGGACGAGCTGAATCTTCTCGTCGAGCGTCATCTCCTTGATTACCATGTCGGCGCGCTGGTCAGGCGAGAGAGACTTATCGTCCCATGCATGATGTTGCGGAGCAGGGCGGCTGGGTCGTTGAGCATGGAGCATCGGCGCGGCCAGCAAGACGGCAAGAGCCGTGACGGGCAGGGATTTCCTGAACTTCACAAACTTCATGGTTCTCCTTCGAGGAGTAAAAAAATGGCGGCGGCACTCTTGCTGCCTCGGCGCCTGCTCATCGTAATTACCGCTGAAAACAGGAGTCAAGCTCAAACGATTTAGTCCGATAGTTGCAGCCCCTTCGGATAGGCCCTGAAGACATATCCAGGGTCAGTTTAGAATTGCTGGCACAATGCGAAGCGTTTCTAAATGCTGGCCTCTTGTGGCGGGAATGCTTGTGTGTCTGGCCATGGCGGCACACGCGGAGAGACTCCGCTCTCCCTGGGACAGCCTGAATATCTCGCCGACCGATGTCCCGTACAAGTGCCCCGCATCACCCGCCTTCACCAAAACGCTCGACATCGAGGGCTATTACACCGACAAACAATACTCCGTCATCGATCCGAAGAAGCTGGCCGCATTCAATGCCGCTTCCGAAGGCCCTACGCATCTGGGGCAATACTCCACGGCCGCCGCCGATGCGTGGCTCACCAAAGGCAGCCGCGCCGCCGCCGCCTGCGTCTACTCCCTGCTCGACGCCGCAGCGAGGGCCGACGCGTGGGACGAGAAGGACCCGAAGAGCGCCGGAGTACAGGGCTGGGTGTTGAGCGGAACCGCGATCGCGTACCTCAAAGTCCGCAACAGCCATATGGGAACGCCCGCTCAGGACGCAGACATCCAGAAGTGGTTTCGGCTGATTGCTGTGCGCGTGCGCGAATACTTCGACGTACAGCGCACCAAACCCGGCAGCGATGCTTACAACAACCACATGTACTGGGCAGGACTCGCAGTGGCGGCCCAAGGGATCGCCGACGATGACGTGAATGCATTCCTCTGGGGCCTTGCAACGTATCGTATGGGTGTGGACGCGATCCACCCCGACGGGTCGCTCACGGCGGAGATGAATCGCGCCGGAATGGCCGAGCACTATCAACTCTATGCGCTCGGCCCGCTGGTGATGCTGGCCGAACTCGCCGCGGCCAATGGACTCGATTTATACGCGGAGGACAATGGCGCGATTCATCGGCTGGTGAGGTTCTCTGTGGCCGGGCGCGAAGATCCGTCGATCATCGAAAAGCGAACCAGCGTGCCTCAGAATCTTCCCGCGCAGATTGGCGGTCTGGAGATTGGCTGGGCGGTTCCGTATGCCCAGAGATTTCCCAGCCCTGAGCTTTCTGAGTACCTCGCCAAAGCGGCATGGATGAATTTCTGGCAATGGGGCGGCGCGCCGCCGCAAGCTGTCCTTCCCCTGCCGCAGGCTTCTGCCAGTCTCCAGCGCAGCGTGAAGGATGCTTTCGACGCGCAGTTTCCTTCGGACATGTCGCAGGCCAAAGCCTTCCTCGGCGTGTGGTGCGGGGATGGAGTCCCAACGAACCACGCGACCATCACCGACAGCGGAAGCTATATCACGCTGGATAACGGGCTCGGCGACGCTTCGATCGGCCGTCTCCAGGGACCAAAGACTATCGTCGCGCCGGGATGGCAATCTGTGACCGGAACTCTCACCCCGGACGGTACCCAGATCGACTGGACGAACGGCACGTACTGGCTGCGATGCGGCACAGGCGAAGCCGGTGCGCATCGGCGGCTGAATCTGACCGGGACATGGTACACGCATGCTGATCGCTCTCAGCCCTGTTCCATCCGTGAGCGGGGCGACAATCTACAAATCCGCTGCGGACAATGGGGTAATGCAACCGGTCAGATCGATGTCTCGGGTAACCTGACGACGTATTGGAGCGGCAACCGCATCGAGGGAGCGGTCACCGCAGACGGCAACCATATCAACTGGGATAACCAGACATACTGGACGCGATCAACAGTCTACGAGACGAAAAGTAACTAGCACACAAGATTCATTTCGGAGCAGTGGGAGTGGGTGTTCCCGGCGTGACGGTGGCTGCCGCAGCTTGGCCGGTCGAGACGATCTTCACTATCCGCGCGCGCAGGTCGTCGTAGGTGGGTTGCTCGTCGATAAAGCCCACCAGCCCCTGAGTCACCGAGTCCGGCTTCTTCTGCTCGTAGGAGTCGATCGAAAAACGCCGCTCGCCGGCCGCTGCTTCCTTCGGATGCTGCTGCGCATACATCGCCTGATCCGCATCATCGGACTCGAGCGCGTAGAAGCGTTCCATCTTGCCGCTGGCGTCAAAAACGTTGAACCGGTAATAGAAGTGGAACCTTCCTGCCGGCTCGTAGAACTCGAAAGCCTGAATCACCTTATCGCCGACCGGAATCATCTCGATGACGAATCCCTGCGTTCCGGCCAGGTCAGGCTGCTTGCCATTGCTGTGAAGGCTGCGCAGGATTGCCCGCTGCTCATCGCGTCGCGCCTTGTCGCCCATGCCAGCGTAAGCCTGCAGCAACAGGGCATGCACGCTCGCATCGGTCAGGTCGAGACTCTTGGCCTTCTCAAAGTAGGTCAACGCCTCCCCAGGCTTCTGCGCTTCCAGAAATACAACTCCAACCAGCTTGTTCACCTGTGGGCTCTCTGGATTTTTCTCCAGAACCGTCTTCGCGTCCGCGATCGCCTCGTCATATTTCTTTTCTTTTAACTCGTCGGCGATCTTTGCGCGGATCACCGGATCGATCTGCGGTTGCGCCGGTGCGGCCGCCTGGCCAGTCGGCTGCTGCGCCTGCGGTTGCTGGGTTGGGACCGTGAGGACCTGCGCCGAGGAAAACTGTGTAACGGAAAGGTTCGAAACTGCCAAAAGAACAATTAATCTCAACCTTCCACGCCAACGGGACAACGGCAAAACCATCCACCCTCCGCTCAATTCATCCGCGCAGCTCTCGCTGCACTTTTCACTTCCGGCATACTCGGCTTACTTTGATAGACGTCTTCGTTCCGAAGAAGAATTGACAGAAAGACATGATGGCCAATTATTTCTTCAGAGCTTCCTTCACGCTCTCCGGCCGGAACATCCGCTCGGCCGCTCCGGTCACCATCTTGCGCGGCACAAAGCGCTGCATGAAGACCTGGACTCGCCCTCCTGCATAAGGAATCACCCACGGCTTGCCCTTCACCATGCCCTCCAGCCCAAGCCGTGCAACCTCTGCAGCGGATTGGTGCTTACGGCTCTCGCCCGTGCGCACGCCCGCCACTTCGCCAAACTCCGATTCCGTCGGCCCCGGACACAACGCGGTTACTCGTATCCCAAACCGGACCGTCTCTTCAGCCAGCGCTTCTGCCAGCATGCGGTCGAATGCTTTGGTGGCGGCATAGGTTGCCATGTACGCCACCGGCTGGTACGCCGCCGTCGAAGCTACGATCATGATGTAGCCTCTTTGTCGCTCGATCATAGCTGGTAGAAAAAGCTGCGTTACTTCGACCACAGCCGCGCAGTTCACGTCCACCATCGTGCGCTGCCACGCCGGATCGCCGGTCACGAATTCGCCGTAATACCCGAAGCCCGCGTTGTTGATGAGAATATCCACAGCCGTCCCGCGGCCCTCCGTGGCATCGAACAACTTCTGCGGAGCGGCAGGATCGGCAAGGTCAGCCGGAATCGCCTGCGTCTGAATTTTGTGTTCGCTCGACAGACGCCGCGCCAGCGTCTCCAGCCTCTCAGCCCGTCGCGCAGTAAGCATCAGATTCGCTCCCGCCGCCGCCAGTTCAATGGCGAGGGCCTCCCCGATGCCCGCGCTCGCGCCTGTCACCAGTGCCCATTTGCCCTCAAAAGCCCTTTTCAGAATTGCGGAACTCGCCATGGAGTGCTTCTCCTTCTCGGATCGTATACAAACCGGTGCTGCAACAAGGCCGAACCGGCCGCTAAACCGCGATCACCCGAAAGCCCATCTGCTCCGCAGCATCCAGCAGGCGCTTGTCCCCTGAGATGAAGGGTCGACCGGCCGGCCTCTGCATTGTCCATGCACACGCCGCCGCGAGTTGGAGAGCATCGGCAGCACGAAGCGCAAAGCGGTCGGGCAAATCTTCAGCAAACGAGCGAAGATGGCTGTCCGGAACCACCTCAACCCAGTCTTGGCGTATCTTCTCCAGCTTCAGAATCGCCTCCCGATGTTCCTTCGCAGAGATATTTCCATTTCGCGATTTGCGAGCCAGGGCGCTTCGGACCTCAACCGGCGCAGCCCACCAGACTGCGACTCCGTACAGCCGTATTAACTGACGAGCCCGCGAACTGCTACGCTGCTGAAGGCAAACAGGTACGATGGAGCTCGTATCCCAGAAGGCCAGGTCCATCACCAGCCTTCCTCGCGCTCTTCGAGAACGGCCCGTTTCGCCGACTCATCATCGAGGTCGGGGCCGGGCATCGCAAAGAACTCCTCTAGCCATTTGTCTCTGTCTTTCGGAGGATTCTCCGGTAGCCTCAGGACCCCGGCAGCCACAAGCATCCGCTCCTGCTCCTCGATGCTCTCCGGCACATAAGGAATGATGCGCGCCACCGGAAGATTCCGGTCGCGGACAATAATCTCCTCGCCTTTTCGCACTTCGCGCAGGTGTGCGCTCAGGTGATTCTTCAACTCGCCAATCTGGACGGACTTCATGGCTATATGTTACTCAATTTGGCCCAAATAGGCTAATCTGGCCAAATAGCTTCGATCTGGCCTAGTCATACACCGACGCCCCGGCCTGAAACTCCTCGCCGATCCAGTCGGTGAAGGCATCTGTCGACTGGCTGCGCCCCAGGAAGTGCAACACCAGCTGCTTGCCGGGAATCGAGCCGCCTGGCTCAAGCACCGTGCGGCGATACTTCATCGATGTGGAGTCGTCCAGGGGATTGGTTCGTGAGAACTGGCTGTAAAAGTCCAGCGCAATCACCTTGTCGTAGAGGTAGGTGTAGTAATTCGACGAATAGCCCACCAGGTGCGTGAAGCTCGCGTACATGCGGTTGCCGTCTATCCACTGGTACGGTAGAAACCTTGCATAGAGCGACTGGAACAGTCCGTCCAGATCGAGCGTAGCCGGATCCTCGGCGTGCGTGAGCAAGGAGTAAGTGGTGTAGAAGAGCTGCGTGCGCACCCAGTCGGCGCGGCCAAAAGCCCCCGCGCGGTTCATGCGCATCACCAGTTCCGCCGGAATCGGCTCCCCGGTCTCGTAGTGGTGCGAGAAGGTAGCCAGCAGCCGATGATCGCGGAAGAACTCTTCCAGCATCTGCGAGGGAACCTCTACAAAATCCCCTTCCGTGGCAATGCCGCTCAGCCCAGCCCATCTCTGGTGGCCGCCCAGCAGGGCGTGCATCAGGTGTCCGAACTCGTGAAAATAGGTCACTACATCGGAGTGCTGCATCAGCCCCGGCTCTCCCGGCTTGCCGCCGGGGAAATTGCAGATCAGTGCCGCCTCCGGAATCTGTCGGGGCGCGCAATGCTCTCCCTCGGGATGATCGAATACGCCGGGAATGAGCGGGTGCGCCGAGAACCACTTGTCCTTCCCCTCGCGCGGATGCATATCCAGATAGAACCGGCCAAGCAAGGTCGCGCGGTCCGCACGGTTGGCAGAGCCTTGTTCATAAACCTCGTAGGTCACCACGTCGCTATGCCATGCCCGAGTGTCGGACACCCGCCGGAACTCGACCTGAAACAACCGCGCCGCGGTTGCCAGCACACCCTGCTCCACACTCTCGTAAGGAAAGTACGGACGCACCGACTGCGAATCGAACTCAAATGCCGAACGGCGATACTGCTCGAGCCAGTAGCCACGGCTGGCCGCATCGATCTCCTCCAGGCCCTTCTGCCGGCTGCGGGCGAACGCCAGGATCATCGAATACTCTTTTTCCGCTCCCCCCTTCGACGCAACGTCCAGTTCGTCGAGAAAGGCCCTCATATTGGCCGCCGACTCCATCATCTGATCGGCCGTGGCCAGATCGGCCCAGTTCGAGAAGCCGAGAATAGTCGCAATCTCCTTGCGAATGGCCAGTAGATCCAGCAGGATTTGCCGGTTCTGCGGGAAGGCGCGTGTGTTGTATGCCAGGAACATCCGCCGACGGAGTGCGGCGGACTGCGCAAAGGTCATTACCGGCAGATAATCGGGGAAGTCAGTGGTGAGGGTGATTTTCCCATCCGCGCCCGGCCGGTGAGCCTGCAGAAAATCCTCCGGCAGGCCGTAGAGCTCTGACGGATCCTCGACCGTCACTGTGTTGACGTTTTCCTGCACATTGCGGCTGAAGGTGAGCGACAACAGAGTCGCCTTTTCCTGCAGCTCCTTGATTCGCGCGCGAGTGGCGTCGTCCTTGTCCACGCCGGCCAACCGGTACTGCAGCAGGGTGCGCTCCAGATAGTGCCGGGTCGCCTCGTCGAGCCCGTCAAGCGGAATCCCGCTCAGCGCCCTGTAAACATCCTGATTCAGTCCCAGCGCCACTCCCGCCTGGGCGATGGTCTGGGTCAGATCCTGGGCCGCGTCGCGGATCGTCTTATCGGGATACACGCTGTTGAGCAGGGCGGTCTGCGAACCTGTCGCCGAAAGCTCGGCGACCGCCTCGTCGTACCGGCGCAGCGTGTTCTCAGCCGTGGACGGACCCGCGACCGCGAGCAGCCGGTCGATAGCCTGCTGGTGATGGGCCAGCCGAGCCCCCACCCAGCTTTCCAGGCTAACGGTCGAAATCGACCCTGAGCCGTCGGGATTCCACGGGTGAGAACAGGTACTTTCGGGGGAAGGGCTCACAGACGGTTGAATCGCGACGTCGGTCATACGTGCCACCTCTTATCCACATAGAAGGGTAACGCAGGAACCGCTCAGCAAGCCGAAACGAAGCAGGTTAAAAGGATTCATGGAAGAGAGGTTGCATCCTATCGACGCACCCGGTAAGATGCCGCAATTGCCGCCCATGAAAGCCACTCACAAAGATGTGCATGAAGCGCCCGCCAGCAAGGAGCGCGTGGTGACGGCGCTTTCCCCCCATTTCATTCGCTCGCGGATAGGAAAAGTCTGCGTTGCCATCATTGGATCCACTCCAGCCGAAATGGTGGAGAAGGCACGTGAAGCGGTGCGCGAGAACACGTTTCTCGAGTTCCGCCTCGACTACCTTCCCACGCCGCTGACCGCCCTTCCCAAAATCAAGCAGTTTCTGAGCGACCGCAGCGAAGTCACGGCGGTTGCCACCTGTCGACGGGTAGCAACTGGCGGCAAGTTCAAGGGAGCCATCGCAGCGGAAATGGAGGTGCTGGCAAAAGCGGCATCCTCTGGATTCCACCTCGTTGATGTTGAGCTACAGACGGCCGAGGCCCTCAAAAGCGGTCAGCTGGACAAGCTGCGCGCGCACGGCGCGGCGCTGATCATCAGCTACCACGACTTCTCGACGACCAAGGATCTCGACGGCATCTTCGAGCGCATCCGGCCTTATGAGCCGGAGTTCATCAAAATTGTTTCGACCGCCAAAACGCTGGCCGACAACGTGACCATGATGCGCTTCCTCGAGCGCACTCGCGATATGGCCAATGTCATCGGCATTTGCATGGGCGACCAGGGCATTATCAGCCGCATCCTCGGCCTGCGCGCGGGCAGCGCCTTCACCTTCGCGGCCGCGCATGTGGGCGAAGAAACAGGACCCGGACAGATTTCCGCCCGCACGCTCGAAGAGACCTACCGCATTGATCAGCTCGACGCCGCGACCAAGGTTTATGGCGTAGCCGGCAATCCCATCAAGCACTCGCTCTCGCCACTCATGATGAACATTGCCTTCCGCCGTGAGACCGTAAACGGCGTCTTCCTCGCCCTGCAGACCACCCGGCTCAGCGACCTGCTCACCCTGGTGCGCGAAGTTCCCATCAGCGGGCTGGCCGTCACTATGCCGCTCAAGGAAGAAATTCTCGAACACCTGGAGAAGACCGATCCCCTGTCCGAGAAAGTCGGGGCCTGCAATACGGTCGTCCGCTCGCAGGAGGGCAAGCTCTACGGCTTCAACACCGATGTCGCCGCCATCGTCCGCCCCCTCGAGCGTCGCCTGCAGTTGAAGGGCGCAAAGATCCTTGTCATGGGTGCGGGAGGCGCAGCGCGTGCCGCTGTCTTCGGGCTCAAGGACAAGGGCGCGGAAATATTCATTCTGAATCGCACCGCCGAGACGGCGCAGAAACTGGCGCGTCAGGCCAAGGCCAAGACTTTCAAACGCGAGCAGTTGGCCAAGGCCAGCTTCGACGTCATCATCAACGCCACGCCTGCGGGTATGCATGGAGTCAAGCCTGCAAGTCTCCTCGAACCCAATGAGATCAACGCGCGGCTGGTCTTCGACCTGGTCTACAACCCTCTCGAGACGCCGCTCATCCGCATGGCGCGCGAAAAAGGGATTCCCGTGGTCACGGGTGTCGAGATGTTCGTTCACCAGGGTGCGCGGCAGTTCGAGATCTGGACAGGCAAGCCCGCGCCCGAGGAAGAAATGCTGCGCGTAGTGGTTCATGCCCTGCGCCAGCAGGCCGAAGCGGCCAGACAGGCGGAGCCTGCCAAATCAACTTCCACAAAGTAGGCTCGCGCCGCATCTTATGACTGCTTCTATATTGGTTGCAGGCCTCCAATGAATGATAAAAAACCGGCGAAAGCTCAAGCCTTCCCGCAGGTCGACCGGCTGATCGAGCTCGCTTCCGATGACAAGCCAGCGGAGATTCTCACCCCTGAAGATGCCGAAAACTCCAAAGAAAACCCTATGTGGAAACTGCTGCTCCAGCTCAAACCTTTGCTGCCCCACCTCACACGCCTTTTGCCTCTCCTCGACATCGGCCTCGGCCCCGTGCAGAACGCCGGCCTGTCGAACGAAGTGCGTCAGACAGTTGCCAAAATCCAGGCGATCCAGCAGGATCTGAACATCGTTGTGCAGGACCAGTCGGTCCATCTGAAGCTCCTCGAAGAGGAACTCACGCGACTGCGCGAGACATCGGAAAAACAGGCCGTAGCCCAGACAAAGCTGGGCGAAGGTGTGGACTCTCTTGCCAAACTGGTGCGTCTTGCTGGTCTGGGACTCGGGGTTCTGCTGGTGACCCTGATCGTAATGACCGCCGTGCTGCTGGCCCACATGGCACGCTAGAGGCATCCCGCAACAGACTTTGACGACCCGAAGAACCGGCATGGAGGCCCCCGTGAAAAGACGCCAATTCCTGACTTCGTCCCTTGCCGCGTCCGCGCTCGCGCTCGCAAAACAGGCCGAGGCGCAGGCGCCCTTGGGAAAACCTCGCGAGTACTATGAGCTTCGCAAGTATCACCTGCAATCCGGACCCCAGACTCAGCTCACCGGCAGTTACGTGTCCGACGCACTGATACCGGCGCTCAACCGTCTCGGCATCTCGCCCGTCGGTGCTTTCAATCTCGACATAGGCCCGGAGACACCAACACTCTACCTGCTCCTGCCAAGTACCTCCCTTGAGACGCTGGCCAATGCCGAGCCTCGCCTGCCCCACGATGACGTATTCATGAGAGCTGCCGAGCCCTTCTGGAACGCGCCGGCTAAAGAGCCCGCTTTCGTCCGTATTGAAAGCTCGCTTCTCATCGCCTTCGAGGGCTGGCCCCAGCTGGTTGTGCCGGCAGCTGCGGCGCAGCACGGCAAGCGAATTTTTCAACTGCGTACCTACGAAAGCGCGACCAGCCAGGACCACGTCCGCAAGGTGGAGATGTTCCATCACGGCGAGTTCGACATCTTCCAGAAGGCCGGCTTCGCGCAGGTTTTCTACGGAGACACGCTCATCGGTCCCCGTATGCCCAACCTGACTTACATGCTGAGCTTCTCCGATCTGAGCGAGCTGAACGCCAAATGGGATGTATTTCGCAACGATCCCGCATGGAAAGCCCTGTCCGGATCGCCGCGTTACAGCTTCGAATCGATCGTGAGCAACATCTCGAACCTAATCCTGAACCCCACAGCGTATTCGCAGATCTAGCCAGCGCCACGCAGCCTATTTCGTCAATTCGATCGACACAATCTGACCGGCAATCGTTTTGTCGGACACTTCCGCATATTCGACGAGTGCCTTCATCCCTTCCATGCCCTTGCAGGGATTGAAATTCGCGGTCGGCGTGTAGTTGGTGACTGAGAAATCAATCTTGTAATAGTTGTTGCTGTAAAGAGAGACGGTTTTGCCCCCCTGTTCAACACCAAGCGTGATCACTGAGGGATAGGAGCACTGTACGCCGCGAAGAATGCCCTTCGCCGTATGCCGAGGGCCGGTGGGCGCTTCCGTTGGATATTTAAGTGGAGCCGGCGTCGCCTGCTCAGTCGTTACATCCACTTTGCCGTTCGTAAGAACCGCCGCCTGTGCCATAGCCTCGGCGTTTGCGTTTCGCGCACGATCGACCGAAGATTGGAACTGCTCAACCTGCTCCAGACGGCTCTGGACCAGCGCAGTCTCAGCCGGCGTTTTTGCAACGTGCGCTGCGAGCTTCAGGGCACTGATTGCATTTGCGAACTGTTCCTGTTCCATAAGAACATTCGCTGCGTTCAGGCGGAAGTTGAGGTTATCGGGTTCGAGCGCGATGGCCTGCACATTAAGCATGTGGGCTTCGTCCAGCTTCAGACGCCGGGAGCCATAGAGCATAGCAAGCGAGTCGTAGGCCGGCGCAAAGTTGGGATTCAGCTTGATGGCGGTGCGCAGACTCGATTCGATCGCTTCATCATGACCGGTATCGCCCTCATTCAGGCACATCGCGGCAAAGTAATAGTGCGCGAGGTAGCTGTGAGAGTCGAGCTGAACCGCCTCGCCATACCATTTTTTTGCGGCCGAGGTGTCGCCCTCGCGGTATTTCAGAAAGCCCATGGATTCGTGAGCGAGGGCATTGCTCGGGTCGTCACGCAAGGTGGCATCGAGCAGCGCCTGCGCATCCTTGGCCCGATCGTTATAGACAAGGACATCCGCTCGCACCGAGTCGGCCTCGGACACTGAAACCGGACGCACCTGGAGCGAGGACTCATCGAACGTCACAGCCGAATTCATCTTGAACAGCTTGAAGCTGCCTTGCCCGATATAGGTTTCCAGTGATTTTTGCAGCTGGTTCAGGTCGCCGAACGCACTCTGTGCGGCTGCGACGGGATCCTGATGCTGGCTGACAAGCTTGACGTAGTCTCCAAGGCGATCTGTGTTCTTCTCGCGACCCGTGACCATGAGATAGTGTGTCAACGCCCACGATTCGGCATAGAAGACAGAGCCTTTCTGCTCTTCGTGATAGTACGGAGAGGTGTGGTCCACTTTGAAGAGAGTGGTCAGTGGAAGCAGGCGATTCTGGCGGAGGTAGAGTATATCGTCTGGGCTGGGCTGGCCGAGCAGCACATCTTTATCCTGGATATCGGTGTTCTGGTAAAACTCCGCGAGCCCTTCGTTGAGCCAGAGGGGAAGCCACTCTTCTGCTTTGCTCAGCATAAGGTGCGTGTATTCGTGATACACCGTCGAGAAGGGATGCTCGCCCTGGGCATCGAGGCGAAGCAGAACATAGTTTTTGTCTGGAGCCCGAAGAAAGAGCCCGGCGAGTTCGAGTTGACCCTTGGCAAGATAGGCTGCCGGTTCGAGAGCCTGGAAGTCCTTCTTGTCTTTCAGCGCAAGAACGACAATCGGCGATCCGGTATCGGCCGTCGCAGTGGGAAAGAGCGTGTGAAAGACGGCACGCATCCGCTCAAACTGGCTGGCAATGCGGCGAGCCTGTTTTTCATTCGAGTCGGTTAGGACAACAAAATGTGGACTCTGCAATTCAAGCCACCGCTCGTTTGAGTCGCGCGCCGAGACAGGGATGGTGGCAAGCAAGAGAAACAGGACCGCAAGGGTCTTACGCATGAGATGTAGAGGCATCGGTGCGGTGAGAGTAAACGAAGTGTGCGACACGATGGAAGTGAAAATCGCGCTGCGGCCCCGAAAGTCTGCGAAAAGCACGAAACGAAGTTAGGCTGTCGACTTCTCCGCGTTTGCAACCCGCTGCGCGCCGCTCGTCCGATCACGAGACGCCGCGAAGCGTGTGCCTATCGATTGGAGTCGGCTTTGACCTTGTCTATCCCGGCGAGTTGCAAGGCTTTTTGCGGTTCAGGATTGGCCATGAACCAATTCCAGACAGTGCCTTGTCGGAGATTCTCAGCACTGAGCAGCGTCATACCCACGTCCAGTCCCAGAGTATCGGAAGATACCCATCCGGTTTCGGGATTGAAGGCATCGGCAAGTCCATATTTGCCCCATATCTTATCGCCGTATTTATCCTTCATCGCGTGTATAGCAGGAACACAAATGTCCGGCGTCAACATCAGGGAGCCGCCTGCAGCACAGGGCACCACACTTCCATCCACTTTCGACTGCATGGGCGGGCCGCCCCAGGCTCGGTAGCCGGTGGGGCTCGATGAACTTGTGATTCCCCAGATGTCCGCTGAGTAGCCCGGAAACTGCTTCGAAAGCTCCGTGCTGCACCACTCGCGATGGGCGCGCGTCGCGATCTGGCAGTTCTCAAACCAGTCCACTTTTGTGCCGCGAGTCTCACGGCGCGCACGAAAATCGAACCACGCAAAGGGATACTGATATGTCCAGAGCAGGGATTTGCCGATGTAGTTGTACTGGTCGTACGAATTCGGATCGCGCTCCCACGCATACCACGCCTCCGGCGGCAAAGGGTGCGTCGGGGAACCAATGCCCAGCAGATACATCGCCGCGAGCTGGCAGTATTTTTCGTACTTGAACTTGATAAATCCTTCGGGCCGCCAACCATGCGACAGCAGCTCACCGTTCCCATTCGTCATCCACAGAAAGTCATAACGGCTATACAGAAGCGTGGCCAAGTCTCCGATCTCGCGGTCTTCATGAAAACATTCGCGGCAGGTGAGGGCTCCCGCCAATAACCAGATCGAGTCACTCGTCGAGACTTCGACATCTCTCCAACGCTGGCCCGTATGAACATCGTTGAAGTGATAGAACCAGCCGTTGATCCCCACCACCTTGCCGTTCGTGTAGCTGCGCAAGGCGCGGCGAACGCGATCTTTCGCATGTTGCCGCGGAATCCACTTTCTCTCTGCGCCGATGCACAATGCAGTGAGGCAGAAACCAGTCACGCCAGTGCTTCCACGCGCCTCGTCGCCCTTCTTCGCATTGTCATCAGGATTGGCGTGGATCAAGTCGCGGCAGATGCCGGTTTCCGGATCGCTCGCATCCCAGAAGTAGAGGAAGCATCTCTTTGACAACTCATCGAGCAACGCATCGTCATTTTGCCTCCTTGCGAATACAAAACCGTGGCCCGATGCCAAAACAATTCCTGCAGATGAGGCGAGTTTCACAAACTTGCGGCGGCTGATCGCTTTCGTCACCAACGTCTTCTCTCTCCCCCTTCGATGCGTCTAATGCCTCATTGAGTCACCCCAGGTCGCGGCTACCTCCACGCGCAAAGAAGCCGTCCCGCCTTGCCGCGGACGGCCAGTTGGTCTCCCCGTCCCTCGAAGTACCGGGCATTGATCTCTGTGGAGCCTAGATCCTCAATGCTGCGGAAGCCCGTAAGCTCCGCCGCAATCTCCGCTGGAGTAAAGAAAAGCCGGAAAGGCTCGCCTGCTCGCTGGACCCTCGACGCCAATGAGTCGTGGGCCAGCCGTTCCAGGAAGGGCAGCGCTTCGCGCGGCTGCCCGTAGTCCAAAGTCACACCGCTTCCTTCCGGTTGCTCGGCGATGAAGCTGAGGGTTGCCCGGAAGGCGGCCAGCGTCAGGTACGGAACCACACCCAGCCAGGCAAAGAAGGCCGGCATGCCGTGTTCGAATTCGGCAGCCCGAAGCTGCGCCGAAAGCGATTGGTTCTCGAAATCGACCGGCACGAAAGTCAGGCTGTCGGGAATGGGAATGCCTCCCCGCTCCAGCAGCTCACGCTTCCAGCTCTGCGTAGCCGGATGGTCTACCTCGAAGACTCGCAGACCTGGGTAGGGATTCCGATACGCGAAGGTGTCCAGGCCCGCGCCGAGCAGGACATACTGTCGAACGCCGTTCGCGACAGCTAGGCGCAAGTTGTCTTCGGCGTAGCGACTACGCGCCACCAGAAAGGCCCGGAGCCCAACCGAGAAAGGTCGATCGGCCCGCAATGGAGTCCGCCGCAGCTCCTCCGCATAAGTTTCCCCGAGGATCGGGACGGCAATCGGGTCCGGGAAGACCACCGGGGAGTCGTAGAGCTGGTGTGCGGCACGGCGCAGTGCTACGCGGAGCGCAGTTCGGGACGGAATGGCCTGATCCAAAAATGTCGCCTTTCACTCTCAATTTTCGCCTTCGGTACGGTTCGTTGATGCAATGAACAGTAATTTTAGTAATAGAAACTCAAATTGCGATTCCCTTGCTAACTTTGCTGTGGAAAAGGCAACGAGTATTGCCAGTTCTTAATTCACGGGGATAGCATACGTTCCAGTTCGTTGCAGGATCGTTGCAGTTCGCAGTGTGAGCGAACGCGGCGGAGATCCAGAAACACGCAGTCAATCCTCGAAATTGCAGATGTCTCAATTCTTCGTAAAGCCCGCGTGGAGCGACTCTCTATGGCATGGTATGCCTACTGCATTACAGAAAAACAAGCCTTCCCTGAGCTAATTCGTCACCGTAAACCAATTCCTTTGGAAACAGTTTCGGGCATTCAGGGCAACCAAGTCTTCCTCTACCCAGCCAGTGATTTAGCCGTTATCGTCAGCGAACATTCCCCAGTAGAAAATTTCAATCAGAAAGCAGCCATGGATCACGCGCGCGTGATCGCGGACTGTTTCAAGACTTCGACGGTGCTTCCCTTCCGCTTTGGCACTGTGTTTGCCGATGACGACACCCTGCGTCGCTCGATTCGGTCGAATCAGCGGCAGTTTATTACCAACATCGAACGGTTGCGCGGCAAGGCCGAGATGCACCTGAAAGTGACACTCGACGACTGCTGCCGTGACCAGATACGGCGCGTAATTCCGGCTGAAGTCAGCAGAGTTGGCAGGGAATACCTGACCAACCTGCGCGAGAGTGCTACCCTGCAGCGCGAACGCCAAACCAAGGCGCGAGCTGTATCCGTACAGATGCACCGGATGTTCTCGCCCCTGGCGGAGGAAATTTCGTGCAAGCGCACTGATGCCGGGAAAATGCTACTCGACATCGCCCACCTGATCGATCACAAATGTGTGGAGCGGTATCAGAACAAATACTCAAGCGCGAGCCAGCTGATGAAGGACTGCCATATGCAGCTCTCCGGCCCCTGGCCGCCGTACCACTTCGTACACCAGTTGACGCGTGCGGCCCATCCGCATGGGCACGTGGCGTCTGCCTAACCGTCTCAGGAACCAAAAACAGGAGAGCCCCGGCGGACCCACGAACCACCGGGGCTCTTCCATGTTGGAGGATCGAACCGGGGAAATTCTCTGGAGAGCTGCCCGCGCGAACCTCTCAAACAAGAGACGGAAGGATGGGTATAAAAAGACGCAGTGCTTCACCAGAAGAAGAGTGACGCCTGCTGTGGAAGGCCGCGCTTTGCCTTTCCGCAAGACGTAAAATACGGCCATTGAGACCCCGCCAGTTACGATTTCAGAGCCTAGCGTGACTTCGCCATCCGATAACAGCCGGGAGAAGCCCTCACCGGTGTCCTTGCCTTCATCAGGTTCGAGCCAGACCTGGATTTCTCACCGCCGCGCCGCGTTTTCCGTGGCCCTGGCGATGCTGGTTTCGGCCTCTGCGCTCTTTCCCCTTCTTGGCCACAAAGCGTTGGCTGACTGGGACGAGGGCATCTATGCCGAAGTCGCTCGGGAGTTCCTGGGGCGTAGTTGGTTGGTCCCTCACTGGCATTTCCAGCCCTGGTTTGAGAAGCCTCCATTGGGCCTGTGGCTGACGGCGATCTTTTTCCGCATCTTCAGCGTCAGCGAGTTCTGGGCGCGAGCCGGCTCGGCGCTGGTCAGCTTAGCGATCGTCGGCATCGTGCACGCCGCTGCCCTGCGAGCTCGCGGATGGAAAGCCGGTTGGATCTCTACCCTTATTCTTTTAACCAGCTTAGGATTCTTGCGCGTCGCCCGCATGGGCGAACTGGATGCCCTGCTGACACTGGGCTGCTGTGCAGCTCTGTGGGGCCTGGCGGGTGTCCGTGCCGGCAAATTGACCGGATGGTACTGGTTCTGGACGGGCTTTGCCGTAGCAGCGATGACCAAGGGCGCAGCCAGCGTAACTCTTGTCCTTACTCTGGCGGTACTGGCCGTATGGAACCGTTGGAACTCGCGTCAGCTCGGCTGGCCCTTTCTCAGCGGGCTATGCGTTTTCGCGGCACTGGTGCTGCCCTGGCATCTCTACATGTTGCACTCGTTTGGCCGCGGATTTCTACGCGAGTACCTGGGGCTGCATGTAATCGCCCGTGCCACGACCCAGATGGAAGGCCACGCGACACCCTGGTGGTTCTACGCAAAAGTATTGATCGCATATACGTCTCCGTGGCTGTTACTTTTTCCTTTTGCCCTGTGGTGGCAGGCGCGACGGCGTGACTTGCGCGAGTGGCTGGTCTTTGCCGTCGTGGTGTTGGCCTCCTTTTCGATTATTGCCACGCGCAGTCCGAAATATATCTTCCCGGCATACCCTGCGCTGGCGCTCCTCACCGGAGACTGGCTGGCCGCCCAACTTGAAAATCGCAGCGGCAGGTTTGTCTGGGCAGCGGGACTTGTGGCTCTCGCCGCGCTTGGCATCGCCCCGGCAGCGACAAAATCCTTCCGGCAAAGTCTGACTACGACCCGAAGCGCCAGCGGAGCCGTGCTCCATGCCGATCGCGAGGCCGAGACACTGCTACAGACGGCCCTTGCCAACCCCGATGTGGCGAGCCTTCCGGGACCCATCCTTCTCTGGCAGGAAGATGTGGTCGCGCAGCTGCCATCGTTGCTTTTCACGGTGCGGCGGCCGCTGCAACAGGTATACCTGGTGCGGTTCCCCGACACTCTGGACCAAGCCCGGCGTTATGCCGATCCCGAGCCGCTACAAAATTTCGTCGGTCCATCCCCGAAGCTAATCCTGTTGGAGAAGCCTCTAATCGCAGAGATCCCAGCCGACATGGAATTCCATCCTGTTGCCGTGGGAAAAACGCTCGAAGCGGGCACCATTCAGCTGGTTGAAGAACGCTAGCAGGACGCTTAGATTTTGTTGGCTGCGGGCAGGTCTTTCTTCCGGCGCGAGAGCACGAAGCTGTTGTCGCGCCTGCGCCTTCCACTGGATGCGTGCTCGATCTTGCGCCAGAAACCGACAAAGTAGTCGATCGCTGAAATCGTTGAAACCAGAGCCATCCAATAGATGCCGACGACCGCCATAAGATCGACCGGCATGATGAACCATCCGAAACGCCACTCGTACCAGCCGTGCGCGAGGATCGCCGCGACCACGGAAACAATCTGTATCACCGTCTTGAGCTTGCCGAGGTCGCTCGCCTCGATCGTGAAACCCTCGGCTGAAGCAATCGAGCGCAGGCCGCTCACTAAGAACTCGCGGCCAATCACGAGCACGGCAATCCAGGGCTTGACGACGTGCGGGTTGTACTGCACAAGCGCGATGTAGGCGGCCGTGATAAGCAGCTTATCGGCGAGTGGATCGAGCAGCATACCCATCGTCGTGATCTGGCCCCTGCTGCGGGCGAGGTAGCCGTCAACTCCATCCGAAATGGAAACCAGGATGAAAAACAACGAGGCGACAATCTCCTGCTCGCCGTGCCAGCCCCCGTGCGGAAAGTGCGGAGAGAGCATCCAGATGAGGATGGGCACCGCGAAGATCCGGATCATCGTGATGGAGTTGGGCAGATTCACGAATTTGGCTCGGCGGGCTCGGAGGACTCTGGAGCGTGCGTTACGCTCCGGCCCTAAGGTCATTATGCACCAGCGGGGATGGCGTTTGGGCTTGCGGAGCCTGTCAAGATCAAATGGATTCTCCGCATGAGAGTTCGTGTCCCGCCTGTCGGAAGACAGACCAACGTTCACCTGACCTCATTTGCTTTTCTCTGTCGATACCCATCGATGTAACACCAGTTCCAATTTGAACTGTTTTTTCTGCTGGCCGATTCTTTGCGTGAATCAGTTTATGATATAAACTTAATTGGATGTCTTTGGGCAAGAGTGCTGGAACTACGATCTGAAGGAAGAACGAATGACACGTACTGATGTTTTGTCAGCCACAACCCGCCGTGGAGAGAAACTTCGTTACGTTACTGAGCACTTCCGTGACTTGCAGGGCCTTTATTTTGCATGGCTCTGGGCTGGAGTGCTCTTCCTGGGTTTGTTAAGCTCCTCGACGCGCATTTCGCGCGAGCACGTTCTCATCATCGCCGCCGGTATCCTCGCACTATTCCTTGGCATCGGGATTCCATGCACACATGCGTGGTACAAGCGATACGGGATGGTCGAGAATCGCGCCCTCCCTGAATCCAGGCCGCTTACGCTCCTGGGCACCAACCCTGCTCCCCGGAGCTCTCCTGGCCTTCTCTGGGCCTTGCTTGGGGTTCTGGCGGTCTTTTTCGGAACTGGTCTTTTCCGTGGCCTGGACTCATACCGGGGCGCTTTGAATTTGTCGGTTGCTTTGTTGCCCACTCTAACCAGATGCTTCTATGCTGCTCCAGCTAATGGCTCCATTCAACTGCGGCGCGTTCTATACATTGCAGGTTCCGCAACTATCTTCTTCGCCATCCTCAGCGTTCCCTTTGTGCCCATTTTGCACTCATCGAAGTGGCTCCTGCTGGAGATCGTCTGTGCGACTCTTCTCGTTCTGAGCCTCTACGATCACTGGCTTCTCAACCATCTCCTCACCGCACGCCCGGAGGTTTCGTATGACTGAGCCGCAACGTCCTATGCCTGAGATTGACCGCGTAGTTCACGAACCGGCGCGGCTGGCGATTCTTACGGTACTGGCAGCATGCGAGCGCGCGGATTTTCTTTTTCTTGAGCGTGCCACTGGTTTGAGCCGCGGAAACCTTTCAGTGCAACTCACTCGTCTCGAAGAGGTCGGTCTTATCGAGATTGAGAAGACGATTGAGCGTAAGCGCACCCTGACGACGGTAGCGCTCGCGCGCGGTGGCCGACAGGCTCTCGACCTTTACTGGCAAAACATGGACGAGATGCGCGCGGCAGCCAGGCCGCCGGGAAATGCCAAACCGGCGCGCGTACTTCCAGGCAAGCTCTCTCCGGCAAGCCGCTAAGGAGCCGTGTTTCGGGGCTGCCCGTCCAAAGAACGGGGCACCCATTGCGGTGCCCCCGACTCTCCATTCCGCGACAAACAAGAGTGGCCGAAACTGCCGAAGCAAGGATGACGCGAAGCGCATGTGCCTGGACGGCCAGTCCTCAGGCGTAGATGCCGCGCTGCTTGATCGTGAAAGCTACGCGGTCGATAGCCAGCATGTAAGCGGCGATGCGGTTGTTGACGTTGTGAGCCTCAGAATAGCGGACGACATCGTCGAAACTCTCGGCCAGAATGTTGTCCAGCTGTTCGTTGACGACGGCTTCCTTCCAGAAATAGCCCTGACGGTCCTGCACCCATTCAAAATAGGAAGCTGTCACACCGCCGGCATTGGCCAGGATGTCCGGGATGATGAAGACGCGCTTGTCGGCAAGAATCTCATCGGCGACGGCAGTCGTCGGGCCATTGGCGCCTTCACACACGATGCGTGCCTGAATGCGATCGGCATTGCGGCTGGTGATCACGTTTTCGGTCGCTGCCGGGATCAGGATTTCGCAGTCGGCCGTGAGCATTTCGATCGGGTCATAGGCTTCCGCTCCCTTGAAACCGAGGATGGAGCCGTTCCGCTGCCGATACTCGATCAGCGAGCAGACGTCGATACCGTTAGTGTTAAAGAGGCCACCCTCAAATTCGGCGACGCCTACTATCTTGTAGCCCTTGTCCTGCATCAGCTTGGCCGCATTGGAGCCGACATTGCCGAAGCCCTGAACAATCACCCGGCATCCATCACGCCGCATATTCAGGTGCTTGAGAGCCTCATCGCACACCACGCTCACGCCGCGTCCAGTGGCCTCGCGGCGGCCGCGCGATCCGCCAATGTTGATCGGCTTGCCGGTCACCACGCTGGTTACCGTCTGGCGCATGTGCATGGAGTAGGTATCCATGATCCAGGCCATAACTTGTTCATTGGTGTTGACGTCGGGTGCTGGAACGTCCTTTTCCGGCCCGATAAATTCAATGATCTCGGCTGTGTATCGGCGCGTCATGCGCTCCAGTTCGCCGGTGGACATCTTCTTCGGATCGCAGATCACTCCGCCCTTGGCGCCGCCAAAGGGGATGTTGACCACCGCGCACTTCCAGGTCATCCAGCTGGCCAGGGCGCGCACTTCGTCGAGAGAAACGTCGGGCGTGAAGCGAATGCCACCTTTCCCAGGGCCGCGCGCGACGGAGTGCTGCACACGGAAACCGGTGAAGACTTCAATGCGGCCGTCGTCCATGGACACCGGGAAGTGCACAATGATTTCGCGAGAAGGGTAGCGCAGCACCCTCCACAAGCCTTCGTCGAGGTTAAGTTTTCGTGCTGCAAAGTCGAATCGAGCAGCCTGTGCTTCCCAGGGGTTAATTTCCTGCTCGAGAGAAATGGTTGCCATAAAGTTCCTTTACTCCTCAGGACCGGATCTTCAGCCATCGGCATGATTCCCACTTGAATAGTGGCTTCCGGCTGCTTACCGCTTCACGTCCGCATCCGCCGGTCCTTAAATAGCCGGATGCATCCGTTATTCAACCTCTTACAAAATCCACAAGCAAAACTGCCCAAAATGCGAGACTTGGACGCATTCAACAAAACCCAATTCTGCCCAAACTCACCGAGTATAGGCTTCGAAATTGACCGCTCGCAAGACTTGACAGCGCTCATAGGGGTTATCTGGGATGGTGCCAATTGGGGATAGACGAGGTCCTCATGCGGGGCGTCGCGTCTGAGCTGTCGTGCCGCGCCTGCTACCAGCCGGTCCCGGTTTACCATTGCCTTTGACCATGCGATCTCAAGCCACTACCTTCCCCACGCGCTCCGAGTTTCTCCGACTCGCGCGCACTCACACACTGGTACCTCTCTACCGGCCCCTGACCGCGGACATTGAGACCCCCGTGACCGCGTTTTTGCGCCTGGCAAGCGATGAACCCGAGTGCTTCATACTCGAGTCCGTCGAAGGCGGCGAAAATGTAGGCCGCTATACCTTCATCGGCATTCGGCCGTACCGCAAGATGGTCTCGCGAGGCGAATTCATCGAGATTACCGAAAAACGGAAAACGAGCCGGATGGCCGGTGACATTTTCGCGCTCTGGAAACAGGAACTTGAAGGACATACTCCCGCACGTCTCCCGGGCCTGCCGCCCTTTACCGCTGGAGCCGTTGGATTCTTCGCCTACGATGTTGTCCGCCAGATCGAACGCCTGCCTGAACAGACGAAAGACGATCTCGGCATGCCCGACGCCTGCCTGATGTTCTTCGACGAGATACTTGCCTTCGACCATGTCAAAAAGGAGATCCTCCTCATCGTCACCGCCGACGTCCGCCGCCAGAAACCGCAGGCCGCCTATGACGACGCTCTGCGGCGGCTGAATCGCCTCGCCAGGCGGTTGGCGCGCCCGCTCCCTCTGACGAAATCGAAGAAGGTTCAGGGCAAGCTCCGGATCGAGTCGAAAACGAAGAGGAAGGATTTTCTCCGGGCCGTTGTGCGCGCCAAGGAATACATCGCCGCCGGAGACGTCTTTCAGGTCGTGCTGTCGCAACGCTTCGATGTCGAGCCGGGAGTCGAGCCCTTCTCCGTCTACCGCGCTTTGCGCATCGTGAATCCCTCACCATACATGTATTTCCTTCGTTTAGGACTGGAGAAAGCTCCCGCGACTCATATTGTCGGATCGTCGCCCGAGCTGCTGGTGCGCGTACAGGGGCAGCGCGTGGAATACCGCCCCATCGCGGGAACGCGTCCGCGTGCCAGCAGCGAAGAGGAAGATCTCCGCATCGGAAACGAGCTATTGCACGATGAGAAGGAACGCGCTGAGCATGTGATGCTCGTCGACCTGGGCCGCAACGACGTAGGCCGCGTCAGCGAGTACGGAAGCGTCAAGGTCAAAGACCTCATGTTTGTCGAGCGCTACTCCCACGTCATGCACCTGGTCAGCTCGATAGAGGGACGGCTGCGCAAAGATCTCAGTGCCGTCGATGCCTTCCGCGCCTGCTTCCCCGCTGGTACCCTCAGCGGCGCGCCCAAGATCCGCGCCATGGAGATCATCGAAGAACTGGAACCAACTCGGCGCGGAATCTATGGCGGTAGCGTCCTCTATGCCGATTTCTCCGGCAATCTGACTTCATGCATCGCTATCCGCACGTTGCTCATGCAAGGCAAACAAGGCCACATCCAGGCCGGAGCAGGCATCGTTGCTGATTCTGTTCCGGAAAGCGAATACCAGGAAAGTGTAAATAAGGCCCGCGCCGTGGTTCGCGCGATCGAGCGTGCGAGGGAGAACTAGGGACTGCGCTCCAGGTGCCCTTGTTTCGTGAAGTTTTAAGCAGCTTTAGGTCAATAAGCGACGGGAGCGACCGTCTCCCTTCGCGCCACACTACGCATCCACAGCACGATCCCTGCAGCGGCGAGGCATGGAATGGTCAGCGTCAAAATGCCGTGCTGGTAGTCGCCCGTCAAATCCTTCGCGACGCCCATCCAGTAGGGGCCAACAAACCCGCCGAGCATGCCGACAGTGTTCATCGCGGCAATCCCCGCCGCCATCGACTTGCCCTTCAGGAAGAGTGGAGGGATCGCCACCACCGGCCCAAGCAGCGCCATGTAAGCGACCGTTGTCAAACACAGTGCCGGAACCGCCAGCCATGCAGTCATCGAGAGCCCCCCAATGAGAAACCCCGCCGCCAGAATGAAGAACGGTACTGCAACATGCCAGTAGCGTTCCCTCTTGCGATCTGAGTGCCGGGCATTCAGGATCATTCCCGCAGCACCGAGCAAGCCTGTCCACGAGATCAGAAATCCTACGTGCGTCGCGTTCCAGCCGGTGAGCCGAATCAGGATTGCCGGCGCCGAAAACGTATAGGCGTAGCTCGCTCCCAGCATGAACAGAAAGATCATTCCGATCTGCAGCACCCGCGGATCGAGGAGAGCTCGCCTTACGTCATTCGTGTGCCCGCCCGAGCACGCGTCGACTCGAATCTGCTCCAGCACCCACGCGCGCTCGTCGCCCGTGAGCCACTTCGCATCCCCCGGACCGTCCGGCAGCCACAGCAGAAATGCCACGCTCAACAAGATCGCCGGCAGACCCTCAACGAGAAATAGCCACTGCCATCCCGCCAAGCCGAGCTTTCCCTGCATATTCAGCAGCGCTCCGGCCAGCGCGCCCATCACTGCCGAGCTCAGCGGCAGCGATACATAAAAGCGGCTGATCGCCCGCGCCCGCATCTCCGGAGGAAACCACTGCATGAGGTAGAAGACGACGCCGGGGAAGAATCCGGCCTCCGCCATGCCCAGCAGAAAGCGAAGCACATAGAACTGCATCGGCGTCTTCACAAACATCATGGCAATCGCCAGCACGCCCCAGGTAATCATGATGCGCGAGAGCCAGCGCCTCGCTCCGAAGCGGCACAGCAACAAGTTGGAAGGCACCTCGCATGCCGCATAGCTCAGGAAAAATAAGCCCGCTCCTAGCCCATAGATCGATGCCGTGAAGTGCAGGTCGCGGTTCATCTGCACCGAGGCAAAGCTGATATTCACCCGATCCATGTAGGCCGTGCCATACCCGAGCGCAATCAGCGGAATCAGCCGCCACGTTGCCTTGCGCATGGCGGAACGGCCGATGGCAGGCGCCGGACCGGACGCAGGTACACCCTCGCGAATCGCAGGCTCTATGGCCGACATAGACTTTCCCTCAGTTCAGATGGTCAGGGGATGGGGAAGCATACCACGGCAGGCGAAACCGCTGATGGGTGTAGGCGGAGACGAAACCGCTTAGCGGGCGACGCTGCGCATCGGGTCCGGCGCCAGTCCGCAGTACTGGTCGACGTTAGGACTCCACAGCGAGCCGTCGGCGAAGATCACCTGCTCGAGCCGCACACTCTCAACCAACGCGGGATGCATCTCGGTCGGCAGCGACACCCGGCGAAGCTCGGCAAATGCCGAGTCGATATTCTGCGTGCCGTACGCCGTGAGGGAGAGGCGCACCGGTGGGGGGTAGCCGAGATCGTAAATGCTCATTTTCACAAGAATCGTCGTCGATAGCTCCATCGAGCGGATCGCCTTCCCGCTCACGTTGCGGAACTCGAGATCGATCCCGTTTCCACCGGAATCCTGGTCAGACCTGATCAACTGCAGGTGCGGAGCCAGCCATGCGCTGGTCAGCACCACCGGGCAATTCGCGTGGCTGATGCGATCCATCATCCTGTCGAGGTCCTTCAGCCTGGCCGACGCGGCCATCGCAGCCGCAGCGCGAGAGAGCCCTTGATCGTCAACCGTCAGGTTCTGATTGGAAGGCGGCGCCGGGTTTGATTGGGCAACGCAGGCGCAGGCGCCGAAGAGTAACAGAGCAGAGAGCTTCATGGCACGAACCTCCCGATCTGCAAACCAGCATAGCACCGCCGCCCCAGCGTTTACACTGGAGTCAGCGTATGGTCTTTGTTCTCGATAACTACGATTCCTTTACCTACAACCTCGTGCAATACATGGGCGAGTTGGGCGCGGAGATGACCATCCGCCGCAACGACGAACTCACCGTCGACGAAGTCGAGGCACTTGCTCCGGAGCGCATTCTGCTCTCGCCCGGACCCTGCACTCCGCAGGAGGCCGGCATCAGCATCGACCTGATCCGGCGATTCACGGGCAAAGTTCCGATCCTTGGCGTCTGTCTCGGCCATCAGGCTATCGGCGCGGCCTTCGGAGGAGAAGTTATTCGCGCACCGAAACTGATGCACGGTAAAACCAGCGAAGTCGAGCATGACGGGAAAACCGTCTTCACCGGCATCGCCAGTCCCATGACCTGCACGCGCTATCACTCGCTGATCGTCTCCGAAAAACATCTTCCCGGTGATCTCAAGGTATCCGCCCGCACTGCCGACGGCACCATCATGGGCCTGCGTCACCGTAAATACCCGGTGGAAGGCGTGCAGTTTCACCCTGAGAGCGTGCTGACCAGTGACGGTAAGCGGCTCATCAAGAATTTTATGGAGCTGTGACGCAGTGCGCTTACGCCTTTGCCTGATACTTGGCGCGGCGTGCGCTGTCGCGCTCCCTAGCAAAGCCCAACAGCAGCCGATCGCCTACGTCCCGACCGACGGGGTCTCCCTTTCCGGATCCCTCTCGGTCGAAAACGGCAAGGCAAGCATCGGCAACAACGGGACCATCACCGCGGGTGACACGACGGCGCACGTTCAGCTGGCGCGCGGTGGTGAGTTGCGTCTTTGCGCGTCGACGAAAGTCCACCTATCGAAAGAGTCATCCACAAATCCCGGCGACGCGACTGCCGATTCCGCCCTTATGATCGCGCTTGATCGCGGAGCCATAGAAGTCAGCTATACCCCGGACAAATATTCCGACGTATTACTCACGCCCGACCTGCGCATTCTCATCTCCGGCCCGGGCCAGGCCGATTTGAAGATCCGCACCAATCAAAAGGGCGACACCTGTGTCGACAACCACGGGGCGAATGCGCCCTATGTAACCGTCACCAGCCAGTTTGAAAGCGGCCTGTATCGCGTGCAGCCCAATCAGCGCGTGATGTTCGAACATGGGAGTCTGCAGCAGGTCGTCGACAATGAGGCTGAGCCGTGCGGATGTCCAGCGGCCGCACCGCCCGTCTCGATCGCAAGCGCCGCTCCCGGCATCGTCACGAGCCCCGCCAATCCCGCAAAACCCGGCCAACCTGTCATCAGTCAACCCATTGGCGGACCATCTTCAACTCCCGCCGATACCGCCTTCCCACTGGCCGAGAGCGAGGGCTTGAAGCCCCCACCCCCTCCGCCGACACAGCCCGTCGTCCCTGTGGGAACAGCGCACGCTGAGGTACAGGTGCCCATCACTTTCGACGCGAAGACAACGCCGAATCCGGCTGCTCCGGGCGCTGCAGGTCCGCCGCCATCGGCTGATGCGGCCCCGGCACCTGCGCCAGCCGCGGCACCTGCGACGGAAGCTCAGAAACCTCCGAATCAAGGTGGGTTCTTTCACAGCTTGGGCCGCTTCTTCTCGCGGCTCTTCGGAGGCAAGTAAGACAGCCCTTGTGGAGGTCGGCAGGCCCATTCTCCCTGCTAGAATGAAGGAGTTGAGGATTTTCCCGCGCGGCCTATGTGGCGCGGCATCAAGCGACGGAATCCGTCGCAAATTCCCAGTAACCTGAAGTAAGGAGCTTTTCCCTTTATGGCGATTCCCGCCACACAAATGCGTCCGGGCATGATCATCAAACACAACAATGAGCTGCATGCCGTCTTTTCCGTCGAGCACCGCACGCCCGGCAACCTGCGCGCCTTTATCCAGGCCAAACTGCGCAACTTGCGCACCGGCGCCATGTTCGAGCACCGCTTCCGCTCGCCCGATCCCATCGAGCGCGTCGTCGTCGACGAAATCGCGATGGAGTTCCTCTACAACGATGGCGACGACTACTACTTCATGAACACCGAGAACTACGAGCAGACCCACCTCAAGCACGACACTCTCGGAGACGCAGTCGAGTACCTCACGCCCAACCTCCAGATCACCGTGTCGTTCTTTGACGGTGTGCCGGTCGGCATCGAGCTTCCGCAGACCGTCGAACTCACCGTGGTCGAAACCGAACCGGGTCTCAAGTCGGCGACTGCGTCCTCGGTCACCAAGCCAGCCACCCTCGAAACCGGCCTCGTCGTCCAGGTGCCTCCCTTCATCAATGAGGGCGAAAAGATTCGCGTGGATACTGCCGAGGGCGCGTACCTGAGCCGGGCATAGACTTGTCGAGATCCTGTGACGCATCGCCGCTTGCGGCGCTTGGCCCTCTTCTGCAACACTAACCCCGCAACATGGTCCGCCACTACCTCATCAAAGGCCGCGTTCAGGGCGTCGGATTCCGCTGGTATGTGCACCGCGAAGCGGGCGCGCTCGGGCTGAACGGGTGGGTGCGCAACACCGAGGACGGTCACGTCGAGGTGGTCGCTGCGGGTGAGGTTGAAGAGCTTTCAGAATTGCAGACGGCACTGCATAAGGGTTCGCGCGGCAGCCGAGTAGATGCCGTCATCGAGCACGAGCTGGCCGAAAGCGAGTCAGAGGGCCTTGGACCGTTTCAGATTGAAGGAGCCTGGTGATAAATTTCAGGCCGAAGGAGTTTTAACAACTTGTCCGCAAGATTGACGCCGCATACCCCGATTAACTGCGACCCGTTGAAGGAACTGGTCCGCACCGTTCCCGACTTCCCGAAGCCGGGCATCCTCTTCTACGACATCACGACCCTGCTGAAGGACAAGAAGGGGTTTGCTGAGCTGATTGATGCACTCGCGGCCCACTACATCGGAAAGGACATCGACTTGGTGCTGGGCATCGAGGCCCGCGGATTCATTTTCGGCCCCGCGCTCGCTTACCGCCTAAACGCGGGATTTGTTCCAGTACGGAAGCCGCGAAAGCTCCCGGCTCCGACGGCCCGCGTTACCTACGATCTGGAGTATGGGTCGGACTCTCTGGAGATTCACCTCGACGCCATCGAGCCCGGTCAGAACGTTGTGCTGGTGGACGATCTGCTGGCCACAGGCGGAACGATGGAGGCGACTGTGAAGCTGGTGCAACAGTTGGGGGGACAGATCGCCGGACTCGCCTTCGCCGTGGAGCTGGACTTTCTGAAGGGCCGGGAAAAATTCTCTGAGTTCGATGTCTTCAGCCTTTTGCACTATCACGAGTAGCTCCTGAAGATATGTCGCTAGACTGTAGAGGAACGGCCGCGCAGAAAATGAAAGATAATGGAAATCACCGCGAACACCAATAACAGGTGGATAAGAAACCCGGCGGTGTGAAATACCACGAAGCCACCGACCCACGCCAGAATCAAAACCAGCGCCAGTATCAGAAACATAAGAGCCCTCTTTTCTTGGTGAGGCCATCTACGCCCACCTCAAGCTCTGATGGCGGCGAGGGTAAGAAGTTTGCTCAGCGCAAAAAATAATCGTGCGAGCGCGAAATATTTTGCGCCCGCACGACATGCTGACTCTTAAGCTGCTTTTGCTTCGATGTTGATCTTCTTTGCTACCTGGCTGAGTTTTGAATCCGCCGCCTTCTCTTCTTCCAGCGTTTCACTCAGCAGTCGCACCGCTTCTCTTTCGCCGAGCAGCTCCGCGTAGGTGCGAGCCGAGCCGTAGGCAGCGATCTCATAGTGTTCGACCCGCTGTGCTGCCGCGATCAGTCCTGCGTCGAGCACCTCTGCTTCGCCTCCCTCGCTAACCCGTTCGTCGCCTTCTTTCAGCAAGCCCTTCATTCCTTCACAAGCCTTACCTTTGGGGCTTTCGTTCAGGCGGTCGAAAATCTGCTCCAGACGCTTTACATGGTTCTTTGTTTCTTCCAGATGATGCTCAAAGGCCTGCTGCAACGCTGGCGCAGAAGAAGCCTTGACCAGCTTAGGCAGGGCTTTGGTGATCTGCGTTTCCGCCGAATACAGGTCCTGCAGTTCATCGATCAACAGTTCACGCATCGTTTCCAGTTTCATGAGTTACTCCGGTTTTTGGTTTTGGGGTATTACCGATCAGTAACTAGGATGCGTCACGGCTGTTCCGAGGATGGACGAAGGAGGTCTTTCTCGAAGACCGGCTCATTCTGAAATCTGCAGCGGCTCCCCCGGTTTCAAGTAGCCTTTGCGTCTGAACCAGTCTTCCATCGCGATTTGTAACGGCGGCAGTGGCACACGGAAGCCGGCTTCCAAAAAGCCGTCGCCCCCGATAGCACGCCTGCTTCCGGAAGCCTATCTGCGCACTTTGGGCCCGGCGGCGCGAACATTCTCCGGCGCATCGAATTTACGGAAGTTCTCCTCGAACTTCGCCGCCAGCAGTTGCGCCTGCTTATCGTAGGCCTGTTTGTCGTCCCAGGCATTGCGCGGGTGCAGCAGCTCGTTGGGCACATCGGGGCAAGCGGTGGGAATGCTCAAGCCGAAAGCTTCCTCTGTAACGAATTCCGCCTTCGCCAGCCTTCCATCGAGCGCGGCGTGCACCATCGACCGTGTGTGCTTCAGGCTCATTCGTTTGCCCACGCCAAAGACGCCGCCGGTCCAACCCGTATTCACGAGCCAGCATTGAGCATCGTGTTGCGGCAGGCGTTTGCCCAGCATCTCGGCATAGACCTTGGGCGCGAGCGGCAAAAATGGACACCCAAAGCAGGCCGAAAATTCCGGCACGGGCTCGCTGCCCAGTCCCGCCTCAGTTCCGGCGAGCTTCGCTGTATACCCCGATAAAAAGTGATACATTGCCTGCTCTGGCGTGAGCCTGGCAATCGGAGGCAGTACGCCGAAAGCATCAGCCGCAAGAAAGAGCACATTCTTTGGATGCCCGCCGACACCCGGAATCACCGCATTCGCGATGAACTCAATCGGATAAGCCGCTCGCGTGTTCTCTGTATGGCGAATGTCGCTGTAGTCGGGCTCACCTGTCTTCGTGTCGATGACGACATTCTCGAGCACGGAGCCAAAACGGATGGCGTGATAAATTTGCGGTTCCTTTTCTTCAGAGAGGTCGACGCACTTGGCGTAGCATCCTCCTTCGAAGTTGAAAACTCCGTCCGGACTCCAGCCATGTTCATCGTCGCCGATCAAGCGGCGCAGAGGATCGGCGGAGAGCGTCGTCTTGCCTGTCCCCGACAGGCCGAAGAAGAGGGCCGTCTCGCCATTCGCGCCGATATTCGCCGAACAGTGCATGGGAAAGACATCGCGCTCCGGCAAGAGGTAATTCATTACGCCGAAGATGGACTTCTTCATCTCGCCTGCGTATTTGGTGCCGCCAATCAGAATCACTTTGCGAGTGAAATCGGCGAGGATGAACGTGCCGGAGCGCGTGCCGTCACGTTCCGGCACTGCTTCAAACTCCGGTGCCGCGATCACGGTAAATTCGGCGGCGTGGTGAGCAAGTTCCATCAGCTCAGGACGCACAAAGAGTTGTTTTACAAAGAGCGCATGCCACGCATATTCGCAGATGATCTGGATCGGCAAGCGGAATGTGGGGTCGGCACCGGCGTAGAGGTCCATCACGTAGAGATCGCGCTCTGCCATATGCTGGACAACGCGATCGAGCAGCGCCCGAAACTTATCCGGCGGAAACGGCTGATTGACTTTGCCCCAATCAACGCGGCCTTTGGTCTCCGCGTCTTCCACGGTGAACTTGTCGCGGGGTGAGCGGCCAGTACGGGCGCCGGTAAGGGCGACCAATGCGCCGTTCGCAGCCAGGCTCGCCTCTCCGCGCGCGATTGCGGTCTCGACCAACTGCGGCGTCGACAGGTTGCGGTGGACGTGCGGGCCCTCCGTCAATGCTCGTAAATCCTGTGTGACGGTGGCTGCTCCCATCAATACGCTCCTTCTCAGGCAAACCGTTTATTGTGCCATTCGAGGATAGGGGATGGCAAAGCTTTAGGGCGATCCCGAATAGGAGGAGGGCCGCTTACGGCTGCGGCTGCGCGTCGTCGCCCGTGGGCATCAGCGTTGGCAACTTGCTGGTGTGGCCAGCCTCATGCATGACGGCATCGAGATGCTCAAGCACTTCCTCAACGCTCATCGTGTACATTTCGCGGCCGTTATCGTAGCCGGATTCGACAGCCTGCTTCAGGTAGCGGCCGGCGATCTGCGCCGCCAGTGCGTCGGTGATCACGTTGCCGGTGCGTTTCTTCTGTTCGACCCACGCGTGGCACGGCATCGCGATCCACACCGGGCGTCCGCTAACGTCAAAGCGGATATCGACCGCATCGGCATGCCGAGTCGCGATCGCCACAACATTCGCAACCCAGCGGCAGTGCAGATCCTCGCTCGTCCAGCGGTCAGTTACGTGGAAGTCCTCATACATGGCAGCTTTAGACTAATCGCAGGCTCTTCCGGCAGCAAGTGGCAATGCCGCCTGCCCCGATCCCCGACCCAATCGCTGACCCATTCATGGTGCAACTGAGGCTGGTCATTACGACCTCCCGCGAGAAAATCACATCTTTTGCACGAAACCTTCGTCCAATATCTGCCGTCAAAGCACGTTGTGTTTATTTCAAAGGAGTAATCAAAGTGACCCTTACACCTCAGTCCGCCAGGCGTTATGAGGAGAAGCTTCTCGAACAGAAACGCTTGCTGGAGCAGACTATGCTGACCGCCGTGGAGCAAGGCCGCGAAACAACGGCGGACGACACACAGGACATCGCCGATCAGGCCGTCCTCTCCTATCAGAAGGAATTGCTCTTCAGCCAGGGGACGACTGGCCATCAACAGCTCGCTCTGGTGCGCCAGGCGCTGAATCGCGTTCAGGACGGCACCTTCGGCGAGTGCGTTCAATGCGGCACGGAGATTGGCGCGAAGCGTCTGGAAGCCCTTCCGTGGACCCCGCACTGCATCGATTGCCGGGAAAAGATCGAAAACGGCGAAATTGAAGATCCGGTTCGCGCCGCCTGACCTCTCCTCGGAAGCGCCCCGATCGAGCGACTGGCTGCTTTGCGGCTAGAGAAATTCCGCTGAAGGCCTATCTCCAGGGTCGCGGGCGCGACGCCGTTGCCGGGACGGGTGGACTGCCGCCCGCTGGAGGTCGGCCGCTTGGCCTTTGACCCGGCGGTTCTCCCGCTGCTAAACTTAAGATATCTAAAAGCGGACAGAACATTTAGCGATGACTGTCGGCATAGAGCCTGTTGTCAGGCCAGTTCCCGCCCAGAAGGATTCTGAAGGACCTCCAAATTGGATACACAGACACGTCACGCATTAAAGCAGGATCGCTTCGTTGAGGCGACCGCCTCAGGCCTGGGCTGGTTGCAATTACATCGCACCAACGCCATCAAGCTTGCGGTGGCAATCGTCATCATTATTGCGCTCATCGTCGGCGGCGCTATCTTCTACAACTCCCGATCGAACAACGCAGAGATCGCCTTCGGCCACGCCATGGACATTTACACCACGCCGCTGCGCCAGCCGGGGCAGCCGGTCGCGCCCGGCGAGCCGTCCTATAACACGTCAGCGGAGCGCGCCAAGGCCGCCAATCCTCTGTTTGTCGATATCGCCGGCCGCTACCCGTGGTGGAAGACCGGCGCCAATGCGCAGTACTTCGCCGGACTCACCTATCTCGACATGGGCCAGACTGCACCGGCGGAAGCCGCCCTGCAAAAGGCCTCAAGCTCGCACGACAGCGCCCTGGCGGCTCTGGCTAAGATGGCGCTTGCCGGTCTCTATCGCCAGACCGATCGGAGCGGACAGGCAGTGGATCTCTACCAGCAGCTCATCAAGAATCCCACGAACACCGTCCCGGCCTCGGCGGCCAAGCTGCAGTTAGCAGCGCTGTATGAGACGACCAATCCTGCCCAGGCCAAGAAGCTCTACGCCGAGATCAAGGATTCGGACAAGACAACGGCTGCCGGACAGATCGCATCGCAGAAACTTTCCGGGGGAAAGCAGCCTCTCCAGTAACCAGGTGATTTTCCCCTGAAGATCAGCCCGCTTGGCTCTTTGCTATGCGGGCTCTTCCATTTTTACGAGCTCGACATCCGCAACCTCACTGGTGTCCCTCCGAACCGGGCAGCCAACCAGATAGGTAATGTTGACAAGCGTTCCGCGCTCCTCTCCCACTTCCCATCGGTAATCGTCCGAGACAAACTCAGCCGTTGACTCCTTCAGGTCGGCCTGTGAATAGGAGCGCAGGCACGACATCACCCCATCGAACCATAACGTAAACGGGATAACCGGCAAGCAGTAGTTCCAGAAGATACGCGACCACCGAAATGGCCGGATAGTTGGCACTAGCCAGAGCGCAAGTAGCGGTACAAAGCAAACCGTGAACAGCGTCCAAAGATCGCGCTTGGCGCTGTCAAAAATTGCGATGCCCTGGCGCTTCTCAAAGGCATCCATCAGAATGGCTCTCGCTTCGCTCGGTGCAAAGTGGTGAATCGACGTAAACATTGTGCGGAATCCCGCAAGGTCAGGCGGAATGCACATGGCGTCAACCGGTTCGGAATGAAAACTGATTGCGTTTCCGGTAGCCGCACACATCTGCTGAAAAGCCCGCTGGTTAGGATATTTATCCGTGAGTAATATCGCCGGTGCGCTCGTGCCTTCGTGTAGATCGCGGCAAAGCCTCGACCACGGACCGCCGCCGCCCGAGCACAAATCGATGATGCGGTTGGTTCCGGCCTCAGCAAGAGCACGCCGTAGGCGAGGCGCCACCGGGCCATAGATGTTCTGCGAATTCCACATCGCACCCAGCCCGTCCGTCATCAGGTCGCGCAGAAAACCGGGATACAGCCGATGATCGTGAAGTTCGAACCACGTTTTTCTTTGCACGATCCTGCATGCCCCCCGGGTACTAACACGTTGCCAACTACACTCGACTGGCAGCCGATACTTCTTCGCCAGCCGTTACTCAGCTTACAAGATTTGGCGGGACACCTGTTTTTCATGAGCGCAAACGCGGTATCCTCCGTCCTTAGAGCAGGGAGTAAGGATGAGCACATTTCCTGGACAGCTCACCGGCTGGATGGCTCCGGCTCTGATATCGGAGAAGGCGCAGAAGTCGGCAAATACTTTGGATTCGAGCGAGACGATCACCGCCCTCGTCGCCCAGTACTCGGCGACGCTGTACCGCGTGGCCTACTCGGTGATGCGCAATGCTGCCGAAGCGGAAGACGCCGTGCAGGAAGCGTTCCTGCGAGTGCTCAAGCATCGGGAGAAGCTCGAGGAGATTCACGACCTGCGCGTCTGGTTGATTCGCATCACCTGGAACGTCGTGCTCGACAAGAAGCGCCGAAGCAAGACTCGTCCCGAGAATGACGACATCGCCGACTATGTTCGCGTCCTGCCCTCCGCTGACCGCGCCGCCGACCACTCGCTCATCTCGTCCCAGGAGCACCAACGAATTCTGGTGCTGATCGATCGCCTTCCGCACAAAGAACGCGAGGCGCTGTTGCTCTCCGCTGTCCAGGAACTCTCTACCGTACAGATCGCAACTGTGCTCGGCACCACCGAATCGTCCGTTCGTTCACGAATCTTTCGCGCGCGTCGAGAACTCTCCTCATTGCTGGAGAAGGAAGGAATATCGCGATGAACCCACGCGTTGAACCCACGAATCAGAATTACGATCAGCGCATCGATCGGGTGCTGCGGCACCTCGGCTCAGTCCAACCCGCCGCAGGCATTGAAGATCGCATCTCTGCTCGGCTTGCTCAGGAGCACTCCAGGGCACGGAATAGAAAAGCAACCCACGCTCGTTTCTTCGCTGTTCCTCACTATGCCGCCCGATTCGCTCTGGGCGCGGCTGTAGCTGCACTCGCGTGTTTTGCCATCGTCGCCGGAAGCGTCAACCATTCGCGCCGGATCCAGCCCATGGCACCCGGAATTGGCTTGCACCCGACGTCATCGGGCATGGGAGCCGCCGGCGCTGCGCACCCCGCGAATCAACCCGTCACACCACCCCCCTCCGGACGCCCCCGCTCGGTGCGTCAGCTTCCAGAGGGCCGCGCGGTGATCTCTCCGCAGACACAAAAGGCCAACGGCGTCGCCGTTCCGAAGACTCCTTCTCGCGCACAGTAACTCAGTCGGCGATTGCTTCCACGAGCACGTGCAGCAGTGCAAGCACGACCGCGCCGATGAACGCCGCTCCAAAGCTCGCCACATTGAAGCCGGGAACAATGGCGCTTGCCACCTCCAGAATGATCGCGTTGACCACAAGGAAGAAGAGTCCCAGCGTGAGAATTCCGAGGGGCAGCGTGATCAGCTTGAGCAGTAGCCCCAGCGTTGCGTTCAAAAGGCCGATCACCAGCGCCGCGACCAGCGCCGCGGGAAAATTGCGAACATGAAAACCAGGAACAAAATAGGCCACTAGCAACAATGCGCCCGCCTGCAGGAACCAACGCAACAAAAGTCGAAGCATCTTCGCTAAACCTCTTTCCGTTCAATGTGAGCCAGGCGTCTACACAATATGTCGATGAATACTGGGAACCGGCTCAATCGTACCAGCGTACTCTAGATCATCCGCCGAGGAAATATGCTGCGCCAGCCCTTCTTCATCCGTCTCCTCGTTCCGTGCCTCATGGCCGTTGCCAGTTTCGCGCAGCAGGCCGCCGCCCCTATTCCCGATGTTCCCACGTTGATGAAACAGGTCGAGGAGCACCAGCACAAACTGGACAAGACACGGGAGAACTACACCTATCGCGAGGCGATCGTTACACATGAGTTGGACAAAAACGGAAAGGTAAAGAAAACCGAGAGCGAAGAGAACGAAGTCTTCTTCGTGAACACGCACGAGATCGATCGCAAGGTAAAGAAAGACGGCAAAGACCTGAGCGCCGATGAGCAGAAAAAAGAGCAGGGCCATGTTATGAAGGAGGTCGAGAAAGCGCAGAAAACGCCTCCCGGGCAATTTATGGACAAGAATGAGGTAAGCATCAGCCAGTTGCTCGCCATCATGAAGGTGTCCAACCCGCGCCGCGAGATGCTCGAGGGGCGAAGCACGCTGGCTTTCGACTTTGCCGGCGACCCGCACGCGCAAACTCACGGAATGGCCGAGGACGCATCAAAGAAGCTGTCGGGTACCATCTGGATCGACGAACAGGACCGAGAAGTTCGCCGCCTGATCGCCCGCTTTGACGACAACTTTCACCTGGGTTTCGGTCTCTTCTCCGTCGGCAAGGGAAGCAACTTCACATTCAATCAAAAGCTGGTGAACAACGAGCTCTGGCTTCCCGTCGATGGGCAGGCACATATCGTCGCTCACGCCGTCGGTTTTATCGGATTTCGCGCAGACGTCAACGTGACGGACGATAAATACCAGGTCTTTCACGCCGAGGCCCAGCAGCAACCCGGAGTAAAGGTTGCTGAACCACCGGCGCACCCCTAGAGCGTTTTAGGAAATGGTGTAGTCGGAGCTGCTGTCCTCAAACCGACGCGACCAGCAAGGAGCGGCGGTCCTACACAATCTAAACGAGGCACATTATTTCCTAAAACGCCTTAAGCACCACTTCGAAAAGCGCGGCGCGCAAGATCGCTGAAGGCCTTTGTGATTGGCCTCGCCTCATTCGCCCGGTAGGCAAGTTCCAGATAAGTAGGCTCCGATTGCTGACGCAGCTTGCGGCACACCGTGTCCGGCACACTCAACCTCTTGACGCAGGCTGGCGCGATCGTCACTCCCAACCCGGCTCCCACGAGGCTCATGATCGTGAGCCATTGCGGCGCCTCCTGCACCACACGGGGCATGAACCCGTTGGCCTCGCAGATATCGACCGTCTTCTTCCATGCACCGCCGCCATATGAGCGCGCGAAGAGCACGAAGGGCTCATGCTGCAAGCTTTTCACGGCAACCGTCTTCTGCTCAGCCAGGGGATGCTTCCGCGGCAGCACCGCCACAAAGGGCTCAGCCAGAAGAACCTCTACGTGCAGACCGTCGACTTGTCCCGCATCCCGCATGAACCCGACATCCACTGTGCCATCCAATAGTGCATCCACTAGGCGCGTGGTATAAAACTCGCGTAGTTGCAAATCCACCTGCGGATATTGCTTGCGATAGCGACCAAGCATCTTAGGCAGCGCAGTAAGCATCCCGGAGCCAATGAAACCCACCGTCAGCGCACCCGCTTCGCCTCTGCCAATCCGCTGGGCCGCGGCGACATCGGCCTCGATCTTCCTGAGCGTATACCGTGCCCGCTCCAGCAACTCTTCTCCTGCCGCCGTGAGCCGTACTTCGCGCGAAGTACGCAGGAACAGAGCATGCCCCAGCATTTCCTCCAGGCGACGAATCTGTTGCGAGAGTGGAGGCTGGGCAATGTGTAGCCGCAGCGCGGCGCGGCCGAAATGAAGTTCCTCGGCGACCGCAACGAAGTAGCGCAGGTGCCGGATTTCTAGATAGTGATCCATATCTGTAAACTATGGATCACTATAAACAAGATATTGGACGTATGGCTGGGATTAGGCCTAAATTCTATTCATGCCAGTCGATACACATGAGATTCGTCAAACCGGAAAGATCACGCTCCGCACGTTTCGGCCTGGAGATGAGAAGCCCTTCAAAGAGTTGAACGAGGCATGGATTAGCAGGGACTTCGAGATCGAGCCCGGTGATCGTGAAGTTCTCAACAACCCGCGAGGCAAGATCCTCTCGCACGGAGGAGAAATCTGCCTGGCGGAGTTGGATGATCTGGTGGTCGGCTGTTGTGCCCTGGTCGCGATGGAACCTGGCGAATTCGAGCTGGCAAAAATGACCGTCTCTGAAGCTGCGCGCGGCAAGGGTATCGGGCGCATGCTTCTCCGCTTCGCCATTAGCCAGGCCCGCGCGCTGGGCGCTCACCGCCTCTACCTCGAATCCAACACAAAGGCAGCGAGCGCCATACATCTCTACGAAGAACTTGGCTTCCGTCACATTCCCGAGCCGAAACATGTGTCGAAGTACGCGCGCGCCGACACATTTATGGAGATGTTTCTCTAGGAAGTGCGGCGCCCCGCGTCCGCATTTCCCGGACGCGGGTTCAAACTACCGCTCGACCCTTCCCTGTCTTACTGCGGCTGCGCCTGGGGAGCTTGTCCTCCCTGCATGCGGTCGTGGCCACGTTCCTGCATCTTGGCCTGCATGGCCTCGTACTTCTGCTTCTGCGTGTCATTTAGCACAGCTTCGATCTTGCTGTTCGTGTCCTGGTGGATTGCCTGCATCTTGGCATGGCGATCGGCCGGCGCGAGCGACTGATCCTGCCAGAGCTGCTTCGCCTGCTGATCCCGGCTTTCGAGAATCGGCTTGATCTGCGCCTGCTGATCGGCTGTCAGATCCAAATGCTTTGTCAGATGTTGCAGCTGCGCATCCGGGTTCATCCCGCGAGGACCGTGTCCCCACTGACCCTGCCCCTGCTGGGGCGCTGTTGCAGTGGTGTTATCTTGAGCGAGAGCGGCGCTGCCAGCCAGCGAAAGAAGGCCGGTAAGCGCGAGTGTACAAAGAGTTTTCTGCATGACGTGTTGTTCCTCCAACACTGATAAGAACCCCGCCGGCAAATGCCGGTTGCGGGTTGCTTCATCCATCTAGACGAGAAAAATCTGCGTCGGGACGGCACAATCCGCGCATTTTTCTGCGTCGATCTTGTTATTTCGGGAAATCTTTCGGAGGCATGTCTACCAGGTTCGAGCGCAGCCCGCAGGCCAGCAAGCCGTCTTTATGTTCCTGCGGCGGTGGCAAATAGGCATACGCAAAAACCGCCTTGTACATGTGCTCTCCCGGATAACTGCAGAGCGCGCAGCTCGGCTTGTAGGAGAGCGCCGGAATTTCGTGCTCGCTCGCTGTCCATTCATAAGTGCCGTGCGCAGCCACGGATATATATTTCGCCTCTGCGCTGACGTTTTTCGGCTGATAGGCAAAGACGGGACCCTTCTCGTTAATCGCATCCACATAGCTGCCGCCTGCTCCGCTTGAGGCGCGCCACAACCAGCGGTTGCCCACTCGCGCATACCAGTGCGCGCTCGAAGGAACGGGCTCGGCAAGCGTGATCGGCCTGGCTGTGTCGTTCTTGATGTGAAAGAGATAGCTGGGTCCCTTGCCCGGTACCGTCTCGACAAGATAGCTGGCGGTGAACGCAATCTGTCTCGGGCAGAGCGGCACGGTTGGCCCCGGACGATGGGCCGCAGCCGTCAAACCGGGAGTGGTGAAATAAAAAGGAAGCAGAATGCAGACTGCAATGCGAAGAGCCCAGGCCATGGAAGGTCGGATCATAGGAGGTCTGGTTCCAGACTAGCGCAGGTCAATTAGGCCGTCGCGGCCGCTGCTTCGCGGAGATCGATTTGATCACCAGTCGGCGCGGTTGTGTCGCGTCAATTTCCTTTGGCGACATCTCTAATGCCTGCGCCATCAGGTCTCGCACCGCAGGATCGTCGAGCGTGGCTGCGTTCTCCAGCACAATATGCCGCACCCGGTTTCCGCCGCCCTGCAGATAGCATTCCGGATCGCGGAGTTTCGTACCGCTGATCAGAAAGAACAAACTCACCCAACGCGGAAAAAGTGCGATCGAGAAGATCGCATCCGAAGCGCGCTCCGTAGGAGCGAATCCGATTGCCAAGGCGTTGTAGTTGTCGTAAACCAGTTCGATCGCCCCCGGCAACCGTGCCCGCATCGTTCTGAGAGCCTGCCTGGCTGTAGCCTCGACCTTGGGCGTGAACTTCGCGAGGAATTCGTCTAATTGAGTTTCCGCGGGTCGGACGGCGACCTTGCTCTGGGGCTTCGTTGGCTTTTTGATTGCTGCTTTTTTGACCGCCATCGTGCGCCGATACTACCCGGACCCGGCCGTGTCTCGCAACGTGGTTTCTTCACAGAATTTTGGTTTCCGGGGTTGCGTCCCGGTCGTATACTTCCGGCCATGCCAAACATCGACCATCACGCACCGGGCAGCTTCAGCTGGATTGAGCTCGCCACCACGGATCAACCGGCAGCGAAATCGTTCTACATGTCCCTCTTCGGATGGGAGATCTTCGACGTCCCGATGGGTCCCGATCAGGTTTATACGATGTTTCAAGTCGAAGGGAAGGACGCAGCCGCCGGCTACCAACTCGACGCCGAACAGCAAAAGCGCGGCGTACCCCCACATTGGATCATCTATGTTGCGGTAGCCGACGCCGATGAAACCGCAGGCAAGGTCGCCGGGGTTGGAGGCACACTTCTCGCCCCGCCCTTTGATGTCATGGAGCACGGACGAATGGCCATTGTGCAGGACCCAACAGGAGCCACATTTTCGATTTGGCAGCCAAAGGCGCATACCGGTACAAAGGTCGGCGGAGTCGACGGCACTCTATGCTGGGCCGACCTCAACTCGCCCGATCGGGACAAGGCTGTCCCCTTCTACACTGGTCTTTTCGGATGGCAATTCGAGCCGGGCAAAGACAAGGATCTCTCCGGCTACCTGCACATTAAGAATGGCGAGGAATTCATCGGCGGCGCGACACCTTCCCAGTTCCTGCCGCCGGGAGCGCCGGCCCACTGGCTGGCCTATTTCCTCACCTCGAATTGTGACGCCTCGACTGAAAAAGCGAAGTCTCTGGGGGCCAAGGTTTGGGTTCCACCCAGCGACATCGAAGGAGCGGGCCGCTTCTCCGTCCTCTCTGACCCACAAGGCGCAGCATTCGCTCTGTTCCAATCGTCGCGCTGATTGTCACCATAGCCCCACACGGCTTGGTGCTCAGAAACACCCTGGCGTCAAAAGCAAAAAGCCCACTCCGAAGAGTGGGCTTTTCGTTGAGACTTATGCCGGCGATCACCTAATCTCCCACACACTTACGCGTGCAGTACCATCGGCCCAGCGAGGCTTAACTTCCGTGTTCGGGATGGGAACGGGTGGGACCCTCGCGGTATGGTCACCGGCAAACTTGAGGCGCTTACAAATTCGACTACGCCAAAACTTTGGGGGCGCTTGGCGGGCTGTTTCTCCCGCAGCCAGATTCCGTCAACGGATGGTTTATCCCGGACAGAATGAGGCAAACTGGCGCCAATCAATCAAAATATCTCACAACGAAATCGATTGGTACATTACATGGCCTGTTGAATGTGTCTTCTGAATACTGCGCAGAATTAATTCTATGGACAAGCCGAACGGGCGATTAGTACTGGTAAGCTACACGCATTACTGCGCTTCCACCTCCAGCCTATCAACCAGGTGGTCTTCCTGGGCCCTTCAGGGAGATCTCATCTTGGGGCGTGCTTCCCGCTTATATGCATTCAGCGGTTATCACAACCGAACTTCGCTACCCAGCCGTGCCATTGGCATGACAACTGGAACACAAGAGGTTCGTCCATCCCGGTCCTCTCGTACTAAGGACAGCCCCCCGCAAATCTCCTACGCCCACAGCAGATAGGGACCGAACTGTCTCGCGACGTTCTGAACCCAGCTCACGTACCGCTTTAATAGGCGAACAGCCTAACCCTTGGAACCTTCTACAGCTCCAGGATGCGATGAGCCGACATCGAGGTGCCAAACCGAAGCGTCGATATGAACTCTTGGCTTCGATCAGCCTGTTATCCCCGGCGTACCTTTTATCCGTTGAGCGATGGCCCTTCCATACAGAACCACCGGATCACTAAGGCCTGCTTTCGCATCTGCTCGACTTGTAGGTCTCACAGTTAACCACTCTTATGCCTTTGCACTCGACGACTGATTTCCAAACAGTCTGAGAGTAGCTTCGCGCGCCTCCGTTACAATTTAGGAGGCGACCGCCCCAGTCAAACTACCCGCCTTACTATGTCCCTCTCCCGGATCACGGGGGTAGGTTAGATTCACAGCACTCGCAGGGTGGTATCTCACCGGTGGCTCCACCAAATCCGAGAATCTGGTATCAAAGCCTCCCACCTATCCTGCGCAGCAAGAGCCATAAATCATAGTAAAGGTGTAGTAAAGGTGCACGGGGTCTTTCCGTCTAGCTGCGGGTAACCGGCATCTTCACCGGTACTACAAGTTCGCCGAGCAACTCGTTAAGACAGTCGTACGATCGTTACTCCATTCGTGCAGGTCGGAACTTACCCGACAAGGAATTTCGCTACCTTAGGACCGTTATAGTTACGGCCGCCGTTCACTGGGGCTTCAGTTCAAAGCTTCGAGCTTACGCCCTAACCTCTCCCTTTAACCTTCCAGCACCGGGCAGGAGTCAGCCCCTATACGTCGTTTTCGACTTAGCAGAGACCTGTGTTTTTGTTAAACAGTCGCCGTACGCGCTTCACTGCGGCCCACCAGAGGTGGGCGACCCTTCTCCCGAAGTTACGGGTCTAATTTGCCGAGTTCCTTAACAAGCTTTCACTCGAGCGCCTTTGGATATTCTCCTCGTCTACCTGTGTCGGTTTGTGGTACGGTTCCCAACGCCTCTCCTTAGAGGATTTTCTCGGCAGCGTGGAATCAGCAGCTTTCAGTCATACGACTTACTGTTTTACGCCTCACTGTTAATGCCCGTCCGGATTTGCCTGAACGAACCAGCTTACGCGTATCAAACCCCATAGCCATATGAGGTCCTGCTTATCCTTCTGCGTCTCCCCATCGTCAAACGAAGGTTGGGAGCTCCGGAATATTAACCGGATGTCCATCAGCTACGCCTCTCGGCCTCACCTTAGGGACCGCCTAACCCTGAGCGGATTAACCTTCCTCAGGAAACCTTAGACTTTCGGCGTGAATGGTTCTCACATTCATTATCGCTACTTATGCCGGCAGGGTCTCTTCGCAACGCTCCACCAGTCTTCTCAGTCTGGCTTCACTGCTGTTGAGAATGCTCTCCTACCACGCACACCAGAGGTGTGCATTCGCTGCTTCGGTGTACAGTTTTAGCCCCGTTGTATTGTCGGCACCGGACCGCTTGACCAGTGAGCTATTACGCTTTCTTTAAAGGATGGCTGCTTCTAAGCCAACCTCCTGGCTGTCTGGGCGTTCCGACTTCCTTTCCCACTTAACTGTAACTTTGGGACCTTAGCAGGCGATCTGGGCTGTTTCCCTCTCGACTGTGAAGCTTAGCCCCCACAGTCTGACTCCCGGGCTGGTTGTCGCTGGCATTCGTAGTTTGGTTGGATTCAGTAAGCCGGAAAGCCCCCTAGTCCATCCAGATCTCTACCACCAGCGCAAATCACCCGAGGCTAGCCCTAAAGCTATTTCGGAGAGAACGAGCTATCACGGAATTTGATTAGCCTTTCACCCCTACCCTCAGCTCATCCGAGCTTTTTTCAACAAACACCGGTTCGGTCCTCCAGTGGGTGTTACCCCACCTTCAACCTGGCCAAGGGTAGATCATCCCGCTTCGCGTCTATTCCTGCCAACTTAACGCCCTATTCAGACTCGCTTTCGCTTCGGCTCGCTTACGCTTAACCTTGCTGACAAGAATAACTAGCCGGCTCATTATGCAATAGGCACGCGGTCAGGCATTTCCTTGCGGACATAGCCCTCCCACTGCTTGTAGGCACACGGTTTCAGGTACTTTGTACTCCCCTAACAGGGGTTCTTTTCACCTTTCCCTCACGGTACTGGTTCACTATCGGTCAGAAACGAGTATTTAGCCTTGCGGAATGGTCTCCGCGGATTCAAGCAGGGTTTCACGTGCCCCGCCTTACTCAGGTGCCTGCTTCGAGTCCGGATTGTTTTCGTCTACGCGCCTGTCACGCTCTATGGATCCCCTTTCCAGAGGATTCGACTAACAACCGGATTGGTAACTCTACTGTTGCAGGTCCTACAACCCCCGAGACACCGAAATGCCACGGGTTTGGGCTGTTCCGAGTTCGCTCGCCACTACTATCGGAATCGAGGTTTCTTTCTTTTCCTTCAGGTACTGAGATGGTTCACTTCCCTGAGTTCGCTTGATCCCGCCTATGTATTCAGCGGGTCATACTTGAGGTTTGCTCAAGTGGGTTTCCCCATTCGGAGATCTCCGGATATAACGCCTGTGTGCGGCTTCCCGAAGCTTATCGCAGCTTGCCACGTCCTTCATCGCCTGTTTCTGCCAAGGCATCCACCGTGCGCCCTTAGTAGCTTGACCATAGAATTAACCCCACGCAGGAGTTAACAATATGTAATTCGCCATAGCGACCTTCTAACTTTCAAGAAGGATCGCAAGATATTCTAAAGACACTCAACTAACCAACCTCCTTGCCTCCCAGTACGAACCAGGGACAAGGGTGTTGCTCAGCCTTGTAATGTATTTACCCAATCGATTTCGTTGTCAAACATCTCAGACATAGACCCTTAAAGCCTATGCTCGCCCTCAGGCGAATCGAACAAGACTCGAATCAACGTGCGATTCAAGCCCTGCCCAAAGTTCGAAGTCCAAATACTTTCACTTGGACGCCCAACTTTGGGCAGCTCAAACGATAGAACATGGTGGAGCTGAGGAGGATCGAACTCCTGACCCCCTGCTTGCAAAGCAGGTGCTCTCCCAGCTGAGCTACAGCCCCATTCCCTGTAACCACAGAATAGTTTTGAAGCTAGATGGTGGGCCTGGGTAGATTCGAACTACCGACCTCACCCTTATCAGGGGTGCGCTCTAACCAACTGAGCTACAGGCCCGGCATCGCCCAAAACTGATGCCCAGATTACTTGCGCGCTTATCGCTAAGGCGCCCTGAGCCCGACTGCTCGTGTTTCTTCGTTCGAGAAGTTTCGAGGACCAGGTTGAACATGCAAAGCAGCTACGCCGCTTCGGACCATCGTGGAACTTGAAGAATCAGAGAAGGTTTGTATCAGAATTTCCCGCCACGAGTCAGGAACCCGTGACGAGATAGTACATGGCAACATCCCACGATACGCCACTGACATCTTTCGACGTCAGCAGTCCGCGATACGCGGAAGTATGTGAGTGCCATGACGTTCTCTCTTAGAAAGGAGGTGATCCAGCCGCAGGTTCTCCTACGGCTACCTTGTTACGACTTCACCCCAATCATGAATTACACCTTGGAAGGCTGCCCCCTTGCGGTTGGCCCACCTGCTTCTAGTACAACCCACTTTCGTGATGTGACGGGCGGTGTGTACAAGGCCCGGGAACGTATTCACCGCAGCATTCTGATCTGCGATTACTAGCGATTCCAGCTTCATGGAGTCGAGTTGCAGACTCCAATCCGAACTGAGGCCGGCTTTTTCCGATTAGCTCCCCCTCGCGGGTTTGCGACGGTTTGTACCGACCATTGTAGCACGTGTGTAGCCCTGGACATAAAGGCCATGAGGACTTGACGTCATCCCCGCCTTCCTCCCCGTTATCCGAGGCAGTCTCACCAGAGTGCTCAACTAAATGGTAGCAACTGGTAATAAGGGTTGCGCTCGTTGCGGGACTTAACCCAACATCTCACGACACGAGCTGACGACAGCCATGCAGCACCTATATACAGGCCCCTTGCGGGGCGCCGATGTTTCCACCGGATTCCTGTACATTTCGAGCCCAGGTAAGGTTCTTCGCGTTGCGTCGAATTAAACCACATGCTCCACCGCTTGTGCGGGCCCCCGTCAATTCCTTTGAGTTTCAGCCTTGCGACCGTACTCCCCAGGCGGATCGCTTAACGCGTTAGCTTCGGCACGGCGGGATTGGGTACCCGTCACACCAAGCGATCATCGTTTAGGGCTAGGACTACCAGGGTATCTAATCCTGTTTGCTCCCCTAGCTTTCGTGCCTCAGCGTCAGTTGTGGTCCAGTGAGCCGCTTTCGCCACAGGTGTTCCTTCCGATATCTACGCATTTCACCGCTACACCGGAAATTCCACTCACCTCTCCCACACTCAAGCCCGGCAGTTTCTCATGCAGACTTCGAGTTGAGCCCGAAGATTTCACATAAGACTTACCGAACCGCCTACGCACCCTTTACGCCCAATAATTCCGAACAACGCTTGCCCCCCCTCGTATTACCGCGGCTGCTGGCACGAAGTTAGCCGGGGCTTCTTCTTCCGGTACCGTCATAATCTTCCCGGTCGAAAGGAGTTTACGTCCCAAGGGACTTCATCCTCCACGCGGCGTTGCTGCGTCAGGGTTTCCCCCATTGCGCAAAATTCCCCACTGCTGCCTCCCGTAGGAGTCTGGACCGTGTTTCAGTTCCAGTGTGTCCGTGCGCCCTCTCAGGCCGGATACAGATCACTGCCTTGGTGGGCCATTACCCCGCCAACTAGCTAATCTGCCGCGACCCCCTCCTTAAGCGAATTGCTCCTTTGACCCGTAGGTGTTATGCGGTATTAGCCTAGATTTCTCCAGGTTATTCCCCACTCAAGGGTAGGTTAGTCACGTGTTACTCACCCGTGCGCCACTTTACTCATGGACTGCTCCACTTTCTCGTTCGACTTGCATGTGTTAGGCACGCCGCCAGCGTTGATTCTGAGCCAGGATCAAACTCTCGTTTGAAACCTGATGGCTACAACCAGACGACGGAGGTCGCTGGAGTAACCGCCCTCACAGCGCTCGAAAGGCTGCGAGGGACTAACATTGTGAGAATGATCAAACCAAGATCTTCTTCCATTCTCACGACTGGCATGTTGAACCTGATTGTCAAAGACCCACACCGGTTTACCGCCTGAGCGGGCCGTTTGGATCGGGAATCGCAGCATCGCTGCGGCCCTCGAACTTGTTGCGCTGCATTTTTGCGCGAACTTTTCAAGACTATCGAAAATCGCGGGGCAGGTCAAGCAAAAATCTCAAGATTTTCTTAACTTCGCCCAATGCAACGCCAAACTTTGAAAGATCGCTCTTCACGCAGCTACTGGCTGCTGAAGGCAGGCTTTATGCCTGCATACAAACATGAGGAGTCAAACTCCTCCACTTGCAATGGATTGTTCGCTCTAATGAGGCGCCAGCGCCTGTCGAACACCC
>CAWJPE010000006.1:0-177970 GCA_963844605.1 uncultured Acidobacteriota bacterium | reverse complement strand
TCCCGTTCCTGACCCGTTATTTACAAGCAGCAGGGCGCTGGACGGTGATGAGTTAAACCGGGACATACATAGCGGGTCGAAAATGATCGTCGGCTTGTCAGGGCCTTCGAAAGACTGATGATACAAGGGTTCTTCCTGATCAATTCGTGCAAACTATTTCTCGATGAATGTCGTCCTACAACACACGATCTGCGAGCATTTGTGAAAAGCAAGAATCTTTTCGAAAAGGAGGGTTTCGAGCGAGAAAGATTGACCCTAATTCCTCACACGGTAAATCCGCCTTTCGATGCGCTACGGCTACCCACGCGTGAGCTCGAACACTCGAGGACTACACCGCCCAAACTGACGCACTGAAAGCCGCTGGCTGCGAGCGGATATTCAGTGAGAAGGCATCGGGCAAATTCACCACCGGCCGGCGCGAGTTCGACAAGCTGATGCGAGCCCTGGCCCCAGGCGATATCGTCACAGTGACCAAGCTGGGCCAGGCCTGGCCCGCTCTAGCCGCGACCTACAAAACATCCTCCACGATCTATTCGCCGAGCGCTGCTGCGGCTTTGTCTCCCTTCGCGGAAAGCTGGTGCGACACCACCACCGAAGTCGGCCGGCTGATGATGACCATCATGGGCGGGATTGCCGAGTTCGAACGCGGGCTAATCCGCAAGCGCTGCGAGGAAGGCATTGCCAGCGGAAGGACACGAAGTTCGGCCGGCCCACTGCGCCTCGACCCCGGCCAGCGCCGCCCCCGTGCCGAACGTTTATCGGCCGGCGATCTTTGGCCGAACTCGCCCGCGAATATGACTGCGGCGAAGCGACGATCCGGCGGGCGCTGCAATAGCCATCGCGCTCCTCCCGCGCCCATCTGTTTTGGCCCTGGAAAACGTGACCCCGGGGCCGCCAAACATCGCCGATCGCGGCCAGCCAGAGGGGCTCAGAAACCGCCGTGGAAAAATCCAGGAATTCTAAGAGCTGAATTCACTTCCGGTTTCGGCAGCATAGTGGATATTACCACTTCTCTTTCCATCATAGGCCCGGTCGCGAAATTGAGGGCTAGCCCTATTTCCGGCCTGCGCCTCGATCACAAGATTAGTTGCAGGTATGGATATGCTCCATTCCAATCCGTGGATTGCAAATTCAAGAATGACCTTCGCATTTAGAGAACGTTCGATCATTTCGCCGATCACGAGGTGGCCAAATCCATTGCGGGACGGTGGGGTTACGCGCGGACCGCCTTGCTCGACCCATTTCAACAACAATCCGCGCGATGCGAGCGATTCGCTATCGAACGCCCAAGTTATCTTGACCTTGCCCGCGGGCACCGAAAGCGCGCCGTACTTGATCGCGTTTGTCGCGAGTTCGTGGATTGCAAGTCCTATCGCCTGGGTGGCTTCCGCCGTAACCACAATGTCGGGTCCGGTAAGCTCGATTCGCGAGCTTTGAATGTCCGTGAAGGGCAAAAGCTGCTGCCGCATCAGGTCCGCGAGCGGCGCTCCCTGCCAACTGTTACGGACCAACACATCGTGTGACGCGGCGAGGCCCTGTAAACGTTGCCCGAACCGACTTTCGAAATCTTCCATCGTCGTGGTCGTGCGAGCCGTTCGACGAGAAATCGATTGGATCACTGCAAGCAAATTCTTTGAGCGGTGCGATAGCTCATGCATCAAGAATTGGGCATGGTCTTCTGCCGCTTTGCGTTCGGTGACGTCGGCCACAATGCTGACCAGGCGGTGAGCTTTCCCGTCTTGCGTGCGAGCGACAACTCGGCCGTGGCCTCTGAGCCAGAGAGTTGTGCCGTCCGGCCAAACCACCCGGTATTCGGACGTAAATGAATCCTGGTTGTCTGCAAGCTCGTGGAATTTCTGCATCAGATAGCGGTCATCGGGGTGTAGCGCGGACCAATATTCGTCTTGGGCACCTCCCACATGTCCGCGGCCATCCGGAAGATTGATCCCAAACAGAGCCATGCCTTCCGGTGTCCAGAGTCTGGTCTTGGCGACCAAGTCGGTTTCCCAGGTACCCATTCGGCCTGCTTCAAGGGACGATCGGTAAAGGGCTTGCCCATTTTGTAACTGCCGATTGGCTTCGGACAGTTCCAGGGTTTTGAACTCCAGTGCCTTTTCGACCCTCAGGCGCTCGCTTGTTTCCACGGCCGTGACGAGCACGCCACCTATCCCGGTCGGTGATGAGGGGTCGGGTACCGGACTGTAACTGACGGTAAAATGCGCAGTCTCCCAACTCATGCCGCGACGGCGAATTGTCAGAGGCCGGTCTTCGGAATAAACGCCAGGACTTTCTCCAGCCAGGATGGCTTCCTGTAGCGGGATCAGTTCCGAAACCACCTCCGGCCATACCACGCGAAACGGCAGCCCGAGTGCCCAGGGGTGCTTGTCCGCCAAAATGGGCCGATATCCGTCATTGTAGATCAGGATGAATTCGGGTCCCCATCGCACCGCCATCGGAAAGCCCGACGCCGTCATAATCGCGACGATGAGCTTAAGACTAGGAGACCAGTTATTCCTGTCCCCTAATGCCGTCGTTGACCAGTCCTTGCCCGTGATCAGGCCAGCCATTTCATTTTGTAGAGGGAGCAGTTGATGGCTGTTTTGCCTCGCTGTCATCCAGATGCTGATAACTGCCTGCGGAACTGGCGGGAAACAAGCCAAATGCGAGCCAACATATAACGGTATTGGAACCAAGGTCGAGCAACTTGCGCACCCTGATCGGCCTGAGTGCATCGATGCGTGGCAGCAGCGCGGCAATTGAGCCACCATCCCTAGCGACTTCCCGTCCGGCCAAATCAGCGAAATTATCGGCGCATGCCCGAACTCACCCGCCGCCGGTATCGCGAGCGTCAGGACTGCTGGCATGTCTACTACGGCGACGTACATGTCGGCACGATCGCGCGCCGCGTCGGCATCCCGCCTTGGACAACCATTGGGCTGGATCTGCGGTTTCTATCCGGGAAGCGAACCCGGCGAATTCAGGGATGGCACCGCTGCTACCTTCGACCAAGCGCGGGCTGATTTCTCAATCGCATGGCAGCACTTTTCAGCCAAACGGACCGAGGCCGACTATCAGGCCTGGCGCGACCAGCGGGACTGGACAGCCGAGAAATATCGCCGGTTCGATCGTGGCGAGTGGACTGCGCACGACAGGAAGGCGGCGCCGAGATATAGTGGATAGCCAATGACCGACAAACCCATCGAACTTTTGATCGAAGTCCCGCCTGAGACTAAGCGGGCGATTGAGCGCGCCGCGGCGGAACGGGGCATGACCGTGTCCGATTTCTCGAAGAAGCCTTGCGGCAATCTGGTCGATGCCGGCTATATCGGCGAAGAGGCCGCCCATTAGCAACCGGGGCTGGTCGCGCAAATTCGATGAACCTATCCCGTTGCCAGACGGGAGGATGCTTCGCACCCTTCGCGATGCCGGCGACTACATCACCAAGCTTGCTAAGGCCGAACACACGGCGTCGGAATGGCAGGCGGCGATGGAGGCGCTGATCTTGGTGGCGACCTTAGGCGGCCCGACGATGTTCGCCCGGATATGGGTCATGCGGGCGCTGAACCGGCTCGTCGAGCACGCCATTCAATCCTGACCGCAAGGATCATCATTGGGCCGAGCGGAAGCTCAAGAGAGATGAGTGAATTTGCCGGGCCAGCCGATCGGCGCAGCTCTCAGTGTCCGACTCATAATGATTTCATTTGATTTCAAGCTCTTGCGAGTCGCCGAGTGAGGGTTCGGATGTGGGCGACGAGCGCCCAGGCAACAGCGCTGGCGATGGTCGCCTCGAAATCCTTTGCCAGTCTACGACAGCGACCGAGCCATGCGAAAGTACGTTCGACGACCCATCGGCGTGGTAGAACTTCGAAGCCCTGCGCCGTGTCGGAACGTTTGATGATTTCTATCGTCCATTCGCCGATGCGCTTTAAGGCCGTGCGCAGTTTCTCTCCGGCATAGCCACCATCGGCGAAGATGTGGCGCAGCCAGGGATAGCGCGAGCGGATCGCAGCAAGGACGCACGGGGCGCCATCGCGGTCCTGAATGTTGGCTTCGTGCACGACGAGCCCGACCAGGTTGCCCTCAGTGTCGGTGACGATGTGGCGCTTGCGGCCCTTGATTTTCTTTCCTGCATCATAGCCCCGTGGGCCGCCGCTTTCCGTGGTTTTCACCGACTGGCTGTCAATCACTCCGGCCGTCGGGCTCGCCTCTCGGCCGGCCGCCTCGCGCGACGCCATCACGAGGGTGTAGTTGAGCGTGGCAAAGATTCCTCCGCGCGACCAGGCGTAGAAATAACCCTGTACCGTCGAGTAGGGTGGGAAGTCCTTGGGCAACTGCCGCCATTGGCAACCGGTGGACGCGATGTAGAGAATCGCATCTATCACCGTTCGCATGTTTGTCGCACGCGGACGCCCGAGCGCCGATGCAGGCGGCAGAAGTGGCTCCATCACAAACCACTCTGCATCGGTCGTATCGCTTCCATATCGCAAGCCCTCGCGCCTATAATGTCGCCGAGTGATTTCAGTCCAGGCCATCGTGCTCTCCCTCAAATCTTCGCAAATCCGAAGGAATCACAACTCGCTGAAATCACTCAGCTTCTTTTTCAGTCCGGCTCTCAGACCGAAGCAGAAATTTTGGATACGCGTATAATTGATCAAAAGCCTGAAGCTTTAGACGTTTCCAGTCCTGCGCTACCAGCTTTCATTCCATCGTTGGAGAGTATCATGGCTCTTTTTCAAACTCCCGCTTTCGGGCGGCGTAAATCAGCGGATCGATCCAATCACTTCTTGGTTCAGCGGCAACCAAATTTCCGTAAACCTCGGTAAATCAGGCTCACCCGAAACCGAGGCCCTATTTCTCGCCGAGTTGGCACATACGGGCGTCAGATTGGAAAGATGACCGACGCCATGGTCGTGCTAATGAAGCACTGGCCTGACCGCGCCGATCTTTCGAATTGACAGCTTGATGTGATCAAGGCATCTTAAAGATGGCTAACGCGATTGCTGATGTAAAGGAGGAGCACAAGCGCCCAGCGGTGCGTCCATGACCCAGCCTATTTTCATAAGGGGTTCAATGTTCTCGGCGCGGTCTTACTCTTTCGCCTTAAGTCACAATGGACTCTCGGCGATGAACACGCGAATTACATCGGACATATTCAGAAGCTTCAGCCATTGTTCCTTATATAAGGTCACCGGAAAGCGTCCCATTCCGTAAATGGAGACGGCACCCTTTTCACTTACCTTCATGCGGATCCCGTCCGAAGCTCCCTTTTTGTGAGCCGCGTTCTCGCTGCGGAGCCGTTCCAGTTCAGCTTTCATATCTTCATCGGGCATGGCATTTCCTTTTCAGCCAGCTTAATTCGCCTCAAACTTGATCAGCAACTTTCATGGGCTTCAGATCAGCTCGGCACCCTATCCACACCCGCGACGGGCGGTTAGGGCCGATCTCTCCGTCTCAACCGATTGCGCGATTTCCCGGCCCCCGCCCTTCGCGTTCTCATGCGCCATGCCCTGGCATAGGAAACCCGCTCGCTTTCCTTCGCTATTGGTCCGGTCCGGTTGACCGAAATGTCGGCTTCAAAACGGTCTTTCTCTTTTGCGTGGGACCGGCGCAGCTATCACGACCGTTGCCACCATAACGGCCGGCTTATCCCCCTGTCCATGCACCTGGACCGCGACGGCGATAAGAAAGCGCTCGCGGCTTACCACGCCGGCGATCGGACGAGCGATCTGGTCGCTCCATATTTTCGGCGAGCCGGAATGTGGGTCTAACATTTCAGCGGTGATGCCCCCCCCCCCCCGCGCGCCCGGAGTTCGGTCGAAAGGAAGGGGAAAGGCTCACGTTGCCGTTACGAGGAATTAGCATTGGAACAGCCGGCACGAAGATTGCTTAATGGTTCCTGGTATCTTTTGGGAGTTCAGGCAATGGCAACGCAGATCGTGATGGACCACACTGGCGATACCCGGCATTCCTTCAACGCAAACGACGAGCAGGCGCTTGCAAAGGCAGAGAAACGCTTCAAGAAGTTGACAGGCCTTGGTTTTACCGCCGCTGAACGAACCGGTCCGGGTGAAGTTGCGCGGCTCAATTCGTTCAATCCGACCGCCGAGGAGACCTTGTTCTTCCCTCGGCTGGTTGGCGGCTGATTAATTTCCGTCAATGAGACTGTCATTTCGACGGTCTTCTCCGGACGAACGGCCAGCGCCAGACGAGCCTTACGCGAGCTGTTACCCGAGCATTTTTGCGCAAAGACAGTCGCAACGTTCGCGGTCTTCGGCTACTGAGAACCTGGTTGTCGCCGAGAGCAGCGCGCGCAATTCAATGAGACCAGCTATTTCGATGTCACCGGGTGCCACACTGGGAAGCGATATCGCATCCACTATGGCACCACCACAAACGTGACCGAGTTCGACGACGCGGGCCGCCCGACGGTTGGCCTCTGTTTTTTGCCGATCGGCACTCTGGTCGCCGGCGATGTCATGCTCGCCCAGAAAATTGCCCTTGAGACTGACGAAAACGGCGCACGAGCAGTGGCCAGATCATTCACAGCGTCGGGCTCTGATTTTGGAGGACGCTTTGATATAATTTGCACCATCGCGGAGCTTGCGAGCTGGCGGTCCGATTGGCGACGGAAATGGGCCGATCGAATGGCGGTCCCAAATCGATGTTCTTATTGGTCCAGATTGTAGTGTTGGCTCAACTCGGTGACGATCATGTCCGCCATCACCTGGCAACGGTGCACCTCGGCGGGCTGGCGCCGGCTGGAATTATGGTCGTTCCTCCTGTCTCGGAATTGCTCGAGAACGGTCACTTTAAAATCGCCGGCGCCTATTCTCTGCTTCAAAATCTCTGGAGCTAGGCCGCGGTCTTCGTCTGCTTATCCACGCTCGTATCCCCCGCAGCTTGAGAGGCTGGTGCGACTGCTTAGCTTATTTGCTTTGGCCCATTGGTAACTGTGCACGCAAAGCCCTGCTTCCAGCCGAGGTTATGCGATAGGTACCGCTTACGCCACCGCGCTCAACCCAGCCCTTTGTCATCATTTTGAGGATCGTCCGTTGTCCCGTCGGCTCAAGGCTTCTCGTCGAGAGTTCGCCGCGTGTGCCAGCTTCTGCAAGGCGCTGCGCTCAAGATGAGTTGGAAGGTGGCTGGAACAGGATTGGCATTATTTTGTTTTGGAACGTCCGGTGCGTCAACTTTTTCCGCCGGGTGGCGAAAACGCGCCTTGGATTTCAACGGACTTGTTCGATCTCATCATTCGCGCCTTCTTTGAACTTGCGGGGGAACTCGTCCGGCCAAGGCAAGGAGGTTTGCACACCCCGGGTCGCCATCAGCAGGGTAGCGCCCGCGGCATATGTCGACGACAGCGGCAGCTCGAGATGATGACACTCTATCGGACCCATCTCTTCCAACTGCCCGGCAACCTCGAAGGCTGGCTGCCACCACCACGCCGGTGCCGGCGATCAGCTTGCCGTTCTTCGGGAACGGCGCTCCATTGCGCGAACTCGCGGCCAACGCGCTCGAACTGGAGTTTTGCGGCCCGATGCATTTGGGTCTCACGTTCGGAAGAAGATAAACCAGACGTGTCCAAGGAAGATAGTGGCCAAGACGACGCTGACAATCAATATCAGAAGGATGCTGGGCCCATGTTCTACCTGCTGAGCAACCATTGCTGTCTCGGGATCAACCATCTGTGGGCCTACGGATTGACGCCGGGTTACGGCGTAACGTACGACCCTGAAGGAATTCTTTCCACACTTCCTGCGCTGACTCTTCTGCTTGCGGGTATTCTTGTTGGCGAGTGGCTGCGGATCAGATCTTCACCGGCTCGGAAAGCTCTCGCGATTCTGGCCGCCGGGGTTGTGCTGCTGCTCGCGGGCCGACTGCTCGATCCCCTGCTACCCCTCAACAAGCGGATCTTTACGACGACCTTTGCCTTGTTCAGCATCGGCTTCAGCATGATCGCGTTCTCTGTCTGTTATTGGATTGTGGACATACGCCGCTCGCGCTGGTGGACCGGGCCCGTGGTCGTCTTCGGAACCAACGCTATCTTTGCGTTTGCGCTTTCGACCATCATCACTTCCCTCTTTGATCTGATCCGTGTTGGAAGCGCGCGGCTCACGCTCCACGCCTGGGGATACAGCCATCTTTTTCTTTCCTGGCTAAGTCCGATAAACGCTTCTCTTGCCTACGCCCTCGTGATCGTGGGTTTGAATCTGGCGATTGTTTCGATTCTGTATCGCGGGCGGATATTTCTGCGCGTTTGAGGCTGCTTCGGTCTGTCTTCAATCGACCGCATTCCTTGACGCTCGCTGTCCTCAACACCAATAATGGATGTTGACTCTTCCAAAGTTTCAACAACGATCGGGCATCCGCACTGCTTCCCGCAAGCGGAATTGAAATCTCTCTGCGTCAAATAACGCGCACACCAGCGAAGATAGCTGGAGCAGCTAACATTGGGGATGAGGAATGTTCGCGATTCATCTAAATAAATTGGGAAGAATTCAATGAGCACAACTGCAGTGAAGCTGCGTGAAAATCGCGCGGCGAGCTTCTGGCAGTCCACGAATGGCAAGAAGATTGTGATGGCGGTGACGGGCGCGATCCTGTTCGCGTTCGTGGTCGGGCACATGCTGGGCAATCTGCAGGTATTTGATGGCCCCGAGAGGCTCAATGCCTACAGCCATTTCCTGCACTCCCTGGGAGAGATCTTGTGGGCGGAGCGCCTCGCGCTGCTGGCGGCCGTCGCTCTGCACATTACGGCGACCGTGCAACTCGCGCTGCGCAACAAGAAGGCCCGGCCGGTCGGGTACTCGCGCAAGGAGGCGATCAACTCCTCCTATGCGTCGCGGACAATGTACTGGTCGGGGCCGATCGTGCTGGCGTTTATCATCTTTCACTTGCTGCATCTGACGGCGGGCATCATCGATCCAGCTGCTGCCTATATCGAGGGCGATGTGTATCACAATGTCGTGGCCGGGTTTCAGGTGTGGTGGGTTTCGGTGTGGTATATCTTCGCGGTGAGCTTGCTCGGCTTGCACCTGCGTCACGGCATCTGGAGCATGTTTCAGTCGGTCGGCCTCAATCATCCGCGCTACACACCGTGGCTGAAGAATGCAGCAGTCTGGATCGTCGTCATCATTGTCCTGGGATATATTTCCATCCCGATCAGCGTTCTGTTGGGGCTCGTGAAATAAATGACACTCGATTCGAAAACTCCTTCCGGTCCGATTGAAAAAGCGTGGGAGAAAACGCGCTTCGATCTGAAGCTGGTGAATCCGGCGAACAAACGCAAACATACGGTGATTGTTGTGGGATCGGGGCTGGCGGGGGCGTCGGCTTCTGCAACCCTGGGTGAGCTAGGCTACAACGTGAAGTGCTTCTGCTTTCAGGATTCGCCGCGGAGGGCCCATTCGATTGCGGCGCAGGGCGGCATCAACGCGGCCAAAAATTATCAGAACGATGGCGACAGCGTGTATCGCCTCTTCTATGACACGGTGAAGGGCGGCGACTTTCGCGCGCGCGAAGCGAATGTGTACAGGCTGGCGGAGATCAGCGTGAGCATTATCGATCAGTGCGTGGCGCAAGGCGTTCCTTTCGCCCGCGAATACGGCGGTGCGCTGACGAATCGCTCGTTCGGCGGCGCGCAGGTATCGCGAACCTTTTATGCACGCGGTCAGACGGGGCAACAGCTTCTGCTGGGCGCATACCAGGCGCTGGAACGGCAGGTGCATGCGGGCACGGTCGCGATGTATCCGCGAACCGAGATGCTGGATTTGATTGTGATCAATGGGCAGGCGCGCGGCATTGTGACTCGCCACCTGGTTACAGGCGAGATCAGCACGCATATTGCCGACGCAGTGATTCTCGGCACGGGCGGATACGGGAATGTCTACTACCTGTCGACCAACGCGAAGGGCTCGAACACGACCGCAATTTGGCGTGCGCACAAACGCGGTGCGCTGTTTGCCAATCCCTGCTACACGCAGATTCATCCGACGTGCATCCCGGTTTCAGGCGACTATCAGTCGAAGCTGACGCTGATGAGCGAGTCGCTGCGCAACGACGGCCGCATCTGGGTGCCGAAGACGAAGGGCGATCAGCGTTCGCCGGATCAAATTCCGGAGGGCGAGCGCGATTACTACCTCGAGCGGCGCTATCCGAGCTTTGGCAATCTGGTTCCCCGGGACGTCGCCTCGCGGAATGCGAAGGCGGTGTGCGATGAAGGTCGTGGAGTCGGCCCGAGCGGGCTTGGGGTTTACCTCGACTTTTCGGATGCCATAAGACGCCTGGGCGAGAATACCATCCGCGAGCGCTACGGCAACCTGTTCGATATGTACCAACGCATCACGGATGAGAATCCTTACAAGGTGCCGATGCGCATCTATCCCGCGATTCACTACACGATGGGCGGTCTGTGGGTGGACTACAACCTGCAGAGCACCATTCCCGGCCTGTTTGTAATTGGAGAGGCGAACTTCTCGGATCACGGCGCGAACCGGCTGGGCGCGAGCGCGTTGATGCAGGGGCTTTCGGATGGTTATTTCGTGATTCCCTACACGGTGGGCAACTATCTCGCGACGAACAAATTCGCCAAGGTTGACGCGAGTCATTCTGAAGCTCAGAGCGCTGTGGCTTCGGTACAGGAGATGACTGACAAGCTGCTTTCGATCAAGGGCAAGCGTACGGTCGATTCGTTTCATCGCGAGCTGGGAAAGACCATGTGGGACCACTGCGGCATGTCACGGACGGCGCAAGGACTGGAAACAGCGATTGGCCAAATTCGCGCGCTGCGCGAGGAATACTGGCAGAACGTAAATGTTCCGGGGAGCGGCGATGATCTGAACCAGAGCCTGGAAAAGGCCGGCCGGGTTGCGGACTTCTTCGAACTGGGTGAGTTGATGTGCCTCGATGCCCGGGAGCGCAACGAGTCGTGCGGAGGACACTTTCGCGAGGAGTATCAGACTCCCGAAGGCGAAGCACAGCGCGATGACGATCACTTCTCCTACGTCGCGGCCTGGGGCTACACGGGGCCGGGCAACCTTCCCGAGCTTTCGAAGGAGCCACTGGAATTTCACTACGTTCATCCCAGCCAGAGGAGCTATAAGTAGTTCGGCAGAAATATGGATAAATTATGAAACTGACGCTGAAAATCTGGCGGCAAAAAGGTCCGAAGGACAAGGGCGGATTCGTCAGCTATGCGATGGACGATGTGAATCCAGAGATGTCGATGCTGGAGTGCCTTGACGTTCTCAACGAGACGCTGAGTGAGAAAGGCGAAGAGCCGGTAGCCTTCGAACATGATTGCCGCGAAGGTATTTGCGGCTCGTGCGGATTCATGATCAACGGCGTCGCGCATGGCCCGGAACGGGCGACGACTGTGTGCCAGCTGACGATGCGGCATTTCAAAGAGGGACAGGAACTGGTGATCGAGCCGTGGCGGGCGGGGGCTTTTCCAGCGATGAAGGACCTGGTCGTCGACCGGCGGGCTTTCGATCGCATCATTGCGGCGGGTGGGTATATCTCGGTTTCGACGGGAAATGCTCCGGATGGGAACACGATTCTCGTGGGCAAAGAGATCGCCGATCGGGCGATGGACGCGGCGGCGTGTATTGGATGCGGCGCGTGCGTGGCGGCCTGCCCCAACGCATCGGCTGCACTGTTTACTGGAGCAAAGATCGCACACCTCAGCATCCTGCCTCAGGGCAAGGTGGAGAGTGACCGTCGAGCACTGGGGATGGTCGCACAGATGAATGCGGAACCTTTTGGCAGCTGCACTAACATTGGGGAATGCACAGGCGTGTGCCCGAAGGAGATTCCGCTGGGCGTGATCGCGACGATGAACGGCGATTATCTACGCGCTAGCTGGAAACGGCGCGAAGATCGTGTGAGCACCATTGAGCCAGTGACGGAGTGGAGCACCGGAACCAAATAGCACCGCCTCAAGCGGGCTACGTTCGCTATGTGTTGGTCCAGCATGGTGGGACTGTTACAATCCCACCACGCTCATGAAGATACTCCTTGCTTTCCTGCTCGCCGTTACTCTACCTCTTACTGCCCAGAACACGCCCGTGAATCCAAAGACCGCCGAAGCCGTACACGATTCCGCTATCGTTATCGACACGCACGCCGACACGCCACAGCGGATGCTCGACGAGAACTACGACCTTGCCGACCAGCTCAACGGTGGCAATCTCAATTTTGACTCGGCCAAAAAGGGCAACCTTAGCGCGGAGTTCTTTTCTATCTGGGTCGAGCCGGACCTTTACAAGGGCCATGACGCGCGGCGCACCCTGGAACTGATCGATTCCGTTTACCAGCAGGCTGCGAAGCATCCCGACCGCATGCGGATGGCGTATTCGCCGGCGGATATCGAGGCGGCGCATCGCGAGCACAAGCTGGCCGCGCTGATGGGCATTGAGGGCGGCCACTCCATCGAAAATTCTCTAGGGCTGTTGCGGGACTACTACCGGCTGGGCGTCCGGTATATGACGCTAACGTGGTCGAACTCGCTGGACTGGGCCAACTCGTCGGGAGACGAGGGCAAGCAGGGTGTGCCGCACAATCCGGACGGACTGACTCCGTTTGGCAAAGAGGTCGTGCTGGAGATGAATCGACTGGGGATGATGGTCGATATCTCGCACGTTGCCGACGACACCTTCTGGGCGGCCGTCAAGACGACGAAGGCGCCGGTGATCGCTTCGCACTCGTCGGCGCGGGCTATCTGCAATGCGCCGCGCAATATGACGGACGACATGCTTCGCGCAGTGGCCAAAAACGGCGGCGTGGTGCAGGTGAACTACTACTCCGGATTCATCAGCCAGGCTTACCGCGACGCCTCGATTGCGCAACAGGTAGAGGTAGAAAAGGCTACCGCGGAGCTGAAGGCAAAGTTGAAGGCTGAAGGCAAGCAGGTCACCTATGGAGATCTGGAGAAGCTGCAGCGGGAGTATGCGGATCGCATTCCGAGGCCACCGCTGAGCGCGCTGATTGACCACATCGACCACATCGCGAAGGTAGCCGGAGTTGATCACGTCGGGCTGGGCTCGGACTTCGATGGGGTCAGTGGGCAGTTACCTGCGGGGATCGACTCCGCGGCAGACTTGCCGAAGATTACTGCTGCTCTCCTGGCGCGTGGATATTCGGCAGACGACTGCCACAAGATTCTCGGTGGCAACTTACTGCGGGTGTTCGGCGAGGTGGAGCGGGTCAGCCGCGAGATGCAGGCTGCGCAGCGGTGAATTTTGAGGCTGACCCGATTCCCTTACTCTCTTTTTTGAGTCTCTGACAGGAAGCACTCCGAACGCGAAGAGGAAACAGAATTCCATTGACCCTTCGCTGGTGCGGTGTGCAATGCTGGTCGCACCTTACATTGCGCCCGGCATTGCAAGCAGGATCGCGGCAGGCGCCGGGCAGATGTTCCGGAGCGTACGCATGAGACGGAGCCTGGCGGCAGCATTCGCGCTGTTCTTCCTATTTCTGTCCGGATCCGGCGCAGCACCGGCCCAGGAGCCGGCTTACGTTGGCGGCGTGCACGCGGTTCGCTACGAAGAAAGTCCAGGCTACTTTCACTTCGTATTCCCCTGCAAACAGCCCATCGGAGGAACCCAGACCGCAACCGGGACGCCAATAAATACTCAGCCGGCTCTCTGCTGGTTCGCTCGTATGGTCAGAGTAGCGACCGTTGACGGAAAAACGGAGAGTGCACCGTACGTGGACGGTTTGTGGCAGGTGTCCGCGTCGACCGTCCGGTTTATCCCAACTGATGCAAACGGCGCGGCTCAAAAGCAGGAATTCGCGGCATCGCAGACTACCTTCCTGCACGATGCGGGGAAGCCCAGCGCCGTGATCAGCTCCAAGGAGCCTGGGTATCAGTTTGTATTTTCATTCCGGACAGTGTGCGACGGGTGCACGCCCGGTACTCCTCTCCTGGACCCGAGCAAGGGAGCGCAGCTGGATGCGGAGTTCAGTGCCTTTGGAGACAGCCTGAAGCAGTTTGAAACGGTCTACAAGAGCATCAACGACCTGGCTGAAAAGACGAGAGTCGGCGTTACGCCGACGAATCAGCCGACACAGAAGGACATGCCGGAGGCGATGGGGTTGTACAGCGAGCTGAATTACAGATTCGCCGAGAAGTGCGCTGAGCCTGCGAAATTATGCGTGCAGAGTTATGCAGAGTTTCAGGCATGCAAAGGCGGCGCTTCATCGACCGACTGCGGGGATCCGCCAACATGCTCGGCTTACTGCGTGCTCAGTCCGGCCAACTTCCAAGGGTTGAAGGCTGGTACATGCGTCACGAAAACCCAGAACAGCGCTACGCTCAGGCCTGATTGGTCGGAAGTCGTAAAGAAAAAAGAAGCAGATCGGGCAGCGGCTTCAACTCAACCGATCAAGAGCACTGGAGACCAAAGCCCTCCGCCCGCATCTTCAGTTGGCATGGAAGGAATGGCCGGCCCTAGCTGCAGCGTGATGGCTGGGTACACCTTCGCGATGAGGACCCACGCGCTTCAAGGCGTTGGTGCGGGGGTTGCCGGCATGGACGGCATGGCCAATGGCGTGATGGGCGGCATCCTGGGCGGCGTCGGTGCAGGTCCCGCGCCTGTTGTAAAGGCCGTAGCTCCAAAGAAGATCGCTGTCTCGGCGGGCCTGATTGCCGGCAACAAGATCGGCGGAACGGTCCCGGTCTATCCAGCGGTCGCCAAAGCGGCCCACATCCAGGGAACAGTTGTTCTTCGGGCTACGATCTCCACGGCGGGCAATATTGAAAACCTGAGCGTTCTATCCGGACCGCCGCTGCTGCAACAGGCGGCACTCGACGCCGTCAAAACGTGGCAATACCGTCCTTACATATTGAATGGAGAACCAGTCGAAGTGGAAACACAGGTTAACGTGATCTTTACCCTAGGTGTCGCGCCGCCCGCAACTCCGCAGCAGAATGCTCCCACAACCTAAGGAGGGTATTTTTCGTCTGCGGTTTCTAAGACGCCATCTATGATTGCAGGTATGCGTTATGGACGCTCCGAGGCGCTCAGAAAGATATTGAATTGGGTACCCGCGGCGCTTGCGGTGATGATGATTGCGGGAGAATCGACCGCAACGATGTCGGCGGATAACACGAGCCATTGGCTGCTGCCTCTCTGGGTGCGTCTCTTCGGCCCGATCAGTGACTACCGCTGGCAGGTAATACATCATTTGATTCGCAAGATGGGCCACCTGGGAGGTTATGGGGTAGTCAGCTTGTGTTTCTTCCACGGCTGGAGAACGTCTCTCAGGGTAGCAGCCGGCGGGGTTCGCTCGTTATGGCGGCGCGCAGGGCTGCTGGCTGTAGCATCAACGCTGCTGGTGGCCTGCGCGGATGAATATCACCAGAGTTTTCTACCCAGCCGTACAAGTTCGCCGGTCGATGTGGGAATCGATCTGTGCGGGGCCATCCTGGCGCAGCTTCTGGTCCTTGCGGTGATGCCGGTGGTCGCTCGCAGACGGGAAGAGATGCCGTCTCCGGCAACTGTGCTCGCTGGGCGGTGAGTTTCTTTTCCGCCCAGGCATGCTGTAGTCTGTCCACTTGGGAATTTGTATGAAAGCATCGATTTATATCGCTCTTATTTTGCTCTCGTTCGGCCTCACCGACACGGTTTTTGCGCAGCAGTCCAATCCCTCGAGTCCTTCGACGTCGAGCTCTCAGTCAAGTCAGGACCTGCCTGACTCTCCGGGGACACAGGTGCAGGCAGCCCCGCAGCCGACGGGGCCAACAGCAGTTTTCGACACCACGATGGGGCGGATCACCTGCAAATTGTTTTCCAAAGAGGCTCCCGAGACGGTGGCTAACTTTATCGGCCTCGCGGATGGTACGAAAGACTGGACCAATCCCGACAGCAAGCAAAAGATGCATGGGAAGCGGTTGTATGACGGAACTACCTTTCACCGAGTAATTCCGGGGTTCATGATCCAGGGCGGAGACCCGTTGGGCTCGGGGATGGGCGATCCGGGATATTACTTCAAAGATGAGTTCACACCCAACCTGAACTTCGATGTGCCGGGCCGCCTGGCCATGGCCAACTCCGGGCCGAATACCAATGGCTCGCAGTTCTTCATCACGGAGGCGCCGGACGAGGATCTTAACCAGAAATACAACATCTTCGGACAGTGCGACGATTCCGGCGTGCTGGTGGTGAAGTCGATTGCCCGGGTTGAGCGAAACGCGACCGATAAACCTCTCGACCCGGTGATCCTGAAAAAAGTCACCATCGTGAAGGAGGGCCAGCCGATGCCGCCATTGGCCGCTGGAACCTCATCTGCCCCGCCTGCCACCACGGCAGCAAAACCACAGTAGTTCCATCATCCCAAGGAGTTATCATGTCACGTCAACCCGGTACCTACGCCGTCTTCAATACCAGCGAAGGGGAGATTGTCTGCCGCCTGTTTCCTACGGAAGCGCCGAAGACGGTCGCCAACTTTATTGAACTTGCAGAAGGCTCGCGCGAGTGGACGCATCCCGTCACGAGGAGCAAGAGTTCGGACAAGCTCTACGACGCAACTATCTTTCACCGGGTGATTCCCGACTTCATGATCCAGGGAGGAGATCCAGCCGGGAGCGGTATGGGAGGGCCTGGATACCGCTTTGAGGACGAGACCAAGGGCTCGCCACACAAGTTTAATGTCCCGGGCAAGCTGGCCATGGCCAATTCCGGTCCAAATACCAATGGGTCACAGTTTTTCATCACCGTGGCGCCGACGGATTGGCTGACGGGCAAGCACACCATCTTCGGAGAAGTGGCGGAGGGGCAGGACATCGTGGAGAAGATTTCCCGTGTGAAGAGGGGCTCACAGGACAAGCCTGTCCAACCTGTAGTGATCAAGTCGCTGGTGATTGAAAAGGTCTAGCTGGGAGCGATGCACAGTGAAAAGGCCCGCTGCGAAGCGGGCCTTTTACGATCGCCGTCCGGTGAATGGAGCGCCCACTTGCCGGTTATTCCTCGACGGAATTGCAGTTAGAAGTTGAACGCTGAACTCGTTGATCTTTTTGTAAGCCCCTCAGTCCCGGCTGCTTCCTTAGAGAATGGTTTTTCCGAAGAGAATGGATTTTCCGAGGGATGACCGAAGCCATTCTTGCCCTGCTGCATGCCGTTTCTGCTGTTTTTTTCACCTTCGTTTCGATAACCGCGGAGTCGCGCTTCGATTCGCTCATATAAGTCCTCTTTTCCCGCCGAGCCGGAAGATGTGCCCTTCACGTGGAGAGTTGGCTTGAGAAACTCACGCTCACTCCAGTCCGGAAACTCCGAGCTCACTTCCGGATCAAAGCTGAAAAGCGGTTTGAGAGCCAGATCCGGCGGACTAAGCAGAGCGGTGTCCCTCGTGCTATCGGGAAAATCGGTTGTATAGACTCCTGTGCCAGATCCTCTTCCAGCAGATTGTGTTGATTCGTCCAGATCCCTCTTCGATGAGCGTGACATTTGTCCAGCGGACATGTTCGTCAGGGCATTCTGCCCGCCCGACTGATGCCCAGCTGGGTTAGAAGTGAGAGCCGAGAGTGAAGCAGCTGTCGGGGTGACAGCGCTTTTTCCTGAGAGCGACGTAGCGGAGCCCTTCGAGGAGGTCTTCCCGGGCTGGCGGCCGCTGCCGAGTGCGACGTTAGATCCTGTTGACCGCTCTGCGCCAGAGCCAAACCCTCCAGGGGTGGACGATCCAACACCCCAACCCGCGGAAGAAACCCCGAAAGAGGAAGCAGAGGCGCTCGAAGAAGATGAGCTTCCTCCCCTCGAGCCGCCGCCGCTGGAAAAAGCAGCTGCTGAACTTCCAGAAACACCTGCACTAACGGAGACATTTCCCAAGGCACCTCCCGTTGCGGCGGAGACAGATGCACCATTCAAGGAAGAGGAACTGCCGGATCCTGAGCCACCGGAACCTGACATCGGGGTGACATTTGCGCCGGTTGAAGTATCCGAGGAATTCGCAGATTGACCCGCGGCGATACCGGCACCGCCCAAGACTAGGCTGGCAATGATCCACGCAGCAGGGGCAACTCGTGTAGGCATAATATTGATTGTATCGTGACGCGGCGAACTGCCCCTATTTTTGCCAGCGAAGGATCGGCAGCCTGGAGAAAATGAACAGGATGACTGAAAAAAGGATCTCGTTTCGAATTGTGACGAGGTAAGCGGTAAGAGTGGTTTCAGTTTGCAGAAACATGAAGACCGCCCCCAACGCAATGATCGCCGTCGGAAGATGGGGCAGGAACTTTGCCGGCAGCTCAACGGAAAGCCGCATGAGCCAGACCATGACGAGGGGATAAAATATTACCCCGAGGAGGCCGAAATCGGTGGCACCGTTTGTGAGAATAGAGTTTGCTGCGTCTCTATAAGTAAGGCCGAATAACTCATCGACCAGACCCTCTTCGCTAAAATAAAGGTCCTTGTCCGGGTTTACGACTCTTGGAATCGCCACTGATGTTAACTCAAGGAAATCCCTTCCCAGGCCAGGGTTGTGTTGCGAGCTTCCCTCGAGCACGTCGGCAAAAAAACCGAGAACGAATGTACGTTTTTGTGCGTTGCTCTGATTCGCTTCTGTCGCTCGTTTGAAGGCGCTTCCATCCTCTACCCAGGTCATTGCAATCTCTACCCGGTTAGCGAGCGGCGTTTGTATGCCTTCCCCACTTTGCCCGGCAGCAAGGCGAAGCAGCATGACGACTGTTACTCCAAGAAATACGAAACCTGCTAAGACTGCAATCAGCAAGGCTTTTTTGAAGATCGTTCCCTTCACGCGATATCCAGTCAGCCGCAGTGCGAAAAGGATTTCCATGGCCGTATAAATGATCGCTCGCCTGCCTACAGCCATCAGAAGCACACCCAAAATGAGCGTGCAAACTCCCGTGAGCAGCTTCGACACGCTCTTCCCACTGGCAAGAAAAACAGCTGCAGTAAGAGCCATGAGGGGAGAAAAGAGCCATGACAGAAGCGCAGAAACAGGATTTTGTTGCTCTCCAAAGGTATTCTGCGTTCCTCCCGTACCTAGGGTGTGCGTGAAGAATCCGGTCAAGGTTGCCAAGGTTCCGAGATAAATCAGACCGTAGGTATGTTGATCGAGGAGAATGCGAAATTCCCGGCCAAAAAGCGGACGCTCATACAATTCACCAAGGAAACAGAGTACCGCTGCTGATAACAACACAGCCGCCATGCCCCGAGCGAGAACGCCTTCGTCAAGCCCCAGGAATGCGGGAAGAGGCAGATTGCCCCGAGGAACCGTAAGCCAGGTATTCACAGCCCCCAGACCATAGCCGAGCAGAAGGGTCATGGCAAGGATGGTAGAAAAGCGGGTTGGCCCCTCGCGAAACAGCCAATCCCAGAGCAGATAACAGGCTATGATGGCTCCCACTGCCGCCGCTACCACCATCGCTATTTCATCGCTGACTATCCATGTTGCCAGACCGGTGAGCGTAAGTATCGCCGGAATATGGGTAAGGAAGACCGCGCGAGGAGGCGCGTAATCCTCGCCCAGCAAACGCGATGGCGACGAAAACAAGCCGGACTGTGCTATCGGCGAGGCTGTTCTGATCGCATTCAATCCATGTCCCCATGCGTGCCCACACGACGGAACGCCGGCGGGTTATCTCGTGCCTAATTACTTGTAGATAGCTCCGTAGACCACCGCTTGCTCCGCACCAGTAACGATGGCCCCTATCCCCTGATAAGCAAAGATTTTGCCTATGCTCGATGGAACGAAGAGGATATCTCCATTGCTAACTTTGATGTCCGCCTGTTTTCCGCGGATCACGTGCGCGAGATCGAGCTTGATTTCTTCCCTGCCCTGCGGAACCTCGCGAACCAGTATCACTTTGCTCTGGGCTGACGTCCTGGTCCATCCACCGGCCAGCGTGAGGGCTTGAATGAGGGAGAGGCGCGCATTGTTGTCAATGAGATAACCTCCCGCCTTGCCCACATCGCCAAGGATGTAGATGATGCCGGCCTTGTCAATCACCACAGTGTCGCCGGGCAGAATCACCGGATTTTCCTGAGCGCCCAGAGAATTGTTGTTCGGAACGAGAGCAATGTCGCGCGGGTGCTGTGGATCGTCATGATGAATGATCGTAGCTGTCCTTCCCGCAGTTATTGTGACGCCACCGGCCAAGGCAAGCATCTCCAGAAGTTTGCGGCTTCCCAAGGTCGGATACACGCCGGGAGTGTGCACTTCACCGGTTATGGTGGCTCCTTGAGAGGCGTACTCGCCGATCGACACGGTCACGTGTGGATCAATCAGAATGCCCCGGAATTTCAATTCCGATTCAATTTTTCGAGCTGCCTGATTGGGAGTAAGGCCGACTACCTGGATATTACCGAGGACGACGAGATTGACTTCGCCCGTCTGACTCACGCGCGCTGGACCGGAAAGTTCGGGGGTGTCGAAAACCTCAATGTCAAGCTGATCGCCGGCGCCAATCGTGATCTTTGGTGCCTGATCACCCGGTCCGGGCGTCTGCTGAGTCGAATCGCTCGGCACGGTATCAGTGGCAGTCTGGCCCCATCCGGCGATGGCCATACCAAAACATAGAAAGATGACAAGAGATTGCAAGGATATCCGAGGAAGCAGTCTATTTCTCGTCATCGGTGACTCCATACCCGGCTCCGTAATTGCTCTTGTAGCCGTAATCGTAACGTTTGGAATAGGTATAGTAATTCTCCATACGCAGATCCACGTCATTGATGACTGTGCCCAGCACCCGGGCACTGGCCCGGCGCAGTTGTTCGCGCACCCGAACCAGGGCCCTCTTGCGCGTTACGCCCGCACGCACCAAGATGAATGCGGCATCGACCTGGGGAGCCAAGCTTAGAGTATCGGCCACGGCAAGGATAGGCGAGGAATCCAAGATAATGTGCTCATACTCGCTACGCCACTGCGTCATCATCTCCTCCATGGCGCGCGAAGCCAGCATTTCACCGGGGTTCGGTGCGATCGGGCCGCGAGAGAGCACAGCGAGATTCGGCAGCTCGGGTATAGGGTGCTCGTAGGCTTCAGCGCCTGATTCCCGCGCAAGAAGCGTTGACAGGCCGGCACGATTGGAGAGCCTGAACTTCATATGCAGAGTCCCTTTGCGAAGGTCGGTGTCGACGAGGAGAACGCGCGCCGATCTCTGGGCAAAGGAAATGGCCAGGTTGGCGGCGCAGGTAGACTTGCCCTCCGCGGCGAAGCTGCTGGTGATCAACAACAGTTTTGGCTCATGATCCACAGCTGAAAGCAGAATCGACGAACGGAAGGTACGAAAGCCTTCAGCCGCGATCGACTGTGGATCGACGTAGGAAACCAGATCCGGGGACACCTTCAGCAGCCGCTGCTGTTCGGCCTTGCCGGCGGGACTAGTGGCGGGAGAACTCTTACGCCCGGCGATGATGAAGTGCGGAATGACAGCAAGAGTAGGCAGTTGCGATACGGCCTCGGCATCATCCGAGGTGCGAATCGTGTCGTCCAGGCTCTCGAAGAAGAAGGCCAATGCAATGCCGCCAATCAGTCCGCCCAGAAATCCAAAAATTAAAGCAGATCTCCTCTTGGGGAGAATTGGATAAGGTGGAATGCTCGCGCGGTCGATAATATCGACGTTGTTCGAATTTAGGCCGGCAGTGATGCCAGCTTCCTTGAGCTTCATCTGCAACCCGTCATAGAGTTCAGACGCTGATTCAGCACCATGCTTCAGGATGTCGAACTGCGCGGCTGATTCGTTCTCCTTGAAGGCATCCTGCTTGGTCGTATTCAGGCGGTCCTGCAAGAGGGATTCTGTCTTGACGGCAGCGTTATATTCTTCAGCAAACCGCTTGGTGAGATTGTTGATTTCCGTGTCGATGTCACCCTGCACGCTAGCCAGCTGTTTGTCGAGTTCACGGACCTTGGGATAATCCGGACCGAACTTCGCCTTTAATTGCGCTGCCTGCACCATGAGATTGGCTTGTTGCTCCCGGAGGCTTCCGAGCACGGTGCCGGGCGCTACTGAAATCAACAAATCAGGATTGCGAGTTTGCGCCATCTTATAGCGCGCCTCTTTCACGATACGATCCGCCTTGGCTTCAGCAAGCTGCTGGTTGACTGTGCGCAAGCTGTCGGTGAGTAGACTCCCGCCTTCAGCATCGAGGGTCAGCAGATTGTTTTGGCGTTGATAGTCCGTCAGAGACTTCTGCGAGTCCTCGACCTGCTTCTTAACCGTGGCCAATTGCTTGGTGAGCCAGTCGGATACCCTCGTGGTACCTTCGAATCTCGATCGCAGATCGCGGTCCAGGTAGGAGTCGACAATCTGGTTGGCTACGTTCATCGCCACTGCAGGGTTTGAATTCTGGAAATGCACTTCCACGACTTCAGTGTTGGGCAGAACCAGCACCTTGGTTGCACTCTGAAACATGTGAATAAGCTGAAAGCGCTGGACTGGCGTCAGTTGGCCATTGTAGGGATGCTCTTTGAACAACTCTGAAAATGGACGCTTGTGATAGAGATCCAGCTTGTCGATCACTTCCATGACGACAGACTCGCTTTGCATGATCCGGATTTCGGTCTGGAGTTTCTCAGAGCTGTCTTCGCCGCCACCGAGTTTCTGCTCAATCAGATCTTCTATACCAATATTCGTCGACCGGCTGAGGTCGATGTGAATGCGAGAGACAGCTTCGTATTGGGGGACTGTCGTCGCAATATAGAAAATTGCGTACGCCAAGCCTATGACCAGACAGGCGACGATAATCCACTTACGCTTAATGAGAAGCTTGCGAAAATCGCCTGGCGTGAGAACGGATTGTTCCGGAACGGGGCCTGCACCGCTCACTGCGCCTTGTTGTGGTCCCTGGGGAGGAACTGCCCACCCTTGCATCCCTATGCGCTCCTTATAATCGACCAATCCTGGCTCATCCGTATTCCACCGATATCGGCATCGGCTAGGAGAAGCCTCTCAAATCTCCAGAATCGTCAAGACTTCGACCTGTCTGAAGCCCATGTTTAACGGCCGTCACTTCTGATGCCTGACAGGCACAGTCCAAGAGCCGGTTACCGCATCCGCTTGAAACGCCTGCGCTTCAGAAATCAGCGCCCCGACTCGTAATAGCGACATTAGCTATGTGGCATTCGACGGTTATGCACCCTTTTGTACACGCACAGACACTTCAAGCTTGTAGATATCCTGGGTACGAACGTTTTCATCTTCATCAGCTGAAAACTCACTCCCAAACGGAAGCTACGACGACTCTTGTAGAGACTTTAGGAAGACGAACGACTGAATATGCGGTAGGACTGAAAACCAAGAATGCGTCTCCAACACACTTATAAAAGGATGACGGGTGAGGCGTTGCGACCGGCGACCTTCCAAAGCAACTTGCGATCTAGTTAGAGTTTAGCGAATGACCACAGCTTCGGTCAAACATGTTCCGGTGACGCTTACAGATGCAGGTTCGTGACAAAGCGTGCGCAGGCGGTCAGGAGAAATCTCCTCGGATGGTTCACTCACGCACGAGCGTTATCCCTATTTCGGCTTCTGAGGCGAATAATCGACTTTGACCGCGATGATTTCATATGGAGTGACAGGCAGGGAAACCTTGTCTGCGACGACCGCCAGCGCGGCGCCCTGAGTTTGCTCCATAAGATTTGTCTCCACCGCTCCAGTCGCTCCCGGAGGCAGGGCAATTTCGATCGTGCCAGCCTTTCCTGCCCATTCGTACAGATGAAAAATCAGGCTGTCGCTGTCTTCCGCCTTCTTCATGGCGGTCAGAACAACATTCTCGGGCGACACGGAAACAAACGAGTGGCGCGCGGGCATGATTCCGGTGTGCGATTCGACCTGCATGGCACTGAGCTGATAGTTGAATTCGTAACCGTGACGGACTGTCAACGCCTGTTTCCAGTCTCCCGGGTGCGGATAGAGTGCGAAGCTGAAATGCTGTGGACCACGATCCGCTTCTGGATCAGGCCACACCGGGGACCGCAGTAAAGAGAGGCGCAGCACATTGCCGCGTGCGTCATATCCGTATTTGGATTCGTTGATGAGGCTCAAGCCGTGCTGTCCGTCGCCAAGATCGGCCCAACGGAGGGCGGGAACCTCAAATTGGGCCTGCTCCCAGCTGTTGTTACGCGTGGTCGGGCGATCGATGGTGCCATAAGGAATTTCGTAGGTTGCCATCGGGCCCGAGGCTGCCAGGGGAAATGCCGCCTTCAGCAACTCATGCGTTTCGTGCCAGTCGACGTCGTTGACGACTTCAACCTCATCTGAGCCAGCCTGAAGGACGATCTCCTGCACGAATTTTGAATTCTGCCAGTGACGTGTGACGCGAATGGAGCCGGTCATCGGTCCCTGTCCGATCAATTCAACCGAATCCGCAGCGGTGAGTTTTACCGGCGGCTGATCGAGAGTGCCGGGATCGATGTTCCAAGCGTCGTAGTCCTTCGGAGTGTCACGGAAGAGCTGCAATTCGTTACCGCATGCGCCCGATGCGAGAGATTCGAAGCTGTCCTTCTTGTCGTAGAGGCTGGTGATGCAGCCGGTCGTCTTATCCACAGTGACACGCAGAGAAGCATTTTCGAGAGTGAGGCCTGCGGTCTTGAGGTCGCTTGCGAAGGCGCGTTTGCCGGGAATAACGTGCAGCACTTCATAACCCAGTGACGGCACATTCTGCGCCCCGATGAGCAGTTTGAAGGTGTGGGTTGCCGCATTACTCGACAACACCTGGGAAGGCAGTACATGGTTCTCAGAGTCCAGTACCGAAACGCTCTCCGCTGTGTCGGGCATCTGCACGCTGACGGTGATCAGCCCGGAACGCTCCCATGCCAGCGGATTGAAGACCAGCACAGGTACTCCCTGTGTGGCGACGGTATTGATCCGCGATACGAGGGTCTTCATCGCGGTGACTGAGATCTCGTTTGTCGCCCACCGCACCTGATCGTAGTCGCGCTGCGCATCCTTATAGATAATCCCGATGCCCGAGCCAGCGGCGAGGTCGTGGAACTGGTTGAAGGTAATTTTCTTCCAAGCCTCCGTCAATTCGGCGCCAGGGTATGCTTTGCCGTCGAGCCAGGCGAGCGACGCGTACTTCTCCGCGTTTAACGCCCACTCGGAGCTCTCGCGCATATTGCGCTTGTGATTGGCCTGCGTGGTCATCACGCCGCGGTGGTACTCGAAGTACATCTCGCTCTTCCAAGTGGGGATGGCGATCTGTCCCGCAGGGGCCTGGGGCGGGTGATAACCAGCGGCGATACTTTTGTAGTCCCACTCGGGCGAGGACGATGAGAGCTGCTTTTCGACGGAGGAGAAGTAGCTCTGGGCGGTGCCGAACTGCATTTTCGGTATCACCTTGTCACCGGATGCCCAGTGATTGCCTTCGTCGAGAATGGCGCGCGTCGGGCCACCGCCGTGGTCACCGATTCCGTACAGGTCCATCATCTCGGTCATGCCGGGGGCAAGTTTGCGCGCCTGAGCCAAATCGGCGGAGAGGCGCACGGGGTCAAGATTATTGTTGGCGTAGTCGTGAGGGAAGTATGTGAGGACCTTACTTCCGTCGGGTGACTCCCACCAGAAGAGCTTGAAGTAGTCGGGAAGCTTGTTGGTATCGTTCCAGGTCATCTTCTGCGTGACGAAATAGTCGACGCCGGATTTTTTGTAGATTTGCGGTAACTGCCAGTTGTATCCGAAAGAGTCGGGGTTCCAACCAATGCGCACGTCAACGCCATACTCTTTCTGATACCAGCGCTTCCCGATGAGGAGCGAGCGGGCGGTCGATTCGCCATCGGGCATATTGAGGTCAGGCTCGACCCACATGCCGCCGACGATTTCCCAGCGACCTTCCTTGATGCGCTGTTTGATCTGCTCGTTGATCACCGGATACTTTTCGGCAATCCACTCGTTGTACGCCGCGGCCGATTGTGTGTAGGTGTAATCCGGATACTCATTCATCAGCTGCAAGGCAGTCGAGAAGGTGCGTCTCACCACATCCACCGTTTCCGACACGGGCCAGAGCCAGGCGGCATCGATATGTGAGTTGCCGGTGAGGTGTAGCGTTGCCTGCTGCAAGAGAGGGCGCAGATTTTCCAGAGTGGACTGCGCCTGCTTAAGGGATGCGTCGAACTTCTGCTGGTCGGCGGCGGCGAGGGCTCCCAGATCAACGGAAGTGATGGCTTTGACGAGGGTGGCCTGGTCAGTTGACGGATTCGTTGACAGGCTCGGCACGAGCAGCGTCGCGGCCAGGAACTCCTTCCGCTCGTCTTCGGGATTCGGACGGCTCTCTGAGAAATCAATCTTCATGGGCGAGCCGCGGAAGGTCTTCTTGTCGACGGTGGTGAGTAACTTCACCGCAACCAGCACGCGGTCTCCGGGCTTTGCATTGTCAAAGAGAACGATGGGCTCGAGGTCATCTCCCAGGGCGACGCGGCGGCCGTTGAAATAGATGATTTCAGGCATGGGACCGTTGGCGGAGGCCTCGAATTGGAACCAGATCCGGGTGCCGGTAAGGTCGTACCCAGTGAGGGTCTTTGGCACTTCGATCCATTGACGGTACCAGGCGGCAGCAGTCGGTCCTTCCTTGCCGGGTTTCACAATAGCCCAGGAGGAGTCGTCGAGAGACAGACTCTCGCCGTGCGCCACGTCGCCTTCGTGAAAGCGCCAATCACCCGACGGCAAATTGCTCAATTCGCCGAGCCGCGCAATCACCTTCTGGGCGTCGGCGGGTAGCGTCTTGGCAATCTCTTCCGGCGTCTGAGCGCGAAGAATCCCGGTAAAGACGAGTACTGCAAGAGAGAGAAAAGCTGCGGGGCGCGCGAAAAATAGTGAGAGCTTCAAGGGCTAATCCTCCCAAGTGTAACTGCCTTAATCCGGTTTCGAATGAGCGGGAAATCATTCGAAGTGACCTCGCGGATTATAGCTGATTGGAAGGCGGGCACCAGCGACTAGCGATCAGGGATTAGCGAGAAGCAATTACGGACGACGAAGGGTGAAGCAGGTTGGGAGGACAACGTTGGTTTGCTAGTCCCCTGCTCTGGAAGTGTCGCCCACGGTTGGTTGTGGAGAATATTGCGCAGCTCCGGAAGCGATGAGACCTGGAATGCAATGTACAGGCTGTGGACAGCCCCACAGGAAACCCTGGATGATGTCGCATTTCAGCTCGCGGAGAACCTCTACCTGATCTTCGCGTTCGACGCCCTCGGCTACGACCCGCATGTCAAGGCTGTGGGCCAGGGACAGAATGGCCTGCACGATTGCGTAGGTGCCGTTGGGATCGCAGATGCGCTCGATGAAGGAACGATCGATCTTGAGCGTCTTGACAGGAAGCTGATGCAGATGCCGCAAGGAGGAATAGCCGGTTCCGAAATCGTCGACGGAGAACTGCACGCCCAGCTCGGACAGATCGAGCATCTGCCTGGCAATCTCGTCGAACTTGCGCATCACAGTGGTCTCAGTCATTTCGATCTCGATCAGGCTGGGGTCCATCTGAAAAGCGGCGAGAACAGCCCGGACCTGCATGGAAAAATCAGCACGCATAAACTGTAACGGGGAGACGTTGAGAGCGATGCGAATCGGCGGCAGACCCAGGCTTTGCCATTCTGAACTTTGGCGGCATACCTCTTCGAGCGCCCAGTTACCGATGGGCACAATCAGTCCACTTTCTTCGGCAATGGGGATGAAGCGATGGGGCGGAATCATGCCCTCGATGGGATGGTGCAGCCGGAGAAGCGCTTCGAGACCGCAGAGATCTCCATCGATTGTGTATTGCGGCTGATAGTAGACCTCGAAACCGCCTTCCTTGAGGGAGCGACGCATCCAGACCTCGATTTCATTGGCCTCGGAAGCGGAGGCGGAAATCTCATTCGAGACAAAAAGATATTGATTGCCTCCCGAATTCTTTGCCCGGTACATGGCGGTGTCCGCCGACCGCCAGAGCGCCTGCGAATCGGTGCCGTCGTCCGGATAAATTGCAATTCCGATGCTGGCGGAAACCTCGAGGTTATAGCCATCCACCGCGAAGGGCTGGCGGATGCCTGTGAGCAACTCGGCAACCACCAGTTCGGCGTCCGCCGGCGTGGTGAGTCCACCCAGGAGCACGGTGAACTCCTCACCCCCCGAGCGGGCAACAGTGTCAGAGGCGCGCAAGCGAGCGCAGAGGCGTTCCGCCAGTTTCTTGAGGCAGAGATCCCCGACGACATGGCCGTAAGTGTCGTTGACCTGCTTGAAGCGATCAAGATCGAGGCATATGACCGCAGCCAGGTTGCCATGACGCGCAGCGGAAGCCAGTGTCTGCTCCATCCGGTCCTTGAGGAGCAGCCGGTTCGGGAGCCCGGTGAGGGCGTCGTGATTAGCCTGATGAAGGAGCTTGTCGTGCAATTGCTGTCGCTCAGTAATATCCTGCGACAAAGTGAAACGCGCCCTGCTCCCTTCGAAAAGTATGCTGTGCGACGCTGTCTCTGCCTGAATTCGCCGGCCGTCTTTTTTCACGTGGGTCCATGGGCCGGAAATGAAGGTCGCCTCGGTCACATCCTTCAACCGTCGCTCGAGTTCCAGCACGTCTTCCGGCGGGCTGATGTCGCGGAGGGTCCTGGCCATAAATTCAGCCTGTGTATAGCCGTAATGCAATACGGCGGACTGGTTGACCTTAAGAAAAGCCAGCGTTTCAAGATCGGTAATCCACATAGGGTGGGGATTGCCGTCGAAGAGCACTCGGTACTCTTCACGTTGCTTGCTGGTGGCGATGATCTCGCCCTCGAGGAGAGTGAGGATCATGCCGAATTCGACGAAGAACTTAGGGATATTCCACAACTCACCGGGAACTGAGTGATGAGGGAAGAACGCGGCTAACGACAAGGCGCAGGGAAATACAGCGGCCCAAGCAACCAAGCCTCCCACCGCAGTGATGACGCCCATAGACCAACGCTTGAAGTCCTGCCAGTAAAGCATTGCATTCATGAGATAAAGCTGCGTCAGGAATGCGTAGGCCCCAACCCATGCCTGGCCATGGATCACCACGAAAGCGATCCACAAGGTAGCCGCTGCGGCGAAGACCAGGGTGGTTTTCTGGACTCGCCGGTGGCGCAACCATAGTTGCCGAACCACCAGGATGACCGCGCCTTCCCCTACGAGGGTCAGCCCGATCAGGAAGGATGGATTTGCGGCCCCGAACTGCGTGACAAAGATATAGAGGATCGCGGGGACGGACAGCAGCGAGGAGTACAGAAGTCCCATTTTCAGACCCAGCCTCACCCTGTTCGCGGCCAGCATGAACGACACAGCACTCAATAACAACGTGCTTAGCCCGAGAGAGACTACGAGTGCCGCTTCTGAATCGGTGACGGGATTTCTGAGCAGGATGCTGAAATGTGCGAGCACGCACAGCCATCCGATGATCCAGTAGCGGAGGCGCGGCGTCGGCCGGGTACGATAGATCGACCCAAAGAGTAGTACCAGCAATCCGAGGATCAGAATGTCGAGTAATGTGTTTTGCATGCACAACCAAGGTGAAACAATTCAAGAACTCTGGGTCGTTGCGGAGTGTAGGCCTACAGCCACCTTCGCTTTAGAAAAAGCTACCTAATGCTCGAGCTCCGCTGGACAATTACCCTGAGATTTCTATATCGGCAGAAATCCTTTCCCATTCGAGAGTTGATCCGGGTACAGAGGAAGACTTTTTGAGATAGGAGACGGTCGTGTTTTGGAAGTTCGCCGCGTAGGGTAAACGAAAACCCGAAAATTCCACCAGAACGACAGGTTGAAATTAACTGGTGGGCAGTGAGGGACTCGAACCCCCGACATCCTGCTTGTAAGGCAGGCGCTCTAACCAACTGAGCTAACCGCCCGGGCTGAACCGGAAGAATTGAAGCGCCTGTGCTTCTGAATGTGACAGGTCGGCAACTTTTCTGACTCTATTCTATCATCGGTTCAAGCGCGAGAACGTCCGGGGACCTTTCGTATCTCTATCCCGTTCTTACCGTCCGCACCACCCCTTTCGGAAATCTATTTCTCAAATCGGCTAGTCGCTAAAATCGGCAAATTGCAGTGTAGGAAAATGAGACGATGGCGACCATCCCACCTCGGTGTTATCGCCGGTTGTAGACTAGTTTCGCGTGACTCGCCTTATCCTCAACGCCGACGATTTCGGGCTTACGCAGGGCGTGAATCAATCGATCATCGAACTGCACGAGGCAGGGGCACTGAGCTCCGCAACGCTGATGGCCACAGCCGACGAATTTGGTCCGGCAGCTGCAGAGGCGATCAGGCACCCAGCACTAGGAGTGGGATGCCACGTAATCCTGGTGGATGGCAGACCGGCGTTGGCGCGAAAGGACATTTCGACTCTGTCGCTGTCTTCGGGCGAGTTTCGCCCTACTTTAATCGCCTTTGTACGAGACCTGACGCTGGGTCGCATCCGGGAAAACGAGATCGAAGCCGAGGCAATTGCGCAGATTCGGCGCGTGCAGGCTGCCGGGATTGACGTGACGCATATCGATACGCATAAGCACACGCACATGTTTGAACGAGTACTGCGTCCGGTGCTGCGAGCGGCGGGGGCGTGCGGGGTGATGGCGATCCGCAATCCGTTCGAGGCGGACTGGGCGCTGGGCCCTGCTCAGAACGCGCCATTGGGGCGACGATGGCAAGTGAAACTGCTGGGCACTCGGCGCCGCGAATTTCTTCGCCTGGTGCGGGATGCCGGCCTGAAGACCACCGACGGCGCTGTCGGAGTGCTGGCCACGGGCACGCTGGATATGGAGACGCTGCAGAGGCTGCTGCCGGCGATGCCCGAGGGCACCTGGGAGCTGGTTTGCCACCCGGGATATTGCGATGCGTCTCTGGGGGCAGCGCGAACGCGGCTCAAGGAGTCGCGAGCCGTCGAGCATGCGGCGCTATTGGGCGTCATCCCGGCCTATTTCAAGACGCATCCGGAGATCCAGCGTGTGCATTTCGGTGAGCTGGCGTAATGAGCTGAGTACGTTGTGACGCATGCTTGAATCCGGCAAGCAATACGGTGAGTCCAAGAAGCGGGGCGAATAAGCAGATGAGGATTGGAATTACCTGTTATCCCACCTACGGCGGCAGCGGCGTGGTGGCTACGGAGCTGGGAATCGAGCTGGCGGCGATTGGGCACGAAGTTCATTTCGTTACATATTCGCAGCCGTTCCGGCTCACAGGGCGGGAACATGGGATCTTTTACCATGAAGTTCCGGTCTCGAACTATCCGCTCTTCGAATATCCGCCGTACGATCTGGCACTGGCGACGCGCATGTCGGAAGTTGCGGCCTACTACCAGCTGGATCTGTTGCATGTTCACTACGCGATCCCGCACTCTATCTCGGCATATCTGGCGCGGCAGATGCTAGCGGAGCGCAATCGCAGGCTGCCGTTTGTGACAACGCTGCATGGAACGGACATCACGCTGGTGGGGTTGGACCACTCGTATCTGCCGATCACGCGTTTCGGCATCGATCAGAGCGATGGCGTTACGGCGATCTCCAATTACCTGCGCGACAAGACGGTGCAGGAGTTCAAGGTGAAGCGGGAGATCGAGGTGGTTCCGAACTTCGTGAACTGCGATGTGTATACACCGTTGAGCGACGAGATTCGCGAGGCCGGTCGGGCACAGTTTGCCGAGGCAGGAGAGAAGATTCTCGTGCATCTGTCAAACTTCCGGCCGGTGAAGCGCGCGGTCGATGCGGTTGAGGTTTTCGCTCGCGTGACAGAGGAGATTCCGGCGCGTCTGCTGCTGATCGGTGACGGACCCGACCGCTCACAGGCCGAATGGCTGGCGCGCACCAAGGGCATTCAGGACCGTATTCACTTTCTAGGCAAATTACCCAGTGTGAGCGACGTGCTGCCCCTGGCAGACCTGATGCTGATGCCGAGCGAGCTTGAATCGTTTGGGCTGGCGGCACTTGAAGCGATGGCCTGTCGAGTGCCAACAATTGCGACTGGGGTGGGGGGAGTTCCAGAGCTGATTGAGGACGGGGTGAACGGGCGGTTGTTTCCGGTCGGCGATATTGACGCAATGGCGAAGGCTGCAATCCAACTGTTGAGCGACAATGCGAAACGCGAGGCTATGGCTGCGGCCGGCCGGCAGACGGCGCAGAAGAAGTTCTGCGCCACCCGGATCATTCCTCAGTATGAGGCTTATTACGAGCGAGTGCTGGAACGGGCGGCGGCGGGAGTCAACTGAGGCTCGTCGCCGTTTTCTAAACTCGTCGGTATGGCCAGCGTAACCTTGGTGCCGCGTCCAGGCCGGCTGGAGACGTCGAAGAGCGCAGCCCCTCCGAAGAGCACTTCGAGGCGTTCGCGCACGTTCTTCATGCCGATGCCGGTTCCGCGCAGCACACCGCTGGAGTGCGATCGACCGGGCGCTATGCCGACGCCATCGTCTTCGATTTCGATGATCATTTTGCCGTTCTCTATGCGGCTGCGAAGAGTGATGGTTCCTCCGCTGATGCGCGGTTCGAGGCCGTGCTTGATGCTGTTCTCGACCAAAGGCTGCAGCAGCATGCTGGGGACGGGCAGGTCCAACGTCGCGGGATCGATCTCTTTCACGACACGCAGCTTGTCGGCGCCAAAACGCACGACTTCGATGCCAAGGTAATCTTCGGTGAAGCTGAGCTCGTCGCGCAGCAGAACATAGGAGTCGTGGTCCTTGAGGAGCGCGCGCAGGATATTGGCCAGCTTGACGATCAGTTCGCGGGCCTGCTCCGGACGGAAGCGAACCAGCGAGGCAATGGAGTTGAGCGTGTTGAAGAGAAAGTGCGGATTGATCTGACGCTGCAAGGCGTCGAGGCGTGCTTCAAGCAGGAGGCGCTTCTGCTCCTCGAGCGTTCGTTCTGTGCGGATGGCATTCCAGACCTTAAGGGGAATGCCGACTACCATGGCAGCGCAGGCCCAGGTGGCCAGTCGGATGAGCCAGCTATCGGTGGTGAGAGCAAACAGCAGCGTCGGATACAGATGGTGAATCCACTGGCGGACGATCTCCATACCAACAATCAAGATAAGGAGCAGGACCTGCCGGTCGAAGCGCGGCTTGCGCAGGTTGCGCCGAATCCAGCGATAGATACTGAGATCGACGAAGGGAGAGAAGGACCAGACTTCTTCTTCTTCGACAAATTTTCCGTAGAGCCCGGCAGTCACGGCTACGGCTAGATTGAACGGCAGCGAAAGATACTCGTGGTGAAGCATGGCCGGCAACGACAATGCGGCCGCGCCGGCGAGCGCTGAGAGTGGCCCTAAAAGGACGCCAAGAATTATGGTGGCTTCGAAGGAGATATCCGCCGCGAAAAAGTTTGGCACGATAAGCCGGACCCACACGCCCAGCCCCAGCGGGACACAAATGAAGGCAAGCAACCCTAAGGTTTGCGTTGTCGTGCGGTTCTGGGTGAAGAGCAGGTTCTGAAACGTGCGGGCGCGGGCGAGGGCGCTCGACACGGCGGCAGCCACGCCGAGCTTGATAAGCAGGGTGATGAGGATGAGTCTTGACTCGATCACGTCTCTTACTTTACGCCGGACGGATGCAGGGAATGGCTTGGAATCGATGGGGGAGTCAACGCATCTATAATGTTGCTATGCCATTGGAAAGTGTTCGGAAAGTTGCCGATGCGGACTTCCCTACCCGCTGGGGGCACTTTCGTATTCTCGGCTTTGAGGGGAAAGTGGTTTCTCCGGAGCCCTGCAAGCCGGGCGGGACGGCTCCCCCGGTGCGCACGGAGGGGGCAGTTGCACTGGTAATGGGTGACATCCACACTGGGTCGCCAATCGTGCGAATTCACTCCCAATGCCTGACGGGCGACGTTTTTCACTCCCTGCGCTGCGATTGCCGGCAGCAACTGGAGCTGGCACTGGCTCGGATTGCCGATGCGGGTACAGGGATTCTGCTCTATGAACAGCAGGAGGGGCGAGGGATTGGCCTGATGGCTAAATTGAGGGCTTACGAACTCCAGGATCGGGGTTTCGACACGGTCGAAGCCAATGTGGAGCTGGGTTATCGACCGGATTGCCGGGAGTTCGAGCTGCCTGCCGCGATTCTGAAGCAGCTCGGCGTCGGTTCGGTGCGCCTGATTACCAACAATCCTGAAAAGGTCGAGGCCCTGGAAGCAGCGGGAATTATCGTAGCGGAGAGAATCTCCGCGGAGGTCGAACCGGAAGAGACCTTCGAACGCTACCTAAAGATCAAGCGGGAGAAGATGGGCCACATCCACGATGGCGTTGAGGTCAAGGCTGCGCCGTAGGAGCCGTTGCCGTTCGATCTCTTGTTCCGCCTTCCAACTTTCAGCGCTTGTGACTTATGGAGCTGCCGGCCTAGCGGGAGCTGCATTCCCGGAAGACGGTCCAGTGCCGGGGGCCTGACCGACGGCTTCCAGCAGCGCCTGCAATAATGCAGATCCTTTGGGGCTTCCGAGGCCCGTGCATGGATCCCAGCCGGGGCCAGCCTGATACAGGCCGCCTTGTCCCTGGCTGTCGTTATCTCCCTGGGTCACGTCGTTAAAAGTGCCGCTGCTCTGATAAAAGAGCGGATTGAGGAAGCCTACGGGCCTTCCGAGCTTTTGTCCGAAACGAGCAATGAGCGCGGCCCAGAGCGGCGCGACGGCGCTGGTGCCGCCGACGGTCAGATCGCTGCCTTTGCAGCAAATGTTGTAGCCAGTAGCGGGATCGCCGGCGCCAGCTACGTCAGGCACGCCACGACCTCCTCCATTACCCGTAGGTTGTGCAGGAACATTGACGGACGACTGGTAGGCGGGCTTGGGAAAGCATTGGCTGACTCCCCCGCCTGTGCCCTGACGGACGGGATTGCCGTTGGCGTCATTCACGACAGCATTCCAGACGGTTTCGCTACCGATTGAGTTGCCGTCGGCGAGCAGATTGGTGCCTCCACAGGCGAGGGCGTGGGTAGCAGCAGCGGGAAAATCGACATTTAGAGAGCCAGTGTTGTCGAATGAGCCGTTGTCTCCGGACGCAACGGTCACGGGAATTCCAAGTTGCGCGGCATGCAGCAACGCAGATTCAAACTGCTGTCGCATTTGAGGGGTAAAGAAGATTTCTGCTTTGCCCCAACTGATGGAGATGACGGTGGGTTGCGGCGTGGCGACGATCGCCGCATTGACTGCGGCCAGAAATGCCTGATCGCTGGTCCCGGAAAAGTAGACCAGCTGTTTGGCACCCGGAGCGAGCGCGCCGGCAATCTGGATGTCGAGCGCGACCTCCAATTCTTCGTCGGTGGCAGTCGATCCGCTGGAGACGGTGTTTTGTCCTCCGCTTACCGAAACCGCGCTTATGGATGGCGTCGGAAGGCCTCCGCTCTTGAAATATGTGTCTAGATCAGACTGCAGAAAGCCGCCAGCCAGCTCAATCACTGCGATGATCTGACCGGTCCCATCAAGACCGGCCGGGAAATCGTAAAGCTGCCCGAGGGCTGATGGCGAAAAACCCTGAGCGACCAGGGTCTCACCGGCCGCCGCCGCCGACGTCGTCGGGGAGATTTTGCGTACATGTGGTACCGCCTGGGGGCGGTTATCCAGGCCGACTACGGCAGTGATGATGGGGAGCAGATTGGCGGGGACGGTCAACTCGCCTTCACGACCACGATATACGTGACCCTTTATCTTTATGTGATCGAGGGTGACGCCGAAAGCGCGGCTGAGATCGCCGATGGTGCCCCAAAGCTCAATGCTTCGTGTGGCCGCATTTTCATTGGCGGGCGTGAGGTTGTACTGCTTCGCGAAATCGCGAATCGCCTGGAAGTCTTCTTCGCTGGCGCCATATGTTGCCGTGTACTCTTCGCTGGTTATGTAATGCCCGGGCTGAGTGACCGGCGGGGGCTTGTCCTTACCGCGAACATACACAGTGACGTGGGCCTGATCCGATGGGTTCGCGGGGCCGATTTTCTCGGCTCCCAGGGCAGGGTGGCGGTGGCTGCCGGGCAAAGGTTCTCTAGTCATAAATCCTCTCCGAGCTTGCTTGCGAAATGGTGATTGAAGAAGCCACGCGAACCGGGCGTTCGGCTACAGGGAATAGTGTCTTCAGTTGACGAACCGTGACACTACACGAAGAGGTCGAAGGCAGTCAAAACCAAAATACGAAGTTTACGGTTCGTTGATCGCTACCCATGTGGCCCGAACCTGCAACTGGTAACGCTTTTTCCTGAGATAAACAGGCATGGCCAGACCCTCGGTGAAAAAATCCGCGAAGAGGGCTGGGCGGGCTCCGAAGATGTCGAGGCCTTGACCGGCAGACGCAGCTCCGGCCTGCGTGGCGTCGGGGGGCGCGGGCGTAAGAGTGCTCGGATCGAGGGCAACCAGAGACAGGCGTTCGGGAAAGCTACCCCCGCTGGCGGATATTCGGCTGTAAAGGCGGTGATAGCCCTTGCCAAGCATCATTCTGTTTCCTATCTTGATCGCCATCACATAGCCGAGCATCTCTTTGGGACCGAACCCCCCGTGCGAGTGGACTCCGAAGATGAATTCGGCATGGGGCAGATCGATCATTATCTCGGTATCGAAGTTGCGGCGGGTGAAATTCATGTCGAGTTGAGGATTGCTGGGTGACGAAGGCAGCAGATGCTCCATCCATCCATCGTCGTCGTGAGGGTGCCCCGCATGGGCGGCCGCAACGTCGATTGCGATGTGATATTGGCCGACGACAAGCTGAAGGGGGTCAATTTTGACGACCTGTACGCCGGAGACTCCCAGCGCGCCCACAAATTGCAGAAAACGCGCAGCGTGAACATTCTCGGCCGCGGTCAGCGGTACAGGTTCGGGAGCGGAAGCCTCGCGCTCAGGAAGAGTGGCGGCTCGATCGCGCCATTTACGCCACACCGCTTCGGCGTCCGATTCGGTGAGAGGCTTCTCGAAGCGGCAATCCTCCGTCAAAAAGCGAACAGCCTGGTCACGTTCCATCCAGCCGAGAAGTGCAACCCCCATGTATGTGGAGGGCGGTTGCGGGCCGAGAGTCTCGAGCGGTGATTTATCTTCGGTCTCTGTCTGACTCTCACTTTTTGCGCTTTTCCTGCTCCTCGTACTTTCCTTCTTCGCGCTGTCACCTTTCGTGCTTTTCTTTCCTGACATACATCCCTTTCCTGCGGCGCAGATCTCGCCCTGCCGCCGGCACGATGGGAGTCTATCATTCGTGCAGAACGCAGCTGCGTCGCGTACACATGGGACGCTCGGCGAATAAGTCGACTCAACGGCAAATTTTCTGACAATTCTCTTTGACTGCTATGCTTGGCTCTGCTACACACTACCCCGGTGAAGCTTAGTGCGCATACTGTGGATCTCCGATAGCCCCGATACTCCGTCCGGCTTTGGAAACGTGACACGCTTTGTATGCGAAGGCCTGGCGCGGCGCGGCCACAGTGTGAGCATCATCGGATGGCAAAGCAAGGAGCCGCAGGACTGGAACGGCTGTAAGGTGATTCCGGCGTCTGGGGTTCTCGGCAGCCGGTCGCTGTATCCGTTTCTGGTGCGTCATCGTCCGGAGATCGTGATTGCCCTGGGCGATGTATGGTGGCTGCCCTACTTCTCTGCTCCCCATGTTCGCCGCCAAATGGAGCTGACTGACACGCCGTGGGCCCTTTACTTCCCTATCGACGGCGACATGGAGGGTGGGGGCCTTCCTCAGAGCTGGATTCAACTGCTCAATGAGGTGGATATACCGATCGCCATGAGCGAATTCGGGCGTCAAGCGGCGAGCCGGTCCAGCATCAATTGCCGATATATCCCTCACGGAGTGGACCGCAGCTTCTTTTATCCCCCGACGGATCGCGAGCAGGCAAAGGCCGAGGTCGAAGCAGGGGGCAAGTTCCTGGTCCTTTCCGACAGCCGCAATCAGCCGCGTAAAATGCTGCCGCGTCTGCTCGACGTTTTCGCGAAGTTTGCCGCGGGGCGGCCGGATGCTCTGTTGCACCTGCATACAGATCCCGAAGACGAATTCACCAGGTCTGGTATCTATTCCTACAACGTTCGCGCTGACCTGCGTCACCTTGGGATTGAATCGCAGGTGCGCTTCACTCCTGGGATGAAGGTGAAGTGCGGCGGAGGGGTTCCGCTGAGCCAGCTCGCGGCATACTATCGAGCGGCGGATATTCATCTGCTGGCGTCGAGCGGGGAGGGCTTTGGGCTCCCAACTCTGCAGGCAGCGGCGGCCGGAGCGGTTCCTCTGGCGGGCGACTACAGCGCGAGCCGCGAGCTGGTGAAGGGACACGGTGAGGCGATTGCGATTGCGGAATGGAGCGAGAACGAGTTCGGCATCCGCCGGGCGTTGATCGATGTCGATGATGCGGTCGCGAAGCTGGCGATGTTCTATGACGATCGAGACCTGCTCGCGGAACGCTCCAGGCAATCGGCGCAATTTGCGCTCGCTTATGACTGGAACAAAGTCCTGGATCAGTGGGACGAACTGCTTCGCCCGATGGCCAGCCACAACCGCCGGATTTCGCGAGTATCAGTAGCGCAACCACTGCCGGATAACCTGGCGAGCCGCTATGTACCGCGGATCGACGGGGCTGCGGTGAAGGTGAACGTGGTGGAACGCAAGTTCGGCCACCTCGAAGCTGGCATCATTGCGGATACCAAGGGGCAACTCTCGGACGTGCGTATTCCGGCGATCCAGAAGGCTTGCGAGGTCGGCGGAGTGCGCGTGATCCGGACTCCGGCGTACGTGGGAATCGCTCCGGGAGATGAAGCTATATTCGTGGAACTAAAACAGCTTTTCCCGATCCTGATGGGCTGGGTTCCGGCCCCGGCGGGCACGAAGCGGGATGATGAGGGAGGACTGAGCTATCTTCCCTTGGACAGAAGCGAAGAGGCAAGGTATGATCTTGCGCAGTCGGTTTTACTGTTCAATGTCAGCGGCGAATTTACCGATGCAACATTGTTGGATTCCGCTCTTTACAGCGTGCCGTGCATCGGAACGAATCGTTCAGCAGTTCAGCAAACACTTTGGCCGGAGCTGGCAGTAGGCAACGATGCCGAGGCTGTGCGGATGGCGCGCATTCTCTTGACTAATGCTACAAGGATGCGTAGTCTTGCCGCCCGTGGACGAGCAAACTGCCAACTGCAGTATGGGCTCAGTGAAGAGGACGCAGCCACCTGGCTGCGCCGGCTCCACTCAACTAAGTCGTCGCACACAATGACTGGGGCGAGGTAATCACCGGTGGCTTTTCAGATGTACATGGTGGCGTTCCACGGAGAGTTTTCGCAAGGAACCTCGCGCGCAGTGCAACAGCATATCCACAAACTCAACGGTTTTACACTGATGGTGATGAAGACCGGAATTATCGCGGCGTTCGACGATAGCCTTGTTCCCGTTGTGCAGGGGCATCCGGGCGTGAAGCTGGTAGGCGGGGTAACGCTGAGTCCCCATGGTTATGCGGCGGATCGTTTGCAGAGAATTTTCGCCGAGAATCTAAGCAAACAGATTCAGATTAAGACGGAGTAGGCCGTTTACGAATCCCAAGGAGGTGTCTGGTGCCAAATGTTGGAGCAGAATTAGCAAGCGTACCCTTCGGCAAGATGATTTACGACATGGCCTCTGCCATTGCGCGCAGTCAGGTTGCCCTCGACACGGCTTCCATTCAACTGGTGCAGGTACTTGCCAGGACGACCTTCGACTATGTTCCGGACGTGGTTGAGACGCTGCTCCCCAATCCCCGGCAAGTGAAGGGCGCAAACGGCGCGCCGCTGATGGATGCCGACGATAACCCAGTGATGATTACCGGCGTGCTGGTACAGACAGATGTCGGGACTTCCTTCCCGCTGACTCTGCTCCAGGCGGGCGTGAATCCTACGTTCTACGCGTTCACGAACTCAACGATCGAAGTGAAGATGTCGATTACCAGCACCCAGGAATCGTCGAATACGCTCAGCGTCGGCGTGTCGGTAAGCGCTTCGGCGGATTTCCTGTTCGCTTCCGGATCGGTTTCGAGCCACGTGAACTTTACGACCTCAAACAAATATTCTTACTCGGTGACGGGATCGAGTTCGATGTCGACAACACTGGCGCCGGTGCCTCCGCCGAAGAACATGATGCCGAGATTCTTCCTGGTCAACGCCATCGATCTTGCGAAGGTGACGGTGAGCCAGAGCTGATGTCCGCAAGCAAGAGTCGGCCCGGCTTGGGTTATGCCCGGCTGACATCGCGATTCCTGCCTGCCCAATTAGGCGAAGCAGGAGATCAGAAGCAGAACCGCTGAGGAATTGGGGGAGTTTATGCCAAGTGTCGGAGCAGAACTAGCAAGCGTACCCTTCGGAAAAATGATTTACGACATGGCTTTCGCCATTGCAAAAAGCCAAAGCGCATTGGATATGGCGTCGTGCAATTTAGTGAAGGTGCTGGCGAACAGCTATTTCAGCTATGTGCCGGACGTGGTTGAGACTCTCTTACCCAATCCCCGGCAGGCGAAAGGGGCAAACGGGGAGGGGCTCTTTGACGAAGAGGGCAATCCAATCATTATCACCGGCGTTGTAGTACAGTCGGACGTCGGCCAAGCTTTCCCGTTGTCGCTCTTGCAGGCGGGGGTCAATCCGACTTTCTACCAATTCACCAATTCGACCATCACGGTGAAGATTTCGATTACCAGTACGTCGGAAGTAGACACCAGCATAAGCTGGAGCAGCAGCTTTCAAGGCCAGATCAACTCAGACCAGGTATGGAGCTCGGGCAGCTACAGTTCGCACGTGAATGCATCGTTCTCCGGCAAGTATTCGTACTCGGTAACGGGATCAAGCTCGCTGTCGACAACTCTGGCTGTCGTGCCCCCGCCAAAGGCGATGATGCCCAGGTTCTTCCTGATTAACGCGATGGATCCGTCGAAAATTTCGATCAGCCAGAGCTAGCAGTGCGCCGAAGGATGCAATCGGCGAGACAACGCTCCGTAAATGGACCCGTTCACACTCGCCGATGGCCGTTTTATGCTCTGAGCGAACGGAATTAATACAAGACACGAGCCACCCACGGAGGAGTAATGGCCACAACCCCAACACCCACCCCGACAACCTCCCAGGTTGGCAACGAGCTGCAGGAAGTGCAGTTCGGGGAGATGATTCGCAGCATTGCGCAAGGGATAGCGGACGGGCAGCAGGCTCTGGACATGACGGCGGTTCAGACCCTGGTAGCCCTGTCCACTACGATGATCGAGGTGATTCCGGAGATATCAGAGGTGATCACCCCGCAGCCCCTCACCGTGCCTATCTCCGGGCAACCATCGATCGAGGTGACGGGTGCGCGGGTAACGGCGACGGCATCTCCCTCAGTACCGATGACAGCAATCCAGGCCGGTCTGCTGCCGACGTTCTATCAATTCACGGAGGTGGATATTGCCTTGAAAATTTCCGTGCAGCTGCGGCAGGTGACAACCACGGAGAGCGATGGGACGCAGAGCGTCGGGATCTTCGCGTTTGGCTCGCATGTGAATTTCCGGAACCAGAATACGTACTCTTATTCGGTCGATGCATCTTCCAGCGTGACGGCAACCCTGAAACCAGTGCCGGCAAATCTGCGGCTGACTCCGACAGTTATCACGGTGAATGCACTGAGCAAGACGCCAACGGTGAGCGTCAGCCAGTAATAACCGCACGATCAGAAAGGCGTTTCGATGGCAACTCCGACAGATCCGCTGGCTAATGCAGTTGAATCGTTCTCAGCTCCGATCGAGAGTGTGATTATCGCACTGGGACAAGGCATCGCCGCAGCACAAAAGGCCCTCGACCAGAACTCAGTAGCCACGCAGGAGCAGATCGATGCAGACCCTGTTCTGTCGCAGTATGGACTTCAAGCAACGTGGTATCAGTTTCCGACGGTGAGTCTGCAACTTAAGATGTCGATTGCCATCACCCAGGAACAAACTTCATCGTCGTCTCCCAGCGTTGCGGGACCTCACCTCGCACTCTCTTCCGCTCTGCTGGCGCCGAACAGGCTACGCATCATCGCTCAGCCGCTCAGTGCTTCGTTTCAGAATCAGTTCAACTATGACTCGCAGGCTGCTTCGCAGGTGAATGTGACCATGGTGCCGGTGCCTCCGCCGAAGAGCGGCAACCAGGTGACTTCTCCCCCGCAGATGACGGCGGCGTCCGTTGTGGCGGTCGCCCAGAGCACGGCGCAGGCTGCCGGAACGCCTTTTATCACGAACAAGAACAGCCAAGGCCTGATTGAGGATTCGAGCGGGAACGTATACACCATCTCGACGACCTACAATCCAACGTCCGGCACATGGTACGTGCTGGAGTATGTGCCTTCCAATCCGAATATTTCGGCCATTGCAATAGCGGTCGACGATGCGACGCAAACCGGGCGCGTCGTCACGCCTTCCCAGTAGCGAGGACCCACGTGCCTAAGAAGACTCCCGACAAGAAAAAGAAAGACGCGCCCCCAGGCAAAGTGGAAATCGCGCCGAATGTAGCCGAGGAAACGACCTCAAGGGCGCAGGCCGCAGATGTGACGATCACTCCAGCGGACGCGACGACTACGGGTCAGCCGTCAGCGACGATTACCGGCACAATCGGCACCACGCCCATCAAAGAAGTCGGCTTACCTATCGGGATCTTTAAGCTGCCACCCTTCCCGACTACGACTCCTTCGATCGGTTCCCTGTCGCCGCCGGGCGTGCAGGTGGGCAGCAGCGATACGCCCCTGACCATCCTAGGCAGCAATTTCGGGGCCGGCTCAACCGTGCTCTGGGGTGGCACAGCACTCGCAGGAGCGACGATCATAAGCTCGACCCAGATTAACGTCACCATTCCGGCAGCCGACCTGGCAGCAGCGGGAACGCCGAACATTACCGTCCAGAACCCTGCGACAACGGCCGGCGCAGCGCCGGTGACCTCGAATGCGGTCCAATTTACCATCATGCCGAGCTGGCAGCAGATCCAAACCCAGCTGAGCGCTGTAGCCGCACCCTTGCCGGCGTACATCAACACATATGTGCAACTGCTGACCATGCAGAACAACTCGCAGGCTGCACAGATACAGACGGATGCAACCAACTACAACAATCTGAATACCCAATACCAGACTGCTCAGGCAACCATCTCCCAGCAAGCCGCAACGATCACTTCACTTCAATCCCAACTGGGGGCATCGACATATCAAACAGCGTCACCACTCGATGTTGCGAGCTCGTTCAAGAGCGTGGTGGATCAGATTCAGCAGGCGGCGCAGAACGCGGGCGGAACACAGACCACGGTCACCAATATGAATGTGCACGTGAAATCGTTGCTCAGCGTGCAGGGGTCTACGGCGACAACTCCGGCGGCGGCCAGCATGACGTTTTTTTCGCCCCAGTCGCTGCCCCCCGCGGAGCACCTGTCGACGCTTTCATTTACTTTCGGATCAATTCCGAATCTGAAGATCGCGTCAGCGGCGAACACGCCGCCAAGCAGTTCGGGCAGCTCAGGTTCCAGCAGTTCGAGTTCAAGTACACCGGCCCCGGCGCCCGCTCCCTCGCCTGCACCGACCAGTTCGAGTTCCAGTAGTTCGAGTGCGGCTGCGGCGCCGTCGATAGCGCAGCCCCAGAGTGCAGAAACAAGCAGGGTCGCGGTCGAGTCCGCGGCGGTCTCTCCCGCAAAGGCAACCGCAGCCAAGAAGGCGGCCAGCGCAAAGAAGAAGGGGTAAACCGTGCCGCTGATCACAACCGACATCCACGTGGCTGCGGCGGCATATGAGAATCTCGAGCTGCTGTCCGACGCCACCCAGCGAAATGTCGTGACGCTCCAGGCGTCGTTGGACACGATTACGGCGCAGCACCTGCAGCTCGTCGACACCGTACGCGCACAGAGCGATCTAACTTCAACGCTCATTCCGGCGAACGCCGCGTTGACGGTGACTCAGGTTGGGAATGTCAGTCCCACCGTGACGCTGGATAACTTTATCGCCGCACTCGGGCTTTCCATCGCGCTTGCGGAGGCGACGATGCCAGATCGAGCGATTAACTCCGTGCAGGCCTCGGTGCAGAGCTATCTGACGATCACCCCTGGAGCGAACAACACCAACGTTGCAGGGCTACGGCTGTATCAGCCCGAGCTCGGCGAGCCCTCAGCGCTGACCACGACTTCGTTTGAGCTGGCCAAGACAACGACTCCCGGCGCACCAGCGCCGCGCAGCCTGTATACCGTCCTTCAGGCGAAACAGGCGACTTTCGACAATTCCTTCTGGACGAAGTTTTCTTCGGGCACGCCGCCTACGCAGCCGGCAGCAGAGATCGTGATAGAGGTCGCAAAGGTTTTCGCGGCGATCGGGGGCTGGTCGTTCGCCTACATACTTCAGGAAGCAACGGCAATTGCAAGCCTGGAGACGACTTTAGCCGGTTTGCTCACCGGAGTAACGCCAGCGGCGGCTGTGACCGCGTATACGTCGTCGGTCCAGGGATTGACCGCACTTACACAAACGCTCGCGGCTAGATCTACCTATGTTGCGGGTGATCTCTATGCCCTTACGGCCGTGCTCGACGCCACCACGCCTCTCGCATCGGGCGTAATCCCGTGAGCAAGTCTGATCCAGCCGAGGAACTGCAGGCGCAACGTTCGGCTCTGCGCAAACAGCAGTTTCAGGAGCGTCTGCGTGCAGAGCGAGCGGCGAGCAGGTCGGCCGTGCAGCGGGCGAGAGAGCGAAATGATGCGCGACGGAATGAAGCGCGCGAGGCTGAGCAGCAGGCGATAGGCGCAATTCGGGCTCGCGAGAGGCCGCGGCCGGTGATTGCCGACGCTGCAGCGCTTGAGCAATCGGCAGAGCTGCAGGCGACTCAAGCAAAAGAACAACAGCGTGCGACACGACAGGCCAGAACGGCGGATCGGATTCTGCACGAGGAGGAAGTGCAGGCGACGTTGGAACGCCAAGCAGAGCTTCGCACAAGCGAGAGTCGAGAAAAACAGAACGGGGCGCGCGAAGAGGAAGCGGAAGTAAGGGCGCAGCGTGAGCGCGATCTGCAGGCAGCAATCCAGCACAAACGAGCACAACAACAACAGACACGAGCAACAGCGAGAGCTCTAGAGGAAGAGCCGGCAAGGCGTGGAACGAAAGCGTCGGCGGATGAGTCGGCGCAGCAGAGCGGTGCGCGGCGCAGCGCTGGCGGTGAGGCTGCTGGAACAGGCCAGATAATCCACATCGGAGGCAGGGCGGATCGAGAGAGTCGAGCCGCCATAATCGCGCGTCAGCAGCAAGAGCAGGCCACAGCTGAGGCTCTGCGGAGTCGACAGCAAGAAGAGGCTCGAGCTGCGGAGCGGAGGCAGCTTCGAGCAACTCAGCAGGCTCATGCACAGGCTCAGGAACAGAGCGAGGCGCAACGAGCTCAAGCGATGAAGGCTCGGTTGTGGCAGCGGCGGGCCGAGCTCACGAGCACGCAGGATGCGACGATAACCCCAAGAATCAAGCCCGGCCCTACGCTTGCGCCGCGAAGCCTTGCTGGAGCGGGCAGCACCGCGAGATCAGTGTCATCAGATGAGAGCATCCCTGCAGAGCAAGCATTTGTAGAACAAGTAACAGATACGGTGCCATATTTGCAGACCCAGGGCAGTTTCATCGTCGATGAGAACGGGGATGCTGTCATCCTGCGTGGTGTAACGGTTCGCGGACTGGATAGCGTCGCACCGCAGACAGGACAGTTGTTCCCGGCGGCGGTGGGGGTCGATCCAGAGAACCTTGCGGCGATGACGGGACAGTGGGGCGCCAACGTGGTGCGGCTGCCGTTCGCGGCGAATACGATCTTGTCGGGCAATGGAACTCTGGCGGCAGGCGCGGTGCTCACGGGGCTCGATCAGACCGTGGCGGCTATAACGCAGGCGGGCGCGTATGTGCTGCTTGCGCTTGAGGCGGCAGCGGGCGAAGAACCTTTGGATGCAAATACGATTCAGGTTTGGGAGACACTCGCGGCGCGTTACCAGGCCGAACCGCGCGTTCTTTACGAGATATTCTTCTCGACAACTTCGCTCGCCGGAAATGCTGCCCCACAATTTGTATCTCTTGTGGGGACTGTGCTTCAGGAGAATCCAAGCGCGCTGATTTTTGTGATGGCCGGCAGCGGAGGTATCGATGCCTCCGGTGTGCCGTTGCTTGCCGTGACGGGCGAGCCGGTTCCGAACATCGTTTATACGATTGCCATCTCCTCACAGAATATGGCCAACACTGACTCGCTGAGCGCGACGGCAACGTCCTATCCGGTGTTCGCGTCGGTATGGTCGGATGACGGAAGCGATGTGGGTCGAATGGCCTCTCATATAGCCGACCTGTTGGAGCGATCTGGAATCGGGTGGGCGGCGGCAAACTGGAATGCCGATCCGGGACTGGTGGCGAATGCAGCCGGTCACGATTTTACTCCGACGGTTTGGGGGCATGTCGCGCAAGGGGCCATGCAGCTCACCGCACCACCGCTGCTTGAACCTTCGGATGCGGCACCATCTCTGTCGTCACTGCAGACGGAGAATCCCAAGCTCTCTCGCCTTACTACCTCAGGTAATTTCATTCTGGATCAGAACAACCACGCCATCGCTTTGCGCGGCGTCTCCGTGGTGGGACTGGATACTGCGGCGCCCGCCTCAGGACAGACGCTGCCGGATGCGCTCGGTATCGACGAGAACAATCTCGCGCTGATGACTGGGACGTGGGGGCTGAACCTGGTTCGGCTTCCCTTCCAAGCGCAGACGGTGCTCTCCGGCAGCAGCGGACTCTCGGCTGGCAATCTGCTGGCCGGCCTCGACCTGGCGGTGGCGCTTATCTCCGATGCCGGGGCATACGTACTGCTCGCGTTGGAGGCTCCGGCAAGTGGCGCGGCACCTCCCACGCCGGATACATCTACGCTGCTGGCCCTGCAGATGCTGGCGAGACGCTACCAGAATGAACCGGGTGTTCTCTTTGAGATATTCGCGTCTCCGCTGCCCCTGGCGGCTAACTGGCTTCAGGCGGCAGCAGCGTTGGTAACCACGATCCGTCAACAGAATCCGTCGACGCTAACTTTTGTGAGCAGCGGCAATGGGGGCGTGGACGTTACGGGACTGCCTCTGCAACTTCCGACGGGCGCTCCAGTCTTCAACCTGGTTTACACCGTCAACGTGTCGCCTGTGAGTTTTCCCGGTCCCGACGATGGGCCGCTCGGCGTCTTCGCGGATGCGTATCCGGTGTTCGCATCGACTTGGTCGGATGACCCCAGCAACGTGAGCCGGCTGTCGCCTTACGCAGCAGAGTTCTTCGGCCGGCACAGCATTGGGTTTGCAGCAGCGAATTGGAATGCCGATCCACGTCTCGTGACGGACGCAATCAATCACAATTTCACTGCAACAGCGTGGGGACTGATCGCAGGACGCGCCGCGACGCTACCTGTTCGAGCGCTGCTCAAGCCGTTCTTTACTTCGTAGCCGGGTGCGAACCACCTAGATTCTTACGATGTCGTGGTCTCGCCGGTCATAGGTGGGTCCGTAAGGGGTCTGCCTGCTGCGCGCGGGAATATGGAAGCCCAGGCGTGGATTGTTGAACGGATATTTGAATGTCTCGCGACCGCCGTCTCCACCCCATTTCCGGCGGTAATATTCAATATTTCGGCGGTGAGTGATTGCGTTCTGACGGCTCAAGGCGGCGTCGGACAATACGCTGTTGCTCCCGGCGTGCGTGAGCATGGTGTCCGGACAGTTTTCTTCGTGCAAGCCCGCGAGACCTGCCCTGCGAGCGTAGTCCTGATCTTCGCAGTAGGCGGGAAAGATGTTCTCATCGAAGCATCCCAGCTTTTCGATGGCGATGGGATTGATGGCGAAGCAGGAGTATCCCACGCTTGGCTGCCGGCGATTGAAGCGTTGATGAAAGCCTGCGCAACTGATGATGTATCGATCCCGGCATCCGGCGGCCCTTTCGGCGATTTTCGCGATGTCGCCGGGTGAGAACGCGATGTCGTCGTTCGCGATAATCACCACGTCCGCCTGACGTGCATAGGACGCCAGCATGCCTTCGTTCCAGCTCTTGCTTACGCCGCGGTTGCATCCGTAGGGGTAGTAGACAACAGCCGAATTCTGGGCGATACGGTTGCAAGACTCGGTAAGCTCCGAGTAGCGGGAATGCAGGAAGAGATGACACTCGATTGTGTGGTGATTTGCGGATGCTGTCTCGATCACACTGGACGCACAGGCCGAAGAGCTATATGCGACAGTGACAACGGCAATTCTCATAGCCTTAGTCGATCCATCATAGCTTCGATCTGGATGCTATGGAGCTTTCGTACCCAATCGGGCAAGGTTCGCCTTCGCAGGACCGTGATCGGGTGCGATGCGGAGCGCGTGCTCAAAATCGTCGCGAGCGACCCCTGAGTTCCCTGCTCGCGCTTCGAGGACACCCAGATTATTCCAACCATCGGCGTCGGACGCGTTCAGTCGAAGAGCCTCCTGCTGCTCCACGATTGCATCCTGCAAATGGCCGTTTGCGGAATAGACCTGTGAGAGGATGGCATGAACCTGCGGGTCATTCGGCGAGAGACGCTGGGCCTGCTTAAGCTGCTGGATCGCGTCGGAGAAGCGCTGCGTCTGCGTGTAGGCAAGCGCAAGCTGCTGGTGGACGACTGGATCATCGGGACTGCCTTGCGCGGCTTTTTCAAGATAATCCGTTGCCTGGACGAACTGTCCCTGCCTTAGAGCGAGTTGGCCTAGTCCTTCGAGAGCATCGAGATTCTGCGGATCGATGCGCAGGGAGGTTGCAAACTCGGACCGTGCGGCGCCTTGATTCCCCTCCTTGAGCAGCACCTGAGCGAGACCGCTGTGCGCGCTCGCATCATCGGGCGACTGCGTTAACAGGACGCGGAACGATTGTTCGGCCTCGGACGTTTGATCGTGGTCCGATTCGCTTTTCGCGAGATTGAAGATGGCGTCGGTCAGGGTTGGATCAGCGTCGGAAGCCTTTTGAAATGCCTGCTCCGCAGCTTGCCAGGCTCCGGTGTTTTCTAGTGCGACTCCAAGGCCGTTCCAAGCGCGAGCATCTTTCGGATTGATCGCTACAATTTGCCGGTAGGTTTGGGCTGCCTCAGTGTATGTGCCCTCGGTCGTCAATGCGGCTGCGAGATTGTAGAGCGCGAGGGTATCGCGGGGCTCTTTGCGCAGACGGTTTTGCATCCATGCTGTTTCAAGCAGCAGACGCGGGTCGGGCGAGTTTGGTGGGGTGTTGACAGGGAGGACCTGAAGCCAGAGATGCCCCATCTCATCGACCGATCGATTGCCCGCACGCACACGGATGGGCGGGTCGTTGGGATTATGCACGTTCTCCCTGGAATTGTCATAGATGTAGTGCATGTGGATGGTCGTGCCTCTGGGCAGAAAGACCGGCTTGCGATAGCGGTAGACAGACTGCCGATCAATGTCCCAATTACGTATCCAGATGAGCCATGTCCTTTGCCCGTTGGGCAAGATAGCGTAGGCCTGTAAATCCTTTCCAAGATAGTGGGCGTGCGGATAAATTCCGAGGACCTCGACGTCGACCGGCAACTTCAATTGATCCTCGACGACAAAGTCACGCACGCCGGGGGGAATGTTGAGTGCGGAGTCGTGCTCGAGTTGCAGCAGCATGGGTTGCTGGGATGGTGGCGTGGCGGTGAAGTAAAGGCCGATCTGCGCTGCGACCGTCTCCGGTTTGCCCGAGGGCTTGAGATGCATGTTCAGGATCAAGTCATTGCCGGGATCGAGACGCCAAGGCATTCCAGACGCCTCGACCAGCGCCGGCGTGTCGGGCTTCCAGAAAAGAAAATGACTGTCTGGATCGAATGTGTCGCCCGCATCGACCATGAGTTCCATGCCCGGAACGCCGTCGCGCCAGTTATCGGGGTGCGCACGGCGCCATGAGGCGGTCCGGTCGATCAATACATTGGCGTGATGGACGACCTGGGGCGTGCCAGGACGAATTTCCATGGCGCGGATATAGTGCGTCTGGTCGAGCGGGTAAGGCAGGACAAAGTTCAAGAAGATGTCGGAGCCGGAGGCCGGCAATTTCGATGACCGCTCGACGGACAAGACAAGATCTGGTTTGCCCAGAGTCCAGGTTTCATTGTAGTGAGGAACGGGAGGCGCATCGGCGTTATCGCCGTGAGCCATACCGGTAGTCGCCCACTTCTGGATGAGCGCGATCTCTTCGCTGGTGAGCCGACGCTCATCTGCAAAATCGCCGTAGCCGTGTTCGGGCAGCCAGGGCGGCATGTAGCGACTCTGGGTGACCTGCATGATTTGCTGCCCTCGCCGACGCGCGTCCTCAAATGTAAGCAGGCTGAATGGGCCGCCGCCGCCCGGATGATGGCAGATGGTGCAGTTCTTATACAGAATTGGCGCGATCTGCCGGTTGAAGGTGACCGGAGCTTCCGACGCACGAACACAGACGCGCAGACCGGCGATGTAGACAACACAGACGCCGAGGGCGAGGCTGGTGCTGCGTACCCAATTCATTGACTCTGGATTCCAAGTGGAACGATAGAGCAGCCGACGGGTGGGCCTCCCGGCTGCGGCACGGAATGCTTTGCCAGAACTGCGGCGATGGCATTCTCAAGCTCGTGACGCATGGCCTTCGGTCGCTCCTGTCCGAAGCTGATGTATCGATCGTCGATGCGGCCGCGATATACCTCGCGCAGCACTCCGTTATGAGGAATGAAAATGGCTGCTTCCGGAGTTACCGCGGCGTGAGCTGCGTGCACCAGGGATTGTTCCGTGTCCCGAAGGACATGCGGACTACCAGGAAACTCTGCCTGATGGCGTCGAATCACTACGGCGGTGTCCTCGGGGTTCGGATAAACCCACCAGAACTCGACTCCGGATGGGCCAAACTCCCGCTCCAGGCGCAGCATTTCGGGTTCGTACCGATTGGCGATCGGGCAATCGGAAGCGGTAAAGAAGAGCACAATCGCCGGTGCTGTAGATTTGTCGAGCGTCACAACATGACCGTCGAGATCAGTGGCGAAGGGTGCAGTTGCTGCGAATGCGGTGTAGTGCAGTACGAGCAGGACTGCAACGCTCCGCGCAGCGAAGTACCAGGCGGCATGCGAGTGGCATGTGATCAGAGGTCTCACTGTCGCGATTATTGGACGGACGCGACCCACGAGGCAAATGGAGGCAAGACGATGTGAGTGAGATTTGTCACGGACTGCAGTGAGGGATCATCCGTCATGAGCGTCTTTACATTGCTGGCAGTCACGCCTGTTCCTGCCGGATCGAGTGAGACGGTTTGCGGTTGAGCCGTGAAGTTGAGTGAGACGACGACAGACGGCGATCCTGCAGAGCCCTTCCGGACGTACGAAAGCACGTTTGGATTCGTAGGATCGATTATGGTGAGCGCGCCGTCCCGGAGGGCAGAATTCGTCCGGCGAAGCTCTATGAGTTTCTTGTACCAGTTGAGCAACGAGTCCGGATTCGCCTCCTCGACCTTAACGTTTACCGTTTTGTAGTCGGGTGCAACCGGAAGCCATGTCTTCTCTGCCGTGCTGAATCCTGCGTTTCTGGAAGTATTCCATTGCATGGGCGTGCGCTCGCCGTCGCGACCCTTCTCGTTTGGCCAACCGATGACGCCAATCGGATCCTTCACGTCTTCCTTTCGCGCTGGCGTTGTGGTGACCATCCCAATTTCCTGGCCGTAGTACATCATGGCCGTCGCACGGGTGGTGAAGAGCATGGTTGCGATCACTCGGGCGATCGCATCGTCGTGCACGCCGTCGCCGTAACGATTCCAGCTGCGGGCATTGTCATGATTGTCGAAGACGATCAGGGGCTGGTTGCCGTGGACACTCGTCTCTACATCCTCGATTCGCTGACGAAAGAGGCTTGCATCCAGCTTGTTAGCGAAACCAATCTGCATATCCATGGGAAGATTCAGTTCGTCGTGACGGCTGCTGCCGTACCACTTGTCCAGTTCCTGGATATTCGGAAGATAAGTTTCGCCGATCAGAACGCGGTCGCCGGGGTAGCCGGATACTACTTTGCGCAAACGGCGCATGACGTCATGGACTTCGGGAAGATTATCGGTATAAGTGTCATCGAGGTTGGGATCGCCGTAGGCATTGGTGCCGCCCGTCTCCTTAGCATCGCGCAACTGAGGGTCTTCAAAAAGCGTTGGGATCGCATCGAGGCGGAAGCCGGCGACTCCGCGGTCGAGCCAGAAGCGCACAGTGTCGAACATGGCCTTTTCTACAGCCGGATTTCGCCAGTTCAGGTCGGGCTGCTCCACGTAAAACTTATGGTAGTACCACTGATTGGTGGTGGGATCGAATTTCCACGCGGAGTGGCCGAAGACGCTTTCCCAGTTGTTGGGCGGAATGCCCGGACCTTTGCCATCGCGCCATACGTACCAGTCTCGCTTAGGATTGGTGCGCGAGCTTTTCGACTCGATGAACCACGGATGCTTGTCCGATGTGTGGTTCATGACCATGTCCATGATGATGCGGATATTGCGCTTCTTTGCATCGACGACGAGCTGATCAAAGTCGGCGAGCGTGCCGTATTGGGGATCGACATTTTCGTAGTCGGAGATGTCGTATCCGAAGTCAACTTGCGGCGAAGGATAGATAGGGGAAAGCCAGATCGCATCTACCCCGAGGGCTTGCAGGTAGTCCAAACGCTCGGTAATGCCTTTTAGATCTCCGATTCCATCGCCATTAGAGTCCTGAAAGCTGCGGGGATAGATCTCGTAGATCAGGGCATGCTTCCACCAAGGCTCTGCTGCACTCGGCGTTTCGTGAGGAGCCGAAGCGAGGGTGGACGCAACCATAGGCGTCTGGGCACGCGCGGGAAGGCAAGGAAAAATCACAAGGAGCATAAGTGTTAAGAAGAAGAATGTATGCGTTGACCGAACGAGTTTCATCGTGGCTGGCAACTCCGAAGACCGAAATGGCTAAGCTATAGCACCGGTGCTGTGTTGGGCAAGGCAGGCGCCACATGACTTCCGAATCACGAGGCTGGTTTGCAGCAGGATGTCGCGAGTCGGGAGATCGGGGTGCTCAATCCTCTCCAGCATTGTCGACATCGCGATGGATCCAATGTCTCCACAATTCTGGTGATGCGTGGTTAATGGTACGGGCAGCATGCTCGCGTACTTGACGTCGTCAATTCCGACCATACGAATATCTTCAGGGATGCGAATCCCGGCCTCCAGGATTCCCTGCATGACTCTTGCCGCAGTCAGATCGTTTGCACAGACAATTGCGTCCGGGTTGTGCTGCCGCAGCACAGCCTGGACGAAAGACCTATCCTCGGGGTCTCCGAAGCAAACGAGATTTTCCCGAAGAGACATACCGGAGCTGTAGAGAGCTTCTCGATAACCGGCTATCCGCGCGTCTACAGAAGGCGCAGACAGTGGTTTCGCGACGAATACAATGCGTCGGGAGCCGAGTTGTAGCAGATGCCGGGTCACTTGAAATCCTGTACTGCGATTGTCAATGCCGACGAGGTCGTACCTGGACCTGTCAGGATAAGGAGCGATGCATCTATCCAGCAGGACGATCGGAATGCCTGCGCGATCAAGAGCGCTGGCGATTTTCCGGTTGAATACATCCTTTTCGGGAGTGAACTCGAGCGGCGCGAAAAAGACGCCGGAAACCTTCTGCGCAATATAGTGACGACTCAGCTGCTCGGCTTCCTTCTCCTGTTCTTCTGCCTGGCCCATAGCATGACCCCAGAGAAGGGAGTGTGCGCTCGAAAGAGGCGAGCGCATCATGCCATGACAGATGGGTTCGAAAATTTCGGTTCTGCCCAGATCTGGGATTAACAGGCCAAACACCCGGCTGGTGGTTTGTTTCTGAGGTAATACGTAGGTGCCAGCGCCCGCCCGACGCGAGACCAGCCCGAGCCTCTGCAATTCATTGACAGCTTTTGCAATGGTGATGCGGGAGGCGTGGAATGACTTGCCTAACTCAGCTTCGCTGGGAAGCCTGTCACCGGCCTTCGAAGAGCCTGACTGAATTGCCCCGAGGAGACTGTCAAAAACTTGTCTGTGTTTGGGCAGATCGGTTTCTGGCCCATTTCGGGGCGGCTTTCTGCCTCTTCTCGTCTGTGGCTGATCGGTGTTCATTCCGATTACTCACCTAGATGTGCCGATGGGAGAACTGCGTGGAATGTATATACATCAATCGATTTTGTACAGCGTATCCTTGTGCATCACCCCGCGCGCTTGAGAGCAGATAATCGTCTCGCGCGTCCGCCCTGACGGAGAGACCGTCAGCCTGGAAGAACGGTCACCGCACTGATAATAATCCTGATTAACCGCCTGGGAACAGTTACATAGCCAACAGGAAAGCGTTTTCTCGCCTTGTCTTTGAACCAGGTGCTCCCCGGTGCAACCGCTTCTATGCCGAATGCTATCGCTTCGCCATATCAAATCAAGGAACATCCTTCGCAAATCGGTTGACAGTTCCTGATTTCAGGCAGTACTGTGCTGTGGGATCAAATATCCGGGCTTCTTTCAGGCGCTAAGCTTCACGGCTTGTGGCTGAACGAAATAAAAAACTGGGAACCGATCACGCAGTTAAGCAAAAAGAATTGTGCGAATACTGAGGGCGCGAATCAGCGTCCAGTACGAAATTCTAGGGAGGCAATTGATATGCAATGGATGAAGTGGGGCAGAGTCGTCATCATCGCTGCATGCGCGGTTTTTCTTACGACCGCAGGCTACGCACAAGCTGTCTACGGCACCATATTCGGCTCGGTAGTAGACAACACAGGCGCAGCGATTCCAGGCGCCACCATCAGCATTACTGACACTAATAAAGGAACTACGGTTACTGCGACGGCGAACGAAGCGGGCGAGTTCACTGTCGGTCACCTGATTCCCGATACGTATGACGTGACGGTGACCTTTGCCGGATTCGAGACCTTTGCATCCAAGGGCCTCGTGGTTTACGCCGATCAATCAATCAAGGTCGAAGCCAAGATGCAGGTTGGCGCCGCGGCGACAACGGTGGAAGTAAGTGCGACCACCGTGGAGCAACTGAAGACCGATCGCGCCGATGTTTCGACGACATTCACTGCGGTGGACGTATCGGCTCTACCGGTCGGCCAGCGCAACTTCACGAACCTGCAGCTTCTGCTGCCGGGCGCGCAGCAGCTTGGCTGGAGCCACGCTGCCGACGAAAATCCGCAGGGCAGCCAGCAGATCCAGGTCGATGGCCAGGCGTTCGGCGGTGTCGCTTTCGAGTTGGATGGCACGGACAATCAGGACCCGATTCTCGGAATCATTGTTGTCAATCCGAACATCGACTCGCTCTCCGAGACCAAGATCACCACGCAGAACTTCGACGCTGAGTTCGGCAAGGCGGTGTCGTCGGTTATGACAGCCCAGACCAAGTCGGGAACAAACAGCTTTCACGGAAGCGCATTTGATTATCGTGAAAGCAACGCCAATCAGGCGACAAACCCGTACACCCAGTTCCGTGCGCCCGACGCCACGAACAACAACAATCTGGTTCCTCCCGGTCTTAGGAACCAGTTTGGCGGATCAATCGGCGGCCCGGTCCTCAAGGATAGGGTCTTCTTCTTCGGCGATTATCAGGGAGTTCGTCAAAAGGTAGGAACCTCCGCCGTGATGACGGTTCCGACGGCGTACCTGATTAACACCTGCCTGGGAGCGGCCACGACCACCGGCGTGGCCGGCTGCGACTTCAGCCAATATAACGCTGCGTCCACCCTGGGGAGTGCGGGCAACATTTACGATCCGACCGGAAAACAATATCCCGGCAACGTGATCCCCGCTGGGGATCTCTCCCAGCCGGCTCTCAACCTGCTGAAGCTACTCCAGCCCTATGCGGCGAACAAAGCTAACAGCACCTACCCAACCCTGATGAACCAATACGCGGCCGGCGGCACCGGTCTATTCAACAGCAATCAGTGGGACGAACGGGTCGACTGGCAAGTGATCCAATCGATTCACGCCTATGAACGCTTCAGCCGGTTCACAGATTTACTGAGCGGAACCACGATCTTCGGTCCTGCCGGCGGCGCCGGATTCGGCATCAATAACTACGGCGGCGCCTCCAAAGGTGCGAATGACAGCCTTTCAACGGGCTTTGACTGGGCGGTGAAACCAACCCTGGCGATGGACTTCCGTATCGGCTATTACCGCTATAACATCACCACCAGCAAGTACAACGAGGGTACGGATTTCATGACCAACCTCGGTATTCCTGGGATGAACCTGAACGCAATTACCAGCGGCGCCGGGGGATTCGCGATGGCTGATGTAGGCAACTTCAGCCTTGCATCCACTGTTCCCGAGCCTCAGAGTACCGGGGCGCAATACGGCTCGGACCTCCAGACGAACCGCTGCAACTGTCCGTTGATTGAAAAAGAAAGTCAATTCCAGATTGTGAACAACTGGACAAAGATCATCGGCAACCACTCTGTGAAGGTTGGCGCAGACCTCCGCTTTGCACACAATCTGCGCGTACCGAGCGATACAGATCGCACCGGCATCCTGAGCTTCGGCAACGGGCCGACGTCCAATGGCTCGTCGGGAGGACTGGGGTTTGCGTCCTTTGTGCTGGGTGACGTGACGGACTTCGGGCGCTACTACAGCAGTTCCACGAATGCGAGCGAGTTTCAGCGGCGGCTTTTCTTTTACGGGCAAGACACCTGGCGCGTCACTCCGAAACTGACAGCCAATCTGGGTATTCGCTATGAGTTCTATTCCCCTGAGTCAGTGAACGCAGCTGGCAACGGCGCTCTGATGCAGATGAACAGTGCCACCAGCACGGATGGTTATCTGCGCGTCGCAGGAGTCGGCGGTATCTCGAACAACATGGGCTGGGGCAGGCCTACCAATGCATGGAACCCCCGCATAGGAATCGCGTATCAGGTCAATCCCAAAATGGTGATCCGTGGCGGCTATGGACGCAGCTTCGATCTGGGTGTCTTCGGATCAATCTTCGGACACGTTGTTACCCAGAATCTGCCTGTTCTGGCCAACCAGCAAGTGGCTGGAACGAATGGCAATCTTGCATCATCCACCGTATTCAACCTGGTGAACGGACCGCCGCCGTGCGACGTAGCAACAGGTTGTCTACCGGCAGTGCCAACCAATGGCCTTCTTCCGAATCCTGGCTATGGTGTCAGCGTAAAGGCAAGACCGAACACGCTGCGTCTCCCCACGCTTGATGCCTGGAATGCGAGCTTGCAACAGTCCCTTACTCCAACAATCTCCTTTACGATCGCCTACGTTGGAAATAAAGGCACACATACGTTGAGCGACGGCGACGGTAACAACACGAATCCGAATGAGGCCGGCATAAACCTGCCATCACAATACAGCATCGAAGGAGTGCCACTGCACTACGTGCCGGCATTCTATCTCACGAATCCGGGTGCACATCCAGATTCAAACGGTATCCTTCCAGACGGAGGCGTGAATAATACTAACTTGCTGCAGCGCTATTATGGCGGAAGTCTCCCAGCGTGCACGAACTCCGCCTATGCATACGTTAATGGTTCTCTTCCACGTCCTGCCGGGCTTCCGGCAGGCTCGTGCGGATGGGTCCCCGGAATCGGCTACTACGGAGACGACCAGGATACCCACTTCAATGCCCTGCAGGTGTCCCTGACCAAGCAGTTCTCAAAGGGCCTCTCGTTCACGAGCAACTTCGCATGGCAGCAGGCAATTGACTTCGCCAGCGGTTATGCGACTTGGAACAAACGGCCGGAGCGTGGTCCTGATTCGAGTACCCGCGAGAAACAACTCATCGTTTACGGCGTTTACCAGTTGCCGTTCGGACGCAACCAGCAGTTTTACTCCAGCGCACCTGGCTGGGTGAACCAGATCATCGGCGGATGGCAGCTCAGTCCAATCCTCGACTGGTCGAGCGGCCTTCCCTATACCTTGAGCTACCAGGGATGCAGTAACTCCATTCCGGGCTCGGCGCCTTGCTATCCCAACGGCAACGCCAAAACCCTGAAGGTGGCCACTGGTGGTTATAACGCCCAGACTCACCTCCGCTTCGCCTACCATGGGGCGACGACGCCACTCGTTAAGCAGGTTACTTCCCCTGCAGGCTGCACCAGCGGCGCCGCCGGCTGCACCACTTCGCTCCAGTACACGCCATTCTCTGGATTCAGCGCTCCCGGGCTTGACCAGATCGGCACCGCAGGCAGAAACAACGCCTTTGGACCCACGTACTTCAACACAGATCTTTCCCTGCAGAAGAGCTTCCCGATCCATGAGAGCATCCTCGCGCAGTTCCGCGTAGACGCCTACAACGCGTTCAACCATATCCCATCTGGAAATCCGGGCGGAGCCATCGACTCGGGTGACCAATTCATCGGCAGTATGGCAGGTCAAGGAGGCAGTCAGAACCTTACCCGTCTGCTGCAATTCTCACTGCGCGTAAACTTCTAGCGCGCTTTGCGGGACCAGAACGAGGGGAGCTCAGGCTCCCCTCGATTTTTTGCGAGTAATCTTGAAGTCTGTCCACTCCCATGCTCGAGAAGTTATGGCCGGGATGGTCAGCTGCGATTGCGTGCTGCCTGATTGCGGGCAATGTCCAGACGAGATCAGGTCTTTTTTTATAGGCTTTCCATGCCAGACACCATGTTTGCCTTAAGACTGTTGCTCCTGCCAGCTCTTGGAGCAGGACTCGTCACATCGCAGATGATCGCTTCGCAGGCGGTCCAATCCGGTAGTCAAACATCGATGACCGCAACGACCCATCTTCTTGCGGAGAAAATGCTGATTCTGGATGACCCTGACCGGGTTTGCGCACAATGCCATAAGGACATCTACGAACGATACAAAGGCACTCCGATGGCGCGCGCCAGCGGGATTGCGACCGACGGGTTGATCGAAGGTGGATTCACGCATCCGACGTCAGGCATTCGGTACCAACTTGTTTTGCGGGACGGTCAGGCCTGGATGATCTATGAGCGGACGGTGCCCGACACGGGACCGGCCCTGCACGGTGAGCAGTCGCTGTCGTATTACATTGGCTCGGGACGGCGCGGCCGGACATATCTCTTCGAGAAGGAGCGATGGTGGTTCGAGGCGCCGGTGAATTACTACTCCAGAAAGAAGCTCTGGGACATGGCGCCCAATTATGGATCGGCTCGAAGCATGCCGGACACGCTTCCTGTCGATTCCAATTGCCTGCACTGTCATACAGGTCAAGTGCAGATGGCATTGCCGGAGGCGCGGAACAAGTATGCCGGAACTCCGTTCAAGGCGGCCGGCGTCACGTGCGCGGCGTGTCATGGCGATCTCGCCCTGCATCTCGCCCAGCAAGGACACGGGCCTATTGTGAACCCCGCGGCTTTGCCGCCCGAGAAACGCGACAGTATTTGTCTGCAGTGTCATCTCGAAGGAGACGCTGCGATCTATCGCGCGGGCAAGTCTCTTGCGACATTCCAACCCGGAGACGATCTTGGCAGGTTCGTTGTTTATTTCGTGAACGCGAACCATCAGGAGGGCGGCGGCAGAGCGACCAGTCAATACGAAGCCTTGCTCAAGAGCGCATGCAAACAAGCAAGCGGAGATAAACTTACCTGTACGACCTGTCACGATCCCCATGATTCACCAACGACAACGGAGCGGGTGAGCTTCTATCGCAATAAATGCCTGGCGTGTCATACGAGCCAGAAGATGGCGACTGGACATCATCCCGAGCAACAAGATTGCGCGGTTTGCCACATGCCCACACGAGAGACGACCGATATCTCACATGAAGAGCTTACCGACCACAATATTCAGAAGTTTCCGCCGAACGATAGGGGTCGGGTTATCGGAAAATCTGTCGAGCTCGTACCGGTCGGTGGGGTAAGTGCGGGAGATCGGGAGCTTGGTCTTGCCTATGCGCAACTGGCAGGCCAGGGCGATCGTCAGTCGGGCGAGAGAGCTCTATCTCTATTGAAGAAGGCAGAGAGCGAGGGCGCAGATGATGTCGAACTGCATGTGCGACTGGGCTTTCTGGATCAGATATCGGGCAGGCTTGATGAGGCGCAGGGTGAATATCAGGCGGCTCTCACACAAAACCCATACGAGAGTGTGGCCCTGGCAAATCTGGCGGTGCTCAATGCGTCGCAAGGACATATCGAGCTAGCCGTGAAACTTTTGCAGAAGGTGGTGGCGGCTGACCCAAGCCAGACAGCCGCCGGGCTTAATCTGGCCTTCCTTGAATGCAGACTCGGCGACAAGGCGAAAGCTGCGCAGACGATTGCAGAGGTTCAGCGCTTTAATCCTGACAGTGAGCTCCTTCATCAGTTCCTAGAAAGAGGGAAATATGGCGATCAATATTGCAAGCTTCGCTAATATTGCGAATCCACGGTCCGATGGAGAGTGGTTATTGCCAATATCTGATAGCGAGGGTGTAATCATCTCTTGCCCACTTTGAAGTTCGGATGCAAAACACAATGATTCTCTTAAGATTACTGGCCGCCCCGGTTCTTGGGGTGAGTCTCCTCGCGGCGGCTCACGCGATAGCGCAAACCACGACACGGCCCGATACTCCAAACTCGCAAACTACGTCGACCGATCTTGCGGAGTTGCGCAAGCTCATCGATCGCGGACAGGCGAAAGAGGCGCTGCGTCAACTTGATCAACTGGCTGCGCAGCAGCCTCCCTTAGCGGGCGTTGAGCGATTGAGGGGTCTGGCGCTCTATGCGGAAGGCGATTTTTCCGGGGCAGACAAGGCTTTTGCAAGCGCGCTCGCGCAAGACAGCAAGGACGTGGAGGCCGCCGAGATGAGGAGCCTCACGCTCTTGCGGGTGGGCCGGGCCGCCGACGCGATACCACTGCTCGAGGGCATCCATGAGTGGGCGCCGGGAGCCAAGGTCGATCCGAGCTACGTTCTCGCCCTGTGCTATCTCGACACGCATCGCTACGACGATGCGCGCCATGCCTTTGCACGGCAGTTCGGCTTTCAGCCGGATTCAGCCGCATCCTACCTTCTCGCCGGCAGGATGCTGCTGCGCCACGAATTCTTGCCCATAGCTCAGGAGTACGCCAGGAAAGCAGTGGAGCTTGATCCGAAGCTGCCACTTGGCCACCAGTTGCTTGGAGAGATTGCGTTAGCAGGCCAAAACATCGACGACGCAGTGGCGCAATTTGAGAAGGAACGCGATCTGAATCCGCTCTATGGCGGGATCTATGATCGGCTGGGTGATGCGTACACGCGAGCAGGCCAATATCAGAAGGCTCTCCAGGCTCTGCAGCAGGCGGTTCTGCTGGAGCCTACCTCGACGGGCCCTTACATCCTGCTTGGCAAGGTTCTATTGAAGCAGCAGGACGCGGTGAGCGCTGCGATGTACCTGCAGAAGGCAGAAAAGATGGACCCTTCAAACTATATGACGCACAGCTTGCTCGGCCAGGCGTACCGGGCCATGGGTAGGACTGAAGACGCGAGCCACGAGACCGAAACGTCGGAGAAGCTACAGTCGGCTGGTGTTCCCAAGCTCCAGGCACCGCAATAGCCAGGTTGCGACTCTCAGGGGTACCCCCCTCCCCCCTCGGGATTGTATATATCTTATTTCAGGCTACTTAAGGAATAGGTTTCTCTATCTATCCCGGAATCAGTTGGTTACGGGTATATAACTGAAAAGAAGCTGGTTAACGTGGAGCGGTCGGGGATAAAGCGGCCAGGGATGAGTCGGCTAGCCACAACAAACAGCAAAGGCGCGGCTGGTGGCCGCGCCTTGAGTGAATCCGTTACTATTTCAAGTTTATCAGGTTGAGGGGTATTGTTCGGCCAGGATTCGCGCACGCTAACTAGCGTGTTTTGTGTTGATTCGAGGCGAGGTTACTTTGGGTAGGGATTGACAGCGATTTCCCGGAACTGCCCCGCTCAAGCCTAGACCAGGCTCGAATAGACTGTCAGGCATCTCCACGGCCGCACACCGCCTTCCCATCGTCTGGCGATAAAACCGCCAGATATGGGTCACCCAACCACTAGAGTTAGAATGTGGGCCGCCCAGCCTCCTGTGCTGATTTGCTTAGCTGCTTGCGGTTCTTCCCGGCCTATCTGTCTGAATGAAACATCCATCGGACACCAAATCTGTCGTTGAGTGCCCCGTAGGCGCCAAAAAACATCTCCTTCAGCGGATCCGTAACTTCTGCTTCCCCAGAAAGCCTTTCGAACAGAACTTTCAACTCCTGCAGTGTCCCTCCGCTCAGAAAAAGACAGACCGTGTTGCCACGGATCGGAGTTCGGTCGGGCCGCAGCCAATCCGATGCCGAAATCTGCAGATCGCCGCTTCTGAGCCAGGCATTGACGATTTTCTCCTGTTGAAATGCAGGCATGGAATCCTTCGCCGGAGAATCCTTCACCTTGATCGCGGTCAGCTCCCCGCCAAAGCAGGATTGGTAAAACTCCATCGCCTCATGGCAATTTCCATCGAACAAAAGGTAGGGCATCAAGGTCGTCAATTCATTTCCTCCTGTTTTCTGTGTCGCAGCATCTGCCATCGAACAAGCAGGCAAAGCCGAAAGTGCCGCATTCGAGAGCGTGGATGCGACGAATCGGCGACGGGACATCTCGCCGGTGGCCCGCTCAAGCTTCTTTGCTTGAGTGGGGCAGTCTTGAGCTAAGCTGCTTGCGTGCCCTGGAGTCTCAAGCGTTTTCAGCAATCCGGACAGACGCACTTTATCACGTACGGCGGTGATCCTCGCGACGCACCCACATCTGGCGATAAAACCGCCAGATATGGGGCACCCAAACACCAAAAGTCACACCCAAACACCTGAAGTTAGATGTGGGCCACCCAGCCCGGACTGCTGTGCGCGGCTTTTTGCCTCGACAATTCGCCGCGGCGACGATAGCCTATTCCGGTTCGGGCCAAACGCGTACCACTCCACTGGAAGCCCCGCTCGCTTCCGACTCAGCTCCCCTAAGCGCTGACCGGCCTGAAGTTTCCACTGGGCGGCCCTTCACGATGTACGCGCATACGGGCTTCCAAAAAAGTCAACTCAGACCTGCGTCAAGGAGCCTGTTCAATGAATCCAAATTCTGTTTGGAGCACCCTTCGTGCCGGAGCGCTGTTGTGCCCGGCGTTTCTCGTATCCAGCGTCCTGGTGGCGCAAACACAAAAGCCGTTGATCTGGCTTGCGCCCAGCGAAGCGCCGAGTGGGGCGCTCGCTGCTCCGCAAAGAGGCGAAGCTTTTTTTGCCAACGCGCCCGCGAATTTCCACTCATTCGCTTCCGCGCACGTTGGAAAAGACGCCTATCCGGAGCGTCTGACAGTGCGTTTTTCGGCATCGACACAACTTACGAAGATCGAATCGACCAAGGACTTTCAGGTACAGGCGGAGAGCAGCTGCGCTGAGCAGAAGTTCTATTCGGCTGGAGAGAGCTGCATTCTGGTGGTTCGTTTTACACCTCAGGGTCCGGGGCGGCGGCTGGGTAAGCTGACAATTACCCACACCGGGTCCGCCGAGGCGCTCACTGTCGGGTTAGGCGGTAACGGATACGCGCCGGTTGTCAGCTTCACTCCGGCAGCGATTACGACGGTAGCGGGTACCTATCCCTCGAGCGCAGGTCTGCTGAACGGCGCGCAGAATCTGACTGTGGACGGCGGCGATACCTTGTATATGGCCGACACGGGCAACAAGGTCATCCGTTTCATGGACTCAAGCGGAACCATCAAGACTCTGACTACGACGGCGACCAATCCGATCGGGATCGCGGTAGACAACTTCGGCGAGGTGTATTTCGATGAACCGTCGGCCAATACAATGCACGAGATTTACGACTACGGCCCGGTGGTTCAGATCAATGGGTCAGGCACGATCGGCTGCACTGCCAGTACACCATGCAATCTGAATTCTGAGGGTCTCGGGTCTCCCGGGACAATGAGTATCGATTCGTACAATCACATATTCTTTCCCGACACCCATTCGGGAGCCGCGATGGCAACCGTGCAGCCCGTTCCAGCAAGACTGATCTTTCTTTACAATCCGTTTCCGTTTCAGACCAACCCGTCGAGTCCTATGGTCGTGGATGCTTCAGACAATCTCTACAGCATGTGGTCGAATGGGAGCGTTTGCGAAATCGCCAGAGCCTCGCTCTACGATGCGGAAAATACCAACGTAATCTTCACCAAAATCGTTGGTGGGCACACCTGCGGTTTCAGCGGTGACGGCGCCGAGGCAGGAAACGCCGAGATTGGCGCGAAGGTTGGCCAGATGGCCTTCGATCTGGCAGGAAACTTCTATTTCAGCGACACATCCAACCAGCGCGTTCGCCGCATCGACGCTGTGACAGGGATCATCAACACCATCGCCGGATCGGGAACCGCAGGCTACAACGGTGATGGCGGGACGGCCACCTCCGCAACGCTAAGCTCTCCTACTGGCGTAGCGGTGGATTCACAGGGCCAGGTGTATATCATCAGCGGTGCGGCGGCGACCGGGACGGCGCAGGTTGTTCGCAAGCTGGGTCCGAATGGATTCCTGAACTTCGGCTCGCAGCTGAGGAGTTCAACCAGTGCTGCTCACCTCGTAACGGTGGCCAACACCGGCAACTCGGCCATGACCCTCACCAATGCAGTCATCACCGGCACGAACGCGAGCGACTTCAGCATTGATCCAACCACTACGAGCTGCCTTCTCACTCCCGGGTCGACCCTGTACTCCGGGCAGAGTTGCAAGATAGGCATCCTATTCAAGCCGGCGGCTGCAGGAGGCCGGTCAGCCAACCTCGTCTTGCACGATAACACGGTGACCAACTCCAACACAGTGCAGTTTTACGGCTCCGGCACACTGCCTGCGCCTGTTTTCACCATTACTTCACCCGCAACCTCATCGTCGGTCAAGGCAGGAACCGCGATCACGTTTGCGGTGAGTGTCACCTCGACGACATCACCTGTGCCGACAGGCAAAGTGACGATGCTGCTGGACGGAGCGGCCATCAGCGGCAGCCCAGCCACGCTGAGTTCTTCCGGCGTTGCATCGCTGAGCGTGGTAACGTCGGTTACCGGCACGCACACGCTGTCGGCAACCTATGCCGGCGACACGAACTATGCAGCGGCGGGACCGATCACGCGGACCTACACGGTAACCGCGGCGGCCGCGGTCACGAAGGTGACGCTGAGTTCGACAGCCAATCCCGTGCAGAGATGCAATCGAGTAACGTTTTCCATTCTGGTTGCGGGACAGGGTGCCGAGAAGCCTACAGGCAAGGTTGAGCTGAGGAAAGGCTCGACCGTGCTGGCCTCGGCAGAACTGAAGAATGGGAGCGCGAGGTTGACGATATTCGCTCCGACGGCGGGAGTGAATCTGCTGACTGCGCACTACGATGGGGACGCACAAAATAGCGCTGCGACCTCAGCAGCATTGGAGGAAATGGTCCTGCGCACCTGGCGCTCCGGTGCGTGCAGCATCATCACGCCGGTGCGGCCCCCAGTGCAGAAGGGCCCAACGTCGCACTAGCGCTGAGGTGGTCGCTTAGATTCGAGGAACGTCCCTCGGGCCGCAACCTGGCTCGAGAAGGGCGTTCCCCGCATCGAAACGGACCTTCGAGGCTGCTGTGGAACGGTGACTAATCGGAAAGGATAGGCCACCCGCGCCTACACAGACATTCCGCAAAGGAAAACAAACGTGGGTTTTGTTTCGTTCTTCTGTTCGTGTGCCGCGCCTGATCCGCCACTACTAAGAACAGTAACGAATACAGATACACAATCCGGTTATTATTGTGCTGCAAAGGCAAACCTCGTAGCACGTAGTGGGCGGCGGGGTTCCGGTTGTTGGCAGCTTATATATCTTGACCCCCACCCCCTCAAAACCACTTGCTTCAAGAAATTTTTTCAGTTCGGCCTCGTGCCCGCGCTGATAGCCAGCAACGGAATCAACAAATTTCTTATCGTTAGCGAACTTGTCCACAAGCTTTGTTACCGTATCCGTCTCGGAAGCTGAAAACGCCTGCTTTGTATGCTTTGTGTCAGCCATAGTACGACCCCTTTCGAGCCGGAAACGAACCGGCGAGTGACTGTAGCACATCGCATGTTAAACGTAAAGCGTTCACGAAAAGGCGACTTCTCCGCATCTGTCCGTGGCCCCGCAGAGGGTTTTGCATATAGAGTTTTTGCTTCTCTAACGACCTCTTTGGCTTGAGCATTTTTCAGTCTGAATCCGCTGATCTTGACGATTTGCGGGTGACGGTGTTTTGATTGCGGGACGCCCACTCAAGCCAACGGCAGGCTTGAATGGGCCCCCCTTCCCTCTGTTGTTTTTTCCGCCCTCTCGCTAGCGCCAAGTCGGTCAAAGTCCGTCCACCGGGTCTCCACCTCCGGGAATCGCAGGAGGACGTCCGCCTTCAGAATCGCCGCCGCCGCCGCCCCCCTCATTGCCGCCACCCCTGTCGGGAGTTGTTGGGTCGAGATGGTGCGTGCCGTCGTCAGTGCCGCCTCCGCCCCCGCCACTGTCACCGCCTCCATCGCTGCCGCCCGAGCTGCCGCCCGAGCTGCCGCCACTGTCACCGCCTTCACCGCCTCCATCGCTACCGCCGGGACTTCCGCCTCCGCCGGAGCTGCTGCCAGCGCCACTGTCACCGCCTTCACTGCCTCCATCGCTACCGCCGGGGCTATCGCCGCCGCCGGAGCTGCCGCCAGCGCCACTGTCACCGCCTTCACTGCCTCCATCGCTACCGCCGGGGCTACCGCCGCCAGAACTGCCGCCGGCGCCACTGTCACCGCCTTCACTGCCTCCATCGCTGCCGCCAGAGCTGCCGCCACCGCCGCTGTCACCCCCGCCTCCTCCGCCGCCGCCACTACTGCCGTCGTCACCGCTACTACTGTCGACGCCACCTTCACCACTCGGACCTTTAGTACTGGAGCCGTCGATGGAAGCGTCCACAACGATAACGCTTCCATCTGGTGTCTGAACAGGAGTACCAGGAGGGATGTCAATTGGCGTTGGCAGGGTGGCGGTCTCTACGTGTGCCGCTCCCTGGTTGTAGTCATTCGCCAGGGTCTGCCCCTGTGTGATCGCATTCCCAGTCGCAACGATGCAACCGCCGATGCCCAATACTGCAGCCGGCGTAAATGCCCCTCCTGAACCCACTGCCGCTCCTGTTGCCAATCCGGCTCCGGCACAAGCGACAGCTTCCCCGGCGAGACTTAGCCCATACTTCCACCAGTCGTCCGTGATTTTGTCTTCCGGTCCAAATGCACCGGTCTTGGATGTAAATGCTCCAGAATTAGGTGTGAACTCCGCGGGAGTGCCGGCTTGCTGAGCAAACTGGCTGGAAAATGGTTGACTGTAAATTTCCTGCGCCAATGACGACAGCAGTCCGCCGAAGGGCTGCCCCGCAGCCCAGGCACCGGCGATAGCAGGGTCGCTTGCCAAAGAACTCAGTGAGCTGCTCGACAGACGATACATCTGCTGGGAACTAGGATCGTAAACGAGAAGTGATGCCAGGTCTGAGGCGGTTCCGGCGCCGCCTGCTAATTGCTGCCACACGCTTAGAGCCCGGCTGGTTCTCGCACTGTCGCCAACGATTGCGGCGGCGTTCCAGCAAGTGAGATAGAGTGAGGCGACCGGGAACAATTGTTGTTGGGTTTCAACAAAATCGATCAGTGCATCAATAAATGTAGGAGCGGTCGCCTCCCCAGATCCCAAGCCAAATCCTCCGCCGACGGCGACAGGATTGTCTGGACCATCACCGCTGATACCGCCGAAAACTACGCCAGTATCTGTGAGTGGAAAAGCCACGCCCCTTTCTGGCCTTCGCGGCGTGCCACTTGTTATTGGGGCCGTAAACACGCCCCCACGTTTCGGAGCTTTGATTGGCTGTTGAACTGGAACCTTGATGGGAGCAACGGGAGGTGCGAATAGCGCGCCCGTCGTACATAGCGTTGATATGTAGTAAGTCTGCTGCCTGATGCTGGTCTGGATTGCCGACTCTGCCAAGGCGGGAGTCGACATGGTCGTCAAGCGCGCGAACTGGTCATTTGGCTTGAAGAAGTAGAGAATAGCTTTCGAGAAACTTACTGTTGTCATAAATCCTCCGATTCTGCGTGAATGGGTTTCATGTTCTGGGGGCGCGATACGCAAGTGATGGCCGCTGGCAATCAGCGAAGCGTATATGAGTGCCTAGAGGCTGTTCGCGAAAGTGCGTTTTCGATGCAGCACAACATTTTTGCGATCACCCCAAATAGGCTGGGTGAAGTGTCGCTCTTTGGTTGCAAAGAGTAATGACGGGATCCTGATGTTTTTCTGAATATGCAGGTAACCCTTGTGACAGATCACAGGTGCTCTGTTTTCAGATTCGGCGATATCGAGATCAGTGAGCGCGAGTTCCGGCTTGTCAAAGCGGGTGAAACCCGGCCCGTGGAACCAAAGGCGTTTCGCGTTCTCCTCTTTCTGCTGCGAAACCGCGGAAGACTGGTGACCAAGGACGAGATCGTAGACGCCGTTTGGAACGATTGTGCAGTCTCAGACAACTCGCTTGCGCGAAGCATCGCCACCCTGCGCCGATTGCTGGGAGACGACTCGCACGTGCCGCGCTATATCGAGACAGTGCCAACTATTGGCTATCGGTTCTTGTGTCCAGTACAAGTAATCGATGACCGTGAGGCGGCCGTGACTGCGCCACAGACTCATGGCTCCGTCCGCTCGCTTGCGGTCCTGCCGTTCGCCAACGGAACCGGCCCACCAGAAGCCGAATATCTCAGCGAGGGAATCAGCGAGAGCATAATCAATCTGCTTTCTCAATTCCCCGATCTGAGGGTAGTTCCGCGCGCCACCGCTTTTCAATACAAGGGCCATGAGAGGGACCTGAAGAAGATTGGCAGCGACCTTAAAGTCGAGGCGGTTCTCACGGGCACCGTGACTCACATCGGCGAGTCGCTTATCGTCCAGGCTGAGCTGGTCGATGTGGTGAATGACGATCAATTATGGGGCAATCATTACAACCGGAAGATTGAGGATATCTTCGATTTGCAGGAGGAGCTTGCACGCCGGATTTCCGAGAGCCTTCTGCCACGTCTAACACTGGCTGAGGAGAAGCTCCTCAGCCGACGGCCGACCGAGAACCGCGAGGCCTATCACCTCTATCTGAAGGCGATGTATTACGCAAACAAGTGGACACCTGAGGGGGTTCAAATGGGTGTTCTGTTCTCCCGGCAAGCTATTGAAATGGATCCTCTGTTCGCAACAGCTTACGCGGGGCTGGCCTACTTGTACGTTCTGGTGAGCTCTTTTAGCAGTTTGCCGCCTCGTCAGGCATTTCCCCTAGCAAAGGCAGCGGCGCTTAGAGCCCTTGAGATTGATGACTCCCTCGCATACGCCCACGCTTCGCTGGCGTTCATATTGCTCGCGTACGAATGGGATTGGGAGAATGCAGAAAAAGAGTCTCGTCGAGCAATAGAGCTGGCTCCGCAGCTTCCGGGATGTCATTACGTCCGCAGCCAGTGGTGCGTGGTCATGGGGCTATCTGAAGAGGCCGTTGCGGAAGCTCGCACAGCACTGGAGCTCGATCCGCTCTCTTTGTCTAACTACATGAACCTTGCAATTATTTACCAACTGCTCCGCGAACACGATCTCGTCATCGAGTATTGCAAGCGGGCGCTGGAGCTTGACCCTTCTTTCGCGAGTGCGCGCCAGGTCCTTGCTGTCTCATATGCCTACAAGGGAAGATACCCAGAGGCCTTTGAGGAGGCGGAAAGGGCCACTGCATTTGCCGGAGAGGGTGTTCCAGTAGATATTCGTGCAAAGGGCGTCTGGGGCACCATCAACGCAATGGCTGGAAAGCACGACGAAGCTAGAAATGCATTGGTTGAATTGATGCAGTATTCAGGGCCTCCCGAATTCCGTTCGGCTTCCGACTGCGCCTACATTCACGCGCTTCTGGGCGAAACGAACGAAGCTATCGAATACCTCGAGAAAGCCTATCAAGGGGGTCACACCAGCGCCCTCCTTTACATCAAGCTGAGGCCCCTGTTCGACTCGATACGCACAGATCCGCGCTTCATTGATCTGGTGCATCGCGTGGGCTTTCCGGATTGAAGGCAGCTCGCTGCCTTGATGAGCCTCACGCCCGTGATTCGGCGTGAGGCAGAGGAAGGTAGATTGACAATCGAAGGAAGCCTTAATTTTTGCCTTTGGCGTTCTGGTCGGTAATGAGCACCACATCTGCGCTTGATTTGCGTCGTGCGGTCGCCAATTCATTGGAGTGCGACGACGCAATACTCCAGATGATCTCCTGCACCGGATCGGTGAGCGCGTGAGGGGCCGTACCGTCGAGCGGTTGATACAGCAGCACACGCCCGCCGTTTTGAAGGACGGAGTAGATCACCGCACGGTTGTCATGCGAATAGTCAAAATCACTGTTGACGATGTCGCTGATGTTCATGGGAACGACGGAAACTACTCGCCGCGAAGGTATGTCGATCGACTTGTACGCGAAACTCGTGTTCGAAGTGGCTGCGTCAAAGCCTGCCAGCCTTCCGTCGCTCGAAATTCGGAAAGCTTGTGTGATGTTCGAGGGGAGTAGTTGTTTCGGTGCCCCTCCCGTAATGGGAACGGCCCAAAGCGAAGAGGCGAATCCACTTTCCCTGATCGAGTAATAGACCTGCAGGCTATCCGGAGTGCAGAAGGGGGCGCGTGCGACTCCAGTGGTTGTAAGCTGCGCGACCTCTCCTCCATCCGCATTCATCCGGAAAATGCGCGCCTCTCCGCCCCCTTTGGGGAAGCCCGCGAAGAGGATATGGCCGTCAGGGCAGGCAGCAATGGTACTCCCGGGATCGATGTCGCCAGTATCGAAGGTTTGTACCTTGCCGGTGGCGCGATCGATCCACCCGACCGCGATCTCCGAAATGATAAAGACCAGGCGGCTTTCGTTCGCCCAGGCAATCATGCTCGGGGCAATTCTCAAGGGCGTTGTCGAGAGCGGCGCTCCGCCTTCAGTCTTGTAATAGGAAATGCTCGAATCGATGTTTGTGAGCACTGTTGCCAGGGTGCGTCCATCTCCGGATAGCGCAAGCTGGTTGTAGGCATTGACATCATTGGTTACCGGATGAAATTCCCCGGATGAAACGGTGACGATCCCGACCTGGGAGTGGTCGGTGTGTGCCTTTTTGTAGAAGACCAACAGGTGCCGTCCGTCGGAGGTCCACACAAGATTTGTCTCTCCGTTGGCCGAGCTTTGGAAAAGGACGCCGGGAGGGGCCGCAATCGTCTTCAGTGTCTTTGAGGAGAGGTCGAAAACCTGAAGCGCAGCTGTAATTGCGGGTAGAACGGTGCCAGTCCACGCGATCCGGCTGCCATCAGGTGACCACACCGGCGGACCAAGATATTCCTGTGTTTCGTAAATTACCTTGTTGTCGCTTCCATCCTTGCTCGAAACATGAATTTCGGAGTACTGATCCTTACGGTCCGGGGTCCATTTGAGATAGGTGAAGCGGTTGCCGTCCGGCGCAAAGCTGATGGTGCTGTCGATGTCGACGATCAGCTCTTTCGGAGTGCCGCCAAACACGGGCATGACATAAAGAACGCTCAGAGAGTTGTTCTCCGGCGTTCCTCGCGTGAAGTAGAGATAGTTGCCGTCGGGTGAAAAAGTGAGCCCGACGTAATTGTTGCCGAATGCTCCTAGGATCTGGGCGTCGGTATTGGTGGCGGCATTCCTCACCCAGAGAGTTCGCTGGCTGCTGTCGTTTTTCACTTCAGCAAGAAAACGTCCGTCGGCTGAGAACGCGATGTTTTCGATGTTGCCGGCGTTGGTAATCTGGCTGACGGAAATCGCGGCAAATGGCGCGGAGCGGGGCCAGAATCGCCACGCGGCGAATGCCGTTGCGGCCACCACCAGCAGCGCTACAAGCGCGAATACAAGACGATGGGAGTTTCCGGGAGACTTGTCGGCAATGGGCACGCCCGTTGCGCTCACGGACCCCGATTGATTTGCAGGTGTCGCTCCGGAAGCTCTTGTCCCCGTTATCGGTGTGACTGGGCTGCCCGTGCCCGGCTCAGCAGGAGACGCGGCAGGAATCACGGTGCCCGAACTGCTCTTCCGCTGCAAGCGTTTCAGGTCGGCACGAAGGTCGGCGGCAGACTGATAGCGGAGTTCGCGGTCCTTTTCCAGCGCCCTGTTCAGCATCTGCTCAAACTCCGGCGGGAGCTGGGCGTTGAGCGAAACCGGGGCGGTGGGTGCATGGTTCAGAATGTTGTCGAAGACGACAGCGGTCGTGCCTCCTTGAAAGGGATGCTGTCCTGTGGCCATCTCATAAAGCACGACGCCGAGCGAGAAGAGATCGCTGCGCGAGTCCAACCCTTCGCCTCGCGCCTGCTCCGGCGACATATAGGCGACCGTGCCGACCGACAGGCCCTCCCGGGTTATCGGCTTCAGAAAGGTGGGTGCCTCGGGACCGACACTGGTTGCATCACCATCAGTCGCGCCCTCAAGCTTCGCCACGCCGAAATCCAGCAGCTTTGCCTGCCCCGAGTTGGTCAGAAAGATATTCGCGGGCTTGATGTCGCGATGCAGAATGCCCTTGCGGTGAGCGGCGTCCAGCGCATCGGCCAGTTGCGTGCCCATCTCAAGCAAGCGCGGATACGGCATGGGGTGACCGTGATAGGCCTTCTCCAGGCTGCTGCCCTCGAGCAGTTCCATCACGATGAAAGGCGATTCGGCCGATTCATTCAGCTCATGGATGATGCAAATGCCGGGGTGGTTCAATGACGAGGCTGCGCGAGCCTCAAGCCAGAAGCGTTCGAGAGCGGCAGTGTCCTCACCGATCGTCTCGGCGAGCAGCTTGACGGCGACATGGCGGCCAAGCTTCTGATCAACAGCCTCATAAACGACGCCCATTCCGCCCTGGCCGAGCTTGCAAACGATTTTGTAATGGCCAAGGAGGGTGCCGGGTGCCAACTGTTCCACGCTCAAAATCTTGCACAGCGAAACTATAGACCGCAAGGAAATTATTCTGTGGGCAACACATGGTGGAACGCGCAGTTTCTCGGGTTTTCCCGCACTCAGGCTTGCGGTCTGAGGGGCAAACGGACAAGCCCTTTCGCCTAGATCCCGAGTCCTTCAGGTTTTGCCAGAAACCTCCGCCCGCGTTCGACGAGGCCAAGTTCCTCTGGATTCTTCGTCGCGCTGCTCCTCAGAATGACTCCTTAGTCTGCTCAGGCTTGGGGTTTCGGATTTAGGCGGACAAAGAGTGGGGCGAGTTCGTCCCACTTCGAGAGCAGCCAATACGCGCGGGTGCTGGCGGTCTTCTCAGCGTGGAGCTGGACGAGGCCATGGATGCTCTCGCGGGCTTCGGCGTCGAGGGTGTCGTAGGGCTCGGGCTGGAGGAAGTCGGCGTGGTAGAGCTCGTCTCCCAGGAAGGTGCCGTCTTCGTCGAAAACCCAGGCGAGGCCGCCGGTCATGCCTGCTCCAAAGTTGAAGCCAGTTGCGCCAAGAATGACGGCGAGGCCTCCGGTCATGTATTCGCAGCCGTGGTCGCCGACGCCTTCGACAATGGCGAGGGCTCCGGAGTTGCGGACGGCGAAGCGCTCTCCGGCGCGACCGGCAGCGAAGAGGGCTCCACTGGTGGCTCCGTAAAGGGCGACGTTGCCGAGAATGACGTGCAGCTCGGACTGGAGGGCGGCGCGGCCTTGTCCGCGGAGGATGATTTCGCCGCCGGAGAGGCCCTTGCCGACGAAGTCGTTGGCGAGGCCCTTGAGGATGAGCTGCATGCCGGGAACGGCGAAGGCTCCAAAGGACTGGCCGGCGACCCCGGTCATCTTGAAGGTGAGCGGTTGGTCCGAGTAGGTGCCGTTGGTGTTGAGCATCGCGATCTCGCCGGCGAGACGCGCGCCGAGCGTGCGGTCTTCGTTGGCGATGAGCGCATCGAGGGCGAAGTGTTGTCCATCGCGGTAAGCGGCGAGGGCGGGTTCGACCCAAGCGTCGTCGATGGGAGCGCGGTCGGTGGGGCGCAGGTTGCGACGGCCCTGCCAGTGGGTCTGGCCGGTGGCTGGCGCGGCGAGCAACGGAGCCAGGTCAAGGCTGCCGTCGAAACGGATCTGCTCGAGCAGATCGGTGCGGCCGATGGCGGCTTCGAGCGAAGGCAGGCCGATTTTCGAGAGCAGGACCTGAATGTCGCGGGTCAGCTCCTCGAAGAAGCGGATGACGTGCTCGGGACGGCCACGGAACTTGGCGCGGAGATCGGCCCGTTGCGTGGCGATTCCGGTAGGACAGGTGTTGAGATGGCATTGTCGCGCCATGTCGCAGCCGAGAGCCACGAGGACGGCGGTGCCGAAAGCATACTCGTCGGCTCCGAGGAGAGCGGCGATGACGATGTCGCGGGCGGTGCGAAGGCCTCCGTCGCAACGGAGACGCACACGGCCGCGCAGGCCATTTTGTAACAGTACCTGTTGCGCTTCGGCGAGACCGAGCTCCCACGGATTGCCGGCGTACTTGATGCTGGAGAGCGGCGAAGCGCCGGTGCCTCCGGCGTGGCCGGCAATGACGATGTAGTCGGCGTAAGCCTTGGCGACGCCCGCAGCGATAGTGCCGACTCCGTATTCGGAGACGAGTTTGACGCCAATGGCGGCGCGGGGATTGATGCGCTTGAGGTCGTAGATGAGCTGGGCTAGATCTTCGATCGAATAGATGTCGTGATGCGGCGGCGGCGAGATGAGCTGGACGCCGGGCTGGGCATGACGCAGGCGCGCGATCAACTCCGTGACCTTGTGGCCGGGGAGCTGGCCGCCTTCGCCGGGCTTGGAACCCTGGGCGATCTTGATTTCGAGTTCCTCGGCGTGCATCAGATATTCGGCGGTGACGCCGAAGCGGCCGGAGGCGACCTGCTTGACCTTGTTGTTGAGCAGGTACGAGGGCGTCGGCCTGCCAACCAGATCGATGTCAACGTTGGGCTGGTAGACGGCGGGATCTTCTCCGCCCTCGCCGGTGTTGGAGCGCGCGCCGATCATGTTCATGGCAGCGGTGATGGTCTGATGCGCCTCCGGGCTAAGCGAGCCGAGAGACATGGCGCTGGCGATGAAGCGCCTGTACATGTGCGCCGGAGCCTCGACGTGTTCGAGAGCCAGAGGGTCGCCTGCGGGGCGGATTTCTAGGAGGTCGCGGAGGACTGTGGGCTCTTTCTCTACGGCCTGAGTCGAGAAGGCAGCCCAGGCGACGGCGGGCTCGGCGACAGCAGCGACACCGCGCGCGCTTCCGACAACTGTCTGCAGGGCCTTGACGGTCTGCGGCTGCCAGGAATGCGGCTCAGCCTTATCGGCCTTGCGGAAGCGCACCCAACCATAGTCGGGCAGGTCTTTGGTAATGGTGACAACAGGCGTGGGCGCGGGCGAGTCGCCGTCGGAGGGTTCGGCGGGAGCGTTCTGGCTGCTCGCCCAGACCTGCCGGATGTTGGCTTCAATCTCGGCGAAACCGATGCCACCGAGCGGAGCGGGAGTTCCGAAGAAGCAGCGGTCGACAACTTCGGAACTGAGTCCGATGCAATCGAAGAGGTGCGCTCCGCGATAGCTGTCGACCACGGAGATGCCCATCTTCGACATGATTTTGGCGAGACCGAGATCGAACGCGTGGAGGAGATTGGCCTCGCCCTTTTCGGGGTTGAGGCTTCGCGCGGTTTCAAGCGCAAGCCAGGGACAAACTGCTCCCGCACCCATGCCGAGGAGGACAGCGGCGTGATGCAGATCGCGGCAGTCTCCGGCTTCGACGGCTAGGCCAGCGTGGGTACGGACTCCGGCGCGGGTGAGGGCGTGATGGACGGCTCCGGTGGCCATGGCCATGGGGATGGGGATCGTTTCGCCGTTTGCCATGCGATCTCTGAGCAGCAGAACCGCGGCCCCGCCGCGCACCAGGTCGATTGCCTTCGCGCATAGATCGTCGAGTGCCGTAACCAGATTGCAGGACGGACTGAAGACGCATTCGAGCACAGCCAACGGCAGATTGCTGGCAAGCGCGTGGTGACGAGCGCGAAGGTCATCTGTCTGTGCGAGCGATAGGAAGGGCGATGGGAGCGACAGGCCAGAGAGCGGAGCATGCTTGTTGAGCATGTGCGGCCAGGGGCCGAGGCGAGTGTGGAGTTGCAGAACACGCGCCTCGCGGAGCGAATCGGTGGGCGGATTGGTGACCTGCGCGAAACGTTGGCGGAAGAAAGCGTAGACGGGGCGCGGCGAACGGGCTAGCGGCGCAAGCGGCGTGTCGTCGCCCATGGACCAGACGGCATCCTTGCCGTCCATGGCCATCGGCTTGAGGATCATGTTTACGTCTTCGCGGGTGTATCCGAAGGCGAACTGGAGGCGGGTAAGCTCCGCCGGCTCGAGGATGGGGCCGGGAACGTGGTCTTCGAGGGTGCTGTCTTCCAGGAGCTTTTCGTATTCGGGCGCAGCGCCGTCGAAGATGGCCTGAAGCTGTTCGTCTTCCAGGAGGATGTGGTCGGCGAGATCGACGACGAGCATCTGTCCGGGACCGAGGCGGCCGCTGTGGACGATGGTTTCTGGATCGAGATCGACGAGGCCAGCCTCGGAACCCAGGACGACCAGGTTGTCCTCGGTCACGAAGAAGCGGCAAGGACGCAGGCCGTTGCGATCAAGCACGGCTCCGACGAGGTTGCCATCGGTGAAGGCAACGGCGGCTGGGCCGTCCCACGGCTCGGCGCAGTCGCTGGCGTAGGAAAAGAAGGCTGATCGGCCGAGATTGCCGGCGGGCGGGATAAGCATGCGGACGGCTTCGGCCACAGTGCGCCCGTTGCGGGCGAGCAACTCGACGGCTTCGTCGAGGCTGGTGGAGTCGGAGCCATCCTTGGTAAAGATGGGTTTGAAGTCCTCGGGGAAGGTGGCCGCGCGGGCGTCCATGCGGGCGCGGTTGCCCCAGACGGTGTTGATTTCTCCGTTGTGCGCCAGCATACGCAGCGGCTGGGCGCGATCCCATGAAGGCGCGACGTTGGTGGCGTAGCGTTGGTGAAAGAGAGCGAAGGGCGTGGTGAAGGCCGGATCGGCGAGGTCCGGATAGAAATCGGCCAGCAGGCGGCCGGCGCACATGGCCTTGTAAACCATGTTGGAAGAAGAGAGCGAACAGATATACCCCTCGGCGTGGCTGCGCTCGAACTGCTTGCGGGCCAGAAAGAGCCGGTGGTCGAGGTTGGCCGGCTCGTCCGTGGTGATGAGCACGTGGCGGATGATGGGCAGGGTGGACAGGGCTATTTCGCCGAGGATCTCAGGGCAAGTGGGCACGTCGCGCCAGGCAAGGACAGTTAGATTCTGCCCGGCGAGGGCTTGTTCGAACTCGGTATGCGACTCGGTGGTCTCCGGTGGGAAAAAGACGACGCCAACAGCCAAAGGCTGGAAAGGGTCGAGCGAGACGCCGGTCGAGGCGAGCAGGTAATCACGTGGGATGGCGGTAGTGATGCCAATGCCGTCGCTCGATTTGCCGTCGGCGGCTACGGCGCCCCGATGCTCGAGGCGGGCAAGTGCGGTAAGTGCTTTCTCAAGAATGTCATGCGAAGGAAGATTGGTGAGAGTCGCGACGAAGCCTACGCCGCAGGATTCGTGGTCAAAGCGGGGATCGACCAAGGAAGCATGGGAGCTCTGTGGGCGCTCGGGGAATCGCGACGAATCAGAAATAGTTATGCTGCCCATGGCCTACTATACGACCTCCTTCGATCACTGACATTAATAAAGTTCAACGCTGGCGCGGGTGGAACGCGCGCCATAAAAAAGTGCGATGAATGCGATTAAGAAAATTTATCCGCGACCGCTTGACAGAGTGGCTATGTATATTTATACATTGAATTGTATGATTATGCAGTCGCGGTATGGATTTTATTCTAACCCATGCCGCGATTTTCTATTTTGACGAAAACGCGGTTTCCTTCATTGACGAAATACGACCGACACAATGCAATTCGAGAACTGGTGGCCAGCGCGGGTGTGACCAGCCAGGATGAGTTGCGACGCAAGCTGGTGCGCCGCGGATTCGATGTAACGCAGGCCACGCTCTCACGCGATATTCACGAGATGCGGCTATACAAGGGTCCGAACGGCTACGCCCTGCCGAATGGCGTTACCGAGGAAGACAACGATCTGCCTTCGATCCGCGAAGTTTTGGAGAGCTTTGGACTGAAGGTGAAGCAGGCGCAGAACCAGCTGGTGCTGATTACCACGAACGGTGGCGCGCAACCGGTGGCTTTGGCGATCGACCACGAGGACTGGGAAGAAGTAGTGGGCACGATCGCGGGCGACGACACGATTCTGATTATTTGCCCCGACCAAAAGCGGGCCGCGACACTGCGCGCACGTCTGGAAGAGATGATCGGCTGAGGACTGGGATTAGGGAACAGGGATTAGAAGAGCACGGAAGAGATGAAGAACAGCTTACAGACTGCGGTGATGGGAGTGAGTGGGTATGCCGGGATGGAGCTGGCGCGGCTGCTGCTGCATCATCCTCGGCTAAAGGATGCCCCGCCGGTGTTTCTTGGGCGTCCCGACGCGACGGGCTTGGCGTCGCTGACGGCGATGCATCCGCAGTTGATGGACAACAATGGCTCGGGGTCACTGAGGATCGAGCCGATTTCGTGGGAACTGTTGAAGGAGCGGGGAGTTGAAGTGCTGTTCCTGGCGACTCCGCATGAGCAGTCGCGGGAGTGGGCTCCGAAGGCGTTGGAACAGGGTCTCCGCGTGATCGATTTAAGTGGCGCGTGGCGGTTGAAGGCGGCATCGAATCGAGCGGTGTACAAATTTGAGGACGATGTCCATCGTCATGCTGTCGCATTGCAGATGAAAGCTGTGTACGGTAGCCCGGAGCTGCATCGCGAAGAGATTCGCGGGGCGGAGCTGGTTGCGAATCCCGGATGCTATGCGACGTCGATCATTCTCGCCCTGAAGCCACTAGTGGCGGCCGGCTGGGTGGATCTGGAGCATGGCATTGTTTGCGATGCGAAGTCGGGCGTGTCCGGCGCGGGGAAGGCTCCGACAGAGAAGACGCACTATATGTATGCAGCGGATAATTTGTCGGCGTATGGGGTCTTTGGACATCGGCACACGGGCGAGTTGCTTGAGCAGCTTGAGTTGAGGGATGAGCAAATCGTGTTTACGCCGCATCTGCTGCCTATTCCACGGGGGATTCTGTCGACGATTTATGTGAGGTTCACCGAGAAGCGTGATCCTCAAGAGGTAGAAGCGCGATATCGCGAGTTTTATGCCGAAAGCCCGCTGGTACGGATTTTCGGCGCAGGGCAGTTGCCGCAGATTCAGTATTCGGTGCGGACGAATTATTGCGATATCGGATTTGCACTGAACAAGGATGGACGGCGATGCGTGATTATTTCGTGCCTGGACAATTTGCTGAAAGGCGCGGCTGGGCAGGCGGTAGAAAATTTGAACCTGATGTGTGGTTGGGGAGAAGCGGAGGGACTGGCATGAAATTCGTCGTCAAGCTGGGAGGAGCCACCCTCGAGAATCTCGAGTTGCTGCACGTTTGCGCGCAGGCAATTGCAGAACTGGTGAAGGACGGCAACCAGGTCGCGCTGGTGCATGGAGGCGGCGTGCAGTTGACGCGCACTCTGAAGCTGATGGGCAAGCAGAGCGAGTTTGTCGCGGGCCTGCGCGTGACCGATGCGGAGACGCGCGATGCGGCGGTGATGGTACTGGGCGGACAGGTGAACAAGGCCCTGGTGGCGGCTCTGGGAGCACACGGTCAGGCAGCGATGGGACTCTCGGGCGGCGATGGACTGGTGTTTCGCGCGCGCAAGAAAAGGACGGCTCCGGACCTGGGATATGTGGGCGAGATTGTCGCGTCGGATCCTCGCTGGCTGGACGCGATCTGGAAGATGGGTGCGGTGCCGGTGATTTCAAGCCTCGCGTTGGGTTTCGACGGCGAGTACTACAACGTGAACGCGGACGAGATGGCCGCCGCGTGTGCGGCGGCGTGCAAGGCAGATGCGTTGGTGTTTCTGACTGATGTGCCGGGTGTGCGCGGTGCGGATGGCGAAGTAATGCGGTGGTTGAGTGTAGGCCAGATTGCGTCTCTGACGAAAGACTCGGTGATCAGCGGCGGAATGCTTCCCAAACTGAGCGCCTGCCGCGAGGCTCTGCTGCAGGGCGTAAAGCGGGTACGGATTCTTCCCGCGGAAGTGGCGGCGGTGCTGCCGGATCTTTGCAGCTCGCGGGTGCTGCATGGGACCGAAGTTTTAGTGGCGTAACAGAACATCTAAGGGCCGGATAGCTGGTGAAGCGGGTAGCTATGGTCCGGTTAGCTAAGAAGCAGTAAGCGAAAAACCGGTGACTCCAAAAGGTTGAGGGTCTATGACGCTGGAAGAAATCAAAGAGGTAGAAGCGAAGCTGCTGCTGCCGACCTATGAGCGGAATCCGATTCATTTTGTCGGGGGTGAGGGTGTGCATCTCATCGACGAGAAGGGTGAACGGTATCTCGACCTGCTGAGCGGGATTGGCGTGAATGCGCTGGGGTATGGCCATCCGGCGATTGAGAAGGCGATTACGGAGCAGAGCAAGAAACTCATCCATATCTCGAATCTGTATTTTCACGAAGGGCAGGCGGAGCTCGCGCTGCGATTGACGAAGATGAGCGGCATGGATCGGGCCTTCTTTTCAAACAGCGGCACCGAGGCATGGGAAGCAGCGCTGAAGCTGGCTCGGGCCTATGCGGGATTACTGCGAAGCGAAGGCAAGACGATCGGAACGAAGTTTCTGGCGCTTGAGAACAGCTTCCACGGGCGAACGATGGGATCAGTGGCGACGACGCACAAGGCGAAGTATCGCGAGCCGTTTGATCCAGTGATGCCGGGGGTGGAGTTTGTTCGCTTCAACGACGTTGCAGATTTACGGGCCAAGTTTTCGAGTGATGTTTGCGGAGTGCTGATCGAGGCGATTCAAGGCGAGGGCGGGATTCGGCCGGTGTCGAAGGAGTTTATGGCTGCGGCCCGCGGGCTGACGCACTCTACTGGAGCGCTGTTGATTTCCGATGAAATTCAGGCAGGTCTGGGGCGCACGGGCAAGTGGTTCGCGTACCAGCATTACGACGTTCAGCCGGATGTTATGACGATTGCGAAACCTCTGGCTGGCGGGCTTCCCCTAGGTGCGATGTTGTGCACGGAGGAGGCAGCCCGCGCTATTCACCCGGGCATGCATGGGACCACATTTGGCGGCGGTCCCCTGGCATGCGCGGTGGCTCTGGCTGTGATCGAAACGATTGAGCGAGAGCAGCTTCTGCAACATGTAACTGATATCGGCACGTATTTTCACGGACGCCTGGACGGGTTGGCCGACAGGCACGCCGCCATCGTGGATGTGCGCGGGATGGGACTGATGCTGGCGGTCGAACTGGATTCGGCCGATCTGGCCAAACAGGTAGCAAGCGCAATGCTGGAACAGCGCATCCTAATAAACAGGACAAGTGAGACGGTGCTGCGATTCCTGCCGCCGTTCATTCTGGGCAAAGACGATGTGGATCATGCCATCGATGCCCTCGACTCAATTTTTACCGAGCATGCGCCGCAGACGGCGGGCGCTCCAACGACGGGAGGCAAACACGTTGGCTAGCAACACTTATCTTGAATCCGAATCGCAGGCGGGCGTACTTCCCTCCCCTGCTGAGGCGCTTTCGGGACGCGATTTTTGCTCGATTGCTGATTTTTCGACGGCGGAGATTGCCGCGGTGATGGAACTGGCTCACGCGGCGAAGGCGCGGCCACAGGAGTATCGCTGGGCGCTCGACGCCAAGCAGATAGTGATGTTCTTCGAGAAGGCGTCGCTGCGGACGCGACTGACGTTCGAGGCGGCGATCAACACCATGGGCGGATCGGCAATTTTCGTCGATCAGACACAGTCGCCGCTGGGTGAGCGCGAATCGTTGGCCGACATTGCACGCAATGTGGAGCGCTGGGTATCAGCAATCGTACTGCGGACCTACGCACACGAGACGATTACTGAGATGGCAGAAGTGGCGGCGTGTCCAGTGATCAATGCTTTGAGCGATCTCGAGCATCCGTGCCAGGCGCTGGCGGATTTCATGACGGTGGAAGAGCGGTTCGGTTCGGCGAAGGGATTGAAGTTCACCTATGTGGGTGATGGGAATAACGTGTGCCACTCCCTGATGCTGACGGCCGCGCAGCTTGGCGCGCACTGCACCATCGGTTCGCCGAAGAACTACGCGCCGAAGGCAGATATCGTCGCGCAGGCGCGGGCGATCGCGAACAGAACGGGCGGGAGCGTGAACCTGGTGAACGATCCTACGGTTGCGGTTACAGATGCGGATGCTATCTACACGGATGTGTGCACGAGCATGGGATTTGAGCACGAGGTGACGAAGCGCGCTCCGATTTTCAAGCCATACCAGGTGAACGAGCAGCTGATGGCGCACGCGGCTCCGCATGCTGTGTTCATGCATTGCCTGCCGGCGCATCGCAATGCGGAAGTGACAGATGCGGTGCTGGATGGTCCGCAGTCTGTGGTGTTCGAACAGGCGGAAAACCGCATGCACGCGCAGAAGGCGCTGCTGCTGATGCTGCTAGGCGGGAAGAAGCAGGGATTAGGGATTAGGGATTAGAGCGCAGACAGGCGCACTTATAGTTGTGGTCTCCCACCCGCGCGTTGCGCACAGGATGGGGCACCCAAGCAATCATTTTTCAAAAGGGGGAAGAACTGTGAGGTTTCGGAAGAGATGTCTGTGATTCTCGAGAGTCTGCCGGTTGGTGAAAAAGTAGGCATCGCATTTTCCGGGGGACTCGACACCAGCGCTGCGCTTCACTGGATGAAGCAGAAGGGCGCCCTGCCTTATGCCTACACGGCCAACCTGGGGCAGCCGGACGAAAGCGACTATGACGAGATTCCCCGCAAGGCGCTCGACTACGGAGCGGAGCATGCGCGGCTGATCGACTGCCGCGAGCCCCTGGTGCGTGAAGGGATCGCCGCACTCCAGTCCGGCGCCTTTCATATCTCGACCGCCGGCATCACCTACTTCAACACCACGCCCATCGGACGCGCCGTCACCGGCACCATGCTGGTCACTGCCATGAAGGAGGACGGCGTCGACATCTGGGGCGATGGGTCGACCTTCAAGGGCAACGACATCGAGCGCTTCTATCGCTACGGACTGCTCGTCAATCCCCGGCTGCAGGTCTACAAGCCCTGGCTTGACCCGGCCTTTATCGATGAGCTGGGCGGCCGTACCGAGATGTCGGCCTTCATGCAGAAGGCCGGCTTCGGCTACAAGATGTCCGCCGAGAAGGCCTACTCCACCGACTCCAACATTCTCGGTGCGACCCACGAAGCCAAGGACCTCGAGCTGCTTTCCAGCAGTATTCGGATCGTCACGCCCATCATGGGAACGGCGTTCTGGCGTGACGATGTCGATGTCAGGCGCGAAGAGGTGACGGTCCGGTTCGAACAGGGCTTTCCAGTAGCTCTCAATGGTAAGGAGTTTCCCGACCCCGTTGAGCTGCTGCTCGAAGCCAACCGCATCGGCGGCCGCCACGGCCTGGGCATGAGCGACCAGATTGAAAACCGCATCATCGAAGCCAAGAGCCGCGGTATCTACGAGGCCCCCGGCATGGCCCTGCTCTTCATCGCGTATGAGCGGCTCATCACGGGCATTCACAATGAGGACACGATCGAGCAGTACCGCGAGAGCGGCCGCAGGCTGGGCCGCCTGCTTTACCAAGGACGCTGGTTCGATCCGCAGGCGATCATGCTCCGCGAATCCGCGCAGCGCTGGGTGGCAAGTGCCATCACTGGCCAGGTCACGATCGAGCTGCGCCGCGGCAACGACTATTCGATCCTGAACACGGAGTCGCCGAACCTGACCTTTCACCCCGAGCGCCTGAGCATGGAGAAGACCGAATCGGCTTTCTCTCCGCGCGACCGCATCGGCCAGCTGACAATGCGCAATCTCGACATCTCCGACACCCGCGCCAAGCTGATGACCTACGCCCAGACGGGCCTCATCACGCTGAGCCATGGTTCGGAAATGCCGCAACTGAACAGTGGCACGAAAGACAGGGCGGCGAAAGACGGCGCGACCACGAAAGGCGGAGAGAATTCATGAGCGCCAAGATGTGGTCCGGTCGCTTTCGTGAGCCCCTGGACCCGTTGTTTGATCACTGGCAGCGTTCGATCAAGTTCGACCGGGCTCTTCTTACAGAAGAAACCATGGCCAGCAAGGCGCACGCTCGCGCCCTGCTGGCTGCCGGCATTCTGACGGACACGGAGTTCGTCCAGATCGTTGAGGGTCTTGACGGAATTATTCGTCGTTTTCAACAACAGCCTGATGCGAGCGATGGCACGGTGCATCGGCCGGAAGAATTCGGCTCGGATGCCGAGGACATTCATCACTTCGTAGAATCAAAGCTCGTTGAAGCTATCGGAAACCTCGGACTCAAGCTGCATACGGGACGCAGCCGCAATGAGCAGATTGCGACGGATCTACGTTTGTATGTGCGGGAGCGCATCGGCATGCTGATTGCCCACCTTGGCGCCTGGGCTACCGCTCTCATCGAACAGGCGAAGGCCAGCGGGGATGCCGTGATGCCGTCGTATACACATCTGCAGAGGGCAGAACCAGTGCTTATTGCACATTGGCTGCTGGCCTACGTTCAGATGCTGTTGCGCGACGCATCCCGCCTCGAAGACTGTGCGAAGCGCCTGAACTATTGTCCGCTGGGATCGGGTGCCGTTGCGGGCGCGACTCTGCCGCTGGATCGCAATATTGCCGCGAATGAGCTCGAATTTACAGCGCCTACTGCGAACAGCATGGACGCGACGAGCGATCGCGATTTTGTACTCGAGTATCTGCAAGCACTGACGATGATTGGGCTGCATGCGAGCCGCTTCGCGGAAGAGATCACTCTGTTTGCGACGGCAGAATTTGGATTCGTCGAATTGCCTGAGGCGTTTTCGACGGGTTCGAGCGCAATGCCACAGAAGAAGAATCCCGATTTGACAGAACTGGTGCGCGGCAAGGTGGGGCGCATTCATGGTGCGGCGGAGACGGTGACGTTGCTGCTGAAGGGATTGCCACTGGCGTACAACAAGGACCTCCAGGAGACGCAGGAGCCCGTGTTTTCCGCAACCAGTACGGCGCACATCATGGTGTTTCTGCTGGCGAAGTTTACTGGCGCGCTGAAGTTCCGTACGGAACGGATGCGAGCGGCTTGCGAGAGCGGATATTTGAACGCAATGGCCGCAGCTACGTATCTTGTATACAAGGGTGTTCCCTTTCGCAAGGCGCACGAAAAGATTGGAAGCGCGGTCCGCTATTGCATAGAGAAGAACTGCGAGCTGGGTGATTTGACGTTGGATGAGTTGAAAGAATTTGGGCCGGAGTTTGAGCAGGACTTCTTTACAGTGGTGACGCTTGAGGCGACGCTGGATTGTCATGACGTGATCGGTGGGACCGCGCGGAGCCGTGTGCGCGAAGCACTGGCTGCGGCTGAAGCGCATGTGCAGGCTTTGGCGGGTAACTATGGGTCGGTAAGTCTTGCGAGTCAAGAGGTGAGCCATGCAGGTGCGTAAAGCTCGCCTGCAGGATGCGACCAACATCTATGAACTGGTGAACAGCCTGTCTCAGGATGGCACGTTGCTGCGGCGCGTCTTCGCGGAGATCTGTGAGAATGTTCGCGATTTTACTGTCGCTGAGAGCGAGGCCGGAGTCTTCCTGGGCTGCGGCGCGTTGCATCTCTACGGGCCGCATCTGGCAGAGGTCCGGTCGATCGTAGTGAAGCCGGAAGCGAAGAGCCAGGGAATTGGCGGACGACTCCTGTTCTCTCTGTTGGAAGAGGCCGAAGATCACGGCATCGGATGCGTGTGCCTGTTTACGCGCATTCCGGATTTCTTTTTTCAGTACGGGTTTCGCGAGGTCGAAGACCGGACGGCGCTGCCGGACAAGATTTTCAAAGATTGCCAGAACTGCCCGCGTCTGTATCGTTGCGATGAAGTTGCGATGGCGCGCGGACAAGTGCCGCGGATTTCGATTCTCGGTCCGCGCATCGAGGCCGAGCAACTGGTGCGGATTTCGGGCTGAGCCGCAAGACGGTATTGCCTCCGAATCGCCCGGTTTACTGAAGATTCCAATTCCTCGTTACAATTGGCGTTTGGGTGACGGCGCGAGCGATCGAGGCGGCCACATCTCAATTAACGGATGAATTGGAAGCTTGAACTCGCTCTCTTCTCCTGCGCCGTGCTTGGACTGCGGCACGGTTTCGATTACGACCACCTTGCGGCCATCTCCGACATTACGGCTGTGCAGAAAAGCTGGAAGCAGGGGATGCGGCTGGGGATTACCTATGCTTTGGGCCATGCGCTGACGGTCGTGGCGCTGGGTTCCCTGGTGGTGATGCTGCATATTCCGCTGCCGGCGAGGCTGGACAACTGGACGGAGAGGCTGATCGGGGCAACACTGATTGTTCTGGGTATTGGCGTGGTCGCGAATCTGATCCGGCATTCGCATTCGCACCAGGCGGTCAGGAGCCGGTGGGCAATTCTTATTACCGGCTGCCAGTATGCATGGTGGCGCGTGGTGAAACTTTTCAACCCACATACGCCGCGGCCCGTGCCTTTCGCGTGGAATTACAGCGGCGGATCCGTTTTTGCGATTGGGGTTCTGCACGGGCTGGGGGCTGAGACGCCGAGCCAGCTGATGCTATTTCTGCTGGCGGCCAGCCTGGGCGGAACGATGCAGGGCTTCATGGGACTGTTCGCATTCGCGGTTGGCCTGGTGGCCATGAACACGCTGATGACGGCGTCGCTGGGCGGAATTTTTGGGATAGGGCTGCATCGACCCGTCTTCTACCGCTGGGTGGCGGTGGCAGGTGCGGTGTACAGCTTTGCGATTGGCGTGATTTTTCTGCTTGGGGCGTCGGACCGCCTACCCTCGCTGGGCGGTTGATGGATCCGGCGCAGTGATCGTTGGAAAGGGTAACGAAGCATGCATTTGACCGGAGCCTGGATTCTGCTGATTTGTGCGGTCGTCGGAACAACGACCATGCTCCTGCTTCTGCACCTAACCCAGCTTGGCATTCTGATGCACGAGCATATCCGTGATCGTCCCAGGCGGAGAATGTTCCTGGCGTCCGTGAGTTTCTTTCTCACCTTTCTCGGGGCGCGCCTGCTGGTGCTGGCTATTCTTCACAACATTGGGCCGTTTGGATGGGTGATTGTTGGCGGGCGACATATTCATCATCTGGTTTGGGGAATATTGATTCTTCTCGTGGTCGGCTTTGCGTGGTTGGCCGAGGTAGGCGAAGAGACCACCGGAACATCGATTTTCGTGAGCCGGCTGGTCTCAATCATGTATGGAGTCGGCGCGGCGTTAACGCTGGACGAATTCGCGCTATGGCTGAATCTGCGCAACGTCTATGCTTCGCCGGAAGGCCGTGAGAGCATCGATGTGGTGCTGTTGTTCGGTGGTCTGCTTGCAATCGGCGCATGGGGCGCCCCGTTTCTGAAGGCGCTGGTGAACAGGCGGCGGTAATCGCCACCATGAACGTCTCAAGCCTCAAAATCAACTTCAAGCGGATCGATGAGCGGCAGGAGCCAGGCTAACAACTCCTGATGTACCGGGTGGGAGCCGTAGGCTTCCAAGGAAATGCGGTTGTCGAACTTCATCACGCCGCCAAGCTCGTATCCCTGGGAGCGCGGCGATATGTTTTCGCCGACCCAGGTTTCGACCAGGCCAGGGATCCGCCCCTGGAGGTCGCGGATAGCGGCTATGACTCGCTCCTTCTGTTCTGCGGTGACACCGGGCTTCCAGCGAAAGGCGAAGGTGTGGATGACCATGCGGCCATTCTAAGGGATTCCGGTTTCGCGACGGCTACCCTCCATCCCCTCCTCTTGATTTCGGTGCTAACAGACTCTAAAAGAGCAAGGCACAGGTCGCCTGTACCTATCAGATAATACAAGAGAGACAGGTACTTAATTGAAAACACAGAAGCTAAGAGCCATCAACGAGTTGGGTGTAATTCGACGCCAAAGGATTTTTGCTACAAGCGGACCGTTCTGGTGCTTCTATTTTCGGGCAGTGGGGCGGTTAGAATCCATGAGTGATTGAGACAGGTACACTTGCATCTCGATACCGTCTCGGCGAATCTGGCATAGTAATCATCCCCAGCTATGGGCCCTACGTACCAGGAAAGTAGACATGGCCTACGAGCCCATTCACCTTCCGCATCGGGAACGCTTCAGCGACTGGTTCCCCGAGTTCCTCAAAAAGGAACTTGCGCCCTATCCCGGCCGCGGCGCGCTGGTGGCGCGCATCGTCATCTCCGCGACTTTGACCATGCTCCTCCTCGTCATCTTCCGCATTCCCGGTGGCTTCGTCGGCGCATTGACTGCTTTTCTCTTTTCGCGGGAAAATCTGGTCTCCACGGCACGCTCAGCGATCTACATGATTGGCGCGTTCCTGATTGGCGCGCTGTTCATCCCGGTCGGCGCAAGGCTGTTTGCTTCCCCTCCTGAAACCCATTTTCTTTGGGTTGGTTGCAGCCTCTTTCTTGCCTTCGCTATCCTCCGCTGCTTCGCAACCTACGCAATGGCGATTGGCTTTGGGATTGTCATTGGCCAGGTTGTTGGCATCTGGTACCTTCCCGGCCCTGGGGAAGACAACCTTGAACTGACACTGTGGCTCATCCTGGCAACGAGCATCGGTGCGCTGGTGACGCTGGGAGTTGAAGTCGTCTTCCGCGCGCTGCACGGCGGTGATGATCTTCTGGACGGAATTGATACCCGCCTCGCGCTCATCGAGAATCTGATGGCAGATTACGCCAACGGCCGGCCTGTTTCGCCCGCTACGCAAGCCGGCCTTGCCCAGTTCGCCATGGTGGGGGCCAGTGCGCTCCGCCGTCACGTGGCCCGCGCAAACTATGCCCAGCTTTATCGCACGCAAATGACCACGCTGGTTTCACTCGTAGCTCGTTCGATTGATTTTGGCGCTGCTCTCGCTGGTGCTTTTCCCTCTCTACCGGCGGATCTGCGGCAGCGTGCCGCGCGCGTCAGTCAAAGCCTCGCTGACATTCGCACCTGCCTTCGCACCCACGGCCAACCCTGTCAGGCAGCTCTCGAGCCTCTGCCCAGTCCCGGCACTCCGCTCTTCTCTGAAATCGAATCCATGGTCTCGCTCATGCCCTCCATCTTCAGACGCGACAGCGTCCCCGACCTCGGAGTCGAGGCTATCGATGACGCCCCCGCTGCCAGCCGTATCTTTCTTCCCGATGCATTCTCCAATCCCGCGCATCTGCGTTACATCCTCGGCGGAACCACGGCCGCCATGCTCTGCTACGTCTTTTACATATCGCTGGACTGGCCCAATCTCTCCACCTCTATCCTCACCTGCGTTCTAACCGCTCTCACAACCATCGGTGCCTCCCGCCAGAAACAACTCATGCGCGTCGCAGGCTTTGTTCTCGGTGGTGTGATCGCAGGCATTGGCGCCCAGATCTTCATTCTCCCCTACATCGATTCCATCGTCGGATTCACAGTGCTCTTCGCCACCATCACTGCGATTGCTGGGTGGATTGCAACTTCCAGCTCCAGGCTTTCCTATGCTGGAGTGCAAATTGCCTTCTCGTTTTACCTCATCCAGCTCAGTGATTTTCACATCCAGACCGACCTTACAATCGCACGCGATCGCATACTCGGCGTCCTGCTCGGCATTACCATGATGTGGCTCGTCTTTGAGCGCTTCTTTCCGCGCTCTGCCGGCGATGAGATGGTGCGCATTTTTGTTGTCAATCTTCGCCTGCTGGCCGATTTCTCCTCTTCCTCTCCGCGCCCTAACAATCCTGCGGACATTTTGAAGATTCGCCGCCAGCGCGACGAAATCTCTCGTCGTTTTGGTGAAGTGATCGCACAATCCGATGCCGTTCCGTTTGAATCCGGCCCATCCCGCGCGAGAGACATGGCCGCCCGCGATCGCATCCGTCGCTGGCAGGCTTCCTTACGTAGCTTTTACGTGCTCGAGGTCCCCCTGGTCCGGTTCCGTATCTTCGGCGGCACCGACCCGAGATCGCAGCCCTTCAGGTCCTTTGAGAACGACTTTCGCTTCGAGTGTGTGCGCATCTTCCGCGAGATGGCAGATAGCCTTGAGAGCCAGCTTGCCACCCGCGCTCACCGCGTAAGCGCACCGGCGAGTTTCGTTGATCGCGTCGATTCCACATCAGCCGGAATCGCAGGCGAAATCTCTGAGAGTGAACGGGCTCTGATCCGGTGCGCTCGAACCATCGCGCAACTCGTCGACCGCCTACAATCCCAGGTCGCTTCCGAAGGCCTGTACGATCTTCCACAAACCTCTGCTTTGCTGCCAACAGCCGCAGAGCCTGATAGAGCGTGAGACGAAGTTCTTCCTCTGATAAGGTATGGCGACAGTTCGAGTGGGTTCCTGCTGCACTAATCTCTTGTTCGCTATAAGGCAAGTTGGAATGAGGGACGAGATCAAACTCCAATGTGGGGCGCTTGTATGAGGGGCCCTTGAGACAACTTGCTCGCGACGCTCAGCGCAACCCGAAGGAATCGGTAGATACGTTAAATTACGTTTTTTTGCGGACGTAAAAACGACCATTTCGGAGAGATGGCGTCACCACGCCCCTACCATGACTGGTACTCGACGCATAGAGTTTGAGGGTATAGAGTGAAGTGCTAAGTGGCAAACCTCTGCACGGATATTGTGCAGAATTTGCAGGGGTACCAGCATGGAGGAGTCTCTTGCAGATAAATCGCCAAAATTTGAAGTGGACAGTGAGGCTGATCTTGCTTGTTCTGCTAGTGGCAGTGGCAGACGGTCTGGTCGGCCAATTCGCCCGCAAGCCTTTCCCATGGGCGGTTTTGATTCCAGCATCTCTTCCTGTGCTAATAAGCCTCCTTGTCATCCTTCCCATGACAAGGGCCGAGAAGTCTGCCCCTCCGAGTGTCTGAGTCTGCGATTGGCGAAGGTCATGATGAAATTCAGGCCGAATTGGGGAGTGGTCGTTGCACTTTGTCTCTTGACGTCGATTGCGTCGGCCGACACTTTGAAGTTGAGGAACGGCAGCCTGATTCACGGCAAGTTCCTGGGTGGCACGGAGACCGAGATCAGCTTCCAGGTTGGTTCGTCCACGCAGAAATACAGCATTTCCGACGTTGTTTCGCTCGAGTTTGATTCAGAGGGGATAGCTGACATACCGGTGTCCCCAGCCGGCGACAAGCCGGCGGCATCGGAGAGTTCGCTTCCCGACGCGCCGGAGACAATGAAGCATGACGACATCCAAACGTCAGGAAAGGTCACCATTCCGGCCGGGACGACTATTTCCGTGCGCACCCTCGATACGATCGATACCACCGAGAAGCAGGCGGGCGATCCTTTCCAGGCTTCTCTGGCCGAACCGCTGGTAGTAGACGGTAATGTGATCGTTGCAAAGGATGCGGACGTCTATGGCCGGCTGATCGAGTCGAAGCAGACTGGAACGTTCACTGGTCGATCGAAGCTGCGGCTGGAGCTGACGGGGATTGTGGTGAATGGGCAAACCGTGCGGGTAGTGACAGAAGAATATGACATGACGGGCAAGTCCAAGGGCGCAAGCACCGCGAGGAGAACAATCACCGGAGCGGCGGTAGGATCGATCATCGGCGCCGCTGCGGGCGGCGGCGAAGGAGCGGCAATCGGCGCAGGCGCGGGCGCGGCCGCAGGGGCGGGGTCGGAAGTCATCACGAAAGGCGACCAGATAAGGGTGCCGAGTGAGACCCTGCTGGATTTCACGCTACATCAGGATGTAACGGTTTCTGTTCACCCAATGTGACTTGAAATTATCTTTTGACCCGCTGCACTCGCGTTTGCGTCAGGCGGCGTGGCTCGACAAACACAGAGCAACCTTTTACCGGGGAAAGCGAACCTAACTAAACAGGGATCATCCCTGGAGGATTTTCAAATGTCAAACAATCCACAGCAAGGCTCACAGCAAGGACAGGGAACGCATAAAGACAATCCAGGCAGCGGTCAACACCAGCAGCAGCAAGATCAACAGAAGTCCGGGCAACAGGGCAACATGCCAAAGCCGGGACACCAAGGTGCTGATACGGGCCGCAAGTAGCCTTCGCTAACCACGGATAGACCGAAACAGGCACGAGAGGGGGATGTGGCGTCACGCCATGTCCCCTTTTGTTTGGGATGGTCATCGCAGCAACGGACCGCTTTGCCATGCCGAAGTGAAACATGCGGGCGGTTATCGCGAAGCGATCAGATCGAATATTGCCTCTTCGGATTTTGTCTCCCCGTATCTTGTTTCCTGGTGCGCTGTTTCCGCCGGCCGCCGCGACGCCTGTACACGCGCAATCTTCGCTCTCACCTCCGCCGCCTCAGCGTTGCGCCGAGTTTGCCTCAAGAACGCCTCATACTGCGTCATCGCGCAAATGTAGGTCGGATGTCCCCACCCAAGCTGCCGGTCCATGCCTGCCGTGCCACTCCTCATCAGCTCCGCAGCCGAGCTGCTGTCCCCAGTCTTCCAGTACGCATAGCCGAGCAGAAAATCTGCAAAAGCAACGGGAAAATCTTGCGGCCCATAGCTCGTCCGTGCCAGTTGCCCAGCCTCCTTCAGCTCAGGAATAGCCCGAACGCAAACGCCCTGCGCGCAGCGCACCAGCGAAAGATATATAAGCACGGTCATCTTCTCTTCCGGGGTCGCTGCCTTCTCGGCTGGGTGCCCTGCGCGCTCCGGCACCAGGCGCTCCGCGGCCATCTCCGCATAGTTTGCCGCATCGGCAAGGTCGCGCCTGCCCAGCGAGAGCATCGCCAAATGCATCCAACTCCGCCCAACGGCAACGGGATCTTTCTGCGCCTCACGCATCGCAAGGGCTTCCTGCTCCAGGGGTTCGGCCTGCGCGTACCGGCCTGTCTCCACATACATCGTTCCCATCTCGTCCATGGCGTTCGCAAGCGTTATGCGATCTCCGGTCTTTAACAACTCGAGAGCCTTGCTATAAGCGTGCTCCGCCTCCTGATATCGCGCCGCATCCTGATAGAGCATTGCCAAATGCCACCATACCGCCCCATTCTGCTGCACCACTTGATCCTGCATGAACCGCTCATATTTTTGGATCTCGCCATCGAGTGCGGTTGCCGTCGTGTTTTGTGGCCAAGCGGGACCGCTCGCCAAAGCCAGATCGAAGACCAACGCCACCAGGAACCTCCAACCGTTGCGCATATATCAACGCCTCCCTGCTCGGTATGAAATTACGCACACGGAGGCTTCTGGGCGCATTCCAAAATGTCCAATCGGCATTTGTTGGGGCGAATCGTCCAAGGGACAGGGCGAATCGTAAGGCCGTTCTCACGCGCTACAATTCCGCGCGCCGGTCACTCACCGAAGGGTCTATAAAGAAGCAATCGGGAAAGAAGAAACAGGAAAAACGGTGCAGCCATCTCCATACATCGCGCCCAGCAAAGAGTGGCGTTTCAGAACACCCGGCACTGACGCCTACTTAACACAGCTGCCCATCTCAATCCTCTGCTGGACGTGCATCATCGTCCTTGAGAGCGGATGGGTCCTGATCGCGGATGCGATGCAAGGCTATATTCTGCCCCTCTCTCACTACCTGACCTGGGCTGCGTTCAACTGGTATGGCTGGGCGTTCCTTACGCCTGCCGTTCTCGCCCTGGCGCGCGATTACCCCATCACCAGGACGAACTGGGCGAGACGCATTTTTGTTCCCCACGCATTGGCATGCCTTGCCTGCGTGTTGATTCAGGTTGTGCTTCGGGGCGTAGCCGGATGGATTTACACGCTCCATCACGAAGTGCAAACGCCACTGTTCCTTCTGATCTTCGGATCTCTCCGGGATCGTGGCCTGGCTGGCATAGCTGCCTACTGGATCATCATCGCCATCGCGGCCTTCCTTCATCTGCGTGAGCAGATACGTCTGCGCGACGTACGCCAGGCGCAGCTCGAAATGCGCCTCGCTTCGGCCGAGCTCGAAATGCTGCGCATGCAGCTCCAGCCGCACTTCCTTTTCAACACTCTCCAGGCCGCGATCACGCTTGTGCAGGAGGACCCGCGCGCAGCCGAAGATGTGCTTCTCCGCCTAAGCGAGTTGCTCCGCATCTCGCTTGACCAGATGGGAACAGACGAAATTCCTCTTTCGCGCGAGCTCGAGTTCCTCGATTTATACGTCGGCATTCAACACCAGCGTTTCGGCGATCGCCTTACTGTCGAAATCCACGCCGACGCCTCTACACTCAATCATCAGGTGCCTCCGCTGTTGCTGCAGCCGCTCGTCGAAAACGCCATTCGTCACGGCATCGGCAAGCACAAGGGCGAAGACTCTATCAAAATCTATGCGCGCATCGAGAACGGCGGCCTGAAACTCGAAGTGTGGAACGCGAACAGCGTCGTCGACGACCACAGCGAACGCCTTTTCCTTCGTGGCGTCGGTCTTCGCAACACCAAGGCCCGCCTTGAGCAACTCTACGGTAGTGGCACCTCACTGATCCTCAGCTCGCCTGGGCCCTCAGGGCATCGAGGCGCGGTCGCTCGCATCTTTATTCCCGCGCGGCACGGCCAACCGACCATGGCGAGATCCACCGTAGAGAGCGTCCCATGAGTCTGCGAGCCCTCATTGTCGACGACGAAATCCTCGCCCGCAAGGCGTTGTTGCGCCTGCTCAAGAGCGAGCCCGGCGTCAACGTCATCGGCCAGTGCGGCGATGGAGAATCCGCCGTTGACGCCATCCGCCGCACCCAACCCGATCTGGTCTTTCTCGATGTACAGATGCCCGAGATGGACGGCTTTCGCGTGGTTGAGACCATCGGTGTCGAACAGATGCCAGCGACCATATTTGTAACTGCATTTGATCGTTATGCGCTCAATGCATTTGACGCCAATGCGGTTGACTATCTGCTTAAGCCCTTTGCCGCAGACCGGCTCTCCCGGGCCCTGGCGCGTGCGCGTGACCGCTCGCTTGGCCGCCTGGACAAGGAAGCTGCACAGCGCCTCTTCTCTCTGCTCGACCGCACGCGGTCTCAATCCGACTATGCGCAGCGTCTTACCGTCTCCACGCGGGGCCGCATCCTTTTCGTCGCCGTCGCCGATATCGACTGGATAGAAGCCGAAGACAACTATGCCCGCCTCCACGTGTCACGCCGCGTCTACGACGTGCGAGAGACCCTTCAGGCGCTGATGGAGAAACTCGACCCGCGCGACTTCGTCCGCATCCACCGCTCCACCATCGTCAACCTGCATCGCATTCGCGAAGTGCAGCCGTGGTTTCAAGGCAGCCATATCGTGCTGCTGCATAGCGGCGAAGAACTACGCATGTCGCGTTACCAGCGCGACGCCGTTGAACGCCTGCTGGGCAAACGAACCTGAATTACTTGCTGGCGGAGACCTGCTGACACATAGTTCTGACGACGCCGCGGGTCTACGGCTGCGAGATTGTGGTGAAGCTCTCGAGCGCTGCCTGACGAACGCGCAACTGCCGCAGTTCGTCCTCGCCCAGCTTTTCGGCACAGCCCGCTAACGTGCGCAATCCGCACTCAAAGAGCAGACGGTGGAACTCGGGATCGGAGGTCGAGGCGGCGATGTCACCGAGGGCCCGCAGCAAGCGCAAACTGACCGCGACGTCGGATTTCGAATACATGCGAATCTGTTCGAAGGCCGCTTCGAGCAGACGCCCGAAGTGTATCCATCCCACACTTGCGCGGGGAATGCCGGGCGGATCGCAGAGCAGCTCCTCTGGAGGTTGACGGGAAGCGAAGCGGATCAGGATACGGCTGAGTTGGTCGACGCAGCTGATCGCCGTCGTGGGGTCGTTCACGGCGGGCGAGATTGCCTTCAAGGCAATATCGACAATCTGCAGGACTCCAAACTCCACATCCTGCTGCAAGGTTCTCGTCGGCCCGACGTCGAAGGCGGCCAGCAGCTGAGCGGTTCCTTCGGTGGACAGCCGCGTACCCTTTGAGACCATGACCAGCGGTACTCCCACCGGCACAAAGTGGCCAACCCGCCGGAGAACACGGATGCTGACGTGGTATTGCTTCGCGAGGGCGGTCAGGCGCTGCGTATCGATGAAGCGGATGTAGCCGGATTCATCGGTCGAAATGGCCAGCTCGCTCGGGTTGGGTCTGAGCGTTTCGGCATGCTTCAGGTGGTCGAGCCCGCGCGGCGAGGGCATAAGCTCATCGATCACGCTTTCCGTCTCCTTCGCGATCTTGTCGACGATGTGATTGACGCTGATGGCCTGCGAGATGTGGTGAATGAAAAAGAGCAGCCAGCCGACACACGTGAGCGCCAGCATCATTGCTCCGAGAACGGTGGCTACCGGGGCGAAGGGATGAGGGAGCGAGCGCGCCGCCGGGAGCGCCGCCATGCAATAGGAGAAGGTGCCGAGGAAGATGCCGAGCGTCCATTGCGTTACCCGGTCTTTGGAAAAGCTGACGATGATGCGCGGGGAGAACTGCATGGATGCCAGCGTGAGCGTCATGAGCAGGATGGCGAAGACAATGGAGACTACGGTCATCATGGAGGCGGCGATGCCTGCCAGAATGACCTGGGCGACCTGCGGGTCGGCATGAGAAGGAAAAAGGGTGATGGGCACCCACGCGCTGACAACGGGAAACTCCTCTTCCAGCCACGACAGGAGCGCGCCAGCGCAACCCAGCGCCAGCGCGATGATGAGTGGCCGAACCAGGAATCCGCCGCGAAGGTTGTACATGGCGCGGCGAACGATTAACGGGAAGGTTTTACTCACGGATTTGTCTGGTCAAAGTGTAGTCGGTGAGGCCCGTGCGCAAAAGCAAAAGAGGAATCCCCTGTGTCGGCAGGGGCGTCCAAACCGCGCCGTTATGGGCGAGGCGGTGTTATTTAGAGGCCACTGGGAATTCTAAAGTCGACGCCTGCGTCGCGATTTGCTTTTTGCGTGGCGGCAAGGTCGATGTCGTCGACGGGGATGTCGCGATGATGCTGGTCAAGGACGTAGAGCGTGGTTCGGGTGAGAGCGTAGTTGTGAATTTCCAGCGAAGGTCTGCCGTCCTTGAAGACGAGCATGACCGCGTCCTCGATTTGCGGGGCGGGAGATGAATTCGACGGGCCAATCGAGGGATAGTAAGGTTCCCGAGGTTGGGGTTGGTCCTGCTGGTCTGGCTGCACATCATACGATGGCGGAGCGTAGCCGGTGGAGGCGGATGAATCGTCGTAGTACCCGGTGTCCGGATATCCCAGGTAACCCGAGCCGATGTAACCCGGAACCAGATAGGAGGACCAGGCTCCGTAACGCCAGACGTATGCCCTGCGGTAGGGGGCTCCGCGATGGGAGGTTCCGGGATAGCGGCCGGCTCCGTAGTAAGGCGGACGAGCGTAAGACGCGCTGTAGCCAGGTCTCGCGAAAGAAGGCGTGGTGCGGAAGGATGGGCCGGAGGCAAAACGCTGAGGAGCGGCGAAATGAGTCCCGGAAAAGCCGGAAGGAGCGGAGCCCGTGAATCCACTGTGAAAGCCCGAGGATGGGTGACTCGAGAATCCGCCCCCGCGAGCTCCGCCACGCTGAGCACAGACTGGGAGCGCGGTCCCTGCGATGAGCAGCGCAATGGCGGCGAGGCGCCTCATGAAGACAGTTTACGCCTGTCGCGAGGGTTTGGGGGATGTTCGCTCTACTCAACCGACGGTTGCAGCGACCCGCAGAACCGGCACATCGTGGCCCCGAACCGGATTGCCTCTGTGCAACGAACGCAGCGCTTCGACTTCCCTGCTGCGATCGCATTCTCTTCTATCCACTGCTGCTCCGGCCCCTGGAACAGGAGCACGAAGGCCGGCATGAGCGGGGTGAAGGACAGAGAGCAGACAAAGTATGGCAGTCCGGGCTTGTCCCAGGCCTCCGCCCACGACTTGATCACCCATGCGGCGACGAACCACAGCGCTAAATAAACGGCTCCGAAGATCATGCGGGATCCCTCCATTGAGTGTGTATCAGACGGGCTGCGTCGATTCGCAGTTTCAATCGGAGGACAGTGCTTAGACCGGTTGACGCCAGGCTTCGGCTCGCCAAAACGGATAGCCGCAGAGCCGGGCCGCTCCAATGAAAAAGATCAGGCAAAAAATGAGGATCCCGGGCACGATGTTCCAGCGGCCCTCGAAGCAGTCCATACAGGCATCGAGCACCTGAATAAAGGCGACGAGCACCATGAGATTGGCAAGGGCGCGCCGGGCTCCGAGACACAGCAGCACTACGAGCATCAAGGCCAATGCGATGTTGCGCGAGGCGAGGTATCCGGCGTAGATGCGAACCGCTCCGTTGATTTCGTCGTGAGGAGACACCATCATGATGGGGTGCACGAGCGCGATGACTGCTCCCGTTGCGGTGAGGAGTGCGCCAAGGATAACGCCTGCGCGCACCCACCAGGGGATGCTGGGAATTGCTGGTGAAACGGTGATCACTGTTGTCCGCTTATCGACATCGCTACCCTTAGACATGATTGCGCTCCATCTAGCACCGCTGGATGGAAGGAGTACGTAGTGGCGATGGCGCGAGTTCTAATTTATGAGAGAGACCTTTGTTTCGGCAGCCCGCGTCAGTAGATAGTCGGCACCGTCATCGGAACAAAATTATCAATGCGCGTACCGGGTGGCACGACGTTCACGGTGTTTCCGAGAGAATCCTTTGCCGTGGCGTTAAAGGTGAGATACTGCGGCAGCTCCTGCTCCCACTTAAGAATCTTATTCTGGTCCGCGGTTCCCGAAGCTGTCTTAGCCCAAGTTGCATAGGTAGGGTCGAGCTTCATTGGGTCACCCGCAGTGATGCTATACGTTACGACCACGCCAAAACTAACCAGATCTTTGACGAATTTCTCGATCTTATTGGACATCTGTGTATTCGCAGTAGCCCAGAAGGGGACGACGTTCAGCTCATTGTTTCCGGGACCGTTGAGATTGTGATTCAGCAAATGAGCAAGCACGTAGTGCGGCTTCTTCCCGAGCTTACCCGTCGCACTCTCATAGCAGCGCCTTTTCACCTGGCGCCAGCAGTCAGCTTTGCCAGCGATGACGTTCTGATCGGGCACGGAGCCGAAGGGGACTCCCAACGACGCATCGGGAATGAGGCTGACCGGCGATGGGTTGAGGCCTCCACCCATATTTGTGTAAGGGCTCTTAAGAAGATGCACGTCGGAGGCGTCGAGAAAATTCTCGCTTACGATCACCGCGCGGAGTCGTTGAATGAGCTTCTGCCAGGGATCTTTTTCGGCCAGAGCGAAGTCTTTACACAACCGTTGGTGCGCATAGCAGACGAAGATCTTCTCCGGCCCGAATCCAGTTTCAAAATCTTTGGATCCGAAGGATATCTTCGGCGAATAGCTGTCCTCGTATCCCTTAAGGAACGTGATCGCCTTTACTGTGGCCTTGCAGTCCTTTTCGAGCGACGTTACCAGACACTTCCAAAGTGGCACAGTCTGTGTCGACATCAGAGGAAAGGTGCCTTTGGAGAGGTACTTTGAAAGATCCTGTTGCACCAGGGGAGTGCACATGCCCGGGATGGTAGCACATCCGGTTCACAGAAAACACGCGGGCGGGAAGGGCTAGGCGGGAGCCTTCGTGTCCGTCTTTGCGGGCTCTGTCTTTGCTGGTGGGGGCGGAAAGACAAGCAGCGTGACGGCGAGAGCGACCACGATTCCGAGGCCAACCTCCAGAAATCTCGCGAGCGCGGCCTGGGCGGGACCGTCGTCGATGCTGATGAGGGCGACGATGGTGAGTGTCACTGCGGCGAGACGTCCGGCTTTTTCGAAGGCCAGCGTGCTGCAAACGAAGACGCAAAGCATCACTGCTAATCCATAGATCAGGTAATGGCCATGCCAGAGATACCAGGTGACCCAGCCCAGAAAGGCTCCGATGGCAGTGCCGATGAGGCGGTCGCGGCTTGTAGCAAAGGTGATCGCAGCGTCCGAACCCATGACGACGATCGCCGTGACGGCGGCCCAGTAGCCATGCTCCAGCCTGAAGATCTGCCCGAGCCAAAGGCAAAGTACGGCGGCGAAGCTGATTTTGAAAGCGTCGATGGCGCGGCCGCGAATGTTCCACTTGCGCCACCAGGAAACGGCGACGTCGGGAGCTTCGGAGTCTGTGGACATGGGCATCATCCTCTCAGGATCATCCAGCCTGATGAGGAGCCTATTGGACGTCTGCCCACACGGTGAGGACGAATCCGGGGTCGTCGTTGCCTTCCTGAAACTGCGTATAGTCGAAATCCCGGTCGCTGACCTTTCCGCGGAAGGCCGTGCCTCCAACAGAAACAGCGATCAGGTCTCCAACAAACGGCAACGGATCCGGGGGACCGTCGAGGAAATTGATCTCCCGGTAAGCGACTACTTTCTCGCCATCCATGATATTCACGGCCAGTGTTGTGACCATTGCGCCCCTCCCGGGCCAATCGTATCACCGAGCGGGGTGTGTCTAAGCGGAGACGGCTTGCGTGCGATGAGTGGAGGGTTCAATCGCGATCAGGGCTGTCGGCCGGTTGCCGGAGCGCACCCTTGCGCGAATGCGCTCAAGTTCGTCGAACCAGACTCTCTTGTTGCGGATCAGACGTCGGTCGAGCTCGCCAGCTTCACGTTCCATTCCTTCAAGCACCAATCGAAGTTCCGCGACAGGCAAAGTATAAATACCGAGCGATGCCGGCTTATGGACAGTATTGACCGACATGTTCGCATCCCATTCGTCTGCCATCAGGCAAAGCTGGCCGAACTCATGCCAATTCGATCGCATGAGGCAGAAAGTAAATCCGAATGTGGTTTTTCGTTCGCGGGCATACTGCCTGAAGCGGCGGCTGTTGGCCATCACTTCGTCGAACGAGGCGTTCACACGAATGGCTTCGTAGGTTTTTTTAGTCGCGGCATCCAGTGATACGGCGAAGGCAAAGCGGAGCCGATCCAGATATCGCTGAATGCGATCGTTGTATTGAGTTCCGTTCGTTGTCACGTGACAAGGCGTGGTCAGGCTGTCCTCGATCATCATGTCCCAAAGGCGAAAGTGCTCGGAGACCAAAAACGGTTCTCCACCCAGGAATTTCGCATGCGCCAGGTGCGCAAGGTAAGGACGCATCGAGTCGAGGAAGGCATCGGAATAGAGGCGCGGCATTGGCGGGCGATTCTCTCGATGCGCGCGAATGGCCGACGAGTGGTTGCCGTCGCACATGACGCATTCCAGGTTGCAGGCGTTGCTGATTGAGAATTCGATTTGTCTCGGCCATTCCGGATAGAGGCTGGACACGGGGAAGCGATCGAATTGCGTCATCTTGGCACTTCCCAGGACGCCGTCCCCCGTCTGAAACTCACAAAACTCACAACCCTTTGCAAGCTCATAGGCGGCAAGCTTTTCTCTGAGCTCATTGATTTTGGAACCGTTCCATATCTCATCCATGGTGTTCCTGAGAACATTTCCCACTGGAACCTTCCAGTTCCAGCAACACACGCGGACATCACCGAGCCGGTCAAAGAACAGATTGGTGAACGGTGCGTAGCAAAGAGATCGCACGGTCTGGTGCGAGAGATTGCGAGTCTTCTCGAAGGAAGCCAACGTCGCGGCGTCCATGTATCGCCTCCTTAACCTGTGCAACTCGCAGTGTACGCCGCGGGGCAAAAACAGGCCACTGGGGAAGGAGCAGCTCCGACAATCGAACTGATTGATTTCATGGTAGCGGCATCAGGGATCGAACTTGAGGCTAGCGTTACAAAGGATGGTCTTACCAGCGACACCGTGACGGGTTATCGCGCTTAGCGATACACGCCATCCCATCCCTTGCTCTTAAGACGATTCCGCGATTGACTTCATGCCGGCAGAGGGCGAGAACACTAATTCCTCAGGTTACGCTCGTCAACGCCATCGGGTGCGACATCGCAATGAGCGGAAGCGACGCGTCAGTCTTAACGCCGATCCAAGAAAATTGAGAAGGCCGTCGTCTCCTGCGCGTTGATAGCCAAGCTAAAACAATAAATTTACTTGACTCTCCGGCATAAGATCGGCTCTACTCGTAAGAGTATGTTAGATGGGCAGGTTAAGTAAGTTATAGCTCAACTGATATACAGATGATTCTCGCAGTTCTGCTATTTGGCCCGGGGTCCGCCGAGATCTAGGCTTTCTTCATCTGGTACAACCAAGGCGCTATGCATATCATGATGCGCCTGGGCCAGAGGCAATAACCAAGAATAACAGGGTGGTTTCTTGCTCTTTTCCTGTTCCCCCCCCCATACAGGAGACGAACCAATGCACTTATCGACCAGATACCTACATTGTAAGTATTTCATTTTATTAGTGTTCTTCTTGACGGCAATATTGAGCACTCCGCTGGACGGTTTTTCCCAGGCGACAGTGGTTACCGTCGATCCAACGACTGTTCTGCAAGCAAACACGCAGAAGGTCGGAGCCAACATGGGCTCGCAGACCAACTACGACTCAGGGATGATCTACAAGAATCTTCTTGGCCAGAACAACGTGGGCGGCGAAGGCTATCAGGACATGGTCATCTACGAGATTCAGTCCGGAGCCGCACTGCTTTCGACCACGCAGTTCAACACCAACATAAGCAACACACAATACGATGAGGTCCCCGCGAATTACTGGACTGGAGCGACGTTTACAGTCATTCAGTCGTGCGGCGCGAACGACCAGACGTGCTCCAGCGGAGGAGCAGAATCAGGCTGCACCGGAACGATTGCTTCCAACACGATTGCCAATTCTTCGCCGCAAGGTCCAACCTACACGATCAATAGCATGACTAACCAGGGGTCGAGTGGATGCGCGGCAGCATTCGCGCCGGGCGATGCGATCGTTTTGCAGTTGACTGGCACGAATGCAATGTGGGGGGTCGCCACCGACACAACCGGCAGCGGTGTTATCTCCCTTGAAACAAATGACGTGTGCTCCGGGTGCGGAAACTCCAGCTATGAACTGGATACCTCAGCAGGCTCGTCGAGTGCGACGCTGACGTTTGTTGTTGATAATGAGTCTGGGACGCCGCCTGATCGGTTTCGTTTGTTGAGCGGAACCTATGACTTTAGGTTTATGGCGAAGCAGGTATCGGGTACGGTAACCCTCACGCCCACGGCATCCCGAGGAGGAGGGTTCAGTTGCGCCCCAGCCGCGCCGACGCTGACAGGCTCCTGGGCCCAATACACACTGTCGTGCTCGATCACGGATAGCGTGGGCACTGCCGGTTCGCAGATTACGATCCAGTTCGCGGCGAGCGGAACAGGTGTCGTTGAACTCGACAACCTCGACTTCGAGCAGGATCCTTCAACCACTGACCCGACCAACCCGACTATCTTCGAAGATCAGTATGTAAATGCCTGGCGCACAGCTTTCAATACAGGAGGGCCAGGAAACGGAGCAACATGGCGTTATAACGTCGCCCCTGACGGAGAGACGCTAGATAGCTGGATATTACCAACGTTCTCCCGGCAGATGGTGACAACTGGCATTAACAGTTATAACAGTGGCAACTCCAATCCCGCGTTACAGGATTACCTGCTTCTTTGTCATACACTTGGAGCCGATCCGTATATCATCCTCCCCATAACTATTAGCGAGACGGACGCCAGAAACCTCATCGATTTCCTGTACGGAAGTGCAGGTACGACCTACGGAGCCAAGCGTATTGCGCTGGGAGGTCCAGCGGATGGATATCAGAGCTGGTTCCGCATCATTCACATGCCGCTGGGCAATGAAAACTGGAATTCTGGATTTTTAGGCCAGGCACTGGGGTGGCGCTCCGGGACAACAAGCGTGTATCAGGACTACACGTCGCGCGCCAACACAATCTTTACCGATATGCGCGGCATGGAGAGTTATGTCGCCTCGCAGACAGACCTCATCATCGGCGTGCAGCAATTCGGCGGGGGAGCCTATGCGACGAACGTCGCGACCTACGGCCATCCTGACTCGATGGAGTTTGCCGACTACAACCAACTCAACGTTTCCGATTACTCGACGAACGCGCTGCTCTTCACTCCGGCTTTTGCCGAGTCCTATGTGAGCGTGAATCAGACGACGGCGGCTAATCCCATCTACCAATGGGCCACAGCGATAGCCGCGTTGAATCTATGCGGTCCCAGCCATACGGCGCAGTGCAAGGGAACGATCTATGAAGAAGGCAATTCCACGTTTGGCGGATCGATTCCTCAAGCCAACCTCAACAGCTTCCCCAATGGTGGAGCCTACGGCGTCATCATGGCGAACCAGTTCCTGCAGGACGCTGTGACAGCGGGAACATGGACGCAGAATTTGTTTGCCGCTACAGGCTACGAGAACTATCTCAACTCCAAGAATGTTCCCATCTGGGGTACCGCCGTGGACTATGGTGGGGCATCGAGCGCGACCAATTCGTCCATCTTCGGAGGCAATGTCACTCCGCGTCCGGTAATGCTCGGCTTGCAACTGGATAACCAGGCCATTGTCGGACCGCTGATCGGTTGCAACATCTCAGGTACAACCGGAGCCGCTCCCTATAACCTCGCGGCAAACAACAATGGGGTCAACGCTTATAGTGGTGTTCCGACGATCTATGCCTACTGCTTTCAGTCGGCAGACGATGCGAATAGCTATGCGGTGGAACTTATCAACGAAAGCCTGACCACCAGTTACCCGATCTCCTTCGCCGGGGGCGGGGCACCCGGTACGAATGTCAACGTGCAACAGCTTGCGCCAACGAATCCAACTGACACCAACGAAGCCCCGGTGGGATCGTGGACCGGGCAGACGGCTGCGGTGGTTAGCATAACGACGCTCGCTGGGCAGGACCTGAGCTCGGGGATCACCTTGCCGCCGGACAGCGTGACGGTGCTGACCTATACGACCGCAGGGGCTGCAGAAAGTCCGTCGGCTACCACGCCATCGTTCACCCTCGCACCTGGCGCGTACACGACTTCGCAGACGGTGGCCATAAGCGATGCTACTGCGGGGGCCACCATCTACTACACCACTAACGGCCTCACCCCCACTACCTCCTCAACGCAGTACAGCGGTCCCATCGCCATAAGCGAAACGGAGACCATCGAGGCGATCGCAGTCGCAACCGGCTACACCAACAGCGCGGTGGCCATGGCAACCTACACCATTAACACTGTAACGACGGCCAAGCCGACCCTCTCGCCCGCAGGAGGAACCTACACGACTTCGCAAACGGTGACCATCAGCGATGCCACACCGGGCGCAACCATCTACTACACAACCGACGGCACCACACCGACCACGTCGTCAACCCCGTACACGAGTGCAATCACGGTAAGCGCGACGGAGACTCTGCAGGCGATTGCGGTCGCTTCCGGCTTTACCGACAGCGCAGTGGCCATGGCAACCTACACCATTAACACTGCAACGACGGCCACGCCGACCTTCTCGCCCGCAGGAGGAAGTTACACGACCTCGCAAATGGTGACCATCAGCGATGCCACACCGGGCGCAACCATCTACTACACAACCGACGGCACCACACCGACCACGTCGTCAACCCCGTACACGAGTGCAATCACGGTGAGCGCGACGGAGACTCTGCAGGCGATTGCGGTCGCTTCCGGGTTTACCAACGGCGCAGTGGCCTGGGCACTCTACACCATTACTCCCGCGCTGCCGACGCCCACCTTCAGCGTAGCGGCTGGAAATTATTCCACAGCACAAACGCTGACGATCACCGATGCGGTGCCAGGCACGACGATCTACTACACGACGGATACCACGATGCCAACCACGTCGTCGCCGCAGTACACGGGACCCATCACGTTAAGCTCGTCGGAGGCGGTCGCCGCAATCGCGTCTGCCCCGGGTCATGGCAATAGCGCCGTGGGGTCAGAACTTTACCTCATCAACAGCGTACTGCCTGCGCCAACTATCCTGCCTGCGGGCGGAACCTATAACACCTCTCAGACGGTAACCATCAGAGAATGGCTGAACACAGATGTTTATTACACGACGGACGGCTCATCGCCGACCACGTCGTCGACCAGGTACACGGGGCCATTCACTGTCGACTCGACCGAGACGATCAACGCCATCGTAATTGCTTCGCCTTACACAAACAGCCCAGTAGCCACAGCGAACTACACCATTCAGGCTGGCGCTACGGACATCAATTTCGGCGCAGGTTTTGCGGCTTCGCAAGGTCAGATGGTTCTGAATGGCACGGCGCAGCTAGACGGTTCGGGCCTGCAACTAACCAATGGCGGCACAAGTCAGGAGGGCTCGGCCTGGTATATCACGCCAATGAATGTTCAATCGTTTACCACGAACTTTACCTTCCAGCTGACAAATCCGCAGGCGAATGGGATCACCTTTACGATCCAGAACCAGGGCACCTCCGCGCTGGGGATATTCGGGACAGGGCTGGGGTACCAATACATTCCCACGAGCGTGGCTGTGAAGTTCGATCTGTTCAATGCAGGGGGCGAGGGTCCGGATTCGACGGGCCTCTACACTGACGGCGCCATACCGTCGGTTCCGGCGATCGATTTGAGCTCGACAGGCATCAACCTGCACAGCGGCGACACGATAGCCGTCCAGATGATTTACAACGGAACGGTTCTGACGATGACCCTCACTGACACGGTGACGCAGGCGATCTACACGACGAACTTTACCATCAACATTCCGGCCACGGTAGGCGGAAATACCGCGTATGTAGGATTTACCGGCGGCACAGGAAGTGCGATCGCCGACCAGACGATCCTCACCTGGACTTATCGAGCACATTCTCGGCGCAATACACGGAACTCCTCGCCGTAGGTGGATGGAGACGATCGAGGCAATCGCGGTAGCCAATAGCAATGGCTTCAAGTCGCATGGTGATCATCGAAGAAGCGGCCTTCTGTGTTCTCGTTCCTTGAATGACACAGATCTTCGACTCGCCATAGTCGCTCCGGATGACTTCCGATTTTGGGGCCGGTCTCCGAAGCCGGGGCTAGCGCACGCGCTGCCATGTGAGCTGGGCGACGATGGTGTGGTGTCCGGATTTGATGGGGCCGGTGCGGAGAGTGAGTGTGTCTCCCTCGAAGCTGTAGTAACGGACCTCGGAACGGCCGACCCAGAGCGGAAAGAGGCTCGCTTCGACGTGGTGGGTGATCGTATCGCCTTCGACGGTGAAGCGTCCGGTGTAGGCGATGTATCGGCGGTTGCGGCGCGGTCGGGCGGCGGGGGTGATGCGCTCGATAACTCCCTGGCGGCGTCGGGCAGGGCCGAGATTGCCGCTCATGTACCCCTCGGCAGAGTAAAGTAAATAGCCGCGTACGTCGGTTCCCCAGGGCTTCTCGACTATGCCGTCGTCGTGCAGAAAGGAATAATCGACGAGCCGCCAAGTTCCGACGAAGTCTGCAGCTGCGGCCTGGGTCATCGTGCCTCGCGAGGATTCCGCTTTCGGATGGCTCATACCTGGGGAAGAACGAGCGCGTCGAGTTCGAGGAACTGGCGCAGGACTTCGTCGTCGGAGGCTTTCATCTCCTCCATTGTGCCAAAGAACCGGGCCTTCGCCTGGTGTAGAAAGAGAACGCGGTCGGCAAGGCGTTCGGCGAAGCGCATGTCGTGAGTGACAACGATGCTGGTGAGGCGCAACTGATCCTTGAGCTTCTGAATGAGGGTGCCGAGGAGCTTGGCGATTAGGGGATCAACCATGGTTGTGGGTTCATCGTAAAGGATGGCGTCAGGCTGAGCGGCGAGAGCGCGGGCAATGGCCACTGAGCGCTTCATACCTGTGGAGAGGTCGGAGGGCAGCAGATCGCTCATGCCGGAGACGCCGACCATCTCAAGGAGCCCGTTGACAACCTGCTGAATCTGGTCCTCCTCTGCCAGTTCGCGGTGCTCGCGCAAGGGGAAGGCGACATTCTCGCCGACGCTGAGCGAATCGAAGAGGGCTCCGTTCTGGAAGACCATAGTGACTTTGCGCCGGATGTCCTGCATCTGCTCCTCGTCGAAACAACAGATGTCCCGTCCGGCGACGAGAATTTTGCCGGAATCAGGCTTCAGAAAACCCATGATCTGCTGAAGAGAGACGGATTTGCCGACGCCACTGCGGCCGAGGATGCAGAGGGTTTCGCCGGGATTGACGTAGAAGCTGACCTCTTCGAGGACGCTGAGGTCGCCGAAGGACTTACTGACTTTTTCAAAAGCGATGTAAGGCGCTACCCCGTTGTGATGCGGGGATTCTTCGACTATCTCGATCTCCGGTAGATCGGGAGTACTGGCCAACTGTCTCTCCTGGAACCAGCTTAGTAGATGATCGTCGATTCTTCCAAAGCTGCTCGTTCAAGATCGCCCGGGGTGTTGAGATTCTGAAACCAGCAGTGGACGGGTGGGGCCTCGGGCCAGGCGGACGCGGGGCTCAGAGAAGACACGACGGTCTCGATGTCGAAAACGTCGATAGCTGATCCGGTCGCGGTGGATGCTCTTTCGACTGCGCGCATGACCTTGCCATCACCGATGGCGAGGGCGGCCTGCGCGTGAGGCAGCAAGGCTCGATGATAGACGGCACAGAGCGGCTGAGGTCGCCCCTGTAGGCGAGGTATCGTGGCCATCGCTTGAGTCTGCTCGGATCGGGTCGCCATCCAGCGGAGGAATTCCGTGGGCAGCAGGGGTAAATCGACGGGAAGGAAGAGGCTCAGGTCTTGATCGCTTGCCGGGAGGCTGCTTGCCGCGAGTGCGGCTTCGATGCCGGCGAGAGGGCCGGAGCCGCGGTAGTTGTCGGGGATGACGGGGGCGTATCTCGCCAGGTCCGGGCGGTTCCCAGCGATGCTTGGTGCAAGACCGAGGGCGCGTAGTTTGGCGAGCACGTGCTCGATGAGTGGGTGGCCGTGGAACTCGATGAGAGCCTTGTCGCGGCCCATGCGCGTGCTTTGGCCGCCAGCGAGAACGAAAGCGTTCACCTAGCCAGCTCTTCGAAGAATTCGATGATGGACTCGATGCCGCGATAGAAATTGGCGAGGTGGAATTTCTCGTTGGGGGCGTGGAGGTTGTCGTCGGGAAGGCCGAAGCCCATCATGACGGTTGGGATTTTGAGGTGACGCTCGAAGTCGCCGACGATGGGGATCGAGCCGCCGGATCGTATGAAGACTGTGTCCTTGTTCCACACCTTCTTGAGAGCGCGGGTCGCGGCCTGGATGTAGGGATTGTCTGTGCCGATGACGATGGCTTCGCCGGAGTGGATGAGGCGAATGTCGAGTTCGATGCCGTCAGGCTTGAGGGACTCCACATAGGTCTTGTATTGGGCGAAGGCCTGCTGCGGGTTCTGGTCGGAAACGAGGCGCATGGAGACTTTGGCGACAGCTTTGGCGGGGATGACGGTCTTTGCGCCGGCTCCAGTGAAGCCGCCGGGCATGCCGTGGACATCGAGCGAGGGACGCGCCCAGGTGCGTTCAAGAACGGAGTAGCCGGGCTCGCCGGTGAGGCGGGATGAGCCGACTTCGGTGAGACGATAGTGCTCTTCGTCGAAGGGGAGCGTTTGCCAGGTCTTGAGCTCATCGGTACTGGGAGTCTTGACTGCGTCGTAGAAGCCCGGGATGAGGATGCGTCCGGCGGAATCCTTGAGCTGGGCGATGATCTGGGTGAGGGCAACAAAGGGATTGGGGGCCGCGCCTCCGTACATGCCGGAATGGAGATCGGTTTTGGCGCCGCGCGCCTCGATTTCGGTGTAGATCATGCCGCGCAGTCCGACGCAGAGGGTAGGCAGCTCGGGAGCGAACATCTCGGTGTCGGAGACGAGGGCGAAGTCTGACTTGAGGCGATCGCCGTGCTCGCGGATGAAGCGGGCAATCTGCTCGCCGCCAACTTCTTCTTCTCCTTCAAGGATCACGCGTATATTGATGGGAAGTTTATGGTTACTTGCTTCGAGAAGCGACTCGAGAGCCTTGACGTGCATGTACATCTGGCCCTTGTCGTCGACAGCTCCGCGGGCATAGAGATTGCCGTTGCGCTCGGTGGGCTCGAAGGGCGACGACTTCCACTCGTCGAGTGGATCGGGCGGCTGGACATCGTAGTGTCCATAGCAGAGGCAGGTCGGTTTCCCTTCAGCGTGAACCCAGTCGGCGTAGACAAGGGGATGGCCGGAGGTGGAGATGACCTCGACGTTCTCCATGCCGATGCGTTTGAGTTCTTTGGCGAGCCACTGGGCAGCCGCGAGGACATCCGTCTTGTGTTCGGGAAGCGTGGAGACGGAGGGTATGCGGAGGAGGGTCTTGAGTTCGTCAAGGAAGCGGGGGTAGTTGCTGCGGGCGTAGTCGATGGCGGCGGAGGGCATGAGAGCTCCTGAGGGATTTGAGGCGATGACAGATGAGTATAAGGGACCGATCTAATGCTTGCCGGGCTTCTCGCCTTGCCAATGCCAAGCCGGTTCGGCGTGACTCCCCTGCTGATCGAGCCATTCGTCTACTTTGCTGTGGACCGGTTCGTGACGCTCGGGAAGCTTTGCGCCTGCTGCGACGAGCGTCTCAAGGATGGCGATATATACATCGGGGTCGCCACCGTGCGCCGCTGACCAGAGGGCCTGACCCAAGACAGTCCCTCCGTATACGTTCTCAGCTTCGAGTGGCGCTCCGTGCTTCAACAGCAGCTTCAAGATGTCGAGCTGGCCGCCGATCACAGCCATGTGCAACGCGGTCTGGCCGGTGCCGCCGTTGGTTGCAAGGTCGACTCCTTTCGCGATGAGAAATTCGACGACGGCAACGCGGCCATATTCGCATGCGTAGACAAAGCCTTCGTTCATTTGCTCTTGAGTGGCGTCGGGCTTCAGAGCGCCGTTCTCTGTGAAGTGCGGTTCGAGCAGGTCGAGACGGCCAAGCCCAGCGGCCGAGGCCAGATCGAGACGGGCGCCCTGGCTCGCAAGGAATTCGGCGGCTTTAGGGCGTCCGTCTGCAAGGCAGGCCATGACGAGAGACTGCCGGTTAGCGGCTTCCGGCGGCGGGTCGATTTTCGCGCCGTATTCGAGCAGTGTAAAGAGTAGTTCCTCCTGGACACCTGCGCGTTCCGGATGAAGGCTTGTCGCGGCGAGGCGCAAAGTCGTGGCTCCGCCACCATAGACGTTTGCTGTGGCATCGATTTCGGCACCCGCTCGCAGCAACATGCGGGTGATCTCCACGATATTCGACGGCGTTTTCTGCCGGTAGCCTTCGATGCCATTTGCGGAAACGTAGTGGAGCAGAGTCGCGCCATGCTCGCGTGTGGAGCGTGCACGAACCAGATCGGGATCCTCGCGCAGCAGTTGCTGCAGAGTAGCGACGTCGCCGGTGACGATGGCATCGGCTGCGGCTTCGAATTTCGATACCGAAGTGTTTCGGTCGAGAGCGAGGAGGTGCTTTGCGAATCTCGGCCAGCTTTCGAAGCCGTGCGATCGCGCTATCACGAATTGCGCATCGGTCAGCACGCACTTTCTACTATCTTGTTCCCTGCCCGATAGTTTGCGGCGCGCAAAGTCCCCGACTTCGTCCGTCCATCGCTGAATGTCCACGGGGAGGTGAGGCGTGATCGTCAGACCTGACAGTTTGACGAGCGTCTCGACCCATTCTTTGGCCCAGGTGCGAAGGGATTCGGGCTCGTCAGATTTGCAGGCTTTGACGAGATCTTTTGCTATTTTGCGGTAGCGGTCTAGGCTGGGGCGCGGCGGAAGCGGCAGGGCGTCCTGAGGATTAGGAAACACGCGAATCTCCTTTCATGGCACGCCTGGAGTCCGCACGAATCAGGCTGAAAGAAGGTTCGTGACCTTCGATTGTGAAGTTCAGTGGGTGGGCGTGACCCTTTCCGCGGACTGATGCGCCCCTCGCGCTGCTCTCTTCTTACCATGGCGGAAGAATGAAGAGCAATGCGACGAGACTGACACGTTCAGGCTGGGGCGAGCGGAAGGACGGCGATCGGCTCGTCGGTTCCCTGCAATTGCATGGCGAGCATGGTCATCACGATCATCCACCAGGTCCAGACGACGGCTCCAAAGCCATGGGCGGCGATAATCTCAAGAAGTTGAGGCGCGTAGCGGGCGGCTCCGTCGGATAGATGAGGATGGAGCGGGGAGATTAGGTGGATCAGCGGGTAGGAAATGGCCTCGAGCAACAACGTGAAGAGCACGACAAAGCTTCTGCGACCCTGAATGGCCTTCACACTCGCCTCGAAGGGCCATTTCAGGAACCCTTTGGACTGGACGAACAATGGTATGGCGAGAACCCAGCGTGACAGGATCACCACCGAGACCACGATGGCGACCCACAAATACGCGGGTCCCGAAACTGACCGAGGCAAGGTATGGTGGGTGGTCTTCAACACGCGAAACGCGAAAGACAACACAACCATTGACAGACCACTGGCAACGAGCGCAAAAGCAAAGCGGGAGAACAAGCCAGCGAGGAGCTTCCCATAGCCAGGATATTTGAGGCTGTCGAGCAGGTTACGGAGTTCGGGCTGTTCACTATTTGACTCGCTTCTCGCTGTGTAATTCGCGACACACAGGAAAGCAATGCTGGTCAAGAAAAGGTTGATCAGCAGTGCGAGAAGAAGAGCCAAGAAGTGACCGCGCTTCGACAGCGCGAGGCTGGCGACGGTCTGATTGACGCCCATACCGGCGACCACGATGGTGAGGGTGGGCAGTAATAGCGGCAGGGGATATTTCTGCAACAGGACTATCCCCCGGAACAATGGCGACGGCACGTTCAATACCTCAGCGCTAATATCTCGGGACGGTTGGGTCGATTTCGGCGGACCAGGCGTCGATGCCGCCGCGCAGAGACTGGGTATTTTCGAAGCCCTGGTTGCGGAGCCAGACGGAGACGTTCATGGAGCGGACTCCGTGGTGGCAGAGGGTGACGATGTGGGCTTCGGGGTCCAGCTCCTGGAAGGCGCGAGCGGGGATGTCACCCATCGGAATGTGGGTGCTGCCTTCGATGTGCGCAGCTTCGTACTCCCAGGGCTCGCGCACATCGAGGATGACGTGACTTTTGGAACCATCGGCGGTGAGCAATTGGTTGAGTTCCTGCGTCGATATCTCATAATCCATCATAAGGATGAGAATACAGGGCGAGCCTTCATTTTCAGAGGCGCTTTTAAGGGGCGAAGGAATGGCCCCGCGTGATACAAGGTATGTGTCCCCAGACAACACTTATGGCAAGTCAGGAAAAGGTTTTGATCGTTGAAGATGAGCTGCACGCCCTGACGGGTCTGGCAGAGCTCGTCTCAGGGTGGGGATATCGCACAGATACGGCCCGGGATGGCGTAGAGGCCCTGGAGCGCGTACAGGCCTGGCAGCCGGGTATCGTGGTGACCGACCTGAAGATGCCGCGCATGGATGGGCTGGAACTGCTGGAGCGCCTGAACGAGCTGAACCAGGACCAGGCCGTGGTGGTGCTGACGGCGCAGGGCTCGATCGAGCTGGCGGTCGAGGCAATGAAGATGGGCGCGTACGACTTCATCCAGAAGCCGGTAGACCCGACGAGGCTGCGCACGATTCTGCTGAATGCGACCCGTCAGCGGGAGACCGAACGGGAATTGGAAGTGACGCGGCGCAAGCTGCGCGATACGGGTGTGCTGGGATCGATGGTTGGGTCCTCGAAGAAGATGCAGGAGCTGTTCGCGTTGGTGGAACGGGTTGCGCCTTCGAACGTGTCGGTGCTGATTACGGGCGAGAGCGGAACGGGCAAGGAGATGGTGGCGCGAACGCTGCATGAGCTGAGTCCGCGTAAGGCAAAACCGTTTGTGGCGGTGAATTGCGCGGCGATTCCAGAAACGCTGATCGAGAGCGAGATTTTCGGCCACGAAAAAGGGGCTTTCACGGGCGCGCTGGAGCGGCGCGCGGGCTGCTTTGAGCTGGCAGAAGAGGGTACGCTGCTGCTGGATGAGATCGGCGAGATGCCGGTGGGCACCCAGGCCAAACTGCTGCGAGTACTTGAAGAACGAAAACTTCGCAGGTTGGGGAGCAAGGTCGAATCGGCGGTGGATGTGAGGGTGCTGTCGGCAACAAACCAGGACCCCGACGACGCGGTGGCGAACGGGCACCTGCGCAGCGACCTCTTCTATCGACTGAACGTCTTTAATATTCACATGCCGCCGCTGCGCGAACACAAGGAAGATATTCCGGCAATTGTGGACGCGATGCTCGCCGAGATGAATCGTAAACACGACCGCGAGGTGACCGGTGTGGACGTGGATATGATGGCGCGACTGATGGCCTACGACTGGCCCGGCAATGTGCGCGAACTGCGCAACACGATTGAGCGGGCAGTGGTGTTAGGCGGAGGCGGAATGATCGAGGTACAGCATCTGCCGGCGGGTTTTGGCACGCGGACGGCAAAGACCGCGGTTGACACGACTGCTTTCCCAAATGCCATCCAGGTAGAGGTGGGGGCTACGGTCGATGAAGGGGAACGCCGCCTTATCTTGAAGACCCTGGAGTCGACCAACAACAACAAGACCCGCGCGGCTGAGATCCTGGGCATCAGTCTAAAGACGCTGCACAATAAGCTGAAAGATTACGCCAGCACGGTTGCTGAAGAATAGGCGTTCGCTCGCTCACCTGTTGTATTCATTGGCAAGGACCTGGATGCGATTGAAGACCAAACTCGTTGTCGCCATCACTGGTCTGGTCTTTCTGGTGGCGACTATCGTGTCCGGGCTCTACCTGGGCCAATTACTGCAGCAGAATATTGAGCAGTCTTATCAGTCGACGCACATTGTTGCGCTTCAGCTGCAGTTCGCCACACGCACGGCGCTGGAAACGGGTCTGCGCAATAGCACGGTGAACGTCAATGACCCGGTGGCACTTCGCGCCGCTGTAGCTAATTCATTGCGCAAGGATGTCGGCCTCAACGCGCTGATCAACTCAGTTATCGACTACTCGCCTACGGTTCTGGACATCGCGATTGCCGACCGCGACGGGCGGGGGCTGGTAACGGCACCCGATGCCGCCCTCGAGGACAAGCCGCTGCCCGTGCGACCGGAGTATGTTACCCTGCGCAACCAATCGGCGTTCCAGACACTGAAAATCGTTTTTGGCAAACCGAAGGTCTACAACCTGACGCTGGGATTGGAACGCGATAACCAGCCTTTCGTTACCGTCCGCATCGGGATACGTACAACATTTCTGGAAAACGCATTTCACCCCTGGTTGATCGATGCGCTGACGTATGTAGGAACGGCAATTTTGATTTCCCTGATCGCGGCCGCATTCGTCGCCAATCTGGCGCTGCAGCCGCTGGAGCAGATCAGTTCACGGCTGGACGCCCTGTCGCACGCGGAAGTGGAGACAGCGGGTGAGCTGGAATCGGGCAGGTCGTCCGATGCTGTCGTTCAGGTCTCGCACAAGATCGAGCGCCTGGGACGCCGGATGCGCAATGTGGAGGAGGTTTTCTCGGCTCTCAAAGAGAATCTCGACCAGATTCTATCCAATCTGCAGGACGGCATCATGCTCTTCACGCGCGACTCGCGGGCGGTTCTGGTATCTCGCTCGGTCGAGCGTTTCCTGGAGGTGAGTCGCGACCAGCTGCTGGGCGCGGAGGTTCACGACATCTTCGATCGCAACACGGTTCTGGGCCGCACGGTGAGACAGGCCTTCGACGCGGGCATGTCCATTGTGCAGGAAGAGATCGTGACCGAAGCTGGCCGTAGAGTGGAGCTTTCGCTCGACTTCATCCATGACGACCACGATCGCGCACCCGACCAGGGACGCTCCCTAGGCGCGCTGCTGACCCTGCACGATGTGGAGTCGGTCAGCGAGATAGAAAGCGAGCTCGAGGTTTCGCGGCGCATGGCAGCCATCGGGCGGCTGACTTCCGGGGTAGGTCACGAGGTGAAGAATCCGATCAACGCGATCGTGGTCCACCTGGAACTGCTACGCAGCAAGATCGGTGCCGAGCCGTCAGCGGCACGGCATCTGGAGATCATCCAAAGCGAGATTCACCGGCTGGACAGGGTAGTGCAAACGCTGGTCGATTTCTCACGACCTGTCGAGTTGCAACTCAAGGACCAGGACATGCGCAGCATCGTGTCGAGCGTGCTGATGCTGGCTTCGGCGGGACTGGAAACCTATAACGTGACCATGGTAAGCGAGCTACCGGACCATCCAGTGATGGTTAAGGTCGACGCCGACCTGCTGAAACAAGCGCTGCTGAACGTGGTTCTGAATGGGGCGCAGGCCATGCCGGACGGTGGCGAGCTCTCCGTTCGCCTGACTGAGGACGGGCGCATGGCGATTCTGAAGGTTCAGGATCGCGGAGAGGGCATTCCGGAGGATATCCGTCCTCGAATCTTCGACCTTTACTTCACGACCAAACGCGACGGCAGCGGCATCGGCCTGGCAATGACATACCGAATTCTTCAGCTTCACCACGGGCAGCTTGACGTAGAATCGAAGACCGGGGAAGGGTCGACGTTCACATTGTGTGTTCCGGCGGCCAACTTCTCCGACCCAAGACTGCGTGGCCTGTTGGAAACGAATACATCGATCGTTAAGGGACTTAGGGAATGAATTCCGCAAGCAAGATCGCGGTTGTTGTGCTGCTCTGCCTGATTGCCGGCTGTAAGCATAAGACGCAGGCTGCCCCGCCGCCCGCCGCGCAGGCGCCCATTCTGCCCCCGAGCACCAGTGCGAAAGATGCACCGCTGCCTCAATTGCCTCCTCCTGAGACTCACAAGGTGGGCCCGCCGGGGTCGGATGTGGCGCAGCAACCGCCCCCGCCGAAGCCGCGCCAGAAGACGACACGCCATAAGCCCAAGCCCGCCGATCAACCTGCGGCCCAAGCGGCAAAGGAGACGCCACCAGCAACCACCCAGCAGGCCTCTGCGGGGCAGCCGCCGGAGATGTCGCCGATCGGACAGCTCTCAAGCTCAGGCAGCGCCGGCAGTCTGCCGAGCAGGCACGATATTCAGGACCAAATTACGACGACGGAAAATGGTCTGACCGGGATCAAGCGAGCGCTCAGTGCAGACGAGCAGGTGACGGCAACCCAGATTCGTACATTCTTGACCAAGGCAAAGCAGGCGCTCGATCAGGACGATCTGGACGGAGCGAATACGCTGGTGACGAAGGCCAAGGTATTGCTGGCCGAGCTGACGAAAAGCTAGCCAGTAACCAGGCTTATCGCTCGCCCCATTTGAGCTTGGCGCGCAGAACGTCGAAGAACCCCGTGGCTCCAAGTCGGACCAGTTTGACGGTGTGCTGCGAGCGGCAACAGTGGAGTTCGTCGCCGACATTCATGAGAACTGCTTCCTGGCCGTCGACAGTCAGGAAGATCTGATCGGGAACTCCAACAATATTGACGACGATATTCGCATCTCCACGAACAACGATCGGGCGGAGTGTCAAAAGGTGCGGGCACACCGGTGAGACGACCAATGCGTCGACGTCAGGAACCAAAATCGGTCCGTTGGCGGCGAGCGAATAGGCGGTGGAGCCGGTGGGCGTCGATATGATGAGCCCGTCGGCTCTGAAAACCGCGGCGAGCTGACCGTCAAGCCTGATGCTGAAATCTCCCATGCGGGCAATCGCACCCTTGGCTACGACTACGTCGTTCAACGCCTCATGCTCGCTGAAAAGATCGCCGTCGCGCCACAACTCACTGTGCAACATGGAGCGGGAATCGGTGGTGAAGCAGTTGTTACACCAGCCTTCGAGCGTGGAGTACACGTCGGCGAGACGCACTTCTGTGAGAAAGCCGAGTGAACCAAGGTTGACGCTGACGATCGGCGTCTCAGTCTTGGCGAAGACGCGGGCGGCGGACAACAGGGTGCCATCTCCTCCGAGCACAATCACCAGGTCGGGATTTTCGGCAGGCATCTCGTGCCGGGGAACGATGCGGGCCTGCTGCGTGTAGGTTCCACTTACCGGGTCCAGAATCGGATCGAGCTCATGCGCTCTCATCCAGAGGACGAGGTTGGGGAGCAACTGGAACAGCTCTTCTTTTTGCGGCTTCGAGATGATCGCGACGGTGCGCATGCGTCACCAGTGTACCCAACGAGCGTGAAGAAGGAACTCACGATTGCCTTCGGCTCCATGAATCGGTGAATCGATGACTTCGATTGCCGTTCCGCCGATCCCGGTCACGCAGTCGCGGACACGATCGATGGCAAAGCGATGCGCCGCCGGATCGCGGACGATTCCCCCCTTGCCAATGTGCTCGCGACCGGCCTCGAACTGCGGCTTGATGAGGACGACTGCTTCGCGAAGTTTTTGACGTGGGGGTTCGGCGCCGATGGCTCGAACGACCGGGGGCAGGACGAGGGTCGCGGAGATGAAGGACACATCCATCGAAACGAAATCCATATCGGATGGAAGGTCTCCTGGGATGAGCTTTCGGGCGTTGGTACGCTCCATCATAGTTACGCGAGGGTCTCGGCGCAGACTGTCGGCGATCTGACCGTAACCTGTGTCGACGGCGAGCACGCGAGCGGCACCGTGCTGCAACATGCAGTCGGTGAAGCCGCCTGTCGATGTACCGATGTCCAGGCAGACTTTTCCGGTGAGGTCGACCTGCCAGTGACGCAGGGCCTCTTCGAGCTTGAGGCCCCCGCGACTGACGTAGCGGAGATCTCCGCCAAGGAGACGGAGTGTTGAGGTGTCTTCGACGGAGCTGCCGGGTTTCTCCATCTTCTGCTCATTGACCAGAACGCGACCGGCGAGGATGAGCGCCTGAGCCCGTTCGCGCGAAGGGACCAAACCGCGTTCGACGAGCAACTTGTCCAAGCGCGTCTTCATCTGAGGGTCGCACCTTTCGTAAAACGCAAAGAAAAGGAAGCAGATTGTGGCACCGTGTTCTTCGGCATCATAGAATACGCAAGGACCCAACGGCATGCCCCAGGATTTCCCTAATCCAAATAACGAAGCCCTCCGTTCTTCTCACAGAACAACGGTGAACACCAATGGGGCTGACGATTTGGGCCTGCTGACACGCATTCAGTCCGGCGACCAGGAGGCGATGTCTGCCCTGTTCGACCGTTACGGGGCGATGGTGTATTCCGTGGCATTACGGGTATTGAAAGATACAGGTGAAGCCGAAGATGTAATGCAGGAGATCTTTGTCCAGATGTGGAGAAACCCCAGCGCTTTTGTTTCCGGACGGGGATCGCTCGGTGGCTGGCTGGTGGTGGTGGCGAGGAATCGTTCGATCGATGTGATTCGCAGGCGGCGTCCATCAGAGCCTGTGGAGCTATTCGCATTACCTTCCTCGACTAATCTGGCGCAGGAGGCAGAGCGAAATTCGCTTCTGGAAAAAATTCGCGGGGTAATGCTCTCGCTGCCCGTTGAGCAACAGAAGTCTGTAGAGCTTGCTTTCTTTGAAGGATTAAGTCATTCGGAAATTTCCGAGAAAACCGGTGATCCCCTGGGAACAGTGAAGACGCGAATTCGATTGGCGTTGATTACGATCAGAAAGGCACTACAGGTTTGAGCAGGACGCCTCACATCTCGCAGGAAGACCTGGCGCTTTACGCCATGCAGGCGCTGACGCCGGAGGAGAATCGCGACGTGCAGGCGCATCTGGATGAGTGCGCATATTGCCGGGCCGCGCTCTCCGAGTCTCTTGTGGATCTGGCTGTGATCGGCATGAGCGCGGAGCAGCGGGCTCTCCCCGAGGGAGCAAAGCAGCGCTTCATAGACCGGATTGCGAAGACTCCGCAAGAAGCCGTGGCTGCGCCGAAGACTGTGACTGAGTTCCCTGCTCGCGAAGAGCGCAAGACCGGCCTTGGATGGATCGGATGGGTGGCGGCAGCGGCGGCTGTGGCGATTGCCGCGTATCTGGGCTATGGCAACTTCCAACTGAAAGAACAGCTCAATGAGAATCGTGCGCAGATCGCATTGCTCGCCGCCCAGGCGGATCGGGCACAAGAGCTGACGGATGCGCTTACGTCGCCGGCGGCGAAACAAGTGACGCTGACGGAATCCAAGCAGCCGGCTCTGCCAGTGGGCCACGCCACTTATCTGCCCAAGCGCGGTGCGCTGATTTTCGTTGCCAGCAATCTGCGCCCTGTGGCCGCGGACAAAACCTATGAGCTATGGCTGATTCCTTCCAACGGCAAGGCTCCGATCCCGGCGGGGCTGTTCCGTCCGGATGCGAGCGGAAGCGCCTCAGTGATTCTTCCTCCGCTTCCAGAGGGGGTTGAAGCCAAGGCATTCGGCGTGACGATCGAAGACGCGCAGGGCTCGGCGACGCCCACTCTGCCAATCGTGATGGCTGGACAGTAATCGCCCACTCGTATTCGCAACAAATCTCGCGCCAATTCCCTTTTCGATCAGCTACACTTGTCCGGACCTATGGCAAGCACAACTTCACGTTTCCCGCACCCTATTACATTGGCCGTCGATATTGGCGGCACCGGAATGAAGCTCATGGCTCTCGATGCCAGGGGTAACCCTCTGACTGAGCGCATACGCACGCCCACGCCCAACCCGGCGACCCCGGCACTGATGCTGGCCGCGCTCGACAAGATGCGCAAGCAGATGCCGAAGTGCGATCGCGTTTCAGTCGGCTTTCCGGGTGTGATCAAACAAGGCAAGACTCTGACGGCGGCCAACCTGCACCCCAGCTGGGTGGGCTTTCCACTGCGAAATGCACTCGAGAAACGATGGGAAATCCCGGTACATCTGGCGAACGACGCGGCGGTGCAGGGCTACGGCGCAATCAGCGGCAGAGGAGTGGAGCTTGTACTGACTCTAGGGACGGGACTCGGCTCTGCACTCTTCACAGATGGGCGCCTTTGCCCAGGCCTGGAGCTTGGGCACCATCCCTGGCAGAAGGGCAAGACATATGAGCAGTTTCTGGGCCGCCGAGGATTGAAGAAACTCGGAAAGAAGCGCTGGAACCGTCTTCTCGAGAAGGCGATCACCCAGACAATGAAGACGTTCAACTGGGATCGGTTGTACCTGGGCGGAGGGAACGCGAAGGAGATTAACTTCAAGCTTCCGTCGTATGTCTCTACCGTTTCGAATGAAGACGGCCTGTTCGGCGGCGTCGCTCTCTGGCGTTTCCAGGGATAGCCGGAGCTTACTCGGGCGCGGGCAGCTGATAAATGGTAACGGCTGCATCGTCGAGAACGGCAATCGACCTTCCGTCCGGAGAGAGCTGGGCGCGGCTGAACACGGATAAAGCACTCTTCTCAAAGAGCGCCTTTTTCCGGTCGGTTTCCTCGACAATGAACTTCTTGTAAGCGAGGCATTCCCCTTCCTCGCCCTCCGAACAATATTCCAGCGCAAAGCGATTACCGCCCGCAGCAATTCCGACGATTCCGTGGAGATCCAACTGGCCGCCGGGAGAGGCCACAAGTGTCTTCGAGTTGTCGGGCCTGACGATGAATACTTCCGGGCTATGAAACAACTTCTTTTCCTGGCGCAATATCAGGAGATGTTTGGAGTCAAGGAAACCTATGGGGTGCAATGCAATGGGTTTGTCTGACTCGTCATAAGACCAAGGCGCCCCGTCGGGAGAGAGAAAGTTTGCGTCGGGCGTGAGGACAAGAATCTTGTTGCAGGTATACGGGGATTTGTTGTCCCTGCAATGAGCACCCGCAACACGCTCATCCCCGGGAACCCAATCCTCGACGGCATTGGCTTCCGTTGACTGATCGAGCGCAATCGTAGTGAGGAGCCGCAACGGGTTCGCGGCGTAGAACTCGAAGTTGCGGCCGTCCGCGGAGAGCAGTGGGATAGTGCGGCGTCCGGGCGTGACCCACAGGCCTTTGGGCTTTTCGGCCAGCTCGCCGGTTTCGACGGTTTGAAGGTGCGCGTCGAGGAACTCCAGCTTACTTCCCTTCCATACGACGATGGACTGGTTGGGTCCTGCGAAGAGGGCCAGGTCTTCCTCCAGAGACCAGTCATGGGCGGCGATTTTGGTTCCCATAGTGTCGAAGACAAGCGTGCGCAGGTTTTCCGGCTCGGTGTGCGAACGATAGGTGCATGGAGCATTGGTGGTAAACGCGACAAAAATGTGGCTCGAGTCGAGCCAGAAGAGCCGGGTTCCAGCAGCGTGCAGGTGAAAACAGCCGTGCAGAAATGAGCCATAAAAGAAAGCTTTCGGGATACCGAAAGGTGCGAGAGAAATCGTGATCGGCTTCGGCTTGTCCTCAGTATGCGCGGCATGAGGAACTGCGACCGATGCGAACGGCAGGAGCAGGGCGAACCAAAAAGCCAGACGGTGTGCCGAGTGCATCCCCTTGTCTCCCTTGTTCGGCGCTTTCGTCGCCCGTCTAGTATGCCCGTCTAGTATGAGGGTTTAACCGATCGTTCGATACATTTCAAGAATGAAAGCGATCTCGTACAGGAGGGCGAAGACGGCGAATGCCGCGTGAAACCAGGGGCGCTTTATCAGGATGGCGAGCAGACTTAGGACGAGAAAGGCGGCAGTGCGGACCTCGTAGGCGTATCCCAGCCGGTGAACATAGATGGGACCCTTGAGGAGGGTGTCGACGATGTCGGCAACGAAGAGAGCGGCCATGAGGGCGAAGATCCACTGGCGGCGGGAGTAGAAATAGCCTTTGAATCCGTCGTATTCGCCGATTTGCTCGGGAAAGAACAGGGTGCAGAGCAGATAGAGGATAACGGCGTAAAGCGCGACGAAAAAGTAGAGGGGGAAAGTCCACTCGCGAACCCGGGCCAGATTGAATTCCCACCACCAGAAGTGGATGAGATAAAGAAACAGGAACAATACCCAGACGAGATGGACCCAGTACACCCGGAATCGCTTGGGGTGCTGGACGATGCTGGCTACGCCCTTGAGCAGATGGGCCACACTCAGGCCCACAATCATCCCGAAGAGCACTTTGACGTGAAGGAAGAGATCCATCTTCAATATCGCCGAGCCTCGGTGGCGATTTTATAGGAGGCGAGTGACGATACGTCGGGATGGCTTTGAGCACAAAGAAAATCGCCGCGGGAGACGGAATCTCTCGCGGCGATGTTGAGGAAACGTTCGGGGGAACGGATTCTAGTAGCGGTAGTGGTCGGGCTTGTAGGGGCCTTCCTGTGAGACTCCGAGGTACTCGGCCTGCTTCGGAGTCAGCGTGGTGAGCTTGACGCCGATCTTTTCAAGGTGCAGGCGCGCGACCTCTTCGTCGAGCTTCTTGGGGAGGGTGTAGACGTCGATCTTGTAGGTGTCCTTGTTCTTCCAGAGATCGATCTGAGCCAGCGTCTGGTTAGCGAAGCTGTTGCTCATGACGAAGCTGGGGTGACCGGTGGCGCAACCAAGATTGACGAGGCGGCCTTCGGCAAGGACGAAGATGGCATGTCCGTCGGGGAAGGTGTACTTGTCGACCTGCGGCTTGATGTTCATTTTCTCGACGCCAGGTTCTTCGTTGAGAAGGTCCATCTGGATTTCGTTGTCGAAGTGGCCGATGTTGCAGACGATGGCCTGATCCTTCATCAACTTCATGTGCTCGAGGGTGATGATGTCGAGGTTACCGGTGCAGGTGACGTAGATGTCACCTCGGCCGAGTGTGTCTTCGATAGGAGCGACTTCGAAGCCTTCCATCGCCGCCTGGAGGGCGTTGATGGGATCGATTTCGGTGACGATGACGCGCGCGCCCATGCCGCGCAGCGAGTGAGACGAGCCCTTGCCTACGTCTCCGTAGCCGCAGATGACGGCGACTTTGCCGGCAACCATGACGTCGGTGGCGCGCTTGATGCCGTCGGCGAGAGACTCGCGGCATCCGTAGAGGTTGTCGAACTTCGACTTGGTGACGGAGTCGTTGACGTTGATGGCAGGAATGAGCAGCTTGCCCTGCTCCTTCATCTTGTAGAGGCGGTGAACGCCGGTAGTCGTCTCTTCAGAGACGCCGCGCCACGCTTTGGCGACATTGTGCCAGTGCTTCGGATCTTCGGCATGGACGCGCTTGAGGAGGTCCTTGATGACCTGCTCCTCGTGATTGCCGGAAGGCGTATTGACCCAATCGTCGCCCTCTTCGAGCTCGTAGCCTTTGTGGATGAGGAGGGTGACGTCTCCGCCGTCATCGACGACAAGCTCGGGGCCCTTGTTGCCAGTGTGGGTGAGGGCGCGGTAGGTGCAATCCCAGTATTCTTCGAGGCTCTCGCCCTTCCAGGCGAAGACGGGCACGCCAGCAGCGGCGATGGCGGCGGCGGCGTGGTCCTGCGTGGAGAAGATGTTGCAGCTCGCCCAGCGTACGTCGGCGCCGAGATCCACCAGCGTCTCGATGAGCACCGCGGTCTGGATGGTCATGTGCAGCGAGCCGGTGACGCGCACGCCCGCCAGAGGCTTCTCAGCAGCGTATTTGCGGCGGATGGACATGAGGCCGGGCATCTCATGTTCGGCGATGGAGATTTCTTTGCGGCCCCAGTCGGCGAGGGACAGGTCGGCTACCTTGTAGTCGGTAGCGATATTTTCGAGAGTTGCAGTTGCCATGTTCAAAACCTCATATCGTTAAATCAGGATATGTTGATATATTAACTCATAAAGCCATGGCGTCAATTGTGAAAATTCTGCGCGTAGTTGCCGACTCGACCCGGCTGCGCATTCTGCTGCTTCTGGAGCGCGAGGAGTTGTCGGTCGCGGAGCTACAGGAGATTCTGGCGATGGGCCAGAGCACGATCTCGACGCACCTTTCGCAACTGAAACAGGCAGGGCTGGTGGAGGATCGGCGGACAGGCAAAAACAGCCTCTATCGCTTGAAGCGCGAGAATGGCGCGGGCGTGCTGACGGAATTGCTTACGCAGTCTCGGGCAGAGATTGCCGAGGCGAAGCGCGACCAGGCAGCGGTGAAGCGCGTGCTGAAGAAACGCCTGGACAAGACGCGTGCGTTCTTCGATGAGGTGGCGGGACGGTTCGGACGCAGCTATGTGCCAGGCAAGTCGTGGAAGAGCGTGGCAGAGGCGCTGCTGAAGCTGATGCCTCCGACGGTGATTGCCGATCTGGGGGCAGGTGAGGGCGCGTTTTCCCTGTTGCTGGCGCAAAGGGCGAAGCAGGTGATCGCAGTGGATACGTCGGCGAAGATGGTGGAGTTTGGGCGGCAGCAGGCGAAACGGCAGGGCGTGAAAAATGTCGATTACCGGCTGGGGGATATGGAGGAGGTTCCGATCGAAGATGGGTCGGTGGACCTGGTCTTCTTCTCACAGTCTCTGCACCATGCGCTGCATCCTGAGCGAGCAGTAGCCGAAGCGTGGCGGATTCTGAAGCCGGGAGGGCGGATTGCGGTGCTCGATCTGGCGAAGCATCGCTTTGAAGAAGCACGCGAGTTGTATGCCGATGAGTGGCTGGGATTCAGCGAAGTGGATCTGGAAGCAGCCATGGAGAAGGCGGGATTTTGCGGCATTCAGATTTCGGTCGTGCACAAAGAGGGGGAGGCCCCGCACTTTCAGACACTGCTGGCGGTTGGAGATAAGGAAACGTAGTGCGAGCACGCATCGTGCCGTAATCTATTTCCAGCAGTCTTTTTTGCTGCTCGAAACTTATCTAACCGTTTCCAGATCTGTTTAACCGTTCCTGGGCCCCCGGACGTCTTTCATAGTGAAATGCAAAATTCTGCCCTGATGCGCCAGTTGCGGACGACTGTGTTCGCGCTGATCGGTCTGATTCTGTTTCTGCCGGCGGCCCATGCGCCCGCGTGGCGGCTGCATGGACGTGCGCAGAGTCGGCACGCGATGCTGGTGGGATATTTTCCGCAATGGGGGCTTTATTACGAACAGCCGTACACCGTGAAGCATCTGGTGGACAACGGGAGCGCGGCGGTGCTGGACCAGATGAATTACGCACAGGGGTTCGTGTCTGGTGGCAAGTGTTCGGTGGCCGATCCGAATGCAGATCTCAACACGACTTACACCGCTGAGAACAGCGTGAGCGGGAAGGCGGACGATCCGGCGTCGCCGTTTCGCGGCTACTTTCATCAGCTGAAGGAGTTGAAGAAGCGCTATCCGCGCCTGGAGATTCTGATTTCGCTCGAAGGCAATCCGGCGGGCTTTGCGGAAGATGCGAGCCCGGAGAATCGCAAGGCATTTGTGGCTTCGTGCATAGACACTTTTCTACGCGGACAATTTGCGGCTGGCGTTCAGGAGCCCGGCATCTTCGACGGGTTCGACATCGATTGGGAGTCTCCGCACGCAGAGGATGCGGCGAATTTTCTTGCGCTGCTGGAAGAATTTCGGCAGCAGATGCGAGCGGTGAAGCCGGGACTGCGGCTGTCGATTGCGGTGGGACACACGCCGCACATGCTCCCGGGCACCGACTTTGCGGCGATTGCACCGCTGGTGGATCAGGTGGGCATCATGAACTACGACTACACGGGGCCGTGGAGCAAGACGACAGGATTTCTGGCTCCCCTGTTCTCGGATTCGGCCGATCCGCACCATTCGAACAGCATCGAGAAGAGCATCGCCAGCTATTTAGCGGCGGGAGTTCCGGCGGGGAAGCTGCTGATGGGCGTACCCTTCTACGGCTACAGTTGGACGGCGGTCGAGCGAACCAACAATGGGCTGTTCCAGGAAGGGCGTAGCGTGCATGGGGACAGGCCTTACTGGTATATCCGTACGCTGATGCCAGGTTCGTCGGTGTATCGCGATACGCGCTCGCAAGCTCCGTGGCTGTTTGATGGCGAGACGTTCTGGACCTACGAGGACGCGGTTTCGGTTCGCTACAAGGTGAGCTACGCGGCCAAGGAGCGGCTGGGTGGGGTAATGGTCTGGGAACTGAGCGAGGATACGGGCGACGCGGTGCTGCTCAACACGGCGCATCGGGCGCTGCTTGATCCGATGGAACCGAATGCCTTTGCGATCGAGACCGAAGAGCCGAGCGCAGGTTCACCGACGGCGGGCGCGGGGAGATAGCGTCCGGGAACCTTGATCGACAACGGTTTTCCACATGAAAAGAAATCGTAGATGGCGGAGCTCGGGTAGATACTCCTGCTTATGCTTTCTCGTCTACTGATTCTTCTCTTTGCGCTGACGGGCGGCGCCTACGCGCAAACTCCAGCTGACTGGACACAGCCGTTTCCGGCACATCGCGTGATCGGGAATGTGTACTACGTGGGCAGCAAGGATCTTGCGTCATACCTGATCACCACGCCGCAGGGCCACATCCTGATCAACAGCAGCCTGGTGAGTTCTCCGGCGCTGATTGAGAAGAGTGTGGAGCAACTTGGGTTCAAGTTCAGCGATATCAAGATTCTGCTGATCAGCCATGCGCATTACGACCATTGCGCGGGTAGCGCGCGCATCAAGCAACTGACGCACGCCAAGTACATGGTGATGGATGCGGATGTGCCGGTCGTCGAGGACGGCAGCAAAAGCGATTTTCAGTACGGGACGTCTGGGAACATGCAGTTTCCGCCGACAAAGGTGGATCGTGTGCTGCACGATGGCGACGAGGTTCAGCTGGGCGACGTGGTTCTGGTGGCGCACAAGACTCCTGGGCACACAAAAGGCTGCACGACGTGGACGCTGAAGGTTAAGGACAACGGCAAGGACTACGACGTGGTGATTGTCGGAAGCCCCAATGTGAATCCCGGATACAAGCTGGTGAATAACAAGGCGTATCCGCAGATTGCGCAGGATTACGAGCAGACATTTTGCGTGCTGAAGGCGCTGCCCTGCGATGTATTTCTGGGGGCACATGGTGGCTACTACGACATGCTGGCGAAGTATGCGCGGATCAAAGACGGTGGCGAGAATCCGTTTGTCGATCCGGCGGGATACAAGGCGTACGTGGCTGAACGGGAGCAGGCGTTTGAGACCGAACTACATAAGCAGGAGAATGGCGGAAAGTAACGGTTAACGAGCGGCCTTGCGTTCAGCATTCCAGGGCGGCTGTGCGGTGTAGCTGGGCGTGGCGGTAACGGAGGCTCTAGCAACGGCGAGCAACTTACGCTGTACGAGCCATCCGACGGAGGACTGCGCAGAGCTCTTCGAGATGCCGATGGCTTCGGCGAGGTCCTGATAGCTGATCTGGACGGCGTGGCCGCGGCGCTGCTGCTCGGCGGCAATCCACAGATAGACGAGGAAGGCGACGGGACGGCGGTCGTGGCCGACGAGGTCGCGCATGAGGACGTCGGTGACATATTCATCGAAAGTCAGCATTGGAGCCTGAGCACTGCTATACCTTTTAAAGGTATAGCAGCCACTACCTGATTGCATCATTGGGAGTTGCGGGCTATGTTCTGTGGAGTCAGGAATGGAGGTTTCACGATGATTCGCGGCGTCAAGATAGTCAGCATCCCGGTCAGTAATCAGGATGTCTCGCTAAAGTTCTACACGGAAAAGATGGGATTCAAGATTGCGACCGATCAGCCGTTCGGGGAGGGTCAGCGATGGATTGAGCTGCTCATTCCGGGATCGGAAACGAACATTGCATTGTTCACGCCGGAAGGGCACGAGAATCGCATCGGAGGCTTTCAGCCGGTGACGTTCTGGTGCGATGACGTCTTCGCAACGGCGAAAACGATGCAGGCGAAGGGCGTGGAGCTGACGGCTGAGCCGAGGAAGGAATCGTGGGGAACGATGGGGATCTTCAAGGATCCCGACGGGAACCAGTTTGTATTTTCGAGCCGGTGAGGGGTAGGGAACGACTCTGAGGCATTTGCTGGCCTTTTAATCCGGCAGAGTGAACCGATCCGAAAGAAAGCGACTCATCAGGAAGTCAGCAACGAAATGGATCGTGCTAAGGTGCAAGACGTGATCCCGCACAACGAGTCCAAATCGAGTTCTGGGTGCGAAACTCGAAGCAAAGGTGCGGGCTGACTTTTGCTTGCGCTCAATGAAGGGGCGAAAGCTCTGTTCATAGGCAGCAAAAGCGCGGACGTAGTCTCCGCCAGTGCTCTCGAGCTCGCGGGCCAGAATGTAGGCACCGGCCATCGCAAATGCTGAACCCTCTCCTGCCAGTAGCGACGGGCAGTAGGCCGCATCGCCCACCAGTGCTATGCGACCGCGCGACCAGGCGGGCAAAGTTATCTGGCTGACGGAGTCGAAATAGAGATCGTCGCTCAGGTGCAGGCGCTTCTCGATCTCGGGCCACTCAATCCATGGCTTGCTCGCAAACTTCTGGCATAGGATCTGTTTTTGCGAGGAGACATCGTCGGATAGTTCTGCGATCCTGCTCTCGCTTTCGAACACAATAAAGAACGCGGTGCGGTCCCCCCGCAGCGCATATCGACTGATCTGGCAACCGGGCGCGGCGTAAGTCAAATAAGTATGCTCGGTTCGCTTTGGATAGCCTGGAGTGGAAAACGAGGCTGTGTAGTAGCCGAGATAGCGCTCGAACGCGTCGCTGCGGCCGAACATTTCAGCACGCACTACGGAATGAAGACCATCGGCTCCGACGACGAGGTCAAATGTGCGCGGCGGCCCGTGCTCGAAGGTCACTTCAACGCAATCCATATCCTGCCTGATGCCTGCGATGCTGTCGCCGAAGATGGTTTCAACATCGTGCTCAATTGTGCGGTAGATGGCATTCGCAAGATCCCCCCGCTTGATGCTGAGGAAGCGGTTGCCCAGCGCTCGCTTAAAGACATTGGCGCTCATCGAGCTTCTTTGCCTGCCGTCCGCCGCAACGAACTCAACCCGGTCGATCACATAGCCGACGCTGCGCAGGGCCGTAATGAGGTTCATTCGCTCGGCAACATCAAAACCGAGCCCCCAGAAGTCGATGATGTAGCCGCCTTCACGGAAACGCGGTGCGCGTTCGATCAAGACGGGGACAAACCCTCGCCGCAACAGCCAGTTAGCGAGTGTCGGGCCGGCGATTCCTGCACCCGAAATCAGGATGGTCTGAGGAGACATGAAGGCTAAAGATTATGATTTCTTCGACGCCCGTCCAGTTGCTTTGCAGCAACTCCGAGGAGGCATTGACCGCTTACGGCTGTCATGATGAAACGAGTGCTTTCGGCTCAACGGCAGACCAGGCGATCGGTTCAGCGCGACGCACCAGGAAGATCCACGAACAGGCACCGACCAGCGCAACCATGCCTGCTGCAAGAAATGCGAAACTGAACTTGCCGGTCCAATCAATGATCACGCCGGTGACGACTGGAGCCACGATGCCCGCAATGTTGCCAATCGCATTCTGTATGCCGATCCACTTCCCTGCAGCCCGTGGCCCCGCAAGGGTCTGGCCAATGGCATAGAGGCTAGGGCCGGCAAGCCCAATGGCTGCGGAAGAAATCAGAAGGCCTGCAATCGCGAGCCTTGCGTCGCCAAACCCGCAGGCCATCATGCACGCCAACCAGATGAATTGGCACAAGCAGATCATCGTCATTCGCACGCGACTTGAACTGGAGCCCGACGAAATCCAACGGTCGGCAATCCACCCGCTGCCCAGGCAGGCGACGGTCGAAAGCCCATAGACCACGCCACCCAGCCGGGCCATCTCGGTGATCGAATAGCCGTGAGATTTAACGAGGTATAGAGGCAGCCAGGAAAGGATCAGATAGAACGGATAGTTAGCACAAAAGTGTCCGATGCTGGCGCCCCAAAGTTCTCGCTTCGACAGAAGCTCGCGAAACGGCGGCTCAGCTATTTTGATGTCTCCCAGTGCCTTGGCTGAAAGGGACCGCGTGCTCATCGCCCACGGAACCAGCCACAGAATTGAAATCGCGCCGAATACGATGAACAGAGGACGCCAGCCGAGATGTGCGATGAATATGCCGCCAAGGAATGTACCGACCGTCGGCCCGAGATATATACCAGCGGACACGATCGCGTTGGCCTTTCCGAGACGTTCAGGCGGCAGGTGCTGCGCTAGTAATTTCGAACTGGCGGGAAAGCCTGCGCTCTCTCCAATCCCAAGGAGGACGCGCAGCCCCAGAAGCATCACAAATCCAGTGGCCAGTCCGGTAGCTATGGTTGCGACCGACCAAATCGCAAGGCCGAGCGCAAGCGTGCGATATGCGTTGATCTTCTGGACGAACCACGCTGCTACGATCTGGCCCGGGACATAGACCCAGAAAAATGCCGAAACCAGCAAACCATATTGGGCGTTGGACAGGTTCAGCTCGCCCTTGATCAGAGGCGCAGCGGTGGCAAGATTTCCGCGGTCGACATAGTTGATGAAGATGGCAAGGGCCAGTAAAGCGAGAACTCCACTCGTGAATTGAGCGGCTTTCGGCACTGCAGCATGCTGACTGATGTCGTTACCCATTCGCCGTCTGTTGGATCATGGGCTGCCTCTACATCCACTGTCAAAGACTAAGAACTGTCAACTCAGTTGGTTGCCTCCTCCTGCAACCAATCGGTACACTTGGGGTTACGGCTAGTGGCGGGAAGAAAGGTCGGGGACGGCATGCTCGTAGTCATGAAGACACAGGCCACGCAGGAGGAAATTCAGGCGGTCTGTGAGCATATTGGGGTGTTGGGATTCCGGGCGCATCCGATGCCCGGGGCGCAGCGGACGGCTATCGGCATTACCGGAAATCAAGGGCAGATTGACCAGGGGAACCTGGAAGAGATGTCGGGCGTCGCGGAAGTTATCCCGGTTTCGAAGCCCTATAAGCTGGTCAGCCGCGATGTGAAGGAAGAAGACACGATCATCCGCTTTCCGGGCACGAATGCCACGATTGGCGGACGCGACCTCGCGATGATCGCGGGACCGTGTTCGATTGAGACGCGCGAGCAAGCGTTTGCGATTGCCGAACAAATTGCCGCAGCCGGGGCGCAGTTCTTCCGCGGCGGAGCGTATAAGCCAAGGACTTCGCCATATGCCTTTCAGGGGCTGGGCGAAGAAGCGCTCAAGATCATGGCTGAGATTCGCGACCGCTTTGGGTTGCGGATCGTGACGGAGGCGATCGACAACGAGGCGCTGGAGCTGGTGGATCATTACGCGGACGTCATCCAGATTGGCGCGCGCAACATGCAGAACTATTCCCTGCTGCGGGCGGCAGGACGCAAGCGCAAGCCGGTGCTGCTGAAGCGCGGCATGTCGGCGACGCTGGAAGAATTTTTGATGGCTGCCGAGTACGTGATGAGCGAAGGCAATTACCAGGTGATTCTGTGCGAGCGCGGAGTGCGGACGTTTGCCGATCACACACGAAACACGCTCGACCTGAGCATCGTGCCTGCGGTTCAGAGACTGAGCCATCTGCCCATACTGGTCGATCCGAGTCACGGCACGGGCAAGCGAAACAAGGTTGTTCCTTTGGGCCGCGCTGCCGTTGCGGTCGGAGCAGACGGTCTGATCATCGAGGTGCATCACCAGCCTGACAAGGCTCTCTCGGACGGCGCGCAGTCGATCTATCCCGAGCAGTTCGTTCAACTGATGGATGAGGCCAGCCAGATCGCAGCGGTGCTGAGGCGCAATGTCCCGCATGGGATCGAGCTTACGGAGGCTGTGGCGTCCGCAGGAGCTTCCCGTTAGATTCAAACGAATGGCCAAGTGTGTCGCGCGGCTCTCCAATCCTCCGCTGTTCGACCGGCTTGATGAGAATAACCCTCAGGGGCTAAAGCCCATGGTTCTGGGTTGCGATGACGGCACGGCTCAAGCCGTGCCCTTTCGCAGATCTGAATTCATCCCCGATCCAAACCGATTGCTCGGCCTTTTTGCTGTGTCGGGGCTTCTACTGGTCTTTTCAGGGCTGGGTTGCAGACGCCAGCATTTTCCGCAGTATCCCGCCGATTATCGAGAGTTCGCCTATGTCACGAATGGCGGCAGCAATACAGTCACGGTTCTCGATCTGGTGAATCTGCGCCAGGATCGCGTGCTGGCCGTGGGCGCGGAGCCGACGGGCGTGGCGGCGAATCCGGCGCGCAATGAGGTGTATGTCGTCAACTCCGGCAGCGGTAGCGTGAGCGTGATCGACGCCGAGAAGAATCGAGTGGTCGCGACGATTCCGGTGCATCGCAAGCCGTATTTCATCGATGTGGACGGTGCCGGCAGGCGCGCGTACGTCGCCAATTCCGGATCGAACAATGTTTCGGTGATCGATCTCGATAAACGGCGGGAGATTGGCGCGATTGGCGTGGGCGAGGCTCCGGGGATGGCGAAGATTTCGCCGGATAGCGGGAGCCTGGTGGTCACGAATCGCATGAGCGGCAGCGTCTCGGTGATCGATCCCGGGAAATTCAAGGTGCGGGCCGTGTTTGCGGGCTGTCCGCAGGCTACGGATGCGGTGATTCTGCCTGATTCGTCGAAGGTCTTTGTGGCATGCTCGGGTGGGCATCAAGTGATGGCGATAGGGTTAGCTCGGGCGGCGAGCACAATCGAGAGCGAACATCTCGACCGGGTGCTGAGCTTTCTGGATGTGGGAAAGACGCCGGTGAATCTCGCCCTGAAACCGGATGGCGGCGAGATTTTTGTCTCGAACTTCGACAGCGATTCGATCTCGGAGATTGCAACCGGGACGAATGAGGTCGGAGGAGCCTACCTGGTCGGGGCGCATCCCTCGGACGGCATGGTGAGCGCGGACAATTCGATGCTGTGGGTCAGCAATTTCAATGCGGATTCGATCGGCGTGTATTCGATCGATGACGGCAAGCTGATCAATACCGTGCATGTTGGGGGCGGTCCGGATGCCCTGGCGTTTTCGGCGAATGGCTTTCTGCTGCTCGCAGTGGATGCGCGATCGGGCGATGTCTCGGCGGTACGGACACAGAGCTATGCGTCGAATGGCGCAGTCCGGGTGGGATCGCTTTTTACGATGCTGCCTGCGGGCCAGCGGCCAAACGCGATTGCAGTGAAGGCGTTTCGGGTGAAGTGAGGACTGCGCGTCGCACCCTTTCGCCAAGAACGCGAAAGGATGGGGCACCCGAATCGTGCAGCCGTTCAGATCTGGACTTCAGAGAGCTTCGTTTCTTCCGGTACGTCGGTGGGGCTTTCAAAGTGGAGGCGATAGCCGTCTGGATCGGAGAGCATCGTGTCCCACAGGCCGTTACCGACCTGCGGTTCAGATGCCTCAATGCCACGCGATCTGACGTCGTGGTAGATGGCGATGGCGTCTTCGCACTGGAACCAGAGAGAGACGCCCTGGCCGAGTTTGCCGCCCGGTTGAATCGCGTCCAGCATTTTCTTTGCGCAGTTTTGGAGCATGAGGGCGGCTCCGCCGAGTTCCAGCCAGCACCATCGGATCTCTCCGTCGACCACCCACTGGTTCGTCCGGGTGAATCCCAGGCCTTCGACGTAATACCTGAGAGATCGCTCCATGTCAGAAATGCAGAAGAACGGAATGACCTGCTTGACGTTCGCTTTTGCGGGTGATGACGCGCTCATGCTTCTCTCCTTATTGTTCGCGGAGGGTCTTCATGGGATCAACTCGCGCGGCTCGCCAGGCAGGCGCGGCACTCGCCAGGAGAGAAATAGCGACCAGTAGTCCCGTCACAACAATGTAAGTCACTGGATCGAAGGCGTGAATGCCGTAGATCTGACTCGAGATGAAGCGCGTAAGCAGCGCCGACGAGGCCAGTCCAACGACGAGTCCGATACCGGCGAGGGAGAGACCTCGTTTGAGGATGAGTGCGAGGACGTCGCCACGCTGTGCTCCGAGAGCCATGCGCAGGCCCATTTCATTGGTGCGCTGGGCCACCATATAAGACAGAACGGCGTAGAGTCCGACGGCGGATAGCAGCAGGGCCATCACGGCGAAGGATGTGAGCAGCAGCGTGGTGAAGCGCGGGGTCGAAGCAGCGGCGGAGAGCAAGTCGTCGAGCGTGTGGATGTGGTAGACGGGGACATCGCGGTTCAGCCCGCCGACCAGCGTGCGCAGCGGCGTGGTGAGCGCGGTAGGATCGCCACTGGTACGCAGGACGAGCGTGGGAGCGTTGGCTCCACATTGAGTAAGCGGCAAGTAGTAGGTGGGGCGCGCGTCTTTGGTGAGGCTGCCCTGCTTGACGTCGCCGACGACGGCGATAATTTCGCGCATGGCTTCGGGATGGATTCCGTCGCTGATGCCCGGCTTGATGTGTTTGCCGATGGGGTTTTCGCCGGGGAAGAACTTGGCGGCGAAGCCCTGGTCCACGATCACGACGGGGGCGGAGGTACCGGTGTCGGTTGCGGCGAAGTCACGCCCGTGCAGAAGAGGGATGCGAAGCGTGTTGAAGAAGTTTGGCGTGACGATGCGGACGCTGGCGCCGGGCATCTCTCCGACGGCAGTGGGGCGGCCTTCGATGTCAAAGCCGATGCCGATGTTGGACCCGGAGAATGGCAGCGGCCATCCTGCGGCGGCGGATTTTACTCCGGGGAGGGCTGCGACCTGGGGGAGAAGCTGGTCGTAGAACTGGGCGACCTTGATGGCGTAGCCCTTGCTTACGGGATAGCTGAGATCGGCGGTGAGTACGTTGCGGTGGTCGAAGCCGGGGTCAACGGAGAGCACGCGCACAAAACTCCGGATGAACAACCCGGAGGCGATGAGGAGCACAAGGCCGAGCGCAGTCTCCGCAATAACCAAGGTGCTATGCATGCGGTTCTGACCGCGTCCGGCGGTCACGCTGCGTGTGCCGTCGCGAAGAGCGAGCGAAGGGTCAAGACGTGACATGCGGAGTGCGGGGAAGACTCCGAAGAGCAGCCCGGTAAGAACGGAGGCAATGACTGTGAAGGCGAGAACGGTCGAGTCAACGGAGATGCTATCGAGACGAGGCAGATTCTTCGGGATGAAGCGCACCATTCCCTGCAGGAAGACTGTGGAGAGGGCCAGGCCGAGCGCGCCTCCTAGGAAAGAGAGCAGCAGCGACTCGACCAGCACCTGGCGGACGATTTCGGCGCGGCTGGCTCCCAGGGCGGCGCGTAGGGCGATCTCGGCACGGCGACGTGAGACGCGGGCGAGCAGCAGACCGGCAACATTGGCGCAGGCGATGAGCAGCACGAAGGAGACGGCGGCGAAGAGGATGCGCAGGATCGGGCGGGAGTCTCCGATGAGGGCTTCGAGCTCAGGCTTGACCACGGCGGAGGTATAGAACTTGTTGGTCTCAGGATATTGCGCAGCCATGTTGGTGTTGATGTGGCCGAGGTCAGCGCGAGCCTGGTCTGAGGTGACGCCAGGCTTGAGACGCCCGATGACGTCGAGCAGGTGGGCACCGCGCTGTTTGCTCATCGGCGTATCGCCGTCGGGATCGAAAGCGTCAGCGGCGAGGCTGGTCCAGATCTGTGGCGCAGGGTTCTGAAGGGGAAAGCTGAAGCCTTCGGGCATGACTCCGGCGACAGTGTAGGCGGAGCCGTCGAGGGTGATGGTCTGTCCTGCGATGTCGGGACGAGAGCTAAAGGTGGACTGCCAGAGCTGATGGCTGAGCATGACGACATGCTGGCCGGGGCTCTCGTCGGAAACGAGAAAGTCACGGCCCAGAGCGGGATGAACGCCGAGGGCACGGAAGAAGTCGGCGGAGACGACCTGGCCTTCCAGAATCTGTGCCGCCCCGAGGTTAGTGAGGGTGTTGGAACCGTCGTGATACGAGGCGATCGAGCTGAAGGAGTGATTCTGGCTGCGCCAGTCGAAGAAGTCCGGATAGCTGAGGCTTTGCGGGGCGACGGTACCAGTCTTGCGGCTTTCGTGCTGGAGATGCATGAGCCGGTCTGGCTCAGGAAACGGGAGTGGGCGGAGCAAGACGGCATTGACCAGGCTGAAGATGCCAGTGGTTGCGCCTATGCCAAGAGCGAGGGTGAGGATCGTGGTAAGGGCGAAGGCAGGGTTCTTGCGCAGCTGGCGTATCGAAAAGCGAAGGTCTTGCAAAAAAGTGTGCATGGCAGCTCCGCCGATTGAAAAGCACGTCGCTGGCCATAGAAGGCCGCGGCTAAGTGCTTGACGAAATGAGGAGAAGGAGGGGGGAACCCGGGTAATTCAGGGATGGAGTGTCCGGAAACGGATAGTGATGTCCGGTAGGAGACAAGCGCTCAAAAAGAATCGGGAGACCAAGGGTCCCCCGATTCTTTGCTTTACTTTTGATTCAGCCGACCGGCTGAACGTTCTCTGCCTGCAGGCCCTTGGGGCCACGCACGACGTTGAACTGTACGCGCTGTGCTTCCTGTAGGCTGCGGAAGCCATTGGCGTTAATCGCCGAGAAGTGAACGAAGATGTCTTCGTTATTGCTGTCGCGAGTAATGAATCCAAAGCCCTTGGCGTCGTTGAACCACTTGACAATACCCTGTTCCATGATTGGTGTTCCTTTTGGTGTTAATAATTCGCTTGAAGATTTTCGAGGAAGGTGTAGCGGCAAGCAGTGCTTTGGAGCATTACGTGCGATGTTAAACCCACTCGGATACGAGCGTTACTTAAGTATACCCCGGCGAGGTAGGCGCGGCAACGTGACCGAACAACAAATTTCTGTCAACAAATGTGGGCTCAGCCGTGTGCAACAGATTCGTCGGCATAGAGCGCGGCGACTTCAGTGGCGTATTTCTGGAGGATCACGCGGCGTTTGAGCTTCAAACTGGGCGTGAGTTCCCCGGTGTCGAGAGCCCACTCGTCGGGAACGAGGTAGAAACGCTTAATCGTCTCGAAATTAGCGAGGCCCTCGTTGACTCGGTCGATGATCGCCTGATAGTGCGCGACTACGCGTGGGTCGGCGACGAGATCACGGCGGGTAGGGGCTGTGATTCCCTGCTGGCTGGCCCAGGCCTCGAGAGCGGCGAAGTTCGGCGAGATGAGAGCGGAGGCAAACTTGTGGCGATCGCCAACAAGCGCGGCCTGCGCGACGAGAAGATTGGCCTTGAGCTTGTTTTCAATGGGCTGAGGGGCGATGAGCTTACCGCCGGAGGTCTTGAGCAACTCCTTTTTGCGGTCAGTGATGTAGAGGAAGCCATCCGCGTCGAGGCGGCCGATGTCTCCGGTGCGAAAGTAGCCCTGATCGTCGAAATTCTCGGGTGAGTGCGGGGGCTGTTTCCAATATCCCTGGAAGACGTTTGGCCCTTGCACCAGCAGCTCTCCGTCTTCAGCGAACCGGCAGGTGACGTTGGGGAGAGTCAGACCCACGGAACCCATAAGGTTGTGCCGAGGGGTGTTGATGGCTAGAACTGGCGAGGTTTCCGTAAGGCCGTAGCCTTCAAGTATGCGGATGCCGACGCTGGCGAACCAGTGAGCGGTGTCGAGACCCAGGGGCGCACCGCCCGCGATGTAGTAGCGAACCCGTCCGCCAAAGCCTCCACGGATTTTCTTGTAGACGAGGGCGTTGGCCGATTTCCAGGCCAATGAGCCGGGGTTCTGGCCCTGCGCAATGGCGTCCGTGTGCTTGCTCCCGGTGGAAATTGCCCACTTGAGAAGGCGCGTCTTTACCAGTGAGAGCGAGGCGCGGCGTTCGACTTCCTGCCGAACCTTCTCGTAAACGCGGGGCACAGCGACCATGATGGTCGGGCGGACTGAGGTCAGAGCGGTGGGCAGTTTTTCGAACGCCGGACAATAGGCGACGGTGACATTTTGCGCGTAAAGAGCGTAGTCGAGATGGCGCGCGGTGATGTGCGAGAGCGGCAGGAACGAAATGCAGGAATCGGTTGGAAGGAAGCCAAATTCAGCAGTTGAATAGTTGATATTGGAGGCGATGTTGCCATGGGTGAGCATGACTCCCTTGGGCTCGCCCGTTGTGCCGGAGGTATAGATGAGCGTCGCAAGATCTTCAGGCTGCACATCGTAAGCGCCGCGGTCGAAGGTCGCGTCCCGGTCTGTTTTCCTGTCGGCATCGCCCATCAGCGAGGAAAAGAGAACAGCGTCCGCGGTTCCCTCTTCATCCATGAGGACGATTTTCTCGATGTCGGTTTGCGCTCGGGTTTGTGCGACCTTGTCGTACTGGGCGCGGGTGGAAACGACGGCAATGCGCGTGCCAGAGTCGGCCAGAAGAACCGCGGTCTGATCGGCGGTCAGGGTGGGATAGATGGGTACGTCGACGGCTCCGAGAGCAAGAGTGGCGAAGTCGGCTATCGCCCACTCCCAGCGATTTTCGCCGAGGATGGCGACGCGGTCGCCCTTGCGAATACCCCAGGAGGTGAAGGCTTCGGCCACGGCGCGCACGCGCTGGTAGACTCGGGCTCCAGAGACGGGATGCCAGGCTCCGGCTGCGTCCTGCACGAGGATGGCGCGCTCGCTGTTGTTGGCGGCGATGGTGAAGAGAATGTCGTTGAGAGTCTTGAGAGTGAGCACCGCGGGTCAACTGTATCGGACGCGGCGCGGCGGGTGCAAGAGGCGAAGACGCTTGTTGCGGTGTGAACAGATGGGTCCAGCGGAACGTATATGATCTGCGTGGTGGCCTTTCACTGCATTCCATTTCCGACTTTGGCGCTCACTCCAAGGAGATATACACATGAGTAATTCATTGGTTCCGGGCCTACGCCTTGCCACAGCGGCGGCAGCGGCTCTGGCTTGCACACTCGCGGTCGCGGCAGATCTGCCTCCCAGCAAGCCGCTGAAGGTGCCTGAACTGAAGGTGGAGAAATACACGCTCGCCAATGGCTTGCAAGTACTAACCTATGAGAATCACAAGCTGCCGCTGGTGGCGGTCGATCTCTGGTACCACGTGGGGCCAGTGAATGAAAAGGCGGGGCGCACGGGATTCGCGCACCTCTTCGAGCACATGATGTTCGAGGGCTCGGAGCACGTGGGGGAAAAGGCGCACATCCGCTATGTGGAAGGCGCGGGCGCGACGGATATCAACGGCACGACGGACTTCGACCGCACGAATTACTTCGAGACCATGCCGAGCAACCAGCTCGAGTTGGCACTCTGGCTGGAAAGCGATCGCATGGGATTTTTGCTGGAGACTCTGGATCGAGTCAAGCTGACCAACCAGCGCGATGTAGTACGAAATGAGCTGAGGCAGGACGAAGGGCAGCCTTATGACCTGGCCGATGAGGAGGTGTACCATCAGCTCTTTCCGAAAGACCATCCTTACCACGCGGCTGTGATCGGCTCCCATGCGGATGTGGAGGCGGCCCGGCTGAATGACGTGCGCGACTTTTTCGAGCATTACTACACGCCGAACAACGCTAGCATCGCCATTGCCGGAGACTTTGATCCCGCGAAGCTGCGAGCACTGCTGGAGAAGTATTTCGGGCCAATTCCCAAGGGTCCATCAGTAGACAAGGTCACGGTGACAACGCCGCCCATCACCTCTGAAAAACGCGTCACGATTACCGATACGGTTCAGCTGCCGCGAGTTTCGCTGGCGTGGCTCACGCCGCAAGCCTACCAACCTGGCGACGCAGAAACCGATCTCTTCGTTTCGATTCTGGGCCACGGTAAATCAAGCCGGCTGTACCGGAAGCTTGTTTACGAGCAGCAAATTGCGCAGTCGGTCAGCTGCGAGAACCAGTCACTCAAGCTGGCATCGGTTGCGGAATGCGATGTGACGGCGCGGCCGGGAGTCAAGGTCGAGGATCTGGAGGCGGCAATCGATAAGGAGATCGAGGCGCTACGCAGTGGCGGTCCGACCCAGGCTGAGGTAAGCCAGGCGCGGAACGAAATTCTGACGAACAAGATTTCGGGCCTGCAACGGCTGGGCGGATTTGGCGGCATCGCCGACACCATGGACCGTTATAACCAATATGTTGGCGATCCGGGCTATCTGCCCAAGGATATAGCCCGGTTCCAGAATGCAACGGTCGCCTCGGTGCAGAAGGTCGGGCAGAACAATTTTGCGAAGACGCAGCGCGTGGTCGTAGTCACGGTGCCCGGCAAAAAGGTCACGGAGGACGTGCCCCGCAGCCCGGCGGACACCGATGCGGATGTCAAGGTGACTAACCCCTACACGCCGGAGTTCGAAGCTCAGCAGGATTGGCGCAAGACTCCGCCGGCTCCGGGCAAGGAGCCCGAACTGCACCTGCCGGCTCCGGAGACGTTCGCCCTGGCGAACGGGTTGAAGGTGTATCTGGTCGAGGACCATTCGCTGCCGGTGATCGGCGCAACGTTGACTAACCTGGCGGGGAGCGATGCGAACCCAGCGGGTAAGGCGGGGCTGGCCAGCTTTACGGCGCGCCTGTTGACGGAGGGCACGAGTGACCGGTCCGCCACGCAACTCGCGGACGATACGGCCAGCATCGGGGCTAATCTTGCGTCCGGCGCGAGTATGGATGCGGCGTTCGTGAACATACGCGCGCTGAGCAACAGCGTGGATGGGGCAATGACGCTGTTGTCCGACGTGACGCTGCATCCGGCGTTCCAGAGCGCCGAGGTCGAACGTATCCGCAAGCAACGGCTGACGGCGATTCTGCAGGAGGGCGATCAGCCGGTCGCAGCGACGCTTCGCGTGGGGATGAAGACGCTCTACGGAGACTATCCGTACGGGTATCGCGACATCGGCACGACCCAGTCGGTGAAGGCTCTGACTCGCGACGATCTGGCGAACTTCTGGTCTGCCTACTATGCGCCACAGGGCGCTGCGCTGGTGCTGGCAGGTGATATTACGGAAGCCGATGCCCGGAAGCTGGGCGAGAAGTATTTCGGCGGATGGTCGTCCAGCGGAAAGACCGCTGACATTCATGTGCCCGCACCGCCTCCGCCGCCGACTCGCAAAATCGTGATCGTAGATAAGCCCGGCGCGCCGCAAACGGTGCTGGTTGCATTCGGTCAAGGTCCGGCACGCGCGACCAAGGACTATGCGGCCCTGAATGTGATGAACAGCGTCTTGGGCGGATTGTTCTCCAGCCGCATCAACATGAATCTGCGTGAGAAGAACGGATATACGTATGGCGGCTTCTCGGGTTACTTCTTCTACCGCGACGGGGGCACTTTCTTCGGCGGCGCGGAGGTTCGGACGGATGTGACGGCTCCGGCAGCTAAGGAGCTGTTTTTCGAACTTAATCGCATCCGGACTGATCCGCCTACCGCCCCCGAACTGAAGCTGGCGGAGGACAATGCGCTCCGCTCGCTACCGGGGGAATTTGAGACGGTGCAGGCGACGACGGGGCTGATGAGCGAGCTCTTCACTTATAGTCTGCCGGTCAACTACTACCAGACGCTGCCCGGTGAGTATCAAAAGCTGACGCCAGACGAGGTGGAGAAGACGGCGATCGACTATATACATCCGGACAACTTCATTCTGATGGCGGTTGGCGATCGGGCGAAGATAGAGAGCGATCTCCAAAAGCTGAATCTGGGACCGATCGAGCTGCGGGATGAGAGCGGAGATCTGGTGAAGAAGTAGATCTCAGAGGGTTACCGCTGAGCTTTCAGTCAGGGGGGAGCTCCCCCTCCTTGAAGGCCCGCTAAATCCCTTTCGTCATGCGGACGATGGGGAGCGATTCTCCATTGGCCAGCGGCATGCCGAGGCGTTCCACCTCTACGTATCCGTGGCGGGCGTAGAGGCGCACACCGGTGAGCGTGGCCCCCATCTCAAAGCGCGTGAAGCCCTCGGCGCGCGCGGCGTTTTCACACAACTCCAGAATTTTGGTTCCGATGCCACGGCGTGCCCAGTAGGGATGCACGTAGAAAGCGCGGATTTTTGCGGCTTCTGTCGCCGGATCGAGCAGGCTATCGTCGCGATTGGGGCGATGATCGCCGCCACAGAGTGTTTTGCGGCGGGACCAGCCTCCACTGGCGACAAACGGCGCTTCAGGATTGGCGTCGGAGACTTCCACGACAAAATAGGTTCCGTCGGAGATGAGCTGGGTGTCGACGCCGAGATAGCTTCCGAGCGCTCCGTCAAGCTGGGCGGGGGTGTAATCCTCCGCTTGAAGTTCGCGCACCGAACGATCGATGAGGGCCTGAAGACGCGGGATGTCCGCCAGAGTGGCGATGCGGTAGTGGAGCGTGTCAGTCAGGAGGGGCATGGGATTAAGTATGCGGGATTTCGATCGGGTTAGGAGACAGATAGATAGGCATCATTCAGGTGGCATGAAGGAGCTTTCCACATAGCGGCTGGAGGGCGGGTGTAAGGCGCGTGCGATGATCCTCCGCACCCGATACAATCAGACTTTCATCGCATGGCTTATCAGGTTTTAGCTCGCAAGTATCGCCCGCAGCGTTTTTCCGATGTGGCCGGGCAGGATCACGTTACGCGCACGCTGCTGAATGCGCTTTCGCAAGGACGTATTGCGCATGGGTACATCTTCTCCGGACATCGCGGGATCGGCAAGACGACTATCGCGCGCATTCTGGCGATGGCGCTCAATTGCCGGACGGCGGTAGAGACGGTGGAACGGCCTACGCCGGAGCCGTGCGGGGTGTGCGACTCGTGCATGGAGATTCGCGCCGGGAACGCAGTAGACGTGATCGAGATTGACGCGGCCACGAATCGCGGCATCGACGAGATGCGCGAGTTGCGCGATGCGGCCCGGTACAGGCCGGCGCGGGACAAGTACAAGATCTACATCCTCGACGAAGCGCATCAGATCACCGATGCTGCCTTCAACGCGATGCTGAAGACGCTGGAGGAGCCTCCCGAGCACGTCGTCTTCATGATGGCCACGACGCAGCCTGAGGATATTCCGCAGACGATTCGCTCGCGCTGCCAGCATTTCAGCTTCCATGCGGTTAAGTTCGACGACATCCTGGCCCAGCTGCGCGAGATTGCCGGCAAGGAGAACATTGCGGCGGAAGACGCGGCGCTGGCGCTGCTGGCCGAGGCCGGCGACGGGTCGATGCGGGACGCGCTTTCGATCATGGATCAGGCAATTGCGTCGGCTCCAGTTGAGGATGGCAAACCAAAGCTGGACTCGGACCAGATTCGCGAGCTGATGGGGACGGTTCCGAACGCGGTCTTCGAGCGGCTGCTGGAGTCGATCGGCGAGGGGCAGACGGCGGCGGTGATCGACGAGTTGAATCGGCTTCTGAATGCGGGCAATAGCCCGTCACAGATGGCTCGGCAGTTTGTGCGGTATCTGCGGAATGTGCTGATGGCGCGGATTGCCGGCGAGAACTCAGAGCTGCTGCAAATCTCCCCGGACGAGCGGGCGCGGGCAGCGCGATCGGCGGTGCTGTTTTCTGAGGAAGACCTGACTCGCTTTCTGCAGGTGATGCTGCGCACATTTGACGAGCTGAACTATCGGCAGGAGCAGCGCTTCCACCTGGAGCTGGGGCTGATCAAGCTGGTGCACCTGGAGCGGCTGCTGCCTGTAGAAGATTTGCTGAGCAAGATGGGTAGCTCGCAGCCTTCACGCTCCGCCGCCGCCGCGCCCCGATCCGGATCGAGCGACGCGAAGCCCGCACAGACGCCTGCGGTTCCGCGAGATCCGGAAGCGGGCAAGCCGGCCTACTCTCCCTTTGAGGCAGACCGGAACCGAAAGATCACAGGCGAGGCTACGAGTTCGGAACCGACTTCGAGAACGGTCTCGGCACCAGCAGCGGTTACAGAAACGCCTGCTCCGCGAGCGCTTACGCCGCTCGAGACAGCTGCGCGCGCCGTGGAGGCGACGGCAATCAAGGCTCCGGTGGTGGGCGTTGCCGAGCGTGTTGAAGAAACGACAGCGGGCGCTTTGGCGCTGGCAACGGAGCCTGCGACGTCCGAGGCGACAAAGCCAGATCTGAACCACATTCGCGAGGCGGTGTGTGGGGCGCTGGAGCGCGAGGGTCACAATACGGCTGCGGTTCTGCTGGGCGCGGGAAAATGGCGCGAGAACGGGGAAACGGTCGAGGTCGAGGTGGGCACGGGCAAAAAAATGCTTTCACTCACCATGAATCCAGAGGCGGAAAAGATTTGTCGCGAGGCAGTGCGTGCCATCGGGGTGACTCGCAAGCTGGTAGTTTCGGCGGGCGAAGGCGGAAATGGCGGAGAGGCCACATCGGGTGGTCCGCGGCTTGCATCGAAACAGCAGACCGCCGCGGTTGGCAGCATTCAGGCCAAGGCGCTTGACAACCCGCTGGTGCGCCAGGCGCAGGAGCTGTTTCAGGCGGAAGTGCGCAGCGTTCTGGATCTTCGCGAAAAGAAGTAAGGAAGCGTGTGAAATAGAAACGGAGTAAAGGTGAATCCACTAAAGATTCAGGAAATGCTGGGCCAGGCGAAGCAGATGCAGGAACAGATGCAGCTGAAGCTAAGCCAGTCGGTCGTCGAGGCGTCGTCGGGCGGCGGCGCTGTCACGGTGAGGATGAATGGCAAGAAAGAGGTTCTGAAGGTGATGATCGATCCGGCTGCGGTTGCCAGCCTGAGCGGTTCGGCCACGGACCTGGAGATGCTCGAAGACCTGATTACGGCGGCGTTCAACGAAGCAGGGCGTCGCGCGGAAGAACTGTTGCAGTCCAGCATGCAGGGGATGCTCGGAGGGCTGAACCTGCCGGAAGGAATGTTTTAAACCTTCATTCAAAGACTCGTTGACGACGGACAGCAATGATCACAAGGCGGGGATTCCTGAGGGGTTCGGCAATGGCAGCAGGAACGCTGGCGCTGCAGCGGGCGGCATTCGCCTCCTGGCCAGGCCAGCAGCCTGCGGCCCCCGCTCCGCCGCCAAACAGCCTGATGCAGTCGATGCGGGCAGCCGGAGCGACTACTCCGATCCAGGTAACGAAGCTCACCGACACGATTTTTCTGTTGCAGGGCGTGGGCGGCAACATGGTGGCGCAGACCGGCCCGGATGGAAAGCTGCTGATCGATTCCAGCGTAGCCACCGCGGCGCCGGCTCTGCTGCACACGCTGGAAAAGCTCGGAACACGTTCCCCGAAGGTGCTGATCAATACGCATTGGCACTTCGACCATACGGACGGCAATGCCGCGCTGCACGACGCGGGAGCCTTCATCATCGCACAGGAGAACACGCGGCTGCGTCTGTCGACTCCGCAGAAGATGAGGCTTTTCAATCTTGACTTCCCTGCTTCGCCCACCGGCGGCCTGCCGCAGCTGACATTCGTCGACAACGAGAAACTGTTTTTCGACAACGATGAGTTGGATATGATCCATGCTCCGAATGCGCATACGGACTCGGATATCTTCGTTCACTTTGTGAACGGCAACGTGATCCATACCGGCGATCTGTGGTTCAACGCCTTCTATCCGGTCATTGATGACGGCACCGGTGGCACGGTGAACGGGATGATTCAAGGAGTGGACAAGGTGTTGGCCATCGCGGATGACAGGACGAAGATCGTTCCGGGGCACGGATCGTTGGGCGACAAACGGGCGCTGGAGAAGTATCGCGACATGCTATCGACCGTGGCCAACCGAATCGAGAAGCTGAAGATTGCCGGCCAGACGCTCGAACAAGTGGTCGCCGCGAAGCCCACGGCAGATCTGGACAGCGCGTGGGGTTCTGGGAGAATGACGCCGGATCTGTTCGTCACTGTGGTCTATAACACGCTCTAATCAGGGAAACTCATTGTCACGATTCGCGGAACCAATGGCGCGGCTGATCGAGGAGCTGCGCAAGCTGCCGGGCATCGGCACGAAGAGCGCACAGCGGCTGGCCTTTCACATTCTAAGGTCGAGCGGAGAGGACGCCGAGGCGCTTGCCGATGCTGTGCGCGATGTGAAAGCGCGGCTGCGACTCTGCTCCATCTGCAACAATATTACCGACGTCGATCCCTGTCTCTACTGCGCAAGCCCTACGCGCAACCAACGGCTGGTGTGCGTGGTGGAGGAGCCGACGAACATCGCCACCATCGAAAAGACACGCGGCTATAACGGCGTGTATCACGTGCTGCACGGCACGCTTTCGCCGCTGCACGGAGTGGGGCCGGAGCATCTGCGCACCAAAAGCCTGCTGAATCGCGTGGCACAAGGCGAGGTGGATGAGGTGATTCTGGCCACGTCACCGACGGTGGAAGGCGAGGCAACGGCGCATTATCTGGCAGAACTCCTTAGGTCGGCAGGCACCGTCATCAGCCGCATTGCCACAGGGGTTCCGGCAGGGAGCGACATTGAATACGCTGACGAGGTGACGATGACGCGCGCGCTGGAGGGAAGAAATAGGGTGTAGGGGGTAGGCTATAGGGTGGGCCGCTGGGTCGGCGGCGACTTAATCCCTATTCCCTACACCCTGCGTCTCTCAGCCCCGCAGCCGAGCCAGCAGATCCTGCGGGTGTACCGGCTTGGCGAGGATCTCAAACTCGTGGCCCTGTCCGCGGGCGCGATCGAGCAGATCGGCGGTGGCGGCCTGGCCGGAGAAGAGCAGAATTTTGCAGGCAGGCAGCAGCTCGCGAATCCGGATCGCGGCGTCGATTCCGTTGAGGTCGGTCATGATGACGTCGCTGATGAGCATGTCGGGCTTGAGGGTGCGCGCTGTCTCGACGGCCTTTTCGCCGGTGTAAACCGCAGTTGCTTCAAATCCGCTCTGGTTCAGAATGATTGCAAGGGTATCGGCAATGACACGCTCGTCGTCGGCGACCAGTACTTTGGGTTTCACCTGCGTCTCGGACATTCGTTCCTTCACATCGCTTTCTTTTGAATATATTTTAGGCAATCTTCAAGTCAGACTTCCTCGCTGGGAGTTTCCCTGGGAGGGTTAGCAGACTGAGGCCTGGCGACAGGCCCTGATATAAGGATTGCGTAAGAATCTCTAGTAGGATGATACGCTCATCATGTGAGGATGCTTCATCCTCTCATAATCCTCGCAACTTAAAATATCCCGCAACTAGTTTCGCGGCGGGCTCCGGAAAACCTGAAGACTTGACCTCCGGAGACCCATTCACTTCTGTTCAAACACCTCAGTTGATTTTTCAGGCGGAACGTCGATGGCCGAACCGATCATTCGCGCGCAACAGGTGGAAAAATTCTATGCGCAGCCGAGCGAAAACCGCATCCAGGTAATCGCAGCGACTGACCTGTCGATTGTGCCGGGAGAGATTGTCGCGCTGCTCGGGCCGTCGGGATCGGGCAAGTCGACGCTGCTGCGCATGCTGGCGGGGCTGTCGCGGCCTTCGGCCGGCGAGGTCTACTGGCACGGCAAGCCGATTTCCACAGTCCGTATCCATGTTTCGATCGTCTTCCAGAGCTTCGCCCTCTTCCCGTGGCTCACGGTGCTTGAAAATGTCGAGGCGCCGCTCAGAGCGGCGGGGATGGCTCCGGCGGAGCGCAGGGAACGAAGCCTGAAGATTCTGGACACAGTCGGTCTGGATGGTTTTCAGGCGGCGTATCCGAAGGAATTGTCGGGCGGGATGCGGCAGCGGGTGGGATTTGCGCGGGCTCTGGTTGTGGAACCTGAAGTTTTGTTCATGGACGAGCCATTTTCAGCGCTCGACGTGCTCACGGCCGAGAATCTGCGCAGCGAGCTGCTGGAGTTATGGCAGAAGAAGACCATCCCCACGCAAGCCATTTTTCTGGTTACGCACAACATCGAAGAGGCCGTGTTGCTGGCCGACCGGATTATCGTGCTGGGCCGCAATCCGGGGCACGTTCGCACTGACTTCAAAGTAACGCTTGCGCATCCCCGCGACCGCAAGAGCCAGCCCTTCACGCAACTGGTGGATTACATCTATAAGGTGCTGACCAAGCCGGATGTGGTTCCGGCGGCGATGCCCGATCTCGATACCGGCCGCAAGGTGCGCGATCAGCGGCAGATGCACTACGAGATGCTGCCCCATGCGCGCCCGGGGGGAATTGCCGGCCTGCTGGAGATTGTCATCGACCTCAGCGACAAATCAACCGGCCGAGCCGACATCTACAAACTGGCCGACGAATTGGCGTTTGAAATCGACGACCTCTTACCGATCATGGAAGCGGCGCAAATTCTCGGATTCCTGCAGGTCGGCGAGGGCGATGTGGTCATCACGCCGGAGGGCCGGGAGTTTGCTGAATCGGAAATTCTCAAGCAGAAGGACCTATTCCGCAAAGCCGCGCTCGATCATGTACTGTTGCTGCGCCAGATCACACGCGCCCTCAACAACAAGAGCGACCATACCGTTCCTGAGGAGTTTTTTCTGGACATGCTCGATGAGCAGTTCAGCGATGACGAGACTCAGCGGCAGCTGGACACGGCTATCAACTGGGGCCGCTACGCCGAGCTCTTCGACTTCGACGCAGCGCGACGCCGCTTTATCCTGCCGGAGACGGAAGTGACTGCGGAAACCGTCGAGGGAGCGCAGGCCGAGTGAAAGACCGCTACACATTTTCGCGCGCGCTTGTGATCGAGCGGAGCTGGCCATTTTTTCTCGACTTGACCGTGGCCGCAGGTCTGCTGGCGGGCTTTTACGCAATCCTGTGGGTGGCGAAGTTCTGGTTCAGCGGCGCAATCCCCGAAGTCGAGATCTACCGTTCGCCTTCGCATCTACCGCTCTACGCGTTCTACTCCACGGTGCGCATTTTTGTGGCGTATCTGCTCAGCCTGGTCTTCGCCATCGGCTACGGCTATATCGCCGCGTACAACCGGCACGTGGAAGCACTGATGATTGCGATCCTGGACATTCTGCAGTCCATTCCGGTGCTCAGCTTTCTGCCCGGCGTGATGCTGGCGATGATGTCTCTTTTCCCGTCGCGTCAGCTGGGAATCGAGCTGGGCGCGATTCTGCTGATCTTCACTGGCGAAGTGTGGAATATGGCTTTCAGCTTTTACTCGTCGCTCAAGAGCATTCCGCGCGAGCTGCACGAAGCCTGCACCATCAACCGCTTTTCGGCGCTGCAAAGACTGTTTCAACTGGAGCTCCCTTACGCAACCATCGGCCTGGTGTGGAATTCGATGGTCTCGGTGGCGAGCGGCTGGTTCTTCCTGATGATTTGCGAGATGTTCCCCGTGGGCAGCCGCAATTTCCGCCTGCCGGGGCTGGGGTCCTATCTGCAGACGGCCGCTTCGAACGGCGATTATCAGGCCATGATCTACGGCCTTATCACGATGATGTTGATTATCGTGCTCACCGATCAGCTGCTCTGGCGGCCCATCATCGCCTGGTCGGACAAATTCAAGTTCGAAAATGTTGAAAGCACGGATCGCGTTACATCGCCGATCCTGCACATCCTGCGCAACTCGAATGTGCTCGGCCTCATCCAGCGAAAAACGCTGACGCCATTGAGCGAACGCATCTACGAGCGCATTGCGAAGAGGAACGAGCGCAAGATTGCCCAGGGCAAGGCGCCGGAGGATTCCGGCCGCGGCAATACCACCGTCTACATCATCGTGGGGCTGGTCGCCCTCGCGGTCGTCGGCTTCGCCGCTTTTCATGCGCTGTTGCTCCTGCGACAGATTCATGGCCGCGAATTCGTCACGCTGCTTGAAGGCGCAGCGACGACGTTTCTGCGGGTAAACGTCTCGCTGCTGCTGGCCTCGGCCTGGACGATTCCGGTAGGCGTGGCCATCGGTTTCAATCCCCGCCTGGCGAACATCACGCAGCCACTGGCGCAGATTGCAGCGTCTTTTCCGGCGACTGCGCTCTTCCCTGTCATCCTCGTGGCTCTGATGAGGCTGGGGCTAGGACTCGGCATCGGCTCGATTGCGCTGATGATGCTGGGCACCCAGTGGTACATCCTGTTCAACGTGATTGCGGGCGCTATGGCGATTCCGTCGGACCTGAAAGAGGTCTCCGATCTTTTTCACTTCACCAGTCTGCAGCGCTGGACAACCGTGATCCTGCCAGGGATCTTCCCTTTTCTCATCACCGGTCTGGTGACAGCTTCCGGCGGTGCGTGGAATGCCTCGATTGTCGCCGAGTACTTTCAGCTGAAGGACAAGACACTCATCACTCAAGGGTTGGGCGCACAGATCAGCGCAGCGAGCAATCAGGGCAACTTTCCGATACTGCTGATGGCGACGATCATCATGGCGCTTATGGTTGTCACCATCAATCGCCTGGTGTGGAGGCCCCTGTACCGCCTGGCGGAGACAAAATACCGGCTGGAAGGTTGACTTACAACTCTTCGGCGGGCGCGCCATTATCCGGCGGCACTCTCGGCGGGCAAGCCGGCGGAATCCGAAACTGGGGTTGGCAACGCTCCGGAGACCGAAGCTGGTGCAACGCGGCGCGACATGAGCATGAGGCCACCGATTAACAGAAGAACTCCATAGACGAGGAGCGGCAAAGGAACAAGGATGGCGGCGAGCAGGCCACCGATCAGTGCGCCGAGAGCCTCGGCTCCAACCTGGAGAGCCTGGTTGTTACCCATCACGCCTCCCTGCCGCTCGGCTTCCACCACGTTCGACAGCAGGGTAGCGCAGGTGGCAAGCGTAATGGTGGCGGCAACGGTCGCCGGTCCGGCGGTCACCAGAAGATACAGGTGGTTTTGCGGCAACACGATGATCATGATCAGCACGCCAGCCAACAGCGCGGCGCTGACGGCCACGGACTTCAACGGAAAGCGGCGTAGCAGAGGCGCGACACAGAAGAGACTGGCTACCAGCGACATGACGGAGAGGTAGGAGTAGTAGAGTCCGGACTCATGGACCGACATGTGCCATTTGTCGTCCATATACATCAGAATGACGCGGTAAAAGCCAAAGATGGTGAGATAGAAGATGAAGTTGATGAGATAGAGAGGACGGATGGGGCGGTCGGTGAAGACCGTGCCGAGACTCATCAGGGTACGGACGTAATCGAGCTTCCGATTCTTGTCCGGGGCATGCGTCTCGCGGAAGGCTGCGGCGACCCACACGGCGGTGAGGACAAGCAAGACGAGAACTCCCCAGAAAGGCACAGCGAATCCGAAGCGCGCGGCGATCAGCGGGCCAATGAGCGGACCGCTGATGTATCCGCAACTGCTGGCGGTGTAGATGTAGGCGAAGAGGCGGCCACGATCCTCGGGGCCGGCGAAGTCGGCTACTGCGCTCTGGGCAATGGCGATGTTGGCCTCGCCGAGACCGCCGACCAGGCAGGCGATGGTAAGCACTACGAACTGCCGCTCGTGAATGGCCCAGGCGATAAAGACGTAGCTGAGTATGGAGAGAACAAGAGAGCCGAGGAGAACCGGCTTGCGGCCGAATCGATCGGAGATTGCGCCGAGAATGGGAGAGCCGAAGAACTGTCCCAGTGGGTAAACGGCGAGCAATATGCCGACCATCATGCTGCGACGCGCGACCGACGCGGTTGCAGGCAGGAAGCCGTGGTTGTCCATAAGAAGCGGGACAAAGAAGGTGACCATCATGGCATAGCCAATGAAGGCCACAAAGACAACCAGATAGAGCGGCAGGAGCGGTCGAATGTCTGTGCGGCGGGATTCAGTTACCGGCATGGTCGTTCATCCGAGAACTCAAGTACAACGGGTACCTCTGAGATCAGGCCTAGTTCGGCTGCGAAGACGGCTTGTCCTGTTGACTGGGCTCGGGGTCGGCGCCACCGTGCTCCTTATTCGGGTCGTGTTTTTCGTAGATCGAATACTGGCGATCAGGGCGCTTCATTTTCACCATGATTTCTTTGGTGTCTGTCGTGATCTCGTAGTCGTCGCCGAAAGTCTGAAACCCGCTGGCGATCACCTGAAGCCGCACCGTATCGCCAATAGGAATGACCTCGATGATAGCTTTGCCCTCTTCATTGGTCTTGAGTTCGAGATTGCCTTCATCCTTCCCGTTTTTCATCGGATGAAAGATAACAGCGGCGTTCTCGACTGGTTTGCCGTTGGTAGCCTTGATCACGGTGACCGAAATTTTGCATGTCGCGGGCGGCGGCGTGTATTTCCGTCCGCGCTTGGGCTGATCCTGTGCGAACAGCACTGCGGAAACGCTGACGGCAAAGAGGCAAACAGCGAGAAGAGCCCTGGGAAACTTCCTGGAGGGTACAACATGCATCATGATGAAATTGTATGCATTTGGAACACATCTTTCTATAGCTGCTTCGTGCGCCAACTCAAATCCAACCTCTTCGGATCCGTCTTGACACGTCCGCCACCTTTTGACACATTTCAAGTGCACTGAGGACTCGATGATCCGAGGACATCAACTGATCCCGCGCCGGCAACGCAAAGGCGCAGACTCCGCGCTACTGTTCGTACATGGCTTCACCGGTGACTCAGTGAAAACGTGGGAGGAATTCCCTCTGCTTCTGGGCACCGAAGAAAACCTCGGGAGATGGGATATCTTCAGCTTGGGATACAACACCAGCTTTCTTCCCGGAACACGCGGAATATGGGCAGCCGATCCGGAGATCCCCATCCTGGCAACACACTTCCGGACTCAGCTGAACATCGTCCCGCTTTCGACGTATTCCAATCTGGCGATCGCCGCGCATAGCATGGGCGGCTTGGTGGTGCAGCGCGCTCTAGTCGACGATCCGGCCGTTTCAGGGCGCCTTCGGCAACTATTCCTGTTTGGGACTCCGAGCGGCGGATTGAAAAAGGCTGCTTTCCTCGAAAAGCTATTGGGAATTTTTGTCGGATCTCAGGTTCGGAACATGTCGGCGAATAGCGGATTTATTACCGACCTGCGCAAACGCTGGGGTGCGTCATTCGGAGCCGACTTCCCGTTTAAGCTCTTCGCGATTGCAGGGGATCGCGATCAGTTTGTGCCTCCGGAATCTTCCCTTGCGCCGTTTCCGGCCCGCTATCACCGCGTTGTACTGGGCGATCATCTGAGCATGGTCAAACCGCAGGACCGGGATTCGGAGTCGGTGCGGCTCATTCTCAGCTCGCTTCAGGGAATGCCCGAGCCTGCAACACCTTCCCTTCCCCTGCGGCTCGCCGCAGAAATGGGAACATCGGCGCCCTCAGGGGCGACTGTGGCGAATGCAGCAGCTTCAGGGCAGAAGCGGTTTACTACAGAGCGGGAACTGGTACAAGCCGCGCTCGTGCTGGATGCCGAAGGGAAACGCGCCGAAGCCATCGAATTGCTGGAGATGCATCCACACCTCGGCACAGACGCGAAAGGCACGCTCGCAGGCCGCGTCAAGAGACGCTGGCTGGAGAGCGGGAGTTCCTCAGATGCAAAATGGGCGCTGGAGCTGTATACAGAGGCGCTCGGTGTGGCAACTGACCGAAAAAACGACGGACAAATCTTCTATCACGCGATCAACGTGGCGTTCATGAAATTCGTCGCGTTCGATGAAAGCATAGAGAGCGTCAAGGAAATGGCAGCGCTCGCCCTGGCCCATGCTCAGAAGTGTGAGCGCGATCCGGAGCAGACCGTCTGGAGCCTCGCAACTCAGGCTGAAGCCCATTTGTACCTCGGCAACCGGAACGGCGCCCTTCATTTATACCAGCGCGTTCCACACACTCAGGGTGCCGAACATTGGCAGCTTCTCTCCGCAGGACAGCAGGCGCAGCTTGTGGCCGGGAAGTTGAAAGATACAGAGCTCCAGGCGGAACTGCAAGGCATCTTTGATCAGAAGCCACCGACCCGGAAGTGTATTTTCATAAGCTATAGCCACCGTGACGAGGCATACCTCACCGAGCTTCAGCTGATGCTGAAGCCGCTCCTGACCGAATGGGACAAGCTCGAACTCTGGGCGGATACGCAGATCAAGCCCGGCTCAAAGTGGCGTGAGGAGATTCAACGAGGTCTGGACTCCGCCAAGGTCGCGGTATTGCTCGTAAGTGCCGACTTCCTAGCCTCGGATTTTGTCACCACGGACGAACTTCCGGTTCTGTTCAAAGCAGCTAATAACCGCGAGTTGCAGATCCTGTGGATGTACCTTAGTCCGGCAGCTTACGAAGTCACGCCTATCGCTCAGTATCAGGCCGCCCACGATATCACTCGTCCGCTGGAATCTCTTTCCAAGGTGGAAAGACGGGAGGTTCTGAAGGCGGTCGCCTTCAAAATCAAGGAAGCGATCTTCGCTTGATCCATTGCATCAGCTTGGACGAACGGTAGAGTGCGGAACGGATTCGATCGGATCCATAGGGTCGGGTTGTGTCCCCCAGCAAGCGAGGCATCGCTCTCCACATTCCAAAGGACTTTGGTCTGGAAGTGTCGCACGCATTTCGCCGCCCGGCTGGAAGAGGGCAGGATATGCCAGCCAAACTTAGGCGGTCTATCCAGCGTCTAAGATTTTTGTGCCCTTTCTGGTCGGTTTTCATCCATGATGGGGGATGAACTCGTTGCAAATGAGAGACAGGGAACCCGTGGCGAGATTTGCATATTCAGCGGCGATCCTCCTGCTGCTGTCGATGTGCGTTTGCGACGTGGCAAAAGCACAGTCCCCCAAAGAGGATGTGGCTACCAATCCGGTGCCGCTCGTCCAACGGGCGTCGCACAACGAGCTCGGCACGGGCAATGGCCATCCCTATCGCTACAAGCTGCATAAGATTGACGACGGCAAGATCACGACCAAAGAGATTGTTGAGACTAAAGACGGCGACGTTGCGCGCCTTATCTCGACTGGCGATAAACCGCTCTCGCCCGAAGCTGAGCAGGCGGAGATCGACCGACTCAACAACCTCCTGGCGCATCCGGAGATCCAGGCGCACAGGCACAAGAAGGAACAAGAAGACAGCGACCGGGCAAACGAGATGATCCGGCTGCTCCCTGACGCCTTTATCTATCATTACGAGGGTATGCCAGAAGGCCCGAACGGTCCCTGTTATCGCCTGAGCTTCAAGCCCAATCCCAGTTTTACTCCACCAGACCGCGAGGCTGAGGTGTATCACGGCATGGAAGGCGAGTTGTGGATCGATCAACGCCAAGAGCGCATGGTAAAGCTGGACGCGCACCTGATCGCCGACGTGAATTTCGGATGGGGCATTCTGGGCAAGTTGTACCAGGGCGGGACAATCGTCGTGGAGCAAAAGGACGTAGGAGAGGGTCACTGGGAAACGACGCACATGCGATTGCGGCTCCAGGGCAAGATTCTGATGGTCAAATCGCTGGATATCGAGACGACGGAAGACGCGAGCGACTTTGAGCCGGTGCATCCGCAAATGAGCTATCAGGATGCGGTCCATCTGCTGCTGAACAACGGCAATCAGGCCCAAGGCGGACAGACGCAGACTGCGGCGCGGAATTAGGTCCCGTTTCCAGAAGAAACTTATTCTTCGCGCAGCACTTCCAGCGGTTTCTGTCCGAGGATGCGGAAGCTGGCAATCCAGCCGGTGGCTACGGCAAGGACCGCTGTCGCAATGACCGTGACAGATGAGCTCAGGTAGTCGGCGTGCCACGCGACCTCCATCCGGTGCAGCAGGACGCGGGCGAGCAGGTTCGCGAAGACGACGCCGACCGCTCCCGACAGCAGGCCGAGCACGATGAACTCGATGCTGAAGACCTGGGCGATGCGGTTGCGTGTGGCGCCCAATGTTTTGAGGACCACGACTTCGCGGATTCTCCGAAAGCGTGTGCTGGCTACGCTCGACGCCAGAATGATGGCCCCGGAGAGGATGGAGAACCCGGCGAGGAAGCGGATAACGAGAATGATGTGGCCGGCGACGTCCTGAATGGTCTGGAGGATGTCGGCGAGATTGATGACGGTGATGGTTGGATACGCCGCGAAGAGAGCGCGCTCAAGCTGGGCGATGCTGGCAGGCGTCACGTGGATAGCTCCGTACCAGGTGGCGGGCGTGTCGCGAAGAAGTCCCGGCGCAAGGATGAACTCGCTGCGCGCGAAAGCATGCTCTCCGTCAACCTTGTAGATTGCCGATACCTTCGTGGATATGGTCCGGTCGCCGACCCCGAAATCCACGCTGGAGCCAACGTGGAGATTGAGGCGCTGGGCGACGCGCTCGACAACGGCGAGGCTGGGCTGGTCGGGACTCTTCCACCATTGGCCCTGGGTGATTCGGGTTCCGCGCGGGAGGGTCTCCGACCAGGTGATGGATGCGGAACGCAGCAGACGCTTCGGATAGTTCTTCACCTGGAGCTGTTCGACGAGGACCCCGTCGATGCTGGTGATGCGCGAGGAGATCATGGGGATGGTTTCTAGCTGGCCCTGTACACCGGGCTGCTTCGCGAGCAGCGACTTTACCCCGGAGAGCTCTTCGGGCGCGATATCAACGAGGAAAATGTTAGGCGTGTCGGCCGAGACGTCGTTGTGCATTTCGCGCACGATGGCGCTCTGCATCAGGAAGACGGCGAGAATGAGCATGACTCCCGCGCCGAGAGAGGCAAGCACGGCGGAGGACTGATTGCCGGGGCGGTAGAGATTGGCGAGGCCATGGCGCAGCGCGGAAGGCAGATGCAGACGCGTCTTGTCGAGAAAAGCGCGCAGCGTGCGCAGGGTGAGCGCCGATAGGCCGAGGATGACGAGCAGCGTCGCGCAAAGCATCGCGGCGAACCACTTCCCGATCAGCCAGGAGTCGGAGAGCGCAGTGGCGATCCCGGCGAGTCCGGCGACGATGACGACCATCGAGAGCCATTGGAGTTTGCGGTCGCGAAATTTCGGCCCCCACCAGCCATAGAAGACTGTCGCAAGGATGGCTGCGACCTCGATGGCGAGGACTTTGATCGACCACGAGAACCTGTGATGGCGCAATCCGACAAGCCACGTCGCAAGCAGTGCAAGGCCGACGAGAAGCTCCACGCCGAGCAAAATTCGCTGGAGCTTGCCGGGACGTGAACTGCTCGACCACGGCAAAGCATTCCCTTCGCTGGTCTCGACCATTTTGCGCAGGACCGCGATGGGGCGGACTCGTCGGACGTCGAGCAGCGGCGGCAGGCAGAACAGAATAGTCGTGAGGACTCCGGTAGCAAGTGCGGCAGCAACTGGTTTGACGGCGAGGGCAAGCGGCGGGCGCAACGGCAGGAGCGATCCGAGCAGCGAGGGGAAGACATACTCGACGCCAAGGCCGAAGGCGACTCCGATAAGGCCTCCGACAAGCCCAAGGAAGATAGTCTGCAGCAGATAGATGCGCAGAATGTCGGAGGAGCGCGCTCCGATGGACTTCATGATGGCGAGGATTTCAATGCGCTGCTGCAGGTGGGCGCGCATGGCCATGGCGACACCGATCGCTCCCAGCACCATGGCGACGAGGCAGATGAGACTGAGGAGTCCGGTGGCGCTGTCGAGGCCGCGGGTGAGCTCGGGGCTGGTCTCGCGGAAGTCCATGATCTGCGCGTCGGGCAGGATCTTTTCGAGGTCGGGGCGGAGGGTGGCGATGTCCTGCGACTTGCCCCCGTTTTTCGAGTTATCGATCTTGAACAGGTAGCGCTCGCTCGCGCGGCTTCCGAGACCGAGCAAGCCGGTCTGCAACAGCGCGTGGCGTGTGATCATGACGCGGGGACCGAGACCGACGCCGGCGGTCATGCGGTCTGGCTCACGCAGGATGACGGCGGCGATGCGGAAGCGCTGGGTTCCGATCTTGAGCATGTCGCCAACTTTGGCGTTGAGGCGGACGAGCAGGTTGTCGTCAACGAGCGCGGTTGAGTCGGTGAGGAGATCGCGGATAGAGCCGGCGGGACTAAGGATGATGTTTCCGTAGTACGGATAAACGGCGGGATCGACGGCCTTGAGCGAGATGAGCAGCGGTACAGGATCACCCTGGACGGACGCCATGGAGACGGTCTCAGTGACGCTGGTGCGTTCGACGCCTTTGGTGGCGAGCGCGTCAAGCTGCTGCTCCTCTTTCGGCGTGGCCAGGCGGAACATTCGTGCGGAGAGATCGGCGGCCATGATGCCGCGCGCGTCGCCGAGCAGCGCTTTCTGAAACGACTGGCTGAAACCGCGCACGCCGGTGAGAGCGGCGACTCCGATGGCGACGGAGAGCAGGACGAAGACGAACTTTGCGCGTGAGGCACGGAGTTCGCGCCATGCGATGCGGGCGGCGGTCGACCACGGGAGCGCGGGCTTGGTGATGGTGGTCATCCAGCAACCTCAGTTGTCTGCTTCTCCGCTGCGTGCGCCGTCAGCTCGTCGGCGACGACCAGGCCGTCGCGGAGATGAATCTGCCGGTCGGCGCGGGCGGCGATGTCGGGGTCGTGGGTGACCATGACGAGCGTGGTGCGGGCTTCGCGCTGGCGTCCGGTGAGTAGGTCGAGAACATGCTCGCCGTTAACGGAGTCGAGATTTCCGGTGGGCTCGTCGGCGAGGACGATCGGCGGGTCGAGCACAAAGGCACGGGCGAGGGCGACGCGCTGCTGTTCTCCGCCGGAAAGCTGGACGGGATAGTGGTGGAGACGGTCGGCGAGGCCCACACTGGTGAGCAGCGAAGTGGCACGGGCGCGGCCGTCGCCCCGGGCGTTCAGCTCGTGCGGCAGCAGCACATTTTCGAGCGCGGTTAGCGTCGGGATGAGTTGGTAAGACTGAAAGACAAATCCGATCTTGATGCCGCGCACTTCGGCGAGGCGGTCCTCTTCGAGGTGGCTGATGTCAACGCTGTCGAGCAGCACTTCGCCTTCGCTGGGCGAGTCGAGACCGGCGAGAAGCCCCAGCAGCGTACTTTTCCCGCTTCCTGACGCGCCCATGATGGCGACGAACTGGCCCTGGGGTATGAGGAGATCGATGCCGCGCAAGATGTCCACGGTGCGTGTGCCGTTGCGAATGGATTTTTTCAGGCTGCGTACTTCGATCATGCTCTGTTCCCTCTATTGGCGGTTCTCCTCAGGCTACAATTCAGGCGTGAAGCGCCGATTCTGCTGGCTGATTCTGCTTTTATTCTCATGCGTGCCGCTTTTGCTTGCACAGGCCCACGATTCCCGACCCGTAATCGTGTGCTTTGGCGATAGTCTCACGGCTGGATATGGCGCCGATCCCGGTCATAGTTATCCAGATTATCTGCAGACCCTTTTGGATTCGCGCGGTTATCACTATCGCGTGGTCAACAAGGGCGTGAGCGGCAATACTACGAAAGACGGTGTGAACCGGCTGAAAGACGTGCTGGCGGCGCATCCGGAGATTGCTGTTGTGGAATTTGGCGGCAACGACGGATTGCGCGGGCTGCCGATCACCGCGACGCGGGCGAATCTCGACCAGATCATTTCGACCCTGAAGAATGCGGGGGTGAAGGTGGTGCTCGCGGGGATCACGCTGCCTCCAGACTACGGGCAGGACTATATTCGCGACATCAACGAGACATTCACGCTCGCGGCGAAGAAGTTCAAGGTCCCGCTGCTGCCGTTCCTGTTGATCCACGTCTACAACATCCCCGGCGGTTTGCAGCAGGACGGGATTCACGCGACGGCCAAGGGAAATGCCATTGTGGCCGAAGATGTATTCGCGCTGTTGAAACCGCTGCTGAAGAAGTAACTCAGACCAGAACGATGGTGGGCTGGAAGAGCGTGCCGGCAATGCGCTTGCCGATGGCGACGAGTTCGCTCTGACCCCGAAAAATCTTGACCAGGGGAGCCTGCGTGAACTCCGGAAGATTGATCTGCTTGCCGTTGCGCAGGCGGGCGATGGTCTGCTCGTCTGCGGTGACGGATGGAAGCTCGGGCAGCAGCGTGCGCGGGTGCGGCAAGCGTGCGGTGAGTTGGCCCTCGCGGGCGAGGGATTCGGCGTCAGCGAGTGGGACGGCTTGTTCAATGCTGAAGGGGCCGGAGGCCGTGCGGCGCAGGCTGGCGAGATGCGCTCCACAACAGAGGACCTGGCCAAGCTCGTGGGCAACGGAACGGACGTATCCACCAGCAGAGATACGTATGTGGAAGGCAGCGAGTTCCCCATCGAGCGAGAGGATCACGAACTCCGCGATATGGACGCGGGCCGTTTTGAGCTGCGGGATTTCGCCGGAACGCGCAATTTTGTATGCCGGCTTGCCGCCGATTTTCTTGGCAGAGATGGGCGGCGGGAGCTGGTCGATATCTCCGGAGAATCTGGCCGCAGCAGCGTGCAACTGGTCAAGGGTGAAGGACGGTTTCGTCGCATCCGAGGTGGGAGTGCCCTCGACGTCGTAGGTGTCCGTGGAGAAGCCAAAGCGGATGGTTCCGGTATAAGTCTTTTCGTGTGCGCCGTAGAACTGTGCGAGGCGCGTGAATTTTCCAAGCAGGAGTGGTAGAACACCTGTAGCCATAGGATCGAGCGTGCCCAGGTGGCCGATCGATTTTTCTCCGGTGGCTCTGCGCAGGCGCGCGACGACGTCGTGCGAGGTCATACCGGATGGCTTGTCGATGATAAGTAGCCCGTTCACCCTGTCTAATATAGTGCTCGATCCCAGGTCCGAAAAATCCGGACCTGGGGCACCCAGAGTCGAGGCGGGGCTCAGAAGTTGCTCGGAGTGCGCTCCCGAACGAGTGAGAGAAACTCCGCCCGCGTGTTCTGCTTCTGGAAAACGCCGACCATCGCTGATGTGACGGTGGAGGAATTCTGCTTCTCGACGCCGCGCATCATCATGCAGAGGTGACGGGCTTCGATGACGACTCCGACGCCCTGCGGGGCGATAGCATCCTGGATGGCGTCGGCAATCTGGCGGGTGAGGCGCTCCTGCACCTGCAGGCGGCGTGCAAAGACTTCGACGAGGCGAGGGATTTTGCTGAGCCCGATCACTTTTCCGTTGGGAATATACGCGACATGCACCTTCCCGAAGAATGGCAGCATGTGATGTTCACAGAGCGAGTACATCTCGATGTCCTTGACGATGACCATCTCGTCGTAGTCGACGTCGAAGAGCGCGTCGTGAAGGATCGCGCTCGGGTCCTCGTTGTAGCCCTTGGTGAGAAAGGCGAGCGCTTTCTCCATTCGCTCGGGAGTGCGAATGAGTCCGTCGCGAGTGGGATCGGCATCGACGCGGCGGATGATTTCGCGGTAGATGTCCTGGGTGGAGACATCTTCAAGGCCGGTTTCGCCGATGATCTCTTCGGTTAACACCGTAGTCGCGCGGTGATTGTTTTTCATACTGGGCCCGCCTTTTCATGTTGCACGGTTAGATGGTTCTGCCAGTGCGCCGGTACTGGATATTCGAAGGAATTGTTCGATGTCTCTTCCACGCGTACGCTGATCAGTTCAGCCTGTTTGAATGCATCTGAGAGCAGGCGATGAACTTCGATATTGAAATTCTCGGTTGTCGGCACGGTGGTTTGAAAGCATGCATGGGTATTGAGATTGGTGTGATCGAAGCGATCGAGGATTTCTTTCCACACACAGGAATCGAGTTCGACCATGTCGCAGACCATGCCGGTCGCCGGGTCTACATTGCCTCCTACGATGACTTCGATGATGTAGTTGTGGCCGTGTCCGTGCGGGTTGTTGCATTTGCCGTAGGTGGCGCGATTGTCAGCCTCGGTGAACGCGTCGGAGTGCAGGCGGTGCGAGGCGCTGAGATGGTAGCGGCGTCCGAAGTATGCTCTCATAACTCACCGTAGTAATCGGCGAAGAGATCGGGCATCTCGTAGACGCGCACGCGATGCAGCTTCGCTCCGGGAATCTTGCCGTCGAGGCGCTTCCAAATGGCGATGGCGATGTTTTCCGTGGTGGGAATGGCGCTCTTGAACTCGGGAACTTCGAGGTTGAGGTGGCGATGATCGTAGACACTTACGACTTCACGCTCGAGAAGGCCCTTCAGATCCTTGAGATCGACGACGAAGCCGGAGACAGGATCGATTTCTCCAGAGACCGTGACTTCGAGCGTGTAATTGTGTCCGTGGCCGTTGCGGTTCGAACATTTGCCGAAGACGCGTTCGTTCTCTTCCTTCGACCACGCATCATTCCAGTAATAGTGGGAGGAGGAAAATTCGGCTTTGCGAGTAAGCAGGATCATCATCTAAATGATAGATGAGCGAGGCGGGGTGCGAGTTTCAGCGGTTGTGACTGACGTAGTCTCTCCCCTTCCAGGCGACGCGCCTAGTGACGATGTGAACAAACCAGCTGCGGTATAACAACATCGCGAAGAGCGGCAGTGCAAGCGGAGTGACCAGGCAGTCTGCGAGCGGAAAATTCGACTTGGCGACACGGGCATAGAAGCGCCAGAGGTTCCGGACCCATAGCAACACAAGCGCGAAGAGCAGAATGAGCCGAAGATTTCGCTGATACATCACCCACGTGAGCAAGGGCAGTCCCACGAGCAGCAGCAGATCTAGGATGCGCCAGGCCGCGAGCGCAATGGGATTGCCGAAGAGCAGCGCGAGGTTCTTGGTCCAGCCCTCGAACATTGCGCCGAAGCTGCGGTACATGCGCGTGGAAACCGCTTCAGGCGCATAGCGGAAGCGCAGGCCGAGCTTGCGGCGCTTGACGATGTTGGCCAGCTCCACGTCTTCGAGGACAGCGTCTTTGACGGCTTCGTGCCCGCCTATGCGGAAATAGGCATCGCGGCGAATGAGAAGAAACTGCCCGTTGGCAGCGGCGATATGCGTCTCAGGATCGGAAACTTTGGCGGGCGGATAAGCGAGCGCCAGTTCGCTGAAGACGAGAGGCATGAGCGCGCGCTGCCAGAGACCGGTGACGATCTGCCGGGGCGAGTAGGAGAGCATCGCTACGCCATGCCGCTCGGCCTCGACGATGGCAAGGCTGAGATGTCCCGGCTCGTGCACCGTATCGGCGTCGGTGAAGAGCAGCCATTCGCCACGCGCGGCCTGGGCTCCTGCGCAGACGGCATTCGCCTTCCCCGTCCATCCTTTTTGCAACACGGGAGCCTGCATCGCTGTCACGCCAGGAAAGCCGGCCGCGATGGCCTGCGTCTGATCGGTCGAGTGATCGTCGACGACGAGGATCTCCCACTCGCGGCCGAGTTGCCACGCGTCCTCCGACTGGCTGACGAGCGAGCGAAGGCAGTCGCCGAGACAATCTTCTTCGTTGCGGGCGGGAATAATGACGGATAGCTTGAGCGGGATGGCTGGATCGGGCGCGGAGTCCACTGTGGTCTTTTATTATAGAAATGTGAGTTGCTTCAACAAGGAATTCCGCCGTGCCGGGTGGAAAGCCATCGTTTCTGTGAGTGTTTTGCTGATCGCGGCCGCTCTGGGAACGGGCTGCGATCGAGGCGATCATCCCGCGCAGGTGGGCATGATTGCGCCCGATTTCACTGTTCACGACGAGGGACAGACGGTCAGCCTGGATCGATACCGGGGGAAAACCGTTGTCCTGAATTTCTGGGCCTCGTGGTGTCCTCCCTGCCTGGAGGAGTTCCCTTCCCTGATGCAGCTGCCGCAGCAGGTTCCGAACGTGGTGGTGCTCGCGGTCAGCTTCGACACCGACGCCGAGGCCTACCGGCAATACGTCGCCGAGAATCATCTGGCCAATATGGTGCTCGCGCTCGACCTCTCACAGAAGTCGAACCTGGCGTTTGGAACGACGCGGCCTCCGGAGACATACATCATCGACGCGCAGGGGCGCATCCGACGGAAGTTTATCGGCGCACAGGACTGGACGAGTCCGGAGATTGAGAACTACCTGAGGAATCTGTAGCGAAAGCTACGCTTGTCCAAAAGGATCATCGAGAGACGGCGATTGCGGAGTGAACAGCTCCGCCCCGTTTTCGGTGATGTGCATGTCGTCTTCAAGGCGCACGCCGAACTCGCCGCGAAGATAGATCCCGGGCTCGTCGGAAAAGGTCATGCGCGCAGCTGTCTTCTGGCGGTTGCCTTTTACCAGGTATGGCCATTCGTGCATGTCCATGCCTATCCCGTGTCCCACGCGATGCGTGAAATGCGCGTAGCCTGGCCCGAAGCCGGCGTCATCCACTACTTTGCGTGCGGCCGCGTCGATGCTCTGGCACTCCACGCCCGGCCGAGCGGCAGCCAGCGCAGCCGCCTGCGCCTTGTGCACAACTTCAAAAACCGACTTCATCTTATCGCTGGGCTTGCCCAGCACCAGCGTGCGCGTGATGTCCGCCTGATATCCCTCGGCAACGCAGCCGTCATCGATCATCACTACGGCACCTTCGCGAATAACCTGCGGCTGAATCGACCCATGAGGCTGCGCGGTGGACTCACCGGTCTGCACGCTTGCTTCCCCCTGCGGGAATCCCTGCTGCACATAAGCGCGCATGATGAGATCGCGCAATTCGCGCGTGGTTGTGCCGTCGTGGATGCTCTTCCAGGCCGCTTCATACGCCGTCAGCGTGACCTCGTTCGCGAGCTTCATCAACGCTAGCTCATGTTCGCTCTTGATGCTTCTGCAGCCTGCGGTAACCGGAGTAGCACTGGTCAGCTTGTATGCAGGACTGGCTTTGGCTATCCCATCCATATAAACAAACATGGTCCGTTCTTCTATGCCGATCGTTCCGGTGGCTAGTCCTGCGTCGCGCAGACCATGGGCAAGTAGCGGGTACGGGTCCTCATCTTCCTGCCAGGTGAGAATGCGAACCCGGTCGCCATCGGGAAAGAGCTTCATCTGCTCGCGCAGCCGTTCTTCCTCAAAGGCAGGCGAGATACAGAAAGGATCTCCTTTGCTCGGGAGCACAAAGGCGGGGACACGCTCACTGTTGCCCCATCCGATGCCGGTGAAATAGCGCAGAGATGTGCCTCCGGTCATCAGAACAGCGTCGATCTTATAGTCGCTCATCAATTCGCGGGCCCGCTGCTGGCGCGCTCCGCGCTCTGCCGGGGAAATCGGGCGCGCCTCGTCCTTGCGGCTCTTGAGAGCGGCTATTGCGGGAGGAAGCGTGGGCTTTTCGGCCTGGTTTTCGGTCTGGGCAAAGGCATCTGACTGATGAAAGACACCGGGCACCGCCGCGAGAAGCGAACTCACTGCGGAGGATTTCAGGAACATTCTGCGATCGGTCATGTTGTTTGCATTTGTATATCAAGAGCGGCCGCAGCGGTTGTTTAATCGCCCCTTAGATCGCACTTGCCCGAGGCAACCTCCCCGCTGTTATCATCACCTTTATGACGCAGCTTGAGGTTCAGTACCGCTACGACCGGCATCCCTCTGAGGCTGCCATGTTCGCGCTTGGCAAGGCGCGTGAGGTGTACGGCATCCGGCATGTCAAGATGGACCAGGCAGGCAAAACGATTCTCGTGGAATACGACGCTACACGCCTGACCAAGCCGATTGTTGCGGAACTGCTGCGCCGCGCGGGCCTGGACATCGTAGAAGAGCTTTCGCTCATTCCGCCACAGCCCGCCGCAGAAGAGACTGCCGCGGCTGCGGCTCCGGTCAAGTAGAACAGCCCGCCGACGTCACAATTTTTGCGTCGCCACAGGGCGTGGAAAGCTGTTTAACTACATTGCATCTCGCTACATAAATTGATATCTTTAGAAGAGTTCGCAGTCACCATCCCCTTTGTGCGCCCATAGCTCAGCTGGATAGAGCGATTGACTACGAATCAATAGGTCGGGAGTTCGAATCTCTCTGGGCGCACCATAAATCTCTTAAAATCAATAATATGCAGAGGGCCTTGGAATAAGGCCCTCTGGGATGCAGCTTTGTGTCAACACTGTGTCAACAAATGCTGGCACAGTGCCGCGTGCTGCCATGCAGTGCTATACTGTTAATACCTACATCTGCTGTGAAGCGGACGGTCTGACACTGGGGGAGTTACACAATGCACTGCGGTGCGGCTAACATGTGGAACTTCTTATAGCAATAGCAGATCGAAGCGCACCAGAGTCAGGGAGTCCGGCAACGGGAAGCTCGGCTGCGTTAGGGGCAGCATCTGTACGAGCACCCTTGGTATCTACCGTTGCCCGTCGCGAGGTGAACAGGCACCCTCCAGCGACTTCCCCTTGCCCTACTAAATGGGACATCTGACTTTGGAGCACAGCTGTGCCTAAAACCACATCAATTGATGCGCCCGTTCCTGCGAGCAGCCTGCTCGGCGAAAACTATTTGAGCCATGCTCAAGTCGCTAAAGGATTCGGTATCAGCCCCCGCACACTCTTTCGTCTTCACACTCAGCGGCAGGGACCGCCTCGTGTACGTGTCGGCAAGAAGGTTCTCTACCGGCGCGAGAGCCTGCTTGCATGGCTCGCGTCGCGGGAGGAATCCCCACGCAAAAACCCTACACAGCCGAAAGGAGGAAAACGCCGCAAGGCAGCCTAACCACCTTTTTTCACGCATTCAGGAGAACGACCACAAAAGAAAACGAGCCGACTCCACGCACGGTAAGTCGGCCCAACCTGATGTTTTGGAAAAGGATGTTATGCCTAGTTTACCAAAGAAGAGCAGGACTGCGTCTGCGAAGAAGTCAGCCGATGCCCGAGTGCGCGGCCAGAAGAAACAACCAACCAACTCTCTGCCGCCAGAGATCAGGGCCTACGCCAAACTCGGCTGGCAGATGTTCCCCATCAAGCCCGGCAAAGAGAAACAGCCTTGCATCAAGTGGAAGGCCGGGGCGACGAGCGATATCGCTCAGCTCGAAGCATTGGCCGCGAAGTTCCCCGGATGTAACTGGGCCGTTGCAACCGGAGAGAGATCGGGCATTCTGGTTATTGATGTTGATGGCCCTGAAGGACGAGCGTCGCTCGCAGCTCTCGAAGGCCAGCATGGGAAGTGCCGAAGACGCGCACACATGGGAGTGGCCGGAAGGAGGGAGGACACCACCTTCTCTTCAAGTGGCCAGCAGGCCACGACATCCACAACAGCGTCGGCAAACTCGGACTCGACCGGGATGTGCACAAAGCGGTCGGCAAAAACAAACCTACATCCCACTTAGATGTTCGCGCCAACGGCGGGATGGCTGTCACCCCGCCGAGTGTTCATCACTCAGGCACTCCCTACAAGGTCATCAGCAAAGCGCCTCTGGCCGAGGCACCGGCGTGGCTGATCGAAGAGATCGAGAGCCTTAAAAAGAAGAACGCCACCGCGACAGTTACAGAAGGCGATGGCGAACTTATTCCCAAAGGTCAGCGTGACGATTGGCTGACAAGTCAGGCAGGGCGCATGTGGGGCGATGGCTGGTCAGTCGATCAGATCAGGCCCGAGCTTCATCGGTTGTATCAGGAGAAGTGCAGTCACGAAGAGCCAGAGATTACCGATGCCGACATTGAGGCTAAGCTGGCACAGTGCCCAACATGGAAGAGATCGGAGCGCGGTCATCAGTTGGCCAGGCTGAATGAAGAAGTCGTACTCATCGAGCATCCCGGCCTAGTGCTGGTGCTGCCTCGTGAAGATCATCCTGAGAATCAACAGCGCTTTCGCCTGACCACGGTTGACAAGTTCAAGACCGAGCAGTTCGCTGACAGAACTTATAGAAATAGTGACGGAAAACGTATCAGCGTTGCGAAGGAGTGGGTGACGTGGGAAGCACGCAGAAAAGCCGACTCCATCATCTTTGAACCCGGCAAGGATCAGATGGTGGGCAACCAGTTCAACGTGTGGGAAGACTGGCCTTACAAGCCCGCCGAGGGCGATGTCACGCCATTCATCGAACTAATCGAACACATCTTCAAGGACGTGGACCCGCAATATAAAAAGTGGTTCCTTCAGTGGTTGGCATATCCGATCCAACATCCCGGCACGAAGCTCTACACGGCAGTTGTGATGTGGGGCGCACAGGGAGTGGGTAAATCGCTCATCGGCCAAACCATTGGTCGTATCTATGGACGTGGTTTCGCCAAGATCAACCAACGGATTTTGAATAGTGAGTTCAACGAGTGGCAGCAAAACTGCATGTTCGCACTGGGCGACGAACTCACGAGCGGACAGCAGCGCGGCATTGCTGACATCCTGAAAGACCTCATCACTTCGGAATCCAACTTCATCAACCAGAAGGGAGTGTCGAGATACGAGACCCGCGACTTTGCGAACTACTATTTCACTTCGAATCATCAGGACGCCTTCTTCCTAGAAGGCGATGACCGCCGCTATTTCGTTCATCAGGCCCCATCCGAAAAGCCGACCGATGAGTTCTTCGCCCGATACGACGTGTGGCTCCGATCGGACGAATGTCCTGCGGCCCTGATGCACCACCTTCAGAATAAGGTCCCCCTCGAAGGCTTCAATCCCCGAGCAGCCGCGCCAGATACAGAAGCCAAGCAGGATATGAAACAGGGGAGTCTCAGTGATGCAGACAGGTGGTGCGAAGAACTACGTGAGAATCCCGATGGGGTTTTGAACACACCGGGGAAGGACGAAAAGGCAGTGAAGCTTCCCGGCACCTTGTTCTCTACGTCATGGCTGCTGAGCCTTTACTCACAGCAGTTCAAAATGCAACACGACAAACGGCCCGACATCACGGAAAACGGATTCGGGAAGGCTCTCAACAAGGCACGCATTCCGAAGGTCTATGGTGGCAACCCGATTAAGATTCCCGGCGAGCTAAACCGTGTGCGCCTCTGGAGAGTTCGAGATCGAGATGTGAACCTGCTCAACGTGAATGAACTGGCGTGGGAGTACGCCAAGCAGCTGAACCCTTTTATAAAGGAGCCGAAATCGAAATCGAAATCGGAATCAAAGAAGCACGGGAAAACGGCAGCGGGCTCAGGCCTTCGCGTGATGAAGAAATGAAGTTGCACAGGTCCTAGAAGTTGCACAGGTGCACCTATGCATTTGCACAGGTCCCACAGGTTGAGTTGGGGTACCCATAGGACAGGTGCAGGCGCATGGATACTGGGTTTCCATAGGTTGCACAGGTTGCACAGGTCTATCCAGTTACAACATCAACAACCCTCAAAAAAAAAGGTAAAAAAGGGTGAATAAGGGGCAAAAGGGGTAAAAAGGGTAGCAATAGGAAATAGCTGTGGAACCTGTGCACCTGTGCAAACTCCACCGCACTCACGCGCAGCGGCTCGCAAATCTGCGGCCAACAAATCGGGCAAAGGAGGCCGCTGAAGTTATCATGACAAATTGAAAAGGCCCGGAATCAGTCCCGGGCTTTCGCCGAAGCCCGGGAAGTTACCGAAAATCCCCGTTTTCCGGGAACTAGGGGATGGCACTTGTCCGAGATGGCGTGCGAGTTCAGTGGGTCGATGCAACACTTGCTTGCAGTTTACTCGCGGGAGTTTGGAACTCTAACGTCTTCCGCGGGCGTTGATTTAAGCGCAGCGCTATTTTGTCCAGCTCCGACTGCGTATAGAGCGACAGGTCGGTCTTCTTGGGCAGGTATTGCCGCAACAGCCGGTTGGTGTTTTCATTTGTGCCGCGCTGCCAGGGACTGTGTGGATCACAGAAGTAGACCTTCACATCCGTGGCCACACTGAAGGTCTTGTGTTCAGCCATCTCGTGTCCCCGGTCCCACGTCAACGATCGGCGCAGAGACGTGGGGAGTTTGCGAATCTGCCGGCTCAGTGCGGCGACGACCACCGTCGTCTCTTTACTGGGTACCTTGATGAGCGTGGTGAAGCGTGAGTGCCGTTCCACCAGGGTCACGATGTGACTGTTCTTTGTGCCGCTGATGAGATCACCTTCCCAATGACCTGGAACGGCTCGGTCCTCGATCTCCGCTGGTCTTTCCCGGATCGAGATGGCCTCGACGATCTGGCCCATGGCATGTCCGCTCTTACTCGATTGCTGCGAGCGGCGGATGCGTCGCTTAGATCGAAGGTGGCCAATGAGCTCTTTTTTCAAGACTCCACGCGCTTGAATGAAGAGGCTACGGTAAATGGTCTCGTGGGACACGCGCAGGTTCTCATCCTTGGGATACTGGATCTTTAGCCATCCGGAGATCTGTTCCGGCGACCAGTCCAGCATCAGTTTACTGACGACGATCTTCCGCAACGGCTCATGGATGGCAAGAAGACATAGCTTGGGTCGTCGGGCCGACTTCCAGGCCACCGAATCTGCTTCGCTCGCCCGATACATGGAACGGCCACCATGCCGTGCCACCTCCCGGCTTACCGTCGAGGCAGCCCGACTCAGGCGCGCGGCAATCTCACGCATCGACCAACCCGATGCAATCCCGCGTGAGATGTCTTCCCGCTCGGCCAGCGTGAGCGTCTGCGGCGAGCGCCGACGGATCGCCGGAACGATCCCGCCATGATGCGATAACAGCAGATGAATGGAAGTATGGGTGCGGCCGTATGCTCGTCCAATCTCATGCAGCGACTGTCCCGCCTTCCAACGTCGCCAGATGTCGGTCCGCTGCGCATCAGAAACCTCCGCTCGTTTTCCTTGTGCCATAAACACCACCTTTGATGAAAACCATTCAATTCAGATGGTGTTGCATCGACCTGTTGAATGTGCACGACTTATCGGCAACTTGGACCGGTTGACAGTGAGCGTATTGGTGATTCTAATCACCGAGATCGCCGTGCCCTGTTTCGTGCCGCCGAAGTACGACGGAATCTGCTTGGTCCACTTACTTCCCGGCTCCAGCTGCGCCAGCCGAGACAGCATCGAGGAACTGGGTAACGGTCAGCGAGCCGCCCTTCTGACTGGGGGATAAGCAACGAAGGTTCCCAGAAATTGCTGCACGAGGTCGACGGCGGGAACGAGCGTCCAAAGCTTTTGGCCCCACCACAGTCCATACGACGTCGACTCATCCTGGTAACGCTCCCAGGGATCCTCCCGCAAATTTGTGACAATAGGAACGTTGGTGGACTCTTCAGTGCCGGTAAAGAGACTTCCCTTGATGGTCTTGAAGGTGATCTTCCAGGCGTTGTAGCGCAGTGCCATGAGATCGCCGTTGTCGCTGAAGTAGAAGAATTCGCGGCGCGGGGACTCGGCGACCTCACCCTTGAAATAAGGCAGGAAGTTATAGCCGTCGAGGTGATTTTTGAAGGTTTTGTCTCCCTCTTTCTTCCCCTGCAAAAGCTCTTCCTTAATGTCTGGATCGCCGGCAGCGGCGACCAGGGTGGGCATCCAGTCCTCGTGCGCCATGACGTCGTTGATGATGGTGTTGGGTTTGATGACGCCGGGCCATCTGACCAACATCGGGACGCGGAATCCGCCCTCGTATACGGTGCCCTTTTCGCCGCGGAAGGGCTGGTTGCCGCCATCGGGCCAGCTAAAGATCTCAGCGCCGTTATCGCTGGTGAAGATCACGATGGTGTTGTCGGCGATGCCAAGCTCATCGATCTTCTTGAGCAGTTCCCCGACCTCCCAATCCAGCTCCATCATGCCGTCGGCGTAAAGCCCGAAGCCGCTCTTGTCCTTCCACTTCGGATCGAGATGCGTAAAGGAGTGCATGCGGGTGGAGTTATGCCACAGGAAGAACGGCTTGTTGGCCTTGACCGACCGCTCCATGAAGTCGGTAGAGCGGCGAACCAGCTCCGGCTCGATATTCTCCATGTTGACCTTCGCCGCGGGGTCCATCCCCGGGTGAGGCGGCAGGGGTCCGCCATCGGCGATGGTTTGTTTCCCTACGCGGCCCCAGCGCGGATCATTGGTGGCGTCATCGACGGTGGTGGCCTTTGAGTCCACGATATTGCGGGGACCGAACTTTTCCTTGAATTCGCCGGTCTTAGGGTAGTCGGCCTCGTACGGCTCTTCCATGGCGTTGAGGTGATAGAGAATTCCATAGAATTCGTCGAAGCCGTGCACCGTGGGGAGGTACTCGTTGCGGTCGCCAAGATGGTTCTTGCCGATCTGCGCGGTGGCGTAACCCATCGGCTTGAGCAGCTCGGCGATGGTGGGATCTTTATCCTGCAGACCCTGCTTGGCCGCGGGGAGACCGACTTTGAGCAGGCCGGTGCGAAAGGGGGTCTGACCAAGGATGAAGGCGGCGCGTCCGGCGGTGCAGGACTGCTGGGCGTAGTAGTCGGTGAAGAGTGCGCCTTCGCTGGCGATGCGGTCGATGTTTGGGGTGCGTCCGCCCATCATACCGCGGTGGTAAGCGCTGATATTCCAAATGCCAACGTCGTCGGCCATGATGACGACGATGTTGGGTTTTCTGGTTTGATTGGTTTGCGCGTGTGTACTGATCGCGGCGCCCCCTGATGTGAATGCAAGCGTCAAGATGAAAAAAGCCTTCCGGATCCTTCTGCTCATGCTCTGCCTCGCTGGAAGTGTCAGGGATGGTCGGCGCCGCTCAGTTTCGCGGACAGGCCAAGATAGCACCGAAGTGGCTCAGGCGCTATCATTGACCGCCTGTCGTCGTCTGTGAGGACCAACAAGATGTTCGGCGCGCCCTTTGGGCTTGTACAAATCGGAGTGCAAGGTTTACCTTCACCGCAACGGTAGCGTCACACCCAAATTCGTCGAGGTGAAATCATGTCTGGGCGCCTCCCATTAGCATTTCTGCTTTTGTGTGCCCTCATTGCCGCTCCCGCATCCGCTCAATACAAGGGCGACCGCCTTCCCGGCTTTGTCGGGCTCGATGGCGGAACTCAAGGTCGCCGAACACTGAAGTCACGGCTTTAGTGTGAGTTATGATTACGTCATCATGGCAAGGAAGAAGGCAGACAAGTTCGAGGTCAGCGTCACAAAGACGGATCGCAAGAAGACCGTGCCGCGCACCGCATACAGCAAAACGAATCCATCGCCCTACGCTTTCAAAGCGGGTGAACCATCGGCAAACCCCACGGGAAAAAGTCCGAGCAAAGATCGCCTGCTCTCTCGCGCCCTAAAAGCTCAGCTTGCGGACCGCGCACCCGACAATGCGTGCGAAGCGGCCCATGTTGCGAAATACTCATCATGGGCAACCGTCCTGGCCTCCATCATCGTCCGCAAATCGAGCACCGACATCGCCTATGCGAGGCTGCTATTTGAATACTGCGAACCGGCTCCCACGCAACGCCTACCTGTTTGCCCTTGGTAGCTGCCGATAGGGTAGTTCCGGCAGCCGCGCCGGCACCGGCGCCGATGGCGGCGCCTTTTCCCCCGCCTGCGAGTCCGCCAACGAGCGCTCCGAGTCCTGTGCCTCCAACGATTCTACCGGCCGTCTTGTTACCCTGCCCCTGTGAGGCCACTTGGTAGGTGCTGGTAAGAAGCGGATATGCTGTGCCATTGATGACAATGTCAGTCATCTCCAGTGTCAGTTCGGCACCCCCGGACATATTGCCTGCTGACTTCGCCTTGGCTAGTCGGCCATAGACGGTCGTACCTCGCGGTGCCACTACTACGTCCCCAACCTGCAGATTTGTCTCGAGCCTGGCCGTGAAGCGATGTCCCGCCTGTTGTTTGCTCGAATCCACGGAATCGACCATCCGGATCAGGATTCGCGTTCCTGCCGGGACAGTGACCCTTGTAGGTGCTGCCTGCGATTGCACTTGTGTTGGCGTTTGTGGCGGTTGCCGTTCTATCGGACCTGGCAACGCGGACGCAATTTGAAGATCGATGATTGCCAGCAACTGACCTTCAATTTGAAGGAACCGCATGGCTTCAACGGCACCCAGCGAGTCCTTCATGCGCCGTAGTATTTCGCCAAAATATCAGAACGCTGCCTCAGATAATTGAAAGAATTCTGAGCCAACTCATCCGCCTTAGGATCGGTCATCTGGTAGTAGTTGCGCGTGTAGTCCTGAAAGTTCCCGACTCTCAGAATGTTCAGTCTCGTCAACTCCGCATCGTACTGACCATAGATCGGCCAGAATTTAGCCGCCTGATCCACGCCCAGGCCCATCATAGCTCCCATGATCTCGGCTTTCTGAGCCTGCACGTCAACACGCAAGAGGTCACTGTACTCCAGGACATTGTTCCGTTGCGTATCCGTCAGGGATGGCGCAGTTTGCGACTGCCTGTTTTGCGATTGCGCTGCCTGCTGGGCGAAGGTGACGGGCCAACAGGCAAGGAACATAACAAGCGCCCGACGCAATGCGATTTGTTTCTTCATCCGACTGTCCTCCGTAAAGACGTGACTGCTCCCTCTGTGCGGCCTCCTACTTTAATCTGATGGTCACTCCCGCGATGCCCCCGGACTGATGGACGTCGTAAACGAACAAGGCTGGTGCATTCGTACGATAGTCCACATCGAGGTAGCGCCAGCCGGCCTGCAAGAGCACTTTTTTAGAAACTTTCAGACCGAGCAAGGCGGCGATTTCATAGTCCACAGCGGCGCCGCCGCCGCCGGCATCTCCGAGAACGGTGACCAACACCTTAGGTGTCAGCACGCCCTCGAATTTGCCTCCGGCAACGACATCTAGCCAGTTGGCAGACTGTGAAGAATTGCTGAAAACCCCAGATGGCTGGAAGCTCAAGTTTTGTCCAAGATGCCAATACCGTAAGCCGACTCTCGCATCGACCTTGAGCTTGTCCTGATCCACAATCCGGTAGCCGGCTCCTGGGGTCAGAATAGCTTGCTTCACGTTGACGTTTATGTAGCTCACGCCGGGATTGAACGGAGTGGAGCGATCGGCTTCGAGCTTGACCCACATGAAATCGACCGGAAGTACGAAGCGATTCTTTCGGACCTCCATGGCGCCCATCAGTCCGATACCCAAATTCGAAAGGATGTCGCCTGGGCTGGCATGCACACTTGCATTTCTGCCGAGTATGCCAATGGTTCCGCTCAGCCCCGGAAACCACAGATAGGGACTGACATCGACATGCCAGCCATTATCAGAGGGTCCGCTCGCATCAGGGGTCCCGCTCGATTGATCAGAACCCGTGCCGTCGCTGGCATGCGCGAGAGAAAAATTCGCAGTGGAGGGCTGGTCCTGCCCCAAACGCCGACATCCAGGCGAATAGGCTTAAAGCCAACACGAAAACAGCAAACGACTCTCTTCGTGAAAAGTTCATCCGCATCTCCTGTTCGTGTTCTTTCCGCAGTGCGCGCGGTTCCGAGTTTGATCCGCTGTCGAAAAAGCAATTGAAGTGCCACGGTGTTCTTGGCCAATGATCCATGCGCAACTCTTCTTGTAAGAATCACCAAAACACGGTAACGGCAAGGACTCGTCTTAAGAGGAACCCACCTGTCGCACTCCGATATCTCGGGGGCACCGGAATCTCATCTTTCCGACGTGAGGTGAACTATGGCTGTGAATGTTATGGCAGTACGATCAGCGCGTTCAGCCGGAGTAAAGGACCGCGCTGCGAGTGCCGGAATGGACCAAATCGCTTCAAGGATTACCTCGACGCGGTTGGCACTTTCTCCGCCCAATCCCGATTGTTGGGAACAGAATCGCTCTTGTCAGCTGGTAAGTTAGGTCACGTGCCTTTCTTGCCGCACCGCATGGATCAACTCCAGCCCTTTTGTTTCCACTACGTCGTGAAATTCAATTTGCGGAGGCTCTGAGCTAAGCTCCAGCAAAATCAATAGGTTCCTATATTGTTCTGAGCGGAGATGTCGGATCAACTCCTGTTCGGTTTTCCAGCGTGTCTCGAGGCAGAATCGGTTCGGATTTCCGGCTTCCTGATAAAGATCACAACCGATGCAGCCTGGCTCGACGCAGGTCGGTCCTAAGAGCGCCAAAAACGCGCGCCGCAAGTCTTCACGCCTTTCCGGGGCCACAAGAACGGCTATTTTCTCAATGATCATACGCACCTCAAGTCTTACGGCGTATGGATACCGGTAGACTGCAGAATGATCTACGGGTGAACAATTAATACCGGTCCCGCTCTAGGTGTATGCAACCGAGTTGCCTGATCCAGAGCGCTAGCAAGAATCGGTCAAATCTTGCTTCGACAAGAGGATTAACGGGGGAGTTTCAGAGATCATTCAGGAGGATCGGCCATCGTCACCCGAAATTTTCAGAATAGCCCCCAAGATTTCGTGGGCTAATGGTTGCGGGAGAGGTTCAGCTTTTTCATTCTGGACTCTAATGTGCTCGGCTTCAGGCCGAGGATTTCGGCTGCCCCGTTCTTTCCACGAACTCGCCAGCCTGTCCCATTCAAGATCATCAGAATGTGCTCTCGCTCCACTTCGTGCAATGTATTGCGCACATTCTGAGAACGGACACCGTCATCACCAATTGGCAGCTCCGCCCGAAAGACCTCACCCGGGAAGATAATCAGTGACCGTTCAATAATGTTCCGCAATTCCCGGATATTCCCTGGCCACGAATATCGCTGCAATCCCTCCATGGTGGATGACCGGACACTTTCAATGTTCCGGCCCATTCGGGTCCCCAACTCGCGAATGAAATGCCACGCTAACGCAGGTATATCTTCCTTGCGATCTCGTAGTGGAGGAACTTGAATCGGAAATACGCTCAGCCTGTAGAACAAATCCTCTCTGAACTTGCCTTCTTTTACGGCTGCGCGAAGATCGCGACTGGTGGCGGCAATTACTCGGACGTTCACTCGAATGGTCCGGGGGCTTCCCAGCCTCTCAAACTCACCCTCTTGCAGGACGCGCAGAAGCTTGGCTTGCAACTCCAAAGGCAATTCACCGATCTCGTCCAGGAAGAGCGTAGATTCATGGGCTAGTTCAAACCTGCCGATCTCTCGTGTTAATGCACCTGTGTATGCGCCCTTTTCGCGTCCAAACAATTCACTTTCGACCAGTGAAGCGGGCAGGGCTGCGCAATTCACCTTTACCATCGATCGCGCGCGCCGACGGCTCAGATCATGAAGGCCGCGGGCGAGCAGTTCCTTGCCGGTTCCCGTCTCACCCAAAAGCAACACGGTGGAGTCGGTGGGGCCGACCTGCTCGGCTTGCTTGAGTACACGCCGAATGGCTTCGCTGTTTCCGACTATTTCACCATGGTAGTGCTCCAGCTTGATCTCTTCACGCAAGTAGAGATTTTCGCGCTGAAGCTGATCCTTGAGATTCCTGATTTCAGCAGTTGCTTGCCTCAGTCCTTCGTCAGTCTGCTTTCGTACAATGGCATTGGCGAAGATCTCAGCCGCCAGTTGAAAACTTCGGATCACTTCTGGTTGCCATTCTCGCTCTCGATGAAAGCAACCAGTCGCTATGCCGCCTGCCACCTTCCCTCCAATCCAGAAAGGAATAACCAGAGTAGCCCGCTGATCAACCGCGAGCGCGTATCGCCTCTCATTCTCCGCTTCAGCCGGAAGCTCCTCAACCCGTGAGATAACAATTTTGCTTCCGTTTTGCACCTTCTTGAAAATCCATGGAAAGATGTTCTTAAGATTGTCTTTTGGGATTGGTGGAATGCCCGGAGCTGCCCAGAAGTGCGTGATTTTTAGCTCGCCGTCGGCCGCACTAAGTTGCGCAAGCCCCGCTCGATCGGTTCCTAGGGCCGTAACAATCGTTTCGAGTCCGTTCTCAATCTCTTGATCGATTTGGTCAGACGGCAAGTCGATAAAAGTGGCAGATAAGCGGGCCAGGCGCTCTTCGAATGCCAGCCGTTCCTCTAGGTGAACCTGGATCGCCTTCAGGCTATCAATCTCTACCATCAGCCCCTGCAGTTTCCGGGGAACACCAGCCTCGTCACGAACGACTCGAATACCGTCGCGGAACCAGCGGGCTACGCCGTTGGAGCCGACGATCCTGTATTCGAGTTCGAATTCATCCGTCTGGCTGATCGACAGTTCTGACTGGCGCAAGATACGATCGCGGTCTCGCGGATCAAGGTGAGCCTCCCAGAATCCAGGTGCAGCCCAAGATTCGTGTGGGTAGCCAAGTACGCTCTCAACCTGCGGTCCGATGTAGATCAATTGGCGCGACTCGGCACCAGCCTCCCAAGGAATGGCATGACCGACCTGCCAAGATGGCGGAAAATCTCTCTCAATAGTTGCTGTCGAGCAGTCGCATGCCCGTGTGGGTGCCAGCTCTGGGGGTTTCCGCACCTTTTCGATCGGCGGCTCTTGCATAAGTTCGCCTCGATTAGAACTGGGTTGGGCGAACCAAGCCCCGTTTGGCTGGATCGTACCTCTTAGCACGGCTTGAGTCAAACCAACTCCGTCCCCGAGATTTCGGAGCACTCCACGAAATGTCGGGCATCGCAGAAACTGTGGGGTGAACTTCGCTCGATTTGCATTGCCAGGCGTGCGCTCAGCGCGGCAAGGCTGTCCGCTGGGCATATCCCGTTTGCTCTCGGCTTCTTCAGCGCAGAGTCGAGGTCAGGGGAAGCGGTAATCCTCGCGGCAAAAGGTTCAAATCGGAAATCCCGCCTAGATGATTTATTTGCCTCTGGGAGTTGGCATCTGACCTGCATCGTTGCGATAATCGAAGCACGTC
>CAWJPE010000005.1:0-727455 GCA_963844605.1 uncultured Acidobacteriota bacterium | reverse complement strand
ATCTGCGCCGCCGTCGATCTCCAGGCGAACCGCGTCGCCCTTGCGCCGGTTGTGAAGCTCCACCCGGATGGTTTCGAGCAGCGACCTTGCTTCTTCCTCTTCAAAGTAGAGGTTCGAGTTTCGCGTCACGCGGAAGGCCGCATAGGCCAGCACTTCGTATCCGCGGTACATTCCGCCCAGGTTTTTCGCGATCAGATCCTGGAGGAGGATGAAATCGATCGTGCCGTTAGCCGCCGGCAGCTTGACGAATCGGGGCAGCGCCCGCGGCACCGTTACCACCCCCAGCACCTGCGGCCCCGAGCTTTTCCGCTTTCGCCGCAACAGCAAAGCCAGGCAGAGCGCCTTGTTCAGAACCCGCGGAAACGGGTGCGCCGGATCGATGGCGATGGGCGTCAGCAGCGGGTCCACTTCGCGCTGAAAGTAGTTCTGGGCAAATGCTTGCGCGTCTTCGTCCAGCTCTTTCCACTCGAGCAGCCGAATCCCGTTTTTGCGCAACTCGGGCAGCAGGCGCTGGTTCCAGCAGGCGTATTGCGCTTCGACAAAGCGGTGAATCTCGGCGGTCAGAGTGGCCAGCGACTCGCGGGGCGGAGCCCATCGTAACCCGGCTCGCTGTAGCCGTCCTCGATGCGCTGCATCAGCCCGGCTTGGCGGATTTCAACATACTCATCGAGATTCGAACCGGTGATGGCCAGAAATTTCACTCGCTCAAGCAACGGATTGGCCGCATCTTCGGCCTCTTCAAGCACACGCCGGTTGAACTGCATCCAGGAGTGGTCCCGTCCGTTGAATAGTTTTTGTTTCTGGGTTTTACTGGCCATTGAGTGCCGACCACCGTGCCGCGTTGGAAAGTCTACAGCGTTTGCCCGAGGATGCGGAACTGCGTGCGCGCCAAATTCAGGCAAATTCTCACCTAAGTAATCCATACAGGATACAAGCCGCGGGAGGTGTTGAAACAGCGGGGAAAAGATGCACGATGCGAAATGGTGGCGATTCTCTGCGCCGCCGCGCGGGCGGCAGGGTCCAGCGGATGGACTTCATAGCCACTTGGCAGACCATTGACCTTCCCCGCCCTGCGGGTTGAGGATAAAAAGGAGCCTTCCCGCTCTTCCCCCCGAGAGAGGAGCCTTCTCATGCCGACAAGGGTCCATCCCCTCCCAGGACAGTCTGATTCCTCAATCGCCGATGCCTGCGGCGCGCCGGATTTTCACCCGGCAGATGATGGGCCTGCTCGACGGAAATCCGAAGGATGAGGCAGACGGTTACGGCGGCTTTGAGGGCCTTGACGACATGTTCGACAGATTGCAGCCGGCCTTTACAGCCTGGCTTCCATGCTGGTGGGGAAGGCGAAGATGGCGGGCAGCTGGTGTGATGGCGATTTCTACCGCGGAGATCTCCGCCGGGCAGGACGCAGGCAGGCCCGGCAAGATAGCCGCCGTGCGCTTTGCGCAGCAGCCATCGAGATCCTCGTCCAGCGTCAACCCGGCTGCCTTGACGCGCCGGAGGACCTGGAGCCCGGCCAGTGACCTGCATCCAAGACGACGAGCTGGAGGCCGCAGGCAGTTAAGGCGAAGAGCTGGAGCGGATGATCGCCGGCCCTGACCGGGATCGCGTGCGCAATTGGCTTGAGGGCCTGCCCATTGTGTTGCGCACCGTTTTTGTGTTGCGCGCCGTGGCTGGTTTCTCAGCGCTCGAAACGGCCGCGCATGTTGGAGGCTCACGGAGGGCCCGGAGCCGCGGGATGGACGGCGGGGCGGTCCGCGAGATCTCCCGCCAGGGGCTGTGCTCACTGGCCTCGCAGCTACTGCAGGCTACGACCGCCCAGTAATCCCGTTACAATCCTTCGGCGCCGAGGTCTCATCGCCTTTCATCGCTTCTGATCGCCCCTCATCGCCGACGCACGCGGCGTCGGACAGGGCGAGTTGCCGGCGGAAAAGCAGGGCTGGCCTTCCTGTTCCAGCGTTCAATGTCCGGTACACTAAACGAGCCAGAAAGGGGTTCCGGAACGGCTCCTTTCCCTTCCATTTAAGAAGCAAAGCGCCATTCTCCTGCATCCACTTAGGAGCGATTTTCCCCTTCGATGTCTCCATTGCGAGTCGAAATATCCGATGTCCTCAATAATTCCGGCAGTATCCTAATCTGTCGCGCTCTTCGCGCCCTTGTTGCCGCCATTGGGCCGCGATTCCCTGCGTGCTTCCTTGCGCGCTTCCTGCCCAGAGCGTTCCCAGGCGCTCCATCGCCGTCCCAGCAATCTACGGGCAATTTTCAGGGCAGCGTGGCCACGGGGAAGTTTCGGCGCAGCCCATCGACCTCTCGCTCGATGACGCCATCCAGCGCGGGCTGAGGAACAATCTGGGCATCATTCTGAGCGGAACACAGACCGCCGGAGCGCGCGGACAGCGGCTGAGCGATTTGCAGGCGCTGCTGCCCTAAGTGGATTTCAAGGCGCAAGGAGTCGTGGAGCAGGTAGACCTGGCGGCCGAGGGCCTGCGCATCCCGGGATTTCCGACCATCATCGGGCCTTTCGGTTTCACCGATCTGCGGGCCTCTCTGACCTGGTCGCTGGTGGACGTGAAGTCGCTGCGCACTTACCTTGCGGCACGGCACAATTTCGCGGCGGCCCAACTCTCGGCCCAGGATGCGCGCGACATGGTGGTGCTGACGGTGGGGAATGCCTACCTGCTGGTGCTGGCCGATGAGTCCCAGGTGAGCAGTGTGGAAGCGCAGGTGGCAACGGCGAAAGTTTCGCTGGACCAGGCGATTGCGAATCACGAGGCGGGGACGGCGCCGCTGCTCGATGAGTTGCGGGCGCGGGTGGATTACCAGTCGCTGGAGCAGCAGTTGATTGTGGCGCAGAACGAGCTGGAAAAAGATAAGCTGGCGCTGGCGCGGACCATCGGTCTGCCGCTGGCGCAGAGGTTCAACCTGACGGACACGGCGCCGTATGCGGCATTTGACCAGATCGATGTGGACGCGGCCATCGAGAGGCGCATACCAATCGCAAGGACCTGGCGGCGCTGGTGGAGCAGACCAAAGCGGCCGAAGAACAGCGCAAGGCGGCCACCGCAGACCGGCTGCCCGACGCTGATGTTTGACGGGGACTACGGCGATATCGGCGTGACTGCTGCGGCATTCGCATGGAACCGGCGATGCGCAGGGCACGTTGAGCGCGCCGCTCTTCAAGGAATTCGAATTTCGGGGCGAGGCGGAGATTGCGCAGTCGCAACTGGATACGCAGCGTGCGCAGCTGAGCGATATGAATGCGCAGGTGGACGCGGATGTGCGCGACGCACTGCTCGATATCGCGTCGGCGCAGAAGCAAGTGGAAGTCGCACGGTCCAGCGTGGAGCTGGCCAACGAGGCACTCAGCGAAGCGCAACAGCGCTATGCCAACGGGGTGAGCGACAACCTGGCAGTCAGCCAGGCGGAGCAATCGCTGGCCCAGGCCAACGATCAGTATGTGACAGCCTTTATCGGCACAACGTTGCCAAGCTCAGCCTGGCGCGAGCCCTGGGCGCGGCGCAGAATTACAAGAGATATTTGGGAGGAAAGTAAACGTGGCGGAAATCAACTCGAACAGCAGCCCAGCCGGCAGCGAGAGCACGGAAACGTTGCAGCCGCAGTCGCGCCGCAGAGGCATTGTCATCGTGGTGGTCGTGTTCTGGTTGCTGGTTGGCTTGGCTCTCTGGTGGCGCTCCACCTACACCGAAGACACCGACGACGCGCAGATTAATGGCCACCTGATTCAAATCAGTTCGCGCATTGGCGGGCAGGTGATCAAGGTCGATGTGGATGAGAACCAGCAGGTGAAGGCGGGCGATGTGATCGCCGAGCTGGACCCCCGGGATTACCAGGTCGCCGTGGAGAACGCGGAAGCGGCGCTGGCCAGCGCACAGGCCGATGCCGCGGCGGCCAAGGTCAACGTGCCGATGACCACCGTCAATACCGGCAGCAATCTGAGTTCAGCGGATGCGGACGTGAGCGGCGCCATGCTTCGGTGGCGCAGGCCGAGCAGCAGCTGCAGGCCGCGCAGGCCCGCGTAGCCCAGGCGCAGGCCAACAACTCAAGGCGCAGGCCGACCTGGAGCGTTATAAGCCGCTGGTGGAGAAGGATGTCATCAGCAAGCAGCAGTTTGACGCAGCTGTGGCGGCTGCCGACGCGGCCAAGGCCGCAGTTGCCGACGCGCGCAACCAGCAGGCGGCCGCGGACGGCGTCCGGGTCGCCGCATCAGGAAGAGCAGCGCAGGCGCTCTCAAGTATGCCCAGACGGGGCCGCAGCAGGTGGACGCGCAGAATGCGCGCGCCAAGCAGGCACAGGCCCAGGTGAAGCAGGCGCAGGCGCAGCTCGACCAGGCCAAGCTCAACCTGAGCTACACCAGATCGTGGCGCCGGCAGCGGGCATCATCACGCGCAAGAGCGTGGAGATCAACCAGAACGTTTCAGCCGGGCAGAACCTGTTGACGCTGGTTTCGCTTGAAGATTCTGGGTGACCGCGAACTTCAAAGAGACCCAGCTGCGCCACATGGCGCAGAACCAGCTGGTCGAGATAACGTGGACGCGACCGGCAAGGCCTACAAGGGCGCCGTACCCAGATTGGCGGCGCCACGGGTTCGGTGCTCTCGCTGTTTCCACCGGAGAATGCGACGGGCAACTACGTCAAAGTGGTGCAGCGTGTCCCGGTTCGCATCGACTTTACCGATCTGGCAAACGAAGATCCGAATCACGAACTGCGGCCAGGCTTTTCAGTGGAGCCAAAAGTGCGCGTGAAGAACTGAAGCAAGACTCAGCTCTCAGCTGTCAGTTTTCAGCTCTCAGTTTTCGGCTCACGGCTCTCATCTTGCCTGGCGGCGTGACGGTGGTGACTTAGTTTGGAGGGTACGGGCTTTAGCCCGTACATCAAGGACCTCAAAACGAAAGGGGCTTTAGCCCCGGAGGATTCGTTAGGTTTCAAACTGAGCCACCACAGGCAGGACGTATTCTTTGACACGACACCCTTCAGTTGGTAGCCTTCAAAAGGGCCCACCTGCCTCAAGCCGGCGATTCTCTCGGCCGAGCGCGTCCCCGTCGTCTAGCCCGGCCTAGGACACCGCCCTTTCACGGCGATAACACGGGTTCAAATCCCGTCGGGGACGCCAATATGAAATCAACAAGATACGCTAGGTTTCGCCTTGCATTCGTGGGTGCAAAAAGGACACGGTTCGGTGTCCCTTTTGCACCCACAAATCCGTTGCCTTGAAATGCCTGCCCGACAGTCCTATGGCTGGGTCTGTTCGGACTCCGCGGATTGAACCTTTGCCTCCGAGCTTGGGGAGAAAACTAGGGACAACACGGCGGCCTGCGCCGCGAGCTTGGCCGGCGTAACAGCCTGGGTGTAGATGTCGATCGTGGATCGAAGGGAAGAATGCCGCATCAGCTCCTGCATGACTTTGAATTCCGTTCCGACACTCCTCAGCAGCGTCGAGTAGGTATGGCGAAACGTGTGCCAGCCGATCCGCTTCTTGATCCCGATTCTCTCCGCAGTAGGTCGGATAATTCCGCGGAGAATTGCTTGTCCCCAATATGGATGGCGTCCGCGATGATGCTCATTGGCGAATACCCAATCATTGGGTTCACGGTATCGGCAGCGATCTCTCCACTGAGTAAGTTCCTCGGCGAGGATTGAATGGACGGGCACCGGCTTCTGAGAAGCTTCAGTCTTGCATCGGCCGACGATGCCATAGGCGATCGAACGCGTCACATTCATGGTGCCCTGGAAAAATCGATGTCGCCCCACTTGAGCGCAAATAACTCACTTTGGCGTAAGCCGGTTGAGGCTGCCACCAGAACCAAAGTTCGTTCTCGAAGGTCAAGATGATCCAAGAGGAGCTTGATTTCAGCCGGGGCGAGGACATTGGGAGCGGCCCGTCTCTTGGCGCTCTGGCGAACGAGCTTGATGGGATTCCGATCAAACAACTCATGCCGCCGGGCATGATTGAAGAGCACCGACATCAGGTTGCGGATTTTGGCGCAACTACCTTGGCTAGCGGCAGGCTTCGCAGCCAGGATTCGACTTCGATCGTTCGCACCTCACCGAGTTCATAGTTTCCCCATCGCGGAATGATCCACTTTCGCAAATTGAACTCGTAATTCCTCCTCGTGGAATAACTTCGCCAGTTGTCATCGCGTGCCAATTCATGATGCTGAAAGTGCTGGCCCAGTTCCGCAATCGTCATTGCTACTGGTTTGGTCGGCAGATCGGCGGGGCTGGGCATTGCGAGAATGCCGGCGGCGAACCGCCGAGCTTCCACAGCATCGGAATACTGCTCCACCGTCCCGATGACTCTCTTCCGATATACGCGTTGCCCGTTCCCACCTGTTTCTGACCATCGAAACTGCCAAACGTCCGGACCGTGCTTTCGAATGCTTCTTATAAGGCTTCCATGTTGCATGTTTCCTCCTGGATCGCAGTGGCGATCCAGTAAGGAATGTTCCGTTCGTCAGTTCTATTGAGTCCAGCCTTTGCTGAGGTTCGACCTCATCGTGTCGCTTTGCGCTGGCAGTGATGTAGATTGTCGAGCTGAGTTCGACTCTTGGGCCTTGGCCTTACCCCGTGCCTGAATGCGCACGTTGTCCTGGTAACGTCAGTTGAAATCCGAATGCCATTTGTTCGACAAGCCGACTTTTCGTCCATGTGGAATGTTCTCAACTAGAAAGCGGTGAACGCTGGGGCGTTACGGGATCGACCCGCTGAGCGGGCCCCAATGAGCGCATTGCCATCAGCTGAAAACCAAAGTCGGTAGTTCATCCTGCGATGGGAGTCTTGCTTCGAAAAGCTTCGGGCCGCAAAATGGAATCTAACTCAGTGCCTTCCCGCACAAGCAAAGGCAGGACTGCTTCAACGTCCGCCAATTCTGTCCGGAAGTTTACGAAGCATGCGCGCAGCGCAAATCTTCCATGGATGACCGCGTTCGATAGGTAGAACTCTCCGCCATTCTGCATGCGCGTGAGAAGTTCGGAATTCAATTCGTCGAGATAGCGTTGAGCGTCCTCATTGCCGGCATCAAGATCCCGGGGAACAAAACGAAATGTGACTATGCTCAGCGATCGAGTCAACCATCGAGTTCCGGGAATTGCGCGATGCTCTCATAGAGTTGGTCAGCCATGCGAACATTATCGGAGATCATCCGCACATAACCGCTGCGCCCAGCCTGCTGAATTGCAAGCCAGACCTTCAGAGCGCGAAATCCGCGCGAATTCTGAGGACCGAGGTCGAAGTAATTGATGGCCTCCGTGCCGAAATGATAATAGGGCGGATGATAAGCAAACGCGCTGCGCAAATCTCCCTGGTCGCGAACCAGCGCGCAGCCAGCCTCCAATGGCGCGTAGAGCCATTTATGCGGATCCACCGCCACTGAGTCTGCCTCTCGCAAAGCGCAAAGGTCTTGAGGCGCATCGGGCAGTAAAGCTGCCAACGCGCCGTAGGCGCCATCGACGTGAAACCAGAGATTGAACTCGCGGCACATGGATGCGAGCTCAGGTAACGGGTCGATGGCGCCCGTGCTCACAGTGCCGGCCGTGCCGACAACCAGGAACGGCTTGTTGCCCGCTTCGAGATCGAGTGAAATCTGTCGCCGAAGAGCCGAAACATCCATGCGCATCCGATCATCGGTCGAGATCCATCGAATGGCATCCGTGCCCATGCCGGAGGTATCTGCGGCTTTCTGAATCCAGGTGTGCGTCTCCTTCGAACAGTAAACGCGCAGACGGTCATGCGCGAGGCCGTCTTTTCGCACATCCCAGTCTGCCTTCGCCTGGCGTGCGGCCAGAAAGCAGACGAGGTTGGCCATGTTTCCGCCGCTGACAAACAGACCTCCGCAATGGGGAGGGTAGCCAATCATCTCGGCAATCCAGCGAATCGTCTGGGCTTCAATCTCGCTTGCCATCGGGGAAAGTGGCCACGCTCCGACATTTGGGTTCACCGCGGCGGCAAGCAGTTCTCCCAGCGCGCCGATCGGCGCGGCGGATGAAGTGATGTAACCCCAAAAACGAGGGTGCCCATTAAAAAGTGAGTGTTCAAACAGAAGGTCGGCTGCGCGATTAAGCAACATCGCCGGGTCCGCACCTTGCTGCGGCAACAGCCGCTCAGCGTCCAGCGCTTTGCGAACATCGGAAGGGGGCTCGCACCGCGTCACCGGACGCTCAGGAAGAGAATCAATAAAGTCGGCGATCCGGTCGACCAGTTGATAACCCACCGCCCGAAATTCCTCGGAGCCGATTTCGAGCGGTGAATTGCGAATTTCAGTTTCATTCGTTTCAGGCACTGCGACCTCCGGCATGCGGACAGGGCTCGACTATTTCGTCTTTCCATCCGCATTGCGCGGATCGTCTACCGGATTCACGTATTTGAACTCGACAGGCCCTTGACCGTATAGAACGATTGTCGTTTCCTTGGCCGTTGTGTACGCGAAGTGGTTCATGTTTGCCGGCATCAGCGCAAAACCGCCGGTGGAAAGCGTTTTGTTCGTGGCAGCGCCCCGCATCAATTTGTCGCCCATTCCAAAGGTCAATGCACCGGATACCACCACTACATGTTCGTCGGTCGGGTGCGAATGAGCCGGGATGGCGTAGTTGGCTGGAAACTTCAGTCGAATCGTATACGGAACTGCCTTGGTCGGATCGCCTGCCAATACCGCGATCTGGGCTCCGGCAGGGAGTATGGGTGGTGCAGGCCCCCAGTGCGCCTCGCGGGGTGTTTCAATCACATGGTCTTGACTTTGCGCATGGATGGCAGCGCACCATCCGCTGCCCAGAAGGGCTGTCGCTGCGATGGCCGAAAAAAGTTTTCTCATCTCTTCCTCCCAGGCCGCGCCTTGGAGCGCTAGCCCGTGGGAACAATATTGACAGGCGACAGTCGCCCCCCGCATCGCACCTGCGGGTCATTTTTGATGCTTTAGTGAAAATGGCCTGAACGGGCCATATCGGAATTCAAGGAATGAGCCCGCGGCGCGCGGCCAGCGCAACCGCGGCTGCGCGTGTCGAAGCGTTCAGTTTGTTCAGGATGTTTGCCAGATGGCGATGGACGGTGTGATCGCTGACAAACAGTCGCTCTGCAATCGTCTGATTGTTCAGACCCTCGGCGACCAGCCGCAGGACCTCGATCTCGCGCTTAGTCAGCTTGCCACTTTTGAGTTTTGAGGTCGCGGCAACTGCATCGATCGGCTCCAGGCAGGCGAGCGCGTCAAGTACGCTCTGCGCTCGCGCCGCTGCGAGTTCGGCCTTGAGCTCAGATAACAACTTCTTTGCACGCGTGGCCTCGTCAATGGCGGCATCTATCCGTCCAAGCTTGCCAAGGGCACGGGCCAACTCAATACGCGCGCGCCCAACCTCAAAGGGGGCGCCGCATCGAAGGTATAAGTCGACTGCGTCTTCGAAGCATCTGCGCGCCGTGTCCACCTTGTTTTCGCCCATCGCAGCGCACCCGGAGGCAAAACGGGCCGCTGCCTGCAGCGGGAGGGTCGCAACCAGTGTGGCGATGCTGCAGAGTTCGGCAAGTGCAGACTTGCCGTGCTCCCAATCCTCAAGATTTGCGAGCGCGCGAACCAGGATCTCCAGTCCAAAAGCGCGTTCAGTCCGGTTGGTCATCGGCACGTGACGAAGATATTGTTCTGCGCGCTCCGTGGCGCCACGATAGTCGCCGCAATCGAAGGCAAGTTCCGCACGCTCCAGCAACCCCGCTCCATGCGGTGGCACCTTCTCCACGTATGCGGCCGCTTCCGCCAGGCGTCCTTGACGGCGGCGCAGCTCCGCCAATCTCACCAGCGCATCGCCGGCCATTGCCGGGCGACTGGCAGCAAGTTCCACGCTTGCGGCACATAACTCCTCCTCGGCTTCCAGCCACGTGCCGCGCCACAGGCAGATCGACGCGTATTGCGTCCTGCAAACAGCAAAAAGCGGACGCAAACCCCACTTCGCGCAAAACTCCTTGAGCCTTTTGCACCATTGCGTTGCCCGGTCGTAGTCGCGCACTCGCTCGCATGCCGCAATCATGTAGCATCCAGTCAATCCAATAGCAACGCGGTCGGTCAACTCCCCGGCAATTACCGCTGTATTCACCTCATCGAGCTTGCACATGCCTTCCGTCACCGCACCGGATGTCACAAGCGCCAGCCCCTGAACAGCGCGTCCCAGCATTTCAAGGTCGATGTCCCCTACCTCATGTGCGATGCTCACGCCCTCCGTCGCCAGGGCAAGAGCTCGAATCGGGTCCCCCGCCTCAAGCAGGCAGAGCGAGCCCTCGCGCACTTCAAGCCACGCGCGTGCGGAGCACGGCGGAGACCCTTCGAGGAGCCGGCGAGCGCGTTGCAGCCAGCCGTTTGCCACTGCGCTCTCGCCGCGAAAGGCCCAATAGTCCCATGCCAGCCAGACGGCGACCCGGGCAGCGTCTGTGCGATCCCCGCGGGCCAGGTACAAAAGGTAGGCACGCTCACGGGAATCAAATACCAGGTCGGCGAGATCCAGCCACCATGCGGCGCTTCCGAGCCCTTCAAGGGCTTCGGGAAGCTCATCCGTGCGGAGCGATTTTTCGAACTCTTCGCGCGCCTCCGCCCAGGCGCCGCGTACCAGCGCATTGTCGCCGGCAAAACACAGGAGTGGTCTCGTCAAAGGCATAGAACCGGGGTTTCATTATAGAGAATGCCGAGCGTGACCCTCGCGGGAGCGCGTCCGGCGCAGTCTTTGATGCGCTCCAACGCGCTGAATCGTTTAGGCACTGACCGAACGCGAATAGGCTCTCAAATGTCGGGATGTGTTTACAAATCCGGTCGACCTCGCCGAAAAACCGGCAACCAGTCAGCTGACCCGGAAGCGGCAATCGCAGACGCGACTTCGACTGACCGATTAACCTCATTAGTCCGCCGCAATGGAGGGCGGAAATCATGAGGAAAACGCCAGCGAATGCAAAAGGCAAGAAGGGCCGGCCAAAGACCAAGCTCGGTATACCGGATCTGGAACATTCGAAAGCCGCGGTACTACGGAGCCTTGGTTCTCCCGACTCAGTGCGGGGATATCAGCATGCCCATAGCCACCACTGGAGCGCCCACCCAGAACAGCGGCAAGTTGACCGCCAGGTAAAACGGCGCGGGTATAGGGCAAAAGGGATAAGGCGGTTGGGCCAGCATCGCGCACATGAAATGGGGAAACGCATGGCTTTGTCCAAACAGGTCCACCAGATATTCCTCGACGTTGTGAATCAGGTAAATCGCGACTGCAAGCCAAGAAGAGCCAGCTGAAATCTCGCCACCGCGCTTGATTGAGATGGTTCCGCAGTCGATTCGTGGTGAACAACAAGACTAGAACTACGACCGCAGCCACGGAGCCGATCCACGGGAAGTTAAGGTGGAATCCAACCTGCAGTATCATAACAATCTGCAGGGAATGCGATCTAGTGCAGCAGCCAATCTCGCAAGATATACTTTCCTGTCAGTTAATAGGTACCGAGATGTCGGCTTCAAGTCAGTTGCCCGTTATTAGCCTGGTTGGGCTCTATGGGCAGTTCGGCTTCTCGTACAAGTGGCCCCACTTTTGCTGCATGCGGTCAGGAGGCGGCTTACTTATTCAATCCCAAGATTAAGAAGCGGTAGCCCGATCTCGGATTTTCTCGATGGATGCAAATTGATCTCTGCGAATAGCCCCGAACGCAACTCTAACGGATCGAACAGCCTAGAACGCTATTCGAGATTGTTCGATGGGCATTCATTTTGTGGTTACGCATTTCGTAAGCCTAAGCCGTAGGCTTAGGGATGGTGTCTTCTTCCTAAACAGCACAGCGACGGCCTAATCCGTCACGCCGGGCGAAATGGCCGCTTGGATAGTGGCCAGACTTCTTGAGCGCCGAGAGGACTTAATTGCATTCGTAGTCGAATATGCGCGGAATGGCTTGGCTTGTCGGCTCGCCTGTTTCAGATGTGTTTGCAGGGACCGCCCGGCTCCCACTGGAGAATTGGCATTTCTCCGCGGCTGACGAGGGCAGCACAGGCATGACAAACACCTGAATGCTCGCAGTCACTTCTTGAAGGGTGATCGGTTCGATGTAGAGCTTGTTCTTCGTGACGAATGCGTTCCATTGCTTCTGTTTGGTGGCATCGTTGTAGAACTCGGCGGTGAGAGCGGTGGGCAGAGCTTGAGGGGCAATGGTGTCTTTCTCCGTTCGAATGTGCGCCGTATAGCCTCAGAGAGTGACGGTCCGGCAAAAGGAAGAGGCTGGCTAGGGTCTTGAGATCATGGAAATCCTTCATTCGCGTGTTGGCGATCCAAGTTTGACCAACGCTTCGAATTTCTCGGCGACAACGGTTTCGCGAGGATAGGCCAGAAGAATGGGGCTGGATTTTCCAAGAGCGTTGGGAAAGAGGTCTCTATAGGTTCGGGGGTGATGGCGTCCCCGAAGCCGATATCATTTGGACCGGTAGACGCGAGGCCTCAAGGTATCCGACGAAGGTTACGCGGATGCCTTCGTAGTCTTGATCCTCTTTGATCCGATCGACCTTTACGGATGCGGGATCGAAGCGCAGGCCATCGTCCTGTACGGTCATGCGCAGATTTCTTCAAAGATTTTCTGGAACCGTTCGAGACTGTTTTCGCCTTGCGAGAGGAAGTCCGCATCGCGGGTTGGCCGATGGGTCTGTTCTGTCCGAAGCTTCGAAGAGCAGCGCGCCCTTCAGAACGAAGGTGTCTCTGTATGGCGATTGGCTTATGCGGTACAAAACCCGCTCCAGCGCGTATTTGGTCAGAAGAAGATTGAAGTCTTCTTTTTTGGCCCTGGCTCGATTGAGAAGGCGCTGCTTCGCGGATGCGGCGGTGTTGGTCGGAATAGCTTTGCTCAAACCAGAGACTCCATATACGGCCGCATGACGTTGACTACCCGGCACACCTTGGCAGCGCGCCACAGCTCGTCCATGGTGGCTTTCTTCTCACGGTAGGCACTGCGAAGTGCCTGGATCGCGGTCTCCATTCCAATCTTGGAGCGGAACTTGAAGCAATCCGCAACGGTCTTCGCCGGGCTATAGACGCGCAGCGTTCCCCCTTCCACCGAATGGGTTTCGATCCCGAACTTGAAGGCGGCTTCGGAGAAGTGGACGACGCGAACAGGAGGATAGTCCAGTTTTGGGGACCAGGCTCCTCGCTCGATGGCAAGCCAGACTTCGAAGGGGTTTTCGGTAGTCAGTTCGTGGAATCGAAGGGCGGAGGAGAGGCACAGAACTCCGAGTGGGACCCTCTTCGCGACTTCGAGGAGGGTCTCATTGGTGGAGATTGGGGCTTCTTTTGCGCGGTACAGACCGCGACCCACACGCTCGATCTTGCCGGCTTTAGCGAGATTCCAGAGATGCGAACGGGACACGGAGAGGCCTTTGAGCTCTTTCGAGCGCACGAGAGTCCGTTTCTGGACGAGGGCCCCGACATGTTCCACTTTCTTCATCGCATGGCCATTCTATCAAAACCTTTACACTTGTAAATATATGTAGAGGTTTTGACAGGATTTGGAGTACTTCAACAGAGATCCACTCCACCCTTATGGAGGTATATATACCTCCATGAGGCGTGGCATATTCGGAAATCTGCCGTCAGTGATAGGTATATATACACATCACTGACGGCAAGAAATGCGACTGAAGACCCAGCTCGCCATCAAGGCAGATATCGAAGCGTTGCCGCCTCGTGCTTGGAATCGCAAAGACATCGAACTCTACCTGGCCGAAAAGCGCGCGGACTGGAATGCTCCCAAGTACCTTACCCCGGGGCTCCTGATCTCCTTCCTTGTCGAGAACGAGATCGCACGGGTTCGGGAAATCAGTTCGAACGAATATGGACGGAAAACAAGGTATGTGACAGGCGATCTGTCCGTCCTGCAGTTTGCCTGTTCCTTCTACAAGAACTCCTATGTGTCGCACGCAACGGCACTCTACGTACACGGCCTCTTGCGGCCGGAAAGATCTTCGTCAATCATGAACAGACCCCAAAGAAGACGACTTCTCGCCTGAGCCAAGCGCGCATCGATCAAGCGTTTCGTAATCAGCCCCGCCGATCTACCTTTGAATTCCAAGTCGGGACGCATACGATCACGTTCCTGAATGGCAAGAACACCGGAGAGGCCGGTGTCATTGACATCACCGGACCCTCGGGAGAGCCATTAAGATCTACGTCCCTGGAGCGCACCCTGATCGACTGTGTGGTGCGACCACAATACGCGGGTGGAATTCAGGCTGTTGCCGCCGCTTTGCCTCAGGCGATCGGAAGCGTTTCCGCAGCCGAAATCGTCCGTCTTCTCGCGCGGACGAAATACGCCTATCCGTACCATCAATCGCTCGGTTTCCTTCTCGAAAGAGCAGGCATGCCAGCCAGCGCACTCGAACCCCTGAGACGCCTTCCGATGCGATTCAAGTTCTACCTCGATTATGGGATGAAGAAATCTGCTTACGATCCGAGGTGGAGAATCTACTAGTTCCATCGATCTGAAATAACACCGACGGCGTCGGGAACGGCAACAGTTTTAGGTGCGATCCCAATTCCGCATTCAAGCCACTTGTGATCTCCGCTCCTGGCTATGCCTCTCTTGCAACCGGATTTCGAACAGAGTTACGGTACGGGCTGTGCTGACCATTCGGGCCATGACGGGCGGCGCTGGCTATGCACAGCGGCATCTGGAACACAGCGATTACTACGACGAACACCGCAAAGTGCAAGGCGAGTGGCACGGCCGGGGAGCAGAACTGCTCGGGCTACGCGGGACTGTCACGCGTGAACAGTTTGAGGCCGTCCGGGAAGCGCTACATCCTCAAAGCGGCGAATTCCTGCGCCCGCGTCATAGTTCGGATCGGACGAATGTTGACGGAAGCGAGCAGAGCAAGGCGCGCTCTCTTTATGACCTCACCTTCTCAGCACCAAAATCGGTTTCGGTTCAGGCCCTCGTCGGGGGAGACGAGCGCCTGGTTGCTGCCCATGACAAAGCTGTCCGCGAAGCCCTGGCGGAGGCTGAGAGCCACGCTGCCACGCGTGTCCGGTTAAACGGGGCAAATGAGGACCGCACGACCGCTAACTGGATTGTCGCCACATATCGCCACGACACGAGCCGCGAACTCGATCCGCAATTGCACACACATGCAGTGACTGCCAATCTGACGTACGACGGGGTCGAGGGACGCTGGAAGGCGCTTCAGGCGTCAGGACTTTACGAACGGCGTGCATACCTGACTGAGGTCTATCGCAACGCGCTGGCCCGCGAAGTACGTGGTCTGGGCTACCAAATCGAGCCACGCCGCGATTCCAAAGGCAGGGATCGTGGCTTCGAGATCCGTGGCATCTCAACTGAACTGCTCGAAAGATACAGCGTACGGAGCGCACAGCGGGACGCAGCAATCGTGCGATTCACCGCGGAGCATGGCCGCAAGCCAACGGACAACGAAGTTGCCGTCCTCGTCCGGGAAACACGCGCGGACAAGCTGGCGGAAATCGCTACGGAGAAGGTGAGAGAACAGCAACAAGCTCGGCTCGCTCCGAACGAAAGGCATACGCTGCACCATCTTCACGCGGACTCCCTGGAGCGCGCTCCTGGCGTTCTTCACGAACATCTTCGTGCGGCCGAATCCCTTCAGTATGCAAAGGAGCATCTGTTCGAACGCAACTCTGTTGTTCGCGATCACGAGTTGATGACTGAAGCATTGCGTTATGGTCGCGGCCAGATTGACCCGAGCCAACTGCGCGGTGCACTTGAAGTGGAACTGGCGCAGGGCAGCCTTATCGGGACTGGAAACAATCTGGCTACGCGTGAGAGCTTTGAACGCGAACAGCGCATGATTGCGGTGGTGGATCGGGGCATCGCGCGATATGAACGATTGGGCGGTGAGCGGGAATTCCATCCCTCTGACCGACTGCGGGAAGAGCAGCAGCGGGCTGTGCATCACGTCTTGGGCTCCAGAGATTTCGCAATCAATTTGCGCGGGGCTGCGGGCACCGGTAAGACCGCCACCCTGCACGAAATCGACCGCGACCTCCGCGACGCGGGCCGTGAGATTGTGGCCGTCGCCCCGACTCGAAGCGCGGTCGAGGAGTTGCGAAGGGTTGGCTTTCATGATGCGATGACGATCTCACGCCTACTGGAGGCCAACACCGAACAACCTCCCCTCCTCGGAAGGGTGCTGGTCGTGGACGAGGCGGGCATGGTTTCGGGCAGGCAGATGGAAGGATTGCTGAAGCTAGCAGAGCGAGAGGGTGCACGCATTCTCTTTTCCGGCGATACACGGCAAATTCAGAGCGTCGAGGCGTCTGACGCCTTGCGTATTCTGGAGCGGGAATCGAGAATGAAAAGCGTCTCCCTGACCGGCGTTCAGCGGCAGACACAGGCAGAGTATCGAGACGCGATTCAAACACTGCGCCAGGCGCCCGAACAAGGATTCCAGAAACTTGAGCAACTCGGAGCGATACGTGAGGTCCCATACCTGGAGCGTCCGCAAGCGGTGGCATCAGCCTATCGAGAACTGACCACCAATCCGAACCGCAGAGTGCTCGTCGTTGCAGGCACACATGAAGAGATTGGCAGGATCACTCATGCAATTCGCGCGGGCATGAAGCAAAGCGGAGACCTGGGATCTGGAAAGATTTTCGAGCGCCATACGCCGTTGCAATGGACCGAAGCACAGAAGAAGGACCTGTCGAATTATCAGCAAGGTCAGGTTTTGTTGTTCCACCGCTCGTCTCACGGGATCGCTCGACACGATGCGCTCGTTGTTGAGCATTCAGACAGGTCGCATATCATCGCCAAGGATTTGAACGGGGCGGAGCGCATGGTGAGCCCGACACAGGCGCGCTCATTCTCCGTGCAGGAGCGGAGCCAGATTGAAGTATCACCTGGTGACCGGTTGTTGCTGACTGGCAATCGCCGGGAGGCCGAATTCCGCGCGACGAACGGAGAACTGGCTAAAGTGCGCGGTGTCGATGGAGGCCGCATTCAGCTTGACGACGGCCGAACTCTGCCGGCGAATTACCGAGAGTTCGACCATGGCTATGCCATTACCGCACATCGCAGCCAGGGAAAGACCGTTGACTCCGTCGTTCTTTCCGGCGACATGATGAAACAGGAGCAATTCTATGTCGCCGCCTCTCGTGGACGCGACGGAATCGCAATCGTCACTAGTGACCGTGACCAACTGCGTGAATCGCTTGGTATCTCCTCCGCGCGTTCATCGGCTACCGAACTCGCGCGGCAGCAATTTATTCGCACCGGCCTCAAGATAATATGCAGCAGACCTCGATCCAGCAAACTGAACGCTTTCGCCCGGGCGACGGAATCGGCGCTGGCCTCGATATTGCCTGACTCTTGTAATGAGAGAGCCTCTCACGAATCTAGCATGAACCTTTCGCGAGGCTAGGCGTAGGCCGTTTGTCCAGCTCGAACCTGCGAAACCGTCAAGCAAATATGAGACTCGAACGTCATATGATGAATTTAGCATGAGATGCGGAACTTGTAGCATACGAGTGATGACGGCGACCGTTATTGTTCCGGCTGTGGTGACTATCTGGCAATTGAGCCGGGTCCCGCTCATCGAGAGCTTTTGCAACTCCCGCAATCGGAGTTCCTCACGACTGTCGCCTCCGGTCTCCCTCTGATCTGGCAGAATGCGTCCCGTCTTACTGAGGAGGCTACTGGACTCTCACGGCTCGGCGCCCGGCGTGGTGCTTGCATTTTCAGGGTTTTGCAGATGAGGAGGCCGCCAACGCGCTCGTCTTGCTGGACGCAGTCGTTCCCGGTATCCCTTACCGGAAGGTTCAGTCACCTAGTCAAGCCGGTTTTACCAGCATATAGGTAAAGGCGATTTCCATGTAAGGTACTATGGGCACGTCGCGGGGGACATGCTGAGGTCAAAAGGATCGTGGATTCTCTGCGCCAAGGCTTCTATCGCGAAGGTGAATACGGAGAATTCATTCTACACGAATCAGATCAAGACCACTCGCGAGTCCCTGCTGTATGTAAGTTATATCCGCAACGACGACGGAACTCGAGAGTGGCACGCACCCCGCAATCCAATGGAATTAAAGGGACGCATGCGATCGGGAACAATCAGAGTTATGGAGGCTCTCCATGCCGTGGGAATCTTCAGAAGAGGCCCTCCGAGTCTTGCGAGATTACTGGAGAGAAATCACCTTCATGGATGTCGGGAGTGACCCACTGGCTGTGGATCCAGCAGACCTGATTTCGTGGAGACAGTTGACCGATCTAAATTTAGGGATCTTGAAGGAGCTTTAGCCGTCGAGGCCTACTATCACCGGTAGCCACGGTTGACCACCAAAACACCCTAATTCGGAGTTGCTGTTTCCGCTCTACCCATTTGAGCTGAGCATCACCAAAAACTTCGATCATCTGCCCCCTCCTGATTCGCCGTATTCTTGGTAATTTCGCGGACGGGAGCACGGTGACGGAGGGATTGACATGGGTTCTGGGAATCCAGGAGACGAATCGCCCAACGCCGGCAGAGTTGTATGGCTCCAAGGCGGCCTGGTCGCATACGACGATCCATGTCAAGCGTGAAATATGTGCTGGATCAAATGGGCGCACAATTGGTAAGTTCACCATAGGAAAATATGGGGCTCTCTATGAGGTTCTCAAGAGCCAAGGATTCTCAATCATCGGAGCCACATCTTCGAGCATCCGAGGAGCTCCAAGGCCTGCGTCCTACGTAAGTTTTGAGTCAGCAACACCGGTAGCCTTCGGACATTCAGAAATGGCGCCAAATCGCATTTGCGGTCACCAACGTACTGATGGCGTCACCGGTCTATCCTCGCATTGCATCCGGATTGGAATGCGGCCAAGTCACGTCTCTACGACCTAGCAGCCGCATATGGGTCGCGGCTGCGCACTTGTATCCACAAGGACCCAAAGTGAGTGCCCGGCATTCAAAGACCTGAACAGCAGAGAAGTTTATAAGTGTTTCCATGCTATTTTTGGGAACTCGCAGTATTGCGGGACACCCTCGGAGAGTTCTCTTCAATGCTTCTCTGACCGGCATCAGGACTATCGGAAGTTTGGCGAAGCGACTTAAGCCGGTTCGTTCGCCGATCCGCTCGCAAAAGATCTCGAAGATCACAGTGAATCCCTCGGTGGATGGCTCTCGCGATTCACTTTTACCGCAATTTCTTTACGCATCTTGCGCCGATGGAGCGGCGATGGGAACCGCATTTCCATCTTGGATCGCAAAGACTGAATGACATACTTTCGGTCCCACAGATCTACTACCCGCTTCCCAGAGACATCGAAAAGCTCCGCGCGACGTTCGAAAGGCAACTTTTATCCGAACCTTGAGACGTTAATTGCTGCGTCAAGAAGCCGCCGAGATCGCACTTATGACCCAGACGCTCTTGAATACCTGCACTCCTGCCTCGGTGAATTTGTGGACCTTGCTACGACGCTAGTCTCCCATTTCAGCCGATCACACCTTGTCCCAATCCAAATAACCGGTGAAGACATTATCGGCGACATCAAATGGAAACCAGATTGACCTCGCTCGTCGGCCATCGTGGAGCGGGTCATGAGGGATACGGGATGTCAAAGGTTGCCAACGCCGCACCGCACTTCCCTCGATCAACAGCTCCGGGACCCCGCCTCGCGCGATTTACTTTGCGCCAAAAACACGCTAGCCTTCTGATTCTTCGTTTGGATGTTCCCGCCACCACCGCGGTGCATTGTCGAGGAACCGCTCGAGACGTTTTCGAACTCCCAGAATTTTGCATCTGGCAACATTGCCCTCCAACAAGTCTTCTTACCGCACTCGAAGGATCAATGACGCACAAGTTAATCACTCGATCACCTAGCGCGAGTTGAAAGGTCAATTGCGCCTTCACATGGTTTGCGGCAGAGAATATCCCCAGACGATCACGCTGCTGCAATCCTCGAGCTTTTCGAGAGCTCCAATCCAAACCTCACGCCAAGGGTTGGCCTCGATTCGCTTGTCCCAAAAGGGCAGGAATATCGGATAAGACGTTCCCCCTGTTTGAAGCGAGCGAAACCTTGGGCACTTTCCAGTGCTGGCCACCCGCGAGTCCGTACGCCAAAGCTCTCGCCATCTGCTTCTGGCATCTTCCAATTGAAGCTCCCGTGCATCTTGAAAACTGTAGGCCCAAGCCACTCTTTGGGCGTTTCGAGAAGCCATATCGCCAGCCTCCAGAATGGCACCGCGCTAAATCGAGGTAATGCCTCCGTTGCCCGCTTCAATTACCAGGTGGTATTTAAAGGAGATTACGACGTCTTGTAGCCAAAGGTGAGACAGCGTTTTTCCGATGAAACTCGCAGGTCTCAGTACCGTGCGCTGCACGGAGCAACGTGCCGAATCGCAATTACAAAAGTGCTCACAACATCCTCGTCGGCTCCTCGGAATGAGTCGTCCTTCAGGCAGACGGTTTAGCTTTTTCTTAGGTACGCTCTGAGTGCAACGTATAGAAAGGATCTTTCTATTTCCATCGATCGCCAATACTCGGCGGGGAAGTTGCTGCACCCACCGGAGTGTCTTATCTTTGCACTCCTCATCCTTGCTATCCTTTGGGTCCAACCTTAGGAGCAGATCGAAGAAGTCTCGGTTAAGGAGAACAGAACTTCACGGTCCCTCGCACGTCAGGCCTACGCCTCTTCTTGCCCCAGCCCCAAGAATGAGTGCGATTCCCATCAAACGCCTCGTGCCCGTAATTCGGAGTCCGGCATAAACGCTGAATAATAAGCTGCCGTGGGCGTGTAGGCGCATATTCGGATGAAGAGGATTTGGCTGCTTCGAGTCTGATTCTCGGACCGGAGGGGCAGAGTCAATTGACGATGAGAGGCCGATTAGCTCGTTGTTCGGTTGACTCTTAGTGCTCTGGAAACAGAGAATGACATTCCCCGGATATTGGGATTGTGTGCCGAGGCGGAGAGGGCGGTGTCAAGGGTCATGACCGCGTAAGCGGCGGCGCAGCCGCCCTTGACACCGCCCGCACCTCGGCTATGCTTCGTCTATCTGGGGAATGTCAGCGGGTTTGTCCAGTGCAAGACTGGCTCGAAATCTATTTTCGATTTCATAAAATCGAAAAATCGCTTCCTCCGGGTCATGGAAAAAGCCTCCTTCTAGAACCTCCAGGTACCTGCACGCTCCGATCGTTCCTCTCCGCTCCGAAGAGTCTCGGATTGTTCCCACCCATGAGATGAAAAGCAGCCCTATTTGCGGGGTAGACACGCACTTCGATTCCATTCATTGTGGGTTCAAGGAGTATACGAGCCATGTCCGACTTCCCCCATGTTCTCGAAAACTTGCTCGACAGCGAGCAAGCGGCGGCCATAGTCAAGGTTCACCCGAAGACTCTTCAACGATACGCACGTAACGGCATTGTGTGCGGACTCCGTGTAGGAAAGCTCTGGCGGTTCCGCGCTTCCGATCTCTTTTCTCCTCTCATCAGCGAGAAGGACCATCTCGACGACGACGACCGGGCACAGTAGGCTGGATACAGCCACTCGTGCCCGTAACCAGAGAGGAGAACATCCTTGCTAGTTCGGACACGGTATCAATATGGAAGTCTGCGGTTGAGGAAGCGCGAGCGCGGACCGGATGTGTGGGAGTTCCGTTATTACGAGACGGACTCTCAGGGAAAGCGTAAACGGCAGAGCGTGATCCTTGGAGATCGCGGTGTGCTCACAACGGAGACCCAAGCACGGAAGGCCACGCAAGTTCTTCTTCTTCGTCTCAACGAAGAATCTCCACGCGCGGAAGTGGAGGCAGCGTCTTTTGGAGCCTTGCTCGACCGGTATATCGAGCAGGAACTCTCGGAGCGTTACTCGACTCGGAAATCGCACCTGTCAAATATCCGAGTCCACATCCGTCCACGTTGGGGAGAGCACCCCGTGGATAAGCTGAAGCCGATGGCGATGGAACAGTGGTTGCGCGATTTGCCGCTGGCCCCAAAGTCAAAGACTCATGTGCGGGGAATCATGCACCTGGTCTTCAAATGCGCGGAGCGGTGGGGCATTGTCGAACTCGGCAAGAACCCTGTCTCTCTGGTGCGCGTGAAGAATGGAAGCAAGCGGCTCAAGCGGCCACGGGTTCTCACCGTGGACGAGTTCTTTGAACTGCTCAAGCATTTGGGCGAACCTTACCGGACGATGGTTTTGGTCGCACAATGCCTGGGCCTTCGCATCAGCGAAATTCTGGGCTTGCAATGGGGCGATTTCAATTTCGAGGATCGCTCAGTTCTGGTCCAGAGAAGCGTGGTGGGCGGCAGGGTAGACGATGTGAAGACGGAGTATTCGAGAGACGATGTTCCGCTCGATGCTCGTCTTGCGGAGGTGCTGTTGCAATGGCGCCACGCTACGGTCTTCCCAAGAGACGAGGATTGGCTTTTTGCCAATCCAGTCACAGGGAGGCCGTACCACCAGGAGAGCTTGCAGAAGTCGCAGATCAAACGGGCTGCGAAGCTTGCCGGGCTTGGGGAGGATATTGGATGGCACACTTTTCGCCACAGCTATCGCTCCTGGCTCGATGAGACGGGTGCTCCAATGAAGGTGCAGCAAGAACTGATGCGTCACGCCTCGATCCAGACAACGATGAACGTCTACGGACGCGCCATGACGGAAACGAAACGCCGAGCAAACAGTCAAGTCGTGGGACTGGTTTTCGGCCCCAACTCGCAGGAATTGCCCGCAGATGCGGCCACTGCGACCGTACAGTAAATTGCAGTCTGTTCCTATTGGGGGATAACGGGGACTTACCGGAAGTGGCCAAATCTCGTAAGTGATTGAAAGATTTGGTTGCGGGGGCTGGATTTGAACCAGCGACCTTTGGGTTATGAGCCCAACGAGCTACCGGGCTGCTCCACCCCGCAGTTACATATTAACAACTGAAGACAAGGTGGGTCAACCGCGGCGGTGGCAGTCGCGAATGCGCTTCGAGCCGATCTTAGCAGGCTTAAGGAGAGCCTGATATCTCAGGGAGCCGGAGTGATTTTGAAGCTGTAGGCGTACATGCCTTCGGGCTTCGAGGGGAGCTGCAGGTGAAGCCCGTCCGTCTCCTGCTCGAACACAATCTTCGCAGACGAACCCAGCAGAGTCACTCCGCCCACCTTGAAGCCGCCAGCGCTGTTCAGCGTATGAATCATGAGGCGCCCATCGGAAGGCCAGCCCAAAGCGATCGCATACAGCGTGCCGTTTTTCGTGGTGAAACGGATATCCTGCGCCGTGAATGCGCCCGCCGCGGTGTCATGGAACGAGCCTGCGACGATCTTTGTTGGACCCTCACCGTAGACGGTCCACGGACGCGTCCTGTAGATCGCCTCGCCGTTGACCTTGAGCCACGCGCCAATCTGGCGAAGAATGCCCTGCGCCTCCACTGGAATTGTGCCGTCAGAGCGAGGGCCGATGTTCAGCAGTAGATTGCCGTTCTTGCTGACGATATCGGCAAGCTGCCATACGATCGACTCGGCGGATTTGTAAGTGTCGTTCTTGACGTAGCCCCAGGACGCGTTGCTGATCGAGGTGTCCGTCTGCCAGTGGGTGGCGCGGATCTGGTCGAGCTGGCCGCGTTCGATATCGAGGACTGTAGTTCCATCCGGGAAGGCTTCGTTCTTGCGGAACAGCACTGGCTCGACGCCTTGCTTCGCCGCCTGATTGTAGTAAAAGGCGGCAAACCGCTGCAGGTACGGCTCGAACTCCTTCTGGTGAACCCACCAATCGAAATAGACAAGTTCCGGATGGTACTTCTCGACGATTTCAGCGCTGCGCGCGAGCCAGTCGTCGAGATACGCAGGATCCGGATGGCCGGTGTCGTCCTTGCCCGGGTCGATGCCGACGTGCGCCGGCCCGTAGAAAGCAGCATATTTGGGATCCTGGACATCGGAGGGAAAGGCGCGTCCCCCGTTGAGGAACCAGTAGTGTTCGGCCCGATGCGACGAGGCGCCGAAGTGGAGGCCCTCCGCGCGTATGGCTTTCGCAAGATCGCCGATGATATCGCGATGGGGGCCCATCTTCGCCGCGCCCCAGTCGCTCAACCCCGTGTCATACATGGGAAATCCATCGTGATGCTCGGCGACCGGGATGACGTATTTTGCGCCAGAATCGCGAAAGAGCGCCGCCCACGCAGCGGGATCGAAATGCTCCGCGTGGAACTCCGGAATGAAATCCTTGTAGCCGAATTTGGTCTGCGGGCCATAAGTCTCGACTTCGTGCTTGAACTCCGGGCTGCCCTGCAGATACATGGCTCGCGGGTACCACTCGCTCCCGAAAGCCGGCACGGAATAGACGCCCCAATGGATGAAGATGCCGAACTTGGCATCCTGATACCAGTCAGGGATTTTGTAGTTCCTGAGCGATTCCCAGTTGGGCTGGAAAGGACCTTCGTGGGCCGCCTGATCGACTTGCTTCAGCAGCGCCGCGCGCTGATGATCATATTTCGCCACCGCCTTCTGCCAGATTAGATCGTCGGCATTGGGCTGTTGCGCAGAGCACACCACGCCCATTCCTGTGTAAGCGATTGCAGTAAGCATCCAGCGGTAACGCATTCGATCGCAACTCCAGCGTTGAATTTATCGAGAGCCACAGCTTACACGCTTTCCATCAGCGGCTGCTCTTAACTCTGCACTGATAAACTTAACAGGAAGCCATGTTTGAGAATCTTTCCGATAAGTTACAGCGCGCATTCAAGAATCTTCGCGGTCAGGGCACCATCACCGAGGAGAATATTCAGGAAGCGCTGCGCGAAATCCGTGTTGCCTTGCTCGAGGCCGATGTCAATCTCAACGTCGTCAAGGAGCTGATCGAGCATATCCGCGCCAAGGCCCTCGGCCAGGAAGTTATGACCGCCCTCTCACCCACTGAGCAGGTCGTCAAGATTGTGCACGACGAGCTTGTCACGCTGCTTGGCAAGGATACGGCTCGCTTCCAGTTCGCCTCACGCCCGCCGACGGTGATTCTTATGGCTGGCCTGCAGGGTTCCGGTAAGACGACCACTTCGGGCAAGCTCGCCGCATGGCTGCAAAAGGGTGGACACCGCCCAATGCTCGTTTCGGTCGACGTCTACCGTCCCGCTGCGCGCGAGCAGTTGAGAGTCGTCGCCTCCTCGATCAAGGCAAAGATTTACGAGGGAGACATGAAGGGTGAGCCAGCCGGGACGGCACTCGTCGAGCGCCTGGCGAAGGAAGCCCGACGCGAAGCCGTTAACAGCGGCTGCGATACGCTCATCGTCGACACGGCGGGACGCCTCCACATCGACGCCGACCTGATGGACGAGATGGCGAAGCTGAAATCGCTACTCTCTCCGCAGGAAATCCTCTTCGTAGCCGACGCCATGACCGGACAGGATGCCGTCCGCTCGGCCGAGGAGTTCCACAAACGCCTGGCACTCACCGGTGTGGTCCTCACCAAGATGGACGGCGATGCCCGTGGCGGCGCGGCGCTTTCCATCCGGCACGTCACTGGACAGCCCATCAAATTTATCGGCGTGGGCGAACGGCCAGAGGCCTTCGAGCCATTCCACCCCGACCGCATTGTCAGCCGCATCCTCGGCATGGGCGATATCATGACGCTCATCGAGCATGCCGAAGAAAAGCTCGACCGCAAGAAATCCGAGGAGTTCGCTCGGAAGGCACTGAGTGGCGACGGCTTTTCACTCGAGGACTTCCGCGACCAGTTGCGCCAGATTCGCAAGCTGGGCTCGTTGCAGAGCATCATCAAGATGCTGCCCTCCGTCGGGCCGTTCCAGGGCATGCAACAGATGGCCGATCAGGTCGACGAAAAGCAATTCGTGCGCGTGGAAGCCATCATCAACTCGATGACGCCGAAAGAGCGCAACCACCACGAGATCATCTCCGGCAGCCGCCGCAAGCGCATCGCGAATGGCTCGGGCACAACTGTGCAGGAAGTAAACCAGTTGCTGCGTCAATACGCGCAGATGCGCAAGATGTTCAAGGGAGTGGGCAAAGGTGGAGGAATGCTCCAGCGCCGCGCCATGGGCATGCTCGGCGGTATGAAGGGCAGATAGTGCTGAGGACCGTAATGCCGCATCTTCAGGACCAGCTCGACGACATCACCGCGAATACGCGGACGCTCGTCCAGCCAGAACGCCTTGCCATCAATGAACGCGCGGTCGAAGACCTCTTCGCCACTGGCATCGAACAACAGATTCTGCCCGTCGGCGCGAAGGTGCCTGAGTTTGCCCTGCCTGATTCTTCGGGGCGTCTGGTAAGGTCCACAGACCTGCTCGCCGTCGGCCCGGTCATTCTGAATTTCTTTCGCGGACGCTGGTGCCCGTACTGCGTGACGGAGTTCGAAGCGTGGCGCGATCTCTATCCGGTTGTGCGCGAGCGCGGAGGCCTGGTCGTTGGCATCTCGCCGCAGACTATTCGCCAGAGTGACTTCACGAGGGACCAGCACGCCATCCCATTCCCACTTCTCTTCGATCAAGGTTGCAAGGTTGGCGAGCAGTTCGGACTTGCCTACACCATCCCGCCATTCCACCAGCAACACTACCGAAGCGTTCTTGTGAATCTTCCATTCGTGAATGGCGATCAGAGCTGGCGGCTCATTCTGCCTGCGACTTATGTAATCGCGATGGACGGAACCGTTCTCTTTGCCGAGGCCCACGCTGATTTTCGTGTGCGGCCTGAGCCGGAAGAAGTTCTGCGCCACTTGCCTGCGGTCTGCCGGTAGGACAGCTACGATGAAGCGAATCCTCTGGATCGTTATCCGCGCGCTGATCGCGGTCGTGATCGTGATTTACCTGATCGATTGGGCCGTACTGCGCATTCGCATCGTACGCGGGACCGCATACGGAACCGTCCAGGTCGACGAATACCTGTCGACACCGCTCAAGGGCAATAAGGCCGAGTACGACTACCTGGGCACGGCGCCAATCTCCTGCGCCCGTTCCATCTTCCCGCACGGAGCCCCGCCCTGCTGGTGGGTTGAGAACCACAAGAGTCAGTGGGAATAGCCGCCCCGTTTTCATTCTTGGTTTCGTATCTGTCTTGTGACAAAGGATCACCTTAAAATGCTGTCTGCTATCCTAACCTGACCTGAAGTCTCCGCGGTGTTGCACAAGAGGAGAAATGCTGCATGCAAAGCTGGAAGCCGACGCGATCAGAAATGTTGTTTGCATTTTTGTGCCTCATCGCTTGGAGTATAGTTTTCCATTTCATCCCCCCATCTTTCGGCAGCACCGACGTCTATCTCTTCCGTGATCCGGCGTGCAATTTCCTTGCCGGCAAAGGCTTCAGCACAGCTTCCTATGAGCACTCGCATTCTTTCGAGCCCGTTCTGTTCAGCATCTACACTCCCGGTTCCCTGTGGATATTCATGTTGTTTGCAAAGTTCCTGGGGTGCGGCGTTACTATAGCAAAAATCTATCCACTGTTATGGTCTCTGCCTGCTGATCTGGCCGTCTTTGCGGTCGGGCTTCGGTTCATCGAACGTAAATCTCACCGCTGGTTTTTTCTTATTCTCTGGGCGGCAATCTTACCCGTTGGCACTATCATCTCGGCGAGTGAGCGCCCCGAGCCTGTTTCATTCCTTGTCCTGCTTCTGCTTCTGTTAGCTCTTCGCCGGAGGCCGACTGCCGGGACTGCTGTCGTAGCGGGTCTGCTCGGCGGCGCTGCGGCCCTGTCGCAGCCATTCGCAGGAATTTTGGCATTCTTTCTCATCGGAGGCTGGCTGTTCCACGGACTGTTTTACTCAGCCAATCAATCGCGGCCATCTAAAAAAGGGATTGACACTACACACCTAAAATCCTCTCCGGTGAACGCCTTCGCCACGATCCTTCTTGCCGGGGCATTCTTGGCGTTGCCGGTTGCAGTTACCGCAATCAGCTTTTATCGCGTTGATCATCAGAGTCTGCAGCGCTTCTTGTGGCAAGCCAAATATGGCAGTCTGGAAAGATCGGCCTCTTATTCCAGTTCAGAAACCGGTCCTAACAAGGGCGCCGTTGCGCCCGCTACCGCTAAAGTGGGCTCGCTGCAAAAATACAAAGACGCTGTGAAGGTCCATAAATCACTTGGTGCGCTTCACTTATTTACCTATCTGTCTACGGCGATCATGATTGGCGGATGGCTATACTGTTTACTGACCGCCACTGACTCGATAATCGGGCGATGCTTGTTGTTCATTGTCGGATTTGCCTGCTTCCTGGTTCCAATCATCGTTTTTCCTCTGCAGTACAATTATCTCGTCCTGACCTGTGCACTCTTTCCAATTCTGCTCGGATTCAACTGGGCGGGTGTTCGCGCCTCACTGCGTACGAGCGATGTGATACCGGTGCTACTGATCGGCAACATTCTCTGCGTTCTGCCTATGCTCACTGTAAGAGTGATTCAACTGGGCGAAAGCCGCTTGAGCTACAAGTACTCTCTGCAACAAGCAGACACCCTGCGAGAATATTTGGATCAGCACCCTCTGGGGCACAAGGTAGTTCTTGTACCTCCGACCCAGTACCTTCTCTACAAAGACGCGGCAAAGGATATTTACAACCCAAGCTATCTTTCTGATCGGCAGGATCCGAACGACGTGGGGGGGGTGGTCAACTGTTACGAATCGACCAGAAACTTCACTCCCGGTACCTTGCCGCTTCCGGATTTTGTTAGCAAACAGAGATGGAAAGAAATTTCCGCAGCAAGAGATCCGCTCACCGTCACTCTGCTACATCACAAGATCATGTCTCGGAATTGGAGCATGGAGTGTGATATCTACGTTCGCGACGACGATTGATTTCTAAGCCGGCAAGATGAACGCTTCCTCATGCTCCGACGTTTCTGCTGAGAAAGAAGACCAGAGAATCGTGGAGATTTAACGGAATGATTCGTTCATAAACCCGTTGCAGCGCTGGCTTGCTCATCGCAATCCGGTTGAACTTGCGTACCGGCGGCAGATAAACGGCAACCCGCTCCGCGAGATACTTCACTGGAAAAAACCACTTTGCCCGAAATCTGTGCGTGACACGCAGCCCGGCCGATTTAGCCGCAATCTGCATAGAGCGTGTGTCAAAGTATCCGACATGAGCCAGCCGGAAGTGCCACCAGCGCTTTCCGAGGATCCTGGCGGCTGCGCTGGATACATCCGGAGTCACCACGACGCACAGTCCTCCGGCGCTTAGTCTGTCGGCGGCATCTCTGAGAAAAGCAACCGGGTCGGCTACATGCTCAATTACATCGATCAAACAGACAAGGTCAAAGAGTTTGCCGTCCAGTGCGGAATTCGGAATAGTCCCCTGAACTAGCTCGCGATTCGATAGGCCATTCTGCTCATGCCCCGCGGCAACAAGCGAATGACTGGGCTCAACGCCGACCGCCTCCAGGTTCTTCGTCTTGGCCTCCATGACCATCAGACCTGTTCCGGCTCCAATATCCAGTAGGGTTGTTGCCGATGGGTGGACGTTCAATCCATTATCAAGGAGCCAACGCATCTGTCGGCTTCGCGTTTCACGGCCCGATTCATACGTCGGGTCGTCGAGTTGCGAGTAAAGATCAAACAGCTCAGAGACTTCGTCTCCATCTGCTTGAACGAAGTCGCAGTGATTGCACCGCCAGAGACCAAGAGTGACTCCGTAGCGCGAGTCGGTGATTCGCAAGTCGTCAGGAATGAGCTTGCGGTCGAGCGTTCGCTCGCGCCAGAACTTCACCTGATCCGACCCGCACACGCGGCATAACATTCCTGTGCTCTGCATATGCCCACAGTGTACATGGGGGGATTTATTGAGATTAAAACCTCAATGAGAATCAGCGCGAAGAAACTAAAGCCTACTTCTCCTCGTGGTACTCCTGTTCGGTGTTGATCTGCCATAGCGATGCCTTGTCCAGATTGCCCGCGATGATGTTGTCCACGGCCGTCATCGCCGTCAGCATGGAGTGATCCTGGTTGTTGTATTTGTGCATCCCATTGCGGCCAACCAGGAACAGATTCTCAAATCGGTCCATATACTTCACCACTTCGTCGAACCGGTCGTATGTTCCAAAGTAAGCCGGATACGTCTTGGGCACGCGCACCACGTGCGAGTCGAGAATATCGTGCGCGCGCAGGATGCCGATCTTCTCGATCTCCGCGATGGCAAACGTCGCGATCTCCGCATCCGGCATCTTCCACAGATCATCGCCTTCGTAGCAGAAATATTCGAGGCCAATCCAGACCTTCGACGGATCGGCGACCATGTAGGGGCTCCAGTTGTTGAAGATCTGCAGCCGGCCAACCAGCACATCCGGCTCCTGAATGTATATCCAGGTATCCCTCAACAGAGACCCGTCCTGCTCGCTCACCGCCAGCTTGTCCACAAGCAGACCAACCGTGATGAAGTCGCGGTAAACGAGTCCCTCTGCAATCGTCCTGATCTCTGGCGGCACCGGAACATCGAGGCTGCGAATAAGGTCGCGGATGGGCATAGTGGAGAAAACATAATCCGCGGGGATCGTCTCGCGCCTACCGTCTGCGTGAACGGCCTCAACCGAAACAACTCCCCCATCCACGACGTGAAGCTTATCCACACGCGATCCCAGCCGCACCTCGCCGTCTTTTTCTGTAACCAGCCTGGCGACATATTCCCAAAGCTGGCCCGGTCCATACTTTGGGTAAAGAAATTTCTCGATCAGCGACGTCTCTGTTTTCTTCTGCGCAATGTCGCCTCTACCCGAGCGCCCGAAGGTCTGCCGTAAGAAGTGCGAAATAGCCGTGCGCAGAGAAAGCCCTTTGATCCGTTGTGCTCCCCACTCGGCGCTGATCTGGTCGCACGGCACGCCCCACACCTTCTCTGTATAGGACTTGAAAAACGTGCCGTAAAGCTCCTGCCCGAAGCGGTTGATCAGAAAATCCTCGAGTGTCTTCTCCTGCTTACGCGGAAAAATTCTGGCGCGGATGTAGCTGAGACCGATTTTGAACGTTCGCCACAGCCCGAGTTGGCCGAGCGTCTTCCCATTCAGCGCCAGCGGGTAATCGAAGAAACTGCGCAGGAAATAGATACGGCTCTTGCGCGGACGGACCAGCATTACCAGATCGGAGTTCTCCGTCGTATCCGACGACATCACGATGCTTTGCCGGTTCTGGTATTGAATCGTCTGCTCGCCTGGCTCTGCGGTCGCGACCGGCATCAGCGCGGTCCACCAGTCCATCACCCGGTCGGCCTTCGAGAAGAACCGGTGGCCGCCGATATCCATCCGGTTGCCCTTGTACTCAATGGTGCAGGAGATTCCGCCGATCCGGTCGGTGGCCTCAAGAACGATAGGGCGAATGTCGCTGCGGCGCAAAAATTCGAGAGCAGCCGTGAGCCCGGCCGGCCCCCCGCCGATGATCACTGCGGTCTTACCTGCCGTCATCAGGCCCCTCCTGCCTGATCGAGGATCTCAGCCGGGGCGAAAGAGTTTCGGGCACAAAAAAAATCGGCGTCTTGAATGCGCCGTCTGGAACTTCAAGAAAATACATATCTTTCTATGTTGGGGCTTTAGCAGGCGTTTGGGCAAGCGGGCGAGCAGATCTCTGCGAAGCTCAGGCCGTAAGAACAGGCTCGCTCTCGAGAGTCTCCTCCGGCTGAACCATCAAGCCTCCGCGGGTAAGCCGATATATCTGATTGCGCCAGACAATTTCGCTGTTGCCGTAGCTTGCGGCCCAATAGAAAAAGCCGAGTAGGTCGCGCAGAGGATAAAGCAGGGCAGTTCGGAAGAGGTGGCGATCGTTGACCACGGTGGCGCTCACCATCGCAGCAAGTGCGGAACGCGTAAGAACGCTGTACGCCAACAGGGCAAGAGCCAGCAGCGGATGGCCGAGAGCGCAGGCCGCAAGCGCAGACAGCAACCCAAACGGCACGCTGAATGTGAGGCACGTCCCGAAGTGGCCCCTGGGCCGCGAGAAGCGCGTGGAGCGCATCCACCGAATCTGATGTTTCTGCGAATCCGCGAAGTTCGTATTCAACACCACATGGTCGATTGCGTGGGTCGAAAGCACGATCGTATGGCCTTTGGCGGCGATCGCATGGCCCAGTACGAAATCGTCCGCGCAATATGCGCCCAGCATACCGAAGCCGCCGATCTCGCGCACACAACTCCGGCGCACCGCCATCGTGGGCCCCAGCGTGAATTGCATACCCTCGATTAAATCGGCCACCAGTACGCCGGCACTCATTTCAATCGACATGCCCGCCGCCTCCAGCTTCGACCAGAGGCCGCGCTCGGCCACCCCGCGATATAGGCAGGTGACGGCGCCGACCTTTTCGTCGGCAAACGGAACCACGACTTCCCGGATGTAGTTGGGGCTGACGCGCACGTCGCTGTCGCTGACGATGAAGATGTCGTGCTCAGCCGATCTCTCCATCAGTTCCAGTGTGCTTACCTTCGCATTCACGTGCCAGGGCTCGCCGGTCAGAACAAACTTTACCGGAACCCACGGATAACGCTGTGCTACCCGCCGTGCCGCCTGAATACCGGGGTCGGAACAGACACGAGCACCGAAAATGATCTCGTATGCCGGGTAATCCTGCTGGAAGAACGTCTCCAGGTGAGCTTCGAGATTCAGCTCTGCGCCATGCAGGGGCTTGAAGAGGGTGACTGGCGGCAAAAAGACCTGCTTCGTTGCTCGGCGTCGCGCAAGAAAGCGCCATATGCCGGCGATGACTAGGCCGGTGAAGGCCGACGACGTTAGCAAGCCAAAAAGGCCAATACCGAGGAGGATCTTGATCATGGAATTTCGGGGGTTACCCGGAGCACAAGCTGAATTGGGTGAATTCCTATACTTAGAGTAGCGCAGAGCGAGCAAGGTTGCGCGCTTCTTTCCTGAATCGTTTGGTCATTGCCAAATCAGCGCTTGTGTTTAGCGGGTGGTGGGACCACAACCGGACGCCGCAGAGGAACCATCGCGGAACCCTGCTGCGCGAATCCATGCATCCGCGTGAACATCTCGGTCCGAACATAGTCGACGAAGCCTTGCATCTGCCGGTTCATCTCTTCCATGCGCTCGCGCATCTGCAGAATGATGGCGATACCGGCAATGTTCACTCCCAGGTCGCGCGCCAGATTAAGAATAAATTCGAGCCGTTCCAGGTCTTCATCCGTGTAGAGGCGAGTGTTGCCCTCCGTGCGAGACGGCTTCAGCAGTCCCTCGCGCTCGTACAGGCGGAGCGTCTGCGGATGAATCTCGTACATCTCGGCGACCGCCGAGATCATATAAGCGCCCTTGGATTTGCGTTTCGTTGGCATGAGCCTCAATCATCGCGCAAATAGCCGCGCTGCTCCTTCTTGGGTGCGAATCGCTCCAAATCGGACGACCCTGGGGAAAAAGCCGAAGAATTGTCCTCCCGTGATTCTGTACGGCACAAATGCCTTCACGCAATAACCACTCTGGTGCTCGATATCCAGCATGATCGCATCGGTGTAGCCTTCACCCGAAGCCTTACCCATCGTTACATTGGACGCCGTCGCGGCGGCCTGCAGTGCCCCTCTTCTGGCACGCTCGGTCAGCTGTTGCTGCAGCAGGTCGAGAAGCAGCGGAGCATCCGCCGGCATGTCCTGCTGTGCTATCGCTTCCATCTTCACCCTGCCATCCAGATCCATCGCGAAGCCAAAAGGCCCAAATTCGCCGTACTTGCGCAGCATTCGTTTGGCGTAGGCCACGCTGGCATTCAGCACATCGTTCGCATCTTCGCGAATCTTTTCGTTCTCGACCTGCTCCTCGCTCGTCATCTGCTGCCGCTTCTCGTCCCGCTGCTTCTCATCTTCCGATACACGCAATGGTCATAGCTCCGCCAGAAGACCATCCGATCCAGCGTCAATCCGTTTTTCTCGGCAACGCGTCGCGACGCCGTATTCTCCGGCCGGATCATCGACACCACCCGATCTACATCAAACCGCTGAAAGGCATAATCCATCACCACTCGCGCCGCTTCCGTGGCAAACCCCTGGCCCCAGCGCTCTCGGTTCACGTGATAGCCGATCTCCAGCTCCATGCGGCCTTCGACCTCCTGCCACACCGATCCACAGTCACCAATCAACCTGCCGGTCTGCTTCTCAACCAGCCCCAGCAGCCCGCTGCCTTCGGGATAACGCCCCATCTGCCGCTCGATCCACATCCGCACTTCATCCTCCGTGCAAGGTCGGGGATACCAGCGCATCGTCTCGGCGTCGCCCAGTACCGCTGCCAGTGCCGCCTCATCCTCCGCTGTCAGCGGACGCAGCAACAGCCGCGCCGTCTCAATCTGCATTAAACCTTGGCCCAGACCGGCTCTCGCGGATCCTCCGGATTCAGCTTGGCAAACTCGCGCAGAATCTCTTTAGACCGCTCGTCCTGAACCTTCGGCACGACGATCTCCACCGTCACGATCTCGTCGCCGCGCTTGCCGTCCTTGGTCGCCGAGGGCACTCCCCGCTCCCGCATTCTGAGTTTCTGGCCGCTTTGCGTCCCCGGTGGAATCTTCAATTGTGTCCGCCCGTCGATCGTCGGCACTTCAATCTTCGCTCCCAGTGCCGTTTCCGCAACTGTCACAGGAATGGTTACGTAAATATCATCGCCCTGCCGGGTAAAGACCGGATGCGAGCCCACGCGGATGATCAGATATAGATCACCCGCAGGCCCTCCGTTCACGCCTGCGTTGCCCTTGCCCGCCAGTCGAATACGCTGACCGTCGCGCGTACCGGGCTTAATCCGGAATTCGATCTGTTCGGTGCGCGTTACCGTGCCCGCCCCATGGCAGGTGGGGCACGCATTCTGCACCTTGCCCGATCCGCCGCATCGCGGACACTGGATGTTGAACTTCATACGTCCGCCCATCTGCGTCACCTGGCCAGTGCCGTTGCACTCCGGGCAGGTCTGCGCGCCGCCCGTCGAAGCTTTTCCTTTACACGAAGGGCAAATTTCCTGCCGCTGAATCTGCAGACGAGTTGTGCCGCCGCGAATCGCCGACCAGAAGTCGACGTTCACCTGGTATTCGAGGTCGGTGCCGGGCTCCGGACCTTGCTGCGTGCGCCCCCCCTGGTTGAAGATGCCCGAGAAAATGTCGCGGAAGTTGCCCCAGCCTGCGCCTCCGGTTTGCGGGCCCGCCGACGTGTCGACCCGTCCGCCCTGGCCGCCAAATCCGGAGAAGTCAAATCCCTCAAAATCAAATGGGACTTCCTGGCCTCCGGCCGGCCGGGGGCCTGCATAGCCGTACCCTCCGCGCGCAGCAGCCTCAGCTTGCGCTGGATCGATCTGGTCGGAGTAGAAACCGAACTGATCGTAGATCTTCCGCTTCTTTTCGTCGCTCAGAATATCGTTGGCTTCCGAGAGTTCCTTGAACTTCTCCTCGGCCTTCTTGTCGTTCGGGTTTACGTCTGGATGATATTTCCGCGCGAGTTTGCGGAAGGCCTTACGGATCTCCTCCGTTGTCGCTTTTTTCTTCACGCCGAGAATGGCGTAATAATCTTTGCTCTGGGTTGGTGGCATGGTTTGTCGTTAAGTTTTCAACTCTTCTGGCAGACAGGGCACCAATAAACAGTGCGTCCGCCCATGTCCTTCCTGTTAATTGTCGCACCGCACACAAAACACGGCTTGCCGTGACGACGATAGACGTAGTGAACCTCGTCATCCAGCACAGAACCCCGCCGATGCGGCCGGTCTTTCGGCTTGGTTGTCACGATGCGGCGGTCGCCCATCGCCGTCTTCATCAGTGCCCGCGCATCCTTCCAGACGCCCCTAAGCGCCGGCAGCCCGACCTCTTTGCCGGGTCTGTCCGGATTAATCCCGGCTCGATACAGCAGCTCGGCGCGAAAGATATTGCCGATACCTGCGATCACTGACTGGTCCATCAGCAACAGCCCGATCGGTGTGTTGCGCTTCTCGATCACGGCAAAAGCAGCCTTGGGATCGGCGTCTTCCCGCAACGGATCCGGCCCAAGCCGCGCCAGCAGCGCCTGCCACTTCTCTTCATCGAAGATCGAAGTGTCTGTACCGCCGCGGAGTTCGATCCAGTCGTTCTTGGTATAAATCCGTAGCCGCAGCGCGCCCTTTTCGGGAGGCAGCGGCATCTTGCCCTCCCAGAAATCCCCATACATCCCAAGGTGGATATGCAGGATCAGGCCGCGCCCAAAGACATATCCGAGATGCTTGCCAACTGCCTCAACCGTTCGCAGCGCCCTTCCGTTCAGAACCTCCGCATCGGGAAAGCCGCCGTTGGGTGAGTCCACACGTACCCGCCGTCCTCGAAAGGCACCAGCATGACGCTCGGCGAATCTGTGGATGTCATTCCCCTCAGGCATCTTTCTCCTTGACGGTAGCCACTGTCCCGGGCGGTGTCATTCCCCCCGAGCGCAATGGCACGCCCTCAATTCCAGACCATCCGCGCCTCAACCGCTTCCATCCGCCAGAAGAGATCGGGCTCAACCTTGCGCATCTGCGCGACAAAGCTCTCCGCTTCCTCGCGCGTGTCAAACATCACTTTATTGCAGACCTGCCCGGCCCGCAGCTGTTCGCATTTCCAGAGAGTATTCGTCATTCCGTTTCCTTCAGTCCTGAAAACTTGAGGGGCACCCCGTATCGAGACGCCCCTCACTCAAATCGCGGATACCCGCGTTTTACTTCTTGTCTTCTACGTCCACGTACTCCGCGTCGATGACGCCTTCGTCCTTCTTGGCTTCCTCAGTCGTTCCGGAAGCAGCCGCACCGTCGTCGGTCGGAGGTGTGGCCGCCGCACCAGCAGACGCCGCATTGGCCTTGTACATCGCCTCGGCCAGTTTGTGCGAAGCTGCGGTCAGTTTCTCCCGCGCCGCATTCAACCCAGCCGCGTCAGTCTGACCTTCCAGCGTCTTCTTCGCGTCGGCAAGCGCTGTCTCCACATCGAGCTTCTCTGCGCCGGAGACCTTGTCGCTGTTCTCCTTAAGCATCTTCTCGATGTTGTAAACCATGCTGTCGAGAGCATTGCGTGCCTCGACTTCCTCGCGCTTCGCCTTGTCCTCGGCCGAATGCGATTCAGCTTCCTTCGCCATGCGCTCCACTTCATCCTTGCTCAAGCCCGAAGAAGATGTGATGGTCACCTTCTGGTCCTTGCCCGTGGCGTTGTCCTTCGCGGTTACGTTCAGGATGCCGTTGGCGTCGATATCGAACGTCACCTCAACCTGCGGCACACCGCGCGGAGCCGGAGGAATTCCGCTCAGCTTGAATTTGGCCAGGGTGCGATTCTGTGCAGCCATGGGCCGTTCGCCCTGTAGCACGTGCACCTCAACCTCGGTCTGGCTATCGGCCGCCGTCGAGAAGGTCTCCGTCTTCTTCGTCGGAATGGTCGTGTTGCGCGGAATCATCGACGTGGCAACGCCGCCGAGCGTTTCGATGGCCAGAGTCAGTGGCGTTACGTCGAGCAGAAGCAGGTCCTTCACTTCACCCGCCAGCACGCCCGCCTGCACTGCGGCGCCGATCGCGACCACCTCGTCGGGATTCACGCCCTTATGCGGCTCCTTGCCGAAGAGATCTTTCACGATCTGCTGAATCCGCGGCATGCGCGTCTGTCCGCCCACCAGCACCACTTCGTCGATCTTGCTGGCATCCACGCCCGCATCGGCCATAGCCTTTTTCGAAGGCTCGATCGACCGCTGGATAATGTCTTCGACCAACTGCTCCAGCTTGGCGCGGGTAAGTTTCTTGACCAGGTGCTTCGGACCGGTCGCGTCGGCAGTCACGAAGGGGAGGTTGATCTCTGTTTCCACGGCCGTCGAGAGCTCGATCTTGGCGCGCTCAGCTGCGTCCTTCAGGCGCTGCAGAGCCATTTCGTTGCCCTTCGAGCTCAGGTCGAGGCCCTCATCCTTCTTGAACTCCTCGATCAGCCAATCCACGATGCGCTGGTCGATGTTGTCGCCGCCCAGGTGGGTATCGCCGTTGGTGGACTTCACTTCGATCACGCCTTCACCGACTTCGAGGATGGAGATATCGAAGGTACCGCCGCCAAAGTCGTACACGGCGATGGTTTCTTCCTTCTTCTTGTCCAGTCCATAAGCCAGCGCGGCAGCCGTGGGCTCATTCACGATGCGCTTTACATCAAGCCCGGCAATGCGGCCGGCGTCTTTTGTCGCCTGGCGCTGCGCGTCGTTAAAGTAGGCCGGAACGGTGATGACGGCTTCGGTGACCGTGCCGCCAAGGTAGTCTTCAGCCGCCTTCTTCAGCTTCTGAAGGATCATGGCCGAAACCTCTGGCGGCGTGAAGTCCTTGCCCTGGGCCTCGACCACGATGTGGTCACCGACCTTCTTCACCTTGTACGGAACCATCTTCATTTCGTCCGTAACTTCGTCGAAGCGGCGACCCATAAAGCGCTTGATCGAATAAACCGTGTTCAGCGGATTGGTAATGGCCTGGCGCTTGGCAACCTGGCCAACGAGGCGCTCTCCGCTCTTGGTGAAACCGACGACCGAGGGGGTCGTGCGCCCGCCCTCTTCGTTGGCTATAACCTTCGGCTCGCCGCCTTCCATAACCGCGACGACCGAGTTGGTTGTTCCTAAATCAATACCAATAATCTTTGCCATTGGTGCTCCTGAAAATGTTTGCGTTCTAACGCTCGATTGCGAGGTCTAGTCTCGCACTTGAGTGACTTATTGTCAATGTATCTGATGCAGAACATTGCAGGCAGGATGCAGTTCTTGGGCAGGATTTCCCTGCGATGTCCGCCGCCGCGAAACGCAGCTAGACTAATGTCGAGCGCCCGAGCTGATTATTATCCGTAACTCATTCCATCCATTCGTACAACCGCCGCAAATACCTGGCCGATCCTTTCACGGAAGCGAATAAAATAGAGATAGGACAAATAGAAATTGCCGAAGGCTCACTCTGGCGGGACTCAGAGTGATGAAAGGTTTGGTTTCGTAAGGGCGCGGCTTCAGCCGTGCCGTAACCCGCTATGAATCAATACGGCTTCAGCCGCTGAGGGATGGTTTTGGGCGGTACATGACGTTGTCAGCTGTCTGAGGTCCGCTCCGGCAGCCCTCTTTCACGGCTGCCTGGGACTTCTGAATGTCCAAATGTAGCAGCCGAAGCGGTGAGTGCGAGCGTAACTCCAGTGGATGCAATGGGTTTCAATTAGTTTATTTAGAATGAATCGATTACAAACCATAGAAATAACTTCCATAGTATCTATCGGTTACAAACCATAGAAAAGGAGGGGGGAGGGGGCCCCCTGTTCTGACCGTCAGAGACGAGAATGCGAAGTTCACCCCACTTCTGTTTCGGGTGCGAGGGTGGGGTGGGCCGCGACCTCCCGCGGAGGGCGCTGTGCCCACCCACCGACGAGCCCGAGTTGCTGGCGGAAGACATAGGCAGTTTCGTCAGGCGGCTTTTCGGAGAGGCCCAATCATGGCCGGCGGGTATAACCTATTGGCGTGATTCCATCCCTGCGCCAGGATTTCAACTCACGCTTCCGCCCCGAAACCTATCGCCTGTTTCTGCGCAATCTCGACGCGTGCACGAGGTCGCACGTGAGTTTTCGGGTGGCCGAGACTCCAGTATTTCTCCCCAAAGAACTGTTGGATGAAATGGCGGCGATCGGCGCGGAGTTGACGTATCGCCTGGTAGACGACCGGGATTATCTTGCTGCATCGACCAGGGCGATTCCCGAGGCATATCGCGCGGCAGACGAAACGCCGCACCCCCACTTCATGACCGTGGATTTCGGCCTCGTGCGTGAGCCGGACGGCAAGCTGTCTCCGCGCTTGGTCGAGTTGCAGGCCTTTCCGTCCGTGTACGGCTACCAGTTCGTGCTGGCGGAGAACTATCGCTCGGCCTTCGCACTCGACCCGAACCTCAATGCCTTCCTCGGAGGCCATACCGAGTCCAGCTTCTGGAAGCTGATGCATCGCGTCATCCTGCGCGGACATCACCCGGAGCATGTTGTGCTGACCGAGATCGATCCGCTGCACCAGAAGACGCTGCCCGATTTCCGGGTGACCGAGGAACGGCTGGGGATTCGCACCGTCGATATCTCCGAGGTCGTTCCGGAGGATAGGTCCGGAAAGCTGCCCCGGCTCTGCTACCGCGAAGGAACCCGGCTGGTCCCGATTCATCGCATCTACAACCGCGCCATCGTGGACGAGCTGATCCAGAAGAAGGTCCATCTGCAGTTCGACTACCGCGAGCAGTTCGATGTGGAGTGGGCCGGCCACCCCAACTGGTACTTCCACCTCAGCAAGTTCTCGATTCCTTACCTGGACCACCCGTGCGTGCCCCCCGCGATCTTCCTGGACCAGTGGTTCAAGCAGGGGGGTAGTGATCGGCTACCGAGGGATCGCGACCAATGGATCCTCAAGCCGCTCTTTTCGTTTGCGGGGAAGGGAATCCAATTTGCGCCCTCAGACGAGGACCTCGCCGCAATCCCGCCCCGGGGCCGCCACAATTATTTATTGCAGCAGCGAGTGAAGTTCGAAAACGTTATCGAGACACCGCACGGCCTTACGCAGCCCGAAATCCGCATCCTTTACCTCTGGCCTGATGGCGGAAGCTTGGAGCCAGTCTTGCCGCTGGTGCGCCTCGGCCGAGGAAAGATGATGGGCGTTGATCACAACCGCGATCTTGAGTGGGTGGGAGCCTCTGCCGCCTTTCAGCCTCCCTCACCCCGGTAACCGGTGTGCTCGGCCATTTTCTGTGTTACCTTGGGTCTTCGGTGCAAACTTTGGTAATTCCGAAAGCGCATCTGATCAGATACCCTTAAAGGTAGCGGACAGGGTGGGTCGGTTGTGGGGGTTGAAGTGCTAACAAATATCGATGAATTGGAAATCGAGCGCGTGGCGCCGGAGGCTGCGGACGGACTGCGAACAGCAGTGCGTTTTCCTTTATCACTGCCGGTGCATTTGATGGTGAATGCGAAACAATACGAAGCTGTGACGAACAACATTTCCGCGAATGGGGTGCTTCTACATCTGGACGAGTTGCTGGCGCCTGGCACAGAGGTGGAGTTCCTGATTGAAATCCCTGAGGGAACAATCGCTCCGAATGAAACTGCGGCCGTGCATTGCACCGGCAGAATTGTGCGTTCTTACAATGAATCTACGGACTCTTACGCCGCCGCTGTGATCGATGAATATAGTTTTCAGTAGTTCCCCCCAGGACGCGAAGGTTTATGGCTGACATTATCCAGGGAAGCAGAGAAGAACCGGAGCCGAGGGAAGCCTCGACCGGATCTTCGGAGCGGCCACTGATTCGCATCCTGCTGGCAGACTCACAGGCAATTTATCGCGTAGGCATGCGCAAGGTTTTTGCGTTGGAAGATGATCTGCGCGTGGTGGCTCAAGTGGATCGTATGGAGAATCTGATTGCAGCCCTTGAGCGTCACCCGACGGATGTGCTGTTGCTTGAAAGCAACCTGATCATCGGCACCACGAACGCAATTCCGGAGATCGTTCGCGCGGCGCCGGATATCAAGATCATCGTACAAACAGCGGGCGCGGACGAGGCGAACACGGTCGAGCTCTATCGGCGTGGGGTGCGCGGCATTATCCCAAGGTCAATCTCGCCGGACCTGCTGGTGAAGTGCGTGCGCAAGATCGGTGCCGGGGAAACCTGGATCGATAACCAGTCGGTGAACTGGGTGATCGAGGCGTACCGGTCGCAAGCTACCGCGATTACCAATCCAAAATCGCAGCCCCGGCTTTCTCCGAAAGAGCTTTCCATCATCGCCTGTATCACCCAGGGCAAGCGCAACAAGGAGATTGCCTTCCAACTCGGTACGACCGAGCAGGTAATCAAGAACTATCTGCGCAAGATTTACGACAAGCTGGGCGTTTCCGACCGGTTGGAACTGGCGCTCTACTGCCTTCACCACCAGATCCACAAGAGGGCCAAAGAGATGGAATCGAACGACCAGCCAACGCCAAACGGCGCAGCGGACAACTAGCCGGATAAGAATCCTCCCTCTCAGCAAGAAACCTGCTCTGGTAAGCTCGTGTGGAGGCGCTGCGCGGCCTCTCCACCTCGGTATGTCGAGCCCTTTCAGGAGCCTCAGCCCGCAGCAGCGTCATGCATTTATTGCATGCTTTCTGGGCTGGTCGCTCGATGCTTTTGATTTCTTTATCCTCGTCTTCTGCGTCTCGGCCATTGCGAAAGATTTTCAGGCCAAACCCTCGGCTGTCGCGGAAGCTCTCTTTCTGACACTGGCCTTCCGGCCGGTAGGTGCATTTCTGTTCGGAGCGCTTGCGGACAAATACGGACGGCGTCCGGCGCTGATGTTGAATATCGCCTGCTATTCCGTTTTCGAGCTTGCATGCGCTTTTGCAACATCTCTGCATGGGCTGTACTGGCTGCGCGCTCTCTTTGGGATCGCCATGGGCGGCGAGTGGGGTGTAGGCGCAGCGTTGGCATTTGAGACACTTCCCAAGGAAGGTCGAGGCTTCTTTTCCGGCCTGCTCCAGGAGGGGTACGCGGTAGGGTATCTGGTCGCCGCAGCGGCCTATGCGTTGCTGTTTCCACTCTTCGCCCAGATGAGCTGGAATGGGCATGTGGTGGGCTGGCGCGGCATGTTTATTGTGGGTGCGGCACCGGCGCTGCTGGTCTTTTACATTGGACTGAAGGTAGAGGAGTCGCCGGTCTGGCGCGAGCGCGGCGCGGCGAAGGCCCGGAATGAGGGCCCCCCGAAGATGGGACTCGCAAGCGGAATTCGGCAATACGCCCCGACGTTCCTGTTTCTGATTGTCTTGATGACCTGCTTCAATGCCTTCTCGCATGGCACGCAAGACTTATACCCGACGTTTCTTGAGAAGGATCACCACTTCTCGGCGGCGCTCACAGGGGCAGTGGGGATTGTCTACAACGTCGGTGCGCTACTCGGAGGCGTCTTCTTTGGAGCACTGTCCGAACGCTTCGGGCGCAAGCGCACCATTATCACAGCGGCTTTATTGGCACTGCCGATGATTCCGTTTTATGCGCTGGGGAACTCGCTATATGTACTGGCCGGGGGCGCGTTTCTGATCCAGTTCATGGTGCAGGGAGCCTGGGGAGTTGTGCCTGCCTACTTGAGTGAACTCTCGCCCGGCCCGGTGCGAGCGACGTTTCCTGGCCTTGCATACCAACTTGGCAACCTAATTACTTCCCGCAACTCTGTTCTGCAGGCTCGGGCTGCCGAGCGCTTCGGTGGCTATGGCAAGGTTCTGGCGGTGACGGTGCTGCTAGTCGCCTGCTGCCTGGCACTGGTGACATCGTTCGGACGCGAGTCACGCGGGGCGGATTTAACAGTGTAGTTAGCGCGCTATTTTGCGAAGCAGGGCTTCAACAGCTCGCAGGTCTTCTTCCGTATCAACCCCGATCGTATCGAACGGCGTATCGGCGACATAGATATCGATTCCGTTTTCGAGAAACCGAAGCTGCTCGAGTTTCTCGGCAGCCTCGAGGTTGCTTGGCGGAAGTTTGGGAAATTTCTTGAGCGCACTTTTTCTGTAGGCGTAGATGCCGAGATGTTTGCGGTATACGATGCCGCCAGCGTCGTCGCGGTCATAGGGCAAAGTGGCGCGGGAAAAATAAAGAGCGCGTCCGTTGAAGGCGGTGACCACCTTGACGGCGTTGGGATTATGGATCTGATCGGGCGAACATGGAGTCGCGAGCGTGGAGACTTCCACCTCATGCCGCGCCATCGGCTCGAGCAACGCAATAAGATGCTCAGGACGAACGAGTGGTTCGTCGCCCTGTATATTGACGTAAATGTCAGCAGCGATGGACTCGGCGACGGCATGAACGCGATCCGTCCCGCTTGCGCAGTCGACGGGAGTGAATACGGCAGGCAGGTTGTGCTCCTGGGCGAAGGCGAGGACTTCGTCCGAGTCGGTCGCGATGAGAACCTGGTCGAGAAGGGGACAGGCTCGCGCGGCGCGGTAGACCCAGGCGATCATTGGTTCCCCGGCGATTTCGCGAAGCACTTTGCGGGGCAATCGCGTGGAGCCGAGGCGCGCGGGGATGACGGCGAGAATTCGTTGCTTCTGGGGCTCCTGCCCTGCGTTGCCGGCTTCAACCAACTCGAAAATCCTCAGGAAATGGTTCGCAAGAGCAAGTGTAACGCAGAGAATCAAGGGTATTTGGCCGCGATGTCTATACGTATAGACAGGAAATCCCTTGCGCCGTGCCATGTCGAGCCGTTAGTGTTTGTCCTTGACGGCTTGTCTACCGTCGAGCACTGATACTTTCCCAGATAAAGGCAGGACAACGCACGCATGGCTTCTCCGATTACCACTGATCAGGATCTTGATTCACTACTTCGCGAGGATCGGGTATTTCCTCCGCAGGCGGAATTTGCCGCGAAGGCGCACATCCGCAGCCTGGCCGAGTATGAGGAGCTCTACGCACGGTCGATTGCTGATCCGGAGGCATTTTGGGAGAGCGCGGCCCGCGAACTGCACTGGTTCGCGCCCTGGACGACGGTTCTGGACTGGGATTTGCCTTGGGCCAAATGGTTTGTCGGTGGAAAAATAAACATCTCCTACAACTGTCTCGACCGACACGTGCAAAACGGCAAGAGAGACAAGACGGCAATTTTGTGGGAAGGTGAACCCGGAGAGGTGCGCAAAGTAAGCTACGGCGAGCTCCTGGTAGATGTGCAGAAATTTGCCAATGCGCTCAAGTCGCTCGGCATAACGAAAGGCGACCGGGTTGCTGTTTACATGGGCATGACTCCGGAGCTGGCCGTGGCGGTTCTGGCCTGCGCCCGCATTGGGGCTGTCCATTCTGTCATCTTCGGAGGATTCGCCGCGAATGCTATTGTGGATCGCGTGAATGACGCTGCCTGTGTTGCCATCGTGACCCAGGACACGTCCTATCGTCGCGGCGGCGAAGTGAAACTGAAGGCGACGGTCGACGAAGCGATCGTGAACTGCCCAACCGTGAGAAACGTCGTCGTGTTCAAGCGATCTGGCTCAGGCATCAAGATGCAGGCAGGCCGCGATCATTGGTGGCACGACCTGGTTGCGGATGCGGAACAGGAATGTCTCGCCGAGCAGCTGGATTCAGAAGATCCGCTGTATATCCTTTACACTTCGGGGACGACGGGGAAGCCCAAAGGGTTGGTGCATACGACGGGTGGCTATTCCGTTCAGACGTACCTGACCAGCAAGCTGGTCTTCGATCTGAAAGAGGATGATGTTTACTGGTGCTCGGCGGACGTCGGCTGGGTTACGGGCCACTCCTACGTTATTTACGGAATCCTGCAGAATGGCGTGACCACGCTGATGTACGAGGGAGCGCCGAACTTTCCGGAGCTGGACCGCTTCTGGAAGATCATCGATAGCCACAAGGTGACAGTTTTTTATACGGCGCCGACCGCTATCCGCGCCTTCATCAAATGGGGTGATGAGTACCCGCTGAAGCACAGCTTGGCCAGCCTCCGTCTGCTCGGTACGGTGGGAGAGCCGATCAATCCCGAAGCGTGGATGTGGTATCGCGAAGTGATCGGCAAGGGCCGCTGCCCGATTGTTGATACGTGGTGGCAGACGGAGACGGGCGCGATCATGCTGACTCCGCTGCCCGGCGCGATTCCCACAAAACCTGGCTCGGCGACACGCCCCTTTCCCGGAATTGTTCCGGAAGTTGTTACAAAATCGGGCGAACCAGTTCCGGCCGGGCACGGTGGCCTGCTGGTGATTCGCAAACCGTGGCCCTCGATGGCGCGTACTATCTATAACGACTCGGAACGATATGTGAAACAGTACTGGACCGAAATACCCGGGTCGTACTTCACTGGTGACGGCGCCCGTCGCGACAAGGACGGGTATTACTGGCTGATGGGGCGAGTAGACGACGTGATCAACGTGAGCGGGCACCGGTTGGGCACGATGGAGGTAGAATCCGCGCTGGTGGCTCATCCCAAGGTGGCCGAGGCGGCCGTGGTGGGGCGTCCGCACGAAATGAAAGGTCAGGCGATCGCTGCCTTTGTGACGCTCGAAAGCGGACACCAGGCCTCGCCGGAACTAAAAGATGAATTGCGCGCGTGGGTAGCGAAGGAGATCGGCGCCCTGGCGCGTCCCGACGATCTTCGGTTTACCGACCAGTTGCCAAAGACACGGTCCGGGAAGATCATGCGCCGCCTGCTGCGCGAACTCGCCACCAGCGGAGAGATCAAAGGCGATACGACCACGCTCGAAGACTTCACTATCATTGCCAAGCTCAGAGAGCAGGACGAGTAGGGAAGAGCGCGTCCCGCGAAACCCGCTTGCAAAATAAGGCGAGGCAAAGTGGAAAGATTTCTCTTCCGAACTGTCTGCCGGCGGGTAGATAATTTGTTGTCTTCGGAGGCGAGTATGAAACTCAAACTGTTTATCTCTATACCTGTAGGACTGGCGCTGAGCGTCACGGCCTCTGCGCAAGCCAAAGGGGGCGGGGGGGGCGCTGCGGCTGGGCCGCCGTCGAACCCAAATGCCGAAATGGCTAGCGGGACCGGTAAATATGCCAACTTTGACCAGTTGATGGCGCATCAGCATGGAGGAATGTACTTCATCGGTAAAGTCGCGGTCGATGGAGGCACTCTTCCCTGGGACCCGATTCCTGTCATCGTCGATTGCAACGGCACCGTGAAATACGATACTCATACGGATACAAAAGGAACCTTCTCCATCGAGAGCGGCGCGGTCCGCAATTCATCGACTTCTGAAATCGTTCCGCAAGCAGGGGGCGCGAAACCACTCACTGCCGCGCAGCTAGTGGGCTGCCAGGTCAAGGCATCACTGTCCGGCTTCCGATCAAGCGCCGTCACTATCGCCAATGGTAACCTGACGGATAATCCGGATATCGGCACCATTACACTTCATCTGGACGAGCATGCGTCTGGCTACGGAGTAAGTCCGACAACTTTCTCGGCTCCCAAGGATGCACTCAAGAAGTTTGACAAGGCCCGCTCTGAGGTAGACAAGAATCCGGAGGGCGCGCAGCATGAGCTTGAAAAAGCTGTCCAGATCGATCCGAAGTTCGCCGAGGCCTGGTATCAACTCGGAAAGCTGCAGGAAAAGACGACGCCGGTCGATGCGTTAGCCTCCTACGAGAAGGCCGCGGCTGCCGATCCGCAGTTTGTGTCGCCTTACGGTCGGATTGCTGAGCTGGCCGCCCAGCAGAAGAAGTGGCAGGAAGTCGCCGATGCTGCAGATCACTATCTGAAGCTCGATCCAGAAGGCACGCTGCAAATCTGGTATTTCAGCGCGGTGGGAAATTACCACATTGACAAGAAAGATGTCGCCGAGGTGAGTGCAAAAAAATCGCTCGCCATGGATCCGCAACACCAGGCGCCTAACACAGAGCAGCTGCTAGCCGTGATACTTGCTGGAAAGGGTGACTATGCGGCGGCGCTCGATCACTTACGCAATTGTCTTACCTACACGCCAGCCGGGCCAAATGCAGAACTGATGAAGCAGGAGATCGCGCTCATCGAACAGTCTGTAGTTTCGGGCAAATAAAGACGAGAGCAGGCCAAGGCTGCTCTCTTATTGACTATATCTAAGAGATATATATCCTCTAGATATGGCAAGGCTAAATCAAAGCCCATTCGCATTGCTTGGGTTGCTCAGTCTTGGGGCGATGTCCGGATACGACCTGAAGCAGTTAAGCAATTGGTCTGTCAGCCACTTTTGGCGGGAGGGCTACGGGCAGATTTATCCAACACTCCGAAAGATGGTAGCAAAGGGGCTAGTGAGCAAAGAGACTGAGACAAATCCCGGCAGGCCGGACCGGCATGTTTACGCTCTTACAGCCGCAGGACGGAAGGAACTAACAGCTTGGCTGCGGAGGGCCCCGGCAGACGAGGTTCCTCGAAACGAATTACTGCTGAAGCTGTTTTTTGGAGGGCTGACCTCGACAAGTGTGAGTGCGGAGCATGTGGCAGGGCATCGGGCGCAATGTGAACTGGAACTGGCCACGTACAACGCCACGCGCAAGCGGCTCGAGAAAGAAGCACCGAACGATCCGCAAAAGCCGTTCTGGCTTATGACGCTGAATTACGGAGAACACATGGCCCGCGCGAGAGGGAAGTGGTGCGACGAAACTCTCAAGGAACTTGAGAACCACAAGCAACGTACAAGGCGTAACTGACGAGGTGACACTATGCATGATCCAGTGTGGATGCGCGCCTTTCTTGCTGTTCACATCACGGCGGGTTCAGGAGCATTCGTGCTGGCTCCGCTCGCTTTGGTGACCGCGAAAGGTAGCAAGGCGCACAGGTTGTGGGGAAAGATTTATTTCTGGTGCATGACGGTTGTGGCTGCGACAGCACTGGTAATGGCGCTGTACAGGCCGATCCTGTTTCTAGCCCTCGTGGCGGTATTCAGCTTTTATTCGGCATTTGTTGCTTATCGTGTGCTTGGCCAGAAAGCCGCGTGGAAGGGCGAACCAGTCGCAAGACCCCTGGACTGGAGTGCCGCGGTAATCTGCTTCATCGCGAGCGCAGCCCTGGCGCTGCTAGGGGCGCTGAGGCCGGTGCTGGTGCAGAATCTCGCGATTCCGGCCATCATTTTCGGCGCGATCGGCATGCGCATCGCGGGCACGGCGATGTGGAATTTTACGCACCCTCCAAGGGCAAAGATGTTCTGGTGGTATGCGCACCTGCAGGGCATGATCGGTAGTTACATCGCCGCGTGGACGGCCTTCTGTGTGGTAACGATCGGACCACGAGTGCATGGCGCGTGGTGGCTGTGGGTGCTGCCGACGGCGATCGGGGTTCCCGCGATTATTGCTACGACTGCGTATTACAAGAGAAAATTCACGGCGAAACCGAAGGCAGTGCTTGCGTAGACTGCATCAAAAGTCCACGTGCGCGCGCACGCCAGGAACCCACACCGGGCCGCGGTCGCGATTGTAGCCGGGATTGTCAATGTGGCTGAGTCCAGCGGAAACGAATAACCCCGTGTGGACGTGGTGCGTGTAGTAGGCTTCAACAATATTTTCGCGCCCGTAATTGAGCCGTCCGTCTCCAAGCAGAAACCCCAGGCCTCCATCAGCGAGATAAATCTGGTGGTATTTCTTGATGGCATTGCTTACGAAGGCAACTCCGATCTTATCCACAGGATGATGCCATCGCGATCCGGCATAGTCTCCGCCGAACGAGACAGTCTGATCATCTTCTGTGTAGGCAAAGGACTCATGCGCCCCTTCGTTCCAGCCGACGCGGCTGAATATCCGAAGGTTCTCCGTGAGTTCCTGCCAGTTATTCCACGCGAAACCATACTTCACGCTGCCGAAGGGCGCGTTATAGGTGATCTCGGGAGTGGGCGTTTTCCCTTCCAGGTATGCATTGATCGCATCCTTATAGATGCCCATGTGCGCGTTGTTCACATAACTCAAGATTCGCGTTGCGCCCTGCCTGCCATGGATGAAGGACTTCCGCAGTTCAAATTCCATGTTCTGGGCGCGGGCGCGAGTAAATGCCCAGTCCAGATCAATGCCATTGGCGACGGTGGGCATCGCGGCAAAGCCGTAACGCACGCTCCAGTTGCGATCGTCGTACTCCAGAACGGCCGCCACCGTGTATCCTCGAGTATCCGCAGCGTAGTCCCAGGTGCCATTGTTGTCGATCGTCCAGTTGGTGAATTGCAGGTGGCTGTCGCTCCCGACCGGGTTGATATCGAACAGATCAGGCAGAGTCATCTTTCCTATGCGGAACTCGAAGCGACGGACGGGGACTTTCGTTGCCAGGCTCAAATAGCTGCGATCGGCGTCGACCATCTCGTTCGTCAGACCGATCGTCTGATGAATCTCTCCCCGCGCCAGGTAGGGTGCCGAGCCGAGATTCGGATTGCGGACGACATCGAGATTCGTGAATCCGGCAAGACCCAGGGCCTGGCTTAGACCGCGGCCGCCGGCGCTCTCCACATCGAGGATGAGGTCGGTGTTGTAGCGCAGATTTCGATGCGGCTGGAACGCCGAATAGAAGGTACCGACGAAGGATACTTTGGGTTCAATCGGGGGCAGGAAGCTGTTTGTTCCCTCATATGGCGAGTGGAAGCGCGCATTCACCTGACCAATGCTGTTCGCCTGACCGCCGAGGTAGTATCGGGTGTTGTCCGGATGCGGGAAGACCGTTACGTCTTCAGCGGAGGGCGCGGAGATTTGCTGACGGGATCCGCGATCGCCGTCCGAGTCGATGCCCGTAATATCGAACCGATCGTCAAGGAGGACAGCTGCATAGGAAAGCCGCGCTACCGACTGTTCGGGAAGAGGCGGGTTCGGCAATGCCGCGAGCGACTGTGCGCCGGCGGAATGCAGGCACAGCAGCAGACAGGGGATCGCAACGAAAAAACGCACAGCTTCCTCCGAGGGCACGCGCCGGTGTTCAGAGCTGAGCGCCAATGGGTACAAAGAACGATGATCGGTTCAAAAGATTGCAGGGTTGTTACAGCAGACGAATATCCCTGCGAGAATAAAGCACTTGCTAAGGCAAGAGCAGCGGCAGGCAAGCCCGATTCCGGTGAGGCTTTACCATCCCGCACTTTATTTTGTACCATACCCCCCTAGGGTATAAGCAAGGGAAAAAATCATGACACATACGGATCGGGATAAGCAGAAGCTGGTAGCGCGTATCCGGCGAATTCGCGGGCAAGTGGACGCGATTGAGCGCTCACTTTCAACCGGAGATGACTGCGCGGATGTGCTGATGCTCCTGGCCAACGTGCGAGGAGGCATCAATAGTCTGATGGCGGAAGTACTTGAAGACCATATCCGTCACCACATGCTGGCAACGGAGAAGAGCGCGATTGCGCCGACAGAATTGGCTGAAGATTTAATCGATTTGGTGCGAGCCTATTTGAAGTAGAGAATTGGCGCGCGCACCAGCAGTCTCGCGGCGAATCCGGAGCTTCGCATAGAAGCCCGCGGCTCGGCCCGAAACAGTCGGTCCAAACGACTTCATCGAAATTAGTGGCCGAGTCATCCCAGGGATTGCGTCAACGAGACGGTGAGTACGCGCTGCACGGTTCCATCGAGCTTTTTGCCGGCGGAGGTGAGGTAAAAGACATCGATTGCCATCTCCCCCTCGGTATCAATGAGTGCCACCTCGATATTGCAGCCGCATTCTGCGAAGCTCTTGGCGATTTCGCGTAGCAGCCCAGTGGTATCCTGCGCGACTATCTGAAGGAGCGTGCTATGCGTCGAGGATTCGTTATCGAATTCGATGCGCGTCTCGACTGAAACCTTGGCCTGCGCGCGTCTTCCTGAATGGCTTCGGGAGCGCAGCAGCTTCTCGACTGGAACACGCTGTGTGGACACGTCGCGGAGGCTTTGTAGAAAGCGTTCGATTTCTGAAGGGTTGAGGGCCAGAGTCTGAAACGGGTCGGTGAACTGAAAGGTATCCACGATGATGCCGGCAGCGTTCGAGAAGGCATCCGCCTTGACGATGTTCATGCCCCAGGCGGAGAGCACGCCGGCCATATCGGCAAAGAGCAGTGGGCGGTCAGCCGTAATCAGCGTGATCTCATTCAACTGGCGAACGGTTCGGAAAGAAAGCTGAGCGGGCTCCTGCGGCAGGTCGAGCACCATCTGAAAGTGACCGCGAATCTGTTCAGGCGGGCGGGTTTGCAGGTAGCGTTGCGGCAGACCTTCAAGAAAAGTTCGCAGCTGCTGAGAGTGGTCAGGGACAAGCGCGACGATGCGATTGAGAAGAGCCGGGTCGGCATCGACGTGGTAGCGGACTTCATCGACGCTGCGATCGAGAAAATTTGACGCGCCCATGTAGAGCTGCCAGAGATTTTCCGCTTTCCACGGCGACAGCGCGTCGGGCGCGACGGACTTTATGTCGGCGTAAGTCATCACAGTCAGCATCTTGAGCTGCGACTGCGAGCCGATTTTTTCGGCGAAGGCGCGGATGGTCTCATGCGCGAAAATATCGCGCCGCATCACGACGGACATTTCCAGGTGATTGCGGATGATACGGCGCACGATCTCGCGCTCTTCGGAGTCAAATTCCAGACGGGCGAAGACGCTCTCCGCGAGCTCAACGCTTTGATTGGCATGTTCGCCCGCCCGGCGCGCCTTGCCGGTGTCGTGCATGAGCACAGCGAGGAAGAAAAGGTCGAGGCGGTCGATCTCCGGCAGCAGAGTGGCGAATCGCTTTTCCCAGTCGTGATGTGGTTGGCGCAGCAGGTGAACGTTGTCGATGACGAGAAACGTGTGTTCATCGACGGTGTATCGGTGGTAGGAATCGCGGATGACCAGCGAGTCGATGCCATGGAACTCGGGGATGAGCAGCTCCAGAATGCCCAGCGCGTGCATGGTTCGCAACGCATGGGCGGCATAAGGGCCGAGCAGGACTTCGCGCAGGCAGTTCCACAGGAAAGGGCCTTCCGGCATCTGAACTGCCAGCACCGGAAGGTTTTCGGCGATACGGTCTTCGGCGCTCTGGCTCAATTTGTAACCGTGCAGGGCTATCTGGCCAAAGATGCGCAGGATCGCATCACCATCGACATCGGTGGCTGATTCGTCGAGGTCGAGACGGCCATGTTCGAGGAAGAAATCGGTGCCGGCTATTGGGGTGCGTTTGCGGCGAAATTGCTTGTAGAAAGAACGCCGTGCCGGAGGCAGGTCGTCAATGAGCAAGGAAGCGCGGCGATAGATGGTGCGCGCGTGACGATAGTAGGTGCGCATCCAGTAGGCCGGTCCGGCTGAACCCAGCGTTTCAAGGCCGATGCTCTGCGCGGCGGCTTCATCCTGGGCGTGCCAGTCAAGCGTGTTGTCGTCGCGCCGGTTGCGATAGTGCAGAAAACATCGAGCTGCAGCGAGGAAGTCGAAGGCAGATTCGCGCTCGTTGTGTGTGCCGTAGAAAGCGTTGGCCGACGGCTTTGGCCAAGTCTTTTCCGCCTGCAGAGAGGAAAGCAGAGAAAGCCATTGCGCCAGGTGGTAGTCTCGCAGGCCGCCCGGACACTCCTTGATGTTGGGTTCAAGATGAAAGATGGTGTTGCCGTATTTCGCGTGCCGCGTTCGGGCGATCTCAGAGAGATTCTGCACAATGGTGTCCCACTCACGCAGGGCGAGAGCGGGCAGCAGCTCCCCTTCGAGACGCTTGTAGAGCGCCAGGTCACCTCCGATAAAACGGCGGTCCAGAAGTGAGACGGTGAATTCGAGGTTGTCGGGATCGACGCGGTCGCATTCTTTCAGCGTCCGCGTCGCGGGGCTGGCGCGGAGGCCGACATCCCACATCGCCTGGGTGGCGCCGCGAATAGTGTCGTGGTGATCATGTTCGACGCTGTCGTTGGCGCAAAGATAGAGCACGTCGACATCGGAATAAGGAAACAGTTCTCTGCGCCCAAACCCCCCAGTGGCGACAAGAGCAATATTCAGGCGGTCCGGACTCCCCGAGACGGCAGCCCAGATCTGACGGACGAGGTTGTCGACGACTGCCGCGCGGCGACGGATGGTCGCAGCGCCGTCCCCAGTGCGCTCAAATGTCTGGCGCAGGTCCACGCTTTCCTGCTGATACAGGTCTCTCAGCTGCGCAAGAGATAGCGAGTCAGGAGTCATTCGCGATTCAAGAACTCTCTGGCAAGGAACTTTTCTGCAGAACTTTCAGAATAGACCGGTACTGGATTCGTCGATGACGAATCGGCGATGCGTCGTTTGATGGAATCCTCTTCCGCACCAGGAAAAGCCGCTCAGAAGTTGAAGTCCTGAATGCAGAATTCGTTTCTGCCCCTAAAGTGCAGAAGGGCCGCGTTCGTCATTACGGATTCGAATAGCGTCATCAATCTTGGAGCGAAAGATCTTGCCATCTCCAATTTTGCCGGTACGCGCCGAAGACAAAATAGCCTGCACGGCTTTTTCGGCGAGTTCGTCGGGAACCACCATCTCAAGTTTTATCTTAGGGAGAAGATCGACCGTGTATTCCCGGCCTCGATAAAACTCAGTATGGCCCTTTTGGCGGCCGTGACCGCGTGCTTCGAGTATGGTCATGCCCTCGATGCCGATTTCCACGAGTGCGTCTTTCACCGCGTCCAGCTTGGACGGTTGAATCACCGCTTCTATCTTTTCCATAGCTCCAGTCCCAGAGAAAGAAGAGTATCAGGTTTGCACAGATCAGGAAGCAAGGTCATAGCCTTCCTCGCCGTGCTGGTTGAGATCCAGGCCTTCGAGCTCCTCTTCAGGGGTGACGCGCAATCCAATCGTGAGGTCGACGATCTTGAGCAGGATCAGCGTTCCAACGATAGAAATAACCCACGCGATGGAAATGCCGACGAGCTGGTTGAGCACCTGGTGCCAGTTGCCTTCGATGGCTCCGGAAGGCAGGGCGGCTCCGGTCTTGGCGTCCTTGAAGATGGGGTTGATGAGGCTCGAAGCAAACAGGCCGGTCATAATTGCACCGATGGTCCCACCTGCACCGTGAACGCCGAAGGCATCGAGGGAGTCGTCATAGCCGAACCAGGACTTGACCTTGACAACCATGAAATAGCAGAAGGCGCCCGCGATCAGTCCGATGACGATGGCCGACATGGGTTGGACGAAGCCTGCTGCGGGAGTAATGGCAACCAGACCCGCGACCGAACCCGATATTGCTCCCAGCGCGCTGGGCTTGCCATTGCGAATCCATTCGGCGAGCGCCCAGCTCAATGCGGCAGCAGCAGCGGCAAAGTGGGTATTTACGAAGGCGCTGGTAGCGAGAGGTGATGAACCCAGCGCGCTGCCTGCGTTGAAGCCGAACCACCCGACCCAGAGGAGACAGGCCCCGATGAAACTAAGTACGACCGAGTGTGGCGGCGTGGGCTCCTTGGGGTAGCCGAATCGTTTACCCAGATACAGCGCGCAAACCAGCGCCGACACTCCGGAAGTAACATGTACGACGGTCCCTCCAGCAAAGTCCAGGCAAGGAAAGCGGCCGCCGAGTGAAGCGTTGAGCAACCCTCCCTTGCCCCAGACCATGTGGGCCATGGGCGAGTAGACGACGATGGACCAGAGGGTGAGGAACGCGGCCATGGCGCTGAACTTCATGCGTTCGGCGAAGGCTCCGGTGACCAGCGCCGGCGTAATGATGGCAAACATCAGCTGGTAAATCATGAAAGTTTGCAGCGGAATGGTCGCGGAGTAATCCGGATCGGGAGTCAGACCGACTCCGCGCAGAAAGACGTTATGCAGACTGCCGATGAAGCTTGTGCCCGGACCGAAGGCCAGGCTGTAGTTCAACAATGCCCATAACACGCTGATGATGGCCATCATCGCGAAGCTTTGCATCATGGTCGAAAGCACATTTTTCTTGCGTACGAGGCCGCCATAGAAGAGGGCCAGTCCAGGGCCGGTCATCATTAAAACCAGAGCGGCGCTGGTCAGCATCCAGGCATTGTCAGCCGAGGACTGAGCCTGGGCTACCTGAGACTCGAGTTTCGAGATGCGGTCAGACGTGGACGGGGCTACGGATGTCTGGGCAAAAAGAATCGGACTGCAACACAGAGTCAAGACCAGAAGGAGGATGAAAGTGTGGCGATGCATAACGCTCCAAGCGACAGGTTGCGAAACATTGCGGCGGGCCGGTGATGTTCCGGCATCATCGATCAGGCACCGGGAATGAAACGGACCTCCGTGGGACGCTTCTGTCTGCATGTCCCACGGTTGGCATGACCCAGCATCGGGATTCTTACAGGGATTGAAATACTTTTACATATTTTTCGCGATTGGCAAACAAACAATTGCGCATTCGGGTCGTGGCTTCGAGATCCGAAAGCCACCTGCCCGCTCATACACAGGTGAGGGTCGTCGAGTTCGAGCATGCATGGCCAGCACTGCGGCGCTTGGCCTACTGACAGTTTTTTAGACCCACGACTGGTACTACTGACGGTTAAATTGAGTCGAACGCAAGGCATACAATTCTCTTCATTGATTCACTATTACCGCCGCGGGCAGCAGAGAACTATGTCAACTCAACCCCAACCGGTGTTGGCGCTGTTTCCAGGCAGATCCTGCGCCCGGCGAATTCTCGAGCTGAAGAAAAGTGTGGACGCGGTATAGTGATAGCATGAGTGACGCGATGCAGGATCGGTATCTGTTCGGGGCGCTGGAAAGCAGCGCGAAAAACCGCGAGAAGCTGCAAGAGGCGAGCTACGGTTACGAACAACCTGAGGGCATCTTTCTGACATCGCTCGATGCTGCAATCAATTGGGTGCGCAAGAGCTCGGTGTGGCCCATGACATTCGGGCTGGCATGCTGCGCGATTGAAATGATGTCCATGGGGGCTTCGCGCTTTGATGTGGCGCGCTTTGGCGCGGAGGTCTTCCGCCCCTCACCCCGCCAATCAGATCTGATGATCATCGCCGGCCGCGTCTCGCAGAAGATGGCCCCTGTTATACGCCGCCTTTATGACCAGATGCCCGAACCTAAGTGGGTCATCTCAATGGGCGCTTGCGCGACTTCTGGTGGCGTATTCAATAATTATGCGTTGGTTCAAGGGGTGAATCAGATCATTCCGGTTGACATATACGTCCCGGGCTGCCCCCCTCGACCAGAGCAGTTGCTATACGCCATTACCCTGCTCCAGGAAAAAATCCAACATGAGCGGGGCAGCTTTAAGCGTGCATTGAACTTGCAGTAGTTGTATTATTTTCACAGAGATATGCAGGGGCAGCAAAGTCTGTCTCTGGAGACACCTGGCCGGGTTCGACGGATGGTTCCAGAATCGCTCTGCATAACGAAGTCTGCTGGCGCACTGATACGGTGAATCGGCAATTTGATTTTTGCGTATCTCTCGAAGCAACTCGTTGAAGAAATTGTGCTCTAAACGTAGTAAAAGTGTGGTAGCTTGAATACCGCGATAGACTTTAAGAGTTTGTTTCAACTAAAATTCATTGGTTTTTCCTGGCTTATTTTCCATAAGCCTCAAGTTCTTTTGTGTGACTTCCAAAAAATGGTTGCGGAGGATAGACGCATGCTTCATCGCATTTTCAGCAAATTGAGCGGAATTCTGCTAGTGGGGTGCACCGTGGGTATCGGTGCTACCGGCATGTATGCGCAGAGTACGTCCTCATCATCGGCTGCTCCAAGTGAGCCGCCCATCTCCCGTATTGATGTTTTCATGGGCTATTCCTATATAGCTCCAAAAGGGAATGTTCAGACCGCTCTGCCAGATGGAACAACTTTTACGGGCAGCCCTGACGCGGTCGACTACGGCGCCCTGCTGAGCGGAGCTTACTACTTTAATAAGTATGTGGGCGGCCAGATTGAACTTGGCTTTCACCCTCAAGACAAGAACGACGGCGGATACACTACCCAGGCCGGTATCATTTTCCGCTTCCCGGTTTCCGGTATGACCCCGTTCGTTCATGGGCTTGCGGGTGCAACGCATTGGGAGGGTCCGGATAACCCGCCATATACGACGCTTCGCGGCACCTGGGGTCCGGCGCTCACGGCTGGAGGAGGTCTGGACTACAACCTTCCCTGGTTCAATCATCGTATCGGCCTGCGCCTGTTCCAAGCTGACTACGAGTATTTCCATGTGAATCATGGCCCCCAAACCACATATGGTGGCCGCATGAACGCCAACACAGCGCGCCTGAGCTCAGGCCTGGTTCTGCATTTCGGCAGCATTATTCCACCTCCTCCGGTCCAGTACGCCTGCTCAGCCACTCCGAGTGCGGTATATCCGGGCGAGCCGGTCACGATCACCGGGACGGCTTCCAATCTGAACCCAAAGAAGACCGCTACGTATAGCTGGAGCGGCCAGGGAGTGACGGTAAGCGGCACGAGCACGACGGCCACGATCGATACGGCAAGTCTACAGCCCGGCAGCTTCACGGTTACGGGTCACGTAACTGAAGGTACGAAGCCCGGCGAATCCGCCGATTGCACGGCGCAATTTACGGTCAAGCCCTATGATCCTCCGACAGTCAGTTGCGTAGCCAATCCTTCAATCCGTTACCAATCCAGGTGAGAGCTCGACGATTACCGCGCAACGGTGCAAGCCCCAGAACCTTCCTCTGACCTACAGCTACACGGCTTCGGCTGGTACGATCAATGGCTCGGGCACTACGGCTAACTCTTTCAACGGCAGGCGCACCAGTGGGCACTATTACTGTAACCGCGATGTGGCCGACGACAAGGGGATACAGCTTCCGCACGACGACTGTACGATGTAAGGCGCCCGCTGAAAATCACGCCTACCGCAAACGCAGAAACTGTGCAACATCATGTTCGATCACGATAAGAAGACGTCCAGCTCGCGTCGACAATGACGCGAAGGGTTGCCTGGATGATGTTGCACTCAACGCACAACGTTCGTCCGATGCAAGCCTGGTCGTCGTAGGCAACTCCGCCACCGATGCCACGCTGGCCGCTCAGCGCGCAGTCAACACCAAGGCCTACCTGGTCACGGAGAAGGGCATTGATGCCAGCCGCATCTCGGTGCGGACGGAGCAGTACAAGACACTGACGAAGTCGACAACTACCTTGTACCTGCCGGAGCCAACTTCGACAACGATGTCCCGGGTACCACCGCTGTCGATGAGTCGGCGGTTACTCCCCAGGCCAGGAAGGCCCTTGCTCCTGCGCATCACCACAAGGCGAAGAAGGCTGCCGCCCCTGCGCAGTAAAGGGTAGCTAAACGCACTCCAACCGAAAAGGCTGGCCGGAATCTCCGGTCAGCTTTTTTCTTGTTCCTTCGACAGGCCCGAGAACAAAAGATTGCCTGAATGGCCAGGGAGTATCTGAGGCGTTACCATAGGAAGGACCCCCTCCCCCGTATCATGCAGAGAGCGAGCGTATACAAAAGAAGATATGAAACGAACGTGTTTGCGACTTTTCTTCCTTGGCGTAGCAAGTCTTCCCTTCATCTTCTCGAACCAGTCACGAGCGGCTGAAATCCAGTGGACCCCCGTTGGTCCGGAGGGCGGAGACGCACGCAGCTTCGCCTACGATTCCGCTGACCCGACACACATCTACATGGGCACGACCACAAGCTGGATCTATCAATCGACCGATGGGGGCGCCACTTGGAAGCGTCTCGCCCGCCTGGGCAAGGTCGACGATCTGGTTGTCGATAACATCGTCATCGATTCGTCCGATCCGAGAACCATTTACGCCGGGGTCTGGCAGCTAGACCGCACCGATGGTGGCCTCTACATCAGCCACGATAGTGGCGCGACGTGGACGACCTCCAGCGACATGGAAGGGAAATCCATCCGCGCTCTATCGCAGGCTGCCTCGGATCCAAAAATCCTGATCGCGGGTGCGATCAGCGGAGTGTATCGCAGCGAGGACTCCGGTGTGCACTGGGCCCAGATCAGCCCACAAGGAAGCGGCGAGATTCATAAGGTGGAGTCCGTGGCCATCGATCCGGTCAATCCAAAGACAATTTATGCCGGAACTTGGCATCTTCCATGGAAAACGACGGATGGCGGCGTCACGTGGCACAACATCAAGCAGGGGCTGATCGATGACTCGGATGTGTTCTCGATCATCATCGATCCCACTCGCCCCAGTGTGGTTTACGCCAGCGCCTGCTCTGGAATTTATAAGAGCGAGAACGGCGGTGACCTGTTTCACAAAATACAGGGCATACCTACGACCGCCAGGCGTACGCGTGTTCTGATGCAGGATCCCAAGAACCGGCAGGTGGTCTATGCCGGCACGACCGAAGGTCTGTACAAAACGATGGATAGCGGCACGAACTGGACACGGATGACCGGGCCAGATGTGATCATTAACGACGTTTACGTCGATCCTAAGAACACCCAGCACGTGATGCTCGCTTCCGATCGAAGCGGAGTGCTGACTAGCCAGGACGCGTCAGCCACGTTTCAGGCGACGAACAGAGGATTCTTTCAGAGGCAGGTGACGACATTGCTTCCTGATGCCACCCATCCGCAGACCATGTATGCCGGCGTGGTGAACGACAAAATCTATGGCGGCGTGTTTGTGACCGAGGATGCTGGAAAGACCTGGCTGCAACGTAGCGAAGGCCTCAGCGGCCGTGACGTCTTCACTTTGTCCCAATCCGATGACGGCACCATTTTTGCCGGTACCAGTCATGGAATCTTTCGCTGGGACGGTTCGCTCTGGCAACAGGATGGCACCGTGGTGAACATGGAAACGAAGACGGTTTCCGTTGTGAAGAAGGGAAAGAAGACGACCAAGACCATCACGGAAGCTTCCAAACCTGTGCCGATCGATGCCCAGGTGAACGATCTGTCTGTGAACGGCCCTGTATGGTTTGCCGCCACGGCCGACGGAGTTTATCGCAGCGTCACGCAAGGCGCCACCTGGACAGGGCCCGTGCTGAGCGAGCCAAAGTATCGATTCGTTGATGCGCAAGGCGCGACCGTGTTTGCCGCGCGGCGCGAGGATCTGAAGCTTTCCGAAGACAGCGGAATGACGTGGAATCCGATTGCGCTGCCCGAGAAGCTCACCTCTGTGCGTGCGCTGACAACCTCACCGAATGGAACTCTCTGGGTAGGTGGTCGCGAGGGCGCCTTCTACAGCGATGACCACGGGCATTCCTGGCAAGCGACAAACCTGCCAGTCTCGAATATCAGCAACATCGATTTCGATTCTGTGCTCAAGCGCGTCGTCGTGACATCCGGCAGTTCAACGATGGTCTTCGCGATCGATCCAGGCGACAAGAGCTGGAAATGGTGGGACGCAGGCTTGAACGTGCACATGGTCCATTCCATGGGCGGGCGTTTGGTCGGCGCTTCCCTTTATGATGGCGTTGTCGTTGAGCCTCAGGAGTCCAATGGGTCAGGATTGACCCAGGCGCAGAGATAGTTGCAGTGATTCACCTGAGGGGCGTCGAGCGTGCAGACCTCGACGCCCTTTTTGCGCTCGATCACAAGTGCTTTCCTCCAGGCATCGCGTACTCGCGCGCCGACCTGAGCTACTACCTGAGCCATCCATGCTCATTCTCCGTCGTGGCCGAGGATTCGGCAGAGTCCATCCGTGGTTTCGCCATCGCGGAGTCCTATCTCGAAGGGGGTAGGCGCATCGGTCACGTCATCACAATCGATGTCGCGCCAGCGGCGCGGAGAAATGGTCTGGGCCGCTTGCTGATGGACGCACTCCTCGATCAAATGTGTGCGATCGAGACAGCGAAAGTCAGGCTGGAGGTGGCAATCGATAATCTCGATGCGCAAGCCTTCTATCAGCATCTGGGATTTGTTGAGACGGGGCGCATCCCCGGCTTCTACCAGGGATTGCTGGATGCCCTAGCGATGGAGAAGCGATTGACATGAAGGCGCAGACTTCAGCGTCTAATGTAGTCCCGTGGCGGCCGCGAGTGCCGATGTGAGCAAAGTGCGGCTGGTCGGAGTGAGTGTTCCTGAAGCTCGCCAAAGAACATGCCCTTGCTTATCGACAAGCACCGCGACAATCTCGTGTTCATTCGGAATCTGCAACGTCTTGCGAAATTCGTCCTTGTTTACGTAAAGGGGTATGATCCAGGGCCAGGTTTCAGGGTCAGTTTCCTCGCTGCGCATGGAAGAGTTTTCCCACCAGCGGAAGATGAAATTCTCACGTTCGGCGACGGGCAGGCGATACCACCGGAAGTTGAAATTCGTGTGTTGCAGAGCCTGAGCGAGCGTCATCCATGTGTCGATTTCTTTTTGCTGCTCGGGTTCGAAGGAGATAAGCAACAGGTTGGCCTGTCCCGCCAGGTCCCCGGGTAGATTCACTTTGGCCTTATCTAGGCCATACGATGTGATCGTGGGAAAAACCGCAGGTTGGTTCTGCTCGCTGATTTGCGAAGCAAAGGCAAGGGGCAATATAAGAGCGCAAAGCGCAAACCGGGCTAAAGATTGCATGCGATAAGGCAAATAGAATCCTGGAGTGCGAAACGAAAGGTCAGTTATCTTTCTGACGAATGGTATCAGCGACACGAAATGGCAGAGCCGAGAAGCCGATTTTCCGGGTGGACGACATTATCACGGATTTAGCCATTGTACCGGCTTGTCGACTATCATAGGTTGTGATGGCGACCGTGACCAGCAATTCATTGGCACTCAGGATCGCTGTTCTGCGCAGGACAGCGGCTGGCCGCTGACCGGTGGGGCCACGATCGCGCCGCTCCGCTCTGCTTCCGTCGGAATGCTTGCCTCTTTGCGCCGTAGTTCGCTTTCCGCGCGCCGCTTCCTCACTTCGCTTGCGGCAACCAGGATGAGCGCAAGGAACGTCACTGTCAGCAACGCAATAGCGGTGACCCCGTGTAGTTGCTCGACCTCGCCATAGAGGAGTGCGAGCCCCACGAAGACAAAGAAAATGTGCGCGCAGAAGACCTGCAGTGAGGCCTTGCCCAGCGTTAGAAAAGGCTCACGCGAAACTGCTCTTACTACGTATTTCCGCAGCCAATAGCCGACGACGGTGAAGGCGACGAGATTGAGCACCCGTAGCGGCCCGATCTGCCACTTGTCCAACTGAAGGCCAAGAGCCTGCTGCGTCAGATGCTGGCCAAGCCATCCATGGCGTATGCCGATGAAAAAGAGGCAGACAGCGCACGAAGCCGCGACCACCCACGCCGGAATCTTTCGCAGCGGGATCACGCCCATGGCCGATTTCGCGCCGAGCCACAGGCCCGCAATCCAGACTGCCTGCCAGGCGAAAAGATTGAATGCTCCCGTTTCCTGGAGTGGGATTGGCAAGTGAGTCACACGCACGACCATGTTGTGCACAAGATCGCGTAGGCCGAACTGCGCGAGCAGCCAGACCAGCCCGCTGGCCGCCAGAATCCTCCTCCAGCCATTTCGTGCAGATATCGACAGAATCAATGGCGAGAAAAAGAGAAATGTCACATACATCGGCAGGATGTCGAGAAGCGGCGGACAATAAAGCAACAAGATGGAACCGACAATCGCGACGAAGGGATGCGAGAGATAAAAATTGAAGACGTTGGTAAGGGCCGCCCTGTGCGTGTGTACAGCAAAGGTGGCCGCGATAGTGAAGGCAAAAGTCAGCATCAGCAAGTGGTAGGCGTAGATTTTCAGCGACCGTTTCCACAGCTTGAGATGGACGCCTGCCTCATCCTGCATGAGCTCGCGAATGTAGATGCGACCGACCAGCAGGGCCGATAGAAAGACAAAACCCTCTGCGGACGAGACGAATCCGATGGGCTGATTGACGAAGTCGCTGAAGCGGGTCGGCAGATGCGTCAGCGTCATCCAGACCAGGAATAAGCCTCGCAAAGCGTCGAGTTCGGGCCGGCGTTCCAGCTTTGGCAGATGCATGGCAGCGAGGTCCGTCGCGACAGACCTTAGCCATTTAGACGCTGAGCACGGTCCCGGGTTGCGCCGTCATGTCGCGAGATTTCAGCAACTCAATACGCCGGAATACCGGTTACGCTTTGCCCGATGATGAGCGCGTGGATGTCGTGGGTGCCTTCATAGGTCTTCACGGATTCCAGATTCATCATGTGCCGCATGATCGGGTAGTCGTCCGTGATGCCGTTGCCGCCGAGGATGTCGCGAGCCAGGCGGGCACATTCGAGCGCCATCCATACATTGTTGCGCTTGGCGAGGGAGATGTGCTCGTGCCCCACCTTGCCGTCATCTTTCAGACGCCCGACGTGCAGGGAAAGCAGCTGCGCCTTGCTGATTTCGGAGATCATCCAGGTGAGCTTTTCCTGGACCAGCTGATGGCTCGCGATGGGTTCGTCACGAAACTGCTTGCGCAGGAGCGAGTATTGCAGCGCCGTGTCGTAGCAGGACATGGCCGCGCCGATGGCTCCCCAGCTGATGCCATAGCGTGCCTGGTTCAGGCACATCAGAGGCGACTTGAGTCCCCCTGTCGCCGGCATAAGGTTTTTCGCCGGAATCCGAACATCCTGCAGCGCGAGCCCGGAAGTGACTGACGCGCGCAGCGACCATTTGCCGTGGACATCATAAGCAGTGAAACCGGGACGATCGGTTTCAACCAGAAAACCACGCACTCTGCCGTCTTCATCGTCCACCTTTGCCCATATAATCGCGACGTCTGCGATGGAGCCGGAGGTGATCCACATCTTTTCGCCGTTCAGGACGTACTCGTCGCCCGACTTCTGTGCCCGCGTCCGCATCCCGCCCGGATTCGACCCGAAGTCCGGCTCCGTCAAACCAAAGCAACCCAGCTTTTCACCGGTCGCGAGCTGCGGAAGCCAGCGATCTTTTTGCTCGTCCGATCCAAAAGTGAAGATGGGATACATCACCAGAGCCGACTGCACGCTGACGAAACTGCGCACGCCGGAGTCCCCACGCTCGAACTCCTGCATCACCAGGCCATATTCGACATTGGACATGCCAGCGCACCCATAACCGTGCAGGTTGGCTCCGAAAAAACCGAGCTGACCCATCTGCGGAACGAGTTCGCGCGGAAAGCGGCCCTCACGATTGCACTCTTCGATGATTGGGACCAGGTTATCTTCAATGAATTGGCGTGCCGTGTCGCGAGCCATGCGCTCGTCGTCGCTCAACAGGCTGTCAAAGCCGATGAAGTCCACGCCCTTAAATTTGAATGCCATAAGTAGCTTGCTCCAGCAGGAAAACTCAAACCACTCAGACTAACAGAGCGCATCGACCAGCGGCAAAGCAACCTGCTAATACGAGAGGTACTGCTTAATGAACTCATCGCCGGAGTGAACCAGATCGTGCGTGGATCCATCAAAGACCAGCTTGCCTTGATGCAGCATTAGAAAGCTGGTGCTGGGATCCGCCTGGCCTGCCGGCAGCGGCTCCATCTGGCCTGTCTCCTTGTCGAAGCGATGGCCGACCAGCGTGAAGGCGTCCTGAAGGCGATGCGTCACCAGCAGGGAGCTGGTTTTGTAAACATCGCGCTGCTTGATGACGAGTTCAATGATCGTCGTGGATGTGATGGGGTCGAGGCCACCGGTGGGCGAGTCGTAGAGCAGCAGATCCGGCTTAGTGATGATGGCGCGCGCGATGGCGACCCGCCGCCGCATGCCGCCGGAAAGCTCTGATGGAAATTTTGTGAGCGTGTGCTCCAACTCCACGAAGCGCAGAGCCTCAGTGACGCGCTGATCTATCTCGTCATCAGGCAAATGCTGTTCCATCAGGCGATAACCGACGTTGTCGCGCACCGTGAGCGAATCGAAGAGCGCACCTTCCTGAAAGACCGTGCCGATTGATTCGCGCAGTTGGAAGAGGTCCTCTTCGCGCATCGCGCTTACTTCATAGCCGAAGACGAAAATGCGGCCAGAGTCCGGCTTCAACAACCCGTTAGCGAGCTTCAGCAGAACACTCTTTCCCACGCCCGCTGGTCCGAGCAGGACGCGGGTTTCGCCTCGGTGTACTACGAAGGAGATGTCTTCAAGAACTTCCTTGCCCTCGAATCCGATCGAAACATGATCGAACCGAACTGCAAGTGCATCGGGATGCAGCTGGCTCGCAGGAATTTCGGCTTGCAGGGCAAGGTCGGCCATAGCGATTACGGTCTTCTCCTCGAATCACCGTCCAAAGATACCGATCATGAAGCGGCTGATCACAAAGTCCACTGCGATAATCAGCACCGAAGAGACGACGACCGCCTGCGTCGTTGACCGGCCAACCCCCTGAGTCCCACCCGTCGTGCTCATGCCGTAGTAGCAGCCGATGGTGGAGATAATAAAGCCAAAGACGAGGGGCTTCACCAGGCCCTGCATTACGTCCGGGAAGCGTAGTGTCTGGTATGCGGTATGGAAGTATTGAGACGTGTCCTGACCCAGCATCACGACTGCGACAAAGGCGCCTCCGAGCGTACCCACCCCGTCCGCCACGATCGTGAGAAAAAAGAGCATCGTGATCGTGGCGACAATGCGCGGCATCACCAGCTTCTTGAGCGGGTCTGTCCCCAGGGCGCGCATCGCGTCAATCTGCTCGGTAACCATCATCGATCCCAGTTCGCTGGCCATGCCTGAAGCATTGCGCCCGGAAACCATGAGACTGGTGAGTACCGGCCCAAGTTCCTTGATCATCGACAAACTAACGAGCTGACCAGTGATCGCCGCTGCGCCGAATTCTGCCAGTGTGGAAGCCGACTGCAACGCCAGCACGCCCCCCGTAAAAAAACCGGTGAGAATGACGATGGGCAGCGATCCGATGCCGATCAGGTCCGCTTGCGTGATGATGTCGGCGCGGTAAAAAGGGCGCCGGAAAAGGTTTGCCAGCGCGCGCGCGGAGAGCAGCGAATACTGCTGCACTGCGGCTACGCCTCTTTTGGCGGCTGCGTCGATCGTGGCTATAGGCATGGGCACAATTCGATATGTCTTGGGTGCAACACGGCGTTGAATGATCTACGCGTTGAGCCGAGAGTACCACGGCCTATGGTCTTCTACGGAGCCGGTTTCACTCCTTCACCCGCTTCTTAATCTCGATATTCAGCCGCTTGATCTTCTGGTTCAGGGTTGAAAGCGGTATGTGAAATTGCTCGGCGGCTTCGGTTTGATTCCAATTGCTGCGCTCCAGCTTGTCGACGATAATTCGCCGCTCGATATCTTCAAGAATGTCGAAGAGAGAGGCGTCGGGATTGTGATCGAGCAGGTTGGAGGAATAATTTCGGCCAGTCAGTTGTCCCGGAAGCAGTTCGGAACCGATGACCGGCCCGGAAGAAAGCACAACACCGCGCTCCATGGCATTCTCGAGCTCGCGCACGTTGCCCGGCCAATCGTAGTCGACCAGCGTCCGCATTGCGTCCGGGGTGAGCGAGCGATCGGGGAGACTGTTCTCGTCGGCATAGCGCTTCAGGAAGTGCGCAGCCAGCAGGGGAATGTCCTCGCGGCGGCTGCGCAGTGGTGGTAGATCGATCGCGATGACGTTGAGCCGGTAGAACAGGTCCTCGCGGAATTTGCCTTCACGAACCGCCTGCCGAAGATCGACATTCGTGGCGGCAATGATCCTTACGTCCACCTGAATTTCCTGTGTGCCTCCGAGCTGCATGAATCGTCTATCCTGCAGAACGCGCAGAATCTTAGCCTGCGTGTCCATACCCATGGTGCCGATTTCGTCCAGGAAGAGCGTGCCGCTATTCGCCACCTCGAACAGCCCTTTTTTCCCGGAAATGGCGGAGGTGAACGCCCCCTTTACGTGGCCGAAGAGGGTGGATTCGAGCAAATCCGTGGGCATCGCGCCTGTATTTACAGGCACGAAGGGCTTATCCTTCCGCCCGGAATTTGCGTGGAGCGCCTTCGCAATCAGCTCCTTCCCGGTACCACTTTCCCCCTGAATCAGCACGGTCGAACGGCTGGGGGCAACCTGCGCCACCAGGTCAAAAATGCGCAGCATCTGTTCGCTCTTGCCGATGATGTTTGAGAAGTTGTACCGCTGTTTCAGCGCACGTTTGAGCTGAATATTTTCTTCTTCGGCGTGATAGCGTCCAATCGCCGAGCGAATGTCGGCCAGAAGTTTTTCGTTGTCCCAGGGCTTCTGAACAAAGTTTTGCGCGCCCGTGCGAATGGCGTCGACGACGTTATCGACTTTGCCATAAGCGGTGATCATGATGACTGGCAGAGCAGGTTGGCGCTCACGAATGAGGTGCAGAACTTCCAGACCGTTCTTGCCGGGCAAAGCCAGATCGAGCAAGACAAGATCGTAAGAATTCTGCTCGATACGATCCAGCCCTTCTTCGCCATCTCCTGACATTTCTACGGTGTAGCCTTCGATCGATAACAACGTCTCCAGGGACTCGCGAATCGCTGCTTCGTCATCGATAATCAGGATCCGCTGTCCGGTTTCGAGGTGGGGTGGGGGCGGAGCCGCAGAGATGGCCAGTGTGGCTTCAGACATGCGCAGGTTTCCTCAACATGGGAAATTCGAGATAAAAGGTTGTCCCGGCGCCGACATGACTTTCCACGTGAATTTTTCCGGCGTGCTCCTGGATGATTCCGTAGGTAACGGCGAGCCCGAGGCCTGTGCCACGCCTTTCCCCCTGTCTTGGCGCAGACTTGGTGGTGAAGAACGGATCGTAGATGCGTTGCAGGTGCTCCGGCGCAATGCCCGCGCCGGTGTCAGAGATCGCGACGCTCACGTGTCCATTGATTTCAGTTGCTATGCGCAACGTCCCTCCCCCGTTCATCGCGTCCTTCGCATTCAGAAAGAGATTCAGAAAAACCTGTTGCAGTTTCCCCGCGTTGCCCAGAATCGGCGGCAGGTCTGGCATCAACGACGTGTCCAGCCGCACTTGAGAGGTTTTGAACTGATGCTCGATCAGGGTAAGAGTGTCGCGAATGATTGCGTTCAGGTCCGTTTCTCGGAACTCGGTTGTGCCGGTACGCGAAAAGTTGAGCAGACCGTTGACGATTTCCGATGCGCGGAAGGTCTGTTGGGTGATCTTTTCGAGCAGCGGCGAAAGCCGATCGTCACCGCGGACCTGCTTGGTGAGCATCTGCGTGTAAGACGAAATCACGGCCAGCGGCGTGTTAACTTCGTGTGCGACACCGGCGGCGAGCAGGCCAATTGAAGACAGTTTCTCTGCTTGTGTGAGCTGTGCTTCGAGCTCAGTGCGGTCCGTGATGTCGTCGACGAGGATAATTCGCCCTACCAGTTTGAAGTCGCGCGAAACCAGGGGCGCGATCGCAATGTTTGCCACGCGGACTTCGCCTGCCCGCGTCTCCAGACGGAACTTGTACAGGTTATGAACGCCCGGCTCGCTCTCCACACGCCGGTACTCATTCATCAGCTCCGCGGGAAAAACAGTAGACAACGGCTGCTTCAGAGCTTCCGCACGCGGCAGGGCATACATCACTTCCATCTGCGAATTCCAGCTATCGATGCGGTCTTCGAGATCGACTGCGAGAATGCCGACGTTGATGGATTCGACGATGTTCTCGTTGAATTCCTTCAGCCGTTCATATTCCGAGATCTTTTCTTCGAGATTGGCGTAGAGGCGCGCGTTCTGGAGAGCAATTCCGATATAGCTAGCCAGCGACTCGAGTAGTTCCATGTCTTCGCTGGATAGAAAGTCGCCGTCGGCCGTGCGCCCCAGACCGATGACCGCGATGGCTCGATCCTGCACTCGGCAAGGTAGGTAGTAATTCAGATCGAGCAGGGCGGTGGCGCGACGCTCCGATTCCGACAGATGCAGCGCCTGCTGCGGGTTTTCAAGAAAGATGTGCGTGCCGGCCCCCGGCAGGTTGAAATCCAGGAAACCCAGGTCCAGCGCGGAGCCGGATTCATAAGAGGAAGGCGGCAGGCCATGACCGGCAGCGAGCGTGAAGCTTCCCGTCGGCTGGGAGAGAAAAACCCCGATCCGGGTAACCAGAAGCGTGCGAGGCAGCCGGTCGACGATCGAGTTCAGCAGCGTGTCCAGGTCGGTTTGCGAGTTGATGCCGCGTCCGAAGTCGATCAGCGTCTGCCGGTAGTCGTAGCGCTTGCGGTCGAAGACGCGATCTACGCGGTCCTGGATCATGCGTTTGATCGGATCGAAGAGCTGCGCAGTGATGATGATGGCCGCGATCAGTCCCCAGGTGCCGGCGCTTGGCAGTCGCGTATGCACGATTTCTGCTGCTACGGCCACGAGCCCAAAGTACAAGCCGACCAGGGCCGCTGTGGCCAGCGTATACGTCACGCCGCGCTTGAAGATGAGGTCGGTATCCATCAACCGGTACCGCACGATCGCCCAGCTGAAGGTCAGGGGTAAGAAGACCATCGCAATGCCCGCCAGTTTGGTCACAACATCGGGCATGGCGATATTCGCGAGGTACGGAATCGCGAACAGCAGCGTATAGGGCGTGATCGCTACAATGGTGCCGCGCGTGAGCCACTTTAGCTGCTGACGGCGCAGTGGCGCGGTCGTTCCCCGGTAGTTCACGAACAGAACGATCGCGGCGAGCACATAGTAGGTGGCGACGTAGCCCGTTGAAAGCTGGTCCAACCGATGCAGCAACACTTCGGTCGCCGACCAGAGTTCAAAGGCCGCCGCTCGCAATCCCACGATGAAAACCGCGGGAAGATAAACCAGGGTCACCAGCCACGGGCGTCGCCGTCCATGCACTTCCGCGAAGGAGAGCGCGAAGTGGAGAAACAGCGCCGGCTGGAGCGCCTCGGCAAGAATATTGCCCCAGTAAACGATCTGGTCAAAGGTGTTCAGCTTGCCCGTGTACTTGAACGAGTACAGTACGAAGGAAACCAGGCAGAAGATGAAAAAGTGTGTCGAGTGCGGAGCCGTCCAACGTCGGAACAGTACGTAGAGTCCGATGCCGAGATACACAAGCGCGATCAACCGAAAGCCCTGGTTGAAGCTGCGATCGGTCGCATCCAGAATTACCGGCACTTCAAACCGCACGCCGCCGCGCATGATCGTATAGGTAATGGTGTTGTAGACCTTGGTGCGGATGATCTCGCGCGTCAGAGATGCCCAGCGCGGTGTGTCCCGCCCATCTGCTGCGAGCAGCAGATCGCCTGATTTCAGGCCGGCTCTTTCTCCCGGACCACCTTTGGCAATTCGCTGCGCTTCAAGGCCGTCGTGTGCTTCCAGCCACCACACCCCATCAGTCGGAGACTGATAGTTGCTCTCCTGAATGAAATTGAAGGAGGCAAAGACCGCCGCCGCCACCGTGAATAAACCGAGGAGAACAACGATGATACGAGTTTGGTAGGACTTCTCCATATTCGGGGAATCGGGGCCCAATGCACATCATCGCGTGCAACTGGCCTGCCAAGTTGCAGAAATCACGCTACCCCTGCTTCGCGAACCAGTATACCCTTTATTACCAATCGTATACAGAAAGCAATAGTGGGCGATCGGCACGCATAAGATTCATAATGCTGGATACTCCTGTAGAAATCCAAAGCAAACTATGAAAATCCATATCAATTAATTACGCCTTGCGATGCATAGAGATTCGTGACGGTCATCATCCACCGGGCCGAATCGATCAGAGACATCCCGAATCCCCGTATCGCTCCTAAATCGACGACGAAGACGACGGACAAAACTTCTGGTGGAGGGTGTTTTCAACAGGCAGGGGAATCTCGGCATTTCCGGACTCGACAGGCTCGATGTTCAACAAATGCCCCAGTCGGGCGGACGTAATTGTCAGTGCCTCGCACTGTTATTTCGGCGCAAGCTAGTGTGAATTGTGTCCGGATTCTGGACGCGTGGCCCACAGAATTCCGACAACGAAAATGGTAATGAAGCTTACGATCACAAGCACGGCCAAGGGAGCTCTCCCGTTTCGATGGAATAGGAATCCAGCATACAGCATTCCCCGCCTGGTGCGAACCCAAAACCCACCGGACCGATGCTGACCGCCCGTATGCAAATCGCAGGTCCTGGTGCTAACCATGTCTGGGCTATGCGTCGCCCGGAAGTGGCCACCGAATTTGCGAAATCCGACGGTCGCGCATGGGAAAATGGCTTACCGATTATGAGCATTCGTACGTTAAACAGCCGCGAGGTTTATCGCAATCCCTGGCTCAGTCTTCGAGAGGACCGGATCGAACGCAGCAACGGCGCCGAAGGAACTTACAGTGTCGTTGATAAAGACGATTGCGCCATCATCCTGCCTATTGAAGGCGACACGATCTATCTCATCGAGCAGTTCCGCTATACCATCCAGCAGCGCGCCCTCGAATTGCCACAGGGAGGATGGGAGACTCCCGACGTCAACCCCGAAGAACTGGCGCGTGGCGAATTGCGCGAGGAGACCGGTCTTGTCGCCTCATCCATGACCTACCTCGGCACCATGTGGATCGCATATGGCTTCGCTAATCAGAAGCAGCACGTTTTTCTCGCGAGCGGCCTCACCCACGCGCAAACTGATCCTGATCCGGAAGAACACGATCTAACCCTCCACACCTTTACCATCGCCGAATTCGAACAAATGCTGCTCGATGGCACCATTCAGGACGCGTCCACGCTCGGCGCATGGGGCCTCTACAAGGTCTGGAAGGAAAAGCAGGGAAGATAAAAAGGCTATATCGCCGGCACCAAAAGCCGCAGCAGAAGAAACATCAGAACACCCGCAAAAAACACCAGCGCCATGCGAATTCCCGGCTCGCGATTCACTTCCGGGACAAGATCTGTAGCTGCCACGTAGATCGCGACGCCTGCCGAAAGCGGCAATCCAGCTCGCACCCATCCCGGAAGCAGATTGATCACCAGCACTCCGAGAACCGTTGCCGCCGCCAATACCGCAGCGGAGGTCAGCGCCACTCGGCGGCTGCGTCCTGAGGCAAGCATCACCGAGGCTACCGTGAAGCCCTCTGGTACTTTGTGCAGGAAGATAGCGAAAAAGATCAACCATCCCAGCCAGTTCGACAGCACGAACCCCGAGCCGATCGCAACGCCATCGAAAAGCGCGTGCGCAGCCAGTCCAATGAGTACTGAATAGCTGGTGTGCGACGAGACAAATTCATGATGGTGCGTCTCCTCGCCAAAATGAAAATGCGGCGTGATTGTATGCTCCAGCAGGTGGATCACGCAGTACCCGGCAAGGACCAGAACCGGCGACCAGCGTAGGGAAAAGCGCAGGCTCTCCGGAATCATCTCGAGAAACGCAACCGCCAGCATAAATCCCGCGCCCAGCGCCACGAAGTAGCGCAGATAGCGTTTCTCCCAATTGCGGCGCACTAGTATCAGCCCGCCGACAATATCGGCGATAGCGGCAACGAACCCGAGAGTGAGCGAAAGCAACATGGCTAGGCGTCGGTCAGCTATCCACTGTGCCGGATGTGCATCACGTCGCCATCCTGCACCAGGTAGTCCTTGCCTTCCAGGCGAAGCGTTCCCTGCGACTTGGCGGCAGCTTCCGATCCCGCGGCCAGGAGCGTATCCCAATGAATTGTCTCTGCCCGAATGAAATGCTTCTCCAGGTCCGAGTGGATCGCCCCCGCCGCCTCCTGCGCCCGCGACTTCACCGGAATGGTCCACGCGCGACACTCATCTTCTCCGACGGTGAAGAAGCTGACCAATCCCAGCAACTCGTAGCTCTTGCGAATCAGCCGCCGCAAACCGCTCTCCGTCAGTCCATACGACGAGAGGAACTCGGCGGCCTCGTCCTCCTCCATCTCGGCCAGCTCGGCTTCGACTTTGCCGCAAAAAGCAGTAACTCCGGCATTCGGCCGCGATGACACTTCCTCCAGCTTGTATTTCGCAGGTGCCGCTTCAAGATCCGCACCGAGAGTCATGCTTTCCGACAGGTTCAGCGCATAAAGAAGCGGTTTCTGCGAAAGAAACTGAAAGCCGCGGATCAGCTTCTTTTCCTCGGATGACATTTCCAGTTCGCGCAGAGGTTTCTCGGCCTCCAGCGCCTCTTGCGAACGCCGCAGCAGCGCGTCTTCCTTTTCAAGATCCGCTGTACGCCCCTTCTTGAGATCCTTCTCGAGCCGCTCCAGCCGCTTCTCAATCTGCGTCAGGTCCGAGACCATGAGGTCGAACTCGACATTCTTGATGTCGCGTAGAGGATCGATCGATCCCACATGCGGAATCGCGTCATCCACAAAGGCGCGCAGGACATGAATTAGGGCATCGACATTGCGCAGAGCTGTCAGAAACGCCGTCTCCTTGAGAGCCTCCTGCCCGATCGCCGCGACATCCGCGTATTCGACCGCGGCATAGACGGTCTTCTTCGGTTGATAAAGCGCAGACAGCTTCTCCAGCCTTTCGTCCGGAACCTTGGCCACACCCAGGTGCGCCTCGCGCGGGTTCGAATAGCCGCGATCTTCGAGCTTGGCTTTGGTAAGAATCTTGAACAGGGAAGTCTTGCCCACCTGCGGCAGGCCGATAATACCGGTCTTCATACGTGTCCTAAATTGGAGAGCTAGGCGCAGTGAGTCCGTGAGGGACGTTCACGCCAATCGTTGATCATAACAGCGAGACGAATCCCTCTTTGTACGGATCAGGGTTTTTCATTCGGTGAGCGGTCGCTGTAATTGGCCGCCAGCAAAAACACCAGCACAACGCCGCCCAGGAGCACACCTTCTTCAACCTTGGTTGACCAGCCATGCAGCTTATTGAAAGCAGCACGGTTTGGATCAGCTCGATCCACAGCATCGATTGCACCGCCCGCGGCAATCCGATAGCCCTCCATCTTCGGGATGATCCAGAATTGCGAAAACGCAGTCAGCCCCAGCATGATGAGCGTCATAGCGACCGGCGCGGCGACGTTGCGGCGAAGTGCTCCGGCGGCTTGCGCGATGAGGAGCAGCACAACAATCAACGCACCCGCGAATAGGCCCTCATAGTGGAGCGCAAGCAGGCATTTCCGAACGATTGTGCCTGCGACGTGTGTATCGGCGATCGAGCCAAACGCCGATGCAGCCACCACCGGAAAGAACATCACACCACCCAGCCACAGCACCACCAGCAACAGAATCAGCGCCCTAAGCAGAGTCTTCATTTATCTGTCCTCAACTCCGTACACGCTCGACCGCCCTATCAGCCGCTCGATTCTCTTCGGAATCGGCGGATGCGTAGAGAACAACCCTGCCAGATCGCGCGCGCTGATCATTGGAGCCACGATGAACAGGTGCGCATTCGTCGATGAAGCCGGCAGGGGAATGCGCTTCGAATAGGCGTCCAGCTTTTCCAGCGCAGTCGCAAGCGCATATGGATTCCCGGTAATATGCGCGCCTGTCGCGTCAGCCTCATATTCACGCGATCGCGACACTGCAAGTTGAATCAAAGCCGCCGCAATCGGGGCCAGAATGAGCATGATCAGGGCGCCGATTCCCCCTCCGCCGCGTTCGCGGTCCCGGCCATCGCCGCCGTATCCGCCAAACAGCGCAGCCCAGTAGCCCATACGCGCCAGAATGGTGATCGCGCCTGCCAGAGTCGCGGCAATCGAGCTGGTCAGAATGTCGCGATTCTTAACGTGACCCAGTTCGTGCGCGAGCACACCCTCCAGCTCATCATCATTCAGCAGGTTCAAAATGCCGTTCGTCACGGCCACTGACGCATGTTGCGGATTCCTTCCCGTGGCAAATGCGTTGGGCGAATCCGATGGGATCACGTAAATCTTAGGCATCGCAAGCCCGATGCGCTGTGTCATGCGCTCCACAACCTGATACACGCGCGGCAATTCCTCGCGCGTCACCGGCTGAGCGCTGTATATCTTCAACGCAATCTTGTCGGAATAGAAGTAGCTGAAGAAGTTCATCGCAGCCGCGAACAAGAACGCCAGAATCATCCCGTTCCGTCCGCCAAAGTAGTCCCCGGCCAGCACCAATAGCAAAGTCAGGCCAGTAAGCAGAAAAGCCGTCTTAAGAGTGTTCATCCTGCAATTGCCTCCCATCCTTCTCACGAGGCATTCGTTAATATGATTGTTTCACGGATGCCGCCAGGCCCGCGCAGTTCAGAATTGAGGGCACTCGCCGTTCATCCCGGGAAAAGGGCTATTCGGCCATTAGGGCGGACAGCTTGTCCCAAGGCGATACACTTTTTGGTATTCACACTCCGCTTTGATGGAGTCCGGATGCGGCGAAGTTGAATTCTGTTGCCCGGGATTCTCACGAAATCAACAACCTAACATGCTTGATTACAATAGCTTATCGCCCCATCAACGTGGCAGCAACATAAAGGTAATGGAATTGCATAGGTATGGGCATGAGAAACCTTTGCCCGCATCGCTTCGCGAATGCCCCAGTCAGAAAATTCATCTTTGCCTTAAGTCTGGCGCTCCTGGCGGTTCTCATGCTTCCAGGAAGCCTCAAGGCGCAGTCGATCATCTCCGGTGACCTCGCCGGAACAGTATCAGATCCTACGGGCGCCGCCGTACCCGGCGCTAAAGTGGCGGTCAGCAGCAAGTCGACGGGCGCAGTCCAGACGACTACGACGAATGCGGACGGATCATACCGCGTCCCACTCTTGAAGCCAGGCGACTACACCGTAACGGTTACAGCCCAGGGATTTGAACAGTCTTCTCTGCCCGTCTCCATCACCATCGGTAACGTAGCTCCCGGAGATGTCAGGCTTACCGTTGGCTCGGCATCACAAACGGTTGAGGTTACCGGCACAGCGCCTCTGTTGCACACCGAAGCTGCCGACCTTAGCACCAGCTTTTCCATGCAACAGGTACAGAATCTGCCTAACCCTGGCAATGACCTGACATTTGTTGCCCAGACCGCCCCTGGCACCGTCATGAATACGCAAAGCGGTTATGGCAATTTTTCTGCCTTCGGTCTGCCCGCTACTTCCAACACCTTTACCGTCAATGGCGGTTATGAGAACGATCCGTTTCTGAACGTCAATAATTCCGGCGCATCAAATCTGCTGCTCGGCAACAATGACGTTTCAGACGTGTCCGTTATCTCCAATGCCTACAATGCTTCGTTTGGCGGACTCGGCGGCGCGCAGATCAACGAGAGCACGCGCTCCGGATCGAACAAGTTCCACGGAAACGCAGCGTACTGGTGGAACGGCAGCGTCATGAATGCCAATAATTTCTTCAATAACCAGACCGACACCAAGAAGCCGCGCAGCAACGTCAATCAGTGGGCAGCAGCCATCGGGGGCCCGATTTGGCGTGACAAGTCCTTCTTCTTCTTCAACTATGAGGGTCTGCGCGTGGTTCTTCCGACTCGCGCCACCGTCTATGCGCCAACTGCGAGCTACGAAGCCGCAACTATCGCGAATTTGAACGCAATGGGGCACGCGGACGAGGTCGACGGTTATAACAAGATCTTTGCCCTGTATAACAATGCTCCAGGCTATGCCACTGCCCAACCTTCGCAGACAAGCGCTCCTGCTCCTTACACCACCGTTCTCTTTAACGGCCAGGCGGGCAATTTTACGCACGAATGGTTGATGACCGGCCGTGTCGATCAGGTATTTAGTGAAAAAGACCACCTTTTCGCCCACTTCGAAATCGATAAGGGGTTGCAGGCGACTTACACCAGCGTTCTCAACCCTCTCTTCAATGCAGACAGCCCCCAGCCCCAATATCAGGGGCAGCTGAATGAGACCCACACCTTCAGCCCCAATCTTACCAACCAGTTCCTTTTCGCCACGATCTATTATCGCGCCATCTTTACCAACACAAACTTGGCCGCCGCCACCCAACTCGCCCCATTCTCATTGATCTTCGCGGATGGCGACCTGGGCAATAACGGCACTGCTGCCTGGCCCGGCGGTTTGGACATTATCTGGCCACAGGGACGCAACGTCACTGGCTATCAGTTCACGGACGATGTGAACTGGAACCATGGCGCACACAACGTTCAGGTTGGCTGGACCATCCGGCGGAACGATGTCACCGACTACAGTCCTTCGGAATACACCGCCTCGCCCGAAGCTCTCGCCTTTAACACTACGGAGAATGGTACATCCTTCCAGAATGGTGGGGCTGACCTATGGTTTCAGCAGTTCCCTCAGCGGTCCACTCAACCGGTAGCCCTGTATGCCATGGGCTGGTACATCCAGGATCAGTGGAAGGTAAAACCCAACTTAACCGTGACTTATGGCATGCGTTTCGAGCATGACTCTAACCCTGTCTGCCAGACGAACTGCTTTTCTCGTCTGCCTGGGGACTACAATACCGTCAGCACCTCTGCCGACACGCCGTATGAACAGCTGATCAAATATGGTCAGCACAAGGCCTTCGGGTCTCTTCAGGTGCTGGGATATGAACCGCGGGTCGGCTTCGCCTACACGCCGTTCCCTGATGCCAAGACCACAGTTCGCGGCGGCTTCGGGATGTTTGCCGATGCTTTTCCTGGCCAGATTGCCGATTCGTTCCTGAACAACGCTCCCACCAATGTGCCATTCACAATCTACAGCGGCGTTTTCACAGGGACTGCGCCCAACGCGTTGATTCCTTCCGCGGCCGGAAGCGCCGGCTCCATCGCAGCAGCCTCTAATGCGGCGTTCTCCGCAGGCTTCCTCCACGGTGCCACGCTCAATAGCCTCTCTGCAGTCCCGGGATTCAGCCCGCCGAACATCGTCACTCCTATTCACCACATCAACTATCCCACGTATGAGGAGTGGAGTCTGACCGTCGAGCAGCAGTTGACGCACACCGCGGCCCTGTCGGTCGGATATGTGGGCAACCACACCTATCACCAGCCGATTCAGAACAATTCCGTGAACGCTTTTGGTTTTGGCGGTCTTCCATCGTCGGTCCCCAATCAGAACTTTGGCGCTGCGACCGAGATCTATAGCGCCGGCAGTTCCAACTACAACGGCCTGGTTACCTCTTTGGTCAACCGCTCCAAATGGCTTACCTTGCAAGTCAACTACGTCTACAGCCACGCGCTGGATGAGGTTTCCAATGGCGGCTTCGACGGCTTCGGTGGCAACTCGGAATATCCACATAATCCTTATAACTTCAGCCAGAACTACGGCAACTCCGATTACGATACTCGTCACTATGTCAGCGGCAGTTATCTGATCACCGTTCCTTATTGGGGGGGCCCCAAGGCTGTTACCGACGGCTGGCAATTGTCGGGCACGGTCTTCCACAATGACGGATATCCCTTCTCGGTCACAGCCGACTCCATCGGAGGAAGTATTACGAACTACGGAGGGGGCACCGGCAGTGGGAATAACAACACGCTGTATGCGCGGCAGATTGCGCCTATCAAGAGCAACCACTGCGGTGGAGCGCAGCACAGCGTCTACGGGCCCGCAGGTCAGTTCGGTGGCGCAACTCCGTGCTCCTTCGTCTCCTCCTTTTCTTCACCGCTCACAACAGCTCTCGGTCAGGGTCGTCGAAATTCGATATACGGTTCAAGCTACACCAATACGGATTTTGCGGTGATAAAGAGTTTCGGAATTCCTCATCTGGAATCGGCTCACCTGCAAGTCGGAGCACAATTCTTTAACCTCTTCAATCATCCGAATTTCAATCAGGCAAGCGGCAACCTCGATGGTGGTACCCAGGGACTAATCTCCGATACGGTGAACACGCCCACCTCTATCCTGGGCGCGTTCCTCGGCGGCGATGCTTCCCCTCGTCTGATCCAATTCACTGGAAAGTTCAGCTTCTAACCGGCAACTTTGCCCAAACCTGCAGGCGGCCTCCATTCGAGGCCGCCTGTTTCCTTTGGAAGTATTTGGATTTGCGTAGTGTTTTCGCCCTTCATCCCCCAAACTTGAAGTCCCGAAGAGCTGACGGATTGGGAGGGCTTGACGGATTACCACTAGTATTTATATTGTTGACCGACTGGAAAATATCTCGGCAACTGTGCAACCAGTTCCTCTGCAGGTCGCATCAATAGACTTATCAATGGTAAGGCGACTTTAATACGGCAACTGAATTAATAGACATAATGACTGCTGAAATTCTCCTCGTCGACGACAGTCCGATCCAGGCCGCCACGCGTCAAGCTATCCTTTCCCTCCCCGGAAGAATCGTCGCCGTAGCCGAAAGTGCGCATCGCGCCCTCGAAATCCTTGAGGATGCCGAACTTCTCGATTCGATCGGTCTAATTATCACCGACCATTGGATGCCGGACATTAACGGTCCTCAGTTTGTTCAGCTGCTTCGCCGGCGGTTGCCAACGATACCCGTTCTCGTCCTCAGTGGTTTGCCGGATGTAGAAGCGGAATACGCCGGGTTGGACGTCATCTTCCGTGTGAAGCCCATCGCTCCCGATCAATTGCTGGCCCTTGTCGATTCTCTCCTCGACGAGCCAATGAGTCGCACCGCCTAATCCTGCATAGGCCTCTTCACCGCTCTCATCTTTGAGAATTGCTGCGCGCCTACGCGGTCTGCGACAATAGACTGTTCACCCATGCCTACATTTGGCAGTTTCGCGCTCCTGCTGGCCCTCGCTCTCAGCGGATATACTCTGCTCGCCGGTTCTGTGGCCCTCTACCAGATTGCGACAAGAGCACGCGCCCGCGTCGCGCCTGAGCGATTGGCCGAAACTGCCCGTCGCGCCGGCATCGGTAGCTTCATCGCCACCACGGCAGCAGCCTTCGCCTTGGTCTGGGCCGCCTTCAACAATGACTTCTCCGTTGCTTATATCCTGCACCACACCAATCGCGCCCTGCCGGGACCCTATAAGTTCGCCGCGCTCTGGTCCGGACAGGAGGGCTCACTGCTCCTCTGGGCCTGGCTGCTCTCGGCCTACGGGTTCGTCCTGCGCCTGCGCCACAAAGTCGATGTGAAGCTCACTGCTTACGCATCGACCATCCTCGCCGGTGTGCAGGTCTTTTTCTTGCTCCTACTCAACTTTGCAGCGATGCCTTTCTCGCTGGTCAGTGGGTCCGTACCGCAAGACGGCTTCGGCCTGAATCCGCTCCTGCAATATCCCGAGATGGTGATCCATCCGCCGATGCTCTATCTCGGCTATGTCGGATTCGCCGTGCCTTTCGCCTTCGCGTTAGGCGCGCTCATGATGCGCTATCCCGGTGAGAAGTGGATCCACATCACTCGCCGCTGGACCATGGTCACCTGGCTCTTCCTCACCTGCGGCATCTTCCTCGGCGCGCACTGGGCCTATTCCGTCCTTGGATGGGGCGGCTACTGGGGCTGGGACCCAGTCGAGAACGCTTCCCTGATGCCTTGGCTCACTGGTACCGCCTTCCTGCACTCCGTCATGATGCAGGAGAAGCGCGGCATGATGAAAACCTGGAACGTTTGGCTCATCTTCTCGACGTTCATGCTCGCGATTTTCGGAACGCTCCTCACGCGGTCCGGTCTGGTCAGCTCGGTCCACGCCTTCGCACAGTCTTCCATCGGCACATGGTTCTGGACCTTCCTCGTCATCGTGATGTCGGTATGCCTCTTCACTTTCATCCTGCAGCGCGACCACCTGAAGGCCGAAAACAAGCTCGAATCCCTTGTCTCTCGCGAATCCAGCTTCCTCTTCAACAATCTTGTGCTGCTCGCTGCATGCTTCACGGTGCTTTGGGGAACGCTCTTTCCGGTCCTCTCCGAATACATCCAGGGAAACAAAGTCACGGTCAGTGCGCCGTTTTACAACCGTGTCGCGGTACCCATCGGATTGTTTCTTCTATTCCTCACCGGAATAGGCCCTCTGCTTGCGTGGCGCAGCTCATCCTTCAAGAGCATCCGGAAGAATTTCGTTCTGCCCAGCATTGCCGGCCTGGTGGCCGCCGCCGTCGTCATCGCCTGCGGAGTCCATCCGTGGGAGATTTTCACCACGAATGAACAGGGCTCGTTCTACGCTTTCTTCGCCTTCTCGTTAGGCGCGATGGTATTCACCGCCATCAGCGCGGAGTTTCTGCGTGGTGCGGGTGTCATCTCGCGCCACACCGGTCAGAATCTCTTCGCGTCCGCGGTTCAGCTCTGCCGTCGCAACACCCGCCGCTACGGTGGATACATCGTCCACTTCGGTGTCGTCGTCATCTTCATTGGAATTGCGGGTTCGGCTTTCAACCAGAGCAAAGAAGAGGAACTCGGCTTCAAGCAAAGCCTCAACATCGGCCCCTACCGTGTCGAGTGCCAAAGCTACTCGCAGGATTCAAACGCTAATTACGACACGGAGTATGCACTCCTCGATGTCTATCGCGGCAACAAGAAGATCACCCAGCTCGCACCGGAGAAGCGCTTCTACACAGCCAGCCAGCAGCCCTCTACTATCGTTGCTAACCACTCCACGCTCGCGTGGGATTTGTACGTGATCTACGCCGGTAAGAATCCCGATACCGGCCAGCCGATTATCAAGGTCTTCCTCAATCCTCTCGTCGCATGGATATGGATCGGTGTCGGCATCATCGTCTTCGGCACTGGAGTTGCGCTGTTTCCCAACATGACGGCCGCGCTTGCCGCCGCCCGCAACCGTGTTCCGGCCGCCGTGCAGGCCGCCGCAGCCGTTCCCGCACGGGGTGGAGACTGATGCCGAAGCTGTCTCATCTCGGACGCGGAGTCATCATCGTGATCGTTGCTGTTCTTACCATGGGATCGGCAAACACAGCCGTCCGTTACAACGAGCTGGGACACAAGATGATGTGCGTCTGCGGTTGCAATCAGATCCTCATCGAGTGCAACCATCTTGGCTGTCCGGACTCCGACCGCATGCTTGGTGAGTTGCGCGTCAGTCTTGCCGGCGGATCTAGCGATGACGGCATCCTTACCGCATTTCAAGACAAATACGGCCCCACGGTGCTCGCCGCGCCCATGCTCACTAAATTCAACATCGTTGCCTGGATCGTGCCGCCAGCCGTCCTCTTCCTGGGCATCGCAGCCACGGTGATTCTCGTGCGCCGGTGGCGTTTACGCGCCGCGGCAATTCCGGTATCGCCTCGCACAACGGAATTCCCAGCCATGCGCGAGAGAATCAGGAGGGAGACGCAACTGTGATCATCGTCGCCTGCAGCATTCTCCTTCTGGGAATTCTGTTCTACGTCTTTTACCCTGAGCGCCACGTTGAGGAGCAGCATCAGAAGACGCGCCTTGAATACCTGCGTGAGCGCAAAGAGGTTCTCTACGACAATCTGCGTGACCTCAACTTCGAGTTCCGCGCCGGCAAATATGTCCAGGAGGACTATGCCACGCAACAGGCGGATCTCGAAAGCGAAACGGCCGAGGTGATGGCCGAGATCGATGTTCTCGAAAGCCAACCTCGCTGAGCGTCGACCTGAAGTTTGCGCCCTATAATTCAAGGAAGATCATGAAATTATTCGCACCCTCGCGCCATCGCCGAGCCGTTCTTCTCGTCCTGCTAGCCCTTATGGCTTCCCTTGCTGCTCAGGCGGCTTCGATCAACGGCAATGTCACCAACAAGACCACCAACAAACCTGCGGCGGGCGACGACGTGGTTCTCATCGCGCTGGCGCAGGGCATGCAGGAGGCCGGACGCACCAAGACCGATGCTCGCGGCCATTTCACCATCGATGTTCCCGACAACGGCATGCACCTGGTGCGCGTCGATCACCAGAAAGCGGCTTATTTTGAGCCCGTTCCTCCTGGCACAACGAGCGTCGATGTTGCCGTGTACGATGTTGAGCCCAAGGTGGCAGGCGTCTCGACTGAGGCGGACGTGATGCGCATCGAAGCTGGGCCCCAGGGTCTGCACGTCATTCAAAACTATTTCGTAAAGAACGATTCCAAGCCGCCACGCACGCAATTCAGCAAGGAGGCCTACGAAATCTATCTTCCCGCCGACGCCAAAATCGAAGGGTCGGCGGCTATGGGACCCGGGGGTATGCCGGTGTCCTCATCGCCCATACCGCTGGGAGACAAGGGCCATTATGCCTTCGTTTTTCCCGTACGTCCCGGAGAAACTCGCTTCCAGCTCAGTTACACCCTTCCGTACAGTGGCAGTTACAAATTTACGCCGCGCATTGCCCTGCCTACTGAAAATATGGCAATCATGCTCCCCAAGAGCATGCAATTCAACGGCGGTGCGCCTTTCCAGATGAGCGACATTGACGCGAACGCGCAGACGTTTCTCGCGAAGAACGTTCAGCCATCTCAGCCGCTGGAATTTACCATCTCCGGGACCGGCGCGATGCCCCGCGATTCGGAGCAAACCGGAGCGAGCACGCCGAATGGTCAGGCTCCTGCAGGCCCGCAAGGCACCGGCGACCAACCCTCCGCTGCAACAGATACGCGGCCCGGAGGTGGCCTCGGCAATCCGATCGATACTCCGGATCCCCTCCAAAAATACAAATGGTGGATATTGAGCGGCCTTGCTCTCGTCCTTGTAATTGCAGCCGCATTCTTTCTGCGTGCCAAGCCGGAAGGCGCTGTTGCCGCATTTAGTTCTCCCGTTCCCTCGCCGCTCTTGCCCACTCCGCAATCACTCGGCAGTTCCAACGGGAACCCCCGTGCGCTATTGTCTGCGCTCAAGGAAGAGCTGTTTGCGCTTGAGACCGAGCGTCTGGAAGGGAAACTGTCCGACGCTGACTATACAGAGAACAAGTCTGCGCTTGAAGTAGTACTGCGCCGGGCTCTCTCGCGTCAATCGGGAGAAAAATAGCTCCTCGATTGGTTGTCTCGCATTACTCGCTGAACGCAGTCTTGAAGAACTTCAAGATCCGCTGCCGTCCATCGAAGCCGTGCCACGGTTCCGGGCTGGGGCTGCCGAAAATCCCGCCCGCCAGAGGCCCATGGTCTTCGCGTGGATACGTCACCATCTCCACCGGCACCCCCATTTGTCGCAATGCTCGATACATCTCCTGGCTCTGGCCGAGTGGATCGGTCTTGTCGGCTTCGCCCTGCAGCAGGAGAAACGGCGTTTTCGCATGACCCACTTCTGCTAGCGGGCTCTGCCTCCATGCATCGGGCGCGTGCTCCCACGGCTTGCCGTAGAACCAGCGATCGTACCACGATGCTTCTTCTGTTCCATACTCACTGTGCTGGTCTATGACTGGCGCTCCGCTGACGATCCCCTTGAATCGGTCCGTTTTTCCTTCGACGAAGCCGGCCATCTCGCCACCATAGCTATAGCCCATAAGTCCAAGTTTGTTCGAATCGATGGGATATCGCGCGATCACTGTATCCACGCCAGCCATGATGTCGCGATAGTCGGCGCCGCCCAGGTCGTTCTTGTTCGCCGCTGCAAAGCTCGCGCCATATCCGATGCTGCCCCGCGGATTCGCGCGCAGGACAGCCCATCCCTGGCCTACCAGGAATTCAATCAAAGGGTAGTAAGCATCCTCGAACGCTCCCGTCGGGCCTCCGTGCACGTCCACAATGAGAGGAACCTTTTTCGAAGCAGCCTGCGGAGGCAGATAGAGCAGCCCCTCGATCGACAGTCCATCATTCTTCCATTGCACGACTTGCGATGAAACCTGCGGCCAGTTTGCCGGCATCAGGGGCGGCGTGTTCAACGGCTTGGGATTGTGGCCCAGTTTCTCAGCGTAGAACAAGGCCATTTGTTGCGTGCTGCTTGATCCCAGCCACACCCAGCCATTTTGCTTCGCGTTGGTGTTCAATTGTGTAACGGTAGCGGTGTCGAATTTGACTGGCTCCAATTTGTCGGTCCCAGTCTTTCCGCCGTCGATGCGCAACATCGTTATGCGCGTGCCTAGCTGGACGGATGCCAGAACCTTGCTTTCCTCAGGGAGCGGAAGTTCATGAGCCACGGAGCCGTCGAAGCCCGCGGTCAGATTTTTTACGTTATTGTCGGCGAATGTCAGTACGAACAGATCGTGATATCCCGGCGGGGCATCCTGTTCCGCCTGCGCAAGGAAGTAGTAGCGCTTCGCATCCTCTGACCATGCGCCGCCCTGGATCGTCGTGGGTAGCTCTTTGATCTGGCGCGGGTGCGCAGGATCGCCAATGCTGACCATCCACGCACTGTTGGCGGGTCCCAGGTCGCCTGCGTTGTTCATGCCCTCGGCAATCGCGATCAACCGGTCGCCCTGCCGGCACCATGCAATTCCATGCACATCCGGAGGCACGGCCACCGGCGTCAGCTTTTCATCTTCCGTATTCAAAAAATATAACCGTGACCCGTGCTGCTCATGATCCACCCAGACGGCATCGGCTTTGTCGTCGTGTTGCTTCTTTTCGCCAGAAGTCTCAGGATCGCGCGCCAGCAGCGCAATCAGTTTTCCGTCTGGAGAAACGTCGTAATTTTCCACGTCAATCGCAACCGGCTCCGTCTTCGCCGCGGCAACATCTTTTCGCGGCGGAATCGCGTCGGGCAGATTCGAAGCGTCGACCGGTGGAGTGATCTTCAAATCAAACGGCCTCGCTTCACCCGCTTCCATGGGCAACCGATAGAGCTGCGTATGCTCGCCGCGATGAGCGAGGAACAGGATAGCCGTCCCATCGGGCATCCATCGTCCGGCGTATTCGCCCCGTTTTTCCTGCGGAGTCGACCAGGTCACTTGGCGCGATGTGTCCTGTTTGATGTCCACCAACCATAGATGGCTTTTCGCACCGTCTGCTGTTGAGTCCGTCACCTGAATCAACACACTTCGTCCGTCAGGCGACAGGCGTGGCTGCGACATCGCGCGAACATGCCGCAGGTCCTCGTTGGCAGGGAAGTGCGCGTCATCGGAGGCGTGAGCGATACCGGCGGCACCTGCGCACACGACCACCAGCGCAGTGACAGTCAAACTCTTCAGCATGCCCACAGGATATCCTGTAGACTCTCTGGACACTAGCGTGAATCCTTCCTCCGAAACCGCATCGCACACGAACGCCCGGGCATTTTGGCCGTCGGTGTGGGAAGCTCTTCGCGGCTCGCACCAGGATTACACTGCCGGCAATTTGAATCGCGCGATTCTGCTGCTGGCGATTCCCATGGTGCTGGAGATGGTGCTGGAATCGCTCTTTGCCGTCGTGGATGTCTTCTGGGTTGGTCGGCTCGGAGCGAATGCCGTCGCCACCGTCGGCATCACTGAATCGATGCTTGCATTGGTATTTGCCGTAGGCATGGGATTGTCTCTCTCCACCACGGCCATGGTTGCGCGCCGCACTGGTGAGAAAGATCCCGAAGACGCGGCGATTTCCGCGGTCCAGGCCATCGCACTTGGACTCATGATCTCGCTCGGCCTTGGAATTCCTACGGGAATATTCGCTCCACAACTCCTCCGCGCGATGGGCGCTTCGCCGGACATCGTTACGGTTGGCTCCGGTTATGCGCGCATCGCTCTCGGCGGTTGCGGAGCGATCATCATGCTTTTTCTCAACAACGCGATCTTTCGCGGGGCAGGCGACGCAGCCATCGCCATGCGGCTGCTTTGGGTTTCGAACATCATCAACCTCGTCCTCGACCCGTGCCTCATTTTCGGCCTGGGACCATTCCCGCGTCTTGGTGTGACCGGCGCGGCTCTGGCCACCTGTACTGGACGAAGTATCGGCGTGCTCTACCAGTTTTACCGGCTGTTGAAGGGAACGGAGCGTATCCACGTGCTGGTGCGTCACCTCCGGCTGAATCTCGAAGTACTGTGGCGTCTCCTGCGCGTATCGCTTACCGGCATTCTGCAATTCACCATCGCCAACGCAAGCTGGATCGGCCTTGTGCGCATCATTTCTCTCTTCGGCGCCTCAGCGGTCGCCGGATATACCGTCGCCATTCGCATCGTGATCTTCTTCATCCTGCCCTCCTGGGGTCTGAGCAATGCCGCCGCCACGTTGGTTGGCCAGAATCTCGGCGCAGGCCGTCCGGATCGCTCAGAGCAGGCCGTCTGGCGCACGGGGCTGTATAACATGATCTTTCTCGGAACAATCGGAGTCTTCTTTTTCCTCTTTGCGACTCCAGTTCTCCAGCTTTTTGTCCATGATCCAGCGGTTGTCTCCATCGGAGCGATCTCGCTGCGCATTTTCAGTTGCGGCAACATTGCCTACGCCTATGTCATGGTCCTCTTGCAGGCATTCAACGGAGCGGGAGATACAGTCACTCCCACCTACATCAATTTCTTCGGTTTCTGGGTTCTCGAAATTCCGCTGGCGTGGCTACTCGCCGTTCACACACATCTTCAGTGGAAGGGCGTTCTCGTGGCGTTCGTATGCGCTGAATGCGCTGTCGCCCTGGTGAGCCTGGTCCTATTCCGCCGCGGGAAATGGAAAGTGCAGCGCATCTGATCGTTCCTGCCCTGGCCCCTGAAAGAGGCCCCCGATAAACTGAACACATGCTGCACGTTCTGAACCCCATCCCCGCCGAATCCATCCGCCTTATCGTCTTCGACCTGGACGGCACGCTGATCAACTCGCAGAAGGACCTCGCCAACTCCATCAATGCCATGCTCACCCAGCTCAAGCGGCAGCCTTTGCCCGAGGAGATCATCGCAGCCTATATCGGAGACGGTGCCGGCATGCTCGTTCGTCGAGCCCTCGGAGACCCCGAGAACGAGCATCTCGTCGAAGATGGCCTCAACAGATTCCTCGCTTACTATCGCGAGCACAAGCTCGATCACACCTACGTCTATCCCGGAGTCTTCGAGTCTCTTGATACGATGCGGTCTATGCCGGATGGCTCATCACGCCGCATGGCCGTCCTTACGAACAAGCCCATCGGTCCTTCGCTGGCCATCTGCGATGCGCTTGCCCTCAGTCCGCACTTCTTTCAGATTTACGGCGGCAACAGTTTCGCCACGAAGAAGCCCGATCCGGAAGGACTTAACACGCTGATTGCCGAGGCCGGTGTTGCTCCCAGTCAGACGCTGATGATCGGCGATTCCGATGTGGATGTGCTCACAGCGCGCCGTGCTGGCGCATGGGTAATCGGTTGCAAATTTGGACTCTCTTCTCACACCCTGGAAAACATACCGTCCGATTGTCTGGTTGATGCAGCGTCTGAGTGGGCGACTGCGCTCAATTTGGCGAACACGCGAAGGTAAAAAATCATCCCTTCGCCGCTACAAACTTCTTTGCGAGCCAATTATTGAGGCGCTCCGCAGACTGTACATGCTCCAGGAACGCCTGCTGCACGCGGTTGAACGACCGACCTCGCAAGACGGCCGCAACAATGGTCCGCAAAGCCTGCGTATCGGAGATCCGCACATAGCTGCAACGCGCCGTTTTGTCGATCGCCATTTCCGGAACCAGCGATACTCCCACCCCTGCCGCGACCATGCCCAGCAGGCTGCTGAATTGCCCGCTTTCAAATGCGATGCGCGGGTTCACCTTTGCGCGTGTACACGCCGCCACGCTCACATCGCGAAAGCAGTGGCCATCTCGCAACATTACGAAAGGCTCGCCGCGGAGTTCCTTAAGGGACAGGCTCCTGGCGCCTGCCCGCGGATGATCCTTCGGCAGCACAGCAAACAGCGGCTCCGTGCGGAGTGAAAAAATCTCAAACTCCTTATGCCGCAAAGGCAGAGAGAGGATCGCCACGTCGATCGAAAGATTTCTCAGGCTCTCCACCAGCACCGGAGTGGTTTCCTCAAGAATTCGCAGCTTGGCGTCCGCGTGTTTCTTTGAGAAGGCCGCCACGCACCGCGGCATCAGGTACGGTGCAATCGTCGGAATCACCCCCACAGCAACGCTGCCGCGGACGTCGGTGCGCTTATCCTCGACGCCGGTGCGGGCGGCTTCCATCTGATGAAGGATGGAGCGCGCATGCGGCAGGAATGCGCGTCCCGCCTCGGTCAGGCGAACACTGCGGCCCAGTCGGTCGAAGAGTCGCGAGCCGAGATCTTCTTCGAGCTTGAGAACCTGTTGCGAGAGCGAGGGCTGCGCGACGTGGCAGCGTTCGGCCGCCCGGCTGAAGCTACCCGTATCGGCAATTGCGCATACATAACGAAGTTGGTGAAATTCCATAGGAAATGCCTATGCTCCGAATGGGAACTATGTATTGGAGCTATCTATATCCATCATGCTACATTGCCTCTGGTGGGACAAACGCGGAAAGCCGCGTTGTGACTTGGCGGGCCTCCCTTCGAGGCCCTCGTACCGTGACCCGCGTGTCACAGAAATTGAAGGAGAAAGATGGCTGAGAATCCAATCTCAAACGCATCGAAGTGCCCGATCCATCACACTGCAGGCGGAGGAACGACAAATAAGGACTGGTGGCCGAACCAGTTGAAGCTGAACCTTCTACACCAGCACTCCGACCGGTCCGATCCAATGGGGAAGGACTTTAACTACGCCGAGGAATTCAAGTGTCTTGACCTCGAAGCAGTGAAGGAAGACCTCCGTAAGGTGATGACGGATTCGCAGGACTGGTGGCCTGCGGACTTCGGTCACTATGGGGGTCTTTTCATCCGCATGGCATGGCACAGCGCCGGCACCTACCGCACCGGTGACGGCCGCGGCGGAGCCGGATCTGGACAGCAGCGTTTCGCTCCGCTCAACAGCTGGCCGGACAACGTGAGCCTTGACAAGGCACGCCGGCTGATCTGGCCGGTGAAGCAGAAGTATGGCCGGAAGATTTCCTGGGCCGACCTGATCGTTCTTACCGGCAACGTCGCGCTGGAGTCGATGGGCTTCAAGACCTTCGGCTTCGGCGGTGGTCGCGAGGACGTGTGGGAGCCTGACCAGGATGTCTACTGGGGGACTGAGACCACATGGCTGGGCGGCGACAATCGTTATGGCAAGGGTAAGAACGGCCACGGCGTACTCGTTGCCGATGAGGAGCTGCATGGTGCGGAGCATGATCGTACCGCAGGTGGCTCCAATGAGCGCCGACTGGAGAATCCGCTTGCCGCGGTACAGATGGGCTTGATCTACGTCAACCCGGAGGGTCCGGACGGCAACCCCGATCCGATCGCCGCAGCCCACGACATCCGCGAGACCTTTGCCCGCATGGCTATGAACGACGAAGAAACAGTGGCGCTGATCGCAGGCGGCCACACCTTCGGCAAGACTCACGGCGCCGGGCCGGCGTCCCATGTGGGGCCGGAGCCGGAAGGCGCGGGAATCGAACACCAGGGGCTCGGCTGGAAGAGCACTTACGGCAAAGGCCATGGTAGCGACGCGATCACCAGTGGTCTCGAAGTCATCTGGACAAAAACTCCGACACAATGGAGCAATCACTTCTTCGAAAACCTCTTTGGCTATGAGTGGGAGCTGACCAAGAGCCCGGCCGGCGCGAACCAGTGGAAGCCGAAGGGTGATGCGGGCAAAGATACTTTGCCGGATCCCTACGATCCGTCGCAGCGCCGCTCACCGTCAATGCTGACGACGGATCTTGCCCTGCGCCTCGATCCTGCCTACGAGAAGATTTCCAGGCGCTTCTATGAGCATCCAGACCAGTTCGCGGACGCATTTGCCCGCGCATGGTTCAAGTTGACGCACCGCGACATGGGACCGAAGGCGCGCTATCTCGGACCTGATGTTCCAGCTGAGGATCTGATTTGGCAGGATCCTATTCCGGCACTTAACCACGAACTGATCGACGAAAAGGAAATAGTTGTTCTCAAGGGCAAGATCCTGGCATCGGGCCTGTCGATCCCGGAACTGGTTTCGACGGCATGGGCATCGGCGTCCACCTTCCGCGGCTCGGACAAGCGCGGCGGCGCGAATGGCGGACGCATCCGCCTGGAGCCGCAGAAGGACTGGAAGGCGAACCAGCCGGACCAACTGGCGAAGGTGCTGAAAACGCTCGAGGACATCCAGAGCGAATTCAACGGCAAGCAGAAGGGAGGCAAGAAGATTTCGCTCGCCGACCTGATTGTGCTGGGAGGCGATGCGGCCATCGAGGAGGCGGCGAAGAAGGCCGGGCACGCGGTGACGATTCCGTTCGCGCCGGGACGCACGGATGCTGTGCAGGAGCAGACCGATGTGGACTCCTTCGCCCCGCTCGAGCCTATTGCTGACGGCTTCCGCAACTACCTAAAAGGTAAGTACACCGTGTCGGCCGAGGCGTTGCTGGTGGATAAGGCGCAACTGCTGACGCTGACGGTGCCGGAACTGGCAGTCCTGGTTGGCGGCCTGCGCGCCCTGAATGCCAATCACGGACAGAGCAAGCATGGCGTCTTCACCAAACGGCCGGAGACGCTGACCAATGACTTCTTCGTCAACCTGCTTGACATGGGGACGGAGTGGAAGCCAACCTCGGATGTCGCGGACGTCTTTGAAGGGCGCGACCGCAAAACGGGTGAGGTGAAGTGGACCGGCACGCATGTCGATCTGATCTTCGGTTCGAATTCCCAGCTTCGGGCCGTGGCCGAAGTCTACGGGAGTTCGGACGCGCAGGAGAAATTTGTCCATGACTTTGTAGCGGCGTGGAACAAGGTGATGAACCTTGATCGTTTCGACCTTGCGTAGCGAGAGTGGCTTGGCGTCGGCGTAAAAGAGCTGTTACTGCCAGGCAGTTTTCGCAGTTCAAAGGGCCCGCCAGCAGTATTTGCCGCGGGCCTTTTCTTTACTTCGGCATTCCATCCTCAAGCTGAGCCATCGCGCGCTTGAGATGCTGCCTATACCGCTGTGCCCGCTCCGCAACCGTGCTGGTTTCTCGTGTGTTCAGGGCGGCGACGCGCTTCTCGTACTCGTCCTCAGGAACAGTCGTTTGATTCACCAACATTTGCACGTCCGCGACTGCTTTAGTGTAAACACCCGAAAATCGAGCCAGCTCGATCTTCGCCGTTTCAGGTTTGTAGTGGAGCCTGTCTCCGGTTTGCAGAGCATCGATGAGCGTGTTGGGAGGCGCTGAGAAAGCCAGAATCGCATTGATCGTGTCATACGCACCACGCAGCCGTGCAATGGAGCCCGCGAATCCGTCTAGCTGCGACCTCGCAGCCAGCGATCCCGCAGGTCTGCGAATCACTACGCGAACCCGGCTGTGAACGGACTCGCGCGGAATCGTGACAACCGTGGTAAGCGTGTTACCTTCGAACCGCCACCCGGCAGCACCATCCTTGCGAATCAGCCGCAGCGGCGTACCATTCGCGGTAACGGAGTCGGGCGGCCAATCACCTGGCAAGCGCAGCTCATATCCCCGCTGCTCCAGCATCCCCGGATAACTGCCCTGAACAGGATCGACATCTACATCGAGTTCGTCTCCACTCTGCTTTGCGCTGATCTTTGTCCAGGCGCACACGCCGCGCTTGTAGGCCTCAGAGTCGCTCGCGTCTTCGTAAAGCGTGTACGAACTCGTCTGTCCGTCCACCAGAGGATACACACTCACGATCAGGGGATCGACCGGCTTCTGTCCCGTATAGCGCATCTGTGGCTGCATCGGCACAATTGCGCCGGCCTTAACGTACACCGGAATCTGGTTGATAGAAAAACTCCGGTCGACCATGCGCGGTCCGGTGAAATGTTTGCCCGTCGCGCGTTCGACCCATTCGCCTTTGGGGATCCACACATCCTCCTTAGTCAGGAGCGTATCCGCGTCCATCGGCTTCGTCACCGGCGCGACCACAATCGCCTCTCCGAACACGTACTCGCCCTTGCTCGTGTAGGCCGCATCCTCCTCTGGCCAGTCGTAATACAGCGGTCGCAGAAAAGCGATCCCCGTATCGTAAGTCCGCCGTGCTTCCGTGTAGAGGTAGGGCTGCATCGCGTAGCGCTGCTGGAATGCATCCCGCATCACATCCGAATACGGTTCGGGGTAAGCCCAGATCCTCCGTTCGGCGTCCGGATTCTTTGTCGTATGGGTCCTCAGAATTGGGCTATAGATCCCAAATTGTATCCATCGCGTATACAATTCCGCGTCCACTGCTCCCGGCATGTGTCCGCCGATATCGTGGCTCCAGTACGCGTAGCCCACATTGGCCGCCGTCGCGGTAAACCATGGTTGAAAAGCCAGGGAATCCCACACGGAGATCGTGTCGCCTGAAAAGCCAATCTGAAATCGATGATTCCCGAGCCCGCCCCAGCGATGGAAGAGCAGCGGGCGCTTTCCTTCCCGTTGCTGGTCGGTAAAGTGAACGTAATTGAGCCACCAGGTCGGGCTGACGCCGGGCGTTTGCGTGTTCGCTTCCTGCTGCCAGTCGAGCCACCAAAAATCTATACCCTGCTTTTCGAGCGGATGGTGGAGCAGGTCCATGTAATTCATCGCGAACTGTTTATTCGTGATGTCGAAGGGCACATATTTCTTTGTTGACGGGTCGACGCCCATTGCCCTCGCCATTGCCGGGTACGCCGCTTCCCACGGCTGCACACCTGACGCCGGATGCAGATTCAGTGTGGTCTTCAAGCCTTCATCGTGCAGATTCTTAAGAAAGGCGCCCGGATCGGGAAAAAGCAAAGGGTTCCAGGTGTAGCCGCTCCAGCCGAGGCCATGGCCCGACTGATCAGTCTGGTGCGCCTCCTGCAGTTGCATGTCGCTCAGGTGCCAGTCCATGTCGATGACCAGCACATCCAGGGGCACATCGTTCTCGTGGAAGCCTCGCACCAGGTCATCAAGCTCCTGATCACTGTACGCCCAGTACCGAGACCACCACGCGCCGAAGGCAAAACGCGGAGGCAGCGGAATCCGGCCGGCCACGCTCACGTACTCATGAAGCGCCTGCTTGTAGTCGTGCCCATATCCAAAGAAGTACCAGTCCTGCCGTTCGCCGGCAGGCCGCAGCATCACCCATGGCCACGGACTCTTCTCGCCCTGCGCGAATGTGAAATCGTCACTGTCAAACAGCGGGCGCGTCGAGTCATCGACGACAACCCAACCATCGCGTGAAACCAGCCCCTGCCCGATCGGTTCCTTCGTTTTGTCTCCCAGCGCGCCGTCCAGCGTTCGCGTGGTGCCTTGCAGATTGCCCGTTTCAGGCATGCCGGGATGCCACGTCACTGGCTTACCGTCGAGCTGCAGCGTGATCCTCAGGTTGTCAGCGGTGAACTTGCCGTCATCGCTCACAGAAGACGAGTAGGAGAGTTCAAGATCACTCGTCCTGATCTTCAGAAGTTCGTTTGTGCCGGACTTGGTCACCGTCGAAGTAAACTTCGGCACCGGCAGCTTTCTGTTCAGGAACACAAGCGACGGATGGTCCTCGAACTTTCCATCCGCCGCCCACTCCATCCGGATCAGTTCTGGAGTCAGCACAGTGAACCGCGCATGTCTAAGGGTGACTACAGCCTTCGGATCGGCAACCGGGCTATACGTCGTCTCCGGAGCGCGTGTTTCGCCCCTCGCTTGCTCACCGGTTGCTTGTTGTCCCATCGCCGTTCCTACGCCCACAGCCGCCAGCGAAATCCACAGCACTATGCCGGAAAGCAGTACCAATCGACTCTTATGCATACCGGGTCAGCATAACGCCACCCGAAGCTTTCCCGCCACAACCCAGATTGAGGACTGAAGCTGTCCGCGACAATCCAGTACCATTGTTGAGTGGATTTCCAGTTAGTAAGCGACTACAAACCGCGAGGCGACCAGGGCCGAGCCATCCAGGAGCTTACCGAGGGTCTCGGCGCCGGCGAACGGCACCAGGTCCTGCTCGGCGTTACCGGCTCCGGAAAAACCTACACTGTGGCCAAGATAATCGAAGAACTCAACCGGCCAGCTTTGATCCTCGCGCACAACAAGACGCTCGCTGCGCAGCTTTACCACGAGTTCAAGCAGTTCTTCCCCGGCAACGCCGTCGAGTACTTCGTCTCCTACTACGATTACTACCAACCTGAGGCATATATCCCCTCCGGTGACCTTTACATCGAAAAAGAAGCCACTATCAACGAGGAGCTCGACAAGCTCCGACTATCGGCCACGCGTTCTCTCTTCGAACGCCGCGACGCCATCATCGTTTCCTCCGTTTCCTGTATTTACGGCCTTGGCTCGCCGGAAGCCTATTACGGCATGCTTCTGCTTCTTGAGAAAGGACAAAAGATCCGCCGCGAGGACATCACCAAGCGCTTAGTCGAGATCCTGTACGAACGCAATGACGCCGATTTTCGACGCGGAACGTTCCGGGTTCGCGGCGATGTCATCGAGGTCTATCCGACCTACGACGAAAATGCCTATCGCATTGAGCTCTTCGGCGACGAAATCAACTCGCTCTCTCAGATCGATCCGCTCTTTGGCTCTGTCCGCGAGAAATACTCGCGCTTGCCCATCTATCCCAAGAGCCACTATGTCGTTCAGCCGGAGCGCAAAAAGACCGCGATCGATTCGATTCTCGAAGAACTTGGCATATGGGAGAAGGAGCTCGAGTCGCAGGGCCGTCTTGTCGAGTCGCAGCGGATCCATCAACGCACCCGCTTCGACCTTGAAATGATCAAGTCCGTCGGCTACTGCCATGGCATCGAGAACTACTCGCGTCACTTCTCCGGACGCCTGCCCGGCGAACCGCCTCCCACGCTGCTCGATTATTTCCCCCGAGATTATTTGCTTTTCATCGATGAATCGCACGCCACCGTCCCGCAGATCCACGGCATGTGGCATGGCGACCGCTCGCGCAAACAGAATCTTGTTGACTACGGCTTTCGCCTGCCTTCAGCGACCGACAACCGCCCACTTAAATTCGAAGAGTTCGAGGCGCGCGTGAACCAGATCATCTATGTCTCCGCCACGCCCGGCCCTTATGAGCTCACTAAGTCCGCCGGAGTAGTCGTCGAGCAGATCATCCGCCCAACAGGCTTGGTCGATCCCGAGGTCGAAATCCGCCCCATCCGTGGCCAGATCGATGACCTGCTCGCTGAAATCCGTGATCGCGCCGCGCGCAATGAGCGAGTACTCGTCACCACGCTCACGAAGCGCATGGCCGAAGACCTCGCTGGCTACTACTCCGAAGTCGGAGTGAAATGTCGCTACATGCACTCCGAGATCGAAACCCTGGAACGCGTGCGACTCCTGCGCGATCTCCGCAAAGGTGAGTACGATGTTCTCATCGGCATCAATCTTCTCCGCGAAGGCCTCGATCTGCCTGAAGTTTCGCTGGTCGCGATTCTCGACGCCGACAAGGAAGGCTTCCTGCGCTCCGCCGGATCTCTCATTCAGACCATTGGACGCGCCGCGCGCCATATCAACGGACGCGCCATACTCTATGCCGACCGCATCACCGATTCGATGAAGCAGGCCATCGGGGAAACCAGTCGTCGCCGCGAGGTGCAACGCGTCTATAACGAAGAGAACGGCATCACGCCAACCTCAATCATTCGTCCCACGGATATGGCGCTCGCCCGGATCCTCAAAGCCGACTACGCCGATCTCACCGATGAAGCTGATTCCATGCCTGACTTCAGAACGCAGGACGATCTTGACGCCTACATTGTCAATCTCGAATCCGACATGCGTGAGGCTGCGAGAAAGTTTGAGTTTGAAAAGGCCGCGCGGTTACGCGACAAAATCAAGGAGCTCCGCACCAAGGAATTCCTCTTTACCTAGAGAGGGTTGACCTTGTTCGCGGGCTCAGCGAGTTGGAAAAGAAAGGAAGCAGGCGTCTCACTCAGCGAGACCACCTGCTTCCGTTTTTCCCTACAGCGGATTATGACCTGACTGCGGATTGTTGCGAAGAAGCGGTTAAGTCGCTGACTACTTCTCGTGATGAATACTTCGCGACTTTAGCCAGGTGACTCGCGAGATGCTTCGCGGTAAACATCGCGCCGTAGGCGAAGCGGGTCAGCGGCCCAAACGAATTTGCGGAGGCCACGCCAACCATGTACAGACCCTTCACCGACGATTCGAAGTTCGTGGACAGGACTGGAGTATCTTCAACCGCATGAACATCTTGCCGCAAACTCTCGTCAATGAAGTTCAACCGTGACATCGCAACCCGGAACCCCGTCGCGCCGATCACATGGTCGACGACCAGCTCAGTGTTCGTGCCGTCTTTCTCAACAAAATTCAGATGGACCTTGCCACTGTCTACCCACACGTTCTTCATTGTCGTGCCAAGATGTATCGGAACGCGACCTTCAACCTTCTCGCGAACGAACCATCCCGGAGCGGGTCCCAGATGCCTCTTCACAGCGCGGAAGCGAAGCTTGGCAGGCAGCTTATGGAAGAGCAGCGGTGCATCGCTGGCGAGTCTGGACTTCCATCCGAGGCCAAGTCCTGAACGAGGTGAAGTGAGTCGCTCCATAAGTGCACGAGGCTCCTTCGATGGCTTGTGGAATGCAATGGCGCTGCGCCGGGCGACCAGATGCACTTCGGCACCCTGCTCGTGCAGCAGAGCTGCAATATCGACCGCGGAGGCGCCCGCTCCGATCACTGCGACCTTCTGCCCTTTGAATTTGCTCAGATCGCGGTGTGCCGAGCTGTGCGTAACCTGCTCTCGTGGCAGATCGGCCAGGAAAGGAGGCAGATATCCGAAGTGTGTAATCCCGGCAGCAATGATTACTTTGCGGGCATGGACTGTTTGACCGTCGGCAGTCTTTAATTCAAAACCCGCCGAGTTTCGCTTGACCGAGGTGATATTTGTCTCCTCAAGCGTCGGTACCAAGCGCTTCTGGAATTCCATTCCATAATCGATAAATGTCTGGCGCGGTACCGGAATCCCTACATCGGAGTAAGGCAGATTCTTCTCAGCGCAGTAATGGCCAAGAGTGAATTCGGAATCCGGATCGTACAGGCTCGATGCAAATCCGTCGGACTTAAGCAGCATCCCTTCCGGCATCTGCTGACGCCAGCTGTGCATGGGGGTTCCGAAGATGCGAAAGCTCAAAGGGCTCTTCCGCAAATGTGCAGCTATGGAGAGGCCGTACGGACCGGCCCCTATAATCGCAATATCCGTCGTAGGATGACTCAAGGCGCGTGCTCCAGTGTGAATCTCAAATGCGCAGTAACACTTAGTGTAGCCTGCGCTTTCCAGTGTCTTCTAAGACAGGGACAGTTTAATATCACCCAGACGGTAATAGGGCGCTACTCCTTTAGTTATATTTGCGGAATGGCAATTCTTCTGTTAAGGGGCTGTGAGGACGTTTGAAAAACAATGATCGACCGATGGTGCTGCTGGGTGCAACCATGTGGTGGCCGTTGTCTGCCCGTCTCGCAACGGCTCTTATCCGCCATGGATGCAGGGTTTCCGCTGTTTGTCCGCCTGGGCACCCTCTGAGGTTCGTGAGCGGTATCGAAGGCCTCTACCCATATAACGGACCTGCCTTAAGGAGAGCAATCACTGCTTCGCGCCCGGATATCATCGTTCCATGTGATGACGGCGTGGTTTGGCAGCTTCACAGCCTGCACCGCATTCATCCTGATCTGAGATCGTTGATTGAACGCTCTCTTGGTCCGGCGGAAATGTACCCTATGATCCGCAGTCGCGGCGAAGTGCTGCAGGCAGCCTTGGAACTCGGTATTCGGGTTCCTTCCACAGAGACGCTTAATTCGGAACAACAGCTTGGAGGCTGGTGTGCAGAGACTGCGGCAGTCCTTAAGCTGGATGGAACCTGGGGCGGAACCGGTGTCGAGATCGCGCATTCTCCCGGCGAAGCGCTTGCTGCCTTTCGCAGGATGGTCAAACCTCAGGGAGCCGGCGTGGCGTGGAAGCGGTTCCTGGTCAATCGCGATCCTTTCGCGTTGTGGGCGTGGCGGAATCGTGAGGAGCCGCGCGTCACCATCCAGCAATTCATCCCCGGGCGTCCGGCAAATACAATGTTTTTCTGCTGGCAGGGAGAGGTTCTGTCCATCGTCACGGTCGAGGTTGTTTCCGCACAGGGGTCCACCGGAGCCGCCACGGTGGTTCGCCTGATACAAAACGCTGAAATCGCAGAGGCCGCAAGCCTGATCGCGCGACGATTCATGCTGAACGGATTTCATGGCCTTGACTTCGTTCTCGAATCTGGAACCGGCGCGCCTTATCTCATTGAACTGAATCCCCGTTGTACGCAACTCGGCCATCTCCGTCTCCCCGGCCAGGGAGACCTCGCCGGAGTCTTCAGCGCCAAATTGAAAGGCGGCGATCAACCGCCGGAGGATGACCCCATCACCAGCGACACCATTGCCTTCTTCCCCCAGGCATTTTCCTGGAACCCGCAAAGCCCATACCTCCATCGCGGTTACCATGATGTTCCCTGGGAAGAGCCGGATCTCTTCCGTCACCTTCTGCTGGAGCCGTGGCCGGACCGTCAGTTGCTGGCACGCCTGTACCATTTCTTCAGGCCGCCAAAGCGCCTGGCCGAAGTGCAATTTGACGATGCATAGCTAGGGTATATCGACGAGTCACAATGAAAGAGGCCCCGCCGAAACGGGGCCTCTTTGCTCAGCCGGGAAAGCTCTCAGTGAATCTTGACGTCTCCCGACCCTGTTTCCACTCTCACCGTCACGCCGCCGCCGTTGATGTCCCCGGTAATATGGTGGCGCTCCAGGCTTCCGTGAACCGAAATCGGAGGATCGCTGTGGATCGTCCCCGAGCCTGTCGTTGCATCAAGCGAAAACTTTGCTCCCCCGCCGGTATTCAACGTTACTGATCCCGATCCCGTCTCAACCTTCCAGTTCGATCCCGGCTGGCCGTCGATCTCGACATCGCCCGAACCAGTCTCCGCAAATAAGGCGCCGGTCACTCCCCGCAGACGGATGCTGCCGCTGCCAGTCTGTGCCTTCACATCCGGGGCGGCATGCATTTCCGCACGAATGTCGCCCGAGCCGGTTTCGAGGGTAACCCGCCCGCTCAACCCGTTTGCTTCAATCGATCCCGAACCGGTGCCGGCCTTGAGTGAACCTCCCAGATCGGAGATGCGCAGATCGCCAGACCCCGAATTCGCTTCTAGATTCGTTCCCTTCGGTGTCGTCACCTCGTAGTCGATCGATACATTGTGGTAGCTCGTGTGCTTGCCAACTGTCACCACGTTCCCGCTCTGCTCGATCGGCGGATTCGCCACCACTTCTTTCACTCGCTCCTCGGGTGATCCGAAGTCCATGCCGCCCCATCGGTTCGCATGCACATGCCCGATGATGTGAATCTCATTGTCCGAGCCTGGCGTCACGTGGATGTATCCCGAACCCGTGCCCACGCTGAGGGTCGGTGTTCCGCTCACGTGCAAAGTCTTATCGAACGTGCCATCCGCCGCCAGCACCAACGCTGGAGAGATTGCCAGTGTTGCTATCGCCAACCATCGCATCTTCATACTGCCTCCTGAACCACAGTCTTGTTTCGAAATATCGAGGACGCCCGTGCCTGAATGGCCATGCCTACTGCTGCAATACAACCGTGTCGCCCTCTTTCAATCCGTCCAGGATCTCGATCCTGCTGCCGTTCGAGATTCCCGCCTTCACCGAGATCTTTCGCTGGCCATCCTTTTGCTTCGCATCAGGCACAAACACCGATGCATTCTTGTCCACGTCGTACACCACCGCCTGCGCCGGAACTGAGAGGACTGCCTTGTCTTCCTTGATCAGAATCTCCGCATTCGCCGTCATGTTCGCTTTCAACTCGCCGCTGGGATTGTCGATCGAGACGCGCACTTCGAAGGTCGTGACGTTATCTTTCTCCACGCCCAGTGGCGCAATCTTCGTCACCTTGCCGTTAAAGATCTTATTCGGAAACGACTCCACGCGAATCCGCGCCGGCTGCCCCAGATACACGCTGCCGATATCTGCCTCATCCACCTTGCCGTTCACATACACCTGCGTGGTGTCGCCGAGCGTCATCACCAGCGTTGCCGTCGACCCTAGCACCAGAATCGAGCTCACCGCATCGCCAACCTCCACGTCGCGCGAAAGCACCACGCCATCCATGGGAGCGGTCAGTGTCGTGTAGCTCAACTGCTCATTCAATTGATCCAGACTGGCCTGTGCCTGCTGCACCTGCGCTTGGGCCTGCCGCAGCTTGGCTCCGTCGACACCAATTTGCGCCTGTGCCCCAGCCTGCTTGTTTTTGTTTGCCAGATAGTCGCGCTCCGCGTTATCGAGAGTTTGCTGCGAGACAATCCCTTGCTTCAGCATCTCCAGATTCCGCTCGTAGGTCTGCTTGTACATCGGCAGGTCGGGGGCCTCTGCATTCACTTTGTCCTGCGCAATGTTCTCTCGATATGTAACGACATTGGCCTCGGCCGCCGCCAACTGCGCTTTCTGCGCCGCAACCTGCGCCAGAATCTCCTGTTGGTCAAGTTGCGCCAGAACCTGGCCCTTGTGCACATTCTGATTAATGTCGACGTACAGCTTCTCGACGAGGCCGCTGGCCTTCGACTTGAGCTCGACCTTGGTGATCGGTTGAATCTTGCCCGTTGCCACTACGCTCTTGGCGATATCGCCGCGAGTCACCTTCGCAAGCCGTCCAGGTTCAATCTTGGTTCCGTTGCCGTGCGCGGCTATGGCGATTCCCGCCGCCACTATGACTACCAGCGCGATACCTCCAAACCACCACCATCTCTTCTTACGATTACGCTGAGTAGCCAAGCAACTTCCTCCGAAGAATTAAACGGGCTCGACAAAGCACTCCTCACCCGCACCCACAAATACGCATGACATTTGTCATTAGTTCCCGAAAGCAGGGATCAGGCAACAGGGATTAGTTTGAGAGTCGGATGTTTAACCACGGTCAATTCCGTTCGAGTGCTAACCCCTGATCCTCGGATTCACGACCAGATACAGCACATCTGTGGCCAGATTCACCAGCACATACGTCAGCCCCACCGCCAGAATGCATCCCTGCAGCAGCGAATAATCACGATTTGAAATCGCCGATACCGTCAGCCGTCCGATACCGGGCCAGCTGAAAATCGTTTCAGTCACGATGGCTCCCGCCAGCAGTGCCCCGAACTGCAGCCCTACCAGCGTGACCACTGGAATCAGCGCGTTGTGCAGCGCGTGTTTGTAGACCACGGTTCGTTCGGACAATCCTTTCGCTCGCGCGGTACGAATGTAGTCCTGCCCGAGTTCCTCCAGCATAGCTGTGCGCACCATGCGCGTCAGAATCGCTGCCAGTGCTGAACCCATGGTGACCGCGGGTAAGATCAGGTGCGTAATATCGCCCGCCCCACTCACTGGTAGCCATCCCAGCTTTATAGAAACCAGCAGGATCAGGATTGGCCCCAGCGCGAAGCCGGGGAACGACAGGCCCAGCAGGCTCACCACTCCGAGTACCTGATCCTGCCAGTGTCCGCGATGCAGTGCCGCCGCAATGCCTGCGGGAATCGCAAGAAGCAGCGCCAGCGCCAGCGCTGCCGCAGTCAACTCGATGGTGTAGGGATAACGCGTCAGCACCAGATGCGTCACCGAATCGTTCAGCCTCAGGGAGTGTCCCAGGTCGCCATGCAGAACTCCGTGCCAGTAGTGGAAATATTGTTGTCCGAGCGGTGCGTCCAACCCATATGTGTGGCGAAGCGCGACAATGTCCGATGGACGCGCTCCTTCGCCCAGCATCTGTTCAATCGGATCGCCCGGAACAAGATGGATCAGCAGAAAAACGATCGACACCACCAGCCACACCACGGGAATGGTGTAGACCAGCCTGAAGAGGAGAGCCCGCAGCGCCCGCGGAATCCGCATTAACTCGCGTTCTCCAAAGCCGTCCTATCTCTTGCCTCTTGATCAACTTTTTCGATACGCACCCTGCTGATGCGGTTCCCGCTCATCTCGACAATCGTAAAACGGCGTCCCTGATACTCCACCGTCTCACCGCCGCGCGGAATCTTGCCCAGCCGCGCCAGCAGGAAGCCTGCTAAAGTCTCCGCGCCACCGTCGCGAGGCAGGCTCCAGCGCATCTGCGTCTCCAGATCGCGCAGATTCACACTCCCATCCAGCATCAACTCGCCGCTCGCCGTCGAAAGCACCGTCTTTGCGGCCACGTCGAATTCGTCTTCTACCTCTCCGACCAGCTGTTCGATCGCGTCTTCCACCGTCACGAGGCCCACCGTCGACCCAAACTCGTCCACCACGATAGCCAGGTGCCGCCGCCGCTCCTGAAATTCATGCAGCAGATCCAGCACTGGCTTTGTCTCCGGAACCACCAGCACTTCCCGCATCACCTGTTTCAACCGCAGCTCCACGAACGGTGCCTCGGCAAAACGCGTCTGAGCCGATGCCCGAAAGTGCATCAATCGTGAGATGTCTTTGGAATAAACCACTCCCACGATGTATTCCGGTCCGCGCGCAGGATCGTAAACCGGCACGCGCGAATGCAGCTCGTCCACGATCCGCGCGCTCGCCTCTTCAATCAACAGATCGAACGGCAGGGAAAAGATGCGTTGTCGCGGCGTCATGATTTCGCGCGTCGGAATCTCGTTGACCTCAACTGCTCTGTGAATGAGGGATTCCTGATACTCGGGGAGCATGCCCGAGCGCCGCGCCGCCGTCGCAATCAGCTTCAGCTCCTCTGGTGAGTGAACCGACCCTTCGTGTACCATCGGCGTCCGAAAGAGGTGCAGTACCAATCGCGCGGAGCGATTCATCAGATGCACGGCCGGCCGCGTAAGCTGAATGAACACCTCCATAGGCCCGGCTACAGCAACGGCCACCTGTTCAGCCTTGCGCAGAGCAAGGGCCTTCGGAACCAGTTCGCCCAGTAACACATGAAAATAAGTGATGAACGAGAAGGCCACCGGCACGGCAATCAAATGCGCGTAAACATGAGAATGTGGTACCCATTGAAGCCAATTTTCAAGCGCCGCCGCTACCACCGGCTCGCCAATCCACCCGAGAGCCAGGCTGCAAAGTGTGACGCCCAGTTGCACGGCCGGCAGGAAATCGTCGAGGTGCTCTTGCAGCCGTCGCACCAGACGTGCGCCCGGCCGGTGCTGCGCAATCAGCTGTTCGATGCGCGTTTCGCGCACGCTCACCAGCGACAATTCGGCCGCCACAAAAAAGCCGTTGGCCATGATAAGCACCATGATCGCTACGCCGCGAAAGAGCAGGAACTCGAGCATCTGATTTCAGAAGTTTACAACTTGAGAGTCTTTCCGGACTCGATTAGACCTTCGCCATCAACGCTTTGATCGCGAGAGCATGCTTTTCCGGCAGCTTGCGCTTCTGCATGTTCTTATCCACACTCACATGCGTGGTTTCGGCCTCGGCCAGCAACTGCTCGCCATCCGTGTGAAGCCTGAGGATCCGATAGCCAAACTTGATGACACCGCTTCGCATCGCGGTCACAGTGGTTTCGATTGCGACCTCATCGTCATACCGTGCGGGTGCGCGATATCGGCACGACGCCTCGACAACCGGCAGATGGCAGTCGTCCTCAATTTCCATCTGTTTGTAGTCGTAACCGAGCTGCCGAAAGAACTCCACGCGCCCAATCTCGCACCACACAAAATAGTTGGCGTAATACACCACGCCCATCTGGTCTGTCTCGGCATAGCGAACGCGCAGCGTCGTGCGGATGGGCATAAGGAGAAGGGAGTCAGGATTACAAGTCAAGGCGCAACAGGAGGGCAGGGAACTGAAACCCCACCCCCTTAAACACCGGACCCTGCTTCTACGGCTTCAGCTTCGACAGGATATTCAGCTTGGCGACATCGTTAAACATCACGAACGCGGCGAACAGGATGAGCACCACGAAAGCTACCTGATAGACCCGCTCTTTGAATTCCTGATTCAAATCCCGTCGCAGAACGCCCTCGATCAGGAGCAGCAGAATCATGCCGCCATCGAGGATCGGAATTGGCAGCAGGTTGAAGATGCCAAGGTTCAGGCTGATCAGGGCCATCAGGGCAATCAGCGGCTGCCATCCGGGCATGGTGACCGCCTCGCCAGTCTCGCGGGCTATGCCAATCGGACCGCTCAACTGCTGCACGTCTGACTTGTGCGTCACCAGGCGTTTCAGAACATCCACAATGTAGCCCGAATTTTGCAGATTGAAGGCGACCGACTTCCGCACCGCCTTGAGCAGTGGTTCCTGCTCTATGTGGAAAGGAGCCAGCGCCGGATGAAAGCCGAGCCGGTAGCCCATCCGGCCGGTGCCATCATCGCCCCAGATGGGCGTCGTCGTCATATTCAAAGTCTGGCTGCCGCGCCGCACCACCAGGTTCACAGGCTTACCCTGCGTTTCCTGCAGAAGCGCCATTACAGCGGCCACTGAGTGTACCGCTTGGCCATTGATCGATGCGATTGCGTCGCCGGCCTTCAGCCCGGCGCGATCCGCCGGATTCCCAGGCATCACATCGCGCACGCCCAGGGGGCCCTCCTGCATTTTGGGCAACAGCCCGATCGCTTCAATCTGGAAATCCTGCCCTTTGCTCGCATCGGCGAGATAAAGCTCGACGTCCACGTCTTGCGGATGGCCATTCGCCATGCGTTCTACCGTCACGGGGACGTAAGAGTTGATGTCCAGTGCCGCGCGCATGCCCACCTGCTCCCAGGTAGGATTCGTGTCCTTGTCGAAGCGTATGATCCTGTCGCCTGCTTGAATCCCGGCGTGGGCCGCAGGAGAATCCGGGGGCACAACATCCGTCACCGCGGGACTGGACATATAATTCGGCACTTCGTTGTGCATCATGTAGAGCCCAGACATCAGCACGAAGGCCAGCAGAAAGTTGGAAATGGGGCCGGCCAGCCCAATGAGGATGCGTTGCCAACGAGGGTGTGATGCAAATTCTCCCGGGTCGCCGGTGCGCGTGTCACCGGGAGTTTCGCCCGACATCTTCACGTAGCCGCCCAACGGCAGCAGGCTTACGCGGTAATCGGTATCGCCGCGTCGGAAGCCGAAAAGACGCGGCCCGAAGCCAATCGAAAAGACCTCAACCCGGACGCCGAACAGTTTGGCGACCGCAAAGTGGCCGAACTCATGGACGAGTACCATGATGCCCAGCACGACCAGCATGGAAACGAGGGCGGTAAAAGCAAAAGCCATAGTTTTCGATGAATACCTGTTGACAGCGGAGCCCGGCTGCTTGGGTGCCGCGTCAGTTTCCTTCTTCTGCGCTCAGGGCAGCTTGCCTGCCGGAGACGCGATCGACTTCACGGCACATCTCGCCATCTCCCGCGCCTGCTGGTCAGTCGCCAGCACTTCCTGGATGGTCGCCGGATGGGATTCTGGGATTGCCTCAAGCACCTCTTCAATTGTACGCGGGATGGCCGAAAAAGGGATGCCCCTTTCGAGGAATGCCTCCACCGCAACCTCATCCGCGGCGTTCAGGGCTATCGAATGCGCCCCGCCTCGCTCCGCCGCCTCATACGCCAGACGCAGGCAGGGAAAGCGCTCAAAATCTGGCGGGGAAAAGTCCAGCTGCCCAAGCGCGGCCATATCGAATGTCAGGTCTGACTCCACCCGTTCCGGATAGCTCATCGCGTACAAAATCGGCAGCCGCATATCCGTGACCGAAATCTGCGCCAGAATGCTCCCGTCGACATACTCCACCAGTGAATGCACCGTCGACTGCGGATGCACCGTCACCTTTACCGCCGAAGGAGGAATATCGAACAACCGGCACGCCTCGATAATCTCCAGCCCCTTGTTCAGCATCGTCGCCGAGTCGATCGTGATGCGCCGCCCCATCACCCATGTAGGGTGCTTTAAGGCCTGCTCGACCGTGATATTTTCAAACTCGCTCAACGGCAGGTTGCGGAAGGGTCCACCCGAAGCCGTCAGCCAGATCCGCCGGACTTCCCGCTTCTCGCCCGCCCGCATGCACTGATGGATGGCGTTATGCTCGGAATCAATCGGCAGCAGCGGAACTTGCTTCGCGCGCGCTGCAGCTACCAGGATCTCTCCTGCCGCCACCATCGCTTCTTTGTTGGCCAGTCCCACCGGCTTGCCCGCCTCGACCGCGGCATATGTAGCCTCCAGCCCGGCGACACCCACAATCGCCGAAACGACAAAATCGGCCCCCGGCTGCGTAGCCGCGCGAACCGTGCCGGCTGAACCGTAAAGCACTTCAATTCCGGTGATTCCGGCCTGCTTAAGGCGAAGACCAAGCGCGTCTGCCAGTTCCTCTATGGCCAGAGAAACCACTGACGGCCTCCATCGTTTGCACTGCTCGAACGCAGCATCGACGTTCTTTCCGGCAGCAAGTGAGGCTACTGCAAACCGGTCCGGATATTTCTCAATGATGCTGAGGGTGCTCTGACCGATCGAACCGGTCGAGCCAAGGATCGCGATCTGCTTCAAGGTCGATCACTCACAACTAGAAGGACTGCTGCAAAAGTAGAGCGTACCACAGCACCGGAGCCGCGACGAGCAGCGCATCGATGCGGTCCAGCACCCCTCCATGTCCCGGCAAAAGCGCGCCTGAATCCTTTACGCCTGCGCCTCGCTTGAGCGCCGACTCAACTAGATCGCCCACCTGTGCGGCGACGTTCAGCAATACCGACAGCGCCACCCAGCCCAGGATCGATCCGGGAAACGACAACAGAGTCGACAGCCCTCCGGTGCGTCGCGCCAGCGCCCCGGCCAGCAGCACCAGAGCCAGCCCAATCGCTGCGCTTCCAACAACCGATGCCGCCGAGCCCTCCCACGTCTTTCCCGGACTGATCGACGGAGCAAGCTTCCGCCGGCCCCACGCGCGGCCCACATAAAGCGCAGCAATATCGCCCGCCCACACCACGAGAAATAAAAAGAGCAGCAGCGACGGGCCATTCTCCTGCTCGCTCAGCAGCGGCAGCGTAGTCAGCGGCACGCCCACATAAAGCATGCCGAAGACCGAGTAAGCAGTGTCTGGAAGCACGCGCTTGAGCGGTGAGCGAAAGGCGCACACGATAAACAGCCCTAGCGCCAGCGCACCCAACAGCGGCCCCAGAAAATCCGGCCGCCGGAAAACAACAACAAATAGCAGTGCGACCGCGATCATCACTGCGATGCGTGGTGTTTTGGAGCCTGAAGCATCGGCCAGTGCCAGATACTCCCATAGCGCCAACTCCGCCACCAGGCCCACTATCCACGTCATCAGCAACGGGGTAGCTTTGAAAATCAACAAAAGAACAAGGGGAATAAGAACTGCAGCCGTAACGACACGTTTCATCTCTATGAAAGGATACACGTTGCCCTGTGGGTCTTTGCTCGTGATCTACCCGTCAAAACAACATATCGAAATGGCCCGTGTTCACATCTAAAAGAAGAAGCATAACCGCCGCAGAGGCCACGCCGACTGTTAGCGAGCACATGGCAATTGCAAGGTAATCTGAGGAAACCCTATGAAACCAAATCGATTTTTCGCTGCCGCTGCAACTTTCGGTCTTTTGGCAGCTGCGTTGCCTTCGTTCGCTCAGAGCTCTGACGAAGTCCAGGCTCAGGCCGTCATTACGGTTCTGAGCAAGAACGCCGAATCTCCCGCGCCTCTCCAGCAGCAGGACCTCAAGGTCCAGGTCGGGGGCAAATCGGCCAATATCACCGACCTTGTTCCCCTGCGCGGCGATCGCGCGGGATTGGAACTTGTCGTCCTTATCGACGGCTCATCCCGCACCAGCCTTGGCCGCCAGATGGGAGACATAGAGCACTTTGTGCAAGGGCTGCCTCCCACCACTGCCGTTGGCATTGCCTACATGCAGAATGGCAGCGCCGTGTTCTCGCAGCCGTTCACTAGGAACAAGGCAGAGGCGCTCAAGTCGCTCCATCTTCCCGCCGGATCGGCCGGTAGCAATGCCAGTCCTTACTTCTGCCTTTCCGATCTCGCCAAGAGGTGGCCCTCAAGCGATCGCGATAACCGCCGCGAAGTAGTCATGGTCACCGATGGAGTCGATCCCTATAACCTTCGCTTCGATCCCGACAATCCCTATCTCCAGGCAGCCATCAACGATTCCGTTCGCGCCGGCCTCATTGTCGATTCGATCTACTGGCACGACGACGGTAGGTACGACCGTGGCCTTTACCAGAGCAACTCCGGCCAAAGTTTGCTCAATCTGGTTTCACAGGCTACAGGAGGAAAGTCCTACTGGCAGGGAGCGGGTAATCCCGTCTCCTTTTCCCCCTACCTGGACGACCTGGGCCGTCGCCTGCAAAACCAGTACGAACTCGGTTTTGTGGCACCGGCAAGGTCGAAGCCTGAAATTGCCAATCTAAAAGTCAAACTCGTAATGCCGAACACGAAGATTGATGCTCCGCAAAAGGTCGTCATCGTTCCCGGCGGTGTTGCGAACAGTAAACTCCGAGAACCGTAACAACCCCAAGCTGGCCTTTCCGCGGAAAGGCCAGCAGTTGGCCCTTCACAGCGAAAGCTACTGTGCCCTTTTCGTTGCAGTCTTGGGTTTTGCTGAGCCTGTACGAGGATGTCCTGGGTGTCCCGATTCAACGTCGACCAGGTGAAGTGCTGCTGCTGCAGCGGAGTACTGCACTTCCGGTTGGGGATCAGACAGGCCGTCCATGGCGGCCTGCAGCAAGATTGGATCTGGATCTCCGCGCTTGGCAATCGCATCGAACGCTGCCGCTCGAACCAGCCACTTATCCTTATTCGCGGAAGCGTCCGCCAAGGCCTGTCCGCTCTTCGGATCGGGGTCCTTCGCGAGCATGATCGCGGCGGCCGCCAGCACGGGAGACGTGTCATCTTGCGTAAGCATCTTGTATCCGGTGAAGGCCAGTCCGCCGAAGGGAACGAATCCGATTCCGGCCTGCAAGCCCAATGTCGCCATCTGCTTGGGATCCTTCAGTCTTTTCTTCTGCTGATCTGTCAGACTCGTGCCGGTCTTCAATTCTCCGGTAAGCACTGCGTAATAGACGTCGTATCCTCTGTCGTCACCCAATTGGACAAGGGAGTATGCCGCAGCGAGCGCGACAGATGGATCGTAGTCCTTGAGGGCTTCCCGTAGCTGCGCATCTGCACTCTTGGCGCCCATCTCCCCCAGGGCCTGGGCTGCGGCCGCCCGTACCTCTGGTTTGTAATCCTTCAAGGCCGTCAGAGCAGCATCTTCTGCCTTGGCGTTGTGGGGAATCTCTCCAAGCTCGCGCGCCGCCTTCACGCGGTGCTCTATATTTTTGTCGGTAAGACCGGCATTCAATACAGCCCAGGCATTCGTTTGCAGAGGCGTCTCCGCCCCAGGAGCCTGCGCGATACATAAAGTTGTTACCGTGGACATTACGATCAAGCTGACCGCGCGAAATACTGATCTCATTTTTTCTTCCTCTTGACGTTCAGACCAAGGCTGATCTTTGGATTAACAGCAATGGAACAACTGCATTTATGATCGCGGGCTTCGCGAAGACAAACGTGAAACCCAGATTTTGGCCAGATTTGGGAATCATTGCTCGATTCCTCTAAGAAGGGGGACAGCTTCCTATCGCGGAACCAGCGTATTGGCAGGCAGCGAAGCCACATCGTCGGACTCCGACCCGTCTGCCAGGCCGCCATAGCGGCGTTCGCGCTTCTGGAAGTCCTCAATCGCCTCGAGCATGTGGATACCGCGAAAGTCCGGCCACAGCCGATCGGTGACGAAGATCTCCGCGTAGGCGATCTGCCACAGCAGAAAATTCGAGATGCGCATCTCGCCCGACGTACGGATCAGCAGATCCGGGTCTGGCATATGGGCCGTATACAGGTGCCGTTGGATGTCTTGCTCCGTCACATCCTCCAGGCGCAGCTCTTTCCGTGCGATCTCACCCGAGAGCGCGCGGAAAGCATCCACCAGTTCCGAACGCGCTCCGTAATTGAGCGCCAGCGTGAGAACGGTGCCGGTGTTGTGCTTGGTCGCGTCCGCCGCCCACTCCATCCGCTCGCGGACGTCGCGTTCCAGCTCATCCGTTCGGCCAATGTACTGGATGCGGACATTGTTGTCGTTCATCCGCTGTACATTGTTTGAAAGATAGGTGCGCAGCAGCCGCATCAGGAAGCTCACTTCCGTCCGTGGCCGCTTAAGGTTGTTCTCGAGCGAGAAGGCATAAAGAGTGAGCCAGGGCAGACCGATTCGCGACGCCGTCTCGACGACGTATTGCACGGATTCGGCCCCTTGCTGGTGCCCCAGGAAGCGCTTCAAGCTGCGTTTGCCCGCCCAGCGCCCGTTGCCGTCCATGATGATGGCCACGTGCTTGGGCACACGGTCAGCGTCCAGCCGGCGATAAATCGCCAGCTCGTCCGGCGGCAGTTCATGAACGCGGCTAAAGCGTAGCGACAACGGCATCCCCTGATTCGACCGTAGCACGGTCGCTGGGGCAGCCGCAATGACGCGGAAGGAAGATTCACATCATGCCTGACAGGCGCAGACCGACGCAGTTATTTCGGACGGGTCATATCGAACCGGTCGCGGGTCCGGACATATGTAGGTCCGCCCATCCTGCCAACGGCCTTTAATTTATCGGGATCGATCTTATAGCCATCGATCACCGCCTCGTCCACGTGGAATCGAAGCACATCGCCGAAGATAATCGTGCCGCCTCCCGGGTGTTCGCCAATCTGCAGAAGTTGGCGTAACCGGCATTCCATCTGGGCGTGGCTTTCGCCCACGCGCGGAGGCTTGACCAGCTCGCTCGCAACGGGCGTCAGCCCTGAAAGCTCGAACTCGTCTACCTCCGGAGGAACCTCGGCCGAAGTCAGGTTCATCTTGTCCGCGAATTCCTCTGACACGATGTTCACGACAAATTCCTTCGTCGCGATCACATTGCGCAGGGTATCTTTTGTCGGAGCCTCGCCCTTGCGGAACGAGCTCACGAAGCACACAACGGGGGGATCCGCTGTGCAGGCCATGAAATAGCTGAAAGGCGCGAGATTGCGTACGCCCTGCTCATCCAGGCTGGAGACGAAGGCGATCGGGCGCGGCACAACCATCCCGATCATGAGCTTGTAGATATCCGCAGCTGAGCTGCCGCCTGGATCGAAGCGAAGCATAGACATATAGCTGCATTCTATCTATGACGAATGAACGCAACTCCACGCCCGGCCCTGATCCTCGCTAACCGGTTCTAAGCTACCCCGCCTCTTAGCAGCCGGGAGTTTAGCTGCCCGGGTCTTAGCTGCCTTACGCTGTGCGCCTGCGCCCCGAGGCCATTTCCCTTACATGGTTGAGAAACATCGATCGCTGAAAGCCGTCCAGCTCTGACATCAGCGATGCGATCTCTGCCAGGAAGGGATCTGACATGATGGCCATCGTCTCTGCCTGAACGCGGCTTCGCGCATCACGCAGCAGTGCGCAGATATCCACTTCGAGCGCCGTGGCCAGCCGTTCCAGAGAAGACAGCGTCGGCATCGCTTTGGCATTCTCGATTTTCGAGATATATGTACGCGGCACCTGCATGCGGCCTGCGAGCTGACGCTGGCTTAGACCTCGTGCATGGCGAATATCGCGAACCGCGCGCGCGACGTTGATCTCGTCTTCGTTCGCGGAGTTGCTCGCAGACGCCACCACTAGCTGAGGTAGCTGCGGTTCCGGTTCTTCGATTTCAAGTGGTTTGTGACAGCGGCGGCAGAGCGAATTCGCCGTTCTGAATTGCACCAGACTGCAGTGCTCGCAACGAAGCACCTCGCGTGCTTCGACAGTAGCTAAGATAGTTGCCATAAATTGTTACGGAGTGCCAGAGCGGGCTACTCCAGCTGGCTGAAGCAGCGGATTATAGCCGCCATTCCCCCCAACTGTGATTCAGGTTGCATCCGAGGTATCTTAGTTGTCAAGTGAAAACTGTGAGTCAGCCGAAGAAACCCGGAAGAAACCCGAAGAAACCCAAAATGGAATTTGCAACGATGAAACCAGATGATCGTCAACGAGACAGATAACGAGACACACACCCGCCAGCGCGCCTGGGAATTACTCTGCGAATGGACCCAGTCACCCAGCCTTCTCAAGCACGCTCTCGCCGTCGAAACCTGTGTCCGCGCTTACGGCGAACGCGAAGCCGATGCTCGCGGCATCACCGGCAACGAGCGCAACAGCTTTGTCGACGCCTACTCCATCACTGGACTACTCCACGACTTCGACTACGAGCGACACCCCTCGCTCGAAGAGCATCCCTTCGTCGGTAATCGCCTTCTCGTCGACCAGGGATGGCCGGAACAGATTCGCACCGCCATCCTCGGCCATGCTACTTACTCGGGCGTCCCGCGCGAGACACACCTTGCCAAAGCGCTCTTCGCCTGCGACGAGCTGGCCGGCTTTCTCACTGCCTGCTCTCTGGTCAAACCCACAAAATCCATCTTTGATGTGGACGTCGCCGGCGTGAAGAAAAAAATGAAGGATAAAGCCTTCGCCCGCGGCGTCAATCGTGACGACATCGTTGTTGGTGCAGCTGAGCTCGGAGTCTCCATCGACGACCACATCGCCTTCTGCATCCTCGCCATGCAGAACAATGCTGAAGCTCTCGGGTTGCGCGGAACACCCGTTGCCCCCGTATAAAACGGCTGTTTGAGAATCTTCCCTTAACGCCGTATGGCGTGTACGGTGTGATGGAGGAATGTAAGCGTGGGGAGATGGTTGCGTCGCGGGCTCTGGGCCTTGCTGGTCGTTCTGGGAATCGGGTTTATCTCTTGTCTGGCCGTGGTTCTTTGGTTACGATACGTTCCTCCACCGTCGCTTCCGCAATCCTCATTGCTCCCACCCGTCGCTGAGGTCCGTGCCATAAGCGGGCAGGGAATCATCACGATCGACTGGACTGCCGTGCCCAATGCCGTCAGTTATCAGGTGCTGCGCAGCGACCACCCCAACGGCCCATTTGCAATGGCCAGCTCCACCTTTGGAGTAGCTCCGATCTTTGTGGAGCACGCCCTTGAGAGATTCTTTCCCGGAGAGCCCTTTGGCCGCGTGCCGCACGGCCCGTGGGTCGACTCTGACATCCGATCCGGTCACACCTATTACTACTGCGTGCGCGCCAACGACGGCAGCGCCTGGAGCCCGCGGGGCGCAACCGCATCTGCCACCGCCTCTGCCGTGTCGTCCCAGGAACCGAGCATTGCCGTGCGCGTCGACGCATCCAAGATTACCGGCACCCTCGAACATAAATGGGAAATGGCTCTCGGGTCAGAGCACTTGAGCTACATGTTCAAAGGCGATCTGAACGAGCACATCAAGTCCGCCGGGGCCGGCCTTCGCGCCGGCAACAAGCTTGCGCACGACACGCTCGGCATTCGATACATCCGCGCGCACGGCATCTTCATGGACGACCCCAGCGTCTACACCGAAGACGCCGCCGGCAATCCGCACTACAACTGGTCCAAGGTTGACAAGCTCTACGACATCCTTCGCCAGGACGGCCTCAAGCCCTACGTCGAGCTGAGCTTCATGCCGGCCGCGCTCGCGGCGAACTCCATCGCACCGAAAATCTTCAAGTATCGCGCCAGCAGCTCCCCTCCCAAGGACTACAAGAAGTGGCAGGCGTTGGTCGCGGCACTGGCCCAACATCTCATCGACCGCTACGGCAAGGAGGAAGTCGAAAGCTGGCCCTTCGAGGTCTGGAACGAGCCCGATCTACTGCATGACCCCGTCTTCTGGAGCGGCTCCCGCGACGACTACTTCCGCCTCTATGACTATGCCGCCGAGGGCGTCAAGTCCGTCGACCCCAACCTGAAAATTGGCGGCCCGGTCGTCTCCTTCACCACATTTCAGGAGCCATTCCTCCGCCACGTCACCACGCAGAACTATGCCACCGGAGGCCACAGCGTCCCGCTCGACTTTCTCGACATCCATACGTACTACATGCCCGCGTCCGACTACCGCCCGCTTCTGCGCCGCTACGGATTCGCCGATCTCCCCATCTACTTCACCGAGTGGGGCATCTCCCCCGAATACGGCGACAAGGTGAGTGACATGGCCTACAGTGCTGCCGCAACCGTCTCCGGCATCGACGATAGCCTCGATCAGGTCGCCTCCATCAGCTACTGGACAGCCAGCGATTACTTTGAGGAAAGTGGCGATCCCAAATCGCTCTTCCACGGAGGCTTCGGCCTCATCGGCCTCGATGGTATTCGCAAGCCGCGCTACTGGGCTTACTATCTCCTTCACCAACTCGGTACGGATCGTCTGTCGATCACCGGTTCGGGGGACGGCTTCGGTGGCCTCGTCAAAGCCCTCGCCACGCGCAATCCTGAGGGAAGCGTCTCGATTCTCCTCAGCAATGCCACTCCGCAACACAGCTACGCCGCCGGCAGCGCCCCGCTCGCCCGCCACATTACTCTGACCATTAGCGGCCTCACGCCTGGCGCGTCTTATCGCCTCGAACACGAGCGTATCGACAACGACCATTCCAATGTCTATGGAGCATGGCAATCCATCGGTAGTCCCAAATGGCCCGACCCCTCACAAATGGCTTCACTGCACCAAAAGGACGCGCTCCAGACCCTCACCCCGCCGACCACCGTTAGCTCCAACTCGCAAGGCGAAGTCACCCTCGACTTCGATCTGCCCATGCCCGCCGTGTCATGGGTGAAAGTGATGCCGAAATAAGATGGCCATGTCTTCGATCAAGAAGCCGTTCGCAGCGTTGACTCTGATTTTGTTGGTAGGCTTGTGCTTCGGACAAGAAACTCCGCGATCTCTTTCGTTCAGTTCCGATGACGAAAGAGTCGCGGACTTCGTACAACTCCCTCAGAGCGCTCTTGTTCTACTTCTCAACGACAAAGAGGACTTTCCAAATGGCCCGCCTTCGAATGTGCGTTGCGAAGATCACGAACAAGCCGGAGATGAACCACGAGCAGAGATTCTCTGCAGGAAGCTGCCCCTCTCGTCACAAGATGGCACGAATTACCTGGTGATTGGTGTAGGCGGCCTGAGGGGTGCTCATATTGTCCCGTTTTGGCTCTTTCACCAAGACGACGGCGGAGCCTCGCTGCTCTTGAAGACACGTTCAGACCAACTCGATATCATGCCAAATCGGTTCAATGGTTATGCTCAGGTCAGATCGACTTGGATTCTGCGTGCTGGCGCTACGATCGTCACAGACAGTTTCCGCTTCAATGGTAAGAACTACGTTCGGTATCGGCGAGAGACACAACACCAATAAGTGCTCCTTGGTCCACATGGGATTTCGGAACTCTCGCACTCCGCATACGCCAATTCCAAAAATGCGTTAATCTGGCCAGTCCGTTATGGCCGACTCCAGTTCACCCTTACTCAATCTCACTCTGCCCTCAAAGCTCGACCCTCAATCCCCCCGAGCCCGCAATAACACCGCCGGCATGCTCGCTCTGCTCACGCAGATTCGCGAGCAGGAAGGCACCATTCGCGAGGGCGGAGGCCCCAAGGCCATTGAGTCCCAGCACGCCAAGAAGCGGCTCACCGCCCGCGAACGCATCAGTCTTCTTCTTGACCCCCACACCGAGCTCTTCGAACTCGCTCTCTTCGCCGCCTTCGAAATGTACGAAGAGTGGGGCGGAGCACCTTCCGCTGGCACCGTCACCGGCCTCGGCCGCGTCGCCGGACAGCTTTGCATGATCATCGCGAACGACGCCACAGTGAAAGCCGGCGCCTTCTTCCCCATGACCGCGAAGAAGGTCCTCCGCGCGCAGCACATTGCGATGGAGAACCGCATCCCGACCCTCTACCTCGTCGACTCAGCCGGCGTCTTCCTGCCGCTGCAAGAGGACGTCTTCCCCGACCAGGACGATTTCGGCCGCATCTTTCGAAACAACGCCGTCATGTCCGCGATGGGCATCCCGCAGATCACCGCCATCATGGGCATGTGCGTCGCCGGCGGAGCTTACCTGCCCGTCATGACCGACCACGTCCTCATGACTGAGGGCAGCGGACTCTTCCTCGCCGGTCCCGCGCTCGTCCAGGCCGCCATTGGCCAGAAGTACTCCGCTGAAGAGCTCGGCGGCGCGACCATGCACGCCGAAATCTCCGGCACGGTTGACTTCAAGGAACCGAACGACCATCTCTGCATCGCCCGCCTGCGCTCGCTCGTCGCGAAAATAGGATACCGCCCGGGCGCACCCTTCAGCCGCACACCCTATGACCCAGAAAAAGATGCGCCAAAATACGCCGCTGAAGATCTCTATTCACTCCTCGATCCCGACCCGGCAAAAAGCGCGGCAAACACTTACGACATGCGCGAGCTTCTCGCTCGCATCACCGACCGCAGCGAGTTCGACGAGTACAAACCCGACTACGGCCGGACTGTTCTTTGTGGTTACGCTCGTATCGGAGGCCACGCCGTCGGCATCGTCGCCAACCAGAAGCAGCACCAGCCGCAAATTAGTCACACCGGCGAGAAGCGAACCGAATTCGGTGGCGTCATCTATGCCGAGAGCGCCGAAAAGGCCGCGCGCTTCATCATGGATTGCAACCAGAACCTCGTGCCCCTCATCTTCCTGCACGACGTCAACGGCTTCATGGTGGGCCGCGATGCCGAGTGGAGCGGCATCATTCGCGCTGGCGCAAAAATGGTCACCGCCGTCTCCAACTCCACCGTGCCCAAGATTACCGTCATCGTCGGCGGCTCTTACGGAGCAGGGAACTACGCCATGTGCGGCAAGGCCTACGACCCGCGCTTCATCTTCGCCTGGCCCACCGCGCGCTACGCCGTCATGAGCGGAGCCTCAGCCGCCAACACTCTCGTCGAAATCCGGATCCGCCAGCTCGAACGTGGTGGCAAAAAGCTAAGCGACGAAGAAAAGCAGGAGTTGCTCGCTTCGATCAAGGCCACCTACGACCAGCAGACCGACTGCCGCTACGCCGCAGCCCGCCTCTGGGTCGACGCGATCATCGACCCCGCCAAGACCCGCGAAGCCATCCTTATCGCCCTTGAAGCCGCCGCCCTCAATCCAGACGTGCCGAAATTCAATGTCGGCATCCTGCAAACCTGACCCTCTCTATTGCAAACTCCTTGATTTGGATATTGCGGCTCATAAAAGCCCGCATAAGAGCCCAGTGCTTCGTAAGGGCACGGCTTCAGCCGTGCCGTAAAATGCTCTAATTTAGTGCGGCTTTAGCCGCTGAGGATGTTGTCCCGATACCCGAGTTTCCGCAGCTTGTAAAATCACCCGCAGAAACGGAGCAGGCCGCCCATGATCATCCTCGACAACGAACAGGTAGAACTCGCCACGCCCTACGGCCCCTTGCGGACCCACATCTTCCGGCCCGTCGCGCCCGGCAAATATCCCGGAGTTGTTCTCTACAGCGAAATCTTTCAGCTCACCGGACCCGTTCGCCGCATGGCCGCGATACTCGCCGGCAACGGATACATCGTCGCCGTCCCCGAGATTTATCACGAGTTCGAGCCCGCCGGAACTGTCCTCGCCTATGATCAGGCCGGCTCCGACCGCGGGAATCAGTGGAAGACCACCAAGGAACTCGCCAGCTACGACGCCGACGCCCGCGCCGTCCTCGACCACCTCAAGTCACGTCCCGACTGCACCGGTCAACTCGGCGCCATGGGTATCTGCATCGGAGGCCATCTCGCCTTCCGCGCCGCCATGAACCCTGACGTGCGCGGCGCAGCCTGCTTCTACGCAACCGACATCCACACCGGCAGCCTGGGTAAAGGTATGAAGGACGATTCACTCGCCCGCGCCAAAGACATTCAAGGTGAGCTTTTGATGATTTGGGGCCGTCAGGACCCGCACACGCCGCTCGATGGCCGCATGATCATCCAGGACCGGCTGAACGAGGTCGGTGCGAAGTTCAGCTGGCACGAAGTCAACGGCGCGCATGCCTTCATGCGCGACGAGGGCCCTCGCTACGATCCCGAACTGGCCCATCTGCTCTATGGAGTGGTCTTCGACTTCTTCCATCGCCGCCTTAGTTCTGGCGACCAACCTGCATAATCTGCAAACGCAGGAGAAACCCGGCACTAAAACGCGGTCTTTTTCGTATCAGGTAGCATGGCTGTCCCCTCGTTCAAAGAGCAGCGAGCCCCGCTCTGGCTGCGCATGGGATTCTGGGCATGTACCGCAATTGCCGTCGCCGTCGTTATCCGGCGCGTATTCGCGTTAGCATTCCCCCCGCACTCAGCCCCGCCTCAGCTCGTTGCTCTCGATACGTTCTTCGCTTCCCATGCCGCGCTCACGCTTGCCCACATTCTTCCCGCGCTTGCGTTCGTTTTGATTGCCCCATTTGTCGTCTTCAGTGCGACCGCACGCGACAGATGGCCTGGACACCTCATCTTTCTGCTCGGAGCGGTCGTCGGCATCACCGCCTATGCCATGAGCGTCGATTCCGTTGGCGGATGGACCGAGCGCTCCGCCGTCCTTCTCTTCAACAGCCTCTTTCTTTTCTCGCTCTTCCGCGCCTACCGCTACCGTCGTCAGAATGATCCATCGCGCGAACGGCGCTGGCTGTTGCGCTCGATCGCGATCCTGCTCGGCATTGCAACCACCCGCCCGGTGATGGGAGTCTTCTTTGCGACCAGCCCTCTCACTCACCTCGCGCCGAGACAGTTCTTCGGAATCGCGTTCTGGATAGGCTTTTCCATCAACACGCTGGTTTTCGAGCTCTGGCTCCGCTCCTGCGATCGCCGCTCAGTCTGATCGGACGGCTGGGTGATGAGCGTCAGGCTCTCATTGCTTCAGCAGCTCCTGCGCCACCACGGCAAAGAAAGAGTGGCCAAAGATCGTCGGGTGTTCTTCATCCCAGAAGAAGTTCACGTAGGGATTGCTGCAAACCGTCGTCGTCAGGCACGGATCCGTAACATCGTTGAAGCCGTAATGGGCCGGATCCGTAAGCACCGATTGGAAGAGAGCATACGCGTCGATCCGATAAATGCGCGTCCGCGGTGAGAACGACTCCAGCAGCAACAGCAGATCGAGCGCCTTGTTCGTGGCCAGCGAAGCAGCCGTGGCGAAACTCGAGATTCCCTCGGCTTTCGCGCCCGGCAGTTGGCCCACATCCAGCAGGTTGGATGTCAGGATATTCCTCGCCCCGGCTCGCTCCAGAAGTTCGATGCTCGATGCCAGGCCGAAAGCGATTTCGTTGCCGAGTTCCTGGGGAGACCCGCCCGTCGCATCCAGAATGTCGTTGCCACCGCCTTCAACCACGTACAGTGCGTTCGGATCGGCCTTGCCATTGTGCTGGCTCAGATACAACTCGACCTGTTCTGGAACGCTGGGAATAGAAAACGCGCCTTCCGGAACGGCAGTCAGGACCATCGCGCCACCGAAAGCATAATCCGTCCCGCCTCCAAGATACGGTTTGAGGGTTAGTCCGTAGGTGCCAGCGAGATGATCGAGCCAGATGGGTCCATTCGAGAATCGACCCTGATAATACGGCGAAGCTGGTTCAGCGCCTTTGGTTGCAATGAAGATGTTGCCCACGTCGCAATAGCTGTCGCCAAAAATGTAGATGGCATCGAAGGTAGTAGTTGGAGTGGCATGGGACGCCAGTGAGAAGCCGAGGAGCGCTACAGCAACTGCCGAGGCGCGCAGATTCGAGAGGATTGGCATGATTCATTCTCCTTTTCGCATAACAACCAGGCCCGGGAAAATGTCCTGCATCAAAAACGGCAAATGTCCAGATTTTGGGCTGACCGCCCGTGGCGACTAATGTAGTCGACCGCGAGAGCGTTTGGGTAAGGATTTCTCGGGTTCATTCCAAAGATTTCCGTCGGATTTTAAGAATCGGGCCCATGATCTCCTCGATTCCCCCCTGCGTCGTCGACCCGACTTTTCGCGTCTTCCTCGCTCTTCACCCGCGTATCCTCAACCCATGCCTGTCGCCACAGCCCCAGCCCGCGAAAAGCGCCGGACCTCCTCGTCCCGAAGCGCTCCGCGCAAACCAAAAAAGAAGAAGCGCTCCAGCCTTTTACTCAACTGGTGGCCTCTCCTGTTAGGCATCGCTGTCACTCCCCTTGCCATTCACACAGCGAGCATCATGGCGCTTGCCGGACCGAGCGCTCTCATGACGCTCTATCCTTATGTGCTTTTGGTTAAGAGTCCCGCTCCGGGCCTTGCCAACGGGCTCGGAGAAAATTTGTCACAGCTACTGATGTATATCCAGTTTCCGCTTTACGGCGTGCTCATGGCGCTCATCCTGCGTTCGAAGTCTCTGTGGATCGCCCTTGCCTCAGTAGCCACAGCGCACTTTGCCGCCGTCTTCATCGTCTTCCTGATGACCCGTATCCATATTCAGTAAACTGCTGTCGGACAGTAAACTGTTTTAGAGATGACCGGCGCAGTCAAACTCGTCGAATGCCCCCGCGACGCCTGGCAGGGACTTCCCAAGCCGATTCCCGTCGAGGTCAAAGCGGAATACCTCCGCTCGCTTATCGCCGCCGGTTTCCGGCACATTGACGCCGTCTCCTTCGTCTCCTCAGCCGCCGTCCCGCAGATGGCGGATTCGGAGCAGGTCCTGAATTTTCTGACCGCCTCGGACTATGACACTGTTGGCGAAACGGAAATCATCGGCATTGTCGTCAATAAAAAAGGCGCCGACCGCGCCATCGCCACCGGATCCGTAACCACCCTCGGTTTTCCATACTCCATCTCGCCCGAATTCTTGCAGCGTAACCAGCGCCAGACGCCGGAAGAGTCGCTCGAAGCCCTCGACGCCATCGGGGAAGCCGCCTACAAAGCCGGACTCGGCGTGGTCGCCTACGTCTCGATGGCTTTTGGCAATCCTTACAGTGATCCCTGGAGCGTCGATGAGGTCATCGCCGCCTGCGACCTCCTCACCGACAACGGCATCGAGCAAATCTCCCTCGCCGACACCGTTGGTCTTGCCTCGCCCGAAGACGTAGCCACCCTAGTCTCCGCCGTTCTGCCCACGCTCCCGCCCAACGTCGAACTTGGCATACATCTGCACGCCCGTCCCGACAATGCCGCGGCGAAGGTCGCTGCCGCCTACACTGCCGGCTGCCGCCGCTTCGATTCAGCCCTCGCCGGTCTCGGCGGATGCCCCTTCGCGCAGGACGCGCTCGTAGGCAACCTTCCCACTGAGATCGCTGTCGCGGAACTAGCCCGCCTTGGCGCCACCCTGCCGTCGTTGCGCCCGCTTGACGGCCTGCTCGCCGCCAGCCGCGCCATTCAGGACAAGTTTGGCGCGATGACACAATAGTCCAACGCTGGTTTTCAAAAGTTTGGAGTAATATTTTCTTTTTCGGCCCTGGAGGAACGACAATGCGTCGCTATGGCACTCTGCACACCCACATGGAGAGCGGCATCTGCACCATCACCATGAATCGCCCGGATAAGCGCAACGCGCTCAATCCAGAGTTGATGGAAGACCTTACCCACGCTTTCCTTGCCGCAGCCGGCGATCCCGGCTGCGGAGTCATCCTGCTCACCGGCGCCGGTTCGGCCTTTTGCGCAGGCCTCGACCTTGATCATCTGGAAACGCTGCGCGCCAAGACGCCCGAAGAGCACCGCCTGGATTCCGAGCGCATCGCGCGCCTGCTGCGCACCCTGTATGACACCCCCAAGCCCACCATCGCCGCTGTCAACGGAGCCGCCATCGCTGGTGGCATGGGCCTGGCTACCATCTGCGACTTCACCCTGGCCATTCCCGAAGCCAAATTCGGCTATACCGAGGTACAGATCGGCTTTGTTCCTGCCATCGTTTCGGCCTTTCTGCGCGGCCAGATCGGCGACAAACGTTCCCGCGACCTGTTGCTTACCGGTCGTCTTATCAAGGCTCCCGAAGCCTTCGATCTTGGCCTCGTCACCCGGGTCGTCCCCGAGCAGGACCTCATGGTCGAAGCACGCAAACTGGCCTGCACCCTGCTCCGCAATAGCCCCGCCGCCATGCAGGCCACCAAGAGGCTGCTCAGCCAGCACGCCAACCATCACCTTGAGCAGGAAACCGAATCTGCGATCGCTGCGAACGCCGAAGCGCGCACCACCGAAGACTTCAAGGAGGGCATCCGTGCCTTCCTCGAAAAGCGGCAGCCCGACTGGCCATCCCGGCACGCGGAAAAAACAGCCTCCACGCGCTGAACCGCATCCAGGAGTGCATTACTAGTCATTGTCGAAGGATCGTATCGAGGGCTGGGCAGTGTCACAGCCTGTTCCAACGGAACTGTCTGGACTTCGCACGTCAACTCGCCCTTGAGACGCGAGCCTCAGTGCCCGGAACGTCTGCAGAATTCACACAGGGTCCCTTCCCACGAAAAACCAGCCATCCGGAACCCCGCATTACGAGAGACGAAGTCGGCTGTGAGAAAGACGCACCTCCGCAGAAATCTACTCATCGCTAAGTGGCTTTCTCGCGACGATTGCCTCCAGCCTTCCGGCTGGGCCTCGGGATATAACGTTGAGCCCTGCCGCGCGCCCCAAAATCATGGATGCGTGAGTCCAGCGCTACATGCCCGGCATCCTCTATTCGGACAGCTTCCAGTCTGAGGAGTAGACGATGTTTGCGATCACCGGAATCACTGGCCAGGTTGGGGGCGAATTGGCGCGTTACCTGCTGGCTGCTCAACGGCCGGTCCGAGCCGTGGTGCGCGACAGTCAAAAAGGCGCAGCCTGAACGGAGCGTGGCTGTGAGGTCGCCGTTGCGGACATCAATGACCCGGCCGCACTCGCGGCAGCGTTCGAACATGCTGAGGGTGTTTTCCTCCTTGTTCCGCCGAACTTCGACCCGTCGCCCGATTTTTCCGAAGCGCGAGCCATAGCTGCCACGTTGAAATCTGCGCTCGAGGCCGCGCGCCCCGACCGAGTCGTGTACCTGTCGACCATCGGTGCGCAGGCAACCCAAAGAAACCTGCTCACGCAGCACACCATCATCGAGCAGGCACTGGGCGAACTGCCGATCCCTATCACCTTCCTACGGCCCGGGTGGTTTATGGAAAATCACGCCTGGGATGTTGCTCCGGCTCGCGAAAGCGGCGTAATTCCCAGCTTTCTTCAGCCTCTCGACAAGCCTGTACCGATGGTGGCCACGGCCGACATCGGACGAGTGGCTGCCGAACTGATCCGGGAAACATGGCCAGGAAAAAGAGTCGTCGAATTGGAAGGCCCGCACCGCGTGACCCCGAACGAGATCGCCGCCACCTTTTCCGACCTGCTCGGTCGCCTGGTCAGAATGGAAGCCGTGCCGCGCAGCACCTGGGATTCGCTCTTCAGATCGCAGGGTATGAAGAACCCCACGCCGCGCATTCAGATGCTCGACGGATTCAACCAGGGCTGGATTGAGTTCGAGAGTGGGGAAGCAGACTCCCGCAAGGGAGAAGTCGGATTCGAGACCGTCCTCAAAACTCTTCTTGATCGTGGCGACAAGTAAATCTTTAGCCTTGAAAATCAGGCATGAGCCGGTTGAGCGTTGGTTCGCCACACCCAGACGCCGGCTACGATCAGTAGGGCGAACGCGACCGGGCCATGAGGCATCGTGTGGCTCATCTGCAGCTCCCAACCGAAAGCCGTCAGCAGGAGGGCAGGGATCCACGAGGCCTTCTTATCCAGAAGCAGAGCAATCGCAACAAGCAAGGCCGCGAAAAATGCCGCCCATGAACCAGTCAGACTGATAAAGGACCCAACGCCGCCGACCCACGGATCGACCCACGTCGTGTTGAGGACGGTCACGACGCCGTTAACTTGATCGCTCGTTAGCTTGCCCTGGCTGGCCAGCGATTGCGTATTGAGGATCGTTCTCCCCAGACCGCTGCCGCCAATCGAATCCAGCGCCGTGTAATAGATCAGGAAGACAAACGTCGCGATGCGCGATAGCCACGCCAGCAGCAATACGCCAAGGCTTGTCGTCGCTGCGGTAAGGTCGGCGAGAATCCACAGTCCGATCGCCACCAGTGCGACCATCGGGGTCTGGACCATGTGCAGCGTAAACCACCACTGCGGGCCAAAGTACGCCAGGGCTTTGAATTGCGGATCGTATGGCTCGGGTTTCGACAAATACTGATACATTCCCGGCGATGTCGTAAAGCCGGCGGGATGAAACAATTCGAAACCAACCAGGACCAGAGGCGCTACGAACAGGCATAACCACCACAGAACTTTTTGCAGGGTAACGTGCCGCATGGATTCCCCCTTCAGCCGTTAGGTCGAAGATTCATGCCGCGTATCCTACTCCTTCAAGGGCGTCGCTGCCTCTATTTATGAGAAAGAGACGACGTTATCTACTCTGCTCGCAGCGCATTTACAGGATCAACCGTTGCTGCGCGGCGGGACGGCAGGTAGCAAGCGAGGTAGGCGACGGCCACAGTGCCAACTGTGATCGTCGCATAGGTGATCGGATCGACGGGGCTCACGTTGAACAGCAGCGATGACATCAGCCGCATGGTCGCGAACGCGGCCACCAAGCCGCACGCGACACCGATGCCTGTCAGCCACAATCCCTGGCGCACAAACATTGCGGTCAGCGTCCCTCGTTGCGCGCCCAGCGCCATGCGAATGCCAATCTCCCGCGTCCGCTGCGACACTGAGTAGGAGATGACTCCGTAAATGCCCACGATCCCCAGCAGCAGGGCCATGCCGCCCGCGACACAGAGCATCACGAGAGTGAAGGAGGTCCGGGCCATCGATTTTGTATATAGCTCGCCGAGAGTCGTAACATTCGCCAGCGGCACATCCGGATTGACCGACCAAACCTGCTGCTGAACCTCTTTCATGAAGCTCTGCGAGCCGGCGCGCGGGCTCCGAATGATGAAAGCGATACCGCGCCGCAACTCCTGCTTTTGGCCCTCGAAGTGGTCCATCATCACCGGCCAATACACGGCCGCCGGTGCCGGATTGTCTACGCCGTCGTCGTGCACGTCCTGGGCAACTCCAACGATCTCGCGCCAGTCGTCGGTGCTGGCCACGCGAATCCTCTTGCCCAGGGCGCCATTTGGGCTATGCCAGTACTCGCGCGCAAAATTCTCTGAGATGATGGCCACCGGCCTCTTCTGGTAGGTGTCCGTCCAGGTCAGGTCGCGGCCGGCAACCAGCCGCGTGCCCAGCGTCGCAAACGATCCCGGCGCGACAAATTTGAAGCGGCGAATCGGTGGAAGCTCGCCCTCGCGGTAGGTGTGGTCCTCCGTATACAGCACGTCGTTCGAATCGTATCCATCCATCGGAACAGCGCTCGTGAAGCTCACGGACGAAACACCGGGAATCGCAGCGATCTTGTTCAGAATCTCCTCGTCCATGCGCACCACGCGTTCAGCCTGGGCATCCGGAATCTGCGTTTCCGGTATGTAGAAACGGAAGGCCTGCAGCGACTCCGGCGACTCGAAGCCGGGAGACACGTGGGTTAACGCGCGGAAGGTGCGGATCATGAGTCCCGAGCAGATCAGAAGCACCAGCGCGATGGCAACCTGAATGACTACCAGCGCCTTGCGCGCCCGGTGCCGCTCGCGGCTCTGGCTCAACGCGCGTCCTCCTTCGCGCAGACCACTGGTCGTGCTTGCTCCCGCAAACTTGATCACCGGGATAGATCCGATCAGCAGGCTGGTAAAGAGTGCCAGCGCCAGCGTAAACAGCAGCACCGGGAGGTCGATGCCAATCTCGTGGATGCGCGGCAAGCCCGTAGGGGCCATCGCCACAAGAAGGCGCAACGCGCCGTAGGCCAGTGCCAGACCGATCAGGCTACCTGCGATCCCCAGAACGACGCTCTCAAAGATCAAATCGCTTGCGATTCGTCCCCATCCGGCTCCAAGAGCGGAGCGGATCGCCAGTTCCTGCCTGCGTCCTTCGACGCGCACCAGGAGCAAGTTGGCGACGTTCGCGCAAGCGACCAGAAGCACCATCGCAATCGAGCCCATCAGCACCCAGAGCACGTTGCCGATGTTGCCCACAACATCCTGCTTCAACGGCCGGAGATTTGGCATAATGTGCGCTTTTTCAAACAGGGTGACACTGAAGCCCTCGGGCGTTGGAAAGCTTCGCAGCACCACCGGAAGCAGCCTTGCCATGTCCGCGCTGGCCTGTGCCATCGTGACTCCGGGCTTCAACCGGGCCAGGGCGCGCTGGCTGAAGTTGCCGAGTTTGATTTTGCTCCGATCCCATTGGAAAGGCAGGACCAGCGCGGCGTCCTCCTCATCGAGGAAATGGAATCCCCTCGGCAGCACACCGATAATCTCCCGCGGCTTTCCGTCGACGGTGATCGAGCGGCCAATGACGGACCGGTCGCTGCCGAATTTTTTCTGCCAGTATCCATAGGAGAGCAGCACGGTTTCCGGCGAGCCCGGCGAATCATCCTTGCGTGTGAACAAGCGTCCCACCGCGGGCACCACTCCAAGGATCGGCAGCGTGCCATCCGTTACGTCAAGCCCTAATACGTGTTCCGGCTCTCCCGCTCCCGTCACATTCAGCGAGTCGCCATCGTAAACGCCGATGTCCTGCAGCGTGGTGTTCTGCTCCCGATCGATAAAGTAGACCGACGGCGACATGTTCAGGTCTTTGATGTTGATCCCCGGAGCCGTATGCCACACGCCGATCAGTTGCTCCGGATGGGGATAGGGCAGCGGATTCAGCAGCACGCCTTCCACGACGCTGAAAATCACCGTATTCGCGCCCACGCCAATGGCAAGCGTGATCAGAGTGATGGCGGTAAAAAGTGGCGCACGGCCTAACCTGCGCAACACCTGCCTGAGTCGATCGCTGAATAGTGCCACGAAGCCCCCGTGACATCGGTACGTCGTCAAGTGACGAATAGTTCCGAGAGCCGGGCGCAAGCAAATGCTGTCAATTTTCGTCAGAAGTTGAATTTCACCGCGCCTTGCAGGATGCGCGCAGGCAATGCACTGATGGCCTGGCCGAAGGTCGAGCTGCCGATGTCGCCGTCGACCGAGCTGGGGCCGTTGAACTGGGTATGGTTAAAGAGGTTGAAGGCCTCGACGCGAAACAGCAGAGCCGTCGACTCCGTCAGCGGCAATCTCTTGGCAACCGCCATATCGTAGTTATCCGCGCCGGGCCCGTAGAAGAAGCGTCGCTTTGCAGTGCCCGCAGTCCCGAGAGCATTCATGCTGAAGGCCGTGGTATCGAAGTAGTTGTGACCGTTTGTGCGCGGATTCGAGTTCAGACGAAGCGCTCCGCCGTTGTAGTCGGGTTCGTCGATACTGCTGTTGTTAATCCCGTTCGGATTGGTCCCGATCAGCGAGTTGTCTCCATTGTTGATCATGGTGATGGGAAAACCGCTCGCGAAGCGGGTGATGCCGGCGAGCGACCAGCCCTGACTCAATCGATTGGGAGAGAACAGCCGGTCGAAGGGTAGCCGGTAATCGTAGCTGACGACGAAGTTTTGTTTCACGTCGAAGGAGGAGATGGCGTAGCTGAGCGCCGGATTGAAAGGATTAACCTCCTCGGCGATGTTGGACGACTGATCCATGGATTTGCCATAGGTGTAGGCCGCAACAAACTCAAGACGGCCGCTGGTATGACGAGCGCTGAGTTCGAGCGCGTTGTAGTTCGCATTGCCGATCGTGGATTGAAGCGCATTGCTGCCGAAGTTCGACCCCAGCGGTCCGCGTGTGCCGTTCACCTGTCCGCCGCCAATCGGGAAATAAACCGTATCTTCGCCACCCGCGCCGCAGGTCAGCGTCCCCGGCTGCACCTGGCTCTGGTGGCTGAGACTCAAACACAAAGCGGGGTTTCCGGGATTCGGTTCGATGAGCACCCGCTGGCGATGGCTCGACGTGCCCACATAGCTCGCGCTGAAAACTGTATTGGGTCCGGCCTGCCGTTCGATCGAGAGCATCCATTCCTCGGTGTAAGGAGTGCTGTTATGGATGTCATATCCCGGGATGCCGCTGATCGGCTCAAACGTGCTCCAGTCGATGCTGGCGTCGGGATTCTTCCGCGAAGAGTTCAGCGGAGCAAAGGTGTACGGAAAAGGCTGGCCGTTGTTCGTTCCATCTGCGGCCGTAATGAATGGCGTCGCGAAAAGCGGGGAAGCCGGGCTGGTATAAGTTGTGCCATAGGGAGCATTCGCCGCCAGCACGCCGATCGACAGTGCATCGATCGCGGTATAAAAATTGCCCACGCTTGCTCGCACGCTTGTCATTCCCGGAGACCCCAGAAGCCTCTCCAGAAAGCTGCCCGTCTCGGCCTGCGGAGACCACGCCAGCCCTACGCGCGGCGCAAAGGTGTGATTGTCGATCGGAGCGAGCGTGTTGGGAATGCCGGGATCGCCGGGATAGAGGATGCCCGGAGGCGCCCCGGGAAAGACAAGCGACTGCGCGCCCGGCACGAATGTCGAGATCTGGTTGTATTTCTCTGACCACGGTGCGATGCGGTCCCAGCGAAGGCCATAGTTCAGTGTCAGACTTGGCATCACGTGCCAGCTATCCTGTGCGAAAAGACCGACGTATTTGTTGCGCGCATAGAAAGGGTTGAGCTGGCTCTGGTTGTACTGACTGGGCACGCCGACCAGAAAATCGGCAAAGTCCACGCCGGTCTCCGTTCCTGAGAAAACGAAGTTGCCGTTGAACTGGGCGATGGGATGAGCATTCACCTCGTCTGCATGAAACTCGCCGCCAAATTTCATGGAGTGACTGCCCAGCACTTTGGAAAAGGTGTCGGTGATCTGCCAGACGTTATTGGCTTGAATGAGCTGGTTCGCCGCGGCGCCGGTCGAATAGCCGTTGAAGTTGAGGTTTTCGACGCTCTGGCCCTTTGGATCGAGAGCGACGATGCTCGGCGAACCGTCCGCATTCGCAAAGCCCTGAGACACCAGGCTCACGCCGAGCCCACCCACAGGCTGCCCCAGATTGGTGAGGTCGCGCATGTAACTGAAGTGGAGCTCATTGACCTCCGTGGAGTTGAAGGTCTTGGTGTCGCCAAGAGCGATGAGCTGTGCGCGGCCAGTGGTGAGAGCATTGAAGCCGGGAACGCTGGCCCCGCTCTGCGCTACCGGATACGGGTCGTTCAGATCGAAGTCATCGATAAAGTAGTAGGCCGAAAGCAAACCCCAGCGGGCATTCGCATCAAGGCGAACGGCTCCCTTGTCGTCGCGGACAATCTGGTTATAGGCAGAGGTGGCAAAGGTGCCGCTGGCCGTGTTCGGAGCCGGGATGTACTGGAGCATGCGCTGCGCCGGGACCGACCACGCGCTCTGCGGAATGAAGGCGTTGGGAAACACGCACTGTGCCGGGCTCGTGCATCCTGGCACGTAATACGACTCGCCTGAAGTCACCTTGTAGCCCAGCTGTTGCGTGAGTGAGGTAGCGAAAGAAGGGCCGCCTACAATTCCTGAAAGCTGGTTTCCGGTGGGTCCCGTGGTGAAATCGATAAGATTCCCCATGCGATCCGCATCCGAAGGAACGCTGATGTTGCCCGTATCGATGCCCTGCGTCTGCCGTGTGCCCTGGTAGTCCACAAAGAAAAATACCTTGTCGTGACGAATCGGGCCGCCCAGGGTTCCGCCAAACTGGTTCTGCCGAAAGACTCCACGCGTAGGCGAAAAGTAGTTGCGGGCATCGAGGTCCGTATTACGCAGAAAATCGAAGGCGCTGCCGTGAAACCTGTTGCTTCCCGACTTCGTGATCACACTGATCTGGCCGCCGCTGAATTCTCCATACTCCGCGTCAAAGTTGCTGGTAATGATGCGAAATTCATCAATCGAATCGAGATTGGGAATCACGGCGGTGCCGGCGTTGACGTCTTCTTCCACATCACTGCCGTTCACGCTGAAATAGTTGGCGAACTCACGCTGCCCATTGACCGATATGGTGCCGGGATTAAGCGTTCCCGAGGGGTTGAGCACCGTCGCGCCGACATCCTGCACCGTGGTCGAAGTGATCGATGTTGCCGGAGCGACACCAGGCTGGAGAGAGAGAAGATCCGTATAGCTGCGGCCATCCAGAGGCACGGCGGTCATCTGCCTGCCCGTGATCACCTGTCCCATTTGCGTGCTCGTTGTCTCCACATGCAGCGTGTCGTCGGTCACGCTCACTGTCTGCGAGCCGCCACCAACTTGGAGAGAAGCATCAAGCGTGAGTGCCGCATTCGTGTCCAGCACGATGTCCTTCCGCTCATACGAGGCAAAGCCGGATGCTTGAACATTCAATTCATAATGGCCGACCGGAAGCACCGGGAAGGTGTAATGTCCCTTGCTGTCGGAATGCGCCTTGAATGAGACGCCGGTGCCTGTCTCGCGGACAGTTACGTTCGCATTGAGAACCACACTTCCAGATGGATCCTTGACCGTGCCCGAGATGCTTCCGCCCACGTTGGCCCAGGCCAGGGCGGCAGACAAAATCCCAATGACAGAAAGAGCTCTTACGCTCTTGCCAAACAGAAAAGCCAGCTTTTCAAACAGCCAACCGCTTCTGCCTGCGGAACAAATCTGAGTCGTACCGTACATCAACCTGCCTCACAAAAAAGCGCGCTTCAAATCGCGGCCCGCACGCAGGAATCACTGGCCATCGTGGTGGTTGAATCTTTGCAGGCAGGACCTCATAGTGAGGGAAGCCCAACGATTACGAAAGTGGCCGCCAGATCCTCGCGGTCTCCCGCCAGGAGTTAGCTGCGGGGATCTGGTAAATCTCTCGGGGACACGTCTCGAACCGCATCGTTCCCAAGTCGATTTCGTGAATATACGACAAGTTCGGTCCGACTTCGTTAATATACGACAAATTCAGTCTGATTTCCAAGCCGATCAAGTAAGCATCTATTCAATTTGTGATCCGATGAAACGGACTCCGGGTTCTCATTAGCCGGACGCCGCCTACAAGTCCTTCATTGTGAAGACAAACGTTTACCCGGGAACTACCGACGACGCTCTGTCGTACTGAAAACCAGACCAAATTTGCGGGGGACGAATGCTGGCCGATTTACGTGACGCGCTGCGGCAACTGCGGAAGGCGCCAGGTTTCACAATCACTGCAGTAATCACCTTGGCGCTCGGGATCGGAGCGACCACGGCGATCTTCACGCTCGTACACCAGGTGATGTTGAAGTCATTGCCGGTGACAAAGCCCGAAGAGCTGTGGCGGATCGGCGATAAACTCCGCTGCTGCAATTGGGGCGGGTATACGCAGGGTGAAGACGGCGATTTCTCGCTGTTCTCGTGGGAGATGTACAAGAACTTCCGCGCGCACACACCGGAGTTCACCGACCTCGCGGCGCTTCAGGCCGGCAATGCGCCACTGGGCGTCCGCAGACAGGGATCACAGGCCCCGGTGGACACGCGCAACGGGGAGTATGTCTCTGGAAATTTCTTCCGTACCTTCGGCGTGCAGCCCTGGATCGGCCGCATGATGACCGACGAGGACGATCGGGAGGGTGCGCCGTCAGTAGCAGTCATGAGCTACCACATCTGGCGCGAGAAGTACGGCTCCGACTCGTCGGTCGTGGGCGCCAGTTATCAGATCAATGGACACCCGTTCACGGTGATCGGTGTGGCCGCGCCCGGATTCTACGGAGCCAAGCTGGCCGGGTGGGGCATGCCGGATCTCTGGCTGCCGCTAACGGCTGAACTGCTGATCGACGGGGACACCTCTCGCCTCAAGAGGCCCAACGGCAACTTCCTTGACCTGATCGGCAGGGCGCGTCCGGGAGTGAATCCGAAGTCGCTTGAAGCCAGACTTAGGGTGGAACTGCACGACTGGCTAGCCAGCCACGTGCCCGATATGGAGCCGGGCGAGAAGCAGCTCTGGCAGCAGCAGACGTTGCACCTCACCCCCGGAGGGGCCGGGGTCGCGACCATGAGAGATCAGTATCAGAACGACCTGAAGCTGCTCCTGGCCGCGGCAGGCTGCGTGCTCCTCGTAGCATGCGGCAATCTTGCGAATCTGATGCTCGCGCGTGGCTTGAAGGATCGCGCGCAAACGTCTGTGCGCGTGGCGCTCGGCGCTTCGTGGTCGCGGCTCGTACGCAAAGCGCTGGTCGAGTGCGTCCTCCTGGCGGTGGTCGGAGGAGTCATGGGTGTCGCCGTGGCGTATGCAGGGACAAGGCTGATTCTGCATCTGGCCTTCCAGATCGGCGGACCGAACAACTACGTGCCGATTGACGCGACACCATCCTGGCCGGTTCTGCTCTTCACTTTGGCCATGTCGGTACTGACCGGCATCATCTTCGGCATCGCTCCAGCGTGGGTGACTTCGCATGCCGATCCGGTGGAGGCGTTGCGCGGCGTGAACCGTTCGCTGGGTGGCCAGCGTTCGTGGGCGCAAAAATCGCTGGTGATCGCGCAGGCGGCGATGTCGGTCGTTCTGCTGTCCGCGGCCGCCCTGCTGGTCCAGAGCCTGCGCAACCTCGAGCACCAGAATTTCGGATTCGAAACGCAGGGCCGGTACATTGCCTGGATCAATCCCAAGCTGAGCAACTACAAGCCGGAACAAATGGAGCCGATGTTCCGGCAAATCGATGACCGCCTGCGCCAGATTCCCGGTGTGCGGATGGCAGCGCCCGCGCTCTATGCGCCCATGACAGGTGATAGCTGGAACGACGGTATTCGCATCGAGGGAAGGCCCGAGCCGGGCGCCAAGGAAGACACAAGCGCGGGCTGGGCGCGCGTGATGCCCGGCTTCTTCGAAACCCTGGGCGCAAAAATGCTGCTGGGCCGGCCTATTGGGGAGCAGGATACCGCAACCACACGCAAGATTGCCGTGATCAACGAAGCGTTTGCAAAGAAGTTCTTCAAAGGCCAGAACCCGATTGGACAGCATTTCGGGCCCGACAAAATGAAGTATTCGTCGACGTACGAAATCGTTGGAGTCGTGAAGGACATGCGATACATGACTGGCGACTACAAGGAGCCGGTAGGGGCGATGTTCTGGCTCCCGGAAACCCAAACCGTTCAGTACGACGATCCGGCCCTCCAGAGCGGCGAGATCTGGTCGCACTTCCTGTACAACATCGTTATCTGGGCGCCGGGCAATCCGCCGGGTATGGAGGAGCGCGTCCGCAAGGCTCTGGCGAGCGTAGATCCAAACCTCGTGCTCTATGAGGTCGACCCCTACGCCAGTGTCGTGAGCGCTGATTTCCAGCAGCAAAACATGATCGCTACTCTCACCATGCTCTTCGGTGCGCTCGGACTGCTGCTGGCGGCGATCGGGTTGTACGGAGTGTTGGCGTACACCGTGGAACAGCGAACCGGTGAGATAGGCGTCCGCATGGCTCTCGGAGCGAACCGCGGGCGGGTCGTAAAGATGGTGATGCGCGGGGCTCTTTCGCAGGTAGCTATAGGGCTGGCGATTGGCATTCCAGCGGCGATTGGAGCTGGCAAGCTCATGAGCGACCAGCTCTTCGGCGTGAAGCCATGGGACCCGATCATGCTTACCTTGGCTACGTTGCTGCTCGGCCTGGCAGCGCTGCTGGCGTCTGTAGTACCGGCTCAGCGCGCGGCAAGCGTGGAGCCGATGGAGGCACTCAGGAACCAGTGACCAGAAACCGGAGGTTCACCGCTGTCGTAAACTGATGCGAATGTTGCTCAATCCGGCTGTTGAGGCTGATTACCCGGCAATTATAGATTTGGCGAACTGGGCATTTCGAGGCTCTGGCTCTACGGCAAGTTGGAATGTCGAGGCAGGCATTATCGAGGGACAGCGCCTGAATGAATCTCTTCTCAGAGAAGATTTGGCGGCAAAGCCCGAAGCGCACTTGTTGACCTATCGCGATAGTCCCAGCGAAACCTTATTAGGATTTGTCTGGTTAGATCCCCGAAAGGACGGTGCCTGGTATCTCGGCCTTCTCACCGTCCGCCCTGATTTGCAAAACAGACAATTGGGACGCGCCCTGTTGACCGCCGCAGAGAATTTCGCGAAGGAACGCGGCGGTCGCCGTATCCGCATGACCGTGCTGCATGTCCGGGATTCTCTGATCGAGTGGTATAAACGGCGAGGCTATACCCTCACAGGTGAAACACAACCCTTTCCCTATGGTGACGATCGGTTCGGTAAGCCTCTCCGCGACGATCTGCATTTCCTCGTGCTTGAAAAAGACATCTGATTCCTGATTAAGCTTGTTGCTCGACCATCTCCAGATTCAAGTCCCGCTGGGCGTCCCCGTTGCTGGGTGCAAGGGAAGGTAGACTCCGTCCGCGGCTGTATCGCCTTGGCGAACAGGCCATCACTCTTTTGAAAGCCTTGCCGAAGGCGCTCTCGGATTCGTAACCGAGCGACACAGCGATGACAGAGAGCGGATCGCTCGAATTCGTCAGCTTGTCTCCTGCCAGCATCATGCGCCAGCGCGTCAGGTATTCCATCGGTGTCGACCCAACCGTCTCTTTGAACCTCAGGGCGAAGATCGATCGCGACATGCCGACCCGCTCCGCCAGCTCCTGCAATGTCCAGCGATGCGCTGGATCGTCGTGCATGCAACTGATCGCCGCGCTCATCTGTTTATCCGCAAGGGCAAATAGCCACCCAACGCCGCCTCTGGCCCCCTCCGCCAGATGCAGCCGCAGGGCCTGGACCAACATCATGTAGGCGAGCTGCTGTGCAACCAGAACGCCGCCCGGTCTCGGATCGCGAACCTCTTCCATCATCCGCTCCAGCGACCAGCGCATCGCCGCCTTATCCGATTCTTTCCGGATATGCACGACGGGCGGCAGAAACCCCAGCAGAACATCGGCGTGGCCGCCGGCAAGGACGAAGTGGCCGCCGACGAGAAAGCAATCCCCGCCGCCGTTGTGCGCGACCGTACTTCCATTCGGCTTCGCCGAAAGAAGCGTAAGAAAGTCGACAGGCGTCAGCGTCAGATCGGTCGCCAGGCTGAAAGGCAGTCCACGGGGCAACAGAAAACAGTCTCCTGCCGTAAGGCGCACCGGGTCGGGAACACCTTCGACGGAGAGCCAGCATTGGCCAGAAACTACGGCATAGCACTTGATGCCTTCATGCTTGGGGAATTTGACAGCCAGGTCTCCGCCAACATCAAATCCACCGGACCTGTAGCTGCGCGGCTTCAACAGCGAAAGCACATCTGAGAGCGGATCCATTTAGCCATTCCTCAAACTGTCCCGGACGATCGAACCAATAATACGGACTTTCAGTATAGATCGTATCGAGCCCACCTCCATCTTGAATAGCGGGACGCGAAGCGCCCTTGTTCATGAAGAAAAGGAGATTGCAATGCGAGTTTTCTTAACCGGTGCTACAGGCTTTATCGGTTCTGCCATTATTCCGGAACTCATCAACGCGGGCCATCAGGTACTTGGACTGACGCGTTCGGACGCTGGCGCCAAATCGCTTGCCGCCGCCGGCGCCCAGGTGCATCGAGGGGATCTCGAAGATCTCGATAGCCTGCGCAGCGGAGCGGCCATGTCGGACGGCGTGATTCACTGTGCCTTCAATCACGACTTCTCGAAGTTCATTGCGAACTGCGAGCAAGACCGGTGTGCCATCGAGGCACTTGGCTCTGCGCTCCAAGGCTCCGACCGTCCCCTGCTCGTCACCTCTGGGCTCGGCCTACTGGCACAAGGTCGCGCCGCTACCGAGGATGACATGCCGCCGCCGCCCAACCCGGCAACCTACCCCCGAGCCTCCGAAGCGGCCGGCGACGCGCTGTTGGCCCGCGGTGTAAACGTGTCTGTGGTGCGTCTTCCCCAGGTCCACGACACTGTCAAGCAGGGCCTCGTCACCTACTCAATCGCGGTAGCTCGCCAGAAGGGCGTCTCGGCATACATCGGCGACGGACTCAACCGCTGGGCCGCGATCCACGTTCTCGACGCTGCCCGCCTCTACAGGCTGGCGCTCGAAAAGCGAGAGCCGGGCGCAAGGTACCACGCCGTGGCAGAGGAGGGAGTCTCGGCCCGCGACATCGCCGAGGCCGTCGGCGGCGGCCTCAACGTCCCGATTGTCTCTATGACCCCGGACGAAGCAGCCAGACATTTCGGCTGGCTTGCCATGTTCGCGGGCCTCGACATTGTGGCTTCAAGCGCGCAAACGCAGCAGCGGTTGGGATGGCACCCGACCGGGCCCGGACTGATCGCCGATCTCGAACAGATGCGCTATTCCGAAGCCTGAACAAAGTGCATACCAGCGGCGACTTGTCGGACAGGTGGAAGCTCAATACCCACCGGATCAGTCAACTGAATCGCGTTTCTCGCTACTTTTGTCGTGCAGCATTGGCGGTGGCATGGTCTTTTAGCCGGCGTACTAAATAGTAATTTCCGTTTTGCCGACAACTCCGAAGGCATCCCAGTTCACCGACAGGTCAGCCGCGGAATTCCTCAGTCCAATGAGGGGGGCCACTCAGAAAACCAAATAACAGACGGTCGATGCGGCCAACCGGGGCGAAAAAACTGGTTATACACCGTAACTCTTTCCCTCCCTGGCGCGAACTAGTGGGTGACCACTGCAACTGTATGGCGCGACCTCCGAACAGGAGACAGCTTGCGGGCTCGCGGTGGCAATCCCCTCGGAACCGGAGAAACAAATGAAGATATTGCCTTACGCAAATGCCCTCGCGCTCGTGCTTGGGACTGTTGCCACAGCCTCAGCCCAGGTGGCCATCGAAACCAAAGCGCCGCTTACCCCCGAAGCAAAGGCTCTGCACCTACGGGTAAAGCGTCCGCTTCCCATCGTCACCGCAAAGCCCGAGCTTTCAAGTGCATCGGAGTCTGGAGTCAATTCCGCGCAGGGGTTCGGAGCCTTAGCGCGCGATTTGGGAGAACCAGGCTGCGACTTGTTTCCTGCGCCTGCGAATATCGGCACGAATGTAGACCTTTCATACTTCGGGCCCCCGCCCTCCACGGTCAACCAGAGCCTGGTCGGACCTGTGCAACTGCTCAATACCGGGCAACTCGACTCCATTGCCGGCACGATTACCATCCCGCTGTATAAGGGATCGGTCAAGAGCACCGGCAAGACGGCCTGGTACATCCTCACCGATGTTTCTGATCCGGGGATTGCCGCTGAGCTTGGCCTGAACTTTTCGGCAAAGATGAATAACATCACCACCGCTGCCAGGACCGGTAACCTGGGTGCCGATGGAAACATCATATTCGACAAGGGCACGGTTAACTTCGCGCCTGAGCGGAATATCGTTCCCGGACCTCCAGGGGCGGAGTTTCCTCCAGTGTCCGCCACGCCCGGCGAAGTCGGAGATAAGAACTACAGCCCCTTCGTCAGGATCGCCAATGGCGGAGGCGTGGTCTACAACGCATCGATGGTAGCTTACGATGAGGATGCAAGCCAGATCAACTTCCCTAACGGTAACGTCGACTATACCAAGGTTCATGACGCGGTCCAGGCGATCGATCCATACAATATGACCGTCACCTTGGCCGTCGTCAACGGCTTCAGCTTCGGCCGCCCGGTGTGGTACATCTCCATGGACGCCAGCAACACCCTTGCTGCCTCGATTGAGCACAACACTTACGCTCCACTGATGGGTAAGCTTCTGCTGGGCAATGACGACAGCGCCGGAAGCCCGATTGAACGCATTTTCATCGCCACTAACGGCGTGGAGGGGTGCAATAATCCTCTGCGTCAAGGGCTATCGGCTGACCTGAACGATGGCCACAGGCCGAACAACACTTTGGGAGGGATTCCGACGCTCGCTCTCGATTACAGCCCGGCCTGGGACGCGAACTTGTACACTTGGACCGCCGATGCAATTTCGAAGGGCTATCGCGGGCAACTTCGTGAAGAATTCCAGATTCTCACCTACGCGCAAGACGGCTTGATCACCGGAGCTTCGGCTACAGCGCCGTTCGGCAGCGCTGGCTTCTCGATTAACTGTCCGATTGTTCAACGCCTCGACTGATTCACTAACTTCACTAACCATCATCTTCGAGCGCGCTCACCGCCTCAGCTTTCTTCAGTACGGGGAGCGCGCTGCACTCTGGATGTGATGGGGCAGGCCGGGTCGAACCTATTTATGAGAAACGCTTTCAACGAGAAAATCATGAACAACGTTGCTACACTCCACTCGGCGCTCGTCGAGAAATCAATATGTGGAAGCAGGTAAGTATGTCAAACGCCAGGATACAAGGTCGAGGCAAAGCCTCATGGGCAGGAGTAGCTATCCTATTCGCGCCGCCCGGAGTTCACCTTAGTCGATTTTGGGGATCCTTTCTCGCGTTCGCCTGCGCGTTGTCCTTCGGGACATCAGCACTCGGCCAGACTCCCGCTGTGGGCGCAAAGGCTCCTGATTTCACGCTGTCGACACCAACAGGAAAAGCCGTCACCCTGTCGACGGAACAGAAAGGGCACGATCTCGTTCTAGTGATCCTGCGGGGGTTCCCCGGCTATCAGTGCCCTTATTGTGTAAAGCAGGTCCATGATTTCGCTGTCCATGCTTCAGAGTTCGCGGCGAAAAACACGAGAGTGCTCTTGGTCTATCCGGGACCACCCGCGGATCTGGATCAGCATGCGAAGGAATTCCTCGAAAAGCAAGCTGGATTGCCGTCCAATATTGTTCTAGTGACGGATCCTGACTACAAGGTCACCAATTTGTATGGACTGCGTTGGGACGCGCCTCATGAGACCGCGTATCCGTCTACTTTCATTCTCGATAAACAGGGAAAGATCGTTTTCGAGAAGATCAGCGATAGCCACGGCGATCGTCTATCCGCACAGGATGCCCTGGACCACCTTTCCGCGAATTAACCCATGTGGGGGCAGTGCCGGGAATAGGCGGCGCAGCTTTCTCTTCGACTGATCCACCAGCCTTCATTTCCGAGCGCGCTCACCGCCATGGCTTTTTTCAGTACGGGGAGCGCGCTGGACTCTGGAGAGTCGACCTCGCAAGATGATAACAACCTGCCGAGAATGTAACCTAAAAACCCCCGGAACATCCTATTGCCGGGAACACCTTCCTCGACACTGAAAGGGACACTCTATGTTTGATACGAGAAACCTGACTCTGCTGAAGAAGCTGGATGAGAACGCACCTGAAACGATGAAAGCCTTTTGGGCTTTCGATAAGGAGGCGTTCAAGGCAGCGGCTATTGATTCTTTACACAAGCAATTGATGGCCGTGGCCGTCGCGCTGACGACTCAGTGTCCATACTGTATTGAATTGCACGTAAGAGCTGCGCGCCAAGCGGGTGCGACCGACCAGATGATGGCGGAAACGGCGACAGTCGCAGCTGCGATGCGGGCCGGCGCAGCCATTACGCACGCAACTCATTTGTTCAAAGAGTAATGAGGCTCGATCACCGGATCTCCTGGTGGAACGGCGTTCGGCAACTCTGGCTTCTCGATCAACTGTTCGATTGTTCAATGGCTCGACTGATCCACAAGACTTCATCTTTGAGCGCGCCGGAGATTAGATGGTGACGGAAAGCCTGCGATGAACGCTGTTACCACGATCAGCAGTGCCGCTTATGGCGTGGTTGTTGTCGGCAGCGAAGACAGGGCGTCGTTGTCGCTCGTCCTGGAGTCGTTGATGTCCGGCTACCAGCAGGCAGACGAGGATGCGGCCAGGGCACTCATCGAAAAGGTAAGTCCGCTACTGCTTCGCTATTTTTGGGCGCATGCCTCCCACCGGAGATTTGCCGACGATCTTTTGCAGGACACGTGGATGCGAGTCCACAAGGCTCGTCATACCTATCGGAGGGGTGAACCTGTCCTGCCTTGGATCTTTGCCATTGCGCGGCACGCAGGGCTGGATAACTATCGGAGGGCGCGTCGTGTGGAGACCCGCGAGACGCAGGTGGACGTGCTCCCGGAGACCGCCGCCCCCAGTTCAAACGTCGTTCGAGACGTCCCCGAAATGGACGTAATCCTCGCCGAGCTGCCCGCTAGCCAGCGTGAAGTCATCGTGATGCTCAAAGTTTCTGGAATGACCATCGAGGAGGTTGCACGCGCCACAGCATCGAGTGTCGGTTCGGTCAAACAGAAGGCGCATCGCGCGTACCGCAAGCTGCATAATCTTCTTACCAGCGGAGTGAGGAGACAGTGAAGCCCGACGAAATCGACAAAATCCTTGCCCAGGCTGCCGATCGCCCGCTCCCGCCAGGCGCTGGCCGCGTCGCAATGGAACACGTTGAGAGCGCGATCCTGAATGACTTGCGCCCGGTTCGGCCGCTCGCACCCCCTTGGGTGTTCACGGTCGTTTTTGCAACCCTCTTTGCGGCCATTAGCGTTGGCGTTGCATCACCTCTGGGACTGCACGGAATTCGCGCGCTCAGTCCCGGTCAGCGCTTTCTCATCTTCCCCACGCTCCTGGCGGCCGCATGGTTCGCAGCGATTGGATGCGCTCGCGAGATGCGTCCCGCCGCCGGTTCGCGCATGGGCGCACTGACTCTTATCCTTTCGGCATCTGTCTTCTCTGGTCTGTTCTCGCTGATTTTTCGCGGTTATAGCACCCAAAATTTCGTGCTGGAAGGTATCCCGTGCCTGCTTATCGGATTAGGTGTGTCGATCCCCGCGGGTCTGGTGATCGCCTACATCCTGCGCCGCGGGTATGTGATGAATTGGAGTATGGCAGGCCTTGCGGTAGGTACTCTATCCGGGCTCACTGGTTTCGGCATGCTTGAGCTGGATTGCGCGAACCTCAAGGCTATCCACGTCATGACGTGGCACGTCGCGGTGTTGGTTAGCAGCGGACTCCTCGGCTACACGGGCGGCTGGTTTGCAGATTATTTCGGCCGCGTGAAGAGTTGAAACGTGACTTGCATCTAGCAAAGGTGACTCGCGTGTATTGGCAGCAAGGAACCGCCGCCCTAATAATGGCGACAAGCCCCTGGTCTCGCTTTGACTGACACAGATCGTCCGCAGGGCCGCACCCTCTGCGGCAAGCCCGCTACAATCCACACCGTGCTTTTTCTTGGCGGACTATTTCGCAGAATCCGCTAAAATAGAAATAGAGACCCAAAGAAGCCCGCCCAGCCGCGGGCTTTACTTATTTCTGGCACCAAAAGGAGTTCCCTCGCGTTCACCTAAGCCCTTTGTTTTCTGGTAACTACCTGTAACCGTTTGATTCTTTGGTATATACAGTCGACGTACAGCCTAAATTCAATGGAATGAAACGGTTCCAGATTCGAGGGGGAGGGGGGTACCCTTAAGCCCCTCCCGAAAGCATCTTTACCAGCTGATAGTAGAAATCGACCCCTCGATAGAACGACTCGATGGGCAACCGCTCGTCCTTCCCGTGAGCGCGCACATCGTTCGTCTCCAGCGCAATGCCCGACACACCATAACTCGGCATTCCCGCCGCATTGGTGTAGACACTGTCCGAGGCCCCCGTCGCCATGGTCGGAATCACCGGCGTACCGGGCCACATCGCCGCAGCCAGCTTTCCCACCGCCGCCATCACCTCGGGATTGAGAGGCGGGGGCGGTAGTTGCTTCCGGTCCGGCGCCGTATCGGACACATTCCCCGTATCGTCCATATAACGGACCGTCACCTTCGGATCGTCAAAAACTCGTATCAGCTCTTGCCGAATCTCTTCAAGCGAATGCCCAGGCAGAATCCTGCAGTTCACATTGGCCTGCGCCATCTGCGGCAGAGCATTGTTCGCGTGCCCAGCCTCCAACCGAGTCGCGACGCACGTCGTATGCATCATCGAGTTCCACTCGGGATTCTTCGACAGCCGCTCGATCGCCGCCGGATCGGGCGTTGCCTGCGTAATGGCCTTGAGGTCCGCCGCCTTCTCGCCCGTCTCGATCGTGCTCAGCCGCTCGAAGTAAGCCCGCGTCACCGTATTCAGCTCGAACGGAAACTGGTAGTGCTGCAATCGCGTCAGAGCGTCCGCGAGATGATAGATCGCATTGTCCGGAACCGGCAGCGAACTGTGCCCTCCGGGATTCGTCACCGTAAGCTGGTAATCCCCGTAAAGCTTCTCCGTCGCGTCCACATCCACCGAGATCGGCTTGCCGTGCTCCAGATCCACGCCCCCGCCATCGGGATTCAGCACATACTCCGCCTCCACCAGATCGCGGTGGTTCTTGAGCAGCCAATCCACCCCGTTCGACTGGCCGCCCTCCTCATCCGCCGTCAGCGCCACAATCAGGTCCCGGTTCGGCTTGTACCCCTCCTGCTTCATCCGGATCAGCGTCGTTACCAGGATGGCGTCGCTCTCCTTCATATCCTGCGTGCCCCGCCCGTAGTAGAACCCATCCTTCTCCACGAACTGGAAGGGGTCGGTAGTCCAGTCCTCCCGTCGCGCCTCCACCACATCCAGGTGCCCGATGAACAGGATCGGCTTCTCCTTACCCGTACCCCGGTACCGCACCACCAGATTCTCCTTCCGCTCATTGGGGCCGCCGAGATACAGGTCCTCCTTGGCGAACCCGGCACCCAGCAGGCGCTGCTCCATGGCCTTCGCCGCAGTGGTGACGTTGCCGACGGAATCCGTGGTGTTGATCTCGATAAGTTGCTGGAAGATGTCATGGGCCAGCTTGCGGGTCTGGTCATCGACCTGCGCCGCAGCCACTCGCGGCGAGATCAGCACCGCGGAAATGAGCGCGCATGAAGTGATTAGAACCAGACAAGAAACAGAAGACTTACGGCGAAAAACAAACCCGCTCATAGGAAGAGCTTCCTTTCGATCAGTTTGGATCAGGTTGAAAACACAGTATCAGACGGCTTTGCCGTTCAGGGCAGATATATTGTTGTCAGCCCGGTATGAAAGTCTCCTGCAAGCCCTTCCTTCTCTCAATTACGCTTCTGTCGGTCGTCGCCTCTGCTCAAACCAAGGCTCCGATTTCACTCGATGAGTTCATGAATGCCTCGGACATCACAGATGTTCGCATCGCACCCAATGGCTCGATGGCGGTGGTGGCGGTGTCCACGGCCGACTGGCAGCAGAACCGTTTCAACGAGAACCTTTGGCTTTGGAGCAGGAAAGACAGCAAGCTCCTTTCGCTCACGCATTCTGGCCGTGATTCCTCGCCGGCTTTTTCACCGGACGGCGGCTATATCGCATTCCTCTCCGACCGGAGCGTAGCTGGGGACGACAGCAAGGATGACGACAAGGACGACGACAAGGGCGAAACCAGCCGGGTGTGGATCATTCCGGTGAATGGAGGCGAGCCCTTTCCTCTCTACCGTGAGAAGCTCGAAGCCCACACATTTGCCTGGTCCGCTGATGGTGCGAGTGTTGACTTCTCCGTCACCCAGCCCCTGACGAAAGATCAGCTGGATGTACGCAAGGCCGAATGGAAGGACGTCATCCGTTGGCGCGAGCGGGAGCGCGGCGACATTTTGATCGCGTTGCCTCTGGCGGCGGCCATCCGGACGAGCACCCACGCACCCCCGCCACATCCTGGCCAGAAGGCAGATGACGACAAAGCCCCGACGCTTCCCCAGGATGCGCAGATGCTCGCGCATAGTGCCTTCGAGATCAGTGAGATCGCGCCCTCGCCGGGCGGCGAACAGATTGCCTTCGAGACTGGCCCTGTCTCGCACCGGTTGGAGAACCCCGCCGATTCCGAGATGTACGTCGTTCCGGCTAGGGGCGGCGACGCGAAGCAGATTACTCACAACCTGGGGCTTGAGAGCCATCTGACCTGGAGCCCGGACGGCAAGCGGGTCTATTTCTCAGTTCGCGCCGACTCGGGATCGATCGAAGGACCGTATCGCGATGTCCAGGGGCGGATTTATGGGATCGATCCAATGTCGGGAGCATTCGCGCGGCTTGGTTCGGAGTTCACCGGGTCGTGGGAGGACTTCACCGTCACCTCAGACGACAAGGTCCTGGCCTGCGGGCTTAAGGGAACGGAGCAGTATCTCTATCGCGTCGACGGGGCGAAGTTCGAGGCTGTGGGAACGCAGCCGGGAAGCTATTCCAAGGTAAGCGCTGCGCGCGAAGGCTCTGGCCTGATCTTCCACGCACTCCACCATTAACGATCCCACACAGGTGTATTTCGCCGATGGCGCGGCAAACCTCTCTACTGCGAAGGCGTTTACTGCATTCAATCCGCTCTTTGCGGAGCGCGCTCAGGTGGAGTGGGAGGCATTTCAATGGAAATCGAAGGATGGCGCCCCGGTGGAGGGGGTGCTGATCTACCCCCCCGGTAAGAAGGGGACCAAGGGGCTGCGGATGCTCACGCTGATCCATGGGGGCCGGCGGATGCGGACGGCAACCGCTTCGGGGCGGACTGGTATGAGTGGGCTGCCCTGGCGGCGTCCGATGGCTGGCTGGTCTTCCGGCCGAACTATCGGGGGTCGTCGGGGTATGGGGACGAGTTCATGCTCCAGATCGCGCCTCACCTGGTGTCGGTTCCGGGCGTCGACATCCTGTCCGGCGTGGATGCGCTGGTCAAGGAGGGCATTGCCGATCCTAACCGGCTGGCCATCGGCGGATACAGCTATGGCGGCTACATGACCAACTGGCTGATCACGCAGACGACACGGTTCAAGGCGGCGGTCACCGGCGCGGGTGCGGTCGAGCACGCGGCCAACTGGGGCAACGACGACCTGACCTGGGACGATGCCTGGTATCTCTCTGGCACGCCGTGGGAGAAGCCTGAGCTTTACCAGAGCGAAGCAGCGCTCTTCCAGCTGAACAAGGTCACAACACCGACACACATCGTGGGAGGTAATGCCGATAACCGGGTGAGCTACTTCGAGCAGGTTCTACTCGAGCGGGCGCTCGAGAAGCTCAATGTTCCTCATGCGCTGCTGGTCTTTCCGGGAGAGAATCATCCGCTGGATAAGAATCCCTGGCACGGATATATCAAGGTTCGGGAAGAGCTGAAGTGGCTGGACAAGTACGTCCCGAAATGAAACCGGGGTGGGTACCCCCTCCCCCCTCCGTTTTCTATGGTTTGTAACCGATTGATTCTAAAACTATTATTTATATACTTTGTAATCCATTGATTCCATTAAGAATAGCTGTAATCCATTGTTTTGATTGGAGTTATGGGTCGGGTTAACTTGTGAGTCCGTAAGCCATTCATTCGAAAGAGAATTGCTGTAATCCATTGTTTTCAAGGGAGTTATGCGGTGTACTCCCTTCAGAGGATCAGGACATAAAAAGGCCCGCCTGAGCGGGTCTGGGGTGCTACTTCTATTTTATCTACTCAAGGCGAAATTATCGGCCAGGTATTTTCGGCTGCTCTCGCAATGGATTGAGCGAGTTAGGGCAGGGAGTTTCGCGATGGAGCTTGACAGGCGTGTGCGAGATCGAATCAGCCAGTTTTTCTGAGGAAGAAAGGCGGATCGTGCGTTGACGCGCGATGTCCCACCTTAGCGACAATAAGACCGTCGCGAAGATGGGGCACCCAATGTGGAGGCGGGCCAGGTGTGGGCCGCCCGTTCGGTCACTTTTCGGCGTCTGGTTTTGCTCCGGGGAGGCGCTTTCTCAGAAAGGCGATCTGTCCACAGTGGTGCGCCTCGTGTTCGCAGACGTGGAACCATTTGCAGTGGTTGTTCCAGGCCCAATCCTTTTCTTCGACTGCCATGAACCAGGCGTCGTCTTTCTTCGCGAACTCGGCGAGTGTTTTCGCACGAGTCTCCTTGAGGATGTTCAGGTAGTAGTCCCGATCGTGGCCCTTGATGGTCTTGCGGCCCGCGTCTCCAAGGTTCATGGCCGGGTCCCACTGTTTCTTGATGGAATTGGACCAGCTATCCCACTTCATCCCGCCGAAGGTATTCATCTGGTAGTAGGTCTCCGTGGCCGCAAGGTGCAGCATCAACGCGCCGATGGTGTTGGCGTTGGGGTCGATGAGGTAGTCGAGGTCGGCCTGCGAGAGGCCCTTGGTGGTGACGATGATGCCGTTGGCCTCGCGCAACCAGGTGAGCTCGGAGACGAAGACCCCAATCTGCGGGGAATATCCGGGCCTCGGCCCAAGGATGTTGAGATTCGTGTCGTCCGCCGCGGCGGCTTCAGGCAGCGCCAGCGTTCCCAAGAGACCGGAGAGGCTGGCGGTGAGGGCGGCAGAGGATTTCAGAAAGCTTCGTCTGTTTGCGTAGTAATGATTGGGTAGGGAATTCGGACTGCTCATGTTTCTTACCTCTCGGGAAGCCGGGCTGTGTTGATGGTTTGAATTCGGAGATATCACTGTCAGCTGTTGTCATGTGAGGGTGCATACGAAATGCACTGAGTCAGGGACTCGCGAAGTTTGTTCAACCAATGCGACTTATAGAACATGGGAAAGATAATCTTTATCAGTTCAGAGATGTCCCTTCTCGCCGGATAAAAAAGGAGGGAGAACCGGCTAAGCTGTGCCTCGCCAAAAGCCGCCTGCAATTCGGACCGAACGGTTTCGGGCAGTTCCGACGAAGAGATCTCGTTCGGAGAGGTCTTGTCGACCGCGCACGCCAGGAGAATACTTGCCGGGTGCCTGAGGCTCAAGGCGGTTCGCAACTCCCAGAACACATTTTCAGAGGGCTCGGTTACGTCGATCACGACCGCATCGGCGTGGCGGAGAGCCAACTCTACGACATTGCGCCAGAACTCGTCCTGGCTGCGCACGATCAGAGTCCCGCCGCTTCTGGCATTTCCCGCCTTAACCTTCTCCAGCAACCGGAGTAACTGTTGCGAAGACTTTTCTCCCCGAAGCCTGAAAAATGCCCACCAGTACGAGGTGGCCATTGCGATTACGATTACCGCGCAACCCGAAAGCATGACCATGTCTCGCAGGATCGGTCCGGCGATGATGCCTCCGAAAAAGAAGAGAACAAAGAAGAACCCGGCGTAGGGCACGAGCCTTCCCATCGCAAAGCCCATGGAGAAGCGAAACGACGAATCCTGAATGGTGAGAGGCATGCCCACGAACCGGCAGGCGTAGTTAAGAGCACGCAGAAATGGTTTCTGCCGGCGGCGATGAAACCGGCGAAGCCATAAGACGACATACCCGGTTCTGTATATCGAAACAATTTGCTGAAAACCTGCCAGCATTACAAGGAGGTTGGCCGACCCGATGAGATAAAACCGTACGGTTGAAAATTCTACCGGAACCCGGAGACTGAGAATGAGCAGGGCGAGAACGATGGTCATCAACCCCAAAGATTGGATCCTGCTCTGCCGCTTCACCTTCTTTTGCAGTTGCATGAATTTCTGAAGCTTGAGTTCAGGCGTGGGCTCCTCATAGTGATAGTGCCATCCGGGTATTCGTCGAGCCATCTCCCGGTCATAGTGGGTACGCGCTTCCTGGGTAAGCTCTTCTCTCTTGATGAGGGCGAAATCCTCCTCTGTCATTTGAGAGTAATGGGCCGCAAGTGCCTCGTAATCCACGATGATCATGGGGGCGAAGTATAACACCAGTGTTTCTCCATTACTCAATGCCATCAGGGGAAACAATTTGAAGATTCGGCATGTTGACGCACCACAGGGCGAGGACCGAATCGACATGCTTCGACAGTAGAGGGCCGAGAAGCAGAAACTAAGGAGGATCAGCCGCTAGAGGATGTTGACCGCTCGTGCCGCCAGCAGGGCGACGGTGGTGAATGAGATGAGCGCCTGAATCATCATGAGAACCTTGGCCCAGCGTGTAAGAACAGGCGAGTCGGTGGGTGAGAAGGCCGTGCTGGTGTTGAAGGCCAGAAACAGGTAATCGACGAAGCCTGGACTCCAGGTATCCTCGCCCATTTCGCGCCTGGTCTGCTGGTCGAGCGCCATTTGCGGAAACAGGAAGGCTCCGTCGGTATGAACGCCGCGCAGTTCACGGGCGCGAGGTCCGCCGGCGTCGAGCCGCCAATACCACGACGCGAACACAATCACATTCGTGATCCATAGGGCCGCCGCGGAGATCAACATCTCCTGTGGCTGTTGCTTGTGAGAAGGCAGTGCAGCGATGAGCAGGCCAAGCGACCAGATCATGTCAATGGTGACAATGGAAGTCACGATGTAGCCCAGTATCCTGTTGAGCATGTCCAGTCCACGGTAATGGGCCCATACGGTGGGAATGAACAGAGTTCCAATCACGGCTATGAGCAGCCAGTCCGGACCAACGGAGAGGTATGCCGGAAGGGCGAGGCGCAATCCGCCTACGGCAAGCAGCGCAACCATGGCGGGCCAGCGAGGCTCGAGCCTTTGAGGGGTTATTGTCATGCAATGCTCTCATCATGCCCGTGGAGCGGAGCCGAGGCAAGCCTGGTGACTCAGGAATCACTCATGTTAGGAAAGCAGTTCTTCCTGATCCACTTCCACAGCGCCGGTACGAGCACGGCTGCGAATGCGAAGCTGAGGATGGGATTCTTCTGGATCGTGTCGATCAGATCATAGTTGTAAATTGAGGAGCCGTTCGCGTAGGCCACAGCTTTTTCAGTGTCGCGCCCGATGTCGAGCTTCAGCGTGTCCGCGCCGAGTTTCAGGCGGCTGAAGGTGATGTCACTCTCCGCACGCGAGGGGTGCACGTCGAGTCGAGGGGTGGTGGCACGCTGTTCCGGGACGACCTGCAGTCCGCCGGCCCGGAGCATATTGTCGCCCAGCGAAACGGCCTCAAAGGTCTGGTCCGGACCGGTCGAGATAGGCACGGCCGGGTTTGCAGGATTGAAGTGCAGATCGATTTTGCCGCTGTGCACCAACATGCGGACAGGGAAAGGGGGCAGATCGATCGGCGTGTTGCTTCCCACCGTGAGCCGCTTGTGACAACCTTCGAGGTCTGTGGCTCCCTCTGTGGGAGGGTCGGTGTGAACCTCGATTTCCATCTGTGACGCGCCAGCGTCAATCACGACCTGACGAAAGCGCTGCGCGCCAGCCGTTTCGTCGGTCTGGTAGAGCTTCAGCGCATCGACCGGAGCCGAGCCGGGTGCGCGGCGGATTTCAATCACGGTGTGGCAGGTGTCCTCCGGCTTGGATGGGCTTGGTCCTTCGCCGGTCGTGTAGCTGATTCTGCCGGGCGCTGGCGAGGGGGAGCCGGGAAAGAACAGGTGTTGAGACTGATCATCGAGGGTTGCGTTGTCCAGCCAGATGTCGGCGACCTCGTTCTTGCTCCCAACATAGGAAAGGGCGAGGTCTCCGGGAGCGATCTCCGGCTTCTTGAGGATGATCTGCTCTTCTCCGAGGCGGGCGGTGGTTTTGGCGTTGAGCTCGTCGATGGGCAACGAGACGGCGCGCGGAATATGCGACCCAAGGTAAACGAGCAGCGCGGCGAGCACGAAGACAGACAAGGCTGTGATTCGGCGAAAGAGCAGCGATCTCCGCCAGAATTGTCTTAGTCTGGACGGCCGTCTATGGCTGGCGACATTACTTGACGACATCGACGATATCCGGTGACCAGGCGACGACCCAGTCTCCGCCGTTTTCAAGGCCGCGCCAGGCGCGGATCTGCAGCATGTGTTCGCCAGGCTTGCCCTTGCCTTCCCAGGTTCCGCCGGCTCGCATGCCTTCGGGGACCGGAGAGAGTTTCTGCTCCTGATCTTTCTGAACCAGAAGACGCCCATTGTAGGTCGAAGCGATAATGAACTCCGCGCGCACGCCATCGAAAGCGGAATGAGCGTGGAAACCGAAATTTGCAACTTCCTTGGCCTGCGGATGGATGGTCGCGGGCTGGAAGGTTAACTGATCGATGGCAACCGAGCCCACAGCTCTTTCTCCCGCACCAAGGCCATATGTACGGAGCCCGGGAAGCGGCGTGGTGGCGCTCGCCAAGGGAACAGAGTGCACGTAAAAGTAAGCGGTCTGCAGTTTGGTGCCGAAATCTGGCGGAAGGCGAAAGATGGCGTAGGCTCGCCGGTTCGGCGTGTTATGGATGATCGCCTTGAATTGATGATTATCCGCACCGGTGATGTCTATCTGCACATCGCCCGGCGAGTCGAGCATGAAGTCAAGCACGATCGGCCAATTCGGTCCCGCGACACACTTGACTACGAATCCTGTCATATCCAACTTATCCGAGATTTGCGGTCCCTTGTCGGCGAGTTTCTGCGGTGGAAGGTCGGAAAGGGAGGCCGGAGTCGGAAAGAACGGCTCGAATCCAGGGGGAAGAGGCCTTGAACGTGGAGGGATCTGTCCATAGGTCTGTCCTCCGGTCGAGCCCGTCGAGGTTCGACCGCCATTCGAGCCTGTCGAGCTCTGACCGTCAGTCGATCCTCTTGTATTTCCGTCAGTCGATCCTCTTGTATTTCCGTCAGTCGATCCCTTTGTATTTTTTCCACCAGTAGAGCCCTTTGAGTTCTGACCGTAGGTCGATTCCTTCGGGGTCTTGCCCGGGTTGGTATCAGGCCCATGCCCATGGTTGTTAGGCGGCCCCTGGGTCGCGCGAGCGACTGCAACCGGGACATGTGCTGGTTGGGTGCGCTGTCGCTGATTCTGCGCTCGCATGAGACCCGAAATACCAAGCGTTATCGTCAGTGCTGCAAATACGGAGACAAGTCGGCGCCTGACAGGCTTCCCATCAAATTTCGCGGGCGAGTGAGGTAGCATGGGTGCTCCCGACAGTAAGAATCCTGCGTCGTCGCGTAGAGGCCGTAATTCTACACCCGGGCGCAGCAAGAACCGGAAGAGCAGGAGGAAGACAGCCCGGTCCGACGATGACTTTATGGTGTGACGTCTCTGAAATTCGTTTCAAAAGTGCGCATTTCCTTGCCATTGTGCTTCGGCAGAGCCAATCCCCAGCGATTCGAACTGCCCCCACCTGCTCCCGCCCGAACGTTTCGCGAATTTATGAGAATGGTGTATGCTCGCGCCCGGGAAATGATTTTGCGGAGCCCCCGCAATTCCGCGACGAAGGCATCCTGACTTTACATCGATCCAGACGCATCAGGAGAACGATCATGCAGGTTCACCAGCAGATTCTGGCGAGCATTCTCAGTGGCACGCTGGTATTTACGCCCCTTGACGGCTACGCTTTAACTTCTCCTGCCCAGGCCTCGCCTCCGGCAGCGCAGGCACAGCCTATCGAGACCAATCAGGATCTGCCTTCGCTGGTGGCTCCGATCGCGCTCTATCCCGACGCGCTCATCGCGCAGATTCTGGGTGCTTCGACCTATCCGACACAGGTGGTGGAAGCGGACCGCTGGCTGAAGCAGAACAGCAGCCTTTCGGGCGACGCGCTGGCGAAGGCCGTCGATCAACAGTCGTGGGATCCGAGCGTGAAGGCGTTGACCCAGTTTCCTTCAGTCCTCGACAACATGAGCCAGAATCTCTCCTGGACCTCGGCTCTGGGTGACGCCTATTTCAATGATCAACAGGACGTGATGGACACCGTCCAGGACCTCCGGGCACGGGCGAAGCAAGCCGGGAGCTTGCAGAGCAACTCGCAGCAGACGGTGACCACCGAAGGCCAGACCATCGTGATTCAGCCTGCCCAACCGCAGGTGGTATATGTGCCGACCTACAACCCCACGGTGGTGTACGGGGCTCCCGTTCCTATGTATTACGGGTACGCGCCTTACTACCCGAGCACAGGCGCTGTGGTGGCCGCGTCGGTCCTCTCTTTCGGCGTGGGCATTGCGGTCGGCGCAGCGATCAGCGGCGGATGGGGATGGGGATGGAACTCCTGGGCGCCAACTGGCATGGCGGCTACATGTCCTATAACCGCAACGTTTATGTTTCGCGCAGCAATACCTTCGTCAACCGCAACAATCATTACCGCGGGGGCAACAACTATCGTCCGAACTACAACCCGGGCAACCGTCCCAATAATCCCAATCGGCCCGGCAACGGCGGGAATCGACCCGGCAACCCTGGCAATGGCGGGAACAGACCAGGTACTCCGGGTAACGGAGGGAACAGGCCTGGCAATGGGGGCAACAATCCCGGCAATCGCCCAGGAGGAGGGAATAACAATCCGGGCAATGGCGGGAACAGACCCGGCAATGGAGGAAACAATCCCGGTAATCGTCCAGGCAATCAACCCGGTGGCGGCAATAATCGGCCGGGCGGAAACGGCAACCGGCCCTCGACGCGCCCCGCGAACCCTTCCAATCGTGGATATGGACAGGCTCAATCGGGCAACAAGCAGGGAGCCTTCAACGGCTACAACCAGGGAGGGGCTGCCCGTCAGCAGAGCCAGCGTGGACAATCGAGCATGAACCATTCGAGGCCCGCCTCCAGACCCTCGGGAGCGAGCAGGTCCGGTGGCGGCAGACGGAGATAAAAGGAGAAGACGATGACACAGCCGATTTCCCGCTTCTTACCATCGATTGTCCCGACCTTCCTCCTGAAGGCTCGCCGCTCATTCCTTCTTTCCGTCGCGATTTTCGGTCTGAGCGCATTCACGATGGCGCAGTCGACCGCAACGGCTTCCAGCGCGGAGCCTCACCACTTCGCAGAGGCCGGTCAGAAGACTTTTCCCAATGCCAACGCCGCGATGGAGGCTCTCTATGCGGCCAACAAGAGCGGCGACACCAACGCGCTGCTTGAGATCTTCGGTCCTGGCGGCAAGGAATTGATCTTCTCCGGAGATGAAGTTCTGGACAAGAACGGCCGGCAAACCTTTATCGACCGATACGAGGAGATGCACCGGCTGGTGCAGGAGAGCGAGCACAGCTATACGCTCGAGATTGGCGCGGAAAACTGGCCCCTGCCGATTCCGATTGTGGAGGCTGATGGCGCGTGGTTCTTCGACACTGCCAGCGGCAAAGAAGAGCTTCTCTACCGGCGGATTGGGAAGAACGAGCTGGGCGCCATCGAAACCATGGGCACGCTGGTAGGCGCGCAGATTGAGTACGAGAGCGAGGCGCGACCGCCAGCGACGAAGAGGCAATACACCGCGAAGTTTTTCAGTACTCCAGGCACGCAGAACGGCCTCTACTGGAATTCCGGCGAGAGCGACGCAAGCCCCATCGGACCGTTGATTGCCGACGCTGCTGTGCAGGGCTACAGCGGCGAGCAGTCAAAACGCTCGCCCTACCTGGGTTATTACTTCCGCATGCTCACGCGCCAGGGGCCGAGCGCTCCGGGCGGCGCGAAAGACTACGTGGACCACGGAGAGATGACGCGTGGTTTTGCGTTTCTCGCGTATCCGGCCGAATATCGCAACTCGGGCGTGATGACCTTCATCGTAGCCAAGGATGGGCAGGTCTATCAGAAAGACCTCGGACCGAACACGGCCAGTCTTGCCAAGGCGATGACCTCCTACAATCCGGACAAGACGTGGGCGAAGGTCGAGTAGGCTTGCGCTTCTCGATCGTCTTGCGTTGCGCGTCAATGCTGCCCACTTATGGACACTACGGCGCGAGAACGAACAGCCGCTCGCTGAAACCGCTGCTCTAAGGCCCAATTTTTCACGAACCTGACAGTACTTTTCGATGGAAGGCAGCGTGCTCTTCTGTTTGGGTTAGAGCGCGCTCCCCGTCCAGGCCGGCGCGGGAATGGAGGACTAGCGTGACGAATTTGATCAACGATATCCGCCACAGCCTGCGAATGATGATGCGCAACCGCGGATTTACGGTCGTGGCGATTGCGACGCTGGCCATCGGCATTGCGACGAGCACGACGGTTTTCAGTTGGATCGACGCGGTGCTGCTGCGTCCGCTGCAGGGGGTGCGGGAGCCAGAACGGCTGGTTGCGGTGGAGACGGTGACGCCGAATGGGGCATTCGTTCCGAATTCGTACCCCGACTATCGCGATTTTCGCGATCACCTGACCTCGCTCGATGGAATTGCGGTAACGAAACCCGTAGCTTTCAGCGTGGGCAAGGAAGACCATGCGGAGCGGGTGTGGGGCGAGCTGGTCTCGGGCAATTTCTTTGCGGTGCTGGGCGCGAAGGCCGCGCTGGGACGGGTGCTTCTGCCTGCGGAATATGGCGACAAGCCGGGAGCGTTTCCGGTTGCGGTGATCAGCAACCGCTTCTGGCGATCGCATTACGCCGCCGACCCGAAGATTGTCGGCAGTACGATCCGCGTCAACCAGCACGAGCTGACTGTTGTTGGCGTGGCCGCGCCGGGATTCCACGGATCGATGGCGGGCCTGGGGTTCGACGTGTGGGTGCCGTACATGATGCAGCCGCAGCTGAACGGCGTTGAAGAGTGGATGCTGCGCGACCGGGGAAACCGGAACATGCTGGGCTTCGCGCGGTTGAAGCCGGGCGTGACGCTGGAGCAAGCGCGGGAGGAACTGGGCGCGCTCTACAACCGGATGGCGGTCGCCGACGCGGACATGGACCAGGGGATGAGCGCCACGCTGCTGCCGTTGTGGAAGTCGCACTTTGGCCCGCAGGGCTTGCTGCTGGGGCCGCTCCGCATCCTGATGGGTGTGTGCGTGCTGGTGCTGCTGATTGTGTGCGCGAATGTGGCGAATTTGCTGATGGCGCGTTCGGCGTCGCGGCAGAAGGAATTCAGCACACGGCTGGCGCTGGGTGCGGGACGTGCGCGGCTGGCGCGGCAGGTGCTGACCGAAAGCTTGTTGCTGGCTGCGGGCGGCGCGCTGGCGGGAGTGGCCGCGACGAATTGGATGAGCCGCGCGCTCGTATATCTGCTGCCGCCGGGACAGATGTATCCTCAGGGACTGGATCCGCAATGGAACGGTCGGGTGCTCGGCTTTACACTGCTGCTCTGCGTGCTCACGGCGCTGCTGGCCGGAGTGGTTCCGGCGCTGCAATCGGGCCGCGCCGATCTGAATGAAGGGCTGAACGAGAGCGGCAGGAGCGGCACAACCGGAGTGCGGTCGCATCGGCTACGCTCGGTGCTGGTGGTCGCGGAGGTCTCGCTGGCGCTGGTGACGCTGATCGGCGCGGGGCTGTTCGCGCGCGGGTTTGCAGCAACGAGCGCGATCAAGCCGGGTTTCGACCCGAGGCATGTGCTGTTATCGCAGTTTTACCTTTCGACCAGCGGATACAACCTCGAACAGCGGAAGGAATTTTGCAGACGGCTTGAAGAAAAGGTGGACTCGGCTCCGGGTGTGGTGAGCGCGGCCTACTCCGACGGCGTGCCGCTGGGCTTCGAGCCGAGCTGGTGGGAGGATTTGCGGATCGAAGGTTACGTTCCGGGCCGGAGCGAGAACATGAAGATCTTTCGCAACGTGATCTCGCCCGGGTATCTGCCGCTGATGCGGATTCCGGTGACGGCAGGCAGAAATTTCACCGAGCACGATGATGAAAAGTCACAGCTGGTGATGATCGTGAACCAGACATTCGCGCGCCGCTTCTTTGGAACGGGCAATCCGATCGGGCGGCGTATTCATGGGTTTGGCGAGTGGTTCACCGTGGTCGGCGTAGCGCAGGACAGCAAATATCACTACCTGAGCGAAGCACCGGTGCCCTATTTTTATGTCCCGTTCCGGCAGATCTATCGCGCCGACATGACGCTGGCATTCTATGTGCGGACCAAGGGCGATCCAAATGCCGCGCTAGCGATGGTGCGGCAGAAAGTGCGGGAGATCGACCCGAACGTGACGGTTTTCGACGCAGTGCCGCTGGAGGAGTACATCGGGGCTTCGCTGTATCCGCAAAAGCTGGCGGCGAGCCTGCTGGGCGTGCTCGGATCGATTGCGGTAATCCTGGCGGCAGTGGGGCTGTACAGCGTGCTGGCCTTCGCAGTGACGCAACGGACGCATGAGATCGGGATCAGGATGGCGTTGGGGGCGAGTCCGGGGGATGTGCTGGGTCTGGTGGTCCGCCAAGGGCTGACCGTGGCGTCGATGGGATTGGTCGTCGGGCTGGGGCTCGCCTTGGCCGCCGCCCGCATCTTTGCCGCGATTTCGTTTACGGGCGAGGCCATGGGCAGTCACGGTGTCTTGCTGGGCGCGGCTGCGACCGATCCGCTGATTTATCTCGGAGCTGCGATCTTTCTCGCCGGAGTGGCTGCCCTCGCTGCCTACATCCCTGCGAGGCGTGCGGCCAGCGTCGATCCGATGGCGGCGCTACGCTGCGAATGAGCGGGAGTCCTCCCGTTCCCTTGACAAGTATAGACAGGTATACAGAGACTGCTGAGAGTGTCTGTGCGCTTATTCTTGAATTTTTTGGCAGATCATTTCAGCGACGGGTGGAAAGCGTGATCAAGCGATTTGCGGTTGCAGCGATGTTAGGTTTGGTCCTGGGGACGGTGGCGATGCGCGCGGAAGCGCAGAATGAGGCTTTCAATAACACGCTGATGCCCCAGCCGGCTCACCTGACCGTGCAGTCGGGCGGACTGGCGCTGACGCCGCAGTTCACCGCCGCCGCGGACAAGTTTCACGATGCGCGGCTAGATGCAGCGATCCAACGGGCTCTGATTCGCTTGAAGATGCAGACCGGCGTGCAGATTGCGACGGCTCCGGTGAGCGGAGCGGCCACTCTAATCGTTAGTGTCGATCGTGCGGGCGAGGCGATTCAGGGTCTCGATGAAAACGAGACGTATTCGCTCGATGTGACGACGACCGGCGCGCATCTGAAGGCTGCTACGGTGGTCGGCGCGATCCACGGCCTCGAGACCCTGCTGCAACTGGTGCAGATCAATGGTTCGGGATACATTCTGCCGGCGGTCTCGATCGAGGATTCTCCACGCTTTCGTTGGCGCGGGTTGATGATCGACGTCAGCAGGCACTTCCAGCCAATAGACGTGATCAAGCGCACGCTCGACGGAATGGCGGCCGTGAAGCTGAATGTCTTCCACTGGCATTTGAGCGACGACCAGGGATTTCGCATCGAGAGCAAGGTTTATCCCAAGCTGACCGGCATGGGTTCGGACGGCTTGTTCTACACGCAGGATCAGGCGCGCGAGATCGTGGCCTATGCGCGGGATCGCGGGATTCGGGTGGTGCCGGAATTCGATATTCCGGGACATGCGCAGTCATGGATGGTGGGCTATCCCGAGTTGGCCAGCGGCACCGGTGCTGACTACGGCGGGCCGTATCAGGTAGAGCGCGAGTACGGGATCTTTGATCCGGTGATGGACCCGACGCGGGACAGCACCTACAAGTTTCTCGACAAGTTCATCGGGGAGATGGCGGAGATTTTTCCCGATCCTTACATGCACATCGGCGGCGACGAGAACAACGGCGTGCAGTGGAAGGCGAATCCGCGCATACAGGAGTTTGCGAAGAAGCACGATTTGAAGGACACCGCGGCGCTGCAGACTTATTTTAATCAGCAGCTGTTACCTATTCTGAAGAAGCATGGCAAGCTCATGATCGGCTGGGATGAGATTTTTGCGCCGGGACTCTCGAAAGACGCAGTCATCCAGTCGTGGAGAGGCTTCGACTCACTCGCGGCGAGCGCGAAGGCGGGGTATAGCGGGCTCCTTTCCGCCGGATACTATCTCGATCACATCGACTCCACTGAGCAGCACTACCTGGTTGATCCGCTGCCGGCCGGCACAACGCTGACGCCGGAAGAGCAGGCGCGGATTCTTGGCGGCGAGGCCTGCATGTGGAGCGAGCATGTATCGCCGCGCAGCATTGACTCGCGCATCTGGCCGCGTACGGCGGCGATTGCCGAACGGCTGTGGTCGGCGCAGAGCGTGAACAACGTCGATGACATGTATCGGCGGCTATGGGTGGAGTCGCTGCGGCTGGAGGCGGTGGGGTTGACGCAGCTCTCGGCAGAGGGTGTGGGACTGCGGCAACTTGCCGGGACCGAGCAGATCGAGCCATTGCGCGTGCTGGGGGATGCGCTGCAGCCGGTGGGATTCGACGAGCGGTACGAGATGCAGCATACTTCGCAGCTGACGCCGATGGATCATTTGATCGACGCGGTGCGGCCCGATCCTCCGTCGCGGCATGGAATGCAGATGCTGGTGAAGGAGTATCTGGCGAACCGGAATGCAGACGCTCGGGCTGAGTTGGCAGCGACGTTTGAGCGGTGGATCGCAGCCGGGCCCAAGGCACAGGCGCTGATGGCGGCGGCTCCGCTGCTGCATGACCCAGCGCCGCGGGCGCAACAGCTTGCGGACTTAGGGACGGCGGGGCTGGAGGCTCTGCAGTACCTGGAGAAGCACGAGGCTCCTCCGGCAGGATGGGCACAAGCCAAGCAGGCCGTGATCGATCAGGCAGGAAAGCCGGTGGGGTTGGTTCGGTTTACGGTGCTCGGGCCGTTAGGAGATCTGGTGAAGGCGGCGGGAGGCCAGTAGCTAGCAGTGAAAGACGCCCATCCTCCGCTTCTGTACGAAGGACGGGCGGTCCAGAAAATAATGATTTCAGCTGCGGCTGGCTTTTCCGCGCTCGAGTTGTTCGCTGGGCAGCGCGCGCTCGGCCTCGTGGACCGCGATGAGCGGAGCCGGCGGCCGGATAAAGGCATAGACAAACGCGGCGAGAGTCGCGCCGATCAGTGGCGCGACGATAAACAACCACAACTGCTGCAGCGCCCATCCGCCGACGAAGACCGCCGGTCCGATGCTGCGCGCCGGGTTGATCGACGCGTTGGTTACGGGGATGGCCACCAGGTTGCCGAGAAAGAGCATGAGGCCGATGGGGATTCCGGCAAACCCAACCGGGGCGGCGACGTCGGTGGATCCGAGCACGGTCAGGACCAGGAAGCCGGTGAAGATCAGCTCAATGAGGAAGCAGGCGCCGGTCGCAAACTGGCCGGGCGAGTGCGCTCCGTAGCCGTTGGCGCCAAGGCCGGAAGCAGCGGCGCTGTAGCCGCCCGGCGCGCCATTTGCAATGCAGAGAACGAGGGCCGCTCCGATAATGGCTCCGATGATCTGCGCAATCCAATAGAGTACCGTGTCCTTCACGCTGATTTTTCTGGCGATGAGGACGCCCAGAGTCACAGCGGGGTTGATGTGGCAGCCTGAAATCGGCCCGATGGCATACGCCATTGCCAGCAGTGACAGGCCGAAGGCGAACGCGATTCCTAAAACGCCGATCTCTTTGCCAGCCAGCACCGCACTGCCCACGCCGCAAAAAACCAGCACAAACGTGCCTACGACTTCTGCAACATATTTCTTCATAACGCTCCTGCCTTTCTGAGGGGAACTCATAATGGCAAGGCGACTATACGCTCGTTCCTAGCGACGAAAAATCAAAAAGGCAGAGAAATTCGCGCGATCAAAATGTGCAGAGCAGCCTCAAGGGTGGACGCACGGGAGCATACCCAAGCGGAGGCGCCACGCCTCGATTCATGGTTTTAACTTGAGCCGTGGCGCTTCCGTCTTATGCTGAAGGAGTTGCCGCTGTCCCACCGGTGGCAGCGGTGCGAACCATATAGTGCTGTTCCGGCACGGCAAAGCCTGCCTGACCGAACGCGTCTTTGATCAGGGCGTTCGTTGCGAAGTAGACCTGCCAGTAGTCCTTGTTGTTGCAGAAGGGACGAACCCCAAGCACCGGACCCGCTAAGGTGAAGGTCAGGATCTCGACGCTGGGAGCGGGGTCTGTCAGGACGTTGGGTATCTTTGCCAGTCCTTCCTTGAGGATCGCCATCGCCTGGTGCGGATCGACGCTGTGGGAAAGTTGCGCCTGCAGCTCGACCCGGCGATAGGCATTGGTCGAAAAATTCTGGATGACATCGCCGAAGACCTTGCCGTTGCCGATGATCGTGCGGATATTGTCAGGCGTGTTGATCGAGGTCACGAACAGCCCGACCTCTTCCACCGTGCCGGTAATTCCGCCGACGGTCACAAAGTCTCCTACCTTGAAGGGCTGCAGAATAATGAGAAACACCCCAGCGGCGAAATTGCCCAGCAATCCGCTCCATGCCATACCAATGGCTACGCCGGCAGCGGCAAGCAGAGCGGCAAAGCTTGTCGTCTCGACCCCAAAGAAGCCCAGGATTGCAACCGCCAGCACAATATTCAGAAGGGCGGCGAGGGTGTTGTTGATGTAGCGGATCAGCGTTGGATCGATCTTCTGCTTCGTCATCACACGATCGATCATTCTGATCGAAAATCCGATAAGCCAGCGGCCTACGATCCATAGCGCAAGTGCTTCTACGACCTTGATACCAAGGGCAATCAGCAGAGCATAGCCTTGTTGAGCCAGCCGACCCATGTTGTCTACATTCATCGTCTTTCCCCTCACAGAGTTCCGCCGCCCATCATATACCGCGGCCTATGTCTTGCATCAGACAATTCACTTCAGGTGGAAGTGATCACGTCAACCTGGCGTCGCCTGCAGGTTCTGACGAAATTTCAAAGTGATGGTATGGAGGGATTCTGACGTGCCAGGAGTGGCTCAGGCTTATCCGGCCGCGACCGCGGCGTATTGTTGCTTGTACCACTCGACGGTGCGCCGGAGTCCTTCCTCGAAGCTGACGGCCGGGTAATAACCGAAGGCTTCGTGGGCCGCGGTGATATCGGCGAGTGAGTCTCGGATGTCTCCCGTGCGCGGCGGTCCATAGATGGGCTGCTGCTTGAAGTCGAGGAGATCGGCCAGCACGCGGAAAGTTTTGTTGAGGTTGTGGCGTTCGCCGCAGGCTACGTTGAAGACGCGTCCGGCGATTTTTTCCGCCGGAGCGGCCATCGCCAATAGGTTGGCAGACACAGCGTTGTCGATATAGGTGAAGTCACGGCCCTGCTCGCCGTCCCCAAAAATGGTGGGACGCTCGCCGCGCATCATCTGCAGGGTGAACTTCGCCATCACGCCGCTGTAGGGCGAATCGGGAACCTGGCGCGGCCCGAAGATATTGAAGTAGCGCAGGCAGACGGTCTCGAGGCCGTATACCTGCCAATAGCTCTTCATGTAAAACTCCCCCGCGAGCTTTTGCACCGGGTAGGGCGCGATCGGCATGGGGACCATGGTCTCGCGTCGCGGAAAGCCGGGCTGATTTCCGTAGGCCGAGGAAGAAGCAGAGTAGACGATGCGCCTCACACCAGCGGCGCGCGCGCCTTCGAGGAGATTGAAGGTGCCATCGACGTTGGCGCTGTGGCTCGTCCGGGGATCTTTGACGGATCGCGGTACAGACGGCAACGCCGCAACGTGAAAGATGAAGTCCACGTCTTCGCAAGCTTCGGCGACTTCGCCGGCGTTGCGCAGGTCGCACTCAACGAACTCGATGCGGTCGCGAAAGGTGGAGAGGTTTTCCCGCTTGCCGGTTTCGAAGTTGTCGAGGCCGCGAACGGAGTCTCCGCGCGGGACGAGGGTTTCGACGAGGGCCTCGGTGAGAGAGGAGCCGATGAATCCGGCACAGCCGGTGACTAAATAACGAGCCATTCTTACTTTATGGTACAGCGGCTGGCAGCGAATGGCGGGTCACAACTCCCGCATGGGCCAATCGAAGACGTTCCCGTCAAGCCCAGGCCTTTAGCTCTGGGTATCGAGCATAGATGCGACCCTGGTCTTCTGGTGAGAGTGCTCCTAACCGGCATGGCTTGTCCTGGGGCTGGATGCCTTTTTGATTCAGCACATTCATCAGGTTCCAGTCACGCTGGAGGGTTTGAGGTTCTTTTGCCTTCAAGTCGTATCGGGTAAAGTCGATGGCCATCCAGGGGCTGTCGTTTGTCCAGTTTCGGAGCAGTGCCAGGCGGAATCCCTGGTTCATGTACCAGCGGATTTCCAGTTCTTTTTCAGATCCCGGCGCGCCGGTCCCTTTGGCATCGAAACGGTAATTGAGCTTCGTATTGTCCGGATTGTGCTTCCTCCACTGCAGACCGAACTCCCCTTCACTGATCACCTGCGTATCCGGCCACCTGTCGCGTATCGCCTGAAGCCACCAGGTCAGGTCCTCGTCGTGACCGATCGATGTCTCCCAGATGGCGGTGACCCAGCCGAAGTTGTTCGCAGCATATCCCTTGTCAAAGTGAACCGCGGTGGTATCGAGCATCTCCATACGGCCAACATCTTTGCCGAGGTTCCCCACGGCCTCGATCGGGCCTACGCCTAACCGGCTATTGAAGCCGCCCTGAAAGCCGTCCCGCCGTGCCGTGAGAAAGTCGCAGGTCCAGCCATCGAGGCAGACACAGTCAATGAAATCCACCGGACCCTGCGCTGGTTTCAGGTAGTGCTCGCGGCTGGGGTAGTAGGGATAGCAGATGCCGCCGTCGCCATCCCCGTGATCGATGCCATGCTGGCTCCAGATCTGGCCCTGGCACACGTGGATGCCCTCATCCTCGGCAAGGTGTCGCTGATTTTCCGCGTCCATAAATCCAGCCACAAGACATTGCGGGCGGTATCCGTTGCCGATTATTTCTGAAATCATGTCCAGCGCCTGGTGAATCGTCTGCCGGTTCTGCTCGCGTGTGTTGTACGTCGGCGCGAAATAGCCACCGGGAATGAATGTGATCTCATCGCCGTAGCGGTCGTGATACGAGGCCAGCAATCGCCGCGCCTCCTGATACTCCTTGCGGCTGTCATGGAGGGCCAGCCAGCTGATCGCCCAGGTCATTTTTCCGCCGGGGCAGCCGGCCGCGAAGGCATCTCGCCGTGAGCGGATACGCTCCGGGCGATTATCGACAGCTTCATCTTCGCCAATCGAGTGAGTGGGAGTTACCTCAATCTGATTTACGCGGACAACGGAAACGTGGGTGAGGAATCGGCCGCGCAGGGGCGTAGGCTCAACCGCCTGCGCCGGGAGACTACGAGCAGTACCCGCAAACGCGACGGCGGTCGCCGCCCGAGTGACGAACTCCCTTCTGGTCCACTCTCTGCCCATGGACTTCTTCTTCCATTCGATAGGAGACATCCAGTTGGATAGTACTCCTGCATCCCGGGCAATTTGGAAATTCATCTACCAGCCAGCAGGTGTGGCGTGTGCGCCGGAATCGGGTCATGAGGCATACTGAAAGGGCATGAGCGAACTTTTTCCTTTCCGGCTTGCTCCATATTTTCGGACCCGCATCTGGGGATTTCACGACCTTGCGCCGTGGTTCGATTACAAGACTGACGGCGAGCCGATAGGCGAGGTGTGGCTGACGGGTGAGATGTGCAAGGCAGCGACCGGGGAATTTGCAGGCCAGTCGCTTCAGGCGATTACCGATTTGCATGGACCGGAGCTGCTGGGAATGGCCTCCGGAGACGGCGAGTTTCCCCTACTGGTCAAGATGCTGTTTCCCAAGGAGAAGCTAAGCGTGCAAGTGCATCCCGACGATGCGATGGCACGCAAGTATGGCGCGCCGCGCGGCAAAACGGAGTGCTGGTATGCGCTCGATGCGCAACCCGGAGCCCAGGTGGCGCTGGGTATTCGTGAGGGCGTGACAGCGGGGCAGATTCGAGAAGGGATCAAGGCTGCGACGCTCGAGGACTTGTTGCAGATGGTTCCGGTCGAGAAGGATGACATGCTTTTTGTCGATGCCGGTACGGTGCACGCGATGGGCCCGGGAGTGGTGATTCTCGAAACGCAGCAGACGAGCGACCTGACATATCGGATGTACGACTATGGGCGGCCACGGGAGTTGCACCTGGAGAAATCGCTGGAGGCCATGCGGCTGAAGACGCGGGCGGGAAAGATTCCTTCGCATCCGGAAAATGGCCACGCGGTGTTGATCGATGAGAAGTATTTCGAAGTCGAGCGCTGGACTCTCAAGGCAGGGGAGGACTCCGCAGGTTTGTCAGCGAATACGGGCGCTGTGCAGATGTTCTTTGTTGCTGAAGGCTCCGTGTGTGTATCCGCAGTCGGCGGCGAGGCGTTTCCGGTGGGCCGCTGTCAGCTGGCGGTGATTCCGGCGGCGTCAAGCGACGTGCAAATCGAAGTGGAGTCGTCGGCTGAGGTAATTCGCATTCTGCCCAGGGCTGTTTAGGGCTCTATACAATCTCCCATCAAAGGCGATGCCATTGAAGATTGATTTTCGCCCCATCATTCTTGCTGGAGGCAGTGGAACCCGCTTCTGGCCGCGCAGCCGCAAGGCGCGCGCCAAGCAGGTCCTGGCGCTCGACGGCGAGCGGACCATGATCCAGCGCACTGTCGACCGCCTGAGGCCGCTTGCCCGTCCTGAGGATTTCTGGGTCATCACCAACGATTTGCTCTCGGAAGAGATTTGTGGCCAACTCAACGCGGTTCCAGAGGACCAGGTGGTGTGCGAGCCGACGGCGCGAAACACGGCTCCTGCGGCGGGGCTGGCCGCGTTTCTGATCGAGCGCGATTCTCCCGATGCGGTGCTGGGAATGTTTCCCGCCGATCATGTGATTGCGGACGAGCCTGCGTTCCTGTCAGTGATTGAGCAGGCAGTGAAGCTTGCGGCCACGGGGGAAAACATCGTCGTATTGGGCGTTAAACCCACGCGAGCTGAAACCGGATACGGTTACATTGAAACCGGAGAAGCGGTTGGGGATGGCGTGCTGCGCGTGCGCCGTTTTACGGAGAAGCCGAATCGGGAGCGAGCCGAGGAATTTGTCGCCGCAGGGAATTACCACTGGAACAGCGGCATTTTTGTATGGAGCGCGCGGACACTGGCGAATGCTGTGAGGGAGCATCTGCCGGAGATGGCTCCGCTGCTCGAAGAGATCGCGGCGGCCTACGGGACGGCGGACTTTGAGCGGGTGTTTGGCGAACTTTATCCGAGATGCGAGAACATCAGCGTAGACTACGCCATCCTCGAGCCGCGTTCGGCGAAGGGCGAGGCGCGGTCGCATCTGTACTGCCTGCCGGCGGAGTTTGGCTGGAACGATCTGGGATCGTGGGCGGCACTCTACGAGCATCACCACGAACATAAATCGAGCATCGATGCTCAGGAAAATGTCTGTGAAAGCTCAGGGAGCATCGCCATCGAGGCGCGCGGTAACTATGTCTATAGTCCGAAGAAATTTGCCGCTTTGGTTGGAGTTCAGGACCTCGTGGTAGTCGAGACGGACGATGCGATTTTGATTACCACGAGGCAGCACTCGCAGGACGTGGGCAAGGTTGTGAAGGAGCTGGTCGCGAGGGGTAAGACTGATCTGGTCTGAACCAGCGAAAGTCCGGGTAGCTAAAATCCGGATGGCCAAAAGCGACGACAAAGTGAGGAAGAAAGAGAGAGCATGGAAAATCGCAGCCCGGTGAAGTTTGGCACCGATGGATGGCGCGGGATTATCGCTGACGAGTTTACGTTTGAGAATGTCCGGGTCGCGGCCAGGGCGATTGCGCATTACCTTCTTGCCAGTGCCGACCAGAACGAGAACCCGAGCAAAGGCGTCTGCATCGGGTATGACACGCGCTTCTTGTCTCCCCAATTTGCGAAAACTGTAGCCGAGGTGCTGGCAGCTGCCGGGATTCCCGTGAAGCTGGCGAACAAGGTGACTCCTACGCCTGCGCTGTCGTATGCGGTCCGCGGTCTGGGCGCGGCGGGCGGCGTGATGATCACGTCGAGTCACAATCCTTACCAGTGGAACGGCGTGAAATACAAGGCCTGGTACGGCGGATCGGGCAAGCCGTCGATTATGTCGGCCATCGAGTCGCATCTCGATCAGCCCCTGTCGCTGGCGGACAAGCCTGCGCCCATTGAAGAGGCGGATTTTCTCCCCGACTACATCGACGCGCTGAAGCGCTTTGCGGATCTGGATCTGATCGCGAAGTCGGGCTTCAAGTTGGCCATCGACTCTATGTACGGGGCGGGCAGCGGGATTCTCGCGGGCATCTTCAAGGAAATTGGCGTCGACTACGTGGAGATTCGCGCCGATCAGGACCCGCGATTTCCTGGCATCAATCCTGAACCGATCGAGCCGCATGTGCGGGCGCTCGAAGAAGCTGTGGTGGAGCACAAGTGCGACGCCGGGCTGGTCACAGACGGCGACGCGGACAGAATTGGTGCGGTCGACGAGCATGGCAACTTTGTCGATCCTCACAAGATTTTTGCCGTGCTGCTGGAGTGGCTGCTTTCGCGCAGGAAGTGGGCGGGCGATGTGACGCGCGCCTTCAACACGACCTGCATGATCGATCGCATCTGCGCGCGGTACGGACGAACGCTGCATGAGCACGGCATCGGGTTCAAATACGTCGTCGACCTGATGCTCGATAAGGATATCTTGATGGGCGGCGAGGAATCGGGCGGTATTGGGATATCGCGGCATCTCCCCGAACGCGACGGCCTGTTGAATGCGCTGCTGCTAGCCAATGTGATGGCCGAGGAAGGGAAGACTCTCGGACAGCTGGTGGCGGCGCTTCAACAACAATATGGCGAGCACGAATACGGACGCATCGACCTGCACATCCCAGACGAACTGAAGAATGCCGCGATTGCGCGCGCGAAGGCCGGAGTGACGGAGTTTGCAGGGATGCCGGTCGAGCGCGTGGAAACGCTGGATGGCATCAAGTTTTTCCTGGACAATCCCGAGGCGAAGACCAAGCCGAATGGAGCGAAGACCTGGCTGCTGTTGCGCGCGTCAGGCACGGAGCCGTTGTTGCGCATCTACTCGGAGTCCTGTTCGAAAGAGTCAGTGGCGCGATTGCTGGAGGCGGCGCGGGAATTTGCGATGAATGCGAGCGGAAAGTATGAGTAACAATGCTTTTGGTGTAGTGGCGTTCTGTGCTTTGTTAGGAACGGTCGGTGCGTTAGGCGCGTTCAATCCTCGAGCGATTCCACGGATGACGAACAAGTATTACGCATTGATTCGCATGAAATCGCGATTGGCGGAGGAAGACTACGACAAAGCTGGTATTCGTGTTGCTGGAGGCATACTTTGTTTCCTTGCACTGTATGTACTCATTCATCGCTGGTCAGAACTATTGAAGTGAACTGAGGTCTTTGTTATGGCTGATCCTGTTTCCGCGTATCCCTACGAAACCCGGTTGAACATTCTTTATCCGGCGATGGAAGTCATCGATGAGAAGGCTATCGCTGATGCCTGTGAATACAAGTGGTTCAATCAGACGCTGTGCAGAGTAAATGACTCGGTGGTCCGGATGGCTGTGATTGAAGGCGAGTATCACTGGCACAAGCATGAAGACGATGACGAGTTCTTCTATATCGTCGAGGGGCAACTGTTGATCGATCTGGAGGGAAAGACCGTCGAGCTGGCGCCGAGGCAGGGTTATGTCGTTCCCCGAGGCGTGGTGCATCGCACGCGCGCCCAACAGCGGACCGTCATGCTGATGGTGGAGAACGCGGGCATCATCCCGACGGGCAATTAGAGACGGTCTACTTTTCGCTGCTCGGCGGTACCAGGCCTTTGAGTCGCATGTACAGCGCCAGCGTGGCATATTGTTCGTTGTCATGCGATACGTTGCCCCACGCAAAGCCGATGCGTGTCCGTGTTACCGGTCCGAACGTCAACATCTGCAGAATGTTGTCATCCGAGAGGGAGACATATGCCTTATCGCATTCGGCGTAGGAGCCCTGGAGCGCGGCCACAATGGTGGCCTTGTCAGCAGTCTCCGGTGGCACCTTGGGGAGCGCTTCCGCAGCGGTTCCATTCAGCGCGCCGCAGATGTGCAGTTGCGCTTCTGTGACGTGGTTTACCACACGCGCAAATGTCCGGATCTCCGGAGTGGGACGGAAGGAGTAGTCCTCGGCCGGCATCTTGTCAGCGGCTTTCAGAATGTTGGTCTTGAGGCTGTTGTAGGAGCGCTGAACGTCGGCTGGGGCGCTCAGCTTGATCAGCTTGACCGGCGGCGGGGGTATCGTCGCCGCAGGGGCGGGGGCCTGGGCCAGCGCGGACAGGGCGGTGCTCAGGATGACGAACGTTGCAACGGCTGGGAAACGGAAACGTAGCATGGAGCCCTCCTCGGCAAAATCGTATCAGAGCTGGCCTAAGACTGATCTCTTTCGCCCGCGCTCTCAGGTCCCGCGACGCGGATGTGCTGGTCCTCTAAAATTCATTGTGTCCTTAGGATTTGCACGCGACTCATATTCCTGTGGCAGAATCTAAGGCGCTAGGGAAAGCGTGAGGAGCACCACTTATGAGCACAGATACGGCGTTGACGACTCCATTGACAAAGCTTGCGGCCTGGAAGGCGCTTGAAGAGCACTTCAAGAAGATCAGCAAGCAGCAGCTGCGCGATCTCTTTGCCAGCGACCCCGAACGCGGCACGCGTCTCACCGCAGAGGCCGAGGGCATCTACCTGGATTACTCGAAGCACCGCATTACCGACGAGACGCTGAAGCTGTTGCTTCAACTCGCTGAGGAGAGCGGTGTAAAAGCGCGTCTGGACGCGATGTTCAGCGGCGAAAAGATCAATATCACCGAAAAGCGCGCCGTGCTGCATGTGGCGCTGCGCGCGCCCAAGGGCGAAAAAATCGTTGTCGACGGAGAGGATGTCGTACCTGCCGTACACGAGGTGTTGGATCGCATGGCCGCCTTCTCCGAGCGAATTCGCAGCGGCGAATGGAAGGGCCACACCGGCAAGCCGATCAAAAATGTGATCAATATCGGTATCGGCGGCTCGGACCTTGGTCCGGTAATGGCGTACGAGGCGCTGCGCCACTACAGCCGTCGCGACATGACGTTCCGATTCGTGTCGAATGTGGACGGCACGGATTTTGCCGAAGCGACGCACGATCTCGACGCCGAAGAGACGCTGTTCATCATCTCGTCGAAGACCTTCACCACGCTCGAAACCATGACCAATGCGCACACGGCAAGGGATTGGTCGCTCAAAAAGCTGGGCGATGCGAAGGCGGTAGCGAAGCATTTTGTCGCGGTATCGACAAACGCGGAAGAGGTGACCAAGTTCGGTATCGACACGGCCAATATGTTCGGCTTCTGGGATTGGGTCGGTGGCCGGTATTCGATGGATTCGGCTATCGGATTGTCAACCATGCTGGCGGTTGGGCCGGACAACTTCAAGAAGCTGCTGGCGGGTTTCCACTCGATCGATGAGCACTTCCGGACGGCACCGTTCGAGAAGAATTTGCCGGTGCTGATGGGGCTGCTCTCGGTCTGGTACAACGACTTTTTCGGAGCTCAAACGGTGGCCGTATTGCCGTACGATCAGTACCTGAAGCGCTTCCCGGCATATCTGCAGCAGTTGACGATGGAGAGCAATGGCAAGCATGTGACGCTGAGCGGAGAGCACGTCACTTACGAGACCGGGCCGATTTTCTGGGGCGAGCCGGGCACCAACGGGCAGCACTCCTTCTATCAGTTAATTCACCAGGGGACGAAGCTGATTCCGTGCGACTTTATCGGCTTCGCGAAGACGCTGAATCCGCTGGGCAACCATCACGATCTGTTGATGGCGAATGTGTTTGCGCAGACCGAGGCTCTGGCCTTTGGGAAGACCGCGGAAGAAGTGAAGGCCGAGGGCACGCCGGACTGGCTCGTTCCTCACCGCGTGTTTGAGGGCAATCGGCCGACAAACACCATTCTGATGGAGGAGCTTACGCCTGAGGCGCTGGGCAAGCTGGTTGCGCTTTACGAGCACAGCGTGTTCACGCAGGGCGCGATCTGGCAGATCGACTCGTTCGACCAGTGGGGCGTGGAACTTGGCAAGGTGCTGGCCAAGCGGATCATTGGCGAGCTCGAAGGACCGGCCAGCGGCAAGCACGACAGCTCTACGAACACGTTGATTGAGCGCTACAAGAAACAGCGGGGCTGAACTGGCACGGGAGGCGATTTTGGGGGGGCGGGCGGCAGCTCGTCCCCAGAACTTTTTCGGCGGCCCAGGGTTGTTACAGGTAACGCTTCGACCCGGTTTTGCGTCCATTGATAACGAAGCGTTGAGGTTGCAGCGACATGAGTGCAAATCGTAGCGACAGCAAGAAATTTTTCTCGACCGGCTTCGTGGGATTGCTGGCCAGTTGCCTATGGTTTTCTGCCGGAACTCCGGTGCTGGGCCAGGACAATTCCACCGGCCCGCAGGCATCGGCTTCGCAGGCAGCGCGCACCGATGCGGATATTCAATCCGACGTTGGCTACGCGCTGACACACGACTCGACGTTGCAGGGTCAACGGATCGTCTGCACGACGGCGAATGGCACCGTTAGTCTGTCAGGCTCAGTGCAGACCGAGGCGCAACGCCAGCAGGCGGAGACGGTCGCGGCAAATGTGCCGGGTGTGAGCGGGATTGTAAACAATCTCAATGTCACGAGCCCCGGCTCGCCAAACCCAGCGGCAAGCACGGCGATCGCGGATCAGCAGGCAGCAAACACTCCTGTACCGCTCACCGACGACGCTCAATCCAATGTTCCTCCTCCACCTCCGGATATGGATCCGAATGTGCAGGGAAGCCAGACCCAGAATCAGACGCCTCCTCGTGCATATAGCGGCGCGCGCCCACCCTACCAGCCACAGGAGCGGGGCGGCTACTACTATCCACCGCAACCGCAGGCTTATAACCCGCCTCCTCCGAGCGGTCCGGTCACCATTCCAGCAGGAACACTGCTGCGCGTTCGTTTGAGCGAACCGCTGGATACGTCAAGGGTAAAGAGTGGCACGTTCTTTGAAGCGACAGCCGCGGTCGACGTCTACCAAAACGGGGCGCTGGCGATTCCCCGCGGTGCTGTGATTCAGGGTGAGGTGGTCCTCTCGAAGAAAGCCGGCGACCTGGGTGGCTCGCCTGAATTGCAGTTGCAGTTGACTGGCGTAAATCTCGAGGGCAAAGTCTTTCCGCTGACTACCGATATTTGGTCAACCAAAGGACCTAATAAGGCGGGCTACACCGTGGGGAACACGGCAGGCGTTGCAGGACTGGGCGCGATCATCGGCGGCATCGCTGGTGGCGGAGCCGGAGCGGCGATTGGAGCCGGCATAGGCGCCGTGGGCGGACTGGCCACTTCCGCGGCGACGCACGGCCCGCGATTGATTCTGCCTCCTGAGGCGCAGGTGGACTTTCGCCTCACCGGCCCCGCGACAGTGCAGCCTGTCTCATGGCAGGAGGCGCAAAGGCTGGCCGCGAGCGTGCCGCAGTTGGTGAGGCGCCAAACTTATGCTGTGCCGAGACCGTATCCGTATCCTTATTACGGTTACCCGTATCCCTATCCGTACTACGGTCGCGTCTACTAACCGATCAACGCAGCAACACTCGGCCGGGTGACACTCATGTCATCCGGCCGTTTTATTGCTATCGGCGCCAGCAGGTGCTGGCAGGAATCTATCGCTGGCCGATTGGCACGTATTTTGTCGGATATTCCGGCCCGATATATTCTGCGCGGGGCCGGATAAGACGATTGTCGTCGAGCTGTTCGATCACATGGGCCGCCCAGCCGGCGATGCGGCTGATGGCAAAGATCGGCGTGAAGAGATCGAGGTCGACGCCCAGAGTTGTATAAGTCGAAGCGGAATAAAAATCGACGTTTGCGTTGAGCTTCTTTTCCTCGCCAACGAATAGCTCGATCTTGCGGGACATCTCAAACCACTTGGCGTTGTGGGCGGAACGGCCCAGGTCCTCCGACATTTTTCGCAGGTGTGTCGCGCGCGGGTCCTCAGTGTGATACACGCGATGCCCGAAGCCCGAGATCTTCTTCTTCTCCGCCAGCATCTTTCCTACGTATTCGACCGGGTCTGCGCCCTCCTTTTCGATTTTGAAAAGCATCCGCATCACCGCTTCATTTGCGCCGCCGTGCAGAGGGCCTTTCAGGGCTCCGATCGCTCCGGTAATCGCCGAATGAACATCCGCGAGGGTTGCGGCGATCACGCGGGCGGCGAAAGTAGAGGCGTTCAATTCATGGTCGGCATGCAGGATGAGCGCCACATCGAAGGCCCGCGTCGCAGTCTCTGAGGGCTTCTCGCCGGTAAGCATCCACAGAAAATTCCCCGCGTGGGAAAGCGACGGATCTGCGGCAACCAGGTCCTTACCTTTGCGGATGCGATCGAACGCGGCAACCAGCATAGCGATCTGGGCGGTGAGATCGAAGGATTTGCGAACATTCGAAGCGTGATCGACGGCCTTTTCGTCGGCATCGTAGAAGCTCAGCGCGGAAACCGCCGTGCGCAGCACCTCCATCGGAGTGGCTGTTTTGGGGAACGAGCGCAGCATGTCGAGAATCTGGGGCGGCAGATGCCGCGCCGCCGCAAGCTGCTTTGAAAAGGCGTCCAGCTCGGTCCTGGCCGGCAACTTCCCGTGCCAGAGCAAGTAGGTGGTCTCCTCGAATGTGGAGTGCTCGGCGAGATCGTGGATGTCGATGCCGCGGTAGGCCAGTACGCCCGCCTCGCCATCGATCCAGCAGATGCCGGAATTGGCTGCAACAATTCCCTCAAGCCCTTTTGCCGCTACCGCAGTCGCCATACGTCCCTTTTCTTCCTCCAGCTGTTTGTCAACTCCGACTCGCTGTCGATTCTCAATACCATTCTCTTCTAAAAGGATGCCGATTTGCACGGGCTCGATGCCGGTCAAGGCGGCTCTTCTGGGCAAAAGCAGCTGATCTTTGTTTATAGCGTAGTGCGGCCAGCATTGTCATTCGCTGCTCTTTCCCGCCCAAACCGGGTTGATCCGCCCTGTAGCTACGCATTCACTCGAAATCGAATGCGGCAAAAAAGAGACTTGCCAGCGAGCGTGACGTAAGATGAATCGCCAATCGAGGCCTCGATGAAGATTTTCGCAAGGATTTTTCTCTGCTTGCTTGGTGCGCTCTTCCTGGGTTATATCGGCTTCCTCGTAGCTGCGACCTTTGGACCGTTGCTCTTTCCGGAGCCAATCGCGGGTTCAAGTACCGGCGTGAATATCGTTATCTTTTCCATGCCCATCTTCTTCGTCATTTTTGGTGTCGCTGGGTTCCTGATTTGCTGGAAGCTGACCAGGAGGCTTGCCGACAAAGCGTGACGTCCGTCGCCTCATTCGGAATGGACGGATGAAGCCGCCAATCGGCCGCATCGAAAAGGATCGAGGTCGATACTGAGCGGCTCACCCAAAATCATTTCGCGCAACAGCCGCGCCGTCCCCGGCGCCAGCAGGATACCGTTCCGAAAATGTCCTGCCGCCATCCAGCAGCGTTCGCCACAGGCGTCGATTACAGGCAGATTGTCTGCCGTCGCTGGTCGCAGTCCTGCCCATGCATCGATGACGCGCATCGTCTGCACCGGCGGCCAGAGTGCCCCAGCCATCTCCAACAACCGCTTGGTCGTCTCGGGATGCACCCGTTTGTCGAAGCCTGCATCCTCGACCGTCGCTCCAATCACAATGTGGGCATTCCCGCGAGGCACCAGGTAAATCTCCGGGGTTCGCAGAACCACTTCGAGCCGCTTTGATCCGTGGTCTTCTACGACCACCATCTGCCCTTTGCGGGGAACAATCGGAACGCCCGTCAACTCAGCCGTCCACGCTCCGCTGCAGTGAATCATGTTCTCCGCAATGCATCCGCCGGAGCCTGTCTCGATCCGGACACCTCCCGCTTGCGCCGTGACTGATCTCACCGCGGTGTTTTCCAGCAGCGTGACACCCGCCGCCCGAACCGCGCGGGGGAGAAACCGCGACAGGTCTCGCGGGTCGAGACTCGGCTCGTTGAGAGAGAAGAATCTCAGCTTGCTCGCTTCCAGTCCCGGAACTAGAGCAGCCAACTCGGCAGCATCGAGTTCGCGAAGACCCTCCGGCACCCGTTGCGCGCCCTGAATCGCTCTCGTCGTCCGAATGGGAACGTGCTCGCCCGATAGCCGCTCTACATTTGCAAGAAATTGTGGATAGAGCCGCGTGCTCATCTCCGCGAGCGGTCGCAGCGCGGGAGGATTCTCGGGATCTGCCCCCGCAAGCATGCCGGCCGCCGCCCAGGAAGACTCAGTCATCGCGCCCCCGCGCTCAAAGACCGTCACTTGCAGCCCGGCCATTGCGAGTTCAAGCGCTGCGGAAAGCCCGATAATTCCTCCGCCGGCAATGCCTACTTCGCAGTGATTCACTCGTCTATTCTATTGCGCGATTCCGGACACCATTCAGCACCCGACCGGAGCTCGGGCAGATTCACCTTCCCCGATGGTCCTGTTTCATCGAATGAATGCACAGCGCAACTCAGTTTCCTGCTGACACGTATATTGAAGATGCTCTAATCTCGGGCTCAGAAGAACGAAAGGGAAGAAAAGAATGAGCGAAACACCCGTGGTCCCCGAGCAGCGCAGTTTTTCGGGACTTTTTCTAGCGTTGTTGGCCGTGGCTGTCCTCGCCGCCATCGCCGGTCTCGCGTGGAGCTACCACCTGTCCGGCCGTGTGACCAACGCTGAAGCGCAGCTTTCCCAGGCGCAGCAGCGCAATGAGAAACTTGCCTCCGCGCTCGACGAAACTAACGCCCGCCTCAAGGTCACCACTGAAACTCTGGGGCAACGCCTCGGATTAACACAGAAACAGCTCGAGACCAAAGTCGATTCCAGGGCCCAGGAGCTGTTGCGTCGCCAGGAAGCCGACACCAAGCGCCTTGAGAGCGCACAAGCGGCAACTGACCAGCATGTCAGCACGGTCTCAAGCGACGTCTCAACCGTTAAGACCGACGTTGGTGGGGTGAAAACTGACCTTACCCAGACCAAGACCGAGCTCAAGACCGCCGAATCGCAATTGCAGAGCATGAAGGGAGATCTCGGACTCCAGAGCGGGCTGATTGCGACCAACCACAGTGAATTGGAAATACTGAAGCACAAAGGCGACCGCAACTACTACGAGTTCACGCTCACCAAGGGCCAGAAGAAGCCGGTGTCCACGGTCAGTCTTGAACTAAAGAAAGCCGATGTGAAGCACAGCCGCTACACGCTCGAGGTCTACGCCGACGACAAGCAGATCGAGAAGAAGGACCGCGGCCTCAACGAGCCCGTGCAGTTCTACACCGGCAAGGACAACCTGCTCTACGAGCTCGTCGTCAACAGCGTCGACAAGAACACGGTGAAGGGTTATGTATCAACCCCCAAGAGCGCGCCGGTTCCTGTCAGTACGTCGGGTCAATAGAACGCTACGATTTTGCCACGTGCAGCAGGAGGGGCTTCTGATGCTGGAAGGTCATCGTAATATCCAGACCGTTTCGTGAATCCCACTGTGCCTTGCTGATCTGGTAGCTGAAGATCATCATCCCCTCCACCTGCTGGCCAGGCGCCAGCGTCAGATCGCGTGGCAAGGGGTTTTTCTGTAGCGGTTTCAGGCTGGGATACGCGATAAAGACATTCGCAAATTCGGTCTGCGACACCGCCAGGCTGCGCTGCTCCTCCTCGCCTGGTAAATCCACCACCGCCCACATATCGTGTAGAAACAGCGGGATATCCGTCTGATTCTTGATGCGTGCATCGACCAGCACGATCACTTCATCGAATGTATCCCCTTGCCCCCCAATCCCTGTCTCGCCCGCTCCCTTGGCGGGTCCTGTGCTTAATTCGCGATGAATGGGATAGATGTTCACGCTCAGCACTTCTCCGGCGTGAACGGGTGGCTTGTTATTGATCCATACGTATGCGCCAATCGCCAAAACGACGAACACAAAGGCCCCAACCGCCGGGAACCACGCTTTACTGGTTATCGATTCTTCACTCATCTGATCCCTGTTCCCTTACGGTCTCGCCCGCAACGCCTTCAGAAACTCTTCTGCAGACAGCGTGTTCAGCACATCTTCCCTTTGCAGCCATGCGCGGCGAAGCTGCTGAACTCCATACCGCATCTTCTCCATGTGGCTGGTGTGGTGCGAATCAGTGTTGATCACGATCCCGCATCCCATTTCCTTCGCCAGGCGCAAATCGCGATCGCACAGGTCCAGGCGGTCGGGATACGCGTTATGTTCGACGGCCACTCCGAGCTCGGCGGCGCGCCGCAGCACCACCGGCAGGTTGATCTGGAAGCCCTCGCGGCGCAGCAACAGCCGGCCCGTCGGATGCCCGAGAATCCGCACATAGGGATTCTCAATCGCGCGCAGCACGCGATCCGTCATCTCCTGCTCAGGCATATTGAACAGGCTGTGCACACTCGCGATGACCACATCCATCTGCGCCAGCACTTCGTTCGACAGGTCGAGCGCGCCGTCGCTTAAAATGTCCACCTCGATCCCCGGAAAGATGCGAATCCTGCCTTCCATTTCGGCGTTCGCATCGCGAATCCTCTTGATGTGCTCTAGCGCCTCCGCATCGTCCAATCCGAAGGTCATCGCCAGATTCTTGGTGTGGTCCGTGATGGCCATGTACTCGTAGCCGCGCGCGATTGCAGCCTCCGCCATCTCCTGAATCGTGTTGCGTCCATCCGTCGTGGTCGTGTGCATGTGCACGTCGCCGCGAATGTCGCGTAGCGTAACCAGAGAAGGCAGGCTGTGTGCTTCCGCCGCTTCAATCTCGCCGTTGTTTTCTCGCATCTCCGGCGGAATCCAGTCCATCCCCAGCGCAGCGTAAATCTCTTCCTCGGTCCGGCTCGCCACCACCGACCCGTCATCCATGCGGGCCAGCGCGTATTCATTCAGCGTGTATCCGCGTTTCAGAGCGCGTTGCCGCAGCGTCACATTGTGCATCTTCGAACCGGAGAAATATTGCAGGGCCGCGCCATACGATACTTCGGGCAGCAGCCGCACATCCACCTGCAGCCCACTGCGCAGCCGGAAGCTGACCTTGTTCTGTCCTTTTGCGATGAGATCGGCAATCGGCGGATATGCCGCTGTATACTCGACCGCCGCGTCCACCTTATCCTCGGCGCACGCCGGTCCGGTTACGAGAATATCCAGGTCGCCGACAGTCTCGCGCCCGCGCCGCAGCGAGCCCGCCGGCTCGATCACGTCCAGCCCGGAAAAGGCTCGCAGATACGCCATCAGCTTCTCCGCCGCCATCTCCGCGTCATCGATCGGGAAGCGTCCGCTGTTCTTCTTGTAGTCCTCGATACCCTTGCGCAGTTTTTCAATCTGCTTTTTGCCAAAGCGCGGCAGGTCGTCGAGCTTCTCCGCTGCTATTGCCGCTTCGAGGTCCGCAACCGATCCCACCTGGATCGAGGTCCACAGTAGGGCCACCGTCTTGGGACCCATGCCCGGCAGCCTCATCAGTTCCAGCATGCTCGGCCGGTATTTCTGCAGCAGCTCTTCCCGCAGGGGCAGAGTCCCCGTAGTCTCCATCTCGCGGATATTCGCCGCCATGCCCCTGCCTATGCCGGGAATCTCCTGCAGCTTCTTCGGATCGTTCGCGATTTCGCTTAGTTGAACGGTGCACGACTCCACCGCCTCAGCCGCACGCCGGTAGGAACGGATGCGGAAGGAATCGCCATTGTCGATTTCCAGAAGGTCGGCGGTTTCGCCCAGCAGTTGTGCAATCGTGCGGTTATCCATTGCGACTTTGATTATGGGCTATTCCAAATAGAAATAGAAAACCCAGCCTGGACATGTGGGCTGGGCTTTTTTTGTCTCACCGGAAAGACGCACGCATACCACGGGGCCTTCAGCAGGAAAGCAGTGTGTGCACCGGTTTTTGTTTAGCGATTCGTGGGTTAAGCGATCTCTTTAAGGCGAGTTACCTGGTCCGCCTGTGGTCCTTTCTGTCCCTCGACGATGTCGAACTCAACATCGTCGCCTTCTTTCAGGCTCTTATACCCGTCGATCTGGATCGCGCTGTAATGCACGAAAACATCCGGCCCGTCGTCACGCCCGATAAATCCATACCCCTTGGCGTTGTTAAACCACTTCACCTTGCCCTTATATTGAGCCACGTGCGCTTGCCTTTCCTGATAGCAGATAGCGGTTGGGGGTTACCAACCTGCCTACAGTAGAGACGCAGTGTAGCGCGCTTTGGTTTTCTGCAATTCGCAAGCCAGTTTTCCGGCCTCAGAGAAGCCAGCGCTATTCTTTTCGTTTTGTCTTCCTCAATCGCGCGTAAAGCATTACAGAGACGAGCGTTTTGCCATCGCGAATCGCTCCCGCATCAATTAGCCTTAGAACTTCCGACATCGGCACCTGATAGATCTCGATCTTCTCGTCCGCTTCCGGTTGCGCTTCTCCAGCAGTAAGCCCCTCGGCTACGAATACCTGCATCCACTCGCCCAGGAACCCCGGACTCGCAAAGTAACGCACCAGCTTCGTCCACTTCTTCGCGCGAAATCCTGTTTCCTCGATCAGCTCCCGCTTGGCCGCCGCCAGACGATCCTCGCCCTCGTCCATCTTGCCTGCCGGAACCTCGTACAGAAACTGCCCCGCCGCATGACGATATTGCCGCTCGATCACGATCAGGGGATCCTTCTTGTTCTTCGAATCATCCACCGCAAGGATTACCACCGACCCGTTATGCCGGATGATGTCTCGCCTCACCGGCTTCTCCGCCCCCGCTTCGAGCACATGATCGGTAAACACCTTGAACAGCGGTACCTCAAAGGCCAGCTCCGATGAGACGACCTCCGCCGGCTTGCCGGCTTTGATCTTGAGCTTTCCCTTCACCACCTCTGGCCCTGTCGCCACTTTCTTCTCTTTCTTCTTCGCCATGCCGTTCCCCGCTCTCCATTTCCCGTCCAGAGTTTTCTTTACGTTAACATCCGTGTGAAGGACTGAATGAAGCCCGCGAATCGAATCGACGTCGCTGTCATCGGCCTCGGCAACTGGGGTAGCTCGCTCGCCGCGGCGCTCACCCGCGCTGGCGTTCCTGTGCGCGAAATCGTCGTGCGCCGACGAATGCGCTCGTGTCCCTATCCCACTGTCCTCTGGACCAAAGCCGCTCTTGACGCCCGCATCCTGTGGCTCTGCGTGTCCGACTCCGCTATCTCAGACGTGGCCACCCGGATCGCCAATCGCCGTCCCGACCTCTCCGGCCAGATCGTCGTTCACTCCAGCGGCGCTCTCACCGTCGACGCTCTCGAACCGGCCCGCCGCTACGGGGCTACGGTCGCCTCGGTGCATCCCGCGATGACCTTTCCCACCCGCAAGGCCGTCCCGCTCGATAGCGTGCTCTTCGGAGTCGAGGCCCCCGACTCGTCTACGCGCCGCACGCTCCACTCCCTCATCCGCAAGCTTGGCGGCCAGCCCTTCGACATCGCCTCGGAGAATAAGGCTCTTTACCACGCTGCCGGAACCCTCGCCTCGCCGCTTCTCGTCTCTGAGCTCGCTGCCGCCATTGAAACCGCTCGCCTTGCCGGCCTCGACCGCAAAACTGCTGCCCGCTGGGTCGAGACCCTTGCCCAAGCCACCGCGAAGAACGTTTTCGCTCGTGGGGCCGCCCGCAGTTTTAGCGGCCCGTTTGCCCGGGGAGACGCCAGCACAATTCGCCTGCATCTTCAGGCCCTCCAGCAGCATCCGATGCTTCCGGACCTTTACCGTTCGCTGGCCGTACACGCTCTCGGAGCTCTGCCCGTACAGAACGCGCGGGCGCTTGTTGAAGCCCTACGCAAACCGGCAGCGCTGAAATGGGAACCACCGGCCGGGAAGCAGCCGAAACGGGCCTCCCGCATGAGAAACTGAAGCAGCGCGTTCTGAGGGGAGAGCCAAGGCCTTGCACACCGAGTGTTACCCCATCTCGATCCTCCCCCGGCTCAGCCGCCTCTTCCTCGATTACGCGGAGAGCCGTGAGCCGCTCACGCCCTTTTACCCCTTTAGTCCTTTTGTGCAGCAATGGACGGCCCCCGCCCAGGATCCGGCCTTGCGGTCCGCCGTCGCCGATTTGCTTGAAGAGCAGAACCGTGGCTTCGAGGCTGGCCCCGCGGCGTTGGCTAACGTTGCCCGGCTGCGCAATGGAGCCCCCGCGGTTGTCACCGGCCAGCAGGTCACCCTCTTCGGCGGACCGCTCTTCACCCTCTTCAAGGCAGCTACGGCGATTCGCAAAGCCAAAGACACCGGTGCTGTCCCAATCTTCTGGCTTGCTACCGAGGACCATGACCTCGAAGAAGCCGACCACGTCACCCTGCCCTCGCGCCACGAACTGCACAAGCTGCGCGTGGCCCATTCGGACAGGCGCCAGCCCGTCGGCAACCTTCCGCTTGGCCCCGGCACTGCTCCAGTGCTCGATCAGGCAGCCGAGCTGCTCGGTTCCAGCCCGATCCTCGACACCCTTGAAGCCGCCTACACCCCAGGCGCGACCTTTACTCAGGCCTTCGGAAAGCTGCTCGCGACCATCTTCGCCGACGACGGCCTAATCCTCATCGACGCCGCCGACCGTCGCTTCCACGCTCTCGGAGCGCCGGTCCTTCGCCATGCTATCGAGCATGCCGCCGAACTCGAATCCGCGCTCCTCGATCGCAACAAGCTGCTGGAAAGTCGCGGCTATCACGCCCAGGTGCTGGTCGCCCCCTCGTCGAGCCTCCTCTTCCTCATCGACGACGAAACAGGCGCGCGCCTCGCCCTCAAGCGCAAAGACACGTCAACCTGGCTGGCAGGCAAGAAATCCTTCACTACGCCCGACCTGCTCGCGATCCTGGATTGTGCGCCTGAGCGCATCAGTCCCAACGCCCTGCTTCGTCCCGTTTTTCAGGATTTTCTCCTGCCCACGGCCGCCTATATCGGAGGTCCCGCCGAGATCGCCTACTTCGCGCAGTCTCAAGTGCTCTACGACGCGATCCTTGGCCACACCACGCCGGTTATCCCGCGCCTGAGCGCTACTCTCATCGAGCCGACCGTCGGCACCGTCCTCGCGCGGCACGATTTGTCACTCACTGACATCCTCGCCTCGCATCCTGACGAATTAGCCCAGCGCCTTGGCGCGCGTTCTATGCCCATCGAGGGCAAGCGCAAGCTCGCCTCGGCAGGTAACGCTCTCGACGAAGAACTTACGAGTCTCACCCAGTGGATGCACGCCCTCGACCCCGGCCTTGGCCGCTCCGCCGATGTGTCGGCATCGAAGATGCGCTACCAGATGAACCGCCTGCGCCGCCTGGCCGCGAACTACCAGCTCCAGACCGAGACAAGTCTCCGCCGCCACGTCGATGCGCTCTACCTCAACCTCTTCCCCGACAATCATCCTCAGGAGCGCCTCATCGGCGCGGCCGCCTTCCTCGCCCGCTACGGAGACTCGCTCATCCCGCAGCTCATCGAGCAGGCTGCGCAGGAGTGCCCCGGCCACAAAGCGATCTTCCTGTAGATTAGACGATCAGTCTGCCACTGCTGTTGCTGTGAGACGGCGAGCGGCGCGGCGGTAGAAGAGCACCCCGGCGCCCTGCAGACAGCTGATGATGGCGATCATTTTGAGAGTGAAGAGGCCTGGGTTCTGCTCCTCCACAATCGGGAAGATCGACAGCACCACGAAGAGCAGAGTCATTCCAAGGCCGCTCAAAGCGGCAAAACGGATGCCGAAAGAGGGCTTTTCGCCGCGCGCCACGAGCGGGATGGCAAACATTACGGAGTAGGCACAGGCATAGCAGACGAGCGCAGCATTGAGCATAAACTGGTAGGCTTCCTGGTTTCCTGCTCCGAGGTTGGCTACGACGATGAAGCCCATCATGACGACGCCGGCGAACAGGATTGAGCCCACAGGGGTGCGGTAACGCGGATCGAGACGGCTGAACCAAGGGGGCAGAAGATGATCCCAGCCGGCAACCATCGGAAAACGGCTGAGTACGCTGAAGCAGAGACAACCGCCCGCCAGCAACATAAGGACAACGATGACAGAGGCGAACTTTGCCACCTGCGGAACGGCGAGACTCAGCACCTGCACCTGCGGCATGATGAGATCGACCGAGTCAGGACGGACGAAGGTAACGATGCTGCCAGTGCCCAGCACCATCATGACAGCGATGATAAAAGCGCCGATCCAGACGGATCTGCGGATCGCTTCGCCGGGATTTTTGCTTCGACACTCTCCCGCGAATACGGCCACGGAATCGACGCCGCTCATCGCGGCAAATCCCATTTTGCCGAGGAGGTTCAGATTCAACAAAGAGGCGGCGGGAAACGACAGTGCGAATGGAGTGTAGGGCGACGTTCCGTGAATCCAACGGGGAATGGCCACGAAGACGATGGCTGCGAAGAGAGCTACGATGACGAATCCGCCGAAGTTGCTGATCCATTTGCCGAGAGAGAGGCCGCGCCATGCGACGAACATCAGGATGAGCGCGACAATGAGGCTGAGAAACAGGATGGCCGATTTGTTGTTAGCGATCGCGGCACCCCGCTTGTCGAGCCAGTAGGGAGCCGTCCCGATGACCTGTATTCCGACAGAGGAGGCGATGAGCACGTTATAAAGCCAGATATTCATTGCGACGAGAAAGCCAGCCATTGGGCCGAAGCGCAACCTGGCCCACTGGTACATTCCACCTTCCAACGGCATCTCTTTTGCGAGATGGGCTACGACTAGGCCGGATGGAACATAGAAGAGCAAAACGGCGGGCAGCCAGAACATGATGTGGGACGCGCCAATCTTAGCCGCGGTGCCTATCCACGAGAGTCCAACGATAGTGAGAATCTGGATGCCGACCAGGTCGACCAGGCGCAGTTCTTTCCTGAGCTCGTTGCTGTGGCGCTCGACTTCGCGCTCTGCGGCGAGCAATTTCTGCTCAGCCAGGGTAAGCGGCTCGGAGGACATAGGGGAGCGTAGCACGGCGCAAAAGGCGAGTCACCCACGTACCATGCACGGATCGTGCCATGCCCACCCGCAAATCGGATTAGAATTGGTTCTTATCGTCAACCGTGCGCCAATCCGGACACGCGCTACGAAGAACGGTTTGCATCATGAGTCCAAAACAACCCGAAACCCTCGAAGTCGCCTGCCCCGAATGCGGCGCTACGCTCAAAATCGACGTCGCCACCTCCGCAGTCATTGCCCATACGCCTGCGCCGCGTAAGCGTACCTTCGAAGATATGGAGACCGCCGCGCGCCACATGCGCGAGCAGGACGAGCGCCGCGAGAACCTCTTTCGCCAGTCCGTCGACGCAGAAAAGAACAAGGACGATGTTCTCGCCAAGAAATTTGCCGAAGCCCTGCGCAAAGCCAAGGAGTCTCCCGACGAGGGCAAGCCCCTTCGCGACTTCGACCTCGACTGAATCTGCATCACACTAGTAAGCTGCACGGGACACACAAATGAAGCTCATGAAAATGCCCAAACAAATCGAAGCCAGAATCCCCGATTCACTTCCCGACGTGCCATGGACGCGCGTAGTTGCCGCCGGATCGCTGCTTGCCAGCGCCTGGCTGCTCTTCACCGGGAGGCGGAAAGCCGCTCTCGCCATCGCCGCCGGAGGGGCCGCAGTTGCCCTGCTTGAAAATCCGGATGTCGCGCGAGAATTGTGGAAGGGAATTCCGGGCTACCTGCATTCCGCGAAGGATATGCTGGTGCGCGCCGAAGAGTTTGTCGAGGACGTCGCCGAAAAGGGCAACAAGTTGCGCCAGACCATCACAGGCGCGTAGCTATTCGATTCCCAGCTGCTGGCGTGCCGCCGTGCTGATGCGCTCAGGATGCCACGCCGGCTCCCACACCAGGTTCACCGCCGTCGCGCTGATCTCCCGCACGCCCGCGAGGCGGTTTTGCACCTGCTCGATAATCCGCTCGTGCGACGGGCATCCCTTCGACGTCATCGTAATGTCGATCTCCACCCTCTGCCGCGGAACCATTCCCGGCGCATCGGGATCGGGCGCCACCGCCACGCGATACACGAGCCCCAGATCCACAATGTTCACCGGCAGCTCGGGATCATAAACATCGCGCAGCGCTGTCAGCACATCTTCTTCCGTCAATCCGTCTCTCCCCGCTTATCCGGCACTCCGAGGTTTAATCCCTACTCCCCAATCCCTAATCCCTGATCTAATGCGTCCGTTCCACCAGATACCGCGCCACAGCCTTCAATCCTTCCGCCGCTTCTCCATATGGCGCAAGCTCGGCGAAACCCTCCGCGATCAGCTTATTCGCATGTGCGCGCGAAGCTTCGATGCCAAACACTGCTGGCCAGGTAGCCTTGTCGCTGGTCAAGTCCTTGCCCGCCGTCTTGCCCAGTTGCTCCGAATCCTGCGTCACGTCGAGCACATCGTCTACGATCTGGAACGCCAGCCCCGCTCTGCGCCCGAACTCCGTCAACCTCTGCACATCCTTCGCATCTCCGCCCGCGTACACGCCGCCCGCCACCAGGCTCACGCGAATCAGCGCACCTGTCTTCGCGCGATGTATCGCATCCACACTGGCCGCTGTCGGCTTCGAGTGCTCGCCTTCGAGATCGAGCACCTGCCCACCGATCATGCCTTCAACCGTGCCCGTAGCCTCCGCGATCAGCCGAATAATCTCGACGGTCGCCTTTGCCGGACAGCCCAGTTTCGACAGTGTTTGATAGGCCAGCGTCTGCAGGGCGTCCCCGGCCAGAATCGCAATGGCTTCGCCGAAGACCACATGGCATGTCGGCTTGCCGCGACGCAGATCGTCGTTGTCCAGCGCCGGCAGATCGTCATGGATCAGCGAATAGGTGTGCAGCATCTCGATCGCCGCGCCCAGTTCTTCCACGCCGGCCGGCAGCTCGCCTTTGCCAGCCTTCCGCAAGTAGATCATCCGCGCCGCTTCCATCGCCAGAATCGGCCTTAGCCGCTTCCCACCCGCAAACGTGCTATGCCGCATCGCGCGATGGATAGACGACGGAACCTGATCTTCACTGGGGAGCAATCGATCAAGGGCCCGGTCAGTCAACTCCGCGCCACCGTGCAAAATTTCTTTCACCTGAACTTCAGCTTGCATTCGCATCATGATACCTGCTGGCGGCGTCGCAACGCAGCCAGCCCAATCCATAAGACTACTGCTATCAGGGAAAGGAAGCGACCCAGCCAGACATCGCGCGTCGCCCCGTACCGGACTTCGATTTCCGACGTTCCTGCCGCGAGGGGAATCACCATCAGCCCATCCTCGCGCCGCGGCCTCGCATTGACCGGTGCACCGTTAACGCTCACCCGCCATGCCGGATAATCCATCAGCCGCAGCACTGCGAAGCCCGCGCCCGATTGAATCGTCGCTCTTATCCACTCTACATCCCAGCGCCGAATCTGTATCTCCGACGGTTGCAAATCCAAACCGCCCGCCTGCCACTCCGGATTCTGGGCCACTGAGCTGTCTGCCTCGTCGCCACCCGAGCTTTGCAGCACGCGAATCCGCGGCAGGCCTTGCTGTACATCTCCGTTGTCCGCCGGAGTCGCCGTGTATTCGTCTGTCCCTTCAAATCCCTCGCCCCGAAACGTCGCGAGCTGTGCACGGACGTTGTCCTCTTCATCGCAGGGCTGCCAAAAATACATCCACGCCACGCCCGACACGCACCCCGCCACCACAACGACAGCGGCCACTCGCGCCAGAACCGCACTTCGCGTCACGCCGTTGCTGCGCACCGCCAGCCCCGTCAATGCCGCGACAATCAGGCTCAACACCAGCAGCCATCTCCATGGAAACTGCAAAAACGCTAGCTCCGGCGTATGCCGCCAGACGACATCGGAGAAGGGAAGCAGCAGGCAAGCAATCACCCCGCCCAACACAGCCAGCGGTCTCCACAACGGTCCGCGCCGCCGCGCGCGATATGAAAGTACCGCCGCGATCACCGTTGCCGCCAGCAGCACCACCGCAATCCACGATGCCGTCCGCAGCACCTGGTCATGAAAGGCCTCGCCCGTATGCCCGAACAGGAAGCTGTCTTCAACACGCATCCCCTGCGTCACCGCGCGTTGGATCTCCACCCACCGCTGCTCATAGACCGCCGGCACCAGGTAGAACCCCGCCAGCCCCAGCCCCAGCACGGTTCCGCCTACCGCGCGTCCGATCAATGCCAATCGCCGCTCCGCTACCACCGCGACAGCCACCATCAGCGCCAGCGCGTAGCAGCCCATCACCGCCGCGGGAGCATTCGTGAGCCACAGCCCGGTAACGACCACGGCCAGCTCCAGCATCGCTGGCTTCACGCGCAACGCATACAGTACCAGCAGCGGCATCCAAGCCGCCGCCAATAATTCGCCGTAAGCCGCCCGCTCGTAGGCCACAAACAGCACATAAGGATTCGCCACATACAGGCACGCCGCCAGGGCCGCATTGTCTTCCGGCATCCACTCGCGCGCCATCCTGAAAAAGCTCGCGCCCATCGCCGCCAGCGCAATCAGAGTGAAGACCAGCGGAACCCTGATCGATGGCATCACCAGACTAAGCAACGCGCCCAGTATCCATGAGAGCGGTGGGTAGAAAACGAATCGCGGCTCGCCCGCGCCGTAATTCGCCGACGAGGCCCAGTGCGGATACGCCACACCCTGGCCCCACTGCCGCACCACCTCCATCCAGGACTCAAGGTGAAAATCGAAGTCGTGGCCGCACGACGTTCCCCGCCACGCCAGCGGTAGAACCGCGATCCCCGCCGACGCGAGAATCAAAGACCACCGCCGCCGTCTCGCATGGCCGGCTGCGTTCGACGGTGAGCAGTCCGGAAGCGTCACGGCACCAGCTGCAGCGTATGCGAAGTCTGCGCCGCCACGGCGGCATCGCTGAAGGGCAGCGCGAAGGTCGTGCCTCCATACCAGTACGGCCACTGGTCGCGGTAATAGGCGCTCAACGGATCGCCCGACTCGCCCATCACGATATTCTCCGTCGCCTGGTCCACGTCTTTCCAGTCGACCGTCAGCCGCTGCGACGGCCCGAGGGTACCGGTGACCTGCTTCACCGTGGTCTTATCGCCCGACTGCGGCAGCACTCCGGTCCCCGTCCAGTTCTTGAACCACGGCAGCAGCCCGTAAAGAGGATGCGCCAGCTCCACCGTATGCTCCTGTCCGTACCGCCACTTCGCAAGATCGACCGGCGCATGACCCGTTTCCAGCCCCTGCCGCACCACGTCGGCCAGAAAATCATCCCACGTAGGATACTGCGGCGGCAGCCACCCCGGCGGCGCGTGCATCACGAGTTCCTCGCGCGCAAAGCCGCTTTCCGGCCAGCGGTAGAGCTTCCAGTCGTCCCCGATCTTTGGCTTCAGTAGCATCTGCCAGAAGGCCCCAGTGGCCGCCTCTACTATCGCTGCCGGAGCCGAGTTCACCCCCAGCACTCCGTCCCACGACCGCATCAGGTCGGCCGCCTGCCGCAACCGGGCGTCCGTCTTCTTCGCGTGGTCGATCGCGTACGCGAACCGCTGTGCCAGCTCCTGGTCGACCTCCGAATACACATCCGTCTGCAGCTTCAACATATCCGGCGCGGATAGCTTGTCCTTGCCCGCCAGCCACTTCCATATCCGCTCATTGCGATACGGATCGGCCCACCCCAGCGTCAACTGGTAGGGATACCCATCCGGAGTAATCCGCGCATTCGCCGTCGCAATCACTCCATTCGCCGGATCGAGCGTTGACGGCAGCTGCTCGAAGGGCACAAATCCCTGCCACTCGTGATTCTCATCCGCAATCGGCACGCCCGAAATTCCCTGCGGCCGATAGGGAATAAATCCCACCGCCTGGTATCCGATATGCCCCTGGTCGTCGGCATACACAACGTTCTGCGACGGCCCCCACCATTTGCCGAGCGCGGCGCGAAAATCCTTCCAGTTCGCCGCCGCGTCAATGTCCAGCAGCGGAATCCCCGCCGACTTGGAATCGTAAGCGCTCCATCGCAGCGCCAACATGCGCTTCTCCCCGGGAAGCAGCTGCGAAATCACCGGCCCGTGCCCGGTTCGCGCCGTCTGCACCACCACATCGTTGCCAAAGCGCACATGGATCGTCTCCCGCCCATGCTCCACCGGATGCCACCCGTCGGTGGCCTTGTACTCGTCCTGCGCGTTCACCTGCTCCACGTAGATGTCCTGCATATCGCCGTACAGCGCCGTGAATCCCCATGCCACATGCGCGTTGTGCCCCGCGACAATGTACGGAATCCCCGGCACCGTCACGCCGGCAACATGAAAATCGCCGGCCTTCAAATCGCCCTCATACCAGATATTCGGAATCCCATGCGCCAGGTGCATATCGTTCGACAGCATCGCCTTGCCCGAGGCCGTATGCGCGCCCGAAACCACCCACTCATTCGATCCCGGCGCGCATCCCTCGCACCGCGCGCGCCCGCTCTGCAGCACCTCCCGCAGATGCAACAGGTCTTCCAGCCTCGTCTGCGTCTCGTCCAGTGGAATGTCGGGAATATTCTCCTGCGGCGCCGTCAGGTCGGGAGCCGCCTGCGTTGGCGGATGGTCCCTCCACGAACCGGTCGGATAGAGCGCCGCCGCCAGCGTCGGACCCAGCCTCGCCGTCACCCGCTCACGCGTGATCTTGGTGTCCCAGTCCTCATCGAGCATCTGGTTCATGCTCATCACCACCAGCAGGGAATCGACCGGCTGCCACGGATTCGGCTTATAACGCAGCAGCCGAAACTCCGGCGACAGGTTTTCCTGATGTTGATCTATGAAGGCATTCACGCCCTTCGCATAGTCTTCGTAGTAGCGCCGGTCGCGTTCGCTGAGCGTTGTCACCAGCCGCTCCGCGTTGCCGCGAATCCCCAGCACGCGCTGCACCCGATCATGCTCGACCAGTTTCGATCCCAGAAGCTCCGCGGCCTCGCCCGCCGCCATCCGCCGCGCCATATCCATCTGCCACAGCCGATCCTGCGCCGTCACATACCCCTGCGCCTCGAAGAGATCGTCGAGGTTTGCAGCTTCAATATGTGGGATTCCATGATGATCGCGCCGGACCGTCACCGGAGCCGTCAGCCCCGGCAAATGCAACTGCCCGTCAAGTTGCGGAAGCGCCTCGCGCATCGCGTGCTTCAGCCACCACCCGCCGCCCACGACGGCTGCGGCGACGGCGACCACCAACACCACGACAAGACCCAGCAGCACACGCAGTATAGGCCGCCTGCGCCGCTGTTCAATTTCGACACTCCGTCCCAGAGTCATCCCGAGGACATTGTCTCATCGTGGACACATCGATTTGTGACTGTCTTAAGCTCCGTCTCTCAGCTACATTCCTTTCATGGAAGAACTATGGCGTCGGAGATTTCGCTGGCTGTTATGGCTTTTGTACCCTGCGATCGGCGGAGTCGTTTTGATAGGGTTCGGCATTTTTGGAATCAAAGCGACAGGCTCCAACGAGACTAAAGATCCCGCCTTGGTGGGACTCTTCTTCGCAGGATTTGTGCTCCTGTTCCCATGGATCATTTACGCGAACATCGTGACGATCTGGCATTGGAAAGGTCGCTATCGGGGGAAACATAGTGATCTTTGGGGGGCGATATTGTTAATTGAGGCTTCAGGCTGGTTCAAACTGATTTACCTCTTCAGGCACATCCTGCCTGACGCAAAGGGCACGGGCGCTACAGGCTTCCGGAATGGAACCCGTCTTCTTCACAGCAATAGCCCGGTCGCTGGCTCTCACAACTAGGCCCCTTACGCCGCCGCCACTCTCCGGATCAGATCCTGCTGCTCGTTCCGATTCTCCGCGCCGATCGTGAACGCATCCAGCACGCCCGAGCCGAGCGCAAACTTGATCGCCTCATCCTGCCGCGTGCGCATCGCGCCCTGCCCGAGAATCTTCATCCCGACGATCCCCTTGCCCTGCGCCTTCATCTCCTTGACCACCGAGATCACCGTCGCCGGATCGGCATCCATGTGCGCGCCCACCGGATTCAGCCGCACCAGGTCCACCTCCACCCATGGAGATTTCGCCGCCGCCCGCAGCGCCTCGATCGAGTGGCACGAAACTCCATGCGCCCGAATCTTCCCCTGCTCCTTGGCCTGTTCAAAGACGTCCATCACGCCGCGATAGCGCGTTGTCCAGTCGTCCTCCGTCACGCAGTGGATCAGGCAGATATCGATGTAGTCCGTTCCCAACTCGCGCAGATAGCGATCGATGTCGGCCTTCGCCTGCTTCGGATCGCGCTCATCGCACTTCGTCATCACCACGGCCTTGCTGCGCCCCACCTGTTTCAGCGCCGCAGATACCTCCGGATGACTCCCATACGAGTCCGCTGTATCGAAGAAGATCAGCCCGCTGTCATACCCGCTCACTAGCAGTTGCACCAGCTGGCCCATCCGTGTCTGGTTCGACCCGCCCCCAAACCCGACTGTACCGGTGCCCATGGCCAGGCGGCTGGTCTTGATCCCGGTCTTGCCCAGCACGACGGTGTCAGTCGCCTGCACTTTTTTCTGCTGAGCTGGAATATCGACAACCGATCCGAACGCTGACGGCTTGAGGTAAGCAGTACCTAGTCCAACGCCTGCTGCGGTGAGGAATTCCCGGCGATTCATGCGATCTTCCCTCCTGCTTTTCGATTGTGTCGAAATTCTACCTCTGGTTTAGACGAGGCTGATTTGCAGTCGTTCCGTCGTGCCTCAAATATTCGCCCTGGAATCGAGTGATCGGCGAAGGAAATGGCTCCAACCATTTCTGACACAAAATGCAACGGAATCTGCCGCAACCCCGCCAGTAATAGCTATCCACCCGCTCTTTAGCGATCCGATTCTTAGCCGCCCGCCCATAGCTGATATACTCCTCTGTTTATGCGGGTATTTGTGATACTTCCTGCCGCCGGTCTAGGTACTCGGATGACGGCAGGCCATTCATCGTCAACGGCGCCAAAGCAGTTTCTCGAGCTGGCCGGCGTCCCGATTCTCATCCATACGCTGCGTGCATTTGCCGAGGTGCCTCAGATCTCCGCCATGTATGTGGCCGTGCGCGCAAGCGAAATAGACCGTCTCACCGCTCAAGTCCGAGACTATGGTTTTGCCGGCAAGGTTCATGTTGTCGAAGGCGGGGACAATCGCCAGGAGAGTGTGGCCAACGCGCTCAACGCCATCGAATGCGACCCGGACGACATTATTCTGGTTCACGACGCCGTTCGTCCCCTGATCGACGCGGCCACCATCGCCCGAACGATTCACGCTGTCGAGAAGCACGATGCCGCCATCGTCGGCCTGCCCGCTGTCGACACCATCAAGCAGGTCGAGCGCACCGCCGACGGAGCCATCATTACCTCCACCATTCCCCGCGAGTACATCGTGCAGGCGCAAACTCCGCAGGGCTTCCGCTGCCATCTTCTCAGACGTGCCTTTGCTGAAGCCGCCGCCGATGAATTCGTCGGCACCGACGAGGCCAGCCTGGTCGAGCGCGCTGGAGCGCAGGTGGCCGTTGTGCTGGGCTCTCCTGCAAATTTCAAGATCACGCAGCCGGGCGATCTGGAACTGGCGGAGTTCTATTTGCAGCGCCAGCCTGCGCATCATTAGATTTGCACAGCGCGGCGATCACGGTAAGCTGAGGCAGACAGAAAGAACATGAACATCAGAATTGGGTATGGCTGGGATTCACACGCGTTCAAGCCAGGTGTGCCGCTCAAGATTGGCGGCTTGGCAATCGATCATCCCGAAGGCTTGGCCGGCCACTCCGACGGTGATGTGCTGCTGCACGCCATTACCGACGCTCTGCTCGGCGCAGTCTCCGCTGGCGACATCGGAAGCTTCTTCCCGCCCGGCGATGCTCGCTGGAAGGATGCCGACTCCTCCATCTTTCTTAACCTGGCTCTCGAAGAGATTCAAAACGCTGGATATCGCATCGTGAACGTAGACACCACGCTGGTCTTGTCCGCGCCCAAGATCGGTCCCATCGCCGCCGACCTTCGCGAGCGTGTCGCTGACCTGTTAAGTGTCGAACCATCCAACGTCGGCATCAAGGCCAAGACGCCCGAAGGCCTCAACGTCGATCATGTCGCGCAGGCCCATGCCATCGTCCTGCTCGAAAAGGTCGACGATCCGGAAGCCCTGCGCAGCATGAGTGCTGTTGTTGAGAGCCATAAGCAGCTCGAAGACGTCGTCAAGGATCTTGTCAGCCAGGTCCACGGTGTTGAGCCGCGCCGCATTCGTAAGCCGGTCTTCGATACGGAAGACATCACGTAGCTGGCACTGAATGGTTCAATTCCCGAGGAGTACAAGATGAAGCTGAAAGTCGTCGTCTGCCTGTTTGTCGCCGGCGTTGCCATCTCTTTCGCCCAGACGTCAACCGCCGATTGGCAGACGCCCACCGAGAAATCCAGCTATCGCACCACCCCCGATTACGCCGAGACCATGGAATACCTCAACCGCATTGCGACTGCGGCACCTAAACAGGTGAAAATCGAGCCGTTCGGAACTACCGGCGAGGGCAGGGAATTGGACATCGTAATTGCCTCGAAAGATGGAGTTTTCGATCCTGCTGCGATTCACGCTTCGCATCGTCCCATCGTTCTCGTCCAGAATTCGATCCACGCCGGCGAAATGGACGGCAAGGATTCCTGTCTCGCGCTGCTGCGCGACATGGTCATCACGAAAACACAGGCCGGGCTGCTGGATAACGCCGTCTTCGTTTTCATCCCCATGTACAACGCCGACGGGCACGAGCGGCGCTCCGCCTATAACCGAATCAACCAGAACGGCCCCGACGTGATGGGTTGGCGCGGCAACGGCACCAATCTGAATCTGAACCGCGATTACCTCAAGCTCGATACGCCCGAGGCGCGTGCCTTCATGAAGATGTTTCATCAATGGCTGCCCGATTTCTTCGTCGACGACCACGTGACCGATGGCGCGGATTTCCAGTACGACGTCACCTTCACGATCGACGACGGTCCTAACGTCTACGGCCCTACGGCGCAATGGATCGACGATGTCGTCACACCTACGCTCGTCAAGCAGGTCGACGCGGTGCCCGGCCATCTTGCTTCGCCCACCTACATCACTCTCAACGACGACTCCGACCCGACCAAGGGTCTCGGCTTCAACGACGATCCGCCGCGCTTCTCCACCGGCTACATGATCCTCGAGAACCGCCCTGGCATGCTCGTCGAATTGCACATGCTCAAGGACTACAAAACGCGCGTCACCGGCAACTATGAGCTTCTCCGTGCGCTGATGCAGGTTGTGAATCGCGACGCAGACAAGTTAATTAAGCTCAACGCCGATGCCGACGCCGAAGCGGCACGTCTCGGCGCACACCCGCTTGGCAACCAGCAGTTCCCTCTGCGCCTTTCCTGGAGCGGCGAGACCACGCCGTTCCTCTTTCGCGGATACCACTACACACGCCAGCTCAGCGAAGTCTCCGGCACCATGTGGGTGAAGTACAACCATGAACCATGGGACGTATCCCTGCCGCTCGCGACTGGCTTCAAAGTAACGGCGTCGACCGTTCCCCCAGCCGCCTACATCATCCCGCGTCAGTGGACCCAAGTTATCGATGTTCTTGCCGCGCATCAGGTCGAGATGCAGCACACCTCCGCGCCGTGGACCGGCCAGGTCGAGACCTATCGCTGCACCGATATGCAGTGGAACCGTGCACCCTTCGAGGGCCGGCATCCGATCTTTCCCGGCGAGGGAGCGTTTGAGCCGGGCAAGTTCGGCCACTGCGATCTTGTCACCGAAACGGTTACATATCCGGCCGGATCGGTTGTAATCCAGCTCAATCAGCGACTCTCAAAGGTCGCCCTGCAGTGGCTCGAACCCGAAGGACCCGACTCAGCGATGGCCTGGGGATTCTTCGACAGCATCTTCGAGCAAAAGGAATACGGTGAGCCGTACGTCCTCGAAAAACTGGCGCGCGAAATGATGGCAAAAGACCCGAAGCTCAAGGAAGAATTTGAGCGCAAGATCGAAAGCGATCCTAAATTCGCCGCCAATCCCTACGCGCGCTTGTCCTTCTTCTACGATCACTCGCCGTGGTACGCCGCGAATCGAGTCGGCGAGTACCCCGTGGGTAGGTTAACCAAGCTGGATGGCTTGCCGGTGGTGAAGTAGGGAATCGTCTTACCCTTGACTCGCCCTCGCATCCTCCCTAGCATCGAAATTTGATCCCATACAACGAAATGTCACCTGAAAGCACCCCACGCGTCCGTTTTGCGCCCTCTCCCACTGGCTATCTCCACGTCGGAGGAGCCCGTACCGCCCTCTTCAACTGGCTTTTCGCGCGCCACTTTGGTGGAACCCTCATCCTCCGCATCGAAGACACCGACTTCGAGCGCTCTTCGGAAGAAATGGTCGAAGGCATTCTCGAAGGTATGCGCTGGCTGGGCCTCAACTGGGACGAAGGCCCGTTCTTCCAGTCGCAGCGCCTCGATCTTTACCGCCAGACGGCCGAAAAGCTTCTCGCCTCCGGCCACGCCTACCCTTGCTTCTGCACCAAAGCTGAACTGGAGCAGCGCCGCGCTGCGGCAACTGCCGCCGGTCGCCCTCCCATGTACGACCGCCGTTGCCGGACCATCGATCCGGCCATCGCCGCCCAACGCAAGGCCGACGGAGAAGGCTCCGCTATCCGCTTCGCCGTTCCTGATGGAGGCTCTACCGGCTTCGATGATGCCGTCTTTGGCCGCGTCGAATTCGCCAACGCCGAGATCGAGGACTTCGTTCTCCTGCGCTCAGACGGTATCCCCACGTATCACCTCAGCGTTGTTGCTGATGACATCGACATGCGCCTCACGCACATCATTCGCGGTGCCGATCACATCTCCAACACGCCCAAGCAGGTGCTGCAGTATCAGGCTCTCGGCGCAACACTACCCACCTTCGCCCACGTCCCGCTCATCCTTGGCCCGGACAAGACCCGCCTCTCCAAGCGCCACGGTGCGACCTCGGTGATCTCTTACAAAGAGATGGGCATCGTCCCCGAAGCCTTCCGAAACTTTCTCGCTCTCCTCGGATGGACGCCCGGTTCCGCTCACAAAGACCGCGAGATTTTCAGTTCTGACGATCTCATCCAGCTTTTCTCCCTCGACGGCATCTCCAAATCCAATGCCGTTTTCGATAACGACAAGCTCGCGTGGTTCAACACCGAGTACATCCGCGCCTACGACGCAGAAAGGCTGCTTCCCTTAATCGAAGAAGAGTGGGCAAGGGTAGAATTCACTCCCACCCGCACACGGGTAGAAATCCTCGCCGTCATCGATCTGCTCAAGCCGCGAGCTCGCAACCTCAAAGATTTCGCTACTTCGTTCCGGGCTTACTTCAGCGACAGCTTCGACTACGATCCTGCCGCAGTGACGAAGTTCCTGAGCGATGGAGCGGTGCGACCCTTCCTCGTCCAGCTATCGCAGCGGTATGCGGCCGCGACTGAGTTCACCGAAGCCTCAACCGAAGCTATCCTTCGTGCTTTCGCCGACGAAAACCAGATCAAAGCCGGTCCCCTCATCAATGGATCGCGCGTCGCCCTCACGGGGCAGGCTGTTGCGCCCAGCCTCTTCGCTGTCATGGCCTCATTGGGAAAGGACCGCGTCGTGCAGCGCCTCGGTGCCGCTGAAGGTATCAAGACTCAAAACAGCAACGCAGGCTGAGACGAATCTCTCCGGCTCAATCCTGCGTTTCTGTTGCGGTGTTGCCGCGCTTTCGTTTCTCCACTGCCTGACGAAGGATGTACTCGATCTGGCCGTTCACGCTGCGCAACTCGGCCTGTGCCCAGCCCTCCAGCTCGGCCCAAAGCACCGGATCGATCCGCAATAAAAATGGTTTGCGCTCTGCCATCCTTTGCCTTAGTGGTACAGCGTGCCGGTGTTGACGACGGGATGCACCTCAGACTCGCTGCACAGCACCACCATCAGATTGCTCACCATGGCTGCGCGTCGCTCATCGTCGAGCTGCACTACATCCTTCTCGGCGAGTTGCTTCAGCGCCATCTCCACCATGCTGACGGCGCCATGGACGATTTTCTGCCTCGCGGAGATCACCGCTTCTGCTTGCTGGCTGCGGAGCATCACCTGGGCGATTTCGGGCGAATAAGCCAGGTGCGTAAGCCGCGCCTCATCGACCACAACGCCCGCTTTGCCCAGCCGCTCCTGTAACTCCCCGCGCAGCGCCGCCGAAACCTCATCCACGTTGGTACGCAGAGTCGTTTCATCTGTCTCGCCATCGTAGGCGTAGAGACTTGCCAGATGACGAAGTGCCGACTCGCTCTGCGTCGGCACATAATTCTCGTAATCATTCACATCGAACATCGCCTGCGCCGTATCCTGCACGCGCCACACGACCACGGCTGCAATCTCGATTGGATTGCCGCGCTTGTCGTTCACTTTCAGCGTGTCACCGTTTAATGTGCGCGCCCGCAGGGAAATCTTGTTTCTTCCCGAGCCCCGTGCATCAGACGCTCCTAAAAAGCCGCTCAGCTTCTTTCCCGGCAGGCTTGCAAGTTGCGCCACAAACTGCGACGGCCCATTCGTATAAAACGGATTGCCCCAGTGAAACCCGCTCGCCCTTACTGTCCCTTTGTACGACCCGAATAGCACCAGCACCCTGGCTTCGTTTGGCTGCAGCGTGAAAAATCCTTTCATCGCGACGATCAGCGCGATCAGCACGAGAACGCCGCAAAACCTTTCCCATACGAGCTCATTCTGAACCACTGAGAAAACCAGCAGAGCACCATCGGCCAGCAGCAACACGATCGACAGGGCCAGAATCGCTCCGCCACTCCATACCTTAACCACCCGCTCCTGATTGACAGCTTGATTCGCTGACATAGCACGTTCCTCCAGCATCGCAACTCGATGCTATTAAAATGATATCACACCAATATCATATATGCAAACAACCCTGCCTCGTTGGAGCAGCGTCTTTTGTTTTCAAGGGATTAGAAGTGGATACTCGTGCCTAGTGCGCCACGACGTCCACTGCTACCGGAGCCTTTCGCGGCGGAAAGCATGACGTCGCATCGCACGCCTGGTAGCGAAGCTCTGCCTGAATCAGGTGTTCGCCGGTCTTTGCCTTTACGTGTGCTCGCACGACAAATTCGCCGGTGTAGACGCTCAGCTTTTCGTTCGGTTCGATGGCGAGCGAGAAATCTTCTCCCGCAGGAAAATCAACCGGCCCGACCGTTACTCCGGCCGGCTCTGCAACCAGTAGTTGCGTCGGGATGAAGCTCTTCTCGTGCGGCGTGTGCGAGTTGATGTGTAGGCCCGGATTCACCTTGAAATGCAGCTCAACGACGCTGTCTTGATTCGCGGCGACAGTAACCTGCTCCGGATAGAGGAACTTCACGAACTGCTTCGCGTCACTCTGCCCGGGATTCGTCTCCCAGGGCAGTTTTTGCGCGGCCGCCAGACCAGCCGCCAAGGCCAGAATCGCCCACACAATGTTCCGCCGCACATTCACTAAGACTGGCCCTTCTGCGCCTGCTCCCCGCTGCCGAGAGCCTTCTTGATATTGGCCTCGATTTCGTCGCGATCTGCCAGGCCGATTGTCGCCCCTACCACCTTACCGTCGCGATCCACATAGAACGTCGTTGGCAGCGCGTCGATACCGCCGTAAGGCTTCGAGACTTCCTTGTCGTCGATAAGAACCGGGTAGTTGATCCCCAGCTTCGCCGCCGAGTCCGCTATCTCCTGCTTCTCCTTAAGGAGAGCCGCCTTGTCATCCTGGTCGAGGTCGTCTTCAGAGATGCCAAGGATCACCAGCCCCTGGCTCGCGTACTGGTCGTGCAGCTTCGTGAGCCACGGAATCTCCACCTTGCAAGGCGCGCACCACGTCGCCCAGAAATCCAACACGACCGCCTTGCCCTTGTAGTCCGCGAGTGAAACCTTCTTGCCCGTTGTGTCTTTCAGGGTGAAGGCCGGAGCCTGTTTGTCTGCCAGCGGATTCTTGAACGGAACATCGTCGGGTCCAGCCGGAGACGGCGCCGGTGCAGCCTGCACGAGCATGGCCTGCATCTCCTTCAGCTTCGCCTGTTCCTGCTTTCGCTTCCGGTAGTTCATCATGCCAGCCCACGTCATCAGGCCCAGGGCAATCAGCACCACAACAATTACCAGATGATTCCGCTTCACTCCGTCCCAACCTTTCCCGTCTTCATTCTAGTAGATGCCGCTCCTCCGAATCGGTCTCTGATAGCATCGACTGTTTGACGACACACACTCCATCGCGGCTGGTTCGCATTGAAGCACAGGCGCTTTTTGCCCTTGCCGAACGCCTCGAAGGCCCTATGTCGGCTGCGTTTGAGCGCGCCGTCGATTGCATTCTCCAATGCGGACAGGCCCGCGGCCGCGTCGTCGTGACAGGAATGGGCAAGAGCGGCATCATCGCGCAGAAGATCGCCGCCACGCTCAGCTCGACCGGCAGCCCCGCTCTCTTCCTGCATCCCGCAGAGGCCGTTCACGGAGACCTCGGCATGCTTGCCAGGGGAGACGTCGTCATCGCGCTCTCCGCCAGCGGCGAAACCGAAGAGATCCTCCGCCTGCTGGCCAATATCAAACGCATTGGAGACGCACTCATCAGCTTCTGCTGCAACACGCAATCCACGCTCGCGCAGGCCAGCGATATCTGCCTCGATGTCAGCGTACCCGAGGAGGCCTGCGGTATGGGCCTCGCTCCCACCGCCTCCACCACGGCCATGCTTGCTCTTGGGGATGCCCTGGCGATTGCCGTCTCGCTCAAAAAAGGCTTCCGCGCTGAGGACTTTGCCGACCTGCACCCCGGCGGCAAGCTCGGCAAGCGTCTTTCCCGTGTCCGTGATCTCATGCACGGGGGAGCCGCCATTCCCCGCGTGACGCGTACCACGCCGATGACGGATGCGATCTACGAGATGTCGCGAAAAAAGCTCGGCATGACAACCGTCGAAGACGACGGCAAGCTGATCGGCATCATCAGCGATGGCGATCTTCGCCGATTACTCGAGCGTGACGGCCCGGAAGCACTCAAGAAAACCTCCGGCGATGCAATGAATCCTCACCCTCGAACCATCGCCGCCGAAGAACTCGCCGTTCGCGCACTCAGCATGATGGAAGAAATGAAGATTACGTCACTAGTGGTGGTCAACCCATCCGGCATGATCGAAGGGGTCGTCCACCTGCACGATCTTTGGGAAACCGAACTGATCTGAGACTCATCCTGAATCAAGGAGCGTCAGCCTTGGAGGCTCTCCGCTTCCTCAACTGTTGCCGCCATTGGAATCAGCGAATCCACGTGCGTCAGCTTGAACAATTCGATAACGCGGAAGTTGAGTCCTGTTGCGATGAGCTTGTTCCCCCGCCTCTGGGAAGAGACGTAGTAGTTAATGATCGCGCCCATGCCTGCCGAGTCCATGTATTCCACACCGGAGAGGTCAAGGATCGTTACCGGGGGATGTTCCTTCTCCAGTTCGGCCTTGAGCGCGAAGAAATTACCCAGAAGAATCGGGCCGGTTACACGCACTACCCGAGTCCCCTCAGACTTGCCAGCAATCACATCAATACCGAGAGTCACTTGTTGCATAACGATTTACAGTGTATGTACTCCTGACGGCTACCAATATTACAGGAGCGTGAATACCTCGTCGCGCCCCTGCCCCGCGGCCTTATCATTGGGGTGAAAGTTTGCCGCTCCCGGAGGATTATTGCTTTACTGGCTCCTTTATCAAAAACTTTTCCCCTACTTCAGACCCTTCCGTATCTTCCGGTATCTGACGTTCCGCACCGCATTTGCCACGCTTACGGCGTTGCTCATCGCTTTGTTCGTCGGACCCTACGTTATTCAAAAGCTGCGTGAATTTCAAATCGGCCAGTACATCCGGGAAGAAGGCCCGAAAGAGCACCAGAAGAAGGCCGGCACTCCGACGATGGGTGGCGTTCTCATTTGCATCGCCATCCTTCTGCCCACGCTACTGTGGTCTGACTTGTCTAATCCCTTCGTGTGGCTCGTCATGGGTTCAACCGTGGCTTTCGGAGCCATCGGGTTCGCTGATGACTACATCAAGGTCGTTCATCGCCGCAATCTGGGGCTCACCGCCCGCGCGAAGCTCGGCTATCAGGCTCTCGCATCGACCGCAATCGCCGTAGTTCTCGTCGCCATGCAGAGCCTGGGCATGTACTCGACCCAGCTCACCGTACCGTTCCTCAAGAACTTCCATCCTCATCTCTCGCTCGGTCCTCTCACGCATATTCCGCACATTAGTCTGCTGGCATTCCTGCCCTTTGTCGTCTTTATCGTGCTGGTGATTGTTTTTTCAAGCAACGCCGTGAATCTCACCGATGGACTCGACGGCCTCGCAATCGGGTGCACCATCATCGCCGCCGGAGCTCTCACCGTTCTCACCTATGTCAGTGGCCACGTGGTCTTCTCTGATTACCTCGAGTTGCAGCGCATGCCGATGGTCGCGGAGGTGACGGTTTTCTGTGGCTGCATGGTCGGCGCCAGCATCGGATTTCTCTGGTACAACGCCCATCCTGCCGAAGTCTTCATGGGCGATGTCGGTTCGCTCGCCCTGGGTGGCGCCATCGGTACCGTCGCTGTCGTCATCCGGCAGGAGTTGCTGCTGCCCTTTATCGGAGGCATCTTCGTCCTCGAAGCCTTCTCCGTTATTCTGCAGGTTGGCAGTTACAAACTGCGCAAGAAGCGCATTTTCAGAATGGCGCCGCTCCACCACCACTTCGAGTTGATGGGCTGGTCCGAGTCGAAGGTTATCGCCCGGTTCTGGATCGGGGCCCTGGTGTTTGCACTCTTTGCCCTCACCACCCTCAAGCTGCGATAGGCGGTTGTCCTCTATTCGCTAAAGCGTTACAGTCTGAGTGTGAGGCTTGGCCGCCACCTTCGGGTGTTTTCCTCCCTGCTCCTAGCCTGCCTGTGGATCACGACAGGATCTTGGGCGGAGCACGTCTCTGCGGAGTTTCCGCTGTGTCAGCCGACACAATCACCCTGCTGTCCGCAACCCGCAAACAATACCAGTGAATCGTGTCCGGCCTGCCACATTTCTGTTACGACTGCGGCAAAAGAGACCCGCGAACAGGAGCGGCTGAAGTCTCTCCCGCAGACTCAGAATGCGTTCAACCACCAGGCGAATCCGCCGGTCACCAGATCCCGTCGCGAACTCACCCCCGGCCTCCGTTATCGAACTGCTGTCTTTGATCTCAAAGACGATCTTCGCGTTTAGATCCAACTCCTTATTTCTGCGCTCTGTACGCGACCCGTCGAAACACGCATCGCGTCGCACGTCCTTCATGCAGCTTTTTCAAAGGAGATATCTCTATGAAACTCAAAGCACTCGTATTCGCGTTTGCGGCAGTCCTCTTCCTTTCGCTATCAGCCCAGGCTGCGACCGTCGTCGCCTGTTGTGGGAATCCTGCTTGCTGTGACGGTGGTTGCTGCAAATAACCGATAACGCCTGCGCCCACATTCTTTCCGCGTTCAGCTTAGGGAAAGAATGTGGGTGCACTGAATGTTTCGGCGGTTCAGCCATTCTCCGATGCCATCGGAAAGCAGATTCTGGATCGGGCCCTGGTGTTTGCACTCTTTGCACTCACCACCCTCAAGCTGCGATAAACACAGCGTCGAACGTGCAACAATGACCTGTCTGGCTGGACAGCTGGCATGGCAGCGCTATGTCTCGCTTTCCGTTGGCTGCGGTGACCTTCTAAACTCGTGAGCATGGACCTCAAAGGCAAAAAGGTACTCGTCGTCGGACTCGGCAAATCCGGCCTTGCCGCTGCGCTCTTTCTCCGGCGCAAGGGTGCGCAGGTGACTGTCTCGGACGTCCGCAGTGCCGCCGCGCTCGCGAAAGACCTTCCCGCGCTGCTCGACCAGGGCATCATGGTCGAAGCTGGTGGCCACGGCCTGCTCACATTCCGCCGCCAGGACCTCATCGTCGTCAGCCCCGGCGTTCCTCTCGATACTCCGGAACTTGTTCAGGTACGCAATTTCGGGTTGCCCGTGATCGGTGAGCTGGAATTGGCCGCACGTTTCCTCGTAGGCAAGACGCTCGCCATCACCGGCTCTAATGGCAAGACCACCACCACCAGCCTCTGTGGAGAGATCCTCGCAGCCGCGCACCTCCGCGTCCAGGTTGGCGGAAATATCGGCGTGCCGGTCATCGCTTTGGTTGAGGAATCCCGCGAGGATGGCTGGTCGGTGCTCGAGGTTTCCAGCTTCCAGCTCGAAACCACTTACGAGTTCCGCCCCAACATCGCTGTGATACTCAACATCACGCCCGATCACCTGGACCGCCACGGCAGCATGGAAAATTACATTGCTGCCAAGGAGCGCATCTTCGCGAATCAGGGACTCGAAGACGCACTCGTCCTGAACGCCGACGACGATGCTGCTGCGCGCGCCGCTGCGCGCACCAGGTCGCGCATATTCTGGTTTAGCCGAACGCGCGTCGTCCGTCAGGGAGCCTTCATTTACGACGGCGCCATCTACTTCCGCGCAACTGAGCAATCCGCACCTGAGTTCATCCTCAAAGCTGAAGCCATCTCTCTCAAGGGTCAGCACAACATCGAGAATGTTCTCGCCGCAGTTTGTGCCGCCCGCCTCGCCGAGGTTGCTCCCGAGGCCATCCGCCGCGCGGTCGAGGCCTTCCGCGCCGTCGAGCATCGCCTCGAGTTTGTCGCTACTGTTAACGGCGTCGACTACTACAACGACTCCAAGGCAACCAATGTCGATGCCGCCATGAAGGCTATCGCCGCTTTCCCCTCAGGCATTCACCTCATCCTGGGTGGCAAGGACAAAAACTCCGACTACCGCCTCATGCGCCCACTCATTCGGGAGCGCGTCAAGGCCATCTACACCATCGGTGCTGCGTCAGACAAAATCATCACCCACGTCGAAGGCTCCGCGCCCATCGTCGATTCCGGCACGTTGGATATAGCGGTCACCAAAGCAGCCGAAGCCGCGCAGCCGGGCGAGATCATTTTGCTCGCGCCCGCCTGCTCCAGCTTCGATCAGTTCCAGAACTATGAACAGCGCGGGCAGGTCTTCAAAGACCTGGTCTTCGCCCGACGGGGACTCCCTGAATGGCAAAGCGCATAGGAGCCGAATGGCAAAACGCGTAGGGGTGGACAAGTGGCTCTTCGGGGCCACGCTGGTGCTCGTTGTCATCGGTTTACTTATGGTCTTCAGCGCCTCTGCGGTTATGGCCAAAGAGCGCTTCGGATCGCCCTACGCCTTCGTCATTCGCCAGTCGCTGTGGGCCGTCTTCGGACTCACCGCCATGACCCTCCTCATGCAGGTCGACTACCGCCGCTTTAACAAGCCGAATGTCGTCTTTCCTGCAGTGGCTGTCTCCGTCCTGCTGTTGCTGGTTGCGTTTCTGATGCACGATTCGCACGCCACGCACCGCTGGATTCGGTTCGGCGCGCTTTCCTTCCAGCCATCTGAGATCGCCAAGCCCGCACTCGTGCTCTTCCTCGCATGGTTTCTGCAGAACCGCATGCACTCGATTGAAGATTTCCGCGGCACCATCCTGCCCGCCGCGCTGCCCAGCCTCATCTTTATCGCGCTGATTCTCAAAGAGCCCGATCTCGGCACGGCCCTGGTCTGCGCCGGAGTCACCGCGCTCATGCTCTACCTCGCCGGCATGAATATGCGGTATCTCGGAGTCGCCGCAATCGCCGCCGCGCCAGTGCTCTATTTCATGCTCTTTCGCGTCAAGTGGCGTCGCGATCGCATCCTTGCCTTCCTCAATCCCGAGTCCGACCCGCTTGGCAAGGGTTTCCACATCATTCAGTCGCTTATTGCTGTCGGAACCGGTGGACTCCGCGGACTGGGCTACATGGACGGGCGCCAGAAGCTCTTCTATCTGCCCGAGCCGCATACTGACTACATCTTCGCCAACGTTGCCGAAGAACTCGGACTGATCGGGTCCATCGCCGTCGTCGGCCTCTTCGTCGCGGTCGGATATCGCGGCATGCGCGCCGCCATCCTGTCGAAAGACCCATTCGCTCGCTTCCTGGCCTTCGGGATCACCGCGACCCTGCTTATCCAGGCCTTCTTCAACATCAGCGTTGTGCTGGCCCTGGTTCCGACCAAGGGCATTACGCTGCCCTTCATCTCTTACGGTGGAACCTCGCTCTTCATCATGCTCGCGTCGATTGGCGTGCTGTTGAACATCACCCGCGAGGTGGATTAGCGTCGTGCGCGTCGCCATCGCCGGGGGAGGCACCGGCGGCCACATCATTCCCGCCCTTGCCATTGCGGGTGAATTAAAATCCGCTCACGGCGCTGAGATCCTCTTCATCGGAACTCCGCGGGGCCTTGAATCACGCCTTGTTCCTCAGGCGGGATATCCGTTATCGCTCATCGAAGTGGGCCAGCTAAAGAACGTCTCGCTCGCAACCAAAGCTCGCACATTGCTCGACCTGCCTCTCAGCCTTATCCGCTGCCGCAAGCTCCTGCGCGACTTCCGCCCCAACGTCGTCATTGGAGTCGGTGGCTACGCCTCTGGACCGGCCATGGGAGCCGCCATTTTGGCAAGCATCCCTACGCTCGCCTTCGAACCGAACGCTTTCCCCGGCCTCGCTAATCGTCTCGTCGGCAAGCGCATAAATGCGGCCGCAGTCAACTTCGCCGCTGCCACGAAATATTTCCGCAACCCCGAGATCACCGGAATCCCCGTCCGTGACGAGTTCTTCCGCCTCGCGCCTCGTCCCGCCGCCGCGCCGCCGCATCTCCTAGTCTTTGGAGGCAGTCAGGGCGCTCGCATCCTCAACACGCTCCTGCCGCAGATCGCGTCTTCGTTGCTCGCTGCCGTGCCCGGCCTCACCATCCTGCATCAGGCCGGAGCCCGTCACGCCGAAACCACCCTCGCTGCATACCAGGCTAGCAAGGCTCCGCCCGATCGCTGGCAGGTCCACGCCTTCCTGGACGACATGCCTCGCCGCTTCGAAGCCGCCGATCTGGTCTTATCTCGGAGCGGCGCCAGCACCGTCGCAGAACTGGCCGCAGCAGGAAAGCCGTCGCTGCTCATCCCTTTTCCCCAGGCCGCCGACGACCACCAACGCAAAAATGCCGAAGCACTCGTCGAGGCGGGCGCAGCAACAATGATGCTCGAAGCTGGACTCACCCCAGAGGCCCTTCTCCAAACCCTCACCAGTCTCCTGGCTAGCCGGCATACCCTCGAACGCATGTCCGCGCAGGCCCGCACCCTCGCCCATCCTGATGCGACTAGCCGAATCGCCGCGATGGCGGTTGAGATCGCCCACTAGCGTTCCGCGCAAAAAAGGAAAGGGCCCGTTCCGAAGAACGAGCCCTTTGTGATTCTTTAGGAATTACCGGTGTCCGCCACCACCACCGTGACCACCGCCACCGCCACCGTGGAAGCCTCCGCCTCCACCGTGGAAGCCTCCGCCTCCACCGCCACCGTGGAATCCACCACCGCTGTAGCCACCGCCATGGTAACCGCCACCGCTGAGTCCACGACTCCCGATGCTGCCGCCACCGTAGGGGTGAGCCCCGCCGTAGCTACCCGCGCCGCCCCGGTATGCTGAAGTCCCGCCATACCCGGTCGTTCCACGGTAGCCGCCGGCGTAACCACTAGTGCGATAGCCGCTGGTCGCTCCGAACCCCGCACGTCCACCGCCATAAGGGGTAGGACGAGCTCCGTTGTAGCCGCCCCGATATCCGTTGTATCCATAACCGCCGCGGTATCCGTAGCCGTAGCCGCCACGCCAGCCGTAATAGCCCGCATGTCCATAGCCCCAACCCCACGGGCGACCGTACCAGCCGTTATACCAAGGTCCGGCGCCGATAAACAAGCCGCCCCAGAACCAGCTGGCGCCGTAGTATCCGTAAGGAGCGCAGGCGTAAGGATAGTACCCGTAATAGCCCCAGGAGCATGCCGGAGGACCAGCCACGTATACCGGCGCGGGATAATCGACATCAGGGCCGATACCGATGCCGACCGCAACCTGGGCACTCGCCATCGAGGGCACAAGCGCCAGAGGAACCGCCAGCAATAAAGCCAAAACTGAATAGCGCAGAATGCGCATCTGAAATCCTCCTCGTCGCCTTTACTTCAGGCCGACGCGGCTTGCGGAATCCGGTCTTGAGATCTCGCTTTCCGGATCGTCTCTAAGCCTACCTCTACTAACAACAGATGTGGGGAAAAGTTGCGGGGATTCCTGTTTCTGGAAGCCGCCGTTGATGCCACAAAAGTGGCAATTTCTTGCCCTAAAAACAGAGCACCCGGATGCGGGAACATCCGGGTGCAGGTTCGAGCCAGCTGTCTGGCGACGCGGCTCGCGCGGCTGATAGAGTCGGCTCTCTTATCGCCGTCCGTGATCCCAGCCGCGATGATCGTAGTGATAGTCACGGTAGTCGCGATGCGCGACGTAGAAGCGGTCACGATGCACCCAGCTGCCCGGCACCCATGCAGCGCCCACATAATAGCCGGGCGTCCAGATGAAATCGACGCCGGGGCACGGCGGAACATAGCCGCCGTAATAAACCGGCGCGGACGGTCCGACGCGAACCGCGAATCCAACTTGTGCCTGGGCCTGTGCCTGTCCCGCGACAGCAGCCGCTGCCACAATGCCAGTAAGTGCGAGGGTGCGAAGAATGCCTTTCATTAGAGCTCCTTTCGAGTGTGGCTTCGAACCTCTATCGAAGGCCTTCAACTCAACTGCTCTGCGTATGTGAACAGGAGCTCAGACGAATTGTTGCGGATGTTTATTTTCGCTTCGAGATGAATCCTTCGCGGCGTCCCGGCATCGCGCTCGGGTGCGCGAGGAACATGAGTCTCCGCTCGGTGTGTGCGACTACGCCGGCGCTGGTACCGTTCAACGAATCTCAAACCGAAGTACCAGCCGGCAGACTTACGCCTAGCTGAACCTGTTGCCATTGCGGTACCGCTCCCGCTGCGGCAGGAGACAGGGATGTGCAGATATACAACTGAGCACTCTCGTAATTGTCGCCTTGGCCGGGAATCACGAGGAAGAGATCGCCCAACTGTGCGACTGTCGGAAGCGTCGCGCCAACACTGGGTACCAGGCGAAGCTGCGGCAACGGATCGATACTTACAGTTTGCGGAGGATCCGTGAACAGTCCCTTATCCTGAAGTCGTCCGGAACTGAAGACCCCTCCTGGAGCCGCGTCGAAGTACGGAAATAGCGCTCCCTGATCAGGCTGTTTCAGCAGCGATCCGCCATGGCCACGAACTCCGGGCCCGTTCGCCGATTGGCCAAGAACGCCTATGGGCGCGTCAACGACTTCTTCAATGGGAGCACTTTCCAAGGCAAATCCGGCCAGCGAACGCCCCGCGACTCCCACTATATTCAGGTTTATCTTCCATTCACCGGCCGCGATTCCGTATACGCCACAACCGCTCTGTGATTCGCCCGCTACGCCAATGCTCCATGTGGTTCCGCGGCTGCGGCCGAAGACGCCCACTGCGCCGTTGCCAGTAGCCGTATTGTCCGCGGCCAGTGTCGCATTGTCGTTGCAGGCCGTAGTGATGAGCGTCACATCATTGGGAGCCGCATTATTGATCTGCCCCAGGTTGACACTGTTGCCGGTATCGTTGCCTCCCTGATTGTGGTAGTTGAGCCATTCTCCCCCGGTTCCAAATGCGAAGGGCTCGCCGGGGTTAATGAACCGTAGATCTTCTTGCAGCATCAGCGCCGTGATAAGGGCGTTTCCGTCGATACTTCCAAGTCCGGTACACGCATCCCAGCCTGCCGTTGAAATATAGGACGGGCACGATGTAATTCCCGGCCCTGTCCATTCATTGTTCCCACCGTCATTCACGTCGCGGAAGGCTGTCTGTTTGGGAAGGGCGGCAATTACGTAAAGCATCGGATTGATATAGCCCATCAACTCACCGGTATGAGCGACAAACATCGCAATGAGGCCGGCGTATAGCGGCGATACTGCGCTGGTGCCGCCCGTGGGCGAGACGGTGCCGTACAAGACTGTCGGATAACCGGCAGCGGCGAAGCCCGATACGTCGGGAACGCCGCGGCCAGTGAGTGCGGCAGCCGAGCCGCCTGAAAGGGTTGCCTGCAGGCCGCTTTGCCACGTAGGCAAAGGCCAGACTGAGCTGACGCCGCCTCCTGTCGCGCCAAAAGGAGTGAGTACACTGCCGTCGATGTTCCAGGTATTTTCCACCAACGTGGATTTGACTGTTTCGATCTGTGTACCACCGCAGGCTATAACGAAGGGATCGGAAGCGGGATACACAACATGGGCTTTGCCGTCGTTCATTTGGCAGTTGGATCCGAAGTCGCCGCTGTCTGCAAACACCGTAACCCCCAGCCATGCCAGTTCCTGGAAATAGCCATGGGCATTCTGCAGGAAGCTCGACGAATACTGGCTCTCTGAACCTCCGTAGCTGATCGAGAGGGCACATGGGGACGCTTGATTGCCATAGATCACTTCATTCAGCCCGTCGAGAAGTCCTTGCTCGCTGTTAGGTCCGAAGTACACAGCGATATTCGCCGATGCGGCTATGGAACCGGCGACATCGATATCAAGCGTGGTTTCATGGTCGATCGGGTTGGGGCTGGTCGCGGTACCCGGACTGTTGGTGACTCCGTCGACCGAGATCTGGATCAATTTGCCGGCTCCAGGAACTGTAGAGCCGGGCGCGGGAACAGTTAGAGGCACAAAGAACTGTTCGATGTCTGACTGCTGGAAACCGCCGACGCCGAGTTCAATGATGCCAAGGTTTGACCTGTACAGGTCGTATTGGGAAAGTTATATAGAGTCGTGACCTGGGTGATGGTGAGCGTCGAAGGAATTAACAGCCCGTGTGAGAAGACACGTCGATTATCCAGGCCGAAGACACCCACGACGATGTCGGTCATGTCGGCCGGTAAGTACACAAAGCCTTCATGGCCGCGGTAGCTTTCTTCCTGCGATGTATAGCGGCCCAGGTCCACACCGAACGCGGTGCTGAACTGTTCTGCGGTACCGTGAATCACCACTCGTCGTCTGGCGGCGTCGCTTTCCCTCACGTCCAGACCATTGCTACGGGCGAAGGATTCCACCTTGTCAAGATCGGGTTGTGCCGCGCTGTACTGCGTAGCGAGTTCCTGCCGGGTAATATAGAGTCTCTTCCCCGGTGGATTTGCCGCCCAGTAGTCCTGATCGGGCGGGGTTGGCGACCCGGGACGCCGACGAACGTGAATGGTTATGGAAAAGTTCTCATCGGGGTCGGCTGGCCCAACCCGCTGTGCGCTCGGCGCAGGACGTCTTTCGCTGCCTTCCACACGGCAGTAGCCGTTAGGGATGCTAGCCATCTCTTGCCCTCCAGAAGCGAGATACCGGGGCCGATTTGAAGCGTCCGAACTATACATCCGCGCATTGCGCAATGCAATCGTGGCGGCCTGAACATTTGCAGGGACGCGCACTCACCGCTTCGCGCATGTGGGCGCTTTCCCGGAAGGCGGCCAGAGCTGGCTGAAGATCTGCAGCGATGTATCTGGAAGGTCCTTCACCGCGAGCGTGTCGCCAAAGTCCATGTACGGAACCTCTCCATTCGAGCCTATGCGCGTCCACTCCGAACTCATCATCAGCCGGGGATCGCCAGTGTGTGCGAAATGTACCCACACGGTCATGATCTGGTCGGAGAGCCGGTGATCGGAAGCTTGAAATGACAGCATGGGCGCGTGCTCGTCCGGGAGATGCGTATGTCCGAAAACAAAGACGAGTTCCGAGCCGTGAAATGCGCCCATACCTGAGGCCTCGCCAAGCGGGCTGACGTGGGTAAAGCGATATAGAAATCCATGCGTTGCTCGGGCGATCGAAAAGGCATTGTAGAGCTGAATGGAATCGGTGAGCAGGCGATCTGCGGATGCGTGGATCTGCTCGGGAGTTCCAGGTGTACCGGGCGTGTAGAGTGCGAGCACCTGCTTGCCACATGGTGCGAATGCCTCATTTACCCAGGCGTTGAAGCTGCCCGCATCTGTCGGGTGGTAGCGTCGCAGAAAGAGATTCCCCTCATTGGTATTGCTGCCCACCATGACGGGAATGCGCATAGAGCGATTCTCCGTGTACAGTTGCGCAGGTTGGCCCAGAATGACGACACCGTCCGCAAAAGGAGCCCACGGCGATGGCACGAAGGAGGTGTTGTCGAGCGGGGTTTCGGGACGAAGCCGCGCCCGCCCAACGCCTCCAGCGAAGACCTTTTCCGCCGCCTGGTGGCCGCGCTCCATGATCTCTTCGCTCTTGAGACTTCGCAGGTCGGCGATGTGAGGAGCGGCTGCTACCCCAATGCTTTCCATACTGGCGAGACCGCGATACTCCTTGCTCAACTCTGGAGAGGGCTGAAAGACGATGCTCGGACTTTCGAGGATCGCCTTGTCGAAGAGCTCCTTTGCGTCCGGCGCGACCAGCAGGTAGCCGATGCTGCTCGCCCCGGCGGACTCCCCGAAGACGAGGACATTGCGGGGATCGCCTCCGAAGGCCGCGATGTTTTGGCGGATCCAGCGCAGTGCTGCCATCTGATCGAGGAGACCGTAATTCCCAGAAGTGTGCCGCGCCGACTCGGCGGTCAGCTCAGGATGGGCAAGGAAGCCGAAGATGCCGAGGCGGTAGTTGATGGTGACAACAACGACTCCGCGATTCGCGAGATTCGCGCCGTCATACTGCGGCTGCGAGCCCGCGCCTGTGATGAACGAACCGCCGTGAATCCACACCATCACCGGCGCAGGCACTGTCGGCGTGAGCGATGGCGTCCACACATTCAGATACAGACAGTCTTCGCTCATTGTCGAGCCCGGGATACGCATTAGAGCTGATTCCGGCTGCATGCACGCCGCGCCAAACTTTGCTGCGTCCCGCACGCCCGCCCATCCTGCTGCCGGCCTTGGCTCGCGCCAGCGCTGGTCGCCCACCGGAGGCGCAGCATACGGAATGCCCTTGAAAGCCAGCGGCCCCATGGCGGATACTTCGCCTTCGAGCTCTCCCTGCGCGATGCGAACGTGCGGCGCGGCAAGTTGCGCGCGGAGCGGGGCGGCGATCAGTGTCACTGTGCAGTATGCGAGAAAAAGGGCAGGGAAGCGGGACCGCATCGGCATCTCCGAACAGCGCTGTTAGAGTAACGTAGGCACTTTAAATCAGCATCATGTTTCTGAAACCACAGCGCGTTCACTTCATCGGAATCGGCGGCATTGGAATGAGCGGCATCGCCGAGATCCTGCTCAATCTTGGCAATACCGTCAGCGGCTCCGACCTGCGTCACACGCCCATCACCGATCGCCTGGCTTCGCTGGGCGCGACCATCTTCGAGGGCCACGCTGCCGCCAACGTTGTCGGCGCGGGAGTCGTTGTCGCCAGCTCTGCGGTGAATGAGCGCAATCCCGAGGTCATCGAAGCCCGCCGCCGAAGAATTCCCGTTATCCAGCGCGCCGAGATGCTCGCCGAGCTCATGCGCCTCAAATATGGGATCGCGGTCGCCGGCATGCATGGCAAGACCACGACCACGTCCATGATTGCCATGGTTCTCGCGGCGGGAGGCCTCGATCCGACCGTCGTCGTCGGAGGCCGCGTCGATACCCTGGGCTCGAACGCCCGCCTCGGCAAGTCACAATACCTTGTCGCCGAGGCCGACGAGAGCGACCGCTCTTTCCTGAAGTTGTCACCCATTCTTGCCGTCGTCACCAACCTCGATCGCGAGCACATGGATTGCTATCGCGATATGGCCGATGTCGAGAACGCCTTCGTCGAGTTCATGGATCGCGTGCCCTTTTACGGAGCTTGCGTCGCGTGCCTCGACAATCCGCAGCTTGCCGTCATTCTGCCGCGCCTCCGTCGAAAGGTCTTCACCTACGGAACCGATTCCAGCGCTGACTACATCCTGCGCATGCTACCGCCGGTCGAGGGCGTTCGCTCGCACTTCGAGGTGGCCACCTGCGATGGCAATGTGCTCGGGCCCTTCGAGCTGCACGTCCCCGGAGCCCACAACGTGCTCAACGCTACAGCAGCAGTGGCAATCGCGGACCAGTTGGAAATCAAACCCGATGCAATCGCGCAGGGGATAAAAAACTTTCGCGGCGTGGATCGGCGTTTCCAGCTCAAAGGCTGCGTCAACGGCATCGCAGTCATCGACGATTACGGACACCACCCCACCGAAATTCGCGCCACACTCCGCGCCGCCCGGGACTGCAACTACAGCCGTGTCCACGTCATCTTTCAGCCGCACCGGTACACCCGCACCCGCGATTTATTTGAGGATTTCGTTAAAGCCTTCGATGACGCGTCTACTGTCGAGGTGCTCGATATCTATGCCGCCAGCGAAGAGCCCATCGAGGGCGTTACTGCACCGGCCCTGGTCGCAGCGATCAGCCGCGAAGGGGTGGAGTATGCACCCTCCAGCGAGCACGCGATCGCGCAAGTCATCCGCAAGGCACAGCCAAACGACGCCATTCTCACCCTCGGCGCCGGCAACGTATCCCAGATTGCGCCACAGGTGCTGGAAAAGCTGGGTCAGTTTGAACCCGCATCGGATTCCGTACAATAGCGCACATGAAGATCTCAGCGCGAAATCAATTGCGGGGCACGGTAGAAGCGATCGTTCTTGGGACGGTCACTGCGAAGGTAAGCGTCCGCGTGGGCGACAACCTGATAGAAAGTGTGATCACTCGCCAAAGCGTGGAAGACTTGAATATCAAAGTGGGAAGTGAAGTCACTGCCGTCATCAAGTCAACCGAAATCATGCTCATGGTGGATTAACTCTGCCGTTGCACGGACGAGAGCATCGCGCTATCGTATGCCTCTTTTCGACTGCCTGGCAGCACAATAAGGAATTTATGGCCTCTCTTCAGGAATACAGATGTGAAGTCTGCGGAACCGTAGCCAGCAATCCTGCTCACTGGTTTGTGATTCAATGCGGAGATTCAGAGCTTACTGTCCTCAAATGGAACTCGGAAGTCGCAAACGCGCCCGAAGCGCGGCATTACTGCGGAGAAGCGCACGCACAGGTGTACATCAGCCGATGGTTCGGTTCAGTGTGTTCGCCCTCGAAGCCGCACTTCACCCGGTCCACTTCGGCGAATTAGTCGCAGATAATTTGCCGGGGGAGAAAGTTTCGCAAGAGACCTCCCCATTCTTTGTCTGCTGGGGAGGTACAACCTCAGAAAAACGGGTACTATTCGGCCCTGCACTTCTAAACACATCGAACAGTTCGCAACTTTACATGATCGGTGATGGGGGGTAGCGAAATGCACATCGGCCTTATTGGAGGGATCGGCCCTGCAGCAACGGATTTTTACTACCGTCGGATGATTTCCACGTTCGCCAGGAAGAATGCGACGCTGGAGCTGACTATTGTGCATGCCGACACGCCAACCCTCTTGAGTAATCTGGCTAGGAATGACGCCGCTGCGCAGACGGCCATATATAGCCGACTTACGAACCGCCTTGTTTCGGCAGGAGCAGAATGTGTCGGCGTCACTTCGATTGCCGGACATTTCTGTATCGACAACTTCAAGGCCTTATCGCCGCTTCCCGTCGTGGATATGGTCGTCGAAGTGAGCCGGGCCATTGAAGCGCGAGGTCTCAAACGGATCGGCGTTCTCGGAACTTGCACCGTAATGGAGACGCGCTTTTACGGGCGCATCGCTAGTGCAGAGATCGTTTCGCCAAACGAACCGGACTTGGATGATGTGCATCAAGCCTACATTTCGATGGCCGCGTCGGGCTTTGTGACTGCGGAACAGCGTTCGATCTTCCATGCCGTGAGCCACCGGTTGCTCGAGAACCAGGGCGTGGAGGCGATCATGCTTGGGGGCACCGATCTCGCGCTGGTCTTCAACGAACAAACGACCGACTTCCCGCTGATCGACTGTGCGGGCATTCATGCCGATGCGATTGCACGGTTGGCAATTGCTTGATCGGACAGTTTATGGGAGCGGTGCGGCTGTCAGGCACTCGTGCGATCGGTGGTGGGGTTACTGCGGGATGGCGGACGGAGGGCCCAGGATACAACTGCAACGCCTGTCATCAGGATCGGGTATGCCACCTTACCTGCATCCATCAACCCTGCGGCGAAATGCGACGCAACAGCGCCCGTCAAATCGAAAATTACGCCGGCATAGGCCCACTCCTTGAGCCGGGGGAAGCGAGGAATGGCCAACGCGATTGCGCCGAGCAGTTTCCAGGTCCCAAGGATGACCAGGAAATATTGAGGATAGCCCAGCCGTTCGATGAGGTCGCGAACCTGGGGCACTCGCAGAATGTCCCATACGCCTCCCACAGCAAGTTCGAAGACGACCAGAGCGGTGGTCACCCAGTAAGCAGTGATGCGAGAGCGCGAACCGAAGCCGGAACTGACGAGGTTAGTCATAGGATCCATGTGCGGTTCACGACGGGCTCGGCCTCGTCCTCGTTCCATCATATTGATGCTTGACGAAGTGCGAAAAGCGGCAGACGATCACGAACGCTCGAAGAGTATCGGTCCAGCGACTGTCAACACCTGCGCTAGCTTCCATGCCGGATTCACCGCAACCTGATTATTGAGAGGTCTTCGAGCTTTTAAAAAAACGCTTTTCGTTGGTTGCGGGAGGGTTACCGCCAAACCGGAAGTAATGCAGTTGTCCGTATAACTGACTAATCGGATATGTGGTGTACTCTCTGCCGGATTCAAACTGACCCACTATCGGAAAAACCCGTATAGGAAAGCTCCAGCACTTTGTGTAGGATTGCTCTACCATGCGTCCCCCGCTCCGCGCTGTTTTCACTTTTGCTTTGGTGCTTCTTGTCGCGTCCGCCGCTCATGCTGACAAGCTGAAGGGCATCTACACGGGCAGTGGTGGCATGAGCGAAGATGTCCATCGCGTGGTCCTCATTGAGTTTGCCGAGGATGGCACAGCCCTTGTTCAACAGAATTGGACCGGCAAAGCCCCGCAAACCTGGCACGCCCGCTGGACTCAGAGTGGCAAGCAGGTGACCCTCACCTTCGACCCGGTAAAAGATTCGCCGACTCCAACGACCCTCGCCCTCAACATGAAACATGGTTCTCTTGTGCCAACCACATGGGACAACGCGGCACTCGGCTTGCTCGGGCCGCCAACGCTCGCCCCTTTCGGCGGCAAGAACGTTAAGAAACACAGTGTTGCTTCCTGCATGGCCCTGAACACGAATGATCCCACGCAGAATTGCGTGCAGTGGGACTCTCGTACTCCACCCAAATAACGGCAACGCTTGAGGAGTCGACAATGAAGCGCAGAACCTTCCTTACGCTTTCCGCTGGCACGGCTGCCTTCAGCCTCTGCCGGTCAATTGCCAGAGCTCAAGCCGTAGTCTCCGGGATCATGACGCCCGTATTGACCCGCGCGTATGTGGCGAACAGATCGGGCGCCAATCTGCACGAGACCATCCTCACGCAGGCAAATGTATCCACCAACGGCATCAGAAAATACTTCTCCCTTTATATGGAGGGGGATGCCCGGGGCGCGGAATCGCAGACCCTCATCCTTCCCAAGGTTCCAGTGGTAGACGGAACCGTGCGCGACGTAGCCGTCGTCTCCACCATGAACAACCTCGTCTGGGCCTACGACGCCAACGACTCCGACATACTCTGGGTACAGAAGCTCGGCGTTCCCATCAATGGCAGCTCAGCCATAGACTTTCACAACATTAATGACCATTGGGGAATTCTCAGCACCGGCGTCATAGATCCCGACACGTATCGCTGGTATGGTGTCGCCTGGTCGTCCCCCGATGGGGACCCAAAGAAGGCCGAGCATTCCATCCATAGTCTGAATCTGAAGGATGGAAGCCGCGTTCATCCGCCCATACCTCTCGCAGGTCAGGAATACGCTCCCGGTAACGGTCTCCCCGTCCAGAAATACGGGAGCACGATGCGCAAGCAACGATCGGCCTTGCTCATGACCAGGATTGACGGCGTGAAGACAATCTTCTTCGCCTCTGGCTCGGTTCTCGAAACCGCAAGCGGCTCTGCCGGATGGATCTTTGCCTATGATGTGGCGAGCGCCCGCATCTCCGCGTGTCTTGCCATGAGCGGGGGATACGGCTCAGGCATCTGGATGGCAGGCCAGGGTTTGTGCGCCGATGAAAAGGGCTATTTGTACGGCATGACCGGCAACGGCAGCTTCGATGGTGTGTCGGACTGGGGAGAAACCGTCTTCAAAGTGAAATACACGCCGCCATCCGGCGATAGAAAGGCATCGCTCGCAGTCGTCGACTGGTGGACGCCTTACTCGGATGCCGGTCGTGTCGGCGAGGATCCGACGCAGTCCGCGCCCAAGGCCTTCCGTGCCAACCAGCTTGCACCCAAGCTCTCCGGAGTCAGCTCTCCCTCTGTGGCGCACGCCGCTATGCCCGTCAACGCCATGGGCAATCGCAGCAACCTTGAGGGCGCGACAGTCGAAGGCAGGAGGACCAGCACCAGGCCCAACGCCAAAGAGGTCAGTGAGGGCTTCGACGACGAAGATCTCGGCTCCGCGGGACTGTCCATAATTCCTGAATACGGCATCGCCCTGGCATGCGGCAAAGACGGTATCGCTTACGAAGTGAACTTGAACAACATGGGAAAGACCAAACCCGCCGACTTCGCCCACGCCGCGACCAACTATGCCAAGCTCGTGCGGCCGCCTGTCTGGTATACCTACACGCCGGATCCCAACATCGATGCCGCCCCCCAGGACTCCAGCACACTCGACTTCATCTACGACAACAAGACTCGACACATGCACTCGACTTCGGTGCAGTACAACAGCCCGGTCCACGGCAAGATGCTCTTCTGCTGGGGCGAGAATTCGCAGCTCCGCGCATGGGCGCTGAGCCCCGCTGGAGCGTTGACCCTGCTCGCTTCCAGCGCCGAGGTCGCGTCCGTCAACTCCACCAATCCGGGGGGCGGCATGCCGGGTGGATTCATGAGTCTCTCCGCTAACGAAGATAAATTCGGAACGGCACTTCTTTGGGCGCTCATCCCATATGGCGATGCAAACGCCCAGATCACGCCCGGCAGGCTCCTCTGCTACGACCCGGAAAATTTCGTCGCAGGCCCCCCGGAATACGGCGGCCAGCAACTGAAAGTCCTGTGGGACAGCCAGCAATGGAACATCACCTTCGACCACCCCAAGTTCAATGTGCCCGTTGTGAGCGGCGGCAAAGTGTTTGTTCCTACCTACGACGGAAGAATCGATGTTTACGGACTGGCCGGATCCTGATTTTTATTTCTGAATGTTTTCAGCGGTCGTCAATCTTTCGTCATCCGCTCGAGCGCACGCCTGCCCAGTTCCCGATCTCCCGTCACTAGATAAACCAGCACTGCTCCCTGGAAGAGCTGCAGTAACGACTCCACTGCGGCCGCATCCGGTTGAAACCCCTGCAGTAACTCGACCCACAGCCGTTGTTGTTCTTTATAGAACGCATTCGCACGCGCCGATCCACTCCAGCCGCGGCGAGTCACATCCATAATCAGCCGCAGCACTCCACGCGACTCAGGGCTGGTCGTCTGCTCCCACAGTGCCGCCACGACTACACGGAGCGGCGTTCCCGCCGGGAATGATCCTGCCCGGAATCGATCCCGCAGCCTCTCCTCCAGCCTTGCCATCACCATCTCTTCGAGGGTTTCGCGGCTGCCAAAGTAATGGATCAACATGCGCTTGCTGCTCCCCACCTTCTTTGCTAGCAGATCGAGGCTTAAGTCCAGGGTGCCTGCCTGAATGAACGCGGCCAGGCAACGTTCCAGCAGCTCGTCGCGATCTCCGGAGATTTTTCTGCGCCGCATCTTGCCTATCAATGTACCATCTGGTACAACTTGTGATGTACCACTTGGTACATCAACCTTCCATCCGGAGAGTTCCCATGAAAATGTACGACAGAGTCCTTTTCCTTCTATTCGGTCTCGCCTTCTGGATCATCGGAACCCTTTGGTACGAAGTGCGCGGATCACTCATCTTTGAAACAACCAGTTCGCGCTATTGGATCAATTTTGTCCTCACGCCAGTTATGACCACCGTACTCTGCCTCGCGATCCTGAGATGGCGGCACACTCCTGCCCCTGAGTGGGCCTCTGCGGCTCTGCTGATCGCGCTGCCCGGCATGTTTGGAGAAGCCGCACTTCTCTCCCACTTCGCTGTCCTCATGCCAAGAATGCAGCCTTCATCCGCCGGGAGATACGGAGCCTTCCTTTTCGCAGCCTATGCGCTCTTCCTCGCGATCGCGGAAATCGTCACATTGAGAGCCATCCCAGCAGCCGCTCTTAAGTGAGTCTGCTGCGTCTTTTAAGCAAGGTAGCCTCGTCTGAGTCTTAGCGCTCACTGGAGCCATGATCGGCGTACCATAGTGCCCAGGTGCGGAGGAGGTTGGGATGCACAAGCGCATCGCTGCTGTGTTCACTCTGGGTCTGTTGTTCGCAACAATCGGATTCGCCAAAGACAAGAACAAAGGCATGCTGCCGCCCTATGTCCTTCGCGCCCGAACCGTTGCCGTCATCATCGACCCCACTGCAGGTATATCGCTCGACGATCCCCAGGCCAATCAGATAGCGCAAAAGGACGTAGAGATGGCGCTCCAAAGCTGGGGTCGGTTTGATCCCATCGTCAGTACGCAGGCTGCGGATTTGATCATCGTGGTGCGCCGGGGGAACCGGCACGTCATCGACCAGACCATCACCAATCCTCGCCAGAACGATCGGGCTGGGATCGTCAACCCCACCGATAATGGAGTCGGGATCGCGGCGCAGCAGGGGCGGCCTCCGAGCTTGTCCGGCCCCGGCTCCATCGATGACTCATCTCCTCGCCCCCAGACTGAGATCGGCAGCTCCGACGATTCGTTCATCGTTTACGAGGGTGGCGTAGAAAATCCGCTCGACTCGCCCGCGGCATGGCGATACACAGCAAAGGACGGACTCGTCCCGCATGCTGTCCCTGCGGTAGATCAGTTCAGGAAAGCTATCGCACAGGCCGAAAAGGCCGCCGCAAAAACGCCATAGAATTGCAGCTTTCGCTGTTTTGACTCAACGCATCTCCGCAAAATGTGCAACGGGTGAGACAGACCTTATTCCTTGACCTCTGTTCCCTTCGCCATCAGCGTCCACTTCACTTTGTCTGTCGAGAACTCCTGCCGATACTCAATCTTCCCCGGTGCGGTAAACACATTGACCACTCGGAAGTAAGTCGTCTTGCCCTGCTCCGTATCCTCCCAGGGATACGTCCAGACATTCCCCTCGATGAGTAATTTACCCTTTCCCGCGGAGTTCCCGCCCACCGGAATCGGATAAGTCGTATAGGTCTTGTCTTTGTCGTCATAGGTGAAGACAATCAGCGCCTTCGACTCGCCGTTTACATACTGGTTGCAGGCATAAAATCCCCCGCTCTTCCAGCAGTCATTGCGCAGCGTCGACGATTCCTTGCCCGCCTTGCTGTATGCGGTATCGAAATGCTCCGTCTGCGTCTTCCACGTCCCGGCGTAGGCCTGGATCGTGTCGATGCCGCCACTTTCCGCCGCCAGGGACGCAGCCCATCCACATGTCAGCAAGGCCGCAAGCCCTGCCGTTTTTGTCCGCCACTTCATACGCCGCCTCCTTCCGCCAGTCCCGGCGGAGATCAGGCCCCTTACTCAGCCGTCGTCGGATCGATCATCGTTCGAATCTGCGAGACCCTGTTGGCCGGGAATCCACCCATCTCGGCGTGCTTGCGTATCGTATCTTCATCCGGGGCGATGTAGATGCAATAGATCTTGTCGTCGGTGACATAACTCTGGACCCACTGGATCTGGGTGCCCATCTGTCGCAGAACGCCGCACGACGTTTGGGATACCCCTTGCAGCTCTTCCGGCGACAGTTTGCCGGCTCCTGGTATTTCGCGCTCAATCACAAACTTCGGCATCGTTGAATCCTCTCTCTTAAGTCTTGCATGGCATGATGGGGAAGGAAACCGTCTGGCTAAGCGGAACTCGTATCCGACGCCGAATCCACGTACTTGATGAGCAGCACCTCATTACCTATCTCGCTGTAGAGCAACTCGTCCACCGTGCCGGCTGCCACGAGAAGACCGTATCCCCCTGGGCGCATACCCTCCTTTTCGCGCAGCACAATGTGGGCCACCGGATCGTCGGAGGGATTCGCGATAGCGGCATGCGTAAGCGACTCGCGGCGGAAGCCACCTCCGGGATCGCGTACATAGAACACCAGTGCTCGCCCAGTACGCACAGCAGTGACTTCAACCACCTGTTCCGGATTGAACGCTGCTCCGTGTTCCATTGCATTCAGAAGGATCTCTCGGAACGCCTGCATCATGTCCAGCCGCGTCTCTTCGGGCAACTGCACGCTAAGCTCTTTCGCAAACGTCAGCAGGCGCTCGGCGGTGACCATGCGGCAATTTACACGAACCGACACCCAGCCGGGTCTGGCCGATAGAACCTGAACATCGTCCCGCCATTGGCTGTCGGATGCTGCGCTGGCGGCGATGCGCGCTATCTCGCGCGCATCAAACGGAGGCGTGAAGCAGGCGAACACGCGAGCACGCAGGGCAGCAATCACTTCATCCGGAGTGCTGTGACGAGCCAGCACGACGCATTTTACCCCGGGCCGGATAAGGCGCATCTCCTCGAGCAGCGCCAGGTCTTCATCGACAGCGCTCTCAGGACAGGTGACGACCACTCCGAACGAGCGCATGCGCAATCGCTGCAGAGTGTCAGCGTGCCCAGCCGCGTATTCCATAGGGAAATCGGCGGCCGTGAGCGCATCGCCGATCGCGCGGCTGACTTGGTTTTGATCTCCAATTACCAGAACCCGGCTCATGCTATCTCCGAGGTGAGGAACGAGACAATTCTAGATCATCGCATCGTCCCGATCAGAAAGTCGTCTTCATCTGCACTACTGTGTATTCGCTCTGACCGATCGTCCCGACCAGATCATCCTCAACAGGTTCAACCCGCAGGCGACGATCGACGGCGTCTAGGCCATTCTCCTCAAAACCCTGAAGTAGAACTCGGCCGTAGCAGATAGCGCGCAGCACGGGAAAGACTTATCCCGGATTACGCTTGACGGGTCATTAACGCTGCTGTCACCATATAGCCCGCTTTTGTAGTCAGACACAACCGCGTATCGACTGCCAGGCTTTAAAGATTGTTCGCATCACCGGGGTTGTTTTTCGGATTCGGTTCTGCTCGATTCCGCTCTCCGATCAGCAGTAATTTTGGGACGCCTCTCTAGCTCAGGAGTCCGAAATGATCTCGGCATCTCAGCGCTCGTCCCTCCCTCAAGGTTTATCCGCTTCCCGCTTTTGGGCGCTATCCTTGCTCGCGGCCTGCGCAGCTTTTATCCTTCCGCAGGCCTGGGCTAATGCCGCCCCGACCACGACGACGTTGACCGTCACCAGTGGGACAGCCGAAGTGACGTCCGTCACCGCCGGCACGGTGGTCACGCTGACTGCAACCGTAGTTTCCGGCTCTACTCCGGTAACTCCCGGTCAGGTCAAGTTCTGCGTTGCGACGGCGGTCCACTGCGAAGACTCGGCCTTGCTCGTGACGGCGCAGTTGACCACCGCCGGGAAAGCCACATACAAATTCAGGCCGGGCGGAGGGAGCCACAGCTACCTGGCAACCTTCGTCGGTACCAATCTTTATGCAAAGAGCAAATCCTCCGCGTCGGCGCTGGCTGTGGCGATTCCCACAACAACCACGATCGCCTCCTCCGGCTCGATAGGCAACTACACGCTGACCGCGACAGTGGTCGGGATGGGCACCAACTCCCTTTCCCCAACGGGCGATGTTTCCTTTGTGGACACAACCAACGGCAACGCCTCGCTGGGAACCGCGGCACTGGGGACAGCCACGCAGTTAGCGGGCTTCACGACCGGCGCCACCTCTAGCGTCGGCTCCGCACCAACTTCTGTCGCAGCAGGCGATTTCAACGGAGACGGCATCCCGATCTGGTAACGGCCAATTCGGCCGACAATACGATGAGCGTGCTGCTCGGTAACGGAGACGGGACTTTCACCCTCAAGTCCTCGCCCGCTGTTGGCGACGCGCCCTACTCCTTTGCAGTAGGGGACTTCAACGGGGACGGCATTCTGGATCTGGCCGTAGCGAATTGTGGCAATTGCAGCTATCTCAATTACAACAGCAATACGGTGACCGTGCTGCTGGGCAACGGAGACGGGACTTTCACGACGAAGTCTACGCTCACTGTCGGCACGGCGCCCCAGTTCGTTGCGGTAGGCGACTTCAATGGGGACGGCATTCCGGACCTGGCGGTGAGCAATGGAGCCGACAATACGGTGACCGTGCTGCTAGGCAACGGCGATGGGACATTCACGACGAAGTCTACGCTCACTGTGGGTATGGCGGCCCGTTTCCTCGTGGTGAGCGATTTCAATGGGGACGGCATTCTCGACATGGCAGTAGCCAGCCAGGACGACAATACGGTGACCGTGCTGTTGGGCAACGGGGACGGAACCTTCACCCTCAAGTCCTCGATCACTGTCACCTCTCTTAACCTCGTTCTCGTCGTGGGCGATTTCAATGGCGACGGCATCCCCGATCTCGCCACTGCGAACGACGGTGTGGTGACGGTGCTGCTGGGCAACGGCGACGGGACGTTTACCACCAAGACCTCACCGGCTCCAGACTATTTCTACGTCGGGATGGTCGTGGGCGACTTCAACGGCGATGGCATCCTGGACCTTGCGCTGAGCAGTTGCGGCTCCCATTGCAGCGGCGTCAACCAGGTGCCGGTTCTGGTGGGCAACGGGGATGGCACGTTTTCCGCCGGCCCCATGCTCACTCCCGGCTATTTACCCTTCGCCCTTGCGGTTGCCGACTTCAATGGGGATGGCACCCAGGACCTGGCTTCTGCAAGCTTTGACGACGACACGGTGACGGTGTTGCTGAACCAAATCACAGAGACAGCGACGGCCACCTTGAGCAGTATTTCCGTGTCTGGCGCTGAGACGCATTTTGTCGAAGCTAGCTATCCCGGCGACACGAGCTTCAATTCCAGTACTTCGAGCACCGTGCCCTTGCTTGCAAGAACAGTTGCAACGACGCTGAATCTCAGTTCGAGTGTCAACCCCGCCCCCCCTGGTTACCTGGTGGTTTTGCGGGCGACTCTCACTCCTTACTCCTTCGACAGCATTACCACAGATAGTGAGATCGTAACTTTCTACAGCGGTACAACGAATATCGGAACCGGAACACTCTCCTCCGGCGTGGCCACGCTCAACACCACCTCGCTACCAGGTGGAAGCGATACGCTGACGGCGGTCTACCCCGGCGATGATAATTTCGCCACTATCACCAGCAATTCGCTCGTGGAAACGGTAACTACCAGTTCCGGGACCGTCCCGACCTATCTGGTGACCACCAACACTGACGACACAGCGGGGGTGGCCTCGAACTGCACGAGCAACGGCTCCTCGAGTTGCAGCCTGCGGGACGCATTGGCAGCTGCAGCCGCCGCAGGCGCGGGCGAAATCAGCTTCGACTCCACAGCGTTTGGCGCCACTCAATCAGCCGCATCACGCACCATCACCCTCGTGAATGGCACACTGAATGTCCCGTCCAACACTACCATTACAGGGTTGACCACCGGTACGGGCGCGACCCTCACGAATCTGGTTGGGGTGAACTCGACGAGCGGAACGGGCTACAACCAGAGTGCCCCGTTATTCACGGTGGCTGCGGCCATAACGAATGCAGCGATTGCCAACCTGACCATAACGGGCGCTAACGCAACCGGGGGAGAGGGCGGCGGGATATCGAACCATGGCACTCTGACGGTGTCGAACAGCACCATCTCCATCAGCCTCTCATATTCCACGGGCGGAGGCATTTACAACGACGGCACGTTGACGATTGCGAAGAGCACCATATCGCAGAATGTTGCGCTTGGTAATGGCGGAGGCATTTACAACGGCGGCACGCTGACGATAGCAAGCAGCACGATCGCCGGGAGTCGCGCGAACGGGAGTGGGAATGGCATCTACAATGACGGCACGCTGGCGATTACGAACAGCACGATTACGAATAGCACCATCGCCGGAACCGGAATCTCCATCGCGGGGGGGCAGTCAACCTTCGAGAACAATATCCTGGCAAGCTGTGGTGGCGATGGCTGTCCCACCAATAGATCGAATGGCAATCTCGTCGGTGGGAATCCGATGCTTGCGCCGCTGGGCAACTTTGGTGGTCCAACTCAGACCGCGCCTCCGATGCCAGGCAGCCCCGCTATATGCACAGGCACGTCAAGCGGCATCAGCACCGATCAGCGGGGATTCCCGCGCAGCACCGCCTATGGCAGCAACACCTGTATCGATTCCGGAGCCGTTCAGGCGAATTTCTTACTGAGTTTCAGTACCGAACCACCGGCCAGCATTCCGGCTGGCGGCAACTTCACGGCAGCCATCTTGCTGAGCGAAAACGGCAGCCCCTTCAGGGTCAGTAGTATCGTGATACCGCTTGCGCTGAGCGCCGGGGGCGCCGGGTTGCTGAACGTCAGCAGCCTGACGACAAACTCCGCAGGATCGGCGGCTTCCAGCAACCTCCAGGTCGGCGCGCCCGTTACAGACGACACCTTGGCGACGAACCTTGCCCTGACCGCGTCGGGCGTATCGCCAGCCCTGGGCCTAGCCACGACCAGCACTTTGTTTAATGTGACACCGTCCAATGTTCAGATAACGATCGCCTCGGCGCCGGCAGGGCTTACCGTTACCGTGGATGGCGTTTCCTACAGTGCTCCTGTGACGTTGACCTGGGCCGTTGGGTCGCAGCACACCCTGGCTGAACCTTCTCCGCAAAATCTAGCAGGTGCACAGTACGCGTTCGCGTCGTGGAGCGATGGCGGAGCCGCGAGTCACACCATAACCGCGTCAACCGACACTCCGAGCTACACCGCAACCTTCACGGTGACCATGTATCAGCTGAACATTTCCGCGAACCCGTCTTCGGAGGGCACGATCGCGTCGGCGTCCGGCAACTTCTACGCGCCAGGCACGGTAGTGAATCTGATTGCAACGCCGAACCAGGGGTACGTTTTCTCCGGCTGGACGGGCGAAACCACCGGCGCGGTCGCCAGCGCGGGCCTGTCCAACACTACTATAACCATGAGTGCGCCGGAATCGGTGACGGCCAATTTCGAGGCACTCCCCAGCCCCATCTTGGTAACCACGGCATCGGATAACACGACAGGCACGGCGTCCAATTGCCCGAGTCCCTCCAACTGCAGCCTGCGTGACGCGCTGGCTGCTGCCGCGGCGGCTGGTGTTGGCAATATCATCTTCGATCCCCACGTCTTCGCCACCCCGCAGACCATCACGCTGAGCAATGGCGGACTGACCATTCCGTCCAACACGACGATCTACATCACCGGCCCGACCAAAGACAGCGGTGCAACCTTGGCGAATCTGGTCACCGTGAGCGGCGGCGGACCGGTTTTCACGGTCAATACGGCAAACGCAGCCATCTCCAACCTGACCATCACGGGTGGTGGGGCATCCGAAGGCGGCGGCATCCTCAACGGCGGCGTTCTGACGGTCTCTGACAGCACGATAGCGGGAAACAACGCCTCCGGCAGTTTCGCAGACGGCGGGGGCATCGAGAATGATGGCTTTATGACGCTAACGAACAGCACCGTCACGGGGAATAGTGCGTCGGGGCAAGGTGGGTCTAGCTCTGTGATCGGTGGCGGCATCTCCAACGGGGGCACGCTGACGATAACCAACAGCACCATCGTGGGGAACAGTGTTTCAACCTTCGGCCCAGGCGGTCCTGCCATCGTTTCTGCATCCGGAGGCGGTATCTACAACCAGGGCACGCTGACGATGACCAATAGCATCGTCGCCGGGAACAGCGCGAGCGCAAGCGCGGACGATCCCGACTCTTTTTTCGAGGCTGACGGGGGCGGCATATCCGGCGGCGCTGCAGGAGCCAACAATATCGTCTCCGGAAACACCGCGAACGGATCGGAGAATGATGGCGGGTTTACAAATGGACAGAACGGAAACATTGTCGGACCGGGTGTACCGCTCGCTCCCTTAGGCAACTACGCCGGCCCGACGCAGACTCAGCCACCGTTGCCCGGCAGTCCCGCGATATGCGGAGGTGTGGTCGCCGATATCCCGACCGGCGTAACCACCGACCAGCGCGGCCTGCCACGCACGACCACTTACGGCACCAACCCTCCGTGCGTCGATTCTGGACCCGTCCAGACAAATTACTCTCTGACCTTCAGCACAGAGCCTCCACCCACCATTCCGGCGACCACCAACTTTACCGCTACACTGCAAATCAGTGAAAGCGGCAATCCTTTTGCAATCAGCGGCATTGGCGTTTTGCTTGCGCTTGGCACGGGGAACAGTGGATCGGTTAACGTCAGCAGTCTCAGCACCAACTCATCAGGAATAGCGACCAACAGCCAGTTTCAGATCTCCGCGCCGGGAAACGATAAGCTCGTTGCCACGCTGCCATTAACTGCTGCAGGAATTACACCGACGGTCACGGCGAGCGCGACAAGCACTGCCATCAATGTCACGCAGTCCGCCGGTATCCAGGTGACGGTCGGGGTATCACCCTCGGGCCTCAGCTTTAGGGTGGACGGCGTCACCTACAGTGCGACAACGACACTGACCTGGGCTCCCGGCTCGCAACACACGCTCACGGCCATTTCTCCGCAAGGTACCGCGGGCACGCAATATACGTTCGCATCCTGGAGCGATGGCGGCGCGATCACCCACACCGTGACCGCGTCTATCTCCACCATCGACTACACGGCAACGTTCAATACGACGTATCTGCTCACAACCTCGGTGACCCCGTCCCAGGGAGGGACGATCTCACCCGCATCCGGCTATTTTCCGGCGAACGGCGTCGTCAATCTCGCCGCAACCGCGAATCCGGGCTATAAGTTTGTGAGCTGGACGGGCAATGTAGCCTCAACGTCGACCCCGAACACAACGATCCAGATGACTGGACCCGAAAGCGTTACGGCAACCTTCACCACGATTCCTATTTACACCGTTAACACCAACCTCGACGACAGCACCGGGACGGCGGCTAACTGTAGCAGCGGCAGCAAAAAACCGTGCAGTCTGCGTGATGCGCTCGCCGCCGCTGGGGCCGCCACCTCAGGCGCAGACATTACATTTGATGCAGCAGTCTTCGGAGCCAGCCAACCCGTTTCCGCAAGAACGATTATGTTAGCGAATAATGGGCTAGTCGTTCCCGTTCCCGACTATACGCGAATTCTGGGCCTGACGACGGGCAGCGGCGCGACGTTCACGCAACTGGTCACCATCAGCGGTGCGAACATCGGCAACGCCATTTTTACAACAGGAAACAATACGGTTCTGTCGGGTCTCGCCATCGCGAACGGTGCTGCTGGTGGCATCTCCAACGGCGGCACGCTGACGGTGATCGACTGCACGATTTCGGGGAATAATGATTCTGAAGGCGGTGGCATCTCCAACGACGGCACGCTGACCGTGACGGACACCGCAATTTTGGGGAATAGCGCATTATTGGGCGGGGGCATCTACAACAACCAAGGTTTCGTAACTGTGATCGACAGCGTCATCGCTGGAAACAGCGCTAGTTACTATGGCGGCGGCATCGCAGGCGGCGATTTCTACACACAGGGTGCAGGAGCCATCACCATAATAAACAGCACGATCTCCGGAAACAGCAACTCAGCCATCGCTGCCTATGGAGGATTCAATCAAGACGTCGTCCCGCCACCGTCCTTGACCATCGCCAGCAGTACGATATCGGGAAACACTGGCGGCGCACTAAATATAGCAGCGGGTCTGGATAACAACTCCGGTAATCTCATTCCCGTGACGTTGACGGTCACCAATAGCGTCCTTTCCGACAATACATCGAACGGATCGGAGGACGATGGCGGGGTTACGAACGGCCAGAATGGGAACTTTGTTGGAGCTGGTGCACTGCTCGCCCCGCTGGGCAACTACGGCGGCCCGACTCCGACCATGCCGCCACTGCCGGGTAGTCCTGCGATCTGCGCCGGATTGATCGCGGATATCTCCCCCGGTGTAACCACCGATCAGCGTGGCTTCCCACGGACCACGACTTACGCCTCGAACCCTCCGTGCGTTGACTCCGGCTCGGTGCAGACAGATTACGCGTTGCGCTTCAGCACCGAACCACCGGCAATCGTGGCCCTCAACGTAGCCTTCGCGAGCGCCGTCCAGCTAAACGAAAGCGGCAGCCCTTTCCCCGTAAGCGGCATTAACATTCCTCTCGCGCTTGGTAAGGGAAGCACGGGCGCACTCACCGGCAACACCGCGGCGACCGATAGCTCAGGGACTGCCGATTACACATCCCTGCTGATCAACGCCATCGGTTCCGGAGACACTCTGGTAGCGACGCTGCCTCTCACCGCGTCGGGCGTTACTCCCGCTGCTGCTGCCAGCGTAACCAGCACTGCCTTTGATGTCCTGCAACCCGCCGCGACGCCTGTCATCAGCCCCTCCGCCGGCACCTATACCAGCGCCCAATCCGTAACCATCACTGATACAACATCCGGCGCAACCATCTACTACACCACCAACGGAACCATGCCGACCACTTCGTCAACGAAATACACCAGCAGTATCACCGTCTCATCCACGGAGACCATCGAGGCCATCGCGGTGGTCAGCGGCTACGCCAACAGCGCCGTCGCTTCGGCGACTTACACGATCACGCCTCCGGCGGCTGGTCCGGTCTTCACTCCCGGCACCGGAACCTACACCAGCGCGCAGACCGTGACCATCACCGATGCGACCAGCGGCGCGACCATCTACTACGCGATTAACGGGACAACCCCGACCACTGCGTCCACGAAGTACGCCGGCGCCATCACCGTGTCAGCGACAGAGGCGATCGAGGCCATCGCCGTCGCCAGCGGCTACGCCAACAGTCCTGTGACCTCGGCTACCTATACCATCGCGGCTGGCAAAGCAGCAGCTTTGCAATTCATCCCCGTAACACCCTGCCGGATCGTGGATACGCGGTGGCCGACAGGTCCGTTTGGTGGCCCGGAGATGGCAGCAGGCACGAGCCGTTCCTTCAATATCCCGCAGAGCGCTTGCGGCATTCCATCGACAGCCGTGGCTTATTCGCTGAATGTGACGGTGGTGCCAACTGCATCGCTCAATTACTTGACCCTGTGGCCCACTGGAGAAAGCCAGCCCTATGTCTCGACGCTGAACTCCGACGGCCGCATCAAGGCCAATGCAGCCATCACGCCCGCCGGCACCAACGGTGGAGTCAGCGTCTACGTCACGGATGCGACCAACGTGATCCTCGACATCGATGGCTACTTTGTGCCTGCCGGCACGGCTTCGGCCCTGGCCTTCTACCCTGTGACTCCCTGCCGGGTAGTCGACACGGAATGGCCGGCAGGTTCGCTGGGAGGGCCTTCGATCTCCGGCGGCAGCAGCCGGTCCTTCCCGGTGCAGTCCAGCAACTGCGACATTCCCCCGACCGCCAAAGCCTATTCGCTGAACGTCACCGCGGTGCCGCACAAGACCCTGAATTACCTCACCACCTGGCCTACGGGAGAGACTCAGCCTTATGTCTCGACGCTGAATTCCTCGACCGGTACAGTGACAGCCAATGCAGCCATTGTGCCGGCAGGGACCAGCGGAGCAATTTCGATTTTTGTCTCCGACACCTCGGACGTGATCCTGGACGTGAACGGCTACTTCGCGCCCCCCGCGACGGGTGGATTATCCCTCTACACCGTCACCCCTTGCCGGGTCATCGACACGCGCAGCGGCGCGGGAGCCTTCAACGGCGTGCTGGCCGTGGACGTCGAGACGAGCGCTTGCGCCCCGCCATCCACGGCTCAGGGATATGTGTTGAACGGAACGGTTGTGCCTCCGGGCTCGCTCGACTACCTGACTCTGTGGCCGGCCGGAGAGGCGCAACCCTATGTCTCGACCTTGAATGCTTTGGACGGAGCCATCACGTCGAACATGGCCATCGTGCCGACAACCAACGGAAGTGTCGACGCCTTCTCCTCCAACCCCACCAACCTCATCCTCGATCTCTCCGGCTACTTCGCGCCATGAGAGAAATACTTGGCGGACAATTTCCGCCAACTCTCTATAATAGAAATAGAGACGAAAGGCCCGGCTGTCACCGCAGTCGGGCCTTTGAATTTCTAATGAACCGCACCGACGGTAAGTGGTGCGATATCAATGATCAAGCGGTAACGTCTTTAGTATCAATGAGTGGCGGCTGCTGGGCGAATTCGCCGCATCTGCGCCTCGTAAGCCCTTTATTTTCAAGCGATCCCGGGTAGACCATTTATTATCAACCGATTACAAAGCATAGCAGGCTAAGCCGAACGGAATGAATGGGTTTCAAATTCGCCAAGGAAGAGGGGGAGGGGGTAGCAACCCACCAGAATGTAATCTACTGGCCCTCCCGCATCTTTTCCTTGACCGTTTTGGCCAGCTTCTCGATCTCATCCGCCTTCTTGATGACGGACACTGAGAGGGTGTTCTTGCTGCTCTTGTCCACCTCATCCTTGAGTTGCTGCGCCAGCTGGAGCAGCTTGGTCGTGTCGTCGACAATCTGCTGTTGGCGCTGGATATTCCGCTTGTTCGCCGCCTGTACGCTCATTTGCCGAGTCAGGGGATTGTCTTCGTCATTCGGAGAATTGGACGCCGCTCCTGGCAAGGCAGAGGGACGAGTCTGAGGTTGTTGGGGCTGCATCACCTGGGCGTGGACGACATGCAGGCTTGCCGACACAAGCAGGATCGCGGCCCAGCGCGGAATCGCATCAAAGAATCGCATGGGGCTCCAATCGGGGTCCGTCTTGAGACATTATAGGAACGGATGAAGATTTCAAGAGGAAAAGTATTGCTTACATTGGCTTGGTTTGGACCGCGTGAATTTTTCCAGGATTTGGACGCTAAGTGGCTCGCCGACCTGCAGGAGTTTCTGCACCGCTCCCTGCCCAAGATTCTGGTCATACTCGTCGGAGCATGGCTCCTCACCCGTGTCCTTAAGCTCGTTACCGGACGCATTATCAAGGTTGCCGAGCGCCGATCGAGTGGCCTCGGCCATCTCTCTCAGGTACGGACCCTCACTTCGGTGATCCGCGCGACGGGAATCGGGATCATCGGTTTCCTTGCCGCCCTTGAGATTCTCCCCCTGCTTGGATTCAACCTGCAACCCCTGCTGGCGAGCGCAGGAGTGGCCGGCATCGCCCTTGGCTTTGCCGCCCAGACCATCGTCAAGGACTGCCTCAACGGCATCCTGATCCTTGTCGAAGACCAGTACAGCATCGGCGATGTTGTGCGCCTTGCCGGGGTGGCCGGTACCGTCGAGGCCATGTCCCTCCGCGAAACGAAGATCCGCGATGGTGATGGAACGCTCTACATCATTCCAAACTCGCAGATAACTACCGTTGCCAATGTGAGTCGAGACTTCTCGGTAGCCACAATCAACGTATCCGTCGATTTCTCCGCAGATCCCGACAAGGTCCTGGCGCTGCTCAAAGAGGTAGCCATGAGTGTACGCACTGACCCCGCATACAAGGACGTTTTCCTCGCCGACCCGACGCTTCTCGGAGTCGACTCGATCAAGGGTTCACAAGTGATTTATCCCGTGCAACTCAAGACCAGGGCGAACCAGCAATGGGCCGCCATGCGCGAGACGCAACGTCGCATCCGCATCGCCTTGAATGAGAATAAGATTCTGCCGGGAGACCCATTGCGCGTCTATAACACCGATTCGAGCGAAACGGTCGGTCAGACCGCTGAGCCTGCCCCAGCCTCTGCGAAAGGCCCCGATCCGACCGCAGCCAAGCCCAACCAGTTCAACCCCTTTACCGGCGAGTCAACCTGATCGTGGCGGGGTAGCCTTACAGCCAGCCCTTCGCTCTCGCGATCCGGGCAGCATCAATCCGATTGGAAGCATCCAGTTTGCTGATTGCCTCTGACAGATAGTTTCTCACCGTTCCCTCGGACAAATGAAGCTCCTCGGCGATCTCCAGGCTCGATTTGCCCTCACCGGCGCGCCACAAGATCTGCCGCTCGCGCTCCGTGAGCGGATCGGCTCCGCTGTCCCACGCCTCGGCTGCCAGGTCGGGATCGACCACGCGCAGACCGCGATGCACTCGTCGGACTGCTTCGGCAAGCTCCGCCGCCGGACGATCCTTCAGCAGATAGCCTTTCGCCCCGGCATCAAGCGCGCGGCGCAGATAACCGGGCCGCGCAAAGGTGGTCAGGATCATGACCCGTGTCTGGGGATACCGCTCGTGCACCTCGGCCGCGAGAGTTAGCCCCGTCATCTCAGGCATCTCGATGTCGGTTACCAGAACGTCGGGCTTGAGTTTTGCCACCGCCGAAAGCGCCTCTCGTCCATTGGCGGAGCGGCCGCAGACGGCGATGTCCGGCTCGGTCTCCAGCAGTGCGGCCAGCGCGCCTAGCACCATGGCCTGATCTTCAGCGACGATCACTCGAATCTTATTCATAGATGCATGGTCATGGTTTCAGGCTTTCAACTCCGAGCGCTGGTCTGTGGGCACTTGAATCGTGAGGCGCGTTCCGCGGCTGCCATCGACTGAAAAATGTCCTCCCAGCGCCTCCACGCGCTCCCGCATGCCGCGGATCCCGTTGCCTTCCGCACGCACGCCGCCTCGCCCGTCGTCTTCGACCACCAGCGAGGTATGCCCATTCTGTGCTGAGAAAGCGATCGAGCACCGGCTCGCCTGCGCATGGCGGACGATGTTCGTCACCGCCTCACGCACGACCAGTGAGATTACGCTCTCGGTGGCTGGAGTCAGCTCCGGCGGCTTCTCCTCGCACACCAGCGTCACCCCGGCGGCATCGAGCGTGCTGTGCGCGCGTTTAATCTCTGCAGCCAGCCCCTCGGCACGGTAGCCGCGGATTGCCTCACGCACCTCGCCGAGCGCTTTGCGCGAAATCATCTCCACATCGGCAATCTCCGCCGCTGCGCGCTGCGGATCGCGCGAGAACAGCCGCCCCGCCAGCTCCGACTTGAGCACGATGACCGACAGTGTATGACCGAGCACATCGTGCAGATCGCGCGCGATGCGTTCCCGTTCAGCCAGTTTGGCCAGCTGTTCGATCTCTTCATGCGCCATCTGCAGCTTGGAGTTGGCTCGTACGCGGTATGCGGTAAATAGATTTGTACCGCCCACGATCAGCGTGATCAGCGCAGTAAAGGCCCACGCCCACGGTGTGATCTTCAGCAGCAATCCCTCGCCGATGATGGAGACGCAGGCCACAGCGATCGTGCCTAGTGAGATCGCAAGCGATTCCGTAAGGAAGGGAATGAACGCCGCGACGTAAACGAACATTCCCGCGGCAGAATTGTTCTTGGGGAAATAAACGGCCCCAAGTACGCCCATTGCCCCCAGCAGCGTGTACTGCTGCCAGCGCTTGTGCGTAAATACCACCCCCGCATAGAGTGCGACGAAGAGCGAGTAGTAGATGGCGAACTCGATCCAGTAAGCTTTCTGATGTCTCTCGATCGGTTCGATGAAGAAAAAAATGGAATAGACGATCCAGATGAAATCCCACCAGTCGCCCTTGCTCTTTTTCTTTGCGCGCCGATGTATTTCGTAGTAAACAGGCCGGCTATCTGCTGTCGCGCCGCTTTGAGGAGCCTTAGCGAGATCGCTCAGTGACACGCCGCCATTTTCGCAGGTCTTCAAGCCTTCGCCTCACTGCGGGTGAAGATAAGCCAGGCTGCTCCCAGCATCAGGCAAGTAAAGCCTAACAGAGCCTCCCAGTGCGCAAGCATACCTGTGCGGCTCTGCGCGTAGCCAAAGATGTTCAGAGCCAGCTGTGCATAATGATAAGTCGGCAGAACTGGAGCAATCTGCTGCATCCAATGCGGAAGCATGCTGAGTGGCATCCACAATCCGGAGCAAAACGACATTGGGAGATAAATCAAATTGATGATTCCCGGAGCGGCATTCGCTGGCATCAAAAGGGCGAGCAGCAGCCCCATGCTGGCGAAGGGAATCGCTCCCGCCAACGTGATTCCAATCAGCTTCGCACCTTCTGCCACACTCATGGTCACGCCGCCGAGCGTCACGCCAATCATGATCAGTAGCGCCACGATCAGGAGCGCGAAGGCCGCGCACGAAACTGTCTTCGCTGCCAGATACGCCAGCCTCGGCATTGGGCTGGCCTGCTTCAATTCAAGCCATCCTTGCACCCGTTCCGTAGCAATCCCGGCGCCCAAACCGAAGAGTGAGGCTCCTACCATGCCAAAGCAGCTATAGCTGGCGAGGAGATAGCGCGCAAAATCAGTGTGACGATTGGCGACGCCAAACAATAGATAAAACATAACCGGGAAACCGACAACAGAGAGCGAAAATGCGCGCATCCGGAGCATCTTTAGAAATTCGTAGCGGATCTCTTGCCTCAGAACGTTGGAGTAATAGCGAAAACCTAAAGACTGCGGACGCGCAGTAATAACAGCGGTAGCCATAAGATGTCTCCTGTAACAGATGAAGTTACAAACTCAACTAGCTGTGCTTTCCGAACCCGGCGCGTCTGGCCCCGTAAGCGCCAGAAACGCATCTTCCAGTCCGGGCGCTGAGATCTCCAGGCCGCAGAGCGTGACATCGTGTCGCAGCATTTCGCGCACGACTCTCTCTGCCTCGCTGGTTGTGACAATCATGGCCTCGCGATCGCGCTCAACGCTGACGACGGAAGGCAATGTCAGCAGGAACGACTCTTCAAGCTGGGTGATGCACCGGATGCGCCGGCCCCCTACCTGATGCTTGATTTGCGCCGGCGTGCCCTCGGCCATCACCTTGCCTTTGTTGATCACAACGACGCGGCTGGCCAGCATATCCGCTTCCTCCAGATAATGCGTCGTCAGCAGGACCGTCTTGCCCTGCGCAGACAGAGATCGCACCTGATCCCACAGCCCGCGCCGCGACTCGATGTCCATCCCGACCGTGGGTTCGTCAAGAAAAATCAGGTCGGGATTGCCTGCCAGCGCCAGTCCGAACAATACACGCTGCTTCTGGCCGCCGGAGAGTTTGCCGAAGAAGCGATTCTCCAGCCCTTCGAGCCGAGCGATGCGAACGATCTCAGTCGCCGGAAGGGGATTAGGATAGTAGCTCCGGAAGAGATCGATATGCTCGCGAACGCGCAACGTCTCCGGAACCCGCGTCACTTGCAGCATCGCCCCAATGCTTGTGCGGGCGGAGGCGTCCCGAGGGTCACGCCCCATCACCCGCACGCTACCAGAGGTTGGCGCGATCAACCCCAGTAGCAACCGAACCGCAGTCGTTTTTCCCGCACCGTTCGGCCCAAGCAGTGCGACCACTTCGCCGGGGTATAGATTTAATGTCAACCGGTCGAGCGCCGTGATCTGGCCATAGCGCTTGGTAGCCGAGTGCAAACGCGCGATGGCGCTTGGATGATGCGAGGGAGCGGGGAAGGGAACGGTAAGAGGCTCGACGTGAAATCCTGAAACGAATGTCGATGCAGACATGCTGTCTCCTTTACTAGAGACAGCATCGCTCCGAATCGAATACGGTGGCAGTGGGGTCTGTCACCAATCGAAGGTGACACATGTCATTACGTAGTCCGACGATCAGTCGCCTACATCGCAGTTTCTCCAAACCCGTTTGTGTAATCATGGACAAATCACGTTTTCACCAACCGCGTCAGCATAGAAACGATTCTGATCAGAAATGTATTACGTCGTAGGCTCAGGTCCCGCTGGCGTTTCATGTGCTCAGGCGCTTATAGCGGCCGGCAAAAAGGTCACAATCCTGGATTCCGGCCTGCAACTCGAAATCGAGCGGCGCGATGCAATCCGCAATCTTGCTCGTTCAAGTGCTTCCGACTGGACGCCTGCCGCTACAGCATTCTTGCGCGAAGGAATCACCTCTGGTGCTTCGGGCATTCCGGTCAAGTTGGCGTATGGATCGGATTTCTCATACCGGCAGGTTGCGGGTGCGACCTCGATCGTATCCGACGGAGCAGAAACAAGGCCCTCCTATGCGCGCGGGGGTTTGAGCACAGTGTGGGGCAGCGCGGTCATGCCTCATCGGCAGCATGACATTCAAGACTGGCCAATTTCTATCAAAGATCTCGAGCTGGGCTACCGGGCTGTATTAAAATGGATGCCGATATCAGCCCGAAACGACGAACTCACCGAGTTCTTTCCCCTCTATATCGATCAAAGCACATCGCTGCCCATCAGCCGGCAGGCTGCGGGCACGCTCGCCGATTTCGAACGCCACCGGAGTAAGCTCAACGCGCAGGGCGTCTACTTTGGATTATCCCGGCTGGGTGTCGATGCAGTTGGCCGTCAAGCTCAGTCGGGTTGTGTTCAATGCGGACTCTGCATGTACGGCTGCCCGCACAGTCTCATTTATTCGAGCGACCAGACGCTTGCCGTACTTGTTTCGACTGGACTAGTCGATTACAAACCGGGCGTAACCGTGCAATCTGTCCAGGAGACAGACACGGGTGTTGTCATCTACGCTGTCGATCTCGAGGGAAGGCCCATGGTTTTCAATGCCGAGCGGGTTTTCCTGGGCGCGGGTGTGTTGAACACCACAGCTATTCTCCTGCGATCACTTGGAATGTATGATCGACCTCTGCAAATTCGCGACTCTCAATACTTCCTGCTGCCGCTGCTTCGCCTTCGGGGCGCTCCCAATGTCGTTCGCGAACCATTGCACACACTCGCTCAGTTCTTCGTTGAAGTCTTTGATGATTCGATCAGCCCATACACGATCCACCTGCAGGGCTACACGTATAACGACCTGTTTCGCGAACCTGTGCTGGCCGCGCTTGGTCCATTGAAGTCGATCTTTCCTCTCGAAGCATTGCTTGGACGGTTGATGCTCTTCCAGGGCTATCTGCACTCGGCCCACTCTTCGCCGATTACCGCAATGCTGAAGCGAAATCAGAGCGGGGACACTCTTACCCTGCAGTCCGCTCCAGATCCCGAGACGGAGAGGCGGGTTCGCAAGCTCGCCCGCAAGTTCACGAAGCTCAGCATGCATACCGGATTCATCCCGCTGATGCGAATGCTGCAAATGGGGAAGCCGGGGCGCGGCTTTCATTCAGGAGGCAGCTTTCCAATGAGCGCACAACCAGGCATCGAAGAGACAGACATCCTGGGCCGGCCTCAAGGGCTGCGGCGCGTGCATGCTATCGATTCCACCGTCCTGCCATCCGTCCCGGCCACTACGATCACTTACACCGTAATGGCAAACGCCTACCGCATCGGGAACGCAGCCGGGATAGAAACCGACGGGAGCGGCGAATGACCCGTGAAACATCTGGTATCTGCGCCGTAACTGGAGCTTCGGGCTATGTCGGCTCGATCATCACTCAGGAACTGCGCAAGCATATGTCCGTGGTGCAACTGACGCGCAATCCAAAATCCGACGCGGACATAGCGTGGTCGTTGGAGTCGAGCCAGGACATTACTCACGCTCTGAAGTCCCGGAATGTGAAGACTCTGGTCCATGCGGCCTGGGACATGCGCGCGAACAATCTGCGCAAAATGAAAGACAGTGGCGTTCGCGGTTCCGCCGCACTTTTTGAAGCCGCCGGCCGCGCGGGCGTCGAGCGCATCGTCTTTATTTCGACCATCAGCGCGTTTGAGGGCTGTCGATCAGCTTACGGGAAAACCAAGCTCGCCGTTGAGAAGTTGCTAGGGGGCTGTTCCAATGTCGTCCTCCGCCCCGGGCTCGTCTTCGGTGAACATCCCGGAGGCGTTTTCGGGGGCATTCGAAAGCAGGTGCAGAGCAGCAGTGTCTTGCCGATCATCGGAAGAGGCCTCGCGCCGCAATATCTTCTGCATGAAAAGACGCTGGCGGAGTCGATCGTGCGTGCTGTTTGCGGTGACTTTGATCAAACGCAAGCGGTCCCGATTACCCTCGCGCATCCCAGGCCATGGCGATTTCGCGACCTGGTTCAGAGCATTGCCGCTGCCGAAGGCCGCAAGGTTACGCTCATCCCAATTCCGTGGCAGATGCTGTTCGCGGGGATTCGCGCCGGCGAGGCGTTCGGAATGAATCTGCCCTTTCGAAGCGATAGTGTCATCAGCTTTGTGTATTACGATCAAAATCCGGACTTCAGCGTCATGCGCTCTCTCGGGATAGAACCTTTGTCTTACGAGCCTGCGTAAGTTCGCGGAGCTAATGAGACCCAATCGGTGACGCGCTCTTTCTGCGCAGACCCAACATGCTCAGGAAAAAGCTGGAAAAGAAGATCTCCGCGCTTAACATGAGGGATACGGCCGAAGGCATAGTAAGCCGGAGCATCGAGCGTGGAGAAAGAGGACCAAAGCCTAGATGCTTCCACAGAACCAGGGCGTAAATTGTGCCTCCGAGGCCGAGCAGGAAGAAAAACAAACCCGCCAACAGACCCGTCTCGAGTGTGATGTATCGAAACCAACTGCTGAATTTCGGATCTTCGGGCAGCAACCCCTCTGCAATCGCAAAGACTTTAGCGCTGACTGAAAAGACCGCGGCGTGGAAACCGATGAGCAGACAGGCCAACGTGTAGAGCAGTGTGTCTACGTCAAGATGAATGCTGCCGATTGATCGTTCTCGCGGCAGCAGCCACGCACTTGCGACGCCACCAACGATCATCAACAGCAATCCGGGGTACAGAAAGAGCCAGCGAGGGCTGTACATCAATAAAAACCGCAGATGCCGCCAGCCGTCCCTCCAGGTCCGCAGGTGGGGACTCCTGCTTCGTCCGTCTGGAGACAGTGTCGTCGGGACCTCGACGATATTCATGTCCAGGAGGGTTCCCTTGACGACCATCTCACTGGCGAATTCCATTCCGGTGGTGCGAAGGTTCATTCGTTCAAAGGCGTCTTTGCTAAATCCCCGCATGCCGCAATGAAAATCCTTGATCGGCGCTCCAAACAGGATCTGACCAATCAGGCTCAGGATTGGATTGCCGAGATATTTGTGCAGGAATGGCATCGCCCCGGGCATCACGCCGCCTTTGAAGCGATTTCCCATAACCAGGTCGGCTCCGCCATTCAACTTGTCCAGGAATCGTGGAATGTGGCTGAAGTCATAGCTGTCGTCGGCGTCGGCCATCACGACGAACGGGGCATTTGCCGCTTTGATGCCTGCCATGAGCGCCGCTCCATAGCCGCGAACCGGAACGTGGACCAGACGCGCGCCGTTCTCAATGGCGATTTGTTGCGATCCATCCGTGCTGCCGTTGTCCGCTACCACAACCTCACCGGCAATTTCATTCACTTCAAATGCATGCTTCGCCTTGCGTATGCAGGTGGCCAGAGTTTCTGCCTCGTTCAGGCAAGGCATCACGACTGCCAGCTCATACTGCCCATCGAGACAATCGGAGTGTCCCTCTTCGGGCGGAACGAACACGTTACTCGGCTCAAACACCATCAGACCTTTCTGAAACGCGCTGCTGTTTCAAGGTGCTGTGAAGCTAAATCAGCGCGAGACTGACGCTTTTGTTTCTGTTACCACGCCGGGTGGAACGAAGACGACAACGTCGCCAAACTTCTCTGTCTCATTTTGACCGTTCGAATACTTTGCTAACTTGTCCGCCGCTTCAGCGCATTCCAGGCACACAATTCTGCATGGGGACTCCGCGAATTTTGGCCTAAAGCTGGCAGTGGGATTATTCACACCCACGTACGATATTTTCATTGTTCCGCCATACTCGGTCAGCAGCGCAAAGAAAGGATATTCGTAGTGCAAAAGGTTGGCGTCTACACCAACGGACTTGCAACTGGTGGAAGACGTTGCTTTGGCGGCTGCGATGAACGAATCGGCGAGCACCTGATGCTGATCGAAGAAGTAGGTATCGTCCCTGGGAGTTACAAGGATGCTCCCTTTGAGCCCTGAAGCGGTTACGAGGGGCCTGGCCTGATTGGCCAGAGTTGGGGGAATCGCGCAGATCAGCAGGACGACAGTCAGGCAGGTTACGGCAACCTTCGGCAGTACGCGGCTAAACGCAAGGGCCACCACCACAGAGCTTAACGCAAACAGCGGCAATTGATATCTCGCATTGAAAGGCGACCAGCGCAAGAGTGCACTGTAAAGAAAGAAGGCGCCCACCAGCCCCGCACCTAACCAGACCACACCACGATTCATCTTGCGAAGTGCGAAGAAGCAAACAGGCAGCGCTATCATAAACAGCAGGAAGTGAAGAGTATTTCCCGTCAAGGCCTCGCTGCGGGAGGCGAAGGTGACGGCAAATGGCCGGAATAGACCGGATTGCCCGATGACGATCTGGCTTGGGTCGTTCGGGTCGACGCCAAGAAGGCGGATGCTACTCGACAATGCGTGAGTCGTGAATGCGTTCACCCGTTGGCTCGGAACGGCCATATTCAAGCCAGCTTCGCGCAGTAGATTGGCGATTGATCGAGTGAGAGTTATCTGCGAATTCCCAAACATTCGCGCCGAGTTCTGGCCCGCTCCGTCGAAATAGGGCAATCCAAAAATGGAGCCGCTGAAGCTATAGTTGCGCGCCCACATAGGGGCGTTAATGCAAATGAGCAGAAGTGCGATCACAGGGAGCCGAAAGAGAATGCGGCGGACACCCGGCCAGTCCCAGGTCGCCACGCACGCTAGAACAAGGAGGGGTAAGAACGCGTAGGCTGTTCCCTTGGTGAAGATAGCGAGGCTCAAAGTTGCGGCGATGGCCAGCGTATCCGGCCAGGTCTGACGACTCTTCCAGCGAAGTAAGAAGTAGACCGCCAATACAATCCAGAAGGAGAGAACGTAGTCGTTCTTTACATTGGAAGCTCCCAATATTCCGGCGGGTATCGTCGCGGCCAATGCTGCGGCAAAGATCTGCGCGCGCCTGTCGCCTCCCAGAAGCTTGGTGATGAGGGAGACCCCGAGAATGCATCCCACTGAGGCGAACCACTGAACCAGGTTGACGAGGCGGTCGGAGCCATAGAGAAGATCCAGATGCAGCATCGTGTATTCCGAGAACGGCGGCATGCTCAGCTGTTGCCGGTCGATCGTCGGATACAGTTGGACACCGTGGTTGCTGATCCATTCGACCAGCCGCGGCATGTGGTATTCCATCGCGTCCCAATTATTGGGGGCGCTCACCAGAGCGGTAAGCCCGGTCAACACGATGATGGCGATGATCCCGCAGAGTCCGATCTTCTCTGAAAGACCGAGAGGTGCGGAAGCTTCCGCGTTATCGTTCTCGCTTTGCCGTTCACCTCGACGCGCGCGGGTCATCCAATAGAGGCAAGCACTGGCAAAGCAAAGCCAGGTGATGATCATGCCCGGCCTGGTGATCAAATAGAAGATACTGAGTCCCTCAGTTGCGAGGGTGACGAAAAGAGACCATGGAATCGTCGCAAAAAGGAACGAGTCTCTCCATCCATTATTTCTCCGACGAAAGCCAGCTGTCAGGAAAACGAACGACAGGAAAGGCAATGCCGTTGGCATGAAACTCCTCCGTATAACCGCGGTGGGCTGGCGATTGATTTGCTCGGGGGCAGTTGCGATTTTAGCATGGCTCCCGAAGCAAGCCGCCCACTCTTCGTGTCGGAAAAATATCGAAAGTGTGATTGATAAGATTGGAATTCTGTATTCCAAAGAAGCTAGGTCGGATATCTGCATGCTGCCAGCTACTTCAACTCGAAAGCCTAAAACCTATGCGTGTTCTTGAAATTGTCATTGTCAGCCTGATCATCATTTGCGCCATATGGAGCCTTGTGAGTCGGACCCGCAAAAGAGCGGGGATGGTGATGGGATTGACGTTGGTCGTCCTGCTCTTGCATCTTGCCATCGAGGGTGCGCACTGGCAGATGGCGCCAGCTTATCTCGGAATATTCATCTTCGCCATTCTGGTGATCACAAAAAAGTCGACCGGGCTGATTCCGAATTTAGGCGCGTGGGCCATCATTGCATTGGCGCTCACTACAGTGAGTTTTTCGGCGGTCCTGCCGATGTTTCGTCTCCCGCGACCTACTGGACCCGACGCCATCGGCACCCGCGTGATCCATTTGGTGGATACCAGCCGTGTGGAAGAGCATGACAACAGCCGAAAGCGCGAACTGATGATTCAGATCTGGTATCCCGCAGCATATACCCGCAATTCGTATGCCCCATACCGCAGACGCGCCGAGACTACGTTCGTTTCGTCCTACCAAAGCGTGCTGCCGACTCATTCCCGATGGGACGCTCCCGTCCTTGCAGGTGGCATCTTTCGGGTTCTTCTCTTTAGCGGCGCCTGGAACGGCCGTCGAACACAGAACACTTATCTCGTCGAAGATCTGGCAAGCCATGGATATGTAGTTGTCGGGATCGATCATCCTTACAATTCCGATCCGGTTGCTTTTCCCGATGGCCGGGTGATCCACTTCGTGCCGTCTCCGGAAATGAATTTCAGTGCGAACAGTCTGGAGACGATCGAGGCTGCCGCAGCAAAAGAACTGGTTACGCAAGTAGCGGACACTATCTTCGTACTCAATCGCCTCCAAGCGATGAACGCCGATCCTGAAAGTCCTTTCTATGGCCACCTTGACACGAACAACGTTGGGGCCTTTGGGCATTCGTTTGGCGGAGCAGTAGCCGCCCAGGTATGCCATGACGATCCCCGGATCCGTGCCGCCTTGGACATGGACGGCTCATTTTGGGGCGATGTGCGGCTGACCGGACTCTCCAAGCCCTTCATGTTCATGACCGGGGATCCCGCACCGCCTTTTACGGTAGAGGAGAGAAGCCGATTCAACAACTTTCAACGTGTCGACGCGGCTCTCGATGACAGCGACAAGGCAATGTTCGAGAAATTTGGCGGCTATCGCGTTTTCATACACGGAAGCACGCACTTAGGCTTCACCGATAAAGTGCTCGTCTCTCCATTCAAATCTCTCTCGGGCGCAGGAGGGATTCCCGCAAGCCGGCAAATTTTTATCGTTCGCCAATTCGTTTTGGCATTCTTTGACCAGACTCTTCGTGGAAAGAGCGGCCTGCTCCAAACTGAGTCCAGCCCATTCCCGGAAGCTGTGTATCAATTCGTTCGTCCCCAGGCACACTAGGAGAGCGGACGGCTACTGAAGGGAACGGCTGCTCGACTGAAGTCTTGGGCGCCGGCGGGTTCGCAAGGAGCAGCCGTGCTTGTGAAATTCTGACTAGTAACGACCTGCAACTGGAAGTTTCCAGGCGAACAATACCCCGCCCCCGCTGGTCAGGAGATATTGCTGGCCATCGAGCAGGTAGGTGATCGGAGAGCTGCCAATGTTTCCTCCTGAGCCCGCATGCCAGAGTGTCTTTCCATTGGCAGTATCCAGTGCCAGAAAGTTCCCGTGGGCATCACCCGTGAAAGTCAGCCCGGTATCGGTTGTCAGTACCCCGGCCCCCGATCCGCCTGGGCCGACTTCGTGGCTCCAGCGGATCTTGCCTGTCTGGTAGTCGATGGCCTCGATGACGCCCTTGCCCCACAAGCCGTAATCCCCGCCGGCCCACCCGTAGGCGCCGTCCGCGGGCTTGGAGAAGTAGATGCTCCAGCTGGGATGAGCATCCACGATGAACAGACCCGTCTTCGGATCGAAGCTGGGCGAGCGGAAGTTGGTCAGGCCTCCCTCGTCGGGCGCGATCAGGCGGCCATCGGGTGCTGGCTCCTTGGCTGGATTCGGGGTCGGACGCCCCTGCTTGTCGATGCCGGTCGCCCAGTTCACCGGACCGAAAGGCGTGGTCAGCAGGCTCTTGCCGTTGGTACGGTCCAGCACAAAGAAGTATCCGTTGCGGGAGGCTTGCATGAGCATCTTGTAGGGGCGGCCCCGGAAGGTTCCGTCCACGAGCACCGGGATCTCGACGGCATCCCAGTCGTGGGTGTCGTGGGGCGAGGCCTGGAAGCCCCACACCAGCATTCCAGTATCAGGATTCAGAGCGACGATGCTGCAGGTATAAAGGTTGTCGCCAGGGCGCGCCTTACCGTTCAGCACCGGAGTGGGATTGCCCGTTCCCCAGAAAATGAGGTTCAGGTCGGGGTCGTAGGTGCCGGCCATCCAGGTGGTGCCCCCGGTGGAGGTGCCCGGTGTGCCGGTGGGCGCAGTCACGTCCCATTGCCACTGCGTCTTGCCAGTCTCCGGGTCGACGGAGCGGACAAAGGTGGGGAGGTTGTCGAGGTCGCCACCCACCCCGATGATCACGTGGTTGCCCACGATCAGGGGCGCCATCGTCGCCCAGTATCCCTGCTCGACGTCGGCGATCTGTACGATCCATCGCACCGTCCCGTCCTTGGCGTTCAGGGAGACGAGGTGCGCGTCGGGAGAGGTGAAGAATACCCAGTCCTTATAGATGCCCACGCCGCGCTGGCCGATGTGGTCGCCCTTATTGGGCGGATAGGTATAGTGCCAGAGCTGGTGTCCGGAACGGGCATCGACAGCCCAGACGTTGTCGGGGATGGTGAAGTACAAGACTCCATCTACTAACAAGGGCGAGGACTTGATGACGGCGGTGCGCTCGGTCTGAAATGCCCAGGCGAGCGACAGGTTGTTCACGTTCTGCGGCGTGATCTGGGTCAGCTTGCTATGGCGCCGGCCGGAGTAGTCTCCGTGATAGCTCGGCCAGCTGTCGGCGGGCGGCTTGAGCAGCATGGCCTTATCCACATTCTGCGCGGGAAGCAGGTGAGCGGAGGCGTTCCACGCGAGGACGACAGCTACAACTACAAGTGCTTTCTTTAAGAGGTTCATATCCGGATTCATGTCGGGGATTTCAGCCTGTTAGAGCGACTGGATCAGGATAGGTCACACACAGGAGAACCGCAATTCTCCCGGGCGACTCAGACTGGGCTCATGCCGGGAGGGAGGGGTATACCCCCTCCCGCTGGCGGTGTGGCGCTTTTGAAACCGATTCATTCCACTTGACTTATGCGGCTATGGTTTGTAATCGATTGATTCCATTCAAGCTTTCTGTAACCGATTGTGTCCATGAGAGTTATGGCCAGTCTGATAATGTGCGCCCGTAACCGCTTCATTCAAAAGAGGCTTATTGGGACTCATTGTCTCGATTGGGGTTACACGCCGCTGAATACTTATCTGCTGGGCAGTTATCTGTTGTTGGGCCAGTTGCTCGAGCCGATGGTAGCGGCATCGAAGATGGCCTGAGCCTGCAGGGGTGGAATGAGTTTCTTGCGGAGCGACTCCAGGATGCTGCAGCGCGTAGCGCTGACGGTGAATGTATCCATTCCGCGAATCATTTCGATAAGCTGGTGGGCGTCCGCGTTACTTTCCCGCTGCATGGCAGTCGCGTGGGCGCGACACCAGGTTCGCCCCTCAGGGCGAACTGGGCACATCGGGAACCGGTAGGAAGAATCTCGCTGCAGAGTTTGACCATCGTTGCTCCTTCAGGGTGGGAAGGGAATTGGACAATAAAAAAGGCCCGCCGGAGCGGACCTGAGTGCTACTTCTATTTTATCAAGTCCAGCGAAATGATCGACCGATTTGGTTTACCCGACTTCGGCAAAAGTAGCTCTTAATCCCAGCCAAAAACAATTCCTGCAAACTAAGTCGGAGGAGCTACAGGCGAAATTGAATGGACTTATGGACCGGCTTGGCAAAGATGCCGCCGATACCTCTGAGTTAAGGGCTTATCTCACCTTCATCCTAAAGAGTGCCGATGCTGCCCTGACGAAAACCCAGTCGGAATACGAAAAAGTGTCAGGAAAAAATCTTTCCCCCAATCCAATCTTTTTTGAAGATCTTCATCTTCGCTATCAAGCATTGATAACCGATGTGAATGATCCTCGATTCAGAGGGGCAGCGGCGGAACAAAGTGGGCATCTGGTGGAAGTACAGCTCAAGACAAGACCCGCGGGCAGCGGAGCACCAACATTCACAGGTTCCTACCCTCCTGTCGCTCTAGCTGCAATAGATCTAATCCGGCTGAATTTAAATATCTATGCATACCTCCTCGATCAAGGTACGGACTCGTTCACGGTCGTGTTGCGGAGCATACCATCAGGTGCCTCGATATCTGTCACGCGGATTGGTCAGCCCATTCAGCAGCTTTCTATAAAGACAAACGCAGAGAAGACGTTGCCTTTAGCCGAGTACACATTCATCTTTGAAATGCCCGGATGCAAACCTCGAAGGATGGAGGCTTATCCCGAACTTGAGAAGAAGCCTGTTCTGACCGCTGAACTTCAGTGCAAATAACATGCAAGTAAAGTCGTATCGAGCCTACATATCGACGGTGCGGCTCATTCAGGCCACCCTTGTTGCCCTTCCCATCGGCATGGCTGTTGTGAAGGCTCCTAGGCTCCCGATACCTCCATTTGGGGCGGCAGCGCTTTTCATTGTCGGAATCGGTAGTGTAATTGTTGGACTTGCAGGCATAGTTCCTTGGCTCTTACCCACGCAGAGAGTCGCTAAGTTTTCGACGTTTGCCTCTCTCGCGCTGCTCTGCGTCAGTGGATATTTCTACATTTTGCTTGCATCAAGGCTCATTGTTGAGGTGGACTGGCCAGCTCAGAACAAAGTACAGCGTGCGATCGTGGGTACCGTGAGGACGGATTTCGCGAATAAGTATTTTCAAGGCCGACCAGACGAATACATCTTGCGACAGGAAAGCGTCTCAGAGGAGTCCATACACCAATTGTGGACAGCTTCATCCGTAAACGATTCGAGATTCAAATTGTCCATTGCATACTTTGGATCGTGGGCTTTAGTTAATTTCTGCATAGGTGCTTTTGCTCGCGCAAAAACTTTGGTTGAGGAGCAGGAGCATACGAGTGGCCCAAAAGCTGACTCAAAGAAGCGGCAGCGGCTCACTTGAGTGGGCGCTCTCCCACTCGCCCAGTTGACCGGCGACACACCGTGACAGCTGGACGGGTGGCCTACATCTGACCTGCGAGACATCTTCCTGGACTCCCGTGGTCGACCATTCTTAGGTACAGCTATGCTGCAACAGGGTCCATATGTCGTCATCAAGGCCGTACCACCGAGCACACACCCCTATGTTGATGTTGTCTCTGGTCTGCTCCCAGCCCTTATCGCGGTTGGAGGCGGATTGTGGGCGCTGTACAAGTATCTCCGCGACAAGAAGGAAGCGTTGGATAAAGACCGAGTGATAAGGGAACAGGCGAACAAGACCGCCGAAATCGAATCTCAGAAGCCCTTCTCCGCAAAACAGCAGGAGATTTATTTCGACCTGCTAACTACCACGTCACTGATCGCAACCAGAGAGCCTGAGAATGAGGAGGAAAAAAAAGGTATCCCTGAGCGTGACGCAGCCATAAGGCACTTTTGGGTCTTGTTCTAGGGTGCCCTACCAATGGTTGCAAATCGAGAGGTTGCGATTGCGGCCGACGCATTTTTCGTTGCTTTGGATGATCAGGATGACTTTATCCCGTTGCGTAACGCCAGCATGGACTTAGCGAGGGCATGTAGACAAGCATTGGGCACCGCATGGAATCTCGGGCTTGCTGAATTCGAAAAGGGAGATGCGGCGATTGCAAAACCGATCCCCCAGCGTTCAGAGTTTTATCCGCAGTCCGGACCGCATACTGTATGACGCTTTGGCCACGTCATTGTTTGGTCGCAGTCTCGACACTCAGTTGGCGGGTGGCCACCCGTCCGTTTATCTCATTCATCAGTGCCGAAGCGAAATCTCACCTTTTGCTCAAGAAAATCTTGACGCGGCGTTGCAGTCTCCGAGAGCTCGACCCTTAGCTGGCGAACAACTCAGTGAGCCTGGTTAGCTTCAACAGGTTGCTCACGCGGGGCGACAGGTCGACGAGTTCGAGCTTAACCAGCCCCTTGTTGATGGCGGATACCTTCAGGCGAACCAACACACCCAGGCCGGAGCTGTCCAGGGATTGCAGATCACTACAGTCGATCACAATGCGGCGTCGGCCGGCCTGGATGAGCGGCTTTACCAGTTCTCTGATTTCCTTGACGCTTTCGCTCATCAGCCTGCCGTGGCATTTGATGGTTGTGACCCGTGATCCGTATTTGCCTAACGATTCCTTAATATCAAAATGGATCAAGGGTTCTGCCGTCACTGCTGCGATCTCCTATTAGAAACAAGCCACCGAAGGTGAAAAGCACCCGCAGACGTTGATCTGCGAGTGCCAGTAAAGAAGCGGGCCCTCCCCCGAGGTCCGCCCCATCGATGAAAACAGTACGCTGTGAAGCTCAGGACTGAAAATCCCCCGTGGGTTCGCCACGGCCACTCTTAGGTAATCGTTACTGCACGGCCGACCTTGCGGGGTCTGAGTTGCCGACGCTAGTCTTTGTTGCGCGGGTTGGACGGGTGACCTTTAGCCTAGTGCTCAACTCAAGCCTGGTGTTGGTTTGAGTGAGCCACCGTCATCGAATTAAACACTTAAGTATCAAATGTTTACCACGGGATGGTCCACCCATTTTGGGGCTGTATAATACAGGAGTATTCTTCCCAATCGGGACTCATCGTCTCTTTCCGGGTCGTACGCTCGAATCCGGCTGATACTCGTTTTCGCCGAGCAAGAAGACGCCACTGACAGCGGAGCTCAGCATGTTGTCACAGCAAGCGACAAAAGAGTCTCCCAGGACGGGATCGCCTCCTGACGCGGAAGCGATCCGTGAGCAGTTGAATCGCCTGCTCGCGCATTCGCTCTTCACAAACAGCAAGCGCTATCCGGTTCTACTGGCCTACACGGTTGAGCAGACCCTTCTGGGCAACGCGGCGGATCTGAAGGAGCGGACGGTCGGCGTTGAGGCCTTCGGGCGCAGCCCGGATTACGACGTTAATCTCGATCCTGTTGTTCGTACCTCAGCTGCGGAAGTGCGCCGGAGACTGATCCAGTACTACTACGAGCCAGCCCATGCAGGAGAGTTGATCATTGAGCTGTCTGCCGGCTCTTACGTGCCGGCGTTTCGGAGACCGGAGCCGACGGCGGTAAATGTAACGGGCGCGGGCCAGGAAGCGAAGCAGGAATTCGGGCAAACTCCAAGCTTGGGTCCGTCAAGCGTAGAGGTTTCGGCCTCGACTTCGTCCTCGTCTGGGCTCCGGCTCTCTTTGTTTGACGGACTCCGGCGCTGGCTTGCTATCGTGGTATCTCTGCTTCTGGCCGTGGCGGTCGGTTTCGGCATCGGGCGCTATCACAGTCCTCCCGCGCCATCCAATGTGGAGCGCTTCTGGCAGCCGATCACATCCAGCCAGGCCCCGATCACTTATTGTCTCGGCGAACCGGCCGATCTCATTGTTGGGGGGAAGAGGCTGGGCGGGGAGTTCACTGGCGGAGGCCTGGCTGTGTCCGACGTGACCACCTTGGCGCGCACCATTGTGCCGCTGGTTCCTCGTCATAGGCCTTTCCGCGTAGTCTCTGCCTCAGACGCGAGCTTTGCGCAGCTGCGCGAGGGTCCTATTGTGCTGATCGGCGCGTTCGACAATGCCTGGACGATGCGCATTACACAGAACCTGCGGTTTGGGTTCGATCACACGGATGCCTTACAGAAGCTGGTTGACCGCAAGAATCCGCAACGGTTCTGGACGGTGCAGCGGAATGGGCCGGGCGGAGACGTATCCACTGACTATGCAATCGTGGCGCGCATCCATGACGACGTAACCGGACAGCCGGTCATCATCGCCGCCGGCATTTGGGGTGCAGGCACAGAAGCCGCCAGCGAGGTTCTGTATAACCCGACGTATCTGGACGCCATGCTCGCCAAGGCACCCAAGAACTGGGACGGGAAGAATCTGGAAGCGGTGATCGAAACCCATGTCATCGAGAGGAACCCCGGGCCACCGGAAGTCCTTGACGTGGAGAGCTGGTAGACCCCTCTCCCCGAAGTGCAGCCCGGCATTTTCCCGGGCTTCAGCGACAAAACTACGTATGATACCTGCCCCGCGACGGGGCACGAGCATTCCGACAACTCCTGCCAAGGCAAGCTCTTACGTTGTAGCGGCGCGATTTGCTACACGATGGAGCTTTTTTGATGCCAAACGTATGTCTAAGTTGGGAGTATCCCGACTTGTCTTTGACGTGAGTTGCAAAGACGCGATTAACGCAGTTTCTCAAGCTTGAAGGAGATCATTCCATGAAACGATTCGGTGTTGCATTCCTGGCCCTTGCGTTTACGTTCTCTGCGTACGCAGCGAATAATTCGAAGACGGTTGATTTCACCGGCCCTGTGCAGGTTGGCTCGGCGACGGTGCCGGCGGGACCGGTGAAGGTGAGCTGGACCGGAACAGGAGCGGATGCACAGCTGACGTTCTCTCCCCGCGGAAAGAGCCCGATCACGGTGCCGGCGCAGATTGTGGCTGCAAAGAATGGCACGATCGCCGTGTCGACGATCGATGTTAAAGGCGTCCAGTATCTGCAGCAAATTGAGCTGGACAATCTGACGCTGGTTGTCCGGAATGCTCCAGGCACTGCAGCAGGTTCCGGCAACTGATTCAGCTGTTGGCTAAAAATCTCAGCGGAGTTTGCACAGGCTCGATATGGCGGTCTAGGAATTTGCCCCATATCGAGCTGCCATCCTGCCCCCTTTGCTAACCGGCAAAGGGGGTTCTTTTTTGCGTGACTCCTGCGAGCAAACCGCGGACTGCCCGGCGCCTATTAGATCAGGCCCTCCAGCCGGACGTAGCTCGCTTCCATTCCGTGTTCCATGCCTGTCGCAAGCATGGTCTTCCGGGTCTGAGCATCGGGGAGAGTCATGCGTATCGTCATCAGCGTGCCTGTGCCGTCGGCATCAAATCTCGTTTCGACATGGTTGTCGGGCGTGGGATCGGGAAGGTGCATCCGCTCGACATGAACAATTCTTCTGTAGGGCTCAAGTTCCAGAAATTCACCCGTGATGTGGAAGCCACCGCCTTTGCCATTCGTCCATTCGTAACGGAATCTGCCGCCCGGTTTCGCCTCATTGATACAGACGGGCATCGTCCAACCTTCAGGACCGAGCAACCATTTCTGGATTAATTTCGGATCGGTATGGGCGCGGTACAAGGCCTCTGGAGGCGCAGCGAAGCGCCTGGTCACAACCACGTGCGTATCGCCTTCGGTAGTCAGCGTCAACTTGCTCATCGAGTTTCCCCTTTCCTGGGTTTTTCCATGGCGGCCAGAACCTCGTCCAGCCGGTCGTAGTTTTTGTCGAGGGCTTTCCGCAGCATCGCAAGCCATTGGTCCATCGCTTCAATGCCAGCCCTGGCGAGGCGACGAGGGCGCCGGGTGCCCTCAACGCGACGAGCTATGAGTCCCGCCTCTTCGAGTACCTTCAGGTGTTGCGAGATTGCCGGCTGCGTCATCTCGAAGGGCTCTGCCAGTTCCGTTACTGTGGCCTCTCCCTGGGCCAGACGCGCAAGAATCGCGCGTCGGGTCGGATCAGCCAGAGCAGAGAAGGCAGTATCGAGAATCTGCATAATGATTAACTTATATAAGTAAATTCTTATAGTCAAGGAGAGTTTTATCAACGCTGAGGACCGATCTTTTTGTACTCGGTGAAGGGTGCTGCGTTACCGTAGATTTCGAAATCAGAAGGTAGAGCGATGGTGAGAACGGAATTGCTGCGATTGAACGGCGCTGTGGAACGGGAGCCTGCCATCGATGAGTGGCTGAAAAAGCACAAAGGTGAATTGGGAGCTATCGCGCACCGATGGTTTGAGGTGATGCGAAAATGCGGGGATGAAGTTCGAGAGCTCCTGCATGACGGCTGTCCGGTTGCATGTCTGGGAGATGCGGCCTTCGGCTACGTCAATGTATTTACTTCGCACGTAAACGTGGGGTTCTTTCAGGGTGCAGTTCTGCCGGATCCGGCGCACTTGTTGCAAGGCACCGGCAAGTTCATGCGCCATGTGAAGCTGAAACCGGGAACCTCAATAAACGCCACCGCCCTAAGCAAGCTCATCGATACGGCGTACTGGGATATAAAGTCGCGCGTCGAAAACGGCTAGCGAATAAAATTCAGCACGAATCTGCGTTATGAAAGGCCACCCATGATAGAGAGAGCGATCACCAACATCTCACCGTCCTTTATCGTGCGAAACGTCCCGGCAGCTCTTTCGTTCTACTGCGAGAAGCTCGGTTTTAAGATCGAGTATCAACACCCGGATCAAGAGCCATTTTTTGCGATTGTGCAGCGCGATGGGGCGATGATCTTCCTCAAAGATGTCGGCGTGGAACCGCTCCCCAACGGCAAGCGCCACCCGTGGGCCCGATGGGACGCTTACGCCTCAGTGCCCGATCCTGATGCGCTGGCGGCCGAATTCACGTCGCGCGGTGTGACCTTTTCCGAACCTCTTCAAGATACTCACGACGGTCTGCGCGGCTTCGAACTCGAAGACGTTGACGGCTATGTGTTGTTTTTCGGCCGACCTCGGTAATAAACGGGACAGGAATTTCTCCGTTCGTAAAAACTGCCCCACTCAAGCCGATGGCTTGAATGGGCCACCGTCCCGTCTTAACGGAGTTAGCGGCTTGAGAAATTATCGGCCGGAATGGTCGTGCGATTCCGCGCCGGCAAGGACCAATGACTGCTCCGGTGGATGTTCGGCGAAGTGGTCCAGAACGCTCTGCATTTCGAGGAGAAGCTCGTCGGCCATGGCTTGCGTGAAGCCGTGGCGAATGAGTATGCGTTCGATGACGAGGTCTTCGCGATTGGGCGGCATGGAATAGGCGGGAACGAGCCAGCCGCGCTCGCGTAACTTATCGGCGTAGTCGTAGAGGGTAAAGCTTGAGGATGCGGGATCTTTCAGTTCCCAGCAGAGGCCGGGGATTCCGCCTTCGCCGTCGTAAATGATTTTGAAGGGCCCGAACCCGGCGATCTTTTCGGCGAGATAGCGGCCCAGGGCATTGCACTCATTCTGGATTTCGCGGTAGCCCTCTTTGCCGAGGCGCAGAAAGTTGTAGTACTGGCAGATGATTTCGCCGCCGGGCCGCGAAAAGTTGAGCGCAAAGGTGGGCATATTGCCGCCGAGGTAATTGACTTCAAAGATCAACTCTTCAGGAAGGTCGTGCTTCTCGCGCCAGAGAGCCCAGCCAACGCCGAGCGGGGCGAGTCCGAATTTGTGGCCGGAGGCGTTGATGGATTTTACACGCGGCAGGCGGAAGTCCCAGAGAAGGTCGGGCTGAGTGAAGGGAGCGAGGAAGGCGCCGCTGGCTCCGTCGACGTGGATGGGGATGTCGAGGCCGGTCTCGGCCTGCAGTTTGTCAAGCGCAAGGCTGATCTCGTGGACCGGCTCGAACTGCAGGGTAAATGTAACTCCGAGAGTGACAATTACGCCGATGGTATTTTCGTCGCAGCGCTTGAGGACTTCTTCCGGAGTGAGCAGGAGGCGGTCGCCTTCCATGGGGACTTCGCGGATTTCGACATCGAAGTAGCGGCAGAACTTGTGCCAGCAGACCTGAACAGGACCCATGATGAGGTTGGGAGCGTCGATGGACTTGCCCTGGGCGCGCCGCCGCTTGCGCCAATTCCACTTGAGAGCCAGTCCGCCGAGCATGGCGGCTTCGCTGGAGCCGGTGGTGGAGCAGCCGATGGTGCTGGCGGCTTCGGGGGAGTTCCAGAGATCGGCGAGCATGTGGACGCAGCGCTCCTCGATGGCTGCGGTCTGCGGGTACTCATCCTTGTCGATCATGTTCTTGTCGGCGGACTCGTCCATGATCTGCTTGACCTCGGGTTCGATCCAGGTGGTGCAGAAGGTGGCGAGATTTTGCTGGGAGTTGCCGTCGAGGACGAGTTGATCGTGGATGGTCTGATAGACGGTCTGCGGGTCCTGCTTTGCTTCGGGGAACTCGTAGGTCTCAGCCTGGGGGTCGTGGATGGCGTGCTCGATCTGGCTGGTAGGGGCGGCTTTGAGTTCATCGGTGTTGTGCAGGGGCATGGATTCTCCTGTTTATCTGCACTCGAAGTGTATTTGCTGCGGGCTGAAGCAGGGAAGAAAAGATGGTGAATCGCGAGTGCTGGTGAGACCCGTCAGAGATCCAGTTCGATCTCCGACTGCGGAGTCGAACAGCAAATCAGAATGCTGCCGTCGCCGGGGAGATCGAGCGGGTCGGGGTTGTAGTGGACGCTGCCATCGATCAAACCAGACTCGCACCTATGACAGACGCCTGTTCTGCAAGCCCATCGGACGGGGACATCGCATGCCTCGGCGAAGTCGAGAAGGCTCTGAAAGCGCGAGTCCCACGGCACCGAAAGGCCGCTGCGTGTGAAGGAGACGTTCGGTCCAATCCCAGGCGCTCCGTCCGGCGGATGTGGTGTCTTCTGCGTGGTGGTCGCAATGCCGGGTGTTATTGGAGGTCCAGCTCCGAAGATCTCCGAATGGATGCGTGAGTTGGGGACACCCCAGGACTGCAAGCCGCTCGTCAATTCTGCGAGAAAGGCGGCCGGCCCGCAGAGATAGAAGTCGGCATTCTTTGGTACATCGAGCGTTTGTAACGATGAGAGGTCCAAACGGCCCTGCGCGTCGTAGTTCACGCCTAGTCGGTCTTCATTTTCGGGTTTACTGTACGCGATGAACGAGTGACTACCCGGAAGTACATCCAGAAGTCTCCGTACTTCGGAAGTGAAAGGGTGTTCCGCGCCACTGCGAGAGCCGTACAACCACCAGATCGGCCTCGTTGAGCGAGCAGAGGATGACGCAAGCGAATGAAGCATCGCCAGCACCGGCGTCGCACCGATTCCGGCGCTCAAGAGAACTACGGGGCCATCACCCGGCGCGATTGTGAAGCTGCCCCGCGGCGCGCTCACTTCGAGAATGGTGCCAGCGTGAATATGGTCGTGGAAGTATCGGCTTCCTATACCGTCGGCGCGCTTCACGCTCACGCGATAGGTACCGGCGTCCTGCGGTCCAGATAATGAATAGCTGCGCAGGATCGAGGGCGAGATGTTGTCCGGCTTGATCTTAAAGACCAGAAACTGCCCGGCGAGCGGTGCCGGTAAGGGCGAGCGATCGTCCGACTCCAGAACAAACGACCGCACGTCTACACTCTCCTGCTGGACCGCTGCTACTCGCAGGGAACGGAATCCTGTCCATAAAGGAGGAGCAGCAATCGGAGCCAGACCTGCATTTCCGCTTTGCTTGCCCGCACTCTCTGCCGCAGCCATAGCTTCCAGTGACTGCTTCCAACCCTCACTCAGTGACGGAATACGCAACGCGCGTTGCAGTTGATCGAGCGAATGCCCGGGAAGATAAAGGAGAGCATCGATCTCCGCAACTGTGACGTGCTCCGGCCCATTGGCAATTTTGACGATCCCATCTCCCGCGCCGATCTCGCCTTCCTCGAGCACGCGGAAATAGAAGCCCGGCCGCTTATGTGAGACGAGCAAGGACGCCATCTGAGGATTGCCCATCCGTATGCCGACGCGATAGCAAGTGACCCGGGGCTGCGTGACTTCGAACAGCGCCGTGCCAATTCGATAGCGATCGCCGATGCAGACTTCGTCGTCGGCAAGGCCATCGACGGTCAGGTTTTCTCCAAACTGACCGTACTCGAAATCATTCCGCTGAAGGTGGGTTTCCCAGTGCCGGTAGGACTCGAGTTGATACACCATCACCGCGCGATGCTCGCCACCGTGACCAGCGAGATCTCCCTGACCGTCGCCATCGATATTGAGATGGCGGGCTGTGACTCTTCCTGACACGGGCTGCTTCCAGATACCGGTGTGAACCAGCTTGCCTTGCCACTCGACGTCGCGCGGGAGGCCGACATTCACTGAGATAAGTGAATTCACGTTATTTGCCCCCTGAAAGGCAAAGCATTTCGTATCACCCTTCCTTGGGACCAGCGTCGTCGCCTCGCTGTGATTGGCAGAGACGCGAATGGCGCTGTTTACTTCTGCGTCCTCATGAACGCACGCACCAGTGCCGCGATCTCGTCTGCTTTGGTATCCATCGCAAAGTGCCCCGCGTCGAGAACGTAGACCTGCGCGCTCGGTACGTCCTTGCGATAGCGTTCCGGCTCGCCGGGATCGAATGAGAGATCGTGCTTGCCCCAGATGACCAATAGCCTTGGCTGCGCCTTCTGCATCCATGCCTGCCACGTGGGATAAGCATCGACATTCGTGCGGTAGTCGTAGAAGAGGTCGCTTTGAATCTGCGCTTGCCCGGGCGCATTCAAAAATGCGTACTCGTCGGTCCAGAGATCCGGGTCATAGAGCTCAACGTTCGGATCGTCTCCGACATGCCGCGTCTTGGTGGCCGCCATCGAAAGCAGATTCTTGCGGAGTGCTTCGTCGTGAGCGGCCCGATCCGCCCAGAATGCGCGCCGGGTAGTCCAGTTCACCCCAAGGCCCTCGTTGTGAGCGACCGCATCCTGCACGATCAGGGCCTGGGCCCGCTCCGGGTGCGCCAATACCATCCGAAAGCCAACCGGCCCACCGTAGTCCTGCATATAAAGCGTGTAGTGCGACAAACCCAGAGTCTGCGTGAAGTCGTTCATCACGGATGCGATGTGGTCGAAGGTGTAATCAAACTGCTTCGGGTCGGGCCAGTCGCTGTGTCCAAAGCCGGGATAGTCGGGCGCAATCAGATGGTAGTCGTCGGCGAGCCTTGTCAGCAGCGGCTGAAACATCCGCGACGACGACGGTAGACCGTGCAGCAGCAAAATCGTCGGCGCATCCCTGGGTCCCGCTTCGCGGTAGAAGATGTTGAGACCATCGACCTTAACGGTGCGATAAAAGATCTGCTGTTTCATTGCTATTTCCTTTGACTGCGCATCGATGTGCGAAGTTGTAGCGAGCACGACCGCGATGGTCACGAGGCTCCGAAGGATTGATTTCGACATATTCATAAATCCTCCTGCCTCGCTCAAGCGTTTGCCTGGTTGGGATTCTACTGTCTCGGCCTCTTCGGGCGAGCAAGGGAATCCTGTCTCACCTCAGAAGATGCTTTTGCCAATCAAGTTTCCTTGAGGCTGCCACACGGGTCAGGCGACACCCTGCAAACTCTTACCCTTGGCCTCGATGGCGCTGAGCAAGTTTTGCCACGACTCATCAAACGATTTGGCGCCTTGCGATTGCAGGTCTTCTCCTAGCTTGTCGAGATCGATTCCGGCTTTTCTGAATTCGTCGAGAACGTTTTCGCAATCTCCGCCGTCGCGTGGAAGCGCACCGCTTAACTTGCCGTGCTCACTAAAAGCGATGAGGGTTTTCTCTGGCATAGTGTTAACGGTGTTTGGCGCAGCCAGGGCGCCGATGTATAAAACATCGGAAGCTTTTGGATCTTTGGTTCCTGTGCTGGCGAAAAGGAGTCGTTGCGGCCGGGCGCCGGAATTGGCGAGCCGTTGCCAACGATCGGAATCCAGCATATCCCGATAGGCCTTGTAAATTTGTTGTCCGATAGCAATCCCCAGCTTATCGCGCAGTGGAACGGGCACCTTCTCCATGGTCGCGCCGTCCCACCGGCTTACGAAGACTGACGCAACGGAACGAACATCCGGACTGAGGCCTGCTGCCACACGTTTCTCCAGGCCGCGTATATACGCATCTGCCGACGCGAGGTAATGTTTAAGAGAAAAGAGAAGCGTGACATTGACAGCGATGCCCGATGCGATGGCCTCTTCAATTGCCGGAACTCCCTCGCTTGTCCCGGGAATCTTGATGAAGAGATTCGGGCGGTTGCCTTTGTTATGCAGCAGCTTCGCCGCGTCCACGGATTTTTTTGTGTCGTAGGCCAGAAGTGGGGAAACCTCAAGCGAGACAAAGCCATCGTTACCCGCCGTGCGTTGATGAACAGGGCCGAAGAGATCGGCGGCTCTCGTTAGATCCTGCAAGGCCAGTTCGAAGAATAACTGCTCTCCCGAAAGCCCAGTGCTCACAAGACGTCCAATCTCCGTGTCGTAGGATTTGCTCTTGGAGATGGCATGTTCAAAAATAGTTGGATTCGACGTTAGTCCGGTGATGGAAAAGTCTTCGATGTAGCGCTTCAGCGTGCCGTTGTCGAGCAGGTCGCGGGTGATGTTGTCGAGCCACAAACTTTGTCCGAGATCGTGAAGTTCCTGTGTCGCTTTCATGCTTCTCCTCCTGTTTCCAGATCAGATTCACTAGAGAGCCAAATTCGTTCATCAAGTTTCTGTGGTGTTCAAATTGGACAAACCGTTGCCCGGCAACTCGGAAATACCCGTCTTCGATCTCACCGGCTACCGCGTGCGGGATGTTGAATCGCCCCTGCTTCATCCACATCCTTGCCGCTGCGCTCGCGGCTCCAGCAAATAACCGGGCCGGCAATGGCGGATACCTCGGACACCAATGCCTGCAGCAGCGTCGTCGCGTCGCTATGTCGGGCCAGGTTTGCACTTTGTCCGGCCCAGAGCGGCAGGAACTCCGGCTTCCCGGCCTGATCGGCAAGGACGGAAAGGTTTTTCACGAGGCCGCGCTGCAAGGGATAGGGGAGAATCTCCACTCCCGGGCGATTGAGCTCTTCGAGCAACTGATTATGTATTCCACGGGCAAGTCTTCCCGTGAAGCCCCTGGTCAATCCTGTTCTGCGAGCCTGCCCGCTGAGGATCGCGTTGCGATGAGCCGGGCTCGCGCCAGATTCTTCGCAAGCGAGAAAAGCCGTGCCGATTTGTACGCCTTCGGCTCCCAAAGCAAAGGCTGCCACGATTCCGCGAGCATCCGTGATGCCTCCGGCAGCAACGACGGGGACTGACACAGCGTCGGCGACCTGAGCCAAAAGAGAGAACGTTCCGGTAAGAGATTCCCCCGCGGCGCGCAGAAAAGAGCCGCGATGGCCGCCTGCCTCAAAGCCTGAAGCAGCGATGACATCGACTCCCGCCTGCTCAAGAACGATGGCCTCATCGGGAGTGGTCGCCGCTCCGATCGTAAGGATCCCCTGCGCACGGCATTCGTCGAGTATCTCTTTCGGCGGAACTCCAACGATGAAGCTGAAGACAGGCACTCTTGCATCGAGCAGAACACGTGCCTGGTCTTCAAACTTCATCGGAATATAAGGTTTATAGGTGGGAAGCGCGCCGCCCAAAGCACGGATGTATCCCGCGAGGGGCTTCAAGCTTCGTGCAAATGCCTCGCTGCCGGAGGTGCGCGCACCCTCATCTTCCATCGAGACCCACAAATTGATCGCGAACGGTTTCGAGGTGAGCGCACGAATCTCTCCTATCACATCCTTAATGGCCGACGGGCTCAAACCATGCGCGCCGAAGGAGCCGAGACCGCCGAAATTCGAAACGGCGGCTGTCAATCGCTGCGTCGACAGACCGCCAAGCGGCCCCTGAATGATCGGATACTTGATACCCAGGCTCGAAGAGATACGCGTCTCGTTCCACTGCGGCGACGAACTGTCGAACTGCTGTTGCATCACTGCTCCCAAGGTGACGGAAAAAGGCCGTGCGCCCTCTGCCTGCTCTTACCCCTCTGCGACTTCAAAGATGAATTCGACTTCAATCGGCAATCCGAGCGGCAGACTGGCAACGCCGATGACCATGCGAGCAGGGATCTTCTCTGGGCCGAATACATCGCGGAGCAGGTCAGAGACTGCGTCCGCCACTATCGGCTGATCGAAAAAGTCTCCATGAGTTGCGATGAAGATACTGAATCGGATAACCCGCGCTACTCGATCGAGCGACCCCAGATACTCTTTCGCCGCCGCCAGGCCACTGAGAGCCGCTGTGCGAGCCGCATCCCGTCCAGCTTCCACGTCGAGCTCTTTCCCAAGCCGGCCTAGATATTTCGGCTTGTGATCGACAACCGGGAGCATGCCAGTCAGGAAAAGCAGGTTGCCGCTCTGCGTTGCCTCAACGTAGTTGCCAAACGGTGTCGGCGCAGCCGGGAGCTGAATGCCAAGTTCCTGCAGCCGCTGCTCCGCGCCACTCGGCTGCGAACCCTTCGCGCCTACCATCGGCCGGAGTGCGCACCGCCGTCCACGTGCAGCACCTCCCCTGTTACCTGGCGAGCTTCGGTCAGATAAACCACAGCATCAGCGATGTCCTTCGAGTCAGAGATCGTACCCATAGGTGACAGGGTCTTCAGGAATTCCTTCGGATTGTTCTCGTGCATCGGGGTCTCGACGACGCCAGGTGCGACCGCGTTGAAGCGGATATTTTTCTTCGCGTATTCGCTGGCGAGGCTGCGCGTGATCGCGTTCAGTCCGCCCTTGGTGATCATCGCAACCGACGCCGGAGCGCCCGCGATCGGGTTGTCCGCCAGAGCGGCCGTGATGCTCGTCACGCTGCCGCCGGTGCCCTGCGACAGCATCTGCTTGACGGCAAGCTGGGTGATAAAGATGAACCCGTCGAGATTGGTGGAGACCAGACTGCGAAAGTCTTCAGCAGTGTAGTCGGTGAAGGGCTTGGCTATGAAGATGCCCGCGTTGTTCACAAGATGGTCGATTGAGCCAAACGTGCTGATCGCGGCCTGTGCGACCTTCTCAGCCGTCGCCGCATGACCGATGTTTCCGTCAACGATCGCGAGGTGCGGCGACGGCGCGAAGCCAGCCTTGGAAATGTTGCGCGATGTTGCAACGACGTTATAGCCACGATCCACGAAGGTATGGACGACCGCTGCTCCGATGCCTTGCGAGGCACCGGTTACGATGACTGTCTTACTACTTGCCACGCTGACCTCCTATATAGATTGCTTTCCAGAGGAATTGCGGAGAAACCTGGCCCTGCGCGCCTGAACCCGCTAACCAGCGAACCCTGAGGTCGCCGCTGCATCTCAACGGATTCTTGCGCTCGTATAAGGATTCGAAAAACTTCGAAAGCGTCCCAATCCGTGAATACCGACTGTGAATACTGATCAGACCCATACTTCACCCGATCGGCGTTCAGAGCCATTGGCGGATCGGGCGGTTGCCACAATCCGCTCCGCAGCCGCCAACCGGAAACCGGGGGCAACATCAAATGGAACCCCGGCTCGCGAACGAGCGTATACACGCTGATACAAGCTCGCGAGCACGCGAGGAAGAACAATCCCGCCGTTCGCAACCAGAGGACAGTATGAATGCCGATTTGCGACTTGCTTTCCGTCAGCTGAGAAAAGCGCCTGGATTCGCCCTGACCGCTGTGCTGACGCTGGCGCTGGCCATTGGCGCGAACGCCATTGTCTTCAGCGTGCTGAATGCGCTGGTTCTGCACCCGCTTCATGTGCCGAACCCCGGGAATCTGTTCATGGTGGAGCGCAACTACTTGTCGGAAACCACTCCGTCGCAATCGTATCCGGATTACCTCGACCTGCGCGACAGGAACCACAGCTTCGATTCGCTGGTTACTTATAACATCACGGGTGGTATCGGGCTCGATACCGGCAGCGGAAACCCAGCCGTGGTTTGGCCCTACATGGTGAGCGGCAATTACTTCGATGCCCTCGGCATTCAGCCCTATCTTGGCCGGCTCCTCCATGCTTCCGCAGAGCATGGAAAGAACAGCATGCCGGAGATCGTTTTGAGCTACGCCCTCTGGCACAGTTACTTCAACGGTGATCGCGCCGCTGTGGGCCGCACCGTGCAGATCAACAAACACCCCTTCACGATCGTAGGCGTTGCGCCGCCGGACTTCCGCGGCACTGAACTCTTCTTCGCGCCCGATATGTGGATTCCCATCGTCAATACTCCCCAAATTCTCGACTGGTATTCGCTGGAGGAACGCGGCAATCATTCGGCCTGGGTAGCCGGCCACCTTAAGCCTGGAGTGACGCCGGCAGCGGCCACATCGGACCTGAACACTATCGCGGCTTCGCTGGCCAAGGCGTATCCCAAATCGGATGACGGCCTGAAATTCTCCTTATCCCGACCCGGCCTCGCCGGAAACACCCTCGGCAAGCCGACCCGCGCCTTTATGGCCGGGCTCATGCTTCTGGCCGGCCTCATTCTGCTCGCCGCGTGCGCCAATCTGGGCAGTCTCTTTGCAGCCCGGGCGGCCGACCGCTCTCGCGAGATTGCCCTCCGCATGGCTCTTGGATCGCGCCGCCAGCTCATCGTCCGCCAACTCCTCACTGAGGCCCTTGTGCTTTCGCTGGCCGGAGGTGTTGTTGGCATGGCGGGAGCCGTAGCCATCCTGCGCATGCTGAGCACCTGGCGGCCGATCCCCGATATCCCGATCAATGTGCCGGTGAATCCGGACGTGGCGACCTACGCCATGGCTCTCCTGCTGGCGATCTTCAGTGGCGTCTTCTTCGGAATGGTTCCGGTGCGCCAGGTGCTCCGCTCCGATCCCTGGCAGGTCATTCGCTCCGGCGCTGCCGATCTCGGCGGCGCACGCCGCTTCACGTTGCGCGACGTGCTGCTGAGCCTGCAAATCGCCATTTGCGCTGTTCTGGTGACCGCTTCGCTCGTCGCGGTGCGCGGACTGGCGCGCTCGCTTGAAAGCAACTACGGCATTCGGCCTAAGGGAGTCATGCTCGTAAAGACCGATCTGCAAATGGCTGGATATAGTGGCGAGCAGCGTCTGCAGATGCAGAAGCGCATGCTCGAAGCCGCGGCCGCGATCCCCGGCATCACTGCGGTGGGATATGCCGATCGTCTTCCACTCAGTCTCAGCGGTAACGATTCCGACGTATTCGCCGACACAACCACCGATTTCCGGCCCACGAATGCGGCGGCCGATGCCGAGAATTTCGGCGTTTCGCCTGATTACTTCCGAGCCGCCGGGACCGCGCTTCTGGCCGGCCGGACCTTCACCATGCACGATGCAGACAAGGCTCCCGTGGTCGCCGTTATCAATCGCGAATTTGCCCGCAAGGTCTTCGGGTCCGTCGATAAAGCAATCGGCGGGCACTTCAAGTTCTGGGGCGGCCAGCGAGCAGAAGTTGTGGGTGTAGTGGAAGACGGCAAGTACCAGACCCTTACCGAAGATCAGAAGCCGGCGATGTTCTTTTCCTTCCTACAACATGTCTCCAGCAACACCTGGATGATCGTCCGCTCGCAGCGCGACCCGCAGGAGATCGCCGCCTCCTTGCAGCGCTCGATGCGCGGTCTCGATCCTGCGATGCCACTCGAAATCAAGACCTGGAACAGCGAATTGGATTCAGCTCTCTTCGCCTCCCGTGTGGCAACTGTCTCTCTCGGAGTTCTGGGCCTGTTAGGCGCAATGCTCGCCATCACCGGTATCTTCGGCATGGCATCCTACACAGTCAGCAAGCGCCTGCGCGAGCTCGGCATCCGCATCGCGCTCGGCGCCGATCAGCGCAAGGTGCTCAGCGCGGCGCTGGGGCGCGCTTTCCGGCTGCTCGTCATCGGCTCTGCAGCGGGCATGATCCTCGGTGTCCTGGCAACCCGCGTCCTTTCATCCATCGTGTATCAGGCCACGCCTAAGGACCCGGTCATCCTCGGCGGCGTCGTTCTCACCATGCTTTGTGTCGGCATTGTCGCTGCCTTGATCCCCGCCCGGCGTGCTCTCGCCGTTGACCCGATGATTCTGCTCCGCGAGGAATAAATTGGAGTGAACCGAATCATACGAATCCTAATCCTCAATGAATGCCAAATTGCGAATGCGCTCACGAGCGACTGAGAACCTTTTTGGATGTATTACCTCTAACCTGCATTTTCGATCACTTGGGGATACCGACGGAGCTGAGATCTCGAAGGGAAACGAAATGCTCCTTTTATGGCTTGGGCTGAGTCGCGGACCCAACAACGAGGGGCACTTCGAAGGCTCCTATTTTTCCACTACTCAGGTCGCGCACTCCCACGCGCAGATACACCCTTCCGACAGGGAGCTCCATCCCCGGATGAAGGGAGAGGTCGAGCGCATCGTGCATGATTGCCGAATAAGTCACAGGAAATAGCGGTGAATTGAACACGCCCGCGATCGTGTTCAGCATCTTGCCCTGCGGGTCATATGCGATGGCGGAGACGGCAATATCACTCTGGTATTTCCCACCATCCACCGTTGAAAATTGAATGTCCGACGGCTGAATCGTGAGGTCGAGCTCGTAGTGTTGCGCCAGCCCGGTCAGCTGTTGCTCCTCCGAGGCTCCACGTTTGCGCAACGCGGGCGCCATGGGTGGGATCGTCCGCACCGCGCCATCCGGCTTCAGGTGCAGTCGAAATCCAATCTCTGACACCTCCGGCGTGCCTCGAAGCATGGCCGCGCCCGTCGCCGGGTCGGGGGCGTGGAAGGGATTTTTCGGCTTGTCCGCTATTTCCGCATAATAGCCCTGCCGATAGTAAAGCCGCAGATCCCTTTCATCCACCCGCACCTCGATCCTGCGGAATTTTCCATCCCAATGCTCCTTGGTGGGTTTGTAGGACAGGCTGTAGTAGTTCGATCCATCATTGAATGCCTCCACGATGGAGCCGCTGATGTCGTTCGTATTGAAATAGGCGCGGCCGCCGGTGATGGACGCCATGGTCTCCATAGCGCCCTGTATCTGTCCATTCGTCAGTGCGAAGCCGCCTAGTCCCTGGGTTACCGTCTGAACCTCATTTGCAGCACTCCCGCTTCCAGTTCTGGCCCCGATATACAGTCCGTTGTCTACCACCCCGCGCACATCGACGGGATAGACCACGATGTTGCTGGATTGAAGAAGAAACGCCAGATCGCGGATGGCCGCCATGTGGCCCTGAGTGTCAGCTCCCCCAATATGCGCACCTATACCATTCGTGTTCGCCAGGGTTGGATTCAGATTCGGGAGGATATCGACAGGAAACGATCCCGCCAGCCAGACCAGATTCTTTCTCCCCGGCAGACTTCCGAGATAGAGTCCCAGTTTCACCAGAGCCCGAAGCGTCATCGAGACAACTAGCTCGTTCCTCAGCATATCCGCATTCGCATTCTGAGCCGCGATGGGAATAGGGCCGGCTGCCCGGCTGCCGCCCATGCCGGCTGTCAGGTCGGGCGCGCTAAGTGCCTGGCTCATGTCGGCATCTTCATAGAACGGACCCACCTGAGGATCAGCTTTACTGCTCTTGAGTATTTCGATCAGTTTAGCGGTGTCTTCGTTGAAGCCCTGCAGCATCGTCAGCTTCGCACCGAGCCGGAATACCGCAACCCGCGACCCGGCAGGCAGGCTCTGCGCGAGCTTCAACAGTTCGAAGTGAGCAAAGGACTGATCGGGCATGGCAGTGTTCAGCGAGTCGAGCAGAATTACGTAAAGGGGACTGCTCTGTGAGCTCAGGCGCTGATTGGTATACGTGTCGGGCGGTAACGAAGCGGTGATAACCGCCGGACTCGCAGCCACCCCCCGATGCTCTTCGAAGGTGTTGATCTGTTTTTCGCTGCCTTCCTCGAAAACATGAAAGTCATTTACCGTAAACCCGTGGATGGGCATGCCGTGTTTGTCTGTCACGACAACGTCGACTAACACCAGAGGGCTGGTCTCGTGCAGGGTGACAGCTTGAGGCGGGTCCGGCGCCACTGGCTGCTGAACATGAGATTGAGCTGCAGCCGGCGTTGACACAAGCAGCACGCAGATAGAGGCAAGTGCCAGGAAAACAGCTCGCGTCAAGACACGGCTCCTTACCAAGCCATTATGAACCCAGGCGAGAATCAGATGCGTTAACGACTTTGCCTGCACGATTTGATCGCGCGCTGAGGCCGGAGCACGATTGATTAATAGAGAAGATACTGCTTTCGCTTCTGCATGAAACTTTGCAGCGCCTGCTGCCAGTCCTCATCGATACGCTGAGGGTCCCGGCCTGATTCTAGGTCGCGGAGCACCTCGCGATTTGCCAGAAGGGTCGCGATTTTGTCGAGATGATATTGATCGGGATAGAGCTTGTGAAGCACTGTGGCGATTTCCAATCCAAGCGCGGGACTATCGAGCACATTCCGATTGGTAACCATCAGCTCGATTCCGTGACAAAGCTGCTTCGCATACGGATAAGGCTCTGCCGGAGTGAAGTTCACGGGGACGAAGCGGATGCCGGGCAGGAATCGCGCATTGAGCGCATGCGCAAGCGCGCGGCCGTCGATCCACGGCGCGCCGACATATTCGAATGGAGTATCTGTACCGCGCCCAACGGAGATATTGGTCGTCTCTATGAGCCCGATGCCCGGATAGAGAATCGCTTCTGCCAGGCTTCGCAGGTTTGGTGATGGATTAATCCAGGTGAGACTGGTTGCGTCGAACCAGTCGCCGCGTTGCCAGCCTTGCATAGCCACAACAGTGAGTGGCGCGTGAAGGGCGTACTCCCCGTTGAGATAGCGCGCGAGTTCTCCGAGAGTCAAACCGTGACGGACGGGGACCGGCGCGACGTCGACGTAGCTGTCAGCGTTTGCGTCAGAGACTGGTCCTTGTACGAAAGAACCTCCGAGAGGATTTGGGCGATCGAGGATGACAACTTCAGTGCCGGTTTGACCGGCAGCCTCAAGCAGGTAGCGTACCGCGGATTCATAAGTGTAGAAGCGAACGCCCGCATCCTGAAGATCAACGAGAACGGCATCGAGGCTGCGAAGCGTTTCGAAAGACGGTTGACGCTGGTCTCTATCGCCGCCGTAGAGGCTGATGACGGACAATCCAGTGCCCGGGTCGGCGGAATTGGCGATGTTCGTTTGATCGAGGGCTCCGCTGATGCCGTGTTCGGGCGAGAAGAGCAGCTTGAGTTGGAGGCCTGGCACTGCCTGCACAGCATCCTTCGCGAGGACATCAATGGTGCGTCTTCCTTGTGCATCGAGGCCGGTCTGATTAGTGAGAAGACCGATGCGCAGCGTGCCTCCGTGCTTCGAGGCAAGGTGAGCAAGTTCGGCAAAGTGGTCGGATTCGAGCACATCGATGCCGGTGAGAACCGACCCGTTGCGATCCTGCCAGCGCCGCTTGCCCGAGAGCGATTCGTTGTAGCCGGTGATCTGGGTGATCAACTTGTCGTGATCTGCCTGTATGCCCAGCGCAATCGCTACGGCCGTGGCTACCGCAGAGCGCACCGAAGTGATGTTCGTAGGCCCATTGGGATGAACGGCGTTGGACATAATGACGACGTACGTGTCGTTCGCCGGATCAATCCAGACCGATGTGCCGGTGAAGCCGGTGTGACCGAACGAACCCACGGGAAAAAGTTCACCGCGATTGCTCGAGTATGGGGAATCGATGTCCCATCCGAGGGCGCGAAGAGAAGTGCCCGTGGCGGGCTGGCCAGGCACGATCATCTTTTGCAGCGTGAGGCGTTGCAGCGGGAAGAGGCTCGGGCGACCGGCCAGTCGGTCGAGAAGATTCTGGGCGAAGATGGCGACATCACCGGCAGAGCTGAAGAGGCCCGCGTGGCCGGCGACACCTCCCATGTGCCGCGCGGTTGGATCATGAACGACGGCGCGCAGCATCACGCCGTTGTCGAATTGCGTGGGGGCGATGCGGTCGCGCCACGATTCTGGCGGAAGAAAACGCGTGTTCTTCAAACCGAGAGGCTTAGCTATGTATTGCGCTTCGTACTGATCGAGGGTGAGACCCGAGAGCTTTTCAACCAGGGCGCCGAGGATGATGAAGTTGATATCGCTGTAACGAAACTCCACGCCGGGAGGAGTAACCGGGATGCAGGAGAAAGCGCGGCGCAAGCCTTCCTCTTTGCCAGTCCAGGGATCGGTCAACGACAGATCCGGCGGAAGACCCGAGTAGTGCGTAAGCAGTTGGCGAATCGTGATGTCTTCTTTGCCGTTGATTCCGAATTCGGGCAGATACTTTGCGACCGGATCGTTCAGCAGAAAGCGGCCCTGCTCGTAGAGTTGCATCACGGCGGTAGTAGTAGCCAGTACCTTGGTCAACGAGGCAACGTCGAATATGGTGTCCTGCGACATCGTCTCGTGTTGCGGAACGAGTGAGCGTTCTCCATACGCTTTGCGAAAGACGACGTGGCCATGATGGCCGACGATAACGACGGCTCCGGGAAATTTCTTCGCGGAAATGGCGTCGGTCACAATGCGATCGGCGGAGCTGAAGTCCGCTTTCTGCTTTGCTTCAGAGTGAGCAGAGGCGGCGATCAGGACAAGCAATAGTGAAGCGAAGGATCTTATGAGTCGACCGCAACGAATCATGAGATTAGTGGCTCCGGATTAATGGTTGCGGGGAGTGTTCTTTCCAGGGAGGAGCTTGCTTGCTGTCCAGCCCAGGGCGAAGGTGAATAAAGAGCCGATGAGCACGAACCATGTCCAGGCGATTTTCGGCAGGACGATTTGTGCAGTGCCAACAGAGATGGGGATCGATCGCGGCTGCCTCCACAGGACAAGATTAATCGCCAGGCCGCCTATCATGCCGACGATTGCTCCCGTTTCTGTTGCATCCTTGCTCAGCGTACCCATGAGAAAAACGCCGAGGAGGGCTCCATAGGCGACGGATGCGATGGAAAGGCCGACCTCGACGACGTGGCCTCCGCCGCGCGACATCCACGCAAGAATAAAAAGCAGCATTGTCCAGAAGATTGTCATTAGCTGCGAGCCGATCACACGCTGTCTTTCGGATGCAGTCGGCTTCCATTGCAGATACAAGTCAACCATGCTGCTCGAACTGAGCGAATTCACTGCGGCACTCAGGTTTGACATGGCGGCGGCAAGGATGGCTGCAATCATCAGGCCTGCCAGGCCCCGCGGTAAGTGGTCAACGATGAAGGTGGGGAAAATGCGATCCGCATTCGAAGGAACAGGACCAGCAGCGGCACGGCTGTAGAAGAAATAGAGCCCCGTACCAATCGCGAGAAACAGTGCAAACTGCACGAGGATGACGACTCCACTGCTAAGCAGCGCGGTACGCGATTCGCGAAGATTTCGTGCTGCGAGCAGGCGTTGAACCATTAGTTGATCTGTGCCGTGGCTGGCCATGGTCAGAAAGCAACCACCGGCCACTCCTGCCCAGAAGGTGTAGGTCGTCGAAAGACTGAACGCAAAATGAAAGATGGTTGTCTTGCCCGTGCTGCTCGCTGCCGCGTGAATGGCGCTCCATCCGCCGGGCATCAAGTGGCCAAGCGTAAGAACCGCAACGATGGTTCCGACGAGATAGAGGATCATCTGCACCACGTCGGTCCAGATGACTGCTGTCATGCCTCCTTCCAGCGTGTAGACCAGCGTGAGTACACAGATGATTGCGATAGAGATGATGTCAGGAGTTCCGATGGCTATGCCGACGATGATGGCCACTGCAAAGACCCGCACGCCCTCCGCAGCGGCGCGCAGAAACAGGAAGAGAAATGCGGTCAGCTTGTGCAGGCGCGGTCCGAATCGCTGGCCGATGATCTGATATGCGGTAAGCAATTCGCCGCGAAAGTAGCGAGGCAGGAACAGGACACAAACGACAATGCGTCCCAGCAGATAGCCGAAGACGATCTGCAGAAATCCCCAGTCGCCGGTGAATGCGACACCCGGCACACTGATGATGGTGAGCGCGCTGGTCTCCGCTGCAACGATGGAGAGTGCGATTGCCCACCAGGGAATTCGCCGATCGGCAAGAAAGTAAGTCTTAAGGGAGCGGTCGCGGTTGCGGAAGCGAAGACCGAAGATGGTAACGCCCACCAGGTAGAGTGCAACCAGAATCAGATCTGGAGTACTTAGCCGAGGCGCAAGAAATGCCAGCACCGTATTGCCTGGAGTAACCATCAGCAACGGCTATTTCCCCTGATTTGTCTGTGGAACCGGAATACCCATTTCTTCCGGCGGCGGAAGCTTGTGTTGCGTACGCCATGTGGCCTGGGCCGCGCGAAAACGCGCACTGCGCTGAACCCAAAGCTGCGTCGCCATATCGTATCGGACGAGCACATTCTGCAGCCAGTATGGGCGGTTCTCTCGCATCCAGAGGTCGGAATACTTCAGGCGCGCATAACTATATCCGTCGCGGAGATCTTCACAGAGACCGTTAGCGCCGGCGATGGTGTGAAAGGCGCCATAAATTTGCTGCGAGTTATCCTTGTCGCCTTGCCCGCCATACATCTGGTTGTAGAGACTCGCGATCAGATCCGCTGTCTCAAACTTCTGCCCGATGAAATCAAGCCGCCGGGCGCCGAGTTCCAGCGCGTCCAGGGCGTCAGCTTCGCGCAATGGGCCCGCGGCCCGGGCCTGCGCAAGCAGCGTAATCGCACGCTCCGCGTGCATTCGCATGTCATGAACTACCGGCCGCAACTTCGCAGCCATGGTTTGCCCTTCCGGGCTCCACGGATCGGCCCAGTAGAGAGAATCGGTTGATCCGCCGATCTCTGCCTGATCGAGCATCTGGTAAATCGCGATTAGTTCGCGCTGCACTTGACTTATGTTGCCCGTAGTGTCGCCATGAAAGATCTTTCCGTATGCATCCTGAAACTTTGCCAGGTCGCTGCTGCCCGGCTGCCACGACGCGGCTGCGCCAAAAAGCACTCCGTACCAGTCCGCCAGAAAAAGTCCCTCGCCGTCGTCGTTCCAGATGGTGTTGAGCATGCCCGTGCTGTGCTGCGACTGACCGTCGCGCACGAATCCCTGAATGTTGCGAAGAGCGTAGTCGTTATCGGGGTAGACACGATTCCAGTTGTTCACTCCCGGAGCGACCCAGGTTTCCATGCCGGCATCCGAATAAGGTTTGAGCCATCGCAGAAAGCCCTGCTCCTCTGGAGAGTAGGTCCACGCGACCGCGATCATATCTTTGGGCAAACGAGTAACCTGCGCCGGGTCCTTCATCGCAATATCGCCCCAGAAGAGCAGCCGACGATTCAAGGGAGCCAGCCTGCCGTGAATCTGAAGCAGAAAATCGATGTAGACAGGACCCAGACCCTGCGCGTCTACCGCAGCGCGCGTCTGCCCCTTGCCAAGATCGGCTGTTTCGTCCGCGCCAATGTGCAGGAAAGGTCCGGGGAAAATGGCCGCAATTTCCTTGAACCATTGATCGATGAGATCGAGCGAACCTGGCTGACCCGGCGCAAGGACATTTCCCATCGGCGTCTCGGCGAGCGGCGCGTACTGCTCATATTTAAGGACGTGATGCAGATGGCCAAATGCTTCCTGCTCGGGAACGATGACCACGTGATAGCGCTGCGCATAGGCGACGAGCTCGCGAGCTTCTGCCGGAGTCAAACTTCCGCCATCCAGCCCGGGCACTGGATTGGAAGGATACTGCAGCGTGTTCTCGAAGTACGGCGAATAGACGTTGAGCTTGTATGCTGCCAGTGTTCGAATCTGCCGTTTCTGAAATTCAAGAGTAGGCAACGGGCCGCGAGAGAGATCATCTGAAATGCCGCGGTAACGCATGGCCGGCCAGTCTTTGATCGTTGCAATCTGTAACGTTGCGTCCGATCCTTTTCCCGTGACTAATTGCTTGACAGTTTGCGCTCCATAGAAAAGGCCCGCGGCGCTGTCGGCAACAACCGCCAATCCCTTCTCCGTTGGCACGATCGCATATCCTTCATCGCGCATCTCGGGGCCGATCTCAACATGCGACTTCGCGAGAAGTTGCTGCGCGCGATGATTCGAGGTCCGAAGCAGTTCGATTGAGGCGGCGGGATGGCCGTGCTGTATCGGAACGTTGAGCTGTTGCAGCCAGTCGGAAAGATCTTCCGCAGCAAAACGATCGTCAGGGTCGTTGTCGCTGACAACGGCTACGCCGCGGCTGAGTGAAAATGTTCCCGCCGCGGCGTACTCGCGAGGTGCCGGCAGCAACTGCGATGTACCGGCTTGTTGTGCGAACAGGGCGCCGCAACAGCCAATCCACAGCAGCCCGACGGTGACGTAGTAGAGAGACTTTATGGTTTTTGCGTTCACCCAATTGACTGTAAACCAAGCCTCATCAGGCATCGTGGAGCAAGCGAGTTTATGCCGGAAGGATACGCCAAGCCAGGAAACATCCGTGAGGAGAATGGCCATGGCCGTCTATCGCAGAGGAATCTGGTGGTATGAGTTTCGGTTTCGCGGGCAGCGTATGCGCGATAAAGCAGTGTTCGAAGAAGAGTCGCCACAATTCCCCACAGTGAACGAGGTGAGAGGGCGGGATTGTGCGTATGTGTTTTGGAAAGATTGGCTCCTCAGGTAGGACTCGAACCTACAACCCTTCGGTTAACAGCCGAATGCTCTGCCATTGAGCTACTGAGGAGTGAATGGCGGGAATATACGTGTTTCCTCTGCGTTTATATCAAATGCGGCTATGTGCGTCAAAGAAACCGCTACCGGATTCCGGTCGCTTTGGCGCCTCCGTTCGCTGTTGGACGCGCGCTGTCCCATCGGCGGAAAACGCGGTAATCTGAAGGCGTCCGGAGGACATAATGCTCAAGACTCAACCGCGCATCTCCCGCGTTCCGCGCAGAGAGGCACCCGAGACCGTCGCCGCCATCTACGACCGCTATATGCAGACACGCGGCAACGTCCCGAATATGTTCCGAACCATGGCGCATCGGCCGGAAATATTTGCGACCATGATCGCCCACTTCGAGGCGATTCTGACGACGGGAACGCTCTCAACAAAGCTGAAGGAACTGGTGATCGTGCGCACTTCGCAGCTCAATCGTTGCGAGTATTGCCTCGGTTCGCATACTCAGATCGCCATAAAGCTTGGCTGGTCGCGGGAGCAGCTCGATGATCTCGCGAACTACCAAATCCGCGATGACTTTACCGCCGCTGAGAAGGCTGCGCTATCCCTTGCTGAGCAGATGACGCTGGACTCCAACCACATCCCTGATGAGTTTTTCGATCGCCTGTTTGAGTTCTACGACGAGGGCGAAGTCGTGGAGCTGATGGCAGCGATCGGCATGTTCAACTATTTCAATCGTTTCAACAATGCCCTGCAAATCGAGCCCACCCGGCCCGGCGAAGGAGCCGAGTAGACTCACGGCGTAAACACGCCTTTGTCCGGAATCTCATATACTGTCTGCGGCTTTTGAGGCTGCGATTCCATCAGCCCGTAAATTAGGTTGTCTCTCAACGCGGTCTAACAAATTTCTTTGAAAGAGGATCATCTATGCAACTCGGAATGGTGGGTCTTGGTCGTATGGGAGCCAACATGGTTAAACGGCTCATTAACGGCGGCCACGAATGCGTGGTTTTTGACAGGTCGCCGCAGTCGGTCGCCGATCTGGTCAAGGACAAGGCCGTGGGCGCGTCGGCCCTTGCCGACGTGGTGAGCAAGCTTAGCAAGCCGCGCGCTATCTGGCTGATGATTCCCGCAGCTGCCGTCGATTCGACCATCGCCGACATCGTTCCTCATCTCGAAAAGGACGACATCCTGATTGACGGCGGCAACTCGTATTACATCGATGACATCCGGCACGCCAAATCGCTCGCTGAGAAGGGCATTCATTTTGTCGATGTCGGTACAAGCGGTGGAGTCTGGGGTCTCGAGCGCGGCTACTGCATGATGATCGGCGGCGAGGACAAGATCGTGAAGCATCTCGATCCCATCTTCAAGACCATCGCACCGGGTATCGGCGACATTCCCCGCACTCCGGGACGCGACAAGCTCGGCGGAACCTCCGAGTTGGGTTATTTGCACTGTGGACCGAACGGCGCCGGTCACTTCGTAAAGATGGTCCACAACGGCATCGAATACGGCATCATGGCTGCTTATGCCGAAGGGCTGGGCATCCTCCGGTCCGCGAACGTCGGCAAACACACCAGTGAGGTCGACGCCGAAACAACCCCGCTCCGCGATCCGGAGCACTATCAGTACGACCTCAATCTTGCGGATGTGACCGAGGTGTGGCGGCGTGGCAGCGTCATTTCTTCCTGGCTGCTCGATCTGACCGCGTCGGCCCTGGCACAGGACCCCGCGCTCTCCAAGTTCTCCGGTCGCGTTTCGGACTCGGGCGAAGGACGCTGGACCATCAAGGCCGCCATCGACGAGGCTGTGCCGGCGCACGTTCTCACGGCCTCACTTTATGAGCGCTTCAGCTCCCGCGGCGAGGCCGACTACGCCAACAAGGTTCTCTCCGCAATGCGCTTTGCGTTCGGTGGACATCTGGAGAAAACGGCTCCGAAATAGCGGCAGGCCTCGGATGAAATGAAATCCGGCCTGCGCGTGACAACAGCGGCGACCCCGATCGCGGGCCGCCGCTTTTTTGTGGCGTTTCTTCTTTCTGTGCGAAAGATGGAGCGCACCTAGCTGCGGGAGCCCTAAAATGGGAGGGCGCAGGCGGCGTCAGCGAGAAAAGAAATCTGGGCACAGGAGAAACATCGCGTGTTAGCGAAGTTCAGGATCCGGAGTAAATTGCTGATCGCCCTGTTGCCCTTGGCGCTTATGGTGCTTGCGGCCACTCTGTACTCGTCGATCGAGATGTCCAGGATCGACACGCGGTACACCACGCTCATTAGCCAGGATGCCAAGGCCCTTCAAAGCCTGACCGACGCGCGCTCGGAGGTCACCCGGTTTGGCCAGAGCATCTATAAAGAGATAGCCGAGCCGGACATTGAAAAGTCAAAAGAAATCGATACCGAGCTCGACAGGATTGTCGCCCAATATAGCGCCCTCGTGGAGGATGCCAAGCAGGAAAGCCCGGCCCTGGCGTCGGAGATCGAGGCCTCCAGCACTCTGTTTGAACAGGCTGTTACTGACTCGGGTCGCATCCGTGCGCTGGCTATAAGGAACGACACCGTTCCCGCCATGAAGGGGATGAGGGAATCCGAACAGCCCGAATTGGACCGCGCCCGCCAGGGCATGATCGTGCTGATAGAAAGGCTGCACCGGTCCGTCGATCAGCAATCCAAAGATCTCACCGCCAAAACCCACCGCACGATCCGGATCACCTGGTTTGTCATCGGATTGGGGCTGGTGGCATCTTTTGCATTTGCCCAAAGGATCGTGCAACGCGAAGTTGTCGATCGCCTCGAAGGCTTCCGCGGCCACATCCTCAACGTTGCTGACGAGCGGCTCGATCAATCCATATCCAATCTTGACCGTACAGATGAAGTGGGCGAAATGAGTCGCGCGTTATCTACCCTGCAGGGCTCAGCGCGGGAGCGTCAGATCCAGGCCTGGGTGAAGGCAGAGGTGGCAGCCACCACGGTGCGTTTGCAATCGGCCGAGGATTTCCAGGAGTTCGCGCGAATTCTGCTGTCACGAATCTCTGAATCCGTCGAATTGCTCTACGGAGCCTTCTATCTGGCCAACACGGATCACACCCGCTTCACGCGGGTCGGCAGCTTCGCGATCGATCCGGCCACCACATCGCAGACCTTTTCGCTCGGAGAAGGCATGATCGGACAGGCGGCTCTTGAGAAGCGGTCGCTGGAAGTGACTCCAACTCCTGAAAGCCGCCTGCAGATATCGGCCGGCATGGGCATGGTGACGCCCGGGCATCTTCTCTTCATGCCGCTCCTCAGTCACGGAGTCGTGGCGGCAGTGCTGGAACTGGCTCCCTGTTCACCCCTATCCGATCGGGAAAAATCGTTGCTGAGCGCTCTGTTGCCCGCAGCCGCAATGAATGCCGAAATCCTGGGTAGCAACATCGAAACCAGGAAGTTGCTGGAACACACTCAGGTTCAAGCAGCCACCGTTGCTGCGGCCGAGGAGAGGTCGCGCTTGATCCTCGGTTCGGTCAATGAAGGCATCTTCGGATTGACCGTCGACGGCATCGTTTCCTTCGTCAACCCCGCTGCCGCGGCAATGATCGGCTTTACGCCAGAGGATATGGTCGGACAGTCAATGCACGACCGTGTCCACTATGCGCGGGCCGACGGTACGATGATCCCGCACGAAGAGTGCTCGATGTATCTGACCGCGAAAGACGGAAAGTCGAGGCTCGTCTCCGACGAGATTCTGTGGCGCAAAGACGGCACCAGCTTCCCGGTCGAGTACTCCACCACGCCCATCATGCGTAACCGCGAGGTCGTCGGCAGCGTGGTCGCGTTCCGCGACATAACGAGGCGCCGTGAAGCGGAGAAGCGCCTCCAGTTCACGCAATACGCCGTAGACAACGCTGCCGACACTGTCTTCTGGGTGAGACCCGCCGACGGCGGAATTGAATACGTCAATGAAGCGGCCTGCCGCACCCTGGGCTATTGTCGCGCTGACCTGCTCAACATGAACATTGCTCAGATCAACCCAGACGTCGGCCCGGAAAGGCTGGCTGGGTTGATAAGTGAACTGCACCAGAAAGGCGCGCTTACCTGGGAAAGCCGGCACCTCGCCCATGACGGACGAACCGTCGATGTCGAGATAACGGTCTTTCTCGCAGAATATCTTGACCGGCAAATGCTCGTCGTAAACGTCAAGGACATTACCGAGCGCAAGTGGGCCGAGGAGGAAATGCGCCGCGCTAAGGAGATTGCGGAAGCGGCCACGCGCACCAAGTCAGACTTTCTGGCCAACATGAGCCACGAGATTCGCACGCCGATGAACGCGGTGATCGGGATGACTCATCTCGCATTAAAAACCGAGTTGACTCACAAGCAGAAGGATTATCTGACCAAGATCAAGTCCGCTGCGCAGGCACTTCTCGGCATCATTAACGACATCCTCGATTTCTCGAAGATTGAAGCCGGCAAGCTCGATATGGAAAAGGCGGACTTCCGTCTCGAAGAGGTGCTGGACAATTTGTCATCCATCGTCAGCCAGAAGGCGCAGGAGAAGAATCTGGAATTTCTTATCTCCTCGCACCACGATATCCCGCCGAATCTCATCGGCGATCCGTTACGTCTTGGTCAGATCCTGATTAATCTGGTGAACAACTCGGTAAAGTTCACCGAAAGAGGGGAAGTAATCGTTTCGGCTGCACTGGAGGAGCGAACTGAGGACCGGGTTAAAGTCAAGTTCTCCGTCCGCGACAGCGGCATCGGCATGACTGCGGAGCAGAGCGCCCGAATGTTTCAGGCATTCTCACAGGCCGATACTTCCACGACGCGAAAGTACGGTGGAACCGGCCTTGGTCTCTCGATCTCCAAACGACTTGTTGAGATGATGGAAGGTACCATCTGGGTCGAGAGCGAATATGGTTCAGGCAGCACTTTTTACTTCACGGCCTGGTTTGGCATCGGAACAGGCGGGGAACAGCGCAAGCGCTTTATTCCCGACCTGGCAGGTCTTCGTGCTCTCGTTGTCGATGACAACGCGCAAGCCCGCGAAATTCTGACCGATGCCTTGCGATCGTTCGCACTCAAGGCGGAGGCCGTGGGCTCTGGCGAAGATGCGATCCGAGAGCTTGTCTCGTCAGACGCGAAGGATCCATATCGCCTCGTACTAATGGACTGGCACATGCCCGGCATGGATGGCCTGCAGGCCAGTCGAATCATCAAGGGAAGCGACCGTCTCAAGCACATTCCAAAAATCGCGATGGTGACTGCATTCGGGCGGGAAGAAATTCGCGCCCAGGCGGATGACATCGGGATTGAAAACTATCTGCTGAAGCCCGTCAGCCAGTCCATGTTGTACGACACCTTAATTGATCTTTTCGGCACTCAGCGCAATGAAGACGGCCGCTCGCGTTTGCCGAAAGTGGATGCACATGCTCACGATGCCAGCGGCGTTCGCATTCTGCTGGTCGAAGACAATGAAATGAACCAGCAGGTCGCTACCGAACTGCTCGAAAGCGCCGGAGGCATTGTGACTGTCGCCGGTCATGGCGGCGAAGTTGTGAAAATCCTTACGACATGCGAGCAGCCTCCTCCATACGACGTCGTCTTCATGGACCTCCAAATGCCGGTGATGGACGGTTTCACCGCAACCAAACTTCTGCGGGCTGACCCCCGCTTTCACAACTTGCCGATCATCGCAATGACGGCGCACGCGCTTGTAGAGGAACGCGAGCGCTGTCTGGAAGCGGGAATGAACGATCACGTCAGCAAGCCCATCGACCCGGATGCGCTCTTTGCAACCCTCGCCCGCTGGGTGAAGCCGCATGCAGACGTTGCAAAGATGCCCGAGAAGCAAAAGAAGGCGCCTGACGAAGTGATAGTCCCCCAGATCGAGGGCATCGACTCGGTCTCCGGTCTCAAACGTGTTGCAGGCAACAAGCGGCTGTATCGGGATTTACTCGGCCAGTTCGCAGAGAAGCAAGGGGATGCCGCAGCGCAGATATCGAACGCTCTTGAAAGTGGAGATCGTGCTCTGGCCGAGCGCATCGCTCATACAGTCAAAGGTGTTGCGGGCAACATCGGGATTACGAAAATACAATTTGCGGCTGCCGGTCTGGAAAAGGCTGTTCGCGAAAAAGATCCGGCGATCCCCGCCCAGTTGGCAGAGTTTGCCTTGCTGCTGCGTGATCAGGTTCAGGCAATCGCCGAAGGCTTGCAGCAGACCGAACCGGCGGCTCCCGATACGGACTCGAATGCGAAATTCGACCTGGAAGCGGCTTCGACCGCGGCCGCTCGGCTCAAGGCTCTGCTCGAAGCCAGCGATGGCGGTGCGGAAGATGCCTTTCAGAGCCTGCAACATGCCATCGGAGGGCAAGCCGACAAGGCATCGCTGAGTTCTCTCGGTGCCGCCATCCGCGACTTTGAATTTGATGCGGCGCTCACGAAGTTAAACGAAATCACCACGGAACATAAACTGAACGAGGGGCTAGCGACGCGATGAGTGTTGAAGAGAAGAAAGTGCTGTTACTGGTAGACGATACCCCGGCAAACATTCAGATCATGAATGCCATCCTCAAGGATCTCTACCGCATTCGCATCGCGACAAATGGAGCTAAGGCTCTGGAGTTGGCCGGCAGCGAACCGGTGCCCGACCTGATCCTGCTGGACGTGATGATGCCCGGCATGGACGGGTTTGAAGTATGTGCTCGGCTGAAAGCCGACCCGGCAACCCGTGAGATTCCAGTCATATTCGTTACCGGCCAGACTGAAGTAGAGGATGAAACAAGAGGATTCGAAGTTGGAGGCGTGGACTATATCCACAAGCCATTCTCGCAGGCCGTTGTAAAGGCTCGCGTGCAAACCCATCTCATGCTTCGCGGCATACGCGATCAGCTGGCGCAGCAGCTGAAGACCATCCGGATCGAAATGGAAACCGCGCGGCAGATTCAGCTGTCCATCCTGCCTCGCGAAGCTCCCAGGACAAAGGATCTTGAGATTTCGGCTCGCTATATCCCCATGACCTCAGTTGCGGGCGACTTCTACGACTTCATCGTCGTCGATGACAAGCGTCTCGGCGCTCTCGTTGCGGATGTCTCGGGTCACGGCATGCCCGCTGCCCTCATTTCTTCCATGCTCAAAATTGCTCTTGCCGCACAATCGGAATGCGCATCGGATCCCGCCCGCGTCTTGTCCGGACTGAACGAGGCCTTATGTGGCAAGTTCAAAGGGCATTTCGTTACAGCAGCCTACATATTCATCGATCTCGAGAAAAAGACCATCACCTATGCCGGTGCCGGACATCCGCCTCTGCTTTTGAGAGACCACTCGTCCGGGAAGGGAAGCGAAGTCCTCGAGAACGGCTTATTCCTCGGCGCGTTTCCTCACGCTGCTTACTCCTCGTTGGAAAGACCTTTTCAGGAGGGCGACATGATGCTTCTCTACACCGATGGAATCGTTGAGATGAACAGCGCACAGGAGGAGGAGTTTGGCGGCGACCGCTTAAAACAGTTTCTCGAAAACAACGGAGAGCTTCCGGCCGAGAAGTTTATCGCCAGTCTGCTCGACGAATTGACGACCTGGTCCACAGGGCGAGAAGCCGAGGACGACCTCACTTTATTGGCAATTCGATTCAATAACTAGAAACCCGCGCAGCTACCCTGAAGCCTGAAACCCTCACCCACGGGAGTAAAGATGAAACTACTTCGCTATGGCGAGCCCGGACAAGAACGGCCCGGCATGATCGACTCCAACGGACAGATACGAGATCTTTCGGGGATTCTCCCCGATGTCTCCGGCAAATACCTATCGTCCGACTCGCTCGACCGACTGCGTCAACTCGATCCAGGCAGCCTTCCCCTCGTTACCGGAACAACCCGCATAGGCGCATGTGTCGGCGAGGTCGGAAAGTTCGTCTGCATTGGTCTGAACTACGCGGACCACGCCGCTGAGTCGGGCGTGGCAGTACCCGCCGAGCCCGTTTTGTTCATGAAAGCCACCTCGGCTATCTGCGGCCCCAACGATGACGTCATCATCCCGCGCGGCTCAATCAAGTCCGACTGGGAGGTAGAACTAGGCGTCGTCATTGGAAAGGAGACGAAGTATGTTTCTCTGGAGAATGCCCTGTCTCACGTGGCTGGTTATTGCGTTGTAAATGATCTCTCCGAGCGCACGTTTCAGTTGGAGGGAACAGGCCAGTGGGTGAAGGGAAAGAGCGCGGATACATTTGGACCGATCGGTCCGTGGCTCGTCACCGCCGATGAAGTCCCCGATCCGCAAAACCTTGACATGTGGCTGGAGGTAGATGGTCATCGCTATCAAAACGGCAACACCCACACTATGGTATTCGGCGTCGCCTACCTCGTCAGCTATCTCAGTCGTTTCATGAGCCTGCAGCCCGGAGATATCATCTCCACCGGCACGCCTCCCGGCGTAGGTTTTGGTCAAAAGCCTCCGGTCTACTTACGTCCCGGCAATGCCATCAAGCTCGGCATCGAGGGCCTTGGCCAGCAGAGCCAGCGAGTGGTTCCATGCCCCGACTAGCTGCGGAGAACTCTCCATGACCGATAATGCGCACACCAGCACCGGGAACGAGCCAGCGTTTGCGACTTATCCCAGTTTGCGCGGCCGCGTAGTTGTCGTCACCGGAGGAGCCAGCGGCATCGGGGAAAAGATCGTCGAGCACTTCGTCCGGCAAGGCGCAAGAGTGGCTTTTCTGGATATTCAAGAAGAAGCAGCGGCACAGCTGGCGCAGAAGCTCGCCTCTGACGGCTATACATCGCCTCTGTTTCTACGATGCGATCTGACAGACACGAGCGCCCTCAAAGATTGCATGCAAAAGATAGTCGCTGAATTCAAGACCGTCGATGTGCTCGTCAATAACGCAGGAAATGACCATCGCCATGCCATCGAAGAAGTCACCCCTGACTATTGGGATCGATCTATGGCCGTGAATCTCAAACATCAGTTCTTCGCCAGTCAGGCCGTCATTCCAGTCATGAAGCGAGCCGGCCGAGGCTCAATCATCAACATGAGTTCCATCAGCTGGATCATCCCGTCCACCGGGCTGCCCGTGTATATCGCGGCAAAGGCCGCTGTCGTCGGACTCACCCGCACCTTGGCCCATGAACTGGGACCGGAAAATATTCGCGTAAACGCTGTACTGCCCGGGGCGACCCTGACAGAGCGCCAAAAGAAGTTGTGGTTTTCAGAGGCGTACAAAGCAGAAATTCTCAACAACCAGGCCTTGAAGAGAATGATCATGCCGGAAGAGGTCGCTCGCATGGTGCTCTTTCTGGCTGCGGACGACAGCAGCGCCATCACAAGTCAGAGCTATGTGATCGATGGCGGGTGGGTCTGACACCAAATCAGACCCCCTCTTAGGTCTTCAGACCCCTTACTGCCCGAGCTTCTGGTATCCCGCATTCGTAGTAGTAACAACTAGCTGCTTGGCGGTCGCATTCAGCACACTCTGCTGCGCATAATTGGTTCCGTCGGGCAGGCTGGCAAACTGCACTGCCAGCGTTACCACCTGGTTTGGCGTGTCAGTATATGTGTTCACGTTCAACGCAGTGATCTTCTTTGCTTGTGGATTAAACGTGATCGTCATCTGGTCACCGGGTTGGGCATAGTTCTTAAACACCAGGTTGACCGCGCCGTTCCCCGGACTGAACGACGCATTACCCGCCTGGAATGCAGCCTGCAACTTCTGCGCGTTCGGAGGGACGTACATGCTGAGGACACCCTTTACGTTGCCCATGTAGTCCTGCATCTCTGCCTTCTTTTTCTCGACGACGCGTTGCTTGAATCGGCCGCCGCTCGGTTGCTGCGGCTGCTGGTCTCCGATCGGGGTTTTCTGCACCTGGCCATCGGGACCGTACTGGCAGAGGTTTTGTTTAGTCGACTTAGTCTCGCCTTTTAATGCAATCTGGACCGTTTCGGTCCACTGATATTGATGCAGCCGCTGTTGATTCTCGGCCGTTGACTGCTTCAGGGCGGCCACTTTTTGCTGCAGGTCAGCGTTTTGTCCGAGGGCCGCGGCCCCACAAGACAACGTCAACACGATCACTCCGCTAACGGTGCGCATGGCCACTGCCGCGCGGCCGCTTCGCATGATGCTTAGGTACATGAAGAATCTCCTTGTTGAATTGGCCGCAGTGGCCTCGATAAACACTCACAACTGTACAAGAATTCAGCGAGCTGTAATTTGAATTTCCCGCGCCGGATAATCACCCAAAACGCTCACGCGTTGCGCCTGGACTCATCGCCCTCACGCAACGCGCAATATTCAGGAAGTCGACCATCCATTGGCCGCACACCCGACGACCCTCACGGCGAGAATCTCCACGCCGTGCTGCCAAAAAATTCAGACATCCTCACTTGGCTCCGACGATCACCAGCTCCGCATTCGTATCCTTGCACATCCCGTAGATCGCCCCTGAGGCACAGGCGCCCGCGTCATACTTGTAGCACCCCGGTGTTTTCGCCACAACGGAGGCCGGTTTTTCCGCGCCGCCAATAATGGCTCCGCCCGGTTCAAATGGCGAGGTAGTGCCCATATCGACAACGAAGCCGATGTTCTTGCTGGTGCTCCTCCACGTCACCGTTGTGCCCACGGTCACGCAGAAGAGGGCATTACTCTTCGCGCCCGCGATGCTGGGTGTGGAAGACGCCCCGTTCGCCGTCCGCCTTACATCGACCTCACATGGGGTCGAAGCGGACCCGCATGTGTTGCCCGCATTACAAAGCTGCGCGGGATTTGGCTCAGAGCATGCATATTTGCTGGCTTTTTGGGCAGGTGCAAAGCTGGCCAGCAACACAAGCGGCAACGCCACCACAGTACTTCTGATAGCAAGGAATCGATTCATAGTCATTAACGCCCTCACAATTTGGAGTTCACGTCACCCGAAATTCGGGCGTGTTGATACTGATTCACAAACTTGACAACAATAGCAGACAAAGCGGGTCGGCCTAATTGACGCCAGACGTTCCCTTCCAGTCAATAAGATCCGACAGTCTCCACGGGTTTTGATTGAGATCCAACTGCAGCTGACCCTCTTTATTCAGGATTAGCTGCGCGGCTGGATAAAGAACTCCCGTGCTCTTGCTCTTGTCCTGATCGTTAAGGTTCAGTTCGCCGGCGGTCAGATCGAAGGACATCGTTTGGCTATCCGTAAAGGCTTCTCCAAAGCGAATCTGGCGGTTGGTAACGAAGACGATCTTCCGGCCGGTTGGCGTCGGAGTCATCTTGATGTAGGCGCAATCGTAACCGAGCGTGCCGGTGATCTCGACGTGGCCCACGGCCTTCATTTTCTGGAGAGCGTTTACCAGCCCTTTGTTCTGTCCCGCCTCGAAGGCCTGCACGAGAAGCGTTCGGTCCGCAGGAGTCGAGAACTCGTAGATATTCAAGGTCACGCCGATATTCTGGCCCATCTGCGTGCCCGTCCCGAAAGCCTGGGCGTCGATCGTTTCATACTTGTCTCTCGCATAACCGGGGTGCGTTCCGATCATTAATGCACCAGCGAGCACCAGGCCCCTGATGGCGATCTTCGAAATCCCTGAACTGATTGGCATAGTTACCTCCCATTTTTATGCAGTGACTAAAAATAGCCATTTCTTACATCAGAAAAGGACTCTAAGCCGTGGCTCGGCGGAATTCTACTCTCAAAACCAGCCGATGCCGACTAAAAAATATCAGTCGAAACTGGCAACCCTCGATTCGCCGCACTCATGAAAGTGACAGTTGCCGCTAGTCGGGCGATTCGATAGCATGGGTCGCTGTGTAACCGCCCTGCGACGCCGCGTTCCGCGAGACCGAAAATGAGAATGCCATACCCGAAAATCGGGCGCGACCATGGCTGGCGGTTGCAGCGTCGCTGAGCAGCGGGAGAGAGTGGGTCGCCAGTCAGCAGGGTGAATCGCGGTTGTTTTCGATGAAGGAACTGGAGAGAGCAATGAAAATCAGACCACTTGCGATCGGAGTTTTCGTGTTGGCGCTCGCTGCTCCTGTTTGGGCGCAGCAAGTGTCAGTCAACTACAACCACAGTCAGGATTTCTCCCAATTCCACACCTATGCGTGGGGCCCTGAGAATAAAAATCAGGTGGCAAACTCGATCCTGGCGCAGGTCGCCCAAACGGATATCGAGAATGCGCTTCAGGCTAAAGGTTTGACCAAGGTTCAGTCAACGGAGAATCCTAACGTGATCGTTCTTGCCAGCGGAGGATTGAGACAACAAACTTCCTACAGCGCGTGGGGCATGCGTGGCATCGGCGGAGGGATGGGCGGAATCACTCCCGAACAGAATGTCGAAGGAACCCTGATCGTCGACATTTATGATGCGAAAGCGAAGAATTTGGTGTGGCGAGGAATAGGGCAGGGCACGCTCAGCAACAATGGGAACAAGAATCAGCAACAGCTTGGCAAAGCTATCCAGAAGATGTTCAAGCAGTATCCGTGAACCATTCTGCTTGACACTGGCGAGACGGTTCTCCGGCTCAACTGCCTCGCCGATAGGCAGGAATTACAATCGCTCTTGATGAAGCATCTGCTGTGCATCGGGCTCATGTTTGCGTCTTCTGCCATTGTCGCGAGCTCTCAGGCGAACCCATCTCCAGCCCCGCCAAATCAGGACGCGGTGCAATCGGCCGACGCGGCCTTTCGCGCAGGCCATGCCGCCATGTCGCAAAACGACCTGGCGCTTGCGCACACAGAGTTTGCGAAGGTCGTGCAGCTCGTCCCTCAGGTGGCTGCGGGACACACAGCGTTGGGCACAGTTCTCCTTGCTGAAGGAAACGCAACCGCGGCCATCCCCGAACTTGAGCAGGCTCACACTCTCGATCCCAGGGATGACACCGCAACCCTGAACCTGGCTCTGTCCTATGCTCAGCTTGGCTCTTATGCCAAAGCGTTGCCCCTCTTCCGTCAGCTCGATACGATTCAGACTCAGTTCTCGCCCAGCGATCTCACCGCTTACGCTCGCACCCTCGACGCAACCGGAGATCCCGAGTCAGCCCGCGCGAAGCTCACCCAGGCCCTTACTCAGGACCCGAACAATGCCGCTCTGCACGACGGCCTCGGCACCGTCCTTGCTGAGCAGAACAAGCTCGCCGACGCTCGCCCCGAGTTCGACCGCGCCCTCCAGATCGATCCAGACCTCGCCTCTGCTCACCTTCACCTCGGCTCTCTTCTCCTGGTTCAGCAGAGCTATCCGGAAGCCATCGCCGAGCTGCAGAGGGCCGTCACTCTTGCCCCGAACGACTTCCAGTCAAACCTGCAACTAGGCAGAGCGCTGAACTCAGCTGGCCAGGATGACGCAGCCGTCACCGTCCTCCGCCACGCCCACGATCTCGACTCCGCCTCTATCGACGCCAAGTACGCCCTCGCTCTTGCCCTCCAAAGCGCCGGACAGACGAAAGAGGCCATTCCGCTCTTCCAGGACACTGTTGCCGCCCGCCCCAGTGACTCTGCGGCCCTCACCAACCTTGGCCTCGCCCTCGTCCAGACGGGAGACGCGAAGACCGGCCTCACGTTTTACCAGCGCGCCCTCACGCTCGACCCGAAGAACGCCATTCTTCATGAAGACGCAGGCGTCGCCTGGCTCCAGCAGGCCGACCTCGACCACGCCATCCAGGAGTTCCGCGCTGGCCTCGCCGTCGAGCCGAACAATCCCCAGCTCAACTACGACCTTGGCCTCGCCCTCAAGCTTCAGGACAAGGTCGCGGAAGCCGTCCCCGCACTCGAAAAAGCCGCAGCCGAAGATCCCACCCTCGCCGACCCGCCCTTCACGCTCGGCATCATCTATATGCAGCAGGGCCGCTTCGCCGATGCTGCCCGCGAGCTCGAAAAGAACATCGCCATGCGCCCTGACAACGGAGACGCCTGGTCTATCCTGGGCAGCGTCTACAAGCAGATGGACCAGCCCGACAAAGCTATCCCCGCACTCCGTCGCGCCATCGAACTACTGCCCGATCAGCCCAGCCCCCATATCAACCTCGCCGCCATTCTCGCCGCGCAGGGAGACACCACCGGAGCCGCCGCCGAACGCAAGAAGGCCGCCGACCTGAGCCGTGTTGCCGTCAGCCGTCAGCGTGCCAAATTCAATCTCGACAGCGGCACACAGCTGCTCAAGCAGGGCAAAGTCTCCGAGGCTCTCGTCCAACTCCGCCAGGCCGTCGCCGCCGATCCAACCTACGCCGATGCCCACCGCGCCCTCGCCGACGCCCTCGTACAGCAAGGCGACAACGCCGACGCCGCCCTCGAACGCCAGAAAGCGGCGGCACTCGAAGGGCAACCCGCAGCCCACCCCTGATTGCCGTCCTGATTGCGAGACAGGCGGCGGGTCTCTTCAATTCTGCGTCTGCTGTGCCGTCGACCCGCTCAGGTTGCCATGCATTTCAGGGTGCGGTCCCTGCAGATACTCATCCAGCTTCTTCTTCTGCTCGTCGTTCAGTATTTGCAGCATTTGGTCACGTGCGCCGTAACGCAGAGGCCTCACCCTGGCCAGTTGCTCCTCGCGTGTCAGGCTCTTGTCATCCATAATCTTCTGCGTGCCGTCATGTAGCTGCTGAAGTATGGGTTTCATTTTGTCTACCTGATCGCTCGTCAGATCAAGCCTGGGCGTCAGCACCTTCAACTGTTCTTCGGGTGTCGGCACCGCGCCTTGCACGCTATTCTGGCCTTGCTTCTCATTAGCTCCAGGCCCGGGCTGTTGCGCGACGGTGGTTAGTGCGAACATCAACACGGCCCCGATTGCAAATAAGCGAATACGATTCATGATCTCTCTCCTTTTCTCTCAACCTGTCGACGTGACATCCTGTTCTGCAATGAGCGGCCGCTCGTCACATGATTCGAACTGTAGGAGTCAGAGATTGAAGTGTCGAGGGGTAGTGCCGAGTTGCTGAACAAAGAGGCCATCAATGTCCCGAAATGAGCTGGACAACTCGCAGAAACGCGCGCTGGCAAAGCCGAAACACCGCAAGCACGATGTGCGCGCCCGGCGCACGCGCATTCGTCTCGGCGACGCTTTCTTCGCGCTGATTCTTGAGAAACCCATCGAAGAGGTGACCGTTCAGGACGTGCTCGACCGCGCCTCGGTCGGACGCTCCACGTTCTACCTTCATTTCCGCGACAAGAACGACCTTCTTCTCAGCCAGCTCGAAAGGTTCCTTGAACACATGAGCACTTTGCTTACGGTTTCGAACGAGAAATCGCTTCGTGTTGCGCCCGTGGCGGAGATGTTCGACCACCTCGAGCAAGCGAAAAAGATCTACCGCATCCTTGGCGACGCAGGCCGGCTCAGCGACTTCTACGACCTCGGGCAGGACTATTTCGCCCGGGGTATCGAGCAGCGTCTCATCGAATCTGGGCGTCTCTCGAAGCTCTCCAAGCCTGAACTGGCAGTTCGCGCTTCTGTGCTGGCCGGAAGCCTTCAGTCGTTGTTGCGATGGTGGCTCGATCACGGCGCGAAAGAGCCGCCACAGGCTATGGACGAGCTCTTCCACAGCATGGTGTGGAACGGCTTGCGATAGGCACCAGAACCCGACTCATGAACGCCAGTAGTCAGGGAAGGTGGAAAGAATTACCTCCGGACTCCCGACCATTGGAGCAATAGACCGCCTCTGTCCAAAGTGACAGTTTCCTCGAATCAAAAACGGATCTAACATACTTGCGATGCGGCAATCACAACTGAACAGAGGTTACCCCAATGAAATCTCGACTTCCTCTCGTTGCGGTCACAACGCTCCTTGTGACCGGTCTCCCGCTGTTCGCAAAAGGTCCTTCAGGATCATCCGTTGATCCTGCTGTTTGGGTTGCTTACTGGTCAAACCCGAGAGTGGTTCTCTTTGGTCCGGAGGAGCAAGCCTTCAACGACAACATGCACGAAGTCACCTTTGCTCATGACCGCTTCGACCATGCCCTGGACGAGAAAACGCTGGATGCCGATGTCCAATGGTTGAAGGATCATCCAGATGATCGCTTTTTCATCGAAGGTTACGCCTCCGTGACGGGCACCGAGGCCTACAATCTAAGACTCTCGGGACAACGGGCATGGTGGGTCAGAGAGCTTCTGATACGCAAGGGCATTGCGGCGGATCGCATCCTGCTGGCGGTACCCTGGGGAGAAAGGTATCCAGCCTGTCTCGAAAACACCGAAGAGTGCCATGCCAAGAACCGCGTCGTCCGCTTTGCTTACTCTCCAAATCTGAGCAAAATAGGCGAGTGACGCGGTAGCCTAACACCCGAATTGTCATCCCGAGCCCGCCGCGGCGAGCGAGGCCGAGGGACCTGCTGTTTCTATATGCGCCGACATCGAGGGTGCCCCATCCTGAGCTTCGCGAAGGGCGGGAACCGGGTGTCCCGTGCCAACGCGCTCGCCGGAAGCCTGCTCTCTCTCCTGCGCCGGTGGATGGACCGCATCGACAAAGAACCCGCCGCAAAGATGGACGAGATGTTTCATCGGATGGTGTGGACTGGTCTGCGCTAGTCACTAAACCCATTTCATAAATGCCTTCAGCCAGCGAAGCTAAACAGACTTACTGCCGGATTGCCGACGATCCACTCAAAGCAAGGATTTGGAGCGGAGTTGTCCCGCTCGCAGAGTCTTGCACTCGCTCGATGTAAATTGCGACAATTGGGAATTCTTCAAGCAAATAGGGAGTTAATGCGCTATTGCTCATGGAACAACCTGATTTGTTCCGCCAGCTTTTCAGTGCGCCAGACATTTTTTTGATACTCGGCGTAATCTCAATTTCTGCGGCTGCCGTTTTTACATGTACGGGCAAAGCGTGGGTCCGTGTTCATGGCTGGGTCTACCGTGCTAAAGAACCCAGGTGGTTTTGGTGGGAAGTCGCACTCTATTATCTCGTTGGTGTTTGGTTCGTCGGATACTTCTTGTATCTGACCTAGTGTTCAACTGGGATTGGCTTCTCGACCAAGCCTACTTCGTCCGTTTGCAGTTGGATCACCGGCAAACCGGAATTTATGCCGAGGGATAAGCAAACAGTGAGTCGAATACCCGGTAGCTAGCACTCAGCCCCCAACGCTATACTCAAGCTTCACACGGAGCCTGATCGTTTTGTCCTGGAGTCGTCGCGGATTCATTCGTTCGCTGTCAGCAACAGCATTGGTCCTCTCTTTCGAAGACGTCCTCGCCCTCGCGCTCCCGCCGCAGCAGACCATGGGAGCTCAGCAGTCCAACTCCCGCCCCGAATACAACGCTCCGTCCCGCCCCGCGCCGAAAGCTCTGCCCTCACCCATTGCCGGTACACCCCTCGGCGTCAGCTTCATCGATGTGGCAAAGCAATCCGGTCTGAACGCGTGCACCATCTACGGAGGCGAGCACAAGAACAAGTATCTCCTCGAAACCACCGGCTGCGGAGTCGCGTTCTACGACTACGACCACGACGACTGGATCGACATCTTCCTCGTGAACGGCACACGCCTCGAAGGCTTCCCCAAAGGTCAGGAGCCAAACTGCCATCTCTTCAAGAACAACCGCGACGGCACCTTCACCGACGTGACTGGAAAAGCCGGCCTCGCCCGCAGCGGTTGGGGACAGGGCGTCTGCGTCGGCGATTACAACAACGATGGCTGGGACGACCTCTTCATCTCCTACTACGGCCAGAACGCCCTCTACCGCAACAACGGAAACGGCACCTTCACCGACGTCACCGCCAAAGCCGGACTCCTCCAATCCACCACCCGTTGGAACTCCGGCTGCGCCTTCTTGGACTACGACCGCGACGGACATCTTGATCTGTTTGTGTCCAACTACATCGACTTCGACATCAAGACCGCGCCCGACCCCGCTGCCGCCGGCTGCGCCTACAAGGGCATCCAGGTCGCCTGCGGCCCACCCGGCCTGCAGGGTGGTAAAAACATCCTCTACCACAACAATGGAGACGGCACCTTCACCGACGTCTCCGAAAAAGCGGGCATCCTCGACACCGTCGGCACCTATGGCCTCAGCGTCTGCGTCGCCGACCTCGACGACGACGGCTGGCCCGACATCTACGTTGCCAACGACTCCACCGCCGCCACCCTCTACCAGAACCAGAAGGACGGCACCTTCAAAGACGTGGCCATCGAGTCCGGCGTCGCCTACTCGCCCGACGGCAAGCCCCAGGCTGGCATGGGCGTTTCCATCGGAGATTTCAACCGCGACGGCCTCCTCGACATCGTCAAGACCAACTTCGCCGGAGACACCGCCTCCCTCTACCAGAACCTCGGCGGCCTCAACTTCGACGACCGCACCTACCTCTCCGGCATCGGCATCAACACCCGCTATCTCGGCTGGGGCGTCGGCTTCTTCGACATGGACAACGACGGCTGGCCCGATATCCTCATCTGCAACGGACACGTCTATCCCGAAGTGGATGGCTCGCACACCGACGCGCCCTACGCCGAGCGCAAATACCTCTACCGTAACCTGCGCAACGGCCAGTTTGAAGAGGTCACCGGCCAGGCCGGACCTGGCATGACCACCCCCGTCCCCGCCCGCGGCTGCGCCTTCGGAGACTACGACAACAACGGGACGATCGATGTCGTCGTCAACTGCATCAATGCCATGCCGCAGCTCCTGCGCTGCGACTCCACGCTCAACCGCAACTGGATCAAGATCCGCACCGTCGGCACAAAATCCAACCGAACCGGCATCGGCGCCCGGATAAAAGTCACCGCCCAGACTGGAACGGCAAGGCCCGGCAAGCCTCTCGACACACCTCTCGTCCAGATCGAGGAAGTCCGCAGCGGCGGCAGCTACTACTCGCAGAACGACCTCCGCATCCACTTCGGCCTCGACCAGGCTAAGACCGCCGACGTCGAAATCCGCTGGCCCTCCGGCCAGACCGACCTCCTCAAGAACCTTGACGCAAACCGCCTCTACGTCATCCAGGAAGGCGGCAAGATCCTCAAGTCCGACCCGCTTCATGCAGCAGCAGGGAAGAAGTAGCCGTGCGAATTTCCTCGCTGATTCTGACACTCCTCATCGCCCTAACCAGCCTCGCCCAAACCCCTAAATCCGCGCACCCCATCTATCCCGCTACCACCGACCACGCACCTCCCGCCTGGTTCATCGACGTTGCCTCTCAGGCCGGAATCGCCGTTCGCAATGTCAACGGCAGCATCGACCACAAGCGCTACATCATCGAAGCCACGGGCAGCGGAGTCGCCATCATCGACTACGACCGCGACGGCTGGCCCGACATCTTCCTCGTCAACGGCCGCGAAATGGAAGACAAATCAAAGCCCGGAGAAACCCCGCCCACCAGCCACTTATTTCGTAACAATCACGATGGCACATTCACCGACGTCACCGCCAAAGCCGGTCTCACCCACACCGCTTGGGGACAGGGCGCCTGCGTCGGCGACTACGACAACGACGGCTACGACGACCTCTACGTCACCGGATACGGCTTCAACCGCCTCTACCACAACCAAGGCAACGGAACGTTTAAGGAAGTAGCCCGCGAAGCGGGCGTCGCCGGCACCGGCAAGGAGTGGGGCACCGGCTGCGCCTTCGTCGACTACGACCGCGACGGCAAGCTCGACATCGCCGTCGCCAACTACGTCCACTTCGACCTCAGCAAGGTCCCCTTGCCCGGCCAGGGCATGAGCTGCGTCTGGAAGGGCGTGCCCGTCATGTGCGGCCCGCGCGGCCTCGACTACGCGCCCAACGTCCTCTACCACAACCTCGGCAACGGCAAGTTCGAAGACGTCAGCAAATCCAGCGGCATCGAAAAAACCACCGGACACTACTGCTTCTCCGTCACCACCCTCGACTACGACAACGACGACTGGCCCGACATCTACATGGCCTGCGACTCCACGCCCGCCATCCTCTACCACAACAACCGCAACGGAACCTTCACTGACACCGCCGCCGACGTTGGTGTCGCCTTCAACGAAGACGGCCGCGAGCAGGCCGGCATGGGCGCAACCGCCGCCGACTACGACGGAGACGGCCGCATCGACATCTTCAAGACCAACTTCTCCGACGACACCTCCACCCTCTACCACAACAATGGAGATGGCACCTACTCCGACGTGACTTTTCAAGCGGGGTTGGGCATCAACACCGACGCCCTCGGCTGGGGCGCCATCTTCGCCGACGTTGACAACGACGGCTGGCCCGACCTCCTCCTCGCCAACGGACACGTCTATCCCGAAGTCGACAGTGCCCATCTCGGAGCCGCCTTCCGCGAGCGCCGTTTCCTCTACTACAACCTGGGCAACGGAAAATTCCGGGATATCTCCAAAGACTCCGGCCCCGGCCTGCAGACACCCATGTCGGGCCGCGGACTCGCCATCGCCGACCTCTGGAACGACGGCCGCCTTGAAGAAGTAGTAAATAACCTGAGTGATTTACCTCTACTACTAGTTAATATCGCTAAGAATAACAATCACTGGCTCGGACTCAAACTAACCGGGACCCGCTCCAACCGCGACGCCATCGGAGCCCGAGTTACTCTCCACGGAGAACACCGTATCTGGGTCGGCGAACTCCGCAGCGGATCAAGCTATAACTCCAGCAGCGACCTCCGCCTCCACTTCGGCCTCGGAGCAGAAACGAAGATCAACACCATCGAAGTCCGCTGGCCGGATGGTCAAACAGAGCTATTCGACTCGCCCGGAGTCGATCGATATCTCGAAATAACCGAAGGTAAGGGCAAACCTTAAGTCGCCAGCTCAGACTTGTCCCACATTCTTATCAAAGTTATTGCAAGTAAAGGGCGGGTGGCACACCCTTTCTGCTGACCCCTCCTTAGGATCGCCACAACCGAGGGTGCCCCATCCTGAGCGCAGCGAAGGGTGGGAAGCACGAACCCGGACATTACGAAAGTGCATCTCCCAACCCTGCCCGAGCCTCTTGCTGAGGCATGAGTGCCGACCGAGACTAATAAAATTGTCCCTGATGCCGAGGGGATTGATCCGTTATCAGAAGTGCAGATCCTTCCATTTCATTACCTTCAGTTGTTATCGCAGGCGTCCACTCTTGGCAGACAGTAACGGCTACGGCGCCTTCGAGCGCGAATTGGAAGCCTACGCGTGAAATATGAATTCACCGTCGCGCCTTACAGCTGCTCAAACAGAACACTTCGAGAAGGTTCAGCTTGTCTGGTGAAGATCACTCTTGGCAGCGTCGTTACTACGACTTCAACGTCTGGAGTGAAGAAAAGAGGCTTGAAAAGCTCAACTACATGCACCGCAATCCTGTCAGACGCGGACTTGTCGAAGAGCCGGAGGACTGGCCTTGGTCCTCATTTCTCCATCACGCGACAGGGTGATCGGAACGGTCGAAATCGAGTCAAAATGGACCGCCCGACGGCGGGAGAAGCAGGCGACCCTCGTCGAGTCTCTTTAGGGTTTTTGCCTCCCACCCTTCGCTGCGCTCAGGATGGGGCACCCGATTTCATGGTGAATCAGGGAAAGCCATCGCAACGGGAGCCTCGCGGAGGCTTCTCAAACTGTGCGCCCTGTCACAGCGGCCCATGAGGCGATTCTGCGACCATGAGAACAACGGAATTGTCTGGAGGAAATTTATGCAATCGCGAACGCAATTCCTGAGCAGGCTGATCGGCCTGTACTTCATCTTTGTCGCCATTGCCATGACGATTCATCGGCAATCCACCCTGGAGTCAGTGACGGCGCTTCTTCACAACCCACCGCTAATGCTCGTCCTTGGCGTGCTCACATTGTCCGCTGGGCTGGCGATAGTTCTTGCGCACAATATCTGGTCTGGCGGGGCGGTCGCTGTGCTTGTCACCCTCACTGGTTGGGGCGCGCTGATCAAGGGCTTGCTCTTTTTGTTTCTTCCGCCGGAAGCCGCAGCAGGATTCTACCTGAACACGCTTCATTACGGACAGCTTTTCTACCTGTATGTGGCCATTGTGATCGTTTACGGCCTCTTTCTGATCTATGGCGGATTCTGGCAGGCAGTCGACCCGTCGGATGGGCAGATGCTACCGGGTCGAAAGAGTCCGGAGCATCCATAGTGCGGGGTGGGCCGCCCTTTCCTCCTCGTTCGCGCTTATCGCCCGTCGGCACCGCAGCCAGCAAGTTCCGAATCAAGTCGTCCCCCCTGCACCCTGTGACCCTTATCACAGACATAAATGACTTATCCGAGCATATTTGTAATTAAGTAAGTAGCAGGAGGAAGTCATCAGTTCCCCCTGCGAAGGAGGGTTTATGCGAGCTATACGTGTATTAGGCCTCCTGAGCAGTTTCACCCTTTTCTGCCTCTTCGCAACATCAGCGTTAGCTCAGAAGGATTCAGACGCAATATCAAGCCTGCTTTCGCAAGCCAGGACTCAAGCATGGCAAGCGGCGCAGGACGCCGACACACTCCAGTCATACACGATGTCCCCCATGGCATGGGAGTCACATGGTGCTCAGCTCAGGTTGATCCAAGATCGTGTGAATGCCTTGGCTAAAACCACGCAGCAACTCAATGACTTGCGTTCGCAGGGTTCACAGTGGCAACAGACCGCGATCGACAGAATCAATCCGCTCTTGCGCGATATGGACGAGGCCGTCGCCACCACGATTACGGCCTTGAACGATCGCCCCGAGCGGGTGAACATGCCGGCCTACCGCGAATACGCTCACGCGAACTATGACGTCTGTGAGGGAGCCGCGAACGTCATCAGCGACTTCGTAGCCTACGGCAAGTCAAAAGGTACTTCGGTGTCTCTCAGGGAGAAACTGAACGTGCCGCCACCCGCCAAACAATGAAGTCTCTCATCGCGTGCGCTGACTTCGCACGGTGAAGACTTTGCGGGTAGGCCCGGTCGAGCGGCCTACCCGCTTCATCGAAGGTGGGCCACCTGTAGATGGTCAAGAGGTTGTTCCGATGTCGGAGCGGCTGATGGGCGGGCTGTAATGGAGGCTACCATGGGGTCTTTCCCGGTTGTAGTAATCGTTCCATGGCTGTAAGTGGAGATCTCTTTGATCGGAGTCTGACCAGTGTTTTGCGTAGGCCCATTCGCGCAAGGCGGTCTGGATAAATCGTTCCGCCTTGCCATTGGTTTGCGGGGAGTAGGGCCTGGTGCGGCGGTGTTTGATGGCCAGCTGCTGGCAGGCCCGGGCGAACTGCCATGAGCGGTAGCTGCTGCCATTGTCGGTCAGCAGCGCGCGCACGCCGATACCGTAGCGGGCGAAGAACTCCACGGCCTGGTGCAGGAAGGCGATGGTGGTTTCGGCTTTCTGATCGGGGAGCAGGCGGGTAAAGGCCATGCGCGAGTGGTCGTCGACGGCCACATGCAGGGCGAGCAGACCTGGATGCTTATACTTGCCGCGCAAGCGGCCATCGCCGCGCAGCGAGACCTCGCCGAAGCGGGTCATGCCCTTGATATCGAGATGGAGCAGATCGCCCGGCGCGGGATGTTCATAGCGGCGCACGGGTGGCCGTGGATAGAGATCGCGCCAACGGCTCAGCCGGACACGGCGCAGAATGCGGCTGACCGTGGCCTGGCTCAGCCCCAGGTCACGGGCGATGCGCCAGCCGCTGTGGTGAAGCCGGCGAAGAGCAACCACCTTTTCCACTAAGAAGGAATCTGTCTGGCGCGGGCTGTGGTGCGGACGCGAACTGCGATCGGCCAGGCCGGCGACTCCCAGTTGCCGATAACGGCCCATCCATTTGGCTGCCGTCTTGGAACTGACACTGAAGCGCGCAGCTGCCGCTTTCAGCGTCACGCCTTGGTGGATCACCATGCGGGCCAGCCGCTCTCGACTGACCGCCGTCCATGGGGCATTCTTGTGATAGTCCATTCGGTCTCCGGGAATACTGATTGCTCGTCACAACCAGCTTCTCCGGCTCAGATCGAATGGACAACGTCTTGAAACATCACAGCCACCCCGCCACGCTGCCGTTGGCCGAGAATTTCTCTCAAACGGCTATAATGAAATTAGGAATAAAAAAGGCCCGGTCGAAAGCGCCGGGCCTTCCCATTTTGGGCCGAACCAGGTTCCAAAACGGGAATCAGTCTGGTGCGTAAGTCCTTTGTTTCTGATGATGTAGCCGCAAGTCATTTGTTGGCTATGAAGTACAGTTCACACATAGGCTAAACCCCATGGAATGAATGAATAACAGGATCGAGGGGGGAGGGGGTATCCCCACCGCAAGATTCCCGAAATGCAACAGCGGCCTTGAATCCTGGAGCGGTTGCCGCGATAACTGTGGATATGGATAGCTTTCGAGAGTTCCAGGAGACTTCGGTGAAGGGCGTGTCCGTTCGTGGGTTCCTGCATCGTGCAGACAATTCTGACGGAGACGGCCTCGTACTGACGCACGGCGCGGGAGCGAACTGCGATGCTCCGCTGCTGGTTGCTCTGGCAGATGCCTTCTGCGCGTCGGGCCGCACGGTACTGCGCTGCGATCTTCCTTTCCGTCAGATGCGGCCGCATGGGCCTCCGCCACGCGGGAGCGCGGAGCGAGATCAGGAGGGACTGCGAGCGGCAATCGAGTCCATGCGAGGCCTTGTCTCGGGCCGCGTGTTTCTGGGCGGCCATTCGTACGGCGGCAGGCAGGCGTCGATGCTGGCTGCGGCTCAGCCCGGGTTGGTCGAGCGGCTTCTGCTGCTCTCCTACCCGCTGCATCCTCCGCAGCGACCGGGCGAATTACGAACCGGACACTTCCCGAATCTACGTACTCCGGCGCTCTTTGTTTCCGGCGTGCGAGACGGATTCGGAACCATCTCCGAGATGGAAGAAGCGTTGAAACTCATCCCAGCGCGAACGGAGTTGCTGACGATTACTGCTGCTGGGCACGAGCTGATGACGAAGCGAAATCGCGACCAGGTGACGCAGTTAGTGGTTGAAGCATTCGGAATATTCGCAAAAGATAACGGCGTTTAGGCGGTACGCACGGTTCTTCGCTCGATGCGTCTCTCGTAGCTCTCGCCTTTGAGGATGCGTTTGACATAGATGCCCGGCGTGATCACGTGGTCGGGATCGATCTCGCCCGGCTGGACCAGCTCCTCGACCTCTGCGATGGTGATCCTGGCGGCGGTGGCCATCATGGGATTGAAATTTCGCGCCGTCTTCTTGTAGACGAGATTCCCGGAGGTGTCTCCCTTCCACGCCTTGATGAGCGCGAAGTCGGCGCGCAGCCAGTGTTCCAGCAGATAGAGCTTACCCTCGAACTCGCGGGTCTCCTTGCCATCGGCGACCAATGTGCCCACTCCGGCTGGAGTATAGAAAGCGGGAATGCCGGCACCACCGGCGCGAATGCGCTCGGCCAGCGTCCCCTGCGGAAGCAGCGTCAGGTCAATCTCGCCCTTGAGGACCTTGTCTTCGAGCAGCTTGTTTTCGCCGACGTAGCTACCGGTGTGCGCGACGATCATGCCTGTCTCGAGCATGCGGCCCATGCCAAACTGATCGACGCCCATATTATTGCTGATGGTGCGCAGACCTTTGACCCCGAGCCGCACCAATGCCGCGATCAGGTTCTCCGGAATGCCGCACAACCCAAACCCGCCCACCATCAGCGTCGCGCCCTCGGGAATATCCGCTACCGCCGCGTCGGCGCTCTCGACCACCTTGTTCAACGTGAACCTCCATTGGTCTATGCAAAATCATGGGATAAGCACCGAGCAGAATACTGGATGGGCGGGCGCGAAGGCCAATTAGCGATTGAGATCGGTCAAACAAAGCCTCCAACGGGGAAACGCGAATGCGATAGCATGGCTTCGACTACGCAAGCACAGGCCTTAAAGGAGCGTACCGATGCTGAAAGGTTTTCGTGACTTCATTCTTCGTGGCAACGTAGTGGATCTGGCCGTCGCCGTGGTGATCGGCGCAGCCTTCGGCGCGATCGTGAACTCGCTGGTGACAGACCTGATCAACCCGACGATTGCTGCCATCGTGAACAAACCAGACTTCTCCTACCTGGTGCTCAACCTTCATGGCGGCAAGATCAAGTACGGCAACTTCCTTAATGCGCTGATCCAGTTCCTGCTGGTGGCCTCGGCTGTCTACTTCCTCGTGGTGCTGCCGTTGGGCAAGCTGCTTGAGAGGTTCAAACCGGTTGCGGCGGAGCCGCCCCCGATGAAGCCCTGCCCGGAGTGCTTGAGCGATATTCCGGTCGCCGCCCATCGCTGCTCGCACTGCGCGCAGCCGGTAGCGTGAGTCTTTCCGGGTCGGCTCCCGCGCTCTATCGATCTTGCTGACTAAGGACGAGCTCGACCGCGTTACCGTGGTGCTGGTGGCGGCGCGAAATCCGCTCAATATTGGAGCGGCGGCGCGCGCCATGAGCAACTTCGGCTTCCTGCGTCTGCGCGTGGTCAATCGCTATGAGGTTGCCTTTCGCGAGGCGCGATCGGCGGTCGGTGCGCCCGAGCTTCTCCACAATGCCGAAGAGTTCGCGAGCGTGGCAGAGGCCATCGGCGATTACTCGTTGGTCGTGGGGACGACGGCGGTAGGCTCGCGGCAGATCGAGCATCCCCTTCATCGCATGGAGGCGGGTGGGCAGCTGATTCATGAGCATGCGGCAGCCGGCGGGCGGGTCGCGCTCCTCTTTGGATCGGAGAAACGCGGCCTCTCGAATGATGATCTCAGTTATTGCCATTGGCTCGTCCGCATTCCCACACGCGCAGAGCACATCTCGATGAACCTGGGGCAGGCCGTTGCGGTCTGCCTGTATGAGCTGGTGCGCACGGAAGGCGCGTCTGAGCCCGTGAATACTACGGCGCAGGCCACCGCTGCCGAGCTTGAACGCCTGGAACATGCTTTGCTGGGCGCGCTTCACGCCAGCGGATACATCAAACCTGGAACCGAGGCCGCGACGGAGGAGAAAGCGCGCAGGCTGATTCGGCGGATGGTGTTGGATTCAGACGACGCCGAAATGTGGACCGGCATGCTGGCCAAAATGCAGTTGAAGCGGCGCCGATGAACGCGCCTTCCAACGGAGATAAGCGCTGGCGCGAAGCGCGTGTGCCTGGACGGCTAGTCCTTCATGCTGTTGCGCTGGTCGATCAGAATTTGATCATAGCGGTCCACCCTGACGATGCCAGCACGGGGAAACTCCAGATCTATGATGGTGTAAATAGTTGCCGTGAGAGCCACCGCGTAGACCAGTGTATGCAGCCAGGGGCGTTTTCCGGAATCGCCCATGCCGAAGCCGGCGATCAGCGCGCTGGCAAGCGCGAGCACCACCAGCGTTACGTAGATGAGCAGTGGCGGATGAGTCAGCAGCGCAACCAGGCGAATGGTCGTAATGTCGATCATGTCGTTGAGAGACGAGACAATCAGCGACAATACGGCGGGTGACCCGGTCTGCTTCGCTGCTGCGACGGTGTCCGTCCAGACCTGTTTCTGCAATTCGTTTGAATGCGCGAGGTTTTTCAGGGTCTGCGCGCGATCGCCGGTCAATTCTCTGTAGAACGTAAGGCGCGAATCGACATACGCGCGAAAGTCATTGCGAACCTGCAGCTGCAGCGCTTCGGGCAGCAGGTCGACACGCAGATAAGCCGTACCGATCGCGTTTGTCTCCTGCACGATGAGCTGACGGCGCACTTCAAAGCGGGCTTCGGCTCCGGAGAAAGAAAAGGCCAGTAGCAAACCCATGAGTCCGAAGACCGCACCGTCAATCACGCCGAGTCCTTTGCTGGCGTTCTCGTCTTTGCTGCGCAGACGGATGCGCCGACCGCACTCGATGAAGGCAATTACCAGGCAAACCAGGAACACTGCGGTCAAAATGAAGATTGGAACGTTCATTTAATATCTCCAACTCGTGAGATCGGCGTCGGCGGGCGCGGTCTTCTGTATGCGGTCGAGAATCTTCGGTAAATACATCGTGTTATAGTGCAACCGCGACAGAGCATTGGGCAGCGTGGGATCGCCGTTCCAGCAATGCTCGGCACGATCTCCATACTTCACCTCGCCGCCATATGGCGGATTGGTCGTGGTCTTCAGGAAATCCTCCATGCGGTAGACGGCGTTGTTCAGGAAGTAGGTGTCGGCGCTGCCGACATAGATGTTGATTTTGCCCGCGAGCTTAGGACCCAGCGTGCTCCAGTTGCGTTCGAGAATCGCTTCGAGATCGTAGTGCTCGCGCCAGTACTCGGCGACGTGGTGATCTATCTCTCCAGTCTCCTTGTTGAAGATGGGCTGGGGATAGCCGTCCTTGCCGACCGGTCCATACACCGCCTGCCAGATATCGAATTGCTCTCCCGACCGTCCATGATCGCCAAGTGCCAGCTCGTACCCGTTGATCTGTTCGGTGGTAATGAAGGTGTGGCCGAGGTAGTCGCGCATCGCTGGCTGCGCAACGCGCTTGTGCGCGCCTTCCAGGAAGAAGGCATTCTTGTCGTCGTAGAGATTGATGTTCGTGTATTCGTGAAAGTCGATCGGATCAGGACACGCCGCGAAGCTTCCGTTGTAGTGGTCGGGATAGAAGATCTGCACGGCGAGCGACTCCCATCCGCCCGTCGACCCGCCGTAGACGAAGCGCGCCCAGCCCTGGCCGATGCCTCGGAACTGCTTCTCGATGGCCGGAATCAGCTCCGTCTCGATCGCATCGCCGTATGGGCCGACATTGGCCGAGTTCACCGCATACGAGTCGTCATAGTAAGGATTCGCGTGCTGAATCTTGATGATGAGCACACGCGGGAAGCCCGGGCTGATCCACTGCTGGTATTCCTTGTACGCTTCCTCCTGCTGGATGCGGTTGTAGCCGCTCAAGTGGAATCGGTCGCTGTAGTTCGGCTTGAGATTGGGATCGGGCGGCTCAGTGCGAAAATCGTCGAAGCCGTCGACAAAGTGGTCGTGAAAGATGATGAGCGGGAAGCGCGCGTTCGGATGGTCGTCAAATCCTTCGGGGACAAGCACGACGGCGGAGAGATACATGGGCCGTCCCCAGAACTTCGTCAGCAGCGCGCTCTGAATCTTGATGTGGCGGATGTACTTCGTGTCCGGCGGCACCTGAATCGGCGGAATCTCCTGGTCGAGCGAGATGGAAATCACGCCGCCGCCGGGCTTCACTCTTATCTTCGTTGGCTTGCTGTAAAGATTGCCGGGCGAGCTGTTCCAGTGCTGCCCCTCGCCCTGGTCCATGTGCAGCTTGATGACTTTGCCGTCGGAACGGTGAAAGGTCTCGTACTTATTGAGTACTGCCTGCACGCTGTAGTCGCCCGGCGGAACGTCTTTCAGACTGCGGATCGGGTATCCCCAAGCCTTTTCGTCGACGATCACCGGCTGGCCGGGCTTCAGTCCATCCACCGTGACTCCGAAGACGATCTGAGATTTGGGCGTGTCGTTGATCTGGTTGCGCGGCTCGTCAGAAGGGTCAGTCGATAGCACCAGCAGCACGCGCCCATCCAACGGCTGCGCGCTGCGCTCGGCAGAGAAACTCACGGAGAAGCTCTGCGCGGAAGCGGCGAGAGCGGCTGACAGTACAACGGCGAGAAGAACGAGCCTTAATCGAAGCATGCAGGGAGTGTAGACGACGGAAGGTATTTCGCGAAGAGGCCGCATGCGCCGCCGGATTGGAACCCACGTCTCATGGAAGTGAGACGTGGGCATCCCAGCTACACCTCTTTTGTGGAGTCGTTCCTGCTCACCGGCACCTGGATCTCCGTCACGTAGGACTCGTCATCCTGCCGTACTGGCATGGAAATCTTAAGGTATAGCTCCCGAATCGGACCCGCTACCTGATAACCATTGTCAGCCACCCAGCGCAGCAGCGGGTCGTAGGCCTCGGGCAGCCTGCGATACGACCCGTTGTGGATTGTCGTGGCCATAGTTGCTTCGGGAAGCTCGTGCACCAGGACGCCGTCCGCAGCCGGCACTTGCTGCTTAAGATAAAAGCCCGCCTCGGCATCCACATCGCTTTCCTTGAACTCAAAATCGTGCCACAGCGCAACGCCAAACTGGCACGCGGACATTGACGGGCCGAGACCCGCCGAGACTTTACCGTAAAGACTGCCAACCGCGTTATATGCGGGGATGGTTTCCCGCACGGAGGCGATCCACTGCCTGGGGATGGGCTTGATGACAACATCGTATGCCATGTGATTCTCCTGTTCGATCAGCCGGATGCGGCTGTTGAGTCTGCTGAGGCGATCGCTTTCCTCCTCCACGCGCCGCTGCTGCTCTGCCTGCCGCAACAGAAGCATTCCCCGCATCTGGTCTGCCGTGATCCCCTCGTCCAGCGCCTTGCCAATCTGCTCCAGCGTAAAGCCAAAGTCCTTGAGCGCCAGAATGCGATGCAGCTGCGAAAGCTGGCTTGCGGAGTAATATCGGTAGCCGTTTACGGGGTCGACATGCACAGGCGGAAGCAGCCCGGTCTCGTCGTAATACCGGAGCGTCTTGATCGAAACCTGCGAGAGCGCGGAGAAGTCGCCGATCTTCAGCATGGTTTCTTTGTAGGGTCTCCAGTGACGGGAGAGTCAAGAGGTATTTGAAGAAATCTTGAGAGTCCGGCGGCCCTGGGAGGACCGCCGATTCAGACTACCGGTTTCCTGCCTCAGTGTTGCGGATGAAGGCAGCCACACGGTCGTGCAGTTGTTGCAGCGACTCATCACGCACGTAGACCATGTGCCCAGACTCGTACCAGTCGAACTCGATGTTCTTCGTCAGGCTTTCCGGAATTGGCAGGTGCTTGTCCTCGTAGTAAGCCGAGTAGAACGGTGTGGCCAGATCGTAGTAGCCGCCGTTGACCATCACCTTCAGCCGCGGATTGGTTTTCATAGCCGTCGCCAGGTCGGCGCTCACGTTCAAATTGATCGGATTGCCGTTGTGCTTCAGATCCCATTGCGCAGAGCCGAAATCTGCCTGCGGCAGATAAGTCTGCCCCTCCCCGTATTTCAGATCGCGACGAACATAGTCGTTAAAGAGCGAAACGTAGGCTGATGAGATTGCCGAGCTCTGCGGGTCATACTCCGCCTCTTCGCTCAGAGGATTGATCGTCGGGCCGGAAAAGCGCGTGTCGAGACGCCCGGTGGTCAGGTCCTGATCGTCCTGCAGATTCTTCGAGAAGCCGCCGCCGCTCACACGCAGATCAGCCTTCAGCAGATACGCAACTGGAAGGCCGGTGTAGTTATGCAGCTTTTCGGCGACGGTCTGCTTTTCGCCGGGACTCAAGTCGGTACCCTGGGCCAGCGCGTGCGCATATTCGCCCATGGCGAAGTCTTCTACCTCTTTGAGGAACGGCTCGAGCGCAGCTGGCTGATTCGGCAGCTTGTGATGGTAGTATGCCGTCGCGGCGAAGGTTGGCAGCGCAAGCTGGAAGGGAAGATCGATGCCCGGATTGGTGCGCGCCAGGTCGATGTCCGACGAGAAATTAAAGATCTGCGACAGCAGGATCACGCCGTTCAGGTCGATGCTCTTCTCGTTCTCGAGAATGTTCGAGACCACCGACGACCGCGTCGTCCCATAGCTCTCGCCGAAAAGATACTTGGGTGAATTCCAGCGGTTGTACTTGCTGATAAAGCGCGCAATGAAACGAGCATAGGCATGTGCATCTTCATCTACGCCCCAGAAGGCCTTCTCCTTGTCCTTGCCCACGAGGCGCCCGAAGCCCGTGCCCGGCATATCGATGAAGACCAGATCGCTCACATCGAGCAGGCTGTAGGTGTTGTTCACCAGCTTGTAGGGTGCGCCCGCCAGGTGCCGGTCGTCCGAGGTAACTACGTGCTTCGGCCCGAACGATCCCATGTGCAACCATACGGTCGAGCTGCCGGGTCCTCCGTTATAGATGAAGGTGATGGGGCGGTCTTCGGCCTTTGCGACGTCTTTCTTGAAATAGGCAACGTAGAACATGCGCGCTACGGGCGGTGCATCCTTCGGGTCCTTGGACGCTGCCGCGACGAGCGCCGCTTCAGTGTCGGGCAATGGCTTGCCTTCGGGACCGAGCTGCGCATCCTGCTCTTCCGTTGCGCCGACGGTGATGGTGCCGGCAACAGCCCGGTAGGCGATGGTTGCGCCTCCGGCGAGTACCGAGCCTTCCGTGGTCGAGTCAGGCGCTAAGGCTGGGGCAGGCGCGGACGTTGGTTTGGGCTTGGCGTCGGGAGCGTCATCCTCTGCAGCCAGGGCAGAGATCGAAATTACGCCGGCCAGCAGCGCGGCCAGTAGTGGAGAAAACCTTGCCATTGGGTGAACCTCTTGCTTCAACAAATTTGTAACCAGTATAGAGCGTTGGGCGGATGCTAATCTTGGCTCTAGTTCTATTCAGGAGATAGCCGTGTTTCAGCCATTGCATCTACGGGCTCCGTTAGTCACGATCACTGCATCGTTCGTCACTATGTTCTTGATATTGCCGGGAGCGTGCTCGGCCGCGGCGCAAAGCGCGAGCCAGCCGATTCTCATCACTGCCGATCTTACCGACGCGCCCCGCAAACTCATCCATGCCGATATGGAGATACCCGTGTCGTCGGGGCCGGTCACGCTGACCGCGGCGAAGTGGATTCCCGGCACCCACCGGCCGAGTGGTCCCATCGATAACTTCACCGGACTGGTTGTTCATGCCGGCGGCAAAGAGCTGCCGTGGCGTCGCGACGACGTTGATATGTACGCCTTTCACATCGATGTGCCGCCGGGTGTTACCAAGCTCGACGTCCACGTAGATTTTCTCGCCGTTGCGGGCTCGACCGTGAGCAGCGACGACGGCTCAACCAGCGGTCTGCAGACGACGATGGAGTGGGAAGAGGTGGTCCTCTATCCTGCGGGCGTTCCGGTGCGCGAGATTCCTGTTACGCCATCCGTCAAGCTGCCCGCCGACTGGAAGCTGGGCACTGCGCTCACGCCGACTTCTACCGACACAGTGGGGCTTCTGGGCGTGAACCAGTTTGGCACAACGACACACTTCGCCCAGACCACCATTGAGATGCTGGTGGACTCGCCGGTTATCGCAGGCAAGTATTTTCGCGAGATTCCGCTCGCGCCCGACGTGACGCCGAAGCACTTTCTCGACCTTGCTGCCGATGCGCCTGAAGACCTCGACCTCAAGCCGGCAATGATCGAATCGCTCTCGAAGCTGGTGCACGAAGCCGGCGCCATGTACGACTCACGCCACTACAACAGCTATCACTTCCTGCTTGGCCTGAGCGACTCCGAGCAAGGCAACGGCCTCGAGCATCACCAATCGAGCGACAACCGCACACCCGAACATGCTTACTCTGACGAATCACTCGCGCCGCTCTTCGGCGACCTTCTCCCGCACGAGTACACGCACTCCTGGAATGGAAAATATCGCCGTCCCGCCGGCCTGGCCACGCCGGACTACGCGACTCCAATGCAGGGAAGCCTTTTGTGGGTCTACGAGGGCATGACGCAGTACCTGGGTGAGATTCTCTCGGTGCGCGCCGGATTTGTGACTCCTGAGCAATTCAAGGAAGCATTGGCCTACAGCGCAGCCAGCCTCGACGTGAAAGCGGGACGCACATGGCGCAACCTGGAGGATACAGCCGTTGCGTCGTCGATCCTGCGCGGAGGGGGCCGCGAGTGGAGTAACTGGCGGCGCGGCCAGGACTACTACGCGGAAGGAGCCCTCATCTGGCTCGATGTCGATACGACCATCCGTAAGCTGACCGGGGACAAGAAGAGCCTGAACGACTTTTGCGTGCTCTTTCTGGGCAAGGGCGGCGATACGCCGCCGGAGGTCGTGCCCTACACCTTTGACGAGGTGGTTGCCACGCTTAGCCAGGTCGCGCCGAATGACTGGGCAGGCTTTCTTCGTGAGCGCGTGACCACGAAGGCCGCACACGCGCCGCTCGAAGGCATTACTCAGGGCGGATACGCGCTGGTCTACTCCGAAAAGCCGTCCGGCTATGAGCAGGCTATCTTTGGGCGAAACGGCGGCATCGACGCCTATTTTTCTGCCGGTTTGATGCTCCGTGTGGATGGAACCATCTCCGATGTTCTGGTTGGCTCGGCCGCATACAAGGCGGGACTCGGGCCAGCGGAGAAGATTATTGCCGTGAATGGCCGCGCCTTCTCCGGACCGGTGCTTGTATTGGCGATCAAAGCAGCCAAGGGAACGTCGCAGCCCGTCGACCTGATCGTCGAGAACACCGGTTATTTTCGGATCGTGCATCTCGACTATCACGAGGGCGAAAAATTCCCGGCTCTGAAGCGTGTCGACGGCACGCCCGATGTACTCGGCGAAATCCTCAAACCGCTGGCGAAGTGATGACGGTGACCGCGGCATGAGCCTGCTGAAGCTGCCCGCATTTCTTGCGTGTTTATTGTTGATCGCAGCGAGCGCAGCGAATAGCGCGACTCCGGTCGTCATCAAGGTCGATGCGAGCAAGACCGAAGGCCCATACACGCCGGTCTGGAATTACTTCGGAGCCGACGAGCCGAATTACATCTACGCTCCGAATGGCGAAAAGCTGCTGCGCGAACTCAGCGCGCTCAGCCCGGCCCCGGTCTATTTCCGCGCACACAATCTGTTAACAACCGGCGATGGAAGCGGCTCGCTCAAGTGGGGCTCAACGAATGCCTATCGCGAAGCCGCCGACGGCTCGCCGATCTACGACTGGACGATCACCGATCGCATCTTCGACGCGTTACAAGCCGCGCACGTGCGGCCACTGGTCGAGGTCGGTTTCATGCCCGAGGCGCTGTCCACGCACCCTGAGCCCTATCGTCATAGTTTCCCCAACGGTGATGTCTTCACCGGCTGGTCGTATCCGCCGAAGGATTATGCAAAGTGGAGTGCGCTGGTCACGACCTGGGTTCGGCATCTGCATCAGCGCTACGACGTAAGCGGCTGGCTGTGGGAGGTGTGGAACGAACCCGACATACCTTACTGGCACGGCACTCCCGAGGAGTATGACAAGCTCTACGACGTGACCGCCGCCGCCATTCGTAGCGAGCTGCCGGATGCCAAGATTGGCGGACCCGAATCGACCGGACCCGCAAACGATCGTGCCGCTGCGTTCTTGCGGCAGTTCCTGGAGCATTGCGCCCACGGCGTGAACGCGGCAACGGGCAAAACCGGGGCGCCGCTCGACTTCATCAGCTTCCATCCCAAGGGTAGCCCGAAAGTCGTCGACGGCCACGTGCGCATGAACGTGGGCGCCCAGCTTCGCTCGGTCGAGCGTGGGATGCAGATCGTCGCCTCGTTCCCGGAGTGGCGAAAAACACCGATCATTCTCGGCGAGAGCGACCCTGAAGGCTGTGCCGCTTGCAAGGGCGAGCAAAATGGCTATCGCAACGGTGCACTCTACGGCGTGAGTGTGGCCGAGGCTGTCGCCCGCAGTTATGAGCTGGCGCGCAAGGAGAGCGTGCATCTTCAGGGCGCAGTCACCTGGGCTTTTGAGTTCGAGGATCAGCCTTATTTCGCAGGCTTCCGCGAACTCGCGACGAACGGCGTCGATAAGCCGGTCCTGAATGTCTTCCGCATGCTGGGCATGTTGGGCGGTGACTGGATCAGCGTCACCAGCAGCGGTGCGCAGCCTCTGGGTGACGTGGTCGCGAACAGCGTGACGGCCGCACCGGACGTGAACGCTGTGGCCACGCGCAAAGAACACGAAGTCGATGTCCTCATCTGGAATTACCACGACGACGATCTCGCGAGCGATCCGGCGCAGGTGCAGCTTGCGGTCGGAAATCTGTCCACGAAAAAGATACAAGCGGAGATCTTTCGCATGGACACCGATCACGGCAACTCGTTTACTGCCTGGAAAGAGATGGGCAGTCCGCAGAAGCCGACGCTTGCACAGCAAGAGCAGCTCGAGCAGAGCAGCCGTCTTGAGGCTACGTCAGAAAAAGTTGCCATGACCCACTCCACCGCCACGCTCGACTTCCCGTTGCCCCGCCAGGGCGTCTATCTCGTTCGTCTCAAGTGGTAGAAGCAGCCCTTGCTCAACTGTTTCTGCAACGCGCAGATTGGCGCGCGCGTCTAGAATGAAGCACAGAAAAGAGACGTATGGCCGACCAACTCTACCTAAGCCTCTGGTATCCCAATTTTCGTCTGGCTTCTTTACCTGCCGCACTTGAAAAAGTCATGGAACAGTTCGCTGCTGTAGCGGGATCAGCCAGAGTCAAGGCTGCCGCAGCTTATCCACTCTCGTGGAACGAGGCTCCCGCTTACCAGCGCATTTACGACGTGGAGCATGCTGAGGACGCGGTAGATTCCGAACCTAGGTCAGCAATTCCGGCTGCTATGGAACTGCTCCACGACGACTTTGCCTACGAGTTCGAGGTGCAGTGGGAGCTGTGGGCTCCCGAGGTCGGAGGCGGCCTCCATCCAATCTGGCGCAAGGAGCTGCGCGTCGTACGTATCGTTGCCTACGGACCTCAGTTCGATGAAGCTGCCTATGAGCAGAACGGACAAATCCGCGTCGATTTCGGCCCCGATACGCCTTTCCTGCAGGAAGAGGTCGACCTGGACAATGAAGCAACCGCCCACGTAAAGGAAAATGTGCAACTGCTGGTCGATTTCACAAACGCTGTGCAACAGCATGGCGGGATCTCAACAAGGTTGCTGTGGTCAGAGTCAGGCGAAAGCCTCGCGCAGAAGCTGATTGCGCGGCTGCAAAGCGTGAACTAGCTGGTGACGCGGATCACTGAAGTCCGAGTCGCTAAGAAGCGGGTAGGGTAAGAGCACTATTGCGTTCGCTGTCTGCGCCGGAGAGTACGGCCTTGGTCAGTAAGCGATGGTGAATGGTAAAGAGTGCAAGCTCCAGTCGATCGGAGACCCCGGTCTTGTCGTAGATGCGGCGCAAATAGTTCTTGATAACCTGCTCGGTCGTCGTCAGGCGCAACGCGATTTCCTTATTCCTACAGCCTTGCAGGATCAGAGCCACTATCTGCATTTCCCTGGGAGTGAGGCGATCACGGGCGCGGGCGCCGACGCGATCTGCCTCCGGCAACGGCGTGCCCGCTCTCAATCCAGGCACGTATACGCCGCTCTCACCTCGAACCACACGGCGCACGCAATCGATCAGGGCTGGGCCGGTCACGGTGCGATGTACCGCCCCGTTCACGCCTGCGGAAAGATAGGAGCTTGTGAACTCGCCCTCCTCGGCAATCACGATGGAATGGCTATCCTGAGCGCGAACGCGTTCGACAAGCAGACTTAAATCGAGTCTCAGTGCGGAAGCGAACAGGAGGATCGAGCCTCTGAAAGCTTCAAGAGCCTGATAAAGGCGTTTGGCTCCGCCGCATCGAGCAATGATGCGGAAACCATGGTCGACGGTCAGGATTTTTGCAGTTCCCGCGCGGAATAGTTCCTGATCGTCAGCCAGGATGATCTTATTCATAGTCTCAGTGCCGTCCTTCTCTACGTGTGTCTGGCCTCAACACAACAAGTAGGCAGGCTCGGCGCAAAGGATCGATGCAAGCGCGCGCAATATTCGCGTACACGCAACTCGTCACAAATCAGGTCAATCAATCAGGCAATCAATGCTAGTACACGCGCGTCATAATGACGACTCAATAAATACTAGGTCGCGACTGGTTATTTTGCCAGAAGATCCTCGAAATTCAAACTCTCCAGGGAGTGCTGCCGTTGAGTCATGCCCCGACGCGAACCCTGTGAAGGTCATTCAGTGTTCCTTCATGGCCCGGTGCGACGGGATGCGATCACTTGTCGGATCCCTTGTGCCAGTGGATCGCAGACGTAGCGTAGCTGCCTGAAACTTCGCTAGGATATTTATCATGCGTGTGACGGTGGCGAGGCTTCGCCTGGGTATAGTGGCGCTTGCCTGTCTGCTGTTGCTGGTTCTGGCCGGATTTTTCGGATATGCGCGGTACCGTCTCCACCGATTCGCGAAAGACCTGCCCGCCAAGCTGGGCATCGATATCCAGCAAACGGCCGATGGCTTCACCTACTCGCAGTCGAGCAAGGGACATACCTTCTTCACGATCCATGCTTCGAAGCTGATCCAACGCAAGAACGGCGGCCAGGCAACGCTGCACGATGTGAGCATCACGCTCTATGGTCCCGAAGGATCGAACCGGACTGACAAAATTTACGGCTCAGACTTCGACTACGATCCGCAATCCGGCATCGCATCGGCAAAGGGCGAAGTGCAGATCGACCTGGCCGCGCTGGGTGCGTCTCAACCGTCGTCGCAGAAAGGGACGACTGGTGATACCCAGCGACAAAGCGACACCATCCATGTGAAAACCAGCGGACTCACCTTCAATTCGAAGACCGGCGACGCCTTCACCGGAGATTACATGGAATTTCAAACGCCGAAGGCGGCGGGCAATTCTACCGGCGCCAGCTATAACTCGAAGACCGGTTTGCTCGTGCTGAAGAGCCAGGTGTTAATCAACACCAGCAGCAACGGCAGTCAGGCGATAGTGCGCGCAGCTCACGCAGAATTGCTGCGCAATTCCATGCAGGCCAGCTTGCTCAACCCCGTCTTCGATTATCAGTCGGAGAAAAGCTCCGCAGACCAGGCTATCGTTTATTTCCGCAAGGATGGAACGGCCGAGCGCATCGAGGTCCAGGGCCATGTTCACGTTGCCGGCGACAATGGCGCCGTGGTGACTGCTCAGAACGCCCAGATTGATCTCGACACAAAGAGCCAGCCGGTCCTGGCGAACATCGCCGGCGGCGTCAATTTTGTCTCGAACAGCGAGAACCAAAGCATGCACGGCAACGCGGTGGAGGGCACGCTGACCTTTGGCGACATGTCGACGCTCAAGCATGCCCAGTTCCGTAATGCGGTCACATTTGTCGATCAGGTCCTCAAGCTGGATAACGATCCGAAGGGCTCGGCAACTCGCGAGGTGTTGGCGTCGAAGCTGGACGTTGATTTTGTTCCCGGACCCGACCCGAAAAAGAGCGTTGCGCAGAAGGCCCTGGCAACGGGCCGCGCCACCGTCAAGCTGCACACTATTCCGTCGAACGCGCCTCAGCAGCTCACGACTATTTCGGGCGATCAGTTGCTGGCGACGCTTGACAACGGCACGACCATCAAGCAGCTAGACGGCTCCGGCAATACGGAAATCGTCGATCTCGCCGTCGATGGCTCGACCAACACCAGCAAGGGAGACCGGTTGAAGGTGACGTTTACTCCCCAACCGCGTCCGCCGCAGGGCAGCTCGGCAAAGGACGAAAGACCGCCTGCCCGGGCGCCAGCGAAGCACGGCAATTCTGCTGATGCCGCAAACTCGCAGGTGGAAACAGCGATCCAGGACGGCAATGTGGTGATGACACAGACTCCTGCGAAGAGGCCCGGCGCGCCCGCCGACCCGGCGACGTTCACCGCGTGGGCGAAGCACGCCGAGTATCACGCCTCTGACCAGATTCTTCACTTGACCGGCGATCCCCGGCTCAACGACGGCCAATTGTTGCAGATGAGTGCGCAGGCAATCGACTACCAGCGCGATTCCCGTGACGCGACTGCGCAAGGCAACGTAAAGGTGACTTACACTCAGCCGAAAACGCCGAATGGCGCAGCCCTAACCAACCCCGGCCCATCACTGGGTGGAGACGGGCCGGTTCACATCACCGCCGACCGCGCACAGTTGCATCATGCGACCAACATCAGCGTCTTCCACGGCACTCCTGATACGCCGGCCCGTATGTGGCAGGGCGAGAATTCGATCCTGGCTCCGGTGTTTGAACTGTCGAGAACGCCGCAGACGCTCAAGGCTCACGGAGAAGATGGCAATGCCGCTCCTGTGGTTAATGCCAATCTGACGTCGGCGATCGGCGCGAAACACCAGCAAAGCGTGGTGCGTGTCCACAGCCAGACGCTCTTCTACGCGGACGCCGATCGGCGCGGCGACTTTCGCGGGGCGGTGACAGCGGAAGTCCCGGATGGCATCATTCACGCCGACCAGGTGCAGTTTTATCTGACGCCTGCTCCGCCACGAAAAGGCTCGAGCGGGTCCACGCCATCTCAGACGTCGCAAAGCCAACTCGACCGTATCGTCGCCACGGGTCGCGTTGTCATCACACAGCCGGGCCGCAAAGGTGTCGGCGAGAAGCTGGTCTACACCGCCGACGACGGAAAATACATTCTCACCGGCACTCCTGGAAATCCGCCGCGCATTACCGATCAGGCAAAAGGAACTACCACCGGCGCGACATTGATTTTCAATAGTCAGGATGATAGCGTCGTGGTGAGTGGGGGACAGTCGGGCACCGTTACGGATACGCGCGCTCCGAAGTAAATGCAGAAGCTTTCGACGGAAGAGATCGGCAAGTCCTACAAAAGACGCCAAGTAGTCAACGGCGTCAGTGTTCACGTCAGCCAGGGAGAAGTCGTCGGCCTGCTAGGACCGAACGGCGCCGGCAAGACGACCAGTTTCTACATCATTGTCGGCCTGATCGCTCCGGATTCGGGCCGCGTCCTCGCAGACGGCGAAGACATCACTCACGTCCCCATGTACATGCGGGCCCGGCAATACGGCATCAGCTACCTCCCGCAGGAGCCTTCGGTCTTCCGCAAGCTCACAGTGGAGGAGAACATCCTCGCCGTGCTTGAAGTGCAAAACATATCCCGCGAGACACGGCGCGCGCGCACAGAAAAACTGATTGAGCAGCTCAACCTGGGTCAGATCCGCAAGACCCGCGGCTATGCCTTGTCTGGCGGCGAGCGGCGCCGCGTAGAGATTGCCCGATGCCTGTGCATCCAACCTTCTTTTATTTTGCTCGACGAGCCCTTTTCGGGAATTGATCCCATTGCGGTAATCGATCTGCAGGAGATTATCTTCGACCTTAAAGCCAGTGGCATCGGTGTGCTCATTACGGACCATAATGTCCGTGAGACTCTTTCCGTGACGGACCGGGCGTACATCATCAACCAGGGCAAGATCTTCCGCGATGGTACGCCGGAGCAGCTGGGTAACGACCCGGAAGTGCGGAGAGTGTATTTAGGCGAGGGGTTCTCCCTGAACTAAGCCGCTTGCGCAGAGCGCGAAATCGGCCGGTTTAAAAAGCGTGGTGCACTTGCAGTCGCTTCTAAGGTGTTCCCGCCTGGATGTACACTGGGAGGCAACCACTCAGCATATTTTTCGAAGATAGGATGCGATGGCTCTTCTCCAACCCAAGCTGAGCTTGAAAGTGGCTCAACGGCAGATATTGACGCCCGGCCTGATGCAGATGGTCAGCGTGCTGGCGTTGAACAAGCTTGAGCTGAAGGAGATGATCAACGCCGAGATAACCGAGAACCCGATCCTCGAGGAGCTCGAAGAAAACGTCCCCCTCCTCGACGAGGTAGCCCGGCAGGAGATTGAGCACGATCGATCGATCGAGATGCGGGCAGCGGAAGCAGAGCCCGAAAAGAAGACCGATCCCTTCGATGAGATCGACATGGGCTCCTACTTCCAGGATTATCTCGATCCGGGTTACCGCACCGCCAACAACTTCGAAATCAGCGAAGCGCCTTCGATCGAAAACTTCCTCTCGCAGCCCGGCACGCTGACCGATCACATTTTCTGGCAGCTCGGTTCCATCACCCTTTCGCCTGCGGTTCGTGATGCAGCCGAGTACATCGTCGGTAACCTCAACGAGGACGGCTATCTCACGGCCAGCGACGAAGAGCTGCTCGCCGGTTATCTCCGCGAACAGCTTGGGCCCGAGGTCGCTGCGAAAACAGACGCCGAGGCTGACCCGGACGAAGATGCGGATTCCGGTGAACAGAAAGCCGCGCCCGTCCGCAAGAACAGCCACGCCACCCCGGCACAATTGCCCCAGGCCATGCTCGACCGCGCCCGGGCGCACCTCGATGCGGGTCTCGCCGTCGTCCGCCAGCTCGACCCGGTAGGTATCGCCACGCGCGATCTCCGCGAGTGCCTGTTGGTGCAGGTTGAAGCCCAGCGTAAGGAATTCGAGTTGATCTTTGCGCGGAAGAGCCGGGGAGAATCACCGAGTCGCGGGGAGCGCCACAACCGTGAACGGCAGAACGGCTATGCCGGAAGCGGCATCCCGGGCCCCGCCCCTGCCAACGGTCACGCCAGTCTCGATCTGAATGGCGTAGCGGTATCTCATGGCGATGACGATGCGTCCGAAATCTCCTCCGAGGTCGTCGAGGGCCCTGACATCGCTGCGGAGTCTCCCATCAACTCCGTTTGTGCTGCTGACGCGGGTGCCACCGACAGCCGCCTTGAGATATTCGACGTCGCTGCCTGCATCATCGATAAGCATTTGCAGCTTCTGCAGAAGCGCGACCCGCGCGAGCTTTCCAAGGCCATCGGCAAGACTGTTGAGACGGCTCAGCACGCGATCGAATTCATCCGCACCCTCGATCCGCGTCCAGGACAGCGATACAACCGATCCGACGCCAGATTGATCGAACCAGATGTGGCCTTTGTGAAGCGCGGCGACGAATACGTTGTTGTCATGAACGAAGAGGACCTGCCCACCCTGCGCCTGAACCAGGGTTACCGGCGCATGCTGACGCAGCAGGGAGCGGAAAAAGAAGTCAAGGATTACGTGAAGGAGCGGTACCGCTCGGCGCTCCAACTCATGCGTAATATCGAGCAGCGCAAAAACACCATCCTGCGCACCTGCGAGGCGATTGTCCGCCGCCAGGGCGATTTCCTCGAGAAGGGCGTCGAGGCGCTCCGTCCCATGATGATCAAGGAGGTCGCCGAGGAGATCGGCGTTCACCCCTCCACCGTGAGCCGCGCCGTGTCGAACAAATATGTGCATACCGCGCAGGGCGTCTACGAGTTACGATTCTTCTTTTCTGAGGGCGTGAATGGCCCGGAAGGCGCCGGCACGCCGCTCATGCTGCTCAAGCGCAAGGTGAAAAAATTGATTGAGGACGAAAATCCCGGCAAGCCGCTCACCGACGACCAGATCGCCGCCATGCTGCAGGGCCAGGGCATCAACGTGACCCGGCGAACCGTGGCCAAATACCGCGAAGATCTGCGAATTCCCAGCACCCACCAGCGCCGCGTTCGCGGATGAGGTAAAGGCATTTTCGAAAAATCCAAGCCGTCACCAGATCGAGCAAGATCAACGTTTCCTGATGGTCGCGTTGACTTGAGGGCACCGCCTTCGAACTACAGCGTTTTTCGAAAATGCTGTAGAATCGCCATTCTTGGTGGGCATTCTGTTTTGGAAGGGAGCTTTCACCATGCAGGTTGAGTACACCGGCAGACAGGTGACCGTTACCCCGGCACTCCGCAGCCTGGCGGAGGAGGGCATTGAGCGAATCGGCAAGATTCTCGGCAGGACAACCGGCGCACATGTAATCCTGAGCGCGGAAAAATACCGTAAGACAGCCGAAGTCAGCATTAAGACGCGCCGTCTTGACATCCTCGGCATCTCCGAGGCGACCAGTATGGAAACGGCGCTCCGCGGAGCGTTGGAAAAGGCCGAAACCCAGGCTATCAAATGCAGGAAAAAGCTTCAGGCGAAGAAGCGCCAGCCTAAGGAAGAGAAGCTCCTGGCAGATCTGCAGCTGGAACGCCCTCGCCGCGCCTCGGCCAAGCCGGGCGTTACCACCGAGAAAGCCGCAGCGGCGACTGCCTCGAAGGCCAACGGCAACGGACGGAGCAAGCCGGTCATCCCGGTAACCGTGCACAGTTTTCCAGCGCGAATACCCATTTCCGAGCCGCATATCGTCCGTTCGACCGACTCGGTTGCGCTGCGTCCCATGACTCTTGAGGAAGCCGTAAAAGAGTGTGAGTTTCGCGATCGCGAGGTCTTCGTCTTCCGCGACAAGGGCGGACATGTGAAGGTGCTGCACCGCAAGCGCGACGGCAAGATAGAGCTGATTGAAGAGCCCTGATTTACGATGGGTGCATGGCTCGGCCGAAGACTTCCGCGAAAAAGGCAGCCCTTAAGAAGTCAGCTAGGTACAAGCGCTCGCCTGAGAATCACAAAGGGGCAAACGGCCTCGCGCGCGTTGCCGCCCATTCACCTGTTTCTCATGCAGAGCCTCGGCACGAGCTAGTCATCCTTACGGGATTATCGGGCTCCGGCAAAGCCTCGGCACTTAAGGCCTTTGAAGATCTCGGCTACTACGCGGTCGACAATCTGCCTATGGATCTGCTCACGCCTTTCGCCGAACTCGCGGCGCAATCGGTTGAGAACACCCGCGCCGCGTTGGTGGTCGATGTGCGCGAAGGGCAGCGACTGGAGCGCTTCCCGGCCATACTGCGCGAACTGCGCAAGCGCCTGTCAACGACCGTTATCTATCTCGAAGCTTCCGAAGCCGCGCTCCTGCGCCGTTTCTCCGAGACGCGTCGCCCTCATCCGCTGGGCCGTGAAGCGATGGTGGGATCTGCGATTCAGGCCGAGCGTAAGCTGCTCGATCCCATCCGTAACGTCGCCGACATTCTCATCGACACTTCGAACTTCAACGTGCACGAGCTCCGGGCTTACATCCAGAACCAGTTCGAGCGCGAGTCAGACGGCAAGAGCCTGCTCGTTTCCTCCATCAGTTTCGGCTACAAGAACGGAGTGCCGCTCGAAGCCGACTTGGTCTTCGACGTACGCTTCCTGCCTAACCCGCACTTCATTCCCGAATTCCGCCATCTCACCGGCCGCCATCCGAAAGTCATTGCCTATGTGCGCAAATTCGCGCAGACACAGGAATTCCTCAGCCGCGTCACCGACCTGCTGCTCTTCCTGCTTCCTCACTACATCCACGAGGGCAAGAGCTATTTAACGGTTGGGTTCGGATGCACGGGAGGGCAGCATCGATCGGTGATGATCGCGGAGGAGATGCGCAAGCGCCTCGCGAAAGAGGGCTACAGGGTGAAGACCGCGCATAGAGATATGCCAAGGTAGGAAGACCTTCGCCGGGAAGTCTCTCACCTGAATCCCACTCCCTGCTCTCCGAATCTACTCCTCCAGATCATTCACGGGAGCCATCATGGATCTCGGATTGAAGGGCAAGCGCGCACTCGTTACCGGCTCAACCGCAGGTATCGGATTCGCCATTGCGGAACTTCTCGCCACTGAAGGCGCTTTCGTCTACGTCAATGGACGCACCGAGGAGCGCGTCAACAAGGCCGTCGGTGAGATCGAGGGCAAGGTGGATGGCGTTGCCGCCGACCTGATCACGGAAGAGGGCGCGAAGAAGCTCTTCTCTCGCGTCCCGCATCTCGATGTACTGGTCAACAATCTCGGCATCTTCGAGACCAGACCGTTCCTTGAAATCGACGACGCCGACTGGCGGCGATTTTTCGAGACGAACGTACTTTCCGGCGTGCGCATCACGCGGCATTATCTGCCTTGGATGCTCGAGAGGAAGTGGGGCCGCGTGATCTTTATCTCCAGCGAGTCAGGCGTGCAGATTCCTGCCGAGATGGTGCACTACGGTATGACCAAGACCGCGCAGATGGCTGTCGCGCGCGGCATCGCTGAGTCTTTCCCCGCCAGCGGCATTACCGTCAACTCCGTGTTGGTCGGCCCCACCGAGAGCGAGGGGGTGGCTACCTTCGTCGAGAGCCTGGCCGCGCAGCAGGGCAAGACAAAAGATGTGCTGGCCCACGAGTTCTTCGAACATGCCCGGCCCAGCAGCCTCATCAAGCGCTTTGAGACATCGGAAGAGGTCGCCGCGATGGTCGTTTATCTGTGCAGCGAAGCAGCTTTGGCGGCGACCGGCTCCGCCATCCGCGTCGACGGCGGCGTGATCCGCGCCATTGCATGAAGTGCAACTGAATCTCCGGCGTAGAATCGCCCCAGTGGTGTCTACGCTGGAGAAAGATCTTCGTGAGTTTTCGATCTCTTGTCTTGCTCATTCTAGCCGGAGTCATCGTCCTGGTGCTCATTCGGCGACGCGGTTCGCGACGGTAACATGTTGATGCGCCGAAGGCGTCTTCCGTATGCCGACCGCGGCAAACAGTCTAAAATAACGGGATGATCTGGCAGTCGTGGCAAATTGAGCCGCCACCTGGGACGAAGCAATGAAGCGAGGGTGGCGACTGCTCCATTACGCCGGCCGATACTGGCTTCAGATCATCTCCGCCGTTGTGCTGGCCGCTGCTGTCGGACTCCTCGATGCCTTCCGCGTTCTGCTCGTCGGCCCCATCTTCGACAACGTCCTCCATCCCGGAGGCAGCCGCAAAGACATCACGCTCCTCTCGGCACTTGGGACGCGCTTTCATATCGACCTTCAGAGCCTTGTCCCCTCTCACTTTCACAATGACTGGACCGTCGTCGCCTTCGCCTTTGTTGGCTCCACGCTGCTGAAGGGCATCTGCGACTACACCGGAACCTACCTCGCCAACTACGCTGGCTTCGGCATGATCACCGATCTGCGCGACGATCTCTACGAAGCCATCCTGCGCCGCTCGATTTCTTTTTTCCAGAAGCATGCGACCGGAACGCTGCTCTCAGCGCTCATTAATGACATCGAGCGTGTGCAGTACGCCATGTCGTCGGTGCTGTCGGATTTTCTGCAGCAGGTCTTTACACTGATCTTTACCGCCGGAGTGGTTATTTTTCTCGGCGGCAAACTTGCTTGGGTCCTGCTGCTCTTTGTGCCCGTCGTTATCGGGTCGATCCGCAAAATCGGCCGTGGCGTACGCCAGACCACGCGCAAAGGCCAGGACAAGCTGGCCGAAATCCAGAACATCCTGCACGAAACCATCACCGGCAACCGCATCGTCAAAGCCTTCAACATGGAGTTCTGGGAGGTGCTGCGCTTTCGTCAGGCCGCGCGCCGTCTCTTCCGCGCCAATCTAAGCTCGGTGCGCGCCCAGGCCATCAGCTCGCCGCTCATGGACTTCATTGGAGCCGTGGCCATCGCCCTGCTGCTTCTCTTCGGACGCAACGCCATCAACAGCCACGTGATGACGACGGGCACGTTCTTTGCCTTCATTGTCGCGCTCTTCAAACTCTACGATCCGGTGCGCCGGTCGGCTGTGTACTACAACAGCTTCCAGCAGGCGCTGGGCGCATCGCAGGCCATCTTCGAATTCATGGAAGACCAGGACGAAGTCGTCGAGCGCAAGCACCCATTCCACTTGAAGGATTTTCGCGAGGCAATTCGATTGGAGAACGTGGGCTTTGCCTACAGCACCGATGAGGGCGAGAAGGGAGTCTTGCACAACATCGACCTCGACATTCGACATGGTGAAGTAATTGCCCTCGTCGGCCCCAGCGGAGCAGGGAAGTCGACGCTCGTGAATCTCATCCCGCGCTTCTTCGATGCATCCTCGGGCCGCGTGCTCATCGACGGACACGACCTGCGCGACGTGAGCCTGCGATCGTTGCGAGAACAAATCGGCAAGGTCACGCAGGAGACGATCCTCTTCAACGACACGGTGCGCAACAACATCGCCTACGGACAGCCAGACGTGCCTCTTTCGCGTGTGGTAGAAGCCGCGCAGGCCGCACTCGCGCACGACTTTATCCTGCAGATGCCCGAGGGCTACGACACCATCATCGGTGAAAAAGGCTTCCGCCTTTCCGGAGGCGAGCGCCAACGCCTGGCCATTGCCCGCGCCATCTTGAAGGATGCGCCGGTGCTCATTCTCGACGAGGCCACCTCCGCCCTCGATAATCAAAGCGAAGCGCTCGTGCAGACTGCGCTCAGCAATCTGATGACCGGCCGCACCGTTGTCGTGATCGCGCACCGGCTCTCGACGGTGCGGCGCGCCACCCGCATCGCGGTGCTCGAGCAGGGACGCATCACCGCAATCGGCTCGCACGAAGAGCTGCTGCAAATCTCTCCTACCTATCAAAAGCTCTACCGGCTACAATTTATGGGCGCCGACGAATATGACTCGCGCGAACCGGCCTTGCTGGGAAAGGTGGATGCATGAGTTCACCAGCGCCGATTTCTGCGCAAGTATATTCCATGACTGGATTCGCTCGTAGCTCGGGGCGCGCTTCTGAATCGGTGGGCTTTACCCTCAGCCTTAAGAGCGTCAACCATCGCTTCCTCGACCTGCACATGCGCCTCCCCGGCGGGACCGAGGCGCTCGAAATGCAACTTCGCCGCCTGCTTAAACAGAAAATGGTGCGTGGCCATGTCGAAGTTACCCTCAACCTCGATCGCGGGCAGAAGGCTGAGACGGCTTACGATGCGGCACTCGTGGAAACGTATCTCGCCGCCTTTCGTAGCGCCTCCACGCAGCATGGATTGATGGGTGAACCGGACCTGAATGCAATCTTCCGCCTCCCCGGCATCTTCAACGGCGATGGCCGCTCCTATGAAAAGGCCTCAAGCGATCGCGGCTCGGACGAAGAAGCCCGTGCTCTCGAAGCAGCAGTTCTTGACGAAATCCCGCGACTGATCGACGCGCTGAATGTCATGCGCGCGCAAGAGGGCGCAGCCCTGGCAGTGGAATTGCACACTGCACTCGACCGCCTGCGCAGCCTGGTCGACGAAGCAGCGGAGTTGCGCGAAGACGTGCGCCAGGCTTACTTCGAGCGCGTCAGCCAGCGCCTTACGGCTATGCTCGACGGATCTTTCGACCGCGATCGCGTGTTGCAGGAAGCCGCGCTGCTCGCGGAGCGCAGCGATGTGGACGAGGAAGTGACGCGTTTGCGCACGCACATCGATCACTTTCGCTCGCTGTTGGAGAACGGGGGCGAAATCGGCAAGAAACTTGACTTTCTGCTGCAGGAAATGAACCGCGAGGCCAACACCCTGCTTTCCAAAACAGGAGGTGTTGCCGGAAATGGTCCGCGCATCACAGAACTTGGACTGGGTATGAAATCTGAAATCGAAAAAGCGCGCGAACAGATTCAGAATCTCGAGTAGGGACAAAAGCAAAGGAGAACACCAGCGTTTTGGCAGGCATCTTGTTCCTCATCTCGGCCCCTTCCGGTTCGGGCAAATCTACGCTCGTTAACGAGCTTCGTTCACAGGTCAAGAATCTGGAATTCTCTGTTTCCTACACGACGCGCACGCCGCGCGGGTCGGAGGAAGAAGCCCGCGAGTATCACTTCATAAGTCGCGAAGAATTTCAGCGCATGATTGATGCCGGCGAGTTTCTTGAATATGCAGACGTATTCGGAAATTACTACGGCACTGCGCGTAAGTCGCTCACCGATGCCTTCGCACAGGAAAAAGATGTACTTCTCGACATCGACGTGCAGGGAGCATCGCAGGTTCGCGAGAAGATGCCCGACGCCGTCAGCATTTTTGTCATGCCTCCGTCGCCGGAGATTCTTGCCTACCGGCTGCGCAATCGCAGCCGCGCGGAAGGTACTGTGCAGGAAGAGATTATCCGGCGGCGTCTCGCCAAGGCTCGCGAGGAGATTGAGAATTACCGCGAATATGGCTATATTCTGGTCAACGATATTCTCGACCGCGCGGTCGAGGAGATGGCAGCCATCGTCGCCGCCGAACGCATGAGCCGCAACCACGGTCCATCGACTCGCGACGACGAAGAGCTGATCGGAAAGGCGGAAAAATGCCGCCAGCGAAATTCTGAGGCACGGATCAAACCCGTGCTCCAGGCTTTCGGAGTTGTCAACGCTGAGGCCGCTCCGGTGTGAGTTGGTCAAGGTAATTTTTGGAGAAGAGACGCCATGAGTGTTGAGCAAGAGTTCGATAGCAATTTTCGTTACGTAATGGTTGCCGCGCGCCGCGCACGCCAGCTCCAGAATGGCTCGCAGCCGCTGGTTGATTCCCGTTCCCGCAAAGCCTGCAAAGTTGCACAGGATGAAATCGCCGCCGGTAAGGTCGGTTATGTCAAAGCCGATACGCCGGTGCTCAAGCCGGAAATCGTCGCACCCGACATTCCAAAGTTCGTCAGCCTGTAAGCCAGATCGTATATAGATCCTTCGCGGTCCCTTAGGTCCGGTTTTTTCGGACCTGGGCCGTCAAACGTCCCGTAATATTTAGGTATGAAGGTTACGGTTGGGGTCTCCGGCGGCATCGCCGCTTACAAGGCAGCGGAGTTGGTGCGTGCGCTGCAACAGCAGGCGCTCGATGTTCATGTGGTCATGACCGAGGCTGCGACTCAATTCATCCAGCCGCTCACCTTCGCCTCGATCACCGGACACAAGGTCATCACCAGCCTGTGGGCTGCCCCTGAATCGCCAGACGACAATCTCGACTCCGCCATTGAACATATCGAAGCCGCTCAGACAACTGATGCACTTGTTGTTGCGCCGGCCACGGCCAGCATCCTTGCCAAATTTGCGCATGGCATCGCCGACGATTTCCTGACCACGCTCTACCTTGCCACCACCGCGCCGGTGGTGGTGGCGCCGGCCATGAACGTGAACATGTGGCAGCATCCGGCCACTCAAGCTAATCTCGATACACTTGCCAGCCGCAACGTGCAGGTCGTTCCACCGGACACCGGATACCTCGCCTGCGGCATGACCGGCAGCGGCCGCCTCGCCGACACGCCAGCCATCGTGGAAGCCGTCCTCGGAGTGCTGCATCACCGCAACGATCTCGCCGGCGAAACGGTGCTCGTCACCGCCGGAGGCACGCGAGAGGCCTTGGACCCCGTCCGATTCCTCGGCAACCGCTCAAGCGGCAAGATGGGATACGCCCTGGCCGAAGCTGCCGAGCGTCGCGGGGCGCGTGTCATTCTGGTCACCGCGCCTACTGCGCTGCGTCCACCCGCCAATGTTGAGGTCATCCCGGTCGTGACCACCGAGGAGATGCGCGCGGCCGTTCTAGGACGTATGGATCAGGCGAGTATTGTCATTAAGGCCGCCGCCGTCGCCGACTACCGGCCACTCAAGCAAGCCGATCAGAAGATGAAGCGCACCGGCGCGCTCACCATCGAGCTCGCGCCCACGGAAGACATTCTCGCTGAGGCTGTAGCCCGTCGTCATTCAGGGCAGCTCATCATCGGCTTCGCAGCCGAGACGCAGGACGCCGTCGCTCACGCTCGTGCCAAGCTGCTGCGCAAGGGTGCTGACGCCATCGTTCTCAACGATGTCTCGCGCGAAGGCATCGGGTTCGACTCCGACCGCAACGCCGTTACTTTTCTGACGCCCTCCACCGCCCTCGAACTCCCAGAGATGGCCAAGCGCGATCTCGCCGACCGCATCCTGCAGGAAATCCTTGGCCTGCGCCGCCCGCAGAAAGTCGTTACTGAAAGCAGCACCATGGAGTAGTTGAGGACGGTACTATGGAGTCGGCACGGATATATTTTCGGTGGCGGCGCGTCGCGCAATCGGGGTTAAGATGACAACTGAAGACTCCATGACTGACAACGTACTTCAGACCTTGCAGCAACTCGTCCAGGATGTGATCGCGCCCGATGTGCGCGAACTCAAGGTGCGCCAGGCCGTTTTCGAAAAGCTGGTCGATGAGCGCTTCAACTCCCAGTCGAAGCAGAGCGAGATGCAGTTTCAGACTCTCCTCTCTGCGATATCCGAGTCACGCGCTCAGGCCGATCTCGCTCGCGTGCGTGAGCTTTTGGATATTCGCGAACGCATCGCCGTCATAGAGTCGAAACTCGCAGCCAAGGCAAGTTGAGGTTGCGACTGCGCTGAAATGACCCAAGTCGCCCCCGAACTCGCGCAGATCATCCAGGCCCGCATCCGCTATTACCGCGACCTCGGCGTTTATGACCTTTACCGCCGCGGCGAGCCGACATCCGAGTCTATCCTTGAAATAGAATCCGTATCACTTCCAAACATCGAATCGGAGGCGCCCATCCCCGCCCGCAAACCCACGCCTCCGCCGCTCTTTCCTGCCGCATCAGGTGACAGCATCCCGGCTGCCGACCGAGCCGTCGCGCTTCAGGCCATCCGCGAAGACATCGGAGACTGCACCCGCTGCCCGCTCGCCTTTCAGGGCCGTCACACCATCGTTTTCGGCGACGGAGACCCGAACGCCCGCCTCATGTTCATCGGCGAAGGCCCGGGTGCGGACGAAGATATGCAGGGGCTTCCCTTCGTAGGCCGCGCCGGCCAACTGCTCAACAACATGATCGCCGCTATGGGCCTGAAGCGCGCCGAGGTCTACATCGCCAATATCGTCAAGTGCCGGCCGCCCCAGAACCGTGTCCCCGAACCCGAAGAAGCGAACACCTGTACCCAGTTCCTCTTCCGTCAAATCGAGGTTATCCGTCCGCAGGTGATTGTCGCTCTCGGCGCGACCGCTGCTACTTATTTGCTTGGAGGCAAATCGCCGCTCGCCCGTCTGCGCGGACGCCTGCACGAAGCCCGGGGTGCGAAGCTCATTGTGACCTATCACCCCGCCTATTTGCTGCGTGACCCAACCCAGAAGAAAGAAGCCTGGAAGGATCTCCAACTCGCCATGACCGAGCTCGGCCTCAAAGCGTCCAAGCCTCAGAGTTGAAGCCCTCGCCTGAAGCTGTACCCAACACCCTATCCCCTATACCCTGTACTGAGTGCCCGCTTTCTGTGACGTTGCCCTGCCGGTCCCGCTTGATCGCGCCTTCACTTATGCGCTTGGCGAAACGACTCCGCCCATCGGAGCGCGCGTCTTGGTACCCTTCCGCAACGAAAAGATGACCGGAATCGTTCTCCGCGTTCACGACGAACCGCCGCCGGTCGAAGCCAAGCCCATCCTCAACATCCTCGACGACGAGTCGATCCTTTCGCCGCAGCTCCTCGAGCTGGCGCAATGGATCGCGCAGTACTACATCGCGCCCGTCGGAGAAGTCCTGCGCGCCATGCTGCCTCTGATGAGCGAGGTGCGCAAACAGGTGCTCTACCGCATCACTGACCTCGGCCGCGAAGCTCTCTTCGAAGGTGCGGAACACGGATCATCCCGCCGGTCGCGACGCTCGCCTGAGGAGCAGGACACGGAATACAAAGTCCTCAACTATCTCGAAAACGGAGACGCGGTGCGCGCAGCTACCCTCCGCTCCGCAACCGGAGTCGCTCATCATCTCCTCACCGGCATGCTGCGTAAGAAGTGGATCATCCGCGAGACCAGCGCCGCACCACGCGATGCCCGCCGTACCGTTCGCTATGCGGTGCTGGTCGAAGACGCGCGGCTGCCGAAGCTTAACGACAACCAGCAGGCCATCCTAGCTGAGCTCGCTGGCTCTGGAGGCGAGCTGCCTGTCGCTGAACTGCGCCGCCTCACCGTTCCCGTCTCCACCCTTGCAACGCTGGTCAAGCGCGAGCTGGTCAAAATCGAGGAGCGTCCCGCCGACTTCCATCTCACGCAGCTCTCCACGCTGCATCGCCCAACACACACGCTTAACGCGGCGCAGCAGGCCGCTCTTGACACAATTACCGCCGCAGTCGACACCGCCGAATTTCGCCCGCACCTGTTTCACGGAGTCACTGGCTCCGGAAAGACCGCCGTCTATCTGGCCGCGATGCAACGCGCGCTCGATCGCGGCAAGTCCGCCATCCTGCTGGTGCCCGAAATCGGCCTCACGCCCGCCATGGCCGCGCAGCTGCATCACGCTTTCGGCGGTGAAGTGGCGCTCCTGCATTCCGCACTTACGCCGGAAGAGCGCTCCGAACAGTGGCACCGTATTCGGAAAGGCGAGGCTCGTGTCGTCGTCGGCACGCGCTCCGCCATTTTTGCCCCGGTCGAGAATCTCGGCCTGATTGTTGTCGATGAGGAGCACGACTCCAGCTACAAACAGGAATCGATGCCGCGCTACCATGCACGCGACACAGCCGTCATGCGCGCCAAGCTTGCCAATGCCACCATCGTGCTCGGATCGGCCACGCCATCGCTCGAGTCATGGCTTAATGCTTCGGGGCACAACGCCCGCCAGGCCAAGTACGCGCGCATCGAAATGCACGAACGCGTCATGCAACGCCCTCTGCCGCTCGTCGAACTCGTCGATATGCGCCGCGAATTTCAGGAGACGGGCCAGGAACATCTCTTCTCGCGCGCCCTTATCAACCAAACCCAGGCCACGCTCGACCGAGGCGAGCAGGCCATCATACTGCTCAACCGCCGCGGCTATTCCTTCGTCGTCATGTGTCGCGCATGCGGCGAAAAGCTGCAGTGCGAGAACTGCTCCATCTCGCTCACCTACCACAAGCCGGTGACGACGAGCGACGGGCACGCGCCGGTGGGCCAGCGGCTGGAGTGTCACTATTGCGGTTACAAAAGAACCGTGCCCCAGCGCTGCCCCAACTGCGACAGCGAGCACCTCTACTTCCTCGGAGCAGGCTCACAGCAGGGCGAGGAGCGGCTGCAGGAGATCTTTCCCGGCGCAGGAATCGGCCGCATGGACCGCGATACCGTCCGTGGCCGTGCTGACATGGAGCGCCTGCTCATGCGCCTCCATTCCGGCGAGATCAACTTGCTCGTCGGCACGCAGATGATCGCCAAGGGCCACGACATCCACGGAGTCACGCTGGTCGGTGTTGTCGGCGCAGACTTCGCCCTCGGCCTGCCCGACTTCCGCGCCGCCGAGCGCGTCTTCCAACTGCTCACCCAGGTGTCAGGGCGCGCAGGTCGTGGCGAGCTTCCCGGCACCGTCGTCGTGCAAACCTTCCATCCTGATCATTACTCCATTCAATGCGCGGTCAAGCACGACTTCCACGCCTTCGTCAGCGTCGAAATGAAGCATCGCAGAAATTTTTACTATCCGCCTTACGCGGCGCTCGCCAATCTCATCATTCAAAGCTCGCGACTCGAAGAAGCCGCCGGATGGGCGGCGAGCCTGGGCCGCTGGTTCCAGTCCACTCAACTCGACGGAGTGCGCGTGCTTGGTCCCGCCACCGCGCCCATCGCCCGCATCAAGAGAATCTACCGCTTCCATCTGCTCCTGAAAGCAGGGAGCCGGCAAGCCCTTGCGCGCACCTTGCATCTGGCACTAGCTCAGGCCGATAACCTGGGCATTCCGCGCCGCAATCTCATCGTCGATGTAGACGCCGTTAACCTGATGTGAGTCCGGTTACTGTTGTGTTGGCACAGGGTTATAAGTGCATTCGGAGCCCGCAACGACATTGGTATTGGAAAACGTAACATTGCCTACGTTAAAGTAGGGATCGCTGGTCTTATAGGGATCGGTGGGATTCGTATCGCCCGTGAAGTGAATCGGCGCGGGCGGCAGGTTGGGTTGAGTGCCCGCCACAAATGCACCGGGCATCGTTATGGAGAAGCCATAGCAGCCGTCGATGGGGCAATCGATATCCTTGACGGCCCAGCTGCATACATTGTCGGCCGCCTTACAGGCGGGATTGTTCGTGTTGCATCCGCATGTTCCCGTGCCCTTCGGTCCCGAGCCCTGGGTAAAGGTGCAATAACTAGTCGGCTGGCAAAACTGTTCCTTATCCATGGAGACGTTTTCGTTGGACAGATCCACGGTCAGGGTCAGCAGCCCGGTGGTGGAGTCATAGACCTTGTTGGTGATCCATCCTCCGCCTGTCGTTGGAGGGATCACGAATTTCTGGTCGGGTAACTGAACGCGGGCAGGCGCAACCGCAGCCAGGGCTGCTGATTCTGAGACATTCCCGACGTAGAAACTATATCTCTGGTGGAAGCGTTCTGTGGCGAAAAGAAAAAACACATAATAGGTCCCATTTGCCTCAAAGAGGTTGACATTGTATGCGGCTGGATTGTTAGGAGCGTATCGCGCGTTGATTTGTTGTTTCTGGGTTGCCTCGTCCAGCGTCGTGTCGATGTAATAGCTTCCGTGATTGAGCGTCAGGTTGCTGCGCTGCACGCTCACCTGACCCATCAGACGAACCACTGGCCGCGTCGTCGGATCTGCCTGATATGCGGTGAACTCGTCGCCGGTAAGGAACTGGCGGTAGAGCGGAACTCCCGAGCAGGTTTGATCGGTGCAGTTGCCTCCCCAGGTGGAGCAGCCGGCCACAGTGACTTCCTTGCCGTCGATGAGCTCCTGGTGATCACAGTAGTGATAGACGACGGTGCTTACATACTGATAGGGGCTGGCGTCTGCTGTGGCGGTTGTGCTTGCAAACTTAGGGGGGCTGCTGCCTGGTACTGGGTAGGTTCCTCCCGGGTAGGAACTCGAGCACTCCGGCGTCAGGAGAGGCGCGTTGAAGAAGGGGTCTTTATTGACGGAAATCGATGGGTCCGGCGGCTCTGGGCTCACAGGCTTTACAGTGTCCGATGTCAGGCCGGTCAGCGCCCCATCGTCGTCGCTCAGCTCCGTCTGGCGATCGATGTCGGTGAAGTTCACTCCAAACATCCCAAATTCCCAGGTGCAATAGGTGTTTTTGACTCTGCTGAGATCCGTCGTGAACGAATTGGGTTTCCAGAAAGGCTCGACGACGAAGTGGCGAATATCGACGTCCTTAAAGGCAAGATTTTTGGAGTGGAAGGCCGGCGGATAATAGAAACCGTTGGGCTGTTTCCAGGCGATCGCGGCATTGGGCAGAATGCAGTCGTTTCCGGGCTGGTTGGTTTGTGGGTTCTGGAGTACCCCGACCTGGTAGCCGTTCATCCATCCGAGTCTCTGGCATTCCCCCGGATTGTCGTTTCCACCTACCGGCATCTTGCAGGCTTCCACACTGCCGATTGTGGTGGTATGAACGTCCGCAAAGGCATCTGAGTCTTCGAAGACAGGCCCATCGTATATGTTGAACAGCCGCTGTGCATTGCCGAAGGAGTCGATCGGAATGCTGATGCCGTCGGCCACCGACACACAATGGTCGCCATTATAGGGGCATGTTAGCCCGGAGAAAGGATTGAACGGGCCGCCATTCGACGCTGACGGGTTATCGGGCACGCCGGTGGAATTGTTCGGCTGCACATTGCCGACAAAAAGATTTCTCAGCGAGAGGTTCCAGAAGCCCTGAGCTGCATCAGATCGCGTGTATCCCCCTCCGGTAATCTGGGTGAGTCCGCCGCCCTGGACGTCGGTGATCGCGCTGTCCTGCATCAGGTACCACCATCCCCGCAGCCAGATCGCGGAAAAGTTTTTCGAGGCCCAGTTGAAGGAGGTCGTGTAATGGTCTATCGTCGTCGTTGCGCAGTCTGCTTCGAGCCCGTTCAGGCCACTGCATATCGGAACCTGCGTGCAATCCGTCAAGCCCGTGACCGGATCCTTTGTCGCATTGCATAGCGTGGCGTGCTGGCGCAATCCCGCATTCACGTTTGGATAAGGAGTCGGTGCTGGGTTGGGAACCGACGCGAGAGTATTTCCCGTAAGCGGCGCCAGAGCCGGAGACGCGATAACTCCGAGACAGGGCGCGGTGTCGCCCACGGTTTCAAGGGAGTTCATCGCCGTACTGCACGAGTTGCCGGTAAAGTTAAACATGGGTGCGATTCCTGCTCGACCCGTGCTCTGCATGCCGGCATAGGAATCCCAGGTTTCATAGACCGATGACCCGCCGATGGCGCTCGGCGGCATCCAGTAGCAGGCGCCGCACGTCCCGGCCCCCACCGCAACGTTGTACTCGAAGTCGTTCCAGGTATTCATAATCCAGAAGACGGATGGATGGTCGTAATCGGAATGGTAGGGGAAGATTTCCGCTCCCGAATTCCCCGGCTGGGCGAGAATTCCCGGGACACTGCGGTCATTGAGGGCGTCGTATACCGCGGCGCGCGCCTGGATGCCGATGTTCGAATAAAGCTTGTTATTCGTCTCCGTTGCGTCTTCCAGATAAAAGCCGTGACCGATCGAGCGGTAGCCGACATTTCGAGCTAGCAGAACTCCCTGCGTGGCATGCACGGTGATAAACCGAGTGTTCGAGTCGTGGATGGAACTATCGGCAACGTAAGTGCCCTGGAACGGCGGGTCGATGGTTGCTGGCGGCACAGTGCGGTCCATGTGGAAGTGAATCGGATACCGGCCGATAGCGCCTCCCTGGCCGAGTTGGTAATACTCCACACCCTGGATCTGATACTGCGTGACTCCGGCGCGAATGACGGTGTGGCCGCCGAAATAGCCGGAAGGAAAGTGGGGCGTAGAATAGCGGTCGGTGAGAACCGGGCTATCGCCCTCGGATGCAATCATGATGCTGCGGGTCAATAAGGCCACGGCAGCCCGCGTTTCAAGATGCCGCGACGGTAGCGAGTACTGACCAGATTTAATCCCCGGCTGTCGATTTAGGTCGTCCGCGGGCCCTTTGCCCGAGGCGATACTGGAGAAGTCATAGGCCGTGCCGAAGTGTGGGTATTTTGTGGCGTCCTGCAGGGTGATCAACGTCCCTTCGGAGTCGCTGCCGACGCTCGCGATGACTACCTCCTCGGAATGGCTGGGCAGGTAATCGGTGCTGGTGAGAACGATGTGATCGTTGTTACCCCATGTGGGAACGGGACGATCGACATGGAAAGTCATAGTGGGCTTCGTCAGATTGTCAATCAACCGCACCCAGCTTGTTCCGGAGTCAGAAGGAGTATTGGCAATCGGCATTCCGTCCCGGATGCCTTTTTTGCCCTTTAGGATCATCGATCCGCCCCAGGAGACCGCCAGCACCTTTCTGCCGAAATATGCATTAGCCGGATCGCTATCGGCCAGTTTTTCATACTGGTAGAAGCAATCGGTTCCGGGATACGAACTGTCGGCCTGGTGCTCTGTCGTGCATTGGGCGCCCATCGCAGGCATCGTCTTCATGACGACGTTTGGATTGGAATCCCAGATGGCCTGCGGAACGCCGCAGGTCGGTCCGCTCTTACAGAAGATGGGTGGGATGGAGTCGCTCGCCGAACCGTAGAGCCAGATGGTCACCGGTCCCGTGACCGCCCCGCTCGTGCCAGCTTCCAGAGTTCCCCCATTTTCGACGAGGATCGAGTGTGCGTGGAAGTCGATTGCTGCGTCTTCAAAAGTGAGGCTGCCGCCGCCCCAGATATTCACATTGCGATAGGCATACGTGCCCTTGGGCACCACACAGGCAATGCCCTTGATCTCAAGGTCCGTGTCATGATGGTCGCCGGCCGGCAGAACGTTCTGCTGGACACCGCGCACCTTCAGACGTTCGATTCCCGCAGAAAGACGTGGCATGGCAGTCGTACCGCCGCATGTCTCAGCAGTCTCGGCGCCAATCAGTGAGGTGCCAAACCGTGCCTGGGCGCTGGCATTGATCACAGACAGCGCTCCAGTCAGGAGGCCAGCCAGAATGCATGCGATGGCTGTGCGCCTCAGACTTGTGCGATGGCTTTTCGGGGTAAACGCAGGAACGCAAGGAGGCAGACACTGCAGACGGATACCTTCACGAAACGGCATAGGGGCCCTTTCCAATAGCGAATGGTTTGAGAAGCGGGATCCAGGACGAAACACTTACAAAAGGCAATCTATCTAGTTACGGTCCAGGTGCTGAGAGAATTCGTGCCGGTTCGTGTCTTCTAAAGCGGTCTGCAGGAAAGCTACCGCTGAATCCTGGTGAATGCAAGGCATTGTTTTTATGCGACGGGGCAAGATCGATAAATGGCATTCGGAGAGTCACGCGCGTTTCTGCAGGACGAAGGTGATCCTGGTTCGGCAGGCCGTCAACCTCCCTGTTACAAGAACGAAGGCGATGCGGATGCGAAATATGCAGCGATTAATTGGCTAACTGTTAGTTCGCCATGAGTAAGGGGAGGAAGTCTCTTCCGTCACCCGGCAAATCATCCTCATGGTTTTCGACGAATTTCTCATCGATCTTCGCGCGACTCACTTCTTCTTCCGCGCGAACTTCAGTCCGGACCACTCGCTGTTCACCGCGCACACCTTGTAGTCGACGAATCCACTCGCCAGTCCAAGCTCGCGAACATCGTTCTGGTTGAAGTCCACGCTCATGGTCTTCGTTCGCTTCGGATGAATGATCCAAAGCGAAGTGTCCTTCGGCAAACGTGCCGTCGCGTGTTCAAAAGCGGCAGCCAGTTCTCGAAGCGTTCCCACAAGGTTCAGGGTGAGCTGCGTCTTCGGTGTGAATCGCTTCACAAGCGCCGTACCCACCGGCAAATCACCGAGCAGCTCCGCGAATCCCTCGAAGCCCCCGGGGAATCCATCGAAGACGCCGAGCACCGCCACTTGCGTCCCCGGCTTGATGTCCAGTTTCCGCGACAAGCTTGCGCCCGCCCAGCGCTCCATGTGTGGCGTCGGCTTTATCGGCGTCGCCACGGGATGCGCCATCGCATGCCTGACAGCATCGGCAATGTTGTCCCAGGACGTGAACACCGCATCCGGCAGCGCAACGCGAATGCGCTCCACCTTTTCCGAATCGCCTCCGGCAAAGATCAACGGCAAATGCCGCGTGCTTCTGCTACTGCGCAACACAACGCCTACCTCGCGCCCATGCGATGGCAACCGGTCGAGATCCAGCACTACCGCATCCGGCGCCGCCTCGCGAAAATGACCGATCACGCCGCCGCGGCCAAGCAGGGAACTAGCATCTACGCTAAATCCCATCCCGGTCAGCTGATGCGCCCGCACCTGCGCTGTGTCCTCATTCCACGAAACCAGGCGAACGCGAGCAGGAGTCTTCGGCATGCAGGTAAATTACCTCCGCCACCGGAAAAACAAAAGGCACCCATCGGGATGCCTTTGTCATTGGTCTACGTCATGTTCGACTACGGAGCGCCCGATCCTACCGAGCGGCTCTGTGTGATGCCGTTTCCACCCTGCGTGGTCGAGCCCGCATACTGGGTGGTGGTGTGCAGATCGACCACATTACCTTGCATCTGCAGCGTGGCGGAAACCACATCCGTATCGGTGCGAATCACGACTAAATTCGGACTCGTTTGCGAGCTCACGTAGACTTTTCCCGTAGGGTAGTTGTACGTTGACGCGATCGAGCGCGGATTGGGCGAAGCGCTGCCCAGCGGGATCGTTTTCTGCGCGGTGTAGTTAGTCAGGTTCACCACTGTCACCGAGCCGTCACCCTGGTTGGCCGTGTAGGCACGGCTTCCATCCTGAAGGACAGTCACAGCCGCGGGTTTCGATCCCACCGGAACTGTTGCCAGCACCTTGCCGAAGTTCGGGCTGTCGTTGCCATACACGTCGAGGCTCACGTCAATTACGCTGATCGTATTGTTGTCGTAGTTCGCGACCACCAGCATATTGCCTGGTGTATAGAGCCCTGCATACACCGGACCGGCGTTGCAGGGTGTCGTGCCGCCGCACAGATTAATAGTTCCCGACGGATTCAATCCCGTGTCCAGCGTGTTCAGCTGGCTGTTGATCACCGTGAGCGTACCGCTGCCGCGGTTCAGGACAAACACGCGGTTCCCATCCGCCGAGGAGATCCCGTAAACCGGGCAGACACCAAGCGGGAGCCGGGCAGAGATGGTGTTGGTAGCGGCTTCAACCGCGTCGGCCTCGCCGGTCACCGTTACGGCGGAAGGATTCGCGCACGTTCCCCATGCAAAACCAGGCGTATTAATATTGCCCTGGCTGATCGCGTACACGCGCTGCGCTCCGCTCACGCCCGTCACATTAATCAGGCTCGGCGCGACAAAAACCTCCTGCTTTAACGCCGGCGGGCTGCCGGACATGGCCGCGATCGCACCTCGTCCCTGCTCTACGACATATTGGGATCCCGTGACCACCAGCGAGTTAATCGGCGCCGCACCCGTCAGCAGCGTGCTGGTTCCAACCTGGTTGGACTGGAGCGTTTGGGAGATGGGTACTGAGTTGATGGTTCCATCGCAGTTTTCGCTATAGGCGATTGAGCCTGTGCTGTCCAGCGCGAAAGTCAACGGTCCATTTCCCACCTCTGCCTGCGCCATGATGCTGTCGCCGGAGAAGTCGACAATTGTCACCACGCCCGGATTCGCATAGGCCTGGACAACGCCATTCACCGTGGGGCAAGGGGGGAGGTTCGTCGGCAGGCTGGCTGCAGGAACGAGCCCCGGCTGCGAAAAGATTATGACATAGGACGTGGGTTGCGCTGGGGGCCCGGTTGGCGGCACAGGGTTGATTACGGGACGATACTGGCTGCCACAGCCGGTGCTTCCAACCAAAACCAGCAGCGCGCCGGCTGCCAGCCATTTCATGCTCTGCACTCGCAAATACCTCACTCCACCATCGACCTGAGAAAATCGATAAATGCTGTAGAAAGATGATTGTAAATCACTGGCGCGATCTCATTCGCCCACGCTGTCCGGAAACCCGCTGTTTGCTTCGCAATATGACTCGTGATCTCCATGACGGCCGATCCCTGCATTGGCAATCGCAGCTGATCCTGCTGCTCATCGTTCCGCTTGCGGGTGTCTTTGTTCTGCTGGAGTTCATCCAGCTCCTGGCGGTTTCTCCCGGAATCGTCGCGCAGGCCACTGCCATCGGGATAGTCTTTGCGCTGCTGGTCTGGATCCTTCGCGCCGCCACGCCGGCAGCAGCGTTCACCGGCGGCCTTTTCACCGTCAGTCTATACGTCTGGACTCCCGGCTGGCGCACGGCGCTCTGGCCCCTGCTTGCGCTCTTCCTGCTTACATTTGCTGCGACGCGCTTTGGCCACAGCCGCAAGGAAAGGTTAGGCACAGCGGAAGGAAAGCGCGGACGCACCGCCTCGCAGGTCGCAGCCAACCTTGGAGTCGCCGTTATCTCCGGTATTCCGCTGAGCACCAGGCATATATGGTTAGGCATTTATCCAGGCAGAGTCGCCTTGATCGCGGCCATCGCTGCGCTCTCCGAAGCCACGGCCGATACGCTCTCATCGGAACTCGGCCAGGTTCTGGAAGGCGAGCCGCGCTTGCTCACCACCTTCCGTCGCGTTCCTACGGGAACCGATGGAGGCATCAGCCTAAGTGGCACGCTCGCTGGAGCCACAGGTGCAGCAATTGTCACCGCCGTCGCCGCGCTCGTATTCCATTTCACTTCGCGCGAATCCGCAATCGCATTTACGGGAGGCATCGTTGGGCTCTTCGTCGATAGCCTGCTCGGAGCAACCCTCGAACGCCGCGGCTGGCTCAACAACGACGCAGTAAACGCACTCTCGACATTGGCGGCCGCATTGTTCGCAGCTTGGGCGGCAACCGCTACAGGTTGACGCCTCTAGACTCTTTGGCCGAGTGCTCCACCGTCACCACGCCTTCCGGCAAACCGGCATACGAACGAGCGCTGCTCCACTCCCAATCGATGGCGTTCTCTACAAGGGCTGCCTTCACCGGCTCTTGATGCATCAAGTCCAGTTGCGCTGCGATCTTTTCCGATCCGAAGACGTGCATGTCGGAATAGCGGCTTTCCCACACCTGCTCCGAGCTGCGCGCCGAGGTGTTGTATCTCCTCTGATATCGCTGTTGCAGCATCTCGATTGAGTTCGCCGCTGTATCCACCGCCGGTTCCGCCATCAGCAGACGAAAGTGGTCCGGCATTACCACGTACCCGATCACGTCAAACCGGAACTTCACCCGCAGTTCTTCCAGCAAACGGACGAAAACGTTGCGATGCTTTTCCACGCCGAGCTTTGGCTGCTTAAGAAAACAATTGCATGTGATGAGGTGCAGTTGCCCCCTCCCATACACCGGCTCGCGACTCTTAGACATAGGGATTAACCATTAGGGGTTAGCGGTTAGAAATAGGTCAAGCACTCGTGAAGACCTAATCCCTGATCCCTAATCCCTGCTTCATTCTCCACAGCGTGTAGCTCAGAATCTCATGCGCCATACGTTGAAAGGCATCCCACCGCGAGAGGCCCCGCGCTTCCGGTCTCGGCGACGTATATACGTCCAGACCCAGAGCCGAGCACAGCGCATGAACCCGGAACAGGTGCGTTCCGTCGCTGACCACCACGATGCTCCTCAAGCCGTTGGCGCGCGCAATCACCGCCAGCCGCTTCGCCGATTCCTCCGTGTTGCTGCTCTCCGTCTCGGCGATGACCGCCGCAGCCGGAACCCCATGGGCCATCAGGTAGTCGTGTCCTACTCCGCCTTCCGAGTGCCGATCCGAGGGATCGCCACCGCCGAGTGTAATCACCAGCGGCGCAAGTTTTTCCTGATAGAGCGCAAGCGCGTGGTCCAGCCTTGCACGAAGCACCGGTGATGGCCGTCCATCGTACTCAGCAGCTCCGAAGACAGCGATCGCATCCGCAGGGCGAGCCTCGTTGCGATCGGCAAAGTAGCGAATCTGCCGGTCTACCCAGACAACCCATCCGACAGCAGCCAGGACTAGAGCGAATGCCAGAAACCGGGCAATCATTTGCGCCGGCTTCAAGGGTTTGCTCAGAGGCGTCGGCGCCGGCTGCCTTGCTGCTCGCAAATTGGTATCGGGGATGATCATTGACTTTGCCAAGCTTGCAACGATCCTGTGTTCGCGAGGCCCATCGATCAGCGCTTTCCCGCTGCACGGCTTTTAGCTAACCGCTTCTTCGCTGCCCGCTTTATAGCTACCCGCTCTTTAGCTTCGTTACGTCTGCAACAGCAGTGCAATCTCATGTGTCGGGATTGCACCCTCGCGCATGATCTGCCAAGAGCCTTTGCCACCCGAGAGATCGACAATCGTCGTCGGCAGGCTTCGTCCCGTAGGTCCGCCGTCCACGATCAATGGAATGCTGTCTCCGATCTGATCGCGTACACATGCAGCATGCGTGCATTCGGGATAGCCCTGTAGATTTGCGGACGTTGCCGTGATCGGCAGCCCGAAAGCCTCCACCACCGCTCGTGGAATCGCAGCATCGGGAATGCGGATCGCGACGTTGCCGGTTTTCGCCGTACTGCGCAGCGGCAATCGGGAACTGGCTTTCACAATGAGCGTGAGCGGTCCTGGCCAGAAGCGTTCCGCCAGCTTGTCGAGATGCGGACCCACCTCACGTGATAGCTCGTACGCCTGCGAGACATTCGCGATCAAAAGCGAGAGCGGCTTATGCTTCAAACGCCCCTTGATCTCGTAGATATGCTCCACGGCCCGTAGATTCACCGGGTCCACAGCCAGCCCATAGAAAGTGTCCGTCGGCATGCCCACCACTTTGCCCATCCGCAGACACGACACAACATATTGCACCCGATCCGGTTCAGGCTCATCCGGATGGATGCGCAGAATTTCAGCGAACAAAGGTATCTCCACTTCGGAAACGTACTCGCGCCTGGCGTTGGAGACTCGCCCGCCAGCCGGTGCTCGACCGCTTGCGGGGGTAAAATCGCACCCATGCTCACGGCTTCTATCCGCACGCGCTTACCACGCATTGTACAGAGTCGGCAGAACGCTCGGGTCAAGGAATTGCGTGCCGGATTTGCCCGAGCTTCCAGAACGGAACAGGGCCACATCGCTATCGAAGGCGAGCATCTTCTCCACGAAGCGATGGCCAGCCGCCTGCGTCTCACAACCGTGTTCATCCGTGTCGGCAGCGAGCCGCTGCTCGAACATCTGAATCTCCCCGAAACCACGGAGATCCTCACCCTGCCCGCTGACGTCTTCGCGAGCGCCGTCAGCACCGAAACCCCGCAAGGCATCGCCGCCCTCGTCGAACCGCCGGCTTTCACTTTTGACGACATTCTCCGCGCGAACACGACGCCCCTCTTGATCGTCGCCGCCGCTCTGCAGGACCCCGGCAACCTCGGCACCCTCATCCGCTCGTCCGAGGCCTTCGGAGCGACTGGGCTCATCACCCTGCCCGGCACCGTCAGCCAGTGGAACCAGAAAGCCGTGCGCGCCTCTGCCGGATCGGTCTTTCGCCTGCCAATCGCCGTCCTTCGAGAAGACGAAGTTTTCTCCGCGCTTCAGAGCCACAACATCGCGACCCTGGCCGCGGTTGCCGCCGATGGCGAGTCTCTCACGCAGCATGACCTGACCCGTCCAACCGCTCTGATCCTCGGCAACGAAGGCAGCGGTATTCCGGCGGAAATCCTCTGCCGCGCCACCCACCGGATCACCATCCCATGCCCCGGCCCGGTCGAATCGCTCAACGCTGCCATAGCGGGCAGCATCCTTCTGTACGAGGCCTCGCGCCAAAGAGCCTCCAAGCCATGAGCCTCTTCGACCCCACTCCCGACCTCGGCCAGACGGGCCCCGTCACCGCCCCGCTTGCCGAGCGCATGCGCCCCCGCACGCTTGATGAATTCGTCGGCCAGCAGCATTTACTTGCCCCGGGCAAGCCGCTGCGCGTGCAGATCGAGCGCGACGACACCGCCTCGATGATCTTCTGGGGACCGCCCGGCGTCGGCAAGACCACCCTCGCCCGCATCATTGCCGACACCACTCGCGCCACCTTCATCCAGTTCTCAGCCGTGCTCTCCGGCATCAAGGAGATCAAGCAGGTCATGGTCGACGCCGAAAAGGCCGCCCGCTTCGGCTCCCGCACCATCCTCTTCATCGATGAGATCCACCGCTTCAACAAAGCCCAGCAGGACGCCTTCCTGCCCTACGTCGAGCACGGCACCATCCGATTGATCGGCGCGACCACGGAGAATCCTTCCTTCGAGATCATCTCGGCGCTGCTCTCCCGCTGCCGTGTCTACACCCTGCATGCGCTTAGCGAAGACGAGATCATCACGCTTCTTCAGCGTGCGCTAACAGATACCGACCGTGGCCTCGGCAACATGCGCATTGCCGCCGACGAAGATGCCCTCCCCACGCTCGCCTCCTATTCCAGCGGAGACGCCCGCAACGCCCTCAACGCTCTCGAAATCTCCGCCAAGCTGGCCGACGCCCGCGACGCAAAGAGAATCACAAAAGAAATCGCAGTCGAGGCCCTCCAGCAGCGCGTCCTTCTCTACGACAAGCATGGTGAGGAGCACTACAACCTCATCTCCGCCCTCCACAAATCCGTCCGTAACTCCGATGCCGACGCTGCCCTCTATTGGCTGGGCCGCATGCTCCAGGCCGGAGAAGACCCCATGTACATCGCCCGCCGCGTCGTCCGCATGGCCGTCGAAGACATCGGACTCGCTTCCCCTGAGGCTCTCAACCTCACTCTCTCTGCGCGCGATGCAATCCACTTCCTCGGCTCACCCGAAGGCGATCTCGCTCTCGCCCAGGCCGTCGTCTACCTCGCCCTGGCGCCCAAATCCAACGCCCTCTACACCGCCTACGGAGAAGTCCTCTCCGACATCGAAACGACGCGCGCCGAACCCGTCCCGCTGCACCTGCGCAACGCGCCCACCGGCCTCATGAAGTCCATCGGATACGGGAAGGGCTACCAATACGCTCACGACGAGGAGGCTCGCGTCGCCGACATGGAATGCCTCCCCGAAAGCCTCCAGGGACGCACCTGGTACCACCCCACCGACGAAGGCCGCGAAAAACTCCTTGCCCAGCGCATGGATGAAATCCGCAAGATCAGGAAAGCGAAGCGGGACGATGGGAAACGCCGTTAATAGCCTGCCCTCTATGCCGGACGACCCGTGAGCTAACAACCTATTAGCGTGAGGTCCACAGAAATGACAATGGAAGGAACCATCCAGGCATAAACTGGGTTGAAATGGACAATCAAGATCAAACTCCTGGGCTGATTCCCCAGCAGTACACAAAGTCGACGTTCTGGCGTTTCCTTTTGGATACCAAAGCTGAACAGGAGAGGCCAGATGAGCCCCACTTCAAACAATTCTCGGAGAATTTGCGGAACTTCGCGGTTGCAGGTGTGATGTTAAAGGCGGCTCAAATAATGGGGGGCAATATCCATCATCCCTTCCTCGCTGTAGGACGATTCCTCTTAATTTTTCTCGCGTTCATTACCACAGTTTTGTGTTGCTTCCAGCAATTCGGGTTGTTGATCGTGTCATTTCATTGGTACGTCGGTTGGACTGCAATGGACCATGTTGCGCTTGAGAGAAGCAAGGAGCGTCGCGAGAACTTCAGGAGGTTGGGGTTGAAAGATGGCTATCGTCACGCCCGGATCAAATTCTTGGGAGCGCTTTTGTTACCGTTGTTCTTCGTCTGGGCAATGCTCTCGTTTGTTCTGACGGCCACCCATTGATCTGGGGCCCTCTGTCGCACCGTTGATCCGTTGCCGATATGCTCAGACTCTCTCAGCGTCCTTTGCCACTGTAGTTCTGCGCATAAGTATCGTTGGGAAGTCCCTCGCTGCGCGCTTTCGCGGCCAGGGCGAACGCCTCATCCCGGCTCAGTGCTCCGCCGATCGTTACCAGATACGGTGCCTGACCAGTGGGTGTGAAGACCTCGGAGCGCAACTCCGGATATTTCTTAGCAATCGTCGCGGATTTATGCTGAGCCTGTTCTTCATGTCGATAGGTGTAGGCAACTACTCGCCATTGCGTGCGAGCCCCTGTCGCGTCATCAGTTCGACCTCGGGGTGCGGGGGTTGTCTGTACAGGAGCACTCGCTGCAGCTGAAGCGCTCGCCTGACTCTCCGCTAACGGCTCTGGAGTTGATGTCTGCACCGGAGCACTGCTCGGGCTCGCGGATCGACGATCCAGAAAGTGTTTTCCGATCCACAAAAAGAACACCACCGCCGCCATTCCTGCCACGACCATCCATCGAGCACCCGAAGCGTTACGCGGCCGGTCCTCCACACGAACCCGGATTGGACCAGCCGACGGCGACGTTGCAGCCATCTTCGATTTCGGCAGCGCTGCAGTAACTGGTAAAGAAGCAGGCCGAGTAGCATTCGTTTGCGGAGGAGCCGCTTCCAGCGCGGCTGCAATTTCCGCTACTCCCCACTCCCCACTCATTCCGTTTCGCACAACCTGATCGAACGGCGCAGGCAGCGGAAGATCGCGTGCTGCGGCTTCCAGCGTCCGCTGCTGGGTCAGCGCCTCCAGCAGCACCATGGCGAGATCGCGCACATCCCGTCTCTTTAGCGCTCGGCCTTCCTCGCCCTCGGGAGTCTCCCGGATACAGTCGCTCCGGAGCTTCACAACCTCGCCCACTGCAAACACGTTTGCGGCCTCGACATGCTCATGGACGAAGCCATGAGTGTGGAGAGCGTCAAGCACTGCGATCAGGCTGGCAGCAAGCTGTCTGGTTTCCGGCACCGTCAGGCTCTGCCCGTTCAGCACCTCGCCAAGGTTGGCGTCGACGGGCTCCATCACGGCGTACACCAGCGAAGTCCCATCCAGCACTACCTGGCCAAATTCCTCCAGCTTCAGAATATTTGGATTATCCAGCGCTGTTACTCCACGCCAGCGGGCCAGTATCTCGTCTTCGTCGAAGTGAGACTCGATCAGCCGTATGACCCTCGGAACCCCGTTGCCATTCGAGGTTGAGAAGAAGGCGCTTCGGCCCTCCGGTCGCAAAAGCTTTGTTAGCGGGAAGGCACCGTCGATCGTTCTTCCTTCATATTCTGTCCATAGCTCCATGTTTCGTTTCCCGTCCTGAGTATTGGTTCAAGACAGAAGGTCGCTGAGGACAAGTGAAACAGGCGAGAAGTTGTGAGACATCATTTGCGAGCTGCGTATCTCTATCAACCACAAATCATTATCGTTCATTGCGACGCTCGTCTCAATGGGATGCATATTGCGAGTCAACTGCCGATCCAGGGTCTCGAGTGAAAGGGCTGAAATTTGATGTCTCGGGGGATTCGGCCGCAGCCCACCCCCGCAAATCTTTAGCTCTGACGAAACACTTCTGCGGTAGTCTCGATAAGGAGCCATCCTTTGTCCGTTCATCCGCTCCAGGCAGGCTTATTTTATGTTCAATGTCGCCGAGGATATCCCGTCTGCTCGAGTCGGCCGCACCATCGCGCTGGTGGTCATAGCGGCCTTCGTCGTCCTGGTGTTGGTAGCAGGCTACGTGTATATCAACCGTGTGCCGCCCACGGCTGAGGGAGAACTCACTGCCGTATGGCTTTACCAGCCGCTGCCGCCCGCTATCACGGCAGACGTGCCCGTATCAGCTGTGCCCCGAGGCAATAGCCTGCTCCTGCTCGTCCCGGTCAGGGTGCGCAATCTGTCAGAAAAGCCCCTGTCCGTGATGGATCTCCAGGGAGTGGTCAGGGTCGGCGACACCGACTACAAGAGCTATGCCGCTTCGACGCTCGACTTCGACAAGGTCTTCCAGTATTACCCCGACCTCGACAGCTACCGTCAGCCCGCCTTGCTTCCCCACTCCGAGATTCCGCCCGGTGGCGAGTCGCGTGGCATGGTCGTCTTCAACTACGCTCTCGACGAAGACCAGTGGAGCAAGGCCAATTCGTTCCAGGTTGACGTGACCTTTGACACCATCCCGTACATCCTGCATCTCACTTGGCCGACATTCCCCGCTCATGGACAGATCGCGGCGACCCTGCCCGCCCCGCCGCCGACTGCTGCCGCGAAGCTGCATAAGCGATCCACTTCGGCTACCCCCTAAACCCTAACGCTGTCCTTGTACTCGATCCTGCGCCCATGCGCGCTAGCCTCGCGGCACAGTTCAATCAGCCGGGTCGTCCGCCACGCCTGCTTCGGTTTCACTTCTAGCTCGCCCACGCCCAGCAGCGCGTCGCGGACATTTGCATAAAGCAAGCGATAGTCCCCTGCTGCTGTTTTCACTCGTTCCACCGGCTTGCCAGCGATATACAGTTCGCCCCACAGGTTCTCGGGATCCTCTCCGAAGCCCGCATCGCCAAACTTCATCCCGGCCTTGAGCTGATCCTCCTGCGGATCGAGCCCCCACTTCACAAAGCTGCCTCGCGTGCCGTGGACCACGAATCGCGGACCAGCCTTGCAGGCCGTCAGCGTCGAGCGCAGCAGCGCCGTTACGCCCGATGGAAACTTCAGCTGTATATCGAACGCGTCGTCTGTGACGCCGGTCTCGCGATCGATCCGCACGTCGGCAAACACGCTTTCGGGATCGCCAAAGAGCGTCGTTGCCTGATCGATCAAATGCGGTCCCAGGTCGAACAGAGTGCCTCCGCCAGGACCGCCGCTCTCCCGCCACACATCGCGCTTGGGTTCGGAACGGTAGCGGTCGAAGTGCGATTCGTAGCTCACAATCCGCCCCAGCTTGCCCGATGCCAGCACCTGCTTCACCGTCATAAAATCGCCGTCCCAACGCCGATTCTGATACGCGGTCAGCAGCACCTTCCGCTCCCGTGCCAGCTCGATCAGGCGACGCGCCTCCTCGGAGGTCAGTGTGAAAGGCTTGTCGATCACGACGTTGTGTCCCGCGCGCAGACACTGCTCGGAGATTTCAAAATGCGAGTAGCTGGGAGTGCCCACAATGACCAGCTTGATCGTCTCGTCCTTCAGCATCTCCTCGATCGACCGCGCAATCTTCACGCGGGGATACGCGTTCTCTGCTTCATCTCCGCTGCGCTGGACGATCACGGCCAGTTCTAACCCCGGAGTCGCTTCCACCACGGCGGTGTGAAAAACCCGCCCCGCCAATCCAAACCCGATCACGCCCACACGAATGTCATCAGTCATGCCCGCCATTCTCGCAGAACAGGCTATGTCGCCTCAATCGCGGACCGCCCTACTGCTCCAGACTGAGCAAACGAGCTTTCACATCCAGTCCGCCTGCAAAGCCTGTGAGTTTTCCGGACGATCCAATGACGCGATGGCAGGGCACGATGATTGATACCGGATTTCTTCCGTTCGCAGCGCCAACCGCTCGACTCGCCCGAGGATTGCCCAGCTGTTTTGCAAGCTGTCCGTAGCTTCGCGTCTCTCCAAACGGTATGGTGAGCAGGGCTTCCCACACATCTTTCTGAAAACGAGTACCTCTCATGTCGAGTGCGACGGAAAATTTCTTTCGCTTGCCCGTGAAGTATTCTCGCAGCTGCCGTTCCGCCTCAACAAGAACAGGGTGATGGTTATCTTCAACCAATTCGCTGAGACGCACCCGGCTCGGACGGTCGTTCTCCCAAAGAACAGCCACGAGTCCGTGGTCACTTGCGACCAGTTTCAGCCTTCCGACAGAGGACTCGATAAATTTATAGGCGAGACCCATCGTCTTCATCGTGGATCCAAGCTGGATGCTCGCGCAGAACAGGCTTCCAGGTACGCGCTCGCAAAGAAGATGAGTTCCTGCCGCAAAGGTTCAAATTGCTTTTCCGGAGCACTCGATTCCAACAATCTTCGGCTGACTCCAGCCATCGTGCCCTGGAGCATCGAAGCCACGAGCTGCGGGTCTCTCGTTAACGGAGGACAGGCAGTCGCCAGCATTCCGACAATCGCCTTGTTGGTCCGCGTCCCCATCTGCTGCAGGATCTTCGCGCCGTCCACATCTGAGCTCACGGAATAGAGAGCGACGCTCGTCTTCGCATCCCTCATCTTGGCTTCAAGGAACGCGTTGATGACCGCCGTCGCCATCTCCCGGAGAGTATTCCCCTTCTGCTCCTGGCAGACCCGCTCCACCGCCTCTGTTACTTCGTCGAGGTGGCGTTTCAGGGCAGCCTGTAGCAGCGCGCTCTTGTTGGGAAAGTACTGATACAAGGTGCCGACGGAGACGCCGGCTCGAAACGCCACCCTTGTCGTGGTCAACCGCTCCTTTCCCACAGTGAGCAAAACCTGAATGGTCGCTTCCAGAATGGCGTCCACGCTCGCGGCTGAACGCGCCTGAACCGGCGATTTACGGGGCTCTAAGAGCACTTGGGAATGCTGCGGCAAATGCGAACTCCTAACCTGAAGCTTTCTTCATCTAAGGCTATGTGAGCACGTTCTCACTACGAATGGCAAAAGACCAGAGGAGAAACACCGATGATGAAACAGATTGACTTGAGCGTTGATTTGGGCGGCAGCTTCACGCTCCCCAACACGTCGGTAACCGTGAACCGCATGGGCTATGGTGCGATGCAACTTGCCGGTCCGCAAGTATGGGGACCGCCGCGTGACCTTGACGCCGCGGTGGCCGTTCTGCGAGAGGCCGTCGCGGCCGGTGTGAACCATATCGACACCAGCGACTATTATGGTCCTCACGTTACCAATCAGATCATCAGGCAGGCGCTCCATCCTTATCCGGATGGCGTCGTGATCGTGACCAAGGTGGGCGCTCGCCGTGGGGCAGATAAGTCATGGATCCATGCTCTCTCGCGCCAGGAACTGATCGACGCCGTTCACGACAATCTCCGAAACCTCGGGCTCGACACGCTCGATGTCGTCAACCTGCGGGTGGGAGGGATGATGGGGCCAGCGGAAGGATCCATCGCAGAACCGCTAACCGTGCTCGCCGAACTCAAACAACAGGGGCTGATACGCAATCTCGGCGTGAGCAACGTCAGTCGCAAGCAGTTGGCAGAAGCTCAGACCATTTCCGAGATTGCCTGCGTGCAGAACTTCTACAACGTTGTGCACCGAGACGATGATGGTTTCATCGATGACCTGGCTCGTCAGGGAATCGCCTATGTGCCCTTCTTCCCGCTTGGAGGATTCACGCCCTTACAGTCGTCGGCGCTCGATGCGGCAGCGGAGACCCTGCAGGCCAGGCCCATGCAGGTCGCGCTCGCCTGGCTTCTTCAGCGCTCGCCCAACATCCTGCTGATCCCCGGAACATCATCCGTCGAACATCTTCACGAGAACATGGCAGCGGCAATGCTGCAGCTTCCGCGTGAAATCCTCGCCGGCCTCGACTCAATGAGCGGAGGCGAAAAGCAGTAACGGGAGTTGTCGCAGAGTGCAAGCTAGCGGATGCGCGTATTTCAAAGCCGCCATCCGCTGGCTAGAAGTCGAAGAACTTCAATCGCAGCGCGTCCTCATACTCTTTCTTTGCTGTCTTCACCTTCTTGCGAAGAGCTTCTTCCCGGAAATCGGCTTCTTCCCATCGGTCGATTTCCGCAACCGAATGATCTCCCGAGGCCAGCGCCTCTTCCTCTCTGATTCCGGCGATCCACGCTTCCACCGCCGCCTTGTATGCACTCTGCTTCTGATCGAGTTCCGACTCTTCCACTTCCATCTTTCACCTTCCACCAAAACCTCTACTGTAACTCGCCCAGACGAATGCCAGATGAATCAGTGATGTCAAATGTCGCCGTTGGCCTGCACATCCGCAACTGGATCGCCCGCGCCGCTGTTCTCATCCCCACCATCGCGTTGCTGTACCCCATCCAAGTCGAGGAAACCCTCGCTCATCCGGGCCCCCGGCCAGAAATACCTCGACTACAGCCAGCGCACCAAACGCCTCATCCCCGGCATCTATTGACCACCGGGCGGCAATCGAGAAAACATAATTCTCGGAAGCCCGTCGCGCTGACCTTCCGGGGTAATGCAATGAGCATGATCGAAAACATCCTCTTTCCCGTCGACTTCTCGCCCTCCTGTATTGCCATGGCTGCTTACGTGAAAAGATCCGTAACCATGATGGCCGCCAAAGTATCGTTGCTGCACGTCGTCGATACCGCCAGCTTTAACAGCTTCGAGCTTTACGCCAGGCCGATGTCCGAGATTTCAGAGGAGCATCTGAGCATTGGCCGGGAGAAACTCGATTCGTTCCTCGCAGTCGAATTTCCCCCCGATCGGTGCCCCCGAATTCTCGCCTCAGGCGACGCAGCGACACAGATCGCGCAGGTTGCGAGAGACATAGGGGCCGATCTCATCATCATGCCGACGCACTCCGGATTTTTCCGGCAAATGCTGCTTGGCTCCACAACCGCCAAGGTGCTCAACGACGCGGACTGCCCGGTGTTGACCAGCACCCATGCTCAAACAATTGCCCCGCGCCCGTTGGAGCACCGGGAGTGGCTCTGCGCGATCGGCCTGAGTTCCAATTCTGAGAGAGTGCTACGTTATGCGAGCCAGGGAGCGGTCGAGGTGGGCAGCAAGCTCTCCATTATCCATGCAGTGCAGGCCGGAGATCCAGACCTGCCGATTCAGATCGATCTTGAAGTTCAGGAGGAATCCGCCGAGATGCAGCGCGCCAGGCAGAGCATCGCCGATCTGCAGCGGACCGCGGGTTCGGATGTCCCGGTTCGCATAGCCGTCGGTTCAGTGAAAGACGCTCTGCTTGAGGCCGTCCGACAATCCGATGCCGACGTGCTCATGATCGGAAGGAGCCCGCGGCCCGGCGCTCTCGGCCGTATGCGCGACTTGACCTACGCCGTGGTTCGCGACTCGCCATTCCCAGTGCTCAGCATCTGACGCCTATCGCCGTTTGCCCCTCTGCCCTCCAATCGTTGACAATGGGCACGCGCAAATCTGTGTACACGAGGACACCCCGTGAGTCGATACGCAAACATCCTTGAGACCGTCGGCAACACCCCCGTCGTTCGCATTAACAAGCTGGCGCCGTCCCACGTCAACCTCTACGTCAAGATCGAGGCATTCAACCCGCTCGGCTCCGTCAAAGACCGTCTCGCTCTCGGCGTCATCGAAGACGCGGAGCGCAGCGGCCAGCTCAAGCCCGGCCAGACAGTCATCGAAGCCACTAGCGGCAACACTGGTATCGGCCTCGCCATGGTCTGCGCGCAAAAGGGATACCCGCTCGTCGTCACCATGGCTGAGACCTTCAGCATCGAGCGCCGTAAGCTCATGCGCTTCCTCGGCGCGAAAGTCGTGCTCACTCCCGCCGCCGGCCGGGGTATCGGCATGGTCGCCAAGGCGAACGAGCTGGCCGAGGCGCACGGCTGGTTCCGCACCCGCCAGTTCGAAAACGAGGCCAACGCCGACTTTCATTCCCGCACCACCGCCCGCGAGATTGTCGAAGACTTCAAAGGCGAGCGCCTCGATTACTGGGTCACTGGCTTCGGCACCGGAGGAACGCTAAAGGGAGTCTCCCGCGTGCTAGCGAAGGAGCGCCCCGAAACGAAAATCATCGTTGGCGAGCCCGACGACGCGGCCATGCTCTCGAGCGGCATCCGGCAGGCGCGCAATCCCGACGGATCCGGCTCCGCCAGCCATCCCACCTGGAAGCCGCACCCACAGCAGGGCTGGAGCCCCGATTTCATTCCCAAGCTCGCCGGCGACGCCGTCGACATGAAGGTTATCAGCCAGGTCCACCGCATCACCAACGCCGACGCCATGCACTGGAGCAGGGAGCTCGCCCGCAAGGAGGGCATCTTCGTCGGCATCACCTCCGGAGCCACCTTCACCGCGGCCCTGCGCGTTGCCGCGGAAGCCCCCAAAGGATCGACCATCCTCTGCATGCTGCCCGACACCGGCGAGCGCTACCTCAGCACCCCGCTCTTCGCCGACGTCTCCATCGACATGACCGAGGAGGAGCTGGCGATCTCCCGCTCAACCCCCGGCGGCCAGCTCCAGCCTGCACAGTAGCGCTGCTCCGTCGCCAGTGGCCTAGTCGGCTCCTGAAAATGGATCTGAGCCCGAAGCGAGCTAGTAATGAATCTGTTGATAGAACCCGATGCGTAGCTCGTTGCTCGGCACAAAATCAACAGCGTGAGCACGGAAATGTGAAGTATCTGCCCGCTCTACTGGCCCGTCCCAACAGAAGCTTACCGCGTCTTTGATGTCTGTCCGCTCGACGTTCAGAGTGAAATCTTCGATTGGCTGCCTCCAGGTATTTGCGGTCGTCAAAATGAAATCTATCCAGTTGAAGGCGTACATACCTGACTTGCCTGCGAGAAGTCGCTCTGCTGGTGCGGAGAGGCAAAAAGAGGCGACCGTCTTTCTGAGATAGCGTTGGGCAGCCGGATCCATACCATACGGAACGTCTTGCTGATTGATAGCTTGTTCTGTGGATGTGATGTACTCCGATGGCATCAGTTGGCTGCCAATTACAGGTGTGTATTCGTGGTGAATATGTACCACACCGCGAGCGGGAAACACTTGCGTCCAATAATATTTCTTGACTACCGTCCACGCCGGATAGACAGAAGTAGTGCCGCTCAACATGGAAATGGGTTTCAACACTCCTATTCGAATCAAATTGGCCCTTTGGGCTGGAGAAAGATTGCTCAAGTCTGCTAAGACACCATCAACTCCGGCATGACTGAAGGTGGCCGCGTCAAGGTGATAGCGGCCGAGAATTTCCGTCACATCTTTGCTGCCAACCGTCGCTCGAATCTCTGATTGAAACGCGACCGGCTTACCTTCCACGGTCAAATGAAAATCGTCGAAGCCCTGTTCTTCTGGTTCGCGCTCAGTGTTGCCGTAGCGATACGGCGGAACCGGAAACGCGATCTCCGTCACAATTTCCGCGTCGGTGTTGTTGCGGAACTCGTAGTCAACCGACACTTTCCTTAGGGAAATATTCAGCACCTCCTTTGCCATGGTGATGCCAGTCTCGCGTTTGAACACTAGGCCGCCAGCTGCGATCGACGCAGCACCGTCATCCGCCTTCATTGAACCCGTATGGAGCAGAGCGAAAAGTGCGATGTACCTGAGTTGCATAGGTGAAGCTCAGTTTTTCACACTTTCCCTGCTCGGACCCACTACGATTAGACCGACGCTACAACCAGTTACGCGGAGGAACCATGAAGAAAGTCCTCATTTTCCTGGCACTAACCGCAACAATGCTCCACGCCCAGCCTGCCCAGCAACCCCCGCCGCAAAACCCCGAGTACGAAGGACTCTGGGAGGGATACGACGGCGAGTGGGGCCATGTTTCGCGGCAATTGATCGCCCTGGCCGAAGCGATCCCTGCCGACAAGTACTCGTGGCGTCCTGGACCAGGGGTGAGGTCGGTGAGCGAGGTTTTTATTCACATCGCGCAGGCCAACTTCGAACTGCTCAGTGTTACCGGTCCAAAGATGCCTCCGGACATGGACAAAGACGATCTGGAAAAGACAGTCACATCAAAACCCGCAGTGATCGCCGATCTGAAGCGATCGCTCGATGCGGTGAAAACAGCACGGGCGCAGTTAAAGCCTGGCGACCTCGAACGCAAAGTAACGTTCGTAGGCAAAACCGTCACGGTCGATGGCATGTACCTGCGAATTATCGTGCACGACAACGAACACATGGGGCAGCTGGTCGCTTATGCGCGTATGAATGGGATTGTCCCGCCTTGGTCAAGACCAACCGCCCCAGCGGGCAACAAATGATCGCATCGCAAATAATTCGGCTACGCATCTTCTCCTTCGCGTGTGCTCTGTCGCTCGGCTTGCTCTTCGTTCAGGCTGCCGCCGCACAGGCGGTTCCCGGCTCTGACCCGGCGGCAGCTTCGAACAGCTTCGAGGCGCTGGATCTGCCGCACAAGGCGGAAGTCGCTCTCGATCGCATCCAGCGCAACGATGTCGGCGCCGGCATCGTGGACGCCACTTACTACATCGAGACAGGCGCTCACGCCGACCCGAAGCGGGTCATTCCCGTGCTCGAAGCTTATTTCGACCGCTCCCACGAACAGGATCTTCAAAACGAACTTGCTTCCGTTCTCGTCTCCATCGGCGATACTGATCCCCGATTCTGGAATCTCATCCTCGCACTGGCCAAAGCAGCAATAGACAGCGACGTCCCCGATCCCTTCGGAATGGAGAACCCCGCAGGTCCCTCCCAACCATGCGCCAGTTCTGCCTTGCACGGTTGGGCCAGCGCCAACAATCTCTCAGTCGAGGACGCGTGCAGGCAGGCCACGATGGACATTCCCCAAAAACTGCTCCCGCTGGCTCATACCGGCGACCCTCGCGCGGTCCCCGTGCTTCAGGAAGCGCTAAAGTCCCGGAACTCGTTGATCCAGTCTATTGCCGTCCAGGGCCTCGTCCTCACCCAGGATCGGGATTCAGTCACCCTCATACTGGCTCTTATCCAACGCGTCTCGCATTTCCAGGCGCAATCACTGGCAAGCATCCTCATTGAATCCAACGATCCGCGCACGGACGCCATCGTTCGTCAATACATGCCGGACGTCAACCTTGCCGATGCAAAACAATTTCGCGCTAAGAGCGCAGAGTGGCGACGCCCGCTTTTGACGCGGCAATGATCGTTCCGGGGAAGCTTTTTTTACCGTCCGACGGGCCATTCACATCTCACCCATCGAGTTCAGCTTCTCCATCGAGTCCTTTTTCATGTAGCAATTCAGGCGCTAATATGAATGGGCCACGCTAAGCAAGGGCACTCAAGTTCTCTTTCTGATAGGAGCCTCCGTGAAAGCATTCGGCGTGTACCTGCCTTTTCGCGTGTCTACGACGCGAGGTATTGCAGTTTTCCTGATTACCCTATGCACAACACTCCTGGTGTTCTCGCAGACTGTTGTGCCGTCTACTGTCTTGTTTCAGAATGTTCGCGTTTTTGACGGCAAGAGCGGCATTCTCTCCGCGCCCTCCAATGTGCTGGTGCGTGGAAATACGATCGAGAAAATCTCCACGTTGCCGATCCCCGTTGATCGAAGCGCCAACACTCAGATCGTCGAGGGCGGCGGCCGGGTGTTGATGCCGGGCCTGATCGACGCGCACTGGCACGCCATGTTTGCGTCCATCCCGATGCAGGTTGCTTTGGTCGCCGACATCGGATATATCAATCTGCTGGCAGGCAAAGAAGCCGAAGCAACCCTGATGCGCGGCTTCACCACTGTCCGCGACATGGGCGGACCGGCCTTCTCGCTCAAGCGCGCGATCGACCAGGGCGTTATTCCTGGACCGCGCATCTATCCTTCCGGCGCTTTCATCTCCCAGACCAGCGGCCACGGCGACTTTCGTTTTCCTTATGAGGTTCCGCGAACCAGTGGCGGTCCGCTAAGCCATACTGAGCAGATCGGTGCGGCGGCGATCGCCGATGGCGTGCCTCAAGTCCTGCTCCGTACGCGCGAGCAATTGATGCTGGGCGCAAGCCAGATTAAGGTGATGGCTGGCGGCGGTGTGGCGTCACCCTATGATCCACTTGACGTGAGCCAATATACCGAGCCGGAAGTTCATGCCGCGGTCGAGGCCGCTGCGGACTGGAACACCTATGTGACCGTGCATGCCTATACACCGCGCGCGATCCAGATGGCGGTCGCCGCAGGGGTCAAGTGCATCGAGCACGGACAGCTTATCGACGAGCCGACGGCGAAGCTCCTTGCGGACAAGGGGATCTGGTGGAGCCTGCAGCCATTTCTTGACGACGAAGATCTGTACCAGATGCCGACCGAGGATGGCCGCAAGAAGATGGCGGAAATGGTCGCTGGAACAGATAATGCCTACAAGCTGGCGAAGAAGTACAAGATCAAGACGGCGTGGGGAAGCGACGTACTGTTCGACGCGAGGCTCGCGACGCGTCAGGGAGCAATGTTGGCCAAACTGGTCCACTGGTACACGCCTGGCGAAGCGCTCAAGATGGCAACGGGGGACAACGCAGAGTTGCTCGCACTGTCCGGGCCGCGCAATCCTTATCCCGGCAAGCTGGGCGTTGTAGAAGAGGGCGCGCTGGCCGATCTGCTGCTGGTCGACGGCAATCCGGTAGAAAACATCAATATCATTTCAGATCCCGGCAAGAACTTCGTGCTGATTATGAAAGACGGAAAGATTTACAAGAACACGATCTCCCATTGAGCCGACGGCCAAATCTTATAAGTGTAAGTCGCTCGTGCTGCCGCCTCAGTAGCGTGCAGAACGCGACTCTCCGCTTCCTACCAGCCCACCCTCGCACGCCCCGCTCCGGTTGTGTCAGTCTAATGCTGTGTCCTTAACACAATCCCTCGTCGATGCGCTCGCTCGCGATGCGGGCTTTACCCTCGCCGGAATCGCCGCCATCCCCGCGGCCGATGCCCCCGAGAGCACGGAGGAGCGCGCCCGCTTCGAGCAGTGGGTCGACTCAGGCAGCGCGGGTGAAATGGAGTACCTTAAGCGCCGCAACGAAAATGGAGAACTCGTTCGTTCCTCCGTGCGCGCTGCCTTTCCCTGGGCGCGATCTGTAATCGTATGCGTTGCAAATTACAACGCCGATCAGCCCCGCTCCATCGAGCCCGCACCAGAAGGCTCTGGCTGGGTCGCCCGCTACGCCTGGTCCGGCCTCCGCCCCGACTCTGAATCAGAACCCGCCGCACCCATGCGCCCGACGGACTATCACAAAGTTCTACTCAAACGCCTCAATTCCCTCGACGCTGCGCTACATCAGGCTATCGGCGCCTTCGAGTCACGCTGCTATGTCGACACGGGGCCGCTTGTCGAGCGCGTTTACGCGCGCTATGCCGGACTTGGCTGGACAGGAAAAAACACCTGCATCCTCAACCAGAAGCTCGGCTCCTGGTTCTTCCTCGGAGTCATCCTGACCTCACTCGAACTTTCCGTCGCCGAACTGCCTGCGCTCGCCGCCGACCGCTGCGGAACATGCACCCGTTGTATCGATGCCTGCCCCACGCAGGCCCTCACGCCGTATCGGATGGATGCCACCCGCTGCATCTCCTACCTGACCATCGAGAAGCGCGGCGCGATTCCCGACGACCTCCGCGACGGCATCGGCCGCCAGATCTTCGGCTGCGATATCTGCCAGGATGTTTGCCCCTGGAATAGTAAGGCGCCCGTCTCCGCCGACCCCGAGCTATCGCCGCGCACCGAGCTTGTCAATCCCGCTCTTGACTGGCTCGCCGCGATGGATGCCCGCGAATTCGGTGCATGGTTCTTCGGTTCGCCCGTCAAGCGCGCGCGCTTCGAAGGCTTTCGCCGCAACCTCGCAATTGCGATGGGCAACGGAGGGCTCGCCCGCTTCCGCCCGACCCTCGAAGACTGGTCCCGCTCCGAAGACTCCGTCCTTGCCGAAGCCTCTGCCTGGGCCCTGAACAAGCTCGATTGCCACGATCAAACATCGCCACAGACACGAGCGGCCTCATTGCCTTAAGCAAGAGGCCGTAGAGAGAGAATCGTACCGGTCGATTTGGCGCGTGATCGCGCTCGTACCGGATTTCGTTTACGCAGCCCGAATCACATTCGCCGCATTCAGACCCTTGGGGCCCTGCTGGCATTCGAACTCGACTGCTTCGCCTTCATTCAGTGTCTTGTATCCGCTGTCCTGGATCGCCGAGAAATGCACGAACACATCCTCCCCGGTAGACCGCTGGATAAACCCATAGCCCTTGGCGCCATTGAACCACTTCACAACCCCATGTTCTTTCACATCCACTCCTTTGGTGAGGGTGCCTGTTGTTCGCCTTCAGTTGCGCCCTGAAGACACCAAGAGCCGCCTGTACCGCGCCGCAACTTGGCGTTCAGGCAGCTCGCTGTCCTCATGACAATTCTGAAAACATTGCAACCAATACATCAATAAAAATCGGCCTTCCGTAATAGCAATTTCCCAAAAAAGGAAAATCGTCTTCAAGTTATGGCAGGAAACGCCCTCCGAAGCAAGAAAAAATTGCATGAAGCAAAATCTCTTATCTGCCTGATTACGAAAGGCCACTGTCCTCTGGTACCCGTCTCTCTCCAAGTCGCATGGCAGATACCGAAACTCCAAGGACCGCATCACGGCGGTTTCGCACTTGCCCTGATATACTCGGCCAAACTGAGGATTGCGCGGATTTCCCGCGTGCTGCCCAAATTCAATCGGTTAAAGGCGCTGGAAAGACGCATGTTTGTGAAATTCTGCGGTTGCATTCTGCTTATGGCAGCCGCGCAAATTGGCCGCGCTCAATCTGTGCGGGTCTGCAATGTCGAATTGAGACCCGCCATGCAGCCTTACTACCGCCAGGCCCTGCGCTCTTTCCGGAAACCAGCATGCTCCGTCACTTCCACTGGCCGCGCTGATGGCTATCTCGGCGCAATTCTCAGGTTCGAAGGCCGCCAGCCCATCATCGAATGCGACACCGAGGCCAGTTGTGCGAACGAACACATCATCTCCCACGAGGTGCTGCACCTCTGGCTTTACACCCGTGGCTTTGAGCCGCACCAGCGATACAACTTCCCCTTGTGCCCGGGCATGCCTCCTACCAAGGAGACCTGGACGGAAATCTCCAACCTGATCGACTATTTCCAGCACCGGGTCATCATTCCCATCGAAATCAAGGTGGGATTCGACACCAGCGATGTCATGCAGGCCGCCATCGAGGCTACTGAGCAAAATGCCGCCATCGCCCGGCAGCAGCAGCGCCCCGCCTTATACCCGATCGACGGAGCGCAGTTCCTCCTGAATCTGCGTCTCCGCGCGCCCAGCCTGGTGCCGCAATATGAAGCCTGGCTGCGCAGCCAGCATTTCGACGAGGTCATCTCTCTCGCAGACACCATCGAGGAGATTGCCGACCGCATCCGCCCCGTCACCAGCCAGACCGCCCAGGCCGCCCTCGACGAGATCTTCCAGCGCGCCTGCTCTGGAAAGATCGACTACTCCCGGCAGCTTTAAGGCCCCACTTCCCAACACCGGTTTCGATCCTTTCGTCACAGAACGCTTGCTGCACCCGCGAGGGCCGTCTACTGTGGGCCGCATGCCGCGATCGACCCAGTTCTCTCTCGCCGGAATTGCCCTGCTCCTCTTGTGCACCGCTCACATCGCTGGCGCACAGGATCACAACCCAGATCAAGCAGTACCAGCAACGCAAAGCTTCGCGCTGACCGACACCAAGGATCTGACTGTGCCGCTCGGAGTGAAGGCCGAAGCTGTCGAGTATCGAGGCCGGAAAGCCGTCCGCCTCACCAGAGAGGCAATGGACGAGGCGACACTCGGCCTGATCAATGGGACGCAGTTCCGCGACGGCACGATCGAGGTGGACATCGCTACCAAGGTCAACGCTCCACCCGGAGTAAGAAGACCCGGCTTCGCGGGGATCGCCTTTCGTGTTGGCGCCGATCCAGGCCACTATGAGCTCTTTTACCTTCGGCCAGGCAACTCCAGTGCGGAAGACCAGGCCATGCGTAACCATGCTGTGCAATACGTCTCCGCGCCCGATTTCGGTTGGGAGAAGCTGCGCAGGCAGTGGCCTTTCATCTACGAATCCTGGGCGGATCTGCAACTGGATGAGTGGACGAAGGTGAAGATCGACGTGCATGGCCGCCAGGCCCGTCTGTACGTGAACGGCTCTGAAAAGCCGAGCCTCATCGTGGACGGCTTGAAGGGCGAAGACCTGCAGGGCCCTGTCGCCCTCTGGGGATACACCGGAGAGGAAGTCTATTTCTCCAACCTCCGCATCAGCAACGCGAAGCCGGAGCCACTAGAGAACGGTGGTGACGCCGCCGGGACATGGGAGGTCACCTGTGCCACCGACGCCGGCGGCTTTGGGGGCACCCTGAAGCTCGTCCGCCAGGACGGTACGCTCGTCGGCATCTGGTCAGGAGCCTTCGGGCCCGATCAGGCGGTGAACGGCCAGTGGCGCGACGGATATGTCGAGTTGGCCTTCAGCGGAACCTGGCCCGGACAACCCGGAGCTGTCACCGCAACCCTCGACGGATGGGTCGATGGGGATTCCGCAAAAGGCCGGATGAAGGTGGAAGGCCGGGCCATGGGCCGCTGGACCGCTGTCAGGAAGAAGTAACTGCCGACTGCGGAACCAGGATTTACCGGATGACAACGTTGGTGGGGGGGCGCGCCTGTGTCCGACTGGTCTCTCGAGTTGCGGTATACCCCCCTCCCCGGGGGTTATGCTACTTACCTGATAAATAAAGAGTTAAGCAGGACGCCGGTGCTAGCTACCAAAGAATCAATGAGTTACGAATACATACAACAAAGGAAAGGGGTTAGAGATTTAGCTCAACCCCCACTCAAAGCCAACACCGGGCTTTGAATGGGCCACCGTCCGTATGGGCCAGCGTCCGGGTGTGATGCGAAACGCAAAGCAAAAGGCGCAGCTGGTTGGCTGCGACTTTGTCGTCTGAAATCTGTTCTATATCCAGTTTAACAAGTCGAAGGGAATTTCCAGCCAACTGCGGATGACTGGATGTAACTTCGATTCAACACTTTAGACATCAAAGTTACTTAAGGAAGGGTTGACAGGTGAAAACGTCTCTGGTTTCCGACGCGAAGTCCTTAGGCTACGTCCCAAGTCAGGTCCGACTCATCGCGAGTTTCGACCAGACGATATTCAAATGAAGCCTTTTGCTGCGCGTCTTTGGGCAATAGCTCGACCAGCTCGGGAAGGAATGGCTGGACAATCTCCGAGTAATCGGCAGCTCTGGCGACGAATTCGTCAAAGTGAATTTTGAAATCAGCGGGACGCGCGCAGGCTTCCTGCATTCCGTTCAACTTTTCAAGCAAATCGGCGAGCATCGCGCTTCCCGATACCTCGCAGGCAATCTTTTCACGTAGAGTCGCGAAGACGGCGGTGCAGGTGGTACTAACAGGTCGATTCTGGGTAGTGGTATGCATATAATTCGCCCTCGTTTCTGGATTATCTGTATGGGCTTACTTAGCCTGGGCTTACTCATTTGACTGCCGCAGCGGCAAATGGGTTCTGTATATTTCTGCCCTCGTGGGAGGGCTCCAGATCGTTACTTCCCGCGCACAGGAAATTCTGTGGATTCAATCAGATCCGCGTAATCGTGGTGACTTCTACTCATTATCGTCTGTCGGTCACGGATCATGCCTTATTTTATCGTGAAAAGGGCCCTGTGGAGAATAAAAAGCGAATGAAAATTGGACGAATTATTTCCGGATTAGCTGCTCCGCCTTGGCTTCGGCAGGCGCAATGACTTTCTCCTTCAACTGTGCAAGGAGGAGCTGCGGGGATTCGTATTTGTAGGGCTCAAGAACCCAGGGGTATTTCATGAGATCGCGAAACATTGCGTATTCGCGCTGTCCTTCCAAAACGATTGTCTGAAGCGGCACCGAAGTGCCGGGCGCGATCATAGCGAGTTCATCCGGGACAGAGGAGGGATCGGTCAGATCGGCAATGATGAAGCGGGCCATATTGGCCAAAGTTGTAACCGTTCCTGTGAGGTCTTTGCCGTCGGGTTTCTGGAAATCGAAGAGTATTGGTAAATAATTCCGTCGGCGCAGCTCTTCCCGAATTGCCTCCAATACGGGTTTTCGCTCGGGCGTAAAGCGGCCAAGAATCAACACAACTTTGGAGGTGATCGTATCGATGACGTTCCGGATTCTCTCATTGTTCAGGAGCAGGTAAACGAATTGAGCGACTTCAAGATTGTCCACCTGGATCACGGACTGATCGTGCGGGGTAACCACCAAGTTTGATTGGATGGCTCCTTCCAGCCGAATATCCCAGGCGGAGACTCCATAGACCGAGCACCCTGTCAGGTTGGCCAGTTCGAAGTTCGTACCGACCAGAGTCGCCAAAGACAGGTCCGCCCCTTTGAGGTTTGAGCCGCGAAAATTCGCTCGTCGAAGATCTGCCCCACTCAGCTGTGCCCCGGCAAGGTCCGCGCCGCTGAGGTTCGCGCCAAACAGGTTCGCGTTGAGAAGGTTCGCCCCTCTCAGATTCGCGCCGCGGAAGTCCGTCTGGTTCAGTGTCGCGCCGAACAGGTTCACATTGAGGAGGTCTGCCCCGCTGAGGTTGGCTGCACCGAGATCCGCCCGCTGGAGGTTCGCCCCGGTGAAGTTTGCCTTGGCGATGTTTGCCCTTGCGAAATTCGTGTGTGGGAGGCGCGCTTCTCGGAGATCCAGTTCGACCCTGGGATTTCTCTCCCTCCATTCATTCCACGTTGCGACTCCTGCCTTCAGTTTCTCGAGAAGTCTAGGGTTCGCCATACGCTCATCACCATATCCCAAACGCTGAGTGCCGAGACTAGAAACCCTGCCCGCTTCTTAAGTGCTCGCCTCACCGGCAGCTCGCTTCTCCCTCTGCTCCTCGAGATCCGCTTCACGTGCCAGTCGCAGTGTGTGGCGGGTGGCGGACATCTGCGCTCCGGCAAGCAGGACGAGACCGGTAAGAAATGCCCAGATCATGAGGCTGACTGAGACGGAGAAGGGTCCGTAGGCGGATTCGAGATCGAGCCAGGGCAGGACGAAGACGTAAATGCGCTTCGCCAACTCCCAGAGCAGGCCAGTGACCATGGCGGTCGGAAGCACGGCGACGACGGGCAGCTTGCGGTTGGGGAGGATCCAGTAGATGAGGAAGAAGATGCCGATGCTGAAGATGGCAGCCGATAGTTGCAGGATAGCGTGGGCCAGGAAGGCGAAGACGAAGTTCTGCGTCCTGCCAAAGAAGAGGTAGGAGAGCAGGCGGTTCTGCGCGGCGGTGAAGGCGATGGAGAAGAGAGCGAGCAGGCCGACGGAGAAGGCGAGGCCGAGCGAGACGACGGCGTTCATCATGTAAGAGCGGTTTTTGGTGACTCCCCAGACGCGGTTCAGAGCGACTTCGAGGGGCAGGAAGACTCCGCTGGTGGAGATGAGCAGTGTGATGACAGAGATGACCTGCACCTTGCCGCGCGCGTGGGCGAGCAGGCCCATGTTCTTGACGACGAAGTCCTGATGCGCGGGCAGGAAGTAGCGCAGCATGTCTCCGAGGACGTTCTCCATGGCCGGCGAGTGGAAGACATACCGCTCGATGGTCCAGGTCATCACGATGAAGGGGAAGAGCGACAGGATGGCGTTGGCAGCGACGCTGAAGGCATACATGTGCACTTCGCTCTGCGCCAGATAGCGAAGCAGCCCGATGACCTGCGCCCACCATCCTGCGTTCGCCGGCAGCGGAGCGGGCGGGTCGGGGATGATGTCAGGCGTGGCGCTGGGCTTGATGGTGATCATGGAGGGGAGTGTCTGAATTCGATGCTAGCAGGGCCACCCGCTGCTCATCGGCTCTTTCAGCTAAACTCATCTGACAGATGGGACATCTTCGTAATTTTGAGATCGGAGTATTCCGGCGCCTGCGCCGTGACCCGCCCCGGAGCAAGATCCATCGTCTCGCCTTCTGGCTGCTGGTTGTTTATCTGGTACTTGCCCTGGGACGCCTGCTGCCGGGCGCGGCGGGCACGACCTTCTCGGCCTTGAGCGGTGTCACGTTCTTTTTTCTGGTTCTGATGTGCATTCCGCTGCTCTGGCGCTGGGTCTTCGGACGCCTTCTGTGGAAGGTACGCAACCGGCTGATTGTCACCTATCTGCTGATGGGACTCACGCCGGTGGTTCTTTTTGTATCGCTGGCGCTGATCCTGCTCTATATTTTTTCCGGCCAGTTTGCGATCTTCGCCGCGAGCGCCGAGATCCAGGCGGAGCTGGCTCATATCGCATCCACGAATCGCGCCTTTGACCTGCATGTGGCGCACGCGGTGGCCCTGGATCCGAAGACGCGCAACGTCAATCTGCCCGAGGTTGGCGATACATCTCCGGACCATGAGCACGTCGCCATGCAGGTAGCAGCGTTTCTGGACGGCAAGCCTCTGGCCTTAACGCCAGAGACGCTGACCTCCACCACTATCACCAAGCCGCCGTCATGGGCGGCGGAGCACTTCAGCAGCGTGGTGGTCGACAACGGCGAGCTCTATCTCCGGGCCGTCGACTCGCACACGCGCGATGGACACAACGTCACGACAATCACCAGCCTGCCCCTGGGCCAGGAGAATGTCGGCCAGATCGCGCGCGGACTGGGGACGGTGACCATCGTTCCCGATGTGGATATCGAAGACAACGAGACGGTGGTCGGCGGGGGGCGCACGAAATTTAGCTATGAGAAGCGTCCCGGCAGTCCAATACAGATCAACGGACACGATCTGACCGCCGAAGAGGCCAGGAAGAGAGCGGTCCACGGAGGCACGCTTCCCGCGGCGCAGCACTTCTACGACGTCCCCGTCACCTTCCTTGCGCCACTCGACACGGTGGACTGGGTGACCGGAAAGGCGCACACCACTTTTACTCACGTCACCTCGCGGCCGTCGCTGCTGTACCAGCGGCTGTTCATCACTTCGCTAAAGATCGCCGCCGTCGTGCAGGATCTGCTGATCGGTATCGCCATCTTCTTCGGCGTGCTGGAGCTGGTGGCCTTCATCATGGCGATACGGCTCAACCGCACGATTACCAAATCTATCCGCGATCTCTACGAAGCCACGACCGCGATCGACAAGGGTGATCTCACGCACCGCATCGATGTGACGCGACACGATCAGCTCGCCGCGCTCAGCCGGTCATTCAATAGCATGGCGGCTTCGCTGGAGCGTCTGCTCGAGGAGCAGCGCGAGAAGGAGCGCCTGCAGAACGAACTCGAGATCGCGCAGGAGGTACAGGCGAATCTGTTTCCTCTGGCGAACATCTCGCTGCCCATGCTGGAGCTGCACGGAGCGTGCTATCCGGCGCGCACGGTTAGTGGAGACTATTACGATTTTCTGGTTTTCGGCAACACCGGGCTCGGCCTAGCGCTTGGAGATATCAGCGGCAAGGGAATTTCGGCGGCGCTGTTGATGGCGACGCTGCACTCCGCGGTGCGCGCTTATCGCTTTGCCGGCCTTGAGCTGATTAGCGCCGGCAATGCCGCGCTCGCCAGCTCACTCGACCCACGCGCAGGCGAGACGGAGGTGGAATGCGGGGAACTCTTCGAGGAGCCGGGCAAGATTCTTGCCTTGCTCAACCGCCACCTCTTTCGCAGCACGCAGCCGGAGAAATACGCCACGCTCTTCCTGGCGCACTACGAGAGCGCGCGCAATCGGCTCATCTACTCGACGGGCGGCCACCTGCCTCCGCTGCTGCTGCGCGCCGACGACAGCATCACGCGACTCGACTGCGGCGGGACGGTAGTCGGACTCATCGACAACATGAGCTACGAGCAGGGTACCGAGCAGCTCTATCCCGGCGATATTCTTATCGCCTATAGCGACGGCGTCACGGAGCCCGAGAATGAATTTGGCGAGTTCGGCGAAGAACGCATGATCGAAGTGGTTCGGCGACACAGGCATCTGCCGCTCGATGCAATCTCCGAACAGGTAATGCAGTCTCTGCGTACGTGGATCGGCGGCCAGGAGCAGCCGGACGATATTACTCTGGTGCTCGCGCGGCAGCGCTGAGGCCAATCAGGTCGCGCGCAACAGCATGCAGGTAATGTCATCGTGCTGCGGGGCGTTTCCAACGAAGCGATCGAGGTCAACCATGATGGTGTTCAGGAGCATGGCTGGAGTAAGCATCGCGCCGGAGTGCAACATGGTAAGAAAGCGCTGCTCTCCGTATTCCTGCTGAAAATTGTTCTCGGCTTCGATTACGCCATCAGTGAAGGTTACCAGCCAATCGCCACTTTGAAGTGTCACTTCGCCGGACTGGTAGAGAACATCTTCCATGATGCCAAGCGGCAACCCTCCAACTGCGAGCCGTTCGATGACGCCGGATTGACGGCGCAGGATGGGATCGTTGTGTCCGGCGTTGACGTAGATCAATCGACGCGACACAGGGTCGAATTCGGCAATGAATGCAGTGGTGAAGCGGCGGCCATTCTGGCTGTTGCTGCAGGCATAGCGATTCATTCGCCCGACTAACTCTGTGAGCGTTCCGGGCGTGCTGCTGAGGGTCTTCAGGCTTGCCTGAAAGGTCGCCATGAGCATGGCTGCGGGAATGCTCTTACCGGCAACATCGGCGATGGCAATCAGAAATGTGCTGCCTACCGCGCCGTCGCCTGGGCGGGCGAAAACGTCATAGTAGTCTCCGGCGACGGTGTTGGCTGGCCGCGTGGTGAATGCAATGTCGAGTCCCTGCACTGCGGGGGGATTCGCCGGGAGCAGCCACGTCTGAATCTCCTTCGCAATCTGAAGGTCACGTTTCATTACAACGCGATCGCCTACTTCGAGAATGAGCAGGATGAGCAACAGGAGCCCACCATAGAAATGGAAATCGAGGCCGAATACCTTCACCGTTCCCGATTGCGTGGTCCATCTCCACTCGCCGCCCGGAACAAAGACCAGCACCAGAGCGATGAGCAACAAGACCCGACGGGCCGGCGTGAGCTTTTCCAGAATCGCCCAGAAGAACTGCGTGGCCACGCTCAGGAAATGCCGCCATTGGTCCACGCCTTCAACTCGCGTGGAGTCGACCTCTTTGGAATACAGGCGGTAGCCGGTCTGGGCATCCGTTCGAAACTGAGACCACAGCTCGCTGAGTTGCATGCCCTCGGTGACGCGCAGCCAGAACTGATTCGCGCGCTCCTTCAGGTCATGCTGTGCCATTTCTGACGCTCCCAATCTTGTTCGAGATGAATCTCAAGCCATTCTAATGTTCGAGTGGGCAAATCCCGACATTGATCCGCCGGTGCTGCATTTGCGTTCCGTTTGTCCACTCTCGAACACCTGCTCCGGATTTCGGACAAAGGCGTCTTCGCGGGCGCATTTCCTGTCAATCAGTTACGCTCCTGCCGAGCGGTCCAAGAATTGCACCTGTTTTTCTGACACATTCAGGGAGACGCCATGCAGCCCCTGCTTCAGGATCTACGCTACGCTCTTCGCCAGCTTCGCAACGCGCCCGGATTTGCCATTATCGCCGTGCTCACGCTGGCTCTCGGCATCGGAGCCAACACCGCGATCTACAGTGTTATCCATGGGGCGCTTCGCCTGCCTTATCCCGCTGCGGACCGCCTGGTCACGATCAAGAGCGTGTATCCGCAAGGATCGTATGCGGCGGTTTCCTATCCTGATTTTGAGGACTGGAAGGCAAGCGTCAAATCGTTCTCGCATTTCGCGGCGCGGTTTAACGGACAGATGACATGGCGGGGCAAGAGCGAACCTGAGACGGTAAACGTGGGCTACGCCAGCCGCGACTACTTCTCCCTGTTCAGCATGCAACCGGTGGCCGGGCGCATTTTTCTTCCCGCCGAGCATGTGAAGGGCGCTGCTCCGGTCTGCTTGCTGAGCGAGACTTTCTGGCAGGAGCAATTTGGCCGCGCCCAGTCGGCGATCGGCAGCCCACTTAACCTCGACGGACGCACCTGCACGGTTGTAGGAGTGGTTCCAGTGCCGCGTCCCGCGGGCGCTCGACCAGCGCAGGTCTGGATGCCCCTCGAGCCTCAGCCGCCGTTCATCGAACATGGCACTAACTACCTCTTCAACATCGCCATGCTTCGGCCCGGAGTAACGGCTGCGGCAGCGCAAACGGAGATGACCGGCATTCAGGCGCAGATCGACAAGCAGTTCCCGGACAACAAGCATGGAATCGAACTGGTCCCGCTGCAGCAGTTCGTCTTCGGTGACCTGCGTTCGATCATGCTTGTACTGCTGGCCGCAGTGGGCTTTATTCTCCTCATCGCCTGCGTGAATCTGGCGAATATGCTGCTCGCACGCGCGGCCGATCGGGCACGCGAGTTCGCCCTGCGGAAGGCGTTGGGGGCTTCGCCCTGGCGCATGATGCAGCAGGCATTGACGGAGAGTCTGCTGCTCTCAATCACGGGAGGATGTCTCGGCGTGATTATCGCCGAAAGTCTCCTGCATGTCCCAGTCGATGCGTGGCCCAAGGGATTTGTACCTCCGTCGGATGTGCGCCTCGATGGCACCGTGCTGGCCTTCACAGCCCTGCTGGCGATTGCGACGGGCGTGCTTTTCGGCATCATGCCGGCGCTGCGCATTCTGCGCAACGATGAGAAGCTTGGGCTGCAACAAGCCCGCTCGATGACGGAGTCGCGCGAACACAGCCGCACGCGTTCGGTTCTGGTGATTGCCGAGATCGCGCTTTCCATGCTGCTGGTTGCGGGCTCGATCAACATGGCGCTGTATTTCATGCGGCTGCTCAATATCGATCCGGGAGTCAACCCCCAGAACGTTCTCTCGATCGGCATCGCGCCCTCCCCGGCGCAGTATTCCAAGCCAGAAGATCGACGCCGCTTCTATAACGCGCTGCTTGAAAAACTTTCTGCGATACCCGGTGTGCTCAAGGTTGGAGCGAGCACAGACGTTCCTTTCAACGGGACAAATTCCAACGGTGATTTCAGCTATGAAGAGCAGCCGAACGGGACTGCCGATCATAATCCATTCGCCGATTTTCATTACGTGACACCCGGCTATTTTGCCGCTGTCCAGACACCGATCCTGCAGGGACGCGACTTCACTTTTCAGGACCAACCCGGCGCTCCGGGCGTGGCCATCATCAATCGCGCACTGGCGGAAAAGCTGTGGCCGGGGGAGAGCCCCATCGGCAAGCATCTGCACTGCTGTTCGAGAGAAAACGGCGGCGACCATGTGATCATCGGCGTGGCGGCCGATGTGCGGTTTGCGGGGCAGGCCGCGCCAGCCTCGTTTGAAATTTACAGCAGCGCGGAGCAGAATCCGCCGGCAGCGCTTGCTTTTCTACTGCGCACAACCAGCGATCCACTGGCACTCGCTGAACAGGCGCGGCGCGTGGTCGCTTCGGTCGATCCCGGCCAGGCTGTCTCCAATGTGGCCAGCCTGCAGAGCCTTGCCGACGATGCCCTCGCGGGCCAACGCACGTCCACAACGGTCACCGCGATCCTAGGCTGCCTAGCGCTGCTTCTCGCCAGCATCGGAGTGTACGGCGTGATGGCGTATTCGGTGAGCCGCCGAGAGCGCGAGTTCGGAATACGCATGGCGCTGGGTGCAAATCGGAGCAATATTCTGGGCCTGCTCTTTAGTGGGGTGTTTCGGCTGGTGCTGGCGGGGATGGTTGTGGGCGCCGTCTTAGCCTTCTTCATGCGCGCCTGGGTCGAGTCGGTTATCGGCGCAAGCGGAGTGAACCCGCTGGCGCTGGTAGCTGCCGGTGTGTTGCTCTCTCTAGTGGCCGCGCTGGCGACATATATTCCCGGCCGCCGCGCCACACGTGTTGAGCCCATGCAGGCGCTAAGAACGGAATAGCGCGCACGGGCACTGCGTCAGTTGAGTTCGGCATTCGGATACAACCTGTTGCGGGAGATGCGACTCACATCTGTCGTACTGCAAGCATCGCGGCTTTACCGCCTCAACTATTATCATGTAGATTTCAAAAAACAGTGGCGACTTGCCGGATAAGGAAGGCGCTTCCAGGAGAGACTATGGCGACGAGCAAGAATGACAAGAACGACAAAATGAACCGCGAGAAGCTCATCAAAGCGCTGAACGAAGATCTTTCGCGTGAGTATCAGGCGATCATTTCCTATGTGAATTACTCACAGGTGCTCAAGGGCGCTGCTTACATGAATATCGCCGACGAGCTTGCTGTTCATGCCGCGGAAGAGCTCTCTCACGCGTTGCAGGTCGCCAATCACATCGACTATCTCGGTGGTATGCCTTCCGTCACTCCAAAGCCAGTCAAGACCTCAGAGAAGGCTGAGGACATGCTTCGATTCGATCTCGAGAACGAGAAAGAAACGATCCGTCAGTACCGTCGCCGCATAAAGCAGTCAGACGAACTCAATGAGTTTGCCATCACGGAAAGCCTGCGCAATATCCTGGTTGAGGAACAGGACCATCTGATTGCGCTCGCCACTGCGCTCGGGATCGACCCGCCAAATCCAGGAATTGCGGACTAAGGTTTGCATTTGCCGCGAGGCACTCGGACTCATCCGCTGGTGCCGCGCTCGACTCCGGTCTACGGTTACGTCTACGACCGTGCGTCGAGAATCCAGGTCAGTTGGATTCTGGGTGCTTGATGCGCTCAACGGTGTAAACCGGTAAGAACTCCTCGCGCCGATGGAGCTCGAGCCCCAGCTTGCCAAGGACGGCGAAAATGGTAGGTAGGCTGCCGAAGACGTTTGCGTTTGGAGTGGTGTTGGGCGGCGGCGGGGGCAATCGCATGGGAAGCCAACCTTCCGTGTTTAGAGTGAACAGCCCGCTTAGGTCCGTGTGGTTTACGACTGCTAAATCCGTCCAGTTCTCGATGTAGTGGGCGAGGTCGTCCATACTTGCGGCCCTTGCGATCAAAGGATGGCCGAAGCCGATAGCAAAGTTATGACAACCCTGTGGAGCGGTATCAAAGACGCACTCTTTCGTGGTGAGTGTTGACTTCTGGAGGTGCGGTCCGCCGCTGGACACAGTAAGGATATAGATCGTCATCTGTTCGTTCTTGGTCCGCATTATGAGATTGAAACGCTCGGCGAGCAATTGGCGAATCATTTGCTTAACACGTCCTTGGACCTCGTTGTCCTGAAAACTCGCAGGAAAAGCATTGACGGGCGCTTTCGCTTCGATGTCGTACCTTTCACCGACAGCCCAGTCGGGAAGCAAGAGCAGACGCGGCGAAGGATTCGAAGGTACATCGTATGCATAACTCAGGAGCGTTATCAGCGGGACGGCCCTCGCGATCAAATCTCCGTTTGGCAGCACTTGCACGCGCATGTCGCGGGGATCGGCTGTATTCGTTGGTTTTATGTTTATCTTTTCGAAAGTTTGTGACAGAGCAGCTGCGGGCAACATCAAGAAAAAACATAGAACAGCTCGACAGAACTCGGACATAGCCAGCCCTCTCAATAGAAATTTATGGCGCGGAGTTGTGATTCCACTCGAATGACTATGGGAGACCACGATACTCCACTCGAATGACTATGGGAAGGATGACCCCAGATCGAGGAAGCTCCAAAAGTTGGAGCAGCGATTCAAGGAAGACCTGTGGGCAGGCGGGAAAAATCGCCGCACTGTTACTGCAAAAGCGCGGCGACTTGTGTTGGAGATGTCGGGTGGGATGAGTGAGACTTACGCCTGCTCAGCGGGCTTTTCGCCTTCCGGCTTTTCAGCATCGAGGATGTGCAGTTCCTTGCCCGGTTTGAAGCGGACAGCTTTGCCGGGCGCAATCGACACTTCGGCTCCGGTGCGCGGGTTGCGACCGATGCCGGTCTTTCGAGGCCGGACGTTGAAGACGCCGAAGCCACGCAGCTCGATGCGATCCCCGTTCGCCAGGGCCTTTTTCAGGCTCTCAAAAACTGTGTCGACCGCAGCTTCGGCTTTTACGCGCGGTAAACCGGTCCGTTCGATCACGTGATGGATGATGTCTTGTTTAATCAATGCCTTCACTCCGAAACACTTATGATGTTTTGGTTACTTCCGGTTCTGGTGTGATGCTAGAAAGGTTTTGGAGCATTGTCAACGCGGCAGGCGTCTCGTAAGATGCAAGTTTTGAACCAACTTAAATAAGGCCGGGCCGCCGTGGGGGGCTTCGGCGGGGAGTTTTCTTGTCGATAAAGAGTGACCGGTGGATTCGCGAGCAGGCCGTGAACCACGGGATGATCCAGCCTTTCAGTGAAAAACAGGTGCGCGAAGGCGTGATCTCCTACGGATTGTCGTCGTACGGATACGATCTACGCGTATCGAACGAGTTCAAGATCTTCACCAATGTAAACAGCGCCATTATTGATCCGAAGAAGTTCGATGAGCGGTCGTTTGTCTCGGTGGAAGCCGACTCGGTGATCGTGCCCCCCAACTCCTTTGCGCTAGCGCGGTCGATTGAATATTTCAAGATTCCCCGCGATGTGTTGACCATCTGCGTCGGCAAATCCACTTACGCACGCTGCGGCATTATCGTGAACGTAACCCCCTTCGAGCCGGAATGGGAGGGATTCGTGACCCTTGAGATTTCGAACACTACCCCCCTGCCGGCACGTATCTACGCGAATGAAGGGCTCTGCCAGATTCTCTTCTTCCAGTCCGATGAGCCCTGCGAAATCAGCTATGCGGATCGACGCGGAAAGTACCAGAAGCAGCAGGGAATCGTCCTGCCAAAGCTCTAGAACGTCTTATGAACAGGCTCCTGGGTCGGTTAACCGATTCAGGCTGTAAACTTGTCTGTGAGATCTCTCATTGTCCACTCGAAGTAATGGCCAGCGCCTGTTGCGCATCGGACTGATGGACTTCGAGCCACTTCGCGTGGCCGGATTCGAAAGTGTGTTCGACGACGTGCCCAACGTCGAGGTTGTCGCGACGGACCTGGCGGGCGTGCTAGCAGATCAGGAATTTGAAATGGTGCTGCTGGGGTTGCACAATCCCGCCGAATCGTTCGAACTTCTGGCCCGGTTGAAGGGCGCTCGTCCTAAGTTGAAGCTGGTTGTGATGGGCTCCGAGAGCGATGATGAAACAATCATCAGCGCGATCGGCGCGGGGGCCAAAGGCTACCTGGAAGAAACCGCAAGCCCTGAACAGGTCATGCAATGCATCGACGTGGTCGAAAGCGGCTCCATCTGGGCTCCGCGGCGCGTACTCTCGGCATTTGTCGACCGCATGCTGCACTCTTCTGAGAAACCGGTGCTCCGGCACGGCTTCAGCTTTACTGAACGTGAAAGGGCGGTACTAAGACTTCTGGTGACGGCGCGATCAAACCGGGAGATTGCGGAGACGCTCGGCATCGAAGAGAGAACGGTTAAGTCCTATGTTGCCAAGCTGATGAGGAAGGTAGGGGTCGAGAATCGCATCGCCCTGTCGATCCACGCCGCCAGCCGCATCCTGACCCCTGATGATGAAGAAAGCTAAAAGGTATGGTGGGCTAACAAGCGGTCAGAGACGGTCCGGTAAGCAAAGGATCCAGGTTAATTCGATCCAGATTAATTTCTGTGAAACGACCAGGGCGACGTCTCGTCATTACCCTTTCCCAGCGACGAGCCTTTTAGTTCATCTGACCCTTAACGATCCATTACTTAGCGATGAGACGGCCCGTTAGTTAGCTGCCGTACTTACTTTAGGCCACTGCACCTCGGTTACCTTGCGGGTTACTTTGGAAGAGTCTACAACGTTACTAGCAACAACGCAGATCTGGGGAACGGGGCTGTCGGGACAGGAAACTGAGCCGCAGCCCCAATTTTTTTGCCCTTGAATAATTCGTCATTCTCGCGGTGAAATCTTCCGCCCTCTCAACCTTATCGGCGTAGCTTGCATCTACCTTTCAAGTACCCCGGCTCATCACAGGAAGCGCTTCCGCCGGTTTGGCGGCAGGTGCATGATCGTATGCGTGCGCGCCTCTTTTTCAGGGTACGCCCGATCGATCCTCACAAATCGATCGTCATAATAAAAGTAAGTGTTCACAGGAGAAAAGAAAGATCATGAAGAAATTTCTCACCCTTCTTTGCGTTGCGGGTATGACAGCATCCGCGTTTGCAGCATCGGACAAAGCGACTCTCGATCATCGGCTGGAGAGTTCCCGGGTCATCATTGATCAGATCATGGCGACTCCGGACCAAGGGATTCCCAACGGCATCATGAAGCAGGCGACGTGCGTCGCGGTTGTGCCCGGTCTCAAGAAGGCGGCTTTTATCTTCGGCGGTCAATACGGCCAGGGGGTCGTCACCTGCCGCACCGGTCACGGCTGGAGCGCTCCGGCCTTTATCCGTATGGCGGGCGGCTCGTTCGGCCTGCAGATCGGCGGGCAGGAGACGGACCTGGTGCTGGTGGCGGTCAACGATCGCGGGATGCAGGATCTGCTCAAGAGCCAGTTCAAGATCGGTGCCGACGCATCGGCTGCGGCAGGCCCAGTTGGGCGTAATACGCAGGCATCCACCAACCTGACGCTGAAGTCCGAATTGTTGACTTATTCGCGCGCCCGGGGATTGTTTGCCGGCATCGATCTCGATGGCACGGTAGTAAGCCAGAACGCCGACGACACCAATGAATACTTTGGCGCACCTCATAGTTTCGAGGAAATTCTGAAGGGCAATGTTCTACCGCCGGATTCGTCGAAGCCGTTTCTCCGTACGGTTGCGAAGTATTTCCGCGAATCGCAGCAATAGTTGGTTCTTTAAGGCAAGAGCGGCCCAGCCTAAAAACTGGGCCGTTTCCTGTTAACCGCGCTATTTCGGATTCGACCAGCCACTGGGCACGGGGATGAGACTGGACGCTTCCGCCGGACCCCAGGTTCCAGGATCATACAGGTATGGCGCAGGGAGATTCGCAAGCACAGGATCGAGAATCCGCCACGATTCCTCGACGTAGTCTTCGCGCGCAAACCAGGTCTGGTTGCCTTCCATCGCGTCTCCGAGCAGTTCTTCGTAAGGCAGCAGAGTCGCCGCGACGCCATCCTGCTTGGCGAGGAGCTCTGTCTCAACTCCGCGCAAGCGTTCGCCCGCGTCTTTGATCGAGACTCCTATGGCGGTCTGCGAGTCAGGACTCAGGCGGAAACGCACATAGTTCTGCGGTGGCACATCTTCGGAAAAGACAGGGGGGGTCTGACGGAACTTTGCAACGACCTCGGTCGTGCTGAGAGGGAGCAATTTGCCGGTGCGAATATAGAAGGGAACATCGCGCCAGCGCCACGAATTGATGTGGAGACGCAGGGCGGCGAAGGTCTCGACCTTAGAGTCCGGTTTTACGCCGGCCTCGTCGTGATACCCCTTGAACTGCCCAAGCACCACGTCTTTGGGGTCGATCGTGTGCGTGCTTTTGAGCACCTTGACACGTTCGTCGCGCAGCGCCTCGACGGTGGGGCTCGGCGGCGGTTCCATGGCAATATTGCTCAAGATCTGCATGAGGTGATTCTGGACTACATCGCGGATTGCGCCAACGCCGTCGTAAAAGGCTCCGCGGCCCTGAATGCCGAATTTCTCCGCCATGGTGATTTGCACGCATTCGATGTATTGGCGATTCCAGACCGGTTCGAGGAAAAAGTTGGCGAAGCGAAAAAAGATCATATTCTGGACGGTGTTCTTGCCTAGGTAATGGTCGATGCGGAAGATGTCGTCTTCATCGAAGACGCTGTGGATTTCAACGTTGAGTGCCCGCGCGGATTCGACGTTATGACCGAAGGGCTTCTCGACGACCACACGCGCTCCTTCTGCGCAGCCCGAGCTCTTGAGCTTTTCGCATACCGCACCAAAGAGAAAGGGCGGGATGGCCAGATAGTGCAGCGGATTTTTCGCACTGCCCAGCTCCTGCCGGACCTGCGTAAAGGTCGACGCATCAGCATAATCGCCATCGACGTAGTGAAGGCGGCCGAGGAGATCAGCAAGACCCTCGGGGTCGATGCCGCCGTGCTTCTCCACACTATCTTTGGCGCGCGCTTTGAGCTGATCGAGATTCCAGCCGGCCTTGGCGACTCCGATGACCGGACCGGTCAGTTTGCCGCGCTTGGCGAGCCGCTGCAGGGAGGGAAAGATTTGCTTGTAAGCCAGGTCTCCCGTGGCTCCGAAGAATACCAGGGCGTCGGATTTCGGCTGATCCATTTAACAACCTTTCTGTGCGGATTGTATCCGTTCATTCGATGACGGACGAGGGCTGCTGGTGACGGCATTTTTTTAGCCCGACACGACCCGCCATGTTAACAGGGATTGTTGGGCTGGAAGTAAAATGCGCCCATGATTTCGACGAGACAAAGAGTGGTATGCGCGGCGGCGCTCAGTTTTCTTTGTGGAGGCGCGATGGCGCAGATAACACACCCGGATCAGAAGGCATTCGAGCAAATCGGGGAACAGGTCTACAAGGCGCAGCAGGCTCCTGGCTTTGCATTTCTGGTGTGGTCGCACGGCAGCGTCGTTTTCGCGAAGGGATACGGCTTTGCCGATGTGGCGTCGAAGACGCCTGTCACTGCAGACACACGCTTCGCTATCGGCTCAATTACCAAGCAGCTCACGGCCGCTGCAGTGCTGTTGTTGGCGGAGCGGGGAAAGCTTTCGCTCGATGACAAGCTGGCCAAGTATGCGCCTCAGATGCCGAATGCGGACAAGATTACGTTGCGCATGTTGCTGAATCAGGATTCGGGCCTGCACAACTATCCGAATACAACGGAGCATGATTGGCCGACGAGTGGCGCGATTCCTCCGGAGAAAATCATTGCCATCCTGAAAATGGATAAGCCTGACTTCGCCCCCGGCGAGAAGTGGGCGTATAGCAACTCGAACTATGCCGTGCTCGCATACATTGTGGCGCGGGCCTCGGGGATGACTTATGCGGAGTTTCTCAAGAAGAATATTTTTGGTCCCCTGGCGATGGGGTCGTCGGGAAGCGGCTTTGCAGCACAGGCGGGAGCGGCGACTCCGTATGAAGGAGGAGCGGGAAACTTTCGTGTCGCGGAGCCGCAGATCAGCCTCGATCTTTTCTACGGAGCGGGCAGTGCTGTGTCGACTGCCCAGGATCTTGCGCGCTGGGACGTGGCGCTGATGAACGGCAAACTGCTGAATGCCGACTCGATGCACGCGATGTGGACCGCGGGAACGCTGACGAACGGCACGAAGGTTCCGTATGCGATGGGGTTTGTGCCGGCGGAGGTCGGCGGTCATCGCGAGGTGTGGCACAACGGTTTGTCTCCCAAAGCCGGCGGCTACTGCTATAACGCGATCTTTCCGGACGACAAGCTGGCAGTGGTGGTGCTGTCGAACGCTCCGCAAGGGTCGTTTCGTGGCCAGCCAGAGAAGATGGTCCAGCAAGTGCTGGCGCTGTACGACGCGAAGATTCCTGAACCGGCGGCGACGGCGGCGGCGAAAGACGATCCCGCGACCCATGCCCTGGCGCAGAAGATGTTTGAACAGATCATGGCCGGCAAACTCGACCCATCGGTGATGACTCCGCAGATGTCGGCGGCGCTGACTCCCCGGGTGTTAGCGCAGGTGAGCGCGCAGTGGAAGGAGATGGGCGCGCTGCAGGAATTGACTCTGATGCATGCCGAGCCGATGGGCATTGGCACGCAATATGAGTACACGGGGAAATTTACGAACGGCGCACACCAGATCGTGATCTTTCTGACGGCAGACGGCAAGGTGGGCGGCTATCGCATCGTGCCCTGACGGCGCGGGGCCATTTACACTAATCGTTGCCGTTAGCGATGCGAGAAAATCTGGAATTTGCAATTGTATGGACGCTGGTAAAGCTTCTGGGATCATTGCCGCGTCGCTGGGCGCGAACGCTGGGCGCGGGCGTGGGCGCGGCAGCCTACAGTCTGCTGGGGCGGCTACGCAAGGTTGGGCTCACCAATCTCGGGCTCGCGTTTCCTGAGAAGACGGTGGCCGAGCGCGAGCAGATTTTGCGCTCTCTCTATCGCAACCTGGGCTGGCTGCTGGCGGAATTCTGCCAGATGCCCAGCTACACGCCGGAAAAGACGCAAGGATTTCTGCGCTACGAGGGGCTGGAGCATTATCTTGCCGCGCGCGAACGGGGCAAGGGCGTGCTGATCGTTACCGGGCACCTGGGCGCGTGGGAGCTTTCGAGCTACTATCACTCGCTGATGGGGCATCCCATGAGCATGGTGATACGCCGGCTGGATAATGCGCGGGTCGACCGGCTGGTCAACGGGATTCGCTGCCTGCACGGCAATCGCGTGCTGCACAAGGACGACTTCGCCCGCGGGCTGCTGGGCGCGATGCGCCAGGGCGAGACGGTTGGCATCCTGATGGATACGAATATGACGCCGCCACAGGGAGCCTTCGTGCCGTTCTTCGGACACATGGCCTGCACGGCGTCGGGCATGGCGCGCGTGGCCCTGAAGACCGGCGCAACGGTGCTGCCGGGGTTCATGGTGTGGGAAGAAAGCGAGCAGAAATACGTCCTGCGTTTCGGACAGGCGATCGAAGTAGTTGCGACCGGGGACGACGAACGGGATGTGCTCGAGAACACAGCGCGATTCACGGCGGTGATCGAGAACTGGGTGAGGAAGTATCCTGACCAGTGGCTGTGGGTACACCGGCGATGGAAGACAAGGCCGGAGGGTGAAGCCCCGGTCTATTGCTAACGCGGAGAGCTATATTCGAGGAGCATGATGCGGCTGATTCAATTGGCGGAGTTGTTGCACGCGGAGCTGCGCGGGGGAGCACACGAGTTTGAAGTATCGGGCGTGGGCAGCGCGAAGGGCGCAACCGCGGAGACAGTGGTGTTTGCCGAAGATGCCACGGCGTTGACCGAGGCGATGATGTCCGAGGCTGGGGCGGTGATTGTCGCCGAGCAAATGGGAAGAGACGCTGACTTCGTCAAACCGATGCTGCTGGTGAAGCATCCGAAGCTGGCCTTTGCGCGGGCGGCGCAACTGCTCAGGCCTCCGGACACGCACACAGGCATCCACCCCACTGCGGTGATTGCTGACTCGGCCGTGATGGGACGGCGCATTTCAGTGGGAGCACATGCGGTGATCGAGATGGGCGCGAGGGTCGGCGATGGATCGATGATTGGGGCAGGAGCGTTCGTTGGTCGCGGAGTTGTGATTGGCGGTGAATGCCGGATTTATCCGCGCGTGGTGATCTACTCCGGAGTAGAACTCGGTGACCGCGTTATTGTGCACGCGGGCGCGGTGCTCGGGTCCGATGGCTTTGGCTACGTGCGCGATGAAACAACAGGCGAGTATGTGCAGTTTCCGCAACAGGGGAGGCTGGTTATCGAAGATGACGCAGAGATTGGCGCAAATACGACCGTGGATCGCGGGGCTCTCGATGAGACACGGATTGCGCGCGGCGTGAAGATCGACAACCTTGTACACATCGGACACAACGTGGCGGTGGGCAAAGATGTGGTGATCGCCGCGCAGACCGGCATCTCGGGATCGAGTGTGATTGGCGATAACGCGATTGTCGGCGGGCAGGTTGGTATCGGCGACCACGCCACGGTTGGAGAGCATGTGATTCTCGGCTCGGGCTCCGGCGTTCTGACGCATAAGAAGGTGAAGGGCCCGGGCGTGGTTTTCTGGGGAAGGCCGGCGCGACCGCTCAAGCAGTACCTGAAGGAACTGGCGGCGATGGCGCGGCTGGCGCGCAAGCACGATGAGCCGGCGCAGGAAAAGCCTTTACAGAAAAAGGCAGCTCAGAAAAAGTCACGGCAGAAGAAGGACTAGTCTCGTGGCCGTCGTCGTGGTGGGTGGACACTCGCGCAATATAGGCAAGACGTCGGTGGTCGCAAGCCTGATTGCGCGCCTGCCCGAGTTTCTCTGGACGGCATTCAAGATCACGCAGTATGGCCACGGCTTTTGCACGGCGGACGGTGCGCCCTGCGATTGCCAGACGGACGATCACACCATCGCCATCAGCGCGGAGCGCGACCCCACAACAGGAACTGACAGCGCGCGCTTTCTTGCCGCCGGCGCGGTGCGATCGCTGTGGGTGCGAACGCGCCAGGGCATGCTGGCCGAGGCGATGCCGCGCGTTCGCAAGGAGATTGCTGCGGCTGAGAACGCCATCCTCGAATCGAACAGCGTCCTGCAGTTTCTCCGTCCCGATCTGTATCTTACGGTGCTCGATCAGGGCACGGCGGACTTCAAGGATACCGCGCGGCTCTATCTGGATCGTGCTGATGCGGTGCTGCTGCGGGAGTCGGGTCTGAAACTTGAACCGCGCTGGACGGGCGTTGCGGGAAAGCTGATCGAGGGCAAGCCGCGCTTCGTGATTGCGCCGCCCGACTATATGAGCGATGCAGTGGTGGAGTTCGTGCGGACGGCGCTGGTTCCGTTGCAAAACTCTATTCGATAGTTCTGCTCGCGGTGTGATAAAAGGGGGCGTTCCCCTACATATCTCTCGGGAGAATTGGAATTTATGACCAGGAAATTTCAAGCAGCCTGCTGCGGGCTCTTCGTATCAGCGATCTTTTGTTTGGCGATTGGAAGTGCTTCTGCTCAAGCGCCGGCTCCTCCGCCGGTAAAGATGGGATTGTGGGAGTCTTCGTCCACGATGACGATGGGTGGCTTTACGATTCCGCCGGACGTCGTCGCCAAGATGCAGGCCATGGGGAGGCCCGTGCCGGGCGCTCCGCACACGACGGTCACGCAGAGCTGCATGACGGCCGACGAGTGGACGAAAACGTGGGAGAACCTGAACAAGCGCGGCGATATGGAGTGCAAGGTTTCAGATCTCAGCCAGGATTCGCAAAAACTCTCGTTCGATTCCACCTGCACCTCGCAGCGGGGCGGCGCATTTACCGGCCACTTTGAGATGCTGTTCGACGATGACGAGCACAGCCACGACTCCATGCACATGAAGGGCGAAGGGGGACAGGGCGGTCAGCCGATCGTGATGGATATGAAGATGACGTCGCACTATGTAAGCGCGGATTGCGGCGAGGTAAAGCCCGGCAGTGCCAAAGTGATCAAGTCGGAGTAGACAGCTAAGAAGCGCTCAGCTAAAAAGCGGATAGCTAAAGTCCGGATCGCTAAAAGGCGGGTAGCGATGAAACTGGAAGCTTCGAGCGATGCTTCTAAGGGCGCTTACATAGTCTGTGTCTTCGTAGGGGCATTTATCGGGTTTCTAATACCCAAGACGAAAATTTTGCCGTCCCAGAGTCCCGGTATTCTAGCGGCCATGATTGCATTTGAAATCAACCACACAAATCTCATCATGACACTGGGCGCACCGTTGCTACTTTATTGGCTGTTGACGCGAAAGGTTCGTGGATCACAGGCCTTGGTCATGAGCGGAGCACTTGGACTTTGCGCTATGCAATTGCTGGTCGCTTCACTTAGCTTCTTTGGCTAATAATGCGACCGGGACATTGATTCGAGGGCGCGCTACTTCGGTGTATTCAGGGGCGCGAATGGTTCCTTGCTCATGGAGCCGTCGCGCCGTTTTACCAACAGCTCTACTTTGCCTTCAGCCTCTTCGAGTTGCTTCTTGCATTCGGCGGAGAGGCGCATGCCTTCTTCAAAAATCTTGATGGAATCCTCGAGGGGCAGATCGCCGCGTTCGAGTTGAGCGACGATGGTTTCGAGCTTCTTCAGCGATATCTCAAACGTTTCCAACCGCGGCTCCTTCATTCTTTGTTTCACTGACCGGAGGCGCTGTTTCCCGCGGAGGCAGTACGTCGGCGATAACATCGGCGGCCAGCGCATAGCGGCCAAAGGGCGCGCTCACCTGCACTCCCTGCACCATTGAGCGAGCGGCGGCAAGCATCTCCTGGGCAATGCGGACACCCTCGGCGCGCGCGAGTTCCGGCGTTGAGGCCTTCTGCATGCGCAGCAGGATGCTGTCGGGCACGCTTACGCGCAGATCGTTCTTCATGAACTCAGCGTTGCGCAGGCTGGTCAACGGCCAGATTCCGGCAACGACCGGGATGCGGAAGCCTTCGATCCGCTTGAGGAAGGTCTCCAGAATGCGCAGGTCGAAGACCGGCTGGGTGATGGCGTATTCAGCGCCGGCCTCAACCTTGTAGGCGAAGCGGCGGATTTCGTTGTCGACGTCGGGCACGCCCGGATTGGCGGCGCACGCGATGGTGAATCCGGTGGATGCGCCGATAGGATTGCCGCCGATATCGAGTCCGTGATTCAGCCGGTTGACGATGTTGACCAGGCCGATGGCGTCCACGTCGAAGACGGCGGTGGCGTCGGGATAATTGCCAAGCTTGGGCGGGTCGCCGGTGAGGCACAAAATGTTCTTGAGGCCGATGGACGATGCACCCAGCAGATCGCTTTGAATGCTGAGCACATTGCGATCGCGGCAAGTGTAATGCAGGATCGTTTCGATGCCGGTCTTCTGCTGAATCTGAATGCACAGGCTTTGCGCGCTCATGCGGGCGGAGGCACGCGGCGAATCGGGTACGTTGATGGCGTGGATGCCGCGCGCGACCATGAGGGCCGCGCCGTCCAATTCCTTGGAAGCGTCAATGCCGCGCGGAGGCACAATTTCGACCATGGTGACGAACTCGCCTTCGTGGATCAGGCGGCCGATATGCGAACGCTGCTCGATGGGGGCCGGGGGAGTCTCGGTCACGATGGGTTCGCGGGAGGTGACGGTATGGGCGACCTTCTGCGCTTCCACGGCGCGGAGAGCGGACTTCATGGCCCGAATGTGGTTGGGCGTTGTGCCGCAACAACCGCCAATGAACTGCGCTCCGGCCTTGAGAAATTTGCGCGCGAAGCTGGCCATGTATTCCGGCGAGCAGAGATAGATGTTGCGCCCGTCTACGGCACGCGGCATTCCGGCATTGGGCATGGCGACCAGGGGCAGACTGGTGGCCGCCGCCAGCCGTTCGAGAGCGGTAAGAATGGTAGCGGGTCCCGCGCTGCAGTTGACGCCGATGGCGTCTGCACCCCATGCCGCAAGCCGCGAGGCGGCGACTTCCGGAGAAGAGCCATCGAGGCAATTCGCTTCCTCATCTACCGTGATCATGGCAAGGACAGGGATGTGGGGCGCGACTTCGCGCGCCGCTTTAATGGCCTGCTCGGCTTCATTCAGCGCGACGATGGTTTCGATGGCCAGCAGATCGACGCCCACCCCCGGACCACCCTCGGCGAGTCCGCGAATCTGTTCGGCGAAGGCGGCACGCGCTTCCTCGAGGCTGGTCTTGCCCAGCGGCTCCAGGTGCACGCCGAGGGGGCCGATCGAGCCTGCGACCCACGCTTTTCCGGCCTGCTTGTCGTTGAGTTGTTCGACGGCCTGCCGTGCCAGGCGCGCGCCTGCCTGATTGATGGCAAAAACCTGATCCTGAAAGCCATAGCGCAGCAGCCGGAAGGAATTCGCGCCGAAGGTGTTGGTCTCGATCAACTCGGCACCGGCCTGCAGATATTCTTCGTGCACCGAGCGAACGAGGTCCGGCTGCGAAAGGTTCAACTCGTCGTAGCAACGGTTGATGAATACGCCTCGCGCGTACAGAGTAGTGCCCATCGCGCCATCGCATAGAATGGTGCGGCCTGCAAACATCTCCTGGATGGTGTTGGTCATAGGGTGGGAGCCTTTTTAACATGGTAAGCCAGGCATCTCGCGATTGCCAGCCAACACTGTGGCTTTGCTATACTTGGGATTCCCACAGTGTGATGAGGTTTTGAGTTTTGAAGAGAAGAAGTTCACCGGTTTTCTGGCTCGTTCCAACCCTGTTTCTGGCTGCTTCCACCCTGCTCAGTTCATGCGGCAAAAATTTCTACTTCGCCGGTCGTAACCTGCCTCCGAGCGGTGTTCTGAATCGCGTCCTCATCGCCGAGCAAAACCCGAGTTTCGCGACCACGGGTGCGCTGCCTTTCGTCGATGCGTATTACGACATTCGCCACAAATACAACAACGTGGCGGTCACGTATTCCGTCAGCGGGTTCTCGGGCAAGCTGCCGGTTACCATTCAGAACCTTCCCGAAGAGCAGGAGGGGGCGGTGTATTCCATTGGCGACGCCAGCTTTACGCTGGTGAACTACGCCACAGAGAGCACAGCGACGCCGATTACGATCTCTGCCGGCCTGGCCGCGAGCGTGTACATCGACCGCCCCAGAAAATATGTTTACGCGGCCAATGACCAGACGCATGTCCTCTCAGTAGTGGACCTTGGGGCCAACAAGACCTATGTGCTGAATCTGCCTAATGTGTACCGCGTTTCGGTCAATCCCGGCGGAACCATCGCATTGGCCTTCGTGCAGAGCTCGACCCAGGCAGCCGGCACGTCGTCGTGTGTGGTTGCTAACCCGAGCAACAACCCCAACCAGAACCCGAGCGGCAATCCACCTGTTCCATGCACGGCTCCCAGCGGCCAGTTTTCTGTGTACAGCGTTGTGCATCTGAACGCGGTGCAGCAGACAGCGGCGATCAACAATCAAAACTACCTGGGAGCGCAGGACTGCGAGCCCCAGAATCTGCCCCAATATTGCATCTTCCCGGTGAGTACGGGCCCATCGGCAAGCTTTGATCATCCGATCAAGGCGGTTTTTTCGCCTGACGGGTCGAATGTATATGTCCTCAACTGCGGGCCTGAGTGCGGTGGAACGACGGCCAGCCTGAGCGTTATCCCCGTCACGACATCGGTACTGAACCCGGTTTCCACAGGGGCCAGTGGCGTTGCGCTGACGGCCACGAGCAACATAGCGATCCCGGGCGGAGCAACGAACGCAATTTTTAATGGCAATACGATGTACGTGGCGGGACAGTGCCTGGCGGGACAAAACCTGCAGTGCGCATCTGCCGCGCCTCCCAGCGACGGCCTCTTTGTTGGCCAGCTTACGGTTTTAAGTACGGGAACCGGGGGGATCACAGGCCAATTTCCGATCAGCGATGGAACACACAACAAGATGGTGTTCGCTGATGACAGCACGCTGTGGGTGGGTTCTACCCAATGCCAGGCCGGGGAGCACTACAAGCAGAATCAGCTGAACGGCAGTACGCAGTACGGATGCCTGACGATGTTCAATACCTCGAACAATTCCGTCCTCCTGGATTCCTATAAGGGTGACGCCACCGGAATCGCCGCGGTCACCGGGTTGAGCAAGGTTTATACCGCCGAGGGTGGGCAGGTATATATCTACAACACTACGAACGGAACAGAGCGCGACAACTCCAACGTGACGGTCACCGGTACCGCCGTCGATGTGGCATATATGGACGCGACGAGCGACGGCGACAACACGGACTACTGACCGCGCAGCTTGAACAGAATCGCCCTGCGCTGTTTAACGTTGGAAACTACCGCGTCTACAGCCGCCCCCAAAATGCGAAGCCCACTGCGGCGAGCAGGCAGAGAAAAGCCGCTGCGTGATTCCAGCGCAGAGACTCGCCCAGATACGGGTAAGCGAAGACAACGAACACGATCAGTGTGATGACCTCTTGTATCAGCTTTAGTTGGTACCCGGTAAACTCACCGTAGCCAATGCGGTTTGCCGGCACCTGGAGACAATATTCGCCAAATGCAATCAGCCAGCTGACGACAATCGCCAAGAACAGCGGCGCATTGCGGTGCTTCAAATGTCCGTACCAGGCGAAGGTCATAAAGATGTTGGAGCAAATCAGCAACAGGACCGTGCGCATCGTTTATTCTTACCCCTTCGGTAAAATTGAGAGACTAACAGGAAAATGAGTTCACTTGTCCACGACAACGCGGCAGTGGATGTGCTCGCCATTGCAGCTCACCGCGACGACGTCGAGCAGACCTGTGGCGGTACCTTACTTAGGATGCGATCGATCGGCGTGCGAACCGCCATCCTCGATTTGACGCGCGGCGAGGCGGGCACTCGCGGAAGCGCCGAAGAGCGCGCGGCCGAAGCCCGCGAGGCTGCGAACATTCTGGGTGTAGAGTGGCGCGACGCGCTCGATATCCCTGATGGCCGGGTGGAGAACACCTACGAAAATCGAGTGAAGATTGTCGAGGTGCTGCGCCGGCTGAGGCCGCGCGTGGTGATTCTTCCTTATGGCGCGGGCCGCCATCCCGACCACTACACGACGGCGACGCTCGGCTATGAAGCCTGTTTTCTCAGCGGCCTCGCGAAAGTTGAAACAGATGCCGCGCCGCATCGCCCGTACAAGATTGTTTACGCCAGCCTGTATGCGGACGTTCGCCCGACTTTCGTCGTAGATATCACGAGCTTTATCGAAGATCGTCACCGGGCGCTGATGGCCTACGGCTCGCAATATAAGAACCAGCAGGCGGGGAGCGGCTTGTTCGTACCTGAGGAAGAGATCCGTGAACGGACCTTTTCGGTTGCGCGGCATTATGGTTTGCTGGCCGGTGTTCGTTACGCGGAGCCATTCGTTCAGAAAGAAATCGGTCTGGTCGACGATCTTACGCTGATTCCGGTGCAGTCGATGTAGGCCACGCCTAGGCCACGTGCGCGGTCGCGCGGGTGGAGGCACTAGCCAGGGTTCGCGCCGGCAGATAGATGCGAACGCAGGCGCCTTGCAAATGCTCATCGTGGCTGTTGGACATGCGGATGGTCCCTCCGTGCTTCTGCACGATGCCTTTGCTCACCCAGAGTCCCAGTCCCGTACCATCCTCGCCTTTGGTCGTGAAAAAGGGCTGGAAAAGATTCTGTGCGGCCTGCTCGGAAATGCCGGGGCCGCTATCAGTGATCTCCACCATCATTCCAGCGCCGCGCGACTCCTCGGCGGCGGCGTGGTCGATACGAATGCGAATACGCCCATTGCTGCCGGCGGCTTCGAGTCCATTCACCAGGATATTGGTGAAGACCTGGCGCAGCTCTGCCGGAAATCCCTCGACGACGCACGGCTCGGAGAAATCGCGCTCCACCTGGACGCGTTGCTGCACCAGACGGCGTTCGAGCAAGAGGAGCACGCTCTCGGCCAGTTCCTTCAGATCGACAGGAACGGGCGCCTTCGGCTCGCGATAGAGGCTGAGCAGCGTGCGGCTGATCTGCATGGTACGATCCACTTCCTGCTGCGCCAGCCGGAGAAACTCCGCGCGCTTCTCCGGATCGGTTTCATTCGCGAGCAAGTAGTGCAGGTTCGCGACCGAGTCGAGCGGGTTGTGAATCTCGTGAGCAATGGAGGCGGCTAGCCTTCCGGCGACGGCAAGCTTTTCGCCCGCGATCAGGGCAGCTTCAGTGCGCCGCGCGTCGGTTACATCGCGAAAGACGAGCACGATCCCGGACATTTTGCCGTCCTGTCCGCGAATCGGAGCCGCGCTGTCGTCGATGACATATTCCTTGCCTCGACGGGCAACGAGCACAGTGTGATTCGCTAAGCCAACTACTGTATTCAGGCGCCGAACCTTTTCGACAGGATTCTCGACTTCCTCGCGCGTTTCTTCGTTGACGATATGGAAGACCTGGTTGAGCGGCTGGCCGAGGGCTTCCTCGGCTGTCCAGTCCGTAAGCGTCACGGCGACGGCATTCATGAATACAACTCTGCCCTCGTTGTCGCAGGCGATGACGGCGTCACCGATCGACTCGAGCGTGGTCTGGAGCCATTGACGTCTCTCGTATATCTCCTCGGCCTGGAGCTCTAACTCACGCAGCGTGGCGTCATAAGTGCGCGAGACGTGGCGGAGACGGCTGCGGGTGAAAAGTCCCAGAAGCACACCGACGACGAATGCCACTGCCACCAGGGCGATAAATTCGTGGCGTTCCAGCAACAGTGCGTCGACGGAACGTCTCTTGCGGACACGCGACTCGGCCTGCACCATTTCGTCCAGGGCCGCGCGCACATTGTCCATCAACTGCTTGCCGCGCTGATTCAAGCGGGGATCACTCAGGGTAGCCGGATCCTTGTTGAGCACGCTCTGAGCGAACCCCAGCCAGAGCTGATACCGGTCTCTTGCGATGGCCAGCCGCTGGGTCTGATTGGGTCTTGTGGATAGTTGCTGATGCAGGGCGTCGAAGCGTTTGTCGATGGGCCCCATGGCCGCTCTAAAGGGCGCGAGCATTGCCGGATCGCTGGTGAGCTGGAAGCCCCGCAATCCCGTTTCCTGATCGAGGATCAGCTTCTGCAATTCCTCGAGTTGTGCAGTAAATTCATCGCTGCGATCGATGGCCTGCAACGCGGAGGACGAACGCAGTATCTGCCAGGCTGCGAATCCGGCCAGCGCGAGGAGCAGAAGAATTGGCAGAAACAGAGTTTGACGGAGAATGCGGTTGAACTCACGCAGATTCACCCAGAGCCCCCCTGTCAATGTCACCCGCCCGGCCATCCAGCATTTGACGGACTCTTGCCAGCAGCTCGACTGGCCCCTCGCCCTTCAATACGGTGAAATCGACCAGCTGAACGACTTCAGGGGGCAGATTGATATATGCGGAGAGAAGCAGAATAGGAACATCGGGCCGCTGCTTACGCATCGCGGTGGCCACCTGACCCCCATCCATCCCCGGCATGAAATAGTCCAGAATCACGCCTTCTACGGGCTGATCAAAAAACAAGTTGAGTCCTGTGGATCCATCCAGCGCGGTCAGCACCCGGTAACCGGCTCGCTCCAGCACCGCCTTGCGGATCTGCAGGCCGAGCGCTTCGTCATCGACGCAGAGAATTAACGGACTGGCCACCACGGTATCCATTTCCCTGAACTTCTCATCCCGGCGTCAGACCGCGTTCTCGTCCATCGCATTTATCTCATTCATCGCAAAATCAGTCGAGTGCTCGTGCCTGAAGCGCTGGGATCGGAGTCCGTGGGGATCGGAACCCCCCGCCAACGATGATGCGGCCCCAGAGAATAGTGTTGTCTGCCGCAAACATTGCGAGTATAGCACCTCGCCGCGGGCTAAAGACTTGACGCGATTAGGCAGAAGAACGCGCACGACCACGTTGATCGCCGGCATCCCGGCCCGAGCAAATTCACAGTACGTTTGCATTCTCTTTGCCCGAGTGGGATACGCTGGTGGCAATCATGCAAGCCGCAACCTTCATGCGAAGCGACGGTTTCACGAGCGAGGAAAGACGGTTGAGCCAAACAGTATTTGTCCTTGAAGACGACACAGATATCTCGCGCCTGGTGCAGCACCACCTTGAAGCCTCCGGCTTCGGCGTTCGCGTTTTCGGCAATCCCACAAATCTGCTTCCCGATGCCGAACGGCAGCCGCCAGCGTTGTTTCTGCTCGACATCATGGTTCCCGGCGGCGATGGCCTGGACGTCTGCCGGCGTTTGCGCAACCACCCCGCCCTGAGCACTATCCCTATTATTTTCCTGACGGCAAGAGCCGGAGAAAATGAGCGCGTGCTGGGTCTTGAGCTGGGCGCCGATGACTACATCACCAAGCCCTTCGCCACGCGAGAATTGCTGGCCCGCGTCAAGGCTGTTCTGCGCCGCTTCGAGCGGCCGACGACGCCCTCCACGATCGCCTTCGAGGAGGTAGTGATCGACGCGAGCGCCATGCAGCTGAAGGTGAAGGGTGAGCTCACCACCACTACTGCTACCGAGTTCAGGCTGCTCGACTATCTTGCCCGCCACCCGGGGCGCGTCTTCAGCCGCGATCATCTTCTGGACGCTGTCTGGGGCGATGCCCGATTCGTCACGCCACGCTCCGTGGATGTTTATGTGCGGCGTATTCGGGAGAAGATCGAATCCGACCCGGAGAACCCGCGCTATCTCAAGACCGTGCGCGGCGCGGGCTACCGGTTCGAGGTCCCTCGTACGGCGTGAAAGACCGGGATTCGCCCATGAGGGATGAGCCTCGGCCGTTGACTTTTCGCGGGTGCTCCTCGAAGTCTGACGGACTTATGCTAGTACTTGCAGCGAGTGGCTAATCCCTAATCGCTAACCCCTAATGGCTAATCCGTGACAGGCAGGGTATTCACCAAGCTATTCTTTTCGTTCGTGCTGGTGCTGGCGATCGGCACGGCCATCCTCGACATCTCCCTCGGCCGGGTGGTGGAGCAGTCTCTGCGCGATCAGCTGGCGCAGTCGCTGGCGGGTAAGGCGCGCCTGCTCGCCCGCGAGGCCGATCCGGGTAAGCCGCTCGAACTCAAACAACTCGCCGCGCGAGGAGAGTTCGACGCCGGAGCCCAGGTCGCGTTCTTCGCTCGCGACGGCTCTGTCCTGGCCAGCTCGCACGCTGCTGAAGCGGGCGAAGGAACTCGTCCTGAAGTTGGGCAAGCGCTGCTCGATGCGCGCAAAGTTGGCCAGAGCGAGCGTGGAGACAATCTGTATGTAGCGGTGGCTGGGGATGGCCTCATTGTCCAGCTCGCCGCATCGCTGACCGGCATTCATGCCACCATGCGCGTGCTGCATCGAGACCTGCTGCTGGTGTCTCTCTTCGCCGTAGGGCTGGCCACGCTGCTGGCGGCTTTTCTCGCGCATCGCGCTGCCATGCGCCTGGCCCGCATCGTCACCTTCGCCAACAGGATTGCGACTGGAGACTTCTCCGCCCGCGTCGAGGAGGGCAAGCTCGACGAGGTTTCTGAAGTGGCGCACGCGCTTGACGCCACCGCTGCACGCCTGGAAGCCAGCTTTCATGCGCTCGAGACCAAGCAGCGCGAACTGACGGCCCTGCTCGACAGCATGCAGGAAGGTGTGGTCGCGGTCGACGCCGCGGGGCGCATCAGCTGGTCGAACGCGGTGATGCAGCGCATCGCGCCCGGCGCAGGGCGTCAGGGGCAGGCGTTGGTGCACGCTCTGCGCGATCCGGAGGTGCTGGCTTGCGTGGAAGCCGCACTCCAATCCCGCGAGCTGCGCAGCGGCAAGGCCACATCGGTCGCTCCGGCCCGTATTTTCGAAGTAAATGCCGCTCCAACGCCGGGTGGCGGCGCGGTTGCGGTGTTGCATGACGTGACCGAGATCGAGCGGGCTGAGAAGACTCGGCGTGACTTCATTGCCAATGTCTCGCATGAGCTGCGCACACCGCTGACTTCGATTTCCGGCTATGTGGAAACTCTGCTCGAGGACAGACTCGATATACCACCAACCGCGCGAGAGTTTCTCACTACGATCCTCAAGAACGCCACTCGCATGACCCGTCTTACCGAGGATCTCCTGGCGCTGGCCAGCGTCGAGTCCGGCGACTACAAGGTGAAGCTCCATCCTGTGCCGGCTGCCTCTCTCGTGCACGACGCCATCGAGTCGCTGACCGGCATGGTGCTCGATTCCGACGTTAAGCTGGAATCCGCGGGAGCGACGAGCGCGATAGTGCTGGCCGATGAAGACGCGTTGACGCAGGTGTTCGGCAATCTCATCGAGAATGCGATGAAGTACGGAAAGGGCGGACGGCGGGTCCTGGTAGGCGCGCGGGAGTTGGAAGACAGTGTCGAATTTTCGGTGCAGGATTTCGGCCCCGGGATCGCTTTCGAGCATCTCGACCGCATTTTTGAGCGCTTCTACCGCGTGGATAAGGCCAGGTCACGCGAATCCGGCGGCACCGGCCTGGGATTGGCCATCGCCAAGCACATTGTGCTTGCCCATGGCGGGAAGATTCGTGCCGAAAGCGAGCTTGGCTCCGGATCTACTTTTCTATTCACGCTGCCGCTAGCCTCCGCTGTAGTTGCGGTGAGCGAAACAGCTTGATCCCGGTCAAACGTGACGCCAGCATAAATGATTCATTGCAAATAAGTTAATGGAAATCGGGAAGGCCGTGTTTCTTGTGTTTTTCATCTCCCTGTAAAGAGACAGTAACAATGACACTCGACAATCTGCACTGAAACCATAAGGAATTCATAAGGGGGAAGTCCGTGAGAAAGAGCAAGTTTTTAGCCGCGGCACTTATCGTGTGTGCGGCATCCCAGGGTCTGGCGCAAAAGCTGAATGGTGCAGGAGCCACGTTCCCGTATCCCATCTACTCCAAGTGGTTCAGTGAGTTCAGCGCACAACACCCCGGAGTTCAGATTAACTATCAATCCATCGGTTCCGGCGGCGGCATTCGCCAGGTAACCGCCGGGACGGTCGACTTCGGCGCCAGCGATGTTCCGATGACGGACGGACAACTGAAAGATTCGAAGGTAAAGATCGTTGCCATCCCGGCAGTTCTGGGCGCGGTCGTTCCGATTTACAACCTGCCTGGCGTTGGTTCCGAGTTGAAGTTCTCTCCCGATGTGCTCGCCGATATCTATCTCGGCAAACTCACCAACTGGAACGATGGACGCATCGCGAAGGACAATCCTGGCGTAAAGCTCCCCGACGCAAAGATCAATGTCGTCCATCGCTCTGAAGGCAGCGGCACGACGTTCATCTTCACTGACTACCTCTCAAAGGTCAGCCCAGAATGGAAGAACAGTGTCGGAAGCAACAGCGCTGTTCCCTGGCCGGTCGGCATCGGCGCAAAGGGTAACGAAGCAGTCGCGGGCATGGTGCGCCAGCTGCCAGGCACGATCGGTTACGTCGAGCTGATCTATGCGCTGCAGAACAAGATCCAGTTCGGGTATATCAAGAATGCCGCCGGCACCTGGGTGAAAGGGAGCATCGACGGTGTTACAGAGGCTGCAGCCAGCGTAAAGAACATGCCCGCCGATTACCGGGTTTCGATCACAAACGCCCCCGGCAAGAATGCCTATCCGATCTCCAGCTTCACCTGGCTTCTAATCCCCAACCCGCCCAAGGACGCCAACAATGGCAAGGTGTTAAAGGATTTTCTGACCTGGATGCTCGATCACGGCGAATCCGAGGTGAGCGCGCTCTACTATGCTCCGTTGCCCAAGTCGGTTTCGGACAAGGTTCGTGTGACTGTTTCGCAACTGAAGTAGAGTCACGGATCGCAAAACGGGCGCCCTTGCATCAACAGGTGCGCCTGTTTTTTCCACAGATTGACTTAGTATTTGCTCGGACGTCACCGGTGCAACGCAATATTAGCCGTCCTTACGCCTTATTTTTCAAGGTGTTTAACCGTCCTTTTATTTTTGGCGTTTAGGGTAGATACTGGTGAACCTTAAGATTCAGGACGTAAGTGTGCCCGGACCTTCCGAAACGCCCTCTCCGGTATCAGACCTACCCTCTGGGCCGCGCCCCGGCGAAGAGCCTTCGACTATTCGTAAGTTCCTGCTCTCCCGCGGAAACTCGAGCTTTGCCGACAAGGGCTTCCGTTGGCTGATGGTCCTATGCGCCTTCAGCATCTTCGGTATCGTCGCCCTGATTGCCACGGAGTTGACCCTCCGGTCTCAACTGACTATTTCCAAATTCGGGATCAAGTTCTTCTTCGGGTCAGCCTGGGATCCGGTGAACGGAAATTTCGGGGCTCTTCCGTTTGTCTATGGAACGCTGGTTTCGTCCCTGATCGCTCTTGTCATCGCCGTCCCACTGGCAGTTGGCGTCGCCGTTTTCATTACCGAGATGTGTCCACGCAAGCTGCGTGCCCCTCTCTCCTTCTTCACCGAACTGCTGGCTGCCATCCCCAGTGTGGTTTACGGTCTGTGGGCGGTCTTTGTACTGGTTCCGCTGCTGCGCGAGCACGTCAATCCCGTTCTGATGAAACTCCTTGGATGGACCGGCTTCTTTGGCGAGCCTAACTTCGGCATCGGCATGTTTGCGGCCGGGGTGATCCTCTCCATCATGATCCTGCCCGTCATCTCCTCGCTCACCCGCGAGGTGATGAACGCCGTGCCTCACACCCAGCGGGAGGCAGTCCTGGCCCTCGGCGCCACGCGCTGGGAGATGATCCGCATGGGCGTGCTGCGCAACGCGCGCATCGGCATCGTGGGCTCCATCATTCTCGGCCTGGGCCGCGCCCTCGGCGAAACCATGGCAGTGACTATGGTGATCGGCAATCGCCCTGAAATTGTGAAGTCGCTGCTGGCGCCTGGCTACAGCATGGCCAGCGTGATTGCGAACGAATTCAGCGAAGCTTCCGACGACATGTATCTAAGCGCGCTGATCGAGATCGGACTCGCCCTATTTATCGTAACCATCATTGTGAATGCACTGGCCCAGTTGCTGGTGTGGGCGGTGACGCGCGGCGCGCCGGCGCGGGTCAACTAGAGGAGAATTGAAGACGTGAGCACAACGATGACGAGCCAATACAAGACGAGCAGGGCCAACCGCATGCGGCGCGCAGCGGCCAATCACCTTGCCACTGGCCTGGCGGTTCTCAGCACCATTTTGGTGGTCACTCCGCTCGTTGTCATCTTTATTTATCTGCTTTACAAGGGCGCAAGCTCGCTCAACTTCGACTTCTTCACGAAGATTCCCAAGCCGGTGGGCGAAACCGGCGGCGGAATGGCGAATGCCATCGTTGGTTCCGCCCTTCTGCTCGCCGTCGGCAGCGCGCTCGGCGTCCCCATCGGCATAGCCGCAGGCATTTTTCTCGCGGAGTTCGGACGCGGCGGCAAACTGGCCAACCTCGTCCGCTTTACCGCCGACGTGCTCAACGGTGTGCCGTCGATCGTGATGGGCATCTCAGTCTATTCGTTGATCGTTCTGCCGCAGAAGCACTTTTCCGCCTTCGCCGGCGGGGTTGCGCTGGGCATCATGATGATCCCAACGATTACGCGCACAACAGAAGAGATGCTGCTCATGGTGCCGCACGCGATCCGTGAGGCGGCTCTCGGTCTGGGCGTGCCGAACTGGCGGTCGGTGCTGTCCATTACTCTGCGCACTGCTTCGCCCGGCGTCATTACCGGTTGTATGCTTGCCTTCGCTCGCGTTGCCGGCGAGACGGCTCCGCTCCTCTTTACCGCCTTCGGCAATCAGTTCTGGAGCGCCAATCTCAATCAGCCCATCGCCGCGCTGCCGCTTCAGATCTATGTGTATGCGCTCTCTCCCTACGACGAGTGGCACCGTCTTGCATGGGCCGGCGCGCTGGTTCTGATTGTTCTGATCGTAGTTTCTGTTTCACTCGTGCGATTTGTGACCACGCGCGGCGTTTTGAAAGGGGCGAGCTAGTGGGTGTCGGACTTCAGGTAACCAATTTGAACGCGTGGTATGGCACAAACCATGCCCTCCTGGATATCAATCTGCCCATCCCCGCAAATGAGGCAACGGCGCTCATTGGTCCATCCGGTTGCGGCAAGTCCACGTTCGTCCGCTGCCTCAACCGCATGCATGAGACGAATCCCATCGCCAAGGTTACCGGCTCGGTGCGGATGGGGGATATTGACATCTATGCAGACGTGTCTCCCGTCGAGGTTCGCCGTCGCGTTGGCATGGTTTTTCAACGCCCCAATCCATTCCCGACCATGTCGATTTACGACAACGTTGCTTCGGGACTGCGCCTCAACGGGTTCGGCAATCGCCGTATTCTCGACGAAATCGTCGAACGGTCGCTAAAAAATGCCGCCTTGTGGGAAGAAGTTAAAGGCGATCTCAAAAAGAAATCGGGAGCGAGCCTCTCCGGCGGACAACAGCAGCGCCTGTGCATAGCCCGCGCGCTCGCCGTCGATCCTGAGGTGTTGCTCATGGACGAGCCCGCGTCGGCTCTCGATCCGGTCTCCACCGCGAAGATCGAAGACCTTATCTTTCAATTGAAATCGCAGTACACCATCGTCATCGTTACCCACAATATGCAGCAGGCCGCACGCGTCGCAGAGCGCACTGGATTCTTCCTGAATGGAAAGCTTGTCGAATTTGATTCGACTCATAAGATATTCACAAATCCGGGCGACAAAAGGACGGAAGATTACATCACGGGCAGGTTCGGATGATGAGACTTCGTTTTCAGCGGTCCCTCGACGATCTAAAGGAAAAATTACTGGTGATGGCTGGCATGGCCGAGCAGTCGATTCAGCGTGCCGTAGAGGCCTATCGCGTGCGCGATCTCTCGGTTTGCGATCTCGTCGATCATGGCGAGCTGGCCATCAACCGCTTCGAGCGAGAAATCGATCAGATGGCTCTCGATCTGCTTGCTATGGAGCAGCCCATGGCCATCGACCTGCGCTTCATTCTTGCCGTCATCAAGATCAATGCTGACTTGGAGCGTGTGGGCGACGCAGCGACGAGCATCAGCGATCGCGTGCGTGAACTTGAGGCCTTTCCCGTCGCTGAACTTCCCGTGGACACGGCCAAAATGGCCAGTCTCGCTGCCGCGATGGTGCGCAAGGCGCTGCAGGCCTTTATTGAGGCCGACGCTACGATAGCCGAGTCCGTGCTTTCAATGGACGACAACGTCGACAAGATGAACGAGACCGCCTATTTCACTTTGCTCAACGTGATGAAGACCGAACCGCATCTCGCCCCGCAGGCCCTGACCGCGCTCATGATTTCGCGCAACCTTGAGCGGGTGGCAGATCACGCCACCAATATCGCCGAGGACGTGATCTTCTGGGTGCGCGGCGCCGATGTGCGCCACCACATGCACGAGAACGAGACCAGGCCGGCCTGAAGCTTCAGCCGCCGTCGCTCCACCAGTCGAAACGAGGCAGGCGCGGATAGTAAAGCCCAAGTCGCATCGGCAGGTCGCCGCCTTCGAGTTCTCTGAGAGCATCTGCGTATCGGGCGAGCTGCGGAGCGTAATAGTCCCTTTGGCGGACAAGAAATTCTTCGATTGGCTCGCCCGCAGAGGCGCTCATCTTGTAGTCGATGATCCACAGGTAATCTGATCCGGCTTCAAGCGGCGCGGCTCCTGCGCGAAAGACGCGATCTGCCCGCAAGGTCACCGTCTCGTTGCCAATCCAGCCCGTCCAGGATGTTTCCGATTGCGCATCGCGATGTTGCTGGAGAATCCAGCTTCCGGTTGGATCTCTCCGGCACGCCTCAACCGCCGTCATTACTTCCTGCATCGCCTCATCGAGGGACTTGGCAGAGAACGCCGCCGCCCGCAGCATGCTACGCGCACGCTGCTGCAGACTGGATGGGTCCATGCCACGGCTTAGGGAATCAAGCAGCGCGTGCACTGCGTTTCCGATTACCCGCGCCCGCCGCGATCCTTCGGGACGAACCAGCTCGGCCGCGCCGGCCTCTGCGATAATTGTGCCGGATACAGTTATATTCTTCGCTCGGGGTTTAATTTCTGTGCCTGAAGGAAGTCTCTTTACAGTGAGTCCGGAGCCGCGCTCTTCCGCACCGGCGGCCAGATCGAACAATTCGAAGAAGGTAGCCTGCTCTGCCTGTGCCAGCGGGAAGTCGACGACCTTGTCCGCCTCCCGATTCCTCACCTCCTCTTCAAACTTCTCCCTGAACGCTGGCCAGCCTATCTCGAGCAAGCTCTTGGAGTCGCCGCCCTTCAACCCAGACGCGGTCATCGTGGCTGTTCCCAGCAGATGCAGCTCCCGGCGCGCTCGCGTGCACACCACGTAAAGGAGCCGCTTGATCTCCTCATCGAAGCGTGCGTTGCGCTGCCTCTGTACCCAGCGATACGTCGGATGCTTGTCGTCGCCTCTGGCATCGATCGGCGCCACCAGCATCTCGTCTTCGCCCTCCGCATTCGTCCTCTCGAGTGAAACGATCAGCGGCGACTGATCTGACGCCGCCTTCTTGTCCAGTCCCGGCACGATCACCACATCAAAGCCCAATCCCTTTGCTTTGTGGATGGTCATCAACTGCACGCCGGCGCGCTCGCTCACGGTGGGATCAGGCTGCGCAAACAACCACGTCAGCTCCGCGTCAAAATCCGCGGTCATGCACGCCATTCCATCGGGAGCAACATCGTCGAGCATGGAGAAATATGTCTGCACATTTTCGTATGCTGTGGCGTCTACGCAAAGTGCTCCGCCCAGGCTGCGCCATGTCCGCTCGATCCATTGCGAGAACGACCCCGCATGCAGCCCTTGAAACCGAGTCGCGAGCGCCTGCTTGAGAATGCCTGTCGCCCGCATAGCTCGCTCCGCGCTATCGGTGTCCAGCAGATGCATATGCGCGTCAATCAGTTCAAGCATCGACCTGCGCTTCCACTCGCGGTTATCCGCGCCGGTCAACGTGTGCAGATCGCGCAGCGTCAAGCCGCACCACGGCGCACGCAGTACAGAAAGCCACGCCACACGATCCATGGGATGTAGCAGCGCCCGCGTAAGAGACAGCAGGTCCAGCAACTCCTGCCGTTCTGCCAGCGTCTCAAGCTCGACTGCGCGAAAGGGAATGCCGCGCTGGCGCAGCAGCCGTACGATTTTCGCCAGATGCTGCCGCGCGCGCACCAGAATGGCGACGCGATACTCAACCCCCGCTGACTGCGCCCGCATAATCTGCGGCAGATGCTTCTCGACAATCTCGAGTACCTGCTGCGCTTCGTTTTTTTGCGCGTCGTCTTTTTCGTCGAGTGATGCTGAGCTCCCATTTTTTGGGAAGATGACCTGCGGATAGATTCGCAGAGCGTCCGCGACAGTTGCCGGCTGCGAGGCGTAGGACGGAGAGAAGGGAATCGGGGCATTGCCGTCAAAGACTGCGTCGAAGATCCTGTTCCACTGCTCGGTCAGACCGGCATGCGAACGAAAATTCGTCGACAACTGAACCAGTTGACACGCGATTGTCGACTCGTCCCACTGGATCCCGCCCCGCTCCACCTGCCCGAACAACTCCACCTCCGCCTGGCGAAACATGTAGATCGACTGCATTGGATCGCCGACGAGAAAGCACGTCCGCCCGTCGCCTTCATCCCACGCGCGCACAAGCAGGCGGACCAGCTCGAACTGGCTGCGCGATGTGTCTTGAAACTCATCCACCAACAGGTGGCGGAGTCCGCCACTGAGCGCCAGCAAAAGATCGGGATCATCCGCGACCCCCTTCAACACCGATCGCGCCGCAATTCCCAGCTGCACAAAATCGACGACATTCTGTTCGGCGAAGATCACATTTAGCTCGGCGACGGCGCGCCGCAGTGTCATGAAAAGATGCCGCAGCGTCGTCCACTGATCCGCGGCGTAGTGCAGCAGGGGGAGTTCACTCAGACCCTTGAGGGCTTCGCGCAGCCCTGAAATTCCCTGCAGGCGGCTGAGCAGCGACTGCATCCGAGCCTTCTGTTGCCTCTCATGAGCGCCTCCCATTGGAAACCCAATCGTCTTCGTCAGCGACGATCGCCATTCGCCGCCTTGCGTCAGGAGTAAATCCGCGATGCACTTCCAGTGCTCAATCGCCAGCTTCTCCGGTGAGGGCAACGCTCCCATACCCGACAGCAATCCAAACTTCTCGCAGTTGCCCGCCGCATAATCGGCCAGCTCCATCAGCTCACTCGCGAGCGTCGGCTCGGACGCAAGTAGGTTGTAGACGTCTTCCAGAACACGCTTTACCTCGCGCCGAAACGGGGCTTCGAGCTTCGAACGCAGGACATCCCAATCCACGTCCTCCACCAGAGGAAATGCCCGTATCCACTGGTCGCGCTCCGCGAGCATTTCTGCGAGCAGCTTTTCGCAATCCGACAGGTTGTTGTCGCGCATTGTCAGCAGGTGCATGAGCGCATTGTTGAGAGCGGCATCTTGGCCCCCCAACTGCCCCAGCGTACGTCGCGCCGCCTGCGCGTACATCAGGTCCGCGCGCTCGACTGGGCTCAGCCTTCCACCCATCCGCGACAACAGCGGCTGCCCATGCGCGATGCGCAGACATAGCGAATCGATCGTCTCGATATTCAGCCGCTGGGACTGTTCGAGAATTCTCCAGCCGCGGGCCTCGGAATTGGCCAGAGCTGCTCGCGCTAGCGTCACGCGTTCGTCTTCATCCGGCAAGGGATCGGTGCGCTGCGCTTCTTCCAGATGCTTGAGCACGCGAGAGCGCATCTCTGCCGTGGCCGCGCGGGTGAAGGTGATGGCCAGAATCTCTTCGGGCTCACTCACAATGGCCAGGAGCTTTAGAAAGCGCCGAGTGAGCAGATCGGTTTTGCCCGAGCCTGCCGGAGCGCGCACGATAAATGTCTGCGACAGGTCGAGCGCAAGCGTGCGCTGCTCCAGATCGTGTGGAAGCCTGGCCGGGGCATCACTCATCGCCTTCACCCGCTTCGGTCTCGTCCTCAGTCGACCCCTCTCGCATCTCCGCCACGCGGCACAACCCCGGCATCGCGCAAAACTTGCAGGTCTTCGTGCCCTCTTTGGGATCCACAATCGCCTCGCCGCGCAGAAAATCCTCCGCCAGGTTCAGCAGAGCTGCCTTCCACTCGTTGCGTAGCTCGTCGTCGTAGGAATTCTTCGTCAGCTTGGGCTTCGCTGCCGCGCCTATTTGTGTACGCCCGTCGCTCACGCAGCCTTCGAGCCCTGTCTTCTCCACGTTTATCCGCGCGAACACCACCCCGCGCACATTCTCGACGTTGCCGAAAATCGCATAGAGAGGAAGCTGCGGCTCACTCGGCCTCATACCGTCCCAATCCTTCATCGACACTTGTCCAGTCTTGTAGTCGAGCAGCAGCCGCTGGACATCCGCCAATTCATTGCCGCCCACGCGATCGATGCGATCGGCGCGCAGCCGCAGCTTCAGGCCGCCCACGCTCACGTCTTCTAATACCTTCTCGGTCGTCTCCACAATGAAAGGCGCACGCTCTGCCTCGATGCGAAGCCACTCCTCAATGCGCGTTACCAGCCTTCGCTGCTCGCTGGCCAGATACGCTTCCATCCACGTGTCGCCGCGCTGCTCCGCAATAACCTTTTCGAAAGCATTATCGATCGCCCCTTCGATCACCGCTCGAAGCTTGCCCTCAGCAATCGCCGCCTGCAAATCTTCAAGCGTCTGCAAGCGCCCCTTCTCACGAGACCACAGCTGCTCCATCACCTTGTGCAGCAGTACTCCCCGCTCTCCCGCCGACAGGCCCCACTCGCTCCGATTCAGCTCTTCGGCATTCAGGCGCTTGGCTGCAAAGGCGCGAAAGGGACACGCCGCCTGATCTTTGAGTACCGACGCTCCACCGGCGCACTGCTCGCTCGGCCACGCGATCTCGCCCGAAGTGTCGGCGATCACTTCAAGCCTGCTCTCCGCGTGCGAGACCGCCTCAACACCGAGCTCGGCGAGCAGCTTCGAGGTCCGCTCTCTTGGGCTGTCCTGCGCTACTTCCGCAATCAACGGAGATAGCCGCAGCTCTCCGTCCTTGTCTCGTTCAGCATGGCTGAAGACCACCAGTGGAGCGCTTGCCGCGATGCGCTTCGTTACGACAGTGGCCAACTCCCAATCGTCATCGGCCGTCGCGTGCGGCATTCCGGCACGCCCCTGCACGTCATTCGGCAGCAACGGATGCAGCCGCCCGCGAGCGGGCCAGGCCTGGTCATCGGCGCCTAGAAACCACACCGCGTCGAACTGCTGCCCCGAAGCTTCGAGCGCGCCCATCACCTGCACTGGGGCTCCGTGAGACTCGGGCGCAAAGATCGTCTCGTTTGCCTGAGTTTCAAGAGTGTCGATGAATTCCCGGTACCGCATGCGCCTGCCATCGAAGTCGAGGAGAGCGACATCATCCAGCAGCCGCTCCCAGCGGGCCCGCGCCTGGAAGTCAATCTCATCTCTTCGATGCGCGCCACGCCAGCCAGCCTGATCCAGCAGAACCTGCGCAAGATCCACCCAGCGTCCGGGCGTGCGTTCCTCTTCATTCACGTGGTTGACCGCTGCCATTTTCTGCATGCTCTCGAGCCGCGCGTGAAGATCAGCGAGGGCAGGGAAGCGCGCATCGTGCATCCTTCGCAACGTATTTCGCAATGAGATTTCAAGCGATAGCGATCCGGAATTGCGCAGCGCCGCATCGAAAGTTCCGAGCGCGACATATTCCGCCGGACCGGTACCCAAATAGCCCGACAACAACAACCACGACACTTCTTCTTCGTTCAGTGAACTGCTAGCCCAGCGCAGCAGCAGGAGGGCAGCACGAATTACCGGAACGCTGCCCAGCGGCTGGCCCAGTGAAAACTCGAAGGGCATCCGCACGGCAGAAGCAAGGATGTCATCGCTTTCGGGCATCAGCACACGCCTGAAGATTCGTTCGATATCGCTGCTCACTGACTGCATATCCGGCACGATCACGCCAATGCGCGCTGGCGGCTTGATTTCAAAGAGGGGGTTCTCACCGAGCAGTCCGCGAATCCAGCGCGCACAGGTTGTGATCTCATCGCGACGATCGGTCGAGCGCACGACGCGCGGGAGCGGCTGAGGAGAATCTGTCGAGGCGAGTTGCACGTCGACACCCTGTGTCTCGAGCGCGGCGATCAGTCTCTTACTCGATGGAGTGAGGCGATCGAAGCCCAGCAGCACAATCTGCGCGGGCAACGGCAATGCGCTCGCAGCTTCTTCCACCAGCGATTCCAGCTTTGCGCGGCTTATCCATCCTCGCTTCGCGCACTCGCGATCAAATGCTGCGGCCCAAGAGCGAAAGCGTTCGGCATCCGTCTGTCCCCAGCTCCGATTGCGCTCTGACTGGGCTTCGTAGGCGCAGAGCAGCGCGTAGGCCTCTTCGGCGAGCGCCGCCATGCCTTCGGGAGACACCAGCAGCGCAGCGTCGTCGCGTTGCATGCGCGTCCACACGCTGCGCTCCTGCAGGCTGGTCAGCAATAAAGGCGCGTCCGCCTGTGCCATGCTGTGCGCCTGCCAAAGCCGCAACACCCAACTGTCCCAGTCTTCAATCGGAGGACTCGCCCACACGCGTCTACCGGCATCGCGCTGCCTCAGCGCATATTCACGCCGCAGCCAGCGCGCTGCCCGCAGGTTCGCAGTGAGAACCGTCGCGCCGGTCTCAAACGCGCTCTCGATTTCGACGGGAAGCTGCATGGAGTGAAGCTAACCCTAAGTGTAAACTGGTGGGTGAAGCGTTTTCCCGCCTGCCTGCCTGCAATTCTTGCGCTCGCCATATGCGCCGGATCTGGCGGCTGTCACCGCAGCTCCACCAAAGCGGGGCTCGCTCCCTCAAGTGAAAAGCCGTACCACGTTCGCGGAGTAGTCGTCTCGACCGATGCCTCAAATGGCACGGTCACGCTCGATGCCGACGCCATCCCAGGTTATATGCAGGCGATGATCATGCCCTACGCATTGAAGGACAGGGGCATCATCGGCGACCTCCATCCCGGCGACACGATTACTGCTGACCTGTTCACCTCACACGCACACAGTGTCCTCGACCGGATTGTTATCGTCGACCAGGCGAAGGCGGACTACAAGCCTCCCGTACAGTACAAGCCTCTGAACCGCGGCGACGCGGTCCCGGATTTCAAGCTGCTCAACCAGAGCGGCAAGCTGATTCGAATCGCTCAATTTCGCGGCAAGGTGCTGCTGGTCACCTTCATCTACACACGGTGTCCCCTCGCTGATTATTGCCCGCGCATGAGCCGCAATTTCGCCAAACTCGATAAGGCTCTTGCCGCCGATCCCGCGCTCTACGCGAAGACGCATCTGCTGAGCGTGAGTTTCGATCCCGAATACGACTCTCCCGCCGTACTACGCAGCTACGGAAGCTCCTACACCGGCAACTACACGCAGGAAAAGTTTACGCACTGGGATTTCGCCGCTCCTCCCGCAGCTGAGCTGCCGAGTGTGCTGAAGTTTTTCCTCGTCGGCGCTACTCCGGAGAAAGACCGCACCATCACTCACTCGCTCTCCACCATCGTGATCGGCCCTGACGGCAAAATCTATCGGTGGTATCCCACGAATGACTGGACGCCGGAACAACTGCTGGCCGACGTGAAAGAATTGGTCCAACCAACCCTTCAGGGAAAACCGCACGCATGATCGTGATTGTGATGGGCGTCTCCGGCTCGGGAAAAACTACCATCGCCAATGAGCTTGTAGCGCTTACCGGCTGGAAGTACGCCGAGGGCGATGACTATCACAGCCAGGCGAATCGCCGGAAGATGCACGCCGGCATTCCGCTTACTGATGAAGATCGTATTCCGTGGCTGGAGAGCCTGCATGAGGTGATCCTCGGCTGGCTTCACGCCGGCGACAGCGGAGTGCTGACCTGCTCGGCGTTAAAGCAGTGGTATCGCGACCTGCTTGTGAAGGACATGCCTGCGAGCGCATACCGTTTCGTGCTGCTGGAGGTCCCTGTGGTAACCCTTGACGCCCGCATGCACCAGCGTCCCAGCCACTTCATGAATCCTGCGCTGCTCGCAAGCCAGCTGGAGACGCTGGAGATGCCCCACGACGCTTTGCGCGCTGACGCGACCGAGCCTCCCGCAATCGTTGCGGGCAAGATATTGAGTCAACTGGAGCGGGCGTAGCCATCCAATACCGGGTCGACTATTCTTAAGCTCAAAGCGCTCTTCCAGCGTTGGAGGCAAGGTTCGCATGGCAAAGCTCACCATCATGTTCGGCGTAGTCCTGATTTTGCTTGGCCTGGTGGGGTTTTTCGCCTCGCCTCTTCACGCGCCGACAGCACTTATCCCGTCGATCGTTGGACTTATACTCGCTATCCTCGGCTTCGTCGCGCTCACTGACGACGCGAAAAAGCGCATGCTCTTTATGCATATCGCTGTAACCATTGGTCTACTCGGCTTTCTTGGAACCGCCAAGAGCATTTTCGCTTACATTCAGATGATTCGCGGCGTTCAGTTCGCGCACCCGATCGCCGTCGAAGAGAAGGCTGCCATGTCAGTGTTGCTGCTCGTCTTTGTTGTTCTCTGCGTACGCTCGTTTATCGCGGCGCGACGCGCGAGAGCCTGAAGAATCAAAGGAACCAATATGCGTCCCGGGTCCATGTCGGCAAGAGCTGAACGTACTTCATCTGCACGCGGAGCCATCCGCGCCGCTGCGGGTGATCCGCCCAAAAAGAAGCCTGAGCTGAAGAAAGTCATGCCCGAGGTCTGGCGCCTGGTGCGGCCGCGCGGCTGGCTGCTGCTCTTTGGACTCGTCCTCGTCGCAATTAACCGCCTCGCCGGCCTGGTGCTGCCAGTCTCGACGAAATATTTCATCGACGTAGTGCTTAACAAACACCACGTCGGCAGGCTATTACCTCTCGTGGGACTCGTCTTTCTCTCGACTGCCATCCAGGCCGTCACATCTTTCTCGCTTACGCAGCTTCTCTCCAAAGCCGCGCAGCGCATGATCGCCGACCTCCGTCGCCAGGTGCAGCAGCACGTCGGCCGCCTCTCCGTCTCCTTCTATGACGCTAACCGCACCGGCGCCCTCGTCGCGCGGATCATGAGCGACGTCGAAGGCGTGCGGAATCTTGTGGGCACCGGCCTGGTCGACTTCGTGGGCGGACTCCTCACCGCCGTGCTGTGCTTTTTCTTTCTTCTGCGCAGCAGCCACAACATGACCCTGATCGTCTTCGCCGTCATTGTCGCCTTTGTCGTCGTGCTACAAAACGCCTTCAAGACCATCCGTCCCATCTTCCGCGAGCGCAACAAGATCAACTCCGAGGTCTCCGGGCGTCTCGGCGAATCGATAGGTGGCGTGCGCGTCGTCAAGGGCTACCATGCCGAGGAGCGCGAGGCCAGCGTCTTTTCAGACGGGGTGCAGCGCCTGCTTGAAAACGTGATGCAAACGCTCACGGCCACCAGCACGCTGTCCTTTGCCGCTACGACCGTGCTCGGTGTGGTGGGGGGATTAGTTATGCTGCTTGGAGGCCACCAGGTTCTCGCCGGACACATGACCACCGGCGGCTACTTTCAGTACACGATGCTCCTGGCCTTCATGATTGCGCCGGTCTTTCAAATCGTGAATGTCGGCACGCAGCTTACCGAAGCCGTCGCGGGCATCGACCGGACCATGGAAATCCTTTCTGAGAAGGACGAGTTCACCGACCCTACGCGCACCCAAAAGCTCGGACGGGTTCGGGGGGATGTGGCTTTCGATCAGGTCGAATTCGCCTACGAGGCGAATAAGCCCGTGCTACACGGCATCTCGTTCGAGTCGCGCCCGGGAACCGTGACCGCTCTCGTCGGCTCGTCAGGATCGGGGAAGTCGACCATCATCAGCCTCATCTGCGCCTTCCACAACCCTGACAAGGGTGTGGTCCTCGTCGACGACATCGACCTGTCGACTGTGAGCCTCGACGAATACCGCGGGCAACTCGGCGTGGTTCTGCAGGAATCATTTCTCTTCGATGGATCGATCCGCGACAACGTGCTCTTCTCCGATCCTGACGCGACCGAGGAGCAGTTCCTCAACGCCTGCCGCATCGCGCGCGTGGACGAATTCGCAGAGCGCTTCCCGGAGGCCTACGACACCATCGTCGGAGAGCGCGGCGTCAAGCTCTCGGGAGGCCAGCGCCAGCGCCTGTCGATTGCGCGCGCGATACTCGCCAATCCGAGCATTCTGATTCTCGACGAGGCGACGTCGTCCCTTGATTCGGAGTCCGAGGCCATGATCCAGGAAGGACTCAGCTTCCTGATGCAGGGCCGCACCACGTTCGTGATCGCGCACCGCTTGTCGACCATCCGCCGTGCGGATCAGATTTTAGTCGTCGAAGGGGGATACATCGTCGAGCGTGGAACGCATGAGTCTCTCTACGCCCTCGGCGGACGCTACTTCGACCTCTACACCCGCCAGCACGGCCTGGAGACAAACCTATTCCTCGCGCCGGGCGAAGGAGACGTGGTAGAAGAGGCGAAGTAGGAGTGCGACATCCCCAAGATTGGGTGCCCCATATCCGGCTGTCTTATCGCCAGATGTGGGATCGTGCATCGCCCGATGTGAGAACCCCGATACAATTCCGTCATGCCGCTGGGGCTGAGCGCGGCGCTCGATCGAGTGGTCGCGTAACCAACACCGTTGTGCGTGAAATCAATATGGCTTTGCCGGGTTGTCGACTTGTGGAGCTCGTCGATATGGGCAGGGAGCGGAGTTAACGGACCTGTTTGGCGGGCAGTAAGTGCTTGGATCGGAAGAGGGAGTTAGAGGCGCTGGCGAATGGGGGCCTGCTTGTGCGTGGAACCATTCGATGAAGTCGGTATTCATCGAAGCGACGGGCATCCCGAGCTTTTCTTCGAGAATCGACTGGTAACTCCTGTAACTGGAAAAATCAGCGTCCACATGTTGATCGCGCACGCTGAAGTAGACGTCAGAGAGCTTACCCTTCGCGTCGAGATAGCGGATAAAGACGGCTGCCATCGCCTGCGTTGCTTCGGCCCGGCTTACAGAGGCCATGTCACTCGGACTGAATCCTGACCACGGCATATCCAGAAGCTCCGCAATGCTCGGCTGAAGTCCTAGGTTGGACTGGAGATCTTCGTCTCGCCAACTCCAGCGAAACTGAAACCTGTTTCCAGCTCGTTCTGCGATCGCTACCTCCGACGCCAGCCCCTCCTCCAGCCATGCGGGGGCGCCAGGGAAATTCTGCTTGATCAGCAGGTGAACCAGCTCGTGTGCCATTGACCCGCAACTGGCGCCGGTTGCCGGTGAGACGAGGCTCATGTCTTCAGGAACGGAATACGCGATCACTCCCAACGGCAAATTGAGTCCATGTAATCGCCGGGAAAAGCTGTAAACCTGATCGTCACTCGAGACGGCGTACGCGGTCACCATGGAGCTGGGAGAGCTGATTTGAAATTCGCTCATGAGCGGTACGGAGTACCGTTGGAGGCATCTTCCAATAGCCTCGGCTTCGGCTGCTGTTCCTGTCGCCGTGGCTACGACGAAGACGCCTTCGATCGCGCCGCTGGCGCCGGCAGGCATCCGTGCCAATGCATCTTGAAGTGCCTTCTGCGGGTTATCGATGCTCACTCGCCTGTTCAGGAGCTCGACGGCAGCCATGGGACTTACGGCGGCTGCGGCTTCCTGGTCCGCTACGATGTTGCCTCCGCTTTTCATGTCCCCATGTACCCCGGGAGCCTGATAGTGGGTGGAAGCCTCTGTGAGGTTCTGCGGTACAGTGAGTTGGGCCGCGGTCACGGTTCTTTGCGTTTGCGATTTGCAAGCGGTCAATTGCCGTCGCAATTCGGCATCGCCCTCTCCGTTCAAAATGCGGTTGTTCTGCAGGATGTCGCTGAGGAACTCCGCGCCAATCTGGTGCGTGCCGGGAAACATGCAGTCGAGCGACCCGATCAGATATTCGATTTGCCAGTTTCGGCCGTGGAGGCTGGCATAGAATCTCGCCGTGGCGTTGAACGTGGCAAAGTCGGCGTTCGCTTCAGCCTGATCGCCGCGCTGAATGGCGTTCACGGTCTGACGCCATTGCCCATTGAGGGCAGTCATGTCCTGCGCATAAGCTGTGCTTGCCGCAGCGGCTGCGAGGACACCGAGAAATAAATGTTTGAAGGCTTTCACGATCGACCTTCTTTGGTTTGCCCAGTTATTTCTTTTTCTTTTCTTTTTCCATCTTTTCCAGGTCCGTCAGGTTCAGGGGCTGAACGGCATCCTGAGCAGGACTGGCGGCAGCGGTGGGAGTTCCAGGGTGCAAGACATTTACGTACGCAGGACCGTCGGAGACATCCAGCGAGGCACGCACGAAGAGCGAGCAGACTATCACGACTGTGCCGAAGAAGCTGAGAATAATTCCCGGTGAGGCACTGCTGATCGCGATCTTCCATTCCGACGCCCCGCCGCTGATTTCCGAGGCGCCTTCGCTGAGCTTGCCCAGAATGAACACCGCGCCCACAAAGGCCATGACGATTCCCGTCATGAAGGCCAGCTGCCTGCCCCAGATGCGGGAGATCAGCAAGCCGCCGGCCTGATGGTATCTTTTGTCGAGCGCATCGGCCTCAAGCAGCAGCAATGAGTGCTCCATGACTTCGTCGGCTGTTACAGTCTGGCCGGTAGTCTTGTTGATTTCGCTCGCAATCTGGGTGCGAATGTCAGGCCCATCCGCTGCCTGAACGAACCTGGTCACCTGATAGACATGGAAGCCGCTGAATACAAAGAAGACGCCCGCCATCAGCACGATAAAGCAGATCATGAACGGAAGAAGGCGCGTCTGCCATCGGACCAATTCAGGGTCGAAACGCCTGGGTTCCGACGAAGCCATCGTTACTTCAGAGATCACCGCCTCCTGTTTACCGGAGGACGATTCCTGTGGCGTCACGGCAGCAATGCCCATATTGCCCACCCTTGCGGTAGTCAAACATATGGATTATAGCCTGCTCAAGCCTTTATTTATCAGCGGCCGGTGACCCCACCCCTTCCCTACCACGATGAAGGTGCCCCATCTTGAGCGTAGGCTGGGTGGGAAGCAATCACCTCGACCGCCCGACACCTCCAGCCTAGCCCTGCGAGGCCCGATAGAAGCACGGGGGCTTCAGACGCGAAGCGAGGTATAGAATCGCACCTGGGTGTATCCGAAATGTCTTACAAAAAAATCAACGTGGAACTGATCGTGTTCGCCGATGAAGCCGAGTCAGTTGTCGCAGAGTTGAACGCGTCCCTCGATCGTGTGGAGCAGAACCACACAATCTTCGGCGGAGGCATCGAAACCGTCGCCGTCGATCACAGGGAAACACGAAAGAGAACCGCGCTCATGCACACCGTGGCCGCTGGACTGACGGCGGTCGATGCCCTCCGGCTGGCGCGTGAGAAGGTGACCGGCGCCGTCAGGGAAATCATCTGATTCAGCCCTTGTTGGCCGAGAATTTCCCCCAAATAGCTCTAATGGAATTAGAAGATTAACAAAGCCCGGCAGAGCGCTGCCGGGCTTTTCCATTTGGACCGAAGCTTGTCCCCGGCTCGATAGACCAAGAAATAAACAACGGTACAATCTTGCTTGCAAGGCAGGCAGAGTATCTGCCTCACACATGAGGAAAGGTGCTTGCTCGTGAGCCCGGAAACCCGTACGAAGCCTTCGAGGACGGCGACGCCTTCCCAGACCTCCGCAAAGTCGGTACAAGCCTATCTTGACGAGACACCTATCTGGTCGGATGGCACGGCTCTGACATCTACGCCTCTGACCAACATGCAGTGGCGCATCTGGACGCTGGCCGCCGCCGGAAAGTTCTTCGAAGGGCTGGTCGTGTTTATGACGGGCGTCGCGATGCCCCTGATCGCCAATGAGTTCCAAATTACACCGGCCCAGCACGGCGTGGTCGGGGCGGCCAGCATCGCCGGCATTCTGGCAGGAGCGATCGGGCTGGGTGGTCTGTCCGATCGTTTCGGACGCAAGACGATGTTCGTTACCGAAATGATCATTTTTATGGTGTTTCTGGTGCTGGTTTGCATCAGTCCCACATTTTTCTGGCTGGTTGTGTTCCTATTTGGAATCGGCGTGGCGCTGGGATGCGATTATCCCACGGCGCACCTGATCATTTCGGAAAGCATCCCCAGCAACGTGCGCGGGCGGCTGGTGCTGGGGGCTTTCGGATTCCAGTCGCTGGGTGCCTTGACAGGGACGGCGGTAGGGTATCTGGTCCTCAAAAATATCCCAGAGATCGGCGCGTGGCGGTGGATGTTCGCCACCGCAATCATTCCCGCGCTGCTCGTCACGGTGGGCCGCTTCTATATCCCCGAAAGCGTTCACTGGCTGTTCACCCGCGGCCGTGTTGCAGAGGCGGAGCGTCAGGCCGTGCAGTTGCTCCAGCGCAAGCCGGTCTACCCGCACAAGGTGAAGCTAGCGCAGACCGGCCAATCAGACGGGACCCACAGCAAACAAGGCGCGAGCTACCTGACGCTGTTCAACAAGTCGAACCTGCGGGCGACGATCTTTGCATCCGTTCCCTGGTTCCTCCAGGATCTCGGCACGTATGGGATCGGTATCTTCACGCCGACGATTCTGGCGGCCTCGCTAGGACACAGAACCGCGTACGTGCGAAACCTGGCCGGCCTGATCGGCAACGACGAACTGGCCGCCAAGGGCGCCGCAGTAATTGATCTGCTACTGATCGTCGGCGTCTTCTTTGCCATCCTGCTAGCGGACAAGTTGGGCCGCATCCGGTTGCAGATTGTCGGCTTTATCGGGTGCGCGGCGGGACTCCTGATCGCATCGTTTTCCACCGCCTACACCGGAGGCACGCGCATCGCGCTTATCTTTGCCGGCTTCATGCTGTTCAACTTCATGACCAATATGGGACCGAACGCGCAGACATATCTGCTGGCGGGCGAGGTCTTCCCGACGCGAGTGCGTGGCATGGGCGCTGGATTTGCAGCTGCCTTTGCCAAGATCGGAGCAGTTACAACTGCGTTCCTGTTCCCTATCATGCTGGTTAATATCGGTAACCAGCATCTCCTGTATATCCTGGTCGGGACATCGCTCCTGGGCGCGCTGGTCACGTGGGCATTCCGGATTGAGACGACGGGCGTCAATCTGGAAAAGATTGGCGTCGAGTGAATACGGTTGACGACCCGGATCTCCACACCGGGCAACACAGGATCTGAACGGGATCCAAATTCATCCTGCCGTTCTTCTCCAATCCGCTGAGCGACTTTGCTGAGGCCGGTGCCAGTTCCTCTCGAGCGCATTAACGACGCAGGCGAGGGCGAAGGCAAAGATAATCGCCAGCGGCCAGAGAATATAAGGGATGCGCGGCGAGTCGGTCATCTTCAGCCCTCAACCACCCAATGTGCCGCAAAACCCGGAAGAAACGGGTCAATTTTCATCGCAGGTATCTACTTGTGGACGGCCGAAGGATCATTTGTGGCCGGGTGATCCGGTGCCAGGTTACTCGGCCGCCGCCTTCAGATTCTTCAGCCCGTTTTCAAAGTGGCGCCCCATCATGCGATCCATGTTCACAAAGACGCTCATGAGTTTCATCACAAAGAGATTCGGCCCTTGCATCGTCCACGTCACCTTCGTTGAATCCCCGGCAGGCTCCAGCCTGAACTCATTCACGTTGTGCGCCGCGAACGGTTTCACCCAATATGCGTCGATCGTGACCCTGCTCGGTGGCACCGACTCCGTGATCGACATGCGCCCGCTCCCCGCCTGCCCCTTGCTGGTCCATTGCGCTTCTGCGCCGACGCCACTGGCTGCCCCGCTGTAGGTCCTCTTATTTGTCGGGTCTTCCCGATCTTGCGGAGCCCACCGGCTCCAGTTGTGAAAATTGTCGATGAGCGGGAAAATCTTCTCCGCCGTCGCATGGATCTCGATCGACCGCTCGATCCGGAAGGTGCTCGGCTTCGTCGCCGCGTACAGAAGAATAGCCGCAACGATAACAACGGCGATTAGAAGAATTTTCAGAGCCATAGTTACTCCCTTTTCGTGGAATCATAAGGCGCGAAATCGCCTTTGGCGAAAGTCGCACCGATGTTAAACTTCGATCCCGTAATGCGGCGCCGTCGCTTGCGTGCTGAACCACTCTGCGAGGAGATAAATGCAATATCTGCTGCCAGCTGCCGTGTTCCTGCTGATGGTTTCTGTGGGCATGAGCCTCAAGCTCACGGAACTTGTCGCGAATTGGCGCAGAATGACCTGGCATACCTGGGTGTCTCTTGTGATCGCGACCTTCATTATTCCTCCTGGGCTGGCCCTGCTGATGGCGAACCTCTTCCGCCTGCCCCTCGGAGAGACGGCGGGACTCTTCCTGGTCGGAGTCGCGCCGGGGGCTCCGCTGCTTACCCGCAACCTGACGCGCCGCGGTTTCGACATGCATCTGGCCGCGAGTTATCAGGTCTGGGCCGCGCTCATGGTTCCGATCATGATTCCGCTTCTGGTCCTGGCGGGCGGCAAACTCTACGACCGCCACATCTGGATTCCGCCCCTGGCACTCCTGATACAGATCGTCGAGAAGCAATTCCTGCCGCTTGCGGTTGGGATGGTCATCGCCTGGTTTGCTCCGAAGTTTTCGCAGCGCTCTCAGCGGGTTCTGAATATAGTGGGAAACGTTGTGCTTACGGTGATGATCATCGCGGTCTTGTTCAAGATGGGCTCGGAGTTGAAAACCGTTTCCCCTCTGGCAGCCGTCGCCGCGTTATTGTTAGCCATTGGATCGATTACCGCGATGCAGTTGTTTCCCTTTAAGAATACGAACGTGAGAGAGACCTTCGCCATCTGCAACGCAAACCGCCATGTGGGGCTGGCCCTGCTGATCTCCGGTCAGTTCCTCCACGCGCGACACGCGCTTCCGGTCGTGGCTTGTTATGCCATCGCGGCCCCCTTGACCATGATCGCGTACGTAAAACTCCATTCAGTGCGAACGGGAGCCGTGACGGCCAAAGCCGATAATTCCTGACCGAGTGCGTGCCAACCGATTCCCGACCTGAACAGACGGGGGCGGGCATTCGAGCAAGAAAAATGTTGCAAACGATTAATGTCGCCGCAGGCCATCTCGCCGCTCGGCAAGCGCATCCATGTGTGTCAGGCGAGGGAGGCCGGATAAGTGGATAAGTCACTTGAGGGCTTGACAAAGCAGGAATTGCTCGCCAGACGAAAGCAAGACGAAATACGGATGGGAGAGTTGGATCCCGAAGGTTCTGGCTCCAAGGGCCCGGGACCCGGCGTCGCACACCGGCATTCGAGATTTCTGGACGAGTATCAGAATCTCAAAGCAGAAGTCGCAGCCATCGATGCGCTTTTGAGGAAGATGTAACTCACGCAAGCCAACCACAGGCCGCGACTCTATGCATTCCGCTCGTGAAATTTTGCTCATTCAAGCGGCCGCTAAACGCACAGCCCAAAAAAATCTGACAAATCATCTCCTCTGCGCCTGCTTCGTATGCCACAGACGAGGATGACCCGGATTCGTTTCGGACTCCCAACCATAAGGATCCTAAGGAGGCTCCCCAATGCAATACCACCGTACACTTCTCGGCCTATGCGCCGCAGCTCTTACGTTGACTTCGGCGGCCTATGCCGCCCCCTTCGACGCCCATAGCCGTCCCGTCGCCAAAATGTCCTGCACCGGCAGTTCGCAGACAACAAAGTTCGACCTCAGTTTCTTCTCGCTCGCAAGCAGCAACGCGAATGAAACGGTCACCGGTACAGGGTCCAGCGCCGGCAGACCCGACGCGTTGCTGCCCCTCACCATTCACACCGGCTTCGCGAATGTTACTGTGCTGGGTGAGACTTACGGTAACGGAGGCAGTTTTTCCGCCTGCACTCTGACATTCGCAGATAACAGCGGCGGGACCATTGCAGTCACGCTTGACAACGTGATGGTGCAAACCCTCAAAGCGGTCGGGAAAACAGGCACGGAGTTTGAACCTGCGGATACCTATCTCGAGGTGGTGTTCACCTACAAGAGTGCCTCAGTCACAATTAACGGAACCACTGTTGGCGGGACCGGGGCGGTAACAACCAGCTGGAAATAAAAGCGCAGTGGATTGCTCAGAGGGAAGCGGGCAGGCTGTCGATGAGGGCTTGCCCGCTGTTCCATTTCGAGAGGTCTTCGCCAGCCAGCGCTCCGCAGTCTTCTGTCTGCCTCGAGCAATGTCAGGTCCCGGCCCGAAAAGGGTTGTCGGCGCGAAAACCGCCAATTCACAGCCAGAATCAATGACACGATCCAGTATCTTGAAACTGGCCAGCTGCAGCCATGGCACCCAGCGAGCGAGCGCAGGCCAGAATTTTCTGGTCGAGTGGATCATTCTTGAGCGCATCGGGAGGAATGTAATTCAAGCTTTTCCGCCTTGACAGCATTTGGCTGCTCAGCTGCTGCATGCTGTCGAACTCATTGCTCAGATAGTGAAAGGCTTTTCGATCGTCATCGGTTGACGCTGCCGCCGATGCCAGGCTGATGCTCGTCGCAGCCGAACCGCTATAACCAGATATCCAGTTATCTCCTGGTGGAAATCCATATTGGACCGCGCTCTCCAGCGCACTTCGCCACTCCCGGATCTCTGCCATCGCCTCGATCCCGGCCTTCAGAAAGTCTTTCGAGAACCCGGGAGCAGGAGCAGTCTGCGTTGCCTGTGGAGCTTTCGTCTTTGCCCCTCGACCGGAGCCAGGCAGCGTTAACGTAACCTGGTTCCCCTTGAAGCTGAGCGACCCATTTGTGAGGCGTGCCAATGCTTCAATGTCCACATAGGACCTGCCGCCTGCCTGAATGACCGGAGCCTCTCCGGAATGGCCCGATATAGCAAGCGTCCCGCTCTGCTGGGCGGTCTGCGACAGACCGAGCCCTGATGCCATCAGGAACTCCACAAACATGAAACCAGCAACGAATGACTTCTCTCGCATAAGTCCGCTCCTAAGTCCGCTCGCCGGCACTATTTCAAATTTTCCCTATGGGAACTGAGACAGAATGGAGGAGATGTTATGTCTCGTTACCATTGGCACGAGAGAGTCTACACCACATGCGTACAGAGGGCGCGCTGTCTATGGTGTCAACACCAGGAGCCCCGTCGCAATAGCGGAAGCCTACTTTGCCGCACCCTCCAGCGTCACCGTCGCCCGATTCAGCGCCGCTGTAACGGAGGCCAGCTGCGATTGCCCGCGTTGCGCATCCTTCGCATCGATCGCCTCGTTCACTCCCGGAATCACCACGGCGGCATAGCCGGTGTATTCTCCGGGGGCATAGATGGTGTGGCGGAACCATGGCCGGTTGGGCAGGCCCTCCGGAGAGAGCAGGTCACCCTCTGCTGCCCGCAGCGCAGTATTCAGGGTAACTTCGCTTCCGGCGGGATGATCCTGCCTCTGCTTCACCGCCGAGGCCGCCGCTGATAAGCGCTTCGCTGCCGCGTCTGCTGCACCGAAATCGAGGCTCACCTTTGCTTCGGACGCCTTCTTCTGCGCCGCTTCGAGATACTGCTCGATCTCCTTGCCGTAGGTCACGTAGTCGTAGGGAAGCACGTCGGCGTCGGCCATGTGCAGGACCTCGAGGCCGAAGACCCGAGCCTGCTGCTGCTCATAGACGAAGGTCGGATCGGCGTTCAGCGTGAACCACTGATAGTTGTCGAAGACGGAGTGATACACACCATACGGTCCGCCCGAGCCGATGTCGGTCGAAGGCACGCCCAAGTGTTGGATGAACGGCGTGTAGTCCGACCCGCTGCCGAGGTCACCGACGGTCACGTCGTCGTTCACATGGGCATTGCTGCGGCCGTTGTGTTCAGTCGAGCCATTCGATCGCCGCTGGTTTTCGACCTCCGCCTGGCTGATCTTCCACTGCGAGTAGACCGTGCCTCCTTTGGGACTCGGCACCTCCTTCGTCACCTCGCGGATGAACTGCTTGAGCGAGGGCACCGCCGAGGCGTCGAAGTTCGGCCCTGCCACGCCCACGTCGGTATTGAGATAAGCGACCGCATGTTCAAGGCGGTGCGCATTGTCCTCGGCCCATTCGGTCGAGCCGATGAGTCCCTCCTCTTCCGCATCCCAGCTCCCGAAGATGATGGTCCGCTTCGGTTTCCAGCCCTGCTTCAGCAGCACGCCGATGCCGTGCACCGCTTCCAGCATGGCCGCCGTGCCGCTGTTGGGATCGACCGCACCATACACCCACGCGTCGCGGTGATTGCCTGCAACCACCCACTCATCGGGGAACTCGGTGCCGGGGATGCGTCCGATCACGTCCCAGATCAGCCGGTACTGGTAGTCCTGCTTCAGGAGCATGTGGACCTTCACTGCGCCCTTGCCGCCGACGTGATAAGTGAATGGCAATGCGCCCTGCCATTCGTGAGGAGCCGCCGGTCCCTTCAGATTTTCGAGGATCGGCGCCGCATCTTTATAGGAGAGCGGGGTCGCGGGGATGGTGGGCTGGCTCTCGGCCTTCTCGGGCGGAGTGCGCTTGGACATCGGCAAGTCAGGCGTCGAGGCGACTCCGGGAGTTGTCGGATCACCCGGATACTTGAACATGTACTGGACGGAGCCACGTTGCACGCCCGTGGCCGGTCGGTACGGTCCGTTCGGATACATGTCGCCCCGGAAATAGCCGTCGTCCGCCGGGTCGGAGTAGATCAGAACGCCTGCCGCGCCCTTCTGCTGCGCGATGTAAACCTTCACGCCGCGGAAGTTTCCCCCGTAGCGCGCGAGCACGATCTTGCCCCTCACGTCGATGCCGAGCTGTGCCAGCTTCTGGAAGTCCTCGGGCCGGCCGTAGTTTGCGTAAACAACCTCCGCCGTTACATCCGCCGAAGGAGACGAGCCATTGAACGGCATCACTACGCGCGGGTCCTGGTCATACGCATCGCCTTCGACGTGCTCCCGCGTGGGGCCGGTCATCAGCGTCTTGCCGTCGGCGCTGGTCGCTTCCACGCGAATTTCCTTGGGCAGGTTGAGCCAGATTTTGTAGGGAACAATGCTGGTCTCAAGCCCGGCTGCCTTGAACTTCTGAGCGACGTACTCCGCCGTCGCGTAGTCTTCCTTCGTTCCCGCCATGTGAGGAGCCGCCGTCAGTGTCTTCAGCTCTTCGCCTGCCAGTTTTGGGTCGGGAATGGCCATAAAGCTCTGGTCGATCTTCGACTGGGCGGAAAAATCCTTGTATCCGAAGACGTTTCCCGGAGCCGTCGCCGTCTGAGCTGGCGAGGTTCGAATCAAGAGCCAGAGGGCGCAGCAAAATGCGCATGCGCAACAAAAAGATAGAGTGCGGCGATAGGCCAAGGGGGTCGTCTCCTCAGTTTCAGATAAGAAATCCAGATTACACGATGCCTTGACTCGATCTGCCCGGCACGAGGGGCTCACATGGCCTGTCCCATCCTGTCGGAATCGTTCGTTCCGGTAATATGGGAGCGAAATAGAATGACGAGTCGAAAGATTGCTCGCCTGCGCCTGGCGTCGTCCGGTGGGGACGATCGTTGCGGTGTGAGGGACTAACTAATGCTGAAATTTGTAGGCGACCTGATCCGGCCCTATCGCGGCACGCTGGTGATCATCCTGCTGGCCATGCTGGTCGAGACGGTGATGAGCCTAGCTGCTCCGTGGCCCTTAAAAATCATTCTCGACAGCGTGGTTGGCAGCCATAAGCTCACGCCGTGGATGCGGCATCTGATGGGATCGGGGATCGAGAGCGGTTCGAAGCTGCACTTCGCTCTCGTGGCGTCCCTGGCGTTTGTGGTCATTGCCATTCTAGGGGCCGTTGCCTCGTATATCGACAACTACTACACCGAGAGCGTAGGCCAATATGTTGCGCACGACCTGCGCATGCGGATGTACCACCACCTTCAGCGCCTGTCGCTCGGCTACTACAACACCCACCAGACCGGCACGATTCTGAGCACGATCACCAGCGATATCCAGACAATTCAAGGCTTCGCTTCGGGGTCCACACTGAGCATTCTGGTGGACCTGCTTACGATCATTTGCATGCTGGGGCTGATGTTCTGGATGAACTGGGACTTCACCCTCATCGCGGTGGCGGTTACGCCTTTCCTGCTGTTGTTTGTCTCGAGATTCAAGAAAGCAGTGAAGAAAGCGACGCACGAAGTTCGCAAGGAGCAGAGCGAGATCGTCGCGGTCGTGCAGCAGGGCCTGGAATCCATGCAGGTGGTCAAGGCCTTCGGGCAGGAGAAGACCGAAGAGGAATTGCTGCAGGCGGTGAGCCATGCAACGGTGAGCGCCGCGCTGAAGGCTCGCAGCGTCAAGGCGCTGCTTTCGCCTGTCGTTACGATCACCGTTGCCGTCTGCACGGCCATTGTCCTGTGGCGGGGAGCGGCTCTCATCCTTAAAGACGCCATGACGGTTGGTGAGCTGACCGTGTATCTTGCGTATCTCAATAAATTCTTCAAGCCGGTCAAGGACCTTGCGACTACGACCAACGCGATCGCACAGGCGGCTGTGGGCGCGGAGCGCGTGCGTGCCATTCTCGACACCGATGCTGACGTTGAGGAAAAACCCGATGGGCTTGAGCCGAAGACGCTGGCGGGCGACATTGAATTTGCGAACGTCGCCTTTGGATACGATCCCGCCAATCCTATCCTGACGGATGTGAACTTCAAGATTAAGCGTGGCCAGTTTGTGGGGATTGTGGGGCCGACGGGTAGCGGCAAATCGACCGTGGTTAGTCTTATTCCGAGGTTTTACGACTTGCAGGGTGGCTCCATCAAGATCGACGGACAGAGTGTTGCCGACTACAAGCTGAAACCGCTGCGCGACCAGATCGGTTATGTCCTGCAGGAGACGGTGTTGTTTCGCGGGACCATCGCTGAGAATATTGCATTCGGTCGACCCGGGGCGACCAGGGAAGAGATCATCGAAGCAGCGAAGCTGGCGAACGCCGATGAGTTCATCTCACGCATGCCGCAGGGCTACGAGACCATGGTTGGAGAGCGCGGCTCGACTTTGTCAGGTGGGCAGCGGCAGCGAATCGGCATTGCGCGCGTGATGGTGCGGAACAGCCCCATCCTGCTTCTCGACGAGCCCACGGCCGCCCTGGATAGCGAATCGGAAAAGCTGGTGATCGAAGCCCTGGAGCGCCTGATGAAGGGCAGGACGGTGATTACCATCGCTCACCGCTTGAGTACCATTCGTGACGCCGACCAGATCATCGTGATCAACGGAGGAGTTGTCGCCGAGAACGGATCGCATAACGAACTGATCGCGCAGAACGGAATCTATGCCGGGTTGCATCGCACCCAGTTCGAAACGGGGCCGCCGGCGAAGGTGGAAGCCTGACGCCGGCTCGCTTGTCATAAGTGGATCACAGCCTGTAAAAACGAATCACCGAACGTACGTTATCGAAGAGGAACCCATGTCCCGCTCCGTAATTGTTTTACCTGACGACTCTGCTCGGCCGATTTTGGATGCCATCAATGGCGCCAGAGAGTCGCTCCGGATCAAGATGTTCATCTTCTCCGATCCCTCGCTGCTTCAGGCGGTTGTCGACGCCCACAAGCGAGGTGTGAAGGTTCGCATCATGCTGAATCCCGCTCGGCGCAGCGGCGAAAAAGAGAACGACGAGTCGCGCAAACTGCTGACATCCGAGGGTGTCGAGGTGATCGACAGCAACCCGGCCTTCGACGTAACGCACGAGAAGTCCATGGTCGTCGACTCGGCAACAGCCTACGTCAAGTCGCTGAACTGGCAGACCAAAAACCTCACCGTCACGCGCGACTATGCAGTGGTCACCACGCACAAGCACGAGGTGGACGAGATCATCGAGTGCTTTGAGGCCGACTGGAACAGAACAACGTTTACTCCAGGCGATCATTCACATCTGATCTGGTGCATCGGGAATGGACGCCAGCGGCTCGGCCAGCTCATCGATGAGGCCAAGGATTCTTTGTGGCTGCAGAACGAGCGGTACCAGGATCCGGTGATGATCGAGCACCTGGTGAGGGCAAAGCGCCGCGGAGTCCAGGTTCACATCATGGCGCGCCCTCCGCACAAGCTGAAGAAGGAGAAGCTCGTGGAAGGGGTCAGCGGCCTGCGCATCCTCGAAGATGTAGGCGCAAAGATCCACAAACTGCGGCATGTCAAGCTGCATGCAAAAGTGCTACTCGCAGATGGAGACCGCGCTATTATCGGCTCAATCAACCTTGCGCCGGGCAGCTTCGACAGCCGCCGGGAGCTGGCCATTGAAGTGCGGGATGACCACGTCATCAGCCGCGTCGACAAAGTTATCCGTCACGATTGGGAAAACTCAAAACCACTGGATCTTTCGGATGAGGCACTTCTTTCCGAACTGGAAGACGACGAAAACGTGACCGAAGACCTGGGAATCAAGCCTCACCATCACGAGGAACCTCACCAACATAAGAAAGAGAAGTGAGGGCATTCGCTCTATTGTCTCCTGAAACATCGCGTCGAATCTGCCAGCATCGCAAGTCAGTTGTCCGAGTAGGCGGGTTCTCGCCTAATTGATGAGAAGGGTGTTCTTCGGAAACAAACCTGCGAGTTCGTCCTATACTTACTTTCACTCGCTGTCTGCCACGCCAAACGCTTGGCGATGAGGGCGAAGTGGTTTCGCAGAGCACTCGATGAAAGCAATCGTACGTATGCGGTATGGATCGCCGGACGAGTTGCAGTTCGCAGAGCTGCCCGCACCTAGCCCCGCCGACAACGAGGTCTTAATCAGGCTTTACGCGGCATCGGTAAATCCCCTGGACCTGTTCGTGCTTCAAGGCGCGCCGTGGAACCGCATCCCGGGACTGCGCGCCAAGCCGAAACACATGATCATCGGTTGTGATATCGCCGGCCGAGTGGAAGCGGTTGGCAAGAACGTAAAACAGTTTCAGGCAGGCGACGAGGTCTTCGGTGTAACAGGCTTCGAGGGAAAGGGATTTGCTGAGTACGTATGCGCCCCTGAGGAGAAATTGGCGCCAAAGCCACCCAACCTATCCTTTGAGGACGCGGCTGCGGTACCCATCGCGGCAATTACGGCCCTGCAGGGGCTTCGCGACAGGGGACATATTCAACCGGGCCACAAGGTTCTAATCGAGGGCGCGTCAGGAGGCGTGGGCACATTTGCGGTGCAGATTGCCAAAGCGCTCGGGGCCGAAGTCACTGCCGTATGTAGTACGAGGAATGTAGACATAGCGCGATCGATAGGCGCAGACCATATCGTTGACTACAACAAGGCAGATTTCGCGCGGCTCGGGCAGCAGTATGATCTGATCCTGGCTGCGAACGGTCATCATTCGATCTTCGATTACCGGCGCGTGCTGAGTCGGGATGGAATCTATGTCGCGGTCGGGGCTATGGTTCCAATTCTTGAAGCCTTGCTGCTGGGGAGAGTCCTTTCAATGCTTGGGCGCAAGAAGATGACTTTCTTTATCGCGAAAATTAACCAGAAGGACTTACTTTTTCTGAGAGATCTTTTGGAGACAGGCAAAGTTGTCCCGGTCATTGATAGACGTTACCCGTTGAGCGAGGCAGCGGAAGCTCTCCGTTATCTGGCAGAAGGACATGCGCAGGGAAAAGTTGTCTTAACGGTTCAACCTTGAGTGCAGAACGGAGCCGTCTCCGCTCCAAGACCCTCTGCAGATGCGCTCCGCTTCCGGTTGCGATTTTAGGGGGGCTCACTAACCCCGATCTATCTCAATCAAGGAGTCGTAAACCTGGTCCTTCTCGCGAGCAAAGCCAATCTCTGCTCGTGACTCATAGGCTCCCAGGGGACAAGTTTTTCGGCAAGCACATCCAATCTGCGAAAGAGCGTTAACTCAAGGAAAAGCCCGAGAAAATCCAGGTCTCGGAAGACTAACGAGCCGGACTCCCTCATCCTGTCACGAATGCGTTCGAAGTGGGATGGCATCTCGGTCCAGTGAAGGCCGGCATGGTGGTGATGGCATAGGTGGTATCCCTCGTTCATGAAGTTCACCTCATCCACGACGGTCACGGTATTCGCAAAATAATCCTCGGGACGTTCTGGATCACCGAAAGCGTGCTGGACCCACGCGGTGATTGCGTTGATGAAATTCATGCAGAGAAGAGGAACCAGGACGAACAAGATCCCAATTCTCCAGTCATAAACAAAGACAACTGCAAAGTACGCATAGTAGCGCGCCATTCCCCACAACATGCGTTTTCGGTTCTTTTCATCGCCCCGCGCTTTGAAGTAGGCGTAGGGAGCAATTCCCAGGACCGTCCAGATGTTGTCCGCGAGATACCACAGGAAATCGAGCCGGCTGGTTCGATCGTAGCCGCTGTTGCTGCGAGTATCGTCGGGCCCGCTGTGCTCTCTGTGGTGGAGACGCACATGGGCCGTCCGACCCAGTTCCGGAGCGTTCCCATACAAATACCCGAGGAAGAATTCCAGGTAGCGGCCAAAGACCTTCTCGTATTTCCCCGAAAAGAAGCCGTTGCGCCGGTGCGCCTCCAGGTGGCTGGCACTGAACATCCTTACAAAGCGCTGGAACTTGAGGCCGTAAAGAGAAAGATAGAAAGCGATCACCAGCAGCAGTCGAGGTTTCCCTAAAACGAGCTGGACCGCGAAAATTGGCACGGCGGTGAGGCTAAGGGAAACCATCAGTCGTAACGCAGGCGTGTCTCGGGGGTCTCGCAGAACCTTTTGGCCGACACGCTCGAGAACCCGATCGTACACGCCGGAGAGAAGTTCATACGCATCGCGTAGCGGACGAATCTTCTCGAGAAACATGGCCGCGCCGTAGCATCCGAAGGAAAGCACGGCTACCGGCAATGCGGCCGCCATGCTTCCCAACGCGATAAGAACCGCCCACAACCGAAATACAAATAGGAGCTTGGGTTTGGCTCCATAAGTCATCGCCACGGAGGCGGTGCTCATCCCGGGGGTATCTATTTCCATTTCAGTTCTCGCTGCTCGTTCAGGTCGTGATGCTAGGAACAGTATTTGGAACCGATTGCCGAGTCAAGGACAAATTATTGATTATAAAAAACTTAAATACCGAACTCCGCTTTATCTTATGTCGCGCTCAAGATTACTCAACCGGTAATTGACAGCTTGTTTCTGCGTAGCATTAAGCTTGCTCCGACCTATGTCGGAAACGCAACCGACAACATGAAGTAATCCCGGCGATGATTACAGCCATGACAAAGCGTCAGAGGCGCCGCGTGGTTTCCGTGGACATCCTCAATGGCGACGTGATCGTCACCTTTGACGATGGCAAGTGCGCTGTCTATCCGGCTGCCGTTCTATATACGCTTTTACCCCAAGTAGGTGAGGGGTCGGGTAGCGATACCACGTTAAGAATGCCCTGAACAACGGGCGCGCATCGCCAGCACGTTCGCGAACACGTTTGAGGCGTCCTAATGCAGAGCGGGGCGCGAGCGCAGCAGGGTTCGATGACGCCGCATCATCAACACCAGTGCGCGTCGAAGATACGCAGCGATCAGTGGCATGGCGATCGCCGCCGCAATGCCCCACACTACCAGCGCATGCCATTCCCATTGCCAGATGGAGTGAAACAGGCGCAAGGGATGGTGGCTGAGATGCTCGATTTGCTGCCGGCTGAGCGGCAGGCGCCGTGTGTGAAACAGGTACACGCCCAATTGAATGAACGGCAAGAACAGCAGCAGGTGCAGCGGAGTCACGGCGTGTAAACCGATTTGCGATGCGATCTGGTCGAGTCCGAAGGCCCAGGCGAGCATAACCACAACCAGCGAGGTGAAACCCACCGACGGATTGATGCCGATGACCAGTCCCAGTGCCAGGCTCCACGCCAGACGACGCGGGGTGACGCCGCCGCGCAGTTGGCGAAGCAGGGGCCGCAGAATTTTGCAGCGGAACAACTCGCGTACGGACTGGGGCACAAGCAGCACAAGAGTTTTGATGCCTCGGCGGCGCATGCTCGATAGAGCAAACCCGACAGCACGCCATCGCGACTGGACGTAAGCGGGCCTTTCGGACAGGTGCGGTCCGGGACACTGAATTCAGACTGCTCGATAACCCTCTCGTGTTTCCGCTCTTGGCGGTAACCGCAGATGCCTCGTACAATAGAGAGAGCCACACCACCAAGGGCTGGAGGAGTCAAGCATATGTATCCCGAGATTATGGTCGTTCCCATGCGTGAAGAACTTACCCGTGTAGGAATCAAGGAAGCCCGCAGCGCCGAAGAAGTCGATGCCGCCCTCGCCAAGCCCGGCACCACCATGCTTGTCGTCAACTCCATCTGCGGATGCGCCGCGGGCAAGATGCGCCCCGGCGTCCGGCTTGCTCTTCAAAACACGGTGACCCCCGATCAATCGATCACCGTTTTCGCCGGACAGGACCGCGAGGCCACCGAGCGCGCCCGCTCCTATTTCGCCGGTCAGCCGCCGACATCGCCGGCTGTAGCGATTCTGCGCGACGGAAAGCTGGTCTACCTGATGCAGCGCTATGTGATCGAGTCGAACCCGGCGCCGGCCATCGGCCAGGAACTCGCCCGCGCGTTCAATGAATTCTGCGTAAAGACCACGGCCTGAGCCGAGCCAATTTATCCCTTCAAAAGCCCTGCTCAGAGCGGGGCTTTTGTTTTTGGACGCTGTGGAGAAAATGCAATGATCTCGAATCGTTCAGTGCCCACGGATATCGTATTGCCGCACGTTACGTATCAGGACCTGAGCGAAGCGATTGCGTGGCTGAGCCAGGTCTTCGGCTTCACTGAGCATTATCGGTACGGCGACCCGCTCAGCGGCGCGCAAATGTACCTCGGCAAGGCATTCATCATGCTCGAGAGGGCCAGGGAGGGCAGAGCGAGCCCACTACAACTCGGGTCCGGTACGCAGAGTTTGACTGTCTTCGTTGAGGATATCGAGGCGCACTTTCAAAGAGCGAAATCCGCGGACGCCACGATCGTTGAGGACCTCCACGAGACGGTCTATGGCGAACTACAGTACGCCGCCCACGACCTCGAAGGGCACCACTGGCTCTTCTCGCGACACGCGCGCGACCTGAGTCCCGATGAGTGGGGGGCGGCCCTATCTAAAAGCCCTGAATAGACTGCAGTGGCGTGAGTTTATTTGCCTTCGGTGACAAAGTAGACGATGGCCGTGAGCACGGCGCTGAGAAGTATCCAGGCGATCTGGTACCAGTAGAAAAAAGGGAAGCCGAACAGCTCTGGAGTGGGCCGGGAATAGACGGCGGGGAAGGCCAATCCGATCGCAGGCACGATCAGGAGCCAGTTCCAGAGGGCGCGGGATTTGCGCTTTGGCGTATTCACGGCTAGCGAGATTGTAGCCTAGCGTTGCTTGTCTGCGTACATGGCGCTGTCGGCCACGCGCTTCAACTCTTCTTCACTTTCGCCATCCTCAGGATAGATGGAGAGGCCGATGCTGGCCGAGCCGTAGATCGAGTGATCGTCGATGGCAAACGGCGAATCGAAGCAATGCCCCAGCCGGAGGGCGATTTCCTCAGCTTCGGTACGATCCCGGACAACGGAAATCAAGGCGATAAACTCGTCGCCTCCCACGCGAGCCAGGGTATCGTGGCCGCGCAACTTCTCGGAAAGCCTGCGCGCGACATGCTGGAGATAGAGGTCGCCGACACGGTGTCCATAACGGTCGTTGACATCCTTGAAGCGGTCAAGGTCGATGTAGATGAGGGCCAACTGCCGTTCGTGCAGCCGGGCGCTCCTGATCGCTTCGTCGACGCGCGCGCCAAGTAAAAAACGATTGGGCACCTGAGTGAGCTGGTCGTATTGGGAGCGGTGAATCAGGCCGTCGTAGAGACGGCGATTGTCGATAGCCAGGGCGGCCAGGCTGGCTCCAATATCGAGAACTTCGGCTCCCTCCTCGGGAGCCTCCTCGCGGGGTGTGTCTGGCCCGGCCAGGATGATCGCGCCGAGCTGGTTTCCAGTGCTCGAAAGAATCTTCCGGCGTGACTGCCGGATATTCGCAGCCGGCGGTTCAACCTGGTTGGACGACACCGAGCCGATGACGGGGCCGCCAGCTACCGCGCACCAGCAGCTCCGCCCATGCATCTGCTCGCTGATGAAGTCGGCAATCATGGCCAGCACCTGGTCAAGAGGCAGAGAGCTGTTGATTGCCTCGAGCACGCGGCTGCGCTGCTTTTCGAGGAATGCCTGACGGCGCTGGCTTGTCGCTTCCTCTTCCATGGTTCGGCGGAGGACGAGGGTTTGCCGGCTCACCTGGCGGCGCAACATGGTGCCCCAGATCAAAGCCGCCACGATCAGCACTCCCAGGCCGCCAATTACATAAAGCAGACGCTGGACCGTCCACCAGGAGGGAAGCGCAACGACCTTCACATCGTCTGGGGAGCGCATGTAGAGCTCGAACCATAGAGCGGTATTCCACGGGCCGCCGGATTCGACAAAACATACTCCGGAGACACGGATTCGGCTGCCGATGGGAAATTTCGGCATATCCGGAGGACGTCCGGCGCCCGACCAGGGTTCGTGCCGCATGGCTGCCGAAAAAACATGGCCGCCAGCATCGAGCACCAGGGTGTCCTGCTGCGCTTCGTGTACCTGCGCGACGAGCTGGCCCTCGATCGAAATCAGGTTGAAGGCGTATTTCCCGGAAAGCGCGTCTTGCCAACGAACGGCTTTCGGTTCAACGATGTGCGAGTAAGCACTGCGGAGGAACTGGCCGTGGTCGAGACTCTGAGAGTAGTCGTCCCCGCTGGGAAATCCGATGGCGTCGACGACATCGCCCAGCCGCAGAGGAGTCAGCTCGTGAGTGTGAACCAGCAACGCTTTTCCCTGGTTCTCAATCACCAGCCGGGTTCCCGGTTCATAGAGGGTTACGCTCCCCCGCACGCGAACACGCTTGCTGAGCTCTTCGATGTCGTACCCGCTCATTACGCGGTCGATCGTGGTGAGCGGGAGGACCTCGAGATCGGGTGGCGGTGCAAAGAGGTGCAGGTCCGCGGGTGAGTCCAGATAGATTTTGGCTCCGACCAGCTGAAATTTGCCGTCAAATGCCCCTCCGGAAACGCCCGTCAGCGTCACCTTCGCGTCCAGGAGCGAGGGCAGGTCCCGGCCTTGGGCGCGCTCCACGTGCACGTCCAGATAACCGCCATCCATGAGCACTTCAAGCAGCAGGAAAGGCTGGCCGATCGTCTGCTGCATGGTGGCCGATCGAATTGTGCCGGTGATCGACACATAACCGCAGTCCCACCGTCCAGACATGAGTTCGGGAAAGGTCGCTGTTTCAGGGAGGGGCAGAGTCCCCGTGCCGATCACGCGAATGTCCTCGCTCGCAACCACGGCTCGATAGCTGCCCTCAGTTTCGCCGCGTACATCCACCAGGTCACCCTTGCGAAGGGGAAAAGTAGCGGTGGTGCGGATAAAGATGGCGCCGGTCCGATCTTCGATAAAGAGGAGGTGCTCGGCGGGTTCGTAAAAGGTGACAACGCCCTGAATGTCGACCGCTCTAGCCTGGCCAATCTGCTCGGGAGTGAGCTTGCGGATCTGACCGACGGTGGTCAGAGGAGATTCTTCGCCGCTGGCGTGACAGCACGCCAGGAGTGTGGTGATCACACACAGTAGAGGAACCAACCGTCGCAGCACGACCGCTCCACGAAGAACCGGGGGAAAGGACTTCAATGCGCTAAATAATCGCAGGGTCAGTGTACCTTCGTCACGGGAATTTGAAGATTAAGATTACTTTCGTGACCGCTTGGATCGGATGCAGTCGTCTGGGCAGCGGGGAGATCAACCGTTAGAAGCGGACACAACTCGTACCATCCAAACGCTTCATCGGCGCATCCAGATCTATCTGACAGCAAAAAGAAACAAAAGTTGTGTTGGTCAAAGCATGGCGGGAATCCGCGACCTGAACTCCCTGTCCGGGTTCAACGAAGGGAATGCGGGTTGGACTCAGATTCGGCACCACAGCGAGTGCAATCAAATCGCATCACCAGAAATGAAAGGAGATTTTATCGATGAGAAAGTTTCTTTTGACCGCGGCGGCTACCGCATTGCTTGGCGCCAGCGCTGCGTTTGCCCAGGTAGTCGTGCGAGTTGCCCCGCCTCCGCCGGTCGTGGAGCATCGTCCCGTTTCCCCGGGCGCGCGCTATGTGTGGACAGACGGCTATCACCGTTGGGACGGCCACCGCTATGTCTGGGTATCAGGGCGCTGGGTTGTGCCACCCCACGCTGGAGGGGTGTGGGTTCCCGGACACTGGGCGGAACGTGGAGGCGGATGGGTGTGGATCGAAGGCCACTGGCGGTAATTGCCGGGGCCACAAATCTGAGGTCAGGAGCGCCGTGTGTATCCAATACCCGGCGTTCCTCACCGGTCAATGTACAAGCTGATTATTTTTCAGGTCCGGGCCTTGGGCCGGCTTTGCGATAGCTGTAGCCGCGGCTCTTCAGCAGAAAAATCTGGCGGCACTGCGCGCACTCCCAGGGAAACATCCCGAATTTAGGATAGACGCGCTCCTGCAGGAAGCCATGGCGGGCTACACGCGTCAATTCTATTTCGTCGCAGTTAGGACAAGTTTTCTTTCGCTTACTCATCGACTTCCTTTAGATACAGGCATTGACCCGAGCGATGGTTTGGCATATTGTCCGCCATGAGCCTTCACTTGCGGCGCAATTGCAAGCGCCCGTTTGTTATATATCGGAAAGTTGATTCAAAGCTGCATTCCCCGCCAAGGGAGATATGCGATTTATAACTAGACATACCACCCATTAGCAGCAATCTCCAAGAAAAACCGTAGCGTCCCGAAAGATTTTACAAATCTAAATTTCTCCGCGACGTTCTTTAAGACGCTGAAAATCAGCGCCTGGACGCACCCCGGAGTCGATTGTTTCTATTGTCTCATCCGCCATGCTCTGAAGCATTTACAATATGTAGAAGCATGATTCCTACCCTTGAATGGACCAGCGATGGCGTTCGCCTTCTCGATCAGACCCGCCTGCCCCTTGAGGAGACCTACGTCCTCGCCACCAGTTACCAGAAAGTAGCGGACGCCATCACCACCATGGTCGTTCGTGGCGCCCCGGCGATCGGGGTATCCGCGGCCATGGGAGTCGCCCTCGGCGTCAAGCAAAGTTCTGCGACGAGCCTCGTTGACCTGCAGGCGGACTTCAAACAGATGTGCCGCGTATTGGCGGCCACCCGGCCCACGGCTGTGAATCTCTTCTGGGCAATCAAGCGCATGGAAGAGCGCTTTGCAGCGTTGCTGTCGCAGCCCGGAATCACCATTGACGCCATTCGCTCCGCCCTGATCGACGAAGCGCTCAGGATGTACGACGAGGACATCGCCGCCTGCCGGGCGATGGGTGCGCACGGCGCGGGTCTGCTGCCCACCTCCGGTGGCGTGCTGACGCACTGCAATGCCGGAGCGCTGGCCACCTGCGGTTATGGCACAGCGCTTGGCGTGATTCGCAGCGCTGTCGAAGAGGGTCACCAGATCGAGGTTTACGCTGACGAGACACGGCCTTTCCTGCAGGGCGCGCGCCTGACCGCGTGGGAACTGATGCACGACGGTATCCCGACCACGGTGCTCTGCGACAATATGGCTGCCAGCCTGATGCGCAGGGGCAAGATCCAGGCCGTAATCGTGGGCGCGGACCGCATCGCCGCCAATGGAGACGTAGCCAACAAGATTGGCACCTACGGAGTCGCGGTGCTCGCCCGCGAACACGGCATCCCGTTCTTCGTGGCCGCGCCTTGGTCGACCATCGACCTTGAGACGGCTACGGGAGACGACATTCCCATCGAGGAGCGGCCCGCGATCGAGGTCACGCATCACGGAGGAAAACAACTCACGCCGCAGGGCGCGAGCGTGGTGAATCCCGCCTTTGACGTTACTCCGGCAAAATACGTCACGGCGATCATTACCGAACTTGGAGTGCTGCGCGCGCCTTACGCGGACGCTCTCCAGGATCTGGAATCGGCTGCGGCCGGGCGCTAAGCTACTGCAGCCAGCCGGCATAGGGATAGAGCAGCAGGAAAAAGATCATCGTCAGCGCCATGGTGTCCATGTAGAGCAGCAGCAGGACGCCGCCGTGATAGAAACTCCAGCGCAGTTGCAGGCAGCGCAGCGTGTCGAAGGTTCCCCACAGCGCCCCGAACGCGGGGAAGCTCACCTTCCATGCGGGATGCACGTGGGGAAATCCCGACAGCAGAAACGCCGCGATCAGGCTGGCCAGCACAAGAACGGTTCCGCGTACCAGGGAACGAGCCCGAAAATTGAAGACGGCATAAGGCATGGATGAACTGCTAATCTTGATTCGCCTATGAGTCCTACTTTACAGAATCAGAGCAACACTGTGCCGCCCCGATCCACTGATGCCGACAAGCGCGAGCGAATCGTGAAGCGCGTAGCCCGCGAGCTGAGCGACGGCTTCTATGTGAATCTCGGCATCGGTATGCCAACGCTGGTGGCCAATCACGTTCCGCCGGGAGTCGAAGTGGTTCTCCAGTCGGAGAACGGCATGCTCGGCGTCGGTCCCTATCCCATTGCCGGAACGGAAGACCCGAACCTCATCAATGCAGGGAAAGAAACAGTTTCCGAGCTGCCTGGCACTTCGTATTTCTCCAGCGCCGATTCTTTTGCCATGATTCGCGGCGGCCATATCGATCTCAGCGTGCTGGGTGCGATGGAGGTCGACGAGGAAGGCAATATTGCCAACTGGATGATCCCCGGCAAAATGCTGAAGGGCATGGGCGGAGCCATGGACCTGGTAGCCAGCGCACGTCGCGTAATCGTTGCCATGGAGCACACCACGAAGGATGGTCGTCCGAAAATCCTGAAGCGTTGTACGCTGCCGATCACGGGCCTCAAAGTGGTGGAGACCATCGCCACAGAGATGGCCTGGATCAAGGTCACGCAGGCGGGCCTGGTGCTGGAGGAGATTGCGCCCGGCTTGACCGTCGAGGATGTGCAGCGAGCGACCGAGGCGACGCTTCTGGTGAGCCCGGCTCTCAAGCCGATGACCTGGTGAGGAGCACATCCTGATTCCTTCGCCAAATCAGTCTTTGACTCGTCCCAGATTTCCGATCCGGCTGCTTTCGACTGCAATTCTCACGCTGGCCGCCGCCGGCGCATCCTGCTGGTTTATGCGGCCGGGACGAGGCATCGATTGCAACCGCCTCGCGCCACTTACAATTCTGGCTACGCTCACGGCATTTCTTATGTCGATCTGCTTCCGGCAGATGGCGCGCCACAAGGATCGGTCACAGCGCTGGTTTCTTGCTGTGTGCCTCCTGATCGCGGCGGCGACGCTCTTTTCCGACTTCCGCTATGTCCGGCGTTACCGGGAAATCTGCGACTCGGTGCAGCAGCAGCTTCGCCATTAGACGTCCTCGGCGCGGGCAGGGCATCGACCATCTCCAGTTCGGATCCTGGGATCTCAGCGCGTCAACCTCGATGGCATGCTCAGTCGTACGCAAGGGCCTGGGTGACGTCCTGTCTCACGGCCTTCATCGCCGGGACGATGGCTCCAAACAGAGCGCCCACGATCGCGATACCTCCGGTGATCCGCCACCACGCGTACACCGTTTCCTGCGTCAGGCTGGAAGGCACCAGATGGTGCATACACCATTGCGTTCCATAGGTTAGAACGATGCCGGCGATGGTGCCGCAAATCGCCAGCATTAGAGTTTCTTTGAGCAGCAGGCCGAGCACGACGGCGCGCGAGGCTCCCATGGCTTTAAGAATTCCGATCTCGCGGGTCCGCTCCAGCACCGCCGTGTACATCGCCATGTAGACAACGATGAAGCCGACGATGACAGCCACTCCGATGACGACACCGATAAAGTTCCTCAGCAGCCCCACGCTGCTGATGGATAGCATCGAGGTGAATTCTTCCATGGTGTAGATTGGATAGCCCGGCATCTTCTTGTGGAGTTCGTTCACGACATCCTGCGCCCGGCTGGGGTCATCAACTTTGAGATAGATCTGGCTGAGATGATGCGGATTTCCGGTCAGCTGCTGAAGAACCGGCAATTGCACCGCAATGCGGGTAAGTTTTCCCGATTCGAAGATGCCAGCCAGGTGCCAGTCGTGATCGACAAGATGAATGGTATCGCCGACGTGAAAATGCTTTTCGCGAGCGTAGTATTCATCGACGAGAATATCGTCGTCCTTCTGGAATGGGCCGCCGTGCAGATAGTGGAAGCCGCCACTCATTTTGCCGAATTGGTCGAGGTCAAGACCTGTGATTGTATCCAGTCCCGCGAGAGGCTGGACGACCGTGCCCGTTGCCAGAACGACATGCGGCTGTTTCGTCAGCATCGGAACCAGCAGGTCAGTCATGGGAGCCGAGCTCAGTCCAATGATCGACGAGCCTGGGGGGCGAATCATGATGTCCGCGCCGGCTCCGCGCGCCCGCCGCGCAGTGGAATCCAGAGTACCGTAGCTGACGCCGACGAGAGTAAGGATCATCGTCACTTCCACGGCGATCGCCAGAACGCTCAGAACGGCGCGGACGGGACGATGACTCAGATTGGAAAGAATATACCGGTTGATCGAACCAAGGCGTATGGGCATGCAGATTGGAAGCTCAGTCTCCTGCTACCGCCACATTGTAATTGTCGTACCTGTCCTCAGTCCGGGTCTGGCTGTTGCGTAGCGACCGCTCAAAAGCCGCTAGCTGGGCTTCGATATCTCCCTCGATCTGCCTCCGCTTGATGACGTCCTCGCGATAACGGCGGAGGAAATAGTCGATCGTCTCGACGCGTATGCGGATCGACCCCGAAGGCTTGTTCTCGTCGAGGTCCTTGAACGAGAAGTAGGGCGTTCCCGACTGCTCGATGATGCCTTCAATCACACCATAGATAGGAGCGTCGTGTCCGCATTTGAAGCTGGAAACTTCGAGCGCGACCAGGTTGGGATGCCGCGCCGTGAACTTGGCCGCCCAGACCTTGTGGTTCGTGCTCGTTGAATAGCGGTTCTTCCAGACGTCGGAAATATCGAGCGGATGCTTGATGAGTCCTGCCCGCACTTCGTCTCCGAAGAGCCGGTCGAGAATATCGTCGTCGACGGGCAGGGTGCTTTGAGAGAAGACCGGGTAGCCGAGCTTCTGAAACTCCTCCATGATCTCGTGATTCAGGCCGGGATCGTGGTGATAAACGCGCCCCAGCATCACGATGCCGATGCGGTCTTCGCGTTCAAGCTGGTCGAGCGTTTCGCGTGCCTGGCGGCGAATGTCGGATTCGCAGGCCTCAAGCGCCTTGAAGCCAATTTCGAGCGCCCGCTCATTCTCTTCGCGGCTCAGTCCTAGAATCGGTGCCCACGTTTTGTACATCTGGTCGGCGCAGATCTTATGGTCCTGCAGATTGAGAATTGGATCGAGATAGAGGACGCCATTTTCAGCAAAGATATCGCTCTCCTTGGTGAAAGCGGCCTTTACCGTCTCGGGTGTCGCAGTCACCGTCGGGCAGGCATTCGAGCCGGTTAGGTTCACCAGGTGTGTATGCAGTACGTCATACATCGGGAACCAGATGGCGTTGAGCGGCTTCTTGTTGTGCTTGGTGGCAAGCAGGTTGTAGACATGCGCGATGCCGATCTTCGACGGATAGCACGGGTCGATGGCGCCGCGGCTTGCGCCGGCACGATACAGCTCCGGCGTTGTGTAGTCGGAGTAGAGAATATTCTCGGACTTCAGGCCCAGAGCAGCAAAGTAGGCATTGAAGAGGGGCGCATAGGTATAGGTATTCAACAGGCGGGGAATGCCAACGCGGAAATCCTTCCTGCGCTCCATGAGCGGGACCCGTTCTTTGACGCTCTTCGCAACGAAGAAGCCTTTGGTGCTGGGAACGGCATCGGCAACGATCTCAACCTGGCGGGGACGGAAGACGTCGTGGGCAGCAATATCGACAAAGTTGGGATTGGCATTCTTGATCTTGTCGATGTCGGACTTGATGTCCTTCATGTCGTCGAGATCTTCCACTGTGCCTTTCTCGCACGTGGCAATGATGAGGCGCTGCTCGCCCATTCGCAGCGGAACCTTCGTCTTGCGCGGCTGGAACTCCACCGGCTTCGGCAGCTCGACGACTTTGCTCGATCCTGGCGAGATTTGTATCTGAATCAAAGGCTCAGCCTTCGCCTTGAAAGGAGAGGGCGCGTGAGAGCTGCATCCTCCGCCCGTACTACACGAGGAACCGTGCGCTTCCACAGGAGGAAGATTGGCCTGGATGGCTTCGAGGCTGGGAAGCTGCGCGGCAGCTTCGGCGATCTCAGCCGGTGTCGCCGCTCGGTCCGTTGCCGCGATGGCCGGCTGCTCCTCCCCGCTCACGTCCACGTCGATAAAAGTCCGCAGGCAGTTGTTCTTGCAGAAGTAGCAGCGCGTATCCTCATTGCGCGTGGTGCGATAGCGTATGTTCGCGACCGCTTCGAGCCCGATAAAGGTCGTCTGCTTTCCGTTGGTCCACAGGCGCAGAGCTTCCTGCGCTGCGCCGATCGCTCCAGATTCTCCACAGTGCTCGTGGACGATGATTTCCGGCTCCTTGCCATTGGAGCGGAAGCTGGATTTGATGAAGTCCACTTCCGCTTTCACCACGGCCATGTTGTTCTGCGTGCCGCCCTGCAGGACAAAGCGCGAGCCGAGCGCGGCGAGGTTGGGAATGCTGGCAACGTAGAGAAATACATTCTTCGACAGCACGTCGGCCAGTCCGGCGAGGATCTCCTCCGAGCGCCAGCCCTGCCGCTGGAAATTGACGATGTCCGACTGCATGAACACTGCGCAGCCATAACCGAATGAAGGCATGGATTTCGCGGAGAAGGCAATATCGGCGAAGTCTTCGACCTTCAGGCCAAAACCTTCGGCAGTGGATTGAAGGAAATATCCATTGCCTGCCGAACACTGCGTATTCAGCTTGAAGTCCTTGACGCGGCCGTCTTTGAGGACGATCAGCTTGATGTCCTGGCCGCCCACATCGATGATGACGTGGGGGTCGTCGTAAAATTTGAGTGCCGACTCGGTGTGCGCAACTGTTTCGACGAGGGCCACGTCGGCGTTCAGCACATCTTTGAGAATGTCTTTCGCGTAACCTGTTGTCCCTACGCCGAGGACTTCAAGCGATGCCCCTTTACTCTCGATTTGTTCGCGCAACTTCTCGAACATTTCGATGGTGTCCTGAATAGGATTGCCATTGGAAAGCTGATAGGTCTTGCAGAGGATTTCGCCGTCTTTTCCCAGCACGACCGCCTTGGTCGATGTCGAGCCTCCGTCGATTCCGACGAAGCCGGAAACAACCTGGCCGGGAAGGAATTGCGCCGCGGTAAACTTCTTCTTCTTGTATTCCGACTTGAAAGAAACCAGTTCCGAGTCTTCCGCAACCAATCCCTTCCCGCCGGCTGCGGCCTTCTCTTCGGTACGGCCGTAGTCAATGTAGTAAAGGAGCTTTTCGGTGCCCAGATAGCGGCCAACCGACGGCTCCTCATCCTTGCCGAATTCGACCGAGCCGAGCGCCGCGAAATATTGCGCGTTGTCCGGGACCTTGATCAACTCTTCCGGCTTGCTGCCTTCCGGAATTTCGACCTTGCGCTCCTTCCACATGCGCGGAATGTTGGCCTGCCACGCTTCACGCATACCGCGGATAAATCCATTGGGGCCGCCCAGCAACAGCACATGCGGCCGCAGCGTGTGTCCACGGGTGAGCACGCTGAGGTTCTGCAGCACGATGGCTTCGAAGAGCGAGGCCATCAGCTCATCGGACGGCGTGCCTGTCTTCTGAAGCCCGTTGATATCCGTCTCGGCGAAAACGCCGCACTTGCCCGCGACTTTGTGTAGCTTGATGCCGTGATATGCCTGGTTCGACAGCTCGGAGGCCGGAATCTTCAGCTTGGCATTGATCTTGTCGATGACCGCGCCGGTGCCACCCGCGCATTTGTCATTCATCAACGGGATTTTCTTCTTTCGTCCAGTCTCTTCGTCATCCTTGAAGACAATGATCTTCGCGTCCTGTCCGCCGAGCTCGATGACGGAGTAGACCTCGGGGTGCATCTTCTCGACGGCGAGCGACACCGCGTGCACCTCCTGCACAAATTTCGCGCCGACCATTTCAGCGATCGTTCCGCCGCCCGAGCCGGTGATGAAAATGCGTGTGCTCTCAGGAGATATACCGGTGTCCGATTCCATGCGCCGCAGGAACTCCAGCACCTTTTCTGGCTGGCGCGTTTCGTGGCGCTGGTAGTCCGACCAGAGCATCTTGTCCGTAGCTGCATCCACGACGATCGCTTTGACTGTGGTTGAGCCAACATCCAAACCAACCAGAAATTTCTGCATCATCTTTTCCTCAGCTACAGAAGATCGCCGCGCGATAAGAAGACGGGTCGCCGTGACGGAACCCTAGTGAAAGGTACGAAGTTGCCGGACACATCGCTATGACGGACCGGCGCACGTTGCGACCGCAGGGAGCGCAACGCGCAGAAAATCGCCGCCGAAAGAAGAGCCAGAGCCACAATCGATCCGTCCAGAACCACTCGAAGCGCTGGACGCATCACGCCACCTGCGACGCCATTGAAACCCGCGCTTGCGGACGCCATGCCCGGTCGCGATCCATCAGCTCGCTCACGTGCCAGGTAAACTGCGCTGCGGTGCCAGCGACGCCCGCACGATGCGGAACCTTATAGAGCGCATGCTTCAGCTTCGGGTGAGCTTCGACATAGTCGCGCAGATCATCAAGCGATTTACCGGTCTGTCCCAGTACGCTGTCGAACTCCGCCCGTGCCTTGGCCTTGGCTTCTGCTAGCGCCATCTGCACGCGGCTATGGGCGTTGACCTCGCCTTCGCCAGAAGTCTCGATGGGCAGGAAGATCATGTCCTTGAACTTGTTGACGACCCGCGATTGCACGCCATCCGATTGCGTGGAAGGCATGCAGCCGAAAGGCTTCAGCGCCAGCACCATGTGGCAAAGATGGTTCACGGTGTAGTAGACATTTTTGCCCACTTCCATGTAGCCCTCTCCGCCGCGTGCGAGCTGGTGATAGAAAGGATGCGCCAGCCGCGAGAGTTCTTTTTGCGGGATGAGGTGATGCGCGGTGTCACCCATGTGCTTAATGGTTCGGTGATAGAAGAAGTTCCACATCGCGCTGCCGGCGCTCAGGCCGCCCGTCTTCTTGAAGAGCTTCAGTTCATTCGCGAGGCGCTTCTTGACCTCGTACCACTTGGGGTCGCGGTAAGGAGCCTCAGCATACGCGCGAGCCTTCGCGCCCTCCTTAGCCACATACATCATGTAGGCGATCCAGGTGGCGATGGGCTCGACCAGCACCTGGGCGCCTTCGCGCTCCAGGAAGGCGAACATGTTGAAGTTGCCGTCGCCCTCGGTGGTCTGCGCCCAGAACTCGCCGGTGATCTTGATGACCGGCTTTACGCGCAGGCGATCAACTTCGATCGCGTCAATGCTGTCCCGACAAGTGTGCAGAGCATCGATGTATTCCTTGCCATATAGGTTGTGAGCGACTTTTCCGAGAGTACAGCCGATCCCCGCGATCTTATCGTGCTTGTTGAGATAGGGTTTAGCCCAGTCGGGTGCGGCCTCGTTGATGTGCCAGCGCTTGCGATCTCGTAAGGTGTCGGTCAGAGTCTTGGCAGCCTCCTGGATCACCTTGTCGGTTTCGCCCTTCTTCACTTCAAATGGGCGGACCTGATAGACCAGTTCATTGAGCACGTCGCCAAGGTTGAGCGCGTTGAGCATGCCCATGCCGAAGTCGACGGAAAACTTCAGGCCAGGTTCGCCGCTTGCCGCCTTGATGCCGTCGGTCTGCTGGAAGAGCAGGACGCGGAAACCCTCAAAACCTGAATTCTGCAGCGCGAAACGATATTCCGCCTCATACATGCCGAAGCGGCACGGCCCGCACGAGCCGGCTGTGAAGAAGACGTAATTGTCGATGATCTGCTGTTTTGTCTGTCCCTGCTGCTCAAGGCTCTGCAGATAGCGCACGAGATTACCGACGGTGAAATAGGTCGGATTGCATTGGCCGTTATTGCCGAACTCCTTGCCGGCCTGGAAGTCGGCAACGACCGGGGTCGGGATATTTTCGCAGCGGTAACCGCTGCCGTGGAACACGGCCTTGATCATCTCTTCGTGCTTCCAGGTAAGGCCGCCGAAAAGGATCGTGACATAGTCGCGTTCTTTGGCGGTGAAGGTCCGCTCCACCGGCTTATTGAACTCGCGCATACGTGCCAGCCCGGCCTCCGCGCGTAGCCGCGCACGTTCTGCGTCGATGCGGGCCTGGATCTCAACTTCAAAATCGGTCTGAACGATTTCTTCTGCTGCTGGCATATGCCTCTCCTGTCGGGGTCAAAGGTTGGGGTTGGCGTAACGCAGAAATCGCGCGATCGCTTGGGCTGGCGGCTACATCTGGCCTTTCATTCCCTGGAATCCGTGGGCAAGCTGTTTGAAGAAGTATTTAATGACTCGCTGGTCGTTGTAGCACCAGCCGAGAATGTGGTTCAGCGTCGAAAAGCAATGCGTCTGGCAGCTTTCCTTCTGATGGTCGAGCTGTTTCGTATCGAACTTGTGATCCCCGACAACGCCCCAGTCGTAACTCGCGGTGTACATCGGGAAGCAGGGAGCCAGTGTCCCATCGACGCGGATGATCATTGAGTTCTGTCCGGCACGGCAGTTCCACGGGAAGTGATTGCCTTTCATGAAGTCGACCATCTGCCAGAGCCGGGTGTTGGAGTTCACCATCTTGTATCCCGAGTCCTGCTTTTCGGTCAGCCACTGGATTGTTTCCTCGACCGCCGGCCAGTCGTCTTTGGTGATGTAGGTAACGTTGTTATCCGAGTGCTTGAAATGCTCGTCCTGCTCGAGCAGCGGAGATTCGTTGATGTGATAGTCGGTCGCAATGCCGGAGTCATGGGCAATTTCGGTAAGCTCCCGCACATCGTCCAGGTTATTTCGGCAGATGTTGATGTTCAGAAAGACTGAATAGCCGTATCCATACTGCTTGCGGATCAGGTAATCAAACTGCTTGCGGATAGGCACCAGGGCCTTTGGCAGACCCGGCTTCAGATCGACAGCATCAACGGCAATATTGAAGGTCGACATCCCCGCGTCGGCGAGTTTATCGATCACATCCGTACGCAGCAGCCGCGCGTTGGTGGGCAGATAGATCCAGAAGTTCTTTTTTGCCGCGTAGTACGTGATCTTGTGAATAAGGTCCGGCCGCAGTAGCGGCTCGCCCCCCATGTACGCAAGAACACGGCAACCTGTGTCGTGCAGCCAATCCACCGACCGCTTCGCCGTGTCCTCGCTCATGCCCTTGACCTTGTTGTCGAAGGCCCAGCAGTAATGGCAGTCCAGATTGCACTTGAACTCCGTGAAGAGGTACGCGATCAGGGGGTGGAAATCGCCGGCCGTCATGCGCGAGTGAATGTAGGGGAACAGCCAGCCCTGCATCGCGTGGTAAATCTGGCCCGGCTTCCATTTCCGCTTTTCGGGGGGAACCCAATCCGCAGTCTCGTCGATGGGTCCAAGCAGATCCGGCCGCTGCGGAAAGACGGGCGCAGGAAAAGTCTGAGGTTGGCCCAGAGGATAAAGCCCCATCGGCGGAGCCTGGGAATGGGTGAGTAGGTTATGCAACGGTACATCAAGCCGAAAATTCGAAGTTTGCTCCGTGTGCTGTTCTACAGCCATCCGGACCCTCCAAAATCAAAACCTCGTTGCTGCGACTATGTCTTACGGACGACTATGTAGCGAATGCGACAGTGCAATAATTTAGTGGACAGCTTTGCCATTGCACATGACTCCCCAGACCGTTAAGACAGAGCTTGCGGGAGTAAGTGGTTGATAAAAAGCGGGATGATTCAGGGTTGCAGGAAAGATTGCGGGAACCGCGACGCCCTGAATGCCAACTGATTAGCGGGATGCCAGATTATTGGCAGGTTGTCGGGTCAAAAACGGCGAATGAACGCGCTCAGGGATGTCTTCGTTGCTCCCTTATGAACCTTCGGATCATCTATGAGGTAGCTGTTTGCAGGCCCTACTCTAAATCGGATTTCCTTGGAACTAGATGGAGCGGAAACGCAACAACAAGGAATCAGGTACCGTACGCGATCCCATGCAACCGGAGAGCGATCAAGGCTTTCTGTGTTTCACGCGTCAGCTGAGTCAGCATCGCGAAAGCGAAGACCTGCTGAAGACGCTTCCCTCAGAATTGCATGCCTTCATGCCCGCCAACACCGTCATGGTTGCGCAGATTGACGGTTCAAATCCCGTGTCGAGTTTTGCTGTTAATGGCCACGGTCTGAAGTCTGTGGCGCCTCCGGATTTCTTCTGGCCGACCCAGTCGGCGTATCGATGGGTCCACGAAAACCAGAAGACCCTTCTGATCCCCTCCATCGCTGAGGAAGCCAACTTCCGGGAGAACCTGAAATGGTTCCATTCGAATGGGGACCGGTCGCTCTGCATTCTTCCTTTGGGAACGGCGCTTCGCCCGCTGGGAGTCCTGTGTGTAGGACGCTCATCGGAAAATGCTTTTTCTGACGAAGACATTTCCTTACTGGTGTTGGCTGCCGACCATGTGGCCCTGGCGCTCGACGATCGCCTCAACTTCGCGGCTTCCGAGAGAGCGCGCCTGCAGCTTGAAAATGAGCGGAGGAAGCTTCAGTTCATTCTCGACCTGAATAACAGCGTTGTCTCCAATCAGGAACCGAAGCAGTTGATCCAGGCCATCTCCCCAGGCATTCGCGATGTGATGAAACTCGATGCGATCGCTCTGATGCTGCCTGCCGCCGACAAGCGATGCCTGGAGATTCATGCGCTGGAGTCTTCCGGCACGGAAGACGCGACCTCAAGAGCTGCTGCCTTTCCCGAAGAGTTCGCCGAACGAGTCTTTCGTACCGGGAAGCCATGGACTGGCGACACAAGCGAGAAACTGCCGCACTCTCTCGACAAAAAGCGACCGTCGGTGGAGAGATTTCAGACGATGTGCTTCCTCCCCCTGGTCCGTTGCAATCGCACCCTCGGGGTGTTCTCAGTCGCAAGGCTGCGGAAAGAAGTCTTCTCCCAGCAAGAGGTGGAGTTCCTCCTTCAGATCGCCGGGCAAATAGCGATCGCGATTGATAACGCGGTTGGCTATCGAAAGATCTCCGAACTTTCTGATCGCCTTGCTCAGGAAAAGCTCTACTTCGAGGACGAGATACGGAACGAGCTGAATTTTGAAGAGATTGTAGGCAACAGTACCGTTCTCCTTCGCGTCCTGCATCAGGTTCAGGCGGTGGCTCCGACCGATTCCACCGTTCTCATTTATGGCGAAACGGGCAGCGGCAAAGAACTCATCGCGCGCGCCGTGCACAAACTGAGCCAGCGCAATTCTCATCCATTCGTGAAGCTGAACTGCGCGGCAATCCCAACAGGATTGCTTGAAAGCGAGCTCTTCGGTCATGAAAAGGGAGCCTTTACCGGGGCGATCGCACAACGCGTTGGGCGCTTTGAACTGGCATCGGCAGGGACCATATTTCTCGACGAAGTTGGAGAAATACCGCTCGAGTTGCAGCCAAAACTGTTGCGGGTTCTGCAGGAGCGGGAGTTCGAGCGCCTGGGCAGTTCTCGTACCCTGCGCTCAGACGCGCGTCTCATCGCCGCAACGAATCGAGATCTTCACGCAATGGTCGACGCTCAAAGGTTCCGCTCCGATTTGTTTTATCGCTTGAATGTTTTTCCCATCCACGTGCCTCCTCTGCGTGATCGGGCCGAGGATATTCCCTTCCTGATCCGGCACTTCGCGCAGCATTTTGCCCGGCTGATGAAGAAACAGATCGACACCATTTCCACCGAGACCATGAACGCCCTCATCCGCTACCCATGGCCAGGAAACATCCGCGAGCTTCAGAATGTGATCGAACGCGCTGTCATTCTGTCGTCGGGCAAGGAGCTCAAGGTGCCGATTTCGGATCTGAAGCCTCGACTTACGGAGAGCGAAGGCAGCAACGGCGTGATGACGCTGGAGGAAATGGAGAGGCGGCATATCCTCTATGTTCTGGAGCAGTCGAACTGGGTCTTCTCCGGCCCGAACGGCGCAGCCGCCAGGTTAGGGATGAAACGTCCTACACTGCAATTCCGCATGCAGAAACTCGGGATCACACGTCCCGTTCGTCGCTGAAAAAGTGCCAACATATTGACGCCAGTGCCAGTTGGCAGGCAGGTCATTCGTAAAGTTTCTCGCCAGATTCTCCCGCGGCGCCGATTTAACTCCTTTTATTTCGTAATTCAGAAAAGGATCTATGGAGTGATGCTCTGGCAACTGGATTGCCTGTGGCGTATACATGCGTCCGGCGTTGATTCCTGATCCGGTCGTTTCATTTTCTGATGTCGAACGAATCCCGAGTGTTTGGGATAGTGTGGACAGAATTTAGTCGCTGAAGACAACCATGTTGAGGATCACGGTAGAGGAGAGCCCGACAGAAGAGAAGTGGGTTCTTCAGGGCCAGCTTACTGGAGACTTTGCCACCGAACTGAGGGCGAACTGGCGAGTATCGCTCGGTCGATGTTCGGACCGGTGCCGTGTTGTCGACCTTAGCGACGTCACTGTGATCGACAAGGGCGGCGAGGAGATTCTTCTCGAAATGATTCATCAACGAGCGAGATTCGTGGCAACCGGCATCTACACGCGACATTTGTTGAAGGAGCTACAAGCCCGCATAGAGACGGAGTGCAAGGCCGACCCAGGCTGACCTACGGGCGCTTGCCTTCAAAGCAAGATCTGCGCACTACTTCCGGCTCGCCTGGAGTTGGTCGAGCGTGCGCTTGAGATCTTCGAGCTTTTGTCCCGCCTCTGCGAGTTTGCCCTCCGCCGTCAGCCGCTGATAGTCGGAGAGGTCCTGTGCCGCCCTCCCGATCAGAGCGCTCCGATCAGTTGAGTTGCCGCCGATCGCTGCGGTCGTCGCGGTCTGCTGGGCTTCCGGCGTCGCAGCAGCCTCGGTGAGCGACGACGCATGGCCGCCGAAGAGAGCTGCCATGGCGGACTCGAAGGTGGGTCCATAGGCAAGCCGGTCCTGGAGCGCGAGCACGACGAGACGCAGTTCCGGCATCGGACTCTGCTGCGCCTGCAGGTAGATGGGTTCGGCGTAGAGCAGCGCACGCCCGCAGGGTATGACGAGCAGAGTGCCTCGACGCACGTGAGAGCCCTGCTGGTTCCAGAGCGTCAGCTGTCCGGAAAGCTGGGCGTTCTGGTCGATACGGGCCTCGATCTGCATGGGCCCGTCCACCAGCTTCGTCTTGGGGAAGTCGTACACGATGGCGTTGCCGTAATTCGCGCCGTCGCTGCGCCCGGCAATCCAGCCGATCAAGTTGTTCCGGTTGGCGGGGGTAAAGGGAAGGATCTCTACGAACTCGACCGCGGATGCACCTGGCAGCTTCATCAAGACGTAGTTCGGCTCCATGGCCTGCGCCTGCTGCTCGCCGGTGCCGCTCATGCCCAGTTCCGAGGCGACGGTCCACAGATCCTCGCGGTTGTAGAAGACCGCAGGATCACTCATGTGGTAAAGACCGTAGACGGCAGCCTGCTCCTCGAGCAGGCGTTGCGGGTAGCGGACGTGCTGTCGCAGATCCGCTGGCATGGCCGCAGCATCGCGGAAGAGCGAGGGAAAGATGCTGCGCCAAGCGTTGATGATGGGGTCCTTCGAGTCGAAAACGTAGAACGTGGTGGCGCCGTTATAGGCGTCGATCACGACCTTGACGCTGTTGCGCATATAGTTGATGCTGCCGTCGCCGAGTGGATAGTGCGCCGAGTAGGGATATCCGTCCGAAGTAGTGAAGGCGTCGAGCATCCAGTAGAGGCGGCCATCGTCGCCGATCACCATGTAGGGGTCAGCATCCCAGGTGAGGAATGGCGCCAGAGTGTGGACGCGATCAGAAAGGTTGCGACGCATCAGGAGGCGGCTCTGCGGCGTGATGTCGTCGCTGAAGGGCAGCTTCAAGAGATCGCCGCGGTCGGCAGCGATGAGGACGCGGCGGAGCGGACTATCGAGAACGATGCCGCCGAATCCCTGGTAGGAAGTGAGGTTGTTGGTCTGGCCCTGCGGGTAGTTGAATTCCTGCTGTCGTGTCTTGACGTAGACGTCGGTATTGGTTAACTCACCGAAGTAGATTTCCGGGCGCGTGACGGCGAGGCCGGGCACAGTGCTCTCAATGGGCATGTTGCTCAGATAGAGAGTGGGCAGGCCTTCCGGAGTAAAGCCGTTGACGGGGTTCATGGTGATGCCGTAGCCGTGGGTGTAGATCAGCTTCTCGTTGATCCAGTTGCGGCTGCTGTCCGGAAGCTTGTCGACGTTGAGCTCGCGCGCGGCGAGCATCACCTCGCGCAGCTCGCCGCTTATGGTGTAGCGGTCGATGTCGATATCGGGAAAATCATAGTAGGTGCGAATCTCCTGGATCTGGCGCAGCGTGTCCTGCAGGGCTCGCCAGTCCCAGAGCCGAATATTTTTGAGCGTCGCCTGATTGTTGGCGGGATCGGCGGCATCCGGAGTTGTTTCCGCGGGAAACTCCCGCTGTGTAACGCGATCGAGATCCCAGGCGCGGCGGGTCCAGGCGATATTCCACGCAATATACGGACGCTCGCGATCGAGTTGATTCGGCTTGACGATGAAGCTGCTGACATACCAGCCGATTAACTGCACGACCAGGAAACAGGCGATCGCGGGGATGAGAGCGGCCACCAGCCGTCCTGGGTGTCGCGCAGGGACTGCATTGCTGGCGGCAATGCCAGCGCCCAGGAGCAGTGCCAATGCGACGACCAGCCTGCCAGTAATGATGACGTGAGCGTCGGTGTAGTTGACGCCGCTGAAGATGGTGTGCTCGTCGAGCAGCGTATCGAAACGACTGAGGTAGACCTGTGCTGCAAGCATCAGCAGGAAAAACGCAAGCGCGATGGAGAAGCCGCGCCACGGCAAAGGCAGCATCAGGCTGCCGCGCTCTTTGGCGAGCGCTCTGCTGCCGCCGGAGAGGAGAAGGAAGCCGACGGCCGCAGCGCAGATGATGACGGCGAGCACCATCAGCCATCCGGCGATAAGCTGCCATGCGGGAAGAGTGAAAAAGTAGAAATTGAGTGGTTTCCCGAAGACGGGGTCGAGGGCGACGGGGGCGCCGCGAACGGCATTCCAGAACAGCGCGAAGGTCGGCCACTCCTCCATCATTAGCGTGCCGCTGATCGCAGCGATGCCCAGTGAAACCGCGATGCCGAGTACACCCAGTACACGTCGCAAGGGCAGGCCGAGCGTCTGGCGACCGATAGAAATCGAGCGGTCATGCGGCAGATCCCGTTGATGCATCTGCCACAGGGCGAGGAACCAGCCGTAAAGAATGAGCAATGTGGCGAGGAAGGAAGCCGCGAAGACGCTCCACTCAAGGCCGAGGCTCTTCCAGAAGACACCTCCATATCCGAGAGAGCCAAACCAGAGAGCGTCGACGTAATACGACAAAGCCGTGCTCTTGCCGAGAAAGACCGCGACGATCGCAAGAATAAGGAAGAGAATCAGGCGGTTTGAGCGAGCTTTCCGCCCGGGAACTTCAATCAACCGTTGCACGAATGTCCATCCCCGACAGATCGATCTGCGTTGTCTGGGGAGGAATGGACTCTCCCGGCTCAGGTTTTGGTGTAGCGGATTTCCTGGATTCGGATTTCGCTGCAACATTGTTAGCGGATGGACTCATGACTCACTCTCTTTCAATTCTTGAACATCTGATACAGCGGACCGCCAAGCACCAGCGGAAAATCAGGAGAGTCTTGCAGAGGCTCTGGTGTTGTCGCCATTCTTAAAACACCCTGCCCAGGCTGAAGAAGAAGCGATGGTGTCCGGCGTCGCCGACGCTACCGCCGATCAGGACCGGGCCGAAGATGGTATTGACGATCAGCCCGGCAGTCCCGTCGGCGGGATTGCGATATTGAGCAGGTTGGCCAAGTGGAGTATCGACTCGCTCATAGACTCCGCCCTCCAGGCGGCCCAGGAAATATAGGTTCCCTCCAAGAAAAGGCGGCAGTTGGGCCAGTTTCCTCAGATACCCTAGTTGCCCGTAGCCATATTCGTTGGTCAGAATCTCATTGGTGCCGTAGGCGGCGAAGAGGCGCGGGCCACCGATCGAGAACACGGGAAGTCCGATATTGGCATTGTTGGTGCCATACACGGTGCCTCCACCTCCCGAGAAGATGAGCGTATTGCGCTCGCTTATCGGAACGAACTGCGAGAAGCCACCCTGGCTCAACGGAAAACCGGGTATGGTGTAGTTCTTGACAGGGCTCGGATAGGCCTCGAACCATTGGGTTTTGAAAAGAGCGGTCTGCCCGGTAGTTGGTATGACAGGATCGTTCACGTGGAGCAGCGTGTACTGAAATTGAGCATAGCCTTCCCGTCCAGAAATCGTAGGCTCAGTGTTTTCTCCTACCTGGAGTGAGTAACTCAGGTATTCGGTGTTATAGCCGACACGAAACTCCTGACTTCGGCCGAGCTGATAACCAAAATCCACGCCGCCGCCCGCTTGCTTCACTCGATAAATGGACGCAAGACTCCCGCTGCTTGTGTAGGCATTGAATGAGTTGCTGTCGAGAATGACATCGGGAGAAACGAACCAGTTGCTGCTGGAGCGCACCGGGTGGTAATACTCCGTTCGCAGCCCGTATTCCGAACCGAAGATGACGTCATTCCGCAATTCCGACCCGTAGCTGCCGACATTAAGAAAAGTGATTCGGGCTCCGATGCTGAAAAGAACGTTGTTGTACTGGGAGCCGTCGAGAGTGATTTGTGGGCGAACGATAGGCGGTGCGTAGCTCTTTTCTTCTGCAGTGACCAACAGGCCCGGGGTGCCATTCTTGTCGACCATGCTGTAGTTCAGGCTGGCGTAGCGGCCGTCGCCTTGTATATCAAGAATCGTCTTCTGTACTTGCTCGTTGTTGACGGGTTGGTTGACCGCGGGCTGAAAGTCTTTCCGGATGGCCTCAGCGCTGTGAGGATCTGTTCCAGCGACTTCCACGAATTCCGGCTTCGGTGTTTGCCGGCGCCGCGCGGCGCGCTCAGCCAGATAATCGTTCCAGGTAGCTTCGTCTACTGAAAATCGGGATAGCACCGCTGCCTTACTTTGCGCTGCGTCGTAACCCGCTTTGATCAGAGCGTTGGCCTGGTTGTAGTCCATGGTGTTGAACTTGGCGAGCGGCACAGAGATCAGTACATCCGCCATTTCCATACTGTGCACTTCGTTGGCCGCGATCATCACGGAGATCGACTTGCCCAGGACGCCGAAGGAGGAGAGGGATTCGGTCGACGACGTCGGCTGGGTCTCAAGATAGACCGCAAGAGTCACGTCGGCGCCCATCTGCTTGGCGACATCGACCGGAAGATTGTCGAGCAATCCACCATCGGCAAAAATGTGCCCGTCGACGTGGACCGGTGAAAAGAAGCCTGGCAGCGACATCGTCGAACGCAGCGCTGTCGCGAAGTTGCCGCTGCGGAAAACAAACTTCTTGCCAGACACAAGGTCGGTGGCTACGCAAGCAAAAGGTATCGGCAGTTGGTCGAAGTTTTCGATGGTGGAATATGGAAGCGCCACGCGGTCGAGAATGAACTGGACCTCCTGCCCGGAATTGAAGCCTTCAGGAAACTGGACGCCCTTTTTCAATCCGAACTCGATAGATCCGGGATAAACAACGGAATCCTGTTTGCGGCGAAAGTCCAGATTTTTGAATGGCACCTGTCCGCGCAGCACATCGTTCCAGTTAATCGACTCAACCAGATCCCGAACTTCCGTTGGGTTGCGGCCGGTGGCGTAAACGCCGCCCACCAGGCCGCCCATGCTGGTGCCGGCAACGTAGTTCACCGGGATTCGGTGCTCTTCCAACCACTGAATCACTCCGATGTGCGCCAGGCCGAGCGCGCCGCCACCTTCCAGGACAAGGCCGAGCTTGGGCTTATTTCCGGCGGTTGGAGGCACTTGTGTCGAACCATAAGTTGACGCGAGACATACTAAGACGACCGCAAGGAGAGTTCGCGGGCCACGAAGCATTGAGGCCATCCCTTCTGAGTTCAATATTGCGAGACGCGGAGCACACGAGCCAGACAGCCTCGTGTGCCTTGTCGCTTGCTCCCGGCGATAGCGTCATCCACCTGCGAAATTCTAAGAAATTCCGGCGATGCCCTTGTTCTGAAGCACCCGCACCACGACGCGTCGATTCTCGGCTTCGCCCTCGGCTGTCTTATCGTTGCCCACTTGATGACTCTCGCCCATGGCGCCCGGAGCCAGCATTCTCGAAAGCGGTACATGACCCTGTTGCAGCAGGATGTTGGTTACGCTGGCAGCGCGTTGCTCGCTCAACTTCTGGTTCAGGGTGACGCTGCCTGTTGCGGAAGCATACCCTTTTACCTGGATCATGTAGCCATTTACGGTCTCGCCTTTTTGGACCAAAGCCAATAGAGGAGCGTTGTACTTCGGATCGACCTTGATCTTTCCGTTGGCGAAGTACACGGTCACCTCGTCGTAGATGTAGTAATCGTCGAGTTGGCCGAAGCGCGCGGTATTGGCTTCAATCAGCTTCTTTTGCTCGGCAATCTTCTGCTGCTGTTCCGTCAACTGTGCCTGCTGTGCCTTCAGAGCTGCGTTCTGCTCCTGCAGCAAAGCGTTCTGCTTCTCAAGCTCGCTTTGATTCGCCGCCGATTGCTTCGCGGTCTCGTGTACTCCGGCCTGGATCGCCTGGGCTTGCTCAAAGTCATTGCCCTTGAATCGAATAGTCTTCGCCACCAGTTGGTTTTGAGCGTCGTACGTCCCTTGCACCTGAATGGGAAGACCCGGGATCAGGGCTGCCATCGACATCTTCTTGTTGCGAGCCTTAAGTGCTCCCTGGAACTGGCCTACATCGGTGGTGTCGGTAAGCAGAACGATGACCTTAGGTGAATCACTTGTTTGCAGGCTGAGGGTGTCGCCGCTGCGCCCTTTGATTACCCCTTGCAGCTTCACTTCCTGAGCGAAGGCTGCAGCACTGAGGAATATCAATCCTGTAAGTGAGAAGGCTAAAATGGATAAGTTCTTGCGTGACTTACTTGGTTGCATAACTGCTCTCCTTTTAATTTCGAATAACCTGTAAAACATTCTTCAAACTTGTCTCGCACGGCTTCATCCCTCGAGGCCGTTCGGAACTCAAGCGTCACAATTTGCGTCCGCGGACACCGTTCGCCCCGCTCGTCTTGCAGTGAGAAATCCACGCGCTTTCCAACCACCTGCATCCCGCCCGGCATTGAGGAGCATCCGAGATGTAGACGACTCCTTTCGCGCGGTAGACATTCACCGGCAGCCTCGATGCTGTCTTCCGCATAGCTTTCAAAGCGAGCGCGTTCTCCGTCTCGAAACTCCATGTGCTGAACTCTGGGTGAGGTTCCAGGTGGTGTTGGCGATTGCAGTTTGAGTTAGTGCAACTGTACGCAACCTCGTCACAGGCGGTCAATCCCGTCGGATCGAAGCGACCGACGGACAAGAGTATTTCCAGCGGCGCATCGCAGCGAAGAGCATGGATGAGCCGGTAACGGTGAATCCAGCTGTCAAGCCATTCTCGGATCTGGCCGAGTTGGCTTTCGTCGATCAGGTGGACTTGGAAAGGAAGTTGGAGAAAAAGCAGGCGAGATAGCGCGCGAACTGGCAAAGCAGCTGGATGTCAATGAATATGGTTGTCTCTTGTGAACCAGAGACGGAAGCCAAGCCAGGTTTTAGGGCTTACTGGACATTATAGGAATTGCCAGGCTGAAGATATGGTGGAGGCGGCGGGAGTCGAACCCGCGTCCGAAATCGTTGTCAACAAAGAGAGGCTCCATGCTCAGTCGTGTTCCGGAAGTTTCGCTTTGTGCGCTCAGAACCGACAAGATGCGCACATCGCTAGTCCGTGGATCTCGTCTTTATGACCCGTACCCAGCCATAAACACCAGCCTGCTGTGCGACGTCCCTTCGAAGCCCACAGGCAAAGCCTCGGGGGACGGCAACTTAATTAATTAAGCTGCGTATGCCAGTTGATGATCGGCAATTATCATTTTGCGAGCGATTACGGGTGCCCACACCCCGGCATGCCTCTTTGCCGCAAGCGATCCCGTCGAAACCGTGACGCCCCCATCGTGCGGGGACCCTGAAAACCCAGGGTCGATACCTTGCAACTCTCTTTATGTTACTCCTGTTTGCCTGTGTGGACATCTTGCAGCCCATGCCCACCCCTACCCCCGATATATCGGTTATAGCCGGGGCCGCTCCCCCTTAGGTTCTTCCTGGGCGGGAGGGACCGGGTAATAGCAGCTTCCTGCGGCACTGTCCTTTGCGTTTTCAAATGTCACCGTTTTTGCCTTGAAATATGAGTCGGCGTTCTCAAATAGAAGGCGCGTGGGCTGCGGCTGTTGCTCCGCAACAAAGTTGCCCGGCATTTTGATGTTGAAGCCATAGCAGCCCGCCACAGGGCAGTCCATCTCTGCCGTTGCATACGAGCACACCTTGTCATCGGTACAGCCGCTATTCTCCGCACATCCACAGGAATTTGTGCTGGGTTTCCAGGCACAATAGGTGGTCGGCTGGCAAAACCCCTCCCGGTTCTGTGGCTCCAGGTCGGTCAGCCCGCTCAGATTCACGTTCACTGTCAAAATGCCGGTCGTTTTGTTATAACCACCGAACGTTGCCCAGCCGCCGCTCGGGTCCTCTGTCATCGGGAAACCGTTCCCGGGGATCATAACGCGCGCAGGCACAAAGGCCGCCTTCGCATCGTCATCGCTCAGCTCGGACCCGATATACAGGCTGTAAGTCTGCCTGGTTGAATTCCTGCCGTAGACGAAGAACACGTCGTAAACCTTACCCGCCTGAAAAGCATTGAGAAACATAACCGGATAAGCTTTTGGTCCGGACTGCCACTGACTGTTCCATGGGACACTTGTGTCGATGTAGTACTGCGCGTGGTTGAGGGTGAGGGCGCTGCGCTGTGCGCTGGCCTGGCCCATCATTTTGAGGGAGGGCCGCAGATTGCCAGTCATTTCCTGCGACGTCAGAGTCTGGCGATACAGCGGAACTCCGTAACATGCCGGGGTTGAGCAGACAGTGCCCCAGTAAGGTGGCTGGTCGGCCGGCTTGAGACCGGGGACAGGAGCTGGACCACACGTATTGTCGATTGCACATCGGGCTACGATGGCCGTTGTGAGGTACTCGTATGGACTGGTGGACGCCGTGGACTCAGCGCTAGTTCTCTCTGTGGGCGCCGTCGGCGGAAGCTGCCCGCTGGCGCATTCATCGGCCACCAAAGGCGCAACGAAAAATGGGTCATGGGTGACAGATATCGTCGGCCCGGCGGGGGTCATCGCGTCCTTATCATAGGAGGTAAGCCCTGTGAGAGTCCCATCGTTGTCCGTCAACTCCGTCAGGCGGTCAATGTCCGTAAAACTGGTGGCGAACATGCCTGGGCTCCACGAGCAGTAAGTATTCGTGATGGCCGTGTTATCTCCGTTCGCGTCAAATGGATCTTTGAGCGGCTGGATGACAAAGTGGCGGATGGCCACGTTTTTGAACACCAGGTTGTCCGAGTGGAATGCCGGCGGATAATAAAAGCCGTTCGGCTGCTTCCACCCAATCGCCGCGTTCGGAAGAACGCATTTTTCATCGATGCGATTCATCGCATTTCCACTGGTCCGGGGCGGAGACAGCGTCACGCCGACCTGATAGCCGTTCCCCCAATTTTGTTGTGTGCAGTTTCCTGCCGTCTTGTTCCCACCCGCCCCCCTGCACTGCGCAAGCGTGCCCAGCTCTGTCGGATTGACGTCGGCATAGATGTTGTTGTACTGGCTTGCCGGCCCATCATAGATATTGAACAGGCGCTGGTTGACGGCGAAATTGGATAATTGAAAGGTGATTCCGTCTTGCGGCGACACGCAGTATGAACCGTTACAAGTATTTTTCAGGCTATTAGAGGGATTAAACGGCCCTGCGTTGGACGCAGACGGATTCGCAGGTACTCCGTTGCTTTCGATTGTCTGCGTATTCCCCACCAGGACGCTGTTCTTCAGCACTGACCAGAAGCCTTGAGCGGCATCCGAACGGGTGTACCCTCCACCACTGATAAAGGTAAGACCCCCGTTCTGCACATCTGTAATTGCGGAGTTGTCGAGGAGGTACCACCATCCCCGCAGCCAGACCGCGCCTACATTGGTCTGTGCCCAGTTAAACGATGTTGTGTAGTGATCGATGACGGTAGCCGCGCACGACGCCTCTTGTCCGTTATCTCCACTACACGGAATCGCCGTGCTGCAGTCCGTGGATCCCGAGGGCCGAGGTGGATTTGCGCTGTTACAGACAGTGGATTTCGCCCGCTGTTGATTTTCCGCTGGATAACCGTCATATGTAACGGAGGTCGGGTTGGGAACGGAATACAGATGCTGGTCATCCGACACTGACGTACCGGAGCCGAAAAATACTCCATTACACTGGCTGGTCTGTCCCGTCGTGGAAATGGAATTCATGGCCGCCGAGCAGGAATTGCCCTTGAACGTCATCAGCGGAGCGCCTCCCAGGAAACTTGACATCAACCCCTGCTTTTCCATGCCGGCGTAGCTCGTCCAGGTCTCGTATTTCGAGGGGCCGCCCTGCGGCACTCCCACCAGTTTTGCATCCTGAACACCCTGATAGCTGTAGCCTCCAGGCACCATCCAGTAACAGGCCCCGCAAGTTCCTGCTCCGACCGCGGCGTTGTATTCGAAATCGTTCCAGCTATTCATAATCCAGAACACGCTGGGCGACGTGACATCGCTGACATAAGGGAGATCGGGAATCTGGCCATTCACATCTGCCGGTTGCCCCGCGTAAAAAGGAGTTTTCGGACTCAGTGGTAATGCTTTTATCTGTGCGACAGGTAGGTCCAGGATCCCCGGAACCATGCGCGGGTTGGTGGCGGTATCCGCGATCGCCCCCCGCACCGAAATGCCGACGTTTGAGTAGAGCCGGTTATTGACCTCGGTCGCATCCTCGAGGTAGAAGCCGTGCCCGATGGATTTGTAGCCGACATTGCGCGCCAGAGTAACTCCCTGCGTGCCATGCACGGTGATGAAACGCGTCATGGAATCCACAATTGAAGAATCGGCAACGTAAGTCCCGAGAAAACTCCCCTTAGGTTGGGGAACGCTGCGATCCATATGGAAATGGACCGGATAACGCCCGATAATGCCGCCCTGTCCAAGCTGATAGAACTCCACCCCCTGCACCTGAAATTGGGTGAACCCCTGGCGCGCCATGGTGGCGCCGCCATAGTAGTTGCCGGGCGAGACGGGGAAGTGATCGACGCCGCGGGTAAACGTGGGGGTCGCTCCCTCCGAGGCGATGACAATGCTGCGGGTGAGCAGCGCCACGATGGCGCGTGTTTCTATGTGAGCCTTAGGAAGGTTTGTTACATTCAAATCGGGAGCGGGACCCGTGTTGGGACGTTCCGCAACCACCGAGCTGTAATCGTAGGCATCGCCGCTATGGGGAAATTGCACGGCATTCATAGGAGCGGGCGCCGATGTGTCGATCTCAATCTTGGTCCCGAACTGGTCCGATGTAACATTTTTGATCACCAGCTCTTCCGTGTGACTGGGAAGATAGTCGGTCGTGGTCAGCACGATGTGATCTCCCGCTCCCCAGGGCACTTTGCGGTCGATGTTAAAAGAAGTTTCGCTGCCGTTCAGAGTTTTAGTGAGCCGTCCCCAGCTTGTGCCGGAGTTCGCCGGCTCGTCTTCAATCGGTTCCGGTCCGGGCCCGGTCCGGATGCCCTTGGCGCCTCGCAGCACGAGCGATCCAAGCGCGGACACTGCCAGCACCTTGCTGCCAAAATAGTTTCCGGTTCCTGGCGCATCGCTCGACTCATACTGATAGAAGCAGTCCTTTATCATCGTGTCTGGCTGGTTCGGCAGGGGAAGGTTAACCGCCGACGTACATGCCTTTGTAGGAGACATACTCATAGCCATGCTTGTATTAGAACCCCAGTCGGTGTCTGAAACGCCGCAGTGGCTAGGCTTATTGACCGTGTCGCTTAGGCAGGTAATGTCCGAAATACCATCTTTCTGCGCTCCCCAAAGCCAGATCGTCAATGGCCCTTTGATGGGGTTCACAGCTCCAGCCTGAAGGGTCCCGCCCGCCTCTACCAGGATGGAGTGCGCATGAAAGTCAATCTGCTTATCGTTAAACGTGAGGCTTCCGCCGTTCCAGATATTCACGTTTCGATAGACGTAAGAGCCAGTCACACCGCCGGCGTTGCCGCTGCCGTCCACGATGCAGGTAACCCCGTTTATCTGGAGATCGGTGGGAGTTGTCGCGTTGCCGGAAGGCAAAATATTGCCCGGCCCCTTGCATGTTTCCGGGGTAGTCACAGCGGCGTCCTCACCGATTGCCCCAGCGGTTAGCGCGCCAACCTCTGTCCTGGGGGGCTGAGAGTTAACCTCTGCCCCGGCGGGCTGGGAGTCAACCGCTGCCCCTGAGGGCTGGGAGTCAACCGCCGCCACGGAGGGCTGGGAGTCAACCGCTGCCCTGGAGGTTTGCGGGTCAAGCATTGCTATGGGCAACTTGCTTCCACACGCTATCGCCAATGCGACGGTGAGGCTGGCAACAAGAAGCTGCCCGGTACGTAAGATTTTATGATTCATGCTTTGCGAAATTCTCTTCTTTGCCGACACTAAAATCCCGGCCCTTGGCAGAACAATACTCATCGCGCGGAACCTTTCTACTTGCAGGACCTTTAAGGCGAGAAAGATACAGGGGGTGGGTCTTGGCACAGATATCATTAGCCTTATCGTTACGTCAAGGAATTTCGAAAATTCGGATAAATGGTGGGAGCCAGTTCAAAAGGACGACTTAGATGCCGCGTACCACGAATAACCCGCTTCGGGCGATGCAGAGCCCAGACCCTTGCCGATATGCTCTAGGCGCCCGGGTTCGCCGCGCTCTGCTGTAGGAACCGGATCAGATCGCGGCGCTCGTCGGGCTTTGCGACGTGGAATCCCATATTGTTGCCGGGAACCAGCGTGTCCGGGTCTGTGAGCCATTGGTCGAGCGATTTTTGATCCCACAAGATGTTCGCTTTTTTGAGAGCGTCGGAATATGGGAAGCCCGGGACTTCTCCGGATCTGCGTCCAAAGAGTCCCTGCAGCCTGGGCCCTTCGCGGTCTTGCTCCAGAGAATGACAACCCGTGCATCGCTTCTCGAAGACCTGTTTCCCCTTCATAGGATCGCCGACGCCGGTCGCGGTCGTCGAGATGGTTTCAGCCGAGGGAGTTTCGCGTGCCCAGTTGCTAAGGATCTGCACGTCGGCGTCGGTGACACGGGTGTTCCAGTGAATCATTCGATATTGAGGCAGTGGCATTTTGCGCGTCTTCGCCTGCTGCTCGATCTCCGCTTTGAGGGTTTGCTGCTGATCTGCGGAATAGGTGTCCCACAAAGACAGATTCATGTGCCTGCGACCGTCGAGGACATCTCGCTCCATCAGCCACGACGCGGGCGCAAGGCTGCTGTAAAAGACCGGGCGAGTCTGCATGGAGTGACAGTCTGCGCACTTCGCAGACAGAACTGCGCGCACCTCGGTCGGCAGGGAAGCCGCCACCGGCAGCACAGTATCGCGCGTGCCATGCAGACCGGCGTCACCGAAGGGGTGAACGCGCGCGAGCAGAAACGACGCAGCCAGCGCAATCATGCAGCCAGTGAGTACGACTCCAAGACGCTTCATGCATTCGTCGCCAGCGATGAATCGACAATCGCGAGAGAACCGTGTTTCGGGACATACCTGACCTCGGTGATGCCGAGAACGCTTTGCAGTTTGCCGGCAGGCACCACCATTGGGCCGGCACTCGGAGCCTTCCCCGGCGCAGGCTGCGGAAACGCGGTCGAGGTTGCCGTGTGGAAGGAGACACTGCCTTCCACCTTTTGCACCACTTGATGGATGTGTCCGTTCAGTACGGTCACGGAGCCAAACCTCTTCAGATAGGACAACGCCTCAGCGCCATCCTGTGTGCCCCAGCCCCAGTCCGGATAGACCATCCACAGCGGGATGTGGGCGAAGATGACAATCGGCGTGGATGCCGAGAGTGTAGCCAGGTCTTTCTTCAGCCAGACAAGTTGGTCGGGTCCCAGCTTGCCCAGGGCGTCGATCTGCAGGCTGTTATTGAGTCCGACGAAGTGCACACCCTTGTGATTGAAGCTGTACCAGCCGGTGCCGGTTGTCCCCTTGCCAAAGCGCTCGAGATAGAGTGCTCCATCGTCTGACGCGGTATCGTGCTCGCCCGGAACGTAAAAGGTATGCCCGACCTTAGCGCCCTTGACGATCTGATCCGCAGTATCGAACTCAGCCGGCTTTGAGGAGTGGCTGATGTCGCCCGTGTGCAAGAGAAAATCGTGCGAGCCGGGGAGGGCATTGACCTTGTCGATGGCCAGCTTCAGGGTGCCGGTGACGTCCTGGTTCGCCGGTTTGCTGAAGCCGATGTGGCTATCGCTTATCTGCACAAAACTGAACTCTGCTCCGCCATTGGGCTGCGCTAATTTTCCTCCGGTGGCGGCGAAGAGCCTGGACGTAGGGACACCGCCAGTCATCGTCCACACAATGCCTGTTCCCACCCAGGCCATGCAGCTGAGAAAGCTGCGTCTGTCGATTCCATCGTTAGCGGCGGCGTTTGCCGGCTCGACTGTTTCAAGGTGTTGTTGTGCGCTTGTATCCTTCATTGGATGAATCCTCCGAGCATGCAAACTGCACGCGGCGCGATTTATTCCTCACGAAAGGGAATAATTTTGCGGGATGTCAGTTCTCATCTCTGGAGAGAAGAAGAGATCGGTCCAATCCAATGACGTTGTTGCCATGGAAGCGCGCGGTTCGCGAGAGCGGTCCCCAAACCTCCGCGTTTGAGGATCTCGCGCTACCGCTTTTTCCTTCGCTCTATAACGTTGCCTTCTGGCTGTGCCGTCATCCCACCGACGCGGAGGATTTAGTGCAGGAAACATTTCTGAAAGCTCTGCGCGGATTTCAATCCTTCGAAGCGGGCACAAATTTCAAAGCATGGATCTTCCGCATCCTGAGGAATACTTATCTGACCTCGCGTACCGGCCTCGCGGCCATGCGCACGGTAGCGCTCGAAGATGAGCTGGTGAAATCAGAAGAGTCTGGTCCCAACCTGCACCCCGAGGCCGCGATCGATCGGCAAACACCTGAGCTCAACCTCATTCGCCTGTCCGATCAGGCTGCACTCCACGCCGCTATGGAGAAACTATCTCCGCCGTTACTTGAGGTGATTCTGCTGTGCGACGTGGAAGAGATGAAGTACAAGGAGATTGCCGCTGTCCTCGACATTCCTCTCGGCACCGTCATGTCGCGAATCGCACGCGCGCGCGTGGCCCTTCGCCGGACGCTGGAGCCGCACAACACGCCGATCAGGGAGTTCCGCGCATGAGCGATCATCTCTCGCCTGTCATTCTCAATTCACTTGCGGACGGAGAACTCTCCGCTGAGGATCTTGCCAGAACGAATGAACATCTTGCCGGATGCCCCTTGTGCACAACCGATGCGCTTCACCAAACCCTTTTGAAAGCTGCTATCGCAAAGGCGGGAAAAAGGTACTCGCCACCGGCGCATCTGCTCGAGAAGATCACGCATCAATCAGCGCGACAGACTACGAAACGGCAAGCTGAGAATGCGGCACGATCACGGGGCAGGTTCGGCGTGCTGGGCTGGGCAACTGCGGCGGTCCTCTTGTTGGTTTCGGTGAGTGTCCTGCTGATGCAACGCAACGCACATCAAGCCGCGATCGCTTCAGCGGAACACGCAGCGCTGGTAACCGAGGTGAGCGACCAGCATATTGCGACGCTCGCGGCCAGCTCGCCGCCGCAGGTGGTCTCTTCCGATAAGCACACGGTAAAGCCGTGGTTTCAGGGCAGGATACCGTTCAGTTTCAATCTGCCGGATGATCTCTCAGTCGGCACGATCCTCGACGGAGCAAATCTGACGTACTTGAACAACCAGCCGGTCGCGCAGCTGCTGTACAGCATTGGAAAACATCGCGTCTCGGTTTTCGTCACGCGGCGATCAGGTGCGTTTAGGGTTGCCGATTTTGCGGCGGAACACTCGGGGTTTCACGTGAGGAGCTTTAGCACGGATGATCTCGACGTGATTGCCGTCAGCGACGTCGATCCGGCTCGCCTGTCCGATCTGGTCAGTGCCATCGAGAAAGCCCAGGCAGGAAACCACAGTCAGGCGCACTAACTCGCTCGGGCAGGATCATCGTTCATCTCCCATTGTTGCAGTCTCGGGTAGGATCGCGGAATAATGGCTTCTGCCTTGCCCGCGGAAGTGTGCCGTCTTATTTCGAGCGAATGCCACAGGGGATGAATCGATGACAGATGAAAAACGCAGACTTGATGAAGCCCGAACGAAAGAACAGCCGTGGAAGAAATGGGGCCCCTATCTAAGTGAACGGCAGTGGGGCACCGTTCGCGAAGACTATAGCGAGGACGGGAACGCCTGGAACTACTTCACTCACGATCAGGCGAGGTCACGTGCGTATCGCTGGGGCGAGGACGGCCTGGCGGGCATTTCCGACGATCACCAGATTCTCTGTTTCGCCCTGGCGTTGTGGAACGGCCAGGACGCGATTCTAAAGGAGCGGCTCTTTGGGCTGACGAACAGCGAGGGCAATCACGGCGAGGACGTCAAAGAGTACTACTTCTATCTCGACAGCACGCCGACGCACTCCTACATGAAGTATCTCTATAAGTACCCCCAGGCAGCGTATCCATATCTGGATCTCATTGAGACTAACCGCAGCCGGGGCCGCCAGGCGCTGGAGTATGAGTTGCTCGACACCGGCGTCTTCGATGAGGACCGTTACTTCGACGTTTTTGTGGAGTACGCCAAGGCCGGTCCCGACGATCTGAGCATTAAGATCAGCGTTGCCAACCGGGGACCTGAAGCGGCCACGCTGCATGTGCTGCCGACGGTTTGGTTCCGCAATACCTGGTCGTGGTCGGATGGCGGCGCCAAGCCAGTATTGGAGGGCAAACAACTGAAGGGCGTGGGTGTGATCTCGGTCCACCATCCGGATCCGTCCCTTCTGGAGTCGTTCGGCGATTACAGCCTCTATTGTGAGGGAGACGCGCCGCTGCTGTTCGCTGAGAACGAGAGCAACAAGGCGAAGCTCTTCGGGGAAGAAAACGCTTCTCCATATGTCAAGGACAGCATCAACGACTTTGTTGTGAACGGCAAAACAGATGCGGTGAACCCAGCCAATCAGGGAACGAAGGCTTCTCCTCACTACATCCTGAACATCGGCCCTGGCGAAACCAAGGTGGTTCGCCTGCGCCTGGCGCGGCCGCTTCCGGGTGGGCCGGAGAGTGCGTTCAAGAAGTTCGATGAGCTCTTTGCCCAGCGTCTCAAAGAGGCGGATGAGTTCTACGCAAGCGTTACGCCGCCTCTAGTGCAGGCAGACCCCGATCGCGCCAGCGTGTTGCGACAGGCGATGGCGGGCATGCTCTGGAGTAAGCAGTATTTCTACTACGATCTCAACGTCTGGCTGAAAGAACACAACGTCGGACCCTGGTCATCTGCGGAAGCGCGCAGACGGGTGCGCAACGGTGAATGGTTCCACATGAACAATGACGACATCATATCGATGCCGGACAAGTGGGAGTATCCGTGGTACGCAGCGTGGGACCTGGCGTTTCACATGCTGGCGTTTCAGGCCGTCGATTCGGACTTTGCGAAGTCGCAGCTCGACCTCATACTTCGTAACGACTATCTCCATCCCAACGGGCAGATGCCGGCCTATGAGTGGAATTTCGGCGACGTGAATCCGCCGGTGCATGCGTATGCCACTATGCAGATTTATATGACCGACAAGGAAAGAAATGGGGGGCAGGGAGACCTGGAGTTTCTCGTCTACGCGTTCTCCAAGCTGCTGGTCAACTTTACGTGGTGGCTCAACCGCAAGGATCGTGCGGGAAACAATGTGTTCGAGGGCGGCTTCCTGGGACTGGACAACATCGGTGTCTTCGACCGCAGCGCGCCGCTGCCTACGGGAGGCCACCTGGAGCAGGCTGACGGAACCGCGTGGATGGTCTTCTTCAGCCAACAGATGCTTCGCATCTCTGTGGAACTTGCGCTGCATTACCCAACCTTCGAGGAATTCGTCGTCAAATTCTTCGAGCACACCATGTGGATCGCAGGCGCCATGGACCGCATGGGCGAAAAGAACGACCAGATGTGGGATGAGGAGGATGGCTTCTTCTACGACGTGCTTCGTCTGCCCAATGGCCAGGCTTTCCGCTTGAAGGTGCGGTCCATGGTTGGCCTTTTGCCCCTGGCGGCGGTCGCAATCTTCGAGGAGGATACGTTGGAAAAGATGCCGGCGGTCCGGAAGCGCCTACAGGAATTTATGGCTCGCCACCCCGAATTGTCAGCGAACCTGCACATGCCCTCCACACCTGGCTTGGCGGGCAGACGAATGCTGTCCACCGTGAGTGAGGACAAGCTCCGGCGCATCCTCGCGAAAATGCTCGACGAGAACGAGTTCTTCGGTCCTCATGGTATCCGCGCATTGTCGCGATATCACAAGGACCACCCTTTTGTTTTCGGACTTAGCGGCCAGGAGTACGGAGTCTCCTATCTGCCGGGCGACTCTGACAGTGGTATGTTCGGCGGGAACTCGAACTGGAGAGGGCCAGTCTGGATGCCGGTTAACTTCCTGCTCTTCATCTCACTCTTGCGGCTGGGCGCCTACTATGGCGACACTTTCAAGGTGGAGTGCCCGACCGGCTCTGGCAAACTTATGACTTTGTTTGAGGCCGCGCAGGTGCTGGGCGAGCGCATTATCGGGACATTTGCTAAGGACAGCTCGGGACGCAGGCCGGTGTTTGGCGGCACGGAGAAATTCCAAACTGATCCGCATTGGCGAGACAACATCCTCTTTTACGAATACTTTCACGGCGACAACGGTGCCGGCATCGGCGCCAGCCACCAGACAGGATGGACGGGTTGCATCGCGAGGATTATTCAGGCAAACGGGGCCTTCCGTGCGGATATACTCGGCGAGAAGAATATCGAGAGTCTTGCGATCAAGATGAGCCAGAGTATGGGCGCAGATTTGAGTTCGCGGCAACCAGGATCCTAATCGACGGGAGGCAGCGGCAGACATTGTGATCTCGGGTGCGCACGTAATCCTGTACAGCAAGGACGCGGAGGCTGATCGCGCTTTCTTCCGGGACGTTCTCGGATTCGCTTCCGTGGACGCAGGGCACGGCTGGCTGATTTTCGCTCTGCCTCCGGCGGAGGCTGCCTTTCATCCTGATAGTGACAGCAATACGCACGAGCTTTATCTGATGTGTGACGATCTGAATGCCGAGATCAAGGCGCTCACCGACAAGGGTGTGGTTTGTTCCGAGGTGCAGGAGCAGAGGTGGGGTTCAATCACCAGGGTGAGTCTTCCCAGCGGTGGCAACGTCGGTCTCTACCAGCCGAAGCATCCAACCGCATTGGGATTGAGCTCAAGCTGACGCGCCCTGGCTTAGGTCCTGGCCTTAGTGGACGAAGGCGTGTCGCTGGGCCTTCTCACCGAGCCAGCCGAGGTTTGCGGCTTGCGCATCAGACATCGGCATCACAAACGGAAACCAATAGTCGCCTTCCTGCACGGGCTGAGGAAGGATCTTGTTTACGTGTTCACCGCCGGGCAATACGGAGTTCACACGCTGGCTCATCAAGGCTTCGCTCTCAAAGTTCATCTCCGTTGCGAGACTGCCGGTACCACGGTTCTCCCAAACGTTAAGCGAATAGTCGTAGGTGCCATCCATTTTGAGCTTTGCAAATAGAGTCAGCGTAAAGGTCTTCATGGATTGAAGAATATTAGGCAGAGTCCCTCCCGCGAAATCCCCAAAAAAGGTCATCGGTTCGAGACTTCCAGGCCAACAATTCTTGCTCAGGCCGTGTGTAGCAATACGGCCGCGCCTATCTCACCTTTGGGCCACCCAACCGGAGAAAGCGAGCCGCAACCATCCAGACCGTTTGTCCGCCGATGGCAAAGTGTATAGGGTCTGCTGGTTCAGTGGGCCGATCTTTGCCCAGGCGTTCTCGCGCGCTTCGTCATGGGGCTTGCATTGCTGCCACAGACGATGCATCTCAGCTGCACCCGCCTCATTCAGCCTCGCAGGATCTGACTGAATCTCTACGATGCGCAGCAGCAGGGCTTCCGCCGCGGCCTCGTGTTCGGCGATGATGTTGAGAAGCTCTTGTTCGTCGTGGATAGCAATGTCGGGGATTTGCTGCATTCTTTACCGTCTCCCACTTATAGGTTACTTTGAGCGAGACACTAGTTGCAACAATAAGTTATTGACGAGCCGACTGGACAAACCCAAAGCACGGAACTAGCTGTCGGTCGGGTTTTCAGGCCGTCTTGCGCTGCTCTTTCAGACTCAGAACCACAGATCCAGCTACTCCAGCCGCAACGGACGCGAGCAGGATGCCTATCTTCGCGACGGCGACCAGTTCTCCCTCTCCGAGAGAAAGGGTGGCGATAAACAGCGACATAGTGAAGCCAATCCCGCATAACCAGCCGGCGCCGAATATCTGTCTCCAACTCACCCCTTCGGGCGCAGACGCGATCGATGATTTGACCGACACCCAGGCAAATAGGAGTATGCCGAGGGGCTTTCCCACGAAGAGCCCGAGAAATATTCCGATGGCGATGGGCTGAATCAGAGCAGCATTGTGACCTTTTGGAATATGAACGCCCGCATTCGCCAGGGCGAACACAGGCATGATGAAAAATGTGACCCACGGCTGCAGCGTGTGTTCGATCCGGTACAAAGGCGATTGCACCAGGGCGCATTGACGCTCAAGAGCATAAATCAGGTTTTGCTCTTCTGACTCGGAAATCATGGCGGACTCGGAACGTCCGATTGCCCGAAGCCTCTCCAGGATCGGCAGGTTATGACTCAGAAACTCGCCGGGTTTCAGTGCCATCGTCGTGGGAATCGTAAACGCCAGCAGAATTCCGGCCACTGTTGCGTGGACGCCCGATTTCAGCATGGCCAGCCAGACGAAAACCCCGATGATCGCGTACACCCCCCACGAGCGCACCCCAAGGCGGTTTGCAAGGAATGAGATTGCGATGCCGATAAGTCCCGCGATCAGACTGCGAAGAGAGAAAGTAGTCGTATAAAAGATGGCGATGATGGAGACAGCGATAATGTCGTCCACGATGGCTAGCCCGGTTACAAACACTTTCAGGGTGAGCGGAATGCGCCTGCCCAATAAGGCCATTGCTCCGAGAGCAAAGGCGATGTCGGTGGCGACGGGAATCCCCCATCCATTTTGCGCAGACGTGCCGCGTGTGACGGTGATAAAGATCGCGGCCGGAAGAATCGATCCTCCCACAGCCGCCGCCATCGGAAAGGCAGCCCGCTTCAGCGTCGACAGTTCTCCTGCCAGCAGTTCATGTTTGATCTCCAGCCCCACGAAGAAAAAAAAGACTGCCATCAATCCATCGTTGATGAAATGAAGCAGGCTCTCCTTCAGGTCCGCCGGCCCTATTCCGATGGTGAGATAAAGATGCCAGAAGCGGTCATAGGAATTCGCCCAGGGTGAATTCGCCCACAGCAGAGCCGCGGCAGTGCTGAACAGCAACACCAATCCGCCGGCCGCTTCGAGCCTGGCGAATCGAACGAACGGAGACAGGATCCGCTCGATGGGCATGTCAGTGGTCTTCGGCTGGAGTTGTATCGAGCTTGAGAGATCGTCCGCGTGCATTCATCCCCCGGGAGATGTCATCTATCCTGCTTGGAGCGTCGTGCAGTTAGTAGGTCTTACTGGAGCATCAGATAGCGAATTATCAATCTCACGCGTGGCGTCTCGGGCACCCCGGTTCAGTTGCGGCGGTAGCCACAGAAGCATACACCCGAGCAACCACTCCGCACATCTGGGAAATCTGCCAGTACCAATCTTCCCCTTGCAGAAGTATAAAGATCGTCTAGACTCACAGTCGTAAGTTTTGGCCCCTGTAATTCGTGCTGAATTTTTGGGGCGGGGGTATATGAATGGGAACTGATGCTGAGCCTCGAGGCGATGAATTGCAAATGAAGGAGAGATATCCATCCATGGGATCGGCGCTGCTGCATTCTCCCCCTCAACGGATCGTCATTGTCCTGTTGTTTGGTCTGGGGACAATGCTGATGACCGCCTGCTTTAAGAAGGAAGAAGCTCCCAAACCGGGCCCTCCTGAGGTTACTGTTACCGAGGTGCAGCAGCAGAACGTCCCCAACTACGTCGAGTGGGTGTCGCAGCTGAACGGCCCGGTTAACGCCGAGATCACGCCCAAAGTGCAGGGCTACCTGCTGAAGCAGAATTATCAAAACGGCTTCTTCGTCAAAACGGGCCAGCTCATGTTTGAGATAGACCCTCGACCCTTCGTTGCCACGCTCGATCAGGACAAGGCGCAGGTCGCCGTGGCCGAGGCGAATCTCGGCGAGGCGGAGAAGAATGTCGCACGGGACACGCCGCTGGTGGCGCAGAACGCGATCCCGCAAAAGCAGCTCGACACCGATCAGTCAACCCTGGCCGCGAACCAGGCACAAGTGCAAGCCGCGAAGGCGCAGATGGTACAGGCGGAATTGAACCTCGGCTGGACCAAAGTCTATTCGCCCATCGACGGCATCGCGGGTATAGCAAATTCTCAGGTCGGCGATCTGGTGGGAACGACCACCAAGATGACGACGGTCTCCCGGGTCAATCCCATCTGGGCATACTTCAGCATCAACGAGAGCGCCTACCTCGCGAATGCAGTGGATATCAACAAGGCAATCCGGACCGGAGACAGGCGAACAGTACCGCGCAATATCGAATATATCCAGGCAAACGGAGACATCTACCCGGAGAAGGGCGACATTATATTCGTGAATCGCCAGATCGGTACCCAGACAGGCACCATCCAGATGGCCGCTGAGTTCCCCAACAAGGATGCTATCCTCCGCCCCGGCGGCTTCGGCCGGGTGCGGATTCAGACCGGCGTGACCCAGAACGCAATGTTGATTCCGCAGCCCTCTGTGATTGAAGTGCAGTCGCAATACCAGGTCATTGTGCTCAACGCTGAAAACAAGGCAGTGATTCGACCGGTCAAAGTGGGAGACCGGGTCGGGCCGAATTGGATCATCACCGACGGATTAAAGCCCGGTGAGAAGGTCGTGGTCGAAGGCATCCAGAGGGTGCAGATGTTTGCGGCGGCTGCGCCGCCAGAGATGGTGAAGGAAGGAATTCCGGTGATCGCTAAGCCTTACACGCCGGCCCCTGCGGCGCTCGGGGGCAACTGACCATGTCGAAATTCTTTATCAATCGCCCCATCGTCGCGATAGTCATCGCAATTTTGATGGTGCTGGCCGGCGGGGTCGCGATACTCGAGCTACCTACGGCACAGTTCCCCAATATTGCCGACCCGATGATCCAGGTGCAGGCCACCTACCCAGGCGCCGACGCCCAGACGATTGCGGAGTCCGTTGCAACACCGATAGAACAGCAGATGTCGGGCGTCAGCGGCATGAACTACATGTACTCGTTGAGCGCCAGCTCTGGCGGAAAGATGACGCTGTATGTTGACTTCGCGCTGGGAACAGATATCAACACCGATCAGATTCTGGCGCAGATGCGGCAGGGCCAGGCTGCCTCGCAACTGCCCTCCGAAGTAACCCAGCAGGGTGTAATCGTTCAGCCGGGAACGACGGCGCCCTTTATGCTCCTTGATCTCTACTCTCCCAACGGCACATACGACAGCATTTTCCTGGCCAACTACGCCACCATCAATCTGCAGTATGCGCTCACCCGTATCTCGGGCGTCGGCCAGGTTCAGATATTCGGCGCCGGTCCCTATGCCATGCGCATTTGGGTGAATCCAGACAAGTTGGCGAGCCTCGGCGTGACCGTCTCCGACATCACCAGGGCGGTCCAGGCTCAAAATAAAGTCAATCCCGCTGGCCAGGTCGGAGGCGAGCCCGTTCCCCAGGGTCAGCAATTCACCTACAACGTGCGAGCTCCGGGGCGCCTCCCCACAGCCGAGGAGTTCGGTGAGATCGTCGTCCGCGCTCAACCCGATGGGTCAATCCTGCGGCTGAAAGACGTAGCGCGAGTGCAACTGGGATCGCAATACTATTCCTATGTCGCGCGGTTGGGAGTGTCGGGAGAGAATAAGCCCTCTCAGCCCGCTGCCCTCATCGCCCTCTATCTCACGCCGGGCAGCAACGCGCTGCAAACTCGAGCCGCGGTCCTCAAAATGATGGACGAGGCGAAGGGCAGGTTTCCTCAGGGGCTGAACTACATTACCGCACTCGATACGACACTCGCTGTCAGTGCCGGCATCCACGAAATCTACAAGACACTAGGAGAGGCTCTGCTCCTGGTCATCATCGTCGTCTACATTTTCCTCCAGGGCTTCAGGGCGACACTGATTCCGTTGCTCGCCGTTCCTGTCTCTCTGGTCGCGACCTTCATGGTCTTTCCCATGCTTGGCTTCTCCATCAATACCCTGTCGCTTTTGGGTATGGTCTTGGCCATTGGACTGGTCGTCGACGATGCCATCGTCGTCGTGGAGGCCGTAGAACACAATATCGAGCAGGGGCTGAGTCCTCATGACGCCACCATCAAAGCAATGGAGGAAGTTTCGTCACCGGTCATTGCGATTGCGCTCATCCTGGCGGCTGTGTTCGTTCCCACGGCCTTCATTCCTGGCATCACGGGCCAGCTCTACAAGCAGTTCGCGATCACCATCGCGATTTCGGTGCTCTTCTCGGCATTCAACGCGCTCACCCTCAGCCCCGCGCTCTCCGCCATGCTGCTGCGTCCCAAGAAGGAGACGCGAGGACCGCTCGGTGCCTTCTTCCGCGGGTTCAACAAGGTCTTCGGCCGCGCCACCGACGGGTACGTGAACATCTGCAGACACCTGATCCACAAAGTCGCCCTGGCATTTCTCCTCCTCGCCGCACTGACCGTGGGTGCGGGTTATTTCGGTAAACAGCTCCCAGGAAGCTTTCTCCCCGATGAAGATCAGGGATATCTCTATGCCGGGTTGCAACTGCCGAATGCCTCGTCTCTGCAACTCACTTCGGAAGCTGCGCGCGAAGTCGAGAAGATCATGATGGACACACCTGGCGTGCAATACGTCAGCACTGTCAACGGATACAGTTTGTTGAGCGGCGTGGCCGCCACCTACAGTGCTTTCTTCTTTGTCTCTCTGAAGCCCTGGGATGAACGCACGACTCCGGAGGAGAGTTACGACGGGATCAAAGCCCACCTTCAGCAAGCCCTTTCAAGGGTCCCCGGCGGGATTGCATTCTCGTTCCCGCCGCCGGCGATCCCGGCGTGGGCACCTCAGGAGGCGCTACTTTCATTCTTGAAGACCGCTCGGGCGGCACCATTGACTTTCTCGCGAAGCAGACACAGATCTATATGGCGGAAGCACGCAAACGCCCGGAGCTGGCGGGGCTCTTCACCACAGCCCTGTTCGGCGTTCCCCAGGTCGGGGTAAAGGTGGACAACGCCAAAGCGATGACCCAGCAGATCGAGCTGGCGGACCTGTACCAGACAGTGCAGACGTTCATGGGCGGCTCGCTGATTAACTTCTTCAACCGCTTCGGCCTGCAGTGGCAGGTATATGTTATGGCCGAAGGCGACTACCGGACCAGGGCAGAAAATCTCGGCAAGTTCTATGTAAGGAATGCATCTGGTGACATGGTCCCGCTCAATACGCTGACCACTACCGATTCGCGCAGCGGGGCCGAGTTCGTCATGCGCTACAACCTCTTCAACTGCGTGCAGATCAATGCCGCGGCCGCGCCTGGATACAGTTCCGCCCAGGTCATGGCTACCTTGGAAGATGTCTTCCATAAGACCATGCCTGGCCAGATGGGCTTCGACTACTCAGGCATGTCCTACCAGGAGCAAAAGGCGGCTGCAAGGCGTTTCGCCGGCCGTCATTTTTGGCATGGCCTTGTTTGTGGTGTTTCTCATCATGGCCGCGCAATACGAGAGCTGGACGCTGCCCTTCAGCGTGTTGCTGGGACTTCCCATTGCCGTCTTCGGCGCGTTCCTGACGCTCTACCTTCGCCGGTTTGACAACAATGTGTATGCCCAGATCGGTCTGGTCATGCTAATTGGACTGTCGTCCAAGAATGCCATTCTCATCGTGGAGTTTGCCAAGATCGAGTACGACAGCGGCAAGTCGCTCATCGACGCCACGCTGGCCGGCGCCCGGGTGAGACTGCGGCCAATCCTGATGACTGCATTTGCCTTCATTCTTGGCTGCGTCCCGTTGTGGCGGGCCTTCGGCGCAGGTGCCATTTCGCGCCAGGTGCTGGGAACGACGGTTATTGGCGGCATGCTCGCCTCCACGATTATTGCGATCTTCTTTGTTCCGGTTTCCTTTGATGTCGTGGAACGCTTCGGCAACCTCTTCAGCAAAGAGAAGCCCAAACCGGCGCCGCAACCAGCGCTCAGCGTCGAGCCGAAAGGAGGGCACGATTAATGCGAACGAAGATGCGGACCAGAACATCGTCGCTTGGCCTCATCCTGTTGCTCTCGCTGACCGGTTGCAAGGTCGGGCCCAACTACCAGCGTCCTCCCCTCGATGTCCCCGGACAGTACCGCGGAACCGCGCCCGACCTGCCGCAGCAACCGGTCGGTGGACCCTTTGGGGAAATGAAGTGGCCGGCTGTCTATCAAGACGAACAGCTGCAGGCGCTGCTCAAGGAAGCCCTCACCAACAACTACGACATTCGCATTGCCGCCACGCGGATTCTCCAGGCACAAGCTAGTCTGGGAATTACCCGCGCAAACCAGTTTCCCACTGTGGGTGGCAACGCCAGTATCCAGAATGAGCAGGCCACGCCGCTTTTCACCGGCTCGCCCTGGATCGATACCCTCGGACTGCAAATGAACTACATCGTCGATTTCTGGGGGCAATATAGACGAGCAACGGAAGCAGCGCGTGCCAATCTTCTGGCCTCGAAATACGCCCAGAATGTCGTCCAGATAACACTGATCTCCGAGATAGCCAGCGCCTATTTCGCGCTTCGCCAATACGATGCCCAGTTGGACGTTTCGAAACAAACTGTTGAAGCCGATAAGGAGATCCTCAGGTTAAACACCATCAACTTCAAAGGCGGTTACTACTCGCTCTCCGACGTTGATCAGGCCCTGTTGCTGGTGCAACAGGCCGAGGCCGAGGTCATCTCGCTCAACCAGTTAATTCCGCAGACTGAAAACGCGATCAGCATTCTCGTCGGCAGAAATCCCGGGCCAATCAATCGCGGCCTCAACCTTGTCGATCAACCGCATTTGCCTGATGTCCCTGTGGGCCTTCCTTCCGCGCTTCTGGAGCGCCGCCCCGATGTGCGCGAGGCGGAACAAACTCTGGTCGCAGCCAACGCAAATGTAGGAGTGGCCAAGGCCGCGTTCTTCCCGCAGATTTCCTTAACCGGCACCTTCGGCGCTTCCAGTACGGCCCTGACCAGTTTCTTACAGGGCCCCGCAACATTCTGGGCTGTCGGAGGCCAGTTGGCCCAGCCTATCTACGAGGGTGGAAGGATCAGGGCTGGATACCGCCTGGCCTGGGCACAACGGGATCAAGCCGAACTGCAGTATAAGCAAACCATTCAGCAGGCTTTCGGAGATGTGTCGAACGGTCTCTATGGCTATCGCCAATCCAGACAGTTCCGAATAAAGATCGAAGAACAGACGGCCACATACAGGGAAAGCGCGCGACTCGCCAACGTCCGATTTACCGGAGGATACGCCAGCTTTCTCGAAGTGCTGACCATCGAACAGCAATACTTTACCTCCGAATTGAACCTGATGCAGGCTTGGTACTCAGAATTACAGAATTATGAGCAGCTCTACGCGGCCCTCGGCGGCGGCTGGGAGCAATAGCACAAACGTGAGGTCGTCATCCCGACCATAGCGCAACGAAGGGCGGGGACCTGCTCTTCACCATCCCCATGGAATATGAACAGCATCTTGGAGTTGACCTGCCGCACAAATTGGAGATGTGGTGTGATTCAATATCCCCTGGGGTGCGGACGTGAAACGGGTGAATTACCTCGCCTTGGTTGTCGTCGTGTTGGTTGCATTTGTCGCAAGCTCGTTGTGGTACAGTCCTCTGCTGTTCGGTCGGCAATTCCTGGAGCTAAGTGGGGTTACTACCGCAGCGCCGAATGCGGCGAAGGCGCTTTGCGAGCTTCTTCGCACATTCGTCCTTGCGTTGGTGATCGCTCGTCTCGTTCTTATGTTGAATATTGCCGACTGGAAGGGCGCCTTGCGATTAGGGTTTTTGCTTTGGACTGGCTTTCCGGTCGTCCTGCTCACTGGATCTATGCTCTGGCAGAACGTGCCCTGGAAGTTGGCGGCGATCCACTCCGGTGACTGGCTCATTAAATTAGTGCTGATTCCCGTCACGGTTGCCGTATGGCGTAAGCGAGAGCACAGAACGGTTTAGCAGCCGGGTTATATTTGTGCACCACGCATGGGTGCCCACTTCACGATCTTCGGACGTCCGTCCGGAATGCATCGAACTGGGGTCAGGCGGAAGAAACTTGGCCGACAATTTCACTCAAACGCCTACAATAGAAATAGAGAAAAGAGGGGGCCCGGTTGCGCTGGCAGCCGGGCCTTCGTTTTTGCCCTTTGAAATCAATGAGCAGGCAATAAGTTCTGCATTTTCAATGACACCGCCTTAACCCTTGTGCTTTCTATGATATTTCTGCAAGTCTTTTGTTATGTGTGATCTGCGAAACAGGTGAGTCCCAGGTGCCCCAGAAGTCCTTTAGAGTGAATGAGTCCCAGAAACGCTAGCAATGACGGGGGGTACCCCTAAGACGGGTGATCCTCAGCTGGCAAATCATAATGTTTTGCATACGCCGACCTCGCTTGGTGCAGGCGCGGAAATATCCACGCCGCACCGATCGCCTCCGTAAGATGATGCCGATCCAGATCTGCTTTGAGGTCCCACTGAACGCGGGCAAACACGAGCTGGACTCCACACGCGACCAACTGCTGCTTCACCCGCTGAACAGCCCTTGAAGCGCTGTAGTCCACATGCGTAATGGCCTCGGCGTCGACCACCAGCCAGTGAACGCGCGCCACCGACGGATCCACAAGGTCGCTGACTTCTTTGACGAACTGATTCGCATTCGCGTAGAAGAGCGCCGCCCCGAAACGGTAGATCACCAGCCCCGGCTCCGTGACCGCACCGGGCACCGCCGGAATCAATTTCCATGTCTTGTTCTCGCCGGGAATCATCACGCCGGTCGTCGGGCGATAGCTGTGATGCACGATGCGCAGCAGCGACATCACCATTGCCAGCACGATTCCTTGCTCGACGCCCCACAGCACGACCACGGAAGCAGTGGTAACGGCCAGCGCGAACTCCCCCGGGCTCTCCACTCGAATATCCCGCAGCCTGCGGAGATCGATGAGTCGAACCGCGATGAGAAAGACGATCGCTCCCAGCACGCAATGCGGAAGGTATTCAAGCGGCTTGGTCAGAAAGAGCAGCACCAGCGCCACCACGGCCGCGGTGGAGATCTGTGCCATCTGGCCCTGTCCGCCGGAGCTCTCGACCATCGCCGTTTGCGTGGGGCTTCCGTTAACTACGAACGTGCCGCTTAGGGCTGCCACGGCGTTGGCAGCCGACAGGCCGACCAGGTCCCTGTTCTCCTCCAACTCCTGATGGTGCCGCTCTGCGTAGATCCGCGCCGTGGCCGCGCTCTGGGCAATGATCATTACCGCGCACGATGCCGCTACGCCGATCAAGGGCTCGGCAGCCTTCCAGCCCACCCAGGCGAACCCGAGACGTGGCAGCCCTCCCGCCACCGGGCCGATGACATCGATGCCATGTGCCGCAAAGTGCCACTGCGCGCTTGCGGCCATCGCGCCCGCTACGGCAATGAGCGAGGCCGGCATCCTTGGCCCAAAGCGCTTCAGCCCAAGAATGGCTCCCACCGTCAATGCTGAGAGGGCCAGGGTGGGAAGCTGCACCTGGGGCAGGTGGTGAAAAATCTCCGCAAGCTGCATGACCGACCTGCGGGAGTGAACCGGCACACCCAGCATCTCGCCCAGGACGCCAATGCCGACCTGAAACCCCACGCCGGTCAGAAACCCGACGAGCACTGTCTGCGACAGAAAATCGGCAAGAAAGCCTAGTCTGAGCAGTCTCGCTAACAGCAGAAACCCAGCCGTCATCAGCGCAACTGTTGCCGCCAGCGCTACGTATTGGGCGCTTCCTGACGGAGCCATCCCGGAAAGCCCGCCCGCAAGAATCGCTGCCGTTGCCGAGTCAGCCGCGACCACAAGGTATCGTGACGAGCCGAACGTTGCGAATGCCACCAGCGGCAGTAGCAGCGTGTAGAGTCCGGTTACAACTGGAGTCCCCGCGATCCTCGTGTAGCCCAGAGCCTGCGGAATATTGACCGCGGCCAGTTGTATCCCGGCCAGTGCATCGCGGATCAACCCGGCACGGCTCAAGGGCCGCACGCTTTGGAACAGACTTTGCCAGGCGGACTTCCATCGCGGCGGCTTTGTCTGCGTCGGGTCGTCCACTCGAAGAATCAGCCCCCTGGGTTGTCAGATCTTGATGAAGATACGCTGCCGATAGAGTACATAAACCGGAAGCCAGCAGACGGCGACGAAGCCCAGCGAGTACAGCAACGAGGCAAAGGCCGGATCGGGCACAACGCTGAGAATGGAGTGGAAGAGCCACTGCTGCAGGTTGCCGCCGGAGTGAACATGGATATTGTCGATCGCCCCAGCCAGCAGTTCGGAGAAGACATAGGCCGTGATCGCGTTCGTGCCGAAGACCAACAACGGCATGAAACGGCGCGACCGCTGCGCGCGATCCTCGGTAGTCGCCTCCGAACCCAGTATGTCGACAACCCAGATCGACAACGCGAGCAGCAATAGGCTCAGACCTGCGGCGAAGAGCACGAAGGAGCTGGTCCACAGCTTCTTGTTGAGCGGGAACCAGAAGTTCCAGATACCGCCCAGCAGAACTCCCGTCACACCGGCGATGGCGATGCCGCGCGCCTTCTCCGCAAGACTTCGCCCCGTGCGGAGCCAAATCCCCGTTAGTATTCCCAGGAGAGCAGTCGCCAGCGCCGGAATCGTGCTGAGCAGACCTTCGGGGTCGCGGGTGCCTTCGTAGAGATGAGAGGCTGAGAAGACTTGCCGGTCGATCCATGCGGCCAGATTGGCGTCGCGGTCGAGAAAGGGCATGTCGTGTCCGGGAATGCCGTAACCGGGAACAGGCACAAACCGCATCAGGATCCAGTAAGAGACGAGCGCGGCAACCGCGAGCACCGCCTTGTTGCGCCACTTCGGGCTGATGAGATAGAGCGTTGCCACGACGAAGTAACAGATGGCTATGCGCGGAAGAACCCCGTAGTAGCGCAGCGTGTGCAGGTTGAAATGCGGAAAGCTGTTCACCAGCAATCCGAGCAGAAAAAGAATGACCGCACGGCGCAGCGTATGCAGAAAGATCGATTGCTTGCTGGCTCCCTGCGCCAGCCGCGACTCCGTTGAAAAAACGGTGGAGATGCCGACGAGAAACAGAAAGGTCGGGAAGACGAGATCGGTTGGCGTGAAGCCGTTCCAATCCGCATGTTTAAGCGCCCAATAAGCCCGCGATCCATCCCCGTTGTTGTTGACCAGAATCATGAAGCCGATATCGAGCCCGCGCAATACATCGAGCGAAAGCATCCGGCCCGGCTTGGTTTTGGCAGGCGACGGATTGCGGTCAGGAAGGGTTCTGCTCTGCGCGCTCATTGTTTCAACTCCATACGTGCGATACAGGATAAGGCTTCGGTAACTGTACCTGACTTGCAGGATAGTACGCGAGAGGAGTCAGGCGAAGAGAGCCCGGGGAGATTTGTCAGAAACGTTTGACTCGCATGATCTTCCATACGGGCTCGTTGTCAGCATAGACACGCCATTCGGCGATGCGATCTTCACGGACGGTAGCCTTCCAGGCTGCAGGTATTTTCCAGTGATTTTCCGGCAGAAGCTTGCCACCCACCGCGTAGGTGCCGTGCGCCGAGCCGAAGAGAGCGATCGTTGTCCCGCGGCCGAAGGTCTCTTCTACCTGTATGGAATAGTCGGGAAACCAAGTGAAGTAGGCCCGCCAGCCTTGTTCGAGTTGCCGTTTGCCGTGAACGAGCTGACCGAGGCTGTCAATGAAGATGATGTCGTCCGTCATGAGCATCGTCAGGCTTGGGATATCGTGGGAGTTGATCTGGTCGATAAAGGCGAGGGCGACATCGACGGCGGTTCTCTTCATTGGTATGTGCTGCCTCAACCCAGATTCTAGGTCATTTGCGCGACGGAATTGGCTATCTTTCGGGTGAAGCTGCGCTTGCCTCTACTCAGTGTCGGGGCGTTTATACGGCACCTGGAGATAGTGGCGAGCTTCGTTGAGCGCCCCGGCTGTGTTGTCATTTGTCTGGATGGCCTGCCGGTACTCCGGAACAGCTCGATCGCGTTGCCCGGTGATGTCGAATATTTTGCCGATCTGGACGTGGCTCCAGACCTCAGTCCATTTGGGATCGTCGTCACCGCGCAGGCAGTCGCGGTAGGAGTTGATTGCCGCCTGATAGTTGTGTTGTGTGAAAAAGATCTCAGCAATCCGATAGTTGGCGAGTGAACTTTGCGGATTGGCTTGTAGGGCCTTCTGGTATTCAGAGAGGGCGCCGGCGATATCGCCTTGTGCCACCAGCTGCTGACCCTTGAGAATGGCCACGCGAACCTGCATGCCCGGAGTGGACTTGAGCACCCAGTTCTCAGGATCAATCAGAACGTGGCGCGGCCGTCCAAACGTGTCGATCACATATTGTGAATCAGTCCCGACGACGGAGATGCGCTTGTTTTCCGTCTTGCCATCCGTTTCGATGCGCAGATCGACGGGCATGTTGAAGAGATCGAGATCCTGCTGAATCTCTCCGATGGTGCGGAAGCCCTTATTATTACCGAGCCGATAGATCGCGTATTTGTTCGTGAATGTGGGCGCACCGGTGCCGTCGAGCCACTGGGAGAAGAAGGGCGTGAGCTGCTGTTGCGATTGCGCTTCAGCTACCTTTTCAAAATCGGTGGTTCGGATGCCCTTGTCGGTATATTGCGAGAGCGCAGCGCGCAGAATCTTGATGAAGCTGTCATCGCCGACTTCCCAGCGCAACATGTGGAAGACGATCGCCCCCTTCTCGAGCGTCATGGACTGGAATTCCGGTGAAAATACGTTCAGCCGGCCGGCGCTCGAGAGCGGGATGGTGTCATACGCAAGAGCCCCCGCGGAAACATCGAGAATGGCATTGTCCATCGCGGCTCTGCCTGCGGCGTCTTCGAGGTATATCAGCTCAGCGTAGCGGGACATGCCGTTCGTGATCCATGCATCGTTGAGCGTGGCTGGGCTGACCTCGCTGCCCCACCACTGATGAGCGATGGTGTTGGAAAGGAGCCGGAAGTCGGTCTTACCTCCGATGCGATTGCCGGCGACCGCTGCGATTTCCGGAGCCCAGTACGAGGGCACGGTGTCGTCGGGTAGCTCGACGACATTGATCGTGCTCGATTCAGGCAGCCCGAAGCTCGACGTGAAGTAGGCGAAGACGCGCAGCGTGGTCTGCGCATAATCGGCCGCTGCAGCCTTGTGCGCGTCGGTTGTGTAGACGTGAATGTTCGGTGCCGGCGAGACTGGCGGGTTGAACTTGCCCGCAATGATCGTGCCGGGGAAGCCGGGCTTCTTCCAGCTGAAGTCGTATTCGTTTTCCCCATTGCTGGCGGGTTTGGCGCGGCCCTGCGCTCCGCTGCCGATTACCTCGTAGCCGGTCGGAACCTTGACATGAATGTCGGCGGTGAAGCGGTCGGTCTGATAGCCGACCATCGGAAACCACCGGCCGCCATAGAGCAGGTACGAGGTCGGATCCCCGACGTAAGCGAGTTTGAGGCCCTCAACCGGGCCACCGGCATCGCTTTCGAGCGCTCCAGAATAGTAGAAGGTCCAGGTATACGTCTGGCCTTTACTCAATGGTTGCTGAGGTGTAATGCGGAGCGACGCTTCAGCACCGCGCTCGCCATTGATCGGCAGATTTTTCGCGTCGGTGACCTTGTCGACTTTGAGCGCGCCGTGGAGCTCGAATACCGCCGTCTCGACCGGCTCAAGTGCTGTAAACGTCACCCGGGTGACCGCCGTCAGCAGGTGACTCTGAGGCTTCAGCTCGGCGTCGATGTTGTAAGCGGTGATCTGCAGCGGGAGTTTCTGGGCGCGGAGGCAAGGCGCAGCAACGAGAAATACAGCGAGGAAAACGAAGACAGTGCGTGCGAAGAATGCGGGCCGGCGTACGGAGCGGGATGTCGTCATGGCTTTCGAGATATTTTTCCTGACGCTACTGGCTGATCCTATCGGTTTTTTGATAAAGCACTTCAAGTGTGATGCCTGCAACGCGGTCAATTGCGGATTTGCCGCCGCGATTGCCTTCGGCCTTGAGCATACCCGATATTTCGCGCAGGCTGGCAATCATGCCTGCGCGAGGCTGCCCTTCGTCCAAAAGAGGCCGTAGCTGTGAGACGACATTTTCGGCGGTAAAGTCACCCTGGATCAGCTCAGGGACCACGCGACGTCCTGCAATCAGATTCACCATGGCAACATGCGGCACGTCCACCACGCGCCGGGCGACGGCGTAGCTCAGCGGCGAAACGCGGTAGACCACCACAAACGGGTTGCCGATGAGGGCAGCCTCGACCGTTGCTGTCCCGCTGGCAACGATGCTGGCGCGCGCATGCTGGAGTGTTGCTCTGGCATCGTTCGTGATCGTGACACGCGGCTTTGCTGGTAGCATCGCCCGGACCTCGGCTCGTTGTGCCTCAGTCAACGTTGGCGCGAGCGGAAGAAGAAATTCGTAGTCGCCTTGTTTCTGCAGGAGTGTCGCAGCGCGCAGCATTTCGGGCAGATTGAGGCGGATTTCCTTCGCGCGGCTGCCTGGGAGCAGCCCTATCCATTGCTTCGTCGGGTCCAAATCGTTGGACGGATCGACGCAGCTTTCGCGAGCGAAGTCTTCACGCGACACCGTGGGAGCGGGCAGATCGGCGAGCGGATGCCCAACGTAGGTGGCCTGAACCTTTCGGTCGCGATAGAAGCTTTCTTCAAAAGGGAAGATGACCAGCATCCGATCGACGTAACGCTGGACCTCACGGATGCGGTATTTCTTCCAGGCCCAGAGCTGCGGCGAAACGAAGTAGATGACCGGAACCACGGCCCGCTTGAGATGCCTGGCCAGAGACAGGTTCACGTCAGGAAAGTCGATCAGGATCGCGGCATCCGGTCTTTCAGCTGCAATCGAGGCCTTCAGCCGCCGATACTCGCCATAGATCCGCGGCATGTGCAGGATCACTTCCGTGATACCCATGACAGCCACATCTTCGGCGCTGACGATGCGCCGCATTCCGAGCGCCTCCATCCGCTGCCCGCCCAGCCCGAAGAATTCCGCGTCGGGTTCAAGCCTGCGAATGGCGGTGATCAGCGACGCACCGTAGTGCTCGCCGCTGGCCTCACCGGTGGAAAGAAAGATTCTGGGGTTTGGGCTCATTGCGTCCGGAGCTAGCTGTCCTTGCGGTAGAGCAGGTCGCGCATCGCTTTTCGCCGGGCCTCGTTCATCTCTTTTGACGCCGCATCCTGCGGCCCTTGGGTTGCCGTCTCGCTTTCATCGGCTACGCTGCACTCCGGGCAGCGGTTGGCAAAACCGGGTTTACCTGGCTTCAACTCAAACTCTTCGGAGCAGACGACACACACCTTGATGGGGAAAGGCATAACGTCTCTATTTTATGCCGTTCATGCCAATGCGATCCATGCAGCTGGCGTCTCCGCCCACCTTTATACTCAGTAGAAACCAGAGATGGTTCGCGCCGGTGTGTCGGCGGGAGATATGGGAGTATATGGCTGCACTGATCGATGCTATCGACATTAAGCGCAAGGCATTTTTCGAGTTCGAGAACGCACCGTACTATTGCCTGGAGGCGGATGTATCCACCCCCACGGCGCGCGGCGGACAGACACTGGTGCGGTTGAAAATGCGCAACCTGCTCACCCAGGCCGTTTTCGAGAAGAGCTTCAAAGCAGGCGAGAAGTTCAAGGAGCCGGATCTCGAGATCGTTCCGGCCTCGTATCTCTATACCGATGGAGATGGATCGCACTTTCTTGATCAGGAGAGCTTCGAGACGCTCACGCTCTCCGAGTCGATGGTGGGCAATGCGCTCGACCTGCTGATAGAAGGCGCTCTAATCCAGCTGCACAAGTTCAATGGCAATCCCATTGGCCTGCAGCTGCCGCTCTTCGTGGAGCTGGAAGTCAGTTATGCGGAGCCGGGTGCGCGTGGGAATTCGTCCAGCGGGAGCGTGACCAAGACCGTTCGGTTGGAAACGGGACTTGAGCTTGCGGTACCCCTGTTTATCAAGGAGGGGGAGAAGGTTCGGGTCTCTACGGAGAATCGGGAGTTTGCCGGACGGGCTTGAGGGGCGAAACTGGCTGGGTCGGCGTACGCATTATTGCATCGTTTGCCTGTGCACTGGTTCACCGGCTGGTGTGATCAGATCGAAAGGCATTCCCACCAATCGGGCGCACTTATCGACGAACGTTTGTTGCGGACTACCGGCCGGATTTCAAATACGCGATTACGTCATCGATATCGTGAGACGTAAGCCGTTTCTCAAAAGGAGGCATAAAGTGCCCTCCCGTTTGGATCGTCCGTCGTGTCTGTCTCTCGCTGGGCCTGGGATCCCGGTCGAAATATCCTGCCAGCGAGGGAACGTACGTCGTCTGCCCCGGGCGTGGAACATGGCATCCGGCGCAGTCCTTACGGAACAGGGCCGCGCCGTGCTCGGCGTCAGGCCTGTAGCAGCCGGTGCACGCCAGCATGGTTACCGCACACGCGACGCATAGTTGTCTCGAAGGCATCCGTCAGCGCCCGGTAGGGAGTAGCCCGTAGACATCGATTTCTCGCTTGGCAGCCACATACACGTGCCCGTTCACAACCGTCGGTATGTTGAACCGTAGCGCGGTGCCCGCGCGATCGCGACTGGCATCTTGCTCGCTGCTGTAGAGTTCGTTTGTCACGTTCGAGGCGTCAGCCGCATGCAACACGGCTGTCCGGTCCGGTGAATTCCAACCCTTTGAACTGAGCACCCAGACAATGCCATCCTTGTCGCCGTTTGCAGAAACCGTCGGCGTTGCTGCGTGATCCGGAAATCGGAAGCTGCTCATTCCCTTGAATGTGAGCCGGCCGTCCTTCACCTCGTAATCGCGCAGAGAATCGCTGTCAGTCAGCACATAGACCTGATGGTTCCAATACGCCATCGATCCGAAAATTCCGCCGCTTGTGTTGATGGTCTGCACCGCATGGCCGTTGTCCTTCGGCCGATAGTGTCCGAGGTGATCGCGATCCAGCACGTAGATCATCGGAGCCTTGCCGCCAACGACTAAAAGGTGCGGATGCGGCCCCGGCTGATCGGGTAGCAGCATCGGGCCGCCTGATCCAAGGTCATTGTCATTCTTGTTCAGGTCATCCTCGTTGAATGGTGTGAAGTAGTCGCTCAGTCTCAGATTCTGCCCATTCAGCTTCACGAGTGAATCGCCGTAGTCCTGGCCGCCCTTTGCTGCGTCGAATTGCCCATTGCCTGTCGCGGCATACACGCTGCCACCCTTGTCCGCCGCAATGCCGGTATCGCTCGCCCATATCCCCCCATCATCAGCATTTGGAGACACATTGAACGCGCCCTTCTGCTTCAGCGTCTGGGCATCGTAAGCAATTACCCAACCGTGATAGGGACCGACGTCGCACGACGAAGCCCACGAAAGATACACCGTCCCGTTCGCAAGCAGCAGAGCCGCTCGCGGATTCTCACGCAGCGGGTCAAACGCGACATTGTCGTTCGAATTGCCCTCGCCGACACCCGGGACACTCGTCCGTATCTCTACCGGGCCGCCGAATTTTTCGACTCCGGTTGTCACGGCCAGCGCGTGAAGTTGCTGGTGGTACTCATTCGCTTGAACGGTGTGGGCAACCTTGGTGCGAGCCAGCACATAGAGCGTCCCGGTTCTGGCATCGATCACGGGAGTCGAGGTAATCCCTACTTCCGGCCGGATGAAAAAGCATTGTGTGTCGCCCTGGGTCAGCGTCGTTGTGCCATTCCTCAGAAAGCTCACCTGCCACAGCGGCGTCGAAGGATTTCCGTAGGCATCGAACGCATAAACACTGTCGTGTTCAGTCACCACGAACAGCACGTCGTGCCGCCCCTTTCCCGGAATCTGCACTCCTGCCAGAAACAGCGGCTGAGCATAGACATCTCCATCCACCTTCAACGTAAACAGTTTTCCGAACAGCTTTGGATTGACGTTTCGCGGCGTCAGCTTCGTTTCATTCAGATTCGCCCCGGTGCGCGCATTATCGACCTGAGCAGTCGTCATCTGCGCCTGAGCAGCCAGCCCGAAGGCGAAGACAGAGATTACACCCCAGCAGTTGAGCAGCCTCATGCGAACCTCATCCCCGGAAACCGATCCCGAAACCCAATCCCGGACACTTCAGAGAGTTGTTCTCTCTGTTCGACTCCACGCCGAACAACATATCACCTTGACCAGCCCTGGAATTCGCGCTTTTGCCGTCAGCCTCGTTGTCCGTGCAGGGAAAAGCCCCTTTGTGCAGCCGATTCTCTATGCAAAAAAACACCTGCGAATGTCCCAAAGAGAATCCGCAGGTGTCTCCAGCCTTGTTTGTCTGTTTAGTGATCTGTCTAGTTAGCCGCGATTCCGTTGAACCCGGAAGTCGGATCGATGCCTCCTGCCGTGCCCACATTGATGAGACTGCCGTCCTTCTGGATTGAGAAGATGCCGATCGTCCCATTCCCTGAGTTCAGGGTGTAGAGGAATTTGCCGTCACTGCTGATAACAATGTCGAGGTTGGTTGCACCCTCAGGATTCTCGCCCACGACCGTGCCTCCCAGAGGAGTCAACGTTCCAGTGGCCGAGACTGCAAATCCTGAGATTGTTGAGGAGGCTGAATTGGAAACATAGACGAAGCGGCCGTCAGGCGTAACGGCATTCCAGCAATTGGCCGCTCCCTCCGTTGGAACGCTGGCGCTGATCGCCGAGAGCGTACCGTTCGCAAGAACCGCATACGACGAGATCGCCGATCCGTTCGTTACGTTTGCCGGCCCGGTTTCAGAGACGATCGCAGCCCCGCCAGCCGCAAACGTAACTGCAAAAGCGCCGGGTCCGGCACTTGGATTGATAACGATCGGCGACAGCGTGCCGTCACCATTCACCTTGAAGACGTCGACATCGTTCGTGAGGCGCTCGGTCACTGCGAGGAATTGGCCATTGGGACTGAACGCGACCGACGACGCGCCTGAAGTATTGGTGCTGAGGAATGCGAGCGAATTCTTGATCGCGAACAGGTGATTTCCAATCAGGCGAAAACCAGTAACGCTGCTGCTGCCCCCGGTGTTGAGGACGTACACAAGGTTGCCGTGCTGAGCAATTGCGTTTGGCTCGCTGCCCCCGGACGGCTCTTTATCCACCAGAAAAAGACTGAAGCCGTTAACGGCGAATAGGGAGATGTCGCCACTTCCGGCGTTGACTGCAAACAACAAAGCTCGATCCTCGCTGAGCGTCAAAGCCCCTTGAGATGCAAGCGGATCGGTGTTCCCTCCGCTCCCCCGGCCTCCAGTCCAAAATTTGCGAACCTCCACCAGGGAACCGTCTTGCGCCCGTGCATAAGCAATTACTTCGTTTCCGTCTGCCGCGTTCGTCATGGCAAAGACAGCGTGCGCGTTATGTGCATTGTTTCCTTGTGCATTGGCACCAAAAGGCACTGCCAATGTAGCCAACGCTAAGAGCATGGATACGCGTTGCATCCGTATACGCATTGCTGCACTCCTCAAGTGTTTGAATTGCCTGCATCCGGATTTATCAAACAAGTCCGCCTGCACGCAGCGATGAGAGATCGAGCACGGGTCGCTGGTTACACACAGAGGCCGAATCCTCGATGTGCTTTTGTAGCCGGATCGAAAGTCGCACATGGCATTGCATGTGCGTCGAGCGCACTTTCTGATCACATTATTTTTTGTTGAAAGTTTCTGCTCGAAGAGTAGCTAGAAAGACGACGAGAAATAAACCAGGGCGCTCTAAATGTGTAACCACAACGCGGAATCCTCTCCTAATCCGTCCCCAGCGCCAGTGACGGAGTCAGCCCGTCCTGCGGCAACCCGAGCTCCTGGTCCTTATATTGCAGTTGATAGAGCTTCCAGTAGATGCCGCGGCGAGCCAGCAGCTCCTGGTGGCTGCCCATTTCCCGCAGCTGGCCTTTGTGCATCACGAGAATGGTGTCGGCCTGCTGAATCGTGGAGAGACGATGCGCAATCACCACCGAGGTCCTCCCTCGGATCATGCGTTCCAGGGCTATCCGAACGCGGAGTTCGGTGTCTGTATCGACCGAGGAGGTGGCCTCGTCGAGGATGAGAATGCGCGGGTTGTGAGCCAGAGCTCGCGCGAAATTGATGAGCTGCTTCTGTCCGGTCGATAGTGAGTTGCCGCGTTCACGGAGCGCTTCGTCGTAGCCGCCAGGAAGCGACGAGATAAAGTCGTGAATGTTGACCTGCTCGGCCGCCTGGCGCATCTCCTTGTCGGTGATTGAAGCAGTGCCCATGCGAATGTTGCCGCCGATCGTCCCGCTGAAGAGCACCGGATCCTGAAGCACGACGCCGAAGTGCTGACGGAGTTTGAGCAGGTCGTGCTCGCGGACATCCACTCCGTCAATCAAAATTTGCCCGTGCTGGATGTCGTAGAAGCGCATCATCAGGCTGATGATGGTGGATTTGCCCGCGCCCGTATGGCCGACAATCGCCGCCGTCTGGTCCGGATCGATCGCGAACGAGACCCCACGCAGAATCCACTCAATGTCATGCATCGCAGCAAGTTCTTCCGGCATGGAGCGAGCAACCCGCGCCCTGGTCTCCTCGTCGAGCCGCTGGTAGGTGAACCAGACGTTGCGGAATTCGATGCTTCCCGAGTTGTCGGTCGACTTTGCGTGCTCAGGGGAAACGATCTCCGGCTCGGTATCGATGAGTTTGAAGACGCGCTCGCTGGCGGCCATGGCAGCCTGCAGAATGTTGTATTTCTCGCTCAGATCCTGGATCGGGCGGAAGAAGCGCTGCGCATACTGGATGAACGCAACCAGCACGCCGATCGAGACCGCCCCGCGTAATACGCCTCGTCCGCCTACCCAGATGACCATAGCGATGGCAACCGAGCTGAGGATTTCGACAACCGGATAATAAAGCGCGTAAGCGAGGATAGAATCCTTGAAGGCGACCAGATGAGTGCGGTTGACGGCCTCGAAATCCTTGTAAGCGCGCTCCTGCCGGCCAAAGAGTTGCACCAGGCTCATGCCGGTGACGTGTTCCTGTGTATAGCTGTTGATGCGCGCGATGGCGGTGCGAATGCGGCGGTAGGAGTCGCGCACATATTTCCGGAAAATGCGCGTAGCGATGAGGATGAGTGGCAGGACTGAAAAGGCCAGCAGCGCCAGCCACCACTTCATACGCAGCATGACAAACACGATTCCGGCGAGAACGAAAACGTCCTCAAAAATTGCGAAGACGCCCGAAGTGAACATCTCGTTGAGCGCATCGATATCACTGGTCAGCCGTGTAACTAGCCGCCCAACGGGATTCCGATCGTAAAAGCCAATGTGCATGCGCTGCAGGTGTCCGAAGATCTGCCGCCGCATGTCGAACATGATCTTCTGCCCGGTCCACTGCATGAGATAGGTCTGAACAAATTCGAGCACGTAACTCAGCACCAGCGCGCCTAGGTAGATGAGAACAATCTGCGTAATGCCCCGCACCGGGTTGGAGCTAAGCCAGCGCGCCAAAAATTCGCTGCGCGGCGTGGGCTTCGCCGTCATGTAACGGTCGATGGCGATTTCAGTCAGATATGGCCCAAGAACATCGCAGGTAGCCTTGATCAGGATGGCCGCAATCGAGATGAACGCCGCCCACTTGTACGGATAAAGATAGGTGATGAGCCGGCGCATCAGCCGCCCATCGTAGGCCTTGCCGATGACATCTTCATCCTGCTGCGGGGCAGGCTTTTTCTTCTCGTCCTTGGGGGCCTTCTGTTTTTCGGAACCAGCCATGAGCGCTGTTTCTATCTTACGGGAGAGCGAGATCAGTCAACCCGGCAACCCATCTCGCAAGCGATGAACCGCCTTCCAGTGTCACGAGAAGTGTCGGCCGAAATATGCCTACATATGTTGGTGCGGATTTTGGACGTAGCTCTGCTAGGATGCAGAGACAGGGGTCAACATCGCGGCGCGCGGATTAAGCCGGAGCGTTATTTGTTATCCACGTCGCGACCATCTGAAGTTCGTCGTCTGTGGCATAGCGTCCATTCGGATCGGCTCCGGTATCAGGCATCCGCGGAACTACGGAGCCATCAAAAGGCGTGATGCCGGCGAGTGCCAGATACAGGTTTGACCCCTTCGGATTTTGCAATGCGACCAATGGTCCGGTCACCCACCAATCGTCCGTCTGAATCTGGACAAAAGCGTCTCGTGTCGTATTCTGCCAAAACGCGGCGTGTGGAGCGGATCCGATATTCGGGTCGTTGTTAGCGAGCGTGTTCAGTAAGGTCACGATGTCGGAAAAGGTTGGGCTGGTTGTGCTCACAGAATCTCCTCGAATAGCCGAATTTAGTGGTTGGTTCGATACAGCTTGATTCTCGGGTTTGTTCTCTACCGTTTTAACTGCTACCCGTCCAGAGGAATTCCGGCCGGATACCCTGTTGGATCAGGCCTATACCTAGTCCCCTGAGCTTTCCCATGTCGCCGATGTTCGGGGCCGCCCCGGCGGTCCAGCAGGTTTGCAGATCGGTGAGAAGAGTCGTTAACGCCTGGTTGAACTGGGTTTGCTGGGTGGGGTTGGCGCTCGACTGAGCGAAGGTATGCACTCCGGGAAACTTGATTGCCGGCTCTCCCCAGGTCCACCCCGAGCCGGCTGGCAGAAGCGTCTGCCCCTCGAAGATTTCCTTGAATACGTAATAGTGGGCGAACTGCAGAATGTCGGATGGCGGCTGATCTGGGGATCCAGTCGTTCCTTCTCCTTCCTCTTTGATCCGCGTAATTGCATCCTGCGCGTTCTGGATGCTGGTAATTGGAGCCGCTCCCGGAACGGTCACAGCATTGGCGTCAGGGTGGATCGTAGGATTAACGGTTGTGAAGGCGTTTGCTATCTCGGTGTAAAAAGCTCCGATGGTCGCGGGCCCTGTTGCCGCCGCCAGGGCAACGGGCGGGAACTCCGGATATTCGATCTGCATGAAAACCTGCAGTTGGTGTGGGGACAGGGGCTGCAAATCGACCGCCAGCAGCTGTGCAATATTGCCCGGCAAAACATTGGTTGGATAGGCGGGTACAAACGAAGCCTTAGCGATATCCGGGGTGCCTCCAATCGCAGTCAGCAAATTTCCGGCCAGGGCGAAGTGAAACATTTCCTGCTCTACGATCTTGTTGATCATCGGTCCCACGCCACTCGGGTCGTTCGTGCTGTCGACGGACCACTCCGCGCACAGATACGGAGGGATGGTGGAGAACTCCAACTGCATGGCCAATTGCAGTGCGTTTTGTAAATCGGTCGGGGTTGAAATCCCGTCCTCTAGGAACTGCGCGATGGTTTTCATATCACCAGTTATCTCCCGTTAAGAATTGCGCCCGATGCGCCGATAGAGGTTAGCACTTTCCCTGGGAGGATGTCGTACAAAGTTTTGGTGCGTGATAGGTCAGGGCATTCTGCAGCGGCGGCGGCATTGTTTCCGGAAACAAAGAATTCCCGCAAATGTGAGAATGGAAAAGATGGACACGCTCGGCCTCTACCTCTCGATCCCGTTCTGCAAATCGAAGTGCACCTACTGCAACTTCGCCTCGGGAGTCTTCCCATCCAGCTATTTCGAGCAATACATCGCTCGCCTCGAACACGATCTGCGCGCAATTCGTGCCAAAGGCGCTCAATGGGGCGCCGCGCTCCCTGACATCGTCGATACGGTCTATTTGGGCGGAGGAACGCCGTCGCTACTGCCTCCCGAACTGATGACACGGCTGTTCGCAGCCATCCGCCGTGAATTCGTAGTCCTTCCCAGTGCAGAAATCACCGTCGAGTGTGCCCCCGGCCAACTTGAGGACCCAACTCTTGCCGCAATGCTCGAGTGCAGCGTGAATCGCATCAGCTTCGGCGTGCAGTCTTTCATCGACGACGAGGCAAAACACACCGGCCGCCTCCACACCCGCGAGATCGCACTGCGCGACATCGACCGCGTCCGGAGCGCCGGCGTCCCGCGCATCAATGTTGACCTCATCGCCGGCCTGCCCGGCCAAACCCGCGCCTCATGGACCGAGTCCCTTCGCGTCCTTGCCGAAACCCGCGTCGACCACGCCAGCATCTACATGCTCGAAGTAGATGAGGACTCGCGCCTCGGCCGGGAGATAAGTTCAGGTGGATTGAAGTACTATGCGCCGCAGGTTCCGGCTGACGAGGCCATTGCCGACATGTACTCCGAAGCCGTAGATTTCCTCGCCACCGACGGCCTCGCTCAATACGAAATCTCCAACTTCGCTCGCCCAGGCAGGGAATCACTGCACAACATGAAGTATTGGCTGCGCGAGGCCTATCTCGGCCTTGGTTTGGACGCTCACTCCATGCTCCGCACCCGCTCGGGAGCCGCTCTCCGATTCGCAACCACTGATGAACTGGAGCCCTTCCTCAACGCGCCTGGATGGAACGAACTGAACCGCCTTTCCCGCGAAGAAGAGTTCGAAGAGGCGTGGTTCCTCGGGCTCAGACTGAACGAAGGCGTGAATCTCTCCCGTTTGCGAGCTGAGTTTGGAGCGGCAATTGTCCAGGCTCTTGAGCCGGTACTCACCGAACTCGAATGCGAGCGCCTGATCACATGGACCGGAGAGCAGGTAGCCTTGACCGCACGCGGACGATTGATGTCCAACGAAGTCTTTGAGCATTTTCTCGTCGAGGCCGCAGTTTAGAGCCTGTTTGTTCGATAGCATAGAGGAATCGTCATTCTGAACGCAGCGCAGCGAAGTGAAGAATCCATTCGATACCACGGGTTGCGATGCCGCTTGTAGCTTTCTCCGACTTTCGCTCTACATCAGCTGGAAAACTGTTCTCAAGACGCTAGAATTTCGTTATGCCCTCGCCCCCATCCGTCCTCTCAGAAAACCCTGCTGAAGCCGCCCAGAAGAACCTGGTCACGACGCCCGCTGCATCCCCCGCCGCATCCATCGACCTGCGCAGCGACACGGTCACCCGGCCGACTGCCGCGATGCGCGCCGCCATGGCCTCCGCCGAGGTCGGCGACGACGTCTACGCTGAAGATCCCACGGTAAACCTACTTGAAGCACGCGCTGCTGAAGTCTTTGGCCGCGAGGCGGCCATCTTCGTTCCGACGGGAACGATGGGCAACCAGATCGCGATCCGCCTGCACACCCATCACGGCCAGGAAGTGATCGCCGAATCGCGCGCTCACGTTGTCGACTGGGAAATGGCCATGGCTGCCTCTTTCTCCGGAGTCCAGCTCCGCACCGTATTTGCCGAGCGCGGCATCGTCACTTGGCAGCACATCGAGCAGACCTGCCGGAAGGGAAATGACCATCGCGCCGGCACTGGCCTCATCACCCTCGAAAACAGTCACAACATGGCCGGAGGCACAGTCACGCCCCTCGACATCTATCAGGACATCTGGTGGCGCGCCACCGAGCTGCGCCTTCCTGTCCATCTTGACGGAGCCCGGGTCTTCAATGCCGCCACGGCGCTCGACATCCCCGTCGCCGAACTCACTTCCGGCTTCGCCAGCGTGATGTTCTGCCTTTCCAAGGGACTCTGCGCCCCCGTCGGTTCCATGCTCGTCGGCAGCCGCAGCTTCATCGAACGGGCTCGCCTCCTTCGCAAGGCGCTCGGCGGAGGTATGCGCCAGGCGGGTATTCTCGCCGCTGCCGGCCTCATCGCCCTCGAAGAAATGCCAAAACGCCTCGCCGAAGACCATGCCAACGCGCGCTTCCTTGCCGAGAGCCTGGCCGAGTTGCGGCAGGTCGAGATTGACCTCACCACAGTCCAGACCAACATCGTCATCTTCACCGTGCGTGGAGTCTCCGATCCAACCCTGCTGCTTGAAAAGCTGAAGCAACGCGGCGTTGTCGCGGGCACCGCCGCCGACCATCAGATCAGATTCGTAACTCACAATGATGTGAATCGCGCCGCCTGCGAAGAGGCCGCCCGCGTCGCCGCGGAAATCATCTCCGAGATTTAGTAGCTGTTACTGCCTCGCTTGATCGCCCGATTCTGCTCGCACCTTCTTCAGGAAATCCGCCAGTGTCTCGCCGGGCTTTGGAGTGAAGGTCTCGGCAAGAACACGAACCGACCGCATCCGGTCTACGCGAAAGCTGCGAAAGTCGCGGCGCAGTTCGCACCAGCCAACCAGGGTCCACGCGCCGCCCCAAAACACCAAGGCCAGCGGACGGATGTTGCGTCGGGTCACATCTCCAGTCTCGTTCGAATATTCAACATCGAGGACCGAGCGGTTGATCGCGGCATGGTGCAGGGAGTCGAGCCGGCTGCGCAGCTCTTTTGACACTCGGAAACCAGGCGCATAAAGCTGCACCTGGTCGATGCGGTCGCGCAGGTCGTCCGGCAGCACCACCTCAATCTTGCGCAAGGCATTGTTGGCCGCTTCCGCCATTTCCATTCCGCCCCACGCTTTCACCATGCGCGCGCCGAGCACCAGGGCCGTGATTTCCTGACGGTCAAACATAAGCGGAGGAATATCGAAGTCGCGGCGCAGGGTATAGCCCACGCCCGCTTCGCCTTCGATGGGAGTGCCCGAGAGTTGCAGCTCCTGGATATCCCGATAAATCGTTCGCTCGGAGACTTCCAGCTTCTCGGCAAGGCTGCGCGCCGTGGACAGTCGCCCGGCACGCAGCAGTTGCACGATGCGGAAGAGGCGGTCGGCGCGGCGCATATCGACCTATCCTACCGCCCCGCGCCACCGGCGCTAAACAACGGCATGGAGACCCACGCGGTTGCCTTCAGAATCGCGGATCTGGGCGACCCATCCCACACCCGGAATGTGGTTCTTTGCTTCGAGAATCGCACCGCTGGAGGCGGTAACACGGTCGAGGACCGCGTCGAGTTTGCCGTCGCAGTTCAGATAGATGGTCACTCCGCCATCAACCGGCTGCGCATCCTTGGCCGCAACCACGCAGCCAGAGGTGGCCGGTCTTTCTTTTTCATACGGAAAGATCGCCATGCCGGGCCAGCCGGGATCGCGCTGCATCCGGATGGCGAGGCTGTTCTCGTAGAATTTTATGGCGCGTTCCAGATCCGTCGCCGGAATCTCGAACCAGGTGATCACTGCGGCACGGGCTGCGGTCTTGGTGGCTGTTTCGGGCTGGGCTGTGGCTGTTGTCATATCGTCCCCTTTTGCGTGAAGTGTCACGCTCGAGAACAACATAGTGGAGGGCTGCTGACAGCGTGGTGTCAGTAGTGATTCCGGGGCAATTCCAGGAGGCCAGACGCCCGGAAAAGTCTATAATAAACAGATGCCGAAGTATTCGATTGTCGTCCCCTTCCACAACGAAGAAGAAAACATTACCGCCATGTACGACCGCCTCAAGGCCGTCATGGAACAAGTGGGAGACAGCTTCGAGCTGGTGCTCGTCGACGACGGATCGACCGATCGCAGTTACAAATTGCTGGAAGAGATCGCTGCCGTAGACAGCCGCGTCCTCGTCGTCAAGCTGCGCCGCAATTTCGGACAGACCTCGGCCCTCGCCGCCGGCTTCGACCACTCGCAGGGAGACTTCATCCTCGCGATGGATGGCGATCTGCAACATGACCCGCGCGAGATTCCAAATTTCCTCGAAAAGCTGGAAGAGGGCTACGACGTAGTCAGCGGCTGGAGAAAAGAGCGCATCGACAATTTCGTGATGCGGCGCATTCCTTCGCGTTGCGCGAACTGGCTGATGGCGAAGCTTTCCGGCGTGGACATTCACGACTTTGGCACGACCTTCAAGGCCTACCGCCGCGAAGTGATCCACAACATTCCCTTGTATGGCGAGATGCACCGCTTCATTCCCGCGCTAGCGGCGTGGTATGGCGCGAGCATCTGCGAAATTCCCATCAAGAACGTAAATCGCGAGCGCGGCAAGTCTCACTACGGAATCGGCCGCACCTTCCGCGTCTTTTTCGATCTCCTGACCATCCGTTTTCTTCTGAAGTACATGATGCGACCGCTGCACTTCTTCGGGCTGTTTGGTGCCTTGGGCATGCTGCTCGGCGGAGGAATTTCCATCTTCTTGGCCGCGCTGAAGCTGTTCACGCATCAGCATGTGATGGACCAGCACGGTCCGCTCTTCGTCATCGCTGGAATCCTGATTCTGGCGGGCATTCAGATGGTCGCCATCGGCCTGCTCGGCGAACTGCAGGTGCGCCATTATCACACCTCCTCGCAGCGCGCGCCTTACACCATTGATCGCCTGGTTCGCCTACGCGCTTCCGGTGAGCAAAGCCTGTTACACGAAGACTAAGATCTTTTAGCAGTTGGCGCCAGGTAACGGATCGAAGCCTTATATTCCGTCCTTCGCGGTAATCAGGCCGATACGTTCTGCCCCCGCGTCCTTTCCGATATCCACAACTCGTGCAACCGCAGAGAAATCAAGGTTGTCATCCCCTTTGATGAACATTACTTTGTTCGCGCGCGCCGAAAAGATCGCCTCTAAACGGTTCCCCAGGTCATCAATCGTCACATCGTCCTGATTGATCTTGTAGCCTTGCCGACCACCGCTGGTGGAAAGAATCTGCACCACAATTGCAGCGTCGTGGTTCTGATCTGGACTTGTAGGCGGCTGAGGCACCTGCGCAGCAAGGCCCCTCGGTGTGACCGGCACAATGACCATGAAGATGATCAATAACACCAGCAGGATATCTATCAGCGGAGTCACATTAATTTCAACGTTCAATCCACAGCTGTTTCCACTTGTCATGGAACTGAATCCTCCAGCCTGTTCGCCGACCAAGACCTTCTTCGAATCGCCAAGCCAAATCGAGAAACTGATACCACTTGGACACCGCTGGAAGTCAACGAGTTCCGGGTCATTCACCCACAATTGAATCGCGTCTATTAAATTTGGCATCTGCATTTGTTATGAAAGCGATCCAAATACAGCAGACCGGCGGCCCCGAGGTCCTCACCCTTGCCGACCTCCCGGTCCCCACTCCCGCACCCGGCGAAGTCCTCGTCAAGATCCATGCCTCCGGCATCAATTTCATCGACGTCTACTATCGCGAAGGCCGATACAAGACGGAGCTTCCCTTCATCGATGGACAAGAGGGCGCGGGCATCGTCGAGACCGTCGGCGAAGGCGTGACCGACTTCAAGCCTGGCGACCCGGTGGCCTGGTGCCATGTCATGGGCAGCTATGCGGAATACTCCGTTGTCCCCGCCGCCATGCTGATCCATGTCCCGCCGCACCTCGACCTGAAGCTCGCCGCAGCCGTCATGTTGCAGGGTATGACTGCGCATTACCTGGCCCATTCGACCTTCCCGCTCAAATCCGGAGACACCGCCCTCGTCCACGCCGCCGCGGGTGGCGTGGGGTTGCTTTTGACGCAGATCGCCTCGCAGGCCGGCGCGCGCGTGATTGCCACGGTCTCCACCGAAGAGAAGGCAAAGCTCGCCCGCGAGGCTGGCGCGGCCGAGGTCATCCTTTATACGCAGGTGGATTTCGAAGCCGAGACCAAGAAGCTGACGGACGGTCGCGGCGTCGACGTGGTGTACGACTCCGTAGGCAAGACCACCTTCGACAAGTCGTTGAACGTCCTTCGCCCGCGCGGGATGATGGTCCTGTATGGCGGATCGAGCGGGCCAGTTCCGCCTTTCGATCTTATTGGGCTATCGACGAGAGGCTCGCTCTTCATTACGCGTCCAACGCTGAAGCATTACACGCATACCCGCGGCGAATTACTGGCGCGTGCTGGAGAGGTGCTGGCCGCGGTCGATGCGGGCAGGCTGAAAGTTCGCATGGAACACACTTATCCTTTGAGTGAGGCCCGTCAGGCGCACCTCGACTTGGAAGGGCGTAAGACCACAGGAAAGCTGCTGCTGATTCCGTAATAACCATGCCGATCTTGCTAAGTACCCGTTGAAATCTAATCGCGTGGCCTGATTGTGTCGGTGATCGCCAAAGCCCAGCGGTATGGATCATTGAAGTAAGATTGAGATCGAATTTCCGGTCCAAAGGAAAAACTCTTCTCATGGCAAACTCACAGGAACCAACAATGATCTCAGAGCCTCATTTCGCGCTAGAAAGTGAATTTCCATTGCGTCTCCAGTTATTGCGCCGGCTCGGCCACCAGTACTGGATGAGGGGTTGGATCAGCAGGGGTAGAGATCGCCTTATGCGGATGTTGCACGATCCCTCAAGCAAGCGCAGCTATTTGTTTGAGGTAGATTTCTTCGGCAAGCGTTACCGCGGCGACCTTGCACGATATATGGATTGGGCTGTTTTCTGCCACGGTTCCTCAGGAGGTGCTGAACTCGGTTTATTGCGCGCGGCAGCCGATTATCTGCGCAGCCGCCGGCATCGACCTATTACGTTTTTCGATGTCGGGGCCAACGTGGGACAACATAGCTTGTTTATGGCTGGCTTTGCCGATCGCGTTGTCGCTTTCGAACCATCTCCTCGTTTGCTCGGGTTCTTCGAGGAACATGTTTCTCTCAATAATCTGCAAAATGTCGAGATTGTCCCAGTTGCATTGGGAGACAAAGACGAAATTTTACCGTACTATCCTGGCCCTATTGAAGATGACACCATTGGTACTTTTCTTAAGTTGAAGACCACACAACATGCCGTTCCGCAGAATTTGCCTGTTCGAAATGGGGATCGTCTTTTTGAGGAAAAGCAGTACCCTCCAATCGACATAATGAAGGTGGACGTGGAAGGATTCGAACCCTCCGTCTTCCGCGGTCTCAAAGGGCGCATTCGATGTGACCGTCCGATTATCCTCTCTGAGGTTACGCAATCTACCTTCGGCTCTGAATCTGATTTTCGCGAATGTTTCTATCAGGATGCGGTCTTCGCAAATGTGAGGGGTCGATCTCGCTCAACCAGATTTACCCTGCACCCCTTTGTCTTCAGGAATGGAGAAGTTCTTGTCATTCCATGTGAAATGGCTGATTTTACTCAAAGGTTAATAGCTCGACATTAAGTTACGTGCCGGCGAACATTATTTGGATATTTGCTGCAATAGAGGCTTCTAGGGACACAACATGACCGAACGATTCGACGCCATCATCGTGGGCACCGGGCAAGCGGCCAAGCCTCTCGCGGGCGCGCTCGCAAAAGCGGGCAAGAAGACCGCCTCCATCGAAACCAAGCATGTCGGCGGCACCTGCGTAAACGAGGGCTGCACGCCGACGAAGACCATGGTCGCCAGCGGACGCGTCGCCTACCTCGCTCGCCGCGGTGTCGACTACGGAGTCCACACCAGCCCCGTCTTTATCGACCTCGCCAAGGTCCGGCAGCGCAAGCGTGACGTCGTCGAGAGTTTCCGCTCCGGCAACGAAAAGCGCCTGACCGGCGAAAACCTCGAGCTCATCTACGGATTCGCCCACTTCACCGGGCCCAAAACTCTAGGCATCGACCTCCGCGCCGGCGGCACGCGCACTCTTGAGGCCGACTGGATCTTCCTCAACACCGGCCTTCGCGCCGCGATTCCGAGGATCGACGGAATCCTCGACGTACCCTTCCTGACCAACGAATCGATCATGGAGCTCGGCGCCGTGCCCGAACACTTGGTGATCCTCGGCGGAGGTTACGTTGGTCTCGAGTTCGGACAGATGTTCCGTCGCTTCGGCAGCCAGGTCACCATCATCCATCACGGCAAACAGCTACTCAATCAGGAGGACGCAGACGTTGCGGAGGAAGTGAAGAAGATCCTCACTGAAGACGGCATCGACATTCTCCTCGAAGCCCAAACCACCAGCGCGCGCAAAGCCGCCGATTCTATTCAACTCACTGTGAAGCACAGCGGCGAAACCCGCATCGTCACCGGCTCTCATCTGCTGATCGCCACTGGACGAATTCCGAACACCGACGCCCTCGACCTCTCCGCCACCGGCGTTGCAACCGACCAGCACGGCTACATCGAGGTCAACGAATATCTCGAGACCGGCGTCCCCGGCATCTACGCTCTTGGAGACGTGAAGGGCGGTCCAGCTTTTACCCACATTTCTTACGACGACTACCGCGTAGCGGCGGGAAATCTCCTCAACGGACAACACCGGAGCATCCGCCATCGCGTTCTGCCCTACACCGTCTTCATCGATCCGCAACTGGGTCGCATCGGTCTGACGGAAACTGAAGCGCGCAAGCTAGGTAAGAAAATCCGAGTGGCCAAAATGCCTATGACCTATGTCGCTCGCGCCATCGAAACCGACGAGACCCGCGGCTTCATGAAGATCATTGTGGACACCGATACCGAGCTCATTCTCGGCGCAGCTGTCCTCGGCATCGAGGGCGGAGAGATTGCCACCCTTGTGCAGCTCGCCATGCAGGGCGGCCTGAAATATACGGCTTTGCGTGACGGAATCTTCTCTCACCCCACTCTGGCCGAGTCCCTCAACAACGTCTTCTTCAGCTGGACCGACGAAAGCTGACCGGGCGATCACGGTCACTCAGAGTCATTCCGTACGCAGAGCAGTGACGGGATTGATGGACGCAGCCCTTCGCGCGGGGATGATGCTGGCGAAAAAAGCGCAGATTCCCAGCGCGAGAATGGAGACGGACAGGACAAGCGGGTCCCATCCCTTGACCTGATAGAGCTGGTTGGCGATTAGGCGGGAACACCCGATGGAGATGGGGATGCCAATGGCAAGTCCGATGAGGATCTGCAGGAAGGCTCCGCGCAGGACGAGGCGGATGACGTTGCCGCGGTTTGCGCCGAGCGCCATGCGGACGCCGATCTCGCTGGTACGGCGCTCAACGGCGTACGCGGTGACTCCATAAAGGCCGACGGCGGCGAGGACGAGCGCGAGGAGGCCGAAGAGGCCGGTCATCTGCGCGACAGCGCGCTGCTGGTCGAGGTTGGAGTCGAGCTGATCCTGCAGGGTGCGGACGCCCAGGAGCGTGATGTTGGGATCGATGTCGCTGAGGATGCTGCGAATCTGCGCTTCGAGGCCCTCCATGCTGTTGGTGCGCATTTCGAGTACGGCCCCTTCGATGTAGTGAGTGCCGTCATCGATGCTTTGCATGATGGCGTTGTCGTACTGGGTACGTTGCGCCAGCGGGACGAAGAAGAGCGGACGCCGCGGCTCGCGGTTAGCGAAATCCCAGTCGTACTTGGCGTTATTGACGATGCCGACGATTTCGAAAGTCGAGCCGTATTGGGGCAGGTCGAGACCGAAGTGCGCACCGATGGGGTCTTCGCCGGGTTTGAAAAATTTCTTCGCGAAAGCTTCATTGACGACGGCGGCGTTGCGCGAGGAGGCCGTGTCTTCTTCGGTGATCGAACGGCCGCGAATAATGTGCTGGCCCATAGTTTCGAGATAGCCGAAGCTGACGTGGTCCCAGGATGAGCCGATGCCGTCTTCATTCATGTTGGGCATTCCGTGGCCCTCGCGAATGACAATCTCACCCCAGTTGTCCTGCAGGGGTGTGTATTGGGCCAGTGCTGCGCGTTCGACACCCGGAATGTGAGAGAGCCGGTCCTGCAACTCGCGATACATGGCGTCGAGTTTGGGCTTGGAATATGAATTGAAGGGCCCACTCAGGCTGATGGTGACGCGCCGGTCGGTGTCGTAGCCGAAATCCTGGTGCTGCATATTCATGAGACTGCGCGTGAGCAGACCGGCGCCGGCAAGCAGGACGACGGATAGCGTCGCCTGAAAGATGACGAGAATCTTCTGCGGCAAGGATGAACGGTCGTTGGTGCTGCGATTGGCGCCGCGCAGGGCTTCGACCGGATCGGCGTGCGAGGCGAACCACGCGGGCGCGGTCCCGAAGAGTGCGCCGGTAACGAGTGACAGGGCAAACGCAAAGGCCAGCACGGCCAGGGACGGGGTAGCATCGATGGGGACAAATTTCGCGCTGTGGAAAGTGAGTGCAACGAGCAGCTTGACTCCCAAGAAAGCGATGATCAGACCAGCGAGACCGCCGAGAACGGAGAGCACAATACTTTCGGTCAGCGCCTGACGGACGAGCCGGCTGCGTGACGCGCCCAGCGCAAGCCGGACTGAAGTCTGGGTACGTCGCGAGGCTCCACGAGCCAGCAGGAGATTGGCGATGTTGGCGCAGGCGATGAGGAGAACAAGCGCACAGACGCCAAGCAGGATGCGGAGGTTCGCACCATATTCGTCTTTCATGATGCCGACGCCGGCTCCAGCGGGGACGACCTTCACGACTTGCTTGGGCAGACCGGCCTTGATTCCAGTCATCCACTCGGCGGGCATGCCGCTGTCATTGACCAGCCACTGGCGGATGAGGGCGGTCATGCGATCGGGAACAGCGTTCGTCGTTGCGCCAGGCTTGACCCTTCCAATGACGCGAAGCCATGCCTGGAAGTGATGTAGGAAGGAGTTCGCTCCGCTGAAGACGGGCTCCTGGTTGATGGGGAGCCATAGGTCGGGAGGGTCGCTGCGCAGAGTTTCTCCGAAGAAGCCGGGCGGCGTGATGCCGATGATGGTGAAGGGATGTCCATTGAGGATGAAATTCGAGCCGACGACACTGGGATCGGAGCCGTATTGCTGCTGCCATGTGCGGTAGCTGAGCATCGCGGCCGGTGCCGCTGAGGCCTGGTCATCAGAGGGCTGTATGGTGCGTCCCGCAAATGCGCCCAGGCCAAGTGTCTGGAAGTAATTACCGCTGACGTACTCGCCACGCATGGGGCGGGCGATGCGGTCTTGGTCGCTGCGTCGGGTGCTTATCTGCGCCCCTCCGGCCTGAAAAGCAGCGAGTTCTTCGAACTCAGGAGTGTTCTTCTTCATTAGTTCGTAGAAGGGATAGGAGAACATGCCCCAGTCGTCCTGCGGGCTGCCTTGGACACAGCAGTCGGTTCCTTCACCGATGCGGTAGAGGCGGGAGGGATCGACCACCGGCAGGGATTTGAGCATAACCGTGTGGATCAGCGAGAAGATGGCGGTCGTAGCGCCAATGCCGAGCGCTAGGGTGAGCATGGCGGTCAGGGTAAAGACGGGGGACTGACGCATCTGTCGAAATGCGTAGGCAATGTCCTGGCGCAGTGTCTGCATGTGGGCCTCTGATGGTGGTACGGTGTTGGGACTGGGGATGTTCCGCTGTTGTTAGATTGCCGTCACCCGCGGATGGCAAACATTAGCTTCGAAGTCGCAATCTCTCAGTCTCGCATCTTGCCCCTTCGTGGTAGCGTAAAGTCATCAATAATGTTTGGTTACGCACCGAGGTTCAAGGTTTTCGCTATTCTCCGCAGGCGCCACCCCCAATCTGCAAGAGCAGCTGTCACGATGCTCGGACTGTTCCTGACCGCAGGAGCTTCCATGTGTCTGGCCGCGAGCGCGCAGCAGACTGATTCCGCGCCTGTTGTGGTGCAGCCGGGCGCGCCGGGACAGCCGAGCAAGACGCTGCCGGCATCGACTCGGCCCAGCTTGCTGCCAACTTCGCAAGCGGATGTGGAGTTCATGCAGGGTATGATCATGCACCATTCGCAGGCGGTCGAGATGACGGCGTTGATTCCGTCGCATACCGGGAACAAGGAAGTTCGCTCGCTGGGAGCGAAGATCAGCAGCTCGCAATCGGACGAAATCAGATTTATGCAGCGATGGCTCGCAGCCCGTGGAAAGCCAATTTCAATGTCGATGCCGGGAATGCCGGATATGGATATGTCGGGCAAACCGATGGCTCCCATGCCGGGAATGCTGACCCCGGAGCAGATGGTGGCTCTGCGCAAGGCAACGGGCGCGGAATTCGACTACCTGTTTTTGACGGGGATGATACAGCACCACAAGGGCGCGCTGGTCATGGTGAAGGAGTTGGTCGACACGGCCGGTGCGGCGCAGGACGCCGAGATTTTCGACTTCGCGACAGACGTCGACAACACGCAACGGGCCGAGATCAAAATTATGCAGAACATGTTGGAGGAGAAACGTTGAATCGAAATAGCATGGCAAAGATGAAGATCGTTGCTGTCCGTCTGGCCGCCGCGGCCGCGGTTGTTCTTTGTTCCGGATTGATGCAGGCGCAGTCACAGGCACCTGCAGCCGCCACACCTGCACCGGCAGCCCAGGCTCCTGCCCCCGCCGCCAAGGCTCCGGAGGCCGAACAGAACCCGTTTGCACCACAGCCTGCGCCCCCGCTGCCGCCAGGAATGACCGGGTCGGACACGAACGATCCTCGCTACAAGCTGAAGCCCGGACTATACGACGCCGGCGAGGCAGCCATTGGATTGAAGCACGTCGCGTTCGTAAAGAAGCCCGACGCGTTTCAGATCACGGCCACGTCTGCCGACGACCCGCAGGTACAAAAGACGCTCGGCCAGCTGGGTATCGGCGACCCTTCGAAGATGCCGCCGCCGATGAAAATGGTGATTGCGCAGCTGGCGTTTGCCAACTCCGACTTCGCTTTCCAGGGAAACCACCTTTTTCAGGGGAACTTCTACGGCATCAACATCTATGACATCGCCAATCCGGCGAAGCCCGCGCTCTTGACCTCGCTGGTGTGCCCGGGCGGGCAGGGCGATGTGTCGGTGTACGGAAACCTGCTGTTCATGTCAGTGGAGATGCCAAACGGACGCCTGGATTGCGGCGTGCAGGGCTTTCCGGCGGAGCCTCCGCCGCCACCGCCCGCTCCCGGAGAAAAAAGAGAACGGCGCATCCCGGCAGCGCAGAAAGACCGCTTCCGCGGCGTAAGAATCTTCGATATTTCGGACATCAAGAAGCCGAAGCAGGTAGCAGCGGTTCAGACCTGCCGCGGCTCGCACACCCATACGCTGGTGGTGGATCCGAACGATAAGGACAACGTCTATATCTACGTCTCGGGCACATCGTTTGTACGGCAGCCGGAAGAACTGGCCGGATGCTCGGGCGAGACTCCGGACAAGGACCCGAACACGGCGCTCTTTCGCATTGAGGTGATCAAGGTTCCCATCGCGGCTCCGCAGGACGCGAAGATCGTGTCGAGCCCGCGCGTATTTATCGATCCGCGGACAGGCGCGATGAACGGCCTGAACAACGGTGGCAGCCATGACAAGGGCGCGGAGAAGCCGGCGGACACCAACCAGTGCCACGACATTACGGTTTATTCGGCGATCGGGTTGGCCGCGGGCGCGTGCTCGGGCAACGGCATACTGCTCGACATCAAGGACCCGGTGCATCCCAAACGCGTAGACGCTGTGAATGATCCGAATTATTCGTACTGGCATTCAGCGTCTTTCTCGAATGACGGATCGAAGGTCGTGTACACCGATGAGTGGGGCGGTGGACTGGGAGCGCGCTGTCGTCCCAATGACCCCAACAAGTGGGGCGCGGACGCGATCTTCAATCTCAAGGACGACAAGCTGAGCCTGGCAAGCTACTACAAGCTGCCGGCCGCGCAGGGCGACACGGAAAACTGCGTGGCGCACAACGGATCGCTGATCCCGGTTCCCGGCCGCGACATCGAAGTGCAATCCTGGTATCAGGGTGGCATTTCGGTCATGGACTTTACCGACGCGGCGCATCCGTTTGAGATTGCGTACTTCGATCGTGGTCCGATTGATCCGAAGACCCTCGTGCTCGGTGGAGACTGGTCGGCCTACTGGTACAACGGCGCAATCTACGCCTCGGAAATCGCGCGTGGATTGGATGTATTTGAACTCACGCCAACGAAAGATCTCACCCAGAACGAAATCGACGCGGCGAAGGCGGTTAAGGTGGCTGAGCTGAATGTGCAGAACCAGCAGAAGATCGAGTGGCCTGCGCAGTTAGTCGTAGCGAAGGCATATGTCGATCAGCTGGCGCGCTCGCAAGCCCTGCCCGCAAAACAAATCAACTCTCTGCAAAAGGCAATCGCCAGCGCAGAGAAGTCGCACATGAGCGAGGGCAAAGTGGCGAAGTTGAAGGGCATGGCGCCGTCTCTCGAAGCGAGTGCGGGCACGGCGAAGAGTCCGGCGGACTCGACGCGCTTGCGCGCATTGGCGGATATCCTCAAGAGTCCGACCGCATAACTGAATTGCACACCTAACTGGAACCCCGCCTGCCAACTCGCGAGCGGGGTTTTCGTTTTACCACTCGACTCCATCCAATGAAAGGAGCACTGCTTGCTCTCAGAAACCATGCTCTCTGAAACCAATGTTCGACACTTTGCGCAACATTGGATCGCATCATGGAACGCTCACGATCTCGACGCCATCATGTCGCACTATGCGCCAGAGGTTGTTCTCACCTCGCCTTCAGCAGCAAAGCTGCTGAACGATCCCTCTGGAACCGTGACAGGCAAGGATGCTGTGCGTAGTTATTTCGAGCGAGGGCTTGAGGCCTACCCGAATCTCACCTTCGAGCTCCTGGATATGATGTGGGGAATCTCCAGCGTCATTCTCTACTACCGGAATCAGAAGGGCACCAGGACCGGCGAGTTCATGGAATTCGACGCAAACCGAAAGGTCGTTCGAGTCGTCGCTAATTACAGTTGAACGGATACCGGGATGGGTGAACGTCAAGACCGGAGATGAGTGACTTGGCGATAATGCGCTAATCGAGGGTACCGAATACCCAAACGCTAGTCATTCGAGTGGTGCGAAACCGGTCAGTATGCGAGATTCCGCACGGAACACATGATAGTTCGAAAAACTCATGTCATTCATGTGCGTCGAATAGGGGCCGAAGCTCATGAAGCTTTGATCCCATTCTTTCAGCGAAATCAAGGTTCGCGCTCTCGCTAGCGACACACTCCTCATTGGGCAGACATAGGTCTTTCCGCCGATCTCGACTGGGCCGTACTCAATCACGATCTCGTCCAGGTCCATTGGGACATAATCATGCAGGTCGAACTGCATTTGCAGACGGAGAATCTTGCCGTTCTCTGGATTGATCGCAATCTCTCCGCGATACCCAGCTTGAATTCGATACCGGTCTTGTCCTTCATCGTCGGGGAGACAACAGCCACCTTCGAAATATTTGGATTCTGCTGCCGGAATTACGAACCCAAATACGGCACGACTCCCCTCCGGACCGCTCTCCCAACGCATCCACTTCATTGGTCCCGAGGTTCGCACTGCACGCCACACCTCAGTCAGGAGAGGACCAAACGTGCCATGAGTGATCATGTATGTGTCATTCGAATCGTCGGGCTCTGAGCCCCGCGATTCCACAACTTCGTTTCCGGCGCGGTAGAGAACTCTCGCGGTTGATAACTCTGCAACGTGCGGGGGCTGGTAATCGATCCGGGTCTTGTCGTCATTGAATTGCGGGGTATCTTCATAGCGAACCGTCGTCCTCGTAGCATAGAAGTCCGGCAGCTTCGGAATCGACTTTTTGAGATAATCCTCCGCGAGAACCAGCATGCGTTGCTGTGCAGCGTCGTCCGGTGCAGCCTCGTTCGGGATCTCCACTGGCGGCGGTTCGAGGAACGCAGATGCATCAGCCACTGCAATCAGGGCCTGCCGCACATTCTTGTTTCGAAGCTTCGCAGTCCAGCCGGAGAGCTTCACAAAACTAAGGCGTTCCGTCAGTTCGAGCCTCGATATTTCTTCTGCCAATTTGTCGTTTTCACGTCCGTGGGCATCACTCAGGAGTTGATCCAACTGTTCCACCGTGACACGCCGTACACTGGGATCGGGCTGGTCGGAATAGAACGGCTCGTCGTAGTAGCCGGAATTCGTTCGCGCGACAAATCCCGGCCTGTCCACTCGCACTTGCAGACTGTGATAGTCGTGGCTTTGAAGAGCGACAGGCGGATCAAAAGATAGCGTATAGAAATTCGCGGCTCTCTGAACGCAGCGATTCATTTCAGCCGTCAGGTCGCGGCCTTCATCGACGACACCCCCGCCGCTCTCAATCGCGAGAACTTTCTTATAAAGAAATCGCTCGTTTGCATCTTGCACCGTTCGCACACCGCTCAGATACTGCTGATATTCGGATAGGCACGGGCCCCCTTGATCCACCGAAAGCTCGTCGATCGACAAGCGAGCCTCGCGGAACAGCGTGGCGAACCAGTAAATCGGATTGAATGTTTTTTGTCCCAAAGTGCGATTCGCAGGAAATACGCCGGTTCCTGTGCCGCAACCCGGGCCTATCCAAAGCAGCACCTTTCGTCCGCGGTTTCGTCTCTGCCCCGCTGCGATAAAGGCGAGTGCATGCAGAGCATCAGGCTGGCGGCCCAAAACGACTCTCTTGCGATAGGCAAGGTCGGAGGCAAGAGAATTCCCGTCGGTCGAATCGTGGTGGGCTATCGTCCAAAAACTGTCTTCTGAAAGACCAAAGATCGAAGCGGGTTGAGCCAGGTGACCGCCGTTCTGCCGCAGGTATTGCTCGATCCCAAGCTGTGCACGGGATGCCCGTTCATTCGACATCTTGAACGCATCAATGAACAAAATGATCTGTACCGGCGGATTGGGCCGAGCGGACTGCCCACTGAAGGCGTGAAGCGACAGGATCTTTTGTGGACGACCTTCATCCATCAACTCGAAATCTTCGCGATTCAAACCAGGTGCCGGCTCCCCATTTCCGTCCGTTACCGACACGTCGAGGTGAATGAGCCCCTTTCCGTCGTCGAGCATGGGCACGGTTGGCTGTGGGATCGCCTGAGGTGAAGGAAGAAATGCCTGAGGCGAGCTTCGAGCCACGCAGTTGGTGTGTTGGGTGTAAAGGAGAAGGCACAGGAGAATTCCGCTTCCTAGATGAGACCGAGGCGATGGATGCACCGACTTCCACGCTTTATTCAGGGCCTGTTTGCTTATCAGGGCCATCTCTTCGGCAACTCGATACGATTGTATTCGCACCAGGAATTCCCGGATCGCCAAGCCTGGAATCAGAGGTGCTGGCGTAATCATCAGCTAGACGTGCGTTTCAACGTCAGCTGTTGAGTTCAGGCCAATGCGCCTGCTAGACAAAATCGTTGCTGTCTCCGTCGCCACCGGAGTCCCCGCCACTACTGTCCCCGTCACCGCCGTCACCATCACCGCCCCCATCGCCACTGGCTGAGTCGTCACGGGACGAAGAGTCGCGATCCGTCTGGTAACTGGCATCATGCAGGCCCGCATGATCTTCGCGCCGGTCATCGAAGGAAGCTTCCTGTCCCCGATGCTCTTCGCCCCCGCCTCGCTGCGGATCGTCGTAATAATTGTTGATCACCGTCTCTTCGACAGGAGGCGCGCCATAACCAAAACCGCCTCCCCCAAAGCCGCCGCCTCCCCATCCGCCACCGCCTCCGAATCCGCCATGCATAAGCGACTCGATGCCCTCGAACGCCAGCGCACCTGCGGCGACCCCCGCCGCCGTTGTAGCGGCGCTACGCAGGAAGCTTCCGGCAGGGCTGGGAGCGGATTCGACATATATAGGAGCACTCGAATACTGCGGCGGCGCCTGCTGATACGGGACTTGCTGGTACGGCGGCTGTGCCGGGGGCGGCGCAGGATCGCGATGGCCGAGCAGCCCGCCGAGGAAACTCGTCGCACGCGCCGGCGGCGCTTGCAGTTGAGCCTGTTTCATCTGATCGATCTGCGCGCGAGCCTGGTTCAACGCGAGATTCTGCACCAGAACCGTCTGGGCCAGTTTGTAAATTGCGTCAGGGTCCCGGCTCAGCCCCTGTTGGAGCATCTGTTCGGCTTCGGGATCTTTCTCCGTCAGCTTTGTTTCCTCTACTTTTTGGATCAGGTCCTGGAGCATCGAGCTTTCTTGCGGTGTCATAACATTCCCTCAAACTTCTTAGGATGCTCCTGCGAGCAGCCTTCAACTTAAGACGTACTCAAAGCTACAAGGTAGCAAAGCCTGCCCGCCGATCAACTCATAACTAATTCCTAATCCCTGCTTTTTCTTGGCCGACAATTTCGCCGAACCCGGTACAATAGATATAGAGATAAGAGAGGCCCGGCTGCATGGCAGTCCGGGCTTTTCTGCTTCGGGATTCTAGTTAAGCCTTTCAGAATCAATTAACAACGAGCGAACACGATATTGAAGTCCTGTGTTATGAATTACTTGGGCATTTCGCGCTTTCTGCGCCGGAGGCAATAGCAGAAATTGAGGCTCCAAGTCATTCATTCCTAAGGTAGCATGCATTAAGTTGCTTGTTATGAATGGATTACAGTCTACCTATGGCTTAAACTCAATAAAATGAATGGGTAACGGATTCTATGAGGCAAACGGGGGGAGGGGGGTACCCCCGCTAGAGTCTCGCTCTGCGCAGCGCCAGCCGCGCCGCATGGTAACCGCACATCCCGTGAACTCCCCCACCCGGCGGGGTGGAGGACGAGCACAGATAAAGATTCCGCTCCGACGTGGCGTACTGGCGGATACCGGGACGGAAAAGAGTCTGCCGCACCGACATTGCCCCTCCCATGATGTCGCCGCCGATAAGGTTGGTGTCCGCTGCCTCAAGGCCTGCCGGGGTGGACACGTGGCGGCCGAGAATACATTCCCGGAACCCCGGAGCAAAGCGCTCGATCTGATTTTCGATCCGCTCCTTCATATCTACGGTCGATCCATTCGGAACGTGACAGTAAGCCCACGCGACGTGTTTGCCCGCCGGAGCCCGCGTCGAGTCGAACAGGCTCGGCTGCGCAACCAGCACAAACGGCCGCTCGGCAGCTTGGCCATGAGTCATCGCATGCTCTGACTCGGCAATCTGCTCCATCGTTCCGCCGACATGAACAGTAATCGCTCGCAGGCACTCCCGCGCCCGCCACGGAATCGGCTCGGAGAGCGCATAGTCGACCTTGAACGCGCCTGGTCCCGGCTGAAAGCGTGACAGAGATCGCCGGTAGGAATCCGTCAGCCGATCGCCCGCGATCGCGAGCAAGTGTCGCGGAGCGATGTCGCAGAGCGTGAGCGCGCCAGGCAGATCGTCAAGGGACGTGATGCGCCTCGAGAGATGGATTCGACCGCCGAGCTCCTCTAAGTGGCCAGACAGTGCATCGGTGATGGCCTGCGCGCCGCCCTCCGGCACCGGCCAGCCGACAGCATGCGCTGCGGCGCCGAGAACCAGACCGATAGCAGCGCTGAGAGGCCGATCGAGCGCCAGAAAGGAGTGGGCCGCCATCCCGGCGAAGAGGGCGCGCGTCCGCGGGCTCTTGAACTGCAGCCGACAGAAGAGATTCGCGGGCATGAGCGCGTGGAGACCGAACTGCGCGAGCAGAAATGGATGGTGCGGCCAATGTGGGACGGGGCCGAGGATCTCCTCGGCAAAGGCGGGCCACTTCTCCGCGAACGGCTCGACGATGCGTCGCCAGGTCTTTCCGTCCTGGCCCAACGCTGCCTCCGCATCCGTCAGATCGCGCTCCAGCGTGACGGCTGTCCCGTCGTCGAGCGGGTGCGCGAGCGGTGCGGGACCGTGAATCCATCGCAAACCGTGAGACTTCAGAGGGAGCGTGGAGAAGAAGGGCGAGCCGGCTGCCATCGGATGAACGGCGGAGCCGAAGTCGTGGAGGTAGCCGGGAAATGTGAGCGGTAGCGTCCGCGCCGCTCCACCGGCCTGGGTCTCCCCCTCGAAGATCTCAACGTCTAGTCCAGCCCGCGCGAGGACGATGGCGGCAGCGAGTCCGTTGGGTCCCGATCCAATGACGGACGCATGAGCCATATCCTAATTATGCGGCGGCAAAGGCTCAGGCCACTGAACCACTCCGATTTTTCCGTCGAGCTGCCGTGTTAGTACAGGCGCGTAGAGTCCCAGAAGCTGTCGTCGCCACCAGTTGCCGGTGTCACGCTTATCTTTCATCGAAGTGAACCAGTATTGCCAGAGCACGGCACGAATGTACTTCGGCGGAGTGGCGGCGAAAGGATTGTCCCGGAAGAGCGAGAGAACATCAGGACTATTGGAAAGCAGGCGCTCTTCAGTCAATGGCACCAGGTTGTTCTGTTCCCAATCGCCGAGTGAGGCGAACCACAGATTCCAGTCGAAGCGCGGCTGGTAAGGTGCATAAATGCCCGGCGGCTGGTTGATCGCTTGCGGCTTGTAGCGGAAAGGATACGGCGTCCAGGTTTCGCCGTCGTTCGAGCCCTGGAATTCGATCTCATAGCGCCCCCGCGTCATTACAGCGAAGAGGCCATAACGGTTGGCGACGCGAAAAGGTTCGAGGATCCGGATGGGCGCCGTTGGCAAGGGGCTTTCCGGGAATGGTATCCGAATAAGCTCAGCCGTGGTTACATAGGCCACCCAGGAAAGCAGGACAGAGGAGACGGCCAGGCGCATCGCGCCGAGATGTGAGACTTTGCGGCGAACTCGCGGGGATTGGTTCTCTGGCTCAGGGTTGTTGAAGAGGGAGATGGGCTCTTCCGGTTTCGCGAGCAGTTCTTGTGTTGCTGGCGCGGCCGGCAAGCGAAAGCGTGCGGGGACGAAGCGGCGCAGGAAGCCGTCGTCAAGCAGCAGAAAGCCAAGGGCGAGAACGAGGTAATTGAGGAACGTGTAATTAGCGGTGAGAATGACGCCGATCTCCCAGGGAGTGACAATGAGAAAGCACACCAGGCGCACACGCCGCGGAAAGAAGAGCAGGAATACCAAGCCGAGCTCGAGCGCCAGAGTCGCGCCGGCGGTCGAGACGTGAAACCAGTGCGGCAGATGCTCCACATACCACCCAACCCAGGTTGGCAGCGGGCCATTCTGGTAATACTCGTCCATCGCAGTCAGGTGGCGCCACTCGGGGTCGCCGCTGAGGAGTTTGACCATGCCGGATTCAAAGTAGATGCGGAACCACTCCCATTGCAGGAGGAAGAGGCTCGCACGCGAGGGTGGACTGTGGGCGCCCCATCCGGGGAGCAAACCGGCCGGGCAGAAGAACAGGGCTATGAAACCCGCCTCCAATAGCATGCCGTCCGACTGATAACCGGAGAAGTCGCCGGCCGCCGAGACAAACGAAAGATAGCAGACGAAACAGATAAGGAAGCTCAGGCGGGGCCACAGATTCAGCAGGGCAGCAATGGAGGCGGCGAGTCCGACCCAACAGAGGGCCATGAGCATGGCGTTGCTGGTGGAAAACCACAGCAATGTGGGGGCGACCCAGTAGCGCAATGCGGGCAATGATCGCTCGACAGCTGCGAGGTATTGGTGAGCGGGCAATACGCCATCAAGACCAATGAGGCCTCGGATTTGGAAAAACAGCGAATAGAAGGCCGAAAAATAGATGGCGGCAAGTGCGCGCAGAAAGAGCCAGCGCGGGATAAGCCGGTCGCGCGGTCCGTATTGCGAATCAAAAATCAAACGGAGAATGCCCGTCTGGTCGCCCCGCATAGATAAGGGCAAGGATAGCGCTTTTCAAGACCTCGGGTGTTCGTTCCCTGAACGGGAGGTGAAAGGCCTGGGTCGTTACGAAAGTGTTCCGAGGTCTCGCTTTGTCGTGTCCATGGAAAGGCGCCAGGACATATGCTGTGGGCAACTTTACAAAGTGTTATTTTCCGCAGACTGGTCGCCGTGAAGTTTCGCGGTAAAGGAAGGCGTGTGCAGTGGTTTCGATCAACCCCGTCCTCGTAAGCGCGGTGATTCCAACCCGCAATCGACCAGAGCTTGTGCCGATGGCAGTTCGGAGTGCGCTTGGTCAGAGTCATTCATGGATGGAAGTAATCGTGGTGATCGACGGGGACGATCGAAAGACGGAAGAGGTCCTGGCCGGTATTGAGGACCCACGTCTTCGCGTGATTCCTCTTGCGGTGAACGTGGGCGGCTCGGAGGCGAGAAATATCGGAGTGCGAACTGCGAGCGGCAAGTGGATCGCGTTTCTTGACGATGATGACGAATGGCTTCCGCAGAAAATCGCGCTCCAACTCGAGGCTGCCCGGGCAAGCAACGCCGCCTTTCCCGTAATGTCTTCACGTCTAATCGTTAGAACGCCGGCGCAGGATTTTCTAGGACCGCGGCGCCTGTACGAAGCAGGCAGCCCGCTGAGCGAATATCTGTTTTTCCGAAGTGACTTCGCAGATGGGGCATATGCCATGCAGAGCTCCACGCTGTTCATGCGGCGGGAAATGATGCTGGCGATTCCATTTCGTCAAGGTCTGAAAAGGCATCAGGATTGGGACTGGTTGCTGCGTGCATCCCGGCATCCGGGTGTGAGTTTTCAAATGGATGCCGAGCCGTTGACCATTTTCCGGGTTGAAGATGGGCGGTCGAGTGTCGGTCGTGCAATCGACTGGGAGTTTTCGTTACAGTGGGCGGGTGAAAATCCATGAGATCGACGGCTTCCGGAAGGGTTTACCTCGCCCGCCGAAAAGAACTCCGGGACCGGACCAGGCTCTTCATCTGCGTTTCAGAACACATCCGTCGACAGGCTTTGCAGCGTGGATTCCCGGAGCACAAGTTGTGGGTGCACCGTATCGGAATAGACTTGCGTGCGCACGACGTTCTACAGCCCCGCGATAGCCAGCCGACGGTGCTGTTTGTCGGGCGTCTGGTGGAAAAAAAAGGCTGCATTCATCTCATACGCGCGATGGTCCAGGTCAAGGAGAAGCTGCCCGACGCGCAACTCGTCGTAATTGGCGACGGACCACAGCGCGCCGCTCTTGAACGCGAGGCGCAGGAACGATTGCCCACCGCAACCTTCCTTGGAGCACAGCCCGCCGCCGTCGTTCGAAGCTGGATGCAGCGTGCCAGGATCCTGGCGGCTCCTAGCGTGGTTGCGAAGAACGGCGATACGGAGGGTTTGCCCATCGTTCTCTGCGAAGCGCAAGCGATGGGGTTGCCAATCGTCGCCTTTCACGGGCCTGGCATGGGGGAAGCAGTCGTGGAAGGCGAGACTGCGCTGCTCGTCGATCCCTCGGATGCCGAAAGTCTTTCCTGGGCGATTGTGCACCTGTTACTGGACACCAACATGCAAGCGCGGTTAGGCGCGGCCGGAAGGCGGCATGCGAAGCGATATTTCGACCTCGAAAAACAGACGGCGCTGCTCGAGGAAAAGTACGACGAGGTTGTGGCTCATCAATGAGAGAAAAGAGGCTCTTCAAGGGTTCGTTGTGGATGATCTCGGCCCAGTTCTTATCGATGGGTGTCCAGGCGCTTTATTTCGTGCTGATGGGCAGAACACTGGGCAGCCGCGAGTACGGAGCCTTCGTGGGGGTGGTCGCCCTCGTTGCGGTGCTGGCGCAGTTCAGCAGCGTGGGTATGGAGATGATCCTGCTGCGAAACATTAGCCGTGACCGAAACTCCTTCGCCGTCACCTGGGGCAGCGCTCTGCGCATCACCGCCTGCGGTTTCTTGATGCTGCTCCTTGTGGCGTTGCTCTTTGGCCGCCTTGTCCTGCGTCCCGAACTGCGTATGTTGGTTCCGTGGATCGCGATCTCCGATGCATTGTTCGGCAAGCTGGTTCAACTAGCCAGCCGAACGTTCCAGGGCGCGGGACAGATGCACTCCAGCGCGAAGCTGACCGCCTTCATCAATGTTGGCCGGGCGGGTCTGGCCGCCGCACTCTATTACTATGCGCACCATTGGGGCGGTCATCCAGACGCATACACTTGGGCGAGGATTTACTGGCTCTCGCCTTTCTCCGTTGCGCTGGTGGGATTTTGGATGGTGACGGCAAATCTCGGCTGGCCACGATTCGAACGCCTCCGGCCCAGCGACCTGAACGAGGGGTTCAGTTTCTCGCTCTCCGGATCTTCGATCTCAGCGTACAACGATATCGATAAGACGTTTCTCGTGAGCCTTGGCCAGACCTATGCAGCCGGCATTTATGCTGCGGCCTACCGTGTCGTCGACGTCGCCAGTGCGCCCCTCTACGGCATCTATGCGGCTGCCTCCCCGGGGCTGTTTCGCGAAGGAGCCCGAAGCGTGGCCCACGCGAACGCCCAGACGAAGAGGCTCCTGTTGCAAACCGTTCCCTATGGCATCGCAATTGCGCTCGCTCTTTATTTCGGTGCCGGACTGCTGCCTCGTCTGTTCGGGGCGTCGTTTCAGGGATCGGTCGCAGTGCTGCGCTGGCTTTGCCTCTTACCGCTCCTGCGCGTGTTGCACTATGCATGGGGGACGACGATCACGGCGTCCGCATCCCAGTGGAATCGCACCGCAACGCAGTTGGGTGCTGCGGGACTCAACCTGCTGCTTAATTTTCTGCTTATTCCGCGCTGGTCATGGCAGGGCGCAGCAGCGGCGAGCCTGCTTACGGATGGCTCACTGGCGATTTTTAGCCGCCTCGCGCTATGGCGCATTCAACACCGCGAAGAACTCGGCCGTCAGGAGAGCCCCTCGACGATGGTCCCACTGCCCTCGGCTGAGTAGCTAGTTCGGGCTTTTCACCTCAAGCTCACGCAGGAGAAACGCATAGTCCATCGCGACTTCCTTCAGATAGTCGTAGCGCCCCGAGGCTCCGCCGTGTCCGGCCGTCATGTTGGTGTGTAGAAGTAGGGACTGGCTGTCCGTCTTGAGCGTGCGCAGCTTCGCTACATACTTCGCCGGCTCCCAATACATCACTTGGCTGTCGTAAAGCGAGGTCTTCACCAGCATGGCCGGATAAGCCTTCGCCTCAAGGTTGTCATAGGGCGAGTAGCTGAGCATGTATTCAAAGGCTTCGTGTTGGTGCGGATCGCCCCACTCTTCGTATTCGGGCACGGTCAGCGGTAGCGACGAATCGAGCATAGTATTCATTACATCGACAAACGGCACGTGCGAGAGCACTGCACGGAAGAGGTTAGGGCGCATGTTGGCGACGGCGCCCATCAGTAGGCCCCCGGCGCTGCCGCCTTCAATGGCGACCCGCTTCAAATCACCGTACCCCTGCTTAAGTAAGTGTTCGGTGACAGCGATGAAATCGGTGAAGGTATTGCGCTTGTGCATTAGCCTGCCCGCATCATGCCAGGGCTTGCCCAGATCGCCACCGCCGCGAACGTGTGCGTATGCGAGAACGAATCCTCGGTCAAGCAGGCTGAGCCGGTTACTGTTGAATCCTATCGGCAGTGGGTAGCCGTAGGAACCGTATCCATATACATAAAGCGGATTCTTGCCCGCCGTGCGACGGTCCTTCCGGTATACGAGAGAAACGGGGATCTCGACACCATCAGGCGCCTTGGCGAAGAGGCGCTCCGAGGCATAGAGAGTCCGGTCGAAGCCACCCGGAACCTCGAGCTGCTTGAGCAGCGTCGACTCGCCCGTCGCGATCTCGTATTCATAGACGGAACCTGGCGTAACCATCGACTGATAGCTATAGCGACACTTTCCCGTGTCGAATACGCGGTTGATGTGAGAATGCGCACTGTAGACTGGCTCTGGGAAGGCGATTTCACGGCTGGAGCCGGTTTCAGCACCTGATCCGCTAAAGTGCACCACACGCAGATGCTGCAGGCCAGCGATCCGCTCAGATGCAACATAGAATGTGCGGAATATATCGGCTTCCTCAAGCATTACATCGGGCCTATGCGGTAGTATTTCCGTCCAGTTCGATCGCGCAGGATTCTCGACCGGTGCAGTGACCAGTCTAAAATTTCGTCCGGTGTCGTTGGTGCGGATGTAGAAGAGGCCGCCCCGGTGTTCGGCATAATACTCGATGTCGTCCTGGCGAGGGGCGATCAGGCGCCACGTCCCGGCAGGCTCGGCGGCGGGGAGGAATTGCTCCTCACTGGTGGTGTGGCTGGAGCTCTCGAGGATGATGTACTCCCGGTCGCGGGTTCGTCCGGCTCCCAGGTTGAAGCGCTCGTCGGTTTCCTCGTAGATGAGGGCGTCTTCGGGGTGTGGCGAGCCGAGCGTGTGCCGGTAGAACTGGAACTGGCGCTTCTGCTCCTCGTCCTCGATGGTGTAGAAGAGGGTGCGGTTGTCGGCAGCCCAGATGATCGAGCCTACCCGCTCGACACGTTCCGAGAGCAGTTCGCCAGTGCGGAGATCCTTGACCTGGAGCGTGTACTGGCGGAAACCCTTGTTATCCACTGAGTACGCCAGCAGGTTGCCGTCGTCGGAGACGGTCGTGCTACCGATGGCCATGAACGACTCGCCCTTCGCCAGTTCGTTCACGTCGAGAATGACCTGTTCAGGTGCGTTCGCGTTGGGCGTATCGGCAGAGCCGGTCTTGCGACAATAGATCGGATACTGCGCCCCCTCTTCAGTCCGCGAGTAGTACCAGTATTCGCCTTCGCGGAAGGGAAACGAGACATCGGTCTCCTTGATATGGCTCACCATCTCCAAGTAGAGGGTCTTCTGTAGCTCGACAGTCGGCTCCATGACCGCGTCGCAATATGCATTTTCCGCTTCTAGGTAGGAGATAACCTCGGGATTTTCGCGCTCGCGAAGCCATGCGTAGTCGTCCACCAGAGTGTGGCCGTGGAGGGTGGTTTCGGTGCGGCGGAGAGCAGCGACGGGAGGAGCGAGTTCGGTGTGGGTAGGCATACCCTTTCAGGATATAAGAGATCGACACCCCTCCCCTCCCCCCTCCCCTCCCCCTCCCCTCGATTTTGTTACTCATTCATTCCATGAGGGTTAAGGGATACGTAGACCGTAATCGATACATAAGAAATTACTTACATGCACATTCCGGAAAACAAAGGACTTATGGGTGGCGATTATGCCCGTTCCGAGAATGTGCGGCCACTCATGAAAAAGCCCGGCCGCATCACCGGCCGGGCTAATTTGTCTCTATTTCTATTTTACCAAGTTGCGCGAAATCTCACGCCAACAATTTGCCAAGGAACACCAGCTGGCGCGTTGTCCGATTTCGGTTCTTCGGTTCTCATCACAGGGACCAGCAAAGGAATCGGATATGTCGGTGTGGACGGGCTCTGTATTTGAATAGATGACCGCGTTTCAATTAGTGCTTACGGCAAAAGCAGAGTACCTGTGTCCTTTTGAGTCTTGTCCAAGGTCGCCGCTCCCTAATGGTCGCGTCGACTTGAGATCTGGGCTTCGAGCTAGAGGAACTCTGGTTTTGCGATAGCGTGGACGACATGAAGCCCAGCGTGTCCGGGCGCGAGTCCTTGAACGGCGTGCCCGAACCTGGACGCGATCTCCTGGAAATTGATGTCGACGATGGCACAAAATCCGTGTGAACGAAGAATCGCCGCAATGCCAGCCGGCTCGAAGCGGCTGGCCCAACGTTCATCCATTTTCTCAAGCTGTTCGGTCCGCTTCGTTACTAATTCCCTCATCTCTTCTGAGAATGCCTGCGGGGGTTCCATGTAGTCGAACACCACCTCCGAGTTCTGGATTGACGACATGTAGTCCAGAGTGCGGCCGATAGCGTCCTGTGTCAGATATGGCACAACCCCGAGCCAAGTGAAAAACGCGGGCGAGTTCTGCTGGAAGCCTGCGGCGACAAGCTTCTCTTCCACATCGTCCCGCTCGAAATCGACTGGCACGAAAATAAGCCATGGCGGAAGTGCAATTTCAGCTTCAGCCAATCGCTCGCGTTTCCATGCCTGCGTCGCGGGGTGGTCCACCTCATAGATACGGATCTGTCGTGCGTCATGGGGATTCCGGAGAGCGAAAGTGTCGAGTCCGGCGCCAAGGATGACGATCTGCCGAATCCCTCCTTCGACGGCTCTTGACATAGCATCTTCCGCAATCCGGCTTCGCGCGGCGGTGAACAGACGTCGGATGCTGGCCAAGGGATGTTGGTTCGCGAATTGCAGCACGTCCTTTTCGTCTTCACGCAGAATCTTCATGGCAAATGGGTCATAGAGGATTGAGCCATGATCGAGCACCTGATGAGCAGCTCGTTGTCGGGCGATTATCAGGGCTGTGCGGCTGGGTTCATCAGGCTTCATGTTCGAGGTCTCCGTTCTCATCAATACCTGATCGCACGAGTTGTCGTGTGCGCGACTCGCAAATTTGTCTTGTAAATCGGACTGGGCTATAAAATGCTGGAAGACGAGGTATCACATTTGCCGGCAGCGGGCTATCGCAGCGTGGAAGTGCAATTAGCAAACAATACTGGCGGCAACCTCGTCGTCAGCGGTCTGGCAAATGGACCAGGATGCTCGTGGATTGCGAATGAGGCTCCTAGCGAGGGCGGCACAATAGGAGCGTACGAATCGGCGACGTGGGGCGTTTATTCCAACGACATCGCGGTTGATGCCTCAGGCCAAGTACAGTTAACCATTGCCGGGTCTACGCGTATGGTTTTTGATTTCTCAAATACCGCCAGCGGTTCAAGCCAATGCACTGTCAGTCCGACCGACGGTATGCAAGCCATCGTACAGGAAGATGTGACTGGCGACGCGAACCACGCTGAGTTCGCTGTGCAATTGATTCCATAGCGATCTGAGGATTCACGCCAGGTACTTCGTCATCGATGGACGCTGTCATCACGATTCGCAGACCTTGTGGCAGTTCGATCAGGCTTAAAGGAATGCCTTGGTCAGTTTTTCTGCCCCAAGCACATTTGTGGTCCGCTTGAGGTTGTATGCCATCGTCGCGATGCCGATTTCAGCTCGTGCCCCGATCAATCCGCGCATCAACAAACGGGGATGTCCGAAGCTTTTGTGAGGATTCATCTCGCCTTGTTTGCGAAAAGACGAGAGCGCGCCTATTTCACTCATCGCGCTTTCATCACCTGTGCCGTTGCATCTCTTGGGAAAGTGAAGCGCTCGACGAGCGTCCTCACACGCTCTTTCTGACGGCCGGGCGGAAATCGCTTGGTTCTTGTTAGCTCGGCGATACCGTGGAGGCTCGCCCAAAACAGTTCCGATATAACCTCTGGCTTCGAACTCTGCCCCTGAAACAATTCCAGGAGTTGGGAAAACGCGAAACGCAGCTCCGGAGGAGTATCCGCCTCATCGAATGGAACGCTCAAGCTGAGCGTAAACATGACTTCATACAGTGCGGGTGAAGACGCGGCGAACTCCAGATATGCGGCCGCGACGGATTCGACCGTACTTCCACGCTTAACCCGTTTCCGTGCCTTCTCCAAAGCCAGGCCCAATTCCTGGAAACCCTCGATGGCAACCGCGGCGAGAATCCCTTCGCGGCTTCCAAAATGAGCGTATAAGACCGGTTGGCTGTATGAAATTTCGTCCGATAGCCGGCGGACGGTTACGTTGGACCACCCTTCAAGCTCCGCGATTCGTCGTGCAGCACTGATGATCTGTGCCCGGCGGCCCTGCCTGTCACGCAGTTTTCGTTCTGCAATTCGGTTCGTTGCCATCGATAGGAAGTATAGCGCCGCTAGAATCATCGCCCGGCGGACGGTAGAAACTTCTCCGAAAGTGGCGCATCATATATAGCGTTGCTAGATTTTATAACAAGGAGATGCTCTATGCACCACGCTATTCCGCTCATTTTGGCGGCTCTCATAGCTGCGGCGATCATTGGTATCGGTTGCTGCTACCTTGCATCCCCCAAACGAATCCTGGGATCCTTTGGTCTTAAGCCGCCTGCATCCGATGCTGACACTCTTGCCTGGCTGCGTCTAAAAGGAATCCGGGACGTCGCAGCTGGATTGGCCGTGCTGACCATGATGCTGACCACGGACAGCCGGACGGTAGGCATAGTTCTGCTTGTTTTCGCCATCATCCCTTTTGGCGACATGTCCAACATTCTGGTGTCGGGCGGGCGAAAGGCAACGGCGTTCTCCGTTCATGGCGTGACCTGCGCGGTGATGCTTATCGTCGGCCTCTTGTTGATCCATGCCATTTGAGCAGCGACGGTAAAAAGGAGGAAGGACTATGAACCATTGGATGTGGCTGTTATCTCTAGTTGGCATTCTAAGCACAGCAGTTGTGTTTGGCACGGACATGTTCTTTTTGACTGTCGGCCGTCCTGCTCTCAGAATGGCTTCGCCATCTGCTGGAACCGAAATCATGGGTTTCTTCCACATGTTCGCCGACGCTCGGATGCCGATCTGGGGCGTCTCGGCGATCTTGTCCAACCTCTTGCTGGCCGTATTAAGCAGGAGTGGGCAGCGCTGGCTCTATCTCGCATCGGTCCTAATGCTGATTCTGTTCGTCATTCTCTACAATCTCTTGTCAAAACCAATAAATCGGATTCAAACCGAAGCGGCAAAAACCGGAGAAAGACTCAACAACGCTCGAGAGCTACAGGCGTCGTGGGATAGGGTGTTATTGATCCGTGTTCCGCTGCTCGGTGTATCGCTGCTGGCCCAGTGCCTCGTGTTGCTAGTCGCTTCGGCGTAAATCTTCGAAGCCGACATCGACGTGCTCCTCACCGAATAGCCGAGCGTGCAGCTTATTTTGCCCACAGGTGCGTATTCGTCCCGATAAATGTGTTTCTCGTCACCAGGAAATGGAAAAAGCGTTCATCCGTTAAGGTTGCTCTGCTGGCGGCGGCCAGGATGGTTGGGGTCGGTGAATTCGAGCAGTTCGATGGGCGCGCCGTTTTCGACTATAAACGCGACGCGGACGCCATCGGATGGGCTATTGGGAGGAATCAGGATTTCGCGGCCAGCAAGCTCGGAGGCGAGATCAGTCACTTCAAACGCGACGTGCGGAACTTGCCGGACGAGATCAGGGACCGCCGCATCCGCTTCGAAACGCATCCACTCCACGCCAAATTCGCTTTTCTCGTGGCTAACGACAAAGAGTTTCAGGTGTTTCAAGTGGGTCTCGCCAGGCTTCGCTTCAGTAGTGGGAATTCCGATGTGATGGTAGCGGCGCATTGTTTTTCGCTCTCCGCGGATTGGCACAAATCCTACTTGAAAATCCCCGCCCGAAGGGTGGAGTGCTCACTAACGGAGGGTGCCCTCTTTCCATTTCGGGCTGAACCAACACACTTTGCAATAATTATGCGCTTGTACCGAGGCAGGTATCTGCATGCAACGTGGTGGTCATCTAATATGACGGATGGGCTCGATTTCAGGCTGCACGATTCCGAAATATCAGATTTCTGGCAGTTAGAGATGCCAACCAACCCAAAGGGCGGGAATATTCTGGACGGGCAGGTGAGTAAAGAAGAGACAATTCGACAAACCGATGCGATGGGCGTTGATATCGATTTCACGCCGTTCCGCGACGGGGGCCCGGTCACATCTGGTCTGGGGTTGATTTACTGCATCGAGGATGCAACGAACCGCCCATGTGGAGTGGCAATAGAGCCGGATGGATATCCTCTCGGAGAGGACATTCCCGGGCGATGAGCGAAATCGACCAGAATACGACCCAGAATTCGTGGAAATCCCCTCTCTTACATCGCCTGGGAAAGCTGCAACCACGTGAGGATCAGGTCGTTCTTGTCCTCACGCTGATTATTGGAGCCTTGACGGGCCTGGCCGTCGTGGCCTTCATCCTGCTGACAGAGCGAGCGGGGATGCGGCTGTATCCGCCCGACAGTGCGAGGTGGCGGCGTTTTCTGTTCCCGGTCGTCGGCTCCCTGAGTATGGGTTACCTCCTGTTTCGCTATTTTCCGAATGCGCGAGGCAGCGGCGTCCCACAGACCAAGGCGGCTCTCTATGCGGGCGAGGGGCGTATCAAGTTGCGCACCGTGCTGGGAAAGTTCTTTTGCACATCCGCAACCCTGGCCAGCGGAATTCCCCTCGGACGCGAAGGACCCTCCGTTCAAGTGGGCGCCGGCATTGCCTCGTTGCTCGGACGTTTTGTGGGACTGCGCCCTGAAAAGGTAAAGGCGCTTCTGCCTATTGGTGCGGCAGCAGCCATTGCCGCAGCGTTCAACACACCTCTGGCAGCCGTGGTGTTTGCACTCGAAGAGATAGTAGGGGACCTTCAAGCACCGCTGGTTGGCTATGTGGTGCTGGCATCGGCTACATCCTGGGGCGTGCTTCGCCTGATGCTCGGCAATAGCCCCTTATTCAAGGTTCCGCAATACCAACTGGTGCATCCAGCGGAATTTGCCATTTATGCGGTGCTCGGGGTCGCGGGCGGCCTCACCTCGGCGGCCTTCACGAAACTTTTGTTGGGGATGCGGGAACGGTTTCTCCGCTTCCCGCAAAAAACCGTCTGGTTTCAACCTGTGGCGGGCGGCTTATTAGTCGGTGTGTTGGGGCTGTTCGTGCCCCAGGTCCTGGGCGTGGGCTATGCATATGTCGGCTACGCCTTGAACGGAAACATGGCGGTCAAATTGATGGCCCTGCTGGTGGTTCTCAAACTTATTGCGGTGACCACCAGCTACGCTTCCGGCAACGCAGGCGGCATCTTTGGGCCGGCCCTGTTTATCGGCGCTATGTTGGGAGGCACTGTGGGGACTGTGGCCCATCATTTTTTTCCTCTTTACACTGCCACACCCGGGGCGTACGCGCTGGTGGGAATGGGCGCGGCCTTCGCTGGGATCGTGCGCGCTCCCATGACGTCAGTCTTGATGATTTTCGAGATGACCCAGGACTATGCGGTGATCGTTCCGTTGATGATTGCGAACCTGGTTAGCTTTTTCATTTCTTCGCGAATCCAGAAGCAGCCCATCTACGAAGCCCTGGCAATTCAGGATGGGGTGCACCTGCCGTCGGCCGCATCCCGCCAGTGGCAAGGTCAACGACAGGTAATCCGAGTCATGCGCGATGCGATCACGCCACTGCCTGCCGAGATCACGGTTCGAGAAGCCTGGGAACAGGTCTGCTCCAGTGAGTTCCGCACGTGGCTTTTGGCCGATCAGCGTGGGGTGATTGGCGTTATCAATCGTTCGACACTCGAACAGGAGTTGGGGGAAGGCGCCGACAAGAAACTCGAGGATCTCGTGGATGGGCTTGTTTTTCCGCACGTCCACTCCGACCAGGGGCTTGATTTAGCACTTGAGCGGATGGGAACAAACCAGATCGAAATTCTGCCGGTGGTGAGCCGCGCGAATATTCACAAGCTGGAGGGAGTGGTGACCCTGCGCGATGTCTTGGATTCGTACGGTGTCAGTCGTTCCGATCGGGTATAGATTCGCCTGCCCCTCGAAAAACCCAGGGATGCCGGGAATAGTTTCTTTAAGCTCTCTTCGTCGAAAACCCTCGACCATGCTCAAAAGATGATGATTCTTCGTCGGTCCGATTGACATTTCCCGCTGCCTGTTAGACACTCCGCTCCCGGAGAAATGTTTATGAATATCACCATTGCCAATCTGTCCAAACAGATACTCGCGGCCGACTTTCATGCCACGGTTGCCGCCATCGGCAGGCAGGTCAATGAACACTTTCAACCTGAGTGGGGCACCGGAGCGAGATTGAAAGGTGTGTGGGTGCCGCTGGTCCGAAAGAAGGCGCCGGTTCAGAAGGACGCGGATGCGGTGATTTATCTTGGCGACTCATCCGAAGATCCTGCTACTGGCGTGGAGGACGCCGAGGGGTATCACTCCGCCAACAACAAGAGGATCCCTTACGGATTCGTCTATCTGGATATTTGCGCGCAAGCCAAGGAAGCATGGTCGTTCACGTTATCTCACGAAGTGCTGGAGTTGCTGGCGGACCCCGACACCGCACTGACGGTGGCAGGTCCGCGGCCAAAGCAAGCTTCCCGTACGGTTTACTACGATCTCGAAGTCTGCGACCCGACGCAGGGTGATTCCTATCGCATCGACAAGGTGGTTGTATCGAACTTTGTTGGCAGAAGGTATTACAGGTTATCGGGCGGGAGCGGGAATACGAACTATCTCAATCTTCCGCTGCGCGCCTTCGGAGTTCGGCCGGGCGGCTATCTCCAATACGAGACGGGAAGCAGCGCCCACCACATCTATGGGATGAGAGTTACTTCCGGCCAGAAAGCCGCCAAGAAAGCGATGCAGAACGTTCGCCGCAATGCGCGCCGTGCGCAGCGGTTCGCTGCAGGCCGGGCGAGAAAGGTATCGTGAGAGGCTACTTCGGGTGCTGACCCAGGGAGAGAACATTTCCGTCCGGGTCCTGAAACCATGCGATCTTTGCGCCGCCCGGCGCGGTCCAGATGCCGGACTCGCTCTGTTCGAGCCAGTGGTAGCGTTTGAAGGAGACGCCGCGCTCGATCAAGGTTGAGACCTCTGCGTCGATGTTTTCGACCTTCCATCCGAGAATCGTGAACGGGAAGGGAGTGAAGTCTTTCACCTGCACGATCCGGATCATCGTCCCATTCGATTCCATGACGACGGCAAACATGTCGTCGCTGATAAATCGCAGCCCCAGCGTTTTCTCATAAAAATCGCGCGCTCGTACTGCGTCTTTTGAGGGGATGAAGCCGATCACATCGCATTGGGCTAGCATGGTCTCTCTCCTGAGCGTTCAGCATACCGGAGAGTTGAGCCGGAGCGCGCTGTCGATGGCTGCTCCGGCCGTGGAGAGATGCTGTTAGAAGTGGAAAGCTATTTGGGCCGTCACCGCCCGCGGAGTTACATAGTGCGTGCCGCTGAAGGTGGAGAGGAAGTTATAGAGCGCGTACTTATTGGTAAAGTTGATCGCCGTGACCTGGGCGCTCCAGCGGTATCGGTCGCCGTGGAAGAGGTTTTCCTGCCCAATAACAGCATCGAACAGGTTACGCGAGGCGATGCGCTGCGGATTGTGGTCGTTATCCCCGGTATTGGGAGCGGGAATCTTGACCAGGTTGGAACTGTACTGGCTGGCAAGGCAGGTCGGCGGCAGCGGTGAGGTTGGCGTTGCCTTGACACCGTTGCAGGTGAGGCCAGCCTGGAACTCCTGGTCGGCAGTAAGGCCGCTGAGATCGACCGCGGGTTGTCCGTTGAGCAGCGTCGAGGTGCCAAGGCATGGGCTGTTTGGATCCGTGGTCCCATAACACGGCACGGCGCCGGCGACTTGGCCGCTGTCATAGCGCCAGTTCAAGCCCAGCCACGGTCCGCGCGTCTTGATCTGATATTGCAGGTGGGTGGTCTGGTTCAACTTTTCGTCGTGGTCGATGCGGAAAGGATACCCGGTCTGGCCGACGGTCGCTCCGGCTCCGGCCACCTGCGGCGGGAAAAACCGGGCGGCGACCGATGAGATGACTACGTAAGCCGAGAAATTGTGAATGGTGGGGACATCGGCGCGGATCGCGTAGCCCGGGATCTTCGAGTTGTGCCAGTCGACAGGGAAGGTGATCGGCGTGTTGCCAAGCACGCTAAAGTCAAAGGCATTGTGCGTGTACTTCCAGATGTACTCGCCGCCGATAACCGCATACTTGCCGAAGGCCTGCTGAAATCCAGCATGGAATTCGTTGCGATAGCCGGGGAAAAGCGTTCCTGCCACGCCGGGCGTGCAGAAGAGGAGTGGAGCGAGTACTTCATTCGTGCATCCGGTGCTGGAGAGAACGAGATTTTCGTTGAACGGAGTTTCCAGTGTACGTGCGTACGAGACACGCAGTATGGTGTTCGTTCGCTTCACGTTGTAGGCAATGCCAATGCGCGGCTGGGCCTGGCGAGCCACCGTGAGGCCGTTGTACAGGTCGCCGCGTAGTCCCAGATTGAAGAGCCAATTTTTCGCTTTGATCTGGTCTTCGATATAGAGAGCCAGTTCCTTGACATCCGTGTGGCCGAAGAAGTTGTAGAGTCCGCCTCCGCGAGTCAGGTCATAGGGCGCCAGCACGGGGAGATATGCCGGATTAGCGGCGTATCCGTAGGCCGGGCACTGACCCGGGTCGCTGAATCCGGGCACTGAGTTCCCGGAACTATCGACGCAAGGCGAGTTGAAGGTGTTGGCGACTACAGCCAGTTTGTCGTTTTCCCTGAGGAATGTCTGCTCGTAGACTGCGCCCGCCTTGATGTTGTTTATCCCCTTCACGTAGGTGTAGTCCGAATGGACGCCGACATTCAGAAGCGTGCGATATTGCGAAACGGTTTGTGTTTGAAGATTCGGCGGTCCCTTGTCGGCCAGGGGATCTTCACTGGGGAAGTAGTTGTAAAAATCTTTGCGGGCAAAGGCTCCGAGGTTAAAGACCTGATCTGAGCCGATTACATGTGTATAGGTCGGCGCGATGTTGAAGGTCTGAATCTTTGAGTGCTGGTCGGTGTCACCCACGTTGCCGAAGACAGGAGTCGGGCTGGCGCCTCCGCTGATGACGTTTTGCACATTCAGGTTGTCGTAGGCATTCGGAGTCTGGAACCAGGAGCGGCTGTAGCTCAGGCTGGTGTGAATCGAGTCGGCGGGGGTGAAGGTGTAATCCACGCGATCGAAGATATTCTGCTCGTTCCCCTTGGCGTGAAATACGACAAATTCCGGGGGATCGAGAAAGCGGCCAGTATTCAGTCCGTCAAGCTCAAAAAAATTGCCCCAGTTCTTGCCGCCGTAAGCCACATCGACCGCTGCGGTTGCTGATCCGAAGCTCCCGTAGGAGGTGGTAATGCTGCCGGTGGGCTTCGTTTGTCCCTGACCCGAGCGCGTCGTCACCTGGATCACCAGGCTTGTTTTGCCGCCGTACTCAGCCGGCGGAGCGCCGGAGATCACTTCCAGGGATTGAACCGAGTTCGACGGCAGCTGATTCGAGAAGACCTTGCTCTGCTGATCGGTAATCGGCTGGCCATCGACGGAAAAAGAGTTTGAAGCGTGGTCGCCTAGGCCATGGAAGAGTCCATTCGAATCGGCGGAGACACCGGGAGAGGTAAGCGTGACCAGCGAACTGAGCGACGACGACTGGCTCTCCAGCGGAATCTCCTGGATCATGTTCCGGTCGATGTCAGTGTGGAAGGTGGGGTCGTTCTCGACGAGATCTTGGCCGGCTTCAACGGTCACTGTCGTCGAAGCTGCTCCCAGCGCCAGGGTGGGGTTTACAGTGACCGCCACGGCCGAGCGTACGTCAACGTCTTGCGCCATAGAAGCAAACCCGCTCGCGTTTACCGTTAGGTGATAAGGGTTGAACGGGAGATTCTGAAAGCGGTAATGGCCGGCGCTGTCCGTCGTGGCTGAACGCGAATACTGGCTGATGGGGTTGTTGATGGTAACGGTCGCATTAGGGATGACGGCGCCGGTTGGATCGCTAACGGTCCCGGTGATGGTGCCCGAGTTAGCGGCGGATTGAGCGTAGGAGAGAGAAAAAGCTGCCTGCAAAAAGGCTGCAAGTAGAAAGACGGCGAAGCGTCGCGCGAATGTGCGCATGAAAACGACCTCCAAAAAATCTGCTGAATTGTGAAATTGACTCTGCTCAGGCGAAGGCAGAGATAGCAGGTGGAGGCCGGGACGCAAGCTTGAAGAAGAAATATCTGCCGGGCCGCTTGAGAATTGGCTCCGGAGCCACGCCCGTAACAGCCAGGCTGGAAAAGGCGAGCGTGACCAGCGCAACGATCTGAATGACATGGTGCGCCGTGGTGCAAAGGGAACAATCGTGGTCGGGCTGCCCAGATGGATGGCTGTGGACAACCTGAACCATGCCACTCATCAGCACCAGCGCAATGCAAATAATCCCGAGTAGAGACACCAGGGAGAATCGCGAGCGCTGCTGTGACAGGAAATGGGGCATTATTCAAACTATAGACTAGAGACGTTTGGCGGCACAATTCGGCTTATGAACGTGGCGCGAAACTTCGGCGGAATTTTGTGCCCGTCAAAAATCCGCCGTCGCTGCTACTTCAACGCCGCTCGGGCTGTTTCATAGTAAGAAGGCTCCGGTTGCTCGGGCGGGCGCTTTCGGTAGCCCTCGGCGGCGAGGTGCTCGCCCATCTGCGCGTATATCGCGTCGTCATGCGGCTGCCATGTGCCGAGTCCGTCGACATAGCGGTTAAACATAGAGAAAGCGGCGGCGATGAGCACCGTATCGTGAATCTCCATATCGGTTGCGCCGAGCGAGCGCGCATGTTCGACGTCGCTGGAGGTGACACTCTTTCCGCTTTGCTGCACTTTGCCCGCGATGGCGAGCAGCGCTTTGAGCTTCGGCGACACAGAAGCGGTCTGAAAATCGGTCTTGACCTGCTTCACGACTTCGCAGCTGCCCAGATGGCAGGCAGCTGCGGCTCCGTGGCTGGTCTGGCAGAAATAGCAATCATTCTGCGAGGAGACGTAAGTAGCGATCAGCTCGCGTTCGCCCGGTGAGAGGCTGTTGGGCTCGTGGAGCAGGATGTGCGCCAACTCGCGCATGGGCTTTGCCGTCTCCGGGCGAAATGCGAAGCCGGCAGTGATCCCGGCGAGTCCTTCAGGAAGTGAAATGTGGGGCATGTTTCTCTCCTATTTGGCTACTACTTCTGCGGGTAGATATTCCTTGCTGACGGTTACATAACCTTCGCGGGCAACGCGCTTGCCGCGTTCGCGGTACATCGCGTCGTCGTGCGGCTGCCAGGTGCCGAGCCCGTCCACATAGCGGTTGTACATGCAGAAGGCAGCGGCGATGAGTACCGTGTCGTGAATCTCCAGATCGGTCGCGCCGAACGACCGGGCGTGCTCAACGTCCTCTGCTGTCACGTGCTTGCCGCCCTTCTGCACTTTGCTGGCGATGACGAGCAGTGCCTTGAGCTTGTCCGAAATATCAGCATGCTGAAAGTCAGCCTTTACGCGCTTCACCAGTTCCTCATCTCCATTGAGGCTGGCGGAGGCGATAAAGCCGTGGATGGTCTGGCAGAAGTAGCAGTCGTTGAGGTAAGAGACATAAGTAGCGATGAGTTCGCGTTCGCCCGGTGGGAGCGAATGCGGAGCGTGCAGCAATGTCTCCGCAAGATCGTTGAGTGACCCGGCGGTTTCAGGCCGAAAGGCCATCGCGGCGCGAATACCGGTCAATCCTTCAGGCAATGCGATGTAGGGCATGGATTCGTTTCATCCTTTCATGGGATCAGGTGAGCGAAGATTCGGTCACTGGCGTGTCGGCAGCCGGCGATGCGTTGGCTGGAGAGAAAAACCGTCGCAACAGACCGCCGGCAAGCACGACCACGACGCCGATGAGTGCCGGTAATGGGCTGTGCATGAGTATCAGCAGCGCGACGATGGCGCTGCCGGCGAGATAAACAATGGGCGCCGCAGGATACCACCAGCGCCGGACGGGGTCTTTGAGACGGAAGAGGGTAGTGACCGAGAGCGCCAGAAAGCAGACTGCGGAAAAAATAATGTAGGCGAGAATCTTGTCGAAGGCTCCGAAGAGCAGGATCAGCAGCGCGCCGCAGGTTTGCAGCAACACCGCGTTTGCCGGCGTTCCGAAGCGCGGGTGGAGCTTGGCGAAGACTGAGAAGAACGCGCCGTCCTTCGCCATCGCGTAGTAGACGCGGGGCGCTGCCATGGTGAGCGCCATCAGGCCGCCGGTGACCGAGAGCAGCACGCATGCTGAGAGAATCCTGCCGCCTGCCGAGCCAAACAGCGCTTGTCCAAACTGGGCGACGAAAGCGGTGTTCGAGACGATCTTGTCGAGTGGCACTACAGCGAGAAAGGCGAAGGTGACGAGGAGATAGATGGCAGATACCAGCAGGACTCCGCAGGTGAAGGCAAGGGGCAGAGTTCGGCGGGGGTTGCGTATTTCGCCGGCAAGCTTGCCAGCTTCCCACCAGCCTCCGAAGCTGAAGAAGGCGTTGACGACTGATCCGGCGATGGCGCCGAAGAGCATATCGGAGCCAGGGCGGCGCGTGGTGAGCGGCAGCAGATTTGTCGTGGAGGCATGGCCCGACACGAAGGCCCAGGCGACGAGGCCGAAGAGAACAGCCAGCTTCAGCAGGTTTGCCGTCGCCATCACTCGTCCGCTGAGCCGCGTTCCCAGATAGTTGATTGCGCCGAGAACGACCAGGATGGCGAAGGGAAGGAGGGCAGCGGTTCGAGGTGAGATGGCGACAATCGCCTGGACATAGGGGATGGCTCCGAAGGAGAGTGCGGCGGCGATGCCGGGATCGATCACGGCGGCGGACATCCATCCATAAAGGAAGGCGACGCGCGGGCCGTATCCTTCGCGCAGGTAGACGTATTCGCCTCCGGCGAGCGGATAGCGTACGGCCAGCTCCGAATAGCAGAGCGCGCCTGCCAGCGCCATCGCCGCCATGCCGCACCAGACGGTGGCGAGCAGTGCGGGTGAGCCGAGCGACTTCGCCATAGCTGCCGGAGTGAGAAAAATTCCCAGAGCAATCGACTCGCCTGTAACCACAGCGACGGCTGCGGCAAGTCCCATCTGTCTCTTTGGTTCCATTGATTCGTTAGCCTGCGTTTCGGCTCATCGTATCCGGAGAGAGGCAGCCCGGTCATCCACCAAAAGATTGAGGCGGGATACGGCGCAGCTACAATGCTCTGGACGAAACGAGAGGAGAAGGGAGCGCATGAGCCGCATCAAACCGAGTTCGGACACACTGCTGCTGGCCGTAGATTTCGTTGGCACATTTTTCTTTGCGCTGGAAGGCGGAATGGCTGCGGCCAAGGGTAATCTCGACCTTCTCGGCGTGATGGTTTTGGCCTTTGCCACGGCGCTGGGCGGTGGCATTATTCGCGACGTGCTGATCGGCGTGCTTCCACCGGGAGCCATCTCCGATTGGCGGTACGGGGCGATTGCTTTTACGGGTGGCTTCGCAGTATTTCTCTTCTACACCTTTGTCGCGGAGATTCCGGCGACCCTGCTCATGGTGCTCGATGCCGCCGGGTTGGGCCTATTTGCAGTCGCGGGTGCGCTGAAAGCTCTCGACTGCGGCATTAACCCGTTCATCGCCGTGCTCATGGGAGGTATCACCGGCGTCGGAGGCGGAACGGTGCGCGATCTACTACTCGCGGAGGTCCCGACGGTGCTAAGGTCCGACGTATACGCCACGGCGGCCCTCGCGGGGGCGGCGATTGTTATTGCCGGCATCAAGCTTAAGCTGCCTCGAACCGCGGTTGCGGTCGCCGGTGCGGTGATCTGCTTTGCGCTTCGCGTGGTGAGCGTGTGGCTGCACTGGAACCTGCCTCGCGTCACGGCGCACTGAGGATCATGCTCGCAGTAAAAGCTGGCTGTGAGCGGAAAAGATGCGCTTCGTGACCAGATAGCTGGCGACGAAACATGCCAATGCGGACGCCGAGAAAATCGTCGACAGCACCACGAATTGATAGAGGGCCGCGAAGAGCGGCGACGCTCCTGAGAGCACCATGCCCGCCATGATGCCGGGAATCCACACGATTCCCAGCGACCTGATATTGTCGACAGCCGGAATAAGGCTGGAGCGAAAGGCTGCGTGCAGGTAGCGAGCGACAGAAGCTTCGGCAGACGCACCCAGAGCCAGACCCGATTCGATTTCGCCAACGTGGGCCAGCACCTCCCCGCGAAATCGATCGAGGAAGAGAGACTGCGTGTTCATCGTATTCGCGATGACCATGCTGCCGACGGGTACGAGGACAAGAATGCGGAGCGGGATGACTCCGGTCGCCGTCATGATCGCTAGAATAGAACCTGCACCCACGCCGATCGCGATGAGGGCCAAGACGAAGGCTCCGGGGATTTGTTTGGCGCGTTTGCGAACGATGGTTGCCGCTGCGAAGACCATTCCAACGAGAACGAAGATGGAGGTCCACTGCGGGCCGTGCAGCAGCGCCGCCAGAATCGCGCCCACGGCAACGATCTGCAGCAGTCCCCGGAACTGGGCCAGTGGGACTTCCTTGAGCAAGTCGGGTGCGCGCCTGCGAGCGAGAACAATGACTGCGATGGCTGTGAGAGCGGCGATGAGGCACTCGACCACTCCGCGCGCGAGTTGGTTGGGAAATAAATGTTCAAGCACTCGGCACCTTCACATTTTGCCCAAGCACTTCGTCTGGCGTTCCGATAGCGGTCATATGGCCGGCTTCAAGCCGGAGAACCCGGTCGCCCATGGTACGGGCCTGCTCCGGACTATGGGTTACCCAGAGGCAGGTGAGATGGCGCTCGCGGATGAGCGACTCGAGCAGGCGCTCCACCTCGGAGCGCGCAACGCCGTCCAGTGCGGAGGTGGGTTCATCGAGAAGGAGCACCTCGGGCTGATTTGCCAGTGCGCGCGTGATCGCCACCCGCTGCGCTTCTCCGCCGGAGAGGGTGAGCGCATCGCGTTGAGCATAGCCCACGAGTCCCACCTGCCCTAAGAGGTCAGCGATTTGATTCGCCGTTATGTCGATTCCGTGCTGTTGAGGGCCAAAGGCAATGTTCTCCGCAATGGTGCCGGGAAAGAGATAGGCCCGCTGCATCACCATGCCAATTGACCGCCGCAGCGTTGAAGTTGGGAGGCCGCGGTAGTCCTCACCGTGGAAATAGACGGCCCCTTGAGTTGGCTCGTCGAGCCGGTTGATCATGCGCAGCAGCGTGCTCTTGCCCGCGCCGCTAGGGCCAACAATCGCAAGCACTTCACCGGAATCAACCGCAAAGCTGATGTTCTGGAGAAGAAAATGCGAGGGTGAAGAAGGCAACTCGCGGCCCAGTTCGCGGCATTCAACTATATGTCGGGCATTATTCACGGCGCTTAAGCAGTGCCAGTGTACATGTAGGGTCGCGAATGCCTCGGCAAGGAGGAATCCCCCCCAATGATCTCGAAGCGGTTATCTCAAAGATTGATTGTTTTCTCCGGCGCATTTCTGCTCACAGGCGCAACCGCCTTTGCGCAGATGAATCCCGGCGGGGGCGCGCAGCAGCAGCCCTCGATGAATTCGCCCGCCAATCCGAATGGGAATCCGGGCGTCAACTCGGTGGACAACATGCAAGCGCAGCAGGCTGCGGCGTCTGCGGGCATGCAGGATAAGGCTTTTGTGAAAAAGGCCCTTGAAGGCGGCATGGCCGAAGTTCAGCTAGGGCAGCTGGCGACAGAAAAGGGCTCGAGCGATGACGTGAAGCAGTTTGGCCAGACCATGGTGACCGATCATACCAAGCTCGGCGACCAGATGAAAGTGGTTGCGCAACAGATGAGTGTTACGCCTCCTGCCGGCGTCTCAAAAAAGGATAAAGAGCTGATGGCGAAATTGCAGAGCCTGTCCGGCACGGAGTTCGATAACGCCTACATCGTGACGATGGTGAAGGATCACAAGAAAGATGCCGATGATTTCAAGTCAGAAGCCCAGCAGACCCAGAACACAGCTCTCAAGCAGGTAACGCAGCAGGGTGAACAGGTCATTGATCATCACCTGGAGATGATCGACAAGATCGCGGAGAGTCATAACCTGATGAACGGCAAGGGCAAAATGACATCGTCGGGTCAATAAGCAGCTAAGTAATAACGCACTCCAGAATAAAAGGCGTTCCCTGCGTGGGACGCCTTTTCTATTTCCCGGTAGAATTGCGTGCGATGCTTCGGAAACTTCTAGTTCGCAGCGGGGCCGCTCTGGCGGTATCGCTTTTGTGTGTAACGGCGCTGTGCCAGCCCGTGAAAAGCCTGCCTAGGCCGACTGACTATGTGAGCGATCTAGCTCACGTGATGTCGCCGACGGTAAAGCAGCAAATCAATCGTCTGTGCGGCCAGGTGGATCACCAGGCGAATGCACAGATTGCGGTCGGCACGGTCGAAACAACGGACGATGAGCCGATCGAGCAATATGCCGTGGATCTGTATCAGGCGTGGGGAATCGGCAAGAAGGGAATCAAGGAGGGCAGTGACCGCGGGGTGCTGATTCTATTCGCGGTGAAGGATCGCAAGCGGTTCATCTCAACGGGCTATGGACTGGAGGGTATCCTGCCCGACGCAACGGTGAGCGCGATCGGCCGCCAGATGGTGCCGATGCTGCGCAACAATGACTTCGACGGCGCTGTCTCGCTGGCGGTCAATCAGATATCTCAAATCATCGCCAGGGATGCGGGCGTGACGCTGACGCCTCTTGCCCGACGCCAGGCACAGCAGCCTGTTCACATCAGCCTGGGCAAACTGATCATCTTTGGCATAGGGCTGATCCTTCTGCTGGCGATTCTGTCGCGCTTCGGCGGGTCAGGGCTCATTGGCTTCCTGTTGGGGATGTTTATGGGCGGCGGATTTGGCGGCGGTGGAGGGGGAGACGGAGGCGGTCGTGGTGGCGGGGGAGATGACGGCGGCAGCGGCTTTGGCGGATTTGGCGGCGGCAGTACCGGCGGCGGTGGCGCTGGCGGCGATTGGTAAGATAACGGTGACTCGGTAAACGATGAGTCAGGGGAGACAAGCTAGATGATGCGTCGCGGGTTGTGGATTGCAATTGGCGTAGTGGTACTGATTTTTATCGTAATTATGATGGTTTTTGGCAGCTATGTGAGCGCCAAAAACCAGATGGTGGCCAAGCAGGAAGCCGTCAAGTCTCAATGGTCGCAGGTGGATGTGGTTCTGCAGCGGCGCGCGGACCTGATTCCAAACCTGGTAGCGACAGTAAAGGGATATGCCACGCATGAGGAGACCGTCTTCGCCGACATCGCCAATGCGCGGGCGGGCTTGCTGAATGCGCATGATCCGGCGGGGAAGATTCAAGCCAACGGGCAGTTGGATTCAGCACTGGGGCGGTTGCTCGCCATTTCGGAAAACTACCCGAACCTGAAGGCCGATCAGAACTTCCTCTCGCTTCAGGCTCAGCTCGAAGGGTCGGAAAACCGCATCGCTGTCGAGCGTAACCGCTATAACCGGACCATTCAGGACTACAACACTTTTATCCGGCAGTTTCCAAACAGCATCTGGGCTGGCATCGCGGGCTTCCAGCCCAACAATGCATATTTCGAGGCTAGCGAGAGCTCGCGGCAGGCTCCGACAGTGAAGTTCTAGGAGGGATTCCGGCACGCAAAGAGGCTGCCTTCGGGCAGCCTCTTTGCATTCGGAAGGAGGAGTGGTTGGCTTGAGCTAAGCGCGTGTAAAGGAAGCGATCGCGCTGGCTTCGTCGTCTTTGACGTCAAAGACGGTGTAGAGCTTGGTGATCTGGAGCAGATCGTGAACCTTTTTGGTCAGGTTCAGAAGCTTCAGTTCACCGCCCTGGTTGCGAACGGTAGTATATGCGCTGACCAGTTCGCCGATCCCCGAGCTGTCGATGTAGTTCACATCCGCCAGATTCAGCAGGATAAGCTTCGAGCCCTTGGCCAGCAGGTCCCGGATGGCGTCACGCAACTGTACACTCCCCTCGCCCAGGGTGATGCGTCCGCTTAGATCGAGAATGGTCACGCCGTCCACCTGACGGGTGGTTACTTTCATGCTCACGAAAAAGTCCTCCTTAGCTGCCTGTTTGAGCCGTACCCAGATGCTTGATAAGTGTCAACTCAGTTCCGGGATGCAATTGCTTGAAGTGTACCTCATCCATGAACGATCGAATGAGGAAGATGCCGCGGCCGGAGCCGCGCAGAAGATTCTCCGGAGCCAAGGGATCGGGCAGCGTGTCCGGATCAAGCCCCTTTCCCTGGTCGGTAATACGAATGACCAAGGATTCGCCGGTATTTTCGAAAGATGCCGTAATACGTTTCTCGGGATCATAAGAGTTGCCGTGGAGCACGGCGTTCACAGCTGCTTCCCGAACTGCCATCGTGATCTTGAAAAGCTCGTCTTCATCGATGCCCGCCTTCTTGGCCATCTGCTCGGCGGTTGCCTCGACCTTGTTGACGCTGTCCAGCGAGGACTCGAGCGTGTAGGTGATGCGGCTTGCCTGTTGTCCGGTCAAATGCTCTTCCTCGCTCTGCCCCATGTCTTCCTTTTGCGAAACCTCAAACCGCGATGTTCTTTAGCAGGCAGTTTGCTTGCTGGAGGAGGCAATGTCAAGCAAAGTCAACCTCGTCGTGTGCAGATAGTGACAACCGACCCGAACTTGGAACGCAATTGGCGGCGGCGGGTTGCCCCGTTTGCCTGTTAGACTGCATCGCAGACGGCAGACAAATTGCGCGACAAACAAGCCAATCCGACCCTAACAACCATGCTCGGCACCCCCGTCACCGACGGGCAGGGCCGCTTGCGCGGCCGCGTAAGCGATCTGGCGGTTGGAACCGGCGTGGAAGCCGGTAAAGTGGCTGGCCTGGTGCTGAAAACGCGCCATGGACTTGAGCTGGTCCCTGCCACAGAGGTTCAGCAGACCCCCAGTGGGGCCCTGGAATTGCGACTGGAAGCGTCGCCGAAACCGGTGCGCGGGGAAGACAATTTCATCCTGCTGCGCCAGGACCTGCTGGACCGCCAGATCATCGACGTGCACGGCCGCAAGGTGGTTCGCGTCAATGACGTCGACCTGCAGTGGTTCCCGCAAAACGGCTCCGAAGACCTTCGGGTGCGCGAGGTCGAAGTGGGGCTGCGTGGCGCGGTCCGCAGGCTGCTCAAAGGCACATTGCCCAAGCAGGCGCTCGACTCCTTCGCGAGGAAGTTTCCGGCGCGAGTGATTCCCTGGGAATTTGTCGACATGATTGAGGTCGACCCAGCGCGGCGCGTGAAACTGAAGATCGAGCACGAACGCCTGGCGCAACTCCATCCCTCCGACATCGCCGACATCCTTGAAGACCTGGCCCCGGCCGAGCGCGAAGCCATTCTCACAACCCTCGACGAAGAGGTAGCGGCCGAGGCTCTGGAAGAAGTCGAACCCAAGCTGCAGAAATCGATGATGGAAGGGCTGACGTCGGAGGCTGCGGCCGGCATCGTCGAGGAGATGGATCCCTCGGCCGCCGCAGATCTGCTGGCCGAGCTGTCCGACGCGCGCTCCGAAGCCATTCTCGAGGAAATGGATCCGGAAGAGCGGCAGGAAGTCGAAGAGCTGCTCGAATTCCGCGAGGACTCTGCCGCCGGGCGCATGACCACGGCATACGTCTCGGTCCCTCGATCGGCCGTCGTGGCTGACGGCATACAGGCGCTGCGCGATTTCGACGGAGATATAGAAACCATCACTGAGATTTACCTGGTCGACGAAGCCGAGGTTCTGCAGGGGGTTGTTCCTCTCGCGCGCTTGGTGCTGGCGCTCCCCGAGACACGGCTGGATGTGCTCACCGAGCCGCGCTTCATCTCATGCGAAGCGGACGCGCATCAGCAGCAGGTGGCCGAGCTGTTCGATAAATACAATCTTCGCGCCCTGCCGGTCCTCGACAGCAACAGCAAATTAGTAGGAGTGATTGAGGCAGATCACGTGATCGCGTTCTTGAGGGCGAGGTAGTGGATAAGAGATTAGGGACTAGGGATTAGGGATTAGCAAACGGGAAGCCTGTGACCAGTCTTTGGTAACCTTGGCGATCTATGCCTGAAGCATTTCTCGGGCATCCCGCGTTTAGAGTGTGAGCATGTCGAGCACCCTGTCACTTCGAGATGAATCCTGTAGTTCCTATCGCGATCTGAAAGTCTGGCAACGCGCCATCGAATTGTCGATTGCACTTTATCGATTCACCGCGGATTTTCCTCGTGAGGAACTATACGGGCTCTCCAGCCAGCTTCGGCGGGCGGGAGTTTCAATTGCCAGCAATATCGCTGAGGGCTGGGGCCGCTCGTCGAGCGGAGAGTACAAGCACTTCATCGGCATAGCACGCGGTTCGAACTTCGAGGTGCAGACCCAGATCGTTATTGCGCGAAGCGTGGCCTTAGGTTCGGCGGAAAAATTACAAACCGCCGAGGACCTTTCCGTAGAAGTGGGTAAGATGCTGGTAGCGTTGATGAAAAAGCTTTGATCTCAAAGCACGTTCGACCGAAAATCGCAGCCAGTGAGCCGGGAGCGGTGCGGCATTTTTGAGCCTCGCTCTAATCTCTAATCCCTAATCCCTGCCTTTCCCATGCTCAAACGCTGGAGAACCCGGATAGTGCTGTTCCTCGCCGTGCTCGGCCCGGGGTTCATTACAGCCAACGTAGACAACGATCCGAACGGCATCTTCACCTACTCGCAGGTCGGCGCTCAGTACGGTTACGCCCTGTTGTGGACGATGATTCCCATCACCCTGGCGCTCATTGTGGTCCAGGAGATGTGTGCGCGCATGGGAGTGGTAACCGGCAAGGGCCTGAGCGACCTGATCCGCGAGGAGTTTGGCCTGCGCATCACTGTCATCGTGATGTTTCTGCTGGTTCTCGTGAACTTCGGCAACGTGATCGGCGAGTTTTCGGGTCTTGCCGCCAGCCTTGAGCTCTTCCACCTGAGCAAATACATCTCCGTGCCCGTCTGTTCGCTGCTGGTGTGGCTATTGGCGGTGCGCGGCGACTACAAGAGCGTCGAGAAAATCTTTCTGGTCGCTTCTGTCTTCTATATCGCTTACATCGTCGCCGGAGTGCTCTCGCAACCGAGCTGGCACACGGCGCTTGTGGCAACTGTGAAGCTGCCCCCGCGCTCGGCGTGGAACAACGGCGATTATCTCTTCCTGGTGGTCAGCGTAATCGGCACCACGATTGCGCCCTGGATGCAGTTCTACCTGCAATCCGCGATTGTCGAGAAGGGCGTGAACGTGAAGGACTACGCCGCATCCCGCCTCGATGTCATCGTAGGGTCGATCTTTACCGACGTCGTCGCCTGGTTCATTATCGTGGCCTGTGCCGCCACGCTCTGGGTACACGGGCTGGGGTCAATCCGCGATGCCTCCGACGCCGCGCAGGCGATGAAGCCTCTTGCCGGACCCTACGCCTTTCTGCTCTTCGCCTTCGGACTCTTCAATGCATCGTTCTTCGCAGCGTCGGTGCTGCCGCTGTCGACCGCTTACGTAGTATGCGAGGGGCTGGGTCTGGAATCCGGAGTGGACAAGCGTTTCAAGGAGGCTCCGGTCTTCTACTGGCTCTACACGATTCTGATCGTGGGCGGCGCGGCAGTGGTGCTGATCCCGAATTTTCCGCTTGTGAAGTGGTCGATCGAATCGCAGGCGCTCAACGGAATTTTGTTGCCCATCGTGATCATCCTCATGCTGCTGCTGATCAATCGCAAAGACCTGATGGGCGAGTATGTAAACCCCCGATGGTTCAACGCCACTGCATGGCTAACCGCCGCGATCGTAATTGTGTTGTCAGTGATGCTAATGGTGCAGCAGTTCAAGCACTAGGGAACAGGGATTAGCGATTAGCCATTAGCCATTAGCTACTAGCGATCGCCTTCGGTCCGAATCAATGCAATACTTGAATACCAATGTTTCAGGTGAATCGCCGCCAAAGCGCTAATGGCTAATCCCTGCCTTACAACAGCTTGCCCGAGGCCAGATCGCGAATCAGATCGCGGTCGGCGGCGAGAAAATCGTATGCCGTCAGGTCGCGCAGCGGAACCCAGCGCACGTCGTGAAAGATACGGTTCGTGACCTCGCCGCGAAACGAGTGGACGGCAAAAAACTGAAGATCCACAGCTCCGCCGCTCCGGTAGGTGTGACGAGTGTGTGTCACATGCGAGCCAATATCGGCGTCGATGCCGAGCTCCTCATCCAGCTCCCGGACCAGGGCTTGCTCGGGCGTTTCTCCCGCCTCAATTTTTCCGCCGGGGAATTCCCATTTGAGTGCCATGGGTTGATCTGGACGGCGCTGGCAGATCAGAACCTCGTCGCCGCGCAAAATAAGGGCAGCGACGACAAAGCGTACGGTCTTGGCTCCGTTTTGTCCGACACTGTCCTCCACGTTCATTCCAGTTTAGACGTATCTGCTGAAAATTGATTGATTTGGCGACCAGAAGTGATTGCGATGGTGCCAAATTGGTCAGGATGGATGGCGCGCGCGAGCGCGTAAAGTCCGTCAATCAGCGTGGGAGCCGGAGTGTTCAAAAGCTCGTCGCCAATGCAGTAGACCCGGCGACTCCTGACGGCCCGCAACTCCTGCCAATTGCGCTGCTCGACGATCCGCTCTAGCGGCACCCGGTCGCCTGCGCCGCACCACGCCGTGAGGATCACGTCGGGGTTGGCAGCCGCGATGGCTTCGGCTTCAACAGTGGCGCCGGGCTCGCCTAGAAAAACCCCGCCCGCGGCCTCAACCAGTTCCTTCACCCAGAGCTGCGATTGGATGAGTGGCTTGCCCCACTCCTCGCAATAGACCAGTGGCTTGTCGGGAATGACCGTCGCGCGCGTCTTCACGTCCGCGATCGCCGACTGCATTGATGCGACCAGGTTCTCGCCACAGCTCGACGTCCCAACGACCGAGGCGATCAGACGAATGTCCTGATAGATGTCTGCAAGCGTGCGTGGGGCAAGCGCCAGTACCGGGCAGCCGGATTTCAGGATGGCGGTCAGCGCCTCCTGCCGATAGGGAACCGAAGCGATCACCAGATCGGCGCGAACCGGTAGCAACTCCTCCGCCTTCGTCGACCACGAATCGTGCACCACCGGCAGCGAGCGCTCGCGGAGAGCGGGCACAGCATCCAGGCAATATTTGGTGCATGCGGCGAGCGAATCAAGGCAGCCAAGCCGGTCGAGGATGATGCTCACGCTCGGCTGCAGCGAAATGATTTTCATCCGGTCGCTAGAGCTTACTGTCGGCGAGGACAGCTCCGGGATAGAAGACCGGCCAGCCGCGCTCTGCGGCAATTTCCAGCAGCGCGGGCGTCGGGTTCACCGGAAACGCCCGTTTTGCCATCACCAGCATGGCTGCGTCGTGCACCGAGTTGCCAAAGACCGCGTCGGGGTTTTCGATACCTGCCCTTGCGAGCGCAATGGCTTTGCCTTCGCCGCTGGGCACGTCGAGCAAATCGCTGGTAATGCGGCCTTCCGCAACCCGCACCCGCGCAGCCAGCACGTGCGATGCTGGAATGTCGAAGCGTCGCGCGCCCTCCTCGATCACCCAGTTATTTGTTGAGCTCACAGCCCAGATATCGACTCCTCTGGTGTGCAGTTTCGCGAGTAAATCGCGCAGCTCGGGAAAGATGTGGGCCTCGATATGAGAGCGAAAATATTCGGCGGCAGCATGACGAATCTCCTCTTCCTGCAGGCCGACGTAGATCTGCACCATCTCGCCGCACATCTGCGTCTCTGAAACTTCGCCGTTCAAATACAGCCGATAGCGGGAGTCGATCCAGTCGCTCGCGTTCCGTGAAACCAGTCCAGCCTCGATCGACCAGACCATAAAGCCGTAACCGGCGTCGCCGCTCCAAAGCGTTCCATCGCAGTCAAAGACGGCAGTCGCAGGAGACAGGGAGAGAACGGCATCTTCAAATTCTGCAGGGGCGTAGCGCACAGGGGCGCTGTAAGTGGTAGTCACCGTCAAAACTCCTGCTCCTATTGTGCGCGATGCTCAAAGAAAATGCACAGCCCGCTATGTGAACGTTTCGTAACTCAGTTCCGGAATCGCTCTGCTGATGAAGTTGGTTCCTCGCGCTTTACGTGCAGCTTTGCCATCCCCTTTCCCGGATAATCGATAGAGTGCCCGAGACGCGCAATACCGAGCTGATGCGCGAATACCTCGCCTATCTGCGCGTCGAAAAGGGGCTGCGCCCGCTGAGTTGCGAGGCGTACAAGCGCGACCTGCTCCAGTTCGCCGAGTTCGTCGAAGGCGAAAACAGGCTTCTCGTTTCCGCAGGCCATGCCCAGGTGTCGGGATTTCTCGCCCACCTCGGCACCCACGGCGTGGAGTCACGCTCGGCCGCGCGCAAGCTCTCCTGCCTGCGTGGGTTCTATCGCTGGCTGCTGCTCGATAAACGCATCGATCGCGACCCCACCATCAACCTCGACTCGCCTTCATCATGGAAAGTCCTGCCCAAATCGCTGGCCCAGTCCGAAGTGGCCGACATGCTGGAGCGCGCGGGGGTCGCGGCGGACCATCCCGAGGCCGACGCCATTGCATTGCGTGACCGGGCCATCCTGGAGCTGCTTTATGCCAGCGGCCTGCGCGTCTCCGAGTTGACCGGGCTGAACGTTGCTGACCTCTCCCTCGACGCCGGACGCATCATGGTACGCGGCAAAGGCGACAAGGAGCGCATCGTGCCTCTCGGCCGGCCAGCCGTCGAAGCTATCGAAAAATATCTCGCGCAAGGCCGTCCGAGCCTGCAGAAAAAAGGTAGAGCCGCGGGAGGGCTGTTTCTCTCCGTGCGTGGCGAGCCGCTCACACGCCAGTGGATCTGGCAACTGGTGAAGTCGACTGACGGCCACGCCAGCCCCCACATGCTGCGCCATAGCTGCGCGACGCACATGGTCGAGCACGGCGCGGACCTGAGAACCGTGCAGACCCTGCTCGGCCACGCCGATATCGCGACCACGCAGGTCTACACGCATCTGGCATTGGGACGCCTCAAGGCCGTCCATCGACAGCACCATCCTCGCGCGAAGAGAGCCGTCGAATGAGCGACCGGCCACTCATCACCGAGCGTGTGAACGAATTTCTCGCCGCTTTGGCACACGAACGCGGCGTCTCTCCGCACACATCACGCGCGTACGGCCGTGAATTGCACGCATTCGCAGAGTATGTGGTCGCCACGCTTGGCAGCAGCTTTGCTATCGAAAGACTTGAGCATCGGCAGATTCGCGCCTACCTGAGCGAACTCTACGGACGGGGATTGTCGAAGGCGTCCGTGGCGCGGGCGCTCGCCGCCATCCGCTCGTGGTTCAAATGGCTGGCCCGCCGTGGATACGTGGAGCAAAATCCCGCTGTCCTGGTCGCCACCCCTAAGCTGCCAAAACATCTGCCCCGCGTTCCCACCATCGAGGAAATGAATCGCGTCACCGATGCAGCGGCTGATGATCTCGCCACATGGCCGGAGCGCGATCGTGTGATCTTCGAGCTTCTCTATGGCTGCGGAATCCGCAACGCCGAACTGGTCGGGCTCGACCTGCGCGACATTCACTGGGCGAACGAAGCTATACTGGTGCGCGGCAAGGGACGCAAAGAACGCTATGTTCCTTTGGGTGACGCGGCGGCGGAAGCTCTTAGAAAATACCTTCCTCTGCGCGAGGCAAAGCTGGCGGCGGCAGGGAAGTCTTCAGACGCGCTGCTGCTCAATGTGCGTCTTCGCGGAACGGCGAGCGGCTTGGGTCGCCTGACCACCCGCAGCGTAGGACGCATCGTAAAAAAGACCGCGCTGGCTCACGGATTAGCCGCCGACGTACATCCGCACACCCTGCGTCATGCCTTTGGAACGCACATGCTCGAAGAGGGCGCTGACCTGCGCGCCATTCAGGAACTGCTCGGTCACGAGCGCCTCTCCACCACCCAGCGCTACACACAGCTCACCGTTGGACAGGTCGCCGAGGTTTACGACAGGACGCATCCGAGGGCGAAATAGTACTGGCCTCTCTTGTCATGATATATTCGAATAATCGAATATTCTCTCAAGCGAGGCATCCATGCAGAACGCTTTGCGCCGCTTCAAGGCGGACATGTTTCAGGCGCTCGGGCATCCGACGCGAATCGCAATCATCGAACTGCTGGCTAATGGAGAGCTGTCGGCCGGCGCGCTGATCGAGAAGCTTGGCATGGAGCAGGCGAATGTCTCGCAGCATCTGGCCGTGCTGCGGGCCAAGCAGATCGTAGTCAACCGCAAGGCCGGCAATCAGGTCTTCTACTCGGTGCGCGACCCGTTGATCACCGAAGTGCTGGCGTTGATGAAGCGCTATTTCCAGAAGCATCTGAAGGAAGCGCTGTCGATGCTCGTCGAGATGGATAGGCCGCTGAAGAAGGTGAAATGAGCGGGATCCCGGCGAGCAAGATCGACAACTGGCTTCCGCGCTCGATTCAGAGCCTGCGCAGCTATACCATTCAGCAGTTCACTCATGACCTGATCGCAGGGGTTACGGTGGGACTGGTAGCGCTGCCGCTGGCGATGGCCTTCGGCATCGCCTCGGGAGTGCCCCCGCAGGCCGGACTTTATACAGCGGTTGTCGCTGGCTTTCTGATCTCGGCGCTTGGCGGCTCTCGCCTGCAGATCGGCGGCCCAACCGGAGCCTTTGTCGTCATCGTGGCCGGTATCGTCGCGAAGTTCGGCACGTCCGGGCTGGCGCTGGTGACGATCCTTGCCGGCATGCTGCTGCTGATCATGGGCCTCACTGGCCTGGGCACGGCAGTGAAGTTCATTCCGCGTCCAGTGACCATCGGCTTCACCAACGGCATCGCGGTGTTGATCGCCTCAACGCAGATCAAGGACTTTCTCGGGCTCACGACGCCGCCCGTTCCGAGTGAGTTTTTTGCGCGCATGCGCGTGTTGTTGGACCATCTAGCGACGGCGCGCTGGCAGACGGTCGCTGTGGCCGGAACGTCGCTGGCCATCATTCTGCTGTGGCCGAGGATAACGAAGCGGGTCCCGGGGTCGATCGTGGCTTTGCTCGCGGCAACGCTGGCCGTAGCTCTTTTTCATTTGCCCGCAGAAACGATCGGCAGCAAGTTCGGAGGCATCCCGCGGGGATTTCCGCATTTTGTAGCGCCTGATCTACACGCCGAGCACATCCTTCCGCTGCTGCCCTCGGTCTTTACGGTGGCGATGCTTGCAGCGGTCGAGAGCCTGCTCTCAGCCGTGGTTGCCGACGGCATGAGCGGCGACCGTCACAACTCAAACGTCGAGCTCGCTGCGCAGGGCATCGCCAACCTCGCGTCTCCGCTCTTCGGGGGCATTCCGGCGACGGGCGCCATTGCTCGAACGGCCACAAATATTCGCTCAGGCGCGCAGACTCCGGTGGCCGGCATGGTGCACGCCCTGACGCTGCTGGGGATCCTGCTGGTGGCCGCGCCCCTTGCCCGGTTCGTCCCGCTGGCGACGCTGGCGGCTGTGCTGCTGGTTGTGGCTTACAACATGGGCGAGTGGCGGGAGATTGGCACGATTCTGCGGCTCACGAAGACGGATATCGCGGTGTGGTTTACGACCTTCGCGCTGACGGTGCTGGCCGACCTGACGACCGCCGTCGGCGTGGGTATGGCGCTGGCCGCGCTGCTCTACATCTATCGCATCGCGGAGACGACGACCGTCGCCCCTGTCACCTATGAATATCTTCGTGACGGCTTGCCGCACATCCTGCAGGACAAGGAGATCCCCGCGAATGTTACGATCATGCGCATTCATGGCCCGTTTCTCTTCGGCACCACGGAGAAGCTCATCGATGCGACGCGCAACATTCAGAGCTTCGCCCCGGTAGTCATTGTCCGGCTGCGGAACATGACGGCCCTCGACGCAACGGGCATGCACGCCCTTGAGCAATTCGCCGACCGGCTGCGCAAGGCGGGTAAGACCGTGCTCTTCTGCGGAGCACGCGATCAGCCGGCTCGCCTGTTGTCGCGTCCGGATTTCGTCGATCACATCGGACGGGAGAACATTTTGCCGCACGTCCAGGCTGCGCTGGCGCGGGCACGCGAGATCAACTCAGGCTTTGAAGGTGTGGGACTGGAGTTTGCGGCGGATCTCGCGGCAAAATCGTTGTAAAGGCAGGGCCGAATCTGGCGTTCAGCTTTCAACTGGTCTAAATGTCAACGAGCTCGCGAGAGTTTACACTGTATGTTGAGGAACTAGCGGGTTTGATAGGAAAAGCTTTAACAAAAGTATTCGGGACGAACAATGAGCGCGTTGTGAAGCGCCTGTTGCCCCGTGTTCAAACGATCAACGCGTTTGAGTCTGAAACGCAGCAGCTCTCCGACGAACAGCTGCGGGCCAAGACGGTGGAGTTCCGCGCCCGGATTGCCGCGGCCCTCGAAGGCATCGAAGACGCCGACGAGCGTGCAACCGCGGAAAAGCAGGTGCTCGACGAGATTTTGCCGGAAGCCTTCGCCATCGTCCGCGAGGCAGGACGGCGCGCGGTGGCCATGCGCCACTTCGACGTGCAGCTTATCGGCGGCATGGTGCTGCACCAGGGCAAGATCTCCGAAATGAAGACCGGCGAAGGCAAAACGCTCGTCGCTACACTGGCCTGCTACTTGAATGCGCTCGCCGGGCACGGCGTTCACGTGGTCACGGTAAACGATTATCTGGCAAAGCGCGACGCCGAGTGGATGGGCAAGATCTACGAGTTCCTCGGGCTGACCGTCGGTGTGATCGTGCACGATCTCGACGACAACCAGCGCCGCGCCGCCTACGGTGCCGATATCACCTACGGAACCAATAACGAATTCGGCTTCGACTATCTGCGCGACAACATGAAGTTTGAGATCGCCGATTGCGTGCAACGCGGCCACTACTTCGCCATCGTCGATGAAGTCGATTCGATCCTGATCGATGAAGCCCGTACCCCGCTTATCATCTCCGGCCCCACCGATCAGACCACCGATAAGTATGTCCGCGTGAACCGGATCATCCCCGGACTAGAGCAGGGCGAGGAGATCGAGCAGGGAGAGACGAAGATTCTGACCGGCGACTACGTTGTCGACGAGAAACACAAGACGATCTCCGTCACCGACGAAGGCTGGGAGAAGATTGAAGGGCTGCTCGGCATTGGCAACATTGCTGACGTAGAGAACTGGGACCTGAAGCACCACGTCGAGGTCGCCATCAAGGCACACAATCTCTACCGGCGCGATGTGCAATATGTAGTCAAGGATGGCGAAGTCATCATCGTGGACGAGTTCACGGGCCGCCTCATGCCTGGCCGCCGCTGGTCCGACGGACTGCACCAGGCGGTCGAAGCCAAGGAAGGCGTGAACATCCGCCGCGAAGACCAGACGCTCGCCACCATCACCTTCCAGAATTACTTCCGCCTGTACAAAAAGCTCGCCGGCATGACGGGTACCGCCGAAACCGAGGCCGCCGAGTTCGACAAGATTTACAAGCTCGACATCGTCGTCATTCCGACGAACAAGCCGATGCGCCGCATCGAAAACGCAGATGTCGTGTATCGCACGGCCAAAGAAAAATATTTTGCCGTCGCAGACGAAATCGCCACTCTGCATGAGAAGAAGCAGCCGGTGCTGGTCGGAACCACTTCGATCGAGAAGTCAGAATTGTTGTCGACCATACTGCAGCGCAAGGGCGTTCGCCACGTCGTTTTGAACGCAAAATTCCACGAGCGGGAAGCGGAGATTGTCGCGCAGGCCGGGCGGCTCGGCACGGTTACCATCGCTACCAACATGGCCGGCCGCGGAACCGACATTCTGCTTGGCGGCAACGCAGAATTCGTCGCCAAACAGGACCTGGTGAAGAAGAGCGTGGCTCGCTCGATCAGCGTCGCAGAGGGTGCCATCAATCCTATGGCCGCTCCCGGCATGCTGCGCTTCTACTACCAGGGGCAGGAGTTCGAGACCACGCAGGCGGAGTGGGATCGCACCTACGCCGCACATGCGGCCAACGCCGCGCAAGAGCACGACGCAGTGATCGAGGCCGGCGGCTTGCACATTCTGGGCACCGAACGGCACGAGTCGCGGCGAATCGACAACCAGCTTCGCGGACGCGCGGGACGCCAGGGGGATCCCGGAGCATCGCGTTTCTATCTCTCGCTCGAGGATGACCTGATGCGCATCTTCGCCAAGGAATGGGTTTCCACGCTCCTGCAAAGAATGGGCATGGAAGAGGGCGTGCCGATCGAGTCGCGCATGATCTCCAGCCGCATCGAGGGCGCGCAAAAGGCTGTTGAGTCCCAGAACTTCGAAGCCCGCAAGCACCTGCTCGAATACGACGACGTCATGAACAAGCAGCGCGAGGCTGTCTACGGACTGCGCCGTCAGCTGCTCGAAGGCCTCGACCAGAAAGAGCTGATCGTCGAGGACTACGTCGCCAACATCCTGAGCAATCTTCTCGACGAGCACGCTCCGGAGAAGGCGCATCCCGATCAGTGGGACCTTGACGGCCTGAAGACGAAGCTCGTCGACCAGTTCGGCATCGATCTTGGCGCCGAAGGCATCGACATGCACGAGCTTACTCGTCACGAGCTTGGCGAGACGCTCTTCGACAAGCTCAAAGAACGCTACGCCGCCAAAGAACAGTTCATCGGCGAGGGCCAGATGCGCTACCACGAGCGCATGATCATGCTGAGCGTTCTCGACGGCCTGTGGAAAGACCACCTGCTCAACATGGACCATCTCAAAGAGGGCATTGGTCTGCGCGGCTATGCGCAGCAGGATCCTCTGGTGGCTTATAAGCGGGAGTCCTTCGACATGTTCGAAGGCATGATGGCGCGCTTCCAGGAAGACACGGTTCGCTATCTCTTCCTGATGCAAATCGTAGGTCCGGACGGGCAGCCGGTGGCGATTCCAACGCGGCCGCGTCCGGCGATTCCGCTTGCTCCACCGGTGGCATCGGCAGACGGCCACCCTCCTACGAATGGCCATCGCACGCCTCCTCCCGCACTCCCCGCGCGCGATGTCTCGGCTGCCCCGACGACCACCATCGACGCGATCGAACGAGAGTTCCAGCGTAAGAAGCAGCGCGAACTGGAGCATGCCCGCATGGCAGGTGGTGGCGAGGAGGCTCGCCAGGTTGCTCGGCGCCGCAGCGGCGACAAGGTCGGGCGCAATGACCCCTGTCCCTGCGGGTCAGGCAAGAAGTACAAGAAGTGCCACGGCGCGGACGAAGTTTAGTCCCCGTAAACCGTCGCCGGCTTGCGTCCGAAGCTCTGCGATGCCGGCGTAGTGTGCGGAGGGAAGTTCGTCTCCTCGAGGCGAAATTTCCCGATGTGTTCCTGCAGCCGTTTTGAGCCGTGTTCGACTGATTCAACGATGCTGTTGGTAGCCGGGATGGATGCGGCGCTCTCTTCGCCAAGCTGATTGATTGCGTCCACACTTTCGCTCGACTGGCGGGCGGCTTCCGCCTGCTGCATCGAGGCGGCTGCGATCTGCGCGATCATCGAATCGACCTGATCGGCCATCTCGATGATGCGCTTGAGGGCCTCGCCTGCGCGATTCGTCGTTTCGACGCCCCTGTTCACGGTTTGCGTGCCGGCCTCCATGGCCTCGACCGCTCCCCGTGTGTGGACCTGGAAGTCTTCAACCATCTTTCCGATTTCACTGGTGGCGTTGCGCGTCGACTCGGCCAGGCGGCGAACCTCGCCCGCGACAACAGCGAAGCCGCGTCCCTGTTCTCCGGCGCGCGCCGCTTCAATGGCGGCATTCAAAGCGAGCAGGTTGGTCTTCTGCGCAATCTCTTCGATCACGTTCACGATGCGGATGATCTGCTCACTTTCCTTGCCCAGGCGCTGCACGGTAGCCGCCGTATTGCGAACCGATTCGGCGATGGATTGCATGCTGATCAGCATCTGCTCGACGATCGAGCCGCCGTCGCGAGCCGTGCTTGCGGCCTCCTTCGAATTCGTGGCCGCATTTTGTGCGTGACGAGATACTTCTGCGATCGAAATCGACATCTCCTGCATGGCGGCTGCGGCTTGTTGTGTCTGCAGGCTCTGTTCTTTGGTGCGCCGGAACGATTCATTCGCCGAGCGGCTCAGTTTTGCCGAGTCCTCGCTCACGATGCCCGAAATCTCCATCATGGTGCGAATCATTTCGCGCAGATTGTCCTGCATGCGATTGATCGAGCCGGCCAGGTTGGTGACTTCGTCGTTTGAGTCCATGTGCATCGGCTCGCCAGTCAGGTCGCCTTCGGCAATGCTCTGGGCGCGGCTCACGACGAGGTAGATCGATCTCACCACGCGGCGCATGGTCAGCTCGGACATGCAGAGGCCTGCCAGGCCGCCGAGAAAGATGAAGAGCCAGAGATGAATTGCTTCCAGGCGGTTGATCTCGACCACATGCTTCAGATCCTGATTGGTGGCGTCCACCAGTGTGTCAACAACCTCGGTCACGCTCTTCAGGAAATCCGCATTTGCCTTGGCCGCCGGGCCCTGGAGCAGATCAAAGGCCCGGCTCGTATTGTCACCGCCCCGACCGACTGCGAGATCATGTACCTGCCTGTCGATTTCATCGACCGCGCGGTATTGGTCGAGCAGGGCATCAATTTTCTGTGTGCCCACCAGGCTGTCATAAGTAGAGCGCAGCTGCGCGATGCGTTCCAGGGTTGCCGAGGCCTTCGTCCGGTAGGTCTGGATTTCGGCGCTGTAACGCTGGGCCATGGCGAGGTCCGAGCCAAACAGAACGTAGGATTGCAGCGCGGACGATTCTCCCAGCTCGGCAACGTGCAGATCCCGCACTGCGCTCAAGGCCGGGATGCGCGTGCGAGCCACCTCTTCCGAGAGGCGGCTTACCTGCCGCATTTTCATGTAGGCGACGAGCGAGCCCAACAGGACAAAGGTCAGCAGCACGAGGGTGCTGAGACGCAGTTTGTTTGAAAGTCGCGAATTCATCATTGCCATGGCTGTCTTCGTCCTTGGGCCCAGCTGTTAGTTGCTCAGATCAAAATTGACATCGATATTTACCGTCGATTGCGAATCCCCGGCGACGAACTTCCATTTCTTCACGGCTTCCTCGGCGGCAAGCGCCAACATTTTGTTACCGCTAATGGTCTTCACGTCCGTAACGCTGCCATCCGCCGCAACTGTGACCAAAATCCGGACAACGCCTCCAAGATGCATGCGCCTGGCCAGTTCCGGATATACCGGCGGCACTCGCTTTTGCACCTTGCGCTCGTCTGCTGCGGACGGCAGGCTGAAGCAGATCAGCGTAGAGAGCAGCAGCAGAAAGGCTCCGCCGCGCCTCGCAGAGAGGTGTTCAGAAAACCTTGGCTTCATAGGGCGTACCTCAAGGCAGAAGAAGTCAACGGGATCAAATTCACCGGATCGGGGTCCGGATAAGGTGCCTATCGGCGGGAACGCGAGGGACTTGAGGTGGGCCGTGCGGCAGGTTGGTCGATTTAGGCTGCGACTAGCCCGGAATAGCAGCGAACGTAAGGTCGGACGCCGCACTTCCGGTCCGCTCGCGCCATTCGTCGAAGAGCCGCCCGTAGCTGAGGGTGATCAGCTGAGAAGGATCGAGACCGAGCCGTGCGCTGGTCGAGTCGATCCAGTCCTCGGGACCTTCGAGCTCGGCAAAAATGCCAATAGGCGTTTCATCCAGCACGCAATGGCCGGACGGGTCGGCGTATTCGGTACGCCATTTTTCGTATGTGAACGCGGGGGCGTATCCCAGCTGAGTGAAAACGGTGCCCAGCGCCTCGCCGTCCGCGACTTCCGTCTCTGTTTCCACGCGGTGCTTGTGGCGCGCGCCGGGGTCGTTGTTCGGCGTGAGGCTTTTGTGCGTCAGGACCCACCGCTCGCCATATTTGCGAATACGTAGAATCGACTGTTTTGCGCGCAGCCGCCGGTCCAGCGTGTCATACAAAACGTTGCGTTCGAAGGTGCGCGGGGTGACGCGGCGAAAACCGATCTCGCTCAGCTTCGCCTCCAGCGCCGCCGGGTCGGAGACGCGGAACTTCACCTCGATCTCAACTGCGGTCATGCAATGAGTATAAAGTCTTCAGCCCCATTGGGTGAATTCTCAAGAGAGCTGACTGAATCGGATTAGAAGAAGATCTTGCCTCCGAGCTGGACGCTGCGGTTACCCGGTCCCTGGCCAAATGCGCCGCCCGCTGCGAGGCTGTTGCCTCCGCCTCCGGAGTAGTAGTTGTTAAGAAATCCGGGGGGAATTCCATAAAATGCCGGATACAAGGAGTCCTCAATATTAGGGTCAGGCGTTCCGTAGTAGCCGCGATTGAGTGCGTTGAAAGCGCTAACGTGGAGCTGCATGTTCACACGCTCTGTGAGCCGGACGTTCTTGACGACGGTGATGTCCACATTATTAAAGCTGTCGCCGCGAAGTGTATTGCGGGGAGATCCGGGGAACGGGTTGTTACGAGCGATGGCTTCATACTGATTGCTCCACAGCCAGTGAACGGAGGAGGGGGATATCGACTGGCCGGTGCCGTAGTCAATGTATCCTCCCGGGCCGGTGTTGATGCCGACGCTGCCGAGCGGCGCACGCGGATTGGAGAGGATGGGACGGCATTGACTGGCCCCTATGAATGCCGCTGCAAATGTGGAATCACAGAAGCTCGTTGACGCTTTCGCATCAGATGAATTGACAAATGGAGACTCCGCCGTAATCGCCTGGAACGGATTGAACGGCTGACCGTTGTTATAGCTGTAGAAGGTATTGAATGAGTATCCGCCGAGCAGGCGACCGAGCCATCCCTTCTGGTCCCTGAACCAGGGCTCGGCGTAATTCATTTGCAAGCCGATGACGTTCGGATAGGAATTGCCGCTCACGCCTCGCTCGGCCACGTTGGGATTAAGGGGATTCTGAGCGAAGGAAATGGTCGTACCTCCGCCGCCGGTGCTGAAAATCTCGCTGACATTATCAATCGTCCGGCTATAGGTGTAGGAGACGGTGCCCGTCCAGTTGTGAAAATTGCGCGCAGTGAAGGACGTTTGCAACCCGTTGTAGATAGCGAACGCCGTGTTGGCGGTGGTTTGCACCAGCGAATAGCCGCAGTCGGGCCGGTTATACCCCAGTGCCGTTGAATCGGTGCAGACAGTTTGCCCCGCGCCGTAGCCGGGGAAGGCTGTCTGAACGTCGCCGATATCCGGGTTCGTATTGAGGGATTGAAATTGGCGGAAAGTGTGATTGCCAACGTAGCGGACTTCAGCGACTCCGGCTCTACCTACCTGATACTGGACCCCGAGGGTGTAGCTCTCGGCCATGGGATTACGGAAGTTGGTGGGGACGTTCTGGTATGGATTCACCCGGGGATCTCCTCCCGTTGGAATGAACTGGGCATCGTGGGCCTGTACCGTAGCATAAGTAAGGCCGCCGCCCGGTACGCATTGCACGCCCACACCATCACAGGCAAACGATCCTGCGTTCGTGACGGGAGTGCCACTGGCGATGTTGATAAATATGTTGTCGAAGGCAGGGTCTACATTGATGGCGAAACCGCCGTGCACAACCATCTGCCTGGCAAAGTCAGGATTCCATGCAAAGCCCAGGCGCGGCTCGATGTTCTTGAAGTAGGAGCTGATTTTGGGGAAAGTCGTAACTGACAGAGGCAAGCTGGTGTCCCAGAAAGGGTCTGGCCCTGTCTGCTGCTTGACACTTTCGTTGTGAAGAAGATTGATGCTCTGAGAAAAGAACTCGTAACGCAGGCCGAGGTTAAGTGTGAGGCTGGGTGTGACTTTCCAGTCATCCTGGAAATAGAAAGAGAAGTCCGGCTCCGTAAAGTGAGTTGTAAGATTTCCGGCGGTCAGTCCGGTTTGCGTAATCCCCTCAAGAAGTCCGGTCAGTCCGTTATTGAGAGCGCTGCTGGTGCCAGGCACATTCCGGAATGGGATACCCGCGGCTCCCGGCGCAAAGTTAAAGGAGCCGATGGCGTTCGGCAGATAGACATTCGGCGAATTCTGATAGTCAAACTCTCCGCCAAACAGGATTGCGTGTCGTCCGTGGTTCCAGCTCGAATTGTCCTGGATCTGGGTTACCTTGACGACGCGACCCTGAGGAAAATTGGAGGCGTAACCGAAGGCCTCGAGGCCCGATCCTAACGCCACTGCGGAGGGGCAGGAGGCAAAACTCGATATGGTGCAGGTGGGTACGCCGCCGCCGTCGAATTGGATCTTGGCCTGCTGGAACGAATAGCGCAGCTGGTTCACCACGCTTGGTGTGAATGTATGAGTCCAGTCCGCCCCAAGCGAATGGGCTGTGCCGACCACGTTCACAAAGCCGCCGCTGGCGAAATTGCCCGTTCCCGGGACCGTGGGGTTGTTCTGATACAGATACCGGACATAGAAGCGGTCGTTTCTGGTTGCCTGAAAGTCAATCCGCCCAAGGTCCTCCTGGTCGAGTGTGTAGTTTGGCAGGCTGCGCTGATACTGCGATACCTCAATGTTCGCGACGGTGTTGCCATCCGTTACCGGCAGTAAAGACGTGGCGCCAAAGGGAGCCGGAGAGCCGGCTGGATAGGCATAGGGGCCGTTCTGAATTAAAGCGGTCACTCCTGGGTTGTTCGGAAAGGCGGCCTGTAACTGCTGCAAGCCGGTCGGGTCAGGAAACACGTTACCGCCAGACGTAAAACGAAGTCCGCCCTGGTAGGTTCGATTCCAGAATGTGCTGCCGAAGAAAAAGAGTTTGTCCTTAAGAATCGGGCCGCCGAGGGTTCCACCGTAGTTGTTCTGCACAAAGCGCGGAACGACGGGGATAGAACAGCCATCCGACGGGCTCTCACCAGGTGAACAAAAGCCAAATTGAGGATCTTTCTGACCTTGCGTGAGAGATGACAACCAAGAGCCGGTGTAGAACTCAAAGCCAGATCCATGGAACTGATTTGCGCCGGTCTTGGTGACGTAGTTGACCACCGCACCCATGTTGCGGCCATATTGAGCGCTGAAATTGTTCGAGATTACCTGGATTTCCTGAATCGCATCCTGATTGGAGAAGAAGACCTGCGGTCCCGTGACCGAGTTATCGTTGTTCGATTGTCCGTCGATCTCAAAGTTATTCGAGCGACCGCGCTGTCCGTTCGCAGAGAAGCCTGCTCCATTGGTATTGGAGAAGTTGTCCATGTGAGTTGCAACGACTCCTGGCACGAGCAGCGCCGTATTATCAAACGCGCCGTTTACAGGCAGGTTTTCGAGCTGTTTCGTGTCGAAAACCGTCTCGCCCTGTGCTGTCTCTGTGTTCAACAACTCTGCGGCGCCTCCCTCGACCTGAACAGTCTGGGCGGTGGCCCCTGCAGCCAGCGGCCGTCTACCGATGGATGTGGTATTGCCCGTTACTACCTGGACGCTATTGATCGTAGCCATGCCAAAGCCGCTTGCGTCAATGGTGACGGTGTAGGTGCCGACGGGCGCATTCGAAATCAAGAACGTCCCTTCGGCATTTGTCTTCCCCTGAAGGGTGGTCTTCGTGCTGTCACTTACGGCGGTAATGGTGGCATTCGGAATGACCGCGTCAGTCTGGTCAACGACCGTTCCGCCAATGGACCCGGTGATAATGCCTTGCGCAGATGCGAGGGTGGCATCATACATGAACAGGACAACTACCATTGCCAATGCAAGGTGAAATTCATTGAAGCCTCTTGCTTTGCGGTTACTCATGGTGTGACTCTCCTCTCAGCCGGAAAAGATCAAAGGTTCGTCCTTTGAGCCAGTAGTTGCAATGGAAATGCCAAGTGATATCTCCAACGTTTCTAGACACTTAGCTATGCCACTGCCAACTTGTGATTATGTTTTCTGGGAGGGTGTCTTACTTGTCCGGTAGCTGAACGTTGTTCGTCCGAACACAAATAATGTTGGCTGGAAAAACTAAACCGTAGTCTGAAACCGAAGAGGAAGTCGGTCGCAGTTAATTTCCAAAAAACGTAGAGTTTGTGACGAGCGGGGTGATTTCACAGGCTGACGGCATGATAGTGAGGCCAATCTGCGTGGATGCGGCGAATCGTGCCCTGGTAATACGCAGCACGCGCAAAGGGTTACCGTTCGACGAAACCCTCGATACCGATCCAAGCCGCCGCAATGTCTTTCAGATTCTTCTTGTAGGTCCGGGTAACGGTGTATTCCTTCCCTCCTTTGACGCGGAGTCCATATTCCCCCGTTGACCACGGCTGAATCTCCTCCACGAATGCGGCGTTGACCAGGACGGAACGATGAATGCGGATGAATCCGTAGGGCTTAAGTTTCTCCGCCATCACAGAGATGGACTCTCGCAGAAGGTAGGAACCGGTCGCCCTTTGTAGAAGCACATAGTTGCCCTCAGCCTGGACTGCGATGACGTCGGTGGGTTCAATGAACAAGATTCGTCCCTTTGCCCTGATTGCAATTCTCACCGACGGTCGCTGAGAGAGCTTCTGCAGTTGCGGCAGTGCTTCGACCAAGCTGGCCGCTCGCTCGCCCACTGTGCGCCGATAGGCGACATCCAGCGCCTCATCAATCCGATCGCTTGAGAAAGGCTTGAGTACGTAATCGACCGCATGCTTCTCGAAGGCAATGAGTGCGTGTTCCTCGTGCGCTGTCACAAATACGACAGATGGCAAGGGTCGATCGTGTCGTTTTAACCTGTCCAGGAGTTCAATGCCAGAGATCTCCGGCATGTTGATATCGAGGAGAAGAACGTCATAGGTTTCTTTTGACAACTTGTCGAGGGCCTCGACAGCATCGTTGGCCCGGTCGAATCGTTCGACGTCGCGTCTTCTGGCCAGGATATTCGCCAGAGCGGTCTGCGCAAGCGGTTCGTCATCAATAATCAATACGTGCATGATTTTCTGCCTCATCCTCGAGTCTTCTCGACATGGGAGAAACCTCCGCGGGTTGCGGAGCCGAGCCAAGCGCGGGCAGAACAAGCGTTGCAGTGGCGGTCCCATCCTCACTTGTGGTGAAGCGAAAAGCGGCTTCATCGGAATACAGATACCTCAGGCGAGCTTCGGTATTTTGAAGGCCTAGCCCTGTTCCTCTTGGCCTTTTACCTGTAATGCTGTTGCGAATTTGCAGCTCGAGTCCGCGATCGCCCAGCTGGGACTCGATTTCAATCCAACCCTTCTCTCGCGAGCACGCGATCCCGTGCCGAATCGCATTCTCCACCAGGGGCTGAAGAATTAACTGTGGCACCAGCGTCCGCCGCGTGTTCGGATCAATGGACCAGATCACTCTAAGCTTCGCTCCGAAGCGCATGGTCTCAAGATCAAGATATTCGCCAATGAACTTCAGCTCTTCCTGAAGAGGAATCAGATCGGAGCCGCTGTGTTGCAAGGCCTTGCGCAATAGATTGGAGAGCTTGACGATCATTGTCTTCGCACTTTTGCCGTCGGTATCGATCAAGGTTGAAATTCCATGCAAGGTGTTAAAGAGAAAGTGTGGATGCAGCTGCATCTTGAGCGCTTGCAATTCACTCGCTGTGAGTGCCTGCTGGTATTCAGATCGTTCCAATTCCTGTTTACGAACTCGCTCAAAGTAGTTGAAGGCGTGAGCGGCCAGCACTGTTGCAAAGTAAATAGTGATGATGTCCGCAAAGCTATTATGGATCAGTGCCAGCGGGCTACTATCCCCGCGACTGACAAATCGCTGCAACTCAGGACTCCATGATGGGAAAATGAGCCAGCGAAGGCAGGCGTAGACAATCATGAACGGAACTGCTCCAAGACAATAGCCAAGCAAATAGCGCACCCGCCGCCGCGCTCTAGCCGCAAAGTGCCGGACAATATAAAAAATTGGGGGCGTCAGAAGCGCATAGGTCAATCCCCGCGCCTCCGCCAGGAGCAGCATTTCCAAGAGAGTCGAATGAATGTTCATCGACTGATCGAAGTTGTGATATTGCCAACCTGTCAGCAGCGACAGAGCCGACCATATGTTAATCGACAGGACGTAGGGCCTGGCGATTCGTCTGAATTGAGACAAATCCATTTCCTGGATTCTATGCCTCCGGCTGCCCGGAGATCTTCCAAGCGCAGCGGTGCTGTAACGGTCGACGCCCCTAATAGCGCAGACGTCCGGCGTGAGTGCTGCAAGCGTGACGCCTGCGATAAACTGAATGCGTAACCTCCCGTTACGATAAATGGCCCCGTAGCTCAGATGGATAGAGCAACGGTTTCCTAAACCGCAGGTCGGCTGTTCGAATCAGCCCGGGGTCACCATAGAACCTGCTCGCAACATCCAGGACCACGGCCCATGTTTTTGACATCGCCGCACGCTTAGCCATATAAGAAATTAGTCCATAGTAGTTTTTGTTTTCGCTGCAAGCTCTCGGGACAAATCGCCCGGCAGCTGGCGGTCGCCAATCACCGATAATGCAAAGGGATGCTCGGGAAGGCGGTGAAAATCCGCCACTGCCCCGCAACTGTAAGCGCATCTGCGCGTCGTTCCTATGGGGATGCCGGCAGAAAGCCTGGATCGCAGCAACCACTGGAGCCGCCGCTCCGGGAAGGTAATCCAGCTCAGCGCAAGTCAGGAGACCGGTCCCTTGTGCTTCAAACCGCGTTCCGAGGGGAACGGAGGAACTATGTCTCTTTCTTTGTGGCGCAATCGCCGCGCCCTGCTTTTCGCCAGCCTTCTGCTTTCCACGCCAATTCTGCAAGCCGTGACCGTCCACGGCACCGTCACCGACTCGCTCGGTTTGCCTATCCCCAATGCCACCGTCGCGCTCGTGCAAAACGGCAAAGTCATTGTGAGCCAGCACACCGCTTACGACGGAACCTACCAGATCACCTCTGGGGCCGTCGGCCAGTTTTATATTCTCGCCGGAGGCACCTCCTTCCGGCAGCTCGCAACCAGCAGTTTCTATGGCGGTCAGCTCGATGCCGTCGAGCAAAACGTCGTACTTGAGCCGGAGTGGGTGCGCCAGTCCATCGTCGTGACCGCCACAGGTACGCCCGAACCGCAGGCCCAGCTGAGCGCGTCAGTCTCCGTCATCAACAAGACCGACTTCCAAAACCGAGCGATTATGGTCGATCCGCTCCGTCAGGTTCCCGGATTCGACGTGGTGCAGACCGGACAGCGCGGCGGCCTCACCTCGGTCTTTGTTCGCGGAGGCAACTCAGACTCCAACAAGGTTCTCTTCGACAACATCTCCATGGAAGACGTTGGCGGGCGCTTCGACCTTTCCACCGTATCCAGCACCGGCGTGTCGCATGTGGAGGCTTATCGCGGCCCGAACAGCGTGCTCTGGGGATCGGATGCCGCAGCCGGTACGCTTGCCTTCTTCACGCCACGCGGAACCACGCCATTTCCCTCGCTGCTCTATGAAGGAGATGCAGGATCTTTCGGTACGTATCGCAACGAGGTTCAGCTCGGCGGCACATGGCGCAAATTCGATTACTACGGAGCGTTCGGCGACTTTCAGACCGGTAACTCCGTCCCGATGGACGAGTACCACAACATCACCTCGGTCGCGAATCTCGGATACTCTTTCGGCAGCGCCACATCCATTCGTGTCACCGCGCGCAATGCGGATATCGCCACTGGTTTGCCCGGCACCTATGCCTTTTACGGCATGTCGAACGATGGCAAGCAGTCCGACCAGGACATCTTCCTCTCCGCGACCGTCGATCATACTTTCAGTGACGCATGGCACGCGCTGGTTCGTTATGGCCTCGCGCGCAAAAGGGAAGAGTCCGAACAGTGGTATCCCGCCGGCAATCTCATCGACGGCAATTATTACGGCGATTTTGTAACTATCAAAGGTGCAAATGGATATGCCGCACCCGGCCAGGCCCTGATGAACTACGGCGGCATCTATCCCTACACCATCGACCTTGTATCGAACCGCGACAATCTCTATGCGCAGACCGACTACAGCATCACTCCCCATCTCACCGTCATCGGAGGCTTCCGTTTCGAAGACGAGCGAGGAGCCGAAAACGAATGGGTTTATGACTTCAGCGAAAACCTCGAACGCGCCAACTACGACTACATGCTACAAGTGAATGGTGATTTCAAGCAGCGCGTCTTCTACTCGCTCGGCGGAGGCATCCAGAAGAACCAGCTCTACGGAACCGAAGGCACGCCGCGCATCGGCGTCTCTTACTATGCGGTCCGCCCCGGCAAAGGCAAATTCCACGGAACCAAGATCAACTTCAACTTCTCCAAGGGAGTGAAAGAGCCTACGATTGACGATCAGTTCGGCTCGCTTTATACCTTCCTCCTCGACAATGGCGGCCAATCCACGGTGAACGAGTATGGCATTCACCCCATCGGCGCCGAGCTATCCCGCTCCTATGACGGAGGCGTCGAGCAGACTCTCTTCAGCGAAAAGGTCGTATTGCGCGCGACCTACTTCCACAATGAATTCGGCAACCAGATCGAGTATGTAGGGGCCAACCTTATTCCTACGCTGCTTCCCAACCTCTCACCTGAGAAGCAGAAGCAGCTGGAGGAGTTTCTGCAGCAAGAGGGAGCCTACTCACTCACTCTCAACTCCGGAGCCTTTCGCGCGCAGGGGTTGGAAAGCGAAATCGAATACGGTATAGGACGGAACATCTTTTTACGTGGCGGCTACACCTATCTCGATGCCGTCGTGCAGCGGTCATTTACTTCTGACGCCGTGGGGCCGAGCTACAACCCTCTTTTCCCAACCATTCCCATCGGCAATGACTCGCCGCTGGTGGGCGCGCGTCCCTTCCGCCGGCCCCCGCACATCGGCTTTGCAGGAGTCACCTATAGCGCGAAGCACATGACCATTGTGGCGACGGGAGCGTTTTCCAGCCGCAGCGATGATTCCACTTTTCTTGGCGGTGAAGACTTGAATTTTGGCAACACGCTGCTTCTTCCCAATCGCAACCTCGACCACGCCTACGCCAAGCTAGACCTCGGATCTACTATTCCCATCACATCGTGGCTGAGCTACTACATACAACTCGACAATTACCTCAGCCAGCAACACATCACCCCGATCGGCTACACTTCTCTGCCCGCAAACCTCCGGACAGGCCTGCGCTTCACCCTGGGCCGCAATATCAAATAAGGTAAGATCCGGGTGCCCCGGGTCCGGATTCTCGGGCTTGGGCTTCTGATCCCTAATCCCTGTTTCCTAATCCCCGGTTGGGTGGCCACATCTGGCGGTTTTATCGCCAGATGTGGGATTGTGCCCGCCGGGAGGCGCCCCGCTTGAGAGATTTGATCTCGTCGGCGAGCGTGCCGCGCCGCAGCTCACGCATGAGCAGATGAACATGATCGGGCATGATGACTTAGCCGAAGATGCGCAATCCGAAAGTGCGCCGGATCCGTCCCAGAGTAGCGTCGAAGGTCCATTTCGCCGAGTCGAACGTAAGCGCATCCACCGCTCACCTCCCGACCTCGGATTACCAGTCGGTAAACGGATCGACTCAAGGAGGTAACCGATGAGAATATTGCGGAATGCCTAACGCCGAGAGAATCAGAACACTATGGCGAACATACGCGGAGAAGGAGAAAGCAATCCACGCGCGATTCCTTGCTCGCTACCCACGAGTTATTAGTTGGCTGGACAGCGGGCTCCTGTTGCTTGTTGATGACTTTCTTTCCCATCCGCTTTTTTCCGTCATCTTATTTTTGGTCCTAGGGGTGCTTGGCGCGGCCGGGATCGGTTGGGTTATTGCTGTATCGGTTGGGGTTGCATGGTTAGTCTGTTTTTTATGGATGGCACGCTCTAAGGGCATAAAAAGATTAACAATCGTTAGTCGGTCCGTCGTTTTGGTGGGAAGCGGAATCGCGCTAGCGGTTTTGTTTAGCTTTCTTGGAAGCTGGGCATTGAAACAGCATGCAGCCGAGAGCACTCCTAAGAGCCCCCATCTTTTGGTACAGAACATAGGAATGCTAGGGATGCAAATTGGCCAACCCTTAAATGTATTGCTTTTTCTCAAAAACGATGGTGACGCAGACGCTTCCCTTCAATTCTCCGTCACTGTGACGTTCGTGGATCATCTTCCCAATACTCCCGAAACCAGAGAAGACACGGAAGCATTTTTGTTTTCTCAGGCAGTCCATAAGCTCGACGATCCAAATATTCCAAAGGAATTGTTGGAGCTTTCTCCCGGTGAAGTCTATTCGAATGGAATTGCCGGGCCGATAATTACTCCGCAGTTGCTTCAATCCAACAAGGTCTTATATGTAACCGGGCTTTTTCGATACGTGGGAAGGCCGGGTTTGAAGCCGGTTGAGTTTTGCGCGTTTTGGGCCGCTGAGCACAGCTTCAGAAAAGAGGATTGTCAAAGCCATAACCGAAGTTAGATTATTCTGGAGCTTCTAAGTGAGAACCCTGTGGATTCAACTCTCCGCGAGAAACCTTCCCCAACCCCATCGCGCAGCGGTATTATTCAGCCAAAGCCTTTGCTGCAACGATTAAGTTGGCTTCTCTAAGATCCCCTCGATTGCTATGTCTTCAATAAGCGCTCGTTGGCTGGGGGCAGTCCCCGGAGCCTCTGTCAACCCCTGCCCAAGCAGGCCCGCCTCTAATCAACACAAAACACGACTGTTAGTGCGTGCGAATCTTGGCCGAACAATACCCTTAACCTGATAAAATTGAACTGGCACGGATTTACTCAAGGCGCGGCCCACTAGCCGCGCCTTTTGCTTTGGAGGGTGCCCCATTCAAGCCTTGTGTTGGCTTGAGTGGGTATCTCCGAGCGTTGACTTCAGGCTCGGCATCAAACCGTGACATAGGCGATCCAGCATGGCGATCAAATATGGGTCTCGCCCTGCAAGTAGCTATGGTGCGGGCTTCTTAGCATTCTCAACCATGAGCTTTAAGGCTCCGATATACACGTTTCCGTTCTCGACTGCCCAATCAAGCATCGGATCAGACTGGTGCACGAGATCGCGCGTATTTTCAAGAAAGAGCATGGTTCCGTCCCGAAATGCACTTGGCATATTCAATCGGCTAAGAACTTCATCAGGCGTGCCATTAGAGTCAGCTTTCGTCTCTTTTGCGTAGTCTCGAATCAGTTGTTCAATTTTCTTCCGCAACTCAAGAATAGCTGTAAATCTTTTGGCTTTCGGGTCCTCGGAAGGCGCTGGAGAGGTCGTTAGCTTAGGCGGTTCCAACTGTGCCTTGGTTTGGGCCGTCTTAAGGGCAGCGAGGGCAGCATCGAGTTTATCGTTCAAGCCTTGGGTCGCCTGCGTCGCTTCTTGTTCCGCATCTTTTTTCTTCTTGCTTTCCCAAAGTCCTCTCAGGAATTCCACAAGGGCGAGGACTGCGACAGAGATTCCCAGCAGAATGTCGTAATGATGGTCAGGATGAAGCCACCATTCGACCGCGAATACGATGCCGGCGGCGATCAGAAGAAATCGAAGTACGTTGAACAGCGGATTCACGCGCCGAATCTTACAGGGCCGAGTCCAAGTTGTCCAAGGGGTTGTCGCTGTCTTCTTCCCCTGTCCTCAGCCGGTGGCCGACTCAAGCCGTTGCTTGTTCGGTTTGAGCGAGACAGTTCCCGACTCTTCCCAAGCCTGTCAACCCCTGCCCAAGTAATCTCGCTTCTAATCGACACAAAACACGAAGGTTAGCGTGCGAGAATCCTGGCCGAACAATGCCCTCAACCTGATAAACTAGAAATAGTACGGATTCACTCAAGGGCGTGGCTCACAAGCCGCGCCTTTTGCTGTGGAGGGTGCCCCATTCAAGCCTTGTGTTGGCTTGAGTGGGTTCGCTTAACTTACTCATTCTAAGATACATAACTGTAACTAACTGATTCCGGGATACATAGCGTCACCTATTAACTAAACCGTTTGAAATAAGATATATAGATTTTCGAGGGGGGAGGGGGTATACCCCTGTTGCAGCTCTGCCGACAGACCTCAGGCGACTGATGCGCCTTCACTCAATCCCGAGTTTCCGCTGCATCGCCTCCAAGGTCACACCCTTGGTCTCCGGATAGAACGCGAGCACCACGAAGAATTGCAACGCCATCATCGCCGAAAAGAAGATGAACGGCGCTCCTGCGGAGACCGCCGCAATCGACGGAAATGCCTTGGTGATGATCGCATTCATGATCCAGTGCGAAGAGCTGCCCAGGCTCTGACCCTTAGACCGAACCCGCGTGGGAAAGACTTCACTGATATAAACCCAGATCACCGCGCCCTGCGAGATGGCGAAGAAGAAGATGAAGCCGACCAGCAGCCAGACCAGGTCGCTCTGATGGCTCTTCGACAGGAAGATCGCGGCAACGCCGGCGAGGCACACCGCCGTTCCCACCGAGCCGATGAGCAAGAGCGTTTTGCGGCCCAGCTTGTCAATGACGGACATGGCGAGCAACGTTGCCGCCAGGTTCATCGCCCCGATGATCACGGCCTGCTTGTCCGCGGATAGACCGCTGAAGCCGCCGGCGGAGAAGATGTCGTTCACGTAATAGAGAATGGCGTTGATGCCCGAGAGCTGATTGAACAGCCCGATGCTTACGGCCAGAAAGATGGGCCGCAGGTATTTGCGCTGGAAGAGCGGCTCATGTTTTGCCGACCTCTCCAGATGAATGGAGTCGATGATCTCCATCAGCTCCGCCTCGGAATCTGGTGAACCCATCAGGCGCAACACTTCTCGCGCTTCATCGATACGGCTCTGCGTCACCAGCCACCGCGAACTGCGTGGAATGGCGTAGAGCAGCAAGAGAAACATGATCGCCGGAGCCGCCGCCACTCCGAGTTGCCAGCGCCACTGGAGATCGCCCAGGTTCAGGCTCGCGACCACGTAGTTGGACGCGTATGCCAGCAGAATGCCGATGACGATGTTGATCTGAAAGAGGCCGACGAGGCGTCCTCGCCACTTGGCCGGAGCAAGCTCGGCGATGTAGACGGGCCCCAGTACCGATGAGCCGCCGATGCCGAGTCCGCCGATGAACCGAAACACGATCAGCGAAGACCAGTTCCAGGAGAGCGCGGTGCCGACCGCCGAGATCACGTACAGCACTGCCATGATGCGCAATGCTTCACGTCCCCCGAGCCACTGCCCGAGTTCGCCCGCGGACATGGCTCCGATGATCGTTCCGAGCAGCGCAATCGATACCGTGGTTCCCAGCCCGCTGGGTGTGAGATGGAAGACCTGCGTGAGCTGATGCGTGGTGCCCGAAATAACCGCCGTGTCGAAGCCGAAGAGCAGCCCGCCCAGCGCGCCCACGAGCGAGCCTTTTGCCAGATAGTAGTTCAGCCGCATGTAGCTGTTACCCCTAGACGTGGACCAGACTTCGCTCGTCCGCCGTGAAGGGAAGAATACACGCACCGAGCAATCCCGCGTCCGGGCCAAGCTCGGCCGGCAGCACATGGGTGGCTCCCCGGGGATTGTTGTTCGCCACCGCGCTGCCAGGCGCGGTCAGCCGGTACACGTAGCTGCGATGGTTCAGCTCTTCGAAAATCGCGGGCTTCAGCAGTTCCCAGGCCTTTACCAGCCCTCCGCCCACAACGTACAGCGGCAGGTTCAGCGTATTCACGAGCGCCGCCAGGCCGATCCCCAGCGCGCGTCCCGCGTCCGTATAGATCTGCCTCGCATCGGCATTGCCGCCAAACGCTGCTTCCGCCAATGTGCGCGCCGACCATTTCTGCCCGGCCAGCAATGGGGCCGTACCGGCAGCGATCCGCTGGTTCGCCGTGCGCACCACCGCCGTCGCCGAGGCATACATTTCCAGACAGCCGTCATTGCCACAGGGGCACTTTGCACCGTCGGGATAGATCGTCGCGTGGCCCGCCTCGCCGCCCATGCCTGCCGCGCCATCCCAGATTTTTCCATTGAGAATGATACCGTTACCAACACCTGTGCCCAGCGTGAGCATGCAAAGCGAATCGATGCCCATCGTCAGACCGCGCCCCAGCATACATTCCGCCAGCGCGGCCAGATTTGCATCGGACTCCAGAATGACGCTCCGATTCAATCGCGTTTCCAGTTCCCTGAGCAACTCGAATCCATCCCACCCGGTCAGATTCGGAGGATTGTGCAAGCGCCCTGCCGGCAATTCGAGTGGCCCGGGGGTGCCGACACCAATCCCAGCCAGCGTATATCGCGGAGAAAACCGGTTCTCCAGATCGAAAACGGCGCCGCACAGATCTTCGACAACCGGGATCCGCCCTGCCGCCAGACGCGTTGGTAGGAGGATCGTTTCCAGCAATCCTGCGCTACGCGTATAGGCCGCGATGCGCAGGTTCGTTCCACCCAGGTCTACCCCGATGGTGTAGCTTTGCGACTGATCGTTTGCCATAAGAAAGCGATTTCACCGAGCGATGCGGATCGATTGAGAACGACGCACTGTTATCGTTACCTCAAGCAATATACAGCAAAAGAAAACGCTCGCGAAAACGATTTCAGCGGCTCGCTTGTCCGGCAAGTTCGGCCGACCCGGCGAAGATTTTCGTCTCGCCCTCGCCCAGTGCGCAGACTTTGTCCGCCATTCCCGCCCGTTCCGCCGCGTCCATCAATCGTGGCAGGGGCTCGTCCATCGGCTCTTGCGACAGGCGAAATGTCCCGTAGTGCATCGGAACCATCTGTCGCGCGCCAAGATCCAGAAACGCCCGCAAAGCATCTTCCGGGCTGGTGTGCGCGCGGCGAAAACCATCCGGCACATACGCCCCGATCGGCAGCAGAGCAATCTCCGGAGCCAGCCGCGCGCCAATTTCCCTGAAGCCTGCGAAATATCCCGAGTCGCCCGAGTGATACACCGACTGATTGCCGCGCCGCAGCACATAGCCACCAAAACCGCGATGCGTGTCTCGAATCATTCGCGCGCCCCAGTGCTGCGCCGGAGTCATCGTGACCTCAACACCGCCTACGCTCACCGATTCCCACCACCTCAACGGCAGTACGTCGGCAAAGCCCAGTTTGTTCACAAGATCTTCCACTCCGCTCGGAACGATAGCCACTGGCGCCTTTCCGCACATGCGACGCGTATGACGAATAATCTTGCGCAGGGAAGGGAGGTTAAGGTGGTCCATATGCGCGTGCGTCAGCAGCACGGCATCGATCGCGGGAAGGTCTTCAATTAGCACTCCCGGCCGGCGTAACCGATGAATCAAAACCAGCCAGTTCGCAAAGACAGGATCGACCAGAAAATTCAGACCGCCAACCTGCAGCAGAAACGATGCATGACCAATAAACGTGACTGCCAGCTCACCCGGCGCCGCCAGCATTGGCTTTTGCTGGTTGCCCTGTTGAGTCTGGAAGGCGGAACGGCTAATGAGATCAAGAACGAATCTCAGGCCAGGCCCCGAAGGCTGTCGTGAAGGTTGTCGCGAAGTTTGGGGCAAAGGATTCTGTGACAAAAATCTCCCACACTTATGGATGCAGGCGATGGCGCTAAGATTCCCGGAATTGGCGTACCCGAGGGAAGAAGGCGAAGCAAATCGCCTCGCCCTTTCGCGATTCGGGTTTCTTCTAAACCTGTGGAGCCTCCACCGGCGGAGGTGCGGTTGGCACAGACTGGAAGCCAATCTTTGCGTGCGAGCCATCGCAGAACGGCTTGTTCTCTGACGCGCCGCAGCGACACAGCGAAATTGCCGGCTTGCCCGTCAAATCCCATTGCCCCCCATTCGCATCCAGCAGCTTGATCGAACCTTCTACGCGAAGTGGGCCATTCGGCTTCACCGTGATCTTTACTTCGTTTCCTTGTGTTTCGTTCTCAGCCATGAGTCTCCTCTCGGAATAATTCTCGTCCCGAGTCTAACAGTACGTGTCGAAGCCACCCGCTATCATGGTCCCACTACATGCTCATCCTCGATGAAGCCCAGGTCCGCCGTCACCTCACCTATGAAGCGCTCATCCCCGCCCTCGAGCAGGCACTCATCCGCTTCTCGACTGGCGAGATCACGCAGCCCGTCCGCACCATCTTGCCAGTCCCCGAGCATCACGGAGTCTTCGGACTCATGCCCGCAATCGACGGCGACCTCATGGGCGTGAAGCTGGTCACCTTCTACCACGACAACGCCACGCTCCCCACGCACCAGGCGGTCATCCAGCTTTTCAGAGCGTCCACTGGAGAACCTCTGGCGACCCTCGACGGCCGCCTCATCACCGAGATGCGCACCGCCGCTGTCACTGCCATCGCCGCGCGCCTCTTCACGCCGGATAAGCTCCTGACCGTTGCCATCCTCGGCTCGGGAGTGCAGGCCCGTGCGCATCTGAAGGCACTTCGTCTGGTGCGCGAGATCAAAGAAGTCCGCGTCTGGAGCCGCACTCCCACTCACGCCGATGCCTTTGCCCGCGAGACCGGAGCCGTCTCACTTCTTCTCGAAGAAGCCATACGCGGGGCCGACCTTGTCATCGGCGTAGCCAATGTCTCCGAGCCTTTGATCCTCGGGAAACGTCTGTCGCCAAATGCCTTCGTTGCCGCCATCGCCGCTGTGGGAGCCAGTAAACGCGAACTCGACGACGATGCCATGCAGGCCAGCCTGATCGTCGAATCGCGCGAATCCGCACTCCGCGAGTCCGGCGACATCATCGACACCGGCACGCCCATCTACGCCGAGCTGGGAGAGATCCTCGCCGGCAAAATCCCACCACCTCCGACAGACCGTCGCGTTGTCTACAAGGGCCTGGGCATCGCCGCCGAAGACCTCGCCGCCGCCTGCCTCGTCTACGAAGCCGGGTCTGTGTGACGTGGCCTCCAGATGAAGTGCAGCGGAATCCCCAGCAGAATCACCGCCGTCCCCAGCAGCGAATTCTTTAGGTTCTCGGCGTACGAGTAGTAGAGCAGTACCGCCGCCGCCACTACGAACAGCGCCGGCACCACGGGATAGCCCCACACGCGATACGTCTCCGCCTTCGGCTGCCGCCTGCGGTAATAAAAAATCGTCGTTGCCGTAATCATGTAGAAGAGCCACTCGGCAAAAATTGCCAACTCGAACAGCTGCTGAAATCGCCCTACCGCCAGCAGCAGTACTGTCGTCAGCAGCGCTTGGACCACAAGTGAAGTAGACGGGCTCTGGAAATTCGGATGAATATCCGCCATGCGCCGGAAGAACAGCCCATCTTGCGCCGCCGCAAACGGAACCCGCGCACCCGACATGATTGTCCCGTTCAGCGTCACAAAGATGCTCAACGCCATTACTCCTGAAACTAGCGCCGCGCCCCATGGCCCCGTCACCACTCCCAGCGCGGTGACCGCTGGCCTCGGAGAAGCCGCAATCTGCGCGGCAGGCAGAATGTACTGGATCGCCGCATTCGTCGCCATATAAAGCACGCCCACGATGCCCAGACCTGCGATGAGCGCAATCGGCAGGCTTCGCTCCGGATGCTGCACCTCGCCCGACACCATCGTCAGGTCATTCCAGCCGTCGTACGCCCAGAGCGCAGCAATCAGCGCGATCATGAATCCGCCGAATCCCCCATGCGCGCCGACGAACACCGTCCCGAAGTTTCCCCAGTGCCCCACGCTCGACGCAAAGCAGAACCCGGCAATCACCAGGATCAGCACGCCCTTGAGCCACGTAAAGACAAGCTGAAAATCTCCCGCCTTCTTGATGCCAAGATAGTTCAATCCAGTCATCAGCCACGTCATGGCAATCGCAAAAACCTGTGCCCACGTAACCACCAGCCCGAGGTGAAACGCCATGCCCTCGAGCCATCGAAACGCCGGAAAGATCGCCAGTGTTCGCGCCAGCCCTGTCGTCACGCTCGCTATCGACGCGGGCTTTGCGACCGCGAACCACGTCCACATGTATAGGAACGCCGTCAGGTCGCCGTACGCCCTGCGCAGATAGACATACTCGCCGCCGGTATAGGGAAGCATGGTGCTCAGCTCTGCATAGGTCATCGCGCCGAAAAGCGATAGCAGCCCGCCCACGATCCATGCCAGGTACACCAGTCCCGACGAGCCTGTAGCACGCATCATTTCCTGCGGCACAAGAAAGATTCCGCTGCCAATCAGCGTGCCGACGACGATCGCCGTCGCATGCGACGTATGCAGAACCCGCGGCAGTTCATGCGTGTGTTGTTGCTGTGGCTCAGCTGAGGCAGTCGACAAGGCGGCTCCGGACTGGAAAGCCCTCAAGCTCTAGTAATAATGCTTGAAGTCATTCCAGTCTGCCGCATACGTTTTATTTCTGCCATAACAAAGATAGATATTTCCATGCTCCCACGGCATGGCCAGCGGATTGTTCCGCACTCCGGCAATGCTGCAGGACGCGTAAGATTTCTTCACTTCATCGAATGTCGCGCCGGTGATGAGGATCATTTCCTGCCCAGTGTAACCCTGCGGTCCCCAGATCCAGTAGCTCTGATGTCCGCTGATTGCCTGCGGCAAGCCGTACTTCGGACCGAAAAGATTGATCGCGCTCGCCTGCCCGTAGTTTCCTGCGTAGATTCCCGTCACCGCCTGCTCATTTGGCGGCAGCGCGTGGTAGATCGTATTCACCTGCGCCACCAGATCGCTCCATCCAAACCTGTCCGCATAGAACTGCGGCAGGATGGTCGCGTCGTGATTCTCTGTATCCTGGGGAGCGAAGCCCATCTTCTTCTCATAGGCGACAAAGCGTTCCGGCGGCATCACCGGAATGGAGAAAGGGATGGACCGGTAGCCGATCCATATCATCGCCAGCGCATACACGCCGAGCAGCGCATTCTTCCAGGCCTTTTCGCGCGCCCACGAAAACCATGCAACTCCGCCCGCCGCGAAGAATACCGGATACACAGGCGCCAGATAGTAATCCTTCGCGTGCATTGCCATCATGGCTGCCAGAAACAACAGATACAGCCATCCCAGGAAACGAAACGGCCGTGCGGCCTTGCTCACCAGCAGCCAGATTACTCCGGTGACCCACACGAGCACCGTGGCAGGATTCATCGCAAACCACTGTGCGCGTAGAAACGCCAGCGGTCCCAGCTTCACATCCTTATCGCTGTGTTGCACGTCACGCAGCCACTCGAGAGTAGGGAAGTGATAGTGAATCTGCCACAACAGATTCGGCAGCGCGAGCGCGATCATCAGCAGCACGGCCACGCCAAACCATTTGCTCTTCAAAATCCTTCTCTGCGGCGTCAGCAACAATGCCACTAGCACGCAGACCAGAAAGAAAACCTCGGAAACTTTGTTCTCTAAGCCCAGACCCGCACTCACACCAAGTACGATCCACCAGTTCCGCGCCGACTCCGGCCGCTCCGCCTGCACAATCATGATCAGCGCCAGCACGCACGTCATCCAAAACACAGGATCGAAGCAGTTCATGGACAGAAAGCTGTCAATACCGAGATAGACACCGGCGATCAGCAGGCCCAGCATGGCCAGCACCGCTGCGCGCCGCCCGCCGCCCAGCGCCCATGCCAGCATTCCTGTCAGGAACACCTTTGCGCCACCGGCGAGCGCGGGGAACAGCCGTAGCGACCACATGTGATCATGTCCAAACAGGGTCTCTGTCACACGCGCTACCAGCGCCACCATGGGAGGCTGATCGACATAGCCGAATGCCAGCCGCTGTCCGCAAATCAGGTAGTACATCTCATCGCGAAAGATGCCGTATCCCAGGTGCTGCGCAATCATATTGGTGATGATGTGCAGCGCGACCTTGATCGCGGCAAAGATCAGGCCGATCCAGACGATCGAGCTCAACAGGGAAGCAGATCGCAGAACAGCAGAGGAGCGGTCTTCAGACACAGCCGTTGTATTCATGCAGTCAACTCAATTGGATTAGCGCAACCTAGCTATACGAGATTAATTTCCGGAAGTTCCCTGAAGCCCGGATGCTCGCGTGCAATTTACCTACGCTTCGTTGTTCAGCACCGTTAGCGGATTCCCACTCTCAGCCTCCTCGTGAAAATGCGCATAGATCAGTTCCGCCGTCTTCCTCGGAACCACCGCAATCAACGCCTCCAGCCCTGCCTGCTGGACGCTGCGCTGGCTGCCGAAATGCTCGATCAGCCGCGTACGCGTTCGTGCGCCCACGCCGGGAATCGTCAGCAGCTCCGAATCCCGATCCCGCATCTCACGCCGCTTGCGATGGTAGGCAATCGCGAAGCGGTGCGACTCATCCCGCACATGCTGAATCAGGTGCAGCACTGGAGACCGCCGCTCCAGCACCACCGGCTCATTCTCCTGCCCATATAGATAGATAATCTCCTCGCGCTTTGCAATCGATGCCAGCGGCTGCGTCGTCAGTCCCAAGTCCTCCAGTGCTTCCGCCGCTGCGTGTAACTGCCCCTGCCCGCCGTCAACAAGAATCAGGCTCGGCATCGGACGGTTCTCTTCAACGACCCGCTTATAGCGCCGCCCGATTACCTCGCGCATCGATGCGAAGTCGTCCACGCCGTCCACCGTCTTGATCTGAAACTTCCGGTAGTCCGACTTCTTCATCGCGCCGTCTTCCCACACCACCATCGACGCGACCGTTTCCGCGCCCTGAATGTGCGAAATATCAAAGCACTCAATCCGTCGCGGCAGCTCGGGCAGCATCAGCACATCCTGCAGCGCCTCGCGGATCGCCTTCTGCGACGGCTGCATTACGCGGAAGCGCTGGTCGTAGCTCTGCTTGGCATTCTGTCCCGCGAGATCCACAAGCGACCGCTTCTCCCCGCGGACCGGAACAGCAATCTCCACCCGATGCCCGCTTCGCTCCGCCAGCAGCGCCGCGAGCACCCCACGATCCGCAAAGTCCACCGGCAGATACATCGCCCGCGGCACATATTGCTGATCGATATAGAGTTGCTTCAGCAGCGCGGCGAAAAACGCCCCAGCCTCGAACGGACGCCGCTCGGACTCAGCCTGCACAACTTCATCGTCATCTGGACCCGCCTCCTCCAGCAGCAGCGAATCAACGTCCTCCCAGAACAGCTCCCGCCGGTCCACAATCTTTCCGCCGCGCATGTGGAAGAGGTTCACGGCCAGCATGCCGTTCTCGTAGTGGTAGCCGAATACGTCCGCATCGTCGTTGTCCGCCGACGCAATCCTTTGCTTCTCGTGCAACTGGCTGATCGTCACCAGCAGGTCGCGATACTTCGCCGCCAGTTCGAACTGCTCCTCTGCCGCCGCTGCCTCCATGCGATCCTCAATCGACTTCGCCAGGTCCGCACCGCGTCCTTCCAAAAACATCTGCGCATCCCTCACTGCTTCCCTGTAAGCCTCCAGAGTCGTCAACCCCTCGACACACGGTCCCAGGCAGCGCTTGATGTAGTACTGCAGGCACGGCCGCGGATGATACCGCGACAGGTCCACCTTGCAGCTCGGCAACAGAAAGCTCCGGTGGATCAACTCCGCAATCCTATACGCCAAATTGCCCGGAAAATACGGTCCGTAATACGCTCCGCCGTCCTTGCGCAGCCTGCGCGTCACAAACACCTTGGGATAGCGGTCCCCCAGCGTCAACTTCACATACGGATAAGTCTTGTCGTCACGCAGCAGGATGTTGAAGCGCGGCTTCCTCTGCTTAATCAGGTTGTTCTCGAGTGCCAGTGCCTCGTGTTCGTTGTCCACCAGGATGTAGTCAACATCGACCGCCTCACGCATCAGGGAGCCGGTTTTGGCGTTTGCCTGCGAAGCCTCCAGCAGATACGAGCGCACCCGCGACCGCAGATTCTTCGCCTTGCCGACGTAGATCACCTCGTCGTCAGCATTCTTGTATAGATACACGCCCGGCCGCGTCGGTAAACTCCGAATCTTCTCGTAAAAATCCATCGCGGCTGTCTTTAGTCTAGCCGTTCAGCAATCTAGGCAGTATCCGCGCCGCGAATTGCAACCGATCGAGTAAAAGATACTCGATCCAGTTCACTAAGGTCATTGAGGCTCGAGGTGAGAAACCTTGCATAAGCAATTCAAACAAAATCTCTTATGCGATCATTACCGATTTGGCATGACGCTTGCACTTACTGCCCCCAAGGAAAGTCCGGCCCTGCAGTCTCGCAGGCCTGTATTTCCCCCGTTCCCTGGAAGTTGCCCACGAACAAGCCTGGGCGGCCATGGTCGCCCGGGCGTCAAGTCCAAAACGGAGTTGGAAGATTATGATTCGTACAAAGTCTCAGCCCGGCACGCTTTATGCAGTCTCGGCGATGGGAGCACTCTCGCTGCTTCTTGCCACCGGCTGCACCACTAAGAATTACGTTCGCAGCCAGACCACGCCCATCATCCAGCACACTAACGAGCTCGATGACGCCACCGCGACTAACAATCGCAACATTCACGATGTCGATCAACGCGCCCAGGCCGGCATCCAGCAGGCTCAGACTTCCGCCAACACCGCCAATCAGCAAGCGCAAACCGCCAGCCAGTCGGCGAATCAGGCGCAGCAATCTGCCTCGGACGCCATCCACCAGGCCGACTCACTGGGCAGCGTTGTCGCCAATCTCGACAACTATAAGCAGGTGGCGGACGTTTCCGTGACCTTCGGCTTCGACAAGGCTGATCTCACCAAGGCTGACCGTGCTCAACTCGACCAGTTCGCCTCACAACTTAGCGGAACGAAGAGCTACATCCTTGAAGTCACTGGAGGAACCGACTCCGTGGGTTCGGCCGCCTACAACTATGATCTCAGCCAGCGCCGTGCCCGGGCCGTCGTCCAATACCTGGCAGCGGAGCACAATGTACCCCCGCACAAGTTTTATCTGATCGGGATTGGCAAGGATCAGGAAGTCGCATCGAACTCAACCGCCGCTGGCCGCGCCAAAAACCGCCGCGTCGAAGTTCAGCTGCTTTCCAACCTGACCGGCCAGCCCCCCACCGCTCCGCAGACCAGCCAGCTCTCCGTTCCTGCGAACAACTACCAACAGTAGTGAGTGTGATCAGAGATGACGAGGGCATCAGAAACACTGAACGAGGGCAGAGACTCCACATCTGCCCTCATTTTTATGCGCCGGACCTCCGCTCCTTTACATCGCCATTTGCGCCACGTGTGCCGCGCGCACGTCGTGAGCGGTGAACAAACTTAGAAACGGAGCGCCCTCGCACGCCGCCTCGACCGCCGGACGACCCTTCGCCTCTTCGCGCTCTACAAGACAAGCTGCCGCAATCACCTTCATGCCGGACTCCTTCGCCGCTTCAATCGCGGTGATCGTCGAGGCTCCCGTCGTGCAGACATCGTCCACAATCAACACCGGAGCGCCCTTCTCCAGAAACCCCTCAATCCTTCGCCCGGTTCCGTGCGCCTTCTCCGCCTTGCGCACCAGGAAGCCATGAATCAGAGGGCCACCATGATGCTCCAGAGCATGCCACGCGCTGCCTGAGGCTACGTTGGATACGATCGGATCCGCGCCCATCGTCAATCCGCCCACGGCCACCGGTTTCAGCTTTTGCTCGCGCAGCAACTCCAGAATCGCCAGTCCCGTCAGCCGTCCACCCTCGGCATGCAGAGTCGTGGTGCGGCAATCGATGTAGTAGTCGCTCTTCGCGCCCGAAGAAAGCGTAAAGTCGCCAAGCTTGAACGATATGCGCGAGAGCAGTTGCAGCAGGGAAGTGCGATAGCTTGTAGTCATCAATCCGATTGTAGCTTTCGCTCGTTGGCGATGCTTTCTTTCGCCACCAGCATTTTGCCGAGCGGGATCAGCATGCGCTCAGGCGCGGCTTCAATCCGCATCGCCGTGTCTGCCTCGAGACGATCGATGAACGCAGAGCGGCGCGAGTCTCCGCCATCCACGAGGCTTTCAGCGAGGGTAGGGAAGACAGAGGCCCGCGAAAACGCCGCCCACTTGGAACCGAATGCGCGAGCATCGCCATGCTGTTCAAACTCCGACCAGATGTGGTCCTCGCCGATAAAGACTTCGGCTTCTTCAACCGACAGTCCGCCGAAACGACCGCTCTCTCCAAACGGAGCAAGAAAGTCATCTCGGCTTCGTCCAACCGTTGGGATCGCCATGCTGTGCAGTTCCTCCGCGCGAATAAAACCGATATTCGCCATCGCGACAAGCGCGTCATACATGGCCTTCAGCAGCGGACGGTAGCCGAACTCTCCGTTCTCGTCGACCGCCATGGTCATGACCGCAAGCCGTGCTCCCGGGCGTAGCTCACGTCCTCGCATCAGGAGAAATCTCGCCCAATCTTCGGCCGCTTGTCGATGGAACGCTGCTCGCGTCGGCGCGTCATTGCTGAACGCCACCTGCACATGGTCGGGAATCGATCCCGGAGCCCGGCTCAGCCACTGGACCGCCCATGAGCTCCAGCCCAGAGTCACCGAATTGGAAGGCAAGATCTGCTCGTAGAACGAACTGCCAATCGCCGAAGCGAAAACTGCAGAATCGTTTCGCAGGTAGCTGTTCGGATCGTTCTGCAGCGTCTGGAAGAGCGCCGTGAAGTCGTTCCCCGGCAGATCGGTGTGAACCGCCGAGATTGGCCGCTCCGGCCCTATCCGTTCTCTTAATACGTTGATCGCCGCTCCTATCGGAACCAGCGAGTTGTGCCCTTGCGACGAACCGTAGTCGGCGATCACAATCGGCTGTGGCCCTGCAGGCAGATCCACAATTCTGGCCGCCGCCTGCAGCATCGATAGCGCCGGAGACAAACTGGCCGCCTGCACTTGCGACCTGCGGTTGTATCCGCCATGACCTTCCATTGCAGCTGGCCTGACACATGCAGGTATTTCAGCCATGTCACTGTCCTTTATTGCCGACCGCGATCGCAGAGGCTGCCGTTTAGGCGCCCAGCTTCTCCAGGTGACGGAATCCACCCGTCTGTGCCAATATCGCGGCAAACAGCGTGAAGTTATACGCTGCATGCACCACCGCGCCGGCTGCAACCGAGTCCGACATTAGCCGCACTATGCACAGCACCACGCTCACCATGCCGATCAGCAGCAGCGGTCCCCATGCGTGCGACAACTGCGCTGAATGCATCAGCGCAAAGCCCAGACTTGTTATAAGAATCGACACTGGAATACCCACCCACTGGACCGCGCGCTCGGAGATGCTGCCTCTTCGTGCCAGCCAGCGAAAGCAGTTCACCAAACCCGGCAACAGAAACCCCCTGAAAGCCAATTCCTCAATCAGCGGCGCAGCGGTGACGCCAAAGATCAGCATCATCCACGCGCCCAGGGGAGACTTCATCATGCCCTGGACAATCGGCGGCTCCTTCGGCATGGGAAGAACGCTCCCGAAAAGATTGATGCCAATGCCCGCCGCCAGACCCAAGATCGCAAGCGCGACGAATTTTCGCCTTGCCGTGTCGCCCTTCCAGTGCACGCCCTCGGAAAACGGCCGATTCCATAGCAGCGAAAACACCGGAAACGCCACCAGCGCAATCAACCCGTACGAGAACGCCTGCACCGGAATACTCAATCGGGCATCATCTGCCGAAAGGTGCATGATTGAGTCGAAGCTGCGATGACCAAGGAGGTGTAATTGCTCGATGAGCAAGACTCCCAGCACCTGGCCAACTCCCAGCAGCACGACTGCCATTACGAAGAACAGCGCCACGTGCCCCAGGTTTGGAATCAGCCGGAGAACCCGTTGCGGAAATGCCGGCTCGTAAGGGCAGTAAAGTTCCGGCGGCCAATTTTCCACGGCAGCTGTATCAGCCACCGGCTCATTCCACGGCTGCGCAGAAATCTCGCGCGACTCTTCAGTCCCCACGAAACCATTCTCAGTCGCAAGCTCTGGCTCTGCCTCAAAACTTTCCACTGGATCGAAATCTCTTGACGGCTCCGGTGTCATTGCACCCAGTCTTTCTTCACGGCCTTGCGCCGACCCGTGTTCCGTTTCATCTCACTTCCATTCCCGGTCAGCTCGAATGCCTCAACCGGCGCAACGCTCGCCCGGCCCTGCACGGTCTCATAAAACCGCCGCAAAAACTCTCCCGTAAACGAGTCCTTCACGCCCGCAATCTGTTCCGGAGTACCCTCAGCCACTATCTGGCCGCCATCCTCGCCGCCTTCCGGGCCGAGGTCGATGATCCAGTCCGCATTGCGCACCACATCCAGGTTGTGTTCGATGATAATCACCGTATTCCCCAGATCCGTCAACCGGTGGAGCACTTCCAGCAGCTTGCGCACGTCGTCAAAATGCAGCCCGGTCGTCGGTTCGTCCAGCAGATACAGCGTCCGCCCTGTCTGCCGTTTGCTCAACTCGCGCGCCAGCTTCATCCGCTGTGCCTCGCCACCCGAAAGCGTTGTCGCCGCCTGTCCCAGATGAATATAGCCCAGCCCCACGTCTACCAGCGTCTCTAGCCGTTGCCGCACCAGCGGAATGTCGGCGAGCACGGGCAGCGCGTCCTCGATCGCCAGGTCCAGCACGTCCGCAATCGAGTAGCCGTTGAACTTCACCGCCAGGGTTTCCTGATTGTAACGGCGACCGTTACATACTTCGCACTGCACATAAACGTCCGGCAGAAAATTCATCTCGATGCGCCGCTGTCCATCGCCTTGGCACGCTTCGCAGCGTCCGCCAGCAACGTTGAACGAGAACCGCCCCGCCTTATAGCCGCGTTCCCGCGACTCCGGCAGCATCGCGAACAGATCGCGGATCGCTGTAAACACTCCCGTATACGTAGCCGGATTCGACCGTGGCGTCCTCCCGATCGGCGACTGATCGATCCGAATTGCCTTGTCGATATTCTCGAAGCCGCGAATCTGCTTGTATTCGCCCGGCTCTTCGCGCGAACCGTATAACTCCTTCGCCAGCGCGCGATACAGAATGTCATTCACCAGCGTGCTCTTGCCCGATCCCGAAACGCCCGTCACCACCGTCATCACGCCCAGCGGAAATTTCACCGTCACGTCGCGCAGGTTGTGGCTCTTCGCGCCTTCGACTGTGATCCACTTGCCAGTCAGCGCCCGCGGAGCCATCCGGTGCATGATCGCCGCCTCGCCCGACAAGTACCGTCCGGTCAGCGATCCCGGAGCCTGCATAATCTCAGCCGGCGTCCCCTCTGCTACTACCTGCCCGCCCAGTTTGCCCGCGCCCGGACCCAGGTCCAGCACATAGTCCGCATGACGAATCGTCTCCTCGTCATGCTCCACCACCAGTACCGTGTTGCCGAGATTCCGTAGCGATTCGAGCGCCGTCAGCAGCCGCTGGTTGTCGCGCTGATGCAGCCCGATCGACGGCTCGTCGAGAACATATAGCACTCCCCGCAGCCGCGAGCCGATCTGAGTCGCCAGCCTGATCCGCTGGCCTTCGCCGCCTGAGAGCGTCGCCGCGTTACGATCGAGCGACAGATACCCCAGACCTACCGCCGTCAAGAATTCCAGCCGCTCCACAATCTCCCGCCGCAGCCGCTCCGCAATCAGAGCCTCGCGGGCCGAGAAGGGAATCGCTCGTCCCGCAGCCAGTGCCCGCCCCAGCGGCAGAGCCGTAAAGTCCGCAATCGACAGGCCGCCGACCTTCACCGCCAACGACTCCGGCCTTAGCCTGCGCCCCTTGCACACCGGACACACCGACGCCGACATGTAGTTCATCATCCACTCGCGATACGCGTCGGACCGCGACTCCTCCAGCGCATCGCGCAGATATGCCAAAATCCCATGAAATCCCGTCCGCGGCGCCTCGGCTTTGGGCGGCCCGTACAGCAGCAGCTCCTGCTGCTTCTGCGGCAGCTTTTCGAAGGGCTTATTGAGGTCAATCTTGTACCGTTCCGCCGCCAGCTTGATCAGCTTGAGCAAATATTGTGACGCAGAACCCGGGCCCAGTGCTCCATCCAGCAGCGGCTTTGACCAGTCGTTGATGATCTTCGCCGGATCGAAATCGTAAATGCTCCCCAGACCATGGCACTCGGGACATGCCCCGTACGTGCTGTTGAACGAGAAGCTGCGCGGTTCGAGCTTCGGCACATCCAGTCCGCAGTCAGGACACGACATCGACGACGAGTAAAGCTGCTCGTCATGTTGCGATGCCACCAATACCAGCCCATTCGCCATCTGTAGAGCCTTCGCCACCGATGACTCCAGCGCCTTCTCAATCCCCGGCTTCAGCACCGCGCGATACACCACCGCCTCGATGGTGTGGTTCTTGCGCTTCTCCAGGTCAATCGGCTCGGCCAGATCCCGCAGCTCACCATCAACGCGGGCGCGAAAGCCCTGCTGGTCGAGCTTATCCAGCAAGTCCTTGAACTCGCCCTTGCGCCCGCGCACCACCGGCGCATAAATCGTCACCCGCTCGCCCTGCCCCAGCGCCAGAATGCGCTCCATGATCTGCTCGGCACTCTGCCGCGAAATCTGACGTCCGCAATTGGGACAATGCGGCACCCCGACCGATGCATACAGCAGCCGGAGGTAGTCGTAGATTTCTGTGATCGTGCCCACCGTCGACCGTGGACTCCGGCTGGTCGTCTTCTGCTCAATCGAAATCGCCGGGCTCAGCCCCTCGATCGAATCCACATCCGGCCGCTCAATCTGATCTAAGAATTGGCGCGCGTACGCCGATAACGTTTCCACGTAGCGTCGCTGCCCCTCGGCATAAATAGTGTCGAAGGCGAGCGACGACTTGCCCGAACCTGAAAGGCCGGTGACCACCGTCAGGGTGTTCCGCGGAATCTGGACGTTGATATCACGCAGATTGTGCTGCCGCGCACCCCGCACCGAGATGTGTGTGATGGACATGTGAATTTTCTTAGGAAGAATGCGCGACCGGTGGTGTTCCGCTTGCGAACCGTGTGATGGACCCAGTAATTACGTTGGTACCATTCCCCTCACTGGTATCTTATTCGTCAATAGAAACGAGGGTCAATGTACGGCTTATTTCTGTAACAATGGCATCGTACATTTCAAGCGCTTCATTAAGAACGGTCGCAAAGAGAAACCGCACCACAACAATTTGACGGCAGGACCTGAAACGAAATGCAGGACGCAATCAATCTATTGATGTTAGCTTGTGCCAGCCTCGCCGCGCTGGCCTTCGGAGTTCTCTTGGCCTATGGCGTTTGCCGCGTGGCCTTCGGTGCCATGCGCATGCACGTCCGCTCTATCGCCCTCGCCTCGCAGCCCCAATCCCAGGCCGACTCACAGATCGAAGCCCAGACCGCCAGCCTCTAGCAAGCCTCCCATCTCTTTCTTCACTATTCTTCAAGCCAGGTGGTCTCAAACTCTGGGTTCAGATGCATATCGATCTGGCGGAGAATGCCTTGACCGCAGTTGATGAATTTGTGCGGCTCGCCGGCATGCACGATAAGAATTTCCCCGGCACCGGCTTCCCGTTCCTGCCCGTTCACTGTCCATTTCGAACTTCCTTCGATGACATAAACGACCTCATCGTAGTCGTGCTTATGAAGCCGCGTTCCTTGACCGGGTTCTCCATGCACCAGAAAGAATGAGACGGCTACACCGCTCTGCGCCGCTCCCACAAATTCGTGTGACATTCCGACGAACGGCAATTGCGACTGATGAACCGTGAACATACGGGGCTGATGCCGGACGCCAGACACGAGATTCATTTAGCCTGCCGGCAGGCGTCGTGATCATTGCTCGCCTTCCGCCAGCAGAGCGCCGAGGCGGTCGAACCGCTTTTCCCAAAGCGAGCGGCGAGCGTCGATCCATTGCTCCGCCACCGAGAGTCCCTTCGTCTCCATTCGGCAGGTGCGCACTCTGCCTATCTTTGTCGTATGCACCAGCCCGCTCTTTTCGAGCACCTGTACGTGTTGAACCACCGCCGCCAGCGTGACGTTGAGCGGCCTCGCCAGACTCGAAACCGAAACCGGTCCCTCACTCACCCGTTCAAGAATCGCCCGGCGCGTGGCATCGCCCAGCGCGTGGAACACGCGATCGATGCTCACCCCCTGAGCTGGCGAGCGTCCCCGCCTTCGCGGTCCGTCGCCCCCAATCATGCCAGCTCCTTAGCAAGCTTTTCGAGAAGCAGCCGCCATCCCTCTTTGCGCATCTCCGGACCATCCCCTCCCTCGAAGAACGCCGCCTGCTCCGTGAAGACGAGGTGCGTCCCGGCGTCTGCCGGCAACATCTCAAACGTGGCAAGTGATGCCGACATTCGCCAGTCGCCCATTGTCATCGTGTAGGCGAGCACAATGCGTTTATCGGGTACGATGTCCTGATATGTCGTGTCGTTCGTACACAAGACTCCTTCGTACGGGCCGCTCTTGATGTGAAAAGTTGTGCGCTCCCGGCCGCCCACTCGAAAATCCATTTCGAATACCTCGGCTGCCGAGCCGTCATCCTCGCGGAACCAGCGGCGCTTCTTCACCGGGTCGGCAAAGGCCGCAAACACTCGCTGCGGTGGCGCGGGATAATTGCGCTCAATCGCAAACGTACTGTGCGTTACAGATCGTTCAGTCATAAGTTTTCTCCCCGCCCTTGAGCCTCAACTCGCCCCTTTTGCGGTCAACCCGATACATTGGAAATTGTCATCCAGAGCTGCGCCTCTCGCAGTTGATCGCGAGAGGCGCAGTCGCAGGATCTGCTTAATTCGTAAATTACGCCGCCGGCTCATAGACCAGATAGACGCAGCCATTACCGAAGGTCCGGCTCTTCGTCGGCTTCACAGCCAGCTTCCCCTGGTTGTTCTCCTTATCGATGCCTTCGAACATCGTCCTCCCCTTGCCCAGCACAACAGGATTCACCACGACATGGTACTCGTCGATCAGTCCTTCGTCCGCCAGTTGCGCAACCAGCGTGCCGCTTCCCAGAATCGTGATCCCATCGCCGGACTCTCCCTTCATCTTCCGCACTTCGTTCGCCAGATCGTCCTTCACCAGCTTCGTATTGCTCCACGACACTTCATTCAGCGTCCTCGAAAACACAACCTTTGGCAGGTTATTCATCCGATCAGCGACCGCTGAGTCATGCTGCGCCGCCATCGGCGTCGGCCAGTATTGAATCATCAGCTCATAAGTCTTTCTGCCGAAGAGCAGTGGGCCATTTCCGCTTGCATTTCCCTCGACAAACGCATTCCATTCCGCGTCGTCCTTGCGTGTCTTTGCCCAGCTCATGCCGCCGTTCGCGTCCACGAAGTAACCATCCAGCGTGACGTGATTGAAAACGATTAATTTCCGCATCTCTCATCTCCTCTGATGTTCCCGATGGCCTTAAGGTGAAGCCATCAGTTAAGTATGTGCTTAACTATCGACTCAATGTTGAAAGATTGTCAAGTGAAAACTTAAGTGTCCGAGCAGCTGCTCTGCGGTATGCAAGCACGCACGACGCCGGATCGGCATCTAACTGCCAGCTGTTGAGCAGGTTGAGCCAGCATCGTCATAGAATGAGCAGAGCCATGCAGATCACAGCCCGAGTTCGCGAGGAAGTTCTGTGACCCTCTGTCCCTCGCCGGCGAATGGCGACTTTTTTCCGGAACCGTCGAGCACCGGGCTCAGCAAAATCTTCGGGACCGGCGAAATGGCCAATCTCACGCGTGCCTATGACTGGAGCCATACTCCAGTCGGCCCGGTTGACCAGTGGCCGGAAGCTCTCCTCATCACGGTCAACACACTGTTGGCATCGCGGCACCCCATGTTTCTCTGGTGGGGCGAAGAACTCGTCCAGTTCTATAACGACGCCTACCGCCCCAGCATTCGCGAGGACAAGCACCCCAGCGCCCTTGGACAAAGGGGAAAAGAGTGCTGGCCGGAGATATGGCCCATCATCGGACCGCAGATCGAAGCCGTGATGACACGCGGCGAAGCGAGCTGGCACGAAAATCAGCTCGTACCGATCTATCGCAATGGCAAGTTGGAAGACGTCTATTGGACTTACGGATATAGCCCGGTGCGCAGTTCCACGGGAGAGATCTGCGGCACGCTCGTGGTCTGCACAGAAACCACCGCAGTCGTTCTGGCCAGGCACCAGTCTCAGCGGGAGAGGGAACGGCTCGCCGACCTCTTCCAGCAGGCGCCCGCCTTTTTCGCCGTCTTACGCGGGCCCGAGCATCACTTCGAGATGGTCAATCCTCCCTACGAGGACCTGACCGGCCAGCGGGATCTGCTCGGCAAAACAGTTCGCGAGGCCGTGCCGGAAGCGGCCGAGCAGGGCTTCATCTCCCTGCTTGACGAGGTATATCGAACTGGCCAGCCCTTTGTCGGACGCGGGACGCCGATCCAGTTGGCGCGCGGCGCCTTACAGCCTCTCGAGGTGCGCTATCTTGATTTCGTCTACCAGCCGCGGCGCGAGCAAGACGGAACCATCTCCGGGATCATCGTGCTCGGAGTGGATGTGACCGAAAGCAAGCGGGCCGAGCAGGTCCTCCTTCAGTCAGAAAAGCTGAACGCCGTGGGCCGTCTCGCCAGCTCTATTGCGCACGAAATCAATAACCCCCTGGAAGCAGTCACGAATCTTCTCTATCTGGCGCAGCGATCCGCTGTCAGTCCAACCGCTCAGCAATATCTGGAGGCGGCTGAAGTTGAACTTCAGCGCGTTTCAGCCATCGCCAACCAGACGCTCCGCTTCCACCGTCAATCAACGAATCCCAGGCCGGCCAAGGCTGAGGATCTGATTGGCGGCACTCTGCCGCTCTATCAGGGCAGACTTACGAACTCGCGCGTCACCATCGAGAGACGCGATCGGGTACGTCGTCCCTTCATGTGCTTCGACGGAGAGATCCGCCAAGTGTTGAGCAATCTCATCGGCAATGCCATCGATGCTATGAGTGCCACACGTGGTGGCCGACTTCTCATCCGCAGCCGCGAAGCCACCGACTGGACCGCCGGACGAAAGGGAGTTGTCTTGACCGTCGCCGACACCGGGCCCGGTATGTCCGCCCACACGCTCTCACGAATCTTTGAGCCCTTCTTCACCACAAAGGACATCAGCGGCACCGGCCTGGGACTCTGGATCAGCCGGGAAATCATCGATCGCCATCGCGGAGTACTGAGAGTTCGCTCCTCTCAATCGGCTCCTCGCTGCGGCACGGTGTTTGTACTCTTCCTGCCATTCGACCAGGAAGCCCGTAGTTAGACAGGCTGCTCCACTTGCACCAACTCTGTAACTATCCGGGCACCATTCCCCTGAATCTTTTCCTTGCACTCCTATCCTCAAATCCTTGAGAATGGACCCCTTGGCAGAAATTGCGTTCACGGAGAACTGCAAACGATGCGCCCTTACTGGTCCGGACAACTTCAGATCTCGCTCGTCTCCTTCGGCGTCAGCCTCTTCACCGCCACGGACTCGAAGAGCGATATTCGCTTCCATCAGATCAGCCGCAGAACTGGCGAGCGTGTTCGCCATCAGAAAGTCTCCGCCGATGAAGGCCCTGTCGAGAACTCCGACATCGTCAAGGGCTACGAGTACGCCAAGGGGCAGTACGTCACTATCGAGCCCGAGGAAATCGAGAATCTCCGCCTGCCCACGCGCAAGGCCATTGAAGTTTCCCAGTTTGTTGACGTCAAAGAGATCACCCCCGAGTTCTTCGAGAAGCCATACTTCGTCGCTCCCTCCGACGACGTGCAGGCTGAAGCCTTTGCTGTCGTACGCAAGGCCCTGCAGGAAACAGGCAAAGCCGCTCTCGGCAAGATTTCCTTCAGTGGCCGCGAGCACATCATCGCCGTCGCGCCTTATCCCGACGATACGATGCCCGGCTTGATGGCCTATGTCCTGCGCTACGCAGAGGAACTGCGCAAGCCTGCAGAATTCTTCGGAAGTATCAAGAAGACTGTAGTCGATGAAGAGCAGCTTTCACTCGCCGAGATGCTCATCAAGCGCAAGGCCGCAAAGTTCGATCCCGAAAAATTCAAGGATCAGTACGAAGTCGCTCTTCGTGAGCTTGTCGAAGCCAAGGTCAAACATGCTCCCATCCCGCAGCAGGAGGCCCCGGCCAAGTCTGCCAAAGTCATTAACCTTATGGACGCTCTTCGCAAGAGCATCAGCGATGGCCAAAAACCTGCTGTGAAGAAACCTTCTCGATCCGCGCCGCCTGAAGAGGGAATCGCGCTCGTTAAGCCGCCCAAACCAACGAAACGCCGCAAATCTGCATAACACATACACATGACACCCCGTCGCAAAGCGGGCCCGACTGATCCAGGAAACACACCCAGCGCCGCTGACGCGATAGACGAGCAGCTTGCGCGCTACCGCTCCATGCGCGACTTCGGCGTAACCGCCGAGCCTTCCGGAAAATCCCGCTCCAAAGCCCCCAAAGAAATCCCAGCCGGTCAGCAGCCCTTCGTCATCCAGAAGCACGCCGCTACTCGCCTCCATTACGACTTCCGCCTCGGCTGGAACGGCGTCCTCAAAAGCTGGGCCGTCGCCAAAGGCCCCAGCTACTACGTGGGAGACAAGCGTCTCGCCGTCCAGGTCGAAGACCACCCCATGGAATACGGCGGTTTCGAGGGCATCATCCCCAAAGACCAATACGGCGGAGGCACCGTCATGGTCTGGGACCAGGGCACCTGGGAGCCACAGGCCGGCCACACCGACGTCGATGGTGGACTGCGAGATGGCTCGCTGAAATTCATCCTCCACGGCACCAAGCTCCACGGCAAGTGGGCGTTGATCCGCATGAAGCCTCGCCCCGGCGACCGCAATCCAAATTGGCTCCTCATCAAAGAGCACGACGAATACGAGCGGGCCGAAACCGACCCCGCCATCACCGACGAGGCTCCCAACAGCGCCGTCACCGGACGCGCGATGGAAGAGATCGCCAGCGCAGAAACCCACGTCTGGAACTCGAAGGATACTGCCACCGGAAAAGCCTGGTTTCGAAAAGAACAGTCCGCCGGCGACAAAGACGCCGAAGAGTCTGCGAAGCCTGCCCGCAAGAAGGCCGCCAAGAAAATCACCTTCGGCTCAACCCTCGACCGTGCTCCCAAACAAGATCTCCCCACTTTCATCACGCCGCAGCTCGCTTCGCAATCAACGGAAGCTCCGCGGAGCTCCGGCTGGGTTCATGAGCTGAAACTCGACGGTTACCGTATCCAGGCCCGCAAGGACTCAGACCACATCCAGCTGCTCACTCGCACCGGCCTTGACTGGACGTATCGCATGAAGGCCCTCGCGCCTCTCTTCGCGGCCCTCCCCGCCGACACCGCCATCCTCGACGGCGAGGTCGTCGTCCTCTCCGCCAACGGCAGCACCAGCTTCGCCAATCTGCAAGCTGCATTTCAGGAGGGCGCAAAGCATGCCCTGACTTATTTCGCCTTCGACCTTCTCCACCTCAACGGACACAACCTCCGCGACCTGCCCCTGATCGAACGGAAAGAGCTGCTCTCGCGCCTCCTCGAAAACACCGGCGATGCAGTCCGCTACAGCGATCACGTGGATGCTCCCGGCGACCTCGTTTTCAAGGAAGCGTGCAAACTGCACGCCGAGGGCATCATCTCCAAGCGCGCCGACGGCAAATACATTTCTAGCCGCACAACCGACTGGCGCAAGCTCAAGTGCATTCACGAGCAGGAGTTCGTCATCGGCGGCTTCAGCCTGCCTTCGAATGAGATTTATGGTGTCGGGGCGTTGCTCCTCGGCTACTACCGCGATGGCAACCTCATCTACGCGGGACGCACCGGCACCGGCTTCACCCAGAAGACCCACGCCATGCTCCGCGCCCGCCTCGACAAGCTTCGTCTCAAGTCCACGCTCTTCGAGACCGTCCCTCCCGATGCCCGTCGCGGAGCCATCTGGGTCAAACCCGAGCTCGTCGCCCACGTAAACTTCGCTACCTGGACCGCTGACAACCTCGTCCGGCAGGCCGCCTTTCAGGGCCTCCGCGAAGACAAGCCTGCCACCGAAGTCCGCCGCGAAGAACCCACCACGCCGCCATCGGCCGGCAAATCGAAGCCCCTATCGAAACAAGCCGCACACTCTACGCCCGCAAGCGCCGCGGCCAAAACCGTTCCAGCAAAGAATCCCTCAAAGCCCGCGTCATCAAAACCGACCGCCCACGCGCCCGTCCGCCTCACCCATCCCGACAAGGTGCTCGACGCAGAATCGCGCCTCACCAAGCAGCTGCTTGCCGACTATTACTGGGCCATCGCCCCGCACATGCTGCCGCACATTGCCGGACGTCCTCTATCACTGGTCCGCTGCCCCGAAGGCACGGCGCGTCAGTGCTTCTTTCAGAAGCACGTCAACAACACACTGCCGCCCGGCTTCGAGTCGGTTCCCGTTCGCGACAGGAAGACCGGCAAGGTCGAGCCTTACATCACGCTCTCTACGCCCGAAGCTCTCGCCGGCCTCGCTCAGTTGGGGGTCCTCGAAATCCACCCTTGGGGCTCGCGCAACGATGACCTCGAGCACCCCAACCGCCTCGTCATCGACCTCGACCCCGACGCCAACATTTCATGGCCCACGCTCGCCGCCAGCGCCGCCGAAATACGCAAGCAGCTAAAGAGCCTTGGCCTAGAAAGCTTCCTCAAGACCACCGGAGGAAAAGGCCTTCACGTTGTCGTGCCCATTCAGCCAGAGTACGACTGGGCCGTCATTAAGCAATTCACCCATGCATTTGTTTTGGAAATGGAGAAGCGAGAGCCCTCGCTCTATCTCACGAAGATGACCAAATCCGCCCGCGCGGGACGCATCTTCCTCGACTATCTCCGCAACCAGCGTGAAGCCACGGCTGTTGCCGCCTACTCACCGCGCGCCCGCGCCGGATCCGCGGTCTCGGTTCCGCTCCCCTGGACCGACCTCAAGCTCCCCGACCGCCCCATCTTCCGCGTCGTCGACTTCGACGAGTGGAAACCCCGCCTCCGTCGCGACCCCTGGAAAGCCCTGCCCGAGACGAAACAGCGCATCAGCGCGGAGACGCTGCAACTCTTCAGGATTTCGCACGATGCTAGCCGTTGATTGCTATGAGGCACGCATCGAGCTCTTATTTTGCAAACAATTCTGTCAGGTTGGTGAGCGTGACTAGTTCCCGCACACGAGGTGACAGGTTAATGATCTCCAGCTTTCCCAAACCTTTATTGATCGAGGAAACCTTCAGGCCGACCAATGTGCCAAGTCCGGAACTATCCAGGAAAGCCAAATCGGTGAGGTCGATCACGACGTGTTGGGCGCCTTGCGAGATGAGGGGCGAAACGAGTGCCTTTACCTGACTCGCTGCTTCCCCTGTCAGCCTGCCATGACACTTGATCGTCGTAAGCTTTAACTTATATTCGTCTTCCGATTCCTCAACGTCATAGTGGAACGAGCTGTCTGTCATGGAATCTCCTTAGTGAGTGACAATACTAATCAAGAATCAGGACAGCGCTCAATCGAATATTTGACCAGAGCCTCGAGCCGATCGTGCTGCCCTGCGGAGATGATGAAGCCTTACCCCTGAACATCCTCCACCGACCCGACCAGCATCGGGGGGGCCTCATTCACAAAATCGATCAGGTCGCGCAGTTTCACCACGTTGCTCTTCGTGATCTCCGACTTCCACTTGTGGTCGAACTTCGTGTCTTTCCCGTAGAAAATCCCTCCGCAGATCACTTCCGCTATCAGCCGGCTCCCCAGCGGACCCAGGCGCTCGCCATTCTCCAGCACTTCCGCCTCTTTCAGGATGTAATACCAGAGCGGTGTCTTGAACCGCGTATCCTTCACTCCTTTCAGCGGTTCATCCGCGGGAGGCTTCCCCACGCCATCCGGCTTGGCATACGTATCGACATCCGCCTCAAAGAGGTAGTGAGCGTCGTCGTCCGGCTCAACCTGAAGGCGTGTTAGCCGTTTTGAAGCACTGATGCCGAAGAAATCCGCCAGGTCCTCTCCGCACGCAATGTCGATCTCGCGGCTGCGCGTCAGGTTGCGCAACGGGAGATTACCCACCGTCTTCACCGCATCGGGAATCGTGCTCTCCGGCAAATCGAACACCACCGGCGTGACCTTGCTGTCGATCTTGAGCGAGAGCTCTGCGTCAAACTCGTTTTTCGGATAAAACACATCCCAATCGATCACATGATTTCTGCTCAGCGCTCTGCCTCCGCGCAAATCGCCCTTGCGCTCAAGATCGCGATTATTGAAGAGCGCTACCGGACCCAGGCTGTTCAGCGCATACTCGTTGCGAAGCATGCTGTGTCCGAACCGGAAGCCGATCGCAAACTCGTGCGGCATTTGCAGGGAGCCATCTCGCGCCGGCTTGTATTTCAGATTCCCATGGCCCGGCAGCTGAATCTGTTTCAGCACCTCAGCCAGCACATCAGGCTCGCACACCCGCTGTAGAAAATCGTTCAGCACCACGCTCTGCCAGTTGGCTATGACCTCCGCTTTCACCTTTGCCGCCGCCTTCGCCGCGTCTTTCTTATCTTTCGGATTTAGTTTCTTGTCCTTATCGTAAGTCAACTTCAGCAGCTTGTTGTGCACCCGCATCAGCAGGATGTGGACCTGCAGAACCATCTGGTTCTCATCGTTGCGCGGATCGAAAATATACGCCGCGCCCACGCGGTCGGGCTCCGTTGCATCCATCCATCGCGTCACGTCGTAGGCATTCACGCCGAGCCGCAGGAGCTTGAAACTCATGTCATCGTTGAACACATCGCTGTTCGTGATAATGCCTTTCAGCGACGTGTCCGCGGGATCGTCCGGATAGCTTCGCCCGCCGTAAACGCTGTCCAGGTCGATCAAAGGGCTAGCAAAATCTGGAACCGTCGTTCCCGTCTGATCGTCGAAAAGATTTGCGCCGTTGAACGTAAGATCGTGATCGATAAACTGGCCAACAAACGTGAACACCGCCGGAATATTCGGATTCTCAGCCTCGATCGCGGCCGGATCCGTATAGGTCGCTCCCTCGTGGGGAAAAGTCAGATAAGAAATCAGCTCCGTAGGAATGCCGTACCTCTTCCCGCAAAGCCGCTGAAAGAACATCTCCGCCTTGCTCTTGATCATCACCGCAAGCTGCGCGAGGTCTGCATCTGCGTGGTCCGGTAAATATCGCTTGAGCCGCATCATCACCGGCCCCGCCGTTGTAAGGATCTGAAATCCGCCGTGATTCATCAGTTGCGACATGGTGGATTTCCGCGGCAAGGAACGGAACGGCCCTCCCAGCCTCGTGCCAAGAGTGTCGATATGGGTTGTCAGCTTACTCTGCGGTGCGGCAGTTTCGGCGGTTGTCTTCAGCATGATCGTGCTCCTGTCTTGCTAACAGATTCGAACATAACAACGAGACGAAAAATTCCTCGCTTCGAATCATAGCTTGACCCAGGAAATTGTCATCCCGATCAAGTCATCCCGATCAAAAGGGAGTGGAGGGACCCGCTTTTCGAGAATCAGTCGTACCGCGAGCCCCTCTCGGCGTGACTTGGCGATTTTAGGGATCGTTGAACTTCGACCACTTCGAAGGCTAGGTTGTAGATCGGAGAAGAATCCGGCTCAAACCGCTTCAATGATGATCCGACGGCGAAGCGACGCCATCTGTCATAGCCTCGCGGCCGCCACACCCGCCTCGAAGATCGGTGTCACTAGCATCATCACTGTCGCGACAACGTCTTCCGACGGACCCCGCTCCGGCATCCGCGCCCATTCCTTCACCGCGCCATAGATCGCCCAACTTACCGTTCCCGCAATCATTTCCGGACGGGCGGTACGCTGCACAGGATGCTGCCTCATTCCTTCGAGGATCATCTGCCGCACCACGGCAACCACAGCAGCCTCGAGATGCGGCTCCAGTTGCCGTTGCCTTTCCGTTCCCGGTACTCCGGCCACATAGTCGCACACACCCAGCACGATGCCCTGCATCGCTGACCCGCACGATCCGTCGAATTTCACCCCGCGCTCCGCCAGCAGCCCATAGAACTGCCTCGCCACCATGCATTCCAGCAGCGCGAACTTGTCAGGGTAGTGGTCGTAAAAGGTCGCCCGGTTCAGCGTCGCTGCATCGGTAATGTCCTGTACCGAGATGTTCTCAAACTCTTTACGTACCAGCAGCTTCTCCAGAGCCTGTTGCAGCAGGTGGCGCGTGCGGCGTATGCGCGGGTCGACGGGGGTATCAATGGCCTCGATCATGGGTCTCATTCAGCTTATTAGATTTAGATTCGGCAGGAGGGGAAAACGGCGGTCGTTGTTTTTCTTGAATCGACAAATGTTGTTTAAACATCAACTGCTGTTAAGGAGAAACACCATGCCCACCCTGCTCCACGTCGACTCCAGCCCCCTCGGTACCGCCTCCATTTCCCGTCATCTAACCTCCGAGTTCGTCCAGAACTGGAAACAGACCAACCCCGACGGTAAGATCATCGCCCGTGACCTTACTGCAGTCAGCCTTTCCCCTGTTACTGCTGAGTGGGTAGGTGCAGCTTACACACCGGAGGATTCCCGTACCCCCGCCCAGCGTGAGCTTCTCGCCCTCTCTGATGGCCTTATCGCCGAATTGCAGGCAGCCGACGAATACGTCTTCGGCGTCCCAATGCACAACTTCGCCGTGCCATCCGTTCTCAAGCTCTGGATTGACCAGGTCGCCCGTGCCGGCAAGACATTTTCTTATGCAAGTGGAAGCCCCGAGGGCCTTCTCAAGAATAAGAGAGCCACTTTTGTCGTCGCCTCCGGGGGCGTCTACGACCCGGCCACAGTCATGGCCTCATTCAACTTTGTCGAGCCCTACCTGCGCACCGTCTTCGGCTTCCTCGGAGTCACTGAGACCAGTTTCATCAACGCCGGTGGCGCGGCCGCTCTGAACTACGGCAAGATCGATCGCCAGACTTTCCTCCAGCCGCATGTGGAATCCATCCGCGCTCAGTTCCAGGCTGCCTAAGATATCTGGCTGGAATTCCAAATCTCCGCAACCGAAATGGAAACAAAAAAGCCCCGACTACTATTGCAGCCGGGGCTTTCCGATCGGGCAGGAACGCAACGCCGTTGGGCTCGTTCTGTGGCTGCGGCGGCTGGTTGCCGGCGGCGATCCATTTGGCATACTGAGCGTCGGCGGCTGCAACGGCGCCTTCGGGAGCGGAGGCGGGTGGTTTCGGAGGATTCAGGTACGCGCGCAGCACGGCCAACTGATCCGGGGTCACGACCGCATCAGGATGCACACGTTTGTAAGAGGGCAGAGGCATGGCCCCGAGCTGGATCCTGTTGACCGCCTCGAACAATGTAGTCCTTTGGACTGCCAGCGGTTTCGCGCCAAGCTCCGAAAAGTTCAGGTGCGACCTGGCTTCCTTTACATCGTCGGCAACGGGTCAATAGGCCGGGACAACTTTGTCGCCGGCCCCGAACTCTGCATCTTAGTAGAGGTTGGCAGTTCGTCCGGTCGACTCGCAATCTCAACGTCAGCAGGACAACCCATTCAGGCATCTCCTGAAATATTTAGCTGTAACAATCAATTCATGGCCACTCAACTCCCCTCCAATCCTTCAACGAGTGCTCCACGCCGGAGTGTTTTTGGACGGACCCGGCTTGTGGCTCTTCTCGTTATGGTAGCCGTCCTGATCACGTGTATTGCGTTTTCGTGGACGACGCGTGACGCCATGGTGCACCTCCCGTTCCTCGCCCAACAAAACAAGTCCTGGAATCGCACCGGCGATCAGAAAAGCATCGTCGATCAGAGCCCGTGGCTCACCGTGCAGTCCCTCACGCCGCTTGCGGTGAGCTCCGAAGAGCGCCAATACGCACGTGACGCTGCGCGCCTTGCCGATCACGAAGTCGACCAGGCGTTTGCCGCAGCGCTTCGACAAGCCACGATGCAGCGAGAGACTCTCACCGGAGAAGCACTGGCCGGTTCGCAGAAGGTCGCGCAGTTTCAGGAGATCGTGAAAGAAGATCAAGCGCGAGTGCAGAGCCTAACCACACCCACAAACAGCTCTGCCGCCGCGAAGATGAATCGCGATCGGGCGGCGTCCGACACAGACGATCTGGAAGTTGCCAAGGCACAGCTGGCTCTCGATCAGGATGAATTCGCGGATGCCCAGCAGGAATTCGCTCGCGCGTCGGGAGACCAGCGCGGCAAGATTCAACAGGAGCTCGCGGCTCACAATGCGGCGACCAGCAAATACGACGCGCAATTTGGCGATCAGGGACAGATCGCGGTTCTGTCCGCCCGGCGATACGGCACGCTGGCTGGTCGTATCGGGGCATGGTTCGCACAACGCAGCCGCTATGACTTGATTCAGCAAGCCATCCAACAGGCGCGGACGGACGCGGACAAACTTACAGTGCAGTACAAGGCACTTGAAGCGCAGGCGAACGGCGGATCCGCCACGGCCAATCTCACGCAGGATAGCGCGTCGAGACTTGCCCAGATCAAGCAGAGAAGTGAACAGCGCCAGCTGCTGGGCATCTATGCAGACCGGATTCAAACGCAGCAGCAGCTCGCTTCTGTCTACGGCAAGTGGGCCAATCAAGTACTTCTGCAGCATCGGATCGTGCTACACCTGATTCTGCAATCGCTTGCGCTCATCGTCTTCATTCTCATCTGCGTCATTCTCTGCAATGAGGTCGTGCGCCGCTTCATGGATCGCCCAACGCTTGATGGACGGCGCATGCGCACCCTGCGTACGCTCACGGAGCTCGCGGTGCAGTTCCTGGGTTTTGTGGTCATCCTACTCATCATTTTCGGTGTGCCAGAACAGATGACCACGGTCGTGGGTCTGGCGACTGCAGGACTCACGGTCGCGCTCCAGGCTTTCATCCTGGCGTTCCTGGGGTGGTTCATTCTGATGGGCAAGAACGGTATTCGCGTGGGCGACTGGGTGGAGATCAACGGCGTTCGAGGCGAGGTGATAGAGATCGGTCTCTTTCGCACCACGATGCTCGAAACTGGCAACTGGACGGACCAGGGACATCCAACCGGACGCCGGGTGACCATCCTGAATAATTTCGCCATCAGCGGGCAGTACTTCAACTTCTCCACAGTTGGTCAGTGGCTGTGGGACGAGATTTCGGTCAGCGTTCCGGAGTCGAGCGACACTTATGCGATGGTCGAACTCATTCACAAGGCAGTTGTTGAGGAAACGGAGAAAGATGCAAGGCGAGCTGAAGAGGAATGGAAGCAGACACTGCGGCGGAGCGGTCTCAGCCAGTTCAGCGCCACCCCTTCGGTAAATCTGCGGCCTGCCGCGTCTGGAGTGGATCTTGTAGTGCGCTATGTTACGAGCGCGTCAGACCGCTACGATGTGCGAAACCGGTTGTACAAACGGGTCGTTGACATCCTTCACGAGTCGGCAGCGCTTCCAGCAGGGTCGGACACGGCGCCCGGTTCAGATATAGCAATCGGGCGCTAGACAGTTAAGAGCCGCTAAGCTGATCGAGGTCGATCTGCTCGTATTCCTTGCGCTCGATGCCATCCCGGATCTGCTTCGGTGTTTTGCCTAGCTGGGTCATCTTGTAGGCGTAGGCGCCCTCTTTTGCACAAGTACTGCAGATGGCCCCATGCGTGCCTGAAAAGCAGCTATGCAGGCTGGTGTGTCCCAGGGCCTTGTCGCAGCGGCAATAACAGGGAAGCTGATACAGAACGTTCGGTACCTTTGCTGCCTCCTGGTAGACCTGCACTTGCCAGGGGTAGCGAAAGTAGGGACCGGTGAGCTGGCTGCCTGAGAGTACGGCGGGCAGCTCCGTTCCGTGGGCCGGCGGGGCCGGATGGTAGGCGGGGATATCGTCTGCCGGATTAGACCATTGTGCATACCCGGCGACTGTCGCCAATCCCAACGCCACACTCAGAAGAACCTGCTTCATTCGCACCTCTCAATGACAATGGTATATCGGCCCGGACGAGTATGGGAGATGGCGGATCATTGATCTTGTAACGGGATCATACGGGCAAAAAAAGGCGGCACGAACGGTAATTTGTCCGTGCCGGGAGGCCAGTGACGCAACTTGTAAAAAAACTCGTTAAACAGGTTGGGAGCACCGCTCAACACAACCTGATTTTTTAAAGCCTCTACGTATTCGATGCACATACTAGCGTTGGGGAAGCTAAATTTTATCAATAAATTGCTTCTAACGCCTTGTCACGTCCAACTGGTAATACGACTTCTGTTGAGTGTACGCGGAATTCATGCAATGCACAAGTCTTTCATTTATTCTGAACCCAGGCGTTTGTAGGAAGTTGCCTCATGGCGGTAATTCTCTCTTATATTCTCTCTTCGCTAAGGGCCTTTTGACCCATCCACCACCATCTAATTCCATACGCCTCAAAGCCATGACACCAGATAATGCGTCGGATCCAATCACATCCCAGCCTGATACTGCAAGCCATTCTACCGGTCGTAAGCTCTGGAAAACCGCGTTGCTGCTGGCCGGCTCAGCGGCATTCGGCGGCCTGGCGGTTGCCTTCTGGAACCGAAAAACACTAGCCGAGATACGGAAGCAGACGCCAGAACCGCCCCATCGCACTGTTGGTAGGGAAGACGACATATATTGATGGAAAGTTTCAGGCACTAGGAAACAAGTCCTTTGCCTCGTTTGAAAATACCGCTGTGATTACCTAGGCAAAGAGTCAGGTCAGAAGGGCCTCGATGGCCTCAGCCAGGTCGAAGTCCCTTTGAGTGAGCCCGCCGGCATCATGCGAAACCAGCGCAAGGCGCACCTTGTTGTAGCGGATATCGATATCCGGATGATGGCCGGACGCCTCTGCCTTGCCTGCAACGGCGTTTACGAAGTCCATGGCGGCCACGAAGTCAGGGAACTCCGCATCACGGACGATCTCGTCCTGATCTTGCTTCCAGTCGGGCAGCAACTTCAGTCTTTCGCGGACATCGTCCCTGCTTAGAATTGGCATTGCGCCTCCCGTGGGGGGTTGAGAGCACACTCCGTGAGCACATTCTACATACTTGGTTCGCACATTCTACTGAATGAAGTCGTCGCTGCTTTCGACAGTGCCGGCGAATGACAGTGGCGAGAAGCGTCCGTGGTGGCTGATTTCTTTCCGCAGATCTTCCCATAATCGGTTGGGCATCTCCAAATAGACCTTGACGACGCGCGGATCGAACTGCGTTCCGGAACAGCGCTGAATTTCTTCGCGGGCAGCGTCGAACGATCTTCCGTGGCGATAAGGCCGGTCGGAAGTGATGGCGTCGAGGGTGTCGGCAACGGCGAAAATCCGCGCGCCCAAGGGAATCTGATCGCCGACCAATCCACGCGGATATCCACTGCCGTCAAAGTGCTCCTGGTGGCTATACACGATTTCGGCAGCGTCATGTAAGAAGGGGATTTTGCGCAGCATCTGATAGCCACGCGCACAATGTTCCCTCATCATGGACTGCTCCTGGCTGTCCAACTTGCCCGCCTTCAACAGAATTGCATCGGGAATCGCCATCTTGCCGATGTCGTGCAGAAAGGCGCCACGCGCCATGGTGCGAATCTGCTCAGGTGGCACGTCCATGGCCCGGGAGAGGGCAATCGTGTACGCCGTTACACGCTTGGAGTGGCCCTCCGTCTCGGCGTCCCTGAGGTCGAGCGCATCGCCCAGGGCTTCGAGAGTGATGTCGTAGGAGCGTTCGAGATCGGTCATGGCATGGCGCAGCATTTCAGTGCGCGCGGTCACTAATTGCTCCAGGTTGTAACGGTATACGGAGTTCTGCTGCACAAGGCGACGGTATTCGAGCGCTCGTTTTACTGTCGTGAGCAGCTGCTCTCGTTCGAACGGCTTCAGGAGATAGTCGTACGCTCCCTTGCGCATGGCGGAAATGGCGACGCTTATGTCATGGAGGGCGGTGACCATCACCATGGGCGTGTCGGGCTGAACCTCACGCGCCCGCTCGAGCAAGCCCATGCCATCGAGGCCGTTCATCATAATGTCGGACAGTATCAGATCGTATGGCGGATCATTCAAGAGGTGCTGGATGGCCTCCAGGCCATCCGCGGCCAACACGGTAGCGTAATTCGACTTTTCCAGCATGGCAGCCATCACGGTCCGCACATACGGTTCGTCATCGACGATCAGGATTCGTTCGGACGCCATCTTTCCCCGTCGCGAAATTGGTTATTCGCCTGCTTCTTATTGAGTTGATACGTCTTGCTGTCGGCTTCCTGGAAGGCAGATAACAGGTTCAGTCCAATGCCGCAATTCACTAGAAATAAACCGTTCCTTCGTTTATCGCTTTCCTGGGCGGGTTCTCAACAAGGGGTTGCAAGTGACCAAAAGGTTGAACAACCCTATTATGAACTTGTGCTTCTAAAGGTATAACGTCGTTCAAATCCAGCAAAGTACCAAATTTCAACTTCAGTTCCCCGGCTTCCCAAAGTAATCAATTGGTATACATTGAGTGCAGAGGCGGACTTGCTCGAATTCGAAGCGATCGTACATAGGGATCCAGCGAAGATTGTAGCGTCCAGGCAGGCGACACTGCAGGAAGCGGACGTACAACGAGATGTATACGACAGCCATCGCCATCGCGTCTTTTCCCTCGCCTTTTATATGACCGCCAACGAGCTGGAAGCTGAGGAGATATTAACCGGAACCTTCGTCCAGGCCTTTCGCACGAGGGCAATCCCTCAGGCCGAGCATGTAGACGCCGCGCTCATCGAGGAACTGCGGCAACGCTTTCCTCTCGGTGAAAATGAGCCGTCGGCTTCCATTGCGCGTCCGCATATCCCTGTTGAAGATCTGTCCGGCCAGAACGTTCGCCGCACTGATTTAGAGGAAGCTATTCAGACTTTGCCCGCGACGGAACGGCTCCTGTTTCTGCTACGTGACGTGGAAGGATACTCGCCGGCAACAATCTCACGACTGCTGGAGATACCCGAAGCCCGGGTGCATCGCTCGCTCTTCTCGGCGCGTATCAGGTTGCGTCAAACGCTGGCCACTGCGAAGGGCGACCGGCGCGAAGCAGCCTAGTTCTCATTTCCCTCAAAGTTGAACTGATCAGGGCTGTTTCGATTTGTCCGCCTGATTACGGCGATTCGTACCCCAGTCCGGCTTGGTGGTCTGGCGCGCCCGACCCAGCGCGAGGGCGCTTGCGGGCACGTTTTCCGTGATCGTCGACCCCGCAGCGATGTACGCTCCGTCGCCAATCGCGACAGGCGCCACCAGTGTCGAGTCGCTACCGACGAAGACGCTGTTACCGATAATTGTCCGGTGCTTGTTCACCCCGTCGTAGTTGCAGGTGATTGTGCCTGCGCCGATATTTGTGCCGCCGCCGATCTCGGCATCTCCCAGGTAGCTGAGGTGGTTCGCCTTCGCTCCCTTCCCGATCTTTACTTTCTTGGTTTCGACAAAGTTGCCCACATGTGCACCTTCGCCAATTTCGCTTTCAGGCCGCACATGCGAGTAGGGGCCAATCATCGCGGAGGCATCGATGCGCGCATTGACGATGACGCAGCCTTGCCGCACCAGCACGCCATTGGCGAGCGTGGAGTTTTCGATCACAGAGTAGGAGCGGATGCGGCAATCTTCGCCAATCTTTGTTTCGCCCAATAGTTGCACGAAGGGCTCGATAACTGTGTCGGGGCCGATTTCTACCGCTGTGTCGATTACGGTGGTATCGGGACGGAGGATGGTTACGCCCTGGGCCATCAGTTTGCGAGCGGTCTCAAGGCGCAACTCGCGGTCGAGATCCATCATTTCGGCAATGGTGTTGGCACCGAGCACTTCGGTCGCCGTCGCGGCCTCAAGCGCGACGACGCGCTCGCCCGCGGCGACAAGTAGACCGGCCATATCTGTCAGGTAATATTCGCAGTGCGCGTTGTCGGTCTTCAGTTCGGAGATGTGAGCAAAGAGCGGCTCAGTTTTGAAGGCATAGATGCCGGAGTTGATCTCGCGCACACTCCGCTGATCGGGTGTCAGCGCTTTTTGCTCGACGATTGCCTTCACCTCCGGCGAGCCTGGCTTTTTGCGGAGCACGCGGCCATAGCCGTTTGGATCAATGGGAGCAGCGGTCAGGACCGTCATCGCCGCACGTTGCTCAATGTGAAAATCGCGCAGCCGGGCAATGGTTTCGGATTTCAGAAGTGGCACGTCTCCGGACAGGACGAGTAATTGCTGATAGTCGCGTACGGAGGCCTCGGCAGTCTGGATGGCGTGGCCGGTTCCGCGCTGCTCTTCCTGATGGATGAAGCGAACGCCTGTATCCTTCACCGCATTTTCGACCAACGCGGCCTGATGCCCGACGACAACGTAGATGTCCTGCGGTGCGACAATCTGGGAGGCGCTGGTGATGACATGTCGGAGCAAAGCTTTTCCGCCGATTTCGTGCAGCACCTTGGCACGCTTCGACTTGAGGCGCGTGCCCTTGCCTCCGGCCATAATGACGATTGCTAGTTGCATAAGGACAGGGTACAGGGTTCAAGGAGCATGATGCTGTTCGGATTGCCCTAGTCGCTAGTTCGGTCCTTCCATCTGCTGCTGCATGCCCGGAGGCATGGGAATGGTGATGTCGATGGGATGCGGCGAGCCCAGCTTCAGGTCAGACAGTGGAGTGTCAAATTGTGACTCATTGCCCACGACCAGCACGGCCATCTTCGCGGGATCGATATATTTTTTCGCGACGCGCTCCAGGTCGGCGATAGTCACGGCCTCAATCCCGACGCGATATCTCGCAAGAAAGTCCGCAGGATATCCATAGAACTCGAGAGTGACGGCTTCGGTGAGCACCTTTTCCTTGCTGTCGTACCGGAAGATGAAGGAGTTGAGCAGTTGATCCTTTCCGCTCGTCAATTCCGCGTCAGTGAATGGCTCCGTCTTGAGCTTGTTGATTTCTTCCAACATCGCCTGAGTCGCCTTCACCGTGCTCTCGCTCTTGGTCGAAGCCGTTGTATAGAACATTCCCGGGTGGTCGTACGATGCGCCATAGCCGCCGCTCACGGAATAGGCCAGTCCCAGTTTCGTGCGCACCTCCTGAAAGAGCCGCGAGCCGAAGCCACCGGAAAAGACTTCATTCATCATCACCAGCGCGTAGTAGTCGGGATTACTCCGCTCTGTGCCCAGCCCGACGATCCACACATTACTCTGGTTCACATCGGCCTTATTCACGAAGTAGACGCCGGGCACCGGTCCGGGAAATTCTCCTGAAGGTTTCGGCCACGCCGCGCCGCGCGGAAGCCCTTCGAATGTCTCACGCAGCTTCTTTTCCATGGTGGCGGAATCGAAGTCTCCTTCGACTGCGATGATGATGTTGTTCGCGGTTACGGTTTTGTCGTGCCATGCCTTCAGATCGTTTACGGTCACGGTCATTACGGTCGATATTTCCGCCTGGCGTGCATACGGATTGTTTTTTCCGTAGACGAGCATGGCCGCTTCGCGCTCGGCGATTTCCGAGGCGTCGTCGTTTCTTCGGATGATGCCGGCTACGGCCTGCTGTTTGGCCAACTTCAGCTTTTCATCGCTGAAGGCCGGATGCTCGAGTACATCGACCGCGATGCCGAAGACCTGGTCTTCGTCTTTCGTCAGACACGACCAGGAGACGGAAGTAGAATCGACGTCGCCGCCGGTCTCCACCTTCGCTGCTTTCGCTTCGAGCAGATCGTCGAGCTTGTCTCCGTTCATGGTTGTCGTGCCGCTGGTTCTCCAGGTCTCGCCATAAAGGCCGATGAGGCCGGTCTTGGCCGCGGGCACATCGCGCTCGCCGCCGCGCATGTTGATTGATCCATAGATGAAGGGGAGCTCATGGTCTTCTTCGAGCAGAATCACAAGTCCGTTGCTGAGCTGAATCCGCTTGGGCTGCACCGGATTAAACGGGGCCAGCGGGGGTATGGGGATCTTCGTCCACGGCTCAGGTTGGTGGGTGACCGGGGTCTGCGGTTCCTGTGCAAACGATGCGCAGACGCAGCAGAGCAGGGCAGCGGCGAGAAGAGATACACGGCGGGTGGCGGTCATCGTGCACCTGCCCGAGCCTGCGGCTGCTTGGGTTCAGCGAACTGAATCATAGCGTACGTCCGGTTGTTCTCGACGAATATCTTGTTCGCCACTCTGCGCACGTCCGCCTTGGTTACCGCATCGATCTTCTGCAATTGGTTGAACAACTCTCGCCAGTCTCCGTAGCGCTGCTGATAGATGGCCAGCTGCTCGGCCAGGCCCTGGTTGTCGCCCAGACCGCGCAGCAGATCGGCGCGGGCGCGGGTCTTGAACATGGCAAGTTCTTCATCGCTGATGTCGCTGGTCTTCAATTTGTCGATCTCTTTGTGAATGCCGGTTCGCATCTCCTCCGGAGTGTGGCCCTGGTTAGGCACGGCGGCGAAGGCGAAGAGGCCGGGGTATTTATCGCCGGGGAATCCGCTGAAACCTTCGGCCACGGCAGCGATCTGCTGGTCACGCACCAACGAGCGGTAGAGCCGCGAGGTACGGCCATTCGAGAAAATATCCTGGATCGCGTCGTACACCGCATCATCCGGATCGAGATAGTCGGGGCGGTGGTAGCCCTCAAGGTACAACGGCTGCGTGGCCTCCTTAATGACGACCGACTTCTCGGCCGTCTGCGGAGGCTCGACTGTCGTCATTTCCTCGGGTTTCGGCCCGGCTGGAATAGCGCCGAAATACTTCTCCAGCACCGGCATGACCTCGCTCGCTTTCACGTCGCCTGCGACTGCGATCACGATGTTGGCAGGCACGTAGTACTTCTTGTGGAAGGCATCGGCCTCGGTTGCTGTGATCTGGCTCAACTCGCTTTGCCAACCCACGCCGGGCCGGTGATAGGGATGCGCAACATACGCCGCTGCGAGGAATTGCTCCTCCATGCGGCCGATGGGGTTGGAATCGATGCGCATGCGCCGTTCTTCCATCACCACGTCACGCTCCTTGTAAAACTCGCGCGGCACAGGATTTGCGATGCGGTCGCTCTCCATGTAAGCCCAGAGCTCGAAACGGTTCGAGGGCATGCTCCAAAAGTATTGGGTCGCATCGAGACTCGTCTCCGCGTTCAGACCCGACGCGCCGTTTGCCTCGGCGATCTCCGTAAATTCGTTCGGAATCACATACTGTTGCGCGTCTTTTTGCGCCGCCAGGAAGGCATCGTGCAACTGCTTCAGTTTTGCCGGGTCCTGGCCAACGCGCTTGCGAAACTCAGCGTCATACGCGGCGTAGGCCGCTTCGACTTTATCCAACGCAATCTTCTCGGCTGCATAGTTGGTGGTGCCGATGTCCTTCGTGCCCTTGAAGGCAAGGTGCTCGAACATGTGCGCCAGCCCGGACTGACCGCCGGGATCGTTCGCGTCGCCTGCATCCACAATTGTGAAATAGGAGAAGACGGGGGCCTCAGGGCGCTCGCAGACAATGAGGGTGAGTCCGTTCGGCAGCACTTTTACGGTGACGCGCTTCTCAAAATCCGCAAGGAAATGGGCGGGGCTGGCCATGTCCTGGCCAAAACCGTGAGCGGCGATCGCCAGACAGCATCCCAGCGCCAGCCAGCGCGCGGCAGATAGAACTTTCATGAAACCTCGGAAGGGTTGGACTCAAGCGCAGCAGTCTATTAGACGTACGCACACAGATTTGACGCTAACTGGCCACATTCGAGGTGTCAAACCTGGCGCGATTCACCGGCAAAGGCCGACCGCACCTGCTGCGTGTTGAAATACACCAGCCACCAAAGCCCTATCAGCGCCAGTAGGGCGTCGATAGCAGCAACAGCGAGCAGCACTGATTGAATCTGAATCAAGCCTGGATGGGTTGTTGAACCATTCGGAATTGTCAGGCCGCTTAAATCGTATTTACCGCGTAGGACCAGCAGGCCCACGCTTTGGATGGCGAAAAAACAAAGGTCCATGGCCCCGATGGCCATAATCGAAAAGCGAGCCCACAGTTTCAGTTGAAAGAGTCCGACGACGGTCCAAAAGCACCACACCACGACGGCAAGCGTGAGCACGTCGAAGCAAACGAAGAAGATTCTTACCGCGGGAATTTTGGGGATGATTGGATTGTGAGTCAGGAAGAGCGCACCGATCGACAGCGCTGCGAGCAGAAATCCGAGGCAGGCCATCAACGCCAACACAATGGCCGCAATACTTACACCCGCTGGTCTGTCGATTCCTTGCCTGGGCATTCCCGTTCCTCCGCGACAGCACTCAGCTTAATTGCCGGGCCGCATTTGATCACGCGAAAAGTGCGTGGGCCAGGTCGCGGGAAATTTTAGTTGGTCTTTTTGGCCACTGCCGAATAGTCAGGCATGTAGACCACCAAGCCCAGGCTAGGCAGGGATTTCGAGTATCCGGCATTGAGCTGCTGCTGGTAGTGGTCGAGGGAGAAGTCGAAGGCATTCGATGGGTCCTTGTCGACAAGCTCCAGGTCCACACCGTCCATGGTCAGCTTGCCGAATTTCATCCTGCCGCCACGAAAATAGATGTAGTTTTTTGCCCCATCTGGTGCGGTAGGCGGTGGCGAGCCGGCAGGTCCGAAAACCTGCACCATCTCATCGCCCTCAATCCGCACTGCAGTCACTTTGCCGGTAATGCGTGGCGGAGGAAACAAAGCCGCGATGGGCAGGATAATGTCGTCGCCCTCGAAGTAAAACCGCGATTCCTTCTCCGGCTGGGCGACCTGTGAGAGCTTGATGCCGAGAAGGTCCAAAAGGCCCTTCTTAACAACACCAGCAACTTTCAGATCAGTAAAGTGGAGCCGGATGGCGCTGTCGCTCGCAAGAGCAAGAGTAGCCTTTCCTTCGAAGGGCACGTCTACGCCTTTGTGCAAGTCCCCCTTGACGGTAACCACTCCGCCATCAAAGCGAATCGTGAGGTTCTTGATCGGGGATTTGGCGTGCGGCAGCAGGTACTCATTCGTCAGGGTGGTCAGGTCTTCTGCCTTGAGGTGCGTTTCACCCGACCGAATGTCTAAAGTGAACGAAGTTTTATTGTCGAGAGAGACTAACTGCCCTGGCTTGGGAATCATCCACGCGTCCAGGCGAGCGACGCCGAGCACTACGCCATCCATCACATGAAATTGAGCGTTGCGCACCTGCATGCGCACCGCGCCTGCGGACGGAGCCTTCGGGCTAGCGGGCGCAGCCGTCGCCAATACGCCCGATAAAAATAGAGCCAGGATCGCACGGGAAAGCACTTTCATTGGATAGGATTCTCCAGATACAGGTGAGGGGTTAGATGCGTTCCAACGGCGCGTGAGTGAAGGAATCGTCACTGGAGTGATCGCGTCTGTTTGCAGTAGACCGAGGTGAGCGTGACTCGCTTGACCCTCCACTCCCCGGCTGAGTATTCTGCCCCCGTACATGGCCCCATCTTCACCCGCGCAATCCGGCGTGCATCTTTTCTACCAGGGGATGAAAACATGAGCACTGCCGCTGTCGCAAAGAGTCCGTCTCACGCGGCACCTCCTCTTCTGCGTCGCGCCGCAGTGCTCGGAGCCGGAGCGATGGGCTCTCGAATTGCCGCACATCTGGCTAATGCCGGGGTACCGGTACTGCTGCTCGACATTGTCCCGCCCAATAATTCCGACTCCAGGGCGCGCAGCAGTATCGCGACTGGCGCTGTCTCCGCCCTGCTTAAAGCGAAACCGGCGGCATTCTACGATGCCGCGTCAGCGCGCTTGATCACGCCCGGTAATTTTGAAGACGATCTCGCGGGGCTGAAAGAATGTGACTGGATCATTGAGGCCGTCACCGAAGATCTGGCCATCAAGCAGGCCTTGCTTGCGAAAGTCATTCCTCACCTTGGCCCGAACTCAATTGTCACCACCAACACCAGCGGACTTCCCGTCGCGTCAATTGCGGCAAATACTTCGCCGGAATTCCGCCGCCGGTGGTTTGGCACCCACTTCTTTAATCCGCCGCGTTACATGCGCCTGCTGGAGATTATCCCGACAACTGAGGCTGATCCCGCAGCTGTCTCTTCGATTGCCGGGTTTGCCGATCGTCGGCTGGGCAAGTCGATCGTGTACGCGCGAGACACGCCCAACTTCATCGCCAATCGCATCGGTGTCTTTTCGATGCTCACGGCGGTCCGTCTGATGCAGGAACAGAACCTCACGATTGAAGACGTGGACGCATTGACCGGATCGGTGATTGGATGGCCGCGTACCGGCACCTTTCGCTTAGCCGACATGGTCGGCATCGATGTGCTCGCGCACGTAGCCCGCAATTTCGCCGAATCGCGCGGCAGCGACGCCAGCGCGACCACCCTGCCTTTGTTCATTGAAACCATGCTCGAACGCCGCTGGCTGGGGGACAAGACCGGGCAGGGGTTCTACAAAAAAGATCCGCAGGCGAACGATCCCAGGAACAATCGCCTTGCGCTCGACTGGCACACAATGGACTACCGCGCCGCCGGACGTCCAAAGTTTCCGTCTGTTGAGATGGCAAAGAACACGGATTCCCTTCAAGAACGCCTGCGCCTGGTGCTGGGCGGCGATGTAAAGAAGGACAAGGCCGCGGCTTTTCTTTTTCCGCTGCTCAATGGCATCTGGAACTATGCCGCAGATTGCCTGCCGGAGATCGCGGACTCAGCCGCCTCTATCGACCGCGCTATGCGGACAGGGTTCAACTGGGAGATGGGCCCGTTCGAGATGTGGGATGCCGCTGAAGTGGCAGAGACAGCCGCACGACTTCGCACTGCCGGTCAGGATGTGAGTCTGCAGGCGGAAGCGCTGCTCACTGCCGGCAAAGGCAGCTGGTATGAAGAAACCGCCGAAGGCCGCAGCGTATTCGATCCCGCAACCCGCAGTTACAAGCTAATCGATCAGCCTGACGGAATCGCGAGCGCCGCGACCTTTCGGCGGGCGAACAAAGTCATTCGCAAGAATCCCGGCTGCTCGCTTATCGACATCGGCGAGGATATTGCGCTGCTCGAACTGCATTCGAAGAAGAATGCGATCGGCGACGACATCGTTTCGCTCGTTACGCAGACGCTGAACCCTGCGAGCGAGTATGTGCGCAATTTTCGCGGCTTCGTGATCAGCGGAGACGCCAACGACTTCTCCGTCGGCGCGAATCTCATGCAGCTTCTGCTTGGCATTCAAGAGGGCGATTGGGACGAGGTAGCGCTCGCGGTGCGCGCCTTCCAGCGCATGACCGCGTCGATCAAATTCTGCCCGCGTCCCGTGGTCGCCGCGCCTTTCAATCTGTGTCTCGGCGGAGGGACAGAGATATCGCTGCACGCCGTGCGTCGGCAGCCGCACGCCGAACTCTACATGGGGTTGGTCGAGACCGGAGTGGGTCTGGTACCCGGTGGCGGGGGAACAAAAGAGATGGCTCTCCATGCCATCGACGCCGCGCGCGCTTCATCGGGCATCGATGCTGTTGTGGCGCCAGCCCGGTTCGCCTTGTCCGCAGACCTGCAGGACGCTCTTCGCCAACGATTTGAGACCATCGCGATGGCCAAGGTTTCGACCTCCGCAGCCGAAGCACGTGCGCTTGATCTGCTTACACCTGCCGATCAGATCACCTTGAACCGCGAGCGCCTGCTACTCGATGCGCGTGAAGCTGCCATCTATCTGGCTGAAACCGGCTACAGTGCGCCGGCGCCGCGCACCGTCGCTGTTCCCGGTGAAGCGGTGTTGCCTACGCTTAAGCTGGGGATTCATCTCATGCGCCAGGCCGAGTACATCAGCGATCACGACGTTACTGTCGCTACGCATGTTGCGCGCATTCTGTGCGGAGGTGCTCTAACGCCAGGGTCGATGGTGACGGAACAATATTTGCTCGACCTCGAACGCGAGTCGTTTCTCTCGTTGTGCGGCGAACGCAAAACGCAGGAGCGCATCGCTCATACACTGCAAACCGGCAGGCCGCTCAGGAATTGATCCGATCTGCTAGAACGTTCTAGGGCCTTGATCACTCTTCGTGCACTCACGGCGACGGCGATTGCCGTTCTTACAGCAGCGACAGTGGGGGAGTCGTCGCTTTTGGCGGCGCAATCGGGAACTGACACCGCAGCGCCGTCCACAGAACAAATCGAATCTGGCCGCGTGCGTCTTCCCAGCGGAGCCGAAGTCGTCTACCGAATCCGGCTGCTTCCACTGGCGTCGTTTCCCGGTCTGCCTCCGGCGGTGGTTGCGCAACTCGACCAGAAGCGGTGCATGGTTCCGCAAACCTACGAGGCGCGCGCCCCCGAGAACGTCTTTCATGGAGCCCTCGAGCGAAAGGGAAGTGACGACTGGGCTGTCCTCTGTTCTGTCAACGGAACCACCACGCTTTATGTCTTCTTTCAATCGCGGTTCACCGCCCCTATGGCGCTGCGGCAGCAGCGCGACACGGAATGGCTTGGCGCAGAGGTGTTGGGCGCCTACGGCTCGGCATGGGGAATTGCATTGCGTCATCCCTCGCAGGTTGCCATCGCCAGGAGCAGCGCGTTCGCCAATCGCAACAACCTCGATCACGATGGAATTGAAGACGCATTTATTGAGAAGTCATCAACGACGCACTACTTCCAGAATGGGTCCTGGATTACGCTGGAAAGCGCCAACTAGTGGCTTGGTCAATCCGTTAGGCGCTTGAGTATGATCGAATGCGACAGGAAGCTCATCATGAATGAAGCATTTATCGCCACCGCCGTCCGCACTGCTGTGGGCAAGGCTCCCAAGGGCACCCTCGCCACGACTCGCCCGGACGATCTCGCCGCAACCGCCATACGTGGCGCACTTGATCGCGTGCCTGCACTCGATCCGAAAGAAATCGAGGATGTTATTCTCGGCTGCGCGATGCCCGAGGCCGAGCAGGGAACCAACGTCGCACGCATCGCGAGCCTGCGCGCCGGGTTGCCTGTCGAGGTTTCTGCCATGACCATCAACCGCTTCTGTTCCTCCGGCCTTCAGGCGATTGCGCTCGCCGCCGACTCGATCCGCTCGGGACGCGCTCAAGCAGCTCTCGCCGGTGGAACAGAATCGATGAGTATGATCCCATCGGGCGGAAACAAGCTTAGCGCCAACCCGTGGCTCATCGAGCACTACACGGACGCATATCTCTCGATGGGTCTTACTGCCGAGAATATCGCGAAAAAATGCGGCATCACTCGCGAGCAGGCTGACAGGTTCGCGCTCGGCAGCCATCAGAAAGCTCTTGCCGCTATCGCGGCAGGTAGGTTCCAGGAAGAAATCGTACCCGTCACGGTGACAAATACTACGCCGAATGGCAAACGGGCCAAACCAGATGTGAAAACAGCTGAATTCGTGACCGATGAAGGGCCACGTGCCGATACCTCACCCGAAGCTCTGGCGAAATTGAAGCCGGTATTTCACGCCAATGGCACGGTGACGGCGGGGAATGCGTCGCAGACCTCGGATGGGGCCGCGGCTGCGGTGGTCATCTCCGCCGAGCGCGCGAAAGAACTTGGCATCCAGCCGCTCGGGCGCTTCATCAGTTTTGCGACAGCGGGGTGTCCGCCGGAGATCATGGGTATCGGTCCGGTCTACGCGATTCCCAAGGCGCTCAAGCTGGCCGGACTAACTCTGGATCAGATCGATTTGATTGAGCTGAACGAAGCCTTTGCGGCGCAGGCTCTCGCGGTGATCAAGCAAGCCGGACTGGACCCATCCAAGGTCAACGTCAACGGTGGCGCTGTCGCGCTCGGGCATCCACTCGGTTGCACGGGAGCGAAATTGACGGCCACGATCCTCCACGAACTCAAGCGTCGCAAACTGCGCTATGGGTTGGTGACGATGTGTGTCGGCGGAGGGATGGGCGCGGCGGGAGTGTTTGAGAGTCTGAACTGATAGCTGGCGGACAACCCCAGTGCAATCCGAAATCCATCAAAACGGCGTACGATATTCCGTTACACAGGAGTATTTTCATGGCGACCGCTATCTCCTCCGCTCCCGCCACGGCAGTTACCGGCGGCAGTTTTCTGTTGAATGATGCAGAACCGGCCGGCGTTTTCACACCGGAGGATTTCTCCGACGAGCAACGGCAAATCGCCGACACAGCCGCTGAGTTCGCTGCAAACGAAGTGCTGCCTTCTGCTGACGAAATTGAGGCCAAGCATTTCGATGTGACTCGCGGGCTCCTCAAGAAGGCGGGCGACCTCGGACTGATGGCGGTCGACATTCCGGAAGAGTACGGCGGCCTGGCCATGGATAAGGTCACCTCGGCCATCATCGCCGATCGCATGTCAGTGCTGGCCAGTTTCAGTGTGGCTTTCAGCGCGCACGTCGGCATCGGCACGCTGCCCATCGTCTGGTACGGCACCGACGCGCAGAAGGAGAAGTATCTGCCGCGACTGGCGAGCGGCGAATGGATCGCGGCTTACGCGTTATCAGAGGCGTCATCGGGTTCGGACGCGATGAACATCCGTGCGCGTGCTGTTCTTGACGGGGACCACTACGTTCTTAACGGCGAAAAGATGTGGATCACGAACGCCGGGTTCGCCGACCTCTACACTGTTTTCGCCAAGATTGCGGACCCTGCTGATCCTGATCCGTCAAAGGCGAAAATGTCGGCGTTTCTTATCGAGCGAACCACCCCCGGCCTGACGATCGGCGCCGAGGAGCACAAGCTCGGCATCCGCGGATCGTCGACGTGCCCTGTCATCCTAAACGACTGCCGCATCCCCGCCAAGAACCTGCTTGGCGAGGCCGGCAAGGGGCACCACATAGCCTTCAACATCCTCAACATCGGGCGCTTCAAGCTGGGGGCGGCGTGTGTGGGCGGGTCGCGCACCTCTTTGGCCAACGCCGTCCGCTACGCCAAGGAGCGCAAGGCCTTCGGCAAGTCGATCTCGGAGTTCGGGCTGATCCAGCAGAAGATATCCGATTCGGTTACGCGCATCTATGTCGGCGAGTCGATGGCCTACAGGACGGTGGGCATGATCGACGCTGCGCTGGCCGACGCCGATGGTGCGAGAGAGATCCAGAAGCGCATCGAGGAATATGCCGTCGAGTGCTCCATCCTCAAGGTGTGGGGCTCGGAGATGCTGGACGTCATCGTCGATCACACCGTTCAGATCTACGCGGGTTACGGCTATGTCGAGGAGTATCCGGCGGAGCGCGCCTATCGCGACTCGCGCATCAATCGCATTTTTGAGGGCACCAACGAGATCAACCGGCTCATCATCACCGGCTTCCTGATGAAGCGCGCCATGACCGGCCAACTACCCCTGCTCCCGGCTATCAAGCAGCTTATGGACGAGCTGATGTCGCCGCCGTCCTTCTCATCTGGCGAAGAGGAGGATGACCCGCTCGCCCGCGAGTCGCAGATGCTGGCCAACGCCAAGAAGCTTGCGCTCTTCGCATCCGGCGCGGCTAGCCAGAAGTATATGAACGCCCTCGCCGATCAGCAGGAGGTGATGTCGGCTCTCGCCGACATCATCATGGAGGTCTACGCCTTCGATTCCGCCCTCGTGCGGGCGCGGAAGCTTGCCGCCGCCAGCGCTCTGCAGGCCGAGCTCGCCCGCGCCATGACCCAGCTCTATGCTGCGAACGCGTTTCACATCATTGAGGCTGCCGCGCGCCAGGTTCTCGCCGCCGTCGCGGAGGGTGACATGCTGCGTACGCAGCTTGCGATTTTCCGGAGGCTGGTGAAGCACGAGCCGGCGGACACAATCGCGCTCAGCCGGAGCATTGCTCAGGCTGCCATCGACAAGGGGCGATACCCGATTTAGGAAGCTGGATAGCGGGGACCCCCTTCCCCCCGTGTTTTCTATACTTTGTAACTCATAGATTCCTAGGGGGGTTACTTATTATGGTTTAGAACTCATTCATTCTATTAATGCTATCTGTAAGCCATTCATTTTAATGCCGGTTAGCTTCTCATTCGACGCACATCCGGCCGGGCGGTCTTCTCCCGAATTGGTCTCCAAAATGGGGAATGCCCGGCAGCGATGGCCACCGGGCAGTTTTGGTCTCTATTTCTATTGTAGCGGTTTGCGGAAAATGATCGGCCAAATATTTGGCACTCGGCCAGCTAAAGCTTATTGATGCTGTCCTGAATGTACTTTGTATATTCTGCCTGTCGCTGCGGATCCAGCTTTTTCGTGGCGATGATTGCCGACTGATATGCGGCGCGGGCTTCGTCCTTTTTGCCGAGGGCAGCCGCTGCGTCGCCAAGCGCCCACTCCGGATATAACTGGCCCGGCGAGAGCTTTACCGCGTCCTCAGCGAGCACGAGGGCCTCTTGCGGCTGGTGTGCCTGCAATTTGTCCTGCGAAAGGAATGCCCGGCTTAGGCCGCCGGTTGCTTCCATGTGCACATCGCCACGGTAAACCAGGACGCCGTAGTCAATCTCCTCATCCGGTCGCATCGTCTGAAATGAACGGTAGGGATTCATCTCCCGGCTCGGCCAGAGGCCGCCGTCTACTTCAGCGGCGCTAAGCAGCACGCTTCCGTGGATGATAGCCGGCACCGGCTCGGGCCCGGAACCGCCAAGCCCGTTGGGCAGAATGTGGCAATGGACTCCGTAAGTCTCGGGGTGAATGAACGGACGTACGGTGTAGGCAAACCAGCACTCCTCGCCCGGATGCCTGTCTTCCCACTCCTTTACCTGGTAGAGTTGCCGGCCCCAGTCGACATTGGAGTCATTGAGAATTCTGTGGCTGTTCCAAGCCCCGCCCCAGGCCTCGTTGGCATAAGCAAGCGAATTTGGAAAGACACTCAGAGCCGAGACGATATGCGCCGCAATGAGCGCCACGCAGACCCACATCCATCGGCGCGACTGCGTTGCCAACGCTGCTACCCCGGCACCGGCCAGAATCACGGCCAGCGGATACAACGGCAGAATGTGACGAACTCCGATATTGAGCCCGTTGATCATCGCTACCCCCAGGTAAACGGCGCCCGACAACAGCAGATAGACCAGAGGGCGAATGCGATCTTGATCCTGCCATTTACCCAGCTTGCCGGTGACCATAGCAAACACTGTGAGCCCAAGCAGCGCCAACAGACCAAGAGTCGTCTTCATGGTCAGGACTGCCGGGAAGTACCACAACACCCCATGTGGGTACCAGTTGCCCAGGATATACGTTGAGAATCCCCTGGCAAAGACGCGAATATCGACCATCCCGAAGAGGTAGGATTCCGGCAAGAGATGCAGGCGGGCAATCCACCAGATTGCGCCTTTCTGGAAGGGAGTTAAAGATTCGGAGTAGTTCGACAGGCTTGGAATTAACTGCAGCCCCGCTGGACGCGCGGCATATCGGAAGCCATAAAAGGCCCAAAGCACAAGTACCCCAACCAGCGCGATTACGGCAAACGCCCCGGCCAGCCGCAGCGCTAGCCGCGTTCGTCCTCCCTTGGCCCCAAAGATAATCTCCCAGCCAATCAGCAACAGCAGAATTGGCACGATCAGAATCCCGGAGTGCTTGGTGGCAAGTAAAAGCCCCGTCACCACTCCGGCGATTAAAAGACGCAAAAGCGTAGGCCGCCTGACATAGCGATGGAAGGCAAAGATCGCAGCCAGGAAGAACAACGCCGCTCCAACATCAGTGGTCACGAGACCGGAATGCGCCAGAATGTTCGGGTCGAAGACTGCCAACGTCAAAGCAACAATCGCCGCTATCGGCCCGAACCAATCGCGGGCGGCAATGAAGATCATCAGAGACAGCGCAACTGCAAGCACTCCCGCTGCCAGCCTCATGCGAAAAACCAGCCGTTGGCTTCCACCATCGTTGTGTTCCAGCCAGTCGCGGCCTCCCATGTAGGCTTCGCCCTTAAAAAAGATTCCCTTCAGCGGAGGAACCCAAAGGTTGCCTTTCAGCACGGGCAGCGTAGCCAGCAGTTTGACTAGTGGTGGGTGTTCCGGATTAAGCCCATAGTCGCCGTTCTTCCACATTCGGTACCCGGCATACATGTGGCATCCTTCGTCCCAAGTCAGTGACTCGCGGTGCAGCACGATCACTACCTGCGTCACCTGTACGGCCAGCAACACAATCACTGTCAGCCACACCCAAGTCTTGCTGTTTGGCACGCGGTTTTACCTCATTGTGTGGGGGTGCGAGCGATTCTACGCTTGTAACCGGCTAGTGTCGCGGTCAATTGAATTTATTCAGGTTTGCCGTCGAGGGGATTGCGCTGCCGACTTTTCTGATTTGACCATCGCCGGATGTCTCCCAGGCTAGCAAGACCGGCGATGAAAGGTTGGTCTCGACCGACAGGGGTCAGCGATCCGCAGTCAGGTGTTTTCGTCCGAAGGCTTGATAGAGATCAATAAGAGTCGTAGCCGCCCTACTCGTGAGCTTCTTCCGTTTCGCGATTGAAGGATGATCGCAGAGATACTGCTCGACCATCCCTTCAATCACGTAACTCATGAGGTGTGCCTCGATTCAGGCGTTTGTCCCGCCATCCACCGTCAGGTTGGCTCCGGTGATGTAGGAAGACTCGGGTCCGGCCACGAACGACACTAAAGCGGCGACCTCGTCGACAGTCCCGTAACGGCCGAGCGCTGTGACTGCTTTTTGAGGTGTTGCCCAATCACCCGATGCGGGATTCAGATCGGTGTCGATCGGGCCCGGCTGCACGTTATTGACTGTGATGCCCCGGCTCCCGACCTCTCTGGACAATCCCTGAGTGAACATCTTCACGGCTCCCTTGGTGGCCGAGTAGGGCACGAGTCCGGGCGTGAGGACACGCTCGCCCACGCACGAGCCGATAGTGATGATGCGGCCCCCGTCCTTGATGTGTTTCAGCGCCGCATGAGTCGCGACGAATACACCGCGAATGTTGATGTCAATCAGGCGATCCAGCTCTTCGAGCGTCGTCTCCTCGAATCTTTTTGGAACGGCCGTGCCGGCGTTGTTCACCAGCACATCAAGACGGCCAAAGGTGGCAACGGTTTTTTCGACCGCGGCCGTGACGGCGGCAGCATCGCCCGCGTCCGCCTGGATCGCGATTGCCTTTCCACCGGCGACTTCAATCTCCTTGACGACTGCTGCGGCCGCGTCGGCACCTTTTGTGTAGGTGATGGCCACGCTCGCTCCGTCCTCTGCCAAACGCCGGGCGATGGCGGCGCCAATGCCCCGTGAACCGCCGGTAACGAGTGCCACCTTGTTGCTTAACTTAGACATGAAAGCTCCCTATGGTTTTATGGCCAGCACCTCAGCCGCTTATCTGATGTGCCATGCCTGCAGGCAGATTTATTTTTTGGAATTCGAGCGAGATTGTACGAGTCTTTCGTGTCACAGAAATACAGTGCCATCCCAAAGAAACCCGGAACTGCCGGCCGCGCCCTTCCGTATTCGGGCACATGGCACACGACCTGCGGTTTGCTCTGCGCATGATCCTCTCCCATCGCCTGTTCTCTGCCGCCGTGGTGGCAACTCTGGCGCTGGGGATCGGCCTCAACACGATGGTCTTTACGCTGATCAACGCAGTGCTGTTCAAGCCGGTGCCGGTGCCGGATGGCGCGCAGCTAGTGTCGGTGATGGGCAGCAACCTCAAGCAGAGCGAGAACACGATGCGGGTGTCGTACCCGGATTTCCGCGAGTATCGCGCTCAGAACTCTTCGCTGACGGCACTGGAAGCTGCCCGGGATGACGAGGGCATCTTGAGTGAAACCGGCACTCCTCCGCAGGCATATCGGATGCAACAGGTTTCGTCAGGCATTTTCGAGATGTTGCACATGCGCCCGGTACTGGGACGCGGATTTCTTCCCGACGATGACAAGCCGGGCGCGGCGCCGGTAGTGGTGCTCGGCTACGGCATCTGGAAAGACCGCTATGCCAGCTCGCCGGCAGTACTTGGTCGCCAGGTGCGCATCAATGAGAAACCGGCGACGATTGTCGGGGTAATGCCGAAGGCTTTCAAGTTCCCAACCAACGTAGATATGTGGACTCCGTTGATCCCCACGGCGGATTTGGAGAAGCGCACTGACCGGGAGCTGGCGCTGTTTGGAATGCTGAAGCCGGATGCCGGACTCATCCATGCGAACGTGGATATGAGCGGGATTGCCCGCCGTCTTGCGGCGCAATATCCGGACGACAAAGATGTCGGCATCACGGTCGAGACGTTCCATGAGCGATATAACGGCGGCGGCATTCGCGTGATTTTTCTGCTGATGATGGCGGCCGTGGGATTCGTGCTGCTGATTGCCTGTGCGAATGTCGCAAACATGATGCTGAGCCGCGCGATGCTGCGCCAGCGCGAGATGTCGATTCGCTCGGCTCTGGGGGCATCCCGGTGGCGCGTTGTGCGCCAGTTGCTGATTGAAAGCGTGCTGTTGAGCACGCTCGGCGGCGTGCTTGGATTGACTCTGGCGTGGCTGGGGGTTCACTGGTTCGATCTTTCGACGCAGGATGTGGGTAAGCCTTACTGGATCCAGTTCACGATGAACTACACGGTGTTCGGCTACTTTGCCGCACTGTGTATCTTTAGCGGTCTGCTCTTCGGCATGGCGCCGGCGCTGCGCTTCTCGCGTGTCGATGTGAACGAGGTCCTGAAGGACGGCGCACGCAGCGCGGGCAGGCATCGCGGCGGCAGGCTGTCGAGCCTCCTGGTGGTCTTCCAGTTTGCGCTTACGCTGGTGCTTCTCACTGGGGCAGGGGTGTTTGTGCACAGCCTGCTCAATACCCTCGCGGCAAATCAAGCGGTGCCGGCGGAACAGATTGCTTCGGCGCGGATCGACTTTCCGGAGGAGCATTACAAAGACGCTGATGCGCGCCAGCGATTCTACGACCAGCTTTTGCCGCGCCTCAAAGCGCTTCCCGGCGTAACACACGTGGCGCTGACATCGAACTTGCCGGGACTGGGAGCTGCGTCAAGGGAGATCGAGATCGAGCACTCTACGATCAGCGATGCGGCCCACCGGCCTTCGGCTTCGTTTGTTGTACAGAGTCCGGGCTATTTCGACGCGATCAATCTGCCGATGCTGCTTGGCCGCGACTTCAATGAAACCGACGGCACAGCGAATCATAAGGTAGCTGTTCTCACGCGAGCGTGCGCGGAACACTTCTGGCCGGGCCAGTCTGCGATCGGGAAACGATTCCGCTTCTACGAGCAGAACAACGGCGCTGAAAAGAACAAACCGGGCGACTGGATCACGGTAGTCGGGGTTTCGGCGAATATCGTTCAAGAAATGAATGAGAAATCGCCGAATCCACTGATGTTTGTTCCTCTCCGGCAGGAAGGCTGGAACGGCATGGCTTTGCTGATACGGTCCAGCAACAATTCGATGGGCGCGGTGCGCGCAACCGTGCAGAGTCTCGATCAGGGTCTGCCGCTGCGCGATGTATGGACTCTGCCCCAGGCGATTCATCATCAGGAGTGGTTTCTCCATCTTTTCAGCGAGATTTTTTCCGGTTTCGCGCTGATCGCGCTGCTGATGGCGGCTGTGGGCATCTACGCGGTGCTTGCTCAGGCGACGAACAGCCGCACGCAGGAGATCGGTGTGCGCATGGCGCTGGGAGCCAACGCGGGCAATATCGTTGCACTGGTAATGAGGCGTGGGTTATGGCAGATTGCTGCAGGCCTGGGGCTTGGTCTGGCGGCAGCACTGCCCGCCGCGCACCTTATGGTAAGCCTGCCGCTCGGTGTCTCTTCGTCCGACCCGGTCATCTTCGTGATTGTGGCATCGTTGCTGGCGATCGTGGGGCTGCTCGCCTGCTGGATTCCCGCGCGCAGGGCGGCAGGGCTCGACCCGGTGAAGGCGATTCGCTACGAGTAGGTGCGAGCCGCGGAGTCTGATCGCGAGCTGTCGCCGACGAGCCTAGCGGTGGAAAGCGCCCAAAAATAACAATGTGATGGCCGTCACATACGGGCTTGCGTGGTCGGAGTAGATTTTTCTCCCGAGCCGGTTTTCTGATGGGCAGAGGAGAAGGCCGATGATCATCCCATTCAAAGGGTCAGTGGCCCAGGCGTGCATGAGTCGCGGCATTTCGCGGCGTCACTTCCTGGAATACTGCGCTGCCGTCACAGCAACGCTCGCACTGCCTTCGACCTACGCCCGTGCGGTCGCAGAGGCACTGAGTCAAAAACGGAAGCCCGTCTTGGTGTGGCTGGAGTTTCAGGATTGCGCCGGAAACACCGAGTCGATGCTCCGGTCATCCCATCCTGCTGTTGAAGATGTAGTGCTGGAAACGCTTTCGTGGGAGTATCACGAGACCATCATGGCCGGATACGGCCACGCCGCCGAGGCAGCTTTGAATCGCGTCGTGCGCGAGGAGAAGGGCAAATATCTAGCCGTCGTGGAAGGGTCGATTCCCACAGCCGACGATGGCGTCTATTGCACGATCGGCGGAAGAACAGCTCTGGATATCGCCCGCGAAGTCTGTACCAACGCAGCAGTCAACCTTGCCGTCGGCGCCTGCGCGTGGGATGGCGGCCTGGTGAAATCCAACCCGAATCCAACGGGAGCGCTCGGTTTGCACGAAGCGGTGCCCGGGCTGAATGTGATCAATTTGCCCGGCTGTCCCCATAACGCAGCAAATACCGCCGCAGTGCTGGTTCACTATCTCACTTTCGGCGTGCTGCCCGCTCTCGACGGATACAACCGTCCGCTCTTTGCCTATGGACATATCATCCACGACCAGTGCGAGCGGCGCGCCCACTACGATGCCGGTCGTTTTGTACAGGAGTGGGGCGACGAAGGGCACCGCAAAGGATGGTGCCTTTACAAAATGGGCTGCAAGGGGCCCGAGGCCACCTACAACTGTCCAACCGTGCGCTGGAACAATGCCACAAGCTGGCCCGTGAAGGCCGGCCACGGCTGCATCGCGTGCGCATCTCCGCGCTTCTGGGATACGAAGTCGCCGTTTTATGACCGGCTGCCGCGTCCCGCAGGATTTGGCGTCGATGTGACCGCGGGCGAAATCGGCTGGACGGTTGTGGGGGCAGTTGCTGCCGCGACCGCCGCCCACGGAGTCGGCCGTATTGTCCGCGATCACTTCCATCCGTCAGCTACAGAAACCACGGAGCCTGGGGAAGATGCTGTTGCGAAAGAGGGAGATTAATTGGCACGAATAGTGATCGACCCCGTAACCCGCATTGAGGGACATCTGCGCATCGAAGCCGAAGTGGACGGGCACCAGGTCAACGACGCCTGGAGCTCGGGAACCATGTTCCGCGGCATTGAACTGATTTTGCGCGGCCGCGATCCGCGCGAGGCGTGGATCTGGGCACAGCGCATTTGCGGTGTCTGCACGACTGTGCACGCACTGGCTTCAGTGCGTGCGGTGGAAAATGCTCTCGGAATTGAAGTGCCCGACAATGCCCGGCTGGTGCGAAGTCTCATTGCCGGCTCGCAGAATGTTCAGGACCACATCATCCACTTCTATCATCTGCACGCGCTGGATTGGGTGGACGTGACCCTGGCTCTGAAAGCCGACCCGGCCAAAACGTCGCAAATAGCCCAGTCCATATCCGACTATCCGAAATCGAGCACCGTCTATTTCAAGGGCGTTCAGGAGCGGGTCAAAACACTGGTGGCCAGCGGCCAGCTGAGCCTTTTCAGCAGCGGCGACTGGGGACATCCGGCCTACAAGCTGCCGCCGGAGGTGAATCTGCTGGCGGTAGCGCACTACATCGAAGCGCTCGAGTTGCAGCGCGATTTTATTCGCATGCACGCCGTGCTGGGAGGCAAGAATCCTCATCCGCAGACCTACCTTGTAGGCGGCATGAGCACGTCCATTGACCCCAACGAACCGGAAGCCGTAATCAACCCGGAACGGATCACGCTCCTCAACGAACTGGTAACTCTTGGCCAGAACTTCGTGCGCCAGGTTTTGATTCCGGATGTTCTCGCCATTGCGGGCTTCTACCGGGATTGGTTCAGCTATGGCGAAGGTCTCGGGAATTTCATGGCTTACGGAGACTACCCGAGCGGAAGCATCAATGATCCTGCCGGGTTTCTTTTTCCGCGCGGCATCATTCTCAATCGTGACCTGTCCACAGTACATCCCCTCGATGTGAAGAATGTAACCGAGTATGTGACACATTCCTGGTACGAGTATTCCGAGGGCGATCAGGCGGGTAAGCATCCATCTCAGGGAGAGACTAAGCCGAAGTACTCCGGGCCCAAGCCACCATACGAATATCTCGAGGTAGAACAGAAATATTCCTGGCTGAAGGCGCCCCGTTACGATGACAAGCCGATGGAAGTCGGACCTCTTGCCCGGACGCTGGTGGCTTATGCCTCCGGCAACGAGCAGATAAAGAAGCGGGTGAATGGAGTACTGACGCAGCTTAACTTGCCGCCAACGGCGCTTTTCTCCACGATGGGCCGAATCGCGGCTCGCGCGCTCGAGGCTGAATTCATGTCGCAGCAGCTGTCCACCTGGGTCGGGCAACTGCAGAGCAATATGGCCCATGGAGATCTTCGCATTCACGACAACAGCAAGTGGGATCCGGATACCTGGCCGAAGTCATGCCAGGGATTCGGCCTGGAGGAGGCGCCACGCGGATCACTCGGCCACTGGGTAGAAATCGAGAACAAGAAAATCGTCAACTACCAGGCAGTGGTTCCATCCACGTGGAACGCCGGGCCCCGCGACGCTCATGGGCAACGCGGCGCCTATGAAGCGGCGCTCAAGGGAACGCCCATTGCCGATCCCCAACGCCCGCTCGAAGTGCTGCGCACTGTCCATTCCTTCGACCCGTGCCTGGCGTGCGCCGTTCATGTTGTTGACGCAACTGGCCGCGAATATGGCCGCAGGATGGTACCCGCAATTTAAGAATTTCTATGGCGACGCTGACAAACCCGCCGCAGGTGGAACCACCGCCGGCCGCCGATTCCGAGTCCGTATCGGTTTACGTGTGGGAATGGCCGGTCCGCATTTTCCACTGGACGATGGTGCTCGCACTTGTGATTCTCACCGTCACCGGGTTCTATATGCATCACCCGTTTCTGGTAGCGACCAGCCCCCGTGCGTGGGTGATGGGAACAGCTCGTTTCGTCCACGAATTGTTTGGGTTTGTCCTGATTGCGGTTGTGATCATGCGCGTCTACTGGTTCTTTGCCGGCAACCGCTGGGCGCGTTGGCGCGCCTGGGTTCCCGTCAAGCGGGAACAGTGGCGCAGCATGTACAGCATGGTGCTTTACTACACCTATCAACGGCGCGAGCCCTACCCGGAGATCGGTCATAATTCTCTTGCCGCATCCTTCTATCTGGGCGTTGTGTTCCTGCTTGTTGTAGAGTGCGTGACCGGTATCGTTCTGTTCAGCGTCGTGCGCGGAAGTCATTTCCTCACGCTGATGGTGGGTTGGATTCCCCGCATCATCGATATCCAATACATCCGCACTGTTCACTACTTTCTGATGTTTCTCTTCATGGCCTTCTTGATTCATCACGTCTACAGCGCAGTGCTGGTCTCAATGGAACAGAAAAACGGCCTGATGGAGAGTATTTTCACAGGCTGGAAGTTTGTTTCCCGGCAACTGGTCGAGGAAGAGCGCGATGCAGAAGCAGCGGAAAAACATTGAAAGCCTTTGTCGAGGATGAAGCCCGGCCGGCAATCAGGCCGCCCATCGCGCGCAGCATCGCTATTCTTGGACTGGGAAATCTGCTGCGTAGTGACGACGGCGTCGGCATTCACGCGGTTCGCCGGCTTCAGGAAGACGCCAGGCTTCGGCGTCACGTTCAGTTGATCGATGGAGGCACGCTGGGGCTTGATCTACTACCTGCCGTTACGGGGATCACGCATCTGCTGGTTCTGGATGCAGTGGACAGGGGAAGTGATCCGGGCACGATATTGCGGTTTTCCGGTGCGGATCTCGAAAAACTGCCTGTGGCAAAGAGCGTGCACCTGCTTGGCTTTTCGGATCTCCTGGGGTCGCTAACGCTGCTCGGTCATACGCCGACGGATGTGGTCTTGCTGGGCATTCAGCCTGAATCGACGGATTGGGGTGTGCTTCTATCGCCCGCCGTCGATGCGGCTTTGAATCAGCTCCTGGAAGCCGTTTTCGCCCAGCTTTCAAGCTGGGGATGAAACTGCGGACCGCATGTCCGACAGTGCGTTCTGAGCGGTTTAGAGAATGCCCGCTTATCAGGGCAAGGCAAAAGCCACGTAGGTTCCGCCGGAGGGAGACTTGGGATCGCGACCTCCTCCAGCGGCGATGACGACATACTGTTTACCGTCGATCATGTAGGTCGCTGGAGTGGCAAGGCCGGCAAAGGGAAGCTCGGTCTCCCACAACAGCTTGCCGGTTCGGCTGTCTAAGGCGCGGAATTTCCGGTCAAAGATCGTGGCTCCGATAAAGAGCAGGCCGCCAGCGGTGACGATGGGGCCGCCATAATTTTCCGTGCCGGTGTGAGGCAGGCCTTTTGCGGCCAGCTCAGGATACTCGCCGAGCGGAATCTTCCAGAGATATTCGCCGGTGTTCAGGTCAATCGCGTTCAGAGTGCCCCAGGGCGGAGCAACGGCCGGGTATCCGTCGGGGTCGTAGAATTTTTCGTATCCGGTGAAGCGGTATTTCATCTGCGGGGAATCAGGACGGGAAAAGTCGCTCTCTGAAGGAGCGGTTCTGGCCTGAGGCAGTTCCTTCTTGTCGCCCGTACTGGCCGCGTCCGACTCCTTGCCGGTGCGCAGATAAGCGATCAGAGCGTCGAGCTCGGCGTCCTGTATGGTCGGGAAGCCCGGCATCCTTCCCTTGCCGCCATGAATCACCTGCGTGATCTGATCCCTCGTCAGGCGCTTGTCGACGTCGATCAGCGAAGGAAAGGCCGGAGGCGAGCCGGCGCGGCTGTCGCCGTGGCAGAGGGAGCAGCGGTTTCGATATATGTCCGTACCCATGCCAGCGGGCTTATTCTCGATGAGGCCGCCGGTCCATGCGATGTCGTTGGCGTTGACATAAATGACGCCGGTGGTTGGGTCGATGGCAGGTCCACCCCATTCCGCTCCGCCGTCGAAGCCGGGAAAGACTACGGTCTGTTTGCCCACGCCGAGCGGAATAAACTGGCCTTCGCTGCGGAAGGTGCGGAACTCCTTCACGGCCCAGGCGTGCGCCTCGGGCGTGCGCGTGGTGAGCATGTCTTCAGTGAGAAGCTGGCGAGCAAAGGGCTCCGGCTTGACAGGCAGAGGCTGCGTGGGTGCAGTCACTTCGCCGGGTACGTCGCTGGCGGGATATTTCTTTTCTTCGATCGGGAAGAGTGGTGTGCCGGTTTCACGATCGAAGAGGTAGACCCAGCCCTGCTTGCTGGTCTGCGCGATTGCATCTATGGATTTGCCATTGCGTTTTATCGTGAGCAGCGCGGGCGGCGACGGGAAGTCGCGGTCCCACACGTCGTGATGCACGCCCTGGAAGGACCAGATGCGTTTGCCGGTTGCGGCGTCGAGGGCCAGGAGCGTATTGGCGAAGAGGTCGTCGCCAATGCGGTCTCCACCGTAGAAGTCGAAGACTGCCGAGCCGGTCGGGGCATAGACGATCCCGCGCTGGATATCCACGGTCATGCCGGGCCAGTTGTTGGCCGCGCCCATGTGGTCCCACGCGCCGGGAGGCCACGTGTCGTAACCAACCTCGCCGGGATGCGGGATGGTGTGGAAACTCCAGCGGAGTTTGCCGGTCCGAACGTCGTAGGCGCGGATGTCTCCGGGGGGCGCGGGCGGAGTTTCGGGCGCGCGGAAGCCTACGATGATGAGGTCTTTGTAGACCACCCCGGGTGAGGTCATGGCCACGGCCTGGCGGGTGTAGTCGCGTCCCAGATCTTTGCGGAGATCGACTCGTCCGTTTTCGCCGAAGGCTGCAATCGGCTTGCCGGTTCGAGGATCGAGGGCATAGAGGTAGTTCATGACGCCGGCGAGGATCCGGCTCTCTTTTCCTTCGGACCAGTAAGCGAGACCGCGCGCAGGCTGGGACCCGGCGATGCCGGAATCGAACTTCCACAGCAGCCGACCGGTGGCGGCGTCGACAGCGATGACCTTTTGAGATGGCGTGTAGGCGTAGAGGACTCCGCCGACGATGATGGGGCTGGTCTGCATGCCGCCTTGCTCGCCGGTGTCGTAGGTCCAGGCAACTCGCAGTTGCGTGACGTTCTTGCGATTGATCTGAGAGAGGGTGGAGTAGTGATCTCCGGCAAGCTGACCGCCGTAGACGGGCCAGTCGACTGATTGTTTCTGTGCCGTTGCGGGTCGCAGTGCAAGAGCGATGATGGCGATGGCGACCAGCGCGCCGGTCAGTTTCTTCATTCTGAAGGAATCCTCGACCCGTTCTGGGCCAAAGCGCATTTTACTCGGCGGGACGGGTGGGCACAGCGGCGGAAAAAGATTGTAAAATCCGGCGACGTGTTTTTTATCGCCGGCCGCGCGCCGGAAGAGGGAGAGAATATGGCGCAGAAATTTTACGTAACGATCAAGGCTGCCACCCAGGGCACATTCAAGGGGCAGGGATCAGGGCGCGAGAAGGACAAGATTCCGGGGGTGGCGTTCTCCTACGGCGTGGAGTCTCCGAGAGACGCGGCGAGCGGGCTGCCCAGCGGGAAGCGACGCCACAAGCCGGTGGTCATTACAAAGGAATGGGGCGCGGCGTCACCGCAGATTTTCCAGGCCGTGGTGACGAATGAGACTCTGACGTCAGTCCTGATCGAATTCATCAGCACGAGTTCGCTGGGAAAAGAAGAAGTCAATTACACCGTCGAGCTGACGAACGCCAGCATCTCCGGGTTTGAAGGGTCGCTGCGTCTCGGGGAGAATGCCGGTCCGATTATCGACACGCGTGAATTGGAGAGAATCACGCTGGAGTTCCAGAAAATCACGGTTACCAGCGTTATAGGTGGCACGACGGCCACCGACGACTGGGAAGCCGTGCCGTAAGTTATTCGCCGCCATTCGCGTATTTCACGCTGCATCCATAGGGGCGTGTGGATGCGGTCGCTACCGGCTTACCCGCCATGGCATCCGTGAGAGCTTCGGAGACGTAGTTCTTCGAGTCGCGAATATCGTGGGGATCTGGAGTCGCGTGGTCGTCGATCGCGCCCTGGTAGATCAGCTTGCCGGAAGGATCGATGACGAACATGTGCGGTGTCGTTTTCGCGGAGTATTCGCGGCCGATGGTTCCCTTTGGGTCAAGGATAGCCGCTGTCGGATCAGCATGCACCTTGCTGATGTACGCGTTCTCCTCCGACGCAGTCATATAACCCTGCTCGCCGGGCGCTGAGGAGAGGATTGTCAACCAGACGACGCCTTTGGCGGTCCATTCTTTCTGCAGAGCCTGCATGTTGCCGCTGTTGTAATGCTTCTGCGTGTAGGGGCAGCCGTTATTCGTCCACTCCAGCACGACGAATTTGCCGCGGTAGTCGGAGAGCTGTTGAGTCTTTCCGTTGGTGTCGGTGCCGGTAAAGTCCGGAGCCGCATCTCCAACACGAACGGCGAAAGCAGCCAGAGTTAAGGCGAGAGCGGCTGTAACAGCCACGGTCCAGGGGCGCACGGGGATTCGCATGGAAAAGAAGCCTCCTTACTGCGCTTAGACGGGATTGTGGAGAGGTTTGTTACGTAAAATTTCTACAACCCGGTGCCGGCGCGAATCGGACCGGCCTTGATCTGATCGAGCGCTTCGAAAACAATGCCTTGCGTCAGTACCTCGGGCAACAGGATGGGTGGAGCCTGCGGATCGGCAGGGTATAGGACATAGGTCGGCACCCCGTCTCGACCAAGCGATGCGAGCGTCTGCGCGATGACTTCGTCGTGCCGGGTCCAGTCGGCGCGCACGAGCGCTACGCCGCTGGTCTTTAACCGTTCCTGTACATCGGGCCGGTTCAGCACAACGCGCTCATTCACCTGGCAACTAAGGCACCAGCTCGCGGTGAAGTCGACAAAGACCGGACGCCCTTCGGATCGGTACTTCGCGACGAGTTCGGGAGTAAACGCCGCCCATTGTGTGTCGCTGGTTGCAGCGGTAGCGGTGGCGGGAGAATCTCCCGAGCGGCGAACGGCCGCTACCGGCAGAGCGACCGCTCCCGCCAGCACCAGAGCGGCTATCGCTGTGGCTGGGGCCTTCGCCGGCCAGCGTCCGAGAATCCAGCCGGCAATTGCCAGCAGCAGAAAAGCTGCCAGCAGGTCGACAAGAGCGCTGGGGCCGGCTGTCTGCGTGTAGACCCAGATCAGCCAGATCACGGTTGCAAAGATGGGGACGGATGTCGCCTGCTTCAGGATTTCCATCCACGCGCCGGGACGAGGCAGCAGGCGGGTCCACGCAGGATTGAAAGCCAGCAGCAGATAGGGTGCAGCCAGGCCTAGTGCTAGAGCGGTAAACACCGCGAAGCTGACCAGCGCGGAGTTGGAGAGCGCATAACCGATCGCCGCGCCCATGAACGGGGCCGTGCAGGGAGTGGCTACAATTACGGCCAGCACTCCGGTGAAGAAGCTGCCGGTGTATCCCTGCTTCGCAGCCAGGCCGGAGCCGGCGCTGGTGAGGGTGAGGCCAATCTCGAACTGCCCGGCGAGCGAAAGGCCGAGGAAGAAGAGCAGCATCGCGATCAGGGCGTCGAAAGTGGGAGACTGAAACTGAAATCCCCAGCCGAGGTTATGTCCCGCGCCGCGCAGTGCCAGCAGTACGCCTACCACTAACCAGAACGAGGCCAGAATTCCGAGTGTGTAGACCAGGCCGTGCAGGCGCAGCTTATGCCGCTCCTCCGCCGACGACTGCACCAGCGCGAGCCCCTTGATAAAGAGGACAGGGAAGACGCAGGGCATGAGATTGAGAATGACTCCGCCAACAAACGCGAGCAGCACGATGCGCAGCATTCCGCTAGCGGGTTGCACCAGGTTCACCGAGGCCAGCGCGCCTGGAGTGGCCCGAATCTCGTAGGCGCGGCCGTCTCCCAATACCAGCAGGCCGTGTAGTTGGTTGGGAGCGGTGTGCAGGTTTTCGTCTTTGGTCAGCGCAAGTTTCACGCCGTTTCTCAGAGCCGTCACCGGCTGCGGGGCAGCATTTGCCAGAACATTCTGTTCAAAGGGAAAAAAGGCGGCGGATTTCTCTGCTTGCCCCGTCAGAACGGTCAGGTCAAAGCCATTGCTGGAGGCACGAAATCTTGCTGCGTCCTGCGCGGGCAACGGTTGCGGCAGAGTGTTTTTGAACTTTTCCAGCAGCTGCGCGTCGGCTGCATTCTGAGTATCGACCGGCGGTGCCTTCGCCAGGGCCGGACGATCGACGGAGAGCTGCGCCTTCCCGGGAATGCAGACCTCGCGGCAAACCAGCCAGTTCACTTTGGCCGCGAGCGTCGCATTGGGCGTGCTCGGTTTGAAGTTGGCAGCGACTCGCATTGGAATCGGAAAGAGAACTTCGTTCTCGTAGCCGTAATCCATCAACGGACCAAGCGGTAGGCGTTTTGGAGCAGGGAACTGGATGGCCTCGGCAGTGATGGCAGGAGGAAGGGTCCACTTGATCGTCGGAGGCTCGCCAGAGTCTCCGGCGTTGATCCAATAGACATGCCAGCCGGGATCGAGCTTGAAGTACAACCCCGCGGTAAAATTCTGTCCCGGATAAATCTGCGCAGGCGGCACGACGAGCTGCACCGTGAGGTGGGGCGCTGTTGCTGACGGGGCCGCCCGAAGCGTCGCAGTCAACAACGCGAGAACGCAAAGGACAGGTAGCGAGAGCGACAGGATCGAAAGGCGAGCACGCATGCGCATTCTGATTCCATTGTAGGACGTTTGATTACAAGAAATTGCTTCAGCGCCCGGATTGCTTCTGCGATTTTGATTGTCCGTATGGCGATTTGGGAGCGAAACTAGAGGCTCTACTTTCACTGCATAAAGACTTTCGGATCAGACAGGGAACCAGCATATGGCGTGGACTCGGCGGACTTTTCTTACCCAAGTAGCGGCGGCAGGCGGCTACCGGGCAATGTTTACAGCGATGCAATCGTTAGGGCTGCTGGCCATGACAGCCGAGGCGTCTCCGTTGCCACAGTTGCCGGCGAATTACGGCTCGGGCAAGAAGGTCGTGATCCTGGGAGCGGGCATCGCGGGGCTGGTATCGGCGTACGAATTGCGCAAGGCGGGATTCGAGTGCATCGTGATCGAGGCGCGTGAACGGCCCGGAGGGCGCAGTTGGACGCTGCGCAACGGCTCCAAGGTCGAGTTTACCGACGGGACCACGCAGACCTGCGAATGGGAAGGCGACAATTATCTGAACCCTGGGCCTGCGCGGTTGCCTTCGATTCACAAGACAATTCTCGGCTACTGCGAAGAGCTGGGCGTGCCGCTGGAAGTGGAGATCAACACTTCGCGCAGCACGCTGATGCAGTCGAAGGACCTGAACGGCGGCAAGCCTGTCGAGCAGCGCCAGGTAATCAATGACACACGCGGCTGGATCTCCGAGTTGCTCGCTAAGTGCATCGACCAGCACGGGCTTGACCAGGTGCTGAGCAAGGATGACTCGGAACGCATGCTGGCGTTTCTGCAGACTTATGGCGATCTCGATCGCGACTACAAATTCAAGGGCTCGGAGCGCAGCGGGGTGGAGATCGGGCCGGGCGCTGGTCTCGATGAAGAGAAGCTGCGTCCGCCGCTAAAGCTTCACGAATTGCTGGTCGCCGATTTTTCGACCGGCGAGCTATACGAAGAGCAGATTGACTGGCAGGCGACGATGTTTCAGCCAGTCGGAGGCATGGACCGAATTCCGTATGCGTTCGCGAAGTCGCTGGGCAGCATTGTGCGGTATGGATCTCCGGTGCAGCAGCTTCGCAAGACAGAGAAGGGCGTGCACGTTGTATATACGGACGGTGCATCAAAAGCGACGCAGACAGTCGAGGCCGATTACTGTATCTGCACGCTGCCGATCACCATTCTCGATACGCTCGACACCGATTTCTCGCCGGCGAAGAAACAGGCGTTCAAAGGAATGAAGGTCGCCTCGCTCTACAAAATCGGATGGGAGTCGCCGCGCTTCTGGGAGAAGAAGTACAACATCTACGGCGGCATCTCATTCACCAAGCAGACGGTCGGCCTGGTCTGGTATCCGAGCTGGAAGCTCTTCAGCAAGACGGGCGTAATCCTCTCCGGCTTCGACTTCGAGCAACAGGACTGGGGAAATGGGGCGCCCACCGCCTTCGGCGCGCTGTCGACCGAAGGCAAGCTCGCCGCGTCGCGCGCAGCTGTCGAGACGCTGCACCCCGGCTACGGGCAGTTGCTGGCCAAGCCGATCTACGTTTCGTGGCAGAAGATTCCCTACAGCCTGGGCTGCTTCGCTCTGAATGGGTTCCCGGGAACCAGGCCTGCATATGAAGAGTTGAGCAAGCCGGAAGGCCGGTACTTCATCGCGGGCGATTACGTGAGCCACCTGGCCGGATGGCAGGAGGGAGCAGCGCTCTCCGCACATCGCGCAGTGAAGGATATCGCCGCGCACATGCGAAACGGCTAGCTCCAGCCAGCAGCCATGCGGTCTTGGAGGATGCAGCGGTCCATCACGACCTTCACGCCTGCGGCCTCAGCCTGCACCGCGGATTCCTCGTGGATTACGCCCTCCTGCAGCCAGAGATAGGGAATCCTCAGCCGGATGACGTCGCTCACTACCTCCGGTACGAATACTGGAGCGCGAAAGACATTCACGAGGGCGATGCCGGGAACGGCCTCGACGGCTGCGTCGAGCGTGGGGTACGCCTTTTCGCCGAGTGCACTTTCGATACGAGGATTCACAGGGACGATACGGTAGCCGCGGCTCTGCATAAACCGCGAGACTCCGAGCGAAGCGCGACCCTCACGATCGGTCAGCCCGACGACGGCGATGATTTTTGTGCGGTCGAGTATTTCGCGGATGGTCGAGGCCTCATTCATAGCGTCTCCTCGATGTGTAGATGCTGGTTGTGATTACACGGACGTTGCTTCTGTGTTTAGAATTTCACAGGGCAGGTGGATTCAATGAGTGTTTTCGAAAACTTTCCTCGCATTACGCCGTTTCTCTGGTTCGACTCGAACGCGGAAGAGGCCGTCGAGTTTTATCTCACCGTGTTCAAGAACTCGCGGCGTCTTGACGGGTTGCGTGACAGCAATGAGAGCAGCGGACCGAAGGGCAGCGTGCTTACAATCGCGTTCGAGCTCGACGGCCAGACGTTTACTGCGCTTAACGGCGGCCCTATGTTCAAATTCACCGAGGCTGTCTCGTTTGTGGTGCGATGCGATTCGCAGGAAGAAGTGGACTCTACTGGGAGAAGCTCACGGCGGGTGGGAGCGAGAGCCAATGCGGCTGGCTCAAGGATAAGTTCGGACTCTCGTGGCAGATTGTGCCCGCGCGCCTGCCCGAGCTCCTCAAAGGTCCTAAAGTGGTGCAGGCCATGCTTCAGATGAAGAAACTCGACATCGCGGAGCTCGAGCGCGCAGGGGAATCCTAGAGACGCACGCTCCTCTGCCAAGTATTCTCATTCCATGCTCGCCAGCCGCCGTCAGTTTCTAGTACACGCTGCATCCTTGTCTGCTGCTGGAGTGCTCGCGGGCTGTGTGCGCCACGCGCCCCAGCCACTCCTGCATCCTTTCATCAATCCTGCGCTGCCGGAATCTGCCTGCTCGCTGCCGCCCGTCCATGTGGCCGCAGAGCGGGAGATCCGCACGGTGGTTGGACTGCGGCCCTTTCGGCCTTCAGGTTTTGTGGTCAAGCCGGAAAAATTCGGCGAGACGCTGGTCATTCACAATTATGGACATGGCGGTGGCGGGGTTACGCTCTCCTGGGGGACGGCCCGGCTGGCTGTAGATCTGGGCGCGCCTGGATACACTGGGCCGGTCGCGGTGCTGGGCTCGGGTGCAGTTGGGCTGGCGACCGCGCGCCTGCTGCAGGAGGCTGGTCTTGCGGTCACGATCTACACCAAAGCTCTGCCTCCCAACACCACCTCGAATATCGCAGGGGCGCAGTGGTTTCCGGTGACCGTCTCCGACCCCGACCGGCGCACGCCTGAATTCAATCGTCAGTTTCTGGCTGCCGCTCAATATGCCTACACGCGTTACCAGATCATGATCGGGCCGCGCTACGGTATTCGCTGGATGCGCAACTACTATCTGAGCAGCGAGCCCTGGTTCGAAACCGGATATAGCGGTCAGCAGAGCCCACTGCGCGCCATGATGCCGGAGTTCCGCGATCTTACGCCGCAGGAATATCCGTTCATCGGGTACCCACATGTGCGGCAATTCGACACGATGATCGTGGAGCCGCCGGTTTATCTACCGGCGATGCTGGACGATGTGAGGCGCGCGGGCGGCGTGATTCGCGTGCAGGAGATTCACGACATAGCTGCGTTGCAGCAGCTGCCGGAGAAGCTGGTCTTCAACTGCACTGGGCTCGGCGCCCGCGACCTCTTTCATGATGAAGAGCTGCAGCCCATCCGCGGACAGCTGACATTTCTTCTGCCTCAGCCTGAGGTGCAATACGCGACGATCTTCGACGGCCTATACATGTTTTCGCGTTCGGACGGCATTGTGCTTGGCGGCACGCATGATCTGGGCAACTGGTCGCTCGAACCGGATGCGACGCAGAAGGCGAATATTCTCGCCAGCCATCAGCGATTCTTTTCGAGCTTTCGGAGTTGCTGATTTGTTATGAGTAGGCCACCGTGACCACAATGAAGTTCCTATCAACAAAGGATGGTATGGCGAGCTCCCGCCGCCATGGTGACGGCGGGAGCCGAAGTTATGTGAGTTCAGCCGCTACTTTGCAGCATTGGCTGAAATCGCACCAAACAAGCCGTGCGCAGTGAAATAAAGCGTGTTTGGATCTCCTGTACCGGAGCTACCGAACACGATCCCCCGAAGGCCGGAATTCGTGATCGTGCTCCCCTTGGCATTTTTAATCTGGCCGACGAAGGCGCCTGTTATCGGGTTGAATGCGTTAATGGCCCCGTCTCCGAAATTTGCGATGAGGATATCGTTGCTGAAAGGGCCGAATCTGGCGCTCGCCTTGGCCACACCCCAGGGTGAGTTAAGCTGACCGTGGGAAACGAACCGCCGGATGAAGCTGCCGTCGAGCTGGTAGATATCGACGATGCCATTGCCGGGGCCTACGACTGGGCCGTTCTTGGCAGCGTTCTGCGGTGCGTAGGTCACGAAGACCTCGCCGCCAATGACCTGAAGGTTGAATGGTGCATAACCCGCGGGAAGATTCTTATCGATGAAAGCCCCCGGTATGCCGAGTGGAGCGAAGAAATCCGTGTAGGTTTCGATGAATGCGGCTTTGAAGTTCGCCGCGGCAAGAAAGGGCGCGCAGCAATTGGGTGTGAGGATCGCCAGTCCGGTGTACACGGCGCCATGTGTGGATTGATCCACCGTAAGGAGCGTGGTTTCCAGGATATCCCCGTTGGTATCCGCATACTGCCCGGAAATTGTTCCGTCTACGGTTGCAAACAGGAATGGGCTGGGAAGACCGCTGTCCTGGGGGATGAAGGTGCCTGTTGGGTTGTAGACGATCGCGGAGGGTCCGGGATTCGCTTCGAGTTGAGGCGGACCTGCGACTCTTGCGACAATGGGCAACTCGTCGCCGGCAGCATCGTAGGTCGCAAATATTCCAGTGCCATTGTTAACGATTCCAAAGCCCTCTACAGGGGAAACGGCAAGGCCCCATGGAGTTACAAGGGAACGCTGGGTGCGTGAGGCTGTGTGTGGCGTACTGGAAATAATGTTGGTTTGTGAATAACTGGCTGTCTGCGCGGCCGCGCAACTGATGAGCGCTCCACCTGCGAAGATGCCGGTCAATAAACGTGTACAGAACCTTAGAGATAATTTCGGGTGCATCACTTCTCCTCGTTCATTGTGTCCGAGGCATTTCCACACCAGGCATCGAAAACAACGCCAGAAACTATCATCAGCAGCTTTGCCACAACAGGCACAGAACGAACTGTGAGCAACAGAGAGTGGGGAAATGCGCTCGTCTGATCAGGAGCGTATGCGATGTTCCCGGCGCCGTTGTCAGGCGCAAGTCAGGCACTTGTCAGCAGAGCATTAAAGTATGTTGACACGGCGGTGTTACGTAATCGCTGTCGAACTCTAGGAGTAAGTCACGGTAACTGCGATCGAGTTCTTGTCGGTCAGGTCAGGAGCAGGCGCAGTGAGTTCAGCCGGAGGGCTGCCTCCAGCGCAGAGCCGAGTGAGCGCGAGAGCGACGGATGCTACGAAGTCTGGCGACACATCGTTCTTCATCATCGATTGAAGCCGGGCGAGCAAGTTGTCCCATGCATTGAGCTGAGGCGGTGCGGTGGTGAGCGTCGCCAGGCTTTTGAGATCGGCGCAGAAGTTCATGAAGTCGCTTGCCGCCTGCAGTGCGTACCCGATCAGCGCAGCGCTGTCGCCGGCCTGCGGAAACTCCGTGTTCAGAAAGGCTACACCGGCCGCGGCGTTTCCTGACTGAGTGCGGTCGGGAAGGGCACCGGGCGGGGCAGGCCACTGGTCGTTGCTCGCGATGTTCCAGTTACTCCACAGTGTGTAGCCCAACCTCTGGCCCGCATCGGTGAAATTCGCTGGAGGCGAGGAAAAGAGATCGCTGCAGGCATTCGAAAATGCCGCGTAGTTCTGCATGTCGGGGGTCTGGTTGTCAGGCTTGCCGTTGGTTATGGTCGACGCCTGCAGATGGGCATAGGCGCTGGGATCAAAAATGACGTGAAGCAACTCGGTGCCTCCGGCATTGGCCACGACGGCCTTCACGCTCTGGACAAGTGCGTCATGGTTTGGCCCGGTGGCGATGAGGCCGAGAAAGTTCGCGATGTAATTTCCAAATCCTTGACTCTTTCTTGCCTGCAGAATGCAGTGCAAGTTGATGCTTCCCAGCTGCAGGGCTGTGCTCGTGAGGTCAGCCTCGGCGGCGAAATACAGGTCAATCTCGCGCTGGCCGCCGTTTACATCGAGGAGTAGTTGCCGTCCCACCTCCGCGATCAGGTGGAAGGTATTGTTGCCCGCGTAAATGAGCCGGGAGTTGCTGATAATCGCATCGCTCCATGCGACCCTCAACTGGCCGAAGAGATTCAGATTGATCGAAGTCTTCTTCTGGTAGAACTTCTCCATGCCGCCGCCGGTTGCGATGGAGACACCGCCGTTGGGGGTGGCCAGAGCCTTAACGAAGTCTCCGTCGAATGCGGTTTTCCATGCGACAGGGAATGCGGGTGCGGTCAGGTCGAAGGTGTAGTCGAGAAGGATGAAGGTCTGCCGGGTGGTGGAGATTGCGACATCGAGGGTCGCCTGCGCGTCGTTGATAGGCGTCAGCCAACCGCCGATTTTGCCGCCCATCTCGGCAGCGTAGGTTGCGGCTTCATCGGCCCCCTTGGGCAGGACCTTACTCATGAACATGGTGCCGAGCGATCCAGGCAGCATTTTGCCGAAAGCAGTGCCGAGTTGATCGGTGATTATCGCGGCGCTGTCTGCAGGGTTCGAGATCAGTCCTATACCAACGTGCAGGCCAAGGCTGGTGTCCTGCTCCTTCGCACGGAAAAGGTGCATGTGCCCGGTCGTCAGGTTGTCCTTCCAGATGAGTGCTTCGAAGGAGCCGCCATAGGAGAAGCTGAACGACAGACTCGCCGTGGCCTGGAATGCCGGAATGATCGACGGATCGGGACTAAATACCGTTGCCGTGCCGCTGATATCGGACGCAGCCTGGCCCGCGTAGAGGATCTTGGAGTAGCCAATGCTAGCTCCCAGGCCAACCGCGAGGCTGGCGTTGAAGTCGTGGTGCAGGTAGTCTCCCACGTCGAGATTGGTAAAGGTTAGCTGATGCAGCGGCAAGACAAAGTTCGTGAAGGCCGCACCGATCGCGTCGTGCAGCGTGTCTGATGGGCTGCATTTTCGGTAAAAGGCGACGCCAAATGTGTTCTGCGCGTTGACGCTCCCAAAGATGCCGACGGTGCCAACGGGCACGGCCGCCGAGATGCCGCCGCCGATTGAGAATTCAAGGTCGATGCAGACGTATGCGGCGTCGCCGGGCACCGTCACGGTTTTGGGGGCAGGAGGATCAGACTGCGCCTCCGGTCCGATCGAGATATCGGTTTCGAAGTCGTCGGCATAGCTGAGCAGGGTGTCGCCAGCGAGGAAAACGGCTAGCTTGCCTGCTACGCCAGCGGAAAGCGAAAAAGTAAATTCACCCGCGCCCGGCGACCACGAAGGGCTCTGACTGGCATTGATGGCGACGCTGCGAAGATTTGCGGGCAGCGTAGACAGCGGCTTATCAAGCTGGCTTTGAATCTCCGGTCCGAGCTTGAAGTCGGACTCCATGTTGCTCTTCAGGTCCTTGAGCGGGCCGAGGGACGTGAGTTGGCGTGAACCTACGGTGATATCGAGTGACATGCGCTGTCTCCTGAATTCGTGGAAAACTAATTCTTGGGCGTTCGCGAAGGATTTCGGTTGCCAGCGTAGGCCCGCGAAATTGGTCAGGGAAACTCTATCAGGCTCGGCGTGGGTCGCGCTGCGATCTACTCTTGAATTTCTGCATTCGCCAAGAGGCGGTCACAGCGCCCTAAAGACGCTCGGGGCACGCCCCGTATTTCTTCAATGCTTCCTCGACCTCGGACCCCTTTTTCGAGCGGTAGGTCTCCTCCGACCACTTCTTTACCTCGGGAGACGCATCGGTTTCGATTTCCTGGTAGACGCAGCTCAACAGGCGATCGAGAGGCTCTTCGACCCAGGTGTTGCCCTGTCCGTGTACGCGTGTCGCGCCCTTTTCCCAGCCCCGCGGAGTCAAGTGCCATTCCGTCCATTCTTTTCGTGCGGCCATCGTTTTCGTTCTCCCCGGCAATCCTGCCAACATTCCTGTGACGCCATTTGTACGCCTGAGGCAGCTTCGTCGACAATGAGTTCATGATTCTCGAAACCTTCCCTGTCGGAGCGCTGCAATGCAATTGCACCATTGTGGGCGACGAGGCGACGCGCGAAGCTATGGTCATCGACCCAGGCGACAATATACCGCAGATTCTGGGGCGGCTGGCTACCCACGGCCTTACCCTTAAGCAGATCGTCGTCACCCACGCGCATATTGACCATGTGGGTGGAGCGGTGAAGCTGAAGAAGACGACCGGAGCGCCGATTCTGCTGAACGAGGACGACCTGCCGCTGCTCAAGATGATGGACGTGCAGGCAGGATGGCTGGGAGTGGCTCCGCCCGAGGTAGCTCCGCCGGACAACAGCGCCGAAGAAGGCATGGTGGTTGGCATTGCCAACCATGCCGCGCACGTTCTTCATACCCCCGGCCATACGCAGGGAAGCATCTGTCTGCACTTTGCCAAGGAAAAGCTTCTGGTTTCTGGGGATACGCTTTTTGCCGGCTCGATTGGGCGAACCGATCTGCCGGGCGGCGACTCACGGCAAATCCTGAGGTCGATCCACGACCGTCTCCTACCGCTCGCGGACGAGACCCGGGTGATCCCCGGGCATGGAGCGCAAACGACGATCGGGGAGGAGCGGGAATCAAATCCGTTCCTGCAACCCGGCGTTAGGCTTTGACTATATTTATCAGTTGATTAGATGCAAATATCTAAACTAGCGCATGACCGGAATCAACATTGATAACTACGTTTTAGTTTCTTCTCCTATTGCTTTGAAAACAGAGCATATAGCGGCGATCCCGCTATAGAAATGATCGGAGCTTGTTAGAAGGCTCACGACGAGCCAGCGGTCTCCAGGAAAACCGAAGAAATAGCCGGGGTGAACAGAGACGCCGTGGTCCCTGACCAGCCGGACGCCGAGCGCTTCTCCGGGCTCAACCGCGGGTACGCGCAGCACGGCATACCAGCCGGCCTCGACTTCGAGTCGCGAAATCATGGTCTGGGTCGCGAGCAGGGTGTCGAGGGTGTGGAGGTTCTCTTCAGTACGGGCTGAGATCTGCGCTTGCAATCCGTCGCGCGATTCCAGCCAAGAGGGCAGCGCGCACTGGATGGGCGCGTTCATCGAGAGAAAGGTGTCGGCGATGACTTCGAGGCGGTCGAGCGCCGGGCGCAGATCCGGCTCCGGTCCGAAAGCGGCGATCCAGGCGGCTTTCATCTGCGGTAAGGCGGCAATCTTGCTCAGTCCACTCAGAACAAATGTCAGGACGGGATGTGGCCCGCAGGCAAAACTTCGGCCGGCGTGGCTGCCCAGGCCGTAATCGAGAAAGACCTCGTCGACGATCAGGGCGAGTCCGTGCTCAGCACAGAGCGCTTCCAGTTCTTTTCGCTCTGAGTCCTTTGTGAAGTGCCCCGTTGGGTTGTTGGGATGGACGAGGGCGAGGGCCCGCGTCTTCGCGGTGATCTGCCGCCGCAGGGACTCGGAATCGATGTGCCAGCCGTGGTCATAAAACAACGGGTAGGGAACCAGCTGCACGTTTTCGATCTGCGCGAGAAAATCGAAGAGCGGATAGCTGGGCTGTGCGATGAGAACCTCGTCTCCGGGATCGCACAGCAGGCGAAAGAGACAGCTGTAGGCCTCGCTGGTGCTGGTGGTCAAGAACAGCTGCGTGGGATCGACCGTCGCGCGATGGCTCGCGTAATACTCAGCGACGGCCTCGCGAGCTTCGAGCATTCCCCGGGGATTGGGATCGTAGACGAGGGATTCGCGCCGGGCCAGGGCGGAGAGAATCGCAGCTTCGTCGTAGGCGAAGCCGCATTGTGTGGGATTCGATGCGGTCAGATCTAACAGCGGGAGCCCACTCTCGTGCCGCGCAGCGATCGCCAGGGCAAGGTCGGTTTCGGAGGTGTCCCAGGCGGTGCGTGCGGAGAACGTTGGACGACGTTGCATCGCACTCATCTTTTCATAAATGCTGCGTGGGGTTTATTCGGCATAATTGAAAGTAGGCTTCGCAATATTCTGACAGGAGAATTCATGGCGATTGATGCAGTGATCTTCGATTACGGACAAGTTCTCAGCAATTCCGAAGATCCCGTGGCGCAGCAGAAACTGCTGACGCTCACAGGCCTGGACCGCTCCACCTTTGACCGGTACTATTGGCGGCATCGTCACGAATACGACATGGGCACTCTCGACGGCCGCATCTATTGGGAACAGATTGCGAAGGAGGCCGGGATCGCCGCGACCCCGGAACTCGTCGACGACCTGATTGAGACCGACGTGATCATGTGGACTTCGCTCAACGAGAAGATGCTGGCCTGGGTGGTCGCCCTGCAGGAGGCGGGCATCAAGACGGCGATTCTGTCGAACATGGGCTGGGAGGTTTTGGGCTACATGCGGCAGGAATTCGGGTGGCTGGCTCACTTCCAGCATCACACCTGGTCGTGCGAACTGGGCATCTGCAAGCCGGATCCAGCGATTTACATTCACACCTGCGAGAAGCTAGGCGTGGCGCCGGAGAACGCGCTATTCCTGGATGACAAGCCGGAGAACATTGCCGCGGCCGCCAAGGTTGGCCTCAATGCGGTGCTCTTTGAATCGATTGAGCAGTTGCGCGGCGACCTCGAAGCGCGCTGTCTGCAGGCGGGACTGCCCGTGCCGGGCGCAGCTTCGGAGACAGATGTGTCGGACGCCTACACTTTGGATGCCGGGGCCGAGGCCTGAGTCGAGGGGTCTAATCTAGCACCGAATCGAAGAAGCGCCGCAGCAGGCGTCCCACTATCTGCGGCTGCTCCCAAGGGGCGTAGTGGCCAGCGTCCCGCAGCAGGTGGACTTCGGCACCATAGCCGCTGCTGCGGATTGACTCGGCGAGCAATTTCATGTCGGCTGGGGTTGAGCTCGTGTCCTCTCCTCCGGCCAGAACAAAGCAGGGCACATGGATGCCGCGAGCAGTTGCGACCGAGTCGGGACGCGCGGCCAGTCCCTGCTGAATGGCAATCGCCGTTTCGGGGCGAATGGTCTGCATCATCTCGCGTGCCTCGGCAAGCCTCTCGGGAGTGCGCTGCCGCGCCGTCGGTCCGATGAGGCTCTCGAGCATGGACTCGATGAATTCTCCAGTTCCCCGCTCGCGAATCTTGGCGATCCACTCTTCGCGCTTGGCGCGATTGACCTCGGTGTCGGCTTGCGGTTTGGAGCAGCAGAAGGCCAGAGCGGAGATGCGGATGGGCACCTCGCGCCACAGTTCGTAGAGGGTGTATCCGCCGATGGAGCAGCCGGCAAAGAGCGCGCGATTGATCTGCAGCACATCGAGCATGCGCTCAATGTCGGAGCCGAGCTTTTCGATGGTGATGGGGCCATTGCCCGCCTGCGACTGGCCATGACCCCGCAGGTCGGGGAGGATGACCTGATATTTCCCAGCCAGCTGATCGACCACTCCCAGCCAGAAGCGATGATCGCAGGGCGTAGGATGCAGCAGCACGACGGGGGGGCCTTTGCCCAGGGTCGTATAGAAGAGATCCGCGTCGCCCGAGGTGAAATTCACACCATCAGTGTAATGGTCTTCGGCAGCGTAAGAATGTGTCGTCGATCAGCGGACAGGGCAGAATGCCCAATTTGAAACAGGGTCGTTCGCAGGACAGGCCTAGTTTTTTGCAGCTGCAATTTCTTCGAGGATGGAGTGCGCGGCGGCAGCCGGATCGGCTGCCTGCGTGATCGGGCGGCCGATGACCAGGTAATCGGCTCCGGCGGCGATGGCAGCCGCGGGGGTCGCGATCCGCTTCTGGTCGCCGGTGTCTGCGCCAGCGGGACGGATGCCCGGAATCACCAGCGTCGCATCGGGATACGCGGAGCGCAGGGAGGCGACCTCCTCCGGGCTGGCGACGAATCCACGAATGCCGGTGCCGTAGGCCATTTTTGCCAGCCGCATCACCTGTTCGGCGGGAGATCCCGCTATGCCCGTCGCAGCCAATTGAGCCGGGTCCATGCTGGTGAGGACCGTGACTGCCAGCAGCTTCGGAGCCGAGGGTAAAGCAGCTGCCGCCTCCTGCGCGGCGGCCAGCATCGCGGCTCCCCCGGCGGAATGCAAAGTGAGCATGCCGGCCCCGATTGCGGCCACTGACCGCACCGCACCTGCGACCGTGTTAGGGATGTCGTGCAGCTTTAGATCGAGAAAGACGGAGTAACCGCGAGACTGTATAGTCTCCACGATCGTATTACCTTCAGATAGATAGAGTTCCATACCAATCTTAAACCATTGGACGAGATTTTCGAGTCGATCCACGAGGGCGAGAGCAGAGGCTGCATTTGGAAAATCGAGAGCAATGATCAGCTGATTGCGCGGGCTGCAGTCACGCGCGCCCGAGATTGCCAGGCTGGAGGCAGGCGAACTCATAGGTTCGTTCTAGATTGTACTTGTAATCCTGCAGAGCCGTGCCCCGGAGTTCTCCGGGGCTAATTATTTCGGGCTTTATCTGACCAAGGAAGGAGTAAGCGGGAAGACAACAGCGGCATTCAGCGGGAAAAGCTGCGCTAGCTCTGGGTCGTCCTTCACTAACTCCAGCTTTACCGGAGCCGTGCCCCTGCTACCGAATCCGAGGAAGTTGGCGGCCGCATAGGACAGGTCCACCACTCGACTACGGGCGATCGGGCCGCGGTCATTCACGCGCACCACAACCGTTTTGCTGTTGCTCAGATTCGTCACCCGCACCAATGAACCCATGGGAAGGCTGCGGTGGGCGCAGGTAAGGTCGTTCATATCAAAATTTTCGCCGTTGGCGGTAGCGTGGCCTTGAAAGAATCTGCCGTACCATGAAGCCCGGCCGGTCTGGAACCAATGATGCTGCAAGGTATGGTTCACAGGTGGTTCTGCGTTGCCCGCTGGAGCAGCGGAAATGCCAAGCACCGACAGGAAAGCAGCACTTGCCATGAGGACATAGCGGCGGGAGCGAGTGATCTTATCGATTGCGATAGCGTTCATATTCCTCCTGTAAAAATTGTATGGAGGTACGGAACCGTAAGTCAAACCAGCGTCGGCATTTATTTATACGCATCCCTTGCGCTTTTTGGCAAGAATATGTTAGGCATGTCGCAGTTTTGGTGCAGGTAAGGAGAGTATGAAGCCGTTCCAGTGGGGCGATCCAGCATGACCAATCCAGCACCCGAGCGCCAGGTTGTGCTCACCATCGCGGGCTTCGATCCCTCGTCGGGGGCAGGAGTTACGGCCGATCTCAAGGTTTTTGCGGCCCACCGCCTCTACGGTCTGGCGGCGATTACCGCGCTAACCGTCCAATCGACTCAGGGGGTGCGCCGGTTCCACACGGTTAACCCCAAATTTCTCTCTGAAACCCTGGAGTGCCTCTCCGAAGATGTGGAAATCGCTGGGGTAAAAATCGGAATGCTGGGTACTGAGGAGATAGTAAGGGTCGTTGGGCAGTTCCTGGCCGAGTCCGGGATCCCCCGCGGTCAGATTGTCCTCGACCCGATCGTGAGATCCAGCTCCGGTCGGACGCTGCTCGACTCGGAGGGATTAGAACTCCTCCAAAGCGAACTTTTGTCCCTGGTGGGCTGGGTCACGCCTAACCTCGATGAGCTGGCCGAGCTGGCCGATTGTGAGGTCTTGGGTCGAGAATCGATCCACGCTGCCGCTCGGGACCTGGCCGCCGGTCATCCTGGCCTCAACGTAGTCGTGACCGGAGGCCATCTCGATCCACCGGACGACTTCCTGCTGACCGCAGACGGCGCCGAGTGCTGGTTTCCCGGCCGGAAGATCGAGACCAAGGCGACGCACGGAACGGGCTGTACTTTCTCGTCGGCGCTCCTCACGCAGCTGGTGACCGGGTCGCCGCCAGCGGAAGCAGTTGCGCGGGCGAAGGAATACGTGCGCGAGGCAATGGAGGCTGCCTACCCTGTCGGCAGGGGCCGTGGGCCGCTGAATCATCTTTATCGTTTCGAAAAAATTTAGGAGTTCAAACGGTCTCAGGCCTCGGATTCGAACTCTGAGTCCCCTGCTTCGCTCGCCGGCGACTTCTGCCCGTTCCGTTGCGCGTGAAGCTCCTCGTGCGTGACCAGAAAGCGCCGGATATAGCGCAGGGGTTCTTCGCAAGCGGCCATCTCCCGTAGGTGGTATTTCCAGGCGTCGGGCTTCAGGGTACGCCGGGTGTAGGCCTTGCGGGTGACGCTAACTATCTGACCTTTTGCGTTCAGGCGCCTGAAATGCTGGGTGGGAACGACGAATTGTATTTGCGTGCCCTGTCTCCAGAACGCCTGAGCAAACTCGTGAGAAAAGAGCAGGGCATAGTAGCGGTGACCGGAGGCCAGGGTGCCCATCGCGGCCTGGGAACCAGTCCACTCCCGCTCGATTTTCGACTGATACCATTTGCGGAGCTCAAAGCCGCTCGCGCGTGCCTGCAGTACAAGCAGATGGAGAAGCTCTTTCTTCGTCATCGCAAGATCCTGGGAATATCAAAGACAGGATGTTCGGCAAAGGAACCCAGATGAGGCAACGATTCTGATTTCTCTCTTCTTTTTTCCTCAACCAGATGACGATAGCATCGAAATCGCTTTCGTTGAAGAGGCCGACGGCGCTTCACGCGGTCCGCGTCCTATAGGGGGTCCGTCTCGTCTAGAATTCATCACGGAATGCTCCTGCGAAAGATATTCAGCCTCGTGCCAGCTGCTCGTTTTGGCGGACTTCTCAAGCTCCTCTCGTTTGCTATCGCCTTTGGCCTTATAGGGGGCGTTTGGGCTCTTGGGCAAACAGTTGATACCGATCCGCTTAACCGAACCCCTCAGGCGATGGAAGCCTTTCAACTCTTCTACATCATGGATTACGACAATGCGCTGACCCATTTCGAGCAAATCCAGGCCCAGCATCCCAACGATCCCATTGCGACCGACTACATCCTGTACGCCACCCTCATCAAGGAACTCTTCCGTCTCGATCTTCTCGATACGACCTTTTATGCCAACGACGGCTTCTTCACCGGCCGTCACATAGTCGTCGAAGATCCCAAGGTTCGCGACCAGATCAAGGCGCTTGCGGACAGGGCTATCGATCAAGCCGACGATGAGCTCAGGAAAAACCCCAAGGACGTTAACGCGCTCTTTGCCCGCGGATGGGCGCGTGCGCTCGAAGCTACTTATATGGCGATGGTGGAGCGCAGCTTCAGTACCGGCCTCAGACTGGCCCTTAGCGCCAAGAACGACCACGAGATGGTTCTCGAGCTCAGCCCCAACTATGTCGATGCGAAGATGGTTGTCGGCATTTACCAGTACGTTGTCGGCGCGCTACCTCTTGCCTTCAAGGTGCTCGTCGGGTTTGCGGGCATTCATGGGTCCAAGGCCGGAGGCATGGCCATGCTCCAGGATGCAGGGATGCGTGGTGTGATGACCAGCGTTGAATCGCGCACGGCCATGATGATGTTCCTGCGCCACGAAGCCAAATACCAAGAGGCAAAAGAGCTCGCGGAAGGCCTGGCGGCGCAGTATCCGCGTGATTACCTTTTCGCCCTGGAAGTAGCCAACCTGTCCAAGGATGAGGGCGAAGGCATGAAAGCTGTTGCCGCCTACCGCCACGTGATCGACGAGGCCCGGCGGCCGGGATATTTTCCTTCGTCGCACCTCGAGCTAGCCCTTTTTGGACTTGGGGACAGTCTGCGCGGGCAAAAACTGTATGCCGAAGCCGCCGAGGCCTATCGAGAGGGAGCATTCCAGCCAACAACGAGTCCTGAACTGAAGCGGCGAAGCCTGCTGGCCGCCGGCCAAAGCTACGACCTGATGAAAGAGCACGACAAGGCCGTAGAGCAATATCAAGCCGTCATCAACGCCGGCAGCGACACTGTGCAGGCCGATCTGGCGCGCAAATTTCAACGGACTGCATACACCGGTCGCTGATTTCAGACGGGTGCGGCTGCGAGCTTGCGGAACCGCACATCTCGCCTTTGCGTATCCTCTGACAATGGAATCGAGGTTCGTGCCATGATTCTGCGAAAGATGCGTTACCCGGTTGCTCCCCCCTCACCGCCAGCCGCGCTTGTATTTCCGGTGGCCTGTGTCGCCACTGTTTTGGGCCTGCTGGCCGGAGTCTCCATTACCGGCATCGTGGTTCCAGCGGTGGTTCAGGCCGTAGTGCCTGCGGTTGTACGTCTGGTCACCGGTGCGTGACCGGATGTAAGCTTTTCATGAAAGAGAGAAATCCCATGGCTGTCTTCTGTAGAAATTGCGGATCCTCAATGAGCAACGAAGCGCGATTCTGTTCCGCATGCGGCGCGCAGATCAACCCCGGCAATCCCCCGTTGTATACAGTGCAGACACGCCTGATTCGTCCGCGCGCCGGACGCATGGTGGCGGGCGTGTGCCAGGGGCTGGCGAATAGCTATGCGTGGGATGTGAGCTGGGTGAGGGTGATCACCGTGCTGCTCGCAGTGTTCGGAGGAGGCGCCGGCATAATTGCCTACGTCGTCTTCTGGGTTGTCATGCCCGAAGAACCGCTGCTCCTGCCGTCGGGAAACCCTTACGTTCCGCCGAGCAGCTAGCGGTTTTTTGCGACGGCCATCTAAGCCCCGACGGCCACGGCGCTCAGCTCTTTGTTGATGCTGGTAAGAAAGCTCTTCGCATCCCCGAACAGCATGAGCGTCTTGTCGAGGTAGTAAAGCTCGTTGTCGATTCCCGCGAAGCCCGGGCTCATGCTGCGCTTGATCACCATCACCGTCTGCGCTTCCGACGCATTCAGGATCGGCATTCCCGCGATCGGGCTGTTCTTGTCGTTGCGCGCCGCCGGATTGACCACATCATTCGCGCCGACGACCAGCACTACATCCGTTCGCGGAAATTCAGGATTGATCTCATCCATTTCGATCAGGCGGTCGTAGGGAACATCAGCCTCGGCCAGCAGCACATTCATATGGCCGGGCATTCGTCCCGCCACCGGATGAATCGCGAACGATACCTCGATCCCGCGTTTGGTCAGAATGTCGTGCAGCTCGCGAAGCTTGTGCTGGGCCTGCGCCACGGCCATGCCGTATCCCGGAACGATGACCACCTTGCGCGCGGCATCCAGAATCTCGGCGGCCTCTTCGGCAGAGGCAGAGCGAACGGGACGCGCTTCGATCTTTCCCACACTCACCTGGACGGTGCCGAAGGCGCCGAACAGAACATTGGTGAATGACCGGTTCATCGCCTTGCACATGATGACGGACAGAATGAATCCGGAAGAGCCGTCAAGCGCGCCCGCCACTATCAGCACTTTGCTGTTCAGCACAAATCCCAACAACGCCGCCGAAAATCCTGCATAAGAGTTCAACAACGAGATCACGGTCGGCATATCTGCGCCACCAATCGGCGTCACCAGCATTACGCCAAACGCCAGCGCCACTAACACCATGATCGGGAACAACGCCGTATTTTCCGGATTGATCACCAGCGCGCCTGCCAATACAACGGCCGCAGTGAGTACCGAAAGACTAATGATATTTTGACCTTTATAAACAATCGGCCGCTGCGGCAGAAGCTCCTGCAGCTTGCCCGCGGCGATCAAGCTGCCGGTGAAGGTCAGCGAGCCGATGATCACTTCCAGCCCGATCTCGCCCATCTCGAAGCGGGTTAAATGCGAACGTCCGACATAATATTCGGCAATGCCGATCATGGCCGCCGACAGAGCGCCAAAGGCGTGACTCAAAGCGGTCCGCTGCGGAACCGCCGTAATCTTCACCATGCCAAGTGGAATGCCGATTCCCGCGCCGATAATCAGCGCGATGACAATCCATTTGTAAGCGACCAGCTCCGGGTTGTAGAGCGTCGCGATGACCGCCAGGCCAGCCGCGATCTCGCCGGCCAACACGCCTCTTCGCGCACTCACCGGCGAGCTCAACCACTTGAGCGCCAGAATGAACAGGACAACCGCGGCGATGTAAGCGAAATCGAGGTACTGCTGAATGGCCGCCGCGTTCATGATTTCTTAGCCGCGCCGGATTTGAACATGCGGATCATGCGGTCGGTGATGAGAAATCCGCCCACCATGTTGCTGAAGGATGCAGCCACCGCGATCGCTCCCAGCGTAACGCTCAGCGCCGTCTCATGTCTCCCGGTGATGATAATCGCCGCTACCACCACGATGGCGTCAAGGGCGTTGGTCAGCGACATCAACGGCGTATGCAGAAGAGGCGATACCCGCTTGATGAGCCCAAACCCGACAAACCCCGCCAGGATGAATACATAAAGATTCGAAATAAAGTCCGCCGGCATTCTTCACTCCTAGAGTTCTAACTGCTTACCCCTGACCCCTGCCGTTACCTACGCATGAGCCGCCGCGAGCAGCTCCGCCACCTTGGGATGCACCACTTTCCCGTCGTGCGTCACCAGAGCCTCGCGGATGATCTGGTCTTCCATGTCGAGCCCCACCTGTCCATCGCGCACCAGCAGCTTGGCGACGGCGGCGATATTCGAGGAAAGCATCTGGCTGGCGTGGTGGGGAACCAGCGACGGCAGGTTCAGTGGACCGATGATCGTCACTCCGTTCTCAACCACCGTCTCTCCCGGCCGCGTAAGTTCGCAGTTGCCGCCTCGTTCCGCCGCGATGTCGACGATCACCGATCCCGGCTGCATGACTGCCACCATCTCCGCCGTAATCAGAATGGGCGACTTGCGGCCCGGAACCGCAGCCGTCGTGATGACCACATCCTGATCGCGCAGGGTCTCGGTGAGCAATTCGCGCTGGCGGCGATAGAAGGCCTCGTCCATCGCTTTTGCGTATCCGCCCTTGTCTTCCGACGCCTGAGCGTCGACATCGAGCATCACGAATTTGGCGCCGACGCTCTCCACCTGCTCTTTTACCGCCGGCCGCACGTCATACGCGAAGACTAACGCGCCCAGCCGCCGCGCCGTTGCGATGGCCTGCAGGCCGGCCACGCCTGCTCCCAGTACAAAGACCTTGGCTGGAGTCACTGTACCGGCTGCCGTCATCAGCAGGGGGAACATCTTGGGAAGCTCGCTTGCACCGAGCAGCACGGCGCGATACCCAGAGATGGTTGCCATCGAAGAGAGTGCGTCCATGCTCTGTGCGCGCGTGATCCGGGGAATGAGTTCGAGGGCCAGAAGCGATACGCCAGAGGCAGCCAGATCGGAACATTCACGGAGGGCCGTCAGAGGCTCGCCGAATCCAACCAGCACTTGTCCACGGCGAAGTAGAGGAAGATCGGCGCGGCCGGCTTCGGGATTCGCGCCCAGGCAGCGAACCTGCGCGACAATATCGGCCTCGCGGAAAACCTCTTCGCGGCTGCCGATGCGCGCACCACGCGCGACATATAGCTCATCGGGAAAGCCCGCCTCGACGCCGGCCGATTGCTCGATAATGACCTCGAGCCCGGCCTTCCGCAGGGCCTCACAATGACGGGGGGCGAGAGCAACGCGGCGTTCCTGGGGGAAGGTCTCGCGAACAGTTCCAAGAATTCCGGGCAAGCAAGCCTCCAGCAGCAAGTTATTCAATTTTACGGAGCTTTGCAAGTGTTTGTTGCTTTCGGTGCTTTGGCTTGCTTTGATGGCGCAGCAGTTCGACTGGATTAGGAGCTCAATTGTGTGCCAAGGCCAGAAGCTCCTCCTCTGGCTCTACATGAACCATTACCTCAGCCACGCGGGGAACAGTCTGAAGGATATGATCTTTTACTTCATGAGCGATCTTGTGTCCTTCCCGAACAGTAAGCGAACCTTGGACGACGATGTGAAGATCGACATAATAGCGGAAGCCCACCTTGCGGACATGACATTTCTCAAGTCCGATCACCCGAAGGTGACGGGAGGCAGCGGCACGCACTTCGTGTTCAATCTGCGGCCCGGGAGACGCATCCAGAAGCTCACCGAAAGGCTTTTGCAATTGGCGGCAGGCATTGAAAAGGATGACCGGGGCGGCGCAGAGAGCAGCCCAGTCGTCCGCCATCGGGTTCTTAATCCATAGTGCGACGCTTATTCCGATGAATGCAAAACCTGAAGTAATGGCATCGCTCAGATGATGCCATGCATCGTTTCGGACGGCGCTGCTGTCGAGCGTATTCCCGACGGATGAAACATATCTAGACAGCATGATTTTCACCGCGACTACGGACAGAAGCACCCACAGCGTGTAAGGCTCGGGTATCGGATGTGGCGTTCGAATGCGGTGAATGCTTTCGCTACCGATGAAAATTGCGGCGGCGACCAGTGCGAGGCTAACGATGATCGCGGCAACCGGCTCGGCTTTGCCGTGCCCGTAGGGATGTTCCTCATCAGGCGGCTTGATCGCGTATTTGAGGCCGAAATACACAACGCTCGAACTCAAAACGTCAGCCGTCGATTCGATCCCGTCTGCTATCAAGGCGAAGGAATGACCTAGAATTCCGGCACCGCATTTGAACAGGGCCAACATCAGATTCATTCCGATGCCGACCAGAGAGGATTTCAAACCTCTTCCTACCAATTGCTCCGCGGTTTGAGGTTCATTCGCGATCATGACTGGTTCGAAATGCCCTTATTTACCCATGTACACTTTTGCGGCATCGGGCACAGCTCGATGACGGCTGAAACAAATGTAAACAACCGCGAATAACCTGTCGCGGTGTGGTTCATATTGAGCCTATACGTGGAAGAGGGTCTTACTCCAGATCCTCGTCCGCCTCTACCGTCACGGGGACGCCGCCATTCCGGCGCATCAGCAGATATCCGCGGATAAAGGGTTCAAGGTAGCCGTCCAGAACCTTGTCTACGTCGCCAACTTCCACTTTGGTTCGATGATCCTTGGCGATGCGGTACGGTTGCAGCACATAGGAGCGAATCTGTGAGCCGAAGTTGATATCGAGTTTTGAGTCCTCGAGCTTCTTCGTCACCTCGCGCTTTTTCTCAAGCTCGTGTTCGTAGAGGCGCGAACGCAACATCTTCATCGCCCGCTCGCGATTCTTGTGTTGCGAGCGCTCGTTCTGGCATGCCGCGACAATCCCTGTCGGAATATGGGTAATCCGCACAGCCGAGTCTGTCGTGTTTACGTGCTGGCCGCCCTTGCCGCCCGAGCGATAGGTATCCGTGCGGATATCGTCCGGCTTGATGTCGATCTGGATGGAGTCGTCAATCTCCGGTGACACAAACACCGAAGCAAACGAAGTGTGCCGCCGCTTCGCCTGATCGAAGGGAGAGATGCGCACCAGACGATGCACGCCAATTTCCCCTGAAAGCATTCCGAAGGCGTAGTCGCCCGTAATAGTGAAGGTAGCCGACTTGATGCCTGCCTCTTCACCATCCAGAATGTCGTTAATCTCCGTCTTGAAGCCCTGCTGCTCGGCCCAGCGCAGGTACATGCGCATGAGCATCTCGGCCCAGTCCTGGCTCTCTGTGCCGCCCGCACCGGGATGGACGACCACGATGGCATTCAGCGGATCGGTCTCGCCGGAGAGCAAGGTACGGGTCTCCATCGCTTCAGCAAAGCGATTCAGCGATTCGATCTCGCGTTTCAGATCGTCCTCGACCGGTTCGCCTTCGCGGCCAAGGTCGAAATAGGCCTGGATATCGCTCGTCCGCCGCGCAAGCTCCTCGTCGTCCGCGAGCAGCGCTTCTATTCGTTTGCGATCGCGCATGATCGGCTGCGAAAGCTGCGGATTCGACCACAGGCTGGGGTCGGAAAGCTTCTGTTCGATGATGGCTAGTTCAGACTTGAGGCGAGGAGCGTCAAAGATACTCCCGCAGGTCGCGGACTTTGTCGCGCACGGGAGTGTAAGCGAATTCGAGATCGTTTAGCACTTTGGGAGACCTGTCTTTTTCTTTCGATTGTAACGTAAAGCGGTCAGGGGTGAAGCGGCCAGCAGTTGGCATGCGACGACCAGACAAAAGATCAATCCGGCGAATCCTGGCCTCGGCCATGTGGGAAGATAAAAACTAATGACCCAGACAATATCTCAGACAAGAAAATTGACCCTGCCGCCCGGGATTTTTCAGGCGTATTTGTTCGACTGCGATGGAACGATTGCCGATTCGATGCCGCTGCACTATATCGCGTGGAAGCGCGCGCTGGGCGAGTGCGGCTGTGAGTTTTCGGAAGAGACATTCTATGCATGGGGCGGCAGGCCGGTGACCGAGATTATTCATTCATTGAACGAAGAACGGGGGCTGCAGATGCCGGTGGAACAGGTAGCCTCGCGCAAAGAGACCTACTACTACGAGTTTCTTCCCCAGCTGCAGCCGGTGCCGGAGGTCATAGAACATATCGAAGCCCAGCATGGGCGCATTCCGTTCGCGGTCGTCTCGGGAAGCTCGCGGGAGAGCGTGACTGAGTCTCTGCGTAGTCTGCGGCTGCTCGACCGCTTTCGAACGCTGGTCTGCGCGGGCGATTACCGGAACGGCAAACCGCATCCGGAGGCCTTTCTGATGGCCGCCGAACGCCTGGGAGTGGCACCTGAGGTCTGCCTGGTCTTCGAAGACACCGAGATGGGCATCGAAGCGGCAACGGCAGCGGGCATGGCCTCAGTAAAAGTGCTCCAGCCCTGGGAAAGAGTCACTTCAAGCTGAACGTTTCGATCGGCTCACAAATGCGGCCGAGCCAATGGCGGCGATGGCGATAACAGCGCAAACCCACGCAAAGATATCCCCGTGGCGGGTGTAGAAAGTAACATCATCGCGAAAACCGTATTGCGCCGCCAGGGAAGTGAAGACATGGCGTGGCGCACTCTGCACCACTCGTCCGTAGGGATCAATCGAAGCAGTCACGCCGGTGTTGGTGTCGCGCAAGATCCAGCGGCGATTCTCAATCGCGCGCATCCGCGCCATATTCAGGTGCTGCCAGGGGGCGCTGGTGTCGCCGTACCAGCCGTCGTCGGAAATATTCACGAACGCCTGGGCACCATTTCGGGCAAACTCGCGGATCTCATCGGCGAAGATCGACTCGTAGCAGATGAAGACTCCATAGCGATGGCCGTTTGCAGTGAAGATGCTGCGCTCTTTGCCGCGCGAGAAGTCGCTGATCTGCTTCGTGAGGTGGTGCGCGAAGAAGAAAAGATCGCGATAGGGAACATACTCGCCAAACGGCACCAGGTGGATTTTGTTGTAGCGCCCGACAAACTCGCCCTCGGGTGAAATGAAGGACGCGGAGTTGTAGTCGCGCGCCACACGATTGCCGGACTCGTCGATCTCCCACGCGCTGGTCGGGTTTCCGGCAACGATAGCCGCGCCCGTCGAAGTGGCGAGTTCATGCATGGCCAGCCGGAAGCGGTGATCCCCTTCGGTGAACGGCGAGGGCGATTCCGGCCATGCGATCAAGGAAATAGTCGGCTGCATTTTGGTGAAAATGCTTCGCTGCAATGGCTTGGAGGGATTGGGAACGCCCTCGTACCAGGACGCGCTGGCGTCTTTGCTCTGCTGCAGGAAGCGGGCAATGTTGCGATCCCATTCTTCGCCCAGCCAGTCGTTGTTGGTGGTCACGCTGAGGTTGGCCTGCAGCAGCACTGCATTCGCTTGAGTGACAGCGGGTTTGGGTGGCATCCACGAGCCCAGCTGCAACAGTGCTGCAGCCAGCACAGTGCCTGCTCCGAGGCGTATGCGTAGATGGATCGACGGCGAAAGCAGCGCGGCTGTAAACAGAGCATTTACAGCTGCCAGCACGAAGGAGATTCCATAAACGCCGGTGACGGGCGCGAGTTGCGTCAGCAGAAAGTTGTCCACCTGCGAATACCCAAGTTGATCCCAGGGAACGCTCGTGATGCGGGCCCCGGCAAGGTCAATGGCCACCCAGAGAAACGGAGCCAGCACAAGAGGCAGGGTCGTCCCGCCCGATGCGTGACGCAGGAACGCGATTCCCAGTCCGAAGAGTCCAAAGTAAAGCCCGAGCACCGCGCTGTAGAGAATCAGAATTCCCACCGCCCCGGCAACGGGAACGTTGGCGTAGAGATGCATCGTCTGGTAGATCCAATAGCAGTTCAGCATGTACCAGAGAATGCCGCCAAGATAGGCTGCGAGTGCACTGCGGCGCAGATAGCGAGGGTGCGCGGTATAGTTCGGTGCAAGAAGTGCATACATCAAGGGAATCAGTGCGATCCACCCAAACGCAGCCCGCCACCGCGGCAGCGGTCCGGCGATCGGGAAGGGAAGATTCAGCAAGAATCCGGATAGAAGGGCCAGCAGAACCAACGGCAGAAGTCGCGCGGCAGCGGCATCGCGGACGACAGGCGTCCGGCTGGAAATCACCATCATCGAGGCCGAGTCTAACATTCCGGAGGTGTGAAAGCAGTTGCGTCGCCACCGCGCGGGTTACAATCTTCCTGTGACCGCATTCTTGCAATTCGCGATGCATCTCCTTGTTGTTCTCTTCTTTATGGGGCTGGCCGGCTCTGCCGTCGTCGTTGTCATCAGCTTCGTCGAAGATCTCAATGAGTTGATCGGAGACTAGCCGCCGCGACATCCGCCCTCATGGTCATATTGGCGCATTGACGCCGCCCTGTAACGGACATAAACTCAGCCGTGAGCGTCAGGACGAAGATGGCCCGGGAATCTGTCAGATTCTGACACGCGAACGCCCACAACCCATGTCAGCTGGACAAACGTTTTCCGCACCGCAATCCAACCGAGTCAGGCTCGTCGTTGCCTCTTCGGTGATGCTCACCTTTATCTCTTTCTGGCGGGCTGCAGCAGTCGTTCTCAACGACCTTGGCTCCTCTGCTTTCTATGCTGGAGGTATCGCCGAAGAGGCAGTTGGCAAGGCCGCTCCCTGGTTCATCCTTGGCATCATGCTCTTCTCGTTCGCGGTGCGAGCCGTCTACGTTGAGAGCTGTTCGATGTTCACCCGCGGCGGTGTGTACCGCGTAGTCAAGGAAGCTTTGGGCGGCAATTTCGCCAAATTGAGCGTCTCGGCGCTCATGTTCGACTACATTCTCACGGGGCCGATCTCAGGTGTCTCCGCCGGGCAATACATCACAGGCCTCCTCAATGAATTAATGATCGTCGGCGCCCAGCACGGATGGTTGCCCTCCGCGATGATCAACAGCAGTCACGTGGCCTGGCAGTTTCCGGTCAATGGCACTTCGGCAGTTTTCTGCGCGGCGGTGACCATTTATTACTGGTGGCAGAACATCAAGGGCATCGAAGAGTCGAGCGACAAGGCTCTGGAGGTCATGAAGATCACCACCATCATGGTGGTCCTGCTGCTTGGATGGGGCATCTGGTCGGCATTCCACGTCGGAGCAAAACTTCCACCTCTGCCCACACCGTCGAATCTGCATTTCTCCAAGGACGCGCTCGGATTTCTGTCCGGGACGAAGTTCGCCACGTCGCTCGGGCTCTTTGGCATCCTGATGGCCTTCGGCCACTCCATCCTCGCCATGAGCGGCGAGGAAACGCTTGCCCAAGTCAACCGCGAGATCCAGCATCCCAAGCTGAAGAACTTGAAGCGTGCTGCGATCGTCATTGCCATCTACAGCACGATTTTTACAGGTGTCGTTTCCTTACTTGCGGTAATGCTCATTCCGGATTCGGTTCGTGTTCCGGTCTATCGCGATAACCTAATCGCCGGCCTGGCGATGAATGTCGTTGGTCCGCTCACGCTGAAAATTGTTTTCCGCGTCTTCGTCGTCATCGTAGGATTTCTGATTCTCTCCGGTGCTATCAACACCTCTATCATTGGCTCGACCGGCGTGCTCATGCGGGTCGCCGAGGATGGTGTACTTACCGATTGGTTCCGCAAGCCGCACCATAAGTTTGGAACGAGCTACCGCATCATCAACCTGGTTACTGCATTGCAGTTGTTCACCATCATTGTGAGCCGCGGAAACGTCATCACACTGGGCGAAGCCTATGCATTCGGAGTGATTTGGAGTTTCACCTTCAATAGTCTGGCGATGTTGGTTCTTCGTTGGAAATACAAGGGGGAGCGAGGCTGGAAAGTACCTATCAACATTAAAATAGGTAAGACGGAGCTACCCGTCGGCCTGTTCTCGGTCTTTCTGGTCCTGTTTACAACGGCCATCGTCAACTTGTTTACGAAGAGTGTGGCGACGGAGAGCGGCGTCGCCTTTGCTGCGGCCTTCTTCATCATCTTTACCATTTCCGAGCGCAAGAATCAGCAGAAGCAACTTGTCACTGTCAAGCAGATGAAGGAACACTTCCAGCTGGAGCAACCGGAGATCATCAGCCGGACAGCGTTGGAGATTGAACCGGGCGGCGTCCTGGTGACCATGCGCGATTCTGCGAATCCATTCGCGCTTAAGTGGGCTCTATCCCGCACCAATACCAAGGAGCAGGACATCGTTGTCCTCACCGCTCGTATGATGGGCGCCGGTGGCCCCGAATATCTTGACGAACAACTTTTCAGCGAGCACGAGCAGATGCTCTTTACTAAGGCCGTCTCGGTTGCCGAGAGCTTTGGCAAGCATATTTCCCTATTAGTGGTTCCCGCGGGCGATATCTTTGCGGCCTTGGTGCAGACAGCGAACTCGCTGGAAGTTGCGGCACTTGTATCCGGGCTTTCCACCAAGATGTCCGCGCAGGAGCAGGCTTATCACGTAGGCCAGGCCTGGGAAGCGCTGCCTGAGCCGAAGAGGCAATTTACTTTCTACGTGATCATGCCCGATGGACAAGATCAGTCCTTTCACATCGGACCGCATGCCCCTACTCTGCAAGGCGAGGACGTCCAGCTGGTTCACAGGCTCTGGCTTAACTTCCGCCGCGATCCTGAGACGCACGGGTTGCATCACAGTGATATCGTTACCTACGCTCTTACACGTCTTGCTGCCGAGTATGCTCGCGACAAAGTGGAAACTCTGAAAGACCTGCGCCGTTACACGCAGGATGGAAGCCGCACCAGCAACATGCTTGGCCAGGGTCCTCGCTCTTCTTACCGCGAAGGACTCGACTACTCCATCCCCGCTCCCAAGTCATCCCGAGAACTACCCAACTCGAGCCAGGACGATTAGAACGGTCGTCGGGTAAGCCGCCAGTTAGCGACAGGGTTCGGTCTCGATTGCCCCCGCGATAATGTCCCACTGCTCGAGGGGTGGCAATTTATTGTCAAGAGAGTTAGTCTGGGATAGTTGTTCAGGTTACTTAGAACGCCGGAATTGACTGACACTGTTTAAGTCGGTCAGGATTCGGGGAAAATGGAGGAACAGTGCAAGTTAGTCAAATTCTGATCGAGCTTGACAATGAAATAGCACGCCTACAGCAGGCGAGAGATCTGCTGGCAGGTGGAAGTGCAAAGACCGCAAAACGCGGACGCCCCGCCGGTGCTAAGAAGGCGGCAACGGCTCCTAAAAGGCGTAGATTATCGCCGGAAGGTCGACGAAAAATAGCTGAGGCCATGAAACGTCGTTGGGCCGAGCGCAGGAAGGAAATCGCTGCCAAGTCAGCCAAGTCTGCAAGGGCCTAACTTCGTTTGCAAGCAACAAAGGCAGATTGTCTCCAGTTGAGATTTTCTGCCTTCGTAGTTTTGAGCGATAAATGAAGGAATTATCTTAAGGTTTCGCCAGGAACCGGCTTCAGAACCGTCACACCGCTTCCCTTGAGATAGCCTTCCAATGCCTCCGGAGTTCCTGTGAGTTGCGGAAAGGTCCCATAGTGTATCGGGACAACCGTTGTGACTCCCAGATACTTTGCCGCGAGCGCAGCTGCCTTAGGACCCATCGTGTAGTGGTCGCCGATGGGAAGCAATCCTATCTCGGGAGCATACAACTCGCGGATGATCTGCATATCCGAAAAGACCGAAGTATCTCCCGCGTGATAAATGACCGGGCCGCCCTCAATCGCAATCACAAATCCGATCGCTTCGCCTGCATATAAAAACTTCCCGCCATCTTCGATGCTGGAGCTGTGCCGCGCCTCCACCATGCTTATGGTTACATCCTGGTATGTGTAGCTGCCGCCCACGTTCATACTTACGACGTCCTTGGCGCCCCTCGATTGCATCCATCCAACCAACTCAAAGATACCGATGATCTGTGGATTGTGCTGCGTGGCCACCGCAACTGCATCGGCAATATGGTCAGAATGCCCATGTGTCAGCAGAAGGAGGTCGAGCTTTTTCGGCAGCTTATAGTTCTTCGGATATTTGGGATTGTGTTCGAGAAATGGATCGATAAGAATCTCGGTTCCGCCGGCGGTAGTGATGAGTGCTGTGGCATGTCCGAGCCAATTGATGGTCGAGCCTTTGAAGTCTGTCATTCGATCAAGCTCCTGTAAGAAAACTGCGTGTTGCCCAAGACGAGCATAGAGCGTTCAGGCGGTTGGATGCTCGCATCCCGCCGTAAAACGTTTCTACGTAGCCGTAGAGACGCCATTCCCGACGGTCAAGAATCAGCGCTTGACGGCCATCTCCGGCGGGAGTAGGTTACGAGCATGGGCGAAGAAAAAGCGAATACACAATCCCTGTTCCACATCTTGCCCTCCGACGGCGGCACGCCGGATTCCCGGGTATCAGAGATGTCTCCGCGCGGCATTGCGCGACTCGCCGCCGGCGGCTGCGAGGCCGGCGAGGGCCATCTGGTCGAATTCCGCACCCTCCCGGTCCGTTCGCTGCTGAACAGGTCCGTTTCCCGGCGAGGGCTGCCGTTTCGCTGGAGCATCAATCCTTATCGAGGCTGCGAGTTTGGCTGCCGCTATTGCTACGCGCGCTACACGCACGAGTTCATGGAGATGCGCGACCCGGCCGACTTCGAGCACAAAATCTACATCAAGCAACAGGCCGCATGGCTGCTGCGACAGGAGCTGCGATCGCTGAAGAGTGGTGAACAGATCGCGCTTGGAACGGCCACTGACCCCTACCAGCCCATCGAGAAGCGGGCACTGGTGACCCGCAGCATCCTGGAGGTCATGGCCGATCAACATGGGTTGCGTCTGGGCATCGTGACCAAATCCACTCTGATCGAGCGCGACATCGATCTACTTCGACAGATGCAGCCAGGAACGAGCTATCGCTGCACGTCACCATCACGACACACGATGCCAAACTCGCCCGCATTCTCGAGCCGCGCGCCGCACGTCCCGATCTGCGCTTCCGCACAGTTCGGCGACTGCGCGATGCGGGCCTTCGAACCGGCGTGATGTGTTCGCCCCTGATGCCCGGTATCACCGACAATGCACACGCTCTGGACACCATGGCCCGAAAGGCGCGCGACTCAAATGCAAGCTTTTTCTACGCGAATCCGCTGTTTCTCAAGCCCTGTTCCAAAGGTACCTTCCTGGCCTTTGTTCACGAGCATTTCCCTCAGCTCGATGCAAGTTATGCCAAGCGGTACCAAGAGTCAGCCTTCGTGTCCAAGGCTTATCAAAGGCGAGTCAGCGACCTGGTCGCGGCGGTCACAACGAAGTACGGATTAGGGCGCAGGTCTACCGAGGCTTTGATGGTCGAGGGTAGAGGCAGGGAACCGGAAAGCAGGGAACCGCGGCAGCAAACGTTTTGGCCGGTAGAGGAGACGTCTCGCAAGCGGGCACCGGCGCAGGTTTCCGCTCAGCGGGTAATGATGACTTCGTAGATGTTGTCTTTGGCGAGGAAGAATCGGTAGTTGCTGAAGCGCGAGAACAGCTTTTCTATGCTGCGGTTCGTATAAACGCGCAGGATGGGGTGCGGCTCCGATTCCTGCATCTCGATGGTGTCGTCATCGGTGAGGTGGTAGCGGCAAAATGTGGTGTCGGGACCGACAGCCTTAGTGTGAAAGATGGCTAGAATGCGTCCGCCCGGTTTCATCGCCGCATGCAGGCGCTGGATGAACGGCTTGACCAGTCCCTCGGGGATGTAGTCGAGCGTGGTCCACAGCAGCACCACATCGAAGAGGCGGCCGCCGAAGTTCAGATTTTGCTCGAAGAAGGCGTTCTCATCGAAGCCCGACTCGCCGCCTTCTTCGGTAGGCGGTGTGACCCACTGACCGTTGAGGGCTTCCGGGACCACGTCGGCCATGTAGCAGCTGTGGCCAAGTCCGGTCAAGAAATTGATGTTGCTGGGCGAAGTCGGTCCGATATCCAGAACCCGCAAGCTCTCTTCCTCCTTGAGGTGTTTGAGCATGGCACCCCAGCCGCTCGAATGGCGGGGGATGCGCGGTCCTGAAAGCACAGTGCGACTGGTACGCTCAGGCCGGGATGGTTCTCGATTGAACAGGCTGCGAAGCACAGTGCCCGGTTGACCTCGGTGGAGAATCCTATAGTCGTAGTCGAAACGCTTGGGTGCAGTCACCATGCCTCTGAATGACGGCCACGGTTGAACTAATCCTAACCAGGCTAAAGCGACTAATTTGCTGCAAACATTGTCCCGGTCTTCGGGGACGCGCTGGAGGGCGTTTGCGCCGCCGCCCCGCCCCGCTCCGAAGTATTCGCGTTTGGCTGGACCAGGTCCACCTTGCCCGAGAACAGGGCATTCTCCTCGATCGAGAGCCGCGCCGCATGGATGTCGCCGACGAGGTTCGCGCCCGCACGCAGCTCCACCCGGCCGGTGGCCAGGATATCGCCGTTGAGGGTCCCAACCACAACCACGTCGCGCGCCGACACGTTGGCCTGCACCTTGGCATTTGGACCGATCGTCAGCCGGCTTTCGCTCAGCGTAATTGTTCCCTCAACAACGCCGTCTACGAGAAGATCTTCGCTTCCCTTAACTTCGCCGCGAATCTGCACTGACTTTCCGATGGTTGCCGGTGCGCTGATGGCTTCTGCTGGAGGCATTTCCTGCTCCTGTTGGTATTATCTGTGGCTTTGATCGCACTATACGCAAGGATTGCACGGCACCGCAACTTCTCATCTAGGGCAGTCGCGAATTCGTTACTAAATTCTCAGCGATCAGTGAGACCTTGGCTACGCTGGCGCATCCTTTGTTCATGGAATATAGACAGCTTGGCCATTCGGGTCTGAAGGTGTCCGCGCTCAGCTTTGGCGCGGGAACCTTTGGTGGCGGCAACGACTTTTTTCGGGCGTGGGGCAGCACGAGCGGGGATGAGGCCGCCCGCATCGTAGATCTCTGTCTCGATGCCGGAGTCAATCTCTTTGACGTCGCCGACGTCTACTCCAACGGTCTCGCCGAGGAAGTTCTGGGCAAGTCGATCGCCGGCAAGCGGAACCGGCTGCTCATCTCAACCAAGGCGACCTTCCGCCTGGGAGACGGACCCAACGACGTCGGCTCCTCGCGCTATCACCTCATCGAGTCGGTGAACGGCAGCCTGAAGCGCCTGGGCACGGATTACATCGACATCTATCACATGCATGGTTTCGATGCGACCACGCCCGTGGACGAAACGCTCGAGACGCTCGACACGCTGGTGCGCACCGGTAAGGTCCGGTACATTGCGTGCTCTAATTTCTCAGGATGGCACTTGATGAAGTCTCTCTCGGTTTCCGAGCGCTATGGATGGGCTCGCTATGTCGCCCAACAGTCCTACTACTCGCTCGTGAGCCGCGAGTTCGAGTGGGAACTGATGCCGCTTGGCATCGACCAGAGAGTCGCCACTCTTGTCTGGAGTCCGCTCGGATGGGGACGGCTGACGGGCAAGATTCGCCGCGGGCATCCGTTGCCGGAAACGAGCCGTCTCCATGAGACTGCTGAGTACGGACCGCCGATCGACGACGAATTCCTCTACAAAATCGTCGACGCTATTGACGAAGTCGGGAAGGAGACCGGTAATTCGGTTCCGCAGATTGCTCTGAATTGGCTCCTGCAGCGGCCCACGGTGGCCAGCATTATTTTGGGCGCGCGCAACGAAGAGCAACTCAAACAGAATCTGGGCTCGGCGGGCTGGAACCTTACGTCGGACCAGATCGCAAAGCTGGATGAGGCCAGCGCAGTGACTCCGATCTATCCTTACTGGCATCAGCGGCAGTTTACCGAGCGCAATCCGCTGCCGGTCTAAGATCAACTTCGCTTAGGGGGAGGGAGCCCCTCCCCAAGCAACTCCCGGCGGCGATGCAGGAAGCAAAGTAATGCCGAGGTAATCCTGTGATTGAATCTTCTGAGCTTCGCATGAGGAGAATGCCGCTCAACCACGGAGGCGGCTATATGCCGGCAGTCGGCTTTGGCACCCTGATTCCCGACCCAGCCGTGACGATAACTGCGACCAGAAACGCGCTGGAAGCCGGATTTCGACACTTCGATTGTGCTGAGCGATACCGCAACGAGCGCGAGGTAGGCGAGGCGCTGCAGGCAGGGCTTGCCGCCGCGGGGATCGCGCGCGAAGACATTTTTGTCACCACAAAGTTATGGAACTCCAATCATCGGCCCGAGCGCGTCGAACCAGCATTCGAGGGGAGTCTTGACAGACTCAGGCTCAACTATCTGGATCTTTACCTCATCCACACTCCGTTCGCGTTTCAACCAGGAGACGAGCATGATCCGCGCGATCAAAATGGCAATGTCATTTACGACGACGGCGTGGCTTTGCTGGACACCTGGAGGGCGATGGAAAGTCTTGTGGACCGTGGCAGGTGCCGGGCCATCGGAGTGTCGGACATCAGCTTGAACGAATTGTTGCCGCTCTACGAAACTGCGAGAATCAAGCCCGCCGTCGTCCAGATCGAATCACATCCGTATCTGCCGGAGACGGAGCTTCTGGAATTCTGCAAGGTGAAGGGCATTGTGTTTTTGGCCTTCGCTCCCCTCGGGCACGGAATGAAATCGGGGCCGCTCGAAGATCCCGTGATTAAAGCAATCGCCGCACGAGTTGGGAAGACGCCGGCGCAGGCGCTGCTGGCATGGGCGGTGCAGCGCGGTACGGCTTTGCTTACCACGCCCAAAACTGCGGCCCGCGCGAGAGAAAACTTCAACATCTCCGCTCTCCCCGAAGACGCGCTTGAGGAAATCAATCGAATTCAGACTAGACAAAGGCTCAATGACGTGGTGAAGACCGGTAGCCCGGGTTTCATTCCACAAGGTAGATGAAGATCAAACCCAAAGAGCACCTGGAGGAGTCCATGCAAGAGGAACAAATACGTGAAGCACTGAACAGGCACTGGCAGGCGTCGGCAGCCGGCGATGCGAACGCGGAACACGATATTTACGATGATGATGCTATTTGCGATTATCCTCAGTCAGGCGAGCGAATCCACGGGCGAAGCAATCTGCAGGCCTTGCGGAGTCATCACCCAGGCAAGCCGTCAGGCTTCAAGGTCAAGCGAATTCTCGGACGAGGTGATCTCTGGATCACGGAATACACCATCACCTACCAGGGGCGACCAGCATACACAGTGAGCATTATGGAATTCCGCAACGGTAAGGTCGTGCATGAAACGCAGTATTTCGCGGATCCCTTCGAGGCTCCAGCCTGGCGGAGTCAATGGGTTCAGATCGTCTGACGCACAAGAGCACGATAGTCGGTTGGGCCCCGTCCAGGGGAGGGTACTCCCTCCCCCTCACTTTGACAAATATCTCATTCGACGCAAGTTACCCAATAGGTGTCGCTAAATATCTTAGAATGTTTGGTTTACTTCATTTGGTCAGATTACAAAAGACTTGTAGCCCAAAACTGCCCTGAATTCAGGGCGGTCTTTCCATCACTTGGCAAGTCATTCATACTGCGCGAGTTATCCAATCGTCCCAGATCCTAAAGGAGTTACGTGCGCATCTCACCCATTCCCACAAAAATGACGAAAGCCCGGCTTTGCGCCGGGCTTTTTTGATCTCTATTTCTATTGTAGCGAGTTGAGGGATATAGTCGGCCAACTACTTCCCGGTAGTGTCCTAATTCTATTTCGCCCAGGCAAAAGCAATACCTGGCAGAAACATCCGTCGTAATTGAGGCGCCGCGACAGGGCAGCAGGCTTATCGAAGTTTCATGTGGATTACCGGAACCTGCATTCCATGTCCCAGTGGGCAGAGCAAGTGCTCCCATCGCCAAGCTGTGATATCGGCCGCACGCTCCGCTTCGGTGGCGGTCAGGCTCAACTGCACGAATAGTGGCGCACGAAATCGGCACGTACTTTCTTTGCATTCCAACTCTCCCAATTGCACTGCCCTGACGTTTTCGGGAGGCAATGCTAGTGCTATTTCATAACCTTCCCGCTTGTACAGGGAGTCTTTATGAAGAGAGTAGCCTTCAAAATGCTTGCATGACGGGCATGGGAAGGCTAGAAAGGGAGCATCAACGGTCCGGAGTGCTGGATCGCCAAACATTTGCCCAAGGTTTTGGTGAGGGAGCCGAATGGGTGCCCCGCAGGTTGGGCACCAAAACATACAGCACAGAACAGTTCCCATAGTGCTGAGAATTATACGGCGGTCACTTAATCGTTCGCTTTCGCACTCGTCCGGCTGTGCGCTGGGCTCTCTGAGCTCTAGTTCTATTTTGTCGCGAGTTGAGGGAAATAGTCCGCCAGATTTCCGCGCGCGTGTCTGTCAATTGCGAATACCATTTGTTTCCGAGTAGGCGACTTCTCGTCCATCATCGACGCGAGGGTTCAGGATTGGCGTAAACGGGTGGATCGGGCACATGCATGGGCCAAGCCATTAGGTCACCCCAACGCTCTTTCACCTGAGAGGCTGTAAAGCTTGCTCTGATGCGCCCGTCCGACGCCCCGAGTTCATAACCCCGGACCTGACACATGATTCCGCCGTACGAACTGCTGCACGGAACCTCTGCAAAAACGAATATCGATGTTGAATCGTTAGTCCATCCGACACCTGACATGTTGTACTCGGGGTTTTCAGATAAACGAGCGCATGCCCCTTTGTCTGCGTTTGCGGCCTTGCATGGTGGGAAGGTGGCGACCATGTCCTTTTGTGCCTTGTCAGTGATTGTTTCCTTCTGCACACCACTGGGAGTCAGCCGGTACATGGTGACAAAGAAGCCCGCATAACCGCTTGTACCCCCATCGATAAAGAAAGCGAGAGAGTTCGGTGCCCAGAGCAGTTCATGCGCTCCCTCACGTAAGGGCGCTTCGTAAAGTTGCCTGGTACTGTCATTTATCTGAATCGAGTACGTTGGGTCGCCATCACCCTCTCTGTGGCAAAGGACGCTCACGGAAGACCGGTGGTCAGGAGAGGGGATGAGCCGGGAGCCGTGTAAGCAGCCAACGTCGAGAGCCGAAGCTCCGTTCGCCCAGATCGGCTTTTCTGCTGGACTGGCATAGCTGACCCCAACGCCGACAAGGCCCAAAACACCCACGAACAGAGTTAGGCACTTCCAATGGGTACTCATAAGCTTTGCGCGGTTGTTTCCTCTTCCGTCAGTATCGCTTAATCGGCACATGTCCGTATAACGGGCATCTCGTATATGTGGTTTTCCGAATCCCTGAATTCAAACTTCAGGCCGATCCTCACTGCGGCATCGGCTCTGTCTGAGTTGGTGCGTGGCGTGGGTCGGGGGTTGGAGATTTCCCCTCTGGCGCAGCGGTGAGCCGGTAAGAATGCGCGACTCTGCGCGAAACAGGTGATAGCTGTCGTAGGAAATATCGTTCATTCTGGTTGCGTAGGGTCCATAGGTCTTGAACCCTTCGTCCCACTCCCGCAAAAACGCCACGGACCGAGATCGCATGATGGTTGGGTGAAAAGAAGAGAGGTGTAACAAAGAGCTACTTACGGCGGAACTCTTCATCTCAAATCATGTGCGGATGCCACATTCCATCGAGGGTTGCAACGACGTGCCTGGAACATGTAACTTTCGATCACCCACTGTATTTCATGAACACGGGAGACAAGCCGCGCACGAAACGGGGTAGGGTGCCGACGCGGCGGCTGATTCTGCTCGTGGTCCTGGCATCGATGGCGACTTATGCCGGGGCGGCAAAGCGCGTCACCGTGGCGCAAGTGGAGCAGGCGGTGACTGCGGCCCATAACGCAAACAAGCCGGATGCGGAAATTGCGCGCCAGATTGGCGGCATGGAACTATCAGAACGGCTGACCGAGGGGACGCTCAAGCGGCTTGCCGCGGATCTTGGTGCGGGATCACAGGCCGCGCTGGCTTTGCAATTGCTCGCCGATCAGTCGGCCTTTCTGGACCCGCCGGCAAGCGAGCTGCCGTCCACGGCGGCTCCCGACGAGGCTGCGCAGCAGCGCATGATCGGGGCGGCGCGAAACTATGTGGCGCATACCCTGCTGCAGCTACCAAACCTTTTTGCCGTCCGGATCACGAACCGCTACGATGACCGCCCTTATGAGATCAAGAAAGGCAGCTGGCCCGTCCACGCTGGGCTGCACCTGGTAAATACTTCTCGCCGGGAAAGCTCCATCTTCGACGAGCGGACCAATGAGTCCACGACGGCGGGGACCGCTCACTTGCAGGAACAGTCTGGATTGGTTTCCGGAGGGGAGTTCGGGTCCACACTGAGTATGATCCTGACCGACACGGTTAACGGCAAGGTGGCCTGGAGCCACTGGGAAGAGGCCGCGACTGGGCAGGTCGCAGTTTTCCACTATTCGGTTCCAAGCTCTGCCTCGCATTTCGAGGTGATCAACTCGCTTCAGCGGCAGGCGTCGCTTGAGGGCACGTCGTCGCCCACCGTTGGCTCGCGCCAGGGTTCAGGCATCGATGTAAAATCGAGCGGCAGCGGCGGCTCCAACACCTCGACTTTTCTTACCCGGCCCGGCTATCACGGTTCGCTTTGGGTGGACCCGGTCACCGGGACCATTCTGCGCACCACCATGGACGCCGACACGAAAGGCAGCGCCCAGTTCAAGAAGGCCGCGATTATGGTGCAGTACGGCCCGGTTCAGATCGGCGAGAGCGAGTTCATTTGTCCGGTGCGCAGCCTGGCTCTCTCCATGGCGGTTAATGGTGCGAATCTCGACCCTCTTACCCGCTTGCCTGGAGATGCGCCGACCGTATGGTTGAACGAAAGCCTGTTCACCGACTATCACCGGTTCGGCACCGAGACGAGGATCGTCAAGGATACGGGAACGCCGGAAGCGCATGATCTCGGGACGCAATCGGCCAGTGTCCAGGAACTTTCTCCCCCAGCCGACAGCTCCGTCACTTCGAAGCAGAAAGAGGAAGTTCCGGATGAAAACAAGCCGGCGGCTGCGCCCGATCTGCCGGCTCTGTTGCCTGACGTTCGTCCATTGCCCGATCTCCCCGCTCCGTTGCCTGGCGTTCCCTCCGCGAACCAGCCTGCTCAACAAGCGCAGGGTTCTCAGGACACGCCTGCCACGATCGTAGTCAACGTGAGCCGAGTGTTTGTGCCGGTTGTTGTCCGCGACAAACAAGGCCACGCCGTCGCCGATCTGACAAAAGACGACTTTCAGGTTCTTGACGACGGCAAGCCGCGAGTTATTTCCGGATTCACGGTTGAGAAGCGCGAGGTGACGGAAAGCGGTCAAGGGAGCAGTATAGGGAGCGCCGCACCCACAACTGTGCCGCAAGGGGCGACCCTGCCAAAGCGCATCACCGTGTTTCTTTTCGATGATCTGCATCTGAGCGCCGAAGAGCTGGCATATCTCAAGAAAATCGACGCGAAAGCGCTGGATGGGGCATTGGTCGGCACAGACATGGCCGCTGTGGTTTCGCTCTCTGGAAAAGTCAACAGCGGTCTGACGCGGGATCGCACAAAATTGCATGACTCGATCATGAGCCTGGAACCGCATAGCCTCTATACGGCGAGCGCGGCGGAATGTCCCAAAATCGAGTACTACGAAGCCGACCGGATCGAGAACAAGCACGATGGCGCGGCCGCCGCAAAGGCGTTGGCGCAGGTGTTCGCCTGTGATCCGGCGCTGGACCCGCAGCGCGATCTCAATGTGGCTCAGAGACTGATGGAATCCGCCGCAAGGAGGGTTCTGGCGGTTGGCGATCAGGACGTTCAGGTGACCCTTGCTTCGATCAAAGAGTTTGTGCGCAGAATGGCCAAATTGCCTGGACAACGTACCTTGATCCTTATATCGCCCGGCTTCGTATCCGTTGCGCCGGGGGCTCGGGGCTGGGAATCGCAGATTATGGATCTGGCAACAGAGTCCAATGTGACCATCAACGCCCTGGATGCTCGCGGGCTGTACACGGGGGTAACGGACATCAGTGAGAGAGGCGCGTCGCAAATTATCGATGCAACCCACCTCGCTAGCATGACTCGGGCCGAGGAGGTCATGTCAGAACTCGCCGTCGGGAGCGGCGGAGCTTTCTTTCACAACAGCAACGACCTGGGTGCGGGATTCAAGAGTCTGACGGAGGCACCGGAGGTTGTTTACGTGCTGGAACTTTCACTCGACGGCGTAAAGCCTGATGGTTCCTATCATCGCTTGAAAGTGAAAGTGAATCGGGAAGGCGTGAACTTGCAGGCACGCCAGGGTTACTCCGCACCCAAACAAGAGAAGAACAAGAAATAGAAGTCGTGCTGGTCACGGCTGGGAAGCATCTCCGCCAAATGGCGGGATACTGGATGATTCCAGCACGTAGGTCGGTTCACTGGCGAAGTCGTTGTTGATGGTGAAGCTCACAGTGCCTCCGCCCTCCGCAGCTTTGGCCGTGAACTCAATTACGGCCGGCAGGGAAGTGATGGCGTTCTGGAACGGCAAGGAGATAACCGCGCTGCTTGCGAGATTCAGGGCGGTCAGCGTCGATGAAGGGGGAAGGATGTTCGGCATCGAGGGAATGGTGATCACGATATCGATCTCCTGAATTCCCATGGCGGTAAAGTTGACGCCGGGTGCCACGATGCCTAGGTCGAAGTTCACGTTCGCGACGTCCACGACATTGATCGAGATGTACTTCTGGAGATCCTCTTTGCTCATAGGATTCTCTAGCGCAAGCGTGCGGTCAATGAGCAACGTAACCGCTGTCGATGACAGCTTGTCGCTCAATGCCACTGTCTGATGAGCTGGAATTGTCTGATTCAGGTTCTCAGGGGTGACAGTTGGGATGACACTCGAACCGGTGACAATCGCGTAACGCGATACTGCCAGGTCAAGTGGCGAAGGATTGACCAGTTCAATCGAGCTCCCATCCGCCGCGATCGAGTAGGAAATGTCATCGGTGCCGCTCGTCTTACTCAGATTGACCTGCACGTTGACCATCACCGGGTGGGGGTAGGCATCATCGAGGATGATTCCGAAACTGCCTGAGAGGGTTACAACTGTTGACGAGACCGCATTGAGCAGTCGATTGGCGTCCGCGACGGCGGAGCCGACCACGCTGCCATCCGCGATGTCGATGGTCAACCCGAAGGCCGGTGGTACGCCAGCGGTGTATGTCACGGGGGACTGAGACGGGTTTGCCAGAGTCATCGGCTGTGAGGAATCGAGCTGTTGCGGCAATATCAGCGTGAAGCCCTGCGATTGCGGGGTATTTGCGAGCGCTGTCTGCAGAGCGGTCCAATCGAAGGGGCTTATGATCGGACCCAGACCAAAGGTGAAGTGGAACTGCGCTGCCCCAGTGCCTCCCGCCGTACTGTCGAGCTGAGCGTCGCATTGCGCGGTCGTCCCGTTCTTGCTGCGGATTATGCCGTAGAGCGCCGGCACGGCAACGATGGTGCGACTCAATCGACCAACGTAAAGGCGGCTGAAGGATGGGAATAGCGTCAAAACATTTCCCAGCTCCGTGAACTCGCTGAACTCCGTCTGGCTGACATCGAAACCTTCAAGGTCCTGGATGCTGAGGATGGGCCGCACGCCGTTCTGGTCGGAGACAGTGAAGTTCCTCGCATATCCGGGCGCTTCATATTTCTGCTTAAGAGGCAGCGCCACGGTGAACGGGTCACTTGTTGTCACATAGATGATCTCGGAAGTCGTCTGCAGAACTGGGAACTGATCCGTTTCGAAGACGGGACGCTGGATTGCGACAGCATTGGGCAGCGGTTTTGGATTACCAAAATGGCTGGGCGGCTGAGGCCTCACTGGAATGGGCTCCGGCCTGACTGGGGTCGGGTTGACTGGGGTCGGGTTGACCGGGGTCGGGTGGATCGGTAGCGGAGTCGGTCCGGGGACCGGGCGAAAGATTCGCTGGGCCCGCCACACTTCGAATTGAGCTGACAGATTCACCGTGGCGCCCCCGAATTGGAGGTTGTAATACGCGACCGGCACCTGCGGGCCCGCCATGGTGAACGTCAGTAGCAGATTTCCGCTCGCGTCGCTGTTACCCGTTCCTGGACTGACCTGCGACTGCGCCTGCCCGGTCTGATCGCTAGCCGTCGTTGTTAAGGTTACGGCCAGTCCGGTGAGAGGAATCTCCTGTAGCAGCGCCGCTGGATTGGCTGTCCTGTACGCCGTGACATCAGGCGGGTCAACACTCATGAGGGTTAACGTGACTGTTGCCTGGTAGGAGGGATGGCCGGTGGTCTGATCAATTGACTGTCCGGCCGCGGCAAAAGTAAAAGTAGGATCGATATCCGGAGCCAGTTGGTAGCCGGGAAGATACCAGCTGAGCTGCGGATTAAATCGATCGGTGAAGATGTTTCCGTTCTGGGTCGACTCCAGGGGCAGGTTCTGATCCGCAGCGACCGGATTGAACTGGGTCACGGTGGTGAACTGCAATCCCTGTACCGGAACACGCGCAGTCTGCAAGAGCCCGGGCGAAGCCGGGGGCTGACCGGATGCCATTACTCTGCTCCTAGGTAGTGGTGCCGGCCAACATCTGCCGTTGATATTGCAGAATGTAGGTGTTGATCGCCGTCACCTGGTCAGGCGGTGCATCAGGCAACTGGAGACTCAGGAGCGGATTGTATTTTACGCGGCCCGGCGGCAGCGCCACCGTGATCGGCTGCGGCGACTGGTAGACGATCGGATTGTCGGTAAAGTTCGGTCCCTGCACTGTAACTTGCACCGTGTATTGAAACGAGGTTTCGCCGACGTACTTGTCCGAGAAAATCTCCCAGATACAGCTTTTCTGATTCGTATTCACGATCGTGATGCTGTCGTTGCGCGAGCCCAGTGTGGTGTTCACGACGAGGGTCACGTTGGCGGGCAAAGGGCGGCACATGAAGCGCACGAAGGTATAGCCCACGAGGTTCATATCGATGACCGGCGTGTGGTCATTGTCAGTCGTAGTCGCAACGACCTGGGTCTGGTTATTCGTCAGATCGACGCGCGGATCATTTCCATCGAAGACCAGGGTTTTGGTGACCTGCACCTGGTCTGAAGGCCATTGCGAGATCGTGTTGTCTAACCTGAGGAAGGAAATGTTGATGACATCGACCGGATTATTCGATGTCCACTGGGCGATACCGTCCGTACCGGTGGTCTCGGCGGTTGTGTAGTGGAACCCCTGTCCCAGCGTCTGCAGGTTCACGGTGTTGTTAGCGCCCAGGGGCTGATCATAGTTTGGATAGCTGACCGACACCATCGCCGACATGATCGGGTCGGAGAGATTGGTGCCGTCCGGCAGCGTTTCTTTCCAGTTGATCGCGTTGGTCGCCGCCACTTGAATCTTCTGGAAGAATTGTCCAATATCGACAATGGCCAGATACTTGCTGACGTCGGCCTTGATCGCCGGCTCCAAATCGCTGAGGTCACCTGACTTCGTGTCGCTCATAGCGACCGATGTATCGAGTGTCAGGGTCTGCTGCACGTGAATCGACCGGCGCTGATAATTGGACTTCATCGAAACAGACGCGCCGCCGAAGATGCTACCGAGAGGTGTCTGCTGCGCCTGCGCGTCTCCACCATCAGTGGGATCCCAGCTGAAGATCTCATCCTTCACCCAGTTGACGGCATTCGTCTGCATCTGCTGGCACTGCTGCATGATCATCGACTTGAGGTCGGCGGGAATCGCGGCTTCGTCGATCTTCATCACAGTGGTGATGGCTCCGTTGGTCACGCAGGTGGACCATGCCGCTGAGAAGGATGCGTTGCTGAAAAAACTGCTGACATCGACAGCCGCAGAAAAGGAGTCGTAGACCTTGTCAAGGTCGATATCGACGTCGACTTCGCAGGCGGGTAGATAGAACTGCTCGGTCAGTGCGTAATTCACAACAAAGGGCGACACGCCTGCCTGCAGGGATCCAGCGATTGCGCCAGCGGCAAGCTCGTTGCAGCTCACTAGGAAGCTGCTGATACCGGTCGCTTCGATGCTCCCCTTTTGCGCACACTGAGCCTGTGCCCAGAGGGGCGCCGCCGGACTCCCGCCGGGAGCGAATTGCGGTATCGAAATGGAAACGTCATTGCCGAGGATAGGAACGATGCCCAGGATCGGATCGGGGTCGTTCGAACCGCGCTGCGGCATAAAGGCAAGGATGTCGGATGGCGGAGGCTGGTCAAACTTCCCGCTCTTCAGCGAGTCGATGGCGCTTTGAATGACATCGGGCGGAATGGCAAACGTTGTCGAGAAGGTGCAGAATCCTCCGCCAGCTTCGACGTCGCCTCCTCCGGTCGTCTGACCGGGATTAATGCCAACGGTATCTTCCGGCGTCAACAGACCTTTGAAGACGGTCATGCCGAAGTCGTAGTCCTGCGGCGAATCCTGCTTCTTCGCGAGGTAGATCCGCTGCGGCATAAAGTAATACTGCTGGGGCAGCCCGTTGGTTTGCAGGAGCGCATTGTTGGCATCCGGAAAAATCTCAAGCTGGTACGGGGTCTTGTCGCTTCCCGTGACGGTGACAAATATGCGGTCGGCGCTCAAGAGCGGGCCGAGCGGGGTAACGGCGTCATTCATAATTCTGTGCCTCCACAGAGACTTTGTTACATAAGTCGAGAGACTGACTGACAAAAGCAGTCAGCCTGCAGACATTTCTATTCAATTTCACGAGCAGATAATCTAGACGTTCTCGCTGCCGTTCACTGCGAACTGTTCGAACTGTGCGAACGGGGAACTGGCGATCAGCTGACCACCTTATCAGAAAACGGCACCCGAACCAATCTGTTTGCCGAGAATTCTTATTTCCAGCTCGCTGCTATCGGAATGGTGACGAAAGAAGAAAAATCGTGACAAAGAAAAAGTGGCGTCGGGCCGCCAGATTTGCGCATCGGATTGGCACGGGGTAACCTGAAATCCAGTGAGGCGGCTTATCTCATCGTCGGTGGTGTTGGTCGTGCTGCTGTGCGCGCAGACCCTGTCCGGCGTTTGTGGATTGCGATGTGATCTCGGCACTGGGCACACTCATTGCGCATCGTTCTTCTCCAGACCTTCAGTGACCATGGCTCATGTGGATCACTGCGGCGGGAAGGCGGGTGCAGTCAGTCGCCTGGAGAGCCGTTCATCGAAGCAACCGTGTACCCATGAAGAATTTGTGGCCGCTGTGGGCACAAAAGGCTCTGCAATTCCTCAGGTCGCTCATGACCTTCAAATCGCTGGCCTGCTGGAAAATCAGGGTGCACCGAATTCACATATGCTGACTCCGGAAGCTCGACACCGGCTCAGCGAAGCCGTCCTCCCGGACGTCCGCCCAAGTTCCGCTCTGAATCTCCGCATCTAGCAATTCACTTCTTCTGGCAGCGCATGCCGCCGGCGGGGGCCGCTCTCTTTGCTCTGTCTATTGGACAAAGCATGTCTCCGCGCCGGCGATTCCCATTCATCGCTGGAACACAAACCCGAGCAGGTTATGAATAATCGACGCAGCTTCCTCCAAAGTGCCCTGGGGCTCGGCGCCAGTCTGTTTGCCGGTACTCGCGTTTTAGGCCAAAGCATGGGATCCGGCGATCACGGCGCGACATCATCAGGCGGCAGCCTCGTGAATGAAGAGCGGCGCAGCCATCCGGCATCCTCCTTCAGCATGCCTGTCGTGACGACGGATATTGGAGATCTTCCGTACACGATGGATGGCAACACGAAGGTCTTTCATCTGGTCGCAGAAGTGGTGAAACAGCAAATCATCCCTTTCAAGACCCTCGATCTCTGGGGTTTCAACGGCAGCGCTCCGGGGCCGACGATCCAGGTCAACCAGGGCGATCGCGTACGTGTGGTCTTCGAGAACCACTTGCCAGAGCCGACCTCTCTGCACTGGCATGGATTTGAAGACATGATCCAAAGCGATGGCATGCCGGGCATCAGCCAGGCTCCAGTGACGCCCGGTGGCCGCTTTGTGTACGAATTCGATATCCACCAGGAAGGCACGTACTTCTATCACTCCCACATGGCAATGCAGGAAATGGCCGGGATGCTTGGCGGTTTCATCATGCACCCGAAACAGCCGTATCGTCCGCACTGCGATAAGGACTTTCTAATCCATCTGCAGGAGTATGCGGTTCTGCCGAATAACACGGTTCCGAACACCATGAATATGGAATTCAACTGGCTGCTTTTTAACGGCAAGGCAGGTCCAGCTTCAACGCCGCTGATTGTGCGGCTTGGAGATCGTGTCCGCATTCGCTTTGTGAATCTGGGGATGGACCACCATCCCATGCACATGCACGGCCACACCTTTCATACCACGGGAACGGAAGGCGGACGTATTCCTGAATCTGCATGGTGGCCGGGCAACACGGTGCTCGTCGGCGTAGCCCAGGCTCGCGCGATTGAGTTTGTGGCGAACAATCCGGGCGACTGGATGATCCACTGCCATCTGCCCCACCACATGATGAATCAGATGTCGTCGAACGTCGGCAGGATGACCCGCAACGCAGGAATGCCCGTCGGCGGAGACATGAACACCGGCATGGGCATGCTGCAAGGCACGCCGGGTGCTCCCCTGGGTGAAAATTATGGACCGACTTTGGGCCGTGGCCTGGGCGGGGTGGGGAACGACTCCGATAAAACGACGGCCAATGGCCCTCGTTCTCAGGGAAAGATGATGGCGGCGATGGCGGGTACGCAGCGCGACATGGGGAAAATGCAAATGGACATTGCACCCAATGCCAACGACGTTCCGAATTTTCCCCAGGACGCTTACATGGAGAGCCCGATGATGGCAATGGATGAGGCCGTTGAGAGGCCTGAGAACTACGGCCTTGCCCGCGGCTGGAGCGGATACATGCAAGGCATGATGACCTTCGTTCGCGTCTTACCGGCGGAGAAATACGACGAAGTCATTTCTCGCATGAAGCAGGCCAAGCGGTCCAAAGATCCCTATGCCGCTATTCTGGAGCACGCATAGACGCGAAGAGGAAAAGATGAAAAACAAGACTCTGATTTTTGCGGTGATATACGCCTTCAGCATGGCAACCTTCGCGCAGAATTCAGGCTCGTCAGCGAGCCAGGAAAATTCCACGTCGTGCATGGAGGGCATGGCAATGGCGGGCTGTGCTCGGCAGAACAACGCGCATACGCAGCCGACGATGAGATTGCAGGAGCCCGAGAACCCTGGGCATCGCACAGGAGAGAACCTACCTGCTCCAGAGCTGTTGAAGGACGTCGCAGCACTTCCAGCAATGTCTCTTACTGATTTTGAAACGCTTGCCGATGCACACAATCCGACATTGCGGCAGGCCAACGCGCTGGTTCGCAGGTCGCGGGAACAAGCGCGGCAAGCGGGACTCTATCCCAACCCATCTGTTGGTTATCAGGGAGAACAAATTCGTGGCGGCTCTTATGGCGGCGGGGAACAAGGCGGCTTCATTCAACAGGACATTATTCTTGGCGGCAAGCTCAGGTTGCGCCGGGACATCTACGAACAGGAAAAGAAATCCGACCAAATAGGCGTTGAGGAGCAAGTCTATCGCGTTCACGGTGATGTTCAGCAGGCATTTTATGACGCCCTGACTGCACAGGCCACAGTCGAACTTCGCCGGCGGCTGCTCGGGATAGCACTCGATGCCGTGGAGACCGTATATCAACTTGCCAATGTAGGCCAGGCAGATGCGCCGGACATCCTGCAGACAGAAGTCGAAGCGGAGCAAGCGAAGGTCGACTACGCAACCGTACAACGCCAATACCTGCAGGACTTCCACATGCTAGCCGCGCTTGCCGGCAAGAGCGACCTGCCTGTCTGTCCATTGCAAGGCGACCTGGACAAGGCGCCCGAACTCAACGCGGAACAAATGGTCGAATCTGTCGTCACCGACAGCCCCACGGTGAAGCGGGCGCAGCAAGAGATCGTTGTCGCGCAGGCTCGCTTGAAGGACGCAAGGCGGGAATCAGTTCCCGACCTCCAGCTTCGGGCTGGCGAACAATATAACGGAGAGCGGGTCAGCGAGAACCCGGTCAAGCCTGTGGGGGCGCAGAGTTTCGCCAGCGCGGGTATCAACATTCCGATCTGGAACAGAAACCAGGGCAATGTCGAAGCAGCAGAAGCGGAGATAGAGCGCGCCAAACAGGAAGTCCTGCGCGAACAGCTCTCGCTACGGCGACAGGCGGCGCCGCTCGCACAATCGTATATTTCCGCGAGATTCGAGGTAGATCGATACAGGACACAGCTCATCCCCCGCGCAGCGCGAGCTCATGAGCTTTATCTGCAGAAGTACCTGAATATGGCGCAGGCCTACCCCCAGGTGCTGGTCTCTCAGCGCACACTCTTTCAGCTGCAGATCAGCTACCTGATGGCTCTTCATGATGTATGGAGGAGCGCTATCGCACTGCAGAACTACACGCTGAGTGGCGGCCTCCAGACACCGACATCCAGCGGATCGTCCAGCAGCAGCATCAATCTACCGACGTCTGGCGGGTCACAGGAATAGTGCAGGTGAAGCGAGGCGTCTGATCGCCGTTGCTGTGCTCTCGACGTACCTTTTTGCGCTAAAGCTGTGCGTATTCCCTCTTTGCCTCGGCCACGACCGGCAAATTGGAGTCGGCGTTCTTCCACTCGGCGAAGAAGACGTCGTAGGCTTTCTTCGCGTTTGCCTTGTCGCCGGCCATGGCGTAGGCGCGGCCGAGTCCGAGCATGGACAGGGCATAGGGGCTGCCGGCGTTATATGCCTGGCCTTTGAGACGTGTCGCCGCCTGGAACGAGGCGATGGCGTTGCCGGAATCTTTGAGCTGAAGGTAAGCCAGACCCCGCATGTAGGGCGCGAATGAGACGGCGTCATGAGCCCGCACGGGCTCCAACAAAATGAGAGCCTGCCGGGCATCGCCGGCCTTGAGCGCCAGCCATCCACGCGCCTGTGGCACGACGAGCTCCTGGACGATGGTGTCTCCCGGGTAGCGTTTTTCGAGAGATGTGAGCATTGGGGTCGCCTGTTTTTCGACGTTGCACGCGGCCAGCGTGTTGGCTACAGCGATCTCGGTGACCTTGCCCTTATCCAACTGCAGCGCCTGTTTGACGGCACCTGCAGGATCGAAACACTCATCGACCATCCAGCCCACGGATGCAGCGTTGAGCAGGCCGCTGGCCGCAGCGTCATTTGCCTTGGCGCTTGTTGCCTGATCCACTGCGTGGAGGAGAGTGGTTTTCGCGAGCTGAAACTGGCCGAGTTGCGGAAGCATACTACCCCAGAAGGCGTTGACCACGAACTGGTCGGGACGCCCTGCCGTCTCTGCCAGGATTTTGTTCACGCTGCCCCAGTCACCTTGAACGGCATAGAACTGCATCTCAATCGCCAGCAGGCTGGTCCCGCTCAGGCCTAGGCGCTTTGCCTGCGCGATATATTTCTCGCCGTCAGCAGGATGATTCAGGACCGTTGCTCCCGCAACTCCGTTTTCCAGTGCGACCGCATCATCGGGCTGCAGTGCGAGGGCCTTTTGATTGGCTGCGTTACTCTTTTCAAGATCGCCGTTGGAAAGGTAACCCACGCCGAGGTTGATGAAATTGTCGATCTGCAGGGGATACTCCTGCGTCGCGACCTGGAGCGTCTCGATGCTCTTGTTCGTATCGCCGATGACCGTGGAGTAGTAATGGCCGGCAATGTAGAGCTTCTCCCGCTCGCTGACATTGCCGCTAAGCTGCCAGGCGCGGGTGAAGTATTCCGTTGCTTTGCTGACCTGACCAGTATTCAGGTAGAGGACCCCCAGGCGCGCCCAGGCCATGGCGAGCCTCGGGTCGAGTTCGAGAGCGCGTTTGTAGTGATCGCGCGCCTCGGGAATGTCGTTGCCCTTCTGGTGGGCTTCATCGCCGAGGGCGTAGGCTCGGAAAGCTTCCAGAGACGGTGTCGTGGCCTGGCCGAAGGGGGCATTGAGTCTCTGAATGCTGGAGAGACTTTCGCCCAGCTTCGCGCGCATGCCTGTCGCCACCTGGTTAAGCGCGTTGAGCACGTGCTCCTTGTCGGGCGCGGTGGCTTCTTCGCTGGCGATGTCGTCGCCGGTGGCTGTGTTTTGCGCCGTGAGCGTGATGAGGTAGTCCTTGCCGAATGGCGCGATGGTGCCGGTGAGGATGGCCTTGATGCCCTCACGCTCACCGATCTCCCGAGCGATCTGCGGGGTGATGGCGTCGTCCTGCTTGCGACCGAGATACTCGAGGCTCTGCCGCAGGTGCTGCTGGCTGACGATGTCAAGCACCGGAGACTGGCCGAGCTGTACGCGGAGCGCCTGGTTCAGGGTGGTATCAAAGACGGGATCGCCAGTTTTGTTGACGAAGTCGGCGACGATGATGGCATCTTTCAGGGGCTTTGCCGCAGAAGCTGCACCCGCACCTGTTGCGGGGCCAGTCGCAGGACCCGCCGTATTGCTCGCAGGATTGGGCTTGCCGAGACGGCCGCGCAGTAGAAGAAATCCGGCTACGAGGACCACAGCGATCAAAATCGCCACAGGGATCGTGCGCCTGCGGTTTTGACCGGACGCTTCCGGCGCAGGGATCGGAGCGGACGGCGAGGAAACCGGAGTTTGAATCGGCGCAGTAGCCGCCGGACGCGCTGTAGTAGACGAACCCGAGGCGGGAATTGCTTCGAGGTCGGAAAGAAGCTCCTCGGCGCTGCGGTAACGCTGATCCCGGTCCTTGGCCAGAAGCTTTGCGATGATGGGATCGAGAGCCGCAGGCATGGTGGGATTGAGGCTGATGACCGGTGGCGGGTTTTTCGTGAGCAGACCGGCAAAAACTTCGGCGGTGCTGCGGCCGCCGAAAGGAGGCTGGCCGGTCGCCATCTCGAATAAAACGCTGCCCAGGCTGAAGAGGTCGGTACGGGCGTCGAGTGGCTCTCCCTTGGCCTGCTCCGGAGACATATACGCAGCAGTGCCGACGGTCGAGCCAGGGATGGTGAGATCCATGTTGCCGTTGCCGGTTGCGGTGTCGTTGCGCAAGTCGAAATAACGAGAGTCCGGGGAGGCTTCCAGGCCCTGCTTCTTGGCCAGGCCGAAGTCGAGAATCTTGAGCTGCCTGCGGTCGCGGCCGCTATCGACCACGAAGAGATTGGCCGGCTTGATATCTCGATGGACAATGCCCTTGGCGTGTGCGGCCGCCAGCGCGCTCGCGGCCTGCTGGCCCAGCGCGAGCACCTCGGAGGCCGTGAAGATGTGGTGGCCAAGATACGACTTCAGAGTCTCGCCACGGAGCAGCTCCATGACCAGGTAAGGCCGCCCGTCCTGCTCGCCGACATCATGAATGGCGCAGATATTGGGGTGGTTCAGCGTGGCGGCGGCCCGGGCTTCGCGCAGGAAACGCTCGTGGGAAAGATGAACGCGAGAGTGCGGCGTGCCCGCGGGCGCAGGACTGCCCGAGCGTAGCTCTGAGGCGAGAAAGCTGTCGGAGACGAGCTTGAGGGCGACTTCGCGTTCGAGGCGCGTGTCGAGGGCTCGATATACATCACCCATACCGCCCGCACCGATTTTTTCCAGTACTCTGTAGGGCCCGAAGTCAGTTCCTGTAGCGATCGCCATGACTTTCCGAAATGTATGATTTGCATCTTCCCTTGCGGGGATCTGCTATGCAAGCGGGGGTGGTGAGTCTGAGTGTACACGGGGATGAGTGGCAGTGACGAGGTTTGTGCATGTACCGGTGTATCAAGTTGCAAACAGGGGTCATTCAATTCCGGATTGGCACTCAGCGCAGTGTGGGGGGTATTGCGTCGTCTGCCAGACAGACCACTAGCCGGAGACGTAGCGGTGAGCGCTCTACTCCTGCCGCAGTGCCTTCAACGGATCAATTTTTACCGCCCTGCGCGCCGGCACGTAACAGGCGATTATGGACACACCTACCAGGAGCAACGGCGCGCCGACGAGCAGGCGCGGATCGTTCGTGCCGATCTTAAAGGCATCAGCAAAAACACTGGTCAGCGCTGAAAGTGTCTTTGCCATCGCGACCGCACCTAGAAATCCGAGACCCGTTCCGACGGCGATCAGAGCGGTACCCTCGCGCAACACTAACCGCAACACCCGGGCCCTAGGCGAGCCCAGCGCCATGCGAATTCCGATCTCCTGACGCCGCTGCGCGACCGCATACGCGGTCACTCCTGCCAGGCCGATCGCCGACAGTACCACGCCGAACAGGCCCATTCCGCCGTATGTGCGCACGGCGGAGCGCATGGAGGAGCGACTGCGCTCCAGGTATTCACTGAGCGTCTGGTCGTTGAGGATGGTCAAATTCGGGTCAACGGAAGCGATCACGTTTCGAATGCCGCTCGGCGCATCCACCCGCGTATTCGAACGAACAAGGATGGTGATTCCACCGGCTGCAGGACGCGCGAAATCGAGTCCCGTTAATGGAGCATAATAGATGGCCTGGCTGATCCCGCTTCCATCTTTCGAATCGCGGGTAACGCCGACTACTTCATAGGACTGCCTGTCGTCGCGAAGACGCTTCCCGAGTGCATTGCCGCTTCCGAAAAATCCGCGCGCCGCGCTCTCATTCAGGATTATTGGGGAAACTACGGCTTTCGATCCGTCGGCCTGGCTGAGCTGGGTCTGGTTCCGTTCATCGGACTCCTCGAAATCCCGGCCGGCGAGCATTGGCTCGTTCAACGCGCCAAAGTAGCCTGCGCCCACGGTTTCTTTAACGACCGATTTCTGCACCCGCGAGTCCTGCGCGGTCAACGGAACTCCGTCATCGGGATCGGGACTTGAAAAGGGCGGTTGCGCTGCAAGGGCGAAGCTGCGCACCATCCCGGAGGATCTGAGGCGCTCGGGAAGCTTCTCGAACAGGGCTTGCACTTTTTCGGGCGGATAGCCGTCCCGCGCTGGGTCGATAGACAGAAGGACCATCGTTTTCGGATTGAATCTGGTTTCGATGCTGCTCGCGCTGGCAAATCCGATCACCAGGAAACCTGTAATCAACAACAGCATGAGCGAGCCAGTAAGTTGGGTGACCATGGCAAGGTTCCGCAGGCCGAAACGCCGGTGACCGGACAACTGCTGCGCCGCACCATCTTTGAGCGCCGGTGCCACATCGGTCTTCGTTGCCTGAAGGGCCGGCGCAAGACTAAATCCGATGCCGCACACTACCGTGAGGCAGAACGTGAAGACAGCTGCATGCCAGTCCAGCGCGATATCGGGTTCGAGCGGCGCACCTGCGGGCCTTGCGATTTGCGAGTTCAACACAGAAAGAAGATATGCGAGCGCGAATCCGGCGATGCCGCCCAGCAGAGAAAGCAAAATGCCCTCGCTTGCCATCTGCCTCACCAGGCGAAAACGGCTGGCCCCGACCGAGAGGCGAATCGCGAACTCCTTGCGGCGATTCGCGCCGCGCGCGAGCAGCATCGTTGCCAGATTCATACAGGCGATGGTCATCACGATCCCCATGAGCACGACCAAGAATCCGGCTATCAAAGGGCGCATATTGCGGGGAATCGGCGCACGGGTGCCCGCCGGAAGCAAGACGACCCGTTTGGCTTTGTCGGCGCGTGGCGGAGCCGATGGATCCTGCTCGTCCAGACGGCGCGTGATTCCGTCGAGAGCAGCTTCTGCGGAATCGATGGTGACACCGGGCGTTAGGCACATCAGCGCCAGAAACTCCTTCGCATTGCGTCGATGCAGTACGTCGTCGCCGAGCTCAGGTGCGAGTGCGGCGGGCACCGTGATGGGAACGAACAACTCAGACGGGTTCATGGCAAGAGCACCATCGAAATTTCTCGGTGTGATTCCCACAATGGTGGCGTTTTGCCCGTTCAGGCGAAGCGTCCGCCCCACCACGTCGGGAGAGGCGTTGAGGCGACTGCGCCAGAAGCGGTCGCTGATGACGACGACGGGCGCGTCACCGGGTTTGTCCAGTTCGGTGTTGAGCAGACGTCCTCGCTGAGCTTCAACGCCAAGCACGGAAAAATAATCAGGGGAGACAAGTTGTCCGAAGACGCGCTCCGGTTTCGCATCCTTATGGCCTTCGAGGCCGATGTTGAACGGAACTCCGTTCTGCAGTGCAGCCACTCCGGCAAACAGGTTCTTTTGGGCCCGATACTGCTCGATGTAGTAATACGACACAGGCTTCTCGGGCGTCACCAGCTGTTTGGCATTCGCCGCTGCGGGCAGGTCCCGAGTCAGCACCGCCCATCGTGAGCTGTAGACGTTGGTCGTCAGCCCGATTCCGAGCCCCATCGAGACGATGCCGACCAGGGCGAATCCCGGCGACTTGATCAGCGCACGCGATGCATACCGCATATCCTGGCGTATCTCGCCCAGGTATTCGATGGGCAGGCGAACCGCAATGTCGGCGAGGAGCCGGATCAGTCCGGCTGCTCCTTCCCTTTTGGCAAGGTCTTCGACGGCGTCATCTCCGAGTTGCACCATGTCATCGCCGTAAGCTAGTTTGAATTCGTGCGGAAAGGCCTGCGCCAACCGCCGCCCCCATCGTTGATAGGCCCGCCTTGCGAAATTCATCCGGTTACCCTCGCTATTCCGTCACTATCGCTCGCTTCACTTGAATCGCACGGACCAACTCCTGCAGGCGCTCACACTCCGCATCCAGCACTCGACTCCCGAGTGCCGTCAACCGGTAGTAACGCCGCCGCGCGTCGTCCAATTCGGGCGCTGGCCGTTCGTCAGATTCCTCGATGAGCTCCGCCTCGATCAGCCGCTTGATCGATCCATAAAGAGTTGCCGGCCACAATCGCACTTTTCCGGTAGTGCGCTGCAAGACCTCCTGCATGATTCCGTAGCCGTGCTGCTCTCCACCTGCGAGGGAAAGCAGGATGTGAAACCACTGTGTCTTGAGTGGTAGAAAAGGATGAACGCCAGCCTCAGTCATGCCAACTATATATATTGATGAATATATATATGTCAAGAATGAGTTGCTATGGGCGGCTCGCTTGCATGCAATAGGCCGGCATCTGACAGAGCCATTCGTCTGGAAGTGCTTCCATTTCGAAACAGACCCTCCCCTGCTATACTCCCTAGTTGCGGGAGTTGCTCCAAAGCAGCATTGTTTTCCAGCATTTCGCCGCAAAATTCACTTATTCAGGCTCCCGAGGTTCTTTATGTCCGGCCATTCCAAATGGGCGACAATCAAACACAAGAAGGGCGCACTCGACGCCAAGCGCGGCAAGATTTTTACCCGCCTCATCAAGGAAATCACCATTGCGGCTCGCGGCGGAGGGGGCGATCCCGACGGCAATCCGCGTCTGCGCAGCGCCATCGCTGCTGCCAAGGCTGAAAACATGCCGGCCGAGAACATCAAGCGCGCTGTCCAGCGCGGAACCGGGGAGATCCCCGGCCTTCAGTATGAGGAAATCTCCTTTGAGGGTTACGGTCCGGGCGGCGTGGCTGTGATCGTCGATTGCACCACGGACAACCGCAACCGAGCGGTCAGCGAAATCCGCCACACCTTCGCGAAAAACGGCGGCAACCTGGGCGAACCCAATTCCGTCCGCTTCATGTTCGCGAAGAAGGGCTTGATCGCTGTCACGAAAGATGCAGCCGACGAAGACAAGCTCATGGGCATCGTGCTTGAGGCCGGCGGTGACGACCTCAACGACGAAGGCGATACGTGGGAGATCATCACGGAGCCCAACGCCTGGGAAGCGGTCGCAAAAGCCGTGAAGGATGCCGGGGTCGAGATGGTCCTGTCTGAAGTGACGATGGTCGCATCCACTTACACCAAGCTCGAAGGCGCACCCGCCGCGCAGTGTATCCGGCTGCTGGAAGCGCTGGAAGACAACGACGACGTGCAGAACGTCTACTCAAATTTCGACATGGACGCGAAGCAACTCGAAGAAGTCGCCGGCTAGGCCGCCTCAACGATTCAACGGGGCCGCCGCAACAGGCGGCCTTTCTTTTGCGGAGAAAGACTAGATCGCATGCGGATGAAAACTCTTTGCCTCCTTGGCGCCGCTCTATCGGCATTGACACTGAACGCACCGGCACAGACCAAAACCTCTCCTGACGACGCACCTGCCAAGGCTGCGATGGCCACCGATCCTTGGGAGTTCGGCGCCTTCCTGCAGGGCGGCGTCGGCACGGGCGATCGCTCCGACTTCAGCTTTCTCTCTGCGGGAGGACGCGCGGGCAAGGTCATCACCGACGAGCACCTTCCCGGCATCCTGCGCGGCCAGTTTGAGTACGCGGTCGAGGTCATGCCTTACTGGCAGTCCTTCACGCCCGCGCCCCATATTGCGCTGACCAAATACATCTTCGATGGCCAGGTCGGGTATGCCTATCTCCCGTACGGCGGGGGAACCTTCACCGGTGTCAGCATCACACCGATCATTCTGCGCTGGGACCTGAAACCCGGCCGCCATTTTGCCCCGTGGCTGCAGGGCGCCGGCGGATTAATCTATACGACACACAAGTACCCGCCGGATATCCTCGTACCGCACGGCCAACCCGGGGGCACCAGCATCTGGAATTTCTCGCCGCAGTTCGGGATTGGATTTCACTACTTCGTAAAGCCGCGCCGCTCCATTGACTTTGCCGCCAATGCGATCCATATTTCCAGCGCGTCGCTGGGTGACAGAAACCCAGGCGTCAACGCAAGCGTACAATTCCAGATCGGCTACACCTGGTGGAAATAAAGAGCAGGGAACAGTGATTAGGGATTAGCCGTTAGTGATCGGCCATTAGCCATGCCCGACCCGCTTATCGAATGCGTTCCCAACTTCTCCGAGGGCCGCGATCCGGCCATTGTTGAGTCGATTGTTGCCGCGATGGCCGTGGATGGCGTGTCGCTGCTTGATTTCTCCCGCGACCCCGACCACAACCGCTCCGTCGTTACCATTGTTGGACCGCCAACCGCGGTCGTTGAATCTGCCGTGCGGGGAGCGGGTCGCGCGGCCGAGCTCATAGACCTTACCTCGCAACGCGGAGTCCACCCGCGGATCGGGGCCGCCGACGTTATCCCCTTCGTCCCTGTCCGGGACATTTCTCTCGAGCAGTGCGTTCTCTTTGCGCGCCAGGCGGGCGCTGCCATATGGAACCGCCACAACATTCCCGTTTATTTTTACGAAGCAGCCGCCGCTCGCCCCGACCGCGCACTGCTGGAACAAGTGCGCCAGGGCCAGTTCGAAGGCTTGCGCGAAGCGGTCAAACGCGAGGTTGCGCGTCGTCCTGACATGGGCGGCCCCGACCTTCATCCCACTGCCGGAGCTGCCGCCGTTGGAGCGCGCCGATTTCTCATTGCCTGGAATCTTTATCTGAACACCGCCGATGTCGCCACCGCGCGTGCCATCGCCCGCGAGATTCGTGCATCCGGTGGAGGCCTTACCGGCGTTAAGGCTATGGGGGTGCTGGCGCATGGCGAGGCGCAAATCTCGATGAACATTACCGACTTCCGCCAGACGCCGCTCAGCCAGGTCTACGAAGTCGTCCGGGCGAAGGCTGCGCGTCACGGAGTTGCCCCGGTGCGCGGCGAGCTGATCGGCCTTGTACCGGAGGCCGCGGCTGAGCGCGAGAGCGAGTGGCTGCGTCTTTTCCATGAATTCGATCCGGAGGAGAAGATTCTGGAACGCAAGTTGCAGCATCCGATTGCGTGGCCGACGCTTTCTCAAGCCGGTTCGCGTCTAAAATAGAGATATACGAATAGAGTGACAGGGGTTAGCGCGTAAACGCCCCCGGAGGCAGAGAAACAAAGTGAAGTTTTATACCCGATTCAAGGGGCTTGCTGTGAGCTCCGTTTTAACCGCGGCCTGCGCGACGCTGGCCCCTATAGCCCTGGCTGCGCAGCTCGACAGCGACGCGCGCACCGCCATTCCGAAGGATGTGCAGCAGATTATTGTCGTCGATTACCGCGCGATGCAAAACTCGCCCGCCGCAATGGATTTGAAGGCACGCATCCTGCCGCCTGAGATCAAGCAGCTCGAGCAGGCGCTCAAGAGCTCCGGGTTCAACGAGAACCACGACGTCGAAGAGCTGGCCTTCGCTGCATATCGCACCGGAGATGGAGACGCTGTCAAGATTGTCGGCGTCGCCCAGGGGCAGTTCACGCTGAGCGACATTCTTGCTACCTTCAAGAAGAACAAGGTCAAGCCGACCCTCTACCGTACGAACAGGCTCTATCCCATGGGACAGAGCGGCATGGTGGTCGCTTTCCTCAATCCCACCACCATGGTGTTTGGATCAAACGACGCGATCAAGCCTGCTCTTGACGCGCGCGATGGCTTGGCACCCAATCTCCTTACCAACCAGGAGATGCTCGGGCAGATGGGCGGCGTAGACTCGGAGCCGCTGTGGAGCATACTCGACCAGAAGGGCACGCAGTACATGATGCGCGGCCTGCTCGGAGAAGCCTCACAACTCACCGACTACGAGCAGATCAAGAAGCGCCTGCTCGGCTCGCGCTACACCATGAACTTCCAGAACGGCGTCAAGTTCTCACTGGATGTCTCCACGCCCGACACCTTCACCGCCGCGACCCTGTCGTCCGTGTTGAACGCGGCCGCGATGTATAAGAAGGTCAGCGGCACGGCAACGGAGAAGCAGGCCGTCGACGCAACCACCATCGACTCCAGCGCGGGCCAGTTGCAGGTACGCTTTGCGGCTTCAGACAGCCAGTTCACCGCTCTGCTGCAGTCTCCGCTGTTCCAGTCAGTAGTCAAGTAAGCTCTCCGGAACATCTGTCGGCGCCCATCCTTTCGCATAGTTCTGCGAACAGACGGGCGCTGACTCTGCCAGGCTGCCAGTCCGACCAATTGTGACCAGTCGTATTGACTTTCTATCCATAGATAAGCTATGGATAGAGTCCATGGCCAAGAAGAACGACCTCCTCCCCGGAACGCTGGATTTACTAATCCTCAAAACCCTGACGCGTGCGCCGTTGCACGGCTACGGCATCGCGGCGTCAATCAAAAACATTTCTCAAGACGTGCTGACCGTCGAAGAAGGCTCGCTCTATCCGGCTCTGCAACGGCTGCTGTTGCAGGGCTGGGTGAAGGCTGAGTGGAAGATCACGGAGACAAACCGGCGGGCCCGCTTTTATACCCTGACGGCGGCTGGTCGCAAGCAGCTGGGCGTGGAACTCTCGCAGTTCGAACAGATGATCGCGGCCATCGGCCGTGTGCTTCAGGACGCATAGGAGGCCACTATGGACTCGATTGCCCGATTCTTCAGGAAGCTCGGATTTCTCTTACGCCGCGACAAGTTCAACAACGAACTGGAGGAAGAGATGGCCTGGCACCGCGAGCAGCAAGAGAGGGAACTCCAGTCCGAAGGCATGACTCCGGATGCCGCGCAGCACGCGGCGCGCAGGCACTTCGGCAATAAGACGCGGCTCACTGAACAGAGCAGGGAAGTCGTCTCCTTCAGTGCCGAGGGTCTCGTGCAGGATTCCCGCTTCGCCCTGCGCCAGTTGCGCAAAAATCCCGGCTTTGCCGTCACGGCTGTTCTGATGCTTACTCTCGGTATCGCCGCGTGCCTCGCGCTCTTCGCCTTCATTGACGCAGCCTTGATCAAGCCGCTTCCTTACAAAGATCCCACACGGCTCGTCGGCGTCTACGAGAGTGTCAAGGCTTTTCCGCGCTTTTCCAACCTCTCTTACCAGGACTACCTCGATTGGAACAAGCAGCAGAAGGTCTACGGCTCATTCGACGTGTGGACGGGCGGCAGCTTTCTGCTCAACACGCCTTCGGGCGTTCAAGCGGCACTGGGGGCGCGCGTCTCAGCAGGATTTTTCAGCACCCTTGGCGTGACGCCTATCCTTGGGCGCGATTTCCGCCCCGGTGAGGATTCGCCCAGCGCGCCGCGCAGCACGTTGATCACGTATGCGACCTGGCAGAATCGCTACGGTGGTCGCCGCGACGTAGTGGGTCAGGCGGTTACGCTCGACAGCGCGCCCACAACGATCATCGGCGTGCTGCCCCGCGAATTCCAATTTGCTCCGCGCGGCCGCGCCGACTTCTGGTTGCCCATCCAGGAGCTGAACGGCTGCGAGAAGCGCCGAGGTTGCCACAACCTCTACGGCGTTGCCCGCCTCAGGGATGGCGTTTCGGTCGAGAGTGCGCTGGCTGACATGAAGTCCATCGCTGCGCAGCTAGAGAAGCAGTTTCCCGACACCAATCGCGGCCAGAGCGCGTCTGTCGTTTTGCTGAGCGAAGCCATCATCGGCGATGTTCGCCCTATCTTTCTCGTCCTCTTCTGCGGAGCGGCCCTGCTGCTGCTCATCGCCTGTGTGAACGTCTCCAATCTGCTTCTGGTCCGCGCGGAAAACCGCCGGCGCGAGATGGCGGTGCGCGGCGCGCTGGGGGCATCGCGGGGACGCCTGGTGCTGCAGTTCGTTACCGAATCGCTGATACTGGTGCTGGCAGGCAGCGTCCTAGGGCTGGCTGCTGCGTATGGAACGATGCACCTGCTCCTGCGGCTTATCCCCAGCGACATCCTCGATTACGTGCCCTATCTTCAGAACATCGGCTTCAACTCTCGCGTCCTCAGTTTCGCCGGACTCGTCGCATTGATTGCGGTTGCGATCTTCTCGCTGGGGCCCTCTCTGCGGTTGTCGGCGTCAAACCTGAGGGGCGATCTCGCCGAGGGGGGCCGTGGCGCCGCAGGAACCGTTTGGCGCCGCTTCGGGTCGAACCTCGTTGTTCTAGAGCTGGCGATCGCCGTTGTGCTTCTCGCAGGAGCTGGCCTGATCACGCGCAGCTTCTACCATCTGCTTCACGTCCCGCTCGGCTTTGTGCCGGACCACCTCGCTACGGTCGAGGTCGCTGCGCCCGACAAAGCTTACGCCAAACCTGAACAGCAGGTTAAGCTCGTTCGCCAGGTCATCGCCAGTCTCGAAGCGCTGCCCGGCGTGCAGTCCGCGGCCACCACGAGCGTACTGCCTGTCAGCGGGAACGGAAACACCACCTGGATCAGGATTCTCGGCCATCCTTATAACGGCGAACACAACGAGGTGAATGAGCGCGACGTCAGCGCCGCTTTCTTTTCGACGATCAAGGCCCGCCTTATCAGCGGACGCTTCTTCACCGATGTCGAGGACTCGACTAAACCGAGAGTTGTGGTCATCAACCAGGCACTTGCGAGGAAATACTTCGCCGGTCAAAACCCTATCGGCAAAAAGATTGGCGGCACCGATCTCGCACCCGACTCTCTGCGCGAAGTCATCGGCGTCGTTGACGACATACGCGAAGGCTCGCTGGATGAGGGGATCTGGCCGGCCGTCTACCATCCCTATAATCAGGACTCCGACACTTATTTCTGTCTCATCGTCCGCACCTCGCAGGCCGAGCAGTCCATCCTGCCTGCCATCGTCGCTGCCATTCACAAGATCGACCCCGGCATCGGCACGCGCAACGAGTTCACCATGGAACAGCGCATCAACAGCACGCCAGCGGCGTACATCCACCGCTCCGCAGCCTGGCTCGTGGGAGGCTTCGCCGTTCTTGCCCTGCTGCTGGGTGTGGTTGGACTCTATGGGGTGATCGCCTACTCCGTCAGCCAGCGGACGCGCGAGATTGGCGTTCGTATGGCACTGGGAGCGCAGCGCAGCTCCGTTTACCAGCTCATTCTGAAAGAAGCGGGTTTGCTCACCGTTCTTGGTGTCGCCGCTGGCCTGGCCTGCGCCGTGGGAGCCGCGGCCTTCATGGGTAAACTGCTCTTCGGAGTGCGGTCGTGGGATATTCCAACGCTGGTTTCGGTTGCGATGCTCCTCGGCTTCTCGGCGCTCGTCGCCAGCTTTATCCCGGCGCGGCGCGCTGCCTCGGTGAATCCCGTGGAGGCGCTGCGGGCGGAGTAGCGCTTTCCTTGAAACGAATATCGCCGCTCGGTCACTACTCGGGCAGATCGAGTAACGGGGATTAGCCCCGCACTCGCAGGGGGGCAATATGGCGGCTCAGAAGCAATGGTTTGAGACGGTCTGCCTGCTCGTCCTTGCGCTTCTGTTCGTGCTGGGATGTCACCGGAGCCAACTGGCACAGGTTCGGAAGCCCGTTCTTCCGGAACACAAGAGGCTCATGACGACCCACGTCTTTCGTGGATCGGTTTCTTCACTCTCGATTCAGGACGACCTGATCGCGCGCTAAGCACTCAAAGTAACATTTCAAAGTAGATCAGCGGGTTGTTCCGATACAGCGCCCGGCCAACTTCTCGAAAGCCGCACTTTCGATAGAAATCGCCGCCGCCGGCAGCGGCGTCGTATGCGTCCAACCGTATGCCGTCGCTCGGCCATCTCCTGGCGATCTCGCATGCTTCATGCAAGCAGAATCTGCCGATACCCTTGCGCTGTTGGTCGGGAGTTACAGCCATCGATGTGAGATAGAGAGGCCGATCGCTCGGGCCGAAGTAAGTCTTGTCGATTGCCCATGGCTTTCTGGTCGAGAGCGCGAAGGTGCCCAGCAGGCGCTTGCGACACTTGGCAACGTACACGGTCGACCTTTTCATCGCGAAGAGAACGCCCTTGTCCGACACATTCGACGACCAGTGTCCTTTGCCGTGGCGGGAAGTCAGATCCTGTGCGACGGCGTTTTGAAGCGACACCAAGTCCGCGACGTCATCGGCAGTGGCAGCTTGAAGTTTGATTTTCATTCAAAGGGCGCGGAAAGAGTTTCGGATGGGGAGGGCAGGTCCTACCGTGTGCGCGCTCGGAACTTTAATCCCTAATGCTTGAAGACCTGCAGCATCATCTCTGACTGCACCTGATCCAATTGCTTCAGAGTCGATTCGAGCGTGGGACGGTCGTCGAGAGAAGCGCCCATCAACAATTCTTTGAGCTGGTAGGCGGTATGCCGCATCAGGATCTCGGCATTCTTCAGCTTTTTCGCGTCATCGGCGACGCCCATGTGAATTTTCTCAGCATACATCTGCACGGCCTTCAGCGAAGCGGAGGCCTGCGCAATATTGCCCGCAGACAACTGCTGACTAGCCAACTCGGTCATGGAGTGAGCAAGCTGAGCATAGAGAAAACACTGCTCCTTGGGAGCAGCCTGGGCAGCCTTTATCTCCAGGGCAGCGATCTCCTGGGTGTCCAGTGCTTTATCGGATGCCGCGGATGCCGCGGGGGTAATGGCAAGCGTAGCGAGTGCCAAAGCAAGAACGAACCGCATGATGCACCTCCTTAGGGTGCCACGGGAACGTCAAACGCTAACTACTTTTCGAGGATTGCCAGCCGCTGCTTGGCCTGCCACTCCTCGTCTGGGAACTTCCCCAGGGCCGACTTCAGGAACAAGTGATAATACTCCACAGATTGCTTCTTCTGATGAAGATTATCGTATGCGGTTGCCCATAGAAAGTAAGTAGCGGGTGTTTCCGAAGCTAATTTTGATCGCATCGTAAGCGCCTCGACCACCAGAGGGTACTGGTGGGTGTTGGACGCCGCCAACGCGATTCCTCCCCATGCATCGGAATCATCTTGCTTAATCTTGACCGCCCGCTGGAATAATTCCAGCGCCTGGGCATACTTCTGTTCCCGGATCAGAACCACCCCTCGAGCGGATGCCAATACGGCATCGTTCGGTGTTAAAACCAGCAGGTCTGCATAGACAGAATCGGCCTTTTCATAGTTCTCGGCCTGCATATAGGCATCAGCCAGCATGACCCCGATTGCACGATCCTGTGGCTCAAGGCGGTGCAGCTTTTCGAGCGCCCCAACCGCCTCGTCGGTCTTGCCTTCCGCCCAGAGCAGCGCGGCGTACTGGGTATTCAGCGCCGGATCGTCCGGGTCCCGCGTCAGGGCGGCCTTCAAGAGAGGCTCCGCTTCAGAATATTTTTTCTCCGCCAGCAGTAGATGGACCAGCCCGGCGGTTGCCGGGGAAGACTGGGGATCGATCTTCAACACGCGCCGGTATGCCTGCTCAGCGACGTCTTTATCGTCTTCCGCCTCAGCAATTTCGGCCGTGAGCAGGGTATCACTTACGGTCTCCGGGGAAAGCTTGAGTGCATTCAGTAAAGCCTGCTTCGCCGTATCGGGGTCCGACTCCCTGACCAGTCTCGCCAACGCTCGATACGCCTGGGCTTTGGCCGCCGGGCTGGGTGGATTGGGCTCCAACGTCACCGCCATCTCAATTTGCGTCTGGGCCTCCTCGACGCCTTGTTGCGCCAGCAGCAATCCCAGCGCCAGGCGCGCTTCAAACTGCTTTGGATCGGCCACGATAGCCTTGCGGTAGTAGTTTTCGGCGGCCTGCGTTTTTCCCTGTCCGTCGTCGCAGTAGCCGCGGTCGAAGAGTGCCCGCGCATCGCCGGGGTGCACCGACAGATATGCAACGAGCAGGCTGCGTGCCTGGTCGTAGCTCTTCGCCTCGATCGCTGCCTCGGCCTGGGCCAGCGGGTTCGCCTGCGCCGCCTGTTCCTGCGCGGACTCTGGCGCGCTTGTTCCCGGTGGCAAAGGTGCTGACTGAGCCTGCAGATCAACGGGTAGGAAAAGAGCAGGGAAGACAACAGCCAGAATCAGCAAGGAGAATAGCAACTGCATTATGCCACCACTTCGTTCACGGCCTCGCGCCGCGCTGTAAGAACTTTGTTCAACCAAAAGCCGGTGTGCGAAAACTCGTTCTGAGCAATCTGCTCGGGAGTCCCCGCCGCCACAATCTGGCCGCCGGCCGAACCGCCTTCCGGCCCCATATCGATCACCCAGTCCGCCGACTTGATCACGTCGAGATTGTGCTCGATGACCACCAGGGACCCTCCGCCGTCGATCAGCTTGCGTAGCGCCGTGAGCAGCTTGCTCACATCGTCGAAGTGCAGCCCCGTTGTCGGCTCGTCCAGAATGTACAGGACGCGGCTCTGTTTCCTGCGGCCATCGACGTGCGATGCAGTCCGCACCGTCGCCAGATGCCCGGCAAGCTTCACTCGCTGGGCCTCGCCGCCGGAGAGCGTCGTCGCCGACTGCCCCAGGCGCACGTAGCCCAAGCCAACTTCGTCGAGCACCGCCAGCTTCTCGACGATCTTGTGCTGCCCGGCAAAGAAGCGCAGAGCTTCCTTGACCGTCATGGCGAGCACTTCATGAATATTCTTGCCCTTGTACCGGATCTCGAGCACGCTTGCCTTGTAACGCGTGCCGCCGCACTCTTCGCAGGGCAGCTCCACGTCGGCGAGGAACTGCATTTCGACGGTGACAGTGCCGTCGCCGTCGCACACATCGCAGCGGCCGCCCGGAACGTTGAACGAGAAGTGTCCTGCCGTGTAGCCACGCCGTTGTGCCTCGGGTTGCGCCGCAAAGAGCTCGCGAATCGCGTCGAAGGCCTTGATATAGGTCACCGGATTCGACCTCGGCGTGCGCCCGATCGGGGCCTGATCGACGAGGACAATATCGTTCAGCCGCTCGACGCCCTTGATGTCGCGATAGACGTTCGCCGGGTCGCCGCCCTCAGTCTTGCCGAGCTGGTGCGAGATCACGCGATACAGCACCTCGTGCACCAGCGTCGATTTGCCCGATCCGGAAACGCCGGTAATGCAGACTAGGAGGCCAAGCGGAATCTCCACATCGAGACCGCGCAGGTTGTTGGCGCGCGCCCCGCGCAGCTTTATCCAGTCTTTCGCCGCACCCGCTTCGCGCCGCCGCGTCGGGATTGGAATGGTGAGCTGACCCGAGAGATATTTCCCGGTGATCGAGTCGGGATTCCGCTCCACCTCGGCCACAGAGCCTGCGGCGAGCACGCGTCCGCCAAACTCACCCGCGCCCGGCCCAAGATCGAGCAGATAGTCCGCCGAACGAATCACATCGGGATCGTGCTCGACAACGAGGATCGTATTGCCCAGGTCGCGCAGGTTCTCGAGAATTCGGATCAGCTTCGCGGTGTCGCGCGTATGCAGGCCAATCGAAGGCTCGTCCAGGACATACAGCGCACCCACCAGTTGCGAGCCCAGCGAAGTCGCCAGTTGAATACGCTGCGATTCTCCGCCGGAGAGCGTGGACGCGAGTCGATCGAGCGTGAGATAGTCCAGTCCGACCGCGTCGAGAAAATGCAAGCGCTGCTGAATCTCGTGCAGGATGCTCCCGGCGATCTCCTGCTGCATGGGCGTAAGCTGAACGCCGCTAAAAAATTCATTCGCAGCGCGGATGGTCAGTGCAGCCGCATCGCAGATGTTTTTGCCCGCGTTTTCAGCTCCGACGCGAACAGCGCGCGCCTCGGCCCGCAGCCGCTGCCCTTTGCACTCCGGACAGAGCGCATAGCCGCGATACTTCGACAGCATCACGCGCACGTGCAACTTGTACTTCTTCCGCTCCAGATACTGGAAGAAGCCGTGCACACCAAGAAACGATCCATGCCCGTCGAGCACGAAAGCCTGCTGGTCAGGCGAGAGATCGAACCAGGGCACGTCCATCGGAATGCCATGCTCCTTCGCCACGCGCTTCAGCTCGGTGAAGTACGACCGATATTTCGGGCGGTTCCAGGGATCGATCGCGCCCTCGTCGAGCGTCTTCGACTTGTCGGGAATAATCAGGTCGAGGTCGAAGTCGATCGTGTTGCCAAAGCCCTGGCAGCGCGGGCACGCGCCAAAGGGATTGTTGAACGAGAACAGCCGCGGTTCCGGGTCGCGATACACGCGATGGCAGTTCTTGCACTCGAAGGCCGCGGAGAATCGCAGCCGCTCACGCTCCGGCGTTTCGGCCTCGCGCGGGACAATTTCAAACAGGATCTCACCGGCCTCGCGATAGCCGATCTCCGCCGCGTCAACGATGCGCGCTCGGTTGTCTGCGGAGACAGCGATGCGGTCTACGAGTATGAAGACCGGCAGCGCAAAGTTGATCTCCAACAGCGATTCGGGGGTAGAAAATTCGTAGATGGTGCCGCCCTGGTAGAGCCGGTTGAAGCCCCGCTTGCGCAGGTCGGTCAGGCGCTCCTTGAGTTCGTCGGTCAGAAGAGGTTCAGCGGCTGTTTTTGTCGTCTTCTTTGCAGCCTTCTTTGCGCGTGCGGCAGGTTTGTCTGCCGGTTCGCCTGCCGTCTCCGCGGCCAGTGCAGGCCACGCGGTTGGAGTCACAGGAAAAATCGCGTGCAGCCGTGTGCCGTCGCCAAGGGCCAGCACCGCCGCAGCAATCTCGTCCACCGTGTCTCGCTTCACGATCCCGTCACAGACGATGCAGTGAACCGTTCCGCAGCGCGCCCACAGCAGGCGCATGTAGTCATAGATTTCCGTTGCCGTCGCGACCGTCGAGCGAGGATTGCGCGTCGAATTCTTCTGCTTGATCGCGATGGCGGGAGCGAGGCCATCGATGAGATCCACATCCGGCTTTTCGATGCGTTCCAAAAACTGGCGCGCGTAGGCCGACAGCGACTCAACGTAGCGCCGCTGGCCTTCCGCGTACACGGTATCGAACGCGAGCGAGGATTTCCCCGAGCCCGAAACGCCGGAGACGACCGTCAGCTGGCCGTGCGGGATATTGGAATCGATGTTCTTGAGATTGTGGGTCCGCGCCCCGCGGATGATGATCTGGTCCGTCAAAAAGTCTGCCTCAAAGTCGAAAACGGCGAGCCACCCCACCGGGCGAAAATCCGGCAGGAAAACAAGGAGTCCCAATCTAATTATAGGGGCTGAATGCGGCGCGGCAAACCGCGCGCGAGGGTCGAGGACACTATCTGGCCGGAGTGCCCGACATCAGCCGATTCAAGACAAAAGGGAAGAAGGTTGCGGGATCGGACTTGAGGCACACCTGCGCATTTGGCGGGCCGGGACTGGGCCGCGTATAGCCCTTGTCGTCAACGGTGATGTGCATGGCGGTCGTCGGGCATAGGTCAGGCTTTGCAGCGTAACCCACAGCCATCGGATCGAAGAGCGTCGGCGTCGGCTGGCCCCATTCTTTGTAGAGCTCTTCGATTTGCTTCGTCAGAGGCGAAGCATAGTCGAACAAGGCTTTGCGCTTCTCGTCGTCGAGCTTGAGAATCGTGGCATCAAGCGGCATGACATACAGCGGAATGCCGGAGGTGAAAACCTTTTGCACCGCGGAAATGTCGCAGAGGATATTCCACTCTGGATCGGGCGCGCCGCCGGCGTATCCCTTATAGACAGACCCGCCCATCATAACGATGCGCTTCAGCTTGCGAAAGGTCGCCGGGTCTTTGTCGATGGCTGCGCCGAGGTTGGTCTGCGGCCCAATCGAGATCAGGGTGATCTGGCCCGGATGCTTGCGAATCTCGGCAAGAATAAAGTCGGGAGCGGAGCCGGGCTGCACCTGCTTCGTGTCGCCACCTTCCGCGTACTGCGCCTGTGTGAACTTCGTGCGAGGGGGAGTCTCCACGCCCGCAACGACCGGAATGTCGCCGCGCCCTACCGCATCCAGCAGCCGGACGGCCAGCTGCGCGCGCAGCTTCGTATCTCCGAAGGCAGTCGTAATGCCGAGCAGCTTGAACTCGGGGCTCTGCAGCGCCACGCCGAGTGCAAAAGCATCGTCGATATCGTCGCCGATATCGGTGTCGATGATGACGAGCTGTTTCTCTATAGAATGCGAAGCCGGTTGCGCCCGGGCACTGTGCGCGAAGAACGTTGAGAGAAGCAATATCGCAGATAGAAGGCGCGTTTTCATACTTGAGTTCAAAACTATCTTCGGGAAGGCCTCTTTTTGCCCTTCGTCTTTTCGCTGGCCTTGCGACGCAACTCCCACGCGGTATGCAGAGCGCCCAGAAGCAGGTCCTCGTTGGCGTTGGCGAGAACAACGTGTGTTGCGCCCATCCTGCCCCATCCGCCTTTAACCGGTATAAAGACTTCGGGCATCTCTGTGACGAAGGCGGCCTGCTGTTCCGGCATGAGCATTAGGTTGCCGTAGCCCTCGCTCTGCGAGGCGAGAGTGGCGAATATTCTGCCGCCCACGCGGAAATCGGGCGAGCCCATGTGCGAGCTCTCCTCCGCGCCGTCGAGGCTCAACGCGATCCGCCGAAAATCCGCGATTTCCATATAGGTATGAGCCTCCTATGAGGCTTCGGTCTTGGCTGGGCCGGTTGTGGCAGATGCCGACGAGCGCAGCGAATCGAGCAGCAGCAGGATCCCGCCAATCACGATGGCCGAGTCGGCGATGTTGAAGTCGGGCCAGTGATAGTGAATGATGTGGACTTCGAGAAAATCCACCACCGTGCCGTAGCGTAGGCGATCCCACACATTGCCGATGGCTCCGCCGAAGACCAGCGCCATAGACAACGCGGTTAGCGAAAATCTGCGGCCGATTTTGCGCAGCACCAACAGCACCACCACCGCTGCGAGCAGCGAAAACGTTGTCAAGAGCCAACGCGTGAGGTCGGGATGCGGCGAATCAGTGAACAGGCTGAAGGCTGCGCCCGGATTTTGCACATGCGAGATGCGAAAGACGCCCGGAATTACGGTGATCGCGTCGCCCTCGACGATGTGTTTGCTAACCCAGAGCTTGGTGAGACGATCGAACGCGATCACCAATACCGAGATGCCCAACAGCCAGAGTCTCCAGTCACGAATACGGCTCATGCCGCACCCCGTTCGTCGTAGCCCATCTGTTTCAGGGCTGTAGCGCATCGACCGCAGACATCATGCCATGTGCCGCTTTCACCTGCGGTGCGATAGTGGTAGTCGCCGGTGTCGGTGCGGTAGTTCCAGCAGCGCTCGCACTTGATACCGTCCGCTGGGTGGAACGCAAATCCGAAGTTGCTAAGGTCGCTTGGAGATTTCTTCTCGCGCGGGATTTCAAATTGCGAAATGTTGAAAAGCTCTTTGAGCGATTGAGAGTACTTATTCAAGAGCGCAAGAACTCCATCGGAGCCGTTTAGCACTATTTTAGCTTCGAGTGCTTTGCCAATACGTCCAGCCTTGCGCTCGATCTCGAGTATTCGTAGAACCTCATCGCGAATTTCCAGCAATTCTTTCCAATCGGCGAGCAACGCTTGATCTTGCCCGGCTATCTCCGCCGGCCTCCAAAACTCCGCCAAATGCACGCTGGCTTCGCGTCCCTCGACCTTCGGCAGATAGCCCCACACCTCCTCCGCCGTAAAACTCAGCATCGGAGCCACCAGTCGCACCAGCGCTTCCGTAATCTTCCAGATCACCGTCTGCGCCGACCTGCGCTCGATGCTGATCGGGGCGAAGGTGTACATGCGGTCTTTCAGCACGTCGAGATACAACGCCGACAGATCGACAATCGTGAACTCATTGATCGCGTGATAGACCCGGTGAAACTCAAATTGCTCGTACCACGCCAGAACCTTCTCGGTCAGCTCGCGGGTCCGCGCCAACATGTAACGGTCGAGGGGCAGCAACTCATCGTCCGTCACGGCGTCCCGCGCCGGATCGAAGCCGTGCAGATTTCCGAGCAGGTACTTGAACGTATTGCGCAGCTTGCGATAGTTGTCCGCGGCGCGCTGCATCAGGTTCTCGCTGGCGGCAACATCTTCGCGGAAGTCCACGCTCGCCGTCCACAGGCGCACCACTTCTGCCCCCAGGCGATCCGCAATATCGACGGGATCGACGCCGTTGCCCAGCGACTTCGAGAATGCTCGTCCCTGTTCATCGAGCGTCCAGCCGACAGTTGCGACGGTCTTGTAGGGCGCGATATCTTTCAACGCGACCGAGCAGAGCAGGGAAGAGTGGAACCATCCGCGATGCTGATCGCCGCCTTCGATGTAGAGATCGGCAGGGAAGGCCAGTTCCGGATTGCCCACTAGTACCGCATTCCAGCTGCTCCCCGAATCGAACCACACGTCGAGGATATCCATCTCCTTGCGGAAGGCCGCGAGCTCACCGTCGCGCTGCGCCGCGCCGCACGCCGCGCACGTTGTTCCGGCAGGCAGAATCTCTTCGACGGAATGCTTATGCCAAGCCTCGGCGCCCTCTTCCTCAAAGAGCGCCACCACGCGCCGGTTCACGGCCGGATCGTTGAGCGGTGTATGGCACTTATTACATAAAAACACCGCAATCGGCACGCCCCAGATGCGCTGCCGCGAGATGCACCAGTCGGGTCGGGTGGCGATCATGTTCCAGATGCGATCTTCGCCCCATGCCGGGTCCCATTTCACGCGCTTGATCTCGTCCAGCGCCCGCTGCCGGAAGGTGGTTTCTGCGCCGTCCGGGGTCTTCAGCGGAGTCTCCATGCCGATGAACCACTGCTCGGTTGCGCGGAAGATCACCGGATTATGGCAGCGCCAGCAGTGCGGATAGGAGTGATAGATGTCGTTGCGTCCCATCAGCGCGCCGCTCTCAGCCAGCACCTTGATGATCGGTTCGTTGGCCTCGAAGACTGTCAGGCTTTCCCACTCCGGACGCCCGTTGCGCATGCGTCCTTCGTTGTCGACGTTGCAGGTTTGGTCGAGGCCGTAGCGCGCGCCTGTGTAGAAGTCGTCCGCGCCATGCGCCGGGGCCGTATGCACCGCGCCCGTGCCCTGATCGGCCGTCACATAATCGGCATTCACGCCCAGAACACTGCGATCGAGGAAAGGATGCTGGAAGGTCACGCGCTCCATCTTCGTGCCCTTGAACCTCGCGATCTCGCGCGCGTCTTCAAGCTTGCATGCCACGCGTACCGATTCGGCCAGCGAATCGGCGACGATGTAGATGTTGTCACCTTGTTGGAGCGCCACATAGTCGAACTCCGGATGAAAGGCGACGGCCAGTGATGCGGGCAGCGTCCACGGAGTCGTCGTCCAGATGATCGTCGATACGTGTTTGCCGGCCAGAGCGGAATCAATTGTCGCCGGGTCGCTGGTCAGCGCGTAGCGGACGTAGACGCTCGGGCTGGTGTGCATCTCATATTCGACTTCGGCCTCGGCCAACGCCGTGCGGTCGTGCAGGCACCAGTAGACCGGCTTTAGCCCCTTGTAGACGAAACCCTTCTCGAAGAAGTCGTAAAAGGTCTCGAGGGTCCGCGCCTCGTAGGGCTTGGACATCGTCAGGTAAGGGTGGTCCCAGTAGCCGAAGACTCCCAGCCGCACCAGCTGGCTGCGCTGCAGGTCGATAAATTTCTGCGCGTATTCGCGGCAGGCGCGCAGCACGGAGAGCACCGGCATCTCCAGCTTTTTGCGGCCGAGTTTTTCGTCGACCTTGATCTCGATAGGCAGCCCGTGGCAGTCCCACCCCGGAACCAGCGGCGCGTCGAAGCCAGCCATGGTCTTCGACTTGAGGATGAAGTCCTTGACGCACTTCTGGAGTGCATGTCCCAGGTGAATCGGCCCATTGGCATAGGGCGGCCCATAGTGCAGGATGTACTTCTCGGCGCCTTTGCGCGCTGCCCGAATCTGCTCGTAGAGCCCGGAGTCCTTCCACTGCTTCAGCCGGACCGGCTCATTCTGCGGCAGGTTCGCCTTCATCGGGAACTTCGTTTCGGGAAGGGTAAGGGTCGCTTTGAGTTCCAGTTTTGATGCCGGCTTCTGATCGGCTTTCTGACCTGGGGGCTCCTCCACGCGCGCGGTCGGCGTGTTGGGGTCGGGTGCTGCGGACATCGTTTCTCCCATCGTTCTCGTTAAAGAGGCAATGTTTTATTGTAGCTGCTGCATCTAAATCTTCACTGATTACGTGACTTCGCGCTCGCCCGACCGTCTATTATCCCGACGGTGTTTGCGTAACTTCTGTTGATTCGCGCGCATCCCATCAAAAATAACGGGGTGCGCAGAGATCCATGCGAGACAAGCGGGCCAGCAGTCGTCCATAATGGAGAGATAGCCGTGAGCATGGTCTCCGGCAGAGCAATATGGGAAACCAGCTTTTGACACCTCCCGAAGTGGAACCAGAGAAAACGCGGCCGGCGGAAGAAGAGCCCAAGCTTCTGCTCGAGACCGACAGTTCCATGTGGTCCTCGCTTATCTCCAATTTGCGAGACACCTTTTCGTCTTCGAAGCAGCCCCCGCTTCAGTTAACTTCTCAGCCAGTCGCAATCAGGGACCTCGAAGTAGAAGAGTCGGTTTGGAAATCGCTGGTCACCGGCATCCGTGACCGCTTCTCCGCTAAAAAGCTCCCGCCGCTTGAACTCACTTCAGCGCCGGTAGAAGTTGAGGATCCAACAAAACAAGAGCCGGTATGGAAGACCCTCGGCGCCAGCATTCAGGACGTCTTTTTCCCCAAGAAGCTTCCACCGCTGGACCTGACCTCCAAGCCCGTCGCGGTCACAGACCCGATGGCCGTAAAGCGGGATCCGCTCTCGAGCGCTCTCGCGATTACCGCGCATGTTTTGGTCATTGGCCTCATCATCCTTTTCTTCTACTCGCAGTGGCGCACGCGGGCCATCCAGAGAAAGATGAATGCCGCCCAGGTCGACGTCAAGCCGTTCATCCCCATGACCATGAAGATGAATCAGTCCATGGGCGGTGGTGGGGGCGGCGGCGAACACTCTTTGATCGAACCCACCAAGGGCCACCTACCCAAGATGGCCAAGACGCAGATCGTGCCACCACAGATTGTCCGCAACGACCACCCCAAGCTTGCCGTCGATCCCACAATCGTGATGCCGCAGCAGATCAAGCTGCCTGACGCTCCCAATATGCCCAATGTCGGACTTCCGCAATCGACCCAGGTTGCCCTTGCCTCGCAGGGCTCCGGTTCCGGCTCTGGCTTCGGCAGTGGTAAGGGCGGAGGCATCGGCTCCGGCAATGGCGGCGGAGTTGGACCGGGCGAAGGCGGCGGATACGGCGGCGGTCTGATGCACCCGGGCGGAGGCGTATCCGCTCCGCAACTGCTCTTCTCGGTCGACCCTGAGTTTTCCGACGAAGCGCGCCGCGCGAAATACCAGGGCATTTGCCTGGTATCGCTGATCGTAGACGCGCAGGGTAATCCGCAGCATATCCACGTCGTACGGCCGCTTGGGATGGGTCTGGACGAAAAAGCTGTCGAAGCTGTGAAGCAATACAAGTTCAAGCCGGCCTATTACCAAGGACATCCGGTAGCCGTTCCCCTGAGCGTCGAGGTGAACTTCCGCATCTACTAGGCCATTACAGCGTTCCCAAAAAAAGGCTGGCTCCGATGAGGGTCAGCCTTTCCTTTCTTGCACGTTACCTTCGATTGGAGCCTCTCAATAAGTTGTTGTTGCCTTTCGTTCTAAGTGCGGTGTAGCGTCGTGAATCGGGAGGAGAAATTTCATGCCAGATAGTTACGGCATCACCGGTCCCAGTGATCCAAAGCTTCGCAGGGTCATCGTTGAACACGAGGTTGAGCCTGGGTCACTGCTTCAAAAGATGTCGATGATCCCTACAGAGAAATCGAAGCTCGCCCCCGAGCGGGTAGATCCGCACGCATTGCATTCGAACATCAGACCTCTTGGCCGCATCCGTGTTCGCAAGGCAAAGTAAGTTCGCTTCCTAGGCCGCAAATTGTCCCTGGCGCGTGGACACTCCGCGCAGGCATGCCACATTGCTTCCGCTCGCGCCGAGGGTTTGGGTCTCATCCCAAGCTCAACGGCGGGATGTGGATGTGGTCAACGAAGTTACAGAAAATAAATTGCTTAGTGGTTGGTGGCTTTCCGGGATTTGCTGTCGGCGCGAACGCTATTCCGAGCCCTTGACAAATTGTGCTACGTCAATGATGCGCGGGGTTCGCGAAGTCAGAGGTGGATGCTTTTGCGCCATGCGTCTGAGTCTCTGATCTTCATCGAACTGAGCGAGCGAAGGGTCGAATTTTCGCGCTCGCCGGTAGAAGGTGATTTGACAGCCTTTACATTGCCACGGGTAAATGCCAACGAGATTAAGAACGTAATTTTGCATGAACCCGTGGCGGTGCTGCCGCTGCAGGGGTAACGAGCATCTTCGGCAGATCACCATGAGTCAAAGCATAATGCTATGAACTCATGAGCGGAGGCTATCTTTCGGCCAGTTGCCCGTAACTAAAAAGTAATCCAGACGGATTGCATTTCGAATTTGAGGGGTCCGAATCGTAGCAAGGGGGGTGGCGCGTCGACGCCTGAATCGGCAGAGTGAGGAACGGCGACTTGACGCTATAGCGTTGACAACCGTGGTCCCTCCGTCTTAGAAATGTAGCAGTGTTGCGGTGAAGGAGTTCACCCTTAACCGCTGTCCGGCCAGTCCTGGGCCGGACAGATGATGACTCCTGACAGGGAATCCTGTTGCGGAGTCATGTCTCCTCGCGATCCCTGAGCAGGTTTTGGAGCTTGGTCCCATGACGAATTCGTGGGTTCTGTCGGCTTTGTGTGTCGTCAGGACGTACGCGGAACCACTGGAAAACGGACCAGGTTTCTAATTTAGAAGCGCAGCGTGAATTAGCTACTAAGGAGAACTGACTTGCAGAAATATCTCTTCATAGCGCTGGGAGGTTCTTTGGGGTCCGTCGCCCGTTTCTGGGTCGGCACAGCGGTGGCCAACCGCCTGGGCACCCGATTTCCTTACGGGACATTCGTCATCAACCTGACGGCGTGCGTCATTGTCGGCTTTGTCCTGGCTCTTCTGGGGAAGCATGCGGAGCTGAACCCGGCCTGGAGATTTCTGGTTCCCATCGGATTCGTTGGAGCCTATAGTACCTTCTCCACCTTCGAGTGGGAGACATTCGCCAACCTGCAAACGGGCGCATTTCTAATCGCTGTGTCCTATGTCGCGCTGAGTGTTCTTCTTGGATTGGTGGGCGTATGGTGCGGTGTGCTGATAGCGAGGATAGTGTCATGAGAGTGTCGCTCCGACAGCTGTGGCACAAGAGTTTCTGGTCTCACAACGTGAACTACATCAGGAAGGGAAAAGATGCTCTCCCCCGGTAAGGCTGTAAAGGTTTCTATCTATTTGAGCGAAGGATCGACGCATCATGGAGCTGCAACGTATTCCACGATTCTCGACTTTCTGTACTTTCGAGGAGTCTCGGGCGCGACCGTTCTGAAGGGAATTGCGGGATTCGGCGCCGACCATCAAATTCACTCCGCAAGCCTGGTTGCCATATCGGATCACCTTCCGTTGAAGATCGAGTTTATTGAAACCCGCGAAAAAGTAAATGAATTGATGGGCAAGTTGGAAGATATAACCGGCTCCGGGATGATCGAGGTTCAGGAGACGACGATTGCCAAACCGGCCCACGCTTCGAAACGCAAGAGAGCGCCTGTCAAGGAGCACATCAAGATTGAGGGCAAGGCAAAGATCATGCGCATTTACATCGGCGAGAGCGATCGCTGGCAGGATCAGCCTCTCCATGAAGCACTGGTGCGTGCCATGCGGGCTCATGATCTGGCGGGAGCGACTGTCTATGGAGGCATCCTCGGTTATGGGGCACATCGGAGAGTGCATAAGGAGAAACCGCTCAACCTCTCCCATGACCGGTCCATAATGATCTCGGTAGTCGATACCGAGGCGAAATTGCAGAGCTTCTTGCCGATCGTCGACGAGATGGTTCAGGAGGGCCTTGTTGTGCTCTCCGAGGTTGACATCATCAAGTATGCTCATCGGGCAGTCGAGATCGGCGAAGGCAAGGAGTAGGCATGAAAGAACAATTTCAGGCCAGGATGTTGCGCATCCATTTCACTGAGGCGGACCAGTGGAAAGGCGAGCCGCTTTACAAGGCGATCGTATGGAAGTGCATGGAGCTCGGATTGCGCGGCGCCACTGTTTTACGAGGTATTGAAGGATTTGGGGCGAGTGCTCGGATTTATCACCGTCATACTCTATCGCTTTCGAGGAATGCGCCCGTCATGGTCACAGTCATTGACACAGAAGAGCAGATACAGAAGCTCATTCCGCACCTGGACGAGATGATTTCCGGAGGGCTTATAGCCAGTTCTGCGGTCGACGCGATCCGGTATTCAAAGGAATAGCCGAAATCAGTTGGTTGAGAAGAATCTAAATTGTGCACTTGACAGCCTATAGGCGGTTTTACGAAATGCGAGGAGCCGGCGATAAATATCAGCAAGCGCTTTGGTAGCGCGAGCCCTCAGATCATGGCGATTTCCTCATCGGGGTAAGGAAACGCTTGTCGGATTTCATCTCTCTTTCATCCATGGGCCGGGTCAGACTCCTCCTTGCGAGTTCCGTTCGAGGATGCGCCGTCCCTGAGATATGCGTCAACGGCAGAGTCGACTCCGGGAAAGATCCGATTCAGCCCAACATGTTCTGTGAATGCGCTGCGATCGAAAAGATCGCGAACTCGATCTGCGACACGTGCGAAGTAGAGCGCAATACCCCACTCTTGCAATTCACCCCGCAACTGCTCCAGCATTTCAAGACCGGTCACATCTATTTCCGGAGAAGCTTCCAGGTTTATGAGGACCGCGTGGAGTGGCCCGTCTGCTTGCTTTGTGAGTTCGCGCAAGCGGTTGCGAATGCGATTCGCATTTGCAAAAAAGAGCATGCCATTCGGCCGGAATATGAGGAGATGAGGAATTTGCACGGCCTCGGGATGACGATCGACATCGACAAAATTCCCGGATCCCGCCAGCCTGCCCAGAACAGAATCCTGTGGAGCGCTGAGTTTTCGCATCACGGCCACCAGGGTTAGAGCGACGGCGAAAATCAGCCCCTTGAGAATTCCCAGCTGCAGAACACCTAAGAGGGCGGCGAGTGCACCCCAGATACTTCCACTGTGAAGCTTTGCATAATATCTGAGCGTCGCGATGTCGGCTAGATGTGCGACCGCATGGACGACAATCGCCCCGAGAACAGCTTCAGGAAGATCGCTGATGAGCGGCAGTAAATATGCCAGAGTGAGAGCTACAAAAAGAGAAGACGTGATGGTGGAAAGCTGAGTACGAGCACCGGCGCTGTCATTGGCTGCCGTTCCCGACATGCCCCCGCCCACAATAATCCCACCGAATACACCGGATGCAATGTTTGCCGCTCCCATAGCGCAGAGCTCCTGGTTGGGATTGATCTCATATTTATGCTTTGCCGCAAACGTTCGACCGGCAGCGAGAGATTCGGCGGTGAGCACGAGCACGATTCCGATGGCACCCACAAAGATATCCGCCAGCTGATCTTCCCCAATCCGTGGCAGGGTCAGGGAGGGCATTCCAGCTTGAATCGTACCGACGACTTCTACGTGATGCTGTTTCAGTCCGAACCATGAGACAGAAAGAACGCCGAGCACAAGCACTACCAAAGCCGACGGCACGCGGGGAGCAACCGCGCCCAGCAGGAACATCACCGCAATCGCGATTGCGCCCACAGCACACGTCCACGGGCTCAGCTCTTTGAGCGACTTGATCACATGCCACGCCATGTGAAAGAAATTGCCTTGACCCGCCGAAATGCCCGTGAGTTTGTGGGCCTGCTTCACCATGATGGTGAGGGCGAGTCCGAAGACGAAACCTTTGAGAACCGGCTTGGAGATGAACTCCGACACAGCTCCCAGCTTGAGCAGGCCACCAACCAGGAAAATGATGCCCGCTGCGATCGCAGCACCTGACGCCAGGGCAACATAACGAGCGGAGTCGCCGACGGCAATCGGCGCTACGAGTGCGGCCAGCATGGCTGCCGATGATGACGTAGGCGTAACCGCGAGCTGACGCGATGTCCCGAAGAGCGCGTAAGTAAACATTCCCGCCATCGCGGCGTATAAGCCCATCTGGGGTGGAACTCCGGCAATGCCCGCATAAGCCATCCCCTCCGGGACCAGCAATCCGGCAAGCGCAATCCCTGCAATCACGTCAGTACGTATGGTTTTCGGTGTGCAGTCGGGCAGCCAGTCGCTGACTGGAAGAAACCGAGATATGGCGCGGCGATAGGTTTCTTTTCTCATCAGGGGCCCTTCGCCAATCCGCAGTGATCATTGGTTCTGATGACGAGAAGAGGCACGGCTCAACAGTATCTCGGATTTCCTTAGCAAGATTCCCTATAGAAGGGTTCCGCCGGACGAACCCCTATTGCAGGCCCAGGTCAGCGAGTTGCTTGGGATTCACTTCATCGGTGGCCAGCAGGTTGTGGCAGATTGAGCAGTCGTTGTTGATGCTCGTCTTGCCATCCGCAGTGTTGTGACTGCCGTCATGGCAGCGGAAGCATCCGGGATATGCGTTGTGACCGAGGTTATTCGGATGCGTTCCCCACGTGAGCTTCATCGCGGGGAAAACATTAACGTCATAAATTGCTACGAGCGCTTTCGCCGCCTGATCGATTTGGGCGCGCTGCTGGCTCCAGGCCTCAGGGTGTTGCGTCCGATAGAAGTCTTCGAGGCCGGCAGTGATCTTCGACTCCCCGTCGTCCTGCGATGTGTAGTCAGCTTTGATTAGGGCCAGTCCTTCTTTGTGAACGAACGGCAATGCGGCGTTCGGGTTCCCGGCGGCCATCGCCCGGTTGAGCGCGTCTTCCGGCGTGTCGAAGGAGTGGGCTGCGCGATTGTGGCAGTCGATGCAATCCATCAGACGCTTTTGGCCCTGGACCGGAGCTTTTGCGTCGGAAGACAGATACTCGGTCATCGAGCCGTCGGCGTTCTGTTTTGCTATCCAGGGTATGGTCTGGTTGGTTGTGTCCGTGGCGATGTATTCGATGCGCCCAAGGTGCGCACCGTGGATTCCGCTCAGCGTGCCGCTCATGTCTCGGCCTCCAACATGCATGAGCACAAGGGAGTGAGTTATGGAGTTCTTCTCATCGTCGCCGTAGGACGCGCTCACCAGAAGTTTGTCACCGATATTTCGCTGCGGGTTATGACAGTGCACACACGTTTTGGCTGCAGCCGGAACCCTGTTATCCGGCAAGATAGGGCGTGGATACTTGTCGAACACCACCCCCAGAAGCTGCTTGGTGCCATTGACCTTGGCATTGACGAATCCAGCGACGCCAGCCGGAATGTGACACTCGGTACACGCCACGTGGGTGTGGTGTTGTGAAACGTTATAGGCCGCCCACTCAGGATGCATGACGTGACATGCCTGGCCGCAGAAGTTAGGCGTGTCCATGTAGGCGACGCCGCGATAACTTGCCGTGCCTACGATGACGAAGTTGATAAACGTGGCGACAACGACGAAGTCCAGGCCGTGGCGAAAGACAGGATCGCCGAAGTCGACCTTTGGATATTCGGAGGGCAGTTGACCGGCGGCCTTAAGACGTCTTCGCCGCAGCAACATGCCGACAGGGATGAGAATGAGTCCAAGAATGAAGAGCCCCGGCAGGCACAAGTCGATAACTATGCCAACGTAGGGGCTCGCAGGACCGCTGCGGGCAACAACATCCACAACCCAGAAGCCAATCAGGATCATGGCCGACGCCGTGGTGAGCGCGCCGCCGATAAGGCTTATGGGGTTATTTCCCAGAAAGAGAAACGGCCGAGCCCAGTTCTCCCTGAATCCCGCCTGCGGAGTCATTCACCCTTCTTCTTGCCGCTATTATTTCTGCAGCGTGTGGATATAAGCCACGACATCCGTAATTTGTGCGTCAGTAAGCTTGCCGGCATATTTGGGCATTTTGGCCTTGCCATTCTTCACGATGGCGATCAGATCGGCGTCGGACATTTTCAGAACATCCGGCCGGTTGAAGGGCAGCGCCTTCGTGGATTTGCCAGCAGGTGTATTGCCGGTGCCATCGGCGCCATGACACATTTGGCATTTGGCTTTGTAAGTGTCGGCCCCGGACTGGGCAAAGCTCGCGGTTCCGGCTACGAGCAGGATTATGCAAAGTGTTCGGGCAAGTTGTTTCAGCATTAGGGTTGCTCCTCCTGATGAGCGCGCCAATCATAGCGCAGGAAACGGCAATCTAAAAGGCATAATTTACTGCCAGGGTGTAGACATTCCCCCGGAAGCTTCGCGGCAAGGTCGGCCCGATCGGTGTTCCCTCTCCATAGCTGTAGTAGTTGTAATCTCCCTTCCACGTCCATTTCGGAGCGATCTGAACATAAATGCCTCCGTAGGGGGACTGCCACTGCGACTGAAGCGAGCCGGGTACCTGGCGAATATTGATCGCCTGGGAGGTACCGTTTACGGAGCTCATGCGGTAGCCGGCCACGGCATGGACGCGGCTGATTGGGCTAAAGGTGAATCCGATAAACCCGTAATTCGTCGGCGCATTGTAATAACCATTGCTCTGGTACGGAGTCCCGGCGTCAACACAGACCGGGGGTGCAGGTTCAGCAGATGGTGGCGGCGGTGTGGAGGGATAGCACTCGAGCGTCGTCGAATACACGTCGTTGTAAGAGTAGCTCATGTCGATCGACCACTTCTCGCTTGGAATGACCGACATGCCGAAGGAATAATCCCGGTTATGCTCCTTATGGTTCACCGTCTCCACGTTGTCCTGAGAGTTGAAGATATTGATCGATCCCGAAACCGAAAGCCATGTACGAGGCTTATAGTTCGCGCGCACGGTGTACTGGTATAACTGGCGAGGGTCGATGCGGGTGAAGGCGTTGTCGGCAGACATGCCGGCGAAATTGAAGTTGATGCGCAGCTCAGGCAGCGGTCGAAGCGCCGCTCCGAACAGTCCCCAGTTCTCATGGATCGGGATAACGTCGCCTCCGGCATCCGTGATCTCGCGGGCGCGATAGCGATAGCCGGCCGATAAGGTTGCCATCGGTGTTACGTCCCAGGCAAGGATGGTCGTATTGGTGCTGGTTTTCTGATTAAGATATTGCTGATCAGACGCCGTTGTCGTGGTCGACCCAGTGGGCGGCAGCAGCATTGAGGTGCCGGTATAGCTCGTTGTGGTAAACGTATTGACGCCGGGATCCCGGAAATACCAGTAGTCATAGACATTTGAGGCCCGGACTTTCGGCGTAATCTCCCACTCCAGCGCAAAATCGCCATTGATATTGACGTGCTGCGCCTTTGCCGAACCCGTCTCGACGTACCCGCGTTGCGATGATCTGGAAATGAGCCCGTTGAAGAATTCGTTGTAGCCGTTCAGCGTACTGTTCGCGCCGGTGTACGCCAAACGGCCATTCAGCGTCAGGTGGGGAATGTCCGAGCTCTGGAGGCGCACCTGCTCCGTCGGGAAGATGGTGCGGGTCGGTTGAACCCGACTGTAACCCAGCGTGGCGTTGCAGGTGGGGTTGACGGTTCCATCCGGGTTGAACGGAGCCGAACACGGCGCGTTCCATACAGATGACACATCGACTCCCAGCGCCACCGGCTGGCCGTTAGGCAACACGTTATTCAGACCTGCAAGAGTCCAGATCGTATTGCCCTTGTAATGAGTCACAAACTGGTCGTAGCTGATGGTTGTCTTCGGGTCCGGCTTCCAGTCAAGCGTTCCCGTCCAGGTATCGGTGGAGTTTCTCCAGTTCTGGTACAGCCAGGGATCATTGCCGAGATGCGTCGAACTGTAGGACGGCCCCTGGTTGATGTTGTGGTTGTATCCGAAGCGCACGCTCACGTGCGACAACGGAAAGAGCGTCAGTTGGTAATCGGTCATCTGCCGCAGGGTGTTATAGAGGTGCGGACTATTGAGCCAGGGCAAGTACGGGGTCGACGCCGGCGGGATCAGGGGGTTTGCGAGCAGGTCGTAATCGAAGTATTGACGGTACCTGCGGTAACTCGCCCGGAAATCGTAGAGGCGTCCCTTCGACATGTTGAGGTACGTGACCGTGATGGGATCGCCGCCGTATCCATAGCTGGTCGACGAGAGCCGGTCGAAGACAAGCGCGCGTGCAGGGTCCACGGCCCGCATGGTCAGCGACTCGTCGAGCACGCGAGCCCCGGAGTGCAGGTTCACCAATGTGGCGTACATTGCGGAGCTGCCAGAGTTTTCCGTAATATGGCCGCCCACATCGATCGATTGGTGTATTACGTACCCGTCAACAATCTTGTCCGGCGAATTCTTGTCCGGCGGAGAAGACGGTGGATTAGTCTGCGCGTGACTCACCGCAATCGCCGCTAGGGCAAGAGCGCAAAAACAAAGCCGCTGAGCGCCACGCCGATAGCTCATTGCTCGCAATCCGAATGAGTTTTTGCTCGTCATACGTGGCCATCCTTACTTGAAGAAGACGGGGTCGCTGTTTGAGCCGTGTATTTGCGAGTGGCAGACCGTGCAGGCCTGGTACTGGTTCGCCTGATTGTGGAACGACGGTACTCCGGGAGCGGTGAAGTTCATGGAAGCCGTGTGGCATTGCAGGCACAACGAGTTGACATTATTGCGCGTCAGCAGCCTCGGGTTTGGCGATCCGTGCGGCGAATGGCACCCTCCGCATCCTTCGGTCTGGATCACAGGATGCGGATAGACGAACGGGCCTGCGGCCTCCGTGTGGCACTTCACGCAAACTGCGTAGCCACCCGGACCGCTGTGCAGCATAGTGCCGGGCCGCTGCAGAGTGCCCATGAACGTGCCATGAGGATCATGGCAATCGCTGCACTTGATCAGCCCTTCATCCACCTTGTGATGGAAAGGTTGAGCAAATGCCGCCTTGATATCGGTGTGGCAACCATAGCAGAGCTTCGGCTGCGACATTTTGAGGAGGCTCTCTTCGCTTTCCGACTTATGGATACTGTGGCAGCTCGTGCAGCCAATTTGAGCCTCACCGTGCGCCGTGTGCGCAAAATTCGGGTGCGCGCTAGCATGGCAGCTCAGGCATTTCTCATCCGCCGCTTTGGGCGTCGCCTTCGTGAACTGGAAGATTTTTGTAACGTCGCCACCACCATCAATGTGGGCCTGCCCGGGACCGTGGCAGTTCTCGCAGGTGATGCCTTTATCGCCATGCACCAGCGCCATGCGGGCGTGAGGGTTGTCTGAGAATTTCTTTACAACATCCTCATGGCAGGTTTCGCAGGCTTCGGCGCCGGCGTAGCCTGCGGGGAGCGTCGCATGACTGGCAGGCGCAACGGCGGCTTGTTGACCATTGCCGCCGGCATCAACCCGACCTGCCTTCCAGAGGCCTGGAAGCAGTAGGATAAGCGTCGCACAGAGAAGAGCACGTCTCATCGCGATCCCCTACAAGAACATCGAGTACATCGATAACTTCTTAAGGCAACCAGCCGCCAGACGGAAGGAGTAAAGCAGAACGCAGAAAGCTTACCACAACTTTATGTTTTTTTTGTGACGCAGATCACAGACCTGCAATTGTTGGTGAGCCAAAATGAGCTTTGCCCACGAAGACTTATTTCCTTGCATTTAACCCGTTCCTGGACCTTCATATAAGTCTTATTGCCCAGTCCGTCTCCTTTCTTGCTGTTCACTTGCTCCGCCGACGATGGGTTACTCCTTTTGGGTCGTCTGCGACAGCGTCTCACCCGCAAAATCGCGAAAATGGCGACTGGCGGACCTATCTCGACGAGCTGATGCTAGTGGGCGCATTGAAGTCTGGATACTGTCAGAAATAACAGTCAGCGGCCGCGGAGTCAGCCGGCGAGCCAATCCCTGATGATTAAGTAGGAACAAGGTGATTCCTTACCGCATAGCGTACGAGTTCCGCGTTACTCGTGGCGCCGATGGTTCCCATGATCCGGTACTTGTGAAAAGCGACGGTTCTGGTCGTCATGTTCAGTATGCTGCCAACCTCCTTCATCTGCCTGCCTTCGGCCAGCAATTGCAGCACTTCGCGCTGTCTTTCGGTAAGGCGTTCCTCCCCTTGCTCCAGCTCAGTTTCCGTGCGGCGCAGATAGTTGACCTTGTCCCTGCAGATGGTCCGAGACATATAAGATTCGCCGCGCAATACATCTCGCACGGCCGTTACCAATTCAGACGCAGCACAAGTTTTCACAAGATAGCCGGAGGCGTGGCGGCGAAAGGCCTCTGCCGCGAGCTTAACGTCGTTGTTCATGGTGAGAAATATGAGCTTGACCGACGGCAATAGCTCTTTTACCTGCTGGCCGGCGTCCAGCCCATTCAGCAAGGGCATCGTGATGTCGGCGAGAATCACGTCCGGCTTCAGTTCGGCAGCGGTTCGCACCATAGCGCGACCGTCATTCACAATACCGACTACTTCGAATTCTGTTTCAAGCAGTTTTTTGCAGAGATCGGCGATCAGCGTATGATCGTCCGCGATCAAAATGCGAGGACGAGTAATGGGCATATCGATCCTCCCCTTCCAAGACTTTTAGTCTGTGGGGGTCTGGAGGGGAAACTAGGAAAACTCCTAGGTCGGTTAGTGCGGAAGAGCCGGGGACGTGAAGTGGCGGTTGGAGAGTGCTTCATTAATGGCGGGGACCAGATCGGTCATCATTCGTGATTTTGTGACGTAGCCGAGCCCCCCGTTAGCGAAACACTCCCGGACGAACGCGGTGCTCTGGTGCACAGTCAGGAAAACCAGCCTGGCTTTCGATCCCGCCTGATGAAGTTCGCGAGCGGCCTCAATTCCAGTGAGGATGGGCATGGTGATATCCAACACAATTACATCGGGTTGAAGTCGCGCTGCCTCTCTGATCAGGGCTCTGCCGTCGCTGACACTGCCCACAATTTCGAAATGCTCCTTCAAGAGAGACACAATTCGGTTCAGCACCGGGTGATGGTCGTCGGCTAGAAGGACTCTGGGCCTCTCCAAAGCTGGGCTTTCCTTCCCGAGCTCGAGCGCTCGAACGGCAGTTTCTGACCGACCGGTGGAATCACCGTCCCGATTAGAGAACTGGAAGCAGCAATCCTATATTGGGTTGCCCAGTCTAACAGCTAGCAGAATTGACAGTCTTTTGAAGGATCAGGTGGAGATCAGGTGCCGGTTGAGGGCAAACAGAACCAATTCGGCGTTATTTCTCAAATTGAAGACCTTCATGATGTGGTACTTGTGGAACATGACTGTCTTCTCGCTAACCTTAAGAATGTCAGCGATTTCCTTCATCGGCCGGCCTTCGGCAAGCAACTGAAGTACTTCCTGCTGCCTGGGAGTCAGGTCTTTTGAGAATTGCCGGGCGCGGGCTTCACGGTCAGCCCAGTTTTCGGCACGGAGTCTTGCAGTTACGTAGGATCTGCCTTGAAGCACTTCAGAAACTGCCTTCAGCAGTTCCGACGCTCCGGTGTGCTTCAGCACGTAGGCCACCGCACCTAGCCTGAGGGCAGCGGCGGCAAGGTTGGGGTCATCTTTCATGGTCAGAAAGACCAGCTTTGCGGCAGGAAGACATGCTCTCAACCGCTCCCCCGCATCGAGACCGTTCAGCAGGGGCATGGCGATGTCCAGAACAATGACATCCGGTTTGAGCCGCGATGCCTCAGAGAGTAACGCCTGTCCATCCTGAACCATTCCGATGACGTCGTAATTTCTTTCAAGCAACGAGCGGAGCCCCTCAGCCACGATGCTGTGGTCATCTGCGATCAGGACACGCGGACGCGCTCCGGAATGGTTCGAATCAGGCAAAGCACTCTCCTTGCTGCTCTACTTCTGCGATTTACTTATACGCCTATTCTTGAAGCTACTCGCAGCCACGCATCAACTCTCGCTCTCTCCATGGCCGGGAGTGTATCTCTATGTAGCCATCCAGTCTGAGCATCGCAATATCTGTCAGAACTGACAGTTTCTGAGCGGGTCCGCTAGGACAGATGATGAATCAACAGAAACTGAGGCTTTAGGCGTGATAAACAAGTAAGGCCCAACTTAGCGGATTGCAAAACAAGCTCCGCGGGCCATACAGGCGGCGTACGTGGCACGGAATCACAGAGAACCGGATCAGGCCTTCCCTACAATGACGGAACCCATCCTCGATGGGCAGCATGATTTCTCTCTGGTTCTAGGCGGCCCGATCTTTCAGCTCTTTCGTAAATCGCGCCTCTCGGGAGATGCACTGGATCTTCTCCATCGGCGACTACTGATCATCACCGGGATCGCCTGGTTGCCTATGCTGCTCTTGGCCCTTATTGCTTCCACCCCTGGCGGGGGCGGCCGTGTTTCTTTCTTTCACGATGTCGAAGTGCATGCGCGATTTCTGGTAGCGCTCCCAATCCTCATTGCCGCTGAGCTGATCGTTCATCGGCGGGTACGTCCTGTGGTGCACCGTTTTGTTGATCGCCGCATCGTTTTGCCTCAGGACCTGCCCCGCTTTGACCGGGCGATTGACTCGGCGGTAAGGATTCGCAATTCTGTCTCACTCGAAGTCGGGCTCCTGGTTGTCGTTTACACTTTGGGCCTGTGGCTGTGGAATAGCCGCGTTTCGCTGAACACCGCCACATGGTATGCCCTGCCGGGAGACCGGTGGCGCCTGACTCCAGCCGGTTACTGGTATGTCTTCGTCGCTCTTCCCATCGTGCAGTTCATCCTGCTGCGATGGTATTTCAGACTCTTCATCTGGTTCCGCTTTCTCGGGCAGGTATCGCGGATCAACCTGAATCTCATTCCCACCCATCCTGATCGCTGCGCCGGTCTCGCATTCCTGGGCAAGAGTTCCTATGCATTCGGTCCCGTCCTGTTCGCCCAGGGTGCCATGCTCGCGGGCCTGGTTGCCAGCCGCGTCCTTTACAGAGGGGAGAGCCTGTTGTCGTTCAAGCTGCAGATCGGCGCCTTCATCGCCTTTTTCGTGCTGGCGATTCTCGCGCCCCTCCTCATGTTCACTCCGCAAATGGCACGCGCAAAAAGAAACGGGCTGGCCAACTACGGCCAGCTCTCTCAAACCTATGTCGAGAGGTTTGAGAAGAAATGGATCGCCGGCGATCCGGCTCCGGCGGAGGAGATTCTCGGGGCCGCTGACATTCAATCGCTCGCCGACCTCGGCAACAGCTACTCGCTTGTACGCGAAATGCGTTCAGTCCCGTTCGGCCTCGACGATATGACTCGACTGGCAGCCGCCACAGCAGTTCCACTGGTGCCTTTGCTGCTCACAGTCTTCTCGCCCGAAGAGCTGATCCTGAGAATCATCAAAGTCTTGTTCTGAGTGCTGGAAACGTCCTGAAAGGACGCCGCGATGCCAAAGCGAATCACTTCATTTCTGCTGGTGATGCTCGTAACCACCGCATACACTCACCTCTCGCCCGCGCAGGCAAAGAAACTTCCGAACGTTGTGATACTGGCTACCGGGGGAACCATCGCGGGAGCGGCGTCCACAGGGACTCAGGCCGCTTATACCTCCGGAGCGGTGACCATCGATGCCATGCTTGCGGCTGTTCCCGGAATCAGGGATCTCGCCAACATCAAGGGCGAGCAGATCTCCAATGTCGGATCGCAGGATATGACGCTGGATATCATGCTCAATCTCGCCAGGCGCATCAATGTGCTGCTGGCGCAGGATGACGTCGACGGCATCGTCGTCACCCACGGCACAGACACCATGGAAGAATCCGCCTACTTCCTCAACCTGGTGGTGAAAAGCAAGAAGCCAGTTGTGCTGGTGGGGTCGATGCGACCCTCGACGGCGGTCAGCGCCGATGGCCCTCTTAACCTTTATGAAGGTGTCGCGGTAGCAGGCGACCCGAATGCCAGATCACGAGGCGTGCTCGTAGTCATGAACGACTGGATACACGCCGCGCACTCGCTCACCAAGACAAGCACAACCGCGGTCCAGACCTTCATGTCTCCCCTGCGCGGTCTGGTCGGCGTTTCCAGTTACGGCAAGAATGACTTCTACGACACGCCGTCGTGGAAAAACACTGTTACTAGCGAATTCGACGTGAATGGAGTAGCGAAACTTCCCCGGGTGGATATTCTTTACGCTTACGAAGACATGTCCTCTGACCTGATTGATGCTTCAGTGGCGAACGGCGCCAAGGGCATTGTTATTGCGGGAGTCGGAAACGGAAATATGAACAAAGCCTCGCTGGAAGCTGCTAGAAGAGCCGCTGCCAAGGGCGTAGTAGTAGTCAGAAGTTCGCGCGTGGCCACGGGGAGCGTCGGCCGCAACGTAGAAGTGAACGACGATGACATGAATTTCGTTGCGTCTGACGAACTGAATCCGCAAAAGGCTAGAATTCTGTTGATGCTGGCGCTGCTGAAGCCTCGCTCTACGACAGAAATACAGAGTCTGTTTTACAACTACTGAGAGCACCCGCATCGTTCCGGATTACCTGAGCATCACAACGCAGGCCACGCTAAAAATGACACCGAAAGATACAACTCAAGCCTTGACAGGCAAGCCCGGCGGCAACACCGCTAGCAATGGGGCCTCGCGACGTGTTGCTTCGATCGACTGGATGCGGGGTTTCGTTATGGTGCTCATGACCATCGACCATGCTTCGATGGCATTTGACGCACACCACATTGATAACGACTCCGCCATGTACGCCGATGCTCTGACCACGGCTCTACCTGCGGGGGAATTCTTCACACGCTGGATGACACATCTCTGCGCGCCAACCTTTGTGTTCCTCATGGGAACCTCTCTGGCGCTGAGTGTTGAACGCCGTGTGGTGAAGGGTGTGGATGCGTGGGAGATCGACAAGAGCATGTTGATTCGTGGGTTGATCATCGCCCTGCTCGATCTGACGGTTGTTTCTCTGGGTTCAGGACACTGGAACTTCGGCGTTTTGTTTGCCATTGGCATGTCAATGATCTGCATGGTCCCGCTCCGCCGACTGCCGACCTGGGCACTCCTGGTCCTCGGCGTTGGATGGATGATGCTCGGAGAGCTGGTTACTAGCCTTTTCTGGAACCCGCCCGGCAACGCCTCCATCCCCGCCGCTTTGACGGTTGCGCAATATTCAAGCCACCTCCTGGTCATTAAGTATCCGGTTATCCCCTGGCTGGCCATTTCTATCCTGGGATGGGTCTTCGGCCGGCATCTCATCCGCTATGCTGCCGGTCTAAGTACGGTTTCCGGAAGAAACGTGCTGTGGATTTGCGGTGGGCTAAGCCTGGTCCTCTTCGCCATCGTCCGCGGCCTCAACTTATACGGCAATATGTTCCTTCCGCGCGTGGGCAGTTCCTGGCAGCAGTGGCTCCACATCAGCAAATATCCGCCGTCCCTCACCTTTTACGCGCTGGAGCTTGGCATCCTGTTCGTATGCCTCGCCTTCCTGCGCAACCTCGAGCTGCGCATCGGCGTGCGCGAGAATGGCCCGCTTTATGTGTTTGGGCAGACCGCGATGTTCTTCTATATCGTTCACCGGCTAGTGTTCGAAGTGCCGGCGACATATTTCGGGCTCCGTGACGTCGATGGGTTGGCAGCCACTTATGGTGTATCGGCGGTAATGCTTGTTGTGCTCTATCCAGCCTGCCGGTGGTATCGCACCGTTAAGGCGGCACACCCGCGCTCGGTCCTGAAGTATCTCTAACCCCACTTACATATCACTTTCTACTACGTGGCGTCCGTAAGCCAGAATGGAGATGCAAGCGTGAGTTACCAAACCGGAACCGGCAAGTACGAACAGATGCTGGCGACATGCAAGAACATGAAGCCCATTCCTACGGCAGTGGCACATCCCTGCGAGGAGTCGGCGCTATCCGGTGCAATCGATGCAGCACATCTGGGCATCATCGCTCCCATCCTGGTCGGGCCTCGCGAAAAAATAGAAGCAACAGCCAGGTCTGCAGGGATCGATCTGACTGGTTTTCAAATCGTGGATACCCCGCACAGCAACGCGTCAGCCGCGAAAGCAGTCGAGTTGGTGCGCCAAGCGCAGGCGGAACTCCTGATGAAGGGAAGTCTGCACACGGATGAATTGATGGCGGCCGTCGTTTCCCGCGAAGGCGGCCTCCGTACATCACGCCGAATCAGTCACGTATTTGTGATGGATGTTCCCACTTACCACAAAGTCCTGATCATCACAGACGGCGCAATTAATATCGCTCCCACTCTAGAAGACAAGGTAGACATTTGCCAGAATGCTATAGATCTTGCAATCTCTCTGGGTATTAAACAACCTAAGGTCGCGATCCTCGCCGCGGTGGAAACCGTAACCTCGAAAATGCCGGCCACCATCGACGCGGCAGCCCTTTGCAAGATGGCTGAGAGGGGACAGATCACAGGCGGCATTCTGGATGGTCCCTTGGCCTTCGACAATGCCATCAGCAAAGAGGCAGCCGAGACCAAGGGCATCCACTCCCAAGTCGCTGGCGATCCCGATATTCTCCTCGCGCCGGATCTTGAAGCGGGAAACATTCTTGCCAAGCAACTCAGCTTTCTAACGCATGCCGACAGTGCGGGGTTAGTGCTTGGCGCCAGAGTGCCAATCATCCTGACCAGCCGGGCCGACAGCGTGAGGTCGCGAATTGCCAGCTGTGCCGTTGCCATGCTGGCCGCGCATGCACGCCGAACAAATCCCAGAGGCTGACTTCCGCGATGCCGCCGACGGTATTTCGCTCACAACGACGCTACTGCCCGAAGGTTTGAGGTTGGCCACCGAGGAATAGAATCACCGATCTGCGGCGTGATTCGCGTCTTGGGATATGCCGTGGATTAAAGACGCAGAACTTGAAGCTCGACGGGCCCGCATCGCGCACGAGCGCGTAGTCGTCCATAGCATTTCCGGCCGGTCGCCGAGAGTCTGACCTAGTCTTCATCCTCAACCGGAGTCCAGGTCTTATCCGGATTGAACAGCTCCATCTTCTTGAACTGCTCTAGAGTCGTTGCCCCAAGGTCCTTTTCGTACACCACTCCGTCGTTGCTGACGATGAATGTCTTCACGCCCGTCACACGATACTGCGCCGGCGATGCGACCAGTCCAAAGCCTCCGATCATGACGCCCTTGATCACGTAATCGAGCCGCCCGAGCGGAGCGTCCGGACCCTGCCCCTTGAGAATCTTGAAGAAGTATCCGTGATACGGCTGCTCCCGGCTTGAATAGCCTTCGACGATTGCTTCGGCAATGTTCTCGCCGATGGGCCCGCCCCACGTCCCGTCGGCATTCTTCCACGCCAGCCCATCCTGCGTGCCCGGAGTGCTGACAATGCGCTGCGCATACTGGTTCACGTTGTAGCCCTCGCGTGGCTTGAAGGCGTACTCGTCCTGGGCGTCCACGTAGCCGCGGCAGATCTGAATCGCGTCGAGTTCATTGGAGCCGATGCGCCGATACAGCAACTCCTGCTTGCCTGCCTTGGTGTCGAAGTACCAATTGTTCCCCGTTTTGACGAGAGGCACCGGCATCGGCCACTCCTCATTGCCCACAATGACAAATGCGCGCCGTCCGGTCTTCGGATCGATGGAGATATCCATCTTTTCCTTCGCTTCGGCGACAAAAGACTCTGCCCGGTTCTTGTCCTGAACGGCATCGCCGGTAGCGTAAATCTCTTTCCCGTCAGGCCCGAAGATCTTTGCTAGTGCAACCGTATCGTAATCGCTTGCCGCCTTTAGAACGGCATCTACCGCTGCTTGCGGGCTGTCGAACAACTCCGCTCCACCAGACGGCGATGCGGCCTTTGCCGGCGCTGCCTTTTCCGTTGTTGTCGCCGCCGTCTGCTGTGCCGGAGCCTGCTGCGCGAAAACGGCCGGCGCATACATACACGTCCAGGCGACAACTCCCGCGAGCAGCACCAATCCCGTCAGGTTCATCTTTTGAGTTCTTGGCTTCATCGTTGTGCTCCTGTAATCGTCAGTCATCCGTTACCGCCGCCGTCCGCCGCCACCGCCCCGGCTCCCGCCACCGCCGCCGCGCGACCCCATGCTCGAAGAGCCGCGGCTGCTGCTCGCACGCGCGCTGGATCCGTTGTATCCTCCGCCACCGCCGCCGCCGAATCCGCCGCGGTTTCCGGCGCTGCTGTTCGAGAGACTCCGGCCGCCGATGCTGTTTGCCCCGCCCGCCGACCGGTTGCTGACGCCCGCTCCGCCGCGATTGCCGGCTCCTGCGCCATTGCCTGCGCCGCCACGGTTTCCGGCTCCTCCGTTGTTGCCTCCTGCGCCGGCCCGATTGCCAGCCCCGTTGTTCGACGCTCGGTTACTCGCGCCCGCGCCGCCGCGGTTGCTCGGCAGATTGCCGCCCTCCCGCGCGATCTGATTTCGTGCCCCAGACTGCCTGTTAGCCAGCGAGTCTCCACGCGCCGAGCCGCCAAAACGGTCTGCCGTTCCCCGATCCCCATACGGCGCGCCGCCCCGATGCTGCGGGTTATGCTGCCAGTTACCGCTGCCGCCGCGTCCCGGCTGCTGCGAGGGCCGATTCCCGCCGTTAATGTTGTTCCTGTTGCCGCCGTTGATATTGGTGTTGCGGTTGAAATTATTGTTGTTGTTGATCGTGATGTTGTTATTGCCTCCCCAGCCGCACCCCCAGCCCCAGCCGCCACCCCACGCCGCTCCCATTGCCAGACCCACGCCAAACGAGATCGCCATACCGGCAGCGTAATATCCCGGCGGCGGATAGTAGATAGGTGGATATGGATAAACAGGAGCCCCGTAAACCACAGTGGGGTTATATGACGGCACATACACAACCTGCGGATTCGCTTGCTCGATTACAATCACGCTCTGACTCTCGACGACCTTCGTTTCCACCTTCTGCTGCTCGGTCGACTTCAGGTTGCCTGTGCCCTGGGCCTTCTGACGCATGCGCTGCACCGCGTTCATCACGTCGTTTTGCTGCGCCAGGAACGCATTCCCCAGATCCGTCGTCCACTGGATATCGTCCGCCAGTCGTTTAACCACATCAGGAAGCGCGGCCATGGCCTGGACACTTGGGTCCCAAGGCTGCTTCTCCACGGCGTCGACGAGCGCCTTGTCTTTCAGCCCTGGATTCTTTGCGAGCCACTGCTGGAGTTGAATTATCTCCAACGGATACGTCGAGGCTGCCAGGACCTGCGCCAGCAGCGGATCCGGATAAAGCGCGATGGGCGCTACGAGTGAATCCAGCTGATCAGCGGGGATTTGCGCAGACTGAGCCTGTGGCGCTGGTGTCTGAGCTGCCTGTAGCAGCGACGGATCTGCCAGAGCATCGCCTGGGATGAGAACAGCTGTGCAGATGACAACGAGCAGACGTTGAATTCCTGCACCCAATCCTCTTGGTTTCGAATTCATAGCTACCTTCCTCGAACACTTGATAGAAGCGCTCCTGAGCCAGAACGTTAGAAGTTTAGCGCATGAAGCAGACACACGTCCTGCTCCTGAATGAGCGCTACCCTGAGCAACGCCTCGCGGCCGCTGCAGGCACTCTACACATTCCTGAAAGATTCTAGGCCTGCACACCTCTGCGCGCACCTGTTGAAAGTTACAGATGTTGAATCCGGCAGGGGCAATGGCCAGACAACGATCATTTCAGCCCGACCGAACTCGGAGAGTAGAGGTTATAGTTAAGCCTCTGTGCAACATATTCGATCACTTCCTGGGCCTTTACGCTATTGCCGGCTTCATCGAGCGGTGGGGCAAACACAACGATGGCGCCTTTGCCCGGGGCGATGGCAACGATTCCGCCACCAACGCCGCTCTTCGCGGGAAGGCCGACATGCCAGGCCCATCCTCCGGAACCGTCGTAGAGGCCCGCCATCGCCATGGTTGCGAGGATGTGAGGAACGTCTTCGCGTTTGATGACCTGTTCGCCCGTCGCCGGATTGGCCCCATTGTTCGCAAGCGTCGCGCCCATACGCGCGAGTTGAACGGCGGTCACTCCAACCGAGCATTGCTTCGTGTAGATATCAACCGATTCAAACGGATCCGCGTAGATGCGGTCATACTTGGCGAGCAGCATCGCCAGGGCCTTGTTGCCGGCGTTGGTCGCCGCTTCCGACTTGTAGACTTCGTCGATGAGGCTTAATTTGTCGCCGGCAACCTTCCCATAAAACGCGAGGATCTTGTTCCACTTCTCATCGGCATTCTTGCCGGAGATGAGGCTGGTCGTCGCGATTGCTCCGGCGTTCACATATGGATTCCCCGTATGCGTCGACATATCCACCACGGCAAGCACGGAATTGAAAGGGCGACCCGTTGGCTCCGATCCAATCTTGTCGAACACTTTGTCGGGGCCCAGCTCTTCCATCGCCAGCGCAAGGGTAAACACCTTCGAGATCGACTGGATCGAGAACGAGTAATTCACATCGCCGAGCGTAAGCACTTGGTTGTCAGTGGTTACGATCGCCACTCCGAACAGCTTCGAATCTACCTGTGCGAGATACGGAATGTAGTCAGCATTTTTGCCGCTGGTATCGCTCTTGTATTTGTCGTAAGCCTCCCGAACCACCGCCTCAACCACCTGCCGCCGAGGGGCTACGGGACTCCGCGCCTCCTGCGCGGTCAGCCGGAGCGGAACGAGGCTCACGGCAATCAATGTGATCGCCCAAAAGTGCATTATCCGAACTCGCTTCGTCACGCCAAGTTCCTCCTCAGGCGGCATGCACCGCCAACCGCTAATACTCGAAGGCCTTACTCCAGTCGTATTTGAACGAGAACTGAACCCGATAATCGTTCGAAGCAAATCCGTCACTGAAGTTCACCCTTCTGCCAAATTGAAACTCCCCACCCATCATCACCCTCGGCAGAGGATGGTACAGCAGATTCGCCACCGAATAGTATCCCCGATGGAAATCGGCGGGCAGCTGGCCGTCCGAGTTCGTAATGTTGACCATAGAAAAGCCCGCGGAACTGGTGAACCGTTGATTCCAGGTGTGATCAAGAAATGAAACAACACCCAGGACTGGCAGGGCCACGCCTTTGATCGGCGTGACCGGGTTCCCATAATTATGTTTGACACCGATATCTACGGGTGCGTCGTTCATGTAATTCTCAATACCGTCGCCGTAGACGGCTGCAAGCCGCGCGACGTCTTTACTGCCAAACTTAACATTTGACGTAACGTTCACACCCCATCCATAAGCTGTGCCGCCCAGCTTGTACGGCCCTGTTCCGGTATCAACCCATGAGATCTTTCTGAAGATCCCCGAAGTTTGAACATAACCCCACTCTCTGGTCAGGCGCAGGTGTCCCGCAAAATCGGGCGCGTCGAATTTCGGATAGACGTTCATCAACTCAATACGATCGGAATATTGGCCTTGGTCTGCAGTCGCCCCGGGGCGTTCGGCGGAGAGAGTAAGCTGCAGCCCGCTTCTGCGAACCGGCATCCAGCGAAACTGGACGTTGCGGTAGAAGACCATTCCATTCGGACCCCAATACTCAATCGTGTTTGGGAAGACATCGATGTCCATGAACGAACTCCAGGTCTGCCCGGCGCCAAACTGTCCGAGTTCGCCGTACGCATGACGCAAACGGAAGGTGGTCTGGCCCGCGTCAACCCCCGTGCCAAATAACTCGAATTCGAACTGTGTCTTTAGGTCGCCAAACCTGGTCTGCGTAGCCGTCTTTACCCCGAACCGGGTTTGTCGCACGCCATAATAGACCTTGCCGTCCGGTGCGAACTCGCCGGCCTGCGCCGGCAGCTGCGTAGGACGGACCACGTCAAACCAGTCCGGATTATTGGTTTTGAAGTCGTATCCGGAATCGAGCATGATGAAGCCGTAAAAATCGATTTTGCCTTCGAGCTTCTCCTGCTCCGTGGAAGCCTTCTCGTTTTCAGTAGGAGGAGGTGGCGGGGAGACGAGCTCCGCGACAGCGGTCGCCAGCGAGGGCTGTTGCGGCTGTTCTAACGCGTTGATTTCGCCCTTCAGATCCTGCATCTCCTGCTCCAGCCGTTGAAATTTGGCTTTCAGGGCCTGGAGATCAGGATTTTGGCGAGCGGCATCTTGCGCAGGCATCCACGGTGCGCACAGAAGTGTCATCCCTGCCGCGACGTATGCGATCCATCTCCTGCAGGCACACCTGTTTCGGTTCATTCGCATTCACCAACAGATTTGCCGGCTATGTTGGCAGAGATGAACCGCCTTGCAAACTGTTAGTTCTAACAGTTCTCCCGCGTTGATTCATTCACTATTCGGAGTCCTCGCGTGGCGCGCGCAGTCGATTGCAAGGTTCTCGAGTGGCAAAATCGGCGACGGTATCGAAGAGCAAGACCGTTGTCAGCTAAGTTGTTTAGAATGATGGTGCGCCCAGAGAGATTCGAACTCCCGACCTATTGATTCATAGTCACTTCAGCTAATTGCCAGTGTTGACACAAAATAAAAGACTTCCCAAGCAATCCATTTACTTACTTAGACATACAGTGTAGCTTGACTGACAATGAGTGCCAGTGAAAAACACTTGTGCTCTCAAGTTGTTGACACAGTGTTGACACAGGAGGGTACATGGGACGGCGGATTGTTGAACAGGTCATCAAGCAACTGAAGGCCCCTAAGCGGGGCAACAAGATCACATGGGACGGTGAGATAAAAGGTTTCGGTGTGCGGATCACGGCGGCAGGGGCGATCAGCTTCATTCTCGACTACCGCATTGCAGGACGGCAACGGCGTTATACCATCGGGCGCTGGCCGGAACTCACGGCGACGGCAGCAAGAATTGAGGCCGTCGAGCTTCGGTCTGATATTCGCAATGGGCAAGACCCGATGGAAGAAAAGCGCGCGCTCCGCTCTGAGCCTACCCTTGGCGATCTGGCGACGGACTATCTGGCGAGTGATGCTCAGGACAAGAAACGGCCTACCACACAACACAACGACCGTGGATATACTGAGCGCTTCATCCGCCCCAAGCTCGGCAGGCATCGTCTCAGTGCCATTGGAGAACGCGATATTGAAGCGCTGCACGCTTCGCTCAAAGACACGCCGTATCAGGCCAACCGCGTCCTGGCCCTGCTCTCGTCGATGTTCAACTACGCGATCAAGAGAAAATGGAGAACCGACAACCCGGTGAAGGGCATAGAGAAATTCCACGAAGAGAAACGTGAACGCCTTCTCACGGTCGAAGAGATACAACGGTTTCGCGAGGCGCTGGACAACTACAAGGATCAAAGTGCAGCCAATGCTCTGCGGCTGCTCCTGCTCACTGGCTCACGTGCGAGTGAAGTGCTCAAAGCCAGATGGGAAGAGTTCGACCTTGACGGGGACATGCCAAGGTGGACAAAGCCGAGTCATCACACAAAGCAGAAGAAGACGGTGCACGTTCCCTTGAGCGCACCCGCGCTGGAACTGCTCATCGGCATGAGACCACACAAAGCATCAGGACCGTTGTTCCCCGGCGCTGACGGCAAGAGAGCGCGGGTATCGCTGCGGCGACCGTGGCTGCAAGCGTGCAAGGCCGCTGGGCTGGTCACCGTCGAAGTGCTGAAGGGCAAGCGCAGGCATGAGGTCAGAAAATACAAGCCAACAGTCCGGGTTCATGATCTGAGACATACGTTCGCATCGCATCTGGTCAGCAACGGAGTGGGCCTGCAAGTAGTGGGCAGGCTGTTGGGTCACACACAGGCTGCAACCACTATGCGCTACGCGCATGTACAGGACGATGCGGCACGAGCCGCAACAAACCAGTTTGGGAAAATCATCAACTTCGAAAAGAAAAGGGCCTGAGTGCGCGGCGAACGCTTCTAACTTCTCAGATGTGTACGAATGAGCGACAACCCGGCGTCGCCGTATTTTCCTACCAAGGTCTTCGGACCTTCATGCGCGGCAGGTCCCACTAAGAAGGCCACGATTCTCGACCTGTCTTCGATCGAAAAAGTGCTGAGATCGGGTGGTGCCAGCCCCCTCATCATGGAACCGAAACGGCTACAGACTGCTTCTTAGCATGGTCGCCGTACACGATCAGAACCCTTGCTGCGGAGACGGAAAGAACTCGTTCGAGATACCGTCCAGAGCAGAACTCTCTGGCCTCCTTGACGCCAGCCCCCATCGGCGACTTGCAGTGCACGACTTCTGTCAATGCAAAGTCATCTCCCGGTACGATCTTCTTCCTTTCCTTTTCCAATATCTCACTCGTTCGAGCGCGAGCGTGCGTCCAGTAATTCACAACTCGAGTGCAAGTACCGTCTCGTCGAAGCGCCTTTAACTGCTTCACACAACCGTTGCGGTCGAATCGGTGTTGAAAAAAATGAATGATTGAATCTGATTCCCAGGACGGGTCGGGGTAATGTTCCGCCGGATCGATAGATGGATTCGAACTGACAAACAAAATTCGTGCTTGGTCGATTCGCCCCGACCAAGGCTCAGGAAGTTGAAAGGAAGTATTGTTCTTTTGCAACCCGACGATCTTTTGACAACAGAGGCTGGAAGCGAGTGACCCCGCGCGGATTTCGGTGGCGATGGGACAGCGGGCGATCTCGACTAGAAGCTTCCGAACATCCTCCATGCCAGGTCGAGTATACTACCGATCCGAGTCGGTTTACCTGATGTGAATGTTGGCGACCTGAGAGCGCCAGCGGTCTCAGTTAACAAAGGAGTGGCCGGTCTCTTCTGATCTAAACGGGAGCGACTTTGCCGTTGGCTGAAAGCGAGGTACGCCGATGGTACAGCACTCTGTTCAGTATGCGCGGGAGCCTTTCTTCTGGCGGAAACAGGTTTGTTGGATGGGCGAACGGCTACGACACATTGGTCTCACGCAGAAGAAATGGAACGCCGATTTCCGAAGATCAAGATTGAGACACAAAAGCTGCTCATCGACCATGACGACATTTTCACTGCCGGGGGAGTTATGGCGTGGCTCGATCTGGGCCTTCGATGGATTGAGAAGCTGATGAGCCCAACGGTGATGCTGGGGGCGGCACGCTTCTTCGTTATAGACCCGCCGCGTAGCGAGCAGCGCCTGTATGCCATTTTCTCTCCGAACCTGCTTCACGGTGACGCCAAAATTCTGCAGCTTCAGCACTGGATCCACACCAATTACTCCGAAGAGCTGTGCGTTGCGATGATGGCCAGGTTTGCCGGGATGGGAGAGCGCACTCTGCTTCGTCGGTTCCATCGGGCAACCGGTCTAAAGCCGAGCGAATACTTCCAGAATGTTCGAGTAAGCAGGGCACAAGAGGCGCTTGAGTTTTCAACTCATACCGTGGAAGAGATCACCACCATGGTCGGTTACCGGGACAACAGTGCATTTCGTCATATGTTCAAGAAAGTTCTAGGGTTGACCCCCACAGAGTATCGGAATCGCTTCGGACTTGTAAGGACGCATCGTAGGTAGATGCGCGAGAAATCACAACGAGCACCAATAGCAATGCATAATCACGACATTGAGTAACAGGAAGTCGGCCAATATTATATGACCCATTTCACATGGCCGAACCCGGTTCTGGGACGAGCGGGGCTCACTACCGCATTCGATGCCGCCATAAGGTACGCACGGCACAGATATCTTCCTTCGGTCGGAAGCTGGCTCTTAGCAAGCCTACCGAGTGCAGATACTGGATCCACTCGCAGTCAGAGACATCGCTCTTGCGGCCCGGCACGATCTTCAGCGAATGCGCATTGACAAGATAGACCATGAAGCCGCGCTCTTCTAATATCTGAAACAGCGGTATCCAGTACACGCTGGTCGATTTCCATTGCGACCGTGCGAACTCGGCAGCTCTCCAGCCAATCGGCCAGTGCGTGTAAGTCGTAGGTGAAACTGCTGAACCTGCGTGTTGTCTCTTGATCGCGGTCCGGTGGGACAGCTACGTAGATCTCGTGGGCTCCTATATCAATGCCCGCTGGATCCGGCTCCAGCACTACCGATCTGCGCTCCCGCTTCTCGACTCGCTTCGCCATGCTCTTCTCCTTATAGCCGGAGAACGCGGCCTGAGGTGCGAATCCTTGCAGTCTCCTCATCGAGATCGCTGCACTCTTGCGCAGACGTCATCACTGGACTGTCCGCGACCTCAGACCCATGCTTTACAACGGGCTCGGAAAGCACCAATGTCTATTTCGGGCCGTAGCTTGCCGCCCTCTCCAGCCACACATCATCGCTCAGAACAAGTTCCCTACGTCCCTGTCTGGCCCAGGCCAGATGCACGCTCACCCCGCAATTCTTTCCAACTCAATGTCCCGAGCTGTTGTCAGTGAATTAAAGCTCATTCAGAAGCTTATGGTTATTCCATTCAGGTTAACCGGCAGGATATTGACCGCATATTTACCTCTTTTGAAACTTTAGTGCTACCATTCGTTACGCTCGCATTGGTCATTGCCTTTCCGTGTTTGGTTCGCAGTGCATCAACAGCTCCTTCCCGAAGAGAGCTCAGGAGCAAGTGAATGGGTCTCGCGATCGGTAGCGTTCGCCTTATCGAGTCGCCGCCTCAGACCAACGGTCTCGATTCGACCATTTCTGTACAACTGAATTTCATCTTTTCCTTTAGGCTCCTTCAAGTCATCCTGTCTGTCGTGTTTGGCGCTGCATGTTGCTGGAGCCAAACGGCATCGACCGGCGTCCTGATAGGCGAAGTATTGGATCCCTCCGGCAAGGCGATCATTCATGCTTCAGTCGAGGCCAGAGACCCGGATACGGGGATCAGTCGCTCGGCTTTGACCGATGAGGAGGGTAGCTTTACTCTGCCGCTGCTTCCGCCTGGAACTTACCGGGTAATGGCAACAAAGGCTGACTATTCTCAGGCGGAATCGATCTCGGTGCAGGTCCTTGTCACCGAAAGTACTCGTGTCTCGATCCCGATGAAAGTCGCAGGCATCACACAGAATATTGATGTTCAGGCCAATGTTTCACAGCTGCAAACGGATTCGATTGCCCTTGGCCGCGTCGTTGACAATCGCACAATCCAGACTCTGCCCCTAGCTGCAAGAAATTTCACGCAGATTGTAGATCTCTCACCCGGCATCTTGACCGGCGTGAATAACGCCGGCGAGTTGGGCCCTGGGGGGAGCGGGATGGCTCAGATCGACCCCGGCACCGATGGAATATTCGCTCATGGATCACGTTCTTATGACAACAGCTATGAATTCGACGGCGTGCCGGTGACCGATCTGCAGGCCAGCAACATCGCGAGCGGGGGAATTCCCATCCCAAATCCCGACTCCATTCAGGAGTTCAAAGTTCAGACCGGCCTATACGACGTTTCGTTCGGAGAACACGCGGGCGCCAACGTCAGCCTAGTCACGAAATCTGGTACCAACAACATTCACGGGAGTGTCTTCGAATATTTCCGAAACAATGACCTGAACGCGAATGATTACTTTCTCCAGAGCGCGGACCAACCTCGTCCTGACCTGAAACAGAATCAATTTGGATTCGCGATCGGAGGACCAATTCGCCGCAACCGCTTCTACTACCTTGGGTCTTACCAGGGAACACGACAGATCAATGGTCTGGCATCGGGGCAGGCGCGGATCTCATGCACCGCAACCGTGGCGCTGCCACCGTTAACCAACGACCGCTCTGCACAGGCGCTTGGAGCCATGTTTGCGGGAAGCAGCGGGGCATTTGGCGGTGTGGCCGTTCAGGCGGACGGATCCAATATCAACCCGGTCGCCTTGGAAATCCTGAATTTCAAGCTTCCCAACGGCGCCTATCTTATTCCCACTCCACAGGTCGTCAATCCCTCGCTTCCGCTTGCAAGTCAGGGATTCAGCGCCATCAGCACTCCGTGCTCATTCAACGAGAACCAGTTCCTCACGAACTTTGACGCCAATCTGTCACAGGACTCCAGCGTCGCGATTCGATTCATGTGGTCGGACGGCACGATGAAGATCACGTTCCCCGGAAACGGTCTGAATGGGACCGGCAATATTTCCGGCTTTCCCAGCAATATCGACAACCGTTTTGGCGTGGCATCAGCTTCTTGGGTGAAAACCATCAGCCCTCGACTGGTCAACAACGTTCGTTTCGGATACACCAACACATTCGGATCCAGTTCGGCGGAGGCGCCATTTGCGTGGTCTGATCTCGGAGTTGCGGCGGGGACAATGAACAATGAGAACGGATTGCCGAGCCTCGGGATTGAGGGATCGATCAATTTTGCTACGGCCTTTCCCCGCACCTCCAACCAAAAGCGTTTCTACCTTGCCGACAACCTCACATGGTCGCACGATCAACATTTGATCGAGCTAGGGGGCTCTTTATCTCGGATTCTTGACGATGTGAACGCCATCGGACTTGGTTCGCTCGTCGAGTTTCTCAGCTGGCCGGATTTCCTGCTCGGGCTCAATGCAGAACAGAATGAAACGAATCTGTTCAGCAATGTGTATGCATCGATCGACGATTACGGATTGCTCGAACGCGAATGCCGCAGCTGGGATGGATCGCTGTTTATGGCAGACCACTTTCGAGCGACAAGCTCCCTCATGCTCGAGTTTGGGCTGCGATATGAAAGGATCGGTCAGTTCAATGACGCCCTCGGGCGCAATGCCACGTTTGACGTAAGTCGGGTCGACCCAAACCCTCCGTCAACAGGTAGTCTGGCCGGTTACATAGTTGCAGAGAATTATCCTGGTGCAGTGCCCCCGGGGGTCTCCCGCGCCGGCAACGATTCGGCAACCGACGGGGACGGGCAGAACGGGCTGGCCCCCAGAATCGGATTTGCGTGGCAACCTTCGATCTGGGGATCCCGGCTCGCTATCCGCGGAGGCTACGGCATTTACTACTCACGTCCGACGGGACAGACTTTCTTCCAAAGCATATTCGCAGCACCCTTTTCGTACGGGCATCAGAATTTCGGTCAAGGGAATGCCTCGGCCACATTCAGTAATCCGTTCCCACAGCCGTTTCCCACTCCGGATTTCTTTCCATACTTTCCCGCGTATTCGCCGGACAGCAATATTTCAATCGCGACTGTTTCACCGGATTTTCGTCCCGCACTCATCGAGCAGTACGGTCTGAATTCTCAAATTGAAGTTGCCAAGGATTGGTTGCTGGAGATTGGGTATCTTGGCACAGGGGGCTGGCACCTGCTAAGGATCCGAACGCCCAACCAGGCGCTCTCAGCATCGCCGGGAAATCCTATTCGAGGAGCCGTCTCCAATACCGTTTCAAATATCGGTTTGAGAGTTCCTGTTCAGGGTATTGCGCCCGAATCGATGAAATTAGTCGAATCCGAGGGGATGTCGTCGTACAACGGCCTGGAGGTCAGCTTAACCAAGCGATTGAGCCGGGGATTGCAAATGCTGGCCTCGTACACCTTCTCCAAGACATTGGATACCGACGGCAGCAACATCAATGGAACTTCCGCTGGAAACGCTCTTACCAAGGGAAATCAAAATTCTCCAGCGCAACGGTGGGGCCGGGCAAGCTTCGATCGAACACACCGCTTCGTTTTGAGTGGAGTGTATGCGTTTCCTTCGCCATCGGAGGGCTTCTCGAAGGCCCTGTTTGGCGCCTGGTCCGCGTCCGGTGTGCTTACGCTGCAATCCGGAACCGCACTCACAATCTTTTACAACAACTCGAGCAACGTCTTTGGCATCTCCGACGACCGCGCTGAACTGGTAACGGGTTGCACCAAGGGAAATCTAGTTACCTCAGGGTCAATCACAGGCAAGCTCAGAAAATACTTCAACACGTCGTGTTTTTCCGCGCCTCCCATCGTGGGCGCCGACGGCATTGGAACTACATTCGGAGATAGCGCGACGGGAATTGTCGATGGCCCTGGTCAATTCAACATCGACCTGGGAGCTTTGCGCTCAATATCGATTCGCTGGCCAAAGGAAGGCAGCAGCCTTCAGTTCCGGGGGGAATTCTTCAATGCGCTGAATCACCCGCAGTTTTCGAATCCGAACACTACCTATGGATCCTCCTCTTTCGGAGTAATAACCAGCGCATCAGTAAATCCTCGGCTGGGACAATTGGCGGTGAAACTGGTTTTTTAGATCGTGTCGTAACGCGCTGATGGAGGCTTGGAAATCGTTAATAAGGGGCATCCGGGCGCGCTACAATCCTCTCAATTCCCGGCAGTCTGGCGGGCACCGGCACTCTTTGCGTTTCTGTTGGATCATGTGCTGCCCTCGCGATGAAGAGTGAGTATTGGTGGCGAGACGGTACGCAGGTTGCGGCTAGCACAACCGTTGGTTGTCATTTGGCTGAGAATCCAATGACGAAAGTGCGAATCGCCTGGCGACTGGAGCGCTCCAAATCTTGCTTCTGGCATCTCGCGCCCGACTACCTACAAGGGGATTGAGCGTTACGATCAATTCGACCCGGCGGGCCTGCGCGATTTGACGCGCACGCCACATAGTTGAGCACAACGGTGATTATCAACCGCTTCTCTACAGAGAAGGAGAGGCAGCAACCCATTGCTGCATCCAAGAAAGGGCAAAGCCGGGGGTTGGCGGATGCCCTCAGCAAGATGCAGCCAGTGGGCCGCATCGCCATCACGGGCACCCTGGGCTATGACCCTCGATCAGGTTCGGTGAAGCGTACGCCTACACCCAAAGCATGGCTTACGATCTGGCTGTGGGGAAATTCGATCTGAACGATGCCGACAAGGACAAGAGCACTGGGTTTCTCTATCCGGCTAGCCAGCTGATCATCAACAAAAAAGGCGAGCTTCAGTTTGAGCTTCGCAAAAATCCGTGGAAGCTGGTGAACATCATTGACTGGAACAAGGCAGGTAGCGAAGCACCGCCACAGGCAGTTGATAGCCTGGCTCTGAGCACTCTTGGACGTGCTCAGAGCGTTGACCCCATGAATCGCCGCTTTCAGCTACTGCTGAGGCGGAGCGCTAGTAGCCGTTTGCACTCCGGCGATCGCCTTGTTCTGAAGGACGCGGACCACGACGCGGCGGTTCTCTGACTGGCCTTCCACAGTCTTGTTAGTACCCACTTGTTCGCTTTCGCCCATCGCTCCGGGGGCAAGCATTCTGGTAAGAGGAACCTTGCCTTGCTGCAGCAGAATGTTCACAACGTTCTGCGCGCGTTCCTGGCTGATTTTCTGGTTCACCTGCGGGCTGCCCACGGCCGAAGCATAGCCCTTTACCTCGATCATGTAGCCTTCGACCTTGCTGGCGTTTTGAGCCAGCGTCGTAATCTGGGAGATGTACTTGGGATCCACTTTGGTTTTGCCGTTGGCGAAGTAGATGGTGACTTCGTCCATGATGTAGTAGTCGTCAAGCTGGCCGAAGCGGGCGATAGCGGCGTCTACGGCGGCTTTGTTGGCGGCAATCTTGGCTTCGTTGGCTGCGATGGCTTCCTGGTGCTTCTGCAGAGCCTCATTCTGTGCCTGCAACTCGGCGTTCTGCTTCGCGAGCTCTTCCTGATTCTTTTGCACCTGCTGATTGGTATCGTGCATGCCGGCTGAGATTGCTTTGGCGTTCTTCAGGTCGCTGCCCTTGAATCGTACTTTGCTGGCAACGAGGACGTTCTGGTTGTTGTAGTTGCCTTCCACGGAGACGGCGAGGCCCGGGATGAGCGCAGCCATGGACATCTGCTTGCTGCGCGCTTTGAGCAGACCCTCCACCTGGCCCACGTCCGTGCTATCGGTGAGCATGACGACCATGTTCGGGTCTTGGCTTGTGCTCAGGATGATGTCCGGGCCGCTCCGGCTTTTGATGATGCCTTGAACCTTCGTCGATTGTGCCGCGGCCGTTCCGGATGCGATGCCCAGAAACAACAGCGTTACGATATTGGCAATCCCAAATAGACGAATTGCTTTCATTTTCCTACTCCTTCCTGATGCTGGTGTAGCGAACGCAGTCTTATCCAGACTTGCATTCAATAACGATCGATCTTCTCCGGCGCGCGATGATACGCGATAATCAGGGGGCGCTCGTATCGATCTCGCGAGCTACCCCCTCGGCGCGAGACGCTACCTCGGTGGCCTTGCCCCAATCGATACGTTCGGCGAGATCGTTGGCGCCGGCTAACCTACGGACAAATTGCAGCGGTGCATCGCTTTTCTTTCTGTACGGATCCCGATGCACTTCGAGAAGGATCTCGCCGTTCTGGAGTTGCGCCAACAACACCGGCTCATAGATGATCTCGCCGCGTTGGCCGACTTCTACCTGCCGGAAAAGGACGCCAGCGTCGTCCGGATGCATCCGAATGCAACCGCGACTCTGAAAGTCATAGATCGAGAGCGGAGCATTCGTTCCGTGAATGCCGTACGACGGAAAGCTCAGTCCAATCCAATAACCGCCCAATGGATTATTGGGGCCGGGCGGCACAGTCTTCTTGACCACTTTGCCAGCTTGCGCCCACTCGTCCTGGATCGATTTGGGTACGTACCAGGTCGGGTTCTCGCGCATTTGAATGACCGAGAAGCTGCCGATGGGCGTCGCAAACACCGCCTTACCGGGACCGATCGGATAGTTTCCCTGGACGTTGCCGTTATTTAGTAAGAAGAGTTTCCTCTGTGGCAGATTGACTAGAATGCCATCGGACAGATCCGCCGGAACGATGTGGCGGTTGTCGATGTCGAGCACCTGCCCCGGCTTCAAGGCTGTCTTTGCCTTAAGCCCGTTCATCGCTGCCAGGGTCCCGCTTTCGATTCCATGGCGGGCGCCGATGCTGACCAGGGTGTCGCCCGCCTTGACGGTATACTGAAATTCGTTACCAACCGTGTGGCGCGCTAGCGGCGGCAAACCTTGCGCATTGGCGTACGAACTCAATATGGTGAGCAGCGCAGTCCGGAGAAGACTTGCTCTAAACTGGGTCATCGAAAACCTCATTGACTGTGTCGAATTACCACAATCGCTTCCCTTCTTGCGATGCAGCCGCAGTTGGTTTCTCTTGTGAGTGCGCGAATCGCGCATTAAATCCCGATGCACACCACGCAACAACCACCATTCCGAGTGGAATCTTGCGCTTTGTCATCACTCCTCCTTGCCCGAAATAGCTACCTGATTTGCCGCTAAAGGAACTCCAGGAACCGCCGCAGTCGAAAAAAGTGTGGCAAGTCTCAGACCAAAGGAATTTGGGATCGTAACGTCCTGCAAGCACGTTCTTTAGTAAATCGGATCGGGTGGGCTTCATGACTCGAGCCGCTGTATTCCCCAATATTTCGGAGGAGCGCCCGAAATATCGGGGAAGAAGTCGCGGCCTAAGGGGGATGGTTTGACTTTGCCCGGACGAAAAGATATCACCCGGGCCCCCAAGGGGGCAGCGAGACATTCAGCGTGTACTCAAGCAAGCCGAGCAGGTCGTCCTACCGATTCGGCATGACTCCTGGCAATGTTGCCGGCTGGATGGTCCAAGCCTAGCCGCCATTTATGGCAATCGTCAACGGATTCGAAACGATCCGCTCCTGCATCGTTAGGAAGTTGAGAGCTTGAGGCAGACAATGCCCGCGAGTATCAGCGCAACGCTGATCATCCGGACGGGGCTCGCAGGCTCTCCAAGCAGCACGATCCCTAATATTAGGTGCCGATAGCTCCCACCCCAACCCAAACACTGTAGGCCGTGCCGACCGGAAGTGTCTTCATGGCAATGAAGGCGGCGGTGATTAGCGATAGATCTTTAGCGCCGTATCGAGGTGCTCCGCATGCCGAGGGTCTCATTTCTTCGACCCCGGCAAGGCCGGCTGTGTGATGGGCAGATCTACGCTGATTGCAGCATGGTCCGATAAACGTGGGTCCAGTGCTTCGTTCGTTTCATTCATGGTGCGTGCAAAGGTTGGCGCAAATCGATAGGAGTCAGCCGTTCTAGGATCGTCTCTCAAATAGCTCTTCACAAATATCCAGTCGAGCCTGAATTTTCCTACTGCTCCAAGGGTTCGAGGCAAAGCGAAGGTTGTAACGAACCCCTTGCTGGCGCGTTCGTTCGAATTCCCCAGCGTGCCCCCGCGGCCGTTTACTGAAAGTGTGGCATCCCCGCGAAAATCAATGCGAGTTCCGTCATCGAAGCGATACTTATCGAGGTCCTTAAAGAATCCTTGTTCGGGATTGGCCGCCAATAAAGGAACTCCCGAGGCAGTCGGGTCGGCTTGGAACTTCGCCGTCTTAAAACCAAAGCTGGCAACGTCGATGATGAGCCCCACTCCGGTTGCGTACTTAACTCCCTGCGTGGCCCAAAACGCGGGATCGTTAATCTTTTTGAGCGCCGCAGATTTTAAGCTGAGATTCGTGCCATCCTGCCCCATCGTATTCATGTCCCCCGCAATGACGACCGGATTGTGAATCGGACGAATCATGTCGAGCAGTTCATCTGCCTCCTTGACTCGGCCTTTCGGAGTCGTCCGGTTTTCAAGGTGAGTCGAAACGATGGTCACCTCCTGTTCCGGGAGATCAGGCACATCGATCGTCGCGATAAGGTTGGTGCGGCCTCCGCGACGTACCTCGCGTACGATTTGTTCTCCGAAGACCACGCTTGCACCCTTACGTTTACCAGCTTCAGCGGCCCCATACTTTTTCTCGCCGTTGTACCAGTCGTAAGCCTGATACTGAAAGGGCACGAGCTTCACATCCCGAAGGGGATAGCGAGAAAGAATTGCATTGCCATGCAGCGCAAGAAGGCGCGCCTTGTCGGTGCTGAAAAGTTCGTCCAGATCCTTTCGCTCGGCTTCGTTCTCCACGTTCGCGAACGATTGGGTGCCTAAGATCTTGGGATCGATTTCTACAAACTCGACGCCATAGGACCAATTCATCTTGAGTGCATCGGCGAGATCCTTTACCACAGCACGGTAGTCGCTTCTCTTCATGCCCCAATCGACCTCATTCAGCACGAGCACGTCTGCCGACTGAAGCACATCCATCTGCGCGCTTAGCACCTGGTCGTCTACCTTTGTGGTGCTCGTATTGTTGGCAGCTTCGCTGTGTACTTTGGCGATGAACCCGTCCTTATTGGTCAGCGACAACTTGATCGCGTCAAATTCAGCTCCCCTCTCAATGTTCCATTCGACGATGCGTAGCGAGGGCCCCATACCTTTGACAAGAGGGCGCATCGGCTTTATGCCACTGAAATACGCTTCGTTGTTGACAAACGGAGTCGTCAGCAAAGTGTGGAGTTTGGCGGCCAGAGTAGGATCGACGTTTCCTGCTCACCGAGGGTCACCAACTCCCGGTACGTTAACAGTGGCGGTTGTGAGCTACGGATGTAATCGGATCGATGCTCATTTTGTGCGGATGCCCCGGAACACGAGATGAATGCCAGGAGCAGGAAAAGTTGAACCGCGGCTACAACAGCACATCCACTTTCGAAACAAAACGCAGCTCCGAGATGGGTCTTCGGCGTTTGTCCGAACCTCGTCATGGCGATAGGCCTCTCATATCAATTGTGATCTGCCACGGGCAGGACACTCAAGTCCGTCGCAGCTAGTGGGAAAATCTCCAGCCGATCAGTGCTCAGCGGGCGCCAGACTACCTAGGGCTGATTTATTAGTTGTCCGCTAGCAAATGTACCAGCCGTGTGGAGGCCTTTTAGCCTCAGATTCACCAGAACGCGGTCGACCTATTTCTCTAATTTCAACGGGGGCCCGCTAACGCGTTTGCCAACGAGGTCGACATCCACCTCAACGCGGTCGGCGATCTTGATGAACGGGATGCCGCTGTTCATGCCGTAGTCCTTGCGGTCAAAGGCCATGATCCCCTTAACCTCACCCTGGCCTGTCGCCGGGCCACCGGAAACAAGGTTCAGCGCCAACGTCTCGGCTTTAGCGACCCCGCGTATCGTGAAGGTGCCCGGTATATCAAAGGTGGTTGGACCGGTCTGAACAATCTTCGTCGAATGGAATGTAATGTACGGATTATGCTCGGCGTCGAAGAAGTCTTTGCTTTTCAGCTTGCCGTCCTTCATGCCGCTTGCGGTATTGACACTGGCCGCCTGAGCCTTGATGTCCAAAACGCCCGTCGAGATATCGGGAGACGTAAAGGTTAGGGTGGCGTCCCACCTGTCGAACTTACCAGCGATAGCGACAGACGCATTTACATTGAAGCCAATGGAGCTTTTAGCCTTATCAAATGCGAAAACAGGGACTCCGGCAGGAGCCTGCGCGAATTAATGTTTCCGCGGTGAGCAACAGTAGAGCCGCAAAGAGCGGCACGAATAAACTTCTTGAGCTGCGGCATGTTTGCATTATTGCCTCCTTGACTGGTGTGACGTGTGAAGAAAAACCGTTGCTGCAGGTCATCGCCGTAATCGTCGGGCAGGAACCTGAGCGCCACAAATCGTCCAAGGGGAACGTCCTGGCCCTAGTAAACGACACCCATTCCCCCCGCCCCAACTTTTGCAGGACACGATAAGCGCATAACTGTTGCCGGAAGTTGTAATGCCTCATATACCTGGCATACGAAAAAGAGATTCCTCATTTCATCGATGACTAGGTGAAAGGTGGCTCGAGTCACTGCGCTCTGCTTTCAACGTCCCAACTCGCTTAGGGCGTCGAGAATTGGGGCTGGCGAAATTCTCAGCACTCCGCTGAATGGCTTGTACATCTCCAGGATGACGAAGACTGCGGAGGAGACTGCGATTGCGCCGAGGGCCAACACCACGACTACAGTGGAGTTCGGCGGAGTGAAGAGACCAAAGCTGGCAAAGATGACGGCCAGCCACGAGACCACAATCAGCAGAAGTGGGAGTGGTACGGCATTCTGCTCCGATTTGAGGAACAGGAGCCATTGGGTCTGCCGAAAGGCAAGAATCTGGGAGATGGACTGGGCCTTGGTGGCGGCCTGTGCGTCATTCTTCGGCGTCAGAAGTTCCATGTGGTCCAAAACAATTTCGCCGTACCTAATCGGCTTGAGTTCGGCCGCACGTGACGACTCGTCTGGCCAGACACGGCGGAGCCCGGCCTGAACCATCTGGCGAAACTCGCCGCGAGTTTCCAATGTCTCCGGGCCATACCTTGCCAGCGTTCGATCTATGGTTACAATCTGCGTGGATATCTCCGCGACATCGTTCTTACGTGCATCGTAGAAGGACTTTCCGGAAGACACTAGCATCCCCAGGACGAGTGCGGCCATGGTAGCAATCAGCCCGGTTGTGAGCCTTACGACCTCCTTTGGATCCGATCCAACGTGATCTTCGGGAAGAAGCCGCCGGGCAGCCATGCCGATGAGAGCTGCGGCAAAGATGGATACAAAGACTATCGAGCTGACTACGGCTGAACTCATAACGTTTGGTCCTCTCTTCCTGTGACAGAGCCTTCATACTGTAAATGGGCCCGGTTTTATTTTGGAAAGCGAACGCCGCCCTCTGCGGACACCTTTTGTTTGCTGGCCCTTGTGTTCACGCGTCGCTGTCGGATAGGCGAATAGCGCTATCCCTCTACTATGGTCCAGCTGGAGTCGGGGTCGAACTCAGTCATCGTGGTAGCCGTTTGTGTCGTGTTCTTCCCCAAGTCCTTTTGCAACAGCACGCCATCCTGGTTGATCATGAAGGTCATCACTCCAGAGTTGCCATACTCCGCCGGATAGGCGACGAAGGCGAATCCGCCCGTCATCTTCCCATTAACGATATAGTCCTTAGCGCCGCCAGGCGCCTTATCAGTTTGTCCGTTCAGCATACGGAAGTAGTAGCCGTGGAATGCCGTGTGCCCCTGGGGGTTTGCACTATATCCTTCGGTGGTTGCGAGTGCTGCCAGCGGCCCCAGCGGACTCGCCGGCTGCCCATCCGGCGACCTCCAGTACAAGCCATTTTGTTTACCCGGGTCACTGATGAACTTCGCTGCGTATTGTTTCGTCCTGCCGCCATCGTGCGGTTGGGAGAAGTACTCCGTTTGTGCGTCCGCCACCGCTCCACAGACTTCAATGATTGCCAGTTCATTCCTGCCTATACGGCGGTTCAGCACCTCATCTTTGCCCGCAGCCGTATCGAAGAGCCACTGCCCGTTGGCATTCTTTTTCAGCGGGATGGGGAACGGAAAATTGTCAGCTCCAACCAAAAGGATCTGGGAACCATCCGCCAAACTTCGCCAGCGGTGCATTACCCCGTATCCTGTCGCGAATCCCTGGGTGACGTTTTTGTCCTGCACCGGATCGCCAGAGGAAATCAGATCTTTCGAGTCCGGACCGAAAATTGCCAGCAGTTCGTTTTGATCGCCTGACTTTGCGGATGCCAACAGCGCATCACCCGCCTCGTCGGGGGAAGAAAATACTCTCGTCGAAGGCTTTTCGGACTTGTGACAAGCGGCGAGAGGCATGATCAGCACGATAAGCAGTAACTGAGCCGCAAAAGTAAACCTGCCGGGTTTGATCGACATCACATCCTCCCAACAAACTTGAGTTATAAGACTCAATTGCGAACACTTCCTAATAAAGACGTTTCGTTTGCAATCTTTACTTGCGCACGCCAGCACCGGCGCGGCTTGCAGAGCCCCGGGTGCTCGCCTCTCTGGTTTGCCAACCATTTCCGCCTCCGCCAAAGGCCGCTGACCCACTGCTCTTTTCCTGCCCTCCATAGCCGCGAGCAGCAGTCGAGTTGGCGCCCGAGTAGCTCGAGGTGGATTTCTGGTTGGGAGTTCCCTGGGTTTGGGTCCAGCCGCTCCCGGTGTTCTTGTAGACATTGCCGTTGGCCGTCGCATACTTGTTACCGTTTGCAGTCTGTCCTACGGCGCCGTAGTTGCCATTTGCGCCCGTCGCGGCAGCGCCTCGGGCACCCGTCGAAGTTTGCACAGCCGCCGCGCTCCCGTTGGCCCCTGTCGCCGCCGCACCACGGGCAGAGGCTCCCGTATACGGGTTGTACGCCTGACCAGCCGCTGCACTTCCATTGGGCCCTGATCCGGACACACCACGGGCATAAGTGCCGGTAGACGGATTGTAGGCTTGGCCGGCACTTCGAGTGCCGTAGGGGGTCGAAACGGTTCCGCCTCTCGCGTACGTCCCCGTTGACGAATTGTAGCCGCGACCAACTGTCGTGGAACCGTACGGACCATAAGCAGTGGCGGTGGAGCCATAGTAGCCGCCGCGCCATGCGTTGTTTCCGTAGTAGACGTTGCGGTTGTAAACGACGGTGCCGCCATGCCAGTTGCAGTTCCAGTAGCTGTAGCTCCACCCGCAACAACTGTTGTTTATCGCGGCTCCTACGGCAATGCCGACTCCGAACGCAAGCATGGTGGCCGCCACCACGTCTGCTGAACTGTATCCCGGTGTCACATATGTAGTGCCATAGACGACTGTGGGGTTGTATTGCGGAACGTACACCACCTGTGGATTGGTAGGCTGGATCACAATCGTCTGCGGCGATTGCTGCACCACTGTGATCTGTGAGCCCGATTTCAGATTGCCGGCAGCCTTTGCCTGGGCACGCAACGCCTGGATCGCCGACATGACATCAGCAGGCTGCGTGCTATAAGCCTCTCCTAACGCGGAAGTCCAAGTGAGGTTCTTCGCCAGATTGTCCAGGGCCGAAGGAAACTGTGTGAGCGCCTTCACACTGGGATCCCACGGCTGCTTATCAACGGCCTGCATGAGAGCCGCGCCAGTGAGATTCTTGTTCTGGTTAAGCCACACGCTGGCCGAAGCTATCTGATCCGGAAAGGTCGCGGCCCCAAGAACTTGGGCAACCAGGGCGTCTGGATACAGTGCGATCGGCGCAGCCAGTTGTTGCAACTCATTCGCAGACAAGCGCGCACCTTGTTCCGAATATGCGGTCGATCCCGCTGGCGCCGATTGCTGACCTTGAGCCTCGAAAGGCACAGCGTTCATCACCAGCAGGAAAGACAATGCGATTGACAGCAGCTGGTTCATGAAGATTCTGATCATTTTCTTCTCCCCTCAAGGGCGATTCAGCACACGTAGTAAATGAAAACTCGACTGCATAATCCGGCAGCGACCGAGGAC
>CAWJPE010000004.1:0-1601934 GCA_963844605.1 uncultured Acidobacteriota bacterium | reverse complement strand
GCATCGCCGTCGACATCTCCTGGTAGACGCTCATCTTTTCCTTGATGGCGCGCTCCATGCGGACGAGGCCGATGCGGAACTGGTTCTCCATCAGCTCACCGACGGCGCGAACGCGGCGGTTGCCAAGGTGATCGATGTCGTCCACCGTGCCGATGTTCTTACGCAGCTTGAGCAGGTAACGGATGGTCGCGTAGAAGTCCTCGGGCGTGAGCGTGCGGCGATCGAGGGGCGAGTTGTCCTGGTTCTCGTACAGCTTGATGTTGAACTTCAGACGGCCTACACGCGAGAAATCGTACTTGCGCGGATCGAAGAACATGCCTTCGAAGAGCGCGGTCGCGGTGTCCAGGGTCGGCGGATCGCCCGGACGCAGCTTGCGGTAGATTTCGATGAGCGCTTCCTCCGGCTTGCGGACGGAGTCACGGCGCAGCGTGTTGGTGATAATGTTGCCCACGTCGTCGCGCTCAGGGAAGAAGAGCTCGATCGAGGAAACGCCACTCTCAACAATCTTGTGAAGCTTGTCGGAGGTGAGCTCGATGTTGGCCTCGACCAGGATCTCACCGGTGGTGGTATCCACCACATCGGAGGCGGTGACCGCACCGTCAAGCTCGGCAGCCTCAATCTCAACTTCAGAGATCTTGGCGTGACGCAGAGCCTTGAGGATCGAAGGCGTGACCTTGCGGCCGGAGTGCGCGATCTCCTCGCCCTTGTGGACGATCGCGTGCGCCGGCTTCGCGCCCAGCAGGTGCGTCGTCTTGTCGGCGTTCTCGTCGATGGTCCAGAAGAGCTTGCCATCCTTCACCGCAATCTTGTCGACGGTGTAGAAGGTCTTGAGGATCTCATCGTCGGCGCGCAGGCCGAGAGCGCGCAGGAAGATTGTGCCGAGGAACTTGCGCTTGCGGTCGATGCGAACGTAGAGCGTGTTCTTCTGATCGAATTCAAACTCGACCCATGATCCGCGGTAGGGGATGATCTTGCCGAGGAAGTAGGTGCGGTTGTTCGCAGTCTCGAAGAAGACGCCGGGCGAACGGTGCAGCTGCGAAACGATGACGCGCTCGGTCCCGTTCACGATGAAGGTGCCGTTCTGCGTCATCAGCGGAATGTCGCCGAAGAAGACTTCCTGCTCCTTGATGTCGCGGATCGATTTGGCGCCGGTCTCAGGGTCCTTGTCGTAGATGGTCAGGCGCACGGTGACCTTGAGCGGAGCCGAATAGGTCATGCCGCGCTCTTCGCACTCAGCCTGGTCGTACTTGAGCTGCAGACCCACGGGGTCGCCGCACTTGTTGCAGAAGTCAGGCGTGTTCTTGTTGTAAGTGCCGCACTTCGAGCAGAGCACATCGCCCGGATGGAATGGGTCGGTAATGACCATGTTGCCGCAGTTGACGCAGGAGGTGCGCAGGTGATGCAGCCCCTTCAGGTGGCCGCACTTGCACTCCCAGTTGCCGATGGAGTAGTCAACAAAATCGAGCTGCGAGATGTTGCGGAAATCGGTGATGGGAAATACGGATACAAAGACGGACTGCAGACCGTTATCTTCGCGCTCCGAAGGCAGCTTATCCATTTGCAGGAAGCGTTCATAGGAGCGGCGCTGAACTTCAATAAGGTTGGGAATCTGGATCGATGTCGGAATTTTGGAAAAATCGAGACGGCTGCGAAGCGCGCGGTTCTCGTTCGGCATGTTCACTCCTCAAGACTCGTCGATACGAGGCTCCGGCAGGATTCTCCGGAAGAAAAGATACCGCCCGAGTCACGCGGTATCCCCTGGTAATGCATTCGTTCACGCGATTCGTGTTCGCTCCGCCTCGTTCGGAGAAAACATCGCGTTTGTTTCGTTCCCGCCGGCGATCTTGAATTGCAATGCCGCCGGTTTTCACTTGCACGAAAGGCTACTTGGGGCGTAGGCTTCCGCTTTGCTCAAGACAACCCCTTCGGACAGGCCAGCGTCCGAACGGAGTGGTGCCGCCTAAAAAACCGGCGCTGCAGAATATCGGGCGGGATCGGAAAGAAAGGAGCGCGACACACTCAAGGAACGCAAAGAATCTGTCGACAAAACGGCAAAAAGCTCGCGGAGACAGGACGTCTCACGAGCGCAACAACCGAATTGTGCACTGAATATGGACAGAATGTCAGATTCCCGCTGTTCCCAATACTGCGTGTTCGCCGCCTTACAGCCGATCGCAAATCATATCCACAGGCCCGCCGATTATCCTGTCGATACGCCGGTATGAATCTCTACCGGATGAACTTAAGCACCGATGCTCCTGAAAATCTCGCGCAGACTGCCAAGCTCAATTACGTGTGAGCTTGTCTATCTTTCCATCGTGTCGCGAGTTGTCGGAGTTGAAACGCTAAAGACCGCGCCCGGTTTACCGAACCCAGAAGACTGCCTACCAAAGAATAGCCAACAAGAGAAAGCCGACCGGAACGCACCTCTATGAGAATAGCGCATTTCGGTTTGGCATGCAACTTGCCCTGCCATGCCCGACACGGGAGCTTTCCCTAGTTGGGACTCCGAGGCAGCCAAATCCAGACTTTCGGAAAGGATGTACCCCCTCCCGAAAGTCCAGCAGTATCTTTGAGTTACTTGATTTCGACCGTCGCGACGCCTTCGAACTTCTTCTTGATGTTCTCAGCGTCTTCCTTGCTGACGCCTTCCTTCAAGGGCTTGGGAGCGCCGTCGACCAGATCCTTGGCTTCCTTCAGTCCGAGCGCGGTAACTTCGCGAACGGCCTTGATGGTGCTGATCTTGTTCGCGCCGGCATCCTTGAGGATGACCGTGAACTCGGTCTGTTCGACTGCCGCAGGAGCCGCAGCACCCGCGCCCGCACCGCCAGCCACGGCGACCGGAGCCGCCGCTGCCGCCGAAACGCCAAGACGCTCTTCGAGCTTCTTCACAAGGGCAGCCGCATCCAGCAGGCTGAGCCCAACGATCTGATCTTCCAATTGCTGTAAATCCGCCATTGATTTTCTCCACGTGTAACTAAAATTTTGTGTTGCCCTCCGGAGCGCCAAGTCAACTACATGCGTTCCGGTTGCCGCTCGCCCGTCCTGAGGTTTCCGATGTGCTCAGACCCAGCACCCCTCAAGCCTGCTTACGGCTGAAACTTCTCAACTCTTCGCCAATAGCATCCCGCTATTCGCTGGCGGCTGCTTCTCCGCCTGAAACTTCCGGTGCGGCCGGCTCTTCGACTGCGGTTGCAACTTCGGCCGCAGGAGCAACTTCGGCCACAGGAGCCTGCTCTACAGCTGCCGCGGCTTCCACCGCCGGCGGCTGCTCGACTACGGGCGCTGACGCTGCCGGAGCCTTCTCGCCTGAAAACTTGCTTTGCTCGACCGCCTGATTGATGACCACTGCCAGGTCGCGGCCAGTTGCATTGATAACCGTCGCGAGACGCTGTGCCGGGGAATTGATGAGGAAGAGGAGCTTCGCGAAGAGCTCTTCCTTGCCCGGCATGGTCGCAAGGGCCTTGACCTCTTGGACGTCGATCACCTTGCCGTCGACGATGCCGAGCTTGAAGGTAAACTCCGCGTTCTCGGTCACCCAGGTCGAAAGAGCCTTGGCCAGCGCGACCGGGTCGCCACTGGTGTAGGCAACCGAGGAAACGCCCTTCAAACCCTGCAGGGCGGCTTCGATCTGCGATCCCTTGGAGGCGCGGGCAGCGAGCTTGTTTTTGAGTACGCGATAACGGCCACCTGCGGCGCGAACTGTCTTGCGCAGCTCGAAATCCTGCGAAACCGTCAGTTTCGCGAAGGTGCCGACAATGGCGCTGGTCGAGCCTTCGAGCTCTTTCGCGAGCTGCTCAACCTTCTCCGCCTTCTTTGCTTTGGTCAATGCCATAAAAGCCTCTAGCTTCTAGCTACTAGCCGTTAGCTGAAAAACCACACCTAAAATCGCTTCTTTCGCTGCCGAGCGGCTAGGAGCCGGTAGCTGGAAGCCGAGTTTTACGCCTTGGCCGCTAAGTCAGCAATCGCGCTGTCGAGCGGAATACCAGGGCCCATCGTCGAGCTAAGGGTGATGCCCCGAATGTACTTGCCCTTGGCCGCTGAAGGCTTGGCCCGAACCACGCTCGAGATCACCGTCTGCGCGTTCTCTACCAGCTTCTCCGGCGTGAACGAAAGCTTGCCCACAGGAACGTGCACCAGGGCCGTCTTGTCGGTGCGGAACTCGATCTTACCGGCCTTGATTTCGCGGACAGCTGCAGCGACATCGCTGGTCACCGTGCCGGTCTTCGGGTTGGGCATGAGCCCGCGAGGACCGAGAACCTTGCCCAGGCGTCCGACCGACTTCATCATGTCGGGCGTGGCGATCAGGGCGTCGAAGTCAGTCCAGCCTTCCTTCTGAATCTTCTCGACCATATCTTCGCCGCCGACAAATTCGGCGCCGGCTGCTTCTGCTTCCTTCAGGCGGTCGCCCGAGGTGATGACAGCAACGCGCTTGGTCTTGCCCAGGCCATGCGGCAGGACAACCGTGCCGCGAACCATCTGGTCGGCGTGCTTGGGGTCGACGCCCAGACGCAGCGTCAGGTCGACGGTCTCGTCAAATTTTGCGAACTTTACTTTTTGCAGGAGCGGAACCGCATCCTGAAGCGCGTAGGGGCGATTTTCAACAGCCGCGCGCGCCTTCGCGATATTCTTGCTGACTTTTCTCGACATGCTTCCTCGTCTCCCACCGCTCAGTCGCTGTTGCCTGCTGGCCGTGGTATCTGTTGCCGCGCCCTGATGAAAGGCGCAGTTATTAGTATGTCATATTTCCCTGGCTTTTTCGAGGAAAATGCTTGCAATCCCCTTACGCGACGACGTCGATACCCATCGAGCGCGCTGTGCCCTTGATGCTCTTGACCGCAGCTTCGACCGAAGCGGCATTCAGATCGGGCATCTTTTGCTTGGCGATGTCGAGGACCTGGGCTTCGCTCACCGAGCCGACCTTGGTCTTGTTGGGCACACCGGAGCCCTTGGCCAATCCGGCTGCCTTCTTGAGCAGAACGGCGGCGGGCGGAGTCTTGGTGATGAAGGTGAAGGAGCGATCGACGTAGACGGTGATGACCACGGGGATGATAAGTCCGGCCATCTCCTTGTTCTGCGTGCGGGCGTTGAACTGCTTGCAGAACTCCATGATGTTGACCTGGGCCTGGCCGAGGGCCGGACCAACCGGCGGCGCAGGGGTGGCCTTGCCGGCTTCAATCTGGAGCTTGACTTGTGTTTGTATTTTTTTCGTTACCGCCATTGCTATAAGACCTTTCTTTAGGGCAGCTACCAGCTTTCAGCTAATAGCTCTTAGCCAAATTCTTTACTGCCTGAATGCTGTTCGCGCGTGAGCCGGTCAGCCAAATGAAGGCTGTTCTTACTGCTCGACCTTCTCGACCTTGCCAAATTCGAGTTCCACCGGAGTGGAACGTCCAAAGATGGTGACCATGACCTTGACCGTTTCGCGATCTTCGTTGACTTCGTCGACGATGCCGTTGAAGTTTGCGAAAGGCCCCTCGGTGATGCGCACCGACTCGTTCTTCTCGAACTTGATCTTGATCCGCGGCTTGTCCTTCGAGGTTTCGCTGCGGAAAAGAATCGAGCTGACTTCTTCTTCGCTTAACGCTACCGGCTTGTCGCCGGTTCCAAGAAAGCCCGTCACCCGGGGCGTGTTCTTGATCACGTGCCACAGGTCGTTGTCGAGATCCATCTCGACCAGAACGTAGCCGGGCAGAAAGACACGCTCGACGGTGCGCTTCTTGCCGTTCACGATCTCGGTGACCGGTTCGGTCGGAATCATCACGCGGCCGATCTTGTTCTGCAGTCCGAACGCCTGAATGCGACTATCGAGCGACTCGCGCACCTTGCGCTCAAAGCCCGAATAGGCATGGATGATGTACCACTTGAAGCGCTCGTTGGCCGCCGGCCCCAGTTGCTCCGACTGCTCGGGCGCGGTCTCTACTGCTTCGCCGGTGTTTCCGTCTTGAATTTCTTCCGCCATCAACATCCTCTTCGCACTCGCTTACTGCGTGCCGCCCAATGAGTGCAATAACGCCTTCAATGCCTGGTCGAGCGCTGAGTCCACCACATAGAAAAAGGCAGCAAACGCGAAGACCGTAACGATCACCACGGTGGTGGTGGCGCGCACTTCAGCACGCGTGGGCGTAACCACCTTGCGCATCTCGCCGCGCACGTCCTTCAGGAAATCGCGGGTGCGGTTGACGAACCCGGTCACCCGGCCAAAGCCTTCCTGCATGCGATCCTTCTCCGGTACTGCGATTGCCTTCGCCATAACACCCTTCTCTGCGGGAACGGCTCGGAGCCCATTCCTTACTTCGTCTTTCTGTTGCTCACCGGCTCGCGCCGCTTCAAAATCTGGCAGGGGCGGAGGGATTCGAACCCCCAAGTTCGGTTTTGGAGACCGACAGTTTAACCGTTGAGCTTACGCCCCTGTATTCGAAGGACTACGCGGCAAGCCGCTACGCCCTCTGGCTTTACTCGCGCCTTCCCAGCGCTCACTCCGCCATTCACCCTGTATTCGAAGGCTTCGCGGTGAAACTGCTCTCGCCCTCTGGCTTTGCTCGCGCCTTCCCAGCGCTCACTCCGCCATTCACCCTGCATTTAGTGATTAGCGATTGGCCATTAGGGATTAGCGAGAAGCTCGCCGGCCAATCCCTGTTCCCTAATCCCTGCCCTACTTCGTTTCTTTGTGTGCGGTGTGCTTGCGGCAGCGATTGCAGAACTTCGAGAACTCCAGGCGACCGGTGGTCGTCTTTTTGTTCTTCGTCGTCGAGTAATTCCGCTCTTTGCACACGGGACACTGTAACGTCACAATTTCGCGCATCTCTTTATCCTAACCGATTGCCGGAACTCCTGCCCCGGCAATCCAGAACTTGATTTCTTGCTGCTAGTCCGCCTTTAGCTTCTGCGCGCGAAGCGCGCGTCCGCCCGACGCGGCCAGCGTCACTGGATGATGTCGGTGATGGTGCCGGCGCCTACGGTGCGTCCGCCTTCGCGGATCGCGAACCTCAGGCCCTTCTCCATCGCCACCGGGGTGTGCAGTTCGATCTCGAGCGAAATGTTGTCGCCCGGCATCACCATCTCCGTACCCTCGGGCAGCTTTGCCGAACCGGTCACGTCCGTCGTCCGGAAGTAGAACTGGGGACGATAGCCGTTGAAGAACGGCGTGTGACGGCCGCCCTCTTCCTTGCTCAGAACGTAAATCTCGCCCTTGAACTTGGTGTGCGGCGTGATCGAGCCTGTCTTGGCCAGAACCATCCCGCGCTCCACATCTTCCTTGGCGATACCGCGCAGCAGAAGTCCGGCGTTGTCGCCCGCCAGACCCTCGTCCAGCTGCTTCTTGAACATCTCGACGCCCGTGACAACCGTCTTTCTGGTTTCGCGGAAGCCCACAATCTCCGACTCCTCGCCCACCTTCACCTTGCCACGCTCGATGCGGCCCGTAACCACCGTGCCGCGACCCGAAATCGAGAAGATGTCTTCGATCGGCATCAGGAAAGGCTGATCGATCGCACGCGCCGGCAGGGGAACGTTCTTGTCCACCGCGTCCATCAGCTCGTCGATCGTCTTCTCCCACTGCGCCTCGCCGTTCAGCGCGCCCAGGGCAGAGCCGCGAATCACCGGCACATCGTCGCCCGGGAAGTTGTACTTCGACAAGAGCTCGCGCACTTCCATCTCGACCAGGTCCGTCAGTTCCGGATCCTCGACCGCATCGCACTTGTTCAGGAAAACCACGATGTAGGGCACGCCTACCTGGCGGGCCAACAGAACGTGCTCCTTGGTCTGCGGCATCGGTCCGTCGGTCGCAGCAACGACCAGAATCGCGCCGTCCATCTGCGCCGCGCCCGTGATCATGTTCTTGATGTAGTCGGCGTGGCCTGGGCAATCGACATGCGCGTAGTGACGGTTGGCCGTCTCGTACTCCACGTGCGCCGTTGCGATGGTGATGCCGCGCTCCCGCTCCTCAGGAGCGTTGTCGATCGAATCAAACGAACGAAACGAGTTCTTGGGGTTGTGCTTGGACAACACCTTCGTGATCGCTGCCGTCAACGTCGTCTTCCCGTGATCGATGTGCCCGATCGTCCCCACGTTCACGTGTGGCTTCGAACGGTCAAATTTCTCCTTCGCCATTTCCTTCTCCTAAGCAATACAAACTAATTTTTGCAACCCTCAGAGGGCTGCGTTATTTGGGTACGCCTCAGTAGTACGCGTACACCTTCAAAAACTTCGCGCGAATCGCAGGATCGACCTTCTCCACCATGCTCAGGTACTGCTCGCGCACTTGACCGCGGTCGGAGTCGCCAAGCGCCGCATACTTCGTCGACGTCTCTGCTCCGAGAAGCCCACTGGCCAGCACTGCCTCAAACTGCCGCGCACGCAGCTTGGCGCGATGTACGTTGCGGAGAAAATCAGCCACATGCGACGGCGCGAAGGCTTCGTCCAGCGCGCGATGCACTTCGGCGAAGGTCTTCTGATCCTGGATGGGGAGAACTGCCTGCTCGAACATCTTCCTCTTAACCTTGCACGCGCCGCAAACGGCCGCGACTTAACTTTCCTTCAAATCTTTGGAGCGGGAGACGGGAATCGAACCCGCGACCAACAGCTTGGAAGGCTGTGACTCTACCACTGAGTTACTCCCGCCGGACGCTACAGGGCCGACAGCCAAAGCCGTCGGCCTGAAACCACTTGAATTCTGGAGCTGATGACCGGGATTGAACCGGTGACCTCTCCCTTACCAAGGGAGTGCTCTACCAACTGAGCTACATCAGCCTTCACAACCGCTTCAACCGCCAAACCTACTCCGGACGCTCTGTTCCATCGTATCGTGCCCCGTCGGGCTTGGTAAGACCCGCGGTCAGCACGATGCGAAGAGCAAATCCACCCAGCAGCACGAAGACCAGCAGCCGAACTCGGCCTGGATCCATCGTCTGCCAAGCCAGGGCCGCCAGAATCGCAATTCCGGCGAGCGCCACAAGTTTGCGCTTTCCGCCTTCGAATCGCATGCTGGCCCTTCCTGTTTCTAAAGGGTTTTGACATCGCGCCTGCGGCTCTCGTCGCAACCCTCTCGCTTTGCTCGCGCCTTCCCAGGGCTCGCTCCGCGATTCACCCACCCTTACTTCAAACTTCTGGTGCACAGGGGAGGATTCGAACCTCCGTAGCTCCAAGGAGCGGCAGATTTACAGTCTGCTGCCATTAACCACTCGGCCACCTGTGCACTACCTTTACGTGAGCCCTCTTACCGACCACCCAACCGAAACCGCGAGACACCCGCCAGCGTTCCGGAGCCGTACTCCGGTTAGAAGTGCGATGCACTGGCTTAGGGATTTCGCTGCGGAGGGTCGACCGGCCACTCTGCTCACGCCTGTCTTGCCCTGGAGAATCTGGAGCTGGCGAAGGGACTTGAACCCCCGACCGCCTGATTACAAATCAGGAGCTCTACCAGCTGAGCTACGCCAGCCCAAAACAGCCCATACCCAACCTCACTTTGGACACACGTACACGTCTGCCGTTAGAGGGGTACAAATCAGAATTTTAGCACGGGGAAAGGCGCACCGCAATGAACGCCGTGACTGCTAGTGTCTCAGTTGAAAATCACCGATTGTTTAACCAGAGTAGGAGGACGGCTCCGCCAAGAAAGAATAGTCCACCGGCTGTGGCCCACCAAACGCCTATTTTCATCCTTTGCTCCCATTGCTCAATTGAGAGGTGAGCGCGGGAGGCCAAGGGGCGCCCCGAAAGCTTGCGTAGCATCCTTGCAAAGTGAAAGTTAGCAGCCGCACCGAAAAGACAGATTACTTCCGAAAAGTTAAGTCTCATCCCCCTCCAACCTCGTCAGGATCGTGGATTTCAAACAGACGAACTATCCCGTGATCTGCAATCGCACAACGCCCCTCTTACGGAACTGGCGACTCTGCTGTTGCGATCGGCAGCACCCAATTCTCTACTGGAGTATCCGCGACCTTCAGATCGTGGGTGAAGCGGACGAGCCGATCCGTATCGATGCCTTTCGCATCTGTGGCGCGCTGCTCCAGGTAGTAGTGAGGAATCGTCTGGTAGTACAACGTTGCGTTGACAGTCGTGGCTGCCTTCACGCAGGCCGCGTTCCTGCACGCGGATAGAGGAATCTGGTAGCGGACTACGTTCGATCCGCTGCCGTTTTGATAATCGGGGTCGCAAACTATTGATTTAATGCAGGTCCCCACCGGACCGGTCTCTTTCGCGAACGGACCCTTGGAACTCCAACCCAGTGGTTGCAGGCGATTGTCCTTCACCTTGCGATCGAGCGCGATGAAACTGGTCGTCAGGAAGCCTTCCGGATTGACAACCAGTTCTTCGTAGATCTGCACCTGGTCTTCGCGTGTGATCGGGTTTTTCTCCCAATGGTGCGCCTGAAAGTGCTGCTGAGTCGGGGTGAACGTTTCGGTCGCCAGGGGCTGACCATGGCCGTCCACGATGAGCCCCTGCGGCGTGACGTCTCCAGAGGCCCACGCCACCTGGGTTCCATTCATCACGCGAAGATCGAGAAACGCACGGCGAAATCCTACTCCGGAGGGAAAGCTATGACCCGCGTTGTTGGTGACGCTGACGTCGATCTGCAACATGCCACTCACCTTCGCAACCGAGACGATCTTCACCTCCGCCGTCTTTGTTTTGGCGAGCGAGTTGGCACTCATGTCGATGGCGGTGTCGACGCTGTTTTCGGTATTCAACGAGGTACGGAGCATCGGATCGGTTTCGTAAAGACCCAGCTCCGGACGGAACTGCTTGAACATCTCAAGAGCAAACACATTGATCCCGAGCAGCGTGTGGCGATGATAATCATCGCGGCTCGTCAAGGTGATGTCCTTGTCGGGCGCGCGATTATCGACGGCCGGGAAGGTGTTGTCCTCAATGTTGGCGATCTTGTAATTGAGCGGGCTGGACACGCCATCGTGCACGAAAACTTTCGGCATGTGGCAATCCTGACAGCTTTGCGGCTTCGATCCGTTATCAGCGAACACGCTGTTCAGCCATTCGTAGAAAGTGGCCTGCTCGGTGAAGGTCTTCTGCTCACCATTGAGCATGACGGGATCGCCATTGGCCTTGTAGACGGGAAGGATGATGGTGTGGCAGCTTCCGCACAGTTTCGAATCTTTAATCTGGTCTCCTTCCTGCGGAGTCATGTCCAGCATGTTCTTCATGGGCAAGGTAATGACCTGCTTATAAGGGCCATTCATCTGGTCGGCTGGACCCACGTTGAAGTTTCCGGTAAAGCTTGCAGGTGTCCCCAGTCCCTGCGCTGCAATGCGGTGACAGACGGTGCACGAAATGCCGTCGCGCGCCAGGGCTCCGTACATCGAATTAGGGTCTTGCAGAATGTCGCGGGTGAAGAAGCGACCCGTGTCGTCGTGATACTGCCGCTGCCCCATTACGCCGTGACAGTGAAGGCAGAGATCCTGCACGAACTCTTTGCCCTGGCCGGGATGGTTCTTCAAGTTGCCGTGCAGCGTGACTTCGGAATTGAGCTGCGAGAAGAAAATAGGATCCCGGCCAGCCAGGCCCATCATCGAGTAACGCCACTCGCCATGGGTCGAAAGGTTCACGGTCTGGGGTGGCGTCGGCTGGAGGTAGAACAGCATGCTGGGCAAATCGGGACGCGAGGGCGTCAGAGTTGCCGAGGCGTCGTGGCATCCGGCGCACTGATCCGAGGTGACAAATTTGTGCGGACCGACCGGCTTTCCAGGGACAACGACGTGATCGCTGGACTCCGGGACCATGCACGCCGCGGTACTCGGCGGAGCGCCCAGGAGCCGGCGCATTTGCGCGAGGCGGGCGATGCGATAGTGGATGTTCCCGTTCAGGAGCGAGGTATTAGGCGCGGCGCCCAGCGCATGAGGCGCAAGACCTTCGACAAAGCGAGTAGTCGCGTAGGTTTGCTGACTGTCGGCGGCTGAGGAGTGGCAGTTCAGGCAATACTGACCGAAACCGCCCGCCGGATATTCAGCCTCCAGACACTTCGGTCCATTCGATACTACGGCGGGAGAAGGCAAGGCTTCCGGAGGCGTGCTGGAGGGAACCAGGTCCGCCCAGTACCAGCCGTCCCACGCCCCGTCGCGATCCTTGACCATGATCGACCAGTCCGTAAGCTGGGTTGGATGAGACGCGTCACTGAACTGTGCTTTGACGAGAATTGCGCCGTCGGGAATGTCTGCCTGGCGATTACCCGCGATCAGCCAGCTCCACAGCGTAGGTGAATAGTAGACCTGGACATTCGGGTGAACGCCGTTTGTGGTTCGGATATTGGGATCATGTGTCCAGCTCTGGTAGCAGTGATTGTCCAAGAATGTCTGCAACTGCGCGGGAAAGCCGGCAGAGGTCGCTGGAGGGAGCGGCGTACAGGGATCGGCTGCGCGTGCGCTGAGCTCGAAAACGAACGCCGACAAAAGCGTGAGGAGGAGTGCCGCCAGCTTTCGGGGCATTCGGAATGGTGGGACTTATCGGAAACTCTGTCAACGGGAAAGTTATCGCGAGAGAGTGAAGTTATACCCGCCCACTCCTAGATATCATGGCCGTTGAAAATCTCACCTTGTCCTGACCCTTATTCCGCTGGCGTTCATAGGCTCCGCATTTGTGGTTGTCTCCCGCAAATGAGGTGCGGAGAGCGAATGACCTCTGTTCAATATGTTCTGTGCCGTGTAGTATGCGCCTGACCGGATTCCCGTTCCGTTTGTGTCTCCTGAATGACGCCCATTCTCGAATGAAGGCGACGCACGGGAAGATTCGATGGATGCAGTATTGCGACCTCCACCCCGGAGAGCGCATGCACGCCACGCACCGTCAGACCGGACTGCTCGTCGCGCGCCGCGACACTTAAGCTGAATTCGTAAGTGTTGTCTGGCTCATGCAGGCAGAGCATTGAATGAGCGCCCACATCATTCTCTGGAGGAACGCAGATGGCGAATGCCACGAACGTCGCACAGGTTCGGCAACTCAACTATAACGGGGAAGACATTGGTATGGGTTTCAACAGTGATACCGGCCTCGCCGTTGGAACATGCCTCGACTTTACCCCTCCGACCGGAGATCTCTCGCAAGAGGCGGAATCCGATGTAACGATTATCACCTCGCATGAAGATCTCATGAGTAAGCTGCATATGGCAGCCGAACTGGAGGGTCATTATGCGTTCGCCTCTGCAACTGGTAAAGTCGACTTCGCAAGCTCGACGGATTACAACAGCTCGTCCACCTTTGTTGTCGCGAGGATGGTTCTAGCGAACACGGTAGCTCGAGGTAAAAACTTCAAGCTCAAGGCTGACTTTCAGCACCTGCTCGACACCGATCCGGCCTCGTTCAACAAAGCCTTCGGTGATTCGTTCGTTCGCGCGCAATACCGGGGTGGCGAATTCTATGCGGTCATGCGCGTCACTTCGATCGATTCCAAAACCGAATCGAATCTCGCCGTCTCTCTCCAGGCTGACGTGCAGAGTGGCGTCGCAGGCGGCAGCTTCAAGGGCGACTTCGAGAAAGCAAACCAGAGCGAAAATACACACTCAGAATTTACCGCCAAGTTCTATCAGAAGGGCGGCGCGGGCGAGAGCCAGATCTCGACCACTCTCGACGTTGACGAGATCAAGACACGGCTCCATAACTTCCCGGATGCCGTCACGAGTCATCCTTTCCCCTATTTCATCGAGGTCGCGACCTACGACACAGTGCCTCTTCCGCTTCCATCCAAGGAGCAGCAGGACGATTTTCTGCTTGCGCTCTCCGATGCCGACGAAAAAAAGCTGCGTTACCTTCAGGCAGGGAACGATTGCGATTTCGCAGCCCTGAGCCCTGAATATTTCTTTGACCCCCCAACCCCAGTCGTCCTGCGCGGAATGTCCGCGATCTACAAGCAGCTGGTCAACGCGGTCATTTCGCACGCTCTGGCGGTATCCAGGGGAGACATCCCTCCACTACTCTTCGATCCGTCAAAGCTCACCCCTCCACTCTCCGAGCCTACGGTCGTCCTGCGCAAACGCGATGTGGGACTGGAAAACAGTTTTGCGGATTTCTGGATCAACAAAGATAATCCGGCCACTCGCAAAAGCGATCACGATCTCGCGGAGGATATCGGCGGTCTGGCGGCTGATCAGCTGAACAATTTCTCAACCATCGCCGACCCCGGCGGCGATCCCGCAAAGACCCTGCAGCTGCAGGGTCAGGCGCTCGTCCGCATCGTCGCGGGGTTTCGAGAGTACAACTGGGATCACGACGGACCTCGCCAGGCTGATCGGGGACCCTTGGACTCCGTGGATTCCCTGCCAAACATGCTGCCAAAGACAATTCAGTCTCTGAGCTTTCCGCAAAATGCCATCAGGGACACGAAGGGACTGGACCAGTTTCCTGCTCTCATCTCGCTTGATCTTTCACACAATGCGATCAGCTCGATCGCAGAACTCGCCTCCCTGACTACCCTCAGTGAGTTACAACTGGTGGACAACAAGATCTCCGATCTGAGCGCGCTGGCCACCTGCGCGTCTCTTGAAACACTGGATATATCAGGCAATGAGATCGGAGACCTCACGCCACTCGCCTCCTGCAAGAAGCTTAAGAGTCTGACTCTCATGGGCACAACGCTGATCGCGAACGGCGTGGCCACGCCCTCGGACAATCCGATTACGAATGTGCTCCCGCTAGCCAATGTCCCGGCCCTGGCGAATCCCTTCACTATCGGCAACGTCTTGTCCGTCCGCTTTGGAATACTGACCGACGGCCCGGCGGCTCAATTTACCGGAACAGCAACTCGAATCAGTAACTCGCACGCTTTTCGTGTGCATCTCACCCGTGGCGGCGAGGTTGTCGATGACGTCTGGGCCCTTCGCAATATCACTGCGCTGGACCCGGCCTTCAGTGACGCCCTGAATATCTTTTTCCCAACCGCCTTGCCGGGAGACTTCCCGCAAAGCGGCATTTCGCTCAGCGTTCATCGGGCGAGCGTGACTGGCCCATTTGATCTCAACTTCAGTTTCGTCGATCCGGCAGATCCAAAAAAATCTGGCGTCGATCTCACCATCTACCCAGCCTTCGGAACCAAGCTCAAGCTCTCAACCTTCGACGCAACTGTTACTTCATAAAGGAAAGCCTTGGACAAAATGGGAGATCGCGGCAGACCGCGCCTCGCGGTCTGCACCCATCCTTTCGTCTGGGTTTCTGGGTATCATGGTCCGATGAAAAATCTATCTCGTCGCGACCTGTGTTCTGCCCTTCCCGCTCTCGCGCTCCCCGCCTTCGCGCTTATGAGCAGCGCGTTTCCCGACAGCGCACTAGCGAGCGCGCAGGCGGGAGCGGCCGCACCTTCGTTGCCCACCCACTCTGAGGCGTTCTCGTTCGACAAGCTGCCGGTGAACAGCTCGCCCAATGGAGCCGCGACTCGGCCGGTCCTGCGCGGCAAATTGCCGACCGGCGAGACGATCGAGTTGCATGAGACAACGCTTTTGCCGGAGCAGATGCCTCATCCGCCTCACAAGCATATCCATACCGAGCTGATGCTCATACGGGAAGGCACAGTCGAGTTCCTCATGGATGACAAGACCGAACGTATCGGCCCCGGCGGAGTGGCGTACGCCGCTTCAAACACGCTGCATGGACTCAAGAATGTGGGCACGATCCCGGCGAATTATTTCGTGATCGCCATCGGCATCGAACCAGCTCACGCTTGATGGACGTAATCCCGCGTAGGCTGCCCGAAATAACTGCTCGCAAAATCGCAATGTGCTGTAATGCGCACAAGGTCTATTGGTATGAAACTACTCGCGAAATTCAACCTCCTGCTCGTTCTTGTCTTCGGTCTTGGACTGGTACTCATCGCGATGAATGCCCGCAGCTTTCTTCTCGAGGATGCGAAAAAAACGGTGCTGCAACAGGCAGAACTGATGGCAGCCAGTTCCAAGGCGACACGCGATTACACGGACGAGGAAATCAGTCCGATTCTCGAGAACACCCCCGAGCACAAGAACGAGTTTCTGCCCCAAACGATCCCGTTCTATGCTGCGACGGTCACGTTCAACCGGCTTCGCAAGACCTTCCCCGATTACACCTATAAGGAGGCGACGCTGAACCCGACCAATCTGGTCGACCGCGCGGCGGACTGGGAGGCCGATATCATCAACCATTTCCGTAACAATCCGGGAGATAAGCAGGTGGTGGGCGAGCGAGACACCGCGGTTGGCCAGAGCCTGTACCTGGCGCGGCCCATTCCCGTCGAAGCGGGATGCCTGACCTGCCACAGCCAGCCGAGCGTGGCGCCCAAGGCAATGTTGAAGCGGTACGGCACGCAGAACGGCTTCGGCTGGCAACTGAATGAGATTGTCGCCGCTCAGATCATTTCCATTCCCATGTCGGTGCCGGTCAAGCTGGCCAACGAGGGCTTCCGCAACCTGCTTATTTCCCTGGGAACCATCTTCTTCGCGGCCATCCTGCTGATCGATATCGGGATGTATCTCATCGTGATCCAACCGCTGCGGAAAGTGAGCCAGTCCGCCGACCGCATCTCTACGGGGGAGATCGATCTGCCGCCCCTGCCCGTGCGCGGCAATGACGAAATCGCCCAGGTGACGACTTCCTTCAATCGCATGCACACCAGCCTGAAGAAGGCCATGGAGATGCTGAACAACTAGCTGCGCTTCGATTGCAGAAAGCGCTGCCGGTCGGTTTCCGAAGAGATGTGCGTTGCGGCCTCTTTGTAGAGCTGATCGATATCGGAGCAATTGGCGGCAAGCTTGCGGACCACTACGCTGGCGATGGGACCGATGTAGACGGCAAGCTTTTTGGTGATGTCGCTAAGTGGAAAATTCTGGGGCAGCGATTTTGAGGGCTGGCTGACGCTGGCCTGTTGCATCCGCTGCCCGGAGCTGGCCGGGACTCGCAACTGTGTGGTCGCCAGCGAATAGACATCGTCGATCCCCGCTGCGGGTATAGCGGAAAGCGCGGCCAGAAAATCATGTGCCGTAGTGAACCTGTCTTCGGGCTTCTTTTCGAGCGCCTTGAGGATGGCGTTCGAGAGGGCAGGAGGCAGGCGCGGGTTTAATGAATCCGGAGGCGCGGGCCGTTCGGTCAGGTGAGCGCGCATGATCTCGAAATTGGTTTTGCCGCCAACGGGAAGCCGTCCGGTAAGGATTTCGTAGAGCGTCACGCCGACCGCGTAGATATCCGAGCGGGCCGTTGCCTTGTCGCCGGCGATCTGCTCCGGAGACATGTAAGTAATCGAGCCCACCACGAAGCCGGGAGCGGTAAGGTCAGAAGAGTGATCGGTGATGGCAATGCCGAAGTCGAGCAGCTTGATTTCATCCTCGACGGTAATCATGATGTTCGAGGGCTTCATGTCGCGGTGCACCACGCCGCGCGTGTGGGCATAGTCAAGCGCGGAGAGAATCTGCCGCCCGTATTGCAGCACATGGGGAACGGACAGGAGTGTGCGTGTGCTCCTGGCCCGCAGCGTCTCGCCGGAGACCAGTTCCATGACCATGATCAGCTGTCCGTCGTGATAGAAGGCGTTATGCAGCGACGCGATGTGGGGATGACTGAGCGCTCCCAGCATCTGGATCTCGCGGCGAAAGCGCTCACCCATTTCCGCGGCCGCGCGCTGGTCCGGAAGCAGAATCTTCATCGCTTCGGCGCGCTGGGAGATCGCATGGCGAACCTCGTAAACCTCGCCCAAACCGCCAGTCCCCAGCACGCGGACGACCTCGTAGTCGCCGACCCTTTGTCCCGCTTCAAATGCCATAGATCGTTAGGATCATTCTGCGGCAAGTGCGACCCATTCAGCAAATTCCCGAAGCATTTTTGCCTTGACCCCGATTCACGCCGCTGTAAAACGCAGACACTGCCATCCGTCAACATTTCACATTCACGCGTGACAATCTCGCTTCCCATACCGTCTCATTGCTAACTTGAGGTGGGAAGCCATGCAGAACTTGCTGCGGGATCTTCGCTACGCCCTGCGCCAGTTAGGAAAATCTCCAGGATTTACGGTTACGGCGATCCTGACGCTCGCTCTCGGCGTGGGGGCGAACACAGCCATTTTCAGTGTCGTATATGGACTCCTGCTTCAATCCCTTCCTTTCCGCGATGCAGGGCGCATCGTGAATATCTTTGAGGTGCATCCGCAAGTGGCGGGAGGAACGGTGGCGACGTATCCCGACTATCAGGATTGGCGTGCCCAGCAGAAGAGCTTTGAACAGCTTGCAGCTTATTCCCCGCTGAACCCAAATACCGTGTCCCTGGTAATGGACGGCCGTTCCGAGCAGGTGCATCGAGTTCTCGCTTCTGGCAATTTCTTCCCGCTGCTCGGAGTCACTCCTCTGCTTGGCCGCACACTCGGCGAACAGGACGACAAACCGGGGAGTGACCATGTCGCCGTGCTGAGCGCGGAGGCATGGCAGCGCTATTTCGGCAGAGACCCCGGCGTTGTGGGGCACAACGTGAATCTGAATGGGACCAGCTATGCCATCGTCGGAGTGTTGCCGCCGGGAGCTGCTTTTCCCGCCGAGGGCGAGGTCTGGCTGCCGCTCTCGCTACTGGACCAACCCACGCAGGTTTCCCGCGTCTGGCACTCCGTGAATGTGTTGGGCCGCCTGCGTCCTGGCATCGAAATGTCTGAGGCGAAAGCGGACATGCAGACGATCGCGGGACGCATTGCCGCAGCCTATCCTGCGACCAATCGCGATGTTGGCGTGCTGATCACTCCGTTGCGCGAGCAACTGGTAGGGTCATTGCGGCCCGCGATTCTTAGCCTCATGGGATCGGTGGTTCTGGTCCTGCTGATCGCCTGCGCCAATGTCGCTAGTCTGCTCATGGTGCGAGCGACCGCAAATCGGCGCGAGGTAGCCGTTCGCCAGGCGCTCGGCGCGGACCGCATTCGACTCTATTCTCAGTTCCTGGCCCAGGCGCTGATTCTCTGCCTGGTGGGAGGCGCACTCGGAACGCTTCTTGCCGCGCTCGCCTTGCCGCTATTGCGTCTTGCCCTTTCGCATACCGCCGGCGTCGATCTGTCTATGGTTCAGTCCATCGGGCTCAGCGTTCCGGTGCTGCTGTTCACGCTCGGCACATGCACACTGACCGCCGTGCTGTTTGGAATGCTGCCGGTGCTCAAGACCTCGACAAACCTGCCGGAGGCTCTTCGCCCGGGAGATCGTGCAAGCACCAGCCGGCATGGCTTGGGCCGAGGTCTGCTCATCGCCGGAGAGATCGCCATCGCCGTTGTGGTGCTGTTTCTCGGTTCGCTGGTTATCCGGAGCTTTCAAAAGCTGCTCGCTGTCGATCCGGGTTTTCGCACCGATCACCTGCTCAGCCTGGAAATCGCCCTGCCTGAACCGCACTACGGCGACAGCAGTCCTGTGACGAACCGTTTCTTTGAGCAGCTGCTCGACAGGCTTTCGCAATCCCCCGGCATTCTTTCCGCGGGCACCACGACGCAGATTCCGTTGAACCCATCCCAGGTGATGACGCACTTTCTTGTCGAGGGTGCACCGCCGCTGGCTCCGGGCGCCTATCCGTTGGCGCAGATTCGCTTCGTCAGCCCCGGGTTCTTCCATACGATGGGGCTGGGTCTGAAACAAGGCAGGCTATTCGAGCGGAAAGACATCGATGATCCAAACGGTTTCTTCGTCGTTAATCAGGCCTTCGCTCAGCGGTATCTAGCAGGAAGAAATCCGGTCGGCGCAAATATTCTTCTCGGCGTCTTAAGTCCGCATCCACAAAAAATTCCCGTCGTCGGAGTCGTCGCGAATGCCCGCGATCTGGGCGTTGAAACGGAGCCTCAACCGGAAATCTATCTGCCCGGCTTCGGATTACATGAAGTGCTCCTGGTCCGCACCGGTTCTGATCCGCAGGGCGTCGTGTCGATGGTGAGAAACGCCGTCCACGAACTGGATCCCAACCAGCCTATCTATCATGTGCAGACTGTCGAAGAGGTACTTTCCGATTCGCTCGCGCGCCAGAAGATGACAGCCGCACTGCTGGGCATGTTCGCACTCGTCGCGCTTACGCTCGCGGCCATTGGAATCTACGGAGTCCTCGCCTATTCTGTCGCGCAGCGCACGCGGGAGATCGGCGTTCGCATGGCGGTGGGAGCCAAACGGGAAGATATTCTGCGCCTGGTGCTCAGCCAGGCGGCAAGATTCACTCTCGTTGGGATATCGGCCGGCCTTGCATTCGCCTTCGCATCAGCACGTCTCCTCAGCGGTCTACTCTTCAAGACCAGCACTATCGACCCGTGGTCTGTGTGCATCACCATCGGCGCTCTGGCCGCGATCGCCGCCCTGGCCGTAAGCATCCCAGCACGGCGGGCGGCATCGGTGAGTCCAACTGAGGCCCTGCGGTCCGAATAAGAGCCGTTCGAAGCTATGGCGTTACGTTGAAAGCAGCGCTCTGCGATGCGAGCGAGTCTCCGCCCACCCACACGGTGTAATGCGTGGGCTCAATGACCGGCTTGCTTTCGACGTTGTAGAAGGAGAGCTCATCGAAGCCGAGACTGAACGTCAGATCTTTTGATTCGCCGGGCTTAAGCGTGACGCGCTGGAAGCCCTTCAGCAGCCACACCGGTTGCGAGACGCTGGCTCCGTTGTTGTTGACATAGAGCTGCGCCACCTCGGTTCCTTCGCGTTTTCCTGTATTTGTAAGCGTAGCAGTTACAGTAATGAGTGGCGCGGTCTGATCGGGATTGTTCGCCTGAGACAGAGGCAGCGTTGCCGCGCTCACCTTGACATTGGAATAGGTGAATGTCGTGTAGGACAGGCCATAGCCAAAAGGAAAGAGCGCATCGTTGCGGACGTCAAGATATCGTGAAAGGAACTTCGTTCCCTTTGTCGGGTCCGAGGGCACATGATCTCGACCCCCCGCAGGACGCCCGGTGGGTAGCTGCGCGTAGTAGAGCGGCTCCTGTCCGACCGCACGCGGAAAGCTGAGCGGCACACGGCCGCTCGGGTTCACATCCCCAAAGAGCACGTTGGCGATCGCTGGACCTGCTTCGTCACCCAGAAACCATGCTTCGACAATCGCTGGAACGTGTTCGGCAGCCCAATCGAGTACGAGAGGCCGTCCCGAAAAGACCACCAGCACGGTCGGCTTTCCCAGCTTCGTGACGGCTTCGAGCAGCTTCTGCTGGTTGCCGGGCAGATCAAGATGAACGCGCGAAGCGGCCTCGCCGCTCATCTCTGCCGATTCGCCTAGCGCGAGCAGGACAACATCCGCCTTGCTCGCGGCGTCGATCGCAGCGGCAAAACCTGCTTCGGAGCTGCCCTCAATCTCTGTTCCCTTCTGGTAGTCGAGTGAGCAGCCCGTCGAGTGGCAGCGCTCCGCCAGGGCGCTCCGCAACGTCACAACATCCTCAGTCCTTGCGCCGATTGCCCAGGTGCCCGGCATCTCGGATGCCGCATCAGCCAGGGGTCCGATCAGCGCGATCTTGTCTGCCGCAGATTGCAGTGGCAGGACGGGAGCACCCTTTGCCGCGTCATTCTTGAGCAGGATGATCGACTCTTCCGCGGCTTTTCGCGCCAGAGGACGATGCTCGGGCACGGCTGCCGTGACTTCTCCGCCGGGGCGTGCGTAGGGATGCTCGAAAATTCCGAGCGCAAACTTGACGCGAAGGACGCGGCGCACAGCTTCATCGAGAGTCGCCTGCGAAACTGCGCCGGATTTGACGAGCGCAGGCAGGTACCGGTCATAGAGGTGTGACATCATATCGACCTCTACGCCCGCGTCGAGGGCCTTGCGAGATGCTACCGCACCATCGAGCGCGATTCCGTGATGAATGAGCTCTCCGATTGCGCCGTAGTCGCTCACGACAAATCCGTCGAAGCCCCACTCGTCGCGCAAAATCTTTGTCATGAGATAGGGATTGGCGGTAGCCGGAACTCCATTCAGCGAGTTGAATGAGCTCATCATCGTCGCTGCGCCTGCGTCAACTGCCGCTTTGTAAGGCTTGAGGTACACCTGCCGAAGCGTAATGTCGGACATATCCGTGGTGTTGTAATCGCGGCCCGCCTCGGCTGCTCCGTAAACCGCAAAGTGCTTGACGGATACGGCCACGCTTTCGGGGTCGGCGAGATCGCTCCCCTGATAACCATGCACATAAGCGCGCGCAAGCGCTGAGCCGAGATACGGATCTTCGCCCGAACCCTCCGCAACCCTGCCCCAGCGGGCATCGCGCGAGATGTCGACCATTGGAGAGTAGACCCACTTCGTTCCCGCGGTTGTCGCCTCGAGGGCCGCGGTATGCGCGACCTGGGTGATCAATTCCGGATCGAAGGACGAAGCCATCGCCAGCGGAATGGGCTGGATGGTGCGGTACCCGTGAATCACATCGGTGCCGAAGAGAAGCGGGATGTGCAGACGCCCTTTCTCGACGGCTGCATGCTGCAGCGCGTCGGCGCGCGGACCCCAGGTGTTGAGCACGGTGCCAAGCAGGCCATTCTGCGCGAGCGTCATCGCATCGGGTTGCTGTGCGTCAGGGTTGACGGCAGCGGCGCCCTCTTTCTTCTTTCCAGATGGCGGGGGAGGAGCAACAGCCTGACCCCCATACTGCACCAACTGCCCGACCTTCTCTTCGAGCGTCATCTGCTGCAGGAGAGCGTCGATTTTGGCCTCAATTTTCGGGTCGGCCAATTGCGGGTTGGGATGTGGGTGCTGCGCTTGTGCAGAACCGAATGCGAAGCAGAGCAGGATCGCTGCGAAGATGCCGCCGAAACGGCAAGGGCGCAAGGAGAATCTGTGAGGAAGAATCAATCTGATATGCATACGATGGCCTTTGAATTCTACGCTCCCGACGGGATTAGCTGGCCTCGCGCCCGCTTTTCCTTTGGAGGTGAGATGATGGATGCGCGGGCGAAGCTTGCCCTCCCAGGAAATGCACCGGCGCACCAGGGTCACAATCGCGATCGTTGTTGTTGTTCTGCTGCTGCTCGCTGGAGCCATCTATCTCCGCAAGAAGGCGCCCCCGGAAGCCGCGCGCCTGCTCCCCGAGTCTGACGGCATCGTCTATATCAACCTGCGCCCGCTGCGCGCAGCCACACATTTCGACCGGCATCCAGTACCTCACGATGCCGACTATCAGCACTTTATCGACGAGACGGGCATTGAGGCCGAACGCGATCTCGATGAAGTTGCGTTTGCTCTACACCGGATGCCCGATCCGAACGGACCGAATGGGCCGGTAGCGTTCTCCGAGGTCTTCGTCGGACATTTCGATGGCCGGCGGCTTTCAAGCTACCTGGCCAGCGTCGCCGCCTCCACCGAGACTTATGCCGGACACCAAATCTACCGTATTTCCAGCGAAGGAAGGACGGTCCGGGTCACCCTGCTGGGCTATGACATGGTGGCAGTGAGCAATACTCCGTCCGACGAGCAGATTCACTCGATTCTGGATCGCTATCGCACCGCCGCGATGCCGTTTACGGGGTCATCGCTGCTCGCAGAGCATTACAGCGATGTTCCCTTGCTCTCGCTAGCCTGGGGAGTCGGACAGCTTGGTCTGCCTTTGAGCGGTCCCGCAGGCGGACTGCAGATCATGGGTATGTCCTTGCCCCTCACCTTTGACGCGACCTTCGTTGCGTCACTGAGCTGGACGGGCAAGACGCGGCTGCGCGTCGAAGAGATTGCTCCCAACGAAACGGCGGCAAGGGCCTCGGCGGATTCGATCGAGAGCATTTTGAGCCTTATCCGTGCGGCGGAATATGGGGTTCCGACGGGAGTAGCCGATCCCGAAACCAGAACGCTGCTCGACTCGGCGCAGATTGAGCACCACAAGAACCGGGTGGTGTTGACGGCGACGATTCCAACCGGGCTGCTCCAGAGGCTGGTGAGCGCGCCTGTGAATTTCGAGAACATGCCCGAAAATTCAACCCAGGGTAAGAAATAGAAGAATCCCGAGGTGTCCGGCGCTCGTCAATAAAAAGACGTTGCCCGCAAAATCGTTTTACAAGCTCCCTTCCACCCTTCTGCATCACAAACATAGCTGGAGGAAACAATGCTGAACAACTGCTCCCGACGCCGTCCCCCTATCGTGTCGCTGGCTCTTGCATCCCTTTTCTGCTCGGCTGTCTCGCTGCATGGACAAACCGTGCTGACCGGCCAGGCGGCTTTCACCGACTACTCCCAGGAAAAGCCCGGCGTGACGCGGAAGCTGACCGTCGCCGACCTGCCCGCCCCGTTTACTACAAAGAGCGTGGACAATGGGCCGCCAGTCTCAAAGCGCCCCGATGGCGCATGGCCGCAGGCTCCGGCAGGCTTCAAGGTAGAGCAATACGCCACGGGATTGGTGGCGCCCCGTCTGATCCGCAAAGCGCCCAACGGCGACCTCTTTGTGGCCATGAGTTCCAGCAACGAAATTCTGGTTTTCCGGGGAGTCGGCGCAGACGGCAAGCCGAAGCAGATGGAAAAATTTGCCGACGGCCTGAGTCAGCCCTTCGGTATCGCCTTCTATCCATCCGGGCCGAACCCGAAGTGGGTTTACATCGGCAATACCGACTCCGTCGTGCGTTTCCCCTATCAGAATGGCGACCTGAAAGCACGCGGGGCCGCCGAGAAGCTCGCCGATCTGCCCGGCGGCGGTCGCCTGCGCGGCGGCGGTCACTGGACACGCGATATCGTCTTCTCGAAGGATGGCACGCGTATGTTTGTGTCGGTCGGCTCGCACTCGAACGTAGACGACCCCGATACACACCCCGAGGAGTTCCATCGCGCCGACGTGCTCGAATTCACTCCCGAGGGCAAGTTTGTGAAGGTCTACGCGTACGGCATTCGCAACTGCGTCGGCGAGGCCATCAATCCCGTTACAGGCGAGTTGTGGTGCTCCACGAACGAGCGCGACGCACTCGGCGACAACCTGGTTCCGGACTACATCACCCATGTGCAGGAAGGCGGTTTTTATGGCTGGCCGTGGTACTACATGGGCGGCACCCAGGACCCGCGGCACCTGGGCAGTCATCCCGAGCTGAAGGCTAAGGTCATTGTCCCGGATGTGCTGTTGCAGCCCCATTTCGCCTCGCTCGAAATGCTCTTTTATGAGGGATCGCAGTTTCCTGCTGAGTTCAAGGGCAATGTGTTTGCAGCTGAGCATGGTTCATGGAACAAGGCGAAGCGTGCCGGGTATGAGGTAATTGTTGCTCCAGTGCGCGATGGCCACGCTACCGGTGAGTATCAGGACTTCCTGACAGGCTTCACCACCGCAGACGGGCAAGTATGGGGACGCCCGGTTGGCGTCGCCGTCGCCGACGACGGATCGCTCTTCGTGACGGACGACGGCTCGGGATCCATCTGGCACGTGAGCTACACAGGAAAGTAAGAACGCTGCAAAAGAGAGAGGCCGGTTTTTCGCCGGCCTCTTTCTTTGGTGCAGGCATCTGCAGTTCGAATCCGAACTCAGTCATTGCCATTGCCATCGTGATCGTGGTCATGATCATGGTTCTGCAGGGACTTCAGCTGAATGATGCGCACTACGTCAAGGAGGGTGTTACCCAGCGCGAAACCATCACCGGCAGCAGAGGCGTGAACAAAATAGAGACGCGGATACTCGCTGACAAACCAGCTGCTTTGGGATGAAATCGTGAATCCACCCGCTCGCAGCACATCCTCGACAGGCTGAATCTCGTCAGGACGCAGAGCAAAGTCTATATTCAGAATAGCGTTGTTTGTTCCGCCCTCGAACGGTATCTGGATGTAGAAGCTTTGCCCTATCCCGAGTCCGGTTTCCGCCTTGACCGGGCCGATCGTAATGTTTCGTTCATCCGGCCGCGGCAGGTAAAAGGCAAAAATCAGGTTGAACTGCTCCACGAAGCCCTTATCAAAGAGCCTCATAAATTCGGGCGGTAGCAGGCTGGGATCGAAGACGCTGTTCGTGCCCGGAATAACGTTTTGTCCAAGTTGTGGGTTGTGGATCGTTTTCAACGCTTCATTGAGAGACGTCGCCAGTTCTGCGCCGTCACCCTTGGCTTCAAAGTGTACCCAGATGAGTTTCGGGGTTACCGATATTACCGCGTGGTTCACGATCGCGGTAATGTGAATGCGCTTGTCAGCGCGCAGCGCCGCTTGGAGCGCTACGAGTTCCGAATCCTGGGCAGGCAGTGAGCCGTCCACGAAGAACTTGGAGCCTCCCGTCGGCTTAAAGCCAAGGAATCCATTGGCGATCGCTGCATTCATGCTGGACGGACTTAGTGGCTGGCCACCGACTGTGATGGTCAGGTCTAACCTTGACAACTCGAACCGCAGCACATTCCCGGGAAACTCGGTTCCATTCGCACCGAGTGCGGCTTGAATCGCACTCCAGTCTGTTGCCGCGAACGACCTACTGCAGAACAATGTGAAGAGCGCCAGGACCAGAGCGATAGCCGTTGGACTACCGCGAGTAAGGAAACGGTGTGCGCGCATACTAGACTCCAAAAGGGGGATTTGGACTTGCTGCCAAGGAGAATAGTCCCGGCGCCCCAGCATTGCTTGTCTGGAATGCGAAAGTTTGATGACAAAGGTTTACTGATATCAAACGGTGGCGTGACGAATCTCAGAAGTCATATTCACCGCGTGCTGGCAGCAGACCGATTCGGGTTGCGTCACAGCGAGGATCTGAAGGAACCCTGTCCACCGAGAATGGCGCTAGTTCCCGAGTGTGCTCGTCGGCGAACCGCCCGTACTCGCCAGCTGATCCATAGTCTGACGCAGATATTTGTGGGGATTTACCGGGGTATTGCGAATGCGGACTTCGTAATGAAGATGTGGTCCTGTGGTGCGGCCGCTGGTTCCGACGTAGCCGATCACCTGGCCGCGCTGCACCTGCTGGCCCGAGCTGACAGCAAAGCCGGAGAGATGCCCGTAGAGCGTCTGGATGCCATGTCCGTGGTCGACCATGATCTCGCGGCCATAACCGCTGGCCAGGCCAGCCGTCACGACCACTCCATCGGCCGTCGCGCGCACCGCTTGTCCGAAGCTGGTGGAAATGTCGATGCCAGCGTGAAAGGCGCCTTCACCGTTGAACGGGTCTTCGCGTTCGCCAAAGGAGCTGGTGATGGGGCCAACTACCGGCCAGAGCGAGGGCGCATCGGCCAAATTCAGCCAGTTATCGCCGCTAGAGGGGGTCAAACCGGCTCCAAACGCATGGGAAAGCCGGCCTGACAGAGCCGTGGTACGTAGCGATGAAAGCTGATCGAAAGATTCAGTGTAGGCGGCATCGGTAAAAGCGCCGTTTGAATCCACCGGAACCGGTACAGCGTTGGCGGTTGCGGCGGCCTTCGTCAGCTTTCCTTGCCTAAGGCCGTATAAAGCGGTGACTTCGCTGGCCAGGGAACCCAGCGAGGCGGCCTGGACTTCCTTCTCCTGGGCGACCTGCTCAAGCTGTTTGTAGTCCTTTTGCAGCGCTTCGCGTTGCGAGCGAACCTGGTTGAAGCTAGCCGTCTTCAACAGCATGCGGCTGTAAGACCCGGCCATGCCGGTGATGGTGAACGCACCTACAATAGCGGCGGCCACAAACACATAGGCGTAGTGGAGAGGAACAGGAATCTTCCTAAGTCGTCCATCCTCTTCGCGAGCGACAAAAATAATGTAATACCGTTTACGCATCTCGCAAGTCTCGGGAAAATCCTGCTTCTTTCGAAGAGTCTTCGATCAACGAAGGCCGTTTGTCTCAGCGAATCAAGACGATGGCTATCATCGTCGATCAAACGTTTCACTGAAATTTCTTGATCTTTCGAAGAAACTAACAGCTTGGACGTGAGGGGTCAACCCAAAGTTTGAATTCCGGCATCCAAAGTGCCGCTTTGGGAATCCGATTTGATTCCCGTATTGCACTGATTCCAGTGCAGTTTTGATTGAACGCAACGCGGCCTGCCACAAGTACCCGGTTTGCGTTATTCTTGGGCCTCGGAATGAAAGCCCGCGGAAAAACCCGGCCGTCGCAGCCCAGGAAATCCGATCATACATCCGAGACTCCCATGGGTGAGCGGGAGCTGATCGCCGCGATTCGGGATCGCGCCGCCCGGCCGAAGGGCGTGGTGCGGGTGAGCATTGGCGACGATGGCGCAGTTCTCCGTCCGCCTGCGGGAGAAGAAATCGTGGTCACCACCGACTTTTCGCTCGAGCAGGTCCACTTCCGGCGCGATTGGCACCCCCCTGAGGTTGCCGGACACCGCTGCCTGGCACGAGGATTGAGCGATCTGGCCGCCATGGGGGCGCGACCTTTGGCCGCGTTCCTGTCGCTCGCGATTCCCGGTGAACTCGCCGCGAGCGGCCAGGGCAAGAGCTGGATGACGCGCTTCCTCGACGGATTGCTCTCTCTGGCGGATCGATTCCAACTTCCGCTGGCTGGCGGAGATACCGCGCAGTCTCCAGAATTCGACGAGCGCGGCCGGAAGCACTCAGCGCTGGTGATTGCCGACATCGTGCTGGTCGGAGGGGTAAAGCGCGGCCATGCGCTTCTGCGCTCGGGCGCACATGCAGGGGACGTGATCTACGTTACCGGCGAACTGGGCGGCGCAGCAGCAGAGCTTTTGGCTGTTGGCCGCAACCCGGAGCGTTTCTCCGGGCTGATACGAGCCGAGGAGAAGCACCCTCATCTGTATCCGCAGCCGCGCATCGAGCTGGGACTCAAGCTGGCATCCGCTGGAAAGGCCCATGCGGCCATCGATCTGAGTGACGGGCTCTCCACCGACCTTCTTCATGTGTGCGAAGAATCCGGGTTGGCAGCGGAACTGGATGCGGCGGCGATCCCCATTCATCCGCTGGCGACGCAGGCGGAATCCGACGGATGGGTTCCTTCTGCCATGGCGCTCGCCCTGCACGGCGGCGAAGACTATGAGCTCCTCTTCACCGCTCCAAAATGGTCGCGCATCCCCCGCAAGATCGCCGGCGTGAATATTCACCCCATCGGCCAGATGCAGCCCAAACGCCCACGTCAACCTAGACTCGTGTTGCACGAACGCGATGGGCACACCACTGCGCTCGCGCCGGGCGGGTGGGCGCACTTTAGCTAAAAGCTGAACAGCTGGAAAAGGGGACAGCTAAGGGACGGACAGCCGCCCGCGCAGAGCGGTTTTTCGCTTGGTAGGATCAGAAGAGTATGCACGCACAGAAAACGCGCGTCCGATTCGCGCCTTCACCGACGGGACTACTCCATGTAGGCAATGCCCGGACGGCGCTTTACAACTGGCTCTTTGCCCGGCACACCGGTGGAGAGTTCCTGCTCCGCATTGAAGACACGGACCTCGATCGGAGCGAGGCGAGGCATGAAGCGCAGCTCATCGAGGACCTGAAGTGGCTGGGTCTGAACTGGGATGAGGGACCGGGTGTAGAAGGGCCGCACGCACCGTATCGGCAATCGGAGCGCCTACATATCTACCACGAGCACACCGACCAACTGCTTCGCGGGGGCAAGGCTTATCGGTGCTTCTGCACCGGCGAGGAGTTGGAAGCCGAACGAGCTCGCGCCGTCGCCGAGCATCGGCCACAGGTGTATTCGGGGAAATGCCGAAGCATCTCGCCGGCGGACTCGGAGGCGCGCGCTACTGCCGGCGAACCCTTTGCTGTGCGCCTGAGGATTCCGGACCGGCCGCTGCGCTTCCACGACATTGTCCGCGGCGATGTCGAGTTCGCCAGCGAGACGGTCAGCGATCCGATTCTTGTCCGCTCGTCGGGCGTTCCCGTCTACAACTACGTTGTCACCGTCGACGACGCGCTCATGGAGATCACCCACGTGATTCGCGGCGACGACCACATCTCCAACACGCCCAAGCAGGTAGCGATCTACGAGGCCTTCGGATGGACTGTGCCGGAATTCGCACACCTCTCGACGATTCTGGGCAGCGACCGCGAGCGGCTGTCGAAGCGCCACGGAGCGACCTCCATCGCCAGCTTTCGCGAAATGGGAATTCTGCCCGAGGCGCTGATCAACTATCTGGCGCTGCTCGGCTGGGGTGCGGAGGGCGGCACGCGCGAGACCTTCACTCCCGAAGAGCTGACACATGAGTTCAAGATCGAGCGAGTGACGGCAGCGCCTGCGATCTTCGACTGGGCCAAGCTGCACTGGCTGAATCGGCATTACCTGAAGCTATCCGAACCGCTTAGGTTGGTGGCTCTTGCAGCGCCTTACTTCGAGAGCGCAGGATTCTTGTCAGCGAATGGAAATGCGGCAACAGTGGGATGGCTGGAGAAACTTCTCGCGCTCTTTCTGCCGTCTCTCGACCAGCTGGATCAGCTGCCCGCAAAGGCAGCGTTCATCTTCCGGTTCGATCCGGCAACGGCGCACGCTGAGGAAGAAAACGCCGGGCTGCTCGCCACCGAATCCGCGCAGAAAGTGCTAGCGGCCTTCGCCGAGCGCATTCGGAACGCGACTGGCCCGGTGACCCCGGAACAATTCAAATTGTGGATGAACGAGATCAAGATTGAGACCGGCGCGAAAGGGAAAGAACTCTTCCATCCCGTGCGCATCGCATTGACCGGCGCGCACTCTGGGCCTGAGTTCGACAAGCTGATCCCGGTGATCGAAGAGGGCAGTCAGCTCGAACTGCCCGTTCACGTGCTGAGCGTGCGCGAGCGCGTTGAACAATTTCTGGCTGCCTGATGAAAGACATTTACTGGATCCAGCACGATGAGCATCCACACCTCGCAATCGTAGCCCGTCCACGTGGAGATGACTGGCTCGAAGAAGATCTGCAAAAACTTAAGCGAGGTGGCATTGAAGTTCTTATCTCGCTGCTGATGGCAGACGAAGCGATTGACCTTGGCCTGACAGCTGAGGGCGATTTGGCGAGCAGTATGGGAATCGACTTTATCTCGTATCCGATTCCCGATCGAACGACTCCCATCGACGCAAAGAGCTTCCACCTGCTCATTGCGCGGCTTGCAGATGCCGTTCGAGCGGGCAAACACGTTGGAGCTCATTGCCGCGGATGCATTGGCCGGGCGACGGTCACCACCGCCGCTGTCCTAGTCCAGCTTGGATTCAAGCCTGCGGAAGCGCTCGAGATGATCGGAGAAGCGCGCGAAAGCCCCGTGCCGGATACGCTCGAGCAGCAAGAGTGGATACTCCAGCTCGAGCCGGGACGATGAAGGCTCCGGTTGTCGACCTGACCTTCCCTCACGCCTGGACAGCAGAGATTCTTCCGCAGCGGCCCTTGATTCTCCCCAAGCGACAATTCGTCTATCCACGCAAAGCGGAAGAGGTCGAACGCGGCGCGCTGGAAGTGATGGTGCATCCTGCGGATGCCGAACCATTCCTCGCGACCTGCGCGCTGGGCTTTGCCGATCCCGCCGCTCCAAGCGGGGTATGGAGCTGTCCCGATCCGGCGTGGTTATGCGCCGTCGCGGGCGGCTACGCTTATCTCTTGAACACCACCGAACCGCAGCAGTTCGAACAGGTGGAGTATCGCCCCGTGCTCGATGTGAGGCCGCTTCCCGAGCAAAGACTCCTGCTTTTTACGGGACATCACTCGCTGCTGGCGTGGGGCGCGCAGGGTAAGGCTTGGCAGACGGCGCGGCTCTCCTGGGAGGGCGTTGAGATTACCCGCATCGAGGGCGATCAGCTCCACGGAGTTGGCTGGGATCTGCGCACGGATCGCGACGTGCCCTTCACGGTCGATCTACGAACCGGCGCGCATACCGGCGCGATCAGCTAGCTGGCCTTCTTTCTGCGCTTGGGCACGATTGTCTTCTTTAAGGCTTCATCGATGCGCGTCTGCCAGCCAGGTCCCAGCGATTTGTAGTGCTCTACGACTTCCTGCGACAGTCGCAGCGAAATGAGCCGCTTGGTTGGCGCTTTCTGCGGCCCACGTTGGCCTGGATAAGTAACGACCGCCCGTGCGAGGTATGCTTCGGTCTCCGCATCATCGTTGGGGTCGTAGGGGCGATCTTCGGGATCGTATGGAATGTAATCCCCTTCTCGATATGCCTTTACGCGCTCCCAATCAGTCTGACTCTTTTTGCTGCTCATATCGCCTCCTTTCCGCTCGAGATGATGGCCTGAACGAGATTACCCGAATGTCTTCGCCTCGATGAACATAGATCAAGGTAAGAAATCGTCCGACTACTTCGATGATGGCTACATCCAGTTTCCTGTCTTCACCGCCTCGTGGTGATGAAAACGTCATTTTTTCCGGGTTGTCGTAAACTAGCGACGCGTCCCGGAAATCCAGTCCGTGTTTGCGAGATTGGATAATCGCTTCCGCTCGTCCCATACGATCACGATTTAATTGTAGCTACAATTAAATTCCGCGCAAGACTGAAGATACAGGAGATCACAGAATAAAATAGCGGCTGCACCTTCCCTGCTTCGGGACGCTGCGTGGCACAACACTCCATAGCACTCCGCTGACACCTGGCAATTTTTTTGCCGTCGCCCCCAAATTTTACTAATGCTTAACGCGCGCAGAATCGACTAGAGTAGGTGGCGATATTGCACGCTCGTTTGAACCCTGTGGACTGTAAGGAGGAAATTTAGATGGGCGGCCCAACACGGATAAACCAAAGCATCTCCTTCGGATTAAGCATCCTTCTGATCTTCACCATTGGCCCTGGAGCCGCGACCAGCTGGGCATATCAGAACACCGCAACCCCGGCGGCCAGCAGCACGGCCCCCACGTATTCCGGTCAGGGCGTGCCGCAAACACCGGACGAGCTGCAAAGCCTGGTTGCGCCCATCGCCCTGTATCCCGATGCGCTGGTGGCGCAGATTCTTAGCGCCGCAACCTTTCCCGACCAGGTCGCCGTTGCCAGCTACTGGCTGCAACAAAACAAAAACCTGACGGGAAGCGCACTTGGGTCGGCCGTTGATAAGCAAACCTGGGATCCCAGTGTGAAGGCGCTCACCCAGTTTGCCTCTGTGCTCAGTAACATGGCCCAGAACCTCTCCTGGACGTCGCAGCTTGGTGAGGCTTACCACAACCAACAGGCGGACGTGATGGCGGCCGTCCAGACTTTGCGCGCGAAGGCGAAGGCCGCAGGCAATCTGAAATCGGGTTCGCAGATCACTGTCGTCCAGCAGTCGCCTCAGACTATCGTCATCCAGCCGGCAAACCCGCAGATTGTCTATGTCCCTGAATACAACCCTGCCGTGATCTATGGAACTCCCTACGTCGTTCCCAACTACACCACCGCAGATGTAGTGGCCGCAGGCGTCCTTTCCTTCGGGGCTGGATTGGCCATTGGAGCCATGATGGGCGGCGGCTGTTGCGGCTGGGGATACAGCAGCTGGAGTTGCAATTGGTACGGCGGGGGAGCGTATTACCACGGCGGGGCGTACTACGGAAACGCCGCCTGGCATGGCGGCTACTACGGTTCCAGCGCTTCCGCCTACGGCGCATACGGTAGCGCGCACGCTGCCGAGGGCTATAACCCCGCCACGGGAACTTATGCGCGGGGCGCATCGGCCTCGACAGCCTACGGAACGCAAAAGGTAGGACAGGCCTATAACCCCAGCACCGGAGCATACGGCGCAACCCATCAGGGTTCCAATGCCTACTCCAGCTGGGGAAGCTCGACGGCCTCAAAGGATGGCCAGACGGTCGACACGCAGCATTATTCGAGCGCTGCCGGAAACTATGGGGCAGCTGAGACCTCCAACGGAAACAAGTATGCGACGGCGAACGGTAATGCTTACAAAAACACCGGCAGCGGCTGGCAGAGTGCGAACTCTAATGCTGCGCATGGATGGGGAGACAGCGCCCAGTCCCATAGCGACTCATCAGCATTCAGCGGATGGGGCAGCCACTCGGGCGACTCCAGTGGCGGCGGTTGGGGTTCGCGCGCCTCAAGCTCGCGCGGATGGGGCAGCCGTGGCGGCGGTGGCGGATGGGGTGGCGGAGGATTTCGTGGCGGTGGTGGTGGTGGCCGCAGATAACTGACTCGAGGGCTACTCAAAGCCGGGAAGCAACATGAAACGCACCCATCGGAGGATCAAAATGCTTGACTCAATGCGCACTCGCGCCGGTTTCTGTTCGTCCTCATTACTGCTGGCTCTCGGTTTTGTGTTTTTGCTTTCCTTCACTGCCTGTACCAAGAAGGAGCAGCCCGAATCTGCCCAGGCGGCGCCCAAATCCTTCGCTTCGCCCGATGAGGCCGGCAAGGCTCTGGCCGATGCCGCCCAGTCGCAAAGCCGGGATGCAGTTCTGGCAATCTTCGGCCCGGGATCGGCGGAGATCCTCTCCTCAGGCGATGCCACGGAAGACAAGGCAGCCATGATCGGCTTCGCCAAGGCATATCAGGTGATGAACAGGTGGCGGAAGCTGGGCGACGGCAGCGAATTGTTGGTGGTGGGCGCCGAGAACCAGGCATTTCCCGTCCCTCTGATGAAGAACGCCGCCGGCCAGTGGTATTTCGATGCGGCAGCCGGGAAAGAAGAGATCCTGGCGCGTCGCATTGGCCGCAACGAGCTCCACGCCATCGATGTCTGTGCCGCATTGGCGGACTCCCAGGCCCAGTACTTCTCCCAAAAGCACGGCGGCGTCAAACAATACGCGCAGAAATTTATCAGTGATCCCGGCCAGCAGAACGGCCTGTACTGGGAATCTCCGCAGGGCTCTCCTCGCAGCCCGCTCGGACCGCTGGTCGCCTATGCGACACAAGAGGGACTCACCATCAAGCCGGGCGTTGCCCAGCCCTTTAATGGCTACTACTTCCAGCTTCTGAAGAGCCAGGGTTCCGCTGCTAAAGGCGGCGCCAAGCCTTATGTCGTGGACGGAAAGATGACCGGTGGATTCGCCTATGTCGCCTATCCCGCAAAGTACGATGAAACGGGCGTAAAGACATTCATCATCGATCAGAACGGCGTTGTCTTCGAGAAAAATCTTGGCAAAGACACCCCAGATCAGGCGAAGGCCATGACCGAGTTCAATCCCGACAACACATGGACAGCGCTCTGAGCGCGGCCTGCTAAGGCACAATCACTCGCGTCCCCTCCGCATAAAAACTCAGTGCCGCATCGCCCTGCTTCAAGACTCGATACCTCACCAGCTCGCCGTAGCGCTCCGCCAGGTCGTGCTTCTTTCCATGCTCTGCAATCGCCACAGCATTCGGCGCAAGCAGGCGGAAACATTCGCCACCGAGCAAGCCTAGCGCTGCCTCGTATTCATTCGCGCTCTCGTACGGCGGGTCGAGAAAGATGATATCGGCAAGCGGCTCTGACGAAGCCAGCCGTTTAAGCGCCGCCACCGCGCTGCGCGACTCCAGCGCATAGCCTCCTTTGATGCCGAGCGCGGCCAGATTTGCGCGGATGGCCTTGAGCGCAGGCTCGGCGTTCTCGACAAAGACCGCTTCGCTCGCTCCGCGGCTCAGGGCTTCGATCCCGACAGCTCCCGAACCAGCGTAGAGATCGACAAAAACGGCTCCCGCGATACGCTGCGCTAGCACATTGAAGAGCGTTTCCCGAAGACGGTCGCTGGTCGGCCGTGTGTCACGGCCCTTCGGGGCAGTAAGTACCCGCGAACGATATTCACCGCCAATGACGCGCATCGCACCTCATCCTAACAAGTCCGGAACGGTCCGATTTCACCCGAACCTCTACAATAGATGGAGCACGAAAGGAAATCAGGAAGCACGATGCGAGGCTGGTCATTTCCGCTGGGGCGGTGGTTCGGCGTAGACCTGCGCATCCACACGTTCTTCCTCCTGCTGCTGGGCTTCTGTCTGCTTTCGACCAGCGTGGCCGGGGTAGCAGCATGGCGCGGAGTCATGTTGTGGCTGCTGCTGCTGCTGGCGGTCTTCGTGCGCGAAGTTGCCCGGCTCATCACTGCCGCGTATCACGATCTTCACCTGCGAAGCATCCTGCTGTTGCCCATCGGCGGCTTGTTTTCTTACGCCACGCCGGAAAGCGCCGAGCGTGCCTCGGAAGGCCAGGTCCAGACCACCCTGGCGCTGAGTGGACCGCTTGCGAATATCCTTTTCGCCGCAGTTGTCGCGGCTCTCGTCTACGGCGCAACCTCACAAGTGCCGATTGCGGCACGGCCATGGATCACACCCACTCACCTGATCCGATCGACGGTATGGCTGAGTGTGATGCTTGGGCTGCTGAATCTTCTGCCTGCCTATCCTCTCGATGCGGGGCGCATTCTGCGCGGCAAATTGTCGCAAACTCGTGGCACGGCGCAGGCGACCAAGGCCGTCTCCGGCATAAGCCAGGGCTTTGGATTACTCGCCATGGTTGCCGGGCTCGGGCTGCTGGCGCTGCCCAACTCCGGCCTCTCAGGTGGAATCAGTCCCTGGCTCATCATGGGCGGCTTCTTCATCTTTATCGGCGCTCAGCTCGAAGACCAGGGAGTGATGTTCCAGTCTGTCGTCGAAACCGTGCTCATGCGCGATGTGATGCTGACCGAGTTCTCGACGCTCTCGCCCTCGGACACTCTGGCCGATGCGCTCTACAAGGCCATTCACAGCCTCCAGGATGAGTTTCCCGTGGTACGCGGAGCGAACCTCGTCGGCGTGGTATCGAAGCAAAGCATTCTGGCCGCGCTGCGCAGCGACGGCAACGGGTACGTGCAGTCGGTGATGGCGCGAAGCTTCCAGGTGGCTCGGCCGGAAGACTCGCTCGGCCTCATGATCCGCCGCATCGCCGGCGGCCGCATGGCGCTCGTGCCGGTCGCCGTCAATGGACGCATCGTGGGTATCGTGACTTGGCAGAACCTGAGCAACAGTATGGGTCTGCTGGCCGAGCACCGGCGCTTCGAGCGCGAAAGCTAGTCCGCAAGATGTCGAACGACAATGCTCCACTTGTCGATCTGCACCTGGACGCGCAGCAACGGCCCCTTGCCCCCGGGCTCTATCTCGTCGCCACTCCCATCGGCAACCTCGAAGACATTACGCTACGCGCGTTGCGTGTGCTGAAGTCTGTCGACCGCATCGCCTGCGAAGACACGCGGCAGACACAAAAGCTGCTGAACTACTACGGCATTAGCACGCCGACCGTGAGCCTGCATGAACACAACGAGGCCGGACGCACCTCCGAGTTGATCGCGGACCTGCTCGGCGGAGGCCGTATTGCCGTCGTCTCCGATGCGGGCACGCCGGGTATTTCGGATCCCGGAATGTTTCTTGCAAGAGCTGCCATTAAGGCGGAGCTTCCCGTCTTCCCCGTTCCCGGAGCGAATGCGGCACTCAGCGCCCTGATCGCATCGGGTCTGGACACGGAGCGTTTTCTCTTCCTCGGCTTTCTGCCTCCGAAGACCAGCGCGCGGCGCAGCGACCTGGAGAAAGTGAAAGTCGGCCTCAATCAACCCACAACACTCGTCTTCTACGACGCTCCGCATCGCATCCTCGAAGCCCTTGCCGATGTCGAACGTGTCTGGGGCGCATCCTGCGGCGTCGTCGTCGCGCGTGAGTTGACGAAACTTCACGAGGAGATTCTGCGAGGTGGCGTTTCTGAAGTTCGCGAGCAGTTGGCGGCGCGAGATCGGATTCGGGGCGAGATCGTATTGCTGATTGACGCGCAGCCGAAGGCCGAAGCTGGTGCATCGATCACCGCGACAGTCCATGAGCGCATAATGGAACTCGAAAAGACCGAAGGTCTCGACGAAATGGACGCGCTCAAGCGCATCGCACGCGAACGTGGTGTCGCCAAGAGCGAAGTCTATCGCGAATTACAACGCGAGCGAAGCCACAAGCCCGGCCGCTAAGGATCCGCGTCATTCCGCTCGCGGCGCGCAAGCCACGCGGGGAATTCCCTGCAGATCGGCCACGAAGCTGACGTTGTTCCAGTCCGCCAGCAATTTCGTGAGCGCACCCCGCTGGCCGTGGCCGATTTCGAGTAGCAGCCATCCGCCGGGGTTGAGCGCGGCCTGTGCCTGCGGAATCAAGCGCCGATAGACATCGAGACCCTCTGCTCCAGCGAAAAGCGCCGACGCCGGTTCATAGTCTCGCACCTGGGGTTCGAGCACTTCGTCCTCCGCAACATACGGCGGATTGGAGACGATCATGTCGAAGCGTTCGCCGGCAACCGCTTCAAGCAGGTCAGACTCGCAAAAGCGAATGCGCCTACCAACACCATGAATATCAGCGTTGCTCTGCGCGACGGCCAACGCCCGGGGCGAGATATCGAGCGCGGTGATACTGACCTGTTGCAAGGCATGGGCGAGCGCGACAGCAATTGCCCCCGAGCCCGTACCGATGTCGGCAATGCGCTGCGGAGCACCACGGTCCGCACGCTCCAGTGCCGCCTCGACCAGATGTTCGGTCTCCGGACGGGGGATCAGCACATCCGGGGTCACACGAAACTTCAGCCCGAAGAATTCCTGCTCGCCGGTGATGTACTGGATCGGTTCGTGGCGGGTGCGGCGAGCAATCGACTCTTCGAAGTTGGCTGTCTGCTCGACGGTCAGTTGCGCCTCTGGATGGGTGAGTAAGTACGTCCGGTCGCGACCAAGCGCATACATCAGCAGCAGCTCCGCGTCGCGCCGGGCTGTCGGAGACCCCTCGAACCGTGCGGCTGCGGAACCGAGCGCAACACCGATCGTGTCGAAGCCTGGCATAAGCGGACTTACGCCGCAGCCGTCTCCGCTTCCGCCTTCATGCGCTCGGCGTTGTAGTGCGCGATGAGCGCGTCAACGATGGGCTGCAGCCTGCCCTCCATCACTTCGGCGAGTTGATGAATGGTCAGTCCGATACGGTGATCAGTGAGGCGGTTCTGGGGGAAGTTGTACGTCCGAATCTTCTCGCTGCGGTCGCCTGACCCCACCTGCTGCTTGCGCTCCTTCGCCTGTGCCTCGTGCTGTCTTTCCATCTCAACTTCGTAGAGGCGCGCGCGCAAAACACGCATGGCCTTCTCGCGATTCTTGATCTGCGATTTTTCGTCCTGGCAGCTCACCACGGTATTCGTCGGCAGATGCGTAATGCGAATCGCCGAATAGGTTGTGTTCACCGACTGCCCTCCCGGCCCCGAAGAGCAAAAGGTATCGATGCGCAGGTCCTTGGCTTCGATTTTGACGTCGACTTCCTCGGCTTCGGGCAGCACGGCAACCGTGATGGCTGAAGTGTGAACGCGGCCCTGCGTTTCCGTGGCCGGGACACGCTGCACGCGGTGTACGCCGCTCTCGTACTTCATCTGCGAATAGACGCGGTCGCCTTCGATGATGGCGATGATTTCCTTCAGGCCACCGACTGACGACTCCGAACTCGACAGCACCTCTACCTTCCAGCGGTGCAGTTCGGCGAAGCGCGAGTACATGCGGAAGACCTCGGCTACGAATAGCGACGCTTCGTCGCCACCGGTCCCGGCGCGGATTTCGATGATGACGTTCTTGTCGTCGTTCGGATCTTTGGGCAGCAGCATCACTTTCAGCGCTTCTTCCAATCCCGGCGCTCGCTTCTCAAGCTCAGTCAGCTCTTCTTGAGCCATGGCACGCAGCTCCGCGTCTGACTCGTCGAGCATGGCAGTCGCATCGGCGATGCCCCGGGTGACCTGCCGGTACTCGCGATATTTCTCGACAATGGCTTCGAGGTCGCGGTGCTGCTTCGCGATCTTTTGATACTTCTGCTGGTCGGAGACGAGTTCCGGGTCGGCCATCTGCTCGCCGAGCGATTCGTAACGTGTTTCGAGTTGTTCTAGACGATCAAACATTTTCTTCAGGGCTCAAAAGCAAATTTGGTTTTTTAGGGAGTTTAAGGCGGAGGACGGCTGTAGGCGGCGGGAGCCGCTAGAGAAGTGCGCCGTTGGTAAGCGTAAGCCGCATCTCGTGTAGTTTACTTCTTTTTCGATGCGACAGGCAGGGAAAAGGACGCAGACGTGCGTCTATAGTCATTTTGGGAATAGTTACCTTGGAAGGCGCCTTTCTACAATTCGCTGAGGTCTGCGACCGGCTCGCCGCCACCACCAAGAAGCTGGAAAAGCGAGCCTTGATCGCCGAGTACCTGCGGAGCCTTAGCCTCGAGGATGCCGCCCGCGCTGCTCTCTATCTTGCCGGCACGCCTTTTCCCGAGACCGACCGGCGCACATTGAACGCAGGCGGCTCGCTGCTGAGCCGCGCGCTGGCCGAAGTCAGCGAAGCCGATCGCGCAGCCATGCACGCCGCCTATCGCCGCCACGGAGACCTGGGCGCGGCGGCGGAAGACCTCCTTCGGCAACGCGAAAATCCACCTGCATCATTGACCTTGAAGCATCTCGAAGACTCGCTCGCCCTCATCGCGGCAGCGCGAGGCCCGGCCGCGAAACTGCCTCTCATCCTGGACCTGCTCCGCGACGCGCGACCAGTCGAAGCGAAATACATCCTCAAGCTCGCCGTCGGAGACATGCGCACCGGCGTAAAGCAAAGCCTGGTCGAAGAAGCTGTCGCCGCTGCCTGGGAGGCCGATCCTGCCGCAGTGCGTCATGCCGCCATGCTGACCGGCAGCCTGCCGGAGGTGGTCGCGATGGCCGCCACAAAAACGCTGGACGCCGCTCGCATGAGGCTCTTTCATCCCCTCGGCCTCATGCTCGCCAGCGCAGTGAACACCGTGGACGAAGCCATGAAGCGCTTCGCTGAGGAGCTTGCTGCCGAGAGCCCGAACAACTCCGAACCTCGAAGCGATGGCGTGCTGCTCGGCGGAGCGCTGATTGAAGATAAATACGACGGTATTCGCGCCCAGTTACACTGCGGCGACCCAAACCAGCCGGGCCGTGTTGAATTGTTCTCGCGCAGCCGCGAAGACCTGAGCGAAGCATTTCCCGAACTCGTCGAGGCATTCGCAGGCATATGCGAACCGGCGATCCTAGATGGGGAGATCCTCGCTTGGAACCCCGCCACCGGCCGCGCTCTGCCCTTCTCGGCATTGCAGCAGCGTCTCGGCCGGAAGCGCGTGACGCTCGAGATGCAGCAGCAGGTCCCGGTGATCTTCATGGCCTTCGATCTTCTGTCTTTCAACGGGAATCTGCTCCTCGACGCTCCTCTCACCGAGCGGCGGCGTCACCTCGAATCGCTGGTCGCGCGCCACGCGGGAGGCACGCGAAAATTCGAGCAGCGTGGACAGGCTTTGCTCTTTGCGCAATCCGAAGAGGCACAGTCTTTCTGTCGACTCATGCTGGCGGGCACTACTTACCTGCGTACCGCCGCACAGCTGGATCGCGCCTACACCGACGCTCGGACACGCGGCAACGAAGGTGTGATGCTCAAGGCTCTCGACAGCATTTATCAACCGGGACGGCGCGGCCTGGCGTGGCTTAAGCTGAAGCGCGAACTGGCTACTCTCGACGTCGTGGTAACCGGTGCGGAGTTCGGTCACGGAAAGCGTGCTGGCGTGCTGAGCGATTACACGTTCGCAGTCCGAGATGGCGAACAGTTGAAGAATGTCGGAAAGGCTTACTCGGGCCTGACCGACGCCGAAATCGACGAGCTCACCGCCTTCTTCCACGAGCACACTCTCGAAGACTTCGGCGGTTTCCGGACTGTCGAACCGCTCAAGGTTCTCGAGGTCGCCTTCAACAACGTCATGCGCTCCGAGCGTCACGAAAGCGGCTTCGCGCTGCGCTTCCCCCGAATCCTGAGGATTCGCGACGACAAGCCGGTGAGCGAGATCGATACCCTGAAGCGCGTCGAGGAGATCTACAACGCGCAACCCGATAAGCCACAGGATGCCTGAGACGCCGGCGAATCTCCCGTCCGTCGGAAGTTTTTCGCTATCCGCTTCTCAGCTACCCGGGTTCTAGCTAAACGGACTTTAGCTGACCGCTTCTTAGCCGTTCAGTGGCTATGGCTATGATCGTGGTCGTGATGATGCCCGTGTGCGCTGACCTCTTCGACTGCCATTACGCAGCCGTGCGCTACCTCACACTCGCCGTGTTCGAACTGGATGGTGGTGTGGTGAATCCGGAAATTCTCGCGCAGCGTGCCGTTGATCTGCTCCAGAATGCGCGCGCTCTCCGACGGAGGAATGTCGGCGATAGTCACGTGGCTGGCCAAGGCGTGGGTTTGCGAACCCAGGCTCCAGACATGCAGGTCGTGAATGTCCTCGACTCCCTCAATGTCTTCGAGCGTCGAGCGGATGTGGCTTAGCGAAAGCCCACGCGGCGTGCCCTCGAGTAGGATGTTGAGTGTCTCTCGGACGATCGAGATGGACGACCAGAGGATCAGCGCCGCAATGCCGAGCGAGAGTGCGGGGTCGATCCAGGTCATGCCGGTAAACAAAATAGCCACGCCACCAACAATGACCGCGGCAGTCGATAGAGTGTCGCCCAGCATGTGGATGAAGACGCTGCGCAGGTTCACGTCCCGGCTGCAGCGCCACAGCATGGCAGCGATCACGCCATTCATCACGACGCCGGCCGCGGCAACTACCATCATCAGTCTGGGCTGAACGTGCACCGGCTCAGCGAAGCGACGGACAGCCTCAAAGCCGATCCAGATGCTGATGAGAATCAGCGTGAGCGCATTCAGAAAGGCCGCGAGCACGCCCGCCCGCTGATAGCCAAACGTTTTCCGATCGGTCGCCGGGCGCGATTGAAAATGAACCGCCACGAAGGAGAGCAGCAATGCCAGCGCATCGGACGCATTGTGCCCTGCTTCTGAAACCAGCGCCAGCGAATGCGCGCGCAGTCCGGCCAGCAGCGTAAGGAGCACATAGGCCAGAGTGGCGACCAAGGAGAGACGCAGGACCTGCTGCATCTTTCCGGTCGATGTCGCGTGCACGTGCATGAATTCAGTGTATCGGGCTTAACAGGGCAGATTCAATTCCCGACGGACTGAGCCGGCACGCGAGGCTTGCGTGGAGCGCGCCGGATCGGGACGGAGTTCGCCGTGTCGCGCAGACCGCTCCAATTTTCCGCAACCACAATGCTGTTGATGGGGCGGTGGGGGTCGTAACGAACCGAGCAAGGGAACCCCAGGCGGCAGTCGTAGATGTTCACAAACTCGCGGAGATTCGTCACATCCTGCGAGCACTCGTACCCAACGCCCGCTATTGCGTATTTATAAAGGATCAGCTGCAGGCCGTTCGGGCGGCCGCTCTCGTGCGGCCCGAGGTCGGAGATGTCGATAACGGTTCCGTCAATGATGCGGCCCGACTGCACCAGTTCCTGGCGGCGAAGCACTTCCAGCTCCTCGTCAGTGGGACGTTTTCGCGTCGCCATGTAGGCGACGACGCCCCCTATGCAGAGGCCGACAGCCGCGATAGCCCCCCAAACTTCGGGGTCGCGCAGTGAAAAATCGCTCATCGGGCCTCCTCGTTCGGGATACTTGAAGGATATCCCACCTGCACCGGCCCGGGCAGCGGCGAGCGAAGAGATTTCAACGGAGCGAAACAAGATCGTTACGAAAACGGGAGGCAGCGGGAAAACTATCGACTCCGCGACTCGCGCTCCCGTATTTCACGTTCCAGGAACGTGCGATCCCACCGCGCTGCGTCGGCCGCCACGTCATAGGTGCTTTCGAGAAACCCCATCAGCGCTTCATTCGGATGCCGTTCGCGGCGAAGATCGTCATACTTCAGAATGAACTCTCCCAGCGACGAATCCCACTTCGCCGCGTCCGGCCTGATTGTCGTGCGATCAAGGCCGGCCGGAGACGGCGCGGCATAGCAATAGAAGGCGGCCTCGCCAAAACCGCCATTTCCCGGCCAGAAACCTGCGCTGATTACCTCATGCGAATACGCCTCGCGAGTAATCGCATCCGCTCCCTCTCTTTCCGGCGCGCGACGGCCGGAGAAACGGGTGACGGCTAGATCGAAGCTCCCCCAGAAAAAATGAACCGGGCTAACCTTTCCCAGAAACCCCGACGAGAAGCGCTGGAAGATCGCCGTCGCGTGCATGAGGATGTGCCAGAAGCGACGGACGTATTCCGGATCGTACGCGGCGTGGACCGTATCCTGCGCAAACGGAATGGGATCTTTTAGCTCGACCGGCACCGGATTGATCTGTACTGACACTCCAAGTTGCGACAGGCCGTCTTGATATTCGCGATAGAAGTCGGCGACGGCCTGTGCTCGCAGAGGAACGGAAAGCTGAGCTCCGGTACTCATGCGAAAAAGCAACTCATGGGCAGCGAAATCGAATTCAATCTCGAGGACGCCTTCCGGAACCGGCATTGCCGCAGTGCTGAGGCCGCGCGCCGTCACATAAAGTGGCACATTCCACCAATGCGCCTGAAGCGGACTGAGGGCGAGGCGCGTTTTACCGACGATCTGCGTCCACATATGCAGCGTCGATGCGGTTGGTTCCCAGTCGGCCCACGGTAGAGCAGGCCAGGGATCGTGATCTGAGCCGGTGTTTGCCACGGAACGCTCCTCAACAAAGAAGCTCAATTATAAGCACCGCTCGTTGAAGAGAATTGCCGCCCCCACCGGCGACAAAATCATTACATCCGCCTGACAACCACCACCGTTCTTCTCAGGTACGCTCAACGACGCACAGGATCAGGAACCGCGGAGTTATCCGCTTTGCTTGACCGGGTGCCTCACAGTTCGGCGAGAGTGGGGCACCCGTCTTTTTTGCTACTCGTTGCGCAGGGCGCGCATGGGATCAATTCGCGTGGCACGTACGGCCGGCACGTAGGACGCGGCCAACGCAACCAACATCAGCAGGGCGGTAACGCCGGCCATGGTCCACGGGTCGTAGGCGTGCACGCCGTAAATCAGCGACCAGTGCGCCATCAGCTGCGTGAGACCAAGTGAAGCGAGCAGACCCGCGCCAGCCCCAATGAGAGCCAGGCGAAGACCTCGTTCGAGCACCCAGCGCAGAATCCCTCTGCGATCCGCGCCGAGCGCCATGCGGATACCGATTTCCTGCGTACGCTGCCCCACAAGATAGGAAATAACTCCGTACATCCCGATGCTCGCCAGTACCAGCGCCATCCCGGCAAAAACGGCGAGCAGGATCATCGAGAATCGGCGTGCTGCCAGAGTGGCTGCGATGATTTCGTCCATCGACCGTGGATCATAGACAACCTCTTCGCGGCTCATCTGCGCCATCGCCTGCTGTATGCTCTTGAGCGGCGCATTTCCGTCCGAGCGCACAATCACATCGACTCCGTCAGGAATGCGGGCGATCTGCATGGACGGCAATTGCGCAAACGATTGATAAACCTCTGCACGCAGCGGATAAGTGGCGTCGCTGTCCAGTCCCCACTGGTTGACGTGACCGACTAAGCCCACAACGGTGGCCATGTCGTCGAAGTCTGCGAGATGAATGTGCTTGCCCAGCGGGTCCGCGCCGCCGAAGAACTTTCGCGCGAAGACATCGTCCACGACCACGACGCGCGGCGCGTGCTGATCGTCCATTTCGGTTAAGAATCGCCCGCGGAGCAGTGGAATGCCCATGGCCTTGAGATAACCCGGTTCGACGATGTACTTAATCGCCCAGTGCATATCGTTCTGGTTTGCGGGCTTCGGCTCTCCTTCAAGCCAGAAGAGCCCCTCGTCATCGTAGTTCAGAGGAAACGCGCCCCAGGTGAGCGACATCGCCCGAACTTCCGGAATCTGCGTGATTCTCCGATCGACTTCCCGGATATAGGCGCGCACTGCTTCCGGGGTCGCTTCCTTGACCGAGGGCGGAGCGGCCAGGGTGGCCGTGAAAACACCATGCGGCAAGAATCCCGTATCAACCCTCGACAAAGCGACCAGGCTGCGGATCATGAGTCCAGCTCCGGTGAGCAGGACGAGCGCCACGGCCATTTCGAGGGCCACCAGCACGCTCTGAGTGCGGTTGCGCGCGCCACTGGCCCCACGCCCACCTTCTTTGAGAGCGCCCTGCAATTTGCTCTGGGAAATCCTGAGTGCGGGCAGCAGACCGAACAGAATGCCCGCGGTAAGTGAGAGGAAAAGCGTAAAGCCGAGGACGGGCGCGCTGAGATGAATCTCCGCGGCGCGCGGCAGCGTCCGAGGCACCAGCTTGAGGGCAGCCGTTGTGCCCCAACTGGCCAGCAGCAGGCCGAGCGCGCCTCCCGTTAAGGCAAGCAGCGTGCTTTCTGTCAGTAATTGCCGAACGATACGCAAGCGCCCTGCGCCGAGGGCCATACGGACGGCAAACTCCTGTGCGCGCGCATTGGAGCGGGCCAGCAGCAGATTCGCAACATTGACGCAGGCGATGAGCAAGACGAATCCCACGGCGGCGAGCAGCGCAAGAAGGATCGGCTGAACTTCGCCGACCACCGATTGCCGAAATGGCACGAGCTTGGCGCGAATACCGTGATCATCCTCAGGAAAGGCCGCGGCAAGACGATCGGAAACGGTGTTCATATCCGCCTGCGCCTGCTCCAGCGTCACGCCGGGCTTGATTCGGGCGATTCCGTGAATGCCCAGCCCCGCCGCTCGATCTTTGAGCGCTGTGTTCTTCCACTGCCCGATCGGAATATAGATCTCGCTGGGACTAAAACTTCCTACGGTGAGATCGAATCCTGCAGGCAGCACGCCGACGATGGTGAAGCTGTGGCCATCCAGCGTCAGGATCTTTCCGACCGCATCCGGCTTCGATCCGAATTTGCGCGCCCAAAAGCCGCTGCTGATCAAGACCACGGGACTGCGCCCGATTTCGTCTTCACCCGGCGCGAAGAGTCGCCCCAATGCCGGCTTAACGCCAAGCATCGGGAAAAAATCGGAGGAGACAAGCTGCGAAGGAATGCTTTCGGCGTCGCCGGTTCCCGTCAGAACAAAGCTGTAGATGCGGTGGATTGCGAGCGCAGCGAGAGTTTGATTATCGCGTTGCCAATCGCGGAAATTGGGATAGGAGATTGAACCGGTATCGAAGTTAGGCTTGCTGGCATGGACTGTCACCAGCTCGCTGGGCTTCGGATAAGGCAGCGGATTCAGCAGCACTCCATTCACGATGGAGAAGAGTGCGGTGTTGGCGCCGATCCCCAGCGCGAGGGTAAGGACGGTGATGAGCGCGAAGCCGGGATTTTTGCGCAGGACACGCAAGCCGTAGACCACATCCTGGGTCAGCGTTTCAAGAAACGGCAGTCCGCGCCGCTCGCGATACGCCGCCTTGGTCTGTTCCAGGCCGCCTAATTTGATCAGAGCCTGGCGACGCGCTTCTTCTTCACCCAGTCCGGAACGCACGCCGTCCTCGATGTGCATGGCGAGATGGCTCTCAAGCTCGGCCGCCAGATCTCCCTCGGCCTGTTGCGTGTGGCCAATGCCGCGTAGTCGGAGCCACAGTGCTCTCAGTTTGTGCATCCCATCCCCTTCATCGTCAACTCACTCCGCCCGCAGCGCCCGCATGGGATCAATGGAGGCCGCGCGCTGCGCAGGCAGAAATGCCGCGAGAGTCGCCACCGCCATCAGAGCAATCACCGCGAGAGAAAAAATCAGCGGGTTGATCGCGCTCACCTCGTACAGCAGGCTGGCCAGCAGTCGCGTCGACGCGAATGCTCCTGCCAGGCCGATCACCACGCCAATCAGCGTCAACCGCAGTCCGAGAGCAGTAACCATGCGCAACACATCCGCACGCCGAGCTCCCAGCGCCATGCGCACGCCGATCTCCTGCGTCCGTTGTGCGACCGTATAACTCATCACGCCATAAATACCGATGCACGCCAGCGCCAGCGCCAGCACGGCGAACCCGGAAAAGAGCGCTGAGCTCGAGCGCCGCAGGGACACCGTCTGTGCGGCCAGCGAATCCATCGGAATCGCGCGGAAGACCGGCAGGTCGGGATCCACACTCCACAGCGCCTCCTCCGCTGCCTTCACCATCGCCGCGGGATCTGCCTCTGTACGAAGCGTGAATGCAATGATTGGAAACGGCGCCTGATCGAAAGGCCGGTAGATATCGTCATGCGTGGGCTGATCCTGTCCGAAGGCCTTCACGTCTCCAACCACGCCCACGATCTGCCACCAATCCGGCTTGTCCCCTGTACCCAGATTCAGCCTCTGGCCGACGGGATCTTCGGTTTTGAAATAATGCCGTGCGAAGGTCTGGTTGACGATCGCCACCTGTGCGCTGCCGGCTCGGTCCGCGTCGGTAAAGGCTCGCCCTCGAAGCAGAGGAATGCCCATCGTATGCAGATACCCCGAAGTCATGGTGCGACTGTCCGCCTCGGGGAGCTGTCCGTTCTTCGGCTGCGCCTGCCCGGGAAGCAGAAAACCGGTCGTGCCCCAGAAGCCGGTAAGCGGCAGAAAATTTGTTGCCGCAGCGCTCTTCACTCCGGGCAGCGCGTTCATCCTTCTCACCACTTCCGCGATCAGGGTGCGCGTTTTTTCCGGATTTTTTAGCGGATAACGGTTGAGCGGAGTGAAGACCTGGATGGAGAGAAGGTGGTCCGGCTGGAAGCCAAGGTCGGCGTGAACCACTCGCTCGAAACTCTCCGCTACTAGACCCGCCGCCGTCAGCAGAATCAGCGACAAAGCCACTTCGATCACCACAATCGCGCTGCGCGTCCGATTCGACCTGCGGCTTGCCGTGCTTCCCCGCGCCGAGTCTTTCATCGCATCGCTTGCTTTCGCGCGCGTGGCTTTGAGTGCGGGGACAACTCCGAAGATGAACCCGGTCAGCATGGTGATCGCGACCGCAAACAGAAGTACATCGTGATCGATGGGGATTTGAGTCACCTTGGGAATACTTCGATTCGCGACGTCGTTCGGGAAGATCGCCACCAGCAGACGCGTCCCGGCTAACGCCAGGAGAATGCCCGCGGCACCGCCCATTACCGCCAGCAGCAGGCTTTCAGTGACAAACTGACGCAACAGGCGCAATCGCGTCGCCCCCAGCGCCAGCCGGAGCGCAACCTCTTTCTGGCGCTCGGCATTTCGTGCCAGAGAGAGTCCTGCGGTGTTGGCGCACGCGATTAGCAGCACCAGGCCAACAGCGCCCATGAGAATCAGCAGCGGTTTGCGAATGTCGCCATCCAGTTGCTGCCGCAGCGGAACGAGAACAACGTGATTGCCTGCATCCGTACCCGGGTGAGCACCAGCGATTTGCGCTTCCAGCACGTTCATCGCCTTCTGCGCGGTGCCGAGCGTCACACCCGGCTTCAGACGCCCGAGAATCCGCACATACGTCGCATTGAAATCATCGAAATCCTTGGGAGCCATTGCAGCGGGCCGCCAGATCTCAACCGTAGGCGGATAGTTGAAGGCACGCGGCATCACTCCCAGCACCGTGTGCGGCGCCCCTTCCAGAGCAATCGCTTTGCCCACGATGTTTGGATCGGCGTGAAATGTTGTGCGCCACAAATGATCGCTGATAAGGACTACCTTCGGGCCTCCAGGCTTGTCTTCCTGCTCCGTAAACAGGCGGCCCATCTGCGGCGTTACCCCGAGTATTTCGAGGTAATTCGCCGACACCGCATAGCCGATCAGGAATTGCGGCACGCCCTGGCCGGTCAGCGTCACTTCATCGTCATACGACGGAGCCAGGTCTTCGAATACGCCGCTCTTATGTTTCCAGATCGCGAAATCGCCGGGCGTGCTGGGCGCCGACTCACCACCGCGCGCTGGACTCGCTGTCCACACTGCCACAATGCGGCTCGTGTCTTTGTATGGCAGAGGCGCGAGCAGGACTGCCTTCACCACCGAGAAGATTGCCGTATTCGCACCGATGCCGAGTGCAAGCGTCGCCACACTGACGCAGACAAAACCCGGCGACTTGGCCAGCACCCGCAGGCCGTACTTCACATCCTGAGCAAATGTTTCGAGTACCGGCACCCCTCGCCGTTCGCGATGCGCGATCTTTGTCTGCTCCAGGCCGCCCAGCTTGATCAGCGCCTGACGACGCGCTTCCTGCCAACTCAGGCCGGAACGCACGCCGTCCTCGATGTGCATGGCGAGATGGCTCTCGAGCTCAGCTGTCAGATCTCCATCCGCGCTCTCGGCGCCGAACATCCCGCGCAGCCGCAGCCATAACGCCCGCAGCCTCCTCATCAGGCCTCCTCGGCGGGCGCGAGAAACCGCGCCAGGATGGCCGTCGTCTGCTCCCAGTCAGCGGCTTCCTTTTTTACCTGCTTCTTTCCTGCCCGTGTGAGCTCGTAATACTTTGCCCGGCGGTTGTTCTCGGATGCGCCCCAGTTCGACGCGATATATCCCTCCTGCTCGAGCTTGAGCAGCGCGGGATACAGCGTTCCGTAATTGAGCGAGAGCAGGTCGCCGCTGGTCTGCTCGATGCGGCGCGCAATGCCGTAGCCGTGGAGCGGCCCCATCGCCTCCAGCGTTTTCAGAACCATCAGGGCCAGCGTGCCCTGCCAGACGTCCGCCTTGTTGCCCATGAACTCTCCTATTGCCTTGCCATAGGAGTATGGCACAATACCTATGGGAATGCAATAGGTGTTGATCTCACGGGCGGACGCGCGCCTGCGCGCATGGCAGGTCGAATCGGCTGGAGCCGCGCCACCAGTTGGTTAAGTTCTCTAACTCAGCGCGCGCGTAGCCAGATTCACAGTCACTGTATCGTTCGGAGTTTTGGTCACGCCGCCATCAGATTCCGGGTGCTGTTCGATGGTGAGAGTTGTGGCCGTAACAACAATGCGCAGGTAGCCGAAGTCAGTGTCGTCGTAGCTTTCGAGGGTAAGCGTGCTGTCAATTTGGAAAGGCGTGCGGAAGGTGCTCCGCATGGTGGAAAGCGGCGTGTGTCCGCCGCAGCCGGCGATCACGTAAGGGATTTGGATCTTGTTTACCGTCCGCGTGAAGCGTTCGTAATTATGCACATGCCCGGAGATGACTGCGTGCGGCCAAACGCCGGCGGCCGTGCAGGCACTATCGATGTCGGCGAGCATTAGCGGGCTGCCGCCATGGGTCGAATCTCCACTAAAGGGCGGGTGGTGAACGGCGATGATGACAGCGCCGGAATATTTTCCGCTCTTGACGCGCTGGAGCGCTGCGGTGAGAAACGCAATCTGGCGGTTGTCGAGCACGGTGTTCGCGCCGTTTTCGCTGGAGATGACGCCCGGGTCTTCGAGCACATTGCTGTAGAGGCCCAGGATGCGCACGAACGGCGCTTCAAAGGTGTAGTACACGCCCGGCTGAATCATTGCGGTTCGCGCCAGGCCTCCGGCGTCGGGAGTCACCACTGGTTCTGCGGCGCAGAAATTGGCTACGTAGGCTGCGAGCGTAGGTGCGGGATCGCTCGCATAGACCACGCCGTCATGATTGCCGGCAATACCGAGGATGGGAGCGGGGTAGGAGCGATACGGCTCATAGAACTGGTCATAGTAATACGCCGCTTCCCCGAAGTAGTAGACCACATCGCCCAGGTGATAGAAGAACGATGGCACATCGGCGGGGTTGTCCTCGGTAAAGTCGGAAACCATCTTGTCAGCGACTAGTGATTGGGTCGAGGGGCCTTCGACACTGCCCGTATCTCCAACTGCGTGGAAGACGATCTGCCCCGCTGCTTGAATCGCGCTCGTCTTCGCCGCGCCCGCGGCTCCATAAATCTGGGCGAGGGTGAGAACGGGTTCGACCGCGCCCCCCGCCGGCTGCGGGACCGGCTCAAGATTCGCGAGCTCCTTGTCGCTCTGGTCGGTCACGGGATTCTTGAACCCGGTCGGATCGGGCGACGGCGTAGGCTGCGCGAACACCGGCTGAGGAGCAGGAGGATCGGCGGAGCCTGATTTACCTTTGCCGCTGCCCGATTTGGGATGGTGCTTTTTGGATGGATGCGAGGGAGTGTATTTGGCCATGGACAGTTCCTGTGATGAAGTCGTCCGGTCTCCGAGACCGATACTCGAGTCACATCGAGAATAGGCCAACGAACCGGAAGTTGGGATGAATTCCTGTTCATCTACAGCCGCTTTTCTGAGATGTAACCTCGCACTGTCGGGTTAGGAGTGCTAACAATTTTCCCCAGGTAACACGAATGGTGACTTGTCAGATGCAACGAATTCCGTAGATTTGTCACAACGAGGTTAAAGAAGGAGCCCGAACCTGCCGACGACTAAGGCAGGAGTACGAGGGGCACGACCACAGCAACAGAACCCCGAAGGCACGAGTGGAGGTGGAATGATTCCCGAAGAACATGCGCTTCGCCAGCTCTTTCATCGCACGGTTTCCGATTGCTACTCCGAGCACCTCGGCGTCCGCGATGTGGAAGTCACTTCGTATATCGCTGATCTGCTCACCGAGTTCTGCGTGGTCGAAAATCTCTACAGCATCCGCGACGCTGACGGTAAACCGGTGAAAGAAGTCGGGCAGATGCTGGCTGCCGCCGATCCTATAAATGGAAGCGCCCCGTCGTTCGATGCCGAGCGCAAGGTCCGCAAGCACATCGGAGATTACGCCCTGTTCTCAACCGGCATGTATCCCGAAGCAGTGCAGCGGTCGAAGTTTGCCGGCGACACGAGTTTTCTTGAGATGGTGCGGACGGGCAAGGAGAGTTACTACATCGTCTCGCAGTTCAACCTCTTCGAATATCAGAACGAAGCGCCGTTTTTCGGACGACTCGCGGAAGAGTTCGAGACCTACATGTACGGTCTGACCAAAGTAAGAGGTGAACTCGACAAAATGGGCGCACCGCTGCACGTGATGTAGCGAGCAGCCCGCTTCTTAGCTGCCTACAATATGTACCGCGACAGATCGTGATCCTTGACGATCGACGCCACCATCTGGCGCACATACTCCGGATCGATGACCACAACCTTCTCGGTGCCGGTAGCCGTCTGCCGCTCGCTGATCGGTAGAGGCACGGTGGCGCCGAAGTCGGTTGCCGCCGCCAGTTGCAGGACATTGTCTTCGCTCTGAGGCTGCGCCTTGGTCAGATCCGGCGCAAGGAAGCTGATTTCGTCCAGCACCCGCTCCATGATCGTATGTAGGCGGCGCGCGCCGATGTTCTCTGTAGTCTCGTTCACCCGAAAGGCAAACTGCGCCATCTCTTCCAGGGCTTCGCGTGTGAACTCGAGCTTCAGCCCTTCGGTTTCAAGCAAAGCTATCGATTGCTTGGTCAGCGAAGACTTGGGCTCTGTAAGAATCCTGATGAAGTCCTCAACGGTGAGCGAGTGCAGCTCGACCCGTATCGGGAAGCGCCCTTGCAACTCGGGAATCAGGTCGCTGGGCTTCGAGACATGGAAGGCTCCAGCGGCAATGAACAGGATGAAATCCGTGCGCACCATCCCGTAGCGCGTGTTGACTGTGGTGCCTTCGACGATGGGTAGAATATCGCGCTGCACGCCTTCGCGGGAAACATCGGGTCCGTGCCCGCCTTCGCGTCCGGCGATCTTGTCGATCTCATCCAGAAAAACGATGCCTGAGCTTTCTACGCGATCCACGGCCAGCCGTGTGACCTGATCCATATCGACCAGTCGGCCTTCCTCTTCCTGCACCAGGTACTCAAAGGCTTCGGCGACCTTCATCTTGCGCTTCTTCGTGCGATGGCCGAAAAGGTTGGGCAGGATATCTTTCAGGTTGATATCCATCTCCTCGACGCCCTGGTTGGAGATGATCTCGAACGAAGGAGTGTTGCGCTCACGCACATCGATCTCTACCGACCGGTCGTCGAGCTTGCCCTCGCGGAACTGTTGGCGCAGCTTCTCACGTGTACGCTGATGCGACTCGTTGCTGGATGTGGGAAAGCTGAGCGTGTTGCCCTCGACCACATGAGGTCCGGCACTGGGCGTTGCAGGAGGCGCGGGCGCCGGCGTCGGAGGCGGCAGCAGCAGATCGAGCAGGCGCTCCTCGGCGTTCAACTCGGCCTTGTCTTCTACTTCTTCAAGCTTCTCTTCGCGCACCATGTCGATGGCGATCTCGACCAGGTCGCGGACCATCGACTCGACATCGCGGCCAACGTAGCCGACCTCGGTGAACTTCGACGCTTCGACTTTGAGAAACGGAGAGTTGGTGAGCTTCGCCAGGCGGCGCGCTATTTCCGTCTTGCCCACGCCGGTAGGCCCGATCATGATGATGTTCTTCGGCATGATCTCGTCCGCCAGTTCGGGCGCAAGCTTCTGCCGGCGCATGCGGTTGCGCAGCGCAATCGCCACGGCGCGCTTGGCGGCGTTCTGGCCTACAACGTATTTGTCGAGTTCGGCGACAATCTCGCGCGGGGTTAGCTCTTCGAGCGCGAGCTCCTGATCTTCAGCGGTTCCGGGTAAATAAATAGCCATGCTGCCTGCTCCTTCCGGGCGGGCACCTAAGCTGGCGCCCTCAGGCGTGCAGCTCTTCAATCGTGATCTGGTCGTTGGTATAAATACAGATTTGTCCGGCGATGCGCAGCGACTTCTCAGCAATGTCGCGTGCCGGCAGGTCGGTGTTCTCCATCAGGGCACGCGCTGACGCCAGCGCATACGACCCGCCGCTGCCGATGGCAGCGATTCCCTCGTCGGGCTCAATCACATCGCCTGAGCCGCTGATGAGGAAGGTCTGCGTCGGATCGGAGACGATCAGCAGGGCCTCCAGGTTGCGCAGCATCTTGTCCGTGCGCCAGTCCTTGGCCAGCTCGACAGCGGAGCGGCCCAGGTTTCCCGCGTACTGCTCCAGCTTGCCTTCGAAGCGGCTGAAGAGCGAGAACGCGTCGGCGGTGGAACCGGCAAAGCCTGCGAGGATCTTGTCCTGATAGAGGCGGCGGATCTTGCGCGCCGAGTGCTTAATGACCGACTCGCCCAGCGTTACCTGCCCATCGGCGGCCATGACCACGCTGCCATTGCGGCGCACGCAAAGCACAGTGGTTGAACGGATGCGCGGGGAGCGGGCCTGATCAGCTTCGGCGGAGACGAAATTGCCGCCAGACTCGGCGGCCGAGGTAGTTCCTTGTTTCGACATTCTTTTATTAAGTATAACGCAGCAAAATTGCGCCTATGGCCGGAGAAGTTCCGTCCGATAGATTGGAGCTAGTTCCTCCGCCTTTGCCCTGAATTCCGCTTGCGCCGTCTCGTCCAGTTTGGGAGGAGGAGTTGTCCGGGTCGCGACGGGAACGCCGACCTTCATAAAGAACTCTTCCTGCCCTGCGGGAGCGCAGATGCACAACAATCTCGCCGATTCTGCCGAAGCGTTCCTAAACTGATGCGGGGCGTTCGCGGGAATGTGGATTGTCGTGCCAGACCGGACTGTCTCTTCGATGCCACGAAAGACAAAATCCAGTTCACCCTCAAGCAGCGAGAATGTCTCTTCGAAGTCATGGCGATGAGGAGGCGGCCCTCCTCCCGGAGGGATGTGCATATCGATGAGGCAGAATCGCCCCGCCGTGTCTTTCCCAGTAAGAAGAACGGTGTAAGTATCCCCAACGATCCCGATGTGAGGAAGCTTTTCGTCAAGATCCGGTTGAGCAATGGTGAGCGTACGGTTCAGGTCATCTGCAGGGATGGGCGTGGGAGTTGATTCGCGAGGCATGGTGCGAGGCATAATCCGACTCCTGGGGGTATGTGGTTCGTATGACACTCTATTGGGGCTGGGACGCTGCCGGCGCAGAAGCCTCGCCGTTCTTCTGCTTGTCCTTGTGCCCGAAAAGTTTGTCCATGTCCACGCCGAAGTGCGGCTCCGAGCGCGTCCCCGTCACCTTGATCGGAACTTCCGTACCGGCGCCGTTCTTCATGAAGAGCGGATCGGCGAGCTTGAGCATGACGGATTTCCAGCCGGTGACCATCTCCGACACCTTCGCATCCATGCGCGCGACACCCTGAAAATTGAACTGTTCGCCATCGAGCGTGTAAATGCCGTTCATAATCACTCTCGCGCCCGGCACCGCGTAGTTAAGGTTACTGATGGTGATCTTTTGCGCATCGAGCGTAAAGTTGCCCTGCATGGCGGAGGCGAAATCCGGGTGCTCTTGCTTGATTTCCTTGGGCTTGCCCTGCCCGCGCAGGCTCAGTTCATCGACCTTGGCCTGCATTTTCTCGCTGGTGAAGTGCACACTCGTGATCTGGAAATTCCCCTGGAGGTGCAGCTTCTCGATCACCGACTCCTTACCCGGCGGAAGATGGAGTTTCGTGTGCATGGTCAGGTCCCCGGTCATGACCGGGGGCTCGGTCTTGACGCCGAGCTTGAGCATGTCATCGATGCGCGCCGGACCGACAGCTACATCGAGGGTAATGTCATGGCCGGGCATGCCCTGCGCGCGAACCACGTCTCCCGAAGCCACAATGTGCGAATGCGCAAGCATCGCATCGACCGGCTGCAGATGTGTGTCGCCGTTCGTGCCATCCACAATCGCATGGAACTTGGTATGCAGTGGCATCGAATAGTTCGCGCTCGTCAGCCGGAAATCCGGAGTATCGGTTTCGCCATCGACCACAATATTGTTGAGCGTGCCCTTGTATATCCCGGTCGAAGAAAGAATGCCTCCGATCCCCTTCAGCGTTCCCAGATCGGCATGGCTGAAGCTGTACGTGCCGCTCACGGGCGTGCCGCCCGGGTGCTGCGTGTTATAAGGTCCAAATTCGCCGGTAGAGTCAATGTTTCCCACCGGTTTGGGGTTAACGAGGATCGCATGGAACTTCATCGGCTGGTTTGCGCCCACGGACGTCATCCGCAGCTTGCTGATTTCAAAATCCAGCGGCACCTTCCCCGGCTTATTGGTCCCCATTACGAGCCTGGCATTGTCGATCTGCAGCTCGTCGACCAGGATTTCTATCTTTCCTGATCCCGAGCCCTGGTTGAGCTTTGGAATGTCGTGCCGCTGCTCTTTGGGCGGCAAATTGATGCCTAAACCCGATATCTGCACCTGCCCGATGTGCATTGGTGTACGAAAGAGATCGCGCCAGCCTGTCCGGAACGAAAATTTGTCGACGGAAAAGAGCGGCTGCTGCATGTCGAGGTGCCTGGGATACAGTTTGAGTCCGCCGCCGCTGACTTCGAAGCCCTGAAACACAGACACATCAAAGCTGGCCAACTCAACGCGACTGTCGAAGCGCGTCGAAAGCGTTTCGACTACCCGCGCCCGCAGGATGGGAGCGGCGCGATGAAAATACACGGCGATCACGGCAAAAACGGCGGCGAATAGCAGAAAGAGCACAAATGCACTCCACGCCAGGACGCGGTGAAGACGCGACTTGCGCGGCTTCACAACAGGCTCAGATCTAGCGGCCACGTTGGTGTCTCTCCTCGGCTAGAGGTTAAGTATGACAATTTGGATGCCGTTGTCCTCCGTTGCGTTGGTTTACCATGCTGACGACGCAGATTGGAAGGCAGAACGATGCAAAAAGTGATTGTCGGCCTCGGAGAGTTGCTATGGGACCTGCTCCCTGCAGGCGAGCGGTTGGGCGGAGCGCCGGCAAACTTCACCGTGATGGCGTCACGGCTGGGCAATCGAGGCGTAATTGCCAGCAGGCTTGGCGGCGATACGCTCGGTGCCAGGGCGCGAGACGTCTTGGGCGCTTTTCCTGCCGACATTTCTCTCCTACAGACCGATGCCGCGAATCCAACGGGGACGGTCGGCGTAGAGATTCGTCACGGCGAACCCCATTACATCATCCATGAGCCCGCTGCCTGGGATTTCATGGAGTGGACCCCGGAGTGGCGTGCGCTCGCTTCGACCGCCGACGCGGTTTGCTTCGGCTCCCTGGCACAGCGGAATGCCGTATCCCGGGCAACTATCCGCGAGTTTCTGGCGGAAACCCGTCCCGGCTCCGTGCGCGTTTTCGATGTAAATCTGCGACCGCCCTTCTTCAATGCCGAACTGATAGCTGAGTCGCTGGCCCTGGCTACGATCTTCAAGCTCAACGAAGTTGAAATGCCGCAGGTATTGGCGATGCTGGGCGCCGCTGAGTCCTTCCCCGCGGGAGAAACCGGGTTGCTTGAGTCAGCGCGATGGCTGCTGGGAAAATATCCGCTGAAACTGGTCGCCATCACCATGGGCGGCGATGGCAGCCTGCTTGTAACGCCGGATGGCTTCGATCGCCATCCTGGAGCCGCCGTCAAAGTGGCCGACACAGTCGGCGCCGGAGACGCCTTCACCGCGGCTCTGGTTCACTCTTATCTCCATGGTGCTTCGCTTGCGGAAATGAATGAAGCCGGCAACCGCTGGGGCGGCTGGGTGGCCTCGCAGGCTGGCGCCATGCCGGATCTAGACGCTGCCACACTGGCCCTGATCACTCAGCAGATTCAGGCCGTGCAAGGCGACCATAAGGTGTAATCTCTGCTCGAAAGGGAGCCGGTAGAAATGACTCACGAAGAGATGATTGCTCAATGGGATGAGCACATCGGTTATGAATTTTCGACTCGCGACGTCGCTTCGACGATCGCGACGATGGTGGAAGACGCCTACGTCAACCACATTCCTGTGATGACTGGCGGGTACGGGCATTCGGCGCTGCGCACGTTCTATCAACGGGACTTCATCACTCCGATGCCCGCTGATGTAGCCATTCAGCTGGTTTCCCGCACCCTCGGTCAGGATCAATTGGTCGACGAGATCATCTTTTCCTTCACACACACCGAAGAGATGCCGTGGATGCTTCCTGGCGTGGCCCCAACGCATCGGCACGTAGAGATTCCGCTCGTGGTTGTCGTCGGCTTCCGCGACGGAAAGCTGGCACATGAGCGCATCTACTGGGACCAGGCCTCAGTGCTCAAACAGATCGGCCTGCTCACGGATCCATCGCTTCCGGTATGCGGAATTGAGACTGCAAAGAAACTCCTGGATCCCACTATGCCCGGACGCTAGCGGGTCCCAGTGTCGCGTCGCCTCAGCCCAGCCTCAGGAGCCTTAATGATCGATCAACAGCCAAGTACCTCCGGCGCCATCGCCTTCCCATCCGATCGGGTCCGATCGCTATTTCCCGCGCTCAATCAGCAACCCAATTTCATCTTCTTCGATAACGCTGCCGGCGCGCAGATCCCGCAGACGGTGTTCAACGCAGTCAACCACCACCTGTTGCACTGCAACGTGCAGCGTGGCGGACGCTATAAGAAGAGCGTGGAGGTGGACACAACCATCGCGAATGCGCGGGAGAGCGTCGCAGCGCTGATCAACGCGCGGCATTCTGAAGAAGTCGCGTTCGGCATGAACGCCACTTCGTTTCTGCGCCTGCTCAGCATTGCTATCGGCCGCACGCTGAGCGCGCGTAATGAGATCGTCGTCACCGATCTCGACCACGAGGCGAATATCGCCACCTGGCTGGAGCTGCAGCGCGAAGGGGCAAAGATCGTCTGGTGGAAGATGCGCGAGGATAGCAACCTGCATGTGGAGGATCTGGCGCCATTGCTGAATGCGAAAACGCGCATGGTTGCGTGCACGGTGGCCTCGAACGCGCTTGGCTCGCTGGTGGATGTCGCCGCGGTCGCCAGGCTGGCGCACGCCGCTGGAGCAGAGGTGGTTCTCGATTGCGTTCACTACGCTCCGCACGCTGTCGTCGATGTTCAGGCATTCGATTGCGACTATCTTGTCTGCTCCGGCTATAAGATCTTCGGGCCGCACATGGGCTTTATGTGGGGGCGTTTGGAGCTGCTGTATGAACTGCCAACCTTTCGCGAGGCTTTCATTCCGGATGCTCCTCCATCCAAGATTGAGGCAGGCACCTTCATTTACGAGAATGTCGCCGGTATGGCAGCAGCCGTGGGCTATCTCGAAGAGCTTGGTGCGTGGACGACCGACGAAAGGGAAGGCACCCCTCCTCCGTCTCGCCGAGACTCGATCGTGCGCGCGATGACTGCGATCCGCTCCTACGAAGCAATGCTCTCAGCAGAGATGCTCGGTGTACTCAAGGCCGCCGGCGCCACCGTCTACGGAATCGACGATCCGGCCCGCCTCAACGAACGCGTGCCCACTCTCTGCTTCAATCTGCCAGGCATTGCGCCTGCACTTGTCACTGAAGCCATGTCCGACCACGGCATCGGCATTCGCGACGGCCATATGTACACGCCGCGTTTGATGCAACATCTCGGTATCCCACTGGGGTCCGGCGTTCTGCGCGCCTCGCTTCTCCACTACAACACCGTTGAAGAAATTCAAGAGTTCGGGAAGGTATTGTTTGACATGGCCCGGCATCAGTAAGGCAGACGCTCAGGAGCGGGTGTCGACCTTCTCAGCGCCTGTCGCCGACGGTACGCCCGCGCCTCAACTCGAACGCAGGCTGACCCAGCGTCAGCTCACCATGATGACGATGGGTGGCGCCATTGGTGTCGGGCTCTTCCTGGGCAGTTCGCTCTCCATTCAGCTCGCGGGTCCCGGCGTCATTCTGTCGTATCTCTTCGGTGCTGTCGTCACCCTCATCGTCGCGTACTCCATTGCCGAGATGGCGGTGGTGCATCCTGTCGCTGGCTCCTTTGGCGTATACGCGCAGACATACCTCAACGAGTGGTCCGGTTTCGCCGTCCGCGTCACATACGCCTTCGTTCAGATCATCGCGATCGGTGCTGAGGTTACGGCCGTAGCGATCTATTTTGCGGCGTGGTTTCCCACGGTGCCGCAGTGGATGATCGTCGTAGCTGTCTCGTTCGGCCTTGTCGCCATCAACGCCATGCAGGTCGGCAGCTTCGCCGAGTTCGAATACTGGTTTGCCGCCCTCAAGGTCATCGCCATCGCCGCCTTCGTATTGATCGGCTTTGGTCTGATCGTCGGCTTGGGATCTGCCAGACCAGTGGGGCTTTCCAACTTGACCGAGCACGGTGGGCTTCTGCCACATGGCATGAAAGGCGTGTGGCTGGCCATGAGTCTTACGCTCACCAGCTATATGGGCATCGAGATTATCGGCGTTACGGCCGGCGAGGCGCGCCAGCCCGCGAAGACCATCCCCCGCGCTATGCGCACGGTCACTGCGCGGCTTATTCTCTGCTACGTTTTGTCGATCACTGTGATGCTCGCGATCACACCCTGGGACAAGATGAGCAGTGGGCTCACCGGCAGCCCATTCGTATTTGCCTTCCGCAGCGTCGGGATACCGTATGCCGCGAGCATCATGAATCTGGTGGTCATCGCAGCCGCTCTCTCCAGCGCGAACACCAATCTCTATCTGACCAGCCGGACCCTGTTTTCATTGTCGCGCGATGGTTATCTTCCGCAGGCGCTCGGGAGCCTCGGCCGCAACGGCGTCCCTTACCTGGCCTTGCTGTTATCGACCGCGGGCATGGTTGCCGCCATCCTGCTGGCGATCTTCGCTCCGAGCCGCGCCTTCCTGTCGCTCTATGGCATTGCTGTGGCGGGAATGTTCTTCGTATGGATTGTTATCATGCTGGCCCACCTTTCGTTTCGTAAGACACTGGGGCCTGCGCGCATCGCGGGTCTGCCGATACGCCTGCCATTCTCTCCGTATGCGCAGATCGTCGCTTTGGCCGCTATCGCCGCTATCGCGAGCAGCACGTTCTTTGTGGAGAGCTTGCGGTATACCGTCCCTGATTTCCTGCTGTTCCTGCTCATCATCGCTGCGTTTCACAAAAGGAGTGCGCGGAAAGCCGTAGCCTTGCGCACGGAATCCAGCAGCGATGAATGAGCCAGTGCATCCGCTTGCCGTGCCGTATCACCATTTCTGACGACCTTCCTGGCTATTCCGCTCTCAGGGCTTCCACTGGATCTACCGCGGCTGCGCGGCGAGCCGGTAAATAGCTGGCAAGCACTGCGGAGGACACAAGAATGGAAGGTATTGCAATGTATGTGAAAGGGTCCAGTGGGCTGATGCCAAATAGCAGCGACTTCATGAACTGGGTCAGCCCAGCGGACGCAACCGCACCGATCGCTACACCAATTGCCGTCAACGCCAGCGCTGAGCGGACAAACATCCACTTCAATTCGCCCTTCTGCGCGCCAAGCGCCAGGCGAATCCCAATTTCGCGTGTGCGCTGCGATACGGCATAGGAAATCACGCCGTAGATCCCGATGATTCCTAGCGCCAGCGCCATCGTGCCAGCGATCGCTAGCATCACGAGCGTGAAGGATGTGCGCGCCAGAGACTTTGAGTAGATCTCCTGCATGGTGCGCGGGGCGGCTACGGGCAGGTCAGCGTTGACGCTCCAAACGGACTGCTGAATCTCGTTGACGAAAGCCTCCGTTCCTGCTCGCCTACTACGAATGACGAAGGCGACCGAACGTGGCGTGAAGGTTCCGAGCCATGGATTGTGGATGATCGCCGGCCAATACACGATCGCTGGAGCTCTTTCATTCACACCGTTGTAGCGCACGTTCTCGGCAACACCGATCACCTCAGACCACGGCTCGGAGGGGGCCTCTCGAACCCGTTTGCCGATCGCTTTCGCGGCGCTGCCCCACTCTTCCCGGGCAAGATTCTCGGAAACGATAGCCCGTGGCTCAACGTCGTAGATTTCTTTCCACGTGAAATCGCGCCCCGCAATCAAAGGTGTGCCGAGAGCCTGAAAGTAGCCCGGAGAGATGTAGTTGTAGAAGCGCAGCGGTGGATCGCCTTGATAGATCTTTCCTTCCGCGCGAATGGCATTCCAGCCGTGCACAGCATCTTCCATGGGGACGAGCAGGGCAAAACCCGCGGTGGTTACGCCGGGAACGGAGGCGAGCTTATCCGCGATGTTGTTCTCGACACGGGCGACCATGCGCGGATCGGCGATGGACGAGTCGGGAATCGCGATGCGCAGGGTTTGCAGCGTCGAGGCGTCCGTAAATCCGGGATCGATCGCGCGCAGTTGCTGGAAGGTGCGGATCATCAACACAGCGCAGACCAGGAGTACAACGGCCATGGCAACCTGGGCGATGATCAGAATGTTGCGGGACCGGTGCCGCTCGCGGCTCGCGCTGACAGTGCGTGTTGCGCCAAGACTCACAGTGGCACGACTCAACGAGTACTTCCAGGCGGGAATCGAACCGAAGAACAGACCCGACAAGAGCGAGAGAACAAATGTAAAGAGAAGCGAAGGCGCGTCGAGAGAGATTTCACTGAGGCGCGGCAGATTCGCTGGACCAAGTGAAACAAGGAAGTGCAGTGCTGCAGAAGCGATACCGATCCCCAATACCCCGCCGAGGAGTCCGAGCAGTGCACTTTCAAGAAGCAGTTCACGCGCGATCCGGCCGCGTCCGGCACCCAGCGCCGCGCGGATGGAAAGCTCGAGTTGGCGCGACTCGGCGCGAACCAGCAGCAGATTCGCTACATTGACGCAGGCGATCAAGAGGACGATACCGATCGTGCCCATAACAACCCACAGAACACTGGCCACATTCCCGATGACCTCCTGCTTCAGGGCGTGAAAATCGGGCGCGATCCTCCATTTGACGTACCAGTGCGAATCGCTTCCGGGGCCGTTCGAAAATGAGTCCATCCAGACGGGGATTAAGCGCGCGATGTCGGCATTCGCTTCCGAAATAGTCACTCCGGGTTTGAGGCGCCCGATTCCCTGCAGTCCAAAACCGGCCAGTGATTGCTTGTTACGCTCGAACGCGAAGGGTATAAGGACATCGAATTCGTGATCGACGACGCGGAAGCCGCGCGGCATGACACCGACAATCGTGCGCGCCTGGGAATCGATGACGATGGTGCGGCCAATAACGGAACGGTCGCCGCCGAAACGACGCTGCCAGTATCCATAGCTGAGCATGACATTCTTTGGGCCGTTCGGGGCCTGATCCGCCGCCATCAGCTCTCGGCCAGCCAACGGGGTAACCCCGAGCGTTTCGAGCACCCCGTCGGTGACCTGAACGACATTCACTTGCTCAGGCTTAGCCAGTCCGGTGACGTTGGCCTTCTCGGATGTCCACGCTCCCAGCGATTGAAAGGTGCGGTTGCTCTCGCTGAAGGTAAAGTACATTGAGGCGGAGAGTGGCAGGCCCTTCTGGAAGTTTGCGAGGCCGGCTGCGCCAGGCGCGTTCAACCACAGGCTCACCAGTTTTTCCGGCTCAGGATACGGCAGTGGTTTGAGCAGCACGCTATTCAACACGCAGAACACCGCGGTGTTGGCGCCGATGCCGATCGCCAGGGTCAGGATGACGGTCGCGGCAAATCCCGGTGATTTGCCCAGCCTCCGAAAGGCGAATTTCAAGTCGGCTACAACCGACTCGATCGCTCTCCACTGCCACACCTCGCGGCTGCGCTCCGCAATCAGAGTCACATTGCCAAACTCCCGGCGCGCCTTCTGCTCGGCCTCTTTTCGCGGCATGCCGTCATCGATTAGTTCTTCTGTTCTTTCCTCAATGTGTTCCTGCATGGAGACCGAGAGATCGTCATAACGGCGACCGCGAGAGAGCAGCTGAAGCAGCCATTTCATTCGAGACCCCCCTGGGCCTTGGCAACTGTGAATACGCGGAAGATTCCGTCAAACATCTTTTTCGAAATCTTGCCAGAAATACTAATATATACATACCTATTTGGGAAATAGGTATTTGTCGACCGGGCCGAACGGAGTAGCCAGTCGACCGAATCGCGAAGAGGCCGGCTTCTGCCTTGAGTGATCCTCTGGTGTTTCGCTGAGTGACTGGGCGATTTTTCGTTGACTGCAACGTGGAGTCAAATCTTCCGTTTATGGAATGGTAAGGTTTGAAAGTGCGGTACCCTCCTGACTCAGTAGAATCTGCGCGTAGGACGGCATCCCGTTCGACCGTGTTCGTTTCTGCGGTACGCGAACTCGAGAGGAAACTGGAAGCGATGTCCGGATTTCGGGGCGTGGGAATTTACGTTGTAGCGGTTGCCGCGATCGTTGCTGGCATCCTGCAGCAGGTCGTGCCTGCCGGAGCCCAGGAAACGGCGGAGAAGCCGGCGTGGTGCAAGCAGTTGCCGCGTCCGCAATACGCGAAGCTGAAACGCGTACCGGTCGCGGACCCATGGTTCGAGGTCTACGAGGTCGCGCCGCATGTATTTGCCATCTACGAACCCCACCAGTCCGAAGAGACGATCGGATACCTGATCGTGGGGAATACGCAGGCGCTATTGTTCGATACCGGAATGGGCATCGGCGACCTGAAGGCTCTGATATTGAAGCTGAGCAAGCTGCCGATCGTCGTCTTGAACAGTCACACACATGATGACCACGTGGGAAACAACTGGCAGTTCAATACCGTCTACGGTATGGACACCGAGTTCACTCGCATCAGCGCGAAGGGTTCGAAGGAAGATGCGCAGCCGGAGATCGCGCCCGGCGAGATCTGCGGCCCGTTGCCCGCAGGGTTCGATCGCGAGGCGTACAGGACGCGGCCGTGGAGAGTTTCAAAATGGCTGCATGACGGTGACCACATCGACCTTGGTGGAAGAACCATCGAGGTGATAGCTACGCCGGGCCATACGCCGGATTCAATCTGCCTCTTCGATCGCGCGAACGGCCTGCTGTTCACGGGCGACACCTACTATCCCGGAACGATATGGCTATACCGGCCGGAGACGGATCTCGCGGCCTATGGCAACTCCGTGCGAAAAATCGCAGCATTGCGGCCGGAGGTAAAGGTGGTTCTCGGAGCACACAACGTGCCTGTTGCCCCGCCGAGCATACTGGAGGACCTTGCCGGCGCGTTCGAGAAAGTGCAGACCCGGCAGGTGCAACCAAAACCAGCGGGTGTGGGCAAGGTGATTTATCAGGTGGGTAACATCTCGTTCCTGATGCGGCCGCCAGCCGATGCTCGATAGCGGAATTCGTGTGTCGACCTGAGGGTACAACCGTTGCTAAATCGCCAATGCGCCTGATGGCACTCTCGCGCTGTGAAACTTTAAGTCGTTTATAATGAATGCAATATTTGGTACATCCAGAATGATGCATTTTTCCACCCCGCAGGAACGCAGAGCGCTGGGCCGTGCGCGCCGCAAGCAGCTTACCCGCCAGGAACATTCTCAATGGAAGCCGGAAAGCCGGCGTCGTGGACCAGTGGAGCTTCTCCAGGAGTCGATGCGCGGCCGTATTCCGCACCTGGTGACACTGAAGTACGAGCGCATGCTCGAATCTCCGTTCGGTTACTTCCGCGGGGCCGTCCCGGTGATGGCGGCCGACCTCGGAAGCCTTCCCAGTACCGGCATTGTGAACCAGATCTGCGGAGACGCGCATGTGCGCAACCTGGGCGCATACGCGGCGCCCGATGGCCGCCTGGTCTTCGACATCAATGACTTCGACGAGACCATAGCCGGGCCGTTCGAGTGGGATCTGAAGCGCCTCTCCACCAGCCTGGTGCTATGCGGCCGAGCCTTGGCCGCCAAAAAATCAGCCTGCGAGGCAGCTGTCTTCGCATTCATCGAACGCTACAAGAAATTTATCGACACCTTTGCGCGCATGCCGGTGACCGAGGTCGCACGGTATCAGGTTCATCGCCTGCAGCGGATCAGCCCGGTGTCTAAGGCGCTTCTTAAGGCAGAGCGCGGCACGCCGCTGCACAGTCTGAACCAGCTGACGACACCGCCGAACGCCCCGGTTGACAAGCGAAAATTTAAAGATCAGGCGCCGCTGCTGAGCCGGGTGAACGCGGCCCAGCGGCGCGCGGTGCTGGCCTCGCTCGTCGAATACAGCCAGACCCTCCAACCCGAACGCCGCCACTTCCTCGCGCAGTATTATCCCCTTGATGTAGCTTTCAAGGTCGTCGGCACTGGTTCGGTTGGCCTGCGCGACTACGTGATCTATTTCGAGGGCAATGGACCCGGCGATCCCCTCTTCTTGCAAATTAAGGAGCAGCCCGGATCGGCTTACGCGCACTATGTGAATGTGGACAACCCGGCTTCCCACCAGGGACAGCGTGTCGTGAACGGCCAGCGCGCGATGCAGTTCCAGTCCGATCCCTTCCTGGGGTGGACGACGATCGCCAATCGCCAATATCAAGTCCGTCAGTTGAACGACCACAAAGGGAGCATCGAGATCGAAGACCTGGCCGGAGATGGCTTAGCCGAATATGCCGAGATGTGCGGCGAACTTCTGGCACGCGGGCACGCCCGATCGGGCGATAGCTGCGTCCTGGCCGGCTACATCGGCAATGGCGAAAAATTCTGCGAGGCCCTCGTCCGCTTCGCCGAGGCTTACGCCGACCAGACGGAAAAAGACTGGGATGAGCTGAAGATCGCCCGAAAGCCTCCGGCGAAGAAGCCGGCCGCGGGCAATTCCAGCAAGGTGCCCGTGAACCGAGCGGCCAAGTCCAGGAAGGCTGTTGTGCGGCAACAGATCGCCGCAAGCGTCCCGCCCAGCTGATGCCGCATGCCGTGTTCACCATGACCCGGGCGTAAGCGACCACCAAACCCATCCAGTTGGAGGTGCGCGCCCGCGAGCGTTGGCGAGTTAGAAGATAATCTCCATCCTCGCTCCGAGCAGAGTTGTCGTATACGCCTTGGGTGCGTAGGTGGGATGAATCGACACTTCGAGATCTGGGCCAATATTCACGCTCTGGGTCAGACGAAGGCGATAGAAGGTCTCGAAGACACTTTCGTGACGCTTACCCGGGAGGTTCGGCTGACTGTAGTTGAATGCAGCCCCGAACATATCTCCTTTGCGTCCGAAGGGACGAACCCGTGCCAGGCCGAGTCCGTAAATATCCTTGATGGAGGTTCCCTTGGTAGTTCCGAAACCGAATCTTCCGAATGGAGCCCACCCGCTCGCAAACTCATGCTCGAAACCGCCGCCGCCGCCATATCCGCTCCCGCTGTTCTTAGTGTCATCCCGCCAGAAGCCCACTCGATAGTGTCGATACTGTTCCCCAATCGAGCCTGACGACCATCCCAGTTCAACCCCTTCCGAATATTTGCGATCGACGAGCGTGTTGATATTTCTCTGCTGCGCCCCCTCCGTGTCCACGGCGACAGCGTGGACATAAAAATGCGATGTAGCTTGAAATTCGACCGCCGCGCCGCCGGCATAAGTCCCGTCGTAGGCGACCGCGTCGTTACCGTCGTTTGCACCGTTCAGAAACTGGGTACGCTCGTCGTTGTTGAACATGCTGAGCGTCGCATATTCGTTGGGATGGATTTTGCCCACATAGAACGAAAGCCGGTGATAGAGAAAATCCTGCCGCCAGTAGAGAATGTTCAGAGTGATAGGCTCCTGCGGGCCGCCGCCCTGCAGGCAATTCAGATAGAGTCCTGAGCCAAGACTGTCGCTGAGGTTGAACTGCTGGCTTATCCCGATATTCGTTCCGGAGCGAACCAGCAGGCTGATGGAACCGGCGGTGCTTCCGTGCTCATACGCGGACCAGGCACCGGTAAAGTCGAGCCGTCCGCTGAATTGATTGTGCCGGACACTGTCTGGTGGTGTCACCGTCGCGTACTGATTGAGAAAGGTATAAGTCGCGCCGAATTTGAATCGCAGAGGCAGAGCCTGAGCGCTCCTGTCTGCGACCTTGTTGATCGGCTGCAGAATTGGAGCAAGCGGATCCGGCGTTATCAGCGGGTCCGCGGGTATTTTCGATAACGCGAGCGCGTTTATGTCCAGTTCTTGTTTGAGTTCGTCAGGGTCGTTCTTCGTGGGCACCGGCGCGTGAGTTTGCGCTGTCTGACTCGTTTGCGCCGCCGGAGCAGCGCCGCTCTGGCCGAAGGACGGCAAGCCTGATGCAAACAGGACCACGAGCAAAGAGGCTCTCAGCGTATCCCTCCGGGCCATCGACAGCGCTCATCTGCTGTCGCGATTCCACAATACAGAAGGATCTCGCTTCCCGCGAGTCTCGAGACACCTTTCTGGTGCCGGATGCTTCAGATTTGCCGCCCGGCCGCTCTTCGCGCAAGCATGTTCGGATGCGGACAGAGCTGTTCTGCATGCGAACACTGGCGGATGCAAGTCATGAACGAATCAAAACCGGCTCCTCGTGATCTCCAGGGTCGAGTAGTCCTCTGAATACCTCCGATCGGCAAACATCAGCGGCACCGCAACGAGGATTCTCGTACCTTTTCCGGGGGCCGATTCCACCGAAAACCTGGCGTGCACCAGGTTCGCCCGCTCCTGCATGCTCACGAGTCCCAGTCCGCCCTTGGTCCGTGCCTTCTGGACATCGAAGCCCGTACCGTCATCACTCACCACCAGTTCAACGGTGTCATCTGTGCCGCTCAGCTCTACTCTGAAATCTTGCCCCCCGCTGTGTTTCACCGCGTTATGCAGAGCCTCCTGAGCTATGCGGAAGAGACACAGCGAGATATCTTTCGGCGGGCTTTTGGGCACATTATCTTCCATGAAAGCGATGTTCACTGCGTGCTGTTTCGCGAAATCCTCGCAGAGCTGACCAATCGCAATACTGACACCCAGGTAATCCAGCACCACCGAATGTAACTCGTGCGACAAGGACTGAATGCCAAGCGCGATCTCCGAACAATCCGTCTGCAGTTCCTGTAGTCTTGCCCTCGCATCCTCATCAGAGGGACTGAGCGACTCATTCGCCTGGTCAATCTTCATCGACAACACTGCCAGCCTCTGGCAGATATCGTCATGAAGTTCTCTCGAAATTCTCCTGCGCTCCTTTTCCTGCGCTTCGATGAGTTGACCGCTCACCTTTTCGAGCGCCTGCTGGGCAAGTTTCTGATCCGTTACATCAACGGCCGAGCCGATAAAGCCCGCAAACGACCCATCTCCATTCACTCGCGGAGATGCAACGTCAAGCAACCACCGATACACACCATCGGCCCGACGAAGCCGGTACTCCATCGAAAATGGCCGCCGATCTTTCAGGGCCTGCGAGACGGTATCCAGCAAATCCTGCAGATCGTCCGGATGAACATTTGCGACCAGGGTATCGCCGTATCCCACGATTGGATCTGATCCAGTGAACGCGATTCGCCGTTCGTTCAGATAAGTCATCTTGCCGTGCGAGTCACACATCCACACGAGCGAAGGAGCGGTGTCCGTCATTACGCGGAAGCGTTTCTCGCTCTCACGCAGAACGGCCTCGGCCTTGCGCTTTCGCGCGCGCTGCCACAGCAAGCCCGCAATCAGCAGCGCCTGTGCGACGATCAGCACGGTGGCGGCGATTATGTATCTGCGGCCGCGCTCCCACAGACTTGGCTCCCGGTAGAGAACGACCGTGCCCGGAGGCAGAGCCGACTCCCGAATATGCCAGCGTTGAAGCTCCCGCCAGTCCACCACCGTCTGAAAATTGGAGTCGTCCTCGATCGGAATTTCTTCCGGGCGCTCACCCTCCAGCACGCGGGCGGCTGTGTCTGCTGTCGACTCAATGTACTTCTCCCAATCGACATAAGCCCCGCCAATGCAGCCATGATTCAATTCGGCCTTCCATGCACAGTAGGTCGGCAGGTGCTTGGCGGCTGCCACCAGAACATCCCGGGAATTAATATCTGATTCTTTCCCACTGAGTGCCGCGAGTTGAAAGAGAATCAGCGTATGAGAAGGCAGAGCCGCAATTCTCTCCAGAAGATCGGTACTTGGGGGTCCAAAAAGATCGACCTCTTTCACTCGATCCCGGTGACGATACAGCTCTGAGTGCGCAACGGTCCACCAGAATCCTGGCGCCTCCGTGACAATCGCGACAGCTTGCGCATCCGGGTGAAGACTTAAAGCCAGGTCGATTGTTTCTCGAAGACCCACCTCGCTGGTTCTGCCCGTAATGCCGGCCGATATTCGCTGTCCCTCCAGCTCTTTGGCACTGAGCGCGTAGAAGACGATGGGCACGCCAGGAAGAATCTTGTCACGGTGGTGCGTCAGGAATCGAAGCGCTTCAATCGAAGATACGACCGCAGCGTCGAGCTTTACGTTCTTGTAGGCGTGGTGAAAGGTCTCCGCCAGGCTGTCCTGATAAGCGGCATCTCCCATTCGCTCATAGTCTACGTATGACGTATAGAAGTTGAGGTGTTGCGGAACACGAGTCCGTAGAGCGTTTTCAAATAAATCCAGGTCGCGGCGTTGTTGGTCCAGTGAACTGAAGACGAATAGCACGTTCTTCGTATTCTGCTGGGCCACGCATGCAGGACCGCTCAGAACACACAGCAGCAATCCGGAAATCAGCAGCAACGGGTGCGCTAAAACTCTCCACACGCCAGACGAACCGTGGTTTTCACTTTCCGTCTCGACCCGACTTCGCCTCATCAGACCCCTGGTCATCGCAATAAAATCTGTACTTATTTGCCACGAATTGGTTGGAATTATACTGCGCGAGAGATAACGAACTGGCGCGCTGCCAAATAGTCAGGTCAATCGAAACACCTTTGATCACAAATTGCTTGGAGGATCACCCCTCCAGCAAATAGACTCACTGATATTTTGATTCCATAAAAATTCGAGGGCCCCGTGACGAAGAGAATCACCCACGTTATCTTCTTCACTCTGTTGCTGACAGCTGCGCTATCCGCGCAAACCTATCAGGGCAGAATTCTTGGTGTCGTGACTGATCAGAGCAATGCTGTCATTCCCGGCGCGAAAGTCGTCATCACAGATACCGCCACCGGCGTTTCCCGCACGTTGGTCACATCCGGATCAGGCGACTACGTCGCGCCAAACCTCGAACCCGGACCCTACTCCGTCACTGTTGAAGCGAATGGATTCCAGAAATTTCAGCGACTAGGACTGCAGCTCGAGGTGGCTCGCGATATTCGCGTTGACGCCGAACTTCATCCCGGCTCGGTCGCAACCACGCTCAGCGTCACCGCCGAGGCCCCCATCATCAACACGACAAATGATGTACTGGGCAGCACATTCTCCAATCAGGCCATTAACGAGCTGCCGCTGCAGGGCCGCGACTTTCAGAATTTGGTTACGCTCCAGCCGGGCATTCAACGCGAGCCCGGTGGCGGCTTCCTGACGATTACCGCCAATGGGAATCGCGCGACGGACAACAATTTCATCGTGGACGGTATCGACGACAACGACGCGTATTACGGTGAAACGGTCCTCAATGAACCCGGCGTGACAGGAACGCCCGCCACCCACCTCCCCATTGATGCGATTCAGGAATTCAACGTGCAGTCGAGTCCGGAAGCGGAGTATGGGAACAAGCCGGGCGCGATCGTAAACATCGGCATCAAGTCAGGCACCAATCAGTTTCATGGCACGGCCTACTACTTCACGCGCAACAATGCTTTGGACGCCCGCAACTACTTCAACCCTGTAGGATCGCCTATTTCTGCATTGAGACTGCATCAGTTTGGCGCTTCGGCCGGCGGCCCGATCGTAAAGAACAGGCTGTTCATCTTCGGCAACTATGAAGGCGTTCGCGACGTTGTTGGCAACCCGGTTTCTGTCGACTCGCCCGTCACCTCGGTCCTCTACAACGGAGACGGCTCTCTCGACACGGACGACAGCCTCGCCAGCGCCGTGCTGGCCTGCCAGGCTGCGGGAAACTGCGACCCGATGAGCATGAACCTGGTCAGCTACAACAAGAGCGGACAGACACTGTTTCTAAAGAATCCCGGCGGCACGTCTGACCCCAACGACATCACCGCGATCAACACTGACTACAACAACCAGAACCGCGAAGACAACGGCATCGTCAAGCTTGATTTCCACGCGAATGATCGCAACAACTTCAACTTCACCTACTTCATCGGCGACAGCAACCAGATCGAAGAGGATGTAAACGTCGCGCAACCACTCTGGCTCTCGCATGCCGACACGCGCGCCCAGCTCATCGGAGGTTCATGGAGCTTCGCCAGCAATGCGCGCTTCACCAACCAGGTCCATCTTGGATACAACCGGCTCTGGCAGCAGCTCTTTCAGGGCGATCACAACGTCAATCCCACGGAGTACGGGCTGAACACCGGAGTCACCACCCCGCTTGATTTCGGCATGCCCGAGATTCGCATCTCCGGATTCATGTCGCACACCCTCGGCGGCAATGTCGACTATCCGCTCCTGACGACGCCCAACCAGACCTGGATCATTTCCGACGACGCCTCCTACCTCATGGGCGCGCATAACATTCGCTTCGGCGGCGAATTCCGCACCGGAAGCACCGACAACGTGCGCGACGATTATGGCCCCGGAGAAGTCCGCTTCCGCAGCCTCGATGATTTCGTTACCGGCAATGCCTCCACCAGTTACGCGTGGGTTGGCAACAGCCGTCGCCTCGTCTCGCAAAAAACCTTCGGTCTCTTTGCGCAGGACAGCTGGCGCGCGACCAGAAAACTCACCATCAGTTACGGATTGCGCTACGACGTGAGCTTCCCCATCACCGAAAAGCACGACCTGCTGGGCAACTTCGATCCCACCGTCGGCCTGGTTCAGGTCGGCCAGCAGATTAAGAAGCCCTACAACACTGACTGGAACAACCTCGCCCCGCGCGTTGCCTTTATCTCCGATGTGCGCGGCGATGGCCGCACCGTTTTCCGCGTCGGCGGCGGCCTGATCTATGAGGTGCCGCACATCTCCGTCTTCATTGGCCAGAACGGGGCCGAAGCCGAGGGCCTTTCCGTCATCCCCACCGGCGCCGCGGGAGTCACTCCCGGGGGCGGCACCATCAAGGCCAGCTTTATCCAGCTCAGCGGGGATACCACGACAGCCAACTGGCAGTCCGGTGGTCCCGTCTTTGGCAACCTCGATCCCAATCAGCTGACCTGCGCCTACGACACCCCTTGCCCCGTGCTCGGCGTCAATCGCAACCTCTCCGTGCCCTACGTCTGGAACTGGAACGCCAACGTGCAGCAACAGCTATGGAGAAACGGCGCCCTCACCATCGCATACGTGGGAAACAAGGGAACCAAGCTCTATAGCATTCGCGACATCAACCAGAACGTCTACGCCAACGACACCGAAGATGACGAGCAATCCGGGCGTCCCTTCGTCAATCAGTTCCCCTTCCTGAGCTTCATCGACATGCTCGGCAACGGCGACGACTCGATTTACAACGGCCTGCAGGTCACGCTGAAACAGCAAACAACCAACGGACTCTTCTTCGTCGCCGGATACACCTGGGCGCACTCCATCGACGATTCGAGCAGCAACCGCGGCTACACCATCCAGAACAGTCTCGACCCCGGAGCGGAACGCGGCGCCTCGGACTCCGACATCCGCAACCGTTTTACCTTCGCCGCCACATATCGGCCCACCGGCAAGCCCGGTTACGGACAGATGCTGCAGGGCTGGGGCGTCAACACCATCTTTACCGCCCAGAGTGGCGAGCCGGTCTTGTTCTACGACAGCTTTGACGACATCAGCGGAACGGGATCGTTCAATGACCGGTGGAATCTCACCGGCCACCCCAACAACATCCATTGGCTAAGGGCCCCAGGTTCCCTTCCGTTCTTTGCCGACGGAACCACGAATCCCGCTTGCGTAGCCGCCGATCCCGGAGGTATCGACAATGGCCAGCTCGCCTACTACGGCTGCTACGCCGGAAGCGGCTGGACAATTACGCCGCCCCAGCCGGGCGACTTCGGAAATATGGGGCGCAACGTCGTTCGCGGACCCGATTTCGTCAATCTAGATTTTTCCGTCAGCAAGACCATCGCTATTGAACGCGTGAGTCTTGAGCTGCGCGGCGAGTTCTTCAACGTCCTCAATCACCCGAATTTTGCCGGCGTCGACGGAGACGTCTCCGACACCTCGTCGCTCGGCTCGGCCTCATATACCCCCGACGTTTACGCGTCGAACCCTGTCGTGGGATCAGGCGGCTCCCGCCATATCCAGATTGGGGCTAAGCTGAGCTGGTGAAACGTGCGCTCTGTCTTGAACTGCTCGCCCTGGTGATGCTCACAGCGTATGCCAGAGCACAGGTGGACTATGTCGACCCCACGATCGGCAATGTGGGCATTCTCCTCGAGCCGACTCGTCGGACCGTGTTTTTGCCCAACAGCGTAGTGCGTGTCTATCCGGTACGCAAGGATGCTCTCGATGATCAGATTCAGTCATTTCCACTGACGATCAGCTCCCACCGGATGGACGAGCTCTTCAGCATCATGCCGGGCGACGGCCGCCCGGCAGCCTACGACCAGGAAAAGACCACACCGTACTACTACTCGACCCGCTTCGACGAGTCGTTGATTCAGACAGAGTTTTCGGCGACCGAATGGTGCGGCTACTTTCGCTTCAGCTTTCCGAGTGGTAACGCTTCGGTTGTGCTTGCCAATCGGCTCTCGGGCGATCTGCAGGTGCAAGACGACAACGTGGTCATCGGCGAAGAACGTTTTAGCGGAATGAAGGCATATGTCTACGGCGAATTCAGCGCGCCGGTCACCTTCAAGATAGAACCCCACGAAGCCGGAACGCGCGTGATCGCCTCTGCGCTTGACGCCAAATCTCTGGACTTTCGCTACGGCATCTCCTTCATCAGCGTCGAGCAGGCGAAGAAAAATCTCCGTCGCGAGATTCCTGCGTGGGGCCTTGCACGAGTAAAGGATGCGGGAAAGGCGCGTTGGAACGAAATCTTGGGCCAGATCGAGGTAGAAGGCGGCACCGAAACGCAACGCAGAGTCTTCTACACCGCTCTCTATCGTTGCTTTGAGCGCATGATCAACATCACTGAGGATGGCCGCTACTACAGCGCGTTCGATCATCAGGTCCATGAGGACGCGCGTCCGTTCTATGTAGACAACTGGCTGTGGGACACTTTCCGCGCGCTGGAGCCCCTGCAAACACTGCTGAATCCGGAGATGGAAGCGGACAAAATTCAATCCTATGTGCGCATGTACCAGCAGTCGGGCCTGATGCCGACGTTTGCCGTTCTGACCGGAAATTATGCGTGCATGAACGGCAACCACTCTGCGCCCTGGTTTGCCGACGCATGGTTCAAGGGTGTGCGCAACTTTGACCTGCCCACAGCTTATGAAGGCGTCCGCAAAAGGTCGCTTGAGGTCACCATGCTTCCCTGGAGTCTTGCGCCAAGGGGACCGCTGGACGATTTCTACTCCGCACACGGTTACATGCCGGCACTGCGTCCCGGAGAAAAGGAGACCGTTCCCGGAGTTCACCCTTTCGAGAAGCGTCAACCGGTACCTGTCACGCTGGAAAACAGTTTTGATGATTGGAACATCGCCCAGCTTGCCCGTGTTCTCCATAAACCTGAGGACGAGAAGCTCTTTCTGCAGCGCGCAGCGAACTACAGGAACCTCTTCCGCGAAGACAAGGGACTTATGTGGCCCAAAGATTCAGACGGGCACTGGATTGAGCCGCTGGACCCAAAGTTCGACGGCGGAATGGGCGCGCGCGACTACTACGACGAGAACAACGGCTATACCTATACCTGGGATGTCCCGCACGATTTCGATGGCCTCGTCGCGTTAATGGGTGGAACCGCAAAGGCCCAGGCAAGTCTGGATCAGCTCTTCCGTGAGCCGCTTGGCCGCTCGAAGTATGAATTTCAGGCCAGGCTTCCCGATTCAACTTCGATGGCCGGCCAGTTCTCCATGGGTAACGAGCCGAGCCTGGCCATTCCCTATCTGTACAACCGGCTCGGCGCGCCCTGGAAGACTCAGAAGCGCGTGCGCATGCTGCTCGAATCTTTCTTTCCGGACACACTGCAAGGCATTCCGGGAGACGAAGACGGTGGCGGCATGAGCGCGTTTGTCGTCTTTTCCATGATGGGCTTCTATCCCGTCACGCCGGGGATTCCGACTTACGACATAGGCAGTCCTGTCTTCGACAAGACGACCATTCATCTCAAGAACGGAAAGACGTTCTCAATCATTGCTCACAATAATTCCCATGACAACAAATATGTACAGAGCATTCGCCTCAACGGACAGGCGATCGATCGCGTGTGGTTTCGCCACACCGATATTGCCAATGGCGGCACACTGCAATTGACCATGGGTGATACACCGAACACGTCACTGGGCTCGGACGCATCCACCTTCCCGCCCGCGTCCATTGCGGTGAACCCCGAAGACCTTCGGTAACTTTGACCGACGCAAATAAACGCTGGGGACATCAAAAGCCGTCGACATCAATCACGGCCTGGGCAAAAGCCTGCGGAGCCTCGCGGCGCCAAGAAAGCGGCGGCGGGTATGGTCGATTTCTTCTGACATCCTAATCGCATTCATTGGAGAGTCTCCTTCGCCTTGATGGTCCTGTGGGAAGCGTCAACGGCCGAAGCGTGTCCCCGTTCCCGACGTTGAAGAAGTAGTTCCTCGCCTCGGTCTCACCTGCCTGGATGGTTGCGGGATCCAGATTTTCAGCGGCCGCAACCTGATCGACAGCACGATTGTGGTTCCGAGTTGCGCAAGCGCAAGAAGCACTTCAATGGCTCTATACATTGCCATATCGGCCTCCCTGTTCGCGTACCTTCGCTGACTCCAGCGACATTCTCAGCTGCTGATTCTTGATGAGCAGCTCGCATACCCACTGCTCCAGAAACCTCAAGCGCTCCTGCCATTCTTCCTCCAGCACCTGACCCGGCTGTTCAAGCCGCAGCCCTGGCGCTTGGATAAATGGCTCCTGATGTTGATGGACAGTCGCAACATCTCCAATGCAAGTCGTTGTCATGGTGACGCTCCTGGCCCCCATCCGGGGCGATCTCTGACTCGTTCCTTCGGCGGAATCCCTGATGGATCCTGCTAGACCACAGTGATCACGACCTCGATGTTGCCCCTACATGGGAGTTCCGGCTGCTGTTCGCCGGAAACTTCCATGGCGTGACAAATTAAAGTCATTTTGTTCTCCAACGTCGTTCGGCCATCCCGGCCAATGTCAACGTCGCTAGACTTCGCGCTGTGCGGCGTCCGCAGCCTCGGCCAGACTGGTCAGATATGTGAAGAACGCATCCGACTGGCCAATGAACAGCCCCATCGCGGTAAGGCCCTTAAGCGCTCCCGTCGCCGCTCCTGTCGTGTTCGTCGGACGGATTACCGAACATACCGGCAGGCTGGCGCTGATGAATGGGCAGGGTTCCGGCAGGATCAGGTTGGTCTGGAACATCTGCCTGACCGCAGCGCCTCTGGCCCCGGTGTTGGGATCCACGCCGCTGTTGAGGTCGGGAAAGTTCAGACCATTGGTCGGGTCGGTGAGCGGTGGAACATTGCCATCCAATTGTGACCAGGTTTGAAAATGCAGGAGCTCGATTGGTCCCATGCTGATGAGGAGCCGAAGCACCTCCACGCTTGTAGCCCTTTGTGCCAGCGCCAGGCGTAGACTGCCGCCGCCTTGTTCCACCGACGGGATGTGGTAGGCGGCGGTGTTGGCAATGGCCTGGATGTGCTCGTGAGGGTACAGGTCATCATCTGTCCTCGGAATGGCAGGAAACTGCCCCTGTTTCAGATCCGGGACCGCCTGCTCGAAAGCAGTTGGATTGACGTCGGGATTATTCGTGCTGCTCCGATAACGCGTCCACCAACTGGTGTCGATGGTCAGTTGCATCAGGTTGGTTAGACGCAATTTTCTGCTGGATCCCCTCGCTGTGCTGCCCTCCAGCGTGCGGAACGGTTCCATGTCCACGGCATCTGCTCCGTTCGCAACCAGGTACGCATTGATGAAGTTCTGATGGCTCTTCTCGTCGTCGGTGATGTCGTGAAGGTATTGAGGGAAGTTGGGATCGATTCTCCTCAGTTTTTCGGTGTAGATTCGATTGCCGCTTCCTCCCGGCTCTTCGCTGTCCCGGATTCCGCCCAGTTCGTTATATTGGGTGTAAAAGTCAGCCTCGAGCGCTTCTCCCGCGGCTAGAAACTGCAGGATGGCAACATCACCTGTAGTGAGGCTGCTGCTGGAGTCCGTCTGCTGCGCAGACGCTTTGGTGCCGCGTGCGAGCAAGCCGCTTCCCAGGGTTACTGCCCCGGCAGCTGCTAATCCGGTTTTCAGAAAGCTGCGCCGGTTCCGAAGACTATTGATCACGTTTCCGTCGTTATTCATACTGCTCCTCTTTCACAGGGGTTTGAACTGCGGTTGCTGTCGCGCGCTTGGCCGATCACTTAGCTGTGGCTACGCGTTGCGGGTTTATCGCCCCTGCAAACAGGCCAACCAACGGGCGGCGAACAGTTGCTCTGGGTTGCTTGCCAGTGCCGGGGCCGGGCTATTCGATTTTCCTGGGTTCGTTACCGGGGTCGTGATCGGACATCATCGGATGTCGGCCACAGTTGCGAGAGTAGAGCAGAGTGGGTCCGCGCGAAACCTCAGGAACTCCAGCGCGAGTCCTGTATTTTTCTGCAGGCCTGTTTTTTAATTGTTGGGAGATGCGGCGGAGAGTGCGCCATGCTAAGCTTCTTCCAACTCGGTCCGTCTGACGGTCCCGGCCAGCACACCTTCCCCCCAATCCTCAGAAGGACCTCCAGTTTCTTTGGCGAGGTGTGCCTTCCCTATGGCCAGCCGGTCATCTTCGAATTACTGTCATCGCGCCTGGCCGTCCGCTGTTCTGGCAGTGGTCGCGGGCTTGTCGTTTGCGCAGGTCGGCTTCTCTGCGACCACGCCCGCCGCCTTGCAGTTTGTGCCGGTGACGCCCTGCCGGGTCGCGGACACCCGCAACGCGGCCGGTCCTTTCGGTGGACCCGAGCTCAGCGCGGGCACCAGCCGTGCGTTCGATATTCCGCAGAGTGCCTGCGGCATTCCAACGACTGCTGTCGCCTACTCGCTCAACGTCACTGTAGTCCCGAATGCCTCGCTCAACTACCTCACCATCTGGCCTACAGGAGAACCTCAGCCCTACGTCTCGACGCTCAACTCCGACGGACGCGTCAAGGCCAACGCCGCCATCGTGCCCGCCGGGACCAACGGCGGAGTCAGCGTATTCGTCACCGACACAACCCAGGTCATCCTCGACATCGACGGCTACTTTGCGCCTGCCGGCACAACCTCCGCTCTGGCCTTCTATCCGGTGACTCCATGCCGTATTGCCGACACCCGTAATGCCGATGGCCCATTGGGAGGGCCGTTTATCTCCGCAGGCAGCAGCCGGGCCTTTCCGATTCCGTCCAGCAACTGTGACATTCCTTCGACGGCGCAGGCCTACTCGCTGAACGTGACCGCTGTGCCGCACAAAACGCTGAATTACCTGACTGCCTGGCCCACAGGCAAAGCGCAGCCCTACGTTTCGACGCTGAATTCCTCGACCGGGGCGGTCACGGCCAATGCCGCCATCGTGCCCGCAGGCAGTAACGGAGAGATCTCTATCTATGTGCATGACGACGCGGATGTGATCCTGGATACCAACGGATACTTCGCACCTCTTGAAACCGGGGGACTCTCGCTCTACACAGTCACACCCTGCCGCGTCATCGATACACGAAGTGGCAAGGGGCTCTTCGACGGCCTGCTGACAGTGGATGTAGAAACCAGCGTCTGTGCCCCTCCGGCGACGGCACAGGCATATGTGTTGAATGGCACGGTGGTGCCCGCGGGCTCGCTGAACTACCTGACCCTGTGGCCGGCAGGCGCGCCCCAGCCTTACGTGTCGACGTTGAACGCCGACGACGGAGCCGTCACCTCGAACATGGCCATTGTTCCCTCCACGAACGGCAGCATCGACGCCTACGCCTATAATCCGACAAACCTGATTCTCGATATCTCCGGCTACTTCGCATCTGCCCAGGCGCCGGATTTCTCGATCTCGGCAATGCCCTCGTCGGTAAGTACGAAGATGGGCACAACCAGCTCGCCTCTAACTGTTTCTGTGACCGGCCTCAACGGCTTCTCAGGATCCGTCTCTGTTGCGATCGGCGGAGTGCCGAAGGGAACCACATGCACTCCGTCTTGTTTGCTAACCATCGAAGCCGGCAGTTCGGCGCAGGTGTCTTTCGTCGTCCCGGCAAATGCCGTGACGGGACAATTTGCGCTCTCTGTCCAAGGCACAAGCGGGAACCTCAGCCATAAGGCTCCATTGACTCTGGACGTGACTTCATCCCTGCAAGCCTTCTGGAATCTCACGCTGGCCTCTTCCCTCGTGTCGCAGAATGGAGCTCAGGTCACGGGAGACCTCTTTGTCTCCGGCTGGGCTCTTGAAACCATCCCGCTTACAGCAGTCAGCATTCTGGTCGATAACAAAGTAGTGGGGAATGCCTTCTACGGCACTCCGCGCCCTGACATCGTGCAGGCAATCCCAGGCTCTCCTGAGGATTGCGGCTTCTCGCTCGGCATCGACACGACGACGCTTGCGAATGGCCTGCACACCATTGCGGTGAATGTAACCGATTCGGCAAGCAATGTTACGTCGATGCTGAATTATCCAAACAACTCCCTCACCCTCCAGGTCAATGTCAACAACACTGCGCCGCCAGCCACTGGCCCGGTTGCGAATCTGACCCTGAACGCGCCTACGACATCCCTGACAGCCGGAACAATCGTCGGGTTTACAGCTTCCGCGACTGATTCTTCCAGCCAGCCAGTCTCGCCTTCATTCTCCTGGAATTCCACGAACCCATCTGTCGTCGAAGTGACGCCCACCGGGGCAGTGCTGCCTCTGCAAGCGGGCAACGCCACAATCTCTGTTTCTGCCGGAGGCAAAACACAGCAGGCCGCAGTCACAGTACAGGCGGGCTCCGGGACTCCCGGGACCATTCAGGTCTCCCTTGGCCCGGAGGAGGTGGTGTTTCAATATACGCGCGATGCGTGCATGGAGGGCGACTTCGCCGACAATCCGGCACATGCCATCCGCCTGAGCGACGGCAGCCTGCTTCTCGACGCCGGAAGTAATCCCTTCTACTTTGCCGACACCGGCGCGGACTTCTACTCACTCAAGCGGCGGTGCACCCCGATGCTGGTTTCGACGGACAGCCCGACCGCCAGCACCTTCATGAACCGGCAATGGATTTTCTCCTTGTATCGCGATGGTTCCACGATTCATGCGCTGATACACAACGAGTTCCATGATCCCGTCGCGCCCGATTGCAAGCCCGGCGACAGCACAGACGGCAATCCTTGCCAGTACACCTCAATTACCTACGCTGCTTCGACCGATGGCGGCCACAGCTTTACGATGTCCGCAACTCCCCAGAACCTGGTCGCACCACCGCCGGCTCAGTGGACGCCCCCGGCGCCAGGCTCGCCGCCCCTTTATTACGGATACCAGGAGCCGCTGAATATCGTTCATGCTGCCGATGGCTACTACTACACCCGCTTCGGCGAATTCCCCCCACCCGGCTACCCGTATTTCAATGGCGAGTGTGTGATGCGGACCCAGACACTTTCCGACCCTTCAAGCTGGCGGGCGTGGAACGGAACATCCTTCTCACTCCAGATGACCGATCCTTATACGGGAACTCCCGCCACGCTCTGTACACCAAGCAACGTAACCGTGCCTTACGAAAGTCTGACGTATAACACGTATCTGAGTATGTTTATGCTCGTCGGGCTGGATACGGACTTCGGGAATCCGCCCAAGTGCGGATTTTACTTTTCTCTCTCGTCCGATCTCGTCAACTGGACGCAACAGCAGTTCATCGCCCCGGCGTACGTGGCTGCGGGGTCTCAGTGTGAAAAACCAGGTGCGGGAGGCCTGGCAGGCGTATTCGCTTACGCATCCGTCATCGATCATGACGACCCATCCATCAATTTCGAAACGCCCGGTCGCACGCCGTACATCTACTACACCCGCTTTAACGACAACATCGATAATCGCGACGTTATTCGGGTACCTGTAATCATCACAAAATACTGATCAGGGCTGGCGCACCCCTCCTCGCTTTCCAGTTCTGGCACGACGAGAGATGGCCGTCCTCGACGGGCTCCGTCCGCCAAGGGGAGGACCCACGCGACGGACCCGGATTTGGAACCAACGAATAGTTGGCCGACAATTTCCTCCAACCCGCTATAATAGACATAGACACAAGAAGGCCCGACTGCCATCCGCAGCCGGGCCTTTCGTCTTCATCGAAGTGACTTCTCAACAATTCTTTTAAAATCAGACGGTTACGACCATCAGCCAATAAAGTCAAACGGTTACGGCCGAGCCTGAACCACTGCCCTGAAATCAAGGCAATCTCATCAAATAACGCTTTTAGAATCATGTAGGAGGCAATAAGTCCTTTGCTGGCTAGTAGGTAGCGCCGACGTATGCCTTAAACCCATTGATATCAAACGATTACAAATAAAAACAGGGGAGGGGGGTGGGTATCACTCCACCGTCAGGGTCAACTGCACGGAATGGCTCAGCCCCGGCGCAGTCCCCGTGACGGTCAAGGTGTAACTCCCCGGCGGCGTGGGATGGGTCGAAGCTGGAGGAGGAGTAGGACTGGTCGACCCGCTACCCGGCTTGACTCCGAGATTGCACCCGGTCAGCCCCAGGCTGTATCCGATCACGACCGCCAGAAATCCGAGCAACAGGAAATTTCTCCCCTTGCGCCGTCGCCTGGCAAGCAAACCGATCGGAACCGCCATCGCCAGGGCGAGTCCAATCTTCGCGAACCCGCCCCTAACGGCCACGCTCGACACCGACTGTCCCGTCGCAATGGTCACCGTCGAACCCGTCGTGCTGCTTCCGGTGAGCGTCACCGACGCAGGGTTTACGGTACACGTGGCGTTCTGCGGTGCCCCCGTGCAAGCCAGCGCCACCGTCCCCGTCGACCCGGCGACGGGCGCAACCTGCAGCTGGAAGGTCGCCGTCTGCCCACTGGTCAGGACGGCCGAGGAAGACCCGCTCACCTGCAGGGTGAAATCCTCCCCGCTTCCGGCAAGCCCGACCTTCAGGAGCGTGGTGAGATTGGCCGCGCTCACCGTCAGTCCGCCACTCAGGGGGCCGGCCTGGGGTGGAGCAAACACCACCCCGATCTGGCAGGTGGCCCCCACCGCCAGGCTTGCCCCGCACGCGTTAGCCACCGGCTGAATCGCGAAATTTCCGGTCACGATGGCAGTCAAGCCGTTCAGCGCAACGCCTCCGTTGTTGGTCAGCGTAATGGTTTGAACCGAGCTCGTCTGTCCGACGGCATAATCGCCGAAGTTGATCGACAAGGGAGTCGCCGAAACCCCCGCCGGGGCCAGCCCAGTTCCGGCCAGCATCACCGTCTGGCTGCGAAGAGCATCGCTCACAATCAGCGTTCCCGTCTCCGCGCCAAGCTGGGTCGGCACGTAATTAACTGCTATGGCACACGTCGAGTGGCCCGCGAGCGACGTGCCACATCCGTTGACAGCGTTGAAGTCGCCGCTCACCTGCGTCGCGATCAACTGGAGAGCCTGATCGCCGTTGTTGGTGAGCGCCACCCGTTGCGCCAGGCTTGGAGTGCCAACCACCTGCGGCGAGAACGTCAGGTTCAGCGGCGCCAGGCCATCTGTCGCCAGCGATTCGCCTGTACCGGAAAGCTGCGCCGTCTGGGTGCCCGCGCTGTCCACGACAGTCAGCACCCCGGCACGGCTGCCGGAGACCGTCGGCGAGAACGAAATACTCACCGTGCAACCGCTGTTCGGATTCAGGGATCCGGTGCAGGTGTTGGCGTTGATGGCAAAGTCTCCATTAACTGCCTCGCCGCTCAGGCTGGCCGCGACGCCGCCGGTGTTCGAGACGGTAATGTCCTGGCTCGCCGCGGTCTTTCCGAGAAGAGTCTCGGCAAAGTTCAATGTGAGCGGAGTCAGCACAACCGCCGCACCCGTTACCCCGGTTCCAGTCAGCGCCACGGTTAATTGGCCGGAGACCTGGCTTCCCGAAATGTTGCCATAAACAGTAAGCGTTCCTGTCCGCTGTCCCGTCTGCGAGGGCGTAAACGTGACTTGAACGGTGCACGCGTCTCCCGGCGTCACCGGTTGTCCACAGCTATCGGTCTCTGCAAAGTCTCCGGTGATGCTCACCTTGGTCGTGTTGAGCGTGATGTTCCCCGTGTTGGTCACAACTAGGGTCTGTGTCGCGCTCTGCGTCTGCACCTGCTGGGCGGGGAAGGTCATCGCCGAGGGCGTCGCATTCGCCGTCGTCCTGGCGGTACCGGCAGTGACTAGACCGATTTGCCAGACACCGCGCCCATAGGTCGCGGCCCTCAAGACCGAAGTCGAGCCATCATTGAAGGCCACAAGCTGAACCACCGGGGCGTTAGGGAGCGACGTTCCGAAGACGCTCCAGCAATTTGAGGAAGGAATCGTGCAGGAGGCGACATTCGTGGTTATATAGACGCCAGTATCGAGCGCGAGATAAACGGTATTGGCGTCGTTCGGATCAACCACGATGCTGTTCGCGGGTGCATTCGGCAGGTTGGTGCTTAGATTTGACCAGGTGGCCCCGCCATCGGTCGATCCATATACCTTCGCCGCGTTGATCTGGTTGCCGCCAAAGCCTTCGACCGTCGCATAGATCGTTTGGCCGGAGGGGTCGTGTGGATCGACGTAGATGCTCGAAATGTCGAAGCCGCCGGGGTTGAACTCCCCCGTAATTGAGCCGCCATTGGCAACGGGCGAATGAAAAAGATCAGTCCATCCTGTCGATTCGCCAGAGTTACTTGTGACCGATGCGGTAAAGATGTGTCCGGGGACCGTGGACCCTCCATCCAGCAGCCCCGCCATGCCTGCATAAATCCGCTCCGGCGTTCCGGCCGGATCTGCTGCGCTTCCCGAAGCGGCCAGGGAGCGAATCTCCGCATTTCCGTTGCAATAAGGTGCCTGGATGCCGTCCAGCATTGCGCTCAACATATTACTGCTGCTCCAGGCTGAACCACCTGTCCCCGGTCCGCGCCACACCCGGCATGTCCCGAGGATCATGTTCGCAGCGTTTTGGGGGTCGAGAATCCATGGCGCGGGAATCGTCTGCTGACTGCCGTCTCCGTTTACCTGCGTGCTTCCAATCACGGGTTGCCCAAAACCCGCGGTATCGCAACCAGCTCCCTCCGTACAACGATTGATCGAGACTCCGAACTCCGACGTCGCATACCAGTTCGTCACTTCCACAGGATCAATTGCCGCATAGTTCCCCTCGCCATCCAGCACCTGCGCCCATGCGCCGGGCGAGCCCGGTGTGGCCGCCGCTCCTTGGGGAGCAGCGGTCCCCAGCGTTCCTAACGATGCCATCATGTTCTGCGCGTCGCCGGGATCCTCGGCGAGGTTCTCGACCTCCGCGAGCGACCCCAGGCCGGTATTCAAATTCTGGTAATGGGTCGCGTCGTCGGAGGAGCACTCCGCCGACTGTTGACTCACCGCATCCAGCGACCGCCACAAACCGCCATCGTTGCCGAAGTACAGCAGGCCCTGCGAGCCCAGTGTTGTGTCGAGCGCGTGTTGCGACCAGGCCACCCGGGCCGACGCGCAGGTAGTCGCGTGGGTTGTATTACGCCACGCGCAGCTGTTCGCCAAACTGCACCGGTAGACGTCTTCTGTTCCCGCAAACAGCAGTGTGTCCTGTTGCGAGGGCACGGCCGCAAGATACAGATCGTAATCCGCCTGCGGAATAGTTATGTCCCCATTGCCGGCTTCAAGCGCCGTATCCGGAATCTGGTTGGCAAATGTCACTGAGGCCGATGAGCACGCACCTGAATTCAACGCACACACGTCCTGCCATAGCCCCTGGTCCAGGTTGTTCCCATCGACGGTCAGCGCGTACAGGTCACCTGTCACCGGCTGAACTGCGAGCGCACCGCGAAAGATTGGGCATGCCGGAGACCCCGTCGAGCCCTGATTCGTCGGACAGTACGCGATCGTCAGATTCACCCCGGGCTGATTCTGCAATCGCGTCCAGTTGATTCCGTCGACCGATTGGTAATACCCATGGAAGCGCACCGCAGCGTAAAACATTTGACGGATCGGATTCCACACGACTGCACTGACGGCATTTCCGGTGGTCGTAAATTTGGTCTGGTCGGACTGCACAGGATTGCTCGCCGAGTCGAGGATCGACGCCATGCTCCAGGTTTGTCCGGCATCCTGCGAATAATAAATTCCCATAATGCTGGTCAGGGTATTGATCGCATTCACTTCCGGCGCCTGCGCCGCTTGCGAAACAGCGGCAACCACCAGGTTGGCATTCGCTGTACTCCATGCGAATCCCGCAAAGCTGTTGCCTGTGAAGGTGAAATTCTTCGTGGTTCCGGCAATGGTATCGACGGACTGGGAGATCAAGTTCCAGGTCACTCCGCCATCGGCCGAGCGGAGAATCCCCGAGCCATAATACGAGTCCGTCGCGTCGTTGGGATCACCCGTCCCGGCCAACACTACGCCCGTACCGCCCGGTTGCACGCTCACCGCGCCAATGCTCAGCGACGCCATGTTCGTTGCCGCGTAAGTGCTCAGCGTGTCGGTCAGCGGAGCGAATGCAACCGAAGCGGGATCACTCGCTGCATTCGTCGACTTCCAAACGCCTCCGCCGGTCGTCCCCACATACACGGTGTTGCCGCTCGCATCTGAGGGATCAACCGCGATACTACTCACCCGGCCTGTTACCGCTCCGTACGCAGATGTCATCACCTGCACTGGGCCAACCGGCTGCCAGGGGGCAGTCAATGAGGTCATCGCCTGACCTGATTGTCCGCTACCAGCCGCCTGAGTTCGACGCGCCATGGCAAAATGCTGCGACCGAGCCTCCGCCAACATCTGCGCCGGGCTCCGTTGATAGGTCTGCCGGCCATCTTGCGTTTGCCCGATGCCGCGTTGCGTGAGAAATTTCTTCGTTCGCTGCTTCTGCTTCAGCGCTCGGGGGGGAGAGGTTGATGCAAGTCGTTGCGCCTCCATCCCGGTATTGGACGCGGCCAATAGCGACATCCATACGCAAAGCCCGATGCTGAGTCGAAACACATTCATGGTGCAACCTTGCCCATTGCGGAACGGGCTCACGTCCATTCCACACAATGCACACCGGTGCATGAGCACAGAGGAATGCGAAAAACCAAGTCAGTTCCAAATTGGTAGTGTTGGGCCCATTATGGGACTCGCGCGGCGAGCCAACCAGATTACTTTGGTCAGGAAAGTTACTAAGGAGCGTACTGCAGACCCTTGTGGAGGCCGATCCGGTTTACCTGGAGTGAAATCCAGGCCCTGACCGCCACTTACTTCAGGAGCGACTCGATGCCCCGGACTAAGCGGTCGGCGTCGTTATGAAAATCCGGGTCTGGTCGAACCGCGATTCCGTTGTAGTATGCGAGCCGTATCGGGATGATCAACCGCTCATCACCTGCCGGATATACCGCTTCGAATCGAACTTCTTTCCGGTCGACGCGCCCGACATATACCGAACGGTCCCAAAAATCGGCCGGTCGAACCAGGGACGATCATGCACTCCGCCCATCGCCCAAGCAATCCCGTTGTAACCATTCGGATCGCGCCCGTCGAGCTCGTACTTGTCGTTGAGAATTACTGCCCACTCCCAGGACAGCGCCGGGTTTGGAGCCCACTCCAGGATCTTCTTCGCCCAGTACATGCGCAGATAGTTGTGCATCCACCCGAACTTCACCATCTGCATCTGGCCTGCGTTCCATAACTCGTCGTAAGTCTCCGCCTGGTCAAGCTGTTCCAGCGTGTACACCGGATCCCGCTTGTCCCGCGCGTGCTCGCGCAGCGTCTTCTGCGCCCACTCGGGAGCGCACTCGATCGAGTCGTAATTCGGAACATACTTCACGAAATTTACCGAGAGTTCCCGCCATCCAACTAATTCGTTGATGTAGGAATCGCGCGCTGCTTGCGAGACTTTGCCTTGCCGAACCGCCTCCTCGCATGCCAACGCAATCGTCACCGGGCTGATATGCCCGAAGTGCAGGTAAGGCGACAACTGGCTCGTGCCGTCCACCTCCGGATGGTTGCGCTGGGTAGCGTAGTCAGCGAGCCCATGCCCGACAAAGTGCTTCAGGCGCTTCAGCGCAGCATGCGTTCCGCCGGTAAAGCTGTCGACGGGTTTCACCGACCGATCGAAATTCTTCCATCCCGCCGTAACATCATCTTTCACCGCAAAGCTTTCGAACCCCCGAGGGCGTTCCCACGCGTTCTTTGCCTTCGCGCGCTTGCTTGCTACGAGATACTTCGGCAGCTCCGCCAATAGTTTTGGCCGCATGATGTGCAGCATGTATTGGTGCTTCGGAAACAGCGACGACGGGACAACGACATCCGCATCCACTGTCCAGAAAGGAATCGTCAGCCGTTTCGCGAGCACCTTGCGCCAGCGCTCCGGCTCGCGGCAGGGATTTTCGTCGCCAATCACTATCGCCGCGCCGACTTTTTTCAACAACGCCTCGAGCGAGTTGTCCGGGGGGCGCCGCACCACGAAGCCGACGTTCCTCTCGGCGAGGTCTTCCTCGATATCGGCGAATCCCTGGTTCAGAAACGCATAGTGCCGCAGATTCGCATGGGGAAAATTGGAGATGGCGGAAAAGAAGACGATCACGGGCAGATTGAGCTCGTTGCCGATGTCTATGGCCAGATCGAGCGCAGGATTATCGACGCCCCGTTGCGCGCGCTGCATCCAGTAGACGACACTTTTGCCGTCTTTCAGGGGCACGCCCGGGCGGCGCACGGTTACCCGCGGGTTGTCGGCGAGCCTATTGAGAAATTCCGGACCAATTTTGGAGTCGGCAGCAATCAGGATTAGCTCCGATCCTCATGGTAGATGGCTTGGAGCTTTGACCTGGCCTCGACCCAATCCCGCTTTGCGCTCACGAAAATGCGCGTTGTCGCCGTTTCGTCCCCTGAAATGCAGTTTTTTCACCCGCTGAAAATCTGATCGCAGACGGTAGCCGAAAGATAACCCGTCAGTGACATCTCTATGACATCACTCCTGACTATCGCGGAATACCGTTCACCCTGCGGACCCTGCCGGAACCAGCTCGTCACTCCTCACAGTTTCGGTCGGCGACCGAAAAGCAGCGAAGGAGATGCCATGAGAAAGCAATTTCGGACTGCCCTGTACGGGCTGTTGTTCGCTGGATTGTCCTTGCCCGCCTGGACTTTGGCCCAGGCCGACGACGACCCGCCAATCCTCAAAAGCCTCAAAACCGTCAGCACCGTCGCATCGACCGTCCCCATGAACGGCGACGTCAACCCCTACGGAATCGTCCGTGTCGAACACACCGTCGGCAAGCTCGAAGCTGGACACATCCTGATCAGCAACTTCAACAATATGGCCAACCAGCAGGGGACCGGGACCACGATCGTGGATGTTTCCCCGGGCGGAGCGTTGACCGTCTTTGCCCAGCTTGACCCCACCACTCTTCCTGGCTCTTGCCCTGGAGGAATCGGCCTCACGACCGCCCTAGCCGTTCTTCGCTCAGGATGGGTGATCGTGGGCAGTCTGCCCACAAATGCCGGAAACTTAATCCCTGGCGGCAGTGGCTGCCTCATCGTCCTTGACAGCCATGGCAATCCTGTAGAGACCTTCTTCGGTTCGCTCATCAACGGCCCGTGGGATATGACCTGGATCGAGCGCGGGGACCACGCCAGCCTCTTCGTCACCAATGTTCTCGATGGAACCCTCGCCGCTGGGGGTAGTGTTGTTCATCAGGGCACGGTGCTGCGCATCAACCTCGGAACGTCCGGCACCCAGATGCCATGGATCGAATCGATGACTGTCATCGGCTCCGGCTTTGACCAGCGGACCGATCCGGCCGCCCTCGTCCTCGGAGCTACTGGTGTCGGGCTGAGCCAGAAGTCCCATGACGATGGCGCAGACGATTGGCGCGACGACGACCACGACAGCGTCCTTTACGTGGCCGACACGCTCAACAACCGCATCCGCGCCATTTCAAACCCGTTGTCCCGCACCGACTCTGACGGCATTGGAAAGCTCGTTGCCTCCGGAGGCGCGCTCAACCAGCCTCTCGGCCTGACTGTTGCCCCGAATGGACACATTCTCACGGTGAACGGCGGCGACGGATACATTATTGAGTTCAACGCGCACGGGAAGCAGCTCGCCAAAGAGTTGATCGACAATACCGGAGGTCCGCCTCCCGGCGCCGGCACACTCTTTGGATTGATCTACGTTCCTGACTGGGGAATCTACTTCGTCGACGACGGGAGTAACACGCTCAACCTGCTGCACTGATAATCCGAGGCCCGGCTTCAGAATCTTCGGAGCCGGGCCCTCCATTCTTTGCGCTTGGCCCTACCAGAGTCCCCAGGCGCGGCTAATGTAGTCGGTCATGGTCATGGTGATGAGCACCACGAAGGTGAAGAAGCCGGCGGCGACGGTGAGCTTTGTGAGCCGCGAGCTGTACTTGACGTGCATGAAGAAAAGGATAACCAGCACGGCCTTGATAACGGCAATGCCCAAGGCGACCACCGCATTGAAGGTCCCCAGCTCCAGGTAGGAAGCGCCCACCGTAGTCGCCGTGAAGAACATCAGTGCCCCGAAAATGATGCCATAGACCTTCGGACCGACAACATGCTCTGCGTGATGGGTCGGCTCTGTGTCGAGTACTTCCTGAGCATGGGTGTGTTCAGACATCGTTTGCCCTCAAATCCTTTCTACAGCAATCACTGGTGCCGGCTGATCAGATACAGCAGCGGGAACAGAAAGATCCACACAATATCGACGAAGTGCCAATATAAGCCGAAGTTCTCGACCGTCGTCATGTGCCCTTGTGTGTACGCCCCGCCCCACGCGCGAATCACGAGAATGATCAGGATGGAAACGCCAATGATCATGTGCAGAGCGTGCATGCCGGTCATAGCGAAATAGAGCGAGAAGTAGACCTGCGTCTTCTCCGCCATGTCGCGAGGCAGAGGCTTGTCCTCGGGATAGTTCGGATCCTGATGCATGAATCCAGCCGCGCTGAAGTTCAGACCCGGAACGTGGTGCTTCTCCCACTTCTCGTGATACTCAACCGCCTTGATGCCAAGGAAGACGCCGCCCAGCACAATCGTGGCTAACAGCCAGCCGACCAGAGCCTTGCGCCAGCGCATTTCCGACGAGTGGACAGCCATCGCCATCGTGAAGCTCGAGCAAATCAGCACCGCCGTGTTGGTCGCGCCCAGTGCGATCGACAATTGGTGGCTGCCCGCCACGAATGCTGGGTAATACCAGTTACGGTAGATCAGGTAGGCGCAGAACAGGCCGCCGAAGAACATGATTTCCGTCAGCAGGAAGAGCCACATGCCGAAGGTCGAGGTCTCCCTCTGCTGTTCCAGATTCGCGAAGTGATGCCGCAGATACGGCGAATGCTCGTGCTCTGCGTGCTCTTCCGGATGGGTTGCGATCGCCTGGCTATCCAACGGTCTGCACCTCGTGTTTGGTCTTGTTCGCCAGCCACTCGTAGTCGTAGGCTTCGTAGTCGACAACCGGCGTCTCAACGAAGTTTTCGGTCAGCGGAGGCGACTGGATCTGCCACTCCAGTCCTGTAGCCTGCCATGGGTTTGCGCCTGCGATCTTGCCGTACTTGAGCGACCAGGCCAAGTAGAGAAGCGGAAGCACGTACCCCACTCCCAGCACCGTCGCGCCCGCCGTCGAAAGCACATTCAGTGCCTGGAACTCGGGCGGATACGCCGCATAGCGGCGTGGCATGCCCAGGTATCCAAGGATGAACTGCGGGAAGAACGTCAGGTTGAACCCGACGAAGGTGATCAGCGCCGCCAGCTTCGAGATGCCCTCGGGATACATCCGGCCGGTCATCTTCGGCCACCAGAAGTGAACGCCGGAGAGGAAGGCCATCAGCATGCCGCCGACCATGACGAAGTGGAAGTGCGCCACGATGAAATACGTCTCCGTCAGGTGGATATCCATGCCCATCGATCCGAGAAATACGCCGGTCAACCCGCCGATGGTGAACAGTCCCATGAAGCCGAAGGCGTAGAGCATCGGCGTCTCGAAGGTGATCGAGCCCTTGTACAGTGTGAACGACCAGTTGAAGATCTTGATCGCGGAAGGCACCGCAACCAGCATGGTCAGGAGCGAGAAGACCAGCGCCGAGTAGTTCGAGACGCCCATGATGAACATATGGTGCGCCCAGACGAAGAATCCGAAGACTGCGATCGCGACTGAGGAGAAGGCCACGGCGGTGTATCCGAAGACCCGCTTGCGCGAGAAGGTGCTGATTACCTCGGAGATAACGCCGAATCCCGGCAGAATCATGATGTACACAGCAGGATGCGAGTAGAACCAGAACAGGTGCTGGAAAAGCAACGGATCGCCGCCCTTGGCTGGATCGAAGACTCCGATGCCCACTACGCGCTCCAGAATCACCAGGACCAGAGTAATGGCCAGCACCGGCGTGCCCAGCACCATCAGGACCGACGCCGCGTAGTGCGACCAGACAAACAGCGGCAGGCGGAACCAGGTCATACCCGGAGCGCGCATGCGATGAATGGTGACGATGAAATTCAGTCCTGTGAAGATGGAGCTGAAACCCGCGACGAATATAGCCAGACCGGCGGTAATGACGTGGGTGTTCAGGTAATGCGTGCTGAGGGGGGTGGTGAAGGTCCAGCCCGTGTCCACGCCGCCAAGCGTGAGCGCGGCCAGAACCAGAATGCCCCCAACAACATAGAGGTACCAGCTCAGCAGGTTGACTTTGGGGAAGGCCAGGTCTTTGGCGCCCACCATGATCGGAATCAGGAAATTTCCGATGGTTGCCGGGACTGACGGCACTAGGAACAGGAAGACCATGATGATGCCGTGCATGGTGAACATCTTGTTATAGGTGTCCGCAGCCATCAGATCGCTCGGCGGAGTCAGCAGTTCCAGCCGGATCATCCCTGCAAAAAAGCCGCCGATGAAGAAGAAGATCGTGATCGAGATCAGATAGAGGATCGCGATGCGCTTGTGATCTCCAGTCAGCAGCCAGCTCTTCAGGCCGTACTCCTCGTTCAGATAGGACCGCTTCGGCAGCGACGCCGTCTGCTGGTCCGGAAGCATAACGATTGTGCTCATGGCTTTACCATCCCCGACGCTGCTGGCGCCGTTTGCTGCACCCGGCCTGAAGCCGGGCTTTGCGCCTGACTCTGTACCTGGCTCGTGTTCAGCGTTTGCTGTACGCGATAGTTTGTGTTGAGTTTCTTGATGTATTCCACCAGATCGATTAATCCCTCTTCGCTGATCTGGCCCTGATAGGTCGGCATAATGGGCGCGTAGCCGGCAGTGGTGTGCATCGTAGGATTGAGAATCGAATCCCTCAGGAAAGCGTCGTCAATCATCGCATACGACCCGTTGGTAAGCTGCACTCTCGTAGCGTACGACTCGGCAAGGTTGGGTCCACGGGCTCCGGCATTGCCGGAATGGCAGGCGTTGCAACCCAAACTTGCAAACAGACGCTCGCCGTTTTGCGCCAGTGACATGCCGCTGGTTGAACCCTCCGTCCAGGCCTGATATTCCTCCGGCTTCATCACCGTGACTTCGCCAATCATCTCCGAATGCAACGTGCCGCAATATTGCGTGCAGAACAGGTGATAGGTACCCACCTGCGTAGCCGTAAACCAGACTGTCGTGTACCGCCCCGGGATGACTTCGCGCTTCACGCGAAACGCCGGGATCGAATAGCTGTGGAAGACGTCCTGCGAAATCATGGTCAGCTGCACAGGCTTGCCCAGGGGAACATGCAGCGCATTGATCTCGTGTTGGCCGCCCGGATGCTCGGCCTTCCACATCCACTGCTTGCCCACAATGTAGATATTCATGGCGTTGGTGGGCGGATTGTAGATGCGGAAATAAAGTAGCGCGCCCCAGACGAAGCAAACCATGAAGAGCGCCAGCGGGATGATGGTCCAGGTAGCTTCCAGGAGAGTGGAGCCCTCGATCTGGGTGGCCTCGGGGTTCCGCTCCTTGCGGTACAGGATAGAAAAGCCGGTGACGAGCGCCAGCACCAAAGCCATGCCCACCAGTGAAATCAGAATGAGAAAGAAATAGAGTGCATCCGCATAGGGAGCGATGCTCGACGCTTCGGGCGGAAAGAGCGCGAAGTGCTGGAGCCAATTAACTAGAAATTGCCAGAGTACTGGACTGATGAAGTAATGCATCGTTCCCTTTTATCCGTTTGCGTTTTTCCCATCGTGCTTCAGATCACGCCGGAACATGATCGTCATATAGCTGCCCAGACCGAAAACCGTAATTAATCCACCAAGCTGCACCACGCGGGCAATCACCAGGCTGTGCCGGTTCAACTTTGGATCGTAGCGATAGCAGTAGGTCAGGATTGCGTCTACCGGTGAGCCGATCTTTCCCGCCGAAGCCTCCACCAGACCCAGCCGCAGGTCGTTCGGCGGATACTCAACGCCGAGGTAATACTGCGAAAGCTTGCCATCGGCGGTGAGAATCTCAATCGCGCTGGCGTGAGCAAACTGATTCATCACACCATCGGGTCCCTGCACGCGCACGTAGCCGAAGCCCACAGCCTTCGCCAGCGAATCAATTGCCGGCTGCTGTCCAGTCAGGAAATGCCAGCCATTGGCTGTTTCGGGATGCCCGTAGCGCTTCACATAGAGCGCCTTTTCTTTGGCGGCGATCTCCGGGGTTTCACTCGGATCGATGCTGACGAAGACTACGTCGAAATCTTTGCCGGGAACAAACTTCACCATTTCCAGCGCGCTTACCAGCCCGTCGATCTCCTCCGGGCAGACGATCTTGCACTGGTAGTACACCAAGGAAAGAACCACCGGCCGCTTGCCGAAGTAGTCACCAAGCCGCACCGCATTGCCGGTCTCGTCGCGAAACTCGCCGTCGAGCGGAATCCGGGTGTTCAGCCTCTGCGTGATCGTAACCTTATTCAGTATTGTCGGCGGATGGTCGCTGACCTCGCCCATCTGCTTATCGCCGTAGCTGGAAACCTGGGCGAGCGAGGCGGAGGCAAACAGGCAGCCGAACGCCAGCGCAGCCAATCCGGCCGTCACCGTCGCTGTCCAACTCCGCATTAGCTCGACTCCCCGCATTCCTAATCCCTGTTCCCTAATCCCTGTCTTAATTATTATTCGCCTTGGTCGATGCCTGTTCGCCCGCCTCTTTTGCTGGTCCCATTTCCTGCTGCTCGTAACCCGTGCGCGTAAACCCGTTCGTCAGGGGAGCCTGTACAACCGGCGTCGAATCCCCCGCCATCAGCGGCTCAGCCGATTCCTGCTTCGCGGCGACTGGCAAACCGCGCTGCGCGATCAGCTCCATGGCACGCTCAATGGGAATCCTTACCTTTCCCTGTGACTGGTCGACCCAGCTGTAGTGGTCGAGGAGCAGTTCTTCGCGCGCGTGCAGATCGGCCAGGTCCTGGTTCCCGTCATCGCCCTGCAATCGCGGCGTCGGAAAGGTTTGCGCCAGTTGCTGCAGCTGCTGTTGTACCGCCGCCGGGTTAGACTCCATGTTCTTAAGCTTGCCCGCCGATGCTGCGGAATTCGCATTCCACTTGTTCGGCGCGCCATCGGCCTTCTTGAGCCCGTTATTGATAAGGATGCCCAGGCCAAAGCAGAAGACGAAGAAAACGCCCACCGAGATGAAGAGTCCCGTCAGAAAGACTAGAATGCCACGCACGCTTACGTCAGTGACTTCGTAGCCCTCGCGAAGCGACGCTTGTTTGTTGTGAGACTCGTGCTCTTCAGGCGTGTGCATGTTCAGGCTCCAGAAGCTCTACCAGGTGTGGGTCGTTCGTCGCAATGAGCGGGCGCTGTTTAAGCTGAGTAAAGAAATAAGCCAGCCAGAAGGCAACCAGCGCTACCGGCAGCGTGGCATACTCCAGCATTCCCACGCTGAAGTGCAGGTTCCTCCGCGCATCGGCGAAGTTCGGCTCGATCAGCCACCAGAGGTCCCACGCACGAGCGAAGATCATGATGCAGCAGACCACGGCGAGACGCTTCTGGATGCGCTTCAGGCCGCTCGACAGCAGCAGCGTGAAGGGAATCAGCCAGTGGAAGATGACGTCCAGCGTGGCAATCACTCCCCAGTTGCCGCGTATGCGGTCAAGGTACCAGGGGATCTCCTCCGGTGAATTGCCCGACCAGATAATCAGGAACGCCGCGAAAGCGAGATACATGTTCAGCATGGTGAAGGCGAAGCACAGCTTGCCCATGTCGTGCTGCTCAGTCCCGCGGAACATTGTCTTCATCGGTTCTGCGCGCGACAGACCGATCAGCGTCAGGATGGAGAGCGCGAGAACTCCGTATCCCTCCGCCACCAGATACTGGAAGCCGTAAACCGTCGAGTACCAGGTCGGGTCCAGGGACATCACCCAGTAGATTGCCCCTCCAAAGAGCAGGATCGCGTAAAAGAGCGTGCCAAAGCCGCTCAGGTTCTCGAACTTCGTTCTCCAGTAGGGAACGTTCGGCTCACGATCGGCATCGCGCTTGAGCGACCACCGATTCAGAAGCGTGACGTACAGCGCGAGGATCGCAAACATCAGCAGCGAATACACCCAGAACGACGTCACGTTGAGGATGCTGTGCTTGAAGTGAATCGCATGTGCCTGTTCATTGCTGATCAGGCCATTCTTCAGCGCTGTAGACCAGTCGGCGTACTTGGCCCAGATGTAGAGCTTGCCAAACGATGCCCCGAAAATTCCCACCGGCAAGAACAGCACAAAAACCAGCGGCCAGGTGCGGGTCATTGCTTCGAGCGGCCTGCGAATGATCAGCCCCCACTTGCCGCCCGACAGATACTGCACCATCAGCAGCACCATTGCGCCAAAGCAGAAGTTGAAGCACATCATGTAGCCGTGCAGCCAGGCGCGCAGAAAATGATTCCAGCCGTCGCCGCTGAGAAAGCCGAGGATGATGGCGATGACCGAGAAAACGACGCCCACAATCAGAGCGCGGGTGCGCCAGACATCGACAAATGCCGGCGCATTCAGATCTTTGGGCAGCGTCTTCGCGTGATATCCGTTTGCCATGCGTTCTTCCTGCGTTCCTTAATTCGAGGCCGGCGGTTTGGCCGATTCGCCGCTGCCCGGGTTCGTCGTTGTTGAATTCTTTTTCGATGGCGTCTTCACAGACGGAGTGCCGGGATTTTCAGCCGGAGCGCCCGCCACGATGCCAGTGGGGGGCAAAGCCTGCACGTTGGTGTCGACTGCCGTCGGCCACGGACCGGCATAGCTCTCCGGCAACCCTTCCTGCTGCGCGATGTCAGTCAGATTCTCGACCTTCGCACCCTGTGGCACATCCGATTGTTTCGCGTTCTGGCTTAGCTGCAGCGCGCGAATGTACGCGGCCACCGCCCACCGGTCGGCCGGCGTAAGCTGCGATGAGTAGTCGGGCATCGCACCGTAGCCATTCGTCATGACAAAGAAGTAGTGGCTCAACGGCTGCGCGAGCCGCTTGGCGTCGTGATAATTGCCCGCCGGCTTATAGCCGCGCTCCACGATCATGCCCTGGCCGTTGCCCACGCGCGAGTGGCAGGGAGTGCAATAGACGTTGTATCGCTCTTGTCCGCGCTCCAGCACCTGCAAGGTCGCCGGAAAGGGCAGCGCGTCCTGCTCCTTGCCGTTCACCAATCCGGTGTAAAAGTACTCGTCTTCGCGCAGCTGCCCGCGGGCTACCGTGTGTTCCACTTGGGGACGCACCGAGCGCCCATCCGCGAAGAACTGCGACTCGCGCTGCGGAATCATCTTCGGTTGATCCTGCATATCCTGCCGGCATCCGGCAACGAACATCAACGCCACCGCAGACGCCGCGAACGCCAGCCCACGCGAGATGCAGGAAATCGAAAACGCTCTGTCATCCTGGCCGAAGTTTTGGCGCAGCGATGGCCGAGTCGAGGGACCTGCAGATCTAATCCCTAATCCCTGTTCTCTAATCCCTGTCTTAATACTCCACCTCCACGACCGAAACCGGTGCGAAGCCTTCAAGAAACGACCGCGCCTCTGTTGGTTCGAACTTCGGATCGTTGGCTTCCAGGCACAAAAAGAACTTATCGCTCGTCGCGCCATTGCGAAAATTCGGTGCATTGAAAAGCGGGTGATACACCTGCGGAAGTCCATTCAGCGCCAACATGCCGAAGGCCGCCGAAAGACCCGCGAAGAGAATGGTCCACTCATACGCGGGCACCACAAACGCGGGCCACGAGAAATACGGGCGTCCGGCGATATTCAACGGATAGCTCCACACCGAGATCCAGGTCTCGAGGCTGAACATGGCCGCCACGCCGAGCATGCCGCCGACCAGGCACACCAGCGAAACCTCGTTCTTGTGAAAGCCGATCGCCTCCGCCGCTTCCTCCACTGGATACGGCGTGTAGCAATCCATGCGACGGTAACCCGCGGCATAGGCGTTCTCGGCGGCCCTCACCAGTTGGCTCGGAGTATCGAATTCGGCCAGCAGGCCGTAAGTTCCTTCACGTACAGGCATCAGTCACCTGCCTCCAGTTGGGGTTCTGCCTCTGGCCGCACCTTCGCCTGCGGCAGCATCATGCGAATCTCCGACATGGGAATCATGGGCAGGAAGCGGATAAAGAGGAAGAACAGAAACGTAAACAATCCCAGCGTTCCGACGAACGTCGCGTAGTCCCAGCGGGTGGCGCGGTAGGTGCCCCATGAGGACGGCAGGTAGTCGCGATACAGGCTGGTAACGACGATCACAAAGCGTTCGAACCACATGCCGGTGTTGATGATCAGCGACATGATGAAAATCCAGAACGGACTGGCACGGAACTTCCTGATCCACAGCAGTTGCGGCAGCGCAATATTGCAGGTGACGAGAACCCAATAGGACCAGCCCATCGGTCCGAACATGCGGTTCCACATCATGAAGTATTCCCAGTGGCTAGCCGAGTAACAGTAGGACATGAAAACCTCGGTCGCGTAACCGTAGGCCACGATCAGCCCGGTCGCCAGCATCACCTTGCCCATGTTGTCGATGTGGCGGATGGTGATCATGTCTTCCAGGTGATAGAACTTGCGGATCGGAATTGCCAGCGTGATGACCATGGCGAATCCGGAGTAGATCGCGCCGGCAACAAAGTAGGGTGGGAAGATGGTCGTGTGCCAGCCTGGTACGAGCGCCACCGCGAAATCGAAGCTGATGACCGTGTGCACGGAGAGGACCAGCGGCGTTGCCAGACCAGCCAGGAGCAACGAAGCCGTCTCATAGCGGACCCAGTGCCGCACCGAGCCACGCCAGCCGAGCGCCAACCAGCCGTACATAAACTGTGCAATCTTCGATTTCGAACGATCCCGCAGCGTACCCAGATCGGGAATCATGCCGATGTACCAGAAGACCACTGAAATCGTCGCGTACGTCGAGACAGCGAAGACGTCCCAGAGCAGCGGTGAGCGGAACTGCGGCCACACGTTCATGGTGCTGGGATAGGGGAAGAGCCAGTATCCCAGCCAGGGGCGTCCGACGTGGATGAGCGGGAACATGCCGGCGCAGACCACGGCAAAGATCGTCATGGCCTCGGCGAAGCGGTTGATCGAATTGCGCCAGCCCTGCTTGAAGAGCAGCAGAATCGCTGAGATCAGGGTTCCGGCGTGGCCAATACCGATCCACCACACAAAGTTGATGATGGCAAAGCCCCAGGCGACGGGAATGGTGATGGCCCAGATCCCGGTGCCTTTTAAAAACAGCCACACGACCGCGACCAGCAGCATGGTGGCCACGCCGCCCGCCAGTGTGAAGCCGGCAAACCAGCCCAGCGGGGTGTGCGGCGTAAGAACGATGCGCGAAATCTTTTCCGTGACCGACTTGAAGGTGTGCCCGGGCGCAATAACCCGCTGTTCCCCGGTTACGGGGTCGAGCATGGGGTTTACCGGTGCGTCTTTGGTTGCCATCGCTTTAACCTCTTAGCCTCGGACCTCTTAGCTGTTCTCCGGCGCAAATTCCCCACGCGCCGCGGCCAATTCCCCGTTGATGTTCAGCACTTCCGCCACGTAGGTGGTGCGCGGACGCGTGTTGATGTCCGCCAGCACTCCGTAGGTGCGCTCCTGGCGCTTCAGTTTTGACACCTTGCTGTTGCCGTCGTTGATATTGCCGAAGACGATGGCATCGGTCGGGCAGGCCTGCTGGCACGCCGTTACGATTTCGCCATCGCGAATCAGCCGGTTTTCTTTGTCCGCCGCGATCTTCGCCGCCGTAATGCGCTGCAAGCAGTAGCTGCACTTCTCCATCACACCGCGACTGCGCACCGAAACATCCGGATTGCGCATCAGCTTCAGACTCTCCGTCTCGTAATCGGAGTAAAGCAGGAAGTTAAACCGCCGCACCTTATATGGGCAGTTGTTCGAGCAGTAACGGGTACCCACGCAGCGGTTATAGACCATCGAATTCAGGCCTTCCGGCGTATGTACCGTCGCGCCTACCGGACATACCTGCTCGCACGGCGCATTCTCGCAGTGCTGACAGGCCATCGGCTGGAAGTGCGCCCGCGGCGCGGCGAGATCACCCTCATAATAGGTGTCGATGCGCAGCCACTGCATGATGCGCCCCACGGTCACCTGCTGCTTGCCGACCACCGCGATATTGTTCTCCGCATAACAACTCACGACGCAGGCATTGCAACCCACACAGGAGTTCTGGTCGATGGACATGCCCCACGCGTTGTGGTCGTAGCGATACGACGGGAACATGCTGGTCGTCGGCTCGGGCACATCTCTGCCCTCACCTTCTTGCGCAAACTCCGGGTTCTTCTTGAATTCCTCGAGCGTCGCGTAGCGGATAATCCCGCGGTCCATCGCCTCGTTGCCCTCGATAGAATGCGTCCCGCTCCCGTCGCCTCCCACTGCCTTCGAGCGATGGTCAATGTAATGGCTCTTGGTAACCGCGAAACCCCATACCTCGCCGGTCTTCTTCACTGTGGCGCCGGTGGCAAAGAGGGGCGAGTCGGAAGACCGGATCTGGTAGGCATTGAAGCCTACTCCACTGCCCACGCGGCCCGCGGCCTGGCGGCCTTGCCCCAGGTGCAGAGTGATGCTGCCGTCGGCGTGGCCGGGAACGGCCAGCACCGGAGCCAGCACCTTCTTACCGTTCAGCGTGATCTCTATGACGTCGTGCTCGGCGACTCCCAGCTTATCCAGCGTCGCGTAGCTCATCAGCGCGGCGTTGTCCCAGGAGAGATTCGTTACCGGGCGAGGCACTTCCTGCAGCCAACCGACATTCGCGTAGCGTCCGTCATATACATTGGGATCAGGCCGGAAGATGATCTCCAAAGAGTCGGCTGGGACCTGCGCAGCCGGGGCCGGGATCGAAGCCTTACCCCCGCCACCTTTGGGCGAAAATGCCGTGTCGGCAATGAAACCATCGTGTAGGACCTTGCGCCAGCCAAAATCGGCATCGGTGCCCCTGGACGCCGTCTTGTCCTTCCAGGTTTCGCGCACCGCTTCGTAAGTCGAGAGGTCAGGATTGTCCAGTAGCGACTGCACAATCTCGTGCGCTGAGTGCCCGGCATACAGCGGGTCGATCATCGGCTGGATCACGCTTGCCGTTCCATCGTAGGCTCGCGCGTCCGACCAGGCCTCTAGATAATGCGTTCCGTTGATATGCCAGTTCGCGAGCAGCCCAGTCTCGTCGTTGTGCAGTCCGAGATGCACAACTGTCTTTACCTTGCCGATCGCGTCTCCAAACTGCAGGTCAGCAGGCGCCGAGTAGACCGGGTTGGCGTTCAGAATCACCAGCCACTCCACCTTGCCGGCGTTCATGTCCGCCACCAGCGACTTCAGATCGTCGCCCTGGATCGAAGGCAGAGGATTCACGGTCTCGGTGTAGACAACGGTCTTTCCTACGTTACCCAGCGCGTCATTGATGGCCATCGCCGCCAGGTGCACACCCACGGATTGCTGCTCGCCCGGAATCACGACGCTCTTGCCGCCGTTTGCCTTCAGGTCCTTGGCAACTGCAGCCAGAAACTTCTGTGCGTCGTCCGACCATGTGTATCCGGACGGAGCCGAACCCACGCCCACCCCCGCCGCCAGTGCCGCCGCGAAGCCGGCGATGTCGCTCGCCCGCAGCGCCTGGCGATGGTCTGCCTTCAGGCCGGTCGTCGTCGTCATACTCTCGACCGAGTACATCCGGTTCATGCCGTAGTCGCCCGAACCTGCGCTCTCCAGCTTCCTGCGCGTGGCGTAATCCTTGGCCAGCTTGTGGAAGCCGGGCTGTGCCGCTCCGGAGAGAAAATCCGCGTCGAGCGTGACAATCACATCCGCCGCATCGAGTTTGTACTGCGGGTCGGCGTAGTCACCGAAGGCCGCCTTTGACGCCGCATACGCCGAGTCGCGATTCACCGGGTCGTACTGCACCAGTTTCGCCTTGGGATAAGCCGCCTGTGCCTTCTTCCACTGTGCCGCCAGCGTCGGCGAAGTCACCGTACTGCTCAGAAAATACAGCCCTTCGCCGCCAGATGCCTTCTTGTCGGCCAGGGTGGAACGGAAGCTCGCCAGAAACACCGGCCAGGTGCCGTTTTCGCCGCGATGCAGAATATGTTGCGACCGGTCGGGATCGTACAGGTCGAGCAGCGTGCCCTGTGTGATCGGGTCTGAGCCGCCTTTGGTGACCGGATGCTCGGGGTTGCCGTCTACCTTGATCGGACGATATGCGTCGGTCTTGACGAGAAGGGGAATCGCGCCGGTGGGAAACGGGAAGGCCGTGGCGAAATAAATGGGCTTGCCCAACACCAGGTCTTCCGGAGCCTTGACATAGGGATAAATAGGCTCGTCCGGCTGCTTGGTGCATCCTGCCAGTCCAGCCAGAGCCATCGACGCGCCCATCATCTTCATGAAGCCGCGCCGCGAAACGGGATCGATCCATTCCGAACTGTGCTGCGGAAACTCCTGGCTCAGTGCAGCCTCAAACTCGGGCGTTCCCGCCAGCTCATCGATCGAGCGCCAGTACTTCTTACCGGTCTGCCCGGCCAGTTTGGCCCGCACCTCGGCAAGCGTCAGCTTCGCGCTTCCATTCCCCTTTGCCATGTCCTGTCTTTCTACGCTGCCCATCTCAAGCTCACGGTCCCTCATCGGTGGCATACCTCGCAGCTTGAAAGATCCCGCGGAGACCGGATGTTGTAGTGCTGCACCAGAAAATCGCCCAGCGCCTCCTGGCTCGTGAACTTCGTATAGTTCGTCGCCTGCGAAGGCAGGCCGCCGCTCGGCGCGTCGGTCGTCTGTGCGTTCACCACCGGAATCAGGTGCAGCGACGCCTGCTCCGAACTGCCCGCGCCCGGATTGGGATCGGTCGTCGTGCAGCTCACCGACTCTGCCGTCGGCGTGCCGGACTTCACATCGGAGGCCGCGCACCAAACCGGATTCATCTCCGATGCGCCCTTCCACGCCATGTTGTAGATTTCGCTGGTCGGCCGCAGGTTCACCTTCGGGTTGCGGTGGCAGTTCAAGCACCACTCCATCTGCAGCGTGTTCTGCTGATACATAATGGGCATTTCGTCCACGCGGCCGTGGCAGGTAGAGCAGCCCAGGCCCTTGTTTACGTGAATTTCGTGGCTAAAGTAGACGAAGTCGGGCAGATCGTGAACCTTCGTCCATACGATCGACTCGCCCGTGGCCCAGCTCTGGCGAACCGGCTCGAGCAGATTGGCATTCGTCCAGATCTGCGAGTGGCAATTCATGCAGGTGCGGGTGGGAGGGATGCCCGCATAACTCGACTTCTCGACCGATACGTGACAGTACTGGCACTGCAAGCCCAAACCCTCGACGTGATGCTTGTGGCTGAAGGGTACTGGCTGATCCGCGCGCTGGCCCTGGCGTGTGACCCACGGAGACCGTTGCAATTGGTCCAGCGTTACTCCCAGGGCAATGACAATCAACCCCGTCAGGACCAGGCTAGCCCGTGCCAGCGCGTTCGAGCTGCGGTCAAAAATCTGCGCCATGAATGCGTCCTTGCTTCCTCGAAGAATCCTATTTCTGTTGGAGGGCAACCACGCGCGGCTGTAGCGCGCGGCACTTGTCCGGGACGTGAACCTGACCCGAAATTCACATTGAGTCGAAGATTCAATATAGCAGGCGAAAGGGCAGCAAAATCAAGCGTGGAGGGATGAGCCTTAAAAAATCCGGGACAATTTCCGCCTCCATAAATAAGGACCAAAGCGGTCGTAAATTGGGCGCTCTAAGCTGCACGCACATTGCGGCGCTTCTCGCGCCTGTGCCTGATCAGCCACCAAACGAGAACAACAACAAGCGCCAGCAGCGCAATAACAATGTAGGGCAGACGCGAAAAGATCCAGATCGCATGACGAAGGTGTTTGTCGAATGTCTGCGCCGCTGCCACCTGCTCCGCCGGGATCGTTACAGTTTGGCTCCAGTCGAGAGACGCCATGCGCGGCAGAAAACCCCGCCGAATGCACCCCTCCAGGCTGTACACGCCAACCACGCGCGAAAAATGAGCAGCCACAATCAGATCGCGCGAGAACTCCTCCCAGCTAAGCGCCGTCAGACCCGCCGCCTTATCATCAAGCGTCGTTCCCACCGCGAGCGTCTGGGTCTGCGGACCATATATGAGAGGAATCCCGCCTCCCGCGACATGATTAAAGCTGCTGTAAGCCATCAGCACTTCCTCGTTGCCGCGCACGTCCACGATCCCGAACAGACGCTCGAGCAGTGTCGAATGCACCGCGCGTTCCTCGGCCAGAAACGGCATCTGGTAGGTCTGCACCGGATACCCCGCCGCCTGAATCCGCTTGATCAAATTTGTATACGCCTCGCGCCCCCGCTCCACCTGACCATGGTCAAAGAACCGTCTGATCATCAACCAGAGAAAGCTCCCTTTGTCTTTCCCCACTTCCTTGAGCTGGTCAAAGTTCGGCTCGATATCCAGCCCGACTGCGCCCCACTTCAGGCCGTTTTCCCGCGTCCATTTAACAAACTCGTCGAAGCGCTCGCCCGCCTCCGGAGCATTGAAGCCGTTCAGATAATGCCCCTGATCGCGCGACATCACCAGCCACGCCGTCAGTGGAATTCCTGCCTCATTCAGCTTGCGTACAGCCTGTGCCCGCTCTGCGCTGAAGTCGCTGATCTCGACCGCCAGCCCTGCGTGCAATTGCTGAAGCTGCGAGATCACCTGGGGGTTCGACACCCACGACTCCATATCGCTCAAACCCTGGTCGCAACAGGCAAAAAAGATCTGCGGCTGCCTCCCCGGCCCTTGCACCTGGATCGCTTCGGCTTTGGCCTCGGCGGCAACTCTGCCAACATGGCTCGCGCTGACGCTCACCAGAGCAGCGAGCAGGGCAACAGCAAGACGGGAAGCAATACCGGAAAGACTTTTCATCTCAAACTTCGCTCCTGCGATCTGTCTCGAATGTACGTCTCCCAGCTCCAGAAAGGTTCCTCACCTGACCGAATCCCCGACCCGTGCAGCCGCCTCGCTAATTTCTGATGGCTAATGGCGGCCTTTCAGGACCCTACCTGACCGCAATCTCTCCGCATCTTCCCCTTGCACCTTGTAACCTGTTTCTCATGACTGACGGCCGTCTCGCGCCCCGCTACGACTCTGCGCTCGCCATCCGCGAGCTCACCGCTGCCGATCCCATCCTGGGACGCCTCATCGAGCGTGCCGGCCCCTACACGCTCCACCTCAAGAGCCAGCACTCACCCTTTGAGGCCCTGCTCGAGTCGATCATCTATCAGCAGCTCAACGGGAAGGCCGCCGCAGCCATCCTCAAGCGCGTCATCACCTTCTTCGGCGAGCTCCACCCCGCGCCCGAACATATTCTTGCCGCGCCCGACGACCGGCTGCGCGGCTGCGGTCTCTCAGCTAATAAGCTCCTCGCCCTGCGCGATCTCGCCGCCAACACCCTCGACGGAACCGTGCCCACACTCGTCCAGATCCGCCGCCTGCCGGACGCCGAAATCATCGAACGCCTCACCAAAGTGCGCGGCATCGGACCCTGGACCGTCGAAATGTTATTGATCTTCCGCCTGGGCCGGCCCGATGTTCTGCCCGTCACCGACTACGGAGTCCGCAAAGGATTCGCCCTCACCTTCAAGCGCCTGCCGAAATCAAAGCCCTTCGACGCGACCATGCTCGCCAAACCCGATGAGATGCTCCGCCGCGGCCAGCGTTGGCGCCCCTGGCGCTCGATTGCGAGTTGGTATCTCTGGCGCGCCTGTGATTTGGCTGGCAAGGCCTCGCCGCCTCCCGAGTAGTACTCGGAGTTGGGGGAAGGGGCGGGGTTATTCTGTGAATTGGAGAGGCAATTCACATAGAGCTAGGGGTAAACAGCTGAAAGGAAAGAAGAATCAAGGTACACCCTGAATACGAGTGTGCTAGCGTGTCGTCAGTTTGCGAGCATGCCAGTTTAGGAGCCGCTGAATGTGTCCGTCGGGTATTTCATTGGGTGAGTGAACCTTGAGGCCCAGACGATGGCGAACCTCCGCGACTAGAGACGTATGCCCCATGGGGTAAATCTGTTCATCGAACAGAAGAACGAAACCACCGCTTCTTACCACGTCGAAGTTGTAGGATTTTGGGGCAAATCTCATGATGAACAGTGGCGTTAGCCGGAGATGCCTGCATAGTTGGATCTTGATCGAAAGCTCTTCACGCGAAATGTAGTTTTGTGTATTTTTGATTTCTACCCCGTATTCAAGACCGTCCTTCGTGATGATGCGATCCAGATTGTGGTTCGTCTCGATCCAGGCTTGCCCCCTCCACGTTCTTGCATTTCTCGCTTCGGCCCGGAAGCCGTGTCGGCCGAGAGCGGCGTCAAACATTAACTCACCATGCCGCCCTACAGCATGGGTAAAATCCGGGTGAAAGATTCGTTCTAGGAGTTCCGTAATACCGCGTTGTTCACGCCTCCAGTAGCGATGCTGGAGGTGTGCGTAGAAGTTAATCGTTTTTTGTAGGACCACTATGGGAGCGCGTTGGATCTGACGGGTTTCAGCAAGCTCTAGAAGAGCCTTACCTGTGATCCAGTGAAAGAATTCACGTTCAAGGGAAGTTTCGATCTGCGTTGAATAGAATAGCCGTCGCGGTGACTCATCAAAGAATGTACGCAGTCTTTCGATAGCTGCGTCTATCGCTGGATCGCGCGGACGATCTTGGAACTCTTCGAAGTCGTACTCAGAGTCATCCATCAGGCTAGGGCTTACATCAAGTATTTACCTAGACTTGAAGGAACTGCGCAACTTTGATCACGTTCATTACGAAATCATCTACCAGGTATCCCTCTGTCAACCCTGCCCAAAGTAACTTTCCCCTCTAACCCATTGAAATAAAACCCTATCCCGCGCCTCGCTAATTGGCGGATAATTTCCCCCAACCCGATACACTGGAATTAGAACCAAATTCAGAACCACTCCGAGGCGCAGCCAAGCAGCTGCGCCTCTCGCTTTTGCGTCTCGCACCAAAAAACCCAGACGGTGCCCCATTCAAAGCCCGTTGTTGGCTTTGAGTGGGAACACTAATCCCCAATCCCTGTCTTTAACCCCTTTGTTTTCAGAGCAACTCAAATAACCCATTCCGTTTCACGCACTTGTCAATGCTAAGACCCATAACCCTCGCAGAATCAACACTTGCCAAAGCCACCCGGGGAGGGGGCACCACCCATGCTCCAGCAATGCCGACACATCTTCACCGCTGGGCGCCGTTGCCGCCAGGTCGCGCTCACCAGCGGAACCTTCTGCTACTACCACAAGAACCGCCAGCCGCGCCGACGCTCCATCGTCCACACCGATCCCCATACCCACACCCCAACTCAAACCTACGACCACGGAGCCATCCCCGTCCCCGCTCCCGCCGCCGCCCCTGAAGTTCAGCCGCCCGTCGACCTGCTCTTTCCCGAGGACAACGACGCCGTCCAGATCAACCTTTACCGCATCGCCGTCGCTCAGGCCCACAACCGCATCGACACCCGCACTGCCAACTCCATGACCTGGAACCAGCAGGTCTGCCTCATCAACCTCGCCCGGAAGCTCGCCATCGAGGCCGCGCCCGCCCAACCCGGCACCCGCTCCCGTAGTACCGATTCCGGCGACGCCTCCGACTCCACCACCTACTCCGACTCCGGCTCCAACTCACCCACCCCATTCTCACAAACCGTCTCCCGCGTCATCCTCACCCCCGACGGAGACGAGATCGCGCCACCCTTCGAAATCCTCGAAGACAACGAGGCCGAGCCCATCCACCACAAGGGCTGCCCCTGCCTGCTCTGCGCCGAAAAGTACCGCAACCAGCCCGCTGAACTCCACCACCCCGCATGCCAGTGCGGCCTCTGCGAAGAACACAGCTCAGAGCACAGAAATCAGAGCACAGAAATCGCCGATCAAAGTACAGAACTGGGTGCCCCATCCTTGGCGCAGCCAAAGGTGGGAAGCGATCCCGAACAGGGCACAACCGCGGGAAGCGACGACTCCGATCCCTGTTCCCTGATCCCTGCTCCCTGCAGAATCGCCCGAGCCTCCGCCCTTCTCTCCGGATCCACCAGCCGAGACCCGCTCAACCGGCCCTGGTCTGTCGCCGAATACACCTTCGGAGACGCCATCCGCCGCCATGAAGCCCAGTACGCCGCACGCGCCGCCGCAGCCCTCGCCGTGGGCATCGAGCCGCCTCCCTACCAGCCTTACGTCACCGGACTCCTCCGCCCCGGCACCCCCGAACACGAAGAGGACCGCCAGATGCAGCAGCAAACCAGCGAATACTGGGCCGAACACTTCCGCAAACAGATCGCTGAACGCCCCGACATCCAGCAATACCTCGATGAAGAAGCCGCTAGCGAGTCCACCGAAACCGGGGACTGACAACACGCAATTGGGGACTCCTAGCTGGCCACCGAGCTGCCGTTAGTTCGCTGCGGCGGCCAATCCCACGCTGTTGAACAGTCTCAGGCGTGAGACAACGACTTCCTTCACCGCCTCAATTACCGGAGGAAGAACCTTATACGGAACGACTTCGCCTGGCGTCTTGGCCAAACTGGCCTCGAGGCTCGCTCTCCAGGCAACCCGCAGCTCGGTGTTGATGTGGACGATGTTGATCCCGGCAGCGATAGCCTTGCGAAAATCTTCGTCTTCGGTTCCCGAGCCGCCGTGCAGCGTCAGCGGTACCCCTGTGGCTTTCTTGATCTCAGCGATCCTCTTTATGTCGAGATGTTTCCTGGCTTCTCCCCGAACCATGCTGGCCGACATGCCGTGCATGTTACCTACCGCCGGAGCCAGAATGTCGATCCCTGTCGCCGCGACAAATTGCTTCGCCTCTCCCGGAGTGGTCAGCCCTTTTGACACATCGATCGTCGTCTCGTGGATTTCCGAGCCCGTGCCAATATCGCCAATTTCCCCTTCTATAAGCATGGCAGGATGAATCGCCTTGAGCCTGGCGACAGCCTCCTTCGTCTGACGAACATTCTCCTCTATGGGCAACGCGGAAAGATCAAAGACGATCGAATCGAATCCTGCCTTGGCCGCTTCCTCGGCCTTGGCCAGGGAGTGCGTATGATCCGCGTTCAGATAGATGGGAACACCCGAGTCTTCGCGCAGGCTCTTTACCAGAGCCGCAATCTCGTGAACTCCCATGAAGTCGCGCTCACCCTGGGATGCACCCACCATTACTGGAAGGTCAAGCTCGCGTGCGGCGGCGACGACCGCCTTCAATAGAACAAGGTCAGAAATATTGAAATGGCCGATAGCCACTCCGCGTTGTTGGGTCTGCTGCAGAACATCCCGCAGGGCTTGCATAGAGCGCACCTCCATCGTGTTATTGCTTGCCACGACGATTCTCCGTCAGGAGGACCGCAGCCAGAATTTCCTTCTGGTTCGTTAGAATCTCTTTCTGGTTCGACAAGATCTGTTCCAGTACTTTCTGATTCTTCTTGATAGTTTCCTGATTCTCGAGGATGTCCTTTTGATTTTTGAGAATGACATTTTGATTATTAACAATCTCGCTGTCGCCCAATCTGTTCTCCCTGCAATTCGATGTAAGAGGTTTGCGCCTCTGGCCCTGATTGAGAGCCACTCGATATCGTAATCCAATTCAGGGCCTTTTAAAGTAACAACAGGCCCTCCGCTTGACTGTCGGAGTGTTTAGTCTCCCCCCAAACTTGATAGCGCTCCGTTGCACGAGGACGACTCTATGCACATTCCCCCGTTGCTCGCTCTGCTTGCCTGGGTCCCGATCGGCCTCTATTTCTTCTACCGTTATCCGGTCCGGGTTGCGGTGCTGCTTACCTTCGTCGCCGGCTGGGCCGTGCTTCCGACGGCTGATTTCGTCCCGACCGACGCTCCCTTTCCATACTGGATTCTGGGCGCAGCCCTTCCCGCTGGATACTTTGTCACCAAGGCAACTATCACTGGGGTGACCGCCCTCGGCGGGGTACTGCTTTTCGATCTTCGCGCCATGCGCCGCTTCCGTCTGACGTGGTGGGATTTGCCGATGACGCTCTGGTGTGCCGTTCCCCTGCTTTCAGGAGTCGCAAATCAGGCTGCGAACCAGGGAGCTTTGCAGGGAGGACTGCGCGGCATGGTCTACCAGTTGCTGGCCTGGGGTGTTCCTTACTTGCTGGGCCGCTTGTATTTCTGCGACGATGCCTCGCTATTGATGGCGGCAAAGGCATTTGTAACGGCTGGGCTCCTCTATGTGCCAATCTGCCTGATTGAGCTTGTCACCGGCCCACAGTTTTATGCGCATGTCTACGGCTTCCAGCCCTATCGCTGGCTGGGTGCGGAACGCTATATCGGGTTTCGTCCGGTCGGCTTTCTCGAGGACGGCAATCAGCTCGGTATCTGGATGGCAGCGGCAACACTGCTGGCAGCCGGCTTGTGGAGACACAGTCGGGTGCGTCGCGTCTTCGGGATGCCCATCGGCTGGGCGGCGATTGCGCTCTTTGCGGTCACGCTCCTTTGTCAATCTGGCGGCAGCATCATTCTGCTCCTTTGCCTCTCGCCGTTTGTCCTCCTCAGGCGCGCCAGATTCAGGCGCTGGGTTGTGATCGCGCTGGTTCTTGTTGTTTTTTGCTTTGCTGGATTGCGCCTGACGAATGTGGTCTCGCTGCGCTGGCTGGTCGATCATGAGAGACCTGCTCGCGCGCTCGCCAATTTGGTGGTGAAGGCCGGACGCCGGTCCTTCGGATGGCGCCTGGAGCAGGACGAACGCCATGTGAATACGGCGCTGGCCAGACCATTGCTCGGCTGGGAGCGATGGAACTGGTGGGAGGGCGGGGAAAATCGACCCTGGGGACTGTGGCTACTCGCCTTTGGCATGTATGGCGGCACGGGCCTGGTTGCGTTGGAAGCCGTGCAGCTTGTGCCAGTTATCAGAGCCTGCTGGTTTCCCCTGCCTCGTGACAATCCGGTGGATACTGACTTGCGCCTCAGCCTGGCCGCTGTACTTCTCCTGGCGACGATCGACAATCTGTTGAACAGCGGCATGATCCTTCCCCTGGTGCTTGTAATCGGTGGAATGAGTGCCCGTTCACCGGGCGCAGGCGACGTTGAGGCGGGGGTGGAGGATGGCCCGGTCACCGAGGAGCGCGTCAAGAGGTCCACGCCTGCAACAAACCGAGGGGATCTCGAGTCCCTGAATCGTGTCTGGAGTCGGATCTTGCCCGATATACTACTTAGGTTGCATGGCAAAACACCGCGAATTGCGAGAACATCATGGGGTAGGTCGATCTACGGCGTCCGCGATCCAGCCAGCGACCTGTGCGGTCCGTTCCCAGGAATGATGCAGAGCGATCCAGGGCAAGCTGCACCGCGATAAGTGTTAGTTCGATGCGCCTCTTCAGAGAAGGGTATTGTTTCGTCCGAGTAGCGGATCTTCAATCGTAGAATGAGGCCTGGAAGCCGGTAATGGAAGCGACAGTATTTCTTGTTTTGTTTTACTCCATATACCTGATCAAAACGCGGTCGATCGCCGACGCGGCAATTGACCTTTATCTTCCCGCGTTTCTTCTCGTTCCCAGCTTTTATGCGTTCAGGCTCCCTCATCTTCCCGGAATAGATTTTGGCGGCGCTGCGCTCATTCCTATAGCGGTCACTCTTGTCGTTCGTTATGGGAGGGAGTGGAAGTTCCAGCGGTCGGATCTGTGGATCGCACTCTTTTTCGTGGGATCCTACTACTCGGAATTAACACACTCAGGTGGCTCCAACGCCGGTCTGGTTTTCGCCGGCAATGCGATGAAAGGCATCCTGCCCTATATTTTGGGCAAGGTCCTGCTTGAACAAGATGGGGTACGCGAGCGCTTTGCTCGACGATATGTGATCATCACCTTCTTCATCGCCATTCTGTCTCTCTGGGAATTCAGGATGGGAAAAGATCTGTTCACTTTTGCAGAAAATATCATTCTTCGCGAAAACCAGGGGTGGATAGGCCAGAGCCGCAACGGATTCATACGCATCGCAGGGCCTTTTGTGGGAGCGATTATGGCCGGCACGATGTTCTCCATCGGCTGGCTCTTCAGCATGTGGCTTGGAGTTCTGGATAAATCGCGAGGGAACGAACCGAAATACTGGGGGCAGCGGCGATCGACCATCCTGTCGATTGGCATCGCGGGCGGTCTGCTTATGACCCTGTCCCGTGGACCGATCATCGGCACGATACTCGGATACCTGATTGCGCGCATTGGCAAGGCCAAGAATATGGGCCGTGCCGCCGTTATTACTCTAGTGCTGATAGCGGTTGGCGGAACAGCGGCCTACATCAAGATTCAGCAATACACCAGTGCCGATTACTGGTCGGCACAAACCGTGGAACAACAGACTGCAATTTATCGCCGCCAACTGCTCGATAACTACAAGCCGATCGTCGAGAAAGGTGGGCTTTTCGGGTATGGCGTTGTCGAGAGGCCATCGGTCGATGGACAGTACTCGATCGATAATGCATATCTCTACCTCCAGCTTATCCAAGGCAATCTTGGTCTATGGTCATTTGTCCTACTGGGCCTGGAATCCTTGCTTGCCGTTTTTCTGGCGGTGCGCAGATCGACAGAGCGCGTCGACATCTATTTTGCTCTCTGCATAGGAGGGGGCATGGCGGGCTTTCTGCTTGCTCTGACGAGCGTTTACCTGGGTGGACCAATGTACGAGTTGTTCTTCCTGCTGGCGGGCTGGAGCCAATCGCTGCGTCAAACCCAGAGTGTGAGTGTAATGCTGCCGCAACCGGTAAGCACCCGCTTCACATTTCGGCGAGTCGTTGCCTGAGTGTCTTCCGTCGCTGCCATCGGACTATGCTGTACACTCGCATGGCAATCCCGTGAGGAGCGCGTGTTCGAGTGCTCGCAAGTAGACCTGGTGAAGCCTGCGCTATTAAGAATCCATAGCTATCGCCCACCCCAAAATGCGCACCGCCGGAGCCGGGTATGAAGGCCATCTTCGATCAGCGGCAGAACAACATAGATTTCGCCCGGATCACGCTTGCGCTGCTGGTCATTTTTTCCCATTCCTTCCCGCTGACTTTGGGTCACGAGCGGACAGAGCCATTCAATCTTATTTCGCGAGGGCAAGTTACAGGCGGTCACATCGCAGTCGATCTCTTCTTCGTCCTGAGCGGCTTTCTTATCGCGGCCAGTTACGAACGGTCAAGTTCCGCGGCTTCCTTTCTCCGCAAGCGCGTTGCCCGCATCTATCCTGCCTTCCTTCTGCTTTCCTTGTTGACCCTCCTGCTGATCAGTCCGTTGGCTCACGCGCGCATCGAGGGGGCATCTTTCCTGGACAAGCTGGTGAATGTAATCGGCAACACCCTGCGACTCACCGGGTGCACATACTCCGGCGCGTTTCCTTCCAATCCGGCGCCTGGTGTGATCAACGGTTCTCTCTGGTCGATTTCCTACGAGTTCTGGTGTTATATCGGGGTCCTTATCCTGGGATTGACTGGACTCCTGCGCTCCAAGGTGTTTCTCGCTGTAACGTTCGCCGCGTCGATTGTGGTGAGCCTCCTGTTTCCCTACTTCAAATGGCACATCTCCGGCGGAATTCTCGGGAAAATTTGGGGATACCCTCCGTTCTGGGCCCGGTTGCTGCCGATGTACCTGGCAGGCGTTGTCTTCTACCGCTTCCGCAATTCTTTGCCCCTCTCGCGCGTACCGATTCTGATTGCGTCGCTGGCCCTTGTCGCTGCCTGCATTCTGCCCCTGGGATATACAGCGCTGTTCCCAATCGCCGGCACCTACCTCGTCATGTGCTTCTGCTTCTCTCCGGCGATACGGCTTCATCAGACCAATCGGTTCGGCGACTTCTCGTATGGCACCTACCTCTACGCCTTTCCCGTACAGCAGCTCATCATGTCGGCGATCGGTCACCCGATTCCGCCGCTGCTTCTCTTCGCTTACGCCACTCCACCAACGCTCCTGATCGCTGTGATCAGTTGGTACTCGGTGGAACGTCGCTTCCTGCAGGCCACCCACAAAAAGCCTGAAGCAAAGAAGCCCCTGGTCCTGGAGCTATCCTGAGGTCTGGGAAACCAACTACCGGGGTGTGACACCGGTGGAGTAAAGGTAGACGGAAACGCTGTCTGGAGGCACCGTATCGCCGGAAGCGATATTCAGCCCTGTGACCGTTGCCAGGCTGACCTTCGCCACTGCCGTGTTTGTTACCCAGTTTGCCGGCGCCTCGTTAGTGTCGAAGGGATTGGCCGGAGCCAGCCGCATTCGCTTCACGCCACTGGTGGGCGTAGCCTTGCCGGCCCACGTTATGGAATAGGAAGTGGTTAGGCTCTCATTCACAATCGCCACTGCATATTGATTCGGGTCGGCCGCCGAATGGAAGCAGTATGCATAGATCGTCGGCACATTCTTCTGTGCGTTTACACCGTTGTGGTTTGGCTGCAGGTCATAAGAGGCTGCTCCAGTCGCGCCGGAGATCGAGCAGCCAATCATCTTTCCGATGACCACGTTGTTGGCCAATTGCAGTGCCAGCATTGTCGGCCGGGGACAGAAGCTGCCGCCAAAAATAGTGCTGTTCGCAAAGCTGCATGCACCGCCGTAATCGATGGCGGCGCCGAAGAGCTTGACGTACTTGGAGTGATCGAATTCAAAATAGCCAGTCAACGCAAAGAAGTCCTGCGTCATGATATTTCCCGTCTGCATATTCTGGAGAAACTGGTTGAAGGTGATCACGCCGTAGGCCCCGCCATTGGCAAAGCCATTCATTGCCGACTGTGGAGCGCTTCCCTCGGCGCCGCCGTTGTTCTGCTCGTAGATGTTCGCCTTACATGCGGTCGCATGATTCGTGCCGCAGGTCTTCTGCGCCTGGATCGCTTTGTACGCCCCGTAAAACCATTGAGCTGGCTGATTCATGTTCACGTAGGCCTCGGCAAAGGCCGGTGTAAAGAGAAGCGCGGGGGTCGCATAGTCCGATACGGAGGTCTGGGTATATTCCGCGATTTCAATTGCGTCCGGATGTCCATAGTTGGCAACATTCACCATGTAGGCCCCCGCACCCGCCGCCTGCACACCCATGATCAACTCGGTTTGTGCACCTGCGTAGCTCGCCATCGCGCGCATGTCGGTAGCCAGAGTATTAAACCGCGATGTGTAGTCCTGATAGGGACTGGTCGCCCCCTGACGCCAACCAATAGCCTGCGCAGTGAACCCACCATTCCAATTCTCATTACCCAGTGCGAGGTGAACCACCTTGAAAATGGACGAATACCCGCCAGCGGCACTGGGACCGCCCAGTGCGATGCGCTTTGCACCATATACCGTATTGGGTCCGCCATAGAGAAAGTCCACCAGACCCTTCGCATCCGCCTCCGTGAAGGTGATGGGCACAATAATGAGCGGATCTACACCGAGAACCTGGCAAAGGTGCAGGAAGTCCTGCAATGACGTATTCGAGGTGCCGGAGGTGTAAAAGCCATTGTCCGCCCCCACGTTCGTCACCATACGTGCGTAGAGCGGCAACAACCAGCTGTCAAGGGTCTCGGACGATGGTGCTGGATTGTAGCGAAGGGTTCCCGGATTGCCTGGCGTGCCAGTGGCGAAGGCTGTCTTCAGACCATTGACGTATTGATCGGAGAAAACCGTGGTGTTGGACGGGTCGGTAGTTGTGGGGTCCTGTTCGAAGTCCAGATTATCGAGATACACGACTCCGCCGCCCCGTCCGATCCATTCGATCTGAATCGCCGAATTCTCCTGCTTCATGATGCCCTCACTGGCTTTGCAGGGGACCTTGAATTGCGCCCACGCCGGAGTGAGCACTGCCCGGTATGGGCCGCAGTTGAACCCTCCGTACCGGGATGCCTGTACGGAGAGCGTTGTCGAGCCCGAAACCTGTTTCGCCATAAACCTCAGAACGTAACTGCCATTGATGCGCCGAAACATGTTTGCGAATGTTCCGCCGACGTTCAGGTTGTCGACGACGAATTTGATCCTCGCCGAAGCCTGTCCCCCGGCGGTGAGATCCATCTTGTAACTGGACGCTCCGCAGCCTTCGCATACATCGGTCGTTTCTTCCGAAATGTGTCCGCCGTCCGTTTCGGAGATATAGGCTCCCCAGCCGCTAGTCGTAAGCTGCGTTTCCGTTAAGGGCGCAAAGGTCTGCTTGAGAACGATCACATCGCCGGGGGCTATCGGCGCGGCACATGCCGGGGAGAAGGTGTAGTTGGCTCCATAAGGGTGAGAGTTCGTCTTAGTATTCCCGACAATGACCGATGAGCAGCCAAGTTCCGCGCCTCCGCTCGAGCAGTCCTGAGAATTCGCGCCGCACGACTGGATGACGTTGAGCTTCGCACCTTTCCACCAATTCTCCGGCACCTGGTCGTACTGGGCATTGGAGTTGTTGGAGTCGAATTGCGTCGTGGAAAGCGGAGAGGCTCCCGCCTGCACCTGCCATACCTGCTGCAGCATGGCCCCTTCGCCGCCGACATTGCCAGGAAGAAGCAGGTTCTTGTACATGATCCCGGAGTCATAGTTGGTTGGCGTGCCCATGTTCGCGCCGGGCTTCTGCGTGTACTCGCGGAGGACGGTCTCTGGATCGACTGTGACTACAGTCTGCGCCGATGCCGCGAAGGACAGAATCAGGATGAAAACACCCGGGATGCCCAGGAACAGCTTCTTCATAGCGCGTCAGCGGCGATCAGGAATTGCTCATCAGTTTTCAAGTGTACGGCGGAGGGTAGCTCTCCGCTGCATGCTTCCAGCTTTTTCTCGCTGGTCCAGGCCTCTGGAGGTCAGCCGACTTTCGAGGCAATGACTTCGACCAGATGGCCCACATTGCGCAGAGATTCGAGCTCCGCGGTCTTGAATTTGATCTTGAACTGCACTTCGGTGGCGACGATCAAGTTGATATGGTTGAAGGAGTCCCAACCCGGCACATCGGCGGCGGTGAGCTCCGGTGTCAAGACAAGGGATTCATCGTCGAAAACATCGCGGAAAATGTCAGTGAGCTTCGCGTAGATCTGTTCTGTGGTCAAGGGTCCCTTCCACGATTTGAATAAATGTAGGCTTCGCTTCAAAAGCATCGAGTTCGAGCATCCAGCTTGAGCTTCCGTCCTCAGCGAGACTGGTCTGCGAAAATCCTAGCCGTCCGTAATGATCTTTCACCATGCCGTTCTTCGTTGTAGGCAGATAGAACCCGGCGATGCGCCTGATTCCGAGCACCTTCGCCTGTTTCACGATCAGCTCAAGAGTAGCTTCCTCTACCTGGCGCCCCAGAACGCGGCAGCTCATCAGCCAGGTGTCCAGTTCAAGCACGTCTTTGTCAGAGCCGTGAGCGGGTCGGCCAATAATGATGGCGATGATGCCGTTGTCGCCAAAGCGGTCAGTAAGGCGAAGCTGCAGGGTAAGGCACCCCGGCTGGCCGATCAGCTCCGCCACTTCGCCTTCCGTGTAGCGGCGCGTTGTGAGGTTGAACTGATTGCTCTTGTTAATGAGCTGTGTGATGCGGCTGAGGCCAACCGAGTCGAAGGGCGACCAGATCAGCTGCATCTCGAGCCCGCTAAGAAAGCCGGCCATGTCAGTCGAGGATTCCTTCAGACGGTTGCGCTCGGCATTGAGCTGGTATTGCTGGCCCCGTTCAAGATCCTCTTGAGTGACAGACAGCGCCTCGAAATAACCGGCGCTGGCGATAGTGGAGGCGTAGAGAGCGGGATCTTCCGGCAACTCGGGCACGGCAACCATGGGCAGTTCCTGACGAATCAGGTTGCGCTCAAAAGGGTTGTCGTCGGCAAAGACCAGCGAATCGAGACCGATATTCAGGGTTTCGGCAATGGTCCGAAGATTAGTAGCCTTGTCCTGCCAGTTGGCAATGAAGCAGGCAATGTCCTTGATCCTGAGCAGCATTTCAGGATGCCGCTCGAAGGCCGCACGTGCATTAGCGTCGTCGTTCTTCGAGCACACGGCGAGAATGACGCCCCGGCTGGCGAGTTCTTTTGCGTAATGTTGAAATGCGGTGTGCGCCTCGCCGACGGCGTGCCCTTGGCCCAGCAGAATGCCCTCAAGACCGTCGTCGCCGATGACGCCGCCCCAAAGCGTGTTATCGAGATCGAGCACCAGGCATTTATAGGAGAGCCCTCGCAGCGCTGCCAGCAGACGGCCGACGTGATCGCCGTAAAGAGGCGCCATGCGCGGGCTGACTTCCTGCTTGGATCGGTGCCACAAGGCGGGATCATGCCAGATCTTCAGGCCCTCGTCCTGCACTAGGGTATCGAGCGAAAGCAGGTGCACCCCGGCCCGGGACGCTTCCTGACGCAATCGGTGGTTCACTTCGTCAACAATCGAGAACGGAGATGCGGGAAGACAGTGTTCGTTGTTTCCCAGCAGCGGCGCGAAGACCGGAAGGACGGTCTGCTGAATGACTGTCGCGCCCAACTGCTCCTGGGCGAGCTTCCAGCAGACAGTGAGGTTCTCAAGCGAGTGTTCTGCTGAAGCGCCATTTCCGCCGGCAATGTGCTGAGCGTCGAGGGCGAGCACCACAACATCCGGCTGGAAGGCGTACAGCGGCGAGGAAGGGTCGGCCAGCTCATGGTGGTACATGCCGTAATCGCCTTCAAAAACGTCGAGCCAGAAGCCGCGCCTTAGCGCAGCCATCCGGATTGCAGGAACCAGGTGAGTCAGCGTCGACGAACCGAGAAGGGCCAGCTTCATGGGGCGCGTCCGCGTCAGGGCATTGCGTAAGTCCCCGCCGAACTGTTGCACGATCTTATCCAGCTTGGCAGTCTGCAGAAAGTCAACCGACGCGTTCGCCAGCGCGATGAAGCGAGGCGCGGCTTCGCGGGCAGGCAGCTTCCGCGCTTCCTGGAGAGCGGCATTCCAATCGGATTGTTGCGGCAGCCAAAACAGGCTCATTTGATCAGGTCGCTAAGTTCTGAATGTGGGGTGTAGCGGAACAGAATCCAATCAAATGGTACCTGAAAGCCCCACGGGAAGAATCACCACTTTTGTGTGCTTGGCGGCTACGACCGGGTATGTTCCGCTCTTTCAATGCGGCAGTGCCGGCTTGTCTAACAAATCGGGCTTCCATATCTCGAAGGCAGTTTCGGGATATTCGTCCGGAAGTTTCTCGATAAGCGGTTCCGACGTCCCCTTGAGATAATGCGAGAAAAAGGCCACCGCATAGCGATTGATGATTTGGTGTGCGAGTTGCGGAGAAATTGTGCCCGCATATCCCCATGAGCGAATCGGCGAATACAGCGGCCGATCGGTGAAGTTCCAGTGGCTGGCGCCCCGAATGAAAAGACGATATCCGCCGTACCGGTGCAGGGTTGCGTCCATTCTGGCGGTATCCAGTCGGTCCATTTGCCAGCTTCTCTGGTCGAATTGCGTCCCTGAAGCAGGAAAGGGCGGCATCAATTTCTCTTCGTAGAGTCCCTCATAGATCAGCATGAACGGTTTTGCAAGACCGTTCCGCGCCACATTACCGAAGATCCATCCATCGAGGGAAAGTGCCGCGAGAATGCGCGGGTCTTGAAAACAGGCCTCCGCCGCCGCAGCCCCCCCAAGAGAGTGCCCCGCAACGCCGACGTGAGCCATATCCAGACGACCGAAGAAGGGGCTGGCCGAGTCCTGATTCAGCGCCTGTAGCTGGTCGAGCACGAAGCTGTCGTCCCTCGCCAGAATTTGAGCGTATTTATCGCCCATAGCATCCACTTGGTCTACGGTTAAATGCTCAAAGTCTTCGATTCGCGGCGCGAACCGAGCGTCGATGACGCGGCCATCAGGAAAGGCAACCACGCCGGAGTAGTACGTGTGGTCGATGCTGACAACCACAAAACCATGGCTGGCCAGCTCCTCCATCAAAAATGTGCTTTGGGTTCTCTGTCCCGTCCAGGACGGATTGAAAATCACCACCGGATACGGCGGGCCAGCGGGTTGAACTGACGCATCGAGGAAGGAATGTGTTCGCAGGATGGACTGATAGCGAGAGATCCATGAGGTCTCCTCGCGGCGGCGATAACCGGCCAACCGCGCTCCTGCGGGCTGAGCCGGATACCACGCCTGGACCATCAACTCGCGATGCCCGGTCGTCGCAAGCCCGAACTCATCCTTGCGGCTCGGGTCCACCATATGGAGAATGCGCGTTCCGATCGCGTATTGCCCGGTTGGCGCAGGTAGACGGAACATGGGCAGCAGGAAGGAAAGCACTCCGGCGCAAATCAACAGGAGCAGGCAACCCGAACTCATCCAGCGAACGGCCTCGGAGGACATCCGGCCGCCCGCGAGAGACCAGATCAACAGGATGCTCGCGGCAAGATAAGCAGGGTCCATTTGCCAATGTGCTCCTTCATGGACCAGATGCACGATGAGGGTCCCTAGCAGCAGAACGCAGAGCACACGGATTCCTCGCCGCGCTGGACGAACGCCGAGCAACATCCAGACGACGAGAATCAGGATAAACAGGCAGATAAGTAGTTCAAAAAACCGCATACTTGCTTGAGAAACGCCGTTCTATTCCGCGGTCACTTTGTCTTGATGCCGTCGGATTCCTTGTATTCGATCAGTGCGCGCCGGTTCCCACGTCTTTGGTCCATGGAATACCGTAACTGTCCAACGCAGATGGGGATCTGCTGTAGATGAGAATGGACGCCATACAGGAGGAGGGTAATAACGTCGTGCGATTTCCAGCGTGACTTCCACGCTGAACGAAGAGACAGCGCTATGAGCAGCGCTGCCCAAAGGGCAAGGGGAAGAAGGGTGAAGCCAAGAAGGCTCGCTATGAGAGCGATTGCCAGCGATGCCGCCCAGAAGATTCCGCGCAACAAATTGCGCTTGCGGTCGGTCTCCCAGGCAGGATCGTCGCTGTCGCGAAAACGGCGGGATATCTCGGCAAAGGCATGGCCGGCGCGAGTCGCACGCTTCCAGTACTGACCGAAGTGCGTCATCTGCAGATCGTGTCCAGTCATGGGGTGATCGATATGCAGGATGCGGTAGCCGCGAGCTCGCATGCGGCGGCACATCTCCGGCTCCTCCCCCGCAATCAGTTCGCTATCGTATCCGCCGACCTCCTCGAGGGCACGGCGGCGTATCAGCACGTCGCCGCCGCAGAATTCGGCGATGCCGGGCGCATAGACCCAGTCGAGGTCGAGGATGCGGTTGTAGATCGAAACCTCGGGATGGATTTCACGCCGATGTCCCCAGACCGCCACGATCGATGCGTCCTGCAACATAGGCTCTAAAGCGGCTTTCACAAAACCAGGGTGCAGGATTGTGTCGCCGTCGACGAACAGAATAAACTCCGCCCTTGCGGCCCTCCAACCGGCGTTGCGGCCGAGAGCGGCGGTCGGGCGTTCCGCATGGACGACAATTACCTCAGCGCCGTAGCTCGCCGCAACCTCGGGGCTGCCGTCCTTCGATGCCGAATCGACATAGATAATCTCGACACTTTCACCGTCGAAGCCACGAATCAGGCGAATCGATTCCAAACATCGCGCCAGCCTTTGGCCCTCGTTCCGACCAATGACCACAACGGAAATTGCGGGCGCTGTCATGCTTGCACCTCGAGAATTCCATCGTCCGGGACTGACTCGGCTGCGACTTCATGAAGTTTGCGCGGCAAAATTCGTGCAGGAATGCCCACCGCAATGGAATTCGCGGGCACATCTTTGAGGACGACGGCATTGGCTCCGATCGCAACATCGTCACCGATGCGAATCGCTCCAAGTATCTTCGCGCCGGCGCCGACATCTACGCGGTTGCCGAGAATCGGAGCGCCGCGGACACCCGTATTTCGTAATCCGACCGTGACTCCGTTACGAATCACGCAGTCGTCGCCGAACACCGCGTCTCCGCTGACCACGATGCCACCAAAATGATCGATGCGGAAACGCTTGCCAACGGTCGCCTCGCAAGGCAGTTCAATACCCGTGAGAATCTCGGAAAACGGCTTCATCACTTTATAGAGAAAGGAGAATGGCATCCGCATCCAGCGCCGACGGATGGTATAGCGCCATCGTCCAAAGCGATAGACCACCATGACCCAGAGACCCTGCCGGGACCACTGGTAATCATAGGTGCGAAAGTCCTCTCGGAGATGCTCAAACAAGACTGGCTCCTAACCGCAGGCCAATCGAACGCCAAACGCAAGAAGCGCTCAATCCGCCCTCAAGCGCCTATTTCTCCGCGCTTCGCCTTCGTCTCAACAATGCCATATTTCTGCAATTTGTAGAGGAAGGCCTTGTAATCGATATTTAGTTGTGCCGCCGCCTGCCGCCGGTTCCATCGGGTGGCGCTCAGCGCGTCGAGAAGCAGCTTGGTTTCTGCCTGGCGTGAGTTCTGCTCTAAGTGGCCCATGGTCACAACTTTTCCGTTATTCCCGTTTGTGTGGCTTCGCTCGGGAGTCTTTTCGGCTTGCACGGCGGTAGCTGACTTCAGGCGCACCAACTCTTGAATTAGCAGGTCGGCGTCCTGGTAAACGAGGTAGCGGCGCATCACATTTTCGACTTCGCGTACATTCCCGGGCCAGCTGTATTCGAGCATGGCTGATTGCAGTTCCTTGGTAAGAACCGGAGCTGTCGCACCCGGCGGCAAGTGCCTGTGCAGCAGCGTCTCCGCCAGGGGAAGGATCTCCTGCGGACGTTCGCGCAAAGGCAATATCACAATATTGATGACATTGAGGCGGTAGTAAAGATCTTCGCGAAACGCCCCCTCTTCGATTCCCCTGCGCAAATCCCGGTGCGTTGCCGCCATCACCCGAACGTCTACCTTCACGATGCGCCGGCTGCCCAGCGGCTGCACTTCGCCATCCTGCAGCACCTGGAGAAGCTTGGCCTGGAGACGGATATCCATGTCGCCGATCTCGTCCAGCAGAATGGTTCCTCCCTGGGCAAGCTCAAATTTACCCGGCTTGTCGATGGTTGCACCCGTAAAAGCGCCCTTCTCGTATCCGAACAACTCACTTTCGATCAGTTCCGATGGCAGCGCAGCGCAATTCAACTTCAAAAAGGGCTTGTTAGCGCGAGAGGAGTAAGCGCACAAGCGGCGCGCCATGACCTCTTTCCCTACGCCGGTTTCCCCATGCAACAGCACAGGAACGTCAGCCATGCCGACGCGAGACAGGAACGACTCGGAATAATGCTGCACCTCGGGGCCGGATACGTCGGCGGCCAGAATCCGCGTCGGCAACTCGGGATCGGGGTCCGGATCCCTGTCCTGCTCGGGAGAGAAGCGGGCCGAATCAATCACCTCGCGGATGGCGCGGTAGGAATCTTGATGTGCAAGCGGCATCTTCAAAATATGAAGACCGCGGACGGAAGTGTGAAATTCGCGGTGGAGCTCATGCAGCTCATTCACCGCGAGGATCAGGGGTAGATGCGGACGCGACGCACAAATTTCGAGAATAGTGTCCAGGTCTTGCTGACGACGCATGCCTACATTGGAGATAACCGCCGCTACCGTGAACGCTGGGTTGCGAAGGTGAAGGAGAGCCTCGGGCAAAGTCCTTACCGGGAGCACACTGTATCCGTGAGACTTCAGGTTCTGAATCAGCGGTTCATGGACTTGCGGACTCTCGCCAATCAACAGAATTAGACCGGACATATTACCCCACGCATAGATCGAGAAATCGGAAGGCTAAACGAATGCAATCGGTAGAAAAAGTCATTGGCTGACATGGCACAACAACTCATTAATAGGTAAGCGGATCATAGCTCTTACTCCATCTGTGAGCAAAGCCAACTTTCGTGTGAATTACCAACGGCCGCAGGATTGACCGGGTTAAGTACCCACACCTGAGTTACCTTCGGAACCCGCAAAGCCACTCCCAGAGCTCCCCGTTCTCGTCGGACGTTTCTCCACTGTTCAGACTTTTTGGGAATTCTGGAGACTAATTAGGACTTCCAGCGGCTCCCAACTCAAGGACAGATCAACAATATGTTGTCAAACGTGCCCTATACCGTTTGGCACCCCGATTGCATTTATCGAGAGTGTGCCGCTGTTTCGGCATGGCCCATCAGTAACCGGCAGAAGTCCACACACATTAAGGGTAAGACATTGAGCCTTGGTCGAGAAATCTATCCGAACTTGAAATTGCGAATTTACACCACCGGGATTCGCCAGAATCGGCTGGCGAGAATGCTCGGCATCGATGAAGCCCATCTGAGCAGGATCATCAACGGATTCCGTCAACCAAGCGGAGACATTCGAGAACAGATCGCAACGATTTTACAAAGCGACCCCGAGTGGCTCTTTTACAGAGTGCAAATCAGCGACGAGAGCTTCTCCAGTGAAGCCAGGCCTCAGGAAACTTTGAAGTAGCAGTCGATTCACTGATTTTTTTTGCTGCCAACCGTATTGGTTAACGATTCTCGCCCCAAGCATCGGCCACAAATCACGGCCTTCATGACTGACATGGGCGATGCCCGGCAACTTCAGTGAAATCGTCGAGATGACTATGGAACTTTCAAACATAACCCGCTCTCACTGGTTCGCGATTCAAACACGCTATCGCTACGAGCAGCGAATCGCGAACGACCTGACCGCCAAAGGATTGGAGAGCTATCTGCCGACCTTGAGCGAGGTTCACGAGTGGAAGGATCGAAGAAAGTCCGTGAACGTGCCTGCCTTCGGCGGCTACCTCTTTGCCCGTTTCGAACCCACGCTGCGCAATCGCGTACGTGTGCTGGAAACCGCAGGTGTAGTCCGAATGCTTGGCAACCTGGGCCAGCCCGAAGCAGTGCCCGAGCTTGAAATTGAGTCTTTGCGCCAGTCACTGAGCAGCGGTGCGCGCTGCACACGGCATCCCTATTTGGCCACGGGCACCCTCCTGCGCATTCAACGCGGGCCTCTCTCCGGCCTTGAAGGACGGCTGGTGCATACCGCAAACGCACTGCGGCTGGTGATCTGCGTCGCCTCGGTTGGCCAAGCCATCGCCGTCGAAGTCGCCCGGGAAGACGTAAGCCCAATTAATGCCGCGGATCTCTTGTATGGAAACCGGCTCCAGAGTCTGGAGTCGAGTGCGTGCGAAGTCATGGAAATGTCCACGCGGATCACTCCACTGGCAGGTGCCCGGCCGCTGACCCTGGCGACTGGAACGCCTCACATGTAAGTCGTTTGTTTGATAACCAAAAGGCTTTGGTCGCCTTAAAGACCTCTCGGCTCCCCCGAGTCTTAACGATGCACCGATTGAAAGTTTTGAGGGTTTCGCAATTATGCCTGGTATGAATCCAAATGCTGTAGCTGTTCTGGGTGTGCCTTTCAACAATGTCACAATGGAAGAAGCCGTGACGATCATCGAGCAAAAAATCGACGAGGGCGGTTTCCACCAGGTGGCCACTGCCAACGTGGATTTTCTCATGCACGCCATTCATGACCAGGAATTGCAGAACATTCTCTGCTCCTGCTCGCTGGTTGTCCCGGATGGGATGCCAATCCTGTGGTCCGCCCGCCTGATGGGCTCCCGACTGAAGGAGCGCGTGTGCGGCATCGACCTGGTGCCTCGCCTGGCGGAGCTGGCGGCGAGGCGTGGCTATCGCGTCTACCTGCTTGGAGCCAGTGAAAAGAGCTCGCAGCGTGCCGCGGAGCTTTTGCAGGAACGCTATCCGGAACTCCGCATTGTCGGACGCTACTCTCCGCCCGTTCGCCCGCTCGAAGAGATGAATCACGAAGAGATTCTCCGGCGCATCGAGTTGGCCCGGCCTGACATTCTCTTAGTCGCCTTCGGCAATCCGAAGCAGGAGAAGTGGCTCTCCATGCACCGTGATCGCCTGAGAGTACCGGTCTCAATCGGCATCGGAGGCTCGCTTGATATGATCGCCGGCAAGCTGGCACGCGCCCCACACTGGATGCAGAAGAGCGGCATGGAGTGGTTTTTCCGCGCTGCCCAGGAACCCCGGCGGCTTTTGGGCCGGTACATCTGCGATGCCTTCACGCTCGGTCGCTACCTGCCTCAACAGATGGCGGCGACCGCCTCGCAACCAAGAAAGAACGGCCCCTCCAAAGTCTTCAGCACCAGGGTGGGAAACACCGAGGTCATTACCATCCAGGGAAATCTGACCGGTCGGCTGCTTGCGGACTTTGAGAGATACACCCTGAGTGCCAGCAAGGCGGGTATGCACATTGTGCTGAACATGGCCGAAAGCGCCTACTTCGGACCCAACACGCTCGGCTCCCTGGTCCAGCTTATGACATCGATGCAGCGCCTGAAACTCCAGCTCTGGCTTGCGGAAATGCGTCCCCACCTGGTCCGCCTTCTGCGCAGTTCCAGGCTGGACAGTTACTTCAAGACGACTTCGAGCGTAAGCGACGCTCTTTACAGGATCGCCAAAGTCGATCTGCGCGCTCTGCCGCAGATGCCGGGCATCCAGACCTTTCGCCGGAAGACTGGCGCTCCGGTGCAGATCCGCGTGGAAGTCATGCAGGATGTTTGCCAGAGGATGGCCGCTGGCGGCCAGGGCCAGCAACTCGATTTTGGGACCGGTTTCAGCCAGGCCTCCCGTTACGGATTCAAGGTTTCGGTTGGATAGAGCCGTAGGGCGGGGCGAAACCTTGCCCCTGCAGCTGTGTTCCAATAATTTACTGACGGTCCGTTTTGGGTACCGGCAGATACCTGCTAGGTCGCCGATGGAGAGGCGTCTTCCGCTATGGCATTTTATTTCGATCTGTTTCTTGGCCTGGCGCTCGTGGCCATCACGCTGCCTCTGGTTCTGGAATTGGCTCTGGTAACAGCGGCCGCTTGGCTACCGGTCCGCCGACAGTCGGATGCGGACCAGCCAGTGGAAGGATTTCCTCTTGCCATCGTCATACCTGCGCACAATGAAGAATTTCTGATATCCCGGTGCGTCAGGAGTGTGCGTGAATCGGCCGCCCAGTGCATCGCGAAATCAGACGTCAACATTTTCGTGGTCGCCCACAACTGCACCGATAGCACCGCGCAGCAAGCCAGCAAGGCTGGCGCCGAGGTCCTGGTCTACGACGACTCGGCTGCGAAGGGAAAAGGCTTCGCCCTCCGTCACGGCTTCGAGCAGGCGCTGGCCGGTCATGCTAAGGCGATTCTGGTCGTCGACGCGGATTCGATCGTGTCCAGGGATCTCGTGCCTGCCGTTCAACGGCTTCTGGCTAATGGCGCCGAGGCCGTGCAATGCCGCTATGAGATGGACAGCCCCACGGACAAGATCAACGCCCGGCTCGCGGCTTTGGCGCTGCGCGGATTTAACCTCATCCGCCCGCGTGGACGAGAAAGGCTGGGTCTCTCCGCAGGCATTTTCGGCAATGGTTTCGCGCTCAGCCGGAACCTCCTTGAGGAGGTTCCTTACGGCGCATTCTCCGTGGTTGAAGATCTGGAGTATCACCTCGCCATGGTGCTGGCGGAGAAAAGAGTGCGCTTTCTTGAAAGCGTCCTCGTTTCGGCTACACTTCCCGCTTCCCGGGAGGGAGAGCAGGTTCAGCGTTCGCGCTGGGAGGGCGGCAGATTTCATGCTGCCCGAGTCTGGACCGGCCGATTGCTGGGACAGCTTCTGCGCGGACGCTTCCGCGTGGCAGAACCGCTCTTCGATTTGACTGGTCTGCCGATGGCCTACGGGGTCTTCGCCCTTCTGCTCGCCCTCTGTGTGCCCATGGCCGGGATTCGGATCTATGCCATCGCCTCGCTCTTGGTAGTTGCGGCCCACGTGCTCGCGGCGGCGGCAAGTGGACCCGACTTTTGGCGGACCCTGGGTCTGCTCGCCATGGCCCCGCTCTATATCTTATGGAAGCTGCGTCTCCTTCCGGCGGTTCTTATCGGTTCAAAGGGGAAAGCTGCATGGGTTCGCACCAATCGGGACTCCAACTTTAGGAGTATTTCCTAAATTTCGGGTTCGAGGCATGATTGGAAACATCGGCTCGAAACCTGGAGCAACTCGCCCAGGCGTTGGATTCACCGAAAGGTCTGGCACTTTATGAGATTCGCAGATTGGTCAACTCGAGCGGCAAGCATCGGTTTGGCCTTGAGCCTGGGGTCATTCCCGTTGCTCGCGCAACAGGAGCCGTCGGCTGTCCCCCCTCCGGATCAAGTGGCCAACGTGCCACAGCTCAAGCTGAGCCCCGAGAAGCAACTCCAGAACTTTGAACCCGCCGCCGACGAGGAATACCAGCTTGGCGCGGGCGATGAGATCAGCCTGGATTTTCCCGGGAGACCCGAACTTTCGAAGAAATATATGATCGGTCCCGACGGGCGGATCACACTGCCCATTGCTGGACCGCTGCTTGTGGCAAATCTGACCCGTCCAGCCGCCGCCAAGGCTATCATCGATGCTCTCTCGACGGACTACACAAATCTCACAGTTACCGTCAACATCGAGAAGTACGGCTCCAACCGAGTCACTGTCCTGGGCAATGTACAACATCCCGGAGTGCTCTATTTTGATACAACGCCGACTTTGCTCGACGCGGTCTCTCGCGGAGGACTCCAGTCCACTCCTTCAAACAAAGATGGCCTGCCCGATCGTTGCATGATCTATCGCGGCAACGACCAGGTGCTTGAGGTCGATTTGAGGGCTCTATTGAGGAGCGGCAGCGCCACAGCGGATATACGGTTACGCCGCAACGACATCATTTTTATACCTTCGCAAGCCGACCAGTTCGTCACCGTGCTCGGCGAAGTGAGGACCCCAGGCGCTATTCCGTTAACGCCGGAATCCACATTGCCCTCCGTGCTGGCCCAGGCCGGGGGATTGGGTGAGGGTGCCGGATCTTCGCCAAATGTTCAGATCATCGAGAAATCTTCCAATACCTCCAGGATCATCCCCTGGAAGCAATTAATGACTCCCGGCGGTATATCCGAAGTCAGCCTCAAGCCGGGCGACGTCATCATTATTCCCAAGAGTGGTTTCTATAAAGTGACCTACTTCCTGCAAAGGATCAGTCCCATGACCAGCTTATTGAGCCTGGGCCTTGCAGGAGGCGCTTTTTAGCGAGAGGAAAGTTCTGCTTTCCTCTCCTTCGTCGCTTGACGCGGCGCTGTTTTGTTGATTGGCTCTGTTCCCCGCAGTACGAGATATTAAGGACCCGGATTGCATGTATATAACTCCACGGCAACTCGAACCACAACCCGCACCGGTACCCCAGCAGACTCGGCCCACGCCACCAGCAGGTGGAGGGTTCAGGATCAATGTATTCCGGAGTCTGAAAATACATGCCATTACGGCGAGCTTGGTCGCGCTCGTGACCTGCGGCCTGGGACTTGCCGTGGTCCTGCGCCATCGTCCCGTCTACTCGGCGACCAGTATCATTTATGTCTCACCGAACTTTCCCAAGACGCTCACCGATGACCGCGAGCAGCAATACCAGTATGAGACCTACATTCAGGAGGAGATGCACTCCGTCACGCGGTACGACGTGATCGCCGACGCGCTGCGCAAACTGCCGCCAGGTACATGGCGGGGGCCCGCAGAAAGTGAGCAATCCGCGGTTGGGCGCTTGCAGGGATCTCTGGATATCGCCCGAGTGGGTACAACCTATCAGGTGGAGATTACCCTGATCGGCGCGCGTCCTGGCAAGTTGGCTGACATTGTTAATGCCGTAACGAATACCTACCTGGAAAAAGCCAAGGACGAGGAGTTTTACGGCCGCGACGAGCGCTTGCAGACTTTGCGTGAGGAGCGGACCCGTCTTCAGGCGGAATTAGATGCTCGCCTCCAGGAACAGGCGAATATAGCGAAATCCATTGGCGTGGCCGTCGTCACCACGAATCCATACGATGTGCAACTTGAGAAGATGCGCAGCGACCTGAACACCGCCCATGATCAGCGGATTCAGGCCGAAGCTCAGCTCTCGGCCCTCGAGTCGGGTAATCCTACGGCGCCCAACTCGGCTCTGAATGCGGCTGCCGACGAAATCATCGCGAGCGATCCGCAGCTCACGGCGCTTAAATCCTCGTTGGGCCAGAAGCGGAGTGAGCTACTGGGAACACTGGCCGGACTTACGCCCAACAACCCGCTGCGTAAGCAGGTGGAAGATCAGCTCGCTCAGACCGAGAACGCCCTCCAGGCGATGCAGTCAAATCTCCGCAGCAAAGCCGCAGCCCGCCTGGAAGAGAAGCTGCACGGCGAAGTTAACCGGGCCGCCACGGTCGAATCGAGACTGTTGCACGACCTGCAGCAGCAGACGAGCATCGCTACTACGGCCGCTCCGAAGTTCCAGCGCTCTGACGAAATTAAAGCGGACGTCGAACGCCTGCAAACTCGCTACAACACGATCGACGAGCGCATCGGAAATCTGGAACTGGAGAGCAGCTCGCCGGGATCAGTGCATCTGTTCCAGCCGGCAAGACCTCCTCTCGGGCCCGAACCGAGCAAGGCGCACAGGGCTCTGCTCATGCTGTTCCCCATATCGATACTCATGGGAATTGCGGCGGCCGTGCTCTTCGATCTGCTGGATCCGCACCTCTACACCGGCGGCGATGTCGAGTCGGTGATGGGTTTCTCGCCGGTCGGCGTGCTTTTCGACGACCGAGAGGTAACCCAGTTGGTCTATGACGAGTGCGCGTTGCGCTTGGCCGCGGGCATCGATCACGCTGCTCACGCCGCCGGAGTGCGCACTTTTGTCGTGACTGGCGTCGCTTCGGGCGCCGGCACCACCACCATTGTTGGACATTTGGGCAGCACTCTAGCCAAGCTGGGGCGGAAGACTCTGACCATTGACGCGTCCGGTAATACAAATCCCGTGGCCTACGCCACTGTCAATTTGAACGATGCGGGACGCCGACCCGATTTTGCCGCTGACGATGCTGCGCATGCCGGACCAGGGACCGAACTTCAGTCCACGGTCGTGACTCAGGCGTTGAATTCGAAGATCACGCCGCTGGCAACCAGCTTTATGGCCAAAGCCTTCCAGGAGCTGACCAACGAATATGACATCGTGCTGATCGACGCAGCGCCGCTGCTGACCTCCGCCGAAACCGAATACCTCGCCCGCTTTGCCGATGTCACCATCCTGGTCGGCGAGTCTGCCAAGACGAAGAAGGCTGAACTGAAGCGCACGGCGCGCCTGCTCGAGCGGCTCAACGTCGGTGGCGTTGCTGTCATCATCAACAAAGTAGGCCTGCTGCGCGCTGAAAAGACCCTGAAGCAGGACCTCACCGAGTTTGAAGCGCGGGTCAATAAGATGAATCTACGCTGGCAGCCGCGGTATCCACGCTCCGAGGCCTCTCCTTTCGCTCCATTCGTTAGCGTGCATGACATCCCAAACGCGGATGAGGCAGTTCCCGCGGCAAGAGAAATATAACTCCAGCACATCGTCTCGCCATGCATGCCGAAGAAGAGCGACAACCCGGATGATTCCAGTAGTCGAGATTCCTCTCCCCCATCGAAGATGGACGAGGTACGAGCCGAGTCTGTGCGCCCGGACGGCAGGCCCGCAGAGGATCTGGCTGCGACCGTAGCTCGGCTTTGGAAGGAGGTCCTGGGTCTTCCTCGTGTCGGCCTGGATGACAACTTCTTCGAAAGCGGCGGCACCTCTCTTGTGGCCACCGTGCTGATTTCCCGAGTCAACCAAGCCCTCGAAGCCGGCCTGCCCATTGCGGCCATCTTCGAATACCCTACGCTGCGCTCCATGACCAGCCTGCTTCAGGGCGAGAGCACGCCTCCCTCGAGTAATGCAGTCGAACCTCAGTCCAGCGCAATCCCCAGCCCGTTATCCCAGCCGCTGCCCTCGTCTGCAATCGCCATAATCGGCATGACCGGACGCTTTCCCGGCGCCAACAGTGTTGAGGAGTTCTGGAGCAATCTCGCCTCCGGCGTCGAATCAATCACCTTCTTCGATCGCGAACAGCTCGATAGCTACGAACGCGAAACCGCCAGCCGGGCTGAGAACTACGTCGCCGCACGGCCCATCTTGAAAGACACCGACAAGTTTGACGCTGCCTTCTTCGGTATCTACCCGAAGGAAGCCGCGCAGATGGACCCGCAACACCGCGTCTTCCTCGAATGTGCCTGGGAGGTCCTGGAGCGCGCCGGTTATGACCCCGCGCACACCACGCAATCGGTCGGCATCTTCGCCGGCTGCAGCATGAACACATATTTCATGCGCAACCTTGCCACAGGCCGCGAGTTCCTGGAAGACTTTACCGGCGGCTACCAGGTCGGCAATTACGTCACCATGCTGGGCAACGACAAGGACTTCCTGCCCACCCGAGTCTCCTACAAGCTCAACCTGCGCGGGCCAAGCATGACGGTACAGTCGGCATGCTCGACTTCGCTGGTCGCGGTTGCTCAGGCCTGCCAGAGCCTGCTCACCGGAGGCTGCGACATGGCTCTCGCCGGAGCCGTTTCAATCACCTTCCCCGAGCATCGCGGCTACATACCGCAGGAAGGCGGCCTCGCCTCGCTCGACGGCCACTGCCGCCCCTTCGACCATCGCGCCAGCGGTACCGTTTTCGGCTCAGGCTCGGCAGTGGTTCTGCTCAAGCGTCTCGAAGAGGCCGTCGCTGATGGCGATCAGGTTCTCGCCGTCATTCGTGGCTTCGCCATTAACAACGACGGCTCCGTAAAGGTCGGATACACCGCGCCGAGTGTTGACGGGCAGGCGCAGGTCATCCAGCGCGCGCAGAAAATGGCCGGCGTTCCCGCCGCGTCCATCACCTATCTTGAGGCCCACGGCACGGGCACGCCGCTTGGCGACCCCATCGAAATCGCCGGCCTGAACAAGGCCTTCCGGGCATCCACTTCCGAAACTGGCTTCTGCTCGCTGGGTACGGCGAAGGCCAACGTCGGCCATCTCGACGTAGCTGCGGGCGGCGTCGGTCTCATCAAGACTGTTCTACAGATCGAAAATCGCACCATCCCCGGACTGCTTCATTTTGAAAAGCCTAACCCGCACCTCGATCTGGCGAACAGCCCGTTCTATTTCAACCCCGAGCTTCAGCCGTGGCAAACCAACGGAGTCCCGTTGCGCGCCGGCGTGAGCGCTTTCGGAGTTGGCGGGACGAATGCCCACGTCGTAGTCGAAGAGCCACCCCAACTCAGGCCTTCCGACAGTGGACGCGAGCATCAGCTGCTGGTCTGGTCTGCAAAGACCCCAACCGCACTCGGCACTCTGACGCAGTCGCTGGCTCACCACTTTTCCAGCAACCCTGATCGTAACTTCGCGGATGCCGCCTGGACGCTCCAGACCGGCCGCAGCCGCCATCACTTCCGCCGCGCTCTGGTCGCCGCGTGTGCTCATGAAGCAGCCGAGGCGCTCAGCTCTGGCGACTCCCCCGCCATTTTTCGGCAGGACACCCCCTTCGAGAATCCCGGCGTCGTCTTCTGCTTCCCCGGCCAGGGCGTGCAGTCAATCGGCATGGGCCGCAAGCTTTATGAATCCGAACCTGTCTTTCGCGAGGCTCTCGACCGCTGCAGCCGAATCCTTGCTCCAGCCCTCGGCGTAAGCCTGCTCGACGTCACCTATCCGGCGGACTCCTCAGCGGAAGCGCAAACCCGGCTCAATCAGACTCTCTACGCGCAACCCGCGATCTTCGCCTTTGAATATGCGCTTGCCCAGCTTTGGCTCTCCTGGGGCGTCCGTCCCGTCGCCATGGTGGGGCACAGCGTTGGCGAATACGTAGCCGCGTGCGTCGCCGGCGTTTTCTCGCTCGACGATGCCCTGCGGCTCATCGCAGCGCGTTGCCGACTCATGCAGGATCTGCCCCGCGGCTCCATGCTAGCCATCCGCAAGGACGAAGCCACCGTCACTGCCTTGATGCCCCAGAGTACTGGCAACTCTGAATTAGATCTTGACCTCGCCGCCGTCAACAGCCCGCAATTGTGCGTGGTCTCCGGCAGCGATGCGGCGATTGACGTTTTCATCCAGCGCCTGGATGCCGAGAAGATCGCCCATCGTAAGCTCGCTACTTCACACGCCTTCCACAGCAACATGGTTGAGCCTGCACTGGCGCCGTTCGCTGAAGTCGTTCGCAGCATAACCTTCGCCGCGCCGTTGATTCCTTACGTCTCCACTCTGACCGGCAAATGGATCACCGCCTCAGAAGTCGCTGAGCCCGAATACTGGACCCGGCAGCTCCGTCACACCGTACGCTTTGCTGACGCCGTTCTTGAGATCATCCGCACACCCGAGCGCATTATGCTGGAAGTCGGACCATCCGAGACACTCGTCCCGCTGATCCGTCAGACCGCTAAGGCAAATTCTCTGGCGCCGACAGTACTGTCGTCGCTCGGTTCCACGCGTGCAACCGGACCCGAGAACAACGCGCTTCTCTCTGCTCTCGGCCTTCTCTGGACCCTGGGAGCCAATCCCGACTGGACGGCATTCCACGCAGGTTACAGTCGCAAACGAGCTCTGTTGCCAACCTACCCATTCGAGCGCCACCGGCACTGGGTTGACGCGCCTGCCACTTCCTTGATGGTGCAGCCTGTACCAACCGCTGCCCCCGTACCACCAGCAGTGAATACCAATCAGGCATCTGTGCCGCCCGCTGAGGTTTCAATCATGGCTACACCTGCTCCCCCCGCACCCAACGACACTATGCTTTCAGAGCTTAAAGCCCTCATCACCGACCTGTCCGGCATTGATCTCGCCGACGCCGAAGCTGACGCCTCTTTCCTCGAACTCGGCTTCGACTCGCTCTTCCTCACCCAGCTGACGCAGGGTATCCAAAGCAAGTTTCGCGTCAAGCTCACCTTCCGGCAGATCATGGAAAGCTATCCCACGCTCGGCACCCTGGCCGCACATCTCGACGCCACGGTCGCGCCCGCGTTGCGCAGCGCGGCCCTGGTCGCACCCACGCCGGTGCCGACTAATCCCGCAGCAGCCACACAAGGCATTCTCGCGGCGCCAATTCCAGCAACTCCTTCAATTCCGGCAACACTTACCGCGCCGACGGGCTCTTACGAAGCGCTCTTCGCCAGCCAGATGCAGGCGCTCACCAGCCTCTTCCAGCAGCAGATGGCCTTTCTGCACGGCCAACCTGCACCTTCTGTATCTGCTACGGTTACACTTCCGGCGCCACCTCCTGCCTCTGTAACAATGACAGATACAATATCTTCCATCGTGCCCGCACCGGTTCCTGAACCGTCCGCCGATGCTGTGCCTGCGAAGCCGGCTTTTACACCCTTCAAGCCCCTGCAGCGCGGCGAAACCGGCGGCCTGAATCCCGTTCAGGAATCCTATCTCAAGAATCTGGTCCGGAGTTACACCGGGCGCACCGCAGGCTCCAAGAAATTTACCCAGGACCACCGCGGCGTCTTCGCCGATGGCCGCGTGGTCTCCGGCTTTAACGCCCAGACCAAGGAACTCGTCTATCCGCTGGTCGTTGAGCGCGCCGCCGGAGCCTATCTCTGGGACAACGACGGCAATCGCTACATCGATATCCTCAACGGTTACGGCGCTATCCTCTACGGACACTCGCCAGACTTCGTTGTCGAGGCCGTCCGCAAGCAGCTTGACCTGGGATTCGCCATCGGCCCCCAGACTGAGTTGTCCGGCGTCTGCGCTGAACTCGTCAGCGAGCTCACGGGAATGCAGCGCGTCACTTTCTGCAACACCGGTTCCGAGGCCGTCATGGGGGCGATGCGCCTCGCCCGCACCGTTACCGGCCGCAATCTCGTCGTGCTGTTTACCGGCGACTACCACGGCAGCTTCGACGAAGTGCTGGTCAAGGCAGTTGGTAAACATCGCTCCATGCCGGTCGCGCCCGGCATACCCCGCGAAAGCGTCGCCAATATCCTCGTTCTGGACTACGGCACCCCGGAAAGCCTCGAAATCATCCGCCAACGCGCCGACGAAATCGCCGCCGTCTTGGTCGAACCTGTGCAAAGCCGCCATCCCGAGCTTCGCCCCGTCGAATTTCTCCGTGAGGTTCGCCGCATTACCGAGCAGAGTGGCTCTTGCCTCATCTTCGACGAAGTGGTCACCGGCTTTCGCACCCATTCCGGCGGTATGCAGGCTCTCTACGCCATTCGCGCAGACCTCGCGACCTATGGAAAGGTCGTCGCAGGCGGTCTGCCAGTCGGTGTCCTTGCCGGAAGCCCCACCTACATGGACGCCCTCGACGGAGGAGCGTGGCAATACGGCGACGACTCCTTCCCGCAGGTCGGCGTTACCTTCTACGCCGGCACCTTCATGCGTCATCCGCTCGCTCTGGCAGCGGTCCGTGCCAGCCTCGAACATATCAAGAGCTCCGGCCTTTCGCTCCAAACCGATCTCGCCGCCAAAACTACGTCACTGGTCACGGATCTGAACTCGATGTTCCGCGAATTCTCTTATCATTCGGTCATCGAGACATTCTCGTCGTGGTTCTACATGAGCGCCGCAGCCGAACCCAAGCTGGCCCGTCTGCTCTACTACCACCTCCGCGAGCAGGGCATCCACATTCAGGAAGGCTTCCCCTGCTTCCTCACCACTGCGCACACCGACGCCGATCTCGCCTTTGTGCGCCAAGCCTTCCGCACCAGCCTCCGCCAGATGCAGGCAGGACAAGCCATCGGCCACGCAGATTCAGCATCGCCCGCCGTACCGGAAAAGGCCGCAGCCGAAGCCGCGCCCATTGCCGCAACGCCTACCGACCGCGACATCGCCATCACCGAGCCGCAGCGCGAAATCCTCTTCGGCACACAACTCGGCGACGAGGCCAACTGCGCCTTCAACGAATCGACATCTCTCCGCCTCAGCGGCCCGCTCGACGAAACCGCGCTCATCCGCAGTCTGGAACAACTCATCGCGCGGCACGAGGCACTCCGTTCAACCATCCTCGAAAATGGAGACACGGTACACATCGCGGCTGAAATTCCTCTGTCTCTCGACCGCGACGACCTCAGCGCTCTCTCGATTGATGCCTGCGACGAACAGCTGAAGACTCTGATCGCGCAGCAGGCGTCGACACCGTTCGATCTCCACCGCGGTCCGCTCTTCCGCATGCGCCTGGTCCGTCTCGCGTCCTCGGAACACGTGCTTCTCTTCAGCGCGCACCACATCATTTTCGACGGATGGTCTACCAACGTCCTCTACTCGGAACTCGGCGAGCTCTACAACGCAGCCGTCTCCGGGAAAGGCGCATCGCTGTCCGCGCCTCTCAACTTCAGCCAGTACGCGACTGAGCAGAACACACGTCATGAGTCGCAGGAAAACTCCGAGATCGAAGCCTTCTGGCTCAACGAATTCAAGACCATTCCTTCGCCATTGCAACTGCCGACCGATCGGCCGCGTCCCGCCATGCGTGGCAATGAAGGCGCGACCAAACGGATTGTTTTCCCGCCTGAATTCCTCAAGGCAGTCAAAAAGGCTGGCGCGAAGCAGGGCAGCACGCTCTTCGCTACGCTTCTGGCCGGATTCTCGCAACTCATCCACCGCCTCTCTCAGCAGGACGACGTGGTCATCGGCATCCCCATGGCCGGACAGTCACTTCTCGATAACGGCACAACGCTCGTTGGGCACTGCGTCAACTTCCTTCCCATTCGCAGCAGCTTTCAGGCCGATCAGCCACTCTCGCAATTCTTCAAGCAGGCTCGCAAGAAGCTCCTCGACGCGCAGGATCATCAGGACTACACCTACGGAACGCTACTGCGCAAACTTAAGATTCAGCGCGAGTCTTCGCGGCTGCCGCTCGTCGAAGTGCAGTTCAATGTTGAGCAGGTCGGCACAGGCCTCAAGTTCGACGGCCTCTCCGTCGACCTCAGCGCCAATCCGAAGACCCATGTCAACATGGATCTCTTCTTCAACTTCATCGACCGCGGCAACGAGCTGTGGCTTGACTGCGACTACAACACCGGCCTCTTCGACGAATCGACCATCGAGCGCTGGTGCGGCCACCTCGAGGCCATCCTTCAGGCTTTCGTGGACAATGCCGAGCAGACTGCCGGACAGCTTTCGCTGCTCACTGCTGCGCAGAAGCAGCAGCTGCTCATCGACTGGAACCAGACTGCGACCGTCTATCCTCGCGACAGCTCGATTCACCGCGTCTTCGAGGAACAGGCCGCGCGCACTCCCGACGCCATTGCAGTCACTGCCGGTGATCGGTCTCTCACTTATACCGAGCTGAATGAGAAGGCCAACCAGCTGGCACATTTCCTTGAGAAGTCCGGCGTAAAACCCGGAGCGCGCGTGGCCCTCTGCCTCGATCGGTCGCTCGAAGTCGTCGTCGGCCTGCTGGCAATCCTTAAAGCCGGCGCCGCTTACGTGCCCGTCGATCCCACTTATCCAGCATCACGGCTCAGCTTCCTCATCCATGATTCGCAGGCACAGGCGCTACTCACGCAGCGTTCCGTCGCCACGACTCTGCCCAAGCTTGCGACAAACGTCATCACGCTCGACGCCGATTGGCCGGCTATCGCGATTGAATCGGGGAAAAATCTCGATCCCGCGCCCGGTCCCGATGACCTGGCTTATGTGATGTACACCTCCGGTTCAACAGGCAATCCTAAGGGTGTCCTTGTTCCGCACCGCGCCGTTCTGCGCTTGGTGCAGAACAATTCCTTCGCCAGTTTCTCCGCCGACGAAGTCTTCCTGCAGCTCGCTCCCTTGTCCTTCGACGCCGCGACTTTCGAGATCTGGGGCGCCCTGCTCAACGGAGGTCGTCTCGTTCTCGCCCCCGCCGGGCGTGTTACGCCGGAGGATATCGGCGCGCTCATCCAGCAATACAACATCACGACACTCTGGCTCACCGCCGCGCTCTTCCATCTCATTGCGACGACGCATCTTGATACGCTCCGCCCGCTCCACCAGCTGCTTGCCGGCGGAGATGTCCTCTCCGTCACTCATGTGCGCCGCGTTCTCGAAGAGCTGCCTCACCTTCGCCTGATCAATGGCTACGGGCCAACCGAGAACACTACCTTCACCTGCTGCCACACCATTACGCTCGACAGTCTGGTGTCGGGCACCGTGCCCATCGGCCGACCTATCGCAAACACGCGCATCTACATCCTCGACGCCGCCATGCAGCCTGTACCGGTGGGCGTCACCGGAGAGTTATTCGCCGCCGGCGATGGAGTCGCGCTCGGCTATCTGAACGCGCCCGAGCTCAGCGCCGAAAAATTCATCAGCCACACATTCGCGGCAGACCTTACGGAACGCCTCTACCGCACCGGCGATCTCGCCCGCTACCGCGCCGATGGTACGGTCGAATTCCTGGGCCGCGCCGACACGCAAGTCAAAGTCCGCGGGTATCGCATCGAACTGGCGGAGATCGAATACGCCCTCGAGCGCTCGCCGCTGGTCCGCTCCGCCGTCGCCTGTGTGCGCACTGACTGGGTCACCGAGCACGATTCGCCCGGAGACAAGCGTCTGGCTGCCTATATCATCCCTGCTCATTCAGGCGACACAGCCGCCCTGATCGCAGAACTTCGTGCTTATCTTAAAACCCAGTTGCCTGATTACATGCAGCCCACCGCCATCATGGCTGTCGAGAACTTTCCGCGCACGGTCAACGGTAAAGTCGACCGCCGCGCGCTTCCCGCACCCCAACCCGAACAGCTCATGCGTGAGCGCTCGATCGTCTATCCTCGTACCCCCCAGGAAGAGACGCTTGCCCTGATATGGTCGAATGTTCTAAACCTTAAGGAGGTTAGCGTCGAAGATAGTATCTTTGAGTTAGGCGGCGATTCGCTGATGATTTTCCGTATCAACACTCTTGCCAATCAGGCAGGGGTGAAGATCACGGCGCGGCACATCTTTCAGTACAAAACTATTTCGGCGATCTGCGCACAGGTTCAGGAGAACCGTGATGATCAGCCAGCCGAATTAACCAGTGGAACGATCCAGCCCGTACCCCGGTCGCTGCATCGCAGACCACGCACCGTGTTGCAGTAACTTGTAGTAACCCTGATCGATTGCCGGTTATTTGCGGTAACATCGCCTCATACTCGCCTTGGCTCTGCTCACATGATACGACCGTACTCCGGTGATATCGTACAAAACGTGAACATGGAAGACCCGCACACTGCCGACGCGCAGGTGTCCGACGAGTCGCATCTCGATGGGGTCTATGTTTTCCCTGCGGGACTCGAGCAGAGCCGGTACTGGCTTCTCGATCAGCTGGCCGGCGCTTCAACAGCCTCGAACATGGCAGTCGCCTTTCGCCTCGAGGGCCCAATTGAAGATGCTCTGGCAGAGCACTGTGTCCGGGAGCTGGTGCTGCGGCATGAGGCATTGCGCACCACCTTCCGCATGATTGATGAGGCCCTTTCCCAGGTCATCTCTGAGGAGCCGGTCTATAGCTTCACCGTTTCGGATCTTCGCGGGCTGCCCGAAGCCACACGGCTTGAAAGAGCAGAGGAGCTCATCCACGAGAACAGTCGGATTCACATCGATCTCGCATCCGGACCGGCCTTCTTCGTTCACCTTATACATGTGACGGATAGCGATCACTTCCTCGCCTTCACCGTGCATCACATCGCCTGCGACGGATGGTCGAACGGCATCCTGGTGCGCGACTTTGCGGCTCTTTATGAGGCCGCCATGCAGAAGCGCGAGCCTACTCTGCCGGAGCTTCCTTTTCAATTTGCTGACTTTACAGTCTGGCAACAGTCCTGGCTGGAGAGTGAAGCCGCCCGGGCGGCGCTCGCCTATTGGAAGGAACACATCCAGCGCGACTTGCCGGCCATCGATCTGCCAACTGACTTTCCCCGCTCCGCGCAGAAAAGTTTTCCCGGAGATATTGAGGGGCGTCTTCTGTCGCCGGTCCTTACCGCGCGCCTCAAGGCATACTGCCGTCAGCACGACGCCACCATGCACCAACTCCTGCTAGCCGCGTTCGAAGGCCTCATCTCCCGTTATGCGGGGCAGACGGAGTTCCTGCTGGGATCGACAATCGCCAACCGTACGCAGCCGGGCATGGAAAATGTCATTGGCCGCTTTGCGCATCCCCAGGTCATCCTTGCCGACGTGCGCGGCAATCCCAGCTACCGTGAGCTGCTCGGCCGGGTCGTCGACTGGAGCGCAAAATCCTACGCCCATCAGGATCTCCCTTTCTCGCGCCTGACTGAGGAGTTCCAACTCGACCAGGCGGGCGCAACCTCGCAGTTTCTGCAGGTCTATTTCGTCTACCAGAAGGCCTTCATGCAGCCCCAGACTGCCGGGAGTCTGCGCATCCAGCCGCGGCCTTCAGTGAGCGGCGGTGTCAACTTTGACATGCTGGTCAGCATCGTCGAGCGCGCCGAGGGTCCGCGCCTGCAGATCGAGTACAACACCGTGCTCTTCCGGCGCGAACGTATATGCCGCCTCCTCGATCAGTACACTCGCGTTCTCGAAGCGGTAATGGACGACGACACGCTTGCCGTCTCCCAACTTCCTCTGCTCTCTCTGCAGGAGCAATCGACCCTGAAGATCGCGGGTACTGGCCCGGCCTTTAGACCCGTTGTCATTGAGGAATCCGAAGCTCAACTCGTACCTGTCTCGCTCGCGCAGTGCTTCGCCCTGCAGGCCGAAGCACGTGGAAACTCCGCGGCGATTGTCCAGGGAGAGTCGCGCATCAGCTGGGGCGGTCTGCAGAGCCGAAGCCTCCGCTTTGCGCATGCTCTGGAGACTCTTGGCCTCGGCCCCGGTCAAACCGTCGCTGTGCGCATCGAGCCTACGGCGGATTCGGCTGCTGCTGCCATCGCCGCATTACGCCTCGGCGCGGTTGTCCTGCCGGTGCCGGCCAGCGTCAGCTCAGCGGAATGGCAGACGATCCGGGCCCAATTTCAGCCGTCGTTGTCTTTGGCTGCACAGCATTTCGCAGAGAAGTTCTCTTTTGTCACGGCGTTTGAGCGATTGGATGTGGAACCCTCCACATCTATCAAGGCGGTGCCTCCCTCTGCTGCGAACACCGCGTGGCTGGGAGCGAAAATAAGTGCCGATGGCAGTTACGAAAAGATTCCCGTATCCCATGCCAGCGCCATCAGAAGCATTTGGAGCGCAGCCCAGGCTCTCGACTTGCACGCAGGGGATGCTGTCCTCGTCTTCCAGGCAACGGCTTTGTCACCACTCGCATTGACTGACGCCTGGACCGATCTACTGTTGCCCCTGCTTTCCGGCGCAACCATCGTCTATCCCGGCGAATCCACTCCCGCGGAGTTGCAGTCGCTACTTGATCGCGAGCAGATCTCCTATGCTCTGGGCGCCCCGGCCGAATGGTCACGCCTGCTTGACAACGGATGGCCCGGCGATCGCAGACTCAACCTGATCTGCCGTGGATCGCGACTGTCCCCGGTCGCTGCCGATCTGCTGGCCAGATGTCCCTGCCGCGTATGGTCCATGCTTTCAGCGGCGGATACAGCGGGCCCGTTTGCGGTTGCACGCCTCGATACGTCACCGCGGTCTTCGCAACATGGGAAGTGGCTGCTTGCACCACTGCCTGGCGACAGCCTGCGAATTGTTGACGCGTCGGGCAGATCTGTCCCTTTTGCCGTTCCCGGAGAACTCATCGTTCAGCGAGATTCGGCGGAGCTTCGTCCCGGCTATGTGGCTCTTTACTCCCCTGGGCTGGGATTCGAAGCCATCGAACAGGCTGGGCGCTCCGCGAGCCAGCACGGTTTTCGCCTGCATCTGGGCGAACTCGAAGACCTGCTTATGCAAGAGCCCTCCGTGGCTCTGGCAGAGGCCGCTCTTCAGCCCGACCCAAGCGGCAAGCCCGTGCTCGTCGCCTTTATCGCAGGCAAGAACGGAGGGCAACCTTCGATCTCCGCTGTCAGCTCCTGGCTAAAGTCCGCAGGGCCTCAGCATCTGACTTCGGCGGAGTTGATTACGGTCGCTTCCATTCCTCACCGCCTGGATGGCTCGGCCGACCTCGCAGCCCTTCCGTCGCCGGGATCGTCTCCTTTTGCCCTCATCTCGGAAGATGGCTTCGTTCCTCCGCGCGATGAACTTGAAACCAGACTGGTCACAATCTGGGAATCCGTTCTGGGCGTGCACGGCATCGGCATCCGCACCAACTTCTTCACGCTGGGCGGCTACTCCCTGATGATTGTCCGGCTCTTCGCGAACATCAATCGGACGCTGTCGGTCTCTCTGCCCATCACCACCATCTTCAACGCGCCCACCATCGAGCAGCTCGCAGATGTCATCCGCGGCCGCACGCTGTACTCGCCGCTGGTACCCGTGCAGCCCGGCGGTTCCAAACCGCCATTCTTTCTGATCCATTCTTATCTCCTGTACGGAGGCCTGCCGGGCGCGTTGGGCGACGACCGGCCTTTCTACGGCCTGCGCGAACTGAACCAATCGATGACCATGGAGGATCGTGTTGCCTCCTACGCGAAGGAAATCCGCTCCATTCAGCCGAAAGGCCCGTACTACGTTGGCGGATGGTGTGCCGCCGGCCCGCTTGCCGTCGAAACCGCAAGGCAGCTGATTGAAGGAGGGGAAGAGGTTGCGATGGTCGTCCTCTTTGACTCCTGGCGTCCCGGGTACGCCGCCGAACTGGCGGCGCAGCACAAGCGCATGCCGGAGATGACCTTGCGCGCAAGACTTCGCAGGAAATACCTGTACCATCGCTTCAAAATGCAGCCGCTCTCCGACTGGAAGAGAGTCAGATACGCTTGGAACGCTATCGCACAAAAGTTGTCTTCCACCCGCTCCAAGCTTTACCTCAGGCACTGGGGCTTTGCCCAACGGCTGTTCCGCCAGTTTGGGTTGCCCCTGCCGCACTTCATGCATAACGTCAGCCTGCAGACCCTGGAGGCCATCCGGACCTACAGCGGACGGCCCCTCCCCGCACCCATAACGCTCATCCGCGCAACCGACTCCGTTTACATTCCGGGGGCCGAGCCCGGCTGTGGCTGGGGCGCACTGGCGGCCAGTGGTATCGAAATAGAATGGGCGCCTGGCACGCACGAATCTATGTTCGTCGAACCGAACCTCAGTGTGGTCGGCGACATCCTGCGCAACAGTCTCGCGAAGGCCGAGGTCGCGAGTTCCTGATTTGAGCGCGATGGGCGATCTCCACATCACAGAGCACGTTGCGGACATTGGCTCCGACCTTGCCCCGATGCCTTCCCTTGCGCAGGGCGAGGTTCACATCTGGAGACTGCGGTCTGAGCCGTTCGTCGAACTCTCGCCGTATATGCAGATCCTGAGCAACAAAGAACAGGACCGTGCCCGAAGTTTCCGTTTTCCCGACCTCACCCGAAACTTCATTGTCGATCACGCTAGACTCCGGTTGCTTCTTGGCGCTTATACCCAATGCCGCCCCAAAGACCTGGTGTTCACCGAAAATGACTTCGGCAAGCCTGTACTGACGAATCCCGGCCTCGCGAATCGCAACTTGCACTTCAATCTCTCTCATACCAGGGGACTCTCGCTGCTCGCCGTCTGCCTCGACTCCGAAGTCGGTATCGACGTTGAAGCCGTGCGGACCATGGATGACTGGCAGGGCATCGCGCAGTCGCATTTCTCGCAGAAGGAAAATGCTGCCTTGCGTAACACGACTGAGTCCGATCGGCAAAATGCGTTTTATCGTTGTTGGACCCGGAAGGAAGCATTCCTCAAGGCCAACGGACTCGGCTTGTCCAAGCCGCTCGACTCTTTCGCTGTCAGCCTCGACCCCGACGAGTTCCCCGAGCTTCTCTCCTGTGAGTGGGATTCGCGGGAGATCTTGCGATGGCGGCTGGTTTCACTCGCCCTTGGCCTGGGATTCATCGGCGCCCTGGCAATTCAGCGTCGCGAATGGAAGATTAGTTCGTTCAATTGGCCAGCCTAGTGAAGGCCTGTACGCCCCCTCGAAACAGCTTGAAGTTACATATTTTTTAGTGAACCCTGAATGAGAGGGCTTTTGTGAACCAACCCACCCTGCGCGTCCACCCGTTGCGATCTCTGATCGAGAGCCATCGCTGGCTTGTAATTCTTGCACTTCTGGGGACACTGCTGCGTTTCGCCCTGATCGCGAAGACTCCTCCGGAGCACTTCCTGGATGAAACAATTTACGACTCCATCGGCGTCTCTGTCTCCCATGGACTTGGCTTCAAGGACAGTACCGGCTTCTTCGCTTACCGCGCCCCTGGCCAAGGCGCCTTCATTGGGCTGATATTTGCCCTGCTCGGGCATCGCCCTTACGCGGTGGAGATCGTCGCGGCCATCTTGCTGGCCGGCCTGCCTTTCCTTTGCAGCCGCATGGGACGTATCCTTGGCCTGAGCCCGCTGGCCGCCAACCTTGGAGCTACACTGGCAGCATTTCACCCTGGAATAACTTACGCCAGCACCACCCTGTATCCCACGGTTCTCACTACTATCGCGCTCGCGTTGGCCATCTGGCTTTGCTGGAAGTCCATCGAACGGGATCGTGCCGGCTGGGCCATCGCCGCAGGTCTTGCCTCCGGGATCGCTGGAGCTGCCACTACTACCTTTGCGCCTTTCGCCTTCTTCGCCGCCCTCATCATCGCCTTCAGGCGGCGGCTCAGGATGGCTGTCCTTGTCGCCCTGTTCGGGCTTGCGCCGGCGCTGGCCTGGATGATCAGAAATCAAATTGTCCTTCACGATTTCACCCTGGCCACCAACGGCGGATACAACCTCGAACTTGGAGCCAACGATCAAGCTACTCCTCGATCCGGCAACTGGATCGATCCCCAGCTCGATTGGAGCGTTGGAGAAGTGCGATTCGATCGCAACCTCCGCGATCAGGCCAAGGCCTGGATTCGCGCCCATCCCGCCCGCTATGCAGAGCTCTCTGCCCTCCGGGCACTGGCCGTTTTTGATTCAGTCGGCAAGCCAAGAACCCAGGGAGTGAATTCCGGACGGCTCGCCCAGATAGTCGGATGGTCGCTGCTCCCGGTTGTGCTCCTGGGCGTTGCCGGAATCATTCTCCGTTGTCGGCACCCGATCGCGTGGCTCACTGCGGCGGCGCTGGGGCTGGTCGTTTTCAGCTCGGCCCTTACCCTGGCCAAGCCCCGCTTCCGCCTTCCCATCGATCCCATGCTTTGTGTCTTTGCCATGAGCGCTGCCGCGAGCATCAAACACCGCGCGCTGCCGTCTGGCTAGACGCTCATCGCCTTCGTGGGAGCGTGGGGCCAGGCTTGATCCGCAGCTCGGCTTCCATTTACCATTTAGTCAGAAAGATAACCACACTGCCCCCCTTGCGCAGGCGTAAAACTGGATCATAGGCATCGTCACCACACATGCCGACTAGATCAGGCACACGTTTCACGCCCTGCAAATTTAGCGTTCCCCCAATGAACGATTAAATCCGGACAGCGGTTCGCTATGAAACTAAGTTACCTCCCACGTCTCGATGGAATACGAGCCCTGGCCTTCGGGTTGGTCTTCCTTTCACATGTAGGCCTTGGGGAGATCGTGCCGGGCGGCATGGGAGTCACAATCTTTTTCTTCCTCAGCGGATACCTGATCACAAGTCTGCTGCGCGCGGAGTGGTCCGAAACACAACATATCTCGCTGCCCGGCTTTTACCTGCGTCGTTGTTTCCGGATACTTCCCCCGCTGTATCTGGTTATGGCCATCACATTCGTCCTGGACTATATCCGTATTCCCGTCCATCAGGCTACCGGAATGGGACTCACCTCCATCCTGCTTTACTTCTACAACTATGCGGCTCTAACGCATCTGGTGTCGCCCGGCATTCCACGTGGTCTCGAAGTGGTCTGGTCACTGATGATCGAAGAGCACTTCTATCTTCTGTTTCCGCTGGTCTATCTGTTCCTGCTGAAACGCTCCTTATCCAAGCGCTCGACAGTCTCTATCCTCTTGAGCGCATGTATAGCAGCCCTTGTCTGGCGAACCATTCTCGTGTTTCTCTTCCACACTTCGCTGGTGAGCGCTTCCATGCCATGGACATACATGGCCACCGACGCGCGCTTCGATTCGATTCTGTGGGGTTGCATTCTCGCCATCGGCGCAAACCCCTGGTGTGGAGATAAGGTTGCCTTCGTCGAAAGGCACAGAGGAGCCCTTGCCGCGGCCGGCCTCTTGCTCTTACTTGGAACGGTCGTCTTTCGCGAGCCCCATTTCCGGGAAACTCTTCGCTACACGCTTCAAGGTATCGCGTTGTTGCCTATCTTTTACTATGTGGTGTCGACGCCCCAACAGTGGCAGGCGAAGTGGCTTGCGTGGGCTCCGCTTCGCTGGATCGGGTTAGTCTCTTACACCATGTATCTCAGCCATTTCGTTATCATTTCCATCTTGCGTGGGTATATAACAGGGCATCCTGTAGTAATCGCTCTCTGTGCCGCGCTGCTCTGCGGACTCTTTTCCGAAGCTGTTCGTCGCTCGGTTGAAATCCCCGCTCGTCGTTTTGTGAAAAGAATTTCGGAGCATAGAGCAGCGATCGTCGCAAAGCGAGAGTTGGAAACCGCACCCCAGTAAGGACACCTAACGGCGTTCATATTTGCCAGCGGTTAGACCTCACCAAAGCAGCTTCAGCGCGAATTGAACCTGCCGGGATGTCGTGGACGTGCTCGTAATCGCCCCCGCAGTTCCGGAAAGCCCAGACGGTGTGAATACGATCAGATTGGGCGTGTTGAAATTCGCGCGGTCCAGCAGATTGAAGATCTCGGCCCGAAACTGAAGCGTCATCCGCTCGTGGATCCTCGTGTCTTTGAGCGTTGAGAAATCCCAGGTACCCAGTCCCGGACCTATCAGAGTGTCCCTGCCGAGATTCCCATAAAATCCGCTGTTGGCGGGAGGCGGGAGAAAGGCGCTGGGGTTAAACCACTGAGACGGCTTGCCGATAATTGCCGACCCATGGAAATCAGGGTTCACGAACGGTCTTACAGGGTTTCGAGTATCCCCGTTGTTCGATGGGTTGTAGCTGAGCTGCGGCGTAATCGGGAATCCAGACTGGATCGTAACGATGCTGTTCACTGACCACCCGCTCACCGCGCCGTTGGCCAGGCCCTGAAGATCATTGGCATAGGCCTTGCCGTGCCCGAATGGCAGCATATAAACGGCGCTGATCACGCCGATATTTCTCACATCATACGTAGCCAGCCCCCAGTCCGCGTGCAAGTCGTAAGGGTTCGACACCAGGCCCGGCGCGTTTCCCGCCGTGGTTTGATTCAGCGAGTCTCCGTTATCAAGTGCCCTTGACCAGGTGTAAACGCCGCGTAGCGCCAGATCATGGCTGAAGCGATGGTTCAGATCCACCTGCAGCGAGTTGTAGTTGCTGTCGCCCCTCGAAAAGTATATCCAGGTATTGGCCAGAGTCGGATTCGCCTTCGGTGTTCCCGCAGGAATATAGAAGGATCCCGCTGGGACGGCCGTATGTGCGAGCGGTGCGGGGAAATTCGCCGGATACTCGGCTGGACAGGGAGATGCGGGGCAAATCGTCGGGACAGGCTGGTTGCCATCTATGCCAATAAGTTCATGGTAGCCATGGGATCCCACATAACCCACCGTCAGGGAGGTATTCGGAGTCACCTCCTGCTCTACTCTCAGAGAATAAGAGATCAGCGTTGGCATTTTCACATTCGGCTGCACCCCGCCCGGCACAAGCAGCGCCTTCGGCCGCGGGGGAGCGTTAGGATCGATCGGAAGACTCGACACCGGCAGCGAAGCGATACTGTAGGTCGGATTGAACGGTGCGTTTTGATCCATCCGATAGCCCAGGTCGTCCAGCAGTTCGTTGTAAATGCCGAATCCAGCACGCACAACCGTGTTGTTCGGCCGCGGGCTCCACGCCACTCCGATGCGCGGCTCCGGCAGAAACTTTGCGTTGTTCGTTGTGAAGGCATTCTTTCCAATGTGCGGCTCGCTCGAGATCACTCCATCGGTAAAGGTGTAATTGGCAGCGCGTCCATGGGCCTCATTCCACCCGGTTGAGAATTCTCCGCGAAACCCCAGGCTCACCGTCAACTTCGGGTTGACCCGAATCACATCCTGCGCATGGACCGCTCCGAACAGGGATCGCCAGTTCATCTCCGTCGGCGCCGGGCTATATAAAAAACTGCTCGTCGTTCCGGCAAGGAAAGTCTGCAGGCTGGCGAATGTCGCCTGCCCAAACTGACTCAGGTTGATCGTTTCGTTCGATTGGAATTGCTGGAGCCATACACCGAAACTCCACTGGTGCCGGCCGCGCGACAGGGTCACGCGATCTTCATACGTGAAGAGATTCCGCTTGATTGGCAAGTTGCTTCCGTTGTTGCTCCCGGCTAAACCAACTTGCGCCTGAGGATTGGAAGCAGCGCTCCCTCCCACAACCACTGCGCCTACTGGGCGCCCGCTGAGAAAGCCGGGGACACTGGCAGCGGGAGTGCCCGGCGTAGGTTCGCCCGTGAAGTAGTAGCCGGCACGCGAGTAACCGAAGCGAGCCACATTCAGCAGAGCCGGCGAGAAGACATGCGTCTCGTCCACGCTGAGAACCTGTTCCCGCAGATTCAGGATATCCGTGCTGTAAGGATTGGCAATCGTAGCCGTGACGTCGCCGCCGTCATCAATCGTGTAGACCGTCGAAAATGTGTCCTTCGGCGAGAAGGTCTGATCGAATCGGGCTGTGCCGAAGTCCTCCCGAATCGTCTGCAACGGGCTACTCGAATACGCCGCGATCCCACTGAAGTCAGGATCATCCGCCGAAGGTGTTGGCCAAAGGTTCAGAAGAGGCTGCACGCTGGGAACCGCGGCTGCCCGCGAAGCCAGGTCGGGCACGAACGCGACCGAGGTTTGGTGCAGATTCTGGCGGTACCCCTCATAGTTCGCAAAAAGAAAAGTCTTGTCTTTCTTTATGGGCCCTCCCAGCGCGGCTCCGAACTGATTGCGCTGAAAAGGCGGCGCTGACCCCTGGTCAAAATAATTCGGGGCGTCCAGAGCGTTGTTGCGTAGAAACTCGTAAACCGAACCGTGCAGCTGATTCGTTCCCGATTGGGTGACGATGATCACCTGCGCTCCGGGCCGTTTGCCATACTCGGCGCCGTATGAGTCGCGCAGCACATTGAACTCCCGCACCGCCTCCACACCCAGCAGTTGCTGGCTTGGGCCGCCGGGCTGCATATTGTTTTCCGCGGCACCCGTAAACTCGACGCCATTCAGCAGAAATAGGTTTTGCTGCGGGCGATTTCCCGACACCGCAAAGTTGTTCCCTGTCGTCGAGTTCGAGACTCCAATCCCACCAGTCTTCTGCGAAGTGAAATTCACAATGCCCGGATTGAGCGTAAGAAGCAGGTCGTAGCTGCGTCCATTCAGCGGGAGCGCTTTCACCTGCTGCTCGCCCACCAGCCCCGAGATATCCTGTGTCGACGTATTTACCACTGGGACATTCTCGGCAATCGTCACCTGCTGTTTCACTTCCCCAACCTGGAGCGTCAGGTCGGCGCTTGCGTCCTGGCCCACAACCAGCAGTATTCCCGTCCGCACTCTCTCCGCAAAGCCGTCTTTTCTGGCGCGGACCTCGTAATGTCCCACGGGAAGCTCAGGCAACCGATATTCTCCCGACTGATTTGTGAGCGTAGTCCGCGAGCCCCCCGTGTCGAGATCGTTCGCCGTCACCAACGCTCCCTGCACGGCCGCGCCTGACGAATCGGTAACTCTTCCGGATAAGTTCGCTGATACCTGGGCTCCGACAGAAAAAGTGCAAACCAAAAACAAGATCGCTACAGACAAACGGCTACCTGCTAATGACATTTTTTCGCCCTCATCTAATTTGGAAAGGACTCTCGTTTCGAACCAGCAACGGCTGGGACCGGCATCTCAAAGCAGCAGCCCGAAATCAACGCGGAACGGGCTTCCTGAAGAACGGAACACGCAACGGATAAGCTAATTTGAGCGAATTAATTCGTTACTGTCAAACGACTCTAGCCGAATAACTGATCCTGACTTCGTCGGATTTTGATCAGCGCAATCGAACTGAAATTCTTCCGCTCCATCGCGATCGCTCTCTATGACCACGCCAAACTTGCTCGCATGAGCCCGCAAGAGAGGGCTGCATTGTTCTTGCTATAATCCGATGCCAGCGGTTGGAAGGGCTTGCTTTGTCCCCTCTGCCGCGGAGGGGAAGATGGCAGCTCCCGATGTCGTCTGGAAGGGCGGCAAGTTCGGCCAGACGTCCCGGCGGGACACATGGTGGCTCTCGCCGTCGGCGGTTCTTCTGGGGTTCAGCGCGTTCATCGTTTATTCCACCTGGGCGGCATGGCAGAACAGCCACTACACCTTCGGTCCCTATATTTCACCGTTCTATTCTCCGGAACTCTTTGGCAGCTCCCCACACGCCATGTTTGGCCCCAAGCCGCATTGGTACCCAAGTTTCCTGCCGTTCTCTCCGGCGTTTTTCATCCTTTGGATCCCCGGCCTCTTCCGCCTGACCTGTTACTACTATCGTGGCGCATACTACAAATCGTTCTGGGCCGACCCTCCAGCCTGCGCGGTGAGCGAGCCGCGCAAGACCTATCTCGGCGAACGCAGCTTTCCCCTCATCCTGCAGAATTTCCATCGTAACTTCCTCCGCCTCTCCTACATCGTCTGGGCGTTCCTTGTCTGGGACGCGATCGTCTCCTTCCGCTTCCCGAACGGTTTCGGCATTGGCATCGGTAGCCTCGTTCTCGTCGTGAATGTCGTGCTTCTGGCCGGATACATCTTCGGCTGCCACGCTTTCCGTCACCTGGCTGGGGGCGGCCTTGACACCATTTCAGAACACCCCGTCCGCCACAAGCTCTACGACTGCGTGAGCTGCCTCAATCGCGGACACATGCGGTGGGCGTGGGCGAGTCTGTTCTGGGTGGGATTTTCTGACATCTATGTCCGCCTCTGCTCGATGGGCATCTGGCACGACTGGAGAATCTTGTAGATGCCGGAGTTTCAGCGCTTTTCCTACGACGTATTAGTAATCGGCGCAGGCGGTGCCGGTCTGCGCGCCGCCATTGAAGCCGCGGCCAGCGGCGCAAAAGTCGGAGTCGTCTGCAAATCCCTCCTCGGCAAAGCCCACACCGTCATGGCCGAAGGAGGGATCGCCGCGGCTCTGGCCAATGTCGATGATCGCGACAGCTGGCGCGTGCACTTCGCCGATACCATGCGCGGCGGCCAGTACCTCAACAACTGGCGCATGGCCGAGCTCCACGCCAAAGAAGCGCCCGAGTGTGTGCGCGAGCTCGAAGCATGGGGCGCGCTCTTTGATCGCACCAAAGACGGCCGCATCCTTCAACGTAACTTTGGCGGACACAAATATCCGCGCCTCGCCCACGTCGGCGACCGCACCGGACTCGAAATGATCCGCACTCTTCAAGACCACGGCATCCACTGCGGCATGCAGGTGCACATGGAGTGCACCGTGCTCGACCTGCTTATGGACTCAGGGCGTGTCGTCGGAGCCGCCGGTTACGACCGCGAGAAGGGTCTCTTCCAACTCTGGCAGGCGAAAGCTGTCGTGCTGGCCACTGGCGGCATCGGTCGCGCCTTCAAGGTCACCAGCAATAGTTGGGAATACACCGGCGACGGTCTCGCGCTGGCCTACCGTGCCGGTGCGGAACTGCAGGACATGGAATTCGTGCAGTTCCATCCCACCGGCATGGTCTGGCCCATCAGTGTCGCCGGCATCCTCGTCACCGAAGGCGTGCGCGGCGAAGGCGGTGTGCTGCGCAACAGCGAAGGCCGCCGCTTCATGTTCGACGACATCCCCGACAACTACAAAACGCAGACCGCCGACAACGAAGACGAAGGCTGGCGCTACACGCAGGGCGATAAGAACGCCCGCCGCCCGCCTGAGCTCCTCACTCGCGACCACGTTGCCCGCTGCATCAATCGCGAAGTCAAAGCCGGACGCGGCACACCCCACGGCGGCGTCTATCTCGACATCGCGTGGATCAAAGAGCGCCTGCCCAAAGCCGAAGAACACATCAAGCGCAAGCTGCCCAGCATGTATCACCAGTTCAAGCAGCTCGCCGACCTCGACATCACGAAGGAGCCGATGGAAGTCGGACCCACGACCCACTACATGATGGGAGGCATCCGCGTCGATGGCGACTCGCAGATGTCCACCGTGCCCGGCCTCTTCGCCGCCGGAGAAGCCGCCGCCGGACTCCATGGCGCAAACCGACTCGGTGGCAATTCACTTTCCGATCTCGTTGTCTTCGGACGCCGCGCCGGCCGCTACGCTGCCGAATTTGCCCGTAGCAACAGCGCAGCCAACGCCATCAACGAAGACCAGCTACAGGCAACAGCCACCGCCGCCCTCGCACCCTTCGAGCGGGGACTCTCCGGCGAAAATCCGTATCAGATTCAGTACGACCTCCAGGACACCATGCAGTCTCTTGTCGGAATTGTCCGCACCGAGAACGAAATGGAGGAGGCGCTCGACAAAATTACGCAGCTCGAGGCGCGCGCAGACCGCGCCGGTATCGGCGGCAACCGCCAGTACAACAATGGATGGCACACTTCGATGGACCTCGGCAGCATGCTCATCGTCTCCGAAGCCGTCACGCACGCGGCACTACTCCGCAAAGAAAGTCGCGGCGCTCAATTCCGCGAAGACTTCCCCAACAAAGACTCCGAGTGGGGCAAGTACAATATCGTCGTCAAGCGCGGCGACTTCGAAGGCGAGATGCTTATCGAGAAACGCCCGATCCCGCCTATCCCTGACGAATTGAAGGCCGTGATCGAGGAAATGAAGTAGTGGGGAACCAACAGGAACTTCAGACGGTGCCCCACTCAAGCCTGTCTTCGGCTTGAGTGGGCTGGCAGAAGGAAGTGGACGCGAATGGCAACCAACGCAACTTTCCGTATCTGGCGCGGAGACCCCGCAGGCGGCGAATTCCAGGATTACGTCACTCCGGTGGAAGAAGGCATGGTGGTGCTCGACGCCGTGCATCGCATTCAGGCGCAGCAGGCGCCCGATCTCGCCGTGCGCTGGAACTGCAAGGCCGGCAAGTGCGGCTCGTGCTCGGCTGAGATCAACGGAATGCCGAAGCTTATGTGCATGACCCGCCTGAGCAATCTCAATCTGGAGATGCCCATCATCCTTGAGCCCATGCACACCTTCCCTGTCATCCGCGACCTGGTCACCGACGTCTCGTGGAACTTCCGCGCCAAGCTGACCATCCGGAAATTCAAGCCGCGCACCCCCGACTCGCCCGACGGCACCTGGCGCATGCAGCAGGCCGACGTCGAACGCGTGCAGGAGTTTCGCAAGTGCATCGAATGTTTTCTCTGCCAAGATGTGTGCCACGTTCTGCGCGAGCACCACAAGCAGGACGAGTTCATCGGGCCTCGCCTGCTGGTCCACGCCGCTGCACTTGAGATGCATCCGCTCGATGCCGAAGACCGCGTGAGCGACCTGAAGAAAAAGCACAACATCGGTTACTGCAACATCACCACCTGCTGCCGCAAGGTCTGTCCTGAGTCGATCACGATTACCGAGAACGCGATCATTCCACTGAAGGAGCGAGTCGTGGACCAGTTCTTCGACCCTCTGAGACAGCTCTTTCACATCATCTAGGAGTACAACCCATGTTCACCCTCAAACCCATTTCCCATGACAGCGTCGAAAGCGCACTCGCCAAAGCCGAACGTTACCGCCTCCTGAATGAGCCGCATGAAGCCGAGAGCATCTGCCGCGACATCCTCGAAGTTGATCCGCACAACCGGCAGGCGTGCGTCAGCCTGATCTTGGCTCTCACCGACGAGATCCCACAGGCTCCAAGCGCGTTTGCTGCCGCCATGGGCGAGATGTCTGGCCTCGAAACTCCGTACGATCGTGCCTACTATTCCGGCATTGCCTGGGAGCGGCGCGCGAAGGCAGCCCATCATGCCGGCGGAACAGGATCCGGCAGTTATATCTACGATTGGCTTGTCAGAGCCCTGAAGCTCTTCGAGGAGGCAGAGCGCGTGCGACCTGCAGGCAACGACGACGCGATCCTACGCTGGAACGCGTGTGTCCGTTTTCTCGAAAGCCACAAAGACCTTCGACCGAAGACCGAAGAAGTCGCGGATCCCATACTTTCGGAGTAAGTCAGAAAACCTGCTCGCGTCACCTACTCATCGCGCAGCGTCGTTGCGGGATCGATCCTCGCAATCCGCAACGTCGGAGCAATTGTAGCTATTATAGTTACGCATGCGAGCGTAAACACGACCGCGACGATCGTCGCTGCGTCGTAGACTCCTACTCCATAAAGCACACTTCGCATCGCCCGCAATGCTCCCGCACATAAGCCCAACCCCAGCACAAGCCCGAGTATTGACGCTCGCGCTCCCGGCCCTCCCGTATGAACCATCGCTTGTCGGACAGTTGAGCCCAGCGCGATGCGAATGCCGATCTCGCGCGTTTTCTGAGCCACGATATTGGCCACCAGCGCGAAGATCCCGACAGCACTCAGCAGCAGAGCCAGGCCCGCCATTGCGCTCAGCAGCGCCACTTCAACACGCTGCGTCGCGAGGGTCTTCGCCAGCAGATCGCGAATGCCGTAGAAGCCCGAGAATGGCAGGTTGGGATCGACGCTAGCCAGCGCACGTTGCATCTGCGCGGTCAACCCTTCTACAGGGCCGCCGGCTGTGCGGACGATCCAGCTTGGCTGGAACCAGACATGAACCATCGAGATTTGCCCGGCCCCCATTTGCGCTGCGGGAACATACAGAGTGGCTTCGCTGGTGATGGGTGCTACAAGCTCAATTCCGGGAGCCATCGCCACATCTTCAACCACTCCCACAATCGTCATGTCTTCCATCACATGTCGTCCAACCGGACTCTCTCCGTGGAAAAATTTGCGAGCGAATGTCTGATTCACGATCGCCACGCGCTGAGTATTCGGGCCGTCTGCTACCGCGAAGGGACGTCCTCCGAGGAATGGGATCTGCAGTGCAGCGAAATAATCTGGCGTGACGTAGACCTCATCCGCCATCGCGGTCTGCCCTGCCTCCTTCCCATCCATAATGGCCAACCCCCCGAGGATCAACGACCGCTCATAGGGCAGACTCAGTCCGACAGCCGCCTTCTGCACTCCGGGAATCCGCTGCATCGCCGAGATGCTTTCGCTGAGCAGTTTTCGGAACGCAACCGCATCGTGATACCGCGCATCGTCGAGTGACAGCCTCGCCGTCATTACCCCATCCGGGTTGAATCCCGGCGGCAGCGTTTGAAGGTGGATGAGAGAGCGAATCAGCAGGCCGGAAGCGGCTAGCAACACCGCGGTCAAGGCAATCTCACTCACAATCAATGCCTGCCGCAGGTGCACGTGCTCGCCGCCGGTTGCGGTGCGATTGCCGATCGCCGTGCGCAGATCGAACCTCCGCGTCACAAGAGCAGGAAGCATGCCAAAAAGCACGCTCGTCAGCAATGACAGAAGGAGCGTGAATGCCAGCACGCGGCCATCGAGGGGCACGCTCGCGACAGGCAAAAAGCGTTCGGGGAGAAGAAGGAGCAGTCCGCGCAGGGCGACGAACCCAACTGCCACGCCAGCCACTCCGCCTGCAAATGCCAGCAGGAGATTTTCGACCCAGAGCTGCTTTTGAATCTGCCAGCGCGAGGCCCCCAGCGCCAACCGTGTTGCAACTTCAGGAGTGCGCCGCAGCACACTTACCAGCGTCAGCCCGGCAAGATTCGCGCATGCAATCAACAAAATGAAACCCGCCGCCAGCATCAGCGTCCAAACCTGCGGACGCAGCGTTGCCGTCTGCCCCTTTTGCAGTGGCACGGAATAGTAGGACACCTGCGCGCCGGGATTGTTCTCCAATTCGTAGAGATGACCGCGGTGCAGCCACGCACGGTTGATCTCGGCATCCGCCTGCTGCCAGGTCACGCCATCGCGCAGCCGGGTAATGGCCTCAAAGTTTGTTCCACCTCCTTCGCCGTCATGGCTCGGCTGCAGCGCCGTATACACGCCCGCGTTCAAGGGAGTCGTTGCTCCATCAGGCAGCACTCCGATGACGGTGTACGGCTCGCCTTTCAACAGAATGCTCTGACCGAGAATGTGGGGATTCGAGCCGAATATGTTGTGCCAGACGTTATAGCTCAGAATAGCGACCTTGGGTCCATGTGGGCGGTCTTCCGCATCCGAGAAATTACGCCCGAGGATGGGCTGGATCGCCAGCACATCGAAGTAGTGCTCGGAGACGCGCCCCGCGTAAATGCATTGCACATGCGATCCGGCCTGGAGATTGATGCCCGAGGCTCGTATCCCTGAGACGGCCGATATCAGCGAGGGGACTTCGTCGCGCAGCAGTTCCCATTGCTCCCCGTTCACATGGTGCCGCTCGTCCGACGCCACGGCGCCGGTGACCCGCGTGTAAATCGTGCCCATCCGCTCAGGATGCGAATAAGGCAGGCTCTTCAGCATGATCGCGTTCACGATGGAGAAGATCGCAGTGTTTGCGCCGATCGAAAGCGCGAGAGTAAGGATCACGGTTATAGTAAAACTTGGATTACGCCAGAACTGGCGCATCCCGTAGCGTGCATCTTGCCAAAGAAGGTCCAAACTGGCGCCGGCGCGGTGATCGCGAACCGTCTGCTTTACCTGTTCGATCCCACCGAACTCCGAGAGCGCCGTACGGCGGGCCTCTGACGCGGACATGCCAGCAGCGATCCTTTCGTCCGTCATCATGTCCACGTACGCGCGAACTTCATCGTCAAGCTGATTTTCAACCTGCTGTTTCCGAAAGAGATTTCGCACAAGGCTGCTGATTCGAGACCAAACCCTCATCATTCGCCTCCTATGTTGCCTTCAAGGCATTCGTCATTGCCAGGGCCACCCTTGTCCATTGCTCTGTCTCGACGTCAAGCTGGCCTTTTCCCGATTTCGTGAGTCTGTAAAACTTCGCGCGACGGTTATTTTCTGACTCGCCCCAGACGGAACTCAGCCAACCCGCTTCTTCCATGCGATGAAGGGCCGGAAATAACGAGCCAGGCTTGACGAGAAACGTCCCTTGCGTACTCTGTTCGATGCGCCGCGAAATGCCCAGACCGTGCAGTTCTCCCGCGCCAAGCGCTTTGAGAATGAGCAGATCAAGTGTGCCTTGCAGAAGGTTCGCCTGTTTTGAGCTCATGAAGCTAGTCCTATCGAATGACTATATGAGTGTCGACTTCCTCCCTATAGATTGTCAATAGGAGGAAGGGTCAGAGACTGGTGATGTAATTACTTACAAATCGTATGCAGGGGAATGGGTTGAGCAAGACACCAGGTTACCAACGTTATATACTGACCACGTTCGCTACCCTCCAGTGACATGCAATCTCAAGGGTTTGTTTCATTTAGCGGTGGGAGCGCGGAACCATAGACGACTATAGACGAGTTCCCCCGCACGACGACCCCCCGAAGGGGGGGACGGGTGGTGTACGCACGCCACTCAAGGGGGAGAGCTCGTCTTCAGACCGCAGGCTGCCGAGTGACGCACCCACCTACATCGGCACCCCCGAAGCTTCCGGCTATGTGGGCGGCCAGGGCCCGAGTCGTCCCGGCTTATCTTCTGGCAGCCGTCCCTCAGGTGACTCCATCTTTGGCGGCCAGCCGATTCTTGAGCCTGGCTTTCTCCTCGGACAGCGCTACGAAATCATCTCGCTGCTCGGCGAAGGCGGCATGGGCGCCGTTTACAAAGCCCGGGACAACGAGCTGAACCGCACCATCGCCCTCAAAACGATTCGCCGCGAATACGCCGGAAACCCCGCAATCATCGAGCGCTTCAAACAGGAGCTGATTCTCTCCACGCAGGTCACGCACCGCAACGTCGTCCGCATCTATGACCTGGGCGAAGCCGAGGGCATGAAGTTCATCACTATGGAGTACGTCGAGGGTGAAGACCTGCGCACCCTCATCCATCTGCGCAAAAAGCTTCCCGCCGAAGAGGCCGTCGAAATCATCCAGCAGGTGTGCAAGGCGCTCGAAGCGGCACACGCTGTCGGCGTGATTCACCGCGACCTGAAGCCGCAGAATGTGATGCGCGACCAGAACGGCCGCATCCTGGTGATGGATTTCGGTCTCGCGCGCACCCTCGAAGGCGACGGCATGACCCAGACCGGAGCGCTAGTCGGCACCATGGAGTACATGTCCCCCGAACAGGCGCTGTCGAAGAGCCTGGATCAGCGCTCGGACATCTTCTCACTGGGACTGATCTTCTACGAGCTGCTGACCGGCGAGACGCCTTTCCGTGCCGACAGCGCGCTCGCCAGCCTCATCAAGCGCACGCAGGAGCGGGCGGTTCCCGTATCGCATCACGACAGCAGCATTTCCGGCCCCCTGGACCGCATCGTCAATCGCTGCCTGGAGCGCGACGTCAATGCGAGATACCAGAGTGCCGCCGAGCTGTACAGCGATCTTCAAAGGTGGAAAGGCAAGAGCTCGTCGGGATCGACCATGGCGCCGACAGTTCTCTATCGGCCGAAGGTGAGCGTGTGGCTGCGAATGCGGCGCTGGTGGCTTGCCGGAGGAGCGGCAGCCGTCCTCGTGCTGGCCCTTGTCGCATACCTGGGGCTGCGTCCGAATCACGCAAAGCCGGCGGCGAAAGAGCAGGCGGCCGCCGCGGTCCCCGCATTGTCGCTTGCCATCCTGCCCTTCCGCAACTCATCTGGGGATGAGAAGGACGACTGGATCGGATCGATCGTGGCCGAAACGCTCAGCACTGATATCGGCCAGTCGGCCCATCTGCGCACCGTGCCCAGCGATCGCCTGCGGCAGGTATTTTCGGATCTGCGGATCGGCCCACAGACTGCGATCGATCCCGACACCCTGCGCCGCGTTGCGGAATTCAGCAATGCGGACATCGTCGTCTCGGGGCAATATGCGCGCTTCGGCGACGAGATCGTCATCAACGCAACCATTCGCAACCTGAAGCGCGATCAGAGCGTGCCCATCAAGGCTCAAGCGCTCCCCAAAGATTTGCCAGCTGCGATCGACCGGCTCGCCGAAGCGGTCCGTCAGAACCTGTCCCTCTCGCCCGATGTCATGAAGGAGCTCAAGGCGCAGTCCTTCAAGCCAAGCTCTGCGTCGATCGACGCGCTGCGCGACTACAACCAGGGGTTGGCGCTCATGCGTGCCGGAAAGAATCTCGACGCGCTCAAGCGTTTTCAATCGGCGACAACCGAGGATCCGCAGTTCGCCCTGGCCCATTCAAGACTGGCCGAGGTCCAGACTGAGCTGGGCTTTGTGAGCGACGCAGAGCAATCCTCCCGCAGCGCCGTTGATCTTTCGCGCAGCGAGAACCTGCCGCTGCCCGAGCAGTATCTGATCAGCGCCAGCCATGCGCGAATCATGAAGAACAACAAGGATGCCATCGACGCCTACGAGAACCTCTCGAAGAGCTGGCCGGGCGATGTCGATGTCCAGTACAGCTTGGGCACTCTCTATATGTCGACTGGTGATTACACCAAAGCACGCGACATCTTTGAGAAGATCCTCGCGGCCGATCCCAGGAACATCAAGGCGCTTTGGGAGATGGGCCTGGTTGAGAACACTCTCGGCAACCCGCAGGCCGCGCTCGACTCGCTCAGCAAGGGATATAACCTCGCCACCCAGGTAGACAACCAGGAGCAGAAGGCGCTGATCCTGCTTTCGACCGGCATTTCCTACCGGCTGCTCAACAAGCCCGATGAGGCGCTGCGTAATTACAAGGAATCGATTGCGATCAACGAGAAGATCGGGCAGAAGCGCGGCGTGGCCGCGGCCCTTGACGAGTTGGCCAACCTTCAGCAGATGAGCGGCGAAACCGACGCCGCGCTCGCTAGCTACACAAAGGCTCTGGCGTTGCTGCGCGAGATCGGGATGAAGGAGGAGACCGGCGACACCCTCCTTGATATGGGAGTGGCCTACCAGAATCGCGGCGACTACGATCAGGCGCTCGCCCGATACAAGGAAGCGTTGCAGATCCAGCGTGAGATTGCCGATCAGGGAGGTGAGGCCCTTTGCCTGACGAATATCGGCGCGGTCTATCTCTCCAAGGGAGACATGGACAACTCCTTCACCAACTACCAGCAGGCTCTGCAGCTGCGCGAAAAACTAGGAGTCCCGGGCGATATCGCCCAGACGCTCGAAGGGCTGGGCGAGGCTTATACCCACACCGGCCAGTATGATCTTGCGCTCAAATCGCTCCTGCGCGCTCTGGACCTTGCCCGCAAGGTCGGCGATGACCGTTCCGTCGCGCTTGTCTCCCACCAGATCGGCCTGGTATTTGAGCATCAGGGCAGGCTCGGCGCTGCCGTAAAGTCCATGCAGGACGGCGTAAAGGCCTTTCGCGACCAGGGTGAATCCGGCGCCGCGATGGCCTCGTTTCAGAATGATCTCGGTGGGGCTCTGGCCCAGGCCGGACGGGGCAGCGAAGCCACGCAGCCGCTCGATGAAGCGCAGGCCATCGCTCACGGATTGAAAAACGATGCGTTGACCGCATCCATCCTGAATACCCGTGGTGACGTCGCCTTCTATAAGGGCGATCTTAAAGGCGCGGAGCCGTTATACCAGTCCGCCCTGCGGCTGGCGACTCGCGCCAAGGATAACGACACTCTTGTCCAATCGAAGCTGAATGCGGCAAAAATGGCGATCGCGCTTGGCCGGTCGAAAGACGTGCCCGGGATGTTGCGTCCTTTTCTGAAATCTGACGGCACAGTGAGCACTTACCTGTCTTTGCGAAGCGCCATCGCTATCTCTGAGGCCGAGGTCGCCGGCAAGGATTACGCGCACGCCCAGCGCGATCTCGAGCAGAATTTCACCGCCACGGAGAAGGCAGGCATGCGTCTCGATATGGCTCGCGTCCATTACCTGCTCGGCACATCGGCACGGCTCAGCGGCAGCCAGGACCGGACTCAGATTGCCTATCACTACCGCGAGGCCGTGCGCCTCCTGGATGCGATCAAGTCAGAAGCCGGAGCCGAGAAGGTTCTCGACCGCTCCGATCTCAAAGCCATCTACGACGACGCGAATCGCTGGAAGTAGGTAAACAGTCATCCACGACCGTTTTGGATGATGAGTCTAACCGCAGCACTATGCTCCATATTGCTCGTCGCTCACCTGCTCCATCCAGTCGACAACCTTGCCGTCGAGCTTTTCCTGAAGGGCGAAATGCGTCATCGCCGTGGTTGGCGCCGCCCCGTGCCAATGCTTCTCGCCCGGTGAAAACCAGACGACATCTCCCGGCCGAATCTCCTCGATTGGCCCGCCCCAGCGCTGCGCCCGGCCACAGCCGGATGTGACGATGAGCGTCTGACCAAGCGGATGCGTATGCCACGCCGTCCGCGCACCCGGCTCGAAGGTGACGCTCGCTCCTTGAACAAACGCCGGATCGGGTGCCTGAAACAGCGGATCGATTCGCACCGTGCCCGTGAACCACTCAGACGGCCCTTTTGCAGAAGGTTGCGTGCCGGCTCTCTTGATCTCCATGTGCTTTATCTCCTCACTCGATATTTATCGATCATGCATTGATCTTGCTCGGCATGATCTTGACTGTGGCGGCGCGTGCATGTGCGCCGATCATCGGCTTGAGGTACGGGCTGCTACGATACTTCGCGCGGTAGGCGTCGTCGATGCGGTTCTGTATCGGTCCGTCGACCGCCTCGAAGGTGACCTCCTTCGTCATGCCGGCGGCGATAATCCGTCCCGCCTTTTGATGCAGTGCCGCCTGGTACCAGCGCGACTTCTGTCCGTTGTAGCCACGAACATAGAGGGCGTCATCGACCGCCACGGACCAGATCCACGTCGGTGTGCCGTACGTCACCCCGTCCTCACGGAAGGGTGCGATGTGCAAGTCATCGGCCTCAGCAATCTTGTGCAGCTCGTTTTTCGGCCATGTCATCGGAATTTCTCCTGATTCAAAACGGGTCGTATCCCGGCTTCTTGTAGAGCGTGTCCCATTTGTTTTGAATGTCTGGCTTGTAGACCTTTTCCGTCCAGTCCTGCCGCTCAACTTCTTCGAAGGCCACAGAAACCGACTCTTCACCGTAGCTCAGAACGGACATGATGTCTTCCGTGATCGCTTCAGCGAGTCGACTCTTCTGCTCTTTCGACTTTCCGGCCAGCAGCTTTACGACGACATGGGGCATTGTTTCTCCTTCTTTTTTGCGATTTCAACTGGAGCGAATTCTTCCACACGGGTATGGGGGCTAATCAGTCAATAATGCTCCCACACAACCGACCAGTGTTCGTCCTGCCGAGTCGACCGGATGATCAGGTGTCCGTTAGAAAATTGGTAGACGCGTGTGAGGTCCTTCCCCACAAGGCCGTGTGTGACGGACCCCTGCACGTGATGCGTAACCGTGTGCGCGGCCTCATCAACGTCGTAGCTTCCGAAGGAAGCCTCATACCCGTTCAGAACATAGTCATTGGTGAGTGCGGACTCCGATGGCGGATACATAAGCTGCACCGACATGTGGCCGTCACGAGTGTAGATCAGCGTGCCCTTGATCTCGGATCCATGATTCGGCTGTCCGCTCGTCCCAGTGTCCCCCATCGAGACAAGATGCCACGCGCCGATCAGCTTCTCTCGGTCAGAGCCAGGCGTTGGGTCGTTCTTTGCGGCAGACTGCGCCAGGCAGCCTCCACCGAGCGCCACAATCGCTGCCAACGCCCAACACACTCGTGCTTTCATGCTCGATTCCTCCCAGCTAGAGGCCGCTCATCTTCTCGAGGTGCTCGGGATAGCGATCACCCTCCACCTTGATCTTCGCAGCAGCTTCCTCGATCTGGCGGAGATCGTCCGCCGTAAGCTCAATTGAGATCGCGCCGATATTCTCGTCGAGGCGATGGAGCTTTGTTGTGCCCGGGATCGGAACAATCCACGGCTTCTGCGCCAGCAACCAGGCAAGGGCGATCTGAGCAGGCGTTGCTCCCTTCTGTTGGCCGATGCCGGTGAGAAGATCGACGACGGCCTGGTTGGCCTTCCTTGCCTCGGGTGTAAAGCGAGGCAGCGTGTTGCGGAAATCACCGCTCTTAAGCTCGGTGCTTTCATCCATCTTGCCGGTAAGGAATCCCTTGCCCAGGGGGCTGTACGGAACCAAGCCGATTCCAAGCTCTTCAAGAGTGGGTATCACTTCGGCTTCGGGCTTCCGTCCACCACAGCGAATATTCGCTCTGCAGCGCGGTCACCGGCTGCACGGCGTGCGCGCGGCGGATCGTCTCCGACGCCCGCTTCAGACAGGCCGAAATGCTTCACCTTGCCTTCGTGGATCAGGTCCTTTACCGCTCCGGCAACGTCTTCGATCGGCACGTTCGGGATCAACGCGGTGCTGATAGAACAGATCGATCACATCGGTCCTGAGCCGCTTGAGCGAGGCGTCGGCCACTTGCCGGATGCGCTCGGGGCTGCTGTCGAGTCCCACATTGCTTGCCTGTGCTCGGGTCAATCTTCCATCCGAACTTGGTGGCAATGACCACCTGATCGCGCAGCGGAGCGAGCGCCTCGCCGACGAGTTCCTCGTTTGTGAACGGGCCATAAACCTCCGCCGTATCGAAGAATGTGATGCCGCGCTCGACGGCTGTCCGAAGCAGAGAAATCATCTTCTGTTTGTCTGGAAAGGGCGGAGCATAGGAAAAGCTCATTCCCATGCAACCTAGCCCAAGTGCCGACACTTCCAGACTGCTGTTTCCTAATTTGCGCTTCTGCATTGTTTCTCCTGTTTCTAAGTGTACTCGAATGACGAATGTTGGAGCAAAGCGAGCGCTGTCCGTTACTCGGACTTGAGCGATGCCATATCGATCGAGAAACGGTACTTCACATCCGACTTGCGCAGCCGCTCGTAGGCTTCGTTGACCTTCTGGATGGGAATGACTTCGACGTCGGAGGTGATGTTGTGCTTGCCGCAGAAGTCCAGCATCTCCTGGGTTTCGGGCAATGCCGCCAATGGGCGATCCAGAGAGGCTTCTGCGTCCGAAGATGAGTCCGAAAACGGAGACGGGCAAGCGGCTTTTCGGGCGCGCCGACGATGGTGATGTTGCCGTCTCGGCGAAGCAGCTCGATGTAGGCGTTGATGTCGTGGTCGGCGGCATACGGCGTCGAGGATGAAGTCGAAACTGCCTGCGTGCTTTGCCATCTCGTCGGCGTTGCGGGAGATCACGACTTCGTCGGCGCCGAGACGGAGGGCATCGTCCTTCTTGCCGGGAGAAGTGGTGAAGACTACGGTGTGGGCTCCGAGCGCGTGCGCGAACTTGACGCCCATGTGGCCGAGTCCGCCGAGACCGACGATGCCGACCTTCTTGCCCTTGGTCACGCCCCAGTGGCGCATGGGCGAGTAGGTGGTGATTCCGGCGCAAAGCAGGGGCGCGGCTCCGGCAAGGTCGAGGTTGGACGGGACGCTGGAGCACAAAGCGCTCGGTGACGACGATGCTGTCGGAGTAGCCCCCGTACGTAACGCCCCCGGTGTGCTTGTCGGGGAAGTTGTAGGTGAGGGTAATGTTGGGGCAGAACTGCTCGAGTCCCGCCTTGCACTCGGGGCAAGTGCCGTCGGAGTCGACCAGGCAGCCGACCGCGGCGAGGTCGCCGGGCTTGAATTTGGTCACGGCGGAGCCGACTTTGGTGACGCGGCCGACGATCTCATGGCCGGGAACGCAGGGGTAGACGGTAGGCATCACGCCGCTCCACTCGTTGCGGGCCTGGTGGAGATCGGAGTGGCAGATGCCGCAGAAGAGGATCTCGATCTGTACGTCGTGATCAGTGGGATCGCGCCGCGTGATAGTGGTGGAAGCAAAGGGCGATGTCGCACTGGCAACGGAGTAAGCTTTTGCTTTGTACATGGAGTACCTCAGCCTTCTCGGCGGATATTGTATGCAGGATGCCGTCAGATGCTTACGAGGCACAGCAACCTGCCCGTAGATCAGACTACGAAAAACTGAGCTTCGAGCGGTATCCTGATCCTGCCAATCTATTGCCTATTCCTGTCGATGCATGGATTTTTGTGCACGAGCGGCAGTGAATTTAGCGTTAACTTTATTTTGAGGGAGCGAAGCGGGTGAAAACGGCAAAACACAAGGACGCGAAGGACGACCAAAGGGTAGTTGAGATGCGGGCAGAGCTGGCCCGCAAGATTGCTGATCGTGCCGTTGCAGAGGGAGACACGCTCACTGAAATACCAGGACTGCGCCTCTACCGCCGCTCCGCACCCACCGCTTGCGCCTCGGCGGCATACGAGCCCAGCCTGGTTGTCTTTGTGCAGGGACAGAAGCGAATCAACGTTGGCAAGACGACTTATGTAAGCGACGGCTCGAACTTCCTCTTGACCTCCGTCGATTTGCCCGTTGTCAGCCAGGTGATCGCGGCAACCGAAAAGGAACCAATACTCGGCTTGCTGCTCAGACTCGAAATGCCGGCGGTCCGGGAGATTCTCTCGCAACAGGAATTTCATCTTCGCGAAGAATCCGCAGACGCTCGCGCCATGGCCGTCGGCGTCACTTCGCTCGAACTTCTCGACGCATGTTCCCGGCTCGTGGACCTTCTGGATACGCCGCAGGACATTCCATTTCTCAGCAGCCTTGATCCAGCGTGAAATTGTCTTCCGATTGCTTCGCAGTCCGCAGGGAAAGCATCTCCGCGCCATCGCCACGCTGGGCGAGCAAAGCCACCGGACGGCCAAGGCAGTCGAGTGGCTGAGGATGAACTACGCCAAGCCCCTGCGCGTTGAGGAACTCGCGACCATGGCGCGGATGGGCGTATCGACATTGCACCATCAATTCCGCTCTCTGACCGCGATGAGCCCGCTGCAATATCAGAAGCAGCTTCGACTGCATGTCGCGAGAGAGCGCATGCTCAATGAACGGTCTGGATGCCGCCAGCGCCGCCTTCGAGGTGGGCTATGAGAGTGCCAGCCAGTTCAATCGCGAGTACAGCCGCTTCTTTGGCCAGCCGCCGATGCGGGATATCAAAGCGCGTCGATTCGCCGGCGCCGCGACCGCCCACGACTAAAGACACTCACCTGAACATACGTGTATCGAACCAGGGTTCGCCACAACTTACGACGGCTCGGCATCAGCTGAGATTCTGCGCGAATCGCGGCTGGGCTGGATCGGCCGTTCATGTCGACCAACACATCTCAGGGTAGATTCGAAGGGAAGGCATTTATTTCCTGGATGACATCCGCTTCATTCGACCTGAAGACATAGTGATCGGCATATTTCGGGCAAGAATTCACTCCAGTCGCGCGTCAGGTGAGGGCAATCGCCAAACACTCGTGGAATGAATCAGTACCAAATTGACAGGGAGGCTGATACGGGGTGGGGATCCTGTTTTAGGTGGTGGGCTGAGCGGTCACCCAGACTTCCGTCCGGGTGACCGCGCCAGTGTTACTTGACGACCAGAGTCGTCGCGGTCGACTGATTGTTGCCAGGGTGTGTGTCAGTATCGGCGCTCGTGATGGTCGCGGTGTCGGTAATCTTTGACCCGGCTGCGGCGGTTGCCCGGACGGTAATCACAACGTTGAATTCCTGCAGTCCGGACCAGGTAATCGGATCGAGGGACGTGAGGGTACAGGTGACGGTATTGCCGGCGTACGAGCATTTCGTTCCGCTCGTTGAAAGTCCGCAACCCTTCTTGCTGCAGGAGAAGACCGTCGGCGCTGCGTTGACATACGTAACCCCAGCCGGAAGCGCATCGGTGATCACCACCCCCGTGGCCGTATTTCCGCCCCGGTTCGCCGCAGCGATCTCATACGCGAACACGCCATTGTGACTTACCAAAAGCGGAGCAAGGTTCAACACCACAAGGTCGACCGGTGTTACCGGCGGAGCCACAACCTGGTAGCTGACCGAGACCGGTGTACCCGTGTTTCCGGCAGCATCGGTCACGTTAACAGTAAACGTCTTGACGCCGGTGCTCGAGGTGTCAATCGGAGTCGTGACATTTCCCGTATTCAACGTTCCCGCCGTGAAACTCGACGTTCCGCAACTCACCACTCCGGAAAGGCTGTCCGTGCAGCTATATGTGGCCTGCACTCCCGTCTGATTCAGCGCGTACGAGTCCGCCACACCGTAATTGGTGGACGGAGGAGGAGACAGGATCGGACCGGTAGCAACGACCGGCGCCGTCGTGTCCACATTGATGGGCACCGTATAGAAGTTCGTGGACCAGCTACCGGTTCCGTCCTGCGTGAACTTCAGCTCCCTCGTGCTAGCGCAGTCCTGGGCAAAATAGTGCAGAAGATACATCCCGTCGCCGTCGAGAATCGGCACGCTCTGTTGCGCCGGCGTGAAGACGGTCGCTGCAGGTTGTGTAGGCGAACTCGAGGTCGGGCAGGCGATACTGTTGGTCAGCGTGACGTCCCCGGGCACAGGCGTCGTTCCCGGGACCGGCGGGCTGGACGCAAGGGAAATGCCGTAGGTGATGCTCTGGATAGGCGCTGGGAGGAAATTAGCCGCCCCGGGTGGAGGAGGCTGAACGCCCGCGAAAGTCGGCGGCTGGCTGGAAAGAGTGACTGCGGCGGTATCGCTGTTGATCCACCCACCCGGTTTCTGGCCAGCGACGGTGACGGTGGTTAGATCCTCAGGAACGGGAGCCACCGTGATAAAGCTGGAATTCGGATGCGTAGCAGTACTGGTGGAGGCGTAGCCGCCCGGTCCGGTGAAGGTAACCAGCGAGTTTTGCGGGCAGAGCAGGGTCGCGAAGTCGGTGGTCGGGTCGAAGGCGCATTGGCCGCCGGTCCAGCCTTCACTGGCCATCAAGAAGCCGACTCCCTGATGGAAGGTCGGGCCGTTGGCGTTGACGATGTCGGGAAGCGTGAAGCCCGGGCCGTCGAAGAGCTCCTGGAAAATCTCATTAGACGTCTGCGATATGGGACACTGCCCGCCGCTCGGGTTTGAGCCGGTGCCGACCGCGCACTGAAGAGTGTAGAGCTTGCAGGCCGGAGCACCGCTCGGCAGCAGTTCCCCGGTGTGGGTAATGCAACTGGATGTAGCGAAGGAGGTTCCGGGAACCCAGACGGGAATAAAGGTAGTCGGATCAATGGGAGAATCAGCAACGTTCGGGATGGTGTTGTTCGTGATCGACAATCCCCCGGCGACGCCTTGGGCCTGGGCAAGATTGTAGACAAATTGGATTTGTTGATTCGTCGTCGAGTCGAAGGGGAACGTCTGCGTCAGTTGCTGGGGCGTGGGATTGGTCGACGAGATAGGGTTACCGGTGATGTCAGCCGGTCCTGTGACTCCGGTTTGCGTGCAGTTTGTGTTGAGGTAAATCGAGGAGCTTGCAAGGTACCCACCCGCGTCAACGAGGTCAATCTTTGCCTGCACCGGGCCCGATACGAGACTGCCGCTGATATCGATAGGCGCAACCCCACCCGTGCTGGTGAAGTTGTCGGGATCCAGCCCAGTGAGAGTTCCGGCGCTAGCGGCACTTTCATAGCTTGTGGTGAAGCAGTTCTGAAATCCCGCTGGTTCATCGACGCCGCCCGTGCACACATTCACGGGTCCGGTGGAAGAGTCGCCGGCCGTGACGGTCAGGAAGACGAAGTTGTCTACGAGGACATTGCCGGGGACAGCGCCCGGTACGCTCGGCGTGGAAGCGAGGGTCGCCACAATGGGGGAAGCGCCGCAGCTCAGTTGCACGGTGGAGCTGTTGAAGGTCACCTCATTGGCGCCGTATCCCGCGCCATTCTGGGAAAGGCGCACGTTCGTAGGCCCGAACAGCTGAATGGAATTTGTCTGGCCAAACAGGGCCGAGGTTGCCGCCATCAGACACGCGGCGACCGTAATGCTACGCAGAGAGGAAAGTTTCATGGATGCAACTCCTATAGCAGTTCCCGTTGTAAATGAAAGCAGTCGATCACGCCTCAGAAGATTTCACGAAGTCGTGAAGGCCGTGGGGGACAGCAACTCCTGGAGGTCGCATGGGTGAGCACACTTCCAGAGAACCGAATTAAGTTCAACTGGAAACCATAGGATTGTCTATCGCTGAAGTAGCCCTGTCAATGCGAAAGTTCCTGAAATGAGTGTGAGAGCCGCTTAGCGATATGCATCGAAAGTGGGATTGACATTTCGACTTGCGCCCGCAGCCCCGCGCCACCCCTGCAAGATGTCGCCTTTAAAAGAAAACCGCATGCCTGATGGCATGCGGTTCGCAAAACGCTGATCTTTCGGGGATGTCCTTATTTGCGCAGGCTCTTGTACGCGTCGACGATAATTGGAGGCGTAACGGCGCGAACAAAATTCTTCAAAGATGACGGCTGTTGCTGAGGTTGATCCGCCTCTCCTGGACGCGCCCTGAAGAGCGTTGAATGAGACTCGCCGACTTCTTCTGCCGGACGACCGTTGGAATAGTAGTAGGTCGCGATCGACTTGCGGGTGCGATCTGGCGGGCAGGATAGCGGCGTAGGGTGACCGTGGAATGAAGTGGAAGTCGTGCTGAAGATCGCGCAGCGATTGAATAGCGGCAGAATTTTCTGTTCGGCCGCAGTCATTTCCTTGTTCCACAACTCAAAGTGGCCACCATACTCCTCTTTCCAATCCTTGTTCAAATAAATCAGAACGTTGATTCGGCGGTCGAGATTGAGCTTGTCGTGGTGGTTAAAGTCTGCGTGGACCGCAAGCTTGCCGCCGGGCTTGATCTGATGCAGTCCACCGCCGACGAAATATGGGTCGGGGACAATGCCCTTTATGCCCGTAAGTGTTTCGAGAAACTGGAGCATGGGACGACTATTGAGAAAATAGAGGACGTCGCGATCGCCGGCGGGTAGTTTCTCCACGGCGTCGAAAGCCAGCTTGACCTCGTTCTGATTCTCGAAGCTCTGCCACTTCAACTGTTTCGGCTCGGGGAATTCTCTCAGGGCTGCTTCAGCGGCCTCAACCGGCAGGAAGTCGTCGAAATAAATATGAGGAAAGGGCTTGGCATTTTTATACTGTTCCGCCTTTTCCTTGGCCAGGCTCTCGAGCTTACCGGCAAATTCTTCACTAAGCAGTTCCTTCATGGGTTTTCCTTATAGCGAGCCCGGTAGGGCGCGGGGTTAGAGGGGCTGATGGGTTCATCTCAAGTTTTAGTACAAGCCAGGGCGAGTATCAATAACACTTAAGTTTTGCAGGAGTAACCGGTGCGGAGAGGCAACGAAGCCACTCGACCGGACTACACTGTTCCATGGCCTGACAGAACGGGGATTCCCAAAGCCTGACGATGTTTGAAATGCCAATACTGCAGGGTCGCGAGAAGAAGCTTGTACATTATCCGGTATCCGGACGATGCAGTAGATTGAAGGTGGTATGCCCAAAGATTTGATCTTGACCTACGCGACCGATATCCGGTTCGACGATCTGAAGCGTCTTCTTGTATCTGCCCGCCGGTTCTGCCCGCCTGACGAAGTCGATATCGCCGTTTTTATCAATCCTCTTGGCCCGAAATTCCACCAACTGGCTGAGGAGTGTGATGTTGAGCTCATCCCGTGCAACAGTGTGTGGAAGGAGATCCGGAACTCGAAGCAAATGAAAGTGTTCTATCGTCTCGCTCTCGCCTTGGCAGAACGATTCGAGCGTTATCCGGCAATATTCGGAAAATCAGAGACCAGCAATTATGTTCACAGGACGATTGCCTATCCGTGGCTTCATGCCATCGTTCAACGTCACTTTGCCTACGAAGCCTTTTTGCAGGTCCGAAGCAACTACCGGATGATCTTCATCTCCGACGCCCGCGACGTTATCCTCCAGGGTAATCCCTTCCGCGATCTTGATGAAGCGAAACTGCACGTCTACGAACTATCCACTACGTACCTCAGTTCGAGTGCTTTGGATGCTAAGGACACTTTGGATCCGGACGTCTACCTTGACTCGGAATGGGTGCAGGGAGTGCTTGGAAAGAATGTGCTTGATCGGCTTCAAGGTCGTCCCGTTGCATGCTGCGGAACCACGATTGGCGGACGCGAAGCGATGATGGATTATCTCGCTCGCATGACAAAAGTGATCCTTGACTACAAATACCGGCCGATCGACCAGGCCATTTCCAACATGATCCTCCATCTGGAAATTCCCGCGGATAAAGTCGTTTTTCACAAGAACGGAGAAGGAGCCGTGCTGACCCTGGAAGGAATGGATGAAAAAGATGTCCATTTGGAAAATGGAGAAATCCGTTTCAAAGGTCGCGCCACGCCGATCGTCCACATGTATGACCGAATGACTGAGACTGATGCGTTTGTTAAGGAACTATATCCATCCGGTGAATGACGGCCCAGGGACGTCCGCTGGCAAACCAATCACAGGTCCGGATACTAGGAAAACGAGCGTCTTAGGAGGAAGCACGCGAGAAGAACTACCAAGAAGATTCCCGTCATCTGCAGGTCCTGGCGCAACGGCCGGACCCCCTCGCGTGTAGCTCCAAACTGGGTCACTACATACAGGGGGAAGTCTCCCGCGGCGATCGCGATCACTGCTCCGAACATTCCAAAGAAATGAAAAGCGATGGGTATGCTGGCGAATACGAAAATGCAGTAAGCCGCATTGCCGATCGCGTTGTACTGCGCCTTGCCGAGTGAAAAAAGAACCGGGGCAGTGGTCTGATAGAGCAGCGTATGCCAGAGTCCGAGCGCGAGAATCGGAATCATCCATGCCGCTTCATGATAGCGATGATCGTAGAGTTTTAAAATCAACAGGCCGCCCCAGTTGGCCATAATGCTGAGCAGAAAGGCCCCGGCCAGCAACGCATAGAAGCGGTAGCGCAGGTATTCCGCGCGGAACTCGTTTCTATGCTGATGAATCATCCTCGAAATAAAGGGGTAGGCGACCCTCGTGCCCAGAGAAAGAATGACTGCGCGCGGAACATCTGAGAGCTGATAAGAGATCGAATAAATGCCGAGCAAAGTGAAGCTGATTAATTTACCGAGGATCAAACGATCGGCCTGGGAGGCAAAGAAGAAAAAGGCCGTTCCGATCATGATCCATTTTCCAAAATGCACAATGCCATGAACTGACGCTTTTTCCCAATGAAGCGTGTTGCGGATACCGGGCGCAACGGATGGAATGTGGCTGAGAACAAGGCGATACAAAAACGAAATCACCTGGCCGCCGACAATTGACCACACTGATGGCCAGAAATAAGCCCAAATCACAGTGACGACCAACGAGACGACCGCAGTGCTGCCGTCAATTCCGAAGAGCCGTCGAACCCTCATATGACGAGACAGGCTAAGCAGGTTAGTGCTGTTGAAACCGCCTATCAGAATCATGAGGGAGAGGACAGGAAGCAAATACTTCAGTTGCGGATCATGGTAGAAAATGGCCATAGGCCAGCTGATCGCAACAGCAATCAGCCAGAGAACGATGCCGCGGATCATTTGGATCGTCCATGCTGTGTTCAGGAAATTAGGATCGTCCCCGCGCGGCTCCTGGATCACGCTCTGGCTGACTCCTATGTCGGAGAGCAGCGTCAGGCCCGTGATCAGCGTCATCAACAGCGTGATCTGTCCGAAGTATGCGGGAAGCAACAGCCGTGTGAGGACGAGGCTGCTGACCACGCGCAGAGCCATCCCGGATCCATACTCAAGGATCGTCCAGAACGACGCCGTCAGGGCGCTCTTCTTGAGACCATGGAGTGCGCTGGAAGATTTTTCGGACAAAGTCTCTGGGCTCACGACTGCTTGTTCACTTTGCATTCTTTAGAACTGCGATGAGGCATACTGCTTCTGACGAACCGTCCAACCGCTCGGCTTTGCTTTCTTCTGAGCCTCGCGCGCATCGCACTCAGACTTCAAACATTCCGTGCCCGCAAAGGACACAGCTTCCTTCGTAACGGCATCTTCTTGTGAGAAGCTTGGGACGAATGAATCCTTTTAAAACCATCAAGACGAGCGGCCTTAAGGGGATCCGGCACTGCGAAGAAAGACGTGACTGCTGAGAAGACGCAATTTCTTTGAAAAATCTTTCTTTACATGTCAAGGCTGTACGTCAGTGTACCGTGTCCACCAAGCGCATACAACGCCGTATCGGCCAGTGGTGCTACAACAAAGGTGTAACTCGTGAAGCCTTGGATTGACGATAAGATTCAGCTTGGAATTCTTCTATGCCCGACACGACTTTGGCTGTCTCAGAGGTTGCCGATGTGGAGACAACTGCTCCTTCGGATGACCGTCGTGTCTCGCGTTGGAGATACCCGATTTATTGCATGGTTGTAGTTTCCCTGCCTGCCATCTTTCTTCTTTCGTCAATCTTTATTGCCAGGTCAAAAAATTTTCCGGTTGAGTCTCACGACCCATTCCTGCTCAATCCCGACTATGCCTACAGCCTGAGTCACGTGAATTGTGAAGTCGTTGTTTTCGGCGACTCCACCGCGATCACTGGAGTCGATCCAACTGTTATAGAGAAGTCCACTGGACTCAAGACCTGCAATATCGCGCAGTCGCAAAGTATTCTTGCTCTTCTCGGTACAGCAGCTCTTGACAACTATCTTCAATCTAATGACCCGCCGAAATACCTGGTGATTCAACTGGGGCCGGAATCATTCTCTCGCGATCATCAGGAGTTCTACTGGCCGGAAGGCATTACGCTTCTGCTGCGAAAGAAATTCGGCTTGCGAACGCTCCTTACACTGGTGGCACACCCTCAACAAACTTACGGCTTCGCCATTTGGGCCATCAAAGCAAAGCTTGGTGCCCTGGGTCCCGCTCCCAACTTCACCGAAATGGAGGCTACGTTTCGCTCCCGTCACGGCTTATTGATCTTGCCCAAGCCTCCTGAAACCGGGTGCGTGAAGCACGCGCTTTTATCGGCGCCGACCCTGTCATGGATCAGGGGACTCCGGGAAAAGTATTCGGTGAACGGAACGCAGGTCCTGATTAACGTAGCTCCCATACCGGCCTGTGAAAACAACCTCGAGCAGATTACTTCTTCTTTGACGGGCGTGACGGATAACACGTTACCCGTTTATCCGATTTCCCTTTTCTCAGATCTCGATCGCCATTTGACTATGGTGGGTGCGGAACGCTCCACAGAAGAGATCGCACAACAAATTCAATCGCAGCAACAACGCCGAAAGTAGATGCGTCTTTGGCGCCTTCCAATCTGGTTCGGGCGAACGGCACACGATTTCGAGTGAAAGGCACCAGTTGAGCAATGCTGTTTAACTCTCCGGAATTTCTTTTCTGCTATTTGCCGATCGTCCTGGCTGGATTCGCGGTTGCCGGCAGGTTCGGGCGACTGCCGGTTGTATGCTGGCTTGCTTTCATGTCCCTGGCTTTTTATGGCTACTGGCGACCGGCATTCCTGATTCTGCTGGTTGGTTCTATCGTCGTGAACTTTGTCTGCTCCAGACTGATCTGGAAATTTCAAGCGAGACCGGGCATTCAGAAGGCTTGCCTGTTCGCCGGAGTCAGTCTCAATCTGGGAGCGCTCTTTTATTACAAATACCTGTTTGCTCTGCTTCATTTTCTCGATGGTGTCGGGGTCTTGCATCACTCTTTTGGGAATGTGATTCTGCCGCTCGGTATTTCATTCTTCACGTTTACGCAGATTGCCTATTTGATCGATCTGGCTCAGGGAGCCGCCGAACCGCAGAGCTTCATCAGTTATGTATTGTTCGTAACCTTCTTCCCGCACCTGATCGCTGGACCCATCCTGCACCACGGCGAGATCATGCCGCAGTTCGCCAAGGGGCGCGACTTTTCCTTGAAGTGGAATGATGTTGCGCTCGGATTGAGCTGGTTCATCCTGGGACTTTGCAAGAAGGTATTGATTGCCGACCGGATTGCCCGTTTTGCGGACTCGACCTTTGCCCACCCTGCTGGCCTGCCTCTGCTGAGTGCGTGGCTCGGCGTTCTTAACTATGCGGTGCAGCTGTACTTCGATTTTTCCGGTTATTCCGATATGGCCCTGGGGTTGGCCCGGATGTTCTCGATCGAATTGCCGTTCAACTTCAATTCACCCTACAAGTCGCCCAGTGTGATTGAGTTCTGGCAACGGTGGCACATGACGCTGAGCCGTTATTTAACGGTCTACCTCTACAATCCGATGTCCTTATCGATCAGCCGGCGAAGAATCATGAAGGGCAAGCCCACCTCGCGCAAGGCCACGCGGACGCTGGCTGGCTTTTCCAGCATGGTCGCCCTGCCCACGATCGCAACCATGTTTCTCGCGGGAATCTGGCATGGAGCAGGTCTGCAGTTCATCATCTTCGGAGTGCTGCACGGCATTTACCTCACCATCAATCACGCGTGGCGTATCTTCCGCCGCGAGGGCACGGTCGTTGCAAAGATCATCGAATGGCGTCCAGTCAGCGTGCTGCTTACGTTCTTTGCGGTTTGCATCGCGGCCGTTTTTTTCCGCGCAGCATCGACTCACGATGCTCTGCGGTTGCTCGCCGGAATGTTTGGCGCAAATGGCCTCGGGCTCCCGGTTGGCGTGATCGCCAGGCTGGGAACTGCCTTACCGGCATTGCTTCATGTCCCTTTTCTGGCTGCGCCCATGCAGCTACTCTCAGGCAAATCTTTCTTGGTTCTGGCGCTTTTTCCCGTTGTCTGGTTCCTGCCTAATACGCAGGAGATTCTCGGACAGGCGAAGGGAGAACTACCGAACACGACCGGATTCGTGAAGATCGCTCTGTGGCGCCCGAATTTGGCATGGGCAACCTCTCTCGGCGTGGTGATGATTGCCGTTCTTTGGTACATGACAGACACTTCTTCGTTTCTGTACTTCCAGTTTTAGAGATCGCTGATGCGCGACGCGGCGGGATTCACAACAGGAGGCGATTTATGATGATGCGTAGATGCTGGTGCGAGGATCATGCAGGAGTAATCCTCCACTTAGTTTCGACTGAGGGATCGAGCAGAGACGCGCCCCGGAAATCCTCGGATTCGCCTTGGGCCATGGAATCTGCAGAGAAACATCGTTGTGCCGCAGAATCGTGTTGGCTACAGTTTCTGAACCGGAAATAGCCTCACGCGTGTTTTAATGCACTGGCAGGAGGACGTATGCAGACCGCACCAACCCACGAGGCGCGAGCGAAGACTTCCATCTTCGACCCGGGAAATCCGGGCTTCCGGGAAAACTTTGACGAGAAACCATTCGAGTTCAATCATTGTTTTTCGGCCGATCATCCTCTGTTTCAACTCTCGCGCATGCGTAAGCTGATTGAAAATCCGGCTACCCGACCGGGCGTCTATTTCGACGCCGGAGATATCCGTGTGGAGCAGCGGTGGGACTCGGTACCGGAAAGGAAGCAAACGCTCGAGGAGACCTTCGACCGGGTCGACAATGCCGGCGCCTGGATCCTGATGAAACGCGTCCAGAACGATCCGGACTACAACGAGCTTCTGGAGCAATGCCTGGACGAAGTGCAGCGTCTGAGCGGCCGCCAGATCGATCAGGACAAGAAGAGCCAGGAAGCGATCATCTTTCTCACATCTCCCCACCGGGTGACCTCGTACCACATCGATCGCGAATGCAATTTCCTGATGCAGGTGCGCGGCGACAAGACGATCAGCGTATTCGATCGCAATGATCGCGAAGTTCTGTCCGAACCAGAGCTGGAAAGCTTCTGGTCGAAGGACAACAACGCCGCCGTCTACAAGCCCCAGTTCCAGGATCGCGCCTACGTCTTCCTGATGAAGCCGGGCACGGGAGTGCACATCCCTGTGAACTCACCACACTGGCTGAAGAATGGCGATAACGTGTCGATTTCGCTCAGCATCAGCTATCAATACAAGGACTGGCGGCGTAAGTACGTTTTCCAGGCAAACTACTATCTGCGCAAGCTTGGATTGAACCCCACGCCTCCCGGACGATCGGCTCTGCTCGATAACACCAAACGACTCGCGATGCAGGTCGGGCTGAATAGCAAGAAGCTCGTGCGGCCAACGAAGCGGCCGAGTTAGAACCAGCCCGACATGGCACTTTTCGATCTATGCGTAGATAGCCGAGCTGCGCAGTCACTGCATCATTGCTCGGTCCACCACGACTGCTTCAAGGGAACCCGGCTTCGGGAAAGCAAAGGAAGAAACGGATGTTGCAACGGATTCTTGCCATCGCGCGAGATCTCTACACGTACCGCTATTTCAATTCGCAGGAGAAGGCCCCGCGATACCGCGGCGTCTATTCGTCCTTTGCTGCCGCGGAAAGCGCCATACCCAAGGGAAGACCAGAGGGATTCGACCTGGAGGCTGTGCCGGATTTCTTCATCGGCAAGCAGTTCCTTTTCAACCCGAATGACTACCCGGTCCTGCTGTGGCTGTCGCAGGCGCTTGAACCCGGTGCCAGAGTCTTCGATCTGGGTGGCGGCTTTGGACAGTGTTATTACAAATATCAGGAGTTTCTGCGCTATCCCGAAGAACTGAAATGGCAGGTCTGCGATGTGAAGCCGTTTATGTCGCGCGGTCCTGAGTTCGCGCGCAAGCAGAACGTAACCAACCTCTCCTTCACGACAGATCGCAGCGCAGCCGACGGCTTTTCGATTTATCTCACCAATGGTGCGCTGCAGTATATTGAGCCCGACCTCCCTGAAATCCTGGCTCAGCTTTCATCGAAACCGCGTCATGTACTGGTGAACCGCGTGCCGATGTACGATGGCGAGCCATACTACACCGTTCAATCCTCGAAGCATTCCTACGTCGCTCACAAGGTTGGCAACACCGCGGAATTTGTACGGGAGATGGAAGCATTGGGTTACGAGACCGTTGATCAGTGGCAGCTGCCGCGAAGCCTGCACGTCCCCTTTCATCCCGAGCGGTTTGTGCCGAATTTTCGGGGCTTTTACTTCCGCATGCCGCGTGAATCAGTTCAGTCCGCGTAAGACCTGCGAGAAGCTCGGCTCCTTCAACTTGCTTCCTGCAGCCGATTCTTCCTCCGGCTGCAGATCCCCTTCCCCGGGAGCGAGAAAGAGGTTGCTCTCAAAGGCGTACTGGCGAGTATAGAGATCGTAGTAACGTCCCCGCGCCTCGAGCAGTTCCGCATGAGTGCCGCTCTCCTGAATTAGCCCGCCGTCGATCACCAGAATCTGGTCAGCGCGCCGGATGGTGGAGAGGCGATGGGCGATGACGAAGGTAGTGCGCCCTCGCATCAGATAAGCCAGACCTTCCTGGATAAGTGCTTCGGATTCGGAATCGAGACTGGAGGTCGCTTCATCCAGGATCAGGATGCGCGGATCGGCCAGAATGGCGCGAGCGATGGAGATTCTCTGGCGCTGACCTCCGGATAGCTTGACACCGCGTTCTCCGACGATGGTGTCGTATCCCTCGGGAAAACGCATCGCAAATTCGTCCACGCGAGCAATGCGCGCCGCCTCCAGAATCCGCTCCTCGGAAGCATCGGGCCGCGAGAAGGCCACGTTTTCGCGAATGGTGCCGTCGAAGAGAAACGATTCCTGGAGCACTACACCAAGGTGGCTGCGATAACTCCCGAGCTCGATGGTAGTGAGGTCCACCCCGTCGAGAAGGATTCTTCCGCTATCCGGATTATGAAATGCCGTCACGAGGCTGATGATCGTCGACTTTCCGGAGCCGGAGGGCCCCACCAGCGCAGTGACCGTTCCAGGTGGCGCTGAGAAGGAAATCCCGTGCAGAACGGGTTTGTCTGCCTGATAGGAAAAATGAACCTTCTCGAATGTAACGTCGCCGCTAAGCTCGCCCACTGGGATCCGGTATGTCCGGCGCGGATCGGCGTCCTCGTCGGCTTCGGCCAGCAACTCACGCGTACGGTCCAGACCTGCGATCGCCTCCGTGAGTTGGGTACCAACTGATACCACTTGAAAAGCAGGGGCAATCAGGTAAGCCAGAAAGAGGGCATACTCGCCGTACTGACCGATCGTCAGTTGTCCGCCCAGAAATTCTCGCGTGCCGATATACATCACCAGCGCGCCGATGACGCCCACCACCACTGTCGACGACATGCTCATGAACGATATGGCGGTGATCGACCGCATGATGTTTGCGAGTAGGCTCCGCACCCCGGTTGCAAATACCGCCGCCTCGCGGCCCTCGGCCCGGTAGCCCTTCACCACGCGCACGCCGCCAAGCGATTCGGTCAGGCGCCCCGTGACATCACCGTAGATCTTCGCCCGGTCGCGATAGATGGGACGGATGGTTGCAAAGACCGTTCTCAGGGCCAGCGTAAATCCCACCATGATGAGAAACGCGATGATTGTCATTTTCGGACTGATCCTGATCAGCACGATCAAAGACATGATCGCCGTCAGCGAGCCGCCAACGAATTCCATGAGGCCGGTGCCCATCAGGTTCCGCATGCCTTCCACATCCGACATGATCCGAGACACCAGGACTCCGGTGCGGTTCGAGTCATAGAAGGCGATCGGCAGGCGCCCGATGTGCGCCTGAATCTGAATGCGCAGGTCGGTGATCAGGGTCCACGCCGCCTTGGAGAGCGATTGCGCCAGCGCAAAGGCCGTAATTGCCTGGATCGCTGTCGCCAACAGCACGCTACCTACTAGCGGAAGCAGGTATTGCCCATGGTGCTGAATCATTACGCCGTCGATCAGAAATTTTGTCGAAAGAGGCAGGACCAGCCCGGCAGCGCGGTTGATGAACAGCAGGACGAGGCCGAATAACAGAAGCCAGCGCCGCGGACGCATCAGCGCCCAGATCTCCGGTAAAACATTGCGCAATTGGGCGCGATGCTTCTCCAGGGAGCGATTCGATTGTTGCGGTGCGTTCGCCGTTTCCGCGTGCTCAGCCGACTGGGTCATCTTTTTGAATTTACTCGCGGTTCAAGGTGAAGGTTTAGAGTGTCGCAACACTGGCATTCGATGGCAGAAACATCCGCATCCCGACCGGCACTGCGTGGGACTGTCGGCTGAATCGCAAATGGTAGCTTGTTCTTCCAGACCGGTTATATCCGGACAATCGCGCAACCGGCTGGCAGCCTGGGAAACTTACTGGTTGTTGTTAGTATATCGTCCGCGGGAGCGGCGACGATACCCTCTTCCGGTCATGAGCGCGGTTAAAGGAGATAGGCGCAAGAAACGACAACCCTCTAGCCAGCGCTCCCTGCGGAAAGCTTTCCTGCAGCTTCTCGGCCGTGCTCATGATCGTTCCCGTGGTGTGCAGATAAAGCCGCTTAGCCGTCATCGCAGGCGCAGGCCCGTTCTGGGGTTGGCAGGACTCGTCGATGAAACCCTCCCAATTCGAAGCTTCCAGCATATTTGCACAGACGGAGATGGAAGTGGTCAGCACGTGCGCGGAGTGCCACCAGCCGCATGGAACGAAGATGGCTTCTCCCGGATGGATCGTTCCGCGATATTCGGTCGCATTTGCCAGGAGCGGGAATCGCTCGAGATCGGGGTCGTCCAGGTCGTCGATCTGTGACGTGTGGGACGACCCCGGATGCGGATAGACATACGGCGTGTCATGAGGAGAAAAGAGCACAAACTCCTTATCTCCGTAAATTTCCGTGACCATTGCATGCGCATTGTCCGAGTCGAAGTGCATCATCGGGAACTTACCACCCACGCCGCCGATCAGCAGCTTCAGATATCCATCCGGACGCCGGAAGCGCTTTGGCATCAATGGACTGCAGTAACGGCGCGGAAAGCTATAGGGGTTCTCCGGCGTCATGTCGGGTAGCAGTTCCGGCATCTGCTGGTGAATGATCACCCTGTGGAGATAGGGTCCAGGCTTTTCCGGAGTTGAGGCGAGCACTGCGTCGATCAAGTCCGCGAAGCGCATGCTCATGCCGTAGGTTACTTCCACCGTGCTGGAACCGAATCTGTTCCTGAAGTATTCCGGAGTCCACGTGTGCAGCGCATTCCAGTGCGGAACGGCATTGCTGATAATCACTGGACGGTCCTCTGCTACGAATTCATCCAGAAAAGCTTCGTATGGAAGAGTGTCGGCGCTTCTGCACTCGATCGGCAGGATTGTTAACGCGGAACTAACAGCATGCGGGCCCGTGGTAAGTGAATGGCTCATTCGACCCTCCGGTCTTTCATGAAGTTCGGCGCTGCTAAGCGCCAGCCACGCAACCTGGGAACGAGTTTTGTAACTATCTCTTGATATCTGCGCCAGCGTCTTTTCCCTGGCGAATGATGTCCATTACCTCACCTTGCCTGGGTCGCGCCCAGCCGTCTTTATCCCCTGTGTGAAGTATGCAAAAACAAAAACTGTTCAGCGTTTCACCAGCCTCTTCAGGCTTCGGGCGGCTCGATATCCGCCGCTCTTGATGCCATCCAGCATCGGCGATCTGCCGGGCCTGCTTGGATGAAGTCCCGCTTTGCGTAGCGCGTTGTTGATGCGGTAAGCATCGGCTGCAGTATCCACCACGCGCTTGAAGTTCATACTCAGTGAAACAGAAACGGACGGGCCATTCTCCACCCAGTGAGGGAAGGTCACAGGATTGCTTACGCCGGTTCCCGGACTCAAGCGAAATTGCCAGGCCTTTTCCTGAAGATGCTCGCGGTACTGGGGTGACTTCGTATCGTCTCCCGACCAGAATTTCTCCAGTTCGATGTCAGTGAGCACTTCGTCGTCGTCGCCGTTGAAAATGTGGACCGTTTTCGAGCCCTGTATCTGAAGCAGGAAATTCGCTTCGCCGTCGATATGGTATGGAGTAACCCGGCCGGGAGAAGTGATAAGGATCGTCATCACCGGATCACGGTAGGAGCGCTGCAGATCGATGCCGCAAAGCCGGTTCAATTCGCCGATGCACGTCTTCAGGAAAGCAGCATACTCCTCGTACTCCTGCACCCTCTTGAGCATGACCAGAGAGTTCGATTCGCCAATGTTTTCCAGAACGCCAAGCAGCGATTTGCCATCCGGCACCCCGCGCCATTTCTCGCCCGGCGCCGTGCTTCCCGACTCGAAATAGTAGCCGCCAGACTTGGCCTCAGCCCGGGCCGCAAGCTTTGACAAGATGGGCCAGCTGAACAGATCGGATTCATGAACAGAATGAAAAAAGGGAAAAGGCTTTCGATCGAACGCCGTCTGAAAAGTTTGCTGCGAAGGCGAATCGTATGGGAAATAGCGGGAGCTTAGGGCAGCGACTGTCACACGAAGTCCTTCATAAGGCGAGATATCCAGCACGCAGAATTAGGGGGGAAGGAAAGAACCGGGTTATCTTAAAGACGCGGGACTCTTCGGTCCTTTGATCCTGGGTCGCAGCATACCAAAGTCTTTCTCCCGGCAGCTTCGTGCGACCGTATCACAGCTTACTTCCAGAACGATCAGCTATGCCATCCCCCATTGGTAACGAGCAAGGGTAATCCTCCGCAGAGGTTCCTACTAATTTGACCTGCGATTACCATTTGGGGATGGCAGCGCCTGAATGCACCTGTTAACTTCAACCAGTTGATACAAAAAGGCTCTCGGCAATCTACTAGATGATTCGGGACCTTTCCTTGAAACACCTTGCTACCTGACTGATTGTCGCTTTTTTGCTTTTCGTTCTTCGTTCACAACGGCCTCTATCATTTCTTCGCGTAGTCACTCTCCTTGGAGTGACATGGGCGAAGCCTTGCCGAATCGTTAATTCATCCCAACTTTTCCTGCACACTGCCAGCAGGGTTACTTGGGCACGACTTCGGGATTTCCGCATTCGCGTCTGCATCCTCCCCCCTGAGAAAGCGACCCCCATGCGATGGCACGTCGATAGTTTACGGGCTATTTCGTTGGTATCAGATCTTCCGGCAACAGGAATCGCAAGAAATACGGTGGGGACACCATAGCAATGGGCGCAAATTTAGGAGTTACTTCTGTCTTCGGTCAAAAGGTCGCCAAGCCTGAATCAAGGCCGGCGATCCGTAGTGGTTTCGCGTCAGTCAAAAGACGTTCGGCGAGCCAGTCATCGGTCACTGCGGTATCGATGATGGTCTTGGATGTGATCGCCGTCATGGCGGCGCTCTATCTTGCGCTGCATCTCGATCTCGGTCAAGCACGGGGAAATTGGGATAGCCTGCAAAAGGCGCTTGCGGGAGGGCCCGCATTGCTCGTGGAGTTGGGCTACCTGGCGTGGTTCATCACGGCGCTTTTGGTTCTCAGTTGGCACGACGGTCTTTATGGCCGGCTTCAGACACAGTCCATCCTTCACGAACAGCGCAGGACTGTCCAGGCCTGCCTGAACGCGGGGCTCTTGTTATGCGGTGGAATGTATATGACCCACGACGGAAACATTCCCAGAGCCGTTGTCGTTTCTCTGGTTTGCTTGACTACCGTATTCCTGTGCCTGCTGCGCGGTCTGTGGCGCTACTCCTCGCATCGGGATTTCGAGAAGGGGCTGGGGACAAGGAACGTCCTCATCCTGGGCTCCAGTCATATTGGCGACGCGGTTCGTCAGCAGATCCTTAAGCATCGTCGCCTGGGGCGGATATTCAAAGGCTTCGTAGATCTTCCTGGCGACGTCTCCGCTCACAATGAATCGGGCGAAGTGATTGGCGACCTGTTCCAGTTGCGCCACCTGGTACGCCAGCATTTCATCGACGAGATTATTGTCGCTGGGAGTTGCAGCACTTCTCAGGTAGTAGAGCTGGTCGAGATGGCGAGGGATCTGGATGTAGAGATTCTCGCAATCCCCGGGCTGTACGAAGACATGGCTCCGGAGGCTCCTATCTTCTATTTGGGAGACTTCCCGGTAATGGCAATTCACCGGCGGGATGACAAGGCTCTCGCCTGTCTCCTCAAAAGAGTAATCGATACGGTGCTTTCTCTTCTCTTGTTGATCTCTCTTGCGCCTCTCTTCGCGGTGATAGGCGCTGCGATCAAGTTGACCTCGCCGGGCCCCGTCTTCTATGTCTCCGACAGGATCGGGAAAAAGGGCAGGGTGTTTCGGCTCTGGAAGTTCAGAACGATGAAGGTGGGCGCAGATCGCATGAAGGCGTTCCTGGCATCCTCGAACGAGCGGGACGGGATTCTGTTCAAAATCAAGAACGATCCTCGCGTGACGCCGCTGGGCAGGATTCTGCGTAAGTTTAGTCTCGACGAACTGCCGCAACTCTTTAACGTCCTCTGGGGCGATATGAGCCTGGTCGGACCTCGTCCCCCGCTGGCAAATGAAGTCGCGCGCTATGAGCTAAAGCATTACCGCAGGCTTGAAGTACTGCCCGGCCTTACCGGTCTCTGGCAAGTGCGCGCGAGACATGATCCTTCCTTCGATCAATACGTAGCCCTCGACATCGCGTACGTCGAGAACTGGAACTTCTGGATGGATCTGAAAATTCTGGTCAGAACTGCGGAGGTCGTATTGCGCGGTACCGGATCGTAGTGCAGCAGGCATAACCGAGACGGCAGCGGGCTCGGGAGCCAGATCGCGATATCCGCTGGATGAGCATTGCGGTAACCCCCAGCTGAAACTCTCCCTCGATTTACCAATCACGAATTTGACTCAATCGTTGTTGAGTCACTGGGGCATAAACCTGATGCGTATTTTATTGACTGGCTCAAACGGGCAGTTGGGTACAGAGTTCCGTAAACTTGGCCAGGGCACTACAGAAATTATTTCGACTGGAAGCCGGGAACTCGACCTCACCCGGGAAGAAGAAATACGGCGGTTCGTTCGGGACGCAAAGCCGAACGTGATCGTCAATGCCGCGGCTTTCAGCGATGTCGACGCTGCCGAGAGTAACTGGGATGCATGCTTTGCCCTCAATGCGATGGCTCCCGTGGTACTGGCCGAGGAAGCTCATAGGCTGGACGCCCTTCTGATCCATTACTCGACGGACCAGGTATTCGACGGGACTAAATCCGAGCCTTACACTGAAAAGGATCCGACTTCGCCACTGAACGTCTATGGGGCCTCCAAAGCCGCAGGCGAACAAAGCATCGCATCTAGTTTTGCTCCCGCGCTGATTCTCCGGCTCAGCTGGATCTACAGCGCACAAGGGGACAACTTTCTGCGCTCGATCCTTCGGCTGGCAGAACATAGCACAGAGCTGCAGGTAGCAAATGATCAGGTCGGAGCCCCGACTTCGACAAAATCAATAGCTCGGGCAACAGAGCGCCTGATCCGTATGTATGCCAACTCGCGAAAGACGCAGTTTCCCACGGGAATCTACCACCTGACCGCGGCAGGAGCGACCACGTGGCATGGATTCGCCTCAGCTCTTCTCGACGCTACCTTCCAACCGCGGAAACCCCTTGTCATCCCGATCTCGACCACAGAGCACTCCTCTTTTGCGAGGCGGCCCAGGAACTCGCTTCTCTCATGTCAGAAGTTCCTGACCACGTTCGGATTTCAACTGGCGTCGTGGCAACAGCAATTGGAGGAAGTTCTGGCGGAAATTACCGTGCAGGGTGCCGTCGAAACCGTTCTCGGCGACGTCAACCTCATCCCTTGCGACGAAGTCGAATGAGCTGGTGCGACAGCTTATTTCGGATGAAAATCGACGGAAAGAGTGCAGGCAAGCGAGCCGTCATCTTTCCAGATTGTTCCATCGGCAAACTGCACCTTCTGCAAGGTGACGCTCTCTCCGGCGTGGTGCATGTCGACCGACGCCGCGTCAAGATTCCAGATGTGACTGTGCGGCTGCGTTCCAGGGGCTATTTGTCGGTGGTAGGTTAGATCCTCCGAGTAAGGGTGTGAATTGCCCTCAGAATCAAGAATCGACAGGAGTAATAACACGTCAGTAATGGTCTTATCGGTCCCGTTTGTGAAGGCCAGCCTCAACTGCGGAACAGATACTCCCCCGGCGTGGTTATAGCGCAGATCAAGGCGATCAAGGTTGATCGGGCACATTGCGGGAGCTTCTGTAGGCGCTGCGACAACGCTGTTAGCGAAAGCTAAGTAACAAATTGATATTGTCAGCAGCGAAAGTCTTGCCTTCATTTAGCGACCTCTACGCATATTGCGGGTTATTATAGACTCGTCAATGTGGGCTTTTTTGCAGGACGAGCGTGGCAACCCCATCTCGCGCAATTGATACAAACTAGTGGTGTTGATACAAATGAACTCTCAATGCGACGCCGGAGGTGGGACCGGCTTATCGTACGACGAATTTGGTGTTTGCCCCGTGCCTCATCAAGGGCGTGCGGACGCGGTGGCATCTCTGGAGGAATTACTGCGCCGTCTGCCGGCTGAATCTTCTCTAGCACCCGCATCCTTCGTCGAGGCGTTTACGTTTTGGACGCCTGAGGAGAAAGATATTCTTCAAGCCGCTGCCCAGGCGATGGCCATTCCACTGGAGGATCTTCTGCTGGGCGGTTTCGCTGGCCTGCTCTCGCGGCTGGCCTGGCAGGACACGATCTCCGTCCTATACCAGCCCCCGAGCGCTTCCCTGACCACCTTCTCATGGGAGGATGACATCTCCTTTCGCGCGGGCTTAGAGAAGGTGCGGAAGGACGAGTTTTCCTTAGAAGACCTACCCATTCCTGCTGGAGCCAGCTACCTGTTTCTGCGCGATGTTCCTGATCCTCCGCTCAATGGGACTGATCTGCGTCTTACCGTAAAGGAAGACTCTGGCCAACTGGTGATGGCTCTCGCGAGTGCCACCGGTAGATGGACCGAGCACACCCTTGAAGACTGGTTAAGCTTGCTGCGAGGCTTTCTGTTGGGGGCTGCAAAGACTCCAGAGACTCCTCTCAAGCTGCTCCCTCTCCTTAAAGAAGAAGAGACTCTAAGCTCTTACAAGAGTCTGAATCAGACCGCCGCCGAGTTTGCTTCACAAGCCTGTGTGCATGATCTGATAACGCGCCAGGTCGAGCGCAACCCGCAGGCCATTGCCGTGGTCTTCGGCGACAGACAGTTGACCTACCGTGAGTTGGACGAGCAAAGCACTCTGCGAGCCCGCCATCTCTTATCCATGGGGGCCGGTCCAAATCGTCCCGTGGCGATCTGCATGGAGCGGTCTGAACAGCTGCCGGTTGCACTGCTCGCCGTGCTCAAGGCGGGATCTTGCTATGTGCCGCTTGATCCCCAGCACCCTCGCCAACGAATCGCCCTGACCTTGCAGGAATGTCAACCGGTCGCCGTGCTGTCGGATTCAGGCGTTGCTCCGTCACTCAAAGACACCTCCGTTCCAATCCTTTGCCCGATCCTTTGTATGGATCAAACCTGGCCGCAGGAGCAGTCGAGCGAGCCTGCTGCCATCCCTGTTTCTCCTGACGATCTGGCCTACATCATCTACACCTCCGGAACGACTGGAAAGCCCAAGGGCGTGAGGATTCAGCACCGCTCGCTGGTGAATTTGCTGGACGAGAATTCGCGGATGCCGGACCTGCATGTGGGAGATCGTCTCCTGGCAGTGGCTACGATTTCCTTCGACATTGCAACGATGGACATGCTCTTGCCTCTTTCATCTGGAGCTACGCTGGTCGTCGCGGACCGGCATGCGGCTGGCGATCCGTTCGCACTCTCCGCCCTGCTTGAGGAGCACGATATAACCTTTCTACAGGCCACACCCTTCACCTGGCGACTTCTGGTGACCTCAGGCTGGAGCGGCAAGCCTCATCTGAAAATGGTCTCAGGCGGGGAGGCTTTGCCGCGCGATCTAGCCAATGCGCTCTTGCCTCTTGGTCGCGAGCTTTGGAACTGCTACGGTCCAACCGAAACCACGATCTACTCGGGCTCCATTCGCATTGTGTCTACGGATGGAATTGTCCCCCTCGGGCCACCAATCTCCAATACCAGTTTTTATGTCATGGATGGAGGCGGGCGACCAGTGCCCGTCGGTGTGCCGGGAGAACTATATATCGGTGGAGTCGGCGTCAGCCCAGGCTATTTACAGCGTCCCGAACTGACGTCGAGGCGCTTTGTCTCAGATACCTTTGCCTCTGAGCCCGGCGGCATGCTCTTCCGGACCGGCGACTTGGTACGCGTACTTAACGACACAGAGATCGAGTTCCTGGGGCGTTTGGATCATCAGGTAAAGCTGCGCGGATACCGTATCGAGCTGAGCGAGGTCGAGTCCGTTCTGCGAACCCACCCCGTAGTCGAGAATGCGACGGTAATTCTGCGAGAGGACGTTCCGGGCGAGCCAAGACTGGTGGCCTATATAACCACGCACCAGGACAAACTCCCGAAGGACAAGCCACTGGCGATCGAATTGAAGGAGCATGCCGCCCGCTCTCTGCCTGAGTACATGCTGCCTTCGCGCATCGTTACACTGACTGCCATGCCGCTCACCGCCAGCGGCAAAGTCGACCGGCGCGCCCTGCCACTTCCCGAGAACGTGCTCGGACCCGCCAGCGGCGTCCAATCCCCTTCTGCGAGCGTGGCTCCTCAGGGCGAATTGGAAGCTCGGATACTGGAGATTTTCCGCGAGGTTCTGGATCAACCGTCCATAGGAGTTACCGACAGCTTTTTCGACTATGGCGGATATTCGTTGCTGACCGCAAGGCTCTTCTCGCGTATTCATCGCGTGCTAGGCCAGAAGCTGCCCATCAGCCTTCTGTTCGATGCGCCTACGTCGCGAGGTCTGGCGCAAATCATCCAGAAGGGCGAAGCGCTCCCTATTGTCGTGCCCATCCGGAGAGAGGGCAGGGCCGCTCCGCTGTTTGTCATCCATTCGTACTTGATCTATGGCGCTCTGTGTGAGGCGATTGACGAAGAACGGCCGATCTATGGAGTCCGGGAGCTGGACGACGACAAGCCGATGGGAACCCTGGAAGAACGCGCGGCCGTCTATGCCAAAGAGATCGCCCGCGCTTATCCGGAGGGCCCGCTCAGCCTTGCCGGATGGTGTCTCGCCGGGTCGCTTACGGTGGAAGTCGCCCGCCAGCTGCGTGAAGAAGGACGGGTGGTGGCTCTGGTCGCCCTCTTTGATTCCGAGCGTCCGGGCTACAAGCCGATGCTTACCGACGGCAGCAGCCTGATGAAAGCGCGATTCCTGAGTTTCACCAGATTTCACTCAGTGCGTCTGCGCGACCTCGATTGGCAAGGCAGGTTCCGCTATTTGTCCGTACACACAGCGCGCTGGTGGGAAGACGTGCTCGATTCCTTTTCCGTCAGACACCCCGCGGAGTTTCACTGGTTGCAGCGTTATCTGCCCTTCGTTCTTCCCGAACACATGCGGGAGCGTTTCGCGGGCCTCGGTCTCGAAGACTTGCGGCCACGTGCGCAGCAGTTCTATCCGGGCAAGATCGTGCTCTTCCGTGCTTCAGACGTGGTCCGGATTTCAGGCACTGAACCGTCTCTGGGATGGAATGTCGTAGCCAAGGATGGCGTGGAGGTCGAGTTCGCTCCGGGCGATCATGAGTCAATGTTCCGCGACCCCCATCTCCTGCAGTTCGGCAAAATGCTGAAGAGGGTCTTGCAGGAAGGCGAAGCTTCGTGCGGGTTCGCTGGCGCTGCGCACTGAAGATTTGCCCACGCCTGAGAGACGATCCACCCTCAACCGCGCAAGTGACCGCTCAGGACCGTTTGCCTGCATCCACCGGGTCGACTTCGCCGGCCTTTTTTAAGGGCGTGCCCTCAAGCGTGGTTGCGCCTGATTCCAGTCGGCCGAAATCGGAACTCCAGGGTGCGTCGAGGCGAAGTGCGTCAGGGTGGGATTCCTCATACATGCCTTCTTCATCCGGAGACTGTATTTCGACATGAACCGCATGCGCGGCAGCCTCCCACGTGCTCATTCCTCCCATCACCAGCAGCAGGGGCAGAATCATTGCGCTGTTGAGCAGGTTATCGATGGCGGTCATGAGGATGACGGCCACAAAGGCATGGCGCAGGTTGAGATCTTCAATGTCGGAGCGCGCAAAAGGAAACCAGACTACGCGGATGATGGGGATGAGTTGCAGGGCCTCCAGGGCGAGCAGCCCAAACAGGCCGTACATACCAAAGGCCAGCAGCCATAGGCCCGACGGCCTCAGACCTGAATTGCGCCACCAATCCCACTGATTCGAACCGAGGATAGGTTGCTCCAGGGCAAGGTTCACAGTGCGCTCGTCTCGCGCCAGGCGTGCAGAGAGTGAGCGGCGCCCGATCTTTTTAAGAAAGTTGGAAACCGCGCGAGCGGCTGTGTGATGCTGGACCAGGGATCGCAGCGAAACCACATTGGCGAGGCGCAGGCTGGCAAAAGACACGATTCCTAGCACCAGCAGGACAGCGCATACGCGTGGAAAATAACGGCGGCTGACGAAGACGAACGGCAGCAAGCCAATGAGCAATAGAATGCTTCCAGTCGACTGGCATAGCAGTGTTACGACGCACAAAATGGCGGCTGCCCATCCCGCGGGAATGCCGAGGATGCGATCTACGGTATGACGCAACCATAACCAGACCGCAATCAGGGCTGACGTCGCCATCCAGATGCCGAGCTGGGTCCCGTTTTCGAGCAGGCCGATCGGACGGTATCCAAAATAACGGTGCGCTCGTATCCATTGATAGGGCTGAAAGCCATAGAGGTGTGCGTAAAGTTGTGGGCCGGTCCAGATTTCCACCAGACAAATAGGGACATACAGCAGGCCGACGATAACGAATGCCTTTGCAGCCAGACGAATCGAGCTCGTATCGGAGAAGTAAAGGCGGCCGAGCACATAGGGCACGCCCCAGGCAAGAAGCTGATACACCTCGCCGGCCATTCCCTCGCCGAAAAGGTCGGGGTTGGCGATCGCGGAGAGAAACGGGACGATACACCACATGCACATGGGCAGGTCCCAGAAGGTCAGCCGGAAGCTGCGAAAGATTTCCCGGTCGAAAGCCAGCACCCAGAGAATCCCGGTAAATCCGGTGACAGTCGCCTTGGTTAGAAAGTACTGCGCAGGCAGACTATTGCCGAGAATCCAGTAAGGATAGAAATCGGCGCTGGGAACATAGCGCGCCGCGGGCAACACGGCCCAGCCGCCGATGAAATTGAGCAGTATAGCGACACGAATGGGATAGCGCCGAAAGAAAATCAGCGAGACAGGAATCCACGCGAGGTAGGCCAACAAAGGGGGGAGCATTACAGTGGGCCCTCGGCTAAGCAGACCTTACCATAAGAGATAAGCCTCAAACATGAGAACAGTAGCAGAATGGTTAACACCCGTGCGAACGACCGGAATGACGACTTATTTCGTTGCGGCGGTGTCGTGTGGAGTCGCATGGGTCAGGGCTCGGCGGGATAGGCGCGTGTCGCGTCTGGCGTTGACTTTCGGGGTTTTACAAACGGCGATGTTCTTCGATATCGCTTTCGACTGGAGATGGAAACTCTACGGCTTGCTGCGCGCCGGGGCAATAGCCAATCAGTGGTACGGCCATCGTCACTGGCCGCAGGTTGGGATGCTGGTGCTGCTCGCGGTGCTGCTTCTGACCGGAATTGAACTCGCCAGGCGGAGATATGCTTCGAAGCCAGGCGCGGTTTTGGCGACAGAAGGAGCCCTCCTATCCGTCGGCTGCTGGTCGGCTGAAGTGATCTCACTGCACGCAATGGATAGCGTCCTGTACCATCGCGCCGGTCCCCTTATGATCGTCAATTTTGTATGGGCGCTTGCCTCCATAACGACCGCTATCGGCATGTGGAAAGCATCCTGCGTGAGCGGTTCGCATGAGGCCATGTAGCGACAGGTCGGATCCGGGAAGTGGGTCGCCCTGGAAGAACCCAGAGCCCGATAATAGTTGGCCGACGATTGGCTGGCTGTGGTACTATCGTGCGCGCTTTTGGTGTCTAAGGAAGACATAGCTAACCATCAGTTCTAGAGATTGTTCGCGTCTCCGGGGTTGTTTTTCGGATTCGGTTCTGCTCGATTCCGCTCTCCGATCAGCACAGATTTTAGACCCAATACTGAGTTCCGAGGCAGAGAACTGCCTCAGGCCGACTGTGCTTTGCGTCACAGACGCCAAAACCTCCGGTTGGTAAATTAGCGAAAAGGAGCTATCTATGCCCCGCTCCGATCTGGCTTCATTTCTCCCTCGCATTTTCCCTCCCCAATTCCTGTTTCGCTCGATGTTTCGCGTCTTGATCCTGCCTTCGTTGCTGGCTGGAAGTGTGTTTCTGAGTGTTCCGCACGCCTGGGCCACTGCCGCCCCGACCACTACCACGCTGGCCGTAACCAGCGGGACAACTGACGTGACATCCGTAGCCGCAGGCACCGTGGTCACGCTGACCGCGACCGTCGTTTCCGGCTCCACGCCGGTGCATCCCGGCCAGGTCAGGTTCTGCGTTGCAACAGCGACCCACTGCGAAGACTCGGCTCTGCTCGCAACCGCGCAGCTGACCACCGCCGGAGTCGCCACATTCAAATTCCGGCCCGGTGTTGGCAGCCACAGCTACCAGGCGGTCTTTGTCGGAACCAGCAGTTATGCAAAGAGCACCTCGACTGCCCTGGATTTGACCGTGACACCCTCGGCCACAACGTATCCCATCGTGACCACGATTGCGTCCTCTGGTGGGATCGGCGACTATACGTTGACAGCGACAGTGATGAGCACGGGGACTCCGCTTTCCCTTACCGGCAGCATTTCCTTTCTGGATACATCCAACAGCAACACCGTGCTAGGCACAGCAACGCTCGGAGCAGCAACGGCATCGTTGACCTTCACGACGGTTTCCACGCTTGATGTTGATAGCCTGCCCGTCTACGCTGTCATGGCTGATTTCAACGGTGACGGCATTCCCGATCTGGCCATTGCCAATTATCAAGGCGGTACCGTCTCCATATTTCTTGGCAAGGGTGACGGAACGTTTAGCCTCCTGTCTACTCTCCCTGCGCCAGGGGTCGGCTGGATCTCAGTGGCCGACTTCAATGGTGACGGTATCGTCGACCTTGCGTTCAACAACGCCGCCAACAATCTGGTCGTCCTGCTGGGCAACGGTGACGGGACATTCACGACGAAGACCTCGATAGGCATCGCTGGCGGAATCGCGGTGGGCGACTTTAATGGGGACGGCATTCCTGATATGGCGGTGATGGACGGGCCCGACACCACATTGACGATTCTGCTTGGCAATGGGGACGGGACATTTACCGCCAAATTCTCCACCAATATTCCCAACGCCAACGGGTCGGTGGCGGCCGGCGATTTCAATGGAGATGGCACTCCCGACCTGGCGATTGTAACCCCGGGAGGCTGCGGCGCCGGTACCGTCGAGGTGCTGCTTGGGAATGGTGACGGGACATTTACCGCCAAATCCTCACTGAGCGTTGGGGACAACCCCGTTCACGTCGTTGTAGCCGATTTCAACGGAGATGGTATCCCGGATCTGGCGACAGAGAACGATGGATGCAACGGCGAAGCCGGCACAGTCTCAGTGCTGCTGGGAAACGGGGACGGCACATTCACGCTTAAGTCGTCTCCCGCTTCAGGAACGGTGCCTCTCCTCGCAGCGCAGATCACAACTACGCTAACCCTCAGCTCCAGTTCAAATCCTTCTTACAAGGGCATTCAGATCACGCTGACCGCGACCCTCAGCCCTTACATAATGGGAAGCTTTACCACTAATGGCGAGACGGTCACCTTTTATAACGAAGCAACCAGCATTGGCACAGGTACGCTCTCCGCGGGAGTCGCCACGCTCAACATCGCCACGTTGCCAGTCAGAGCCGATGCTTTGACAGCCGTATACGCAGGCGACGGCAGTTTCGCCGCTGCCACCAGCAATGCCCTTGCTCAAACGGTAAACCCGACTCCCGCGTTCGTCGTGACCGTCACCACCGACACCACTTCCGGGGGTGTCTCAAACTGCACAGGCGCTGGCTCCCCGAATTGCAGCCTATACGACGCATTGGCTGCTGCCGCTGCGGATGGTGGTGGAAACATCACCTTCGACCCCACCGTCTTCGCCACTCCGCAGACCGTCCCCGGCGGCCTGAGTATTCCGTCAGGGACCACCATAACCGGCCCGACCACCGGCAGTGGTGCAACCCTGACGAATCTGGTGACCGTAAGCGGCGGCGGATCAGTCTTCACGGTAAATCCGTATGTGACGAACGCAGCCATCTCCGGGCTGACCATTACGGGCGGTTACGCGGACGAGGGCGGCGGCATCCTCAACAGCGGCACCCTAACCGTGTCTGACAGCACGATCTCGGGAAACCTCGTAGACGGCGGCGTCGACGAAGCGGCTTACGGCGGGGGCATCGCGAATTTAGGCACCTTGACGCTGATCAACTGCAGCGTCACGGGGAATAGCGCGTCGTTGGGAGGGCCAAACGGCGCGGCGTTGGGCGGCGGTATCTACACCCAGGGACCGCTGACGATAATCAACAGCTCTGTCGTGGGGAACAATGCTTCGGGCACCGCATATGGCAGTCCTTCCACGATAAGTGTCTTCGGCGGCGGCATTTTCGGGGGCGTAACAACGATGACCAATAGCGTCGTCGCCGGAAACAGTGCGAACGCGGTGTCAGACAACGATGGCGCCGACTTCTCGGTCTCCGGCGGCGGCATCGACGGGGGGGTGACCACGGCGACCAATAATATCATCTCGGGAAACACCACAAATGGATCGGAGGACGATTGCGATGATGGGAGTTGCGGCACAAATGGAGTGAACGGAAACCTCATCGGACCGGGCGTTCAGCTGGCCCCATTTGGTAACTACGGCGGCCCAACGCAGACCATTCTGCCGTTGCCCGGCAGCTCGGCGATCTGCGGCGGTGTCGTCGCAGACATTCCCCCCGGCGTAACCACCGACCAGCGCGGCTTCCCGCGCACCACGACTTACACCACACCATCCGGTAGTGTGCCGTGCGTCGATTCCGGACCAGTCCAGACAAATTACTCTCTGAGCTTCAGTACCGAGCCTCCTTCAACCATTCCCGCGAACATCGATTTCGCCGCGGCGTTGCAACTCAGCGAGAGCGGCAGTCCGTTTACCATGAGTGGCATCGGCATAACGATCGGGCTGGCTACAGGAGATAACGGAGCACTCAACGTCAGCAGTCTCACCACGAACTCATCCGGAATCGCCGGTTCCAGCCAGTTGGCCATCAGCGCCGCCGGCAGCGATAAGCTTGTGGCCGCTCTGCAGGTGACAACCGCACCACCCCCCGCGCCCCTTACCTCGCCCATCAGTGTCGGCACGGCAAGCAGCGCGTTAACTGTAACTCCGTCCGTCGTTGTTCATGTGACCGTGAGCGCGTCGCCGGCTGGGCCGGTCTTCAGCGTGGATGGAGTGCCTTACAGCGCTTCTGTAACCATGACCTGGGTGGTCGGTTCGCAGCACACTGTCGCTACTACCTCTCCTCAAAGCTTCCCCGGTGCTCAATACACATTTGCCTCATGGAGCGATGGCGGTGCGCTCAGCCACACTGTTACGGCCACCAGCGGCACCACCAGTTACACCGCGAATTTCAACGCAGCTTACCAGCTTATGACAGCGGCGAATCCGTCTCAGGCTGGAACGGTATCGCCGGCATCGGGCTCGTACTATCCTGCGGGTTCCGTCGTGAATCTTCTTGCCAAGGCAAATCCGCCATACATTTTCAGTTTCTGGATAGGTGCCGTTGCGAATGCAGGCCAACCAAGCACAACGATCACAATGAGTTCTCCGGCGAGTGTTACCGCCAACTTTTCCGTGTTCCCGGTGGTTAACACGGATTCCGACGACGCCACAGGTGCGCCGGCACATTGCACTAGCACCAGCCAGACGCCGTGCACGTTGCGCGACGCGCTTGCCGCGGCAACGGCGGCAGGCGGCGGGACAATTACCTTCGATCCCACTGTCTTCGCCGCAGCGCAGCCGGTTTCCGCGAGGACGATCACACTCACGGGCGGCACGCTAAACGTTGGTGCAAATACGACGATCAGCGGACCAGGCAACGTCACCGTGAATGGCAACAATCAGTACAACGACTTCACAATGAGTGCGGCCAATGTGGTTATCTCTGGGCTGACTATCAGAGGCGGCAACGGCGGCATCTCTAACTCCGGCGCATTGACGGTGGCCTACTGCACAATTTCGGGCAACACAGCCGGCGGTATTGCGAACAACGGCACGTTGACAGTAGTTAACAGCGCAATTTCCGGGAATACTTCGCCCGATAGCCAGGGCGGCGGGATCTTCAATGACTCCGGCGGCACGCTTACGGTGCTTGGCAGTGTTATCTCGGGAAACAGCGCATCCGTGGGAGGCGCCATCTACGACAACGGAGGCACGGTCACCGTGACCGGCAGCGCGATCTACGGCAACAGTGACGGGATCGACAGTTTCATCGGCACGGTAACGGTGACGTACAGCACAATCTATGGAAACAACGGCGGCGGCCTCTACGCTTCAGGCAGCTGTTGTGATTCTAATGGAGACGGCATCCCTGCCACTCTGACGGTCGTTAATAGCACCGTCTCCGGAAATAATGGTGGGGGCATTGGGGCCCAGGGCACTACGCTGACGGTGACGAACAGCATTGTCGCGGGTAACACAGCATCCGGCAGCGCGGATTGCCCTGGCTCGATTGCCGGTTGCCCGACGAACGGAGTCAATGGGAATATCACCGGCGTCGCTCCGCTCCTTGCCCCTTTGGGCAACTACGGCGGCCCGACTCCGACGATGCCACCGTTACCCGGCAGCCCGGCGATATGCACGGGACTGATAGCGGATGCCTTAGGGACCGACCAGCGTGGTTTTCCTGGGACCACGACTTACAACGGAACCCCCTGTGTAGATTCCGGATCGGTGCAGACGGATTACTCTCTGAGCTTCAGCACGGAGCCTCCGGCAATCGTCGGCCTCAACGTAGCCTTCGCGAGCGCCGTCCAGCTTAACGAAAGCAGCAGCCCTTTCCCCTTGAGCGGCATTAACATTCCTCTCGCGCTTGGTAAGGGAAGCACGGGCGCACTTACCGGCAACACCGCGGCGACCGATAGCTCAGGGACTGCCGATTACACATCCCTGCTGGTCAACGCCATCGGTTCCGGAGACACACTGGTAGCGACGCTGCCTCTCACCGCGTCGGGCGTTACTCCCGCTGCTGCTGCCAGCGTAACCAGCACTGCCTTTGATGTCCTGCAACCCGCCGCGACGCCTGTCATTAGTCCCTCCGCCGGCACCTATACCAGCGCCCAATCCGTAACCATCACTGATACAACATCCGGCGCAACCATCTACTACACCAACAACGGAACCACGCCGACCACTTCGTCAACGAAGTACGCCGGCACGATCGCCGTCTCATCCACGGAGACCATCGAGGCCATCGCGGTGGTCAGCGGCTACGCCAACAGCGTCGTCGCTTCGGCGACTTACACGATCACGCCTCCGGCGGCTCCTCCGATCTTCACTCCCGGCACCGGAACCTACACCAGCGCGCAGACCGTAACCATCACCGATGCGACAGCAGACGCGACCATCTACTACACGATTAACGGGACAACCCCGACCACTGCGTCCACGAAGTACGCCGGCGCTATCACCGTGTCATCCTCTGAAAGTATCGAGGCCATCGCCGTCGCCAGCGGCTACACCAGCAGTCCTGTGACCTCGGCTACCTTCACCATCGCGGCTGGCAAAGCAGCAGCTTTGCAATTCATCCCGTAACACCCTGCCGAATCGTGGATACGCGGTGGCCGACAGGTCCGTTTGGTGGCCCGGAGATGGCAGCAGGCACGAGCCGTTCCTTCAATATCCCGCAGAGCGCTTGCGGCATTCCATCGACAGCCGTGGCTTATTCGCTGAATGTGACGGTGGTGCCAACTGCATCGCTCAATTACTTGACCCTGTGGCCCACTGGAGAAAGCCAGCCCTATGTCTCGACGCTGAACTCCGACGGCCGCATCAAGGCCAATGCAGCCATCACGCCCGCCGGCACCAACGGTGGAGTCAGCGTCTACGTCACGGATGCGACCAACGTGATCCTCGACATCGATGGCTACTTTGTGCCTGCCGGCACGGCTTCGGCCCTGGCCTTCTACCCTGTGACTCCCTGCCGGGTAGTCGACACGGAATGGCCGGCAGGTTCGCTGGGAGGGCCTTCGATCTCCGGCGGCAGCAGCCGGTCCTTCCCGGTGCAGTCCAGCAACTGCGACATTCCCCCGACCGCCAAAGCCTATTCGCTGAACGTCACCGCGGTGCCGCACAAGACCCTGAATTACCTCACCACCTGGCCTACGGGAGAGACTCAGCCTTATGTCTCGACGCTGAATTCCTCGACCGGTACAGTGACAGCCAATGCAGCCATTGTGCCGGCAGGGACCAGCGGAGCAATTTCGATTTTTGTCTCCGACACCTCGGACGTGATCCTGGACGTGAACGGCTACTTCGCGCCCCCCGCGACGGGTGGATTATCCCTCTACACCGTCACCCCTTGCCGGGTCATCGACACGCGCAGCGGCGCGGGAGCCTTCAACGGCGTGCTGGCCGTGGACGTCGAGACGAGCGCTTGCGCCCCGCCATCCACGGCTCAGGGATATGTGTTGAACGGAACGGTTGTGCCTCCGGGCTCGCTCGACTACCTGACTCTGTGGCCGGCCGGAGAGGCGCAACCCTATGTCTCGACCTTGAATGCTTTGGACGGAGCCATCACGTCGAACATGGCCATCGTGCCGACAACCAACGGAAGTGTCGACGCCTTCTCCTCCAACCCCACCAACCTCATCCTCGATCTCTCCGGCTACTTCGCGCCATGAGAGAAATACTTGGCGGACAATTTCCGCCAACTCTCTATAATAGAAATAGAGACGAAAGGCCCGGCTGTCACCGCAGTCGGGCCTTTCGTCTTCAACGAACTACCTTGTCACAACTCTTTTCGAATCAAACGGTCTCAGACCGCATTGAATAGAATCAAACGGTTACGGCGGAACTCGAACGACCTGCCCTGAAATCAGTGCAAAATCATCCAATAACCCTTTTAGAATCATGTAGGAGTCAATAACTCCTTTACTGTATATTAAGTGGCGCCGACGTACCTCTTAACCCCATTCCTATCAAGCGATTACAAAAACGATAACAAAAACAGGGGGGTGGGGGTACCCACGAACGTCTGCTTGCCAGCACATGGAGATCTGTCAGGAGCCAAAAGGGCAACAATCTCGGGTTTGAGATTGTTGCCCAGCTTCTTGCATCTGCAGAGCAATCAGAGGCGATGTTCTACGGTGCCGAGCCGATGGTGTAGGTGGCCGTGACCACTGCGCTGCTCACGGAGCCGCTCGAGCCCGTCACGACAGCAATGGCTTTGATGGTCTGCGTATGGCCAACGTAAATTGTCTGCCAGTAGTTTGGTGAGGACGCGGTAGGCGTGGTCCCATCCGTGGTGAAGTAGATGGTCGCACCCGCAGTCGCGTCTGCCAGCTGCACCACCTGCGGCGGACCGTAGGCGCCACCCGGTATGTTGAAGGTGGGCGAGGCGACGCCCGAGCTGTTAATGGTGTAAGTCGCCGCAGTCACAGTGCTGTTGGTATAGCCCGTGGCCACCGCGATCGCTTGGAGCGTCTCCGTCGAACTCACCGTAATTGCACCGGTGTACTTCGACGCGGAGGTGCTCGCCGTCGAGCCGTTGGTCGTGTAATAGATGGTCGCACCCGGCGTGGCATCCGTGATCGTCACCGTCTGCGCCGCCGTGTAGGTCCCTGCCGCGAGCGAGAAGACGGGCGCCGCGGCGACTGTTGTTGCGCCGATGGTATAGGTGGCCGTGGCTACTGCGCTGCTTGAGGTTCCCACAATTGCGATGGCCTTGATGGTCTGTGTATGACCGACGTAAATGGTTTGCCAGTAGTTTGGTGAGGATGCGGTGGGCGTAGTCCCGTCCGTGGTGAAGTAGATGGTCGCGCCCGGTGTCGCATCGCTTAGAACTACTACCTGCGACGGTCCATAAGAGCCGCCCGGTATGTTGAAGGTCGGCGTTGCGACGGTCGAGCTGTTGATGGTATAGGCCGCCGCGGCCACCGCGCTGTTGGTATAGCCTGTGGCCACCGCGATCGCTTCGATCGTTTCGGTCGAGCTCACGGGGATGGGTGCCGTGTATTTCGTCGAAGACGTGTTCGGCGTGGTGCCGTTGGTGGTGTAGTAGATGGTCGCGCCCGACGAGCTGTCGCTGAGCGTCACAGATTGCGCCGCTGTGTAGTTTCCAGCTGCCACACTGAAGGTCGGAGTCGGCAGCACCGGGGCGATGGTGTAAGCTGCCGTGGCCACTGCGCTGGTAGAAGTACTAACCGACTGGCTGGTGCCGGAAGAACCTGTCGAAGCCACTGCGATCGCTTCGATGGTTTCTGTCGAGCTTACCGAAAGGGGTACCGTGTACTTCGTCGAAGACGTTGTTGGAGTGGTGCCGTTGGTTGTGTAGTAGATGGTCGCGCCCGAAGTAGCATCCGCGATCGTCACCGTCTGCACCGTGGTGTAGGTCCCCGGCGCCACGCTGAACGTCGGGGTAGCTGTGGTCTGGCTTCCGGTAGAAGAGAAGTTCCACGTGAGTATTTCCTGCGTCGCAGTTTGACCCCCCGTAGCGCCGGTAAATCCCACGAGACCCGAGTTCTGCCCGATGATCCCCGGAATATTGATCGGAAAGGTGGCTGTGTACGATTGATTGGTCACAGTATCAGTGATGGTCATGACGAGATTCGAGCCGTTATACACCATATGAACAGCCTTCGCGTGGCTGTCGTGCAGGTTGATTCCGGTGGAGTTGAGATCAGTCAAAGGAGTCGAAGGTATGGTTCCGTTGGTATAGATCCCGATCGAACCATTCCCTTGCGTGCTGTACAAATCGAACTTCACTGCTACGCTCGGGGTAATGTATTCGTATCCCAGTCCAGGTCCCCAAAAGCCCAGTGCGCCAGTGCCTTGATTCTGGATCGTAAAGGTGAACCCATTCGCCGCGGCATTTGCCAGCTGGAAGGTGAAGTCATTTGTGAACGACTGAATATTGGCCGGTAAGTAGTACCAAGCCGTGCCCGCGACGCCTACCGTGCCATTGGTCAGCCCCAGAATCGAACCGCTCAATTGAGCGTTGCCATTGAGAATCATCTGCCCCGTAGAGCCCGCGAAGCCAGCGCTGAAGCCGACGTTCTGCACCTGAATGGTGTAGGTCGACGACGCGACGGTGCTGTTCAGGTAGTACGGAGCGACTCCAATTGCCTGGATTGTCTGCGACAAGCCGACAGTGATCGGTCCGGAGTATAGCGTCGATGAGGTGGTTGGCGTTGTACCGTCCGTTGTGTAGTAGATGGCGGCGCCCTGCGTTATGTCTGAAAGAGATACGGTTTGCGGAGTCGAGTACGTTCCGGGAGCCAGGCTAAAGATTGGTGACGCTGTCTGCGCCGGTCCGGTTAACGTCCCTGGTCCAGTCCAGCTCAACACCGTCATCGAATAGGGGGGAAGGTTGTACGGAACCGTCGGGCTAATGCTGGCACTTGTCGTCGTTGTCTGCACTGTATCCGAGGTCTCGTTGTTATCGTTTATGTTTGCCGATGTCAACTGGGTCACCTGCACTGTTCCGCTTGGCGCATTCGGTCCAGAAAACGTGACGGGCAGGGAACTCGTAGCATTTAGATTGAAAAGAACCACGCTGTGCGAGGTTCCGTTCAGGAACGCAAATGACTGAATTTGATGTGCGCCGTTCATTTGTACATTTTCACTGCTCAGCAACTGGTTCCATGTAGGATTTGCTCCCGTCTGGACGGTCGCCAGCATGCTTCCCTGAATGGCGGTGTTTGCGAGTGCCTCAGCAAGGAAAGTAGGCCTGCGCCAATTGTTCGTGCTCATGTCGACGACCATACCAAACAGCTGGACCGTAATTCCATTGCTGTCAGTATTTGCATACCCGGGCAACTCAAAGGCATTCTGAGTCGCGACCCCAAGTCTCATCATTTGCAGCATGTGATCTGCAAGCGCAACGCCGGCGCCCACGGAAGGAACGAACTGGTTGGATTCGGCCTGGGTGATCGTACCTGCATACGCACCCAAATTGGTCTCGTAGACGCTGACTTTTGTCGGCTTAGCCGTGCCTGAAGCGGATGTCATCGATTGATTCGCTAACAAGACATCTTGGTAAACATCCCCGCCAGGGCTGTTCAACCATTCCGGTTCCGCAAATAAATTCTGGAACTGACTCGTCGTCGAGACATTATTGATTACGTCAGCGAGATAGGGTGCGATACTGAACGAGTCGTGTTGTGTGCTTTGTTGCGCCAGCGTTCGACTGTAACCCGGATTGACCGCCCATCCGCTCAACACCAGATCAAACTGGGCAGGATTGAAGTTCGGAGATTCCCGCGCAGCTCCAAAGACCTGGTTGGCCCACAACGGATAAGCCGGATAAGCCATTGCGTCACCCGCAAATGCTGTGTTCCATGTTTCATTTCCCAATTCAATGTGAATGGTTGAGAAGACAGATGTCCATGGCGCCACCTGGCCCTGGGCAACGCGAATCGCACTATAAGTTGTCGATCCCGAGCCCAGAAGGTAGTCCATGAAGTCTGTCATTTCTTGCGGCGTGGTCGCCGTCGGGATAGTAATCCAAGGATCTGCTCCTACCGCGGCGCACAACTGAAGGAATTCCGGGATGCCATAGGGGATTTGGGCCATAAGCGCGCTACTGCTGAATGCACCTTCGCGGTACCGAGCAAAGGGCGTGGCGATCTGATCGTAGATATTGGCTCCGATGGCTGAGGTAGTGTTCATGCGAAGCGTACCCGGATGAAGCACCTTCAGCGTATTCACCACATCGTCCCGAAACGCAGTCGTGTTCGTGGGATCGGTGTTGGTTTGAGTCAGGGAAACATCGTCGAGAAGCACGGCCGCCTGTGCGACCTCGAACCCGAGTCGGACAGGTCCGATGGCACTCCCATTCTCGTTAGCGGTGAAGGTCAGACTGTAGTCAGCCCAACTAGAACTGAGTGTGACGTTTTGGTTGAGAAAATATGACCAACCGGGAGTAAGACGCTCAACATTTACATTCAGAATGTTTGTGCCACCCACCCCCTTGGCACGAAACTTCACCGTAAAAGTCCCATTCATTTGGATGAATGTAAGACCATTCGTCGTGTCCCATCCATGAATAATCGTGGCTGAATCGTTCGCTCCGGTCGCAGTTATTTGAAGAGCCTGCTTGCCGGGAGTTTCCGGCGATAAGTCGGTCAGGTCTGTAGTCAGAGTCGCGGCGCCGGTGACACTTGTCTGCCAACCTACCTGTGCGTTTCCAGGAAAACTATTTGTGACGGCCACATAGTCACCTACTGCGAGACCAAGGCTCTTATCGAAAGTGACGATCTGTTGCCCGCAACCTGAGCAACTGGTGGGAATCGCGACACTCGTGACGATATTCCCAGAGGTCCCGGACTGAGCGCCAGAGACGACGAGGTAGGTCCCACCGGTCCAGAAACCTGAAGGCTGGTGGCTGTAAGTATTCGAGTCCGTACAGGTGTTGGCGGCCACTACCACACAGTTAAGAATGCTCCGATATTTCATGCCTTCAAATCCGCTGTTACCGAAGACCAGGTTCTTCAGCATCTGGCCAGAATCATAGGAGGTCTGGTCGCCGAGATTGATGCCCAGCCTCGTTACAGAAGGCTGCACATATGTGCCCGCGATCTGAATGTTTGTGGAGGTGGTCTGCGCAAGGCCGTCCACCGGAACGCTTAGGAACGCAGCTATGAAGACTAGAAACAAAATTACATACTGCGACTGCATGTACCTGGTCGACAAGTGCATGATTAACTCCTATATAAAAATCCGAAATGAGCGAGGAACGGGCCTGCTACTTTTGGCTACTTCTTGAAGGGACCGTTGGGTGAGTATACATAGAGCAGCCCCAATCCCTTGTGAATTTTAATTTTGAGTCCTTCTTCTCCGCCCGGATTAGTTTTATGTAAGTTTTGGTAATCGGCAGAGAAGAACTCGAGGACGAGTCTAAAGTAACTGAAGCAGGAATTTTCACTACTCTAAACCATTTCCACGGAAACTCACCTAAAAAATTGAAAAAAAATGGAATTTGCCTTAGCTACACTCAGAAGACCGCCTCGGCGGCCTTAACCTAGATCAATTCATAGCTTGTGGCAAATTGGTCTTGAGGCCGAAACTGTATTCTTAGATCCACTGCACCGACTGATTTCCGAGCTAGTCCCCCGCGCGGGTCGTAGGCACTTACAAGACCTGCCTGCAGAAAGCATGAGGCATTCGGGAAGCGATTATGTGTCGATAACTGTTACGTTCAATTTCACAAGTTTCTATCCACAACATGAAGAATCTCCTGGCCACCAACCAGAATTTCCACTGAGGTTTGTAAAATTTACGCGGTTTCTTACATGGGTCGAGACATTTCTACTCGGAAGCCGGATGCGCTCATCGTTGCCTATTTCTAATTTCTGCATTTGACGTTGCGGTTTCCTCGATAAGGTCGACGTCGCAAACTTTGCTGAGACGTGCACATACCTACCCAAACAACCGCGCCGGGTGTGCGATCAACCAAAAGCGAGTGTGGACAGTAGCGTTGCAGTCTTGAAGCCAGTAGTCGAGAATCCGGCGGGCGTCAGCCAAGATGGAAAAGATCTCGCGGTTCAGACACTCATCGCGCTGCTTGCCGTTAAAGCTTTCGATTTAGCTCTTCTCGGGCAGGCCGGGCCTAGCCGGATGAAACTCAGACGCACTCGTGCTTGCAAGCCCGGTGGTCCATCGAATTCGATGCGGACTCTGTGACGTTATCGGTGATGGATTGCGACGCGCAGATGTCCAACGTCGGCATTTTCTCTCCACTCAACGCATTGTCCGCAAACAGCGCCAAGCATTCTCGGAGTGAAATGGTCGACCACAGTCAGCAACTCGGATCCGGCGGCCGTCAGGCGGCCGTTGGAGAACGAAATCCTGCTCCACTTGTGTTGGGTGGACGGTCTATCCCAGTGAAAGGCGCGAGTCGTTGCGCCCGGTCCTTACGCTTCTCAGACCCTCTTCTTAGGGTTTGGATCACGACATCGCTCAGCCGAATCGCATATGAGGTTAGCGCTAATGTGCTTCATTTTCCCACCCATAGCGGGCGTGATTTAGTTCGTCAGTTCGATAGTGAAGAACTCCAGGATGAGTAAAAAAGTAACCGGAGTGAGTTATCTTTGTTACTGGACCATAAGAGTTTATGCCGCCGACTCCACAAATTCGTATGGCCTATTTCCTCAGCCGATATCCGGCTATATCCCATACTTTCTTTCTGAAGGAAATTCTCGGTTTGCGCCAAATTGGCTTCCAGATCGAGACAGCATCCGTGAATCCTCCCGACCGGCCGACTTCCAAGCTGCCGCCTAAAGAGGCGGCAGAGGCGCGCCGTACGTATTATTTGAAAGAAATTGATGCGGGGAAAGCCATTGGTGCTTTGGCAAGTATTGCCTTCATACATCCGCGCGTAATGTTTCGGGGATTAAGAGCCGCATCAGGTATGGGCGGTTGGGATCTATCTCGTAGAATCTATGCATTCTTTTACTTGGCCGAGGCCCTTTTGCTTGGCCGCTGGATGCGCCGGCAAGGTCTTCGTCATCTTCATGTTCACTTCGGAGGCCCCGTCTCGACCGTTGCAATGTTGGCAGCCGAGGTCTGGGGATTCGACTATTCCATAACCATTCATGGTCCCGAGGAATTCTACGAAGCTGAGTATTGTTATCTTCCGCGCAAGATCGAGCGAGCGAAGTTCATTTTTTGTATCAGTGACTTTTGCCGCAGCCAACTGATGAAGTACAGCCACCCGGATCATTGGAAGAAGATGCATGTGGTTCGGCTGGGCGTCGATATGGAAGAGTTTGAGCCTGTCGCTCGCGAGGCAAGATTCCCCTTGCAAATTGTTTGCGTCGGTCGCCTTGTGGCGGCCAAGGGGCAGCATATTCTCCTTCGGGCGTTCTCACGCCTGTGCGCGAAGGGCCACGCCATGCATTTAACCTATGTTGGTGATGGACCGGACCGTACTCACCTCGAACGCGAGGTTGCCGAACTCGAACTCGGCGGACGCGTCACATTCTGCGGTGCACTTAACCACGATCAGACCCGCGAAGAAATAGCAAAGGCGGATATTTTTGCCCTGTCAAGTTTTGCGGAAGGCATTCCCGTTGCTTTGATGGAAGCGATGGCCATGGGCATTCCCTGCGTCAGCACTTACGTGGCTGGCATCCCCGAGCTCATTCGTAATAATGTGGACGGTTTGCTCGTCCCACCTTCTTCGGTGGAGTCATTCGCCTCTGCGATTGAGTCGCTCGTTCGCGACCCCGTTTTGAGAGAACGGTTGGCAGCTTCCGGCCGCGCTCAGGTCGTCAAGCACTATAACCTGGCTGTTAATCTGAATTTGCTGGCATCCAATTTTGAGAGCTGCCTTATCTGAGAAAGACCACAGCGTACATGCCAATTCCTGACTCTTCAGGCGACTCAGTTAATATTTCGATCGTAATCGTCTCCTTTAATACGCGTGACGTCCTCCGCGAGTGCCTGCAATCGATCGAGCGCGAGTCCGCGGGATTTCGCGTTGAAATTCTCGTAGTTGATAACCACTCGTCCGACGGCTCGCCTGAAATGGTCGAGAAGGAATTCCCGCGAGTCAGGCTCTTCCGCAGCGAAGTGAACCTTGGATTTGCATCCGCGAACAATGTCGCGCTCGAGGTTGCGCGTGGACGCTATGTGGTGCTGCTCAACTCCGACGCTTTTCTCTGCGCCGATGCGTTGACCGTGGCCGTGCGCCACATGGAGCAGCAACTCTCCGTTGGGCTGGCGGGCGCCAGACTGGTGGGACGAGACAATTCATGGCAACCATCGGCACGAATGTTTCCCTCCTTGATGACTGATTTCTTCGTATTGACTGGCTTGGCGAATAAGTTTCCAAAATCCCGACTCTTCGGCCGCTTTGACAGGACTTGGGCCGATCCAATGCTCCCCGCGCAGACGGATTGGGTTCCTGGCGCCTTTTCAATTATTCGCGCTGAAGCACTAACCAAGGTCGGTCTTTTCGATCCAGAGTTTTTTCTCTATTCCGAAGAAGTCGACCTTTGCCGGCGTGTTCAGAACGCCGGATTCGAGATCTGGTACTGGCCCGATGTCGTCGTGATTCATATCGGAGGGGAATCGTCGCGCCAAGTGAAGTCTTTGGAGATGTCATCCGCCGGTGCACAGCTTGTCCTCTGGCGTATGCGCAGCACGCTGCTCTATTACCGCAAGCATCATGGCTCCGCGGCGTGGGGCGCGAAAATGCTCGAACTCGGGCTTTACCATCTCACTCTGTTGCGGAATCGTTTCAGCAGCAACCCGAGGCGTCAGGCGCGCACCAAAGAATATCGTAATCTCATTGCACTGATGAAGCAGGCCTGGAAGGACACCCAGGGCGGACGTATCTCGCCTCCACGACCCTGGTGAGGCGGAGCATAATCTATCTGGGTGGACAGCGCGATCATATCGAAAGGGTGGCATGAAGCGTAGCCTTAAATTTGTGCTCAGTCACCTCCTGGCTTTTCTTTTGCGGGCGACCCGCGGCCTGCGCAGAAATCTCACTCGACTTTATGCCCATGCGGCCCTCTCCGCAGATCTCACGACAAATCTGCCGGCCTCCGCGGTAATCGAGGGCAAAGCCTTCGTTGACGGTACGCGCAACATCCGTTTCGGCGAAGATGTTCTGCTCTACGCGGGCCTGCATCTTGAAACTCAGGAAAACGCGTGGATTGAAATAGGCGATGGAGTGGTGATCTCCCGCGGCGCTCACATTGTCGCGATGGCCGGGGTCTCGATCGGCGCCGGCAGCATGATCGGCGAGTACGCCAGCATCCGCGACGCCAACCACCAGCGCACTGAGGAACGCAGCTTCAGAGAATCGGGCCACGTCGCCAAGCCAATCGTGATCGGTAAAAAAGTCTGGATCGGGCGTAGTGTCACGGTGCTGGGGGGAGTGACGATTGGCGATAACGCCACGGTTGGCGCGAACGCTGTCGTCACCCGGGACGTCGAGCCTGGCTCGACGGTGGCCGGAGTACCTGCGGTTCCGATCGGACTGCGCAAGGTCAACGGATCGGCCCCCTCACTCTCGCTCTGATCGGTGTTCGTGATCGAATTGCCCCTATCTTCTTACCGCCATCGAAGCCACTCCTCTGCTCCGTATGCGAGCTGTCGAGTGCAACCCGTGGTATACACTTGACCCATCCGCCGAGCATCGACAACCTGAGGAACCCTTGCGTTATCTGCTGGTCACACATATTCCTTTCGCCCGGCAAGGCACATCAGCCACAATGGACCGCCTATGGGCTGAAGACCTGAGGGGCTTGGTCGCATCGCTCGGCCCTGTGACCATCGCGGCACCCGAGTTGGCTACAGTCGAAGATCTCCAGGGATGGGGACCCGCGAGGGATTCGCTCTCGAAGAGCGAGGGCTTTGAATTTCTTGGACTACCGATCTACCAGGGCCGGGCGGATGTGACATTCACCAGGCGGGTTCGTTCTGCCCTGCGACCTGCAGTGAACAACAGCGACCTGATCCATTCGTCTAACCTTTTTCCTCCGTACACCCCGCTTTGGTTCGGGCATGATCTCGCCGTGCAGCTCAACAAAAAGACGTTGTTTGTAGTGGCCGAAGATTTCTACGACATGCTCAATTGGGAGTGGGTGCGGACTGAGAAAAATACTTTGCAGAAGCTGCGCCGGCGGAGAGATCTGAACCATCTGGATCGCGAGGTGCGAAAGCGCGTCGCCAATGCTTCACTCAGCTTCTTACATACACCAGCCGCGGTCGCGCGCTACCGCGAATATGCGGCAAACGCAGTACAAATCCGGCAGCCAGTCCATGAAAAAGAAGACGTGATCGACCCTGACAGCTTCAAAGCAAAGTGCGCCAATATACGGGGCGCCGCGCCGCTTCGCCTCATCAGCGCGAGCCGGATGGAGTCGCTCAAAGGCATCGATTTCATTGTCCGGGCAGTATCGATCCTGAAACAGAGAAACATCCCGGTCCAGGCAACACTTTACGGGAAAGGAAGTAAGTCAGACTCGCTTAAACTCTTGACGCAGAAACTGGACATAGCCGGCAGCATCGAGTTTCCGGGTTCTGTGGAGCCCGGTCCTCAGCTCCGCCAGGTCATGGCCGGCGCACATGTCTTTCTCATGCCCCATCTCACCACGGACTTCGGGAGAGCTTTTTTCGATGCAATGGCCGGCGGTCTTCCGGTGATTGCGTTCCGCTCGTTGGCCAGCCAGGACACAGTGCGCCATCAGGTGGATGGTCTTATCACTCCCAATGCTGATGCCGAGGGCCTGGCCGACGGCATCGGGCAATTCCATAAAGATCGGGAGTTCCTGGTTCGAGCCGCAGAAGCGGCACGAGAACGTGCTCTGTTGAACACAAAAAGCACATGGAACAACCTGCGGGCGCAGATGATTCGAGAACTTTTCTGATTTTTTAGAGATACGCTTTGAAGTTCAATTACCCAAAAGCTTGAAACTTCATCATCCACTGTGTGTGACGGACTCATGTCGAGAACAACCCCGATATTTCCTACCACAATAGGCAAGATTCGCGGCTAGTTCACCATCAGGTACTGCTCTAGTTTGTGTACGTCCAAGTAAGGATCGTCTGAGTGGCGGTGAGCCCGCCCGTGCCGCCGGTAAATCCGACGTACGCGGTGTTGCCTCCCACGGTGGCCGGTATGTTGATGGTAAAGCTCGTGGTATAGGTCGCGTGCGTCACTGAGTCAGTGATCGTCATGGTAAGAGTGGTGCCGTTGTACACCATCTGTACAGCCATCGCGTCGCCACTGTGCAGATTGATGCCTGTCGAACTCAAATCGATCGCCGGAACCGTCGGTATCGCGCCGTTGGTGTAGATGCCCGTCGAATCCGATCCCTCGCCCCCCGCATTGAATAGGTCGAACTTCACAGCCACGCTCGTAGGAATGTATTCGTACCCGAGGCCTGAGCCAAAGATTCCCAAAGCGGCCGTGCCCTGATTCTGGATGGTGAAGGTAAATCCGTCCGCCGCTGCGTTTGTCAGCTGGAAGGTAAAGTTCGTGGTAAACGATTGAACATTCACTGGCGTTACATACCAGGCCGAGCCCTCCTGGCCCAGGCCACCGTTTGTCAGCTGGAGCCCCGAGCCGTTCAACTGCGTTGTGCCATTCAGAACCACCTGACCTTGCGAAGCCGCAAAACCTCCGCCGAAGCCGATGCTCGAGGTGCCTGCCTGGATGGTGTAGGCCGCCGTGGCTACTGGGCTGTTTGTGTAAGGCGAAGCAATTACGATGGCTTTGACCGTCTCGGTCGAGGCGACCGTGAACGGCCCCGTGTACCGAGTCGACGACGTGGTGGGAGTCGTGCCGTCGGTTGTGTAATAAACATCTGTATTCAACCATTCTCTGATGGTTACGGTTTGCGACGTGCTATAGGTTCCACCCGCTGGCAGAATGAGTGGCGTAGGCAATACGTTATTGATGAGGTAAACCCCTGACGTCGTCGCACTGTTGTGATAGCCCGAGGCAGCCGCGAATGCAGCGACCGCTTCCGACGAGCTTATTGTGATCGGCCCGGTGTATTTCGTCGACGACGTGGTCGGTGACGCGTCATTCGTCGTGTAGTAGATCGTCGTGCCTGGCACCGCATCAGTGATTGTTAGCGTTTGCGCTGTGGTGTAATTCCCTGCTGCCAAGCTGAAGGTCGGCGCGGGAAGCACGGAAGCGATGGTGTAGGCTGCCGTGGCCACCGCGCTGTTGGTAAAGCCGGAAGCGACTGCAATCGCCTCCAGAGTCTCCGACGTGCTCACAGAAATGGCGGTGCCGCTGTACTTCGTCGAAGACGTGGTCGGCGTCGTGCCATTTGTCGTGTAGTAGATCGTCGCGCCCGACGAGCTGTCGCTGATCGTCACCGATTGCGCCGAAGCGTAATTTCCTGCGATGGGTGAAAACACTGGCGTGGGTAGCACAGAAGCAATGGTGTAGGCTGCCGTGGCCACCACACTGTTGGTAAAGCCGGAAGCGACTGCAATCGCCTCCAGAGTCTCCGACGTGCTGACGGAGATGGCCGTGCCGCTGTACTTCGTCGAAGACGTGGTCGGCGTCGTGCCATTCGTCGTGTAGTAGATCGTCGCGCCCGACGAGCTGTCGCTGATCGTCACCGACTGCGCCGTCGTATAGGTTCCCGCCGCCACGCTGAAGGTCGGCGTCGGCAGCACGGTAGCGATCGTATAGGCTGCTGTGGCGACCGCGCTGTTGGTAAAGCCGGAAGCGACTGCAATCGCCTCCAGAGTCTCCGTCGTGCTCACAGAAATGGCCGTGCCGCTGTACTTCGTCGAAGACGTGGTCGGCGTCGTCCCATTCGTCGTGTAATAGATCGTCGCGCCCGACGAGCTGTCGCTGATCGTCACCGACTGCGCCGTCGTATACGTTCCCGCCGCCACGCTGAAGGTCGGCGTCGGCAGCACGGTAGCGATCGTATAGGCCGCCGTGGCCACCGAGCTGTTGGTAAAGCCGGAAGCGACTGCAATCGCCTCCAGAGTCTCCGTCGTGCTCACAGAAATGGCGGTGCCGCTGTACTTCGTCGAAGACGTGGTCGGCGTCGTGCCATTTGTCGTGTAGTAGATCGTCGCGCCCGACGAGCTGTCGCTGATCGTCACCGACTGCGCCGTCGTATAGGTTCCCGCCGCCACGCTGAAGGTCGGCGTCGGCAGCACGGTAGCGATCGTATAGGCTGCTGTGGCGACCGCGCTGTTGGTAAAGCCGGAAGCGACTGCAATCGCCTCCAGCGTCTCCGTCGTGCTGACGGAGATGGCCGTGCCGCTGTACTTCGTCGAAGACGTGGTCGGCGTCGTCCCATTCGTCGTGTAGTAGATCGTCGCGCCCGACGAGCTGTCGCTGATCGTCACCGACTGCGCCGTCGTGTAGGTTCCCGCCGCCACGCTGAAGGTCGGCGTCGGCAGCACGGTAGCGATCGTATAGGCTGCTGTGGCGACCGCGCTGTTGGTAAAGCCGGAAGCGACTGCAATCGCCTCCAGCGTCTCCGTCGTGCTCACAGAAATGGCCGTGCCGCTGTACTTCGTCGAAGACGTGGTCGGCGTCGTGCCATTCGTCGTGTAATAAATCGTCGCGCCCGACGAGCTGTCGCTGATCGTCACCGACTGCGCCGTCGTGTAGGTTCCTGCGACGGGTGAAAATACAGGCGTGGGCAGCACGGCACCGGGTGTATAAGCCCAGGTAAGTATCTTTTGCGACGCAGTTAAGCCGCCAGTTCCGCCGGTGAAGCCGACGTAGGCGGTATTGCCTCCCACAGTGGCCGGTATGTTGATGGTCCAGCTCGTCGTGTAGCTCGCCAGCGTCACCGTATCAGTGATGGTCATCGTAAGGGTGGTGCCGTTGTACAGCAACTGAACGGACATCGTGTCGTCGCTGTGCAGGTTAATGCCCGTCGAGCTCAGATCGATCGCCGGAACGGTCGGTACGGCGCCGTCGGTGTAGAGACCCGTCGAGTCCGGTCCCTCGCCTGCGGCATTGTACAGATCAAACTTCACGGCTACGCTGGTGGGAATGTACTCGTAGCCAAGTCCTTGCCCAAATAATCCCAGCGCGGCTGTGCCCTGGTTTTGAATGGCAAAGGTGATCCCATTTGCCGCCGGGTTAGATAACTGGAAGGTGAACGTCGTGCTGAAGGACTGGACATTCACCGGCGTCGCATACCAAGCCGTGCCATTCTCACCTGTACCTCCATCGGTCAACTGAAGGCGTGAATCGTCCAAATCCGTGCTCCCGTTCAGGATCATCAACCCCTGGGAACTGGCAAAGCCCTGCGGGAAGCTGATTCCGCTACCTGCCGGCTGAATGGTGTAGGCCGCCGTGGCGACCGCGCTGTTGGTATAGCCGGTGGCGACCGCAATCGCCTCAAGAGTCTCCGTCGTGCTGACGGAGATCGCTGTGCCCGCGTACTTCGTAGAGGACGTGCTCGGCGTCGTGCCGGTCGTCGTGTAGTAAATCGTCGCGCCCGATGTAGTATCGCTGATGGTCACCGATTGCGCCGTCGTGTATGTCCCAGCCGCCGCGCTGAAGGTCGGAGGGCTCGCCTGGGTGATGTTGGTATAGGTCGCCGAAGCCATGGGGCTGACAAGGTAGCCGCTGGCGCTGGCGACAGCATTGACGGTGGTTGTCGAACTCAGGACGATGGGTCCGGTGTATTGCGTTGAGGCGGCCGTCGGCGTGCTTCCGTTCGTGGTGTAGTAGATCGCCGCACCCGACGTGCTGTCGGTGATCGATACGGAGACGCTACCATTGAAGGACTCTGTCCCCGGCGTCAGGACCGGTGTCGCGGCCTGTTGCGTCCCCGCCAGCAGTCCATAGACACTTAGCTGGGTTGCCGTAGCTACGTAGACTTTTCCATTCACGATCGTAGGCGGGGTGAACTTGACCGCCGGGCCAGGGTTGTCTCGCGAAAGGTTCGTGTTGCTGGAATATAAAGTCGTGGCTACATTGCCGGCATTGTGCGCCGCCAGCACCGCTGGCCCGCTCGTTGTGTAGGCGGACGAGTCTATAGTCCACGCAATGCCCTGCGTACTGCCGTTTGCTGAGATCGACGGAGTGGCACCGGGCCAGGCGTAGGTCTCCGACGATCTCGGCGGGGTGGTAGACAATTGACCATTTGCCAGCGGAGACGCGATGAGATTGTCGTTTTGCGCTGCGTAGTAGACCGTTCCATTCCAATAGGCGGGGCTGCTCCATACGCCGAACGATCCGAGCAAGTTGGTTTCCTGCACCACGTTGTCGGTTGCGTTGTAGCCGCCTAGATTCTCCCGGTTCAATAGAACGGTATTGCCGGCTTTGCCCGTCTGGACCAGCAAGTTAGGATAGCTCCCTGTAGTCTGGGTAGGCAGGACCATAAGACCGCCCGCACCCAGGTCATTATCCGAGCTATCGAGAGCCGCCTGATTTGACGGTGTGAACACATCCTTGATCGTTGGCACTCCGTTCGTCAGGTCCAGCCTCAAAATGCTGTCACCGAAATCCATCGTTCCGTTATAAGGAGTGGTCGCGGTGTAGTCGCCGTTGCCAGTCGCCACAAACATGCGGCCGTAGGGCAGAGTCGATGGGTTCAACTGATCGGCGGCTAGACCGGCACCCGACATCCAGAGTCCGGAGCCCACGCCGTTCGATGAGGCATTGAATACTCCGCTCTGCGCGAGCGTGCCGGCGTTATAAGCGAAAATCCAGCCATGCCACGGACCGTTATCGCCGTGAGCAGCGAAAGCGACGTAGACGATTCCATTCAGCAGCAACAGTCCAGGCCTCTGATTCTCCCACATGGAGTCAAATGTGAGCTGGCCACTCACACTCCCGTTCCCGGTGCCAGCGATCGTAGCGGTAATCACTACGGGACCATTGAATTTTTCGTTGCCGGTTGTCACGTCCAACGCATGCAGACGCTGCACCGCATTCCCGTTTTCCTGACTCTTGCTCACCACGTAAAGGGTGTTAGTAGTGGAATCGATCACCGGAGTGCCCGTAATTCCGACAACCGGCACGATATCCGCGCAAAGCTCGGACGCCGGAAACGCCGTCGCCCCCGCTGCAGCGCCATGTGCGGCTGTCAGCAGCGAAGCCTGCCATAGTGGGTTTATGTTTGCGCCGCCATTATTGTCCGCGTCAAACGCATATACGCTGTCATTTTCTGTCGCCACGAAGACTACGTTGTGCTGCTGGCCGGCGATCGTGACGTTGGACAAATAAAGAGGTTGAGCAAATATTGCGCCGTCGACCGGCTGCGAGAACAGCTTGCCGAACTGAGTGGCATTGACGTTTGAGGTCGTCAGGATCGTTTCGTTCAGATTCTGCCCCGTGCGCCCAATGTCGTTGTGCCAGGTCGTGACATTTGTCTGCGCCCCGCAGGTAAAAGCATCCAAGACGCACAGAATAACCAGTGATGAAATTAACAGTCGGATGTTGCATTTCTGAGCGCGAACAGCCGAAACCTGGAACGCACTTCGCATGGTCGTTGTGAATGTCACCAAAGTGATCCTTCTTTTCCTGCTCCGGTATCCGAGGAGCATCGTGCTAGGCCCTGGCTCAACGCTTCGGCTGTTACTCTCGCATCAACGAATCGGCGATCAAATTTCAACTTCCGGAATCCGTGAAACCGGTCATCTCCCAAATCCGTCCGGAGTGAGTTCACTCGCCAGCCGAGATAAATTGATGAGAGTTAACTAAAGGGGAGATCCGCAGGAGTCACCTGTATAGTATCTCGATCCGCGTCATTTCTGCATGTACATCTTTTGGGGTCGTAACCATGCCATGTGAACCAAAGTAACTGTTTTGTGATTCCCAAGACACCATATCGGCAGCCCGCAGGCGGAGAAATAGATGAATCCGATTAAGCAGCTCTTACAACATTTTGTTTTGAGCTTTGCAGCTCTCTCTTTACTTACGTCTCTCTTTGCCCAAGAACTTCCATCGTCCCACATTCAGTCACTCACTCCGGAACACATCGTCGGCCCACCCAGTCTGAACGGTGAACTTCTTCGGCAATTGCACTGGAGCAACGACGGCACGCGTCTTGCCTTCCTTCAATCTTCTCTGTCTCCATCCCGGCCTCGATCCAAAACACCACCGGCAACATCCACTGAGATCTGGTCGATCGATCCAACGACCGGGCACCACAGTTTGTTGGTATCCAGTGCGCAACTGGAACCACTCCTGAAGGCTGCCAAGGCCTTCCAGCGACCAAGTGACGATGACGATCATCCGAGTGAGCCGCCGCAGCTCCGTGACTTCGCGTGGGCGCCTGGAGATCGCGCACTCCTCCTGATTACCCCCACGTCACTGGGGTGGATGGATCTTGAGACTAGGCAGGTCCGAATCCTCGTTGCAGGCGCTGAAGAGCTGGACGATGCCAGGCTTTCTCCCAACGGACGGCACGCGAGCTTCATCCGCGATCACGCGCTGTGGTTGAGCAGTACTCGTACAGGAGCAACACATCGACTTACGGCCGCCGGGTCCGATGACCTTCGCGAAGGCGAAGTAGACTGGCCTTACCGCAACGAACTTGGTCTACGAACCGCGTACTGGTGGTCGCCCGACTCCTCCCAGATCGCCTACCTGGAGACAGACGACCGCGCCACGGGAAAATACACGCTTCGGGCAGCGGATGGCCATGACAGCGCTATCCCTTACCCCTTACCAGGAGGCCGGCTGCCGGTTGTCCGCGTCTTCGTCCAGACGGTCAACGGAGGCCCACACCGCGCCGTAGACCTGGGCAGCACCAAGGCTGGCTATGTGCCTCGCCTAACCTGGACCCCAGACTCTCGCCATCTGGCCGTCCAGCATCTCAGCCGCAGCCAGAAACTTCTTGACTTGCTCATCGTCGACCCCGCGACCGGCCAATCACGCGTCGTGCTGTCGGAGAAGGATAGCTACTGGATCAATCTCGGCGGCGAGGCCCGCTTCCTGCGGGATTCGCGGCGGTTCCTCTGGTCGAGCGAACGCAGCGGCTATCGTCATCTTTATCTCTACGACACAGACGGTCATCAGCTTGCCCAGCTCACTCAAGGAGACTGGGAGGTGACCTCGCTCGACGGCGTCGACGAGGCAGTCGGACAGGTCTACTTCACCTCGACGCAGCCCAGCCCGCTCCAGCGGCAGATCTACCGGATTGGACTGGATGGCGTCGGCCTCACCGCCATCACCCAGGAGAGGGGAACACACGATGCTCTCTTCTCACTCGATGCGCACCAGTTCGTCGATACCTACTCCAACGCATCTGCTCCACCTCGGCAGGATGTGCTGCGCGGTGACGGCACCAAGCTCGCCACGATCAACGACGATCCAGTCCCGGAGCTCGCGACGTACAAGCTGCCTCCGGTCGAATTCCTTACCGTGAAGACCCACATGGGAGCGGACCTTAACGCGCTGATGATCCGTCCGCCGGACTTCGACCCAGCGCGGAAATATCCTGTGATCGTCTACACGAGCGGTGGACCGGGCGAGCAGGTGGTGCGAGACGTATGGGGCGGCGACACTTTCCTGTGGCTGCGCATGATGGCGCAGAAGGGCTACCTCATCTATGCGCAGGATGGTCACGGCACGTCGGGGCGCGGGCACCTGTTCGAAGAGCCGCTGCATCTGCGCTTCTCCTCGCAGGAGATGGCCGATCAGCGTGACGGCGTCCGCTATCTTCGTTCGTTGTCTTATGTCGACTCGGCGCGTGTGGGTATTTGCGGATGGGGCTATGGCGGATTCCTCTCGTTGCATGGCATGCTCGATCTTCCTGTCGCTTACAAGGCCGGCATTGCCGGGGCTCCAATCACCGACTGGCAGCTATACGATGCGGTGTTTGCCGAACGCTATCTGGAAGATCCCATTCGTAACCAGGATGGTTACCTAGGCTGAAGTCCTACGGAGAATGCAAAGAACCTGAAGGGTCAGCTGCTGGTCATACAGGGAATGCTGGACGAGCAAGTGCATGTCGAGAACACGCTGACTCTGCTGAACGAGTTCCTGGAGACGGCAAAGTATCCGTCGGTGATGATTCTTCCCGACCGCGGTCATCTCTTCGAAGATCAAAAGGCGAAGCTGGTGCTGTATCGGAGCATGACGGAGTTCTTCCTGAGGAACCTCTGATCTAGCTGAGATATTTTCTGTAGATCCGGAAGGTGTCGACAAAGGCCAGAAGAAAATCCCCTGGCGCTACCTTCGATCCGGCGATATCTTCCCAGGTGTCAAGAGTGAACTCGTAGATAGAGTCGTGCAGCGGCTGCACGTTGAGGTGGTTGAGCGCGATGAAGCGCGCGAGGATCTCCACGTCAAAGACCCAGCGGGAGATAAATGGCTCTCTCAGGACGAGCGGCAGTTCAGGGGTGACGCGAAAGATTTTTGCGCCGCATTGCGTGTCGTAGATGGGAAGGCGCAGCATGATAGACACGACGGTTGCGAAGACGCGGCCCAGGTAGTGGCGGGAGGCCTTGCGGTGCACGTGCCTGCCCAGCAGCCTGACGCGCGAACCGAAGACCATCTGAAACCCAGGATGGTCGACGAGCTTCTGCACCATCTGGGGGATGGTCTCGAGGGGAGTGGCAAGATCGGCATCCCAGAACCCAACAAATCCGCCCTTACCCAACTCGACCGCGCGCAGCATCCCATCGCGAACAGCTTCGCTCTTTCCCGCATTTACAGGCTTGTTGAGAACGCGGACCGATGGGCCGCAGACGCGTTGCAGTCTTTCCAGCACCTCAAGCGTGTTGTCTTTGCTGCCGTCGTTGACGAAGAGAAATCGGACCTCCGGCTGCGTATGAAGGAACTCGACAAATTTTTCAGAGGGCAGACGATGGGCTTCGTTATAACAGGGGACCACGATGGTGCACCAGGTGCTTTCAGTTGCAGTCGTAGCCTCATCATCCGTCTCTGGCACCGTCACCTCATGGAAACCTTCAGGAATGCTAAACGAGACTGTGACATTAAGACAGCCGGCTACTCATAGCGCAAAGCTTCGATGGGGTCGAGATTGGCGGCTTTCCAAGCCGGATAAATGCCGAAGATCAGGCCGATGGCACACGAGACTGTGAATCCGATGATGGCCCACATGGGCGACATGGTCGCCGGCAATGCCGCGATGATGAGGCGGATGAGCAGCGTCAGGATTCCGCCGACGGCAATGCCGATGAGGCCTCCGATGGCGCAGAGGGTGGTGGCCTCCATGGTGAACTGGATGAGGATATTGCGCTTGGTGGCTCCGATGGCCTTGCGGACACCGATTTCCCGGGTGCGCTCGGTGACCGAGACGAGCATGATGTTCATGACGCCGACGCCGCCCACCATGAGGCCGACGCTGGAGACGGCGACCATAAAGATGGCGAGGCCGCCGGTAAGTTGGTTCCACAGGCGGGCAATGGTATCGGGGGCGAAGATCTCGAAGTCATCCGCCTTCCAGGTTGCAACCTTGCGGCGGCGGCGGAGGAGTTCGCGCAACTCGTCCTCGACCAAGGCGCGGTTGCGGGGATCGTCGTACTTGACGCTGAGCCAGTAGTCTTTTTCCTCGGGGTGGAGCTTGAGGAAGGTGTGAAGGGGGAAGACGGCCTTGTTGTCCTCGGGGTTGGTGCCGCCGCCGAAGACTTGCTTGCGCTTATCGAAGACGCCGATCACGGTGAAGAGGTCGCCTTCAATGTTCACCTCTTTGTCGATGGCACTTCCGTTGCCGAAGAGCTTCTCGGCCGTGTCATGGCCGAGGATAACGACGTTGGCGCGGCGCTGGTCCTCGTCTTCGGTGAAGAGGCGTCCCTGGATGAGGTTGAGGTCGTAGATGTTCTGGACGGCAGTGGTGTTGCCCTCTTCCATCGTGCCCTGGGCCTTCTTGCTGCCGTACTTCACTCCGATGACGCCGACCTGGAAGATCTTGTTCACATGGCGGAGAGAGGCGTCGGCAGCGAGGACGTGGGGCAGGTCGCGCATGGCGAGGGCGTCGTCAAGAGTTAGCCGCTTGCGGGCGAGCATCTCGGTGGTGGGGCGCACGCCGATGACGGGCATGTGGAAGAGCCAGAGCACATTCGACCCGAGCGAATTGACCCAGGTCTGCACATTGTTATTGAGGCCACTGATGATCGACGAGATCGTGATCACGGTGGTGACGCCGATGACGATGCCCAGGATGGTGAGGCCGGAGCGCAGCTTGTTGGTGCGCACGGTTTCCAGGGCCATTTTGATGGATTCGCCGGAACTTCCGAATTTCATCGCGAACCTCCTAGAGTTCTGATCGCAGGGCGACGATGGGATCGAGCATGGCGGCCTGACGGGCCGGGTAGACGCCGAAGAAGATGCCGATGCCTCCGGAAACGAAGATCGCAACGAGCACGGACCAGAGAGCGATCTCGGAGGGGAAACCGATGATGAGAGTGACCAGCTTGGCGACTCCAGCCCCGGCAATGATACCGATCAGGCCGCCGATCAAGGACATGGCTCCGGCCTCGATGAGGAACTGGAGCAAGATGTCCTGGTAGCGTGCGCCGAGGGCCTTGCGGACTCCGATCTCGCGGGTGCGCTCGGTGACTGAGACCAGCATGATGTTCATGATCACGATGCCGCCGACTACGAGCGAAATCGCGGCGATACCGATCACGACGAAGAGGAAGGTGGAGCTGATGCTCTTCCAGAGACCGACAAAAGTTTCATTGGTGGAGAGTTCGAAGGAGTCTTCCTCCCCGGTGGGATCGTGGCGGCGCGAGCGGAGGATCACGCGGGCCTCGTCAGAGGCGCGGTCGAGCGCGGGTCCAACGGAGCCGGCCTTTACGTAGATGGTTACGCTGTCGTTGGTGCCGTAGGTGTGCTGATAGGCGGTAATGGGGATGGCGACATAGTTGTCCTGGCTCTGGCCCAGGGTCGAGCCCTGGCGCTCGCCGACTCCTATGACGGTGTACGGCTCGCCGTCGACGCGTATCTCCTGGCCGAGTGGATCGACATTCGGGAGGAGTTTGTCGACGATGTCATACCCGATGATGGCCACGCGAGAGGCGTACTGGTCGTCGTTGGGGATAAAGCTGCGGCCGAGAACGACGTTGAGGTTGGAGATAGCGGGCATGTTCGCGCTCCAGCCACGGATATCAGTGTTGTTGCTGGAGTGGTTGGTGGCGGAAACCTTGCCGCTGGTATTGAGCAGAGCGCCGACAGATTGGCAACTCTTGCAGTCCTGCTGGATCGCGTAGTAGTCCTCGATCTTGATGTTCTTGCGCTTCTGGAATTTCTGCCACTGCTCGTAGCTGAAGATCACGGGCGACTGCTTGGAGAGGGTGAAGACGTCGGCGCCGTATCCGTAGACCTTGGTGGCGACATAGTTGTTGACGCCGTTGGTGAGGGTAATGACGGCGATCACCGAGGAAACTCCAATGACCACGCCGATGAGCGTGAGCACGGAGCGCAACTTGTTGGCCCAGAGGGACTGGAGCGCGATTTTGAACGCTTCTTTGAGTTCCATAACTATCCCGGGGGCAGGCGTACCACAAGTTTAGCAGCGCCCAAACGACCCGCGACGCGTTTTGTGACCAATAGAGACGGCGGGCCTCGCGCAGGCCTTCCCCCTCATTTCGCGTATGGGAGAGTACGCAGACGAACCAAGGGCGGTTCCATCGATCATCTATTAGCGTTCGATGCCTGTTCTTCCTCTTCGGCTAGAGCCTGTTGCAGGTCGGGTCGTTCGGCGATCTGAGCGCGGAAGTGGGCGGACCAGTATTCATCGCTGAATTGCTGCATCTGCTGGTCCTCGGCATGTTCGGGGGTGCCGGGGCGGAGGAGTCCGGTGACGTAGGGTTTGTAGGGTGGGGGCTCGACGCCCACGGCGAGAGCAGCCGCAGCGCGGGCGGCATATTGGGCCTCGTGGCGTCGGATGGCGTCTCCAAAGGTGTATTCGGCAACCGACCAGGGACGGTTGAGAGGGTCTCGGTTGGTGGATCCGGAGAGGAGAGATGCCGCTCGCGCGATGCGGGGAGAAAGGCAGGGATTAGGGGTTAGGGAATGGGGATTAGAACACACCCACGTCCGAGAATCCGGACGTGGGGCACCCGGGTTCGTGGCGGTATCAGCGTCAGGGTTCGTGGCGGTGTCAGCTTGGTCTCCCACCTTTGGCTGCGCCAAGGATGGGGCACCCAAGTTCGTGGCTGTCTCAGTTTCGGGGGCTTCGCAGAGACCGCACTGGCAGAGGGGATGGTGCTCTTCGCCGGGCCAGTTACGGTGCTTCTCGGCGCACAGCAGGCAGGGGCAGAGGCGGTGGTGGATGGGCTCGGCTTCGTTGTCTTCCAGGATCTCCATGGGAGGTGCGATCTCGTCGCCATCCGGTGTGAGGATGACGCGATGGACGGTGCGGAGTGCGTGGCGGCCTGCAGGCTGGTCGGTGTATTCGTTCTGAGATCCGGGCTGGGATCGGTCCTGGGACTCGCCGGGGCGGCTGGCCGACGAGGCTTCGATGAGGGGTTTCTTTCCCAGATTGGTCTGGCAGACCTGCATGGCGTAGAGGAGGGCGGTTGCGGTGGGCCGGTCAGCGCGGCCGCGGGCGAGCGCGTCGGCGATACGGTAGAGATTGGTCTGGATGGAGACGCGGTCCTCGGGGTATTCGAGCTCAATGGGCGGGTAGAGTTGCGGCGCGGGGCTCTCGGATACGGGGATGGCTCCGTAGTCGAGGGTCTGTGTCTGGGTTTGGGTGGTGATCTGGCTGCGCAGGCCGGAGCGGCGCTGCCAGTCGTGGACACCGTTGTGGTGGCGGCAGAAATACTTATTGCGGAGCGCGGGCGCGGCACACTGGGTGCCCTCGCCGAGGATGTGCCGGCAAGACTGGACCATGGGTATACCCCCCTCCCCGGGGGTTTTGTTACTTACCTGATAAATAAAGAGTTAAGCAAGACCTCGGCGCTAGCTGCCAAGGAATCAATGAGTTACGATGATGTACAAGAAAACAAAGGGATTAGCTAATAGGCTATTAGCTATCAGCCGGAGCGGAACCCCACTCAAAGCCAACATCAGGCTTTGAATGGGGCACCGTCAGGGTCTGAAACAAGGAACCCCACTCAAAGCCAACATCGGGCTTTGAATGAGCCACCGTCCGAGTTCTGGCGCCAGTCTTGGTGGAAAGCAGATCCTTCGACTCCCCCTTTCGCTCTGCTCAGGGTCCGCTCAGGATGACAATCCATGACAAAAGGCGCAGCTGGTTCGCTGCGCCCTCGCAAGTGATTTCGTTCTACCTTTATTTTACTAAACGAAGGGGAAATTTCCGGCCAATCGCCGCGGGATAGATGTGTCTTGATTTCAGCGACTTACAGGAGAAGTTACTTAAGGAAGGGTTGACAGAAACTGGCCCACTCAGGCCTTCCGCTCGAATGGGCCACCGGCCACGCTATAGGGTCGAATTTTGGGGACCTCTTTCTCGTGCAATAATCCGTTGGCGGCTGCAATGATTCTCGAAATACTTCGGATAGCGCGCGGTGTCGACAGAAAGCTCGAAAAAACGCTGGGAAGACCGTATCGCATCTTCCTCAGTGGCGCACTTGTCGTGACGATCGTCCATCAGGTTCGCGAATTGATGGATGTGTCGTTAAGCAAGATTGGCTTCATGGGAAGGGCGATAGGAATTATCGTTGGTCTGCTGCTGCTCATCAACCAGATGGGGGAGTTGGCAACCCGCATGGAGCAGCGGCCCGCCCGTCGAAGGCGAGCCGCTCCTCCCGATCAAAATCGTTGAGGGCTCATTGGTACGCCTACGGTTGGAATGGGCTAACGCGCGATAAGCGCGTTTGAACGAAGCCGTTCAACTGTCCGAATAGGCTACTTCTCGTCCAAATGGCGAAAAGCGCGTTTGGCAGAACTCAAGATGTCCGAACTGTTAGGGTGATGGCGTGAAACCATATCCTAAGTATCTCGACTGGCTGCGCTATCTGTCCGCCTGGATGTTGTACTTCTATGGCGTGAGCAAGCTCACCGGTCATCAGCTCACTGTTCCCTCGTGGGTGGCACAGAAGCCGATAGGCTCGCTCGATGGTTACACGCTGACCTGGTATTACTTCGGCTACTCACACATCTACAAATACATTCTCGGCTCTATTCAGGTAGTTGGCGCTTCACTGCTGCTGTTTCGCAAGACGGCCTTGCTTGCCGCTCTGATGATGGCACCGATGATGGTCAACATCCTGCTCATCAACATCTTCTACTCGATTACATTTGGCGCGGAGCGCACAGCCGCCTTCATATTGGGGTGCATGCTCTTGCTCTTATGGCATGAGCGCGAGGCACTCTTCCAAATGCTGTGGATCAGCCAATCGGCTGAGTTGAAATCCAAGGAAAAGCTTCATTGGATATTCCGAACGCTAATACTCCTCTTCGTGCTGGGCGAGATAATACTTGGCAGCACACTGCTGGCTCGTTAGAAGGGTCACGTCCACCCCTCGAAGATTGCCACTAAGGCGCTGCGAACGAGGAGATAGTGAGCCATACCGCAATCTCACGATAGATCAAGCACTGGCGGACAAGTATCTGTCCTCACAAGTCGGCTTGTAGGAAGTGATACTGATTCACGTGTCCGCATAACGGGCTTCTCGGACACTTGACCAGCCGATTGGTGGGTTCCGCATAAGACACCCATCACTTGATGCCAAATCGCCAATACACTCAGAGAGACTCGGTGCCTATCCGGCGTTCAGGATGAAGGCTCACCACCCAGCGTTGGGCTTCCTCCACCCACGATCGAGAGTCGCTCTGAACTTTCTCCTATAGTGAAGCGTAGCGATGGTGGAAACTTCACAGACAGATGTGCGCGGGACGCGATGGCTGACGCTGGTCTCCGTGACGGTTGCATCGGCGTCGTCGCGGGGCCGGGCGGGATGGCCCCACTCAGCCCAGGGTTCAATGGGCCACCGCTCAAGCAGTGTCGCTCTAAGCTTTGACGCAGGAGACAAGGTACATTCTGGGGGCAAGGATGGTTACGCCGGGAGTGTCCGCCGCCTGCTGCATTTCGAGAATCGTGTTGGCCAGCTGCTCTTCGGTAATCAGGCTTGCTCCCACAAATGCCGAGCCGGCTTCTTCTACGCTCCACTTCAGGAGTTGACGGTGTTCGTTGGTGATGCAGGCGGGCTGATGATTTACGACTTGCGCGCCTGAAATCCCAGCGGCCTCTACCAGACCGTGAAGATTTCTGGCCATCGAGTAGTCGAGGCCGCGGGTCGGCCCGAGCCGTCCAAAGAGGTCGGCAAAGGCGTTCGACGCGGTGGGTGGTTGACTCATCGCGGTGGTCAGGTCTCCGTCTTCGAGAACCAGGATGCCGCCGGGCTTAAGAATGGCCAGCATCTCCTCAATACAGGCTGCGGGATTGGGCAGATGGAGGAGCAGGAATCTGCAGTATGCGAGATCAAAGGAAGCGCGCGGCAAACCGGTGTCACAGGCATTGGCTTGGAAGAAGGACACATTGCCAATGCCCGCGCGAGCGGAGATTTCCCTTGCTTCCTCAACCTGATCTGCGCTGAAATCGACGCCGGTTACCGAACCCGAAGGACCGACCATCTCCGCGAGCATGCGAGTGGTCATGCCGACACCGCAGCCAAAATCAGCGACCTTCATTCCTGGCTTGAGGCCCGCGTCGACCAATACCCCGCGCGCGAATGGCGAATAGAGCCCATGGAGCGCGTGGAGACGGCGAACCGCAGCGGAACCCGTCGCTAACGCGTAGGGGGCGTGAGTCGGACTTGAGTCAGGACCACAATCGGGAGCGGGTTCAGCCATCGCGCGAGTGTACCCGAGCCCATCTCTCGGGAACAATGAAAATCAATAACTTGTCGGCTCGAGGCGCATGCGACGGCATAGCAGGCATCCGTGTAGAACCACACGGGACCCTGTGTAGCGTCCTCTATTTCTTTCGTCTGCGAACTCTCCTATTCTCACCTTGGTCAGCGATTTCGATTCATATCTTTGATTCAAATTAAGGAGAGGTTCATGAGCAGGCATTTTTCAAAGTCACTGGTGGTTCTTCTGGCTGTCCTGGTACTCGGCGTGGCGGGCAGGGCAGGCGCGCAGCAGCCGCCCGACAACGCGCGGGGCAGCTGGACGATTTACTCCAAGAACATCGACAACGGCGCGGTGGTCGAGAAGCACGTGCAGATCACGCAGGACGGCAATCGCCTGTGGGGACATTTCCAGGGTCCGAACCAGTCGGGCGGGATTACCGGCACAGTGAACGGACACCATATCGAGTTCAGCACCAAGACTCATGACGTGCTGACGTTCCGGGGGCAGATCAACGGGAATCAGATATCGGGAATGTACGGGCTGAAGGGCCGGCATGCCGAGTTTAATGCCGTACGGAACTGAGTGCTGGGTGCTGGGATTAGGGATTAGGAGCGTCTGACGGTTCGTCACAATCAATTGCCGGGCCGTCACTGAAAAGGTGCTGTCTCTCCCATTTTCATGCGAACAAGCTTCTTGACATGAGCGGTGACTCAGTGTGTATTTGCGGGGCAATGTTTTGTCGCGCACACAACCCAGTTAGAACGGATGTGTGTGCATTCCTGCCCTGACGTCACCAACCGCCAAGAAGGAGCAATAGATATGCCACTCAACCCACGGCTCGCCAAGCTGGGTTTTCGAATGTCCGTTTCGCTGGGAATTCTGGCTCTGACAGCAGCTCCTGGATTCTCTGCCTCCACCAATAACCGCATGAAAACGCTGGGCCCCGAAGATGCATCGAAACAGATTTCCGTGACCGTCTGGCTGAACCCGCACAATAAGGCGGGGCTGGATGCCGCGGTCGAGCAAATGTATGACAAGGGCTCGCCGAGCTATCACAAATTTCTCACGCTGAAGGAATACAACACCCAGTTCGCGCCGACTGCGAAGGACGCGGCAACGGTCCGCAGTTTCCTGACTTCGCACAACATGAAGGTCACCTCGATTGACCGGAATAACCACTTTGTCATAGCGCAAGGACGGGTGGGAGACGCGCAGACAGCGTTTAACACGAAGATCAATCGCGTGATGGTCGATGGCGTGGCACGCCACGCGACGACATCCGCACCATCGATCAAAGAGCCGGCCGCCAGCGCACTGGTGGCGACGGTACAGGGCTTGAGCGATCTTTCTTACAAGACAAATGTGAGCCCTGCCGTGAATCCGGAGACCCGGATACCGTATGCGGGCGTTAAGCCATCGGCAGTGGGCGCGGATGGACTGTTCTTCAGCGGAGAGTGCCTGCGTCCCCCGGAGGTCAAAATTTTTACGACGGGAGGAAGCACTCCGAAAGCGATCTATGCCGGCAACCGATATGGAGCGGACATTAATAGTGCTCCGCCCAACCTGCCATCGTGCGGGTACGATGCGGCGGAAATGGAGAAAGCGTACGGCCTGGACAAGGTCTACAAAAACGGGCTGGATGGAACGGGCCAGACCATCGTGATTGTCGATGCCTACGGCTCAAATACGATCGGGGCGGACGCCAACCTGTTCTCCGAACTCAACGGACTGCCTCCGCTCACGTCGTCGAATTTCGCCATCTACACGCCCCTTGGCGCCACGACCTGCGGGACCGCCTGCATCAACGGAAACTGGCAGTTTGAAACGACTCTCGATGTTGAATGGGCACACGCGATCGCTCCGGGGGCAAACATCGCCCTGGTTCTCTCGCCAGACGCCTCCATTTCAAACCTCGATCTTGCCAACCTTTTTGCGATCCAGCAGGGACTTGGCACCGTGGTTTCGAACAGCTTCGGGCTTCCGGAGATCCTGTTCGTGCTGGAAGATCCATCGGAACTGGTAGTTGAGAACGGCATTTCAGAGATCGCCGCGGCCCTGGGGATCTCTCATAACATTTCCAGTGGAGATAGTGGGGATAACCTGGCAGCGGATACCGCCGACTTTGGCATTCCCTCCGTATCTGTCGCGGCAAATCCCGCTTCGCCGTTCGCAACAGGGGTTGGGGGCACAAGTACCTTTCTGGACTCCAAGAGCAATATCGAACTGCAGACCGGCTGGGGCATGAACTTTGCGCGCATCGCTGACCCCACCCCGAACCCGCCAACGATCCCGCCCCTTCTTTTCGGCTTCCAGAGTGGCTCAGGAGGTGGAACCAGCGTTAACTACGCCAAGCCCAAGTTCCAGAAAGGGAGCACAACGCCGGGCGTCAAATTCCGCCAGGTGCCGGATATTTCCATGAATGCGGACCCAGATACCGGGAATGAAATCATCGTCACGCCAACCAGCGTTCCCGGCGATGATCAGTATGTGGAAGTATTCGGGGGCACGAGCCTCTCCTGCCCGATGTTCTCTGCCTACTGGGCGATCGCGAACCAGGCGGCCGCGAATGAGGGTCTGGGACCGCTGGGACAGGCTGCTCCGATCCTCTACGAATTGTCCGGCGATGCCATCACGGATGTAGACGTGAAGGAGACCGACACCTTTCTTAACGTGGCTGGGACGATTTTCAATCCGCCGAATCCGCCGTCTTTCCAAAGCGCGGCGGCCTTAGCCGGACCCCAGCCACCGACGATTCGATTTGTGAGCGCACTGTTCCAAAGCTCCTCATCGACTCGCTGGGACGTGTTCACATTCGGGACAGATTCCTCGCTGGCCACAGGGCCCGGCTGGGACAACGTCACCGGGCTGGGCACGCCGAATGGCATGTCGTTCATCAACAAAGTCGTAAAAGCAGTCAAGTAAGAACGAAAGGGCCCGACAGCGATGGCTGCCGGGCCTTTTTTGTTTCTATTTTCAAAAGCAGTTCGGCTCACTCCGCATTCTTCAGCTGCTAAGGCTTGTTTTGCACAGGCTGCATCAGCGGCTTCTTCCAGGTTCCGTTCAGGACAGCTTCGCCAGGAAGGTAGACGCGGAATACGCAATAGAACGGGCCGTCCGGTGCAGGCAACCAGTTGGACTGCTTTGCCGGGCCGGGATTGTCGTGCGAGATGTACAGCGTCAGGGAGCCGTCGGGGCCATATTTATACGACTTGAGCGTGGTGGAGTTGAGCAGGTAGCGCTTGAGTGGGTTGGCCACGAGGAACTGTGTCTTACCGTCGTACATGGTCAGCGACCAGAAGGCCTTGTTGGGGGGAAGATCGCCCTTGGCGAAGTGGAGCTCGTAGCTGGATTTTGAAGCGTCGAGGGGCTGGTGGTTGGCGTCGACGAAGAAGCCGAAGTAGATGGCGTCGGCACCGGTGTTGCCATACAAACCAATTTTCGCTCCCACATAGCGATAGAGATAGTTGTCCTTGAGGAAGTCACGGGCGCCGAAGAAGTCGGAGCTCTGCACCTGGTCGGCGTTGACCTTCTTCATGACGCCTTCGAAGTCGGGAGCGGAGTCCTTGATGCCGTCGTTGATGGCCTGCTGAATCTCCGGTGAGAATTTGCTGATATCGAAGGTCTGCCCGGGGCCGATGTTGAGCCTCGCGAAGCGGGCGAGAACTGCGCTCTCGGAGGGATTCGGCGGACAGAACTGGAAGAGAAAATTAACGAGGGGGAACATCGCCGGAGTGGTCGACATGTCTTCTGTGAACTTTGGCCAGTTAACGGCGGGCGCTGCGGCCGGCGCGGGCTGATGAAGAAAAGAGCTTAGCGGCTCCGCATGATATTCGGATTGAATCTTATTGACCTTAGACAGGTCGGCCGCATTGAAAAGTTGGGTGCGGAAGAGGGCGTAAGCGAACTGTGTCTCAGTGCGGATGACGGCCTTGATGCCTTTGGGCATGTCGCCGTTCCAGCCGGGGCCGGCGATGAGGAAGCTGCCGCCCTCGTTGCCGTAGGCGCGAGTGCCGAGGTAGGCGAAATTGAAAGTGTAGAGATCGACGAGCTGGGCTGTGTAGTAGCGATTGGCCTCGATCTTCGGCATGGTAACGACGATGGGCTCAGCGCGGAGGTCCATCCAGAGATAGGAATATGGCGTGTCGGAGTTGGGCGTGACAACGAACTTGTCGTCAGGCGTGGCTACGGATTTGGAGCTATTGAGGGTGTTGAAGGCTCCACGGTAATCGCGGCTCGTAGTGTCGATGGCCTGCTTGTACATGGTCTGATAGTTGACGGTCATGGGGAAGCCATAGATGTAGGCCTCTTTGGCGATAGCGCGGGCATCGGTTGCAGTGAGGCCGGACTCGGAGGGCTTGTTTGTATTACAGGCGGTTACAAATAGCACGGCTGCGATTGAGAACGCAGCCCAAAGTTTCGACGAAAAAGTAGTCGATCTTTTCACGTTTTCCTCCAAAGGTTTCAAACGCGCTTGTTCGGTCTCGCTTAGCGGTTCAATTCACTCGCTAGACTGTCTCAGTTCACCCGTTGCACTTGCGGCGACTTCCATTCATCGTTCAGCAGTTCCGGCTTTGGCCAGTAATAGCGCATTGCCATCATGAATGGCCCATTCGGAGCCGGTAGCCAGTTGGCCTGTTTGTCGGCCCCGGGAGAGTCGGCCTGAATGTAGATGGTCAATCCGCCGTCGCTATCAGTCTTCAGATGCGGGAGCATCGGCGAGTTGATCAGGTAGCGATTGATGGGATTTTTTACCAGAAGCTGACTCGGCATGTCGTACATGGTCAACGACCAGAAGGCATTGACGGGCGGCAGTTGTCCTTTCGCAAAGTGCAGCGTGTATTTGTGTTTGCTGCCGTCGAGGGGCTGGCCGTCTGAGTCCTTGTCGTAGAGCGGATACAGCGCCTCGTCGCGCGAATTGGCGCCGATGCCCATTTGGGTGCCGGTGGCACGCGCAAGAAAGTCGTTCTTCAGATACTCGCGTGTACCGAACAGTGTGTCGGTCTTGCCGCCTATGGAGGCTCGCTTGGCATCAATGGCTTTCTGCCCATCGTCTATCCCGGCTTTCAGAGCTGCTTGAAGGTCGGGCGAGAGGGACGATGCATCAAAGGGCTTACCAGGAAGGATTCCTATCTTCGCGAATTGATTGCGCAGATCGACTTCGCTCGGGTGTGGCGGCATGGCGAACTGTAGCAGAAAAGCCAGCTGATTGAAGAACGCGAGCGAGGTCTGTTCCGATGGCGAGATTGGCTTCTGCCAATTCACGTCGGGCTCTGCTGGAGGAGCGGCTGTGTGCAGAAACTCGTGCAGGGGCTGGATCTTGTACCCCGCCTGAATCTTCTTCACGTTTATCAGATCGGCAGGGTTGAACAATTGTGTGCGCCCGACAACGTTCACAAACTCCGTCTCGGCCTGAAAGGTCTTTGAGATGTTCTTCGGCACTTCACCCTTCCACTCGGGTCCAGCGATCAGGTAAGTGCCGCCGTCGTTGCCTGTTGTGCGGCTGCCGATGTAGGCGAAGTTAAAGGTGTAGAGGTCCATCAGTTGGAAGACGAAGTAGCGATTCTTCTCCATGCTCGGGATGGTGATCACGATGGGTTCCGCCCGCAGATCGAGGCCAGCAAACGAATAGGGCGTGTCCGAATTGGGTGTCACGAAGGCGGTGTCGGCTGGCGTAAAGACACGCGCAATATTCAGAATGGAGTCGAAGGGCCCTTTGTATTGCGGATTGTTCTTGTCGATGGAGAACGCATACATCGTCTTATATGTCGCCACCAGCGGCACGCCATAGATGTAGGCCTCTTTGGCAATCGAACGCGCCTCCGCGGGTGTGATAGAAGCTGCGCCGCTCGGGTTCTGCGCAGGCCCTGCTTCTTGGCATCCTGTGGAGAGAGTTACGGCAACGATTGCGGTTATCAAACTGCTAACCAGAGTCGTCCGCTGAGTTAATCTCATTGCCATTGCCTCGGGCGATAACGAGCAGTCACCACGCTATAAGAGGCTGACTATGGCGTCAATCGTGCGGCAGTTCGTGGCAGAACAGGAAAGATGACGCCTCAGATGCCGGCGTACCAAGCGTATCCGCCTTCGGGTGAAGCGGAACCCAGACCCTTGCCGAAGGTCTTGAGATTATCTGTGGCGGTCAGGCGGGTGATGTACTTCACGCTCTTGTAGCCGAGCTGGCGGGGCACGCGCAGGCGGAGCGGGCCGCCAAAGGATACGGGGAGATCTCCGTCGTTCATGCCCAGGGTCAGGAAGGTCTGAGGGTGGAGGGCATCGGCCATGTCGATGCTTTCCCACCAGTCGCGGTCGAGGGAGAAGTAGACGATATAGCGCGCCTGCGGCAGGACGCCGACGGAGTGCAGGACCTCGGAGAGCGGGGTTCCGATCCACTCGGCGACGTAAGACCAGCCCTCCTCGCAGGTCACCTCGGTGATCTGGCTGCGGATGGGGAAGTTGTGGAGATCGGAGAGGGAAAACGATGCGGGGTGGGCGACCATGCCGTCCACGGCGAGGCGCCAAGCCTTGAACGTGTCGGGCTGATGGAGCTTGAATTCATCCTTGAAAGGCGAGACTTCGTTGGCGAATGGCGTCTTCGAAATCATGCTGCGCGGGAACTCGCGGGCCAGCGAATGCGTGGTGAGAAGGCGCTGGGCGGCATAGGTGAGGGTTTCACCGGGACCGTAAAATCCTCCGCAATCGGGCGGGACCAAGCCATAGCGTTTGGCCATGATGGCCGCAACGGCTAGACCGGATGCACCTGCCGTGGCAGCGAGCCCGGTGGTGATCAGCTTGCGGCGCGAGATTTTGGTCATGCGCCCTCCTCACTTATCACTTTACTCTCGCGGCTAATGACGGCATGCTCCTGACATTTCTCAGTACGCCTCGGCGGTTCGACAAGCCGGCCAGTGATCATGGTCCGGGTGCGGCTCCAGAATCCGGCGAGGACGATCATCGCAACGTGGATGATGAGGAAGAGCAAGAGCAATCCGGAGACGAAGAAATGCAGAGTGCGGGCGGACTGGCGGCCTCCCAGCAGGTTGACGCCCATAGGAAACGCGGCATTGAAGCCGGGAGAGAGAGCGAGGCCTGTCCAGATGACCAGCGGGAAGAGGATGAAGATGACGGATAAATAAGCGATGCGCTGGACTACGTTATAGGAACGGGCATCGGCTTCGCCGGGTGGCGCGCGGCGTAGAGACTTCGCGGTCACTGCCCGGAAGGCTCGCCATGTCGTCTCGGCGCGGCCGGGTAGCAGGTCGTTGCGGAAGTGGCGGTTCAGGAGACTTGCGATCACATAAACGAGACCGGTGAGCACCGCGAGCCATGCAGCCTGAAAGTGGAGATAGCGGCTCCAGCCGTTCTGGTCGGGCATGACGTATTTGTAGCCGGTGGGAACGGTGTCTCTGGACGCCGGGATGGGAATGGTGAAGAGCGGACGCATGTTCACGTTGCCGGTTTCTCCCCAGTAGAAGCGCGGATGCGAGACGACTATCTCCGCTCCGCTGATGAGCAGGGCCAAGAAGGCGATGACGGTGATCCAGTGGGTGACACGGACGATCGCACCATGCCGGGGGGTATCCGGATTGCGGAGCGAAGTAACGGTGGACACGTGGGGAGAATAGCATTAAAGGCAGGGATTAGGGATTAGCCATTAGCCGCGCGCGCTGCCGGCGGTGAAAATGTGCCTGGCAAGATTGCGTGCTGACCTGAAGCTGAAGTCCGGTTAGTGATAAGACGGTCAGCGTAAAAGCGACTCTCCGAGGCATGCGGCAGCCCAGAGGAAGGCTTTCGGGTGCAGCCTAAGAAGATCTCCCGCCTCCTGACCCGGCGACTCATCTCCATCAAACTCCTAAATTCTTAGTTGACAGGCGGACGGTTCCGGGCTAATCTCCTAATTACTTAGGAGACGATCTGGTGACGAAGGCAAAAAAAGCCGGCTTAACAAAGCTCGAACTAAAGATCATGCAGGTGATCTGGAGGTATGGCAGCAGCACGGTCAGTGGCGTGCAGATGAAGCTGGAGCCTGCGCTGGCCTACACCACCGTGCAGACAATGCTGAACATTCTGGAGCGCAAGGGGAAGCTCAGGCGTGAGCTGGAGGGTCGCGCCTACGTCTACGCGGCGAAGGTGACGGAAGCCAAGGCGCTGGGTCAGGGCCTGCGGGACCTGATCGATCGGATGTTTCGCGGATCGAGCGAAGAACTGGTGATGAGCCTCCTTAAGAATGGACAGATCGATCCGAAAAAGCTGGCGAAACTGACAGAACGATTCAACGATGAGGTGGGCGAACCATGAGCAGCTTCGGGTCGGGGATCGAGTCGTGGGTATTGTCCTATCTGCTGAATTCGCTGTGGCAAATCCCGCTGCTTTTTGCTGCCGGGTGGATTGCTGCGCGGGCGCTCAGGAGGGTTGGCAGCGCGGCGGAACACATGGTGTGGGTGAGTGTCCTGCTGCTGCAGACTCTTCTCCCGGCATTTTCTATGCTGCCGCCGGGGTGGCTAAACACACTTGTCGCCTGGAACAGGGGCGCGCAGCGGACCGGCGAAGCGTCAGTGTCGGTGTTGATGGGCGCGGGCACGGGACAGGGCACGTTCCATCTGCCGCCAGAGTTGCTTACGACCATTGCGATTGCATATGGCGCAGTGATCGCCTATTTCGCCATGAGATTTCTATGGCGGTGGAGGAAGCTCTCCGCGATTCGGCGGGAAGCCGTGGGAGTGGTACTGACGGGCGAAGCGGCCGTTGACTGGGTGCAATGCGCGAAGAGGTTCGGGATCGACGACGTATCGATTGCAGCTTCGTCGCAGATCTTCGGGCCCCTCACGATGGGGCTCCGGCGAAAGCTGGTGCTGTTGCCCGCCAATATGGTGTCCGGACTGCCGGGAACAGATCTGCGCACGGTGATCGCGCATGAGTTCGCACACATACGCCGTAACGACTTTCTCAAGAACCTGATTTACGAAGCGCTCTCTCTGCCGGTGAGCTACCATCCGCTGTTTTGGCTCACGCGGGAACGGATCATGGAGAGCCGCGAGATGGTTTGCGACCAGATGGCCGCCGAAACTGCCGGACGAAACGAATATGCACGATCGCTGCTGCGATTGGCGTCCCTGCTGGTAGAGGGAATGTCGATCAGAACTCCTCACGCCATCGGAATCTTCGATGCCAACGTATTTGAAAGGAGACTTATGAGGCTGACAGGGAAAGACAATGACGTTCGAGGCGTGCGGCGACTGGCCATTGTGATTGCCTGCGCTGCGCTGGGCGTTGGGACCTGCGGGTCAGTGCTGGCGCTAAGCATGCATGTGGATGCGGCCTCGGCAGCCAGTGACGAGAACAAGCCGAAGACAACTGAGCCTCTCAAGGTTTCGGCTGAAGACATGGTTAGAAACGTGGTGCGAAAAGTCAATCCGATTTATCCAGTGGAAGCCAAGAAAGCGAAGATTCAAGGCAAGGTTGAGCTGGAGGCAATTATCGGGAAAGATGGAAGTGTCGAACATCTGGAAGTCGTTTCGGGGCCGAAAGAGCTGCAGGAATCGTCTCTAGACGCCGTCCAACAGTGGACGTACAAGCCCTTTCTCGTGAACGGTAACCCTGTCGAGGTGAAGACAACGATCAACGTGTTCTACACGCTCGCGAAGTAGGTTGTGCAAGGGTGGGAGGGCGAGCGAGTCGGTTCGCCCTCAGGGCCACTTGATGTTCAGGGCGTAGATTTCCTGATAGCCGGTGTCGCGGGTGAAGATCGGAGAGCCGTCGGGCGCGACGTTGACCTGAGTCCAGCCGTAATTTACCGGGCGATGAAAATCTTTCAGGCTGGTGATCGTTTCTATCTGCTGGTCGGCGATTCGAAGGCGCATAGCCTTTGGGTCTGCACCTTGATTGTTGAAATAAAGATACTTGCTATCCGGCGAGATCATCCAGGCCCCGATCTTGCCCACGATTTCCGGGCCCAGGTCGCTCCATGTTTGGGTCTTTAAATTGAATGTCTGGAAATTCGTTTGTTTTTGATTTGCGGCTACGAGGGTGTCCTGGGTCACCCAGAAGCCACCGACGCCTTCGGAGGAAGGAAGAGCGAATTTCTTCCCGGTGCGCACATCGATGATCTGTGCCGGGAAAGGGGAAAGGGTGTCTCGAGAAAAGAGATACTTTCCGTCAGGGGACCAGGTCGCAAACCAAGCGTTCTCGATAATCTTCTGCGGCGTCCCTCCATCCATACTGATTACGAACAGTTCAGGTTTATCGGTGTGGAACGAAACTTTTGTTCCGTCCGGCGAAATAGACGGGAATCGCACATCGATAGGAGGGTACGTCAGCTGCATGCGTTCGCTTCCATCGCTGCGGCTGCGCCAAAGAGTACGATCCGGATACGAGGCGTAAGCGACCCATTTTCCGTCCCGTGAGAAGGTCGGGTCGGTTGCTGAAATTCCACCAAGGAAGGGCAGGAACTGATGCGACTGCGTATCGTAGCGAATCAGTTCGCCATGCGCCCTCGTACCGAGAACAAAAATCTGCTTTCCGTCGCGGCTCGGATATGGATACGTATAAGGCAGTGGCCCATTTGTGAGTCGAATCGGTTTCCCTGGGCGGCGGAAAAGTCCCGTTTTCCAGGGAAGCAACCAGATATCGGACTGTTGGGCACTCCCCGATTGATATACGAGATACTTCTCATCTGGAGTCCAATTGAAGCAACATTCATCGGGACTGAGCTTCCGGATCTCCCGGGGATCTGTCCCGTCTGCTGCGACGTTGAGCAGCCTGCGAGCGCCATTGTGAATCTCCTCGAGGAGAATCCGCTGGCCGTCCGGCGCAACATGCACTAACCCAGTTTCGCCGGGGAGAGAAACCAACTTGCGCGGGCTTGAGCCATCCTTTTCGGCAACAAACCAGTCGGTTCTGCTGTCTGTTCCTTTAGCGTCTGTTCCCTGATTGAATTTAGCGAAAACGATGCGGCCATCCGGGAAAATATCTGCACTCGTCGTCTCGAAACCGCTGAGGCGGCGCGGCTCTCCTGCCGGGAGCGGAATGGACCAGGGCAAGAATTCACCGTAAGAGCTAGTGATGGCGACTCCAGCAAGCAATTCGGAGCCGTCGGGTTTCACCCCCATGACGACGAAATTTGCAAACGGGGTTTCAACCGGTGCTGTCGCCCCACCAGTGACAGAGACCTGCGCGATTTTTGAGTTTCCTAGCCCTCCTTCGGTGAAATAAATCCGTAATCCATCGCTAACCATCCAGAACTTTGGCTGGCCATCATCGGTGAGTTGCGTAACAGACTCCACCACGGGAACCGCGGGCGGCATGCGCCACCAAGCAAATGCAATCAGGAGCGCACCGAATGCGACCAGTGCTCCTGCCACTGCGGCCCTTATCCAGCGCGAACGCGAGCCATGGGCTGTCGCCACAAGCGGGCCACTGCCGGAATCCGACAAGGCTTCCAGCGCAAAGGCCAGATCCGACGCGGACTGGAAGCGCTTCTCGGGATTTTTCTCAAGACAGCGATGCACCACGCGCTGCAGCCCCGAAGGAATGGTCTGCACGATCTGCGAAATGCCCGGCGGATCATCGTTCAGGATGGCGGTCATCGTCTCCGCCGATGTTGACCGCTGGAACGCCCGCTTGCCCGTCAGCATCTCGTAAAGGATCGCGCCGAAGGCGAAGATATCGGTGCGATGGTCAACCGACTTGCCGCGCACCTGCTCGGGAGACATGTATCCAGCAGTGCCCATCACCAGGCCAGGGTCGGTCTTCTGGGTCATTGTTGGCGCAGGGCCGTCGGGATCGGGCTGACGCTGCATCAGTTTCGCCAGGCCGAAGTCGAGAATCTTGACGCGGCCATCTTTGGTGACGAAGAGGTTCTCGGGCTTGAGGTCCCGGTGAACGATACCTTTCTCGTGCGCTGCCGCCAATCCATGCGCGATCTGGACGGCGTAGTCGATCGTTTTTCGAACCGGCATCGGGCCGTGCTGCAACGGATGCCGCAGCGTGTGGCCCTCCAGCAACTCAGAGACCAGGTACGGCGCGCCCTGAAAGACTCCGAACTGGTAGACGGCAAGGATGTTGGGATGGTTCAGGGCCGCAGCCGCCTGTGCCTCCTGCTCGAATCGGCGCAGCCGGTCGGGATCCTGCGAAACAAAGGACGGCAGGACCTTGATCGCCACTTCGCGCTTCAGGACCGGGTCACGGGCGCGGTAGACCTCACCCATCCCGCCTGAACCCAGCAGGCCGAGCACTTCGTAGCTATCAAGTTTCGTGCCAGCGGCTAATGTCATCGGTGACGCGGATTATAACCCGCAGGTCAAAGCCGGGGCAGCGTCTCTCTCTTGCGAAGGCGGCTCGCCCTCACGGCCATTTGATCTTCAGGGCGTAGATTTCATGGTAGCCGAGGTCGCGGGTGAAAATGGGAGAGCCGTCGGGCGCGACGTTGATCTGAGTCGACCCGGCATTCACCACACGATGAAGGTCCTTCAGACTCAAGATGGTTTCCACCCGTTGGTCGGCGAATCGGATGCGCTCGACCTTTGGTTCCGCGCCTCCGGTCGTGAAATAGAGATACTTGCCGTCCGGCGATGGCATCCAGTTCACGATGTTGCCGACGTCTTTCGGGCCGAGGTCGGCCAATTGCTGAGTCTTCAAATTGAAGGTCATGAAGTTCGTTTGCTTGGGACCAGGGCTTACGAGCGTGTTCTGGTCAACCCAGAATCCGCCGACGCGATAGGAAGGAAGATCCGATTTCTTTCCTGTACGTACATCGGCAACGTGAACCACGTGATCTCGAGATGAATAACAGAGATAATTTCCATCGGGCGACCAGCTCGCATAATAAGCGTCGTCGGTGATCTTCTGCGGCGTCCCTCCTTCCACGCCGATTACGAACAGTTCACCTTGATTGGTGTGGAATGAAATTTTGGTTCCGTCGAGAGAGATAGACGGGAAAATTACATCCATCGGAGGGTAGGTCAGCTGCATGCGTTCGCTTCCATCGCTGCGGCTGCGCCACAGACTATGGTCCGGATAGGAAGCGTAGGCGACCCATTTTCCATCCCGGGAGAATGTTGTGTCTGTTGCTGAAATTCCCGAGAGGAAGGGCTCCAACTGATGCGACTTGGTGTCGTAGCGAACCACCTCGCCCCGTTGCTTCGTCCCGAGAGCAAAAATCTGCTTTCCGTCGCGGCTCGCATATGCACCCGAGTAAGGCAGCGGTCCATTTGTGAGTCGAATTGGTTTTCCCGAGCGTCGAAAAAGCCCCGTTTGTATGGGGAGCAACCAAACATCCGACTGTCGGCCGTTCCTGGATTCATAGACGAGATAGTTCTCATCCAAAGTCCAATTAAAGCAACATTCGTCCTGACTGAGCTTCCGGATCTCTCGGAGATCTGTCCCGTCCGCTCCTATTTCGAACAGCGTGCGATCGCCGACCTGCCGCTGGACGAGAAGAATTCGCTGGCCGTCCGGCGAAACCCACACGTCTCCAACCAAACCGGGAAAGGAGACCAGCTTGCGCGGGTTTGCGCCATCCTTGTCGGCAATGAGCCAATCCGTTCTGCTGTCTGTTCCCTTAGGGTCTTTGCCCCGAACGAGTTGAGCGAAGACGATTCGACCATCCGGGAAGATATCTGAATTCTCCGCCTCAAGACTGCCGAGGCGGCGCGGCTCTCCTGCCGGGAGCGGAATCGACCATAGGGGGGCATCTGGTGAGTTAGTGTTGCTGGGGACAGCAGCCACTAATGCGGAACCATCGGGCTTTACTCCCGCGACGTAGGAATTTGAAAACGGCGTTTCAACTGACGCTATCGCTCCACCCGTGACGGAGACCTGTGCGATCCTAAAACTCCCCGTCGGCCCTTCGTTGAAATAAATCCGCGACCCATCACTCACCATGTTCGCCTTTCGCAGGCCATCGTCGGTGAGTTGCGTAATCGACTCGACTACCGGGACTGCGGGAGGCATACGCCACCATGCAACCAGGAGTGCACCGAACGCGACCACAACTCCTACCGCCGCAGCCCACACCCAACGCGAACGCGACCCGCGGGAGGTCGCCACAAGCGGGCCGCTGCCCGATTCCGACAGGGCTTCCAGCGCAAAGGCAAGGTCTGATGCTGATTGAAACCGCTGCTCAGGATTCTTCTCGAGGCACCGATGTACCACGCGCTGCAGCCCCGGAGGCGTGGTCTGCACGATCTGCGAAATGCTCGGCGGGTCGTCGTTGAGGATGGCAGTCATCGTCTCCGCCGATGTGGATCGCTGGAATGCCCGCTTGCTCGTCAGCATCTCGTAGAGGATCGCGCCGAAGGCAAAGATGTCGGTGCGATGGTCGACCGTCTTGCCGCGCACCTGTTCAGGAGACATGTATCCGGCGGTACCCATCACCAGGCCGGGATCGGTCTTCTGCGTCATCGTCGGCGCGGCGCCGTCCGGATCGGGCTGGCGCTGCATCAGTTTCGCCAGGCCGAAGTCGAGAATCTTGACGCGGCCGTCTTTGGTGACGAAGAGGTTCTCCGGCTTGAGGTCGCGATGAACGATGCCTTTTTCGTGCGCCGCGGCCAATCCATGCGCAATCTGAACGCCGTAGTCGATCGTCTTTCGCATCGGCATCGGGCCATGCTGCAGCAGTTGGCGCAGCGTGCTGCCCTCTAATAGCTCGGATACCAGGTATGGCGCGCCCTGAAAGACGCCGAACTGATAGACGGCAAGGATATTTGGATGGTTGAGCGCCGCGGCAGCCTGCGCTTCCTGCTCGAAACGGCGCAGCCGGTCAGGATCTTTCGAAACGAAAGACGGCAGGACCTTGATCGCGACTTCCCGCTTCAAGAGCGGGTCACGGGCGCGGTAGACTTCGCCCATTCCGCCTGCACCCAACAGGCCCACGACTTCATAGCTATCCAGTTTCGTGCCAGCTGCTAGCGACATCGGTGACGCGGATTATATCCCGACAGCTAAAGACCGGGTAGCTAAGAAGCGGGTGCTGGCCGCACGGCACACGCGCTTCGCGCCATTCTTGCTGGTTCCGGCAGTTGGGGCTGCGCCCGGTTGGTCGCTCTTTAGCAAAATGGCCGCACGGGCCTTCTCCCACCCATGTCGGAGCAACCCGTCACGTGGATGCAGCCCGTGGGTGGTATGCGTCATCCAATTGCTTTCTGATAAAACTGAGCGACACCCCTAAAGGAGTTCCCGATGGCTGCCCCCGAACGATACGTCTGCATTCACGGCCACTTTTACCAGCCGCCGCGGGAGAATCCCTGGCTGGAGACGGTGGAGATACAGAGTTCGGCCGCGCCCTACCACGACTGGAATGAGCGCATCACGGCGGAGTGCTATGCGCCCAATGGCGCGGCGCGAGTGGTAAACGGAAAGAATAAGATCATCCGCATCCTGAACAACTATGGGCGGATCAGCTTCAACTTCGGTCCGACGCTGCTGTCGTGGCTGCAGGAAAACGCGCATCGCGTGTACCAGATGATTCTGGACGCGGACGCGATGAGCCAGCGGAGATTTGGCGGCCACGGATCCGCGATGGCGCAGGTGTACAACCACATCATCATGCCGCTGGCCTCGCGGCGGGACAAGATTACGCAGATCCGGTGGGGGATCGCGGATTTCGAATCGCGATTTGGACGCAAGCCGGAGGGGATGTGGCTTGCGGAGACGGCAGTGGATTCGGAGACGCTGGACCTGATGGCTGAGCACGGGATTCGCTTCGTGGTTCTGGCGCCGCACCAGTGCGCGCGGGTACGTCCGCTGGCGGCTCCGGTCAAAGTGGCGAAGGTGAAAGGCAAGCAAAGCGCAAAGCAGGCGGCGAAAGCCAGCTCGGCGGATGCGACGGCACCGGCTTCGAACGGAATAACGGCAGGAGGCGCGGAAGCTTCTGAGGTTGCGGAGATTCCGTGGATAGAGACGCCGACGGCCAATGTGGATACGACACGAGCTTACGTGGTGCGGCTGAACGAAAATCGCTCGATCGCAGTTTTCTTTTATGACGGGCCGCGCTCGCGCGCTATCGCCTTCGAGGGGCTGCTGAACGATGGCGAGGGCTTCGCAAGACGGCTGCTGAGCGGCTTCTCGGACAAGAGCGATCACACGCAGCTGGTGCATGTGGCGACAGATGGGGAGAGCTACGGGCACCATCACCACTACGGCGAGATGGCGCTGGCGTGGGCATTGAAGTGGATGGTGGACAAGGGTTACGCGAAGCTGACGAATTACGGGGAGTTTCTGGAGAAGTTTCCACCGGCGTACGAGGCGCAGATCTTCGACGACACGTCGTGGAGCTGCGTGCATGGCGTGGAGCGCTGGCGGTCGGATTGCGGATGCAACAGCGGACGCGCGGGATGGAACCAGCAGTGGAGGAAGCCGCTGCGCGAGGCCCTGGACTGGCTGCGGGATACGATGGGTCCGCTGGTGAAGAAACGGGCAGAGACGTTGTTCAAGGATGTGGATGCGGCGCGCGATGGGTATATCGCGGTGGTGCTCGATCGCAGCGGGGAGAGCGTTGGCGCGTTTCTGGCGAGCCATGGGGCGCGGGAACTAAGCGCCACAGAGAAGACAGTGGCCCTGGAGCTGATGGAGCTGGAGCGGCACGCGCAACTGATGTACACCAGCTGCGGATGGTTCTTCGACGAGATTTCCGGCATCGAGACGGTGCAGGTGATTGCGTATGCGGCGCGGGTGCTGCAACTGGCGAGGACGCTTTTTGGCGAGGGCGCGGCAAAGCTGGAGGCGGAGTTCGTGCGGCAACTAGGCGCGGCGCCCAGCAACATTCCGTCCCAGAAGAATGGGGCGACCGTCTACGAGCACTCCGTCAAAGGCATGCAGGTGGGACTGGAGCAGGTGGGGGCGCACTATGCGATCAGCTCAGTCTTCACGAACTATCCGGAGCAGACGGATCTTTTCTGTTATACGATCCGGCGGCAGGCGTACGAGGTGGAGACTTCGGGCCGGGGGCGGCTGGTGGTCGGGAGGGCGCACATCTGCTCGAAGATCACCGACGAACAGGAGACGGTGATTTTTGCGGTACTGCACTTCGGCGATCAGAATATTACGGCGGCGGTGAAGAGCTATGACCCGGAGCAGGAAGCGGCAGACGCGGAATTCATCCGCACCTCAAGAGCAGCTGTGATCCGAGCGGATTTTCCGGAGGTGATTCGCGGCTTCGACCGGTACTTTGCGGGGACGACGTACTCCATCCAGTCGCTATTTAAGGACGAGCAGCAACGGATCGTGGAGCTGATTCTGAAGCCGCGCCTGCAACGGGTGGAGGCGAGCCTGGGATCGATCTACGAAGACCAGGCTTCGCTGCTGCACTTTTTAAGCCAGAGCGGCCTGCAGCGGCCGGCGGCGCTGACGCTGGCGGCGACGTTCGCGATCAACGCCGGACTGCGGCGAGCACTGGAGAGCGATCCTATCGACACTATCCAGGTGCGGACTTATCTCGGGCTGGCGAAGGCGGACCAGGTGGAGCTGGACAAGCCGCTGCTGAGCTACATCTCGGACCGGCATATGAAACGGGCGATGGTTGCGCTGCAGGAAGAAGTAATGGAAGAGGCGGAGCAGACGGCGACGCTCGACAATGTGCTGCTGGTGGCGCGGACGCTGTCGGAGCTGCCGTTTGAGCTTAACCTGTGGCAGGCGCAGAACCTGTGGTATGACGTGTACCGGCGGCGCTATCGGACCCTTACCCAATCGGCGGACACGCAGGCAGGGACGGATGGCGAGGAGAATGGGCAGAGTGCGTGGGAAGAAAAGTTCAAAGAAGTCGGGCAGCTGCTGGGGATTTCAGTGGATGAACTTGTGATTGAGGAAGAAGCGCCTATACTCGAAACGGCCCCCACGGGACCGGCAACGGAATCATAGATAGCAGGGAATGCAGTTTGCATGAAACAGATTGAAATCAGTCCGGAAATTGTTCAACTCACCCGCTTTGGTCTAGTCAATTGCTTCCTGGTCCGCGAAGACGACGGCCTGACACTGGTAGACACGATGGTAGGGGGTTCCGCCAATAAAATTTACAGGGCTGCAAGCTCGTTGAATCGTTCGATGCGACGGATTCTGCTGACCCATGTGCATATGGATCATGTGGGTTCGCTTGATGTTCTGGCGGAACAGTTGAACGGGATTGAAGTGGCAGTGGGGCGCCGGGAGTCGCGCTTTTTGACGCGCGATTTTCACACCGAGCCGGGCGAGGCTACGAACAAGGTGCGAGGGAGTTTTTCCAAGGTCGTGACGATTCCTTCGGTGCTGCTGACGCAGGGAGAATCCTACGGCTCGCTCCAGGTAATCGCGACGCCGGGGCACACTCCGGGACACCTTGCGTTTTTCGATGTGCGGTCGGGCACTCTGATTGCCGGGGATGCGCTGACGGGTGTGGGCGGACTGCGAGTGTCGGGCGATGGTCCAGCGATCTTTCCGTTAGCAAACTGGGCGACGTGGCACAAGCCCACGGCCATCGCGAGCGCACGCAAGCTAGCGGAGCTGGAACCGAAGAAGATCGTGGTGGGGCATGGGATGCCAATCGTGACGAATGCGAGCCAGGCTCTCAAAGAGGCCGTGCGGCACGCTGAGGCAGGGATTAAAGGATAGGCTTTATCCTCGAACTGGCATCTGGCGTGCTCGCGATTCTGGTCATCCCAGGCTAAAACTGCCGCGACCGAAAAAGTGGCCACAAAAAAGCGGGCGGATAATCCGCCCGCTCTCACGATCAACCTTTCGAAAACTAGAACTACCAGCTAATGGCGCGTGCAAAGTTCGCGACGTTCATCGTGCCAAGTCCAGCCCCAGGGTCGTAGCCTTTGCTGCCTTTGTAGAACCAATTGTCGCCTTGCGTTATAGCATTCAACGGCGCATTTGGACCCTTGTACCCCAGACCCAGGAGCCCCAGATCGTATAGCGGGTAGTTCAGCAAGCCAAGCCGGCCGTGCGTGTATTGACCCAGCAGTGCCGTGACGCCGTTCAGCTGAGGCGCGACGAAGCTGGTGCCGCCCCCTCCCGAAATGATTTCGAAACCGGCACGGGATGAGGTGTAGTAAAGCACATAACCGGTATAAGGGTCGGCATTCAACGAAATGTCAGGGACATTCCTGCCCGGATAGAACGAAGGAAGGCTGTATTGTAGCTCGCCATCGTAGACAAAATTCTGCCCGGGTTGGCTAAGCTGGACTCCACCGACGAGGAACTGGTAGAGCGGCTTGCCAAAGGATACGCTCACGCCGCCCCCGCCACCCCCGGGAAAGATGCCGCATTCGACGGGATCGGGATAGCCAAGCGTGGTGCACAAACCTTGCAGGTAGTCCCATCCCCACACCCTTTCCTGCGGGATGTTGACGTCGTAGTACGGCGGAGTGCAGGCCGCATTCAGGCAGAATTCCAGGGAAACGGCTAAGGTAGTGCCACCCCCAGCTGTAATTGCGGTATCACTCGCCGGATAATCCACGCTCAGAGGTTCGCTGCAACTGGGTGTGGTTGAGGGAAAGCACCCGAAGGTATCATTCGCGTCGTAGGCGCCGCCATCTCCTGCAGCCGCGAAAACCGACTGCCCCTGAATGGCTGCGCGAACCAGAAGTTCGTGTACAGCCTGCAGAGTGCTCACTGTGCGGCCGGTGCCCGGATCGGTCACCGGGTTGTTCTCAAGGTTATCCAGCCACTCCCATTCACCCCAGCTTATCGACAGGCTGTCGGCCGCATTGGCATCGATAGCCGAGGCAAAGAGGTCGACAAAACCCTGACTTGTATTGGGAGCCTGATACACAATGATCTTTGCCGCGGGAGCGATACCCCCTGATTGTTCCACGTCCAGAGTCGTCTCGTCGGATCCGGAGCGGTCGCTTGGGGCGCCGGGACCTCCATCGACGTTAACAATGCTAATACGGTTCGAGTCGACTTTGAGTCCAATGGCTTGCCAATAGGCAAAAGCATCGCTCGGCGTGAAACTCGCCAGCGTCATGATGCCTACCGTACGGCCCTTCCCGGTAATTCCTTGGTTATATAGAGGCTTCACATCGTAATAGTTGGCAAAGTCGGTTACGGTCCAATTTCCGGGTTCGTTCCCCCCTTGCGCCGCTGGCTTCGCGGTCGACGGCGCCTTGACCAATCCCTGGGGAGCGAACTTGATGTGCGGATGATAACTGGGGCTGTTGTCGAAGCCGACGACCGCCGCGACCGACGCTGAAATCTCGTTTGGAACCGTGGGTGCGGTGAGAGGAGCGCGATATGAGTAGGCCGGCACATTATCGTGCGCGGGAACCTCATAATTGTGCATGCTTACGGCGAAAGCGCGCTCGATGTTGGCCTGCGCGCCCGTCACTCTGAGTGTCGTCGCTGTGGTCCGCTCAACCGTCAATCCAAACTTGGCATAGTATGCCGTGACCTTCGCGGTTTCAGCCTGGGTCGGCGCAAAGCGTGCCACAAACTGCTCTGCGGTCAGAAATTGGTGAAATTGCGGGTTCCCGGGCGTGCTGAGCGACGTCAGCAGTTTTTCGGCCTCATCTATGTTGCGCAGCCTCAGGGCAACGGTAACGGAAATCGGCGTCGCGTCTTGTTGCCCGGCGAGCGTCCCGCGATCGATTGCCTTAGGCGTTTCCGCGCCGGGATAGGAAGCCCTCTGGGCCATGGCGACCGATAACAGCCCAGGAACCAGAAGCAGCATCAATAATCCATTCTTTCGAGCTATCACAGATTTTCTCCTCGTCACTAAATTGTTGGTGCTTCAGCACTGTACTTGGGGGTAACTGGTTTGCAAGATTTCGACTCTGAAGCGGCAGCTAAACGACTGGGAAGCAATAAATTGCACACGATGAGCCCTGAAGCCCAAATGTCGGCCACAAGTGTCCGACTGTCCCGCCGCTTTGTCAATCGAATTGTCACGCGCCTGGTCGGGTTAAGGCCGCCGCTTTGTCGATCGTGCGATCCGCGAGAAGCCCGACAGTCAATGCAATTCAAATCAGTCAGGCTGCCAGCGCCTTAGTAGACTTCGAGCGCCCTCCTGAACAACTGGGCGATTTCTCAAGAACTGACCGCGACATCGCTCTCTCATCCGAGGGCTAAGATTGGTCTGCTAGTGATTACTCTGAAGAGTTCACAACTTTTTGCAATTTGTTGCGCTGTTGTGACATATCGCCGGATTCCCTGGCCTAATCTTCAGATCAATGGGCACCGAGCACCTTCGGGGAAATCCGCATATGTTGAAGCTGCAAATTCCACGGTGGTCCGAGCGGCCACGAATTATGGTGCTGATGCTGGCAATGATGCTGCCCGCTGCCGCGCTCATCCTCTTCAGCGCCTTCTATCTCCGCAACATCCAGCGCGAAAAGGTCATCGAGGCTGCGTACAGGGTCGAATATGAGCACACGCTTGCCGTCGCGGAGAAGCAGATCAACGAGCGTGCATATGACATGGCCGACAGCGCCAGAATGCAATTTCCAGATATGGATAGTTCCGACGCGGATGGGCTCGATAGCTTCCTGACGGCGCATCCCGATGTCGCCCATGCATTTCTGTGGACCGGAAAAGATCACTTCATCTTTCGATCCCAGCCCAGCCGGATGAGCAGCGGCGCGTTCTGCACCGAGCATCAGGCACTTGCATCGGATTACGCCGACTGGTGGAACATGGACGGCAAGACATATATCAACAAGCTGAGGTGGCACGAAGCAAACGAAGGCACGCACTTCTTCTTTATGACTCATTGGATTACCAGGGGCGACAAAATGCAGTATCAGTCTCTGGTGCTCTTTCTGCCCCGCGGCTCCAGCCCCGAGCGCCCGGCCATGGCTGGATTCATCTACGACACTGACTATCTGAAGAACAAGTTTTTTCCCGCAGCACTGAACGAAGTGATGCCCGATCAGAATCAGGGCGACACAATGCATCCGCGAACGGCGATCATGGTCCGCACGGAGAAAGACGATTCCCCTCTCGCTGCTTCTGCTTCCTGGGACGGCGGAACGGCCGAAGTTGAGCGATCGTTTGAAGACGTCTTTACCGGTCTGATTCTGGGAATCAAGCTGCGCGGGAACACCATCGCAAATATCAGCGCTCAAATACTGCGAACCCACTTTCTCGTTCTCGGTGCGCTTTCACTGCTGATGGGCGCTGGCATGTTTTTCACGTACCGCAGCGTGGCGCGTGAGCTCGCCCTGGCAAAGCTAAAGTCAGACTTTGTCTCCAACGTCTCGCACGAATTGCGAACGCCGCTCGCGCTCATTCGCCTCTACGCAGAAACGCTGGAGCTGGGACGCATCTCGAATACAGGAAAGCAGCAGGAATACTACGAGATCATCCGCAAGGAGAGCGAGCGGCTGACGTCGCTGATCAACAACATTCTGGACTTCTCCCGGATCGAGTCAGGCAAGAAGGAGTACAGCTTCCGCGAAACCAACGTAGCTGACCTGGTGCGCACCACGCTCGAATCGTATCGCTTTGAAATCGAGCAGAATGGGTTCCAGATCGAACAGAAGATCGACACTGATGTGCCACCTCTATGGGTGGATCGCGAAGCAATTGCGCGCTCACTCTTGAACCTGGTGAACAATGCGGTGAAGTACTCCTCGAACGAGAAGTATCTTGGCATATGCCTGTACCGTCATGACAGTTGGGTCAACCTCGAGGTAGTCGATCGTGGAATTGGCATTCCTGAGAAGGAGCATGGCAAAATTTTCGAGAAGTTTTATCGAGTCGGAGATCCGCTGGTGCATAACACCAAGGGAAGTGGATTGGGCCTGTCCCTGGTGCGCCACATCGTGCAGGCTCATGGCGGCGCGGTGGCCGTTGAGAGCGCGCCAGGAAAAGGCAGCAGGTTCATCATTACTTTGCCGTTGCGACCTTTAGTGATCCACCAGGTGAATGAGGTATCAGCATGAAAGAACATGAAAAAACAAAATCAGCTGAAGCGCGGCGCCCTGCGAAGATTCTTGTCGTCGAGGACGAGCCCAACATGGTGGCTGGGCTGCGCGATAATTTCGAGTTCGAAGGCTACGACGTGATTACGGCGCGCGATGGGGTCGAGGGGCTGCAGCGGGCGCTGGACGAGTCTCCGGACCTGGTAGTGCTGGATGTGATGATGCCCCGCTTGAGCGGACTGGAAGTGTGCAGGCAGTTACGGGCCAAGCGCGCTTCCATCCCAATCATCATGCTGACGGCCCGCGGCCAGGAAGTGGACAAAGTGGTGGGCCTGGAGCTCGGGGCGGACGACTACGTAACCAAACCGTTTTCGATTCGCGAATTGTTGGCGCGCGTCAAGGCCATTCTGCGACGCACGGCGGTCGTTCCCAAAGATCAGGATCAACACTCCTTCGGTGATGTAGAAGTGGACCTTCAACGTTGCCGAGTGGTCAGGTCGGGCAAGGCTCTCGATATTTCTTCCACGGAATTCGATCTGCTGAAGTACTTCATCTGTCACTCGGGCGAAACACTGAGCCGCGATCGGCTTCTGGAAGACGTGTGGGGATACGACAATTACCCGACCACCCGGACGGTGGATACGCACCTGGTGCGTCTTCGCCAGAAACTCGAGCCCGACCCTGAACAACCGCAATACTTCCTAACCGTGCACGGAACCGGTTATCGATTTGTTGGCTAGACAGCAGCCTGTCAACTGAGAGCAACGATCAACATCGAAACGAGGTGGATCTTGGACCAGGGAGCAGTCTTACCCGGACGCGACGGAGTACTGAGGACCAGCCGCGAGCGCCGAGACTACAACATGCTTCGCTTTCCGACGACAGCGTCTCCGCCGCCACGACCGGCGACTGTGGCGCAGGAGGAGATGGACGCACTGCTGCGAGAGAAACTGGATCTACATTCGCAGTTGTTCGAGGCTGCGCAGATCCAGCGAAAACTGAGCGGCTCGCGGGCCCTGCGCCACGGCGACTTACAGTTCGCAAGCGAGGTCTTCGCGGCGCGCTATCTCTCCGGGGACTTCACTACGATCTGGAAAAATGACTCTACGGTGCTTACCGTCCACGGAGACATTGCGGGTAAAGGCGTTGCTGCCGGAATGTGGTTCACCAACCTGGCAGGACTGCTGCAAAGTTACGGTCGACCGGATTCCAATCCGGCAACGATCGCGTCGGAGGTGAATCGCCATCTCTGCTATCTGCGGCCGGTTGCGCCTTTCGTCACGGCCTTTCTGGCGCAGATTGATGGCTATTGCGGAGAAGTGACTTACTGCAATGCCGGCCATTTTCCACCAATATTGTTGCGCGCCGATGGGCGAGCGGAGTTGCTGGAGACAGGCGGCCCGTTGCTGGGCGCCATTGAAGATGCGGAGTTTCATTCCGGCAAGCTGGTTCTCGGAGCCGGCGACACTCTTGTCGCATATTCCGATGGCGTACTCGAATGCTGCAACCCTGCAGGCGAGGAGTTTGGAACAGAGCGACTCATCGAGGCATTACGACTGGCCGAACGGCAATCCGCGCAGGCCACGCTCATGGTGCTTCTCGCCGCCGTGCAAGACTTCGCGTGCGGGAGCGCCCTCCACGACGACGTAAGCCTGACGGTGATTCAACGCGATGCTGAAGGCACCAACATCCAGGAACACCTGCCGCATGCTCTGCCGAGTTTGCCCAGGAAATGAACGTCGTCAGTTGTCGCGGTATGCGACGACCAGGCGATCGATGCCGATTTCAGGCGGCGCGAGCTCAACTCGCGCGAAGCCAGCACTTTTTGAAATGTCCTCGAGTTCTGCGAACGTGTAAGCGTCGCCCGAAGGCGTAGTGGCCAGCATCATCATGCTGAAGGCGGCCGCGGTGGGCGGCGTAACGCGATCAGGATTGGGAACGAGTTCAACAATTGCGGCCCGGCCACCTTGCTGTAACGCACCATGCACCTTGCGCATAAAGGTGGTGCAGGTGGGCGGATCGAAATGGTGCAGGAAATTCGGGACGAGCACCAGATCGTAGCCACCGCCAAAATCGGTTTCGAATGCGTCGCCGGGAAGCAGATGGTAGCGTTCGGCAACTCCCATGGCATGAGCATTCTTCGTCGCGACTTCGAGCACGTTCTTCCAGTCGGCGGCAAAGACCTGAGCAGCGGGATTCAGTTTTGCCACGGAAATGCCAAACATGCCGTGGCTGGCGGCGATATCGAGAACTTTGTGCGCCTCGCCGCCTTTGCGGAGTTCGGCAGCCGTCATCTCGGCGGCCATATATACCATCGGCATCATGGCTTGCGCGAACTTCACCCAGTCAGGATTTTCCGGCACCAGCGTTCCGTTGCCCAAGGCTGTACCTCCCCCGCGCACGGCCTCGGTGAGCCGCGCGTTCCCTTCGCGCACGCGCGCGGTGAGTAGAAACTCAACAGCGCCGCCGAGATATGCCGGTGAATGGCGGTTGAGGAATAAAGCTGAATCCGGCGCAAGACCGTAGTGCGATCCTTCTTTGGTCAGGAGGCCGTGAATGGTCAAGAAGTCGCACAGGATGCGCACGCCGCGTTCAGCGGCCTCGCAGCGTTTGGCAATCGTTACCGGAGTCGTATTGCCCTCGGCGATAGCGGTGAAGATTTCCAGCTCGATGGCAGCCTTCAATGCCTCGGTCTGTTGATATGCATTGACAGCGTCGAAGAAGCGCTGCGGAGTGGGTTGCTGATGCGAGGCTGCGGTGGTCATGAGTTCTCCCGTCGAACAAATGAGCAGTCTAATTCAGTTACCTATTCTCCGGCTCATGTAATTTCTTGTCGGTATTTTCTAGCTGCGCCAGCGGAGGGTGACGGGGCCGGTCATGGGATGGCGCTGCGGTTCGCCGGTCTGGAGTGAGTCGAGACGCGCCTGCTTGAGCGCGAAGTACCATTTGGCGGGACGGTCGGCGTCGTCGATGAGCATGAGCGAGGGATCGTATTTCAAGCCTTCGGCCTGCTGGATCATGGTGACCTGGTCCTGGCGGACGAAGCGGCGTCCAAAGAATGTCGCAATTGCGGTTACAAATGGGATGGCATAGAAGACGTTCCATGCGGCGCAGACGTCGATGCGGCAGGCATTTACAACTGTCGGCGTTACAGTTGTGAGACTGGCGAACCACTTGTCTCCGCAGCGGATGGTTTCGTAGCGGCGGTTGGGGAGAACGAAGTCGATGGTGGTGGTGATGGGTTCGCCATACACTCCGAGCAACTTGTAGGGCGCGCTGTTTCCCGACGGAACGTGGGCGGACATGCGGAAGCCCTCAGGGATGGGCTCGAAGTGCTTTTCCTTTTCATGGATGCTTGCCTTCTTGCGCCACCACCAGGCCTGGTGAACAAACGGTCCATGAGCGGGGTCCATGAGGCCAATGATGCCGTGATCGACGTTGCAGGGCAGGTCGGCGGTGAGATGCGCACTGCGGAAGCGCGGTCCAAACTTGGGGACTTCGGGCGGCGGAGGCTGCTCGCCGGGACGGACGCGTCCGGCGCCGGGCTGGGGGATGTAGACCCAGGCGTATCCGTCGCGTTCTTCGCAGGGGAAAGCAGAAGCGTAAATTTTGGTGGGTTCGAGCGTGTCAGCTGAAGTCAGCGAGGGGATCTGCAGGCACTGGCCGCTGGCGGGCTCGAAAGCCCAGCCGTGGTATTTACAGGTGAGCTCGCGTCCGTCGAACCATCCGCAGGAAAGCGGGATGCCGCGGTGCGGGCAATTGTCACGCATGGCGAAGAGCTTGCCGTCTTCTTTGCGCCCCAGCACGAGGGGAATGCCGAGGAGCATGGCGGTGTGGAGCTTCTTGCCGCGCAAAGGCTCGCTGCGCATGGCCGGATACCAGTCGTTGTAGAGCAGCGTGGTGGGCGGAGCCTGGGGTAGGGTCGTAGACATCGGGGTCCTGCCCTACTATATCGAGACTCCATGGAGACTGCCTCCGGCGGCGCCTACGCGGCGAGCGGTGCTAGCCGCACGGGCCTTGGGCCGGAGAAAATCGGGAGAGAAATCCTCCCGATTTCCTCGGCGAGAGATCCCTCTGCCGCTTGTCCGGATCGGCAGAGGAGTACCCGAATACGCTTCAGGTAAGGAGACCATCGGATAGACAGTGACGGAATGATTCAAAGGTGCAAAGACCGGTCCTCCGGCGCTGAATATCCCACGTCCGATAATCCGGACATGGGGCACCCAGATTTATCTTTATCCCAAATTCAGCTACCCGCTTCAGCAGCTACCCGGACTTCAGCTACCCGCTTTACCAGCTATCCCCTTCTTTGCCGCCCAACTATAATCGGCGAATGCCCCGCGAGGAGATGCCGCTGCCTTGAACAGCCTGCGCACTGCGAAGCGCTTCGCCTTTCCGCTGCTCGGGCTGTGGGTGCTGCTGTATGCATCGTTTTCGCTGGTGAAGCCTCCTCTGCTGGACGGGACGGATGGGGTGCAGGCTGAGGCGGCGCGCGAGATGGCGGTGCATGGCGGCTGGTTGATGCCGCATGTGAACGGGGTGAGGTCGCCGCAGACGCCTCCGCTGCTGGTTTGGATCACGGCGGCGAGCTTCAAACTGTTTGGGGTTTCGGATGTAGCGGCGCGGCTGCCGCTGGCGTTTTGCGCGCTGGCGCTGTTTGGGCTGACGCTGACGCTGGGGTCGAGGCTGTTTCTGACTCCGGTGGCGGGGTTCTATGCGGCCCTGATTCTGCTGACGTCGTTTGGGATTTTTCTTTTTGGGCATCTGCTCTATCCGGAGCTGCTGCTGACGCTTTGGGTGACGCTGGCGATGTATTTCTTCTGGCGATCGCTCAAGGTTGCTTCACGGCGGTCGGCGGCGGGGTTCGGGGCGGCGTGCGCGCTGGGGTTTCTGTCGATGGGGCTGGCCGGCGTGGTGCTGCCAGTCGGAATCGCGGTCCTCTTCTTGTTCTATACGCGGAATCTGCGGCATCTGGCACGGTGGCATCCGGCGATTCTGGCGGTGGTATTTTTGCTGATTGCCATGCCGTATTACGTGTCCGCGTATCTGGCGCTGCGGGGCCAGCTGCCGTTTGCCGCACCTATGCATGTGGTGACGAAGACGATGCTCCCGGTGTTCTGGGCCTTCGTGCTGATCTGGATGACACCGTGGTTCGTGTTCGCGCTGGCGGCGCTGGGGAGACTTTCGGGGCGATTGTTTAGCCGGAGAACAGAACTGGATCATGATCAGCAGGCACTTCTCCTGCTGGTGCTGTGGGCTGGGCTGGTAGTGGTGCTCTATAGCTTCTCGAGCCGGCGGGAATATTTGGCGCTTCCGGCGTTACCCGCACTGAGTCTGCTGGCGGCGGGGTGGCTGGCGGCGGACGAGGCCGCGCCTTCGCGGGTGGCGCGGGTGCTGGCGTGGATATTCTTCATTGGCGGGGTGGCAAAGGCGGGTGTGATCGCATTTCTGGCTCTGCGCGCGCCAGTGCCGGCTCCGGGCACGGATATTGCGACGCTGCTGGACCTGCATCGGGACGGGCACCCGTGGGAGCATTGGCCGTTCCTTGGACATGCATTCGATCTGACATTTGCTTCGATGGGAGCGTTCCGTGTGCCGCTGCTGATCACCGCGGCGGCAGTGGCGGCGGGCGTTACGGCGAACCTCGTGTTTCGGCTGCAGGGCAAGGCGCGGATGGCGAATTGTTTTCTGGCTGGCATGATGGCGTTTGTGCTGATCGGGGCGCACCTGGCTCTGAATACTTTTTCTCCGGTGGTGTCGTCGGCGGTGCTCGCCGAGGCTATCAAGCCGGAGGTCGATGCGGACGATGTGGTGGTTGTAAACGGTCCATATGAAGAGGCGTCGGCGCTGGGGTTTTATCTGGAGCGACCGGTGAAGCTGCTGAATGGGCGGGCGGATGTTCTGGCTCCGTGGTCGTTCGCGCCGGATGCTCCGGCGATCTTTCTGGACAATGCGGCGCTGGGTCAGCTGTGGAGCAGTGATACGCGGGTGTTTCTGTGGACGACTCCGGGGAACGTTCCGGCGCTGCCGAGTGAGGCGTATGTGATCGGGCGGGATGGCGGACGGGAGTTCGTAAGCAATCAGCCGAACAACGGCGGGGCGGCGTTCTAGGGCGGCTGGTGAAGCGGGCAGCTATGAAGCGGGAAGCTGGTGGAGCGGGCGGCCAAAGTCCGGGTAGCTAAGAAGCGGATGGCGATAAGCGGCGGGAAATTATTCGCCGGATTTCTGCGCGGAATCAGGTTGCCACGACATGACTTCGAGGGCAATGAGGCGAGCGATCAGAACGGCCAGGTATAGCTGACCGAAAAGCGCCTCGCCGATGGCGAGACTGCGGGCAATGGGATGGACGGGGACAATATCTCCGTAGCCGAGCGTGGTGAGAGTGCAGAAGCTGTAGTAATACCACTCGTGTACCGACGTGGTGATCGGGACGGAACCCTGGAAGGATCCGGGTTTGAGGTAGTAGGTGATGAGGTAAAGGTGTGACCAGCCGAGTCCGATGACGAGATAGACAGCAAGCGCGCCCTGGACCCGCATCGAGGTCATGTTTCCGCGGCGGAAGACCTGGAAAAGCAGGATGTAGCAGAGCAGGGCCATGCTGACAACCGTGACGACCTCATGAAATAGATGGAACTGCACAGTCTGGATGAACCACTCCGACCACTTGACACACAGGGAAAAGACGCCAAAGCAGACAGCCAGAGTGAAGAGACGCCGCTGACCCCATGCGATGGCCACGCCGGAAATCAGGATCACGGAATATGCAAGGTCTGATGCGAGACGCCAGTGTCTCTGGCCAAGACCTAACGCAGGCATCACGAATGCCGTCGCCACCAGTAACGCGAGGAAGAACGACAAGTTCAGCTGCGATTCCCAGGTCTGAGAAATTGCGGCGCGGGTTCGGCGGACAGCGTGATGTCTTTCTTCTTTAGTGATCGGCGGACGTAGCATCTGGGGCCGGGACTCAGGGCGAGATCATTCTAGCCCGTAGCCGGTGAGGCGGGCAGCTAAAAACCGGGTAGCTAAGAACCGGGTGGCTATAGAACGGATAGCGGAAGAATGCTTCGGCGCATGGGTCAGGGATAAAACGGTCAGTGAAAGGCAACACCGCCTCAGCAGCACGAAGGCGGGCCGCGCGGCTACTTCGCTCCCGGCGTTTTCGCCACAATCGAGCAGCTTCCCTTTCCGCCAGCGGCCTTTTTGCAGCGGTCGAGCGCTTCGTTATCGGCGATACTCTGATCGAAGGCTCCCTGGGCAAGACCCCACTCTCCCTGTCCATTGATCGCAAATGCCTTGGCGGGACCACCCAGCAGAAAGCGCCTCCAGGCTTGCTGGCCTTTTTCCTGCAATCCAGGCGGTGGCGGTATCTTCGGCGGCTCGGGCGCGGGCAGCACCACATCGCCGAGCGGCAAGAGATCGTGCGCCTTTAGAAACTCGGTCACCGTTTCTGACCAAGCAGTGGTGTGGCTATATAGATGATGCCCGTCCTCTCCATCCGGGGGCGCCAGCACAAATTGCTCCGCGCCTCCCCCCTTGGTGTAGGCGGCCTCGAACTGTCGCGCCATCGCCGGCGGGAACCAGTGGTCGTTCTCGGAATAGATCCAGAGCATGGGCAGGGCTCCATGCTTCCGCGCTCCCTTCCCGAAGGCTGAGTAGGCATCGATCAGCCCGCTCAGGTTGCAGTTGTGCTCATGTCCGTCGCCGCCCCTTCCGCCGGCAAAGCTGATGGCGGCCTTCAGTTCCTTCGGCGGATCGGCGACCAGCGCCGCCTGCGCGAATCCGCCGGTAGAAACGCCCGCGCTGATCACCGTGTCTGCATCCACCTCGGGCAGTGTCCGGGCAAACTTCATGATCGCCTTGAGATCCTCGGCGCTCGCCTCTCCGGCCTCCTGAAAGCTGCCGCTTCTGGAGCCGCATCCGCCATGGCTGCCGTCGCGCTCACCGCCGGAGCGTCCGTAACCCTTCCTGACCACCACGATCGCAACGTATCCGCGGCGCGCGAACCACATCGCCTGCCCAAGCTGCGACCATGGCGTGACATGCATGCGGTCCTCTTCCTTGTCGGAGGTTCCATGAGTCAGGACGGCCAGAGGATGACGCCCGGGCCGGTCCGCGTACACCTCCAGTACATCGAGCCCGCGCGGAAATGCCATGGGCACGGGCGCCCACATCTCCTTTTCGACCAGAGTCACTGGAGGCTGACCGGGTTTCGCGTTCTCCACGGAATCGGTATCTGGCAGCTCCTGAGCGGCAGCAGCCAGGGCAAAGAGCCAGATCAGGACCCAAGCGAGCGAGGAAACCATGCGCATAGTCCGCAGTACAGCCGATTTTCCGATCCGCGGTCAAGATGTATTGATTATCTGGAGTGGGTTCCACCTGCGGTGGGCTTCAGATTGCCGTTTTCGAGAGCGAAGGTCTCGCCCCGCCAGGTGACGGTGTTTCCGGCGAAGCTCCAGATCCAGGTCCAGAGAGCAAAGAGATCGCGCAGGGGCAGAAACCAGAGGTCGCGGAGAACCTGGCGGTCATTGAGGATGCCCACGCCCACGGATAACGCCACTGTCACGCGGGCGAGGCAGGCGAGGCTGAGCAGGGCGACGCTTTCAATGGCGAAGCCGGACGCGATGACGTTGAAGATGGCCCACGGGAGTCCAAAGGTAAAGATCAGGCCGAGGTAGCCCCACTTGCGGGAGTCGCGGATGCCGCGGGCCCAGCGGAGCTGGTGGGCGAAGTATCCGGCGAGCGGGTAGGCGGGGACAGAGGTGTCGACGATCTCTCGGGTGAGGGCGACGGCGTATCCAGCTTGGGCGATGCGCAGGCCGAGTTCGTAGTCGTCGGCGAGGGATTGGACGAGAGGGGCGAATCCGCCGATGGCTTCGAGGGCGGGACGAGAGACGGCGAGCGTGGAGCCGAGACCGAAGCGGATCTCTCCGTCGAGCTTGAGGGAGGTGAGGACGCCGGGGAAGAAGTCGGTCGAGATGCCGAGGGCCTCGAGTTTGGATCCGAGAGTGGGGCGATCCCACGTCCCAGAATCGGGACGTGGGGCACCCGGAGTTGTGGCTCCGTGGGCGAGGCCGCGATAAGGGGCGGTGACCAGGCCGATTGGCTTGCCGCGCTGCGGGGCGGCGAATTCGCTCATCACGCGCGCGAGGTAATGAGAGGAGACGCGGATGTCGCTGTCGTTCAGGAGGAGATATTCGTAGCGGGCGTGAGGCAGGAGCTGGACGACGTTGCCGATTTTTCCATTGGGCCCGAGCTGGTCGGGGGTCTGGATGAGGCGAATGATGCGGTGGGGGAATTCGGACTGGAGGCGTTGGATGGCCTCGACTGCGGGGTCGTCAAGAGAGGAGACGCCGAAGAGGATTTCGTATTCACCAGCGTAGTCCTGGCGGCAATGGCTGGCGAAGGCTTCGTACATGCCCGGGTCGAGTCCTTTGACCGGCTTGAGGATACTGACGGAGGGGGTGAAACCTGTCGCGGCGGGGCGACGGCGGACGAAGGAGCGCGCGCTCCACAGGGCGGCGATGTAGTAGAAGAGTCCGGCGAAGGTGAGGATGGTGGTGATGGACTCGATGAGAGTGGCGAGCATGAAAGATCAGTTTAGCTAAGAGGCGGGTAGCTAAAAACCGGGTGGCTAAGGTCCGGTAGTTGAGAAGCGGGTTGCGACGTTCCGGAATAGGGTTGTGATTTCCCGCCCTTTCGCGAAGTGCTCCCTTCGACTGCGCTCAGGCAGGCTCGGATGGGCACCCAGAGACAGTGCTAACTCGAACCAAACCCACCTTAGCTTCGCTTCGCTCCGCGAAGGTGGGGCACCCGGCACCCGGATTTCTATACCCGCCGCAGCTGTGCTATCTCGGAGCGGGAGTTGAGGCGTCGGCGAGAGCGTAGGCGACGACAGCCATGACAGCGGCGTTTTCTCCGAGCATTTGGGGGTTGACCTTGTCGAAGGTGTCGGCGGCGGTGTGGTGGTAGTTGAAGTAGAAGCGGCTGTCCTGGGTGGGGGTGAATCCGGGGACGCCTTTGAGGAAGCCGATGTCTTCACCGGCTTCTTCGCCGCCGGTAAGGGTGGAGGCTCCGATGGCGTCGAGAACCTGAGCGACAGGACGGAGGTAGTCTCCTAGCTCGGGCTTGCCGGCGTAGGTGACGCCGTCAGGATGGTCGGCTCCGAGATCGGACTCAAGCGCGCCGATGTGGTTGGGGAGATTGGCAGCGTGCTCCTGGGCGTAGGTCTGCGCGCCTTCGCCGCCCTGTTCCTCGTCCATCCACGCAATGAAGCGCACAGTGCGTTTGGGATGGACGCCGAGCTTCTGAAGAAGATGAATGACCTGCATGGAGACGACGATGCCGGCTCCGTCATCGATGGCTCCGGTGCCGAGATCCCAAGAGTCAAGATGGCCAGAGACGATGACGACCTGCTCGGGATGCTCGGTTCCCTTCCAGTCGGCGATGACGTTGGAGCTCTGGACAGGCGGGAGGGTCTGCGGGGTGAGAGTGAGTCGCATGGTGACCGGGCCCTGGCGGGTAAGGTTGGCGAGCAGGTCGGCGTCTTCAGCGGTGACGGCGGCGGCGGGGATTTTGGGCAGGCCTGACGCGTAATAGGTCATGCCGGTGTGGGGCAGGCGATAATCGGCTCCGCCGACAGAGCGCACGAGCACGGCGGCCGCACCGAGAGAGGCGGCGACGCTGGGTCCGGCTCCGCGATAAATGACGCCGTGGGCATAGGCGTAGATGCCGTTGCCCTGGGCGGCGAGGCGCTTGTCGAAGATTTCATTGAAGAGCAGGATCTTGCCCTTGACGGCTCCTGCGGGAAGCTTCTTGGCCTCGTCGAAGTTGTTGACCACGACGACCTGTGCGGTGAGGCCATCGGGCGCGGTGGCGATGCTGCTGCCGAGGGCAGTGAGAACGATCTTTTGCGTCGTGCCGGGCGTCTGGCCGGACCATGCGGTGAGGGCGGCTGTCTCCTCGCCACGGACCCAGTGCGGGACAGTGGTCTTCTCCAGCTGCACATCGGCGCCGAGGGCGCGCATTTCGGCGGCAACGTAATCGACGGCGGCCTGGGCCTGGGGCGATCCCGAGATGCGCGGGCCGATGTTATCGGTGAGGTGGCGCAGCTGGTTGAGGGCGTAGGGATCGGTGAGAGCGGCGTCACGCAGCAGAGTCATGGTGGCGAGCTGATCGGTGGTCCATGCTCCGGTGCCGGGAGACATCATGCGGGCGATGCGGTCCTGGACGGTGGGCCCGGATGGAGGTGTCTGCGAAGGCGCCGGGGCTGGCGGAGTCTGGGCGAGGACGGTCTGAGCAAAGACACCAAGGGCGGCGAAGAGAAGGATTCTTTGACTGACAGGCATAGGGGGAAATTATCACGAGTGCGGCCGAAGACGGTCCGCAATTTGCGACGATTCGGCGGTGACAGGGATCTCACCAACAGCCTCCAGAATCGGCCCCGAAATGCGCACAGACCCGGAGACGATGTGTCTCCGGGCCTTGATAGCCGCGCCGAATCGTGCGATTAGCGATTGAACGCGAGGTAAACATGCTGTACGTTTTGGCTCAGGCTGGCTTCCTGGGTGCGAGCCCTCTTTTCCTGCTTCGAGGCCGGAATGGCCGTGTTCATGGCTGCCTGGGAGCAGAGAATCTCACGCAGGAAATACTGGTCGCCGTACTTGTTGAAGACCAGCTCGCCGGTTTTCGATTGGTTGCCGTCGGGGGTAGTCATGGTCAGGATCGCGACGCGCTGCTCGCTATTCTGAATCTCGATTGCGCTGGCGTTTACGACGCTGATCGTGTAGTGGCCGGCGGGGAGCAGCTTGTCGCCTACCGTGAAGTCGAAGGGAACATTGGCCTTCACAGCCTGTACCTGGGCGGAGATGCTGCCCACGGTTACGAAGCTCACGAGGGCGAAGAGTGCGATTGATGTGATGGAAGCGATCCGTTTCATGACATTTCTCCTTTTTGAAGACGCCCTCTTCTGAGCGCGTCGTTGGATTCTGAGAGTTCTGAATCTTGACTACGCCGTACGAAACAGCGGAGATCGTGCAAGCTCCGGCCTGGATCAGTTTGCCGGGTTCACGACGCAGTATGAGCAACCGCGATGGTCTGGTGCGGTAAACCGGTTCTGCACCGATGCGATTCCGATCATGGCGAAGCTTACGAGGATAAGGAGCATGAATGCCGTGATGGGCGCGGGTGTATTTATCGGAATACAAGCTGTCGGGGAAGCGATGCGTTTCATGACGTTTCTCCTTCTTGAAGACGCCTTCTTTTGAGCGCGTTGGACTCTCGTCAATGAGCCCGAACTGGATTTGTTCCTGAATGCATCCGGAAGTTTTTGCTTCGGGTGCCTGCCCTTACGCCGTTGAATGTTGCAACCACGGTGCCAAAGACGGCGCGAGGCTCGGGGATTTACGCTTCCCGATCGCGGTCTTGTAGTTGCAATGGGATACGACGGAAGGAGCGACTTGCGATTCTGACAAACTCGCTGTGTGCGGCGGTCAATGGTATCCGAACGGATACCCGCAAGAACCGATCGGCTCCGCCCCTCCGCGCGGTTCGCAACGGAGATCACGAAAACCGGGGGCCAGATCAGTTGATCGTCGATATGGCGGTGGCTGATATGGTGGATGGGTTCTGGAAGAGATGAATTTTGTGCGAAAGAGGATTGCAAGAGCGATGAGGTTTAGAGGAAAACTTTGGAGTTGTGCGGTAGGGATGGCGGCGATTTTGATGGCGACGGCTGGGGCCGAGGTTCGGTTGCCGCATCTGTTATCGGACCATGCAGTGCTGCAGCGGGAGCGCCCGATCCATATCTGGGGCGATGCGGACCCGGGCGAGACGGTCACGGTGCGCTTTCACGACCAGACGCGCACGGCAACGGCGGACGATCTGGGCAAGTGGAGCCTGTGGCTGATCCCAGAGAACGCGGGCGGGCCGTACACGCTGTCGGCGACAGGGAGTGGCGGCGGCGCGGGTGTGACCGTGTCAGACATTCTGGTCGGCGATGTGTGGCTGGCGTCGGGGCAATCGAATATGGAGATGCCGCTGGCGGGCTTTCCAAACAGCGCGGAGCTGAAGAACGGTCCCGATGAGATTGCGCATGCGACGCTGCCCACGGTTCGACTGCTGAGCATAGAGCGCAAGCCTTCGGAGTTTCCGCTGAACGATGTCTCGACGACGTGGAAGGAGTGCAATCCGCAGACGGCGGCGGAGTTTTCGGCGGTGGCTTACTTTTTCGGGCGGGAGATCAGTGAGAAGGAAAAGGTGCCGGTGGGGCTGATTGACACGACGTGGGGCGGGACTCCAGTGGAGTCATGGATCAGCTTGATGGGGATTTCGTCGGACGCAAGCCTGATGCCACTGTTCAAGTCGCGGGCATTGTTTGCGCGGAACCTGGCGGATATGCCGGCGATTCTGGCGAAGGAGAAGCGCGAGCGGGATGCGGCGGTGGCCGCGCATCGGCCGCCTCCCGAGCAGCACTGGCATCCGAATCCCGGGTCGTGGGAACCGGCGGCGCTGTACAACGGCATGATCGCTCCGGAAACGCAGTACACGATCAAGGGCGTGATCTGGTATCAGGGCGAGACGAACAGCGATCCGGAGCGTGCTCCGCTGTATGCGAAGGCGTTTCCAGCGCTGATTGCGGACTGGCGGCGGGATTGGGCGCAGGGGAATTTCCCGTTCCTGTATGTGCAGATTTCGAATTTCTCCTCGCCGAATGAGGACTGGGGAATGATCCGCGATGCGCAGCGGCGGACTTTGGCGGTGAACCATACGGCGATGGCGGTGACGCTGGATGTGGGAACGAAGGACAATGTGCATCCTCCGGATAAGCAGACGGTGGGGGCGCGACTGGCGCTGGCGGCGCGGGCAATGGTGTATGGCGAGCGCGGAATCGAGTACTCGGGGCCACTGTTTCGCGAGGCGACCGTCGAGACCACAACAACGGGGGGTTCGGCGATGCGGGTGTGGTTCGATCATGCCGAGAGCGGATTGACCAGCACGGGCACTCCGGCGGGATTTGAGATTGCGGGCGAGGATGGGAAGTTCGTGGCGGCGACGGCGAAAATCGATGGCTCGACGGTGGTCGTCGAGGCTGCGGGCGTGAGCCGGCCGAAGTTTGTCCGGTACGGATGGGCGAGCTGGACGGATGCGAATCTGTTCAATAAGGAGAAGCTGCCGGCGTCGACCTTTACGTCGCAGTAAGACCTCGCGATGGTGTTTTCGGATATCAATCTCGCGCGGCGGCTGGAACGCGCCGAGGGACATGCATGCAAGGGGTTCGCCGAGGCGCGCCGACGTCTCGATCCGGAGAGTGAGTCTACATGGATCGAGTGCGCAGGTACCTACGCGGTCTTTGACGGAGTGGACTCGCCGGTCACGCAGACTTTCGGGCTCGGACTGTTTGAGGAGCCGAGCGCGGAGTCGATGGATCAGATCGAACGCTTCTTTCTCGATCGCGGGGCGGCGGTGATGCACGAGGTGAGTCCGTTGGCCGGGGTTGCGACGATGGATGTGCTGTGCGCGCGGGGATACAGGCCGTTCGAGATCAGCAGCGTGCTGTACCAGCCAGTCGAGGCAGCGGAGTCAGAAGATGACGGCACGATCAAGGTGCGCGTGATCGGTCGCGAAGAAGCGGCGCTCTGGGCGAATATCAGCGCGCGGGGCTGGGCGCATGACCATCCTGAGTTGCAGGGCTTTCTGGAGCAGTTCGGCGGCCTGATCGCCGCACGCGAAGACAGCGTGTGCTTCCTCGCCGAGATTGACGGACAGCCCGGTTGCGCGGCCGTGCTGTGCCTCCATGAAGGCGTGGCCCTGTTCGGCGGGGCATCGACTGTGCCGGAGATGCGTCGGCGCGGGTTGCAGTCGGCGCTGCTGCAGGCCCGCAAGCGTTACGCCCTCGAACACGGCTGCGACCTGCTGATGATGGTGACAGAAGCGGGCAGCCAGTCGCAGCGCAACGCGGAGCGAACGGGCTTCCGCATCGCGTACACGCGGATGAAGTGGCGGTTGGAGGCGAGAAGTAGAAATGCGGCGCCGCCCTTGTGATGGGCACCGAGACAATTGCCGACGGAGGGCTGGAATGATGCCGATGCCGAGGTTTCAGGTCCTGATGTGGCTGTGTCTAGCCGCGTATGGTTTTCACGTACTTGAAGAATTCGTCTTCGACTGGCGGAACTGGGCGCGGAATGTGCTTCATCTGCCTGCGGAATGGGGCGACTTCTACGTCACCAACTCGCTGGTGGTTGTCCTGGGCGTAGTCACCGCGGAGATTGCCCCGGTATTGCCGATCGTTGCACTTGGCTTCCCGACCCTGATGTTGATCAATGCAACCCTCTTTCATGTGGCGCCATTCGCCTGGACGCGAGGCAGATTTTCACCCGGACTCATCACGGCGGTATTGCTCTTTTTTCCGCTCGGCATCGAAGCGGTGCGGTTGTCCGGGGTTCATGGAGCCGACCTTGCTCTTTCCTTCTGCCTAGGCGCAGCGGTGTTGGCGACTCCAATCGTGTTCGTCAAGGTGAAGGGACGCCGTTACTTCGACCAGACGCGGTGAAGATATACCTATTCCCGGCGCAGGGCGGTTTGCGGATCGACGCGGGCGGCGCGGCGGGCGGGGATCCAGCAGGCGAGCAGGGCGACGAAGGCGAGCAACGCGGGCACGAGGGTGAATGTGGCCAGATCGTGCGGGTGGATTCCGTAGAGAAAACTTGAGGAGAACTTCGCGGCCATCCATGCGGCGGGCATGCCGAGCGCGAAGGCGATAACGGTGAGCAGCATTCCCTGGCGGACGACGAGGCGCTGAACAGCTGCGAGCTGCGCGCCGAGCGCGATGCGAATGCCAATTTCGCGGGTGCGGCGGCTGACCGAATAGCTCATGACTCCATAGAGGCCGACGGAAGCGAGCACGAGGCCGACGATTCCGAAGACCCCGAAAAGCGTGCCGGCGAGACGCGGCAGAAAGAGCGCATCGCGGAGGTGTTCGCGCATAGTTTCGGCGTTGAAGATGGCCATGGATGGGTCGAGCGAGTGAATGATGTTGCGCACGGCGGACGCGGTGCCCGCTTCATCGCTGGTGCGGACGAGGAGTGAGTATCCGAGGAAAGAGGGGTCGGAGGCGACGCTCTGCGCGAGCGAACGGTAGAGCACTGGCCTGAGGTCTTCGCCCAGGGTGCGCGACTTGGTGTTTCCGACGACGCCGATGACCTGATAGCCGGCTCCGCCGCCTTCGATGCGCCGGCCGATGGGGTTCTCGTCATGGAAAACGTCGTGGACGAAGGCCTGGTTGACGACGGCGACTTTGGGCGCAGAGGCGCTTTCGCTGCCAATATCGCGGCCGGCCAAGCGGGGGATGCCCATGGTTTCGAAGTAGCCGGGTGTGGCCATATAGATATCGACGCTGGGCTCGGGACCGGAAGACTTTATGTCCGTGGCATGAAAGGAATCGCTGCGATTGCCCATGGAGAGTTGCGCAACGTCGGTGCAGACGGCTGAGGTGACTCCGGGCAACGCGGCGGCGCGATCGCGAAGCTCTCCGAGGAACTGCACGGTACGTTCGGGTGTGTATCCGTGGACGCGCGGATCGACGGACATCATGAGAATGCCCTGCGAGCGGAAGCCAATGTCCATGCTGGCGGCGCGCTCCAGGCTGCGCAGGAAGAGTCCGGTGACACAGAGCAGGACTAGCGAGAGCGAAATCTGCGCGACGACGAGGATGCTGCGCAGGCTCCAGCGGCGACCGGGGCGGGCGAGCGCATCTTCACCTTTAAGGGCATTAGCAATCATCGGGCGCGCGGCTGCCCAGGCGGGTGCGAGTCCGAAGACAAAGCCTGCTGCGATGCTGAGGCCGAAGGCATAGAGGAGAACGCGCCAGTCAAGGCTGACAGCGATGTCGAGTGGAATGGGAACGGGCAGATGGAATGCGGAAAGCGCGGAGGTAGCCCAGAGCGCGAGGATGACTCCGAGCACGCCGCCGGCGACGGCCAGGAGCACGGTTTCAGTGAGCACCTGGCGCATGAGCTGGGCGCGCGTAGCTCCGAGGGCGAGGCGAACGGCCATCTCGCGCTGGCGTCCGGCAGCCTGGGCGAGGAGCAGGTTGGCGACGTTGGCTCCGGCGATGCAGAGGACCATGAGCACGACGACACTGAGCGCGCCGAGGAAGAGCAGAATGGAGGAACTGTCACCATGCGGCAGCGAACCGGCCTGCTCGAAGGGGATGCTGTTGTCCTTGTCGGTCGCGGGGTAAGTTTTGGCGAGATTTGCCGAGAGCGTCCCCAGCTCGGCTGCAACCTGGGTACGGGTGACGCCGGGCTTCACGCGCGCGATGACTCCCAGCCAGTGGAAGACGCGCGAGCTGCGGACGGGAATATTGACGGCCAGCTGTTCGACATTGCCGAGCGGCACCCAGAACTGCGGAGCGAGGACGAGATCGACGCCGCGAAAGGTGCGCGGGGCGACTCCGACAACGGTGAAAGAGTGACCGGAGAGGGTGATGGTCTTGCCGACGATGGCCGGGTCGGAGGCGAAGCGATGCTGCCAGAGGTTGTAGCCGAGCACGATGACCTGCTGGTTCTCCTCGGCGGGGATAAAGCCGCGACCAAGCGCCATGCGAAGCTGGGCGACTTCAAAATAATTGCTGGTGGCGGCCTGGCCCCAGACCCGCTCGGGTTCGCCGTTTCCGCTCCCTGTCATCGAGGCGGGAAGAAGTTCGTAGTAGGCCGCGACGCCGGAGAAGGATTTCACCTGGTCGCGCACATCGCTGTAGAGCGGCCAGGTGAAATGGTTGCAGCAACGCTCCCCGCGTGCCTGGGTGTGGAGCGACAGCAATGTGGCGGGGTCGCCCACAGGCGCGGGCCGGAGGACGAAAGTGCTGACGATCGAGAAGATGGTCGCGTTGGCGGCGATACCGAGTCCGATGGAGACGATGGCGGCAATGGCGACGCCGGGTGATTTTGAGATTCTGCGGAAAGCGTACCTAAGATTGCCCAGCCGGGATGCCATGGAGACGTCTCCCCTCGTTTGTGCTCGTATGAGTCGTTACGCGATGGGTTGGGCGATGGTTCCGCTGTTGGATCGGTCGGGCCTGGCCATAATGGGTGGATTTTGCAACTTCATCCGCGCAGTATTATCACGAACATGACGGACGGGCTTCAGCTTCGTTCTCTGGATGGCACCGACCCGCACGCGATGGCAGCGGCCTTCAGCAACATCGGCTGGGTCAAGCCAGTTGCAATGTTTCAGCGTTACCTGGCGGAGCAGGCGTCGGGAACTCGATCCTGTTGGGTCGCAAATCTGAACAACGTTTTTGCTGGATATATAACGATCCATTGGGAGCCGACCTACCCAGGGTTCGCCGCGCAGAGAATTCCAGAAATCCAGGACCTGAACGTGCTGCCGCCATTTCGCAGAAAGGGCATTGGCACCTCACTGCTGGATCAAGCCGAAGCCGAAGCCGCTTGCCGCTCAGACGTGGTTGGCATAGGCATGGGTCTGCACCCCGGTTACAACGACGCTCAGAGGTTATACGTGAAGCGGGGCTATATCCCGGATGGTCGGGGCGTCACATACAGAGACCGCTATCTGCGCGAAGGTGAAGGAGTAGTTCTTGATGACGATCTTTTGCTGCATCTGGTAAAGCGTATCTGTCCTTAATGTCGAACGGGGAGCCTGTTTCAGAATGGCTAAGTTCTGAGAAGATGGAACGACTTGACGATGGCTCCAGGAAGGAGAAAGACCATGAGTAGGGCAATCGAAAACCTGCAGGCCGCGATGGGGCGGGCCATGGCTGGCCGGCCAAAGGTTGGCGGTTTCCCGTATCTGGCGGAGACGTTGAGGCGGGCAGGCGTGACGCGCAATCTGTGGTATCTGCCCGCAGGGGAAAGCCTATATCTGACTGAGGCCGGGCCGGTCGTGACCCAGGGCACGCCGCTGGTGACGGGGACGGTGGATGTTCCGCCATTTGACCGCGAGGCGTTGATCGCGGCGCTCCGCACCGACCAGGCCGGAAAGAGCACCTTCCCGGAGTTCCTGATGGCGACGTGGCGTGCCGGTGTGGTTCGCTACGATGTCGATTTCGCGGCGCGCACGGTTGCCTACTACGGCTGCGTGGGCGAGGAGTATATCGAGGCCTATCCCGCCGTTGAGGTCGAGTAAGGGGTGTCTTGCGTTATTTGATCCCGACCACCATGGAGTCTGGTCCCACGAGATGTTCGACCCGTGTCTCGCGGAAGCCCGCATCCTTCATCCATCCGGTGCAATCCGCGCCGGTGTAATCGAATCCGCCCGTGGTTTCGATGAGCATGTTCAGACTCATCGTGAGCCCGAAGGCGTTCTTCGAGCGGTCGTCGTCGATGATCGCATCGTAGGCGATCAGGGCGCCTCCTTCGGGAAGAGCTTCCCAGGCCTTGCGAATCAGGAGACGCTTCTGCTCGAGGTTCCAATCGTGAAGGATGTGCCCCATCATGATGACGTCGGCGCTGGGCAGAGGATGTTCGAAGAAACTGCCGGGTTGGAAGCGGACCCGCGATGATAGCCCGTTGGCCTCCACGTACTCTTCGAAGATGGGAGCGACCTCGGGAAGATCCATGCCGATGCCGGAGAGGTGGGGATTGGCCAGCGCGACCTGAACGATGAGATCGCCCTGGGCAGTGCCGGCGTCGAGCACCGTCTTATAGCCGGCCCACGGGAAACGGGATGCAATGGCGAGATTGCCACCGCGGCTCACTCCAGTCATGGCGCGCAGAAATCCCTTGAGGCGCGCAGGATCGGCGTAGAGACTGGCGAAGACGTCGGGGCCGCCGTGGGCCGCCTCGTTCTGCGGCTTCCCGGTACGCAGAGCGGTGGTCAGGTGGTTCCAGTGACCGAAGAGGCGGTGATTCGCCATCTCAAGCATCCCGCCGATGTAGGAGGGCTTGCGCTTGTCGAGGAAGAGCTCCGTTGATGGCGTGTTCGAATAAGTCCCGTTGTGGCGCTCAAGAAAACCTAGGGCCACCAGCGTGTCGAGAAAATCGCGGGAGGAACGCGGGTGCAGGCCGAGGCGGCCGGTGAGCGTATCAAGATCCTCTGGGCCCTTGGCAAGTTCGGTGAAAACTTCCATTTCAACGGCGCTGAGCAGCGTTTTCGAGGCCCAGAAGGCAAGGCCAGTCTGCAGAATCTGATCGGGTGAAGGTGCGGTCGTCAACTTACTTCTCCTTGAGGTGTTAGTTTCGTCCTCGCGAAAGATTTCGGCGGTCCGGTTATGGTTCCAGCACACAGCGGCAGTAGAGAAACTGCTGCCTGGTCCCGAAGGGCGTAACGTGCCATTCCTGTGAGCTTTCGACCAGGCGGAAGCGCGTGCCAAACTCTGCGTGAAGGGCTTCTGCATCATATCGCACGACATCGAGGCCGCTGCATTTCAAAGGGCCCTCGGGGCCGAAGGTGCTGACGATCACATGGCCTCCGGGTTTGAGGGCCGCGGCGACTGTGCTGACATAAGCAAGCCGTTCCTGTGGCGTGGTGAGGAAGTGAAAGACGGCGCGATCGTGCCAGACATCAAAAGAACGTGCGGGAAGGCTGGTTTGCAAGACATTAGCGTGCAGCCAGCGTACGGATTCGGCAGCTTTGCCCAGACGGGTTTGCGCCGCGTCGAGAGCGGCCTGAGAGATGTCGAGCGAGGTGATGTTCGGGTATCCGCGCGCGATCAGGTCATCGACTAACGTGGATGCGCCGCCGCCGACATCGATGATCGACGCCGACAGATCGGCCTGCGTAGCTCGCTCGATGAGAGCGAGAGATGTCTCCAGATGTGGACGAAACCAACTCACCTGGTCGGGTGCTTTGGTGTGGTAGACCTTCTCCCAATGTTGCTGTGCGTCCATCATTGTTGTTTGCCGTTCCTGCCAAGCTAAGGGCGACCGTGCCTCCAAGGTCTAGAAGCGGATTCTAGTCCGAACCTGTGGAACTCATTGGGTTACATTGAGCGTGAGCGTCGTTGTCCGATCCAGGCCTGAGGTCGTGCCATGCCCCTCGATCACGATGTTGTAGGTACCTGGAGGTGTTGAGACTCCTCCAGAACCGAATCCGTTGAAATGGACTCCGCATCCGATCATTCCCCCAGCTGCGATCGCAAGCAGAATCATCGCGATCAGGCCACGCAGATATTTTCGCCGGACGGCGCGCATGGGGAAGAGCAGCCACGGCAGCAGGCCTGCCAGTAGGACGCCATCACGCCATTTAAGCAGAGCGGATTTTGGAGCCTGATTCGTCTGGATCGTAACGGTTGCGTTCTGAGGACTGGCTCCCTTGATGGCAACCTCTCCTGGAGCGATCTGACAGGTTACATATTGCGGCAACGGTCCGCAACTCAGCGAGATGGTATCGGTTAGTCCTCCTGCCGGAGTTGCGGTCACCTGCGTCGAGCCTTCATGGCTCTTCCCAATGGTCAGCGGAGTGCCGACGGAAAGGCTGTAGTCGCTTGCGACGACGGCGACGATGACTTCGTTCACAACGGCCGAGGAGCTGCCCTCATCGGTTGCGTTTGCAGCGAACACTGCCGTAAGCGGATGGGTGCCGGGCTGCAACGTTGCGGTTGTCATAACGGCTGTGCCGGTTAAATCCAAATTTGCGGTGCCAATAGTCACCGCGCCGTCAAGAAACATAACTGGACCAGCAGGCGTGCCTGATGCCTTTGTGACGGACGCCTTCAGGGTCACGGTCTGCCCCTGATTCGCCGGATTCGGCGAGGCGCTCAGCGTGGTGATCGTCGGCGCAAGAATCACCTCGGTTGTCGTTGTCGATTGCGCGCCATAGGTCGTATCGCCGGAATACTCCGCCTGAATGGTATGAGTTCCAACGATGAGCGAGCTGGTTTTGAAGACAGCCGGACTGCCGCTCGCAATCGGGATATTGCCTGCAATGATGGCTCCGTCATCGAGAAACGAGACAGATCCGGTAGGAGGCGAATTCGAGGCTGTAATTGTCGCTGTGAATGTTACTGATTGTCCCAGATTCGCCGGATTCGGGGCTGCGGTTAGACCCAACGTGACAGTGGGACGTGCTATGACACCCACGTGAACGATCTGCGACGTCGACGGAGCGTATATATTGTCGCCTGGAAAATGAGCCACGAAGAAATGATCCCCGGCAGTAAGAGTGCTGCTGGAATACTTTGCCGTTCCCGTGCCATCGAGCTGAGCGGTCGCGATTACGGAGTATGTTCCCGTCGAACCAGAGTCGTAGAGCGTTACCGTTCCAGAAGGCACATCAGTTGTCGAGCTCACTTTGATCGTCAGGGTGAGGGTCTGTCCCGGCTGCAACTCTTCCTGGTTCGCGGCCATATCGGTGGCGGTGATGAGCGGTGTGGGCGTCACGGCCTGGTGCAGAAAGATCTGAGCGCTGTTCTGCGCAGACTGACCAACTACCACATCCGTGGCTCCGTCTCCATCCAGATCTCCCACAGCCATCGACACAGCCTCGAAGCCATCCGGGGTGGGGCCTGTTGAGTAAGGTGTCGGCGCCTGCAAAGTGCCATCGCCCTTGCCAAGCAGCAGATCGAAGACGTTACCGTAATTTCCCGAGACGACGTCAGGGATGCCATCTCCATTGATGTCGCCTATGGCAATACCGAGAGATCGGCCGCCCGCCGGCGTGGGGGAGACCGGATAGCTGACCGGAGCGAGAAACTGTCCGGGATGGCTGCTGTCTCCAAGGAGCACAATCACACCGGAGAAGACGCCGCCGAGCACCACGTCAGGAACTCCGTCTCCGTTCATGTCTCCGATGGCGAGATCGAACATGGCGCCGCCAGCTGGATAGCTCTGCGCCGGCAGGAGTTGGCCTGGGTGGCTGGGGTCGTTCAGCAGTACCGTAACGGTCTGTGCTGTGTAGTGCCCCAGCACGACATCCATCAACCCGTCGCCATTCATGTCCGCGAGAGTGATCGTTGAAATATCGTTTCCATTCACTTTTGCCGTGATAGGCGCAAGAAAGCTGCCCGGGTTCTGGGGATCGCCGGGAATAATCAAGACATCGGATGTCGTATACGGCGCCAAATTTCCGGAAAGGAGCACAACATCGGGCACGCCATCGTGATTCATGTCGCCGATCTGAGCTATCCCCGTGGTAGGGCCGAGGTACTTAGGGCTAAGAAAGGTTCCGGGGTGGGCGGGGTCCTGAAAAAGTAGAGCTGCATAGTTGTTATCGGTGTCGGAAGTGATGATATCCGTTAACCCGTCTCCATTGAGGTCGCCGCACGTGACGGCGTCCACGGAGTCGCCGGTCAATCCGGTTATAAATGTGGGCGGCAGGAATGTTCCGGGATGAGCAGGGTCGCCGAGCGATATCGCGACAATGACGTTGCCGATATCAAATTGAGGCGCAACCAGGTCGAGCACGCCGTCGTTGTTGATGTCGGTCAGAACCACCTGCTCGAGTTCGGTGAGCTGATCAAAGTAGCTGGTCCCGGCATAGGCCAGACCGGGTGATGGCGTTCCCGTTCCAGGTGCAACAGTGACCGCGCCGGACGAAGACATACTCGACTGCTCTGTCGCAGTGCCTGTGTATGTGGCTCGTAGGGTGTGGGCGCCAGGCCCAAAGATTTTGCGCAGTGTAGCCGTTCCCGGTATATAGTTCGCAGTCCCAACGCGCACGATCGGGACGGCTCCAATCATTATGGATCCATCAAAAAATTCGACAGCACCGCTCGATACGGGACCGCTCGGGTCGTTCACGGAGGCGGTCAAAGCGACTACTGTTCCGGTTGCCAAAGTCCCTGAAGGAAGGGGCGACAACAGGGTTGTGGTTGACACCTGTCCGTAACTTGAAAAAAAAGCTCCAACAACAAAACCAAGACTTACTACAAACGAAACACACCAGCGATTGCCTAGCATCTACCGTCCTTAACTGATCGGGGGGGCTCGGATCACGATAGCACGGGGATCGGCTCGGTTTCATGTCCCAGGGGTGCGCGGTCAGAAGCGAATTGATGACACCATCTTCGAGCGAAGGTCGTGGCCAGTTCGCAGACAGCCTGCAAGCTGAATTCTGTTTCGTATATCTTTCACTCATTCGCTTCGTTTCGATAAAAGGACAGACATGTCAGGATCGCGCAGAGATTTTCTTGCCCAGGGCACACTGGGATTGCTTAGCGTTGCCGTCGCTGCTCACGCACAGGAACCGACACCACAATCGCCAGAGCCGACACCCAGCACTCCAACACCGGGCGCTCCGCCTGCATTCGGGACGGCTCCGCCGGTGGGGCCCGAGGTGTCGGCGGCGACCTTTGCCGAGGCGGAGAAGCTGGTGCAAGTGGAGATGACTCCCGCGGATCGCGCCGAGGCGGCCGAGAACTGGCGGATGCAGATGGCTCCGCTGTACGAGCGCCGGACAGGTCCGCGCAAGCTGGCGCTTGAGCCAACGCTCGCTCCGGCGACGCAGTGGAATCCGACGCTGCCGGGGATGACCCGCTATCCGGCGGCGAATGTGTTTGTGCGGAGTGCGGGAGGCGCGGCTTCGCTGCCTGCGAAGGAAGAAGACATTGCATTCGCCACGGTGACGCAGCTTTCACGATGGATCGAGAGCAAGCAGATCACCTCGGAGCGGCTGACGGAGATTTATCTGCGCCGCATTCAGCGCTTCGATCCGAAACTGCATTGCGTGATCACACTGACGCGGGAGCACGCGCTTGAACAGGCTCGGCAGGCGGACATGGAGATCGCGGCGGGGAAGTATCGCGGGCCGCTCCATGGGATTCCGTGGGGAGCGAAGGATCTGCTCGATACGGCGGGCATTGCAACGACGTGGGGCGCGGAACCCTATCGGGATCGCGTGCCGACGAAGGATGCGGCGGTCGTCGAGCGTTTGAATGCGGCGGGCGCGGTCCTGATCGCAAAGCTGAGCCTGGGCGCGCTGGCGCTGAACGATATCTGGTTCGGCGGGCAGACGATGAATCCGTGGCTGCTTGAAGAAGGTTCTTCGGGATCGAGTGCCGGACCCGGGTCGGCGACGGCGGGGGGGCTGGTAGGGTTTGCGATCGGCAGCGAGACGGGCGGCAGCATCGTGAGTCCGTCGATGAGGTGCGGGGTGACGGGACTGCGTCCCACGTTTGGCCGGGTGCCGCGCACGGGCGCGATGACGCTTTGCTGGTCTCTGGACAAGCTGGGTCCAATGACGCGCGGCGTGGAAGATACGATGCTTATTCTCGATGCGATCACTGGACCCGATCCGGGAGATCTGGGCAGTGTTCCGTCGAAGCTGGCGTTCGATGCAGGAGCAAGCATCGCGGGCCTGCGCGTGGGATATTTCCCAGCGTGGATGAAGGATGCTCCAGCGACGGACGTGGATCGGGCGGCTCTTGAGGCGATCGGGAAGGTGGGCATGGTGCCGGTTGCGGTGTCTCTGCCTGACTGGCCTTACGACTCGCTCAATCTGATTCTGTTTGCGGAGGGCGCTGCGGCATTCGAAGAGCTGACGCTCAGCGGGAAGTTGGACCAGCTCAAAGCGCAGGTGCCGGATGCGTGGCCGAATGCCTTCCGCCAGTCGCGCTTTCTGTCGGCGATCGACTTCGTGCAGGCAGACCGGATGCGGCGCAAGGTTGCGGAGGAGATGGAGAGAATTTTTTCGGAAGTTGATCTGCTGCTGGTGCCGTCTCTGCGCGATGAGATGCTGGTGATCAGCAATAACACCGGCCATCCCTCGCTGACATTGCGGGCTGGGTTTGTCGAGGTGGCGGAGGCGCGCAGCGACTGGGCCCCGGACCCGAAGCATCCACTGCCGAAGTTCTCTCCGCCGCGACGGGTGCCGCATGGCGTGACGCTGATTGGGCGGCTGTTCGATGAAGGTACGGTCGCGGAAGCAGGGATGGCGCTCGAGAAGGCGTTTGGCGTTGCGGGAGAGCGGCCTCCGGGGTATTAGAGTTGTTGTCGACGGGTCGCTATTTACCGACTGCCCAGTTGGCGTCAGGAGACACGGGGCACTGCTCGATTCAGGTTGTGGTTGATATTCTCAGCGGAAAAATTCAGCGGCTCACAAGAGTCGGACGGAGTCAGGGTAATGCGAATGCACTTGGCTGCGGGCTGATTACTCTTGGCGGCGACGCTGCGGATGGGGATGAGAACATTTGTCTCCGGGTAGTATGCAGCGGCACTGCGTCGGGCGATCTCATAGGGAACGATGGCAAAGCGGGGCGCCATGCGGACCTCTCCTTCGAAGTGGCTGTATATGTCGACGACCTGACCGGCTTTGAGATTCATTGCCTGCATGTCGAGCGGGTTTAGAAACAGAGCCCTTCGGCCGTCAAAGACTCCCCGATAGCGATCATTGAGTCCGTAGATGGTGGAGTTGAACTGATCGTGGGTGCGGATGGTTGTTAAAAGAAGCTCGCCGGGCTTCAGGTCATGCTTCGGAATCGGGCAAACGCTCATGACTGCCTTGCCAGATTTCGTTTTGAAGATGCGCTGCTTCGCGGCGTTGGGCAGATAGAAGAACCCCTCACTGGCAAGTCGCGCGTTGAAGTTCTCGAATCCCGGAATCACTCTGGAGATGGCATCGCGGATCAAGCTGTAGTCGGCCGCGAAGCCAAGCCAGTTGATGACCGTTCGAGATCCGAAGGTGACATGCGCAAGATTGGCAAGGATGGCCACGTCGCTCATCAGGTGAGGTGAGGCAGGCCGGAACAAGCCCCGGGAAGGATTGATGATGCCCATCGAGTCTTCGCAGGTGACGAACTGCTTGCCGGACGCCTGGACGTCTTCTTCGCTGCGACCCAGACAGGGGAGGATCAGGGCTCGCTCTCCGGTAATGAGGTGAGAGCGGTTCAGCTTGGTCGACACGTGGGCGGTGAGCTTGCAGCGCTGCACGGCGTGCGCGCTGTACACCGTGTCCGGAACATTCGAGAGGAAGTTGCCGCTAATCGCAAAGAATACTTTGACGTCTCCATCGAACATGGCGTGCAGCGTCTCGACGGTGTCGTACCCCCATTTCTGCGGCGGCTCAAAGTGGAACTCCTTTTCGAGCGCGTCCAGAAAAGGCTTGGGCGGACGCTCCCACACTCCCATGGTGCGATCGCCCTGCACGTTCGAGTGTCCGCGGATACATACCGTGCCTGCGCCGGGACGCCCGATGTTGCCGCCTACGAGCAGAAGATTCACGATCATCAAGACATTGTCGACGCCGTTGCGCTGCTGCGTGACGCCGAGGCACCATGCGCATATGGTTTTTTTCGACGCTGCGTACATGCCGGCGGCGGTGCCTATCTGATTTCGCGTGAGCCCGCTTTCTTCTTCGATCTCTTCCCAGCTTGCGGCTTCTACATCTGCCTTCAGCGCGTCGAAACCTTCGGTGTACGACGCGATAAATTCATGGTCGATCGCAGAGGGACGCCCGTCTCGCTCGCGCTCGAATAGATCCTTCAGAATGCCCTTGATTGCCGCTACGTCGCCATTGACGCGCACCGGGAGATACAGATCGGCAAGCGCCTGCCCGTGACCAAGCAATGCAAAGGGCAGCTCAAGAGGATTCGGGTAATCCTTCGGGTTCGGGTTAATAACTCTCATCAGGCTGACTTCAGGGAGAGGATTGACGGCGATGATCTTGGCCCCCTGGTCTTTTGCTTTTTGCAGAGAAGTCAGCATGCGCGGATGGTTGGTGCCGGGATTGTTGCCGAAGATAAAGATGAGTTCGCTGCTCTCCATGTCCTCCAGAGTCGCGGCACCTTTGCCTACGCCAAGCGACTCCACCAGCGCCACTCCGGAAGATTCGTGGCACATGTTGGAACAATCGGGAAGGTTGTTGGTGCCGAACTGGCGGGCAAACAACTGCAGAAGAAAGGCAGGCTCATTGGTCGTCTTGCCGGAGGTGTAGAAGGCGGCCTGATCGGGCGAACCGAGACTGTTTAACTCGTCCGCGATCATCTTGAAGGCATCGGGCCACGAGATCGGCTGATAGTGGGTCGCGTTGGCGTGGCGCACCATGGGCGACGTCAGACGCCCCTGCGAGTTGAGCCAGTAATCAGATTGCGCGGTGAGTTCCTCGACGGAATGCTGGGCGAAGAACTCCGGAGTGATGCGCTTTTTCGTCGACTCGTCAGAGACTGCCTTGGCGCCGTTCTCGCAAAACTCGAAGAACTTCCGATTCTTGTCAGGGCTCGGCCACGCGCAGCTCTGGCAATCAAACCCGTTCACGTGGTTAATCTTCACAAAAGCTTCGGGCGCTCGTATCGGACCCATCTCCCCGATGCCATAGAGCATGGTGTTCCAGATCGCGGGAATGCCGGCCGCCTCTTCAGAGGCGGACCCGACCCGGAGATCGCCAAGAGTGAAGGGATTCTGGGCCTGCAGGGAAGCAGCGTCGTTCGGATCCAGTGCTGTTCCATCACTCGTCGCAGCCTGCTCGCGCAGGTTCTGCTTGGCGCGATAATGTCCGTCCCGGCACTGCTCGTCGCCATGAACTACATCGGTGCGGATTACATCGGTGCGGTCTGGCATTTTCATTGACTCTCCCTCCAGGTAGGATCGTGGCCTTGGACAGCCATTGTCATTGAGCCGACGCCAAATGGCAATTCGCTTCCTAAGGCGCGATTATCAATCCTCCGAGGGTTCCGAGTGTGCGGTCGGCAATCGGGAAGCGATTCCGACTATCAGATCGCGGGAGCCGTGATGGCAAAAACATTGATGGCCCCGGCTTCCTTGAGGGAGAGACGGGGCCACGTTGCAAGCAGCCTGTAAGCCGAATTCTGTCGAGGACGGCCATTCCTCTAGGCGATACATTGCTGCATCGCTCCAGCAACCTACCCGGAGGTTTCCGCCGCGCCTGAGCTTGCGCTCAGCCACGTAACCCGCGTTGGCGCGCCGGGCCGGCACGCATCCACAGCCGATCGGGTCGGGCTGCGAATTTCCTCCCTATTTGGTCTTGCTCCGTGTGGGGTTTACCCTGCCCCCGACGTTACCGTCGGAGCGGTGCGCTCTTACCGCACCTTTTCACCCTTACCCACTCCTCTTGCGAGACGCGGGCGGTATCTTCTCTGTGGCACTAGCCGTATCGCGGCCTTGACGCCGCGACCCCGGACGTTATCCGGCACACTGCCCTGCGGAGTTCGGACTTTCCTCTCCCGGCTCGGCTTGCGCCTCGCCGGCAGCGGCCGCCCGGCCTGCCTGCATAGATCTATCGTACAGCTAAAAGGCGGGCAGCGATGGCCCGGTCAGCGAAAGTCCTGTCAGCTAAGAAGCGGGCAGCGAGAGGCGAATCGGGCGAATCGCGTCCCACCCTTTCGCGGAACGCGCGAAAGGATGGGGCACCCAGATTGTGCCAGTCCCCTACCTACGCACGACCGAGAATCCGAACCCTTCGGCGTTGCTCAGGGCAGGCTCGGGATGGGGCACCCAGATCCTGCACCGAACCCACCTTAGCTGCGCGAGGTGGGGCACCCGGATTCGTGTCACCTTCCGGTGTTCAGGTGCTCGATGAGCGAGTCGATGAACGAGGCCTGGCTCTTCAGGATGCGCTGGCGCGCCTCGGCGATGTCGAACCAGGCGCCGCGATCCACCTCGGGGATTTCGATCTGGCGGCCGGAGCGCGGAGGCCATTCGATCCGGCAAAGGTTGCTCCGGAGCTTTGCCGGGTCGCAGTCTCCGCTGACGGCCCAGGCAGAGACGAGCTTTCCACCTGCCTGCTTGATTGTGCCGAGATCGAGGAATTCGCCTTTGGCCTCGAAGCCTGTTTCTTCGGTGAACTCGCGGCGGGCAGCTTCGAGCGGATTCTCGCCCAGGGCGTATTCGCCCTTGGGAATCGACCAGGCTCCGAGGTCCTTCTTTGCCCAGAAGGGGCCGCCGGGATGGACGAGGAAAAATTCGAGTTTGCTCTCCCGTAACCGGTACATCAGCAATCCCGCGCTCTGTTTTGGCATCCGTGACCTCTTATTCAAAGTAATATCTTCACCATGCAAGAACTTGCTGCGCAATCCCCTGAACTCGCCTCCGACATCAAGCTGCACGGCTCGGTGCTGGTGCTGCTGCAGTTCGATGTGTGCGAGGCAATCCGGCTGGACCGGCTGCGTGAGTTGCTGCGCGCGAGCAAGGTGGAGCAGCCAGCGCTGAAGCACCCGGGAGCGGTGCGCTACCAGCGGCCTCCAGTGGTCGAATCGCTCGGCACGCTGACGCTGGAGAGCGGTGAGCAGTTGCAGGGAGAGATCAAGTACTACGACTACGGCGTGCTCAGCGTGGTCTTCGAGCTGCCCTTTGAGGGCGGCTGGGAGAAGCTGACCGCGCTGGCCAGCCGCTGGGTGTGGGACGTGGACTTTGCAGCTCAAGCTGCGGAGATGGTGCGCGGCAAGCTGGAACTCGCAGTGACGGCGCTGGTGAAGCCCTACAAGGAGTGGCTGAGCGAGGACTACCTCATCTTTCACATCCGCGAGATCGTCGATCCGAAAGATGGGGGCTCGTCTTCGATGTCAGACCTGATCCATACGCAGGGCGCGCATATTGCGCAGGTTGTTCGCGGAGACACCGGGCACCTGGCGGAAAGTGAGCGCAACGAGGTGCTGCAGTCGCGGATTTCCTACTATGCGAACGACCTCGCCGTGATCGGTTGGAACGCGGCATTCATCTACGACTCGACGGCGGGCGCGGAGACGGCGATTCAACTGCTGGAGTATGCGAACTCACAGCTGCTGGAGTTTCGGCATTATGACGATCTGCTGACGGAAGAGCTCGAGAGCGTGTACACGCTGCTCGATGAGGGGACGGGCATCTTTGCGCGCTGGCGGCTGGCGCGGTCGGCGACGCGTCTGCATACGGTGCTGCTCGACGTGGCCGAGCTGACGGAGCATGCCGATAACGCGATCAAGTTTTTGAGCGACATGTTTTCGGCGCGGCTCTACAAGCTGGCGGCCTCAAAGGTGGGCGTGCCGGACTACAAGGACCTCGTCACGCAGAAGGTGCGCAACGCCGAGGAGCTGTATCGGTTTATGGTGGACCAGTTCAATCAGAGCCGGGCGTTCTTTCTGGAACTGACGGTGGTGATCATTTTGGTGATCGAGCTGGTGTACCTGTTCCGAGGACGGCCGTTTTGATGGCTGCGCGTCCAACGATAAGGACTTTCGCCCAATCCCATCATCGGAGTTGGAATGAGGGTGTGCCAAAGGGGCACACATTTCAATAATCTTCTTTCGTAACAATGCGCGGACGTTTACACTCAGGTCACCCCCACATTCGCTTCAATTCGAGTTCGAAACCTTTTGACTGTGATGAATCCTGCCGCTGGCGTGCGCTTTGGTCCTTACGAGATCGTTGAGAAGATTGGCTCAGGCGGCATGGGAGAGGTTTACCGGGCCCTGGATACGCGCCTTGACCGCGAAGTCGCGCTGAAGCTGGTTTCTGAAAGCTACCTGAGCGGCGATACGCCGCTGCCGTCGGGCGGAAGTCCGAGCGGAACTCCGATACTGGCCTCGAACGCACGCTTTCAGAGAGAGGCACGAGCCGCGTCGGCGCTGAATCATCCGAATATCTGCACCATCCACGACATCGGCGAGCAGGACGGACGGCCCTACCTGGTGATGGAACTGCTACAGGGCCAGACACTGAAGCAGTATCTCGCCGGTCACAGGAAACTGCCCGCAACGGAGTTGTTGAGCTTTGCGCGGCAGGCGGCGAGCGCGCTGGCGGCGGCACATGCGCGCGGGATTATCCATCGCGACATCAAGCCGGCGAACATTTTTGTGGTGCAGCCGAAGGGCGGACTGCCGCATATCAAGATTCTGGACTTTGGGCTGGCGAAGCGGCAGGGCGCGGGGATGAACACGACGGACTCGCTGGGCGCGCCGACCGGGACGGTTCCGGGGATGCTCAATGGAGATCGCACAGAAGGCGGCGAGCTCACAAGCGCGGGATCGACGCTGGGAACGATCGCCTACATGTCTCCGGAGCAGGCCAAGGGGCAGGCGCTGGATGCGCGGTCAGATCTGTTTTCTCTGGGCAGCGTGCTTTATGAGGCGGCCACGGGCGCTTCGCCGTTTGCTGGAGGATCGACTGCGGAAATCTTCGCGGGTCTGCTGATGAAGGATGCCCCGCCTGCCAGTAGCGTGAATCCGGAGGTGCCCAAGGGATTCGATCCAAGTCTGGCGAAGCTGCTGGCGAAAGACAGAGAAGCGCGGTACTCGTCGGCTGCGGAGCTGCTCGCCGATCTCGACAAGCTGGGAGATACAAAGCCGGTTGCTGCGCCGGCGGCAGATTCGGACACAGTTCGGGCTGCGGCGGGAGCGGCAGTTATTGCAGATCCGGCACCGGAAACCTCGAAGAAGGCGTCGTGGATTCCCATTGCCGCGGTTGCAGCGGTCATCATCGCGGCGGCGTTGTTTCTTGTGCTTCGGAATCACAGCGGCGGCGCCTCGCAACCCAGTGCTGCGAAGACTCCGGTGACGATGGGGGAAAAGGATTCGATCATCCTGGCGGATTTCGTGAACAGCACAGGGAATCCCGTCTTCGACACGACGCTGAAGCAGGCTCTCGCGATTCAGCTGGAGCAGTCACCGACGCTGAATATCGTCAGCCAGCAGCATCTGCGACAGAGCATGAAGTACCTGGGCAAGTCGTCGGACGACACGCTAACGCCGGCGATCGCGCGGGAGATCGGTGAGCGGGAGGGCGTGAAGGCGATCCTGACCGGGACGATTGCTTCGCTGGGCAAGGAGTACGTGATCACGCTGACGGCGCAGGCCACGGCTAGCGGCGACGATATTGCGAGCGAGCAGGCGCAGGCTCCGGATGCGGAACATGTGCTGGATGCGCTGGACAAGGCCGCAACTGGGATGCGGGCCAAGCTGGGCGAATCGCTCAGCTCGATTCAGAAGCTGGACACGCCGCTAGGCCAGGCGACCACTCCCTCGCTCGATGCCTTTCGCGCGTATGCGCTGGGAGACGTGGAGCATGACAAGGGGCTGGACCTGCCGCAGGCCGCAGGCCACTACATGCAGGCTGTCGAGCTGGATCCCAATTTCGCCATGGCATGGGCGCGGCTGGGAGTGGTCTACGCCAATTCAGGACAAACGGGCAGAGCGCTCGAGTACTTCACCAAGGCCTATAACCTCTCGAAGAACGTGAGCGAGCGGGAGCGGCTGTATATCACGGGGCATTATTACCAGAACGTAACGGGTGAGGTCCCGAAGGTCATCGACACGCTCGAGCTTTCGATACGCACGTATCCCAACGACTTCAACAGCCTGGTAAATATTTCGGTCGCCTATACGATCGTTGGCAATTACGACAAAGCTCTCGAGTACAGCCAAAAGGCTGTAGCCGTGCAGCCGGACGACGCCATCGCGCAGGAGAACCTGATTCAGGACCTGATAGCGCTGGATCGGATTCCGGAAGCGAAGGCGCAGATCGCGAAGGTGAATCAGCTGGGGATTGGCGATTCAACAGGAATGCTGCAGTGGGTCTATGTGCTTGATTTCCTCGCTGGGGACACCGCCGGCATGAATCAAGCGGCGGCCCAAGCGGCGGGCCGTCCGGACACGTACCTCATGACTTTCTCCCAGGCTCAGGTGCAGGAGTATGAAGGCAAATATAAGGCTGCCCAAGCTACGTGGCAGAGCTCGGCAGACCAAGCCGCGACGCTCAAGGCCAACGACGCCGAGGCGTCCGCGCTGCTGAATCTCGTGTCGGGAAGAGGGTTCGCCGGGATGTGCCAGGATTCCGAAGCGCGGATGAAGCGCGCGCTCTCGCTCGATAAGTCGAAGCCTACGTTGCGGCAGGCGGCGTATACGGCAGCGATCTGCGGGGATGCCAAGACTGCCGAGCCGATTCTGAAGGATCTGGACAAAACTTATCCGGAAGATACGCCGATTCAGGGAATCACCATTCCCGAATCGCGCGCGCTGCTGGACCTGGCTGCGCATAAGCCGGCCGATGCAGTGAGCGAACTCGAAAAGGCAAAGGCCTACGACTTCGCCTCTCCGGGAGCTTACCTACGCGGGCTAGCGTATCTCGATCTCCACGATGGCCCCAACGCCGTGATCGCGTTTCAGCGGGCGACGCAGTATCGAGGTGTGGCTTTGGTGGGGCAGTACCAGACCTATCCGCAGTCACAGCTTGGACTGGCACGCGCATATGCGATGCAGGGCGATAAAGCGCATGCGCGAACAGCCTACCAGACGTTCTTTGATACCTGGAAGAATGCCGATCCCGATCTGCCGCAGCTGATCGCGGCAAAGAAGGAATTTGCGGCGCTCCAAGCGACTGGTTCTCAGAACTAATCTTCTTCTGAAGTGGCTGCCTCGAAGCGTTCGGCGAGCAATTGCAGAAGCAATTGCGGTTCGTAGCTGGAAACGACATAGTCCACATCTTTCGCCTGCCTGCCGGAAACCGGAGAGATCGCAACGATCGGCAGATCATGGCGCACGGCCTTGAGTTCGCGCACCGTCCGCTCAAAGGAAGCGTCCTCCAACTCGGTGTGGATTACGGCGAGATCGACTTTAGGAAAGCGGCGCAGCAGTTCTACCGCCCCCTGGCCGGTGTAGGCGGTGATGACATTGTGACGAGCGGCCTCAAGGATCAACTTGCGCGCGGAGATCCCTTCCGGCTGCTCTACTTCAACCATCAATACAACTAATCGCATTATTTATCCCTTCAGCACGCGAACCCTGGAGAGGCATGGAAAGCCGCCTACGGCTGGAAGTTCGACAGCCAGTTGAGGACCGCCGTGGCAAGGGCGATGCGCTGGCCGGAATACGCGTGATCGGTGGTTAGGTGCGTCTCGGTGACGTGCGTGTTGCCTGCTTTCTGAAGGGCGAGCGCAAAGGCGTGGTCATTGGTGGCGAGTCCGTCGTCGGAGGTGAGGACGAGGACGGGACGCGCGCCAAGAGCCGGGGCGAAGTTATTGAAGTTCCACTCTTTTCGATGATTGAAGGCTTCGTCGACTAAAGATTCGGCAGTGCAGCCAGCGAGGGGGACGATGTTGTTGTCTGCGATGAAGCTCGCAGCCATTCCCTTCTTCGCCTTGTCGATGGCGGCCTGACCGGCTTCCGACGGCGGAAAACCAGCTCCGATGTTCCAGGCGGAGATCATGACGACACCGGCGACTTTGGGATCGTGAGCGGCAGCGGCGGCAACCATGAATCCGCCCATACTGTGGCCGAGGAGCACGATCTTCGTCGGGTCGATGTGGTATTTCGCGACGTTGGCCGGGTCTTTGACGAAGGCAACTTCTGCGTCGGCGTCTTCGATGGCGTGGGCAAAAGAGAAGGTGCCCTTGACTCCCCACGAGCCGCGATAGTGGACGGCGAGGACGTTCCATCCGGCGCGGCGGATGGCCTGGGCAAGGTCGAGGTTCTGCTCGTATCCTGGAAAGCCGTGCATGAGGACGAGGGTGGGATGCGGACCTGCTCCGGCGGCGAGATAGAAGACGCCGATGAGATTCTCACCGTGGCTGGGAACTCCGGCGAGCGAGACCATCGATGGGGGATGTGGGGCGTCGGGTGCAGGATCGGTGGTGAGAGCGGCAGGGACTTGTGCGTGGACGGAGAATGCACAGAGGAGCGCGGTAGAGAAGAGCAGGGTTGCTGCGTGGAGCTTCGGGCGGGTCATGGTTCGATTGTGGCGAGGGGGGTCGGTTTTGTAAACAAAGCCCGTCAGGTGCCGACCCGGGGCGTTACTTCGCGGCGACTTCGGCGGGATGGCGGAGCCATCCGTAGAGCGGGAACTGCTCGGCGAGTTCGAGGACCTGTCCGCGGATTTGCTGTAGTGCCTGCGGATTGTTGCGCTCGGCAAGAGCCCGGGCGATCCACTTTGCGATGGTGCGCATCTCGGTTTCTTTCATGCCGCGCGTGGTGAGCGCGGGCGTACCGATTCGGATGCCGCTGGGGCGGAGCGGCGGGTTCGTGTCATAGGGGATGGCGTTTTTGTTGACGGTGATGGCGGCCTCTCCGAGCGCGGCTTCAGCTTCGCTGCCGAGGATGCCCTTTGCAAAGACATCGATGAGCATCAGATGGGTGTCAGTTCCACCGCTCACGACGCGGAAGCCTTCGGACTGCAGGGCTTCAGCCAGAACCTTGGCGTTGGCGACGATCTGCTGCGCGTAGAGCTTGAAGTTCGGGTGCAGCACTTCTTTGAACGCTGCGGCCTTGGCGGCGATGATGTGCACGAGCGGGCCGCCCTGCTGGCCGGGGAAAACACTCTTATCGACGGCGGCGGCGTACTGCTGCTGGCAGAGGACAAGGCCGGCACGGGGTCCGCGCAGGGTTTTGTGGGTGGTGGTGGTAACGATCTGCGCGTGAGGCACGGGCGAGGGATGCACGCCTCCGGCGACCAGGCCGGCAAAGTGGGCCATGTCGACGATGAGCAGCGCGCCGGCCTTGTCGGCGATCTCGCGCATGCGGGGGAAGTCGAAGATGCGGGGGTAGGCGCTGCCTCCGCCGATGATGACTTTGGGCTTTTCGCGCAGGGCAATGGCTTCTAGCTCGTCGTAGTCGATGGTCTCGGTGTCCTTGCGAACGATGTAGGAGACGACCTTGTAGAGCTTGCCGGAGAAATTGAGCTTGTGGCCGTGGGTAAGGTGGCCTCCGTGGGCGAGATCGAGGCCGAGGATGGTGTCGCCGGGCTGAAGGACGGCCATATAGGCGGCGGCGTTGGCCTGGGAGCCGGAGTGAGGCTGCACGTTGGCATGCTCGGCGCCGAAGATCTGCTTGGCGCGGTCGCGGGCGAGGTTCTCGACGACGTCGGCGAATTCGCATCCGCCATAGTAGCGGCGGCCGGGATAGCCCTCGGCGTATTTGTTGGTGAAGACCGATCCGGCGGCTTCAAGCACAGCCTGGCTGACGAAGTTCTCCGAGGCGATCATCTCCAGTCCCTCATGCTGGCGGAGGACTTCGTGTTCGATGGCGGCGGCGATCTCGGGATCAGCCTGGGCGAGCGGGAGGGACATGCGGTCGGTCATAGATTCATTGTAGCCGGGGGATCGATTGTAGCTCGGGGATTGATTGCAGCTGCGTCGGCTGATAAGAGGACGAGCAAAATCTGCGGGATCGAGGGGTCTAGGAGTGAGGGTCTATGAGGGATCTTCTATGACCGAGCCTCTAGGGGAAATCAGAAGGGATGGCAGGGGGACACGGCGCTTCTGACGGGACTGTCACCTTTGGCGGGAGGAACGGATTGACGGAGATCTGCCTGATTGCCGGCTCGGGCGCTGAAGTGGCTTGACAGCCCGCTCCGGACTCAATGGATGCCGCGTAGGTGGAGGGCAGGACAGTCGGAGGCTGGATGGGTCGGGCTGACGACACGGAGAGAGCCCACAACGAAATCACTAATGCAGCAAGAACGGGACGTCGCACAGAATAAGCTTCCCTTCAGGAAATCTAACCGCCTAAATAGAACCTCACTGCATTCAGTTCGAACTCATTTCTACTTCAATAGTTGCTAGGAAGGCAAAATGTATCAAGCAAGCGCCAACAATTTGTTTCACAGGATGAACACCCGGACTCTAGCTGAGCGAAGCTCAGCGGGATGCGAGTTCGTGGGCCGGGTTGGTGGAAGGAGTCGGTGGACCGACGGTCGACGGGTCGATTGCGAGCTGCTTGAACGCGTTGTAAACAAATGAGCCGAGGTACCATCCGTCGATGAATTTGTAAGGCGTTTCGCCTGTGGTGTAGTGGCCGCAGGGCAGGACTTTGGAGACGTAGTCGATGCCCAGCTCGGAGAAGCGGTGCAGGACTTCGACGGAATACTCCGGCAGGAAGGTGAGGTCGTACTTTGCGTGGACGACCAGAACCTTCTTGGGCTGCGCGGCAAAGCGCTGCATGTAGTTGACAGGACTGGTGGCTCCGAAGAGCTCGCGCAGGCGTAATTGCGAGAGACCCGCGTCTTCAAAGGCCTGGCGGATGTGGCGGGTGCTCTGGCCGGTCCAGACGACGTCGCCGAAGGAAGTTGACGCGTGGTTGAAGGCATTGACGCGCAGGCGCGGGTCATGCGCGGCGGCAATGAAGGCGTAGCAGGAGCCGAGGCTGGTTCCGAGGATTCCGAACTGCTCGTAACCCTGTTCTTCGAGCCAGTCGAGGCAACAGCGGATATCGATGACGGCCTGGCGGCAGGCGGAGATGTTGCGTCCGATGTTGGAGCTGACGGCGTAGTCGGAGCGCTCGAGCTCGGCGGGGCGGCGGATGTCGTGATAGGGCTTGCTGAGGCGCAGGGCGGAGATGCCGAAGCGATTGAAGAGCGAGCAGAGCGCGTTGTGGCTGAAGGCGTCGGCGTTCCACTGGGGCATGACGATCATGGCTCGCTTTGGCTTGCCCTGCATTCTTTCGACGGGCGCAGGATACCAGCGGGCGTTGACGAAGTCGTTCTCGGGATAGGGCGTGCGGATAGGCGAGGTAAAGCGGAGGAACTGCGCCGGTTTGAGCTTGCCTTCGGCGGCTTTCTGCTTGAGTTCGGCATCCTGGCGGAGGGTTTCGGGGCGGACGTTGGTGGGAAAGAGCTGGGGATGGCGCGTCTCAAGCTGGAAGTCGGTGGGACGGCGGTAGCTGTAGAAAGCTTCGCTGCTCTGCACGATAGCTTCGTTGAGCGCGACCATAGCGGACTCGGCGGCCTGGGGTTCGAGCGAGGCGGGATCATTACCGCCGAAGATCGGGTGGCGGAGGCCGGCGGAGGCGATGAAATCCTCAAGCCAGTCGAAGCCCCACTCGACGGGGCGGACGATGCGGTTCTCGTCGCGAGTGGTGAGGGCTGTCTCCCAGCGGTACATCCAGCGTGCGTAAAGGTTTCCGAACATTTTTCTCTAGTCTTTCTCTAGTCTTTCATTACGCGGGGCACGCGGGCGGCGATGTTGCACAGAATTTCGTAGGGGATGGTGTCTGCCCAGTCGGCGTGATCGTAGGCGGTGATCTTTGCGTTGCCCTGCTCGCCGATGAGTGTGACCTCGTCGCCGATCTCGACGCCGGGGATATCGGTGACGTCGATGATCGTCAGGTCCATGGAGATGCGTCCGGCGATGGGCGCGCGATGGCCGCGCACAAGCACGCTGCCGCGATTGGAGAGATGGCGGTTGAGGCCGTCGGCGTATCCGGCGGGCAGCAGGGCCAGTCGGGATGGGCGGGCGGCGCGGAAGGTGGCGCAGTATCCGGCGGTTTCTCCGGGGGCGACGGTGCGCAGGGAGATGATGCGAGTTTTCCAGGAGAGCACGGGCTGAAGCTGGTTCGCGGAGGAGAGCGGAGCGGCGCCGCTGAAGCCGGAGGCGGAGAATCCTGCGAGCGAAAGGCCGGCGCTCGAAAAGCGCGGCGCGTAGCCGTAGAGCGCGAGGCCGGGACGCAGCATGGCTTTGGCTGAATAGCGAGTCGCGAGATCGATCAGGGCCTTTGCGCCGCCTTCGATGAGCACAGTGGCCGAGTTTCCGGCGTGAATCCCTTGGGGATGGAAGCCGTGCGCAGTAATTGTATCCAATGAAGTTACAAATTGATCGAGCTGCGCGGCGTTGGCGCGACCGTCGAGGAATTCGGGGGAGTGAAGATGGGTCATCACGCCTTCGAGGCGCATCGCAGGCGAAGCGGAGATGCGCTCAAGCAACGCGGGCAGTGCGTCGAGGCGAGTTCCCTGTCGGGACATGCCAGTGTCGATTTCGAGATGGACGGGGATGGATGCAGGTTCGGACTTGCGGGCGATGGCGGCGGAGTGAAGATACTCGATCTGGGACGGCTCCCAAACGACGGGCGCGAGGCGGTGCGCGATGGCGGCCTCGGCTTCGCGCTGCCATACGCTGCCCATGACGACGATTTGCGCTTCTGGCGCGATGGCGCGGACGGCTGCGCCCTCTTCGACTCCAGTGACGCCGAGCCAGAGGCGCGGATTTTCTGCGACGAGCGCTTCAGAGCAGGCGAGGACGCCGTGACCGTACGCATTAGCTTTCACGATGGCGAGCAGGTCCGCAGCTCCGGCAAGGCTGCGCAGCAGGCGGTAATTGGCGAGGAGCCGCGGGCGGGATATCTCCGCCCACACAGGTCGAGTCGTCATCGCTACTGCGGGGGGTCGTTCTGGGAGCCCGCCGGTGGAGGCGGCTGGGTGGATTGCTTGCCCTGGTAGATCAGCGGAATGTGGAAGGGGAGCTCGGCGTTGGTCTTCTTGCTCGAGGTCTTCTGCTTCTCGTCGGTCTTTTCGACGACGGCGGTTCGCTGCGAGTGGACGCATATCCAGTTGCTGCGCGCGTGCTGGTAGACGTGGGTGAAGATGCCGCGCTCCTCGCGAACTACGCCGTTGGTCTTCCACTTGATGATGTAGGTGCCGTCGACCAGAGCGGTGTCCTCAAAGGTGCGCACGTTGACGACGCGCTGTTCCATGCTGACCACCTGAGGGCCGCCCTTCTCGAAGAGCTGGGCAACCTGCTGGTTGCGGGTGGTGATCGCTCCGTCGGAAGAGATGTTGATGAGGATAGGGGCCAGGATGACCTCGAGGCCAAACTGGTCGCGCTTGGCAATAGCCTCGCTCCACTGGTCTTCAAGTTTCTGGAACTGGATGATCTCGGGGGGCTGGGTGGGTTTGGTGGGTTGCGTCGTACCGGTCTGCTGAGCAGAGGCAAGGCCGGCAAAAAGAACCGCTGACGCGGCCAGGGAAACAAAAATGTGTTTCATACGCAAAGCTGGGGTCTCATCTCCATGATAAAGGTTTGGACTGAAAAAGTCGGGTTTTGCCGCTTTTTTGCACAGTGGGTACCTCCTCTTGAAAAACATCCACAGGCGGCGCGAACCTAAACTTTAGGACTCAGACCATGGCCACCACTCCCGATATTGCCTTTGAGCGCGGACTGCCCGCCTCCATCGATGCCGAGCGATCGATTCTCGGCGCTATCCTGCTCGATAACCACGCGTACAACGAAGCGGCGGAAAAGCTGCGTGCAGAAGACTTTGCGCTGGATTCGCATCAGCGCATTTTTGCGCGCATGGCGGAGCTGATGGACGCCAGCCACGCGGTGGACATCGTGACGCTGGCCGAGGAGCTGGCCAAGCGCAAAGAGGTGGAGTCGATTGGCGGCGTGGCCTATCTCGCGTCGCTGACCGAGGGATTGCCGCGCCGGCTGTCGATTGAAGAGTATGTCCGGATCGTCAAGGACAAGTCGCTGCTGCGGCAGTTGATCAATATCTGCTCGACATCGATTACGCGGGCGGCGGACCAGAGCGAAGAGGCTCTGGAAATTCTGAACGCGGCGGAGAGCGATCTGCTCGAGGTCACGGAAAAGGGCATCACGCGCGGGTTCACGGGGATTCCCGAGATCGTGCGGGATTCTTTCGGAACCATCGACAACCTGTACAAAGAAGGCCGCGAGGTCACCGGGCTGGCGACGTATTTCGACGAGTTCGACCGCATGACGAGCGGGCTGCAGAATTCGGAGCTGACGATTATTGCGGCGCGGCCATCGATGGGAAAAACGGCCCTGGCGATCAACATTGCGCAGAATGCGGCGGTGCGCGGAGGCAAGACGGTTGCGGTGTTCTCGCTTGAAATGAGCAAGGAGTCGCTGCTGCGACGCATGCTGGCGTCGGAGGCGCTGGTGGATTCGCAGAAGATTCAGAAGGGATTTCTGGGACGCGACGACCATGCCAAGCTTTCGAGCGCGCTGGAGCGGCTGGTGGAGGCGCACATCTTTATCGACGACACGCCGGGGATCTCGCTCTCCGAGATGCGGGCCAAGGCGCGGCGGCTGCGGCAGACCATGAAAGGGCTGGACCTGATCGTGATCGATTATCTGCAGCTGATGTCGTCGAGCCTGCCCGGGCCGGGACAGAAACGGTATGAGAATCGCACGCAGGAAGTGTCGGCGATTTCGCGCGGGCTGAAGGCGTTGGCGAAGGAAATGAATTTGCCAGTGATCGCGCTGTCGCAGCTCTCGCGCGCGTCGGAGCAGCGCGGCGGCGATAAAAAGCCGATGCTTTCCGACCTGCGCGAATCGGGTTCGATCGAGCAGGATGCCGACGTGGTCGCGTTCATTCATCGCGAGAGCTATTACAACCGCGACGAGAACGGACAGCCCGATCCGGACACGGCGAACAAGGCGGAGATCATTATTGCGAAGCAGCGCAACGGTCCGACGGGATCGGTACAGCTGGCGTACCTGTCGAAGTGCACGCGCTTTGAGAACCTGGCGGTCGGTGGAGACGGCGGGGATTACTAGGCTCGACCGGATCCGCGAAATGCAGTTCCTCGGACAACGCGAGCGGTAGGAATGCGCTTATGAGAAAAACTGCCAGTTCAACCGGGAAAAGCGGCGCCCCGCAGAGCGTGGACGAGTATCTCGCCGGAGTACCGGAGCCGGCGCGCACTACCCTGAATCGGATTCGCGCGGTGATTCAGTCGGTTGTGCCGAAGGAGACGACCGAGGTCATCAGCTACGGGATGCCGGGGTTCCGATATAAAGGAGCGCTGGTGTGGTTCGCGGCGTTTTCGAAGCATTGCAGCTTCTTCCCTGGAAATGCGTCCCTGATTGAGACGTATAAGGACGAACTCAAGGGCTATGAGATCGCCAAGGGAACTATCCGCTTCCCAGTGGACAAGCCTCTCCCTGACGCGCTGCTAAAAAAGCTGGTGAAGACGCGGGTCAAGGAGAACGAGAAGAAATCCCGGAGTTGACGATTCGGTGCTGGTGCTCGGCGCTGACACCTCGGCCGCTCTTGCTAGAATGATCCGATCTTTCGGATTGCAGCCGGGCGCTTCCCCAGTCCGGCGTTGAAATTCAAATCATTCCGTCGGAGCGTGACATGCACCTTTTTCGCGTAGCGGCAATTTCTGCTGGCATTTTTCTGTGCTGGTCTTCGAGGGCACAGACGCCTCAAACCGCTCCTACTTCGGCAGTACCGGCTCCCGCTGTACCCGGACAGCCGGCCGGCGAGAAGACGCCTCCTGCGACGCCGCCAGCCACCCACGCGCTCGAAGCCGCTGACCTACAGGCCTTCTTTGACGGAATCATTCCGTTGCAGCTGGAGCGGTCCGATATCGCGGGCGCATCTGTCCTCGTAATGAAGGATGGCAATGTGCTGATGCAGAAAGGCTACGGTTACGCGGATGAGAAGAAAAAGACGCCGGTCGATCCGGTGACAACGATCTTCCGGCTGGCTTCGATTTCGAAGCTCTTTACCTGGACATCGGTGATGCAGTTGCAGGAACAGGGCAAGCTGGATATCGATGCGGATGTGAACCGCTATCTCGATTTCCAGATACGCCCGGCGTTCGGCCAGCCGGTTACCCTGCGCAACCTGATGACGCATACCGGCGGCTTCGAGGAGGTGAGCCGGGACATTATCATCACTGACCCGAAGTGGAATATCTCGCTACGCGACTACCTCATCGCGAATCAGCCGAAGCGGCTCTTTCCTCCCGGAAAGATTCCGGGCTATTCGAACTATGGCGTCGGCCTGGCGAGCTACGTGGTGCAGCGGGTGAGCGGCGAGCCTTTCGAGCAGTACGTCAAAGAACATATCTTCGAGCCCCTCGGCATGACGCACTCGACGTTTTATCAGCCGCCTCCAAAGGCATTTCCGGCTACACCCTCGGAAGGCTATCGCGGCGACACGAAGAAGCCTCCGGTGGGATTTGAGATCTTCAACCCGGCCGGCGCGGGCGGCCTGTCCTCAACTGCGGCTGACATGGGCCGCTTCGGACAAATGCTGCTGAATGGCGGCGAACTGGACGGCAAGCGCATCCTCAAGCCGGAGACGCTGGCCCTGATGTGGACGCCGCAGTTTCAGGCCAGCCCGCAGCTGCCGCCCGCCTGCATGGGCTTTTACCAGACCTGGCGCAACGACCTGCGCTGGATTGGCCACGAAGGCGATCTGATCGCCTTCCATAGCCTGTTCTTCGTCGAGCCGAAAGAGAAGCTGCTGCTGTTTGTTTCCTATAACTCGGCCGGGGGCGGCAACAAGCCGCGTCCGGAAATCATCGACATGTTCTCGGACCGCTACTATCCGAGTGATAAGAAGCAGGCCTTCATCAGCCTGCCCCGCAACGAGCTGACGGCTGTCGAAGGAACCTACCTTTCGACGCGGCGGTCGGACAGCACCAAGCTCGCGCCCGGCAATCTCTTCGAGCAGCGGACGGCGACGGTGGACAAAGATGGCATCCTGCACTTCGAGGGCGTTAAGAATTTGCGCGGCCATCCCATCAAGTGGAAACCGGTCAGCAAGGACCTTTGGCAAGCCATCGACGATCAACAGCCGCTGTTCACTATTCGGAACGATCGCGGAAAGGTGGTGCGGCTCGCTTTTGATTTTCCCGGTGTTCAGGCACAACGGGTGCCGTGGTACGAGAACGGCAAGCTGGTGCTGAGCGCCGTCGGAGGCAGCCTGGGAGTGCTGGCGCTAGTGGTCATCGCAACTTTGCTGCGGATGGGAAGCAGGATTTTCCTGCGCAAGCGTCCGCGACCTGCTCCCCAGCCCGGAACGCGGTGGCTGCCCTTCGTTTCCAAGCTGGCGGCGTGGGTCTGGGTGGCGCTGCTGGGCGGCATCTTTATCTTTTTCGCAGCGGCCGGCGACGACATGAATCCGCCGACACCAGCTTGGGATAAGTGGTTCTATCTTATGAACTTTGTGACGGCGTTCGCCCTGTTCCTGAGCTTTTTTGCCATCGTTTCCGGCATTCGCGTCTGGCGAAAGGACGACCTGAGAGGAATCACAAAGGTAAAGTTTTCGCTGGTGGGGATGGCGTGTCTCATTCTGTGCTGGTTTGCGATTCACTGGAATGTGATTGGGCCGGTAACTCGCATCTGAGGATGGTTTGGACGCCGGTTTCGTGCCCGGCGGCGAAGGGGAGCAGTTTCATCCGGTTACAACGAAATTTGTGGCTATGGCGATTCCTAGTGGAGTGGCTATGGCGTTTCTCGTTTAGAAGGAGGATGATGTTTGGCAAATAGCCGTTCGCCCGGTTCCGAGAAGGAGGCGCGTATGCGAACGAATTTTCTAATGTCGGCGGCCACGCCACGCAGCTTGTTTGTTGCTCTTGTTGCGGTGTGTACTTGTGTTCCCGGAGTGAGTGGGCAGGGTCCAAACGGTCGTGACGACCATGGAAGCGACACCGCTTCTTATGGCCAGGGCTCGAGGATGACCTACAACGAGTTCGATCTGGCCCAGGACGGACCCACAAAAACGGGAATGAGCGCGCCAACCCAGGTGGCATCCATGAACGTGCCGGTGGACTTCGGCATGGCAAGCGTGACTCCTGAGACGCAGGGCGATCTGATGATGATTCACCAGAGATACCTTGCCGCGATCTCGGCCTACCAGCGAGGACCAAAAGATTCAGCGGTGTTATGGAACAAGCTGGGTATCGCGTACCAGCATATGTACGCGCTGGACTTTGCCAAGCTGCAGTATGAGAAAGCGCTCTCGCTCAGACCGAAGTATCCGGAAGCTCTGAACAATCTGGGCACGGTTTACTACGGCGAAAAGGACTACCACAAGGCGGAGAAATACTACAAGACCGCGCTGCGGCTGAAGCCCGACTGCGCTTCTTTCTACAGCAACCTGGGGACGGCCTACTTTGCAGAGCACAAATACAAACAAGGCATCGCAGAGTATCAGCGCGCCTTCGCAATCGATCCGGAGATCTTTATCCGCGAGTCGCAGGAGCGCATCGCGGAGCTGGGACCGACAGAGGAACAGGCTCAGCTGAACTACGCGCTGGCCAAGATGTATGCGCAAGCAGGCAACGTGGATGCGGCCATCAAGTATCTGCGCGCGGCAATGATGGACGGCTTCGACGATCGCAAGAAGCTTATGGCGGATAAAGAATTCACCGCACTGCGGGGGACGCCACAGTTCCATCTGCTGATGGCCGAGGAGCATCTGGACAACTAGCTCCGGACCAGCTCAGCTCAGGCGGATCGCTATTCCTGTCTGCGCCTGGATTTGTTTGAGCAGGTCGGGCTGCTCGGATCCAGGTAGGTCCATGTCGATGGACTGCTCCTGGCCGTTTCCATTCCGATAAAGAATGCGCAGCATGTGATTCGCCATGTAGAACTCGAGCGAAGCAATGTTGTGGTAAGGGATGGTCTTCTTTACTTTCTCATTCACAACGAAGAGGACGTTTTTCGAGTCGGGATCGAGGTTGAGTGTTCCCTCAACCTTCGCGGGTTTTCCTGACTTGTCGGCGCTACATAGTTTGATCTTCTTGTAAGTGATGACGTTGCTTTGGGCAGAAGCTGGTATTGCCAGCGCCAGCCCGACGATAAGGGCGAGGGACGCAAAGGATTTCTTCATAGTGAAGCAAACGTAGCATCGCCCTGTATGCGGCGAAAGTATCAACTGATGTACGCTTGCGCGAATCTATGAATGCGTTTCAGCCAATGCAGACGCGGCTGCGGAGCGCTTCGCCTGAATCTCAATGTAGATGTTGACGAGCGAGAGCGCGGCAGGCGTGACGCCGGGGATGCGGCTGGCCTGTCCGATGGTCGAGGGACGGACGCGCGTGAGCTTCTCCTGCATTTCGCGGGAGAGACCGCTGACGGTGGAGTAATTGAACGAAGCGGGAATGACGCGGTCTTCGGCGCGCTTCAGCTTTTCAATCGACTTCTTCTGCTGGTCGAGATAGCCGGAGTATTTGATTTCGGTTTCGACAGACTTGAGTTCGTTGCGTATTGATGAGCGTAGCGAAGCAGATCCTTCGCTTCGCTGCGCTTCGCTCAGGATGACATCAGTCGGGGAAGCAAGCGTGTTCCCCAGACAAGCAACGGAAGCTTGTGTGGGCCACCACTCGGCGAAGAGCGTCTGGTCGTCGAGTCTGGCCAGCTCTTCGCGTAGAGCGGGCCAGAGCGCGTCGATGGTGACTTCAGGGCGCTTTAGGATCTGCGCGTAGGTTTGTCCGGCGGTGTTGCCAAGCGCGGTGGCGTCGGGGAAGAGTTCGGCGAGGCGCTCTGGATTGACCTTGCGTGTGGCCAGCAGCTTCTCGAGCGCGACGGCGCGCGCCTGCTTGGCTTCGTAGTCGCTCCAGGCTTCGTCGTTGATGAGGCCGAGGCGGCGTCCATGCGGAGTGAGGCGGCGATCGGCGTTGTCAATGCGCAGATGCAGGCGGAACTCGGCGCGCGAGGTGAACATGCGGTAAGGCTCGTTCGTCCCCTTGCTGATGAGGTCGTCGATGAGGATGCCGGTGTAGGCTTCGGTGCGATCGAGATTGAACGTGCTGCCCGCACGGGCGGCGATTTCAGCGTTCCCGGTGGCTTCGGCATCGCGGGATTCGCGTGCGAACAATGCTGCGTTGATGCCGGCCATGATTCCCTGGCAGGCGGCTTCCTCGTATCCTGAGGTGCCGTTGATCTGGCCGGCGAGATAGAGGCCGGTGAACTTCTTGACGCGCAGCGAGCGGTCGAGTTCGGTGGGATCGATGGCGTCGTACTCGATGGCGTAGCCGGGGCGAAGCATCTCGGCGTTTTCAAGACCGGGGATGGAGCGCACGATCTCAGCCTGCACTTCCATGGGGAGCGAAGTGGACATGCCGTTGACGTAGACCTCATGGGTGTTGAGGCCTTCCGGCTCGAGGAAGAACTGATGCTGCTCCTTGTCGGGGAACTTGACGACCTTGTCTTCGATCGAGGGGCAGTAGCGCGGGCCGATGGCCTGAATCTGGCCTGTGTACATCGGCGAGCGCGAGACGTTTTCGCGGATGATGCGGAGCGTCTCGGGCGTGGTCGTAGCGATGTGGCAGGAAATCTGCCTCTGCGGAATTTCGCGTGTGCGGAAGCTGAAGGGCGTGGGGTCCGCGTCGCCGGGCTGCTCCTCGAACTTGCTCCAGTCGATGGTGCGGCCGTCGAGGCGGGGCGGGGTTCCGGTCTTGAGGCGGCAACCGCGGAGGCCCAGTCGCTTGAGGGCTTCGCCGAGCAGGATCGCGGGCGGCTCACCGCTGCGTCCCGCGGGGTAATGCTCTTCTCCACAGTGGATGAGGCCGTTGAGGAAGGTTCCGGTGGTGATGATGGTTGCGCGCGCGAGGATGGTGCGTCCGTCGCGCAGCTTAATGCCGGTGATGCGGGAACCCACCTTAGCTCCGCTTTGCTCCGCGAAGGTGGGGCACCCGGGTTCTTCTTGCGCCACGCTTTCGTCAAGAATGACGTCGATGACTTCGGCCTGCTTGATGAAGAGATTGGGCTGCGACTCCAGCACTTCGCGCATCTTGATCCGGTACTGCTGCTTGTCGCATTGCGCGCGGGGCGACCAGACGGCCGGTCCGCGCGAGGTGTTGAGCAGACGGAACTGAATGCCGACGGCATCGGCGACTTCTCCCATGATGCCGCCCAGGGCGTCGACTTCGCGGACGAGATGGCCCTTGGCAATGCCTCCGATGGCGGGATTACACGACATTTGCGCGATGAGGTCGAGGTTGAGCGTGAAGAGGGCGGTGCGCAGGCCCATGCGCGCGGAGGCGACGGCGGCTTCGCAACCGGCGTGTCCGGCTCCGACGACGACCACATCGTATTGTTCGGTGAAGGCCATGAAGATCCAGCCTCTATTTTAGCTGGTTGCGGCAAAGAAAACGCGGCGACCGAAGCCGCCGCGCGTGCGCTGCCATGTCTACGACGTTCAGAACTGCAGGCGAGCCGCTATCTGTATCTGGCGCGGGCTGTACGCATAGTTGCTGTTTACGTTCGTCACCGTCCCAAAGGACGGATTGTAGGTCAGCGGAGTGGTGTAGGTTTGTGGTCCCGTGTATCCCTTGGCCGAGTCGCCCAGTACGGGGCTGCCAAATGTGTATCCGGTTGTGTTCACACTCGTCACATTCTGATGATTGGCCACATTAAAGCATTCACCAATCAGCTGCAGGTTGTATTTCTCGTGGAAGGTGAAATCCTTCTGAGCGCGAAGATCGAATACTGTGTCGCGGCGGAGGGTAAAAGTATCCCTCCCCAGCACAGGGAGGTACGCCGGGCTGCCACCCGCTCCGTTCCATCCGGAACTGGGCGAGGTGGAATTGGGGAAGCTGCTCGTGGCGGCGCTGTAAGGCAGACCATTCTGCATCTGGAAAAGCGGATTAAGTCTCCAGCCATCGAGCAGATAACTCTTCACACCTTCGAACCGATTCGGATACTTGATGATGGCGTAACCGATGAAGCGGTTGGGCACGTTGAAGTTTGAATTTCCGTACTGTGATCTAAGGCTTGCGTTGGGGTCAAGCGGCTGGTTGGTCGATGCCTGGGTAGCCTGATTCTGGTTAAAGTCGAGCGAGTGTGACCAGGTGTAGCTCGCATTAAAGTTTATGTAGCGAGAAGAGGTATTGCTGATCTGGGCCGCAAGGGCGTTGTAGCTGGCATTAACATTGCTCAACACTTGTGTGATGGCGGCGAAGTTCGGATTGGCATAGCCGTTATAGACCTTTGCCGAGTAAGTGCTTCCGCAGGCCAGAGGTCCGCACTTGCCGCCGGAGCCCTGAATTACATAATTGACCGTGGTGAAGCCGTTGCCGTTGTTGGTGTTGTTGTTGAGAGCCGCGGTGTTGACCAGATTCACGTCGACAAAGTTCGGCAATTCACGGCTCTGCGTCCCCAGATAGCTGATGGAAAACACAGTTTGCGAGCCAATCTGCTGCTGAACGGTCAGGTCGTACTCCAGCGCCTGCGGGTTCTGCAAATGGTTGTCAAGGTATTGAACACCTGGCGCTGCGAGCTTGGTTGGCACGTAATCGAGCGGCAGAATCTGCGGGAAGAGGGGACCGTCCTGATAGTTGCGGAAGCTCGACGAGAACTGGGATTGGGGAGATCCGGTTTGCGAATACGCGGTGAGCACCTGCGCGTTGATGATGCGGCCGTAGTAGACGCCGAAGCCGCCGCGCAACACTGTCTTGCCCTTTCCGTAAACGTCGTAGGCAAAGCCAGCACGGGGACCCCAGTTATTCTTGTCGTCGGGATGCTCGAGCATCTGCGGAATCGGAGTATAAGACCCGCTCGGCTGCTGCAGGTTTGTGTACGGTCCAGGGATGCTCTCGAAGTCGTAGCGCAGTCCCAGATTGAGGGTGAGCCTGGGGAGAACCTTCCAGTCGTCCTGCACGAAGAAACCGTAGTCGACGGTGTTGAGGCTGAAGCTCGCCTGTCCAAAGTTCTGACCATAGGTTGAATAGCAGGGCAGCGTGCCGATGTTGAACTCGCTTGCGCTCGATCCGCATGTACCGCTTGGCTGGGCCAGGTCGGCAAAGAAGTTGCCTAGATAGGTATAGGTGAAGGCGCCGTTCGGAGTGTTTGCCGCCAAACCCAGGCTATCGATGAAGTCGTTGTTGTGGACGACGTCGAGGCCGAACTTGAGGCTGTGCTGGTTGTGCACCCAGCTTACGGTGTCGGCTATCTGCCACTTCCGCTCATCGGGATATGACGGCCGGAACGAATAGTACTGGATGCCGCTGCTGAATCCATTCGAGCTCTGCAGCGAGATGGTCGGAGGCATGCCGAGATACGAAGTGGAGTTAACGAACTGGGCGTCGTAGGCGCTGAGCGGCTGCGCGTTTTCGAAATTCTGCTCACGACCATACTGGTATCGAATCTCGTTCGCGATAGTGGAAGTCAACAACGTGTCCAGCTTGGCCAGACCGTAGTCGAGCTTGACGTAGTCGTTGCCGAAACCGTCGAGGCCGTAGGTGTTCGTAGCCTGTGTCTGAACACCGCCCGGCGACGCCCAGCGCAGACGGTTGTAGATAAAGCTTGCATGGTTCTTCGCGTTCACCTGCCAGTCGAGCTTCGGCATGTTGATGGTCTGGTCTCCGGTGCGATGTACCGGGCCCAGGTTTGTGGATACGGCGGCCAGGTCAGTGTTGTAGAGGTTCACAGCAGCCGTATAGCTAGGCAGTTGAAGGCGCGCCTGCAGTACGCAGGCCTGGGCGTCGACGGGGTTCGAAGGCGCCGTCTTGCCTGCGGAGGAAATGATCCCCGCGCAACTGTAGGGGGCTGGAATCTCTGCATCCGGCGCCTGGAAGAACGCGCCGGGATTAGATGCTACGGCCGTCCCAGGGAAGTTACGCTTATAGCCGTCATAGGTGTAGAACCAGAACAACCGGTCCTTGATCAGAGGGCCGCCAACACCGAATCCCCACTGCTTGCGCCAGTCCACGGGCTTGTACTGAATCGTTGTCGTAGTGCCGGTGGAAGCGTTGAAGGTCGTGAGCTTGGTAAAGGGATTCTTCGCGCCCCAGTCATTGTCGCGGTCGTAAAAGTAGAGCTGGCCGTGGAGTTGGTTCGTCCCACTCTTGGTCACGGAATTAATTACGCCGCCGAGGGCGCGCCCGTATTCGGCAGAGTAGACCCCGGTGTTTACCTGGAATTCCTGCACCGCAACCTGCGGGGTGGAGTAACCTTCACGGGTGCGGCCGCGCTCCTCAGAGAAGTAAGCCTGGTTGTCGTCAGCACCGTCGATCTGAACGTTATTGAGCAACGGGCTGATGCCACGAATACTGAGAAGGCCAAAACCATTTGAGTCAGCCACAACGCCCGGCGTGAGCAGTGTGAGATCGGACCAGCGCCTTCCATTGATGGGCAGGTTGTTGATGGTCTGCAACGACAGGTTTGACGAGAAGTCCGGAGTAGTAAGGTTGAGCAGCGGAGCGGCGCCCGAAACGACGACCGTCTGGGCTTGAGAACCGACCGTTAACGCTGGGGAGAGATTTGTGGTCTGTCCAACCTGGACACTAACGTCATTGGCCTTGAATTGATTAAAGCCCTGCGCGGTGACAACCACGGTGTACAAACCCGGCTGTAGTTGGCTCGCGTTGAAGAAGCCGCTGCCATCGGCTCTTACAGTGAACTGAGCGTTGGTTCCCTGGTTGGTGATCACAATTGCCGAGTTGCCAACGGCCGCCCCTCCCGAATCCAGCACGGTTCCGCTAATCGCGCCCGTGGTTGTGGACTGGGCGTGAGCGAGTGGATGCAGCGTGAAGAGACACAGAACCAGAGACAGCAGGGGGATGAGACGGAATCGTTGCGCCATGGGACTCTCCTATAAAGGTAGTGACTGCTGCTAAATATCCGTGCTTGACCCGCGATGGACTGCTGAGCCGACACGTTGATTTGGAACTTGACTTTGAGTAGCCCGACAAATGTCCGCGAGGTCGTGCACTGCAGCGGACGGTATGGTTCGAATTTCAGTTTGAGACGAAAGTTTCCTGAACCAGATGTTGCCACACCTAGTTTACGCCGGAATGAATATTTTTTCGGCAGAGATGTGGAGAATTGGGGCTCTGCCGGCAAGGCGGCGAAGGCCTCAGCCTTCCATTTCGCGTTTCATGCGTGCAAGCAGATCGACTGCGCCGATGGCGTAACGACTGATCCAGCGATCGTATATGTCCTTGATGGGGAGCGGGTTGATGTAGTTCCATCGGTGGCGCCCCTGGCGTTGTACGATGACCAGGTTCGCGTTCTCAAGCACGCGCAGATGCTGCATGACGGTGCATCTGTCCATCTTTGGAAAGCGGTTGCAGATGTCTCCCGTCGTTCTTGGCTCGTTTTTCAGCAGATCAAGAATATCCCGTCTTTTGTAATCGGCGAGCGCCTTGAAGACCCGCTCTTGTTTGTCTGGGGCTTTCCTGGCTGCGATTGACATGTTATAAAACTATAACATGTATTTGAGTCGCAAATGAGGAGAGCCTGAGGAGGAAATATGGAACTCAAATTTCAGGTACAGGCAAGAATTCAGAAGCCGGTTGCGGAGGTATTCGACGGTGTCTATAACCCGACGAAGATTACGCAGTACTTCGCGACGGAATCAGCGAGTGGGCCGCTGACCGAGGGATCGCAGGTAATCTGGAGATTTGCCGATTATCCGCGGGATGTTCCTTTATCTGTGAAGAAGGTCGTTCCCAACCAGCTCATCGCTTTCGAATGGGAAGCGGCGGACGGCGGCTACAACACGCGCGTAGAGATCCGTTTCGAGCCTCTTGGCAAAGATGAGACCCTGGTGAAGATTTCGGAGTCGGCATGGAAGGAGAACCAGCGCGGCCTCGACAGCTCCTATCAGAACTGCCAGGGATGGATGAACATGGTCAGCTGCCTGAAGGCGTATTTGGAGCACGGCATCAATCTGCGGAAGGGGTTTTTCGGCGACTTGAAGCAAGGGAAAGGCGCACTGGAGTGAAGTTCGGGGGCCCCCTTGATTTCTGGGCAATGTGCCAATATAATATGGGCAGATTGCTCACGAGGTTGACCATGGCCCAGACAGCTCAGAGCCGCAGCCGCCGCGAACCGGCGATGTTCTATCGTCGCATCGAGATCAAACTCGGGGTCACGCCTCTGCGCTCGGATCGCGACCTTGCCCGGCTGGTTGAGGACCGCCTTCCGCTCGCTTCTGTGGATTCGCTTTCGAGCAACGGGATGAGCGCCGAGGAAATTTACAGCTTCATCGCGCCGCGGCGGACGCTGGTTCACAGGAAGACTCGTCATGAGTCTTTGACTCATGAGGAATCCGACCGCGCAGTGCGGATCGCCCGCATCGCGTCGCTGGCTGAAGAAGTCTTCGGCGAAGACGCAAAGGCCTCGCGCTGGCTGCGCAAGCCAAAGGCGCGTTTCGAAGGACGCACTCCGTTTGAGTTGCTTCGGACAGAGGCTGGAGCGAGGCTGGTAGAGGAGATGCTGTTGCAACTCGACTACGGATTCGCAGCGTGAGCCGCGACCTGTGATTCTGTGGCGGGTGAGCAACTACGCCACTCTGGACGGTGTTGGCGGTCTTTACGTATCCGGTCGCTGGCATACGAAGGGGCATCCTGTGGTCTATTGCTCGTTGAATCCAGCGACGGCACTGCTTGAAACGCTGGTCCACATGGAGATTGACTCCGAGGACCGTCCGGAACGTTTTCAAATCGTCAGGATTGAAGGACCAGACACACTGTCGCTAGAGAGGCTCAACGCCAGTGCGCTTCCCGCGAACTGGGCGGATGACATCACCGTCACCCAAAGCTTTGGAGACGGCTGGCTTTCCGATGGACGGTCGCTTCTGCTGGAAGTTCCCAGCGTGCTGGTTCCGGAGACATGGAACGTGCTGGTTAATCCTCGGCATGCCGAAGCCAGGCTGCTGAGTATTGCCGCAATATATGAGCACGCCTTCGATTCCCGTTTCTTCTGAGGCTGGAATTCTCTGCATTTAGAAATTCAATCTGCCGCCGATCTGGATCTGGCGCTGGCGGTAGAGAGCGGTGCTGTTGGCATTGGTAACGTTTCCGAAGGTCGATGTGCCGGCGGTGCCGCCTCCGCCCAAGTACGTGAGATGGGCGGTGTTGGTGTAGGAGGCGTCGTTGTCGATGATGTATCCAATTGGATCAATCGAAGTTACGTTTTGATGGTTGAGAATGTTGAATGCCTCGCCCAACACCTCGAAGGTCATGCGGTCATTGATATGCGTGCGCTTGGAGAATCGCACATCGAGATTGGTGACGGCCGGGTAACGGAAGGTATTGCGACCGACCTGGGGAATGAGGTCGTTTCCTCCGTAGCCGTTGAGACTTGCGCCGAGACCGCTGATACGCGGGCCTGAACCAGCTCCGCCGAGAATGTAGCCGGGATCGTTAATGGCGACGCATGCGGGACCGGACTGGAGAAATTCCTGATAGGAGCAGGAGGGTGCGGGGATGGCTCCGGTGGTGCGCATGGTGTAGGGCAGACCTGTGCGCCACTCGCCTGATGTGCCCAGCGAATAGCCGTTGAATAATGCGCCGGCGACACCGCGCAGATGCCAGGGCGTTTGCGCGACGATGCTGCCGGTGGCGCGCTGGCGCACGTCGAAGTTTGAGTTCCCGTGCTCGAGGCTGGGGTCGGTGGGGTCGTATACGTCGTTGTTGTCGGCGAAAGCGGACTCGTTCTGATTGTCGTCGATGGCGTGCGAGTATGTGTAACCGATATTGATACTAAATGCGCTGCCCATGCGACGAGTGAGGCGGACAACCGCAGCCTGATAGTGGGCGTTGGTCTCGCTGGTGATATCGGTGATCGCGCGGTAGGCGGGATTGAGGCGCTGGTAGAAGAACTTCGTCACGTAGGCGCCACCCTTGATGGGGCCGAGGTGCTGCGGATCCTCGATGGTGTAGTTGAGTATGCCAAGCGCGTTGAGATCGACATTGGTGTCTATGAAGTTGGGCAACTCGCGCGCGTAAGAGCCCAGATAGGTGAGGGTGAGTGCCGTGTGATGGCCGAGTTCCTGTTGCAGCGACAGCTCGGTCTGATCGATCTGCGGATTCTGGAAGCGCTTGTCGAAGTAGATGGCGTTGGGCGCGACGACGAGTTCAGAGGCACTGGAAAAAACATAGGGGAAGGGCGGTGCACCGGTATCGAGCGGGCGGAAGTAGTAACTGCGCTGAGCGGCCGCAGATCCAGTGGTGGTGAGCGCGCTGTAAATAGTCGCGTTCGAGATGCGGCCATAGTAGATGCCGTATCCTCCGCGCAGAACGGTGCGGCCGGCACCGAAGATGTCCCAGGCGAAGCCGGCGCGAGGACCGAAGTTGTTGCGGTCGTGCGGCATAACGGCGGTTTGGGGAATGTCGGGATTGGCGAGAAGTTTGGTGGGGTTGGGCAGATCTTCGTATTCATAGCGGACGCCGAGCGAAAGAGTGAGACGGCGGGCGAGTTTCCAGTCGTCGGCAACGAAGGCGGCGTAGTCCGCGGTCTCGAAGGTCCAGGAGGGCTCGCCTATGGCCTGTTCGTAATACGAATAGCAGGGATCGAGTCCTGCGCCGGTGGTGGTGATGTCGCAGTGGTTGGGCGCGACCAGGTCGGAGACGAAGTTGAGAATGCTGGAGTAGGAGTACGATCCGGCCTGGTTGTTCAAGCCGCTGATGGTGTCGGTGACGTAGTTGTAGTCGTATCCGAACTTGATGGCGTGCTTGTGGTGGATCCAAGTGACGGCGTCGATGAATTGCTGACGCGTCTCGTCGGGATACTGCGGCTTATCGAGTGAGGAGCGGGTGCCGAAGGTGAATCCCGAGCTGCGGTTGACCGCGATCTGCGGCGGGAGGCCGAGGTTGTTGTCGGCGAATTGCTGCTCGAAGGGAGTGGCAGCGCTTGTAAGCTGCGCGATCAGTTCGCGGCTGTATTGATAGCGCGCGGTGTTGAGCAGGTTGGGCGTGGCGAAATATTCCCAGGCGGCGATAGCGGCATCGGAATTGGTGCGGCTGGTTCCGAAACTGCCGATGCCATAGGTGTCGGAGGTCTGCGTGGCCGCTCCGTTAAGCGCGGTTCGGCGCATAAAGTTGTACTGCCCGACGAGGTGATTGCGGTTGTTCGGCCGCCAATCGATTTTGGGAAAAAGGATGAGCTGGCGCGCGTTGCGCGGCACATCGCCAAGTTGGCTGTTGAGGTCGGCGACGGCGCTGTTCCAGGCAATGAGTGCCTGAGCGGGACTCTGCCCGATGCGACCCGCGAGCGTCTCGATTGTCTGCGTGGAGGGCGGAGCAAAAAAAATGTCAGGCTCGTTGGCGCGAGCGACGCCGGGAAAGTCGCGCTGGTGCTGATCGTAGGCAAAGAACCAGAAGAGCTTGTCGTGGCGAATGGGACCTCCGGCGGAGGCGCTCCATTGCATGCGGGTATCGGCGGGCTTGTACTGAACGCTGACGTACTGGCCAAGCGAGTTGCGCTCGGTGAGCGTGGTGTAGGCGTTGGCCGCGCCCCAGGCCGCGTCTCGGTCGTAGAAAGAGGCCTGCCCGTGCATGCGGTTGGTACCGCTCTTGGTGACGCTATTGATGATGCCGCCGGCCGCGTGTCCATATTCGGAAGAGAAGTTGGAGGTGTTCACCTGAAACTCGTTGATGGCCGCCTGGGTGGTGGAGTAGCCGTTGCCGCTGCTGCCGCGCTGGCGTCCTGAGAAAGCCAGATTGTGGTCGGCGCCGTCGATGGTGATGCTGTTCATCAGGGGGCTGAGGCCGCGGAAGCTGAGGGCATTGTCCTCGCCGGCAGGCGCGGAGCCGGCAGAGAGAGTGGCGAGACCCGACCACTGGCCGCTGCTGCTGGGCAGATTGTCGAGCGCCTGCTGATCGATGTTGCTGCTCACGGCGGGCGAAAGATCGAGTTGCGATCCATGCTCCTTCGCCGGGACCGTGTTGTCCCCGTAAGAGAGGGTGAGCTTCGGGGCAAGAAGGGTGACGCGGCCAACTTCGACGATGACGCGGTCCATCTTCCAGGCGGCAAGTCCGGGGGCGCTGACGCGGACCGAGTAGGTTCCGGGTGCGAGCTCAGCGAAGCGGAAGTTGCCGTTGCGGTCGCAGAGCATCTGGCTCTGGCTGCCGGTGGCGGTGTTGCGCAGGGTGACGAGCGCGGGAAAGAGACGGCCGCCACTGTCGGAGACCTGTCCGGCGACGGAGCCCCCGGTGCCGGACTGCGGAGATGCGAAGTGAAAGGCGAAGGAGAGAAGCAGGAGCAGCGGTATCCAGGAAGGACGCGCAAAGCCGTGCCGGTCTTTCATTAGGACTTCTCCTAAGGCGAGCATTAGGACTTCTCCTAAGCGAAACGCGATCCGGTTCCGAGATAAAAGCGGCCTCGTCGTCGAAGTTCGAGCGAGACCGCCGAGATGAACCACAGCATGAGTGACACAATCCTTTCCCGGGGCGCGGATGAGTGCCGCGCCTTCGGGAATGCGACTGCGCTACGTGGCGCAGAGGCGATTCCCAAGGCTTGTCGAGCGCGACGCACGCGGGGACGTGGGGGCGTCCCAGCATGAGACTTGCTCTTAGTTCCCTGGATAGGTGAGAGAAGCTTAATCGATTCGTTAAAATAGAAAAGACAAATGTTCATCGATGAAGCAAAAATCAGGGTGAAGGCCGGTGACGGAGGTAATGGTTGCATGGCCTTCCGGCGGGAGAAGTTCGTTCCGCGTGGCGGACCTTCGGGCGGCGACGGCGGCAACGGCGGCGATGTAATCATGGAATCGACCCAGCGTCACAACACGCTGATGTACTTCCGATTCAATCCCGAGCACAAGGGCGAGCGCGGCGAGCACGGCATGGGATCGAACTGCACCGGACGCGAAGGCAAAGATGTGGTGCTAAAGGTTCCGGTGGGCACGGCGCTCTACGACGCGGAGACGGGCGAGCTGGTACATGACTTTGCGCGTCCCAACGAGCGCATCGTGATCGCGAAAGCGGGACGCGGCGGGCGCGGCAACCAGCACTTCGCGACATCGACGCACCAGGCTCCGCGCGAGCATGAGCTGGGCAGACCGGGCGAAGAGCGCGTTTATCGCCTGGAGCTGAAGGTGCTGGCCGATGTGGGTTTGGTGGGCTATCCGAACGTGGGTAAGTCGACGCTGATCTCGCGCATCTCGGCGGCCAAGCCGAAGATCGCCGATTATCCCTTCACGACGCTCGAGCCGAATCTGGGCGTGGTGTCGATCGGGGAAGCTCCGCATGAAGAGAGCTACGTGGTCGCGGATATTCCCGGACTGATCGAGGGTGCGCACCTAGGCGCGGGGCTGGGTGTGCAGTTTCTGCGGCACATCGAGCGCACCCGTGTGTTGGTACACCTCGTAGATGTGTCCGATGCGAGTGGGCGGCCCGATCCAGTAGAAGACTTCAAGGTCATCATGGGCGAGTTGAAGAGCTTCGGCCACGGACTCGACGAGAAACCGATGATGGTGGTCGCGTCGAAGGCGGATGTGGCGAATCCCGAAAAGCTGAAGAAGCTGCAGGCGATGGCGAAGCGCAAAAAGCTGCCGTTCTACGAGATTTCGGCGGTCACGGGGTTGGGAATCGAGAAGCTGAAGTACGCGATCGGTGAGAAGGTGAGCGCGGCACGCAAGGAAGCAGAAGCGGAAACGGTTCTGGAGAAGGCTCTCTGAGAGCAGCCAAAAGCAGATCCTTCGCTGTGCTCAGGATGACAAACCATAGAGAGTATTGCTTCCCACCCTTCGCTTTGCGAAGGATGGGGCATCCCTGAGTCGTTTCTGAAATGAGAAACAGCAGGTCCTTCGACTGCGCGCCTGGGGCTCAGGATGACACTCTTAATTTGATGGCTCCCTAAAAAAGTGATCGATCAGCTCGTCGCGCAGCTCGAAGTCGAAGCTGCGGGTGTTCTGCTTCTTGTCCTGCGCGTCGGTGTTGTAGGCAACGATGTAGGCACTGCGGGTGGCGGGGTCGATGTAGAAGTGGCTGCGGAATCCGTTCTGCCATCCGGCGTGTCCGATAAGGCGCGGCTTGCCGTCGGTGTGCACGAAGAAGCTGGTGGTGACTTCATCGTGCGCGCCGGAGCGTGAGATGAAGTCTTCGTCGGGGACGATGGGCAGGTAGGGCTTCCACATTTCTTCGAGCGAAGAACGCTTGAGGATTGCGTTGTACTCGGACTGGAGCGCGGGATCTCCCAGAAGAAATTGCAGGTATTTGATCATGTCCGGCAGCGGTGAGTTCAGGCCGCCGTTCGAGCGCGTGATGCCGGTGTTGAAGTCGAACTCGTCCTCGGTGAGCTTGCCGTCCTTCAGATCCCAGCTATGCGAGCGGTAGCGCAGCAGGTTGTAGGGGCTGCGGTCGAAGTAGGTGCGCGTCATGCCCAGCGGCAGGAGGATGTTCTTCTCCATATAGAGCTGGTAGGGATCGCCGGAGAGGCGCTCGATGATTTCGCCGAGGAAGACGATTCCGAGGTTGGAGTAGCTGAAGCGCGAGCCGGGCTCGAAGGCCACGTTGGTGTAGGGCAGCATGGCGACGATCTGCGACCACTGCGTGGGCTCGAAGGGCTGCCAGTCGGCGTCGCGCCAGGGCCAGGTGGCGTCGCGGAAGCCTCCGGAGTGGGACATGACGTGGCGGATGGTGACCTTCGAGATGGGTCCGTAGGGGTCGTGCACGGCGGCCAGCTCGGGGAGGTACTTGATGAGCGGGTCGTCGAGCGAGAGCAGGCCGCGGTCGCGCAGCTGCATCATGGCAATGCCGGTGAAGGTCTTGGTGCAGGAGGCCCAGTGATACGTGGTGTTGTCGTCAACGGGCACAGCGGGCGACTGGCTCTGGAGACCGTAATTGTCGTGGAGGACAACTTGTCCGTTACGGATGAGAACAAGGCTGCTGCCGAGGACGCCGTTGCGGCGCAGTCCGGATTCGTAGAAAGACTTGATGGCGGCGAGGTCTGGTGATTGCGCGACGAGGGGAGTGACAAGCGAAAGCAGGATGGGGATCGAGAGCCAGAGTCGAGCGGTGGGCATGGGCGTCCTTGAAGAGTGTCGTGCTGGCAATTCTAGAAGAAAGGCAAAAGCAGATCCTTCGACTGCGTGAGCTGAGCTAGCGCTCATCTCACTCCGCTCAGGATGACAACACATTATTTTTCAGCCAGAAAAAGAAAATGCACAGCGATTGGTCACCGCGCATTTCGTTACGTTCGTGGTTTCCCACCCTTTCGCAAACGGCGCGAAAGGATGGGGCACCCCCTTATCGTTTCGGCTTAGACTGCCTTAAGCGATCTGGGCGCTGTGTGTGTGGCCGCTGGGGTTGGTCTTTACGCGGAAGCGCTTCATGTTGATGGAGAGCGTACGCTCCATCTTGCGCAGCGTGCCCTTTTCCTCGGGGGCGGCGAAGGTGGAGGCTATTCCGCGACGGGAAGCGCGACCGGTGCGGCCGATGCGGTGGACGAAGTCTTCGGCCTCGCGGGGCATGTCGTAGTTCACGACATGGGCCACGTCGGCCACGTCGATGCCGCGAGCGGCAACGTCGGTGGCGACCAGAACGCGGTGGTGTCCGTGGGCGAAGCTGCGGAGCGCGGCGTTGCGCTGTGACTGCGAGCGGTCTCCGTGGATCTGCGTGGCGGTGTGGCCGGAGCGCGCGAGGCGCCGGGCTACGCGGTCGGCTCCGTGCTTGGTACGCACAAAGACGAGGAAGCTGCCGTCATGCGAATCGAGCAGATGCTCGAGGAGCTCGTGCTTCTTGTCGGTGGGAACTTCGAATGTCTGCAACTCGACGTTCTCGCTCGGCTTGAGTACGGAGCCGATCTCGATGCGCGCCGGATTCTTGACGTAGTCGCGAACGACTTCCTTGATCTGCGGGCTGAGTGTGGCGGAGTAGCAGAGCGTCTGGCGCTCGGCAGGCAACGCGGCAACGATGCGCTTGATGGCCGGCTTGAAGCCCATGTCCAGCATGCGGTCGACTTCGTCGAGCACCAGCATCTTTACACCGCTCAGGTTTACTAGTCGGCGGCTGAGGAAGTCTTCGAGGCGTCCGGGGGTAGCGACGATGAGCTGCGCGCCGCGGCGGATCTGTTGAAGCTGCGGGCCTTCGGCCATTCCACCGACGACGAGCGCAACGGATCCGTAGTTGCCGGTGAGCTTGCGGTAGTGCTCCTGCACCTGCATGGCGAGCTCGCGGGTGGGCAGGAGGATGAGCCCGAAGGCTCCACGGGATTTAACTTCGGCGCGGGTTCCACTTCCCATCTTCTCGATGAGGGGGATGAGGAAGCTGAGGGTCTTGCCGGTGCCGGTCTGGGCGGTGGCGAGAATGTCGCGGCCTTCGAGGGCGGGCGGGATGGCTCCTGCCTGCACGGGGGTGGGGGTAATGAATTTTGCATTGGCCAACTGCTGCTTGAGCGAGGCCGAAATATTGAAATCGGAAAACTGGTTCACTTGATCCTTAATATGGCTAGCCTGAGTTCATCCACGTGCCTGTATATCGACACACCACGGCTGCCGGTCTAGCTGGTTCCCTGCGGACAGGCGCAAAAATCACCCGTGCGGGAAGATTATGAATTACGTAGGGAAGTTCTGAGGGGTACTACCGGGTTTCCTCGGCTCTGCCGCACGCTGCGTATTCGGTCGTAAACGCGAAAGGCGACGACCTGGCCCTGAAGGTTACCAATAATTACCGGGGCCATTCCGCTGAGGGGCTTGGAAACTATCTGCCAGGCGATCTTGCCGAATCTGGATGAAGATGAGGGCGAGAGCGGCTCACAACCAAACAACTGAGCGTGAATGAATTATAGCATGATGGGTGCAGATGGGCCCAGGGCCTGGTGGTATAACAGTTATACTTAGCTTATGCGCTTCAGCTTTGATCCCCGAAAAAGCAAGCGGCTCCGGGCAAATCGGCGGCGCGGTATCGGCTTCGAAGAGGCGCAAGAGTTGTTCTCTCGGCCGTACTGGCTCGACCAAAGATCGGACACACGGGATCTGACATGCCGGAGCAGTATCGGGGCTATCGGATGGGTAGGCGACAGGCTGTATTCGGTGATTTTTGAGGTTCGCGAAGATGAGGAGGGGGAGATTCTCCACCTTGTCACGTTGTGGAGATCGACCATGGAGGAGGTTAGCTTGTATGAAGAAAACTCGTAAACCGATGACTGCAGAGGCAATCGCTCGTCTGGCCGATCAGGGCAAAGACATTTCCGGCTTCTTCCAGGGTCAGGGACGCATGGTGGAGCCGGCTCAACCGGTGGCGATCCAGCGCGTGAACGTGGATCTTACTGCAGCAATGTTGGAAGAGCTTGACCAGGCTGCTCGTGAGCTCAATGTCAGCCGCCAGGCAGTGATCAAGACGCTGGTCCGGCAGGCTCTCGATCAGCATTATCTGGCGCACAGCGCGAGACGGGCGTAGTTCGCGACCGATCGCTCCCGGCCCTTAGACCACACTAAGTTCTCTCGAGGGCGCTTCTATGCACTCCGAGATTCGCGCCAGCAGTTCAGTCGGGTGTACAGGTTTCAGGAGGAGCGCGAAGTCATGGCCCTCGTCCCGCGCTCTGGCCAGCAGGTCAAGAGTCGATGCCTGCCCTGAAAACAACAAAACTTTGCAATCGCAGTGAGCCGCCCGCATGGCGATCGCCAGGTCGATGCCGCTCATGCCAGGCATGAAAACATCAGTGATGAGCAGGTCAGGAGTGATCGCGCGCGCGATCTGGAGTGCGCTTGCGCCATCGTAAGCGGGCATTACTGTGAAGCCGCTGCGCGACAGAATTGCCGTAAGCGTGTCAGCAATTACATGTTCATCGTCGACGACGAGCACGACAGGCTGACGCGGGTGGGTCCGGGTCGCAAGACCCTTCAAAGCTATCTCAGCGAGGGGAATCGTCTGGAAATAGAATTGTCCTGACATCGAGCGGTACCTCTAACAAGCACCGTAGCAGGGTTCTTGAAATACGGGGTAACTATTTAAAAATCTGTTGGTTGGAGGTTAAGTTTAATTTTTCTCCAACCCTCTTGATCTCTGTGCATCGAATGTGTTAGGTTTTTATCTCGTTTACGTTAGTTTAGCGGTACGATTATGTCAGGAGGGGAATGCGCGATGTCAACCAACGAATCTGCGTCACCGATGAATTTCAACTCTATGCTTCAGGCCGATGTGCCTAAAGGGCGAGACGGCAAGCACAAGAAGATTGTTACGCAGCTCCTGAGCGATATCGATCAGCTGGGGCCGGGAACGGCCCTCAAGGTGCCACTGGCTGAATTGCCGGACACCAAAGAGAACATTCGCTCGGCCCTGAGCCGCGCCACCAAGCAAAAGGGACTCGACGTGGCTACCTCTAGCGACGATGAGTTCCTGTACGTTTGGATAGCTGAAGAGAAGTCGACTCATAACGGGTCGTAAGGAAGCCGATTCGATCATGTGTCCGATTGCGGACGCACAGATTCACGGTTGAACACTCCTCCCCCCTCAGGAGTCGCCCCCCTTCTTTAGAATCAGAGGCCAACCCTCTATTTCGTTGGCCGCAGGCGTGCATTCTCCACATGCATGGTCGCCCTCCCCTTCTGGCGATCTCATGTTCGTGGAGGCCCGTTCCATGCAGACCCTTTTGCACGATGTCCGCTTCGCACTTCGCCAGCTTCGCAAGTCGCCCGGGTTTGCATTGACCGCAGTGTTGACGCTGGCCCTGGGAATCGGCGTAAACACAGCGGTTTTCAGCATTATGGATGCGGTTGTTTTCCGCCCGCTGGCGGTTCCGGACTTGAGCCGCGTTGTCACGGTGGCCGAGCAACAGAATCAGGGAGACTATCAGCAGGTCGCGCTGGCGAACTACGAAGACTGGGCACGGCAGAGCCGCTCGTTTGAGAAGCTGGCGGTTTGGACCACTGGCGATCTCACCCTCACAGGCGCAGGGGACGCGGCGCATGTGCAGGCTGCCTACACCTCGGCGAACTTCTTCGACGTGATGCGCGTGAATCCGCTGCTGGGGCGCGCCTTTCTCAATTCAGAGACGCAGCCCGGCAAAGACAACGTCGCGGTTCTCAGCTACGGTTTCTGGAAGAAGCACTTTGGAGCCGATCCGGGAGTAGCCGGGCGAAAGATCGAACTCAATGGGCGAGCTTACACGGTCACCGGCGTGATGCCCCAGACGATGCAGTATCCGTCTACCGCCGATCTGTTTCTGCCCTTTGCGCCCTCCGCCGCGCAAATGGAGAATCGCAGCGCGCACGACTATCTCGTCACCGGACGCCTGCGAGCGGGCGTAACCGGCGTCCAGGCGCAGGCCGAGATGCGCGGAATCGCCGATCGCCTGGCGAAGGCGTATCCGGCAACCAACCGGGATTCGTCGGTGAAGGTAGAGGCACTGCTCGACGACATCAACGGCGACCTGACGCCGCTTTATTTCCGCCTGGTGCTGGGAGCTACGCTGTTCGTGCTGCTGGTGGTCTGCATCAACGTGGCGAACCTGCAGTTTGCGCGGGGCATTGCGCGGCGTCCGGAGCTCGCTATGCGGACAGCGCTGGGCGCGCGCCGGGGACGGCTGCTGCGGCAACTGCTGACGGAGAATATCCTGCTGGGCCTTGTGGGCGCGGCGGGCGGCGTTCTGCTGGCCAAGCTGGTGCTGCACGTGAGCATTATTTCGATGCCCGACCGGGTGGCGCGCTATATGGCCGGATGGTCGAACATCTCTCTGAATGGCCGCGCGCTTGCATTCTCACTGCTGCTGGCGGTGGGAGCAGGCATCGCCGCGGGGTTTCTGCCAGCTCTCGAGTCAATGCGCATCAACCTGGTCGATCAGCTGAAGGCGGGCTCGCGCTCCGTGACCGGTTCCGGCCGCGCGCACCGGCTGAGAAACATCTTCGCGGTTGGGCAGATTGCGCTGGCTGTCGCGCTGGTGATTGGTGCGGCCCTGATGTGCAAAGGCATGTGGGCGATGCTCAACCTCGCTGGCGTGTACGGTCCGAAGCAATCGCTGACCTTTAATGTGTATCTGCCTCCGGCGCGCTACGCGGCGGTGGAGAAGCAGGCGGCCTTGTACAAGGCGAGTCTGGAGAAGCTAGGGGCTCTGCCCGGCGTGACACACGCCGCGATCACTACGTCACTGCCCTTCGGCAACGACAAATGGATGGACGATTTCCGGATCGAGAATCGCCCGCTGGTTCCGGGCAAGTTCCAGAGTGCGCAACGGATTGCGGTGAGCAGCGATTATTTCGCGGCAGTGCACATTCCCATTCTGTCGGGCCGCAGCTTCAACTCCGGCGACGGACTGGACACGCAGCGGGTAGCGATCATCAGCCGTAAGTTTGCCCAGCAGTATTTTCCGGGTGAGGATCCTATCGGACACCGCATACGCATGGGCGCATCGTCAGCAACCGAGCAACCGTGGGCAAGGATTGTGGGGATTTCCAGCGACGCCAACTATTCCTGGGTCGATCGCGAAACGCTGCCTGCGATGTATTTGAGCTCCGCGCAGGCGTCGCCGTCGGAAGGTGCGACCTATATTGTTTCGACCGATGGCAGTCCTCTGGCGCTGGCTCCGGATGTCCGGCGGGCCATGGCTGCGCTCGATCCTGCTGTTCCGCTCGATGCGATGCAGACCTATGAGCAGTTTCAGCACGAAGCGCTTACCGGCCTGCTCAACGTTGCGGTTTGGCTCGGCATAGATGCGTTTCTCGCGCTGCTGCTGGCGGCGGTCGGCATTTTCGCAGTGATGGCGAACATGGTCGCGGAGCGCGGGCGGGAAATCGGCGTGCGGCTGACCCTGGGCGCAAGGCGCGAAGACATACTGCAGATGATCCTGGGCCGGGCTGCGGTGCTGACCGGCGCGGGAGTTGGGCTGGGCATCATGATGGCGGCGGGGATGGCGCGCATGCTCGCGAATCTGCTCTTCGGTGTGCGTCCGGGCGATCCGGTTGTATTTGTCACAACAACGGTGACGATTGTGCTGATCGCTTTAGTCGCAAGCTGGGTACCGGCGCGAAGAGCCTCGGGGGTCGATCCAGTGGAATCCTTGCGGGCAGAATAGAGACCTCATTCAGCCTCGCTGCGCAAGGGATGGGCTCGCGATAGCTCCGTGCGCTATACTCATGGCCTACGTTTTTTAGCTCCCCTAGATAATGGCCAGCGTCTTGCGGCTATGGGGTTCGAATGACCGAACGTGATGTGCTCTGCGGGGAGATTACCGAAGGCAACAACCGTCTTCCAGCACCCTGGGAACATACGTCAGTGCCTAGAACGAATATTTTGTGGCATCACGTAATCCCATATGCCCTGCTTCGACACTGTTGGAACGCAATGGTGAAGAATCAGCAGAGCAACGGGAGAGCAAACAATGCGGCACGAAGTATGTTGCGCATCCTATATTTCGACGATAAAGACGCGAAGAATCTGCTGGCAGTCTTGGCCGACGGAAAAGAAACCGTCGAGTTAATGCATAAATTGGAAAGCAAGCTAACTTACGCCACATGGAATATTGTGGAGGGACCTGGCGGAGAAAGTCGATGCGACGATCCTACAGGCGCAAGCAATAAAACAACTAAATATAGCTTCGACGATTTCTCGGTTGGGTTGACGCCCGTCGAACAAGACCGCCACAAGAGATTAAAACAACTTTATTTGGGCTTAATCAAATTCAATGCGGCCAGTGCGGGCCCCAAAGCCTTAGCCGATGAAGACTTTACCGGAGTTCAGACCAGCATCAATAATATTGAACGAACGTTACTGAGCTGCGATGAGAAAGGCGGGGTAATTAAGTTCCGCGAATCAATGTGGAAGCGAATCGAGGTTCGTGGCAATGAGTTTGGCCCCGCCAAATGGATCAAGCGGCCGCGGGCGCCAACTCCAGGACAGAGCTAAGAACGAAAGATTGTTCGTGTCTTCGCCCACTTGAATGCACCGTTTTTCTACCTTTTAATCGAACGTTCTACAGACTAGGATCCAGCCATCTACGAAAATCTTCGTTGACAACTACGAATGTCTTCGTATACAGTTGGGACCATGAAAGAAAAGAACCGCAATCTACCGAAACCGACAGAGGTGGAACTTGAGCTTCTGCGCGCTTTGTGGGACATGGGCTCAGCTTCCGTTCGCGAATTGCACGAGGTGGTCAGCCGCCAGCGCGCACTGGGATATACCTCGGTGCTGAAGACGCTGCAGATCATGACCGAGAAGGGCCTGGTCGAGCGTACGGAGGCGGGCAAGGCGCATATCTACCACGCCGCGGCCAGCCAGGAAGAAACTCAGAACCAGCTGCTGCGCGACCTGAGCGAGCGGCTGTTCTCGGGCTCCGCAGCCCAGCTGGCAATGCATGCGCTTTCGATGCAGCCGGCCAGCGAAGAAGAATTGCAGGAAATACGTAAGATCATCCGTCAAAAGAGGGAGAAGCAATGACCTACGCGACGCAAGGCATCGGTTTGGGAATCCCGGGCTGGGAAGCACTGGGATGGACGCTGATCCATTTCTGCTGGCAGGCGGCGGCGATCGCGCTGCTCTACCGCGTGGCCGATCTCGCGCTGGGAAAGGCACGCAGCAATATCCGCTACGTGTTGGCGCTGGCAGCGCTGCTGAGCATGCTGGCGGCGGCAGTTGTGACGCTGGGATACGAAGAGATGCGCGGACAGCAGAGCCGGTTGGCACTACGCGATTCGGATGCCGGAACCGTCGGAGATGAATCCGGAGCGGCGGGAGCCCTTCCGCGCGTGGATTATGGGACTGACGCAGCGCGGACGGTTGAGCCTGCCGGACTCCTGGCCACTCTGAGGGAAGGGATACGGCCCGCGATGCCATGGCTGGATGTAATGTGGCTGGTGGGCGTGCTGTTTCTCTCGGCGCGGACGGTGGGCGGCTGGTGGGTGATTCAGCGGCTGCAGCGCGTAAGCCTGGTGCGGGTGCCTCCGGATGTGCAGTACAGCTTCGCGCGATTGTCTCTGCGCCTCGGCATATGGTGGTCGATCGATTTGCGCATCAGCGAGCGGATTGCGAGTCCGCTGGCGATGGGGGTGATGCGGTCACTGGTTCTGATTCCGGCGTCGGCGCTGACCTCGCTCAGCCCGGAGCAGCTGGAAGTAGTGCTGGCGCATGAGCTGGCGCACATCCGGCGCGCCGACTACTTGTGGAACATGGTGCAGACCATGATCGAGACGCTCTTCTTCTTCCACCCGGCAGTGTGGTGGGTGAGCGGGAATCTGCGCCAGCAGCGCGAACTGTGCTGCGACGATGTGGCGCTCGAGTGCTGCACAGACCCGCTGGTTTATGCCACGGCGTTGCTGTGCCTGGAAGAGCAGCGCGGTCTGCGGCCCCATCTGGCGATGGCGCTCGACGGCCATCAGTCGGGGGGGCTGCGGGCTCGAATCGGCCGCATGTTGGGCGAGACTCCGCGGGACGGAAGAGAGAGCGCACCGTGGTCTCTGCTGGGCGTGTGCGCGATGCTGGGGCTGCTTCTGCTGCCGGCGCACCAGGTCTTCGCAGGGCTCTACCCGATTGACGCTTCTACGAAACAACAGGCGACCTCACCCATGATGGCTTCGACTGTCGTGGCGGAGCCGCACTCCTCGAAGATTGCCGGTGATCCTAACACCGATGCTCCGGCCACCGCGCCTGCGCCTGCAACAGCATCCAAGCCGCCAGCCGCCATCGCGAGCAGGCAGAGTGTGCCGGCTGCTCCAGTCGCGGTAGTCCTGCCTCCGGCTCCGAGGCCGTTCATCACGCCTCAACCCGAGGCGCCAGTGATCGCTCCGAAAGCGGAAATCTCAATGAGTCCGATGACTCTATGGATCGCCGCTCCCGCACCGAGGGCGAGGGTCCAGGTGTATGCGTATGCCGCAGCCTACGCGCAGGCAAGCTCGGAAGCGAATGCCGCGAAAGCCGACTACATCGACCAGATGCGGGCAGCGGGATACAGCGTCGATCTGGATAAATATGTCGCGATGAAGATCCAGGGTGTCACTCCGGAGTATGCGAAGAGCATGGCGGCGACGGGCTTCGGAAAACCTACCGCGGACGAGCTGATTGCGATGAAGATTCAGGGTGTGGATCCAAGCGAGGTTGCGGAACTCAAGGCGGCGGGTATTGAGCCGGGCAGTTATCAGGACCTGATCAAGTACCGCATCTTCAACGTGTCGCCTGAGTTCGTTGCGGGCATGAAGGCGGCGGGATATAGCAGCCTGCCCGCAAAGAAGCTTGTCGAGCTGCGCATCCAGGGTGTGACTCCGGAGTTTGCCAAGGCGACCAAGCAGCAGTGGCCCGATGCGACCGTCGATCAGCTGGTGCAGATTCGGATCTTTAACATCAATGGGGCGTTCATCGCCTCAGCGAAGCGGCATGGCCTGGAGCCTCTCACGATTGAGAAGCTGGTGAAGATTCGGATCTCCGGCGTGCTGGATGACGAGGATCAGAAATCGGAGAAAGCACAATGAACTCCAGACGCGTGTTGTTTGGGATGGTTCTGGTGGCGCTGGCTGCGGTTTCGCTGCGAGCGGACGACACGCTCGAGAGCCTGAGCGGCACATGCAGCATCCGGGCTTCGACCGAATCGAACAAGTTCGACCTGAGCATTAATCGGGAAACAGATCGGGGGACCGACCGGGGCGAGTGCGACAGCGTCAAACACTGCCACACCTCCAATATGCAGGAGGCGCTGGATGCCTTTACTGGCATTACACTCTCGGATCTGCATCGCGAAGGCGCGCATCTCGATGCAGTGCTCACTGCCGAGGCGGGCACACTGCGCTGCTCGGGCAACGTTCACGACTCGGAACTGACGGGATCGTTCACCTTCGAGCCGAACAAGGCCTTTGCGGCGCGGATGCGCGAGCTGGAGATTACCGGGCTGGACTCGGACAAGCTGGAAGTATACGCACTGTTTCACATCGAGACATCGTGGGTGGCGGCTTTGCAGAAAGCCGGCGTCACTGGTATCGACGCCAGCAACCTGATCGCGCTGCGCATCTTCAAAGTCACGCCGGAGTATGTGCAGAGTCTTGCCGCTCTCGGCTACTCGGTCCCATCTGCCGAGAAGCTGGTCGGGCTCAGAGTGCAGGGGGTTAATCCGGCGGAGATCAAGCAGATTCAGGCGATGGGCTATCACCCCAGCATCGACGAGCTGATCCAGATGCGGATCTTCAAGGTAACTCCAGACTTCATCGAGCGCATGAAGGCGAAGGGCTTCGATAATCTGACCATCGCCAAGCTGGTGCAGATCCGGATATTCAAGATCGCGGAGTGACGGCAGCTATCCGCTGAATGTCGGTTGTTCTTATCTCCCGCATCTTATCTCCCGCAGGCAGAGCTACCGCCAACTTGCTGATGTCCTTGTGCCCGCGATACAGTCCAATCTTCTGACACTATGGAGGGCGACGTGACTACTGCTTTTTCCTCTAGGTCCGCCCAAAGACAGAAGCTGCTGCTTCCAATTCTTGTGGGCGGCTTTGCTGCTGGCGCGTTTGATCTGATCGCTGCATTTATCACCTTTGGTTGGGGCGTCCCGCGCGCGATCGCCAGCGGCCTGCTTGGATCCAAGGCGTTTCAGGGAGGCGTCGCGACCTGGATTCTCGGCGTTTTCCTGCAATTCCTTATCGCGGTCTCGGCTGCTGCGGTGTATTGCCTGGTCAGCCGGAAACTCCGGTTCCTCAGGGATCATTTCCTGGTCTGCGGTTTGTTCTACGGCGTGGCTATCTATCTGGTGATGAACCTGATTGTCCTGCCACTCTCCGCTGTGCCGTTCAAGGTCGGTCCATTCACGGTTGCAGCGATGCGCCAGGGTCTGCTGGTGCATATGTTGATCATCGGTTTGCCGATTTCCTTCAGCCTTCGGCGATTTTCGAAGTAGGGCGTAAGAGGGTGGCACCGCTATCCGAGCTGGCCGCCTTGCAACTTCTCTTTGGTCAGGCTGTTCCACTGTTCGAGTGACTCGGGAACGGGTGGCGAGATTGTGCCGGGCGCAATGCTATCGACAATACGCTGCGGTGGGACGTTGCCGTCCGGGGCGCGAAAGAGGCCTTTGACCCAGGCGATGGCGACCAGTCCTTCATGGGAGCGGAAAACCTGCTCCATGTAGACCCACTTTTCGTCCCAGCAGAGGGTGCGGGTGGTGAGGGTGAAGGGCGCGAAGAGCGCGAGCGGACGGCGGTAGGTGATGGAGAGCGAGCCGACGAGCGGCATCCAGCGCTCTTTGAGCACTAGCGCGAGAATGCCGGTGGCGGCGGAGAGGTGAATACGGCCGTAGTCCATGAAGCTGAGGTAGCGAGCGTTGTTGAGGTGCAGGTTGAAGTCGATGTCCTGCGGCCAGACGCGCAACGGGAGTATGTCCTCGTCGAAGACGCCGATGCGGGGTAGCGGGCGAATCTTCTGACGGATGGCGAGAGCCGGGATGCGGACAAAGCTGTTGTAGTGGGACATGGGATGGCGGGGACGGCCTGGCTACGATTACAGCTTACCGTCAGTGGCCTTTCCCAGCCATTACGGCTCCAGCGCGACTTGGCAAATACCGGAACGTTGTTACTGGGGTTGGCGTATCCTCAAGTCGTCGCGTGGGCGTCTCCCTTCGCCCGGAGTGATTCCGTGAGGACCCTGAAAGCTTCGTTGGTGGCAAGCATAGCGGCGACCGGTGCATGGATGCTGGGGCTGATGCGCGTAATTTGGCCCGCCCACCCCATGTGGGCTACTTTCTTCCTCACCATAGGGGCAACGATCTTGCTGATGTACGTCTTGCCCAAGGAGGAGAAATAGGGCCTGTCAGCGAGTGCGTTTCTCGTGAATTTCAAACCTGACCCAGCGAACGCAACTGCCGCCACTCCTCCCCTTGAAAGAGCCGGATACCCGCTACCCCGGCCGCTCCTGCGATAACGCACGCTGACGCGTTCGCTGCTGTGATTCCACCCAGCGCGATCACTGGAGCCGATGCGGCCGCCCGGCATGCTTCTCTTAGCGTGTCGAGGCCGACGCCGGCCCGCGCTCCGTGCTCCTCAGCCTTTTCGAACACCGGCGCGAAAACGATCAGCGATGCATCCCGCGACGTACAGACCTCGCCCACCGAATGGCAGGCGCGGCTGATGACTGGCTCGATTCCGGCGCGGCGATAGATCGCGCGGGCAGCGTCCAGGGCATCAGGGGGCGAGTTGCCGGGCAGGTGGACTCCGTCGGCTCCAGCGGCGAGGGCGGTTTCGGCGGGTCCGTTGAGGAGGATGCGAGCGTGGGTGCTTTCGCTGCGTACGGCGGTGACGACTTCGCGGCTCAGGGCCAGCAGGTCGGGCAGCGGGAGATCCTTTTCACGGACCTGGATGTAGTCGACTCCGCCATGTGCCCATTTACGGGCTAGCTCGACGAGCGCAGCCTGTCGCTCCCGCTCGCCGCCGGGCAGAAGTTGACGGCTGGTGATAGCGTAGAGGAGCATTTTTCGAATATAGACGGTCGAGACGGGAAGGTTTCCCGCATTGGGCGTAAATTCCTACACCAGAGATTCACGCAAGGCATACACTGTCGGGGTTAAGATGGGCGCGTGATACGGTTCAGGTAAGTCCAGTTCCAGTGAGTGCACGGAAAACATGGCTACTTACGATTTGCTCGTGATTGGGTCGGGTCCTTCGGGTCAGCGCGCGGCAGTCTCCGCGGTGAAGAAGGGCAAGCGTGTGGCCCTGGTGGAGATGCGCAGCGTGGTGGGCGGCGTGTGCATCAACACCGGCACCATACCCAGCAAGACGATGCGCGAAGCGGTGCTGCATCTCTCCGGCTACAACTATCGCTCGATCTATGGCATGAACTATCGGGTGAAGGAAAAGATCGCGATGTCGGATCTTGCCTTCCGCGTGCAGCACGTGATCAAGACGGAGATCGACGTGACCGAGGCGCAGCTTTCGCGCAACGGCGTGGACGTGATGACAGGCCTGGCCAGCTTCGAGGATGCGACGCATGTTCGCGTAGAGGGAATGAACGGGTCGCAAGTGCACGAAGCGGCGAATATTGTGATCGCTGTGGGCACCAAGCCCGCAGATACGGCCAAGGTGCCGATCAACGGCCGCACGATCGTCAACAGCGACCAGGTGCTGGAATTGCAGAAGCTGCCCAAGACGCTGATCGTGGTGGGCGGGGGCGTAATTGGTGTGGAATACACCTGCATGTTTGCGACGCTGGGCGTGCGTGTGACACTCGTGGAGAAGCGGCCGAAGCTGCTGGAGTTTGCCGATCAGGAAATTGTCGAGGCACTGAGCTATCACCTGCGCGACACCCGCGTGACCATGCGCCTGAACGAGGAAGTGGAAAGCGTGGAGGAACTGGCGGACGGCACGGTGGTCGCGAATCTGGAGAGCAAGAAGAAACTGTCGGGCGATGCGCTGCTGTACGCGGTTGGCCGGCAGGGCCATGTAGGCGAGCTGAACCTGCCAGCGGCAGGCATCGAGGCCGATTCGCGCGGACGCATTCCGGTGGACAAGGATTTTCGGACGAAGGTGCCACATATCTACGCGGTCGGCGACGTGATCGGCTTCCCCAGCCTGGCGTCGGTGTCGATGGAGCAGGGGCGCATCGCAGCGGAGCGGGCATTCGGCGAGACAGCCGTGCAGTCCAATCCCAGCTTCTATCCTTACGGGATCTACACCATTCCGGAGATCTCCTTCATCGGCAAGACAGAGGAGCAGCTGACCGAGGAGGACGTGCCCTACGAAGTAGGCGTAGCGTATTACCGGGAGATCGCGCGCGGGCAGATTCGCGGCGATACGACGGGGCGGCTAAAGTTGATCTTCCATCGCGAGACGAGGGAGATCCTGGGCGTGCACATTATCGGCGAGGGCGCGGCGGAACTGGTGCACATCGGTCAAGCAGTAATGGTGCTCAAGGGCACCATAGACTATTTCATTGATACCGTGTTCAACTATCCCACTCTGGCCGAGTGCTACAAGGCAGCCGCATTCAACGGCGTGAATCGCCTGGCCCGGTTCGAGAATTGAAGCTGGAGCGGAGACAGAGGTGGAGAAATGGCAAAAACCGTCGGCGTAGTCATGACGGAAAAGGTGGTTGCGGGCCTGCTCGAAGACCACAAAGTAGTCGGTGAACTGAGGCATTTTCCGGAACATTCCGGAGCGGGACATGATCCGGAGGAGAACGGCGGGCTGATCGAACTGCCGGCCGATGCGGTGGCGGAGCTGATCTGCGAGCAGATCGCCGCGCTGGCTCCGGCAGGCAGCGGCGTGGAGGCGGCGGGTATCGCGCTGCCCGGCATTGTGCGCAACGGCGTGATCGAGGACTCGCCAAACCTGCAGCAGCTGAAGGGCGCAAATATTCTGGGGACGGTCAAAAACGCGCTGTCTGCTCGCGGGCTCGACTACAACATGAGCGTGCTGAACGACGCCGACGCGGTGGCGGCGGGCGTTGCGGCCACGCGGGGTCAACTGGATCGGCTGGTGCGCGTGTGGACGATCGGCAACGGCATCGGCTTCGGGCGATTCCCCTACACTGATGGTCCCTGGGAAGGCGGACACACCGTGGTCACGCTCGATCCCAAGGAAAAGTACTGCGCCTGCGGCGGCAAGGGACACTTGGAAGGCATTACCGGCCACCGCGCCATGCGGCTCCGCTTCCTGGATCTGGAGCCGGACGAAGTATTCGCCCACGCACGCAAGGGCGACCGGCGCTGCATGGAGTTCGTGGAGTTGTGGCACTGCGCGCTGGCAGCGGCGACGGCCTCACAGATCCATCTCGAAGGACCGGGACGCTTCTACTTCACCGGGCGGGACATCTCGCGGCTCGATCTGCCGCGGCTCAAGGAACACCTCTATCAGATGGTCAAGATGAGTCCTCTGCAAAGCTACACGGTTGAAGTGATACCGGAAGACCCGACCCTATCGCTGATTGGAGCGGGCGCGGCTGCGGAGCACGCAGGGCGCTGAGGCTTCGCCGGGTCAGGGGTGCTTCCGGCTCTCTTCGATATAGGACGGCGTGTAGCCTTCCCATTCCCAGGGAGTGACGGTGTCTCCGAGGATGGTTTCGAACAAGGCGCGGAAGGCCAGTTCGCCATTATCGCTGTTGGTGAGCACAATCATGCAGGACTTCTGCCTCTCGAAGCAGATCATGTAGTTCTGTGCGCCGTCGCCGTGCCCCTCCTTGAAGAAGGCGGGACCGTAGGGCGTCTTCGTCAGCAATCCCCAACCCACGCCGTACGCCAGGCCAACCTCAGTTGCCTCCTTGCCTTCGCCTTCGTTGGGACCCTGGGGAATCTGATGCAGCGAGCGGATGCGGAAGACCGGACTCAGCATTGCGTCGCGGGTGGATGCTTTGATGATTCTGTTGTCGAGCAGGGCCGAGGCGAAGCGGGCAAGGTCGTCCGCGCTGGTCGTCATCGATCCGGCGGCACGCGCAGGAAAGCGGCGCGTCTGCGCGTGAAATTTCTCGTTGGAGTCGAAGCGGTCGGCGACATCGGCCTCAAATTCTTTGCGATAGATGATGCCGGTGCGCGTCATGCCGAGCGGGGTGAAGATCGCCTCCTGCAATAGTTGGTCGATCGGCTTCCCCTTCTTCTGCTCGATTACAAATTGCACCAGGTTGAAGCCTTCTCCCGAGTAGAGGAAATCTGTTCCCGGTTTGAAGCGCAGATGCATCTTCTTGTCGGGCTCGATGAAGGCGAAATTCGCCAGGCCGGAACTGTGTGACAGCAGCATGCGCGGCGTCACGGTCGGCCATGCCGGGTCTTTCACGATCTCCGACGCGCTCTCGCGATAGGGGTCATATTCGTTGAGCGGTTTCGCGAGCTGGCTGGCTATGGGCTGGTCAAGGTTGAACTCTCCGCGCTCGACCAGTTGCATGACATAGGTCGCGAAGACGCTCTTGGTGATCGATGCAGCCCAGGTGGTGGTCTGCGCGTCCATGGGCAGGTCGGGATCCTTGCGGCGCAGGCCGTAAGCGCCGCTCCAGACGAGCTGGCCATTGTTGAGGACAGCGATCTGGGCTCCGGTGACATGGGCGGCGGCGAGGGTTTTCTTCGCGAAGGCGTCGGCGTCAGCGACGGAAATGCTGGATCCGTCGAGGCGGCGAATGCTGTTCGCCGATTGAGGCTGGGCCAGGGCAGAAGCGCAGAAGGAGAGCGTGACAGCGAGAAGTGCTGGATATCGCATCCAGTCGATGCTACAGGACAGCTGCTCTACCGGTAGCTGCGCTGGTAGGTCTTGCTGATGCGGTCGTGCCAGCCGAGACGATCATCATCGAAGAGAGCCCACAGGAAGCCCAGCCCCAGGGGCATGGCTGAGAGGAAAAGCGCGGCGACGCGCCAGTGAAGGGCGTTGCGCGTGGGATTTTCGTCGTCAAAGGTGCAGAGAGCGATTCTGGCGTAGCGCATGCCCGGGGTGCCGTCGGACCAGGTAAAGAAGAGCACCTGGTAAAGCAGGAATATGGACACGAGCGCAACGCCGGAGTAAACGAGAGCCGGTTTGCCTACGGGAGGGTGGGTCGTGCTGGCTACAAAAACCAGCACAAAGAGCAGAAAAGCGATGAGGATGATGGCAGCGTCGACGATGCCGGACATGAGACGATCTTCGATCGAGGCCACATGCAGCGGTATCAGGTCTAGTAAAGACGATGAGGATATCGGCGACTCGGGCTGATTGGAATCGTCCGGGCCGCGCAAACGGCCGCCTTGAGGCTCACCCGCTGAGCGAGAGGGCCGAGAACCCGGGCCACCTTGGCCTGCGTCCCCATCGGGGTCATCCGCGGCGTGGCGCAGGGTAGATCGAGCAGGGATTGAAGCACTCATTGCGGGCGAATGGGGGACGGGGCGCGCATCGGGTCGTGCGTCCGGTCGGGCATCGAGGCGAATGGAGTGCCACTCGGGGAGGACCTGCTCAACAACGGGCGCCGGTGAGTCGGGCTCGTGGGAGATGGCTTCGGATTCCACTTCGAAAATGCGCAGCTGGGACTTTTCTGGAGCCGGTGGCTCGTCACGAAGCGGACCCTCGGCGTGGCGGGGGCGTGCTTTGCGGGGGGCAACCAATTCGCGCGGGAATTCGAGGATGCGGACGGGGAGGGGTTGCGCCGGGGCTATGACACAGTCCTCGAATGGGTCGAAAATGTCGGTTATACGCGTCCGAGCGGGCTCGGGCCTGGCTTGCGGTGGCGGGCTGATGCGCGGCTCAGGCAACGACCCGGGATGGATGTGGTATTGGATCCGTTCGGGGGCACGTTCCGCAGGGGCCTCGGTGGTGATTACCTGCTCGGCGTCCGGCGTATCGAGTGCGGACCAGAGATCCTCTGTGACCGATTGCTCGGCCTCGTCGGCCTCTTGTGCGGCCTGCGCAGCGGCTTCGGCGGCACGCGCAGCCTCGGCAGCGAGCATTTCTCTATACGAAGGAACTCTGGAATAGCGCTCCGCGACGCGGGCGGCGACACCGGCCACAGAGGCAGCTTCCGACTTGAGAGCCGCGCCTTCCAAACCAGGGAGGGCGGGCTGATTGTCGGGATTGCGGGTGCGGCGGGTGCGATGCGCAACCAGGCGGGCATTCACCTCCTGCTTCCAGGGGGGTGTGGAGGGCGAATCGCCTTCGTAGACGGCACTCTGCGGCGAAGTACTCAACGGTAGTCCTCTTTTTCTTTCAGATGCGCTTCCCGGATTCGATGAGCGAGACGAAGGCCGGTGAAAACGCGTCTGTTGTTGTAGTCGGCAGCGATGGCGGAGAGGATAGGACGTGGCGGATTTACGTTCCGGCGCGCAGATTCGTCCAGCAATCCGTACACATACGGGAGTCCGGACACATTTGGTGCGATCATTGGGATCACTCCAATGTTGGCGAGAGAACGATTTTTCGAACCAGAGCGGCGGCGCTTCCAGCGGCTGGGAGCAACAAGATAAAGCTTTGCTATGCTTAGTTTGCCCCTAGCGATGAGAGCCCGCACTTTTTTGTTTACCACGCTGCTACTGCTCTGTCATCCGCAGCTTTGGTCTCAGGCGTTAACGAAGCAGTTTCCCCCGGTGGAGGAGAGCGGCTCTTTCCCCGATGATCCCAGCGTGCAGAGCACGATTCCCGAAGCGCATGTGGTACCGCCGCCTCCCGTTGGGGTGCCGGTAAAGATCGAGGCTGACACGCAGACCTATGTAAAGACGGACACCGGCGGACTCTACACGCTGAGCGGGCATGCGGTGATTCATTACAAGGACTACGTTGTCTCGGCCGACCATGTCACCTACAACCAGGACACAAGCGATGTGGTGGCCGAGGGCAATCTGCATCTCGACGGCGGCCCGGACAATGCCCATTTTGTCGCGACGCACGGAACGATGAATCTGGACCGGCATACGGGGCACTTCTACGAAGTGACAGGAACCCTGGGGGTGGAGCAGAACCCGCACACCAAAAAGATGGTGTTTTCATCGGGAAACCCTTTTGCACTCACCGGCAGGGAGATGATTCAGAGCGGTCCGCAGAGTTACCAGGTGATTGACGGCACGATCACCTCATGCCGGTTGCCGCAACCGGACTGGCAACTGGTCGCGCACGATTTCTTCCTCGATGACGGCAGGGCGCGGGCAAAGAACAGCGTCTTTGAGCTGCTGCGGGTCCCGCTTTTCTACCTGCCTTATGTAACGCACCCGGTAAACGAAGGCCAGCGGGACTCGGGCTTTCTGATCCCGATCATCGGAAACGATACGAGCAAGGGACTGATTCTGGGCGAGGAAGTTTATTACGTGATGGGACGGAGCGCCGATCTGATTGTGGGCTCGGAGTACTTTTCCAAGCGCGGTTTCGCGCCGTTGGGTCAGTTCCGTTACAAGGGCCGGGGGTACAACTTCGCCACGGTGCGCTTCCACAGCCTTCTGGACCGGCAGACGGGAACGCAGAACCAGGGCGGCGTCGATCTGATTGCCGATGGCCGATATGATTTCGACTCCGAGACCCGGGTGGTGAGCGATGCTGAGTACCTGAGCTCCTATGCCTATCGCCAGGCTTTTGAAGAGAACTATGCGACCGTCACCAACTCCGAGGTAAAGTCGACCGTTTTCCTTTCCCATTCGCACAAAGGTTTTTTCGAGGGCGGCGGCTTCAATCGCTACCAGAGCTTCGAGAGCAACCAGAGCTCGTCGAGTGGCGAGGAGGAGATTCGCATTCTGCACGTCCCTACGCTGCAATTCCAAGGGCTGGATCAGTCGCTGGGGGTCTCGCCACTCATGTGGGGCGCAGACGTTACCGGCTCGGGCCTCTCGCGCTCCGAACCGGGATTTGAAACGTCGCGAATTGTGCCGCGGCTGGACTTTTATCCGCATCTGGCGCTGCCAGTGCATTTCGGCGGCTGGACGCTGCGCCCGGAGGTAGCGGTGCGGGACACGTTCTACACAAAGAGCCAGAACCCGGGGCCGATCGGTCAGGTACCCGGAGAGCGCGACGCCACCTTGAACAGGAAGGATTTCGAGGCGAGCCTGGACTTTCGCCCTCCGGCGCTGATGCGGGATTTCTCCGCGCCGTGGCTGGTGCATCTCCTGGGGTCTGAGGTGCGCCATGTGATCGAGCCCGAGGTCCAGTATCTCTACGTGATCGGCATCGGCAACTTTAATTCCGTTCTGAAATTCGATGGCGTGGATGTAGCCAGCGACACGAACGAGCTCGACTACTTTCTCACGCAGCGGCTGTTTCTGCGGCATGTTCAACCGCATCCGTGCAAAGGGGATGAAGCGCTGGGACCGGACGAGGTGTGCGGCGGCGAATCAGTGGACTGGCTGACGTGGCGGGTGGGTCAGAAATACTTTTTCAATCCCAACTTCGGCAACGCGATCACACCGGGAACCCGCAATGTACTGGACACAACCCTGGACCTGAGCGGCGTGGCCTTCCTGACCGAGCCACGCTATTACTCGCCGGTGATTTCGCGGCTGCAATTTCACACATCGGCGGCGACAGATGTGGAGTGGGATCTTGATTACGACACCAAGGCGGGCAAGCTGGATTCGAGCAATGTCTTCGCGACCTATCGACATGAGGACTACTCCTTCAACATGGGCTTTGCGCATCTTGACACGTTGACGGGAGCGCCTCCCACGGGCGGCAGTACAACGAACGGTACGCTGGCGGGCGGGACCCTGAAGACAGGTCCGATGGCGACCTCAGGCACCAGTCCGACGACGAGTCCGACGCCTCCGGTCACTGTTTACAATCAGCTGCGGGTGACGGCTACGTACGGGAGCCCCATTAAACGAGGCCTGAGCGCAGGCGTGAGCATGGGCTATGACTTTGAGCAGCACAATCTCCAGTACATCGGTGGACAGACGGGCTACAACTGGAACTGCTGCGGGTTGAGCTTCGAGGTGCGGAAGTATTCGCTGGGCAGCGTGCGCAATGACACCCAGTACCTGTACAGCTTTACGCTGGCCGGAGTGGGGTCGGCGGGCAGCCTGAAGCGCGCGGAGCGAGTGTACTAGCTTTTAGCTCCTAACTCCTAGCCTTTAGCTATCAGCCCCGGGATAGCATACCTATTGCCGCAATTCTGCGGGAACGGGTATGCTGGTGCCCGCAGCTCCCGACTGTGGCCGACTCATACGAAGGTATTCGCAACACCATCGTCTAATAGATTCACGTTCAGGCTTCTGGCTTAATCACAGAGATGGAACGCATTCCATCCGACACACGAGGCAGTCGTTCGCGCGGGAGACTCGCCACGATCGCACAGGAAGCCAGGGACGCACACCAAGTGCGGAGGCCTGACGGGACATCGCTTTCCGGCCAAGTCAACAATTTGAAAGGAAATTTATCCCATGACTTCAAGCATCGCAATCGCCACTCCTAGCACCGCTACCACTACCTGGCACATCGATCCAGCCCACGCGAGGGCCGAGTTCAAGGTAAGACATATGATGATCTCGTACACGAGGGGCGAGTTTTCGGGACTATCCGGCGTGTTGAACCTGGACGAAAGCGACTACACCAAATCTACCGTCGAGGCTTCGATCCCCGCAGCCAGCGTGAGAACCGTCGATGACAAGCGCGATGCCCATCTGAAGAACGCGGACTTCTTTGACGTCGAGAAGTTCCCCACGCTCACGTTCAAGTCCACGAACATCCAATCCACGGGAGGCCGCAACTATGCAGTGACCGGTGATCTGACGATCCACGGCGTTACCAAATCCGTGATCCTGACTGTGGAGGATGTCAGCGAGCCTTGCAATGACCCTCAGGGCAACAAGCGCATCGGCCTTTCCGGTTCGACTAAGATCCATCGCAAAGATTTCGGGCTGATATGGAATATGCCGCTGGAGTTTGGCGGCGTGCTCGTGGGCGACGAAGTCACGATTACGCTGGATTTGGAGTTCATCAAGGGATAGTGGGTGATGCTTCGGCAGCCTGCCAATCAACGGCTAAGATTGCTATTAGAGTCAGGGCAGATACGGGCAGATATCTATCCCTCTAAAATGCTGCAATAGGTATGCTGTCCAATCAGCTTCCGGCTCTCAGCCCAAGCATACCTGGACGGGGACTGACGACTCCAAGCTGCGCAGCTCAGCCGCGCTCGATGCGATAATAGGAGCATCCCGAAAGGTGGTTGGCTTGTCGCAAATTCGATTCTCCCTGGTTTGCCTGCTGGCGCTTGCAGCGGTGGGATGCAGGGCTCAAACAGCAGCAAAAAACCACATAGATCCGAAGACCGATCGCAAGATCGAAGTGATGGTGCGCGCGAAACTTAATGTTCCCGCGGACTACGAGATCGCAGTCGGTCCACGCGGACCGAGCGATATGACCGGATTCGACACTGTGCAGGTTACATTTTCGCTGCCTGGGCGCCCCGACCACTCACAGACGATACCTTTCCTGCTATCGAAAGACGGCAAGACGCTGGCCCGGATTTCGCGCTGGGACATCGCCAAGGACCCGGCGGACCTTGTGCCCTCAGCAGACAGGCCGGTTCGCGGAAATCCGGGCGCCAAGGTGGTGATCGTGAATTATGACGATCTGGAATGTCCCTACTGCGCAAAGATGCATGCGGAGCTGTTTCCGGAGACGCTGGATCACTACAACGGCCTGGTGAAGATCGTGTACCGCGATCTGCCGCTCGAAGAGCTGCACCCCTGGGCGGTGCACGCGGCCGTCAACGCGAACTGCCTGGCGGCACAAAACCCGGCGGCTTACTGGGGGTACGTGGATTATCTGCACACACATGGCCAGGATGTGACCGGTCCGGATCGCGATCTGGCGAAGGCAAATGCCACGCTGGACAAGCTGGCGAAGCTGCAGGGGGAAAGAAGCAAGCTGGATGCGGCGAAGCTGGAAGCCTGCATTTCCAAGCAGGATGAAACCGCGGTGCGCGCCGAGATGAAGCAGGCCGCAGGCATGGGGATTCAACAGACCCCGACGCTCTACGTGAATGGAGAAGCGCTTGAAGGGGCGATGCCCTTAAAGAATCTGTGGACCTTGGTCGACCGGGCGCTGCTTTCGGAAGGAATTACGCCACCCCCGAATGAGCTGAATCAGCCGGCGGCGAAGCAGGAAGTGCCCCCGGGAACGAAAATGACTGCTCCTGCGAATGGACCGGCGGCGGCTCCCGCTCCCACAACTGCTCCCAAACCGCCTGCGGCGACCAATTAGACGGCTCCGTTCGCTTTCCAGCGAGCGGCGGCCCATTTATGCTGGAATAGCCGGTCTACGTAAGGTTGAGACCGGTCGAGTGTGTCAGCGCGAGCTGCGTGCGACGCTCCGCTATGACACTCAAGGAGATGACTGTTGCAATCCCGATCGAACGCAGAGCTGACTGCCTTTTCCCCGAATCCTGTGCGCAAAATAAATTTCTCGAACGCTCCGGCGATGCTGGCTCTAGCTGCTGTGTGCGCAGCCGGTGCGGCCGGCTGCCAGCGCGGTCATAGTCCGGACACCGTGGCCACTGTGAACGGCAAGCCCATCCTGCGCTCGGATATGGAGACGCGATACCAGGACACACTGGGCGAATCTCACCAACAGCCTTCTAAGGAACAGGCGGACATCGTCAGGCTGAACGTGGTCCGCGACCTCATCGATCAGGAGATCGTGATACAGCGCGCGGCCAAGCTCAACCTGTCTGCAAGTGACGAAGAGGTCGACAGCAGGGTGAATGAGATCAAGGCGCCATACACGCAGGAAGAGTTCAACAAAGTTCTGGCTGACAAGCACCTGACTCTGGACGCGATGAAACGGCAGATCCGCATGGGCAAGACCGAAGAAAAGCTCTTCAACAAGGAAATCAACTCGAAGATCAACATCACCGACGCCGATATCGCAAGCTACTACAACGCACACAAGTCGGAGTTCAACCTGCCCGAGGCGCAGTATCACCTGGCGCAGATTGTCGTCACGTCCATTCCCGCGCCCGCCCAGCAAGTGGGCAATCTGCAGAACAGCAAGGCGATGAACGACGCCGACGCTAAGAAGAAAATCGAGACGCTGCACAACCGCATTGTGAGCGGCGAGGATTTCGGCATGCTGGCGGCGAACTTCTCCGAGATGCAGTCAAATGCCCAGAGCGGCGGCGACATGGGCTTCGTTTCCGAATCGCAATTGCACAGCGAACCAGAAGCTTATGCAGCCATCAGTAAGCTCCAGCCGGGGCAGGTGACGGAAGTGCTTCCTCTCTACGGAAACACGCAGGCGGGCAAAAAGGCTGTGGGCTACGCCATCTACAGGCTGGTGGATAAGGAAGCGGCGGGACAGCGAGAGCTGAACGATCCGCGCGTGCAGCAGGCAATCCGCAAACAACTCCGCGATGCGCGCTCGCAGCTTCTGCAAAATGCCTACATCGAGATGCTCCGCGACCAGGCACGGGTTGAGAATTACTTCGCCGAACAGATATTCAAGAGCGCGCAGTAGACAAACATCATGATTCGATATGGGATCCTGGGATTCGGGCACCACGCCGCCAAGCGGCTGACGAAAGGCTTCGCCGAAGCCGGCGAATCGAAGCTCGTGGGCGTGTGGCGGCGCGATACCGAAAAGGCTCGGGTGAACGCGAAGGCGTTTTCGATACCGCTTGTCTTCGATACGCCTGAAGCGCTATGCGCTTCGCCGGAGATCGATGCGGTCTTCATCGTTTCTCCCGACGCGCTGCATCTGCCGGACGTGCTGCTCGCGGCGAAGCACGGCAAGGCGATTTTGTGCGAGAAGCCACTGGCTCTGAATGTGAGTGAAGTCGAAGAGATGCTGGCTGCGGCGAAGGCGGCCAACGTTGTCTTCGGCGTGGCACAAAATATGCGCTACTACCGCAGCCTTGATCTCATCCGCAAGTGGATCGCCGAGGGCCGCATCGGCAAGCCTCAGCTCGCGCACTCGCAGTTTTCCTACTCAGCCGAGGGCAGTCCGCGGACGTGGATTTACGATCCAGCGCTGGCCTGCGGCGGTCCGATCGGCGATGTCGGGGTCCATTGCATCGATGCTTTGCGCTTTGTTCTCGGCACAGACGTGACCGCCGTGAACACCCTGGCGCATCGGGACGCTGGCTCGGGACAGGTCGAGTCGCATGCCGTCGTTGGCCTCGATCTGGCATCAGGAGCGATGGCCACAGTGACGGTGACAACTCGATCCGAATATCGCACGGTCGCCGAAGTGACGGGGGAGACGGGCGTGGTTCTTTGCGAGAACGGGCTTACGGTCGACTATCCGGTCGATGTGGTCCTGCGCCGCGGGGGCGATGTCGTCGCAAGCGAGCGCGTTTCCAATGCAGACGCGTACAGTCTCATGCTGGATGGATTTTCGGCGTGGGTAGAAGGCCGCGGCACGTATCTGGCCCCAGCGGAAGACGCCCTTCACAACCAGCGCGTTCTGGATGCGGCGTATCGAAGCTGGCGGGACGGTAGCAGGCAGACGATTCCGTAGAGACTTCGGCTTACTGCTCCGGCAAATTTTGCAGATTGGTTTTTACGGTCTTCGTGTGGGGATGATCAGACCCGAACCGTTCCAGGAAAGTGGAATGCGCTTCGCGCAGCAGATCGCGCGCTTCTTCCAGTTGCCCCAGATCATTCAGCACCAGCGCCAGGTTCGACTGACCGCGGGCGATCGAGGGATGGCCGGGCTCGAATGACTTCTCATCTGAAGCCAGCGCTTTGCGCAGCAGATCGCGCGCTTCTTCCAGCTGCCCCAGATCCTTTAGTACCAGCGCCAGGTTCGACTGACTGCTGGCGATCGAGGGATGACCGGGGGCGAACGACTTCTCATCCGAAGCCAGCGCTTTGCGCAGCAGATCGCGCGCTTCTTCCAGCTGCCCCAGATCCTTGAGCACCAGCGCCAGATTCGACTGACTGATGGCGACCAAGGGATGGCCGGGTTCGAATGACTTCTCAGCGGAAGCCAGCGCTTTGCGCAGCAGATCGCGCGCTTCTTCCAGCTGCCCCAAATCCTTGAGCACCGTTGCCAGGTTCGACTGACTGCGGGCGATCGAGGGATGACCGGGGGCGAACGACTTCTCATCCGAAGCCAGCGCTTTGCGCTGCAGATCGCGCGCTTCTTCCAGCTGCCCCAAATCCCTGAGCACCAGCGCCAGGTTCGACTGACTGGTGGCGATCGAGGGATGGCCGGGTGCGAGCGACTTCTCATCGGAAGTCAGCGCTTTGTAGAAAGCATGGCGAGCCGCGCTGAATCTGCCGATCGTTCGGCGATGTATTCCGACAAAGTTCAGGAGTATCCCCGATTCTTCCGGTGTGAGTTTATCCATCGATGCTAGAAACTCGGCGTGAGGGATGAGAGATTCCAGCTCGCGATTTATACTCGCGTTCGGATTGTCATTGGCTCTGCTCATCTGCCCTAACAGAGCTTCACGGCATTTCTCGAACGGCGAAGCATCATCTACCTCATTCCGATGCCGGGCAAATGCGAGAATCAGTCGGTGCGCCAACGGGTCGCCACCACTGGACAGTTCGACCAGCGATAGCCTCGCCAGCTCATTTACGGCTTTACTCAGATCGTCGTGAATGGACGACTCCATCGGAAAATTCAGGACGATGCGCAGGAACTTCTTCGGCACAATCTCCGGGGCCAGCTCACCCATGACGCGAAGAATCTGCCTCGCCGGCTCGGGTGTGATACTCCAGCTCAATTGAAAGGTCGACGTCACATCCAGCTCGTGCCGGCTCGGCAGTTGATCTCGATACTCCGATGCGAATTCTTTTAGAACCCTGACCTCCCCTTCGCGTCTGATCTCATCGATCAAGTCTCCGATGCTGAGATCCTTGCGGTAATTCAGATAGCTCTTCGACAACTCGAGGGCCAGTGGCAGTCCCCCTAGCCGCTCCGCCAGTAGTTCCGCAGACTGTCCAAACTGCCTTTCACCTGAGTTTAGCAATTGAAGACTTTCCTCGATGGACAGAACCGGCAGACGAACGGTGGAATACCCAAGGTCCTGCCGCCGGGTGGTGATAACGGTGTGCACTCGCCCTGTGGTCGCCAGGTATGGCCGAAGCGCCACGTCTTCGGGTAGATTGTCGAGGATAACCAGGCAGGGGAGATTGCGCGCATTCACTCCGCGCCATAGCTGTGCAACTTGCTCCGCCTCCTCGGCTTTGGCGTCCAAGTCCAGACCTGCCGCGGTACTGATTTGTGTGACCATCTCAAGGATGCCGCGATCGGCATCCACCCAATACACCCCGCCCGGATAGACGGAGCCGAAGCGATGGGCATATTCGATGGCCAGTTGCGTCTTTCCCAGCCCCCCGGTTCCCGCAACAACACCGGTGCCCTGCAGAACAGTCGTGCTGTCCCTAAACAGAGAGTCATATAGATTCCAGATTGCGTCGACACGTCCTACGAATTTGTCGCTGAGCGAGTGGTAGTGCATACGGTGGCGCTCCGGTAGCGGATGCACCGGCGGAAGCTCGCTTCGATCGACAGCGGCAAGGTCGATTTGCGGCACCCCGCCAAGCTCGCGGCGGATGCGTGCGTAGTTTTGCTCGAATAGCGAGCTCGTGGAAACGTTAATCGTCTGGACATGCTTGAGGAAACGCGGAAAAGTAGGCAATGTCCCGCAGTCGCGTAACATCAACGGCCGCAATTTTCGCTTCAGGCCGCTGGGATCGTCGGCGATGCTGCTGGTGCGTTCGACTTCCACCCATTCGGATTTGCAGAAGTCGGGAGACAGGACGAACACAACATACCTGCATTCGTCGATTGCTCTTTCCAACGCTCTGACCCAGTTATCGCCCCAGCCAATGGACTCGATGTCGAAGAAACAGGAGACGCCATCGCGCGTCAGCCGACGGTGAAGTTCTTTGACAAATTCCTTGTCCTTACTGCTATGGCTGAGGAAGACCTCATAAGGGGATCCAGCCATCGGATTATTCGACCCCCTGGCGTGACGATTGCGCTCAATCGGCGCATACAAGCTATATCACGCCCATATCGCTCATGATCAGCAAGGTCACCCATCCTGCCCGCCTTCAAGTCCCGGCCCACGATGGCTCCCACAACTCATTCGTTTACAAATGGGAATCGATAGTACGGTTCTTAGTCGATCACGGCCAGCACATCGCCAGCGGTCACGGTGTCTCCGGGGACGATGCGCATCTCGGTGACGGTTCCGGCTTTGGGCGATTTCAGCTCGTTCTGCATCTTCATGGCTTCGATCACTATCACGCCCTGGTTCGCTTCAACAGCTTGACCGCGCTCAACCAGTACACGCACGACTCGCCCCGGCATTGAAGCCTTGATGACTTTGGGCCCGTCGCTGCCGCCGGCGTGCGCACGCCGGGTCTTGAGTGAGCGGGGATCTTCCACGCGATAGGAAAAGCGCCTGCCTTCGAGATAGAGGGCGAGATCGTTTCCATTGCGGGAGGGCGCGTCGCCTTCGAGCACGGCACGGTGGGAGCGCCCGTCAATCAGGATGGAAAGCACTCCGGGGCGCAATAACCGGGCTTCCACTTGGAGAGGCTGCCCATCGAGAGTGATGCGGTATTGCCCTGGTGACGTGCCCGGCGCCAGCTCCACAATACGCAGGAGTCCCTGAATCTCGATTTCGAGCTTCATTCGCGCAGGCCCTCCCGGCGTGCTGCGGATTTCCAGCCACTGGACAGGGTCTGGCTGGCCGAAGCGGGAACACTGCGGGCATTTTCGAAGAGCGCGGCAGATACGGCGGCAACGGTTTCGGCACCGGCAGAGGCCGCGGAGAACGATTGCGCGAGGAGACGATCGAGATAGCCGGTGTCGATGCGGGCGGCGCGGAAATCATCATCACTCAGAATGCGGCGGAAGAGGCCGAGGTTGGTGCGAATGCCGCCGATCACGTATTCGTCAAGCGCACGCAGCAGGCGCGCAATGGCCACGTCGCGCGTGGGCGCATAAGCGATGAGCTTCGAAAGCATAGGGTCGTAGTCCATGGGCACGACCCAGCCCTCGTAGATGCCGCAATCTTCGCGAATGCCGGGGCCTCCAGGCTGGAGCAGGCGGGTGATGCGGCCGGGCGACGGGAAGAAGCCGTTGTCCGGGTCCTCGGCGTAGACGCGGCACTCGATGGCGTGGCCGCGCAGCTGGATATCGCTCTGCGCCAAGGGCAGCGGCTCGCCCTGGGCGATACGAATCTGCAGATGCACGAGGTCAAGGCCGGTGACCAGTTCGGTGACCGGGTGTTCGACCTGGAGCCGCGTATTCATCTCAAGGAAGTAGAAGTTTTCCTGGTCGTCGAGGAGGAATTCGACGGTCCCGGCATTGGTGTAACCCTGGGACTGCGCCAGGCGCACTGCGGCTTCGCCCATGCGTTGCCGGAGGGTGGGGTTGACGACGGCGGAAGGCGCTTCCTCGATGACCTTCTGATGCCGCCGCTGCACGGAACACTCGCGCTCGCCAAGATAGAGGCAGTGGCCGTGTTCGTCGGCGAGGAGCTGAATCTCAATGTGGCGGGGGCGCTCGATCAGCTTCTCCAGGTAAACTTCGTCGGACCCAAAAGCGCGGAGCGCTTCACTCTGGGCCGCTTCGAAGGCTGCCTGCAGTTCTTCGCGCCGGGCGACAGCGCGCATACCCTTGCCGCCTCCCCCGGCCGCTGCCTTGAGCATGACTGGATAACCAATGTTGCCGGCGACGACGTAGGCTTCGGTGACCGAGGCCAGGGCCTGGGTCGATCCGGGTGTGCGCGGCATCCCGGCGGCGTCGGCTGCCTGCCGGGCACGGGTCTTCGACCCCAGGGCGCGCATGGCGGAGGCGGTCGGCCCTATAAATTTGACACCGGCATGCTCACACGCCTCGGCAAAGTCCGCGTTTTCGGAGAGAAACCCGTAGCCCGGGTGAATAGCGTCTGCGCCCGTGCGACGAGCGATGTCGAGGATGAGATCGCCGCGCAGGTACGATTCGGTTGCGGGAGCCGGACCGAGCAGATACGCCTCGTCCGCTTCGAGCACATGCAGGGCAGCCCGGTCGGCTTCGGAGTAGACGGCTACGGTCGCAATGCCGAGTTCACGGCAGGCACGATGGATGCGCAGGGCGATTTCGCCGCGATTGGCGATGAGAATCTTCGTAAAGGCCGGTGATGAGAGGTCGGGTCGCAAGAGGTCATTCTATAAGGTAAAAGCCCCCGGCGAGCCGAGGGCTTTTTTGATGAGGAGAGGCGGCGATCACTACATAACCACGCCATTCGCCTTTTCGTTTTTCTTTTGTTCGTTGGCCTTGCGGGTATTCATGGCCTTCTCGCGCCACTCGTCCACTTGCGCCATATCATCCTTCCGGGCCGCGTCATTGCCGCAATCGAGATCGGCCTTGCGACGATACATGAGCTGCAAGTAGGACATGGCGTCGTCGTAGGAGGGACGGATTTCGACGGCTTTATGAAGATATTCGAGGCCTTCGTTAACCAGCGCAGAATTCTTCTCGATCAACTCCTGGCAAGTCTTTTTCGGCATCTTGACGTTGCCCGCTCCATCGTCCTGCATGCCGACGTCCTTGAGTGCTTGCACGGCATTGCGGTAGGCCAGACGCCAGTCGATACTACCAATGGTATAAGCGGCTTCTGCATCCTGCGGATCGACAGCAAGGACCTTCATCTGCCATTGTTTGGCCTCGTCATACTTGTCGATGTTGAAGTAAAGGCTGGCCATGTTCTTGAGACTGTTGATGTCCTTCGGGTCCTTGGCGAGCACGGCTTGAAAGCCCTGCATGGCCAGATTGGCGTTTTTCAGATTCTCGGGAGTGGTCAGATCGGGAACAACCTGCTGGGCATATGCGGTGGCCAGATAGAGGTGGGCCATGGGGAGGGACGGGTCGTAGTTCACCGCCTGCTGGAAATGATTGATGGCTTCCTCGTACTTCGCGCTCTTGTAGGCCTGGACGCCCTTGTTCAGTTGATCGCGGGCCTTAAGGCGTTCGCATCCGGTGATTAGGACAATCAACGAGAGGGTTGCGGCGGCCATCACCGGAAAACGTACAATGCGATTCATTTTTATCTCGTCTCCTTCGACTACCAGAAGGCTCCTGGTAATTGGGATGCATCAAGGTAGCACATGGTCAAAAATCCTTGCGCAGTGATTGTACTTCGTTTACGCGTTTAGGCAAGGGCTTCAAAGGAAATTCTGGGGGATGGTCAGGCTGCTCTCCCTGAATAGACGCAGAATGATCTACCAGAATAGGGGAACAGCGGGTCTTATTGACCCGCTTCAATTTTGGGCGTGATCAAGCCGATGTGGTCGACACCGACCGCATGACCGATGTCAATGACATCCGCCACGGTCGAGAAGTTGAGATTGGGATCGCCTTTGACGAACATCACCTTCTCGGCGCGGGGAGCGAAGATCTCGTCGAGACGCGTGCGCAGTTGGTTCTTGGCGACATCGTCTTGATTGATCTTGTAGCTGGGGATTCCGTTAGCTGAGCCGAGGATCTGAACCACGATGGTGCGGTCGTTGGGCTGCTCCTGGTTGGGGTTCTTGGGCGGCTGGGGCACCAGCGCGTCAAGTCCCTTGGGAGTGATGGGCACGATGACCATGAAGATGATCAACAGCACCAGAAGCACGTCGATAAGGGGAGTTACATTGATGTCCGAGTTTAGTCCGCCCGGTCCGCCACTTGCCATTCCCATAAGTCAGTTCCTCATTTCTCCTGACCTTCGGTCAGAAGTAAAAAACCTTTACTATTGGCCGCCGGTTGGAGGCTTGGTGCTGGGCTGCCGATTCTCGGTGAGCAGGCCGACCTCGTCCACGCCGGTGGTCCGCACTGCGTCGATCGCATCCATTACGGTACCGTAGTGGGCGCGCGCGTCGGAGCGGAAGAAAACCATCTTGTTGGTCTTGTCCTTGAGCAGATCCTGAACCTTGGGCCCCAGATCGGCAATGCTGGTTTGATCCTGGCCGAGAAAGACCTTGCTGTCGCGGGTGATGGCGATGGTGATGGCATCCTCCTTGCTGGCATCTTCCATGGCGACCGCATTTTCAGTCTGAGCCAGCGTCACGTTCACCTTGTTTTCGAGCATGGGCGTGATGACCATGAAGATGATCAGCAGCACCAGCATGACGTCCACCATGGGCGTGACGTTAATGTTGGAGTTTACCTTTTTGCCTTCGTCTCTTTTTACGATTGCCATTCTGTGCTCCGTCGATCGGCTTGCCTTCAACTACATAGCAAAGATTCCGCGTCGGGAGCGAGGCCGGACCAGCCCGCCCCACTCCCAGTGCGCGATTCTCGCTGTCTCCCCCTACGGCCGGGGGCAAAGCAACTAGCGGCGATTGCTCTGCTTGATGAAGTAGTCGATCAGTTCGCTCGAAGAATTGTCCATCTCCACGTCGAAGGCTTCGACCTTGTTCGTGAAGTAGTTGAAGGTCATGACGGCGGGGATGGCCACGAGCAGGCCGAACGCCGTGGTAACCAGGGCCTCTGAGATACCGCTGGCGACGGCGCCGATACCGGGCGTCTTCTGCGTGGCGATTTCCTGGAAGGCCTTCAAAATACCGGCGACTGTTCCGAACAATCCGACGAACGGGGCCGTAGAGCCGATGGTGGCCAGGCCGCCGAGGCCGCGCTTGAGCTTGGCGTGCACGATGGCTTCAGAGCGCTCGAGGGCGCGCTTGGAGGATTCAATCTGCTCAGCAGTGATGGCGCCGCCGCTGCCGTAGTTGCGGAACTCCTGGAGACCAGCGGTGACCACTTCGGCCAGGTGCGACTTCTTATTGCGGTCGGCAACCTTAATGGCCTCATCCAGCTTGCCCTCCTTGAGGGCGCCAGCGACACGGGGAGCGAACTCGCGCGACTGCTTGCGGGCTGCGTTGAAATACAGGTAACGATCGATGATGACAGCCAGCGACCAGATCGACATGATGAAGAGCACAGCTACCACGCCGCGTGCCAGCCAGCCCATGTTGTTCCAAAGATCCATCGGGCTGAAACCGACCGACTGATCCTGAAACATGCCCAAGGCTGCTGGGGAGACTACAAGTTGATTGAAATGAGCGAGAATCACTGAATCTTTCCTCCTAAGGAGTATCTTCCTGAATTTTTTAGGACATTAGCGGCTGCAGGCTTGCCATCCCGGGGCTGCCGGGAAGGCTGAACCCGGCATCAACCACCGAGGGTAAAGATAACGTTGACCTGGGTCTCCACCTCGACCGGATCGCCGTTGAGCAGGTAGGGTCTGTAACGCCAGGTTTTGACGGCTTCTATTGCAGACTGCTGAAGCATCGGCGGCCCGCTGAGGACACGGAGATTTTCGATGGTACCCGATTTGGAGATGGTTGCCTGCAGGACAACCGTTCCCTGAATACGGGCGGCTTTGGCGATGGCCGGATACTGCGGAGTCATTCCGCCAAGCTTGTTGCCGGCGATCACGCCGGCCGATACGTTGAGCTTTTTCGGGGCTGCCGCTTTTACTACCGGCGCAGGGCCTGTGCCAATGCCGCCCAGGATGCCGCCCATGACACCACCGGCGGACCCGCCGCCGTCCATGCCGGCGACACCTGCCATCGCCGGCGGCGGAGCGGCATCGTCTTTCACATTCTTGATTTCTTTCGGAATCTTGGTGGGAGCGACAAGCTGGTTATTCAGCATCTCCGAAACCACCTTCTGGACATGAACCGGGGCAGGCGGCGGTGGTGGCGGCGGCGGCGGTGGTGGCGGCGGCGCTACCAGCAGGGTGCTCATCATGGCCTTCGGCAAGGCTTCGGGATAGATGAGGGGAAACAGAATCAAGGCCGCGATGATCGACCCATTGAGCAATACTCCTACGAAGGTAAAATACTTACTCTTCGTCTTGATCTGTCCGCCGGACTCCATAAGAGCGTCTTCAAACATGGCCAACCTCGGAAGTGCGAAACGTTGTTACCACCTTTAGACACCGGAACCGTACTACTTTGTTCCCGGTTTGATCTATTTAATCCCCATTTTGGTTCTCAGCCAGCCCAAAAGGGAAAAAGGTGAGTGCTTCGTTCTATCACAAACTCCACAAGTCAGGAAATATTTTGTAACTGGCCCTAGGCTCTTGCCCGTTTTGCGGCCGGCAAGACCGCCGCTTTTCCGCGCTTCGCCCGCCAGTCCTGGTAGGCCACAAGCATCGGCGCCGCCACGGCGATCGACGAGTAAGTGCCAATCAGGATGCCGATAACCAGAGCGAAGGAGAAATTGCGTAGCACTTCTCCACCGAAGATGTAGAGCGATAGCACGGTGAGGAATGTGAGGCCTGAGGTAAGAACGGTCCGGCTCAGGGTCTGATTGATGCTGCGGTTGACGACATCGGCCAGCGGCTCGCGGCGCGTGAGGCGCAGGTTCTCGCGGATGCGGTCAAAGACGACGATCGTGTCGTTCATCGAGTAGCCGATCAGCGTGAGGATGGCGGCGATGACGGTCAGCGAGATTTCCTTGTTAAAGAGCGAGAAGGCGCCGACGGTGATGAGCGTGTCGTGGAAGACAGCAACGACCGCAGCCACACCGTAGATGAGCTCGAACCGGAACCACAGGTAAACCAACATACCGGCAAGCGAGTACAGGGTGGCGAACAATGCCTGCTTGCGCAGCTGGGCACCCACCTGCGGGCCGACGATTTCGACATTACGAACGGCAAAGCCGGAGAGATAGGCGTCCTGCTTGAGCTCGTTCACCACCGCCGGAGTGGCTACGCCGGAGAGACTATCGATGGAATCGAAGAGGCCGCTGTGCTGATTGTCGCGATAGTCGAGAATGGCGTTGGCCTGCTGCGTGTAATGCTGGGTAGCCGCGTCGCTGGCCCCGAGGTGCTCGGGGTCCTTTTCTGTGAGCCATCCGGCGAGCGATCCGCGTCCGGTATTGTCGAGATCCAGCTTGCCCTGGTTAGCCTCGCCGGTCGCTGAGTAGTTGGAGGTCAACGTGTTTACGATTGCAGCGCGGCCCTGATCGAGAGCGGCTTCGCTGGTCTGGCTTTGCGCCAGGGTAATGAGGACCTCGTGATTCGGAGCAACGCCGTAGGTCGTGATGCGAGCGTCTCTCAACCCCGCCTTGTCGGCGGCGGCGCGAATCCGATTAATGTTGGGCGACTGGTCAAACTTCACGCGCACCACAGTACCGCCGCGAAAATCCACGTCCAGCGGTAAATGATGCCAGAACAACATCGACAGCACGCCGGACACGCTGAAGATGAGCGAAAACCCGAGGAAATACCACTTCTTCCCGAGCCAATCGATATTTACTTGCCGAAACAGTTCCACGAAATTCGCCTGCTCCTAAATTTCTTTCCTTACACTCTGCTAAATCGAGAGCGCTTCACCGCGCTGCTTGCGGTTGACGTTCGCGTCGAAGATAACGCGCGAAACAAAGACCGCCGTGAACAGGTTGGCCAAAAGTCCGAAAGTCAATGTCACGGCGAATCCGCGCACCGGTCCGGTGCCGAAGATAAAGAGAATCGCCGCTGAAACGATGGTGGTCACGTGCGTGTCGATAATGGTCGTCCATGCGTGCGCAAAGCCCTGGTCAACAGCAACTGCTGGAGACTTGCCTGCGCGCAGCTCCTCGCGAATGCGTTCGAAGATAAGGACATTCGAGTCGACGCCCATACCGATCGTGAGGATCACTCCTGCAATCCCCGGCAGAGTGAGAGTCGAACCGGTGAATCCCATGAAGCCGAGCAGAATGACCAGGTTAAGAAACAGCGCCAGATCGGCGTTGATGCCGGCTCCGCGATAGTAGACCAGCATGAAGACCATAACGGCCAGCATGCCGACGATGGAGGCCATTACGCCCTGGCGGATGGAATCAGCGCCCAGCGACGGACCTACCGTGCTCTCCTGGAGATAATGCAGCGATGCGGGAAGCGAACCGGTGTTGAGCAACATGGAAAGATCATTCGCCTGCTGATCGGTCATGCCTCCGCCAATGTTGCCCTGATCGCGAATCTGATCCTTGATGACGGCGACTTCACGAATCTTGTTGTCGAGCACGACAGCCAGATTCTTGCCTACATTCGCGCCGGTAAACTCAGCAAAATGATCACCGGCCGCAGTCGTCAGATAGAAATCAACCTCAGGCTCGTTGGTGTTTGAATTCCGGCCGGTGCGAGCGCTGCGCAGATCCGTGCCGCCTACCTCCGCCGACCTCTTAATCTGGTAATACTGAACGCCGCCTGTGCGCGCGACGCCGGGAGCGGTGGGAACGATGATCGAGTCGATCGGCACGCTGCCGCCAAGCTGTTGCAGCGCGTCCTGCTCACTCGTATACGGACCACCGAGCACGGCGTGAATCTCGAGGCGCGCCGTGGATTGGATTACGTCCTTCACGCGCCCGAGGTCGTCGACTCCGGGCAATTCCACCAGGATCTGATTGCTGCCGAGGTTGTACTCCTGGATGACCGGCTCGGTGGTTCCAAGCTCGTTCACGCGCTGCGTGATGACGACGATCGACTGGTCAACGGCGCGCTTCTTGATCTCCGCGACCGCCGATGGCTTCATGGTCAGAGTCCAGGCATTGTTCGCGCCGGAAGCGATGTCGTACTGCGTACCGTACTTCGAGTTGAGTACGCTGCGGACGTCTCCGCCGCGATCAGCAGGCGCGCCGTTGATCTGAATCGCGTCGGGACGGGTGAGATCGGGTCCGACCGATGCCACGGTAATGCCGTTCTGCTGCAGATCCTGCTTGATGTGTGCGGCGTCGCTGTCGCGGGCGATGCCAACGGCCTCATCGACCATCACCTGCAAAATGAGGTGCGTGCCTCCTTGGAGATCCAGACCGAGGTGGATGCGATTGAGGATCGAAGCCTTGACTTTGGACGGGGACAGGCCGCCGGGAATTCCGATGATCCCAAGGACAAAGAAGATCAGGACGGCGAAGATCGCAATGGTTTTAGTGGTGAGATTCTTACTCATGGGGTTCGTATTGGTGGGAACTACTTTGCTTCCTCGTCAGTGGTGACGGAAGCGATCGCGCTTTTGACCACTTCGATCCTGATGTTGTCGGGGGGGATCCGCAGCTGGATGGCGTCGTCCCTGATGGAGAAGATGGTTCCTCGAATGCCGCCGGTGGTGGTGACCTTGTCGCCCGACTTCAGGTTGCTGAGCATCTGCTGCCAATGCTGCTGCTTTTTCTGGTTGGGGCGAATCAGCAGGAGATAGAAGACTCCAATGATGAGGACAAATGGGAGAAACGAGAGCAGGCCAGGAGGAATCGCGGCAGCCAGAAAAATTGTTAACGTCAACACACAATCCTTTTTCGGCGGAGCAGCAAAGGACGCTGCCCTGCACCACTTGCATCAATAGATTTCAGGAAAGGCCCCGGGGCTAAGAGGAAAATCTTTTGCCAATGGGGCTTCGAACAGCGCCAGCTGCTTCCTTCTACTTCTGGTAAACCCGGGCTACCGGCTTGGCTTACTCGAGTGCCGCCGGTCTCTCCGGGAGCGCACACGTCGCCGCATCCCCGAGGAGTGCCTGATACCAGCATCGCGTACAGGATTGAGCGGTGTCAAGGAGGAAGGGGGGCGAGCCCGTGCCAGGAGACGCACTCTAATGTGCTCCAACAGGCTGAGCACGGCCTTGCTGGTCCACGTCAAACGAGACGGCATTGCTGGGCAAGCATGGCTGGGAATGGACCCCGCACCCGTATCCGGCAAGAAACTGGTACTCGCCGGAAGGCAAAAAGACGCTGACTGCGGTCTTCACTGACTCGCCGGGCTTCAATATAACGGTATCCGGCATGCGGTCAGCCGGATTGATCCGCGCAATATAAAGGTAGTTAACACCATTGGACGCGTGGTTCACCGAGGCTTCAGGGTTTGTGACGTTCATCCGCGTGAGATACGCCGTCGATGGACCGTCGGACGGGTCAAACGAGGACTGCTCCACCGCGGTTTTCTTGCCAAGAACCGCATATCCCAATGCACCGGCGTTTACAGTAATCGGCGCATCGCTCCTGTTTCTGATTTCCATCGTCAACTTCGAAACAGCTGCGCTCATAATCAGGCCTGCCTTCAGATCCAGCCCCTGAATCACCGGAAAATCCGCAGCCGACCCGCGTTCAAGATACACCGCAGGCCCCAGAATGCTGAACTTACGGATAAGGCCATCGCCCGGATTGAGCGGCTGAAAAACTTCTTTTGCGTCGATTTCGATGGCTTGGCCCTGGTAGGCGCGGAGCGGTTCTTTCGCTGCCGTGGCGATGTACATCAGGTAGGTTCCGCTGAAGAGAATGCAATCGTCCCAGCGGTCAAAGAATACAACTCCGTCGTATGGTCCACGGCCGCGAAGTCCAGCCTGTACATCTGGCGCCAATGCGGCAAAGAGCGCTGCAATGAGGACGCAGGCAATGGCGATGTGACGGATTGAGCCGGTCATCGTTGACGCTCGAAATGAGAGCCGTCCAGTTCGATCAGCCATACGCTATCAAATCTAGTCCGGCAGGCAGGAGATTTACAGGGTTTCCTCGATGCTGGTGCGAACTTTGCTCATTGTATCCAGATAAAACGCCAGATTATGGAGCGTATTGAGCACCGCCGAAAGCGGTTCCTGCGCGGCCATCAGGTGGCGGAGATACGCCCGGCTGTACCGCCGGCAGACCAGGCACCCGCAGCTGGGATCGGGAGGGCCCTGATCCTCGGCGTACTGGCGGTTCTTTATATTGATGCGGCCCTCCGATGTGAAGAGCAGGCCGTGGCGGGCGGCGCGAGTGGGCAGAACGCAGTCCATCATGTCCACCCCCATGGCGGCGTATTCGGCGATCTCGTCGGGGTAGCCGACTCCCATGACGTAGCGGGGCTTGTCGGCAGGGAGCAGAGGCAGCGTCTCGGCGATGACTTCGCGGGTGAGCTCGCGGGGCTCGCCAACACTCAGGCCGCCGATGGCATAGCCGGGGAAGTCCAGATCGACGAGGCGCTCGGCCGACTCGCGGCGGAGATCCATATACATGCCTCCCTGCACGATGCCGAAGAGGCTGGGCGTCTGGCCATCGAGGGATTCAGGCCAGGGGCGCTCGTGCTTATGCTGCTCGAAATACTGCTTGCTGCGCAAGGCCCAGCGCAGGGTCAGGTCGAGCGAGTGGCGGGCGCGGGCATAATCGGCGGGGTACTCGGTGCATTCGTCGAAGGCCATGGCGATATCCGCGCCGAGGGCGATCTGCACATCCATGGAATGCTCGGGCGAGAAAAAATGCGTCGACCCATCGAGATGGGAGCGGAATTCGACCCCATCCTCGGAGACCTTGCGCAACTCATTGAGGCTGAAGACCTGGAATCCGCCGGAATCGGTGAGGATCGCGCGGGGCCAGCTCATGAAGCGATGGAGTCCGCCCATCCGCCGGATGAGCTCGTGGCCAGGACGCAGGTAAAGATGATAGGTGTTGCCGAGGATAATGCGAGAATCGAGCTCCTCGAGGAGATGTTGCGGAACGGCCTTGACGGAGCCTGCGGTTCCGACCGGCATGAAGACCGGCGTTTCGACAGCGGCATGCGGCAGCGTTATGGTGGCGCGGCGCGCGGCTCCATGGGTCTTGAGGATCTTGAAGTGGAGGGACACTCAGGTGATTGTAAGCGGACTACTCCTCCGCATCCCGTTCCCGCAGTACGGCTGGGATGTCGCGGCTGCCGTGGAGGACGGCGACAATTTCGACTGCACCTGATCGACCCCTGTAAAGGATGAGATATCGCCCCACTGGCCAAAACAGAATCGGCCTGTCACCGACGAGATCTTTTCTCGCATGGCCAGCATCCGGAAACTCCGCCAGCCTTCGAAAAGCCTCCCACAATCGCGACTGCAAACGATCTGCTGCTGTCGGATTGTCGCGCTCGATATAACTCAGAATTCTTTCAATGTCGGCGGCTGCCTGCGGAGCGAGAATGAACCGGCTCACGCCGACTTCTTGCGCCGCTCTTTTGACTTCTCCAGCATACGAGCGAAGAATTCTTCCCCGTCGATGCCTTCACCGCGATCCAGAGAGGCCAGCCGTCGATCAAGTTCCGCCTGAAACTCCTTCAGCGCTGCCTCACGTTCCCGCTCTTTCTGCTCCAGAAGGCGCAGGGCTTCACGCACAACCTCACTCGCAGAAGCGTATAGGCCACTCTCCACCTTGGCTTGCACATAGCTCTCCAGTTCCGCAGTCAATGAGACGTTCATAGCGATATCCTTTGTCCAAGAATAGCAAAGAATAGCAAGCTTCGACATTCATGGACAGTTCGCGTTTTGGAGGCGCGTATTCCTCAGCCCTACGTCATACACTCGCAGAAGTCATCAGAAATCAGTCTATGTCTCAAATTCATCCAGGACGCATTGAAGTCATTACCGGGCCCATGTTTTCCGGTAAATCCGAGGAGCTGATCCGGCGGCTGAAGCGGGCGCAGATCGCGAAGCGACGGGTCCTGTGCTTCAAGCCCGATCTCGATGCGCGATATCACCGGACGGCCATCGCCTCGCATAGCTCGCAAACACTCGAGGCGATCACGGTGGCGAATGTCGAGGCTCTGAAGGCGGAGCTTTTCCCGGTGATCGACCAGATCGAGGTCGTCGGAGTGGATGAGGCGCAGTTTTTCGACGCTTCTCTCGTGCCGTTGTCGCTGGAGCTGGTGCACCTGGGCAAACGAGTGATTCTGGCCGGCCTCGATACGACGTTTGCTGGCGAGCCGTTCCCGCCGGTCCCGGATTTGATGGCGGTCTCCGACGAAGTGACGAAGCTATCGGCCGTCTGCATGCAGTGCGGCGCTCCAGCGAATCACACGCAAAGGCTGGGATCGAGCCAATCGCTGGTGCTGGTGGGTGCCGCCGGGCTGTATGAGGCGCGATGCCGCAGTTGTTTCCGGCCCTATGTCGATGAACACGGCGCGGAGCAGCTGGAGTTGCCCACGGGATTAGGATTGAAGCACCAGGATAAAAAGCACTAATTTGGAATGTACCTTTTGTGGTACACTTGTATTGTTGACTCCGCATCCCGATCCCTTGAAGCGCATTTCTGCGGTCTTCTACCGTACCGAAGCTGGCAATGAGCCGGTACGAGAGTGGCTGAAGAATTTGCCGAAAGATGACAAGAAACGGATCGGCGCGGACATTCTTACGGTGGAATTGGGCTGGCCGATCGGGATGCCGGCTTGCCGTCCGTTGCGCGGCGGACTCTATGAAGTTCGCACCAATCTGGACCAGAACCGAATTGCGCGAGTGATTTTTTATGTCGACCGGGTGAGCCGGATGATTCTGCTTAACGGATTTATGAAGAAGACGCAGAAGACTCCGGATACGGAACTGCGGCTGGCTGAGAGCAACCGGAAAAAGCATGAGAGGAGCCTGAGATGAAATCGGATGAGCGCGTGAAGAAGACAGGACACAGCGGTTCGAGTTTTACGGATTTCCTTGAAGAGGAAGGCATCCGGGAGGAAGCTGAAGCGATTGCACTGAAGCGCGTGATTGCCTGGGAACTGCAACAGGCGATGAAGGCTCAAGGCAAGACCAAGCAGGCATTCGCGAAAGAGATCCACACAAGCCGCTCGCAGCTTGATCGGCTGCTCGATCCGGAGAATGTGTCGGTGTCACTGGTTACGATCGCGCGTGCTGCGGACGTACTTGGCAAGCGGATTGTGGTGCGAATGGATAATGTGAAAGCGAAACCCTTGGGACACCGAGTCAAGGCCGCTCGCGGTTCTGCATGATGCTTGTTTCTGGCTTTATTCGACTTGTCTCATCCATCAACCTAAAGAGCCATCAGACAAGGCGTACAAATCTATCCTGCACAGCATGTAGGTCGTAATGAAACCCAACCCACCCGGCGCGTTTAGCTGTCGAGCGTAGCGGGTTCCGCTGGAGAAAAAGTTCTGGCGGTTGAACATCAGCCGACAAATAATAGATCGCATAATGTTTCCGTTCAGTCGTAACGAGGACGAGGTAGAGGGGAAAATAAATGGCCGCGTCCATCCTCGCTTTTTGCGGACCCCAAGCTGCACCTAAAAGCGTGCGGGGTAAGATACCGATGTCACGGGCGGTTGATGTCTTCACTTGCCCTAGAAAACCGCAGAAATCACAGATCAGATCAGCGCATTTGAAGTTGGGCGGCAATCGTATAAGTGTTTTGAACCTCTTACAATGAGGACATTGACACCACTTGGCGACAAGCTTTTCACCCAAAACACCCAAATCCTGCCTGGCTGTATTCATTCGGACTTAGTTCGTCAACATCTGGCTCGACTTGTTCGGCCACTGCTCCATTTACTACTCGATCCCATCGCAGATCACAGTCAAAGCGCCGTCGTGACCGCCTTCACTTCGGTGTAGCTGTTGAAGACGTCGCCGCCCATTTCGCGGCCCCATCCGGATTGCTTGTATCCGCCGAAGGGCAGCGCGGCGTCGAAGACGTTGTGGCAGTTGATCCAGACGGTTCCGGACTTGATCCGTTTCGCCATTTTGTTGGCGATGGAGATATTGCTGGTCCAGATGCTGGCGGCCAGGCCGTAGATCGAGTCGTTGGCTTCGCTGGCGATGCGGTCGATGTCGGCGTCCGTGAAGGGGATGGCGCAAACGACCGGTCCAAAGATCTCCTCGCGGATGACTCTCATCTCGGGCTTGGTGTGCGTAAGCACGGTGGGATGAACGAAGTATCCTTTTTCAGCTCCGGGCCGGCCGCCGGCTGTGGCCTTCGCGCCCTCGTTCAGCCCGGAGTCGATAAAGCTCGAAACGCGCTGGTACTGCTCGTCGGAGACGAGCGGCCCCATCTGCGTGTCGGGGTCTAGGCCGGAGCCAACGCGAATCTTCGAGGCGATGTCGGAGACGCCTTCGACCACCCGGTCATAGACGTCCTTGTGCGCGAGCAGGCGGGAGCCGGCGCAGCAGCACTGTCCGTGATTGAAGAAGATGGCCGAGGCGGTTCCGGCAATGGCCTTGTCGAGATCGGCGTCGGGGAAGACGATCGCCGGGGACTTTCCGCCCAACTCCAGCGTGACCTTCTTGAGATTGCCGCGGGCGGCGCCAACGATGAGCTTGCCGACTTCGGTCGAGCCGGTGAAGGCGATCTTGTCGACGAGATCGTGAGCCGCCAGCGGAGCTCCCGCGCCCTCACCGTATCCGGTAAGGACGTTGACGACGCCGTCAGGGAAGCCGGCTTCCTGAATGAGTTCGGCGAGGCGCAGGCCCGAGAGCGGCGTCTGCTCGGCGAGCTTGAGGACGACGGTGTTTCCGGCAGCAAGCGCCGGACCCAGCTTCCATGCGGCCATCAGCAGCGGGAAGTTCCACGGGATGATCTGGCCGACCACGCCAATGGGCTCGCGCAGGGTGTAGGTGAGGTATTCGCCGGGGAAGGAGATGGGGAAGGTCTGGCCCATGATCTTGGTAGACCATCCGGCCATGTAGCGGAAGAGATCGACAGCCAGAGGCACGTCAGCGGCGCGGGCGACGGCGAGCGGCTTGCCGTTGTCCATGGATTCAAGCTCGGCAAACTCTTCGAGATGGGATTCGAGCAGGTCGGCGAGCTTCCACAGCAGGCGGCCGCGTTGCGAAGCGGTGATCTTTCTCTGCCATGGGCCTTCGTCGAAGGCGCGGCGGGCGGCGCGAACGGCGCGGTCCACATCGACGCCTTCGGCCTCGGGGACGTGGGCCATGACTTCTCCGGTGGCCGGGTTATAGACAGGCAGCGTTTTGCCGGAGGCAGCTTTGACGAACTTGCCGTCGATGAGCATGCGGTGTTCGGAAGAGATGAAGTTCGAGGTGTTTTTGTCGAGGCGGGGATCGAGAGCGATGGTGGCCATTAGAGACTCCTTGGCGGGGATAATTTTTTGGCGGGGATAAAGTTACTCCTGTCGACGCAGAGGTGGCAAAAAGCGGGGTCAAGAACAGCTAGATCTTACCCAGCTTAGCTTCGCGAAGGTGGAGCATCCGGTTCAATGGCTACGAAGCGTACTTTAATCTCCCCAGGTCAGGTGCACGCCAATGCGGGCGATGCGCGGGGTCCCGAGGGTCAGGGTAGGAGTTCTGCCCACCTGAATAGCACGGTCGAAGAGGTTTTCGCCCGAGGCGTAGACCTGAACGTGGCGGCCAAAGTCGCGGGATCCGTAGGCGTCGAAGCGGAAATAGCTGACGAGCAGGTACTGGTTGGCGTCGTCGTCGTATTGGCGGCCGCTGTTGCGGGCCTGGAAGCTGATCACGCCCAGGCGTGGATCGCTGAGTCGGAGCTGTGCCGTAGCCATGTTGCGCGCCACCTGGGGAATCCAATTGCCGACCAGCTGCGGTTGCTGCGCGTATTTTGTAACCGTGGCGTTGGCATATTGGTATCCGCCGACGAGGCTGATCCAGCGGGCGGGCTGCATGGCGTAGTCGAGCGAGATACCGCGGCTCTCGATCTGGCCAAGGTTTTCACGCTTGAGGAGGGTGGATGTGGGCGTAGTGACGAGGGTGAGGGCTGTGATGGGGCGGTTGACCTGGGTCCAGAAATAGCTTGCGCGGAAGGTTGAGCCGATGCGCCGCAGGTCGGTCTGGAAGCCTGTCTCCCAGCCGGTGGCGCGTTCCGAGAGCAGGTGGTTATTGGGCAGCGTCGTCTGCTGGCCCACCTGGCCGGTGCGGTAGAGCTCGTTCTGGGTGGGCGCGCGGTAGGCGCGAAAGGCGGAGCCGTTGAGGGCAAACGTGGAGTTGATGCGTCGCGTGACGCCGATGCGGGGGTCGAAAGGCGTTTGACTGAACGATGGCAGGACTGCGCTGGTGTTTTTGGTGTACTGCATGGCGTTAAAGTTTGAAAAGTGATCCACACGCGCCGAGGCGCTGAGGGTCCACTTTGAGGGCGTATACAGCACCTCGCCGTAGACGCCGGTCTGGCGCTGCCGGGCCGTGGTGTTGAGGATTCCGCCTGCGGCGGTCAGGAGGGTCTCGTCATCGGAGGCGCGGACATCGTGGGTGTCGGCTCCGGCGAGGGCCAGCAAGTCAGACCTGAAGGAGTGATGCCAGCGGACGGCGGCTCCCAGTTCGGTGGCCGGATCATATCCGTACCGGGTAGGCGTTTCCGAGGCACGGCCCGGAGCGATGCTGGAGAAGGTCTGACGGTAGTGCTCTTCGACGCCCCAAAAACGGAAAACAAAGGAGGAGATGTCGGCGCCGGCGATATATCTCCAGAGGCGTGTACTGTTGACCTGAAAAGGCGTGCCGTTGTGACGATCCTCATTGAGCAGACCGCCGCGGAGGAAGGCCAGGTCGTTTCCATGGAACTGGCGGTCGACCTGGGCGATGGCGTTCTGGGCGTGGACATTTGAGGGCTGATCGATGGGGCCGCGCACATCGGGTGCGACCAGGATGTATCCATCGGTAGCGACAACGCCTCCGCTGCCGAGAGCCGACCATTGGCCGGACTTGAGGGTGCCGAGGATCGCGTTGTCGGTGGTAGCTTCGCCTCCATAACTGGTGTTGACTTGCAGGCCGGTTGCCTGGGCGCGGACAGGAACAACGGTGATCACGCCGCCGATAGCGCTCGATCCATATAGATCGGAGGCTCCGCCGCGGACGACTTCGACGGAGTGGATGGTGAGGGAGGGCAACTCTTCCCAATGAATCCAGCCACCGTAAGGGTCGTTGAGCGGAGTGTCGTCGAGAACTACGAGGGACCGGCTGGCGGCGGTGGAGCCGAGTCCGCGCAAGGAGATTCCTTCCGTCGTGGGATTGGCTACGAGAGAGCTCGACCGACGGAAGAGCTCGAAGCCGGGAACCTGGCGCAACTTGCCGTCGAGAGCTGGAGAGGCCGATTCGCGGAGCTGCTGGGTGTCGAGGATGCGGGTGCTGGCCGGGCTGTCGGCGGTGGCCAGAGGGGATCGGTAGGCCGAAACGATCACCGACTCAAGAGGCGTCTGGAGGACGACAGTAAGCGGAGAGGCGGCGGAAATCGGCACGGTGACTGTTACATAATGCGGATTGCTTACCCTGATCTCCGAGGTTCCACGGGGTATTTCAAAGGAGCCGTCGGCGCCGGTCGTGGCCAGTAAGTGTCCGGAGGGATCGATTACAGTGGATTCCGGCAACGGAGCACCGCGCGGGTCGACCACCTTTCCACGCAGGGTGGTCTGCGCAGGCTGAGGCATTTCAGGGTTTTTTTGGGCGCGGCTGAGCGCAGGGAACAGCAGTGCCGCGAGCGCGGCCAGGAGCAGGGTTCGCTGGAAGCTGCGGGGCATGTGGCGTACACCCATCCTAAATGCCGCGATACACGGGGCTCGTCGGACGCAGGATCTGGATGGAGTTGGAGCTGTTCGGACCCTCATCCGGGAGCTCGGCAAGGAGTTCGCGGATGGTTCTGCGCAGAACGGGATGGAAGGCGTCGCCAGCGATTTCGGCAAGCGGGGCGAGAACAAAACGCCGATGGGGTAGTTCGGGATGAGGCAGGGTGAGCGTGGGGGTTTCGAGGATGACGCCGTTCATCAGCAACAGGTCAAGATCGAGGGTGCGGGGGCCTTTAGGAACTCCAGCGGCGCGGTCCCGGCCGAAGGAGCGCTCGATTGCCAAAAGACACTTGAGCACGCGCTCGGGGTCCTGATCCGTGCGCAGAGCTACCGCGGCGTTGATGAATGCGGGCTGGTTCTGGTAGCCGACGGGGGCAGTTCGATAGAGAGACGAACGGGCCGCAATGACGCCGACGGTCGCCAGCGATTCGATCGCGGCCAGCACGATCTCGGAGGGGGGCCCAGCAGGCGAGGAGAGATTGGAGCCGAGTCCGATGTAGGCGGTTTGAGACATGCAGTCGTAATCAGAATAGACGGTGAGCTGCCGCTAAATCTTAGATTCGCATTAGGATCATAGGACGATGAGAGTCGCCCGATGAAACTCGCATTGTTCGGAGGCAGTTTCGATCCCCCGCATCGCGGGCACGTGGCGCTGGCGCGGCTGGCGATGGATCGCCTGCGTCTGGACAGGGTACTGGTCGCTCCGGTGGGAACCCAACCGCTCAAGCAGGAGGCGACAGCTGCAAGTTTCGAAGAGCGCGTGGAGATGGTGCGGCTGGCATTCGCCGGTGAGCAAGGGATGGAGGTCTCGCGGATCGACACGACCCGCGCCGACGGCCGGCCAAACTACACCATCGATACACTTTCACACGTAAGAAAGGACCTGGGAGCTGAGGACAGTCTCTTTTGCCTGATGGGCGCAGACTCGTTCCTGACCATCGGGAAGTGGTACCGCGCGGCGGAGTTGCTGGTGGCCTGCGATTTTATTGTCGGTGCGCGCCCGCGCTTCGACCTGGGACGCCTGGCGGCTGCATTGCCGGAGAGCATCTCGGTTGCCTCGGAAGAGACAGATTTACCCGGCTGCCTGGTATTGGGACTGCGCGGAAAAAGCGGCGGGGGTTCGCGGCTTCATCTTCTGCCCGACCTGGCCGAGGATGTTTCGGCGACGGAAGTGAGGACAGCGCTCAGCCGGGGCACCGGTGTCGGCGCCGACATCGGGAGAGTGCTCAATCCTTCGGTAGCGAAGTACATCCAGCAGCACAAGCTCTACTTAAACGTATAACGTGGTAGCGCTGGCAAGCGGTTGCACGCTACCATGGATCGTTCGTGAGATCGGTCGCGGGAGACCGTTCGCGAGGAGAAGAAAAACTACCGAGATGGCATCGACCGAAACCCGTACCATGGTCCTGGCTGCGGCCGCAGTTTGCGAAGAGAAGAAGGGCGAAGACACAAAGATACTCGAGTTGGATCAGGCAGACTCGGGTTTCACCGATTTCTTTCTGATCGCCAGCGGGGCAAACGAGAAGCAGACGCAGGCGATTTCCGACGGCATTGAGCTCGAATTGAAGCGGAAGTTCGCGACCTATCCGAACTCGGTGGAAGGCCGCAAGGTGGCGGAGTGGATTCTGATGGACTATGTGGACTTTGTTGTCCACATCTTTCTGAAGGAGAAGCGCGCATACTACGACATAGAGCGGTTGAGAAAATCCGCCAGGCACCTGGACGTGGCGGAATTAAAGGCTGCCCTCACCGAGAAGACGCTCGCGGCAAGAAAGAAGTCTCCAGTGAAGGCGGGTGCCAAAGCAACGAAAAAGGTTGCAGCGAAAAGACTTGCTGCAAAGAAAGCTGTTCCTGAGAAGGCCGCGGCCAAGAAAGCCGCAAAGTCCCCGGTGAAGAAAATAGCGATAGAGTAGCGGAAATGCATCAGATAGCTGAACGTTCTCCGCTCTATTTCTCTAGTTATGTTTCATGAACTCAATGATATCGACGCCCTTCAAACCAGGGGCATGCGAACGCCTCGTCCATTGCTGAGAAATCCGTGGCGCATAAGTCTATAGATCACGGTTGGCAGGAAGTGCAGTGTGCTTACTGAAAGCAGCTCTGAGGCAAACAGCCGCGGCAGAGCAGTGCCCCGGCTTAATGGAAGCTCCGTTGAAGTAGCTTTGCCGATTGGCGTTTGCAGTTGCTTCACTTGGTTGTGTGTTACGGAGAACTGTAGGGCATGAACAAGACCCGCGCACCGAAAAACCCAATCAGCAGTCTCGATGAGACGGCGGGGCTGGAACCCTGGCCGGCGGAGATGTGCAAGGCGATGATCGAGTCGGCGCCGTGGCCGATGTTTGTTCTTGATTGCGAATCGCGGCGCGTGGTTGAAGCAAATGACGCAGCCGTGGCGAAATACCAGATGAGCCGTGAGGATTTGCGGGCGCGCGGCGTGGATGAAGTTCTGCCGCCCCACCGGCGCGCGGAGCTGAACCGGCTGCTGGATGGGAGACTCAACGCTCCACCACTCGATACTCTTTCTGAGCATATTCTTCCCGACCGAACGCTCCTTCCCGTAGAAGTGCGGTCTTTTCCATTGGTTTGGAACGAAAGGCCGGCGCGATTTTTCATAGTTCGCGAATTGCTCCCGAAACCTGGAGCGGCCCGGGATCCAAAACTGGCGGGAGAATTTGATCTCGCGGGACGAGTCTCGGGATCGATTGCGCATGACTTCAACAATCTGCTCACGGTAATTCTGGCGGTGGCTGAGCAGCTACAAGAGGGCGAAGGTGATCCTGAACAGCAGATCGAGTTGATCGCGAAGACCGTGCGCAGCGCACAGGATCTGGCACTGCAGCGCTTAAGCCTGGGTGGCAGCCAGGCAATGCGGCGTGAAAGGCTCGATCTGAATGCGGTGCTGAGCGAGCAGGCAGAGGTACTCCAGATCCTGCTTGGCAAACAGATCGACCTGGAAATGGACTTCGATTCCGAACTATGGCCGGTCTTCGCCGACGCCGCGCAATGGCGGGAGGTCGTGCTGAACCTGGCCGTAAATGCGCGTGACGCCATGCCGGAGGGCGGTAAGCTGTACATCTCGACTCATCGGGAGTTGGTGGAGTCTGACGACCATGAATTAGGGTTGGCGCGCGGCCGTTACGCGCATCTGGTGGTGCGGGATACAGGGCATGGCATGACGGAAGAGACGAGACTGCACGCCCTCAAGCCCTACTTTTCGACGAAATCGAGGAGCAGGAACAGCGGCCTCGGCCTAGCATCAGTGCACGCAGTCGTTCAGCAAAGCGGAGGGAACATTCGCGTAACGAGCGCACCCGGCGAGGGGGCACGCTTCGATATCTTCATTCCCGCTCAACGGGAAGAGGCGCAGGAAATGCCGCAAGGCGGACTCGTGCTTCTGATAGAAGATGCGGATGAACTACGTAGGATGATCCAGGATTTTCTGACGGCGCGCGGATATGAGGTGATAGCGTGCGGCAGCGCAGAGGTCGCGCTGAAATGGACGCGAACGCTGGCACGCAGACTGGACCTGGTGATCTGCGATCTGATTTTGCCGGACTTGCCGGGAGATATGCTCATTGAACAGGTGCGCGAGCAGCGCCCTGAGACCAAAGTGATCTTCATGTCAGGACAGCGCGGAGCTGCGGACGAACTACAGGCGACCGGCGACGCGTCGGGTGTGGCGTGCCTCGAGAAACCTTTCAGCCTTCACCAGCTCGCTCAGACCATTGCAGAAACTCTGGGCAGCGCGGTAGACGCGGCGAAAGTTGACAGCATCCAAGCCAGGAGTTAGGTTTTCTCTAGATGCAGATTCGCGTTCACCATCGTCATCATCACCATCATCACGTGACGAGCGTGCCGGCGGATCTGCGTGGCTTAAGTTAACAGCCTCACAAAAGGATCCTGAAAGAGCCCGCCGGCGAAAGCACTGGCGGGTTTTTTGCATTTTGGCGCAACAATAAACGGGACAAGGGACGATGACGGACATAACAATTGATTTCGCGAAGATGGACGGACTGGTTCCGGGCATTGTGCAGGATGCCAGGACAGGAGAGGTGTTGATGGTCGGGTTTCTGAATGACGAAAGCTATCGTAAGACGCTCGAAACGGGATTTGTCACATTCTGGAGCCGCACGCGCCAGAAGCTTTGGACAAAGGGCGAGACCAGCGGCAACCGGCTGCGTATTGTCGATGCCGCGACCGACTGCGATCAGGACACGTTGCTGTTTCGCGTGCGCGTCGAAGGCGACGGTCTGGTTTGCCATGAAGGCACCGTGAGTTGCTTCACGCGCCCGATTCCTGTCTCCGTGATCGCCAGCGCGGAGGTACGCTGATGGCGAACAAGCTGCGGTTGGGAATTCCGAAAGGAAGCCTCCAGGATGCGACCATCGCGCTGTTCGAGCGAGCAGGCTGGCGGATTTTTGCGAACGGACGATCGTATTTTCCTTCGGTCGACGATGCAGAAATCGAGTGCATGCTGATTCGCGCGCAGGAGATGGCCCGGTATGTCGATCACGGCGTGCTGGACGTGGGCCTGACGGGCATCGATTGGGTGGTCGAAAGCGCGCTGGATGTAAAAAGCGTGACCAGCCTTACCTACGCCAAGCAGAGCCGCACCAAAGTGCGCTGGGTGCTGGCCGTTCCGGAGGATTCTCGGTTCGAGCAAGCCGAGGATTTGAGCGGCAAGATCATTGCGACCGAGCTGGTCGAGGTAACCAAAAAATATTTTGCAGCGAAGAATGTGCCGGTGAAGGTGGAGTTTAGCTGGGGTGCGACCGAGGTTAAGCCTCCCATGCTGGCCGATGCCATCGTCGAGGTGACGGAGACGGGCAGCTCACTCCGCGCCAACCGGCTGCGGATTATCGACACGGTGATGGAGAGCGAGACGCACCTGATTGCGAATCGCGCGGCCTACGAAGATCCCTGGAAGAAGCAGAAAATCGATAGCCTCGCGCTGATGCTTAATGCAGCGATTTCCGCGCAGGGACGGGTGGGCTTGATGCTGAATGTAGAAAAAGCAAATCTGCCGGCAGTGCTGGCGGTGTTGCCTGCGTTGAATTCTCCCACAGTATCGGAGCTGTCCGATCCGAGCTGGGTGGCGCTGAATACGATTCTCGAAGAGGGCGTCGTCCGCGATGTGGTTCCGAAGCTCAAGGCGGCAAAAGCGACGGGGATCGTCGAGTATCCGCTCAACAAGGTGGTGCTGTAAAGCATGAAGCTGATCTCAACCACAGGACGCGGCGGGAAGGCGCGCATTGCGGAGGTCATTGCACGGCGCAGCGCCAACTATGAGCGCGCTATTCCGGCGGCGCGGCGTATTGTTCAGGGTGTGCGCGAGGGCGGCGACGCGGCTCTGCGCCGTTATGCGGAAAAGTTTGATCATCTTTCGCCACAGATACCGGTACATATTACAGGGGATGAGCTGACAACAGCATGGGAGGCAACTCCCCTCGCGATTCGGCATGCTTTGAAGGTGGCGGCGAGGAACATCCGAGCCTTTGCCGAAAAGCAGCGTCCACTGGAGTGGGGTTTTTCTCTGGTGCCGGGGCTGACGGTGGGTCAGCGGATTCGTCCTATTTGTAGCGTTGGCTGTTACGTACCGAGTGGCAGGTATCCGTTGCCCTCGACACTGCTGATGACTGTGATTCCGGCGCAGGTGGCAGGAGTGGAGCGAATCGTGGTCGCGTCTCCCAGACCGGCGCCGGAAACTCTGGCCGCAGCGGCGATGCTGGGGGTGACGGAGTTCTATCGCATGGGCGGCGCGCAGGCCATCGCGGCTCTGGGCTACGGAACGGAGAGCGTTGCGCGCGTGGACAAGATCGTCGGTCCGGGCAATGCGTTTGTGACAGCGGCAAAGAAGCTGGTCGCCTTCGACTGCGCCATCGATATGCTCGCCGGACCCACGGAGATTGTAGTAACCAGCCAGGATGGAAAGCCGGCTTGGATTGCCGCCGATCTCATCGCGCAGGCAGAGCACGATCCGGATGCGCTGGGAATTTTCATAACGGGTAAGAACCCACTCGCGCGAGCCGTAGTGGCCGAGGTGAAAAGGCAAGTCCGCTCGAACCCGATTGCCGCCGAGGCGATTGCCTGTAATGGCCTGGCTATTGTGACAAAAACAGTGGAAGAGGCACGCGAGATTACGAATTGGCTTGCACCCGAGCATCTGACCGTCGATAGAGAGGCGGACCTCGAGTGGGTAAGGAATGCGGGTTCAGTTTTTGTTGGACCATATTCTGCGCAACCGCTGGGCGACTATGTTTCCGGCCCGAATCACACCCTGCCGACTGGAGGCCTGGCTCGCGTGCGGGGCGGGTTAAGCGTGATGGATTTTTTGAAGGTAATCACTGTGCAGGAGTACAAGCGGGAGGGTTTGCGGCGCTTGGGTCCGGCTGCGATTGCGCTCGCCGAGGCCGAGGGATTGCGCGGGCATGCAGAGGCGGTTCGCGTGAGAGGCACCGATGAATAGTGTAAAGACATTGGGCCCGCAGCCTCGCGACCTGATTCGGCGGATGAAGGAGTACCACCCTCCCCTGGGCGACCGCAGTGGGAGTCTGCGCCTGGACTTCAACGAGAACACTCTAGCCTGTTCTCCGCGCGTGCTGGAGGTACTGGGGCAGATCTCGCGCGCTGAGCTGACGATGTATCCGGAGCGCGAACCCGTAGAGCGCCTGGTTGCGGAGTACCTGAAACTGAAGCCCGCGCAGGTGCTGCTGACGAATGGTGTGGATGAAGCCATTCACGTGCTGTGCCAGACGTATTTGGGCGCAGGCGATGAAATGCTGCTGCCCGTACCCACCTATTCGATGTATGCGGTCTATGCATCGGGAACAGACGCGAGCCTTGTCGAGGTGCAGGCGGATGCGGATTTCCGGTTCCCTCTTGAAGCGCTCCTCGCGAAGATCACGCCAGCGACGAAAGTGATTGCCATTGCGAACCCGAACAGCCCCACGGGGCGGGCAGTACGGCGCGAAGATATTTTGCGGATCATTGAAGCTGCTCCGCAGGCAATGGTGCTGGTGGACGAGGCGTATTTCCATTCTTACGGACAGACGGTCATCGATTTGGTAGGGCGCGTGCCAAATGTAATCGTGGCGCGCACATTTTCTAAAGTATATGGACTCGCCGGGCTGCGCCTGGGTTTGCTGGCTGCGAGCGAGGAGCAGATGCAATGGATGCGGCGGGTGATTTCTCCGTACAGCGTAAATTCGCTGGCATTGGCCTGCCTGCCGGCTGCGCTCGAAGATCGGGCTTACGTCGATTGGTACGTGACCGAGGTTCTGTATGCACGCGGAGAGCTTACGGCTGCGCTGGAACGGATGGGCGTACGGTACTGGCCTTCCGAAGCTAATTTTGTTTTGACATACATTGGTCGGCTGCATGCGGAGTTTTGTAAAGCAATGCGGGCACGCAGCGTGTTGGTGCGGGACCGCTCGACCGATCCGGGGTGCGATGGATGCGTGCGTATCACCATCGGCACGCGGGAACAGACGGAGCGCGGCGTGCAGGCGATGGAAGAGAGCCTCCGAGAGATCGAGTGGACGGGAGACTCCGAGTGACGAAGGCCATCACGAAAACGAGGACGACAAAACGCACCGGCATGGTCGATCGCAAGACGGCGGAGACGGAGATTCATCTTCGGCTTACGATCGAAGGCTCGGGGCGTTACACAGTTTCGACCGGGATCAGATTTCTCGATCACATGCTGGAGCTGTTTACGCGGCACGGCGCCTTCGACCTGGAGCTGACGTGCAAGGGCGATCTGGATGTGGACCAACATCACACAGTAGAGGACGTGGGAATCGCATTAGGCGAGGCCGTCGACAAGGCGCTCGGCGATAAGCGCGGAATTCTGCGAGCGGGTTATTTCCTGATGGCGATGGACGAAACGCTGGGTCTGGCGGCGATCGATCTGAGCGGCCGCTCGGCGTGCGTGGTGGACACGAAGGTCAGGGCGAGGCTCGTCGGAGATCTACAATCCGAGCTTGTCGAAGATTTCTTCGAGGGGTTTTCGCGGGGCGCCCGAGCGAATGTTCATCTGAAGACGATGTACGGGCGTTCCAATCATCACAAGATTGAGGCGTTGTTCAAGGCGTTTGCCCGGGCGTTAAGAGTTGCGTGTTCGCGCGACAAGCAACTGGGAGAGATGCTGCCCAGCACGAAAGGTCTGTTGTGATCGCGGTCGTCGATTACAAGGCGGGGAATCTGACGTCGGTGATGAAGGCGCTGAGAGCCGTTGGAGCAGACGCTGAGGCGACGGAGGATCCCGATTTGGTGAGGCGCGCAGACAAGATTGTGCTGCCCGGGGTGGGGCATTTTCAAGCGACAGCGTTTTTGGAAGAGCGCGGATTGCGTCAGGCGATAGAGGAGCAGATCGCGCAGGGCACGCCATTTCTGGGAGTCTGCGTTGGCTTGCAATGGCTCTTTCGCGGAAGCACCGAGGCTCCGGGCAGCCGTGGACTCGCGGTATTTGATGCTAGCTGCGACCGGTTTGCGGCGGGAAAGAAGGTTCCGCATGTGGGATGGAATTCGCTGACCGTGCGCGAGGGTTCACGACTGCTGCGCGGAGTTGAGGCGGGCAGTTCCGTGTACTTCACTCACTCTTACAAAGCGCCCGTCGTTAATGACACCGTGGCAGTTACAGAATATGGAGAGGCGTTCACAGCGGCCGTCGAGCGGAAGAACGTGATGGGGGTGCAGTTCCATCCGGAAAAATCCGGGCAGATCGGTTTGCGCATTCTGCGTAATTTTGTGGAGTTGGCATGCTAAGCAAGCGGATTATCGCCTGCCTGGATGTCACAGACGGCAGGGTTGTCAAGGGCGTGCAGTTCGTCGATCTGATCGACGCCGGCGATCCGGCGGAATTAGCAGGGCGTCATGCGGAAGCGGGCGCGGACGAGATTGTCCTGCTGGACATCTCGGCCACGCACGAGGGGCGTGGGACGCTGCTCGATACGGTGCGGCGAACGGCACAGCGATTGTTCGTTCCCTTCACTGTGGGCGGCGGCGTGAGGACGCTTGACGATGCAACGGCGGTCTTCGATGCGGGCGCGGATAAGGTGAGCGTGAACTCGGCTGCATTGCTGAGGCCGGAGCTGATCGAGGAGATCGGCGCACGATTTGGAGCGCAAGCCGTGATTGTGGCGATCGACGCTCGAAGGATCGAGGGGGGGCGATCGCCCCAGGGCACCGAGGTTTTTGGCGAAGGAGGGCGGAAGGCCACCGGGCGTAAGGCGCTGGACTGGGCGCGCGAAGCGGAGCAGCGCGGTGCCGGAGAGATTCTGTTGACCTCGATGGATGCAGACGGTACAAGGGCAGGCTTTGACTGCGAGTTGACCGCTGCCGTGAGCGAGGCGGTACAGATTCCTGTGATTGCTTCCGGTGGCGCGGGGAATGCGCGCCATTTTTCGGACGTCTTCCTGCGCGGGAAAGCGGATGCGGCGCTGGCCGCGAGCATTTTTCACTTTGGCATCTCGGATGCCCGAGCGTTGAAAGAAGAGATCGCGCGCTATGGCGTTGCCGTGAGGCTGCCTTGTTGATTCCTTCGATCGACTTGATGGGTGGCCGTATCGTTCAGCTGGTCCAGGGCGCGGAGATCAGGCTTGCCTTTGACGATTTTGAATATTGGATTGAGCGGTTCTCGTCCTATCCCATAGTCCAGTTGATCGATCTGGACGCGGCGATGCGGCAGGGCGACAACGCCGCACTGATCGAGAAGATTGCAAAACGGTTGCCGTGTCAGGTGGGCGGCGGGATTCGAACAGCGGCGCAGGGTAAGAGGCTGCTCGACGCCGGGGCACGGCGTGTAATCCTGGGATCGGTGCTGTTTAGCGCAGCGGGTGTCGAGACAAAAACAGCGGCCTTGATGAGCACGGCGATTGGGCGTGAGCAATTTGTAGCAAGCATTGATACAAAAGGAGGGCGCGTCGCGGTTCGCGGGTGGAAAGAGAGGGTGGAACTAACGCCGGAGCAGGCGATTGAGGCGCTCGATCCATATTGTGGGGCATTTCTCTATACACATGTGGATACAGAGGGGACGATGCGGGGTTTTCCGATTGAGCGGGCCGAGTCGTTGCGTAGCCTGACGTCACGGCAACTGATTGTGGCCGGAGGCATCCGCGAACAAGCTGAGATCGATGCTCTGCATGCCATCGGCGTCGATGCGGTTGTGGGAATGGCCGTGTATACCGGATTGCTGGCTACCTGAGTCGAGCTTTTCGTTCTCGCCGCGCGTAAAGGAGGCCAACAATGACAAAGATCAGCGCAATAAGGGCGGGCAGCCAGGCCCGATGGGCGTGCCCTCGGACGATACGAAGGATGGTATCGCCGAGCCAGAAGGCGGCGATGATGAACCAGATTGATGAGGGGCGCATTTCTCTTCGGAGCATAGCAGGACGGGCGCATCCAATAACACGCGCCGCTGGCCGGAAAACCGGCTGCGGAGCAGCTTGCGATCCAGAAATGGTCTAAGCTATTGAGTCCGGCGTCGGCTGTGCGAACGCCCGGGAGGATTGAGAAAGAGCGATGACGAAAAAGAGCGGGTTGCGTCTGGCGAAACGGCTGGATGAGGTGGGCTTCTCAGATATTGTGCAGATTCGTAACAAGGTGCTTGATTTGCGGGCATCGGGGCAGACGGTGCATTCGTTTCACGGCGGAGAGCCATTCTTCGATACGCCGGAGCCGATCAAGTACGCCATGCTGAAGGCGCTGGTGGAGAACAAGACGCGGTATGCTCCTTCGTCGGGCATCGAACCTTTGCAGGCCGCGCTGGCGAAGAAATTGCAGACGCGAAATAAGATCGACGCGACAACCGACCATGTGATCGTAACCGCTGGCGGAGCACATGCGCTGCACGTTGCCTTTCAGGCAGTGCTCAATCCTGGCGATGATGTGCTGCTGTTTTCACCGTATTGGACACCGATTCGCGACATGGTGACCGGGGCGGAGGCGCGAGCTCTGCTGGTGCCGACGGCGACGGCGCGCAGAAATGGGTTGACCAAAACGCTGGAGCAGTTTTCGACTCCGCACACGCGGGCGATCTACTACAACACACCGCAGAATCCAGCGGGCACGGTGTTTTCGCGCGCGGAGGCGGAGGAGGTCGCGGCCTTCGCGAAAAAGCATGACCTGGTGGTGATTGCCGATGAAGCTTATGAAGACCTGGTGTATAAGGGCGAGCATTTCTCGATCGCTTCGTTGCCGGGTATGGCGGAGCGCACAATTACGACCTTCACGTTTTCGAAGTCTTACGCGATGACGGGTTGGCGCATTGGGTATGCGGTAGCCGGCGAGTTGTTCATGTCCGGGCTGAAGAAGCTGGTGCTGTATTCGATCAATGGCGTGTCTACGCCGACGCAATGGGCGGCTCTGGAGGCACTGTCTACTCCACAGAGCGTGATCGATGCGCGGCGCGAGGAGTATCGCGTGAAACGGGACCTGCTGGTGGCGGGATTATGCGAATGCGGGCTGGAGTGCGAAACGCCGGAAGGGGCGTTCTATGCCTTTCCGGATGTGAGCAGAATTCACAAGGACAGCCGCAAGGTTGCGGCTATGCTTCTTGAGAAGGCCCACGTGGCGACGATTCCCGGTGTAGTGTTTGGAGCGCAGGGTGAGGGACATGTGCGCTTCGGATATTCCGTGCCTACGGAAGCGATCACAGCCGGACTGACCGCGTTGAAAAGTTATTTCAAGACGGATCCGAGGGCGGCGAAGCAGGTCTCTGTCGCATGAAGATGTCGTAATTCCGAGTCGGACGGCGCGCCAAGTCAGGCCTGAATACGTCAAACGAAGTAGAGTAGGTGATATCAAACCATCGCTCCTGGGACGAATTTCATCGATGGCTTTTAAAATAATGCGTTTCCCCTCGTGGGTTGCGGCAGGTGCGCTGTGCCTGGCGTGGACCTGCACGCTTCCCATACAAGCGCAGGACACAGCACAGTCCTCTCACGCCATCGATATTCCCGACGCGCCGAGCCCTGTGGATGCGCAGAGTTCCTCATCGCAACCGGGCTCGCCTCCGACAGCACCAGGACAACCGGCATCAACAAATAACAATAGCCTTGAAGGCAAGCAAACGAAGCGCATCCTGGGCATCATTCCGAATTTTCGCGCGGTGTCAGTCGACGTGAAACTGCCTCCGGAGACGGTCAAGGAGAAGTTCCTCGGGGCGACCGAGGACAGCTTCGATTACTCCTCATTTGTTTGGGTGGGCATGCTGGCCGGGGTATCGCAGGCTGAGGGTTCGATTCCGGAGTTTCACCAGGGGGCGGCCGGGTATGGGCGCTACTACTGGCACACCTTTGTGGACAATGCGCAAGAAAATTACTGGGTAGAGTTCATTCTGCCGGCTGCGTTTCGCCAAGACCCGCGTTACTACACACTGGGGCGGGGCGGAATCATCAAGCGTACCGGTTATTCCATTTCACGTGTGTTTATCACGCGGACGGACGCGGGGAACGATACATTCAACGTATCGGAGATTGTTGGTGCGGGTGCGGCCGCGGGCGTTTCGACGCTGTACTATCCGTCACACTACCAAACGTGGACCAAGACCGGACAGCGCTGGCTGATCAACGTAGGCCTCGATGGCGGGACGTTCCTCTTCAAAGAATTCTGGCCGGACATCAACGCCAAGATTTTCCACCAGAAGCAATAGCTGAACCTTCGCTCGAGCCGCTTCCTCGTTGGGGAAGCGGCTTTTCTCTTTGGGATTAGGATCGAAGGGACTGAGTGCGCGGAGCAATAGACGATGGTGAAGGTTGGAGTACCCGCGTGGGTGGGCGATGATTTGCTGGCGAACTTTCCTCGCGAGGCCGAGATTGTGCGCATCGAGGCTAAGCCTGAGGGAGTGATCGAAGTCGAGTTCTGGATCGTGCCTGTCTATCCAAAAGAGGCGGCGCAGGTGGCTCCTCATTTAAGCGGCGTGCGCGTGGCACAGTCCCTCCTGGCGGGTGTGGACTGGCTCCAGCCGCTGATACCGCCGCAGGTCACTCTGTGCGATGCACAAGGCGTGCACGATATTCCGACGGCAGAGTGGGCGGTGTCGGCGATTCTCGCAGCGCTCAAATATTTTCCCGTCTACGTTGATCTGCAGCGAGCAGGCGATTGGCGGCGGCGCAGGGAAGTGGACGAGCGGTATCGCGCGATGCATCAGGTTGATGCGAAACCCTTTCCGCCGGTGCTGCAGGAGGAACTGTTCGACAAGCGGGTGATGATCGTGGGCTACGGCGCGATCGGGAGAGCGATCGAGGAACGGCTGGCACCCTTTGGCGTAGAGATTATCCGCGTTGCGCGGCGTGCGCGCACTGGCGCCGAGAACGTTGCGGGTGTCGACCGCCTGCTCGATCTGCTGCCCGTTGCCGATGTCGTCGTGCTGATTGTTCCACTCACGCCGGAGACAACTGGAATGATCGGGGAGCGGGAGCTGGCGAAAATGAAGCAGGGCGCACTGCTCGTCAACGCTGCCCGCGGTTCCGTCGTTAAAACTGATGCGCTGCTGGCAGCGCTCGAAGCCGGACGGATTCGGGCGGTGACGGACGTGACCGATCCGGAGCCGCTGCCGGAAGGGCATCCGATGTGGAAGGCACCAAATCTGTTCATCACACCGCATGTCGCGGCTTCAAGCCCGATGTTTTTGTCTCGGGCGATGGAGTTTGCGACCGCGCAGGTGGCGCGTTATGTGAAGGGCGAGCCGCCGAAGAACGTGGTCGAGGGCCACTACTAAGGAACAACACTGGGATTGGAGATGCTGGGACTGCTCTCGGCTGGAGCTGCGGCGACTGCTTGGGTAGATTCGATCGTTACCGCCTGAGCGGGCTCTTCGATCACGCTGGCAGCCGGCGTTGTGCTTGAGGTTTCGGGTGCAGCTGTTTTCGGCTCGGCGGGATAAAAGAAGCGCTTCGGAGACTTTAGGACCATCCCCAAAACATCCTTGAGGATCGACAGGCGTTCCGGGCGGCCCACGTCGTAGGCGCGCAGCGCAACCAGGGAGGCGATGGCAAAACTCACACCCAGGTTCAGCAAAAACATGATCGCGATGCCGCCCAGCGCAGAGTAGAGCCAGAGGTGGCGGAAGGCATCCAGCCCGAATGAAGCGGCTGCAAAGGTGAACATGCCGGTATTCAACGTTACGTGGCGTACGTCGAGCGGGAGACCGAAAAAGTGCGAGATCTCGGGAAAGAATCCCATGAGGTAGCCGAGCGAAATGCTGGTGCTCCAAGCAGCGACATTGCGGTCGAACCAGTCGGCTACGCGCTGCATTCTGTGAACGCCGATCGTGTTGCCGAGCGGATGCTGCGCGATCGCAGCCGGGATGCGGTTGTAGACCGCAAAGTTTTCGCACCATCCGCCAATGAGGGCGGCCAGCCAGAGCAAAACCCCAGTGAGAGCGGCGAAGATCGCCGTGCCCGAGGCAATGGGATTCAGCGAACGGTAGACATATTTCGACTGGTTAGGTCCCAGATAAGGGGTGCCGTGCATGTGAAGCCAGATCAGGTTGAAGACCACGGCGCCGCCGCTCACAGCCAGCACGTTCCCGAAGGCGGCGGCGAGCTGCGTACGGCTGATGGAGGCGGCGAAGTCGGCGATCTTGTCGCGACGGGAAACGCCGCGGTTGTGGCGGATGATATCGGCGAGCGTGGCTGCGGTCATCGACGGCTGCTTGGTGGCCAGCGCCAGGCCAAAGATCTGCAGCAGCAGGAAGCTGATGGCGTAGTTCGTTCCGACCAGAATGCCTTCGACGAAGGGTGGCCAGCTACCCTTGACGATGTGCAGTTTGAGCGCCGCGGTGAAGACGGTAAGGATTCCTCCGCCGACGGCGGCCAGCCACATCTGCCAGTATTCCTTGCGGCCGTGAGCAATGTAGTGTTCGCCGCTGTGCCCGGTGCGTTCGACGGTCTTGCGTGCCAGCAGGTTGAGGTTCTGGCGGACCAGTGCGGAGATGCGCGTGTCTTCGAGCAGGCCGCATACCAGGGTATTGAGCAACTGGCGTGCGGCAACTGAGGGCTTGTCCGTGGCGTCCACCAGGGTCGCGGCCAACAGCTCCATGCGATTGAGAGCGGCATCCATAGTGCTCAGGTCGAAGACCAGCGCGGTGCTCACGCCCTCGTCTTCCATGTGCAGCCGGACGAGCGCAAGCTCTCCGCGGCAGGCGTAGATGGATTCCATCCAGCGATCGAAGCGATCGCACGCAGGTTCCGAGGTCTCAGGGCGGACGAACTTCTCCGTCGCGAACACGATGCGGTAGAAGGGCGAATCCTCGACCTGCTCCACCGCGCTGCGCTGCCGGACTGCGGCGCTGGTACCGCACCCGGCGACCCGCGCAGCCAGAAGGCAAAGCGCCTGATGGAGACCGTCGTGCACCTGCGGAAAAGCAGTAAGGCCCTGTGGATCCCAGAGAATCGCAGCGAAGCGTGCGAACAGCTCGCCATCGATGTCGACAAAGCGCTTGGCGGCACGCGGCGAGGCAAAGGTTACCGCAAAGAGCCGAGCCGTGTCCGTGTCTTCACGGGCCGAGGGCAGCAGTCGCTGAAAAAGGCGGCGCGTGGTCTCCGCCAAGAGCGCCTTCTGGGCGGGGAGGCCGGATTCCGCGAAGAAGGAGACGGAATCGAGCTTGGCCACCATCGACTGCCACGATTTCTGAAAGCGGGAACGGAGCTCCTCGTCCTGCTCGAGAACCGCAACCCAGGTCTCGAGGCCGGCGGTGAAAGCATGTTCGTTGGAACGGATCCAGATGGCGGAGAAGAGCTCAGTAATGCTCTGTGTTTGGGTGGGAAGGGTAGGTGCGGCGCAAAATGCTTCCGTCAGCTTGATCAACTCGGGGGTCACACTCGAAGGGGCGCGGGGTTCTCTCTCGCGAGGCTCTCCGGCGCCGGGCTCTCCCTCACCGGGCAAGCGCCTGCTGACTTCATCTCGGACTGGGACGGGCGCAGCCATTCGTTCACGAGCAACTTTACTGTACCGCAGATTTAACACCACGATTCAAAGATGTTGAGCTGCCGACGGTAAGGATTCGTCGATGGGCATCCCGGGCCCAATTGCAGTCGCAGAAAGGAACGAAGCCGGTGTTAAACTTGGGATTCTGGCCGCTTCACCCCCTAAATTTCACGCCCTAGAGAATCCCTTGCCCGATCCGCCGAAGAAGAAGTCTCCCGTCACCTACGCCGACGCCGGCGTCGATATTTCGAGCGGCGACCGCACCAAGCAGCGCATCAAATACCTCGCCCAGCGGACGTTTACCAAGAACGTCCTGAGCGAAATAGGCGGATTCGGCGGCCTCTTCAAGCTGGATACAGCCAGGTATAAGCAGCCGGTGCTGGTTTCGAGCGCGGACGGCGTGGGCACCAAGCTGAAAGTGGCCTTTGCGCTGGGCGTGCATCACACCATCGGCGCCGACCTGGTCAACCATTGCGTGAACGACATCGCGGTCCAGGGAGCGACGCCCCTTTTCTTTCTCGACTACTTGGCAACTGGCGTGCTCGACGGCGAGGTGGCGGAGAAGATCGTGACCGGGCTCGCCGACGCATGCCGCGCCAACGGCTGCGCGCTGATCGGCGGCGAAACCGCGCAGATGCCCGGCTTTTATGCGGAGGACGAATACGACCTGGCCGGCTTTATCGTAGGCGTAGTCGACCGCGAGAAGATGATCACCGGCGCGAAGATCAAGGCCGGGGACGTGCTCATCGGACTGCCCTCAACCGGCCTCCATACCAATGGATACTCACTGGCGCGTAAGCTGTTTTTTGAGACCGCCGGATACAAACCCGAGCTTTACGTGAATGCGCTCAAGGAAAAGGCCGGCGCCGCTCTGATGAAAACCCACCGCAGCTATCTGCACGCGATCCAGAAGCTGACCGCCGCCGATATGACAGTTGGCATGGCGCACATCACGGGCGGAGGCATCACCGGCAATCTCCCCCGCATTCTGCCCAAGGGCGTCGCCGCGTCAATTGACCTCGCCTCGTGGCCGGTGCTGCCCATCTTCGAGCACCTCCGCGAGCTGGGCAATGTGGAGCAGGATGAGATGCTGCGCACCTTCAACATGGGGATCGGATTGATCGCAGTGGTTCCTGCCGATAAGTACAACCGCGCGAAAAGCCTGCTGGAGCGGGCAAGCGAGAAGTTTTACGTGATCGGCAAGATCGTAAAGGGCGACCGCAAGGTAATCTACGGCTGATGTCCGCGCCTGTGTCACGCCTTGGCATTCTTCTCTCGGGTCGCGGCTCGAACTTCCTCGCCATCGCCGACAACATCGCGAAGGGAAAGCTCAAGGGCTGCGAGATTGCGGTTGTAATTTCCAACAAGGCCGATGCTCCGGGGCTGGAGACAGCGCGCGCACGGGACCTGAACTCCATAGCCATCGAAGCTCGCGGACGCAAGCGGGCCGAGCACGACGCCGAGATCATTGCCTGCCTGCGGGAGCACAAAGTCGATCTGGTCTGTCTCGCCGGATACATGCGGCTGCTGTCGCCGGAATTCGTCAAGGCTTTTCCCCAGCGCATCTTGAATATCCATCCTTCGCTGCTGCCGGCCTTTCCCGGTCTCGATGCGCAGGAGCAGGCCTTCGCCTACGGCGTGCAGGTGGCCGGATGCACCGTTCACTTCGTCGACGAGCAACTCGACCACGGCGTCATCGTGCTGCAGAAGACGGTTCCAGTGCTCGCCGGCGACGACGCACATGCTTTGTCGGCGCGGATTCTGGAGCAGGAGCATGTGGCCTACAGCGAAGCTATCGCGCGGGTCATGTCGGGTGAGTACAAAGTGTCTGGGCGGCGGTACGTGAAAGCTTGACACCGGCCTCCATCCATCTGTATCCGTTACATTTCTGGGCCCGACATATTTTGTGAGCGAGGATGCGATGCGGGGAACAATAACTGGGCGGCTGACTCGGATTTGCGTAATGGGGGCGCTCTGCGCGCTGGGAGCGGCGCCGGCGTTATGGGCACAGGGGCCCAGGTCACAGGATCCGGCACTGATTGCGCGGCGGCAAGCGACCGAGAAAGAGCTGGAGTCTGTTGCGATCATCGAGCGCAAGGTGATGGTTCCGATGCGCGACGGAAAACGCATGCAGGCGGACATCTACCGGCCGAAAGATGAGTCGAAGAAGTATCCCATTATCTTTTCGCGGACTCCTTACAACTTCAACTACTGGGACATAGCGGTGGGCGCGCCTCGGGACATGACGACTGAGCTGGAAGCCATAAAACGCGGCTACGCCTATGTGGAGATGAACGAGCGTGGGCGGTATTTCTCCGAGGGCGACTACGAGATTCTGGGCGCCCCTTTGACCGATGCCGATGACGCACTGGATTGGCTGGGAAATCTGCCCTGGTCGGCGGACAAGGTGGGACTGATCGGCTGCTCCTCGACGGCGGAGTGGCAGCTTGCAGTGGCGGCGCGCGGCGACAAAGCGCTCGCAACTTTCATCCCCGAAAGCTTCGGCGCGGGCGTGGGTCGCGTGGCTCCCTATTACGAGCAGGGCAACGAGTTCCGCGGCGGCGCGGTGCAGATGCTGTTTGGTCCATGGTTATACGACTACGGATTTCAGAACGATCCCAAGCCGATGTTCCCAAAAGATGCGACGCAGGCAGAACTGGTCCAGGAAGCGAAGTCCTTCGATCTCGACCCGCATCCACCGGCCGTCGACTGGTCGAAGGCTTTCTGGCATCTGCCGGAGAAAGACATGCTGGCGGTTGGCGCCGGACCGGGAATTTACGCCAGCGTGACCAAAGGACCCACCGGCGGCAACATGATCGCGCGCACCCCGAACGATCCAGCCTGGTACAAGGGCGGATTGTGGAATGACAGCATGACCATCAATATTCCCGGCCTCTGGATGATGACCTGGTACGACATTAGCGTGGGACCGAACCTGGCCGCGTACAACTATGTGCGCAAAACGGCAAAGCCGGAGATTGCCAACCAACAGTATGCGGTGATTGCGCCCGTGCTCCACTGCAGCTATAAGCGGGCATCGGAGCATACGGTCGTCGGAGAGCGCGACATGGGCGATGCACGCCTGGATTACGATGCGCTGACCTACGGCTGGTTCGACTACTTCCTGAAGGGCGAACAGAACGGGATTCTGGAGAAAACGCCCAAAGTTCGCTACTACACCATGGGCAGCAACAAATGGCAGACCTCGGAGACGTGGCCTCCCGCGGGCGCGAAGCCGGTTACGTATTATCTTTCGAGCGGCGGTAGGGCGAACACGCTTTACGGCGACGGCGCGCTGACCGGTGACCGACCGGGCGCCAAGCCGGGCGCCAAACCGGACAACGACACGCCGGATAAGTTTGTCTATGACCCGATGAATCCCGTGCCGACGTATGGTGGCGGCTTTTGCTGCATGGGAGCGGCAATGAAGCCGGGCGCGCTTGACCAGCGGAGCATGGAAGCGCGCGGGGACATTCTTGTCTACAGTACGGAACCGCTCAAGGAAGGCATGGAAGTCAGCGGCCCCATCGACGTGACGCTCTATGTCTCGAGCGACGCGAAGGACACCGACTTCACGGTGAAGCTGATCGACGTGCTGCCGGATGGGACGGCGTACAACCTGGATGAGAACATCCAGCGGGTACGGTATCGCGAAGGCTACGACAAGCCTCCGGTATGGATGGAGAAGGGCAAGGTGTATAAGGTCACGCTCCAGCCGATGCAGACGAGCAACTACTTCGCAGCAGGTCACAAGGTACGGATCGAAGTGAGCAGCAGCGACTTTCCGCGCTTTGACCGCAATCTGAACACGGGTGGCAACAATTTCGATGAGGCGACCGGCGTGGTGGCGCACAACGAGGTGCATCATTCGGCGGAATATCCCTCGACCGTGACGCTGAGCGTAGTGAGCAAATAGAGTCTCTCGCGATGTCAATCCATAAAGCCCTGGCAGGTCCCGCAAACGTTTCATTCCAATGGCAAAATTGCCCAGGCTAATGTGGCCGAGAATTACCTGTCGCTTGGATATACTGGAACTAGAGAGACAAAAGGCCCGGCTGTCAGCGCGCCCGGGCCTTTGTCTTGCGCCTGCTGTTTTGCGGATCCGTCCGGCAGATGCCGGTAAGTTGCTTGATATCAATCGATAACGGATAACATCTTTATTATCAATTGGTAATGGCCGTCGTCTCCGGTCGCGCCCGCAATGTCCGCATAAGCCTTTTATTTTCAAGCGATCACAAAGAGACCATTTAGAATCAAACGATTGCGGGCTCCTGCCAGCTAACCCTAATAAAATGAAACGCTTCCAGAATCGCCAGGGGTGAGGGGGAGGGGAGTACCCCTCCCTGAAGCCGCCTTACGCCGCCTGGTCGCGGGCTTCGCCCAGCGTCACGCGAGCCGTCATTTTGCGGCGGCCTCGGAAGTAGGTCACGGTGACCGTGTCGCCGGTCTGGTGACGGTTCATCACGTCGGAGATGTCCTGGGTGCTGGTGACGTCCTGATCGTCGATAGCAACGATCAGGTCTCCGCCGAGGAAGATCTGCATGTTGCCGAGGTATGCGGTCTGGCTTCCACCGCGCAGGCCTGCGCGCTCCGCTGCCCCATTCGGAATGATCCGTTGGATGAGGACGCCATAGTCGGCCGCAAGGCCCATCTGCTGGGCGAGGTCAGGACCGATGGGCAGCGACACGATGCCCAGGGAGGGCCGACGGACGCGTCCATACTTCTGGAAGTCTCCGAGGACGGCCTTGGCGGTGTCGATCGGGATCGCGAAGCCAATGCCAGCGCTCTGCTCCACATTCTCATTGGGATTGGTGGCGATGAGCGAGTTGATGCCGATGACCTCTCCGCGGGAGTTGAGCAGCGGGCCGCCGGAGTTGCCGGGGTTGATGGCGGCGTCAGTCTGGATCGCGTTATCGATCAGGGTTCCCTCAGGACCGTGGATCGACCGGATGGCACTGATGATGCCGGTGGTCATGGTTCCCTGCAGGCCGAAGGGATTGCCAATGGCGTAGACTTTCTGGCCGACGACGAGGTTCTTGGAATCGGCGAGCACAGCCGGGACAAGATTGGTCGCCTCGATTTGCAGGAGGGCCAGATCATGGCTCTGATCGCGTCCGATCACCCGGGCGCGGAAGCGATGCTTGTCGGAGGTCGTGACCTCGATCTGCTGGGCGTCGGCGACCACGTGATAGTTGGTGAGGACGTGTCCCTGCTTATCGAGGATGAAGCCGGAGCCCTGCCCCTGAGACGGAACGAGCCCATAAAAGAAGTTGAGGGTCTGGGTCGATGAGGTGATGTTGACCACCGAAGGCAGCGCCTTCTTGTAGACCGAAATGTTGTTCGTCTCCTCAGAGTCGTACTCGGGTGCGGCGTGGGCCTCGGTAAGCGTGAGCGGGGAGCCCTTGCCGGCGAGCGTGCGCTCGCGGATGGGCCCACCACCGTTGTAGTGCGAGACGATGTACCAGAAGCCGCCAAGGATGAGGAGAGTAAGAACGATTCTGCGAAATATCATGACGAAAACTTTCCGAGCCCGGATGGCGCCTCCCGGTATGGATGCGCGGGAGCCGGGGTCTTATCTAGAATTCTATCGATTCTGCTGGTTTGATTTCATCGATTCTGAAGGTTTCAGACCCGCGCCGCGGCGGCGAGTTCCGCAAAAATGCGGTCCACCTGCTGACGAGTGTCTTCGGGCGAGCCATTGTTTTGGATGACGTAATCGGCCAGAGGAATCTTTTCGCGATCGGGAATCTGCGCCGCCAAGCGAGAGCGTGCGTCGGCTTCGAGGTCCCGCGCGGATGGCGCACCCTGCGACATGCGGGTGACGTAGCGGGCGATCTTGACCTCGTCCGGTGCCGTAACCAGAACGATGCGATCGAAGCGCTGACGCCAGCCGGGGGCACTTCCCTGCGCATCGGCCTCGAAAATCAAGGCCGATTCGACCATGGCGATGGCGTTGGGGTGCTCAGCGAAGATGCCGTCGGCCCACTCCTGCTGTGCCGCGATGACCGCTGGATGGACGATGCTGTTGAGCTCGAGCAGGCGATTGTGGTGGAAGGCGAGATCGGCGAGGCGATGGCGGTCGAGGCTCCCATCAGAGCGAACGACTTCAGGCCCGAAATGCTCGACGATGGCGTGATAAACAGGCTGCCCCGGGGACATGAGCTCGCGGCCAACCGCATCGGCTTCGATGACGTGCGCACCAAGGGAGCGAAAGATGGAGGCCACCGTCGTTTTTCCGCTTCCCAAACCACCGGTGAGGCCTACACGCAGCATGTGATCTCTGAGAATATCTGAAGCTGATTGCCAGATACACTGTATCCGTGCAAGCTGTCGGGCGAATTCGCGAGGCTCTGGAGCTGGTGGTCTGCCCGGCGTGCCACTCAAAACTAGCGCTTGCGGAGGGCACGGTTAACTGCTGCGGATGTGGACGGCGGTATCCGGTGGTGGATGGAATTCCCGTTCTGCTGGTGGATCGCGCGGAGCAAACCCTGTCTTAAAGCGGATGCCGGCTGAAGCAAGCCGATTGCACGGAAGTGTTAATTTGTTCTCTCGCGAAAACAAATTGCACGCCGATGGAAACTGTATGCGACGGCGTTGCGTACATCTGCCAGACACTGTGTGATTTTGATATTCGAAACAATCGGCGATTCAGAATGAGGACAATCCGCCGATGGAGAGCAACATGAAAGGCATCTTCGGTGTCTAACAGAAGCAAGCTGGCAGAAGATCTGGCCGCAGCGAGGAGAGAAGACGATGACGCAAGGCAGCAGAGTTGAGAAATTCGCAGTGACTGAGCTGGCGGGTTTGCGCAACGAGCTCATGCAGTCGGGAATCGACCTCTGGCAAGCGGCTGAAGTGCTGGCGACCTTCCTTGCCGGGCGCGGATACGGGGTGACTACCGATCAAGCGCGCGCTGCCGTGATACGGCTTGAAGGCGCGGGATGCTCCTACGAATGCATGCAGATGGAACTGGAGCGCGTCGCACTCGTGATGTAGCTTAGCGCGGTATGGCGGCCACAGGCGCCTGCTGATCCTTTGTAGATTGGTCGGAAACCTTCAGTTCGATCAATTGGGCATTCCTGATCGCGAAAATGTTGTTTTGTGTCTGTTGCCACTCTCCGGGGTTCGCGCTGACGTAATTATTCGTGCCGGGCTGATAGTAGCCGACCAGGTTTAAGCGGAGCGCGGCTGGGATCGGCGTCTCCGGATGTTTCTGGATTTCGACTAACAAGTTTGAGTAGGTGAAATCGGCGAGGCGGTACTTGCCGGATTCTGTTGGATTGCCCGTATCGAGATTGCGGTCGATCAGATCGAGGGTAACAGGGGTTAACGGCTCATGGCGCAGCTGCTGCAGGTATGCCGTGTAGTGGTCGACCACGGTGTTCATGCTCTTCAGAAACTCCTGTTGCGATTGCGGGCTGGGCATTTGTAATTTGAGGGCTTTGAGTGGCCCGATCTTCGGAAGAATGCGGACGAAGAAGGCCAGAATCTCCGCTCCTGCTCCGGGCTTCTGATAATCGTTGCCATACTTGCGTTTGTAGGTGGCCTTGTCCATGCGGAAGATAAACTTTTTTCGGTCGTAGCTGGGGTCTTCCTGCTTCATCTGCTTCTCATAGTTGATGACGGCCACCCGGGTTGCTTCCGGCAGAAGACTGGAGACGGTGTGCCGGTAGGTATTGATGGCCCGATCTTCGCCCGGCATGATTTGATTCACCTCGAATCCGTAGGTGTCCCGAAAGGCACGCTCGAGAAGCGGTTTGGAAACGCTGAATCCGATGAAGTCGTGATATTGCTCCGGGGCGTATCGGTTTTGCGCTACCTCGACGACATCGAAGCCAAATTCGGTACGGAGGTGCGCAGTGGGGTCGTCATCGTAGGTGACGACGTTGCCGAATTTGTCGCGCAGCTTGGGGTATTCAGCAGCGGTTGCAAGGTTCACGGCGGGATGGCCCCAGGTGTCGGAGGTGTAGTGGGCGAGCGCGCCGAGAGCGAAGGCGAGTTCGTCGACGTCGCTCGCTTCACGGAGCAGGCTGAGAACAAAGTCGCCGGTGCGGACATAGTGCAGTAGATCGCTGAAGAGATGACTGCCGTGGGGATAGTAGCCAATGTCCTGAATGATGCAGCCCCCGTAGGCGTAACTGTGCGCCTCACGCAACTGGTCGGGCGTGGTATTGGGGAAGCGCTCAAGCAGAAGCGGGACGATCTGATCGTGCCACACGAGATCGACGACTTCCTCGTGCGAAAGGACTGAGTAGGCGCCAGCCGGAGATGGCGCGATCAGGAGAAGGATGACCATCCACACGATCAAGAAGCTGGCCGCGAATGTTTGACGGTTGGACTTACTGGAATGCATGACGTTCGCCTAGCCTTAATGTGGATGCGCGAACGAACATCGCCGATGGCTGCGGAAATAAAACTTTACCCGTTTCCACAAGCTCAGGGCCAAGAGAAGTTAGAAGCAGATTTCCGGAATCGAATTGCAAAGTCTTTCGGAGACGGAAAATGCGACGGCGGAATTTGAGACTAATGAAGAACGCGATGGTGCAATTTGATGATTGCCATGACCGCTACAAGTGGTGACGCAAATGGAAATGCAAGTACTCTTCAATCCCGATGAGAACCAGGGTTGCGACAGACAAAACAAGCTGAACTCGTTCCATTCGAATCTGATGCCGGCTTAAAGGCACTTGACGCCATTGTGATGCAGGACGATGGCGAAGCCGGCGAATCTGCGCAAGGATGACCAGGTTCAATAATGAGCCGATCAATGCGAGCCCAATCATCGGTAACCTGATCCAGTCCGCGTGGAACCGGTCCAGCATCGCAGCGACTCCGGCGGAGACTGCGAGTGAGCCTATTCCGATCACCAGACGGAGACCGCTGAGAGCGGCAAAGAATGTGCAAATGCTTTGAAGAAGCGCAAAGAAGAAGCCTGACCAGGCGATGGCGCGATGTGCGGCACCGGGTTCGCCCGATGTCGGCGGCACATGTGCAGCTTCAGATTGTCGCGAGCCGGCAGGAATGGTGGACATCCGAAAACTCCCTTTGTGCACGCTCAAAAATTGCCATCCGTATGGCGTGATTTTACGCTCTTCAGCTTGAGTACGGTGATCCGACGCAAAACGGATTGATTTACCACGAGGGAATTGAATTCACTCGCTTCGAAATTTCTGCCCGGCTAAGATCGCTGTTGTCCTTAGTGTTTTCTAATCTGGAGTTTCCATCATGAATTGGAAGCGAATCCTGGTTTGGATGGTTATGGCTGCATTGGTTTCTGGATCAGCGCTTGTGGCGCAACAAGCCACGAGCGAGCATCGCGCCATCGTTCTGCACGCGGCGCGGCTGCTGGATATTGGAGCAGGAAAGATCCTCTCGCCGGGCGAGGTATTGGTTGAGGGCGAGCGCATTGTCGCGGCGGGGTCGTCGGTGGAGCATCCGGCCGGCGCGCAGGTGATCGACCTGGGCGAACGGACTCTGATGCCCGGCTTGATCGATGCGCACGTTCACCTCTTTCTGCATCCGGGGGCCGAGGATTTGCAGACTGTCGAAGAGTCGGTTCCGCAGCGAACAATTCTGGCCACGCTTGCGGCAAAGGATGACCTGATGGCCGGCTTCACGGCCGAACGCGATATGGGCACGGAAGGCGCCGGGTCGGCCGACACGGCGGTGCGGAATGCAATCAATGAGGGACTGATTCCGGGGCCGCGGCTGCGCATCAGCGGGAACGCGATCGACATTCTGGGCGGGCACGAGGATGCGAACGACTTCAATCCCGCACAGCACGTGCTCTCGAACGCAACGTATGCGAATACTCCGGATGAGATCGTTGCAGCAATTCGCCAGCAGTTCAAAGAGGGCTCTGACTTCGTGAAGATGTACGAGACGGGACCGGATTCGATTCATGACGGAGTGTTTTCCACACCGTACCAATACACTGAAGCGCAATTGAAGGCGGGCGTGGATGAGGCGGCGCGAGTTGGTAAGAAGGTGGCCGTCCATGCCATGGGCGAGCCCGGCACGTTATTCGCAGCCCAGGCCGGCGTGGCCTCGATCGATCATGCGGCGCAATTGAGCGTTGAGACGATGCGAATCATGCGCGAAAAGGGGATTCCGGCGGTGCCTACGTTTACGATCTTCGAGTACTTCTCGGATCATGCGGCGTCTCCGGCGGCAGCGAAGCGTGAGCGAGCGATGTTCGAGTATCACGCGGCGGAATTCAAGAAGCAGATGGCGGCAGGGATTCCGTTCGCGGTGGGTTCGGATGTTGGGCCGTTTCCGCATGGGACGCAGGCTCGGGAATTGGTGCTGATGGTCCAGCTAGGGATGAATCCGCTGGCGGTGCTGCAGGCGGACTTGCTGAATGGCGCGAAGCTGCTGAACTGGGAAGGCCAGATTGGCGAGCTGAAATCGGGATATTTTGCCGATGTGGTCGCCGTGCCCGGTAATCCGCTGGAGGACATCGGCGTGACACAGCGGGTTTCGTTCGTGATGAAGGGCGGCGTTGTTTACAAGCGGGACTAGCCGTCCAGGCAATTGCGCTTCGCGCCGAAGACACTATTTTCGAGTGCGTTCTGACGTCGTAACTGTTTGCCGCTGGACAAAAGCCACGGTTTTCGGTTGCACGGTGGTCGCCTGCATCGAAATACTACGTGACCCATTCTGTTTGACCACAGCCTGATAGCAGAATTGCACTCCCAGCGCCAGCAGGCAGATGGAGAGCGCGAGGCGCAGCTGGCGGTTGGGCACACGCGGGGCGATCAGGGAGCCTGCCAGGCCTCCGGCGACGCCTCCAATGATGAGTCGGGTAAGAAGAACTGTGTCAAGATTGCCGCTGGCGAAGTGCAAGCTACTGCCGGCGAGGGCGACGCAAAGTCCAAAGGCGAGATCAGTGCCGACAACCTGCGCCGCTGTAAGCGAAGAAAGACCCAGCAGGACGATGGTACCGAGGGCTCCTGCGCCGGAAGAGGAGAACCCCACTTCCGCGCCAATGGGGAACATGAGCGCGGCGATCGTACGAGATCGCGCGGGCTTCTCCGCACTGGTTTTGAAGGGTCGGAAGTGACGGTAGAGGTGCCAGCCAGAGGTCGTAATGATGATGATGCCGAGGGCGGCGTAAAGCACGGCGTTGTTACCGGTGGTCGCAAAGTGCCGGAAGAGCAGCGAGCCGAGAACGACGCCGGGCAGGCCGCCGAGCAGCATGATTCCGAGAACCCGATAGACGACCTGGCGACGCCACATTTGCAGAGGAACGACGACGGCCTTGACGGCGACCGAGTAGGCAAGCGCCGTACCTACGCTGATCACGACGGGTACATGCAAAAAGAGGATGAGCAGGGGCGCGGTAATCGTTCCGGCTCCGACGCCGGTGATGGCGATGATTAACGCGATGAGAAATCCGAGTGCCAGTTCCATCGGGTGTCCTTACTCGGCTTTGCCAGCCAGCTCTGCGGGTTGAATGTGGATGCCGCACTCGATCTTGTGTCCGCCCCAGCGGCCGGAGCGTGGGTCGTCGGCGCTGGCAGGCACGCTGGTGCAGGGCTCGCAGCCGATGCTGGAGTAGCCGAGATCGTAGAGCGGTAACAGCGGAATGCTGTGGCGCTCGGCGTATTGCCATACATCGCGCGTCTGCCATTCGGCGAGCGGACTGAGTTTGTGCAACTGCTTGCCGGTAGGCAGGGTGAAGTTTTCGATCGTCTGGAGATTGGCCCGTGTCTTCGCCTGCTCGCGGCGCAGGCCGGTGAACCAGACGCTGTAAGGATCGAGAGCGGCGAAGAGCGGTCCTACTTTGCGCCGGCCGCAGCAGCGATCCGGCGCAGTCCGGTTAAGAACGCCAAATTCTGCCTCCTGCTGGGCGACGGTCTGTGCGGGCAGGATGTTGTGCAGGTTCAAACGCCATTCGGCGGAGATGCGATCGCGGTATTCATAGGTCGCCTGGAAGTGATATCCGGTGTCGAGGAAGAGCACGGGAATGTCAGGTGCTACTTCTTTAACCAGATGCAGGACGACTACGTCTTCGGCCTGAAAGCTGCTAGTGACGCAGGCGTCGTTCTCGTGGCCGCATAGTTGTTCGTGCATCAACATTGCCGCTGCCGCGATTTTTTCGTTGAGCGTGGTGATGAGAGTGGCACTCATGGCTGCTCCGCTGGTGGGTTGGATTCGAGACGGAGCGCGAGGAGGATGTCTTCTGTCGCGTTCGCTTCGAGCGGGATGGGGGTGAAGTCGTCCGCGACTCTCTGGAGGATTACGTCCGATGTTTCCACGAGGACGATGACTCCGGCGTGATGAAGTGCGCGCCAGATGTTCTGATCCTGCACGCGAGTACGGACTACCGCATGGCCAAGATCAAACAGGCGTTGTTCAAGCGCGACAAGTCGTTCACTGTCGCCGAGGACGATGCGCGGGTGCTTAGATGTATTTGTAACTGTCGTAGTGATAATATGCCGGATCATGCCGGCGCCGACGGTGGCATTGCTGGCGGGATCGATGAGGATGAAGCTGCCGGTGGCGCGGCTCTGATTGTAGAGATCGGCACGGATGGGGCGGACGGTTTCGATCTCAATTACCCCGATGGCGTTGAGATCAAGCGTGGCTGCGGCCTGCGGATCGAGGGTTTCGATATCGATCTTGTGGCGAATGGAGAGCGAGCGCGCAGGCACCGTCTGGCTGGTGTGCTTAAGGAGATAGCGGCGATCAGCATTAAGCGGCTGCGCGGAGAGCCAGACGATGGAGGCTTCGAAGTGATTAGCGACTGCGGGCGGTGCCTCGGCTGCGGCGATGAGGTCTCCGCGGCTGATGTCGCGTTCGTCTTCGAGTGTGACAGTGACGGAAAGCGGCGCGGCGGCAGACTCGAGTTCTCCGTCGAAAGTGACGATGCTTTGAATGCGACTGGTGTGGCCCGAGGGCAGGACTATGACGGGATCCCCGCGGCGAATGGTTCCGGCAGCGATCTGGCCGGCGAAACCGCGGAAATTTTGATCGGGTCGGATAACGCGCTGGACGGGCAGACGAAATGCGAGGTCGGGACTTGCGCGCTCAACGGGGACTGACTCGAGATAATCAAGTAGCGCGGGGCCGATGTACCAGGGCATGTTGTGACCAACATGGACGACGTTGTCGCCTACGAGTGCACTTATGGGGATGGTTTCGAAGCTACGCAACCCTACTCGAGCAGCCAAGTGGGCGAAGTCGCGACTCAGCTGGAGAAAGACGTCCTCGGAGTAATCGACGAGGTCCATCTTGTTGACGGCGGCAACCACTCGCGGGATACCAAGCAGCGAAGCGATGTAAGCGTGTCGGCGGGTTTGAGTGAGTACTCCTTTGCGAGCGTCAATGAGGATGATGGCGAGATCGGCGGTGGATGCTCCGGTGGCCATGTTGCGGGTGTACTGCTCGTGGCCGGGCGTGTCGGCAATGATGAATTTACGGTGCGAGGTCGAGAAGTAGCGGTAAGCCACATCGATGGTGATGCCTTGCTCGCGTTCGGCGCGCAGGCCGTCGGTAAGCTGGGCGAAATCGATCGCAGCTGCGGCTGTGCCGTGGCTGCGGGTGACAGAGCGGACATGGTCTTCGTAAACATTCCGCGAATCATAAAGCAGGCGACCGATCAGCGTGGACTTGCCGTCATCAACGCTACCGGCGGTGGTGAAGCGCAGTTGGTCCTTCGCCTGTTCGGCTTCGAGAAAGTCTTCGATAGAGAACGCGGGTGCTTCTTCTAGAAATTGTGCGGCTAAAAGACTCATCAGAAGTAGCCCTCGCGCTTCTTGATTTCCATCGATCCATCCTGGTCATGGTCGATGATACGGTTGGCGCGCTCCGACGACCGGAAGGACACGAGCTCGGCAATGATCTTCGGCAGAGTGTCGGCATCGGAGCGGATCGCGCCGGTGCAGGGGCTGCAACCGAGTGAACGCAGACGGCAGCGAACCCATTGTTCTTCTCCCGTCAGACTGCGTACGAAGCTTTGCTCAATGGGGATGAGGCTTTCGCCGCGCACCAACATGCGGCGTTCCTTGGCGAAGTAAAGCGGCACGATGGGGATGTTTTCCAGATGGATGTAATGCCAGATGTCGAGTTCGGTCCAGTTGGATAGCGGGAAGACGCGGATGCTTTCGCCGGGGCCGGTACGGCTGTTGTAGAGGTTCCAGAGCTCAGGACGCTGGGCCTTGGGGTCCCACTGGCCGGCGCGATCGCGGAACGAAAAGATGCGCTCCTTGGCCCGGGATTTTTCTTCGTCGCGGCGGGCTCCGCCGAAGGCTGCGTCAAAACCGTAGTAGCGAAGTGCGTCGAGCAGCGCTGTGGTCTTGAGAATCCACAGCAGCGCTGAGTTCCGAGCGTAACGGGGTTCGCGCCGTCGGCGAGGGCCGCTTCGTTGTGCCAGACGAGCAGGTTAAGGCCGAGTTCGTGGGTGTAGGCATCACGGAATTCGAGCATCTCGCGAAACTTATAGCCTGTGTCCACGTGGAGCAAAGGAAAGGGAATGGGGCAGGGGTAGAAGGCCTTCTGCGCAAGGCGCAACATGACGGAAGAATCCTTGCCGATCGAATAGAGCATGACCGGCTTCTCGAACTCTGCCGCAACTTCGCGGAAGATGTGGATACTCTCGGCCTCAAGCAGCTTGAGATGGCTGAGAGTCGGGGGGGTATTCTGCGCGATATCGATTTCCGCGATCTGCAACAAGGTTGTCGATGCCATTCTGGTTGGTTTCCTTGGCCGATGCCAATTAAAGCTGAAAAGGAAAAGCCCACGCGCCTTGGAGATAAGGCAGTGGGCTCAGGGAACTAGATCGTCTGGGATTGTCTCGCGATCAGATCAACAGATGCAGAGCTCACGGCCTTGGCGGCACGCACAACAACAGGCGCGCTGGCGACAACAAGACGGAGCTTGAATGGTGAACTGCATCTGTAAACAGCTTGGCTCAGGCTGGTTCGGTTGTCAATGTGACGCTATTTTGAATGTCGGAGCTGATCAGCCAATCCCGCATTGCGTGGTTGCACATCTCGGGCATTTCTTCAAACGGCAAATGGCCCGCGCCCTGAATGACGAGCAGGCTTGATTGCGTCAAACTGTGTTGAAGCCGATGAGCGGAGGCCAGGTTGACGGCGCGATCGCGGTCACCCCAGATCAGCAGGGTAGGTATTTCCGCAAGCCGGACAAGTGCCGAGCGGAGGAGCCGCATGTCGTCGAACCACCCGCGAAGGATCTCGAGAACATGGTCCATGGTGCCAGGAATATCCAGACCGTCCGTGTAACCCTCGAGGGTTCCTTTGGCAACCCGCGACGGATCGCCATACATGCGGCCAAGAGCTTTGGCGTGGACTCGCCTGGGAAGCAGGTGCACGCGACGGCCCAGCCACGTACCCAGCCTGGTCTGGAAGAAGCGGATCACGAGCTTGCGGGAAGTGCAAAAGGGATTGGCAGGCGCGAAGAGAATGAGTTTACGAACGCGATGAGGATGACGAGCGGCCAACATCATGGCAACAGCTCCGCCGTGCGAGTGAGCGGCGATGTCAGCCTTCGGGAGATCAAGCGCGTCCATCAGAGCGGCGATGCGGTCCGCGGTTGCTTCCAAGCCTGCGTCCAGGCCGGGAACCCGTTCCGATCTACCCATGTTGAAGAGATCGACAGCGTAGACGCTCGCGTCTCTTGCAAGGAAGCTAATGTTTTGTCGCCAGGTCTGTCCCGAGCCGATCAGCCCGTGAAGAAGCAGCAGGGGCGGTCCGGTGCCAGCAACCAGAAAGTGTACGGCGGCTCTGTCAACGGATACGAATCGCTCTTCGATGAAGTTGGTGTCTACTTCTTGTGCCACTGATGTTCTGCCACTGTCCCAGGTTGCTATGTTACAGGAATGTTACCCGGATTGGAGGATCATTCTGCATAGCTGTAGAGTAGTGGGGATAAGGCAGGTACGGATGAGCGATACGGTAGTTTCTCCAGAGGCGGCGATGACCACCGAGGAAGTGGTCAAGTGGACGAAGAAGCTGAACTATGGGACGTGGAAGTATCAGCGGTCCTGGAATCCCATGCACATTGTGGATGCCGAGGGCTGCTACTTCACGGACGCCAATGGCAAGAGATACTTCGATTTTTCGTCGCAGCTGATGTGCTCGAACCTGGGGCACAAGAATGCCGCAGTGATCGAGGCCATTGCGGAGCAGGCGCGGAAACTGCCGTACATCATGCCGGGGTATGCCACCGACACCCGGGTAGAGTTGAGCCGGCTGCTGCTCGAGGTGTTGCCGGAGGGCCTGACCAAGTTCTTCTTCACCACGTCAGGTACGGAGGCCAACGAGGCGGCCTTCAAGATCGCCCGGATGTACACACGGAAGACGAAGATCATCGCCCGGTACCGGTCGTATCATGGGTCGACGATGGCGTCGATTGCCGCCACCGGGGATCCGCGGCGCTGGCCGCTGGAGCCGGGGGGTAAGGGCCAGGGGTTCCTGTTCGCACCGGAGGTGAACTGCTACAAGTGTCCGATCAAGCACACGTATCCGGGGTGCGGGGTGGCGTGCGCGGATTACGTCGAGCACATGATCGCCAACGAGAGCGACGTGGCGGCGGTGATCGTCGAGCCGGTGGTAGGCACGAATGGGGTGCTGATTCCGCCCAAGGAGTACATGCCGAAGCTGCGGGAGATCTGCGACCGGCACGGCGTGCTGCTGATCGCGGACGAGGTGATGTCGGGCTGGGGCCGCACGGGCGAGTGGTTCGCCATGGATAACTGGGGGGTGAAGCCGGACATTCTGGTGACGGCGAAGGGGATTACCTCGGCTTACGTTCCGCTGGGGCTGTGCGCGACAACGGCCAAGATCGCCGAGTACTTCGAGGACCACTTCTTCGCGCACGGGCATACGTACGAGGCGCATCCGATGACGCTGGCTCCGGCGGTGGCGGCGATCCGCGAGATGCAGCGGCTGGATCTGGTGGCGCGGTCGCGGGAGATGGGCAAGTATCTCGGCGAGAGGCTGCAGGCGCTCAAGCCGAAGCATCCATCGATCGGCGAGGTGCGCGGGCTGGGGCTGTTCTGGGCGGTCGAGCTGGTTCGGGACCAGACGGCGAAGACTCCTTTCAACACCATGCAGGACAAAGTGGATGGCAAGGTCGCGGTGGTCGAACAGGTTGCGGGGGACATGCTGAAGCGCGGCGTCTCGTTACAGGCGTGGATCAGCCACTTTGTGGTGGCTCCTCCGCTGATCGTGAAGAAGGAAGAGATCGATTTTGGGGTCGAGGCTCTGGATCAGGCGCTGGCGATTGCGGACAAGGCCATTTAGGGGTAGCCCCTCCCCCCTCCCCCGCTTTCGCTACTGGCAAATATCCCCTCAGAGTAGGTATACAATGAGGGTGCCTACAAGATGGGTAACGCGATACTCTACATCGGGAATCGCCTACCAAGTCCCGGAGAGTCCTGTGCCTGCGATTGATCCCAACGTCCTCCAATGCGTCTTTTACGTGTATCCAGACGTGGCCTCTGCCGAGCAGGGAAAGGCGGCAGGTGGCACCGGATTCTTTGTTGGCGTTCCGCTTGAGACGAACTCCCACATGAAAATGATTTACGCAGTGACGACTAAGCACTGTATTGAAAAGTCAGACCCCCGCGTAGTTCTGCGCGTAAACAAGAAAAATGGAAAATTGGATTGCATTCCGACTAAAACGACCGAATGGAGACTCCATCCTGATGGCCTAGACATTGCAGTAAGGCAAATCATGCTTTCTCCCGAATACGATTACAACTTTGTCTCAACCGATATGTTCTTTATTACGCCAGAGATTGTCAGACAGCGCTGGATCGGACCGGGCGACGATGCTTTCATGGTTGGCCGCTTCATAGGGCATGACGGAAAGTTGGGGAACCTTCCGACTGCGCGGTTCGGCAATATAGCGCGTATGAACTCAGAACCATTGGAGGACAAAAACGGCGTTCCTCAAGATAGTTTTTTGGTCGAGATGAAATCGATGCCGGGATATAGTGGCTCTCCCGTATTTGTGTATATCAACGTGTTAGCGCCGAGACCACCGGACTTTGGGGCACTACAACTGGAAACATATAACCACCGGATGCATGGTCCTTGGCTGTTAGGCATCGATTGGTCGCATCTCAGCGACTTCCATCGTGTACTTGAGGCAGATCGAATAACGATAAAGTCACCGGGACAATGGGTCGAGATGAATACTGGAATGGCTGGAGTCATTCCCGCTTGGCGCATTGAAGAGTTGCTTGATTTGGAGGAGTTTAAGGTGCAAAGAAAAGACAAGGATGACGAATTTTCAACCTACTCGCGATTCGCTGGCTCTCCTTCGCAGGACAGCGCCGAAGGAGAGCCAGAATTTACGCAGTCTGATTTCGAGGCTGATCTGAGGAAAGTGACTCGGCGGGTAAAGCCTTCTGAATCTGGTGAAGAAAAGAAGTGAACATTGGCTGAGTGTCGAATCTGCGGTTGTAGCGGAAGCTGTATTCGTTTAAGTAGGACTGGAGATACTTGCGCGAAACGGAGTGGTATACCCCGCCAATTCCGCGCTTGATTAAGCTCCAGAAACCTTCAATGGAGTTCGTGTGAACGTCGCCCATGACATAGACCCTCTCGGAGTGCTGAATGCGCCTGTGGACGTATCCGTGCGCCGTGTTGGACAAACGGTCATAGATCGGATAGTCGTCTGTGTAGACCGTTGTAGCGGGCAGCACCCGCTCGTGGATAATCGGAAAGATCGTCTTCGTCTTCACATCGGGCGTCACTTTGGCCACTACGCGACCACCGCGCTCTACCATCCCGAAAATAGGTGTTTTGTCGGTTCCGCGTCCCGTTCCGCCGCGCATCCCCAGCCGCCGATTCCGACCCTTCCCGCCAAAGTAAGTTTCGTCCATTTCTACCCCAGACCCACCCAAGCTAATGTCCTCTGCCAACATTTCCCTGATCTTGTTGAACATCCGCCAAGCGGTTTTGTAGGTCACGCTTGTCTCACGCTGAATCTGTTTGGCAGAGATGCCACAGCGAGTAGAGGACATCAGGTAGATCGCGTAAAACCATGTCGTCAGCGGAGTAGGCGACTTGTGAAAGATAGTGTCCGCTGTCGGGTGAACGTGGTGGCCGCAGTTGTCGCAGGAATAGGACGGGCGACTAATAACACGGTGGTGCTTCGTTACCTGATCGCAGTTCTTGCAGAAAATCCCGTCTGGATAAAGACGGTTGCGAAGCCATTCCAGACAGGCCGCATCGTCGGGAAACTTGGCTTGGAAGTCTTTGAGGGTAAACCGGATCATTATAGGTTTTCGATTCATGGCGTTACCTACTCTCAAGTAAAAGTGTGCCAGAATTTCTACCTACTGTCAAGGGATAATTACCTCGCTGCTTACCTCATTTTATTGAGGTTAAGGGATACGTTCACCGTAATCGATTCATTCAAAATTACTTAGCGGCACATATATGATAATAAAAGGGTTACATGCCTGTTCTGGCCGTTGTTGAGAGTAAGGATCTTACGTCAGCGTCATTGATTTTGAAAGGCTTAGCGACGGGGTCGAGATGCGTCACCGAAATGCGAGAAAGGCCCGGCTGCGATGGCAACCGGGCCTTTGCTCCCTTTATTCCAGTATAACGGCTTGCAGAGAATGGTCAGCCAGATATCTCTGCGCTTCTTGTCTTTAGAATGAGACTGTTGCAGAGAGATCGTGCAGAGTGGGGGTTGACAGCATAGAGGGTCGCACCCCAACCCCCCATGTGGGAGGGTTGGGGCCGATTTACCTAAGCGCGCGAAGTTGTTGTTTCCGCCGTGTCTTCCCGGAAGTGCCGGGACGGAAAACCTAGAAGATGATTCTTCCTCCCAGCTCGATGTTGCGATTACTTCCGCCCTGGTTGCAGACCCCGGTGCCGCAGTACCGGACATCTTGGAATGAAAGATCGTCTACCTCCGGGTCAAGCGAACCGAAATACTGCCGGTTGAGAGAGTTGTAGGCGGTGATGGAAAGCTGAAGCGTAATGCCTTCCTTTAACGGCGTGTTCTTGAAGATGCTCGCATCGAGATTGTTGTAATGCTGCGAACCCAGCACGCTCCGTCCTACGCCCGGGAAGGGGTTTGCGCGGACATTGGCGATCGCCTGGTTGTTGAAGGCCCAGTGTTCATTGGAGGGGTTCACCGCGGTTGGAGCGGCAACTGCGCCGTTGAAATAGTTGATCCAGGACTGCAAATCATAGTAGATCCCCGTTTGTGTCACGACTGGATCCGTATATGCGCCGTTCAGAATAGCGGTGTTCTGCATCGGCGCGCTCTTGTTCAGCAGGACAGGACGGCAACTGGAAACAGAGCTGCTGAAAGAGGCGTTGAATGTGTCATCGCAATAAGTGCTCATCTCTGGATAGCCAAAGAGGCCATATCCGAACTCGAACGGGGTAGAGGGCTGGCCGCTGTCAAAGGTATAGATTCCGTTCACCTGGAAACCGCCTAACAGCTTCCCTTTCCAGTTGTTCTGATCCTTAAAGAGGGGCACCTGGTACGCGAAGGAAGCAGAAAGCGAGTTCGGTATGGAAATTCCACTTTCCGCCCGTTCGGCGACGTTCGTATTGAAGGGGTTCTGAGCGAAGGTCACGGTGTTGCCGCCACCGAAGGTCCCAAAAATTTCAGAGCTGTTGTCGATGGTTCTGCTGAAGGTGTAATTCAAGGTAGCAACCAGGCCATGCCAGTTGCGCGTTTCGGCTTTGAACTCGAGGCCGTTGAAATTCGAGAACGCGGTGTTGTTACGCGAGCGGATATTTCCGTTGTTGCAGCTGGTACGGCCAAAACCGATGGCTCCGGGAGTGGTGCAGAACATGCTGGGATTGATAAACGTGGGGAAAACCTGGGCGGTTGCCAGCATGTCGGGATTGGCGTCGAGGCTCTGGAAGTTGCCGACCTGATGGTTGCCTACGTAGCGGACGTCCAGGACGATGTTATTGCCGATTCCGTATTCAACTCCGAGCTGCCATGACTCGAGGTATGGGTTATGGAAATTCGATGGCACGGTCGTGTAATTGCGGGCATTTGGATTGCCTCCAAGAGGAATGGTAGGCAGATTAAGAGCGCGCGTTTGCGATCCGAGAATCCCTCCAGAGGGGATACATGTTCCCCCGCAGGGTTCCGCAGGCCCGGCATTCACAACTGGCGCAGCGGTGGCGGAGTTAAGAAAGATGTTGTAGAACGCGGGGTCGGAATTGATCGCAAATCCGCCGCGGACCACCATCCTGTTGCGGAACTGAGCCGGAGTCCACGCAAAGCCGATACGGGGTTGAAAGTTGTGATACACCGGGTTGACGGAAGGGAAGGTTCTCTCTGAGAGCGGAAGAGATGTGTTCCAGAACGCAGTGTCAGGATTCGATTCGCGGGCGACGGTTTCGTTATGGAGGATATTGATTGCCTGGCCAAAAAACTCCCAGCGGAGACCAAGATTCAGAGTCATCGTTGGCAGCACTTTCCAGTCATCCTGGACGTAAGCAGCGGCATCCGGCTCGGTGAACCGGATCGTGTAATCTCCATTCGACAGCTGGACGGTGCCGGCCGACTGGATAAAGCTGTTGAAGCTGCTAAAGGTGTAAGTGCCGTTGTAGTTCGGCAGGAAGCCGTTGGGAGAATTCTGGTATTCCCACTCACCCCCAAAAAGCAGGGTGTTTTTGCCGTGAGTGTAGATGGCGTTGTCCTGGACTTCAGTATTCTTGACGATTCTTCCTTGAGGAAAGGTGTTGCCGTAGCCAAAGCCGAGATTCCCCGTGCCCAGGCTGATTGAGGAGGTGCACTGGTCCGGTGTGGTGATTGTGCAATTCGATTGTGCGCCACCTTGAAACGCGAGCTTCGTTTGCTGGAAGCTATAGCGAATCTGATTTACCCAAGATGGAGAAAAAGTGTGGGTCCAGTCGGCGCCGATTGAGTGAGCCGTATCCGGTACGTTGTACCAGCTGCCAGCTGAGACAGTCCCGCCCGCATTGAGGAAGGGATCATTTTGATAGAAGTACCGGACGAAGAGGTGGTCACGGGTGGTGGGCTGCCAGTCGATCCGGCCCATGTCTTCCTGGTCGTTATCCTGGGATGGCACGCCGCGCTGGATTTGTCCGAACTCGACGGGTACGCTGGTTGTGCCGTTGGTGACTGTCTTCGTGACGGTAGTTCCAAAAACCTGTGGGTTGCCAGTCTTGATGCTGTAGGGCCCATTGTTCACCAGCGCCGTAACCGCCGGATTGTTGGGAAATGCCGATTGAAGGGTTTGAAGGCCGGCAGGCGTAGGGGTCAGAGAATTCGGGCTCGATATGGAAAGGCCGCCGCCTTCATGGAAGCGGTTGAAATACGTACTGCCAAAGCCCCACAACTTATCCTTTATGATCGGACCGCCGAGCGCGCCTCCAAAACGGTTGGTAACGAAGCGGGCAAGTACCGGCTCACTGCAGCCCGAATCCGGACTTTGTCCGGGAGCGCAAAAACCCAGAAACGGGAGCTTTGCGCTCTGATTGAACGATTCACCCCAATTACCTTCATAGAATTCAAAACCGGCACCATGCCATCGATTCGTTCCTGAGCGGGTCAGGTAGTTGACCACCGAACCGCTATTGCGCCCATATTGCGCAGCAAAGTTGTTGGTGATGACCTGGATACCGGCGAGAGCATCCTGATTACCGAAGAAAACCTGAGGGCCGGCCACAGAGTTGTCGTTGTTGGATTGCCCATCGAGCTCAAAGTTATTAGAGCGGCCGCGCGTTCCCTGCGACGAAAACGACGCGCCGTTGTTGTTTGAGAAGCTGCTGGCATGGGTCATGACCACGCCCGGCTCGAGCAGGGCGACCTGATCAAAGCCACCGCCGAACGGGAGGCTCTGGAGCTGCACTGTTGAAAAGGTTTCCGAGACCTGCGCCTGGTCGGTTTGCAGCAGTTGGGCTCCTTCTTCACTGACCTGAACCGTCTGGCTCGCGCCCAGCTTGAGGGTTTGTTTGCCGAGATCTCTCATCCCAATCGGCACCTGCACGTGCTCAATCTTGAGGGCGTTGAAGCCGGCAGCCTCGATGGTGACGGTGTAGTTACCCACCGGAAGCGCTTGGACAGCGAACGTTCCATCACTGAGCGAGGCCTGCGTGACTTTAGCCCCTGTTGCTTCATTGAGAACGGTAATTTCGGCTTTGGGAATCAGGGCGCCGGAGGGGTCAAGAATGGTGGCGCTGATGCCGCCTGTCGTGATTCCCTGACCGTAGACGTGGATGGAGAGAGCAAAGAACGGGGCGAAGGCGAGCACAGCGAAAAACAGTCTCTTGAATTTCATAGTTCCCTCGATGGAAAGCATTGAACTAAAGCGTTAAATCTGTGGGTGGGAGCCTCAGTTGAAAGCAACTTCTTAGGGAAATCGAGTGAAATACACGCCAACAGAGGACAAGAGCTGGAGAGCCTTAAAGAATCCTCAATTATGGGGACAAACGCTAGCAATTTAGTGACCAAGTGTCTGATATATGTGACGGACGACATATTCCTGACTTGCACTGCGGAGGTCATCCGAGCGATCTAACCTTTTCCAAAGGATTGAAAAATAAGGGGCTGGACGGTTTTAGCCTTATGCGGGTAACCCAATGGGATGAAGGCCGGACGGAGCCGTTCATGGAAGTTGAGTCACTCATTCTCTACATTTTTTTGTACCCAAGGTTTCGAGACCTATGAGAAGCAGGTTTCTGATTGAGGAGAGGCGGTCGAGCTTGGGGCTCACGACTGCACCTGTCCCAGACCCGAGGGCGGTGCTGCAGAGCTTGCAAGCTGACCTCTGCCGGAGCATCTCCGGATTGCTTTGCGTAGACTGGCTCAGTGAAAGTTACGATTGCTTCGATTGCGGGGCGGGCGCGGAGTGAGCACTTCGACGCCCTGGTCGCAGAATACGTGAGCCGGATGGCGGGGTATGCTCCGACCGAGACAATGGTCTTCAAGACGAGCGAGGCATTCTTCGAGTCGGTCGAGAAGCAGCGGTCGCGTATGGGCTCGGTGCTGGTGCTGCTGGATGTACAGGGAAAGCAGTTTTCGTCAGAAGAACTGGCGCGATGGCTTAGGAGGCAGCGCGATGAGGGGCAGCAGAGGCTGGTCTTCGCGATCGGGCCGGCGGATGGCTGGTCGGATGAAGAACGGGCACGGGCAGGACTGCTTTTGTCGCTGGGACCAATGACCCTGGCCCACGAGTTGGCCCGGGTGGTACTGAGCGAACAGGTCTACCGGGCATTTACAATCCTTGCTGGGCATCCGTATCACCGGGGTGGCTCATAGAGCGGTCAGCAGCAGATCAAGTGATCGACTACGGTCCGGTCAGCTAAGAGGTGGTCAGGTTAGAGGTGGTCGGTAAAGGCCGGTAGTTTTGTGATTGAGAGGGTAGGATGTCGTGGTTTCGGCGGTTAGATAACAAGATCGAGGGCGCTGGTGGCAAATCGGTGCGCACGGAGGGCCTCTGGATCAAGTGCGACGCGTGCGAGCAAGTGATCTTTCGAGCCGATCTTGAGGCGAACCTGATGGTTTGTCCGAATTGCGGTTACCACTTTCGCCTGGGATCGCGGGAACGCGTGGAGATGCTGCTCGATCCTGGCTATGAGCTGGTGGACCTGGAGTTGAGATCGACCGACCCGCTGGATTTTACCGATCTGAAGCCGTACAAGAGCCGGCTCTCCAAAGCCCAGGCGGACACAGGCCTGAACGACGCCATTGTGAATGCGCTCGGGCTGCTGGGGGAGCATCGCGTAGTGCTGAGCGTGATGGAGTACAGCTTTATCGGCGGGAGCATGGGCGCGGTAGTGGGCGAAACGATTGCCCGGGCCGTGGATCGCGCGCATGATACGCGGCAGCCGCTGATCATCGTGGCCGCGTCGGGCGGAGCGCGCATGATGGAAGGCATCGTGAGCCTGATGCAGCTGGCAAAGATTTCGACGGCGCTGGCTCGGCTGGATGAGGCGAAGGTTCCGTTTATTTCTGTTCTGACCGATCCCACAACCGGTGGAGTGACAGCCAGCTTCGCCATGCTGGGCGATCTGAACGTGGCCGAGCCGGGCGCGCTGATTGGCTTTGCAGGACCGCGGGTGATCGAGCAAACGATCCGGCAGAAGCTGCCAGAGGGCTTTCAACGGTCCGAGTTTCTGCTGTCTCACGGGTTTCTCGACGCCGTCGTCGGACGCAAGGAGCTGAAGAGCTACCTGATCCGGGCGCTGGATTTCATGCGAGTGCAGTAAGAGCCGGCTCCTCTAAAATCAAGACATGTCTTACGCGGCGGCAATCGATGGTCTGTTTTCGCTCGCGGGTGAACTGCACGCGGCTCCGGGACAGCCAAGACGCAAATTCGAGCTGGGTGAAATGCGGGTCCTGGCCGAAGCGCTGGGGCATCCGGAACGCCGGTTCCCTTCGGTGCTGGTGGCGGGCACAAATGGCAAGGGATCGACCTCGGCGACGCTGGCCTCAATCCTGATGAGTGCGGGCTACCACACGGGGCTGTACACGTCGCCGCATCTTTCCCGGGTAAATGAGCGGGTGCGGGTCGATGGCGTGGAGATTTCCGACGACGACTTTGCGGCTTACTACTTTCGCGTGGATGATTGCGCCCGGCGACTGGTTGGCGAGGGAGAGCTGCGCGGGCATCCGAGCTTTTTTGAGACGATGACGGCGCTGGCGTTTCTCGCGTTCGCGGAGAAACCGGTCGACATTGCGGTGCTCGAAGTCGGCATGGGCGGGCGGCTGGACGCGACGAATATTGTTGAGCCGATCGTGTCGGTGATTACCGATATCTCGATTGATCATACGGAGTGGCTAGGGTCGACAATTGCGGAGATTACCCGCGAGAAAGCCGGGATTCTGCGCAAAGACGGGGTGCTGGTGACGCTGCCTCAACATCCCGAGGCCAACCAGGCAATCGGCGAGGCGGCGGAAGACTTGCATGTGCGAGGGGTGAGCGCAGCCGCTTATGTCCCGGGACGCAAGGCAGCCGATGGGAATGCGTATGCGCTGACGGTGCTGGGTGAACGGATCGACGTGAAGTCGCCGCTGACGGGCGCGCATCAGCAGAGGAATATAGCACTGGCAATTGCGGCGGCCGTCGAATTACGTAACTATCACGGTTACATAATATCGACGGGGCATATCGCGGACGGGATTCACAGGACGCAGTGGCCGGGGAGGCTGGAGCGGTTTGCGCAATTGGGGCGCGCAGACGTGCTGCTGGACGTGGCGCATAATCCGGCGGGCGCCTGGGCGCTGCGGTCGGCTTTGTCGCATCTCGATCCTGAGCCACGAACGATGACGGCCGTCTTTGGCTGTCTGCGGGACAAGCCAATCGGGGAAATTGCGCAGATTCTGTTTCCGATGTTTGAAGAGGTGGTGCTCGTCGAGGTGGATTCGCCTCGGAAAGCTTCTCTCACGGAGATGGAAGCGGCCGCAAGGACAACGGGCGCGAAGGTGATAGCGGCGCAAAATCCCCTGGATGCGATCGAGCAGGCGTGGGCGATGACTCCCGACTCCGGGCTGGTAGTGGTGACCGGTTCGGTCTACCTCGTAGGCGCTGTGCGGGGGATGTTAGCGGAGGACCGCCTGTGAAGAAGCGAGCGCTCGGGCCGAGGCCTAATCCATTGCCATGGAGCGAGCGAGCGGTGAGTTTTTGTATCCGGGCTCCTTTGTTCTTTCTCTCCACGGGATTTTTTGGGAGTCTTTCGCTGATTGCGTCTCTGTGGGACAAGGACGGCAAGACTCAGCACGCGATCGCGCAGCGGTGGGGACGGACGGTGGTTCGCATCAGCGGCGCGAGGTTGACGCGGATCGCGCACGAGCAGCTGGATGGGCGAGTGGCGGTTTATGTCTCGAATCATCTGTCTTACACGGACACGCCGGTGATTTTTGGCGCGCTCCCATTTCAGTTTCGGATCGTAGCGCGGCACGATCTCTTCAAGCTGCCGTTTATCGGCTGGCATTTGCGGCGGTCTGGCCAGGTTCCGGTGAATGTGACAAATCCGCGAGCTTCGATTTCAAGCCTGGGTGGTGCTGTGAAGACGCTGCGAGCGGGGATGCCGGTGTTCATTTTCCCGGAGGGCGGACGATCGGAGACGGGCCATCTGGCGGAGTTCATGAACGGGCCTGCATTCATGGCGATCAGGGCCGGGGTGCCGATCATTCCTATTGCGTTGATCGGTACCTACGAGCTGCTACCCATGCACTCGATGGAGTTTCATCCCGTGCCAGTGACGCTGGTGGTGGGTGATCCGATTGACACCAAAGGCTATGGAATGAAGCAGATCGATGAGTTAACCACTCTGGTGAGCGAGGAGATCTGCCGGCTGTACTACGAGCACTCATATCTGGAGAAACCGGCAAAACTGGAATTGGAGGCGATTACCGTGGCCTCGTCGGGGACCAGCCTGGAGAAAGAGAAATGAAGATACCGCGAATCGCAATACCCGAGCCAACTTCTACCGATACGAAGTACAACGATCGTTCCTGGCCGCAATATGCACGGGCAGTAGAGGCCGTGGGCGGACAAGCGGTGAAGATTCCGCTGGTGGCGTCTCCGGCGGAAGTGGCGCGGATGGCGGGGTCGTGCGAAGGTGTGCTGCTGCCGGGAAGTGGTGCGGACGTGAATCCCGAGAAGTATGGACAGGCGCGGATACCAGAGTGCGCTGCCGCTGACCCGGCGCGAGAGGCAGTAGACGAGCTGCTGATGCAGGATGCCGCGAATCTGCACAAGCCGCTGCTGGGAATTTGCTATGGCTTTCAGTCGTGGAATGTGTGGCGAGGTGGCACGCTGATTCAGGACCTGAAGACGGGGGTCAACCACCAGCCGGGGCGCGAAGTGCAAGAGGCACATCGAGTTTCAGTCGTGAAGGGCTCGCAGATTGCGGAGATTACAGGCCAAGTCGAACTCGCGGTAAATAGCAGCCATCACCAGGCGCTGGATCAACCGGGCGATGGGTTGGCGGTGGTGGCAAGGAGCATCGAAGACGGCGTGATCGAGGCCGTGGAGGGGACGGGAGAACAGTTCGTCGTCGCGGTGCAATGGCATCCGGAGCGAACTTTTGATTCCAGTCCGGCGTCAAAGGCTCTGTTTGCAGCATTCGTGAAGGCGGCAGGCGAGTGGCAACCGAGGGAAATTCGGGAGTCGGTGGCTGAGTGACGTCTGCCGAGATTGAAGCGGCAATTGCAGTGGCCGGCCTGGCTGAATTGCCGCCAGGGACTGGAGACCGGCTTGCGGCATACCTTGGGTTGCTGTTGAAGTGGAATTCGAAGCTAAATCTGACGGCAGTGAGGGAGCCTGCGGAGATTGTCCGGCGACACCTGGTGGAGTGCATCCAGTGCGCACAAGTGCTTCCTAATGTGGGGACCCTGCTCGATTTCGGCTCAGGGGCGGGACTGCCTGGGGTGCCGATTGCCGTTGTGAGGCCGGAGATTCGGGTGACACTGGGGGAATCGCAGGGGAAGAAGGCGGCATTTTTGCGGGAAGTTTTAAGGACTCTCGGTCTGAACGCTGAGGTTTTCGATCAGCGGGTTGAGGAGATGCCGGCCGAGCGACTTTTTGATGCGGTGACACTGCGAGCAGTGGACAAGATGGCGGATGCTGTCCAGGAGGCGGTCCAGCGGGTGAGGGTGGGCGGCTGGCTCGTAGTATTTACGACGCTGAAAGCGCAAGAGAGTCTGAAACCGGATGTGGAGTGGAAGGGGCGAGTGGCGATTTCAGGGCTGAACGAAGGGATCCTGCTTTTGGGAAGAAAGCAAGAGAGATCGTTCCACGTGAAACACTCAGTGCTCAGCGGCAGTTTTGAAGCGTGACTGCAGAAGGTCAGCCTCCGGTGATGTTCCACGTGAAACACAAAGATTTCCACGGACTCCCTCTAAACTGCAACATGCCATTAGTAATCTCCTGTTTCCTCCATCCCATGTTGCTGCTTGGATTTAGGCCTGCCTTCCCGCAGCCGTCGCGAAAGTCTTCCACAGATTCTGTCCTGTTCTGCACAGGCGGCTTGGATTGCATATCGAGGCACCTCCCCGATAGTCTTGGTCTCCATGGGCAGGGTGTTGGCGGTAGTCAATCAGAAGGGCGGCGTAGGGAAAACAACTACCGCGATCAACCTGGCAGCGGCATTGGCGATGGAGGGCCTGAGGACTCTCCTGATTGATTGCGATCCCCAGGCGAACTCAACGGGAGGCTATGGATTTTCCCGGGATGAAGAGCGGAAATCAACGTACAACGTTCTGGTCGGTGAAAGCACGCTGGCAGAAGCCATTCTGCCAACTGAGATCGAAACACTGTGGCTCGTCCCTTCGAGCAAGAACCTGATCGGGGCGAATGTCGAGCTGATTCAACACGAGCGCCGAGCGTTTCGGCTCCGAGAGGCCCTCGAGCCGGAGCGGGAGAAATACGACTACATCGTGCTCGACTGCCCGCCGGCACTGGATCTGCTCACGCTCAATGCCTTGGTTGCTGCGGATCGCCTGCTGGTGCCGATGCAGGCGGAATATTTCGCGCTGGAGGGCGTCAGCGAGCTGATCCATACGCTGGAACGGGTGCGCGGCGCGTTCAACCCGGGGCTGGAGATCGAGGGAGTGCTGCTGACGATGTATGACGACCGGACAAATCTGGCTCAACAGGTGAAAGAAAATCTCAGCGATTTCTTCAAGGACAAGCTATTCAAGACAGCCATCCCGAGAAATGTGAGGCTGGCCGAGGCTCCGAGCTACGGGAAGCCGGTGCAACTCTATGACCCACGATCGCGCGGCGCGGAGAGTTATCGCGACCTGGGAGACGAGCTGTTGAGCCGACATGCGGTGGAGAGCCCGCGCGCTAAGGAACGAAAGGCAGCAGCTTCGGCTCGCAGCAAACCAACGGTACGCTTCTGGCCCTACGGATAGGAAGAGCAATCCCGATTTCAAGCAAAGGTATAGACGGCAATGATTAGCGTAGATCTCCCGAAACGGAAAGCGCTGGGTAAGGGACTGGAGTCCCTGCTTCCGCGTGTGCAAGCGAGCGTTGAAGAAACTGCGCCAAGGGCAGCGGACGGCACGCCACGTGAGATTCCTCTGGGAGAGATTGAGCGGAATCCCTACCAGACGCGGACTCGCTTTGACGAGATACAGCTCGGCGAATTGGCCGCCTCTATCGCGGCGACCGGAGTCGTGCAGCCGGTCCTGGTGCGGACTCTGGCCAATGGGCGCTTCCAGCTGATTGCCGGGGAGAGACGCTGGCTGGCATCGAAAAAGGCTGGCAAGGCGACGATTCCGGCGATTTTGAGGCAGGTGTCGGACGAGCAGGCGATGGAGATGACCATCGTCGAGAACCTGCAGCGGACGGATCTGAACCCAATGGAACAGGCGCGAGCCTTCGACCGCCTTAGCCGTGAGTTCAAGTTGACGCAGGAGCAAATGGCCCAGCGCACGGGCAAGGATCGTACGTCCGTGGCCAATTTCCTGCGGCTTTTGCGGCTACCCGCAGAAGTGCAGGGCAAGGTCGAAGCCGGAGAATTGAGTTTTGGCCATGCGCGAGCGCTACTGGCATTGGAAAATCCCGAGACGGTGATGAAAGCGGCGCAGAAGGTTGTGGCTCTTTCAATGTCGGTAAGGCAGACCGAGAGCTATGTCCAGGGAATTCTCCATCCGGACAAACACCAGAGCGAAGAAAAGGTGAAAGAGCCGCTTGATCCCAACGTGCGGGAGGCTCGGGACTTGTTGCAGCGCGCACTGGGTTTAAAAGTAAGTATCGAGGATAAGAATGGCCGGGGGCGAGTGATTATCGAGTATTCCAAACTCGAAGACTTCGACTCTCTTATGGAGAGGCTGGGGGGCTGATCCACCGTGGACGGGTTCTATCTGTCATAAGCTCCGATAGGCTAAACTCGCCGTGATGGCACGACGATTCCTTTCTCTTTTCTTTGCAGCACTTATGGCACTTCATATGCCGCCGGCGTGGACGCAGACCGCAACTCCGAATGCTGCGCTCGCTATGCCGAGCGATCCCACGGAGTTGATGCACCTTGCGGCACATATAAACGGGCTGGCATCGCCTGCCATGAAACCTTGGCACCTGATAGCGAAGTATCAGACTTTTGACGAACGAGGAGCGCCTAAGGACCAGGGTACGTTCGAGGCATGGTGGGCTGGACCCTACAAGTCGAAGTTTAGCTACGCCAGCACAAGTTTTAATCAGATCGTGCAGCAGAGTGATGCGAACACATTTGTCATCGGGGAGCAAAAGTGGCCTCCGATGCCTGAGTTGCTGATTCTCCAAAACCTGTTCCGTCCACTTCCTTCCTTCGAGACGGCTAACACGCCAAGATTCAAGGCGACTGAAGTCAAGTTCGGAGATGTCACTTTGCAGTGTCTTCGTTTTATAGCGACGACGGTACCGTTCCCGACATACTGTTTTGGTAAACAAATTCCCGCGATCCGCTACGAAGCCGCTTACAGCGAAATGCAGACTACCTTCAATAATATTGTTCAATTTCGAGGTCAGTATGTTGCACAGCAGGTTCGGGTTACCAAAGACAAGCACCCATTTTTGAACGTCGATGTAACCTCCATCGACGCGTTAGAACAGATCAGCGATGCGGATCTAGCGGTGCCGGTCGGTGCAACTCCGGCACCTCGCCGGCAAATCTGGCTTCCTTTAGGAGAGATGGATGAGCATAAGCTTTCTGGCGTCACCCCCGAATATCCGTTTGCCGCAAGGTCACAGCGGATACAAGGGGTTGTGGTGTTGGAAGCGACGATCGCTAGCACGGGAGAAGTCGGTAATCTTCAGATAGTCAGCGGACCTCTTGCACTGCAAAAGACCTCTCTTGATGCGGTGAAAACCTGGCGCTATCGACCCTATCTGGTGAACGGCGAACCAGTCGAGGTTAGGACTCAAATCAATGTATCTTTCAAGTCTCTTACTGAACCCATTGTTGGTGCCCCGAGTGTCAGTATCCTATGCAAGATCTCTCACAACTTTCGACCGAAGCGCCCAATCCGGCAACCGAGAGCCTTGACGTGCTGTCGACTCTCGAGCTTACCAAGGCGCTGCACGAAGCCGATGGGGAGGCTGTCTCCGCCGTGGAAAAGGAGTTGCCTCGGATCGCCGAGGCGATCGACGCGATCGTAGCTCGGCTGGAGCAGGGCGGGCGGTTGTTTTATCTGGGGGCGGGAACATCGGGACGGTTGGGAGTGCTCGACGCGTCGGAGTGTCCGCCGACTTACAACACGCCTCCGGAGATGGTGCAGGGACTGATCGCTGGAGGCGATGTTGCGCTGCGAGAGTCGGTCGAACGAGCGGAGGATGACGAAGCGCAGGGGCGGCGTGATCTGGAGGAGCATAGCTTCTCGGGCAAAGACGTGCTGGTGGGAATCGCGGCGAGCGGGCGTACTCCCTATGTGCTGGGAGGCGTTCGTTACGGGCGCGAACTCGGAGCGCTCACCATTGGGCTGAGCTGTGTGCCAGGGTCGCTGCTCGCCGAGGTGGCGGAGCTGGCCATCAGTCCGGCAACAGGGCCGGAAGTCGTGACCGGGTCGACGCGTATGAAGGCCGGGACGGCGACGAAGCTGGTGCTCAATATGCTTTCGACGGGGACGATGGTGCGGCTGGGTTACGTTTTCGGGAACCTGATGGTGAACGTGCAGCCGACGAATGTAAAGCTGCGCGACAGGGCGGCTCGCATTGTTGCCGCGGTGACGGGCCTGGCCTATGAAGATGCCGCCGCGCTGCTGGAGCGGGCGGGGTCGGTGAAGGCAGCAATTCTGATGGAGAAGATGGGTGTGAGCCGCGATGAGGCCGAGCAGCGCCTCAAGGCTGCCCGCGGCCGGCTGCGATCGGCGCTTGAATCTCACCCGGCGAGTTAGCCGCGCCACCTGCTACACTTGCCGAAATCCATCCCAGCACGACCCCAGTGCAAGTTCAGCGAGGCTCCGATGCAAGTGTTTTGCCGCCAATGTATTACGTCACTGTCACTGTTACTTATTGCGGCGCTGCCGCTCACCGGGCAGAACGCGAGCCCTTCGCGGATATTGATTCGCGCGGGGCACGTGCTGGATGTGCACACCGGAAACGAGCCTGCCGATCAGACGATCGTGGTCATGGGCGATCGTATTACGGCGATTGCGCCGACAGCCTCGACACCAAAGCAGGCGGGAGATACAGAGATCGATCTGGGGTCGTTAACCGTGTTGCCGGGATTGATCGATGTGCACACGCATCTGACGGACGACAATAACTTCGATCCGTATCATGAGCTTTCGACAAGTGTGGCGATGAGCGCGTTAATTGGCGCGCGCAATGCAAGGGTGACGTTGGAAGCCGGATTTACGACTGTGCGCAACGTGGGCGCCGCGGGCTATGCAGATGTAGACTTGCGCGACGCAATCAATGCCGGACTGGTGGAAGGACCGCACATGCAGGTGAGCGGGCCGCCGCTTGGGATCACCGGCGGGCATTGCGACGACAACCTCCTGCCCATTGCATATCACCAGACGGCGGAGGGCGTGGCGGACGGCGTTGAGGCGGTGCAACATAAAGTCCGCGAGACAATCAAGTATGGCGCAGACCTGATCAAGATCTGCGCCACTGGCGGTGTGTTATCGAAGGGCGACGATCCACAGGCGTCGCAATACACGCTCGAGGAGATGAAGGCCATCGTGGCGGACGCGCATCGCCTGGGACGCAAAGTGGCGGCGCATGCGCATGGCTCGCAGGGAATTCTATGGGCGACGGAAGCGGGTGTGGATTCGATCGAGCACGGCTCCTATATGAACGATGAGGACATAGCGGCGATGAAGCAACACGGCAACTACTTTGTCCCGACCGCGTACCTGGTCGACTGGATGCAGGAGAGCGGGCACCTGCCGGCTTTCTACGCGCAGAAGATGAAAGATGTGAGCGCGGTTGAGAAGGCAAACGCGAAGAAGGCGATTGCGGCGGGCGTGAAGGTTGCGCTGGGGACGGACGCGGCGGTGTATCCGCATGGATTGAATGCGCACGAACTCGATGTATATGTGAACCAGTTTGGGATGACTCCGCTGGCGGCGCTTCAGGCGGGCACGTTGAACGCGGCCGACCTGATGGGTTGGTCCGATAAGGTTGGTTCTATCGAAGCAGGCAAATGGGCGGACGTAATTGCCGTGGACGGCGATCCGTTGAACGATGTTCGTATCCTGCAGCAGGTGCGCTTTGTGATGAAAGCGGGGGCAGTCTATAAGAACGGGGGCGCCGCAGTTCAGTGAAGGCAACGCAGTTCGAGTTTCGCTATCGCCGGTGGATTGCGGTTGCTATTTATTTCCTCGGCTTCTGGGCTCCGTGGGTGCGGTACGGCCCTGGTGCGGGGCGAGTCACAACGACATGGCTTGAGCTCGCGGGCTTATTGGCCAGCTCGCACGCGATGACGCTCCAATTGGCGACAGTCACCGTGACGTTACTGGCGATTTTCCTGACTGCCGTAGGCGCAGCGTTTCGCGTGTGGGGGACGGCGTATCTGGGGGCGGAGATTGTGACCTCGGGCGCAATGCACGCGCAAACGGTGGTGGCGGCTGGTCCCTATCGCCATGTTCGAAATCCGCTGTACCTGGGCAGTCTTGCATTTTCACTGGCGGTGGCGATTTTGATGCCGCCGACCGGCGCGATCTTCTTCCTCGTGGCGATGTTCTTGCAGACGCTGCGGTTGATTCTGGGCGAGGAGGCGTATCTCGCTGCCAAGCAGGGTGAGTCTTATCTGGTTTACAAGGCTCAAGTGCCGCGGCTATTTCCAAGTGTAGTGGCACGGACGCAGGCATCGCCGGCTCGACCGCGATGGTGGCAAGCGATCGCCACAGAGATGTACGTGCTGGGAACGGCTGTATGCTTCGCCGTGCTGGCGTGGCGTTACAACGCGCTGCTGCTCACCCAGGCGCTGATCGTCTGCTTTGGCCTTCAGCTGGTAGTTCGAGCGCTGACGATCGGCCGACCGCAGAGCTCTTGAGAAGCTTCGCCCAAAGAAATGGGAGACGGACCTCAGACCCATCTCCCTCTCCCTAATGAGAGTAAGCCGCTATATCTTCGTATGGGCGGCGGCTGCCGTAGTAAACAACCGGGCGACTACTTCTTGGGCGGAGCGATGACGTCCTTCGCGGCCTTGGCCACGCGGAACTTCACGACGGTCTTCGCCTTGATCTTGATCTGCTCTCCAGTCTGCGGGTTACGGCCCAGGCGCGCCTTGCGCTCTGCCTTCACCAGACGGCCGAGGCCGGGGATGACGAATACGCCATTCTTCTTGGTTTCCTTGATGGCGGTTTCCGCCAGCAGGTCAAGGAATGCCGCGGACTGCTTGTTGGTCAACTCAAGCTTCTCGGCCAACTGCCGTACGAGAGCTGTCTTAGTCAATGCTGTTGCCATGTGTATTTCCTCCTGATTTCGTCTTGACTCGATCGGTTGCGCATGGTGCGCGTTGCCACCGCTCGTTTGCTGCCGGTTCCCTCGTCTGCGCCTCACCGCTCCCCAGCCGCAGCCGGGAAGCCCTGTGTTTATGCGGGTCCGAGAGACCCACCGCCGTTTACCTTGCGGCTTTTCAGCGCCTTTGTCAACAGTAAAAGCCGGGTTTCCACAGGTTTTTCACGGGTTTTATGGGTATTTTCGGGTTTTCTTGCCATTTTAGTACTGCCGGAGCCGCCCGAAGCGCGAAAAACCCTTGTCCAGAGCGGGTGCGAGCGATGGCCTATTGCGCGACTATAGGCGCGACGAGCGACGCTAGTAAAGGCCGAAGAGCGGTTTTTTTCGCTTGTCGAGGCCTCTCAGTAACGGCTCGTTGAGGAAATCTACCAACGGCTGGGCCAGCTTGAAATATGCTCCCAGGGCGACCGCGAGCCCCGACTGAAGCGCGAGGTCCGCGGGAAGAGTGGCGGTCACGCCCCACTGCCGCCACTTGATCCATTCCATGGCGGGATGGTCGGCGGGGAAGCCCTTTGGCGGCCGTGTGAGGGCAGCGGGGTCGTGCAGCGTCATTTTGGCGAGCAACTTCTTCGATTCGATGAGGCGCCTGAATTCGGTGGGATGCACCAGCAGGTGCTGACGGATCGCGAGGAGCTGTTCCTTAGGCGGCATAAAGACGCCGGCTGCGACGATTATCTCGGTTGCGGTGAGGTGGAAGTAGTAGCCTCCGCCGGAGGTTTTCTCGAGGCCATTGCGCGTCCACCAGGCGGCGAGATTGGTCTTGTACGGCGTCTTGTCGGCGGAGAAGCGGGTGTCGCGGTAGATGCGCATCATGCACTTTTGCGCTGGACGGACGTGGCCGGGGGCGTAGTCCATCATGCCCTGAGTAATCTTTTCGATGAGGGCGAGCATGGGCTGCTTAAGCTCGCGCTCATAAAGGTCGCGGCGCGCCTCAAACCATTCGCGCCGGTTGTTGCGTTTGATCTGGCGCAGGAAGTCGAGGGTCTTCTGGGAGAAGTATGGTTGTGTGGGCAGCGAGGGTTTGGCGGGCGTGGATTTTTTCGCCGTTCGCGAGGGCATCTTCGTATTTTATGTGGAATGAAGTGTTGATAATTTCTTGCTAGACTCACACAGTTATGCGAATGCTTCTTCCGTTCCTCGCTATTTTCGGTTCGATCGCGCTTCTGTCAGCTCAACCCGCGCCGCTCTCGACCGAGGCCCCAGCAGGGGCGAAGCTGCTGCTTGAGGCGAAGGGAGATGGCGCTCAGGTCTACACCTGTACCGATTCGCGCTGGGTGCTGAAAGCTCCGGATGCCAAGCTGCTGGACGCGCAGGGCCAGGTGATCGGCACACACTTTTCCGGTCCGACGTGGCGGCTGAACGATGGCAGCGAAGTAAAGGGCAAGATGATCGCGAGCCAGCCTGCTCCTGACGGCCAATCGATTCCGTGGCTGCTGGTCGGAGCCGTGCCGGGCAGCCAAAGCGGTAAGTTCGCCTCGGTTGCCTATATTCGGCGGACGGAGACGAGCGGTGGCGCTGCTCCCAAAGAGGCGTGTACAAGCGGAGAGCTTCCGGTGCCGTATACAGCGAAGTACAGCTTCTACGCGGCAAAGTAAGCTGGCCTTGCACGCCTTGGAATCCGATGATCTTCGAACGCATCTGCTAAGAATGGCCGGACTGCCAGAACGCCTCTTTGCGGATCCCGTGTGGCATGCCCTGCACACCAAACATCGCCACTTCGCAATCAGCGCTGGGAACGCCTGCCGCTATCCTGCCGAGGTGTCGCCCTTCGCTGCGGTCTCCGAGCCGAGCGTGACCGCATTTGAGCAATTGCACTCACTGCTTGTGCCCGGAGAGTCGGTATGGATTGCCGAGATGAAATTTCCCGACTGTCCGGAGCTCGTGTTCGAGACGACGATCGAGTGCCTGCAGATGGTACTGCCGGAAAACGTCATGCCGCCAGCAGCGGATGATGCCGGTGGGATTGTTCCGCTCTCCTGCGTTGACGCGCCCGCGATGGTTGCGCTGACAGACCTTGCCTTTCCGGGCTTCTTTCGCGTGAAGACCTGCGCGATGGGCAGCTACTACGGCGTGTTCGCGGGCGGGGAACTGGTTTCGATGAGCGGTGAGCGCATGATTCTCGACGGCTATCCCGAAGTCAGCGGCGTGTGTACGCACCCCGACCATCGCGGCAAGGGCTATGCCGCCGCACTGATGTGGCAAGTGATTCGCGATCATCGCCGCGACGGGCTTGTCTCCTGGCTGCATGTGAGCGCGGGAAACCGCCACGCGATCGAGCTTTATCTGCGCATGGGGTTCATAGAGGCGCGCAGGCTCGTGTATCACCGGATTTCGCGCAAGGATTGAGGCGTCTGATTCCTGTCGGGAGTTTCGCCGCGTCAATTCGGGTGCTGGCCAAACGGTAACTTTTCGGGCCGTGGGTACTCCAATAGATTGGGAGAATTTCCATGTTCAAAGCAACTGTCAGGACTGCCGTGCTGCTTGCTGCCGGGCTGCCGCTGGTAAGCTGCCAGGCGGCGAGCAATGCGCCGATTCCGGCGGCGAAGAATGATGTTCCGCTGGCCGCAACCTCGTCGCGCGAGACAGCAGTTTTTGCCGGCGGCTGCTTCTGGGGAACGCAGGCGGTCTTTGAGCGCGTGAAGGGTGTTGTCGAGACGACGGCAGGATATTCAGGCGGCTCAGCCTCGACGGCGCACTACGACGATGTAACGACGGAGACGACCGGCCATGCGGAGAGCGTACGCGTGGTGTACGATCCGTCGAAGATCACCTATGGGCAGCTGCTGCGAATCTTCTTTGCAGTGGCGCACGATCCTACGCAGTTGAATCGCCAGGGCAACGATGTAGGCACGTCGTACCGGTCGGCTATCTTCTTTGCCAATGACGAGCAGAAGCAGATCGCGACGGCGTATATCGCGCAACTGGATGCGGCCCACGTGTTTTCAGGATCGATTGTGACCCAGGTGGTTCCGCTGAAGGCGTTTTACAAAGCGGAAGACTACCACCAGGATTACGCGCTGAAGAATCCCAACAATCCTTATATCTTTGTGTGCGACAGGCCGAAGATCGCCGCGCTTAAGCAGCAGTTTCCGGATCTCTTCCAGAAATACAAGGGCGAGTAGCTACCCTCCATACTGAATGGCGATGCGTCCGCAGCCCCTGATTGCCGTAACGGATGTCGAAGCCAGCAGCCGGTGGTATCAGCGTCTGCTGGGCTGCCGGAGCGACCATGGAGGCCGGGAATATGAGCGCCTGGTTTCGAATGGCCGCCTTGTGCTTCAACTGCACAGCTTTCAGGTGGAACACCATCATGGGCTGATCGGCAACCGTGATGACATGCCGTATGGGAACGGCGTTCTGCTGTGGTTCGAGGTAGACGACTTCGACGAGGTCATGCGGCGCTCCGCCGAAATGGGCGTGGAGGTCGTCATGCCGCGGCATCGAAATCCTCCTGAGGGCGGCGGCGGTCCGAATCACTGGGAGTGCTGGATGCGGGATCCGGACGGCTATGTCGTCGTGGTGGCAAGTCCGGATGGATCGGCCAGCGGGAGTTGGCGTCCGGGCCAATAGGCAGCGTCAGGCGTTTGCGCGGATCGGAATCTCACGGACATGTTTCACGTTGAACGCTTCGACGACAATCAGGGTAAATTGCAGGCGCTTGCCGCGACGCACGTTGTAGACCAGCGCGGGGCGGAAGCAGACCAGGCATCGTCCACCGGCACGACGGGCGCTGGGGTAGAGGATGCCGTTCGATTGGTGCGTGAGCAGGTCGGAAGCCAGCTTCTGGGGTTCGGCATAGCACTCGGGAATCGGTTCCGCCCGGAGGTATTTCCGAAACTGCGGCCGCGCGGCGGTAAGGTCATGCGCGGGCATGGTGAAGTCGGCGAGGTAATCGTCGAAGGTGGCGACTTCTTCTTCCTGCCAATTTACTTCTTCAAGCTGGCGCTGTTTATGAAAGGCGACTTCAGCGAGCGAGACTTCGCGCTCCAGGCCGGCGTACCATGCTCCCCGATCGCTTGAGTTGAAGCGGCCGCCTTCGGGTGCGGCGTGCGTGAAGGCAGCATTGACGATGTGCGCGTAGTCGACTCCATAGACCAGCTCATGGACGCCGATGCCGGGCAGCAGACCTTCTTCTCCCAACAGGCGGTCGTTGGTTGCGCCGTCTAATTCGAGCAGGTCATCCAGCATACGTTCGTCGGGAGTGAGGCGCGAAAGCACGGTGCCGCTCTCGCTGTATCGGGCAGGGATGAGGCGATGTGTGTCCTCAAGATCGATCGAGGTGGTGGGGATGCGGAGTGAGGTGGCCGGGGGGAGAGGCATGGATTTGAATTACTGGCCTCCGCGGCGGGCATCGAGCAACTGCCGCACGCTGACCATGCCGGGCTGGCCGCGCTGAATGATGTAAGCAACGGGCGTGAGACCGCGGAAGATGGGGTTGGCGTTGGGCAGCGTCATCCACGCGTCGGCGAGCTTAGGGCTGTAGAGAATGTTCAGCGCCTTGAAGATCCCGATAAGCAGGGAGATGCGGGTGAGCGTGTCCTGATCGAGTACACGGCCCTTCGGCTCTTTCTTAAGCGCGTAGAATGAGCCGGTCGACATGCCGCCGAGAAGCTGACGTGCTTCCGGATCGCGCAGCCCCCACTTTTCCATGATGCCGAGGAAGCCCTTGACGGCGGCGGGGCTGAGTCGGCGGCGGGTGATCGGGTCCGAGAGGTTGGCGGCGGATTCCGTTCGGTATCCGGGCACGTTAGGAAGCGCTAACGAGGCAGCCATGCGGCGTTCTCCATTTCTGAATTGATATTGCATCATATTTGAATCAGCAGAATCAAGGGAAATCGGTAATCGAAATGCGTTCAAACCGATTTCGGGTTCTGTCTTTACGGCTCCGGGATACACTGGCTTCTCAAAAACATGGTGCTGGAGCCGCCCTTGAACGTCCTACGGTATCTGGTTGTTCTGTCTCTGCTATTTGTCTTTAACATCTGCGCGCGTGCTGACAGCGTCGGCGAACTCAGCGAGAGCTTCTGGCAATGGCGAGCGCAGGAGCAGCCCTTCACGAATGACGACATCCCGCGCATCGATCGGCCAGCAGGCTTCGTTGTCGACTGGTCCGGGCAAACGATCGCGCAGCGGATGCAGCAGCTCGCTGTCTTTGAGCAGCGCTGGAAGAGCCTCGCGCCCTCGGCGCAGGCCCCGATACAGGAGCAGGTGGACTATCGCCTTCTCGGTTCGGCGGTGGCGCGCGTGCGCTGGGAGCTGTCGATCGAACAGAACTGGAAGCGGAATCCGTATTTCTATGTGGATCAAACGCTGGGGTCGGTATTTATTCTTCTCCTCCAGCCACCGCCATTTTCCGAAACGCGGCAGCAGGAGATTGTCGCGCGGGTAAAGCAGATTCCGGCGACGATCGAGACTGCGAAGCTGAACCTCACCGACATGCGGCAGCCGTTTGTGCAGCTGGGGATCGACGCGCTCGACAAGGTCTCCGAACGCACGGAAAAGATGGCGACTGCTCTCGCGCCGCAGCTTAGCTCTGCCAACGCGCAGGCCCTGCAACAGGCGATTCCGACGGCGGCGAGTGCGCTCACGCAGTATCGCGCGTGGCTCGAAACCAAACTGGCCACAGCTCGCAAAGACACGGCCATCGGGCGCGACAACTACATCTATTTCCTGCGCAACATCGCCCTGTTGCCCTACACGCCTGAGCAGCTTCTGGAGATGAGCAGCCTTGAGTGGAGCCGGTCAGTCGCCTTCGAGGCCTATCAGGAGGCGCGGATCGCGGGATTGCCGCCTGCGCAGATCTTTCCCAATGCAGACGCGCAGATTGCAGCAGAAAAAGTAGATGAGGAGAAGGTGCGGGCGTTTCTGGTCGACCAAAGAATTCTCAGCGTGCCGGGCTGGATGAAGCATTACCGCAACCTGCTGCTTCCCGCTTATCTCGAACCGCTTGAAGACATGGGGGTCACGGACGATCTCACCGGACCGTCGCGTCTGAATGAAGATGGTACGAGCTACATTCGCAAACCCAGTCCGGACCTGGGCTACTTTGCCCTCTCGACGGCACGGGATCCTCGGCCGATCCTGGTGCATGAGGGCGTGCCGGGACACTACTTTCAGCTTTGCCTCGGCTGGCACAATGACGATCCGATCCGGCGTCACTACTACGATTCGAATGCCAACGAAGGCATCGGCTTTTACGCCGAAGAGATGATGCTGCAGGCGGGCTTCTTCGACGACAATCCGCATACGCGGTCGACTATCTACAACTTCATGCGGCTGCGGGCACTGCGGGTTGAGGTCGACGTGAAGCTGGCGCTGGGCGAGTTTTCATTAGAGCAGGCGGAGGAGTATCTCGCGAAGACAGTCCCGATGGACCGCGGGACCGCGCGTGGGGAAGCGGCCATGTTTTCGAGCACGCCGGGGCAGGCGATCTCCTACCAGATCGGCAAACTGCAGATCATCCAGCTCCTGTCGGACGCGCGCCTGAAGCAGGGCGCGAACTTCTCCATGCTGAAGTTCAACGATTTTGTATGGAACAACGGCAACGTGCCGCTTTCTCTGCAGCGCTGGGAGCTGCTTCAGGACCCGGGCCAGGTTCCCGCGGCGACAACTCCGCCGCCCGATCCGGCTGTGAAGTAACCTTGCGTTCTTAACCGGCGCGACGATTCGGCAGCAGCCCATGTCACCGCAACCTACTTATACTCATAGACCTGCGATGAGTTAAGAGGATGGGCGGCGCTCTGACGTGCAAGCCCTTGAGTGTGGTCATCACGCTAAAAAATATCCCTGTCAAGGCAACCAGAATTGCTCCGCATTCCTCCGATGTATCCAGGTACGAACGTTCTTCGAACGAATACCGGACCTCGATACGAAGCCTAGCCGCACAGGCAAAGGGTTCCGATCGAAACGATCAGTGCCGGTCGCTCCTTATCGCTTGCTAATCCGCTCGCAGGCAGAAAGTCCGACGGCCAAAGGTGGGTATATGCAGATTCTGCGCTGGATGCGCAATCTTCCCCTGATTGCGTTGCTTTGTATGTTGCCCTGCGCGTCCTTTTCGCAAGTGGCAGTCGGAGTATCAATCAACTTAGCTCCCCCGGAACTGCCAGTCTACGAGCAGCCAATTTGTCCGGGAGCTAACTACATGTGGACCCCCGGCTACTGGGCCTGGGACCCGGGCTCCGGCGGCTATTACTGGGTTCCGGGAACGTGGGTCATGGCACCGTCAGTAGGCCTGCTATGGACCCCAGGCTATTGGGGCTGGAACAATGGCGGCTACCTCTGGAATGCGGGCTATTGGGGACCCCAGGTGGGCTTCTACGGCGGGGTTAACTATGGCTTCGGCTATACCGGGGCGGGCTTCTACGGCGGACGCTGGAGCGGCAGCTATTTCAGTTACAACACCGCGGTCATGCGTGTGAACACAACCGTGATTCATAACACGTATGTCGACCGCACCGTCATCCGTAACACCACTGTGAACCGCGTAAGCTACAACGGCGGACGGGGCGGCATCGAAGCGCGTCCGACGGCAGCCCAGGAAGCGGCGGCTCACGAGAGACGTATGGGCGCGGTTCACGCGCAGGAACAGCAGAGAAACTTTGCCCGTCAGGACAAGGCGAATTTCGCCTCTGAGAACCACGGACATCCGGCATACGCGGCAACAGCACGCCCAGTAACGTCGGCAGCCGACTTCAAGCGCGCGGTCCCAGCGAGTGGCGCAAGACCGGTCACTGCCAACGAGACGCGGCCAGCGACAAAGCCTGAGGCAAAACCCGCGACCACGCGGCCAACAAACGAGACTCGACCTGCAACACGGCCTGAATCAAAGCCCGCGACAACCCGGCCAGCAAACGAGACTCGACCTGCAACACGGCCTGAATCAAAGCCCGCGACAACCCGGCCAGCAAACGAAACGAGGCCAGCCACCAAGCCAACGACCACGCGTCGGACAGCTGAGTCTCGTCCGGCAACGAAGCCAGCCACCCCGGCAAAGCCGGCTACGGAAGCAAGACCGGCGCATGAAACCCGGCCCACTCCGACCCGGCCCGCCTCAACCGCTCGGCCGGCAAACGAAAGCCGACCCGCGACGCGGCCTGCTCCCGCCGAGCACACTGCCGAGACTCGTCCGGCTCCGAAGCCAGCCCCTGCAGTGAAACCGGCCCCGGAAACTCGCCAGGCCAGCCGCCCAACGCCGCAACCGACCGTCAAGCCCGAGAGCAGACCCGCGCCGGTACAACAGGCAAGGCCTGAACCGCAACCTCGTCAGGAAAGCAGACCTGCCCCGGTGCAGCAAGCAAGACCCGCGCCGCAACCTCGTCAGGAAAGCAGACCCGAGCCGCAGTCCCGTCCGTCTCAGTCCGAGACACGGCCTGCGCCCGCAGCCAAGCCAGCACCCGAACCGCATCCCTCGCAATCCGCGGCGCGGCCTGCTCCCCAGCAACATGAGAGCGCTCCTCGGTCCAGCGGAGAGAAGCCGCATCCGGGACAGAAGTAACAGGACCAGAAATAACGGCGAAAGTTCTGGCCCTCGCAAAGAGCCTGGAGTCTCAACTCCGGGCTCTTTTATTTGCGGGTCAGTTCTTCGAAGAGCCCGTTGATGGCAACCGCGCCGCTGCGCATGGAATAGCGCTTGCGAAAGACATCGGTTGTGCGGGCAATCATGGCGTTTCGCTCCGCCTCGCCGAGCGCGAGCCAGCGTGAAAGCAACTCTTCGGTACCCGCGAGGGTATCTGGAGCGACCAGGCCGACTCCCTCCTGCTCGATCTCCGGCCAGATGTTGACCTGGTTCGAGATGAGCACCGGCCGGCCACAGGCCAGTGCCTCGGCCACTACAACCCCGAAGTTTTCCTGGTGCGAGGGAAGGATAAAGGCATCACAGCCGCGCAAGGCGCCCCACTTAGCATCGCCGGTGAGCAACCCGGGCCAATGAACCCTCCGCTCGACGCCGAGATCTACGGCCAGCCGCTGCAGTTTCGATTGCAGCCCAACCTGGTCCGGACCGGCGATCACGAGATCGACATCGGGGTGGGCCGGAGCGACCTTGGCAAAGGCCTCGATGAGCAGGTCGCAGCCCTTCTTCTCGTGGATGCGCGAGAGGAAGAGCACATAGCGCCGGCCGCGCAGCAGCGGCAATTTGCTGTACAGAGCTTCGGACTGCGCCCCGGTTTCCGCAGGCGGCTCGCCGGTTCCATACGGGACAACAAAGCTCTTCCAGCGATTGGGCCAGAAACTCTGCGGTGCAAGGTCGCGCTCGAGCGTGCTGGTAAACATAACCCTTTCCGCCTGGCGCAGGATCCAATACTGCACCGGCCAGTAGAGGTATTTCTTCAGGTGCTTGAGCGGGTAATGATGCTTGAACCAGGGATCCAGCATGCCATGCGTGAAGACTACGTAGGGCACACGCCCCCGCGCGGCGATGGCCGCTGCAAGACTTGGGAAGGTCCAGATGCTGTTGATGACCACGCCGTCAAAGCGGGCCACATTCTGCCGCAACCAGTTCAGCACCTCGGCGGAAAATGCGTAGGTGCTCGGCCGTGCGCCTGTCGCGTGAACCGGCACAGGGAAACCGTCCAGATACGGGGCGTCAGGGTCGTCCTGGCAGACGATTTCCACGTGCACGCCCACCTCGCCATATGCCCTGGCCAGATGGCGCAGCGCTTCCGGGGGTCCTCCGCTGGAGGGAGACAACGATGGAATTACATGCAGGATTTTCAATGGAGACTGGCCGTCCAGACGTAGGCGCTTCGCGCAAAGCCAAAGAGATCAATATCTCATTTAAGACTAAAGCATAGGGAGTTATCCGGGAACCGGGAACTGTCGTCGTGAGATCTCATCCTGCCGGACAAGCGTAGCCCACAAGCGCAGAGCTCCCAACAAACAAGGCGCGAAGCGCTTATCGCCGTGCGCGCAGCACTCAGATGCGCATGGGCATGATGATGTAGCGGTACTTGTATTCGTCGTCTGCGTCTTCGGGACGGACCTGGCCTGCTGATTGCGCGTCCTTGAACTCCAGGCGAACTTCGCCGGAGTTGCCAATCGCCTTGAGGAAGTCGATCAGATACGACGAATTGAAACCTACGACCAGAGGATCGAAGCTGTAAGGAGTTTCGATGGTGTCCTCGGATTCGCCCGAGTCGGTCGAGGAAGAGGAAATCTTCAGCTCATTCTGTTCGAGGCGCACCTTGACTGCGCCGGAGCGCTCATCTGCGAACTGGGCAACACGCTGGATCGAACCCATCAGATCTTCGCAGCGAACGACCACGAACTTGTTGTTGTCCCGCGGCATGACGGCTTCGTAGTTGGGGAACTGGCCCGTGAGCTTGCGGCTGGTGAGCACACGATGTCCGATGCGGAAGAAGAGCGTGTTGTCATCATCGGCAAACTCAATGCTCTCGGACTCAGTGCTCGACAGCAGCGACTGAAGCTCGGCCAGGGCCTTGCGCGGGATGAGCGTCTTACGTTCGCCGCTGACATTCGAGAGCGTTTCACCGCTTTTTTCGATGTGGGCCAGGCGATGGCCGTCGGTCGCGACCATGGCCAACGACTCGGCCTTGAGGATGAGCAGAGCGCCATTCAGGGTGTAGCGCGATTCCTCGTTGGAGATTGCAAAGATGGTCTTCGAGATACAGTTTCTTAACGACCCGGCGGGGATGCTGGTGACGCTGGTTTGTGGGAACTCAGGCACCTGCGGGAAGTTGGCGCGGGCCATGCCGACCATCTTGGTGTTGGAGCGGCCTGAACGGATCTGGATCCAGTGGTTCTCCATGAGCTTGATGGAGATGTCGCCATCGGGAAGCAGCTTGATGTAGTCGTAAAGCTTGCGCGCGGGAATGGTGCAGGAGCCGGGCTTCTTGACCTTGGCGGGGCACGAGGTCTTGATGCTCTGATCGAGATCGGTGGCGGTGATGACCACCTTGTCCCCCTCGGCCTCGATCAGGAAATTCGAGAGGATGGGGATGGTGGTCTTGCGCTCGACAACACTCTGCGTTGCGGTTAGCTCACGCAGCAGGTCCTGACGGCTGATGCTGATTTCCATCGCGGAACCCTGAACGGCCCGGCTGGATTTTTCCTGCTCGACTTCTAGACCCGCACTTCCGTTTGCGCCTGCCATGCTAACCCCCAAATGCGATTTGGCCCAACTGTACACCACGCCCTACGTGAAGTCAGAAACGCGAAATGCAGTTGGCTACATTCTAGTAACAAATGCCCATCTTGTGCGCTCTGGAAAAGTGGACTTTATCTTGGAAAGCTGATCCTGGGGGAGAATCAACCCTTTTCGACCAGCATGGCCCGCATGCTGAGGAGGGGCCGGCGTTTTACTGCTACTAAAAGAACTCTTGATAAAGGTTATTTACCCAGTAGTAGTAACCGTTCAGGCAGGAAAAGTGGAAAGATGAGGGAAAACCCCGTGGGGAGCGGGTTTGAGATACGTTCCTGTTTTAGAAAAGTGGTCCGGGGAAATTGTAAAAGCAGGAATACGTGGCGGAAGACGCACGAGATGGGAGCAGTTCTCCTCGTTCTGCACAACCCACTTCCAGATGAATGTGGAAACCGGCAACCGCAAAGTGGAAAGAGCGGTCCGGCGCAATCAGGACAAGGGTGCGCCGGGAACCAGCTTTCAACAGAGTTGCAAGCTACATCGCCTCGCCGTGACTACCCTCGGCGCCGTCGCCACTGCCCTCTGCGCTTGAGGACGCGTGAGTCAGGGTAACTCCCCCGTTGGTGGTTTCAGCGTGGATGGTGGGGCCGCCACCGCCGATGTCGGTGGCCAGGTGGTGCTTGATGTCTCCCTGAATAGTGATGGGAAAGTTGACCTCGATGCCGCCGTTGACCGTGCCAGTCTCAAGGTGTGCGGAGTAGTGTTCCGGTATGTTGAGGCTTATGCCGCCGTTGGTGGTCTCAGCGTTGAGGCCCTTGCCATTCCAGCGATCGCCCGAGAGCGAGATATCCAGTCCGCCGTTTACAGTGCTGCCATGGACGTCGCCCGCGAGGTCGGTGAGATCCACTCCGCCGTTGGTGGTGTCGAACTTCAGGTCGCCATCCAGATGCTCGAGCTCGATGCCGCCGTTCATGGTTTTCAGTTCCGCAGAAAGCTGTCGCGGGGCGTGTATCACGTAGCTGATACCGTACCCCTCATGTCCCCAGTGAAAATTCGGGCCCTTGTCGTGGATAGTGCCGCCTGAGGTTTCGATCTGAATTTCGCGGAGAATTCCGGCCGCTTCCGAGGTGGTATTGGCCCAGCCCTCGATGCGGGCGTCGATCTGGACGTCGTGACGGTCCTCGCCCAGGATATGTATGCCGCCATTCATGCTGGAGACGCTGAGTTTGTCAGGCTTGGCAATGGTGATGGAGCGGACCTCGCAGGCGTGCTCCTGATGGCCCCAGCCCCAGTTGGTGTGATCCTTGTCTGCTCCGTTGCAGTCGTGGATGGTCCAGCCGTCGGTGCTGCCCATCACGTTTCCGCCGACAGGCGCGGAGTGCGAAGCGTGAGCATGGAAGCCGTTAACGAAGCCGCGCCAGCCGCCATTCCAGGGCTGGGAGCCGATGCCTACGACCAAAATGAAGGCGGCTGCAAAGAGTGCGAAGCGGCGCATGGGCTGGCCCTCTGAGGGACGATACGGAGGCTGTGTCATGGGAGTTCCTTAAACCTTCAGTAAGAGATGGCAGCACGCAATGGGCCAAAGCATGCGGTGCACAACTACCATTGAATCAGCAGATTCACCGGATATTGAAGGAACAGGAGTGTCCGCTTGGGCGAAGGGCTGTCCGTGAGCGGACAAGCGAGCAGTAGTTCAACTACGTCCGCGACCCAACTTTTAGCGAGGCGGCGGCCGTTCCGGTCGATTGGAGCCTGGACGGCGCCTGCGTCCTCGTAAACGCCGAGAAGCTCGACCTCAGCATTAATCCTGCCCGGGAGGGGAGGCAGACACACATGGAATTCGAGGACCTTTTTGACGCCCTGCCATTCCAGGGTAGAGAACCGACGATGACGACGACGAGTAGAGCAGCTGCGAAGAGACCGAAGCGGCGCATGGGATGACCCTCTGAAGAACGATACGAAGGCTGTGTCATGGGAGTTCCTTAAAACTTCAGCATGTATAGCAGCATGTGAGGGGCCAGATTTTGCCGTATATAACTACTGCGGAAGCAATTGGTTAACCGAATATTAAAGAAGCAGCAATGTTCATTAAGGGCGACAACTGTTCGTTAGTGGACAGACCTACGCATGCCTGTGGACTCACCGCTTCCTCTCCCAGAACTCCTCGTGGCGGTCGTCGCGATAGCGTATACCCCTGACCTCGCCTTCGGAGTCCTTCTCGAAGGTGAGTCGCGTCGGGCTGCCCGTGGGATAGAAAAATGTCATGGCGTTCTCCGGCAATAGCTCAATCGAATCGCCGACGCGGTTCTTTGTGAAGAGGCGGTCGCCTTGCCGGTAAATCGTCGCCTGGATGGTTCCCGCGTCTTCGTAGTCGCCGACGTACTCCTCGTAGATATCGGGATTGATCTTCGCAGGCACGGGATGAAGAGGCACCTGCACCTCTTCAAACGCTGGCTTCAGCCTCTGATTTGAGCTGAGGCTGTGCGCGAGCAGCCAGCGCGGCAGGTCCGGATTGGCATACGCCTTGTCCCACGCGTTGTGGCGCCATCCGGCGTACTCCCAGAAACGCACGTTTCCGCCGGCGGCCTTGAGGGCGTCGTACATAAGAGCGGCTTGCTTGGCGGCAACAACATTGTCGTCGGCTCCATGGAAGATCCAGATTGGTGTGCGCCCGATGGCGCGCGCGTATTCGCCGGGTAGAACCGCACTCTCGCGCCAGCGATCGGGTTTGTAAGACCAGAAAACTCCTCCACTGACCGGAACGATCGCCGCGAAGCGATGCGGGTTGTAGCGCGCCAGCTCGTAGACTCCGTAGCCGCCGAGAGAAAGCCCTGTCAGGTAGGTGCGGTCGCGGTCGCCATGGAACTCCTTAGTGTCCTGATCGAGCGCGGCCATCGCCATCTGCATCATGTCGGGATCGGTCCAGTGATGGTGGTCGAAGGGGACCTGCGGCATCACGACGATAAAGGGCCATCGGTCCGGATGCAGGCGGATCGCCTGGGGGAGACCGATCTGTGTCTCATCCATGCCCTCGGAGCCGCGCTCGCCCGAACCGTGCAGAAAGAGAATGATCGGCCAGACACTATGCTCGGTCCAGTTCTCCGGCAGATAGACCTGGTACCTGTACACATTGCCATTCACCTTCACACGGCGGTTCAGGAATCCCGTATCGACGTGGCGCGGGGATGCATGCGCGGGGAGAACCGCGGTCATGGAGAGAAGGGCAACTATCAGCCAATTCGCCCGTGGGTGCGCCATCATTGCCGCCCAGAATATCGCGAATCCGTCCGGAATCCGCGAGAAATCCTGAGGGTATCGCCAACAGAACATGTCGTTGTGATGCTGATCTGCGACTGGTCCTCCCTTGTTGGAGCGAAGGGGCAGGCGCATACTGTTTGAGCCAGCAACAAATCCACAACGAAGGATCAGGATGAACTTCACGCGCCGGGATTTTCACCGCCTCGCAGGGATGGCCGCCGTCTCACCGTTACTTCCTACCGCTTTCGGCCAGACTGCCGAGACGCCGACCCCGGATCGCCGCGTCGGGTGGTGCATCATCGCGCTGGGCCGCATCTCGATGGATCACTTCATGCCCGCCGTGAAGATGTCGCAGAAGGGGAAGATCGTCGCGCTGGTGAGCGGACATCGCGACAAAGCCGAGAAGCAGGCGGCAATCTATGGCGTGCCCGCGACCGCCATCTACAGCTACGAGAACATGGACGCCATTCGGGACAACAAGGCGATCGATGCGGTCTACGTAGCGCTGCCCAATAGCATGCATGCCGAATACACCATTCGCTCGGCCAAAGCGGGCAAGCATGTGCTCTGCGAGAAGCCGATGGCGTCCAGCGTCGCGGATTCACGGGCGATGATCGAGGCCTGCAAGGCGGCCAACAAAAAGCTGATGATCGCCTACCGCTGCCAGTACGAGCCCACCAACCTGAAGGCAATCGAACTCATCCGGAGCGGCGCGCTCGGCCAGGTGCAGGCCATCGAGAGCGCCAACGGATTCAACATCAGGCCAGGTGAGTGGCGGCTCAATCGTAAGCTGGCTGGAGGCGGTCCGCTGATGGACGTGGGCATCTACTCGCTCAACGCCTGCCGTTACCTGACCGGCGAAGAGCCGCGCGATATCAAGGCGAATTCTTCCGTCATCGACCACGACGGTCGCTTCAATGAAGTAGAAGAAAATGTCGGATGGACGATGAAGTTTCCCTCTGGCATTGTAGCCAGCTGCAACACAACTTATGGCGCGAATATGGAAGGCATGTATCGCGTGCACGGGTCCAAAGGCGTCCTGCAGTTGATGCCGGCTTTCCCCTACCAGGGATTGCATTTGACCGCCCAGCTAGACGGCGGCCATATGATCGATGAGCCTTCTCCCGAGCGCGACCCGGCCCACTTCGTCCGCGAGGCCGACTACTTTGCCGATTGCATCTGGCAGAACAAAGAGCCTAAGAGCGATGGTGAAGAAGGTCTGCGTGACATGGAGCTGATGTCGGAGATTTACAAGTCGGCGGGCTTGCCGGGGTTGTGAGGATCTGCCGCGGGTCGATAATCTGATCTCCAGAAAAAGGAGAGTCATGGATTTGACGGGCTACCTTGCGGCGCGATTTCCGGGGCTGACCTTGGGCCCAGCGCTCTTCTATGAGTGGCCAATCGGAATCCGGTTTGAGCTGAACGATGAGAGCAGACAAGAACCCGATTTCAGCAAAATCGTAAGCCGAGCGACCACGATCTATCGGGACGTTTTTCAACCGAAAGACGAAGTCGCCGTCGTAGCCCAGAAGCATCCAGCCGACGCTGAGCACCCGAAGCATGCAAGGGAGCCCAAGGGCCTGTTTGAGTTAGCCGAGGAGCGTCACTTCGATTTCTCTGAGATGACTGAACGCCTTTCGATCGCTACTGAGGACGGTGCTGCACTCCTCGAATGGGCCGGAGTAGTGAACATATCGAATGAAGAGGTAAGCGCTATCTTTGGAGCGATTGGAAACCTCGATTTCAGCAGGACACCGAGAATCACTGATCGCGTTTACTTTGTAAATCAGAGCAGAGACATCATCCTGAATATGTATGACGACCGCGGGCTTGATGTAATTGCTGCGGATCGGGCGAGCCTTTTGCCCCTATATCGTTCACACTTTGAGTGGATCCTCACCTACGACGTACCACAAATAGAACGTACGTTCGAAGGACTGTGAACTTCTCGCGATGCGCACAGCTCCATCCCGTCGGAGAAGAGTGCAGTCCTAGCTGTTCAGCGTCTCCTGCAGCTTGTTCACCGTGCTGTTGAGACTCTTGTCCGTCCGCCGCTGCTCATCGATCTTTGAGATGGAGTGCATCACTGTCGTATGGTGCTTGCCGCCGAACTGGCGTCCGATTTCGGGCAGTGAGGCCTCGGTCATCTGCTTGGCGAGATACATCGCGATCTGGCGCGGCACAACCACGGCGCGCGAGTTGTTCTTCTGCTTGAGCTCGGCCACACGCATGCCGAATTGCTCGGCGACAGCGCGCTGAATGGCCTCTATGGTGATCTTGCGCACCTGCGTATCGATGAACTGCTTGAGGCACTGCTGCGCGGTGGGCAATGTTATCTCGACGCCGTTCAAGCTGGACCAGGCGAACAACCTTGTGAGCGCGCCCTCCAGCTCGCGCACATTCGTGCGGACATTCGAGGCAATGAAGAGCGCAACGTCGGTGGGGATGAGGACGTGTTCGCTCTCCGCCTTCTTCTGCAGGATCGCAACTTTCGTCTCGAGGTCGGGCGGTTGAATGTCAGCGATCAGCCCCCACTCGAAGCGCGAGCGCAGGCGATCTTCGATCTCGGGTAGCTCCTTGGGCGGCCGATCAGAGGCGATAACGATCTGCTTCATGTTCTCGTGCAGAGCATTGAAGGTATGGAAGAACTCTTCCTGCGTGCGCTCCTTCTGCGACAGAAACTGAATGTCGTCGACCAGCAGCACATCGACAGTGCGGAACCTGTCGCGGAAGCTGGTCATCTTGTCGTATCGCAGCGAGTTGATCATGTCGTTGGTGAACTTCTCGACGGAGATGTAGCAGATGGACGAGTTGGGCTGGCGCAGCTTCACCTCGTGGCCGATGGCTTGCATCAGATGCGTCTTGCCCATGCCCGTTCCACCGTAGAGGAAGAGCGGGTTGTACGCCTTTGAGGGACGCTCCGCGACCGCCTCTGCGGCGGCGCGCGCGAACTGATTGCCGGAGCCGATCACGAAAGCATCGAAGGTGTAGCGCGGATTGAGCTGCGCCAACATCGACCAATCGAAGCGCGCTTGCTGCGCAGGTGCAGGGGGTGCCTGGCGCGAGCTGGGATTGCGCGGGTGATTCGCCGGAGCATTGGGCGCATGCGTTGAGGCCGGAGCAAACCCGCCGTCTTCGCGAACGCGCGTAAGCGTCGGGTCTTCTTCCGGCGTAACGAAAGTTACGTCGTCGAATTCCAGCTGCAGCGCGTCGATCGCTTCCTGGATGAGGTCCGTGTAGCGTTCCGCGATGTGCTGAAATTCAGGCGTCGGGATACGCACGAAGAGCATGCGCTCTTTTACATGGCTGAAGCGAGTGGGTTTGAGCCAGGTATCGAATGACTGCCGATTGACCTTCTTTTCGAGAGCGCCGAGGATTCGCACCCACGGATTTAACACTGCGGCGGGGGTAGTGACAAAAGACATTCCAGTTCCTTGCTTGATCGCTCGCGGGTAGGTCGAATCAGGGCGAAAGAGAAATGCCTAAATTACGCTTGGCCCGAGGAAGGGAAGCGCTGCAGCATTGCTCGTTGGCCGGGAGGTGCATCGGAATGGTCTCGCCTCCGATGCTTCGGTCGATCGACTGACGCCCGCGAGGCGTCAGGAAATTCTCTGCTAATCGTTGCCGATACTAGCACAGATAGGATGCCGAGCGAATGTGGTTTCTGCGTCATTTTTTTCGAAGGTAATAAGGTTGCACCAGAGATTGTGAAAAAGTGGTTCGCAGGCAGGAATTTTGCGGCTGCGGAGCGAATAAGATATACTTGATCTTTGTCTGGAAGTGGCATTTTTCCTCTGTGTCTGCCGGGCAGCATTCTCTACAGAAAAGTTTAGGAGCGCAGTTCCATGCCGAAGCGCACGTTTCAACCGAACCGCCGCCGTCGTTCCAAGGTTCACGGCTTTCGCACCCGTATGAAGACCAAGAGCGGGGCAGCCGTGCTGTCGCGCCGTCGCGCCAAGGGCCGCCACCGCGTCTCAGTAAGCGCCGGCCATCGCGACTAGTTTTCTCACCGCGACTTTGCGAATCTCGATCGAAATCCACTGCGAAAGAGTTTGTTTTCTATGAGCAACGGCAGTCAGGCTATCTGGACTGCCGTGCCATCGCCCGCATGGTTTCTGATGCAGGTGTCCGAGGAAAATGCGGGTGCCTTGCGTCCTGACTTTCGGATGCGGCTGCCCTTGCGTGAGAACCCATTGCGCGACAATGAGAATATGCCGGAAGGGTCTCCCGATTTGCGTAGCGCCCGCTTGCGGAAGCACGCGGATTATCTGCGCGTCTACAAAGAGAGCCGCAAGCACTTCTCGCCATCGATGAGCTATTTCTTTCGCATGCGTACAGCTCTCGATAACGTGCCGGAGGGCCCACGCGTGGGCCTCACCGCAGGACGCGTTCTGGGCAAGGCCGTCGATCGTAACCGCATCAAGCGGCGCATGCGCGAGGCGGTGCGCATGAACCTCAGCCGCCTGCCGCAGAAGGTCGATGTTGTCCTGCATCCTCGCAAATCTGTTATCGATATGGAATTCGCAAAACTTCAGAGCGAAGTAGCGCGTATCTTCTCCACGGTGAGTTCTCAGATCGACAAAAAGTTTCCCGGAAAAAATGAAGGAGAGCGGCCGTGACTCTTCGCGATCGCCTCATCACTGCCTCGCATGGCGTTTATAAATACACGTTGTCGCCCTTTCTCCATACAGTGGCGGGAGTCCCCGGCGCATGCCGCTTTCAGCCAACGTGTTCGGAATATGCGGCGCTTGCGGTGAGCGAATACGGCGCAACACGCGGCGGATGGATGGCGCTGCGCCGCATATTGCGCTGTCATCCCTTTCATCGGGGAGGCTTCGATCCCGTACCCCCTAACCCGTCGATGCGCGCAAATAGATGCAATTCCTGCGCCAGTCATTCCCACGCACATCGCCAGTTACCATGAAGAGAGTCGCACTCCAAACACGACAAACGACCGATAGGACGCAGTTTTGGCAGAGATAAAAAATCCGAATCAACAAGGTGGCGGTCAGGACTCACGCACTATCCTGATCTTTACCGGCATCTTTCTTGTGCTGTTTCTGGGCTTGCAGTATTTCAAGAAGAAAGAGCCGGAACCGCCCGCGGTCCAGCATCATGCCGCAAATACGAGCGCGCCTTCGCAGCAGCCGGTGGCAGCGCCAGTTGTGCCCACTACAACGTCTGAGCAGACCCCGGCAGCGAACGCAGTAGCTGCCGAAAACGAGAGCACGACGGTCGTCGAGAACGAACTCTATCGCGTCACTTTCAGCAATCGCGGCGCGCAGGTGAAGTCCTGGATCCTGAAGAAATACAAAGACGACGACGGCAATCCACTTGACCTGGTGAATCAAGCCGCAGCTACTAAATTCGGATATCCCCTTTCGTTGTATTCCTATGACGCAAGCTTGCGGAACCGTCTCGCCGGCGCCCTCTATGTGCCGTCCACGACCGGCACAGTAGCGGCGCCGAACACCTTGAGCTTCGAGTATTCATCGGGCGGTCTCACTGTCCGCAAGAGTTTCAGCTTCGACTCCACGTATGTAGTTCATGCTGACGTTTCAGTCACGCAGAATGGCGCGCCTGTGTCGGTCCTGCTGGCATGGCCGTCGGGCTTCGGCGATCAGAACACGCTTCCGCAGTACGCGGGTGGGACGATCGACACATCGCAGAATGGCAAAGACGATCAGATTGCTTATAAGAAGGTAGTCGGCGGCGAGACGCTGCGCGGGCCGTTCGACTGGGCTGGCGTGAGCGACCTCTACTTTGCCGCAATCTTTCTGCCGGACGATCCCTCGGACGCAACCCTGGTTAGTCTGCACAACACGATCAGTGTGCCGCGCAATCTCAAGAAGCCAGATCCGAATCAGACCGATCAGGCTTCGGTGCTCGGCGCGGCCATAGGCGACACAGATGGCCCGCTGAAGGTGCGGATATTTGCCGGCCCGAAGTCGCTCGATGTGCTGGCGTCGGTGCATGCGGTAACCGGCCCAAGCCTGGAGAAGGTGGTGAGCTTCGGTTGGATGGGCATCATCGCCAAGCCCCTCTTCCTCATTCTTCGCTTCATCTATGAGCACATCGTGTCTAACTGGGGCTGGTCGATTCTCTTATTGACCATCGTTCTCAACATCGCCATGCTGCCCACGCGCATCCAGATGATGAAGTCATCGCTGAAGATGCAGCGCATCCAGCCGGAGATGGAGGTCATCAAGGCCAGGTACGCGAAGTACAAGGCCACCGATCCGCGCAAGCAAGAGATGCAGCGCGAGATCATGGATCTGCAAAAGCGCGAGGGCGTGAATATGTTCGGCGGCTGCCTGCCCATGCTCATCCAATGGCCGCTGCTGTTCGGCTTCTACCGGATGCTCGGCAATGTGATCGAACTGCGCCAGGCTCACTGGCTCTGGCTGCCGGATCTCTCGGCTCCCGACCCCTGGCATATCTTGCCCATCTCGGTTATCATCTCGATGTTCCTCACGCAGTACCTGACACCCTCACCCGGCATGGATCCTGCGCAGCAGAAGATGATGGCCTTTACGATGCCGGCGGTCTTTGGCTTCATGATGTGGAACTACGGGTCGGGCTTGTCGCTCTACTGGGCGTGCGGCAACTTCATCGGCGTGGCGACACAGTTGGTGATTAACCGCAGCAAGATGGGCCGCGAGATGCGCGAACGCGCTGCCAAGCGAGCCGCGAAGCGCACCGGCAAAGTGATCAACGCTCGAAGGTAGGGCGCGTCAGGATAACCCGGGCGCGATTCCGCTTTCCGTCTGCGCCGCTGACGAATAAGTCTCGGGATGAGATACTAAGTGACGATGCCGATCGAGGATTATTCAGCCGCTGCGCAACGCATAGCCGGACTTCTCAAGACCCTCACCACCACCGGCGGCCTCCGCCTCAAGTACAGGATTACCGCCGGTGAAGGTGCGGCCGACCCTGACCAGTTGGAAGCACGCGAAATCTACGTGGAATTGGCCGGACCCGATGCGGGATTGCTGACTCAGCGCGGCGGTGAATTGTTGCGCGCTCTCGAACACGTTGCCGCCAAAATAATTCGCCTCGAAAACGAGGAGCACGACAAGGTGTCCTTCGACGCGAACAACTTCAAGGCCCTTCGCGCCCGCGAGCTGAAAGTGGCCGCCGAAACTGCCGCGGAGAAGGTCCGGCATACAGGTCAGCCCTTCAGCTTCGCGCCCATGAGCTCGCGCGAAAGACGGATGCTGCACCTGGCGTTCCGCGCTTATGACGATCTCGCGACCTCCTCGACTGGTGAGGGCCTGCATCGCTTCGTGGTCGCCCACCCCAAGGGTTACGACACGACCAAGTTCGCCGCTCCAGCGAGACGGCCGTTTGCAGGCGGTCGGGGCGGACGACGTTGACTCGGTAAACACGCACTGCATCTACAAAAACGCCGTGCAGCCCCATCCACAAATCGCGCAGCAGGAATCGGTTGCGAACGAGACGATTGTTGCCGTCTCTACTCCGCCAGGTCGCGGAGGCATCGGCATCGTGCGCCTCTCCGGCCCGCACGCTCTGGTGATCGCGAACTCGTTGCTCACCCTACGCCACTCTCTCACTCATGCACGCGCTCTCTTCGCCGAGATATTCGATCCGGAAACGCAAAGCAAACTGGATGAGGCGGTCGTTACGTATTTCGCCAGGCCTAATTCCTACACCGGCGAGGATCTTGTAGAGATTGCCGCCCATGGCTCGCCTGTCGTTCTTGAATTATTGATTCGTTCAGCTCTTCAGCGCGGAGCACGTCTGGCGCGCCCCGGCGAATTCACCGAGCGGGCGTTTCTGTCGGGACGCATCGACCTCACGCAGGCAGAGGCTGTCCGCGATCTCATTGAGTCGCAAACCATCTACCAAGCGCGTGTCGCTGCCGAGCAGATGGGCGGTGCGTTGTCGCGCCGCATCCAGCCGCCTAAACAGGCGCTGGTCGAATTGATCGCGTTGCTCGAGGCAGGCATCGATTTCGCCGAGGACGATATCGACGTGACTCCGGATGCTGAAGTCGTAACTCGCATCGATACTATTGCAGACGTGCTCGACAGGTTGGCGCACTCCTTTGAGCACGGACGCATCGTGCATTCAGGCGTGACGCTCGCGATTGTCGGGCGTCCCAACGTGGGCAAGTCATCGCTGTTCAATCGACTCGTCGAGCGAGAGCGTGCCATCGTGACCGCGATGCCGGGTACCACCCGCGACCTCGTAAGCGAACGCGTTTCCCTGGGGGGCATCCCCGTTGAACTCGTCGACACTGCCGGATTGCGAGAAGCGAAAGACGAGGCCGAATCGATCGGCATCCAGAAATCCCGAGAAGCACTTGCTGACGCGGATCTGGTGTTAGTCGTGCTCGAAGAAGGGATTCCATTGCGCGAGGATGAAGTGGTCTTGATTCGATCGCTCGCCGGACGGCGCGCATTGATCGCCCGAAACAAGAGCGATCTGAGCGAATTGAATCTATCGGTCGAGGCCGAGGAGTCATTGCCCCTGTCCACTATCGTGACATCTGCTCTAACCGGCCAGGGAATTGCGGATTTGCGTAATACTTTACTGGAGATGGTTCGCAACCCCACGTCAGAAAGCGAAAGCGGCATGCTGACCAACCTGCGCCATCACGAAGCAGTCACTGCGGCACTGGCGTCGTTGGCGGCAGCGAAGAAGGCCGTTGGCGAAAACATTCCACATGAGATGCTGCTGCTCGATTTGTACGCATCACTGCGACAATTAGACAGCCTGACCGGCGAGACAACCGCTGACGACATTCTGAGTCAGATCTTCTCCAGCTTCTGCATCGGAAAATAGGCAAAAACAAAATGGTGCGGAAACTCGTCGCTGTGGCAAGCGCCTTACTAAGCACGATCAGCTTGTCAGGTCTCGAGACAAAGACTGTTCACCTTGCAAACGCGGACACCACGCTTACGCTGGAAGCGGGAGCGGAGGCGCCGCGCCTCTCACAACTCCAGCAGAGCGGGGGCTTCACGTGGAACGGGGTGATGCCGGAGGCATTAATCGATCATGTCGAGAACAATGGACAACCCCGAGGGCTGCATTGGAGGTTGAATCTTACAGCCAGTCAAATCAAGCCTGGGATCGTTCGCCTCGTCTATGAGACGGGTTGGGACTCGCAGGCGCCACGCCTTCGGCTCTTCTGGGAGTGGCGTGCGAGGGCAGAGCACGGTCCGCTGGAGCACAGGGTGCGAATTGAGAACCTGAGCGGAACCGATATCTGGCTGCCGATGCAGGATAGTTTTCGGTTCGCCTGGAGCATCCCCGCCGATAAACAACTCGAACAGTTGTGGGTCGAGAAAGGCGCCGGGGGACCATCCGCAGACGGGACGCATCGCATTCAGATCACCGACGGTTACAAATGGACGGGAACGTCGAGCACCTATGCTCATCCGGCGCCGGGGCAGCAGCGAGAGATGATTCCCTACGTGCTGGTGGACCGCCCCGACGCCGGAGGAATCGGCTGGTACCTAGGTGTTGAATTCAGTGGGCGAACCCGCATCACGCTGCAGCGCGATGGCAATTCACTCAAAGGGGTCGCTGGGCTGAATCCCGAACCAGGACTGTTCAAGACGCATCTTGATCCGGGCGAAATCTTTGAGACGCCCACGATATTCCTTGGCACATTTCGCGGTGGACCGGACGCAGCGGGAAATCTTCTGCGCCGATGGGTTCGTGATGTATTAAACAATCCAAAAACAGTTCGCGATCCGGAATATCCTCTGGTGGTAAACAACAGCTGGGGCAGCGGAATGGCGATCAATGAATCGCAGGCGCGCAGCATGATTCACGACTCTGCCGAATTGGGATTCGAGATGTTTCACCTGGACGCTGGGTGGTTTCGCGGCCTGGGCGACTGGCAACCCGATCCAACAAAGTTTCCCAATGGGCTTGCCCCAATTGCCGATTATGCGCATTCCCTTGGACTGAAATTCGGACTTTGGATGGACTGGGCACAAGCCGGCCTCGATTCGCGTCCGGGATCCCTCTATGTGCGTGACCCGAAGATACGCGACTGGTTGACGACCGATCCTCCTCTGGATTGGAAACCGGTTGAGACATTCAAGGGGGTCACGATGGATCTAGGTGTGCCGGTGGTTCACGATTGGGCAGCTGCGGAAGTCAGTCGCGTCGTCCGGGATTATCACCTGGATATGCTGGAGCACGACGGCTACGTGGTCGCGCAGGGTTGCGATCGCACGGATCATCCGCATGCCCCTCCGGATCCTGAATCGACCCGGCATTACGAGGATTCTGGATTTCATTGGGTGGAAAGCTCCAACGATACCGACGTCAGCTACCATGCAACGCGCTCGTACTACGACATCTATGCCGGCCTGCGGAAGGAGCATCCGGGTCTCCTGCTCGAAATATGCAACGACGGCGGCCGAATGGTTGATTTTGGAAGCGCAGCTCACGGAGATTACTTTTCCATTTCAGATGCTTATGATCCAGTGTCGAATCGGCAGGCATTCTACGACAGCAGCTATGTGCTGCCACCGGCCATGCTGGAAACATATGTGGAGAGGTGGCCGACGCCGAAGATCGAGAACTTTCTCTACGTCCTGCGGAGCGGCATGATGGGCTGGTTCACGCTCATGCTGGATACGACGTCATGGACTCCCGAACAGCACGCGACCGCAAAGCAAGCGATTGCGCTCTATAAGTCACGCCTGCGGCCACTTATCAGGCAAGCGGATCTGTACCACGTCTCCGCGCGGCCGGATGGAGCTCGCTGGGATGGAATCGAATACTTCGACGCGGCCCATCACAACGGAGTACTTTTCGCGTTTCATGGTTCATCGGCTGAGGAGGGCAAGCACGCCTTTGTGTTGGGTGGCTTACAGCCATCCACGCGGTATCGACTTACTTTTCAAGATAAGAGCTCGCCAGACCTCGTGGCATACGGAAGAGACTTAATGGCAAAAGGAGTTGAAGTGGTGTTGCCTCTTCCAAACTCTTCAGAGTTGGTGTTCGTTGAGGCGGCGCCTCAGTGAGGCTTATTTAGTTTGCGTCACCGGAGTGCCTGTGCCCTCCACAAGAGTCACGAACCGGTCGATGCCGCTTGGCGCAAATGTCTCCTCGATACCACTGGGCCAAAATATCTCGATGCGATCAACCGCCGAGGCAGAACCGAGTCCGAAGTGCAGGCGCAAGTCGCTGCTCGAGATGTAACTTGATCCGCTGCGTACTTCCTGAATCCACTTGCGTCCCCCTGCCGATAGCGTCACGCGGGCTCCAATTCCATTGCGGTTGGAACGAGTCCCCTGCGTGATCACACCTAACCAGTGATTGGTGTTGGGCGCCAAATTTACGAGTAGCATGGGCTTCTCATCGATGTTGTTCACGACCGCCGAGATTCGCCCGTCATTCCAAAAATCGCCGATCGCCAGCCCTCTGCCGGATGCGGACTGCGTCAAACCCGGCCCGGCATCCTTACTGATGTCTTTGAACTTGCCGTTTCCGAGATTCAGGTAGAGCAGGCGCGGCTCTCGATACGACGCTCCCAGATGCGCCGAGTCGACCTGGGGATAAACATGCCCGTTCGCAATGAGAATGCTGGGCCATCCGTCGTTGTTCACGTCAACGAACATGGTGCCCCAGCCCAGGTATTGCGAGTTCAGGCCGAGACCGGCATCGAAGATGGTGGAAGTGAAGGTTCCGTCTTTGTTGTTGTGGTAGAGAGAGGAGATATCGTCGGAAAAATTTGTCTTGAATATGTCGGGCCATCCGTCGCCATCGTAATCGCCTACGGTCGAGCCCATGCCTGCTTGTTCGCGGCCGTCCTCGTCGTAGGCCACACTGGAATCGGGAGCTACATCGGTGAAGGTTCCATTTTTATTATTGCGATAGAGGATGCTTGGGGTCCCGTCGCATGCGATATAGATATCCGGCCAGCCGTCGCGATTGTAGTCGAGGGTGGATACACTCAGACAGTAATGCCCATTCGTATGCCTAATGCCACTTATCTGACTTACATCTTCGAACTTCCCTCCGCCCAGGTTGTGATAGAGGATGTTAGTCGTGTAGGGTAGGCCACGCGGTCCGCACATCACCGGGGTGCCTTTCCAGATGCACGTGAGGCCTTCACCCGGCTTCGGCAAAGCAGCCAGATCAATTTGGACGTAGTTTGCGACTACAAGATCGAGCTTGCCATCGCGATCATAGTCTACGAAGGCACAGCCGCTTCCCCACGCGCTGCCATTCCCGGCTACGCCTGCGGGGCCAGCTACTTCCTTGAAGGTTCCATTACGCTCGTTATGGTAGAGCCGATTCTTGCCGTAGTAGGTGATATAGACATCATCGTAGCCGTCGTTGTCGTAATCTCCCACGCAAGCCCCCTGCGCCCAGCCGGTTGCAGTCAGGCCCGCTGCCGCAGTCACATCGGCAAAAGTGCCGTCGTGATTGTTGCGGTAGAGATGGTTGGTGGGGTGCGGATCGACGGACGGCTCGCCGGCGAGCGTCGTCCCATTTAAGAGAAGGATGTCCGGCCAGCCGTCATGGTCGTAGTCGATAATCGCGACCCCGCTTCCGGTCGTTTCAATGATGTACTTCTTGATCGAAGGCTCGCCGTTTACATTCAGCATGTTCAGGCCGGCCTCGGGAGCCACGTTCACAAACCAGGCTGGTCCCAAATGATCCCTGCTCGGTGGGTAAGGATGTACCGGCAATTTTTCCTGATGATTTCCGCGCGTTTGCGCGGCGCACAGAGTGGTAAGAGCGACGCATGCAATAAAGAGCGAGGTCAGTAGCCTTGCAGGGGAGCGGGTTCCAACAGTCATCATTCCCTGTCTCGCAGTATCCTAAATGCGTCATGCGTATCTTAACGCTTTTCATTTTTCTGTTTATCTCGCCATCTATGGGATGGAACCAGGCCGACACCACTCAAACTCCTCAGCAATCTCTTATTCATGGACATGAATTACTTCAGCAGGGCAAAGTGCCAGAGGCGATGGCCATCCTGCAAAAGTTGGCGACTGTCCAGCCTCCAGTGAAAGGCCTGCAGCACGAGTTGGGAGTGGCATATTACCGCACCGGCAAACTGGTGGAGGCGCAACAGGCCTTTGCCGCAGCGATCCAGGAGGACCCTTCCGATGCTGAGTCGGTGCAGATGGAAGGACTGACACTGTACCGCCTAGGCCAGCCCGCTAAGGCCATTCCCTTTCTCGAACGTGTACGAGAGTGGATGCCGAACGCCAACGCCGACTCCAATTACGTTCTCGGCCTTTGTTACATGAACTCACAGCGTTATGACGATGCGCGAGCGGCCTTTGCGAAGGAATTTGCAGTCGATCCCAGCTCGGCTTCCGCATACCTGCTGTTGAGTACGATGTTGATGCGCGCCAATCTCCCGGAGCTGGCCGCCGATCAAGCGCGTAAGGCATTGCAGATTGCCCCGAATCTCCCGCTGGCCCACTTCATGCTTGGCGAGGTCTATCTGTTCAAGTCGGATGTGGAGCACGCGACGGAGGAGTTTGAGCAGGAGCGTCGCATTAATCCGGGTTACGCCCCCATCTACGACCGCCTGGGAGATGTTTATACCCGAACGGGAAGACTGCAGGAGGCGCAGGAAGCTCTGACCAAGGCGATTTCGCTCGATACCTCCAGCACAGGTCCATTTATTCAGATGGGAAAGGTACTTTTGCATCGTGACGATCCGGTGACGGCGATGATGTACCTGAAACACGCGGAAAAGATGGACCCGGGAAATTTTATTACGCATACGCTGCTGGCACAGGCGTATCGCAAAGTTGGGCAGGAGGATGACTCGAAACGCGAAACCGAGCTGGCCTCAAAAATTCATGCCGATAACCAGCTGAAGCTGCAGCCCTCTGATTGAGATCGGCGAAGCTTCCCCCTCGCTTAATGCACGCGGATTGTTACCAGGTGAGTCTGCAGCGGAACGCCACCGCCAATGGTTGTCTCCAGCAAAGCTTCGAAGGGTCGAATTTCTCCCTTTGGCCCGGTGATCTGCCGGAGCAGATCCGCAGTGCTGTCAGGCCGGCATACATAATCCACGGCGGCTTGTGTCCCGAAGGTTGTCAACCCGCTAAATATGAGCATCCGCTTGCCCGGCTGTATTCCCGGAAGGATTGCAATTACCGCGTAATCCTTGGTCAGCGGGTGCTGCTCGGGCCGGGAATAGAGCTGAGGTTCGCCAGGCTTCGGATGATGATTGATGAACCCGGCGAAGTCGGGGCCGGCGGTCAACGTGAAATCCGTTGTTGACTTAAAGACACGCAAGGACGGATTTTCTGCGGTGGAACCGATAAAGATCAGGTTCTTGGCTTTCGCTTCGTCCCAGGTCATCAGCAAACTTCGCTTCAGGATGAAATGCGCCTGGTGAGCGTCGAACAACGTGGTCAGCGCATAGACAGATGCAAGTTCCCCAATACCCGTATAGGTATCGACATAGTTGTCTGCGCTCAATGAGCTTTGTGGTTCCCCAGGGTGGGCATAACGCAAGCCATTCGTGGAATCTCCGACGAACACGGCGTTGCTGTAGATCACCAAAGGCGGCTCGTCCGTGAAAAACGGACTCCAGAACTTGTCTACTGCCGATTGCGGCGTGAGAGTTCTCGTCCAGGGATGCCAGAGGAAAAGCGCACAGGCTACAGAAATCGGGAGAAGCAGGAACAGCGCAATCCATTTCCACGGGATTGAGCGCGGCTTGGTTTCCGGGCTCGCAAGTATGGGGGCAAGCACCGGCTTGATTTCCCCTGATGCCGCCTGCACCTGCTCCGACCTGGGGTGAAACACCGGAAGATAGTGCCCCTTCGGAATGTCCACTACAAAGTCTTCGCTAACACCCTCCTCTGCGAAATAAGCCGCGAGCTTTTGCCGCAACAAACGGGCATGAGTACGAACAATGCTGTCTTCGCTGGAGTTGTAACCAGGATGCCGATGGAAGATGCGGATGCCGATCTGCTGCTCGGTTGCCTCTTCAGGTGCTTCGCGGATCGCGCAATCGGCGACGTAAAGAAGGAAATCGCACAGACGCGCAGAGTGCTTTAGGTGCTGGCTCGCGACAATGCGCTCGATCAAGGCCCATCGCGCGTCTCCCAGCACCTTGGTACTGATTTCGGGAGCTAAATGAGAGGCCATCATCCGACTGATCAGTGTTTCACACGACATTTCACGGGTCAAATCACCGTAAAAAACGTTGTCAGTCGTTCATGTGAGCGAGGATGCTTCGAAAGCATTCTGCAGTCGATAAAAAACACGCACACGATTTTGAATTGTGGCAGCAAGCGCTTTAAGACAGGTTCACTCTTCCAGGAGCTTCAGGAGGCACCCCCAATGAATACTCTCGAATACGAAAAAGACTCGTCGAAAACGAACTCAAGCTCTAACCGGATCCTGCTGCTGTTGGTCACTCTCTTGCTGGGGTTCGTCACTACCAACATCCCGGCGAGCGCGCAGGCGGTTTATGGATCGATCTTTGGAACGGTCACCGACAATACAGGCGCCGTTATTCCTAACGCCACGATTACCGTGACAGACGTTTCCAAGGGAACCAGCGTCACGACCCAGACAAATGCCAGCGGCGAATATCGAGTCCAACACCTTATCGTGGACACATATCGGGTGGATGCTCAGGCGCCGGGATTCAGCAAAAGCTCAGCGGACAACGTCATCGTCTATGTCGACACCGCTCCCAAAGTCGACCTTAAGCTCACAGTTGGCGAAGTTTCGAACACCGTCAACGTCACTTCAGCCGCTCCTCTTCTGGAAACTGACCGCGCCGAGGTAAGCACGATCCTGAATGCGCGTGCGGTGGAGGACCTACCCAACTTCAACCGCAACTTCACCGCTTTTGAACTCTTGACGCCAGGCACCACCTACATCGGCTGGGGTCCGGGTGAAGGCAGCGGTAACCCGCAGCGCAGCCAATCGATCGAGGTCAACGGGCAGCTGCCGTTCGCAACCGGCTACGAGCTGGACGGAACCGATAATCAGGACCCAACCAACGGCGTCGCGGTCATCAATCCCAATCTCGATGCAGTTTCTGAAATGAAGGTAACCTCGCAGAACTATGACGCCGAGTTTGGCAAGGCTGTCGCAGGTCTGGTCACAGCGCAAACCAAGTCCGGCAGCAACTCCTTCCACGGTTCAGCGTTCGAGTATCGCCGTTCAGATGCGCAGCAGGCACGCGATCCTTTCGCCAACGCGTTCGTCAACTCGCTGACCGGAAAATACCTGGCCCCGACTCTTCACAACCAGTTCGGAGGATCCGTCGGCGGACCCATCATTAAAAACCGGGTGTTCTTCTTTGCCGACTATCAGGGACTCCGCGAAAAGACGGGGACCTCAACCTTGACGACCGTGCCCACAGGACTGGCACTGAGCACCTGCACGTCCGGCGGACCCTGCAATCTGAGCGATTATCTATCCATCGGCCAGATTTACAAACCGAATTCCCTCAATGACACTACAAACGCCGGCCGAACGCCGTATCCAGGAAACATTATTCCGGCATCCGATATTTCAGCGCAGGCAGTGAACTTCTTCAAGCTGCTGCCCGCGCCCAATGTGCCGGGAAATAGCGTTACGAACAACTACTCCGCTTCCGGCTCCGGCATCTTCAACACAAACCAGTGGGATGTGCGCGGGGATAGCATGCTTGGAGAGAAACTCCACGTCTTCGGGCGATACACCTACTTCGGTGGGAATTTGTCGGGCAATCCCTTCTTCGGAGCCGCCGGCGGACTGGGTTTTGGCTCCGGAGGATTTGCCGGGACAGATTCATTCCGGTATCAAAGCATCGCCGGAGGCGGCGACTACGTCTTTTCGCCGAAATGGACGACCGATTTCCGCTTCGGCTACTATCGGATTCGAAACGATACCGAAGGACCCGACTTCGATCAGCCTCTGTGCAATACCCTTCTCGGCATTCCCAATTGCAACGGTACGCCCCTGTCGCTCTACGGTGGGTTACCGCAGATCAATATCGCAATTCCAAGCAACGGAGCCAACGGCGGCCAGAACATTGAATACGGGACATCGGCGAACCCCAATATACAAAAAGAGGCCCAGTATCAGTTCGTGAACAACTGGTCTCACCAGCTTGGAAATCACAACATCCGGTTTGGCGCCGATTACCGTTACGGCAAGCTCTACACAGTTTCAATCGCCAGCAATGCGCTTCGCTCAGGCACCTTCTTTTTCTCCGCTCCACTCACGTCAGGGGTAAGTGCGGGTGGTGTGGCCTCCCCCGGCGTTGGTTTCGCCACCTTCCTGCTGGGTGATACCACAACCTTCTGGCGCACCCAGACTTCAAGTATCACCGCGCAGACCCGGCAGAACCGCTTCTTCACCTACGGGCAGGATCAATGGCGCGTAACGCCGAAGCTCACCCTCAATTATGGCCTTCGCTGGGAGCTCTACACCCCTGAATCGCTAACGGCTAAGGGCTCTGGAGGATTGCTCAACCTCGATAGCGGCATTCTTCATATCGCCGGTTACGGGTCAAACGGGTTGAACCTGAACGTGAAGAACAATTTCGCCGAATTTGCTCCGCGCATTGGCATCGCCTATCAGGCGTTTACCAAGACGGTATTCCGCGGCGGCTATGGCATTGTCTACGGCCAGGGCTGGGCCGGCGACACCTTCGGCGGCGTGCTTGCCTCCTCATTCCCGACACAGATCCAGCAAAGCGTGAACCCGCTGTCCTCTTTTGGCGGGGTTTTTAACATGGCGCAAGGACCTCCAGGCTACACCTTCCCTCCGATTCCTGCGGACGGCAATTATCCACTGCCGGATGGTATTTATCAGATTGCTCGCCCATTCAAGGTGCGGCTGCCAAGTGTCGCAGGCTGGAATGTGATGGTCCAGCAGGAACTGACCCCGACGATGTCGCTGCAAGTGGGCTATATCGGAAGCCATTCCTACCACAACATGTTTGAGTCGTCCCCGTCATTCAACGCAAATGAACAGACTCTTGCCGGCTTCAAGCAGATCAATCCGATGACGGGGCAACCTTACACAATCCCGGAACGTCAGCCCTACTACGACGGAACGGCGCAAAGCCAATTGGGCGTGCAGTATGGCGTGCCGCACGGATGGACGCAGCGCGTCGACTACATGGCCAACCTGGCCGACAACAGCTACGACGCGCTTCAGGTGGTTTTTAACAAGCGCTTCAGCTCGGGACTTCAGTTCCTCACTCATTACACCTGGTCCCATGCCTTAGGGCATGAGTCCTACGAATACCTGATTAATACGAAAATCGGCCGCGGCAATGGCTATTACAACCGCCGCAACCAATACGTCTTCGCCGGGAACTACGATCTGCCGTTTGGCAGGGACAAGATGTTCGGCTCAGGAGCCTCCGGATGGGTAAACGAGATCATCGGCGGATGGCAGCTGAATGGATCGCTTACCTGGGATAGCGGCGTACCGTTCAACACCTCCTACGCTAACTGCTCGCTTGATAACGACGTAGGGGCCAATGACAACGCCTGCTTCCTGAACAAGGTTCCCGGCGGAAGCTTTGGCATCCACAAGGGCTCCTTCCATACTGACGGCCTGTATGTTCCATACGTCAAGCCCATACCGTACATGCTGCAGTCCCCGGGGCAACCCAACAATAGCTTCGGCGCCTACTCTCGGCCGGCGGTAGCAACATGGGGCGACATTGGCCGTGATGCTCTCTGGGGACCTGGCCTGGTCAATGTGGACGCATCACTTGCGAAGAACTTCACCTTGCATGAAAATCTGCGCCTGCAGTTGGTCGTGCAAGCTTTCAATCTGTTCAATCATGTGAATCTCGCAAATCCGGATAACTGCCTTGATTGCCAGGATCTGAACAACGCTGGCGTTCAAAACGCCGGCACGATACAAGGCACGTATTCCGAGCAGGATGGGACTTCAATGCGTCGCTTGCAATTTGCTGCACGCTTCCAGTTCTGATTTGCGATCAGAAAGAGGGATGTCAGGTAACCGCCTTGGCATCCCTCATCTTTTTTGCGAATCTCGCGAATGCTGGTCGGCAGATAAAAACAGCGGCCTGAACTCGAAAAAACCGGAGCTGGCTGCTTCGGAATAGTTAAGCGAATCAACGCTGGTGTAGCATTCGGCAATATTTGAAAAATTCAAGCCGCGTACTGCGGTCATTCTGGAGTACGGTTTCCGTGGCGAATGATGGCGCTGCCCGAATTCTTGCCCTGTCCGGCATCCTCTTGATGACCGGCACGGTCTCTGCGCAAACACCCTTGCAGCCGATGCCTGCGTTGCCCGAGTTTCCTCTGCACCCTCAGGAGCAGCTTCTTATCTCACGCGAGGCTGTGCCTTTGCGTCCATTTTCCGTTGTCGGACCGCGGGGAGCGGTTCTCGGGCAGCAGAACGGCTCCTACGAAGTCTGGCTTTTTCCGTGGAAAGTGCTCAGCGACATGCGCATTTCCGCCGAGATCAAGGACTACCCTGTTCCCATCGACGTGAATGAGCTCGCATCGTCGATTGATGTCCGTCCGGACTCGACAACCATCACTTTTTCGCATGCCGCCTTCACCGTGCGCGAGATCATCCTCGCCCCAAGGCAGGTTCCCGAAGGCGCGGGCGCGCTCGTCCTCTATCAGGTAGAGGCTGTGCGTCCCATGACTCTCACCTTCAGCTTTACTCCCATCATGAAGCGGATGTGGCCCGCGCTCTCCGATGACCGTCCTTCGCCGGAATGGGTTAAGACCGGAAATACCAGCGGCTTCTACATCCTTCATCTCAACTTTCCCGACCACGCCGCGGCCATTGCCATGCCTACCGCCGAGCCCGGCATTCTTCAGCCTTATCAGGAACTCGCCCGCGTCTATCCCTTGCAGTTTGTCCTGCGCTTCGATCCGGCGCGCGACGCACACACGCTTTTTCCGATGGTGGTCACTCTCGGGAACACAACGGAGACATCGACCAAAGAAGCGCTCGCGCAACAGCTATTCCAACTTGACAGCTCCTTCCGCTCTCTCTACGAGGAGAATCAAAAATACTATCGCGACTTTCTGCAGTCACGGATGAGTATCGACACGCCCGACCAGCAGCTGAACGAAGCCTTCTCCTGGGCTGAAGTTTCCATCGACCAGCTCCGCGTGCAAACTACGCCCAGCCACGATGAAGAAGCGCTGACAGCAGGATTCGTCGGCTCCGGTGATGCGGCGCGTCCTGGCTTTGGATGGTTCTTCGGCCGCGACGCCCTATGGTCGCTTTACGCGGTGAACAGTTACGGCGGTTTTGACACCACACGCAAGGAAATTGAATTTCTGCTTCATCGCCAGAGCCCTGAAGGCAAGATCATGCACGAGTGGTCGCAGACGGCGAACCTCGTCGATTGGAAGAGCCTGCCCTACGAGTATGCGTCCGCCGATGCGACCCTCCTCTTGCCGATGGCGATGAACGACTATCTGCGCATCAGCGGAGATCAGGCCTTCATCGCCGCAAACTGGGACGCCCTGGCGCGCGCCTGGCACTTCCAATGCACACATGACACGGATGGCGATGGTATCTACGACAATTCCGAGGGCTCCGGATGGGTCGAGTCGTGGGTGCCCAGCATGCCGCATCAGGAAATCTACATGGCTGCTCTCGATGAACAGGCCAGCCTCGCTTTCGCAAATCTGGCCCGCGCCACGGGCCACAGCGATCTTGCCGGTGCAGCCGACGCACGCGCGGCACGCATCCGTCCGCTGATCGAAAAAGAATATTTCCGCCCGCAGGCCAATTTCTACGCGTTCAGCTGGAACGGCAACGGTGCAACCGACGACACTCCGACCATTTTTCCCTCCGTCGCCTGGTGGGACTGGACCTACGCGCTCGATCACAGCCAGTCCATGATGAGCCGCTGGGCTTCCGCCGAATTTTCTACCGACTGGGGAACCCGCATCCTGAGCGATCGCGTCAGCTTCTATGACCCCATCAGTTATCACCAGGGCACCGTTTGGCCGCTCTACACAGGCTGGGTTTCGGTGGCCGAATATCGCGACGGGCATTCGCTCTCCGCCTACGCGCATCTCCGGCAGAACGCCGGACTCACATGGGCGCAGGATCTCGGTAACACGACAGAATTGCTCTCCGGCGAATTCTTCCAGCCCCTGGGACGCAGCACCGCTCACCAGCTCTGGTCTTCGGCGATGGTGATCTCGCCCATAGTTCGCGGGCTGTTCGGAATCGAGTGGAACGCCGCGGCGAACGAACTGAGTGTGACGCCCACTCTACCCGCCGACTGGGATCACGCAAAGCTCTCCAACATCCCGCTCGGCAAAGAGCAGGTCAACCTCGAAATGACACGCGAGGACGGAGCGCTCATCGTCAGGGCGACGGGACCTGCAGCTTCAGACGTTCACCTGAAGTCGCGTGCTGCAGGAGCGCAGTTCTCGAATGGCACACTGCGCATTCCCCTGCCCGCCATCGAAGCAGGCATTACCGAGGATCTACCCCAGCCGGGCTCCGTTACGCAGCAGATGAAAATCCTCGATCAGGAGAGCTCCGCCCACTCGCTCACTTTGCGGCTGTCGGCACCGGCCGGGAGCAGCCAGACAGTGTTCCTGCGTATTAATAACAAGAAGGCAGCGGTGCACGCCACAGGCGTAGAAATACGAAATGCGAATACGTCACTGCAAACGTTACAGATCGCCTTTGGCCCGGGCAGCGGCTATGTCGACAAGGAAATTACCTTCAACTGGTGATTGAGTGAAGAGCGAGAGCATGCCCAGCGAGCCGCATCGAAGCAATCGCCTTCAGCGAACCTGCCTTTCTCTGGGCCAGTCTTTATTGCTCATTTTCGCGCTTCTCACCTGCTCATTCGCGCAGGAGTCAGGCCCAAAAGAGCGACCCATTCTGGATGTGCAAACTCTCTCCGATCAACTCGCGATTAGCACAGACTCAGTCGACCCAATTCGCTTTGTTGCCGTGCACGGACGCCGCGCTGTCATCATGGGATACGCAGAAACGGGACTTGAGAGCTGGGTGTATCCTTTCCAGATTTTTAGCGATTATCAGATCGGCTTTCGGCATGCTGGAGCAACAACCGAAACTGATGGACGCCTTCAACTCAGACGCATCATTTACGAGCCGCAGGCCATCACCCGCATCTACATCGGACTCGATTACATTGTCCGCGAGAAACTCTTTGTGCCGCTGGACCAGCCCGGCGCAGTCCTTAGCTATGAAGTTGAAGGCAAACCCGTTGATATCCAGATTCACTTCACGCCGGTTCTCAATCTGATGTGGCCTGGGGCCATAGGGGGGCAATACACAAGGTGGCATCCTGATCTGTCCGGCTATGTCATTTCGGAACCATTACAAAGCGCGTCTGCGGTGATCGCTTCACGCGAGATCGTGGCGCACGACGATACCGTTAATACGACCCTGCGCACCACCAGCACTATTGCCTTTTCGATCAGGCCCGTCTCAACCAGCAATGGCCCGGCGATGGCGACCGTCTTCGTCGCATTGGGCGCGGGAGACTTGAAGAACGCCGCCGCGACGCTTCACGAGATGACCTCTCATCTGGCTGACATGGAAGCCCAGACTGCGGCACATTACGCAGATCTGGGACGCAACGCCCTCCTTATTCGCACTCCAGATCAGGACATAAATCGCGCGCTCGCGTGGGCCGAGGTCGCACTCGATCAGACCTGGGTCTGCAATCCGCGGATTGGCTGTGGCATCGTCGCGGGCTACGGTCCTTCGCGAGACGCGCGGCGCCCGCAGTATGACTGGTTCTTCGCAGGCGACGGTCTGGTAACAACCAATGGGTTGCTCGCCGCCGGTGAATACTCCCGCGCGCGCGAAGAGCTTGAATTCATCATCAAGTATCAGGATCAGAAGACGGGGATGGTCTGGCACGAGCTTTCGCAAAGCGCCGGATACATGGACTGGTCAAAGTATCCCTACATGTATGTCCATGTGGATATAAGTTTCGACTATCTAAACACCGTCGCGCGCTACGTTGCCGTAAGTGGTGATACCAAGTTCGCAGTCGATCACTGGTCATCCATTGCCGCAGCCTACCGATATTGCCAGGCAATCATAAACACATCCGACAATCTGCCGCATATTCCCGCAGACAAGGAGGGAGGCGACGAGCAGGACAGGCCAGACGATGACCTTAGCCTGTCATCGAGTTGGGTTGCGGTAACGAACAGCTTTGCCGATCTGGCGACAATCACAGAACACCCGCAGCTCGTTGACGAAGCCCGCAAAGCCAATCGGCTCGCCAGGGCTGCGATTGCCGAGCGCTACTGGGACTCAGCCCATCACTACTTGTTTGAAGGTCACACTCAATCCGGACGCCCGATTTTTGGTTGGAGGAACGGCCCAGGGCTGGCGATCACTCAAAACATCTTCTCACCGGAACAAAACGAGGAGCTTCTCAACGAGATTGCGTCTGCCGATTTTCAGACCGATTGGGGGACGCGCGCTGTGGCGACCCGTTCTGAAATTTACGATCCCAATTCATACGGAAAAGGAAGCGTGTGGGCGCTGGGTACGGCCGAAACCTCCGCTACCTATTGGGAAGAGCATCGTCCCAATATCGCTTTCGGAGTCTGGAGCGCGATGCTTCCCTGGAACTCTCTTGACTCGCTCGGTCATATCCATGAAGTGCTCGCCGGCAATTTTTATCACGAGGAAGAGGAGTCGGTGCCCGAGCAGACGTGGTCATCCGCCGGCTTCTTCGATGCGGCAGTCCGCGGCCTCACCGGACTCGACATCCAGGGCGCCCGGAACAGCGTTCACTTTGCTCCGCATCTTCCGGCGCAATGGAATCGATTCTCTGTCGAACATGTCCATCTTCCAAAATCCACGCTCGGTCTTTCGGTCAGTCAAACTATCAACGAAGTCGATCTGGACATCCAAAACGAAGGCAGCCCCGCTAATATCCTGTTTGAACCTCAGATTCCCTTGGGCGCGCGTGCGGTTAGCGCCGACTTCGATGGCCACCCGATTTCTGCGTCTTCTAAGTCATTTCCCGAAGACGAGCACGCAAAGGTGGAAATCGAAGCACCATCCGGAACAAGCCATTGTCATATCCGATTCGCCGGCGGACTTTCGCTGATCCTGCCACAACCGTCGCCGCGGGTCGGTGACAGCAGCACGGGCATGAAGATAACCAGGCTTGATCTGCAGAACCAAATATTGTCGATCGACGCAGACGTGAGTTCAGCGGGGAATGCTGCCTTCCTCATACAGTCCCCATGGAAGATTGCCACGCTTAAGGGCGCGAAGATTCGGCCACTGTCGGACATCTCCTACGAAGTCACGATGCAAAGAGTTTCCGCGCCTGCCGATTCAACGGGCTATACGCGAGCGCATGCGGAGATTACCTTCACTGACAAGTGAATAGTCCCAACTTCAAGTAGTTCATTGTTCGCCGCGCATGCGAACTAATCCTGATCTAAATAAGAAATCGTAACCCGCAGAAAGACTGCGGGGTAACTGACCCGTGCAATCTTGCGCGTTGGCCACGGGGATATCTTTCTATTTCACAAAGGATTCATCGCGAAGGCCGATTGGCCGAAAGATAGCTCATCGAGCCTAATGATAAGGCTGCCATGACTGAAAGATAGAGAGATGTCAGTCAATCCGCGCCTTATGCTGACAGTGACCGTTGCCCATCTTCTACCGGCATGAAGGCACAGAAGGTCGCCTTTTTCGTTGACGGGACTAGATATCTCACATGCAAATTCTGAAATCACTATTTAGGACTGCCTGCGGGCCTGCCGTCTTGGGAATTCTGTTGGCCGCATCCTGCCCTGCAGGAGCGCAGCAAGCTCTCAGCTGGGAACAGGTGAAGTCTCGATTCGAAGCGGCAAACCCGGCGCTCAAGGCGGATGCCCTGAACGTGGACGAGATGCGTGCCGAGGAAATAACTGCCTTCCTGCGGCCCAATCCGCAGTTCAACTTCGCCGTAGATGGAACTCAGTTCCCTCCGCATGTGGGAGGTTGGAGTCCTCTTGCGAGCGACCAGTATCAAAGCACCTTCAGCTATCTCCACGAGCGCCAGCATAAGCGCGAGCTTCGCCTGGAGAGCGCAGTTGAGGGTACGCGCATCACTCAGTCTCAGCATGAAGATCTGGAGCGAAACATGATCTTCAATCTACGCGATGCATTTGTGCAAACCCTGCAAGCGAAGGCTGTCCTGGATTTGGCGAGGGCCGATCTCGAATACTACGACAAGATCATCGAGATCAGCCGCAACCGCTTCAGGGCGGGCGACATCGCGCAGATCGACCTGGATCGGATCGAGCTGCTACGCGTCCAGTACGAGACTGAGATCCAGACGGCCATCGTGAATCTGCGCTCCGCGAAAATTCAGCTCCTGCAATTGCTCAACGAACGCACACCGGTAGATCAGTTCGACGTCAACGGTCCTTATGACTTTTCCGATGCGCTCAAACCGTTGGAAGACTTTCGCCAGGCTGCGCTTGATACGCGTCCAGACCTTCGCGCAGCACTTCAGACAATCGAGCAATCGAAGACGAACCACAAGCTGGCAATATCCAATGGTTCCACTGATCCCACGCTCAGTGCCTGGTGGACGCACAATCCATCGTTTAACAACATCGGCGTAGACGACAATACTCTCGGCCTCAGCTTCAACATACCCTTGCGAATCTTCGATCGCAACCAGGGCGAGAAGAAGCGAACGCTCATAGATATCGATCGCAGTCAGCAGTTGACTGATGCAACGCGGGCGCAGGTTTTCAGCGATGTCGATTCTTCCTATGAACAGGTGCGAAGTAATGTCGCACTGCTCAGGCCATACAAAGAAAAATATCGAGATCAGGCGACGCGCGTGCGGGATACGGTGACCTACTCCTACCTCCACGGCGGTGCTTCATTGATGGACTTTCTCAATGCGCAAAGCGACTATCGCGTCGTTCAGTTGGCCTATGTCCAACTGATCGGCTCTTATCTGACAGCTGCGAGCCAATTGAATCTTGCGGTCGGGCGCGAGGTGATCCAATGAACAGCAAGTCCCTCCTGATAACGGCCGCATGCGTTGTTGCCTGTCTCTCCGTGGTGGCGTGCAAGAAGCCCCTCAATCCGGCCGACGGCGCACCGCAGCCGGTTCAGACCATTCAGACCGGCGACATGAGCCTGGTCACGGTCGATAGACCCGATCAGTTTCCAGTTGTTATGGCGGACCAGTTAGAAGCCGCCGACCAGTTGAAGGTTACCGGCAGCGTCAATCCCGATATCGCTCGTGAAGTTCCGGTCATTTCGCTCGCCAGCGGACGCGTTGTCGACATCAAAGCCCGGCTCGATGATCACGTGAAAAAGGGCGACCTGCTTTTGAGAGTACAGAGCCCCGACATCACAAACGCCTTTGACACGTATCTCAAAGCAGTCAACGATGAGCAGCTAGCAAACAAGGCCTACGTCCGGGCGCAGGATCTTTACGCGCACGGCGCCATCTCGCTTGGCATGCTCGAGCAGGCCGAAGATACCGAGAAGGACGCCAAGGCTGACCTGGTTGCGGCGCAGGAACAACTCGATACCCTCGGAGTAAAGAAAGACCATCCGTCGAGCATCGTGAATGTTTATGCGCCGATCTCAGGCGTGATTGTCGCGCAGAATGTCACAAACGCCGCTGCTGCGGGCGTGACTTTTTCGGGATCCTCCACAGTCTTCACGATCGCCGATCTGTCGGTCGTCTGGATTATTTGCGACGTCTATGAGAATGACATACCAAAAATTCAACTCGGACAAATCGCTCAGATCAGGCTCGACGCTTATCCAGACAAGGTCTTGACAGGCCACATCAGTGACATTGGCCCGGCGCTCGATCCAAGTATTCGCACCGCCAAGGTTCGCATCGAGGTTGCAAATCCCGGCATTTTGAAACTGGGCATGTTTGTTACCGCAACATTCGTCAGCAGGACCGTAAAAGTTCACGCCCTGGTGCCCGCATCTGCTGTTTTGCATCTACACGACCGCGATTGGGTGTTTGTTCCCGCCGGCGATGGGCACTTCAAGCGGGTCGAGGTTCACACCGGCAACATGCTTTACGGAAATAAGCAGGAGATCCTCTCCGGCATAACTCCAGGCCAGCAGGTGGTCTCCAATGTCCTCCAATTGGAAGCCACGCTGGAGGCGCAATGATTCGGCGTGTCGTCGATTTTGCGCTGAACAATCGATTTCTTGTACTTGGTGGAGCCGTTCTGCTTTTCGCGTGGGGCATCGTGTCGTTCCACAACCTTCCGGTCGAAGCTTATCCGGATGTGGCGAATAACTACGTCAACATCATTACCCAATGGCCTGGCCACTCGGCGGAGGACATTGAACAGCAGGTGACCGTCCCGACTGAAATTCAGATGGCGGGCATCCCGCACCTGCAGCACCTGCGATCGACCACCCTGGCAGGCCTGTCCAGCATCATGCTTATTTTTGACGATGAGTCAGACAACAATTGGAACCGGGAAAGAGTCGTCGAAAGAATGGGTATGGTTTCACTGCCTGCCGGCCTTGTGCCGCAGTTAGGCACCGACTGGAGCCCCGTCGGCCAGATCTACTTCTACACCATTGAGAGCAAGAATCCGGAAATCGATGTGATGGAGATCAAGTCCATCGAGGATTGGACTCTCGAAAAGCAGTTCAAGCAGGTCCCCGGAGTTGTGGATGTTTCGAGCCTGGGCGGAGAGACGAAGGAATACCAGATCCGTCTCGATCCGGACAAACTCGTTTCCTACGGTCTGAACATCGCGCAGGTTGAGCAGCAGCTCGCGAATAACAACGCGAACGCCGGCGGCAGTTTCATTGTCGCCGGCTCACAGCAGATCAATGTGCAGGCCGTCGGTCTCGTTTCCAGAGTCCAGGACATTGAAAACACGGTAATCAAGACCCAGGCCGGAACAGCTCTACGCGTGAAGGACATCGCAGTAGTGGAGCAGGGTCCGAAGATCCGGCTCGGTCAGAACGGAAGGACCATTCGTCGCGAGGATGGGAAGCTTATCGACAACCCGGACGTCGTGGAAGGCATTTTGCTGCTCCAGAAAGGCGATGACTCCGACCCTGTGCTCCGCGGCATTGAAGCGAAAGTTCAGGAACTGAATGATCGCATCCTTCCCAAGGGTGTGAAGGTGGTTCCCTTTCTCGATCGTAGCGATCTGATTCACTACACCACGCACACGGTGTTGCACAACCTGACTGAGGGGATCGTGCTGGTGGTGATCGTTCTTTTTCTTTTCCTTGGAAACGCGCGCGGCGCTCTGATCGTTGCGCTCACTATCCCGTTCTCGCTGTTATTCGCTTCTATTTGCCTCGACCTGCGGCACATTCCCGCCAATCTGCTTTCTCTCGGCGCATTGGACTTCGGCATGGTTGTCGACGGCGCTGTCGTGATGGTCGAAAACATTGTTCGGCATCTCAATCGTAACGGTCACGGTACACAGACTACATTTGAACGAATTCGCGATGCTGCACACGAAGTACAGAGGCCGGTGTTCTATGCAATCGGCATCATCATCACAGCATATTTGCCAATCTTTACATTGCAATCGGTGGAGGGCCGCCTCTTCAAACCGATGGCGTGGACGGTAGCGTTCGCCTTACTGGGCGCGCTGATCTTCTCCATGCTGCTGGCGCCTGTGCTCTCCAGCTTTCTCTTTCGCAAAGGCGCAAAGGAGTGGCACAACCCATTGCTGGTATTGCTGATCGATGGCTACAAACGCGCCGCCGCTCTTGCCATTCGCCACCGATATCTGACCGTGGGTCTCGCCGGATTTGCGCTTGCGCTGTCTGCTTTTCTGGCTTTCAGCGGTGTGATCGGATCGGAATTTCTCCCCCACCTGGATGAAGGAGCGATATGGGTGCGAGGAACTCTGGCGCCTAGTACGGGACCCGACGAAAGCGTGGCCATCGCCAACAAAGCTAGGGTATTGCTGGCCTCATTTCCTGAGGTGATCGAGACCACCAGCCAGGTCGGCAGAGCCGACGATGGCACCGACACGACCGGGTTTTTCAATACGGAGTACTACGTCGGCTTGAAACCGAAGGAAGAATGGCGTCCGGTCTTTCACGAGAACAAAGAGGACCTCATCGCTTCCATGAACCAGGAGTTGGAGAAGATGCCCGGAGTCATCTGGAACTTCTCTCAGCCCATCTCTGACAACGTGGAGGAAGCCGTCAGTGGTGTGAAGGGTGAATTGGCCGTCAAGATTTATGGCGACGATCTCAAAACACTTGAGGTAAAGGGCAATGAAATTGTCAGCATCATGAGCCGCATCCGCGGCGTCGAGGATCTTGGACTGTTTCGGGTCATCGGCCAGCCAAATTTGACCTTTGCTGTTGACCGGCGGGCTGCCGCGCGTTTCGGAATCAATGTAGCCGACGTGCAGGATGCCATCCAGACTGCGGTCGGAGGCAGCGCTGTGAGCCAGGTTCTCAGCGGCGAGGCTCGTTACGATCTCGTGCTTCGCTACCAGGCGCCATATCGCGATACCCGCGAGGCCATTCAGAGTGTGCGCCTGCTCTCTCCTTCGGGAGAGCGGGTCTCCCTCGCGCAACTGACCAACGTCGCTACAGTCGACGGCGCCGAGGAGATCTACCGCGAAGGCGAGCAGCGTTACATCGCCGTTAAGTACAGCGTGCGCGGTCGTGATCTGGGAAGCACGGTCGAGGAAGCCATCGAGAAGGTAAACAAGCAGGTATCTTTGCCCGCGGGCTACCACATCGACTGGGCAGGAGAATACGAGAGCCAGAAGCGCTCGCAGAAACGATTGCTGCTCGTGCTTCCGATCACCATTCTTCTGATCTTCGCAATTCTTTACACGATGTTTAGTTCAGGCAAGTGGGCCGCCCTGATTATGGTGAATGTAGCGATGGCTCCCATCGGAGGACTGCTGGCTCTGCTGGCTACGCACACAAACTTCAGCGTCTCGTCGGGAGTTGGATTCCTGGCTTTGTTTGGCGTCTCCGTGCAAACCGGAGTCATCATGCTTGAATACATCAACCAGCTTCGCGTACAGGGCCACTCCATTCAAGAGGCCGCAATCGCCGGAGCAGTGCTTCGACTTCGCCCAATCATGATGACCATGCTGGTGGCCACCCTTGGGCTGTTGCCGGCTGCAATGTCGCACGGCATCGGTTCCGACTCACAAAGACCGTTCGCTATCGTCATCGTCGGAGGTCTGGTCGGGGCGCTCGCGATCAACGTCTTCCTGTTACCCACGCTCTACGTATGGATCGCTGGCGAGGACGATGTCCTGCCAGTTATCGAGCCGGAGTTTGAAAACTAGCTCCGGATACCAACGTTTCGAATGCCAAGGTAAGTTTCAAAGCCAACGTTGAGAGTTATGACGAAGGGCCGCACGAACCGGAGTAAAAACACTATGGAAATCAATTTGTGTCCGCAGCTCTCTGGTTAGGTCTGACGCTCGTCCTCACGTTCCTTATGTGGACCTTTGCCATGGTTTGTCTTCAGGCTCTGGAGCGATGGCGTAAGTGATCAAGAGAGCCTGGGAGACAACGACCTAACGCTACATCGATTGACTCCGCGCGCGATCCTGGGCCTCCGTGTGACCTAGCGTGTGGTGGCCTTGCGGTGAGTTAATCGTCCCGCTTAGTTTGTGTTGCTGCGCCTGCCATTCATCCATGGTCATAATGCAGCGGAAGCCCAGATGGTTTGTGCCGGTGCTGACTTCGCCTTTACCGCGCGTGCCCACCATGTATCGCGAGCAATACTGGTCGGTGCATAGATACGATCCGCCGCGATGAACTTTCTTGGGCTGGTTCGGCTCACTGGGATCATAAGCGGAATCGGGCCCCTGCGGATTGCGGGCGACGCCTCCCTGACTAACTAGCTGGGCGTAATAGTCGGGCCGATACCAATCGCTGGTCCATTGCCAGACGTTGCCGGCCATGTCATAAAGGCCATATCCGTTGGCCGGAAATTCTGCCACCGGCGCGATGCCGACATAACCATCTGTACCGGCGTCTTTGTCAGGGAAATGACCCTGATGCGTGTTTGCCATCCACTTGCCGTTTGGACGGAATTCGTCGCCCCACACAAATGGCTTTCCGGTTAGCCCGCCGCGCGCGGCAAACTCCCACTCGGCCTCGGTCGGCAGGCGTTTCCCAGCCCACTTGGCGTAAGCAAGCACATCCTCATAAGCCACGTGGACGACGGGGTATTTGTCCTTTCCCTTGATATCGCTCGTCGGGCCGGAAGGATGGCGCCAGTTCGCCCCGGCGATATAGGTCCACCACTGGAAGTAGTCATTGAGCGGCACGGGATGATCGGGCGGCGCGAAGACAACGGATCCTGCAACGAGATTTTCCGGTGGCGCGCCGGGAAAGTCTTCAGCGCGCGGTTTCCGCTCAGCCACGGTTACATATCCGGTAGCCTTTACGAACTTCGCGAACTCGGCATTTGTCACGTCGGTCTTATCCATGAAAAACCCATCGACATACACGCGATGGATCGGCCGCGAGTCCAACGTAGCTTTCATCCCGACGTCGTCCATGCCCGGTGGGTCCTGCGCACCCATGGAGAATTCGCCGCCGGGAATCCAGACCATCCCCGGAGGAGCGCTTTGCGGTACGGGGGTCGTGTTGGGCTTGGTCTCCGCAAAAACACCCTTCGACATTGCAGGCTTGGCCATCGCTGGCTTGGCTGTCTCTGGCTTGGCACCAGCCGTGGGCGTCGTTGCGGACTCCATCGGGGCTGCTGTAGCCATACTGGCGCTGGCCTCGGCGCTCGTCCCGTGCCTCGCCGAGTAGAAAATCCAGGAGGCAGCCAGAGCCGCCACCACGAGAGCACCCGCCGCCCACAGCGTTTTCCTGCCGGACGCGGTTGTGGTTTCGCGAACCGTCTTCGTAGATGGTTGCTGTTTCCTTGCCATGGTCTCTTTCTTCATAGATAGGGTAACTCCCTGGCGGCGGTTTGTCCTCGGGTTTCACTCCCGTGCTCTCCTTGGAATGTCGCCGCCCGCAATAGATAACGAGTGCGGCCGCGCGGCCCAGTCCCTTCCCCTTATTGAGCCAGACCCCTATGCTGGTAACCAGTCCTGGGAGTTCGCCGATGCCTCGCTCTGCACGTAAGCCCTTGGAATCCCTCCGCCTCGAAGAAGCCCGCGTATCGAAAATCCCGTGGCGTAAGTGGGGACCCTATTTGAGCGAGCGTCAATGGGGTACCGTCCGGGAGGACTATAGCCGTGACGGCAATGCGTGGAACTACTTCACGCACGATCAGGCACGCTCCCGGGCATATCGCTGGGGAGAAGATGGCATTGCCGGCATCTCTGATGATCGGCAGCGCCTCTGCTTTTCGCTCGCGTTGTGGAATGGCAAAGATCCCATCCTGAAGGAGCGGATGTTCGGGCTTACGAACTCCGAAGGCAATCACGGCGAGGACGTAAAAGAGTATTACTTCTACCTTGATTCTACGCCCACCCACAGCTACATGAAGTATCTCTACAAGTATCCGCAGGCTGCTTTTCCATACGACGATCTGGTGTCAACGAACCGCCGCCGCACCCGCCGTGAGATGGAGCACGAACTGCTGGATACGGGAGTCTTCAGCGACGACCGCTACTTCGACATCTTCGTCGAGTACGCGAAGGCCGGCCCGGAAGATATTCTCATCCGGATTACCGCCGAAAATCGCGGACCTGACGATGCCCCGCTCCACCTGCTTCCCACTCTGTGGTTCCGCAATACCTGGACCGACAATGCATGGGCAGGCCAGGACGGCCCTCTTCGTCCCGTGCTCTCCTGGCAGAAGCCCAGCGGTAAGCAATCAGGTCAGGCAGTCATTCGCGCATCGCACGCCGAACTGGGAGACTACGAGTTCGTCACCGAAGAGGCAGCCGAGCCGCTGTTCTGCGAGAACGAGACGAATCGCGCTCGTATCTACGGCGAGCCATGGCGGGGCTACGCAAAGGACGGCATCCATGATTATGTCGTTCTAGGCAAATCGGAGGCGGTAAATCCCGAGCGCACTGGAACCAAAGCCGCCCTGCATTACAACTTTATGGTTTCCGCGCACAGCAGGAAGACCGTTCAGCTCAGGTTGCGCAAAGTGGGCGTTGGAGGCACGGACGCCTTCCAGTCCCTTTCAGCCATTTTCGACGAACGCCTCGCAGAAGCCGACGAGTTTTACGGCGCACTCACCGAGCACGCACGCTCTGACGATCAGCGGATGGTCATTCGGCAGGCTCTTGCCGGCATGCTTTGGTCGAAACAGTTCTATCACTACGATCTTGACCTGTGGCTCAGGGAGCATGGAGTCCGTCGCAACGCCGTCGGTGGGGTCCGCAACTCTGACTGGTTCCACCTCTTGAGCGAGGACATTATCTCTATGCCCGACAAGTGGGAGTTTCCCTGGTTCGCCGCATGGGACCTCGCGTTTCATGCGTTGCCACTGGGTCTGGTCGATGTGGATTTCGCCAAGGAGCAACTCAACTTAGTCCTCCGCAGTGCCTACCTTCATCCCAATGGCCAGGTGCCTGCATATGAATGGAACTTCGGCGATGTAAATCCGCCTGTTCATGCCTTTGCCGTCATGGCTCTCCACCGGCAGGAGGTTGCCAACTGCGGTAAGGGCGACTACAAGTTTCTCGAAGCCGCGTTCCAGAAGCTGCTGCTTAACTTCACCTGGTGGGTCAACCGCAAGGATGCCAGCGGCAACAATGTCTTTCAGGGCGGCTTCCTCGGGCTCGACAATATCGGCGCCTTCGACCGCTCCAGTACATTGCCCATGGGCGGCACGCTTGAGCAGGCTGACGGCACCGCGTGGATGTGCCTCTTCGCTCAGAACATGCTTCAGCTTTCTATCGTGCTCACAGAGGAAAAAGAACCATTCATCGAAATGGTGCTCAAGTTTCTCCATCACTTTCTCTCTATCGCGGCCGCGCTCAACGATGTGGGACCGGATCACATTGGAATGTGGGACGAGGAAGACGGTTTCTTCTACGACGTGCTGCGCCTTTCCAATGGAACGTCCGAGCGACTGAAAGTGCGCACTATGGTCGGCCTCCTTCCGCTCTGCGCGACCACAGTCTTTGAAGAGGGGTTCGGCCACGAGCATCCCGAAGTCATAAGGAGAGCCCAGGCATTTCTCGAACGTCATCGCGAATTGAGAGACAAGATCGGTCCCGTCGACAAGCGGGGGGTTCACGGACGGCTATTGCTGGCAGTTTTGAACGAGGACAAATTGCGGCGTGTCCTCAAGCGCATGCTCGACGAAGAAGAGTTTCTCAGCGACTATGGGATTCGTTCCATCTCGAAGTACCACAAGGATCATCCTTACGTGTTTGAGCAATGGGGCTCGCGCAGCGTCGTCGAGTATCTGCCCGCTGAATCCGACACCGACATGTTCGGCGGCAATTCCAACTGGCGCGGTCCAGTCTGGATGCCGGTAAACATGCTCATCCTACGCGCCCTCTATCACTACTACCAATATTATGGCGATGAGTTTCGCGTAGAGTGTCCGACCGGCTCAGGCAGGATGATGACGCTCTTTCAGGTTATCCATGAGATCGTCACTCGCCTGGGACGCATCTTCATGCGCAACGAAGAGGGGAAACGTCCCGTCTATGGCGGGACGGAGAAATTCCAGAACGACCCGCACTGGCGCGATCTGATTCTGTTCTCCGAATACTTCAACGGTGACAACGGCGCAGGCCTGGGAGCAAGTCATCAGACGGGATGGACCGGCGCGATCGCCTCGCTGCTCCACCTTGACGCCGCCATCACGGCCGAAGAAGCTCTCAATACCGCCGACGCATCCCTTGCCGCGAGCGCCGCCACAGACAACGTGATGCGTTGTTCCGACAGCTAAAGCTGCTCGATTTTCACATTGCCGTCGCTGGTGTGGATGGTCAGCGGAGTACCGCCGCCATTCAGCTTTCCGCGCAACCCATGGCCATCGCCCCCGCCACTCTGGTAATGGTCGATCGTCAACGGAAGCGCGCAGTTCACATGGCCATCGCTGGTATGAACATCGAGATCGGCGGCGAAGCCCTGGGGAACGCGCAGCGTTACCGAGCCGTCCGATGCCTGGATCGTCGAGGCCTCGGTCAGCTTCGTGCCTTCGCGCAGACTCAGATTCAGGGTTCCGTCGCTGGTGTGTAGCGCGAGCACATGGAAAGCCCCATCCACCACAAGGTCGCCGTCACTCGTCCGCGCATCGAGCGCGCCCGAAGCGTTCGTAATGTTCACGTGGCCGTCGCCCGACTTCACGCGCAGCTTGCCCGACACATGATCGAGGGTTACGCTCCCGTCACCCGTTGTCAGACCAATCTCACCCTGAAGACCGTTGAGACTCACGCTCCCGTCCGAAGTCTTTGCTTCGAGCGTCAGTTCCGTCGGGGTCTCCACCGTCACCCGCGTGTCCACTTTATGCCAGGTGATGTGAACGCCTATGTGATCGCGTTCCTTCAGCAGAAAATGGACCTGGTCGCCGGTCTGGCTCTCTTCCAGGCGGTAATCGCTCAGCTTCTGCCCCACCACTTCCACATGGATGCGGATCTCTCGGCACTCCCCACAGGAGGTAATCTGCACTCCGGCGTCCGACGTTTCAAGGTTAAGCGTCGGCTTGCCGGCAACGGTATAGGTCTTCGACCACGCGTGATCGGCGTCCTGCGCCAGCGCCGGGAGCGAGGTGAGAGCCGCCAGACCGACTACTGCCAGAGCAATTTTTGTCTTCATGGGAGGCAGATACGGAACCGGGCGAAAAAAGTTCCCTCAAAGCACGCGCTCGCGCCGCCCCTGTTCCTGGCGCAACGACATGAGCGCAAGCATCTCGCGCAGCCGGAACGCCTTATCGAGCTGTTTTTCGACCAGCAGTCGCTGGCGTCGGCGGTGATCGGCATTCAGCAATGTCGGCAAAAGCCGCTCATCCCGGGCGGCGTTGCGCTCCAGCTCCAGGATCGCGGCCTCGATGGTCGAACGAAAGCGGGGGCTTACCTGCATCGGTTCACCGGGCATGAAAGTTTCGCTCCTGGCTGAAGTCCGTCCTCATGCTGCCGATAATAACGATAAGTGTGCCTTCGCGCGATCCCCCCGAAGTTTTTCTTTCGCAAACTTTTGGTAACGAATCCATCAAGTTGTTGCATTTTCGGACGGTGCGCTAAAACCGCTTCAGTCTCCGCCGCCTCTACAGATCGGTAGACTTTGCCTCCACCAGACCCCCAGCCTTCGCCAGGAAGTCCGCCAGCGGCAGCGATCCCTGGTCGCCCTTGCCCCGCACGCGCACGCTTACCGCGTTCGCTTCCTCTTCCTTGTCGCCCATTACCAGCACATACGGAACCTTCTGCATGGTGAAGTCGCGGATCTTCGCGTTCATCTTCTCGTTGCGACTGTCGAGCTCCACGCGCAAGCCTGCCTTTTGTAACTCAGACTGCACTTTTTCCGCGTATAGCTGGTGACGCTCGCTGATCGGCACAAGTCCCACCTGCACCGGAGCCAGCCACAGAGGAAACGCCCCGCCGTAATGCTCGATCAGATAGGCGACCATCCGTTCCATGGTGCTGATGATCGCGCGATGGATCATCACCGGCCTGTGCAGTTTCCCATCGGCGGCCGTGTAATTCAGCCCGAACTGGTTGGGCAGGTGGAAATCTACCTGGATGGTCGAGTAAGTCTCCTCGTGCCCCATCACATCCGCGAGCTGTATGTCGAGCTTCGGTCCGTAGAAGGCTGCTTCGCCGCGGCCCTCCTTGTAAGGCAGTCCCAGCCCGTCCAGCGCCTCCCGCAGTACGCGCTCGCCAAGCGCCCACATCTCGTCGTTATCGACATACTTCTCTTTGTTTGCAGGATCGCGTAATGACAGCCGGTAACTGTAATTTGTTATGCCCAAGTCGCGATACGCCCGCTCGACCAGCTTCATCACGTTCGAGAATTCTTCCTTGATCTGCTCTGGCGTGCAGAAAATATGCGCATCGTTCAGAGTCATGCAGCGTACCCGGCTCAACCCGCTCAGCACGCCCGACCGTTCGTAGCGATACATTGTCCCCAGCTCAGCCAGTCTCAACGGCAGTTCGCGGTAACTCCGGGGCTTCGATTCGTAAATCAGAATATGATGCGGGCAGTTCATCGGCCGCAGCACCATTTGCTCCGTCTCCAGATCCATGAGCGGAAACATATCTTCGTGATAGTGCGCCCAATGACCCGAGCGGACATAAAGGTCCACCTTCGCCAGGCTCGGCGAGTAGACGTGCTGGTACCCTGCCTCGCGCTCGCGCTCCAGGATGTACTCTTCCAAAATCCGCCGGATGGTTGCGCCCTTTGGAAGCCACAACGGCAGACCGGCGCCCACATCCTCGCTCACAGTAAATAGCTCAAGCTCTTTGCCCAGCCGCCGATGGTCGCGCTTCTTCGCCTCCTCCAGCCGCTGAAGGTAATCGTCAAGGTCCTTCTTCGAAAAGAACGCAGTCCCGTAAATACGCTGAAGTTGCGGATTCTTCTCATCGCCCAGCCAATATGCGCCCGAGAGGCTCATTACCTTGAAGGCCTTCACGCGACCTGTCGACGGCACATGCGGCCCGCGGCAGAAGTCGACGAACGCCCCGTTGCGATAGAGTGAGATCGCCTCGCCTTCATGCGTGAAACGCTCGACGAAGTGAACCTTCATGAAGTCGTTCTCGGCCTTGAAGTGCGCCAGGCCCTCTTCGCGCGGCTCAGACTCGCGGACGAACCTCTCATCGCGCGCGACCACCTCGGCCATCTTCGCTTCGATCGCCTTCAAGTCTTCCGGCGTAAACGGAGTCGGCCGATAGAAATCGTAGAAGAATCCAGCTTCCGTCGCCGGTCCATGCCCTAGCTTGGTCTCCGGGAAAAGCTCGAGCACAGCCGTCGCCAGCACGTGCGCGGCGGAGTGGCGAACTACCTTGAGCGCATCCGGATCTTTCTCCGTGACCAGCTGCAATTCGACATCTTCTGTCAGTGGCGTGCTCAGGTCCACCAGCCGCTCCGCCTGCGGATTCTCGGCGGCATACATCGCAGCCTCGTCAGTAGTTGCCGTCGCTGTTGAGGCGGAATGGACCGGCTTGATGCGTGCCACAACCGAGGCGGCAGCGAGGCGCGGAGAAATGCTCTCCGCCACCTGAAATGGGGTTGCACCCGCGGGGAATTGCTTCAAAGATCCATCGGGAAGTTTGACCTGAACGGAATTTCCGGAGTCATTCATAGAGTTGAAGTTGATTTCTACAATCCTGTGAGTATGTGTGCTTTTTTTTGTTGGTCAATCTTTGCTTCTAATTAATAAGAATATGTTTTTGAGAGAGATGCGTCGAGCGCCTCAGGACCGGATGCGCTAGCATTCAAGACGGAGAGGTATGAAATTGGGAACGCAGCCTGAACCACGACCCCACGCTGCAATCGCGCTCGTCGCCTGGTTGCTGCTGTGTTTTTCCGTCGCTGCAATCTCTTCGATTTTTACAGCTCATAACCTCCCCACCTGGTATGCGGCGCTCGTCAAGCCGCCGCTCAACCCTCCGAACTGGCTCTTCGGACCGGTGTGGACATTGCTGTACACACTGATGGCCATCGCCGCGTGGATTGTCTGGAAAACGCGCCCCAGCCCCTGCCGCCGCCGTGGCTTGCGTCTCTTTTGCGTGCAACTCGGCCTGAATTTTCTCTGGAGCTGGATATTCTTCGACCGTCACCAGACCGGTACGGCCTTCGTGGACATGGTTGTACTGTGGGCGGGTATCCTGCTTACCATCCTGACCTTCAAAAAGATGAGCATCACCGCCGCATGGCTGCTGGTTCCCTATCTTGCCTGGGTTACCTTTGCCGCCTACCTCAACTTCTCCATTTGGCGGCTGAATCAGGGGTGAAGTCGGGCTGGCTGTGAAGAAGCGGACTAGCGCCCGCCAGAAACCCGCGAAGTTCCTGTGAGGTCATCGGCCGAGAGTTCCGGCTTGCGAATGCCGTGGCTCTCGTGGTCGCCGCTTTGCGAGTTGATATGAATCCATTCGTGGATCGTGATGCGTGAGATGGCCTCTGCCATGGCGTTTTTGCGCTGTTCCTCGTTCATACCCAGCGTCTTCGCATTCAGGACTTGCGCAAGCCGCGCGCAGTCCACGTAGACAAAGGGCTGAACTTCTCCGGAAACGCGCAACACCCAGCCGAGAGGCCCGCGCCGCAGAGGGCGGTAGGCTTGCTGAACCACATCACAGCGTCCGATCAGGCGCACCTCGATGATCTGCGCGAACTCCTGTCCCGGTTCAAAGCTGGTGGCCTGTATTGGTTGCGCGTCGGCAGGCAGAGGATACTCGCGTTCCTCTCGCGCGACCTCGCGCTGAAATGCGTCGAAAAGCCCCGGCCACATAGTGTCTTGAACGTCGTGATCCGCATAAAAGACGATGGCGGTGCTGGGACTGGGCTGGTCTGGAATCTGCCCCGCGGCTGACTGGGGGAGCAGCTGAACCAAAAGCGGAAACAGAAGGCAACCGAGCGTTCGAAGATCGAACCGTTGCAGCTTCATACGGACAGTCTTAGCTCACACGCGGACCTCTGTCCAATAAATTTGTTATACGCCGAATAAATTTTTGTGATGGTAACAAATAGCCCGAAATGGGAAGAATGAAACGGACTGAGCAGCCATCGGGTCTTCGCTCAGCCCGCACGATTCAGGGCGAAAAAAAGGCGGACGGAGATTCTCCGCCCGCCGTTATTTTCTGTACCGCGTCTATTTCGCCGGTTCTACTGCACCCGGGAAGACTCCCGGTAACGGCTTCTGTTGCTGCTGGCGCAGTTCCGGATGCGGTAGTGGTTTGCGGGGCAGCATCTGGTCGCGCATCGCGGCGTTGTAGACAAAGATCGCCTCGACAACCGCGGCCTGCTTCAGGTCACCCGGTTGCAGCCGTTCGAACACGTCCTGATTCGAGTGATGCGTACGGCTCTCATAGTCGAGTTCGTCCTGGATGAACTGAAATCCGGGAATCCCTACCGCGTCAAATGAGAGATGATCCGTCCCGCCCGTATTGCGCATTGTGATTGTGGTTACACCCAGATCCTTGAGCGGAGCCATCCACTGCGTGAAGATGGGCAGAACCGCCGCGTTTTCCTGTGTATAGATGCCACGAATCTTGCCCGAGCCGTTGTCCACATTGAAGTATCCGGAGATGAGCTTCTGATCCGGCTTTAGCTCCAGCGGACCCGTCCCGCGAAGGAACTCCGGCAGTTCCATCTGGTCGGGCGTCGTGAGCGGAGCCGCGAAACCGAAGTGCTCCTTCACATATCCGCGCGACCCGAAGAGCCCTTGCTCCTCGCCCGTCCACAACCCGATGCGGATCGTCCGCCGCGGCTGGACGTTGAGCGCCTTCAGGATGCGCATGACCTCCATGGCGACGATGGTGCCCGCGCCGTTGTCGGTCGCGCCCGTGCCGGCGATCCAGCTATCGAGATGGCCGCCCACCATTACTACCTGGTCTTTCAGGTCAGGATCGGTGCCCGGAATCTCCGCAATGGTGTCATACCCGTGCTCGTTGTCGCCGGTAAATTTCGTCTCCACATCGAGTTCGATCGTTACCGGCACACGCGCCTTCAGCAACCGAAAGACGCGCCCATAGCTCTCGATCGCCAGCACTACCACGGGAACCTTCACCGCAGACTCGCGCTTGTATGGCGTGCGTCCCAGAGCCGCGCCGTTATCATCGAAAATCGTTCCGCCCGATCCACCGCCGTTCTTGCCATCGCGGCTGGGGCGAATCACCGCGGCCGCCTTCTCATCGGCGAGGAACTGAGCGATCTTGTCCGCCATGTGAATCCGCTGCAGATATGCCTTCAGACGCGCCTGGTAGTCCGCCCCTGCCCGGTCAGTCACGGGATATTCGGCAATGTCTTCAAGTTCCTTCTCGGTGTAGCGCTCAAACAGAGGCTTATCGACGGGAGGCACCTCGCGCATCTCGCCCAGGAAGACAATCTTGCCCGCCAGTTTGCCCTTGTACTGGTCGAAGTCCTTCTCGTCCTGGATATTGACCCACATCGCATCGCCGCTTACCGGGCCGTTCGTTCCCGGAGACCAGGGCGTGGCTTGCGCAATGAACACGGCCGTATCGGGCGAAGTCATCCGTACCCAGGTGTTGAGCTGCTGCCAGCCCATCCCGAACTCGCCCCAGTCGTCCAGATGAGCGTCCACGCAGCCCATGGCCGTAAGCTGGTCGCGCGTCCAGGCATTGGCCTTAGCTAGATTCGGCGATCCCGTCAGCCTTGGGCCAATGGCATCGGCCAAAGCAGAGCCATACTCCATGATGCGCGAGTGCTGCAGGCCTTCTTCGCGGATGCGGGCATACATTCCGTAGTCGATGTTCTCGACCGCAGGCTGAGGCTGCTCCCATGCGGGAACGTCGGCCTTCGGGCCTTTTTTGTCGGATTTATCGGCGGCGAAGGCAGGAATTGCCGCGGCCAGCAGTAAACAAGCGAGTGGACGGAAAAATCGTTGTTGCATTTACGGTAGCGCCTCCAAAAAGATGACCCGGGAAACGGGAAGAATACCACGATGGCGTGCGCATCTGATATCGAAATAGAGGCTTAGGACAGGCGCAGGCAGCAATACTGATAGAAATCTGGTATGGATGCCAAAGCCCATCGCCCGGCGTGGAAGACCCTGGTGGCGTTCGCGATTATCTATTTCGTGTGGGGATCCACCTTTCTCGCGATTCGTGTCGGCGTCCGCGAAGTTCCGCCATTTCTCTTAGCGGCGATGCGATTCCTGGTTGCGGGCCTCGTTCTCTGTGGCTGGATGATTGCACGAGGCGAGCGCTCGCCGAGTCGGCGTCAATGGATGTCGGCATCTTTACTCGGTCTGCTGATCTTCGTCTTCGACTACGGACTCTTGTTCTGGGCCGAGCAGCGTGTTCCGTCGGGCATCGCCGCAGTCATGATGGCCACGATCCCGGCGTTCATGGCGCTGTCGGAAATTATCTTCCTGCGAACTCAGAGGCTCACAGTTCGCCTGGCACTTGCTCTGGTCGTCGGAATCGGCGGAGTCGCCGTACTGATGAGCCACTCACTGAACCTCGGCAGTGCGCCGATCGACGCCGCGGGCGCCGGTGCGCTCATTTTTGCATCGATGAGTTGGTCGGTCGCGTCTGCGCTTTCCCGGAAGTTGCCCCTTCCCGACTCTAAAGTGATGAGCTCGGGAGCTCAGATGCTCGCAGGAGGAGTGCTGCTGTCGATCTCGGCGGCGGCGCTGGGGGAATTTCATAATTTTCATCCGCAGACTGTCTCGCGCGGAGCATGGTTCTCCCTGCTCTACCTGATCGTCGCGGGATCCATTATCGGGTTCACCGCCTACGTGTGGCTCCTTCATCATGAATCGCCAACAAAAGTCGGTACCTATGCATATGTGAATCCGGTGGTGGCCGTGCTGGTTGGATATTTTCTCGGCGGCGAAGCCCTTGGCCTGCGAACGGTCCTCGGTACTTTGTGTGTTCTGGTCAGCGTGCTGGTGATCACGACAACGGGAGCGAAGAAGCCGGTAGCGGCACTCGCTGTGGAAGATGCCGGCTGACTCTGGCGGATCGCTTTTGAAGCGATCAACATCGGAGCTCTCTGTCCAGCTGCCCAACCAAATTGTAACTTGACAATTTCTGCGGCCGCTGACTATACTCCGGCCGCTTAAGTAAATCGAATTACTTAGATATTTGGGACACGGCGACCCACCAGTCCGCCCGACGGACTGCGCCAGGTAACAGTCTGGAAAAAGGGGAGATCTATCATGTTTGTTTCAGTCGCAAACTATAGTCCGGGTCCATCACGGGGCCGCATCACCCATGTTTTGTGCATTGTCTGTGTTTTCGCCCTCCTCTTCGCCGCTCACCTCGGCGCACAGACGGTCGCTACTTATAGCTTCGAAGACGGAACCGCAGACGGCTGGACTTCCTTCAACGGCGCAAGCACGCCTGTGGCCACAAACGCCGCCGCCTATGCCGGGTCCTACAGTCTGCTGACGACAACCGGCTCCGGCGGCGCAGGTGGACCCTCGATCTCGCTGAACAGCATTCTTCTACCCGGAGCGAAGTACACCATCACCGGCTACATTGAGCTCACCAGCGGAGAAAGCGCCACCAATGCGAACTTCACCATAAAGCGCAGCGATCCCAGCTGCTCCGGTGGCACCTGCTACGACACGATCGGCACCTACCAGGTGCCTGTATCCGACTCCGGATGGGTTCAGATCGGCGGCACCTACACTGTCAGCACTACCGAAACCGGCTTGACCCTCTACGCCCAATTGGTAGGAGCCACCAGCGCCCAATCCTTTTATCTGGATGAGGTCGTTATCACCGAGACTGCGCCGCCACCTGGCGGCACACCCATCGCGACCTACACCTTCGCCGATGGGGGCCTCGATGGCTGGACGCCCTTCGGGTCCGCAACCCTGACCAACACTGCGCCTCCGATTCTCGATCCTAATGGGGATACAAATAGCCTTTTCGTCACCAATCGCACCGCCACTTACATGGGACCCAGCCTCAACCTGCTGAGCGTGCCCAACGTGGTCGCCGGCGCAACCTACCAGGTTTCCGCTTACGTCCTGCTAGCCGCTCCTGACAGCACTAATCCCACCGTGACGATCTCGACCAAGACAGCAGACTGTGCCACATCCGGAGCCTACGGCAATCTCGCGACCTCCGCTGCCCTCTCAAGTACCGTGTGGACGAAGGTCCAGGGCACCTTTAGCTTCAGCGATCTCCCTGGGGCGCCTACGAGTCTGACCCTCTACATTCAGTCCAGCAGCGCGACCGATTCCTTCTATATCGGCGACGTCGTTATCGGCGAGCTCTCACCGCCGCCCCCCAGCCCCAGCCAGCAGGACAACACCGGCATCACCAGTACCTTTGAAGACGCCGGTCTGGATGGCTGGAGCTCCCGCACCGGCAGTTCCACGCTCACGAATTCAACTGCTGCGGCGCATACCGGCACGCACAGCCTGCTGACCACTGGCCGCGTTGCCAACTACGACGGACCGCAGATCAGCGTCAACAACAAGATGTACAGCGGTTCCGAATACAACATCAGCGGGTGGGTCATGCTTGTGCCCACTGACGGCTCAACCCACGTCATCAACATGAGCCTGCAACTCACGCTCGACGGCAACACGAGTTATCCCAGCATTACTCCCTACCCGGGAATTAGCGTACCGGCGGACGGGAAATGGCACCAGATCAGCGTTGCCGGGTACACCATGCCAGGCAGCTATGACCCCGGCGCGGCCTATCTGTATTTCCAGACCGTGCCTTCTTCAGGTAACGATCTCGTGTCGTTCTATCTCGACGACTTCCAGCTCACATACGTTCCGCCGCCCACTATCCAGACGAATATCCCTTCGATATATAAGACCTTTGCCGATTTCTTCCCCGTCGGCGCGGAGATCGACACAACCGACCTCTCCGGACCCCATGCCCAGTTGCTGGCCATGCACTTCAACAGCATCACATCGGGCAACGACATGAAGTGGAGCTCGGTTGAGGCCACCAAGGGTACCTATACCTACGGCAACGCAGACGCCGAAGTAGGCGAAGCCGTCTGCAACAACATGAAGGTCCGCGGACAGAACCTCGTTTGGTCGACCGGCGCACAAACCCCCGCCTACGCTACCGGTGACGGCACCAGTTCCACCGCCAACCAGGCCGTCGTCACCGCCAACATACAGGAGCACATCCAGAGTGAGGTGCAGCACTTCGGCGCCCAGGTCTACGCGTGGGACGTCGTTAACGAACCGCTCGATCCTACGCAATCAGATTGCCTCGAACACGGCCCGTTCTATCAGGTGCTGGGCCCAAGCTACATCGACATTGCCTTCAAAGCCGCCAAGCAAGATGCCCCCGCCGGCACGAAGCTCTTCATCAATGACTACAGCACCGCCGACCCCAACCGTCTGGCATGCCTGGTGAAGGTGGTGCGCGAACTTCGCGATCGGGGTGTGCCCGTCGATGCCATCGGGCATGAGATGCATAACGCCATCAACTACCCCTCCGTCGAATCGATGGTCCAGGCCATTGAAACCGTGCACGATCATTTCCCCGAGCTCGACCAGCAGGTAACTGAGCTCGATATGAGCGTCTACAACGCCGGCGACATCACTTCCAATTACGGCAATAGCATCCCGCCCTCAGTCCTCGCCGAGCAAGGATGGCTCTATAAGCAGTACTTCGACGCGTTCCGGCGCCTGCGCGGCAAGCTCAGCGCCGTCACCTTCTGGGGCATGGCCGATGACGACACCTGGCTCGACAGCTTCCCGGTTGCCCGCACCGACTATCCGCTGCCCTTCGACATGGGACTGCAGGCCAAGCCGGCTTACTGGGGAATCGTGGATCCGAAGCAGCTCCCCGGCTACGGGCTCAGGTTCTCTATCTCCGGCGACAGCGAAAATCGTGACGCGCGCGTCGTCACCCTCACTGCAACCAACGGAGATGTCGGCCCGGCCTACGCCACCCAAATCAGCGGCGTCAGCCTCCGCCAGATCTTCGGTCGTCCCTGCTCACCTGTGGTTACGCCGCCGAGCGCCTTCCCGGTTCTGCTCGGTGACATCGCTGCGGGAGGCACTGCCAGCGCGATCTTCACCATCAACTTTGCCAGCTGCGGTCGCTCTGCCCGCTTTATCTTGAAGGCGCCCTGGAGCTCGTCGGTCTATCACACCGGCACATTCGTGTCAGAGCTGGAGGCTCGCAGGGAACGCTACTAAAAGGCAAATGAGAGCCTATGAGGCAGGCATGGAAGATAGCCATGCCTGCTATAAACGCTTATGCGCAAGTGGGCCCTTCTCGTCTGCGTTTTGCTTCTTCAAGCCATCGCTCACGCCAAGGTCTCCATCGCAACTGTTCCTGATGAGATTCGCTCCGATCGCTTCATCGTCACCATTGACGGGCATGTTACGTATTTCTCCCACGCCGCGGCGAATTACTACTTCCTGAACTTCGACCTCAAAGGCAAAGCGAAAATCGTCATCACTGCTCCTTCTGACGATTACTGGTCCAAAGGCGTCGAGGTCCAGCCCTGGAGTCTCAACATCCGGCCGGCGCTCAAGGGCCGGACCATCACCTTCACGCTCACGCATCCCGCCAAGCTCTCGATCACGCGCCCTGGCGACCATCTCGCCGGAGCCGAGATGCTCTTCGTTTTCGCCAATCCACCTGAAGTCGATGCGCCGAAACCAGCAACTCCGAAGATTCGCTACTACGCGTCGGGCGTTCACCATGAAAGCATCGACGCTCACAGCGGAGACAGGATCTATCTCGCGCCGGGCGCCGTGATTTTCGGCAGCCTCAATATCTGGCAGGTTGAAAATGTGAAAGTCTTCGGCCGCGGCGTGATCGTCTACGACGGCCCGCAGGATCCCAACGACGACACTGGCTGGAAGCACCAGCCCAACTGGCATTGCATCGTGATGGACAACGCGCGCCATATCGAGATCAGCGGCATCACCTGCGTCGTGCGCAGCCGCACCTGGATGATCCAGATGAAGGACTCGCGCTTCATCACCTTCGACAACGTCAAGGTCATCGGAGGCAGTGACGCCAACGCCAACCAGGACGGCATGGACTGGCTCGGTGGCGGCGACACGGTCGTGCGCGATGTCTTCATCCGCGCCGCTGACGATGTGTTTGCCATGCAGGGCAACTGGGACGGCTACGAGCATGCCGCCATGATCGCGCCCGGCCACGACGTCACCAACATCACCGTCGAGAACAGCGTGCTCTCGACCAGCATCTCGAATATTGTGCGTGCCGCGTGGCCGGAAAAGGTCTTCAACAGCAGCAATTTCACACTGCGCAACTCAGACGTAATCCACATGGGCATCGGCGCCTGCGGCATTCCCTTCGCATTGCTCGATTTCTGGGCCACTAACGGCGCCACCGGACACACCTCCGGCTACCGCTTCGAAAACATCCGCCTCGAAGACTGGTACTCGCTGGTGCAGATTGAACAGCCCAACCCGTCCGTCCGCGATATCTCGTTCAAGAACATCTGGGCGATCGAGACGCCGTCGCTCGTCCCGTCCACTCTGCTCGGAGATGTCGACGGCATCACCTTCGACCATGTGCGGATCGCCGACAAAGTGGTTGCGGCGAACAGCGATGTTCCGCTCAACCTCGAATCCGGCGCGAAGGAGCCGACATATTCAAACACCGGGTCGCATGCGGCATTCACTTATTCTGCCGGTGCACTCCACCCACGCGAGAAAGTGACCTTCGATGCGTCGTCTTCCGGCCCGCACATTCAATCGTATGAATGGTCGTTTGGAGATGGGTCGACAGCGAAGGGCCGCAAAGTCCACCACAAATTCCCCGACGCCGCCGGAACCCTCTGGGACAACTCCGGACGCTTCCGCGTCACCCTTAAAACCACAACCGACGACGGCAACATCGACTGGATATACCAGCCTGTGGTCGTCGCAACATCCTTTCGCAACCCCGATCCCAACGCTGGAACCGACTCCGGCTTGAACTACTCCTATTACGAAGCACCTGCAATGTCGCTGGACACACTGAAAGATCAAAATCCCAGCGCAACAGGAGCCACGTCTCGCATCGACGCATCCGTGCGCAAACGCGACGAAAACTACACGATCGTCTTCGACGGATTCATCAATATCCCCGCCGACGGTGGCTATACCTTCACGCTGCTTGCGCGCGACGGCGCAAAGCTGGAGATCGATGCTGTACCAGTCGCGGTCAGCCCGAAGCCGTTCGCGCAAGTCTGCGGCTCCCTCGGAAATGCAATGCAGGCCACCGGTGGAAGCATGGGCCTGCGCGCCGGCCGCCACGCGATCCGCGTTCAAATGACAGATACCATCGGACCTAACGACTTTGGTCTCAAATGGCAGGGCCCTGGCCTTCCACTCTCCGACATCCCCGCGAGCTCTCTCTCGCATTAACAGGCTGTTCCCTGTAGCATCAGGCATCGCGCATTTAGATCTCATCCGGGCACAATCGCAAATGCAACAAACACGGTTACGTAAATTCTTTCGCGCCTGCGGACGCCTGTTCGTGTGCGCGATCCTGCTCGTTCTTATCCTGTGGGCCACAGCCGCGCTCTACTTTGATGTCCGCATCAGCGGGCTGCGAATCCCCTGCGTCTATCTCCTGGCTCTCGTGATTGCGCTGGCTTTCTTCAGGGGTTTCTGGAGACGCATCGCCGGCTGCGTGGCCTGCTCGCTAATCGTGATGCTCTGGTGGTTCTCGCTCGCGCCGTCAAACGACGAAAACTGGCAGGCCGACGTCTCGCACACTGCGTACGCAGAGGTAAACGGCAACGTTGTTACGATTCACAATCTACGCAACTGCGACTACCGCTCCGAATTCGTCTACACCTGCCAATGGCAAACCAAACAACTCGATCTTGCCGATCTCCGCGGTCTCGACCTCTTCGTCGACTACTGGGGTTCGCCGTGGATCGCGCACACGATTCTCAGCTTTGACTTCGGCAGCGGTAACTACGTTCCCTTTTCCATCGAGGCGCGCAAGCAAGTCGGGCAGAGCTACTCCGCCATCCGCGGATTCTTCCGCCAGTTCGGCCTCATCTCCATCGTGAGCACCGAGCGCGATGTGGTTCGTCTGCGGACGAATTACCGCAAGGACGAAGACCTGTACCTCTACCACACCACTGCGACACTGCCCTTTGCGCGCGGCCTCTTTCTCGACTACATCGGCCTGACGAACGATCTACACGATCATCCCAAGTGGTACAACGCCATCAGTGACAATTGCACCACGCAGATCTTTCAGCTCAAATCAATGCGCAGTCAGCCGTTCAACCTCGCGATTCTTTTGAACGGCAAAGGGGATGAGATGGAATACAAGAAAGGCAACCTGGCCACGGACGGGTTGTCCTTCGATGAGCTGAAGCGGCGCGCGTACATCAATCCTGCCGCGAAGGCCGCGAACGACGATCCGGATTTCTCCGCGCGCATCCGCGAAGGCCGTCCCGGGTTCGAACAGCAGGCAGCTGCGCCTTAGGTGACAAGAAACGGCTGCGCCTTAGTCCTAGACGAGCGCCGTCCCCGCGATCCGCTCCAGCACCTTCAGCGGAGAAGTCTCGGGAGCAACCAGCGCTTCGGGTTCGACTAATAAAGTCTGTTCGAGCGCATACTGCCCAGCCAGCACCGCATGCGGAACCGTGTCCGTATAGACCATCCAGCTCGAGCCGGACGGAAACTGCCAGGGATACTTCGCGCACTCGGCCTGAAAGCGCTCGTTCTCCTTCAGAAAATTGTGGAAGCGCATCATGAAGTCGTCATACGGCGACCGCTTGATGGACGGGATCGCCGCGCCCAGTCCCACCGCGCGTCCCAGCCCCTTCGCCGCGCGACTCAGGGTATTGTCCGGCACAGGAGCGATCTCCGCCGGCGCAAACTGCTTGACCAATGTCGCAAACGGATCGCCTACCACCCAGTCGCGCGTCCGCGTGGGATGAATATTGTTGAAGAAGCGCAGAATCCGTGCCCCATGCGTCGGCCGCGTCGGAAACGCGTCTGTATGCAGAAGGTCATTGCGCTTACGGAGAGAAAGATCACGCCCCTCTTCCTCCTGCGGACGAAAGCTCGCATAGTCCAGCCGCCACTTTGCCTGGTAAGGGGCGAGAAATTTTGTCAGAAACTCGACCACATGCTCCGAGTAGGCCCGCATGATTTCGTGCAAACTCGCCACCGCCGCTGCATCGGCTGTCTTCGTATCTACTCCGCTCAGCTTGTCGATGTTGGGCTTGTAAGCGATGTTCTTGTGCAGCGAACTGTCCGTCTGCTGCTGCCCCAGCAGGAACGCAAGGTCCTCCCGCCGAAGCCGCACCGGCGTCTCGGGGAAATAGAGAATCTCGCCTGCTTCCAGCTGCACACACCACTCACGAGCCTGCGCGTCTGAAATCGGCCTTGCTAACTGATCCCGCGAGATCGTCACCAGGCCCATGGCATTTATCCCCCGGCAATCTTGCGCCGCAGCCACAGTCCCAGCAGTACCACCAGCGCGAAGGCCAGTGCCCCCACTCCTGCGGGAAACGCAAAGTACCGATAACTGTCCGCCATGTCCACCGCATGGTGTCCGGCCGAGTTATAGAACAGCAGGCTCAGGATGGCTACAAAGCACGTCACAAAGAAGACCAGAAACCCAAACGCAAAGGCCATCAACAGGCTCGAAAACAGGCCGAGTTCCCCCAGGGGTATACCGAAAACTCTGCCCGGCGCCCTGCCACCCGAGGCCCTGCCCGACGAGCTCATTTCACGAACCGACATAATCATTTCCTGCGCCGCCGGACCCGCCAGCCGCCTCAGCTAGAATACAAGTTTATGGTTGACACCGCCCAGACGCCCCTGCTTTCCGCCGCCCAGGTCGCCCAGGAGGCGCACGTCCAGCAGGCAGCCAACGGCATCTGCTATGCCAGCTTTGGAGACACTCAGATCTCGCCCGAGGACCTGGAGCGCATCGTGCAGGCCGTGCCTGTGACCGTAGCCAATGGCCTCGCTCGCCGCGCCTGGTACTTCGTGCCGCTCGCCATCGGCGAGGGCGACGAGACCACCATCGCTCCTGCCTATACTGTCGATCTGGGCGACCGCGCCATTTGCCATCGCAACGTAAGCTTCGCATCGTCGGAGTGCATCTTCATCTCCACTCGCCTCATGCAGGACCGCTTCGCCCTAGCCTTCGAATACTTCATCAACGTCGGCCACCACTTTGTCGACGCCGTGGGAGTGCCGGCAAGTTTCTCCGATCTGGTCTGGTCACAGGCCCAGGCCGACGTTCGCGGAGAAACCAGCCAGGATGCGTGGGAGAGCCGCCGCCGCGCCCGCGATCGCAATCAAAGCCGCGGCCAGGACGGCACGCAAGACGGTAGCAGAGACCACGGGGGGCCCGAACTCGTTCATGGGCAGATCGATGAAAAGGCCAAGTCGAGCTACTTTGAAGCGGCCTTCTCCGACGCCATCGCCATCTACATGCTGGCCATCACCATCGACTTCGATTACACCGAGCTGCGCGAGCGCGAATACCCCTTGCTTGCTGCCCCGGCGTTGGCCGAACGCCTCCGCCACGTCGCCGGGCTGTTTCCCGCCAATTCCGGCTACGAATTCGAGATTCGGTATCGGCGCAGGGGATAATGCTCAAGTGATGAAAAAACTAATACTGTTCGGCCTTGCAGCGGGATTGCTGTGTGCCTGCCCTTTATCCAGTTCTGCTCAGGACAACGGAAATTGGCGTGCCGCCAGTTCGACAGCTATCGCCATCACTGGCGACCTGACAATTTCTGAGGACAAGATCTCGATCAACTTCGCGGCCTTCCCGATGGCACAGATCCGGAAGCTCGAACCGGCAGAGGCGGTAGCAGCTTTCAATGCGGACAGCAGCGCCCGGGGGAGCGGAAACCTTTACCGGCTGAGTGTGCCCGCTGCCAAGCGCTTTCTCCATCACAACACCCTCTGTGGAACTGAGGTGACACAGTGGATGGCAACCTATGTTGTGGGCCGCGACCTGCAGGTTGCCTTTTTCTCGGGAGCAAAGATGCCCGTGTTGACTTCCGAAGCGCTTGCGAACTCCACCGATCTCTGCGGTACGTTCTCGTACGCTCGTTAGCGACACGAGCTCGCATCAGTGGGGAGCCCAGGCCTTTGGCGTCCCCCGCTGCAACCTGTACCCTGATTCAATGATCGCCCACCTCCGCGGACGCCTCTTCTCGAAACAACCCGGCCAGGCCATTATCGAAACCGGCGGAGTCGGCTACGACGTCGTCATCAGCATCCCCACGTTTACCGCACTGCCCGCCGAGGGCACCGAAGTGTCGCTCTACATCCACACCCAGGTCCGCGAAGACCTGCTCGCTCTCTACGGCTTCCTTGAACTCCGGGAGAAGCGCCTCTTCGAGCGCCTTATAACCGTCACGGGAGTCGGCCCAAAGCTCGCCGTAACCATCCTCAGCGGCCTCAATCCCGAGCGCACGGTCGCTGCCATCCGCGCCCAGGACCACGCCACGCTCACCCACATTCCCGGAGTCGGCAAGAAGCTCGCCGAGCGTTTGGTCGTCGAATTAAAAGACAAGTTAGAGGACATGGCCACTGCCCCCGCCGTCGTTTCCGCCGGGCCTGCGGCTGAGGACGTACTCTCCGCGCTCACCAACCTCGGCTACCAGCGCCCCGCCGCGCAGAAGGCCATTGAGACCGCCGTGGAGAAGGACAAATCCCTCGGCCAGGATTTCGATGCCCTCTTCCGCGCCGCGTTGAAAATCATTCGCTAAGGCAGGTGTGGGCTGACGGCTGGCCGTTTAACCCCTGACCGCCCTGACCCTGAGTCGTTTCTAATTGACGCTCTCGTTTCGGCGGCGGTATCATCCGAGGCCCGAGGTCCCCCATGAGCGAATTGACCACGACAATCAGCGCGGTAATGAAGCGAAAGACAGGTGAAGTCTGGTCTGTGCAGCCGGACGCCTCTGTGTATCAGGCCGTCGAAATGATGGCGGAGAAGCAGGTGGGCGCGCTTCTGGTGATCGTGCGGGGCGAATTGCAGGGGATCATTTCGGAGCGCGACTACGCCCGGAAAGTGATCCTCAAGGGGCGTTCGTCGAAGGAGACCGCCGTCTCCGAAATCATGTCCAGCCCCGTGATCTTCGTTTCTCCGCAGCATACGGTGGGTGACTGCATGCGCATCATCACCGAGAATCGCATCCGCCATCTCCCCGTTGTGCAAGATGCAGCCGTGGTGGGCCTGATCTCAATCGGTGACCTGGTGAACTGGATCGTTACCGAGCAGCAGGAAACCATCCGCCACCTCGAAGCCTACATCTCCGGGATGGCGACCTAGCTCGCAGTGTTATCAACACCGGGGTTTTCGAAATCGACCGCCGCCGCCGCGATTTCCTGGATGCACACATGCGCGTAACGCAGGACGACATCGCCAAAGCCGCGAGCAGAATCGGACTCACCGAGGAGCAGGCTTCCAGCCTGGGGCAGGCTCTTGCCGTTACGCCTGAAGACCAGCCGGGCTTCCATGCCGCACACGTTGCCTACTATCTCGGAGCCCTGATCGTCGCCGGAGCGATGGGGTGGTTCGTCACCATGGCCTTCGATCGGCTCTCCGGCGGAATGCTCAGCCTCATCGCGTTGGCCTATGCCCTGGTCGCCCTGCTCGCCGCCCGCTATTTCTGGAATAGAAGTGATCTGCGCATCCTGGGAGGTATCTGCGCTACCGTCGCCGTCTGCATGACACCGCTCGCCATCTTCGGCGTGGAAAAGGCTCTGAACCTGTGGCCTGCCGGAGTCTCCGGCGCCTATTACGACTTCCATCCCTGGATCCGCGCCTCCTGGGTGTACATGGAAATTGGAACCGTGGTGGCGGGCCTCGTCGCGCTGCGCTTCTTCGCCTTTCCGTTTCTTACTGCGCCTATCGCCTACGCGCTCTGGTACCTGTCCATGGATGGAACCGCGCTCCTCTTCCATAAAAACTGGACATTCCACCAGGTGTGCCATATCTCGATCGTTTTTGGCGTCGTCATGCTGCTGGTCAGCTACTTCATCGATCACCGCACGCGCGACGACTACGCATTCTGGGGATACCTGTTCGGCATGATGACCCTGTGGGGCGGCCTCAGCCTGCTCGATAACGGAAGCCAGCTCGCGCGCTTTGCCTACGGATGCCTCAATATGGCATTCATAGGTGTTTCGGTCCTGCTCGGCCGGCGGGTATTCCTGGTCTTCGGCGCGATCGGCGTTTTCAGCTATCTCGCCTCGCTGGCGCATACGCTCTTCCGCGATTCGCTGCTCTTTCCCTTCGCGGTGTCGCTTCTCGGAGTCGCCATCATCGCTTTGGGCATCTTTCTGCAAAAGCAGATGCCGCGAATCAAGAGTTTCGTCGATTCGAATCTTTCCGGCAGCATCATCCGCATGCTGCCGAACCGGCGCCCCGGTTAAGTAGACACCCTTTTCTTCGCAAATAATTCGCCGCTTGCTCCAGCGTGAACTCGGCCAGCGCCTGCCTGAAGTGCGCAAGCGGCTGCCTCAATGGACTCGCCGTCGCCTTGACCGGATTAGCTTTTCCGGCCGGTGCCCGACCGCACCAGTGTTCGCCTTTGGACAACCAGAATCGCTGATGGACGATGAAGACAACTGTCACCTCCGATAAGTGATTGACGATGCAAGAGAAAGAGCGAGGCAAGGTTTGGATCATCGCGTGCTTCTTTTTGCCAATGGAAAGTTCCGCGTCGAGACCTGACCGTTTACCCGGAGGAGAGCAAAGGTGATGACTCTGTTACAGGACGTGCGCTATGCGTTGCGGCAGTTGAGGAAGACCCCCGGGTTTACGGCAACGGCGGTGCTGACGCTGGCGCTGGGGATCGGCGCGAATGCGGCCATCTTTACCCTCGTGAATGCGGTGCTGATGCGGGACCTGCCGGTGGCCGACCCGAAGACGCTCGTGCGGATTGGCAACCACAACGACTGTTGCGTGGGCAGTGGCATTCAGAGTGATCCCGACGACGAAGGGGATTACAGCTACTTCCCGACGGCGACCTGGCAGCTTCTCAAGAAGAACGCTCCGGAGTTTGAGGAACTGGCGGCGATGCAGGCGGGCTTCGGGTACCGTCCGGTGACGGTGCGGCGCGATGGTGACCAGGCGGGTGCGCGCTCGGTGATGGGCGAGTTTGTCTCCGGCAATTACTTCAGAACTTTTGGGCTGCGGCCTCATGCGGGACGGCTGTTGACGGACGCGGACGATGTTGAGGGCGCACCGATCGCGGCGGTAATGAGCTATGAGACGTGGCGGCGCGATTACGCCGGCGATGCTTCGGTGGTGGGCAGCACTTTCTGGGTCAATACAAAGCCGGTCATGATCGCGGGGATCGCTCCCGCGGGATTTTATGGCGACCGGCTGACCAGCACCCCTCCGGATTTTTATCTGCCGATAGAGGCGATGCCGGTGCTGGCGAGCGCCCCATATGTGCATAACCCGTCAGCGCGGTGGTTATACATGGTGGGGAGGGTGAAGCCGGGCGTGAATCTGCCGGCGCTGCAGCGGAAGCTGAGCGGACTGGTGAGGCAGTCGTTTGGCCAGACCGAGAATTTTTCAGCAGGACAAGGCAAGGAACAACTGCCGAAGGTGCATGTGGTGCTGACGCCGGGAGGCGGCGGTATCCAGGCCTTGCAACAGGAATACGCCTCGAATCTGAAGCTGCTGATGACGATCTCCGGGCTGGTTTTGCTGATCGCCTGCGCGAACATCGCGAACCTGCTGCTGGCGCGTGGGATGAGCCGGAAAGCGGAGATGTCGGTGCGGACGGCGCTGGGCGCTGGGCGGACGAGAATCGTTCGGCAACTGCTGACGGAGAGCCTGGTACTGGCAATGATAAGCGGCATCGCCGGATTGATTGTGGCGTACGCGGGCACGCGGATGCTGCTGACCTTGGCCTTTCCGGGAGCAGTGAGCGTGCCGATCGAGGCGAGCCCATCTATGCCGGTGCTGGCCTTCGCCTTCGGGCTGTCGTTGCTGACGGGCGTGCTGTTTGGCGTGGCTCCGGCGTGGATTGCAGCCCAGGCCGATCCGGCCGAGGCCCTGCGTACGGGTGCGCGAACGACAGCGACCGGGGCTTCGCTGCTGCAGCGTGGGCTGGTGGTGCTGCAGGCGGGATTGTCGCTGGTCCTGCTGGTAGGCGCGGGATTGTTTTCGCAGAGCCTGAGCCAACTCGAGAAAACGGACATGAAGCTGCAGACAAAGAACCGCTATATCGTGCACATCAATCCGCAGGCGGCAGGATATTCGCAGACCCAGCTTGAGGCGCTATACAGAACGATGGAAGAGAGATTCCATGCGGTTCCGGGAGTGTCGAAGGTCGGCATCAGCACCTATACAGCGATGGAGGACAACAACTGGGGCAACAGCATTCAGGTGCAGGGAAAGCCGGATCCGCATGGCGGCGCTTCCGTCGTGAGAGTGAACGGGGACTACTTCGACTCGGTGGGGACACGCGTGGTGATGGGGCGCGGAATCACGGAAAAGGATGCGCCGGGGGCTCCGTCGGTGGCGGTGGTGAACAAGGAGTTCGTGAAGAAGTTCTTCAAGCCGGGCGAGAATCCGATCGGGCAGCACTTTGGCTCGCCGGGGCCGACTTCACCGGCAGATTTTGAGATTGTCGGCGTGGTGGAGGATACGACGTACACCACACCGCGATGGAAGAACCACACGATGTACTTTCTGCCGCTGATGCAGCGTCCGGCGAGCGACAAGGATCCTATCGAGAAAGACATATCGCTGTATGCCGGGGCGATCGTGGTTGCGACCGCCCATCCGATGAACGATATGGAGGCGATCACGCGGCGGACGCTGTCGGGCATTAATCCGAACCTGACGGTGGTGAAGTTCCAGACCTTCGATCAGCAGATTGCCGACATCTTCACCGACGACCGCTTGATTGCTCGGCTGACGATGCTCTTTGGCGCACTGGCTTTGCTGTTGGCGACGGTGGGGCTCTACGGCGTGACGGCATACACAGTCGCGCTGCGGACAGGCGAGATTGGAATTCGCATGGCGCTGGGCGCGGATCGAGGCGGCGTGGTCGCCATGGTGATGCGCGGTGCGCTGATCCAGACAGCACTGGGTCTGGCGATCGGGATTCCGACGGCGCTGCTGTGCGTGCGGTATGCTAAAGCGCAACTCTACGAGATAACGAGCTTAGACGCGAGCGTGCTGCTGGTGTCGATTCTCACGCTGGCGGTGGCGGCGTCTCTGGCGGGGCTGATTCCGGCGCGACGCGCGGCCTCGACCGATCCAGCGAGGGCGCTGAGGACGGAGTAGCTTTGCCCGGTACTACTTCTCCTTTTCGAGCTCGACGACCATGACTTCGATCGGCTTGTCGCCCGCATTCACGTCGGCGTGCATGGTGCCCGGAGGATTCGCCGGTAGCCAGTAAGCCTTGCCCGTCTCCCAGACGTGTGCTTCCGATGCTCCGCCCTGCTCCACGATCTTCATCGTGCCGCCACTCAGGGCGATGATCACGCGCGGATGATCGTGCCGGTGCATGGTCAGTGGCGAGTTCGGCATCACGACGGACCTCCACACTTTCACGTCTTCATTGTCGAACTGCGGAAATCGCTGGGTCTGTTGCGAACGCACCGCGGCAAAAGCTCCTAAGAACATCGCCGCCACCATCAAGCCTCGGGTAAGGAAAGATTTCATTGGTCCTCCGAATGCCGGAGTGTAGCATGCAGGCGGATTCTTGAATGCCGGCGTCGCCTCAGGCTTCGGAGAGATCGAGCTCGCGGAAGAGTTCGTCGAGAGAAAGATAGATCGGCGAGCCCGCAACTTCGAAGCGCTCTGTCCGAATCCAGTTTCCATCGTTGCAGTTCCAGCCAATTCGCTGTTTCGGATCTACAACCCAGATGTTGGGCACCTGAAACGCGATATAGTCCCCGATCCTTTGCTGCATCTTGGTGTGGCGGTCTTCGGGAGACAGGACCTCAATAGCGATGAGCTGTGGATGGGTGAAGACCTGCTCGATGGGCAGGTCGCGGGAGAAAACGCTGACGTCGGGGATGCGGACACGGGTAGAGGTTAGGCGAGTGCGCTGCTCCTGAACGGCGCGGACCCTCCACTGCCTTCCGTACTTGTTGAACCAGTTGGTCAAAGCCAGCTGCACAATGTTGTGATCGTACTCACCCACGTTTCGTTCCTCGATCTCGCCGTCAATGTAATCCGCATCCGGCTCGTAGGTCGTTTTCAGATACTGCTCGAGAGTGATGTGGGTTGCGGTCGCCATAGGTGCACCCTGTAAATGGCTTACAGTTCCTATCCTACCGGTTGCCAAAAGCGTGAGTCCAGCGCATACACTTATTCCGCAGGAAGGGGTCTGACTTTGAAGAAGATTGCCATAATGTTCGCTGTGATAGGGATGATGCTTGTCGGAAACGCGCACCCGCAGGATACAGCAACAGTGAAGACAATCAACGGATATACCCCGACATGGTGGAAGGAGGCCGTCGTCTACCAGGTGTATCCGCGGTCGTTCAAGGACTCGAACGGCGACGGCATCGGCGACCTGCCTGGGATCACTTCGAAGCTCGATTACCTGCAGGGGCTGGGCGTGAACGTCATCTGGCTGAGCCCGCACTATGACTCGCCCAACGCCGATAACGGATACGACATCCGCGATTATCGAAAAGTGATGAAGGAGTTCGGCACCATGGCGGACTTCGACGCGCTGCTGGCGGGGATCAAGAAGTGGCAGATGCGGCTCATCATCGACCTGGTGGTGAATCACACCTCGGATGAGCACCCGTGGTTCGTCGAGTCGAAGAAGTCGAAGGACAATCCGTACCGCGATTACTACTTCTGGCGCGACGGCAAGGGCTCGGGTGGAAGCGAGCCGCCGAATAACTATCCGTCGTTCTTTTCGGGCTCGGCCTGGCAGTATGACGCAGTGACCGAGCAGTACTATCTCCACTATTTCGCCGTGAAGCAGCCCGATCTGAATTGGGACAATCCCAAGGTTCGCGCAGAAGTCTACGACCTGATGAAGTTCTGGCTGGATAAGGGCGTCGACGGCTTTCGCATGGACGTGATTCCGTTGATCTCGAAGCCCACCGGGCTGCCCGACTTGACGCCGGAGCAACTGAAGCATGTTGACAGGGCTTACGCGAATGGGCCGCACATGCATGAGTATCTGCAGGAGATGAACCGCAATGTCCTGTCGAAGTATGACGTGATGACAGTGGGCGAGGCGCTCGGGATTTCGCTCGAGGAGACTCCGCTGATGGTGAGCGACCAGCGCCACGAGCTGAACATGATCTTCAACTTCGACGCAGTGCGCATTAACCGCGCCGGCCGCCAGTGGAAGAGCTGGACCCTGCCGGAGCTGAAAGCGATCTACGCAAAGCACGCGGCGGAGCTCAATACGAACTGCTGGGACACGGTATTTTTGTCCAATCACGACAATCCACGCCTGGTGTCGAGCTTCGGCGACGATTCGCCGGAGTATCGCGTGCCTTCGGCGAAGCTGCTGGAAACGATGCTGCTGACGCTGCGGGGCACGCCCTTCATCTACCAGGGCGACGAGCTGGGGATGACCAACTACCCCTTCAAATCCATTGCAGACTTCAACGACATCGAGGCGAAGAACGGCTACAAGGCAGATGTAGTTACTGGCAAGGTGAGCGAAGCGGATTATCTCGCCAACCTGCGGCACATGAGCCGCGACAACGCACGCACGCCGATGCAGTGGGACACCTCGGCCAATGGAGGCTTTACGACCGGCGGGAAGCCGTGGCTGGCGGTGAATCCGAACTACAAGGAGATCAACGCCGCTCAGGAGCTGGCCGACCCCAACTCCGTCTATCGCTATACGCAGAAGATGATCGAACTGCGCCGCCTGACGCCGGCGCTGGTGTACGGGTCGTATCTGGACCTGGACCCGGCGAACCCGACGATTTTTGCGTACACGCGGTCGCTGGGGGTTGACCGGTACCTTGTGGTGCTGAATTTCTCGGATCAGCCGGTGAACTATAAGATTCCGGGCGGAATGAAGGCCGCGCAGTTAGTTATGACGAACCTGGGGAGCACGGAGGTGGATACGTCGACGCTCCATCTGAAGGGATGGGAGGCGCGCGTCTACCGGTACGTGGCTTCAGGCTCTTACTAAAACCAAGGAGAGCAACGTGACAACGCAGGAGAATAGCGTCACCTTCACGAAAACCGCACCGCCTGAATGGCTATTAGCTTTCTGGAAGGAAATCGATGACAAGACCTTTGGCAAAGGTATCGACTGCCTTGCCGATGATGCCGTGTGCAACCTTGGCGTTGCCGATTGGCATGGACGCGAAACGATCCGCAAGAATCTGCACGCTTTCATCGACACCGGCTTTACCGCACATCACGATATTGTCGAGTATTGGGACGGCGGGTTGCTGAAGGTTTTTCGCGGAATCGTCACCATGAAATTCGACGACCCGAGCAAGGCCACCGTTAAGCCCACCATGGCCCATTTTTTCTACATGGACGAAAAAGATCCATCTAAGGTCAGCCGCTGGATCGGAGCGGTGGGCCCAACCGCGTTTTAGCATCACGCATTGCCCCTGGTCACAGGTGCCCGATAATGGACAGCTGAATCTGGAAACGGGCAGTTCCACCCCGTCATTTCCGTCTCTATGTCGCAGACTTTCAAGGAGTAACTTCAACCGCACGCTGGACCCCTGCGTGCACGCATTTACACGGGAGAATCTCCGATGCAATCCTTCCTGCAGGACCTTCGCTACGCTCTGCGGCAGTTGCGCAAGTCGCCGGGATTCGGCCTGACGGTGATCGCGACGCTGGCCCTCAGCATCGGCATTACGGCGGCGATCTTCAGCGTGCTGTATGCCATGTTGATCCGGCCGCTGCCCTACGACCGTCCGGAGAGTATCGTCGCGCTGCAACCGCGCTCGCCGCAAGGGTACACGCAGCCGGCCTCGTACCTCGAATATCTCGACTGGCGGCGGATGAACCATAACCTGGCAGCCCTGGCAGGCTACAGCGCATTCAGCACGGTGAATTTTGAAGGGCCGCAGGGGCCTGTTGCGATCCATGCGGTCGAGGGTACGGACAACTTCTTCGATGTGTTGGGGGTGGGCCCGATACTGGGGCGGACGTTCGCGCCCGGCGAAGACCAGGAGGGCAAGAACGACGTCTTGGTGCTGAGCTACGAGGTCTGGCAGCAGTACTTCGGCGGGCAGGCAAGTGTGATCGGGCAGAAGGTGAAGCTCGAAGGGCGTCCACATACGATTATTGGGGTGATGCCGGCGGGCTTCCGCTTCCCCATCAGCAAGGTGGACGCGATCTACCGGCCGCTGCACGCCGCTAACAGGTTGCGGGAATCGCGCGGGAACCACTGGCTACCCACTGTGGCGCGACTGAAACCGGGCGTGACTCTCAACCAGGCCCAGGCGGACATGAACAAGGTCCTGACCGACCTGGGCAGGGATTATCCCTTCACGAAGGGGCGCACGCTGAAGCTGGTGGACATCGAGACTTACGTGCTTGGCCAGACGACCAATTCGCTGCATCTGCTGCTGGGCGCGGTGTTGGCGCTGCTGGCCATCGGCTGCGTGAACGTGGCCAGCCTGCTCCTGGCGCGTGGCGTAAAGCGTGAGCGGGAGATGGCGCTGCGTGCGGCCGTCGGGGCGAATCGGATGCGGATCATCCGGCAGATCCTGACCGAGGGGCTGCTCTATGCGGCCTTCGGAGCTGCGGGCGGCGTGATGTTGGGCTACGGGCTGCTGCGAGTGATCCGCGCGCTGCTGGTTTCGGCGTTATCGCGGGGCGCAGAGACGCAGCTGAACGCGCCTGTGCTGGCAGCGGCATTGTTTGTCACCGTTGTAGTTACACTTATCGCGGCGCTCCTGCCGGCACTGCGCCTTTCCGGCGCCGACCCCAACAAGGCGCTGCGCTCCGGCGGATCGACGGGCGTTACGCGCGGACAGCACCGTCTGCGGGCTGCCTTCGTGGTGACGCAGGTGGCGCTGGCCCTTGCCCTGCTAGTGGTGTCGGGTCTGCTGTTACACATGTTGGGAGGGCTGCGCAACGCGGAGCTGGGTTTTTCCCCAGACCGCATTCTTACGGCAGAGGTGGATTTGTCGCCTGGCCGCTACGATGGGCGTGACGTAGTCGTGAATTTTTACGAGCCGCTTATTGAGAAGATTCGCGCCATCCCTGGGGTTCGCGCGGCCGGCACGATTATACTTTTGCCGGTTCAGAGTTTTGGCTGGAACTCGGATGTCCATGTGATGGGTACGCCGCCGGCGCCGCTGAATGTGGAACAGCTGGCGGAGTTCCGCATGGTTTCGCCCGGCTATTACGACGCATTTCAGGACCGGCTGGTGAAGGGGCGGCTTCTCGACCCAGCCCTCGACACGACGACTTCTCCTCCGGTGATCGTGGTGAACGAGGCCTTCGTGAAGAAGTTTATTCCCGCGGGGCGCGATCCGATAGGGATGCAGTTGGACGGCCACGATCACGAGACGATCGTAGGCGTGGTGAGGAATATCCGGCAGAACATCTATGAGCCGACGCTGGCAGAGACGGATTATCCGATCTCGCAGGTCAAGGTGGCCGACAGCATGAACTTTCTGGGCAGCATGCAGATGGTGATTCGCACCAGCGGCGATCCGGAGAGCATCGTGCCCAGCCTGCGGCGAGCCTTCCACGACGTTGACCCGACTTTGCCTTTCCGCACGCCGGAAACAATGCGCTCGGTGATTGCCGACACGTTGATTTTCGAACGGTTGGAGAATTGGCTCTTCGGCACCTTTGCCGCGCTGGCTGTACTGCTGGCAATTGTCGGCCTGTATGGATTGATCAGTCACGAGGTTGAACTGTCGACGCGCGAGATTGGCGTGCGTATGGCACTGGGAGCGCCACGCCTGCGCATTCTGGCCGATATTTATCGGCGCGTGGGCTGGATGCTGGGCGGCGGGGTGGTGATCGGCCTGATGCTGACGGCGGCGGCGAGGAAGTACATTGGCTCAGTTGTCGCGCTGCAACTGGACAAGGACGCCGGGCGGATCCTGGGTCTGACGGCGCTTCTGGTGGGAGCGGGGCTGGTTGCGGCGCTGCTTCCGGCAAGAAGGGCGTCGTCCATTGAGCCGATGGAGGCGCTGCGCGAGGAGTAGTCGCAGGCTACCGGGTCATTGCGAGGGGAATCGGCAACTGGTCTGGCTCCAGCCAGAGAACCTGATGCTCAAAGACGTGGCCGAAGTGGCGGGCCACGGCGTTGATGGCGTTCTCCATCGTCGGCGGGGTTGAGCACGCGGCGGCTTCAAGTTCGAGGCTGGTGACGGCGCGGTCGGAGATGCCGCAGGGCACGATCAGGTCGAAGTCGCGGAGATCCGTCGTGACGTTAAGCGCGAAGCCGTGCGAGGTGATGCCGCGCGAAATGTGCACACCGATGGCGGCGATCTTCTTTTCCTCTACAGAACCACCGGGGAGAGTCCAGACGCCCGTACGTCCGGCGATGCGCTGCGCCGGAACGGCAAAGTCTCCCAGGGCGCGGATCAGGGCTTCTTCGAGCAGGCGGACGTATTCGATGGCTCCCAAACGAGGTGTAAAGCTTCGTAGATCAACGATGGGATACCCGACAAGCTGGCCAGGACCGTGGTAGGTGACGTCTCCGCCGCGATTGATCTCGTGGATTTCGACTCCGCGATACGCGAGGAATTCGTCGCTGGCAAGAATGTTGGAACGGTCGGAGTTGCGTCCCAGCGTGAGTACAGGCGGGTGTTCGAGCAGCAGCAGCGTGTTGCCAATGCGGTTCTCGTGGCGGGCTTCGACGAGCTGTTTCTGTATGTCGAGTCCGGTGGCGTAATCGACACGGCCGAGATGGACTAGGTTGAGAATCATTGGCTCGCTGCGTAATTATGCTCGCCGACTGTGATATATGAGGTAGACCGTCTGATTGCCGATGATGCCTACGTTTACAGAGTATCGCCTCACGACCAAGGACGTATATTCAGGGAAGGATTCAAGGCACTCGTCGGAAGAGCGATGCGGGTTTCGCAGGCGGAGCTCAGGCCGAAGCATCTGGCGGGTACGCAGCGAGCCACCGGTTGTAACCGCCCCGCGCAGGGTCTTTCAAGAATTTGCCCTGGTCGATGATTACGACGTTGTAGTCATATTTGTTCAGCATCGATAGGCACTGCTCTTCTTTGTCGGCACCGTGAACCTCAACGATCAGGCACGGTCGATGACTTGCTAGAGTTTCCGAAGCACCTTCCAGGGCCGTATCTTCTGCTCCTTCAATATCCAATTTGATTACGTCTGGAGTGAACAGCTCCCGAGATGCTTTGTCGATTGTGATGAAGCCGGGACCGTTGATCGCGCCAACGTAGGATTCCTCTACCTGGATCGCGAGTCTGCCATTTCGTGCGAAGGTTCGACGCATATCCTCGGCAGCGTCATGATCACACTCGAACGAAATCACCTTTCCCCGCGACATGTTAGCCATCATCAGAGCGTCGTAACCATCTCTTCCGCCGACATCGAAGCAGTTCGCACCCGGCCTCAGCATCCGTTTCAGGTGAGGAAGCAATTCGTATTCATAGATCCCGAAATAGGCCTTCAGGTGACTGTGAAAATCGAGCGCCATCACGCACCCTGCAGCTGGTCCAAAAGGCAGCTTTCGATAGTGCTTGCCCTTGGGCAAGAACGCTTTGATCGACTGGACTAGGGCTCGCTCCATAGGACCTCAAGTGTAGCCCGGAAAAGTTACCCACTCAAGGCAGGTTTTACAACTCTTTGCGATTCAGAAGCGCGCTGCCATTCCACCAGCGAGAGCAGTGCCGACAGTCGTGCACAACGACGGCGTCTTATGCTGCCACAGCGCAGTCAATCCAGCCATGTCTTTTCAGCTAGTTGTCTCTATGATCCTTCGCTAGACGTTGATCGCCATACCCTCCACCGCGCTGAAGCCGTCGAGCATCGCTTCCGCAAGTGTCGGATGGGCGTGGATGGTCCACATCAGGTCTTCGACCGTGCCCTCGAGCTCCATTGCGGTGACGGCTTCGGCGATGAGCTCGGTGGCCTGCGGGCCGATGATGTGCACGCCAAGGATCTCCCCGTACTTGGCGTCAGCGACGACCTTCACAAATCCGTCATGGGAATCGACGATGGTGGCCTTGGAGTTGCCCACGAAGGGAAACTTGCCGACCTTGACGGTGTGTCCCAGCTCTTTGGCTTTGGCCTCGGTGAGGCCGACGCTGCCGATCTGCGGTTCGGTGTAGGTGCAGCCGGGGATGCGATCGCGCTTGATGGGCCTGGCGTACTTGCCGGCGATCCTGGCGACGGCGACCAGACCGGACATGGCGCCGGAGTGGGCGAGCTGCGGCATGCCGGCGACGATGTCTCCGATGGCGTAGATACCAGGCTCGTCGGTCTGCATGTATTCGTTGACCTTGATGAAGCCGCGGTCCGGGGTGATCTTGGTCTTCGCGAGGCCAATGCCTTCGGTGCGCGGGCCGCGGCCGACGGCGACGAGCACCTTCTCGGCTTCCTTGGTGGCCTGCTTGCCGTCCGAGCCGGTGAAGGTGACCTTAACGCCGGTCTCGGTCGTCTCGACCTTCTCCACCTTTGCGCCGACGTTGGTGTCAATGCCGCGCTTGCGGAAGGAGCGGGCGAGCTCCTTGCTGATCTCCTCGTCTTCGACGGGGACCAGGCGTGACAGGTATTCGAGGATGGAGATTTCCGAGCCAAAACTCCGGAAAATTGACCCGAACTCGACGCCGACGGCGCCAGCTCCGATGATGAGGAGCGATTTTGGGATCTGGTCGAGGGAGAGGATCTCGATATTCGTGAGGACGCGGTCGCTGACTTCCACGCCGGGCAGCAGGCGGGCGTTCGAACCGGTGGCGAGGACGATGTTCTTCGCTTTGACAGTGGTGGGCTTGGCCTTGTCTTTGTCCTGTGGCGTGACTTCGACGGAGTGGACGCCGTCTTTCGCAGGACCCGTCAGGCGGCCGAAGCCGGGGACGACCGTTACCTTGTTCTTGCGCATCAGGAAGTCCAGACCCTTGACGTGACGGGCAACGATCCCGTTCTTGCGCTCGAGAATCGCCTTCCAGTTGATGGTGGCTTCACCCAGACCGTCGAGGCCATACTCCTTGGCATGCTTGAAGTGGTCGTAAATCTCGGCGTTGAAGAGCAGTGCCTTGGTGGGGATGCAGCCCACCAGCAGGCAGGTTCCGCCCAGGCGGCTATCCTTTTCGATGAGGGCGACTTTGAGGCCGTACTGGCCGGCGCGAATGGCGGCGGTGTATCCGGCGGGTCCGCCGCCGAGGATAGCTACGTCGTAGATGGTCTCTGCCAAGGGAAAGCTCCGTTCAGGGTTGCGATGGCGTGAGGGATTGCGCCCGGTAGTCCAGGCTCAACCCAAACACTCTATTGTACGCAAGGGTTCCGGTATGGAAGATGCGGAAGGGACAGGAAAGATTCGAGGGCGGTCAGCGCTTGACGCGCCGCTGGAACATCCGCTCGTCGTAGAAGAAACGCTTGCGCGATGCGATGGCTACCTCAGAGAAGTCCGGATGCGATGGATTGAGAAGCACATTCCAGTCTCCCCGCACTGGCACGGACGGTACCTTCAACGCGACCGATCGTTTGCTCTTTAGCCATTCTGTGCCGATTGCCTGGCACTCCCGGTTGTCGATCTCGTACCAGTTGCGTGGCAAACGGCTTAGATCGAGTTGTTCAACATACTCATCCGGAACGCGGGCTTCGAGCATCACCAGGTCATCGGGGGCTTGGGTTGGCTCCAGGTTTACGAAGTATTCGATCGCAGCCAGAGCACGGGAAGTAGCGGTGTAGACGATGAGGTTGCCTTTCTCATTCCATCTTCGGGCTGCGTATATTCCCCCTGTTCCTGAAAATGCCGCGGATGAATACTTGCTGCCGCAGAGCCTCCATACCTGCATCAGCTGTACATTCCATAAGCGATGGCGTAGAGGACATCTTCGACGGAGCGATAGCCGGGATCAGTGCCAATCTCGTCGAGAGGCGCTTTGCCGCGAAGGGCGCGATTCGGGGTGCGCAGCCAGGAGGAGGCTTTTTCATTCGAACCCAATGTATCAACGGCGAGGGCGATAATTCTCGCCATGCGGGCCGCGCGATCCGACTCATCGGTCGTGAGACGGGCTTCTCGCGACAACCGCCGCGTCAGGGTACGCTGAGGAATGCCAAGGCGCCTCGCCACATCGGTCCGGTGCATGGTCAGTCTGTCGGCCAGTACGTTGATGATGGTTGCGGGGAGTCCGGCGCGAATGGACGTAGCCAGGTCACCCGAGTTTTTAACTGCGTGCTTGAAGGTCCTTCTGCCGCCTAGAACTTCTGCGATTTCCGCGATCGACATAGTGGCCACCTGGCCTTATTATTGCGCCATTTGGCGACTTAGGCAAGTTCCGGCTGGTGGGCAGTCGTCAACGGGCGAGGTGAAACATTGGGATAATGCGGCTTTTGCGCGATACTGAAGGCGTGAATGCGATCCCTCATCCCGTGAAAGTGTCGGTTGCGGAGTATCTGGCGACCAGCTACCGGCCGGACTGCGACTACGTGGACGGCGTCGTTGAGGAGAGAAATCTGGGCGAGAAAGAGCACGCAATTCTGCAGAGGGCATTTATTTATCTGTTTATGCTCAACCGTGCAAAGTGGCGGGTTGAGGTCTATCCCGAGTTGCGCGTGCAGGTGAGCCCGACACGCTTCCGCATCCCGGATATCACTGTCACTGCTGCCGGATTGGAATGGCAACGCATCCTGCGCACGCCTGCCCTGCTGTTCGTAGAGATTCTATCGCCGGAGGACACCATGCCGCGCGTCCGCCAGCGCGTCGACGACTATCTGAACTTTGGCACAGAGCACGTATGGGTGGTCGATCCTGAGCTGCGCAAAGCGTATGTCTGCTCGAAGACCGGAATGGAAGAAGCAAAAGACGCCGCCCTTTCTATTCCGGGCACCGAGATCCGCGTCGTGCTGAGCGAGCTTTTCGCAGAGCTGGATAGAGCGTAGTACGTCCTCGATTCGACCGTCGTGCGCCGTCAGGCGCGATCACCTGTGCGGTTAGCGCCCTAGAACCTTCGCCGCCTCCTTCGCAAAGTACGTCACGATAAATCCCGCTCCGGCGCGCCGGATTGAAAGCAGCGACTCCATGATGGCGCGCTCGCGGTCGAGCCAGCCGTTGGCGAATGCGGCCTGCAGCATCGAATATTCCCCCGACACCTGGTACCCGCCAATCGGCACATCAAAGCGCTCGCGGGCCGCGCGGATGACGTCGAGATAGGGCAGGGCTGGCTTCATCAGGATCATGTCCGCGCCTTCGCCAAGATCGAGGTCGATCTCGCGCATGGCCTCGCGGAGATTGGCTCCATCCATCTGGTAGCTGCGGCGGTCGCCGAACTGCGGGGCGGAGTCGGCAGCTTCGCGGAAGGGTCCGTAGAAGGCCGAGGCGAATTTCGACGCATAGGAGAGGATCGGCGTCTGGTCATAGCCCACTTCGTCGAGCTCATCGCGGATCGCGGCGACGCGGCCGTCCATCATGTCACTGGGAGCAACGATGTCGGCTCCGGCCCTGGCCAGCGATGTGGCGGTTCTGGCAAGCAGGCGGACGCTGGAATCGTTCTCGATCTCATAGTCTTCGCCGTCCTGCTTCACGATGCCGCAGTGGCCGTGAGAGGTGTATTCGCAGAGGCAGACGTCGGCGATAAGCACCAGTTTCTTTGCCGCTGCGGACTGCTTGAGCGCGCGCAGACCTCGCTGCACGATGCCATCCTCGTCCCATGCTCCAGATGCCTTTTCGTCTTTCGTCTCGGGAAGGCCGAAGAGCAGCAGACCTCCGATGCCCAGTGAAGAGGCAGCTTCGGCTTCCTTGACGGCCTCGTCTACTGAGAGATTGAAGACGCCGGGCATCGAACTGATTTCCTTGCGAACGCCTTCTCCCGGACAAATGAAGAGCGGATAGATCAGCGCGCCCGGTTCGAGATGCGTTTCGCGGACCAGGTTGCGCATGGGCTCGCTGCGGCGTAGACGCCGCAGCCGGGTGATGGGGTATTCCATAAGGGGTATTGTAGCGGTCAGGGAGAAGGCGGCCAGGGATAGAGCGGTTAGCGAGTACACCAGGCCGTCGCCTTATTACTGACTGCTGGCCGTTTTACCCCCAACCGTTTGTCCCTGACCCCTGACCGCTGCTTCCCTCAAACCTCTGCCATCTGTTCGTACTCCTGCGCGGAGAACGAGGGCAGCAACACCCAAAGCGTGTAGATGGCGAGGGCGGTTCCCGTGATGGGCTTGATGAGGGTAAGAAATGCCACCACGATGGCCAGGATGCGGGCCCACGGGGCTCGGCGGCTGAGTGCAATGCCGGTTACGACGCACAGAATCGTGCGGCCGATGATGACGACGGTGATAAACGGGGCGAACCAGGGCATCGTGTTGAAGGGGAACTCGCCGAAGGGGCCATGGTGCCAGTGTCCAAAATATCCGCCGAAGGCTCCGGCGAAGAAGGACATCGCGAGCAGCCAGCCGACGAGATTCCACACGCCGTAGGCGATCCAGAGAACCGAGAGGGACTGAAGATGGCGATGCACGCGCGTGTAAAAGCGCGGCGCGACAGCTACGCCGGGTCCGGCGGCAAGCGGCACCATTTGGGGAACGGCTCTGCCGCACTTGAGGCAGAACTGCTGGCCGGGTTCGAGAGGTTGTCCACATCCACTGCAAAACATAGGTTGGTCCCTCCTTTGCAACGAAAGACCTGATTAAGTTACGCAGCCGCCGCCGCGCTTGTTCCAGATACCGTCTCCGCTGCTACCGTTAGGATGAAGCTTATGGCGCCATATCCTACTCTGACGCATCCCATCCCGCGCGTAGTGAGCGATTGTAGCCGGTCTGTGCTGGAATGGGACCGTTTTCTCGATTTGCTCGCGGGATTTGGGCAGTCGGCAACTGGGAAACAGTGGCTCCAGCAGCTTGCTCCCTCGACCGACCTGGACTGGATTCGCCATGAGCACACGCTGGTCGCCGAGATGCGGCTGCTGTTGCACGCTGGCGCCCGACCTTCGCTGGGGTCGCTCTTCGATCCTTCCGAGGTGCTGGCTAAATCGCGTATCGAAGGCGCGGCGCTGGAGGCGGACGAAATTCGCCGGGTAGTGAACCTAGCCGAGGACATCTCGGGATGGGTGGCGCTGCTGGGTGCCCCGCCGAACAATCTCGAAGATGCTTTGCCGCAGCTGCGTGTCCTGGCAGGCGATCTTCTTAATCTGCCGCTGACGCCGCTGGTCGAGTCTTTAAGATCGAGAATCCTGCCCGACGGTTCGCTCACCGACGATGCATCGCCCGAGCTGCGCCGGATTCGCCGCGAGATGGAGCGTCAACAAAGGGCAATTGAGGAGAGCCTGCGGTCGGCCTTGCGGCGCTTCTCCGAAGGCGGCAGCACGCAGGACGACGTGATCACGATTCGTGGCGAGCGCTTCGTGATTCCGGTGAAGGCTGAGTGGAAGCGGCGCGTGCAGGGCGTGGTGCACGGTGCGAGCTCCAGCGGGCAGACAGTGTACGTGGAGCCACTCGAAACCATCGAGCTGAACAATGATTTAGTCCGGCTCCTCGAAGAAGAGCAGTCGGAGATTCATCGCATCTTTGCCGCCATGACCCGGCAGATCGGGCAGTATGCGCCGGTCATTTTGAAAGGCGCAGAAGTCCTCGCGCAGGTAGACACACTACAGGCGCGGGCGAGATTCGCGCTGGAGTTCAACTGCGTCGAGCCGCATTTCGCGGAGGCATCGAGTCCGGAATTGACATTGAAGCAGGCGCGGCATCCGATGCTGGAGAAACGCCTGCGTTCACAAGGAGGAAGTGTCGTACCCATCACTCTGTCCCTTACCTCCGACGCGCGGCAGCTGGTCATCAGCGGACCCAATACCGGCGGCAAGACGGTTGCCCTGAAAACGGCGGGCCTGCTGGCCATCATGGCGCAGAGCGGCGTTCCGGTGCCGGTGGAAGAGGCGGTGCTTCCCGTCTTCGAGGCGATGCTGGCCGACATCGGCGATGCGCAGTCGATCGAGCAGAATCTGTCGACGTTTTCCGCGCACATCGTCAATCTGAATCGCATTGCGGAGCAAGCCGACTCATCGTCTTTTGTCCTTCTCGACGAGCTGGGCTCCGCGACCGATCCGGAGGAGGGTGCGGCGCTCGCAGTCGCGATTGCCGAGCACTTTCTGCGCTCGGGCGCGTGGGCCATCATCTCAACGCATCACACTTCGCTCAAGGTCTATGCGGAAAACACGCCGGGCGTCATCAACGCAGCCGTGGGCTTCGACGAGCACACGCTTACTCCCACCTACGAGCTGCGGCAGGGGATTCCCGGAGCCTCTGCCGGCATCAACATCGCGGCGCGGCTGGGGCTCGCGCCGAGCATGATTGAGGCGGCGCGTTCGCGGCTGAGCACCCAGACCCTGGACCTAGGCCGCTTTCTCGACAGCCTGCACGAGCAGCTTCGCGCGGTTACGGCAGAGCGCGGACGAATCCTGCAGCTCGAAGGCGAGCTCAAGCGTGAACGCGCGCGGCTGGAGACGGACGGCATGAAGGAGTGGCGCGCCAAGGTCCGCGAGATGGAGCTGAAACTTGAGTCGCTGCTGAAGGACTTCGAATACCAGGCGCGGGAGACAGTCCGGGCCATCGATGACCGCGTGGCTCAGCAAAAATTATCGAAGGACGCCGAACGGCGCATCGCGCGCTTGCGACGGGAGTTCTCCGAAGGCTTCAATGCATCGGTCGTCGCGCATCACACCGGCGCTGACAAGGGTGATGTGCATGCCGAACCGCACGTAGTTCGCCACGTAACCGCGGGAGACATGGTCAAGCTGCGCAATCTGGGCAAGACAGCGATCGTGCAGCGGCAGATTGACGACAAGACTTTCGAAGTCGCGGTCGGTCCGATGAAGATGCGCGTCGCGCGCGATGAGATTGCCGAGGTAGTGCGTCCAGCCGCGCAAACTCCGTTGCAGGCGGCGCGCAGCCGGCGAGGCGTTTCGGTTTCCATGGCCGAGCCCGATGCCAGCGTGAGCTGGGAGATCAACGTGATCGGCCGTACGGCGGACGAAGCTCAGGACGAGGTGGAGAAATTTCTCGACCGCGCATTCATGGCGGGACTGCCGAGGATTCGCGTCATCCACGGTACGGGGATGGGCGTGCTACGGCGAACCTTGCGCGACCATCTGCGTCACCATCCGCAGGTAGCGACAGTGACAGAAGCGGCCCAGAACGAGGGCGGGGCGGGCGCGACTGTGGTGGAGCTGAAAGAGTAGTCCCGGCTTTAGCAGGGATCCTTAATCTCGCTCGACGTGCCTCCTGCTGCGGGAACGTAGCACTTCAGGGTGTAGTCCATGACCATGCGGTCGGCGTTGAAACGCCAGCCGAGGGTACGGATGGTCCGCTTCATGCGTTTGATCCAACCCCGAGGCAGGCCGTCCTTGTCGCGCTGATAGAAAAGCGGAATCAGTTCGTCGCGGAGCACGCGGTAGAGATCTTCGCCGTCGCGGGTATCATGCACATCTATATTCGAGTGCGTTCTGCCCGAGCCGATCGCGAAGCCGTTGAAGCCGTCGTAGGCCTCTGCCCACCACCCATCCAGCACAGATAGATTCAGGCCTCCATTGAGCACGACCTTTTGCCCGCTGGTCCCCGAGGCCTCCAGAGGCCGCCGCGGATTGTTCAGCCACACATCCACGCCCTGCACGAGATAGCGTCCGACATTGATGTCGTAGTCCTCGATGAAGACCAGCTTGTCGGCAAACTTGGTGTCCCGCATCTTCGCCGCGATCTCCTGCAGCACCCGCTTGCCCGGTTCATCGTGGGGATGCGCCTTGCCCGCAAATAGAAACTGCACAGGCCGCTTGGGATCGTTGATCAGCGAAGCCAGCCTCTCAATATCGGCGAGGATCAGGTTGGCTCGCTTGTAGGTGGCGAAGCGCCGCGCGAAGCCAATGGTCAAGGCATCGGATGAGAGCACCTTGCTCAGCCTCAGCAGAGTCTCCGGCGATTCGCGGCGACGTTCCGCCTGTTCACATGCGCGACGGCGCACGAAGTCGAGCAGCCGCGATTTCAGGCTCAGGTGCGTCTCCCAGAGTTCGCCGTCATCTACATTCTCGATCTCCCCCCAGGTCTGTGCCCTTCCACTGCGCTGTTGCCATCCAATGCCGAGATGGCGGTCGTAGAGGCGGCACATCTGCGGTGCAAGCCACGACGGCACGTGGACGCCATTCGTGATGTGGCCGATGGGTACAGAATCTTCCGGCGTGCGCGGATAAAGCCTCTTCCACATCGCCCGGGAAACCTCGCCATGCAGCGAAGAAACCGCATTCGCCCGGCGTGAAAGCTTGAGTCCCAGAACCGTCATGCAGAATGTCTCCAGCTGGTCGGTGGGATACTCGCGGCCAAAGCCCATCAGGTTCTCCTGGGTAAGCCCCAGTTGTTCGCGCAGGGGGCCCAGGTGCTCCTCAATCAATGCAGCATCAAAGCGGTCGTGACCCGCCGGCACGGGTGTATGGGTGGTAAAGATCACTTCCCGGGCGACCTGGCTGGCCGCATAGGCGAAGTCCATCCCTTCTTCTTCCATGCATGTGCGAATGGCCTCGAAGACCGCGAAACCGCTGTGTCCCTCGTTGAGGTGGAGAACGCCCGGAGTAATGCCCATTGCTCGGATCGCGCGAAAACCGCCTACGCCAAGCAGCAGTTCCTGACGAATGCGGGTGCGTCCGTCACCACCATAGAGTCGAGACGTCAGCTCCAGGTCCTCCGGCGCATTCCCCGCCACATTGGAGTCGAGCAGAAGAAGGTCGCAGCGCCCTACCTTCACCCGCCAGACCTTTGCGCGGATGGACCCCCAGCGCGTTTGAATCTCCACCACCACGGGCTCGCCGTTGGTGCCGATGGCCGGCTGCATGGGCAGCTGGTTGATGTCCGTCTCCAGATACTCCTCGCGTTGCCAGCCGGTCTTGTCCAGGCGCTGCAGGAAGTATCCCTGCCCGTAAAAGAGGCCGATGCCGACCAGCGGAATGTCGAGGTCCGACGCGCTCTTGATGTGGTCGCCGGCCAGCACGCCCAGGCCGCCGGAATAAATCGGTAGCGACTCGTGCAATCCAAACTCGGCAGAAAAATAGGCGACCGGTCGAGGCCGGAGCACCCCGGCGTTGGTCGCTGCCCAGGTGCGGTCTGCGTTCAGATACTCCTGCTGCCGCCGGTAAACATAATTGATGCGGCTGTGCAGAACCAGTTCCGTTGCCCGCCGCTCGATCTCTTCGAGAGGAATCTCGCTCAGCATCGCAATGGGGTTCTGATTCAACTCCCGCCAGCGCGTGGGATTCAGATCGCGGAACAGGCTTACGCAGTCGTGATCCCAGCTCCACCAGAGATTGCGCGCGAGCGACCAGAGGCGCTCCTGGGCCGGAGCGATGAAGCGGTCCAGCGTGCGCGCCTCGCTGACCACGGGTGCGACCTGGTTCGCCGCTTCGACCAGCATGCGGATTTCCGTTTCGCGGAAGACCCGCGGGTCGTTGGTTTGCACGACGAGAACGCCCTGCAGAATGCCGCGGTCGATGAGGGGCACGCCCAGAAAGGAGTGATAGACCTCTTCGCCGGATTCCTTGAAGTACTTATAGCGCGGGTGGTTGCTCACGTCCTCGACGGCCACCGGCAGCACCTTTTCGGCGACCAGACCGGCCAGGCCCTCGCTGAGCGGCATGCGCAGGGTGCCGATGCAGCGCGGGTGGAGACCCAGAGTCGCCGCCAGCACCAGGTTCGACCGGTCGGGTTCGAGCAAATACGCGGAGCAGACGTCGGTCCTGAAGCGCGTCGCGATCAGGGCGGCCACGTTCATCAGCGTGTCGGCAGGCTTGCCGCCTGCTTGGGTGAGGCTCGTAATCTCCTCCAGCGTCAGAACAAGGCTGGCGTCGGTTTCTTCATAAGACTGGGTCATGCGCATCCCCCGCGATTCTGATTCATCGACACTCATACCTGGCCTCAAAAAAGAAAGGCGCCCCCTCCGGTTCGGATTTGCCAGCATCAGTCGGTTGCTTGCTGAGTGACCGGATTAGAAAACTATCTTGTTGTTCGCTGATCGGGAGAAGCCATGATACCCGGATGCGGTCGGAGGCGGCGAGAGAAATCTGACGTGGAGAGATAAGGTCCTTCCCGGACTGAACTTGCTCGCGCGGCCGTTGCCGGGAGCCTCGCGCTGTCCGGTCAAACTCGCTCGCAATCTGCCAACGGCGCCACTGGATTTTCGGCGTCTAACAATGCTAGGATTCAGCACGCATTCGATCAGAAGTGACGGGGGTAGCAGGCCATGATTCGCGTGATTACGGTGGAGCGGGAGTACGGCAGCCGGGGCGCGGAATTTGCCACTCAACTGGCGAAGCACCTGGGCTGGAAGCTGATCGATCAGTGCCTGATCGAGGAGGTTGCCCAGAAGGCCGGCGTCACCACAAAGCTCGCTGAGCGCTGCGACGAGCGGCTGGACCCCTGGTACTACCGCTACGGCAAGGCCTTCTGGCACGGCTCGCTGGAACGGCTGCCGGCGCTGCCCGAGTCGGAGGTCTTCGACAGCGAGCGCATGGTGGAATTCGTGCGCGAATACCTGGAGAAGGTGGCGGAAGAGGGACACTGCGTTGTGGTGGGTCGCGGCGCGGCCAGTGTTCTGGCAAAAGCGCCTCACTGCTTCCATGTCTTCGTCTATGCTTCGATGTGGCGCAAGGTGCGCTGGTTCGAGGAGCAGTTTCCCGAGCACGCGAAAGAGGCCGAGCAAGAGCTGGTGGCCACCGACCGGCGGCGCGCAGCCTATGTCCGCCGCTTCTACGACCAGGACTGGACCGACCGGCGGCTCTACCACCTGATGATCAACTCCTGTATGGGCTTCGATGCCATGGTCAAGGCAACTGTGGATGGAGCCGGTCTGTCGGTGGCGGAGCCGGTCGCTTCCTAGACTGGCATGAGATGACGCATCACAGATATCGAGTGCGGATAATCACCGCAGTGAGAAAGGCGCGCTATGGCGGAAATGGCCAACTTAGACGAGTCTGAATCTCAGTCATTGGCGGACCTGTTCGCTAGAAGACAAGAGCGCATTGACCGTAGGGCTAAGGAACGATCTAAATTCCACATTATTATTCCGTTCGCCATTGCATTACCTCCGCTTATTCCAGTGCTATTTTATTTCCATCCAGTTGTTGCCCATCCAATAGCCGATATCCTCGTACTGGCTTACGCTCTTGGATGGGTATTGATGATACCAAGTCAACACCTACGCTTACGAGAGATTGACAATGATATTCAAGAGATCGACTATCATCTTGATCTGCAGCAATTCCCTGTAGGCAGAAGCGAAGGCCGCGCTGAAAAGATTCTGCGAATTAACAACTTTCAGCTTCGACGCTATTACGATTTGAATCTCAGGCAAAATATGTGGGTACTTTGGATTGGTATTGCCTGTATTGCTCTCAGTGCGATTATTATCTTCGTAAGCCTTGAGATGGCGTCAAATACTGATTCAAAACATGAACAGGTGATCATTGCAGTACTTGGGAGTGTCGGAGCCATTCTAAGCAACGTCGTAGCGGCGATCTATCTTAAAATGAACGCCTCTGCATCGAGGAACTTAACTGCGTTTCATTCAAAACTTGTCGATACCAATCGGTTGCTCTTGGCTAATCTCTTTGTATCGCGGATCGAGGATCAAGGAAAACAATGGGACACCTTATCCAAAATGGCCATAGAACTTGTTGGAACGCTGCCTTCTGATTCATCGAAACCTTCGTAGCCTAATAATCGGGACTTAAGAACGTTCCCGCACAATTTTGGCCACCGTCACCCACGCTCTGGGAAACAATCACGAGGGTCACAAGCTCTAGGCGTACAACCATTTCTCGCGCAAACCCCTCTATGGTTTTGTCGCGTAAGTCTTTCGTGCACCCCGAACGGATAAGAAGCTGAGCACGAAGGGTCCTGCCGCAGGAGAGAAAAGACATGCTGCTCATTATTCTTATCGTGTTGCTGTTGCTGTTCGGATTTGGCGGCTACCGCATGGGGCCGGGCATTGGCTACTATGGCGGCGGCGGCATCAGCCTGATCCTGGTGATCCTGATTGTCCTGCTGCTGCTTCACGTTATCTGAGGCGACAGCCTCCAACACCGTCTCTGGACTATGGAGATCGACAAAGGCTGGTGCCTTGGCGCCGGCCTTTTGTCTTGAAAAAAGCAAGAGTCACGCAGGAAGGTCATTGTATGAAGAAAGTATCTGTTGAGGTTCAGGTCCGAACCACGAACGACTGGTTTGGCCGTTTTGCCGCGCGGGCGTCAGCATGGCTCGGATCGAAATGGGCCTTTGCTGGCGCGGGGATGGTGATCCTGATCTGGGCAGTCACCGGCCCCATCTTTCACTTCTCCGACACTTGGCAGCTGGTCATCAACACCGGCACCACCATCGTGACATTCCTGATGGTCTTCCTGATCCAGAACACGCAGAATCGCGACGCGCGCGCCATTAATCTGAAGCTCAATGAGCTCATTCGAGCGATCGATAAGGCTCGCGATCAGATGATCGATATCGAGAACCTCAGCGATCTTGAGCTGGACGAGCTGCAGTCCAAGTACGAGCAGATTAAGGCGGAGTACGTGGCGCGAAAAGGCAAGACTGCCGCGAAGTCAGGCTGAGGGACCGTTGACGTCAAAGATAAAGCTCTTCACAACGCTGGATTCTTGGGATAGCTTATTTCATTTGGGAAAACATTCCCAAAGTCGATCCCCCAAGGAGTCTGCCCATGTCCTGTCGACCCGTTCGTTTTCTCGCCTGTGCTCTAGCGCTTTTTGTTTTCGCTACTCTTCATGCTTCGACTGGCGCCGCATCCCCTGCGTCGCCTGCCCAGATTGCTGACGAGAAAGTCAATGCACGCGTAGCCGCGCTGCTGAAGCAAATGACACTAGAGGAGAAGATTGGCCAGCTCAGCCAGCAGTTCGTATTCGAGAAGTCGGACGAAGTAAAGGTAGCGGAGCCAGTCGCTAAAGGCCAGCTCGGGTCGCTGCTCTTCGTCACCGATCCTGCCGTGATCAATCATTTTCAGCATCTCGCCGTCGAAAAAACACGCCTCCACATCCCGCTCATCTTCGGCTTCGACGTGATCCACGGTTTCCGGACCATCTTTCCGGTGCCTATCGGCATGGCTGCGTCGTGGGACCCGTCTGTCGAAGAAAAGGGGCAGACCATCGCTGCGCGGGAAGCGAGTGCGGTCGGCATCAACTGGGCCTTTGCTCCCATGCTCGATATCGCGCGTGATCCGCGCTGGGGTCGCATCATCGAAGGCGCGGGTGAAGATCCATATCTGGGCTCGGCCATGGCTGCGGCGCAGGTTCGCGGATTTCAGGGCCCGTATATCGGGTCGCCCGATCACATTCTTGCCTGCATGAAGCACTTCGCCGGATACGGAGCCGCCGAGGGCGGCCGCGACTACGACGCCTCCTATATTCCCGAAGACCAGATGTGGAATGTCTACCTGCCGCCCTTCCACGCCGCGGTGAAGGCCGGCGTCGGCTCCGCCATGTCCGCATACATGGATCTGAACGATGTGCCTGCGACGGGTAACCGCTGGCTGCTGCACGACGTTCTGCGTCAGGACTGGGGCTTCAAGGGATTCGTGGTCAGCGACGCCGACGCGGTCAAGAATCTCAAGACCCACGGCTACGCCAAAGACCCATCCGATGCCGCCGTGCTCGCTCTCACCGCCGGTGTCGACATGGAAATGTCGATGGGACCCACCGCTTACTCGCGAGGGCTCGCCGACGCCGTAGCCAGCGGAAAGGTCACCGTGCAGCAGATCGACGAAGCCGCCGGCCGCATTCTTGCCGCCAAGATTCGCCTCGGCCTTTTCGAGCACCCCTACGTGGATGAGGCCCGGGCGAAGCAGGTTCTTGCCACCCCCGAGCACCGAGTCGCGTCGCGGCTGGCTGCCGAGCGCTCTGCTGTCCTGCTGCGCAACGAGGGGCATCTGCTCCCGCTCAAGTCTGGCGCGTATCACTCCATCGCCGTCATCGGTCCTACTGCTGATTCGCAGCACGACACATTGGGCCCATGGACCTTTCAGCAGGACATGGCCGAGACCGTCACTCTGCTCAGCGGTATCCGCAACAAGGCCGGTTCAGGCACGCAGGTCAATTACGCTCAGGGCGTTCAAATCAAGCGCATGATCCCGTCCATGTTCGACGCGATCTTCCACGTTGTCCCGCAACCCGACTGGAGCGCGGATCAGGCGGCGCAGGAAATGCAGAAGGCGCTGGACCTGGCGAAGAACTCCGATCTGACCATCCTCGTCCTCGGCGAAGCGCAAAACATGTCCGGCGAACGCGCCTCGCGCGAATCGCTTGACCTGCCGGGCAAAGAAGAGCAGCTTCTCGAAGCCGTCGCTGCCACCGGCAAGCCGGTTGTCCTGGTGCTGATGAATGGCCGTCCACTGAACATCACCTGGGCATCCACGCATGTGCCGGCGATCCTCGAAGCCTGGTATCCGGGCACACAGGGCGGCAATGCCGTCGCCAACCTGCTCTTTGGAGACGTGGTTCCCGGCGGCAAGCTTCCCTTCAGCTGGCCTCGGGATGTGGGACAGATCCCCATCAACTACGCGCACAACACAACATTTCAGCCTGAGGAGCAGACCCGCCGCTACTGGGACGAGGAGAGCACGCCGCTCTATCCCTTCGGCTATGGCCTCAGCTATTCAACCTTCAGCTTCTCGAATGTGAAAGTCAGCCAGCCGTCAGTCCATGTTGGCCAATCGCTTGAAGTCACTGCCGATGTCGAGAACACGGGAGGCATCTCCGCCGACGAGGTCGCGCAGCTTTATATTCACCAGCAGTACGGCAGCACGTCGCGACCCGTGCGCGAGCTGAAGGGCTTCTCCCGCATCACCCTGGCCCCGCACCAGAAGACGACGGTGCGTTTCCCGCTCACTCCCGAAGACCTCCGCTACTGGAGCACGGCGACCAAAGGCTGGGTGCAGGATCCTTCGGACTTCGACCTCTGGGTCGGCTCCGATTCGAGAGCCGAACTGCACGCGACCTTTGCCGTCACGCCATAAGGCGCTATTCCGTCCTCAGCGCCTTCATGGGATCGATCGACGCTGCGCGTCGCGCCGGCACCCACGCTGCCAGCAACGCCAGAAGCATCATGAGCAATGGCACGACGCAGAAGGTGAGCGGATCGAGCGGGCTTACTTCAAAGAGGAACTGCTTAAGCAATCGTCCTGAAACTGCCGCCACAAACAATCCCGCAATCGACCCGCCGAGCGCCAGTATGAAGCTCTGCCGGACGATCATCATCACCACATCGCGCCTCCGTGCGCCCAGCGCCAGCCGGATACCGATCTCCCGCGTCCGCCAGCTCACCGTATACGTGATCAGGCTGTAGACACCTACCGCGCCCACGCTCACGGCGAGAAAACCGAACCCGAGCAGCAGCAGCGTCAGCGACCGCGAATCCGAAGTCGAAGCCGCGACCACCTCATCCATCGTGCGCACTCGAGTCACGGGAACCAGCGGGTCAATTCCTGCGACCACTCGCCGCAAGCCGGCAGCAGTTTCGGCCGCGCCCGTTTGCGAGCGAAGCAAGATCGTCATACTGGGCAGCTCGTTCTTCTCCGTCATCGGCAGATAGGCCTCATCATCGAAGCTGCTGCCGAGACCCTCATGATGCGTGTTGCTCACCACGCCCACGACAACCGAGGCCACGTTTGGATCAAGCTGCCCTGGGTTCGGCTCGTCGGCCACTTCCTCAACGTGCTTTCCAATCGGGTTCTGATTCGGCCAAAGCCTCTGGGCCATCCGCTGATTGATCACAATCGCCCGGCTCGCGCCTGACTCATCCGAGTTGGTCAAAAACCGTCCCCGGATCAGCCGCAGCCCCACGGTATCGAGATAGCCCGTCGACACCATACGTCCCGCTCCCTGTGGGGCTCCTTGCGTCGCCAGGCGCGGATGGTCCTCCGCATCGTAAACATAGTTCTGATCGAAGCCGCCTGACATCGGCAGCTGGTCGACCAGGGCCACGTTCTCCACGCCCGCTATACCCTCGGCCCTTTCCAGCAGGTCGCGGAAGAAACTCTGGCAGCGCCCCGCCTGCCTGCATGCCGTCGAATCCAGCGCTACTTCCGCCGTCACCATACGATCCGTGCGAAAGCCGGGATTAACGCGCGACAGGCTGTAGAGGCTGTGCAACATCAGCCCCGCGGCGGTAATGACCAACACCGAAAGCCCGATCTGTCCCATCACCAGAAGCGTCGAGATCCGCGCTAGGGAGGCCTTTCCCGCAATGTTCTTGCTCCCCGACCTCAGGCCCTCCTGCAGGTCCGGAGACGCCATCCGTATCGCCGGCACCAGTCCAAACAGAATCCCTGTCAGCACCGACGCGCCCGCCGCAAAGAGAAAGACAGGCCAATGCAGGGCAATATCTGCGATGCGCGGCGTGTCTGAAGGTAACAAGCCGGTCAACGCCCGCAGACTCACCGCGGCAAGCACCAGTCCGACCACCCCCGCCACCGCTCCCAGCAGAACGCTCTCCACCAGGAGCTGCCGGATAATCCTGTTCGCCGATGCTCCCAGCGCGCCGCGAATCGCCATCTCCCGCTCCCGCGAGGTCGCGCGTGCCAGCATCAAATTCGCCACATTCGCGCATGCAATCAGCAGGATCAGTCCCACCGCTCCGAACAGCAGCAACAGCTTCGGCCGCGTATCGCCAACGACAGACTCGAGCAAGGGCTCAACCATTGTGTTGGCTTCCCAGCCATCCGGCATCGTCCACGGAAACAGCTTCAGCATCGGCGAATGCAGCCGCCGCAACTCCGCCTGCGCCGCCGCCGGCTGCACTCCATCCTTCAGTCGCCCTAACGCCTGGTTGCCGAAGTCCTTCCACGCATCGATCGGATCACCGCCCTTGAACGCCAGCGGAATCACAAACTGAGTATCGGCGTAAGGGAAACGCACCCCCGCCGGCATCACTCCGATAATCCGCCGTGAAATCCCATCGATACGAACGTTCTCGCCGATCACGCTCGGGCTTTCGCCGAAATGTTGGCGCCAATATCCGTAGCTCAGCACGACCACCCGATCCTGGCCGGCGACCGCGTTCTCCTGTGTGAAAAAGCTGCCCAGCGCCGGACGCACACCCAGCGTGTCGAACGTGTTGATCGTCACTGCTGAACCAAACACCCGCTCCGAGCCATCGTTCCCGGCGACATTCGATTCCGTGTCCGGCGCGTAGGCCGAGATCAATTGGAACGACTGCGAGTGTTCCTGCCAGGCCCGCACCCATCCCTTGGGGAAATAGCCGCCGCGCTGGCCGTTGTCTATGGAATAAATGGCCATCAGCCGTTCCTGCTGTGGATAGGGCAGTGGCCGCAGCATGATCGAATCGACCAGCGTGAAGATCGCCGTGTTCGCGCCGATCCCGAGCGCCAGCGTCAGAACCGCCGTCACTGCAAATCCCGGAGACCTGCGCAGCTGCCGCAGCGCAAACCTCGCATCGGCCAGCAGCGATTCCAGCCGCAGCCACTGCCACGCCTCGCGGCCGCGCTCTTCGATCAGCGTCGTGTTGCCGAAGGCGCGGCGTGCGGCATGCACAGCTTCGTCACGGCTCATGCCTTCGCGCACGAATTGCTCGGTCTTTTCTTCGATGTGCGCGCGCATCTCTTCGGCGAGATTGTCGTAGAGGCCGCGGCGGCGAAAAAGACGGGTAAACCAGCTCATGATTCAGTTCTCCTACTCGGTGCGAAGTGCCTGCATGGGATCAATGGAAACAGCACGGCGAGCGGGCAGCATCGCAGCCATAAAACCTGATAAAGCGAGAATCAAAACGGCAGCGGCAAAGATCAGAGGATTGCCCGTGCTCACGTCGAAAAGAAATGCCTTGATGGAGTGCGCGGCAAAAACGGCGAGGCACCCTCCCGCAATACTTCCCAGCACAAGCAGAACGGCGACCTGCCACATGACCAGAGCAAAAATTCTTCCCCGCGTTGCGCCCAGCGCCATGCGCACGCCAATTTCGGTCGTTCGCTGCGTCACGTATGACGCCATCAACCCGTAGATTCCGATCCCGCTCAACAGCAGCGCGAGCGCGGCAAAGAATCCCGACAGTACAGACAGGAGGCGCTCGCGGGCAATAGAGTCGTCGAACTGAACGGCAAAAGAGATCGGGTCGGTTTCCGGGCTGCCCGGTGCAAGCTCGTGGAGCGCTTTCTGCCACGCATCTCTAGCCTCGGCGAGGGTCGCGGCGTGAATCACGAAGTACATGGAGGCGAGGCGGTCGGTGTTTACTCCAAAGGGCAGATAGACGGTGGGCGGTGCGGGCTCGCGGAGGCTCGTGTACTTCGCATCTTCGACAATCCCGATTACCTCGCAATCCTGCGTTGTGATCTGGCCGACGTTCATGTTGCGATTGGTCTGGCGCAGGCTCTGCCCAATCGCGGTTGAGCCCGGAAAGATCCTGTTCGCCGCCGAGCGGTTGAGGATGCAGGTTCCCGCATCGCTGTCTTCGCCCGCGAAATCACGCCCCGCGAGCATTCTCGTTCCTAGCGTCGCAAAATAGCCCGCGCCCACGTCGTTCACCCAGTAGCGATTGGTGAAATCAATTGCCGGATGTGATGATGATGCGCTGGTGAAAACGCCGGTCTGCCCCATGCCGTGGAGAGGCGTGCTCATCGCCACGCTGGCGTTATCTATGCCGGGCATCTGTTCCATGCGCACAAGAATGCGCCGGTAGAGGTGCACGAGATCGAGACCTTTTTGCGGCAGCCTCTCGAAATCGGCAGGAGCCAGCAGGGTATTGTCGATGCGAAAGCCAAGATGAGCAGCGCGGAGACGGCTGACGGTGGTGCTCAGCATGGCGGCGACAACAACCAGAGCTAGAGTCAACGCAACCTGCAAGGGAAGAAAGATTCGCTGAGCGACGGCGTTCTTTCCCGCGGTAATGCTGTTCCCCGATCGACGCAGTACGGGCTCAATCGAAATATGGCTGGCCAGCCAACCGGGAGCGAGTCCAAAAAGCAGGGCGCACAGAACTGCGCAGCCTCCGGTGATGAGCAGCGTGAAAAGATCGGGCCGGACAGACAACGATGCTGCGGCTTCGCGGTCGGCGAGAAATTGCAGCAGATAGCGGTCGGTCGCCCAGGCAAAGAGGATGGCCAGCGCGCCTCCGCAGAGCGCGAGCATTAGCGACTCTACGAGAAGCTGCTGCATGATCCGCGTACGCGCGGCGCCCAGTGCGCCACGAATCGCGAACTCATGCTCTCGCGTGGAGGCCCGCGCCAGGCAAAGCCCGGCGAGATTCACGCAGCAGACCAGCAGAACCACACCGACGAGAATCTGCAGCAGAAGCAATGGCCGCGCATATTGAGGACGCAGAAGGCTCCAGCCCTTGCCGCCCGGCCGCACCGCGAAGCTCGATCGCTCGATCACGGCCAGATGACGAACGGACGGCGGCAATGTCTCGGTCATCGCGATCGGATAAACCGTCCGCATCTCGGCTGCTGCCATTTTCTGGTTCACGCCGGGCATCAGCCGCGCCCACACCATAATCCACAGACCTCCCGGCTGGCGCAGCATCGACTTCGCGCCGCGCATGACCGGCTCGTATTCGAGCGGGAGATAGAAATCCGGATGCATCGCGACAAAAACGCCTTCGAAGCCTTTCGGGGCAACCCCGACGATCGTGACGCTGTGATCTGAGAGCGTGACGTGACGCCCGATAATCGACGGATCGGAATGATAATGCTGCTGCCAGAAGCGATGACTGATGACAGCCGCCCACCCGTCAGGTCCGCCGCCGCGCTGGTCATCTGCGGGAGTCAGCAATCGGCCGGCAGCGGGCGTAATCCCTAGCACCTGAAATGTGTTGCCGCTGACGACGGCTCCGGAGTAGATGCGCGAGCCGGTGTCTTCTTTCAGAACGAAATCGTAGGGGGCCCATCCAAACAGGCCGGACAAGGTTTTGCTGTGTCGCTGGATGGATTGCAGAAGAAAGGCGTTCAATGGCTGATCGCTCACCACACCGTTGGGAGAGTCGATGTCGAGAGCGATGCGCACCAGGCGATCCGGCTCCGGAATCGGCAGGCTCTTGAGCAACAGCGCATGCGTCAGAGTGAAGATGCCCGTATTCGCGCCGATGCCCAGCGCCAGCGTCAAAACCGCGGTCGCCGCAAACGCGGGAGACTTCACCAATTGCCGCACCGCAAACTTCGCATCCGCCCAAACACTCTCCAGTCGCGGCCACTGCCACACTTCGCGGCTACGTTCCTCCACTAGCGTCGCATTGCCGAAGGCCCGCCGCGCTGCATGTTCCGCCTCGTCGCGGCTCATACCTTCGCGCATGAACTGTTCGGTCTTCTCGTCGAGGTGTTCGCGCATCTCTTCGGAGAGATCGTTATAAAGGTTGCGGCGACGAAAGATGTCTTTAAGCCAGCTCATCATTCACTCCTCAATGCCTGCATCGGATCGACGGTCGACGCGCGGCGAGCGGGGATCACACTGGCCGCGAGCGTGATGACGCTGATGCCCAGCAGAGCGAGCAGGAACGTCACGGGGTCAGCCGGGCCGAGACCATAAAGCAGGCTTCGCAGCGCATGGGCAAGCAGAAACGAGAACGGCAGACCCAGCGCAAGCCCCGCAACAGCTAAGACGAGGCTTTCGCGGACGATCATCCAGAGAATCTGATTGCGCCTTGCGCCCAGAGCCATACGAACACCGATCTCGATGGTGCGGCGGCTGATGCGATACGAGAGTGTTCCGTAGAGGCCTACCGCAACCAGCAAGGCCGCCAGCAATCCGAAGAAAAGTGAAAGATTAGCGAGCAGGCGCTCAGTCGAAATGGATTCTTCAAACTGTGCGCGTTGTGTCATCGGTTTTTCAAGAGGCAGATTTGGATCTATGTTCCGTACGACACGACGCACATCCGGCAGCAACGCATTGGGATCGCCATGCGAGCGCACGGCAAACTCCATTTGCGTGTTCCCGGGGGTTTGAGTAAACGGCGCATAGGCGATCGGCCACGGCTTCTCTCGAATCCTCCGATAGCTGCTGTTCTTAGCCACGCCAACAATGGTGAGTTGATACGGCGCACCTGACGGGTCTTTTTCCCCTACGGAGATCTGATGGCCAAGTGGATTAGTGTGTGGCAGATATTCTTCAGCGAAGGTTTGATTCACGATGGCGACTCTCTGCGACGTGGAGGTATCAGCATCTGTGATATCGCGGCCCAGCACGAGGGGAATGCCGAGAACATGCAGGAAGTCGGGACCAACCGCATTCCACCGCACCGGCGCGAATTGCTGGCTGGGCGATGGGTTGCGGCCGTCGACGGTAACAGCTGTGTTGCTGCTCCATCCACTGCCCAGGCGGTTTGACATCATCGTGGCGCCTTCAACTCCGGGCAATGTACGCAGGCGCTCAAGCACGTCCCTGTGAAAGCGAATGGCTTCGTCGTCCGTGCGCACATCTTTTTGCGGTTCCAGGCCAAACACCAGCAGGCCATCCGCGCGCATGCCGAGGTCGCTCGCCTGGAGATTGCGCAGTGTGCGGAAAAGCAATCCCGCCGCAACCAGCAGTACCAGACACAACGCCATCTGGAGAGTCACCAGCAGTCTGCGGCCAATGAAGCGGCTGCGATCCGTATTTGCGGTGGCGGAGGAGGTTTTCATCGCCACGCCAACCGGAACGCTGGCCGCACTGCGCAGAGGAGCAAGTCCAAAGATGAGAGCGGCAAGCGCGGCAATGGCGAACGTGAAAAACAGGACATTGCGATCCAGGGAAACAGGAAACAGAATGCCCGACCAAAGGATGAGCGCGCGTGCAGCAAAGACTGCGAAAGCCCAGCCCAGGGCTGCTCCGAGGCTCACCAGCAGCACGCTCTCCGTGAACAACTGGCGAAAAAGCGTGAGACGGCCGGCTCCCAGTGCCATACGCACGCCGAATTCGCGCTGCCGGGTCGAATTGCGCGCGACCAGCAGCATGGCGACATTGGAGCAGGCGATGATCAGCACCAATGCCACCATCCCCATTAAAAGATGAAGTGGTTGCTGATAGTCGTCGCGGAAGTCTTCTATGCCGCGCGCGGACGAGAAATACAGGTGCGGCGTTTTCTCTTTGGGATCGGGATGAGTCACGCCCGCATACGCAGCGCTCTGATACGCCGGTTGCAGTTCAGCCAGAGCCTGTTGCCAGGAGACTCCCGGCTGCAGACGTCCCAGAAGAAGCAGGCAATACCACTCTGGTGAGTTGTAAAGGGTATGCTCGACCGGCGAATTTCCCCAGGGAGTAAGCTCCCCACGATTCTGCAGCGGGACCCAGAAATCCATGGCCCGTTCCGGATCGGCGCCTTGAAATCCTGCCTCCGCAATCCCCACGATAGTGAGCGGAACACCCTTGACGAAGAGCGTCTGCCCAAGGATAGAAGGATCGCGCGCGAAGCGACGGGTCCACCAGGAGTAATTGAGCACCGCTACCGGTGCGTGATTCTTCTCGTCATCCTCCGTGAAGCCTCGCCCCATAAATGGCTTTACACCCAGCCCCGAGAAGAAGTTGCCGCTAACCATCTCGCCAAGCGCTTCCTCCGGCTCATCGCCGATGCGCACCGCAACCTTTTGCCCCGAGAGAGGTGCGAAAGCCATCAACTCCGAGAAGACCTGGTGATGTCCGCGCAGCTGTTCATAAACCGGCAACGGTAGCGAGGTATCGCCGTAGCCGCTCTGCGAGGTTCCCCACGGCTGGTTGTCGTAGTGCAGATAAACAAGTTGCCGCGGATTGGGCACCGCAAGAAAGCGCAGCAGCACGGCATTCATCACGCTGAAGACAGCCGTATTCGCGCCTATTCCTAAAGCGAGGGTTAGCACCGCCGTAATCGTGAAGCCCGGCGACTTACGCAACTGGCGCAACGCAAACTTCACGTCAGCCAGGATTGATTCCAGCCTCGGCCACTGCCACACTTCGCGGCTACGTTCCTCGACTAGGGTCGCATTCCCGAAGGCCCGCCGCGCAGCATGCATGGCTTCTTCGCGGCTCATGCCTTCGCGGACGAACTGCGCAGTCTTCTCCTCGAGATGCTCGCGCACCTCTTGGGCGAGATCGTTATAGAGGTTGCGGCGACGCAAAGGTCGTGTGAGCCAGCTCATGGTGTGCCTCGTCAGGAGATCGCCTTGCTCGTGTCGAGCACCAGAGCGATGCCTTCGAACATGCGCTCGAAGCTGGTGATTTCCCGCTCCAGGTGCTTCATGCCCACCGCGGTGATCTCGTACGTGCGTACGCGGCGGTTGGTCGTGGAGACGCCCCACTCCGCCTTGACCAGCTTCGCCTTGAGTAGGCGCTGCAGCGCTGGATACAGCGAACCTTCTTCGACCTGGAGGAGGTTGTTGGAGCGCTGCTGGATGTGCTGCACCAGCGCGTATCCATGCGCGGGCTGGCGGCGAAGCGACTCAAGGATCATCATTTCGAGTGCGCCGGGAAAGAGATCGCGGGGTTCCTGCTTACTATTTGTCATAAGGCCTTATGGAAACAGGCCTAGACTAAACAAGTATTAGGGGGAAGTCAAGGCGGTGAGACTCGGCGGTTGAACAGACAGTTCGATCTGATTTTCTACAATCTGGTCGCATGCCAATGCGGCTCAGCTTCTCCCCGCAACTCGTCAGAGTCTTGTTCAGCATTTGGTTGGTCCTGCTTGTCCCTTGGTTGCCGATTGCACCTCTTTCAGGAATGACTTTCGACGCTTGGAGCTGTTGGCGAGTCTATCTCTTTGTCTGGAGCATATGGACGTATCCGATCTGTCTAGTCCTTGCATGGACGTTACGCAAAAGGTTGCCGTTTATGATCTGGCTTCCATCTCTTAGTCTCGTCGGTTGCTTGGTGGGAGGATCGAGTCGGGGCTGCTGAAAGGCAGTGGATTCAACGTGGTCCGCTCCCAATCGTTCGGTAATCTGTTATTCCAGAAATCCCTACTGCCGCCAGCGCAGGTCGGCCAGGTCGAGATCCTTTTCAAGGTCGCGCAGCACGCTTTCGCGGAAGCGTCCCTGCTCGCGCAGGCGCGTGATCTCCTGCCGCTCCACCTGGCGTAGTTTGTAGTAAAGCTCCTGGTACTTGCGATCCAGATCGAGGGCATCCCTGTCACCGTCGCTGCCGCTGAAGCTGCGCAGCCGCCGCCGATAGTAGCGCTTTAGCATGTCCGCCGCCTGGCTTTCTACTTCGTCCTTCGGCGGTGGCAGCTCCTTCAATGCTTTGAGTGCCGCTTCGATCAATACGCTGAATGCAGCTCGCTCTTCGTCGCGGGCATCCGCGGGCTCGCTCAGCCCGAGCCGTTGCAGCACAAGCGGCAGCGTAAGCCCCTGGCCGGCGAGCGTGACCAGGATGACGGAGAAGGCTAGAAAGATGATGGCCGGGCGATGCGGGAAGGGCGCGCCGGTGTCGGTGACCACCGGCAGGGACAGCGCCGCCGCGAGCGTGAGCACACCGCGCAGGCCGCTCCAGCCGAGCGCAGCTATCTCACGCGTGTTGGGCTGCCGGACATTCTGGCGAAGGAGGTGCTGGCGCAGGAAATAAGAGAGGCGAACGCCGGGAAATATCCAGAACATGCGCAGGCCGATGACCACAGCGCACACAAATCCTGCGCCGCCGATCAGCACGTGCCAGCGCAACGGACGCATGCCATCCAGAACCGCGGGCAACTGCAGTCCGACCACGATGAAAACCAGGCTATTGAGAGCAAAGTCGATGGTGTTCCATACCGCGCGCGAATCCACGCGGGCCTCGGTCGTGAAGCTCACTGAACGCGTTCGCCCGAGATACAGGCCGCAGGCCACGGTGGCCAGCACACCCGAGGAGCGAAGGGACTCGCCGAGCAGGTAGGCGAAATAAGGCGTGGCCACGCTCACCATGAGCTGCAGCGCCGTGTCGCGAATGGAGCGATCGAACCAATCGATGAGCATGGCTACCAGCACTCCGGCTGCGACGCCCCCCAGGATGAGCCAGGCGAATTCCGTTACGCCGTGCCACAGAGACGGGATCTCGCCGGTCACCACCAGCGCCGTGGTGAACTGGAGCGCCAGCAGCCCGGCGGCGTCGTTGACCAGGCTTTCGCCCTCGATGATGTCCAGCAGGCGATGAGGAAGCCCCACGCGACTTGCGATGGCCGCGACAGCAATGGTGTCTGTGGTGGAGACGACGGCCCCCAGCACTGCCCCGACGCGCCAGTCGAAATCGGGTATGAAGAAGTGGGCGACGATCGCCAGCCCGACGACGGTAAAGACCACCAGCCCGATTCCCAGCATCCCGATGCTGACCAGGTTGAAGCGAAACTCGCGCCATGCCGTATTGAGCGAACTGGCGAAGAGCAGCGGCGGCAGCACCACAAGAAAGACAAAAGCAGGATTCAGCGATACATGCGGGATCCGCGGAAAGAAACTCAGTACCAGCCCGCCGAGCACCAGCACGATGGGGTACGGCGTCTTAAGCCGCTGCGCAAAGGCTGCCAACAGCGCGACCAGCGTGACCAGCGCCAGCAGCGTCGCTTCCGTGCTGTGAATTCCGGAACCCATCAGGCGAGCCTCAGAGAGCTAGGATGCGAGACAACCCTATTATCCCGGAACGGAGTCGCCCGGCCTGCATAGGCAAATGTGAAAGCAGTTCGTCAGCCCGCAATCGGTGCTGCTTTTTTCGTCCATGGAGAGGTGGGATATCTTCGCCGGAGCAGGCGCGCGGCAGATTTCTTGATGGCGTCATCGTCTTTCGTTTCCGCCGTATTATCCGATGGCGAGAAATCGCACCCGTACCGGATCATCCTTAAAACCAGGTAGAGCGCCTCCGGAACATCCGGGTCATCAGGATGATCGTTTGCATAGGCGAGCACACGGTCGCCAAGGTTGCCCTGCTTTGCGAGCCGGACAGCTTGCTGTTGTTCCTCGCTGCTCTCGGCTTTCGTAAGGAATGCAACGGACTCCTTCTCAAGCGGGGTTGTACCGTTTGTCCCTGACGCCTGCCACTCCCGGCACCCCCAGTTGTCCCGGTAGCTCTCGACAAAGTCGTAGGAGTAAGAGCGCTGAACGCCGGCATCCAGATACGGCCCCAGGCCCGGATTCCTGACTATCGTGACCACCGCGCGAAAGCCGGTGCCTTTGCCGGCCTGCTCCTGAAGCTTTTCAGGCAAGAGCGGAAAGAACTCGGCGGCCGCTGCATCGTCTTTCAGGAACACGCTGCGAACCCACGCCGTCATTGCGATCGATCGCCGAAGCTGCTCGCTGAATGCCGTCGACTTGGCGGCATCCAGCCACACGCTCAGGGGAGCCTGCGTATTGAAGAATCTGGCGGCATCCTCGCTCAACTGCTCCGCACCCGCTGCTTTGTCGCAGTCGTACTGTCGCTTCGGATTCTTCATTACCTCTACGCATTCATCCAGTGACGACTGTGACACCGATGTGCGCAGAAGTATTTCGCGCGGAGCGTAGGAGAAGAATTCGTTCAGATTTGCCGCGGCGCGCATCCTCAGTCCTGTATACGCATTCAGGGATGAACCACGCCCCGAAGCGCGAATTTTCGGCAGGCTTTGATCCAGCAATGCTCGCGCTTCTTCCACCCTGCCCAGCGCGATCAGCAGTCGCGCTCGATGGTAGGTCAGCGATTCCCACGCGGGCGAATCCGGCTTTGCCTCCTGCGCTGCCTTTACCAGATCCGCAGCCGCAGCATCCGTCCCCGAAGCCTTCGTGATGGCCGCAAGCAGCCAATAGACTTGGCGGGTAGATCTCCACTTGTCCAGCGCATGCGTCTTCGCTTCTTTCGCGGGAGACTGAAATGTCAGCAGCCAGTCAACCAAAGGAGCCGATGCGCGGATGGCACTGCTTTGCGCATAGGCGGCGCTAAAATCTGCCGCCGTCGGGGCGTCGCTCTCCCGACCCGTGAAATCGCGCGTCTCCTCGCGCAAATCCTTCCCGTCAAATTGAACGTCGAGAAACCATGTGAGGTCCTTGAGGTGTTGATCGTAATCGGGATCTATCTTAGGACCAGCCAGGGCTGCTGCCAGCTCCCGAAGTCGAACCTCCGGTTCGATCCGCAGCAGCACTAGGTTCAGTTCTCGTTGAATGGCCTCTTTGGAGAGCCCGGGCGTCGGCTCGTTCAGCAGGGATCGAAGCAGATCCGCAGCTTGCCGCATCAACGCAGGATCATAGCTCGCTGCCTCGTCGAATTTTCCGGGCCCCGCCGACAGAAAGGCCTCACGCACCAGGCACCTCGCGGCGAGATATCCTCCGAGGCCGTGCCAGGGCGACGCTGAATCACGGCCAACGGCTACGAACGCCTTGCGCGCATCTTCGAAATTGCCGGCATAAAATTGGGCTGCCGCGATCTGGTAGGCACGGTCCGCCTGAAGCAGCGCTGAACTGGCCTGGGAAGCGGCCGCAGGCAACACAAGAACTCCGCTCGTGCAGTTCCCAAACACTGCATCCTGCCCCTGGATCCAATCCGCCAGGTCCGGACTCTTCTCGCCCCAGGTCTTCGCTCTCGATTGCACCGTCAGAACTGCCGTCCGAAAGGCATTGCCGTTGCAATTCAGATAACTCCAGTCCGACGTCCATCCACCAGGGTGTTGCACTTTCTGCACGCGATCCTGCTCGACTTTGGGCGCAGGCGCAGCATATCGCGCCCGGACCATCTGCCACGATTCGGCAGGCTCATCAGCAGCGTTCTCGTCTTGACGGTCGGCCCCCCATGAAACTCCTTCATGGGATCCCAACGCGGTCGCCTTCCACAGCTGTTTCTGTGTATCGGGGGTGGAGTTTGCCGCCCACCACTCTGGTTCGACGTTGCTATAGGTCGGGTGATAGGCCGCCTGTTCTGACGCGCTCAGGCTGCCACCGTTCAGATAGCGGAAGGCCACGGTGAGGTCCTCGCGTGGAAACGTCGGCTGCAGAATGCCGAGCTTGCCCTCGGCAAATTCCTTTGGCTTGTCCGGACGCAGCTTGCGCACAAACACATCCGGGGCGAAATCCGGCCCGCATGCCTGAGCCGTGAAGAGCGGCAACAAGACCAGCGCCAGCGCTCCTGCAACAAATCCACGCCTCATGGCAATCTCCTGTCAGCGAGGAGAGCAAAGTCCTCGCGCCATCCGCGATCGGGAAAGATGTATACTCGCTTGCCCGCCATGTCATGGGGCCATGCCTCGCGCGTGGACACGCCGACGCTGCTCATGCACAGCGGCTCCCGGATCAAAAACTCGGGTGAACCAGCGCGCGCACGGCGATGATCCGGCTCCATCCGAAAGAACATGGGCACCGCCTCATCGACCGGTAGACCGGCGATCCAGTCGTCGTAACTGCACCAGGAGGTCAGGGCGGTCATCGAAAGCGGCAAGCCCGCCGGCATCTGTCGCCGAAGATCCCGCAGCAAGTCTGCATACCATCCCCGTTGCGAGCGGGTGGCGTCAAAGTCCACCTGCAGGGCGGCAATTCCCGGGTCCTTACCCCGATCCTTAATAGACCGCAGGATCAGCTCCACAACTTGCTGCCGCCGTTCCGAGTCGAGGCCCACGCTCGACGGAGCCTCTATCCGCACCACTGCAATTCGGGCAACAGACGTCGGATACGCCAGAGGTTGCCTGCGCGGCCGGCTGATTACGTCCGTTCCCACAAAGATGGTCTGATCGAGAAACGCCACCGCCGTGTTCGCCGGATCAACCTGACTCAGGTCCTCAGGCCGCTCCCACACCCACAGCGTCCGGCTCGGCAACACGCGCATGCGCCGAGAAACTTCGCCCACGGTGGCTCGCGTCGCATCCGACCGCACGGCCAGGCAAAGAACCGCCAGAGATGCCGCGATGGCGAACCTGCTTAACCGGGATAGCGGGACGGACATAGCCGTGAGTGAAGCTCAACGATGGAGTAAGTCTGCTTCCCGGTCAAGCGGGAAATATCGCTGAGGCGCAAAATCATCTCGCACGGATTCTTCCGTCCGCCGCTCCCATCGGCTGTGGGATTTATAATCGGGATTTGCGCCAGCGCGACGGAAGCGCCAGGTTGCTTGGTAGGACTGCGGAAAGGAATCACATGCCGACGGATATAGTGATGCCCCAGATGGGCGAGTCGATTTTTGAGGGCACGATCACCAAGTGGCTCAAGAAGCCCGGCGACACGGTCGAGCGCGATGAGCCGCTCTTCGAAATCTCCACCGACAAAGTGGACGCAGAGATTCCTTCTCCCGCCGCCGGCGTGCTCAGGGAGATCAAGGTCGCCGATGGCGCGACCGTGCAGATCAATACCGTCGTAGCCGTGATCGACGAAGCCGGCTCAAACGGAGCCTCCGCACCTGCGCCCCAGGCCCAGACCCCGACCGAAGCTCCGCAATCTGCCCCGGCAAAGGAGACAGCGGCTCCGGCCGCCCCGGCAGAGTCCGCCCCGGCTGCTTCCGGTCCGGCAACCGAAATTGTCATGCCGCAGATGGGCGAGTCCATCTTTGAGGGCACCATTACCAAATGGCTCAAGCAGGTCGGCGACAAGGTCGAGCGCGACGAGCCGCTCTTTGAAATCTCCACCGACAAGGTCGATGCCGAGATTCCGTCGCCCGCCGCCGGCGTGCTGACCGAGATCAAAGCCGAGGCCGGCACGACCGTCCAGATCAACACCGTAGTCGCCGTTATTGGTGGAACGGCAGGCGCTGCCGCTCCTGCTCCCTCAGCTGCGCCTGCCCCGGCAGCCGCCAAACCTGCTGCGCCCGCCCCAACACCTGTGTCAGAGCCGGTCGCGGCCTCGGGTGAGCAAGGTCGCTCCTCGCCGTTGGTGCGCAAGATTGCCAAGGAAAACAACCTCGACCTCGCGCAGGTTTCCGGAACCGGAGCAGGCGGACGCATCACCAAGGAAGACGTCCTCGCCTACATGGAGAAGCCAGCCGCAAAGGCTGCTGCACCCGCGCCTGTCTCCGCGCCGCCGGCAGCCGCGTCAACACCGGCCGCTCCTAAGCCCGCTGCGCCGGCCGCTGCCGTCCCGCAACCCGGCGAGCTGGTTCCATTGAGCAAGATGCGCTCCATCATCGCCCAGCGCATGGTCGAGTCCAAGCGCACCGCGGCGCACGTGCACACCTGCTTCAAGATCGACTTCACGCGCATCGTCAAGATTCGCGAGAAGGAAAAGAACAAGTACGAGCAGCGCAACGGCGTCAAGCTCACCTACATGCCGTTCATCACGCGTGCCGTCATCGCCACGCTGCGCAAGATGCCCATCGTCAATGCACAGATGGAAGGCAACGCCATCCGTTACCCGCTGAACATCAACATTGGCATCGCGGTCGCGCTCGACTGGGGCCTCATCGTTCCGGTCATCAAGCAGGCTGAAGAAAAGAGCTTCCTGGGCATCGCCCGCGCCATCGCAGATCTGGCCGAGCGCGCTCGTTCCAAGAAGCTCAAGCCCGACGAAGTCGGCTCCGGAACCTTCACCATCACTAACCCCGGCATCTTCGGCGAACAGTTCGGTACGCCCATCATCAACCAGCCCGAGAGCGGCATTCTCGGCGTAGGCGGTCTCTTCAAGGAGCCGGCCGTCGTCACCAGCGAGGACGGAACCGACTCGATCGCGGTGCGCAACATGATCCACCTGACGCTGGGCTTCGATCACCGCATCATCGACGGAGCCGACGCGGGCAAGTTCATGGCCGAGGTGAAGAAGTACCTCGAAAACTGGTCCGAGGATATCGGCTAAGAGGAGCTAAATAGAAAAGAGCGATTGATCCCTGTCACGGCTCCGTCGGCGGGGGAGACGGGAAGTCGTCGTTCAAGTCAGTAAAGAGCGTGTTGTGGTAGTGCCCCACCTCGACATGGTCGGCGGTGACGAAACCCACGCCACAATAAGCGTCGTTGACAGTAGTATTCGAGATCGTGTTTCCGGAATTGCCTGTGCCAGAGAATTCGAAGACGCCGCAGCCTTCGTTGGCAAGCGGAGTCACATTAAAGATCGTGTTGTTCTCGATTCGGCTGTTGGTGAAGAAGCCGGAAGCCGTGCCTTGAATGTCGATGCCGTCGAGCGAGTCGATGTCACTGATAAAGTTGTCGGAAATGCGGGCATCGTTACCTCCATTGATAAAGATGCCGCTCTGGGCATGGGTGATGATGTTGTGGCTGACCACAGTCCCGTCTCCAAAACTTTTCAGTGTGACTCCTTCGCTTCGTGCGTTCAGGCAGTCGGCTGATGACAGTGAGCCGCATGGGCCTTCGGTGATGATGTTGCCGTTGATCAGACCCACCGCACCGTTAGCGATGAAAACTCCAAACTGGAACGGGATACTCGGCCCAACCCCCACAATTCGATTGCCTTCGACTTTTGCCGTCACCCCTGCGTTGATGGCCTGGACACCATCCTTGGTAAAGTCGTGAATGCTGTTGTCGTCTACAGCCACATAGAAGGGGCCCGGTCTGTCGGAATCGACGAGAACTCCGAAACCATTCCCGGGAAATATCGCCACGCAATTTTGTGGGTTGGCTAACTGCGCACCGAACAGGGCGTCGTCGTCGACCCTGCCGGAAGCGTTGTGGAAGTGAATGTCGGCGAGTTGCGGAGTGCATCCTTGCACCGAGTTCTGGCTGGCATCAATGGCAAGATTTTCAATGCTGACGCCCCAGGTGTTCATCACCGTGATCACCGCCTCGACCGGCAAACCCTGAATATCCTGTAACGAAGGTTGAAGCAGGACCCGATTGACTTCATTGCCAGCCAGGCTGTCGCGCACGCCACGCAACGTGAGCGGTTTCGAAATGACCAACTGTTCGGGATACAGTGCAGGACATATTTCGATCACATCGCCGGGTGCAGCGGCCACTACTGCAGAGCCGATGGTTGTGTATTTAGCGTTCGGACAGTCGGTCGTTGACTTTCCGACTGTAAGCGTTTTTTCAGCATGAGCGATCGCACACACCGACACGAGCAGGCTAAGAGCGAAGCAGACGTCTTTCATACGCATGGTCATCCAAAACTTCCTTTCTGCGGTTTTCATTTCAGAGATCTATGGGGGGCCGAGAAGGGACGTGGGAACACCCACGCCCTTCGCCGGAGATGTCGCGAGTCTGACTGGTGTGCCGCGAGGGATCAATGCAATGGAGGTGATTTCTGGGTCATTATTATATGACCTAGTATCTTATTCAAAACAAGTAGCTTAAGTCCTTTAATACTTTGTCATCGTTCATTGCGATCAAAGCTATCCCGTTACGCGCGCTGGCACCTCCATGAGTCATGAGCGCCTCCAGACGTGCTTGGAGTTGAAATACTTTCTTCGCGCTGCGCCTGGCATTCGGGTTTACACTCGACACGACCCCCGGGAAATACCAGATGGACAAAGCTTCTCCGAGTGCGAGAGTGGTGCGGTTTGGCGTTTTCGACGTCGATCTGCGTAATGCAGAGCTGCGCAAGCAGGGAATCCGGATTCGCTTGCAGGGTCAGCCGTTTCAGGTGCTCGAAGCCCTCCTCGATCGTCCAGGAGAACTGGTCACCCGCGAGGAGCTGAAGCAAAGGCTTTGGCCAGAGGATTCGTACGGAGACTTCGAGCACGGAATCAACGCCGCCGTGAACCGGGTGCGGGAGGCCCTTGGAGACTCATCCGACAATCCTCGCTTCGTCGAGACACTTCCCCGCCGCGGCTACCGTTTTATCGCTCCTGTTCAACCGGGGGAGGCAGATCCTGCCGTTAGGCAGCCACCAGCTCAAAATAATGGGGCAGTTCCTTTCACCGAGCCGGTCCCCGAAGCTTCCCCTGTTATCGATCGTCGCCACTCCCTTTCCCCTCGCCGTCGCTGGTTCGGGGTGGCTTTGGCCGCGAGTGCAATTCTGGTGATTGCAAGCCTGATCACGTGGTGGCGCGTTCCGTCCACGGTTCCGATGGTGGAGTCAATTGTTCAACTCACTGACGATGGCCAGCCAAAGGGAGCAATGGTTAGTGATGGATCGCGGATCTATTTTGGTGAAGGGCCAACTCTAGACCGCAAGATCGCGCAGGTCTCCGTTGTGGGAGGACCTACTGTACCGGTAGAAACCCGGTTTGCAAGTTGCTTTCTCGTCGGGGTTGTGCACGGCACTAATTTGTTAGTTGCTGTCCCCGACTCTGCGGTAGGTCGCTACAGTCCCGACTCCTTCCGAGATTTATGGTCGCTCCCGCTTCCGGCAGGAGACGCTCGCCGCCTGGGCAGTTGCGAGGTTTACGGCGGTTTCGACGACCGCAACGTGGACATTCTTCCGGATGGCCGCGTCATCTTCGGACAACCCGTTCCGAGAAGGGATTTCAAAGGAACGGGGTACAGAACGGAGTGGTTTATTGCCGAGAAGAACGGTTCCAATCCGCGCAAGCTGCTAACTCTTCCGGGCGGTGTTGGATTCGTTACAGTTTCGCCGGACGGGCGCAACATTGTCCTCTCTCAGGAAAGGCCGGGCGACCGTAGGCTGGTCGAGATCGCGCCAGACGGCAAAGGTCTCCGCGAGATCCACAAGCTTGAAGGTGGTGAATATAATTTTCGCTGGACCGCAGATGAAAAATATCTCGTATATCAATCCGGGAGTGTGCGGCAGTCGAATATCTGGCTGCTCCCGATGAAAACCGGGGTTTTCCGGCATGTTGGAGATCCAATTCGCCTGACAAACGGGCCGATGCCTTACTCAAACCCGTACCCGAGCATGGACGGAAGGCAGATCTTTGTTCTGGGCTCGCATGAACGCGGCGAACTGGTTCGTTACGATATGAAATCGCATCAGTTCGTGCCATTCCTGTCGGGAATTTCAGCAACAGACCCGACATTCTCCCGCGATGGGGAGTGGGTTGCTTACATTTCGGCTTCGGACCATACCCTCTGGCGAAGCCACAGCGATGGAAGCGAACGCATGCAGTTGACCTTCCCTCCGATGGACGTGGGCTTTCCGGCTATTTCCCCTGACGGAACTAAGGTTTCATTCCATACCGATAAACGCGAAGTGTTCGTGATCAGCATGGAGGGAGGAATACCGCAAAAGGTTAGCGACAGCGGTTGGTTTGCGAGTTGGTCCCCTGACGGACGTTATCTTTTCTATCAAGCTGGCCGTCACCCCTGGCCGCCATTCATCGTCGACATACGCACCGGAAAGATCTCGCCCGACCCTCCTCCCAAGGGCTATTTCGGCGGCGGCTTCTGGCTCACCCAGGACATCCTGGTAGGGCGCAACGAAAAGTACACCAACTTTGTAACCTTCAACTTGAAAACTCAGCAATTGAACGATCTGTCGCCGAACCCCTTGAGTGACATTGAGAACTGGATGATATCGCCAGATGCCAAGTATCTCTATTTCACAACCGGAGGCGCGGAACCAAAGATCATGCGCCTTCGAGTTGCTGATCGCCAGCTGGAAACTATTACGAGCCTCAAAGACATTCATCGCGCAGCCAGTGGCGGGTTCACTCAAATCAACGTTGCCCCCGACGGCTCCCCGATTCTTACCCTGGACATCGGTTATCAGGAAATCTACGCTTTGAACATCCGCTGGCCGTAACCTTCGCCGTGAGAACTCCCAAAATAATTGGCGTACCATTTCCCGCATTCAGCTAAAATAGAAATAGAGAGTTGAGAAACCGCAAAGACCGCCCAACCGCGGTCTTTTTCATTTCTGCGCCAGAAAACGAGTCGCGCCTGGCGGGGCTAGGAAGAACCCATATCCCTCGTCAGAAGAATCGGTTACAGGAATACACAATAGAATGAATGGGTTACAAGGTTACAGCACCACACCGCTCTTAAGTCATGTCCAATGAAACGGTTACAGTCTCGCTCAATAGAATGAATGGGTTGCAAAACATATCCGATAACCGCAATCAGATGAATGGATTACAAACTACAGCAAAAACGGGGGGAGGGGTGGGGGTAGTCCCTGAAACGTCAGCAGAAGACTGATATTTACAGCACCTGCTTAGCCGTCAGCACTCTCTGCACCGCCTCATCCGGAGTCTTTCCCACCGCCGCAAGATGCCCCATTTTTCTTCCCTTGCGCGGCTTGTGCTTTTCATAGAGATGCAGGCTCACTCCCGGAATCGCCAGCGCCCGGTCGAACTGTGGTTCGCGCGCCTCGCCGTCCTTGCCAAGCCATAAGTCACCCAGCAGATTCGCAATCGCCGCTGGCTGCACCACCGACACATCGCCCAGCGGCAGATCGCACACCGCGCGTACCGCCTGCTCGAACTGGCTGGTCACGCACGCCAGCTCGCTCGCGTGATAGCTGTTGTGCGGACGCGGAGCCAGCTCGTTCACCAGCAGTTCGCCCCCTTTGGTGACGAACATCTCCACCGCTAATAGACCCTCGATGCCAAGATCAGCCGTAATCTTCGCCGAGATCTGCTGCGCTTTCGTTTCCAATTCCGAAGGGACCGACGACGGAATCACGCTCCACTCAAGAATCTGGTTCTCATGATGATTCAGCGCCGACGGAAAGCTCTTCGTCTCACCATTCGGCGCCCGCGCCACCATCACCGATATTTCCCGGTCAAGATCAAGCGCCTGTTCCGCCACGCACGGCTTCCCGCCCAATAAGGCCCATGCTTCGGGTGCCCCAGGTCCCGCTTCTGTGACCTGGGTCTCAAACCCGATCTTCACCTGGCTACGACCGTCATATCCGCCGCGCGCACTCTTCACGAAGCATTTGCCGCCAAGCGTCGTGATTGCCTCAGCGAGCTCCGCCTCCGACTCCGCAGCGCGCCAGGCGCCGATCGGAGCGTCATGCTCCGTGAGCCACTGCTTCTGCAGGATGCGATCCTGAATGATGCGCATCGGCCGTGCGCCCGGACGCACCGGCGCATACTTCGCCGCCGCCTCCAGACACGCAATCGATACCTGCTCGATCTCCAGCGTCACCACGTCGCAGCCGCGCGCCAGGTCCGCCGCGACCCGCGCGTCGTCCCACCCACCCTCAAAGCAGGCATCCACGACGAAGCGCGCCGGACACGACGGATCGGGATCCATCACCTGAATGCGATACCCAAGAGACCGCGCGGCCATCGCGGTCATCCGCCCAAGCTGCCCGCCACCCAGGATGCCAATCGTCGCCCCGGGAAGAATCGCCGTCACTGCGCCAGCTCCTCGCCGAGCACTTCCTTCCTGCGTTCCTCACGCCAGGCGCGCAGCTTCTCGCGCAGGTCAGGATCCGCCAGCGCCAGGATCTCCGCTGCGAAGAGGGCGGCATTGGCCGCCCCGGGCTTGCCGATGGCCAGTGTCCCCACCGGAACCCCCTTCGGCATCTGGACAATGGACAGTAGAGAGTCGATACCGTTCAGCATCGTCGCCGGAACCGGCACGCCTAACACCGGCACCAGCGTCTTCGCCGCCAGCATCCCGGGCAGGTGTGCCGCCCCCCCCGCCCCGGCAATGATGACGCGCAGCCCACGGCCCTCCGCCTGCTCGGCATAGGTAAAGAGCCAGTCGGGTGTACGATGAGCGGAAACAACCCGCGCCTCGTAGGGAATCGCGAACAGCTTGAGGATTTCGACGGCCGGCGTGAGCACGTCATAGTCGCTCTTGCTTCCCATTACTACGCCGACGAGCGGAGCTGGCTTCATGGACAAATTATAGCTACTCAGCGAGTTAGCAGACTCCGCACGCAATCGGTCCACGCCTCAAGCTCGGCAATCGCGATGCACTCGCGGTCGCTATGCGCGGTTTGCATATCGCCGGGACCGAGCACGACAACCTCGTCGGCGATCTTCGCGAAACGTGTGGCCTCCGACCCAAAGGAAATTCCGGTCGGCTGATGACCGAGCTTCCGGGACAAACTTCGGACAAGAGGCGAATCGGAGGAATACGCAAACCCCGGTTCGGCGCGCCGAATGTTGACGTGAATCGCGCACCCTGGATTCTCGAGTTGCGTTCGCTCAGCGAGATTCTTGAGCCACCCGGCCACTTTCGCGGGATCTTCGTTGGGGATGGGACGCCATTCAACGAGGAAATGGCACTCGCCGGGGATAATGTTTTTTGCCGTTCCGCCGTGTACGACACCGATGTTGAACGTGGTGCGGGGCGGATCAAATAGTTCGTTACTCGCTCCACCCAGCGCGGCACCCTCGACAGCCAGCATCATTTTCGCTGCCGCATAGATCGCCGAAGATCCCTGCCGTGGGAACGCGCTGTGCGCTTCCTTGCCAACTACTCGGACCTCAGCCAGGCCGTAACCTTTTCCAGCGATGCCAGGCCGCAGCGATGTCGGTTCACAAACCAGAACGCTGCGCGCCCGCAGAACAGGCTCGGCGAGGAGACGAGTTGCGCCTACGCATCCGACTTCCTCATCGGCGGTGAGGACCAGTGCCACGTTGTCGCCGATCTCAACACCGTTGGTCTGGGAGATAGCTGCGAGAATTCCCGCGAGCGAGCCCTTTACATCGCAGGCCCCACAGCCGTGCAGAAATCCGTCGCGTTCTTCCAGGACGGTTGCGCCGGGCCACGTATCCGGCGCAAAGGGCACGGTGTCCGTATGGCAAACAAGAGCGAGGTCTGCGCGAATCGATACAGCCTGCTGACTGGGGCGCGCGACCACGTTGATCTTCTCAACGCCATTAGCGTCACGATACGGAAACTGCCGCGTCGCCCACCCACTGCCTTCGAGAATCCGCCCTGCCGCTTCGATCATTGGTCGGTTCGACATCGAAGACACAGACGGAATCCTCACCAGATCGCGCAGAATGTCCACGGCGGAACTCAAGTGTGCCAGACCTTTCGATAGACCTCATTGTATTGTTCGACGATCTCGCCCTGAAGCTCGTGGGCACCGTCCTTGAGGATATGATTCCCGGCAACAATCACATCCTTGATCGCCGGGCGCGCGAGGCCGAAGACGACGCTGGATAGAAGATCGGCGGCTGAGTTCCCGGCAATCGAAAGATCGTCAAGATCGATGGCAAAGAAGTCCGCAGGACGCCCCGCAGCAAGAACCCCGCTGTCGAAGCCCAGAGCTTCCGCGCCGCCCACGGTTGCATAATGACACAGTCGCTGTGACAAACTGCGCCCGCCGATCTCGTCCAGAACGGCGCGCCGTTGTATTCGTAACCGTAAGTGATACTCAAGCTGACGTGCGTCTTCCAGCGGATCGATTTGAGTCTGGCTATCCGAGCCGAAGGCAAAACGGATACCGCGTCCGGCGGCGCGTGCCGCATCGATGATGCCATCGCCCAGGTTGCGCTCCGTAGTCGGGCAGGAACAGATGATGCTATTGGCCGCAGCCAGTGAATCCATCTCAGCGTCAGTGAGGTGGATTGCGTGGACCAGCGTAGTCTTGTTCGAAAGCAGGTCCCGCTGAGTAAGAAGTACGACTGGAGTGGCGCCATATTCGCGCCGGCAGGCAGCAAGCTCGCCCTGTTGCTCGGCGGCGTGCATGTGAACAGGCAGATCCCTCTCGCCCGCCCACGCGACGATTTCCTCCAGCTGAGCAAGCGGCACCGCGCGAATGCTATGTGGCGCGACTCCCAACCAGGCACATTTCGCCCCGGATAATTCACTCGCCAAGGCCGCAGTGTTGTCGAGATATTCGCGGGGCGACTCATAAAAGCGCGCCTGACCGGGATGGGGCGGCAATTCGTAACCGGCGCGCGCGTAGGCCACCCGCAACAGCGCGATGCGCAGCCCCACCGAATCCGCCGCCGAAACGATCCGCTTAGCCAACAGATTCGGATCGTCGTACGCCGACCCATCCTGCGCACGGTGCAGATAATGGAATTCGCCGACCGTTGTGGTCCCGGCCATCACCATCTCAAGGAAGGTCATCCGCGCCACGCGATACACGTCTTCCGCATCGACACTGAGGGCTGCGCGATACATTGGCTCGCGCCAGGACCAGAAGTCATCACCGCCTACGCCGCGCGTTTCCGTCCGTCCGCGTATCAGCCGCTGAAAGGTGTGCGAGTGTGCGTTCGCGAAACCCGGAAGGATGGCCCTGCCGCGCAGATGCGTGGTCTCGTCGCCGTCAATATCCGCGGCATCGAGCACGGCCGAAATGCGTCCGTCGTCTCCGACAACAAGTCCGCGATCGGCCTTGAACTCTCCGTCGAGAAACACGAGATCGGCGCGATAGACATGCGGCATCGCTAACTCTTAGTCACGCGGATGTGCAGCTCCCGAAGCTGCTGCTCACTAACCTGACTTGGCGCATCGGCCATCAGATCAATAGCCTTCGCTGTCTTCGGAAACGCGATCACTTCCCGCAGGCTCGCCGCGCCCGTCAGGATCATGATGATGCGGTCCAGCCCCAGAGCAATTCCCCCGTGCGGAGGTGTCCCATACTGCAACGCATCGAGGAAGAATCCAAAGCGGAGCTTCGCCTCCTCGTCTGACATGCCCAGGACGCGGAAAATCTGCCCCTGAATGTCCTGGCGATGGATACGAATGGAGCCCGACCCAAGCTCCATTCCATTCAGCACGATATCGTAGGCCAGAGCACGCACCTCCTCCGGATCCGACTCCATTCGGCCCGCAACCAGATCGTCTTCGTGCAGCGAGGTGAAGGGATGATGGGCAAATGTCCAGCTCTGGCCTTGCTCGTCCCATTCGAAGAACGGAAAATCCGTAACCCAGAGAAATTTGTAATCGTCAGCGTTACCTTTCTTCTGGAAGGCGCCGTGTTTGTCCTGGAATCGCTTTGCCAGGTCGAGCCTGAGCTGGCCGACCTTCTTGTAAATCCACAGGCGATCCTTTACGGGCGCCGCAATCTCGGGCTTCGGCGTAATCACGATGCTCAGGTCTCCGGGAGCAAGTCCGCTCTTATCGAATGCCTCGAGCTCATCGGAAAGCTTCTTGGCGATCTTATCGGCCAGGCCGGCGAATGTATCGCTCGAGCGCAGACGCGCGATGTCAAGAACGTCCAGGCCCGAATCGCCGAGACTTGCTCGGATGTCGCCTGCGAGCGCTTTGCGGGCCGTACCGGAAAGCTCGCCAACGCGCGGAATCGCGAACCCGAGTACCGGCAATCCCTGCTCAATCTTGAGCGAGGTGCGCAACTCCGGTGTAAGCTCTTCCGTCAGGTCGACCATGGCGGGCAGCCGTAGATCGGGCTTATCGATGCCATAGCGGCGGATGGCCTCGTCGTAGGTCATCCGTGGAAACGGCGCGCTGATCTGCTCGCCGGCGACTTCGAACGCAGCGGAGAGAAAACCTTCGACCACGCGGAAGACCGTCTCCTGCTGCGGAAACGTCATCTCCAGATCGATCTGCGTGAACTCGGGCTGGCGGTCGGCGCGCAGATCCTCGTCACGGAAGCATCGCGCAATCTGGAAGTAGCGGTCCATCCCCGAGATCATCAGGATCTGCTTGAAGATCTGCGGAGACTGCGGCAGCGCGTAGAACTCGCCCGGATGCACGCGGCTCGGTACCAGATAATCGCGCGCGCCCTCGGGCGTGGACCGCGTCATGAAGGGCGTTTCAATCTCCAGAAATCCCTGGCCCGACAGATACTCGCGCACCGCCAGCGCTACCTTGTGCCGGATCTCGAAGTTCCGCTGCATCTCCGGCCGCCGCAGATCAAGGTAGCGATACTTCAGCCGCACTTCTTCATTGGCGATCGCCTCTTCTGCTGGCGAGAACGGTGGAACCTTCGCGTCGTTCAGAATGCGTAGCTCGTCGGCGACTATTTCGACTTCGCCGGTCGCCATCTTCGGATTGACGACGTCCTTGCCGCGCAGCCGCACTTTGCCGATCGCAGCGACTACAAACTCCGGACGTGCCTGCTCAGCCTTGGCGTGGCCGGCCGCTGTCAGGTCTTTGTCGAGGACGATCTGTGAAATGCCGTACCTGTCACGCAGATCGAGAAAGATGAGGTTGCCGTGATCGCGTCGCCGATTCACCCAGCCGAGAAGGACGACGGATTTGCCCGCGTCGGTTGCGCGTAATTCGCCACAGTTATGTGTGCGCGTCAGTGTGCCTAAAAAATCTAACAATGTTGTCCTTAAACTCGTTCTGTGATTCCGTCCTGTATCAGGGCACGGCTTCAGCCGAGCCGATAGGTTGCAACAAACTATTGGGCTTTAGCCCCTGCGCCTTTTGGTTTGCCAGGGAGGTGAAACAAAAAGAATACTTCTCAGGAGAGTCGATCAGCCCTGCTTTTACCGGATTCTGAGCAATATATTCTCGATGACGGTCGTAACTTTCCTGATCGTTAATTCGTACTTCAGAAAACCCGCGCTGCCAAACCTCTCCCACATATCCGAATTCGTTTCTCAAGCGATAAGAAAATCCACCCTTGATGAATTGCATTGTCCTCTCGATGGTCGTATCGCCATCAACCGTAATCAGTAGATGCACATGATTGGGCATGACCACGAAATCGTGTACTTGGAATTTTCGGGCCGCCACGTAGGAACGCACCACATCGATGAACAGCGTGGCATTGCGCTCGGACTGCAACAAGGCTCGTCCCGTGCTCGTTTTTGCGGTAACAAAAAACGTGCGGGAAGAGCTCAGGATTCGATTCGGATTCGCGTTGCGTGCAGGTCTCGCCATCACAGGGGCTAAAGCCCCGTTCCTTTTAGCAAACTTCGGCACGGCTAAAGCCGTGCCCTGATACAAAGCGGACTCTGCCGCTTGAAACTGCTGAGCCCGTTACATGACGCTGGCCATTCTGAGCGCCTGTGCCAACTCTCCTCGCGCCACCTTAGTCTGCTCGCCGCTCGCGAAGTCCTTCACTGTCAGGATACCGGACTTCACCTCGTCCTCGCCCAGCAGCACGATCTTCCGCGCCAGCTTGTTTCCGATCTCGAAGGACTTCTTCAGCCGAAACGCACCATCGCCCAGCTCGACCCGCAGACCTGCGCGGCGCAGTTCCCGCGCCAATTCCAGCGCAGCCGGATTCAGGTCCGCCGACAGAGGTGCGACAAATGCATCTGCGAGCGGAGCAGCCTGCTCTCTCTGCGCCTGCAACGTCAGAATCAACCGGTCCTCACCGATCGCGAACCCGATCCCCGGAGCCTTCGGACCGCCGAGCGCCTCGGACAGTCCGTCGTAGCGACCGCCGCCGAGCAGCGCATTCTGAGCACCCAGCCCGCCATGCGTGAACTCAAACGTCGTCCGTGTGTAGTAGTCCAGTCCCCGCACCAGCCTCGGATTCACCTCGTATGTCACGTCGCACGCATCGAGAGCCGCGAGAACAGCGGCGAAGTGCGCCTTCGAGTCCTCGTCGAGATAATCGGCGATCTTCGGCAACCCGTTGATGATCTCCTGATCGTTCTCGTCCTTCGAATCGAGCACGCGCAGCGGATTCGTCTCCGCCCGCCGCTGGTTGTCCTCGCACATCTTGTTCTTGACCGGCGCGAGCGCCTCACGCAGTGCCGCGACGTAGCGCACGCGATCCGTCGCCGACCCGACCGAATTAATCTCCAGCCGCCATCCCTCGATGCCCAACTCGTCGAGAAATGCCGCCAGCATCTCCAGCACCTCAGCATCGCGCAGCGGAGACTCCGACCCCGCGCTCGGAGGTCCGATCACCTCCGCACCAATCTGCCAGAACTGCCGGTAGCGTCCCTTCTGCGGACGCTCCCTGCGAAACTGCGGCCCGATGTAATAGAGCTTTTGCAACAGCCCCGTCTCGCCCAGCTTGTGCTCGATGTAGGCGCGGACGACCCCAGCGGTGTTTTCCGGACGGAGCGTTAAAGACTGCGCCTTCTCCGACTGCGCGCGTGCGCGATCCTCCCAGCTGTACATCTCCTTCGACACGATGTCTGTCTCTTCGCCCACGCCCCGCGCAAACAGAGAGGTGTCCTCGAAGACAGGCGTGCGAATCTCGCCGAAGTTGTAGCGCGCAAAGACGCGCCGGGCGGTCGCTTCCACGTGGTTCCAAAGTTCGGTTTCGGGCGGCAGAAGATCGCGTGTGCCGCGAACGGCTTTCAAGGTACTCATCGGGTGCGGTTTGGCTATGTTCCAGAATATCAGGGTGGTTGGGGGGTTCCCGTCCGACACATAGACCTTCCGGTAGGACACAGCTGTCATTGACTCACGATCGGCTTAAAGGACCGTTTGTGTTTCGACGGCGATGCGGTTAATCTGGCGCCGTCGCAAGTGTAGAGCCGGAGATGGCGATGAAATCTCGGATAGCGTCAGTGTATTGGGGAGTCTTGATCTGTTGCCTGGCGGCTGTGCTGCCGGCGACGTCGCAGAATAGCCAACAGCAGCCGAGCACCCAGCCAAGCACGGGCAGGCCGCCCTCCCAGGGACAGACTCGTCCGAAGCCGGGCGGCGACATGACCATCCAGCCCTATCCGAACCCTTCGCGTCCTCCAAATCCGGGACCGAAACCGCCTCCGAATCCGAACCCAAGACCTCCGAATCCCGGACCGAAGCCGCCACCGCCAGGCGGGAGACCTCCGGGTATCTATCCGCCTCCGAATTCGGGTCCAAAGCCAAACCCACGGCCGCCGAAGCCGGGAGGAGACGTGAGCATCCTGCCGTATCCGAATCCTCCGAGGCCAAATCCGGGTCCGAGACCGCCGAACTGGGGAAGACCGCCGCAGTATCGTCCGCCATATCAGTGGCGGCCGAACGACTGGGATTACCTGCACCGGTATTACAACCGCAATCTCGGCTATATCAGCCGCGCTGGACGTCCGATCTGGATCGTCGGGGGATTCATCCCATACGCGTACATCCCGTACCTGACACCGCTGCCGCCGCATCTTTACGGCTACCTGCCTCCTCCGCCTCCGGGCTATGCGATGGGCTACTTTCAGGGATATGTAGTGGTGTATGACCCACGCACGGGCTTTATCGTGAACGTGATCGATCTGCTGCGGTGAGGAGCTCGTGGTCAGCGCAATTCGGCCTTGAGATTCAGACTCCGGGCTAAGCGGTGCAGATACTTGGGGTGAATGCCGAGCAATCGCGCGGCTTCGGGATAGCTTCCGGAGGCTTCGCGAAGTGCGGTGAGGATCAGCTCTTTCTTTGCGTGGTTGAGCACGTTGTGGTATCGCGCCCCCTCGATTGCAGCCGACTGCTCTTCGAGTATGGCGGTGGGTAGGTCTTCGGGAAGAATCTCCTCGGTGAGCCCAAGGACGATGGCGTGCTCGATGGAGTTCTCCAGCTCGCGGACATTGCCCGGCCAGCTGTAGTTCATCAGCAGGCTGCGCGCTTCCCTTGAAATGCCTTTGAAGGGACGCTTGCTTTGTGCGGCGTATTTTGCAGCGAAGTAGAGGGCAAGCAGCGGAATGTCGTCGCGATGCTCGCGCAGCGGAGGCATCGTGACCGACACCACGTTGAGACGGTAATACAAATCCTGGCGAAACTCGCCGGATTTGATGGCCTGCTCAAGATTCTTGTTAGTCGCCGCCAGCACGCGGGCTTTAAAGGTGAGGGAACGAGTGCCGCCAAGGCGTTCGAACTCACGTTGCTGTAGAACTCTCAAGAGCTTCGCCTGCAATAACGGCGCGAGTTCTCCGATCTCATCGAAGAAGACCGTTCCGTCCTCGGCCGCCTCCAGCTTGCCTTTCTTTGTTCCGGCTGCGCCGGTAAATGCGCCCTTCTCGTGTCCGAAGAGCTCGCTTTCCAGCAGCGTTTCCGGAATAGCCGCGCAGTTGAGGGCGACGAAAGGACGAGCCGCACGGGGACTGCTGTGATGGATGGCGCGAGCGATCAGCTCCTTGCCGGTGCCGCTCTCGCCTCTGATCAAAATGGTGGAATCGCCTTGCGCAACTCGGCGGATGAATTCTTCCACCTGTCCGATCTGCCGACTTTCTCCAACCAGTTGGCTCGCCGAATGGAGCTCCTCTTTGAGCCGTTGGTTCTCGGAGCTCAGTGCGTCGAGTGCAAGAATGTTCTCCAACGTGACGGCTGCGATCCGCGAAACCCGGCTGAGGAAATGGATGTGATCCTCGCGAAAAGGCGAAGCGTCGCCGGACGAAGTGAGGTAGATGACGCCGAGCGTTTTCTCGACGCCAATGAGCGGAAGGCAGAGAACGTTCAAAGTGTCGGTAGAGTCTTTCCCAGTGAAAACGGCCGATTGCTCCCAGATTGCGCGGCGCACCAGTTCCCGTTGCAGCTTGATGGATGGCGGATCGCCGGACTGCCGGGCCCAGTTGCAGATTGAAGTTGGTTCTTCATCGAGATTTGCAAACAGCACGATGGCGCCATTGTCGGCGGGGATGACCTCGAAGATCAGGCGCAGAAGCTCGCGCTGCAACAGTTCGATGTCGCGGATGGAGTTGATGAAGTCGCTGATCCGGAATAGGGCGGCGAGGTCGCGCGCCATGCGCCCTACTTCCACACCGAAATGGGGGAGCGGCGTTGGCTGGTCAACTCGAATCGTCTCCAGCTCGGAGAGGGAGGCATCGTCGCTCAGGCTCAGGCGCAGTTCGGTGACTTCGGCATCGTCGCCTTCGTGCAACAGGAAGACAAACTCAGAATGGCCGACACGAATGGTGTCTCCGTGGCCCACGATCTTGCGCCGAATGGGGATACCGTTGACGAAGGTGCCGTTGTGGCTATCCAAATCGGCAAGTTCGAAGCGCTCGCTCACCTGTTCGATGGTGCAGTGTCGCCGTGAGACGGCGCGATCCATCACGCAGACGTGGTTCGAGTCACCCCTGCCGATGGATATCTGGCCATCGATCAGCGGTCGAACAGTTCCTCGCAATGAACCCGAAATGGCCATCAGCCTCGGCTTCATCGGAGCCTCCTGCGCGCAAGTCTAAAGGAAGTGTGTCGCGCAGCGTCGATAAATCTGCCTATTTCATTCGCCCCAGAACCGATCGGTTCTCGCCGGTATCCCTTCGGATACCACAGAACGCCTCGAGCGGTGAAGCCGTGAGAATCGCGAATCAAGCAGGTGCTCGTATCCCCTTGCAAACACGAGCGGAAGATCAGGACTCGAGAATTTTTCAGCTTTCCGCCGCCTTTGGCAAAGCGCTTGCACTATCTGTCGGCGTAACGGCAAGCACCTGAAGCAAACACCTTCGGACAGCTGGCAAAAAACAAAATTCAGTTCGGGCTCACTGTGAGAGTCCAACGACGCGCTCAGAAGAGGGCGTCTTCAAAAGGAGAAACGTCATGAAACGGATCATGTCAATCACGTCGATCGCGCTCTTCGCCCTCGTCAGCTTCGTCACCGTGGGCAGCATCTCGGCACAGGAACGGGCTGTGAAAGCAAACGTTCCCTTCGACTTCACTGTAGGCGACAAGCTGCTCCCCGCGGGCACTTACACGATCTCCGCCGAGAACACCAACGTGATCAAGATTCAGAACAGCGCCAAGCATGTCACGCTGCTGAGCACGGCTACCTCCGACGGCAAGGAATCGAAAACCGGCGAGCTGGTCTTCAATAAGTACGGCGACCAGTATTTCCTGCGTGAGATTCTCTGCTCATCGGCAGATATGAACATGGCGGTTCCCACTTCGAAGCAGGAAAAGAGGGCCCGCGTGCAGGAAGCCAGCGTTAACAGCAATGGGCAGCAGGTTTACCTGGCGCTTAACCGCTAAGCCAGCGGAATCGCGGCGATCTGGCCCGGGGACAAATTGTCCTCGGGTCTTCGCTTTTCAGGGTGTTTCCAGTATGGATATGCTTCGCGATTGTTTGAGGTCCTTGTGGATTCCAGGACCGCGCATTTCAACGTCGAGAGTATGCGAGCCGGGAAGGATATCCGGAGAGTTCAAGGGCATCTGAACTGAGGCCAGATAGCCGGAGCCGGAATCGAGGGTGAAAGGTATCTGGGTTTCTTTTTCTACCGAGCCTGACTTGGAGCGCAGCACGAATTTTGCCGTCCAGCGTTCGGGTTTACCCTTGTCGAGCTTCTCGGTTGGATAAATACGCACGAAGGCATGGACGGTGTCGGTCGAAGAGAAGGTGCCGAGGGCGTCGGGTTTGATGCGACACTCGCCGGCCTGCATGGGATCAATGGCGAGATGCGCCTGCCGAGGAGCGCCGGGCGTTGGCCGGTGCTGAAGGCCGTTTGCCGACTCGCTGTCGTCGCGGCAAGACTTGCCGAGAATGATGCTGCTCACGCCTAACTCTCCTGAGCGTGGGAAGTCGACGTCCACCTTTCGTTCGCTGTAAGCGTAGACGTTGCCCTGGCCATCATGGGCGGCGATGCTCCAGAGATAGTGGCCGGGGCGGAGCTGGCCGTCGCGCTCCCAGGAAATGCTGTGGCCATCCCAGTGCACGCGCAGCTCGCGTTCCAGGATCACGGTCTCCAGGGTCGCGTCTTTTACCTGTTCTGCCACCGAGAGCACCATCGGCCCGCGGCCGTGGCCCATCCACTCGATCACCGCGCTCATGGGAAGCACCGGCTCCAGTCCGTCGCGGAGCGGGAAATAATCGGCGTGCTGCGTTATGCGGAATTCCGGCGAAGGGATCGGCGTGGCGGCGGCCTTCTTAAGCAGCGCGGAGATTTGCTCCTGGTCAACGACCCGGTCGAGGTCGGTTGCGACGCCGACGGGGATGACATCGAGGATGGCGACGCGCAGATCGTGGCGGGCAAGACGAACCTCGACATCGGGGATTCCGTGGTCTTGGTCTTGCGCCGTTATATCGAAGTCGAGAGCGTAGCCACCGTCGAGATCGCGATTGATTAAGCGGGCGAGGTCGTTGAGGGAGTTGGCGAATCCGCCATACGTCGCGCCCGCGGTCTGCATCATCTGCGAGCTGCGGTAGGCCGAGCTGGCAAGAGAAGCAGTCATCGCGGGGTCGACCTGCATATGGTAGGACGGCCTGGCCCATGATAGGTCAGTTGCGGCATCGCCGCCGGGAATGATCGGGTCGGGACCGCCGACCTCGCCGATGTAGATGTGCGCGCCAACGCGCTGGGCGACTCCGGTGAGCGCTTCCGGTCCGTCATGCTCCAGCATCTGATCGTTGAGACCGTAGAAGGAGCCGGAGATGGGGTTCATGGCGAGAACGACCTTCGGACCTTCATAGCGCTGCATGGCACTGATAGCCAACTGGGCCTTGGTCAGCCATGGGCCGTCCCACCGAAGGCTTCTCGGCAGCGTCACATCGCTGGCATACTGAAACGGCTCTTTCGTATGCGCGACGTCGTCGAGGAAGGCAAGGATCTGGGAGCGCCCGTTGGTGAAGGGGGTCATCTTGCCGTTGGAGTCGAAGATGCCGACCCGCCATGGAAGCACCTCGGCTGGCTGCGCTGAGAAATACTTCACCGCCTCCCTGACCCCGATGTTGTGCACCACCGGATCATTGGGAGGAAAGACAAGCAGCACCAAAGGAGGCACAACCGTGGTCTGAGTGCCCGGCGCATGCAGCCGAAAGTCGCGCGGCTTGCCGTTCACGATCAGAGTAAAGTCAGGGATTCGCAAGTTGAGTGGCGTGAATCCATGATGATCGACCACGCGGAGCGAGACCGTCGCCGAACTGGCCGCGGCAAAGCCATCGCGGTGCAGTAGATCGAGCTCGTGGTAGAGGTTGGAATTCGAGCCGGCCGATAATTGCTGCTGGTTCTGTAGCAGAAGGCTTTCCGGAGTAATGGTCTGGGCCGGGTCGGGTGCGGTAGTTTGTCCGACCGGCACTGGTGTGCGCGCTTCGGGCGGAGCCTGGGCGCGACCAAGGCAGGAGATCAGGAACAGCGCTCCGATCGTAAGTGATGCCCAGCGTCCCATGAGTATGTATACGCGCTTGCGAGCTGCCTGGCTGCAAGTATAACGGCGAATACTCGGGATCAGGCTGTCAGCGCGATGGCTGCCCGTAGTAGCCCTGGCGGGTGCGAGCAATGAGGCCGGGTTTTGCCACCCGGATTTCCAGATGGTGGTATTCGTTGGGCTCGGATCGAGCCGGATCGAAGGAAAGCTCATACCAGGCGTCCCCATCTGCAAATGCCTGCTGCAGGAGGGCCGTCACGTCGTTGCTGGAGTTGAGAACCAGGCCACCGCTCTGCGCAGCCAGCACTTGCAGCGAAAGATTGCCGGCAGAGACCTGGGAAGGTCTGGCAACTCCTTTGAGGAACTGCTCGTAATAGAAGACATTTTCAGTTGGCTCGGCAGCGCCTAGAGGATTGATGTTGTAGAGGGTGATGCGCGCCTGCCGAAGCTGGGTGGACGCTTGTACGATCATGTTAAAGAGTTGCTGTTGCTGCTTAGCGTCGATCTGAACGCGGGGGCCGGAAAGAAGCGGCCAGCCGGGAGAGACCCAGAGAACAAACTTACGGCCAGGATGACTGGCCTCGGCTTCCGTGAGTTGTGCCAGCGCCTTGATGGACAGATCGAAGCGGTCGACGGCGCCATAGAAGCCGGCAGAACGGCGGATGGTGCGGAGAGCGACGGTCTGCTGATCGAGGGAGGCGGCAATCGCATTGCCGTCTGTCGAGAAGCTGCCCTGCACCTGAACTCCGGTGTCACCGAAGATGGCGAGTTTGACGGGGTGCGCAAGCTTGCCTCCGTTGGCGCGGAGGAATTTGTCGATCTGGTCGCGTTCATAGGCGATGGTCTGATAGTTGGTGTTGACGGCGTCAATGAAGAGGATGACTTCAACCGGGACCTTGGAGCCGCTTAGGGCCTGAAACGAGGTGATGGTCTGAGGAACCTTGTTGTCCAGTACCGTGAAGTCCTGCGGCTGAAGACCGGCAACAGGCGGCCCGGATTTTGGAGTGACAACCACGTCGAGGCGGATCTGCCCATTATTGAGTTGGGAGGGCGCTGCATCCTGCTGGGCGAGGGTTACAACGGGCGAGAACCAGGGCAGAAGGAAAAAAACGGCAAGACGCGCGTCGATCAACGGGGAACTCCCTTCGTCCTAGCGAAGGCCAGAGGGTCTTCGTCAAAGCCTTCGCCGGATTGATGCGCGCGAGGCTCCAGGTGGGTAGACGCAACGCGAGGCCAATGAGTTTCCCCGGCGGAGTCGAGTCTACTGACGTCTTCAGTCGCAGTCACCGGCAGCTCGCATTGTTCGCTTTCTGGATTGCCAGAAATGTAATGCTGGCCGGAGCGAATGTGAGAGTACCCGCGCGAGTGGGTGTCGCGGTCAACCGCGGCAGGGCGTCATTGGCGCCGAGTTTTAGCTCGGTTCCGTTCAACTCAACCGTGTTGTCCAGCAGTTTCTGAGCGGTCAGCGTGTAACGCTCGCCGGCAGCGGGAATATCCAACGATAGCGGCGCGGTGCGGCTGGTATTGATGGCGAGAAGCGCTACGCCACCAGGAACGTTCCGGAGGCAATGCGCGTAGAGCCGGAGGTCCGTGGCCGGCGACTTTCCGGGATTGAGTACCGTGGTCCCCATGAGCTTGCGCCAGAGTAAGGCGGCCCAGTAATTGGGGCGCGGCGCGAAGGTCTTTTCGTCGAGGAGGCCGTAGTCGCTGGCCGCGAGCGTGTTGTGCGCGACAACCTGAACGCCATGCTGGGCGAGCGTTCCGAGCTGGTTGAGATAGCGAAAGCTGTCGATAAAGGTGGAGGCCCACTTGTCGCCACCGCATGCCGCCTGTGCTGTTTCTGTCAGCCAGATCGCCTTGCCCGGCAGGAACTTGTCGCGCAGGCCCGCATAGAATGCCTCGACCGAGTCCGTGCGCGAGAGCCACTCCTCCGTCAATGCTGCCTCGGGAGTCGTCCCCGCATTTCCTCCCATTGCTGCCGCGCACCGCCGCGAGATCGTACCGTAGAAGTGATAGGAGAAAACATCAAAGACAGGACCGGTATCCTTGAGCATTTCCTCGCTCTTGAGGATTTGCATCAGTCCTGGAGCCAGCGCCACGCCTTCGCCAATGCTTCCCGGTCCGAGGATCACCATCTCCGGCGCGGTCTTGCGGATGAAGGGAACAAAGACGGCGATATCACGGGCGAAAGCAGCGGCGTCATATCCTTTGGGCGCACCCGCGAAGGCCGCAAAAGTCGGCTCGTTCATGTATTCGGCGGCTGCGATATCGCCTCTGATCGACTTGGTATACGCAAGCCAACGGCTCGCCTGGTCAGGAGTCCAGACACCGGCGGCATCGCGGGTTCCCATGCTGGTTGCGAAGGAGGAGATGATCTTCGCATCCGACGCCTCCGAGAAATCGATCACGCTCTTCCACTCCTTGCGCGTCAATACTCCGTTGAAGCCTTTCGGCGGAGTCGGCGGCGCCGGATCATCCGAGTCCTGAAAGTATGTCGTGTTTTGCCAGGTCCCGCTCACGCGGAGATAGGCCGGCCCTAGCGCCCCAGCCAGTTTGCGCAGGCGGGCATTCGACAGATCGATGGGCGGCCGGTATTGGTAGAGGTCAGCGCTCATGCCGGGGGGCTGATTCCCGCTTTTGGCCTCAGCCTGCGACGCCAGAAGGGCGTCGACCTTCGCGTCGTAGGGCTTCCAGAAACGCCCTCCTGTGACTTCGACCATTTCGATGTTGTAGGACTGGAAGCGCTCGTCCACCGTACCAATACGAGGCATCGTAGACGGATTGATGGTGGCGGGAGACTTAACCTCCTGAGCCGCGAGGCACCCGGTCAAGAACAGGCCTGCGAAGATTGTGGCCGCATATCTGGGGCATCGCTGAATCACCATCCGATGCTGCCTTTCGCGATTGTATTCATAGCGCGACAATGATACTCGATGCGGCCTTCGCCATGATCCTGGTTCGGATCGACCTTTCCTCGCGACTTGTGAAGCAGTTATGATGCATTGCCCTCTACGGCATGGAGCCCTTTGCATGCGACGTTCGCCGACGATCTTCAGTCTTCTCGTTCTGTCTTTCGCCGCCTCGGCTTTCTGTCAGATTCCGGCATGGATGCCGGACCCAACCCAGCAGCAGACCTACACGCTGCATCGGTCGTCGAGTCGCGAGGCGACGGGGGCGAATGCGGACTTCCGGACGGTCACACCGGGTCAGACGCTCACCATTCTCGATGTGGACGGGCCGGGGATGATCTCGCACGTCTGGTTCACGCTCAATAGCTGGGAGCCGTATCACTTGAAGCGGATCGTGCTCAAGATGTACTGGGACGGCGAGGAGTCGCCGAGCGTGGAGACGCCGATCGGAGATTTCTTCGGATTGGGAAACGGGCTCTACTATCCGTGGCAATCAGCGGTACTGTCGGTGGGCGGCGACAAGTCGCTGAATTGCTGGTTCCCCATGCCGTATGCGAAGCATGCGCGCATGACGATTACGAACGAGGGCAAGCAAACGCTCAACAATCTCTACTGGAATATCGACTACCGGGTGGACGCGAAGCCTCTGGCTCCGGGGACGCTGTATTTTCACGCTGAGTACAGGCAGGCGCAGCCGGCCCAGGGGTGGGCAAAGGAGTGGTACGAGAACGGCGATCCGCTGATCAATTACCGGCGGAATCTGGATGGGAAGGATAACTACCTCTGGTTCGAGGCTAAAGGGCACGGGCAGTTTGTGGGCGTGACGATGTCGATTCTGCAGAACCAGGATGGATGGTGGGGCGAGGGGAATGATGCCTTCTGGATCGACGATCCGGATAAGATCGCGTCGGTGGGGACGGGCAGCGAGGATTACTTTCTGGGGGCGTGGGATTTCGGAGGAGCAGGGCAGGCGTTTCCGCTGCACGGCTCACCAATGATCGGCAAGGAGGAAGCAGGCGAGCGCTGGAGCGTCTACCGGTTCCACCTGGATTCGCCAGTGCCGTTTACGAAGTATATGAAGGCGGGTATAGAGCACGGCCACGCCAATGCACGGTCAGACAACTTCTACTCAGTCGCGTACTGGTATCAGGCGGAGCCGCACATGGCGTTTCCGCCGCTGCCGGAGATGAGCGACAGGATTCCCACGCTGCAGTTTGTGGGTGGTCCGGGGAATGCGAAGACCCCGTATGTGCCGGGGAATCCGCAGCCAAGGTGAGGGGCTGAGTTTGGGCAAAGAAAAAGGCGAGTCGGTGACTCGCCCTTGCGATTTCTACTGCTGCGTCTAGACGCCGGCGGTCTGATTGTGCGTGGTGAGTTGCCGCGCGACGACTGGCAGGCCGAAGGCGAGTCCCGCGACCAACGCCGTCGAGATGAGGTCGTTGCGGTAGAAGGGCAGACCAGCGACGTAGGACATGCCGAGTCCAGCGAAGGTCTGCGGATACATCGGGGCGCCGATCCAGGCGGCGAAATTCGTCACCAGGAAGAATGACGTGGGCGCGATGAGGACGGCGGTCTCAACGCGGAGCGCGGACACGTGCTTTGCCAGAAGAACCCGTCCGAGGACGATCACGGCGGCGTACCACGCCCAGGTGATGAGATATGCCGAGATATGAAAGGGATAGCTATAGAAGTAGACAGTGAGGTAATAGTCGGTCGCGGCCAGCAGGGCCACGGGCAGGATGGCCTGGCGGAGCGGGCGGCGGGCTCCGAAGTAAAGCAGCGATCCACCGACCGCGGTGAAGTTAAGCCAGGCGGGGTGCGGGATGATCCGGCTCAGAACAGCCGCGATGATGAGCAGATAGGCAGACATAAAACCTCGGGGAAAGTAGACGTTAGCTCTTTTATTCTGCGGACTGCGGCGGGTGGGGTCAAGGAAAAGCGTGCGATCTGGTGAAAATAGGTTTTGATAGCGCACGCTATTTCTGTTCCCGTCCACCGACGAAGATACCTTCGATCTCGTTGCCGGGGCCTACGTAGACCGCTCCGCCGAGAGGGTTGCGGCCCGGATTGCGGCTGGTGCCGTCTCCCAGGGCGGAGTAGCTGAAGCGCAGGTCGTCGAACTCCACTGTATGCCAGCCGGGCTGCGGCGGATCGGCTCGGTCGATCGGCGCATAGCCAAGATCCGTCACCAGCGGGAATTCCGACCAGTCGAGGTAGACGCGTCCCAGCCAGGATTGTTTGGAGGCGGCAACGGCGGGCGTTACCGGCGGCTTGTAGGTGATCTCAGAGCTGTCGGACTGTACGTCGTTGTTACGGGTGTGGACCTCGGCGGTCTGATAGTAGCCGGCGGTTTCGGCAACGACGTGCCAGGTAAAGGGATTGACGGGATAGGGCTCGGCATCGATCTTCACGATGGGGTCGGCGACAACGCCGCTGTTGCGGACGAGCTCGATGGCATGCGATTTCTCGGCATTGCGCAGCGACCACCACAGGACCATAAAAGTGAGCGCCGCGATGGCCCACGCGCGTCCGCGAAAGAGCGGGCGGCGGGCACCGATTTCGCGATCGGCCAGGCCGAAGATCCAGGGCAGGACCAGCGCGCCCAGCAGAGCGGAAAAGATCAGCGGGTCAATGATGAAGACGATGCTGCGCTCGTACCAGCGCGGGTTGAAGGGGAAGAACGGGCGGATGCCGTAGTTGTTGGTGTAGTCGAGCAGCAGGTGGCTGAGATCGGCGAAGAGAGCGAAGAGCCAGATGAGTCCCCAGCGCGGTGGCGGCAGGCCGGGGCGGGGCAGTTTGCGGCGTTTTCTCTTGCTGATCGCTTTATGGATGAGCCAGACGACTCCCGTGGTAACGAGCGCGATGACCGGAGCGGCGATCAGGGTGTGGGTGATGCCACGGTGGTGCTCGAAGCCAACCAGCGGTCCGCGAAAGCCCCAGAAGATGTCGAGATCGGGGGCTTCGGCGGCGAGGGTCATGGCCAGCGTGGCGTAGGCAGTCTTGCGGTTGAAGCCGGAGCGTCCGAGGCAGGCTCCGGTCATGAAATGGGTAATGGGATCCATAGGGTTCGGAGAACAGGATACTAGGCAGCTAAAGTCCGGATAGCTAAAAAGCGGGCAGCGAAAGCCTAGCCACCCGCTCTTTAGCTATCCGCTTCACCAGCTGACCGGTTCTTGGCTGCTCGCTTCTTAGCTAGAATCCGAACCATGGGTCCAAAGGCAACTGAAGAGAAGATCGAGAAGCTGCGCGAGTCGATTCGCCACCATGAGCATCTGTACTATGGGCTGGATACGCCGGAGATTTCCGATGCCGATTTCGATGCGCTGATGCGGGAGCTGAAGGCGCTGGAGGCCGAGCATCCGGACTTGGTGACGCCCGATTCTCCGACGCAGCGCGTGGGCGGCAAGCCGAAAGAAGGCTTCGCGAAGGTGGCGCACTCGCGGCCGATGCTGTCGCTCGACAACGTAAACAGCGAAGAGGAACTGCGGGACTGGGATCGACGCGTGCGCGAGTTGGCGGGCGAGGGAGCGGAAATCAGCTACGTCTGTGAGTACAAGCTGGACGGGCTGTCGATGGCGTTGCACTACAGCAGTCAGTCAGGCGGCTCTGCGTATCTGGTCAGCGGAGTGACGCGCGGCGACGGCACGATTGGCGAGGATGTGACGGGGAATGTGCGGACGATCCGGTCGGTTCCACTGTCGATTTCGCACGCCAAGCTGGCCAAAGCGAAGTTGCCGCCGGCCTTTGAGGTGCGCGGCGAGGTGGTGATGCCGCTTACCGCGTTTCTGAAGATGAACGAGCAGCGCGAGGCGGCGGGGCTGTCTCCGGCGGTGAATCCGCGCAATGCAGCTGCAGGAACGATTCGAACGTTGGAGCCGAATATCGTGGCGCAGCGGCGGCTGGATTTCTATGCGTACTTTGCGCTGACGGAGACGGGCGACAACCTCTTCGAGGAGCAGTCGGACGCGCTCGAAGCGCTGGTGGCGGCGGGCTTCCGGGTGAATCCACACCGCGAGGCGATACGGGATTTCGACAAGCTCATGGCCTTTGTGAATCGCGCGGAGGAAAAACGTGCCGATCTCGGTTACGAAATCGACGGCGTGGTGATCAAGGTCGATTCGGCAGAGGTGCAGCGGCGGCTGGGATATACGGGGAAGGCTCCACGATGGGCGGTGGCATACAAGTTCACGGCGCGGGCCGGCATCACGAAGGTCGAGGACATCAAGGTACAGGTGGGGCGGACAGGCAAGCTGACTCCGGTGGCGGTATTGACGCCGGTGTTCATCGGCGGGACGACGGTGAGCCGGGCGACGCTGCATAACGCGGATGAGATAGAGCGTCTCGGTCTGCTGATCGGCGACTACGTAAAGGTAGAACGCGGCGGCGATGTGATTCCCAAGGTCGTAGACGTAGTGGAAGACAAGGACCATCCGCGGGGCGATAAGAAATTTGAATTTCCGACGCATTGTCCGGTGTGCGGCAGCGAAATCGTGAAGACAGAAGGCGAGGTCGATTATCGCTGCGTGAATGCGGATTGTCCGGCGCGGCTGATCGAGAGCCTGTTGCATTTTTCCGGGCGCAGGGTGATGAACATCGACGGCCTGGGCGAGGCGGTGGTGGAGCAACTGCTCAATCGCGGGATGGTAAAGAGCATTGCCGATTTGTACTCCCTAACCGAGGAGCAGTTGTTGTCGCTGGAGCGGATCGGGCAGAAGACGGCGGATGCATTGCTCGCGGAAATTGAAAAATCGAAGTCGGCTCCGTTGAATCGCGTGCTGTTTGGGCTGGGCATTCGCTTCGTCGGTGAGAAAACGGCGCAGTTGCTGGCCGAGGAGTTCGGCAGTATGGACGCGTTGATGGCTGCTTCACTCGAAGAGCTGGAGCGAGTGAACGAGGTGGGTCCGCGAGTGTCGGAGGCGATCCGGGAGTTCTTCGAGGAGGCGAAAAATCGCGAGCTGATTGAGAAGCTACGCGCAGCCGGACTGACCTTTTCGGCGCAGAAACGGAAGAAGTCATCGCAGCTTGAAGGAATGACATTTGTCTTGACCGGCACGCTGCCGAATCTGACTCGTGAAGACGCGCAGGCGAAGATCGAAGCGGCGGGCGGCCGCGTGTCGGGGTCAGTCAGTAAGAAGACGCACTACGTGGTTGCGGGCGAAGATGCCGGCTCGAAACTCGACAAGGCACGCGAGCTGGGCGTGAAGGTGCTGGATGAGAAGGGGCTGTTGGAGATGCTGAATGGCTAATAAAGCGGGCAGCTAAGGTCCGGATAGCTACCCGCTTCCTCGCTGCTTCTTACTTTGGCGCGAAGTATCCCTTACGCACATTTACCTGGTAGTTGCGGTTGTGGCAGAAGAGGTAGATGGGGCGGAAGGCTCCGTCGGCTTTGAAGTCGGCGGGTTTGTAGACAAGCGCGTACTGGCTTCGCAACTCGTCCTGAATGTCCTGGAAGCTGACGGGCATCTCTTCGATGCGCTTGGGATAAAAGGCGCGGCCGCCGGTGGCCAGGGCGATCTTCTGCAGGGTGTCGTCTCCGCGATCGCGGCTGGGGCTGACGTTGGTGCTGATGGCGTAGACAATGGTCTCCGCTCGCTGGCATTCCTTGATGGCGTCGTCGAGGTAGGCGTGGCTCTGGTTGTCGTCTCCATCGGAGACGAGCACGATGGCCTTGCGCACCGGTTCGGTTCCGCGCGCCGTTAACAGCTTGTCGCGGCAGGCGCTGTAGACCGCATCGAAGAGCGCGGTGCCGCCGCCCGGGCGCAGGGAATTAATGCCCGTGGTGAGCAGATCGAGGCTGTTGGTCCAATCCTGCTTATAGTCGGGAGTCACGTCGAACCCCATAACGAAGGCCTTGTCGGAGCCCGGCTTCACCATCTGGAGCAGGAACTCAATCGCCGCCTGCTGCTCGAACTGGAAGCGCGTTCGGATCGAAGTGCTGGTGTCGATCACAATGCCGACACGCAGCGGCAGGTTGGTCTGCTGGGTGAAGCTGTAGACGCGCTCGGGAGCCTTCTGATCGTCGAGGAGTGCAAAGTCGCTCTGCTGCAGGTCGCGGATGAAGTGGCCGTGGTGGTCGGTGACGCTGAAGACCAGATCGACTTCGTTGACCTGCCGGGTGATGGAGAATTGCTGATCGGAATTGTCCTGTGCCTGGCCCGGCGTAGCAGCAGTCGGCGTTTGGGCTGGGGCTGCCTGCGCGGGCTGGGTCTGGCTGCCGGAAGCGGCGGGCGCGGCCTGCGCAAAAGCGGAGGAGACAGAAAGCGCAAACAACAGAACAGGGACGAAGCGAAGAATCGTGGGAAAACCTTTGATCATTTTACTGAGGCCATTCTACATTGTGCGATACTCTGCACACCAAAGCCCTATTCCGTGCGCAGTGCTTCCATGGGGTCGAGGCGCGAGGCGCGCCAGGCGGGCACGAGGCAAGCAATCGTGGCGACGGCCAGCAAGGCGACCGTAACCAGCACGAAAACGATCGGGTCGAGGGGCTGTGTTCCATACAGTAGCGATCGGATCAGTCGTGTAGCGGCGGCGCTGGTAATGAGTCCCAGCACGAGTCCGAAGAAAGCGGGACGCAGGCCATCGGCGAGCATCAGCTTCATCACCTGATCCCGCTGCGCGCCGAGGGCGATGCGGATGCCGATCTCGCCCTGGCGCTGGGCCACGATATAGGACAGGACACCGAAGAGACCGACCGCGGCAAGAATAAGCGAAAGGGTCGCGAAGACGAGCAGCAAAACGGCGTCGAAGCTGGCGGCGGCGGTCTCCTTGCCTACGATCTGGTCAAGGGAGAGTACGTCGGAGACGGGCAGGGTCGGATCAAGCTGAGCAACCACACGCTGGACGGGATGGGCCATGCTCAAAGGATCGGAGGCGGTGCGCACAGCCAGCTCCAGATCGCCGCGCAGCCCGCCGTAGAGCGGATAGTAGATGGTCGGGCGAGGTTCACGACTTGCAACCTCGCGAACGTCGCCGACAACACCGATAATCTCGTTGCTGACGGATTTCTCGCCCAGCTCGCCATTGTTGGAATCGTTCACGTGTTTGCCGAGTGGGTCAGTCGAGTGCAGGAACTGGCGCACGAAAGATTCGCTGACGATGACATATTTGCGACGCGTCAGGCGTTCGTCGCGCGAAAAGTAGCGTCCGCGCAAGAGTGGAATTCCGATTGCCTTGAAAAACCCGGGGTCGACAAACCGCACCGAGGCATCCTGCCACTCCCCCTTGGGTGGTGGCGGCAGCTCCGGAATGGTCACAGCGTCATCCTGGCAATGACCCTGCCCGGGCAGGCAGGTGCTCAGGCCAACGGAGCGGACTCCAGGCAAGGAACTCACGCGCTCGATCAGCTGCTCGATGAATGCGAGCTTTTTCGCACCGTCCTGATACGCGGCGTCCGGCAGCACGATGCTTAGGTGCAGAACATTGGCGGTGGGCACGCCAATATCCACTGTGCGGAGCTTCTGGAAACTGCGAAGGAAGAGTCCGGCGCCCACCAGCAGCACAACGGTGAGCGCCACTTCAATCGAGAGCAATGCGCGCCGCAGAGTGATACTGCGGCGGCTTCCGCTGACCGAGCGGGACGATTCCTGCAGGGTGCGCAGAACCTGTTCCTCGTCCTCGACCAGTGCCGGTGCCAGGCCTGCCGCGATGCCGCAAAGTGCTGCAAGACCGATGGAAAACAGGACGGCAATGAGGTCGAGATGGATCGTCTCTACGCGGGGCAGATCGGCACGCTGGTGAGTAAGCCACTGCAGGCCCACCTGGGCGAAGATCAGGCCAAGCAGACCGCCGGCCAGTGAAAGCAAAATGCTCTCGGTGATTCGCTCGCGCAGGAGCCTTGCCTTCGAGCCGCCGAGGGCGGTACGAATGGCCAATTCTCGACGCCGAGAGGCGGAACGCGCCACGAGCAGGTTGGCAATGTTGAGGCAGGCGATCAGGAGCAGGCATCCCGTAGCCGCAAAGAGCGCATAAAGAAGCGTTTTTACTTGGTAGGTATTCGCGTCGAGTAACGGACGGACGAATGCCGCGTCGAAAACCGGTCCCTCGGGCAGCTGCTTTCGTACCTGCGCGGAGATATTGCTCAAGTTGGCCTGCGCAACGGCAACAGATACGCCGGACTTCAGCTTGCCGATGATCCAGAAATTGTGCGAGTCGTGCGAGGCCATAACCTGCGGAGGCACTTCAGGATACACCGGCACCCAAAGCTGTACGCGGGGATTGGGATATGAGAACCATGCGGGCAGAATGCCGATTACCGTGTAGGGCTTGGAGTCCAGCAGGATGGTGTGCCCGACGATGTCAGGATTGCCTCCGAAGCGGCGCTTCCAGAAACCCCAGGTGAGGATAGTGGTTTCGTTTGCGCCGTATTTATCGTCGTCGGCGGTAAAGAGCCGTCCATAGGCGGGCTGGACGCCGAGCAACGGCAGCGCAGCCCAGGAAGACGCGACAGAGTGGATTCGTTCGGGCAACTGGCCGTCGCTCGATGAGAAGTTACCGTCATCTTCGGTGCTGATGGCGATGTGCTGGAAGGTGCGATTCTCCTGCTCCCAGCTACGGAACGTGCCTCCGGCGACTGAATTGTTGTTGAATTTGAGTTTTGTGTCGGCCTCGTAGATCGCCACCAGGCGATCCACATCGGGGAGGGGCAGCGGCTTGAGCAGAACGGAATGCACGACGGTGAAGAGTGCGGCGGTGGCTCCCACGCCCAACGCCATTACAACGATGGCAATCACCGAAAAGCCCGGCGTGCGCGCCAGGGTACGGATGCCGTGGCGAAAGTCGCGGATCAGAGAGTCGAGGGCGTTGCGCGGTCCGGAGCCGGATTGAGCCATGCAGGGATTATCTCCCCGTTCCAGTGCGCCCGGTCAAGGGATTGCGTGCTTAGATTCTGTTATCTGAATGCGGCTGACGCAATAGCGATTTCGGCGTAGAGTATCCGGGACGCGCCGAACCCAAGCGCACTCTACCGTAAGGAGAAAACCGATGCCCCCGAGCAAGATCATGATTATCCGCCACGCCGAGAAGCCGCCCAATCCGCCCAACAAGAGCGGGCCGTGGGATGTGAAGGAAGACGGGCAGTCAGGCGGCGGAAAGTCGTTGATCGTGCCCGGGTGGCAGAGAGCGGGAGCGTTGAACGCCTTCTTTGCCCCCTACAAAGCGAAACCTGCCAACCCGGAGATTGAGACGCCTCACCACATCTATGCAGCGAATCCCAAGGGCGAGACGCAACGCCCATTTGAAACCGTTGTGCCTCTGGCGGCGTGGCTGAAATACAAGGAAGGCAGCTCGCAATTCAATGTCGCATACGACGTCGGTGGTGGAGAAAAGGACATGGTGAAAAGCGTGCTCGGCCACGGCAGCCCGGTCCTGATCTGCTGGGAGCACGTCAATATCATGCCCAACATCATGGGGCACATTCAGAAAGAAGTGCCGATCACCAACTACGCGCACATCACAAATCCATTTCCCAACGTCTTCTATCTGGTCTGGGTGCTCGACCTGAAAGGCAGCCAGTACACCTGGTGCTCTGTGAACCAGAATCTGATGGCCGGGGACGTATAGCTGCGATTCCTCATTCATCGCTCTTAAGTTTCGCCAGAAACGCATCCAGCTCTTCGGGCAGAGGCGCCTTCAGGTGCAGCGACTCGGCAGTGCGGGGATGGGCAAATTCCAACTCGGCGGCGTGAAGGAAGTTGCGGTCTAGCGCAATGGTCTCGGGCTCGGGGTCGGATTTCTTTCGGCGCGCGGTGGTGAGGACAGGGATGCGCGCGGGCGCTCCGTAGAGCGTGTCTCCGGCGACAGGGTGTCCAATCGAAGAGAGATGTACGCGGATTTGGTGCGTGCGGCCCGTCTCGATGCGCACCGAAACCAGGGTGAAGTTGCCGAAGCGCGATGCGACGCGTTCGAGCACGGTGTAGTGGGAGACGGCGGCGCGGGCTCCGGTGTCGCGTTTGGTGGTCATGCGGGTGCGGCGGATGGCATCGCGGGCGATGGCAGTGTTGATCGTCCCGTAATCCTGCTTGAGGTTGCCGTGGACAAGCGCGGTGTAGGTCTTGCGCATATGGCGACGGGAAAACATCTCGCTTAACTTGAGATGAGCCGCATCGTTGCGGGCGACGATGATCAGGCCGCTGGTCTGCTTATCGAGACGATGGACGATGCCGGGGCGCACCGGGCCTCCGGTGGACGAAAGCTGCTGGTAGTGGCTGAGCAACGCGTTCACTAATGTGCCGAGATTGCGGGCATCGTCGGTGGTTCCCGAACCGGCGTGGACCATCATGCCAGCCGGCTTGTTGATGACGGAGAGGTCGTCGTCTTCGTAAACAATGTCAAGAGGTATGGCCTCCGCGATGGCGCGCAGGGGCGGCGGCGTTGCCTCGCCTGTAATTTCGATGACTTCGCCGCCGTGCAGTTTTCGCGATGCGCGAGCGAGCGCACCGTCGACCAGTACCTTAGATTCGGAGATGAGGAGCTGAATGCGGGCGCGGCTGATGTTTTCAAGTTGCGAGACCAGCCACGCGTCGAGACGCTGGCCTGCGTCTTCGGGCGCAACGGTGTGCGTGCTAAGGCTCACGGCTGTTGCTGGCCGGGGCCAGTGAGCCCCTGCGGCCAGAAGGCGGAGTTCGGCTCGGGCGCTGGAGCCGGCGGTGCGTTGGGCGGCAAGAAACTGTGCAGCAGCAACCAGTTCCGCAGCAGCATCGGCCAGGTGGAGAGAGGACCGATAGAGCCGCAGAGTCCGCAGCCGTGGTCGGCGTAGTCGTAGATGTGCAGCTCGGCGGCGACATGAGCGCGTACGAGGGCGTGGTAGAAGTCGAGCGAGTTTTCGACAGGGACGGTAGGGTCTTTAATCGTAGCCCAGATGAAGGTGGGCGGAGTCTGCGCGGTCACCGCGAACTGGTTCGAGTACTCGCGGCGCAGCGCAGGGTCAGGATTGGGGCCGAGCAGGTTGAGCGCGGAACCATGGTGTGCCGCGGGCGCTTCCATGGTGATTACGGGATATTCGAGCACCATGAAGTTCGGCTTGCAGGATTGCGCGTCGATGGGGTCTGTGCTCGCGGGCGCGCTATTTGTCGCCGTATCAGTCACAGATTCGCAATGCGTACCCAGCGAGGAGGCGAGATGGCCTCCGGCAGACGATCCCCAGACGCCGAGTCGGCTGGGATCAATGCCGTATTCGGCGGCGTGGGCACGAATGAGACGCATGGCGCGGCGGCCGTCGTCGATTTCGACCGGATATCGATACGGCTTGACGCGATAGTCAAGAACAAAGGCGGCCATGCCCTGTGCGTTGAGCCAGGTTGCGAGCTGAAAGCCTTCGTGGCCCATCGCGACATGCTCGTAGCCTCCGCCGGGAATGACCAGGATGGCGGCGCTGGTAGAACGCGTCTTCGGCAGGAAGGCGTACATGCGCGGCTTGTCGGCTTCGTCGTTGCCGAGTGCGCCGGGGGCTCCGTTGGGCCACAGGAAGACGGGGGGCGGAATGGCCGCTCCGGCTTGGGCGCGGAGCACGGGCGCAAGAGCAAGGGCGAGAACGAGCAGAGCGGAGAGCTTAGGCAGACGGCGAGTCATCGTTTGAAGTATAGCGGTGAGGCTTGGGGCTGCGGTCGAACCACAGGGCGGCTCCGGCGATGACAGCGGCGACGGCGATCGCTTGAGAGGTGCCGGGTTGGCTGGCGTCGCCGCGATAGAAGCCGAGAAAGAAAGCGGCGAGGCCGAAGAGGAAGAGTGCAGTCCCGGCGAGCTCGCCGTCCTGCTTGCGGCGCGGCAGCCACCATATCAAGAGTGCAAAGACAATAAGCCCAATGGCCGCGTCGTAGAGCTGCACCGGATGCAGTGGAAGGCCGAGCGGGGTGCGATACCAGAGCGCGGAGATGCGGCTGGTGTAGACGACGGACCAGGGCAGCCGGGCGGGCGTGCCGAAGTCGATCCCGGCAACGAACGCTCCGACCCGGTTGATGGCAAAGGCAAGTACAGCGGCGGGGGCGAGCGAGTCGGCGACACAGAGCAGCGGTAGACCTTCGGCGAGCGCATAGAGAATCGCGGAGGCGATGCCGAGAGCGACGCTCACCGGGGTGATCCAAAAATCGCGAGTGCCGGTAAGGCCGAGGATCCAGAAGGGGTGCTCGCGGAAGACACTGAAGTGCGCAACGACCAGCAGCAAGCGAGCGCCAATGAGTGTGGTGAGAATGCCGATGAGGCTGAGGTTCCAGATTTTATTCGGGTCGAGCCCGAGACGCCGGGCGAAGTGCATGGCAGCGGCCAGAGCCGCGATGAGCGCGAGCGCAGTGAAGGCTCCGTAAGTGGGGATGGCGATGTGTCCGAACTGGAAGAGGCGGGGATGCACTGCGAAGGGTCAGACGCGGCCCGAGTTGCGACTGGCATCACGGCGCACCTTCACCATTCCACCTAGCAGCAGTGCGAGGGAGAGGCCGAGACAGAGTCCCTCGATGAAGTGCATGGCGTCATTCTGGAGCGGGACGAACAGGCGGAGGGTGAGACCCACGACCAGCGCAGTGAGGCCGGCCGAGAGGAACCGCCATTCTCCGGAGACTTTTTTCATGGCCTGATCTCTTTTGTCGCGGACGCGTGAAGCGAAGTAAAGACCGACCCGCTGGGCCGTGCAGTGGCGCGCCGGTGAACCCGTCCTAAGACGGCGGGAACCCGCCGAGGCTCTTTAGGCATTCCGGACTGGCGGACACTGCACACCGAGCCAATTGTCGAGTCAAGTTCCCTGTTCAATGAATGTTGGTTCAACCAGCGTTAGCCACCAAACCTGCTTTGCAGGTCGGTCTCTGAAATGGATGCTAACGGGGGAGGGTCGGGATTGCAAGTTACGACCGGACAAGTGAAAGGATTTTCAAGTTCACGAGATCATTTTGGGATTTGGGAAATCCGCGCAAGTAACTCGTCGAGAGTAAGCTGCCCGCCGTTCATCTCGGGTACGTCCTTCAGGTGCTTCAACACGTATCGAAGCGCTGCCGCGATGCCGCGCCGCTCGATCCAGATTTGACAATCCCGATAGAGGCCCTTGTAAAGAGCCTGGCTCTCGTCCGTTGACCCCTCGTTCCTGCAAACATATCCATTCACGCCATGAGTAAAGATGACCAGGTAGCGCTCGCGCTCATCGATGCATTCGGCAGCGGCTCGGGTCACCACTTTGTCCAGGGTTAAGGTTTCCATCAGTAGGAATTCTAGCTCGTGGAGAATTACCTGATAGGAGTCTACGCGCACAGGCGGAGTTGGATCGGAAATCGTGAAAAGGTTTTAGAATCGCCTGCTCAGCTGATCTTGCGTTCTTCTCCAAGCACCGAATCGAGAAGGCCGGTGAGCGAGTGGGCGCGGTTGCGAATCGAGTTGCGCGTCTCGTCGGTCGTGCCGGTGAGGGTGTTGTAGCGCTGCTCGAGGGTAGCGAGCTCATCGGCGATGTTGAGGGCGGCGAGGACGGCAACGCGCAAGGAGTCGACGGTCTTGCCATGTGAGGCGACGGCACGCATCTTGGCATCAACGATTTCGGCCAGGCGGCGGATGTATTCGGGGTTTTCTCCGCGCAGGTGATAGGTCTGGTCGTAGATGTCGACGGAGATGTATTCGGTGGAGATGTTTTCTGCGCCGTTCGAGCTTGCTTTGTTCGGTTGCGGTCGGATGGACTCAGTCATCGGCAAGCGGTCTCCAGGTTGATCTAAGCGGTAATCTCGTCGAGATGCTTGAGTAGCCGCTCGACGCGCACGCGCACCGTCTCGCGCTCCTGTTCAAGGGCCTCGACCTGTGTGGCGGCGTTCGAGCTCTGCTCGATGAGCTGCTGGATCTTTTGCTCAAGGGTTGCCACGCGCTGCTCGGCGGCAATGCGGGCTTCGCGTTCAGTCTTGACAAGCTCGACCATGCGCAGCACCCGCTGCTCAAGCGCGCTGAAGTCATCGGCGGCGAGGGGAAGTTCGGGTTCCTGAAGAGCGATGGTCGACATGCGAAGGTTCTCCTGAGACGAGTTTCTTCGCGAAGTATAGCTCCGATGCACCGGAGGAAATCGCGGAAAATCGCCCCACGCGGGCCGGGCGTGCCATGTTGTGTACGCCCGTCCCGGATTGGTGCGACTTTAGCTGCGCAGCCGCCCGCCGATGGATTGCATGGCTGCGACGATCTTTTGTGAAAACTGCTGCAATTCTTCTTCGCGCAGGGTGCGCTCCTGCGACTGGAAGACGGTTCCGAGCAGAAGCGAGAAATGTCCAGCGGGCACCGATTTCACGTCGCGCAGGATTTCCCTTGCCGCGAAGCTGCGCAGCTCGGGGAGATCGAGCGCCTTGAGCGCTTCCTCGATGGTTGCCCAGGTGGTTGAGTCAGGGAAGAGCAGCGAAAAATCGCGGCGGACGGGCTGATAGCGCGAGAGTTCGCGGGCGACGGGCTGGCGCAGCGGTTGTTGGTAGAGCCGACCGAGATATATTTCACCGATGAAGACGCTCTGCCTGAGCTTGCGGCGCTCGGCCTCAGCAGGATGGAGCTGTCCGAAATATGCGGTTGTGAGCCCGTCGACCACGGCGCGACCAGACCTGCCGGGATGCAGCCAAGTGGGCAGGAGCAGATTATCGAAATAAAAAGAGCGCGCGGAGAATTTTCCGAGAAGCTCTTCGACAGTGCCCTTGAGGTCGTAGAAGGTGACTTCTTTCTGGTCAGAGGCGCGACCGGTTGCGCCAATGGCGAGCGATGGGCTCTCGGCTACTCTTTCCGGGCTGCCGCTGAAGACTGTGCCGATTTCGAAGAGGGTCGCGTCCTCGACGTCGCGGTTCAGGTTGAGGGCGAGCATCGACAGCATGCCGGGCAGAAGCGACGGGCGCAGCATGCCGGCTTCCTCGCTGAGCGGATTGCCAATAGCGACGGCGGAGTTAGGCTGCGGGGCGAAATCCGCGGCATCGGCAGCGGCGCAAAACGTGGAGAAGACGGCTTCATTCCAGCCGAGGGCGAGCAGCGTGCGGCGGAGGGTGGCCTCTTTTTCAGCGTGTGGCAGCTCGACGACACTGCCGGCGAAGGCAGGCAGCGTGTTCTGGAAGCGGTTGTAGCCATACACGCGGGCGATCTCTTCGATGAGGTCGATCTCGCGCTCGAGATCGAGACGCCAGCTGGGGTGGGTGACGTTGTAGGCTTCGTTTGCGGATCTCGCGAGCGTGCAGCCGAGTCCGGTGAGGATGGTTTCGGCGGTGGTGGCGGTGAGCCCTTCCTTGTCTTCAGTAGCTCCCAGGATGCGGCGGACTTCGCCGAGGCTGAAGGCGATGGCGGGGCGCTTCGCGGAGCGGGCTTCGGCTTCGGGAATGACAACGTCGGTGAGGTCTCCAACCTGGGAGCCTCCGGCTTCGAGCAGGATGCGGCTGACCAAAGCTGATGCGACCGGCGGGGCATTGTAGTCGGCTCCGCGTTCAAAGCGATGGGACGCGTCGGTGTGGATGAGATGGCGCTTCGAAGAGCGGCGCACGCTGACGGGGTCGAACCATGCGGCCTCGACCAGGACATTCTTCGTCTCGGCGGTGATCATGGTGTCCCAGCCGCCGATGACTCCGGCGAGTCCCACGGCTTTCTTTTCGTCGGCTACTACCAGGTCTTCCGGGTCGAGGATGCGTTCGATGCCATCCAGGGTGCGGAGCTTTTCGCCCTTGCGCGCGCGGCGCACGATGATGCCGCCTTCGAGCTTGTCGAGATCGAAGACGTGCGTGGGCTGTCCGATGGCGAGCGTGCAGTAGTTGGTGGCATCGACGGCGTTCGAGATAGGTTTCTGCTCGAGCAGGCGGAAGCGCTCGGCGACGATGCCAGTGGAGGGCTGGATCTTTACGTCGCGTAGGACGCGGGCGGTGAAACGTCCGCACAGCTTGGGCTCTTCGATCGAAACAGAGTAGACGGGAGCGGGCTGGGGTGCAGCCGTCGCCACGTCGAGCGGCTTTAGCTCTAACCCATAAATGATGGCCACCTCGCGGGCGATGCCGTAATGGTTCATCGCGTCGACGCGGTTGGTGGTGATGTCCATCTCGAAGACGGAGCCGTTTGCGCCCAGATCGAACACGCCTTCGACGGCGATGCCGCGTAAGGTGAGGTCGTCGGCGAGTTCTCGATCACTTGCTGCAATGCCAGGGACGCATTCGCGGAGCCAGGAGGAAAGGATCTTCATGCAAATTGCTCCAGAAACCGCAGGTCTCCCGAGTACATGAGACTGACGTCGCCGATACCGTACTTCATCATGGCGATGCGGTCGATGCCCATGCCAAAGGCGAATCCGCTGATCTTCTTTGGGTCGTAGGCGGGCTGCTTCGGGCGCACAAATTCAAAGACAGAGGGATCGACCATGCCGCAGCCTAAGAGCTCGATCCAGCCGGAGTATTTGCACTTGCGGCAGCCCGATCCTCCGCAGAAGGGACAGCTGATCTGCACGTCGGCCGAGGGTTCGGTGAAGGGGAAGAAGGACGGGAAGAAGCGCGTCCGGACGCTCGATCCGAATAACTCCTTCATGGCGTGGTCGAGCGTGCCCTTGAGGTCGGCGAAGGTGATGTTGGTGTCGACGCAGAGGCCTTCCAGTTGATGAAAAATTGGCGAGTGAGTGGCGTCCGCGGCGTCGTTGCGGTGCACCTTGCCGGGAATGACGATGCGGATAGGCGGCGGCTGTTCTTCCATGGTGTGGATCTGCACGGGCGAGGTGTGAGTGCGCATGAGCAGGCGGTCGCGCAGCGGCTTGCGCTCTTGGCCAGCGATGACCAGCGTGTCCTGCGTGTCGCGCGCGGGATGGCCGGGCGGAAAGTTGAGCGACTCGAAGTTGTAGTAGTCGGTTTCGACCTCAGGGCCGATGCCGACGGAGTATCCGATACGCGCAAAGATGGCGATCAGCTCGTTCTGGGTGCGGATGAGGGGGTGCTCGGCGCCAAGCTTGCGCCGTGTGCCGGGTAGGGTGATGTCGATCGCCTCGGAGTCGAGAGCGCTGGTGTTGCTGGAGGCTCCAGCGTGTTCCAGGCGCTGCTCGATTTCGGCTTTCAGGGTGTTGAAGCGCTGGCCAATGTGCTTTCTGGCCTCGACCGGAGCGGATTTGAGCCATACATCGCTGATGGCCTTGAGGCGGCCCTGTTTGCGGCCGAGCCACTGGAGACGGAAGGCTTCGACTGCCTCGGGTGTGGCGAGCGCGGCCGATGAGGCTCCGACTTCGCGGGAGATGGCGGCAAAGGCCTGGTCGAGTTCGGCTTCGCTGTAGCCGGAGAGGTGGGGGATGGCGCCCCCGTTGGCGTGCTCAGACATGATCTTTTTGAGGATAAATGATGGGTGTCCTGCTCAGACGGAATGGGCTTACACTGGACAGCATGATTCGGTCGTACCAGGGACACACGCCGGTCATTCCCGAGAGCTGCTACGTCGATATCTCGGCGCAGGTGATTGGCGATGTGGTGCTCGGCGAGCACGCCAGCGTTTGGATGAACGCCGTAGTGCGCGGCGATGTCCACTCGATCCGCGTGGGCGGCCACACGAACGTGCAGGACTGTGCGGTGCTGCACGGGATGCGGCATCTGTACCCGGTGATTGTGGGCGACTATGTCACCATCGGCCACAACGCCACGGTCCACGGATGCGTAATCGAAGATGCCTGCCTGATCGGGATTGGCGCGGCTATTCTGAACAATGCGAAGATTGGCGAGGGCTCGATCGTTGCAGCCGGAGCGGTGGTGCCGGAGGGCATGGTGATTCCCCCGCGCTCGCTGGCTGCTGGTGTTCCGGCTAAGGTCCGGCGCGATCTTACGTCCGACGACCGCGAACTGATCCTGAAATACGCGCGAAATTATCTGGACTACACGAAGATCTATCTTGAAGAACGACAAAACTGGCCAAGCTGACAAGTGACTCGGCATTCTGGCACAAGATTCCAGTTCAGCGATCGATCATTCCGCACCGATCATTCTGCCGTGGGCGACGCGATATACCGGAGACCTGTGACGCTCGGAAGAAAACAGTAGGCGCTTCCACGAGTGATGACGAATCGCGCGAACCCGCTGACCTTGACGGAAGTGGTTGGGGAAGTCGGCACGGTGAAGACGCTGGATGATGGGCTGTTGGCTCCGATCAACGGGTCGACGCCGGAGATCATGCCGCCCGCAAAGTTATCTGTGTTCATCCATTGCGACATGAGGAACTGAAACTGATTGAAGAAGTCGGCGTTAATGAAGTAGCCGATGAGTCCCCGCTCGATTCCGTCGTTGGAATGCTGAGGATTAAAGGCAGGACCATAGGGCACGTTTCGGCGAATGATGCGCGCCTGCTGGGTAAAAAAGCCCTGAACAATTTCGTCCCGGGGATTGCCGCGGCGGATGTGAGCGCCGATGGGACAAGCGACACCCTTGGGGTCTGGTTCAGACTGGCCCGGCGCAGTACCGGCGTACAGGAACATGTTCAGGCGATCGGACGGAATGGGGCCCGGGGCCGCGGGACATAGGGCGAGCGGCGCACCACTCCGCCAGCGGCCCAGGAGTTTGGCCGCCAGCTGGTCGGGAGTGAGGTTGACGGTGGGCGCTGCCGTTTGCAGGTACTCCTCGAACTCTGCGACCTCCTGCTTGAGGATGCGAAAGGCTCCGAAGCTGCCGTTGCGCCCGAGTGGGGTGTCGGCCACGCCAGCAGAGTACTTGTTGCCGAATGTATTCTCACCCCCTAAGAGAAAGTCGCCTGGGGGCGAGCTCCCATCCTTGTTGACGCCGAGGTCAGGATAGGGACGCGTGGGTTTGGGTCCACTGGCAAGAAAGGGCTGAGAAAGGCCGTCCCGGTAGCCAAAATGGACATACCCGTCGGGAAGGACCTGGCCATCATGTCGATGGGTGAGACGGAATGAATCCGCAATCGCGGCAAGTAATTCGGAAGTTCGCCATTCCAGCTCATGCGCAGTGCGCGCAAAGAGTGAAAAGATGGCGTGAACCTCGGACGCAACGCCCATCTTGCCTTCCCAATTGGCAGGGGCGCTGGCATCCACATCGAAGATTGCGCTGGCGTTGCCGATGGCTCCGGTCGCGAATTCGGGAGCGAACCCAGCGAGAAGAGTTGATGACACGCCCAGCGACGCGAGCCCTTCGAAAGTAAATGCCATGTTCAGCGTGTAATCCGGCTTGACATGCCATGTGGCGGCAGTGGTGATCGCCAGCGTGTCAGGATTCGTTGCGGCAGGAATTGGTCTGGCCAGGTTGCCAATAAGAGCTCTTGCGCGGCCCGCGTCCACAACGGCGACAATGAAGTGTCGAACACGGGCGAACGAACCGTAGCCGCGCAGAATGATTCCCTGGATGTCGTCCAACCGGAGCGCGCTCACGACCACCTCCACAGCTATTGGGGGAAGCTATTGGGGCGGCGTGCATCCGTTGCCCCAGATTTGCACGACAGTGCAATTGGGGTAGGCCGAATAAAGACCCGTTGGCAGGTTGTACCGGCTCACGAAGGCTTCGAAGGCGGCGACATTTTGTTGCACGGGAAGTGGAGGAGCCGGGTCGACACAGGAGAGAAGGGCGTTAAACACGTCTCCCACCAGATTCGTGAATGCCTGGATGTATGCGCTGAAGTCGCCGTCGTATGTGGTGATCACAAACAGATATTGAGTGCCGGGAATCATGAGGAACCGGGCAAAATGAACGGTACCGACCTTGTTGAGCGCTGCATTAATGGCGCCCTGATTCTGGGCGAGATAGTCAAGTATGGCCTGATTCTTGCCAGGTTGGATTGTCAGCATCAGGTTGAGTGGGTTCTGAACGGCTGTGGTTACAGGAGCGGTGGGGGCAGATGACATGATGACTCTCCTTGGGCCTCTGGATTCTATGGGCCCAAAATTCTATGGCTCGGCGCATGGACAAAAATCTGCGATTTCGCGCACGCGAAATAGTAGGCTTACGCTTTGCTGGAAGCAAGACTGTGCTCGAAAAACTCACTTCTATACTTAATTCATGACAATGATTCGTTCCCGCGTGCTGCAGGAGCGCGCGGAAAGATTGTTCCCGGGCGGGGTGAACTCGCCGGTGCGCGCGTTTCGCGCCGTTGGCGGAGAGCCGCCGTTCATCGAGCGCGGCGAGGGCGCGTACCTGTGGGATGCCGACGGCAACCGTTACATCGATTACTTCGGCTCATGGGGGCCGATGATTCTGGGCCATGCCTTTCCGGCTGCGGTTGAGGCCGTACAGCAGGCAGCGGCGCGCAGCGCGAGCTTTGGCGCGTCGACGGCCGCTGAGGGCGATCTTGCGGAATTAGTCGTGAAGGCTTTTCCGTCGATCGAGAAGCTACGCTTTGTCAGCTCAGGGACCGAGGCGACCATGTCGGCCATACGCGTAGCGCGGGCGTTTACCGGTCGCAAGTACGTGATCAAGTTCGAGGGCTGCTATCACGGGCATTCCGACGGGTTGCTGGTGAAGGCGGGCTCGGGTGTGGCGACGTTCGGGATTCCAGGATCGGCGGGTGTCCCGGAGGAAATCGCACATCTGACGCTGGCTCTTCCCTTCAACGACGTTGCAGCAGTTGAGGCGGCCTTCGCAGCGCATAAAGGAGAGATTGCCTGCGCGATTGTCGAGCCGGTGGTGGGCAACGCGGGCTGCATTCCTCCGGCGGGCGGGTATCTGGAGGCGTTGCGCGCGATTACGGCGCGCGAAGGTGCGGTGCTAATCTTCGACGAGGTGATGACTGGCTTTCGACTGGCGCTGGGCGGCGCGCAGGAGTTGTACGGTATTACTCCGGATATGACGACGCTGGGTAAGATTGTCGGCGGAGGATTGCCGTGCGCGGCCTTTGGCGGCCGGGTGGAGATTATGAATCTGCTAGCCCCGCTGGGGCCGGTCTACCAGGCGGGCACGCTGAGCGGAAATCCGCTGGCCATGGCCGCGGGAATCGCGACGGTGAGGCATCTGATCGAGCACCGCGAGACGGTGTATCCGCTACTCGAAAAGTCGAGCGCGGCGGTTGCGGACGGTGTTGCGGCCGAGGCGGCGAAGGCCGGCGTGCCCATGGTGACGAATCGCGTAGGGGCGATGTGGACGTGGTTCTTTACCTCGACGCCCGTGACAGATTTTGCTGCGGCAGCGACTTCTGACACATCAGCGTTTGCGCGCTTTCATCGCTCGATGCTGGAGCAGGGCGTGTGGCTTCCCCCCTCGCAGTACGAGGCGGTCTTTCTGGGAACAGCGCACACGATGGATGACATTCACCAGACGGTGCGGGCGGCCGAAGAGGCGTTAGCGGCGGTCTTACAGGTGTAACTGCGAGTCGGAAAGTTAATATCTTCCTGGTGAGTACATCGTATGGAGAGATCACAGCGATGTCGCTGTATCTGCGAAAGTCCTGGATGTTCAGCGTCAGAAGATTCTCTATTCGATGAACATGCATGGCTGCCACCAGGCGCGCGTCGTGCACTTGAACGCCGGACACACCGGCAGCCACAACAATCCTGCGCCACTCCCGATGCGTTGCTTCGTCGTCTGGAGCAAGCGTGACGGTAGATTCAATCAGGCTTGCACGTTCATCTGTTTCAGCGATAGAGAACCCGAATCCATTGCGATCGGCCGGCCGGGTGCAGACATTCCAGAATTCGGCAAGATTTTGCGAGGTATAGAAGAGTTCGGCGCCTTCTGCCCACAGGAGATCCATGGACTGCCTGATCACCCCGTATTCAGGATTATCCCGCTGGGTAAGACGCAAGAGGATGTTCGTGTCCAGAAGCCAGGAAGCACCTGGCATCATGCATGCTCGCCGTAGATCATGTCCCGCGAGAAAGTCTCCGATCGCAGCTGCGAAACACCGGGAGATTTACTCGCCAGCGCATCGAGAAAGCCGCGAAATTGTTCCTGGGTGGTGCGGTTCCGTTGTGTCGCTCCGGATGCGATCGCTTCCTGTAGAAGTCGCTGCGCATAGGTCTCTAAGGCCAGGCCTTCCCTCTGTGCTTCGGCTGTAAGCTGCGCTTCCATCTCCGGGCTGAGCTCAATTTGGATGGTCATTTTGCGACTCCACTACAAGCTTATCCCGCAGTGGAGCCTAAGCGCCAGAAGCATACAGCACATTGCGCGGATCGATCCGTACAGTTTTTCCTTTACGGCGCTCCGTAGAGCTCAACCTCAGGACGATTCGGGTCTTCGGGACGGGCGCGGGCGTACCACAGCTCCAGGCTGCGGATCACGCGCTCTCCTCCGGGCAGCGCGATCCACTGGCTGCTGCCGCCATCGGGAATGAAGCGGTTTACAGGCAGCGACTCCGCCGCTCCGTCGCCGTAATGAATCACCACATGATCGAAGAGAATTGGCGCGTGTCGCACCTGGATCATCACGGAGTGGAAGCGGCCTTCGTAGCGGCCTACCTTGATGTCGTCGTGATCGGTGCGTCCGTCGACGTGTGCCTTGCCAAGATAGAAAACGGGCCGTTGCGTCTGCAGTGGCGGATAATACTGGGCCTGCGCCACGGTCGACAGCGCGGGGATGACGAGGCCGAGAGCTAGGACAGCGGGAAACAGCTTTGAACGTTGCATAGAGTGCGTTCTCCTTGCGTGGTACTCATGCAGATGAACGCATCGATCAGCGTGAAGTTGCGACTTTAATCAGAAGAATAAAGTTGCGGTGAGCGGCCTACTTTTTTTGAATGTCTACATCCCACGCATCGACAGTGACGAATCGGACAGGTTGTTCTTGCGCGCGCTCTAACAAAGTCTTTGTCGCTGCAACGGTCGCGGCTCGGTCCTGGCCAATGGCGGTGTGGCCTCCGTCATGCAGCAGCAGGTTCGATCCACGGCCATTGCGGCGGTTGCGGCGGATTCCCTTGTCGAGATTAGAAAAGATGGTGTGGGGATTGAGGGCGGGATTCCAGTCATAGCCCATGGCATTCCACATCACGGGCGTGAGGCCGAGTTCGCGGGCCGCTCTCAACACATCAGGACGGCGCGAGCCGTGGGGCGGACGGAAGTAGCGGACTTTTTCGCCGATAGCGTCTTCGATGGCGGCATTGGTCGACGTCAGCTCGCTACGCACGCGGGACGGCAACCGATAGAGAAGCCAGGGATGGGTGAAGGTGTGGTTGCCGATGAGGTGTCCGGCAGCGTGCATGCGGCGGGTGAGGTCGCGGCGCTCACGAACGAAGCGTCCGATGAGGAAGAAGGTCGCGCGGACATCGTGGCTGACGAGGATTTCAAGAAGCCGCTCGGTGCATGCGTCGTTGGGACCGTCGTCGTAAGTCAGGGCGTACTCGTTCGGGTCGCTTCCGGCAATGATAGTTTGACCGAAGAGCTGAGATGTGGGCCACATGGCGGCATAGGCGTATCCGCCTAATGCAAGGCCAGTGGCGGCGGCGAGGCTGGTGGCCGTGGCAGCGGTGGTGATGGTGGCGAGCACTGGGATCAGTTTACGAGACGTGATCTGGATGGACCGCGGTACTCGCAGTCAAGGGAGATATGAAGTTACCGCAGGCGCGACTTCGCAGGCACTGTGAAGATAGCTTCCGGTAAGTGATCGTCGTGCTGGAATCGCGCGAATCAAGACTCCTGCCAGCGTATGGTATCGTGTTCGCGACACGAGTTCGTAGCTGTGAGGATTGTCTTGAAACTCAATATCATCTCGTGGAACATCCGACATCTTCGAATGGAGAAGGTTAACACCTACATCGCCCAGATTCTCGAGCAAGTCGACACCGGACACGTGATGTTCTTTTACGAAAATAAGTGCAGCAATGACATGGGACGAGCGTTTGTGAACGCGATCGGCACCCCTCTTACCAAAAGTGCCGGCGCTGGATCGATGCGGCTCACGTGGAAAGCACATGCATACGCTGTTGGCACAAACGAGTTTGTCTGGATCGTCTGGTCAAACCAATGCACGACTGGCCCAAGGTCCAGGACCGGTGCGGGGCAGCCTTTCACCATCCAATTGACTCCGCAGCATTCAGAAGATGGGCCTTTGCGCGAGTGGGGCGCCAAGGCTTTGAAGAGTTCGCTGAATGCTACGATCCTGTCAAACCTTTCTGTGGGGAGGGGTAAATTTCGGACTCCCGCGGTCGTTCACCTCACGATCACGAAGCCAGACGGCACAACAAAGACTATCCGTATCGCGTCATGGCATGCGCCCGGTCCGGCACAAGGCTCCGCGCCTTTGTTGAACTATTACTTCCAAACGGCTCTGAAGAATAAGATCGATCTCTTTATCGGTGACTTCAACATGACCGGCCTGGATACCGAAACGTCAAGAGTGTCGTTGCCTCTTACCCTACATCGCACCAACCAATCAACAACCATTACCGCAAGCGGCCCGGTAGCTCACGAAGAGGGACTCGACCTGGTGTATATAGACGCTGCACGCATTGCGCCAGGTCTGATCGTAGGTGGAAACCAGATCGGAGCAGCGGTGGTCAGCGTTCTGCCCAAGCCGGCAAGCATGTCCTACCAGGAAGCTTTCGATCTGAGCGACCACCTGCCGATACTCGTTCGACTAAAACGCCTCTGATTTTCGCGGCAGCCTGGGCGACGAGTCTTAGCAGATTCCGGTAAGCTGATGTCACCCGAATTTGGATTCCTGTTCTGGCTTCCAGAGATCAGCGTCAGCCTAGACGCATATGGATAGCTCAAGTAAGGAGTGCATCGGAAATGATTAAGTCATTTGCAATTGCCCTATTACTGGCGCTGTTGGGGATCGCAGGGCCAGTGAGTGCGCAGACAGAACCCTCCAAACTTGAAGCATACGGAGGATTTTACTATGCGCAGTTCAATATAAACGCCAACGTCAGTGGCTTCCCGCCCAGGTCAACGTATAACGGATACGGCGGTGGTGGTCAGCTCGAGTACAACGCGACCAACGTGTTCGGGATTGCGGGAGATCTGGCCGGGTATTACGTGCCGACTGGATACTCCGCGGGGGCGTTTTCCTACCTCTTCGGGCCCAGAGTCAACTTTCGACGCCGCAAGCTTACGCCGTTTGCTCAAGTCCTTCCCGGAGGCATCCTCACAAGCAGCGGGATTGGCCAATTCGGCCCGCAGAATCACTTTGCGATGGCCGCTGGGGGGGGGCATTGATTACACAGTGTCGAAGCACATCGCTATTCGTCCAGGAGAGGCCGATTATTTCCTGACGAAAATTCCCGATGGTCTCAATAACCGGCAGAACAACTTCCGCTTCAGCACCGGAGTCGTTGTACGGCTAAGTAAATGACGGGTCAGTGAGAGTCGTGGGCGTCGTATGTCTTGCTCGATTTCCGATCATGCGAGCATTGCGATTAGTTTACGAGTGTAAAAGTCGCTTGTGGTTCAACCGCTACCCGACTCAAGCCTTGGCGCGCCAGGTTGCCGAGCCGGCCCTTGTGCGAATGGCGAGCAGCACCAACAGCATGACTGCCCGGCGAACCGTGAAGGCGTCCTAGCCTTTCTGAAGGATCAATTACATATGAGTCACAAAGAAATCGATCGCCTCGCAAAGAGTTGGGTCGCTTATTGGCGTGCTTCGGAGAAGTCTGCAATGCGTCGTAAGCTGAGCTGGGTTTCCGACCGTGAATACGACCTTCTTCATGCTGATCCGGAAAGCCTCTGGATGCTAATTCTGGCGATTTACCATTTAGATCAATCGCCGCAAATCGATCAAGTGCTCTCGGCGGGACCTATCGAAGATCTTCTCGCTGCCCACGGCGAAGCATTCATAAAGAGGGTGGAAGCAGAGGCGAAGAGAGATCCAAGTTTTGCCTTTACTCTGGGCGGAGTGTGGCAGAACAGCATGACTGATTCCGTCTGGCAGAGGCTTCAGAGGGTTTGGGATCGCCGGGGATGGGACGGAATGCCGAAGCAGTGATCTAAGCTGACATTTTCGTATTTTCTTCGCCACCTGTGGTAGATTAGCCGTGATGGCCAATCTGTTCGGACCGCCGCGATTCATCGCCGTCGAAGGGCCGCTGCGCGTGGGCAAATCGACCCTGGCTCAGATCCTTGCCGAGAAGCTGCACGCGCGGCGCGTGGTCGAGCCGGAGGACAATCCCTTTCTCGACCGCTTCTACCAGGCGCAAGCGGGAATGGGCTTTGCGACACAACTTTGGTTCCTGATGGAGCGCTATGAGCAACTGCGGCAGGTGAAAGATTTCGACGTGCCGGTAGTGTCGGACTATTTGTTTGAAAAGGACAAGCTCTTTGCCTATGTCAACCTGAGCGACGCCGAGTTGAACCTCTACAATCGCTACTATCAGATGTTTCGCGAGCAGGTTCCCACGCCCGACCTGGTGATATACCTGCAGGCCTCACCCGAGGTGCTGAAGCAGCGGCTGAAGCGAAAAGGAGTGGCCGGCGAACAGGCCATCAGCGACGCCTACATCGAACAGGTGGTCCAGGCCTATGAGCACTTCTTCTTCCACTACTCGGGGAGCGACCTGCTGGTGGTCAACACATCGCAGATCGACTTTGTGCACAACAACAAAGACCTGCAGATGTTGCTCAAGCGGCTATCGGAGCCGATCAAGGGCACACAGTACTTCCTGCCGCTGGAGGGGGACTAGTCGTCCAGACATACGCGCCTTCGGCGCAAGGACGATTGCTAACAGTTTCACTTGACAACCTCAGCGTGAAGGAACGAGAGTAGCAGGCACCAAATCAAATCACTCTGTGAGCCGTCTCCCCAACGACCGACAGAACGGGAGATCGAATTCATGCTCGGAGATTTAATCGGCGAAAGCAAAGGCAAGAGAATTGTGCGGCGGGTCTTGTCGGTCGAGCCACCAACGGTAGAAGTGTCGTTCGAAGACAGCGGCAATATGTTGGGTGCCGCTACAACCGGCCTTGGTACCTACAGATCGGTGGTAACCCCGGATCTATCCATCCATGGAGAAGGCCAGGGATTGATCACGACGGCTGACGGTGAAGGTATCAGCTGGACGGGATCCGGCCAGGGCAAGTTCGGGGAGGGCGGCGCGGTCAGCTACCGCGGCATGCTGTTCTATCGGACTACCTCTCAGAAACTCGCGCGTTTGAACAACATGTGCGGGGCTTTTGAATTCGAAACCGATGCGGCCGGCAATACCAGCGCCAAAGTCTGGGAGTGGAAATAGAGGACTGCACACCAGTCAAACAATGGGTTAGGGCATCGCCTTTTGGCGAAGCCCTAAAGTCCTGCGCGGCGCAGCAGCCGCTCGTTATAGCTGTGCGCGGCCCAGGCTCCCCAGATCATGGAGACGGGCCAGATGAGGAAGGCTGCGTGTCCCAGAGTGATGATAAAAGCTGGGACTGAGAGGACGATCATCACGATCGCGCCCCAGATGGTGCTGTAGAGCATGCCCAGCGGGCCGAAGAAGAAGGTGAGCACCAGTGAGAGAAGGACGCTCTTGGTCGAGGCAACGATGACGGTCGGCGGTGGGTATTGGCTCATGGGCTCTTCTCTCGATTTCTCGCTATGTAAGGCCGTGACTCGAACTTACTCCTGATCCGAGACGATAGCGATCATGAAACCGTCATAGCCCTTGCTGCCAACGGTCTGGATCGCAGTGGCGTTCAGGCGCGGATCCGAGGCAATAATCTCGTTCATGCGACGCACTCCCTTGATGGCAGGGTCGGGATCGGCCGCGTCAATCACTTTTCCATCCCGCACCACGTTATCGCCGATGATCAGGCTGCCAGGGCGGGAGAGTCTGAGCGCCCACTCCAGGTATCCGGGATAGTTTCCCTTGTCGGCATCGATAAAAATCAGGTCAAAGGGGGCATTGCCTTCGGCGGCTAGCTCCGGCAATGTCTCCAGGGCTTTGCCGAGGCGAAGCTCGACTTTATCCGCAAGGCCTGCTCGGACGATGTTCCCCTGGGCAACCTCGGCGTGTTTGGGGTCGGCCTCGAGGGTAATCATTCTGCCGTTCGCGGGTAGCGCGCGCGCGAGCCAGATGGTCGAGTATCCGCCCAGGCTGCCGATTTCGAGAATCGACTTGGCGCCCATGGCCTGCGCCAGGATCATCAGCCATTTGCCCTGGTTCGGAGCGACGGCAATGGGTGGGAGTCCGGCTTTTGAGCTGGCGGTGAGCACCGCTTCGAGCACGGGATCGGCGGGTAGCAGCGTGTCGGTGATGTAGCGATCAACCGAGGTCCAGAGTTCTTGTGACATGTCTCAAGCATAACCGGCGCTCGGCTGCCTGCAATTACCCCGACGCCGGGAACAGACCGCCCAGCCAGTCAAGAAAAAGCGTGGGCCAGCCCGAAACCGGTGCTGGATTGCTGGCCCGCAGGCCAAAGCCATGACCAATCCCCGCATAGACATGAAGCTCGGCGGAAACATCGGCTTGTTTGAGCGCGAGATACAGCATCGGCAGACCCTTTGAAATATCGGGCCGGTCCTTTTCGCCGCAGGCCAGAAAAGCCGGAGGCGTCTGCGCCGAGAGCTGCATGTCTTTCGGGATCGCCGGATACAACAACGCCTGAAAAGCGGGCCGGGAGCTTTGCCGGTCAATCGGATCGACTGCAGCAGGGTCGCCGTCATCGAAGCGTGTACTGGCGAGGGCGGCTAACTCGCCACCGGCCGAGAATCCCATCACACCGATGCGGTGCGTATCGACATGCTCCTCTGCGGCCCGGCTTCGCACCACTCGGATGGCGCGCTGCATATCGACGAGTTCCGTACCCTCGACCGTGTACGTCGAGCCTCGTTCCCGCGCTAACCGGTATTTGAGAACGAATGCCGTCACCCCGTGTTGCTGGAGCCATCGCGCGACATTGTAGCCTTCGTGGTCGATCCAGATCTCGCTGTGGCCTCCGCCCGGCGCAATGATCACCGCGATACCGCTGGCCGAACCTGGCGCCGGAAGAAATGGCGTGATGGACGGCTGGCTGACATGGGTTAGCACGTGCTCGCCCTGCGCAGTCACGCGCACCGTCTCGGGCCGGCCCTTGTCAGCGGTTCCCGGAGTTCCGCCCGGCCAGAGAGGCCACGCCTCGGGCATCTGCGCCCTCGCAAGGGCGCAGCAAAAGACCATGATTGCCACGAGCCAGACTCGTCTATTCATCTCAGACCGTTGCCGCCCGTTTACCCAGCCCTTTGCGCACCGCCAGCCATGCCAGCGCGCCAAGCACGATGGCCAGCCCGATCAGCATCGCAAGCATGTGTTTGTGCATCATCTCGCCGACTTCGTGCACAATCTCAGGACCATAGCGAATCGTCAGCAGGCTCACGACAGTGAAGCGGATCGCGCGGCCCACGAAGACCGAAAGCATGAAGTAGGGAACTCGCATCTCAAAAACACCCGCCGCAAACACAAACACCTTCCACGGCGTCGGCGGAGGCATCATCGACGGAATCAGCAGCGCCAGAAACTCCTGCCGCTCGAACTTGTCGCGCATCTTCTCAAAGCGGGCCCGGTCCACGTGCTTCATCAGGAAGATCTCTCCGCCCGCGCGCCCAAGCCAGTAAGGAACCAGTCCGCCGATTGCCGACCCGATCGACGCCATCAGCACGTAAAGATAAAAGCGGTGCGCGTCGCTCCATGCATAACCGGCGACAATCAAATCCATCGGCACCGGGATCGAGCTCGAGTCGACGAGTGCCATCGCGCCCACACCCCAGAAGCCCAGCGGCTTCAGCAAGCCAAAGATCAGCGCCCGGTATTTCACTGAAAGTGCAGCCAGCCGCTTCAATCCTCGTCTCCTGTATGTTTTGTCTTGCCCGCCAGCAGATCCAGCGCGTGCTCCAGCAGCGGCAGGACTGCCCTCAGCGACGTCACCGCGCCCCTTGGACTCCCCGGCAGATTCAGCACCAGCGCTGTATTCTCGCCGCTCTCACCTAATGTTCCGCAAACCCCACGGCCCAGCGCCGCAAAGGGAGTTTCCTTGCGGCCGGCCGCGCGCATCTCCTCGGCCACTCCATCAAGCAGCCGATCGCACACCGCGCGCGTGGCCTCCGGAGTCACGTCGCGCCGCGCAATTCCGGTCCCGCCCGTTGTGACCACCACCCGGGCCCGATGTGCCGCTTCGCGCAGTGCGTCCTCAATCGCTTCGCGCTCGTCTGGTACTAAAAGGCGCATTCGTACGTCGAATCCATGAGCTTCCAGTTCCCGCGCCACCGCTGGTCCGGAGAGATCTTCCCTCTCGCCCCGGCTGCAAGAGTCGCTTACGGTAATCACTGCTGCCAGAATCATCCTCAACGATTGTAGGTGATCGGGAATGAGGAACTCCGGTAACTATCTCCGCGGCAAAACAACGCTGCGGAAAATCGGTAAAGAATGAGAGAATAAAGATGATATTCAACAGCGTACCGGCGGCGCGAATGCGCGTTCCAGCCGTGCGCTTGATGTCCGCACAGTCATAATGCCGATCACCGAAGTCCCACCCAGTCCTCCGAGCGCGCCACCAGAGCCGCCCCGCCTTCGCCGGCCTAATCGCTACGAGGATTACGAACTCCACGACCTGCTCAACGTCATCGACGAGCTTGAGGGCAGCCGCAACTGGGCCAGTCTGCGCGAAAAAGTGTGGATCGCGCTCATCATCCACCTGATCGTCTTCTGGTATCTCTTCTACGGCCCCAAATACCTCTTCAACGTCAAGGTGGTCGATCCCTCCACCGTGCTCAGGCAGCGCGAAAAGGAGATGACCTACCTCGACCTGCCGCCTGACGCACTCAAGCAGATCAAGCCCAAACAGGCCCCCGCCGTTTCTGACAAAAACCGCATCGCTGAGTCCCGCAAACCTACGCTCGACAAGAAGACCCTCGAACAGCTCCAGGCCATGCGCCGCGCCGGCCCGCCCACCCCGCAACCGGAGGCGCCGCCATCGCCGGCTCCGCCCGCCCCGCAGGTCGCCCAGCAGTCGCAACCGCAGCCCCCGGCTCAGCCTTTGCCGCAAAATCAGAAGAGCCAGATTGAAGCGCCCGTGCCTGCGCCCACCCGGCCTAATTTCGACACCGGGCACTCAACCGTCGGCCAGGATCTCCAGCAGCTTGCTCGCCAGGCCCGCGGAGCCGGCCAGTCCGGCGGCGATATGGGCCAGGGCGTCAGCCCACAGCACCCCGGCATGAACGGTGCCGTCGATGTCCTGAGCGACACCATGGGCGTCGACTTTGGCCCATATATTCAACGAGTTATCTTTGACACCAAGCGCGCCTGGTATCCCATCATCCCCGAGGCCGCTCAGCCGCCTTTGATGAAACAGGGCGTCGTCGGTATCCGCTTCAAAATCCTGCCCGACGGCAGTGTCAAGGAAATGATCCTCGAGTCGCCCTCAGGAGACGTCTCACTCGACCGCGCCGCCTGGGGAGGCATCACCGGAGCCTCTCCCTATCCCCAGCTCCCCAAAAACTTCAAAGGCCCTTTCCTGGAACTCCGCTTCTTTTTCCTCTACAACATCAAACCCGGTGAGCAAAGGTAAGCCCAGTCACTGGCGACGACATTGGGTGCTCAACCGGATTTTCGGGCGTGGGAAGATTTGAGTGCCCCACCTTCGCGAAGCTAAGGTGGGATAACTCGCCACGGCGCTGGGGTGCCCCATCCTATGTGCGTTCTAAGCGCATAGGGTGGGAGAGCACTTACCGACTGATGTAAAAATAGCCATCAATGACCCCCCGCGAACAACTCCGCCGCCGCCAGATCTCGGGACTCCTCCTCATCGCCGCCCTCATTCTGATCATCGCGCTCTGCCGCGCCGACCTGCACGCCCTCTTCCCTCCCGGATGGTGGCGCTTTTGACCGCCGCAGATCCCGACCCTCTGCTCGTCATCCTCCTCGGCCCCACCGCCAGCGGAAAAACGGCTCTCTCGCTCACTCTAGCCAAACACTTCAGCGGAGAGATCGTCAGTTGCGATTCGGTCGCCGTCTATCGCGAGATGGAAATCGGGACCGCAAAGCCGTCTGTCGCCGAACGCCAGCGCGTCCCCCACCACCTCATCGATATCTACTCGCCCGCCGACCACTCCACCGCCGGAGACTACGCCCGCCGCGCCCGCCAAGCCGTGAAAGAGATCGCCGCTTGCAGTCATCTCCCTATCGTGACCGGAGGAACCGGCCTCTACCTGCGCGCTTTCACCGACGGCCTCTTTGCCGGACCTCAGCGTTCCCCCGACCTGCGTGCCCGCCTCGAACGCAGCATCAAGAAGCATGGACAAGCCTGGCTGCACCGTATCCTCACCCGCCTTGACCCCGCTTCCGCTGCCCGTATCCACGCGAACGACACACCCAAACTCATCCGCGCCATCGAAGTGTCGCTCGCCTCGCATCAACCCATTTCGGAAGCATGGAAGACCGGCCGCGACCCCCTCACCGGCTTCCGCATTCTCCGCGTCGGCCTCGACCCTGACCGCAAGGCTCTCTACGCCCGCATCAATGCCCGCGCAGCCCAAATGTTCGCTGAAGGCCTTGTCGAGGAAACCCGTCTCCTCCTCGAAATATACGGAGAATCCCCTCGCGCCTTCGACTCCCTCGGATACAAACAGGCCCGCGCCGTGTTGCGCAAAGAAATGACCGAATCTGAAGCCATCGCCTCGGCTCAGCAAGGACATCGCAACTACGCCAAGCGTCAACTCACCTGGTTCCGCGGCGAGCCCGATGTCGTCTGGCTCCATGGATTCGGCGACGACCCTGCCATCGCCGCCCAGGCCATCGATGCTATTGCGTCACGGTCATGAGCGCCGCAATCCGGGTGCCCCACCTTCGCGCAGCTAAGGTGGGATGAATCGCCACGGCACTGAGGGTGCCCCATCCTATGCGTGTTCTTTGCGCATAGGGTGGGAGACCAATACTCCTGACCGGACATCCGGCAGCCGCAACCCTGTCGCAATCAACGCGGCCGCCAGAAACGCACCCGAGGTAATGCACAGTGCGTAGCTCAGTCCCGCATGTTCTGAGACGTGGCCAATAAGATACGGCGCGGCAGCGCTGAGTATCCGTCCGACGTTATACACAAAGCCCATCGCCAAACCTCGCAGAGCAGTCGGAAAGAGTTCGCTGGCGATCACGCTGAAGCCGCTGAAGTAGCCCGTCCCGAAAAAGCCAACCAGCGGGCCAATCAGCAATAGAGCCCTCGGATCGCGCACGAAGGCAAACAGTGGCACCAGCAGGGCGGCAATCAGCAGATAGCCGATGTAGGTGTACTTGCGGCTGAAGCGATCGGCAAGGTATCCGAAGACGATATAGCCCAGAAACGTCCCCACCTGCATCACGATCGTCCACGCCGACGTCTGAACAATGCTCAGGCCGCGCCCGCCTTCCACCGTTGACATGGAAAGAAAGCGTGGCACCCACGTGAAGAGTCCCCACCACGCGAAAAGCGTCGCCGCATTCATCGTCGCGCAAATCAGCATGCTGTAACCGAACGTCCCGCGGAAGAGCTGGCTGACCTCTGGTCGCGATGTCCGTTGCTCCTGCCAGACTTCCGGCTCGCGCAGGCTCCGGCGCAACCATAGTGTGATAAGCGCCGGAACAATGCCCGCGAAGAAAACGGCGCGCCATCCGAACCTCGGCATCACCAGCGCGACCACGGCCGCACCCACCGCGTATCCTACCGCCCACGAGCTCTGCACCAGCGCCAGGGCCTTGCCACGATGTTGCGCGGGCCACGTCTCCGCGACCAGCGCAGCGCCTGACGCCCACTCTCCGCCCATGCCCAGCCCCAGCAGCACGCGGCAAATCAATAGCTGCCCTGCCGTCTGCGTAAAGCCGCACATCGCCGTGGCGCACGAATAGACCAGCACGCTCAGCGTGAGCGCGCGGACGCGGCCAAACCGGTCGGCGAACCACCCGAAACCTATGCCCCCAATCGCAGCCGCAATCAGCGTCGCCGACATCATGGCGCCGCTCATCGCCGCCGACAGATGCATCGCGCGCTGCACCTCGCCCAGCACCAGCGCGTACAGCATCACGTCCATGCTGTCGAGCATCCAGCCCAGCGACGCGGCCAGCAGCGTGCGTTTCTGATCCCGCGATGCCTCTGCCAGCCAACCGTAGATGCCGTTCAAAGATGATCCTCTTGCTTTAGAGTTCGAACCGCGGCGCCTTCTTCGAAATCACCGTGACACTACCATACGAGAGCGGACTCATTTGCGCGTAGCCATCGATACCGGCGGCACCTTTACCGATTGTGTCTATCTCGCAGCCGGAGAACTGCACGTCCTGAAAGTTTTCTCCTCTCCCGCCGACCCCTCCCTTGCCGTGCTCGGCTGCCTCTCTCAGATTTGTAACGAACAGGCAATCGAAGTCCGTCACGGCACCACCGTCGGAACCAACACCATGCTCGAGCGCAAGGGCGCGCGTGTCGCTTTTGTGACCACGGCAGGCTTCGAAGACACGATCGCCATCGGCCGCCAGACGCGCAGCCGTCTCTACGACTGGTTCGCGCCCCTCCCTGTCTGTCTGATCCCCCGCGAGCTGCGCTTCGGCGTGCCCGAACGAGTGAGCGCCGAAGGAGAAATCCTTCGCTCTCCGACCGAAGAAGAGCTAGACGCGCTCGTGAATGCCGTGCGCAGCAGCGAAGCCGAGGCCGTCGCCATCTCGCTGCTCTTTTCCTTCGCAAACCCGGAGACAGAACGCCGCGTCGAAGCGGCACTGCGTTGCCTCGGCCTGCCCATCTCCACTTCGCATCGCATTCTGCCTGAGTTCCGCGAATATGAGAGGGCATCCACCACCGTGGTCAACGCGTATCTGTCACCGCGCATGCAGAACTACCTGCTGAATCTGGAGCAGCGCGTGACCACGCAGCACCCCGGCAGCCGCGTCGACGTGATGCAGTCTTCCGGTGGCATCATCCCCGCGCGCCTCGCCGCGCAGGAACCCGCGCGTACCGTGTTGTCTGGCCCGGCTGGCGGCGTCATCGGCGCCTGCCACGTAGCACGCCTGGCTGGCTTCGAGCGCATCATCGGCTTCGACATGGGCGGCACCTCAACCGATGTTTTCCTCGCCGACATCTCCGTTGGCGCGCAGCGGAGCAACGAATCGGTCGTAGCCGGCGTGCCCATTAGCCTGCCCATGCTGGACATTCACACCGCCGGCGCGGGTGGCGGCTCGATTGCCCGCTTCGATGCGGGCGGCATGTTGCGCGTGGGACCCGAATCAGCGGGAGCCGACCCCGGGCCAATCTGCTTTGGTCGCGGAACCCTGCCCACCGTCACCGATGCGCAGCTTCTCCTCGGGCGGCTCGATGCCGAGAGCTTCCTCGGCGGAGGCGTGCGCCTCGACTCGCAATCGACCATGCAGGTCATGCGCGAACAGAAGGGCTCGCTCGCGACCGTCGAAGAGTTCGCGGCCGGCATTCTTCGCGTCGTCGATACGCAGATGGAGAAGGCCATCCGCGTCATCTCCGTCGAGCGTGGATACGACCCGCGCCAGTTCACGCTGGTAGCCTTCGGCGGCGGCGGACCCCTGCACGCCTGCTCACTCGCTCGCGCCCTGCACATCCCGACGGTGCTCATTCCAGCCATGCCCGGTGCGCTCTCCGCCGTGGGCATTCTGCTGGCCGACGTCGTCCGCGATTATTCGCGCACCGTGATGCTCGCAGAAAATGCGATCGAGAGTATCGAAGACATTTTCACAGAGATAGCCCAGCTCGCCGCCGCCGACTTCAACACCGAAGGCCTGCAGGGCACCGCGCAGCGTAGTGCTGACATCCGCTATCGCCGCCAGGGATACGAACTCAACGTTCCATTCGAGTCTCCGGCGCATGCCATCGCCGCTTTTCATCGCCTGCACCAGCAGCGATACGGCTTCAGCGACGTGCGCAAGCCGGTAGAGATCGTGAATCTTCGCCTGCGTATGGTCGCCACGGCTGAGCCCTGGTCTCCCGCATATCAGCAGCCTGTATCTGGGGATGGCAGTGCCTCCTGTTACGCCGAGCGCCTGATCTTCTTCGACGGAAAACTCCTCCCCTCGCGCCTCTATCGCCGCGAAGCCTTAGTCCCCGGTGACACCGTCCTTGGACCGGCGATGATCACCGAATACACATCGGCCACGCTGCTGCCGCCCGGTTGTCGCGCACATGTCGATGGTTTTCGAAACCTCGTCATCACGGTGACCTCATGAGCAAACCCGATCCCCTTAAACCCGACTCTGTAGACCTCGCCGTCTTTCAAAGCGCCGTCCATTCCATTGCCGAGGAGATGGGCGCGGCCCTGCGCCGCACCGCGCTCTCGCCCAACATCAAGGAGCGGCGCGACTACTCCTGCGCCATCTTCGACGGCCAGGGGCGCGTCATCGCCATGGGCGACCACATGCCGGTGCACCTCGGCTCCATGCCCATGTCCGTGCAGGCCGCCGTAACCGCGATCGCCTTCGCTTCGGGAGACATCGCCATCCTCAACGACCCCTACGCAGGCGGAACGCATCTTCCCGACATCACCATGGTGCTGCCCGTCTTTCTCCCCGGCCACGATCTCAGTCATGATCGGCCCGCGTTCTATGTTTCGAATCGCGCCCACCACGCCGACGTCGGCGGTTCGTTCCCCGGATCGATGGGACCGGCGCGTGAAATTTTTCAGGAGGGCATTCGCATTCCTCCCGTGCGTATCGTGCGCGGAGGAATCATCGATCGCGAGATGCTCGACCTCATCCTGCTGAACGTGCGCACGCCGCAGGAGCGCGAAGGCGATCTGGCCTCGCAGATCGGAGCCTGCCGTGTCGGCGAACAGCGCATCTTGCAACTGGCCGAAAAATACGGCGAGCAAAAATTGCAGCCGCTTGTCGACGCTCTGCTCGACTACTCCGAGCGCCTTGTGCGCGCCGAGCTGCGCACCATGCCCGCTGGCGACTTCAGTGCAGAAGACTGGCTCGATGACGATGGCGTGACCGACATCCCTTGCCGCATCGCCGTCCGCCTGCGCTTCGACCCCGAGGCAGCATCGCTGCACATCGACTTCGCCGGTTCCTCTGCTCAGGTCGCCGGCAGCGTAAACGCCGTGCGCGCCATCACGCTCTCTGCCTGCTTTTACATGTTGCGCTGCCTGCTCAGGGAGGACGCCCCCGCGACGGCCGGCATTCTGCGTCCGCTCACGTTAGTCACTCCCCCCGGCAGCATCGTCGATGCTCTGCCTCCCGCGCCGGTCGCCGGAGGCAACGTCGAAACCTCGCAGCGCATTGTCGACGTGCTTCTCCGCGCGCTGGCCCAGGCCGTCCCCAAACGCATCCCTGCAGCCAGCGCCGGTACCATGAGCAACCTCACGATCGGAGGAGTAGACCCGCGCACCGCCGAGCCCTTCACCTACTACGAGACGACTGCGGGCGGCATGGGTGCGCGTCCCGGCATTGACGGCATCCCCGGCGTGCAGACCCACATGACCAATTCGCTGAACACGCCCATCGAAGCCCTCGAATATGCCTACCCGTTGCGCGTGCGGCGTTACGCATACCGTGACGAGTCAGGCGGCGCAGGACAATTTCGCGGAGGCGACGGACTCATCCGCGAAGTCGAGATGCTGGCCGAAGCGCAGGTGACGCTGCTCGCGGAACGCAGAAGATTCCGCCCATACGGATTGCAGGGCGGCGAAGAAGGCGCGCCCGGTCGAGCCTGGATTCGCAAAGCCGGAAGCAATGAAGAGGCAGAGATCCCCGGCAAGTGCACCCAGCGCCTCTTCAAAGGAGACATCCTGCACATCGAAACCCCCGGCGGGGGCGGCTGGGGCAAGCCTTGAGTCAGTGCGCGTCCACCTGTTCATGAAGCGAAACAGCTGATCGAATCATCCAATAGGACCTACCTCCGGAGAAAACCATGGGCCGGCGTTTCGCAGAACTCGCATTCACTCCGCTCGTCAAAGAGCAGCAGCAACAACACGGCAGCCGCCATTTGTACGAGCGGGTGGAGCAGTCGTCCGATCTTGGAGACCGTCTCGGCCAATATGAGCAGGCCTTCATCCGTGGGAGCGATGGGTTTTACATGGCCTCCGTCACTGAAACCGGCTGGCCCTACATCCAGTATCGCGGAGGAGTGAAGGGCTTTATTCACGTGCTCGACGACCGCACTCTTGGTTTCGCCGATCTGCGCGGCAACAAGCAATACATCAGCGTCGGCAACCTTCAGCACGACGACCGCGTCGCGCTCTTCTTCATGGACTACCCGGCCCAGCAGCGCCTCAAAATTCTCGCCCATGCAGAGGTTCATGAAGGAGACGCCGAGGCGCGGAAGCTCATCGAAACCCTGCGCGTGCCGGAAGAGAAAACACCTGCCGAACGCGCCGTGCTGATTCATATCGCGGCCTTCGACTGGAATTGCCCGCAACACATTACCCCGCGCTACACGGAAGAAGAGCTGTCGAAGATGCTCGAGCCCATGCGCCGGCGTCTTGAGGCTCTCGAAGCGGAAAACGCGAAACTTCGCGGTGCTGCCAAATAAACCGCTATTCGATTCTCAACGCGACCATCGGATCCACGCGCATCGCTCGCCGCGCCGGAAAATAGCAGGCCGCGATGGCCACCAGCGTCAGCAGAATCGCAACGCCGGCAAAGGTCGCCGGATCAGTCGCGCTCACGCCGAAGAGCAGCCCACTCATCACGTGCGTCAGGCTCAGCGCGCCCGCGAGGCCCGCGGCAATACCAAGCAGCGCCAGTCCCATCCCCTGCGGCAGCACCAGTGCCAGAATCCTCCCGCGCTGTGCGCCCAGCGCCATGCGGATGGCAATGTCCGCCGTACCCTGCGTCACCAGGAACGACATCACGCCATAGATACCAATCGCCGCCAGGATCATCGCGAAGCCAGCGAAGGCGCCCAGCATCGTCATGGCAAACCGCTGCCGCGCCACGGAATCATGAACCCGCTGCTGCATCGTTGCAGTCTCAAATACCGGCACATCCGCATCGATGCCGTGGACCTGTTCAACAATCGAATTCGCCAGCGCCGCGGGATCGCCGGTCGTGTGTGCCACCACATACATCTCGCCGTTCCCCCACATCGCATAAGGAAAATACGTAACCATCTTGGTATCAATATCCAGCCCGTACTGCTTCACCACTCCAACCACGCCTGCAATCGTCAGCCAGGGACTCTTGTCCCCCTGCCGGATGCGCTTGCCTACGGCGTCTCCCTTCGGCCAAAAACGGTCAGCCATTTTCTGGTCGATCAGCACCACCGGCTGCGATTTATCCGTATCAGCGGGCGTGAAGAAGCGGCCTTGAAGTAACGGAATGCCCATCGTCCGGAAGTAGTCCGGCGTTGCTGAGCGTTTGTCCACCTGCAATTCGGGAGCATCCTTCGGCGGTACATATCCCTCGATATCCATACCTCCCCATCCAATCGCGGGAGTAAGAGGAAGCACAGAAGCAGCGCCAAATCCGGTCACACCCGGTAGGCTTCGCACCCGCGCGTCAAGCTCGTCATAGAACTGGACCCTCGTCGGACGATCCGTGTACTTCGGCCGGCCGGCTGCCACACGCATGGAAATCACGCCTTCTGGATTGAAGCCCGGCGGCACGCTCAGCAGGCGCATAAAGCTGCGGACCAGCAGCCCCGCTCCTGCAAGCAGAGTCAGCGAAAGAGCCAGCTCCGCAATCACCAGCGCTCCGCGCAGCTTATCGTGCTTCACGTTCAGCCCGCCGGTATGCGAGGTTCTTCCGCCCGCCTTCAGAGTTGTGTTCAGATCTACCCGCGATGCGCGCAGCGCCGGTGCCAGGCCAAAGACAATTCCCGTGAGCAGCGAAATCGCCAGCGTGAACGCCAATACCCGAAAGTCCATCCCGATCTCATCCAGCCGGGGAATATTTCCAGGATGAATTTTCTGCACCACGTACAAGCTCAGCGCCGCGACCCCCAGTCCCGCCACGCCGCCCATCAGGCTCAGCAGCACGCTCTCCGTCAGCAGCTGCATCACCAGCCGCCCTCGCCCCGCTCCCAGCGCCGTGCGCATGGCTATTTCCTTCTGCCGCCCAGTCGCGCGCGCCAGCAGCAGATTAGCCACGTTGGTGCAGGCGATCAGCAGCACCAGCGCCACCGCTCCAAGCAGAATCAGCACTGCGCCGCGCACATCGCCTACCACCTGCTCCATCAGCGGCACAACGCTGATCGTGAAGGTGCGGTCGCGATGCTTCTCCTCGCGAAGCCGCGCGGCAATAATGCTGATGTCGGCCTGCGCCTGCTGCATGGTCACTCCCGGCTTCAGTCGTGCCAGAAGGTTGTAGTTCTCGTCGCCGTAATCCAGTTCCTCCTTCGCATCCATGGGCAGAGGCATAAAGATCTCTGCCTTGTCGATCCCGCCGATTATGGGGATCACTTCATGGTTCAGCCGGAACTCCTGAGGCAGGATGCCGACAACGACGCGGGGCTTGCCGTTGAGCGTGATACTCCGCCCCAACAGATTCGCATCGCCGCCGAAGGCTCGCTTCCACAGTCCGTAGGTCAACACCACCGCGTCGGGCTTGCCCGGCCGGTCCTCGTCCGCGGTAAAGATGCGCCCCAGCATCGGCTTCACGCCCAGCATGGGCAGCAGGCTCGAAGACGCCTCAATGCCGTCCACCCGCATCGCCTTCGACAGGCCGCTCAGCGTGTAGCCGCCCCCATTCGCGATCGCCATCTCTTCGAATACATGGTTCTGCGTTTTGATGTCGTGATACTGCCCCGGCGAGGGCCAGTCCTGTGGGATGCCGATGCCCGGCGACCGCAGCCACAGAATCGCCAGCCGCTCCGGATGCGCATACGGCAACGGCTTCAGCAGCAGCGTACTGGTCACGCTGAAGATCGCCGTGTTCGCGCCAATCCCGATCGCGAGCGACAGCACAATCACAAAGGTCAGCCCCGGATTCTTCAACAGCATGCGCATGCCGTAGCGCACATCCTGGGCCAGGTCCTCAAGCAGCCTCGTACCGCGCGCCTCGCGGCACTGTTGCCTCACCTGTTCCGGGCCGCCCAGCGCAATCCTCGCGCGCCGCATGGCCTCTTCCGGAGAGGCTCCCGCCTGCCGATATTTCTCCGCCTCGCGATCCAGGTGATAACGCAATTCCTCGTCCAGCTCGGTCTCCACCGCCTTGCGCTGGAAGAGGGCACGGAGTCTATAGAGCAGATCGCTCAGCATATTGTCTCCCCTACGCCATATCGAGAACGTGGCCCACCGCTGCCGCCAGCTTGCGCCATGCCGCGGTTTCAACCTCTAGCTGCTTCTCACCCTGCCGGGTCAATTTGTAATATTTCGCGCGGCGATTGTTCTCGCTGATCGCCCAGTTGGCCTTGATCCACCCACGCCGCTCCAGGCGGTGCAACGCCGGATAGAGCGAGCCCTGCTGCACCTGCAATGCTTCGCGCGAAACCTGCTGCAGCCGCTCCGATATCGCCCAGCCGTGCAGCGATTCCAGTGCTAGCGCCTTCAGTATCAGGAGATCCAGCGTACCTTGAGGAAGTTCCAACCGCTCGTCAGCCATCTATCGACATATCCCCTGCTGCTTCTACACAAGAAAATACAGCAGCTGGTGTCGAAGCACAAGGGAAGCTGCTACTCCGCCCGCAAAGCGATCATAGGATCGGCCTTCGTAGCTTTCCGTGCGGGGATGTAGCAGGCCAGCACGGCAATGGGGATCACCATAAGTCCAACCGCTCCAAACGTGAGCGGATCGGCCGGGCTGACATCATAGATAAGGTTCTTCAACACGCGCGCCAGCGTGAGAGCAAGTAGCAGTCCAAGAACCGTACCCGTGAGCACCAGTCTTGCAGCCTGCGCGAGAACGAGACGGATCACATCCAGCCGTTGCGCTCCCAGCGCCATGCGCAGTCCGAATTCCGGAGTGCGCTGGCTCACCGAATAAGAGATCACTCCATAAGTGCCGATCGCAGCTAGAAGAATCGCGAGTCCCGCAAACATCCCCACCAGCACAAATGCGAAGCGTGGAGTAGCCACCGATCCGTATACGATCTCGTCCATCCATGTGACATCGGCCACCGCCAGCGCAGGATCCAGCCGCCTCACTTCATTACGTACCGCGTCCGCCAGCGTTTGGGGATCAGCGGTCGAGCGAACCGCCAGCGACATGTCCGTAAAGGGCTGCTGAAGATCGGCCCACCAGAACGCAGGCTCAGCGTCGGGACTGTTGGGCTTGTCCTTCACATCGCCCACCACGCCGACAATCCTGAACCAGTCTGTCTCCTTGGGGTGGTCGTCCCACGTCACTCGTTTCCCCACCACGTCTTCGCCCGGCCAGTATTTCTGGGCCATCGCGTGGTTGATGATCACGACCTTCTGCGCACCGGACTTATCGCCAGCGGTAAAGAAGCGTCCGTGCAGCAGAGGAATGCCGAGCGCGCGAAAATAATCCGGTGTAGCAACGTGATAGCGCGCGTGGAACTCGTCGTGCGGCGGAGCCTGCTTGCCTTCGATATTCAGGCTGGTGTTTTCGTCATATCCCGTCCAGGGCAGATCGCTGCCCGCACCAGCCGATTCGACTCCGGGGACCGACGCGAGGTTTGTGGTCAGCGTCTCGTAGAAGCGTCCCACGGCCGCCTCCGTCTTGTACTCCGTCCCGGGCAGCGACACGCTCGCGGTCAAAACGTGCTCCTCGCGAAAACCGGGATCGAGATGGACGAGATTCAGCAGGCTGCGCAGCATCAGGCCCGCACCAATCAGCAGCACGCAAGCCAGGCTCACTTCCGACACCACCAGCGCATTGCGAAGCCGGCTCAGTCGTCCGGTTCCAGTGGAGTTCCTGCCGCCCTCATGCAACCCTCGCCTCGGATCGATTCGCGAGGCTTGGATCGCCGGGATCAAACCAAAAAGAATGCCGGTCGCCGCGCTGACGAGAAACGTGAACGCAAACACTGGAGCACTCACGTGAATCTCATGCGCGCGCGGAAAATCAGCGGGGAGCAGCGACACCAGGGCCTTCACGCCTCCTGCCGCCATCCCCAGTCCCAGCGCGCCTCCCACCAGCGCAATCAGCAGGCTTTCAGTAAGCAGTTGCCGCACAAGCCGAGACCGCGACGCGCCCAAAGCCAGCCGCACAGCGATCTCGCGTTGCCGGTTCGCCGCCCGGGCCAGCAGCAGATTGGCCGCATTGGCACAGGCAATCAGCAGCACCATGCCGACCGCTCCGAGCAGCACCAGGAGCATCCGCTGGCTCGAACCGACAACCTCGCGGTAAAGCGGAATGACCATCACCTGCCAGCCGGACGCATCGTGGCCCAGTTCACGCGCAATCTGAGTCATGATGGCGTTGAGCTCAGACTGTGACTGCTCGGCGGTGACGCCATCCTTCAGACGTCCGATGCCTTCCATGAAGTGCGACCCACGGCGGGTCGGATCTCCGTTAAAGGTGAATGGCGACCAGAAGTCGACGTCCTCGCCGTACACGAGCGAGTGATATTCATTACCGGGGTGCTGGACGCCCGCGGGCATCACGCCCACCACCGTGAACGGCTCCGCGTTCAGGGTGATCTTGCGTCCGACAATGTCAGGTGCGGCGCCGAACTGCGAACGCCAGATGCGATCGCTGAGAATCACCTGCAGGCCATTGCCCGGAGTCTCCGCCTTCGCGTCGAACTCACGTCCCAGTTGCGGATGCAGGCCAAGCACGCGGAAGAATCCTGACGTAATCCGGAATCCATGCAGCCGCACCGGCTCAGTCGAGCCGCCCGAGAGCTGCATATCTCCGCGGGTGAACCCGGCAAGCGAATCGAAAGATTTGCTGTGCGTCCGGTAATCGCGAAAGTCGAAAGGATTCAGCGGAAACTTCGGATAAACGTTGCTGGTCAGAAAGACGCGGACGATCTTCTCCGGCTGGGGATAGGGAAGCGACTTGATCAGAACACTGGAGATAACGCTGAAGATGGCGCTGTTTGCGCCGATGCTCAAAGCCAACGTAAGGATGATGACCACCGCGAACGATGGATTACTCCACAGCTGACGCAGCGCATAACGAAGGTCCTGCAGGCCGGTCTCGATCAGGCCCGTGCCACGTGCCTCGCGGCAGTCTTCCTTCACCTGCTCGTGGCCGCCGAAGGCCAGCCGCGCGCTTCGCCGGGCTTCCTCATCCGTCATGCCTTGCCTCCTGTACTTCTCGACTTCCTTGTCGAAATGAAAGCGGATCTCTTCGTTCAGCTCCGTTTCCACGACATTGCGACGAAACAGCGCGCGCAGGCGATACAGCAAATCGTTGAGCATCGCGACCTCACACACTCTCTAAAATCTGGGCCACCGCCGCCGTCAGCTTTAGCCAGCTGTCTGTTTCCAGCTCAAGCTGCTTCTGCCCGGCCCGCGTGAGCTCGTAATACTTCGCCTTGCGATTGTTGTCCGATGTGCCCCACCGCGCCTTGATCCACCCGCGTCTCTCAAGGCGATGCAGCGCCGGATACAGCGATCCCTGCTGAATTTTCAGCACGTCGCTCGACACCTGCTGCACGCGTTCCGAGACGGCCCAGCCATGCTGCGGCCCCGCCGAGAGGGTTCTCAAAATAAGCAGGTCCACCGTGCCCTGCGGAAGATCTATCCGTGGCAATTGCAATTCTCTCTCCCCTTGTCCTTCTACAGGGAGTAGTACCGCATCTCCTGTAGAAGTGCAAGGGGGCTGTACACTCAAGCTCTCGGGTGCGGATGAATATGTCCCTAAACATATCGGCACAGAATACTAGCCGCCGAATTTGTGTAACGATTCGCCAACTGTAGTCACCATCAAGCAGCCCTCGTCCGCCTCATCAGGGCCCATATCGCGGCGGAGGTCTTCTGGTGCCTATTCGAAATCGAACCTTGTGGCTGTTCTGCGGGGAGGTCGTAGCCCTGTTTTTGTCCGCGAATATGTCTTTCGCGCAAAGCCCGACTTTTCCGTCTTCCAATGACCCGATTCCCACCGGCTGGACCGGCCCTGTCTTCAAGCTTCGTCAGGACTACCCCGCCGCCAAACCGTCCGCTGGCCCGAAACCCTGGAAGAAGTTCAATTTCAAGACCCAGCAAATGCAATATCTGCAAAGCGTGCTGTCTTATTGCGAAGAGGGCAACGTCGCCGTGGATTGGCAGCTCGAAAAGAACACGGTGCGCAACTGGTATCACGCGCCCTGGCTGCACACCACGCCAAACGGCCGCGAATTCGTGCATGGACTCACCGGGGAGCGATCCTCCCGCCCGCATGAGCTCGCGCCCACCCAGACCGGCTCCTTCGCAAACTGGGCCGTGGGCTTCTACAACGCTCCCGGAGGCTATGTGATCGGGCAAGTCTGGAAAGATCCCAACTCACCGAACCCCGCCGTCGTCAATTTCCCCGACGGCACCGTGGCCTGCAAGCTGCTTTTTACGACGGCGCCTGCCGATCAGGTCCCGTATCTCAAGAACGACTTTGAATGGCAGGCTAACGTCTCCACCAGCAGCGGCGGGTCGCGGTCCATCCAGACGGTGCGGCTCCTGCAGGTCGACGTGGCTGTCCGGGATTCGCGCGCGAACGCAACCACAGGCTGGGTCTTCGGGACCTTCGTCTACGATGGCAACGCCACCGGAGCCACTCCGTGGGATCGTTTGGAGCCGGTAGGCCTGATGTGGGGCAACGACCCCGCCGTGACCGATGCCACGGCGACCAGCACCACGCACCTCGCTCAGACCTTCATCAACCCGGCTGTCGGTCCTCCGCAACATCTTGGCCGTGCCGGCCGATTGAACGGTCCCGTCGACAATCCCAAGTCGTCCTGCCTGTCCTGTCACTCCACCGCGCAGTGGCAGGCCAAGTCGAACGTCTTACCGGACAGCGATGACGTCATGCGCTGGTTCCGCAACATCAAGGCGACCGACGCGTTCGACCCCGGTCCCGGCCAGCACTCGCTTGGATATTCTCTGCAGGTCGCCCTGGGTATCGAGCGCTTCCAGTCGGCCCACCCTCACCAGACCATTGGCGCGGCCACACTGGCTCCGCACGCTGCAACCCCATCGGTAAAGACCAAGCCAATCAACCGAGGCGACGAGGATGACGCCAACTGACGGCCCAGACCGGACGTGGAACTTACTCAGCCCCGCCCGTCGAAAACACTTGCTCCACCTCCCGGTCGTGGACGCGATAAATCGCGAACTGCCGCTCCGTCTTCCCCGCCAGCTCGAAGATCAGCTCGGCGCGATTATCGGCGTCGGTATCGACAGCGTCCACAAGCTGCATCCGGGGAATCGCATCCAGCGCCCCCTCACGCGTGACCTGCTTGAAAAGAACCTGCGGAACGCCATTGAAGTCCGGCTGCGCGATGATCGTCACATACTTCGTCTGATCTCCCTCGCCGCTCTTCGCCGAGAAGACCAGCGTCGCCCCGCCGCCGAACGAGAGCTCGTACGCCTTGAACTGCTCGTCTGCTAAGTCCGGCAACACCGGCTTCGCCGCCGTTTTATGCGCTGTGTGACTATTTGTACCCGTGGTTGTGCTTTTTGTTGCAGGCTTTTTCGCCGGACCAATGCTCTGACCCGAAACGGTCGACTTCAGCGCATTTCCCGCCAGCAGATTCTTCGCCATGTCCTCCAGCGCCGACTGCATCTTCTTCGCGTCTTCCGGATCGTTCCACGCATAGACATACGAATGCGGTTCGCGCGTCTTGATATCGGATACCGCCGCGATCAGCTTGAGGTTTTGCGGACTCCCTGTCAGCTTCGCGACCTCCACGGTCGAAGGCGTATCCAGCGACTCATACTCCGCTGGCCTGCCGCGGCCCAGCTTCGGCCTGTCCGGATCGACATTCGTCGTCGCCGAAACCGGTGCGCCATTGTCATTGGGGTTCGTCGCCGCAGCCGGAGGCCGATGCAGCACGGGCCTGTCCGGATCAACGTCCGGGGCGGGAGTCGCCGCCGTTCCCGAACTTGAGCCCGAGCCTGAACCTGAACCCGAGCTGCTCGCCGTCGAGTCTGTCCGCCGATGCAGCGTTGGCCGATCCGGATCGTCCGCCGGAGCACTCCCCGAAGCATGTCCCGAGCCGCTGCCCGAACCCGTGCTGCCCGATCCCGACCCTGACCCAGACCCCGAGCCTGACCCGGATGTAGCCCCGCTCGTCCCCGAGTCCGCCGGACGATGTGCGAAGTGCGGCTTCCCGTCGTCGCCCTTCACATCTCCTTCGATCTTCGGAGGATTCTTCGACGGCTTCAGCTTCGACACCTTCGGTACCGCGGGCGTCCGGTACGCTCCGATCGCAATCCACGAGCCCGAAACGTTGGCTGCCGCCTTCACGTCGAACAGCCCCTTCGACAATCCCGCATCCTCCAGCTCGTACTGCGTGCCGGACTCGACTGCCAGAGGCATCGGCTGCGCCATATACAGGCCAGCCGGTTGATACCGCTCGCCATCCCACACCGCCACCGGAATCAGCCTTGCCGCCGTCGGCTTGGTCAGGTCGCCCGTATATTCGAGCACCGCCGTCGCGCGCAGCACCGGAGCCGCCGCCGCGCCCTTGTTGGGATCCACGCGGCCTGGATACTGCGCATGCGCCGGGGTGAGAATTCCCGCGCCCAGCATCCATCCGGCGAATATCAATCCGCGCCACAACGTCATCCCGCGCTTTCCACCCCGTGACATAGCCAGTCGTCTAGGCAACAATCTATGTATTAGACGCGGAGCGCCTGACGCGCGCAATCCTCTCCGCTCAAAGGAAGATTTATGGAACTCCACCAGAAAGTTGCCGACTTCGCGCTTCAGGATGACCAGGAGAATACTGTGCACCTCAAGGACTTTGCCGGCAAGCCCGTCGTCCTCTTCTTCTACCCCAGAGCCGACACGCCCGGCTGCACCATCGAAGCTTGCGGCTTTCGCGACACCTTCAAAAAGCTCCAGGCCGCCGGTGCCATCGTCCTCGGCATCTCCCGCGACACGCCCAAGGCTCAAAAGAAGTTCAAAGAGAAGTATGACCTGCCGTATCCGCTCCTTGCAGATGTAGACGAAAAAGTCTGCAAACAGTTTGACGTGCTCAAGGAAAAGAACATGTACGGCAAGAAAGTCATCGGCATCGAGCGCACGACCTTCCTCATCGGCCCCGACCAGACGCTGCTGAAAGTCTTCCCCAAGGTCAAACCCGAGGGCCACGCCGAAGAGGTACTCGCAGCCATCAAGGAGTGGAAAAAGGGGTAAGCTGGTAACAATTCTGGGTGCCCCATCCTTCGCATAGCGAAGGGTGGGAAGCGCATCTTCGTGTTTGCTCTAATGTTCCAACATGTTCTCCGGCTTGCGTGCCACTATGGTTCTCATCCTCGCTGTACTGGGCTCTGGTCCGCTGTTCGCTCAATCCTGCCCGTCTTCTGACGGAAAGAGCATCGACGCGTCTCAGCCATCGGTTCTGCACGGCACCATAAAATTTCATCCAGGGACACGTCCATGGCTGGGTCTGGTTCTGCCCAAACCAGCATGCGGAGCCTCTGAAATCGAACTCGCGTTCAGTGATGGGGGGCTCCACGCCAAACAAATGGATCACTGCTCGGTTACTGTGAAGGGAGTAATCGGCGAAAGCGCGACAGGGTATTACTCAGCCGACCTGAATATCTTCGATCCGGTAATCACGCCTGCTCCGGGATGTAAGCTCCTCCCGCCCGATCCCGACTACACAAAGATGACCATCTCCGATTCGATCAAGTCCTATACCGCGACAGTATTCACTGACATTGGCAGAAATAAGCCGTTGAGCGGTAAAGCCTCGTCCGCTGGTCGTAGGCTGGAACCATGGCAGACCTATGTCCAGTCATCCTTGAACAGTCAGAAAGACCTCGATCTAAGCTGCCACAAGGGATTCAGCCTGGTTTCCTTCAAAGGCGCAGGTAGCCAGTCAGAGCTCTTGGACACAAATATCGCCAGACTCTACGCGAATGATGATGCCCCCGCCTCGCTCACCATCGTCTGCCGCAAAGACAAATGAGAACCGGCCCAAGTGCCTGTCAGCACACAATCAGTCGATCAGCTTGTGCTGCTCCGGTGTAACGACCGGCGCCATTGTTTCGAATATGCCGTCATTCCTGATCAGCTTGTGAAAGAGAATCGCCCCGAGGTGCATCAGGATGGTTGCGAAGAACGCAAAGGCCAGGTAGTGATGGGCACGCCACAACCACGTATGCAGGGTGGGACTCAACGGCAGGATGGAGGGCAGGTGCACACTGCCAAACAGCACCACCGGGTAAGACGCTGCGGACAACATACCCCAGCCGATGAGCGGCATGCCGATCATCAGCGCGTAGAGGACATACTGCGACAGTTCTGCGCCCAGCCTGATTGGCTCCGGCAGGTCGGGGGGCAGCGCAGGCGCCTTGTAAATAAGGCGCAGCACCAGACGGATGAGTGCCAGCACCAGGATGGCGATCCCCAGCGGCTTATGAATCTGAACCAAAATCAGGTATTTCGGAGTAACCGTCGAGACCATGCCTACGCCGATGAACAACATGGTCAGGATGCAAATTGCCATGAGCCAGTGAAGCAGTCGCTGCGGCGCGGTGAAGCGTTTTCGGCTGGTTGTCATTGCTTGGCTCCTGTCTCGTTACCCGGATAATTGGAGGCTTCGGCCGTGCGGCTGTTGTATGACCGGGAATAGGCGGCTGAGCGAGCGGCGGGGAACGGGTCATCGGAGGTCGTGATGCCGGAAGGCAACACCGTCGGATCGAAATTGATGTTGAGACACGGACCGGTAGGCTCGGCCTCAATTTGCTGCACGGTAAGCGTGCCAACCTCAACGGTGCGTCGATCCGGAGGCCAGGCCTTGTTAGGATCCGCCGTAGGATCGCCCGGATTGGCGACCGTCACCACCATAGTCCACCGTTGAGGGCCTGAGGCGACACGCTGGGTAATTTCCTGCTCCAAGGCATCGGGACCGCGCTTAGCCAGATCCTCCGGTGAGATGGGTACAGGTTGCGCTGCCGGAACCAGCGACCAGCGTACCGTACGTTTGGTGCCTGACCCATCGACAAACAGAAAGGAGTTAAGACTGTTGTAGCGCTCTTCCGCATAGCTCCCGGTCCAGGGAGCACTCTTGGCCCAACCGACGAATGAGAGGAATCCCGGATGGGCGCCAATGAAATTCTTCATCGCGTTTGGGTCCTTGCTTCCTGAGGCAGTGAGCAGCTCATAGAAGTCTTGAGGAGTCGATACAGGGAAGATCGGAGCGTCGATCATGGCCATGCGCCATTCCTGCCCGTCTGGGGGAGTGATACTGACGCCGATGCCGCGAACCCGCACCATTGCATCTGCGGCATTCGGATCGGCAGTGCCGAGGTTAAAGCGTCCCACCACCGGATATTGGCCCGGAGCGAAGACGCTCGCCCTGGAAAGCTCCGAGCCATTGCCGTTGGCCTCGAAGCTGCCGGTGAAACAGATGCCTTTAGCGTGGTTGCGGCGATGACCCAATGCCGGGCCGCCGGGAGGCGCCAGTCCCGCTACCAGTTTTTTGGGAGTCAGCCGATGCGGCGAGAGCCACCCGGCCGTATACGCGAAAGCAATCGCTGCTACACCGACGACTGCGGCAATGAATAGCAGCGGCCCCAGCCGAAAAGTTCCTGGTGATTTGGATGACTCAGCCATTCAAACCTCTTTTCGAAGTTACAGAACAGAAACTGTTACGAGCTCTACGCAGCGACTCTCGATCCCGGGCTCGCACTTCAGTACATCACACGACTGCCCTGGCTCACAGTACGTTTACAGCATCTCTTTTTGGCGCTCAACGCCCGTCATGTGCCAGGACTATGTTGACTTGAGATTCTACTAAAGCCATATAGTTACTCTTTTTTTCATTCGAGTGGGAGGTAGGGCATGTCGGAACTCGCGACAGCGGTTAAACTTCGCCAGGACAGCGATGGAAACGCGGGGGCTTTGTCCCACCACTGTCTTTTGCGTCCTCCCTGCCCGTGTCCGCATCTCTGCTATTTAATGCGAAAGCTCCTGCCCCGCAGCTTCTACCTCAACCCGCCCGACATCGTTGCCCGAAAGCTACTTGGCAAGCTCGTCAGCCGCCGCATCGACGGACATCGCGTCACCGGCCGAATCGTCGAGCTCGAAGCTTACCTTGGCCTCGACGACCCCGCTTCCCACTCCTACATCGGCAAGACCGCACGGAATGCCGTCCTCTTCGGGCCGCCCGGCTTCGCCTATGTTTACTTCATCTACGGGATGTATTACTGCCTCAATGTCTCCTGCCAGCCCGACGGCCACGGGGGTGGCGTCCTGTTCCGCGCCCTTGAACCCGTCGAAGGACTCGAAACCATGGCCCGGCTGCGCAACCTGCCTGCGTCGGCGAAGCCGCAACTGTTGACCTCCGGCCCCGGACGCCTCTGCCAGGCGCTCGACATTACCCGCGCCGCCCACAACGGCCTCGACGTCACCAGCCGCGCTTCGGTCCTGCAAATCCTCGACGACGGCTTCGAACCTGAGATGATCCGCTCCACTCCCCGCATCGGCATCAGCAAAGCCGTGGAGCACCCGCTGCGCTTCGTGATCGAAGGCAACGCCTTCGTCAGCAAATAGCGGCAAGGCCCCTACTCCACCGGATACGGTCCCTGCGCGAAAACTTCGTCGTGGTATCCCTTGGAACCAATCGCTCGCGCCAGCGGACTCCTGAAGTCAACGCCATCTCCAACGCAATCGAGAACTGACCTGAAGTCGTATCGCGGCCGCCACCCAAGCTCATCGCGAGCGCGGTCGTTTACGTACACGCGGTCGATGCCGGGGAACATCCGCCAGCCCCGCTGGCGATAGACCGACTCATATCCCGGAACCCGCTCAGCCACCGTTGCAGGCGCGTCGCTTCGCAGGCGTTCAAGATCGTCGCGACGAAATGGCGTTGTCGCGCTGACGATGTATTTGCGGAGGCCCAGCTCCCGCGTCAGGTCAGGCGCGCGCTCCGCGGCCAGCAGGTGCGCGCTCACCACATCCTCGATATCGACGCGCCGGTAGAGATACTCATTCGCCTTCACATTTTCATCTGAAAAGGCTTCCCGCACTTCTTTGCTGTCGTCTTGCTCAGGAAAGAATCGCGATGTCCGGAGCACCACACAGGCGAGACTCTGGTTGCGATGAAATAGCTGGCACAGATCCTCCGCCGCGCTCTTCGTCACACCGTAGATGTTCCTCGGCACAGGTGTGACCTCTTCCGTGATCCATGCCGCCGGAGACCCCAGCGGAGGAATCAGTGCGTCTCCAAAGACACTTGTTGTGCTCGTGTAGACAAACGACTTCACACCTGCGCCGGCAGCCGCTTCCAGCAGATTGAGCGTCCCGGTGATGTTGGTGTCAACGAACTCTTGCCGGCTGTGCGTCGCGACGTGGGGCTTGTGCAGTGTCGCTGCATGGAAGACCACCTGAACGCCATTCATACAACTCACTGCAACCGGCCGCTCCGCAATCGAGCCGATCTTCGTCGTATACGGAGACTCGAGGATATCGAGCCCTTCCACTTCGTGACCCAGATCCCGAAGCGTTCTGACCAGGGCCTCACCCAGATGACCGGCACTGCCTGTAACCAGGAATTTCATAGCGCTTTATTTCGAGCACATTCTCCTCGACATCATAACCGGGCTAACTCGTGCAGTTTGGGGTCTGGTTTGGAGTACTATCTAACCCATCTCCCGTGGTCAATCCAAAAGGCGAAAGGTGCTGCCGGATGAGGAGCAGGATTGTAGGAGCACATCTGTTGCTGGGCGGTTGTCTGGCGGCGCTCGTGCTGTGGAGAGCGATGCCCGTGCACGGCTCTTCCACCGTCTCTTCGTTGAGCTGGAATCGGCAAACGGCGGCGCGCTATCTCGACGATCGCGAAATATGGTGGCAGGCGTGGCCTCGAGCCCAGAAAGACCACGGAACGATCTGCATCTCCTGCCACACGGTTGTGCCGTATGCGATGGCGCGGCCTGGTTTGCGGCTGCAATTGGGCGAGCCGGGGCTGACCCCGCCCGAGAAGACCATGCTGGACAGCGTGGAAAAGCGCGTGAGCCAGTGGTCTGAGATGGTGCCGTTTTATTCCGACGCGAAGAATGGCCCCGGCAAGACCGCTGAGGCCCATGCGACCGAGGCGGTTCTGAATGCGGTCATCCTGGCAAGCTATGACGCGCGCCAGGGGCGTTTGCGTCCGATCACGCGAACCGCGTTTGACGAGGCATGGGCGTTGCAGGAGCAGACGGGCGATAAAGCCGGCGGATGGAAGTGGCAGGACTTTCACCTGGGGCCTTGGGAGTCGTCTGAGTCCGGCTACCAGGGCGCCACGTTGCTGATGCTGGAGGCCGTGAACGCTCCGGACGGATATGCGCGAGAGCCTGAGGTTCGCTCGCACCTCGACCGCGAGCGCGATTACCTGCGCCGGAAATATGCGGCGCAGCCTCTGGTGAATCAGCTTTATATTCTGTGGGCGTCTGCAAAGGAGCCCGGCTTGCTAACCGAGGGTCAGCGGAAGGCATTGCTGGCGGCGCTCCGAAGCCAGCAGCAGGTTGACGGCGGCTGGAGGACCATGGCGATGGACAAGAGGGAGAGGATCGATCACTCGCCTGAGCCGATGGAGAGCGACGGATATGCTACTGGCCTTGCCGTGCTGGCAATGGAGGAGTCGGGGACACCTCGCCGCGACAAGACGCTTCAGCAAGGATTGGAGTGGCTCGCAAAACACCAGCAGAAGGAAGGGAACTGGAGCGCCTTGTCGATCAACAAGCAGCGCGATCCGGAGAGCGATGCAAGTCTCTTTATGACGGATGCTGCGACGGCCTATGCCGTGCTGGCGCTGGAGAAAGCACAATAGCGAATTGTCTTCGCGCCCTGAGAACATCGCTTGATAAATGGCCCGGCGCCTGTTCGCGATTCCCCGCTTTCACGCGGAAATCCATGCCTGATCAGCAGATAACGGCATCATACTTTTTAACCGGTGGTTTACCCTGTTCACGGCACCGGTATTGGGAGACACAATCTTGGAGTATGGAAACGCCATCCCAACATACAAACCGCCCAGCGGTACTCTGCCTGCACCCCTGGATCCCCGCTTTCACCTTGCTGCCATCGTCGACAGTTCCGACGAGCCCATCATCAGCAAGGATCTGAACGGAACGATCATCAGCTGGAACCAGGCTGCCGAGCGCGTGTTCGGCTATTCCGCTGAGGAGATCGTCGGTCACTCGATTCTTCGGCTCATTCCGCCCGACCGACATCATGAAGAAGACCAGATTCTCAGCAAACTGAGAGCCGGAGAGCGAATCGACCACTACGAAACGATGCGCGTAAGAAAGAACGGCGAAAAGTTCTCCGTGTCCATAACCATCTCTCCAGTCAGGGATGCGAGCGGACGGGTCATCGGCGCGTCGAAGATCGTCCGCGACATCTCGGAGCGGAGGAAGGCCGAAGAAAGCCGTTTCCGGCTGGCCGCCATTGTTGATTCTGCCGACGACGCCATCATCAGCAAAGATCTGAATGGCATCGTCACCAGCTGGAATGAAGGGGCGTACCGGATGTTTGGTTATACCGCCAATGAGATGGTCGGGCAGCCCGTCCTCCGTCTCATTCCCCCTGAGCTGCACTACGAAGAAGACGAAATTCTCCGCAAGCTAAGGTCCGGGGGCCGCATCGATCATTACGAGACGAAGCGAAGGAAAAAGAATGGCGAGACATTCGAGGTTTCCGTCACCATTTCCCCTATCAGGGACGCGTCAGGCCGGGTCATCGGCGCCTCCAAGATTGCTCGCGATATCTCTGATCGCAAACGTATCGAGCGTCTTCTCGTCCAGTCGGAAAAGCTCGCCGCCACTGGACGGATGGCGGCCACCATCGCTCACGAGATTAACAATCCTCTCGAATCGCTCATCAACCTCATCTTCCTGGCGCGGCAGAATAGCGCTGTCGGCGGGAAAGCTCATGGCTACCTGCTTACTGCTGAGCAGGAGATGGAACGCGTCTCGCACATTGCCCGGCAAACGCTGGGCTATTACCGCGATACGAATCTGCCCATCGACCTGTCCCTCCATGAGCTGATCGAGAACGTTCTGAGCGTGTACAAGTCGAAGCTGCTTGCCACCAGGATCTCGGTCGACACCCAATTTAATGACGTGCGGAAGATCACCGTTAGCAAGGGTGAAATGCTCCAGGTCTTCTCCAACATTATCGGCAACGCAGTGGATGCAATGCGTCACGGAGGAGTACTCCGAATCTCTATTCGAGATCTCATCACTTCCACAGGAGATGGAATTCAGACCGTCGTCCGGGATAACGGTACGGGCATCGCGCCGGAGCATCTGGATAGAGTCTTTGAGCCCTTCTTTACGACCAAGGGCGAGCTGGGAACCGGCATTGGCCTCTGGGTCGCCAGGCAGCTTGTCGAAAGGCGCGGAGGCCAGATCTCCGTCGCCAGCAGCACGGAAAAGGGGAACAGCGGCACAACCATGACCATCTTCATCCCCTTTGCTGCTCCGGTCTCGCACATTTCTGACGAGAAGTGAGAAAGTACTCTAGGCACGCCATCATGTTCGACACAGAGTTGGATTCCATCCAGGTAGCCGACGAATTGTCGCGGGGCCAGATCGGGGCTCCGTGGGGGGAAACGGAGTCGGAGAAGCTCCGGAAAAGCCGGCCCAGGGTTTTGGTTGTCGACGACGAACGGCTCATCGCAGACACCATCGCCGACATTCTCGAGGCAGCTGGCTTCCACGCCGTGGCTGTCTATGATGGCTGGAGCGCCCTGGAGGCCGCAGCCCGATCTCACCCGGATTGCTTGCTCTCCGATGTTTTGATGCCAGGGATGAATGGCGTCGAGCTTGCGATCGCCATGCAGAAGCTCTACCCCGCCTCCAGAATCCTGCTCTTCTCCGGGCAGGCAGGCATCTCCCAGATACTGCTCGATGGTCGAAAACAGGGCTTTGAATTCGAGCTCATTCCGAAACCCATCCACCCCTTCAAACTGATCGAGCGGCTCAAAGATCGGCCATGAGCAACTAAAACAGCCGAATCAAGATAGGTCCGGCTGTCTCACGTTGGCAATGGAACATTCGATGCTAGTGGTAGTCGTTGAACGGAGACGTCAGCCACGGCGTAAAGGCCACGCCTGATCCGACAATCGTCGTGCACTTCTTGCTGCCCGGGCCGTTTGAGCAACCCCACCAGTTATAGGTTGCGTTCACAGTACCCGTGCCGATGTTGTCGACCCCGACCCCGTTCTTGTCGAAGTCATTGAGGTGTGCGTTGATCTGGCCGGCGGGCGCATTGAAAGCAATGTCGATCGCTTCATCGTCAAAGACATTCTGCGAGACGACCGTTCCCGTGACCGGCGCCACACTGAAGAGGTTGATTCCTGTCGGACCTGAGGTCGCCGCGTCCAGCGTGTCCTCTCCATTGCCGGAGATACGGTTGCTGACGATCACATTGTCATTCATATTGACACCTGGACCCGGCACCCCCGGGGGCACCGCTGCGTGATTGTGCATCGTGACTCCCGGCAGGCCGTTATTGTGCAGATCATTGTCGATCACCACGTTGCCTGAGGCCCGTGTGCCCGGGAAAGGAGCGAAAATTCCCACTCCGGCGCCTGCTCCGGGAACCTGGAAGCCGTTACGCTCGACGTCATTGTGGGCGATGGTGTTGTCGAATACGCCAAACGACAGCGTTGCGGAAGGGATCACCGAGGTGGCGGGGCCGTGGGATGCGATCGTGATCCCGCAGTCGAACGGATTGTCGTGGACGGAATTGCCGCTGATGAGATTGTCGTGATTCGTGCCGGTTTCGTCGGTGATGAGAATTCCTCCCGAGTTATGTTCGCTTTCGTTGCGAACCACCGAGGAATGATCTACCGCCATCAGGTGAATGCCCTCGCCGCAGTCGTCGCCTTCGTTGGTCTCGAATGCGGGCATGCCGGGGCATGTGCCGTCGGCAATATCGAGTGACTTATTGTTATCGAGGACGTGGTTACCTACGATGGTGACATCGGACGCATTCACAACCAGGATGCCTTCAAAATTGGCGTTTTGGATCTTGAAGCCCGATATCAGCACATCGGCTACGCCTGCGTTGGGAGCAGCCCACATGCCGTTGACGAAAATGCCATTCGACAGCCCGGTCGCGTCGATGGTCGGGTTCGCGTTATCCGCAGCAACCAGCGAAAGTGACTTGGTAATGACTACCTGTTCCTTGTATGTCCCTTGCCCCACCTGAATCGTGTCGCCCGGAGACGCCGCCGCGACCGCCGCTGAGATTGACGACTTGCAGCCGAATTTTCCGCCGGGATTTACGCACAGGGTAGCGGCTGTAGCCAGGTTACAAGCTCCGAACAGGGATACAAGTCCGAGTCCGATGAAATACCGCACAGAATGATCACGGATTTCTCCATGACAAATGGATTTCAAATTCTGAAACATGAACTTTCTCCTGATCTGGTTTGCTCTTGTTTCGAGCGCAGTGAAGGCGAGATTTCTAGGGGGGAACTCAGCCCATATTTGGGCCGCCGATGATCGTAGTCCCGCCGCTTGGCATGCACAAGAAGCAAATAAATCAATTAATTGCGTTGGTGCCCCATTCAAGCCCGGTTTTGGCTTGAGTGGGTTCGAGATTTGGGAGTCCCCTACCCGGGAGGCCAGTGCATGGCGCGTCCGCCCAGCAGATGAAGGTGTAAATGGTCGACCGTCTGCCCGCCGTTGGCTCCCGTGTTGATCACCACGCGGTAGCCGTTGCCAAGCTTCTGCTCCTTGGCCAGATCCCGCGCCACATCCAGCAGATGCCCCAGCAGATCCTTGTCACCCGCGCCCGTCTTTGCCAGCGACGCCACATGTTTCTTAGGAATCACCAGCGCATGCACCGGAGCCTGCGGGTTGATATCGAGAATGGCGAGGGCCAGCTCATCCTCAAATATCTTCTTCGCGGGAATCGCACCCGCAGCGATCTTACAGAAGAGGCAGTCCGCAGAAGCAGTCATGCCATCCAGCATGCCACATTACGATGTCATCCTGAGCGAAGCGACCGGAGAGAGCGTAGTCGAAGGATCTGCTTTTCAGTCTTCAGAACCGCCTCAGATACTGAGGATGCTCTCCGCTGCGCCACGGATCATATCTCGCCGCAAACTCCTGCCGAGACGCCGTCGACGGATGGCTATAAGTCCAGAAGACCACAAACCGATTCGGCGAGGGATCATCCAGCCACATCTCGCCCAGCCGCTGGAACGACCCCACCATCGTCGCCTGCGCATCCGGGACAAGCCCATGAATCACCTCCTGCCCATAGACATCGGCGGCATGTTCTTCCCAGCGGCTGAACGCGTTCCCAATCGGCTCGGCCACAAAGCTCAGCACCGTCACCACCAGCAGCAGCAACCCGAGTGAAGACCAATCCTCCACCCCGCGAATCTGCCATGCCTCGCCATAACGCCGCACCAGCCAGCGCATCGCCCGATACAAAATCCAGAACCCGGCCAGCATCATCACAGCAGAAAATGCTATCCCCTTCTGAATATGCTCCAGCACGTAATGGCCCTGCTCATGCCCGTAAACCGCCAGAATCTCATCCGTCGGCACGTGCTGAATTGTCGTGTCCCACACCACGATCCGCTTCGACCCCCCAAACCCGGTCACATACGCATTCGGAGCCGTGAACTTCTGGCTCGCATCCATCACAAACATGCGCGACGGTGGAATCGACAAGCCTCCCCGCTCCGCCACTCGCTCAAGCTGTCCCACCAGTGCCGGATCCGCCTGCGCCAGTGGCGAAAAATGATCGAACAGGGGATCGATGAACACGGGCACCGCATAGACGCCAAGCACCTCCACCGGCAGAGCCAGCAGCCAGAACCACAGCCACCAGCGTTGGGAGTGCCGCATCAGCGCATACAGAACCACGAGCGTCAGCGTGCCAAACACCAGCGTCAGGCCCAGGGACTTCGCATAATCTCCCAGCCACATGCCCCACCCTTCAACCGAAATCCCGTATTGGAGATTCACCCGGTGCATCATCAACGAAACCGGCAGCCCCAGCAGCGACAGAATCAGAAGCCACGCCGGAGCAACCAGAAACCCCTGCACCCATGCCCGCGAACTCAGCTTGGACGCCCAGTCGCGAATCCGCGCCCCCACGCCCGACCGCACCAGCAGCCACAGCGCCAGAATCATCCACGCCGTATCGCCAAAATGCGCCAGCGTCCGCGCATGGCTCAGGTGGATCGCCTCTTCCAACTTCTCCGGCGGCAACGTGTAAACGGCCTTCGCCGCGGCATCGAGCAGCATCATGGACACGATGATACGTCGGCCAAGGATGGTTGCAGGCAGTTCGAACCGAGAGTGGAAACCCGCCCGTCTGAAAAACCCATCTTTCGGAAGCTGGTTAGGAGTCGTGCTAGTGCTTATCTGAGTAGCCATCCCAAGCTCCGCAGTGGAGGGAGCGAAACATGTACGCAGTGGGGCCGGACTCCTTGTCCAAACTCATCATGTAGTCGGTTAGGCTTTGGCCCTTGAAACCCGACTCTTCGGCTAATAACTCTTTTAGAATCAGGAGGGGGGCAATAACTCCTTTCCTCTATAGTAGGTAGCGCCGACGTATCCCTTAAACCGATTTGTATCAATCGATTACAGAATCGGCCGATAAATGGGGGGGTGGGGAGGAGCTATTTCGTTGTCCAAGTCTTCCCCCCATCAGAGCTCACCCATACTTGTCCCTTATCATTGGTCAGCTCGAAGATGGCACGGACGAGCTGAGACGCAGCCGCTCCATTAGTAGTAGTCGCCCCATGTGACCTGGTTGCCGAGGAGACTCCAGGCGACAGGCGCAGGAACGCGCCACGGAATGCTGCCTCGTTGACTCGCACAGCGACCGCCTTGCCCTCCCATTGCACCTGGGCCCGTGTCCAGTGCTCACCCTGATCAGTGCTCAGGAAAACATCGCCGTCGGCATCGAGAGCCATCACCGTCTGCCCGCCCGCGGCGACCGAAACCGCCCGCGCACCCAACGGTAGAATCCGCTCCGCGCACTCGGTTCCGATGCAGCGCTGGACCACGCCGTCCTTGACAGCAAACGTCGCCACCGGAGCAACGCCACTCCCCGACACGATCAGCCCCGCCGTCGCCGGTGGAGATGGGGCCGACGCCGTGACCGGTGGCCGGGGAGACGCTGCGGGGGGCGCCGCCGGTACAATACTCCTTCCGTTCAAAGGAACGTTTGCAGCGTTGCGGTTCGCGATCATCGCTCCCGACGCTGTACCTCCGGCCACGCCACTGACGAGCGCATCGGCAGCAGCCGCATTCGCCGCCGAGACTGTTACGGTTTGGCTCGCCGCGCCAACATCGAGCTTCGCATCCAGGCTTGCCCGCTCGCTCGGCAGCACGGTCATCTCGCGAGTGAGCGTCTGGAAGCCCTGTGCCTCGACCTGAACCTGATAGGTTCCGGACGGAAGAGCCGCCACATCGAACTGGCCCTGCGGATTGGTCACGGCAGTGCGGGCTGCTCCGCTGGAAGCCGCCCGAACCGTTACGTGTGCTCCCGGTACCGCCGCACCGGACCGGTCGGCGACTGACCCGGCAATCTCCCCGTTGCCCTTCACGGCGGCTGCGGACGGCGAACTCTTGACCGCGCGCCTGGCTGCAGGCTCCACGGGGGCCGGCCGCACCGGGGACAGAGAATCCCCTCTCGGACTTGGCTCTGGCGGAGCGGCGGCGATCTGCTCGGGTGCACTCAGCATGACCCGGTTACGGTGCCGGTGCACGGCGATCGGGACGGCGATGAGCAGGACGGCCAGAACCCCCGCCCCAACCGGCCCCCACCACCTCCACCCCCAACCCATTACGACTGACCTGGGGGGTGCCACCTCCGACGGCTCCGTCTCCAAAAAAGCTTGCTGCGCGAGAAAAACCACGTCGCGGCAACGCGCGCAGGTTGATAGATGTCCGACCACACGCTCGCGTTCACTCGATGTCAGAGCGTGCTCGGCAAAGGCCGAGAGGAGATTCTCATCGGGATGTTCGCCGAGATGCTTTCCGTCAACCATCAGCCCTCCTTTCCGACGCAGCCTGTACTTCTTGGAACGACTCTTCTCTCCCAACTTGCAGCAGCCTTCGCACATTGACCTCAATATCGCGAACATCGCCACTCAACGCCTCTTCCGCGGCTCTGCGGCTAAGCCCGGAAGACTCGAGATGTTTCAGGATCTGCTTTCTCAGGCTCGTTGCAAGTCGCTTCAGCCTGCGGCTTATGGTCGATTCATGTACGCCCAGCAATGTTGCTATCTCCGCCAGGTGTCTGCCGTCAAGATAGTAGGAATGCAGGAGAAACCGGTCTTCTCCAGCGAGTTGCCTGAGCACGGCCCCGATGGACTCCGCCACTGCCTCGCGGTGTGCATCCCCTTCAATTGCTGACGTCTCCGGTATCACCGTCAACACTTCGGCATCCTGATCCTCGATATTTACCAGGCGCCGCGCTTTGCGGTACTCATCCACGTAACGCTGCGCGAGAACGCTCCGCAGCCAGCCAGCCAGCGATCCCCGCCCTGTGTAGGAAGCCAGCTTCGACTGCCGCTGTTCCCCACGCGTCGACACGCCAAACAGCTCCGCATAGAGAGAATCGGCAAGCTCTCGTCCGGCGCCATCCTGTTTTGTGATCCCATAGGCTGCGCTGTAGAGCATTTCCCGGTATTCAACCAGGAACACCTCCCAGGCCGGCTCATTACCCACGGCACAGGCACGAGCAAGCACCAGCTCTTTTGTCCTGACTGAAGCCAGAAACGCCGCTTTTTGAGCTTCGGAGGCGGCGGTACCAGCGTCGCAGCCCCATTGATTCGACGTGGCGACTTCGAGGATTAGCTCTTCGAATTCCACATAAGTGAAGCCAAAGCGTTGTCCAGGGCTCTCACGCCATAATCTGGCGAGCGTATCGGACACTGATTCCGTCCCTGAGTGCTCGCCTCGTCCAACAACGCTCATGCCATCGACCATATCTCTTTATGAGCGAATGTTCGAGCACGACCAACCTAGTAACTCCGACCAGGAAAAGGCCTACTCTGCCCTTCACTGTCCCTAGTTTCGCAGTATGGATATCAGCTCGGTGCAACTGCACCCGGCATTCTCCCTCGAGCCAATGGCGGGGCGACGTCGGTCCGCCAAGACACATTGTTCTTAAACCGCAGTTCAAGGTACGCGAATCCGTTGCGCCACCTTCGACCAGGCGCAAATCAGCTTATAGTGTTAAGGTTGCACCCTGATATTTGATATTTATATTTGTGGATGTGTCCAATCACCGGCGTCGTTCATTGCTCTCAGACAACTCAGGAAACGGCGTTGATCTCCCATGGTAATGCCTAGCTCGAAGAATGGCCGTGGTGCCTCTCGCCGCCGATTCTGGCTGGCGATATCGGGTTTTGTCATGGCCCTTGTACTGTTGCCCTTTTCCTTCAGGGTCGAACGTCGCCTGGAAACGGCTGTTCACATCAAGGGCGGAGAATCCGAAAGAGTTGACCTGGAACTGGCGCAGCGTTTCCAGTCTCCCTACGCCCACCGCCTTGTTCTGGTGATCAGCGGCATTCCCGATCCGGATTCGGCAAAAGGTGCGGATGCCTTAGGCTTCTTAACCAGTTCATTGCGTAGTGTGCCTGGAGTGGCCGGTGCCATCTCAAGTGTGGATTGGCCAGATCCCCTGTTCACCGGGAACAATGGGGGGGCCTTGATCCTGGTCGGGTTGGACCCGCACGATGAATCCGTCGAAACGCTGGTCCCCCCATTGCGGGCAAAAGCAGACTGGATGGAAGGTCAGCTGAGGTCGCAATACCCCAATATCAAACTGGAGATTACGGGTGAAACTCCGCTGAACTTCGACCTCCGCAAGGTCAGTGCAGACGACGTCAGGCATGCCGAAGAACGAGCGATGCCGGTAACCCTCTTGTTGCTGCTGCTGGCTTTCGGCAGTCTTGCCGCCGCGCTATTGCCGCTGGGGGTTGGAATACTCTCCATCTCGATGGCGATGGGTGCGGCCGCGCTACTCGCGCATTACATGCATCTGTCGATCCTGGTGCAGAATCTGGCGACGATGCTCGGCCTTGGCCTCGGCATCGACTATGCATTGCTGATGGTGAGCCGGTTTCGCGAAGCATTGGCCGACGGATGCGATCCCGGCTGTGCGGCCGATATTGCTGCCGGGCAAGCTGGCGGGACGCTGATAGTCTCGGCCACAACAGTTGCCATTGGATTTTCGGCGCTGCTGACTGTGCCCATCAGCGAACTGCGCTCTATCGGAATAGCTGGCCTCTTGGTAACCGTTTTGAGCGTCATGCTGTGTACATTCATTCTGCCCTGGGTGCTTGGTCTGATAGGGCATCGGGTCGATGCCGCCAGATTCCGTCTTCCAGCCAGACAGCTCAAAACGCGGGACCTGTGCGCTGCGAGTGAGCGGTGGGCGCGGTGGGGCAACATCGTAACCCGTCGGCCCTGGACAGCTCTGCTTGTCGCTGGGATACCGCTACTGCTCCTTGCATCCCAGGCACGCAGAATTTCTCCCGGAATTCCCGACCGTCATTCGCTCCCGGCCGCTGCCGAGTCGGTGAAGGCCCTGCACACCCTTCAAGACATGGGGCGGTCGGGTATTGTGCATTCCCTCCGAGTGGTCCTGGAGTTGCCGCCGCAGTCTCCGCCACTCTCGCCGGCTGGCTGGCTGGCTGTCAGTCGCTTGACGAAGCACTTCCAGAGCGACCCTAAAGCGGACGAGGTCTTATCTCTTCCGGTCCTGACAGGAATGTCTGACAGTGCGGATGCTGTAGACGAAGTGCCCGAGCCAATCCGCAAGGGTTTTCTGCGCAACGATGGTCAAGCTACCTTGATTGAGTTGTTGCCTACCGCCAATCTTTCTCCCAACGAACAGATACAGTGGGTGCGGGAGGTGCGTTCCTCCGACGTCGCGGCGATAACAGGCGTTTCCGGTGCCGTGTTGCGGGTTGGCGGCATTCCCGCGCTCAACGCAGATTATGACTCTGTAGTGAAGAACCGATTGCCGAAGGTGATCGTTGGCGTCGTATTGGGGAGCTTGCTGGCACTCCTGATCGGACTACGTTCTCTATTTGCGGCTGTCAAAGCGATTCTGCTGAATCTGCTGTCAGTAGGCGCCTCCTTTGGCGCGTTAGTTCTCGTTTTTCAGGAAGGCCACGGGAGCAGACTGTTTGGTCTTGACGGGCCAACGGGTTCCGTATTCCCAATCGTGCCGATTCTCGCGTTTGCTATCGTCTTCGGATTAAGCATGGACTATGAGGTCTTCCTGGTCGCCCGGGTCCTCGAAGAGCGGCGGCGCGGTTTATCAGAGAGATCAGCAGTGATCGAGGGCCTAGCGCGGACAGCTGGGCTCATCACGAGCGCCGCAGCAATCATGATTGCCGTCTTTACGGCATTCACGGTAGGAAGCTTTCTGGTCGTCCAAATGTTGGGCTTTACCCTCGCCGTAGCGGTGTTGATTGATGCCACCGTCGTGCGGATGGTTGTCGGGCCGGCTCTATTGCAACTTGCCGGCGACTGGAATTGGTGGCCCCTTGGCTTATATGGCGCCACGGTAACGTCTGAGAAGGAACTCATCCCATGACGGCCAACGTCGTGGATGCTCGGCCGACACTACCGGACTTCGCAACAGCCCTTTAGGGCTTCGATCTAATTCACTTCTTTCCTTGGGCGCCGGGCTGGCCGATATCAAAGTCCTTGAGCGCAAGCTTTGCCTTTCCCGAGCCCCCTTCGATTACCATCATCGAGGAGCCGGGCTGGCCATGTAGTTTTGCCTCCACTTGCGACGCAGACCAGGCCCCGTCGACCTGCCGCAGGCTATAGTAATCGAATTCCTTCTGCTGCCCCGTGCCGTGAAGCGTCTTCACCACATGCACAGGGTACAAAATGCTGCGGTCAATCCACGATGTCACCGAATCATAGTGAGTCCGGTCCTGAGGGCCGGGCATGCTTTTGAGGACAAAACAATCCCGCGCGCCATATTTCTCCGATGCCAGGAGATCCTGATTCTTCCAGAAGAACTGGCTCTCTATCATGTCTTCATAAGAGAAGTCTGTTCCCACGAGGGGTTCGTTCCAACGTTCGAATGGCAACACGCTGGAGGCCTTCTCGCCAGGAAGCACCGCCTCGATGGTCACGTGCCCGCTCACGCTCATGTGCAGAACAAGGCTCGTCTTCGCAGAGGCAGGCCCCGAGATTTCGCATAGCATGCGCAGACCGTCGGGAAACCAGTGAGCCTTAGCGACAAACTTATAACTCGTGCGCTTGCCATTGGCTTCCACCCGTGTGATTCGACCGGTTACGCGGTAGTCCAATTTCTCAATACGCTGGCGCGAGCCAGTCAGCACATTCTGCAGGTCAGGATTCACCGCGAAGGCCCGCTGTGGCTGCAGAAACGACACGAGCAATACCAAAGCGATGGACGCTTGAATCGTCCCAAAGGCCCAATCCGTCCAAATAGCCTCTGAATACCGGCAAAACTTGCGAGAGAGCATCACCACACGACGCAGAAAAGACATAGCTATGTATACATCCAAAGTCTCTATGATGCTCATCGAGGACGATGGGTAGTAATTCTTCAGCGTGGTATGCAGCCATTTCAGAATTCGCGCTTTAGATGGAAGCAGTCGAGGACAAAACCCGTGCGGTGCTGACCCATCCATAGGCCAATTTCAATTAACATTGCGGCGAGAAGCTGCGGGTTAGCTCTCTTCTGGAGAGGATCCAAGGGTGCTGAGCGGCGCGGTACCCCTCAGGCGCTGATGGATCTCTCGAAGGACTTGCGCGAGCGTTTAGGGTTCCGTATCCCAGAATTCATAGAGCGCTGGTAGTTTCTTACATGGGGGGCGTTCTAGCATCAATGTTGTGCAGGCGCCAGCGGGCCGAACCGCAGCGTGGGAACAAACCCTGACAATGAGGTGCAACATGGAGAACCTGACATCCCAAACGCCAACGGTAGAGATCGAGGACGATCGAACTGCAATAAGCGTGGAAGCCTTGAGGCGGGCCATCCTGGACAATCTCTTCTATGTAGTTGGAGCCACGCAGCAGGGTGCGAGCAACGAGGAATTCTTTGCTGCACTCGCCTACACTGTGCGTGATCGCATCCTCGCGCGATGGTTTGCGACATGGGATTCCTATAAGAAACACGACGTCCGCGTTGTATGCTACCTGTCCGCTGAGTTTTTGATGGGGCCGCACCTTGCAAACAATCTCCTCAACCTCCAGCTTGATGGTCCTGTCCGTCAGGCAGTCACCGAGTTGGGTCGCGATTTCGACCAGATACTGGAACAGGAGCGCGAACCAGGTCTGGGAAATGGCGGCCTGGGCAGGTTGGCTGCCTGTTATCTGGACTCCTTGGCGACGATCGGTGTTCCTGCTATCGGCTATGGGATTCGGTACCAGTTTGGCATCTTCCAACAGCAAATCCGCGATGGGTGGCAAGTAGAACTCACGGACCATTGGCTTCGACACGGAAATCCCTGGGAACTCCGGCGGCCAAGTGAAGCGGTGGACGTGGGTTTCGGCGGCCACACCGAACGCTGGTCCGACTCCACCGGGAAATATTGCGTGCGCTGGGTTCCGGCTTCCGTCGTAAGAGGCATTCCGTACGACACGGCAATTCTGGGATATCGCTCAGGGATAGCCAACGACCTGCGTTTATGGCGGTCTGAATCCACCGAGTCGTTTTATTTTGACCGCTTCAACAGCGGCGATTACCAGGGCGCTGTTGCGGGGAAAGTATTTGCCGAGAACATCACCAAGGTCCTGTATCCAAACGACGAAGAGATTCAGGGCAAGGAGCTTCGCCTCCAGCAACAGTACTTCTTTACGTCATGCGCACTGCAGGACATGATCCGGCTGCATCTGCGCGTCGGGAGGTCCATCGAGAGTTTTAGCGAAAAATGGGCGATTCAGCTCAATGACACGCATCCCTCCATTGGTGTCGCTGAGCTCATGCGTCTGCTGATCGACCAACACGGCGTGGCTTGGGAGAAGGCGTGGGAAATTACCTCCAATACTTTCAGCTATACCAACCACACTCTGCTTCCCGAAGCGCTCGAGCGCTGGTCCCTGCCACTGTTCGCTTCGCTCCTGCCCAGGCATCTTGAAATCATCTACGAAATCAACGCGCGCTTTCTGGATGAAGTACGCAGGCATTTTGATGGCGACGAAGCCAGAGTCTCGCGGATGTCGATCATCGATGAGCAGGGCGAGAAACACGTGCGCATGGCACATCTGGCGACTGTCGGGGCCTATCGGGTCAATGGTGTCGCCGAATTGCACACTGCGCTGTTGAAGAAAGAAGTTCTTCACGATTTCTACGAATTGTGGCCCGAAAAGTTCATTAACGTGACGAATGGGGTAACGCCGAGGCGCTGGCTTGCGGTAAGCAACCCGGAGCAATCGGCCTTGATGACTCGCGTGATAGGAGATGCCTGGATCGGGAATCTCGATGAACTCCATCGGCTGGAGGCGTTTGCAGACGACGCAGCCTTTCGCGCCGATTGGCGCCAGGTGCAGCACGATGTCAAGGAGCGCCTGACTCGCTATATACAAGAAGAAACCGGAGTTTGTGTTGATCCGAACTCCATGTTTGACGTGCAGGTCAAGAGAATCCATGAGTACAAGAGGCAGCACCTGAATGCCCTTCACATCCTAACTCTCTATTTTCGGCTGAAGCACAATCCCCACCTCGATATGGTGCCGCGTACCTTCCTCTTCGGTGGCAAAGCCGCGCCTGGCTATTTCATGGCCAAACTGATCATCAAGCTGATCAACTCCATCGGCGAGACCATCAACAACGATCCGGATGTGAAGCACCGTTTGAAGGTGGTCTTTCTCCCCGATTACAACGTTACTTTCGGACAGAAGGTCTATCCGGCTGCGGATCTCAGCGAGCAGATATCGACCGCCGGCAAAGAAGCCTCCGGAACAGGAAATATGAAGTTCGCCATGAATGGGGCGCTCACCATCGGAACCCTTGACGGCGCCAACGTTGAGATCAGGGATGCCGTAGGCCATGAAAATTTCTTCCTGTTCGGACTTACTGCGGATCAGGTTCAGTCGAAGCTCTCCGAGGGATACCGTCCCCGGGCCATCTATGAATCGAATCCCTTCCTCCGCGAAGTCATCGACAGCCTCGGTTCAGGTCAATTCTCACACGGGGATCGCAGCCTGTTCCGTCCTCTGCTAGACCAGTTGCTCGATCACGATCCATATCTTTTGTTTGCGGACTACCAGGCGTATATCGATTGCCAGGATCGGGTAAGCGAAACCTATCGCAACCAGGAGACGTGGTCCAGGATGGCGATCCTCAATGCCGCCAGGATGGGGAAGTTTTCCTCCGATCGCTCAATCCGCGAGTACAGCCAGAACATCTGGCGGGTAGACGGCTTGGCTCGTTCGTAGGCCCTATCAGTAAACCGCCGGCCGATGGGCAAAGGGCGGCAGTATATCTATGTGGCATGACGCGAAGATCGTCTTGTGGTTCCGCGAAGCTATCCAGGGAGAGCAATCCATCATGGCATCCAATGAGTTGGATGTGGTTATATTCTCCTGAGAACGCCTACTCCAGAATCGCCCTTTTAGGAGGCCGCAATGGCGACCGAAGCGAAAGTGCAATCTCGTATATCTCCTCTGGCAGGGAAGCCGGCTCCCAAAGAGATGCTGATCAATCTCGATGATCTGAACCGGCAGTATCTCGAACGCCGCCCCGACTTGGGAGACTCGACCCAGATGGTCAGCTTCGGAACCAGCGGCCACCGGGGCACGCCGCTAAGGGGAACCTTCACTGAGGCGCACATCCTGGCGATTACCCAGGCCATTTGCGACTACCGGCACATGGAGGGCACCGACGGGCCGCTTCTCATGGGCAAGGACACCCATGCGCTATCCGCGCCCGCCCAGATCACTGCCCTCGAAGTGCTGGCCGCCAACGGTGTCGAGACCACGATCCAGCACAACGATGGCGTTACGGCAACGCCCGTCATCTCCCACGCGATCCTCGTTTACAACCGCGGCCGCAAGGAGCACCTCGCCGACGGCATTGTCATCACGCCCTCGCACAATCCGCCCGAGGATGGCGGCTTCAAATACAACCCCACGAATGGCGGCCCTGCGGACACAGACGTCACACGCTGGGTCGAGCAGCGCGCCAATGATTTGCTCAGGGCCAACAACGCTGACGTAAAACGCATCCCTTATTCGCGGGCAATCAAGGCAGCAACCACTCACCAGGAAGACTTCGTCACCCCATACATTAAGGACCTCAAAAATACAGTCGACATGGTCGCGATCCGGCAAGCCGGCCTCAAGCTCGGAGTCGACCCTCTCGGCGGCGCCTTCGGTCCTTATTGGGACCAGGTCAATTCAATCTACGGACTGCAGATCGACGTAGTGAATCCGGTCATCGACCCGACATTCTCCTTCATGACAGTCGATCACGACGGCAAGATTCGCATGGACTGCTCCAGCCCATACGCCATGGCGAGTCTTCTCCGTCTGAAAGATAAGTACCAGGTGGCCTTTGCCAACGATCCCGATTCGGACCGCCACGGGATCGTCACCCCATCCGCTGGCTTGATGAATCCCAACCACTATCTTGCCGTGGCCATCCAGTATTTGCTGACCCATCGTCCCGAGTGGCGCCCAAATGTCATTGTGGGCAAGACTGTGGTTAGCAGCAGCATGATCGACAGGGTTGTGAGCAGCCTCGGAAAGCAGCTATCCGAGACGCCAGTCGGCTTCAAATGGTTCGTGTCAGGACTTTTCGATGGCTCCTTCTGTTTCGGCGGCGAAGAGAGCGCCGGGGCAAGCTTGCTGCGGCGGGATGGCACCGTGTGGACAACAGACAAGGACGGCCCAATCATGGCTCTGCTTGCGGCGGAGATCACAGCATCCACCGGCAAGGATCCTGGCCAGCACTTCTCCGAGTTGGCCCAGAGATTTGGAATGCCCTATTACACGCGCATCGATGCGCCCGCAACCCCAGAGCAGAAGGCCAGGCTTAGCAAGTTGTCCCCCGCCAATGTGAAGGAATCACTTCTCGCCGGCGAAAGAATCACAGCCAAATTGACGAACGCACCGGGGAACAACGCTCCCATCGGAGGCATCAAGGTTGTAGCCGAAAATGGCTGGTTCGCGGCCCGCCCCTCCGGTACCGAAAACCTTTACAAGATTTACGCGGAAAGCTTCAGAGACGAAACCCATCTCGAAAGCATTGTCGATGAAGCCCAGCAGATCGTAACGAATGCCCTCGCTTAATATCACGCCATGCTACCGATTCAGACTGGAGGCGAGGTGGTCATGAATGAAAAGAGCACTTTGGAAGATGGCTTCCCCGGCACGATTCGTAACTGCTCCGGCCTTAAATTTCTAATGGCGTGACGCTTGCATCAGGGATTTTTGTCGCGCAGCATTTCCTGCACATCCGCCAAAGTAGGCATGGAACCCTGAGCGCCCGATCGGGTGACAGAGATCGCAGCGGCGGCGGCGGCGAATCTTGCACTTTCGGCCCCCGCTTTTCCGAGCATAAGGACTGTGGCGAAAGCGCCGTTGAAGGCGTCTCCGGCAGCAGTCGTATCGACCGCGCGCACCGGGTATGCATCAATTTGCTGATCGAGGCCATCACGGTCGGCCAAATACACGCCCCGCGCGCCCAGCTTAAGCACGATCGCCTGCGGACCTTTGGCGAGCAGCTTTCGTGCAATGGACCTGGAAGAATCGAAAGGTTCGTTGCCTGAATAGAATGCCGCTTCGGTTTCATTCGGTGTAAACCATCTCGTCCGCGTGAGAATAGCTGCTGGCAACTCACGGGCCGGCGCGGGATCAAGCATCAGCGGGATGCCTTCGCGTGCACAAACGTTCGCGAGATGCTCTACGGTTTCAAGAGGAATCTCAAGCTGGCTGAGCACGAGGCCTGCGCCGCGAATCATGTCGAGGTTAGCGTCAATGTCCACGGGCGATAACGCCGCGTTCGCGCCCGGGGTCGGCACGATGATGTTGTCTCCGGAAGGCGAGACAATAATGACCGCTACACCTGAACTTCCTTCCGTTGTCTGCACCGCTGACACGTCGATGCCTGCGTCTTGCAGATGCTCGCGCAGCTCGGTTCCGAATGCGTCGTTGCCAAGTCTTCCGATCATGCTCACGGGATAACCTAGGCGTGCCACCGCAACTGCCTGATTCGCCCCCTTGCCACCGGGATGAGTCTGGAACTCGGTTCCCGAAACCGTTTCGCCGGTAACCGGAATACGTTCCGCCTTGGCGACGAGATCCATATTGATACTTCCCACCACAACAATCGGTTTGCGGTTCAACATGATGGCACCTGCACAATCCTCCTCGGCTAGAAAATGGGGGCCAGTGCAACCAACGTCAGGCCAAGCAGAAACAGCACAAACATCCAGAGGAGATAGGTCTTTGCTCGCGCTGGAGCGAATGAGAATTCTCGCCAGATGAAGACGCCCCAGCAGGCGGAGATCATGGTCGCGCCCTGACCAATGGAATAGGAGACCGCAGGTCCTACAATGTGCGCGCGCGACGCAACAAAGTTGAATACTCCACCCGTACACCAGATTGCTCCTCCGACGATTCCCCAGAGATGCCATCGGAAGGGCGCTGCCAAAAATCCACTCATCGTCACCGGCGCCTGTGCGTCGAGCGGCTTGTGCATCAGCAGGTAGTTGAAAGGGATTGCGCAAAGACCGACGCCCACGACGAAATAGAAGGACACTGCATACGGGCCGGGAGCGTTGGATCCGCTCATCGCGCGGGAAATGAAAGGATAAAAGCTTCCCATCAGCAGCCCGGATACCAGGCTAATGACCACCCCTCGACGGCTCATTGCAGGACGCTCACTGTCGCGCAGTCTGTAGGCGACGGCGTCACACACAATCGCGGCCACTACCAGCGCGATTCCGCCAAAGAGCATAAGAGGATTGCCGTTCGGCGATAGGATGTAACTACTCACCGCGCCCACCACCAGGGCCAGGCCGATTCCTACCGGAAAGGCCACCGCCAGGCCAGCAATTTCAATCGCCGCCACAAGAAGCAGATTGGCGACGTTGAAGATAACCCCGCCAATCAACGCGAACAGGAGGTTCGAGTGTGGGATTGCTGCCAAGGCCTGTAGAAACGGGCGGCCAGTCGACCCGGCCGTCCCCAAAGTAAGACCCCAGGCAACCGCACCAGTGAACAACCCGATCACATAGTCCCAATAGAACAATTGGAAGCGGTAGCCGGGACAGAGCTTAACCGTGTTGGCCCACGACCCCCAGCAGAGCATGCTGAGAATCATGAAGGAAAGAGCAAGGGCGTACCTCTCCGGCTGGTACAAGACTCGGCTCCTTAAGGTCTCCAATTCATCCGCCCAGAAGGCCAGCTTTAGTCCAACCTGGAGAAATCGAGGCTCGTGCTCACCCGATAGCGGGAGGCTGCCTCTTGGTCTAGTGCGGGTAAAGAAGAGCTATTGAGTGGGAATAAGGAAGAGCAGCGAAAGTCCAAATGCAAGAGCAGATACAACAAACGTGACAACCATAAAGCCCATCATGCGCCGCATTTTGATACCTGCAATCGCAAGAATTGGCAGAGCCCAGAAGGGCTGCAGCATGTTAGCAACGGATTCACCCATCGCAACTGCCATCGTCGTCCCGGCGAGCGATGAGTGCAGCGCTTGTGCCGCCGGTACCGCAAATGGACCTTGGACTGCCCAATGCCCACCTCCGCTCGGCACGAACAGCGTAATAATCATCGATGTGAGATAGGTGAAGAAGGGAAGAGTGCGCTCGGTTGAGTAGCGGATAAATACCCTCGACAAAACCCCTGCCAGGCCCGTTGTTGTAATAATGCCCATCAGTCCGCCATAGAGCGGGTATTGGAGGATAAGAGAGCCGCTGATGCGAGCGGCATGCTTCACGGCTCCAATGTAGGCAAAAGGTCGCCAATGAAGGAGCAGACCACCTAGAACCAGCACAATAATGACGGAATTGAGATCGAGCGCAAAACCGGTGTGTTGCCACTGAACGATTAGCGCGAAAACGGCAAAGGCTACCAGGGCAAGATTGAGAATCCATGCATTATCAAGCTTCGATCCGAATCCATTTTCGCGCTCCCTGGTATGGACCTGCTGATCCTCCCTACGGAGACGCTCAGGGTCTGCCACGATGGTGTTTCGCTCGGTCGGCTGCAGCGCACGAAAAATCATCGGCAGAGTGATAAGCAATATGAGACACGGAACGAGGTTGAACCTGGTGAACACGGTATCGCTAAGAGGGATGGCATGTCCCGTCAGCTTCTCGACGATATTCAGCACGGAGCCCGGCGTAGCCTGTGAAAGAGCAATCGAGCCTGAGAGTCCTTCTGTGGAAACGACGAAACCCGTATAGGCGGCAGCCACCAGCCAGCCGAAATCTACTCTGATGCGCTTTGCCATCTCTCGAGCAAGCAGCGCGGCGGTCACCAGGCCCAGCCCCCAGTTGATCCATGAGGCAACCATACCCACCACTATGGTGAGCGAGATCGCAGACCGAGGCGTTGAGACGAAGGAGGCGATCTTTGCCAAGCCTCTCTGTACTGGAGGTGCGATTGCCAGTGCATAGCCCGCAACCAGCATGATGACCATCTGGAAGGCGAAGGCGAAGATCGCAAAGACGCCTCCGTACCAGGCCAACGCCACACTCGGCAGCGTTGCGTTCGGCGCAAACTTTAAAGCAAGTAAAACACCTGAAAACGTCAGAAGTAATGCAAAGACGAAAGGGTCAGGCATTACTCTTTCAAAAAGAAAGACAGAGATCGCGGTGGCGCGTCCCAGCAGGGGCTGCTTACTCTCTTCATTCTCGACCGCAGATGTAGACCCTGTGATTTCACTTCCAGTGGATCGTCGCTTCAGCCGCATCATTTTCCTATGCTCCATCCAAAAGGATGGAGTTGGCATCGAGCGAGAATGAAGATCTGTTCAGAACGACGAAGAGTGATTGTTGACACAGGCAGCGTACGAAGTCCTCAATTCGCGAAGTATAACAATCGCCGATCTCACTACAAAGTCGTGGCAGCGGGGGAAGGAAATGGCTATTCCCCAAAGTCAACGGATTGCTTGAATGGCTTTCACAGCCACAAAATCGACGACAGTCGGCCTTATTGAAGCAATTGGTCGGGGAGAGAGGATTCGAACCTCCGACCCCCTGGTCCCGAACCAGGTGCTCTACCAGGCTGAGCCACTCCCCGAACGTTATTGGAAGGATGCTCGCAAAACGGGGTTCTGGTCGTCCCCGCTCGTCCTGCGAGCTATCCTGAATATACCAGAAAATGCCGCTTTCTCTCGCTCCCAACTGCGCATGACCGGTCAATCCCAATTCGATCTCCGCGCTCTTCGGGTTCTTGATGGAGGCATGGCTACGGAACTCGAGCGCCGTGGGTACGACATTTCCGGACCACTCTGGTCCGCGCACACGCTGGACACGTCTCCCAGCGGGATCGCAGAGGTTCATCTCGACTACCTCCGAGCAGGTGCCGACTGTATCTCGACCGTGAGCTATCAGATTTCCGCAAAGGGGTACGCCGAACTAGGTCGTCCCGCCACTGAGGCTGCCGCTGCACTGCGCGAATCCGTCGCGGTCGCCGAGGTGGCACGTGATCAATACCGCAAGGAAGATGACCGTCCTGTCTTTATCGCCGCATCACTCGGTCCTTACGGAGCGGCTCTCCACAACGGAGCCGAATTCCATGGGCGTTACGATATCGACTTTGACGATCTGGTTGCCTTCCATGCCGAGCGCCTCGCCGTTATCGCCGGCACAAACCCCGACCTTGTCGCCCTTGAGACCGTTCCTTCGCTCGAAGAAGCGCGTGCCATAGCAAGCGCACTCGAAGAGTTTCCCAGGATCTCCGCATGGGTCTCCTTCACGTGCAAAGATGCCGCTCACGTTGCTCACGGAGAACGCCTAGCAGAATGCATCGCTGCCCTCACGGACGTCCCCCAAACCATCGCAGTAGGCATCAATTGCACCGCCCCGAATCTCGTCGCTTCGCTCATCGCTGAAGCGAAGACTGCAACCGAGAAGTCGATCTTTGTCTACCCTAACTCCGGGGAGCTTTGGGACGCGGAGAACCGATGCTGGTACGGCTCTTCAAATGTGACGGAATATGGCCAACTCGCGCGTACCTGGTTCACTGCGGGAGCCCATGCTGTAGGTGGTTGTTGCAGAACCACTCCAGCCCACATCCAGGCCGTCCGTAAGGCGCTGGAGGCAGAGACTCCCGGACGACAAATCACCGGTGGGTCGCTTTCGTCATGATTCGCAGCCTCGCGAGCCCGCTGCGCCCGTGCGACAATAAAGTTTCAACGCCATGAATCCAGAATCCACTGTGGCCCCTCAACCAGCCACTGTAACCTCCGAGCTTCTGGCTCAGCACAGCATCACTGCCGAGGAGTATTCCCGCATCCTGGCGGCGCTTGGCCGCACCCCCAGCCTCACCGAACTTGGCATCTACAGCGTGATGTGGAGCGAGCACTGCTCCTACAAGTCCTCGCGCGTCCATCTCAAGCGCCTTCCCACCAAAAGCGACCGCGTCGTGCAGGGTCCCGGTGAAAACGCAGGCATCATCGACGTGGGAGACGGTTGGGCCTGCGCCTTCAAGATTGAGTCGCACAATCACCCTTCTTATATCGAGCCCTTCCAGGGCGCGGCCACAGGCGTCGGCGGGATTCTGCGCGACATCTTCACGATGGGGGCGCGGCCTCTCGCAGTCATGGACTCGTTGCGTTTTGGGCCGATCGAGAACGGAGCGGCGGAAGCCGGTGTTGTCCGCAAAAACCACTCCATCCTCGAAGGAGTCGTCCACGGCATCGCCGCCTATGGCAACTGTTTCGGAGTTCCGAACCTTGGCGGCGAAACCCGCTTCGAGCCGTGCTATTCGGGCAACCCACTGGTGAATGCTTTTGCCCTTGGCCTCGTCCGGCGCGACGAAATCTTCTACGCCAAGGCGTCGGGCATTGGCAATCCAGTCATCTATGTCGGAGCCAAGACCGGCCGCGACGGCATCCACGGCGCAACGATGGCCAGCGAAGAGTTCAAAGAAGGCTCCGAGCAGAAACGCCCGAACGTCCAGGTAGGCGATCCCTTCATGGAGAAGCTGCTCCTCGAAGCCTGCCTCGAAGCCATGCAGACCGGGGCGGTCGTGGGGATTCAGGACATGGGAGCCGCCGGCCTGACTTCCTCCAGCTGCGAAATGGGCGCACGCGGCGGAGTCGGCCTCGAAATGAACCTCGACCAGGTCCCGCGGCGCGAAACCAGCATGACTGCCTACGAAATGATGCTCAGCGAATCGCAGGAGCGCATGCTCCTTGTCGCCGAAAAAGGCCGGGAGCCGGAAGTCTTCGATGTCTTTACCAAATGGGGACTCGACGCCAGCATCGTGGGCACCGTCATCGCCGAGCCTCGCTTGCGCGTCTTGCACCACGGAAAACTCGAAGCCGACATCCCCAATCAGTCCCTCACCGACGATGCACCCCGGTACTGCCGCCCCATAGGCACCTGGAAGGCGCCTGTACCGCTTGATCCACCCGGCGAAGTGCTGGAAGAGCTGAAAAAGCCCCGTGACTACACGGCCGATCTCAAGAAACTGCTCGGATCGTCGAACATCTGCTCCAAGCGCTGGGTCTTTGAGCAATACGACACCATGGTGCAGACAAACACGGTACAGGGACCGGGCGGAGAAGCCGGTGTAATGCGCATTAAGGGAACGAATCGAGGCTTGGCCATGGCGCTCGATGGCAATAGCCGCTGGTGCTACCTCGATCCGAAGCAGGGCGCGAAACTCGCCGTAGCCGAAGCCGCTCGCAAGGTCGCGTGCACGGGAGCGACACCCGTTGCGGCGACCAACTGCCTCAACTTCGGCAATCCCGAGAAGCCGGAGATCATGGGACAGCTTTCGGAAGCCATCGACGGCATCGCCGAAGCCTGCACAGCGCTGGGTACACCGATCACGGGTGGAAATGTGTCGTTATATAACGAGACCCGAGGCGAGGGGATCTATCCGACTCCGGTGATTGGAATTGTGGGGATCATCGATGATGTGTCCAAAGCGGTTCCTGCGGATTTCCAGCGGGCTGGAGACGCTGTTGTATTGCTCACCGCTAACCCTGGAAACATCGGCCCCTCTGAAGTCAACTCAAATGAGGACGCGCAACGGTTGGTCGATGCTGCTTCGGAAATCATTTTAAGGCAGTTCGGTTCATCGGAGTCCGCCAATATCCTGCTTAACACCATGTGGGGCGCTCCACCTGCGTTAAATCTTCAGACCCAATCTCAGTTGCATAGGTTCCTCGCGTATCTTGCAGATGAGAACAAAATCCATTCTGCGCGCGACGTATCGGATGGTGGACTCGCCGTCACCCTCACTGAAGCTTCATTCGCAAATAACGTTGGGGCACAGGTGAACATCGGTGAGAAGCCAGGGTTGGGTCCTCTAAGTATGTTCCACGAAGCGACTAACGAAGTACTGGTTAGCTGCGCCAAAGATGAGATAGGAACGCTTAGAAAGCTAGCGGAACCGTTCGGCATCTGGATCAATGTGATTGGCGAGACAGTGGAGGAACGCTTGCGGATAGATGTCTCCAGCATTAATTTCATCGACACCATCATTGCCGATCTGAAACAGTCCTGGTCCCAATCCCTCGAACAAACCCTTCACGACCACACTGCAAACGAGGTCTTCGCGTGAGCAAGCATCTCCTCATCGAAGGTATCGAGGGCAGGAAAAGAGAGATTTTAGGCCGCGAAGCCACGTTTCGAGATGCGCGCAGCACTGATGAAGATCCGAAATTAAGAGAAGAGTGCGGCGTGGTCGCTATCCACGGCCATCCCGACGCCGCCCGTCAAGCCTATCTTGGCCTCTATGCGCTTCAGCATCGTGGACAGGAGTCAGCTGGCATCGCCACCGCAACCGGCACCAGTCTTTCAAACATCAAGGGCATGGGCCTCGTCTCCGAAATCTTCACTGACGATGTTCTCGACAAGCTCAAAGGCGACATGGCCATCGGCCACACCCGCTACTCAACTACAGGCGACTCTGCCCTCCTGAACGCCCAGCCCATCCGAGTCGAGTCGACCAAGGGACTCATCGCCATTGCCCACAACGGCAACCTGGTCAATCTCGGCAACCTGCGCACGCGTCTTGAGCGCGACGGCGCCTTCTTTCAGACAACGAGCGACTCAGAAATCATCGTCCAACTCATCGCCCATTCGCGCTCCGGCACGCTTGTCGATGCCATTGCCGACTCGCTCAGCCAGGTAGACGGCGCGTTTTCGATCGTCATGATGACGCGCGACCGAGTCTTTGCTGCCCGTGATCCACGCGGCTTCCGCCCGCTCTCCATGGGCCGCATCGAGAACCCCGACGGCCCGGACACAATCGTCTTCGCCTCCGAGACCTGCGCCTTCGATTTGTTGCGAGCGAAATTTGAGCGCGACGTCGAGCCCGGCGAGTTGGTTATGGTCACCGGCGACGGAGTCACCTCGCGCCGCTACTCCACTGGCGTTCCTCAATCCAGCTGCATCTTCGAGCACGTGTATTTCGCCCGCCCCGACAGCAAAATCTTCAACCGCTGGGTGCAGGAAAGCCGCGAAGAGATGGGCCGCGAACTCGTCCGTGAATCACACGTGGAAGCCGACCTCGTCGTTCCCGTGCCCGACTCTGGAGTGACAGCCGCCATTGGATACGCCGCTGAGAGCGGCATCCCCTTCCGCTTCGGCCTCATCCGTAACCATTATGTGGGGCGGACATTCATCGAACCTGAGCAGCGCGTCCGCGACTTCGGAGTCAAGCTCAAGCTCAACCCCGTCCGCAATCTGCTCGAAGGCAAGCGCATCATCCTCATCGATGACTCGATCATCCGGGGGACCACCAGCAGAAAAATCGTCCGCATGGTGCGCGCCGCCGGAGCCGTCGAAGTTCATCTCCGCATCAGCTGTCCGCCCACCATCTCTCCCTGCTTCTACGGAGTCGACACGCCAAGCAGGAAGGAACTGATCGCTGCTAACAACTCGGTCGAGGAGATCCGCCGCTATATCGAAGCCGACTCGCTCGCCTATCTCTCGCTCGACGGGCTACAAAAGGCCTGCGACGGCGGCGAAGGAAACCACTTTTGCGTCGCTTGCTACACCGGCAACTACCCCACCCAGTGGGTCGATGTAGAAGACATTCTGCCCGCAACCGCGTCGCACTGAAAATCCCCCAATGTGGCCTCTTAATTGTCAAACGATGATGAAATCATCTTCTCAGGGCCCAGGGGAATAAATCACAATTTGGGGAAAAAGGGAGAGACTATCCCCGCAGGGAATCCAGCCGCATTTCATGGCGAGTCGACATTCTTTCGAGCTTCTTGATTATGCTTGTGTCGCCGTGCCTGCAGTAAACTGAGCGCCTGCAGCAGGTTACCGTAACTGCGCTCCCCGCACTCCCGGCATCGCACCGGGTATCTTAGAAAAAGCAGTTGTCCGAGATCGTCTGAGCGAAATTTGGAGAGACGAAGGTGGGACCTGTAGCAGCTGGGGCAAACCATTGGGGGAACCTCTTCGACAGAATCTACGTCATGGGTTGCTAATGGATACGGGTAAATCCCCGAAAAAACCTGCGCTGAGATGGGAAAATTGCGCTACTGTAGTGTCGAGTATGCCGCGAATAACGCACATCTACAATGTCTTTGATGCATAGAAAGGGCCGCGGAGGTCCGAATCATGGCTTGGGACGTCTCATTTAACTGCGACATTTGCGGAAAAAAGAAGGGTGAGGCGAACCACTGGTGGATGGTCCTCCTTGGTGATGTTCCCTGTTACGACGAGGGTCAGCCGGCGTCGCGCTTTACATTATTGCCGTGGAACCTGGCCGAGAGCCGAAACCCGGAAATGTATCACCTATGCGGCCAGGGCTGCGCCATGAAGGCGATGGAACGATTCATGACGACGGGTGAAATTGAGCCTGCCGGTACAATCGAAGATGGACTGAATGTACCTGCACTCCGCTAGGACATGCGTTCTCCATCGAAGAGCCCGGGCCTGCGGCCGGATTCATCCTCCGGACCGTCCTTTTCCGAGCGTACACGCGTCGCCGGTGTCGCCGACAGAATGCCCAGGATCTCTTTCACTTCCACTCGCAATTTCTTCAGCCGCGCATCGATAGAATCGGTCTCAATGCTGCGCTTTAGCGGCAATTCCGGTTGTGACTTTTTCTGAGGTTCGCGGACTTCTGCGGCAAAGACCTGGCGCGCCCCCGCTATTGTGTAGCCCTCGGAGTACAGCAGGCGCTTGATACGCAGGGCGAGCTCTACGTCGCGTTTCCGATAGAGCCGCTGCCCGGTGCCGCTCTTGTGGGGTTTCAGTTGCGCGAACTCCGTCTCCCAGAACCGGAGCACATACGCTTCCACCTTGCAGAGCTTCGCTACTTCGCCGATACGGAAGTAGAGTTTATCCGGAATGGGGGAACTCTGGTCGTTTCGTTGCTGCGACGCGCGTTTTAACATTTGCACCTGGTCAGCCGCCGGGGAGACGACGCATTCAACGTGGCAGCCCGATTCACAAAAGTATAGGCCAGTGAGTGTTCCGGGGAACAGAGCTGAGAGCAATCACGTATTCTCATGCAGGAGAATCGGTCAATGAAGAAGGCTCTGATAGCGACCGCTGGTCTGGTTTTCGTGCTCGCTGCTGGTTGCAGCATTCAGGTGGACAAGAACAAGAACGGCAAAGATAAGAATGTGAAGATTGATACCCCACTGGGTGGTTTGCACGTGCGCGCCGACGACACATCAGCCGCTGACGTCGGTTTGCCTACCTACCCGGGTGCTCACATCGCTCCCGATAAGGACGGCGACAAATCTGCCGACGTGCACCTCGGTTTTGGCGAGTGGCAATTGCGGGTGAAAGTGGTGACTTATGACACCAGCGATCCGCAGGATAAGGTCGTGACTTTCTATCAGAAGGCGATGGGCCGTTACGGCGACGTGATCCGTTGTGAGGGGGATCAGCCTGTCGGCACGCCGACAGTGACCCGGGAAGGCCTGACCTGCTCTGACGACAATAGCAAGGCGCATGTGCACGTGGCGGAAAACATCTCACTGTCCCTCAAAGCGGGATCGAGACGGCATCAGCATATTTTTGGAATCGAAAAGAATTCCGGGACCGGCACCCGCTTTTCACTGGTGGAATTGCAATTGCCGGCAGGAGTGGAAGGCGGTTCGACAGAAACCAACTGAGGCAGCTGCCCAACAGACGCAACGGTCACTTGAAGATCGATTTATTCGAAGACCTCTTCCGTTACATTGCACTCCCTGTGCCGGTGAGATAGGGTCAAGGCATGGATCCCGTTTGCCACCGGTGCGGCACGGCGCTCAATTCCTCGGAAGAATTGTTTTGCCCGCACTGCGGAGCTCCCCAGCTTCGCTACGAGCCTTCCGATGAACCGGTCTCATCCTTTGCAGCCTCACCACAAACCAGCTATGGCCGCAGCCTTGACACCGTCTCCTGGAAAGCTGCGATTGTGAGTGCACTTCTCGTCGCGATTCCCGTCGGTCTGCTCTCTTCGATTCTTGACTTTGGGCTCGTCTGGGTCATCGGCGGCGGTATCGCCACCGTGTCACTTTATCGCCGCCGTGTAGGCGTGCCACCCACCCACCGTATGGGCTGGCGCATTGGAGGGCTCCTGGGTGTACTGGCTGCCTTTGTCTCCACGGCAATCTACAGCCTAAAGTTGCTCATCGAGCGCCATAAGCTGCACAGCAGCGAACTCGACCAGCAGGTGCATTCCGTCGCGCGCCAATTTGCTGATCAGGTCAACCGTTCCGATCCTCAGACTGCTGCCGCCATGGCTCAACTCGCTCACTTCTGGCTCTCACCCGATGGCACTGCGGCCATTGTGCTTTCAAGTGCAGCCATCTCCGCTGTTTTCATGGTCGTATTTGCAGCCGCTGGAGGCGCTATCGGGGCGCGCGTTGCATCGCTCGGCAACCGTCCACAGCGCAGTTCCCACTAGTTCTCAGCAAAAACTTGCCCCGCCGGGCCGGGCCCCGTATCATCCGGCAAGAGCCAAAGTATGTCCGAGAAAAAGACCGCACCGCAACTGCGAGAGAAGGGCCGGATCATGTCGGCCTCTGAAATCGAACGCACGCTTGTCCGCCTCGCCCACGAGATCATCGAAAAGAACAACGGAGCCGAACACCTGGGACTGGTTGGCATCAAGCGTCGCGGCGTTCCCCTCGCGGAGAGACTGGGCGCGCTGATCGGCGGCATTGAAAAACGTTCCATCGATACCGGCGTTCTGGATATTAGTTTCTATCGCGACGACCTTTCCACGCATGACGTCCGCCCGGTCGTCAGTCCGGGCACACTCGGGTTCGATGTCAACGATCGCAATATCATCCTGGTTGATGACGTGCTCTACACCGGCCGCACGATCCGGGCCGCCCTGGATGCGCTCTTCAGTCACGGCCGACCGCGCCGCGTGCAGCTGCTGGTGCTCATTGATCGAGGCCATCGTGAGTTGCCGATTGAAGCCAGATTCGTCGGGCGCAAAGTTCAAACAACAGATCGCGAAATCATTGAAGTAAAGCTTCGCGAGATTGACAAGGACGAGCAGGTACTGCTGGTCGAGCACATAGACTAAGGCTGGCCTGGTAGACGAACGCGAAATATCTGTGGGAATGCCAACTAAAACTCAACACCGTAAGTCACTAGCGCCTCACATCCAGCCGACAACTATTTCCTTGATCCATTCCAATTCAACCCAGTCGAGATCAATCCATCCGGGGTCACTTCTTTCCGCCGCCGATCTGTCCATCGACGAGGTCCAGTCGATCCTCCATCTCGCGGATATGCTTGAGAAAGAAGATCCTCTCCTCCGTGACAGGCGGCTGTTCAAACGGCGTGTTTCATTGCTCTTCTACGAGTCCAGCACCCGCACGCGAACTTCCTTCGAACTCGCCGCGAAAGCCCTCGGCGCCGACACTTCGCTCGTGAGCGCGCAGTCTTCCAGCATTGAAAAGGGCGAATCCCTGAAGGACACGGGCATCACGCTGCAAGCGCTCGGCGCCGAGTGCATCATCCTGCGGAGCCCTTATTCTGGTGCACCCTATTTGCTCGCCGAAACGACCGGACTTCCTATCCTGAACGCCGGCGACGGCATGCACGAGCATCCATCCCAGGCACTGCTGGATCTGCGCACGATCCTTGCGCATCTGAAAACAGGCGCAAAGATTACGGAGTCAACGCTCAGGGGCGTCACTATCACCATCTGTGGAGACATCTTTCACAGCCGTGTCGCGCGGTCGAATGCCCTGCTGCTGCCCCGGCTCGGCGCACGTGTTGTGCTCTGCGGACCTACTCCGCTCCTGCCCGAGATTGCTGTTCAGCTCGGGCCCAACATTGTTATTGAGCGCGACTTCGACCGTGCTCTCGCGCAATCGCAGGTCGTAATGATGCTGCGCATACAGGCCGAGCGTCTCGCCGGACTCGCCCTCGATCTTGAAGAATACAAAACGCGCTATCAGGCGAACTCCGATCGTATCGCGGCGCATGCACCGAAAGCGCTGGTCATGCATCCGGGGCCCATGATCCGCGGCTTGGAGATTACGAGCGAAGTCGCTGACGGCTCTCAGTCAGCCATCGCCGAGCAGGTGCGTAACGGAGTTGCGATCCGCATGGCGCTCATCATGCGGGGGCTAGGTGGAAATGTGAAAACCGGCCCGAAATCGAGGAGTACAAGTCCGAGGAAGGGAGCCGGCCGATGAATCCAATCCTGATTCGCGGCGGACACGTGATCGATCCCGCCGCCGGCATTGATGCGCCCCGCGATCTGTTGCTCGCCGATGGCAAGGTCGCATCCATAGAATCGCCGGGAAGGATCAAGCAGGCTGGCGCAGAAATCGTCGACGCAAAAAATCTCGTCGTGGCGCCCGGACTCGTGGACATTCACGTTCACCTGCGCGAACCCGGCCAGGGATACAAGGAGACGATCGCGACCGGCACCGCCGCAGCCGCAGCTGGCGGATTCACAACCGTCTGCGCGATGCCCAACACGATTCCGGTGAACGACTCGCCGGAAACCACCCGATGGATGCTCGCACCGGAGCGCGGTGCGGCGATTCGAGTCTTTCCCATTGCCGCAGCAACGCGCGGATCGATGGGCGAGGCGCTGACGGAATATGGATCGCTCCGGGCCGCAGGGGCAGTCGCGGTCACCGACGATGGCAAGCCGATTCTGGGAGACGCTATCATGCGCGCGGCGTTGGTCGCGGCCGCGCGTGCGAATCTACCCGTTATCCAGCATGCTGAAGACACGCGTCTGACCGGCGGCTGCTCCATGAACGCAGGCGCTATTGCTTTCCGGCTCGGACTCCGCGGAATGCCCGTCGAAGGGGAGTCGGGATTGGTCGAGCGAGACATTCGCTTGGTCGCTGAGGTCAAGGATAGCCGCGCGCATCTGCATGTTGCGCATCTCTCAACCAAGGCCGCGCTCGACGCCGTCCGCCGCGCCCGTCGTAATGGCCTGCGCGTAACCTGCGAGGTCGCACCTCACCACTTCGTGCTTAATGAAGAGGCCGTCGGCAATTACGACACGCATGCCAAGATGAATCCTCCTCTGCGCGCTGAGCTGGACCGCGTGGCCATGATCGAGGGCATCATCGACGGTTCGGTCGATTGCATCGCGACTGACCATGCCCCGCATGCCGCGCACGAAAAAGAGCAGGAGTTCGAGCGTGCTCCCAATGGGATCACAGGCCTTGAATCCGCCCTGGGGCTGTCGATCTCGGTACTGCACGTGCGGCACAAACTCCCGCTCAACCGGGTCATCGCGCTGCTCAGCATGCAGCCGGCGGCGGTTCTGGGGCTCAAGGGTCGCGGAACTCTGGCGGTGGGATCGGCAGCTGATGTCGTAATTTTCGACCCCGCGAAGAAGTGGATATTCAAGGCAACCCAATCGAAGTCAAAATCCAAAAATACGCCTTTCGACGGTTGGACTCTCCACGGACAGGTTTCGATGACGATCAGCGAGGGTCGTGTCGTTTATAGCCGAAACTAGTTCTTTTTCCCTACTTGCGTTGGATGCATTACTTGCTCCGAGAAACGCTCCATCTCTTCAAACTGCGGACTCGATTGCAGTAGCACCAGGTCCACACCAACAGTCGAAAATTCTTCCAGGCGTGCAGTTACTTGCTCGGGCGTTCCCACAAGTCCGCTGCGCAGGCCACGATTGGATACCGAATAGTCCTCAAGCGAAATCTTCTGCTCCAGCTGTGACCCGGTGATCCATTGCTGATAATTCGCATAACCGCGCGCCGACTGCTGCACATTGGTGATCCGCTCCACTTCCTTCTTCGCTTCCGCTTCTGAGTCGCGCACGATGGAATATCCGGCGATCCCATAGGTCAATGGAGGAATACCCAATTCGTCGCGGCGCTGGCGCATGTCGGCGATCTTTCGTCCCACGGTGTCAGGGTTGTCGCCATGCATCAGGTAGGCGTCACATTTTTGCGCGATAAGGTTCTTGGCGGTCTCCGATTCACCACCAGCATAGATCGTGGGTCGAGGACGGCTGACAGGTTTGGGCGAGAGAACATTATCACTCAGCTGGTAGTAGGTGCCGGAGTAGCTGAAGCCCTGCTGTGACCAGCAGCCGTCCAGGACGTCGAGCCATTCCGAGGTGCGCCCGTACCGGTCGTCGTGCTTGTCGAAGGGAATGCCGTATTTCGTGGCTTCGTCCGCCCACCAGCTTGATACAACGTTCAGCGTCAGCCGCCCATTCGATATGTGGTCGATATTCGCAGCCTGCTTGGCAAGCAACGCAGGATTGTGAAAGGTCGGACGCACCGCCACCATCAGCTCGATCTTTTTCGTGACTGCCGCAAGCGCAGCGGCCGTCGACCATGCATCGAGCGACGGCGCATTCACGCCTTTGATGTCGTTCAGGTTGAGTTCAGCGATGAGCGTAAGCGAGTAGCCAAGCTGCTCAGCCCGCTGGGTTAGCCGGCGCGCATACTCCCAGGTTGGCTCCATGTGTTCGTCCTCGACGTTTCGCAGCCAACCGCCAAAAACAGGAAGCCAGAACCCGTACCGCATCAACGCACTCCTGCCAGTGTGGTTTCCTGAGTGCGCTCTTCTACGATCGACGCTTCGGCCTCCAGCCAGTCACCCAGCTTCGCGAAAGGATCGAAGCCGATCACGCTCGGGCCATCGGCGACAAAATTCGAAAGCGCATTGATGTCGTAGTACAGGCGCTGCCCATCGCGGTCATCGGTTATGTATTCGACGCCGCCAAGCTCAATGCCCGCATGACTCATGATGCGCTCGACGTCGGCGATCACTTCCGGAGGTGGTTCGTATCCCTCCACGCTGATGCCCGTTTTCGGCGCGTCGATGGGACACGCAACACGATTCAACTCAACTCCCGACGTTGTTTTGCAAATGTCCGCAGGGCACAGGTCAAAGGTCTCTCCTGTGATATAAACCTTGATCGCATAAAGATATCTGCCATTCAGAACTTCAACGCGAACGATATGGGAATCGCGCGCAGGGATGAATTCCTGCACCAAAGCAGTGGAGTCGAGGCCAAAGGCAAGCTCGCCGGACTCTGCTGCGATCGCGAGGGCGTCCGAAGTATCAAATCGCTTTATCCCCGCGCCTGAGCCTCCGATATTGGGCTTCACGACGACAGGCCAGCGCAGACCCTGTGCAGCCGTCACGGCTTGCGAGGGACGATGAATAACGCGAGCCTTGGGATAAGGAAGATCGAGTGAGTCCAGCAGAGAGAGTTGTGCTGCCTTCGAGAGCTCGGTACGAAACGCGCGCAGACCATTGATGACCCGCACGCCCCGCCTCTCCAGGTGATCGAGAAATCCCAGCGTGTAGAAAATGCAATCGCCATGTTCGCGATTCCACGCCGACGGGCTCATCCGGTTGAGGACCAGCGAGAAGCGATTCTCTGGCTGCTCCTCAATCGCGTAAGCATGCGCGGTTGCGTCGATCTTCACGTACGGCGTGCCGCGGCGGTCGAGTTCGGCAAACAGTGGCTTGAACCAGTGCTGCTGCTCGTAATAGATGGCAATCGGTTTTGACATAAGAGTTTTCGCGGCCCTCTCTATACCTTTTTACCCGATTGCCTCGGGCGGCGCTATTTTCGGTGCATCAGTTGCAGGACAAATTGAACTAATGTAAAAACGGCTCCCGTTGCCACTGCAAAACCCTTCGCACGCTGGAAGCTCTGCTCATGCTTGTCCACTCGCCCTTCGATGATGGCGATGCGCCCGGAATTTCCGTCGCCCAGCAATGTGGCCATCTGACTTTTCAGAACAGAAAGGTCCGCCAGGACCTGCGCCTCGAATTCCGTCATGCATCTTTCCTCATCCAGCATTTCCCGCCCTCACCTCTACAACGCAACGTTCACAAACACCGCGCTCGAAAACCGCGAATAGTTAGGCAGAGTCGAGCCGTCATACATGCGAATGTTGCCCAACTCCATGAGCGTCTTCGTCTCGAGATATCTCGCAGAATCGATCGTGGACTTCTCACCGGAACTCTGCTCGCCAGGCAAACCGGCGTTCAGTCATCGCACATTTCCAATTTCCTGCATCGCAAACGCATGCTCAGTCTCGTCGCTATCGATCGCGTGATGGCCGCGCAAATGCTCAGTATCGAAGATCTCCTTCCGCCTGCGCCTTCCCGCCTGCGTCCCACCGTGGTTAGCCCGCCGGATGACGAGTTCGATTCCGTTCCTCTTGTCTCTCACACTTCAGCGGCGCATTCCCCCGGCATTACTTCTCAGGCTACGATTGAGGTCATCCAGCTTCCGGCTGGAATCTTGGAGGAACTTCGCCCACGTCGCGCCGTCATTCGCCGCGAGTGGCAGCGTTTTCTCGCTGTGCGCATCACTCCTGCCCAAGCCCTTCCTATGGCGCCTATTCTCACTCCTCATGCCATCGTCGTGCTCGACCGGCACTACAATTCGCTTGTACCGTACCGGCCTTCGCAGCCCAATCTCTATGCGGTAGATGTGGGCAGTAATCTGTCGTTTCGGTATGTCAGTTTTGACGCGGAGCGTCTCATCCTGCGTCCGCACGCGCTCGACCACCCCGTCGAACTCCTCAACCTGGAAATCAGCGAATCGCCCTCAGATTCCATCGTCGGGCGTGTCTGCATATGTATTTCCGAGCTGTGAGTACCAGGACGCCTCCGCCTGAATTTTTGATAGCATCGCCTTCGGAGGATATTCATGGAACAGGCAGTAAATTCCCCTGACGGAGCACGCCGTAACGAGGACATCGCTCTCGATCTCTTCAAGTTTGTTGCCACCACCGCCGCAGTCGGACGCCCAACAGTACCTTCGACCGGTTTCGTTGCCTCCAGCGCCGCCAAATCTGAGGACCACATCCAGCAGCTTCTCGAGCTTTATGCACGCTGTCTCAAGACCGTCTCCGGACGGGAGAGTGCGCGCTAGCGCTGCCGGTGAATCACTCCACTCTCAGCGTCGTTGTCTGTGGCGCGGGAGTTTTCGGCCGCAACCATCTCCGCGTCTATCGCGATCTCGAGAAGCGCACCCGGGCCGTCAGACTCGCCGCCATCATTGAGCCGGACCCGGCCCGCACCCTCGCCCTTACGCTGGAGTGGAGCGTTCCCATCTACCCGTCTGTCGAAGCCTGCCTGGAAGCCTGCGCCCGTGGTGAAATCCAGGTAGATGCCGCATCCGTCTGCGTGCCCACGTCAGCGCATCATGCCGTGGCTGGGCCGCTGATCGCCGCCGGCGTCGACTTGTTGATTGAGAAGCCCATCGCCGCAACTACTGAGCAGGCCAACGATCTCCTTGCTCGCGCGCAAAAGCATGATCGCGTTCTCGCCATCGGACATCTTGAGCGTTTCAACCCTGCCGTGACCGCCATCCAACCCTGGCTGAACCGCCCTATGTTCTTTGAGGCACACCGTCTCAGCGTCTTTACCCCGCGGGCGCTCGACGTCGATGTAGTCCTCGATCTTATGATCCACGACCTGGATGTCGTTCTCAGCTTCGCTCGGTCGCCCGTGCGCGACCTCCACGCCGTCGGCCTGCCCATCCTCTCTGGCAAGGTCGATATCGCCAACGTCCGCCTTGAATTTGAGTCCGGCTGCGTCGCCAACTTCACCGCCAGTCGCGTCAGCACAGAGCGAGTCCGGAAGTTGCGCTTCTTCCAACCGCATCAATATGTCTCGATTGATTACGCCCGCCAGGATCTTCTCGTCATCGACGTGGATCCCAAGGCCGCACCCACATCGGCTTCAGCTGGTCTGCCGCCGGGATTGGCCATGCGCAAGCCCTCCTTTCAGTCCGGTGAGCCCCTGCTGCTTGAAATCGAATCGTTCCTGGATTGTGTCCGAACCCGCTCCATCCCGCGAGTCTCCGGGCAGGATGGCCTTGCAGCTCTGGCGCTGGCGCTCGAGATCAACGCCGCTATCGCCGCGCACGCCCGAAGGGCTGGCTTGGATCGCTTCTGATTTCTTCTTCCCCTCGCCGTGCCTACTCAAGCTTGGTAACAGTCGTACCTTCCGGAATCTTTATCTCAAACTGGTCATCGGTTAGTGCCAGATTGACGTTGAGCTTCTGCACCGTCATCGCAATCTGATACTCCTCGAGCGGCCGCTTGATGGTGATAGTTCCAGGAAAGCGCTGAGGTCCGAATTCTTGCATCGGCCCATAGATCGCCTGCGTCTGGATCGCGCCCTTCTGATCGTAGATATCTTCCTGAACCGTGTGCAGGTCGAGTCGGCTGAAATGAATAACCCGCTGGGGAATCAGCTCTTGGGTGTTCGCCTTCTGCCGAACCACCGTCAGGTCATATTCCGGATAAATCATCAACTGCTTCGACTTCGGATCCAGTTTGGTCTCCGTGTCAGTCGTCAGTGTCACCAGGTCATCCGGCTGGATGCAGTTGATCAGTAGCGAGTCGAAGAATATCTTTGGCCGCAGGTTCTCCAGCGGATTCGCTGACTCCTTCGTCACGGTGTTCGAGCCCTCGATCACCCTGTCGTGCGGGTAATAGATCAACAATTTGAAAGTATTCCCGTCGCTCGCCATGTCAAAAGCGCGGGTGTGCAACACGGGCACCAGCCCGATCACCCTGACCGCTTCCGGCTTGCGGAGCAGAATGTATCCGGTGAAGGATGTGTAGGTTTTCTCTTTCCCCTTACGCGGACCGCCCTCAGTCGCCTGGAACTCCACCGTCGCGCTCAGTGAGTTGATCGCCTGGCACTGCCTGTTCACCGCCTGCACCAGTTCCTCGGCAGTCGCAGTCATTACCACGCTCGGCATTTTCGCCTGTTTTATCGTCCGCGTGTGCACAAAGCAGCCGCTCAACGCAGGCAGTAACAGCAGCAGCAGCGTCTTGTACTTGCGTCTCCGCATCAGCTGGATCGGCGCACCTGGATATGAAACTGCGAGTATAGCGTTTCCATCAGCGCGATCCCGCTTGGCGCAGCGACTTCCGGTATTCCTGCACATTGTGCGCATGCTCTTCCAGCGTCACCGAAAAACGCGATTTCCCCGAAGGATCGGCGCTCGCCGCCACAAAGTACAGGTAGCCAGTCTGCGCTGGGTTCATCGCCGCCTTCAGTGACGCCCTCCCCGGGTTGCAGATTGGTCCCGGCGGCAGCCCCGCATAGCGATAGGTGTTGTACGGCGAATCCGCCTGCAAGTCTGAAGCATAGATCGTCCCGCGATACCGCCCATCCAACAAAGCTGCATAGATCACAGAGGGGTCTGTTGCCAGTGGCATCCCTTTTGCTAGCCGGTTCTCGAAAACGCTCGCCACCAGGGGTCGCTCTGCGTCCACTGGAGTCTCCCGCTCCACCAGCGACGCCACCGTCACCACGCGATGATAGTTTCCCTGCAAACCCAGCGTTGCCGACTCCTGGCGAAACCGCTTCACCATCGCTGTCACCATCTGCTTCGGAGTCGCTCGCCGCTCAAAGTGGTAGGTGTCTGGGAATAGATATCCTTCAAGGCTGGTTGCTCCTGGGTCGAGATCCGTAATCAGACTCACATCCGCGCGTGCTTCCGCCAGAAACCTCTCCTTCGTCCCCAGCCTCGCTGTCTCAATTCGTTGCGCAATGTCGAACAGATTCGAACCCTCGGGAATCGTCACCGTCAGGGTGTACACATCCCCGCGCTCCAACCGGTCATATACTTCCGACATCTTTGCCGGGTGATCAAAGCGGTATTCGCCGGCCTTCAAGGTTCCGCCCTTCGCTAGTCGAGTCGCTTCGAACGCATAGGTGCTCCGAATCACCCCCCGCTGCTTTAACTCCGCGGCAATCTCCATGGTCGGTGTTCCGGGCAAAATTTCCACAAAGGCCTCCCTGTTTGGACCTGTAGGGGCCAGCACCACATAAGTTGCCCACGCAATCGAGGCCAGAACCAGCAGAAAAAAAAGACGTCGCACCAATAGTTGAACCTTTACCTTGGATTCCTCCCCTTATTTTATGATGCTGTCTTTTTCCTCGCCTGCCGACCAACCACGTCGCACAGTAAATCTTTGCCGGGAGGTTTCAGCCGCCTCAAATCTGGGATCGAGCGTCCCTGTGTACCATCCTCAAATGGGCGACTTTTCGGCGGCGACAGTTCCTCGATTCATGGGCCTCGACGTGGGAGATCGTCGCATCGGCGTGGCCGTATCCGACCCGCTCGGTCTCACCGCACAGCCTGTCCTTACCCTCGTCCGCACCAACCGCAGGCAGGACCTCAAATCCCTGACGCGGCTCATCCGCAAATACGGGTGCGCCGGGATCATCGTCGGCAATCCCCTCTACATGTCAGGAGATCAGAGTCCCCAGGCCGCCAAGGCCCAGGCCTTCGCGCAGATTCTGCGCGAGGAAACCAGCCTCTCCGTCAACCTCTGGGATGAGCGCCTCACCACCACCGAAGCCCACCGACACCTTCACGCCGCCGGACGCCCCGGCTCCGAACACCGCGCCGTTGTTGACCAGGTAGCAGCCGTCCTCATTCTGCAGAGCTTCCTCGACGCCCAGCAGAGCAGCTAAAGTCCGGGTTGCGATTTAGTCTACGAATTCATGCGCCGGACCCATAAGAACCGCTGAACAAAACTCTGCTGCCCGTTTTTTGTCTACCGCTTCCCAGCTACCCGGCTCCTTGCTGCCCGGGCTTTACCTATCCGCTTTTCCGCCTACTGGTTCTTGGCTGCCCGCTTCTTAGCTATAATGATGTTTTGCGGTTAATTCCGGCTCAGTCGTTGTCAGATACGGCTCATGCCCAATGAGCCGTGACGGATCGTTCCCATGCCTGAACACATCAAAAGCAAACTCCTGGAAGAAATTCGCCAGCTAGAACACGAACTCAAACACGAACTCCCGGCAGAGATCAAGAAGGCGGTGGCCCTTGGTGACCTCAGCGAGAACGCTGAGTACCATATGGCGAAGCAGCGTCAGGAGTTCGTCAACGCCCGCCTCGGTCAGCTCAAAGCGCGCATGGCCGAGCTCGCCCTCGTCAACCTCGCCAACATTCCCAGGGACCGGGTAGCCTTTGGCTCAACAGTGGTCGTCTACGACACCACGAAAGACGAAAAGATCGAGTACAAGCTCGTTACCAGCGAAGAATCCGACGTCAAGCTGGGCCTCATCTCGACCACCTCGCCCATCGGACGCGGCCTCATCGGCAAGCAGGTGGGAGATATGGCCGTCGTCGTCACGCCCAACGGGAAACGCGAGCTTGAAGTCCTCAAGCTAACCACCATTCACGACGAAGCGGAATAGTAGTTTCATGACGACTACCCCGACGAGATCATGGACCAGTGCTTTCGGCCGCGCCTGTGGAGTCCTCCTCCAGGCCATCGTCAATGGCCTCGCGCTCACTCGCATCTCGCCCAATATCCTCACCTTCCTCGGGCTGGTCATCAACACCGGAGCCGCTGTTCTCTTCGGCTTCGCCAATGAGCACAATTACGTGCGCATGTTCCTCTACGCCGGTCTGGTCATCATCGGAGCCGGCATCTTTGATATGGTCGACGGCCGTGTCGCCCGCCAGACCGACCAGGTCACCGTCTTCGGAGCCTTCTTCGATTCTGTCATTGACCGCTACTCCGACGTCGTTCTGTTCTTCGGACTCCTCGTCTTTTATGCGCGCGGCAACCGGCTCTTTTACGTCTTCCTCGCTGCTTTCGTCATGATCACTTCGCTCATGGTCAGCTATACGCGCGCACGCGCGGAAGCGCTGATCGGCAAGTGCAAGGTTGGCTTCATGGAGCGCCCCGAGCGCATCGTGTTGATCATCTTGGGCGCACTCTTCAACCGCTGGGGGGTCATGGCCCCGGTGCTCTGGATTCTCGCGGTCCTGTCGACGATCACTGTCGTTCATCGCATTCGCTACACCTACCTGATGACAAAGCACCTCGCACCTGTACGCGGTGAAGAGCCCAGCCCGGTTCGCAATCTGCCGCGTGAGGGGAGACCTGGCCTTCCTCCAGCCCCCAGCACCCCCAGCGTCTGACCAGACAAACACCAAATCCGTTTTGCATACAATAAAGGCAGAGAGAGAAACGAATGCCGCATACCGTCTTTTGCACCCGTTATAAGCAGGAAATGGAAGGCCTCGAAGAGCAGCCTTTCGATAGCGATTTTGGACAGAAGATCTACAAGAACGTCTCGAGGAAAGCCTGGGGCGAATGGCTGGAGCACCAGAAGATGCTCCTCAATGAATACCGCCTCCAGCCCTGGACCCCCCAGGCTCAGGAATTTCTTGTCGAACAGATGACCCAGTACTTCTTTGGCGAAGGCGCCAACCTGCCCAAGGAATACGTCCCACCCAGCCATTGATTTTGGAATTTGCGCCGCGGGCGCGTGCCGCTGGGCTCGCTGTCCTGTAAACTAAAACCTGTAAAACCCTGTTGTCGTCGGGACGTGGCTCAGCCTGGTAGAGCACTCGCTTGGGGTGCGAGGGGTCGGCAGTTCAAATCTGCCCGTCCCGACCATTTCTAGAATCAATAACTTACAAGATTGCCTTTCTTGCGAAGAATCCTAACGCGAGGGGTAAATTTCGCAAGGTAGTTGCCTCTGCAACGCCAACTACTCACCGGATCGTCAATCCAGCGATTACGCGGTCTAACAGCGAGCGGCGAATGCGGATCGTGCGGTAGTCCGCTTGTGCGTCGCTTGTAGCTTTTTCTCCAGAGTTCCCGGCGGCGACCGGCACGAAAGCGATGATTTTTGTGCCCACTCCAGCTTTTGATTCAACGTAGAACCGACCGTTGACCGACCGCACTCTTTCCTGCATGCTCACAAGTCCCAGGCCGCCCATCCGGTTCGCCTCTTTTACATCGAACCCGATGCCTGTATCTTTCACTTCAAGCCGAACCTCGTTGCCTGCGCCGCTGAGTTCCACCAGGAATCGATTAGCTCCGCTGTATTTCGCTGCGTTATGCAGCGCCTCCTGCGCCACTCGAAACAGACAAAGCGAAAACTCTCCGGGCAACTCTGCAGGCACATCGCTATTCGTGAACTCGATGCTGACTTCATGCTGCTTTGAGAACTCGTGGCAGAAACCTCGAATCGCCGCCACAATTCCCAGGTAATCGAGCCTCGAGGAGTGCAGTTCGTGCGATAGCAACTGAACATCGCCCGCAATCTCGGAACAATGGAGCCGTATATCTTTCAGCCGCTCCGTGGTCGCATACGCCGACTCGTTCGCGCTGCGGGTAGCCTGGTCCACCTCCATCGACAACAGAGCAAGTCTCTGGCAAATGTCGTCATGCAGTTCCCTGGCGATTCGGCTTCGCTCGTGTTCCTGCGCGGAGATGAGCCGCCGACTCAGTTCCTTCTCAACAAGCCTGGCGCTCGCGCGCTCCTCCACTACGGCAGCAAGAACCATGAAGGGAGTCGCAGCGAATATCAAGAACACTTGCAGCGACAGGACATTGCGCATAGGATCTGGCCCGGTGAAGGGACCGTGCCCATGCGTGGCTCCCCAAATGGACAAAAATGAAATAACTATCATGGAGGTGCTAACGCCCAACGAGCCGAATCTCAAGGCAGCCCATAGAAGCAATGGCACCAAAAAATAGAGCGTGGAGGGCAGCGTTTTCCAAGGAGCCAGGAGGACCAGATATCCCAGAATAGCCAGAGTGCCGAGCAACGCGGCTGCCTCTACCGCCGAACGGAACGGAATCCGTGAAATCCAGACACGGCCTGCGCTGGCCCAGCTCAGGATTGCCGGAGTTAAAGTCAGGAAAGCCAGCATATCGGAGAAAAACCAGATTCGCCAATTGACCGCGTATGAACCTGATGACGTGCTAGCACCGATAAATGCACTAACAAGCGGCCCAAGGAATGCAGCGAAAAAAATGTACTTCGCAAGCGCTTTCGAACTATTTAGTCGCGGAACTCCGTCAAAGGCATACCCAAGACCTAGCCCGATGATGAGGAACTCGATTGTGTTGGTCAAGAAAAACAGGCCAGTCGCCCCAAGCGTGAAACCTAATTGCAAGTTCTCGACGGCGGATCCCGCCAGGCCTGCCGGTATAAGCCACAGCCAGTTCCTGCGCGGCACCAATAGCATCGCTGCCACCAACAGTGCAGACGGCGGCCAAAGTACCGAAAGACCCAGGCTGGAGACAACCATTGTGGCACCCAACCTGGCAGCCAGGTACGACACCAGGATGACCAGGAGCGCCATGAGGGCCGTTCGCGTCGCGGAAGAACGCTTTGTGAGGAACGGCGGAGCGTTGCTCTCACCGACTAGAAGATGGGCGTGAGGTGCATACATAAACGCAACCAGTAGCCTGATTTTTGGGCGGTTGCTGATTGACTTCTACGACTGCAGTAGGCCCACCGGGAGTTTACCACTCTTTAGAAATGGTCAACACAATCGTATGCGAGCTAAGCGGAACGCGCGGGCAATCGGAAGTTCGAAGAGGAAATTCTCGAAGCTCAGAGGGCCACTAGCTGTGGGAGGTCCCGACGTTCTTCCGCGGGGTCGTAGTTCAGGTTTTGGCCGAGCCATCGCTCGACCTCCGCCATGCTCAGTCCCTTGCGTTCGTGATAGTCGGCCACCTGATCGCGGCCGATTTTGCCAAGGCTGAAGTATCGGGATTCCGGATGCGCGAAGTAGAGCCCGCTTACGCTGGAGCCAGGCCACATCGCATACGACTCGGTAATCAGCATTCCGGTGTTCGACTGCACGTCGAGCAGGCGCCAGAGTGTGCCCTTCTCTGTGTGGTCCGGGCACGCCGGGTAACCGGCTGCCGGCCTGATACCGCGATACTTTTCGTGGATAAGGTCCTCGTTGCTCAGGCCCTCCTCGCAACCGTAACCCCACTCCTCGCGAACGCGCTTATGCAGGCATTCGGCAAAAGCTTCGGCCAACCGATCGGCGATGGCCTCCGCCATGATCGCGTTGTAATCGTCATTCTGCGCCCTAAACCGGTCGCACAGCTCCTTGAGCCCGATCCCGCTGGTGACAGCGAAACCACCAATGTAGTCGGGTAGCCCTGTTTCCTTCGGCGCGATGAAGTCGCCGAGCGATCTGCAGGGCTCGCTGCCTTCCCTGTTCGCCTGCTGGCGGAGGAAGTGGAATCGCGTGAGCACCTTCGCACGCGCCTCATCTGTATACAGTTCAATATCGTCGCCTACGGCGTTCGCGGGAAAGAAGCCATATACGCCGCGCGCTGTGATCAGGTTTTCTTCGATGATGCGATCGAGGAGAGCTTGGGCGTCGTCGAAGATCCTGCGTGCCTCTGCCCCCTGACGCTCGTCCTCAAGAATGCGCGGATAAATCCCTTTCATTCCCCAGGTGTGAAAATACGGCGACCAGTCAATGAAGTCGCGCAGCGTTGCCAACGGGAAGTTGTCCAGAACGCGAATGCCGGTAAACGCTGGTACAGCCAAGTCTTTGGCACGCCACTCGATCGGGGTTCGCCTGGTGCGAGCGGTCGCGATAGGAACAAGCTTTTGTTTCGGCGCGGAATGCGACTTGCGAATCGATTCGTATTGGGCACGATGCTCCGCCACAAACGCGGCCTTGTTGTCATCGCTCAGAAGGCTGGTCGTCACAGGCACGGCTCGGCTGGCATCCAGAATATGCACTACTGGCTCGCTGTAGTGCGGCGCAATTTTGATGGCAGTATGCGCGCGGCTTGTTGTCGCCCCGCCGATGAGAAGCGGCAACTTGAAGTTCTGACGCTCCATCTCACGGGCCACGTGCACCATCTCGTCGAGAGAGGGCGTGATGAGGCCGCTGAGGCCGATCATGTCCGCCTTCTCCGCTTTAGCGCGTTCGAGGATTTTTTCGCAGGGGACCATCACCCCCATGTCGATAACCTCGTAGTTGTTGCAGGCGAGGACGACGCCGACAATGTTCTTGCCTATGTCGTGAACATCACCCTTGACCGTTGCGAGCACGATTTTTCCCTGGGCCTTGACCTCATGGCCTGCCGCAGCCAGCGACGCCTTCTCGGCCTCCATGAAGGGTGTGAGGTGCGCCACGGCCTTCTTCATCACGCGGGCAGACTTGACGACCTGGGGCAGGAACATCTTGCCGGCTCCGAACAAATCGCCGACCACGCTCATGCCATCCATCAACGGGCCTTCGATCACGAGCAGTGGGCGCCCCAGCTTGACGCGCGCTTCCTCGGTGTCGATCTCGATATAGGTATCGATGCCCTTGACCAGCGCGTGAGAAAGACGCTCCTCAACCGTGCCATTGCGCCATTCTTCCGTTTTCTTTTCGCTCGCTACCGAGCCCACTCCCTTGAGTGACTCGCCGAACTCCACCAGTCGCTCTGTGGCATCGGGACGGCGATTGAGCAGCACGTCTTCGACCAGCACCTTCAGTTCTGGATCGATCTCCTCGTAGACTTCGAGCATTCCGGCATTCACGATGCCCATGTCCAGGCCGGCCGCGATCGCGTGATAGAGGAACGCGGAATGCATGGCCTCGCGAACCTTGTTATTGCCTCGAAAACTGAAGGAGATGTTCGAGACGCCGCCGCTTACTTTGGCGTGTGGCAGGTTGGCCTTGATCCAGCGCGTGGCATTGATGAAATCAACCGCGTAGTTGTTGTGCTCCTCCATGCCGGTAGCGACGGTGAGGATATTCGGATCGAAGATGATATCTTCCGGCGCAAAGCCGACCTCGTCGACCAGGATTCGGTAAGCGCGCTCGCAGATGCGGATTTTGTCCTCGTAGGTTGCGGCCTGACCCTGTTCATCAAATGCCATCACCACTACGGCCGCGCCATACTTGAGTACGGTCGCAGCATTCTTGCGGAATTTTTCTTCGCCTTCCTTGAGCGAGATTGAGTTGACGATGCCCTTGCCCTGCAGGCACTTGAGACCGGCCTCGATGACTTCCCATTTCGAGGAGTCCACCATGAAGGGCACCTTGGCGACTTCCGGCTCGCTCGCCAGCAACTGCAGGAAACGCGTCATGGCGACGACGCCGTCGATCATGCCCTCGTCCATGCAAATGTCGATGACGTTGGCGCCGTTCTCGACTTGCTGCCGGGCCACGCTGACGGCTTCCTCGTATTTGCCTGCCTTGATCAGCGTCGCAAATCGGGGGGAGCCGGCTACATTGGTCCGCTCGCCGATCATGATGAAGACACTGGGCTGCTGCGTAAACGGCTGCGATCCGGAGAGACGAAGTGGCCTCGCCTCGACGGCGTCCTCGACACTTACGCTGTCAACCACGCTCACGCGCTGACCTCGCTCTCGCGGAGGTCGGATTGCTCAGCAGGCGCTGTCCCCCATTTGCGCGGAGGCTGGCCTTCGAGCGCCTTGGCGATCGCGGCGATGTGCTCCGGTGTGTTGCCGCAGCAACCGCCGGCAATGTTGATCAGTCCTCCGTGGGCAAAGTCGCGGAGATAGCGGGCCATGTCGTCCGGACCGAGATCGAACCCGGTTTCAGAGAGAGGATTCGGCAAACCCGCATTCGGATAGCACGAGATCGCCACGTCCGCCTTCTCGGACAGCTCCTCCAGGAAGGGATACATCAGATCGGGACCGAGAGAGCAGTTGAGTCCCACGGACAATGGCTTTACATGCGCCACTGCGTTCCAGAAGGCCTCGGTAGTCTGCGCCGAGATCATCGTCTCGCCGCCACGACCCACCGCCGCCGAGATCATCACCGGCAGTTCCCCGCGCTGAGCGGTGAGGCCGTCCTCATCGAAGACCTCACGAATAGCCACCAGCGCCGCTTTGGCATTCAGCGAGTCGAAAATTGTCTCGACTAGAAGCAGGTCAGAGCCTCCCGCGATGAGGGCGCGCACCTGCTGAGCATAGGCCGCTTTCACCTGATCGAAGGTGACCACCCGGAAGCCCGCGTCCTCGGGATCGGGCGAGTTTGACAGCGACACCGTCAGCGGCCCGATCGCTCCGGCCACGAAGCGTTGACGTCCGCTTGCGCTCCCGACACGATCGGCCCATTCGCGGCATTGCTGCGCGGACTTCTCATTGATCTCCCAGGCCAGGCTGTTGAGGAATGGGTCTTCGATGATCTTCTGGTAGAAGTCGGGATCCTTCCGGCCGCCGTGCTCGCGAGGATCGTCCACAAAGAATTCACTCTGGGTGATGCCGGTCGCGCCGAAGGTGTTCGTCTCGATGATGTCAGCGCCCGCTTCCAGGAATCGGCGATGGATATCGCAGATCATCTCCGGCTGAGTGAGCGAGAAAAGGTCTCCGTTGTTCAGCAGGTCTTTCGTCGAGTTTTTGAACCGCTCTCCGCGGATGTCAGCTTCCTTCTTGCCGTAGGTGCGGATGGTCGTGCCCATCGCTCCATCAATGATCGCGATGCGACTCTCGAGGATCTTCTGAAGAGGATGTTGGCCGGCTTTCGTCATTTTCCCCGCCGATTCTCAAAATGGCGACGATGGCGGCAATACCCGGCATCGCGCCTGGTTGTGGTTTCCGATCTCAACAAAAGGGGCAAGGCTTCTGAAAAACGGAGACGAAGGAACCCATCGGGAACCACTCATCGAGTCACCGACGCAGTCGCCCTTGCCTCTGCCCCATTGGCGGCAACGCGTCTCTACTTATTATAGCGGGGCGGTGAAGGCCCATGCGCATGAGGGGTTGGACGGCAGAGCCTTCTGCGCAGAATCGAAGGACGGCTATCCCATCTATTTGGTGCTTCCCAGACGACAGGATCATCTGGTTTCTTCAACGCCGCGTCCGGCAGCTAGGAAGAACGCAGCCGGAACGCAGTTCAATTCTGCCTTCCAGGGCATTTAGTTGAGATATCTAATTCGCGAAATAACTTCTCGGGTCGATCGCGAGCGCCGGCCCGGCAGGAGAAGGAAACCTATCCCAAAGGAAAAGGGAGAACGCGCCAGGCGTGTCCTCCCTTTTCTTTAAGACGAAGCAAAGCGTGCTACTCAGGTTTCCGGTTCTCGGGTTTCGGTTGTGGAGCTGGCCGGTTTTGCGGCGCAGGTCGGCTCTCCGGCCTCGGCTGCTGCTGTTGCGCGGGTCGTTCCTGAGGCTGCGGAGCGGGCCGCTGCGGTTCCGGTCTGGGTTGCGGAGCAGGCTTGTACTCCGGTCTAGATTGCTGTTGCGGAGCCGGCCGTTGCTGGGGTTGCGGCGCAGGTCGACTCTCAGGTTTCGCTGGCTCCGGCGCAGGCTTGTACTCCGGCCGTGGTTGCGGTTTGTTCGCAGGCTGAGGAGCAGGCCTGGTTTCGGGCCGCTGCTGCGGTTGTTCAGGTCTCGGCTGCGCTGCCGGTCGCGTCTCAGGCCGTTGAGGTTGTACTGCTGGGCGAGCTTCTGGTCGATTCACCGGCGCAGGACGAACTTCTGGCGCAGGTCGATTCACCGGTCGAACCTGTTCTTGCCGCACCTGCTCCCGCACCGCCGGAGGCATCGCCGCAGGCGCTCTTCGATCAGTTGGCAGCGGTCTGGCTACCGCAAGCGTCGCCGGCCGCCCGTGATTCACCGATGCCCATTGCTGCCTGTTTATGCTTGCCTCACGTGCGTGACTCACCTGCTCCGGGAGTGCCGCCATGTGCCGCTCTCGAAATGCCACGTTCTCCGCAGGCAGCGGACGCGCTGGGATCCCGCCGCGACCGCCATTATAGCTCACTCGCGTGTTGTTGACGATCGTCACGTTATGCACATACACGTTGCGAACGATGGTCGTGTTCACCACGGTCACGGAGCGGTTGTACATGAACGTGTTGTTGTGCCAGTACCCGCCCACATAGCCGGTGCCCACATAGCCGTACCCGTAGTTGACGCCCCCATAGAATCCGATGTGGGGACCCCAGTATCCGGAATGCCATCCATAGCGGCCGCCAAAGAAGCCCCAATAACCCGGTGTCCATAACGCACCGACATAGGGCGCGATCACCCATACGCCCGGCACCCAGTAATATCCCGTCGGCGCGTATCCCCAGTAGCCCGGAGTCCACAGGTAGTTGTCGCCCGGACATTCCGTCTGTTGATACTCAGGCAAAGGAGGAGGAGGAGCAGCTGCATATTGGACCGGCTGTGCCTGGTCCTGAGAGCTCTGGTCGACCGCGCTGTAGTCGTAGTCCTGAGCGCTGGGCGCCGCGGAGGATTCCGTGCTGGCCGTCTGGTCCGGAGGCGGAGGCGGCGCAGTCTCTTGAGCCGGAGCACTCTGTTGAACAGGGGCGGCAGCGGGGGCTGGGGATTGCGCAGCCTGTTGCGGCTGTGCTGTCGTATTGTCCGCTGGTGCCAGATTCGCCTGCATTGCAGGGTCCTGGCTGTCATCCGTTACCTGTGCAGCGTTCTGGGTTTGATCCTGTGTTGGGTTCTTGTGACAACCGGCAACTCCAAACGCCAGCGCCAATGCAAACATAGGAAAAGCTTTAACGTGGGTCTTTCTCATTTTTCATCTTTCTCCCGCTTCGTTAGGATGCACTCTAACGGTGTAGGGTCTTGAGCAACGCCGGTAATAACCCGGAATTCAACAGCAAGATGCGGATAGCGCATCGTCCCGACTACCGTCATCATCATTTTTAGGTACCGGATATTCAGAGCACCGGTACCGGGAGCGTGCGTACCATGATGACAGCAGCCTTGGCTTTCCCATCGCCAGCCGTTCGGACTTCCTCCATGCCTTCGCAGATACCCAACCCGGATTCCACCGCAACGCGAGTCCAGAACTTCGACGAGGAATGGGAACTCGTTGCCAGCCGCGATCCGCGCGCCGACGGCCACTTGTTTTACGCTGTTCGCACAACCGGAATTTTTTGCCGTCCCTCCTGCCCCAGCCGCCGCCCCTGCCGCAAGAACGTGGAGTTCTTCTCCGACCTCCTCTCGGCCTTCGAGGCCGGATACCGCCCCTGCATGCGCTGCAATCCGGCAGGCCTGCGCGCCGAGGCCCAGCTGGTCGAGAACCTCAGCGCTCACCTCAACCGCGATCTCGACCGGTGCCTCAAACTCTCCGACCTGTCCCGCATCGCCGGGCTCAGCAGCTTCACCGTGCAGCGCACCTTCCAGCGCGTGCTGGGCGTCAGTCCGAATCAATACCGGGCCCACAAGCGTGCGGCGGCCCTGCGGGTCCGGCTGGCCGACCCCGATGTCCGCATCACCGATGCTATCTACGACGCCGGTTACTCCGGACCATCACGCGCCTACGGCAAAGATCGGCTCGGCATGCGCATGCAGGACTATCGCAATCGAGGACGCAACCTGGCCATCGGCTACACCACCGGAGCGTCCCCGCTTGGTCGCATCCTGATCGCCGCCACCGACCGCGGGCTCTGTGCCGTCATCCTGGATGCGTCGGACGCGACCCTGCTTTCCCGGCTTGAGCAGCAGTTTCCGGCCGCAGATATAAGCCCGCGCCCTGACCTGGCAGCGACTCTCGATCAGGTGCTCACCACCCTCACCGAACACCCTGCGGCGCTCGATCTGCCGCTCGACCTGCGCGCCACCGCTTTCCAGATGCGCGTCTGGGGGGCTCTCAAATCCATTCCGCGCGGCGAAACCCGTACCTACGCCCAGGTAGCCTGCGCCATCGGCCAGCCGACGGCAGTGCGCGCCGTGGCCCGCGCCTGCGCGACCAACCCGGTGGCGGTCGTCATCCCCTGCCATCGCGTCATCGGATCCAACGGCAAACTCACCGGCTACCGCTGGGGCGTGGAGCGGAAGCGGCAGCTTCTGGAGCTTGAGAAGCAGTAGAGAAGGCGCCTCCGGGAGGTGGGTACCCCCCTCCCCCCTCGTTTCGCTACTTACCACATTTTATTCAAGTTAAGCCATACGTCCGCTCTAACTACCATGAAAACAATGACTTAAAGCTACCTACCAATAAATGAACAACTTAACCGGGAGATTTTGCGGGAATTCCGCCCAAAGACGAAAGCCCGGCTGCGAGTGCGGCCGGGCCTTTTCTGTCTCTATATCCATTGTAGCCGATCAAGAGAAATTGTCCGCCAAACATTTTTGAGGGGCCGAACCAGGATGAATGCGATACCCGGGCATCTCGCACGGGTGAGGTGTCAATTTCCGATTGGCCGACTACCAGGGAGTGCGGCAAGCCTGGTGGCCAACACCGTCTACGGCGAACCAATGGTGTAGGCGGCCGTCGCCGCGGCGCTCTGGAGATATCCGCTCGCCACAGCGATCGCCTTCACGGTAAATGTCCCCCTGTTGTAGAACACGATCGGCTTCGTATATACATCAGAGGACGTCGTCGGCGTGCTGCCGTTGGTCGAGTAGTGGATCACAGCTCCCGCCGTCGCATCTGTGATGGTTAATGATGTGAAGTCCGGATAGGGCCCCGACGGCAGACTCAAAGTCGGCGTGGGTGCCTGCGGCTCGATCGTATAGGCGGCCGTCGCCTCCGGACTGTTGGTGAATCCGCTCAGCACCGCAATCGCGTTGATGGTCTGGTTGGAAGAGACCGTGATCGGCCCCGAGTACAGCATGGACGAAGTGGTAGGCATGCTGCCGTCGGTCGTGTAATAAATCGTCTTGGTCGAGACGTCGCTGATGGTCACCGTCTGCGGTGTCGTATATGAGCCGGCCTGTGGAGTGAAGCTCGGCCGCGCCAGGACCGGTTGGATGGTGTACACCGCCGTCACCACGGCGCTGTTGGGTCCGCTCGCCACTGCAATCGCCTTCACGGTAAATGTCCCGCTGGAGTAGAACAAGATCGGCTTCGTATACACATCAGAGTCCGTCGTCGGCGTGCTTCCGTCGGTCGAGTAGTGGATCACAGCTCCCGCCGTCGCATCCGTGATGGTTAATGTAGGGTTCTCATAGGTCCCCGATGGCAGACTAAAGATCGGCGTGGACGTCTGCGGCCCGAACGTATAGGCGGCCGTCGCTTCTGGGCTGTTGGTGAATCCGCTCAGCACAGCAATCGCGTTGATGGTCTCATTCGAAGAGACCGTGATCGGCCCCGAGTACAGCGGAGACGATGTAGTAGCCATGCTGCCGTCTGTCGTGTAATAGATCGTCTTGGTCGAAATGTCGCTGATGGTCACCGTCTGCGGCGTGGTGTATCCCCCGGCCGGCGGGCTGAAGGTCGGCCTGGCAAGGTATGGATGGATGGTATAGACAGCCGTCGCCACCGCGCTGTTGCTGTATCCGCTGGCCACGGCGATCGCCTCTACGGTAAAGGTTCCGCTGTCGTTGAACACGATCGGCTGCGTATACACCGCAGACGAGGTGGTGGGCATGGTTCCGTGCAACGTGTAGTAGATCGTCGCTCCAGCCATGGTGTCGGTGATGGTCAGGGTCGTGTTCGTAAACGTCCCGGACGGCAAACTGAGGGTTGGCGTTGCAGCCGGGATCTCCACGATCGAGTTGCTAACGGCAGCGGCAAAATTGCCATCACCTGCATAGGCGGCCGTCAGCGTATAGGTTCCAGTCGGTAGAGGGACGATGTTCAGCGTAGTCACACCAGAGGAGAGCGTCCCCGCGCCAATGCTGGTGCCTCCGTTGTAGAAGGTGACCTTCTCACCGTTGCTCGTCAAGTCTCCCGCGGAGTAAGGACTGAGGGTTGCTGTCAGCGTCACGGGGTTGGCCGGAATGGAAGGGTTGAGGCTTGAACTGAGGCTCAGCGTGGTTGTGACCTGCGCTGTGAGCAGGGTTACGGCGGTAGAAGAGCTGGAGTTGTAATTCGTATCGCCGGGATAGCTGGCCTCCACCTGGTGCGTTTCACTGCCATGAACAGAGACACCGCTCAAGGTAGCTGTTGCAGTCTCCGTGATCTGATTGAGCAGCACCGTCACCGTGTTGGCGAATATATTGGCCGTCGCCAGGTCCGGAAAGCCATCGCCATTGAAGTCGCCCACAGCGAGAGTGGAATAGTTATTGACACTGGCCGACGACTGGATGGTGAATGTCCCATCTCCGTTGCCCAGCAGCACGGTCGCTGTAGTGGCAACATATAAATTATCGTCAATGACCGCTAAGTCCGCGATGCCGTCTCCGTTAAAGTCACACACTGTGATGGAGCTAGGTTGTTGTCCGCCAGTGCTGGGCGTGGATTTCGCGGTGAAGGTCCCATCTCCATTGCCCAGCAGCACGGCCACTGCACCGAAACCGAACGTTGAGCCGACCGGGTAAATTTCCATGGCCACCGCAAGGTCCGGAATGCCGTCCCCGTCGAAGTCACCCACAGTGATGGACCTTGGACTGTCACCGACACCGACATAACTCGACGACGTGGCTGTGAAGGTTCCATCCCCGTTGCCCAGCAACACCGACACTGAAGAATCATCGTAACCACCCGTCGCCAGGTCCGGGGTGCCGTCCCCGTTGAAGTCGCCCATCGCGATGGACTGAGGAAAGCCACCGACATCGGCAATGAACCCGGCGGAGAACGTACCGTCACCATTGCCGAGCAAGATCCTGACTGTGCCCTCGTAGCTAACGGCCACAGCAAGATCGGGGATGCCGTCCCCGTTGAAGTCGCCCACCGCTATCGAGTCGGGACCGGCACCAGCACTGATCGTCGATTTGGTGGTGAAGGTCCCGTCTCCGTTGCCGAGCAAGACGGTCACCGAACCATTGGGGATATTGAGACTATCGTTGGTGACCGCCAGGTCTAGGATGCCGTCCCCGTTGAAATCCCCCACCGCGATGGAGTCAATACGATAATCGCCGGCATTGGGCGAGGATTTGAGGGTGAAGGTCCCGTCTCCGTTGCCTAGCAGCACCGATACCGTGTTGCCGCTATCATTTGCTGTCGCAACGTCCGGGATGCCGTCCCCGTTGAAGTCGCCCACAGCGATGCCGTAGGGGCCGTTGCCAACACCAGTCACCGAGCTTGCCGTGAAGTCCTCGGCGAGTGTGGCCGTTCCCAGTGTCGCCTTGCCCAGTGAGACGTTGCTGTTATTCGTGTCAACGAAGGAAACGCTGCCAGTCGGAAAAACAGTAGTGGTCCCCGGGCCCGTGATCGTCGCGGTGAGCGTGTAGTCCCCGATCGAGCCCGATGAAGCGATGGTGGTTGTCGTCGGATAGAGTCCGGTTACAGCCAAATCCGGCGTAGTCGATGAGCTTTTCGCATAGCTCTTGGTGCCTGCGAAGACCGCCTGGTAGCTATGGCTGCCAAGTCCGGGCCTGAATTTGAAGGTGGCTTTCCCCGCGGTAGTCAACTGCGCGGTTGCGAGTAGGGCCGAGTCTTCGCAGTGAGCCGCAGTCGCAATGCAGAATTTTACCTGGCCGGGATTTACCGGGGTAGAGCCAGAAACCACGGTTGCGGTGAGCGTGACCACCGTGCCTGCAGCGACGGACGTTACCGCGGAGCCAGAGCTCGTTATAGCCAGTGAAGTCGTGGTCGGAGCGGCGGTGGCCCACGCCTGCGGAAGACCCAGAGCTGCACAAACCGCGAGCAGGGATAGTGCGTAAAGGCGACGAACGGATGGACGTCCAAGGTGGGATGAGATGTGGATTGCAGGGATCATTTTGGCCTCCGGAGCATACGAAGCGGCCCAAAATCAGTGCTCATCGGAGAGCGGAATCGAAAAGAACGAATCCGAAAAGCAATCCCGGAGATGCAAACAACTCGGTGCGACGGCAGTGATACTGTCGTGTGCCTGACTTGCGGCTTAGACGTTAGCCCCATATTCAAAGCGGGTCAAGAACAATGCGCCTCCACCCACACCAGCGGCAGGTCTGTCCCATCGTCTACCCCAAAACCAGTCTCCTGGAGAATCGCATCAAGCCTGATTCTGGTCGGACAAGGGGACACGTCAGAGATTGATCCCCCTAACTTCGGTGTGTTGCGCCTGACAGCCAGCCGATCTCCTCAGGCGTTTGAGACATAAATAAAGCGAATGAGAAAGAGCACCGCCAGCAGGTAGAGCAGCCAGTCCTGGCGACGGAACTTGCCGCCAAGAATATGAACGCTGGCATAGGCGATCACTCCAAAACCGAGTCCATTGGCGATCGAAGCGCTCAACGGAATCATGATCAGTGTCAGAAATGCCGGGATGGCGGAGAGCGGCTCCGTCCAGGGAATTTCAGTAATGGTGGTCAGCATCAGGCTGCCCACCATGATCAGCGCGGGAGCCGTGGCCGCAGTGGGCACGATGCCGACAAGTGGAGCTGCGAAAAGCGCCAGAAAGAATCCCAGGCCGGTGACAATGGCGGTCACGCCCGAGCGTCCTCCGACTGCGACGCCCGCGCTCGACTCCACATAGCTTGTCACCGTAGAAGTGCCCGCGAGCGATCCGACGACGGTCGCCGCGGCGTCGGCGAAGAGAATGCTGTTGAGGCGGGGGATGTTTCCGTCCTCTCCGATGAAGCCCGCCTTCTTGGCCACGGCAACCAGCGTGCCCAGGTTGTCGAAGAGATCGACAAAGAAGAAGACGAAGACAATCTCCAGCAGGCCGATGTGAATGGCGGAACGAATGTCCAACCGGAAGGCCGTCTGCGTGACTGCGGCAACGCTGTAAGACGAGACCTTCCAGTGCACAAGCCCGAACGGGATCGCTGCGATGGTGATCGCGATGACCCCGATAAGGATCGCGCCTCGCACCCGCCAGACCTGCAGGGCTGCGATAACGATAACACCCAGCAGAGCGAGCGCCGTCTGTGGAGCGCGCACGTCGCCCAGAGTGATGAGCGTCTCTTTGTAAGGCACGATGATGCCCGCGTTGTGCAACCCGATGACGGCGATGAAGAGGCCGATGCCTCCGGCCACCGCAGCATACAACTCATGCGGAATGCTGCGCAGGATAAGCTGGCGGATGCCGCAGGCGGTGAGCAGCAGAAAGGCCACGCCCGAGATGAACACCGCTCCCAGCGCGGTCTGCCAGGGCACGTGCATCTTGAGGACGACGGTGTAGGTGAAGTAGGCATTCAGCCCCATGCCCGGAGCCAGGGCGATGGGATAACGCGCGATCACTCCCATTAGGATCGACCCGAACGCGGCCGACAGGCATGTAGCCGCGGTGACTGCGGGCAAAGGAATTCCTGCCTGGGCCAGGATGGCAGGGTTCACCAGGACGATGTACGCCATGGTGACGAAGGTAGTGAGTCCGGCGAAAAACTCCGTACGCCAGTTTGTATTCAGACGTGAGAATTCAAAATAGCGTTCCAGAGCAGCGCGCATGGTCCATCAAAGCATAGGTCCGGGAAATTCCATACGAAGTTCTTGTCGAAGACTCACAGCAGGCGCTTTCGTTATTCTGATCCCTGCCGTTGGTTCCTCGCTCTTCAGGCACAAATCGTATGACGCGACCTTACAGAACGTCGTCGTTCCTCCGGGTGCTGCCAATCAAGCGCTGGGCGCTTCTTATCCTTGCAATTTTCTTCCTGTTCAGCATGTTCGGCTTCCTCATCGACATGCTGGATCTGGCCCACAAGCCCTTGATGATTGTCCTGGCCTGGACCCTGTTCACCGGTCTCATTGCCGTTGTCTACCTCCTTGTACTGACGAAGGCCCCTCGTCTTTTGATCGCTGCCATCGCCCTCCATCTTGTTGGTTCGTGGCTGGTCAACCGTCTCATTCATCGATATGCGTTTGGTCTGAGCCACCCCTCGATCGACCACTCCATCCATCTGGACTCGATTGCCAGCTTGCTCCTGAGTCTTGCAGCCTGCATTTGTTTTCTTCTCTTCATTCAGACCGAAGGACGAAGAGCCCTGCAACTGCAAACGGAGCTCTCGCTCGCCCACGAGATTCAGCGCACCCTTGTCCCGAGCATCGAATTGAGAACGGAGCAATACGAAATCTATGGAGTCTCGCTTCCCAGTGAAAAGGTGGGTGGCGATCTGAGTGAACAGGTTTCCGTATCTCCTGGAGATCTTCTTCTCATGCTCACCGACGGAGTGCTTGAGGTCGAAAACTCGAAAGGGGAGGATTACGGCTTTGGCCCTGTCGAGCGAGCGCTGATCGAGAGGTCCGCCGAACCGCTGCAGCAGATCGCCGAATCCATCCTTAAAGATTTACACGCCTTCGGCCCGCAAAGGGACGATCAGACTTTGTTGCTCATTCGCGTCCTCTAGGCATCCAAACTATGTGACTGGATACCTTGACTATCTACAATCGAGAGTGTAGATAATCTAGGCATGGGCAAACCGAGCGATCTGGTGCAGGGCACTCTTGACCTTCTCATTCTTAAAACGCTTTCGACTGAAGCACGGCACGGGTGGGCCATTGCCAAGCGCATTCAGCAGATTTCCGGCGAAGTGCTGCAGGTGCAGCAAGGGTCGTTGTATCCGGCGCTGCACCGGCTGGAGCAGCAGGGATGGATCAAGGCCAAATGGGCGGAAAGCGAAACCGGCAGACAGGCTAAGTTTTATTCGCTGACAGCCGCTGGGCGGGCGCAGCTAGAAAAAGAAACGGCAAGCTGGGAACGGCTTTCAGGCGCAATCAATTTGATTGTGCAGGAGGGCTGATCGTGCGGGAGGGCTAAGCAATGCGTAACCAGATGCTCTTTCGCCGTAATCGCGCAGGCGACCAGCTTGATCAGGAGCTCGAATTTCACCTCGAGCAGCAGATTGCCGAGAATATCGCGGCGGGCATGAGCGCAGAAGAAGCACGGCATGCGGCGCTGCGGGGCTTCGGGAATCCGGCGATCCTGCGCGACCAGACGAGAGAGACCTGGAGTTGGAACTGGATCGACAGGATTCTCCAGGACGTTCGCTTCGCCACGCGTCAGATTTTGCGCGCGCCGGGCTTTGCTGTGGTGGCCATCGTCACGCTGGCGCTGGGCATTGGCGCCAACACCGCCGTCTTCACCCTCACGCATGCGCTGCTGCTGCGCACCCTGCCGGTGCGGGATCCCGGCGAGTTGGTGCGCTTGGCGATCGATATGAGCGCGACAGACGCCAATGGTCACAATGTGCCGCTTAACCTGCCCTTCATCGAGGCCATCGAGAAGCAGTCGCACTCGTTCCATAGCATCTTCGCCTGGTGTGTCTACGATTTCCCCTTCAGAGACGGCAGCGTTAACGGCGGCATACACGGTGCGATCCTCAGCGGCAACGCCTTTGAGGCGCTGGGCGTGCGCCCCGCCGCCGGACGCCTCCTTACTCCGGCCGACGATCGACCGGGAGGCGGCCCTGACGGGCTGGCCGCGGTCATCAGCTATCGCATCTGGGTGGGGCGGTATCACGCCGATCCTTCCATCATCGGGCGGCACGTCACCGTGACCGACCATGGAGTGACCATCGTCGGCGTAGCTCCGCCTGGCTTTGAAGGCGTGATCGTCGCCGAGCATCCGGACATTTATCTGCCCCTCGAGTTTCAGGCCGTGCTCTATGGCCAACCGACCAAACATGATCCTGGACGCCTGTGGCTTGATACCTTTGCCCGCCTCAACCCGGGCGTCAGCCGGGCGCAGGCCGAGGCGGAGATGAACGGCCTTTTCCCCCACATTCTGGACGCGACTTTGCCCCCTGCCATGCGGCATATGCCGGAGGTCGAAAAAGTCCGCTTCGAAGTGAAGCCTGCGCGCACTGGCTGGAGCAAGCTTCGTTCGCAATACACCGAGCCGCTACTGTTGCTGCAATTGATGGTCGCGGCCGTTCTGCTCATCTGCTGTGCCAATCTGTCCGGACTTTTCCTCGCCCGCGCCTCGGCGCGGCGGCAGGAGTTCGCGATTCGCGGGGCGCTCGGAGCAGGCCGCCTGCGTCTTATGCGTCAGCTTTTCGTCGAGTGCCTGATGCTTGCCCTCCCGGGAGCCCTGTTGGGTGTCGGGATGGCATGGTTGGCGGGGCCGTGGATTCTGCATATGCTTGGCAATGCCGAGGCCGAAGAGGCGATCTCGATGCGGCCCAATCCGACTGTCCTCTGCGTGACCGTCGCCTGCGCCGTGTTCTGCGCATTGTTGTTCGGCATGGCCCCGGCATGGACCGCCAGCCATACCAGTGTGGAAGCGTCGCTGCGCAACTCGCATCCCCGTACATCCGCCGGTGGCCGCGGCCTGCGTAACCTTTTCGTACCCTTCCAGGTAGCGCTGTCGCTTGCGCTGGTGGTGATTGCCAGCCTGCTCGGCGCAACCGTTGCGCGCCTGCTCACAGAGAACACCGGCTATCGCACCGATAACGTGATCTTCGCCTTGACAGACTTCCTCCGCATTCCCGAGAAGGGGGACGCGCTGGTCGCGCTGTATCGTCGCATGGCAGCGCGGATGGAGGAGCTTCCCGGAGTGGAGCAGGCCAGCGTCGCCGCGCTCTCTCCTCTCATGGGCTGGCGTTGGACCAATGAGTTTGTCGCCGCTGAGAACGCCAAGCACGCCCGGCCAGTGGAGGCAAAGGAGAATGTGATCGCAGCCCGTTATTTTTCCGCCTTGGGCATACCTGTTCTCGCTGGTCGCGACCTGCAAAATAACGACTCTGACCGCAACTCCTGCATTGTGAGCCAGGCGGCGGCTCGTCTTTATTTCCCCGATACTTCGCCGTTGGGTAAAACGCTGAGAAACATCAATCATGACATGAGGACCGGAGTCGACACCTTCCGCGACTGCCAGGTCGTCGGCATTGTGGGAGACACGAAATACGATTCGTTGCGCGAGTCGCCTCCGCCGATTGTGTATATCCCACTCGCCACGGGGCAAGGAGGGATGACGAACGCCGGGTCAAACCTCTTCTTTGTCATCCATGCCCGCAGCCTGGCAGCTGCAAAATCGGCGTACCTGGCCACACTGCATGAGATGGCGCCGTCCAGCCCGGAGATCCCTCCAATGGAATTCAGCCAGACGCTTCATGACTCGGTTGCGCGTGAGCGCTTGTTGTCCGTCCTATCTGGATTCTTCGCCCTGCTGGGTCTGTTACTGAGCGGTATAGGCATCTATGGCCTGGTCGCCTGGAACGTGACCCGGCGCACCACCGAGATCGGCTTGCGGATGGCTCTGGGCGCAACCCGCGCGACGGTCTTCTTTCTGGTCATGCGCAACGTCGCCGGCCTGCTGGCAATCGGCGTGTTGTCCGGAGGACTTGCGGCGCTCTGTGCCGCGCGCTCTATCCGAACCTTTCTGTTTGAGGTGCAGCCGGGCAATCCTTGGGTTTTCGTGCTGTCGGCTCTCGTACTTGTTGTTATGGGACTGCTTGCCGCAGCGCTGCCTGCACGGCGCGCGGTGTCGATCGACCCGATGCAGGCATTGAGGACGGAATAAGTGGAGCGAAGACGATGACGATGCGGCGGTTGGCACAGCTCCGGATGCTCTTCCGGCGCGGAGGGGCAGGAGCGCGGCTGGACGACGAGCTGCGGTTTCATCTCGATCAGCAGATTGCCGAAAACATCGCGGCAGGGATGAGTCCGGAAGAAGCGCGCCACGCGGCCCTGCGGACTTTCGGGAATCCGACGGCGTTGCGCGATCAGGCCCGGGAGACGTGGAGCTGGAGCGGCCTCGAATCATTGCTGCGCGATGCACGTATCGGTGCGCGGACCTTGCTGCGAGCGCCCGGCTTTGCGCTGACGGCGATCGGAATCATGGCGCTGGGCATTGGTGCGAATGTAGCGCTGTTCACGGTCGTGCGCTCGGTGCTGCTGAAGCCGCTTCCCTTCCGTGATCCGGCGCGGCTGATCATGGTTTACGAGCACGTCAACGATAAGGAGCATACGGGGTTCAAAGCGTATTTGCCCGTCGCGGCGGGCAGTTTCGGCGAGTGGAAGAAAGCGGTCGGGCCGAGCGTCGCGGAATTGGCGCTGCTGTCGCCGTGGCAAGGCTATAACGTGTCGGCCGAGGGCGGGAAGCTTCCGGAACAAGTTGAGGCCGGGATGTGCTCGTGGAACCTTTTCAGCCTGCTCGGGGTCGAGCCAACGCTTGGCCGCACTTTTACGGCAGCGGATGACAAGCCGGACGCCGAGGCGACGGTGATGCTGACGTCGACCTTCTGGAAGCGGCGGTATAGCAGCGATCCAGCGGTGATCGGCAGGAAGATCTGGCTGAACGCGAAGCCTTACACGATCATCGGGGTACTGCCGTCGTGGTTCACGTATTCGAGCGCATTTGGCGGCAACACGATTCAGCTATGGACGCCGGTAGCGCATGAGACTCCGGCGTCACTGATGGAGACGGTCGAGGATCACGAGTTTCTGACTGTGGCGAGATTGGCGCCGGGTGTTGCGCAGTCGGCTCTGATCGGCCAGCTCGACACGGTGCAGAAGAGAATCAAGGCAAATCATCCGGGGCCCGCAGTGCGTGAAGGGGTGATCGGGCGCTCAATGCTGGACGATGTGGTCCAGGATTACAAGACTTCTCTCTATGTGCTGCTGGCGGCGACGGGATGCGTGCTGCTGATTGCCTGCCTGAACGTTGCCAGCCTGCTGGTAGCGCGCACTGCGGCGCGCAGCAAGGAGATGGCGATTCGAGCGGCACTGGGCGGTGGGCGATTGCGGCTGTTGCGTGAACGGCTGACGGAGAGCCTGTTGCTTTCTGTCGTTGGCGGAGCGGCGGGGCTGGTGCTGGCATGGGGAGCGGTGGAGTGGATGATCCATACACACCAGGAGATGAACCGCGTCGAAGCGATTCATATTGACGGCGTGGTGATCGCTTTCACCGTGGGCGCGATTCTGTTGTGCGCGATCTTCTCGGGAATGATTTCTGCCATGGGATCGGACAGCAGGCGGATTCTGGCGGCACTGCAGGAATCCTCGCGTTCGCACAGCGGCGGACAGAGCCGGGCGGTATTGCGCAAGGCGATGCTTGTGGTGGAGGTAGGCGTCACGGTGGTTCTGCTGGTGGGCGCGGGACTGCTGTTGAAGAGTTATCAACGGCTGAGGACGACGGATCTGGGAATTCCTGCGGACAACGTCCTTACCATGCACGTGAGCCTTTCGGGCGAGCGGTACAAAGACGACACAAAGCGGGTGGCGTTCTTTGAGCAGCTTATAGAGAAGGTGCGCGCGCTGCCCGGAGTGAAGAGCGCTGGGCTAGTCAGTACGGCTCCCGGGGAAGGCTGGGGCGGCGACTATTTGATAAACGTAATCGAACATCCTCCACTTGCGAGAGGAGTAGGGCTCGACCTGATGATGCGCGGCGCGGAGCCGGGGTATTTTTCAGCCGCTGGAATTCCTTTGCTCCGAGGACGGACATTCGCGGCAAATGAGCGGCTGGATCGCGCGAATGTCATCGTGATCAGCCAGGCAGCCGTGAAGCTTTGTTTTCCCGACGGCGAGGATCCTATTGGTAGACATCTGAAGGTGGACATCAACGGCCACGTGTACCAGGTAGTAGGGGTGGTTGGCGATACGCGGTGGCTGATTTCGCAGCCGGCGAATCCGACTATGTATATCCCGCTCTACGGCAACGACTACAGTAATGCGACAGTTGTCGTGCGTTCGGACCGGGACGTGGACGGCCTGGCGCTGCCGGTCGAGAAGCTGATCGGCCGGCTCGATGCGGGTTTACCGGTGTCGAACGTGATGACATTACGCGAGATGATTGGCCGGTCTACTGCAGATTCGCAGTTTGAGTCCCTACTGGTGCTGGCCTTTGCCGTGATCGCGCTGGTTCTGGCTGCAGCCGGCCTTTATGGCGTGCTCGCCTACCTAATAGCACAGCGCACGACGGAGATCGGCATTCGGATGGCATTGGGGGCGCAGCGCGAGCAGGTAGTGCGAATGATGCTTGGGGATGGGCTGCGTCCGGCGCTATACGGGTTGGTTCTGGGCCTGGGAGCCAGCGCGCTGGTCACGAGCCTTCTGGAGTCGATGCTCTATCAGACAAAGGCGCTCGATCCTATCGTCTTCGTCCTGGTAAGCCTGGTGTTGCTGGTAGTTGCCTCGATGGCATGTCTCTTGCCCGCCTGGCGGGCCTCGCGGCTGAACCCAATGCAGGCATTGCGCACGGAGTAGGTGAGGAAGACCATGCGATTTCTGGAAACATTGCGGATGCGGATCCAAATGCTCTTCCGCCGTCACCAGGCCGCCTCGCGGCTGGACGACGAGCTGCAGTTTCATCTCGAGCAGCAGATAGCGGAGAACATTGCCGCGGGTATGAGCGCGGAAGAGGCTCGACATGCGGCGCTGCGGAAGTTTGGAAATCCGGCAGCATTGAGGGATCAGGCACGGGAGACGTGGAGCTGGAGCGGGGTGGAGTTGCTGCTGCGCGATCTGCGAATCGCGACGCGGACGCTACTGCGTGCCCCGGGATTTGCGGCGATCGCGATCCTGGTGATGGCGCTTGGCATTGGAGCGAATATCGCGCTCTTCACGGTTGTGCGAAGCGTGTTACTCAAGCCGCTGCCATTCAAAGACCCAGAGCGGCTGGTGAGGCTCTACGAACACAGCGGCAACGATCAATACCTCTACAACAGGAGTTCGGCAGGCGTTTTTTCCGAGTGGAAGAAAGAGAGCCGGAGCTTCATCGACATGGCGATTTCCGGCTATGTCGGCTATAACCTTTCGGGAACGCGTGGCCAGCTGCCGGAAAACGTACGCGCCTTCGAAGTCACATGGAACCTGTTTCCGCTGCTGGGCGTCGATCCGGCTCTGGGACGTGGTTTTACTCAGGCTGATGACCGGGCATCGGCGAACGGTACAGTGATTCTGAGCTGGGGGATATGGAAGCGGCGCTTCGGCGGTGATCCCGCGATTCTGAATCAGACGATCCTGCTCGATGCCAGACCGTACACGGTAATCGGCATCATGCCAGCATGGTTTTCCTGGCCCGACCAATCGAGACAACTGTGGACTCCTCTTCAATACAGAGAGCCTGCTGATGTGCTTGAAGCGTTGGACGAGCATAACTTTATCGCTGTTGGTCGCCTCAAGCCCGGCGTGACGCCCGCGCAGGCGGTGGCCGAACTTTCCACGATCACCCGCCGCATCCACGACCAGCATCTCGATAATGCCTCGGTCAGCAAGGCGGCGAATATCCGTTCGCTGCTGGACTCGATGGTCGGCGAGGTGAAGACACCGCTCTACGTGCTGCTCGCCGCGACGGGCTGCGTCCTGCTGATTGCCTGCCTCAACGTGGCCAATCTTCTAGTAGCGCGGGGTGCGGCGAGGCGCAAGGAGATGGCTATTCGCGCTGCGCTTGGCGGCAGCCGCATACGCCTGCTGCGCGAGCAACTGATGGAGAGCCTGATTCTCTCGGCTGCGGGGGGCGTGCTGGGAGTTGCGCTGGCGGCCCTGACAATCCGATGGCTCCTGAACGCGCAACCGGAGATGGCCCGCGCGGAAGCCATTCATCCGGATGCCATGGTTGGGGTGTTTGCGTCGGCGCTGGTTGTTTTTAGCGCGGCGTTCACCGGAGTGATCTCTTCCTTGTCGGCGGGAGGCCGAGGGGTTCTGGCCGCGCTTCAGGAATCGTCCCGCACCCATAGCGGCGGATTGGCCCGCACGCGGCTGCGCAAGGTGCTGCTTACTGTGGAAGTGGGACTGACCGTGGTGCTGCTGACGAGTTCCGGGCTGCTGCTCAGGAGCTATGCGCGCTTACGTTCTTCTGACCTCGGATGCATCACGCAGAACGTACTTACGATGAGCCTTGATCTGCCCGAAGCTCGCTATAAGCAGGACACACAGCGAGCGGCCTTCTTCGATACCTTACTGGCCCGTGTGCGGGGTCTTCCCGGAGTCCGGGCTGCCAGTTATGTTTTCCCGGTGGTGCCAGGAGCCGGGTATGGCGGCGACAGTGGTTTCCAAATTGTCGAGCACCCGCCCCTCCCACTGGGCAAGGGACAGTGGGGGCGAACGCTATTCATTGATCCGGAATATTTCTCTACGATGGGCATTCCCATCATGCGCGGGCGGAACTTCGGCGAGAACCAGAGGCCCGGGCATCCTACGGAGATAATTGTCGACAAGACATTTGTGCGTCAGTACCTTCCCGGTGAAAATCCGCTTGGAAGGCATATTCACAAGGGCGCACACACCTACGAAATTGTCGGGGTTTGCGGCGATACGCGCCACGAGGTGAGCGAGCCGGCGGCTCCGGCGATGTACTTCGCCCTCGACGCGGCCGAGGATATGAACGGCGCCACCCTGGTGATTCGATCGAATCAGAACGTAACTCAATTTGCGCTGCCCGTTCAGCGCATCGTTCAAGAGCTGGACCGCGATCTGCCGGTGTCGGACATCCTCACCATGGACCAGGTCATCGGCAGAAATACAGCTGATGCAAGCTTCGACGCGACGTTGCTGTTGATCTTTGCAGCGTCTTCGTTGCTGCTGGCTGCAGTCGGACTTTTCGGGGTCTTGTCGTACATCGTGGCGCAGCGTACGACGGAGATCGGCATTCGCATCGCTCTGGGTGCACAACGCGACCAGGTTCTGCGCCTGATGCTGGGCGACGGCCTCCGGCCAGCGATCTATGGGCTGGTGCTTGGCCTTGCGGCCAGCACAGGAGCTGTACGTTTAATCGCGTCGATGCTCTACGGAACCCGGCCGCTCGATCCGGCAATCTTTGCGGCTGTGGCTGTAATGCTGCTGGTGGTGGCCGCACTGGCCTGCCTGCTTCCGGCCTGGAGAGCATCACGAATCGATCCCATGCAGGCATTACGGACGGAATAAAAGGAGAAACGGCAATGCGTTGGCTTGCGCGGTTGCGGATGCGGATCGAGATGCTCTTTCGGCGTGGTTCAGCGGGTGCGCGCCTGGACGACGAACTTCAGTTTCATCTCGACCAGCAGATTGCCGAGAACATTGCCACGGGGATGAGCGCGGAAGAGGCGCGCCATGCGGCGCTTCGAGGGTTTGGGAATCCGGCGGCGTTGAGGGATCAGGCGCGGCAAACATGGAGTTGGAACGGGATTGAGTTGGTGTTGCGCGATGTGCGGATCGGATTGCGGACTTTGGTGCGAACGCCGGGGTTCGCAGTGATCGCGATTGGCGTGATGGCGTTGTGCATTGGCGCTGCGACCTCGCTGTTCACGGTGATGCGGTCGGTGCTGCTGAGGCCGCTTCCTTTTAGAGACCCGGGCAAGCTGGTGATGGTCTATGAGCATTTTCGCGATCCCGGCATCAATGCGCAGGGGTTCAACTACAACAGCGTTGCGCCCGGTGACTATTACGACTGGCGCGCACAGAGCCATGGCTTTGAAGACATGGCTGCGTGGCGCTATTGGCAATTCAACCTGACCGGAGAGCACGGTGACTTACCGGAACTGGTGCAGGCACGCGGCGGTACGTGGAACCTGTTTCCGCTGCTGGGGGTACACGCAGTCTTCGGACGCACGTTTCTCGAGAGCGAAGACCGTACGGATGGGACTGCGGTGATGCTGACGTGGAGCATCTTCGAACGGAGGTTTGGCGGTGATCCGTCAATTGTTGGCAGGCAAATCCACCTTGATGGGAAGCCTTACGTGGTGGTGGGCGTGCTCCCGAAGTCGTTCACCTATCCCGATGCAAGGGTACAGGTCTGGGTTCCGTTCAGGTCGGGGTTGGACGCGGAAAACCTGCAGTATCACGACCATCACTGGAGCTGGGTGGTGGCCCGACTGAAGCCGGATGTCAGCCTGACGAGCGCGCTGAGCCAGGTTGAGGCAGTGCAGTACCAGGAGCATTTGCAGAACCTGCACAATCCGGTGGCAGAGGACGTAGCGTCGAGAACGATTTCCGACGCTCTTGCTCAGAATGTGAAGAAGCCATTGGTCATTCTCCTGTGCGCAGTGGGCTGCCTGCTGCTGATTGGCTGCCTGAATGTGGCCAACCTTCTGGTGGCGCGGTCCGCGGCGCGGCAGAGGGAGATCGCCATCCGCAGCGCGCTTGGAGCGCGGCGGATCACGCTGGTTCGTGAACAGCTCGTGGAGAGCCTCCTGATTTCACTTGCCGGCGGCGTAGCCGGCGTGCTGTTGTCGCTGGCTGCGACCAAATGGCTGGTGAGGGCGTGGACGGATCTTCCCAGCGCGCAAGGCATCCATGCGGATGGGACTGTATTGCTCTTCGCCTGCGCTCTCGTCTTTGCGGCGGCGCTGCTGGCGGGTCTGTTGCCTGCGATTTCCTCGACAGGCAAGGGCGCGATTGCAGCGCTGCAGGCTTCGTCGCGGAGCACAGCTGGCAACCAGTCGCGCACAGCGATGCGCAAGACGCTGCTTACGGTTGAGATTGCGATGACGGTTGTTTTGCTTGTCGCTGCGGGGCTCCTTCTGAAGAGCTTCTGGCGGCTGCGGACGACTGATGTGGGTTGCACGACTGACAACGTGCTGACAATGAGCTACAGCCTTCCAACAAAGAAATATGACAGCCCGGATAAGGTGAACGCATTCAACGAGACGCTGCTGGATCGAGTACGCGCGATGCCGGGTGTGCGTGCTGCAGCGCTGGGGTCGGTGCTGCCGGGTGCCGGATTTGGCGGCGATGACACCTTCACCATTCCTGAACATCCGCCCATGGCGGCTGGGGTGACTCTGCCCTATGCGCAGTATCGAAGAGCCGACCCAGGGTATTTCGGCGCATTGCAGATACCGCTGCTGAGCGGGCGTTTCTTTACTAGCGGGGATCGAGCGGGGCATCCAAAGACGATCATCATCAGTCGCGAGCTTGAGCGGCAGTATTTTCCAGGTGAGAATCCGCTGGGAAGGCATCTCCATGTGGGCGCGGTGAGTAACGAAGATTATGAGGTTGTCGGTGTGGTTGCCGATACGCTGCATCAGGTGGGGCAGAAGGCCGTGCCGACGATGTACTTCCCGATCCTCGACGGGGAGAGCGATAGGGCATTGACTCTCGCGGTGCGCGCGGGTGCCGATCCACTGTCGTTTTCCGTCCCGATCCAGAAGCAGATTGCGGCCCTCGATCCGGAGCTGCCGGTATCCGATGTGTTGACCATGGAGCAGATCATCGAGAGGTCATTGGGCAATGCCAGCTTAAGCGCCAGCCTTGTGCTGGCCTTCGCGGTGCTGTCGCTGATGTTGGCGTCGGTAGGGTTGTACGGAGTCCTCTCTTACCTGACGACGCAGCGGACTGGCGAGATCGGGATTCGCATGGCGCTGGGCGCGCAGCGAGAGCAGGTTCTGGGTCTGATCCTGGGAGATGGCCTGCGTCCGGCACTCTATGGGCTGGTGCTTGGCCTGGCGGCGAGCGCGGGTACGGTGCGGCTGATCGAGTCGATGCTCTACGGAACCAAGCCACTCGATCCGGCGATCTTTGCGGGTGTAGCTGCAACGCTGCTGGTGGTGGCCGCACTGGCCTGCCTGTTCCCGGCGTGGAGAGCGTCACGGATCGATCCGATGCAGGCGTTGAGGACGGAATAGCGTTGTCACTTCGGCTAGATCGCGGCTGGCCGTGAGGAGGGGAGCGTTTTCTGCTCCTTCCCCACGACCGACCGCGAAAGAATCTGCTTGTTGCCGAGACCTATTTTTCGACGAACCGGATCAGGCTTGCCAGGCAACCCTGCCATCCCTGCTCATGCCTGTCCCTGGACTCGGCCGTCAGGAAGTGCTCGTGAGTGATGGTCACTTCCGTTCCTTCTTCGACATCTTTGAATGAGACGGTGACCAGGGTTTCCTCAGTCGGGCGGCACTTGCCCTGCCATGTGAAGGAGAGTAGTTCGTTGGGAACGATCTTCCTGTAAATGCCCTCCGCACCGCCCTTACGGCCACGCTCGCCGTTTTCACCGACAGCCGATGGATCGTAGACGTCGATTTGGTAGCTTCCTCCTACGCGAACGTCGGTGCTGGCGCTGGTCACGACCATCTCTCCCGGGGCAAACCATTGGCTCATCAACTCCGGCCTGGTCCATGCCTCGAAAACGCGACGGCGTTCGGCTTTGATCGTCCTGCTGAGCTGAAGCGTCAGGTCAGCGCGGGTCTTTTGTTCGTCGAGCACTAAAGTCTCACTCATGTTTTTCTCCTTCAAGGAATGTCTGGAGGGCGTCGAGGCGCTGGTTCCAGTATTTTTCGTAGTAGGCCAGCCATTGCTCAGCCGGCTTGAGGGTTTCAGCTTTGAGGCGGACAATCTGAAAACTCCCCCGGCGCTCGCGCGCGATCAGGTCCGCCGTTTCGAGAACCTTGAGGTGCTTGGAGACGGCAGCCAGCGAGACAGGGTAAGGCCGGGCAATCTCCGTCACTGTTTTCTCGCGGGTCGCGATGTCGTGGAGGATGGCCCTCCGTGTGGGATCGGAGAGCGCATGAAAGATCGAGTCCAGTCGCGCAGCAGAGGAGTTAACCATTTGGTTGAATCCTACACTGCAAACCTGTCGCTGTCAACCGAATGGTTAAATGATTAGGGGGTCATTATTTGGTCCACCATCGGTCGCGAACCATCCTTAAAAACAGGTCCTAGCTTTCACTCATGAAGACGGCTTCGTTGTTTCCGCTTTTATCTACGTACCGGATCGAGATCTGGTCGCCGTTTTGTCCCTCGAACTTGTCCCCGTTCACCACACCCATGGGGGTCTCGACGGCAGTTTTATCGTCAAGTTGAAAGGTCTGCGTGGCGCCCGCGGCAGTCTTGATCGTTACCATGTGACGATGGCGGTCCCAGTGCGTGATTTGCCCGGAAGCCGACTTCGGTGGGACGGAGCCGAGGTCCTTGATCGCGACAGCTTTGCGATTTGAATCCATTCCGAAGTAGTAGACGATGGCGGGATCGCCCGGCTTATTAAAGTCCGCGCTGCGGGTTGCATCGGATTCCAGGGCCTTGTCCAATTCGAAACGCGGATCGTGTTTTGCCTCCTCATGCAGAACGACCTGAGAGCCGTCGCTGGTCTTGAGGGTAATGGTATGCTCCGCGCTGTTGACCTGGGTCACCACTCCAGTCACTGCGTGCACCACTTCCTGAGCGAGAACGATAGAGCAGCCAAAACCAAGCGCGATTCCGACAATGAGATACCTGGCAGATTTGAACGACATACACGACTCCTTTCAAGGGCAGCCATGTCTGCTGTGCGCCCGCCGCGAGCGGGCGAAGTAGAGAAGCCGGCCCACCAGCATTGTATGCCCCATTTGTGGCGCTTAAAATGCCTCGGATCTGGAAGCTGTTGCCAATCTCGACAAGTCCCGACCCTCTCGATAAATAGAGGGCTTGAAGTGGCCCATTCCGCAGCTGCGCGAAGACGGTCGGCCACCTCCACGCGTTTGTTAAGAATTGGTTGTCTTTGCAAGACGAACCATGCAGTTGATTGACAGCGACAATCCAGCGGCTCTATAGTTTAGGGGTAGGTTCGCGTACGGGAATTATGCGTGAGCCTGTGATCGCAGTTCCTTTCAAACCCCTGCCTGCCGGATACTCCACAATGGAGACCGACGTTGTGCCGGGCCGCTTACGCTGGCCACACGCATCGTCTCTCCTGGAAACCTCGCGCTGTGACAGGGTAGAACGGAATCTCGCGATCCCCGAATCTTCGCGGAACAGCCCTGAATCTAAAAGCTAACGGCGAAGAAATCTGCAGTGCTGAAGCCGGTCGCGCGTTTTTGACCAGCCAATCCTGAAGTCTGCAGGGCGGAAATGCGGGACCGCCGAGCGAAATCCCGGAGCTGGCAGTTATGGCAGACGTCCTTAATCCTGAACAAATCGAGAGCAATCCTCTGAACACCGAACTGGAAACCCCAACGCTGGAAGCCGCGACGGATCACGCTGATCAGTCGATCGAAATCACCCACAACCCGGAAGCCCATTCCGCTGAACCAACCGAAGCTGCTGCCGCAGCCCCCGTCGAAACAACCCACACCCATTCAACCGACGAGATCGATTTCGGAAGCATGGAAGACTTTGCCGCGGCGCTCGAGTCCTTCGACCGCGAACAGGCGGCAGAAGCAGCGGCGCAGGCCTTTGACGATACGACTGTCGTGTCCGGAACTGTAATCAAACTTACGGACAAGCACGTCGTTGTCGATGTTGGTATGAAGTCCGAGGGGTTGATTCCCCTGGAGCAGGTCCTCGACCACACCGGTCAGCCCAAGCTGAAAGCGGGCGACGCGGTAGAGGTCGTGATCGAGCGCGAAGAGGCCGAAGGCGGCTACGTGCTGAGCTATGAGAAGGCGCAGCGCCACCGCGTGTGGGACACCATCGAGAAGGCTGCCAACGACAAGACTCCGATTACGGGTATTGTTCTCGGCCGCGTGAAGGGCGGACTGACCGTCGACATCGGCATCAAGGCATTCCTGCCCGGCTCGCAGCTGGAGATTCGCCCGGTGCGCAATCTCGATGCTTACATCGGCCAGCCGATCGACGTTCGCGTCATCAAGCTCAACAAAAAGCGGGGCAACGTGGTCATCTCCCGCAAGGAGATCCTCGAGGAAGAGCAGAACGCCAAGCGCTCGCAGACCCTCGAGCATCTTGAAGAGGGCAGCATCTTGACCGGTACCGTCAAGAACCTCACCGACTACGGTGCCTTCGTGGATCTGGGCGGCATCGACGGCCTGCTCCACATTACCGACATGTCCTGGGGCCGCCTGACTCACCCCCGCGACCTGGTCAATGTGGGCGACGAGATCCAGGTGAAGGTGCTCAAGTTCGACAAGGACAAGCAGCGCGTATCTCTTGGCTTCAAGCAGCTCACGCCTGACCCTTGGCTGGATGCGGTGGAGCGTTACCCCGTTGGCGCGCGTGTTCGTGGTCGCGTGCTGAGCGTAACCGACTACGGCTCGTTCGTCGAGCTGGAGCAGGGCATCGAAGGCCTGGTGCACGTCTCCGAGATGACGTGGTCGAAGCGCATGAAGCATCCCTCGAAGTTGGTGAAGCCGGGCGATGAAGTCGAGACGGTCGTGCTGAGCGTGAATCCTGCGGATCGCCGCATTTCACTGGGCATGAAGCAGTTGCTCGAGAATCCCTGGGAGCACCTGGTGGCCCGTTATCCGACCGGAACCAATGTCGAAGGCCGCGTTCGTAACCTGACCGATTTCGGCGCGTTCATCGAGATCGAGGACGGCATTGACGGCCTCGTTCACGTCAGCAACCTGAGCTGGACCAAGCGAGTCAAGCATCCTTCTGAAGTGCTGAAGAAGGGCGAGAAGGTTAAGGCCATCGTCCTTGGCGTTGAGCCCGAAAATCGCCGTCTGTCGCTCGGCATCAAGCAGCTTCAGCCCGATGTGTGGGATACATTCTTCTCACAGCATCGCGTCGGCGACGTAGTCCACGGCAAGGTGCTGCGGACGGCGCAGTTCGGCGCATTCGTTGAAATTGCCGAAGGCGTCGAAGGTTTATGCCATGTGTCGGAAGCGACCGATTCGCACGGCGCTCCCGTCAAGCTCGAGCAGGGCCAGGAACACGACTTCAAGATCATCAAGATGAACCAGGAAGAGAAAAAGGTGGGCCTGAGCCTGCGTGCGGTCGGCGAAGAAGCCAGCCGTGCGGACGTAGAAGCCTACAAGGCGCCTGTGTCCAGCTCAACCACTACGCTTGGCGATCTGATGAACTGGAAGCGAGAGCAGTAAAGCAGTCATTAGGGACTTGCAATAAGCGAATCCTGAAAAGCGCCATCCTCAGCGGATGGCGCTTTTATTTGTTGGTGACGACAGCATCTTGGACATCAGTAGCGGATCAGCCGGAATTGCCTCTTGCTAATCCCTAATGGCTATTTGTCCGTCTTGATATGCAGATCGATCGTTAGCTGCTTCCGCGAGTCGAATGAGCTGATCGTCTTGGTGGGACTCTTCGAGTCCTTGTATTTCGCCCAAACCTGGTAGTCCACGTCCGGCGTAATCTGACCGAAGCGATAGCCTCCGTCCGCGGTGGCGATGAAAGTGCGGATATTGTTGCTTTTCGAATCCTGAAGGTAGACGATCGCGCTTTCCAGGGGAACACTGCCATTCCCCAAAACCTTTCCATCGAGCGTCTTGAATTTAACGTTTTGAGCAAAAGCCGAGCCGGTGACAAGCAGAAACAACAGAGCCGCCAGCTGCAAGCGGCATTTCAATTCCCTCATTCTTCTTCCTCTTCGACAGGTTCGTCCTCTTCATCATCATAGCCTTCATCGACTTTGACGAGTTCGAGGGGTTCAGTCGTAACTACTTCGTATTCAGAACCACATTCGTCGCAGACGATTACGTCGCCTTCTTCGACTTCATCGGCTTCTATATCGAGTGCGGTCTCACATTCAGGGCAAAGTGGCATGGAACCCTCCCAAGGGACTGGAGTACTTAAAGATTTATACAGGTGATCTTTTAACTTCAACTCCGTTAGTGTTGAGGAGAATCGCCCGGCGCGTCAAGCGTCCGGCGAGCAATTTATCATTTCGCAATCTATCCTTCGTAATCCGCGATCTATTCGCAATTTAGTCTCCGGAGCTGTGGAATGAAACTGAGTGTTCGCCCCAAGATGAGCCTGTTGCTCGCACAACCCCGTCCTTTCATTCTATCCACCTGCCTCGCAGGCCTTCTGGCCCTCGCGGCAAGCTCCACCGCCTATTCACTCTCTGACGCGCCAAAGCGTGATCTGGATGCAACCGGTGCTTCCATCCGGCCCGCGCCTGTCGACCCTGCCATTGTCGGCGTGCTCAACCAGATCTCGTCCACCCAGATCCGCCGCACCATCGAGGCCCTGGTGGGCTTCAAGAACCGGAGCACCGTCTCCAGCATGGATAAAGACCTTCCCGCGGGCCAGGGGGTAAGTGCCGCCGCCAACTGGATCACCGAGCGCCTGCAGAGCTATTCCGGCGACTGCGGTGGCTGCCTCGAGGTCAAGCGCGACACCTTCACTGAGCCGCCCCAGACCGGACCCAGTCCACGCATTACCCAGCCCACTACCATCACTAACGTCTACGCAATCCTGCGCGGAAAGGATCCCGAGCAGGCGAAGCGGATCATTCTCGTCACCGGCCATTACGATTCGCGCAACTCCGACACCATGAACACCCACGATCCCGCTCCGGGAGCTAATGACGACGCCAGCGGAGTCGCAGTGAGCCTGGAGTGCGCACGCGTGCTCTCCCGGCTGAACCTGCCCGCGACCCTCATCTTCGCCGCCGTCGCCGGCGAGGAGCAGGGACTGAACGGCAGCGCCCACCTGGCCAAGCTCGCGAAGAGCGAGGACTGGCAGCTTGAGGGCGTTCTCAACAACGACATCGTCGGCGGCAACACCACGCCGGGTGAAACCACGCAGGACAAGTTCGCCGTCCGCGTCTTTTCCGAGAGCCTTCCTGCCAATGCCACACCGGAGGAGATTCGTCGCATCGTCGCGTTGGGCTATGAAAGCGACTCGCCCTCCCGTGAACTCGCACGCGCGATCACCGATGTGGGAAGCACTTATGATCCCACCGTCGCCGCCGCCGCATTTCACCCCGTCCTTGAATTCCGCCGCGACCGCTTCCTTCGCGGAGGCGACCACTCTTCCTTCAACCAGGAAGGCTTTGCCGCCGTCCGCTTCACCGAGTGGCGTGAGGATTTCAACCACCAGCACCAGAACGTCCGCACAGAGAACGGTATCGAATACGGTGACTTGCTCAAGTTTGTTGACTTCGATTACGTCGCCCGGGTCGCCAGATTGAACGCCGCCACTATGGCTGTCCTGGCGTCGGCGCCGCCTCCGCCGGAAAAAGTGCGCATCGTCACCCACAACCTCGACAACAACACCACCCTGCACTGGGACGCCGGACACGGCGCGCCCTCCCGCACGAGCTACGAGATCGTCTGGCGCGAAACTGCGGCTCCCAACTGGCAGAGCTCTCTTGCCGCAAAGCCTGGCGAGCAGTCGATCACGCTGCCCATTTCCAAGGACAACGTCATCTTCGGTGTTCGCGCCATCGACTCCGCTGGGCACCGCAGCCTGGCCGTGGTTCCGGCACCGGAACGCTGAACCGAATGAGACAATAGAGGCGTCCGTATGCCACGCTCCTCCGGTATTCTCGCCTTCCCCGATTTCCGCGGATTCACGCGCAAGCTCATCCTCTGGAATCTTGGAGCCTTCTTCGCCCTGCTGTTGCTGGGCGTCGCGTCAAAGGCCACCGCCTCAACGATTGTGTTCTGGACGGCGCTGGTGCCTCCAGCCGTCCTCCATGGAGCTATCTGGCAGCTCGTAACCTACAGCTTCGTGCACGACGGCATTCTGAACACCGCCTTCGAGCTCCTTTCGCTCTGGTTCCTCGGCAGTTTTCTCGAGTCGAACCACGGTTCACGCTGGCTGGCGGAGATTTACTTTGTCTCGGTAATCGGAGCCGGCCTCGCGGCCATGGCTCTCTACGCGGCCATGCCGGCCGCAGGCGGCGGTCTTAGCGGCTGCTATGGCGGAATCTTCGGACTCCTGATCGCCTTTGGCGTGCTCTACGCCGACCTTGAATTCATGATGTTTCCCCTGCCCTTCATGATCAAGGCGAAATATCTTGTCGCCGTCTACCTGCTCATCTCGCTGGCCATGCTCTTCTCGAGTCAGCGCTTCTTCGCTTTTTCGCAGCTCGGCGGAGCCCTTGCCGGTTACATCTACATCAGAATGGCGCCGCGCCGCGGGTTTGCCTTTGCCGGCAGCGAAACTTTTTTTGGCCTTCGCAACAATTATTACCGCTGGAAGCGCCGCCGCGCCGCGCGCAAGTTCGAGGTTTACATGCGCAAGCAGAACAAGGATGTTCACTTCGACAAAGACGGCCGCTACATCGATCCCGACAAGAACCCGAACGACCGCCGCTGGATGAATTGAGAGAAGCTAAGAACCGGATAGCTGATGAAGCGGATAGCTGAAGTCCGGGTAGCGAAGAGACGGTCAGCGGTGATCCGGTCAGCTAGGTCGTTTCTCGAAGGGTTTTTAGCAGTCCGTTCATCATGCGGGCAATTTCATTGACTTCCAGTAACAACGGGTCCAGCCGATTGCGCTCAATAAAACCCAGGCTGCAAGCCAATTCGATCTGAGTTTCAAGCTCAAACAGTGAGCCGCGAGCATTCCCGAGAAACTGGGCGAAGCTCTTGTCGGAAAGACGTCCCTGACCTTCCGCAATATTGCTCGGCACCGAAACCGCAGACCGCCGCATTTGGCTCGAAAGTCCGAACATTTCGCTTTTTTGGAAACATCTCGGTGGCTACATAGATCTCACGCGCCAGTTCCATCGACCGCTGCCTGCAAAATCACGGAAGTGCCTGGTTTTCATCTCAGGCTCATGGCACCTCAATGCGGAGTCCGATGCAAGAGCACCAAAGTTTGCATGTCTGTTCTGCGCTGACCGTTTCTAGGCTGATCGGGTCATCGCTGACCGCCTTGCCGCTGACCGGATCGCCGCTGTTCGTGTATCGTGAACTTTGCGGCCCAATTGCAATCGGTGCCGTCTGACCGTTCAACTTTGTGAGGTTTAGGATTCGCGTGAAAGCCGTTGTCCGCCTTTGGTGCGCCGCTTTTTTTGCCGTTCCCTTCATTTTCCCGATGGTTCACGCAGGCGCCCAGGTGACGGCGCAGGCCCCGGTAAGCGAGTTGCCGCAGTACACCAACCGATGGGACATCTACGGCGGAGTGCAGTACTCGCACTTCAATCCCAGCGCTGCGAGGAATTTTCCGGCGAACAACCTGCTAGGCTGGACCGCCTCTGGGGTCGTCTACTTCCGCCCTCTCTGGGGTATCGAGGCAAGCTACCGCGGCCTTCACGGCACCATCGACGCTCCGGCAAATCAGTATGGCATCACCAATCCCGCGATGTCGGAGAACCTCTTCCTCTTTGGTCCGACCTTCCGCTTGCGGCGGCGCGAACGCTACGCATTCGGCGTGCACGGCCTGATCGGCGCGGCTTACGGCTCCTTTGACAAGGATTTCCCTTCGGGTATTTCGCCCGATCAGATTGGCGTCTACAACAACAAGCTGGCCTTTGGCGCGGCGGTCGGCATCTGGTACGACTACAACTTGTCGCCACGCCTGTCGGTTCGCGGGATTGCCGATTACCAGCCGACGCACTACGGCTTTACAAGTCAGAGGGAGTTTGCTGCGTCGGGGGGCATCGTCTATAAGCTGGGTTCGCTGCACAAATAGCGATGAGCCGGGGCGGGATACTCCGACGTCAGGCTGTGGTCTTCTTTAGCACGCCTGAACACTGAAAAGTGTACGATCAGTTTCTTCACTCGCCATGCATCCATCGTCCCTGCGCACTGCTGCACGTCTCAGACGGGTTCCGCCCGTAACCGGCCACAAATTCTTCCTGCTGTTTCTCTTTTTGCTGGGATACCTTGTCTACTATCCCTATGCCGCCGACGCCAGCGGCTTTCGCTATCACATATTTCGCATATTGGGATCATCGGTCACTCTGCTCAGTGTGTACGCGATCAGCTTCCGCCGCGGCCTGATTTTCATCGCCTTGCTGCTCTCCGTCCCTGCTCTCCTGCAGCGCACGGTGCTTTTTCGCGCCGAGGCCAGCACGGTGTCGCAACTGGCTATATTCCTTAGCTTCGCTTTCGACGTGTTCGTGATCGCAGTCATCTTTCGACGTGTCTTTGCCCGCGAGACACCCGATGCGGAAACCATCTTTGGCGCCTTGTGCATTTATCTGATGGTGGCATTCAGCTTTGCGTCTCTCTATACAGTCATCGCCACGCTGCAGCCCAACGCCTTCTACCTCGATCCGATTACCAATAATCACAAATTTCCCAACGCCTTCGACTTCGTTTACTACAGCTTCGGAACGATGACTTCGCTCGGCGCGGGCGGCATCACCGCCGTTTCGCCCCAGGTGCGTTCGCTCTCTGTCATCGAGGCCATTCTCGGTGTGCTGTATCTCGCGGTGTTGATCTCAAGATTGATGGGCGCGTACCGGTCGAGCCGGCATGGAAGGCAGAACGATGAGCCAGAACCTAGACTCTAGCTCATTCTGTCGGGCATCCGACACAGATACGCTCTAGCTATTCGGGGGCGAATTCCTGTACTCTATATAGGCCCATATGGGTCGGTTTGGGGGTGTAGTTACCTTGGCAGAGGTTCGCGTGCAGGAAGGCGAACCGCTTGAAAATGCGTTGCGCCGGTTTAAGCGTAAGGTTCAGCAGGAAGACATCATTAAAGAAGTGAAACGTCACTCCTTCTACCTGAAGCCCGGTGAAAAGCGCCGCGTGAAAGAAGCGCTGGCGCGCAAGCGGAATCGTAAGAAAGCTCGTAAAGAGCAGGACTAGCTCGATAAAAGTCGTCGCTCATTCGAGCAACAAAGTAGCAGTCAACTGACAAGCCGGCGATAGCCCGATGACCCACGCATCCGGTGCCGGCCTGCTTTGCACTCCGGGGTTCCCTTCGGTGTTGCAATCTTTGAAAGCGCTTTGGCTTCGCATCAGAAGCCGAAGGTTCGCCGCACTTCAATGCGGCCAGGGTCCTTTTCACATTTACATGTATCCGTTGATCTTCTGATCGAAACCGGCTTGCCGTTGGCCGGAGCCATTCACCACGCGAGTTGCGGTGGGGCAAGGGACGCGGGATGGACTACGTTGATAGGATTTTGAAGTGCGTGGATTGCGGAAGCGATTTTGTTTTCACTGCCGGCGAGCAGTTGTTCTTTCACGACAAGCAATTCAAGAACGACCCCAAGCGATGCAAAAACTGTAAGGCGAAGCGCGCTTCGTCGGGAGGCAACTCTCGCCCGGAAACGCGAACCACCTGTTCACATTGTGGCGCCGAGACCACGGTCCCCTTTAAGCCAACGCAGGGACGACCGGTGCTCTGCCGGCAGTGTTTCCAGCACAAGGGAAGCACGGTTGCACAGGTGAGTCGTGGCGCGTAAAGCGCCTTAGCCCGCAGCCGGTCGCGTTGAGTTTCAGCTCGACGCCAGGGCGGGTCTAGTGAGTGCGCGCCAGTTTTCCTGTGTTCTTGGCGACCTGCGTTTTGACGCGTGATGCGACCTTCGTTACGGCCTTCTTGCGCGCGGCGCCACGAGCAGCGGGCGTCTTCTTCGCGTTAGAGACTTTCGCCGCTCCACCCGGCTTCTTCGCTGCGGCCTTCTTTGACGCCACACTTGCGAACGGCACACTGCGCTCCTGGCCGACTCGCTTTTTATCCTCGTGGGTCACCAGCAGAGCTTCGATCTGCACAAGCAGATCATTGGTGTTCATGGGCTTCACCAGCACTTCGTCCGCGTCGTGCTCGTCTCCTTCAGAGCCGGGCATGGGAAAAGCGGTGAGCATGGCGACGGCGGGATTATAGGCCGACTTTCTCGCCGCCAGCACGACTTCATTCCCGGCGCTGTCGCTCTCCATGCGCATGTCGGTGATCACCATGTGGTACTGGTTGGCGCGGAGCTTCATCTTGGCTTCGCGCGCTGAAGCTGCCGTCTCGACCTCGAAGCCATTGATCTCAAGCACAGCCTGCAGGGTGAGCAGAATAGCTACTTCGTCATCGACCAATAAAATGCGGCGTTTCATATACGGGATTCCTGATCTTTCGTGTGCGTGCGTGAGCCAGAAAAGTGCGTTGCCAGAACTGGAGATACTTGCCCGGGGAAACCCTCGGCAAGGAGGCAGAATACCATGTCGAGAATTCCGGCTGCCGACGGTGCGAAAAGTTGGACGAGGCCGGGCGCAATCGTCGCAGCCGTGCGACCGGTAATTGCATCCAAAGAAGTCTGAACCACGATATACTGAGTAGCTACGTGGCAACGCCACGAATTTTTGGAGGACACCCATCGATAAGCGTTCGGCCAAGCAGTTCATCCGCATCAACGAAAGAATCCGCGCGCGCGAAGTGCGCGTGATTGACGACGCCGGCGAACAGCTCGGCATCCTTCCCCCTTTTGAGGCTTTGAAAATTGCCCGCGAGCGCGGCCTGGACCTGGTGGAGGTTTCACCGACTGCGGTCCCTCCCGTCTGCCGCATCCAGGACTACGGCAAATTCCTCTACGAAAAAGATAAGAGCGACCGCGCCGCCCGCAAGAAGCAGAAGATCATCATCATCAAGGAAGTCAAGTTCTCTGTCACCGTCGACGAGCACGACTATCAGACGAAGAAGAATCAAGCCGTGCGCTTTCTGACCGAAGGCGACAAGGTCAAGGCCTCGCTTCGCTTCAAGGGCCGCCAGATGGCGCATCGCGAATTGGGCTACGCCATCATCAATCGCCTCATCCAGGACATTGGCGATGCCGGCTCCGTAGAGTTCATGCCGCGCATGGAAGGCACCACGCTGCACGCGATTCTGGCTCCGGGGAAGAAGGAAGCCCCTAAAAAGCCTTCGGCGCCAAAGGCGCCCGCAGCCCAGCCGGTCCCGCAGACGCAAAGCGCGCAATCGTGAAGCACGCCTCCCCCGGATTACACCCACATTGAGATCCGTAGAGCCAATCCCATCCTTCGAAAGCCGAGGGGTGGGACACGAGGATGCTCCCCATACTTGAACTTCCAGCGACCGCTCCGCCTCGTAACCTGTCATAAGCTGCCGCCAGTTGTATACACTAATGCATCCTGCGGCGGTTTCTTCCCGGGCAGGAAGAGGTAAGGCTTTTGTCTGGTACTGCCGCCAAAGAAATCCAAAGTGAAGTGAGCGAACGCAGTTTGCGCATCCTCGTCGATGCTTCGGCGGCGTTACTTGCTGTCTCCGACGTAAACACCATGCTGGGGCGTGTTCTCGAATGCGCCAAAGAGCTGATCGGCGCCGACGCCTGCGGCGTGTGGCGGAGCATTGACGGCGGCTACAACTGGCGCATGCTGGCCTCTGCTGGCCTTTCAGATTGCAAAGGCGGCAGTCTGCTCAAGGTTCCGGATCCCTCTCTGATACCGGAAGTGGCCGCGCTCGAAGATGTTCGTTCCCTGCAGGTTCTTGCAGATCGCGTGCCATGGTATGACTCCGAACAGATTCGCAGCTTGATCTGTGTAACGCTCCGGATAGGAGACGATCTCGCCGCTTCTGTCACCTTCTACTACCGGACGCGGCGTGCCTTCTCGCAGGATGAAACTCAGTACGCGAGACTGCTGGCGAATCTCTCCGCATCCACGCTTTACATGTCCGAGCTGCAGGAAGCCCAGCAGCGCGAGCGTACTTCCCTCAAGTTTCTCGCGGAAGCCAGCGCCATCCTCTCCTCCTCGCTGGACTATCAGAAGACTCTCAACACTGTGGCGCGGCTGGCCGTCCCCTTCCTGGCCGACTGGTGCACAGTGAGCATGTATGAGGATGCCAGACTCTCGGCCATCGCGGTCGCCCACGCCGATCCCGAACGTGAGCGTATGCTCGGCCAGGTGCCCCAGGAATACAGCGAGCGTTTACACGACACGGGAGGAACAGGAATTGTTCTCTCTACCGGCAAGTCGCTTCTCTATGAGTCACTCCCCGATGAGGAAATAGCGGCTGCGGCAAAGAGCCCTGAGCACCTTGAATGGATCAAAGCGCTGGAAATGGTCTCCGCCATCGTCGTCCCTTTGAAGAGCCGTGATCGCGTGATCGGAGTGATGCATTTCATCACCGACCAGAGTAAACGCCATTTCACCGAGGACGACCTGCACCTGGCCGAAGATCTGGCAGGCAACGCCTCAACGGCTGTTGAGAACGCGCAGCTCTTTCGCGAACTCGGCCTGAGCGAATCGCGTTACCGCTCCCTGATCGAGGCCACGTCTTCGCTGGCCTATACAGTCGATCCGATGGGGAACTTTGTCGAGCCGCAGCCGGCGTGGTCGGCATACTGCGGACAAACGTGGGAAGAATCGAAGGGATTCGGCTGGGCTGCGGCGCTGCATCCCGACGACCGGCAGAGATTGGTCGCGGAAGTCCAGTGGGCGGCTGGAGTGATTGAGCCGCATGTATTCCGCGGGCGATTGTGGCATGCCGCGTCGAAGACTTACCGGCACTGTACGGCGCGTACCGTGCCCATGAAGGATGAGTCCGGCGAAGTGCAGGAATGGGTTGGCGTGATTCTGGATATCCACGACCAGATCCTGGCGGAAGAAAAGCTGCGGCGTACCGAGCAACTGGCTACCGCAGGCCGCCTGGCGGCCACGGTCGCCCATGAGATCAACAACCCGCTGGAATCGGTCACCAACCTCGTTTATCTGGCACAGCAGTCTCCGGCGCTGGATGCGCCCACGCGCGCCTACCTGGATACTGCCGCCCAGGAGATGCAGCGCGTGGCCCAGATCGTCCGCCAGACACTCGGATTCTACCGCGAGAACTCCGCTCCAAAAGATGCCGACATCGGCGAAATCGCCACCGAGGTTCTGGATCTCTATCGCCGCAACTTCATGGCCAAGGGACTCCGCGTCGCGTCAGAGATCGATCTTCAGGCAATGGCCTGCGTGGTTCCCGGAGAGATCCGCCAGGTAGTCGCCAACCTGGTCGCTAACGCGATCGACGCGAGCAGCGCCGGCGCAGAAATCCACGTTACTGTGAAGAAACAGGCGGAAGATGTTTTGGTTCGCGTGGCCGACCAGGGCACCGGCATCTCTGACGAAAATCGAGGTCACCTCTTCGAGCCGTTTTTCACAACGAAGAAGGATCTGGGCACCGGCCTCGGTCTTTGGGTAAGCCGAGGGCTTATCGACAAGCACAACGGCACCCTGACCCTGGAAACGAAGACGGCAGAATACGATCACGGGACCACGTTCACGATCCTGCTTCCAGTGAATGCCCAGGGAGACGGTGTCAGCGCATTATCCTGCTGATTCGCTCAATTCAGCCGTCCGGTCAAGGGTACGGGTTCCCTCACCGCCCGGCGTTGGCCCGCCATTTCGCGGCCAGTTCCTTATCGGCAAGCGCCTTCACGAACACGCCCCCGACGACGCTGCGCGCCTGAAAGCCGATCTGCTTGCCGTTCTTCGTGTCATACCAATCGGTAAGCGGTACGCGTGTCGGTGTTTCATTTATCCACTTCACAATCGGGTCGAGCAGGGCTGCAAAATCTGACGGATTCTTTGCCATGGTCGACGTCCATATTTCCCAGTCGAGCTTGGTGTAATCGGCGCGGTTGTCGAGCGGCAATCCGTAAAGATTCAGATGCTTGAGGTAGAAGGCAATCTCCGTCTCGCGCACCTTTGGCGCGAAGAGATCGAGCCCGAGCAGCTGATCCCACACCAGGTTGTACTTCTGGCTCCACGTTCCTGCGCGGTCGAAGGCCAGCTTGTAGTGATCGCCATCACGTGCCATCTCTTCCCACTGCGTCGCCATCTGTTTCGCTGCCGCTGCGTAGTCGTCGGCGACCGAGTTCTCCCCTAATTCGCGCGCCATCTGGGCATATGCCCCGAGCCCCTCGATGGCCTTGATTGAAAGATTCGCGTTGTGTGCGAGATGCCCTGCAAAGTCATCCGTGCATAGTTGGTTTTCCGGATCGAGTCCCTTCTCGCGCACATACTTCGCCCACTTGGTGAACTCCGGCCAGAACTCCTTCGCGACGTGCCAGTCGCCCTGGGCTTGCCCCAGGGCCGCTCCCAGGATCAGCAGATTTCCGCTTTCCTCGACCGGCATCTGATTCTCTTCGGTCTCTTCGCCGCCGCCATATTCCTGTCCGTTGGCCAGCGGATAGCGCCCTAGATCGTGCGGTGCAAAAGGAAACTTCCAGCGCGGCAGGCTGGCATATTCCAGCACCGGCCGCACCTGCGCTTCGAGCAGCGCAGGGTTGAAGAACAGGAAGAACGGCGCCGACGGATAAAGCACATCCACCGTCGCGATATCGCCGTTCGAAAAATTTTCCTTGGCAAAGAGCATTGGCTTGCCATCGAGATCAGCGACCAGGCCGTGCGCCGCCAGAGCCTGCCGATACGCCAGCGTGCACAGCTGCCGGTACCCCGCGCCGCCCGCGTGTTCAAGATCGGCAGCAAGCTCATGGTCGTATTGCCGGCCGCGGGCTTCGAGTGCCGCATACTCGGTCTCCGCCTGCGCGAGCATCGCCTGCACCGTCTCGCCATTCCGCTGCCAGTAAGGTCGCAGCCTGCGCTCAAAGTATTCGATCGCGTACTCCTCTGTGTAGGAGACGAGGACGTGACGGCTGGCTGCCAGACTCGGCGTGACCTCAACGGGCAGCACGACCGCCAGATGCGCCGCATGATCGCGCGGCGTCTGCGGCATATCCATATCGTCGGACGCAGGCAGCCCTCCAGCCTTTAGAAATTCTCCAATCACCTGCGAGGACGCAACGAGGCTCGCCTGTTCGCCGTTCGGAACGCCGAGATGAAAATATCCCCAGTCGATGCGCAGATCGTCACCCGACCGATTCAGCACCTGCTGATCGCGCGACCCAATATTCAGCACGGTGAGTCCGGCCACCTGCGAGCGGCCCCATGTTACCTGCTGATTGTCGGCGTTCACCGCGACGCGACCATCGACATCCAGCAGCAGCTCAACCTTGTGGCTCTTGCCGTCGCTGCTGGCGATGTTCCAAGTCAGATACGTCACCGGACGCGATAGTAGATCGAGATCTTGCGGAAACGCCGGCGTGAAAAAGGCGAGTTCGAGCTTCACCCCCGCCGCCTCGAAAACGTAGACCGTATGCGTGGCCTCTACGTCGACCGAATCCTGCTTCATTGCCGGCACGGCCCGCGGATAGGCACCCATGTAGCGATAGGCCACGCCGTCGATGCGCGCGATTCCGGTGAGGGGCTGTTCGGCGCCGGTCCAGTGGCGCGTGGGCTGATCGGTCAGCTGGTTCGCCATCGACCAGATGCTGAAGTATGGATTGTGGGTGATCAGCGGAACCGCTGGTGGGCGCTGCTCTTGCTGAGCAAATGTCAGAAGCGGCAAGGCCAGCACAGACGCAATGATCGCCTGTAGGAAAAACCTGCATGTAACCGATTTCACGAAGCCCCACAATCTCGGAGATATTCAGACGCAGCAACGGTGCAGTCTTTTTATCAGAAGCGAGGACCCGTTTCACTGGTTCGATCTAACTAGTGTGATCGAGAATAATGCGCCAGCCATCCGGCTCCCGTTCAAAGATCAGGGAGAAGATGCCGCTGGCCTCGCCGCCGCCGCCCTCGGTTCTCGCCAGATGGTACTTGCCGGTCACCACGGCATAATCTTTGCCCAGCATGCGCACGCTCAGTTCCGAGAAATCCAGCTTGCCCATCGCCTCATTGGTGGCGTACCGGGTCTTGTAATTCTCCAGAATCGGCTGATACCCGCGGCGCAGCGTCTTGCCGATAAACGTCGTGTCCGGCGAATCCTTGTAGCCGTGCATGAAGGTGTCGATGTCACCACGATTCCATGCCGTCTCCTGATCGTGGAGCACCTGTTCGATGGCCGTCTTGTCATTCGCCGGCTGGGCCAGCGCCGCCGCGCAAGCAAACAGGATCGCGCAGCCAATGCCCGCCGATTTGTGAACTCGCATGAGTCTCCTCCGGATCGCAGTATTTCACAACGCTTGCCCCAGTCAGAACGAGCTTTCATCGCCATCGCGCGGGACATACAATCGAAGCATGGCCACCCCCACCGCGGCAGCGAAGACCGTTCACACCGTCTGCTCGCACGATTGCCCGGACTCCTGCGCTGTGCTCGTGACCATCGACGAGAGGGGTCGCGCCACACGCGTGCAGGGAGACCCCAATCACCCGGTGACGCGCGGATTCCTCTGCGGCAAGGTGGCGAAGTATCTCGACCGCGTCTATGCGCCAGATCGTTTGCTGTATCCCATGCGCCGGCGCGCGGGCACAGCCAAGGGCATGCTGGCGCAGGGCCGGGAGACGGAAGCCTTCGAGCGTATCGGATGGGATGAGGCGCTGGACACGATCGCCGCGCGCCTCAAAGAAATCAGCGGCGAGTACGGACCCGAATCCATTCTTCCCTACTCCTACGCGGGGACAATCGGAGTCCTCGGCTACGGGTCGATGGACCGGCGCTTCTTTAATCGCCTTGGCGCGTCGCAGCTTGACCGCACCATTTGCTCATCGGCCGGCGGAGACGCCCTCGTATCCGTTTATGGCCGCAAGCTTGGCACGGACACCGAGGAATTTCGCGAAGCGCGCTACATCATCGCCTGGGGCGCGAACATCCACGGCAACAATATTCACCTGTGGCCGATGATCGAAGAAGCGCGTCGCAAAGGTGCGAAGCTGGTGGTCATTGATCCTTATGCGACCAGAACCGCCCGGCTCGCTGACTGGCATATTCCGATCCGTCCCGGAACGGACGCAGCCCTCGCCTTGGGTCTGATGCACGTCCTTATTCGCGAGTCGCTCTACGACCACGAGTATGTCGCCGCAAACACGCATGGCTTCGAACTGTTGAAGCAGCGCGCGGTTGAGTATACGCCGGACTGCGTCTACCGCTGGACAGGCATTGCCGCCGAAGACATCGAGCGGCTGGCCCGCGAATATGCAACCACCCGCCCGGCAGTGATCCGCATGAACTACGGCATTCAGCGCGTCGAGAATGGTGGAACGGCCGCACGTTCCGTCGCCATGCTGCCCGCATTGATCGGCGCGTGGAAACAGCGGGGCGGAGGCTTGCAGCTCTCCACCAGCGGAGCATTCTCATGGGATAAGCGCACGCTGGAGCGTCCCGACCTGATGCAGGCTAGTCCGCTCAAGCGAGTGTCGCGCGTCGTGAATATGTCACAGCTCGGCCATGCGCTGACAGAGCTCGACGCTCCGCGCGTCCACGCCATGTTCGTCTACAACTCGAACCCCGCCGCGATCGCACCCGATCAGTCGCAGGTACTGCGTGGCTTGGCTCGCCCGGACTTGTTCACCGTCGTCCACGAGCAATTCTTCACCGACACGGCCGACTACGCTGACATCCTGCTTCCCGCCACAACATTCCTCGAACACAAAGACGTGCAGGGTGCATATGGCCACTACTACGTCCAGATTTCTAATCAGGCTATCGAGCCGCTGGGCGAAGCGCGCTCCAATGTGTTGGTTTTCTCCGAGTTGGCTCAGCGCATGGGATTTTCCGAGCCTTGCTTCCGCGACACGCCCGACGATCTGATTGCCCAGGCGCTGCACGAAGGGGGCGAGCAGCCCGTCTGGATGAAGGGAATGAGTGCGCGGGTTCTCGACGACGCAGGCGGCCACATTCGGCTGAAATTTGAAGCCGAGGCCGCAGATGGAAGATTCCTGCCCTTTGCCAACGGCGCATTCAATACGCCCAGCGGCAAAGTGGAGTTTTTTTCCGAAGCCCTCGCCGCCCAGGGGCTCGATCCGCTGCCAGGCTTCGTGCCGCCCACAGAGTCGCGCCACGGGGCAAGTGAGACAGGAGCATATCCGCTGGAGTTTCTGCCCCGCAAGGCCGACAACTACATGAACTCTACGTTCGCAAATTTGCCTGTACATCAGAAGATGGAAAATGGACACCACGCCATGCTCGAGATGCATAAGGACGATGCTTCGCAGCGCGGCATCGCCGACGGCGATCTGGTCGAGGTCTTCAACGCCCGAGGGCAGATAAGGCTGACGGCGAGCGTTTCGACAAATGGGAACGCGAGCGTCCCTGCCGGTGTCGTCGCATCACGGCTCTCCTGGAACAAGCTCTCTCCGGGCGGCCACAATGTAAATCTGCTCACCTCGCAGCGCCTCACAGATTTTGGTGGAGGACCGACCTTTTATTCGACCCTGGTCGAGGTGCGGAAAGCCGCTCCCGAAGCGAGACCCTGAACCGTCTACTGAATATGCCGGAGAGCGAACTCTCCTTCGTTCCGTTAGACTAAAGCCTGTTAATGCAAAGGTGGCCGATGCCCTTACCGGCGAGCTTCCAATGTGCTGGTTGTGGAGAGTGGAATGAAACTGTTGTGGATGAATCAGGCGGTGGCCGGCAATGCTACGTGGAGGATTGCCAGGTCTGCTGCAAGCCGAACGTCCTTGAGATCCGGTGGGACAGCGAAGGGTTTCTCATCCATGCAGAGTTGGAAAGTTGACCGCGGTTCGAAGCGGTGCACGGCTGCTCGCTGATGGGGAACCGGCCGTGGAATCAACTGGCGGAGTTGGGGTCTGCGGCATCCGTCCCATATAATCGCCTTTTACTCAAGATTGGCCTGATTTTTTGCAGTGAGGGTGTGCATATTTTTCCCGTCGAACGCGGGGGGGCGAACTCCCCAATCCAACTAAGCCAGAGTTTGCGCCGCCGTTTCATTCGCCGCACACTGCATTTTCTCTCCTTCTTTTGCTGCCTGCTGGCGCTCTCGGCGTGGGCACAGCAGGAGACCATCAGCCAGATTCGCGTCATTGGCAACCGGCAGATTCCCAAGGAAACCGTTCTCGCCCGGATGTTCAGCCGGGTCAACGATACGTACGACCCGCTGACTGTGGAACGCGACTTCAACTCGCTATGGAACACCGGCTACTTCGAGAACGTGCGCATCGAGCGCGAGGATTCGCCCAAGGGCGTCATCCTCGACGTCTACGTGACGGAAAAGCCGACCATTCGCGAGATCAATTACAAGGGCCTCAATTCCGTCACCCAGTCCGATGTGCTCGACCGCTTCAAGAAAGAAAAGGTCGGCATCTCGGTTGAGAGTAAGTACGATCCCACTCGGGTGGCTCGCGCCATAGCCGTACTCAAGGAGTTGTTGGGCGAGCATGGCCACCAGTTCGCCATCATCAAGGCCGATATCAAGAAGATCCCGCCGGCCTCGGTACAAGTGAATTTCGTCATCAAGGAAGGACCGAAGGTCCAGGTAGGCAAGATCTCCTTCACGGGGAATGAGCATATCAACGCGCGCGTGCTGCGTGAGTCGATGAAGAACCTGCGTCCCATCGGCATTCCCAAGTCGATCTTCCTGGAGAACCTGTTTTCCCGCACCTACGACGCGAGCAAGCTTGAAGAAGACTCCGAGCGCGTTCGCCAGGCCTATCGCGATCGCGGATATTTCCGCGCCAGCGTGGCCGATCCGCAGACGCACCTGCGCAACGAGAGCGGCCTCTCGCTGCTTACCTTCCGTCCCAGGAAGGGCAAGCGCATCGACATTCTGATGCCCATCGAGGAAGGTAGCAGGTACCGGCTGGGATCGATCACCTTTACAGGCAATAAAGCGGTCACCAACGTCAAGGCGCTGCGCGGCCAGTTCACCACGAAGGATGGAGATTGGTTCAACGCCACCGTCTTCGGCAAGGGCCTGGAAAACCTGCGGAAAGCCTACGGCCAGCTAGGCTACATCAACTTTGCCGCTATTCCGAATCCCACCATCGATGAGGCGAAGAAGACGGTCAGCTGGAACGTGGACATTGATGAAGGAAAGCCTTTCTATGTCTCCCGCATTGAGTTTCAGGGCAATACCGTTACCCGCGATTTCGTCATCCGCCGCGAACTGCTGCTCGAAGAAGGCGCCGTCTATAACAGCCACCTCTGGGAGTTGAGCCTGCTGCGCCTGAACCAGCTCGACTACTTCGACCCGCTGAAGGTCGATCAGGACTCCGAGACCCACCAGAATGCGGAAAACGGCACCGTCGATCTACTGCTGAAAGTCAAGGAGAAGGGCAAAAATTCGATTGGCCTCAATGGCGGAGTCAGCGGTCTGGGCGGGGCATTCATCGGCCTCAACTACCAGACCAACAACTTCCTTGGTCTGGGTGAAACGCTGAGCGTGCAGGCCAATGCCGGCGACGTCTCGCGCACCCTGCTGTTCGGCTTCAACGAGCCGTATATTCGCAACCGTCCGCTGAACCTGGGATTCCAGGTATTCGATAACAAATACGACTACAACACGACGAAGAACTACAAGCTCGCGGGAGGCAATCCGGCTAATCTGTCGAACGCCACGCAATCGCTGTTGCAGAATTACAATCAGGCCTCGAAGGGATTCAGCGTTTCCGGCAGCTATCCCATTCGCCACAGCTTCAAGCGGGTTGGCATAACGTACAGCTGGAACCACTCGAATGTCACGACGTATAGCGCGGCGTCGAATAACTTCTTCCAGACTCTGGCCTTCCGCAGCGGCATTCAGGGCCAGAACGCCCTTACCGGCATCATCAACAGCCAGGCCTCCTTCAGCTTTTCAATGAACAAGCTGGATGCCGCTTACCAGCCACATCACGGATACGAACTCTCTACCGCGCTGCAGGTCGCCGGTATCTGGGGCAATGTGCGCTACATCAGCCCCATCGTCGAGTATCGTAGCTTCCGCCCCATCAAAGGGCTCAAGCTCAATCCCGAGGGGCGCAACGTTCTTGGCTACCGCGTGCAGGCGGCCTACATTCACGGTCTCGGTGGAGACGTCGCACCGCCCTACAACCGCTACTACTCGGGCGGTGAGGCAGACCTACGTGGCTTCGATGTACGTTCCGCCACACCCTACGGCTTTGTTCCGACCCGCGTGCTCTTCAACCTTACCAACCCGGATGGATCTACTGTACCTCGCGACCCCACCAATCCGACCCTCGGTCCCATCCAGGTCCCCATCCCTGTCTACGGCATCGCTTCTGTCGGCGGAGATACCAACTTCACTGGAAATCTCGAGTACCGCATCCCGATCTATGCCCGCACGGTGAGCTTTGCCATCTTCGACGATTTCGGCCTCGACGTAATACTCGACAAGAGCCAGTTGCGCCAGAGCCCGGAAGGCGCCGCGATTCTGAACTCGCCCCTGTACGGCTGCCCAAACTACGTGAATGGCTCATGCCAGGGCGGCGTTCAGATTAACTTCGGCAATCTCATCCATCCCGTCTACGGCACGAACCTCGTCCCGCGCATGTCCACGGGCGGCGAGATCGACATAATGATGCCGATCATCAACGCACCCTTCCGTCTCTTCTATGCCTACAATCCGCTGCGCCTGGATAAGAACTTCTTTTCTCCCGATCTGATCACGCGCAGCATGTTCCCTGCCGGAGGAGCCGGCGACTACTCCTACGCCCAGGCGCAGCAGGCTTATGGCGCGCAATACCAGGCTCGTGAGCCGCGCAAGACATTCCGTCTCACGGTTAGCACTACCTTCTGACGCATGTCTGCGTCTAAACAGCCATTTGGGGGCGGAAATCGATCAGGTTTTGCCCCAATAGTTTAATGATTCTTGTTTGACGCTCACGGGCCCCCAACCTATATAATTTGGCTCAGTTCCTGAATATGTCTTCTGATCGTCTCTCGTCACTGCGTTCCACGCCTCTCCGGTATGGAATCTGCCTCAACGAACAGCGCAGCAGGTAGATCAGGAAGCGAAGTTCGCTTCCGCAAGTGCGGGCGATCTCACTCAAACCGGAGGAATTTTTGATTTCCATGAAGCGTGTCATGTTAGGTTCGTTGCCCCTCGTTTGCCTGCTTGCGTCGGGGATAGGCGCGAGCGCCTTTGCCCAGAGTGCCGCCGGCGTAGCCGCCCCCAGTCCTACGTCCGCGGGCGTCACCAAGGTGGCTGTCATCAACTTTCAGGCCGCCGTCGCCCAGACCAACGAAGGGCAGCGCAATTTTGGCGAATTGCAGAAGAAGTTTGACCCCAAGCGCGCGCAGCTCAAGACCGAGCAGGACGAAATTGACAACCTGAAGAAACAGCTCCAGGCTTCTGGCGACAAGTTAAGCGATGCCGAGCGCCAGACCCGTCTCAAGACCATTGACGAGAAGGAAAAGGCCTATCAACGCACCGGCGAAGACGCCACCAATGACTTCCAGCAGGAAATGCAGACTACCTATGCGCAGCTTGCCGAGAAGGTCTTTGGAACAGTCCAGGCTTACGCTGAACAGAACGGCTTTACCGTGGTGCTGGACGACACGCCGAGCCAGCAAGCAGCTCCCACCGTCCTTTGGGCCAGCAAGGGCACCGACATTACGGCGGCTGTGATCCAGGCATACAACACCAAGTCCGGCATTCCTGCGCCTCCGGCGACCTCGGCAGTGCCGTCGGCTCCAGCTCCGACGCGTAGCACCACGCCGCACACCACCACTCCTCCCAAGCAGTAGATTTCGCTCTTCCGGCGACCAAACAGGCCCCACTCATCGGGGCCTGTCGCCCTCTTTCGGATCAGTGCCAGCTCCCAGCAGAAGCTTGACGCTACCTGTGGAAAAAATTGTGGAAGTTTTACCGTTGCGCAGGAAAACCTGCAGTGTTATCGCGGCATTCTTGCTGTCGGTCCGCTCTGCCTTCCTTCTAACCGATTGATTCTATGTATGTCCAGGTAAGAAGGGCGGAGATCATTCCCTTACTGCCTTTGGTAACTTTCGCAGACGCGGAAAAAGTGCTTTCCACAAATGACATTACAGGCACATGACGCGTCGGGTGTGCAGACTCGTCCTGCGGTACGATCCGGAGCAAGGTTTTCCAGACATCTGAAACACCGGCGTAGCCGTAACGAGATCGCCCCATTTTCTTGAAGCTGCACTGAGCGCGGACGCGACTCCCCTTTCCCAAACGGGACGCTCTTCTTCCTCTTGACAATCTAGATGAGCACGATGTATTCCTCTTGATTATCTAGAGGAGACCGCGAATGCCCGACAAAGCCAGCGAGCTGGTCCAGGGAACGCTGGAGATGCTCATCCTGAAAACGCTCGCGCTGGAGCCCATGCACGGCTACGGCATCGCCCTGCGCATCGAGCAGGTCAGCGACGGGGTCTTCCGCGTCAATCCGGGGTCTCTCTTCCCGGCCTTCACACGCCTGGAGCGGTCGGGCCGAATCCGCAGCGAATGGCGCGCCACCGAGAACAACCGCCGCGCGAAATATTACCTCCTGACCGAAGCGGGACAGAAGGCGCTCGCCGACGAAACCCATGAATGGGGTCGGCAGATCGCAGCCATCAACAGGATTCTCGAAGCCTAAGCGGAGAAACGAAATGGGTGCATTGCGAACTCTCACGGCCGGCATCAAAGCGCTCTTTGACATGGAAAAGCGGAACGCCGAGCTGGATGAAGAACTGGGCGGTTTCCTTCATCACTCGGTGGACGAGAAAATGCAACGCGGCATGAATCGCGAAGACGCGCTCCGCGCCGCCAGGATGGAAATCGGCAGCAGGGACGCAGTGAAGGAAAACGTCTGGTCGGCGGGCTGGGAGTCGGCTTTCGAAAACCTGTGGCAGGACCTGCGATACGGTGCTCGCATGCTCATCAAAAGCCCTGGCTTTACTGCGATCGCCATCCTGTCGCTGGCTCTCGGCATCGGCGCGAACACCGCAATCTTCACTCTCGTCAACGATCTGCTCTTCAAGTCGCTTCCCGTGCGCGATCCGCACCAGCTTGTCTCCTTCGGCAAGGCATTCGGCGCTGGGGAGGTTGACGGCATCGAGGGCGGCCCGCTCGACATCTTCACCTACGACTTCTACCAGCGCCTTGAGCGGGAGCAGGCGCAGGGCCACACCCCGTTCACAGGTATCTACGCCTTTGGCAGCTTTTGGAACCTGATCAGTGTGCGTATCGGCTCGGGAGGAAACGGCCCAGCGACTCAAGCGGCCAGTCAGCTTGTCTCCGGCAATTTCTTCAGCGTACTCGGAGCCGAACCTCTACTCGGCCGAACTCTCACACCAAGCGATGCTACTGCCCCCGGAAGCAGTCCGGTTGCGGTGATCAGCTATCGCTACTGGCAGCAGATGTTCGCAGGTGATGCGGCGATCATTGGCCGCTCCCTCACTATCAACGGAACGCTCTTCACGGTGATCGGCGTCATGCCGCCGAAGTTTGAGGGAGTCACCGTGAACAACGAGTCCATGGACATGTGGCTGCCCCTAACCATGCAGCAGGAGGTGATGCTCCAACCCACGCTCCTCGCGCCGGGCGGCCTTTTCTGGATGCATATCATGGCACGCCGCGATCCGGCCGTGCCGCTCGGGCAGGCGCAGGCATGGGTCACCAATCAGGTGCAGCGCTTCATGATCGACCGCGAGGGCGCCCAGATCACTTCTGACCGCAGAAAGGAAATCCAGAAGATCTACGTTGACCTGCTGCCTGGCGACCACGGCATCTCCGACCTCCGTGAAATCTATCACCAGCCCCTGAACATCCTCATGGGCGTGGTTGTGCTGGTCCTGCTGATCGCATGCGCCAACCTCGCTAATTTTCTCCTCGCGAAAGCTGCTTCCCGAGAGCGCGAAATCGCCACGCGCCTGGCTCTCGGTTCGAGCCGGAGGCGCATCGTCCGCCAGATTCTTCTGGAGGCGTTGCTGCTCTCCTTCACTGGCGGAGCCCTCGGCCTCGCACTCGCGTATATGGGAACGCGCGCCCTGATCGCGTTCGTCGCTGACGGTGCGAAACACACCCCCCTCGAAGCCGGGCCCGATCTTCACGTTCTGCTCTTCACTCTCGGCGTATCGCTCTTCACGGGAATCCTGTTCGGTCTTGCCCCGGCCTTGCGCGTCTCGCACATCAGCGTCGCGCCGTCGCTCGGAGCCAACGCCCGCACCGCCGCCAGCTCCGGAGGATCATCCGGCCGCGTTCTCCCCAAGCTCCTCGTCGTTTCGCAGGTCACGCTCTCGCTCGTGCTGCTCGCCAGCGCGGGACTCTTCCTGCGCACGCTGCGCAATCTCGAGAACCAGGACTTCGGCTTCAATCGCCACAATGTTCTGCTGGTGAGATTCAGCCCGAAGTTTGCGGGCTACAAGCCCGAGCAATTGAACGCCTTGTACGCTCGCCTCATGGATCGGATGAACGCGCTGCCCGGCGTCCGGTCGGCTACCTTTTCCGGACAGCCCGCCCTGATCCGCGGCAACTGGAACTCTCCCATCCGCGTTCGCGGCTACCAACCCGCGCCGAATGAGGATATTGGAACATCGCTGAATCGCGTCGGCCCGCGTTACTTTGAGACCATTGGCACGCCCGTCATTCAAGGCCGCTCCATCGGCGAGCAGGACACCGCCTCCGCGGTTAAAGCCGTGGTCGTCAACCAGGCCCTCGCAAATCATTTCTTTCCCAAGGGAGACGCCATTGGCCACACCTTCACCGTCGATGACCCATCTGTGAAGGGTGAGTGGCAGATCGTCGGCGTGGTGCGCGACGCCAAGTATCATGGCCCGCGCGAAAAGCCGGAACGGATGGCTTATCTCGCCGTCACGCAGCTCACCGGCGATGACGCCTATGCTTATTGGCTGCAACTGGCAACCGTTGGCGATCCGGCAAAGGTTGCCGGCGAGGTTCGGGCCGTAATGGCGGAGATTGACCCCAACCTTCCCATCCTCGAAGTGCGAACCATCGCCGAGCAGCTCAATCAGTCTATGGGCCAGGAGACCCTCATCTCCGAGCTCTCAACCTTCTTCTCTCTCTTGGCGCTGTCGCTGGCCTGCATCGGCCTCTACGGCGTAATGACCTACACGGTGATGCGGCGCACCAGTGAGATCGGCATCCGGCTCGCGCTCGGCGCCTCTATGGCGCGCGTGCTCTGGATGGTTCTGCGCGAATCCCTGGTGTTGCTGGCTGTTGGTGTGGCTCTGGGCGTCCCATTAACCCTGGCCGCGACGCGTCTGGTTCAGGCGCAGCTCTTCGGATTGCAATCGTATGACCCCGTAACCCTCGTGGGCGCCATCACCGTGATCGGCGCCGTGACCATGCTCGCGGCCTATCTTCCCGCCCGCCGTGCCGCCAAAGTCGACCCCATGGTGGCACTGCGGTACGAATAGCCAGACCCCCGCGCGATTTCCGCACAGCATGACGCACAGGCTGCGCATGCTGCCCGCGCAACAGTATTTTTCGCCGTCTTTCGGATGACTTGCGACAGCATGCGTGTTCGAATCGATTTATGAGCGGAATCGGGACAGTCGAATACGTCTTTCTCCTGCTTCTCTTTTTCATCGTGGTCTTTGGGATCCTCGCCCGCAAGGTAGGAACGCCGTACCCGATCATCATGGTTCTCGGCGGATTGCTGCTCAGTTTTGTCCCTGCGATTCCCGACTTCACCCTTAACCCCGATCTCATCTTTCTCGTAGTCCTGCCGCCGCTCCTCTATGCCTCCGCGTGGACCACCTCCTGGCGCGACTTCCGCTACAACATAGTCAACATCTCGCTGCTCGCTTTCGGCCTGGTGGCATTCACTGTCATCGGAGTCGCTCTGGCCGCGCCCAAGGTTTTTCCCGGCTTCGATTGGCGGCTTGGCCTGGTGCTTGGCGCTATCGTCGCACCCACGGACGCGATCGCCGCGACATCCATCGCCCGCCGCGTCGGGCTTACGGGCCGTATCGTCGACATCCTCGAGGGCGAAAGCCTCGTCAATGACGCGACCGGATTGCTGGCCCTCGAATTCGCCATCGGCATTCTTGTTCACCAGCGCGTCCCCACCGTCTCCAACGGCCTGCTCACGCTTGCCTGGCTAACCATCGGCGGAATCGTCATCGGCCTCGCCATTGGCTGGTTCGTCAACCACTTCGAACGTCGCATTGACGATGGCCCGATCGAAGTCACCATCAGCATTCTCGTTCCCTACGCAACCTACCTCGCCGCGCAGGCCGTTCATGCATCGGGAGTGCTGGCCGTTGTCGCCTGCGGATTGTTTCTCTCGCGGCGCAGCGCCCGCCTCTTCTCGCCCTCGGTTCGCCTGGGAGCCTGGGCCTTCTGGCAGTCCTTCACCTTCATTCTCAACGGGCTTGTGTTCGTTCTCATCGGCCTTCAATTTCCCGCAGTTCGCGCCTCCATTAGCAGCTATCGCCCCTCGACGCTCCTTCTCTACGGCATAATTTTCAGTGTCCTGCTCATCCTGCTGCGGCTGGCGTGGACCTTTCCGGGCGCGCTCCTGTCGTATTGGATCCGCACGCGGTTCTTACATCACAATGAGGGTCTTCCGCCAACTCGTCAGGTCTTCGTCGTCGGGTGGACGGGTATGCGCGGCGTCGTTTCTCTCGCAGCCGCTCTCGCCCTTCCCACTGTGCTGCGGGATGGTTCGCCCTTCCCTCACCGCAACATGATCGTCTTCCTGACCTTCTGCGTGATCTTCGTCACGCTGGTGCTGCAGGGCCTTACACTGCCGCCTCTCATCCGCTTTCTCGGGCTTGCCGGAGGAACAGGCCCGGACTGCGAAGAGCTCGAAGCGCGGCGCATCGTAACCCAGGCTGCGCTCACTCATCTCGAAGACGCGAGCGCACGCGACAGCGACCCGTCGAAGGAGGTGTACGAGGACCTGACCCACCACTACCGCGAGCGGCTGGCGAGCCTCAAGGTCAACGCCAGCCCCGGAGAAGTCACCGATCACGAGCGTCACATGGAGCTGTCACTCGAGGCATTGCGAGTGGAACGCGAGACGGCGATTCTTCTGCGCAACGAAGGCCGCATCAACGATTCGGTGCTGCGTCGCATCGAGCGCGAACTCGACCTGAGCGAATCGAAGCTCGTCCCCACTGAGGAGGATTAAGTTTGGGTGGCAGGTGCCATCCCTTTCACCTGGTTCCAATTTAGGCACATCGAGCTGGATTACTGGCTGTTGCAGTGCTGGTCATCTGGCCGCGCCCCTGCTCTCCCGAAATACTGATCCGAAGGACAGCCTAACCGTCAGAGTTTAGCCGCCATCAAGCCTATTTTGCGAGGATCACCTGCCCGAAATGATAGGAGGCATGATTGGTGCGACTCATCACGACGGCCAGGCGGTTGCGCGTGGGATCTTCGGCAAACTCTTCGTCAGAGACTGCGGTGTGCTTTTGCAGCCAATCTTCTGGTGTGAATCGTTCGAAAGCGTTCGTGAGTTTTCGATTGACCTCCGTCCACGCTTTCCTGAGGGCGGAAGCCGAAAACGGATCGCTCACCGCTCTGTCCGGGTTCGTGATGTAGGGCGTGTCCAACCCGGGATAGAGTCTCTCGCCCAGGCCGAGCAGCGGGAACATGCGATCATGCACGGCGGTCAGGTGACCAACCAGGTAGAAAAGGCGGTTCTTGCCGGGGGCGACCCGTTCCTGGAGCTGGTCGTCTGCGAGCATATTAAGATTCTGGTCGAATCGGCCGATGACCAGCTTCCACGAATTGAGCGCGGTGAACGCGAAGAGTTCTTCGTTTGTCACTTCGACCCTGCTTTCCAGTCGTGTCTCGGTGCTGCAGTTTGATTATCTTCGAAGAGACAGGATGCGAAAAAGCCTTGGCCAAAAGATATTTCGTACTGGCGCTAGCGTCAGACGGCTCGCGGCTGTTGGCACACGCCTTATGCAGACAGACGTTAGAATTCCTCACAGTGCCGGGAGGTTCTCAATAAAGCGTCTATGGCTATTCCTCGTCTTGTGTGCTCCTTTGGCCCACGCTGCCAGTTTCGACTGTTCAAAGGCCACAACCCCTGTCGAGAAAGCGATCTGTTCCGACCCGCATCTCTCCGCGCTCGACGATCAGCTGAATAAGGCATACCAGGCCGCGCTGGCGAAAGCTGGAGAAGCGGATGTCGTCGTGCGTCACGATCAGCGTGCATGGCTCAGCGACTTGCAGGATACATGCACAGGCGATCAGATTCGCGCTTGCATTGAACAACGGGAAACTGACCGCATCGCAAAGCTCAACGCTACGCAGCCCTTCAATCCCTCGAGTGTCACCGAGTACAAGGTTACGAATGCTTCCCGCTATTTTGATTTCACGGTGCGCATTTTCGCCAAGCCTGTAGAAGCAGGTTTTGAGGATACTCGCGAAGGACCCGGACGGATTCTGATTTACGCGAAAGGGCAGACCACTCCGATGCAGACGATCGTGATGAACAATATGTACATCAGCCTGGATAAGACGCATCAGGCCCTCACCAATACCGCCGATCTTTACGACTTTCAGGGCTTCTTAAACGTCGGCGATTTCAATTTCGACGGGCACGAAGATCTGGGTATCCAGAACGGCAACAACGGTGCTTATGCTCAGCCGAGCTACGATATTTACCTCTATTCTCCAGACAAGCATATTTTTGAATTCAACAAGCCTTTGACGAACCTGATTGCCAGCACTCTTGGCTTTTTTGATGTGGACCCGGGTAAGAAGCTACTCACCACTCTGGCCAAAGACGGCTGCTGTTATCACGAGACCACGCAGTATGCCGTGGTCAACAATCAGCCGGTCGGCGTATCCCGCGAAATAGACGACGACACGAAAAGCGACAAATACGAGTTGGTTATCAATCAGCGAATGGTCGCGGGTAAGTGGACGACGGTCGCCACGAAAAAGGTTCCCCAGGACAGGAGCCAGTAGGCGGGTGGGCTCAGCCGTTCTACCTCATTTCAATTCAGGCCCAACGAGCTGGATTACTGAGGCGCTCGATAGACCGTCTTACCCGCCACCATCGTCCACAGGATTTTCGCTTCTCGCATCTCCTCGGGCGAATCGGAGAGCACGTCGCGATCGATCAGGATGAGATCGGCGCGCTTGCCGGGAGAAATTGTCCCCATCGAATCGAGCATATTCATCGCCATCGCGGAGTTGCGTGTGTAGGCGTAGAACATCGCCATTCTCGGCATATCCTGGGAGGCATCGAGGACGCCCTCCGAGCCTTTGCGCGTCTCGGCCTGATAAATCCCTCGAAACACATTGGCGCTCGAAACCGGCCAGTCGCTCGCCCCAGAGATGATCCCTCCGTTATCCAGCACCGACCGCGCCGGATATTGCCATTTGTAAATCTCCGGTGCGACATAGGGCTTCACCAACTCGATCGTGTCCGGACTTGCCTCTGCCCACAACAATTGCAGCGCGCTGATCACTCCGAGTTCGTGGAAGCGCGGAAAATCCGTCGGATCGACGAATTGTTCGTGGGTGAGCGTATCTGGCAGGCCGGAATTCCCATTCGCCTTACGAGCAGCGGCAATCCCGTCGAGAGCCGCTTTCACCGCGCCATCCCCAAGAGCATGCACGTGAATGATCAAGCCCGCCTTGTCGGCGGCGATGCATAGCTCTGCGAACTTTTGTGGATCGAAGAGGAGTTCGCCATTGTGCCCGGTGTTCTTATAAGGCTGAGTCAGGTTCGCCGTCTGCGATGGGTATTCAACCACGCCATCGGCAAATATCTTGATGCCGGTTACGTGAAGGTTCGGGACATCCTTGTAAGCCTCCCGGATCTTCTGCACTTCCGCGAGTTCCGCCGTTGGGTCCTTTGACAGCACTCGTGGAAATGCCGCTATCTGAGAAGTCAGTTCACCATGGTCGGCCAGCAGCTTATAACTCCGCAACACGTCGGGATCCGCCAGCGGATCGAGCCACGCCGTAATTCCGAGGCTGTAGTTATACTGCAGAGCCGCGCGGCCCGCCGCCAGAAGCCTGTCATCGCTCGGCTTGGGAAGAAGAGCGGTGACTTTCTGGACTCCGAAATCCACCAGGAAACCGTTAGGTTGAAAGTCCTTGCCCACCCCGTAATACCTGCGGGCGTCAGGCGACAATCCCTTCAGGAACGCAGGAGTAATCCCCGCCCGCTTGAGCAACGCGACATTCGCCCAGCCCGTATGCCCGTCCATGCCCTGAAGAAAGACCGCCTGATCCTGGTAGGGCCCCGTACTGAATCGCGCATTCAGATCGTCGGTGTGCGACCAGAACTCCAGTGGCATCCCATCCACCTCAAGTATGTCGCCCATCATCCCTTTCCCGGAGCTCTTCGCCTCCGCAACAAAAGGTGGCAGCTGATCGATCGACTGGACCTTATCGCTCACATCGGCAGAGATCAGACCGAGACCACCGTCCACTGAATGGCTGTGCGAGTCGATGAATCCGGGAAAGAGCGTCCCGCCCTGCAGGTCCACCCGCTCTGCCGCTGCTGAGACCGATTTCAGTACTTCCGGAAGAGTCCCGACCGCGACAATCTTGTCGCCGCGGACCGCCACCGCGCTGGCAAATGGAGCCATCGGATCGGCGGTGAAGACTTTTGCATTGAAAAAGACACGATCCCCGGAAGTCGCCTGGGCGGGAGCAGGTCGTGCCGAAAGGCATAGTGACAAGGCGGATAAGACGAAACAGCAGCGAACAACTGTTCGTATGGGCATGATCGGGATTCACTCTCCGGCAGGTAACTTTTTGAATAAAACACTCGACGGCAAATTTACAGCTTGCCCTCCCTTTCTACCTCATCTCGATTCAGACACAACGAGGGCGCCTCGTTCTGCGCGTATTTTTTTTTTGCCTGGGGTGGGAAGTATGAACGCTGGAATGCTCGCCTGCGTGGGCCCACTGGCAACAACTGTCACGATCCAGGAGCGTGGCCGCTAGGAGCTAGCGAATGAAACCTGCCGTGTCCTCGCGCCATCGTTCACCGTGCGCGCTCAAGGTTGTTCTAAAGACTTCGCGACAGGATTCACAGGGCTTAAAGAACGTAGACCCGAATCAACCACCCGACAAGAAATAACGCGATGATGGCCGCCACGATGTGGGCAATCCATTGGCCCGGAGTTTCGGTCTGCTCAGGTTAAACATCCCTGATCGGCCCCTTCGCCTAAAAAATGAAAGCACCCGCAGATGATTGATCCGCGAGTGCCACTGAAGGAGTGGGCCCTCCCCCGAGGTCCACTCCATCGATCTGAATAGTACGCTGCGAAGGTTTGGCTGAAAATCCCCCGTCGGTTCCCCCCGGTTACACTTCGGTAATCGTTACCCCGCACCGATAGGCTTGGGGGGAGCTCTTCACGTGGTCTGCATTGTTGAGACTAAAACAGCGCGCCCTGCGATCGGTGCCGCTCTTATGCGGTGTCTATCCCGGTTGACGCTCTGAAACAGAGACTCCTTGCAGGCGTATCTGCGCCTGCGCTACCACAATGCGTATCGCTTTGCCGGGGCCGCGCCAGCGCCAACTCGGCGGCCTTGGTGGTTCGAGCCGTTCGCTGAAAATCAGGACGGCCACGGCAGCCATCGCGACGACGTGTCCCCGGGGCAGCAGCATTGGGAACAGCATCAACGCCCAGCAGGAGCCGGCGCACCACAGCCCATGGGTGATCCCAAAACGAAGCGCGTCAAAATCCGCCGCAGCGCCAAACGCAGCTAGTTCGGTATGAGCGTGGCAACGATTCAGGCAACGCTGCTTGACGGGTGAGACTTGCCAAACCAGCGCGATGAGGGCCACGCCTGCCGCCGGCAGATAGGATTGCGGTGCAAACGACTTGACCGCCAGCTCTATTGCCAGCAGCACGCCGCCAAGCGCCATCCAGATCGCAACATAGCCGGCTAAAAAAAGCGCGATGGAGCGCGCGCGCCGACGCGTGAAGCTGCGCACGCGGATATGGCGGATAGGCTGGATCAACACCGGCGACATCATTGCGACCAGCATCAGCGCCCAGCCCGCTGCCAGAGACGCCGGCGCGTTCGTCGTCAGCAGCATCTGAAACGAGGTCGACAACGGCATTGCCCCAGACATTGTGGCTGGGCAATGAGCAAAGATACCCAGGTTACCGGGCTCGACCAGGAGTAGGATCCACGTGACCGCACTGATCAACAACACAGGGTTGCGGACCTGCGCGGCCTCCCGAGCGTCGTATGTCATCGTCAGACCTTCGGTCAGCTACCTTGACGATAGATGCTGACTCGTCCCACGGTGATTTGCGCCTGGTCGGGAACCGCCCGATAGGGCACAATGCTCACCTGGAGCGAATTGGTGTCCAGCGCATTCTTGAGGTGCAGGGCGTCAACGATGCTCGTGATTTCCAGCACAAAGGTCAAACCCTGGCCGCCGTGTTTGCCGTCCTTTTTACTTGCCCGGCGCAGGCCGAAAAGCCCAACAGTCCCAGCCAGGAGTTCGGGATGATCGCCTGGCTTTGCGCCCTTCGGCAGGTTGATATAGACGCCGAGTACAGTCGCGTCGTTCGTTCCGCGGACATTGTCCAGGTTCAGGAAAACGCGGTCCGGCGGGGCGGATTCAGAAGGCTTAGCAAGACTCGCGGACACCTTGCGCCGGACGCCGGAATCGAGCTTGACTGAGGTGCTGGCGCCCGAGCCTTTGATCGCCAGACCTGGTTGACTGGCGCCGAGCAGCTCAAGCTTTCTGCCAGTGGTCACGGACGCTCCTTCCTTTACCCTCTTCGCAGCGGCGGTCGCTCCCAACCGCGCCAGTCTTTGAGCCAACACAGCCGGGGCCACAGCAGGCGTTGGCACCGTGTCATACGTATAGTTCAGCTGACTCAGCTTGCTCACTTGCTGCGACGTGAACGTCCAGGAACTGCCACCCGGCATGGGCATCACGAATTTTGGATCGCCGGCGGCCGTGGGACCATTGAGCCAATTGGGGTCTGTCGGATTGGTGTTTGCGGAGTTCTGATTCCACACCGCCCACATCCGGTCGATGTTGGCATGGTGCAGATAGAAGATAGGATCGAGTCCTGCAGTGCCGGGATCAGTCATCAAGCCGTTCTGCCCCCCGACATAGACGTGCACGAGGTTATGCGGATTGGATTCAGTGTTGCCGTTCGTTCCCCCTCCATGTGTGAACCCTGTGCTGGGGCCGCCGAACCCGGGTGGCGGTGTGTTGGCATCGTTGCCCGTGAACACGTCGTTAGACATGCTGTTCTGTGTCACCGTGCCTTGAGTAAAGTTTGGATCCCCCGGGTGCGCCGCGATACCTGCAGCCGTGGGAATAAAAATGTTCCCGTTGCCATTGGGTCCGAAACGAGCTTTGACGAAAAGGGGATTGGCGCTGCCGTCAGGCAACTTCTGCTGCGTGAAGGCCGGGGGTATATTAAACGCATTTCCTGAGCCAAAATAATTCCAATAAGGCAAGGCCCAGTTCGAAGGACCGCCGAGCTTGATCACATCCGCCCTGATTTGCGCTTCCAATGCAATTAGATATCCACGATGCCATGGGAAGAAAAACCAACTTTGGTGCTGACACGCATCCCAGAATTGACTCGAGACGCTCGCAGCCGGCAACGGTGTGGTCGGCACGGCAGGCGGGCCAGCGATGTTCTTCCAAAGAGGATCGCTAGCGTCCGTTGTGTTCTGAGGCGTCACATATTCCCCATGCATGGCAGCAAAGAACCACCAGCTGGATGAATCACTCAGCTGCCGGGCCTGCATTGCGCCGACACCTTTCGCGTACCACAAAAGGTCGGTGTTGGAGAAAGTGCCTCCGTTATTCCATGCGTCCGCGCGTATAAACCTGGGACCACCTGAGCTGCTGCTGGAGCTGGAACCAGAAGTACCACTTGAGCTGGAAGTGCCGCTGGACGCAGAGCTTCCACTCGAGCTTGAACTACTGCTGGAGCTCGGCTGAATGCTGGAACTCGAGATACTGCTGCTGGAGCTGGACGAACTCGGCTTGGACGAGCTCGAGGACGATGAGCTGGATGAACTCGGTTTAGACGAACTCGAGGACGAAGAGCTGGGCTTTGCGGAGCTAGAACTGGACTTCCCAGTGCCTGAGCTCTGTTTCCCAGAGCTCTTGCTGGAGCCGGAACTCGAACTGTCGCCAGAACTGTCCCCCGAGCTATCTCCGGAACTGCTGTCACCCGAACTATCGCCGGAGCTATCCCCAGAGCTATCACCCGAGCTGTCTCCAGAACTGTCGCCGGAGCTATCACCAGAGCTATCTCCAGAGCTATCCCCAGAACTGTCTCCGGAGCTATCCCCCGAACTGTCGCCGGAGCTATCACCAGAGCTATCACCGGAACTGCTGTCGCCCGAGCTGCTATCGCCAGAGCTGTCGCCGGAACTGCTATCTCCAGAACTGCTGTCTCCAGAGCTGTCTCCGGAGCTATCTCCAGAACTATCCCCAGAACTACTGTCTCCGGAGCTATCGCCCGAGCTATCCCCGGAGCTATCTCCAGAACTACTGTCGCCGGAGCTACTGTCTCCGGAACCGCTATCGCCCGAGCTATCACCAGAGCTGCTGTCGCCCGAGCTGCTATCGCCAGAACTGCTGTCCCCGGAGCTACTGTCTCCGGAACTGCTGTCTCCAGAACCGCTGTCTCCGGAACTGCTGTCGCCCGAGCTGCTGTCGCTGGAACTGCTGTCGCCGCTGTCCCCAGAACTACTATCGGAACTGTCGCTGCTATCAGAACTGCTGTCGCCACTGTCTCCCGAGCTACTATCCGAACTGTCGCTGCTATCGGAACTGCTGTCGCCGCTGTCCCCAGAACTACTATCGGAACTGTCGCTGCTATCGGAACTGCTATCGCCACTGTCCCCGGAGCTACTGTCGGAACTGCTGTCGCTGCCGTCTCCGGAACTACTGTCGCTGCCGTCGCCCGAACTACTGTCGCTGCCATCGCCCGAGCTGCTGTACGCGTCGTCGTGCGGGCTCACCAGCCGTTCCTGGATCTTCGGCAGATTCAGCTTGATTGCCGCCACCCCAGTGGACGGCGCCGACGGCGCCTTCGGCTGATCTTTCGTCAGCAAAGGCGTGTCGCCCTCGTCGTATGTCGGGTCGAGGGTCACGCCCAGCGAAGTCGCAAACTCATTCGTCTCGCTGATCTTGCAAACCACCGATGACTCGCCCCATACCGCTTCAATCAACTCGCGCAGGTCGTCGTCATACATGCGCACAGACCCATTGGTCGCATACAGAAGCCTGCTGGCTGGATTGGGCGTACCGGCGTGGATCACCAGCACGTGGCGGCCATTCTGATCGGCAATCGCTGCCTGGCCCCGCACCGGTTCAAGCACGATCATGCCAAACTTGCCGAACTTGCCCGCGTCGTAGGCCGTTCCACGGCCCGTCCGCACGATGCCGCGCATGCGATACTCGCCCGTCGGCGTGTCTCCGTAGGGCTGCAGAGGAGAGCGCGTCGGGTTCCGGTGCTCGCTCGCTGCAAAATCGTTCGCTCGGCCGCACACCGGATACGGACCCGCCAGCTTGCGTCCCGCATCGTCCTTCAGTATCAGACGACCCACCCGGTTACGGTCCGACGCCAGAACAATTTCCATCATAGACATGAGTGCTATCCTCTCCTGGCTTCAGCCCACATCTCTCTCGGGAAAGCCACGCGGCCGAGGTTGAACGCTCTTCCCGCAGCCGCACCCGTTCTTCCGAGCCGCGCGAGTAAAGTGTTTGCGTCCAGTTTTAAGCTTGCATGAGCTAACGCCCACAACTATCCGGCTGGCTAACGAGCGGCCGGGTAGATCAGAATGGATCCAACCGTACGGGGCATCCCAAAACTCCCACGGAGGTTAGCACGATTTCTCCACATAGACAACCTCTCTGAATGCCAACGCCGAATATTCCTTGGACGAGACTTATTAACCAAGAAGCGGGTTGCCAACCCCCTGTGCCTCATTTGAGGGCTTACTTGTTCTTTGAGGACAACTTACGTAGGGGACCGAGGTCGAAACCCGAGATGAGCTTACTAAGCTGGAGAAGAGCTCTTCCCTGATCGTGTTTCTCATCCCGGTCAGCACCACTGCCGCCCAGCGATTGAAAGGTGATAGAGAGAGGCACTGCACCCCGGCTACCAAGGGTGCCTTGTTGATCCCGATCCGACCGAGACCAAACGATCTGCGGCCCCCTTGCTGTGGCCGACGATGGTTCGTTGCACCCTGTCGCTGTACATTCAGTCGATGCAATGAACAGCGCGGAATAACCAGCCTCCAGCGATTGATCTCCTATGGCCGCGATCTCGAATCGTGCGATCGAATCGGCACTCCGCAGTTGCTCGACACGCCGCCATTGCGCCGGTATGCCCCGTGCCAGATAACAGGCGGCTCCATGGGTCCTGGACGATGACAATCCTCCACTCCAGGCCGTCACTGTGCTGCTCGGTGCCGCTGCGCCGGTGGCAACGCCAAGGATGACTGGAAGACCCATGGCCCCGGACGCTCAGCTCACAAGGCCCCGTCTTCTCAGGTTGCGTCTAAGGCATCCTGCCTCGGGTCCGGAGCCACGTCAGGTGGAAGGGGCAGAATTCTGACCTTTTCGATTGAGCGGATGTATCTCCCTTAACATCTCGGCGACAGGAAGGTAGTATGCGAGTTGCCGATTTGTTTCGTGCCTGAGCCGCTGGCTCCTCGAGGACTTGTCTCCAGGAGCACTCCTGCCTGGGCATAATGTGGGGGCGAGTGCGGCGTGAAGAGTAAAAGCACCGTGAAGACCGTCGCGACTCTCCCTGGCATCGCAACCGTCTGTGATTTCTGTCTCAGCTACCGACACACTCACTCGATCTTTGGAGCCATCGTTGGCATCGTTCCCTGTTTGGGGGAAGGCAGAGACTCGCGAGTGAGAACCCCATTCGCAAGCATTGCCCGATTCGGTGTTCTGGCAGTCCTTTCGATTCATTTCTGCACCCAGGATTTGAGGGCGCAGCCGCCGTCTCCTCAAAAACAAAGTGATGCGCAGACAAAAGACGCGGCTGGGCAAAGCGCCGCTCCGGCGGATGTCGTCACTATTCCAGACGGAACGCAACTCTCGTTGAAACTACGCAACGACTTCAATTCTGCGACGGTGAAGGTCGGAGACACAATCGAGTTCACGACGCCCTATCCGGTGCGGATCAACGGGACAGTGGTTGTGCCGCTGGACACGGCAGTTTCGGGGAGGGTTTCGGAAATTCTTCCACCGCGCCGCTCTTCGCGCGACAGCCGCGTGTACGTAGCGATCGGAAAAATTCCTCTCCCCAATGGCCAGACCGCGACCTTGCGCGTACAGAAATCGGCGGGCAAAAATTCAGAGAACAACGGGAAGGAAGTGGGAAACCATCCCAGCATGTGGACAGACACATCCGTGAATGAGGGACACTTCGTCGGTCCTACTATCCTCTACACGGCATTTGCCGAAAAGGGCCGGGAATGGGTGTATAAGGCGGGGTCGTGGACGACCGTCTATTTCAACGGGCCGGTGACGATCGAACGCCGAGCGCTGACAAACCTGGAGCCGCCTCCTTATAAGGGACGCCCCCAGGTATTCGTGAATGGGCCGAAGGGCAAACTTATTACTATGTATCTGGACGATGGTACCGGCCGGACTATGACCGGTCAGCTTTCCCTGCCCTTGCGGATTGGGTTGAAACCTGGGCACTACTCAATCAGCACGCACAGGAAAAATGGACAGGCGGTGGAATTGGAAATCCATGAGGACCATCGGTATTGGATCGAATATGAGCACGGAAGGCTATCTGTAAAAGATCCGGAACAGCACAGCAATGAGATGGAGGAGCTCGCCGTCGCTCCCTGGGTGACGCACTAGATTGCTACCAGCCGGTCTTTCCTCGCTGAACCGGTGAAGCCCTGCTGTACAGCTCTCACGTTATGGCCGGGGGCCGCCCCCTGGCTATACAAAAGCGCTCAATAGACGCCCGGGATCAGCCGCTTTGTGCTGCGGCTATAGTCTTCGTATTCGGCTCCAAAAGCCACGCGGAGCGCAGTCTCTTCAACATGAATGCGATACAACACAGCCAGAGTCGGTGGAACGAAGATAACGGCAAAACAGGCCCATGTGCGTGTGTGAAGCGCAAAACCCAGGAGAATCAGTTCCAGACCGAGATAGGAAGGATGACGCACCAGGCCGTAGAGTCCGCTTCGCTGCAGTCTCTGCCCGGTGCGCGTAGCTACATTCGTGCTGAAGGCTCTGCCCAGCGTAACGATGGCTACGGCACGAACTCCCAGACCGAGAAGCAAAATCCCCAGGGCCGTCGGCCGCAGCCAGCTATGACTCCCTGGCATGTCGACGGGGAGCAATCGATGCATCCAGCCGTCGATCGTGAACGATGCAATAATCGCGATCCAGAGAATGATCTGCGTTCCGCGATCCTGGACCTTGCCCTCACCTCGGCGTGTCTGGGTGAGCACCACGATGAGGATTTCCCCCACGAGCCATACGTTTGTGAGCGCATTAAAAAAGGATTCGAGATTCATGATTTCCACTCTCCCATGACCTGAGAGAAGAATAGATATTTGCGGCGAGCACTGGAAGCAGGAACATCCGGCTATCTGCTCAAGGACCGGCCCTCTGCGACTGACAGAGGGGACCGTACGCAACTATCTCTCCGAGGCCATCTCCAGGTCGCAAGCCTCGAGCGGGTTTGAAGCGGTCCGGATTGCCCGCAAAAATTGTGATGAGCTTCCAAATAGTTGGCCGGCTATTTTTATCCCGCTGAGCACAGCCGAAGGGCGCGCTTTTTTCTGCATAGGGTCGGAAGGACAGGGATCTGAAACCAGATTACGCGGCAGACTGGTGTTCTTTCTCAAACTCCCAGGCCTTATAGGCCTCATGGGCTTCGCCAAGTCGATAAAGCGAGTTGGCTGTTTCCACCACACCCTCGCGTCGGTCGACGGTCAAAATCTTGGACGTGCAGATGAAAGTCCGCCCCGGCACGCTGGTATGCCCGAGAGCGTTGCCCACGAGACGCTTCCCTGGTTGCAACGCTTCGAAATTCAGCGATCCTGCGCTTCGAACTACCGCCCAATTCTCTAGTGTCACCAAGGATTTCCGCATAGCGATTGACTCCTTAGTACGTCAATAAATCGGATGCCTCCCTGCGCTTCTTGGATGCCGGCCACGCAATCAGCAAAACAAAATGGGCACTTCATCAGGAGGAACGCAGCCGAAGGGCGCCCCCGGCCAGATTATCCCGGCCCCTAGGGTGCAAAGTAGCCGGAGAGATCGAGGATGAGGTTGGTGGGGTTGGAGGAGAAGGCGTCGACGCTTCCGTTGGTGGTGGGCACGATGGCCATGTTCGACGTGATGGCTCCGTCCAGAGCATTCAACGTCGAGACGTAGGGTTGCGTCTCTCCCGTCGGCCACAGCGTCAGGTAGTCGAGCGACCCCGAAGGCACAACCGTCGCGTTCAACACATACGCCTGAGCCGTGGATGGCGGCGCGCACGAGCTTGTCTCCACATCCACGGCCAGCACTCCGTTGAAGGCTCCCGCACCGCTGCGTGTGTCGATGACTCGGCAGGGCGTGACGGTGTAGAGGGATAATCCACCCGTCGCGGGGGGCGCGAAGTAGCCGTTCACGTCCAGAATTACATCCGAATCGTCGGAAACAAAGATCGAAACCGCTCCGCTCGTGCCTGCAGGCACCACGGCCGCATTGGCCGTGACGGCTCCGGTCGACGAGTTCAGCGTCGAGACATAGGGTTGCGTTTCTCCGGTCGGCCAGGAGGTCAGATAGTTCAGGGTTTTATGGGGCACAGCGGTCACATTCAGCGAGTAGGCCTTGGCCGTCGCAGGAATGTCGCAGTTGCTGGACTGAACCGGGAAGGACCGGCTGCTGCCGCCAGCGATCGAAGGTCCTCCCAGTGAGCCAGTGGCCTGTCGGGTATCGGCGACACGGCAGGGAGTGAGTGGATAGAAGGCCAGAGCTGAGACCGTGTCTGCAGGCACGAAGTAGCCATCGATATCCAGAATTACGTTGGTCGCATCGCTGACGTAGACGCTGACACCTCCATTGGTGCCCGCAGGCGTGATGGCCGCATTGGCCTTGACGCGGCCGTCTGAGTTTAGCGTCGAGACGTAGGGCTGGGTCTCACCAGCAGGCCAGAGGGTGAGGTAATTGAGCGAGGCATCAGGCACCACCGTTACATTCAAAGAATAGGCGACCGCGGTCGAAGGGATGCCGCAGGCGCTCTCCGGGATATCGAACTCACGCGTGGCGTTCGCGTCCATCTCCGGACCCCCGAACGGACCTGTCGGCCAGCGCGTGTCTACAATACGGCACGGAGTCACCGGGATGAGCTGCAAAGCGGCGATGGGTTGAGGGATGTTAAGCACAAAGTTGGTCGTTATGGTCGTTCCATTCGATGTGCCACCGACAATCACCGGGTAGCTTCCCGGCGAAGCAGAACTACCGGCCAGGAAGGTAAGCACGCTGCCGCTGGTGGTTGGGTTCTGGCCGAAGGACGCAGTGACATTATTGGGCAACGGCGAGGTAACAGCAAGATTCACGCTGCCGCTGAATCCGGTCTGCGGGGTCACAGTGATCGTGTTGGTTGCAGAAGAGCTCTGGATGAGGGAGACAGATGGGACAGACGGATTGAGTGTAAAGCCTGGCGTTGGGTTCACCGTCACAGAAAGAACAATTTGCGATGATTGATCGCCGGAAGCGCCTGTAACGACAACCGGATACTGCCCGCCAACAACAGCGTTCATGCTCTCTGAAATCGTAAATACACTACGACCCGTTGTCGGGTTGGTGCTGAAGGATCCGCTCATGCCGCAACACAGTTGCGGGGACGCCAGAGTCACAGCGCCGGTGAATCCGTTCAGAGGACTGACCGAGATAGTGTCTGTGACTGTCCCGCCCTGAGTGACGCTGATGCTGGGTCTGGATACGCTCAAGTTGAACGTCGGAGACGCAGTTACCGTTTGGCTGAAAGCGGTGAAGTTGGTGCAGCAATTTGTCGCCGCGCCGGTTATCTCCACAGCGGACGTTGCTAGAGGTGCGGTGCCGCTGGCCGTCATGGTGAGCGTGCTGGTTCCGCTGGTTGTGACTGGATTGAACGTGGCGGTCACTCCCGGAGGCAACTGGAGCGCGGCAAGGGTGACAGGACTAGCGAAACCGCCGACGGGAAGCACCGTAACGGTTGAGGTGGCGGAGCCGCCCTGAACAATGTTGGAGGGCTGGGGAGAAATACCGAGGAAGAAGTCCGGCCCTCCCATGTTCAGCGCAACAGTGTTCGTAGCAGTCAGGTCACCTGAATATCCGGTGAAGGTCGCAATATAACGAAGGTTAGGCGTTGCCGAACTGCTTGCGGTGAGCGTGAGCACGCTGGTTCCCGTCGTCGGGCTTGGAGTCCACGCAGCCGTTACGCCCGTCGGAAGTGTGGAGGCGATGGCCAGGTTGACATTGCCGCTGAAGCCCGCGTAATTGGCCACGGTCACCGTTGTTGAAGTTGACTGGCCCGGTTCGAGATTAAGGGTTGCGGGTGATGCTGCCACCGTAAAGCCGGGCGCGTTGACTTCCAGAGCGACGCCAGTGCTCGCCGTAACAGCGCCGGCAGTGCCCGTGACTGTCAACAGGTACGATCCTCGAACCGCGGAAGCGTCGACTGTCAGTGTCAGCACGCTGCTCGTAGAGGTTGGGTTGCTTCCCCACGAGCCGGTAACGCCGCTGGGCAATCCAGATACGGACAGATCCACAATTCCGGTAAATCCGCCCAGGTTCGTTACCGTAATGGTCGTAGTGGCCGCGCTGTTCGGATTGATACTCAGGCTCTTCGCTGATGCGGAAAGCCGAAATCCAGGCGTTGCTGCCGGCGCGAGAGCATCAATCAGGTTCTGTCCGGCGGGACTTCCCCATCCCGTTACCAGATCATAGCCTGGAACAGCAAAGTAAAACGACTGGCCACAGCAACCTCCTTCATTCTCGTCGTTTCCACTGGTGACATCGTGGAAGTCTCCGCTACTAGTCGAGCTCCGGCCGATCTCATAGAGCGCCGGGTTGGCGAAGCCCACCGGGAGATCGCCTACTGTTGCGGCCTGCTCATTGACCAGCGCAGTAAAGGCGGCCCAGCGCGGCGAGGCAAAGCTAGTCCCGCCCCAGTTACCTGAGCAGGTGCCGAGATTACACACATAGTTATCAGTATCTGCTTCCATTGCCACGTCGGGCACATTGCGGAGGGTCGTCGATCCGCCATTGGAAGCATTGGCTAATCCCGCCTGCCAGGCGGGGATGGGAATACCATCCGGACTGATTCCTCCTCCGCTGTCGCTCCATGCCACTTCCGAGCTCCAGGCTCCTCCCACTCCTGCAGTGACCAGGTCCGTTCCACCAACCGATGTTACCCACGCATCTTCGGCGGGGTAGAAGTTGTTAATCAGAGGATCGAACTCGCCATCATCTCCCGACGCGGCAAAGACACTTTGTCCCTGTGCTGCCATTTCCTGGAAGAAGATGTCGTCAATAGATGGGTCGTCCGGAAGCCAAGTCCAGGAAATGCTAACCTCCTGAGCGACATCCTCCGAAGCGATGGCGCTTAATATTTCCGGGTCGGCGTTGCCGATGTACACTCGGACCTGACTCAGCCCTGGGGCCATGCTTATGGGCTGCACAATGTCGAGCACCTGCTCCGCATCGCTGCAGTTGTTGGGGTTGAACTGACACGCCGCTCCGGTTGCGCCATCGAGCAGAACATTTTTAATGGGTACGCTGTAGGACTGGCCCACATTGCTGAAGGTCAGATTTACATCACTGCGGCTGTAGCCGTCGAACTCCACCAGTCCGACGGTTTGCCCTGCGCCGGTGAGTGCAGTTCCCCCGTAGTAGGCTGAGCGCATATCGCTTCCGAGATAGGCTCCCCCTGGCCCCGAGCCCACGGCCGGAGTGGCCGCTGCGCCTTGCGTCGCGGTGGATCGCCTCACCATTGGCTTGGGCAGGGAGTAGTTGTTCAGGCCGGCAATGTGCGCCACGGGCACGGCCAAATCCAGCGATGGCTCCCGATCTGGAGAAAAGAACGTCCGCGATGCGGTGGGATGCTGATAGGTCCCCATCCTCACGTGAAAGGCTGCCTCGATCTGCACCACGGTTCCGCTGACCGGAACAACCAGGCGGTTGGCGTGTGTGCCGGTCACCGTCAGGCCATGCTCATGGGCGAATTCAACCACCGACTGGTAGTCAGCGGGGAGAGGGGAAAACTCGTCGGCAAACTGCACCACACTGAGAAACTGGTGATATCGAAGGCTGTTGGGGTCGTAGAGCTCCTTCAATAGGCTAGTTAGCTCAGCATGATGCCGCGGTGCAAGGATGATGGAGGCATTCATCCTCTGTCCCGACGGCAGATCCCCGAGTCGTCGCGCCTGGCCTTTGGCTACCGCACCTTGAAGGTGTCCCTGTAATGTCTGACGGGGCTGAATAGTCTGAGCATGGGTTACAACCGATAGGAGAAAAAACCAGGCAAGGATCGCCCAACCAACCCGGACTCTCACAAAAGACCCTCTTACCTTGAGCCAGACCGGTACGTCCACGAAAGCCCGAGCATTTAGAAAACCGCACGAGAATCGGAGATTATCAGAGACAGGCAAAACTGCAGAATTTCGAGACAATCATGTGAATGGTAGCAAATGAAACTGCAGCAGATTAAAACTGATCCGTTGGTATCGAATGCAGACAGGGTTGGGATGCAGGGCATCGCCGTGCAAATGTACGATCCCTCTCGCGGAACGCAGGCGCATGAAGGTGAGGCCAACACGGTTGTTGGGAGACTGGATTGCGGGCGGTTCGTCGCCCATCGAGACCGGTGCCTTCATTAAGGAACTCGAGCCCTGGACCACTGCCTGAATGCTGCTTGTGGACAGCTTTAAGCGAAAATGGACAATCCGGCATAGAGTCCAGAGCCCTCGCCGTCCTGTTATCTGCTGACTACAAAGAAGTAGCACTCAGCGCGTCAACTGGAACCTTGCGTGCAAATGTTGCGAGGTAGGAGGACGTCGAATGCAATGCTTCCCGAAAAATCTCTTCAGCTCGATTCGTAATTTAACCGGGACCTGGCACATTGTCCTTGCGTTAATGTTCCAATCCATTGCTCGCGTGGTTCCTGTCGGCATGGTATCTGTTTTCGTCCTGGCGTCCTTGGCCAACGCCCAAATCTCGCCGAGCCTGCCTAATCCGACCACGGCGGCGAATCCGCTGACGACGACGTTATCCATTTTTCGCAGCAATATGCAGGACAAGATCATGAAGTCGGCGGACGCGATGCCAGAGTCAAAGTACAGCTACCGGCCGACGAAGGAGGTTCGCTCGTTTGCCGAGATTCTGAATCATGTGGCGGACATATCCTACATTTTGTGTTCAAACGTCAAGGGTGAAGCGCCTCCCGCCATGGCTGGCGCGAAGGGTTCGAAGACCGAGATCGTCGCCTACCTCAAAGGCGCGTTCGACTATTGCGATGGCGTGTACTCCGGGTTCACCGATGCGCACCTCAACGACCCGGCGGACTTCTGGGGCCACAAGACGAACAAGATGTTCATCTTGACGCAAGTCGGAAATCATGACGCCTTGCATTACGGCAATCTCGTCACGTATCTGCGCATCAATGGCCTCGAGCCGTCCGGGGGCTGGTTCTGATGGAGCCGCGGCGAGTCTTCTTCGAAGATCGGGGAACGCATCCATACATTGTCGCCAACCTGGAAGTGACCCACCGCGGAATTTAGGTCTGCCGCCGTCATCCGGTTATCATCCTCAGCATGCCGCGGTTCGCAGCTGCGCTGCTGCTTTCGCTCATGGTGGGAACGCTCGGGTTCCCGGCGAATGCACAGAAGTGCGGCTCCGGTGCGCAGAGCACAATCTCTACCGACCGGCCCCAGATCACGGCCTCAAGCATCGTCGTTCCCTGCGGAAGCCTCCAGTTCGAGAACGGCTTCGCCGTCACCGGCAACGGCGGCCAGCAGACCACCGACTTCCCCGAGATTGCAGTCCGCTTCGGCGTCGCTCGCAAGACCGAGCTACGCTTCGGCGTGCCCAACTACTCCTACAACTACGAAACCGGCTCGGGATTCACCAACGGCTTCGGCGACCTGACCCTCGGCTTTAAACAGCAGCTCGGGCCAACGCTCGGCAAATTCAACGTGTCTCTCATCCCATCGCTGAGCTTTCCCACCGGAGCCAGCCTGATATCGAGCCACGGCTACGATCCGACGGTGCAACTGCCCTGGTCTCGCGGGCTGAGCACGAACTGGACGGTCGCCGGCATGTTCTCCGTGATGTGGCCCACCCAGGATGGGCGGCACAATGCGACCGGGCAGGCGAGCATGTACTTCGACCGCCAGCTCACGAAGCCCTGGGACGCCTGGGCAGAATACTCCGGCGCATTTCCCCAACGCGGCGGCCCGCAGCACACGATCAATTTCGGCACGTCCTGGAAACCTTCGCCACACCAGCAGATTGATTTTCACGTAAGCTTCGGACTATCAGCCGCGACACCGGATTACTCGGTCGGCCTGGGCTATTCTTTCCGCCTACAGGTGATTCGCGCGAAATGAGCGGGACGGTGCCCCACTCAAGCCCGCTGTTGGCTTGTCTGGGATAGAAATTCCCGAACCAACGGTAACCGACGGTGCCCCACTCAAGCCCGCTGTTGGCTTGTGTGGGATAGAAATTCCCGAACCGATGGTCACCGACGGTGCCCCACTCAAGCCCTCTTTTGGCTTGTGTGGGATAGAAACTCCCAACCAACCACACCGACGGTGCCCCATACAAGCCCTCTTTTGGCTTGTGTGGGGAAAAGAAACTCCAATCGACATTACCGATGACACTATGGTGCCCCACTCAAGCCTGCTTTTAGCTTGAGTGGGGTAATCTCACACGCTAAGCTGACGGCGTGACCCGGGGACTGAGGCGTTTCCACGAATCGAAAGAACCGCACTTCATCACTTTCTCCTGTTATCACCGACAGGCGTTATTGAGCTCACCCGAGAACAAGAACATCTTCGTAACCGCGCTTGAACGAGTCAGGCTCACGTACGAATTACGGGTTTTCGGATATGTCGTCATGCCCGAGCACGTTCACCTGCTGCTCAGCGAGCCGCAGCGCGACACGCTCGCCGACGCGATCAAGTCGCTCAAGCAAGGCGTCTCACGCAGATTGATCGGTGAAGCGCAACACTTCTGGCAGAAGCGTTACTACGATCTCAACGTTCGGGATCACGATCAGCTTGTCGAAAAGCTGCGTTATATTCATCGCAATCCGGTGAAGCGTGGACTGTGCGCGGCTCCCGGAGACTGGGAATGGAGCAGTTTTCGGCATTATGCGACCGGAGCGGAAGGACGCGTGGAGATTGAATCCGAGTGGACGGCAAGAAAGCTAGAGCGCGCAGCAGGGCGACTGTGTCCAGCCCTGGAGCTATCCCACTCAAACCAAACGCAGGCTTGAGTGGAGCACCAGGCAGTTCACCTTGACCCTTTTTCATCCACGCGTCGATTGCTGGATACCGCTCCACACCGCGCCGTTCAATCGCAGCAATTCCGTTCTCACCGTCGCTCTGCCTTCTGCTTTCGAGATCCACGGTAACGTAGCGACATTCATTTATGCTCGGGACGGTGCCCCACTCAAGCCTGGTGTTGGCTTGAGTGGGATAGTTTTACTCTCGGAGAGAGTCCGCTGCCGCGTGAGACAGTGGTCCACCGGAGGGGAGAACCAGAATTGCGAAGTCTCCAAGAGACGATTCGCGGTTGGATCAGAAGTGCGGCGTCTGAAACGCATATACAGGTGATCCAGCTATCGGACTCTGAGTCAGCACAGATCGTTAGGAAGCTTCGCGCCTACTACGTGCTCGGCAATCCTGGGGCCTGGTGGATGTCTTTCGGAGTGCCTTGCAGTAACTGGGATTCTCGGGAGGTAAAAATATCAACCATTCTCCCGACGCTCTCCGATCAGGTGTATCTCATCCCCGAGGCCGCGATGAATAACCCTCGAGTCTACCGAGTTGAAGCGGGTGATCTCGAGCGATTGATCGACAACTGTCCGGGCTTTGAATACAGCGTTGCAGCTATAAACGGGAGTTGGCTTCTTACAGAGTCAGACCACGATGTTTTCTTCCTTTGCACATCCTTGCAGGGAGCTGTTACGAATCTCGAGAATCTTCTTTAAGTAGCTGGTCTCCGTCGCGACGATAAGACCGTCGCGAAGATGGGGCACCCAATGGCAGCGCAGGCCAGATGTGGGCCATCCGTCATCGCTCGCCGGATTCAAGACGAAGGTTGTGACCTTTCATAAGCCTCAAGCATTTTCTGAAGGTGCTCGTGGATCCCGCGGTTGTTACCATCAGCGTGGAATGACTTTACGGTGCGACAGTAATTTCGGAACGCAGAAATGGAGCCGCCGAGGTGGTGCATGCGTCTGAATTGCGTCTCATTGAGAAGTCTAAGTGAGACAAGCCGGTCAAGAATCTCAACCGTTTGTTTCGGGTCCGGTCCTCGGTCTTGCATAGGGAAGCTCCATCAACGCACATCGTCAGCTTAACGCCTTGAGCTACCCTACTCAAGCCAACACCAGGCTTGAGTGGGGCACCAAGCGGGGTTTTGAAGAATATAGATGCCCGTATAATTCGGCCGTGGGATTCTGGGAAACAACATGGACTAACGTTCTCGGCGGCGTCGGCACCGGCCTCGTCCTCATTGCTGGCTACATGATCGTGCAGTGGTTCCTAGGTGCAACCGATCTCGTCGTTCAATACAACTGGAGCTACAAAACGGAGAACGGCGTTTTCCATGCGTGGCCGAACTTCGACATTCGCAATCGCTCCCGATCAAAGAGCTATCGACTGGCGAATATTGCCTATAGCATCAATGGAAAGCCACACTGGTTCGACAACAAATCCATGATGGGCATCGTTATTGAGCCTGGTAGCATGAACTACGATTTCAAGCCACTGCCCGTTGAGCGGGTATCCTCGATCCCCGAAATGCTTTCCGTCGAAGTGACGATCCGGCTTCAGACTGGGAGGGCGTTTTGGTTGCGCGGACAGGGTCCCGGTCAAGAAGGAAAGGGCAGGATAAGACGTTACGCATTCAAACTTCGTAACTGGCTCGAAAAGATGATGATCCCGATGGAATAGAAAAATAGAAGCGCCCTTGCCCGCAAGGGGAGGAGCCTCTTGGGAATTATTGCGCAGGATCATCCCAACGAACTTTCCAGCCATCATAGAGCGTCTTCCACATGCGTGTATTGCCGGGTATTTCGTAAACCACCCTCCGGCCGGTGGCCCACTCGAGCCTTCTGCTTGAGTGGGCAGTTCCAAGGCTAAGGATTAGGCCACCGTCTGTCGTCAACCCCGCTAAACTGTCAAGGCCTCGTCGCGAAATACCTGCCCTAACTCGCTCAATCCATTGGCACGGTACCCGAAAATACTTGGCCGATCATTTTGCTCAACTCGATAAGATAGAAGTAGCACTCAAGGTCCGCTCCGTCGGGCCTCTTTTATTGTCCGATTCCCTTTCCACAACATTCCCATCTGAAGGAGCAGCGATGGTCAAACTCTGCAGCGAGATTCTTCCAACCGGTTCCCGATGTGCCCAGTTCGCCCTGAGGGGTCGATCCTGGTGCCGAGCCCACGCGACTGCCATTCAGCGGGAAAGCAATGCGGACGCGCGCCAACTCATCGAAATGATCCGCGGGATGGACATGTTCACCGTCGGCAGTACGCTTTGCACTATCCTGGACGCTCTCCGCAAGAAGCTCATTCCGCCCCTCCAGGCCCAGGCAATCTTCGATGCCGCGACCATCCGGCTCGAACAGCTGGAGCAACAACAGATAATTGCCCAACGGCGTGGAACTCCAATTGAAACAACGAGTCCCAATAAGCCTCTTTTGAATGAAGCGGTTACGGGCACACACTCTCAACCGGGCCATAACCCCCATGGACACAATCGATTACAGCAAGTCCGAATGGAATCAATCGATTACAGACCATAGCCGCATAAGTCAAATGGAATGAATCGGTTTCAAAATCGCCACAAATCAAGGGGAGGGGGTTACCCCTTCACTCCGTGTCGCCGTTACCAAAACGGGAACGTTAGCGCGAACTGTCCTCGCCGATCTTGAGCACCGCCAGAAACGCCTCCTGCGGAATGTCCACCTTGCCGATCCGCTTCATCCGCTTCTTGCCCTCTTTCTGCTTCTCGAGCAGCTTGCGCTTGCGTGAGATATCTCCGCCGTAGCACTTGGCGATCACGTTCTTGCGGATCGCGGTCACGGTTTCGCGGGCAACGATCTTCGAGCCGATCGCCGCCTGAATCGCCACCTCGAACATCTGCCGCGGAATCAGCTCCCGCATCTTCGACACCAGCGCGCGCCCCCGATCGTAGGCGAAGTCGCGGTGGACGATGATCGAGAGCGCGTCTACGGGTTCACCCGAGACCAGGATGTCGAGCTTCACCATCGGCGACTCCCACGTCCCCGACAGGTGGTAATCGAGCGAGGCGTACCCTCGCGACACCGACTTGAGCCGGTCGTAGAAGTCCAGCACGATCTCATTCAGGGGCAGCTCGTAGGTCAGCATCACCCGGGTGGGCGTGACGTACTCGAAGTTCTTCTGCCGCCCGCGTTTTTCCTCGACCAGCTTGAGAATTCCGCCGACATATTCCTCATTGGTCAGGATCATCGCCGTAATGATCGGCTCTTCCACCGCGTCGATCTCGCTCGGATCGGGCCAGCGCGAAGGATTCTCGACCTCGACCACCGAACCGTCGGTCAGCGTGATCTTGTAGCGCACCCCCGGCGCGGTGGTAATCAGGTCCAGCTCGTACTCCCGCTCCAGCCGCTCCTGAATGATCTCCATGTGTAGCAGGCCGAGGAAGCCACAGCGAAAGCCGAAGCCCAGCGCCGCCGAGCTTTCCGGCTCGAAGAAGAAGGACGAGTCGTTGAGGCGCAGCTTCTCGAGGGCGTCGCGCAGCAGGGTGTGTTCGTGCGAGTCGACGGTATACAGTCCGGCGAAGACCATCGACTTGATGTCCTGAAAGCCGGGGAGTTGGGCAGCGGCGGGGCGCATCTCCTCGGTGATGGTGTCGCCGATCTTCGTATCGGCAACATTCTTGATGTTCGCGACCAGGAAACCGACCTCGCCGGCCGTGAGTTCCTCGATCTCGACCGGCTTGGGCGTCAGAACTCCCATAGACTCGACATCGAAGGTCTTACCGTTCGACATCAGCCGGATCTTCATGCCCTTGCGTAGCTGCCCATGAATGATGCGGGCCAGCACGATCACACCGCGATAGGAGTCGAACCACGAGTCGAAGATGAGTGCCTGTAGCGGCGCCTCGGCATCCCCCGCGGGCGGCGGCAGCCGGTTCACAATGGCCTCAAGGATATCCGGCACCCCCTGCCCCGTCTTCGCGCTCACCGGTATGGCATCCGTCGCGTCGATGCCGACCGTCTGCTCGATCATCTCCTGCGTGCGCCCGATGTCGGCGCTGGGGAGATCGATTTTGTTGATGACCGGAATCACTTCGAGGCCATTGTTGATCGCCAGATACGCATTCGCCAGGGTCTGCGCCTCGACACCCTGCGAGGCATCGACGACCAGCAGCGCGCCTTCACAGGATGCGAGCGAGCGCGACACTTCATAGGAGAAGTCGACGTGCCCGGGTGTGTCGATCAGGTTCAGCTGGTAGGTCTCGCCGTCCTTTGCCGGATAGACCATGCGCACCGAGTGCGCCTTGATGGTGATGCCGCGCTCGCGTTCGAGATCCATGGCGTCCAGGACCTGGGCCTGCATCTCACGCGCGGTGAGCGACCCGGTCAGTTCCAGCAGCCGGTCGGAGAGGGTGGATTTGCCGTGGTCGATATGCGCGATAATCGCGAAATTGCGGATGTGCTTGATGTCCATGAAGAAAACGCGGTGAGGGATGGGTTACTTACGATGATGCGAGTGGAAGAAACTTCCCCAACATCTAAGCTTACCATCGCGAATTCAGTGAGCCGGGGCCATACAATAAGGCAGTACGAGGCTGCTCGAGATGCGTTCGGGGCTGCCGCCAATCCTCGCTCGCAATAACGTGGCGAAGTGGACTCGCGGTCATTCCTTCGTCTCAGTTCGCCCTCCGACGCTTACTCATCGATGGCTGTTCAACGATTTGTTGCCGTTCTCGTCGCCGCCACCGCTCTGCTCATTGCAGATGGCGCCATCGCACCAGAACTCTCGACCCCGATACTGGCGCAGCAGGCCGCCCCACCAGCGTCCGCACAGATTTCACCCTCCCAGCGCAAGAGCAACCAGCAACTGATACAGAACGTCGAGAACGCCTACCAGAACGGTCTGGCCAATTATCGCAACGGAAACCTGCTAGCGGCGAAGTCAAACTTCGACTATGCCGTCGATCTCATGTTGGCGCCGGGCGTCGACCTCAAGAGCGATCCAGAGTTGAGCGACGAGTTCGACCGCATAGTGGACGCAGTGAACACGCTCGAAATGGACGCCCTGAAGCAAGGTACCGGGCTGACCGCTCCCGCTGAGCCAACCTTGGTGGACGTGGCAAACAGCGCTACCTTCACCGTCGACCCAGCTATCCGGGCTGAGGCCGAGGCATCACTTAAGACCACGCAGTCCGATCTTCCGCTGGTGATGAATGACTATGTCGCGAGCTTCATCAACTTCTTCTCAAATAGCCGCGCCGGTCACGGAACCATCGTCGCCTCGCTCAATCGCGCCGGCCGGTACAAGGATATGATCCAGCGCATCCTCAAGGAAGAAGGCGTTCCCCAGGATCTGCTTTACCAGGCCGTGGCCGAGTCGGGATTTCGCCCGCAGGCAGTCAACCCGAAATCAGGCGCAGGTGGCATGTGGCAGTTCATGCCGTATGGCGTCTATGGCCTGGCCCGCACTGGTTGGTATGACGAACGGCTTGATCCGGAAAAGGCCACCCACGCCTACGCGCGTGAGATGAAGAAAGCCTACGACCAGCTCGGCGATTGGTACCTGGCCATGGCCGCCTATGACTGGGGCGCCGGCAACGTGCAGCGCGCCGTACAACGTACCGGCTATGCGGATTTCTGGGAGTTATACCGGCGCAACAATCTGCCGACAGAGACGAAGAACTACGTGCCCGTCATTCTGGCCGTCACAATTATGGCTAAGAATCCGAAGCAGTATGGCCTCGACAGTCTAACCCCTGATCCTCCGCTGTTAATCGACACGGTGCACACGAACTACAGCGTCGACCTGCGACTGGTTGCGGATGTGACAGATGCGCCTGTGCAGGAGATCATCGCCATCAACCCGAGCCTCCTGCGCGGAGCGACGCCGCCCGATGAATCCTACGACCTCCACGTGCCTGCGGGAACAAAAGAGCTCTACGAGAAGCGTATTGCGGAAATTCCTGAGGACAAGCGCCGCTACTGGCGATTCCACAAGGTGGCCGCGGGCGAGACAATCGATGACGTGGCCCACAGCTTCCGTGTGTCTGCGTCCGAAATTACTTTCGTGAACCAGCTCGAGTCAACGACTGATCTGAGCGACGTCGAAGCTCTGGTAATTCCGGTGGCTCCTGCATCGACGCCTTCACTGGGGCGTACAGCAATGTATCACGCGCGCAAAGGAGACACCCTGGTGACCGTTGCCGACCGGTTTGGCGTGACCGTCGACCAACTGAAGCGCTGGAATCATCTGAAGACCACAGCGATTCCTGCCGGCCATGGCTTGTATGTTGCCGAACCGGCGCGCATCCCCGCAGCATCGCGCAAAGGACACGGAAGGAGCGCGGCGCCCACATCGCGAACGTCGTCTACGCACCATACATCAGAAAAAGCCTCTGGGGGGGCCTCGAAGAGCACGGCGAAAACTCAATCGGGAAAACAGTCGTCTTCCAAACCCAAGCCACACAAGTAGCTGCGAGACACGTAACCACGCGGATGCCTTAGGTCAAGCGGATCGGAACGGAGCCGATATGGAATTCAGAACACTCGTCTGCGCACGCGCGCACCGCCGGCAAGTGGCGAATGCCTCATCGACAGGGCTCCATTGCAGATTGAAGCAACGAAAGTGACACGAAACTGGGTCAATGCGAAAGAAGCGCTTGCGTTCCTTCGCGCGGAGTTGCATGCTGTTGCTATAATTCGCGGCGTGGGCCTCGCGAATCCACGCAGCACATTTTTGAAATAAGGCAAAGCCTGGACCCAAGCCCGGAGGGCAACTTCGATGCAGGAAGATCGCAAACTATACGCACACAGCGACAGTGATTTCGAACCTGAAACGGAAGAATTCCCAGAAGAACTCGAAGACGGTTTTGGTGATGAAGAAGATGAAGAGGAAGAGGTTTCCATTTCCCTTTCCTCCGACGATGACGACATCGAGGAAGACGACGACGAGCACAAGGTAGAGGAGGCGGTAGTAGTTGTTGCCGTCCCGGCCCCGCCCCCTGCGCCTCCCGCGAAGAAGGCGGCAAAGAAAGCGCCTGCAAAGAAAGCAGCCCAAAAGGCTCCGGCGAAAAAGGCGGCGAAGAAGGCTCCTGCGAAGAAAGCAGCCAAGAAAGCGCCTGCAAAGAAGGCCGCGAAGAAAGCTCCAGCGAAGAAAGCAGCAAAAAAAACTCCGGCGAAGAGGGCCGCAAAGAAATCTGCCGCAAAGAAGAGCAGCAAGGGCGCTGGCGGCAGCAAGGCTGCGAAGAAGTCCGCAGCAGGCAAGAAAAGTGCCAGCAGTAAAAAATTATCCAAACGAGGTACACCTTTGGCAGTAAAGAAAGCAGCAAAGAAGGCGGCGGCGAAAAAGGCTCCCGCAAAGAAGGCAGCGAAAAAAGCGCCGGCCAAGAAGGCGGCGAAGAAGGCAGCCAAGAAGAAATAACTACCCAGCACGAATGAGGCAAGCAAAAGAGCCCGGCATTGCGCCGGGCTTTTTTGCGTCTGGAAGACGGCGGAATCGATCAGCTCTTTTTGAGGTCGGCGAGAGCTGTCAGAACTTCGTCGCTGGCATGGGCAGGGTCGACGCCGGTCCACACCTTTGCGATCTTTCCGCTAGGATCGATCAGGAAGGTGTTGCGCTTGGCGATCTTGATCCCCATGTAGTCGCCCAATGATCCGTAGTCGGCGACCACCTTCTTATCCGCATCGCTCAGCAGCGTAAAGCTGAGGCTGTCCTTGGTGCAGAACTGCTTGTGGCTGTCCACCGAATCGACGCTCACCCCGAGGATGATTGCGTTGGCTGCCTTATACTTTTCCAGATCATTCTGGAACTCGTGCGCTTCCCGCGTGCAGCCGCTGGTCATGTCCTTGGGGTAGAAGTAGAGCACGACCCACTTGCCCTTGTAGCTTTCCAGGCTGATCGGCGTGCCTTCCTGTGAGGGCAGGGTGAAGGTCGGGGCCACCTGGCCCACCTGGGGAACGACATCGGCGGCGGCGAAGCTCCGAATGGCGAGACCGCCGAGGACGACAAGCACCAGGGCGGCAAAAGCGAGTAGATATTTAGACATGGCGATCTCCGGGTTTGAGTTGCGTCCGTTTCATTATCAATTCTCATGAGCCACAATCGCAATTCCAGCCTCGTTGGCTCGGGTGAGGACTTTGTCCAGATCAAAAATCAGCGTCTTATGCGCTTCGAGCGCCACGCAGGTAGCATGCGCCTGCTGCATGACTTCAATCGTCTTTACGCCGATCACTGGAACATCGAATCGCATATCCTGTTTAGGCTTGGCTACCTTCACGACGGTAAGACTGCGTTCCAGTGTTGAGACATCATCACCGAGCGAACGCATCAACGTGCCGGCACGCTCAATCGCTGCGTCCGTGCCTTCCATTGCTTCGATCGCGACGCATGCCTGGCTGGCGATGACTACCGTCTGCCCGATATCGTAACCGGCGATTGATCGGCCCACCTCGCGTCCGTAGGCAATATCGAGTTCCTCTTGCGGATTCGGCCCTCGGGCGGTGAGGACGCCCGGCTTGGCAAGCAGCGGTTCCAGATAAGAAGTTGAAGAGATCAACTCGATGCCTTCATCGCCGAGCACTTTGGCCACAGCTCCCAGCAGCATGTCAGTATTGCGCGTGCGCAGCGAAAGCAGCACTTTCGCCAACCGCCAGTCGGGCCGGATGCTGGAGAAAATCTGCTTGTGTTTTACCTGGCCGGCCATCACCGCGCGGGTCACGCCTTCTTGCTGAAAGGTCTCGATCAGTCGCGAGAGCTCACCCAAAGATAGCCAGTGGACGCGAATGCCGGAGTCCGCTGCGGCACGTGCGTTCATCTCTGGATCGGCTTCTTCTTTGATGGCTGCAACGACAACCTCAGCCCCATGGGCACGCGCGGCGTCAAGCAAAAGGAAAGGGAAGCGTCCGTTGCCGGCAATGAGTCCGAGTTTCATCGTGCCCCCGGTTACTTCAGCACTCCGCGCTCGGAGCTTTCGATGAAGTTGACCAGGTACGCGACGTCGTCCGTCTCGATGCCCTCGTCTTTGAGCTTCTGGATAGCCTGGGTCGTGTTCATCTTTGCGGCCAGCAGCAAGCGGTAGGCATGCTGAATAGCGCGCAGCCGATCTCGATCGAAGCCCCGGCGCTCCAGGCCCACCTTGTTCAGCCCATAGGCATGCGTCTCCCGTTTCGCCGAAGTCAGCGAATAAGGCAGTACGTCCTGGGTCACGGTCGTCCCACCGCCGGTATAGGCGTGCTTGCCGATGCGGCAGAACTGGTGCACCTGGTTGAGCGCGCCGACGCTGGCATAATCCTCGACGATGACGTGACCGGCGAGCGTGGCTGCGTTGGCCAGGATGCAGTGATCGCCGATCACGCTGTCATGCCCGATGTGTGTGTAAGCCATGATCAGGCAGTGGCTGCCGACGCGAGTGGTGCCTCCTCCGCCGGCAGTGCCGCGCGAGATGGTGACGCATTCGCGGATGGTGTTGTCATCGCCCAGCGTTGCGCCGGTCGGTTCGCCCTTGTATTTCAGGTCCTGGGGCGCGACGCCAACGCAGGCGAACGAGAAGAAACGGTTACGTGCTCCGGTCGTGAGGTGTCCGTCAAGCACCACATGCGAGACCAGTTCGCAGTCTTCTCCCAGAACAACATTTGGACCGACCGTGGAGTAAGGGCCTACCGTGCAGGATTCGGGAACTATGGCCGTCGACGCAACGATCGCTGTCGGGTGGATCTTCACTCGTGAGTCACCGGCTCCAGCGCCGGCTCTTCCACTGAGGCCGGAGCCGGGGCTGCCTCGGGTGGGGCTTCCTTCTGCCTTGGCACGAGCTGGCACATCACGATCGCCTCGCATGCCAGCTTGCCCTCGACTGTGCAGCGGCCCTGCATGCGTACGGCGCGGGGCTTCCAGTTGAGAACATCGATCTCGATGCGCAGCTGATCGCCGGGAACGACGGGGCGGCGGAATTTTGCCCGCTCGATGCCGGTAAAGACCATGAGCTTGCTGTCCCGGTCGGGGATTTCGGTGAGCAGCAGGGCGCCCCCGGCCTGGGCGATTGACTCCACGATCAGCACGCCCGGCATGATGGGGAAATTCGGGAAGTGACCGGCAAAGAACGGCTCATTGATGGTCACGTTCTTGATGGCCACAATATGCTTCTTGCGCTCGATCTCCATAAGGCGGTCGATGAGCAGGAAAGGATACCGGTGCGGAAGGATGGCCATGATGTCTTGAATCTCAAGCACCGTGCGTCCATCCAGGATGGGATTCGGGTTTTCCATAGCTGCACGAGGATTATAAAGGGGATCGTCGGTCCGGCGATACGCCCCGCGATGTCAGACATCTGCAGAGCGATTCTCTGAGAAGCGATATTCGTTCAGGTGCGTCAGAGGATAGCAGCGATGCAACCCCCTCCCCCTCCCCTGTTTCGTTCCCCGATTCTGTAATCGTTTGATATTGCTCGGTTTAAGCGATACGTCGGAGCTACCTAATAGACAGTAAACGACTTATTGGCACTTTCATCATTCTAAAAGAGTTAATTGATGACATTGCACTGATTTAAGGGCAGTGGTTCAGGCCCTGCTGTAACCGTTTGATTTTATTGGTTCGTAGGCGAAAGCATTTGATTCTAAAAAACTTGTTAAGAGCTGCTTCGCTGACGACAAAAAGCCCGGCTGCGGGTGACAGCCGGGCCTTTTTGTGTCTATTTCTATTATAGCGATTCGGAGAGAATAGTCGGCCAAGTATTCCTCGGGGACAGGTCTTAGCGTGGAAATTGATACTGCCCCACTCAAGCCAACACCAGGCTTGAATGAGCCACCACTCACCAACTTCCGAGTAGTCGAGACCACATGCTCGGAACTCTACTGAGGGCTACGATCGCGCCTCGATGAGTGACCACCCTGCCGGCAACAGCTGACGGTGTAAACCCAAATTACCGATCCCTGGACTGCGGCCGGCCACGGAGTTTCAAGCCATCGCCCGGGATAGGATGCCCGGCCGCTCCCGGATATCACACCGTTGTAGTTGTCTTTTCCGACGGACGCTGCTGAAAGATTGGAGCGAAGTTCGACCGGTAGGGCAGGAGGACAATCACCCAGAGAATAGTCGCAATCAATCCGGGACCGATGCCGCCCGGATCCATCGTGATGTGGTAATCGAGGATGTTGACCAGAACTGGAGCGAGGACTGCAAGGCCGAGCGGCACAAAACGACCGGCGAGCAACAACATTGCGCCGATGATCTGCGCCAGAAAGACCACAGCCATATAGTGCGAAGCAGAAACCGCAACGAAGAACTGAATCGCCATCGGATTGGCGGGCGGTGGCTGGTGGATGAAATTCAAAAATCCATTGAGACCAAAGACGAGGAAAATGAGCGCTAACAAGTAGCGGGCTATGGTGGATACTGTTTTCATGGCAAATCTCCTTTTGGGTGAGGCGAATCAATTGAGACGCTGGGCGTGGCCGCGCAACCATCGCTTAGGCCGTTCAGCGCGGGGCTGGCTCAGGACAGCTTGCCGAAGAAGAGATAGATGGCGGCAATCCGGCCATCCCGGGTGATGATGAAATCTGTTCCCGCATATGCTGGTGCATCGCCAGGGCGGCCCGATACCCATTGGACACGTCCGCCATCGCCCAATTCCTCGGGCTCGGCAATCGGCTGATAAGTGAAGTCGGGATGGGTCGCTTTGATAGCGCCTGCGATGCGGTCAATCTCATCACGGCCCCGGTAGACACTCTTGCTGGGATCATAGAAAACGACATCTTCGGTGTAGATCTCGTGGATCGCTGCGCGTCTGCGCTCCGGGTCGTTTTCACCAAAGACGTCGTGAAGGTTCCGTAATAGCAAAGTCGAAATGCTGTACGGCATATTGGGTTCCTCCCTTGAAGCGGTTTGGGCCATACGAGCATCGCTTCGTTCATGCATCGATATCGTATCTATCGATGTCGATATATATGATGTCGACTATACTGGGACTGGATTCAGTATTTATGAAGAAAAGAAAACCACTGGAAGCCATTCACACATGGCTGATCATGCTGAAGGCCACACAAGCCGTCGCCCGCTATGCACTTCCACCTATCCTGGCGGAGGGGCTAGGTGACTCGGATTTCCGCGTTCTTGACATGCTGCTCCATAAGGGGGCGATGCCGGTGAATGCCATCGGTCCAAACGTTAACCTCAATCCCGGATCTGTCAGCGTTGCCGTCGATAGACTTTACAAGAAGGGGTTGGTCAGTCGCGTGGAAAGTGAGAGCGATCGCCGCATTCGCACCGTTTCACTCACGGAGAAGGGCCGCCGAGTATTCGTTCCCATCTTCCGTCAACACGCCGCTCTCATCAAACATGCATTCCAGGGTGTCTCGCTCGAGGAGCAGCGCCAATTGGAAGAAGTGCTCAAGAGAGTCGGAAGACGCGCCGAAGAATTGGGAGAACAAGAAGGCCACCCTTAGGATCGTGTCTTCAACGGAACGACGGCACCCCGGCAGAGCCGAGCAATCAACCAGGCGCTCGGACCTCGGCACTGCCCCAATCAAGCCAACACCAGGCTTGAATGGGCCACCCGCCAAGTATTTGAGGGCTCTTCCGAATAGTCGAGACCCATGCTCGGAACTCGACTTAGGACTATGATCGCGCCTCGATGAGCGCTTGGCCTGTTCACACCAGTCGAGATGTCGGCAGCACGATCAGTAAATACGCGCCGAGCTATGAGGAGTCGCAGGTCTACGAGCTAAAGTACGTCTTGCAGAAGACAGGAGACGATCCGCACAGTCCCTGAATGAACAACGGTCAAACGAACGCGTGTTCCCGTGGGCCGTTCAAATGCGTTGGTCAGAGAGGCGTCTGTGGGTGCCGCCCCATCGATTTGTGTGATGACGTCTCCTGTTTCCAAGCCCGCCTCTGCTGCAGGACTGTGTGGAATCACCATCATTATCCTTGCTTGCTCGGGGTCAGGGTCAATTACCAGTCCAGCCCGATTGAATATGTCAGGTTTGTTGTAGCTGGCGCTCCGTTCCATGTAGAGCCTTCCCTTTGGACAATCAAATAGGAGCGTAAAACGCTTGAGAATACGTAGTCCTACGGTTCCGGCCAAATGAGATGCACCTGAACCTTGAGTATCGTCCAGCAGCACAGCGACAGGTCGTTTCACCGTCAAGCTGGAAAACTCGAGAGCATCAACGCGCGTGTAAAAGCCGCTTTCAGTCCCGCCATAGCCCTCGCCGGCGTAGCCTCGGATCGTCGCCGAGTGCCGATGTACAAGATCGTGCGCTTTGACAAAGGGCGAGTTTAGAAAGAGAGAGTGGATGCTCCCAGTAACGATCAAGAGCAGGGCCGGAATACCATCGACGCTTGCTTCGCCGACCACGGAGTTCTCTTCGAGGTGGACGGGGATGAAGGGATCCTTGCTCGGCGGGTTGAAGTAGCGGGGATTGTAGAATGTGATCTGCTGACGAGCGAAGTCGATCCTGACGGGCAGTCTCTGCAGCCACTGATCGCCCACGAAGGCAAAGTCATCATCTTGGCCAGATGGGGCATCGACGACGGCAAAGAGCTGGTGATGTAAGGTGACTCCGCCGATCTGAACCCTGTCGACCATTGCCCCCTTCGCCGGCACTGAGCCGCCACCTGCATCGAGCTGACCCGTTCCCGCAACCGTGAGGCCGAGCTTCTTCGCAAGAGACGCTGACATGACGTTCATCGATCCTGTATCGAAGACGAGGTCGATTGGTCCCTGCCCGTTGAACTTAGCCTGCAATTCGATACCGTTCCTGGCGTGAACTGACACGGCATGTGCATCGCTCGGGGAGAACTCAACGCCCTCCTGAGCCCGGGCGTGCAGAGGACCCGCCAGTAGGCCGATCAAGACCAGCAACCTGGCCAATGTTCGCGTCCACATAACCGGAGGAATCTTCATCGCTGGCTGTCCGCTCCTAGAGCAGAATGGCACCATTACAGAATAAAGGGCAGCACCGGACCTGTCGGCGCTTTCGTCTTCTGGGCGGCTGAGTGGGGTTTGGGTTTGGTGGAGACCGGGTAATGACTACAGACAAACGGGGTTCCTCGTCAGTGAGTCGCAGTATTCTCAGTTGACGCCAAATCGCCAATGCACTCAAGAACGCTGCCGCGAAGTGTACCTGCACCAACGGCTAGCGGCCCAAGGCCAGCGATGGCTCAGCGGATAGGGTTGCCGGCGCGAGGTCGTTCGCCAGGAGTTTCGGCCACGCGGCCGCCGCGATCATGGCGGCGTTGTCCGTCGAAAGAGCAAGCGATGGAAAGGCGATGGGGAGGCCGCGATCGGCGGCTTCCGCTGTGAATCTGACCCGCAGCTCGCGATTGGCCGCGACTCCACCCGAAACCAGGAGACTCGCAGCTCCAAGCTGCCCGGCGGCGCGGAAGGTCTTGCGGCGCAGATCGTCAACGACGGCGCGCTGGAAAGATGCGATGAGGTCAAGCGTCTGCTGGTCGCAGAGAGCGAGCGCTCTGGTGATCGTGGGGTCAGGCGCCAGCGTCGTGCGCCGAGCCTCAATGCTCGCGGTCATCTCATGGACCTGCGTATAGCGCAGGACAGCGGTCTTGATCCCGCTGAAGGAGAAGAGCGTGCTGCTGGCCGGGTCGATCGCATTGGGATCGCCTCGGCGGTGTGCCTTGGCCTTGACCTGCGAGAACGAGAAGGGCACGGCGGAAGGGTTGCCGTGGGGCGCGAGCGCGTCGATCCATGGCCCTCCCGGGTAGCCGAGGCCGAGCAGCTTGGCGACTTTGTCGAAGGCCTCGCCGGCAGCGTCGTCGACGGTGCGTCCAACGTTCCGGTAGACCCAGCTTTCGCCATGGCGGCGCGCAAGATAGAGGTGGGTATGACCTCCGGAGACGACCAGGGCCAGCGCAGGCAGCGCGAGCGGGTCGAGGTCAGAGTTAGCGGCCAGCTGTGCCTGTTCGAGCAGGACGGCGTGGATGTGGCCTTCGAGGTGGTTGACGGCGATCAGCGGTTTCCCCAACGCATAGGCCAGCGACTTCGCGTAGCTGATGCCGACCAGCAATGCACCGGCCAGCCCGGGCCCGGCAGTCACGGCGATCGCGTCAAGGTCGCGGAAAGTGATCCCGGCCTCCGCCAGCGCCGCGCGAACCACCGGCACGATATTGCGCAGGTGTTCGCGGGAGGCCAACTCAGGCACGACTCCGCCGTAGGGTGAGTGGATGGCAATCTGCGATGCGACCACGTTAGAAAGGGTCTCCGTACCGCGCCGCACCACGGCGGCTGCAGTTTCATCGCAGGAGGTCTCGATGCCCAGGATGAGGCCGGTGCCGCAGGTTACCGTCATACCTCTATAGTAGTGGGACAGGGGTTGTCGAATGGCAATGACTGAGACCACAGCAATTATGGCGATTGTTGGCGGTTGTGCAGCTATAGTTTTTGCATTTGTAGTTAAGCAATTCTATGCGGCTAAAAGCCTACTTGGGGTGTCGCTGTCGGATCGGCAGATCCCGACTTGGAAAGGACGACTTCTTTTTGTGGTGGTTGGAGCGTTTTTGATTCTGATCGGAGCTAGATTCTTCTTGTTCGATCAGTGACTCACACCCTAAATCAGTGATGGACAAGCCTACAGCACAGATCGCGGCGGAGAGCATTGTGGACAGGTTGCGCTCGGAGGGCTACGACACATATTTTGCAGGTGGATGCGTACGCGACCTGCTTCTCGGTCGCGAGCCCGATGACTTCGACGTAGCGACCAGCGCCCATCCGGACGTGGTGCTGGACATGTTTCCGCGCACCTTCGCCGTGGGCGCACACTTCGGCGTCATCCTCGTAGCCGACGAGATTGACGGCGAGATTGACGGCGAGGAGATCATCACCGAGGTCGCCACTTTTCGCAGCGATGGTGCATACACAGATGGCCGCAGACCGGAATCGGTCCGATTTTCCGAGAGCGCCGAGGAAGACGTCGTGCGGCGCGACTTCACCATAAACGGCATGCTGCTCGATCCGCAGCTGCTTCGGGAATCCGGCGATCTGGAGAAAGCAGTACTGGATTACGTCGGCGGCCGCGCCGATCTCCGGGCGCGGCTGGTGCGGGCGATCGGAGACCCTGACAAACGTTTCGAGGAAGACAAATTGCGGATGCTGCGGGCGGTGCGCTTCGCAGCGCGCTTTGATTTCGAGATCGAAGCCAGGACAGCGGCGGCGATACAAAAATCTGCAGCCAACATTGCCCAAGTGAGCCATGAGCGCGTTCGCGATGAGTTGACTCGCATGATGACAGAGGGCCGGGCGCGGCGAGCATTCGAGCTACTGGATCGCACTGGGCTGCTTAAGGAAGTTCTGCCTGAGATCGCCCGCCTGCAGGGCGTCGAGCAGCCGCCCGAGTATCATCCCGAGGGCGATGTCTGGGTGCACACTCTCATGCTGCTTGAGCAATTGCCCGCCGGGGTGTCGCCCACGCTCGCCTGGGGAGCCCTGCTGCACGACGTGGGCAAGCCGGCGACCTTCCAACCCGGACCGGGGCGCATCCGCTTCAACGGGCACGTCGAAGTAGGGGTGCGGATAGCCCAGGACATTGCCCGCAGGCTCCGCTTTTCAAACGAAGAGACCGCGCAGATTGTTGCGCTGGTCGAGAATCATATGCGCTTCGGCGACGTAGAGAAGATGAAGGCGTCGACGTTGAAGCGGTTCTTCCGGCTGACGGCTTTTCCCGAGCACCTGGCCTTGCACCGTATGGACTGCATGGCCAGCCACGGCGGCCTGGAGTTGTACGAATACGCGAAGCAGCGGTTCGAGGCGACTCCCGTCGAAGAGGTAAGGCCGGAGCTGCTGATAACGGGTCGGGATCTGATCGATGCTGGGTACCGACCCGGTCCGCGATTCAAGGAGCTATTGGCGCAGGCCGAGGATGCCCAGCTCGAAGGGCGGATCAGCACCAAAGAAGAAGGGCTGGCGTTGATCCGCTCACTCGCAATCAGCGCTCCAATTCCTTGAGCTCACTGCTGAACTGGCTGCGGCGCTCCTCCTGTGGGAGCCGGATATTGTGGGGGAGCGGTCCGGCCTTGTTGCGGACTGTTCGGGGGTGGAGCACTTGGCGCAGCCGGCTTGGGGCGATTGATGAGCTTGAATCCGTCGCGGACGACGAAGAAGTTCTGCTGTGGCAAATCAGCCTCAAACACCTGGCCATTGGAATCGTAGAAAAGATCCACGCTGACCGAGTTTTCTGCGTTCACCGAAATGGTGGCATGTTGCACGTCCATCTGCGAGCCGTTCAACTGCCCGCGAACGCTCGAGCCGCGGACAATCGACGATGGCACTAGAATTCCGTTTTCCTTGGGGATGAGAATCCAGGAAGTGGGGGGATTCAACATAGCCAACCGCGTGAGGAGAAGATAGGCGGCGGGGTCGAGGTCGGCCAGGAGAACCAGATGTTGGTGGCGATCAACAGTATTCTGCGTCTGCTTGCCATTGGCGGAGATATTGATCTGGAACTGGCGGCCGGTCGAGTCGGCGTTGACGGCAAAAGTGACGGCTTTGCCGTTGACAGTACCGCTGAGCTGGTCGCTCACGAGATTCAGATTGCCGTCAAGATGCTGCGTGTTCGAAAAGCTGTAGCTGAACTTGGTCAGGTTTAGCTTGCCGTTGGAAGTGACGGTATATCCGTTCGGCGTTGGCTGGATAGTGTAATCGCTGGCGCCGACGGTCTTATCTCCCTGGTAGACAGCATAGTGACCAGATCCGGCGGTCAGCGGGGTCTGGGCAAAAGCAATGACGGGAAACAGGACAGACAATAGCGAAGCAGATATGCGAAGAGCGGAAAGACGCATCTCTTTAAGTTCCTCTCCCTATTCAAACGCGAATTCGCCGAAGAAGATGCGGTGGTGCAGCCATTAGCTATTAGGGATTAGCCATTAGTGAAACGATCAGGGATCAGCGACCGGCCTATCTAATCGCTGATCCCTAATGGTTTACTCTTCCTACTTCTGGGCTTGTTCGAAGCGCTTGTTGATTTCGTCCCAGTTGACGGTATTCCACCAGGCGGCGAGGTAGTCAGGCCGCCGATTCTGGTATTTCAGGTAATAGGCGTGCTCCCATACGTCGTTGCCCAGAATGGGGTATTTGCCCTGGAGCAGGGGATTGTCCTGGTTGGGAGTTGTGGTGATCGCAAGCTTGCCGCCATCCCAAAGAAGCCAGCCCCACCCCGAGCCGAACTGCTTTGCCGTCGTCTCGTTAAATTGCTTTTTGAAGGTTTCGAAGTCGCCGAAGTCCTTGCTTATCTGGGCGGCGATTTCTCCTGTCGGAGCGCCACCGCCGTTGGGCTTCATGATGTTCCAGAACATGGTGTGGTTGACGTGGCCGCCGCCGTTGTTGCGGACGACCGTGCGGATGTCCTCGGGAACGCTATTGATGTTCCGGAGTAGGTCCTCGGCGGTGTGTTTCCCGAGTTCGGGATGTTTCTCTATGGCGCCATTGAGGTTGTTGACGTAGGTCTGGTGGTGTTTATCGTGGTGTAGCGTCATGGTCGTGGCGTCGATATAGGGTTCCAGCGCCGCATAGTCGTAGGGAAGAGGTGCGAGTTCGTAAGCCAAAGCGGTTCTCCTTCACTCTTGGATGCTTGTCCAAAGTCCTTAGGCGAGTCCAGCAGGACCCGACGGGTGCGTCCTCGATCATACTGGATGCGAGAGAGTGCCGGAGGGGTGCAACGGGTGTTGAAGACAATGCTGTGGATGGGAGAGCCGGGCTTCACCGATCTCATACCGAGTCAAGCCCCGTTTGTCATTAGTTGGCGGTACCCACGGGCGGTACGGGGATGAGAGCACTCATGGTCTCGTCGTCCAGATTTCCGGTCTGCGGCAGGCCGACCCTCGTCTGGAAGTTCAGAATGGCGTCCAGCGTATGCTGTCCGGAGATGCCGTCAATGCCGTCAGGCGAAAAGCCCCTCAGAGTGAGATAGAGCTGCGCTGCCCTCACATTGAGATCAGGCAAAGGACCCGAACTGAATCTTTGAAAGGCGGCGCGTAATTGAGTGTCATAGTGATTCGCGGCGTAGTCAGGTCCGTTGTATCCCCTCGCAAAGGACACCCAATCGTGTGCCCGCAAAGGTGCGGCGAGCCTGGTTGATTGGAGATAGGCGCAGAATGCGCCCAATTGTGCACCCTCCGAATCGATCATGGCGGCGACCATGGTTTCGACGTCGGGATATCCAGCGAGACTAAAATACTCGCCCAGCACCTGGCCGATTCCCCAAGACGTGCTCTGGAGCGCGGCGTCGGGATTTAACGCCACAGCCTGGTCGAGACGAGTGTACTGGTAAGCACCTGGAGGACCATAACCTCCTTGAATTGGATTGCAGATACCTGGGTATGTTGTTTTGAAGGCTCCGCCAGTGAGCCTGTAGAAGATGTGACGCTCGAAGAGGATGGTGGGACGTCGATCAGGCAGAAATCCGCATTGCGCCGCTTCAACCTGCAGGACGGCCCAAATGTTCGGATGTTGCACATTGAGCGTGGACGCTACGTTGTTCATTCCGGTAGAGTCGAGCGCCAACGTCTGTCCTATAAAATTCATCGTTACCTCACTACAAGAAATCAAGATCGATGTAAAGTGCCACTAAATAAATGAGGAGAGGCTGGAACAGGGGAGCCTACATTGCCATCTCGGGGGTTGCGAGGAGCGTCGCCTGCCAGCCTTCCATTTAGCGCCGTCAAGAAGGGAACGGCAAGTTTTTTTGAGATCATTCCCGCCAATGAAATGGAAAAAGGCCCAGCCGCATCAGCAGCTGGGCCTTCCTCTATTTCTATTATAGGCGGATGCAGTGAAATGGTCCGCCAACTATTTCACGAAATCCGGCATGTAGAATGAGCAGTTTCTATCAAATATTGTCTCGAGACCCTTGACAGCGTGGGGTGAACCCATCAGGCGAGTCAGTGTGGTTCTATTCTGTTCTTGGCGTGGAGAAACGGCAGGCGCATATGGAGCGAGTCGAGAAGACAGTCTTCATCAGCTATCGCCACACCAATGCTCCTTGGGCTCTCGTTATTTCCAAGGATCTGACCCATCATGGCTATGATGTCTTCCTCGATTTCACCGGCATCAAAGGCGGCGACTTTGAACGCGCGATTCTGGCCAATATTGAGGCGCGACCGCATTTCGTCGTTCTCCTCACGCCTTCTGCGCTCAAACGCTGCCACGAGCCGGGCGATTGGCTTCGGCGGGAGATAGAAAGAGCGCTCGAGCTCAAGCGCAACATTGTGCCGTTGATGCTCGAAGGATTCGACTTCAAGTCACGCACCATCGCGCGCCAGCTTACGGGCGCGCTGGCGTTTCTTCCGCGGTATAACGCTCTTTCGGTGCCCGTCGAATACTTTGATGAGGCAATGAAGAAGCTGCGAGAAGATCGCCTGAATGTAATGCCGGATATGGTGCTGCATCCCCTCTCCATCGTGGCGCAACAGGTGGCCCGGGGTGAGCAGGCGGCAGTGAGCGCGGCACCGGCAGTTACGGCACAGGAGCTCACGGCGCAGGAATGGTATGAACGAGGTTGCGATTCGAGTGATCTCGACGAACAGTTGCGCCTCTTCAGCGAGGCGATCCGGTTGCAGCCTGATTTCGCCGAAGCTCTTAACAATCGGGGCGCTGTGAAGGCTAACCAAGGTGACCTCACTGGCGCACTTGAGGATTTCAATGAATCGATCCGCCTCCTGTCCGACGAGGCGACGGCGTTCAGCAACCGGGGAAATGTCCGAAAGAGGCAGGGCGATCTGAAGGGCGCGATCAAAGACTATAACAAGGCGATTCGCATTGATCCTGAATACGCCGCGGCCTTCAGCAACAGGGGCAATGCGTTTAACAGCATGGGCGATCTGAAGCGTGCGATCAGGGACTATACCAAGGCTGTGCGTCTCGATCCCGATTATGCCGCCGGGTTTTACAACCGGGGTGTTGTCCATCAAACCGGGGGCAACCATGATGGCGCGATCAAGGATTACAGCGAGGCCATCCGGCTTGATCCTGACTATGCCAAGGCCTGGTACAACCGCGCCCGTGTCCACGAGGAAAAAGGCGAGTTCGCAGTCGCGATTGCGGATTATCAGAAATATCTCGAGGCAGGTGGCGGAGAGCGTAACGGAGATAAGGACGAAGTAGAACTGATCATTCGTGAGCTTGAGCGAAAGCTGTAGGGCCGCGCTGTAGCGGGAGAAAGCCAACGATGGCGGCGGCCGGTTCAGCATCGCATGGATTCTTCACTTCGCTGCGCTGCGTTCAGAATGACGACCTTTTCTAACGGGCGGCAAACTTCTGATTGTCGAAGCGCGTTTCTGCGATGCCCGGAACGGTTCTCTCGATGGCGAAAATTCGTCCTGAATCTGGATATCTGGTCTGCTGTTCGGGGGTTAGATTCACGCAGGCAGAGGTGACGAAGAGCGTTTTCAGGTCGGGGCCGCCGAAGGCTGCGCTTGAGGTTTGCAGAGCGGTAGGTACTTCGATGGCTTCGACGCGGATGCCCTTTCCGTGGTCGTCGCGGTAGACGTCGACGCGACGGCCTCCCCACATGGCAACGTAGAGGAGGCCGTCGGCGTCGATGGTCATGCCGTCGGGACAGGCTCCGTCGTTGGGAAGGCCTGCGAGCGGCAAGTCTACGAAAACCTGGCGATTGGTGGCAGCGCCGGTCGAGAGGTCGTAGTCGAAGCGCCAGATTTTGTCGGTGCTGTCGTTGTAATACATCTTTGAGTTGTCGGAACCCCAGGCAATGCCGTTCGAGACGTTCACGGGATAGACAACTTCGGTGAGTCGCGTGGGAGAGTCAAGGCGGGCAAGCGAGCCGGTGTAGGGCGGCCTCTCACTCTTGTTTTTTGTGCCCGCCCAAAGACGGCCCGCTCGATCGCATTTGCCGTCGTTGGCGATATTGTCAGGATTGTCACGGGCGGGAGCGGCGAGCCGATCTTTGTGCGTAGAGCCGAATTCGAAGCGGTATATGCCTCCGTTACCGATACCAGCGATCACGTTGCCTTCACGATCGAGAACGGCGAAGCCGACGGGCTGACCGACGGAGATGACATCGCGCGCCTGCGTGGCGAAATCATAGCGATGGATTTCGCCGGCAACGATGTCGACGTAATGGAGTCTGCCGCTGTCCCACATGGGGCCTTCGCCAAGGATGGTTCGGGGCAATCGTTCGACAACATAGATGCTCATGGCATATCCCTCTCACTTTCGTCGAACGTGCTGAGCATACCGTATCTTTGATGGGGAGGGATTTGCCGGTGCCGGTCGAGAAGTTTCGTGGAGGAGTTTCCCGGTTTCAGAAGGACGTTTATCCGAAGCATCGCGACCTCTTTGAGAGGCTGGCGCTGGGGCAGCGTCCGGATGCGCTGTTCATCACCTGCGCCGACTCGCGCATCGATCCCAACCTGTTGACGCAGAGCAAGCCGGGCGAGCTGTTCATCTGCCGAGTGATCGGGAACATTGTGCCCCCGTATCCGGGGGCCATCGGCGGCGTGTCGGCCACGATCGAATACGCGGCGGCGGTTTTGCGCGTGCCGGAGATCATCGTCTGCGGACATACGGATTGCGGCGTTATGAAAGTCGCGCTGCATCCTGAGGCGGTCCGAAAATATTCGAGCATCGCGGCGTGGCTGCGCTATGTCCGCGTGGACCGGCGGGACCCGCATCCGACTCCAGAGTCCCTTCTAGCGCTGGGGGAACGCAATGTGGTGGCGCAGTTGGAGAACCTGCGGACGCATCCGTCGGTAGCTGCGCGGCTGAAGGACGGGAGCCTGGAGTTGCACGGGTGGGTGTATCACATCGGGACGGGCGCGGTGACGGCGTACGACGAGTCGAGTGCGAAGTTTGCCGCGCTGGAGGCGGTGTGATTTGTCGGGCGTGGATTCACATTAGGTGAATCCACGCTCTTCGATAGATTTCGCGTACACTGATTTCTCTCAGCCGTTGTTTGCGAACGTAGGAAGAAAATCCATAGCGGGAGCGAGCCGGGGATGTCGCGGATTGTCCGTTGTTCGTTGATACAGGCCACGAATGTTGAGCCCGCAGACAGCTCGCTCGACGCGATCAAGCAGGCGATGATCGAGAAGCATGTCGGGATGATTCGCCAGGCAGGCGCGGACGGCGCGCAGATCGTGTGTCTCCAGGAGATTTTTTACGGACCGTATTTCTGCGCAGAGCAGGCGACGCGCTGGTATGACTTCACGGAGCCAGTGCCGGATGGGCCTACGATCAAGCTGATGCAGTCGCTGGCGAAAGAGCTGAAGCTGGCGCTGGTGGTTCCGGTGTACGAGATCGAGGCTGCAGGCTTTTACTACAACACGGCGGTGGTGATCGATCGCGAGGGGCAGTATCTCGGCAAGTATCGCAAGACGCATATTCCGCATGTGGCTCCGGGGTTCTGGGAGAAGTTTTATTTCCGGCCGGGCAATCTGGGGTATCCGGTGTTTGATCTCGGGTTCTGCAAGATCGGCGTCTATATCTGTTATGACCGGCATTTTCCGGAGGGCGCGCGGGCGCTCGGTCTGAACGGCGCGGAGATCGTTTTCAATCCTTCGGCAACTGTGGCGGGGCTAAGCGAGCATCTCTGGACGCTGGAGCAACCGGCGCATGCGGTGGCGAACGGATATTTTGTGGGCGCGATCAATCGCGTGGGGACGGAAGCGCCGTGGAATATCGGCGAGTTCTATGGGCAGAGCTACTTCTGCGATCCGAGAGGGCAGATCTTCGCGCAGGCATCGAGAGATAAGGACGAAGTGCTGACGGCCGATCTGGATCTGGACAAGCTTGCCGAGGTACGCAAGACGTGGCAGTTCTTTCGGGACCGACGTCCGGATCAGTATGGAGATCTCGTGAAGCCGTAAGTCAATGCAGGGGCCTATGCGCGAACAGCATCCCATCATCGCCGAACGGTTTCCGGATCTGCATTCACCGTTTGCGCCGCAGGCGGCGGTGGTAGAGGCGAATCGCTGTCTGAACTGTTTTGACGCGCCGTGCACAGCTGCGTGTCCCACGCATATCGATGTGCCGAAGTTCATCAAGAAGATTGCAAGTGGGAATCTGAGCGGATCGGCGCGAACGATTCTCGATGCAAATGTGCTGGGGGCGAGCTGTTCGCGTGTGTGTCCGGTGGATGTGCTGTGCGAAGGCGCGTGCGTAATGCATCACTACAACGAGCAGCCGATTGAGATCGGGCGGCTGCAACGGTTTGCGATGGATGCATTTCATGCGCGCGGCGGGAAGCTAGTGCGAAAATTTGAGGGAAGGCGCGAGGGCAAAGTGGCGTGCATCGGCGCGGGACCGGCGTCGCTGGCGTGTGCGGCGGAGCTGGCGCAGCGCGGGTTTGCGGTAACGGTGTTTGAGCGGCGTCCGCTGCCGGGAGGATTGAACACCTATGGCGTGGCGGAGTACAAGCTGCCGGCGTGGGCGAGTCTGCGCGAGATCGAATTGATCGAAGAACTGGGTGTTGAGTTTCGGATTGGTGTGGAAATTGATGCGGATGCACTGGACGGGATCGAGCGGGATTTCGATTTTGTTTTTGTTGGCGTGGGACTTGGCGCAGGGCACGGGCTGAAGGTTCCGGGGGGCGATCACTCGGGTGTGATGGATGCACTGGAATTCATTGCTGCATACAAGACGGCGAAGATTACTCACACGGCGGGCAAGGTGGCGGTGATCGGCGCGGGTAACACGGCGATCGATGCGGCGAACGCAGCTCTACGGCTGGGCGCGGAAGAAGTGTCGATTGTGTATAGGCGCAAACGGGAGAGCATATCGGCGTTTGAGTTTGAGTACGAGCATGCGAAGCAGGAAGGCGCGCGCTTTCTGTGGCAAACGGTTCCAGTGCGAGTGAGTGCGGATGGAGGGATGCTCGAGTTCCTAGAGTGCACTCGGGTAGATGATGCGCTCAAGCCGGTGGCGGGATCGGAGTTCCTGCTGGCATGCGATCTGATTATCACGGCCATAGGGCAGTCTCCATTACTGGAACTGCTGGAGAGCGTGAAGGGTGTTGCGTTGGATAAAGGGCGCGTAGTCGTCGAGCGCAGGACAGGACAGACGACCAATCCCAAGTATTTTGCGGGCGGCGACTGCGTGAATGGTGGACGCGAGGTGGTGGATGCGGTCGCCGATGGCAAGCGCGCGGCCATCGCCATCGCGCATGAACTGGAGGCCGCGTATGTCTGATCGCGCGCCCAGCATCGCTGTGAACTTTGCGGGGATTGCTTCGCCGAATCCGTTCTGGCTGGCGTCGGCTCCTCCGACGAACTGCGGCGAGCAGGTGATGCGTGCTTTCGATGCGGGGTGGGGCGGCGCAGTATGGAAGACGATCGGCGAGCAGGTGGCGAATACGGCGTCGCGCTATTCGTCGATCGACTGGAATGGGCAGCGCATGATGGGCTTCAACAATATTGAGCTGATCAGCGACCGTCCGCTCGACGTGAATCTGCGCGAGATCGCGGAGGTGAAGAAGCACTACCCGAAGAACGCGGTGATCGCGTCGCTGATGGTCGAGTCGAAGCGCGAGGCGTGGCACAAGATTGTGCAACAGGCCGAGGATGCGGGAGCCGATGGGCTCGAGCTGAACTTTGGATGTCCGCATGGGATGAGCGAGCGCGGGATGGGCTCGGCGGTGGGGCAGGTTCCGGAGTATGCGGAGATGATCACCGGCTGGGTGAAAGAGAAAGCGCGCACGCCGGTGATTGTGAAGCTGACCCCGAATATCTCCGATATTCGCGTGATCGCGCGCGCGGCGAAGCGCGGCGGGGCTGATGCAGTGTCGGCGATCAACACAATCAATTCGATCACGGGCATCGATCTTGACACATTTACGCCGAGGCCGAATGTGGATGGCAAGTCGTCGCATGGCGGTTATTGCGGACCGGCGGTGAAGCCTATCGCGTTGAACATGGTGCAGCAGGTGGCGGGCGATGTCGAAGGATCGTTGCCGATCTCGGGCATTGGCGGTATTGCGACGTGGAGAGATGCGGCGGAGTTTTTTCTCTTAGGTTGCGGGACGGTTCAGGTGTGTACGGCGGCGATGCACTATGGGTACCGCATCGTCGAAGACATGATCGAGGGGCTGGAAGGCTGGATGCGCGAGAAGGGTTTCGCTTCGATTGAGGACTTTCGCGGGTTGAGCCTGCCGCGCGTGACGGAGTGGAAACATCTCAATCTGAATTACAAGATTGTGGCGCGGATCGATGAGGCGAAGTGCATCGGCTGTGATCTGTGCTATATCGCCTGCTGGGATGGCGCACACCAGTGCATTCATCGTGACCGTGTGACTGGACCCGTTGACGGGCCGGTCGAACTGCACGCGACTCCGGCGGCGCTGGAGGCGGCGACGCGCGCGACGATTGCGGTGACGCCGATTCCGAAGCTCGATGCACACGCGCGCAATGGGGCGAAATATGTAACTCCGATTGATCGAATTCCGCGAGTGGATGAGACGGAATGTGTGGGGTGCAATCTTTGTTCGCTGGTGTGTCCGGTGGAGGAGTGCATCACGATGGTCGAGGTGCCGACTGGGCTTGCGTCGGAGACGTGGGAAGAGCGGACAAAAGCGAATGCGGGCGCACCGCCTGCTATGCATGGGTGAACAGGGACTATCTCAATGGGATTGCTTATTCAGGATGGAGTGGTGGTCAACGCGGATCGAACGATGTCTGCCGATGTGCTGATTGAGGGCGGCACGATTCGCGAGGTGCGCGCGGGGATTGATCCTCAAGGCCAGACGGTTGTTGATGCGGCCGGGCTGCTGGTGCTACCGGGGGGAATCGACGCGCATACGCATCTCGATATGCCATTTGGCGGGACAACCTCGGCGGATGATTTCGAGACCGGCACGCGCGCGGCGGCGATCGGCGGGACAACAACGATTGTCGATTTTGCTATCCAGGCGAAGGGCACGAAGATGCGCTCCGCGCTCGATGCGTGGTGGAAGAAGGCCGAAGGCAAAGCGTGCATCGATTACGGGCTGCACATGATCGTAACGGACCTGGGCACGTCAGGCCTGGAAGACATGGACGACATGGTCAGCGAGGGCGTGGCCAGCTTCAAACTGTTCATGGCGTATCCCGGCGTGTTGATGGTGGACGACGCGACGATCTTCAAGGCGCTGCAACAAACAGCGAAGAACGGTGCGCTGATCTGCATGCATGCCGAGAACGGCAGCGTGATCGACGTGATTGTGCAGGAGGCGCTGGCCGCGGGAAAGACGGCTCCGATTTATCACGCGCTTACGCGGCCTACGGTGGCAGAGGCGGAGGCGGTGCAGCGAGCGATTGCGATGGCGGAGATTGCGGGCGCTCCGGTGTACATCGTTCATCTGTCGAGCGAAGACGCGCTGAACCAGGTCCGGGAAGCGCGCGATCGCGGGCTGCCGGCTTTTGCGGAGACGTGTCCGCAGTATCTGCTGCTGTCGATTGAAGACCAGATGCCGGGCAAGAGCTTTGAGGAAGCGAAGTATGTGTTCACTCCGCCGCTGAGGGAGAAGAAGAATCAGCCGAAGCTATGGGATGGGTTGAAGCACGATCATCTTCAGGTGGTGTCGACGGATCATTGTCCGTTCTGCTTCGCCGATCAGAAGGTGCTGGGCAAGGATGACTTCACGAAGATCCCGAATGGCGGGCCGGGGATCGAGAACCGGTTGCAGCTGATTCATCATCACGGCGTGAATGCGGGCAAGCTGACGCTGAATCGGTTTGTGGAGATTACGTCGACGGCTCCGGCGCGGATTTTCGGGATGTATCCCAAGAAGGGCGCGATTGCGGCGGGCAGCGATGCCGATGTTGTGCTGTGGGATCCGGTTGCTGAGCACACGATCAGTGCGGCGACACACAACATGCGCGTGGACTACTCGATGTTTGAAGGCTTCAAGGTACGGGGCAATGCGCGGCAGGTGTATTCCCGCGGTGAGCTGATTGTGGAGAAGGGAAAGTATCTGGGCAAGGCAGGGCGCGGGAATTATCTGCGGCGCGCGGCGCGCGGAGGCGCATGGCAATAGCGGAGACGGCGGCGGGGCGGTCGGGACTGTACAACGCGGACCTCGCGCCGACGACGGCTGCGCAGCGAACGTGGGGCACGTACAACTACATCTCGCTGTGGTTTGCGATGTCAATGGAGGTGAGCACGTACATGCTTGCCTCGGGACTGATTGCAGGCGGGATGAACTGGAAGCAGGCGATCGGCACGATTCTGCTGGGCAACCTGATAGTGCTGGTGCCGCTGCTGCTGAATGCGCACGCGGGGGCGAAGTATGGGATTCCGTTTCCGGTGTTTGTGCGCGCGCCGTTCGGAGTGCGGGGCGCGAATGTGCCGGCGATTCTGCGCGCTATTGTGGCGTGCGGGTGGTTCGGGATTCAGTCGTGGATCGGCGGCCAGGCGATTCACGCGATGCTGGTGGTCGTGTGGCCGGGAGTGGCGGCGGTGCCGTGGTCGGTGTGGGCGTGCTTCCTGGGATTCTGGGCGCTGAACATGGCGGTGGTGTGGAAGGGCGTCGAGAGCATCCGGTTCTTCCAGGGATTTTCGGCTCCGTTCATGCTGGTGATGGCGCTGGCTCTGCTGGTGTTTGCACTGGTGAAGGCGGGCGGGTTTGGTCCGATGTTGTCGGAGCCAAGCAAGTTCCATTCGACGGGAGCGTTTCTGCGCTTCTTTTTTCCTTCGCTGACGGCAATGGTGGGCTACTGGGCGACGCTGGCTCTGAATATTCCGGATTTCACGCGGTACTCGAAGTCGCAGAATTCGCAGGTGGTGGGGCAGGCCTTTGGGCTGCCAGTAGCGATGACGCTGTATTCGTTTATCGGCGTGGCGGTGACCTCGGCTTCGGCGGTGATCTTCGGGCAGCCGATCTGGAGCCCGATCGAATTGATGGGGCGCTTTCATCAGCCACTGGTGGCGCTGCTGGCGATGGTGGGGTTGCTGGTGGCGACGCTGAATGTGAATGTGGCGGCGAATGTGGTGTCGCCGTCGAACGATATTTCGAACCTGAATCCGAGGCTGATTTCGTTCCGGATGGGTGGGCTGATTACGGGCTTTCTGGGACTGGCGATGATGCCGTGGAAGCTGATGGCGAGCTTTCACAACTACATTTTCGAATGGCTGATCGGGTACTCGGCGCTGCTGGGTCCGGTGGCGGCGATTATGATCACGGACTACTTTCTGATTCGAGGAACGCGGCTCGAAGTGGAGTCACTGTACCGGCGCGGCGGCATTTACGAATACAGAAATGGGATCAATCCGCGGGCGATGATCGCTCTCGCTGCAGGAGTGGTGTGCGCACTGACCGGACGCTTTGTGCCGGCGGTGCATCTGCTCTTCGACTATGCGTGGTTTACGGGATTTTTCGTATCGGGCGCGGTGTATGTGGGGTTGATGAGAGGTGCGCGACAACATACGGAGAGCGTCGTGCTTACAAGAGAAGAGGCTTAAGAGTCTCCCGTTGACATCCATCGCGCGCTTTACATGGCTACGTCCGGGGCGTATCGTCAGAAATTGTGGTTCGGGTGGCATTCCCCTGCATGGGAAGCTGCACTGGAGACAATATGAGTATCACGAATTTCCGCAGCGCCGATTCCGGCGCTCAGGCAGTCACGCCGAAAGTGACTCTCCAGAAATTACAAGAGAAGAAGCAGGCGGGCAGGCCGATTACTGCGCTCACTGCCTATGACTATTCCACGGCGCGGCTGGTGGATGAAGCGGGCGTGGATATGCTCCTCGTCGGCGATTCGCTGGCCATGGTGGTGATGGGCTACGACAGCACGCTGCCTGTGACCATGGACGAGATGCTGCACCATACGCGGGCGGTGCGTCGGGCGGTGAAGCACGGCATCGTGGTTGCGGATATGCCTTACGGGTCGTATCACGTGAGCGTGGCGGAGGGCGTGGCCAATGCGGCGCGCTTCATCAAGGAAGCCGGCGCGCAGGCGGTGAAGGTCGAGGGCGGCGCGGCGCGGTGCGAACTGGTTGAGCGCCTGACGGACGCGGAGATTCCGGTGGTGTGCCATCTGGGGCTCACGCCGCAAGCGGTGCATCGCATGGGTGGATACAAGGTGCAGGGCAAGACTCTAGCTGCGGCAGAAGAGCTGGCTCGCGATGCGCGGATGCTGGAGGCGGCAGGCGCTGCGGCGATTGTGCTCGAGGGCATGCCGCGCGAGGTCGCGTCTATTATCACGTCACAGTTACATATTCCAACGATTGGCATTGGCGCGGGACCGGATTGCGACGGGCAGATTCTGGTCTTTCACGACCTGGTGAATCTGAGCTTCTCGCGGCCAGCGAAGTTCGTGCGCCAGTATGGCGATGCGGCGGCGCTGTTCCGGACGGCGATTGAAGGCTATGTCCACGACGTCGAAGAGCGGTCGTTTCCGGATGAGTCGGAAAGCTATCACCTGTCTAAAGAGGTAACAGATGTGTTGAAGACTCAAGACGCCGACGCGCTGAAGGCTCCCGCTGCTGCGTCAAAGACGCATCTGATTCGCAAAGCCTGATGCGGATTGTCTCAACCATAGCTGAAACGCGAGTGGCAGTGCGTGAGCTTCGCGCGGAGGGCCGCAGTATCGGGCTTGTTCCGACGATGGGCGCGCTTCATACGGGACACCTGTCCCTGGTGCGCGCGGCGCGGGCGCAGTGCCATGCGGTGGTGGTTTCCATCTTTGTGAACCCCAGACAATTTGGGCCGAACGAGGACTTCGCGAAGTATCCGCGGACATGGGATGCCGATTGCGCGCTGCTTGAGAGTGAGGGCGTCGACCTGATCTTTGCGCCCGATGCTGCGGAGATGTATCCGGCCGGGGCGAGCACCTTTGTCGATGTCGAAGGCGTGAGCGATCGGCTCGATGGCGTGTCGCGGCCGGGGCACTTTCGCGGCGTGTCCACGGTGGTCGCGAAGCTCTTCCATATCGTTTGGCCGGACAAGGCATTTTTCGGGCAGAAGGACGCGGCGCAGGTAGCGGTACTGCACAAGATGGTTCGCGATCTCGATTTCGGGATGGAACTCGTGGTGTGTCCCACGGTGCGCGAAGCCGACGGGCTGGCGCTGAGTTCACGGAACCGCTATTTATCTCCTGACGAGCGCAGGCAGGCGCTGGTCTTGAGCAGGGCGTTGCGACGGGTGGAGGAGCGGGTTGCGCAAGGCGTACTCGATGCTCCGACCCTTATCGACGATGCACTCACCGTTCTTGCCGGTGAACCGAATGTTCGCGTGGACTATTGCAGGATCGTCGATCCCGAGACGCTGGAAGATGTCCGAGATGTGCGTAACGGCGCGCTGGCGGCGATTGCCGCGACGGTGGGCGCGACGCGGCTGATCGACAACCTGGCGATTGCGCCGCAGACTACGAAGTAGCGGCGCAACCCGGGGCCGATACGCTCTGGTTGTTGACCGTGATGATCTTCATGGGGAACTTCGACCAATAATCAGGGGCGTCCGGAGGGGTTTTGTCGCCGGGAGGGATAATGCCGTCCCACCAGATTGTACCGTCTGCAAACGTGAAACCCTGGTCGCGGCCCCAGACCGAAGATCTGTCCGCGTGGAGTAAGGCGCAGCGCACAGCTGGAGTGAAGATGCGATCGTAATTTGCAAGAAACTGCTGCCGCGAGCGGATGAGAACCCGCTTCCCGGCGAGAGCGGTCCGCATGGGAAATGAAACCATGGAGGCCACCTGATCCCGCGCATCCTGTTTCACTGCTGTCTGAAGCCTCTCAAAGAATGCAATGGCCTGAGGGCAGTCAGGACGAGTCGAGGTGTCTTTGGCGGTGCAGTTTCCGGCGTCGTCTGCGTACGCATTCAAAGAGCAGAGCGCGAGAAATATGTAGGTGGCAATCCGACGCCCTCTCACTGGGGCTTCTGGTCAGGCGCTGGCGCCGGCGGGTGATCGTGATCGGCATGCTCTCCTGGCGTGGCCGCCGGTGTGTAGGGCATCGGCATGGAATTGCCGCGGTGGCATGTGCCGCAAGTTACGGTCTTGTCAGCGGGTGTGGCGTCGGGGTCGTTTACCTTCGAGAGATATCTGGTGTTGATCTCCCGAGTCATCAGGATCATGGTCCGCGCGATGCCCTTGTCGGGATTGGCGTCCGAGGCAAAATTGGGCTTGTTCGTCTGCGGGTCGCGGGTGTGGCAGAACTGGCACTCGACACCTAGAGCCTTGGTGAAGCCGCGCATGGTCGCCATCAGGTCGGGGACGGGAATGTTTTTGGGGAGCACTTGCAGATTGGTGGGCTTCGGCATGGGCTGGCGCGGGGCGGACTGGCCCGGTTTCGGAGCGGGCTGCTGTGCGGGGGCCGCGTCCTGACGGGCAGACGCGGTGCTGACAAGGGGCAACGCAACGAAGAGAAGAGCTGCGGCGGCGAGATTGCGCGGCATTAATTCGATCCTCGGGATTCAGGGATTTCGGACGGCTGCTGCTTTGCAGGCCATTGTTACACAGGAGGTCGAAATTCACGGGAAGAGCGGTCAACGAAACGAAACAGGCTCGAAGTGAGCGAACATGTTCTGGAACTCCGGCAGGTTCGCAGGGATTTCGTACGAGCACGCCGCTTCGAAACGCTTCCACAGGTCGACGACGACCGGGTTGGAGTGGGCGCCGGCGATCGCCTCCTTTGAGACCCATTCGAAGATCTCGATGATGGTTCCAGACTCTGTACGCATGACGATCGATGCGCGGTCAGTGACGAGGCCCTCGGCACGCAACGGCGGGAGATGGTTGCGAACCAGTTCGAGCAAAGCTTCTTCTTTTCCGGGCCGGGGCTTGTAGCAGGCGACCGAGATCGATCCCATAAATCTGCCTCCGCAACATCAGGGCCGCGTCCTAGCGGGGACACGACACCGGAAGTGTACGGTGGCTTTAGGATGTGGTCAAACCGGAGATGCCGGCGTGGCCAGACCCGCGCGAGAGCGGGCCCTGAGCCTGGGAGCTGCGGAGGCCTTCTTAGACCGGCATCGTCTCGAATTCCTGCTCTTCATCGAGGCCGTGACGGCGCAGGAGGTTGGGCAGGTTTTGCGAGAAGGCAGAGCGCGGCATGACCATGTCGCATCCCGCCTCGATGGCTTTAGCCTTGAGGTCGCCCTGCAGATGCGAGAGGAAGCCGATGATCGAGGTGCCCTTCTTGAGCTTGGTGCGGAGCTTGGGGATCAGCGTGAGCGGCTTGGCATTCGCATTGTTGAGATCGAAGACAATCAGCGAAGGACGCTCCTGCTCGGCGTTGGTCAGCTTGGCCAGCACTTCCTTATCCGCCTTGACGAATCCCACCTTAATGCCCAGCTTGCGGGCAGTCTCCTGAATTTTAGCCAGGAAGAAAAGGTCCTCAATGAAGCAATAGATCCGCGTCGGCGCGTCTTCGCGAACGGGAATGACAGGCTCGGGCGGAGCGTACAACTCGTTCGCATATCCGTAGCCGTAACCGTTGCCGTGGCCATTGCCGTTGGCGTTCACATTGCCGTTGCGGAGCTCGATGGTCGAGGGAGGGGAATCAGCGATGTTGCCATTGGCGGTGCGGTAGCTGTGATCCATGGGACCGACAAAAACCTGCTGCTTGCGCTGTTTGCCCTTGCGCCGGCCGCCGCCACCCTGCTGCCCATTACCGTTTCCATTTTTCTGAAAGAAGCGGTTCTGGCTGGAGGGCTTGGCCTTTTGCCCCTGGTTCTGTTGATTCGGCTGGCCTGGCTGATTCTGCTGGGGTGACTGGCCATTCGCCTGGCCGGCGGGCTTGTTACCCTTTCTTCTGCGACGCCGTCTCCGGTGTCCCTGGTTCTGTCCCTGTGGCCCTTGCCCGTCAGGCGGTTGAGCCTGTGGCTGAGGCAGGTTCTGCTCTGTTGTCATGCGTGCACTTCCTGGTGCTTTCTACGTTGTGAATGGCAGCGGATTCCGGCGTAGGCGCTGCCTCATTCGCGGTCAAACTATGCCGGAAAAGCTTGAACTTTCATCGTGAAGCCGGAGGTCAGCACAAATATCAAGTGCTTCCGGGGAGAGACCCGACGGCAAGACGGGCGGATTTTCAGATCGCAATGGAGACAAATGCTTTGAAACCTTCAACCAAAACAACGGAAAGTTGTCATTCGACCGTGGTTCAAGCCTGAAACCGCATTGCTGCCGGCATTGGCCACGGTGAGCGCGTCAGTTGAAATCCTGTTTGACTCTCGAGAATCGCGGCGAGCCCCTCATCCTGAGGTCGGCTACAGCCGCTCGATAGACAAAGATGATGCTACTACTATTACGGTTGTCTGGCAAGGGGCTGCACACGTCCAGAGTACCCAATTGACCCAAAAGTGCCAGAGGTATCTAAAAGGAAAACACGAACGGGCGTACTTATTTGGGCAGAGACCATCGGAGATTCCTCAAATGGAGCAACGAAGGGTTGAATGCTTGTTTTTCCGAGATGCTTCCAAGACTTCGATCTCGGAACATCCCCCCGTAACGCGAAAAGCCACCGGAAACCGGCGGCTTTTTCGACTCTCCTTTTAATGGCCGTCACTGGCCTCCCTGAAATGCCCGCGCTGCTGTGAAGGAGCTTCGGGACTTGTGTCGCTCCGGCCTGGGCTAAACCTCGTGGGGTTCTTGCTCTCGGCGGCCGGAACTGATTCGCATTGGCTCCTCTATTTTGTGGAGAGCCTGTGCGTCGCTGGCTGCCTACTTATAAGCAATCGTTATGCCGTTCGGATTTTCTTTTGAAATGTTCGACTTATGCAGTCGAGGCAGACGAGGAAATTCAGAATCTGGAAGGCCGGGTTGATTTTGACTTCGTAAAACCATACTCCTGGACGGTTTTTCTCAGGATAAGGGACTTCGCGAGGCTGCAGTCGTCAGTGCTGGCAATGGGGGCAGTAGTGGGTGCCCCGTCCGGCGAGGAGGATGCGGCGGATGGGGGTTCCGCAGGCGAGGCAGGGCTGGCCGGTACGAAGGTAGACGCGGTGCTCCAGCTGGAAGAAGCCGGCGACGCCGTCGGCATCGACGTAGTCGGAGACGGAGGAGCCGCCCAGCTCGATGGCCTTCCGCAGGATGGACTGCAGGGCGGCGTGAAGGCGGTCGAGCCGTTCGCGGGTGAGGCGTCCGGCCATGCGGGTGGGACGGATTCCGGCGTGGAACAGGCCTTCGTCGGCGTAGATGTTGCCGACGCCGTGGAGCAGCTTCTGGTTGAGGAGAGCGGCCTTGATGGGAAGCTTCCGGTTGCGGAAGAGGGTGCGGAAGTCGGCGGGAGAGATGGTGAGGGGTTCGTGGCCAGGTCCGCGGAAGGGCTTCGCATCGGAGTTCGGGTGCAGGGAGATCGGGTGCAGGGCGAGGCGGCCGAAGCGGCGCGGGTCGACGAAGCGGAGCTCACGGCCGGAGGCGAGCGAGAGGATGGCGTGAGTGTGCGGCGGAACGGGGATATTGGCAGCGGAGACGAGGAGTCGTCCGGTCATGCCGAGGTGGACGATCCATTGAGTCTGGTGTGTCTCGCCGCCGCTGAGGTCGAAGACGATGTGCTTGCCGACGCGGTGGACGCGGTCGATGCGCTGGCCGGTGAGGGCTTCGGCCATCTCGGTGGGCGGGGTTTTGAAGGGCTCCTTGTAGCGACTGAGCCACACGGATTGAACGCGGTCTCCGTGGATGCGTTCGTGGACGCCGTTGGCGACGGTTTCGACTTCGGGGAGTTCAGGCATGCAGCCTTATTCTCGCAGAGGCCGTGAATGGATTCTGCCGCATCCTATTTCGCATGATCCGTAAACTCAAATCCGGCGAATATCGACTGTACTCCCGCAAGAAGGACGAGGCGACTGGCAAGAAGCGCAACCTGGGCACATTTTCGAGCCTGGAAAAGGCAAAGCAGCACGAGCGCGAAGTGCAGTACTTCAAGAAGCACTAACTTAGGCGGGACTCCAGGTACCCCACCCCCCCCGTCCTATTTTTGGTACCGATTCTGTAATCGATTGATACGAATCGGCTTAAGGGGTACGTCGACGCTACCTACTATACAGTAAAGGAGTTATTGGCTCCTACATGATTCTAAAAGGGTTATTGGGTGACTTTGCACTGATTTAAGGGCAGTCGTTCGGGCTCTTCCGTAACCGTTTGATTCTATTATCTGCGTCTTGTGACCGTATGATTCTAAAAGGGTTGGCGGCAACGCGCTTCGCTGAAGACGAAAGGCCCGGCTGTGGATGGCAGCCGGGCCTTCTCGTCTCTATTTCTATTATAGCGGGTTTAGGGAAATTATCGGCCAAGCAGGGGGCAGGTGTGGTCCAGTTTGGCAGAAATGGTGAAACTCGGACCGGACGATTCAGCAGCATGCAGGGTCAACTTCGAGGCAGAGGAAGTACATCCGACCTCTGACGTCCGATGCCACGATTCGACCGTCGTTGCAAATTGCGCAACGGGTTGGAGGTGCATCGCAGGTAAATGTGGCGATAGGGGTTCCGGTTCGGAGATTCCAGATTTTCAGAGTGTTGTCTCGGGAGGCGGAGATCATCCAGCGCCCATCTGGACTGACGGCTATGCTGGTGACTCCGGCGGAATGACCTTCCAATGTGCTCAGTTCTCGCCCCGTCATGAGGTCCCAAATCTTCATCGTTTTGTCGTCTGAGGCGGAAATCAATCTAAGTCCTTCAGGGGAGATTGCTACCTGGTTTACGTGGGCAGAGTGGCCTTGGAAAGTGCGTGCTTCGTGACCCGTCTGAAGGTTCCAAACTTTGAGGGAATCGCGATCCGAAGCGGCTACGAGCCACCCATCGGGACTGATCGCTACTCGGCTGAACCAGTGCGAGGAGGTTTTGGCCGTGCGCAGTCTTTTTCCGGTTTCAAGATCCCAAAGCATAATTTCCTCGTCAGATGCGATGACGGCTCGGTGCCCGTCCACGGTAACGGCTGCATCCAAGGAGAACCAGAGAGAGCGGATTTCAGAAGGTGGGAGCGTGAGTGTGTTGACTACGATGCCCGCCTCAAGATCCCAAACTTTCATCCCCTCATCCGTGGCAGAAATTGCTCGCCGAGCACCAGGACTGATCGCCATCACCCGAGAGCGAAGTTCGAACTTCTTGTGTCGAGATTCCGATGTGGTCCGCCGACGTTCGACGGCGCTCAGTTCGAGTTCGAAGGTGTTGAGTTCGGTCCCAGTTTCCATGGCCCAGACCTTCATCGTTCCGCGACTCGATGAGGAAACTGCACGACGACAGTCAAGAGCGATCGCAATTCCATCGACAGGGTCCATGTCATTGTCGAGTGTCTGGCTCCGATGTGCAGTCTGCAGGTCCCAAAGCTTTATAGTTTTATCATCTGACGCGGAGACTGCTCGGCGCCCGTCCGAAGCGATCGCTACGCTGTTTATTGGAGCGAAGTGACCGAAAAGGGTGGCGAGCTGCTGTCCGCTTTCCAAATCCCAAATTTTGATTGTGTTGTCTACGGAGCCACAAACTACTCGCCGTCCATCCGGTGCGATTGCGAGGCCGCGAACAACGTCGGAGTGATCTTCCAGATTTTTCAGTTCTCGGCCGGTCTCCAAATCCCATACCTTTAGGTGTTTGTCCATCGAGGCCGAAACAGCGTGTCGACCATCAGGGGTGATAGCTACGGCATTGACTGAACCTAAGTGCCCATCGAGGATCAGTCGTTCGCCAGTTGTCTGTGCTTCCCATACGTTGAGTGTCCCATCGTCCGATGCGGAAACAACACGCCGACCACGGAAAGCGATCGCCACTGCCCTAATCCAGCCGCCGTGGCCTTTAAGGGTTTGCAGTTCCCGCCCGTTCGCCAGATCCCAAATCTTGAGGGTTTTGTCATCTGAAGCAGAAACAAACCATTTTCCGTTAGGACTCACAGCCACGCTCCGTACCCAATCTGAGTGACCGTGGCACGTTAGCAGTTCCCGCCCGTTCGCCAGATCCCAGACTCTAAGCGTCCGGTCATTAGAGGCGGAGACCGCGATTTGGCCGTCCGGAGTGATGGCGACGCTATTGACCGGCTTTGAGTGACCTTCAAGCGCACGCAGTTCGCGACCGCTTTCCAAATCCCAGACTTTGAGAGTGTTATCTGTTGAAGCGGAAACGGCGCGGCGGCCGTCTAGCGTCATGGCCACGGCAGTAACTCGAAGAGAGTGGCCTTCGAAGGTACGTATTAGAGAGCCGCCGGGGGTGTCAAGAGCGGAAGTGAACGGGCGCAACCAAGGACGACGCGCGCCAGCAATCAAAATGGAGAGGAATTCACGGATAGCGGGGCGCTCGTGATGGGGCAGCAGGCGGCCTACGAGTTGCGATGAGAATTGCGACGGGTCTTTCGCAATGACATGAGACGAGAGGAGTAAGGCACCGCGGATGAGTTCCACTTCTGCGGACGGATTCAGGAACTCGAAGTCGGCAATGAGCGCATTTAAGTCTGTGGCTCGAAACTTTTCCAGTAACCACATTGGGTTGCAAATGAGGGGCTCGATCTCTTGCTGGCGTCCGGCCCGAGCCAAATGAAAAGTGAGCCAGCGCCATGCATAGGTGTCTGGCAACTGCATCCAATTTGGCCACGAGTCAGCCAAGCGGCCATGGAGTTCGGTGGAATTCTCTGTGGCATTCGCGAGCCAGCTTCTCGTGAAATCATGCAGACGTAACGAGCCTCGCGCGAGGTCCAGCGTCACAAGATAGTGACGGGCGAGCCGCTGGGCCATCTTTTCAGCTCTTGATTTCGAGAGCCTCCAGAGGGTTGCAGCTGCGGTCAGCGGAATAAGAATGTCTTCCGGAAAGATCGATAATTCGAGGAGGCGGATTCTGTCTTCGCCCAACATCTCCAGGCTTCCCTGGAGAACGCTTTCAATGTTCCGATGTCGCAGGTCGCCGACGTCTTTTTCAAGCCCTGCGGGGCCTTCAGTATGCAACGTGTCTAGTAGCGACTGAGCAGCGTTCTCTGGCGAATCTCCCAGCCAGATGCGCTGCTTTATCATCGCGCTGGCGATTTCAATGGCAAGCGGCCACTCTCCAAGCCGCTTTGCAAGTTCACCCGCTAGCGAAATATCGAGGCCCGGAACGCCCTTCTCAAGCAGCGCTTGCGATTCGCTGCCACTCATCTCGTCGACTTTTACAGGTTGGGCCTTAGTAGAGGCGATCTCAGCATTGCGGGTTGTGAAGAGCCTTGCCGAGCCTTTGCCGCCGCGCAGGAACGGGCGAAGGTGAGATTCATCCCAGACATCGTCGATTACGAGGAGACAGGTACGGTCTTCAAGCTTCTGACCAAGTTGGAATGCGGCGTCTTCGTCATTTGCGAATCCGGGGCGTTCGCCGGTCAGAGCCGCGTACACAGTCACAAGACTGCTCATCACGTTGGGATTTTGGCCGAGGGTAACCCAGAGAATGCCGTCATCGAAGTTTTGGATAATGTCCTCGTCGTGGCACAGGGCTGCGGCGAGGGTTGTTTTCCCGAAGCCTCCCGCGCCGGAAAGAGCGGTAGTGATCGCAACGGGCTCTTTGCGGTCCGGGCTGAGCAGCAGATTTTTGAGCTGCCCAAACTGCTCCGGACGCTCAACGAAGTTCTCGGGAAGATCGGGCACCATGAAGGGCACGCGCTTCCTCACGCAGCCCGCGCGTAAATGCGCGATGAAGCTCTCCCATTCCTTATTCATGTCGAAGAAATGAGCCTTGCTCATCCAGCGCGGCAGCTCGGAAAATTTCAGGTCGGCGTCAAGCGCGCCCTTGATAGGGTATACGCATATCCCCTGCTGCCGAGCATAGCGCCATTCCTTGCGGACGGTCTCCGACTGCATGGAGGAGGGTGTCATGACCAGGACGAGGAATTCGACCGAGTCGATGGCTTCCGTGAGCTGCTTCCACCAGCCGACTCCGCCTTCAAGGAGCAGGCGATCCTGTTTGATGTCGATGTCCGGTGCTTTGTCGCGCAGGCGCTCACGGAGGCTGGCGGCGAATTGCTCGCCGTCTGCACGCGCGTAGGAGAGAAACACGCCACTGCGCTGGCTGCCGATCACGAGAGTTAATATACTTCGCACGCAAAGAGATGTCGTCGGTGTACTTGCTCGCTGCGCAACCTCTTCCTTTTTACCTGAGCAACAGACTCACCGGGCTGGACGCTATAGCTACAGGCCGAGGCTGGATTGCATGATGCCTCCGTCGGCGAAGATGGTGGTCGCGGTAATGTAACTGGCTCCGTCTCCGGCGAGGAAGGCGACTACCGTCGCGATCTCTTCGGGTTGGGCGACGCGGCCTAGAGGAATGGCGGCGTTCAGTTTCGCGAGGAGTCTCGGGGTTCCCCATCCTGATTCTGAAAGGGCTCTTGGACTATGTTGCACTGGTTTCATGACAGTCGTTCGGGTTCTGCCGTAACCGTTGATTCCTATTCCATGCAACTGAGACTGTCTGAGTCTAAAAGGCTGAGACAGGTACTTCGCTCAAGACGAAAGGCCCGATCGCAGCAGCGACCGGGCCTTCTTGTCTCCTAGTTATAGCGGGTTGGCGGAAATTGTCGGCCAAGTATTTTCCTCACGGTGCAAAGTACCCGGAGAGGTCGAGGATGAGGTTTCCCGGGCCGGGCGAGGAGGCATCGATGATTCCAACGTCAGTCGGCACGATGGCCATGTTGGAGGTGATAGCTCCGTCATATGCGTTGAGGGTGGAAACCCAGGGTGCGTCTCCTCCAGCCGGCCAGAGAGTCAGATACGGGAATGATCCGCTCGGTACGATCGTCGCATTGAGGGCGTATGCTTCTGCGCTTGCTGGCGGGGCGCAGGAGCTGCCTTCGACGTTGACGTTGATTGGACCGGGGAAAGGGGTGACCCCCTGGCGCGTGTCGATGACGCGGCAGGGAGTGGTGGGGTAGAACGAGAGTCCTCCGATTCCGGGCGGAGCGAAATAGCCATTTACGTCAAGGATCACGTCCGCATCGTCGGAAACGAAGATGGATACCTCTCCGTTGGCGGCTGCCGGCACGATGGCGGCGTTCGCCACCACCGCTCCGGTCGACGAGTTCAGCGTCGACACATAAGGTTGCGTTTCTCCTGTAGCCCAGGCGGTCAGGTAACCCAGCGTAGTGTGGGGCACAGCCGTGACGTTCAGCGAATAGGCTTTGGCGGTCGAAGGAATGTCACAGTTGCTGGACTGAACCGGGAAGGACCGGCTGCTGCCCCCGGCGATGGAAGGCCCTCCCAGCGGATCAGTGGCCTGTCGGGTATCGGCCACCCGGCAGGGAGTGAGCGGGTAGAAGGCCAGGGCTGAGGCCGTTCCGGCAGGCACGAAGTAGCCGTCGATATCGAGGATTACGTTGGTGGCGTTACTGACGAAGATGCTCACTCCGCCGTTTGCGCCGGCAGGCGTGATGGCGGCATTGGCCTTGACGCGGCCGTCGGAGTTCAGCGTTGAGACGTATGGCTGGGTTTCTCCGGTGGGCCACAGGGTGAGGTAGCTGAGGAAACCATCCGGCACCACGGTCACATTCAGCGAATAGGCGACCGCGGTCGAAGGAATGCCGCAGGCGCTCTGTGGAATGTCAAATTCGCGGCTGATTCCCGCAGCCATTTCCGGGCCTCCGAAGGGACCCGTCGGCCAGCGCGTGTCTACGACACGACAGGGGATGACAGGCATAAATTGCAGGCCCTGGGAAGTGTCGGTGGCAGTCGTGAAGCTGTCGATGGCGCCGTCCTCGGTACCGCCGCTGTTGGAGCCGAGCGCCATGAAGTAATAAGTCGTGCCGGGGGTGAGTCCGGTCAGAGCGGCAGAAAAACTAACATTGCTGGTTCCCGATCCAACGTCTTGCTTTGCGGTCGTGGCGGCTCCGGCGAGCGTACTGCTTGTTCCGTATTCGAACCACACCTGCGTGTCAGCGCCGTTGGGGTTGACCGTCCCGCCTATTCCTGCCGAATTTTTTGTGACTGCCGTGGTTCCGCTCGTGATGACGGCCGGCGCGAATCCCAGTGGGTCGGTAGTGAAGCTGACGATCGATCCCTCCACCGTTATTGAGCTGTTGGAAGCCACGACGCGGAAGTAATACTCTGTATTGCTGGTCAGACCGCTGAGCGTCGCGTTCACGGCCACGGGCAAGCTTCCCGAACCGACGTTCTGTTTTGCGGTCGCGCTGGCGCCGGTGAGAGTGCTGCTGGTTCCGTATTCGAACCATGCCTGAGTGGCATTTCCGCTGGGATTAACAAACGCGGTCGGCTGGGCTCCGCTGCTGGTGAGGTTACCTGCCGACAACGTGTAGACGACCGGCGCAAATGCTGTGGTCTTGGAGAGAAATATCGAGACATCGAGTGAACCCAAACCGGTGACTTGATCGTAGCCGTTCGTCACCAGATAACCTGGCTGGCCGCCGGTCAATGCTGTGGGACCGGGAATGCTGTTATTACACATGCTCGGCGTATTGACGCTGCAGTTGGTGACACCGCTGGTTGAAACCGTAACGTCGTGGAATGCTGCCGGTGTACTTGCCGCCATCGCGTAGAGTTGGGGATTAAGGTTACCCTGCGGACCTGTCCACTGTTCGTCGAGCAGGGCTGTTACGCCCGCCATATCTGGCGCCGCGGCCGAGGTTCCGGAGAACGATTCAAAGTAGTAGCTCCCATTCGAAGCAGAGACGCAACTGCCGCCGCCAGCGGCGAAACAGGCAAAATATCCGTCGTGGCCTGAAGCAGAGAAGGCGATATCTGGTGTATAGCGTCCCGCTCTGGCCGAAGGCACGCCTGTACCCGTTTGCCAACTTGGGGTAGCAATCCACTCACTCACGCCTCCTCCAGAGGCGGCAACCTGGGTCGCAGAGCTGGAGGTTAAAGGTTCGTTCCAGGCGCCTTCAGGAATGTAGCTGAGTGCCGACAAGAAGGCCCCGCTGTTAGTTGAACTCCAATACGCAGAAGGATTGGCGGTGTCATTGAATTCGGTGCCCCCGACGCAAGTGGCATAGCTGGAAGAACAGATGTAATTCGGGCTATTGGGTTGCGGGGAAGCGGGCGGCGGCTGAGAGTGAGGATCGCAGCCGGATGCGCCGGAATCTCCGGATGAGACGAAGACAGAGATTCCTTCCGCGGCCGCCTGTTGAAACAGCGAGTCCCAAAAAGACACCCCAGAAGATCCAGCCGACGACTCGCAGGATCCGAAGCTGATACTCATCACTTGCACGGGAACTGGTGTGGTCTGGACCAGATACTGGGCGTCGACCTCGATACCTCCGCTTGCAGCCGTCGCGACCACCAGCAGGACATTTGCCTGGGGAGCAACGCTGGCCGAGCGAAGCACATCGAGTGTGGCCTCACCTTGAACTCCGAGCTGGTTCGCGACCGCCGTGCAAGCCGCAGAGCGTGCAGGAGTGCAGGTTGGGGGCGGGGCTGTGTATGCCGGTCCTGGATCGGTCCCCCCAAAGGCCGTTGGAATAATTTCGGTGGGGTTTAAGAACGCAGATCCTGTCCTGCTGCGGAAGTTGTCGAAGTCAGCAAAGTCTGTCCGGGAGCGGCCTACGATCCCGATGTTAACGGCATAGCCGTTCAGGGAGTCAGGCAGATCATAGATCGTCGCAAAGTCCGCGGGCGCAATGAAGTGGACGCCACCTCCGGCAGTCAAATCCGGCGAATCTGAAAGTACGGTCGAAACGTGGTGGAGGGGCTTGTCGTCAATGGTGTAGAGTCCGCGCACGGTTTTGATTACCGGAGCCAGAGCTTCGGGAATCATCGGATCCGAGGAAACGGACAAGCGCTGCTCACCATTCAGCTTGTAGTAGTGCAGCGTGGTCTGGAAGGCTCGGTTGATATCCGCGGCTGAGCCACTGAATCCGATAAAGGTACGGCTGGGCGCGACCCAGTTCACGCGCAAGTCCTGGGATTGCAGCCAGCCGGTGATGGCTGCGATGTCGTCCGGGGAAAGTCCAAACCGATTGCCGATGGTGGTGGGGGTGAGCCAATGGTGATAATTCGGGGAGGATGGGTTTTGCTGGTCCTTGAGGAACTGCTCGAAGGCCTGCTCCTGCCTAGGTGATCGCGTAAGAACGATGGTCAGGTTCTCCAGCGGGGTTTCGGCAGGCACAATGCCAGCATCGTTTGTGGGGTTGGCCCACTGAGGATGATGATCGTGAAGCGTCACCATACGAGAGGGGTTGACCTCCTGCCTGATTTGGCGAGGCAGTTGGGGGGATCGGGCATCTCCGGAGGGCGTCTCTGAGTTGGCAACAAGGCAAAGCATACTGACTGCGACAAACAGTGCGGCGTGGCGTAACACACGGCGAATCGTCAGACCGCAGCCAAAGGGCCAGGAAGAATGAAAGAACTGCGGTTGAAATTGGGACGGCATTTTAGCTTCCTTTTGAGGATTGGCTCACCTAACACGGGGAATCCCCCAGGTTATCCGAGATGATTGCTTCGTAATTGCCAGGAATAGGGGCAACTGCCTATATAAGCGAGAAGTACATGCGTAAGAGGTCAATCGGCAGGATTTCTTTTGGGGGGAAGGTGAATCCGCTTCATAGTCTAAGCCATTTTCAGAAAGCGCCGCAAATCCGCGTCAAGGGCACCGCAGCTTAGAGACCGGGGCTGGATTGCATGATGCCTCCGTCAGCGAAGATGGTGGTCGCGGTGATGTAGCTGGCGCCGTCTCCGGCGAGGAAGGCGACGACGGTGGCGATCTCTTCGGGTTTGGCGACGCGGCCGAGCGGGATGGCGGCGTTCAGTTTTGCGGCCAGCTCGGGATTCTGCAGGGTCTTCTGGTTCATCGGAGTGGCGATGGCGCCAGGTCCGACTCCCACAACGAGAATGTTGTGCGCGGCGAGTTCGACCGCTGCGGTTCGGGTGAGCATGCGCATGCCTCCTTTGGATAGGCAATAGGGTATGTTGCCGGGCATGGGCCAGTCTTCGTGCACCGAGGTGATGTTGATGATGCGGCCTCCGGAGCCCTGCCGGATCATTTGCCGGGCGGCGAGCTGCGTGCCGAAGAAGGCGCTCTTGAGGTTGACGTCGAGCACGCTGTCGTACTGCTGCTCGGTGGTGTCGAGGAGCGAGGTGCGGCTCTCGATGCCGGCGTTGTTGACCATGATGTCGATCCGGCCAAGTTTGGCGACTGCGGTTTGAAAGAGCTGCTCGAGCTCGGGAAGCTTGCTGACGTCGGCCTCGAAGCCGATGGCCTGGCTGCCGAGGGCGGCGATCTGCTGTTCGAGCGTGGCCGTGTCGTCGGGGTGAGAGCGGTAGTTGATGACGATGTTTGCGCCCTGGCGGGCGAGTTCGAGCGCGATGGCCTTGCCGATGCCGCTGTTTCCGCCGGTGACGACTGCGACTTTGTTCTTGAGGGACATGGGGACTCCGGTGATGGTGGGATGCGGCTCAACTTTACACTTACGCCGAGTATCCCGCGATTCCCGTGCAAATCTGGTAAAAAGAACGAGGCTCCTTTGTTTTCAAGAAGCGGATCCTTCGACTTCGTCCGCCGCTGGCGCGCCGGCCTCGGCTCAGGATGACAAGTTCAGGGATTAGGAATTAGTAATCAGGGATTAGAAAAGGCAAGAAGCAAACAAAATGCGAGCGAAAACGGCAGTCGTGGTAGGCGCCCAGTGGGGCGATGAGGGCAAGGGCAAGATTGTCGATGTCCTGTCGGAGCGGTTTAGTGTGGTCGCGCGGTATGCGGGCGGGCACAACGCCGGGCACACGGTCATCATTCGCGGGCAGAAGTTCATTCTGCAGCTGATTCCGTGCGGGATTCTGCGGCCGGATTGCCAGGCGGTGATCGGCAACGGGGTGGTGCTCGATCCAATGGCGTTTCTGAAGGAGGTCGGCAAGCTGCGCGATCTGGGCGTGGGGGTCGACCGGCAGGTCTTCGTGTCGAATCGGGCGCAGGTGATTCTGCCCTATCACCGGATGATTGAGCTGGCGGCGGAGAGCGCTCCGGGGCGGCAGAAGATCGGGACGACGAGCCGGGGGATCGGTCCGGCATATGAGGACAAGATGGCGCGCAACGGGCTGCGCGTGGTGGACCTGCTGAATACGAATCTGCTGAAGACGCATATTCAGAACGCCTGCCACGAGAAGAATGCGATTGCGCATGCGCTGTTCGGGACGGAGCCGCTGGATCCGGCGCAGATGTATGAGGACTATGCAAGGGCGGCGGAGCAGGTGGCTCCGTTTGTGACGGATACGGCGGCGCTGCTGAATGGGGCCATTCGCGCGGGCAAGAGCGTGATGTTCGAGGGCGCGCAGGGCACGATGCTGGATATCGATCACGGGACGTATCCGTTTGTGACTTCGTCGTCGGCGACGGCGGGCGGCGCGATCACGGGCACGGGGGTGGGTCCAACGGCGATCGGGACGGTGATTGGTGTGACCAAGGCGTATGTGACGCGCGTAGGCGAGGGTCCGTTCCCGACGGAGTGTCATGATGAAGCCGGCGAGAAGCTGCGGGCGCGGGGCAATGAGTTCGGGGCGGTGACGGGGCGTCCCAGGCGGTGCGGCTGGATGGATCTGCCGCTGCTGCGCTATTCGAACATGATCAACGGCACGGAGTGGCTCGTGGTGACGAAGCTGGACGTGCTGGATGGGATGGCGGAGATTCCGGTATGTGTCGGCTACGAAATCGATGGCAAGAAAGTGGACACGATGCCGGCGGACGTGCGCGGGCTGGAGTCGATCAAGCCGGTGTACACGAAGGTGAAGGGCTGGGCCGGCGAGGCGACGGAGAATGTCGCGGATTGGGACAGTCTGCCGAAGGCGGCGCAGGAGTATCTGCGGTTTCTGGAGCAGGAGTCGGGGGCGAAGATCGGGATGGTGTCGACGGGTCCGGACCGGGAACAGACGATGGCTCTGCCGGAGTTTGCGGCGGCTTTGCACGCACTCGAAGCTTGATTTCCCGGTGTGGATTTCATCCTTGCTATTCTGTCGGTGGAAGGTTCGGGTTGCTGCATGATCAGTTTCACGGTTCGTCTCAAGTTCAAAGCGGAAGATCGGGAAGAGATTCAGGAGTCGCTGCGCGCCGTCACCAAGGCATCGCGGCTCGAACCGGGCTGCGTCACATACATCCCCCACACCGTCGACGGGGATTCTGACACAGTCGTCATCTACGAACAATATAAGGACGCAGCGGCGGCGGATGCACACCGCGCGTCGGCACACTTCAAGAAGTACATCGTGGGAAGCCTGTATCAGCGCATGCTGGAGCGCTCGGTCGAGAACCTGCACGCCGTCGGCTAGCGGCCTGCAAACCAGCCTCGGGCATCGAATCTATAATGGCGGAAACGGCGTGATTCGATGAGAGGCGTTGCAGCCGAAACCCCAAAATGGGACACTCGCCGTCGAAAAATGCGGCTCGGGCCTTTCTTTTTGACTCGCCGCGCGGATGCGGACTACCATCCCGGTACGCACATGCGAAAAAGTGTCTATCCCCAGGGGTCGTTTCAGCAGTCCGGTGTTCCGGTGCTGCTGATCGTGGCGATCTGCCTCGTCCTGGCCCATCCCGCATTTGCGATGCCGCATCGCGACAACCACGCCATTCATAAAGAGATCGAGGCACTGGAGCAACAATGGCGCCAGGCTGTGATCCAGAACGACGTGACCCAGATGGATCACCTGCTGGCCGACGATTACATGGGCATCAGCGCGAATGGGACGGTGGAGACAAAGACCCAGGTTCTGGCCCTTCGCAAAGCAGGGACTGTGCGCATCAAGACGCTGGATCTGAACGATCTGAAGGTCCGCGTCTACGGGGATACGGCAGTGGTAACTTCAAAGGCGGCACTTGAAGGCACCAATGGACAGAGCGATATCAGCGGAAATTATCGCTATACGCGGGTCTACAACAAGCGGCTGGGGCAGTGGAAGATCGTGAGCTTCGAGGCCAGCCGAATTCATGACGCGGACGCACGGCAGAAGAATTGAGGGCAGGGCTCAGGGCGCAGGGGCTGAAAGAACACTCGTCGACATCGAGGGCTTGTTGATAGCGCGACTGACCATCGATGTGGCCCAAAAGCTACTTTCTACCTGGAGATAGCTCGGTGCCCGATCCTCAGCTGCCCGCCTTCAAATATCACCCAGATCCAGTCGCATCAGGATCGCTCATCGCATCAGAGCAGCGATGTCTTGCGTGCAACCAGACCCGTGGTTGGATATACACGGGAGCGGTTTATGCTACCGCTGACCCTGATGTCGCGTTATGCCCTTGGTGCATCGCTGATGGAACGGCGCACAACCAACTAGGAGCCGAGTTCGTCGATATGCAAGCCATCGGGGACTACGGCAGGTTGGACCCAGTTCCTTTAGAGATAGCAGAGGAGCTCTGTTTCCGAACGCCGTCGTTCAGTGGTTGGCAGCAAGAGCGTTGGCTTACTCACTGTGAAGATGCAAGCGCCTTCATCGCTCCGATGGGATCCACTGAACTCAACGGAATCGATCCCCACGCCTATGCTGCCATTCGATGATATTGCCCCGATTTCAGGGCAGTTGTTCGCTATGGGTTGTAACTCATTGATGCCATTATGGTCGCGCGAGATCGTTTGATTCTAAGTGGGTTGCGACAAGACACTTCGTTGAAAACGAAAGGCCCAGCTGCGATGGCGGCCGGGCCTTTTGGTCTCTATTTCTATTATAGCGGGTTGGGGGAAATTCTCGGCCAAGAAAAGGCAGCCATTAGCATTTAGCCATTAGGACTAGCCTTCGGATCGGTTCTTGTTCGCGGGCTGATGCCCCGCGCTTCTACCGAGCCCCGCTGTGGCAGCTCGAGCGCTAGAAAGTAGACACGTCCTCCGCCATCGCCGGCTACGATGGTGCGCTCGTCCGCCAATGCACAACAGCTTGCATCTGAATCGCAGGTAAAAGTCGCTATGTGCACGCCTGTCTCGAGGTCCCATACCCTGAGTGTATGGTCATCTGAAGCGGAGACGGCTCGCCGTCTATCAGGGCTTATCGCCACGCCTGTGACCGGACCGGAATGTCCCGCTAGGGTGCGCAGCTCCTGGCCCGTCCCCAGACCCCACACCTTGAGTGTGTGGTCATCGGATGCGGAGACAGCAAGCCGTCCGTCAGGGCTGACTGCTACGTCAGTAACCGAGTCAGAGTGGCCGGCGAACCTGCGCACCTCCTGGCCTGTCTCGGTATCCCAACCAGAGAGGTAGCCGAGCGTGCACCGTTCCCGACCTGTTTCCAGATTCCATATCTTGAGAGTGCGGTCTCCGGAAGCTGATATGACTTCTCGTCCATCCGGAGTGACCGCCACGCCGGTGACCGGACGGGAATGCCCCCAGAGCTTGCACAGCTCCTTGCCGGTTTCCAGATCCCATACCCTGAGTGTACGGTCATCGGAAGCGGAGACGGCACGCAGTCCATCTGGGCTCATAGCGACGCTAGTGATCCTTTCGGCGTGCCCAGCAAGGGTGCGCAGTTCCCGACCAGTCTCTAGATCCCACACTTTAAGCGTCGTGTCAAAGGAAGCGGAGACGGCACGCTGCCCGTCCGGGCTGACCACCACCGCGGTGACGCGACTGGAGTGGCCAATGAGCGTGCTTAGCTCCTGGCCGGTTTCCAGATCCCACGTCTTAAGGGTGTTGTCTGCGGAAGCGGAAATGGCACGGTGTCTGTCCAGGCTGACCGCCACGCCAGTTACCGAATCGAAGTGGACTGCAAGGGTGCGCAGCCCCTGGTGGGTTTCCAGGTCCCACACCTTGAGGGTGTGGTCGCTAGAGGCGGAGACGGCACGCAGCCCGTCCGGGCTTATTGCGATGCCATTGACCCAATCGGAGTGGCCAGCGAGGGTGCGTAGCTCCTTACCGCTCTCCAGATCCCATACCTTGAGATTGTAGTCATAGGAAGCGGAAACGGCACGCAGCCCATCCGGGCTTACCGCTACGCTAGTAACACATCCGGAGTGGCCAACGAGGGTGCGTAGCTCCTTACCCGTCTCTAGGTCCCATACTTTGAGACTGTGGTCGTTGGAAGCGGAGACGGCGCGCCGCCCGTCCGGGTTGACAGCCACGCCTGCGACTGACTTGGAGTGGCCGACCAGAGTGCGCAGCTCCTCACCTGCGTCTAGATCCCACACCTTGAGCGTCTTGTCCCAGGAAGCGGAGACGGCGCACCATCCGTTGGGGCTCAACGCAACGCCATTGACGGGATCGGAATGACCAACGAGCACACGCATCTCCAGGCCTGTCTCCAGATCCCATACTTTGAGAGTCTTGTCGTCGGACGCGGACACAGCACGCCGCCCGTCCTGGCTTATCGCGACGCCATTGACCGAGTTTGAGTGGCCAACGAGCGTGTGCAGTTCTTGACCCATCTTAATATCCCAAACCTTGAGCGTTCGGTCCCGGGAGGCTGAGCCCGCTGTCTGCCCGTTAGGACTGACTGTCAGTCCAATGACCGCGTCGGAGTGGCCAGCGAGGGTGCACAGCTCTTGGCCAGTCTCCAGATCCCAGATCTTGAGTGTTCGGTCGGAGGAAGCGGAGAGGGCCCGACGCCCATCTATACTGACTGCCACCCCATAGACGCCACCGGAGTGGCCAGCGAGGGTGCGTAGAAGTGCCGTTCCTGGCGGGTCGAGCGAGGGGCGCAATTGTCGAAGCCACGGGTGATCCACAGCCTGGGTGAGCGAGTCTATGAATCGCTGAACGATGGGTTGCTGCTCACTGTAAGGCAAAAGGCGTCCGACCATCTGAGAGACAAATTGCGTCGGATCTTTGGCGAGGACATGCGAGGAAAGGCGCAGCGCTCCCTGGGTTAACTCTGCTTCTGCCGACGGCTTCAGGTGTTCGAAGTCGCTGACCAGGGCATTCACATCCGTCGCGGCGAGTTTCGCCCGCAGCCATAAAGGATCCCACAAGAGTTTCTCGATCTCAGCCTTTCGGCCTGCGTGTGCTAGGTGCAAGGTCAGCCAGCGCCATGCGTACGTATTGGGCAACCGGTACCAATCTGTCCACCCATCCGCCAAGCGGCTGTGAAGCTCAGCTCCATTTGTCGTTGCCGATGCAAGCCAACTGCGCATTACGTCGTGCAGCCGCATGGAACCGCGGACAAGATCGAGCTTCAACATATAGAGACGAGCGAAGCGCTGCGCGGCTTCTTCCGATTCAAATTCGTCGAGCCCCCACAGTAGCGCCGCTGCCGTCAGCGGAAAGGGAACGTCTTCCGGAAATATCGAGAGTTCGATCAGGCGAGCGCGGTCTTCGTCGCTCAGCAGTTCCAGGCTGCCCTGAAGAACGCTGTCGAGGGTGCGATGGCCTCCGGTGCCCTTTACAAGGCCGCGCGCGCCCTTTCTATCCAGGGTGTACAAGAGACGCTGAGCCGCGTGCTCCGGCGAATCGCCCTGCTCGATCCGCTGCCGCATCATGGCGCTCGCGAGTTCAAGCGCTATGGGCCACTCGCCCAGTCGCTGTGACAATAGCCGCGCCTGCACGCTGCTGAGTCCTGGGACACCCTTGGCGAGGAGTGCCTGCGACTGTGTACCGCTCATCTCATCGACTTTCACGGGTCGCGCCTTCGATGCAATTTCCGAATGGCGAGTGGTGAATAATCTCGCGCCACCTTTACCGCTGCGGAGGAAGGGCCGTAAGTGGGATTCGTCCCAGACATCGTCGATTACGAGCAAGCACGTATGGTCTTCGAACTTCTGGCCGAGTTGAAATGCCGCATCCTCTTCGTTTGCAAAACCGGGGCGCTCACCCGTGAGGGCAGCGTATGCGGTGACCAAGGCGCTCATGACGTTGGGATTCTGACCCAGCGTCACCCAGAGGATGCCGTCGTCGAAGTTCTGAACGATGTCTTCGTCGTGACAGAGGGCGATCGCGAGGGTCGTCTTCCCGAAGCCTCCAGCACCGGAAAGAGCTGTCGTGATGGCGACGGGCTCTCTACGGTCATTGCTTAGCAGTAGATTCTTGAGCTGCCCAAACTCTTCGGGCCGTTCGACGAAGTTCTCAGGAAGATCGGGCGCCATGAAGGGCACCCTGGGGGCGTCGCAACCTTTTCGGAGGTGAGCGACTAAGCTTTCCCATTCCCTGTCAATGTCGTAGAAATGGGCCTTGCTCATCCAACGCGGCAGGTTTGAGAACTGCAGGTCGGCGTCAGGCGCGCCCTTGACCGGATAGACGCATACTCCCGCCTGGCGGGCGTATCGCCATTCCTTCTGGACGGTCTCCGACTGCATAGTGGAAGGTGTCATGACCAGAATAAGGAATTCGACGGAATCAATTGCCTCGGTAAGCTGCTTCCACCAGCCCACTCCGCCTTCGAGAAGGACGCGATCCTGCTTGACTTCGATATCGGGTGCTTTGTCGCGCAAACGCTCGCGCAGGTTCGCGGCGAAGTGCTCGCCGTCTTTCCTGGCGTAGGAGAGAAACACGCCACCGCGCTGCCTGCCGATCATCAGGAGCTAATATAACCTCCACGAAGAGTAGGTGGACGAAGAACCGTAGGAGAACGTGCTCGAACCGAGAAAGAAATTCGGGCTTTCTCGCCAGCATCGTGGAGTTGCGACGGGAGGTTCCTACTGCCCCGATTGGGGAATCCCAACCATAGCGGGCCCTCACGTAGGATAACTAGACTGGCCTCCGGAGCAGTTTCGACCGACCTTAACGGGGGAATTGAACCAGAATGCAGAGAATCGGATGGGCATGAACGATACGGTACTGGTGACGGGTGGCGCGGGCTTTATCGGCTCCAACTTCGTCCTGAATTGGATTGCGAAGACGAAGTCCAGCGTCGTGAATCTCGATCTGCTGACATACGCGGGTAACCGCCGGAATCTGTTTTCGATTGAAAACGATCCGCGGCACATTTTTGTGAAGGGCGATATCGGCGACGGTGCGCTGGTGCGGTCACTGCTCGAGAAATACAAACCGCGGGCAATTCTGCATTTCGCTGCCGAGAGCCATGTGGACCGGTCGATTGCCGGACCAGGGGCCTTCGTCCAGACGAATATTGTTGGGACCTTCTCACTGCTGGAACAGGTGAAGATGTATTGGTCCGAATTGGGAGCGGAAGATAAGACGGCGTTCCGCTTTCTGCATGTCTCGACCGATGAGGTGTACGGAACGCTGGAGGCGGATGATCCGGCATTTACCGAAGACACACCGTATACGCCCAACAGTCCTTACGCGGCGTCGAAGGCTTCGTCGGATCACCTGGTTCGCGCGTATTTTCATACCTACGGGCTGCCTGTTCTGACGACGAATTGCTCGAACAACTACGGGCCATATCAGTTTCCGGAGAAGCTGATTCCGCTGGTGATCCTGAATGCGCTGGAAGGGAAGCCGCTGCCGGTCTATGGCGATGGGTTGAATGTTCGGGACTGGTTGTTTGTGGGAGATCACTGCGCGGCGATTCGGCAAGTGTTGGAGCGGGGAAAGATCGGCCAGACATACAACATCGGCGGTAGGAGCGAGCGGAAGAACATTGATGTGGTGACTACGATCTGCGACATTCTGGATGAACTGAGGCCCGATGCGAAGATTGGCAGCCGGCGGGGATTGATCACTTACGTGAAAGACAGGCCGGGACACGATCGCCGCTATGCGATTAACGCGGAGAAGATCGCGGGCGAGCTTGGTTGGACTCCGGAGAAACAGTTTGAGGGCGGCATCCGGGAGACAGTGGAATGGTTTCTGGACAACCTGGCGTGGGTGGATGATGTGAGGTCGGGCGCGTATCAGCAGTGGATCGACCTGAACTACTCAGAGCGTTTGGGCGCGGAGCGGCCGGCATGATGAAAGGGATCATTCTGGCTGGCGGGTCGGGAACCCGGCTCTATCCAGTAACACATGTGGTTTCGAAACAGCTGCTGCCGGTGTATGACAAGCCGATGATCTACTATCCGTTGAGCACGCTGATGCTGGCGGGGATTCGCGAGATTCTGATCATCTCAACGCCGCAGGATACGCAGCGATTTGCGGAGCTGCTGGGCGATGGCCAGCGGTGGGGTATCGATTTGACTTATGCCGTGCAGCCGAGTCCGGATGGCCTGGCGCAGGCTTTCATTATTGGCAAGGATTTTATCGGGAACGATCCAAGCGCGCTGGTGCTGGGCGACAACATCTTCTATGGCCACTCGCTGACGGGGCAATTGCAACGGGCGGCGAAAAGGGCCAGTGGCGCAACGGTGTTTGCGTACCAGGTGCAGGATCCCGAGCGGTATGGTGTGGTGGAGTTTGACGCGAATGGGCGGGCGATCAGCCTGGAAGAGAAGCCGGCGGCTCCGAAGTCGCGCTACGCGGTGACAGGGCTTTATTTCTATGACAAGGACGTGGTCCAGATTGCATCAGAACTGAAGCCGTCTCCGCGTGGAGAGCTTGAGATCACAGATGTGAACAGGGAGTATCTGAAACGGGGCACGCTCGAGGTTGAATTGATGAGCCGGGGAATGGCGTGGCTGGATACGGGCACGCATGATTCGCTGTTCGAGGCGGGGATGTTCATTCACACGATTGAGCGGCGGCAGGGGCTGAAGATCGCATGTCCTGAGGAGATTGCGTACCGATACGGTTACATATCCGGCGAGCAGCTGGAAGCCCTGGCGGCGCCGGTGCGCAAGAGCGGCTATGGGCAGTATTTGATTTCGCTGTTGAGCGAGCCTAGCCTTCCGGGCGGGGCGGTCTAGCCGCATGCAGATCACGGAAACCGCATTGCCCGGGGTACTGTTATTTACTCCGAAGATTTTTTCGGACTCGCGCGGAGCATTCTTCGAGACTTACAACGAGCGCGAGATGCGCGACGCAGGTCTGCCGACAGAGTGGCGGCAGGACAACTTTTCTGTGTCCGCAAGAAATGTGATTCGCGGGCTTCACTATCAGGTCACGCAGCCGCAAGGTAAGTTTGTGCGCGTGGCCTATGGCGCGGTTCTCGATGTGGCCGTTGATCTAAGACGCAGCTCGCCTAACTTTGGCAAGCATGTCGCGGTGGATCTGTCGGGCGAAAACGGAGTGATGCTCTGGATTCCTCCGGGCTTTGGACATGGCTTCGCGGTTCTGAGCGAAAAGGCGGGATTCTCCTACAAAGTGACGGACTACTACTCGCCCGCCGGTGAGCGAACGGTACTGTGGAACGATCCCGAACTGGGGATCTCGTGGCCGGTCGCGGCAGGGGATGCGATCGTGTCTGCAAAAGACCAGCAGGGCTCGCGGTTGAAGGATGCGGAGGTCTTTCCGTGACGCCGAAGCGCGTTCTGATCCTGGGAGCGCAGGGGCAGCTCGGCATCGAATTGCAGCGGACGTTTCTAAGTGCCGGCGAAGTCAAGGCTCTGGGCCGCGACAAGTGCGATCTGAGCAGGCCAGAGACGATTCGTGAAGCCGTCGCCGAGTTTCGCCCCGAGATTGTGCTCAACGCCGCTGCATATACGGCCGTCGATCGGGCAGAATCGGAACAAGAGCTCGCCATGAGAGTGAATGGCGAAGCGGCGGGTGTTCTTGCCGAAGAGGCGCGGAAGCTTAACGCCCTGCTGATTCATTATTCGACGGATTACGTCTTTGACGGATCGAAGAGGGAGCCGTGGGTCGAAGACGACGCGCCGAATCCGATCAACGCCTATGGCGCGAGCAAGCTGGCAGGTGAGCGGAATATCGAGCAGGCTGCTGGACGTCATCTGATTTTTCGCACCAGCTGGGTGTACAGTCCGCATGGTCAGAATTTTCTGCGCACCATGCTGCGGCTGGGACAAGAGCGTGACACGCTTCGCGTGGTGAACGACCAGATCGGTGCTCCGACAACCGCGGCGGAGCTAGCTATGGGGACGCGGGTGGTGATCGATCTGCTGGATGCGGAAAACTCATTACAAGCCGGAGACTGGTCCGGAATTTATCACATGACCTGCGCGGGTGAGACGAGCTGGTCCGGGTTCGCGACGGAGATTTTTCAACGTTCTGTTCCACCAGAGCACAAGCCCTGGCCCGAGGTGGTGGGCATTCCGGACACGGAATATCCCACGCCGGCACGGAGGCCAAAGAATTCAGTCCTGTCTAACTCCAGACTACTTGCCCGATTCGGAGTCGCGCTGCCGAGCTGGCAAGATGCGCTCGCGGAAACACTTGGCTAGAGGCTGTTCAGGGGCAGCTGCAAAAACGGGCGCCTTCCCAATGTAGAGTTTGGGATTTTATGTAGGGGTGATCCTATGAAGACGGACATCTCTGATGCAAATTCTCTGCCAACAAGCAAGGAAGATCAGGCGCGCTCGTATAGCACATCCCATTGGCGCCCGCCATTCGGGGATCTTGATAAGACAAATCTCCCCTTCTGTTTGAATCCCCGTTTCGATAAGAACGCATCGAGTTCCGGCAGTTGGCAGCAGCCGGAGTAGACTTCAAAGTTCACAGCCTCGCACTGGATGTATCGAAAACTGAGCAGAATCTCTTTCGCGCCTTCCAAGATGAGTAATTCCGCACCCTGTGCATCGAGGACCAGAATGTCAAAAGCTGCAAGATCGATGCCTTTCGTGCGAACAAAGGTGGGCAGCGAGAGTGCCTCCAGCTCGATCGAGCGAAAACCGATCTTATCCCAGAGGTTACCAAGCTCCTTGGAAGGTTCCAAAATCGATGAGGAGGAGCCTTCATTGTCGGACACGTTAAATTGGTATTTCTTCCCATCCTCCGCGGCGATCAGACAGTTGTAGGCAGTTTGATCGGGAAAGTCGGCCAGATTTGATTGGAGCTCTTTGAAGATGTCCGGGATCGGCTCGACCCAGGCTACTTTCAATCCGTTCTCAGCGTACAAGGTTCTCTCTTGTCCTTTGTTCGCACCAATGTGAATTACACCTCGGCCACCCTTCAGAAAACGATCCGGAAGCAGCCCGTGACTGCGTATATTCCAATAGGTTCTTTCGGCAAATCTGATCGGCGATCTATACCTCAATCCGCCCCCTAAGCAAGGTTTGTGATAAACGGTTAGAAAATAGTAGCATGCAGGTAACACCCGGAAATTAACCCACGAAGTCCACTATGCCTGAAAACGAAAGAGTTGCTGCCGAAGATGTACGGCGCGTCGCAGAGCTGGCGAACCTGGAGCTGACTGCGGAGGAAGGGGTCCGCATGCAGCGGGATCTGAATGCAATCCTCGGTTACGTCGCGCAATTGAACGAGCTGGACACGGCTGCAATCACGCCCATGGCCCAGGTCTCCGATGTTCTTGGCGGCGGTGTGGGAGTGAATGAATCCCTGCGCGCTGACCGGGTTGTGCCGTCTCTCGATCGACAACGCGTGATGGCGTGTGCTCCCGAGACAGACGGGATCTTCTTTAAGGTCCCTAAGGTTATTGAGCGATAAGGCTCGGCCGTATTCAGGCGGCCGTTGGATCATTTCATGACAACAAGAATTTCAGAGGTAAAGCTGACTTCGCCACTACCTTCAATCGACAAGCTCGTTGAGGGCGTCGCGACCGGTACGACTACGGCTACGGAAGCGGCGCGGTTGTGCTTGAGCCGCATCGATGAAGAGGACGCGACGATTCACGCTTACCTCTCGCTCGACCGCGAGGGTGCACTGGCGCGGGCAGCGGAGATTGACGCTAAGGCGGTGGCGGGCGAGGCTCTGCCGGTGCTGGCAGGCGTGCCGATGGGCATCAAGGACGTTCTCGTGGTCGACGGACAGCCGGCGACAGCGGGATCAAAGATACTCGAGGGCTATCGGCCTCCTTTCACGGCAACAGCCGTACGCAGATTAATCGACGCTGGCGCAGTGCTGCTCGGCAAGCTGAATTGCGACGAGTTCGCGATGGGCTCGTCGAACGAGAACTCGGCGTATGGGGCGGTGCGGAATCCTCATGACACGGAGCGCGTGCCGGGCGGGTCAAGCGGTGGCTCGGCGGCGGCGGTGGCTGCAGGCATGGCGGTGGCTACGCTGGGCACAGATACGGGCGGATCGATTCGGCAGCCGGCGTCGTTCTGCGGCGTGGTCGGAGTGCTGCCGACCTATGGACGCGTGTCCCGCTATGGTCTGATTGCATTTGCCTCGTCTCTTGACCGTGTAGGGCCCTTCGCGACGACGGTGCGCGATGCGGCGAAAGTCCTGGGAGTGATTGCGGGCCACGATCCTATGGACGCGACATCGTCGACGGAGGCCGTGCCGGATTATCTGGCCGAAATCGATAAGAGCGTAGCCGGATTGCGGCTGGGCGTTCCGCCAGAGTATTTTGGCGAGGGTCTCGATCCCGAGGTTCGGGAGGCGGTCGAGGCAACCATCGGGCGACTGAAAGCGGCGGGCGCGGAGATCGTTCCGGTTTCGTTGCCGCACACGCGCTACGCTGTGCCGACCTATTACGTGATTGCGACCGCGGAGGCGAGCGCAAACCTGGCGCGCTTCGATGGAGTGCGCTACGGGTATCGCGCGCCGAATACACAGACGCTGGCCGGGATGTATCACTGCTCGCGCGAGGGCGGATTTGGCGCGGAGGTGAAGCGGCGCATCCTGCTGGGGACGTATGTGCTGAGCGCGGGCTATTACGATGCGTATTACAAAAAGGCGCAGCAAGTGCGGCGTCTGCTGACCGACGATTTTCTCAAGGCATTCGATGACGTTGACGCGATCCTGACGCCGACGGCACCGACTCCGGCGTTCAAGCTGGGCGAGAAGACCGATGATCCGATGGCCATGTACCTCGCCGATATCTATACGGTGACGGCGAATCTTGCGGGGATCTGCGGGATGTCCGTGCCGTGCGGCACGTCGCCGTCCGGGTTGCCGATCGGTCTGCAGATTCTGGGCCGGCATTTCGGAGAGTCGACGGTATTCCGGGTTGGACAGGCTGTGGAGAGACTATAACGCTAGCGAGCCGCGGTCAGATCGTCAACGTATCGGTTACATATTTAAGAGCATTCGCAGCGCGATCCGGATATCGTCTCTGTTACGGTTACATACTCCACGGATGTACCGGACGGCTGGTAGTAGCGTGTCTCCGGATTCGCGCAGGCGAGGCATAGCGTCCTGCCGTTGCGCTCGACAAAGCGCTCGTAATTGATACCCTCTCCGCACTCTGCGCATGCGATGCGCGCGCCCTTGTAGCCAGGGAATTCTTTGGGCTCAATGCGCACCTCGACCCACTCCTCTGAGAACAGGTCACTGTCGGGGAGTTCGCGGTAGGCGCGCATCTGCTGCTGGTTCTTGTTCTCGATGTCCGGATACAACTCGCGGGCTCGGGCCTTAGACGATTCGAGCGCGGCAATGCGCAGAGCGCGGTTGCTTTCGAGATCCACGAAAGTAGCGGCCATTTTTCCCCAGTCGCGGAATTTCAGGGCGCGCTTGCCGAGACGGCATCCGGTGACGACGCCAATTGCATCTGTCGCACAGCGGTCGATCTCGACAAAGGTGACGAGGCGCTTACGGTCCTTGCCGCGCGGTTCGTCGATGCCCAGACGGCTGCAGCCAAGCATAGCCATGCGAACGCCAAGAATTTGGCCGGCGCAGAGGTGACCGTGTGCGATCTCGGCGAGCCTCAGCAGATCGTCGAAAGACTCCATCCAACCAGTTTAGACCTCAGTTGGCCGGGTCGGGGGCTTCGGTATCACCGTCCTCGACCAAGACCGCCGAGAGGCCGATGAGGTCGAAGCTGACCGGCTGGGCTCCGGTGGGCTGGAAGGCGATGCGGAGCGGCTCGCGTTGCCACGAGGCGGGAGCGCAAGCGGGGGAAGGGTGATCGATGGGGTTCCACTCATGCAGCTTTTTGCCGAGTACAGGTTTGCGCGCGGCGATCTGAGCGACCACTGCGTAAAGCTGTCTGCCGCTGGAGTTGAGTCCGCAATAGGCGGCGTAGTCACGGAACCACGAGACTTCGGAGACCAGCGGGTCGTAGTCGGGCAGATGCAGGGCGACGATCTTTCCGCTCACGCGATCGATGAGCAGCCAGGGGCCGCGCTGCCAGACCCAGTGCTCGGCGCGGGCATGATCTGCGTCGGTGGGCAGAGCATCATTCAGCCGGATGGCGCGGCGGACAACGAAACTCCGGTCTGTGATGTCGTGCGCGTCTCCCGTGGTCCATTCCTTCACCTTGCCGTCGACGACGAGAGGCCGGACGCGGAGATCGGCTTCATCCTTGCGGGCTCCGGCGGGGTCTCCATTGATGGAGTAGGGGACTTTCCGAATTCCTCCCAGGTTGACCGCGTGGGATTTGGCTGCGGCGTGGGAGAGGGTTGCAGATAGCGCAATTGCGAGGGTGATTATCGACCGGAGCATTGATGATCCAGCATAGGAGGCGCGGGGAGGACTGGGACAGGTCACGGAGGTAACGGGTGAGGCAGGCGTCAGGGATTGTGGATGGTGGATGTAGACAATCTACTGCCGCCGGGAGTAGATTGCCTACATCTATGGGAGATTCCGGCAGCAAAACGGGAGAAAAGCGCAGTCCGTATCAGAACAGAATTGAACTGCTCCAAGGCACGCTGGACATGCTGATTCTGCAAACGCTGCAGTGGGGCGCGCAGCATGGGTACGGCATCAGTCAAGCGATTCGCATCCGTTCGGGCGAAGTCCTGCAGGTCGAAACAGGCTCACTCTATCCCGCGCTGCACCGGCTGGAGCGGCAGGGGTGGGTACGCTCGGAGTGGAAGCAGACGGAGAGCAATCAGCGGGCAAAGTACTACCGCATTACAGTCGCGGGAAAGAAACAGCTGGCGTCGGATCACGGCCGCTGGCAGCAGATGGTCGAAGTGATCGGAGCGATCATGCACGGCGGGTTGGAGGGCGGCGAGTCTTAGTGTCGGGAAGCCTGCTGTTTTGCTTTCTCGAGCATTGCGGCGAGGGCGGCCTTGTCGAAGTATTGTCCCCGGAGCCAGACGGCTTCGATCTGCGTAGTGTTGTGAATGTCGGCAAGGGGATCGGCGCGGAGTAACACCAGATTTGCGATCTTACCCGCTTCTACTGTTCCCAACTCCGCGCTTCTTCCCATGAACCTGGCTGGATTGACGGTTGCCGCCTGCAGGGCGGCGAGTGGAGTCAGTCCTGAGTCGACCAGCAGTCCGAGCTCATCGTGCAGACTGAAACCGGGCAGGCAATACGGGTTCATCGCGTCCGTTCCCGCCATGATGGGGACACCTGCTCGAAACATCCCGCCCGTCAAGCGTTCATCCATCGAGAAAATGCCGCGCGCGAGCTGGTATTCGGCATAGTCCCAGCGCTGAACTTGCGGTCGAATCCTGTCCTGCCATCGATCGCGCGATTTGCGGTCGATGTAGGCAAGGCGAGGATCGGAGGTGAGTTTGGAGTCGTCGAGGCGGCCCCACATTCGTCGCACGGTGAGCGTCGGCACCTGCCATGTGTCGTTCTGACGGAACTCGACGAAGAGTGCCTTGCATTTGGCTTGATCGAGAGAGTTGTATGCCTGGGCTTCGATGGCCAGGCGGTCGCGGAAGAACTGCGCACGCTCGTTGGCGCCCCTAAGCTCCTGCTGACGGCCGGAGCAGGCGAAGGAAATACCCATCAGATGCTCCATGGAGCGCTGGCCGGCGACGGAGGCTTCCTGGGCGGTGACTGCGTCGGGCACATGGCCCTCGAAGTCGATGTGCTGCCGTTTGGCCTCATCTGCAAGCGCGAAGTAGGCATCGCGCGGGATGCGGGAGTAGACCTTAATGAAGTCGGCGCCACCGGTTTTGATTTCATCGACTGCGCGCCGTGCGTCGCTGGGATTGTGGATGACGATGGAGCCGGGCCAGACGGGTGGGCTGCCATCGACGATGGCGCTGGCAAGGTAGATTTCAGGCGAGGGCGACCCGCGGGCGAGTTCGGCGCGGTATGCGGCTTCATCGCGATCACCGGACATGACGCGGATTCCAGTGACGCCGTTGGCGATGTAGAGGGGCAGCTCCATCGTGTCATGCACATGGACGTGCATGTCCCACAGGCCGGGGATGAGGTAGGCTCCGTGGGCGTCGATGGCTCCGGGCAGGGCAGCGTCCGCTTCCTGAGTTATCGCGACGGAAGCAATGCGATCTCCCTGAATCCGAACGGTCTGGTCTTTCAGTTCGGTACCGGTGGCGACGTCGATGACGGTGACGTGAGCGATGACGGACTTTGTAACAGGACCTTCCTGTGCAGCGAGAAGGTGAGCAAAGAACGCCAGCATCAGGAGCAGTGTCTTCATATGTCCACCAGCGGAAAAGGACCTATGAGCGCATTATGCCCGAGCGAGTCGGTTGCATGTCCGGATACTTCTGCTTGATCCGGGCATCGACCCGCTGTTCACCATGGTTTGTTGAGCGCGACGTGCGCGACGATGAGAGCGGCCAGGATCGCCATCGTCCAGAAGTGAGTTCGTCTCAGTGCGGTAAGTCTGGATGGGCGAGATCCTCTCAGCGTGAGGCCGAGCGCAATCTGCCACAGCATCAGCAAAAGCGCGATGGTTCCCACCCACAGTCCTTCGATGTTGAATGCCCGGATGTCTCCTTTGCTCATGGGCAGCCACGAGTGGACAAACGCGACAATGGGCAAAAGATAGCCAAGCCAGTAATGGGGCCAGAGTGGCTGCCGATACGACGGCGAACTGGACGTTCTGCGCAGCAAGTAGGGCAGGGTCAACGTTGCAGCAAAGAGCATGACCGCTCCCCATCCGCTGAACGCGGTCCAGAGAAATTCGCTCACCGGGCTCCGTCCCGGCTTTCTGCGACGTGAACATAACCGGTTAGGACAACGACCTGGCTGACGCGGATCGTGTGCGCCTTGTCGAGAGTGCCCGCCAGCTGCACAACTGCTCCGGCCACGACGTCCTGCGCTTTGCCCATCACGATGGATGTATCCGCAGTAAGAATGGCCGCGACTTCGGCGCCGGAGACGGCTGGAGAAAGTCTGTAGATCGAATCGGTCTCTCTTTGCAGCAGCGTGCAGGTGAGGTGTTCCGAAGCAACGGTGTCCACCCGCACGACAACTTTGGTAAACGTGCCAGGCGGCATCTTGAGAAAGGCGGAAACGGAGCTGCCCGCCGCCTTCATGCGCATAACGCGAACCAGCACACTTCGGCTGGCCAGTCCGATGGCGGCTGTGAGCAACAGGAGAAAGGTAATCCACTGTAAAGTCCGGCGAAAGGTGCTCGGGTTGCGATCCTGCATCGCTCGCCCTCCTCTTCCTGTGGGCCAGTCTCAGGCCTATACCTCGGTATAGGGTCAAGCGCTTTTCAGGAATTGCGGAGCTACCGGGGAACCGGACAGACGTCGGTAGAGGTAGACTCCAAAGCTGTCGCCATAGTCTCCAGGTTTGCTCGCATGCGGGACAATGCCTTGATTTTATCGTCCATAGCAGCCATTCGCTCATTGGCGAGTTCAAGGAGTTCGCGGACAGCCGAGGGCTTCAATGTCGTCCCGCGATCGGGTGACGACAGAATCCTGTGCAGGTCAAGTAACTGTTGTATTTCACGCAGAGTGAAGCCGAGGCCCTGGCAAATTCGGATGAAGCGCACGCGTTCGAGATCGCTGAGCTCATAGCTTCGATATCCGGCCGCCGTGCGCACAGGGGGCGGGATGAGCCCTTCTCGCTCATAGAAGCGAAGCGTCTGGATGTTGACTTCGGCGCGCTCGGCTAACTCGCCAATTCTCATGGATGTATTGTGAACCTTACTCCCTGGATTGGCGTAAATTTCGCTGCTACGTACGCCTCCGGGCCAGCCATTCTTCGCGGGTGATCTCCCAGATCTCAGAAGGCAGGCGGCCGGAGACGTAGTCACGATCTTCAAGGGCGACGATGCGCATGCCCTGTCTTTCGGAGATGCGGCGCGAGGCGCTGTTGTCGATAGCCTTGGGTACACGCATAAGGGGCATTTCGAGCACGGTGAACCAGAAATCAGTGACGCAGTCGCAGGCTTCGAGCATGAGGCCCTGGCGTTGCCACGCCGGGGCTAGCCAGAAGCCGCGGTTGTTGTCTCCGCGAGTGAGGTCGATAGACCCGATGATTCGGTCGGGATCGCTCTTGAGGCGGAGGGTCCACTTCCACGCCTCGCCGCGTTCCATGGCGGGAATTGCGATATCGCGGTAATGGGTAAGAACTCCATCGGGTGGAAAGGGCCAGGGTACCTGGTTGGCCAGGTAGCGAACGATCTCCCACTGGGGAAAGATGGCCTGCACCTGCGGGGCGTCGTCGAGCGAGATGGGGCGCAGAATGAGGCGGACGGTTTCGAGGGTGGGAATCATCCGTAGATCCGTTTTCTAGACCGGTTACAGCAGATTTCAGGAGTGTAAATGGGCAAGATCAGCGGGAGTCGAACATGATCGGGGTCGGAGATCGTGGTCTCTTTTTTGGTATTGTTCATTCTGTCCATTGCGCGGAGGGGCCGCACCCGGATATGGGACGCATCGAGAAGACCGTATTTCTTAGTTATCGCCGCACGAACGCTCCCTGGGCGCTGGCCATCTTTCAGGACCTGACCTACCACGGCTATGACGTCTTCTTCGACTTCAATGGCATTGCCAGCGGAGACTTCGAGGGCGTGATTGTGGAGAACATCCGGGATCGCGCGCACTTCATTGTTCTGCTCACGCCATCCGCGCTGGAGAGGTGTAACGAACCAGGAGATTGGCTGCGCCGGGAAATCGAGACGGCTCTGGATGACAAACGCAATATCGTGCCGATCATGCTGGACGGCTTCAGCTTCGACACGCCGGGAATCGCATCCGAGCTTACGGGCAAGCTGGCTGTGCTCCGGAGCTACAACGCATTGCTGGTGTCAGTGGAGTATTTTCCGGAAGCCATGGAACGGCTGCGCGGCAAATTCATAAATGTGCCACTGGACGCGGTGCGTCATCCCGCCTCAGTCATGGCAGCTGAGGCGGCGAAAGCCCAGCAGGCCGCGGCAGTCGCCGCTCCGGCGGTGACTCCACGGGAACTGACGGCTCAGGAATGGTTCGAGCGAGGCACCGCTGCCACCGATCCCGAAGAGAAAATGTCCTTCTACAGCATGGCCATTCACTTGCAACCCGACTATGCCAGGGCCTTCTACAACCGGGGCATTGTGCGTCATAACAAGGGTGACCTGGAGGGCGCTCTCAAGGACTATGACGAGGCCATCCGGTTGACTCCGCGGTTTGCCTCCGCTTTTACCAACCGCGGCAACACGCGGAAGGCAAAAGGGAATCTGAAGGGCGCGCTGGACGATTACACCGAGGCTATCCGCCTCGACCCGAACGCAACGCGCGCCTACTCCGGACGAGCCCTTGTGCGCGATGAGCAGGGCGATTTCCCTGGGGCAGTGCAGGATTATGGCGAGGCTATCCGGCTGAAACCCAATTTCGCCCTAGCCTTCTACAATCGGGCAATCGCACGCGAGGCAGCGGGCGACCTGGAGGGGGCGCTGGGGGACTACAGCGAGGCTATCCGTCTGAAGCCTGACGACGCCGACTCCTTCTATAACCGTGGTCTGCTATGGCAGGCAAAGAATAATCTGGCAGCGGCGATCGCCGATTACCAGCAATTTCTGGATCTCGGCGGCGGCTCTGCGGATGGGTCACGCGAGAAAACCGAACAACTGATTCAGGATCTGAGGACGAAGTTATAAGCGCGGTCGCGCTCGCGGGCATAACCTGGCACGGCCGCTGCTTATCTGCCGGCGTTGGCGGCTTCTTCGATGACCTGGTTATAGTGCTGGCGGGCGGAAGGCAGCGGATGCAGCTTATAGAGGATAAGCTGGTCGCGGTCGGGGTCGTCGAAGGCGTGGAAGGTGGCGACCCGTTCGAGCGTGTACTGTGTGCGCAGATCTTCGAGGGTGCCCGGGTCGAGCTCGTTCCAGGCGGCGTACCATCCTGGCCGGTAGTTGTGGATGCGGAGAGGGAGATCCCAGGTGCCGAAGTCGTCGCAGATGGCGGGCAGATGGGTGATGAGGGTGATGTTGTCTCCGCTGATCGAGAGCAGCAGGCGGTTGCCATTGGGGTGCTGATCGATGTAGCGGGTGAGTTGGCGCGCGGCGCTAATCCAGGTGTATTCGGGATGGTGTGTCCAGTAAAGAATCTGGCGTAGGTTGACGGCGCTGACGATGGCGGCCAGTGCGAGCGTTGCGTAGGCTAGCGGGCGCGCTAGCCTTGTCGCAGGCCGGTTGAGGCTAGCTGCTTTTGTAAAGAGGGCCTGCGTCGCGAGCGCGATGAAGAAGACCAGCGGCCAGGCGAGGGTCTGGTAGTAGCGCGGCTGCATGTTGTTGTGCCATCCGATGAAGAAGATGTATCCGGCGGAGGCAACGACCGAGGCCACGATCAGTGGGTTACGCCACAGATATCGGAAGAAAATCGCAGAGAGCGCAAGCAGAGCGGCGCCGAGCGAGCAGAGCCAGGGGTCGATCCAGAGTGCTCCGTGTAAGGCGTACCAGAAGGCGGCGAGGCTGCCCGAGACCGTAGCGGGCCGGTCCCAGGTGTTCGCGGCGAAGAGGTAGTGGTAGTCGAAGAAATAATGCGGGCGAACGAAGAGCAGGTAGTAAGCGCTGAAAGGAATCGCCGCGGAGAGGGCCACAATGAGTCCCGGCCTGAGGCACTCTCGAAGTTTGTAACCGTATGCGTGCCAAATCAACAAAAGCGTGGAAGGCAGCAGAAAGATGGCGGTGGTCTTGGTGAGGACCATGAAGCAGAGCAGGAGTCCGATCGCGATGAGGGTGGCGTTGCGCAGGTTGACGGAGGCGAAGTGCGGCAAGCGGAGGGCGAGCAGCCACGACGCCAGCAGGAAGAGCATCATCGGGGTCTCAAGTATGGCGAGACGACTGAAGGCGTAGAGAAAGGCGTTGGTGACTAGCAGGGTGACGCCGAAGAGGGCAACGGTCCGCGAAGCCTGGGTGCGCAGGATGAGGTAGGCAAGGAGCAGATTCAGCGCAAAGATGGCGAGCACCAGGAGGCGTGCGGCGACCAGGTTGACTCCGGTGAAGCGGAAGAGAGCGAGTTCGAGGGCAGGCAGAACGGGCAGTGCGACGGAGGGGTTGAAATCTCCGTGAACATACCAGGAGCCGAGGACGTAGTGCTCGATGGCGGCTTTGCCATACCAACCTTCGTCGGTGTACTTCGAGTAGTCCATCCACGGGGACTGGTTGGGGAAATCGGCGCGCAGGTGGACGGCGTGCAGGGCGAAGAGCGCGGCGATGGCGGCCAGCCAGAGCCAGTAGAGATAGGGCCGGATTGGGTGCGTCCGCTGCATGAGCTAAGGCGTACTCTTTTCGGAACCTGAAATGCTGGCAGAAGTTGTGCGGGCGATGCGTGCTGCCCGGACAATAAATTGGGATACAAACGAATGGAATTGGGGAGAGTATACACAGACTCTCCGCCATTGCCGCCGCTTTTTCCTGGAGTTAGCGGCCTCAGGGCCGGTTCGCTAGTCGTAGGCGAGGGCGTCGATGGGGTCTTTGCGGGCGGCCTTCCAGGCTGGATAGATTGCGCCGAGGATTGAACCGACGAAGGCGATCACAGCTCCGTTGAGACGCCACTGGGCGGTGATCGGAAATGGCAGCGTGGGAAAGCGGAAGCCGAGGATCACCCTTAGTATTTCAGTGAAAAGGATGCCCACGACAATCCCGGTGACCGTGACGACAGCAGTTTCGCGCAGGACAACGTTAACGATGTAGCTCTTGGACGCGCCCAGAGACTTGAGGATCCCAATTTCGCGGGTACGCTCGAGCACAGCCGTGTACATCGATTGGAAGATGACAAGAAAGCCGACGATCATTGCGATCCCGATCACGGCGCGCAGGGCGATGTTGAAACCGGGGAGATGCTCAGGCGTCATGAGGGACATCCACTCCTGGATAGTCTGGACCTGGTATAGACCAAGGCCGGTGGTGGCGAGGATCTCCTGGCGGATGAGCTCCTGGTTCTTGAGGTTATCGCTCCTTATGTAAAAGGCCGAGGCGTTGTCAGGACTGCCGATGAGTGTGCCAAGCGTATGGATGGGCAGAAAAACTCTGCCTCCCTTGCCGTGCTCCACGATGCCTGCGATGCGGAAAGGATGGTTCATGACCTGGACGGTGGCGCCGACAACCCGTTTTTGTCCTTTAGGCGCGGAGCGGGCATAGAGGTCGTCCACGATGACGTCGTTCGGGCCGGTGAATGGCCCGCCGGAGATAAAGACAAAGGGGCGCAAAGCGTTATAGCTCTCGAAGTCGATGCCCCAGATCGTTTCGACGCCACCGGCGATGTTCAGGTTGGTGACAACCGGCGCGGCCACGGCCACATGCGGCAGCTTGCGCAGCACCTCGGCGATCTTTGCCGGGACAGGGGCGCCTCCCACGGAGCTGATGAAGCTGGCATTAGGGGGACGGACGATGATGTCTGCACCGATGCCGCCTGTCTGGCGGCTGGCGCTGGAAACCTGGCCGACCATGATGGCGACGATCGACAGGATCATCACGACCTCGATGGCTACAGCGACGACGCTGATGAGGGTGCGCAGGGGGCGGTAAAGGAGATTGCCGAGGACGAGCTTATTCATGGATGGGTTCTACGAGGGGGAGACAGCGAATTGAAGGGGGCTGGGGGTTGGCAGAGGCTCCATAGGGTCCTGAGGGACGGGACCTTTTTGGGATTCCCAAGGCCAGTGTAGCAAAATAGAACTTCTTGAGGTATGCGGGGTCGGGTCGTTGAAGGGAGCAACAAAACGGGTCGATACTTGTGGAAAGTGCGTTGAAGATGCTCTCGGGCCATGAAAAGAGAGGTAAAGAGCGATTTTTCTTTTGACCTTACAGCGCGGACGGTTTTATGGTTACCTTAACCCCTGAAATCCCTAGATTTTAGCCGTAAATGTCTTGAGGTTCAGATGTATGGGCGAATTTGGCACAGAGTTGCGGAGCGAACGCGAGAGCCGGGGCATTGAGCTGGAAGCGATCAGCGACTCGACAAAGATCAGCAGCCGGTACCTGACGGCGCTGGAACAAAACCACTTCGAACAACTGCCCGGTGGTGTTTTCAACAAAGGGATTGTGCGCAGCTATGCGCGCGTAGTGGGCCTGGATGAAGAGTTCTGGGTGGGCCGCTACATGGATGCCTACCAGCAGAGCGGCCAGCTGAAAACCGACGATGCGGACTGGATCGCATTCGCCGAGAACGTAGGCAAGAGCCGGGACCATGAAGGACACAGGCCGGACTTGCGGCTGCGCTGGGCGGGAGTAGCCATGCTTCTGCTTCTCTTAGTCGGGCTGGGATGGTTTGTATGGCGGTACGTTCAGGGCCGGATCTCTGAAGAGGGTCTGCTTCACCGGCCAGCAGTTGCGGTTGCATTGCGGGTTGAGCTGCCTCGGATCGTCACGCCCGCTCTCGACCGGTAGAACCGTTCGCGCCGGGCATTTCCCCGCTGACCCACTTCTTTTACCCGTTAAAGCATTGGCTTTGCTCCTGAAGCGCGGGTCTTGTAACATACCTATATAGAAGCTTCATCCCGTTTTGCGCCGCCGCTCCTCAAGGCCCAGCGATTTTCGCAGCGAGCGAGATCCATTGCGGCAGCCGATTTTAATCCATCCATGGAGGAACCAACATTGTCCGCACGCGATAGATTTTTGTTCACTTCCGAGTCTGTGACCGAAGGGCACCCGGATAAGATCGCCGATCAGATTTCCGATGCCATTCTCGATGCCTGCCTCGAACAGGATCCTTACAGCCGGGTTGCCGCTGAAACCCTGACCGCAACCGGCCTGGTGGTCATTGCCGGCGAGATCACGACGCGGGCCTATGTCGACTTTCAGTCACTTGTGCGGGGTGTAGTGGCGTCGATTGGCTACGACAATGCGCTGTACGGTTTCGACTCGAATACCTGCGCGGTGATCTCTTCGATCAACAAGCAATCGGGTGACATCGCCATGGGCGTGGACACCGGCGGTGCCGGCGACCAGGGCATGATGTTCGGCTATGCCACCAACGAGACCGAAGAACTGATGCCGGCTCCCGTTTCCTTTGCGCACAAGCTGGCCAAGAGGCTGACCGAGGTTCGCAAGACCGGGAGGTTGCAGTACCTGCGGCCTGACGGCAAGAGCCAGGTGACCGTCGAGTACGACGAGAGCGGCAAGCCGGTGCGCATTGATGCAGTGGTCATTTCGACGCAGCACGCGGAGACCATCGGGACCGAGGAGCTGCGCGCGGACATCCTGAAGCACGTGATCCAGGCAGTTCTGCCGGAGAACCTGCTGGACGAGAACACCAAGTACCACATCAATCCCACTGGGCGGTTTGTAATTGGCGGACCGATGGGCGATACCGGACTGACGGGCCGCAAGATCATTGTCGATACCTATGGCGGCATGGGGCGGCACGGCGGCGGCGCTTTCAGCGGCAAGGATCCGACAAAGGTCGATCGCTCGGCAGCGTACATGGCGCGGCATATCGCGAAGAACATCGTGGCCGCGGGCCTGGCCGACCGCTGCGAGGTGCAGCTGGCTTACGCCATCGGCGTGGCTGAGCCGGTGAGCGTGCTTGTGGACACGTTCGGTACGGGCAAGGTGGACTCGACCAAACTGCAGGAACTCGTGCGGGCGAACTTCAAGCTCACTCCCAAAGGCATTATCGAGAGCCTGGATCTGCGGCGTCCGATTTACCGCAAGACAGCGGCTTACGGGCACTTTGGCCGGACGGACGGTAACTTCCCGTGGGAAGCGACGGACAAGGCCGCGGCTCTCAAGGAGCAGGCGGGTGTCAAGGCAGCGAAGTAGGAAGCTGCAAATTAGAAGTCATGGGGCAGGCCTGAGGGTCTGCCCTTTTGGTTTAGGCGGCTGGTCTAGTCAAATTAGAAGCGATGAAACTGCTTCAGCAAGAACAACCAGCCGAGAAACGAACGAAAATGAATTGGTTCGGTAAGTTCACGAGCATTGCGATGCCCGCCATGCTATTCTTCTGCGGCTTCGCAGCTAATGCGCAGCAGTCGATTTGCCCGCGCAGTTCACCAGAGGTAAAGGCGGCGCTGGACATGGCCCGAACAAGTGCCCAACAAATAAGTGACCAGTACGTGCGAACGGAGTTACTCCATGAAGTCGCTAAAGGGTATGCACGCAACGGAGATTTCGGGCCAGCCCTAGATGTAATTCACGTCGATTCAGCCCTCATGTGGCAGGCCGCGGATGATTTAGCCAAGAACATGTTGCGCTGTGGACAACCTTCGGAAGTAAAAGGTGCAGCTCTGACACTGCAGGGGAGAAGTAGACCACTGATGTTTCAGTGGCTCGCGGAATGGGAAGCAAAGCACAACAACCAGGCAGAATCCGATGCGGCATTAGGAGAAATAAAGGATAACGACATTCGACGGGACGCCGAGTTCAACATAATCGTCTCCAGAACTAGGGTGAAAGATGCTCCGTCCGCTGAGATCGCGTTTCGGAAGCTCTTGACCACATCACCCAACGGTCAGGAAAGTCGGGACGATTTAGTGTCGCAAGACATGGCCATCGTATACGTAATGAATGGGGACATTAGCGGCGCTATCGAAAAACTCGATCAGATCAAGGGCGCTGAAAAAGTCTACGCGCTATATGTCGTGACTCAGGTGTTAGCAGAAAGGAAGGAGAAGTCAGATATCGGCTCATTTAGTAAGGCCGTGCTGCGGATGACGCATCCCTACTTGCAGGATCCTAATGAGGCATATCCACTCTCTCTGATTGCCACCGCTCTAGCCAATCTCGGCACGTTCGATGATGCTGTGATGTTGGCTAATAGCATCGCAGATGAGCAGCGGAAGACCGAAGCCCTCGTCATGATAGCGGTCCGTCTCGTTGCCGCGAAAGACTCCATTAAAGCGAACGAACTTCTGGACTCACTGCCCAAGGTGCCAGACGGCAAGGCGGATCTGGAAGTCGCAAGAGAAATGGCCTGGGTTCGAGTTGCAATCGCCGAAGCAAACGCAGGAGACGGAGATGCCGCTCTTAGCACACTGGAAGCGGTGCGCGATCCACGACTGAACGGCTTGCTAAAGTGGCAGCGGGCTTACGCTTTGGCTCAGGCCGGAAAGTTTGGAGGAGCGGAAGCTATGGCAGTGGGAATTCCGCAGCAGAATCCTAGTGACGAACGTGGGCATGCTTTTCGTCTCGTGGCGTCAGTCCTCGCACACGTGAAGGGTGCTTCGACAGCAATGAGTTGGGCAGGAAAGCTAACAGTTCTGCAAGACCGTACTTCGGCCTATCTTGGAATTGCCGATGGCTTGCTTGCGGAGCCGAACGAGGAAATACCTCCTTATTTTCAAGACTAGCCACATTCAACCTGAACCACCACCGTATGTCTCTGCGTTAAACTCCCCCCATGGAGCATCTTTGGACGCCCTGGCGCTACGCATATATCACCGATACCGATCCCAATATGCGCAAAGGGGTTCCGAGAGAGTTGTCGGCGTGGACGGGCGATCTGGACTGCGTCTTCTGCAACATGATCGCGGCGGTGGACTACGCGATTGATCACGGCGCTTCGGTGGACGACGCGGAGCGTGCAGCGGGAGTGGTGGTACGCGGCAAGAGGGTATTTATTTGCCTGAACAGATACCCTTACACTGCCGGTCACATAATGGTGGTACCGTATCAGCATCAGAATTCGCTGGCGGCGCTGGAGCCAGAAATCGCGCACGAGTTGATGGATCTGACGCAGCGCACGGAGCGGGCACTGGGCCGTGTGTACAGTCCGGACGGCTTCAATATGGGGCTGAATCTGGGCCAGGCCGCGGGGGCGGGCGTGACGGGGCATCTGCATTTGCATGCGCTGCCGCGCTGGGCCGGGGATACGAACTTTATGACCGCGATTTCGGAGACGCGGGTGTTGCCGGAGGATTTGCCGGTGACCTGGCGGCGTCTGCGCGAGGCGTTTGCAGTGGTGGACCGGGCGGAATAATCGCCGGCCACGATTCTACTGAAATGTTTTTCGCCGAGCTGCATCCAAACACGTAAGGGCTTGGGCCGAACGAGTCGATAACCGGGGGAGGGTGCGACTTTCCCCTGCAGCGGCTCCTCCGGACCCTGCGAGCATTGGTAAATCTGGTCTCAGGGAGCTTCCGATGGCAATGAATATCAGAGCAAAGACGCGTGCCCGCGCAGCGTCAAAACCTGGTGCGGACAACAAGGCAGAGGAACTGCTGGCGAGCCAGGATCCATCTCCGGCGAGCGTGCAGCTGCTGGAACCCGAAGACGCCTACCTGACCGGTGGGAGCCGGTCGTTACAGCGTCGTCTTCTGGGGCTGAATATCGAAAGCGGGCTGGGCAAGAAGCATCCGGCGTCGGTGCCCGGTCAACACGCGACAGGATCGTTCACGAAGGTGCAGTCAGACGCGCCGCCCAAGGCGAGCGGACAGAAGTAACGGCTACACTTCCGGCTCCGGTGAGGTTTCATCGCTGTCGGAATAGAGTCGGAGGCTCGCTTGCGGATGAGACCAGTCATCATCCTGCAGAACGCGCGTGACGGATTCGAGTGGCGAAACTTCGGGAAGTTCATCCCTGCTGATGCCTTGTTCATGTAGCTTGCGAGCCTGAGAAAACACACCTCTACTGCCCTCGATGCATCCGACAAGATTGTTGTATTGGGCAACTGCATTTGTAAGTGATTTTCCCATCCTGCCGAAATAGTCCTGCGCCGTGGCCAATTTCTCGTAAAGCTTCTCGCCCGCCTCACGGATAGCAATCGCATTCCGAGTGATTTCCATTTGTTGCCAGCCGTAGGCGACGGCTTTCAGAAGGGCAATCAAAGTTGTCGGTGTGGCAAGGATGACATTCGATTCACTTCCATATCCGATCAGGCTCGGGTCTTGTTCGAGGGCAGCGCTGAAGAGAACTTCGCTCGATAAAAAGCAGACGATGAAGTCCGGACTGTCTTTGAACTGTTTCCAATAAGCCTTGGCCGAGAGCTGGCTCATATGCTCCCGTACACGCGCGGCATGAGCAGCCAGCTTGAGCGAGCGGATCGTCTCGTCGGTAGTGCTCATCGCATCCAGAAAGGCTTCAAAAGGCGTTTTCGCATCTACGACAATGGATCGTCCATTTGGCAAACGGATGACGCAATCGGGCCTTATCGCCGTTTCCTCGCCACGAACAAAGACTTCGACATCGAAGGATGCGTGCTGCACCATGCCTGCAAACTCGAGGCAACGTTTCAGTTGGAGCTCTCCCCAAGTGCCACGCGCCTTTGGAGCTCTAAGAGCCTGAATGAGCTGCGTGGTCTCACGACGGAGGCTTTCGTGGGTAACGTGAATGTTTTGGATTTCACTGAGAACAGTGCCATACGCTCCCTCCCGCTTCACCTCAAGATCGCGCGTTTCCTTCTGAAGCTTGTCGAGAGCCTCGCCCACGGGCTTCAATAAGTTCGCAATCGCTGCTTCTTTCATTTCGAGACTGCTGGCAGCGCCCTGCTGCTGCTTGCCGAGCTCCTGCCGGGCGAAATTCAGGAAGGATTGGTTGTTCTCCGAGAGAGCCCTTGCCGCCAGAGCACTAAAGGTCTCTCCCAGCGAAGCCCTTGCTTGTTCCAGCGCTGTTTTCTCTGCAACTAGACGTTCTTCGAGACGAGCTTTTTCAGTCTCGAGGCGACTGATTTGCTGGCTTTGGGCGGCGAGCGCAGATTGGGCAATGTCGAGGTTGGCGGTGCGTCGAGTGAGTTCTCGGGTGCGGATTACGAGAACAATCCAAAGTAATACGGCGCCCGCGAGCGAAAAGGAGGCGAGCGCGATCACAACACCGGGGAGCATGCCTGAACTATAACGCCCTCGCACGTGGATTAACGTGCGGATGCCGTAACTGATTGAATCCCCGACTACACCCAGCGAGCACCGTAAAAAATCTTCGATGACCAAGGCGAATTCATCTGGCATTAACCTGAGCGTCACATTGCCCCGCATCACCGTTCTGGAGAGGGCCCTCCCATGAATGCTGGCGAATCCACCGCTGATTTCTCTGAAATGGACAATGCAGGAATCTCAGCCCACCACTGGAAGATCATGTTTATCTCCGGAATGGGCTTTTTCACCGATGCCTACGATTTGTTCATCATCGGCGTGGTCATGACGCTGCTGAAAGATATCTGGCATTTTGGCAAGCTCGAAGAAAGCCTCGTAGAATCGACAGCCCTGCTCGCCGCAGCATTGGGTGCGCTGCTCTTTGGCCGGGTGGCCGACATGCTTGGTCGCAAGCGGATTTACGGAGTCGAGGTGCTGGTGCTGGCGGCCGGCGCGATTGCCTGCGCCTTTGCCCCGAATATCCTGTGGCTCATCGGGTTGCGCTTCATCCTGGGCATCGGCATCGGCGGAGACTACCCGGTCAGCGCGACCATCATGAGCGAATACTCTGGAAAAAACCACCGTGGCATGATGGTGACGCTCGTCTTTGCCATGCAAGCCGCGGGTCTGATCGTTGGGCCGTTATTTGCCGCCGGGCTGCTGTCCACGCATCTCTCGCACGACATCATCTGGCGCATTCTCGTCGCCTTCGGAGCCGTTCCGGCGCTGGCCGTCTTCTGGCAGCGGCGGAAGCTCAAAGAGACGCCGCGCTTCCTGCACGCAAGCGGCAAGCAGGAGGACGAGTCGGGCAAGATTATCAACATCCAGACCGGCCAGACCGCGAGCCAGTCGGTCTCCTTCTGGGACGGATTTCACCGTCTCGTCTCCGACGAAAAGCTGCTGCTGCGGCTGATCGGAGCAAGCGGGGCCTGGTTCCTGATGGACGCGGCCTACTACGGCAACACCGTCTCCAGCCCACTGGTGCTTTCCGCTCTTGGTGGCGACCACACACTGCTGCACAAAACCTTGACGCAGCTGGTCATCTTTGCCGTGTTTGCAGTGCCGGGCTACGCCGTCGCAGCACTCACCATGGATCGGCTGGGGCGCAAAACCATCCAGTGTCTCGGCTTCGCAATGATGGCCGTGACGTTTGCGCTGCTGGCCCTGATTCCGAATATCGAAAAGATGGTGATTCCCTTCCTCTGCATCTACGGGTTGAGCTTCTTCTTTACGGAGTTCGGGCCGAATGCCACAACATTTGTCTATCCCTCGGAGATTTTCCCGGTGCGCGTGCGGACGACTGGACACGGCATCGCCGCTGCGATGGGTAAGCTCGGCGGCTTCCTTGGGGTTTTCCTTTTCCCGTATCTCATGGCCTGGAAAGGACTGCTCGGCGCCGAGTCGGCCGCAGCCATCGCCAGCGTCTGCGGGCTGGTGCTGACCATCTTCACGCTGCCGGAAACCAAGGGCAAGAGCCTGGAAGAGCTTTCGACCGAGCGCTCCACCCCGGCGGAGCGCGCAGCGGCGTAAAGGCGCGTCATTAACGCGACGGTCAGCAGATCGCTTCCCCGGCAGAGACGCTGGAGGCTATCGTCAACCCGCGGTCTGCCTGCGGCTGAATGATACTATTGGGCCGCTCTCTCCCGTGCTGTATTTTGCGTCCCCACGAATTCGCCTTTACTGAGAGCCATCTGAGCTTTACAGGGTATGGGGGGGTCAGTAGACTTGGAATTTCGGGGCTGGGAAAAGCCGTGCCTGCAAAAGGGTGCGCGAAGGCCGGCCCGAAGACGGTTCCGCATCGATAAGTTTCGGCATCAACAGCATAAGAGCAGCATCAATTGAGAGGAGATTACGCATGGCAGTGGAAGAGAAAGTAAAGCAGATTATCGTCGAGCAGTTGCAGGTGGATGAGGCCGAAGTTACGCCGGGCGCTTCGTTTCAGGAAGACCTGGGTGCCGACTCGCTCGACGTTGTCGAGCTGGTGATGCAGTTTGAGGAAGCCTTCGATATCGAGATTCCGGACGAGGATGCCGAGAAAATCAAGACGGTGAAGGACGCCGTCGATTACATCGAAAAGAACGCAAAGGGCGGCAAATAACCTTGCAGCGGCGAGTTGTAGTAACGGGGCTCGGGTTGGTCTGTGCGGTGGGCCATACCGCGCCCGAAGTCTGGGACAACCTGCTGGCTGGCAAGAGCGGGATGGCTCCCATCACCAGCTTCGACACCACCGGTTTCTCGGTCACCTTCGCGGCGGCGGTGAAGAACTTCGATCCACTGAACTTCGTGGATAAGAAGGAGTCGCGCAAGATGGGGCGCTTCATCCACCTGGCGCTGGCGGCGACGCACGAGGCGATGGAAACCTCGGGCTTGAAGGTCACGGCCGACAATGCGACGCGCATCGGCGTACACATCGGGTCAGGCATTGGTGGATTCGACGTGATCGAGCGCGAGCACAGCGCGATGCTTGCCGGAGGGCCACGCAAGATATCACCGTTCTTCATTCCGGCAGCCATCATTAATCTTGCTGCTGGGCAAGTGAGCATCAAATACGGTGCGAAGGGTCCGAATGAGGCCACGGCGACGGCCTGTACAACCAGCGCGCATTCGATCGGCGATGCCTTCCGCATCATCGAGCGCGACGACGCGGACGTGATGATTGCCGGTGGCGCGGAAGCGGCGATTACGCCGATGGGCGTGGGTGGCTTCGCAGCAATGCGAGCGCTGTCGACGCGCAACGACGATCCCGAGCACGCGTGCCGGCCTTTCGATCGCGACCGCGACGGTTTTGTTGTGGGCGAAGGCGCTGGCATTCTCATTCTGGAAGAGCTGGAGCACGCGAAGGCGCGCGGGGCGACGATCCTGGCGGAGATTATCGGCTACGGGATGAGCGCCGATGCGTACCATATCACCGGGATGCCGGAAGATGGCGACGGCTGCTTCAGGGCGATGCAAAACGCCATCCAGAGCGCGAAGATTTCGCCATCCGAAATCCAATATGTGAATGCGCATGCCACGTCGACTCCGCTTGGCGATGTGACCGAGTCGAAGGCCATACAGCGGCTGTTCGGCGAGCACGCCTCCAAACTTCTGGTGAGCTCGACCAAGTCGATGACTGGACACTTGCTGGGCGGCGCTGGCGGCCTGGAGGCGGGCATCACGATCATGGCGCTGCAGGACCAGATTGCTCCGCCGACCACGAACCTGGAAAACATCGATACCGGATGCGAGCTGAACTACGTGGCCAATACACCGCGCAAGGCGGAAATCCATATAGCGCTCTCGAACTCCTTTGGCTTTGGTGGAACAAACGGCTCGCTGGTATTTCGCCGCTGGGAGGACTGACCGTCCAGGCGTACCCGCTTCGCGCAAAACACTTTCAAAAGATAGAGAGGCACAGCTAATGTCTGTGCCTCTCTATCTTTCAGGGTTTCTGCCACTGGGCTATGACGCAGCCGCGATGCCGACTAACACCAGCACGATAACCACCCACCATCCGACGACTGCGGCTGCGGACTTGCCGCGCGACACCTTAGCCACGATCGCCACGCCGATAGTGGTCAGGATCACCGACCAGATCTCAAAGATGTCGATGTGCGCGCAGAGGGCCAGCAGGGCCTTTGGGGCGTCGGGGCTGAGGTAATAGCCGACATTCGTGCCGACCGGGTTCGAGATGAGGAACGAATCGGCCGCAACGCCAGCGAACAGCGCGACGGCGGCCAACAGAAATTTGATGTTCATCACGAGGTTGGCATACATGTTGACGGCAAAAACCTGCCCGAACTTCGAGGTGCCGCCAAAGCCGAAATTGACTGTTACCCACACCAACAGGGCGAAAATAGAAGTAAAGATAAGCCCGATCACCGGGTAGCAGTAAGAGACGATAGCCGTAATCTTGGCGGAAATCGCCCTGGCTCCGGCGGCCTGATCCGCGGGCATCTGCGCGAATTTTTCCTCTTGCTTCGGGCTCTGGTGCAGATTGTTTTCGAATACCTTATCCCATCCAACCTTCTGCTGGACGCTGAATGCGTAGCCGATGCTGACCAGGATCATGATGAGCAGCGGTCCCCAGAAGGTGGCCTTGCGCAGAATGTCAGTGAAAGTTTTGGACGGCGCTGAGAAGGTGTCGACTACGCGCTGAACTTCGGTGAGCGGTGGAGCGGTGAGCTCAGACGATGCGGCTGTGGTGTCGGGCATGAAACCTCCGGAATCGGGTTGACGGGGGCGATTTGCGTTTGGCGGGATTGTACCCCGCTGTAAGGCTGTGAGGAATGAAAATCCTGCTCTGCGACTTCACGCCAGGTGTGGGGCCACGGGGCGCATCGATCGGCGCACCGCCTGGGCGGCCTGCCACACGTTGAAAAAGAGCCCGATGGTCAGGCCGAACCCTGTGCCGGCGACGCAGATCAGAATCACCGTGTTGATGGCGGCGGCGGCCGCCGTCGCGTGCTGATCCACAGGAAGAACATACATCCGCGTCTGCAGCAGCTTGTAGACGATCCATAGGGTCATAGCACTCGTCGCTACGCGGAAAGTTGGCGGAAACCAGGTGAGATCCGGCCGCAGCAGGCGCATGATGTGTTCGATGATTCCTGCGAAGGCGAGCGTTATCAACAGCCAGTAGACGGTCTGCCAGACCGGCGCGGCTTTTACCACGTAAGCAGCCGGGCCAATGATCAGGAAGGGATACTCCGGAATTGCCAGCAGCCACAGAAGTCCAAAAATGCCGGCGACGATACCGCAAACCGCGTTGTAACGACGCTTCGTCGAGGTCTCGATTTTTACCTTGGGCAGCTTGCGCGGATCCCAATCGCTGATGCAAGGCGATTTCACCGACACGCGATCGATAACGGCAAAGACCACCGTGATGATTCCGAACTGCGTGAAGATGATTGTCCAGAGGGTACCCAGCGAATGCCATTCACCGGAGAGATGAGTGGCCGTCTGAGCGCGATTGAAAATCAGGATTCCGAGCCAGACCGCAATCCAGGGGATGATGTAGCAGAGCGCGACGATTTTGAGCACAAAGATGTAAATCGGATACAGCGTCGGCCCGATCAGGTTCTGCTGAGGGAGAAATTGCCCGGCGACAAAGATGGGGCGGCCTCGCTTCTTGAGCAGGTCAGCGACTTCGGATTCGGGGAGGCTACGTCCGAGTTGCTCCTCGCGGTCATCAAGCTGGGAGCGCAGGTCTTCGGAGAGCTCGGCGAGGATGTCCTGCTTCTGTGTGCGCGGCAGCCAGAAGCCGACGGCTTGGAGGTAGCGGTCGATGAGGTCAGTGGATGGTTTGGTCATTGCAGTTGTTCCTTTTCCTGGGAGTCCATTTCCGGTTCTGTGATCGAGACCGCCTGGGGTGGTCGGCTCGGCGCCATGATTCGGTCGATGGCGGCATTCATGGCTTCCTGTTCATTCAAAAGCTGATAGAGGATGATTTCGCCCTGCGGCGAGAGCCGGTAGAAGCGCTTGTTGCGTTTCTCCTCCTCGCGCCAATGGCTCACCAGCAGGCCCTGGATTTCCAAGCGGCGCAGCAGCGGATAGAGCGTGTTCTCATCGATGGCCAGGCCGTGGTCGGCGAGCGCTTTCCGCAGGGCGTATCCGTAAAGCTCGGTGCGCAGCTGGGCTAAGACGGCGAGGGTAAGGCTGCCGCGGCGAAGCTCCAGGCGAAGATTCTCGAAGACTTCAGTTTCCATGATGTTGTTCCATGTCGTCACACACTGTGTTGAATACAGTATGTGTAATACACCGTATGACGACTGGGTAGCGTTGTCAAGAAGAATTTATGAGATTTTTTTGGGTTCAAGAGATTTCGCGTAGAGATCCACCAGTGAACCCCCAACGCTACTTTCTTTTTTCGGCTGGGTTCAGTAATCTCAAGAAGCTCTGGACAGCTTCTTCCACCCCAGCGAGCCGACATCGGGCTCGCCGGGGACCCCGGTTTTCCGCGGTCACCACATGCGTCATTTACAATCTGCCGTTGTTCTTGCCTTGGCTTCCGGGCTGGCATTGCCTGCCGCCACCGTCTCGCGCTCGCGTGCCGCATCTGCGGGCTCAGAGCATCTGCAACCAGTCGCGCATTCGCACAAGACAACGGCGCATCAGCATCGAGCCGCCGGTCATTCGGCCGTCCATCATTCGACTGTGCATGTGGCTGGTCATCACCTGGGGTCGAGGCGTCACAGAACCACCCTGGCGACGGAGAGCGCCAGCGTCAGCGAGACGATTGCTCCGGTTCCGCTCCTGAACATGCATCTGCCGCCGCTGGCGGGATCGCACGAGTCGCTGGTGAGGCAGAATCAGCGCACGGAGGCTGATGGCCTCGCGCGGATCGAAGACGACGCGCAGCTGAATGAGCTACGGCGAGAGAAGGCTCTGGTGGCGGTGCCTGTGAGCGTGTCGCTGCATATCAATGAAGGGCTGCCGATGAACCGCCGCTATTGCCGCCCATGGACGGCAAAGTTTCTCGCCGACCTGGCGCGGGCGCATTACGCGCGCTTCCATCGTTCGGTGCAGGTGAACTCGGCTGTGCGGACGGTTGAGTATCAGCGGCGACTGATCGAAGTGAACGGGAATGCGGCTCCAGCAGACGGCGACATCGCCTCGCCGCACCTAAGCGGAGCGACGATTGATATCGGCAAGAAGGGACTGTCGATGTCCGAGGTCGCCTGGATGCGCGGCTACCTGCTGCCGCTGCAGATGGCGGGCAAGCTCGACGTGGAGGAGGAGTTCTATCAGTCGTGCTTCCACATCACGGTGTACAAGTCGTATGCGCCGCCGACGGCTCCAAAGACCCCCGTTCGGCATTCTTCAGCGGCACTCCTGGCTGCGCGGGTAAGGTGAGTCAGCTAAAGTCCGGGGAGCTGCAAAGCGGACAGCTAAGAAACGGGTAGCTAGAAGGCGCTCAGCAAGGGCAGGCTCTCCGGCCTGCCATCGTTTTTGAAGAGCAATCCTGTTGCTCCGGCTTAGGATTGCTGCGTGATGCAGTTTCCTCCTGAACTTACTCATTGGCCAGCCATCGTCGCCGCGATCCTTGCGTTTGCGCCGGTGGCGGCGTTCGGGTTCTGCGGCGCGAGGTTGATTGAGCGCATCCGAGCGTTGCCCCCCGCAGCGCAGATTGCTCTGCCGGCGGTTCTGGGGATTCCTTATTTGCTGGCGGCGATTCCGCTGGGCTGCTTTCGCTGGGAATGGTCTGCGCTCTATCTGCTCTTGCCGGTAGTTGTGGCTGCGTTACTGCTGCTGGTGGCGAACCTCGATCCAGAGCAGCGCGGTCATTGGCTTGAGTTCGGCGTCCTGCTGGCTCTGGGACTGGCGGTCGATCTGCGCTGGTTCGAGAGCGCGTGGCCGCGCCGGATTGTCTTCATGAACAAGCTGCTGCTTCTCGATGCGGGGCTGTACGGATTTCAGTGCATGCGCGGGCTGAGCGGCGTTGGCTTCGATCTCAGGCTCAAGTGGAGCGACTGGAAAATCGGTCTACGGGAATTGGTTTTCTATACGCCGATTGCGGTTGCACTCGGCCTGGCACTGGGCTTCTTGCATTGGCACGGACGCTTAGATCGGCCGTGGTTCGTTCCGCTGGCGTGGCTCTTTACGTTTTTCTTCATCGCGCTGCCCGAGGAGATTTATTTTCGCGGATGGATGCAGAATCTGCTCGAGAGAAGAATCGGACGCACAGCGTCTCTGCTCGTGACGGCCGTGATCTTCGGGCTCTCGCATTTCAACAAGCGCGCTGCTTTTTTCAACTGGCGTTATGTCCTTCTGGCGGCGATTGCGGGAGTTTTCTATGGACGCGCGTGGCGGGCGGAGCGGCGAATCGGCGCGTCGACGATTACTCATGCCACGGTGGACACGCTGTGGGGGGCGCTACTCCGTTAAAACTGTCGCCGGATGGCGTGACGCTGGTGGTAATGCAGGTAGCCGAGTCCGACGCGCATGTGGCGATGGATGTGATCGGGGACGGCGATGGCCACGCAGACTCCCAGAATGCAGTGGGTGAGCGCGAGGGTGTAGAGATTGCGATAGCGCAGGAAGAAAACGCAGGAGATGGCTCCCCAGATCAGCGTAAGGCTCACAAGAACAGGATTGGGAAGGTGGGCGAGGCTGAAGAGCAGAGCAGTGATCGCGACGGCCTGCCAGCGGCGCGGGGTGAGGCGGAGGACTCGCGCCAGAAAATAACTTTGCAAGAGGAATTGCTGCATCAGCGCCCAGACGAGGTATCCCCACACGTGAGCGAAGAGAGGGGCCTGGCCGAAGAGTGAATGCAGCGTGTGCAGGCGAGAGGCTGCCCATACCGTGATTGCGGCCAGCACGAGTGCGAGCCCGGGAATCCAGAACGAAGGCGTGAGTCCTCGGGTTCCGAGGCCCAGCGTTTTCAGGTCTTCGCGGCGCAGCAGGGCGAGTACGAGGATCGTCGCGAAGGTGATCCAATACAAGACGCGCTGCAGTGGATTGGGGGTCCAGATAACGGCGAGGATGAGGCTGTAGCCAACGACAACTTCAAGCAGATCGCGTGTTCGTGATGGATACCGTGTCAACGAAGTGGCCACGTCGCTTGGACGAAGAATCCTCATCCAAAGTCTTGGAGTGACACTATCGTATTTTTACGGCGTCGATTGAGCGCCATGAAAAATAAGCGAGCATGTGCTGGCAGCGAATCGCGGCGGATTTAAGCTGCCGCATCGAGTTGCTAGAGCGCGGCCGCGCCCGCCTCGGCGACTGCATGGTCCTGTTCACCCGAGCCTCCACTAACGCCGATGGCGCCGACGACTTTGCCATCCTTCTTGAGCGGGATGCCTCCGGCGAAGATCATGATCTTGCCGTCATTCGAGGCGTGGATACCGAAGAACTGGCTGCCGGACTGCGAGTGAGGCGCAAGGTCTTTGGTCGCGATGTCAAAGGCCTTAGACGTGTAGGCCTTCTTGATGGAGATGTCCACCGAGCCGATCCACGCGCCGTCCATGCGGACGTGGGCGACGAGATTGCCGCCTGCGTCGGCAACGGCGATGTTCATGGGCTGGCCGATCTCGGCGGCTTTCTTTTCAGCGGCGGCAATGATGCGGCGCGCGTCAGCGAGGTTTACGGATTCAACGGCTGTGGGCATTGGGTTCTCCTTGGAGCGATAGTGATGAGGCTGCAGGTTTGAATACTACAGGACCAGACGAGCTAAAGTTGTGAATGGTTCTCTAGCGGCTGCGTGGGCAGGCGCTGTTAACTTCAAAGCTAATTGTTTCCGGCTCAAATGAATGCTAGCCTTGCGACCTGGTGAAAGCCGGGGGAGGATTCGTGTGAAGAGAATCATCGCTGCCACAACTTTGTCCGTCGCCCTTGTGGGTGTACCCCATGCGCTCTTTGGTCAGAGTTCCAGCCCCGCTGCTCCGGCAGACACATCTCCCGCTGCCCCAGCTCAGTCCTCGCCGTCCAGTATTCTACCGGCCGCAGCTCCTGCCACGCCTTCTGGAGGCGCTTCGACAGCTATCCCAGACAAGATTATTCTGCGGGAGGGCGTGGATGTTCCTTTGAAATTCGGACAGGACCTCAGCTCAAAGACTGCTGTGGACGGCGACCCGGTCGTCTTCATCCTGGATCAGGACATTAAGGTCGGCGATGTGATCGTAGTGAAGGCGGGGAGCAAGGCATTCGGGGAGGTAACGAATGCCCATAAATCAGGGATGATGGGGAAACCCGGAGATCTCAACATCCGGCTCGATCACTTGAAAGCTGGAGATGAGAAGATCAGGTTGCGGGGAACGAAGGCGAAAGAGGGTGAGAACGCAACCACAAGTACGGTAGTTTTGACCGTGCTGTTTGGCCCCATCGGCCTCATCAAGCATGGCAAGAATATCGACATCAAAGAGGGCACACCACTGACCGCGTACGTGTCTGACGACATCACGCTGCCGCCTGCGAAGTAGAGTTCGCAGGAAAAGCAGATCCATCCTCCGGCCGTGTTCGCCCTTCATCGAGACTATTTCAGTGCCTGGTAAATTTATGAGTTCACTCCGGTCCATCGATTTGAAATACTGGACAGCCTGAGCGAGCGCGCGATATTCGTCTAGCCGAGCCCTTGATCAGGAACTCCATTTCGAGGACGCTGGATGTCAAAAGATAGAGCAACAATCGGAGCCGATGGACTCGCGCTCCCGATTCTGCCGCCTGAGCGCGACGCGCGGGTTTGGGCCCGGCTGGTACGCATAATGTTTTACCTACCCGGCTTTATGGCCCTGCTGCTGATCAAGGCGGGCGAACCAACGGCCTTTGGCATCACCGTGGAACTGCTGATGCTGTCCAGTGCCGCCGCTATCGTCGGAGGCCTGTACATTGGCGCGGAGTCATCGGGCGCGGGCGCCGATGCTTCGTCCAAGGTCGGCGTCTGGGGCGGGGCGCTGGTGCTAGAACTGCTCGCTGTGGTGCCTTTCCTGTGCGCCATTCCATCTCTGTTCCATGAACTGGCGCACAGTAAACTGCTGCACGACCTGGCGCCGGGAGCTGTCGATCTCGCTCTCGGTCCCTCCGAGTTGCTGCCGATGGTGGCAATTCTTCCCTTCATGCTTTATCAACTCGCCGGCTTCGGTACTGTGCACTTCATTGTGCCGAAGGTTGTGAACTGGATCATCAACCTTGGAATTTTCTGCCTCATCACGGCCAGCTATATCGCTAACCGACAGGGTGAATACCTCCTGGAAAGAAGATTCGCCGCGATTCTGGTTGTCGCCATGGTAATTCTGGTGTTCTACGGGGTTCTCAAGCTAAGGGGGATGCAGGCGATCTATGACGCACGCTGCCCACCGAAGGCTGCGAAAGATAAGTAGAGCTGCCAGGAGACGATGCGACGCGCGCGTCGGAGGAGCCTTTGTGTCACCCTCCTGGATGGGTGGTGCAATCGATGAAAAGGTTTGTCCTGACCGGGGCGCCTGGCGCAGGAAAGACAGCGATCCTCCGTCAACTGGAGCTTGACGGCTTCAGCGTTGTCGAAGAGGCAGCGACGGACTTCATAGCCCTGGAGCAGGCGCGGGGTATCGCTGAGCCATGGACGCGTCTCTCATTTATCGATTCGGTCGCCGACCTGCAAAAATCCCGGCAGCTTCGCGCATCGCGCGAGCCCGGCATACAGTTTCATGATCGTTCTGTCATATGCACTGCTGCTCTGGCGTTATATCTTGGAAACCGTGTCTCGAAAACGCTTGCGCGGGAGCTGGAGCGCGTCAAAGAATGCGCTATCTTTCAAAATCGCGTCTTCTTTATAAGAAATCTTGGCTTTGTAACGCCGACTGAAGCCCGGCGGATCAGCTTCGAGGAAGCCTTGCGCTTTGAACGGATCCATGAAGAGATGTATCACAACTCCGGATTCGAGATTTTCTTCGTCGCGCCGGGAAGCGTGTCCGAACGCGTAGCTGCAATCAAGTTGGCTCTTTAGAGCGTGCGGGCGGTTGGATAAACAAAAAAGGGCGCCGTCGCCAGCGCCCTTTCTTTCAAAACACCGAATCCTTACTGCAGCAGCGTGCCGTTTTCCGGCTCGCTCTTGGCTCCCTCGGGAGAGATGACTACGGCGGCGGCTACCTTCTCAGCCTTCTTTTCGGCAAAAGTCTCTCAGGTCTAATCTGAAATGAACTCTGCTATGATTACCGACGCTCATATCTTACGTAGGGTCTGCGAATTCTTTGTCCGATCGCGTGATTTCAACGGTATTCCGGCCCGCGATCTGGTCGCAGAATTCGATGTCAGTTGGCCAGACTTGCAGGAGCTGCTTAGACGACTTCTCAGGTCGGGTCGAATAAGTCTGACTTTCGCAAGTCATTCTGAAAACCCTCACATCAAACGGCTGCCTGATCTACCATTGGAAGTTCAACTCGCAAAGGTCACAGAAGAAGACATAGGTGGAATCTGTGTCTATCCAGACTCGGACGAGATCGCGAATATTTCAGTTTTGCGCGAGTACGATGACCGCCCCTACGCGCTCCGCTTAGCTTTAGCAGAGCCACAGCTGATTCCAATATATTTCGAACTGAACGTTTTGGAGAAATACTTCCGAGACCCGCGGTATTCCTGTCGGTTCGGAGATAGCCATGGTTCCATTTCTGTCAGTGATGAGGCTTATTTCTCTGAACGAATGGCCGAACGAGACAAGATATCCCTTCAGTCATTCGGGATTGGTTATGACCAGGAGGGGAGCAGGGTTGTGGTCGTCTTCTTGCGATATCTATCGGACTTATCGCCCGAACACCAGCAGGCTTGGAAATCGCATGAAATCCCTGGACTCTGCAAGATAAACAGCGACTACGAACGCGCATCCATTTGGGGCGCGTGGCCTAAATATTACTCCGTGTACGCAGCGTTCATCCAGGAGCAGGTCGAGATTAACAAGCTATCTTTACTAATTGGTAAGGTCCCACTGTTCAAAGACACGTACGAAGACCATCGTCGGCCTCTTGGGTTTTCCTCGATGCTTCGGCCAACTAGCCTGAATTTTGACGAATTTGTACACTTATTAGACAAAATGTTGTCAGACAATATGGACAGGAAATTTTTTCAAGGAGATATCCCGTTAGAGGAGCGAATCACTAGGCGGGATGGCACGATAGAGATACAGCAATTGGGCACTATTACGATGCTTGAGCGATGGCTAAAGAGGCACTATAAGACCCGCGATGGTGAAGATGTTTCGCGCGAGGTGGTTGCACCCTTTAGAGAAGTGCGTTCAGCACGACAGCCATCGGCGCATGATATCGGTCAAAACGCATATGACCTGACATTACCACGGCGGCAGGACGAGATCCTAGGCGACGCGAAGCAGGCTCTCACAAAGCTGCGGTGGATTCTTTCATCTCACCCAATGGCCAAAGGCTACGAGGCTCCCGAGTGGTTGGACGGAGACAAGATCGTCTTCTATTGAGTTGCTCACCTTGTAAGTGTCACTATGAGTCTCTTGAACAATTCCCATTGCCTCAGCTTCGGTGTTTCCCCCAACTCCATGTCGCAATCAAACTGTCCCCAAAAAAGGCGTCGTCGCCAGCGCCCTTTCTGTTGAGTTGCGATGCGCTGTTACTGCAGCAGCGTGCCGTTTTCCGGCTCGTTCTTGGCTTCTTCCGGCGGGATGACGACGGCGGCGGCTACCTTATCCTCGTCTTCGAGATAAAGCAACTTGACGCCCTGCGTGGAGCGGCCTGCCGCGCGGACGGTCTTGGTATCGATGCGGATGATCTTGCCGTACTGGCTGATGACCACCAGCTCCGAGGTTTCGTCGACCAGCTGAATGGAGCTGACCTTGCCGTTGCGGGCCGTGGTCTTGACGTTGATCACGCCCTTGCCGCCTCGCGATTGCAGGCGGTACGCGTCGACGTCGGTGCGCTTGCCGAAACCGTTCTCGGTGACGGAGAGAATCAGGCAGGCGCAGTTGGCTCCTTCGCCGTCTTTCCTGCGTTCTTTGGGAGTAACGGCGACGCCGACAACGTAATCCTTCTTCCCGAGATCGATACCGCGCACGCCGTAGGCCGGACGGCCCATGGAGCGGACGTCGTTCTCGTCGAAGCGAATGGCCATGCCCTCGTGCGTGGCGAGGAAGACGACCTGGTTGCCGTCGGTGATGCGCACGCCGATGAGCTCGTCGTCAGTGTCTACACCAATGGCGATGATGCCGCGCGCCATGACATTGCAGAAGTCCTTGAGCGGCGTTTTCTTCACGGTGCCTTTGCGCGTCGCGAAGAAGATGAACTTGCCCTCTTCCTCGAGGTTACGCACGGGCAGGATGTTGCGGACGGTCTCTCCCGGCTGCAGGTTGAGCAGGCTGGCCATGGACTTACCCTTGCCCGCAGCGCCCACATCGGGGATCTCATAGACCTTGAGCCAGTAGACGCGGCCGGTGTTGGTGAAGCAGAGCAGGTAGGCGTGCGTCGAGTCGATGATGAGTTGCGAGACGAAATCTTCCTCGCGCGTCTTCATGCCCAGGCGGCCTGTGCCTCCGCGGCGCTGCTGGCGGTAGGTGGAGATGGGCGTGCGCTTGAGGTAGCCAGAATGCGAGACGGTGACGGCGACCTGTTCGTCGGCGATGAGATCTTCGAGCTGCAGCTCGGCGGTTTCGTCAAGAATCTGTGTGCGGCGCTCGTCGCCGTAATCCTTGCGGACGGCTTCGAGCTCCTTGACGATGACCGAGCGCAGTTTCTTTTCTGAGGCCAGAATCGATTCGTACTCGGCGATATTGTCGCGGACAAGGCCCAGCTCCTTGAGCAGCTCGTCGATAGAGAGCTGGGTGAGGCGGTACAACTGCAACTCAAGGATGGCGTCGATCTGGCGATAGCTCAGCGTGAGTGTGGGCGAGATGAGCGTCGCCGGGTCGATGGCATACTTCGCAGGATCGAGCTTGACTCCGGCGAGTGCCTGGTCGCGCACGGTGATTGTCTTGCCGGAGAAGAACGTGAAGAGATTCTCCCTGGCATCTGCACGGGAAGACGATCCGCGGATGATCTTGATGACGTTGTCGAGATGGTCTAAAGCAATTTGATACCCGAGCAAAATGTGCTCGCGTTCGCGAGCTTTGCGCAGCAGGAAGGCGGTGCGGCGGCGCACCACGTCGACGCGGTGATCGATGAAGTGGCGGATAGCCTCGTGCAGGGGTAGCTCGCGCGGCTGGCCGTTAACCACGGCCAGAAAGATCATCGAGAAGCTCTCCTGCATCTGCGTGTGCTTATGGAGCTGATTGAGCACGATCTGCGCTTCGGCTCCGCGCTTGAGCTCGATGACGATACGCATGCCGTCGCGATCGCTCTCGTCGCGCACGTCGGAGATGTCGTCGATGACTTTGTCATTCACCAGATCCGCGATGCGCTCGATGAGTTTCGACTTGTTGACCTGGTAGGGAATCTCGCTGACGATGATCGACTGGCGGCCCTGTGCCATGTTTTCGATCGCGGCCTTGGCGCGCATCAGGAACTTGCCGCGCCCGGTGGCGTAAGCCTGGGCGATGCCGCTGCGTCCGTAAATGAATCCGCCGGTGGGGAAGTCAGGACCCTGCACATGCTTGAGCACTTCGATCAGGCCGGCGTGAGGATTGTTCACCATCTCGATGGCGGCGTTGACGACTTCCGTCAAATTGTGGGGCGGAATGTTGGTCGCCATGCCAACAGCGATGCCGCTCGATCCGTTGACGATGAGGTTGGGGATGCGCGTGGGCAAGCAGAGGGGTTCGAGGGTCGACTCGTCGTAATTCGGCGTGAAGTCGACGGTCTCCTGCTCGATATCGGCCAGCATCTCGCCGGCAACGCGCGTCATCCGCGCTTCGGTATATCGCATGGCCGCTGGCGGATCGCCGTCAACCGAACCGAAGTTTCCCTGGCCATCGACCATGGGGTAGCGCAGGCTAAAGGGCTGCGCCATGCGCACCAACGTGTCATAAATGGGCGCGTCGCCATGAGGATGGAAGACACCCATTGCCTGGCCGACGATCTTGGCGCTTTTGGTGTACTTCTTGTTATGCTGCAGCCCCATCTCGTGCATGGTGTAAAGCACGCGGCGATGCACGGGCTTGAAGCCGTCGCGCACATCGGGCAGCGCGCGCCCGATGATGACCGACATCGAGTATTCGAGATACGACCGGCGCATCTCCTCTTCGATATTTATGGGGATAATGCTGGCGGCGCCCGTGGGGTCGCCCTTGCCGTCACTGCCGTTGTCGCCGAGGGGAAGCTGAGGGTTCTGATCGTCTGCCATAGATGTGGGCGGCCGATGCACGGGTCAGGCGCTGGGTTCTCGCTTTCAGACCCAAACTTTGAGGATCGCCTAAAGCCTGTGGATTGACCTAAATCTATGATACTGCTTTAGTTAGTCCTCGGCAATGGGGTTTGGATCAATGGATTCAGCGGTTTGCGGGAAGCTCCGCGAGTCGACCGAGAAAACTGAGCCATGGGCGACGAAAAGTAGCTTGATCGGACCATAAAAATGCCTCGATTCTCAGGCTTGGGAAATCTGGAAAACGTTTAACTCAAGAAAACTTTTCCTTATGGAGTTCCTTTATTAAAAGTTTGGCTCTAACTTTTGGTACTGCATCTCCCGAGATCACGGAATTCCTTCTCGGATCCCAGGTGCAAGCTTACGTCCGTTTACACTGGCACAGGACAGTCCCCTGCCTGAACGATGCCCCCGACCCGACACCGCCTGCGCAAATTTCGCTTTAACCGCCCGCAACAAATCGCGGCACTCCTGTTGTTTGCACTGCTCGCACAGTGCTTGTGGGTGATCGCACACCGAGGGCTCACGGAGTCGGACTATCAGTACGCGCGCTGTGGCCGTGAGATGTGGGAGAAGCCGTCTCCGCTGGCGGGGTATTTTACGAGTTGCGGAAATGTCCACGACGGGACGCTCGCCTATCGCGCTGCCGGTCTGCCACTGACCCTGGAGCGTATCTTCGCCGGCCAGGCATCGACAACCTCGACGTGGGAGATGCGCCACGAGGTAACGCAGGTAAACCTGCTGCTGCGCCTCCCCTTTGTCTTTGCCGCACTGATGCTGGGAGCCTGCCTGTGGTGGGTGACGCGGCGGCTCTACGGCAACACGGGCGGATACATAGCGCTCGCGCTCTATTGCTTCGCGCCTCCGGTGGTCGCGACCGCGACCTACCCGAACAATGAGATCTGGGCAGCGTTTGGTCTCTTTGCCGCGGTTTATACGGCCATCGGCGTGTCGCACGCGATGCAGGGGCCAAGGAAGAAGTGGCGTCCGCGCATCGTGCTGCTGACAGTGGTGATGGGATTCACGGCGGCGGCCCATGTCTCCGCATTTGTTCTGGCGCTGCTGCTGACGGTCTGTTTCATGGCGTATCTGGCAGAGGGCAAGCGGGCATATCTGCCCACATTACTGATTGTCTGGGTGCTGGGCGCGATGCTGATTCTGTTCGCGTCCTATACCTTTCGCCCAGATGCGTTCAGCTACGTATTCCGCAGCGAGGTGGCGAAGGTTGGCCTCTCGCCGGAACCCGCACGAATGTTCTTTATGACGCTGCAGAATGCGGGGCCGACGATCGCTGCGGTGGGGTCTCTCGGCCTCTATCTGGCCATGCCCCGCTCGCGTTACTTTGGCAACACTGCGCCGCTCATCGTGTCAGTCTTGTTGCTAATCCTCGTGACGACCGGAGTCGCGACACAGACGTGGCTGTGGGCTCTGCCGTTTCTGCTGGCGTTTGTGGGGGGCGTCTTTGCCGACGTCCTGGAGACGCGCTATCGGCGCTGGTTCCTGTGGATCACGGGTGGATTGTTGCTTGCGCAGGCAGCGTTGTGCGTAGCCAGCTTACCGCTGCTGGCACAGTAAGACGGAAAATATCAAAAGCGCAAGACAGGGCCCGCCTGGTAAGTCCAATTTTCATTGGTGGCGTAGATGTTTGGTGAGATGAAGTAAATGTAAGGTGGCGAGCCGCGTCCCGGAGGCCGATCGTAATAATCCGTCTTGTATCGGACGGGTGTGTTGCCGAATGCTGCGCGCAAAGCGAAGTGGCGCGTGAGTCCATAATCCGCATTGATCGAAAGAGCAGTTACGAAGTGCGTAATGCGCCCGATCTCCGGCGTCGGAGAGGTGGGCGGAATTATGACCGGACCCGATATTGAATACAAGTGGATCCCACTGGGACTGGTGAGGTAGGCGCGATCATAGCTCACGAAGCCTGGACGGATTGAGGCTTTGAGTGCGAAGTGCGGGGTCTGAATACCGGAGCGAAAGCCGAAGGTGCCACTGATGACATTGCCTCCTGCCCGATCTGAGGGTAACGGGCTGGCATTGGGTTGACGATTCAGGTCGGAATCGAAGTCCAGCCAGCGCGTGATGCGATACGAGAATCCGACCCCTCCACCGGTGGTGAAGCTGCGGCACGGTGCGCAATGCTCAGTATTAACAGAGAGAGACAGCGCATTGAAGTGCGGGAAGATTTCAAAGCGCGGCAAGCTCTTGACTACCTCCTCCTCATCGCGCATAAAGTGGATCGAAGGCGTGCCGACTTCATCGGGATGCTGAAAGTCGCGATACCAGGGCGTCTTGAGGCGCAGGGCGTTGGCCATGGTGCGGCAGGGATTGAGACTGCCCCGCAGTATTTTGGGGAAGAGCCGGTCAGGATGTGCTTCCTGCACGGGATCGCTTATAAATCGATCGATCGAATCTTCCATGAGCACCCAGAGCGTGCCGATGACGGGCGTAGCAATGAAATCAGTCCAGCCGGTGTTGTTGGTGTATTTCGTCACGCCAGGTTTGTAACTGGGGCAGGGATACTTGCAGCCGGGAACGTATGTCTCGCCGCCGTCGCTACCCAGCGCGGACTCCCCCAAAGGGCCGACCTTCTGTTGGGTGCTGTAAACGGTGGCCCACATCATTCCCATGAAACGACTCTTCCAATATGCCGGAGAAGAGCTTATCTGAAGCATGCGAGCGCGAGGGTCGTTCTGGATCTCGATGAAGGACGATACTCCGCCCTGCATAGGATGGCCGATATCGTCGACAAGGAAATCGTCGCCGTCGCTCCAGCGGCGCATGTTCCACTGCTTCAGCGAGGCAATGTAATCGTGCCAGTACGGTTTGTCGGCAGTAAGGTGGCGAAAGGTTTCGTCGGTCATGAAACGAAAGCTGTTTTCTACCGCGATGAAACCGAGCGACTGCAATAACAAGCCCTTCCAGTGATAGCGCTCTTCCCCATTAAGAGTCGACGCAGGGTGCTGACTTTCAGCCGCCTGCCCAAGTTGAACCAGAAGGGGCATCAGATCGACGGGGACTGGCGCAGAGGGATATTCGTTCCCGGCCATTCCGGCTGAAGCGGGGGAGTCCGCGAAGTATGATTCAGGGAGAGCCTGCGCATCCCTGGAAGGAACTTGCGGATATAAGGAGCGAGGTTGGGAAAGCTCCGCGTTGAAATCAACCGGTTGGTATGAGTCGACGCGTGGCGCAACGTCGGGAGGAGGGATCTGGAACTGCGGAACGACCGACAATCCCTGCCCTTGCGCATTCGCCGTTAACGATATAACGAGGAGAATCAGAGTAAGAGCGATAGGGGCAATTTGCGTCAGAAGAAGGCAAAAGCCTCGAACTTCCGACGCTTCACACCCGCGTTGCGAGAACTTGCCATGGTCAGGGCTTTGGCCTGTACAACCCGAATCTGATGACCGGCGACCGGACATATCCCACCTGCGTGAAAAGGACGTGCCTTATGCGAACGACTTCACGATCATGGAAGGGGAGAACAGAGTTCCCGGCGCGTGCATGTCCGGCTCTCCATACAAGGTACACGCTCGAGCCATGTCAGTTCCGAAATTCTGGCCCTTTCTCCGCAGGGCCTAGTGAGGCAGGTTGCGTTTCATGGGATGTGCCTCGGTATTGAAGACGATGGAGTCGAAATCCAACGCGGACGGCGGTGCGAAGAGCAGATAGAGATACTTCAGCGTCTCGGCAAAGAAGAAGCTCTCCATGGCGTCGTCTTTCTGCTTGGTGCGGACGTCCTTAAGCGCGGCGAATCCATCGTTCGTGCGGCAGTACTTCACCAGCGATTCATAGAAGGTCTGCCCCATCGCCAGATATTTCGGATCGTGCGTCGACTGATAAAGGTAGTACGCCGACTCGATGATTTCGGGACGCAGCGGATATTCAGCGTTTTCAATCTGCATCTTCACGTAGTTGAATTCGTCGGGCTCCACGCCGGCGAAGTTCCACATTCGATAGCCGGAGTCCTGCAGGCGTGCGGCTCGATCCCCATCGCCCGACAGCACCAGCACCGCGGGGAAGAATGCATCGAGCGCACCGTAGTCGGTCGTCGTTCGCTTCCCCGTGTTCATGTCTGCCTGCCCGTACCACAGGCCATCGGGCCGCTGATCCGCCAGATACTTGTTAATCGCGACCAGGCTCGCCTTCCACATCTGTTCGCAGTCTTTGTCGCCAAAGAGGATGGCTGCTTTCAGCAGGTACTCGTAGTAGGAATCGATGCCGCCCATGATTCCCGCCGCTGGGTCAGTCCATGCTCCGGACTCAACGTTGATGCCGGAGCCGACCAGACCGATCGGCGATTGCCGCTTGTACAACTCGACCAGGGCTCGCTTGGCCTTGTCGTAATATTCCTGTTTGCCGGTAAGCCTCGAAAGCGTCCCGTATTCGATCAGCAGGCTGCCGATTTCGGCGGGATTGCTGACCGTACCGCGCACGGCACCCGTCCGCAGATTGACATATTCATAGGGCATGCCGGTCGGAGAGTTGAACATGGGCAGCATGCGTCGCCCCAGGTCGTCCGCTAGCTCGAGCAGGCGCTTATCGCCCGTGAGTTCGTAGCTCGAAAGCAGGCTACCCAGCAGGCGGATGGTAATCTCGAAATCCTTTACATACATGTCCTGATCGAAGTTCAGTTGGGTATCGATCAGCCTGCGGGCCTCGTCTGCCTGCGGTTTCAGTCCCATCAGGATCATCGTGTCGAGCCCATCGACGGGCGTCATGAGCAACGAGTGAGCGTACCAGTCGCGAGGCTTGCGGTTCAGAGGCATCAACGCGTCGTGTCCCCACGCGTACTTGCGATAGCCGTTCCAGGCATGGAGGAACTCTTGCTGGACGCGACGCGCCATTTCTACTTTCTGAGCGTCGGTCATGTTCGCGCCGTGCACCTCGCTTTGTGCGAAGCATTCCGGCAACAGGAAGAGGGCAACCAGGATAGTGAGAACGAGTCGAGGCATCGTCAACCAATGTAGACCAAAGAGGCAACGGCGAGTAACGACCGCACATTGCTTCCCGCCACCCCACCCGGTAGACTCCGAGTGAAATGGCTGTGCACAAGGACGATCCGGAACGTTTGGTGAGCGCGGCGCGCGCGGACGACGAAAGCTCGTTTGAGTTGAAGCTGCGTCCGCGGCGGTTGCAGGAATTTATCGGTCAGGAGAAGGCCAAGGAGCAGCTTGGCATCGCACTTGAGGCCGCCCGGTCGCGCGGCGAAGCGCTCGATCACGTACTGCTTTTCGGGCCTCCCGGCCTGGGAAAGACGACGCTAGCGACCATCATCGCGAATGAACTGAATGTGGGCTTCCAGCAGACTTCGGGGCCCGCGCTGCAAATTCAGGGCGATCTTACCGCAATCCTGACCAACGTGAGGGAGCGGCAGGTGCTCTTTCTCGACGAGATTCATCGCCTGCAGCCGGTGCTCGAGGAGAAGCTCTACACGGCCCTTGAGGACTACAAACTCGACATCATCATCGGCCAGGGTCCGGCCGCGCGCACGCACGTCATGGACATCAAGCCTTTCACGTTTGTCGCAGCGACAACGCGTCCCGGCCTGATCTCGTCGCCGCTGCGCTCGCGCTTCGGAATCCTGCTGCGGCTGGAATTCTATTCTGACGACGACCTGCGCTTTGTGGTCGAGCGCTCGGCGGAAGTGCTGGGCGTTCCGATCGATCAGGACGGCGCGGCAGAGATCGCCATGCGCTCGCGCGGCACTCCGCGTATTGCTAACCGGCTGCTGCGGCGGGTGCGCGACTATGCGCAGGTGCGCGGTACGGGAGTGATCGATCGCGCGACCGCTGAGCATGCGCTGAAGATGCTTGAGGTGGACGCACATGGCTTCGACGAGCTCGACCGGCGGCTGTTGATGACCATCATCGAGAAGTACGACGGCGGTCCGGTGGGCCTGAACACGCTGGCGGCTTCGCTGGCCGAGGAAGAAGACGCCCTCGAAGAGGTGTACGAGCCGTTCCTAATCCAGCGCGGCTTTCTCGATCGCACGCCGCGCGGACGTGTGGCGACGCGGCTGGCTTATGAGCACTTTGGCATTCCCCTGCCGCGCAGGGGAATGCTGTTCTGAGCTGGAGAAAGCCAAGGGAGGAACACGATGGCTCGTACAGAATCGACAATGCTGGCGTTGGGGACATCTGCACCGGATTTTGTTTTGAAGGATGTGGTCACCGGCCATGATGTGAGTACGCAGGCTTTGACAATCCCCAAAGGCCTGCTGGTGATGTTCATCTGCCGGCACTGCCCGTTCGTTAAACACTTGGAAAAGGGACTGGCGCAGCTTGGCCTTGATTATGAGGGTAAGGGAGTGGGCATCGTCGCGATCAGCAGCAACGATGCAGCGAATTATCCCGACGACGCGCCGAAGAGTCTGGCCGAACAAGCGCGCGAGCTGCGATTCACCTTCCCCTATCTCTACGACGATACGCAGGAGGTGGCGCGCGCCTACGGAGCGGCTTGCACACCGGATTTCTTTCTCTTCGACGACGGACTGAAGCTAGTCTATCGCGGGCAGTTTGACGACAGCCGTCCGGAAAGCGGCGTTCCGGTGACCGGTAAAGATTTGCGCGGTGCACTCGACGCCCTCGTCGCGGGTCAGCCCATCAGCCCCGAGCAGCGTCCCAGTGTGGGCTGCAATATCAAGTGGAAATAGACAGGCCCGGCTCACGACCGGGCCAACTCTACAGCGACAGCGACTTCAGATATTCGCGAAACGGCGGCCCGAGGTCGTCGCGTTTGAGAGCAAAATCAACTGTCGCCTTCAGCATACCTAATTTGTCACCGGCATCGTGACGAATTCCATCGAAATTGTAACCGTAGACCTTCTCTGTTTTTAGCAATCCCTTGATGCCGTCCGTCAGCTGAAGCTCACCGCCCGCACCTGGAGTGATATTCTCCAGCAGCTCAAAGATTTTTGGCGTCAGGATGTATCGCCCGATGATTGCGTTCTTTGACGGGGCATCTTCAAACTTCGGTTTTTCAACCATGCCTCGGGCCTCGATGATGCGCGGATTGTTGGGCAGCGGCGACCCATCCAGCACGCCGTACGCAGAGATGCCAGGGCCTTCTACGACCATGGTCGCGAGAACGGAGCCCCGAACTTCGTCAAAAACATCGATCATCTGTTTCACACACGGCGTGGTTGCATCGATCACGTCGTCCGGGAGAATCACCGCGAAGGGCTCGTCACCCACGAGTTCTTTGGCCATCAGGACCGCGTGGCCGAGACCCTTCGCCTCCTTCTGCCGTACATAGGATGGCTGCGCCATATTCGAGACATTTCGGGCAATGGCGAGCAGGTCGGTCTTGCCGCGTTTTTCGAGAGAGGCTTCGAGTTCGTAGCTGATGTCGAAATGGTCTTCGATGGCGGACTTGCCGCGCGCCGTGATGATGATGATCTCTTCGCACCCGGCCGCCAGTGCCTCTTCAACGCCATATTGAATGATCGGCTTGTCGACTACCGCGAGCATTTCCTTGGGGATTGCCTTCGTGGCGGGAAGAAAGCGGGTTCCGAAGCCGGCTGCGGGAAAGACTGCTTTGCGTACCTTGGTTTTCATTCAGGGGAGTCCTTCGTCTGGAATCGATTTCAGAATTGGCAGCTAGTGTATTCGTACTCAGCGTGACAGAGGGTTAGATGCGTTTATAGCACGGGCGAGTCGTCTCCGAGCAGAGCGCGGCGCACGATCTTGATGGGTGCGCCGCCCTGGCGCATGAAGTCGTCATGAAACTTCTGCAGGGAGAAGTCCGCGCCTTCCTTTTTCTCCAGGTCTGCGCGCAGTTTCATGATCTGCAGCTTGCCAAGAGTGTAATAGAGATAAGTAGGGTCGGAGGTTCCGCGCTTAGTCTCCACCAGGCCAACGGAGTGCGACTGGTATCCATCGGAGACAAAGAAGTCGACCGCCTGATCAAAGGTGATCTGCCCGGTGTGCATTTTAATGCCGACGATGAAGCGAGCATCACGCAGCAAGGCGTCCTGCAGCTGGCCCAGGCGGATGAGTTTTGCCTCGCGCTCGTCTTTCGCGCCCGCGCCGGGCTGTCCGTACCCTTGGTCGAGCATCATCTGTTCGCAGTAATGCGCCCAGCCCTCGACGTTGGTATTCGCGTTGATGATCTTGCGTACCTGGCTCAGGTCGGTGTGGTTCACCCAGAGAAACTGGACGTAGTGGCCCGGATACGCCTCGTGCACCGAAGTGCTTATGATAGTCCCCAGGTTGAAGGCAGACATATGCTCGGCGATATGCTGGGGTGTCCAGCTCTTTTCGGGCAGGGTGACGTTGAAATACGCCGTAGTCGAATTCTTCTCAAATGGACCGGGCGAATCCATCGAGGCCTGCGTGGTGGCGCGCATAAAGGGCGGCGTTTCTTCCAGAACTGGCTGCACATCCGATGGGATGGTGATGATCCGCTTCTCGCGGATGAATTGAATCAGGCCGTCGAACGTGTTGTGAAAGGTGGTAAGCAACTGATCGGGAGCGGGATGAATGCTGGCCAGCTCGGCGAGGACCTCCTTGGGAGTCTTCGAAGGATCAACCTCTTTCGCGACGCGCTCGAATTCAGCTTGATTCTTATGCAGATCGGCATAGGCGACCGTCAGCAGCTTGTCGAGCGGCGTGTCGACCATCTCGTCGTACAGCAACTTCTTCGAAAAGGTGTCGGCGCCGATGCGGAAGTCGCCCTTGGAGCGCGGCAAAAGGTCAGATTTGAGCCACTGCTCGTAGTCGCGCAATGAGGCAATGACCGTGGCATTGACCTTCTGGAACTCGGCGATGACCGCGGGATCCTTCGCATCTTTGAAGGCCTCCGGAACGTCTTTCTCGAAGAAGGTGATGATGTCGGGCAGTTGTTCGAGGGCGATTTCGGTGGAGACCCGTGGTGGGTTCTTGAGATTCTCTCGCGCGGCGACAAAGACATTGGGCATCAGCTTCTCGCGGGCGATCAGTGAACGCAGGCGGTCGTCGGCGGGAGCGAATTTCCGCTCCATGAGCACAAAGGCGCTGTTGGCGATGCCGCTCGAATAAGTGTCAGGATTCTTTTCCCATGCGCGTATTGTCTCAAGTTCGAGCAAAGTGCCGCGAATGCTGTCACGCATCATGGTCAGGTCGCCCTGCGTGCTCTGGTCAAGTGCGAATTCAGATATGCCATCGAACTTCGATTCAAAACGCTTGAGGGCGGCGATCTGCTGCTCGACGCTGGTACGGCTGTAATCTTCAAGCAGCGCATCATATTGATGCAACCCGTCCAGCGTGCCCAGGGAGGGCGAAAACTTGAAGTAGACCTGCTCAAAATAGTCGCTCGCCAGCGCGCGGAATTTCCCGGTGACATCCGGGTAGGCTGCAGCCTGGGCGTGCAGGGTAGCGGTCATCCTGCCTCCTGTAATGAGTACTGCGAACACGACTACAACTGTAAGAAATCGGCGATTCATCAAACCTCGCTTCTATTAGTAACGAATACAGATACTTATTGTACGGCCATCTCGGTAAGAGCCAGTTGGTCAAGCAGAGCGCGTATTTCGGCGAGTACACCATCAGGCTTAGGCGACGTTAGAGGATAGCGCAGCACACCCTGCGGCGTGAACTGTGCGCCGCGCTTAGCGTTCTTTGCCACGAGCTTCATCAGACGGCCCGGATCGACTCCGGCGCTTTCGGTAAAGCGAATGTGCAGCTGGTCGCGCTTGCGGTCGATCTGCGACACTCCAATCCTTTCACATTCGATGCGGAGCAGGGATGCGTCGAGCAGGTGACGCACGCTCTCTGGCAGCGGGCCGTAGCGGTCTTCGAGCTCGGCGCGAACTTCGGCGATGGCTGCTTCGTTCTGCACGCCGGCAATGTGCTTGTACATGCGCAGGCGCTGGTTCTCTTCCGGGATGTAGCTCTCGTCGATGCGTAGCGCAATTCCCAGGCTGAGCTGTGTGGTAGGAACCTCCACTCGTTCCTCGCCTTTCAGCTTGCCGACCGCTTCTTCGAGCATGCTGGTGTACATTTCAAAACCGATGGCTTCAATGTGGCCGCTCTGTTCGCCGCCGAGCATGTTGCCCGCGCCGCGCAGCTCCAGATCGAGCGCGGCGATTTTGAAGCCCGCGCCGAGGTCGGAGAATTCCTTGAGCGCAGCCAGTCGACGGCGTGCGACTTCGGTCAGCTCCTGTTCAGGCGGAATGAGCAGGTAGGCGTAGGCTCGGCGGTTCGAGCGGCCCACGCGGCCACGCAGCTGGTAAAGCTCCGAGAGGCCATGACGATCAGCGCGATTAATGATGATGGTATTTGCCAGAGGAATATCGAGGCCATTCTCGATGATGGTTGTGGCAACCAGCACGTCGTGCTCATGATGCATGAAGCTGAGCATGACCTTTTCCAGCTCGCCCTCGCTCATCTGCCCGTGGCCGACAGTGATGCGGGCGGCGGGAACGAGCTCTTGAATCTTTGCCGCGAGCTCATAGATAGTCTCGACGCGGTTGTGGACGAAGTAGATCTGGCCGCCGCGTTCCAGCTCGACTTCGACCGCGGAGCGAATCAGCTTCTCGTCGAACTTGGCGACCACGGTCTGGATCGCCATGCGATCTTTCGGCGGCGTTTCAATCACGCTCATGTCGCGCAGGCCAACGAGCGACATGTGCAGCGTGCGTGGAATGGGCGTGGCGGACATGGCCAGCACGTCGATTTCGCGCCGCATCTGCTTTAACCGCTCCTTGTGACGCACGCCGAAGCGCTGCTCCTCGTCGACGACCAGCAGGCCCAGGTCGTGAAACTTCAGGTCCTTCGAAAGCAGGCGATGCGTACCGATGAGGATATCGACCTTGCCCGCTTCAACCCGCTCCAGGATGAGCTTCTGCTCCTTCTGCGTCCGGAAGCGCGAAATCATCTCGACGGTGATCGGAAACTGCTTGAAGCGCTCCTTGAAAGTCTCAAAGTGCTGGAAGCTGAGCACTGTCGTCGGCGTGAGCACTGCCACTTGCTTGCCGTCCTGCACCGCTTTGAAGGCGGCGCGCATGGCGACTTCTGTCTTGCCGTAGCCCACGTCGCCGCACAGCAGGCGATCCATGGGCATGGTCGATTGCATGTCGCGCTTGATGTCGTTGATCGCAGAGATCTGGTCTTCGGTCTCGTTGTAATCGAAGGCGTCTTCAAACTCGCGCTGAAATTCGTTGTCCGTCGGAAAGGCGTGCCCCAGCGCGGCCTTGCGCTGCGCGTAGAGCTTCAGCAGCTCATCGGCCATGTCCTGCATGGCCTTGCGCACGCGGGCCTTGGTCTTCGCCCACTGTTGTGAGCCGAGGCGATTGAGCACGGGCGCCGGCCCGGCGTCGGTCGAGCGATATTTCTGGATCAGGTCGAGGCGCGTGAGCGGTACGTAGAGCCGGGCCTGCTCGGCGAACTCGAGCACCATGAACTCAATGGTGACGCCATCCTGCACGATCTCCCTGAGTCCCGTGTATTGAGCGATGCCGTGCTCGACGTGGACGACGAAATCGCCGACGGTGAGATCGCGGAAATCAGAAACAAAGGCGGCGGTTTTGGATTTCCGCGGAGCCGGCCGCGCGGCTACATCGGCTTCGTCCGAAAAATCATTCGCGCCGAAGAGGACGAGGTTTGCATCGGGCAGGCTTACGCCGGCGGAAAGGGAACTGCGCACGAGAATCGGCGTGCGGTAGTTGCCTGCTAGGTAGCTCGACTCGTCGTAGATGTTTTCGCTGCCCGCGTGCTGGATGCGGCTGCCAAGCCGGTAAGGCAGTTCGTACTCTCGCAGCAGGTTGGCCAGCCGCTCGACTTCGCCCTGATTGGGAGCGACGAGCAGCATGCGCGTCTCCTGTTGCATGAGCGAGCGCACCTGTTCGATGAAGGCCGGAATCGATCCATGAAAGCGCAACGTAGGCCGCGACTGGAGAGCAATTTCGCCGAGCGTCGTATCCTCTTCGAGCACGTCCACTGCGCCGAGCTGATCGATATCGATGCCGGCATGCGACGACAATTGCGCCTTGAGCACTTCCGGCCGTAGATAAATATCCTCGGGCCGAATCAGCGAGCCGATACTCGAGCGCTCGTGCCGCTGGTCGACTTTGTTCCACCAGCGATCGATCTGATTTTCAATCATCGCAGGTTCTTCAACGAAGAGCAGACAGCGGGGAAGCAGAGCGAGCAGCGAAGCGTCTGCAGTCGCGACGCCTGCGAAGAATTCCCAGCCGGGGAAGACGCTGACTCCTCCGGCCGCAACGGCCTGGGCGACGATGTCAGGATCGTCTCCAGCTTCGATGTGGGTGCCGCTCAGGCGGGTATGCACTGCTGCCAGCAGCCTCTCGCTGACCGGTGTTTCGGTGAGCGGCAACAGCAGGGCTTCGTCGAGCGGCGCGGACGAGCGCTGCGTCTCGGGATCGAATTTTCGGATGGTCTCAATCTCGTCGCCAAAGAACTCGAAGCGAACCGGGCGGTCGGCTTCCGGTGAATAAATGTCGAGGATGCCGCCCCGCCGCGTGTACTGGCCGGGCATCTCAACGATGTCCATCGGCGTATATCCCACGCTCGAAAGGTGTGCAAGCAGCGTTTCCACATCGACCTCTTCGCCGCGGCGCAGGAACTGGGCGAGGCCAGCATAAAAGGGCCGCGGGAAGAGTTTCATCGCCGCGGCTTCAACAGGCGCGATCACGATAGACGCCGCTCCGGTGGCCATTTTCCAGAGTGTTGCGGCGCGCTGTTCCTGGATTTCCGGGTGGGGCGAAAGATTTTCGAAGGGCAGTACATCGTGCGCGGGCAGCTTCAGCACGCGGTTGGGCGGGATGGCTCCGGTAAGCTCGCACCCCGCTCGCAGCGCAATCTGCAGCGCGTCGGCGGCCTTGTTGTCGGGCACTACGACGATCACAGGCGCGTTGGCGGCGCGACCAAACAGAGGTATGTAGAGGGCGCGGGCGGTGGAGGTCAGTCCAGAGACACGACGACGCCCACGGGCAAGGGCGAGGTGCCTTCGTGCCTGTTCAAATGAGGGTGAGTTCTCCAAATCCGCAAGCAGTTCGCGGACAAACGGGAGGATCATGCAGGTTTCAGTTTAGCAGCGGAGAAGGGTCGCGGCTTTGAGAGCGACAGTGCTTCGACGAATACTTTGTGAAATGCACGACGCGGCGACGGCGCGTGTACATTGTTGCGATGGGTAATAAACTCAAACAAATCATGCGCAAATCAATCGTTTTACTTGGCATGGCGATCATTCTTTTCTGTGTTGCCGCACCGGCACGCGCGCAAATCACCAATGATCCTGCGTTCTATGGGCCTTACAACGGCGTGTTCCTGCCCGACGGTGAGGGCCTGAACAAAAAACTCACCGAGAATGACACCGTACTGCTGGCTGACTCGCCGTGGACGCTCTACGCCTGGGTGAATGCGGATGATGTCGCCGTTAAGCCCATGCTGGTTGCGGGTCTGGGCAAGCCGGAAGATGAGTATGCGCGTTATCTCGCTATTGCTCCGGGCAAGCTGATTCTCTGGGGTGGCAAGGGCAACAGCCTCGAAGCGCCCGTGTCGCTGGGGCCAGGAAAGTGGCACATGATCGCGGCTACGTTTGACGGCGAGCGCTTCCGGCTTTACAGCGATGGCGCGCAGGTCGCGAGCGGCCCCCTGCTGCTGGGCAGTGTGAGCGGCGTGCTGGGCATGGCTCCCGCGATGCCCCTTGCGCCAGCCTGGGGGCATTTTGGCGGCAGGATCGCCGGATTCACGCTGCTTCGCGAAGCGCTGGCGAGCGATGCGCTTGCTCAGATTTACAGCAAAGGCAGCGACACCTCCGTGGTCGAGTACGAAGAAGGCTCGAAGCCCTGGCCGGTGCAAACGCGTGGACAGGCCGGCTATCGCGCGCCGCAGGATGCCGCCCAGATGCCGCACAGCAAGGCTCCGTTCTCCGCGCCAGTCGCGAAGCCTCTGCCGCCCGCGCGCGAGGCGCTCGAACCCGATGGCGACAACCAGTGGACAGTGAACGGCTGGATGCTCAGCGAGGCTCCTAAGGTTCAGGCCGACGGCGCGGCGATTTCGGCGAAAGGCTTCAGCCCGAAGAACTGGTATGTGGCGACAGTTCCGGGCACGGTGCTGACGACCCTGGTCGATCGCGGCGTCTATCCCGATCCCGACTACGGCCTCAACAACATGGCGATTCCCGAGAGCCTGAACAAGCAGGACTACTGGTACCGCACGGAATTCAAAACGCCCTCCAATCTCGGCGGCAAGCGCCTCACGCTGACCTTCCACGGCATCAACTACAGCGCGTCGGTGTGGCTCAACGGGCAATCGCTCGGAACAATTACTGGCGCGTTCATTCGCGGCAACTTCGACGTGACCGGCATTCTCAAGCCGGGACAGACGAATGTTCTCGCCGTACGCGTATCTCCGCCGCCACACCCGGGCATTCCGCAGGAGCAGTCAATCAAGGGCGGACCGGGCGAGAATGGCGGCCTCATGTGTCTCGATGGTCCGACCTTTGTTGCCACCGAGGGATGGGACTGGATCCCGGCAATTCGGGACCGCGACGCGGGCATCTGGCAACCTGTAACTATCACGGCTACGAATACAGTGAAGATCGGCGATCCGCAGGTTGTGACGACTCTGCCCCTGCCCGATACAACAAAGGCAAGCGTCGGAATCAACGTGCCGCTGACGAGCGCATCGGACACACCTACGAAAGCAACGCTTATCGCCAGCTTCGAGGGCGTGACGGTGAGTAAGGAGGTGACACTCACTCCGGGCGCGAACACGGTGAAGCTTGCCCCAACAGAGTTCGCGCAGCTCACGGTGCAGAATCCCCGCCTTTGGTGGCCCAATGGTTACGGGAAGCCCGAGCTTTATCATCTGAGGCTCTCTGTCACCGCTGGCCGCGATGTCTCGGACACGAAGCAGCTCCGCTTCGGCATTCGCGAAATCACCTATGAGCTCAGCCTGCTCGATAGTGCCGGGCACCTTCTCCGCGTCGAGTACGCCCCGGCCAAGGGACTTGCTGACAAGCTCGCTGTCGATGTGAGCCACGAGGGCATGCGCGAAATTCCGGCTGCCGAACCACCACCACCTTTCTGGCCAGCTGAATGGCGTGAGAACTGGCATTCGTGGGTTGCGTCGCTGGCGCCGGGCGGAGAGAAGTCTCCGGCGATCCGCATGCTCGACGACACAAAATCCGCGCCCTATCTCGTGGTGCGCGTCAACGGTGTGCGCATCGTTTGCCGAGGCGGAAATTGGGGCATGGACGACGCACGCAAGCGGGTTTCGCGTGAGCGGCTCGAGCCTTACTTCCGATTGAACCGCGACGCGCACCTCGACATCATTCGCAACTGGGTGGGGCAGAGCACGGAGGACGTCTTCTACGATCTCGCCGACGAGTACGGCATGCTGGTGTGGAATGACTTCTGGGAGTCGACTCAGAATTACAACATTGAAGCGCAGGACCCGGACCTGTTCTTAAAAAATGCTGCCGATGTGATCTCACGCTATCGTAGTCATCCCTCCATCCTGGTGTGGTGTGGACGCAACGAGGGCGTGCCTCAGCCCATCGTCAACGAAGGGCTCATCCACCTGATCGCCACCCTCGACGGCACGCGTTACTACTTCCCCAGCTCGAACCAGATCAACCTGCAGGGCAGCGGGCCGTATAGCTATCAGGATCCGAAGCTCTACTACACATATCTCAATCACGGCTTCTCGGTGGAGACAGGTACGCCATCGATGTCCACGCTCGAATCGTTCCGCGCATGGGTTCCCAAGGCCGACCAGTGGCCCATCGACGATGTGTGGGCATATCACGACTGGCACGCCAGCGGAAACGGCAAGACAAAGCCTTTCATGGATGAGATTCAAACCGAGTTCGGCGCGGCAACCAGCCTTGAGGACTTCGACCGCAAGGCGCAGATGCTGAATTACGCAAGTCATCGTGCCATCTTCGAAGGCATGAACGCGCACCTGTGGGCTCCGAACAGCGGCCGCATGCTGTGGATGACACAGCCGGCCTGGCCCAGCACGATGTGGCAGATTCTCACGTCCGACTACGACACGCAGGCGTCGTTCTACGGGACGATGAAAGCCTGCGAGCCGCTGCACATTCAGCTCGACCTCGCGACCTACGACGTGGAGCTAATCAACACGACCAACTCTCCGCTTGCCAACGCCACCATCACGGCGGACGTCTACTCGCTCGACAACAAATCCCTCCTGCACCAGCAGGCTCCGCAGAATGCCGCTGCGGATACGGCAGTGACCGTATTCCATCTTGACCTTGCGCCTCTACTAGCGAACCAAGTGGCGCTCGTCAGCCTTCAACTGAAATCTGCAACCGGCGAAACACTCTCGCGAAATATTTATTGGCTGGCTGCGAAGAGTGAGGACTACCGCGCTCTCGATACGCTTCCGCAGGCAAATGTCACAGCCACGGCTACTTTTTCGAGAACAGAAAACGGAGAAGCCGGGATCGTCGTCCGGCTCAGCAATAATGGAACGTCAGCCGCACTCGAAAACAAGCTCACGCTGATTAACAACAAGGACGGCTTACGCATTCTGCCCGCGTATTACAGCGATAACTACGTCTCATTGTTGCCCGGCGAAACCCGCGAGATCACCATCAACTATCCTGCAACCGAAGGGCTGCAGCCTGTGTTGGATTTGCGGGGCTGGAATGTGGCTTCGAAAAGGATAGGGTTCGGACAGGGAAGCTGACGCAGGGCCTGCCTGCTGACGTGGATCAAGCCAAAAATCGACCTCGATTGGATCGATGAGCGGCAGGAGCCATGCGAGCAGCGCTTTGTGCAGGGGATGAACGGTGTAATTTGCCATGGCGGCAGCGTCGGTGAATTTCATCACGCCGCCCGTCTCATAACCCGCTCCGCGAGGCGAAACGTTTTTGCCCACATGGACCTCAAGCAGGCCAGGTATCTTGCCCCGAAATGCGGATATTTCCACGATTGCTCGATCCTTATCGTTCTCGGTGGCGACAGGCTTCCAGCGAAAAGCAAACATGTGAATCATCATGGTGGGTTCTTCTTTGGCGAATGCCCGCATTGGGCGAGCGACCCATGCCAGGACCGCGCTCCCCGCCAGAGCAAGAATCTGCCGTCGCGAATGGCCACCCGATTCAAAAAGATTGTCCGTGCCAGGAGTCCGGGACTTTGACATCTTGGAAGTCGTCATACGTTCCTCCCTTGCCAGGAAAAACCAAAGTCAGCTCCCAGGGCGGTTGTCTTCCAGGATAATTATTTTTTGCGCCGAAGGCGCGAATACCTGGACTGTCAGTCCCTACTGAACGTTGAAGTTCACCACCTGGCCGACTGCCAGCTGATGCGCCTTAATCGAGCCTACTGGAAGTTCCAGCGCATACAACGAGGTGGCATGGCCGCCGTAGTTCGGGCACGTTGTGGACTTGCCCTTACAGGGCGGCGTGTTCGGAGACATTTCGACAATGCGATGACCCTGGTCCATCCAGATAATGTCGAGGCCGATCTTGCAGTCGTACATCCAGTAAGGATATTGCCCGGGCTGGTCGTGGATGAAAAGCATCCCGCGCCCCTGTGGAAGCGTGGTGCGCTCCATCAAGCCGAACTGCCGTTCCGCCTCTGTCTTCGCCAGCTCTACATGTACGGTCGATCCATCGGGCAACATGACAAGCGTATCCGCCGGCCGCGGCGCAACTTTGGGAACTTTCAGATCCTGTGCGCAGGCAGAAAAAAACGCTGCGATCAGAACGAATGTTGAAGCCAGATTGACGAACCGGCTGGTTGCGCATGCCTTCGAGTTATTCCAGTTTGCGGTCGCCATTTTCATATGCGGCTTTGATCTCCTCTACACGATGCTCGGTCGCCATCGACATGCAATTGTTTTTGATTAAGGGCCGGATGCTTCCGCCCTCGTATCGCTGAGCCGCCGCTTCGCACTGCAGATCCCGATACTTGATCCACGCGATTTCGGCCGCCTTCAGATCGTCAATGGACTGCTGTACCCATTTTTTCTGACTCTGATCCGTTCCCGCCTGGGCGAGATCCTGCTGCAGGTATTCCATCGCTTTGCGATAGACCAGGTTCAGTCGCTTATCGGCTTTCTCTGCTTCATCACCGGAGCAGATGTTCATCTCCATCTGAGTCATATCTTTTGCACATGGGTCAGGCTTCTGGGTTTGTGCGCTTACCATACCGGAACCTGCATTCAGAAGCAGGAGCAGTCCCAGGATTTCCTTGTGGTAAAACATCATCCCTCCAGCTTTAACACCAGCAGAGTCATATCGTCGTGCTGGGGAGCGCCGGCAGTAAATCGGTCAGCGGCGTCGAACAGGTCGCGCAGGATTTCATCGGCATTTTTTTGTTTCACTTTCAGCGCGGCTTCGATCAGCCGCTCTTCGCCCCACTCTTCGTCGTCATGGGTCATGGCCTCGCTGATGCCATCTGTGTAGAGGAGCAGCAGATCGCCGGGCATCAGTGTCAATGACTGCTCGGTGTAGGGAGCGATCGGCAACAGACCTACAACTGGTCCATCCGCTTCCAGACGCATCGTCTGTGTTCCCCCGTCCAATCCGGGGCGCAACAAAATCGGGGGATTGTGCCCTGCGTTCACGCACTCCAGTCGGCGCGTTTTAGGATCGAAGGCGGCGAAGAAAAAGGTTGCGTAGCGATTCGATGCCGAGGCCTCGAAGACCAGTCGATTGACCTTGTCCATCAGCTTTGCGAAGTCGCGCGGATTATCGAGCGTCACGCCGCGCAGCGAGGCACGCAGGCTGGCCATCAGCAGGGCCGCCGAAATCCCCTTGCCGCTCACGTCGCCAACGGCCAGCCCGGTGCGGCCTTCGCCCAGGTCGAAGACATCGTAATAATCGCCACCGACTCCGAGCGCCGGACGGCAGTGACCGGCCAGGGTGGCTCCGGGCAAAATCGGCATCTCCTGCGGAAACAGTCGTTCCTGCACCTCGCGGGCGATCTCCATCTCGCGATTCACACGCTCGCGCTGTGCCGCCTCAGCGGCCAGCGAGTGCGCCAGTTCGGCAACCTCAATCGCCAGCCCGGTCTGCGTGGCCACTGTGTGCAGCAGGTGCATATCCGCCGGCGTGTAGGCTGCCTCGGAGCGCTTGGGCCCGAGCGCCATCATGCCCATCAGGCGATTCCGGCCCGGAAGGGGAAGCAGCAGCTCCGCATTTACCACGTCGAGCACGTGACGCTCGCCCGTTCCCGCCATCAGATACCAGGCGTCGGGATCGTCACGGTAGAGCCGCGCCGGCTCATTCGTGGAGGCGAGATAGCGCACCGCGGAGGCCTGTGCCGGAAGCGTAAGTGTGCCGTCGATGGTCACTCCAATCGACTGTTGTAACTGAAAGATCTCGCCGCGCCGCAGCAGCATTGCCACCTGACTGATGTGCAGCGTTTCCGCAACACGCCGGGCCACGGTTTCCAGCAGGGGAGCGGTCTCGGTAAAGCGGCGAACCTCGTCGGAGAGCTCGTTCAGGACGACCTCCGCGTCGTAAGCCTCACGAAAGAACTTGCGGTCCAGCCACAGCTGTAGTTTTTTGCGGACGCCGAAGCGCAGGGCCAGCACCAGAGCAAGGACTGCCAGGGCACCCAGAAAATCGGAAACCTCGGGCTGTTTCTTGCGCAGCGCAGGCAGTATTAGCCGCCAGATGGCGATGGTTATCAACACTACTTGCAGAATGAAGATGAACGCCTTAGCCATCAGGTAGCGCGTGCCCATGCGCAGAATTACGCGGACGTCCATCGCACGCTGCACAAGCACCACGTAGGCCAGCGTAAGCGGCGCGGCCATGAACAGGACGGCGCCCAGATAGCGAATCCAGTAGTGCTTCCGGTCCTGCCCATCGATGCCGAAGTGCGGCAGCAGGATGAAGACGATCAGAAGTGCGCCCACACCCACGCCGGTTCCGGCGGCCAGCACGCGCAGACGGCGCCGGGCATCCTCAGTCGAAGCGGAGCGCAGCTTGTCGACTGTAAGAACCAGATAGAAGATCACGCAGAGCAGGTTCAGAAAATTAAGGGCCCTGGCCACATAGTTGCTGACCACGGTTAACAGTGGACCGTCGCCGCCTTTGTAATAATCCGCAAAGGTTGCGACAAGAAGGATGACGATGCAGGCGGCGAGAGGACCTAGGATAATCCACTTCAGCCACCGAGCGCGCGCGTCGATGCGGGAGCGCTCAGGAAAGTAAATGCCAAAAAGAAGTAACGCAGGGGATACCGCGAGCTGAATAATGCTGTTCCAAAGACTTCGCAGGAAAAGAGCGACGCCCGTCGCCAGGCCGCTGTTGACAGACAGAGTGCAGGGAAATGTCAGCAGGACGAGCAGCAGCCACGCATTGCGATCCAGCGGCCGCGCCAGAACCACCCAGTAGCCCATGCCCAGGCAGATCAGTGGCAGTAGGGCCGCAACCAGAAATTCCTGCCAGAACGCCATTACTGCCGATGTGCTGCCATAGAAGTAAGGCCCGCGGTCCATGGTGATGGTTCCGGTCTTTGGTGAGCCGTCTGATCGAGCAAACTCCACATCGAGCGTGTCGCCTGGGTGCCCGTCCGACAGAATCTCGCTCCATTGAGCCAGTCCCGTATATCCCCCGCCGTTCAGTCCGTCGATTCTGTCGCCTTTGTTCAATCCGGCAGCCTTGGCTTCCGGCTTCACGCTCTGGACGACACGGGTGTCAAGATTGAAAGTGAATGGCGCCTCTACTCGCTGGTCCCAGTGCACCCGGATTTGCCACAGATCCAGCGCGCCGGCAAGCCAATATCCCAGGCTGGCCAGAATGAACAGGCCCAGCAGCGCGCGCGCTACATTCGGAGACAGCTTTTCCCTGGACCGCCTTCGCTTCTTCTTCATGGGTCTGGCCACCATAGTACCGTGGCTACCAGACTTCTACGCAGCCAATCCCACACCAGTTCGCCCCCTACCGAAGAGATGTCTTTCCTCGGCACACTGCTTCTCCCGTAGTAAATCGGTTATCTTGGTAGCGGTCTTCGAAGGACTTTCAGAATGAACCGTCTTCTCGGTTTGATGCTCTCGCTGTCGCTTCCTCTTGTTGCCGCGGCTCAAACGCGGCCGCCGATCACCGGCATCTCGCACATCTCCGTGTACACCAGCCATCCCGAGGCCGCGGAGAAGTATTACGTCCACGACATTGGCCTTCTCAAGGCCCCCGATCCCGAGAACCCGAACGGCGTCCGCTATTATGTGAATCCGACGCAGTTCGTCGAGGTTCTGCCTCTGCCTGCCGGAGCCGGGCCCGACCGTCTCGACCATCTGGCTTACATCACCGCCGATGCCGAGGCGCTGCGCAAGTATCTCGCCGCGCACCAGGTCGACGTGCCCGCGAGTGTCGAACACGGCTCTGACGGCAGCCTGTGGTTTCATGTGAAGGATCCCGAGGGCAACGTCGTTGGATTCGTGCAGCCGCCTGCGACTCCCCTCGCGATGACGGGAGCGAATCCCATTGGCCACCGCGTCATCCACGTCGGCATGAGCATTCACAGCCGCGATGCCTCGAACAAGTTCTATCTCGATATCCTCGGGTTCAAGCCGTACTGGTTCGGCGGCATGAAGCCCGATCGGATCGACTGGGTCTCGGCTCAAGTGCCCGACGGCCATGACTGGCTGGAGTACATGCTCAGCCCACTTCCTGCCGGGGCATCCGCGGAAGCCATGCAAAAGCAGCTCGGGGTGCTCAATCATCTGTCGATCGGCGTAGTGAACATGGAGCAGGCCGTGACCACACTCGACTCCGAGGGCCGCCTCGATAACCAGCACACCGGCATGCAGATCGGCAAGGACGGCAAGTGGCAGTACAATCTCTTCGATCCCGACCTGACACGTTTGGAGTTGATGGAGTTCGTGCCGGTGGAGAAGCCGTGCTGCTCGCCCTTCACCGCACCCAACCCGGTTCCGGCAGAGTAAAGAAATGAGGATGACAGCGATGCGTTTTTCGCGGCGAAAATTTTTTGAGAACGGACTTAAATCGGGCCTTGGAGCTTCCCTTGCCCTCGGCGCTTCTGGTGCTCTAGGAGCTTCTTCGGCGATGGCTGAGACCTCACTCGGGCAAGTGCCCTCTGCGGTGTCGAGCAGCCGCATCAAGCAATCGGCCTGCCGCTGGTGCTACAAGGATATGTCCGTCGAGCAACTCTGTTCGGTAGGCGCGGAAATCGGCCTGAAAGGCATAGATCTTCTCGAAGTCGACGAGTGGGAGATTCCGCGCAATCACGGCCTCATATGCACGATGGGCTATGCCGGAGGAGGCACCATCGCCGAATCGATGAACCGTATTGAGAATCACGATGCCATCGAGGCAGCCTTCCGCAAGAACATCCCGCTGGCAGCGAAGGCCGGTGTACCCAACGTGATCACCTTCTCGGGAAACCGCAAGGGTATGTCGGATGAAGAAGGCGCGCGCAATACTGTGGTTGGCCTGAATCGCGTGAAGAAGATTGCCGAGGATAACAACGTCACCATCTGCCTTGAGCTGCTCAACAGCAAGGTGAACCACAAAGACTACATGGCCGATCACACCGCCTGGGGAGCGGCCGTGATGCACGAAGTCAACTCGCCGCACGTCAAGCTGCTCTACGACATCTACCACATGCAGATCATGGAGGGTGACCTGATCGCGACGATCACCGCCAATATCGGAGTCCTCGGGCACTTCCACACCGGCGGAGTTCCGGGCCGCCACCAGCTCGATCACAACCAGGAGATCCAGTACGACGCGGTAATGCGGGGCATCGCCGACGCCGGCTACCAGGGCTATGTGGCTCACGAGTTCCTCGCCACCATCGATCCGGTCACCGCCTTGCGTCAGGCGGTGGCTCTGTGCGCGGTTTAGGCGGCGCTAAACTGAGGCCATAATCTTCAGCCGGAAGCAGCCGTCTTAAGCAACGTCTCCAGACGTTTTTCGGCCTCGCGAACAGCTTCTTCGGCTCGCTTGCGGTCTTCGATGTCCTCCACCACGCCGTACCAGCGGAGGATTTCTCCGTTCTCCCCTCGCCGCGCGGCAGCTTGCGCACGCATCCAGCGCCAGGTTCCATCTCCCCGGCCAATCCGATACTCGACATCGACTGGGTCGCCGGTGCGAAGGGATGCCCCCCACTTTTCCTCGGTTGGCCCAAGATCATCCGGATGCAGTGCCTTGCGCCAGCCGTAGCCGAGGGTCTCACTCAGCTTCAATCCTGTGAGCGCCTCCCAGCGCGGACCCGCGCCCAGAATTTTGCCTTCCGGGTCCGCTGTCCAGGGGACATGCGGACTCAGCTCAACGGTATGCCGGTAATGATCTTCGCTCTCCCGCAGTGCTTCCTCCGTTCGTTTGCGATCGGTAATATCCACGGCCGCAATGGAAATGCCGACGACTTCATTTGTCTCGTCGCGAGCCGGCTGCAGCGAGACCAGGATGGTGTTGATCTCCTCGGGCGCACCTGGTTTTTGCGTGAGGATCTCCAGATCGGAGATCGCTTCGCCGGCCAATGCGCGCTTCAGGTAGGGCTCGAGTTGGAGAAAAACAAAGGGCATTACCTCTGCGACTTTCTTGCCAAGGCGAGGCCCCAGCGGTGCAGAGCTCATCTGGGACAACCGCCAGTTCTCGCTTACATAACGAAGATCCCGGTCAAGAAAGCCCAGGCCGACGGGCGCACCTTCGTAGATGGCCTGAAGCTGCGCCAGGCGCTGCGTGGGAGCGGCTTCGAGGTGAAGGGCCATATCCGCCGCCAGCAGGGGAGCCCCTGCGGGGGCTGATAAAGCCAGCTTTTCCAGGATCGGCGGAACTTCGGCGGCAGGAACGGGCTGCCCATAGAGCCAACCCTGCCCCAGTTCACATCCCAGATAAAAGAGCATATCCGCGTGCTTCTTATCCTCGACACCCTCAGCAACGGTAGGAAGGCCGAGGCTGTGGCCCAAGCCCACAACCGCGGCGGCGATCTTTCGGCTCTCTCGGCGGTTGGTCATGGAGTGCACGAAGCTGCGGTCGATTTTGAGTTCATCGAACGGCAGGGTGTGCAGATGACGCAGGCTTGCGTACCCTGTGCCAAAGTCATCGAGCGCGAGCCGTATTTCCAGCGCCTTGAGATCGCGGGCAATTGCGAGCGCCAATTCCATGTTGCCCACCAGCGCGCTTTCCGTGATCTCGATCATGAGCCGGTGCAGCGGAAATCCCGCTTGCTCCGCTGCTGAACGGATCTGGTGGGGCAGAGAGCGATCCCGCAATTGAATCGGGGAAACATTCACCGACAGCGTCAGACGGTCGGGGAAGCCTGAGGGGGTTGCGGTAAAGGCCTCTACGGAAGCAAAGGCCTGGGCCAGGATCGTCTCCGAGAGGGGACCAATGAGGCCCGTGCTTTCAGCCATCGGGATAAAGCGGTCGGGAGGAATGACGCCCAGCTGCGCATGATGCCAGCGCGTAAGCACTTCAAACCCCCACAGCCGCCCCGAGCGCAGCTCCACGATGGGCTGAAAGTAAGGCACGACCTCGCCACGGTCGATGGCGCTCCGCAGATCGATCAGGAGGAAGGGCTGGGCAGCCATGTTGGGACAATATCTTACGCCGGAAAGAGTGGGTGATGAAAACTCGAATTATTGGCGGGTTGCGAACTGGGCCCAGAAGTGGATTCGTGTGACAGAGCGGGGCCTGTTGCCAGGCCCCCATCGTGGGTTGATTTGATACGGCGACGATGATGAATATTCAGCTTCGTTCAGGCTGTCGTCACTAGCTCCCTTGTTTCTCTCTCGGGCACATGCTGTCCCATTCCAAGGACCATGCGGCCATTTACCCTGCCCGCCTTGAGCCGGTCAAAAATATCGTTGACGGACTCCAGCGGCAGCGTTTCGATGGTCGCTTTGACTTTGCCTTCAGCGGCGAAGCGGAGCGCTTCGTCCAGGTCCAGCCGCGTGCCCACAATCGACCCGCGGATAGTTTGGCCGTTCAGAACCAAGTTGAAGATAGAGACCGGAAACTCGCCCGGAGGCAGACCATTCAGCACGCACGTCCCGCCGCGGCGCAGCATCCCGATTGCCTGTTTGAAAGCAACGGTGGAAACCGCCGTCACGAGAACTCCGTGCGCCCCGCCAATCTGTTTTTGGATCTCGACCGCTGGGTCCTGAGTCCGGGCATCGATCGTAATCTTAGCGCCGAGCTTCCGCGCGAGCGCCATTTTCTCCGGACCCAGGTCCACGGCGGCAACGTGCAGACCCATGGCCTTCGCATACTGAATGGCCACATGGCCCAGGCCGCCGACTCCGGATATCACGACCCATTCGCCGGGCCGCGTGTCGGTCTGTTTCAGGCCCTTATAAGTGGTGACTCCGGCACATAGGATCGGTGCCGCATCCACAAACGACAGGCTCTCGGGGATTCGTCCCAGAAAATCGGCTTCCCCGATCGCGTACTGAGCGAAGGTTCCGTTCACCGAATAACCGGAGTTCTTCTGCTCGGGGCACAGCGTTTCCCAGCCGGACATGCAAAACTCGCAGTGTCCGCAGGCGCTGTGCAGCCAAGCGATTCCCGCCCTGTCGCCTTCTTTCAAGTGGGTCACGCCGCGCCCGAGCGCGACCACCGTCCCGGCACCTTCGTGACCCGGCGTGAATGGAAGTGTTGGCTTGATGGGCCAATCGCCGTCTGCCGCGTGCAGGTCGGTGTGGCAGACGCCACTTGCGGCAATCTCAACTAAGGCTTGTCCCGGCCCGGGTGTGGGCACCGGAACTTCTCGAATAACCAAAGGCTCGCCGAATTTCTCGACGATCGCAGCTTTCATCGTCCTTGGGTTGTTCATTTGAATCTCCTCTCTGTCTTCTAAGCACCTTATTCCCGACCTTGCTTTGCTTCAGTGACGCGCGTCACCTACCTGCAACCCCCCGAGTTGCATTGCGGCGACTTTAGTCCTGCTTCGAAAATGACCTCAGGATGTGGCATCCTGTAATCAGGAGCGTTATCCATGTCGCGCGTTGCCCGAACTGCTCTCGCAGCCATCCTCTTTAGTCTTGCCGGAATTTCCGCATTGGCGCAGGCTCGTGTGATTTACTCCGCCACAGCCGATGCTCATGCGGATATTGCTCAGGCGACCAGCACAGCGACCAAGGCGCACAAGCGCATCATCCTCGATTTCGGCGGAAACTGGTGCGGCGACTGTCAGGTACTGGACATCTACTTCCACCAGCCTCCCAACCTGGCGCTATTGGAAGACAACTTCGTTCTGGTGCATGTCGATATCGGCAGTTCACAAATGGACAAGAATACCGACGTTGCGGCGAAGTACGGCATCCCACTCAAGCGGGGCGTACCCGCACTGGCCGTTCTCGACGAGCACGGACATCTGCTCTACAGCCAGAAGGGTGGCGAGTTCGAGGCCATGCGCAAGATGGACCCGGCCTCGGTCACCGAATTCCTGAATCAATGGAAGCCGAAGCATTGATGGCGTTCTCACTTCTCCGATAGGTACCGCGCCGCATTAAGGGCTATAAATAGCGGAGGGATGCCTCAGTCTCAGAGAATAATGCTGCGCACCTTCGATCACCTTCGGCGAGCCATGTGGAGGGCCTTCAATCATGGCGCCTTCGCGAACGCCAAAGCCGCTGCCTACTCCGCGATCCTCAGCGTTTTCCCGGCGCTCTTAGTAATAACTACCGTCCTGGCCCTTACTCCTGAGACGGATACTGTGCGCGGCGACATCCGCAACGCCTTCAGCGAGATTCTGCCGCCGGACACGATGTCGCTGGTGCAGGCCTACTTCCAGACCAATCATGCCCGCTCCGTGCGCCTGATCTGGACCTCGTCGCTCATCACCACTGCGGCCGCCATGGATGTTTTGTTAACGCTGATGGCCGGCTTCCGCAGCGCTTATCTGCTGCCGAGCGGGGAATGGGGATTCTGGCGGGAGCGCGCCGTAGCCCTCGCCCTTGTGCCCGCCACAATCGTGCCTCTGATCTTCGCTACCGGGCTGGTGGCCTTCGGGCACACCATCGAACACTGGATGATCGACAATGCCGACCACCAGCTGCGCTTCTATGTGCTGCTGATGTGGCGAATCATCCGCTGGATTATTGCCACGCTGACCAGCGTGGTGGTGTTGGGCGTGATCTACCATTTTGGCACGCCGCGCAAGCGTCCCTGGGGCCAGGTCGTTCCCGGCAGCCTGCTGGCCACCGTGACATGGTTTCTGGCTACGCTGATCTATGGCTGGTATCTCACCCGTTACGCCGACTACTCGGTTGTCTACGGATCGCTCGGAGCCGGGGTGGCTACCCTCATCTGGCTTTACATGGTCTCCTTCAGCATTTTGATCGGCGCCGAATTCAACGCGCTGCTCTATCCCGTCTCTCCGCCGGCTGCGAACCGCAATGATGAAAACACGGTTACGATTCTCCCCCGCCAGGCCGTATAGCGAGCCTCGATTCCACGTGGCGAGTTAGAATGTACATGCTTTCATCAATGTAAAAAGAAGCACAACGCAGTTGGGGGATGGATGAACGTTACGCTTGCCGGTTCGAATCTCGCGCCGGGTAAAAATCTGCGCAGGGCCAAGATCGTTGCCACTCTGGGCCCTGCTTCCAACAATGAAATTACCTTTCGCGAGCTGGTCCGTGCCGGTCTCGATGTCGCGCGCCTGAATTTCTCGCACGGCACCCATCCTCAGAAGCTCGAACTGATCGAAATGGTCCGGAAGGTGGCGCGAGAGGAGCGCAAGATCATCTGTATTCTGGGCGACCTGCAGGGACCAAAGATCCGGACCGGACGTCTACAGGACCGCAAGCCCATCCAGCTTGAAACCGGCCAGCATCTCGCCATTACCCCCCGCGACATTGCCGGCAGTCCCACCGTGATTTCTACAACGTTTCCGACTCTCGCTGAAAATCTTGAGGCAGGAGCCCGTATCCTGCTTTCCGACGGGCTGATCGAACTGCGCGTGCTCGCCGTGAAGGGTGAAGATGTAGAGTGCGTAGTGATTAACGGCGGCATGCTGGGCGAGAACAAGGGCATTAATCTACCCGGCATTCCCGTGCGTGTGCCGTCGCTTACGGAGAAAGACGAAGCTGACCTCGAATTCGCGATCAAGAATGGCGTCGACGCCATTGCCGTGTCATTTGTCCGCACCGCCGATGACGTGCGGCTGGTAAAGCAGCGCATCGCCGATCTGGGCGCCGATACCTGGGTGATTGCCAAGCTGGAAAAGCCGCAGGCCATCGAACATCTGGAAGAGATTCTCGAGGTCGCCGACGGGGTGATGGTGGCCCGCGGCGATCTAGGCGTCGAAATGCCGCCGGAGAAAGTTCCCGCGATCCAGAAGCTGGTGATCCGCCGCGCCTCCGAGCATCGCAAGCCGGTGATCACCGCGACACAGATGCTGGAGTCGATGATCGAAAATCCGCGGCCGACACGCGCCGAAGCCAGCGACGTGGCGAACGCGATCTACGACGGCACCGACGCGGTCATGCTCTCCGGCGAGAGTGCTGCCGGCAAGTATCCAGTGGAAGCCGTCAAGATGATGGCGAGAATTGTCGTCGAGTCGGAGTCGGAGATTCTCGAGGCGCCGTCGCCACACGATGGACGCCCGAGCAACCTTCGCCTCTCCGTCGCCGAGACGATTTGCGAGTCGATGGCGCATGCGGCGATGGACCTAGACCTGAAGGCGATTGCCGTTTTCACCGAGACTGGCACCACCGCTCGCCAGCTTTCGAAGTACCGCCCCAAGCCGCCCATCTACGCGCTCTCCAGTATCGACGTTGTGATCAACCGCATGTGCCTTCTGTGGGGAGTGCAGTCGGTTCGATGTACGCGGGCCCACACTGCCGAAGAAATGGTCGATATGGCGGAAGAACTGCTCGAATCCGCAGGGTTCGTCTCTCCTCAGGACATCCTGGGCATCGTCGCCGGAACGCGTACCAAGACGGGGTCGACAAACTTCCTGCGCCTGCACGTGCTTGGCGACCGGTTGCACGACCTCGGATTGTGAAGATCGGGCTTCAGAGTTCGGTCTGTAGGATTGAAAGATGGGCCGAATCCACATACTTTCCGATCAAGTGGCAAACCAGATTGCCGCAGGCGAGGTCGTCGACCGCCCGGCATCGGTGGTCAAGGAGCTGCTGGAAAATGCGCTCGACGCCGGAGCCACGCGCATCCTGGTCGAGGTGGAGGCGGGCGGACGGAAGCTGATTCGCATAGTTGACAACGGCGTCGGCATGGTTCGCGACGACGCGTTGCTGGCCTTCGAACGGCACGCCACGTCGAAGATCCGTTCCAGCGACGACCTGCTCTCGATCGCCACGCTGGGCTTTCGTGGCGAAGCGCTGCCCTCGATCGCTTCGATCTCGCGGTTGGAGCTGGAAACCCGCGCCGCCTCCGACGCCAGCGGAACCCACCTTGAAATTGTAGGCGGAAAAATCTTTCGCGTGGACGACGCTGGATTGCCCGCGGGAACCGCCATTGCCGTTCGCGATCTATTTTTTAACACGCCCGCCCGGCGCAAATTTCTTAAGGCAGAAAGCACGGAGCTCTCACACGTAACCGCATTGGTTACACATTATGCGCTGGCGCATCCCGGCAAGCACTTCGAGCTGCACTCGGCGACGAACGCGCTGCTGATTGCGCCTCCCGTGGCGAAGGTCTCGGAACGCATTTTTCAAGTCTTCGGGAAAGACACGCTCGATCAGCTGGTCCCTCTTGCCGCAGAAACAAGGTTTGATCGCGCCGGCCTGCCCGAGCCTCCGCCGTGGAAGCGTGAGCAAGACTATCAACCTCCCGACCCCGGATTTTTGCGGGTCAGCGGCTTCGTCTCTAAACCCGAGCTGCAAAAGCTCAACCGTAATTCGATCTACGTCTTCGTGAACCAGCGTCTTATCCGAGACCGGCTAATCCTGCACGCGGTCAGCGAAGCCTATCGCAACATCATTCCGCCGACATCCTTCCCGGTCATCCTGATGTTTCTCGAGATGCCGCCGCATGAAGTAGATGTGAATGTGCATCCGTCGAAGACGGAGGTTCGCTTTCGCCAGCAGACATTTATTCACGACATCGTCCGCGACAGCATCCGCAACACGCTCATCAAGGCGCGACCTACCGCTGGATTTCTCGCCGCGCTCACCTCGCATCCCCATGCGACGGGGTTGCAGCCCACGACTTCGCCCATTTCCGGCGAAGGCGAACCGGAGATTGTGAAGGATTCGGAGCCCGTAAGCGCGGATGATGCCGTGCCGTTCACGCTTGCCGAGCCAGCGCCGAATCCGGAAGAGGTCAAGCTTCCATTCTCGATCGCGGCACGTGAGCAAGGTGGGACTAACTCCGCCTCGCACGATTGCGAACCTAAATGGGACACAGAGACACTGCCCGACGGTGGAGAGCCCGCGAATCTGAACTCCCTCGCCTCGCTCAAGCCGCTGGGACAGTTGCGCGAGTCGTTCATCCTCGCCGTAAACGACGAGGGCCTGTGGATCGTCGACCAGCATGTGGCCCATGAGCGCGTGCTCTTTGAGAAGATCCTTCGCGAACGGGAAGTGGAGAGTGTGGGGCGGCAGAGATTGCTGATGCCTATGCTCGTCGATTTACAGCCGCACCAGATGGTGCTCTTCGCCGGCATCGCGCAGGAACTGGAGCGCAATGGCTTTGAGGTCGAGCCGTTTGGGCCGCACACTCTGGCGATCAAGGCCGCACCGATTGGCCTCGAAGGCCGCCACCTCGAACGCATGCTGATGGAGGTGCTGGAGCAGGCGGGAAATCCGGCGCAATCGGAGAACCTGGGCACGCTCCGCACACGCATTGCGGCATCCATCGCCTGTCATTCCGCCATTAAGATCAACATGCCCCTCGACACCCGGCGCATGGAGTGGCTGCTCGCCGAACTCGCGCGCACCGAGCATCCCACCAGCTGCCCGCATGGGCGTCCCATCGCTTTACGGTATTCTTGGAAGGACATCCAGCGGGCTTTTCACCGAATTTAGCGCAACGAATTCAGCCTCGTTTCTCCGCCGGACAAAAGAAGGTCTCTTTGACAGCCGAACAGTTACAAGCCGTGCGCGCCGAGCGTTGGCGGCAGAAATCGAATCCCGTCCTCACGCTTGAAGACGCAGCAGCATGGCTCAACACAACAGGCCTGTGCCTCTTTCTTCCACGCCGCAACCAGTTTCTCGCGCCCGCGCCTTCATTTGTAGAAGCCTGCAGCGGAGGTCCGAGCGAAACGCCCGCACGGGCGGCCATCGAGAATGCCAGCAGCCTGATGATCCGGCTCATTGAAAACGGCGCCGTGCTTCCGCTCAATCTATTCGGCACTCTCTCCGAACAGCCCGACTTTCTGGCAACACGCGATGCCTTCCCCTATATCTTCAGCCTGCGCGGCGGCCGCAGTTGGAAGGTCGTGCCCGCCAAGGCTTCTCCGCTGGTGGCTGAGATATGGAGGCTTCTGGAAAAAGATGCATCGCTGGAAACCAAGGAAATCCAGGCCGCGCTTGGACGCGAACTAACTGAAGCGGCGGTGCTGCGCGGGCTCATGGAGCTGTGGAGCGCGTTGCGTGTCATTCCGGTGTATGCCGCTAACGAGCCGACTCGATGGGAACTGACACAGACGCGCTTCTCCGATGCGTTGAACGCGGCGAACAAGATCGCCCAGACGACGGCACTCTCCGCGCTGGTTTCGCTCTATCTCGAATCTGTCCTCGCCGCGACACCCGATGAAGTCGAGACCTTTCTCTCGCCTCTCACGTCGCGCTCGAAAGTGCGTGAAGTGGTAAACGGGCTGGCGGCCACGCGCCAGGTCTCGATCATTCCGGTGGGAACGCAGACCATGTTTCACGTGGCCGGATCGTTGCCCGAGTTTGCAGAGCCGGAGCCTGCAGCAGCGCCGCCCGAGGCTGCGCCCCGCCCCCGTTTCGAGCGCCCGCCATTCGCAGGAACATCGCGGGAAGCACGAGGCCCGGAACGTCGTCCGTCGTTTGACCGCGACCGCACAGGCGACCGTCCGCGCACCGGCCCATCGCGAGAGCGTTTTGCGGCCGGCGGCGCGAGACCGGGCGGAGCAGGTCGGAGCAGTGACCGCCCGATGCGCCGGGGCACGGATTCCCAGGGCAACTATCCGCCGCGGCGCAAGCAGTTTGGCGCCAATACCGGTGGGTCGCCCCGCCCGAGAACGGGAGGCGATCGTCCTCCGTATCGCAAGTCGGAGGGTGGCGAGCGCAAGCCCTTCGCCAAAAAACCTTTCGAGAAGCGGCCTTTCGACAAGCCGTCCAGACCTTACGGAGAGCGCGGCGCAACCGGGGATCGTCCGCCGCGTAGGGAGAGCAGCCCCCGCACCAGCGAACGCACATCGAGCGGAGAGCTCAGGCCGGGAACGGGTCGTCCGCCTTTCCGGGCTGGAGGCGGCAAGTTTCCGCCGAAGAAGTTTGGCGCAGGTGGAGGCAAATTTCCGCCGAAGAAATTCGGCCCCAAGAAATTCGGGGCCCAGAAATTTGGTAACGACCGCCCTCGCCCTGCGTCCGGAGACCGTCCCTTCCGTCCCCGGCGCGAAGAAACATCGGATCGGCCGCGCAGCCCCCGCCCCTATGATCGCGTGGCAGGGTCTGATCGTCCCGGTCGTCCCGCCCGCCCAACCAGCGGAGGACGTTCTTACGGCCCGAGCAAGCCCTGGGAAGCAAAAAAACGGGATGGGGCAAAGCGCCCGTTCTTCCGCGACAAACCTGCCAGGACAGGCGGCGATGACCGGTCGGCGTCTCCTGGAAGCGAAGGTAGAAACGCAGGTCGAAGTGCAGGGCCTCCCAAGCGCACCGGCGGATGGAAGCCGAAGCCGTCGGGGTTTTCGAAATCCGCGAAGCCGGCGTTTGGGAAGCCGAAATTCGGAGGAGCGCGGCTTGGTGGAAAGAAATATGGCGGAGCTAAATCCGGCCCGGGGACCGGGTTCAAATCCGGACCGAAGCCCGGCGGCGCACGGCCGCCATTCAAGAAGCGAAAGGACGAAGGTAAGAAAAGCTCCGAATGAGTGGACGACGCCTGATCATTGCCATTGATGGGCCGGCGGGCGCCGGCAAGAGCACCGTAGCCAAACACCTCGCCGCCCATTTCGGCTTGTTGAATCTGGAAACCGGCGCCATGTATCGCGCTTTTGCGCTCAAAGCGCTGGCAAACGGGATCGACCCCGGCGACGCCGCGAGCCTTGAACGGCTGGCTGCATCGACTGAGATCGTTCTTGAGCCGGGACAAGCGGGAAATCGCGTTCTTTTGGACAGGGCTGATGTAACCGAGCGCATTCGCGACACGGAAGTGACGCAGGCTGCCTCGCGCGTCAGCGTGCATCCCGCCATCCGTGCCTGGATGGTCGATTTGCAGCGCGACATGGGTAAGGCCGGCGGAGTGGTGATGGAGGGCCGCGACATCGGCACCGTCGTTTTTCCCGACGCCGACCTCAAGTTCTTTCTCGACGCCTCGCCCGAAGCGCGCAGCCAGCGCCGCTACGAACAGGCCAGTGGCCCGGTAACAATTGCCAGCGGTTCCGAAGGTATCTCTGCGATCTCAAAAGAATTGCGCGAACGCGATGACCGCGATCGCAACCGCAAAGATTCGCCGCTGCGCCCCGCGCCGGATGCCGTCATCATCGATTCGACCGCGCTCACGCTCGACGAAGTGCTCGAGCGGATCGAGTCGATCGTGAGAGAACGGGCAGAGCGAACGTCCGAAGTTCGTGCCTAACTATGGGCTACTGGACTGCGGGTTGCGCTGGAGGTCCTGGCGGAGCCTTCAGGTGCCGGGTTTGCGCCGGCTTCTCAGGTGCCTCGGGCTTTTCTGGCTTCTCGGGTCTTTCAGGTTTTTCGGGCGCCTCGGCATTCGCCACCGAGCCCTTCTTCAGCTGCAGATTTCCGTGAGACGTGCTCAGATCGAGCTTCACGCCACCGCGTCCCACCGTGCCTTGAAGAGTGCGCCGGTCGCCGCTGGTCGTTGACTGAAGTGGAAAGTCAGCTTCGAGCTCATCGTCTTCGGTGGTGCTGGCGTTTACCGTGAAGTTGGCATTGTCTGGCACGGTCAGCGTCAAGCCGCCGGTACGATTCGTGATTTGCACATTCCCCAGGGGCGCCGAAGCCACCACATTCACATCTCCGTCGCTGTTCTCGATGTGCGTGTCGCCGGCAACCTGAGACAGGTCGATATTCTTTGAACGCGTGACGATGCGCACCGGTCCCGAGGCCTGATTTGCTGTCAGGTCACTCGAATCCATGGTCAGGTCGCCGCCCAGTTTCGGGATGTCCAGATCGGTTCTCGTGGTGTGAAAGTGGATCGTCGAGCCTACCTGTTCGAGGTGTGTATCGCCGAAGAATTCACCATCGAGCGCCACCGGTCCCTTGATCTCCGACAACGTTACGTCGTCCACGTGTCCGTCCATGAAGGCATGCCCATCCACCTGGTGCGCGGAGAAATCACCGTGGTTCATGCGCGCGTGCACATCGCCTCCGATGCTGTCGAGCTTCACGTCTCCATGACCGGAGGTTACATCTACGTTGCCCTTCAGACCTTCGACCGACACATCGCCGTGACCCGCATTGATGACCGCCAGCGACTTCTCGGGAAGTTGCACGGTCAGATCGACGCGTGCTCCGTTGCGGCCGGGCACAGTGATCACCGCGCCCGACGTGGACGTGACGATCTTCGGCTTGACATCATCGAACATCTTCGCCGCATCCTTGTCTGAGGAATGGACGACCTGGTGCGCGCGCAGGTGCATCTCCCCATCGGTCGATGTCGTGACCGTCACGTCCCCGCGAGGATTCTGGATATTCACGTTCGCGTTCGAGGGAATCTCCTGGTCTATCTGGACGTCGTTGTCGTGCTCCTCGCCCATCATTGAGAAAAAGTCATCGCCATCGTCGTTGAACTGGTGGCTGAACGGTCCCCACCAGCGGCCTTCGTTCGAGCCCCACCCCACCGTAGCAAGAAGCAGGATGAGAACGACCACGCCGCCGACTGAGCGCCGGCCCGCATACGGATTGTTCCTGTCCCAGAAATACTCAGCGAGGGATATCAGGCCTACGCCAATCAGCAGCATTGGCCACCAGCGCGCATACCAGCTCCAGAAGCCGGCTGCGCTCAGGTGCCCGGTTTCGAGCAGGAGGGCGATGATGCCGATTGCCAACAGAATGCATGGGCCTATAACCGACGACCGCCTGTAGCCGTACCAGTGTCTCCAGTAGTGGCGTTGTGCCCTCATCTGGTCGCGCTGCGCCCGAGCGAAGTCGCGTGCCTGCCGGCGAGCGTCCCGCTCAGACCACTGCGGTGGGTAGGGTGGAGGATTCGCTGCCATGCCGCTACCTCCCCTCGCCGGAATCGTAACGGCGGTTGGGATCGGAGGGTAGATCGGGCGGCGCTACTACCAGCGAAGATGATGCGGGTGGCGTGTTCGCAAAGGGTCCTGCGCCCTGGGCTGCGTATTGGCCCTGTGCGTATTGCCCCTGCGCAACCTGTTCCTGTTGCCACTGCGACCAGGCTGCGCGCTCCGCCAGCTGGAGCACGCCCAGCACGATCAGATACAGCGGCCAGCTCCGGCCGTAAGAAATGATGTCCCACTCGTTGAGCAGAGCCGTGACGCCGAAGACCAGGAGCATCGCCGGTCCCTTGATGCGATGGATAAACAGGTACGGATTCATTGCGCACCTCCTGAAGGCGGCGCTGGTGGCGCCGGTGGGGGAGGCGGGGGAGGAACTCCGCGTGTACGCCGGAACAGTAGCCACCCTCCGAGGCAGATGATGAGCAGCGGCCAGGTGTGATGAAACCAGTTGAACCCGAAGATGCCTAGCGTGTTGAAGAGGAATAGCAGTCCCAGCCCGATCAGCACAATCGCGCCGATCGGCTCACGACGCGGTATGGGCGCGTAGGGATCGACATCCGGAGGAACGGCGCCAACCGGGGGAACTGGGGGAACGGGCGGGACAGAGGTATAAGGCGGATATTGTGTTGTGTAATCAGCCGGGGCGTAACCCGCTACCGGCGGAGGCACTGGAGGTGCCGCGGTATAGCCGTACGAATGCGTCCCTACTGGGGTCACGGAAGCATTCGGAATACCAAGCTTCCCTCCAAGCTCATTCAGCCCGAAGGGGTCGGGCAGCGGTAACCCGTCACGGCGAGCCTTCGCCGTCTGATACGCGTCGAAGACCTGGTAAGCGACCCACGCCCCGATAAACAACCCGAAAATCCCGTGATTCTCCGTAATTCCGATCAGGACGACGAACACCAGCACATGCACTAGCGCCTTCACGTACTGGCCGTTGTACATTGCGCCCACGCCGGGAATAAATCCAAGGCCCATCGCGACGCCAGGATTCGGACCACTGGGCGGAATCACGCCGCTCACCGCGTAGTTCACCCCGCCGACCGTCGTTCCGGAGGCCGTGTAGGCTGCTGCGCCGGGCGCAGCATAACCTCCGCCTATCCCCAGTTTCGCCGCAAGGCATTGCTCGCAATAAATCACACCGGAAACCGGCCGCACGCACTGGGCGCACAACGCCTTTCCGCAATTCTGGCAATAAGCTGCTACAGGAGTATCCGGATGGTTAGCGCAATTCATGCCAAGCTCCTTTCTGCCTGGTCTCGTAGGAAAGCGACCAAAGTATCTGCCTCTTCTTTTTCTCTATTCCGGACCTCGCCGGCGCCCTCACAAGACGCTACCGTTTTGCCGAATCTGGTTTTGCCGGACCATTTTTCGCTGGCCAGCACTTTCTGTCCAAAAATCACATCCGGCTGGGGAACGCTCGGCTCGGATTCGAGCTTCCCGCCGTTCTTATGCCCGTTGCCGGGCGAGCCGCTCGCCGGTTGAGCACCCTGCGGTGCGGGCGTCTCCTGTTTGGGCTGCGCTGTTGGCTGCGATGCGGGCCGCGTCGTTTCTTCATCGCGTTTCAGCTCCCGCATCTTGGATTCCACTTCGTACACAAAGCGCAGGTTGTCGTAATAGCGCACCACCTGGCTCTTTGCGCCGTAGAACTGCCGCGTAAGATTGTTTTCCAGGCTCGCCGGAGTCAGATCCGCCAGCCTCAGGTCGGTCAACCGAACGCCCGCCAGATTCAATGTCAGCGCGATCGAGAAGAAAGCCATCGCTGCCGTCATCATCAGGCGTGTGTCCCACACAAATTTTCGCCGCGGCATGGCCAGCACATTCGGCCCAGCCGCGATAGGAGCCCCATACACGGCCAGCGGACGATCCGCCACCGCTCCGCTCGTCCGGCCCAGAATGCGCTCCACTAGGTCGCCCGGCATCTCCGGCTCGACCTGCAGAAAGCTCATCCACTCCCGCCCCTGTCGTGATTGCGCCAGAAGTCCCGCGCAAGCCGTGCAGTCATGGCTGTGCGCCTCGAAGCTTGCTCCGTCGGCGGCGGGCATGACGCCGTCCAGGGCATCCGCCAACAGGGCTTCCCACTCCTCGCAGCGGAGTTCCCGTCCGGCGCGGTGTGCGCCCTCGGGGCCCTTCGGCTGCTGTTCAAATGGATTGCGCTCTGACATCTAAACCACCTGTCCCTTGTTACGTTCGAGTAGCCTTGCCAGTTCCGCCCGGCCCCGGCTGATACGCGACTTCACCGTACCCTCTGGGATGTGCAGAACCTGAGCTATCTCTTTGTAGTCCATGTCTTGCAAGTCACGAAGAATTACTGCTTCTCTCAGCTCCGGCGAAATCTTTGTCAGAGCTTCCTGCACCATCCGGGCGATCTCTTTCTGGGCTGCGCGGTCGTGTTGCGTCGGACCCGTCGCCGCCAGCCGGTCGGCCAGCGGGAGCTCCTCCGACTCGTCCCACCCAGCGTCCATCGAGTCTGTCACGCGTTGCTGTTTTGTTCTACGAAAATGATCGACCAGCAAATTACGTGCGAGTGTCGTCAGCCAGGTCTGGAAACTACCACGGTTCAAATCGAAGTTTGTCAGATTTCCGTAAACCTTGATGAAGACGTCCTGGGTGAGGTCCTCGGCATCATGGGGTGAGCCGGTAAAGCGGTAGCAGAGAGCGTAGATGCGGCGATGATGGGCCTTCACCAACTCCGCCCAGGCCACGGAATCGCCATCCAGGCACCGCTGTACGACGATCTGCCAGTCGGCTTCCAATACTCTCTCTGCTCCCCGTATCTCTGCCCTGCCCTGCACGCCGGTATGCGATGCCCATCCTGAAGCCGCACCCCGCTGCCCCGGCCCCGAGCCCAGCCGGTTGATCGCACCCGGGCCCGGCCCCTGCACCGAACCCGGATGCGTCTGAGACACAGGACGCAGTCCCGGAGTGATTGCTCCAGTCCTTGGCCGCGTCCGGATTACCCGGAACCCGTCCATTTCCCACGTCATTGCCCCAGCAAAACCCATGGCAATTCATACGCAAGTAACACGCTGCCGGTTCCGTGGGGGTTACCGGCATCTTTTTCGCTGCATTGAAGTGGCCAGAATACAGGAAAACGGGGAGGAGTACTCAGTCCTGCTCGTCAAGAGAGGAGTTCGGCAGATACCCTCATAGCCTTGCTCTCGGCAACCCTCCGTATTCTCGGCTAAGATGGGCTGGTTAACGGGAAGACTCCGATGGAGGTCTGTAATGAAAAAGACTCTGATGGCGCTTGCTCTCGCCTTCGTTGTTGCTGCACTGCCAGCTCGTGGTCAAGATCAAGCCAGCAAGCCCGCCGTGAAACCGCCGGCAAGCCCCTCAAAGGTTTTGTTGGATAGCTGGAACGACATTGGGCGAAAGCTCATTGCGATGGCCGAAGACTTTCCCGAGGACAAATATGACTTCAAGCCGACTCCGGCCCAGCGAAGCTTTGCGGAGCAGTTGCTGCATGCAGCGGGCGGGAACTACTTTTTCATCAACCCATTCCTTGGCAAGAAGGCGCCTGAAGGAGATCCCAAGCGGGATCAGTACAAAACCAAGGCTGAGGTGGTTGCCTTCGTAAAGAAGTCCTTTGCGGACGGTGCTGCGCTCATCAAGGAGAAAGGCGACACGGGCATGGGCGATTTGTCGTTAGATCCTTTCTCCAAGGATCAACAGGTTCGCATGTCAGATCAGGCGTGGGGATTTATCGAACATTCGGGCGAGCACTATGGTCAGCTGGTCGTCTACTACCGCGTGGCCGGTCTGGTTCCTCCCGAATCGCGTCCCAAAAAATAGCGATCAGCCCAGCTTGATCCCGCGTTCGCCGACCACGGTGAACACCGACAGGAGATTGGTTGTCCCTAGAAGCTGCCGAACTTGCAGGCCTAGATTGATCAGTTCTAAGGTGCAGCCTGCCGACCGGGCAGAGACATAAAGTCGAACCAAATTGCCCAGGCCCGTACTGTCCATGCGGGCCACATCTGTCAGGTCCAGAACGATTCGTTTGTTATCCGGGATAAGCTGCCTCACCCGGATATAGAAAATATCGCTCACGCCGGCCACGACCTTGCCGTGGCACCGCACAACGGCAGTGTCATCGGCACGGTCAATGTCAAGCGTAAGGAGAGCTGCGGCTTGGTCAGGCATTAGCGTATCGGTTACGATTTCTGCCCGGCCACCGAGGTCACGGTGATGGTATCGCCATCGACGGTGCCTTTGATGGTCACGTTCTGGCCGGCCAGGCCCTTGACAGCGGCGTCTTCGCCTTTCAGTTTGTAGACCTTGCCCTCGCTCACCAGGACCGGAGCCGCCCCGCGCGCGATGCAACCCTTCACGCACTTAGTAGCGGATTCGCTGGGCGCGGAGTGTGACGCAGCGCATTGTGCCTCGCTGATGAAACCGTTGATGGTTTGTGCAGACTGGGCGGAGAGCACCGAGGCCGCGATGGCCAAAAGTGACGCTGCTGCGAGATTCCTGATGGACATGCGAAGACTCCTTGTAGATTTACACGGCTTGACCATACCACCGGACCATGGACGCAGTCCAAGTCCTGTACAAAGAACCTTTCCCTATGTGAAAAATCCGATCGCCAACAGCTGCTACCCGCTTCTTAGTGTCCGTAGCTTCTAGCTGCCCTCACGTCTCCAAAAGAAAATCCGGCGCCACCGTGTTCTCATACAGCGAATGGTCACGCGTGACCACGGTCAGTCCGCTGGGAGTGACGAAATATTTCCGCTTGTCCTCGCTCTGGTCGTATCCGATGACCGTGCCTTCCGGGAGTTGCACGTCGCGGTCAATGATCGCCCGCCGGATGCGGCAATGCCGCCCGATATTCACGTGCGAAAACACAATACTCGAATCGAGCTCGGAATAAGAGTTCACGCGAACATCCTGCGACAGCACGCTGTTACGCACGACAGCGCCCGAGACGATGCAACCCGCCGAGACGATCGAGTTGATCGCCATGCCCGTCCGGCCTGGCTCGCCGAAGACAAACTTCGCCGGAGGATACTGACGCACCCGCGTCCGGATAGGCCAGTTGCTGTCATAGAGATTGAAGACCGGCGACACCGACCCCACATCCATGTTGGCGTCGTAATACGCGTCCAGCGTACCGACATCCCTCCAATAGAGAGCCTGCTGCCTGTTCTCATCGACGAAGTTGTAGGCGCGCATCTTGTACTTGCCGAGAATGCCGGGAAGAATGTTGTGTCCGAAGTCATGTTTCGATGAGGGGTCCTCGGCATCCTGCATCAGTGCTGGCAGCAGCACATCCGTATTGAACAGATAGATGCCCATCGAGACGTCGACCATATTTGGATTGAAGGGTGACCGGATGTCCGTTGTCTTCGGCTTCTCCTTGAACCCGACGATCTCTCCATTCCGGGCAACTTCAACCACGCCGAAGCTCGCTACCTCAGATGGCTCCACCGGCAGGGTGGCGAGCGTTACATCCGCCCCCGATTCGCGATGCTCATCGAGCATCTTGCCGTAGTGCATCTTGTAAATATGGTCGCCGGAGAGAACGAGCACGTGCCTAGGCTGCTCCGACCCGATCGAATAGATGTTTTGATAGACCGCGTCTGCGGTGCCCATGTACCAGTTCGCGCTCACCCGCTGCATAGGCGGAAGTATCTCGATGAACTCACCCAGCTCCTGGGCGACAACGCTCGTCCAGCCCTCGCGAATGTGGCGATTCAGCGACAAAGCCTTGTACTGCGTCAGGATGTAAACGTGACGTAGGTCGGAGTTGATGCAATTGGAAAGGGTTATGTCGATAATGCGGTAGTTGCCGCCGAAAGGAACCGCCGGCTTTGCCCGATCTCGCGTCAGCGGAAACAACCGCTCTCCTGCTCCGCCTGCCAGCAATACGCCGAGTGTGTCTCTCATCGCCCTGGTTGCACCTTCATCGCCTCTCCGCCTCCGAAGTCACAGCAGTAGAGGCTTCGCGCTGCCCTCTCGCGGAGACGAGCGGATACTAACACAACCAGCTCAACCGGGGCGTGAAGTCCTCGCTATTTATGCCCTTCGTGCTCTTCAATGGCGATACGCAGTGACTTCAGGAAGTTGAGATCCTGAGCCGTGAACGTCTTATCCCCGTCCTGTTTCTCAGCCTTCGACGCTTCGAGCGCCGCCACGGGTTGCTGTTCCAGCTCATTCAGTCCGATCGTCGCCTCCAGCATCAGCAACACATCGAACCCATGCTTGCGAATGTCCTTCACCACTCCGGCGATGTGCTCCGACTCGGAGACGCTTTCATGGATTGCTTCGCCCAGCTGCTGCACCAGGTTGCGTAGTTTTTGGTTCAAGGATTCGCTCCGTTTCCGCCTCACTTCGTGCCGAGACGTTTTTTAGCAGGTTTGTCTTACATTACTTCTGATGATCGACGGAGGCAATCCGAATCAGGACGCGACTGCTACACTTTTATTCATGGAGCCGGACCGTTTTGGCCGAAAACTGGGCGTCGGCGTCCGTGTCGCTTCCGGGATACTCCGCGACCGCGCCTCGCAAGCCGCTCATTCCATGCAGAAAGATGCTCCCGCCTACATGGAGCAAGTAGCGCAACAGAAGGTTGAACGAGGCCGCTCTGCCGTTCGCGGCACGCGAAAATTCGGGCAGGCCATCTGGGGACCCTTCATTCACGCCGGCGGAGTCCTTTGGCTCGAAATCACCGGCCTCTTCTTCGCCCTCTTCGGCCTCTTCTTCGCGCAAAGCGCATACAAGCTGCGCCACGCCTGGTTTACCGGAGCCGAGCACACACGCTTCATGCTCTATCTCGCTGTCACCATCGTCTTCTTCTACTTCACCTTCAGCTCGTTCTATCGCGCCCGGCAGAAAGAGAAGCGTCGCAAGGCGCAGTAACAGCGCGATGTCTGCAAATCAGCCCAAGCCCGTCTACACTGCCGCCGACCTCGCAGATTTTGATCCTGAGCGCGACCTCGGCTTCCCCGGCGAATACCCCTTCACGCGCGGCATCCAGCCCACGATGTACCGCGGTCGTCTCTGGACCATGCGTCAGTACGCCGGGATGGGAGACGCGGAAGAGAGCAATCGCCGTTACAAATTCCTCATTGCGAACGGGACCGCGGGGCTGTCTGTAGCTTTCGACCTGCCCACGCAGATCGGCTATGACTCCGACGATCCCATGGCACTCGGCGAGGTCGGTAAAGTGGGAGTGGCCATCGACTCCATCCAAGACATGGAGCGCCTCTTCGACGGCATCTCTCTCGACAAGATCTCTACCTCAATGACCATCAACGCGACGGCGAGCATTTTGCTCGCGCTCTACGTTGCCGTCGCCCGCCGCACCGGAGCCGACGTGAAGAAGCTCTCCGGCACCGTGCAGAACGACATCCTCAAGGAGTACATTGCGCGCGGAACCTACATCTATCCCATCCGCGACGCCATGCGCATCATTACCGACATGTTCGCGTGGGCCAATGAGCACGCGCCCGAGTGGAACCCCATCTCTATCTCCGGATACCACATGCGCGAGGCTGGTTCGACCGCCGCGCAAGAGGTCGCCTTCACCCTTGGCAACGGCATCGCCTACGTGCAAGCCGCCGTCGATGCGGGCCTCGACATCGATCGCTTTGCGCCGCGACTCTCCTTCTTTTTTAATGCGCACAACAATTTTTTCGAAGAGGTGGCCAAGTTCCGCTGCGCGCGCCGCGTGTGGGCGGCCATTATGCGCGATCATTTCGGCGCAAAGAACCCGCGTTCCTGGATGCTGCGCTTCCATACCCAGACCGCCGGCTCCACGCTCACCGCGCAGCAGCCCGAGAACAACATCGTTCGCACCGCCATCCAGGCGCTCTCTGCTGTTCTGGGAGGCACGCAGTCTCTGCATACAAATGGCTACGACGAAGCCCTCGCACTGCCCACCGAAGAGGCAGCCCGCATCGCGCTGCGCACGCAGCAGATCATCGCCAGCGAGTCGGGAGTCGCCAACACCGTCGACCCCTTCGCCGGATCGTATTATGTGGAGTCTCTGACGAATGAGATCGAGCAGCAGGCTCGTGCTTATCTCGATCGCATCAACGCCCTCGGAGGCATGCTGCGCGCCATCGAGCGCGGCTGGGTCCAGCAGGAGATCCAGAACGCTGCCTACGAATATCAGCGCGCCGTCGATACCGGAGAAGCCGTTGTCGTCGGCGTCAATCGCTTCACCCGCGACGAAGAACCGGACACCCCGATCCAGCGCATCGACGAATCCCTCGAGCGCAAACAGGTCGAGCGCCTGCGCGCCCTGCGCGCCCGCCGCGACCAAGCCCGCTGGCAGTCTTCACTGAATCTCGTCCGTGACCACGCCCACAGCGGAGCCAACCTGATGGCCGCCATCCTCGAAGCCGTAGAAAGCTACGCCACAGTCGGAGAAATCGCAGCGGCCATGCGCAACGTCTTCGGCGAGTATCAGGAGTCCGTCGTGATCTGAGGGTCCACCTCTGTCACTCTCCGCGCTGCCTTGCTCCGAAGGTTGTAAAACAAGACCGCGATCAGGTTGCTTAGGAGCGTCGTGCCCGCGATCTTCACGGCGTAGGCCCGCGCGTCCACAACATCCACAAACGGATAAACCGAGATCAGCAAGCTGAAGAGGGTGGCGCAGAAGCCGACGATGGAGGTCCACTTGAGCCACGGCGGCAGCGACCTTCGCAGAGAGGTCACTCCGGCAAGAGGAATAGCGAACATCGCCAGATAGGCCAGCTCGTAGTGGGTGAGGCTGGCATTCGACAGAACCTGAAAAGCCTCCTGCGCATGGACCCCGATATTCGCCAGAACGACCAGCAGAAGAACCAGAGCAGAAGTGCAGACGATGGAATTTGTGGGCGTGCGCCGGCTCGGATGAAGACGCGTGAACCACACGGGAAGCAGCGCATCCCAGCCTACGGTCATGGGCAGGCGCGTCACCCCGGTGAAGATGTAGCTCGCCGCTCCAATCAGTCGAAGCTGGAGCAGGAAGATCGCGGCGATCGCAAAGAGATTCCCAACCCCTGTGCTGCCCAGTGCTGCGCGAAGCGTCTGCGGGATGGGAGCGATGAAATCAATATGTCCGACCGGCACAAAGGCCGCCACGGAGCTGGTGCCGAGTATGAACATAGCGCAGATGATTGGCGACGACATCCAGACCGACTGACCGATCGAGCGAGCCGGCTGCCTGCTCTCCCCGGCAAGAATGGCGATGTATTCCAGGCCGCAGAGCGCGCCGAAGATCATCTGGCCGAAGAGCGCGAAGGAGTGCAGGTTGCGAGGTGGAAGCTGCACGGCAAACGGCGCCCAGTGGATCGGCATGTGACGCGCCAGGGCCCAGACCGGAAGAAAAATCAAGGCAACAAAGACGGTCAGCATGGCAGCACCGCCGATGTTGTGAATCCACTTGCTCAGGTCGAGGCCGCGCAGGGCAGCAAGCGTGACCGCCGCGATCATGCCTGTGACAATGGCGACTGAGGCGAAGCGACTCTCCGGAAGCCACGCGGCCGACGGCCCGATAAGGTAGGAGAGTTCGGTGGGAATGGCATAGAGGATCGCTGCCGTAACAGCGATGCCGTACACCCAGAGGTTCCACGCCGTAAGAAATCCTCCCAGATCGCCGAAGGCGCGATGTGCCCAGACGTACAGGCCGCCTTCGAGGGGCATGGTCCGGTTCAGTCCGATGACGGAGCCAGCCATCGGCAGATAGAACACCAGCATGGCGGCGATCCACGTGATTGTCTGGGCGCGTCCCAGTCCAGCGGCGACGCCAACCCATGAGCTGCCCACCACGCACAGAATCTGCGTGAGGACGAGGTCACTCAGACCTAACTGGCGGCGCAGCCGATGGTCTGTGTCTGAACAGGATGCGAGGCTGGACACTGTCTGAAATAGTCGCACACCGCGTGCTGCCGATTGTCTCCGTTATTTAGGAAAGATATTCTTCGGGCACATCGCATGCACGCCCACGTTGCCATCGACAAGCTGCGTAATGTCGACGTCCACTGCCACGCTCGTCAACATGTAGGCCTCATCGCGGCTCAGGTGTTTCTGCTCGACTAGAAAAGCGATCATGTCCCGCACCGCCAGCGTAGCGGCTTCCTTCAGGTCAGGACTGAAGCCCATGCTGATGTAGCTGGAGGGCGTCTCAGCCCTAGGCCAAAGCAGATGCTGGTCCTTGTGAACGACGAAGCGAAAGGTTCCGGAAAGAAACGTCTCCATCGCAGTGATGTCCACTTCGCCGTTACCCTGGCCGGCATGGCCGTCGCCCACTTCGAAGAGCGCACCTTTCGCATGCACTGGAATATAGAGCGTCGTCCCGGCCACTAGCTCCTTGTTGTCCATGTTTCCCGCATGCATCCACGGCGGAGCGCTATCCAGGCGGCCGGCCGACTCCGGCGGAGCCACCCCCATGCTGCCGAAGAAGGGATGCAGCGGAATCTCAATACCCGGAGCGAACTTCGCAACCATCCTCTCGCGGTCGAGCGGGATGATTTTCCTGCGGCTGTAGGGATAGTCATTGGGCAGGAAACCGCGTCCTACGCTGAATCCATTGCAGGCGAAAGGCACATCGATGTCGATCTTCAGGATCTGAACTTCGAGCACGTCGCCGGGTTCGGCCTCGGCAATCTCAACTGGACCCGTCAGGATGTGCCCGCCCGGGCCCCGATCCTTCACCTCGCGATAGATGTCGGTGTTGTAGGACGGAATGTCCGCCGCTGCTACGCCCTCTTCCTCGAGTCGCTCGGTCGAGCCGCATGTGGAAAGCGTCTGGATGCGCACCGTGTCTCCGGAGCGAACGGTGAGGACGGGCTTGGCCTTGGCTGAGTAGTAGCCCCAGACCACGGTCGAGGGTGTGGCGGACAGCGTCGCCTGCGGAGTTTGCGCAGCGGCACTGGTCGCGAGGAGGATGAGAGCTGCTGCAGGAAAGAGATGCATCACGTAGTTGCTCCAAGAAGTTCGGAAAAGGTAAGCATCCCGTCGGTCTGAATCTGGGCGACTGCTTTTCCTATGCTCTGGCGAAGACAGCAAAAGGGTCCCTGCTGTTTAAGGGAAACGATTTTGCGCAAACGGACATAGAGACGATCTGAACGAACGTCGTTACGTTCCGTTCCACGGCCACTACTTCTGGGACGAAGCGATCGCCGAGTTCACCATCCTGGTCAGAGTGTCCTTTGTTTCAGCTTTCATGCTGATCGAGTAATGGTATTTGCCATCGGTCCAGTAAATAGCGGCGTCATCGCAATTCTCGCCACAGCCGGCGTCAATGAAATATCCCTTGATACCGCGATTCAGCACCACCGGGACTTTAGGGCCGGTGTTCTCAGGCAGTGCAGAGAGGCTGCCACTGATATATCCCAGATGGCCCGCTTCACCGCACTCGGTCGCCCAGCTGAGTTCGATCCGGTAGTCATCCAGACTTGTCGTCTCAAGTTTCGCAACCACCGGATTGTCCTTGTCGCCGTCCTTGGGAACGAAAGTCGGCAGACGCAAGGGCACTTTTGTCTCACTTTGGAGCTGCGAAACCAGGTCGCGGTACCCGACAACTTTGTCCAGTGCGGACGGCACTCCTATGGAACTGTCGGAATCAGCGGATGTAGCGGCCATGAATAAGAAATTCGCCGGGGTTGACCTTTGCGCCGGCATCGTTGAGCTAGTGCACAGGAGAAGCGCGAGGACTCCACATGCGGATTTCATATCTGACCAATTTACTCTTCGGGCCAGCGGAATACCATGAAGGCCGCGCCGCCCATCCCAGGGGGTTCCAAGAAGCCCAGGGACGGACCCATCACCCCACCGTTAAACTAAATGGAATGACTGAAATATCCAGTGAGTACGAAGGCGAAGGGGTGCCTACTCGCAGAAGACCCGCACCTTGACCTTCTGCTTCTTGTGGTCGAGATCGTTCAAATCGACATCTACGGTCAGGTCGCTCAGCTGATCGACAATCTCCTCCAGATTCTCCGGCTTAATCCCGGCCATATCGAAGGGGATTCCCTGGTCGTGCAGCGCCTTGTCCACATGCTCCCGCGCCTGGGGAGGAATCAGATGGGCCAGCTTCACACCCGCACGCAGCAGCTGCATGGGAACGCGGGTATTCACCCGGATGGGTCCGTGGTCTTCGGTAGGATCGTCCGAATCCACCACGACCCGGAGATACTTCGGCTTTCCGGCGCGGCGCATGTCGGGAGCCTCGTTCGGCGAGGCTGACGGGGCGTCCTTTTCAAGCGCGGCAATCAGGCGCTCGGCTTCATCGGCGGTAATCTTGCCGGCTGCAAGCATCTCTAAAACCTGGCGGCGAGTTTCACTCATACATGTTCTCCTTAGAAAATATTGACCAGCACGGAAGCGCTGTCGTTGATTACTTGCACGTGCGTTCCTCGCAGCGCAGCCAGAATCTGGAACAGCGCGCCAATCGCCCGGAACGGATCCACCCGCACACAGATGCAACCGATGAAGAGCACCGGTACCAGCAGAACAAGCAGCGGAGCCAGCACGATCCACAACAGAAAGAAAGGAATCGACAGCCTAAAGCCATGCACGCCGTAATCGCCGACACGCACAGCGCCTGCGACAGGAATCATGAGAGTGCCTCCAGTTCGCGGATGGCATCAGCAGCGCTGATTTCGCCGGCCTTCAGCTGATCCATAATTGCGTTTCGCGTCTCCGTCCGCACCTCGGCCTGCGAAGGAGCCACGTTGGTTTCGACAAACTCCAGGCTCTGGGCGATCCGGTTCAGCCGTGACTTGATGGTCGGATAGCTGACCCCGAAGACCTGCTCCATCTCCTTGATCGAGCCGTGGCAGCGTACAAAAGCGGTCACGAAGACCTGGTCCTCCGAGTTGAGCTTGGCAAGTTGTGGCAGCTCGAAGCGACCCTCGATGGCAATGTCTTTGCCCGCCAGTCGAACGCGCTCGACAATGAGGGGCTCCCCCTGTGTCAGCCGCGTCAGCTCCTGCCAGTCGGTTTCTCGATGCGTCGTCATGTGGTGGTCCAGCGAAATAAGATAGTTGAATTTGTAATTCAATTATCTGATTATCGTCAACAGTAAAATTAAATTACTTAATATAAAATTTAATTATCTTGATTTTGGTTATTCTCGGGTATCAGAACTGAACTCGTTGTAGTCGTCAACGAGGGCTTTGTGCAGCGTTACTGGCCGGGGCAGAATGCGATTGGCCACCGCGTAAGGATCGACGGCGACTGATTCACGGTGGTGGCGTGGCGAAGAACAGCAAATACCTAGATCTTGAGGAGGCTCCGCGCCCCATCGTTTACTCCTCTGCGCAGCTAGCTTTGCGGAGTTTGCGCCTACCGATGTGGTCACGTACCTGTGCGTGACTGTTGCCCTGAGCGCCGTTGCTCTCGCGGCCTGCATTCTCCCGGCGCAAAGGGTGGCGCAAGTCGTCCTGTACGAGTCTTGCGCTCTGAGTAGAACGTATTAGGAAGGGTAGTGTTAAGTTGGCAGTGACGTTCGGGGAGGGGCGAGATTCATGCAGGATCTGAAATACGCTTTTCGTCAGCTGAGTAATGCCTGGGGATTCGCCGCTCTAGCGGTGCTCACGCTGGCATTAGGAGTAGGCGCGAACACTGCGATGTTCACGGTTGTAGAGAGCGTGATGCTGCGGCCGCTGCCTTATCTGCACTCCGAACGCCTGGTGTACATCGGTCCTGCAGCCTCGTCCGGATTTGGAGCTAACTCTTACCTGAACTATCGCGACATTCGCGACCAGACCCAGCGAATGGCAGCCGTTGGAGGTTACTCCGAAGACGTGAGCGTAGTAGAAGGCGAGGATGGCTCCGTCAGCGTGGTTGCGCCGCGCATGACGCCAAATATTTTCTCCATGCTGGGTGTGCAGCCACTGCTCGGCCGCTACTTCACCCAGGCCGAGGGGGAGACTGGCGGTCCACAGGTAGCGCTGCTTTCCGAAGGTTTGTGGCGGCAAAACTTCAATGCCGATCCGGGCATTGTTGGGCGCACCGTCAGGATCGGCGGAATCGAGCGAACTGTGGTCGGCGTCCTGCCGGCCAGCTTTCGCTTTCCCGATTCGCTCGGCCCGGATATTGGAAAAGGTATATGGCTACCCCTGCAGCCGACCCCGGAGATGCTGAACGGCCGCGGATATGATTTCTTTAATGTCCTGGGGCAGATGAAGCCCGGCGTAACGATCGCGCAGGCGCAGCAGGAGCTCAATGCGATCGCGGTGCGCATCCGGCAGGCCGATCCGAAGGAGACTGAGGGCCTGGCATTTCGCGCTGCGTCCTATCAGGAACTGCTTACCGGACCGGTGCGGCCGGTGTTCCTCGCGCTGCTTGGCGGGCTGGTGCTTGTACTGCTTATTGCCTGTGCCAACGTAGCCAATCTGCTCATTGCCCGCTGCCTGGGCCGCAGGCAGGAGTTCGCCGTGCGCGCGGCGCTGGGCGCGAGCCGGGGCAGGCTCGTTCGCCAGCTCCTGATGGAAGGCGCGGTTTTGAGCGTGCTCGGATGCGGCCTGGGAATGATTCTGGCGCGCCTGGCTCTGGCGGCTCTTCGCAAGCTGCCTGACGGCACGATTCCACGTGTCGATCTGATCGGGATGCACTGGACAGTGCTGCTCACGCTCGCCGTGATTGCCACGCTCACGACGCTGCTCTCATCGCTGCTGCCCGCCGTAATGGTCGCGCGGACCGATCCGCAGCCGGCATTGCAGGCAGCGTCCCGGGGCATTGGCGCACGATCGGTAAGTGGCAAACTGAGCGGCTGGCTCGTGGCCGGAGAAGTCGCGCTGTCCACGCTTCTGCTTGTTGGAACGGGGTTGCTTTTTCACACGCTCTGGAACCTGGAGCACGCCCGGCTCGGCTTCGATGTGGAACGCGTGACGACCTTCAGCGCCATGCCCGCCGACGCTGCCGGTTTCTCAAATATGGCGGTCTCAGCCGACACCGAGCACGCTCCCGTCTCGATCGCCGCAACTATCTATGCTCCTTCGCTCGAGCGCATCAAGCAGACGCCTGGGGTGCGGAGTGTGGGGCTCATCACAGCACCGCCGCTTTCCGGTTTTAATGTGGGGTCGAGTTTTGAGATCGTCGGTCATCCCACGCCCGCCGGTCATCATCCCGGAGCGCAGGTCACTGCTGCAAGCGAAGAGTACGCGGAGGTGATGGGTACTCCGGTGCTGCGCGGACGCATGATCGGCGCGGACGACACCGCCAGTGCGACTCCGGTTGTGGTCATCAACGAGACGCTGGCAAAGAAATATTTTGCAGGCAAGGATCCCTTGCAGCAGCAGATCGACCTCGGCGGCAAAGACACCGGCATGGTGAAACCGCTCACGATTGTCGGCGTCATCGGCGATCAGGTCTCCGGCAAGGTGGGTGGAGACATCCAGCCGATGGTCTTCATTCCTTACCAGCAGGTGCCAACCACATCGCTCTTTTATCAGGCTTTGCTCAAGACGATCGTGAACTTCGTGGTGAAAACGCGCGGATCCGCGCCTGTCGCTCCCGCGATGCGCTCCGTTTTTCGGCAAACCGCTCCTGGCTACGCGTTAGACGGCTTCAAGACCATGCAGGAAGTGGTGGACTCGAACACATTTAGCCAGCGCCTGGGGCTCTATCTCAACGCTTCGTTTGCCGGGCTTGCCATCGTGATGGTGATCGCCGGCCTCTACGGAGTGCTGGCGCAGCTTGTCAGCTACCGCCGCCGGGAGATCGGCGTGCGCATGGCATTAGGAGCGACCCGGCAGAGCGTCGCTGCCATGGTCTTGCGGCAAGGAGGTGTGCTTATCGGCCTCGGTTTGGCCGTGGGTCTGGTTCTGTCGGCCTTCGCAGGGCAACTCGTCAAGAGCTTTCTCTACAACGTTAAGCCGATCGATATTGGGACGTATCTCGGAGTGGTGGTGGTACTGCTGATTATCGGCTCGATAGCCTCGCTGATCCCGGCGCACTCCGCCTCGACCATCGAACCGATGGATGCATTGCGAGAAGATTAGGGCCGAGCCTGTGCGGCATGCTGACTAAGGAAGAGATCTACGAATTCGTTCATGCCCGTAAACTAGCCGTGGTATCGAGCATTGGTCCCGGCGGAGAGCCTCAATCGGCGTTGGTTGGGATCGCAATTTCGCCGCAACTCGAGATTGTCTTCGACACGGTGAAGTCTTCGCGGAAATATCCGAACCTCAAGGCGGATCCGAGAATTGCCGTGGTTATTGGCTGGGAAGGCGAAACGACGGTGCAATACGAAGGTCTCGCGATCGAGCCCGAGGGTAAAGAACTCGCGCGCGCGAAGGAGATTTACTTCGCCGCGTGGCCAAGCGGTGTCGAGCGTCAACAGTGGCCAGGAATCGCGTACTTTCTCATTCGGCCGCTATGGGTGAGGTACAGCGATTTCGACACGGGCCGCGTTGAGGAGATGCGGTTTTAGGGTTATTCGATCAACGCAATCTTCGCTCGCTTGCCTACGCGCAAGGTCAATCGAGTTGAGCCATTCAACGCGATGTGGGATTGCCTGAAGACCTCGCCGTCTATCCGTACCGCGCCTTCTTTCACTTTGCGGTCAGCCTCTGTTGCTGACGCGGCGAGTCCAACGCAGGTGAGCAATTTCGATAGGCGCACGCGCCCATCCATGTCGCGACCGAGATCAGCGGCGGCAGCGCGCACCTCCTCCAATCCCTCGATGTCATCGCTCTTCTGCTGGAACTGTCGTGCCCAGTTCTCATCCGCTGCGCGTGCGGCTTCTTCCGAATGAAATCCCGCGACGATAGTGCGAGCCAGCCGCTTCTTGGCATCCATGGGATGCAGCTGGCCTGCGGCCACATCGGCCTGCATCGCATCAATCTCACTCTGACGAAGATCGGTCAGCAGCGTCCAGTAGCGCCACATCAATTCGTCCGAGATCGACATGAGCTTGCCGTACATCTCTTGCGGAGGCTCATGAATGCCGATCGCATTGTTCAGCGATTTTGACATCTTCTGCACGCCGTCGAGACCCTCGATGATCGGTGTCATCAGCACAATCTGAGGCTGCTGGCCATAATCACGCTGCAACTCGCGTCCGGTGAGCAGATTGAACTTCTGGTCCGTGCCGCCCAACTCGACGTCGGCCTTCAGAGCGACCGAGTCATAGGCCATCGCCAGCGGATACAGGATTTCGTGGAGCGAAATCGGCTGCTCGTTTTGAAAGCGGGTGTGAAACTCATCGCGCTCCAGCATCTGCGAGACGGTGAACTTCTGCGCGAGCTTAATCATGCCCTCGAACCCCAGCGTGCCCAGCCATTCCGAATTAAATCGAACTTCTGTCTTCTCGCGGTTGAGGATACGAAATACCTGATCCGTGTACGTCTTCGCGTTCTCGTTGATCTCTTCACGGGTGAGCACCTTTCGCGTCGCTGAGCGTCCGCTGGGATCGCCAATGAGCGAAGTAAAATCGCCAACCAGAAAAATGACCTGATGGCCGAGATCCTGAAAGTGCTTCAGTTTGCGCATGACGACTGTGTGGCCGAGATGGAGATCCGGCGCGGTCGGATCAAAACCAGCCTTCACGCGCAGCGGCACGCCCGTCTGTCGCGACTTCTCGAGCCGCTCCTTGAGTTCAGAGACGCGAATAATTTCCGCGGCGCCCTTTTCGAGCAGGTCCAACTGCTCGTCTACTGGAAGAAAATGTGTCATTGCTCTTTTCAGTATAAAGATCGTCGTCGAGGAGGGGTGTCAATGTTGAACTTTGAACTGAACGCCGATGGGAGGGGTCGTCGCTATTTGCGACCGCCGAACAGAGTCTCAATGTCAGCCCTTTGTATTTTCTGGCTCTCGCGGGCCGCGGCTTGCCGGTATTTGAGATAAATCAAGCAGGCTGCCACAATAATGCCGCCCATGATTCCACCTACTGTCGTCATGCTGACGATTCTAGCTCGCATTTAATCCATTTGATGCCTATCCGAACCTCGTGCTAGCATCCATAGCTCTTGGAGGCCCGGGTCCTTTGCAGTCGCGAAATCCCGCCCTCCGGCAAACGCCTTCCATGAAGCATGCGGTTGGCAGACTCGGCAGCAGCGCAATCAAGACGCCCTACGCGACGCCTGCACCGTTCCCCTGCGCCTGGAAATCCCCTGTCCCATTTTGCATTGAGCCCGGTCGCGGCCATTCGCGTCTGTCTTGCAGGCGCGCCCATTTTTTCGAGGAGCATTCTTATGAAGTCCTACCAGGGAAGTGAGATCCGCAACGTAGCTGTAGCCGGGCATGCGCACAGTGGTAAAACCACGTTGGTTTCCGCGCTGCTGCATGCCGCCAAAATGACGCCAAAGTTAGGCCGGGTCGAGGACGGAAGCGCCGTTACAGCCTATGACGACGAAGAAGTGGCGCGCCGCACAACGATGCAGAACGCGGTCGCCTTCGCCGAGTGGAATGGCGTCAAAGTCAATCTTGTGGACACGCCCGGCTTTCACATGTTCGTGCATGAAGCCAAGTCCGCCATGCTCCCAGTGGAAGCTGCGCTGGTTGTCGTGAACACGCCTTGTGGCGTCGAGGCCATGACTGACCGCGTCTGGAAGTATGCCGACGAATTCAACCTGCCGCGAGTTGTCGTGCTCAACCAGATGGATCACCCCCGAGCGGCGGCCGCGGTTGAGCCCACGCTCGAGGCGCTCCGTGCACGATTCGGGCGGACAGCAATACCGGTGCAGCTCCCGATTGCCAATGGCAAAGGTTTCGAGGGCGTCGTCGATCTGGTCACCATGGAAGCCTTCTACTATTCGCCGAACGGCGATGGGCAGGGCAAGATCGGAGAAGTTCCGGCCCACATGCAAGATGCCGTTAAGGCCGCGCATGAAACGCTGGTGGAGTTGGTGGCTGAAGGCAAAGATGAGCTCATGGAAGAGTACTTCGCCGAGGGCACAATCGCCGAGCAGCACTTGATTACCGCTCTTCACGAGGCCATCCGCGAAGACCGCATCTTTCCGGTTCTCTTCACCAGCGGCCTGGCTAACATCGCCACCGATCACCTGCTCGACTTTCTGAAGGTTTATGCGCCCGCGCCCATCGAACGTGCGCCCGTTGCCGCTCGTGCCGTTCTGCAAGCTGTTTCAGCCAATGGACACGCGGTTAACGGACCCTCTGTCGAAGGCGACGGCTCCTCGGAAATCGTCATGCGTAAAGTTGACGACAAAGAGCCCGTGTCGCTCTACGTCTACAAAACCATGACTGACCCCTTCGCTGGACGCATCACGTTCTTCAAAGTCTTTTCCGGAGTCGTAAAAAACGATGCTTCGGTGACAAACTATGCGCGTCGCACTGTGGAACGGTTGGCCCATCTGTCCATCATGCAGGGCCATACAGCTGTGCCTGTCAACGAACTGCATGCGGGCGACCTCGGCGCCGTAGCCAAGCTCCGGGAGACGCTCACGGGCGACACTCTCGGTGACAAGGGCCACGAGATTTTCTTCGACCCGGTTGCACTGCCGGAAGCGGCGATGACCTACGCAATCGAGCCCAAAACCCGCGCCGACGAAGACAAGCTTGCGCCCGCCGTGCATAAGCTGATGGAGGAAGATCTCCTCGTTCGCTTCTTCCGCGACCCTCAGACCAACGAGTTCCTCATCGCTGGCGCAGGCCAGCCCCACATCGAAGCGATCGTCTCCAAACTTCGCCGCCGCTACCATACCGAGGTCACGCTCAAGGCGCCAAAGGTTCCATATCGTGAAACCATCCGGGGACGCGCCGACGCGCATGGCCGTCACAAAAAACAAACGGGAGGCCACGGCCAGTTCGGCGACTGCAAGATTCGCATTGAGCCATTAGAGCGCGGCGCCGGCTTTGAGTTCGTCAACGATATTTTTGGCGGAGCCATCCCGCGCAATTTCATTCCTGCTGTAGAGAAGGGAATTCAGGAATCAGCAGCGCGCGGACACCTCGCCGGGTATCCCGTGGTCGACTTCCGCGTCACGCTATACGACGGCAGCTATCACGATGTCGATTCCAATGAGCTGTCTTTCAAGATGGCCGGCCGAATCGCGTTCCGAAAATGCATGGAGCAGGCCAAGCCCGCGCTGCTTGAGCCCATCATGCGCGTTGAGATCGAAGGCCCGGAAGAGTTCGCGGGCGCACTCATGGGCGATCTCAATCAGCGCCGGGGGCGAGTGCAGGGCATGGACAGTCGCGGAGCAACCACCGTGGTTCGGGCTGAAGTTCCCATGGCCGAAATGCTGAGCTACGGCCTCAGCCTCACAGCAATCACGCAGGGCCGCGGCAGCTTTCATATGGAAATGGATCACTACGACGTCGTGCCGCAACCCATCGCGGAGAAGATTTTGGCGAACGCTAAACGGCCGCAGCACGAAGACGAAGAGGAGTGACGAGGAGGCCGATTCGCAGTTTGTGGCCTGTTTGGACTACTGTGCCGGCTGTACCACCAGATCTCCTGCGAGTTTGAAGCTCACAACCGACTCCGCCGGTATATCGATATCCCGGTTGCCGGTCAATCCTGCGGTGGCGGTCCCAGCCCCCGCACCTACCAGGCCGCCAACCAGAAGTCCCACGCCACCGGTCGCGACACCACCCACCAGCATGCCCAGGCCCGATCCTCCGGCAATAAACGCTGCCGAGCGTTTGCCTTTGCCCTTCTTGGTACGTGCCACATCGTGGGTCGTCAGCGCGTAATGCTTGCCATGCAGAGTCAATGAGGTCAGCCGCAGCTCCAGCAGCGACGAGCCCTTGAAGTGTCCTCGCCGATGAGCCACATCCACTACGCCGCCCACCCGCGCACCCTTCGGCACCAGCTCACTGTTATCGCTGGCCAATACCGGATTTACTACCTCACCGGTAAATGTATCCCCCGCGTGGCTCGTTTTTACGCTGATGTGCTGATCGATTCTGATGGTGAGGGTTGTGCCCGCCGGAATGCTCACGCTGACCGGTGCCGGAGGAGGTTGCGGCACAGCCGAAACGGCAGGTTCCGAAGGCGGCGGAGCAGGCGCGCCAGTTGGAGCCGGGGTCACCGTCGTGGTAACCGCCTCGCTCTGCTGCCCGGGCGCTGGCGGCTGCACCACCGTCGTAGTGGTGGTACCGGTTTTGTCGACCGTAACCACCTGTTGCGGCTGCCCCGTTGCCGCCGCCTGCTTCCTGGCTTGGTCCAGCGCCTGATCCTCCTTCGATTTGCATCCCGATGAAATAGCCGTTATCAGCAGCAGGGCCAACATCGGCCCCCGTCGGTTGCGAAGCAATGAGCTTGAGTTGAACATGGTCAATCCTCTTTCTTCTATGTTCATGTCTGCACAGGCGCGCGCAAAATTTTGTGTTAGCTCGCCGAGTCGCCGCTTGCCCGCGGCCGGTTTTCGTCCATCAGGCTTGTCTCCGAGCTGCGGAGGCGGCGACCGGTTCCACTATGGCCGCCGCCCGCTGCTGAGCTGTTTCGCCCGCTACCTGGCACAACCGCCAGCGGTCGCATATTGGTAGGGAGAAACATGCTGAACACCGTGCCGTGCCGTTCTTGGGAGTTCGACGAGCGAACCTGAAGATTGCCCCCGTAACGGCTCAGAATGGACCGCGTAACCCACAGACCCAGTCCGGTTCCTGCGTGGCCCTTCGTCGTAAAGAAGGGTTCGCCAAGACGTTTGCGCGTTTCAGGCGAAATCCCCGACCCGTTATCGGCAACGGAGAAACGGAGCCCGCGGACTCCCCGATCGGACCACTTTCGTGCATCGCGAATTTTAAGCACCACAGTGCCATTCTTTTCTGAAGCCTCAATTGCGTTTGCAATCAGATTCGACAATACCTGCCGCATCTCCCCCGGGAATGCCGTTATCAATTCCGACGATTCGTACTGCCGGATGATACGCAGGCTCTTATCAGTGATCCTGCGTCCAAAAAGCACCAGGACTTCCTCGATCAGCTCCGCCAACTGCAGACGCACCGGCGCGCTCGTCTCGCGAGAAAAAGTCAGCGTCTGTTTACTGATCTGCACCACCCGGTTCAACTCACGCTGGGCCATCTTCAGATAATCACTGGATTTCTCCGGAGAAGAATCGATCTCCATCAGGTAGAGCAGATTCATGATCGACTCCAGCGGATTGTTGATCTCGTGCGCAATCGAAGCAGCCAGCCGCCCAAGCGTCAGGAGCTTCTGATTTTCCCTCAGCACATCGGCCGCGCGGTCCAACTCGCGCTGCACCCGGCCATGCTTTTCACTGTCGCGCTGCTCACGCAGGGCGCGTTCGATGATGGCGGGCAGCCGTCCCAATTGCGTAAGCCGCACATAATCGGAAACCCCATCCCGCAGCGCCTGGACTGCCTCCGGTTCGTCGCCTTCTTTGCCGATCAGCACCAGCGGCACGCGGTTGTTCGCGTTGCCCGCATATTCCAGCATTTCAGCAACCGTTAAACCCTGTAGTCCTGTGGTCGCAGCTAAAATCAGATCGATTGGACCGCCCCGCAATCGGGACAAGAACTCCTCCCGGGTTGCTGCGGTTTCGAGAATCACGGTCAACCCTGCCCGCCGAATTCCATCGCGCACGGCGTGAGCCGAGGCAAAGTCGTTTTCCAGGAGCAACACCTTTGCCAGGGACAGGGGCACAGATAGCGGGTTGGAGAATTGACTCATCGTTGCGCGGATCTTCGGGCCTGGCGTGTTGCGATATAGGCTTCACCCTCGCCCATTACGATGATCTTTCTCATTCTCCTGTTGCTCAACTTTGGCAACGTGTTCGCTCGCATTTACTGGCTGATCAATCAAACCTAATCAATCCGTTGATTGTATCTGTTTGAATCCATTGATTTACCCTGCGTTATGGTCTGGAGCGTTTCTGATCTGCGACCGCGCCTGGTGTACTGAGACGCCAATATTATCGGGAGGAAAATCTTTGGCAACCGCGACGCTTCGTGAAACTCTAATCAGTTGAACCCATAAGGATTTCACCGAGCGAATGAAGAGCTGGAAAATTGCTGCGCCTGAATTTGTTCTGACCAGACTTGTTCTGATTGGACTTGCTGCCGGTTTGTTCTGCGCCTCCGCGCTGGCCCAGGCCAATCCCAATAACTCTGCCCAGAATCCGTATGCGGGAAGTGTGCAGGCTGTGGCCGCTACCCCGGGCGTCAAGCCGCTTTCGCTCGACGACGCGATTCGCCTCGGCATCGAGAATAACCTCGCTCTCACGCTCGCGCACCTGACTGAACAGACGGCTACAGCGCAGAAGCTGCAGCTGGCTAATGCGCTGCTGCCTAATCTTTCGCTGCATGGCGAGACGGGGCTGCATCAGCTCAACCTCAGGGCGGGCGGGTTCACTCCAATCAATCTGCTTCGGTTTGGCGTTCCACCGGCTGAGGCTCCCTACTATCCATACATCGTCAAGGTTGACTCGACGATCGGCCAGGTGAACCTCTCTCAAGCCCTTTTCACCTGGTCCGGCTGGGACGTGTGGAAGGCGGCCAAGGCGAACGAACGAGCTGCCTATTACGGTGCCCAATCGTCGCGGGGGTTGGTGGTCCTGAATGTAGGCACTGCCTACCTGCAGGCGCTGGCGGCTTCCTCGCAGGTGGATTACGCTGAGGCGCTCCTCAAGACCGACGAGACTCTGCTTTACCAGGCTCAGGAGGAGCACAAGGCCGGAACAGCGGCGAACCTCGATGAGCTGCGTGCCCGCGTGCAATATCAGACCCAGCAGCTCACGCTCATCCAGGACCAGAACGATTTCAAGAAAGCCAAGATCGCGCTCAACCGACAAATCGGTCTCGATCCCGCGCAGGAAATTCAACTCACCGATGCCACCCCCTATGCCGATCTGGCTGCTGTCACCATCGAGGACGCCAAACGCGAGGCCTACGCCAGCCGCCAGGACTTCCAACAGATGCGGCAGCAGATCCTCTCCGCGCGTCTGGAGCGGCAGGCGGTCAAGCATGAGCGCTTCCCCAGCCTATCGTTCAACGGCAATTACGGCGTCACCGGCGTCTCTGGCCTGATCTATCACGGCACCTTTACCGCGGAGGGAAGCCTCACCGTGCCCATCTTTCAGGAGGCGAAGTTCCGCGGCGACCGCGACGTTGCCGTCGCTCAGGTCGACGAGCTTCGCTCGGAGTTTAACGACCTCACCAACAAGATCGACCAGCAATTGCGTGACAGCCTGTTCGATCTGCAGTCTGCCGCCGAACTCGTCCGCGTCTCCCGCAGCAACGTCGAGCTGGCCACCAAGACACTGGAGCAGTCCACCGACCGCTTTCAGGCGGGCGTCGATGACAACCTGCCCGTGGTCCAGGCTCAATCCACGCTCGCGCAGGCCCAGAACCAGTACGTCCGCAGCGTGTACCAGTTCAACCAGGCCAAGCTGGGACTGGCGCGCAACCTGGGCATCGTCGATACGCAATACAAGAACTACATTCCCGGTGGGAGCGGCAACAGCAGCTCCGGGCAGCAGCCTCAAGGCGGCAAATAGAAACGAGCAACGAAAGACCGCAAGGAAAGATAAATGACCGTTGCTCCCGCCGACCGCGCTCTATATGAGATCGTGAGCAGCGCCGTCCCGGTTACCATTGATGACGTGCTGCGCACGATGCAGGGCATCGACCAGCTTCTGCCGGGCACGGACGGCCTGAAATGGTTCAACCGCCTGTACATGATGGTCACGCAGCAGGTCGACCAGCAGCCTCCAGCCGGCGGATGGCGTGATCCAGCGTGGCTCACAAGCCTTGACGTTGTCTTTGCCAGCTTCTATTTCAGGGCGATTGCCGACTTCCTCAGCAATTCACCTTCGACCCCGAGTTCGTGGGATGCCCTGCTCGAGGCGCGGTATCGGACCGGAATCGATCGCATCCAGTTTGCGGTGGCCGGCATGAATGCGCACATTAACCACGATCTCGCGCTGGCTCTGCTTGAAACCGATGCCCAGCTTAACGTTGTCCCCGATCTAAACAGTACCCAGCATACCGACTACGAGGCGGTGAACGGTCTGCTCAAGGCGGTGATGCCAGCCGCGCTGCAGGTGCTAGCGACGGGCATTCTGGGAGAGTTGGCCCAGGACACGGGAAAGATTGGCCGAATTCTCGCGTTCTGGGATATCTGCCGCGCCCGCGACCTGGCCTGGAGCTTCGCCGATCACCTCCGCGGCCTGAACGGCATAGCGCGGACGGTAGCCCTCGAAAGTCAGGACCAGATCACGGGGGCTCTCGGCCGTGCCATTCTGCTTTCAGTCTGATACCGATTATGCTGTGGCGATGAAGCGTCTTCTCCCTCTCATCCTCTTGATCGCCGCCCCGCTCCTGTACTCCGCAGAACCTCCTCAACCATCCGACTGGAAGGCGAAGGTTGCCGAGGCAATGCCGCTGCTCGGCCATCGCAACTGGATTCTCATCGTTGACTCGGCCTATCCTCTTCAGACCTCCCCGGGCATTGAAACCATTGAGACCAACGCCAGCCAGGAGGAGGTTGTCGCATCGGTCCTCGATACGATCAACCACTCCATTCACGTCCGGCCCCATATTTTTATGGACTCTGAGCTGCCCTTCGTCCCCGACCAGGACGCTCCCGGAGCCTCGGCCTACCGCGCCCGGATGGGCGACCTTCTGCGCAGCTATAAGGTGGAGTCGCGGCCGCACGAAAAGATCATCGCCACCATCGACCAGGCAGGGAAGACCTTTCACATTCTCGTTCTCAAGACGAACATGACCATTCCCTACACCTCGGTCTTCATCCAGCTCAACTGCAAATACTGGACGGATGACGCTGAAGACCGCCTGCGCGCGAAGATGAACGCAGCTGACCACAAATAGAAAGACCCTGCCCGAGCCAGAACAATCCCGCAAACTGTTCTGGTCCCACGCAGGGGCCTATGTCTTTTGCTACCCGGACTTTAGCTGCCCGGATTTTAGCTGCCCGGTTTTTCGCTGCCTACGATGCCATTCCTCTCAGTTCCTGCTCCGCCCGCAGCCAGTCGTGCTCTGCGTAGCCATCCTGCCAACCCCGCTCTGCCCAGTACTTCCGCGCAAGTTGCGCGATTTCCTCGCGAGACGGTGTCGCCGCTGTTGCCGCCAGTTCAACAACTGTTTCTTTCTTCGTTGCTGCCTTCCGTGGCTTTGCGGGCGCCTTGGTCTTCTTCACTGTCTCTGCCATTACAATATCTCCTTCGGTGGTGTGGCCCCAACCAACGGGGCGTCCACTCTAGGATAACGAAGTTGGTTACTTTATAGGAACCCCAGACCGGGTCCGGAGTACCTTTTTTCTAAACTTTTGGTGTCAGCGGCACCAGATTTTAATCTTTCTCTCATCGAACACCTCCCAAGTGGAATGCAGCATCAACATCGCAAGCTGACGCGAAGCAGTACACTTGCACCCCGGCCTGTAAGCCAATACACTTGCCCGCGCGGGTTAGTCGAGGATCCTCGGCGTTTTGCACAGGCTTCGCTGCACAATCGATTCAGCTGGAGGTAATACCATGCGAGTCGGCTTATTCACGCGAGAATTCCCCCCACAGGTCTACGGGGGCGCGGGAGTCCACGTTGATTACCTGAGCCGCGAACTCGCCCGCGAGATCGAAGTAGAAGTGCATTGCTGGGGGTCGCAACATTCCGACCAGGGAAACCTGCACGTCCGGGGCGCGGAACCCTGGCCCGAGATCACCAACGGCACCGAGGGTAAGTTCAAAGGCGCTCTCGAGGCCTTCAGCCTTAATCTCACACAGGTCAAGGCCCTCAGCGGCATCGACGTCGTCCACACCCACACCTGGTATGTGTCGATGGCCGGTTTCTTGGCCAAGAAGCTCTACGGCGTTCCCTTTGTCCTCACCACCCACTCGCTGGAGCCGCTTCGCGCCTGGAAATCCGAGCAGCTCGGCAGCGGCTACGCCATGAGCTCGTGGATGGAGCGCACCGCCATCCTCGACGCCGACGCAATCGTCGCCGTCTCTCAGGGCACAAAGGCAGACATCCTCCGCGCCTACCCGGACGTCGATCCCGCTCGCATCCACGTCATCTACAACGGCATCGACCTTGCCGAATATCAGAAGACCTCTGAGACCAAAGCGCTCACCGAGTACGGAGTCGATCTCGACGTCCCCTACGTCCTCTTTGTCGGCCGCATCACCCGCCAGAAGGGCGTCACGCATCTCGTCGATGCCGTCCGCTACCTGCCCTCCGACGTCCAGCTTGTGCTCTGCGCCGGCGCGCCCGACACCCCGGAAATCGCCGCCGAGCTGCGCCAGAAAGTCTCCGAGGCCCGCATCCACCATCCGCGTATCGTCTGGATCGAAAAAATGGTCACCAAACAGGAGGCCATCCAGCTTTACAGTAATTGCCGCGTCTTCTGCTGCCCCTCGGTCTACGAGCCCTTCGGCATCATCAACCTGGAAGCTATGGCTTGCCGCGCCCCTGTCGTTGCCAGCGCCACAGGCGGCATCAAAGAGGTGGTGGTGGACAACGAAACCGGCTATTTAGTTCCGTTTGAACAGGATCCCGTCACCAGTTTCCCAACCGATGCTGCGAAGTTCGCCCGCGATCTCGCCGCTCCCATTAATCTCCTGCTCCAGGACCCCGAGAAATGCAGGCGCTACGGTGAAGCCGGACGCCGCCGCGTCGAAGAAATCTTCAGCTGGACCGCCATCGCCCAGCAGACCATCCGCCTTTACCAGCAATTGATCCATCAACGGAGCGGCCAATGAAGAAACTGACTGAATCCGACGGACGCAAGCGCGCCATCATTGAAGCGGTCTACCCCGTAATCGACGACGGACGCTTCCCCGCAAAGCGCACCGTCGGCGACCAGGTCCGTGTCGAGGCCGACATCTTCACCGACGGTCACGACTCCATCTCCGCCTCGCTGCTCGCTCACCGTGAAGGCTCCGACGACTGGACCGAAATCCCCATGCGCCCACTGGTCAACGACCGCTGGACTGCATCCTTCCGGGTCGGCGAGCTGGGCCGCTACGGCTTCAAGGTCCAGGGCTGCGTCGACCACTTCGAGACCTGGCGGCGCGACCTGCTCAAGCGCATCAAGGCCGAAAGCGACGCTCCCGTCGACTACCTAATTGGCGCCGACCTCATCGACGAGGCTGCGACGCGCGCCGTCGGCCCCGATTCCGACTGGCTCCGCCACCGGGCCACCAGCCTACGCGCAGATAAGGAGCCGAAAGACCTCCGCACCCACGCCACCGACCCCACCCTGCACGACCTTGTCCTGCGCTATCCTGACAAGCGCTTCGTCACCGAATCCGACCGCGAGTACGCCATCGTCGTCGATCCCGTTCGCGCCCGGTTCAGCGCCTGGTATGAGTTCTTTCCCCGCTCCACATCGGCCGAGCCCGGCCAGCATGGCACCTTCGCCGACTGCGAAGAGCGCCTGCCCTACATCTCCGAGATGGGTTTCAACGTCGTCTATCTCCCGCCCATCCATCCCATCGGCGTCAACTTCCGCAAGGGCCGTAACAATAATCCTGAAGCCCAGCCCGGAGACTACGGCAGTCCCTGGGCCATCGGCTCAGCCGAGGGTGGCCACAAGAGCATCCACCGCGAACTCGGCACCCTCGACGACTTCCGCCGCTTCGTCGCCAAGGTCAAAGATCTCGACATGTCCCTGGCCCTCGACATCGCCTTTCAGGCCGCGCCCGATCACCCTTACGTGCGTGAGCACGAGTCCTGGTTCCGCAAGCGCCCCGACGGCACCATCCAATACGCCGAAAATCCGCCCAAGAAGTACCAGGACATCTACCCCTTCGACTTTGAGAGCGAAGACTGGACCGGCATATGGGAGGAGCTAAAGAGCGTCTTCCTCTACTGGATCGGCCAGGGCGTCACCATCTTCCGCGTCGACAACCCGCACACCAAGGCCTTCCCCTTCTGGGAATGGGTCATCACCGAAATCAAGCGCGACCACCCCGAAGTCCTCTTTCTGGCCGAGGCCTTCACGCGTCCGAAGATCATGTACCGCCTCGGCAAGCTGGGATTCAGCCAGTCCTACACCTACTTCCCGTGGCGCAACGCCAAAGCCGAAATCACTGCCTATCTCACCGAGCTCACCCAGCCGCCAGTGCGCGACTTCTTCCGTCCAAACCAGTGGCCCAACACGCCCGACATCCTTACCGAATTCCTGCAGATCGGTGGCCGCGCCATTTTCACCATCCGCCTGCTGCTGGCCGCCACCCTGGGCGCGAACTACGGCATCTACGGCCCCGCCTTCGAGCTCATGGAGCACCGCGCCGTGCGTCACGGCAGCGAAGAATATCTCGACTCCGAAAAGTACGAAATCCGCCACTGGGATCTCGAGCGGAGCGACAGCCTGCACCACCTGATCGGGCACGTCAACGGCATACGCAATGACAACGAGGCGCTGCAGAGCGACTGGTCGCTCCGCTTCCATCTCGCCGAAAACGACCAGCTCATCTGTTTCAGCAAGGAGTCCGACGACCGCTCCAACCTCATCCTCGTCGTCGTCAACCTCGACCCGCACCACACTCAGGCTGGATACATCACTCTGCCCCTTGACGAATTGCAGATCCCAACCGACCGCGCCTACGAGGCCGAAGACCTCCTCACCGGCGAGCGCTACCTCTGGCACGGAGCCCGCAACTACGTCGAACTCAACCCGGCCTCACTCCCCGGACACATCCTGAAAATCCACCGCCGCATGAAGGTCGAAACCGATTTCGAATACTTCCTCTAAAAATTGTCATTCTGAACACAGCGCAGCGAAGTGAAGAATCCATGCGATGCAATGGGTCGCAGATCCGTGCCCTGACTCTTGCAGTTCAGCCAACATCGGCAGATGTGTCCACCATGCCGTCAAATCTTCCGCATGTTGCAGAAAGCACACGTCCGCTTAGATGAATCACGCCGTCTGGTAAGATCAACCCTGATGCGGGCTATGTTCCCCTTCTCGGCCTCATGGCGATTTTTGAACCCCCGTCGCCCGTAAAGTCGTCTTATCCCTAAGGTTTTCCTGACTATGCGTCTTAAGCATTGCCTGTGTCTTCTCATTCTTTTTGTGTCTGTTGCCTGTGCAGCGTTAGCCCAGGTGTCCGCACCCCCGCCCTCCGCACCCCAGCCACAGACTGCGACCGTCACCGGTACGGTGCTCGATGTGAATGGCGGCATTGTCCCTGCCGCGAACGTCGTTCTCCTGGGTTCTTCCCCCACCGATCGCCAGCGCACCGTCACCAATGACAACGGTGGCTTTCAATTCGGCCATCTCAATCCGGAAGTAACTTACAACATCACCGTCAGCGCCCCCGGATTTGCCGACTGGACCTCCGCGGCCATCAACATCAAACCAGGTCAGTTTATGGTTCTGCCGTCCATCCAGCTCCAGATCGCAGCCGCTGTAACCACGGTGAAAGCAGCTGTTTCCACCGATGAGATCGCTACCGAACAGCTCCATGTGGAGGAGCACCAGCGTGTCCTGGGCATCGTCCCCAATTTCTACGTGACGTATGAAAAAGACCCCGCGCCGCTCACCCCCAAAATGAAGTTCAGGCTCGCTTTCAAGGTCATGACCGACCCCGTCACATTTCTCGGCTCCGCCACCCTGGCGGCCATCGATCAGGCGGCCGACACCCCCGACTTCGGGCAGGGTTGGGCGGCCTATGGCCAGCGTTGGGGCGCGCACTATGCGAACGGCTTCACCGACATCATGGTCGGCGGCGCTATTCTCCCGTCCCTCCTGCATCAGGATCCGCGCTATTTCTATATGGGCCCCCCACACTCGAAGAAGGAGCGCGCCTGGCATGCCATGATCAATCCCTTCGTCTGCAGGGGAGATAACGGACACTTACAGATGAACTATTCCAGCCTGGGGGGGTATCTGGCCTCGGGCGCCATCGCGAATGCTTACTATCCGGAGTCGAATCGCGGCGTGGGGCTGATGTTTTCGACCTTCGGAACTGACGTTGCCGCCGACGTGATCAACGGCCTCATCCAGGAGTTCATCCTGCGCAAGCTCACCCCCAGCGCCAAAAGACAACAGCCGTAATAAGAGGCAAGAAGCAATCAGCAACAGCCGAGTGGCCGATAGCAGAATGGTCCGGGGTCAACACTGTGAGTCAGGGATTCGCCGAGCGAATCATCAAAGGCGATTCCTTCAGGCGGTGTTGCTTGAGGAGCGCATCACCTTAATATTCTTCGCCAGACCCAACAAGGCCAGCAACTGGATGCACCAGTAGTTGAAATCCACCTCACGCCAGTTCATGCCATGCCGGGCAGAGGCTGGATGTGCATGGTGATTGTTGTGCCATCGCGCCTCCCGCCGCAAGTCCGGCGTATAATCCTGTGCGCTTCAGAAGCACGCACGTTCTCTTGCTGGAAAAGAAAGGTTAGGTGTCAATATGGGCGATATCGTCTCTGGAGGAAGCGGCACAAACGGACTGGTGACAGTGAACGGCACGGATGGGCTGCCGCTGGTGCAATTAATAGCGAGTGCCACCGAAGCCAAGATCGGTGCCGGGCAAAAGGATGGCCGACCGGGTCACCTTCAGATGTATAACGGCGATGGCCAGCTGACCGTCGATTTGAACACCGCCGACGCGACCCTGACGTTGGGAACTTCGGGCGTCAACGGAACGGTGACTGTTGCTGGCACCGACGGAGCGCCGCTCATCCAGTTAATAGGGAGCGCCACGGCAGCCACGATCGGTCTTGGGCAAAGGAGTGGCAGACCAGGACAGATACATATGTATGACGGAAATGGCAACCTTACCATTAGCCTTACAGCCGCCACCGGCGACATATCGCTGAACGGTGACCTCTCATTGGCTTCTGCCGATTGTGCCGAGCAGTTCGACATGCAGGACGCCAGTTCGGCAGAGCCCGGAACGATCGTGGTGATTGACGACGAGGGCAAGCTTCGCGAGAGCCAATCCGCCTATGACAAGCGCGTGGCTGGAGTCGTGTCCGGGGCGGGCAACTACAAACCTGGCATCGTGCTCGATAAGCAGGCATCATCGGCAGGCCGCGCCTCCGTCGCCCTTGTCGGCAAGGTCTATTGCAAAGTGGACGCCGATTTCGCCCCGATAACCGTCGGTGATCTGCTCACCACCTCAGCTCGCGCGGGATTCGCCATGAAAGCCACCGACCCCGCGCAGGCTTTCGGCGCGGTGATTGGCAAGGCGCTCAGGCCGCTCCGCGCCGGTCAAGGGATGATCCCCATTTTGGTTGCCCTGCAATAGACGGGTTCGACCGAGTGTGCCCGGCTGCGCGGCGAACCATTCCTCACACGACCGCTTCGATCCACGCCAGCAGGGATGAAGTCAGGGCGGGGGCCATCAGCGCGCGCAGACTTACTGGTGGAGCATGCCCGAGGCCCGTCATAATCCGCCTCAAGCTGAAAGGGGGGAAGTCTGCGAGCACCGTCCCATTAAATGTGAACGTGTAGAGATTAGGATCTTCGGTGCCTCCCCACGGAATTGACTGCTTGATGGGTATCCCCAGAGCAGGCGAACTCATCAGCTGGCTGTCAGTGAAATACTGGAGCCCCGTTCCAACATAGGTGTCCTGAAACGTGTCGTTCAGGAACGTGCCCAGCTTGTCCCAGATGCTCAACGAGTTAACGATCGCGTTAACCACCTGCGTTCGGATCAGGCTCTCGGCGTTCGAGATATCGGCCTGGGTTATGGGCTGATTTGGGTTCGTGACCGTTGGAATCACATTGTTTAGCGCCTGCAGAACCGCATTGTTCAGCGCCTCGTGGCCCGCGGCAACGGCGTCTGCCGGTGTGTCCTGCTGATAGAACAGGATTCCCAACCACCCAACGATCATCCCTCCGGCGCTGCCGACGATGGGAGCCGGAAAAGGAACCAGCGTGGTCGAAAAGTTGCCCAGCGATGAAGGAATGGCTGTCGTCTCTATTTGAAAGAAGGACGCCTGAACGCCTCCAGGAAGGTCTCCCTGGTTGCCTGGGGTGCCGACCACCGTGGCGGTTCCCTGCAGCTTGAAGCCGCTTGTACCCATGAGCTCAACTTGCACCGTGGTGCCGTCGACCTTGAAGAACACCGACCAGATGTAGATCCGGAGGCATGGCCGCGATCTTACCAGAGCTTTCGGCTGCTCGGAACCGTCTTCCAATCCTTCACAATCAAGCCATGCACAATCTCAAATCCATTCGCGAAGCAAACGTGAAGCCCCGGGCTTTAGCCCGGGGAAAAGATCGTTCCGCAAGGAACGTACCTCGTTGCCGCAGGCGCGAGCGCCGGGCACTAGCCACAAATAATCGGGGTCATTCTGAACGCAGCGCAGCGAAGCGAAGAATCCATGCAGTGCCGGGGCTGCCGCCACAGTTTTTGGCTTCTCCCGCGACACTCCCGTTTCATCACAAGCGACGGTCTGGATTCACCAGACGCAGGCTCAGGTCAGTTTCTTCGGCTCGAAGAGCGGACGAGCGCGAAGCAGGAGCCAGATGACAGCACTCACAACCACAAGAGAAAGGATGGCGGAAAAGATATAGATGGGCTCCTGCGTGTACGGATTCGGCGTCGGCACAGGAATTGCTGACCAGGAAAACATACGCTGCACGATCTCCAGTTGGTAATCGGCCATAAGTGTGCGTTCGCGTGGAACGAACATCAGCACAGAGGAAACGAGTCCGACAATCTGGAAGGCGAGTGCGGCTACCCACGCGGCCTTCGTCCGGCGGAGAATTCCGATGCCCACACCGAGATTGAAGATCGTAAATGCGAGGGCGACAATAGAGGCCGAAACACCATGGAAGATGAATCCCAAGAAGAAGAGCGGAAATTGTATGAGTGCCATGACAATCCCGCATGCCGCTCCAACGAGGTAGAGAACCGCAAGACAGGTCAGAAGAATTTCGATGGTGCTGCTCTGGGATGTTGCCGGGCCTTGGGGAAGTTGCGTTTGCGGGAGCGAAGTATAGGAGAGCAACTCCGGCTGGGCGGGCCCGCCGTTCGTCGCAAAAAGTGCTCGGATTCTGCGCAGATTGAAATATACGAGCCACCAGACGCCAATGAGCGCAATCAATAGGCTGAAGCCGCCCAGGCCGAGGAAAACGTACCTCATTGCTTCGGGAGAAACGCTGGAGGTATTCGGGATAGGAATGAGGGAACTGAACGCAAAGACAACAAAGAGAATGGCCACGGGGGCCCAAAAGAGCGCGAGTATCCCGCCGATGATGACGATGCATACGCGGCCCCAGCGCTTCATGCGGAAGACTCCGACCACAGTAAACGCGCAGAAGCAGCAGATCAGAAGCATGATTGCGCCCATCCCCACCTGAACGGCTGCAATCGCCGGATACTGTGCGGTCTCCGGTGTGTGAACGACAAGAGCAACAAAGATGATGGAGCCGGTTGAAATAATGCCCCAACACGTCATGAGCGCGAGCACGATGGCCGCGAGCGTCACTCCCCCTGGGCGACGCGGCCCCGGAGATGTTAGGACAGGGTTCAAGGCCGGAGAACTCATAAGTGCGCCTCTTCGAACAGTCAGTATTGGGGGATCCGACTACGAATATACTCGGTCCTCATCCAGTTCAACCGCTAGGAGAGGAATGACAAACCTGAGCGACGGCCCGAAGTAACTATTCTTTGCAGGCAGCGGAGCCTCGCTCCAAGTTTTCTAATAAGCTTGCGAAATCCGAGGTTGCCTAGATACTCCTTCGCGTGGATCCTTGGAAAGCCATCAGGTCTGGAGGCAGGCGTGGGGAAAACCGGATTTCTCCTTTACGGTTACGAGGATATCGAGCCAAATGACGAAGAAACCCCGATGCGGCTCCGCGAAGTGACGATTGTTGTGAACTCGGAAGGGGCGAGGGAACTGGGAGAGTTCATGATCCGCTGTGCTGAAGAAATGGCCAGCTGTACCTCGCTTTGGGGCCATGAGCACTACAACATGAATGGCATTCCCGACCTGATTATCTTCAGACCGTCTGGCCGCGATGAGAAACGGACGTGTGCTCATCGCGACAGAACTGCGCCAGAAGGGCGTCGAACCTGATTCGTCACAATTTCACCCCAACCCACCGCTCGCTCGGCTATTATCCTCCCGCCACGCCAATCCCATCGCTCACTTTGAAATCCAGGCAGACGACGTCCAGCGCGCCATCAGGTTCTACGAAAAGCGCGTGGCTGGAAGATCTCCCGCGCCTGCAATCTGGTTAATCGGTAGACAATCAGAACAGGTGACATCACGGAGTAAGATCGTCAAACCATGCAGATCAGGGTAGCCCGGCCGACCGACAAACTAAGCAAGGTTGTCGCCTTTTACGGCGATGGACTGGGCCTACCCGTGATTGCTGAATTTGAAAACCACGCCGGATATTCCGGTGTCATCCTGGGGACACCGACGGACCGCTTTCACCTCGAATTTACGCAGACTGAGGCCGGGAGCCCTTGCCCCGCGCCAACCAGAGATAACCTGCTCGTGTTTTACCATCCCGAAGACGAAGCGTTTGGGGAAGCAGTAAAGCGAATGACAGATCATGGTCATCAGCCAGTCGAGCCTGAGAATCCATACTGGAAAGGCAAAAGCTATACCTTCGAAGACCCGGACGGCTGGCGCGTGGTGATCTACCACGGTCAGGCATTTGCCGACCCCTAGACGAGCCTGGCATCCGCACCCGTCACAATTCCCCTGCCAACCCACCGCTCGCTCGGTTATCCTTCTTCCGCTATGCCAAATCCCATTGTTCACTTCGAAATCCCCGCGGACGACGTCCAGCGCGCCATCAAGTTCTACGAAGAAGCCCTTGGCTGGAAGATCTCCGACCCCTGGAACATGAAGTACTGGCTCGTCGAAACCAAAGATGGAGACGTCGGCATCAACGGCGGACTGATGCCCCGCCAGAACGCCACCCAGCCCTTCATGAACTACATTCAGGTCGACTCGATCGAAGACGCTCTCGCCAAAGTCGAGGCCGCCGGAGGCACCATCGCCCTTCCCAAAATGGAAATCGGACAGGGCATGGGCTGGATCGCCGCCTTCAAGGACACCGAAGGAAACATCCTCGGCTTCCACCAAACCCCAAAGAAGCCCGCGTAATAGACCCCTATCAGGGCCCGCCTTCAGCGGTGCCGCAATGGGACGACGCGAAGATGGGCTTTGGCCCCTGCGGGCTTCGTTCCCCTCTGGCCAACAAGAGAAATGAAAAAGGCCCGGCTACCCACGTGGCCAGGCCTTCTCTGTTAAGCGGGACGATGCCCGGACTCAACGTCTCTAAATCCTGCTAACCTGCTTCTGCGAGAACCTCAACTGCATCGCATTCGCGGCACTTTGCTCTGTGCACGAGCATGGCCGCCAGAGACTCCTCGACTCGCCACGCCACGTCCTGCACAGGTCCCGCTCCAGCCAGAATCACCGCGTCGCGCGATGCTGCCAGAAATCGGATCGCGAGCGAACTCCCCGCCTTGCAAAAGATCTTCTTGTTGTCGACGGTTATCGCTTCGCTCAATTCCACAATTCCATTGTCGGCTAATCGGCGAAAATCCATCACTCTCTATCCTGGAGAGGCGAGGCTATCTTTTGGCCAGAGGTCTGGCAATAAATTGCCCGTCCGGCAACGACACTCGGCTGAGGCGGAGGCACCTAAGCTCCTCTTCCCAAAATTTCAGAATAGGAGATACTGTCAGGGCCTACCGAAAGGACCCTCCGCGTGTTGATCCTTGCCGCCATCGTCGCGATCTTCATCTACGGAATGATCGCCGCCATGCTGGGCACCATCCTGCCCGACCTCTCCGACCGCTTCCGCCTCACCCCCAGCCAGAACGGCACCATCGCCCTCGTCCAGGCCCTCGGGCTCATCATCGCCTCGGTCGGCGTCGGCCCACTGCTCGACACCGAGGGCAAAAAGGTCGGACTCATGCTCGGCCTTGCCCTCATCTCCATCGCGCTCTTCGCTTTGCCCCGCTCGCCCGGCTACCGCAGCATCCTCTTCCTGCTCTTTCTCCTCGGAGTCGGCGGGGGCATCGTCGTCACCGGCGCCAACGCCCTTGTCAGCGACATCAGCGCCGACCACCGCGGCACCGCCCTCAACCTCGTCAATCTCTTCTTCGGCCTCGGAGGACTCGCCACCCCCTTCATCTCCGCCAACCTCTTCTCGCGCAACTGGGTTCGCCTCTGCTACACCGTGGCGTCGCTGACCGTGCTCACGCTCGCCGTCCAGGCCGTCACCAAAATGCCCGCGCCCACCGGAGCCTCGCACTTCGTCTTCGCCGACGTCGGCCCTATCCTCGGCCGCCCCCTGCTCTTTCTCCTGGGATTCTTCCTCTTCCTCTACATCGGCTGCGAAGTCGGCGTCTGGAACTGGCTCCCGCGCCACCTCATCGCCCAGGGCATTCCCGAGTCGCGCGCCCTCAACATCCTCTCCCTCGGATTCGCCCTCGGCCTCCTCGTCGGCCGTGTCGGAGTCTCGCCCATCCTCATCCACGTCCCCGCCGTTACGGTCACGCTCTACGCGTCGATCGCCATGGCCATTACCACATTCCTCATGCTCCGGACCACCAAACCCGCCGCCGCCTTCGCGCTGGTCTTCGCCGCCGGACTCACCATGGCGCCCGTCTTCCCCACCACCCTGGCCATCGTCGGAGACGCCTTTCCCCGCATGACCGGCACCGCCATCGGCTTCGTCATTACCTGTGGATGGACCGGCCTCGCCGTCAGCTCCAGCATCATCGGAGCCATCGCCGGAGGCGATCCGCAACGACTCAAAAAGGCCCTGCTGGTCATCCCCGGGTCAGCAGTATTAATGGTGGGAGTCAACCTGATCATCCGCGCAAACATGCACTGAGGGACTTAAGAGCACGAACCCAGCTGCCCCAATCGTGCTGGTATGGTCAGACGTGGGCTCGATCTGAGCCGGAGAAGCTGGTTGTGACGAGCAATCAGTATTCCCGGAGACCGAATGGACTATCACAAGAATGCCCCATGGACGGCGGTCAGTCGAGAGCGGCTGGCCCGCATGGTGATCCACCAAGGCGTGACGCTGAAAGCGGCAGCTGCGCGCTTCAGTGTCAGTTCCAAGACGGCAGCCAAATGGATGGGCCGTTATCGGCAACTGGGAGTCGCCGGCCTGGCCGATCGCAGTTCGCGTCCGCACCACAGCCCGCGCCAGACAGATTCCTTCTTAGTGGAAAAGGTGGTTGCTCTTCGCCGGCTTCACCACAGCGGCTGGCGCATCGCCCGTGACCTGGGGCTGAGCCAGGCCACGGTCAGCCGCATTCTGCGCCGTGTCCGGCTGAGCCGTTGGCGCGATCTCTATCCACGGCCACCCGTGCGCCGCTATGAACATCCCGCGCCGGGCGATCTGCTCCATCTCGATATCAAGGGCATGACCCGCTTCGGCGAGGTCATCTACACCCAGCCTTTTGAAAAACATCGATCATTTCCTGTGAGCCGACTTTTGCCGTAACCAATCCACTCCTCCTCAAGTCGGGAGGGTGGGAAAGAGCGTTGGCGCCATTTGAATCGCGAATTCCTTGAACACGCGCACTGGTCGAGGAACGTACCGATTGCCCAGGTGAACCACCGAAAGATGGAAGACGCGGAAGTGCCACTTCGGCATCACTTCGATAAGACGCCCGTCGCGCATCAATTCGGGCTGCACAATCGGCGGAAGGTCGCCGATCCCGGTACCGGCGAGGAGCGCTGTCGCAAGACCATCGTATTCGTTGATGGAAAGGTAAGGCTGGAACGTGAGGCTTTCCTTGTCTCTTCCGTTCACGTGAGTAAAGTGCCAGGTATTTTCCGGTTTCCAGAATGAGAACGCGAGCAGCCTGTGACCCAGCAGCTCCCGTGGTGATTTCGGAGGCTTGCACTTGTTCAGGTACGCAGGGCTCGCGACAAGCTGATGCCGGTAAGTCAGGATCCTGCGCGCGACGAGCGACGAATCCTCGAGTTCTCCTACCCTGAACGACAGGTCGACGCCCTCCGCGATCTGATCGACAATCCGTTCGGTGATGAAGATCTGGACGCGAACGTTGGGATAGGATGCCTGGAATGCGCCGACCAATGGCGCCAGCAGTGAGTCGGAGATGCTGGGAGGCGCGGAAAGCCGCAGAAGGCCTGAGACGTTCGACAGATGGTTGGAGACAATGCCATCCACCGCTTCGCTAAGTTCGGAGCCGTGCTGCGCATGCTGCAGAACCTCGGAACCCACGTCGGTAAGCCGCAGGCTGCGCGTCGAGCGTTCCAGCAGCCGAACACCGAGTTGGTCCTCCAGTTCGACGATGCGGCGGCTGACCGTCGAGACCGGCATCTTAAGGCGACGCGCCGCCTCTGAAAAGCTGTTCACCTCGACGACCTTGGCAAAAATCACCAGTGAATTAAGATCCATTTTCATTATTCCAATTATGGAAATCTGATTCCTGATTTACCCCGCTTATCGCGTGATCTGGATAAGCCTATAGTCCCATTTTGAAAGCATACTCAGTCCCGAGGTTCTCAGCCATGAATGCAGACGAACTGGCGGTTGCCGCTGTCTTGACGGCATATCAGGATGCGCTGAACCAATCCGATACCGATGCTGTGATGAAGCTCTACGCTCCCGGCGGCGTGTTCATGGCGCAACACTTCCCATCGAGCGTCGGAGCCGAGGCAGTTCGCAAGGCGTATGACTCAGTGTTCAACGCGATCACGCTTAGTGTGGAGTTCAAGGTCGCCGAAGTCCTGCAAGTGGCTCCCGATTGGGCAATCGCGCGCACCAATTCGGCCGGAACGGTCACGGTCCACACGAATGGCGGGAGCAGCCCGGAGGCAAATCAGGAACTCTTCGTGTTTCAGAAAATCAACAGCGCATGGAAGATCGCCCGTTACTGCTTCTCCACAACGAATCCACCCCAAAAGTAATCCATCGTCACTGCTGCAGGGCGCTGTAGTTGAACAGAGCGCACTGCAATCAGAAATCAACCCGCTCCATAGCGGGCACGCCCCTTTATGGCCACAATAACGAGCACCAGAGAGTAAGCCAACCATATGTTTTACAGGTCTTCAGTGACCAGGAGAACTAGCCATGAAAACGCTCATGTGCATTCTGGCGCTTGCCGCCGTCTCTTGCGTTCAGGTTTCGGCTCAGTCCTCGCAGGAAGATTCACCTGAGAACCTTCAAAAGTACGTACCTCTGTTGCCTGCCGTAAGGGCGCAGATGTGGAAGATCGATCCAAAACTCGGTTACGCGGTCAAAAGCGTTGGAGGAGGCGTATACGTCATCTCTGACAACGGCTGGCAATCTGCATTTCTGGTAACCGACGAAGGGGTGATTGTCTTTGACGCACCGGCAAGCTTCGGAAAGAGTATTCCGTCAGCGATTGCAGCCGTAACCGACAAGCCAATTAAGTATCTTGTCTATTCTCACATTCACAAGGATCATATCGGCGGTTCAGCAGCATTCAAGAACATCAAAGACCTCAAGATCGTTGCGCTCGACACTGTCAGCGACTTCCTGACCGAAATGAATGATCCCAATCGATTGGTGCCGAACGCAACGTTCAAGAATGAAATGACGATTGCCCTTGGAGGCAAAACTGTCGAGCTCACTCGCCATGATTTTCATTCGAATGAAGGCGATCTTTTCATCTATGTCCCTCAGGCCAAATTCTTGATGGCCATAGACTGCGTAACTCCTGGTTACGCTCCTTTCGAAGGTTTTGATATCACGACGAACTTTCATGAGTACCTGAAGGTATTCGATGAGTTGCTTGCTTACGACTTCGACACCTTTGTAGGAGGACATCTCACAAGTATCGGGACAAAACAGGATGTCCTGATGACCAAAGAGTTCACCTTGGACGTATACAACACGGTCAAGCGCATCCATAACAGCATGAACCAGGCCGCTGTCTGGTCTGTAACCGCGAGACAGATTGGACCGGACAATGAGTTTCTTTTGTTTAAGGTGCTCCTCGACAAAGTCGCGAGCGAATCGGTGAACGAACTTCAACCTCGCTGGATTAATCGCCTCGCGGGTGTGGATGTATGGCTCCCAAGCCATGTAAACACTGCTCTCATATATATCCGCTGGGACGACAAGGAATGATGGTTCGACTTAACCGCCTGTAAAGAGTAGGAGCCGAAAATGCCTGACATGAAAGCCGCGGTAATCCACGAAGCAGGTGGGCCCGAGGTTCTCAAGATTGAGACTCTCCCAATCCCCACACCGAAGGCTGGCGAAGTTCTGATACGGGTCAAAGCGTTCGGCCTCAACCGCTCCGAGTTATTCACCCGGCAGGGCCATTCGCCCGATGTCAAATTTCCGCGTGTTCTCGGCATCGAGGCGGTCGGTCTCGTCGAGCAATCGCCCGGCGGCGAATTCCGCAAGGGAGATATCGTCGCGACCGCAATGGGCGGCTTGGGAAGGCAGTTCGACGGTGGCTACGCCGAATATACCCGCGCGCCGGCAAAGCAGGTGCAAGTGATCAAGACCGAACTCCCATGGGCGACGCTCGGTGCTATCCCAGAGATGCTGCAGACGTCATGGGGCTCGCTCTTCAAGTCACTTCGTCTTGAAAAGGGTGAACGTCTGCTCATCCGTGGAGGCACGACCTCGGTCGGTTTGGCTGCGGCCACCCTTGCTAAGAATCACGGCGCCTTCGTCGCTTCCACAACTCGCAACCCCGAGCGTAATCAACTGCTGCTGTCGAGCGGTGCAGATCAGGTCTTCATCGATACCGGCTCGATCGCCGAACAGGTCAGAGAGGTCTGTGCAGGGGGTGTCGACAAAGTGCTCGAGCTAGTAGGTACGACGACCTTGAAGGATTCGCTGCGTTGCGCCAAGCAGGGCGGGATCGTTTGCATGACGGGCATCGTCGGCAACAAATGGTCTTTCGGCGATTTCGCTCCGATGGAAGCAATCCCGACTGCGGTGTGCCTCACTTCCTACGCGGGCGAGTCGGAAGACTTTATGCGGATGCCGCTCGAAGAACTGGCCCAGCAGATCGCCACAGGCAAATTGCACGTCCAGGTTGGCAAGGTCTTTCGCCTTGGCGAGATCGTTGAGGCGCATCGCTGCATGGAGGAGAATAAAGCAGGCGGAAAGATCGTGGTGTTGACCTGACGTTGAAGTCGCCATCCGAGGTCAACAGACCGCGGGCCGAATCTTAATAGCCAGAAACTTGGCCGACAATTTCCCTCAACCCGCTATAATAGAAATAGAGACACAAAAGGCCCGGCTGCCATCGCAGACCGGGCCTTTGTGCTTTAGCGAAGTCTCTCGCCGCAACCCTTTTAGAATCAAACGGTCACAGGTGCATATAAATAGAATCAAACGGTTACGGCAGAGCCAGAACAACTGCCCTGAAATCAGTGCAACATTATCGAATAACTCGTTTAGAATCATGTAGGAGCCAATAAGTCCTTTACTGTATAGTAGGTAGCACCGACCTACCCCTTAAACCGATTCGTATCAATCGATTACAGAATCGGCAACAAACAGGGGAGGGGGGGTGGGGGGTAGGTAGCCGAGGCACCCTTCCCAAAACGGGAACAGCCCGATGAGATTGGGATTTAGTGCATTTCCGTTGGCTCTAGTTGCACCACATCAATCACCCATAACGGATCGATTTGTGAGGTCGCGAACGTTAAGCAGAGATCATGCGTTCCATGCAGAAGCGGTAGAGCCGCATGCAGCCATGTGACGTCACGATGTCCGACCGCTGGTTGCAGAGGCAGCGTCGCGACGATAGATCCGCTGCAGGTATCCAGGCGCACTTGCAGTTCGCCGCTCTTGGCAGAACTCTGCGGGAGCGATGGCGGCTTGTTTCGTCTGTCGTGGAATACGTACGGTAATGAGTCAACCTGTGCCGAGATTCCTTTGATACCTGTCAATTCGGCACCGGCGTAGATCCAGCACGGGTTCTGATAATTCGCCAGCATCACTGGTCTGCCAGGTACTGGTGGATCGGGTTCCATCTGAATGGATGGATCGTTCACACACAATTTCAAATCCTGGCTGAATCGCCGGCGCACGCTCACTGTATCCAGTTCTCGATCGATTCCGCCTCCGGGAATCTCGCCATCGTAAAAGGCTGCTGCCCGCAACCGTGACGGGAGAAACAGATCAAACGGCCTGTCGTAGACCGGAGATGATGCGGTTACAGCGGATCCATCGACCGTATACCGAATGTCACCGAAGCCCGTTTGATTATGCAGCTCTACCGACACCCGATTCTGTCCAGGATTCAAATGCTCCGTGCTTCTGACACGGAATGCGCTTGGCGCATCGTGAATACCGAGAGCCTCGTAACGCTTCTTCTCAACCACGAGTCGCGCGAGAAAGTCGTTCCAGTCTCTCTTCTCTGGTGGGAGCCACGCAGCCTCTGCAAGTGCCGCCATCCGCGGAAATAGCATCAATTGCACGCGATCTTCAGTGATCACATATTCGGTCCACAGGTTTGCCTGGATGCCAAGGATGTGCTTTCGTTCCTCCGCAGTCAGCTCCGTTGGGGCGGTGTTGAAGTGATAGACATCGGAGAGAGTATTGAGTGCAAATCGCCCCGGAGCCTCGTCAGCAGCATCGCTCTGCCGATAGTTGAAGTAGAGGGGACGCGTCGGCGTCAGGACTGCGTCGTGCCCCTGCTTAGCAGCGGCAATGCCCCCTTGCATGCCTCGCCAGGACATAACGGTTGCGTTGGATGCGAGGCCGCCCTCCAAAATCTCATCCCATCCCAGCGTCCGGCGCTCGTGCGCTGCAAGGAAAGCATCGATGCGCTTGATGAAATAGCTTTGCAACTGATCCTCATTCTTGATACCGAGTGCTTTCATCTGCGCCTGAATCTGCGGTGAGGCCTTCCATTGATCCTTCACCGCTTCGTCTCCGCCGACATGAATGTATGTACTCGGGAAAAGCTGCATTACTTCGGTCAAAACATTTTCGAGGAAGGTAAAAGTTTCCTTGTTCACGTTGTAGAGATTCGGGAATATGCCGTATTCGCTCGCCGGCGCCGATAGATGCGCGTCCGATGATCCGAATTGGGGGTACGCAGCCAGGGCCGCGGAGGCATGCCCAGGCATCTCGATCTCCGGCACGATGGTGATATTTCTCAGCGTTGCGTAAGCTACGAGGCCGCGAACTTGTTCCTGAGAGTAGAAGCCTCCATATCGGTAGGTCTTGCCATTGATGGATGGCAGTTCACGCCAGGCGCCAATTTCCGTCAGCTTCGGGTATTGCTTGATTTCGAGCCTCCATCCCTGATCGTCTGTCAGGTGCCAGTGGAGAATATTCAGCTTGTGCAGCGCCATCCAGTCGATCAACTGCCGGATAAAATCGATGGACTGCATGTGCCGCGCGGAATCGAGCATGATGCCCCGCCACGGCAGTTCCGGAGCATCGTAAATCCTAGCGCAATCCAATACGGCCTCGCTGTTACGAGCGCCGTCCGCGGTCAGCAGGCCCCAGAGGGTCACCGCCCCGTACAGCAATCCGCCGCGATCTGCCGCTGCGATTTCGACGTCTTTCGTCGAAATCTCCAAATCGTAGCTGTCCTTCCTGATCGCCTCCCCAGCCGGCTTGCGACGAAATACGATTAATGCACTGTTCGCAGCCTGGCCGCTCCCGGGACGCGGTGTGAGCTTCATTCCTCGGGTACGCTGCACCACCCTCGCCAGGAATTCCGCCGCGAATTGAGCGTCTGGATCATCTTTTGGAAAGGAGATGACCGCTGCATCGGACACCTTCAATGTGCCCGTTGTTGCGATGAATGAGAGTGGCGCGGGGATGATCGTGGGCGTTCTCGATTGCGCACGAGTAGTGTTGGCTGAAAATAGGACGACGACAGACAAAGCGAACATGAGACCAATGGACTTCCGACGAATCACGCACGACTCCTCTTCAATGTTTGAGCGAGGATTCCCGACGAACAGTAACCACGCCTGCGTCTTAAGGGAAAATATATGGCGGCAAGCTGTCGATGCAAACGGCAGTAAGAATAAATGACGGCAGGGCAATCGGTGGAAGCCATTGTGTCGCACTGCGATCTCTTCGCTGAAGTGGTTGTGCTGGGCAAGGTCTGATTGGGGAAGTTAGGAGAGAGGAATCGATCCGGAAGCCAATAGGAGAAAGGTCTGTATTACTCTTGGAGAATCAGAGCCGGTGCAATCTCCAAATTGCAAGTATGCTGGTAGGGCGCTTGGAACAAGGACAGATCCGGTCGGCGAATCGAGAACTGCCTGACCCAGCGTCTAGGCGGGGAATTCAAAACCAATGAAGCGATCAGCAGTGCTCAGGGCTATTGTTGCGGGTCTCACTGTTATTCTTCCGAGTTTGGCAATCGCTCAACCTGCATCCACATTGCGACCTGCCATAACCGGTATTTCACACATCACACTCTTCGCGGACAACATCCCGAAGTCTAAGCAGTTCTACGGGGATTTGCTTGGGTGGCTTCAGGTGACATCTCCTGCGGCAAGGCCGGGTGTACGCTTCTATGCCAATCACTCGCAATATGTCGAGTTGGTATCTCCACCATCTCCAGGGCTGGCTGACCGTTTGGACCTCGTTGCTTTTTCCACCACCAACGCAGAAGGTCTGCGCAAATATCTGGGCGCCAATGGAGTTCCAGTTCCGCAGGCTCTCACCGTGGAGTCGGATGGGAGCCGAGGCTTCCTCGTCCGTGATCCGGAGGGAAATAAGGTCGGGTTCACCCAGGAGGGCAACCATTCCCCCGCTGAGCCGACTTCGGCACCGCAGAGCCTGAGTTCCGACATCATCCACGCTGGCTATGTCGTCCGAAATCGCCCGGCTCTGGATCACTTCTATAAGGACCTGCTTGGCTTTCACTTGTATTGGCAAGGCGGAAATCCGGATAACCGCATCGATTGGGTGATGATGCAGGTGCCGAATGGGACTGACTGGATTGAATATATGTTGTACCTCCCCGCTGATCCTTCCCTGGCTCAACTTGGAAGCGCCAACCATCTCGCCCCTGGCGTCATCAGCGTCGCACAGCTTCAGGAAAAACTGGAGAAGCGGGGTTGGAGGCCCACGGCTGGTAAGAATCCGCAGGTCCTCGGTGTTGACGGAAAAGTGCAGCTCGACCTGACTGATCCAGATGGCACACGGATCGAATTCATGGAGTTCCGGCCCGTTCAGAAGCCATGCTGCTCGCCATACACCGGAGCCCAGCCCAGCCCGTCCGCAAAGTGGTGATTGTTTTGAGACGAACCGAAGTATGGTTAGAAAATATCGATACAGGTGTAGCGCTGGCCTTCTGCCGGACTGGATATGATCGAAAGGCTTCCTGTCAAAGTCTATAGGCAGATCAGCAAATCAAGTCAGACACGAATTCCGTATGCGTAAGGATTCGTCCGAAGGTTCTTCTCAAAGGTGAAGCGCTGAGCCTTCAGAAAGCCACTTGTTCGTCTGCAGCCCCTTCTCTTCTTCATAATCCAAGGTCCAATCCAATTCCGCGCAAAGCTTTTTTTGCATCCAAGGAGTTCGTGGTGGGAATCCGCTGCCGGCCGTCCTCTCACGAAACTTAAAGACTCGAGGCTCTATTCACGTTTGATGGCGAAACAGAGATTTTCATGTCATTTTTGTTTTCCTCTTTTGATTCTGCTCTTGACAGGGCCAGCGTTCGGCCAGCCTGCGCCTCCAACGGCTGACGACCTGCTTCCGGACGCGCCCCCGGTTCACGCCTCTGACCCGGACCACATCGCGCAGTCAAAATGGTTTGGTGTTGTCGATCCGGGTGAGAAGATACCTCCGCTCTACGCACGCGACAAGATGATGTTCTGGTTGCACGAGGAGTTCGGCCCGCTGAGTCTGCTGCCGGCGTTTACTTCGGCGGGTTGGGGACAGCTCGTGGACGGCGACCCAAAGTACGGCACGGACTCGGGCGCGTTTGGCGAGCGGCTGGGCGCGGCGGTCATACGCCAGGCCAGCTTTCGCTTCTTCTCCGACAGCCTGATGCCGACGCTGACCCACGAGGATCCACGCTATTTTCGCAAAGCCCGCGGCACAATTACGAAGCGAGGAGTGTATGCGGCAGAACGGGTGTTCGTGTGTCAGAGGGATGATGGGTCGCGTGGGTTCAACTACTCCGACACGCTGGGCAGAGCCGCCGCCTCGGCGCTGACGATTGCGTACTATCCGGGGCCCAGCGCGAACGTGCGAGTGGCAGCACAGACTTGGGGCGTGTCACTGGCAGGACTGGCCGGAAACAACCTGTTTCTGGAGTTCTGGCCGGATGTTCGTGATGCGGTGTTTCACCGCCATAAGAAGAACGAGGGGAATTAGCGGGCTCCGTTCGCAGACCGCATTTCCCGTCCGGGTGCGAATTTTCACCGTTCAGCTGTTAATGATTTAACTCCTCCTCCCCGTTGCCTATGCTAAGTACTGGTAAAGTCTTCTGAAAACAGCAGTTGCCTAGAAGACTCCCGGCGGCATGGCAGGCCAGCAGCCGGTTTGGACCCCAAACTTTATTCCCCCGGAGACGGGACAGACCCGCAAGAGGAGACTGACACATGTCGAAAGCCGTTAAATACGCTGAGAGGACACTCACCGCTGCGGCTCAGGGCGCGTGGACCGTGTTTGAGAAGCTAAACAGCATCCGGCCCAACGCATCTTTTACCCCCAAGTGGTCGGACAAGCCACTGCTCAAGTCGTATCAGAAGGAGAAGCCTCCTCTCGGCTGGCCGCGCACGACAGACTCGCTCTGTCCCAAGTGCGTGCCTGAGATTCGCCAGCAGATCATTGACGGCAAGCTGCCCCACGAGATCCTTCTCAACGAGAAGGTCGGCGAGATCAAGGCGCAGATCATCGAGCGCGACGGCAAGATCCTGATGGTGAAGGATTGCCCCAAGCACGGCCACTTTGAAGACGTGATGTCGATCGACACCGACTTCTTCAAGCACCTCGAAGAGGTTTTCCCGGGCCGCGACATCAAGGCGCACAACGACGAGAAGCTGCACAATCACGGCACGTCGACCGTAACGCACGGGCGCGGATCGGTGCTGACCATCGATCTCACGAACCGCTGCAACATGATGTGCGATCCCTGTTTCATGGATGCGAACCAGGTGGGATTCGTCCACGAGCTAACGTGGGAAGAAATCAAGACCATGCTGGACAACGCGATCACCATCAAGCCGCGTCGCCAGATGTCGGTCCAGTTCTCGGGCGGTGAGCCGACTCTGTCGCCCTACTTCCTTGACGCAGTCGCGTACGCCCGCAAGGTTGGTTACAACTCTGTACAGGCCGCAACCAACGGCATCGAGTTTGCGAAGTCCAAAGAGCTCTGCCGCGCGGCTGCCGAAGCGGGTCTCCGCTATGCGTACCTGCAGTTCGACGGCATCGGCAACGCCGCCAACTCACACCGCAAGGTCGGCAACCTGTTCGACGTAAAGCTGCAGGCCATCCACAATCTGCATGAGGCCGGAGTGGACATCGTTCCAGTGACCACGATCATCAACGGCATCAACAACGAGCAGGTGGGGCGCATCGTTCAGTTCGCGCTCGACAATCCCAAGAAGATCAACTTCATCAGCTTCCAGCCGGTGTCCTTCACGGGCCGCGACGAAGCGGTGAGCGATGAGCGCCGCGAAGCACAGCGCTACACGCTGAGCCACATGGCGCACGACATCAAGGATCAGATGGGTCTGGGCGAACCGGTCCGCGACTGGTTCCCGATCAGCTTCATGAGCACCTTCTCCGACTGGGCCGACCTGGTACACGGGCCGAACCACGATTGGGGCCAGCTCTCCTGCGGATGCCACCCGAACTGCGGCATCGGTATGGCGCTGATGATCGACAAGGAAACGAAGGAAGCCGTACCGGTGACCGCGTTCCTGAATGCCGATCGTCTGGCGAAGGACATCGCCAAGATTAACGACGCGGCTCGCGGCAAGTTCCTTTCGATCTTCGGTGTCACGCTGGCGCTGCTGCGCAATTACGATCCGACCAAGTCTCCCAAGCACTTCAAGATCCTTGACCTGCTGCAGAAGTTCGACAAGTGCTTTGGCGCAACCGGCCGCAACTACGGCAAGGTCACCGGCGACCGCACCATGGCCGATATCGAGAAGCGCCGCGCCGACCGCTGGAACTTCCTCTTCATCGCCGGCATGTGGTTCCAGGACCTCTTCAACTACGACTTCCGCCGCACCGAGCAGTGCATTATTCCCTACGCCACGCAGGAAGGCGAGATCAGCTTCTGCGCGTACAACACGGGCGTGGGCTGGCGCAACATCATCGAGAAGATGCACATGACCTCCACGCTCACCAAGTGGTATGACGAGCATGGACGGCACGAAATCTTCGCAGGTGGCAAGAAAGTAGGCATGGGCGACGCGCAACACACGCTGGTTCTGCATCAGGACCACGTGGACGCGGCGGCCAACGACACCCTCGACAAGCTGGGCATCGCCAAGAACTCGCGCGAAGAGAAGACCCGCGCACGCGACGCCAAGCTGAAGCAGGATGCCGAGAATGCGCAGATGGCAAAGCTGTATCGTGAGCATGTGCTGGGCGAGAAGCCGGTTCAGGGGATCGTGCCGATCACCTCGATCGCTCCTGCTCCCAAAACTGTTCAGGCCGAAGAACCCGTAATGGGGGACTAACCGTCCAGGTAACCGCGGCTTCGCCGCGAAGACAAAGGCCACTCCGAAGTGGGTGGCCTTTTTCTCTATGCCTGTTTTGTCTGAATGTGCTGCGGCTGCAGCCCCATGCCGACGAAGCGCGCGGGAATACGTGAAAATCCGGGCAGACTGGTAAGGACGCGGAGAAGTAACGGTGGCTTGATGGGACCGGGATTGTGTAAGACGCCGTTGAGCATGCGGTGCGCGTAGATCTGGACGCGCTGCGTCTTGTGGACGGCTCTTTCGCGGTATCGCTGAAGCTGCTGGAGGTGTTCGGCGGTGAGGTTGCCGGAGCGGAGCGGTTCGGTGAGCATATTCGCGGCCGCGACGGCGTCCTGCACCGCAATGTTGATGCCAATGCCCCCGACTGGAGACATGGCATGGGCGGCGTCTCCGATGCAGAGCAGCCCGGGGAGGGACCAGCGCTCAAGATGGTTGATCTGGACGGATAGAAGCTTGACCTTGTCCCAGGAGTCGATCTCAGCGGTGCGTCCGGCGAGAAAGGGGGCAATGCGTTCGAGGCTGGCGTGAAAGTTGTCCAGGCCTTCCAGCCGAATCTGGTCGAAGCCTCCCTTGGCAATGAGGTACGCGGTCTGGAAATAGTCGATGCGGTTAATGAGGACCATGAGACGGCCATAGTTGACGTAGCCGAGACCAGTTTCTGCGTCAGACGGCTGGCGCGGGAGGCGGAACCAGAGGACGTCGATGGGCACTCCCTCTTCGACGACAGGCAGGTGGGCGGCTTCCCGCGAGACGGCATGGCGGCCGTCGCATCCGACGGTGAGATCGGCGGGAATGTCGACGGGGCCGTCGGGGGTGTTGGCGCGGACCCCGGTGACGACTCCGTTGTTCTCGATGAGGCCGGTGGCCTCCCAGCCCATGCGCAGCGTGAAACTCGGATATCGGGCGGCCTCCGCGGCTAGGAAGTTCAGGAGGTCCCACTGTGGCATGAGCGCGACAAACTTTGCGTGCGTGGGCAGATGCGTTAGGTCAGCGATCTCGAACCTCTCGCCTCCTACAACGGCGGCGATTCGATCGACCCGGGTGTGGCGAATTTCGAGGAGCTTGTCGAGCAGGCCGAGCTCGTACATCAGCTCCAGCGTAGAGGGATGGATGGTGTCGCCACGGAAATCGCGGAAGAAGTCCTTGTGCTTTTCGAGTACGGTGGCGGGGAGTCCGGCCCGGGCCAACAGCAGGCCGAGCATCATCCCGGCCGGACCTCCACCGATGATGCAGGTCGTTTGCATGAACGGACTCTACTATAGGATGCGGTGCGGCGACCTGTTCATCGGTTGTAATCCGTCCGGACTATCAGTTGATCGACGGCTCGCTCAGCCGCAGAACCAGGCACTTCGCTGCCCCGCCGGCTTTCAGGAACTCCGTGAGCTTCACCTGCACCACACTGAACCCACGTGATTCCAGCTCCGTGCAAAGCTGCGCGCTGATCTCGTTCAGCAGAATCGTCCGGCCCACGTTGACAGCGTTGCAGGCGAAGCGGAGCGCGTCGGCTTCATCGACGGCGATGCGTTTCGACTGCGGATAATGCGTCTCGATGAGTGCTTGCGACGACGCATCAAAGGCTGGCGGATAGTACATCAGATCGCCGTTCGAAAGCGGACAGAAACACGTATCGAGGTGATAGAAGCGCGGATCGATCAGTCCGAGCGAAAGAACTTCGACCCCCCAGGCCTCGGTCAGATAACGGTGGCTGGATGCGCGCGTGCGCAGGCCGTGTCCGGCCCAGAGACGACCGCCGTCAGGCTCGAAGAGTGCATCGCCCTCGCCTTCGAAAGGCGTGTCGCGCGGGATTTCGCGAACGGTAAAGCCGGAGTCGCTGAACCACTTGCGGAAATGAGGCTCCTCTCCCTGGCGCTCGGCGTGTTGAAAGCTACTGAGCGCAACGATGCCCTGGCGCACGAGGCCGGCGTTGGCGGTGAAAACCATGTCGGGTGAGCCGGGCTGCGGCTCCACGAGGAGGACATTGGCGATCTGGGCGAGAGCGTGGCGGAGCTGCTCCCATTGCGATGCGGCCTGCTCCCGGGAGGAGCGGTGGATGTTGCCCTCCATCCAGGGATTGATGACGTAATTCACGTCGTAGAGCTTGGGTGGACACATCAGGAATGTGGCCCCGGCAGTTTTACCTGTCACATATCTGGTTCCCATATGAATCCTCCTGGTCAGAGTCTGCGCGGCTTCTCTGGCTCTGTCAATATGAAAGAAAATACAGGGTTTAATGCATAAACATGCATCGGTAATTGTGCACTGTTCATGCGACAATCAGCTGATTGATTGACAACCCAATCAATCAGTTGATAAATTGATCAGGATGAATAAGGACGGCATCCAGGAGTACTTCACCAACCTGCTGAATCCAGCGGATGAGCCGGGCAAACGCAAGACGGCGTTGATGCAGGCGACCTTCGACGTGATCGCTGAATCGGGATTTGAGGGATTGCGCACTCGGGCCGTTGCCGAACGCGCCGGGGTGAATATTGCCACACTGCACTACTACTTTCCGACCAAGCAGGCCCTGATCGAGGGAGTGGCCCAGCTTCTCGGAGCCAAGTTCGTTCTCCTGCATGGTCCGGCGCCGGCGCCCAGCGGGTATGCCGCCCTGGACCGGCTGAGGCAGGAGTTCTCTGACGGTCGCTACTACTTCGAGCATGAACCGAAAATGCTGCTGGTGCTGGAGGAGTTTGGCCTGCGCGGAAAGCGGGATCCGGAGGTTCAGAAGATCGTCGACATGATGCAGGGCCACTGGCGGCATGGCCTGGAGCAGATGGTGGCTGACGGGATGAAGGAAGGGACTTTCCGGGGCGATCTGGATCGGGAAGAAGTGCTGGGGATGTTGTTGAGCATGTTTTCGGGGGCGGGAAGCTGCCGGGGAAATGAGTTCGAGGCGATGCAGCGGGGCATCGAGCGATGGCTGCTGACGGCAGAGATTTGGAAGGCAACGAGAGGAGCAGAGCAATGAGCAAACTGGATGTGCTGGTGGTCGGCGGCGGAATCGGTGGTTTGTGCCTGGCGCAGGGCTTGAAGAAGGCGGGTGTGAATGTGGCGGTCTATGAGCGTGATGAGTCTCAGATCTCGCGTCTTCAGGGCTTCCGGGTGCATATCAGCCCGGAGGGAAGCAAGGCGCTCCATGCCTGCCTGCCGCCGGAGCTGTGGATGGTCTTCAATAGTACGGGCGGAGCATTCGTGCGGGGCTTCACGATGTTGACGGAGCAGCTCAAGGAGTTGTTCCACGCCACGAGCGACGATGACGGCTCGACCGATCAGCCGATTGCGCGGCATCGCTCGGTGAGCCGGATCACGTTGCGCCATATTCTGCTCAGCGGCCTTGAAGGCATGGTCCATTTCAACAAGCGGTTCGTTCGCTACGAGGAATCTGGCGGACGGCTGGTTGCACATTTTGAAGACGGCAGCACAGCAGAAGGCGATGTTCTTGTGGGAGCTGACGGGGTGAATTCGCCCTTGCGGAAGCAGTATCTTCCCCATGCGGAACCGGTCGATACGGGCGTCACGATCATCGGCGGCAAGGTTCCGCTCAGTGACGGCGCGCTGGCGTTGTTGCCTGCGCGACTGCTGGATGGACCCGTGGTGGTGACGCCGCCTGAGGCGTGCAGCCTGTTCATGGCGGTTTGGAAACGCGAGGCCGGCGGGGACGAGTACTTGCGGATGCTGGGGCTCGAGAAAGGGATTCCGGAGGATGAGGATTACTTGATTATGGGCTTCGGAGCCAGGCGGGAATTCTTCGGCTTCCGCAGCGATCCGCTGACGATGCGGGGTGCGGAATTGAAGGATGTTGTCCGGCGGAAGGCAATACGCTGGCATCCCTCGTTGCGCAAGCTCGTGGAGTTGATCGACGAGACGCAGATTGCGCTGGCGCGCATCCGGAGTTCGGAGCCGGTGCAAGCGTGGACGACTACGCGCGTGACGCTGCTGGGCGATGCAATCCACAGCATGACTCCGTATCGAGGGATCGGCGCGAACATCGCGCTCCAGGACGCCGCGCTCTTAGCAACGAAGCTGGCGGAGGCGGATCGGAGCGAGAAGCCAGTGCTCGAAGCGATTGCCGAGTACGAAGCTGCCATGCGCCAGTATGGGTACGCGGCCGTGGCGTCGTCGATGCGGGCGATGGAGCAGGCGACAGGAGAGAAGGGTCCGGCGTTCGGCCTCACGAAGACTGCGATGCGGGTCATGAATGTTGTTCCGGCACTGCGGCGGCGGATGATGACGGCCTAGCTGGGCTAGCTCTTGTGGAGCAACGCAAACGCGTAACGGGCGCGGCATTGCATGGCGAGTGTGCCGGTCGCCAGGGCTTCTTCGAGCAAGGGTTCCACCTCAGCGCGCAGGCTGGGTTCGCGATGGGCGAGAAGTCCGAGGCCTTCGACTGCCGTGCAGCGGACAACGTTGGATGGGTCGTAGTAGAGAGGCCGGAGCAGGCCGGCGGCGCGTATCCGGTGTGCACGCGACTGGGCGACGCGGGCGACGATCAATCCCAGGTGGGCACGCGTTCTCCAGTTGTCGCCAGCGTCTTTGGGGGCGCTCTCGCTGAAGAGTCCAAGCAGGCGCTCGGTGTGCGGAGCGAGCAACTCGGGTCGCTTCTCCGCGATACGGCGGGCGGTGTCGGAGGCGTGATGGCGCAGGGCGGAATCATCGGAGAAGAGCGCGCGCAGGAGCGGCTTAAGCAACTCGGGCCGCGCGAAAACTTGCGCAGCAGCGTGCTGTGCATCGGAGAGGCCCCACCCGGGAGTGTCGAGTTTCAACGGGATTTTCGTGCTCAGGCGTGGTTGAGGCATCGCGGCTTCACGAGCGCAGTATAGACGGGCGCAGCTTACAATCTCAGCATGAGCGGGGAGCTAGAGCCGCGAGAATTTCGCCGGCTGCTGCTGGAATGGTTCGATGATAACGCGCGCGATCTGCCCTGGCGGCGGACGCGCGACCCCTACGCTATCTGGGTCTCAGAGATTATGCTCCAGCAGACGCGGGTGGCTGCCGTGATCGAGCACTATGCGCGATTCATGGAGCGTTTTCCTTCTTTGCTGGCGCTGGCTGAGGCTGGAGAGGACGAGGTTCTAGCAAGCTGGAGCGGCCTTGGATACTACAGACGCGCACGGATGTTGCACAAGGCGGCCCGATTCGTGACGCAGGAGCTTGGCGGGAAACTTCCGTCGACGGCAACGGAGTTGCGCGCGTTGCCGGGCATCGGGGAGTATACCTGCGCGGCCATTGCCAGCATCGGATTTGGTGAGGCTGCCGCGTGCGTGGATGGCAATGTTACGCGGGTGCTGACCAGGGTGCGGGGCTGGACCGAGCGCACGGCGGTTGCGGCGAAGATTCGCAGGGCCGCCGGCGAACTGCTGGATCGTATCCGGCCAGGAGATTTCAATCAGGCGATGATGGAGTTGGGGGCGACCGTGTGTCTGCCACGCGGGCCATTGTGTTTGCAGTGTCCCGTGGTTGAGCTTTGCTCTACGCGCGGGGAGCATTTTGTGGGCGCGCGGAAAAAGATGCGCAGTCAAAAGGCGGCTTACGCCTTTCTGCTGCGGATTACGGAGGCACAGGCGCGACGAAGACCGGCAAGCGGGCGAGCGCGAGGTGGGCCCATTCCGCAGAAGCCCGAACTGGCCGTGCTGCTGGAGCAGCGTCCCCCTGGGGCTTCACTGATGGCCGGTATGTGGGAACTGCCGCAAATTGACGGTACAAATGCCGATGCTGCCCGCCGGTTGCTGGACGTGCGGCACTCGATTACCGTCACCAATTACTATGTGACGGTCTACGGGTACGATGCCGCCGCAGAATCCCGTCTGCCCCAGTCCGAGGGAACGCGCCGCTGGATCGAGGCGCACAAACTCGCGGAGTTGCCGCTGACGGGGCTGACGCGCAAAGTGTTGAAGCGATTGAAGACGCTGCCCGGATACACTGGTCCGGGTCCGGCGGTTAGCTTTGAGGAGATGACACCGGAGACCTGGATATAGAGAATGAGGGTCGCGTAGTTTGTCACGTTCAGGAGCTCGATGAAGATTCTAGCCTCTACTGTTTCGCTACTTGCCGTTACCGTTCTTCCGTTTTCAAACGCGGTTGCCCAACAAGCTTCCGTGCCCGCTGTCGCGGGAGTTCCCGAAGCGGCCCGGCAGGCTGCGGCGTCCATTGACCCGGAGAAGATTCGAGCCCACGTGCGTTTTCTGGCGGACGATCTACTGGAGGGCCGCGGACCAGGGACGCGCGGCGGCGACATAGCGGCGCAATATATCGGGACACAGTTCGCACTGTATGGCTTGCAGCCGGCGGGCGACAACGGGACGTATTTCCAGAAGGTGCCACTATATGCAGTGCACACCATCGAGGACCAGACGAAGTTCAGCTTTGTGCCGCAGGACGGCGCGCCCATTGCCCTGACTTACGGCTCGGACTACGTGACCAAGGATCAGACCGGAGCCACGTCGGCGGACATCGACGCTCCGATTGTTTTTGTGGGCTACGGGATCGATGCGCCGGAGTACCACTGGAACGACTACGCGGGTGTGGATGTGAAGGGCAAGGTACTGCTGGTGATCGTGAACCAGCCACCTTCGGACGATCCTGCGTTTTTCAAAGGCAAGACCATGACCTACTACGGCCGCTGGACCTACAAGTACGAAGAGGCCGCGCGGCGCGGCGCAGTAGGGGTGCTGATTATTCATCGCACTGACCTGGCGAGCTATCCGTGGGATGTGGTGCGGAATTCGCAGTCGGTGGAGAAGTCGTACCTCAAAGGCGATCCCGATGCGACGTTGAAAGCGGCGAGCTGGATTCAGCTGGATGTGGCGAAGAAGCTGTTTGCGGCGGCGGGAAAGAACGCGGACGACATGATCGTCGCCGCAGGCAAGCCGGGATTTCACTCCTTTGAGCTGCCCGTGCGGCTGAAGGCGCATGTGACGAGCCGGGTTCGGCCTTACGATTCGGACAACGTGATTGCGAAGCTGCCCGGAGCGGATACGACCGGCCCCGACCAGGCCGTATTCTACACGGCGCACTACGACCACCTGGGGATCGATCCGGACCTGAAGGGCGACAACATCTACAACGGCGCGGCAGACAATGGCACGGGCTGCGGGATTCTGCTGGAACTGGCGCGGGCCTTCGCGGAGTCTCCGACGAAGCCGCCGCACAGTATCTTCTTCGCCGCCGTTACGGCGGAGGAGCAGGGGCTGCTGGGATCGCAGTATCTGGGCATGCATCCTCCGATCCCGGTGTCTCAAATTGCTTTGGACTTGAATTACGACATGCTGATGCCCACTGGAGTGCCGCTGTCAGCGGAGGTGAGCGGGGCTGAGCGGACGACCTTTTATCCGGTGGTCGAGAAGACGGCCCAGGCATTCGACCTGACGCTCGAGCCGGACAAATTCCCGGGCGCGGGACACTATTACCGCTCGGACCATTTCAGCTTTGCGCGGGTGGGCGTTCCTTCGTTTTCGGTCGGACAGGGGACGCAGTTCGAAGGACATGACGCGGCATGGGGCAAGGCGCAGGCCGAGGATTTTGTCGCACACCACTACCATCAGCCATCGGATGAGTATCACGCGAGCATGGATTTTCGCGGAGACGCGAAGATGGCTCGCTTCGGGCTAATCCTGGGCTGGGAGGCGTCGTCGCTGCCGCAGACGGTGGGCTGGCAGAAGGGCGACGAGTTTGAGGCGGCTCGCAAGAAAAGCCAAGGGGCTAACTAGGCTTCCAAGGAGTACTCTCAGTGCGAGTCGCGGTTGCAGCCTTGCTTCTGATATGGACCTCCGCTTCTGTTGCGCAGACGGCGACAGACCCGGGACTGCATCATCGCGGCGATACTCCAGCACAGGGTCAACCGGCGGCGGACGGCGGCAAGCAGCGCGGTACGTCCACGCTGCCTGCGTCGGCATCGGGCGAGTACATGATCGACGAGGTGGGATCGGTGGTGCAGATCACCATCGAGAACAGCCGGCTCGACGGGTACGTCTCAAAACTGCTGGACAACCAGACTTCTTCCGTCACGTATTTTTTCGATCGGACCACCATCGATGGAGACCGACTGACCTTCACGACCAAGCAAATCCACGGAGTCTGGTATTCGTTCGACGGCATGATCGCGCACGACGGGTCTCGCACCAGGCAGCAGGATGGTTACTACCGCCTGAAGGGAACATGGCTTACGCACGATGAGGTCCAGAAGCACCAGTCCACGTCGACGGTAAGCCTGAAATCCACACCTCGCCGCGATTGAAGCATCTCAGCCGCTGGTAGTTGAGAAGTTGTGGGTGCGGGATGCTGAACGGACGCGTTGGGCTGAATCAGAGTGGTCGATCAGCTGCCCGGGGTGACCGGGAACTTCAAGAATCTCGTGGGCGGCAATACTGCCGGGTGCTCCTCCAGGACGCTCGATCGACACGGACTGCATCCCGGAGCGGACTGCCAGGTTGGGAGATAAATGGGTCGGGTCCCCGGCGCTCTCTGAGGCTTCGCGACGCAGATTCAATCCTTCCGAAAGCGCGCGAAAGGAGACTTCGGGCTCGAAAGGCAACGATTCGCCAACAGATTCGAAGCTAAGGAAGCGCTTGAAATCACCCCGGGCATAGGCGGCGATCACCATGCCGATGAGTGTGCCGCCAGCCAGTCCCTTCCAAAAGTCAACGTGATCGGCCATGCACTGCTCCTGTATTGGGGATTTATTTTAAGGTAGAACCGCGAAGGAAGGATGACGGTTGCCCCGGAGCAGCCATTGAATCCAAAATTCATAAAAAGTTGCATCGAAATCGCTTTTAGATATATCTTTAGCTATATCTTACGATATATCGTAGGAATAATAGGAGAACAAATATGTTTAGTAAACATCACAGAAGGAATTTTGAAGAAGGAGAAGGTCACTGCGGGCCGTGGAAGGGTTTTCGCGGCAGGGGCGGCTTTTGGGCGGAGATGGGGGAAGCCTGGGGTCGGCACGGACGGCACCAGTTTGGAGGCGAGTTCGGAGGGCGGGTGTTTGACACGGGCGATCTGCGGCTGGTCATTCTGAGTTATATCGCTGAGAAACCGAGCCACGGCTACGAAATCATGAAAGGCATCGCTGAGCAGATGGGAGGCGTATACACGCCGAGCGCAGGGGTGGTTTATCCCACGCTGAACCAGCTCGAGGACGAGGGTTTCGCGACGGTCAACTCGGAGGGCGGCAAGAAACAATACACGATCACCGAGGCCGGCCGGGCGGAACTCGCGTCGCAAAAGGCGCGTATCGATCAGTTACTGGGCCGCATCCGGCAGATGGGCGAGACCTACGGCAGCGGGCGGGCTCCGCAGATTATGCGGGCGCTGCACAACTGCAAGCTGGCGCTGAAGCTGAAGTTCGGACAGGGCGAATTGACGAGCGATCAGATCAGGAAAATCGCTGAGATTCTTGACACCGCAGCGAAGGAGATTGAGAGGGTGTGATGGAAGTGCAGGCGATAGAAAGCACACAGAGCTCGCGAGCTGAGCCTCCCGAGCCCTCGCACTTGCCGCTGAAGGCGCGCGTGCAGGAACTGGAGACCGAAAACGCGCGTCTGAAGAGCCTGGTGGGCGAACTGCTGGTGGCGAACCAGGTGCTGCGGGAGAAGTACTGGGAGCAAAGCTCAGCCTCAAGGGGATAGCGGCGCGCGCCGTTGCAGGTAGCGTTGTCTCTCCTCGGGTGGGAATCGTTCGATGGCGTAACGCAGCGCGGTGCGGGGCATGGATGCGTGGTGCTTTCGGAGGAAGCGCTCCAGGGCGCGCAGGTCTTTCTTGCCTGCTTCGCGGAGCATCCAGCCTGTAGCTTTATGGACAAGATCTTCGGGATCGGTGAGGAGAATTTCGGCGAGCGCGAAGGTGTCTTCTAAGCGGCCCTTCCGGATAAACCACCAGGTCGAGACGATGGCGATGCGACGATCCCAGAGGCGCGGAGACCGGGCGAGCTCATACAGGACGGTCTTGTCCCGATCCAGGAGCCAGGGGCCGACGATGTAGGGCGCGGTTCCGTCGACAGCGTCTCACTCGCGGATAAGTTGGCGGTTGCGGATGTAGAAATCGAAGATCTTCTTCTGGCCGGCTTCGGTAGTGCTTCGAAACTGCCGGCAGAGGATCTCATTGGCCAGCGACCGCTCTTCGTGAATGCTGGACCGCATAAGCCTGCGGACGTCTGAGAGCGAAAGGTGCGCGAATTCTTTGGCGATCCTGCGCAGGGACGGGGTCGGCACACCGAGGAAGATGTCTTCGCCGGAGTTTTTGAAAAAACCACGCTGGACCTTAGCCCGGACGGGGTCGGAGAGCTGGTGAAGCGCTTGACGTGCGGCTTCGAGGCTGGACATGGATTTCGGGGCTAGTAGTAGTCCGCGCAGCTCAGGTAGTAGCCGCAGTGCTGACAGATGAGTTTGCAGCGGTGTCCGTGCAGACGGTGCGAGCAGTTGGGGCAGTAGACGGAATGATGCTCGGGCGCGGGCTCAGGCGTCGATACGGTTAGGGGAGCGAGAGCTGGCTCCTCATGAACACCGGATGAATTTTCGGGACGCACCGGAACAGATCACTGCATTTTCACGGGTGCGCGGCGGAGAGTCCGAGGCGGAGTTCCCACTTTGCAAATTCGACGACGGCGGCGGCTTTGTTTATGCTCAATTTCGGCACAAATACCTGTTCGAGCCGCATCCAATGCTTGAGCGATCGGCTCGGTTGAATTTTCCCTGGGAGAAAGAAGGAGTATTTATGGAACGCAAAGCGAGCGCTGTGTGGCATGGCGGCTTGAAGGATGGCAAAGGATCGATTTCGACGCAGAGCGGAGTGCTGAAAGATGCGCAGTATTCCTTCAGCACGCGCTTTGCCGACGGCATCGGAACCAACCCTGAGGAATTGATTGCGGCGGCGCACGCGGGCTGCTTCACGATGGCCTTGAGTGCGCAGCTGGGAGAGGCAAGTCTGACTCCTGAGTCGCTGGAGACTTCAGCAGTGGTGACATTTGGGAAAACGGACGCTGGCTTCACGATCACCGCGATCCATCTGACGACGCTGGCCAAGGTTCCCGGCGCGAGCGAGTCGGCATTTGAAACGGCAGCGAACAACGCCAAGGCGGGCTGCCCGATTTCGAGGCTGTTCAAGGGAAATACGGAGATCACGCTGGATGCAAAGCTGGTTTAGACCAACGCAGGTTTTTCTTGAGACGCCGCGGGTCATGCCTGCGGCGTTTTCATTTTCTGTGGATCTTCAGCTATGAGTGCGAACAAAATCGCGCAGGTCGCGATTGATGCTGGTGGCTTTCTGGACTCCGCCGTCGAGCATGGTGCGCCACTTGCGGGCGTTCTCGTCGAGTTCAACCGTGCTTAGAAGGTAGCTCGTCTGGAGGATGATTTCGAGCGCGTTGCTGAGGTCGTGAGAGAGGCGGCGCAACTCCTGGGCGTGCTCGATGGGGATTGGCGGTGTGCCGATGGAGTCAGTCATTCAGATTGATCCTTTAAAGGGGAGTTTTGACTTTGATGTGATACGGAAAGTCAAAGTTGTAAGATCCGGTCGCGACGTTAAGAGCGCGTTTGACACGGATGGCACCCTTTGTAACACTAGGGATTGCTGCCAGTCCAGCCGTTCGCGCTGGACACAACGTGCGTGCCGAAGTGGCGGAATTGGCAGACGCGCATGGTTCAGGTCCATGTACTCGCAAGGGTGTGGGGGTTCGAGTCCCTTCTTCGGCACCAAGACATAAGTAATTGATTGCAGGTTACTTAAATCCCGTGGTACACCAGTCGATAACCTAGTACACTTCTCGCACTAATGAGGAAAACGCCGAAACCTGCCCTTTTCTGGCACTACAGACCACGCGGTTGCACCACGTGGCGTTATCACCGTCTCACCGATAGCCCGAACCCCTATCTAACAAACCTCGGAGCCCTCCACGCCCAGCATCCAGAAATGGCCTACGAGGGTCGCTTCGTCATCCGCGTCTATGTCAATGGCAAACGTCAGTACAAGCCCATAGTTGACCCGCGCGATCTCAACGGCGCCTCGCTTGCCCCATACGATCCCGACTACCCCGTTCTACACGAAGTTCTTACAGAAGCCCACGTACACGAACTCTCTGAAGTCAAGCTAAGGGCCGCATTGACCGCTCTAGAGGTGACCCCAGAGCCCTTTCAGGAGTTCCGTGGTGCGAAACGAAACGGTAGCACGTCCCTGCAATCGTCCATAGACGGCTACGTGGACAATCGCCGTGACCATCAGAAGCTAGAGGCCGCACAAAATGCAGCACTGGTGCTCCGTGAGTTCACCCAAGCGAATCCTTCACTCGCCACCGTTAAGGGCATCCGTAAGGATCACCTGACGGCGTACTGCAATTGGCTCCGCGCCAAGGGGGACCAGTCGGACCGTACGATTGCAAACAAGTATCAGCGCGTCCGCGCCTTCCTTCGCTGGGCAAAGCATGACGTCGGACTTGATCTTCACGAGCGGCCAACGTACACGAAGACCCTTCCCAAGACCTACACATCATCCGAAATTGCCGCGCTATTAGCAGCCGCCGCTGCTGACGAATACATGCTGGTTGCAATCACACTCATGCTCCGCCTAGGTCTTAGGATGCAGGAAGCTGCACACGCGGAATGGTCAGATATTCGCGGTCGTGTCTTCGTCGTATGCGACAAACCGCAGTATGGATTTCGGGTCAAGGATAAAGAGCAGCGCGAAATCCCCATCCCGTCAGATGTGGCAGCACTACTCAGCATCTGGCAAGGCCGCAATCGCCCCGGTACGCTCATTCTCGGCGTTGGCAAGGATGGGCACCGCACCCGGCACCTCTACCGTCGTTTTCAAGTGATAGCGAAAAAGGCAGGCGTACCGAACGCCACACAGCACCAGCTACGCCGGAACTACATCACGACGATGGCAAACGCAGGCTTCGCCATGTCTACCGTATAAGCATGGGCTGGCCACTCCGACTTGGCGTCGACAATGAGATACCTTCGGCCAGCGTCCGCTGAAGAAATGCTTGATCGTGTGGACGCAGTCAAGTTCTGAGCTACGCCGCCCAGCCGCAACCTCCAGCAATGCCAGACGCCCACCAGACTTAGGATCTGTTTTATGGAATATTGCAAGGTGTTGCATCATGAAGCATAATGCCAATATCCTAAGTAATTGCAGCAACTTGCAAGTGCATTCAATATTGCACAACGTTGCAAGATGTTGCTTTGTCTTCCAAATAACTGGTGACTAAATCGGTGACCAAGACCTATACCCCCTAGGGATATCTGGGGCCTGAGGGTCCAGATGACCCAAGCCCTCGGATTTCAGCTGTCTGAGTTGCCGACCACTCAGACGAATTTGTTTCTGGATCGTCCACAAGCCTGCAGTTACCACATTGCTACGGCAATCCCAAAGCTGGTAAGGCTCCTTCTACGCTGATTCTTTACTGGGCAATCGACCAAGCTACTCGGCGCCTCATGGAGCGAAGTAGCTGGAAAGATCGAGGATCAGATTGGTGAGGTTAGAGGAGAATGCGTCGACGCTTCCGTTGGTGGTGGGCACGATGGCCATGTTCGAGGTGATGGCTCCGTCCAGAGCATTCAGGGTCGAGACGTAGGGTTGCGCTTCTCCGGCCGGCCAGAGGGTCAGGTAGTCCAGCGAGCCCGGAGGCACAACCGTCGCATTCAACACATATCCCTGAGCAGTCGAAGGCGGGGCGCACGAACTTGTCTCGACATCCACGGCCAGCACGCCGTTAAAGGCTCCCGCACCGCTGCGCGTGTCGATCACCCGGCAAGGGGTGACGGTGTAGAGGGATAACCCTCCGGTCGCCGGGGGCGCGAAGTAGCCGTTGACATCCAGGATTACATCCGCATCGTCGGAGACGAAGATGGATACCGCTCCGCTCGTGCCTGCAGGTACCACTGCAGCATTGGCCGTGACTGCTCCGGTCGAGGAATTCAGCGTCGACACATAAGGCTGTGTTTCCCCCGTCGGCCAGGAGGTGAGGTAGTTCAGGGTTTTGTGGGGCACAGCGGTGACGTTGAGCGAATATGCCTTTGCGGTCGGGGGAATGTCGCAGTTGCTGGACTGAACCGGGGAAAGCCCGGCTGCTGCCGCCGGCGATCGAATGGCCCTCCTAGCGAGCCAGTAGCCTTCGGTATCGGCCACCCGGCAGGGAGTCAGCAGGGTAGAAGGCCAGAGCCGAGGCCGTTCCAGCAGGAACAAAGTATCCGTCGATGTCCAGGATCACGTTGGTCGCATCGCTGACGTAGACGCTGACTCCACCGTTGGTACCGACGGGCGTGATCGCTGCATTGGCCTTGACGCGGCCGTCTGAGTTCAGCGTCGAGACGTAGGGCTGGGTCTGGCCGGTGGGCCAGAGGGTTAGGTAGCTGAGGAACCCGCTCGGGACTACCGTGACGTTAAGGGAATAGGCGACAGCCGTTGAAGGAATGCTGCAGGCGCTCTGCGGAATATCAAAGGAACGACTGGTACCCGCAGCCATCTCCGGGCCCCCGAATGGCCCCGTCGGCCAGCGCGTATCTACGATCCGGCAGGGGGTCACGGGGATGAATTGAAGGCCGGCCGGTGCCGTGGTCGCGATGGTGTACGTCGCCGAGGCGACAGCGCTCTGCGAGAAGCCAGTGGCTATTGCGATGGCTTTGATGGTTTCCGTCGACGAAACGCTGATGCCGCTGGTATACTTCGTTGACGAAGTGGCTGGCGTGGTTCCGTTGGTCGTGTAGTAGATGGTCGCGCCGCTGGTTGCGTCGGTAATGGTCACCGATTGTGCGCTGGTATAAGTACCTGCTCCGGGGGTGAAGATTGGGGAAGCCGCAGGAGGCGTGATCGTGTAGGTCGCAGAGGCCACGGCACTGTTCGTGTAACCGCTCGCGACAGCGATGGCCTTGATGGTCTCCGTCTCGCTGACCGGGATCGCTCCTCCGTATTCGAAGGAACCGGTGGTTGGCGTGGAGTCGTCAGTGGTGTAGTAGATGATGTGCCTTCGAGTTGTGTCGGTTATGGTCACCGATTGCGTGCTGGTATATGTGCCGGCTGCGGGAGAGAAAACCGGGGTTGCCGCAGTCGGAGTGGAGGTCGCGGTAATTTCGTACGCCGTTCCGGCTCCATTTGGGCCACCAAACGTCGTCGTGCCGTATAGATTGCCGCTGGCATCGCGCAGCAAGTTGCCGTTCACTTGCGTGGCGTCAGTGAGGGTAGCGTAAAAATTGTAGAGCACCTTTTCCGTCCAGGTTCCTCCTGTGCCGGAGATCAACTCGAAGACCGTCCCGCCGTTACTGCCGGAGCCATGGGAGCCTCCGGAAGTCGTGGTGCCGTACAGATCACCCGAGCTATCAAGGATCAACCCGCAATTCGGATAAGCTCCGTCGCCACTTTCGCTACCGAAGCTGTACAGGATTTTCTCCGTCCAAGTCCCGCCTGTGCCAGGAATCAACTCGAAGACTGTACCTGTGCCATTTGCTCCGCCCATCTGGGTCGTGCCATAGAGATTCTTGCCATTGAAAATCAAGCTGCCATAGGGTGTGGTGCCGTCCGTGCCAGTAGTTCCAAAGCCATAAAGCACTTGCTCGGTCCAGCTCCCGCCGGTTACAGGGATCAGCTCGAAAACTGCTCCGGTGCCATTCGTACCGCCATCACTCGCCGTGCCGTAGAGATTTCCGCTGCTATCGAAGAGTAAGCTCGCCTCGGGACCGCCCTCTTCTGGGGGGAAGCTATAGAGAACTTGCTCAGTCCAGCTTCCGCCTGTGCCTGGAGACAACTCGAAGACGATCCCGCCGCCATCGGCACCTTCCGTAGTGGTTCCATACAGATTGCCCTTGCTGTCGAAGATCACGCCCCCAAAGGGTAATGCGCCGTCGCCGACTTCGCCGCCAGCGAAGCTATAGAGGACTTTCTCAGTCCAGCTTCCACCAGTGCCGGGGGTGAGCTCGAATACTGTTCCGACGCCGGTTCCGCCGCCGTGCTCAGTTGTGCCGTAGAGATTGCCGCTGGCATCGAAGATGAGGCTGCTATAAGGGGTAGCCCCGTCGGTGCTGGTCGCGCCGAAGCTGTACAGGACTTTCTCTGTCCAAGTCCCGCCTGTGCCGGGGATCAATTCGAAAACCGTCCCCTTGGAGTTGACGCCGCCGGCGGTCGTCGTGCCATAGAAGTTGCCCTTTGCATCTGCGATCAGGCCCGCCTGGGGCCCTTTGCTATCGGTGCCTGTGGCTCCGAAGCTATACAGGATCTTTTCCTGGGCCACGACCATACGGGATCCGGTTGCCAACAAAAGCACCGCGATCATCAAAAACGCGCCTCTACGTTGACTCATATAGACATCCTTCCGATTACGTGCCGGCACGGAGGATTGGTTAGACCAATCTCCAGACGTGATCCGGCAGATCTCCGCGTCCAGATGCATTCCATGAACGCCTGGAGACGGCTCAATTCCGTGACATTTCTCAATTAGGGTCGGGGGACGATCAGTAAGATATCACACTGCCCACGCGTGGTATTTTATTTGCTCCAAACTACTTCGCCCTTTATGGGGCGAAGTAGCTGGAGATGTCGAGGATGAGGTTAGTGGAGTTGGAGGAGAAGGCATCGATGCTGCCATTGGTGGTGGGCACGATAGCCATGTTCGAGGTGATGGCTCCATCCAGGGCATTCAACGTCGAGACATAGGGTTGTGCTTCTCCGGCCGGCCACAGCGACAGGTAGTCCAGCGAGCCCGGAGGCACGGCCGTCGCGTTCAACACGTATCCCTGAGCCGTCGAAGGCGGCGCGCACGAGCTTGTCTCGACATCGACCGAAAGCGTTCCGTTGAAGGCTCCCGAACCGCTGCGCGTATCGATCACCCGGCAGGGCGTGACCGGGTAGAGGGACAACCCGCCGGTCGCGGGGGGCGCGAAGTAGCCGTTCACGTCCAGGATCACGTCCGAGGTGTCCGAGACAAAGATGGAAACCGCCCCGCTGGTGCCTACAGGTACCACAGCCGCATTGGCGGTGACGGCTCCGGTCGAGGAATTCAGCGTCGAGACATAGGGCTGCGTCTCTCCCGTAGGCCAGGAGGTGAGGTAGTTCAGGGTCTTGTGGGGCACAGCGGTGACATTCAGCGAGTAGGCTTTGGCCAACGGTGGAATGCCGCAGCTGCTGGACTGCACAGGGAAGGACCGGCTGCTGCCTCCCGTGATCGCAGGTCCGCCGAGCGAGCCGCTGGCGTTACGCGTGTCGGCGATGCGGCAGGGCGTGAGCGGATAGAAGGTCAAGGCGGAGGCGGTTCCTGCGGGTAGGAAGTAGCCGTCTATGTCGAGGATCACCTGCGTTGCGTCGCTGACGTAGACACTCACACCACCGTTGGTGCCGGCAGGTGTGATGGCAGCATTCGCCTTGACGCGTCCGTCGGAGTTGAGAGTTGAGACATAGGGCTGGGCCTGTCCCGTGGGCCACAGGGTCAGGTAATTCAGGGACGCATTCGGAACTACGGTGACGTTGAGCGAATAGGCGACGGCGTTTTGAGGAATGTCGCAGGGGCTTTGTGGAATGTCGAACTCACGCGTGGTTCCTGCACCCAGCTCAGGTCCGCCGAGGGGCGCGGAGCGGGTATCGAAGGCACGGCAGGGTGTGATGGGAATGAACTGCAGGCCGGGAGTAGATTTATCAAGCGCAGTAGTGAAGCTCATGGCATGGCCATTATTTGTCGCGGTGCTGTTGGTGGCCTGGAAAACATAGTAGTAGATGGTACCCGGGTCAGACCGGATAGGCTGGCGCTAACGTTGACGGCACTGGTTCCCGAGCCGATGTCCTGGCTTGGCGTTGTATTAGCCCCCAAAAGTGCGCTGCTCGTTCCATAGACGAAGTCGACATGCGTGTCGGAGCCGTTGGGGTTCGAGCTTCCGGCCAACTTGGCCGTCGTGGCGGTTATGGCTGTTGCGGCTCCGGTGACTGCGGAGGCTGCTGGAGACGGAGGACTGACGGTAACGCTGGCCTGTCTGGGCCTGCCGTTGTAGAGTGCCGTGACAGTAACAGGGGTGTTGACTGCCACAGTGCCGGCTGTCTGAACGAAAGAGGTCGTGGTCTTCCCGGCCGGAATGGTAAATATGCCCGGTACGGGAAAAGCGAAGCTATTACTGGAGGTCAGGGTAAGCTGAGCTCCTCCGCTGGGCGCGGCCTTGCTCAGCTGGAAGCTAAGGGTCACGTTGCCACTGTTCAGGACCGTTGCGGGGCTGGCGGTGAAGCTGACGATGCTGAGAGGTGTCACGTAATCCGCCAGGAAGACTCCCACATCCAGCGATCCGAGCCCCGTCACCTCGTCATATCCCGCGGTCACGGGAAAGCCCGCCTGGCCTCCGGTTAATCCGGTAGGTCCGGGAATACTGTTGTTGCACATGCTGGGAGTGTTTATGTTGCAGGTGGTTACGCCACTGGTTGACACGGTAACGTCATGGAAGGCAGCAGGAGCGCCAGCCGCGAGTTGGTAGAGTTCGGGATTGAGGTTGCCCTGCGCGGCTCCAAGTTTCTGGTCGAGTAGAGCAGTCACGCCGGCCATGTCGGGAGCTGCGGCCGAGGTTCCTGCAAAGTATTCGAAACCGAAACTGCCGTTGGCGGCGGAGACACAACCGTATCCCCTAGCCGCAAGGCACCCGAAATAGCCATCGTGCCCGGAGGCCGAGAACGAAATGTCCGGCGTATAGCGGCCGACTCTGGCTGCGGGTACGCCTGCGCCCGTCTGCCAAGCTGGGGTCGCGATGACCTGGCTCACACCGCCACCGGAAGACGCCGCCTGTGGCGTGGAATTGGAATTTAACGGCTCGTTCCAACCGCCCTCGGGAATGTAACTCAGCGCAGAGGAGTAGTCTGGCCCGTTGGTTGAACTCCAATACCGGGCTGGATCGCTCCCGTCACTAAACTCGGTTCCACCGGCGCATGTGGCATAGCTGGAAGAACAGATGTAGTTCGGGCTGTTGGGTGAAGGATTCGCAGGCGGCGTCTTAAAGTACGCATCGCAACCGGATGCGCCGGAATCGCCGGACGCAACAAATACCGAAATTCCCTCCGCTGCCGCCTGCTGGAATAACGTATCCCAATAGTCAACCCCCACTGTTCCACGCGCCGCTTCGCAGGCCCCGAAGCTGATATTGACTATCTGCGCAGGAACAGGTTCCGTATTTACGAAATACTGCATATCTGCGCCGAGATTGCCACTGATTGTGGTGTCGACGACCAGCAGGAGAGTGGCACCGGGGGCAACACTGCCGGCCCGTAATACGTCGAGGGTAGCCTCAAGCTGGTCGTCAAGCTGCGCTGCGACCGCCTCGCAGGCCGCAGAGTCAGGAGGTGTGCAATTTGGCGGCGCAGTATATGCCGGGCCTGGATCAACTCCACCGAACGCAGTTGGGATGATCTCGGTGGGATCGGCAAACGTGGATCCCGTCTTGCTCCGGAAGTTGTCGAAGTCGGCAAAATCCGTCCGAGACCGGCCCACGATGCCGATGGTCACTCCCGAGCCAGTCAGGTTGTGTGGAAGATCGTAGATCGTTGCAAAGTCCGCAGGCGCAATGTAGTGATTGCCTCCGGAACTGTTGAACTCAGGGGAATCCGATCTGCCCGGTTTAGCATGATGGAGCGGTTTGTCATCGATGGTGTAAAGTCCGCGGATCGCGCGGATGACGGGCACCAGCATTTGCGGAATTATCGGATCGGAAGAGATGGAGGCGCGCCGCTCGCCGTTGACATTGTAGTAGTGCAGTTCGGTCTGGAACGCCCGGTTGATATTTGCTGCCGTTCCGCTGAACCCGATGAAGATACGGCTGGGCGCAACCCAGCTGACGTGCAGACCCTCGGATTCGATCCAGGCAGAAATCTTTTCGATGTCGTTGCCGGAGAGGCCGAATCGTTCACCGACTTCAGAGGGACTAAGCCAGTGGTGGTAGGGGCGAGCCTGGGGTTTGCTGATTCCTAAGGAGTTGCTGGAAAGCCTCTTCCTGCTCGGGGGATCGCGCAAGCACAAGAGTCAGGTTCTCAAGCGGAGTGTCACCGGACACAAGACCGGCGCTGTTGGCGGGATTCGCCCACATCGGATGGTGATGGGGAAGTACCGCTGTCCGAGAGGCATCTACAGGTTGAGTGATGCGGTCTGGCACCGCTGACGGATGAGCTTCGAGTGAAAGCAAGGCTGACGCTGCGAACGCGGGCGAAGGGATCAGACCTGCAACCGTCACCGAGACCACAAGAGGCATGGAACGAAATGAGAACATGCGGGCACTCTCTTGGCGGGGATTGATCTGTGATTGATCCGTAATCGATCTGGGGGCGATATGGAGAGTATCACGTTTGTTAGTCGCAGCGGTCTGATCTGACGGCGAGGCGGCCGCACCGCTTGCTGGGAAGCCCTTCGAAGCACTCGTTTGCTTGTTTCTACGGTGCGAAGTAGCTGGAGAGGTTCGAGGATGAGGTTTCCGGTCCCGGGAGCGTAGGCGTCGATGGCTCGGTTGGTGGTGGGCACGATGGCCATGTTCGAGGTGATGGCTCCGTCGTAGGCGTTCAGCATCGAAACATCTGCTCTGCGGGTGTCGGCTAATGTCTTGTCCATTGCGGGGCGCCTGTTACTCAGGGCCGCCTGTTGCTTCACCAGCCTCTGGACAGTGCCCGTGCTGAGACCCAACTCAGCAGCAATCACCCGGATGCTCTTGCCTTACCCACGCAGACGGCGTAAAGCCCTTACGATTACGGCGTTGTCCTCAGTCTTTGGCCGACCGCCCACCCGGCCCTGAGCCTTGGGACGCTCTAGCCCTGCGATGGTCCGCTCACTCAGCCTCACGCGCTCCTGCTTACCCCTTTTTTGATAGGGGCCCATCGCCAAGGTTGGAGACGCTCGGCATATTGCGCGACTGTTACCGCCAGGCGGGGCTGCCTTTACGTCGGGACGCGCCAGCGCATCTAAAGAAGCCAGACGAGGAGAATGACGAGTGTTGGGCGTGCCGAATCGCGAAGTCACCATTACACCCATCCCCGGAGTGGATGGCGTTTGTCGGTACCAGATCGCCCTCGTTGGCGGGGGAACCCTGACCACATCTGGGATGTATGACACATTGGAGTCGGCCTTAGAAGCCTTCGACCCGCCACTTTCGGCTCGGGTGCGAAGTCACGTCGTAGAGGGTGTGGGCTGTGAACGAAAAGCTGTGATGTCTTATTTGGAAGACTCGTTCGAGAAGCCATGAGTTTCTCTGACAGCGAGTCAAAGAAGTACGGTGACCCGCCGACCATGGAGGCTTGGACGATGGCCCTTACAAATCTGCCATCCGTGGAAGCGTTCCTGTTACGCAGACATGCGATTGGCAGCCTGAAGAATGACCCCCGCAGGCAAGAGTCCGTGAACGTGGCAGAAAGAATCCTGCGAGAGCGCGGCATCAGCCGGGCCGGGAGTAAACTTCTCCAAAGTGACACCATGGGCCAATGATCATGATGATGCTGCGTGAGTGCGTAGTCGGCCTGTCGCTTCGCGGGGCTTATCAGGTTGCCTTCCAGATGGAGGCGGACTCTGAGATCAGCAAACAGCCAAGAAGAGACCAAGTACGCCTCAGGATGCTCTCGCATATGGCCTTCGAGACTCTGGAGAAACACGAGGCTGGCTGTCTGACCTGTCGCGGTACGGAGGTGTCGGATACGAGACTGACACCATGAAGCAATTTCGCCATCATAGGAAGCATGGAAAACCGTCCCAAACATCGCGTGGACAATGTGGACAGGATCAATGGCGACGTGATCGTCACGTTTGATGATGGCAAGACTGCAATCTTTCCAGCTTCCGTTCTGTATGAACTTCTACCCCAAGTCAGAGAAAGACTGGTCAACGATACCGCCGAGCCGGACTAGGTTAACCTGTCTGCACTCTCAGCATCCAATGTGTTGAGAGACACTCATGGCTCGCAGCCGCTGTTCGACGTATTTCAAACTCAATGAGGTTGTCGAGTCTTTAGAGAGACAACTGATTGCGACCGAGTTTTGTGAGCCTGAATTGCCCGGCCTTCTTGAGATAGTCGAAAAGCGGAGAACACTGACCGCCCTGAGCATTTTGAAGGCGCGAGCCGACCTCAAAGAACACATGAGCGCATGCAGTAAGTGCGTGCGGTGGCTGATGTAACGGATACCTTACCTCGGATCTCGGCTGCACCCATGACGCACTTCTGCGTCCACTAACGAATCCGCTGGAAGCGCCGGTGCCACGGTAAGATAACAATTCATGCAGATGGATTCAAAGGCGCCATCAGCGTTCGGGCAACGCAGAGATGGACACATTCCCCGTCATCACTGTTGAAGCTGCTAGGCAAGAGTTGATCGCTAGTCTTCTTGTGGGGCTAGATGCCTCTTAGCGAACGCTTCCGCGCTTGGCCAATCAGGGGACACATAGAGCGGTCTCGGGCGGCCGCCGGTCTCCTCGACGACAACGAAGAACGAGAGCACGTTTCCATCCTCGCGTGCCTCTTCCTCAACGTCTTCCCATACCAGATCGCCAACCGGCTCCGTCAATTTGTACTTGCTTTCGAGGTCAAGTGAGTTGAAGAGAAACGAGAAGGCATCTTGGTCCATTCCCCGCGCGGTCCGGCACAGCTAGCACCTGGTTCGTTGCGGCCAGGGACGGGGGCGGATCGGATGCAACCAGCGGCCAGACTGCAATCGCCTCATATAGGCCGCCCCCGAGAACGACGCATGACCAGACAACAAAAACCCAAAATGTGAGTGATGTCAAAATCGATCGCATGTTCCCCCCAAATTTAGATATATTCATGGCGCTCAACCACCTACCACTGAGAGCCAAGCTTCTCTCTGCTCGTCGGATATTGCCGTCTACCTGGTAACGCGAAAACATGTCCGAAAAATGATCAAGGCGCTCACTTTTTGGTTCACATTCTGAACGCCCGCGGCCGCCGGATGAGAATCTAAGTGCCTTGCCGGTCGACCCCAGCATGCGTACGATGTTGTTTTCGGGTACGTTTCCAGGGGGCATCATGCCGGAAGTTCCATCTCCGGGGATCACCCAGTTGCTGCAGGATTGGAGTCGCGGCAATCAGAAGGCGTTGGAGGAGTTGACCCCAATCGTCTACGAGGAACTCCGTCGTCTGGCGCGAAGTTACATGCGGAGGGAGCGCCCAGATCACACCTTGCAGAGCACCGCCCTGGTGCACGAGGCGTACGCCCGGCTGGTCGATCAGCGGGTGGAGTGGAAGAGCAGGTCTCATTTTTATGCCGTAGCAGCCCAGATGATGCGGCGTATTCTGGTCGATCACGCGAAACAGCACAAATCGGCAAAGCGTGGTGCCGGTATTCGCCCCATTACCCTCGAGGAGCCGCTCCTCATAGCACAATCAGACTCTCTCGATATCGTGGCTCTAAACGATGCACTCTCAGCTCTCAGCGATATTGAGCCGCAGCGCGCCAGGATTGTCGAGCTTAGATTCTTTGGCGGCCTGTCAAATGAAGAGATCGCCGAATTGCTCGATATATCAACGGCGACTGTGCAAAGACAATGGGCGGGCGCGCGGGCCTGGCTCTACCACGAACTCAATCGTAGAGATGGCCCGTAATGTCTTATCGCTTGACGCAGGCCTTCGAAGTTGTGGAAGCAGCACTGCAACTTGCTCCCGAAGAGCGCTCTTCCTTCCTGGACGCGAACTGTACCGAAGAGTCGCTGCGGAAGTATGTCGAGTGCTTGCTGCTCTCGTACGAAGAAGCCGGACAATTCCTGGAGGAACCGGCGCTCGCTATCTACGCTGGTCTATTGCTTGAGGACGACGAGGAAACTGCAGCAGCACTCCCTTCCCACTCATCTCAAGCGTGCAATTTCGCTCCCGGGAGCGTGGTCGCAGATCGCTATCGCATTGTGTCGTTGCTTGGCCGCGGGGGCATGGGAGAAGTTTATGTCGCTGATGATCTTAAGTTGGGCCAGAAGGTCGCGCTCAAGTTTCTGCCCGCACAATATGGAAAGAAGCAAAGCTGGCGCGAGCAGTTCTATGCGGAAGTGCGCATGGCACGGCAGGTTTCCCACCCCAACGTCTGTCGCGTGTATGACGTGGGGGAGAGCGAGGGCCGCCTTTTTATCTCGATGGAATTCGTTGACGGCGAAGATCTGGCGTCGCTGTTGCGGCGCATCGGACGCGTGCCCGAAGACAAAGCTGCGGAGATCGCCCAGCAACTATGTGTCGGCCTTGCCGCCGCTCATCGCAGTGGAGTGCTGCATCGTGATCTGAAGCCCGCAAATGTGATGATCGATGGCAAGGGCCGCGCCCGCATCACAGATTTCGGAGTGGCGATTTCCGCGTCAGAGGCGGATGACGAAACCAGTCCCGCGGGTACTCCAGGATACCTGGCCCCGGAAATACTCGATGGCGGCGCGCCCTCTGTACAGAGTGACCTGTACGCCCTCGGCCTGGTCCTATACGAATTATTTACTGGAAAGAAGGCATTGAATGCCATCAACCTGGCAGATCTTCGCCGCGAGCAAACTGAGACCACTCCCATACCGCCTTCCAGCGTGATCAAGAATGTTGACCCCGCGATAGAGCGGGCAATTCTAGGCTGTCTGGATCACGATCCGTCCCAGCGTCCCCGCTCTGCCTTGAGCGTCGCCGCGGCACTTCCTGGCGGCGACCACTGGCGGCTGTGCTGGCGGCTGGAGAAACTCCTTCGCCTGAGATTGTGGCGGCTGCCGGACCGCAAGGCTCGCTCCGTCCCGCGGTTGCCTGGTCTTACTTCGCCGCTGCACTCGTTCTGATCGTTTGCACGTCAATGTTGCTTGCTCCGCGCAACACGGATTGGGGCCTTATCTCCATGAACAAATCACCGGAAGTACTGGCGGATCGAGCCCAGGAATTGGCGAAGAAACTGGGCTATTCATCGGTGGTAGATCGCGCCTTCTGGATAGCCTCAGAGAAAGACTACTTCGATTATGCGGCGCGTAACCCGTCGGGCCAGGATTGGAGACGTTCGACAGAGGGTCAGGCATGGCCGTTTCGGGTCGGCTTCTGGTACCGCCAGAGTCCCCAATGGATGATGCCGGTGTCGACAAACGGAGACGGTCCCCCGACTGTGAACCAGTGGGATCCACCCTATGAGACGTCGGGCATGGTGGCGATCAAGCTTGACATGCAAGGCAGGCTGCTTTTCTTACGGGCCGTGCCGCCGCAAATTGAGGCGGGAGGTCCACGGCTTGACCCTGATTGGAACCTCCTTTTTGGGGAAGCTGGATTGGATAAGGCTCGCTTCGTTCCCTCCGCCCCGAAGTGGGCGCCGCCCGAAATTTTCGACAGTCGGGCGGACTGGGAAGGTCAGCTTGCGGAGCGTCCTGATCTAACTCTCCACATTGCGGCCGCCGCATACCACGGCGTGCCGGTGTACTTTCAGGTGATCGCTCCATGGGATCAGCCCTGGCGAACCAGCACTGCAAGCCCGTCAAGTGTCCGCTCGGACATCTCCGCGGCAGTAAGTTTGTCGCTGACCATCGTGTACCTGATAGTAGGAGGCTTTTTCGCGCGCCGGAATCTTCGGCGGGGGCGTGGGGATGCCAAAGGTGGACTGCGGTTCATAGGTGTTTTGACTTTCGTAAATATCGTGTTCTCCCTACTGAATTATCGTTTTGTGCCTCGACCGGAATACATCTCAATCCAATTCTTCGGACTTGCATACCCGCTGTTTTTTGCGATGCTCTCCTGGGTTGGATACATGGCAGTGGAACCGTACGCGCGACGAGTCTGGCCCAAGCTGATGGTCTCCTGGCAACGGCTTCTAAGCGGACGTTTCCGCGATCCTTTAGTCGGACGTGATGTACTCTTGGGAGTCTTCGCCGGATCCGTCATCGCCGCCGTTCTTGTGGGCGTCAACGGGCGGTTGGGCATTTCGGAGATATCCACTGTAGGGTTTTTCTTCGGCCAAGGTCTTTGGCCGTCTGTAGGCTTTAGCATCAGGCAGATCTCTTCCGCTTGCTACGGTGCGTTTATCTATCTCGCTATCCTGTCGATCGTGACCGGCATCTTGCGGCGGCGATGGTTAGGCTTGGCCGCTACAGGACTTCTTCTCGTAGCATTTTCTTCGCCCGTTCATGTGGCGGACCTCGCTCTCGCGTTCTTGTATGCGCTCACGTTCCTAATAGTTCTTTCTCGACTCGGTCTGGTCTCCGCGGCCAGTTTCCTCGTCGTTTGGAACACGCTCGCCGTTTCTCCTCCCTTAAACTTCACTCAATGGTACGCAGGACGTACCGTGGTCGCGCTCTTGGTTCCGCTCACTCTGCTCCTCTTCGGCTTTTACGTTTCACTCGGAGGCACGCCGATATTCGGGAACGCTCTAAAAGAGGAATGAGGGGCCGAACCACGACCCGTGGCAGATACCGTTAACTCTCCCTTTGTTAGTTACCAGGATTTCTCCCGAGTTTCGGGCAACTCCGAAGGCATGGGCCAGATGTCCTCTTCGAGGAGGTTTGACCCGGCTGGATGCGGTTCACAGGCTGATCTCCCACAACGCCGTTTCTGGCCCGCAACCGGCACTTGTCCGCTTTGCTGACTTCTCGGACACTTGTCCGAAATCGCTCCGCACGCGCAGTTAAGTGGCCACGCTATAGCCTCCTGCGTTCGAGGATCCACCTTGACCGCTAAGCACCAGCCCATCCGTGCTGTAAACGCTTGCTTCGCTGGGATCGGATCCGCCGGCAATAAGCAATATACTTAATTGAGATTCTATTCAGGATGCACGGTAGTCATTCTGAAAGTTGCACCGAAGAACAATACGGTCGCAGCTCGAACCAAGCCACTACTCTCCGTTCGCAAGTCCCATTTTCCGTAGAACCCGGGCGGCGGGAAACTTAGCACGGGGAATCCGCCGCAGTTCCCGACCCGGTATACAATCATCTCGATTCTGTTACTGGTCCTGTATCCGCAGTTTCGATTCCGCTCCTTCAGGACATAATTGAAACTCGATCGGGCTCCTGGGACAACGTGCTCCTCTCATGCGCCGGTAACCCCCGCACCGGATTTTTCCCCGCGGAGAACTGAATGGGCACGGCAGGTCGGCAACTCTTCGATCAAGTCAGTGGCGCGCTGTGGGACCTTCTGAACCGCTGCCGTTCCGACGCTGCGGCGGCACTGGCGGGTCTGGGTCCGGAGCCGGGTTTCGCGGGTACGGTTCTCGATGGACGGCTATTGCAGGCGATCCGTCCCGACGCCATCACCTCGGCAGACGCTGCTGCTTCTGCGCTCATCAGCGCACTGACCAAGCTGATCCCCGATCCGAATGACGCCGGCATTCCCGTTACCTTGCATGGCTACGATCCCGGTGCCGGGCAGCCGAGGGGACTCGCACTGGTCTTCGTATCGTCCGCACCCCAGGTGACTGTGGTCGCCGCGTTAACCGGCGCGGGAGCGGTAGGGATCGCGTTCGAGATAGCCGCCGTCGGCGCGGGACCATTCGGACCCCTCACGCTTAGCATGTCCGATGGCTGGTCCATCGCGATCAGCGGAGATGTCGGCGGCGGAGCGCGTCTGCAATTGCCGCGAGGCGGTCCTGCGCAGGTTCTGGACCCAGGTGCGGCGATCAAGGCGAGCTGGACATTGCAACTGCCAGCCGGCGGAGACCCGATCGTGCTCGGTCCGGGGTCGGGTCCGAATCTCACCCTCGCGTCAGTGGCTGTGGGGGCTGTTACGGGGCAGGACGCGGGTGGAGCGCCCAAAGTATCGTTCACGATCTCGCTGCCTGGCGCGAATTTGTCCCTGGCTCCTGACATCTTGGCGGCGCTCATTGGCAGCGCGCTCGCGTTGCCGGTTGACGTGGAGATTGGGGCCGATCCGGAATCGGGCCTATCGCTCACCGGAGGCGGCGTGCGTGTGACGCTGCCCACCAACGTGCAGCTTCCCGGCATCGAGTTGCAGGCGGTTGAGCTTGGCGTATCCGGCTCAGGGTCAGGGCTGGAATTCGATTTTGGAGTGGCGTTTACCAGCAGCCTGGCTGGGCTGCCGATTAACCTGAGCGTCGATGGATTGGGAGCGGGCTTCCCTCTCGCGCTGAGCGGCGGCACGTTTGGCCTCGATCCCGGAGCCGTTCACCCCACATTGCCTTCGGGCTTCGGAGTCGACCTGCCCTTGCCGGCCCTTGCAGGAGGTGGATTTCTCGATTCCGCCGGACCTGGCGCCTATGGCGGCGTGCTGGAGCTTGACCTTATTGCGATCAGCGTACAGGCATTCGGGCTGTTGCAGCTGCCGGTTGGCGGAATGCCACTCGCCTTCGTCGGCATTGTGTCGGTCGAGTTTCCGTTTCCGGGCATCCAGCTGAGCTTTGGCTTTTCACTGAACGGGGTAGGCGGCATCATCGCCGTGAATCGACGCCTCGATCAGACGGCGCTGCAGAATGCAGTGATCGATGGGTCGGCCGATCAGCTGATGTTCCCGGCCGATCCGGCGGGACATGCGCTAACGATCATCGCCACTCTCGGCCGCGTCTTTCCAGTAGCCGATGGGCATCTGGTGATCGGCCCTATGCTGCAGATTGGCTGGGGAGGGCGCATTCTGACGCTGGCTGTCGCAGTGATCATCGACCTGCCGAATCCGGTGCAGTTCGCGATCATCGGCCGCCTCGCCGTCGCGCTCCCCGATCCGGATGTCCCGCTGGTGCTGATCCAGGCCATCCTCGTGGGAGTGTTCGAGATCTCGCCGACGCCGCTGGTCTCGCTGACCGCAAGTCTCGCCGGGTCCCAGATTGCAGGCATGCCTCTGCATGGCGATCTGCTCTTCCTGTCGCGGGGCGGCGACGATCCGCTTTTCGTGCTGTCCGTCGGAGGATTTCATCCGCGTTATGTACGCCCTGCCGGTATCCCTGCTCTGGCTCGGGTGCAGCTCGCCATCACACCGCCGGGTTTCCCCGGGCTGCGCTCGGAAGCCTACTTTGCCATCACCACGAACTCCGTCCAATTCGGCGCCAACCTGGAACTGTGCGACGAGATCGCGGGTTGTGGCGTCGATGGATGGTTCGCTTTCGATGCGTTGTTCCTTTGGGATCCAGTATTCTCATTTTCCATTCAGGCGTCGGCAGGAGTCGCCGTGCAGGTGTTGGGCGAGACCTTGATGGGCGTGAACTTCGCTCTCCTGCTAGAAGGTCCTGCGCCCTGGCACGTGCACGGTACCGGCTCGATCGATCTCTTCCTGTTCAGCGCATCGCTGGACTTCGATGTTTCGTGGGGATCCGCGCCATCCGCCCTGCCGCCGCCTCCTGATCTTGGCCCCGTGCTGGCCGCCGCTCTCGCAGACCCGAGCGCCTGGATCACCGCGCCGCCGCAGGACGACACCTCCATGGTTTCTTTGTCGCAGCAAGCAACGACAGGCGTGGAAGGCGGACATCTGATGCATCCGCTGGGACAGGTTACCGTACGCCAGCGAGCGGTGCCGCTGGGGATCCAGATTTCGCGCTATCAGAACCAGCCAATTCCCCCGCAAACCTGGAATATCGCTGCAGCCGATCTGGCTCAGAATTCGCCGGCAACGCTGGGTGATACCACTGTGGACGAGTTTCCGCCGGGGCAGTTCCTCGATCTGTCCGAGGATGAGAAGCTTTCAAAGCCTGCATTCGACAGCATGACATCGGGGATAGCGCTGACGACGGGCAGCGTAATCGCGCCTGACATGCGGAGCGTGGACACCGATTTCGAGACGGTGCTGGTACCCGACATCTTGCTGGGGATCAATATCCTGTTCGTCCTGGCAGAGGCGGAGTATCTGCTGACCGTCCTCGATCCTCATCTGCTGGAGACTTTGTGGAGCGCGCCGAATCTGGCCACGGTAACCGTGCTCCCTGCCCAGCCTTTGGCCATGGCCACGACGGATACTTTCGTGGCGCAGAGCCTGGCCGGCGCGCCGCAGGGATACACGGGGACTCTGCAAGCAGCCCAGACCCAATTCGGAGCAGTGGGACCGGCGGCCAGCGTGCAGTTGGTCGAGCAGTGGGAGCTGACGGCATGAGCACACGCTTCTTCACATCGTGGGTGCGGCGGGGAGCCGCCGCGGGGATTCTGGAAGTTGACCCAGTCACAGGACCGTATACAGGGCCGGCAACCTTCAAGCCCGACGTCACGCTGGCTAAGGACGGCACTGCACAGCCAGTGCTGGCGGGGCCCGAACTTACGCTTCTGGGACCGGGGGCAGTGGTGGGTATCGATCCGCGCCAGATCGTGCGCACGGATCCTGCGCCGGGCGCGACGGCGGTCGAGGACAACTACCTGGTGCTGGCTGAACTGGCGCGCCCCGATCTGCCCTGGCTGTTTACTCCCGCCGCCCCGAATGCAGCCAGCCGGCTTCGTCCCTGGCTTGTGCTCGTCGTGGTCGACGCATCGCTCGCGAAGCTGCAGCCGGGCAAACCTCTGGCTCGGATAACGGTGTCTGACGCGGAACTACCTGACCTGAACGATTCGTGGGGATGGACGCATGCCCAGGCAACGGTCGATGGCGTGGCGGCTGATGCCACGGCGGCACTGGGTCCGCCTTCCGGAGGAAACGCGGTTTCGCGGCTGCTTTGTCCCCGCCGTCTTCAACCGGATACCGCATACCTTGCCTGCCTGGTTCCTTCAACGCAAGCTGGAGTGCAGGCCGGGCTCGGTTTGCAACAGGGCGCAGGTCCGGGATTGGCATTGGCATGGACAGCAGGAGCCGGTCAGGACGTCGTCCTGCCTGTCTATTATTCCTGGACGTTCTCGACCGGAGACGCCGGCGACTTCAAGTCGCTTGTGCAACGGCTGGTGGGCGTGGGTCCGGATTCGATCTCCGGATTCGGCACACGGACGATCGATGTTTCGTCACCATGGGAGAGCCCTCCGCAGCTGGGCGACGGCATGACGATCGAACTCGACGGAGCTCTCGGCATCGGCGTCGACCGTCCGGGCACGCTTACCGACGATGCGCGGACTGCTTTCGAGACTCGCTTGACCGGACTGCTCAATTTTCCCGCCGACCTGAATCCAACCGGCGACCCCACTTTTTCGGCCGTGGCTCCGCCAATCTATGCGGGCCGCCATGCGGGCCAGATTGTCGTTCCGGCCAATCCCGGGTGGCTACGCACGCTGAATCTCGATCCCCGGCGGCGGATCGCGGCAGCGTTCGGAACCCGCTATGTGCAGGATCACCAGGAGTTTTTGATGGCGCGGGCCTGGGATCAACTCGGGGCGGTGCGCGAGGCCAATCGTTTGCGTGCGCTGGCAGAATTGGCTGCGGAAGTTGCGGACCGGCTTCACACTCGCCACATCGGAACGCTGAGTCCTTCTGAGCTGTTCTCAGTTGCCGCGCCGGCGCGCACCCGTGTGGTTATGGGAGCGACCGGGACGCTGCAGGCAACGGCGGCGGCTACGGCTTTGCCCAGTGGCGCGCTGACGGTCGCCTTCACGCGCCTCGCGCGCCCTCTCGGACCACTGGGACGGCGCGCATTCAATAGCACGACGCCGGCCATAGTCGTGAAGGGGCTGGCAAACACGCTGCAGGTCGAATCCGCCGCGTCACAGCTTGACGGCTTAGGCCAAACCTTGGCGACTGGCCCCAGCACGAACCAAGTCACACAGGATGCGACGGGACGCATGATCAGCCGCGCATGGCAAGGCTTGATTGCGACCGAGCAGACGCTGTCGCCCGTCGGGGACGTCACAGCAATACGCCAGGCTATGTCCGGCGGAGGAAGTCGTTCACCGGGTTTTGGCCTGAAGATGGGTACCCCCACAATCCTTATGACATTCCGGCCTCCGGTCGCGGCTGATCCTCCATCTCTGGCTGGAATCCTCAGTAATGCCCTCCTACCATCGAGCCGCATCGTCAAGCGCCTCGATGGCCGTATTCAGGTTCCCGAAAATCTGGGCGGGGGAAACACCACGCGACCGATCATGGCCTGCCCGCAGTTAACGGCGCCGCTGGCCTTAGCTCTAATTCAGGAGCACCCCGAATACCTGCTTCCGGGACTGGGGAATTTTCCCGACGATCGGGTGACACTGCTGGTTGCCAATTCGCCATGGGTAGAGTCCTTCATCGCGGGCGTGAATCACGAGATGAATCGGGAACTGCTGTGGCGCGAGTATCCGACCGATCAGCGTGGCACGCCTTTCCAGTATTTCTGGCCGCGTCCCGACGGCAAGCCAGACCTCCCACCGATCACGCAGTGGTCTCTTACCACAGCACTCGGCGCGAATGGTGCGGCCAACGGCCCGGACGTCGAGACAATGCTAGTGTTGCTGGTACGCGGGGAGGTGCTGCGCCGCTATCCACGAACGATTGTGTATGCGGCTCCGGGAATCATTGTTCCGGGAATCATTGAAACGCTCGGACTCAACACCGCTGTGGACTGGACCGCGCCGCAGTTTTTGCTGCGGCTCGACTCTAAAACAACAGCGTTCGCCTATCCTCTGACGCGCGATGATGTGCACAGCAACATTCCCGCCGGCAAGGCCGGAATGTACTTCGTATTTTCTGAGCCGGTGATGGGTCCGCGCTTCAACTTCGATGAGCCTTCTGCCACGCCGCCCGCAGATTGGACCGATCTTGATTGGGGTCGAGTGCCAACCGCCCGAGGGTTTGCCATCGCAGGCAGCGATATCGCGCAGCCGCCTCCTGACAATGGGCCGGACCCGCGGCAATGGAATCGCGACGCTGCGGACATTGCGCGCATCGCCTTTGCCCGGCCCTACCGGGTCGGCTTTCACGCAGACGAACTGCTCGCACAGGTGCCCAATGGCTGATGTCCTCGCATTACGCACAACTTTGCGCGCTGACGATGCTGCCCTCAAGCTAGAACAGCAGAAACTGGTGGAGCTGGAACAACTGATCGGCGATCCTGAGCTGCCGCCGTCTGCGCAAGCCGGCACTCGCAGTCTGGTCGCGGCACAAGCGGCTGTAGTCAGGACCGCGACACTGAAGCTTAACGCCGCGCGGACGGCCTATCAGGCTGCCGTGCAAGCCGACCCCATGCACAGCACCGACGCGGGGCTGCCGCTGGTGCTGCTTCCGGTGCGCATTGAGACAGCATACCTTCCCGGTCCGGCGGGCACTGACTTGGTGGTTCGGGTATATCCGGATGATATTCACGTCGACTCGCATGAGCCGGAGCTGACCGCCACAGAGTTGGCCGCAGGCACAGCCTATTGGAATGCCGTATGGGGCGCCGGAGCGAACCAGGCTCGGCTGGATGCTGCGTGGAGTCTAATCCTTGGGCAGTTGAAGCCGTCGCGCGCGTCCTGGACAGTCGATATCCTGACGCCCTCTGTGCAGCGTCCGGCAGACGAAACTCCGGTGGATCAGCCGCAGCCCGGTCCTCCGCTGCCCACCGTGGCGACGAGGACCGGAAACTTTACTCGCGCCGCCCATACGACCTTGTTGCCCGACCACTGGCATGTGCTGGGCTTTCGCGATGGCAATGAGTTGTTCAACGTCGATGGTTCGCCGATCCCTGACACCCTCAATGTAAGCTTCGGCCCTCCCGGCACTTCAGCCAACTCCTCCGACTTGCCTTTCGACGACGACAGCCGCTGGCTAGTGGATCTGGATGCGGCAATCGCGGCGGGCATGGCGTTACGAATTCCACTCACCGGGCCGGATTTTGCTAACGACCTGTCGGTCGATCAGCTGTTCGTTCTGGGCGTGAGTGCGCAGATCGTTCCCGCGGATGCATCCAGCAGGCTTGAAACCACACTGGTTGCGCATCAGTACACTAACGGGCTTGGTTTTCTACCGCCGGGAACGCCAACGAACAATACATCGGCCACGCGCTCCGCTTGGCAGTCGGCACCGCAGCCTCCGACTCCATCTGAAATTGAGATTACGCGTGCGCAGTACCAAGCTGGAAGCAAGCAGAACGCTGCGCTGGTAGCAAATACCCTCAGCATCGATGGTTCGCAGGCTTTGTGCATCGCTGACAACGGGCTTATGGACCAACAAACCGCGACCTTTATGCTCCAGATGCAGCTCTGGAATGCGCTGGAGGGCAAAGCGCTGTCTCTGCTTTATTGGCAGTGGGATATCCCTCCAGGAGACGAGCCATCGCAGGGAGGCTGGAATTTGCACAACGATCCGACCACCACCGAAATGTTGAGCGACCACATCTTGGGATGGGTGCGCAGTCGGGGGACACTGCCGGTGCTGCGCGTGGGCAATCAGCCCTACGGATTGTTGCCCACCTCGTCTTTGGCCGATTGGGCAGCGGATGACGACCCTACCGCGCCTTTAGTCAGTTGGCTGCGCAGTTTTCTTACGTACTTTGAGGCGGCTGTAGGCAGCGTTCCACGCGTGATGGTCGGTGGAGAGAGCGATCCCGATTCGTCAGTGGCGGACGTTCTCAAACGCCTTCCGGTCTCAGAAATCATCATGCTGCGCCAGGATGGAGACCCTGTCAGCGTTGCAGTTTCAAACCAGCCGCTGCCAATTGCGCCCATTCCTGGGCTTCCCGTTACCAGCGAGCTGTTTTATGCGGCGCCCGCGGACAGCGCTTCCCGGATGCCGATTCCCGTCGTAGGTGACAGTAAAGCTGACCAGGGGCTCCTGATCCAGTGGCTCGCTTTGTTCAATGACAGCATTGCAGTGATCGATGGGACCATGTCCAATCAGGATTGGCTCACCAAATATAAGCCGATTATTGGCGCCAGTAGCTTCCCGGGCGCGCCCCCGCCTGATCTGTTCACCAGCCTTTTCCAGGATGCGGTGACGGATCCTCTCGATACCAACTCGAACGATTCTAATGTGGCCGGCATCATCTTGGGGGCCTGGGCTTTTGACGAAGAAAAGAATAATCCAACCTTTCAGCAAAACGTTCAGGAACTTCTGCCGAGGGCGAAAACTTTTGCGGCACAGTTGGCAGACTTGTGCGCTCTTGACCCAGCAAACTACGACCCCGTACTTCGAGAGCTTTTCGACGTTGCGTCCCATCGCTTCGATGCGTGGGTAACTTCGCTCTATGCACGGCGGCTGGATCAATTGCGTACGGCCAAACCTGCGGGTATTGTCCTCGGCGCGTACGGTTGGGTTGAGGATCTGGCGCCGCGCACTGACCTCACTGCAGTGACCACTCCTCCCGCCGGATTTGACAGCGTATTTTCGAGCGACCTCCAGAAATATATCCACGCTCCCTCGATGCAGCACGCAGCGACGGCCGCCGTACTGCGTGCCGGATATGATTCGCATCCCGACCCCAGTGCGCTGGCTGTGAATCTTGTGTCAGCACGCGTGCGTGTAGCTGACTGGCTTGCGGAAGGTGTTCGCAACGGTCAGACCGTAGGCGCCCTGTTGGGCTATCGCTTCGAGCGTGGACTGCACGACGCGAACCTCGACGCTATGATCGAGACACTTCGCACGCAGCATCCGCTTCCACTTCCCACAGGTCCGGATGCCGATGAGAATGGCACTGCGGCGCGTGAAGTCATCGCGGCACGCAATGTTGTCGACGGTCTCGACTGCATCCGGCAGAAAGATGCGGTGATTGCGGAGTTCCAGCCTGGGGACCAGGTAACAGCCGGGAACTTGCTGGATGACCTTGCCGACGCGTTCGACGCATTTGGCGATTTGCTGCTCGCCGAGAGCGTGCACCACCTGGTTGGCGGAAACCCGCTCCGGGCCGGGCTGTCCGCCGATATGGTGGGCCGGGGCGAGCAGATTCCCGACCGTTTCGACGTTGTGCGGACCCCACGCAGTGGGCGCCCTCTTACGTGGCAGGTCGGCGCGCTGCTGCCTCAGTCATGGAGTGCGACGGTGACGGGATGGAACACGGGTCGTCCCCGGTCACTCGTAGAACCGCATGTGGATGCCTGGGTTGCGACCATGCTGGGGAATGCCAGCATGTGGCAGATCGGCTGCACGGTCATCGGCGCAGATGGTTCTACATCGACGCTGCCGATAGGGCTGGATGCGATTGGCCTGTGTGCGCTCGATGTCATCTGCGAGTCGACAGGAGAGCAGTCGGCGCTCGAGCGCCGGGTCGTTGATACCGTAGCCGCGGCGCAGACAGCCGGAAGTGTCGTGACCGTGGTGAGCACACCCGCAGGCGACGGCAGCCTGGGATTTGCTGAGTTGCTCGCGCTTGCGGCCAGAATTCGGTTGCTGCTCTCTCAGGCCATAGCACTCGGTCCGCAACATGTTCAGGGTCCCGACGCTTCGCCCGCGCTTGGCATCGACATGAACGAACTCGCTGCCCGGGTTGGCACATTACAGACATCTCTGTCGACCGCTGCCGTGGCGCTTGCGACGGCCGTAGATGCTCTCACCGCCGCTGACGGGGCCGATACCGCGACCACGGTCGCAGCGGTGCAATCCGGGAGAACGGCGCTGCTGTCGCTGGCTGACCTTGGGATTGCATCGGCGTACCCGGTCGCCGAGGCTGGTGGTGATCCGGCCACATTCACAGCCATGAGTGGGCAATCAGGAGTGGTACTCGCAGCCGTGCAGCCCCTTGCGGCGCTCGTTACACCGACCATCCCGCAAACAAATGCGAGCAACACCGACATCATGACATGGGTAAAGGCGGTCAACGATTACGTTCACTCCATTATGGGCAGAACCGTGCCTGTACTTCCCAGTTTTCTTCTCTCGCCAGCTTCGTCCTACGCGGTCTCGTTCGCGCAGGGAGCTGCGCCGGTTGGAGCGGACGATTCAACGGTGATGACGTGGCTGCGCCGGCTAGCGCGTGTGCGTCCCAACATCACCACCTTTCACGACGTGCTGCTGTCCAGCGAGTCACTCACAGGATCGGAGCCGGGATTGACGACTGCGCAATTACCGTTCGAAGCCGGAGCCGGCTGGATCGGGTTGCCCTTTGGTGATGCCCCGCCACCCAAGGCCCGGCTGGCGACCGTCGTTTCTACGCCTACCCCGATCAATCCTTCGACAGCATTCTGCGGCTTGTTGTTCGATACCTGGACGGAACAACTTCCGGGACTTACCAGCGTTGCCGATCCGACGAAGGGATATGAGTCGTCGGAGGTCACTGGAGTCGCCTTCACCGTTGACGCGCCCGACGCTTACCCGCCGCAGGCGATTCTTCTCGCGGTTGCCCCCGATCCGAACGCTGGATGGTCTCTCGATATCCTCTACGACGTGGTTCAGGAAACGCTGAATCTTGCCAAGATCAGAACCGTCGATCTCGGCGATCTCCCGAGGCTGGGTCGCGTGCTGCCGGGGCTGCACAGCGGGTCCAATCTCGACAATGTATTTACCGCCGCGAAGGTGCAATGATGAGTTGGCGAATTGAACCTACACCGCGATCCGACGGCATGGAAGAGGGCCTCGCAGCGAGAATCCATGACCCGTTGTGGCTGCTTGCCCGGCAGTGGCAAATGGGCGAGTTCCACGGCAAGGACTCCGGTACGCCGGCGTTGATTCAGGTGTCCGGCACCAACACGTCGATCACTGCATGGCGTGGTCCGCAACAGAGCGATTGGTCGCCTTTCGATCCCAATATGAATCCTCTAGACGAACTGGTTGAGCCGGAGGATGAATCTTCTCCTGATTTGCGCGAGCGCATTGAGGCCGGAGGACATTTCCAGCGTCTGCTGTCGGCAGCGGGACTGGCCCGCTACTCCGCTGCTTTCGTACTAGCCCACCCCTTCGATGCCGCTGCGCAGGCCGATGCGGCATTTGCATCCGATCCACTTCTGGCTGCAGTTGCGCGGCGTCAACCGGACGGCCTTGCTTTGCATGCTACAGCCATGGCGCTGGCGGCCGGACAAGCTACCTCGGTTGCGATCGATTCTGCCGATGTTACAGCGGTGACCGCTGTCGCGACCGCGTGGCTGGCGTGGTATGGCGACGAAATCGACGCGCAAACGGGATCGGGCACGGCTGTCACGTGGCAGGAACACCGCATGGAATACGGATTCTCAGTTTCCAGCGTGGCGGCGGGCGGCACTGTTCTGACGTCAGAGGCATACTTAGGAGACGGCCTGGACTGGTTCGACTTCGACATCGATCCAACCGCGACAGCAACCACGGCTGGAACAACGAGGGCCATCAGCGCTCGAGCGGTGCCGACTCCGGTCAGTTATGGTGGCATGCCTCTCCCACGCTTCTGGGCGATGGAGGATGCGCGCTACGATTTCGGCTCGATCGATGCGGCGGCTAACGACATCGGGCGCCTGCTGCTGGTCGAATTCGCCACTGTGTATGGCAATGACTGGTACATTCTGCCTATCAAACTGCCGGTGGGCAGCTTGACCATCCTGGACAGCGTGGTTGTGAGCGATGTCTTCGGCCGCAATCTGCTGGTGGAACGCGCGGGAATCGGCGAGCCGCAGTGGAACCTGTTCTCGCTCTCGACCATGGGCGCGGCGCACCCTGCTCAGGATGCGCTGCTGCTGCCGCCGACCGTGGGCTATGTCATGGAGAGTAAACCGGTGGAAACTGTGCTATTCCTGCGAGATGATATAGCGGACCTGGCCTGGGGGATCGAAGCCCTGGTGGAGGACGGCCTGGAGCGGCGCATCGACCGGCGTTCGCTTTGGGTCGGTCATCGCCAGCCTCCACCACCGGGTGACCCTGCCCGTCCGTCTTACCGCGTGGAAACCATCGTGCCCGATTATTGGATTCCCCTGGCTCCCGAGCAGCTTGCAGATCAGCAATCGATCCATTTGAGGTTAGTGCCGATGGAGGTCGACCAAGGGGGAACACCGCACGCCATTGAACCGCAAGGTCGTCTCCTGACTGCTAAAGACTCGGAGGGACGACTCTGGTTATTCGAGGAAGAAGTTCCAAACGAAGGTACTCGCGTGGATCGTCTCTATCGTTACGCTCGATGGCAGGGTGGTCGTAGCGCACTGTGGACCGCGCGCCGACTCGGCACGGGCGGAGGAGAAGGATCGAGCGGCTTGAAATTTGACGTTCTCGATCCTTCATAAATGCAATTCATTGTGGACGAGAGCCTCCTCTTCACGACGAATTCGGCGGCTGCCTGACTTCGTAATCAGCAACTGGCCGACAAACGGGCATCTCGGACACTTGAATTAGCTCATTGTCCAGAAGTCGGCTTGTGCGAAGTCTGCCGCTCAATCGACGGGGTCACCATCAATGACGGGCCCCTTCCATAATCTGATAAGAGAAGGCTAGCGACCACCCGGAATTTACCATTCCGCGTATCTCCGGATCTACCGGGGATGGCTGCGGCACTTCTGTTCCGTTCTCATTGAAGACATCACTGGAAGAGGATCAAAAGGATGGCGCGATCGCCAATCCGGTGCATTACAATTGGTGCCGTTGAGTCCTGAGTCGCACGCTCTAACGCAGGAGGATGATACGGACGATGGAGCCAGGCGTAGTGCTCGCTAGATTCGAGCGTGCGGGATCCTGTTTCGCCAGAGTCGGTGCGCGTTGATCTCAACCCTTGTGGGCTCCAGGTACTTTCAGGCATTCGCCCTGGTCGCAATATGTTCCCTATTATTCGAGGGGACATGTGTCGGACAAAGGACGACGATTGTCAGCCTTGACGAGGCCATTGATCTGGCACTGGCGCACAACCATTCCATCCGAGCCACGCGAACTCTGATCCTTCAGAATCAGGCCCAGGAGATCACCGCCAATCTGCGCCCCAATCCGACTTTGGGAGCTGATAGCCAGTTCGTCCCAGTCTTCAATCCGCAGAATTTCTCTGGAGAGAATCTCGACTCGACTCAGCAGTTCGATATCGGAATCGGTTACCTCTTCGAACGTGGTCACAAGCGGCAGCGACGCCTGCAAGCCGCTCGCGATCAAACAGACGTCACTCATGCCCAGGTCACAGACGCCGAACGAACGCTGGCTTTCAACGTAGGCCAGCAGTTCGTCAGCGTGTTGTTGGCGGAATCAACACTTCAGTTCGCGCTTCGCGATCTACAGAGCTTTCAACAGACTGTAGATATTGGCGAGGCAGAATTCAAGGCTGGATACATAGGTGAAGGCGATTTTCTTAAGATCAAGCTGCAGCTTCTACAATTTCAGACCGACGTGTCCTCTGCCCGTCTGGCGAGAGTGCAGGCGCTTGTAGGTCTGCGCGAACTCCTAGGCTACAACGCGGTGCCGGCCGATTATGACGTAATTGGTGATCTGGCATACCAACCACTGAAGGCAAGCCTCGAAGACCTGCAATCAAAGGCACTACACGAGCGCCCGGATCTCAGGGCCGCGCAATTGGGGATAACTGCTGCGCAGAGCCAAATCCTGCTTGCCAAAGCGAACGCCAAGGTGGACGTAACTGGCACAGGCGACTTTACGCACGTCTCTGGTGAGAACACGGCTTCGTTCTTCGTAAATTTTCCATTGCCGGTCTTTAACCGTAATCAAGGAGAGATCGCCCGCACCGGCTATGCGCTCACGCAAGCACAGGAACAGCAGCAATCGGCCAGCGACACGGTGCTCTCCGATGTTGCCAATGCCTATGAGGCGCTCAGAAGCAATGATGAAGTAGTGCAACTCTACACTTCCGGATACCTCAAGCAGGCGCAGGATTCTCGCGACATCAGCGAGTATGCTTACAAACGAGGAGCCGCAAGTCTCCTGGACTTTCTCGACGCAGAGCGTACTTACAGGTCCAGTCAATTGGCCTATCGGCAGGCGTTGGGCTCTTACATGACCGCCTTGGAGCAGTTGAAGGCAGCGGTAGGGACTAGAAACCTGCCATGAGCACACACAGGGATATTTGGCCATTAGTCGCGCTCATGGTGGTTTTAACAGGCTGTCAGGGGCCAAAATCGAATGGCGGCAGTTCGAATGGCGAAACAAACTCAAACAATCCGGAACTGTTTGCCATTCCGCAAGACCAGATGTCGCACGTTCAAGTGCTGACAGTTCAACCTACGACTTTGACACGGTCACTCCGGCTGACCGGGGCGGTCGCATACAACAGTTTCCGTACAACGCCGGTCATTACGCAGGTGAGTGGACCGGTCAGCCGAGTGGTGGTCGTTCCGGGCCAAAACGTGCGGGCGGGCGAGCCCATGTTGTACGTGGCGAGTCCAGACTACTCGCAGCTTCGCACTAATTACTTAAAGGCTAAGGATGCGTACGCCCTCGCCCAAAAAGCCTATGCCCGAGCGCAGGACTTGTATCAGCATCACGCGATTGCTGAACAAAATGTGGAGCAGGCAGAATCGGCCGAGGTGCAGGCGGGCGGTGACCTGGCATCGGCGCAAGCCGCATTGAAGGTCATGGGAATCACCGATCCTGACGCACTCGTAAAAGCTCCGCCTTCTTTTGAAGTTCCTGTGAGGGCGCCGATCGGCGGCATGGTCGTCGAGCAGGATGTGTCCGGGGGACAACTCATTCAGCCGGGTACCACCCAATGTTTCATGATTTCCGACATCCGCACCGTCTGGGTGCTGGTCAATATTTATCAGAAGGATTTGCCCTACGTGCGCGTCGGCGATACGGTCACAATTCAGACAGATGCCTATCCTGAAGTCTTCCACGGGCGTATTTCTTACGTCGCCGCCTCGCTCGATCCGAACACTCGCACGCTGCAGGCGCGTATCGAGACGAACAATCCAGGCGAGAAGCTCAAGAAGGATATGTACGTGGTGGCAACCGTAAACGCGGGCGTTATCACTAATGCCATCGCGCTTCCGGACGCTGCTGTTCTGCGTGACACCGAGAACCAGCCTTTTGTCTATGCCGCAGCATCTTCGAACCAGTTTGGCAGACGTTCAGTGACGCTCGGAGAAAGCTTGAACGGGCAGACGGAGATTACCAGCGGGCTGAAAGCGGGCGACCAGGTCATCGGAAATGGCAGCTTGTTTCTGCAGTTTGCGAACTCGCTGCAGCGCTGACCGGATCGAGCAATCTTTGAACAATGTTCCAAGAACTCTGGCAAGGATAGTGTCTACCACAACGGAATGATTCACCGAATAGTCCAAGCGGCGCTGCGACAAAGATTTCTTGTATTGATGCTGACCGCTTTCATCACGGTCGGCGGAATCTTGTCGTTTCAGCGGATGCCCGTGGATGCCTATCCCGATCTCGCGCCTCCGCAGGTTGAAATCATCACCCAGTGGCCAGACCACGCCGCGGAAGAAGTCGAACGGTTGGTCACACTTCCCCTTGAACTCGAGATGAATGGCGTTCCACACATGGTGGTGATGCGTTCCATCTCACTCTACGGGCTGTCCGATCTCATCCTGACTTTCGAGGACAGCACAAACGATTACTTTGCGCGACAGATTGTTTTTGAGCGGCTCGCTCAGGCCACGCTGCCAGCGGGTGTAACTCCGAGCATCGCGCCATTGTTCAGCCCCAGCGGCCTGGTGTATCGCTACGTGCTTGAAAGCCCCGACCGCAGTCCTCAGGAGCTGAAGACGATTGAAGATTGGGTGGTCGAGCGAGCTTATCGTTCGGTCCACGGCGTAGCTGACGACTCCGGGTTCGGCGGAACGGTGATGCAATATCAGGTGCTGCTTGACCCGGCTCGCCTCTATGGGTACCACCTGATAGTTCAACAAGTCACGGTCGCCCTGGCTGCCAACAATTCGAATGCCGGCGGCGGGTTCTACTCTCAGGGCGGACAGTTCTATTACGTTCGCGGGATAGGGCTGGTACGAAACACCGATGACATTGGCAACATCGTAGTTGGCGCCAACAAAGGCGTGCCGATCCGAGTGCGTGACGTAGGAGATGTAACGATCGGGCATGCACCGCGCCTGGGCCAATTCGGCTTCCAGAAAAACGACGATGCGGTTGAGGGCGTCATCCTCATGCTGCGCGGGGAGCAGACTCAGACCGTCCTCAAAGGAGTCGAAGCAAAGACAGAGGAGCTGAACCACCAAATCCTGCCCTCTGACGTCAAGATCCATCCTTACTACGACCGCAGTGAACTCGTACGTCTCACTACGGACACCGTCAGGACCAACCTGCTTCGCGGCATGGTGTTGGTTCTAGTCGTCCTGGTTTTCTTCCTGGTAAGCTTCCGCGCAGCCGTCATCGTTGCCCTCACTATCCCTCTCTCACTTTTGTTTGCCTTCATCGTGCTTCATGCCCATGATGTTGCCGCAAATCTGCTCTCCATCGGCGCGATTGATTTCGGAATTGTCATCGATGGCACCGTAGTAATGATCGAAAACATCTATCGCGAACTGGCGCTGCGGGAAGGACAGACGTACAACCTGAACGAAGTTATTCTTGCGGCTGCGAAAGATGTGGACCGCCCAATCTTCTATTCGGTGGCCGTCATCCTCGCCGGTTATCTGCCCATTTATGCACTGAGCGGACCCTCGGGAAAGCTATTCCACCCCATGGCCGAGACGATGTCCTTTGCGCTGGTCGGGGCGCTTATCCTCACGCTCACGCTGATCCCTGTGCTCGCTTCCTACTGGTTCAAGGGGGGAGTCCGCGAGAAACAGAATCGCGCATTCGAATGGATGAAACGGAAATATGCCGGTCCGCTGGATTGGGCGCTCAATCGGCCCAAGGTCACCATCTTGGCCGCGAGCCTGATCTTCGGGGCCGCCCTGCTGCTGGTGCCCTTCATCGGAGGCGAGTTCATGCCTCACCTCGATGAGGGCGCGCTCTGGGTGCGCGCCACCATGCCCTACACCATTTCCTTCGAGGAGGCCAGCAGCATCGCTCCTCAGATACGTGACATTCTGATGTCATATCCGCAGGTTACTGTGGTGGGTTCAGAATTAGGACGGCCCGACGATGGCACCGATCCCACGGGGTTCTTTAACTGCGAGTTCTACGTTGGCCTGAAACCATACAAGGACAAGGCGTGGACCGGTGAGATCAGCGAAAAAAAGCAGCTCGTCGAATCGATCAACAAGAAGCTCACTGCCTTCCCTGGGATCATTTTCAACTATACCCAGCCTGCCGAAGATGCGGTGGATGAAGCGCTGACTGGACTCAAGAGTTCTTTGGCGGTCAAAGTATACGGTGACGACCTGAACGTTTTGCAGGACAAAGCGATACAGATCAAAAACACACTTTCCCATGTGCCCGGATTTACCGATCTCACGGTTGTGCGAGAGCTTGGCCAGCCCAGTCTCCTGGTCGACGTGGATCGCGACAAGATTGCACGGTACGGGATCAACGTTGCAGATGTGGAAGCGGTCATTTCGGCCGCGGTAGGCGGCCAGGCGGTCACGCAAGTCATTCAAGGGGAGAAGCTGTTCGATCTTGTCGTGCGCATGCAGCCCCAATTCCGCAGCAGCGCGCATGAGATCGGAAATCTGTTGGTTGGTACACCGGACGGGCAGCAGATCCCACTCAGTCAGCTCGCCAGCATCAAGCAGGGGAACGGTGCATCCTTCATTTATCGCGAGAATAACTCCCGCTACATCGGCGTGCAGTACAGTATCGAAGGGCGAGATTTAGAGCGGGCCGTACAAGACGGCCAAGCAGCAGTCAAGAAGGCCGTGACACTGCCGCAGGGCTACCGTATGGCCTGGGGCGGCGAATACAGCCAGTTTCTCGAGGCTAAATCGCAGATGTACTTTATTGGTCCACTGGCCTTGGTACTAATCTTCATGATCTTATTTGCTCTCTACGGAAATTTTAAGTTCCCTGTCACGATTGCTCTGGGTGTAATCATGACCGAACCGGTGGGTGCACTGATTGCGTTGAAGCTCACTCACACTCCCTTCAGCGTTTCCTCGGCCCTGGGTCTTTTAGCGTTACTCGGGGTTTCAGTGGAGACTGCCGTCATCCTCGTCTCTTACATCAACAAGTTGCGGCAGGAGGGAAAAGATATCCGAACAGCCACACGGGAAGCTTCGCTCTTGCGACTCCGTCCGATCATGATGACAGCGCTCGTTGCCTGTCTTGGATTGCTACCAGCGGCCCTTTCTACCGGCATCGGATCGGATACTCAAAGGCCCTTCGCCATAGTCATCGTCGCTGGTCTCATCTCCCGCCTCTTCATCGGGTTCTTCGTCAATCCCGTGTTGTACGAGATGGTTGCCCGTGAAGGCGATGTGCTTCAGGTCTAGACGAAAACCGCCGTAGAAGTGAGAACACTCACCGATTGCGTTGAGCCAGCCAGTAAATGAATCAAGAGATGAGCTCACCTTAACTTCCAGCTTTGGGGAAATAGCCGCGGACCATAATGCGTCCCGCAATAAAAGTGGTACTACCTAGCTAGGGTGCTCTACCTAGTCGCAAGGTCGACTACCCGGAGACATAGTCGTTCCTGACATCCTATTGATTCCCGCGTGACGAGCAAGACGGAAATTACTCGTTGTCCAGAAGTCCCGTTGTGGGAAGTTTCTCCACTATCGCAAGCCCCCGATTGCGCTCGAATCACACGCCGCTCGCAGGTGATCCACATGGGACGGTAATCGTCCCTCAATCACTCCCTTCTGGAACGGACTAAATCATTTACTCATTCGCAAACATGCCAATGGAAATCGAACAACTTGCGGGGTCTCTTGCATGGAGGGTTTTCGGAACAAACTCTATTTCAGCTCCCGCAATGTTATTGAATAGCGCGAACGGAGGTGCCGACACCGATGCCCAGCAGCTTCGATATTTGCCGCCAGGGCATTCCCTGATCGCGCAGTTCGCGGATCCGGTCGGCATTCGCGTACACACGCGGCCGGCCGATGCGCTGGCCACGATGCCGCGCAGCCTGAATGCCAGCGGAGACTCGCTCACGAATAAGTGCGCGCTCGAATTCAGCCATCGCAGCGACGACGTGGAACATCAGGCGCCCCGAAGGAGTCGACAGGTCCAGGTTGTCGCGCAGCGAGATGAAGGCCACGCCGTAAGCCTGTAGGTCAGCCAACGTGTTTACCAGGTGCTTTAGGCTGCGTCCCATACGATCGAGCTTCCAGCAGGCGATCGCATCGAAGTGCCGGGCATGCGCGTCGGTCATCATCCGGTTGAACTCAGGGCGCGACTCGCGTGCTCCGGAGATGCCCAGGTCGACGTATTCACCGTGAACGTCCCAACCGCGCCGCTGAGCGGACTCCCTGAGCTCACCGAGCTGCATGTCGGGGTTTTGACCGTTGAGCGTAGAAACGCGCGCGTAGAGCGCTACGCTGCGAATCTCTTGAGAGGTGGGAAAAGGGGTGTTACCGTGACGAGTAGCCATGTTGCCTCCGTTATAGGCGATCTGGTTAGCGTCAGGCCGGTGGTTCGAACACCAGTCTGACGCGCTTACTATCCTCTTTTCGCTGCGCAAGAGTCAAGGATCGTTTGTTTTTGAGACGGTGATGCTTTTCGCTTTGCCACTCGTCGTGGCAAAGGGCTTGGCATACTTCCACACTTCAACTGGTTTGACTGTTACCCGTCCGCAACTCGGGAGGTTGAACTTCTACCGGACGTGCTCTCTGAAATCATTGGCGACTAAGGGTGGAGTGACGCTTGCGTTCCCGTTGCCGAATCAATCGTGACGGTCAAGTGTCCGAGATGCCCGTTTCACGTCCAGTTGGATTACTTCCGGATTGGCGGTGACTTACTCGGAACCCGCAAAAAACCGCTACTCCTAAGGTAGGACTCCCTATGGAACTCAAGGTGGGTTCACTGAAGATCCTGCATTTTGCTCGCTCCAAGATCATCCGCAGCCAAATTCTGACTGCCGAGCATTGTCGATACGGCACTAGAGATTTGGCGACGATCAATGCCACGGCTAGGATGCAGGCTATTCGGCGCGAAGAGCTTCCACCGGATTTACCGACGCAGCGCGACGAGCGGGCAGGAAGCTTGCCGCCATCGATGCCAGCCCGAGCAACAATGCCACACTGACGAGAGTGACTGCGTCCCATGCCTGCACTCCGAAAAGCAGGCTGCGGATCAGCACAGATGTACCTACCGAGCAGATCAGTCCGATCGCAAGCCCGGCTGCGGTTAGCCATCCTGCCTGTTGCATGACGAGTCCATAGACTGAGCTGCGCTGAGCGCCGAGAGCCATGCGAACACCAATCTCCCGCGTTCGCCGGCTTACGGAATAGGCGATGACTCCATACAGGCCGACGACACCAAGGATCAGTGCCATGGCTGCGAATCCGCCGACCAGACATGCAGAAAAACGGTGCAGCAGGGCTGTTTGCGTGACGTCAATTTTTTCGATCATGGTCGCTTCATCGGATACGCCCAAGCTCGGGTCGATCTGATGGAGCATCCTGACCAGCACAGGCAGGAGCGCGCCCTCATCTTGCGAGCTGCGCACGACCAGAGTGAAGTTGTGATCGCCTGTCTGATTCACGGAGAAATATTCTGTGGGAGCAATTTCGAGATCGAGCGGACCTTCATGAATGTCGTCGACCACGCCGACGATCTGCCACTCGGATGGACGCCCGCCTTCGTCGTCCGCAATGCTCTGGCCGATGGGGTCCTGGCCGGGAAAATACTTTCGCGCAAGCGCCTGATTGATCACGGCTACGCCGGGCATCGAACTATCGTCGGCTTCGGTGAAGAATCGTCCGCGGACCAGCCTGGCTTTGAGCGTAGGCAGATAACTCGAGCTCACATGATGCTCGTTCACTTCGTTGTGTTCGCCGTGGTAAGGTCTCCCGACGACTCGGATTCCATCGGTGGGGCAGTTGCATTGCACCGGGAGCATGCGGGTGAGACCTGCGGATTCGACACCCGGCAAGCTTGAGGCACGACTCACAACTTCTCGATAGAGCTCTGTGGCTTGCCCGCTTGTCGTGTAAACCGCTCCGGGGACGGCCACTTCTACGGTCGCAAGATGGTTTGGGTCAAATCCCAGCGGTACGTGCAGCAGTTGATAAAAGCTGCGCCCCAACAGCCCTGCGCCAGCCAGCAAAACAACTGCTATTGCCAGTTCAACGACAACGAGGTTCGATCCCAACCTGCTCCAGAGTCGGCTGGCTGCACCGCGATCTCCTTCGGACAACCCATCGCGGACTCTTTGGAATGAAAGCCGCAACACTGGCGTGGCTGCCAGCAGCAATGCGGCCAGCAAAGCGATGGCGGCAGCGAATGCTGCTGTATGCGCGTTCAGTCCAACACCGTCGAGGAACGGCATATTCGACGCCATGTCTTTGGGAACCAGTCGAGCGAGAAGCCTTATGAGAGCAGCGGCAACGATGGTGCCTGTTCCGCTTCCGAACGCAGCAAGCAAGAGACCTTCGGTTACAAATTGCTTCACCAGCCGCGCGGGTGTTGCGCCGAGAGCGCCACGCACGGCAATCTCGTGCTTGCGGTTTTCTGAGCGCACCAGCACAAGGCTGCTCACATTGACGCATGCAATCAACAACAACAGGCCAGCACCGCCCAACAGTGTCAGCAGGATGGGCCGCACTTCGCCCACAACGACCTCTGAGAGCGGAGCCACGTTGGCGCTGAGGTCACGGCCATTGATGCCATATTGCCGCTGGAGTTGTTTTGCGATCGCGGTCATTTCGGTCTGCGCCGATTGCGCGGTGATGCCGTCGCGAAGTCTTCCTATTCCCATGAAGGGATAGAAAGTACGTGAATGCTCGTGAGGGCTCAGTACGTTGATGGGAGTCCAGAACTCCGCGTTTCCACCTGGAGCGAAGGAAAACGACCGAGGCAGCACACCGATGATCGTGTAGGTGTTGTTGTCGAGATCGACTGTCTGCCCGATCAAATTGAGCCGCGCGCCAAAGCGATGGACCCACGATCCGTAGTTCAGGATCACTACGTTCGGGCCGCCAGGCTGGTCCTCTCCGGGATTGAAGTCGCGGCCCAGCAAGGGATGCACGCCGAGCGTCTGAAAAAAGCCACCGCTTACACGCATAGCCTGAACAGGCTCCGTGCCGGAACCAGCGCGCAGAAGAAAGCCGCTCCATGAGTACACATCAAGCGAAGCAAAGGATTTGTTCTGCGCTTGCCAGTCAAGGAAGTCCGGGTAGGAAAGCGGCCAGCGCGGCGATTCAACACTGCTTTCGCTCACTGACATCAGCCGAGTGGGATTCGCATAGGGCAGCGGTTCCAGCAGCGCCGCATCGACAAATGCGAAGATAGCCACGCTGGCGCCGATGCCGAGAGCAAGCACGAGAATTGCGACGATGGCAAAGCTCGGATTTCGTACCAGTTGGCGAATTGCGAATTTAATATCGCGGAGTAAATTGTCGAACCATACGACGCGGCTTCTGAGATAGAAGAGCTCCTGCGCTGTCTGCACGTTGCCGAATTCGACTCGTGCCCTGCGGTGCGCTTCGTCTTCGCTCAAGCCTTCGCTCTGCAGCTCATCGGCTTCGAGTTCGAGGTGTGATTCGATCTCCTCGGCAAAATCGTCTGCGCTTCGCCTGCGTCTGAACATGACTAGACCTCGCTCGGGCCTCCATCCAGAATCAGTCCCATCGCTCTCGTCAGCCGCTGCCAATCACTGGTCTTTTCTACGAGTTGTTCGCGGCCTTTCGATGTCAACGAATAGAAGCGTGCTTTACGGTTGTTCTCACTGATCCCCCACTTGGCGCTGATCCATTTCTTGTCTTCAAGGCGCTGTAGAGCCAGATAGAGCGAGCCGTGGTCAACGAAGAAGACTTCTTCTGACTGGCGATGTATGGAGCGCGCGATGCCTTGGCCGTGGCGCTGTCCCAGCACAAGGGTTTTGAGAATGAGCAGGTCGAGCGTGCCCTGCAAAATGGCTATGCGATCATCGGGATTAATTTGGGCAGGCATCCGACCCAAGGATGCATCTCCTTGGGTCGGATGTCAACATGAATCGAAGGAGCGGCCTAGGGCGTTCATCCGGGATGGGTATGGACGGCTGTGGCACTTGCCGCGTGGCGTCCGCCGTTGCATCATGGTTGCGTGCAAGAATTGAGCGCCGGTACACTGCTTGGCCACTATAGGGTGACCCGTCGCCTAGGCCGGGGCGGGATGGGCGTTGTATATGAGGCCCAAGACCAGAAGCTCGGGCGGTCTGTCGCCATCAAGATGCTCTCCGAAGCGACACGCCCCGACCCAGCGGCGCTGGAACGTTTCTGGCGCGAAGCACGCGCCGCCTCCTCGCTGAACCATCCGGGCATCTGTACCATTTACGAGCTGAATGAGAGCGGCGATCAGCCCTTCATCGTGATGGAACTGCTGGAAGGGCAGAGTCTCGACAAGCTTGATTACCGGCGGGCAATGCCGTATCCCAAGCTGCTGGACCTCGGGGTGCAGCTGGCAGAGGCACTGGATGCAGCGCACAGAAAGGGTATTCTGCACCGCGACATCAAGCCAGGTAATATCTTCGTGTCGCCGTCCGGGCAAGTGAAAATTCTGGACTTCGGCCTCGCCAAGTTTGAAGATGCAGACTTGAATCTTGCAAGCACGCTCACGGGCGGCGGCAACGAGAACGTGGTGGCGCCGGTGTTCCCGCAACAGCTATTGACTAGCCCGGGATCGACGCTTGGCACGATTGCCTATATGTCTCCCGAACAGGCGCGGGGCGAAGCGCTGGATGCCCGGAGTGATGTTTTTTCGCTGGGCGTGGTGTTATATGAACTTGCGACCGGAAAGCATCCTTTTATCGGTTCAACCACGGCGGTGACGTTCGATCGCATTCTGAACGTCGCACCTATTGCCCCGATTTTCGTCAATCCCGAACTGCCGCTTGAGTTTGAGGGGGTGCTGAACAAGGCGCTGGAAAAGGACCGGGAAATACGGTCCCAGTCGGCGGCAGAGCTGCGCGTCGACCTTAAACGATTGCAGCGCAAGAGCAGCGAGGGCAACGCTGGCCGACTAGTTCGCTCCGATGCCGGTGTGAGGGTCGGGATCGCTTCCCCTCTGGCAAAGAAATCGCGGGCGCTGTCCGCCGCAGTGATCGTGCTGGTAGTTGTAGTAACAGCAGGCCTATTGGGTTGGCGGCTGTGGCCGCGCGCGATGCCGTTTTCTTCGATGTCTGTAAGCCAGATTACGGATACGGGGACTCTGGAAGGAATTGCACTCTCCGGCGACGGCAAATTTCTTGCCGAGGTCAAGAATGACGCCGGACAGAGAACCGTTTGGATACGCAACTTGGCGACCAATACGGACACGCAGATTCTAAGCGCCTATCCCAGTCAGTATCTTGGACTAACTTTTTCTCAGGACGCGAACTACCTTTATTTCACGCGGGAGACACCCGACAACGGTGTTGTGAGCCGCATATACACGATGCCGGTCTTTGGTGGTACACCGCGGCAGATTGTCCTCGATGTGGACAGCGCTCCGAGCCTGTCGCCAGACGGCAACCGGTTTGTATATTTGCGATGGACGCCGGACCGCAAGGATCAATATTCGGAAATTCACATCGCTGATAAGGACGGCAGTAACGACCAACTACTCTATTCCTCCATCGAAAAAACTGAAGCCCCCGTCTGGTCGCCTCGGGGAAACGAGATTGCATGGATTCAAGTGACTGGAACCACCACCGCGGTCGTTAAGATCATGGATTGGGGTTCGAAAAGCGTAAAGACCATCGCTCAGCCGAAGGGAGTCACCTTCGACCGTAAGGACCAGGGCTACTCCGATCTGGCCTGGTTGCCCGACGGCAGTCATCTTCTGTGCCTCTATTCCAAGGCGCACTCCGACCGTGAGCAAATCGGCATTTTGGACATCGCCGGCAACGGCTTCCGTACGGTGACTAATGATGTGAATGCCTACAGCCAGCTTGCGATCACTGCCGACGGAAAGACTTTGGCGACGGTGCTGACAAATGTGGACTCGAGCCTCGCGTATTACAAGGGAGATGGCGGAAAGATCATTTCGAGTACGCCGCTACGCATCGCTCCGACCTCATTGGCATGGGCGGATGAGGACCGCTTGTTCCTGATCACTCACAGCATTGGTATCAGTCAACTGGAACGAACAACCGGGACCGTGCAGCCGATCGATACCGGTGATCTGAATATTGGCCGATACATCAACACCTGCCAAGATGGTCACGTCTTATTTACCGCAATCCCCAGGAACGCAGGAGAGTCCCGCCTGTTTCGCATGAATGGGGACGGGAGTGAAATCACACAGCTCACCAATACGGGCATCGTGCGCGCTCCCTTTTGCACGCCGGACAGCCAGAAGGCCTACTTCACTGTCAGGGACGGAACGGATGCTTTACTGGCCGCCTTATGGTCCGTGCCGCTGGCGGGGGGAACTCCACGGAAGGAGTTTGAGGCTCACACGTTCGGTAGCTTTCTACTGACTCCCGACACAAAGTTCACTGAATTGATTTTGGCCCACAATCTCGCCGAGTCCCTCGAGATCGTGGACCTTACCTCCCATCGGGTTGTGCATCGCCTTCCACTGGATTTGAGCTATTCCGATGGTGCCTCCCCACTTTTTTCTCCCGATGGGAAAGCGATTGTCGAGGGCGCCAGCTCCAAGGGTGGCAACACGCTTCGGTACGAGCCGATCGATGGCTCGCCGGCGCACTCTATGATCGACCCAATGCACAATGCAATTACAGATTTTGCCTGGTCGCCGTCGGGTAGCAAGCTGGGCGTTCTGCAATTGCGGAAGAGCTCGGATGTGGTCTTAATTGCTGACCTTGCGGGGAAGAATCCGCTTTAGGGCGGAGGCTGAAGAGAGGAGGGCCATGGTGAGGTTTCTGGTCCGAGAAGGTCTGCCCGCATCTCGGGCTGCCCGCGTCGATGTAATGGAGGCCCTGCGCTCCGAATAACAGTTCGCCGCCTCGCAGGAAAGTGGAAGTAATTCTCAACAGGCGAACAGACCGAGTCACTCTTCGACCGAAATAGCTTCCAGTTTCCTGAGTTCAGGTAGGATCGTCGCCAACCCGGAAGTAATCCATCTGGACGAGAAGTCGCCTACTCGTACATCCATGATAAGTAAAGTCAAGAAAAAACGAGTCTGTCCGTTTCGCGCACGGAGGGCGCGTTGTTATTCATTGAGAGGTCTTTTTCTGAGCGCCTTCCAGAGGTTCCTGCTTGGGCGCAGAACCATACATCCATTAGCTGTCTTGGGCGTTTGCCTTCACAGATGTTTGAGTTGAGATTCTCTGCCAGTCTCGAAACAATTGACTTGGAGCCTCGGGAGCAGACGCCCCGTCGCTCATACGAGTAGCTACGAGACCTGGCAGAGTGCGCTTGAAAAAGACCCGTATATGGCAGCAATCGTTATGCTGCGGCGCTGGTTACCTCGTGTTTCACGAAGGTACGGCCTCCCCGATCGATGGCCAGAAGGTACGCAGCCAACTTACGTGCGACCGTGATCGCAGCTTGGTTACGGTTGCTCCGTGCAGCTTCTCGCTCATAGAGAGCGGCAAGCTCCGGGTTGAGTCTGGGAGCAAGATGTGCAGCTTCCAGTAGCACCGTTTGCAGATTGCGGTTCCTCTGCTTGGAGATGGGCATGCGTCTGGAGGTGCCTGCTGAACTCTTCTCGCCGCTGCACAGGCCACAGTAGCTGATGACCTGCTTGATCGACCGGAATCGCTCGACTTCTCCGACCTCCAGCACCCAGGTCAACGCCGTGACGTGGCCAATTGCAGGAATGGTCATGAGTCGCTCGACGCGTGCCGCGAGCAGCGGATCAGTCTCAAGGGACCGGAGCAAGGCACGCTCTGTCTTCTCAGTGCGTTCGATCATCTCGCGAGAGAGCTTCAACAGCGGCCACAGCGAAGGTTCGATCTCCAGGTTCGCAGACAGCACCTGGTGGAAGTAGCCCTGCTGATGCAGCTTCTCCTTGTTGTAACTCACCCCGCCCTCCATCAGCATCTGGGCGATCTTGTTCTTAAGCTGCACGTTCTGGCGGACCAGCAGCTTGCGATACCGCAGCGTACGGCGGCGCTGCCTGATCTCCATCGGGGCCATGTAGCACTCCGGCAGAAAATCGCAACGAAGGCAGTCGGCGATCTTCACCGCATCCATGCGATCGTTCTTCTTCTTCGCGACCGCGATCGCACGCAGCATCAGCGGATGGGCCACCTTGATCGCTGCGGCATGGGGTCGAAGGTCGTCATAAATCCAGCCCGTGAACATCGTTGCCTCCATCGCAACTGTCCACGGCGTGGGCAATGTCCGCCTCCACTCCTCAAGCCCCTGGCGGGTCGCCGGAAGCTTGCCCTCCGATAACACCGTGCCACTCACATCCTTCACGCAAAAGCTGATCGTCTCCTAAGGAACTGGCTCAGCGATCCGAAGATGCAATGGGCAATAGCTGGAAACCCAGTTGATGAGCGTATCTGCGCAAACGCAGCTGCGCTCGTTCTCGACTCTGCTCTTCACAGTGATAAAAGACGGTTTCGCTATAGGGTTCCTTCGTAAGCAATACGTGATAGATAACGCGCGCGATTTTGTGTGCGGTAGCTGTGATGGCAGAAGCTGTACCCAGTTTCGATCGCATACGACGGAAGAACTCACCGAAATAGCCCTTGGCGCGGCTAAGGGAGTGAGCGCCTAGCCGCAAGGCAGTAGCAGCCCGGTGTGCAACTCTGCGAGTTCTGCAGGACAGAACTTTTCCGCCGCTGACGCGCTTCTCCGGGCAGAGTCCAAGCCATGAAGCGAAGGCCGATGCGTGGCGGAAGCGACTGACGTCAGGACCGACTTCAGTTAGGATCACTTGCGCAGTGACAGTGCTGACGCCTGGAATATCGGTGAGATCAACCCCTGCAATCCGGTACAACTCGCCGCGGAGGTCGAACGAAGGATCATTGCCCTGACGCCGGTAAGCGGTGCGCTTGGTTCGGGTTGTTAGCGGAGCCGAGTTCGGTGCCGCACTGGGCAGAGTCTGCATAAGTCTCGCAATCTCGCAATCCAGATCGGCGATTAACTTCTGGTGGAATCGATATCCCTCCAACGACTGTCGCAACGTAAGCAAGTGTTCAGGACGGTAGTCTCCTTCCAGCGCCTTTGCTACGGTCTCGCGTGGGCTCCTCACGCGGACATGGCAGAGCTTCGCAAGTGTGACCGGATCGCGTTCGCCTGAGAGGATCGCATCTAAGATGGCCAATCCGCTCATGCCTGTGATGTCACTAAGCACGTGATGGATCTGCAGGTTCATCTGGCTCAGCGACTTTTGCATATGCATGGTGTGTTCTGCAGCCATTTGTAACAAACTGGCACGATGCCTCCATAGCGCTCGCACAGCGCAGATATGATCTGGCGGCCGATAGCTTGTACGAAGCAGGCCAACTGAGTGCAGATACTGGATCCACTGGCAATCGGAGACGTCGCTCTTTCGGCCGGGAACGCTCTTCAGGTAATGAGCGTTGACCAGATACACCGTGAATCCGCGCTCCTCCAGAATCTGAAAGAGTGGAATCCAGTAAACACCGGTTGATTCCATCGCTACGGTTCGGATGCGACAGCGTTCAAGCCACTCTGCCAGCGCGTTGAGATCGCGAGTAAACGTACTGAATTTACGCGTTGATTCCTCATCACGATCCGGTGGGACCGCAACATAAATCTCTTCAGCTCCGATATCGATGCCGGCTGCGTCTGGCTCCAGCACGGCTGCTCTGCGCTTCTGCTTTTCCATGGTCACCTCCTGTGCTGCAGGGGCGCGGCCTGAGGTGCGAATCCAAACAGTCTCCTAATCGAGATCGCTGCGGTCTTCCGCAAACGTCATCACTGACTCGTACGCTACCCTCAGACCCAGGCTTCTTGACGGGCTTAAGAACACCACTGACGATCGCGGGCCGTGACTGCCGCTCCCTCTCCAGCACAGATATGATCGCCTAACCGTGTTCCTTACGTCCTTGTCTGGACCACGTCCAGTCGCCGGGCTTCTTGTGGATGTCCAAACCGATATACGTCATACTGGGCATCGAGGAGCCTCCTTGGATGTCTCTGAATCAGCCGCTCGCGACTGAGTTCAGCCCTTGTACACCCACGGCTCCTCAATGCAAAACGACTTATCCATCGACTGCCAGTGGTCCGAATTTGGCGGCTTTACGGAGATTTGAAGATCGCTCACTACAGGCCGATTTCACCGGGCCTAATCTTCCCGTCGTCTCCGCTGCAAAGACAGCACCCGGACCGTGTTATTTGGAGCGTTTGAGAGTTACTTCGCGAACCTCTTTGTTCGGATCGTCGGATTTCATGGTCATCTTGATCTCGTCTCCTTCAATGGCGCCTTCAAGGGTGTAGGTCGCGTCGCTCATGGTGACGGCGAAGGAGATCTTGTTGCCGTCGACCTCGCCTTTGTGGATAGAGTTGGTCTGGCCGGGAACAGAGACGGTTCCGGTGAGCTTGGCTCCGTCCTGCTCGAAGACGTAAGTAGCAGTCACGGCGTTGCCCTCGGGGTCTTTGCCTTCCATGGTCCACCTGCCGGTGACGTCGGAGGCCAGCGCGGGGATCGCGCTCAGGATGATCAAGAGAGCTGTGCAGAGGGCAATCCGTTTTTTTGTGATTTTCATGGCGAATTCCTCGTGAACAATTTGTGAATTGCTCTGCGCAGCAATTGTAATAGAGGTGCGGCCCGATCTTTGGTGGCTAGGGAGCGTGCAGGTTACGCCGAGCGCACTCATCCAAATGCTTGTCCGTCACTTGGACGCGAAGTCGGCTCCTCGTAGAGTTGGCCGATCCGTTCGGTTTAGGGGCGTCATTTGTCCGAGTAGCCCGGATATCGTTCACTTGCAAAAGAGATAGATCGATCTGAATAGCGCGATGAGTCACTCGGCCTTCTCGCCACTTGACATTGAATTTGAATAGTAACGTCTGCTGAGTGCACTTCCTCAAGATTGATCGGACTGCACAAAAGCCCGATCTATCGTCGTTAAGACTCCCCTAGCTGCCGTAGGCGCTACTCACAGTCGACCTGGCACTGCCTCGCTACCAGCGCCAGGTTTGGATTTTCGGAACTCCTCTGAGGATTGCCTTGAACCCAACGCTACCAGAGTTCGTTGTGGACCCTGGTTGCATCACTGTGTATGTTGGCTGGAACCGCCATGCTTGAGTTTGGTGGCGTAAGACTGGTGACAATGGTGTTCAACTGACGGCCATCGTCCGAGATGACGAAAAACAGATCGATGATGGCGCCACTGGTTCCTCCGGGCGGCGCCGGAAAGTTAATCGTGGCTTTGCCAGTGCAGTTCTCGTTGACATAATACGTACCCGTTTCATCGGTGTTGAAGCCGTTGGTATCCTTTGGCCCGGGAACGGGCACGCCGTCCGCTAGGACATAGTCCACTTGAGTGAGAGTGTGGTCCCCGTCGAAATGGGTGAGGGCAATACCGTCACGATAGACGAGTCCCGCAGCGGCAAAGATCTCACCCGACACGCGAAACGCATAGTCACCTTTCACCGTCTCGCTGGAGCACTGGCGGTGGTACTTCTGACCCTGGCTGGCGACTGTCGTAAGGCTGCCGACAACAGCTATAGCTAGTGCACATCCGATTTTATTCATAGAATCCTCCGTTTTATCTCAACGGCGCTTGGATTTCGGTGCTCGAAGCGCCGTGCAGTGTGTTCTCTTTAACCGTCGGTAATGCGCACAGTCAATCGATTCTGGCTGAACTTTCTCTGACTTGCTAAAGGAAAGCGGCACAATGATTTATCGGCTTTTCTAAACTTGATTCCTGCGCTAAGATATGGTCTCTCGGGGATGGACGCATGAATGCTCCCGCCAACTCCGGCCCCCGTATCAGCACAGGGCTCTTCGAAGTTGACCTGACGACGGGTGAGGTACTCAAGAACGGGCGCAGAGTGCCGCTCCAGGAGCAGCCGTTTCGTGTACTCGCCTTGCTGCTGGAACATCAAGGGCAGATCGTCACCCGGGATGAATTGCGAGCCACGCTCTGGCCAGCTGACACCTATGTTGGCTTTGACGAAGGGTTAAACACCGCCATACGTAAGCTGCGCGTTCTCTTCGGCGACTCAGCCGACAACCCGCGATTCATTGAAACGGTTCCGAGGCGCGGATATCGCTTCATCGCTCCGGTGAGCGAGATCCCTAACGGCAATGAATTGCCCGAGGTTCAAACGGATAGAGCCGAACCGAATGAGGTAAGCGTCGCCGCTCTTGCATTAACCCTCCCTGGAGCCTCGGAGCCAAACACCCGCAGGAAGGATGAGCCCAGCGGGACCGCACCCGACTCCGGTTCGCCATCTCGGAACGGTGGTGCCTGGATCTGGATGGTCGCGATTTGCGTCGCCGCAGTTCTAGTCTTCGCCCTGGCGAGAGCGATCCATCGCAATCACTCATCTGCTTCTTCAGCTACCCTGCCGGCAAAGCGGGAGATGCTCGCGGTGCTGCCCTTTCAAAATCTGAGCGATGATCCAGCCCAGGAGTACTTCAGTGACGGCCTCACAGAAGAAACGATTACTGACCTCGGCCAGCTAAGCCCCGCGCAATTGGGGGTCATCGCGCGCACTTCCGCCATGGCTTACAAGCACACCGATAAGACCGTCGGCGAGATCGGGCACGAGCTGGGTGTCGACTACATTCTCGAGGGAAGCGTGCGGCGAGAGAAGGGGAGAGCCCGCATCAGCGCGCAGTTGATTCGCGTGAGCGATCAGACTCACCTCTGGGCGCAAAACTATGACGATCAGGGACTGCGTAATTTCCTCGACGTGCAGAACGAGATCGGAAGAGCGATCGCTGAGCAGGTACAGGTCAACATTACGCCGCAGCGCCAGCTCGAGATGTCGAGAATTCACGCGGTAAACCCTGAAGCCATGGATCTTTACCTGAAGGGCCGCTTCTATTGGAACCAAAGAACGTCACCCGCTATTCGCGAAAGTATTGTGTTTTTTAAAAAAGCCATCACTGCTGACTCCGGCTTCGCGCTGGCTTATGCCGGCCTTGCCGACGCTTATAACATCAGCAATCTTGTTGGCCTGTATTCGTCGAAGGAAAGCTTTCCCGAAGCCAGAACGGCGGCGGAAAGGGCCATCCTGTTGGATCCTTCGCTTGCCGAAGCTCACGCCGCCCTCGGTATGGAGAAATCACACTATGACTTCGATCTCCCTGGAGCCAGAGCTGAGTTCCTAGAAGCAATCGAGCTTAATCCGAATTCTGCTTATGCTCATCTTTTCTATTCCAATTGCTACCTGATGCCCATGGGCCAGCGGGATGAAGCAATTGCCGAAAACAGGAGAGCACTTGAGTTAGACCCCTTGTCCATGCCCATCAACAACTTCCTGGGAGAAACTTACCTGCTGGCAGGCGACTACTCGCAGTCCTACAAGCAATTCCAGCACACGATTAGGATGGACCCAAACTTTCCGCTGCCGCATCTTTACATCGCGAGCCTCTTAGAGTTGATGGGAAGATTTGAGGATGCGATCAACGAGAACGAGAAAGGCATGTTGTTAGCCGGTTTTACGCCGACAGAAGCATCCAAGAGAGCGGCCGCGCTGCACAAGGCGCTGAAAACCGGAGGCAAGAAGGGTTATTGGGAAGAGCATCTGGTTCAGGACCTGCGTGAGATGGATAGGAAGGGGGAGGCCACCTCCCCAGTCAGGGTCGCGGAAAACTATGCTTTAGCTGGGGAAAAAGACGAAGCATTTGAATGGCTGGCAAAATCCTATGAAGCACGGGAAGGAGGTGAGCTGACACTACTGGCGGTCGATCCGGTCTGGAAGAACCTCCATGGTGACCTCAGATTTTCGGAGTTATTGCGGCGAATAGGATTGCCGCAGTCCAGCCGGGATGTGGATGATCAATCTGTTCCAACCAAGACGCATTAGATGGCCAAGTAGACAGGTAGCCCCTAGTCTCGCTGCAGAGGGACCATCTGACAGCGATCCCTTAGGCGAGGAGTATTGCATCCTTTACAGCGCATGACGAGCGCAGACGCTTTGGCGATCCCTGAAACACACCAACAGTGGTGGGGAAGGCAAAGCAGTCACATTGACCTAGCTCGCCCCGGCGGTATCGCTACTCGACCCCAAATCTACTTGGGGCAAAAGCGCATATAGAACGTTCGCCGGATAGACCGCGCTCTTGCCACCATCAAAGGTGACGATCACGTCGCCATTGAGCCTGTCGACGGTGACCACGCGGTGCTTCTGACGCTTTTTCATGGCTGTAATCATCGCCGGGATTACTTCATGTTGTCGGTCTCGTTTCCGACATAGGTGACGGCCTTAAGGCCTGCCACTTGGCCGCGAAGTCGGCTACTCGGAAATGTGACTTTGGGTCGAGCGAGCAACCACGTTTCTCAGAAGGCTGCAGTAGAGCTGCAACTTGATTAAAATTTGCCTGCAACGGTTCTCTGCCAAGAGTTGAATCTGCTCCCAAATCACCTCTTTGCCGTGAAATGGATGGGCACATGCGACTCGACACTACTATCGGTCAGCATTGTAAAACGGATCGTATCCCCTTCAGCTGTACCCTTGTAATAATGCGTGTCTTGGTAAGTTTTGTCATCCAGCGTCGTCAAGGACTTGGTCATGAAGCGGACTTGGTTTCCCTCGATTTTGCCATCAAATATTCCGTGATCTGCTTCAAGAAGTGAGGCAGTGCCAGACACTTCTGTGCCGACGACTTCGAATGTGAATGTCTCTTCGTAAATAGCTCCCGGCCAATCGTATTTAACGGTTGCCCTCCACTTGCCGTTAACATCCGCGGGTCCCTTGTTCGGGCCCTTTGACTTATCAGCCGCAATCGGGTTGCCGGGTTGTGTAGATGGAACGGGCCCATTAGCAGGTGCGGTCTGTTTCTGGGCAGCGGAATCGAGATTGGGGTGAGCGGCCGGCTTGACTTGTCGAAACAACAGAATACCGGCCAAAATTAAGACAAAAGCCAGGATGGATGATACCGAAAGGGCCAATCGATTTGATTTTACTCTTCGCTGCCGACTCGGAATGCTGGGAACAATCTTGTCGAGTAAATCCATCAGCTGATCTACATCTGCGTGGAAATGTGCATCCCGGAGATCCATCGCTTGGTGCAAAGACAATGGGCGCAAATCGTCGGGCAAGTCGTCTTGATGCGGCATAATTGCGCCGCCTACGAGGACGGGAATCACTCGCACTCCGCGTTCGAGCGCCTTGGCAATCTCCAGCCGCACGAAATCGTTTGTCATATCAAGTCGGCGTCTTTCATTTTCTCCGGTGCTTGTCAGCCACCTTTCGCCGATTACAGCAAGGAGCACGTCGCACTGACTGATCTTTTCCTCGATCACCGTCGCAAAATTGTCGCCACCTCTGATCGTGTCGAGGTCCATGTATGTGTTCTCTCTGCCGAAGTGGACGCTGAGGATGTCGAACAGCCGTCCTGCATACCCGCTGCTATCGTCACGGCGATAGCTGATGAATACTCCAGACATATCAGCCCCCAGTTCCGAGCATTGACGTGTGCCCCCCTGTCTTTACTGAGCAGTACCGCCGCCTCTCCAGCACCTTCACTATCGTAGGCACTTGAGAAAGAGTCAACAACGCCTGCTGGGATACACCACTCCCAGTGATCGGTACCCCTCCGGTCAAGATTGCACTGCAGATTGGCCGTCACAAACGCCTTCTTGTTTACTGATTTGGGATGAGTGATTTTCCACTGGGACGTAAAGCCAGCAACTCCGACAAGCGATTTCGGACCCATCCGGTCGACCCACTGAACTCGCACCGTTTCTCTGACAAGTGGATGACACCTGACCGATGTCTCTGCCCCATCACTTAATTTGCTTCGTAATCAGCGCTCCCTGCTGACGCTGACGTTGCCCACGATACTGAAGAAAGGCACCGAGATCATGATGGTGGCCACGGCGAGTACGATTACAGAACGTATCCACCAATGAAGACGTTTTGAGGGATCTGATTCGCTCTTCTGTGTCGACCAGAGGAGTGCCAGAAGGGGCCTTCGGTGATACCACAGGATGATCAGCAGTGAAGTGCAGATAAGGCTTGGAATTAGGTAGGGTCCGTAGTCATTTATGAGAATGAACATGTTGATGAGCAGGATGTTCGCCATAACCGGAAGCGTTGATAGCGTTCCCAACAGCGATGTCTTCCTGAACAACAGCAAGGTTGCACCGACGACTTGCGTCAATCCAAGGATGCAAGCGTAGGTGCGCGAGAATCCAAAGTAGTACCAAGTGAGCTGGTAGCCGCTAAGAGAGCCGATTGCCTGGTGGGCAAGCTCTGCCTGCATGTTGAACTGCAGATGAAGGAGTTTGCTAGTTCCGTACATATAAAGCTGGAAGGCGCAGAAATAGGGGAGCCAATCGAGTAGCCTGGGGTATCGTTCGCCGTCAAAGGTAGGCTTGTTCATAAGGGCTCGGGAAACGTCTCGATCTATGGGCTCGCTGCCCCTTATTGACCACTACGTTACAGACACGGGGGCCGGTTCCCATCCAGTTCCTCAATTAAATATGGGATCACGCTCACCGGCCCCGGTTCTAATCCTGACAACCCGGATCTGTCATTGGTCGAGTAGTCGGCTTCTCGTACAGTCGACCGAATCCGGTCCTTTAGGATGTCGAGTTGGATTTCGGAGTGACGGTCAATCCGCGCTGGGGAAGACTGATGAAAGCTACCGGCCGGATACGTCGATGGCCGCCCTGTTGTGTCCAATGATTACGCGATCGGATAAGAAACCGGCGAACCAGCCTCATGAGGTTTTAGGATCGATTCCCAGTTGCTGACACTTCTTGTAGAAATGACTCCGCTCGATGCCCAAAGCCTTGGCTGTATTGGTAACGTTGCGATGATTTTGCTCAAGTTCCGCCAAGACCGTAGCGCGCTCGAATGCGGTAACCCGATCGGCAAGCGGCTCAGCTGGGAAACTAGCTCCGCCCCTGCAATGAGTCACGGGACGGAAAGCGCTCGATCGTGGCAACACGACGTGTACAGCATCAATGTCCACGTCGGCATCGGCAAGCAGGATGAGCCGTTCGACCACATTTCGCAGCTCACGAATATTTCCGGGCCACGTGTATTCCTGAAGCGCAACCATTGCCTCGGCAGAAAAGGCTATAAGTTTCCATCCGTTCTGACGACAGACTTCATGCGCAAAATGATCGACCAAGGCTGGAATGTCGTCTTGCCTCTGGCGGAGTGGTGGGAGCTGGATCGGAAACACAACCACGCGGTGGTATAGATCCTGGCGGAACGAGCCTTGCTGGACTAGTTCATTGAGATCGCGGTGAGTTGCGACGATGACTCGGACATCTATACTGATTGGCTTGTTACCGCCTACGCGCTCAACCTCTGACCCCTCAAGCACGCGCAGTAACTTAGTCTGCATAAGGGGCGGCATGTCGCCAATCTCGTCGAGAAACAAAGTGCCTCGATGCGCCTGTTCGAATTTTCCGATGTGCGGTTGGGCAGCGCCGGTGAAGGCGCCTTTCTCGTGTCCGAAGAGCTGCGACTCAACTAGCTCGGCCGGGATCGCAGCACAGTTCAAAGTGACGAAGGGGCCTCCGCGTCGTGAACTCTTCTCGTGGAGCGAGCGGGCCACCAACTCTTTTCCGGTGCCGGTCTCTCCATAAATGCAGACCCGAGATTCGCTCGCTGCTACGCGATCGATCTGGGCGACGATCCGCCGCATGGCTTCGCCGGTCCAGATCATTTCCTGCGTGCCCACGCGTCGACGGAGTTCGTTGTTTTCCGTTTCGAGCCGCTTCAGCTTCATCGCATTCTGAAGGGTGAGCAGCAGCTTTTCCGTAGAAAGTGGCTTTTCGAGAAAATCAAGCGCGCCAAGTCGAGTAGCCTTCACCGCCATCTCGATGTGTGCCTGCCCGGAAACCATGACGACAGGCGAAGCTATGCCATGGCTCTTGAGGTCCTCGAGCAGGGCGATTCCATCGCGTCGTGGCATCACAACATCGGACAGGATCAAGTCAAAGGTGTGGCTGAGTGCTAACTCCAAGGCGCGTGCTGCGCTGTCACAAACAGTGGCTTCATAGCCAGCCAGACGGAAGGTCCGGGCAAGCGTGGCGAGGGTCGCCAGATCGTCGTCGACAATGAGGATTTTTGCGGCGCTCTTCATATCGCCTCGACTAGAGGAAGCTCAATGACGAAAGCGGCGCCAGCTCCGGGCGTGCTCTCCACATGGATAGCGCCGCGATGGTCGGCGATCACTGACTGCACGATGGCAAGACCGAGACCGGTTCCATATTCCTTGGTCGTGTAATAGGGGGTGAAGAGCCGCTCGCACTCTTCGGGAGCCAGCCCTTGCCCGGTGTCCGCGATACAGATCTGCACGACGCTGTCCTTTCGTTGAACCGCCGCACGCAGCTCTCCGCCTTCAGGCATGGCGTCTATCGCGTTTAACACCAGGTTCGAGATAGCGCGGTGCATCAACTCCTTGTCAGCGGACACGATCAACTTCTGCTCCGGGATTTCTGAGTGCAATGCGATTGGGGGAGAGTGCTCGCGAAGTGCCGATCCATAAACAAAGAGTACTCGCTGCAGGAGGTCGCGAGCATCGATCCTTTCTTCCTGCGGTTTGGGCATTCGCGAGAAATCACTGAATTGGGCGATGATTGTCTTCAGGTTCGCGATCTCGGATTGTAACGTAGCTGTCCCCTCGACGAAGGATTCGTCAAATTCGGCAGCAGAGAGTTGCCGGGCGCAGACCATGTTCTCGACCGTCAACTGCAACGGAAAAAGCGGGTTTTTTAGCTCATGCGCGAGCCTCCGCGCGAGCTCGCGCCATGCCGCCACTCGCTCGGTCTGCACCAACTGCTCGCGCTGCTCCACAAGTTGAGAGGTCATGCGGTTGAAACTTGTGGCAAGTGCACCCACCTCATCGCGCGTGTGCACCGTCACCTGCGTATCCCAGCGGCCCTTGGCAACCTCGCCGGCCGCCCGTGCCAGTTGCTCGATCGGACCGGATATGCGGGCGGCAATCCACAAGCTGGCTCCAATCGCGAAGAGGATGCCGATACCGGCCACGCCAAATGCGATAGCGCGAATATGGCGTTCGACCTCGACCAAGCCGCGGCGCGAATTTGCGATCAGCAGCACGGCGAGGACGTGTCCGTCCGCACCCTTGAGCGGGATCGCGGTCGCGTTGACGCTGTCTTCACGCCGAGTGGAAATATAAACAATTCCGCTCGCATCGTTCCCGCTCGTCCGCGCGGCATCGATCAATAACCGATATCTATCCGCGTCGATCGTTTGGCCATCCGTCGAAATGAGAGACCGCGGATCGTATGCGTCGGCGGAGCTTCTATATAGATAGATCCGAGCACCTGCCGGCGACGGCAAATCGGCCAGAAATTCTCCGTCCAGCTTCGTTCCGCCGACAAGATATGCGGCGGGCGCATGGGAGTCCGGTTCGAGAATGATACGGGTTGCGAAGAAGCCAAGTTCGGAGGAGCCATCGGGTAGCTCCTCCTGCTTTAGAAAAGCGGGACGGCTCGCCGCTTCGATGGCCGGTTCACGGTAGCCGAAACGTGCGGGCCACTGCGCTGACGAGACGATGCTTCCATCGGCGCCGGTGATTTCCAGATAGCTGAGGCGTTCCTCCCGGGCGAGCGATCCGGCCTCGGTGAGGTACTGCGCCGAATCACCGCCGCGTGCGATATCAAGAGCCATATGGGTTAGCCGGTCACTTGCCGCTATGCGGTCGAGGGCAGCGGTGACTTCGTTGGCACGTTGTTGAAACTCGCGCTGAAACTGGCGGGCGAATAGTCGGGTTTGCTCTTCGTCGATCTGGTCGAAGACCCTGCGCACCCGCAGCGAAACCGTCCAACCAACCGCAGCCACGGCGACCACGACCGTGAGGGAGAACATCAGCAAGAGCTTTTGGCGTAACGTGATCTGGAGATTCACCGGGCAGCCTCTACAGCGGTGTCGGCAAACAACGGGCTTCCATCGACGGCAAGACGCAGGTCGCGAACTCGCTCGCTGACCGCATAGGCATGCGGAAGGTAGACCAGCGGTACGGCTGTGAATTGAGCTAGAAAATCTCGCTCGGCCCGATACAAGGCGGCCGGGTCGGCACTGGTTGCAGACGTCGCATCGCCGAACTTGTTCAGGACGTCTTCAAAGGCAGCCCGCGGAGTGCCTGCCTCAAGATGAATCCTGCGCAGCACAATATCAGAGGAGTGGGGGGTAGAAGGGACAACTTGCACTTTGAACCCAACCTCCCGCAGATTGATTGCAACGCGCTCGACGGAGAGTTGTAGCTCGGGGTTCGAGTCTTCCGGCGCGAGGGTCACCTGCGGCGTCGCCCCTCCGCGCAGTTCCTGAGAACGGGTCGGATCTCGATCGGTGGGAAAGAGAAAGGAGTAGCCGCTGAGAGAGTCGGGTATCAAGCTTGCTGTGACTTCTCCCTGCTTCTGAAAGATGACGTTGGAGAGCGCGTTGCGGTCGACGGCTAGAGCGACGGCCTGGCGCAGTTTTTCGTTTGCCAGCGGGCCTGAAGCCGATACCCGTAAAACGAGCAGGTCAACCGTGCTGGAAGCGATCACGGCAAGCCGCTGTTGGTATGCCTGGGGCAGAAGCGCGGCTGGCACTTCGACCACGTCCGTGCGACCTACACTCAGATCGAGCCACTGCTCGCGAATGCTCCGGTGGGAGCGGACTTCGACTGCATCGAGAAACGGCCGTCCTCGCCAGCAATCTTCATTGGCTTTGAATACGGCTAGTTCGGCCGCAGACGCGTCAGCGATGAATGCTCCTGTGCCGCTCGGGTGCTCGTCGTGATTTGCCTGATGGCCAAGGAGGAACTTGGAGCCTGCGAGGAGTGCCGGCAGCTCCGGCATGGGAGAATCGCTGGTAAAGATAACCGATGATCCAACTGCGCGGACCGACGTCCAGGGACAATGGTCTGCGCAGGATTTCGCGAGTGACGCAGCCACAAGCTCGCCGGTGAGCGCTGTACCGTCGTGGAAATGAACATTGGAACGCAGCTTGAAATCCCATCGATGATCAGCGTTTTGCGACGACCAGTGTGTTGCCAGCGCGGCCGTTACCTCACCGTCTGCGCCCAGATCAGTCAGGCCGTCAAGGGTCAACCTGCGCCCGATCGAATCGGTGCCTCCCCAGGCTAGACCCTGAGTCTCGACGCGGAGCGTGCCGCCGTAGGCAGGTCGCGTCCTTGCGTCGAGCCTACCTGCGCCGCAAAGAATCAGAATGCAAGAGCAGGAACAGGCAAGCGCTATCCGACACAAGGGAGCTCTAGTTGCAGTTTGTCGAAACACTGTACGCCTCGAACTCCGTGGACTGAGCAGGTTCGGCTGTCCGCGCCACTACTATCGCCGAAGTACCTCCGGGTGATGACCAGAGCGCCGTCACTGTGCCCGGCAGGTCAAGCGCAGCGCTCACCGGGATTGCCTCAACTCCGGCGACCTCATAAGCGCGAACGCTGTCACTCGCGACTGCTCCAGAAGCGGATACGAGCACCTGCGGGTTCGAAGCACAAGAGGCAACAAGTCCCGCGAAATCGCTGCCCCAGTCCCGCGTGCCGGAGATTCGCTTCTGCGTCCCATTCTCAATCATGAGCACGGTGCCGTCGGTCGCGCTTAGAAGCAGCCCTGCGCCGTAGGGCCGAGTGATGACGCTTGCAGCATAAAAGGCGGGCACGCGCACATCGTGGACAGGCGCCACAGCACCGGTGAAGTAATTCCTTTGATTGTTGTAGAAGGCCTTCAGTGTTGTGCTCTCGGCACCGGGTGTGAGAGCAGAGTCGCTCAGAGGAATGGGCCACGGGTCGTCGCTATCTATGCAAGACAGAGCAAGGCCTCCATCCGAATCGATACCCGCACAGACCACTCCGGGAAGATAGGCGTCAAAGAGATGCCCCGTACCAGTTGCGACGCCGGGGAGCAGACGCCCGCGAAGATCGCGCGGGAACGATTGGCCATGGGCGATAGGTAACTCGCGTTCCTGCTCCCACGCTCCGGTCGCTGACATCTTGTATGACACCAACCGCTCCGGCGAGAGCACAAACATGCAGCGGCCGGATCGGGTTTCGAGAATCAGCAGATCGAGGATCGGCGCTTTTTGCCTCCACAGCAAAACCTTGCGAAGAGTCACGTTGGCGGTGCTGCGCGGGGTCGTCGGAGATCCAATATCTGCGTGAACGATTGCAACGCGAAGATCTGCGCCTTCGCGTACTTCGGCGACCCAAAGGCCGCCATCGCCATTTTGCGAGAGCGTCACTCGGATCGCGGTCGCGCTGTCGGTCGTCGAAATGTTTACGCCATAGCCGTGCAGGTCGCGCTCCAACAGGATACGGATGTTTGCGACCTCCTTCGGCTTGAGCGACGAGTGATTGCGGATCGTTAGTGCTGCTGATCCTGGTCCTGCTATAGCTGCTATTTGTTTGGCCAGATCGGCGATTGGCTGCGTGCGGTCAGTTTCTGCGCCACGCATCTTGCTGGTCCCGAGGAGTAGAGCCATTACCAGCAGCAGAAGTCGTTTCTCAAGGGCCATGTGTTGCCGCGAATTATACAGTTTGCCTGACATGGATCTTCGCTCCGCAAAGAAGGGCTGACAAGATGGTCGATGCCAGCCCGATGCCTTTCAAGCTTTTAGTGCGATGATCTTCCTTCCTGCGGTACGACTGACTTTCCCGGCGTGTCGTCCTGCTCCATCTGTCCCGCCATGCCTGGCGTCAAGCCGTGAAAAACATCATTGGCGAAGAAGAACTTGCCATCGGACGGAACCATGACCATCTGTATCTTGTCCGAAAGACGTTCGGCGATGATCTTGTTGATCAAGAGCGGCGACTGGTTGAGCAGCTTAGCCTCGCCCTGCATCCGCTCCTGATCGGCGGCAGCGGTGAGGCGAATGCGGTTGGCCTCGGCGTCTGTCAATAGGTTGCGGCGCTGCAGTTCGGCCTTGCTGTCTATGACTTTGGCTTGTGCCTCTGCATCAGCGTTCTCGATAGTTGCCTGTTTGCGTGCCTCTGCCTCCAGCTTCGATTGCTCGATCTGCTTCTGTTTCAGAGGAAGCGTGTACTGCATGGCATCCGATTCACCCTTGGCCTGAAGCACTCTGGCTTGCGCGTCCCCTTCGGCCGCTTTTACCTTTTGGACTGCTTCCGCCTCTGCCTGGAGTTCTGCAATCCTCACCTGCTTTTGTTGCATGTCGGTCTGGACGTTGAGCTGTTCATCCTCCTGCTCCTTGAGCAGAAGTGTCTGGAGCCCCTGGGCGTATTCGGGAGGGAGCTGCACGTCGCGAAGCATGACCTCTTCGACGATGATGCCGTCGGCGGCCAGCTTCCTTGTAATGGTTGTCGTGGCCCGCTCGCGCGCTTCTTCGCGCTTGGTACTGAAGATCTCCCTTACCGTGTATTGCGGCGCGAGCTCTCGCCACGCGCTCGCCACCACCGCGGGAACGATCTGAGCGTCGACCGGTTGAGGCAGGTGCGACTGGATGTAGTCCAACTTTTTAGGGTCAAGCCGGTAGCGGACTGTCACTCCGAGTCCGATGATCAGGCCCTCACGGGATTGGACATCCATAGCGCCTTTCTCGAAGACGGCAGGCTTCGAATGAGCCGAGGCGACCCCTGCGTCGAGTGGCGCGCCGGTCGTGAAGAGCTTGTCCCGCAAGTCGAATATCTCCACGCTCTGTGTCAGCGGATTGACGAAGTGGGTGCCTGAATAGAGCGTGCCCGGCAAGGCTCCCTGAGTCTGGCTGAGGCGCACGCCGCCCATGCCAACCGGAACGACCACGATGCTCTGACCGAGTAGAAACGGCAGCATCGCGACTATGGTCCACGCCACTGACATTCGCCAGTGAATCATCCCTCGCTCGACGGATCCTTCAACCTCATTAGGACCTAGCGCCAGCCTCCTGCGAAAGCCGTTCACCACCCACAGGTCGTAAATGGTGATACCAATTGCGGTAGCGAGCAACAGCGCTCCCGCGACGATGAGCAGATATTTCAAGGCAAGCATGGTCCCTCTCCCTGGTCGGTGCGCTCTTTCTTGCTGGCTTCCGGCCGTCGAGCGAAGAACAGCCAGACCAGACCGCCAAATAACAACTCCTCCAACAGCAATCCGCAGGCGACGCTGAGGACGAGCGCGCCGAGGACGCTGATCGCTTCCGCAAACATCTCCATCGAATGCTTCCTCCTGCGAACGCAAGGAACAGTGCACACAGCGAACCAGAAATTTGGCTGTTGGAAATAAAAGGCTTGCGTGAGATTGGGCGAAAAAGAGTGTGTCATGCCGTCGGCAGTGTGTTGACTCTGACACGCCCACACACCGCGCCCCAGAACCATCGATGGCGAGAGATGCCACTCCACGCCATGACGCCGCAGAATCTGTGGTGCATCCTTCTCTGCCAAGCGCTGCCTGTACTCGCGAGAGTCTGGAGTGCAAGTTCGAGGAGCCTTCGGCTTCGCAACAAGATGTCTGATCGTCGACGGCGGGGAACCCGCTGGCGCCCGCGTCCCCTGTGCCATAAACACCACCTTTGATGAAAACCATTCAATTCAGATGGTGTTGCATCGACCTGTTGAATGTGCACGACTTCTCGGCCAAGTGAATTACTTCCGGTTGGGCGACAAACCGTCAGGAACCCGTTTGCATATTGATCGGTTTTCATTTCTGTTGTGGACGGCAGGGCAGAAGTGTAGGTTGGTCGAATCAGTCCCATAGATTTGGTTCACGGTCGGAGGACGCTGTAATGATTAAGGGTAATCCCAACGTCATTCCCAATCGACTCACGGAAGACCTGCAAGCCGATGATCTATTGCCCCCTTGGCATCCGGTTGCTCGCGCAACTCTGATCCTCGATTGGCTCCGGCAGATCGGTCTCTCCGTTCGCCTGGCGCGAGTCGACGCCGACAGTTTCCTGCCCGGCGTCACGCTGGAACCGGGCGGCCTCATCGTTGACCCCGAGAGTCTGCTCTACCCTGGCGATCTTCTTGACGAGGCCGGCCATCTTGCCACAATGCTGCCCGCACAGCGGGCCTCCGCAGGATCGAATGCCGGCTCCGACATGGGAGAGGAAATCGCCGCGCAGACCTGGTCGTATGCCGCCGCCGTCCAACTCGGGCTCCCGCCTGAGATCGTCTTTCATCCTGCCGGCTACAAAGGCGCCGCCACGACCCTCATCCAAACTTACCGTGATGGCAAAGCAGGCGTCCCTCTCCTGCAATGGATGGGCCTCACCCTGGACCCGGTCCGAGCCGCCGCAACCTCCATTCCTCCCTACCCGCACATGATTCGCTGGCTCCGCACCGACCCGGACTGAGAACAAATCTCGACCCGGAGACAGTCGACCTGGGCGCGGCCCTTCAGATGCGGCGTACGCGCACGTAGTGACTCTCATGGAGTCCCGATAAATTTCCGGTCCCTCACTCTATATGCGGCTGAGAATGCCTCCGGCCTCGCCAAAGGCCAGCCATTTCCCTCTTTAGGGCTCGCGTGATAAACCTGCGCAGAACGCTGACGGCAGCACAGACCTCTACCTCGGGCCGCACCCGCCTGCGGGCAAAGAAGCAACTGGCTCGCTACCGTTACCCGGTAAAGGATATGCCGCGATCCTGAGGCTCTATGGGCCTAAAGTGGCCACTATGACAACAGCTGAAAGCAAGGCGATATCGAGAAACAGTAGTTGGCAGGCGATCAAGTCGGAGAATGTCGAGTTCCCCCGGTATTCTCCTTCTCCATTGTCGCCAGATCGCCGAGTCTCGTGTCTGACTCTTCGCGTGATTGCCGAAAGGTGCGCATTCAACAGGTCGATGCAACACCATCTGAAGTTAAGGTCTCACTCAAGGTGGTGTTTATGGCACAGGGGAAACGGGCGGAGGTATCTGAGGCACAGCGGACCGACATCTGGCGGCGTTGGAAGGCGGGACAGTCGCTGCATGAGATTGGGCGAGCATACGGCCACACCCATACCTCTATTCATCTACTGTTATCGCATCATGGCGGGATCGTTCCGGCGATCCGTCGGCGCTCGCCGCAGGCGCTCACACTGACCGAGCGGGAAGATATTTCACGCGGGATTGCATCGGGTTGGTCGATGCGTGAGATTGCCACCAGCCTGAGTCGGGCTGCCTCGACGGTAAGCAGGGAGGTGGCACGGCATGGTGGCCGTTCCATGTACCGGGCGAGCGAAGCGGATTCGCTGGCCTGGAAGTCGGCCCGGCGGCCCAAGCAGTGTCTTCTGGCCATCCATGAGCCGCTGCGGGAGATCGTCGTCAGTAAACTGATGCTGGACTGGTCGCCGGAGCAGGTTTCCGGATGGCTCAAGATCCAGTATCCCAAGGATGAGAACCTGCGCGTGTCCCACGAGACCATTTACCGTAGCCTCTTTATTCAAGCGCGTGGAGTATTGAAAAACGAGCTCATTGGGCACCTCCGGTCCAAGCGCCGCATCCGCCGCTCGCAGCAATCGAGTAAGAGCGGACATTCAAAGGGCCAGATCGTCGAGGCCATCTCGATCCGGGAAAGACCAGCGGAGATCGAGGACCGAGCGATCCCAGGTCACTGGGAGGGCGATCTCATCAGCGGCACCAAGAACAGTCACATCGTGACCCTGGTGGAGCGGCATTCGCGCTACACAACGCTGATCAAGGTACCCGACGCGGCGAAAGGAGGTTCAATTTTTCCAATCCATGATCCACGGCAAGGACGAGAATGGATGCGGGAAAGGCGGGGAGAGGGATGGGAGAGGAAGCGGCCGGGGCTGGGGCGAGGATGCATTGGGTGCGGATCCTGATCGGCGGATGTCTCGCTGAGGCGGGGCTGATCCTGCTGGTGATTCCGGTGGCGATGAAGTGGGGGCACCATCCGCTGCTATATCTGGCGCCGGCAGGATCGCTAGTGTTGTGTTTCCTGTTTGGGTTCTGGGTCGGGCGCGGGGTGAAGTCGCGATTCGTACTGCACGGTCTGTTGGTGGGCGCGGTGGCGATGGCGATCTATTTGGTGCTGACGCGGCTGGGGCGAGAGCCGTGGGCGTATGTCGTCGCGCATGGGCTGAAGCTGGTGGGTGGAGCGAGTGGGGGATGGCTGGCGGGGCGCAATCGGGGATGACTGGGGGATGACGGCCGGGATGAGCTTCAGTAGAGGGGGCCTGCCTCAGTTGTTTCCGACAGGACCGCGGGTTTCAGGATCTGCTCACCGGAGACGCGCATCGTCAAGGTTCGAAGCTTCCGGATTGCCGACCTTCATGTAAGTCAAAGTCAAGAGGAAAGCACGAGGTCTTTGGGCGCGCTCCTGAGAGCGCGCGACGCGAGGGTGCCGGATCGTGCAACATCCTGCAAGACACAGTGTAACGGCTCCTAAGTGTGGTGCTGCTGGATGTGCTCGAAAATTAGTGGCGCCGGATTCGTGGCGGCCCGGATCCATGAGGGCCGCTACACGATGGCCTGTGATTGGGCCGCAATCGCGTCAGGACGGGGTCACAACACCCCGATGTGGATTGGCGCACAGGATGTTTTGTCTAATTCTGTGGAATATCTGAGCTTGATACTGTTGGAGGCGTTTTCGCCGTATATAAACAGGGTAATTTTTACACTCCTGAGGATGCTCCCGGCACGCAACTGGTTGATTTCACACGGAATTTCGCAATCTGCAAGTCTCGAAAAGCCGTTTTTTCTATTATGTGGCTAACGAAATTTGCCTAGACCGCGGTCCGATACGGGCGCAAACTCGGCGTTTTTGAACCACCCTACCGCCATGGCGACAAAATACAGAAAACGACACGTTGCCAACATCTAACGCCTGCATTATGGAAAATCCACGGGGATGGCCCTAAGAATCCTACGCGTCTTGCAGACATGCCGCATGGCTGTCTGATGGGGACCACCCTCACGGCAGTTGGCAGAACCTACAATGAGAACTGCACACAATGCAGTTGCCTTTGCCGTTCCATGCAGCCACCTATCGACCGACCGACCTGTCGTTCAATCATGCTGAGCAGCCCAGCCAAAGCTCACCCTCACCGCCCCCTACAGCCCCGCCAGCGCGTCGATAGCCTCGGCGTACTCCAGACAAAGCCCCGGAACTAGCAGGTTCGGTCCCAATCAGTTAGAGGCCCTTGAAGAGTTCGCTTAGGGTGACGTTCAAGGCAGCCGCCAGACCCTGAATCGAATCCAGCCGGGGACTGGCGACGTTGCGCTCGATGCGGTTGATCGTACCGCGTTCGATACCGCTAGCCATCTCCAGTTCACGCAGCGTCAGCCCCCGGGCTTCACGGAGGGTACGCAACCGTGTGCCGAAGGTGATGGTTGGCAGTCGTTCGCCCCTCGCAGTCATGTTATGGAGGATACACCGAATCCGAGCACACTTGAGCGTCTGCGCCTGTGCCTAAAAGCCTAAGCATTCGCGCTACGTCACCTTCTGGCGCGTCCGTGATGTGTCGGTGACACTATGGGCCGTCCAAACGCTCTCAGGGCATTCTGGCGAGTTATCGCGCCAAGACGCTCTGCCGCCATCTTTGTACACAGCTAACCTGTGTAGTACGCTTCTCATGGAAGATAAAGCTTTTATTTTCAATAAATCATTCGAGTTCCTTCTTCGGCACCAAATAACGCGCTTACTTCTTATAGCCGCTGGAAATCCAAAGAAAATACCTGACTAACCAGCTTTGCCCAGATGCATGGTCTGCACTGTCTGGAATCGTCGAGCAGGCGACGATTCCGTTGACGTCTGAGCGAGATTGGCCTCCAAAAAGATGCGCGTGACCCGCGTTAGGGCTATACTTCATGCGCGTAAGAAACCTGTCCGGTGAATGTAGGTAGGTTTTCGACTTTAGGGCAGTGAGTCTTGATACTTCTCAGTTTGCTGCCTTCGATTTCATCTTCTAGCGGGGTAGAGGCGTCAAAATGCACACTGCGTTCGATATTCGGCGAGCCGTTTCCTCTATGCCCGATTGGAAGCAGGCTCTGTCTATTCTTCTCAGCGCCAGCATCACGGTCAGCGGCATTGGGCTGGATGGCTGCAAGAAAGAGCAGCCCGCAACCCAGCAGGCACAGGCACAGCAGGCGCCGGCGACGACCTATGCCACGCCTACGCCTGATCAGCTTTATCAGCTTGTGGCGCCGATCGCGCTCTTTCCAGACAATCTCGTAGCACTGGTTCTGGCCGGTTCCACATACCCCGACGAGATCAGCGCGGCCCAACAGTGGGTCGAGCAGAATTCCAGCCTTAAGGGCCAGCAGCTCATGGAGGCGGTGAACCAGCAATCCTGGGGCGACCCCGTGAAGGGCCTGACGCAGTTTCCAGATGTGTTGAGCCAGATGGCGTCGAATCTGTCGTGGACCTCGGCGTTGGGCGACGCCTACTTCAATGTTCCGCAGAGCGTAATGAACGCCGTGCAGGTGATGCGCCAACGCGCCCAGCAAGCCGGCAACCTCAAGAGCACCCCGCAACAGAATGTGACCGTGCAAAATCAGGCCCCCGGAGCTGCTCCGCCGCCGGAGGCATCTTCGGGTGCGCCGCAGGTCACGGTCGTGCAGCCTCCGCCGCAGACGATCATCATCCAGCCCGCCCAGCCAGAGGTTGTCTATGTTCCGACGTACAACCCGGCGGTTGTGTACGGGGCGCCAGTAGCGGTGTATCCCGGCTATGTGGCTCCCGTCTATTCGACCGGCGCGGTGGTAGCGACCGGCCTGATTTCTTTCGGGTTGGGAATGGCGGTCGGCGCAGCGATCAGCGGCGGAGGATGCTGTGGATGGGGATATAACTCATGGGGAGCCGGCTGGCATAACTCCAGCGTGACCTATAACCACAATACCTACATCTCGAACTCAAACACGTTCGTGAACCGCAATAACTATTACAACCGCAACAATGTTAACGCCAACATTAACCGCAATAACGTCAATGCCAACATCAATCGAAACAACAACAACGTCAATCGCAACGTCAACAATCGCGCAAATAACTTCAACAACAATGGGCGCAACTCCAACTACACCACGCCCAAGTTCAATCAAAAAGATAACGCGTCTCAGTTTCAGAACAATCGGGGAAACCAGGCCCAGAACAACAATAATCGCGGGAATCAGGGCCAGAACAACAACCGTGGGAATGTGGCCCAGAACAACGGTCAACGACCGGGGGGCGGTAATCAACAAAATCGCCCGGGGTCGAATCAGCAGAACCGACCGGGAACGAATCAGCAAAACAGGCCAGGCGCCGGCCAGAATCAGAGTCGTCCCGGAGGTGGAAATCAACCCCAGAGGGACGCATCGCGCGGATATGGACAACAGCCGAATCGAGGCGCGAGCAATAGTGCTCTTGGTAATTACGGCTCCGGTGGCAACGCGCGTACGAACAGTGCCCGCGGACAGCAAAGTCTTCAAGGGAATCGCTCTCAGCCGGCAGGCGGGGGGAATCGCGCCCAGGCGGGCGGTGGAGGCGCAAATCGCGGCGGTGGTGGTGGCGCGAATCGCGGCGGTGGTGGTGGGAATCGCGGTGGCGGTGGTGGCGCACGGCACAGGTAGGCTCGTATGGTCACAACGCTGTTCTGTTTGTAGTTGAGCACCAATCGACTTAATGCAGGAGAAGGCTCTCGTGCAATCTACGCAACAAATCCGGATTCCGCTTCGTTCGCGCGCTGCTGTTATGGCGCGCCAGTTTGTCCTGCTCGCCTTGGCCGCGATCCTGATATTTACCGGGGGTGCGGGTTCATGTTTCGCGCAGCAAGGAAATGAAAAGACCTTCGCCTCGCCCGGCGACGCCGTTCTGGCTCTTTACAATGCCGTCAAATCCCACGACAGCCAGGCGCTGGCAAGTATCTTTGGATCTAACTCCAACGATATTCTGCACACCGGGGACGACGTCGCAGATAAGAACATGGGTGCGGACTTTATCAGCCATTATGAACAGATGCATCGGGTCGTCATCGAGCCGGATCAGAGCGCGACACTCTATATCGGCGCGGAGAACTGGCCTCTTCCCATTTCCATCATCAAGAACAGCAGCGGCGCATGGTATTTCGACACCGAGGCAGGCAAGCAGGAAATTCTTTATCGGCGGATAGGCAGAAACGAGAATGATGCTATCGATATCATGCACGGGCTGGTCGATGCCCAGCGCGAGTATGCTTCCGAGGCGCGCGATGGCGACACCACCAAACACTACGCGCTGGTGTTCATGAGCGATGAGGGCAAGCACAACGGATTGTATTGGAAGACGAGCGACAACGAAGACCCGAGTCCGATTGGACCGCAGATCGCTACGGCCGCAAGCGCGGGCTACAACTTTCAGCAGGGCAAGCAGACGCCCTTCCACGGCTACTACTACCGCATTCTGACCAAGCAGGGAACCGGAGCCAAAGGCGGCGCACGTGACTACATGGTTGCTGGCAAGCTCACGCGCGGCTTCGCCTTTGTGGCCTATCCTGCGACCTACCGCAACTCCGGCGTCATGACCTTCATCGTCAACCAGGACGGCGTGGTCTATCAGAAGGACCTGGGTTCCGACACCACGAACCTTGCGGGTGCGATGACGGAGTTCAATCCCGACAAAAGCTGGGAACGCGTCGACTGACAGGCGAGTGATTTACTTTGCAGTTATTCCTTGAGTTTCCAATAGTGGGTAAACTCCTTGCGGGCGTGATTGGTTCCCTGGACATTGAATGAGCGGGTTTGCTTTGAGTAGATGATCTGTTGAATTCCGCCGTGGATCGAATTCACGTTATTGTAGTGACCTGTGCCCGTTCCCGGGTATTCCAGGTTCATTCTGATATAGCTGTGCCATTCAGGATTCCCGGTTGCTTCAAAGCCTGTCGCTTCCAATAGCCCGTCTTGTGCCTCCCATGCGACTTCTACGGTTCCCCCTGTCGGTTCGTGCGTCCCGTCATCCCTCACCCGATAATTCAGATAATGCCCAGCCAGTGAACCGTACTCTCTGGTGAGGGCGCGACGGTCCGACCATTTCTGTAATCTTGCACGGATCAGCCAATCCGCCACACTGCCTAGTATTGCCCCCAACACGGAACCGACTGCAAAGTTTGGCCAGTTGATTGGCACTTGTCACACTCCTGCGAAGCAATGACGAAACCCTTCGTAGGATGTACGCGAAACCTCCGTCTTCGGTTCCAGAATCTAGAGAATCGTTCGGTAGCCGTCGTAGACGCCTTCGAATACGGTGTCCCATGATGCCCTGAGGCCGTGCTGACGCGCGGCCCGGCGCATGTGGGCATGCTGAGACGTGTCGGCGTGGATATCGGCGATCGCAGCAGCGAAGTCCTCATCGCGCGCAATGCGGCCGGTTTCTCCTTCCCGGATGATTGAGGGTGGACCGCCATCCGGAGTGACTACAGCCGGCACCCCAGACGCCAGGGCCTCGAGGACCACGTTGCCGAAGGTATCGGTATGCGACGGGAAGACGAAGAGGTCCATGTTGGCGTAGGCGCGGGAGAGCGCCTCGCCGCGCAGCACGCCGGGAAACTCCCCTCCGGGCAGGTGCTGACGCAGCCAACCCTCTTCGGCCCCCTGCCCGATGACGAGAAAGCGAAAATTAGCGACTCCTCTCGCGGTGAGTTGTTGCTGTACCTGCGCGAGGAGCGCGACATTCTTTTCAACCGACAAGCGGCCGACGAATCCGAGTACAAAAGCGTCGTCTTCCGCTGGGCGTTGACGGTGCGCAGGCGAGAAGATCTGGGTATCGACGCCCCGTTGCATGAGATGACAGGGTCGCCGCGTTTCTCTCTCAAGCAGGCTGCAGAGGCCGGGATTGGGCGCAAAGAGAATGCGAGCGAGTGAATAGAATTTGGCGCTTGCGAAGAGCGCCAGCTGTTCAATGCTTTGCGCAGCATCGTATCCGTTGCGAATGTACCGAAGCAGGGGACTGGAGCGTTTGGCGGCATACTCATGCACGTTGGTGTGCCAGGAAGCGGCGAGCGGCAGATGCAGGTGATTGGCAAGCGCTGCTCCTAGCATGCCGTTTTCGCTGGGGCCGGTGATGTGGATGATGTCCGGACGAAATTCCTTGAGCGTACGAACGATCAACGGGAGATGGCGAACGAATCCCGGGTCGAAGGTGAGGCCCTTGTCGAGGTAGAAAGACAGGATGCCACGGCGCAGTTCGAGAGTTTGAAGTTGTCCTTCGACAAGCAGGCGGGGCTGGCGATTGCCGGCTCGTACGCAGAGAAACGGCAACGAACGGCGGTGCGCGAAAGCTTCAAACTGGCGGCTGGTGTGGGCAACACCGTTGATTTCGTGGAAAGAGTCCGGGAAGTAAGCGACTCTCGGAGCTGGCGGGCTCATCAAGACAACCATTTAGGGATTAGCGTCGCTGATATCACTGAAATCGGTATGCCCAGCCAATTGGGATCGTTACTAATCCCCTACAGCTTACAGTCAGGCTAATCCCTGACGGCTAAAGGCTGCCTTCAAAACGCTTCTTCGCCGAGCGCGAAGTGCAGCTCGCGCGATTCGTTCCAGGCCATGCGCAGGCTGCCGGAGACGGGCTTGCTGCCCATCATCTTCACAACTTCAATCACCGAGTTCAGGTACCAGGGAGCGCGTCCATCGCCGGGCCAGAGTTCGCTCAGGCGGCGGATCGCTCCGGTGGAATCAGGATGATAGACGCGCTCATCCCAGGTGCGCGAACCTTGCGGAAAATCAGGGTAGTTGCGGATGGCGTCGAGCGTGGACTGCAGGATGCGATGTTTCCAGGGCTCGGCGTACTGGGGCATGAAGAGCACGTGGCTGCGGCCCTCGTAGCGGATCTCGTGGACGAACTCAGTGAAGCTGGCGGCGCTGGAGAGATTGACGTTGGCGTTCGGCTCCAGGCCATGGCGGTCGCCGCCTGAGATGAGCAGCATGTTCCGCGCCTTGGCCATCTGCTTCGTTTCGCGGTTCTCTTCCCAGCTGCGCAGGCCATTCAGCTCCAGCGCGTGCATGAACTCGCCGTTGGCGGCCATGAAGTCGTGGACACGTTGACGGTGCTTCTCCTTGCCGATGATGTAGAGGTCCCACATGGGGTGATTGAAGACGATGAGGACGTTAGGCAAGGCATGCAGCGCGGAGAGGATTTCGGTAAGGCGGGGTTCGGAGGGGTTGGCGGTGAATTCTTCGAAGGTGCGCATCCACTCGGCGCCCCTGTCGCTGGGCAGGTTGTGGATGCCAAGATGAAAGGACTGGTCAGAACCGAAGGGCACGCTCCACTCAACCGAGACGGGAATGTGGCGGGCGGCGGCGACGGTGCGCAGAAGCATAGGCGCGTTGATGTTGTCGTGGTCGGTGATGGAAACCAACGGCATGAGGTCGAGCGATTTCGCAATCTGTCTGCTTTCAAGATCGAACGCGAGGCGAGGCGTCAGGGGTGGAGTCCAATAACTGGCGGAATAATTGATGGAAATCTGATAGACCTCGCGAGCACGGGCTTCCGCCAAGGCAATGATTTTGCGCACCCAGCTGTAGTCGTTGCCAAAGTTGGCGAGGAAATCCAGGGTTTCCTTTGACTGGTTGGTGTGGCTATGCAGCGAGACACCGGTCGAGTACTCACGTGCGGAATCGGCATCTTTCCAGAGGTAAGAGATGCGGCGCAAACCAGCCATTGAGTTGCCTCCAGGGGAGTGCTGTGCTCAATGTCAGTATCGGTTTGCACCATGAATGTGGCATTACGGACCGGAGAATGTAAGTTCAAATTGAGGCCAGTGCCAAAAGAGGCAACATTAACAGGGAGTTACGCGCAGAACCTAGGAACGCGTCTTAGCGATCTCCGGGCCGAACGAGGTTTCGTCTTCCATGTCGGCGCGGGCAGCTTCGGGCTGCAGATGGTCGCGAGTCAGATTGTCGCGCAGAAGGGCGAAGGCGTCGTCGGGCGTATCGGCAATTTGGAAGAGCTCACGGTCGCGCGGCGAGATAGCGCCTTTGTCAACAAGAACATCCATATTTAGGACCTGGTTCCAGTAGGCAGATCCGTAGAGAAGGATGGTCATTCTCTTGGCGAGCTTATGAGTCTGCGCGAGGGTAAGGGCCTCGAACATCTCGTCGAGGGTACCGAATCCCCCGGGAAAGACAACGAGCGCTTTCGCCAGGTAGGCAAACCAGTACTTGCGCATAAAGAAGTAGTGGAACTCAAAATTCAGTGAGGGCGTGACGTAGCGGTTCGGATATTGCTCGAAGGGCAGCCGGATGTTGAGCCCGATGGTCTTGCCTCCAGCCTCGTAAGCGCCGCGGTTCGCGGCTTCCATGATGCCGGGACCTCCGCCGGAGGTAACGACGAAGCGATGGCGGCGCGACTTCAGACCTTTCGACCAGGTAGTGAGCAAAAATGCGAGCTGGCGAGCGTCTTCGTAGTAACGAGCCATTTCGACGGCGGCTTCAGCGCGACGGCGGCGGAACTCGCTGGCTGTTCCCTGCTCCAGTTCAGGCAGGCTGGCTGGCTGTTCCTCCTGCGGAGCGGGCTCTACCGAGCCAGTGTTTTCAAGCAACTGGAGCTCGTGGTGAGCCTCATCGAGAGCGCGGAAGCGCGCCGAGCCGTAAAAGACAACGGTGTCACGGATGCGTTCGCGGCGAAAGCGCGACAGGGGCTCGGAGTACTCCGCGAGAATGCGCATAATACGGCCGTCGGGACTGTTGAGGAAAGCGTGATTCTCGTAGGCGAGCGGGGCGCTTTCCAATTGCTTTGGAGTTTTGCGCATGGAGGTCTAACCCTCTTTGTAATGAATGGCGTCGTGGATGGCGATCCAGATATTGAGCAGCCCGAGGCCGGAGACGACCCCGCGCACAATGCCATTGAGGGCCAGCGGCGCCAGGTGCGGTATGTATGTCAGCAATCGATTCTCGTCCCAGAAGTGCATCCAGGGCAGAACGACAATAATCAGGCCAAGGTAGAGGCGCACGATCACGCGCACAAAAAGATCGAGGCGCTGCAGCCAGCGAGGCGACTGGCGGGGTGGCTTTGCGCTTTCCGGCGAGCTCACGGCAAGACGAGGAGGAGGAGTAATTGGTGCCTGAGCGGAAAAGAGATTCTGCTGCGACATGCGATAGTTCGATTCTAAATGCAAGGCGCCTTTGAGAGGATTCGCACGGCGCCTGTCGGGGTGAGCTGTTTCCAGATTTACGACTGACGTCTGGGACGTCGATTGGCCTGCAGGATTTTCTTGCGCAGTCGGAGCGATTTGGGCGTGACCTCGACCAGCTCGTCCTCGGCGATGAACTCGATGGCCTGCTCCAGGTTCATGGCGCGTGGTGGTGTAAGCCGGACGGCTTCATCGGCCGATGAGGCGCGCATGTTGGTGAGCTTCTTCTCGCGAACGACGTTAACGTCGAGATCGTTGTCGCGCGAGTGCTCGCCGATGATCATGCCTTCGTAGACCTCGACCCCAGGAGGCGCGAAGAGAACTCCGCGGTCTTCGAGTCCTTCGAGGGCGTAAGCTGTGGTGCTTCCGGCGCGGTCTGCGATCAGGGCTCCGGTCGGACGCTGTGGAATCTCGCCCTGATAAGGTATGTAACCGTCAAAGAGCGAATTCATCACAATGGTCCCGCGCGTTTCGGTGAGAAGCTCACTACGCAGGCCGATAAGGCCGCGCGAAGGAACACGGAATTCCAGGCGAACGCGGCCGTGACCGTGCATCTTGATCATCTCGCCCTTGCGCGGCCCAAGGCGCTCGATGACCGTGCCGACGAAGTTGTCGGGGATGTCGACGGTGAGGTGCTCGACAGGCTCCATCTGCTGGCCGTCGATGGTACGCGTCACGATCTCGGGTCGCCCCACCATGAGTTCGAAGTCTTCGCGGCGCATCATCTCGATCAGGATGGCAAGCTGTAGTTCGCCGCGGCCCAGCACCTTGAAGCTGTCGGGGCTGCCCGTCTCTTCGACACGAATCGACACGTTGGTGAGCAGCTCTTTGTCTAGACGCTCGCGTAAGTTACGCGAGGTGACATACTTGCCTTCGCGTCCGGCCATGGGCGAGTTGTTCACCGAGAACTGGATGGCGATCGTCGGTTCATCAATGACGATGGGCGGCATGGGCGAGGGATTCTCGATAGATGTGATGGTCTCGCCGATGGTGATGCCCGTAACGCCGGCAATGGCCACGATGTCGCCGAGTTCCGTCTCGGTAATGTCGGTGCGCTTGAGGCCGGCGAAGCTGAATAGCTTGGTGATGCGGGTCTTTTCAAGCGAGCCGTCGTTCTTCGAAATATAAACTTCGTCACCGGTGCGCAGGGTCCCATTGAAAACGCGCGCGATGCCGAGGCGGCCGAGGTAGTCGGAGTAATCGAGGTTCGTGACCTGAATCTGCAGCGGCGCGCTGGCATCGCCACTGGCGGTTGGAATGGTCTGAATAATCTGCTCGAAAAGGGGCTGCAGGTCCACACCGGACACGGCAACTTCTGTCGACGCCTGGCCGAGCTTGCCGTTGGTGTAAAGGACCGGGAACTCAAGCTGTTCCTCGTTGGCGTCCAGATCGATAAAGAGGTCGTAAACCTCGTTCAAGACTTCCTGCGGGCGCGCGTCGGGTCGGTCGATCTTATTGACCGTGAGGATGACAGGCAGGTTGGCCTCAAGCGCCTTCGAGAGTACGTAGCGCGTCTGGGGTAACGGGCCTTCGGATGCGTCAACAAGCAGCATCACGCCGTCGACCATCTTGAGTGCGCGCTCGACTTCTCCGCCAAAGTCGGCGTGGCCGGGCGTGTCGACGATGTTGATCTTTGTGTCCTTATAAAAGATGGCGGTGTTCTTCGCCAGGATGGTGATGCCGCGCTCGCGCTCCAGCTCATTGGAATCCATCACGCGCTCGGCGACGGCTTCATTGGCGCGGAAAGTGCCGGACTGGCGAAGCATGGCGTCGACGAGAGTGGTCTTGCCGTGGTCGACGTGGGCGATGATGGCGATATTACGAATGATGCTCACAGGGATTTCCTAATCTCTTTCTGTTCGTTGTTCGAGCGCAATGTGGCTGAGGCTCGTTTGGTTCCAGGGCAGCCGTTTGCGGACGTTTACCGGGAGCGGTCTGTGTCGATGCCTGCGAAAATCGCGGCCAGATCGATGCGAATGGGACTTTCGGCAACGGCAAAGCCGCTGGATCGATCTCTACCTACATTAGTTTACCAGTGGCGAGACGATTTATTCGTATTTGAGCGACTCGACGGGGTCCATTTGCGCGGCGCGGTTGGCGGGGAGCGTTCCAAAGACGACGCCGATTACAGCCGAAGTGACCAGCGCGATGACCACGGACCATAGATTGATGGGGATATTGAAAGACGTGAAGAGGCGCGCGGAAATCGGCAGCGCGAGGCCGACGAGCACGCCGACAGCGCCTCCGATCAGCGAGATGAAGACAGCTTCGATAAGGAACTGGAGCTTGATCTCGCGTGCCGTCGCACCAAGCGCCTTTCGGATGCCGATTTCGCGGATGCGCGCGCGGACCGTGGCCAGCATGATGTTCATGATGCCGACGCCGCCGACAGCGAGCGTGACGGCGGAGACTAGCAGCAGTAGGACGGTTAGTGCATTAGCGACAATGGCCGCAGTAGTGAGGACCGCCGTAAGTGTTGTGACGGTGTAAACAGAGTTTCGCTGATGGCGAGATTGTGCAACGACCCTGATCTCGTTGGCTGCCTCCTCCACGTCGTTCTGGTCGCGGATAGAGAAGAAGATATCCTTCACATTATCCGTTCCAGTGAAGTAGCGGGCAACGGAATACGGAATGAGGATGGTTTCGTCGTCAATTTCCGTCGAGCCGAAGGTGTTTACGCTCTCCTTGAAGGTCCCGATGATGGTGAGAGGAAGTCCGGTGAGTTGAAAGGTCTGATTGATGGCGGCGTCGGGAGTGCCAAACATCAGGCGGGCGAAGGGCTCGGTGACTACGGCAACCTTGGCGTGGGTGGTCTCGTCCTCTTCGTCAAAGAAGCGCCCCGATAAGATGACTAGATTGCGCACCCTCTTGTAGTCGGGCGCGACACCGAGCACCAGGACATCTTTGACAACGCCTCCGCCGAAGCTCACGCGTTCGTGCATTTGAAGCAGGGGCGACGAGTAGGCGACGGCCGGAACGCGCTCTTCAATGGCAAGCTCGTCGTCGTGGGTGAGGAAGTCATTGTTAACGGTAACGTTGCTGCCCGCTGCGCCTCCGCCCGAGTAGCCGAGATCGACCATGTTCGTGCCGATCTTCTGGAGCTCATCGAGAATGTATTGCTTGCCGGTAAGGCCGATGGTCGCGACCAGGATGACGGATGCTGAGCCGATCACCATACCCAGCGCGGTGAGGGCGAACCGTACCTTGCTGGTCCTGAAGCTATCGATAGCCAACTTGATGATTTCGCTAAGCAGCATCGTCTGCTTGGCGCTTCTCAGCGTTCGCTGGAAGGACTTACGGCTCCGGGTGACTGTGGGTGCTGCCATATGCGGTTGTTCTGCCCTTATTGATCGTACTCGCTGACGGGAAGATTCAGAAAACGGGAAGGCGGGGGCTGGCCCGACCACTTCTGTCTCCGTTGTAGTTTTTTGGTGGAAAGCCCTAAATGGGCAGGAATCCCCCTCGCAGTGCTATCGTGATTGTCGCGGCCTCGTAGTGGTCAGACCTTATCTGGGAGCATCAATATTGAATTTGTCGAGTCCCCGAAATCACCGGTTGGCGCTATTTTTATCCCTCGCAATGGCAGCGATGTTAACAGTGGAAGCCCCGGTCTTCGCCAGCACAACAGATCTGGTTTGCGATCCCATCCGCTACGGAGCGAAGGCTGATGGAACAACTAAAGACACAAAAGCCCTACAGCAGGCGATCGATGGTTGCGCGGCGGGTGGAGGCGGCAAGGTACAGCTTCGATCCGGGACCTTTCTGAGTGGTCCTATCAAGTTACGAAGCCACGTCACGCTTGAGATCGAGGCTAGTGCCACGCTGCTCGGCAGCCAGGACAAGGAGGACTATCTTGATGCAGAGGAACTTCGGGAGACTTCCGTCGAACCGCTGATCTATGCGGCAAACGCGGAGGACATCACCATCACCGGCGGCGGTACCATCGACGGAGCTGGACAGCTCTGGTGGCAGATGGTCCGGGCCAGCAAAGCTGACCACAAGATCGTCGCAGCAAAGCGCCCGCGACTGCTGGTGCTCGATCATTGCAAGCACGTCCTCATAGACGGCGTCACTATTCAGAACTCGGCCTCGTGGCAGGTGGTGCTGTACTACTCCGACGACGTCACAATACGGAATGGGAAAATCCTTGCTCCCGCCAACTCGCCCAACACGGACGGCATCGACCCCTTTTCGTCGCATCATGTCACCATCTCGCACATGCTTATCGATGTTGGCGATGACAACGTCGCGATTAAATCGGGCCAGCCAGGCTCAACTGGTCCGGACGATCCAAGCACCGATATCACCATCTCCGACTGCACGTTCCTTCACGGTCATGGCCTGTCCATCGGCAGTGAGATCGCGGGCGGTGTGCAGCGTGTGCGCGCCGAGCGAATTTTGTTCAAGGACACCGCCAACGGAGTCCGCGTCAAATCGAACCGTGATTGCGGAAACGATATCGGCGATCTCGATTTCCGCGACCTCACGATGGAGAACGTGCAGACGCCGATTCTCATCAGCGAATACTACCCGAAGATTCCGGAACACGACGCCGCTCAGCCCATCACGCGACTAACTCCGCACTTTCACGACATCAGCATCACCAACCTGCACGCCACCGGAGCCAAGACTGCCGGGTTCATCGTTGGACTGCCGGAGAGCCCCCTCAACTCCATCACGCTCAACAACGTGGACATAAGTGCGGCGACTGGTATGACCATCAGCAATGCCACCGTCACCGCGCACGATTTCAAGGTGCAGCCTGCGACTGGATTGTCGATCACTCTGCTCGAAAACGCGAAGATCGTCGGCGCCGGCTTTGCTGCCGCGCAGTCGCCGAAGCCAGTGCGGATTATTCTCGTCGGCGACTCGACCATGGCGGTTAAGTCCGGTTGGGGTCCCGGTTTCTGCGCCGTTGTCGCCCCTGAGGTCGATTGCTTGAACATGGCGAAGGGTGGACGCAGCTCGGGCAGTTATCGCGCCGAGGGTTCGTGGGCGCAGGTGATGGAGGCGCTCCAGCATAACGGCGACTTTCAGAAAACTTATGTGCTCGTTCAGTTTGGGCACAATGATCAGCCGGGAAAGCCCGGCCGTTCCACCGATCTCGCAACAGAATTCCCGGCGAACATACAGCGGTACGTTGAAGATATTCGCTCGATCGGTGCGACGCCTGTGCTGATCACTCCGCTCACTCGCCGTCAGTTCAGGAACGGCACGCTGGTAAACGATCTCGTGCCGTGGGCTGCTGCAACGAGTAAAGTTGCCGCTGACGAGCACGTCCCGCTGCTCCCTCTTAACAGTGACAGCGCTGCGGCTGTGCAGTCCATGGGACAGGTCGAAGCTGATTCGCTTGCGATGGCCCCGCCGCCGGCAGTTGTCGTCGCAGGCGAATCTACAGGGACCTCGGTCCCTGCTCCCAAAGCATCTGCGCCAGCCGCGCCCTCGCCGTCAGGGTATGGTTTAACCGCGCAGAACAACACGGTCGAGAAGCAAGGGGTTGCCGCTCCCGCGTTCGACTACACTCATCTGGGTCCGAAGGGCAGCTCATACTTCGCGCGCATGGTCGCCATGGAACTGGTAGTTGCGGTTCCAGATCTCAAGCCTTACCTCAACCTCACTCCGCCGAACTGATCGGCATAGTTATTGCGCTGCTCGCCTCGGGATCCCACCCGTTCAGGAAAGTTTTCGTCTCGTACTGGGCCGCCTCCGCCGGGGTCAACAGCTTTGTGTGCGGATCGCGCTCGCCTGGATTCGCGCCCGGTCCGGTGGAGTTGTATTCGGCGTAATACACCGTTTCAAGCCTCCGCGTCTCGCCTGGATGCCATTCGCGCCAGCCTGCCGGCATGATGTGGTCGCCCATTTTCGTATTCAGAAAAATCACTTTGGCATAGTCACGCCATGGGCGTCCCAGCCATACGTTTGTCACGCCCGGATCGGCCTTGAGCTTGCACTGGTTAAAGACGAAGCCACTGTCTTCATCCGGATAGTGCTTCGATTGCGCCGTGACAAAACCCTCCGAGTGCGCCGTGTTGTGAATCTCGCAGTGATCGAAGACCGCTTTGCTGTCGCCGAAGATGAAGTCCACGTTGCCTGCGATATAGCAACGGCTGAAATATTGGCGCGTAGGGATGCACGGCTGGCCGTCGGGCCTGCAATTACGGCTGCCCACGTACACCGTGTCCTGATTGCCCAATAGACGCATGTTTCTGAAGACCGCCTTGTCGCCGGTCACAAGAACAGCGAGAGCCTGCGAGCCCGCGGGCAGTTGCGGGTGCGTCGCGTTCCAGTCGTTCGCGAAGGTCAGATTTTCAGCGAAGAAGTTATCAGCGCTTATCTCTACTGTCGCGGAGTGCAGCGTACCTCCCGAAGTACCGGCGCTCTTGTCGAAGATGATCACGGTCTTTGAAGCATCCGGATCATTGCTGCGCATATGGATGTTTGGCTTCGTGATCGACACGACCTCACGATAGACGCCGGGGCTAATCAATATCGTTGCGCCATTTTCGGGCGCCGCATCCACCGCGCGCTGCACGGAGTAGAAATCGCCAGTTCCATCCGCCGCCACATACAGCGTGTTGTCCGCAGCCGGCGCAACGCTCGCCGACACGGGCGCGATCTGGTTTGCCGGAAAATCGACGAAGCGGCCCTCGCACGCGATAGGCGATCCAGGTTTGCTGCCCGGCGCCTGCGTCACGGTCACGTCTTCGCCCTTCGGCAGGAGGTTTCCGAGCATCGGCCCGACAGTGATCGCAGCGTGTGAAGAACGAACGTCCGATGGCTGCGGGCTTTCCACGAACACGTTGTCGAACATAGCCTCGAGCTTGTGCCGGTCGTCAAGTCCCGCAATCGTCAGCGACCCCGTTGTGAGGCTGTGCACATCCTTCAGAACAATGTCGCGATAGACAGGCAGCAAATTGCCGGAAAAGGTCGTGTACAGCGGAGTCAGCACAATCGGATTCCGTACATTGCGCATGCATACGTTGTCACAGCGAACATCTTCCACCAGGCCGCCACGGCTGCGGTCACTCTTGATGCGGATTCCGTTGTCGGCACCATCGATCGTCAGATCAGACACGCGAACCGCGTTCACTCCGCCCACTGTCTCGCTGCCGATCGACATGCCGTGTCCTGAATAGAAATGATCGTACGCGATCGTGATATGAGACGACTGTCCCGCCTTACCGGCTTTGATGGCGACGTTGTCATCTCCCGCGCGAATGTAGGAATAGAGGATCGACACATTTGTCGACGAAGACGGATCGATGCCGTCCGTATTGCGTGCAGTGCGCGGCGTGTCGATCTTCACACCCCATGCCGTAAAGCCGTTCGACTTCTCGACCGAGACATGGAAGTTCGGAGAATTGCGCAGTGTGATGCGATACAGAATGAAGTTGTCCGACTCGCGCACAATCAGGATGCGTGTGCAATTCTGATTCTTGTCTGTAATCTTGGCCGTGTGCGCCAGATCCCACCAGGAGACATCCTGCTCCAACAACTTCTCTCCGCCGCGCCCGTCAATCGCGCCGTCGCCCATAATCGCGGACGCAGGCGCGTGGTCGGCAAGGATAAGCGGCTTGCAGCCGTGCCCGTGTTCGTCGACGACTCCGCAGCTCCCGGGCGTGACGTCATAGTCACGTGGATTGCGTGATGCAAACAGGGCCGTGTCGGCATCGATCAGCAACGTCACTCCGCTCTTCAGCAGCAACGGTGCAGCTAGAAAGACGTTGTGACTTCCGGCAGCACGCAGCTTGACCGCTCGGCCCTTTTTACAGTGATCGATCGCCGTCTGAATCCTCTCCGTGTCCAGCTTGTGCTCGTCATCGACCGAGAGCACGCCGTTCGGCGCCGAGAGCTGAGCCTCCAACGTCACGCAGGGCCTAGGGAAATGAGGTTCCAATACCTTGCGTGTGTCCTGCGCGACGAGACTGCTCGAACAGGCAATGCAAAGCACCAGTATGAAGGGAAAGATCAGCTTGATCGATGAGTGTTCGGGCACTCCGGTTCCCCCTTCCGTAACAAGTGGTCTAACCACTAAATACGAGAGTCAGTCTACTGCTCGACCTCGATGGAGTGTCAAGGCGCCAGATCCCAATGGAGGCAAATCACTCATCTATCTGCTCCTCGCCCGTCGTGCAGTCCGGCCGCGATGAAAGATGTCTAAAATTAGAATTGCTTGAGTAAGCTATTAAAAACAAACGAGGATAGTGTGAATCCGGCCGATATCTTGCTTCAGGTAGCGATGCAAGCCGTAGGAAAAGTTGTTTTACCACTTGACAGGTCTATATCTGTTTCGGGACACTAGGCCAGTTTTGAGTGGTCATACCTCATAGACCCGGAGCGGGTGCTTCTGCAATTTCTGAATGAGCGGGTTCTTGCCCGGGTTGGACCACTTGGAACCACGGAGAACTGCGGCACTCTGAAGCCGCCAAGACTTCCATCGTATCAAGGCAGGCGATGTGTCGCCGGATTCATCGCGGAAGGGCTGTGCGTGGTAGTAGTTTGGCGATTACAACGGTCAAAAGCTGGCGACAGGGGTGTCCCATTATATGGGACGGGCACGACTGCGGGAATCCCGATGGCCGCGCGCAGGATTCATTTTCTGTCTTCCGCGTATCAATTCGGGCCGGTATTTTTTGTGTGGCCGTCCCGAGGATCCATGGTGGAATAACAAGGTTATTTGTGTGATTACAGGTTCCGTAAGTGGTCAGACCTGTAAGCTAGCAGAATAAAAACCAAGGCGCCGGGAAGCGCGCCAGGAAATGGCCGTTCACAACTGAGGAGGTTTTCATCATGCCCAAGGAGTTTGATCAGAATACCGTATTGTGCCGCCGTCCGTGGCCCGCGTGGCCCTGCCAGTCGCCTCGCCAGGTTGCGCGCCGCATCGCACTTGCAGCAGCCTGGCTTGTCATCTTGTGCTGTATTCCGTCGTTGTTTGCCCAGTTGGGCGGCAAGGGCGAGGTCAAGGGCACCGTTAAGGATTCGATGGGCGCGGTGGTTCCGACCGCAACGATTACGGCAACCGAAAATTCGACGAGTGTGACCATCACCCGTAAGAGCAATTCCACCGGCGACTTCGATCTTTCCCCGCTCGATCCCGGCATTTACACCATCGTCGTCTCCGCGCCGGGCTTTGAGAAGCAGACTCAGGACAATGTTCACGTGAATGCGCTCGAAATCCAGGACTATAACCCCGTTCTGGTTGTTGGTTCGGCGACAGTGAACGTGACCGTTACCGCGGCGCCTCCAATGCTGGAAACCAGTAATGCGACTCTCGGCGCAACCATGGAAAACGACATGTACTCGGCGCTGCCGATTCAGATGGGCGCCTATGGCCAGCCCGATCAACGCCGCGCCACCGATTTTGCGTACCTGATGCCCGGCGTGCAAGGCAACGAGACCAACGGTAACGCCACCACCAACACAGGTGTCGTCAACGGATCGGGCAGCCGCGGCGCGGCTACTGCGGTGTACATCGACGGCGTACCTTTCACGCAGGTATCAGGCGAGGGCGATCCACGCTTTGTGTGGACCGCGATCTCGGTGGATGCCGTGAACCAGTTCCAGGTGGAAACCTCTGGTTACTCTCCGCTGTATGAGGGCCAAGGCGTTCAGAACTACACCATCAAGCAGGGCGGCAACAAATTCCACGGCTCGGTTTACGACTATTTCCGCAACACCGCCCTTGATACCTGGGGATTCTTTGCACCGGGCTTGATCAATCCCACCGTCGGTCACGCCACCAAGCCAGAAGAGCATCAGAATGAGTACGGCATCACGCTGAGCGGCCCCATCTGGAAGAACAAGATATTCTTCTTCGGCAGTTATGACGGATACCGCTTCTCGCACGGCCCTTCACCTGCCTACCAGACTGCTCCGACAGTCGCGGAGATGAATGGCGACTTCAGCGCGCTGGGCGTGAATATCTACGATCCCAATACCCAGACAGCCTGCACAGCCAACAGCACAAATGGACCCTGCCGCTATCAGTACGGCTACAGCGCTGGCGCTGGGACGGGACCGGCCGGAAATCCGGTGCAGACTGGCCCCGTGAATGTCATTCCGTCAAGCGAGTTCTCGCCCATTGTGCTTATGATGCAGAGCTTCCAGGGTCCATTGACAAATCAGAATGCGACCAATAACCAGCTGGTGGCTTTGAAATACGGCTTGACAAACTGGATGACCACCAACCGCATTGATTATTTGATCAGCGCGAAGAACACGCTCACGGTTGTGGGAGCGATCGGTCGCCAGGCAAGCAGCTTCCCAACCAATCAAACGACTGCGGGCAGAAACAATGGCCCAATTCCGTATAACTTCGGCCAGGCATTTGCTCCGAAGACGGCTGTCGGCATCATTGAGGACACCCACGTCTTCTCGTCGAGCCTCATCAACCAGTTCAAATACGGCTTCGCCAGGTACAACGGCCCAACCTTCAATACCAATGAGGCTCCGCCATACGCCGCCACCACCATGGGCATCACCGGCCTTCCTCCAGGACAGGCGCAGGACGCGTTCCCTTTCGCGACCTTCTCCGGCACGGACGCTCCGACCAACTGGGCGGGCGAGCCGGCGAGCATTAATATCGCCAACTCTTACGCCCTGATCGACAACGTGCAATGGGTGCTTGGGAGACACTCTCTGACGATGGGCCTGGCCATCGCATGGCTGCAATATCAAATTACGCCCGACACCGGCGGCACCAGCCCAGTCACTCTTGCCACCGCGACAACCGAAACTGCCGAGATCACTCCTTCAAGCAACGCCTCGCCAAAGTATGCGGCGACCGCGAACACGGGCCTGTCCTATGCCAGCTTTCTTATCGGCCAGATCGACAAGGGTAGTCTGACGCAGAATCTAGTGCAGGAAACGGGCGCCCGCTTCCGGCCGATCTCGCCCTACGTCGAGGATGACTGGAAGGTGAATTCAAGGCTGACCCTGAACCTCGGGCTAAGGTACGACTTCTATCCGACCTATCACGAAGTACACGACGTGATGAGCTTTTTCAACCCCACGCTCACCAATCCCGTCACTGGCCTGCCCGGAGCGATCGAGTACGCAGGTACCGGAGCAAACACGTGCAACTGCGCGACTCCGGTGAACAACTACTTCAAGAACTGGGGGCCGCGGCTGGGTTTCGCTTTCCAGAGCGACCCAAGGACAGTTTGGCGCGGAAGCTGGGGTGTGATGTATACGCACGGCAATGGTGTCGGCGGCGCCTCAAACTCGCGCACTGGGACGGGAACCCTAGGCTTCTCAGCAAGTCCCTCCTTCTCCGTGAACGGATTCCTGCTCTCCACTATGCCTCTCGGCCCCGGCCACACGGACTTTCCGGCGTATTCGCCGGCGCTCGGCACCGCTTCCGGAAACGGCTTCGGCACCGGGTACACGACGGTGTCCGGCAATACAGGCACTCCGTCTACGGTTGGCTATGGCGATCCGTACCTCGGAGGTCGCGCACCGCAATACATCAACTGGAGCTTCGGTTTCCAGCATCAATGGACCAGCGATATTGCCTCCACGATCAGCTATGTTGGATCGCAGGGCCACTTCCTTATTACGGATGGCGGCAACCCGCGTGGATACTGGGTGAACGCGCTCGATCCGAAATATCTGACGCTTGGATCGAACCTGAGCCTCACCGGCTCCGCGCGGAATGCGTACTGCGCAGCGAACGATCTGCCCTGTCCTCCGAGCACGTTGTTCACCCCCAGCCAGCCCTTGAGCCAGGGCCTGAAGCCATACCCGTTCGCAGCCATCAGCGACACCTACGGAAATGTGGCAAACAGCAGTTACAACGCTCTGCAGGCAACACTCACAAAGCGCGCGTCCCACGGTCTCCTGTTTATGGTGAACTACACCTGGTCGAGGACCATCGACGATGGCGGAACCTTCCGCACCGGCTATCCCATTCCCGCGGCCTTCTCGCAGACCGGCAAGTCATGGGCAGCGGACGCGATCGAGCGCGGGGTTTCCACCTCGAACCAGCCCCAGCATTTTGTATTGACGGGCGTATGGGATATGCCTTTCGGAAGGACCGTGTTAGCGGACAACACCTATGCCCGAGCGATCCTTGGAGGCTTCAAGTTCTCAACCATTCTCCAGGCCTATTCGGGATCTCCGCTGGCAATCACGGGGTCCGCCTGCGGCACCAACCCGGCTCAAACAACCTGCGAACCCACGCTCAATTCGAGCTTCACCGGCCCGGCAAGGATCAATGGCTCATGGGGGGCTGGAGTGACGTCAACCAACGTCACAAAACCCTTCATCGACAAGACTGCGTTTATCCAGACACCCAGCTACGTATTCGGCAATGCGCCTCGCACGGCAGCCTACGACCTTTATGGGCCGGGAAATTACGAGTGGGACATCAGCCTGCGGCGGACGTTCGGCCTGGGTTTCGAAGGAGTGCACATGACCCTTCAGGGCGATCTGTACAACGTGACCAATCACACGCAGTTCGGTGGAATCGGGACGACGTTTGGCAGCTCGAGCTTTGGCACAGTGAGCTCGCAGGCGAACGCCTCGCGTGACGCGCAGTTGATGGCTCGATTCGAGTTTTAGTTCTTCTCTGCTTCACTTGCCTACCCAGGAGGCATTTCCCCGCACAGCGGTGGCAGTGCCTCCATCTTTATCGGAGTTCTGATCATGCGCTCACGGCCAGTCTTCATCTGCCTCGCCTCTTTTGTTGTCATCGTTCTAGCGGGATCTGCGGCTCTGTCAGCCCAGGATAAGCGCACCGTCGTCGAGCCCACGGTTCCTGAGGTATGCAAGGCTCTGAAGGCCCGGTACACAAATGCAAATCTTGACGCCGCCGATCAGGCGTGCACGAAGAGCGCTTCCACCTGCGACACCAGCCGCCTTCAGGAAGCGATCGACGTCTGCTCAGCGACCGCGGTGAACCACAGCGGGCGCGTTGCCCTGGCTCTCGAGCCAGACGGCGCGAATGATGCCTTTCTCATCCAGCCGATTCGACTCAAGGCCGGCGTCACCCTGCTGGTGAAGGCTGGTGTCACTGTGAACGCCTCAGTCAATCCACGTGACTACGACACCACTCCCGGCCGCTGCGGAACCATTGACGCACGTGGTGGGGGCTGCCGTCCACTTATTAGCATCGAAGATGCCGGCGACGCTGGCATCATGGGCGAGGGAACGATCGACGCTCGCGGCGGCCACGTTATGCTCGGCAGCGATCAATCCTGGTGGCAGATTGCCCGCGCTGCCGAGCCCACTGGTCTCAAACAAAGCTGTCCGCGGCTCATTATCGCGAACCACGCCGACGGCCTCACCCTCTACAAAATCACGCTTCGCAACTCTCCCAACTTTCATGTTGCCGTCAACCACACCGACGGCTTCACCGCCTGGGGGGTCATTATCGACACGCCAAAAACCGCTCGCAACACTGACGGCATCGATCCGGGGACCTCCAGCAACGTGACCATCACCCACTCGTTCATTCGCACCGGTGACGACAACATTGCCATCAAGGGAGGCGTGAGCAATATCAGCGTCACCCACAACTACTTCTATGACGGCCATGGGATGTCCATCGGCAGCGGCGCGACGCCGCCCGTCACCGATGTGTATGTCTCGGATCTCTCGCTTCAGGACACCGCCAACGGCATCCGCATCAAGTCCGATGTCACGCGCGGCGGTCTGGTCGATGCTGCCGTCTACGAAGATATCTGTATGAAGAACGTGGAGCTTCCCATCGGCATCGATCCGTTCTACAACGGAACTACCATCGATCCCTTCATCGATCCCGGTCACAAAGGAGACCGCATTCCCGTCGATAAGGGCATTGTGCTCCGCAACGTTCGAAGTGTCACTGCGCAGCCAGTGCTCATGGCTGGCTGGGATGAGCAACATCCGCTCGAAATCACCTTGGATGGCGTCATCATAGACGGCATCCAGCCGCGCGATGTTCACATGCAGTACGCCCATGTGAACGTCGGCCCGGGAGGCGTGAGCTTTACCCCTGCTGGAACAGGAGTCACGATGAATGGCCCGTTGCCGGCAAAAGCGCATGCCATTTCCTGCGAGAACAGATTTCCGGCTTTCCCACAAAAGCCATAGAGAGCAAACCCCGAAAACCCTTCAGCCGCCGTTGTTCTTTTGTGCCCGCCTGCGCCCGCTTTTGCGTACCAGTGCAGGCTGCTCGCTTTCCTGTGCGGTCTTGGCGAGCTGAAGGTGCCGCTCCATCGCCTTGCGCGCGTCAGCTGGATTTCTCGCCCTGATGGCGCGATAGATCTCACGGTGCTTCTCGGCGGAATCCTTCAGGTCGCGTGAGAGTTCCACTGTCTTGCGCCGGTCGTCATAGAGTGCTGTCGTAATCGTCTCCATCAGGGCAGCCAGGATCGGATTGCCAGACGCCTCGGCAATTGTCCGGTGAAAGCGCACATCGTGAATCAGGTATTCCGTCGGATCGTCGATCGTGGCATACATCTCGCCCACTTCCTCCGCGAGCGCCGTGAAGTGCTCTTCTTTTCCCCGTTCTGCCGCGAGCGCCGCCAGATTGCTCTCAAGCAGCATTCGCGCCTCGAACATCTGCCACGACTTGAAACCATGCAGCGCGCCGAGCAAGCCAAGGGACGACTTCCCGATCTCCGGAGGACCATCGGCCACAAATGTGCCCACGCCGTGGCGCACCTTCATCACGCCCATGGCTGCCAGGTAGCCGATGCCGGTACGCAGGCTGGCACGGCTGATCTTCAGCTTTCGCGCAAGCTCTCGCTCCGGCGGAATTTTGTCTCCCGACTGCAGGGTTCCGTCTTCAATCCGCTCGCGGATGTGGTTGACCACCTGCATGGCCAGTTGGGTTTCCGAGGCCTGTGTTTTCTCTTCCGGCATAGGGATGATTACATTCGAAACTCAGATGGATAATATCGTTCTGCATAGCGAGATTAGCACCTGCAGACGCGAATCGCCGCAGAATTCTCGAGATGCTGGGCGCGATTACTTGAGTCGCTTATGAATTTTAGTGGTCGGACCTCTAAGGTCCGCTTGGCATGTGGTCGCCGCTACTGGTCCAACCGGCAGAAAGCGAGTTCGCAGATTGACTTTGCTGTGCGAGTAAACTCAGTGGCTAAACCAAACCCGGGAACTCCAATCTGCACGGACGAGACGGAGTAGGTAGCCTACGAAGAACCGCCTCGGCACCGACGGAGAAACAAAACTAAACAAAACCGAGGCTGGCCGAATTTCAGCCAGCCCAGATTTGCATGCTTCAACTATTTTGCTGCCAGTCCAATCTATTGAACGTCGCTGACCTTGCCGGCTTTGAACGTAACCTTCATATCCGGGTAAACGTAAATCTTCTTCGTTCCCAGATCGACCACGCTCTTAGGCTGACCCATAGCCGCGACGACCTGATCCACGGTCTGCCCGAGCGCGATGTTGACAGTAGGTGCAGCCGCCGGGGGTGCTGGCGGAGCAACACTAGCCGAGGAACCCGCTCCAGACTCTGGTGTCGCCGCGCCGGCCACCTCTTGCTCTGACTTGTCCGCTTCCTGCATCTGCGCCTTAATTTCAGCGGCAGCGTTCGGATCGGGCGGGGGGGCTACGGCGGCAAAGGACGACTGAACCGGTGCTGCCTGAGCGGAGGGAGGAGCGGCTGGCAATCCGTCCTTCCCTTGTTTCTGTTGCAGTTCACCCATGCCCTTGTCGATGGTCTCGCGCATGTGGTTCTGCATATCCTGCAAATCGTTGAAGGCTATTGAGACGTTTGTATTCTTCGAGCACTCCTTGCCGCCTTTGCTGGTGAGAACGACGGCTGAAGCCTCGGTAGCGCTTTCCGGAGGCGAAGACGGTACTTCGATCACATCGCCCAGGCTGACCGCGCACTCCTGGCCGGAACTGGCGACCAGATCAAGATCGCTTCCCGCCACGAATACGTGCGGCTGATTGTCGCTCAGCATACGGGCGATTCCGCTCGATCCGGGATCAATGTCCTGATTCTGCGCGTTCTGCTGCGCCTCCGAGTTCTCCAGCGCAACCTGGCGCTGAACCTCGTCGGCAATCATTTTCTTCACTTCGGGAGTCATTGGGGCTGCGTTGGCGTCCAGAGCTGCAGTTTGCGCCGCCTCCACCTGCGCTGCATAGGCTGCCTGCAAACTAGCCGCGACCAGGTAATCCGTCAGCCAGAAAGCGGCGCTGGGGTACACGGCGTAGGGCGTAAAGTAAGCGCCGTAATATCCATACCAGGGATTGCCAGCCCAGCCCCACGGGTAGACAATCGGCGCCGCCCATGGGTTATAGGCCCATCCGTAGAAACCGGGCGAATAGTAGTACCCCGGGGCATACACATCCAGATATCCGCCCCGGTAGCCGTAGCGGCCGTAGTAACGATTGTAGTAACGGCCGTGATCGTAGTAGGTGCGACGTCCATACTCGCGTCCGTGGTAATTGTAGGGGTGCTGCACATATCCGCGGCCACCGCGCTCGGCGTAGACGCGGGAATGATCGGCCCGCTCGACGGAGACGCGTCGGTTCCCGTTCAGGTTGTGGTGAATATCCATATTGCGATTGGCATCATGCACGTCGCGCCGCTGACCATTCGCACGGGTGGTCATGGAGCTGCCATTCGAAGTATGGGCTACTCTGGCTCCCGCGGGTGCTTTGCCGGCTCCTCCACCGGGCGCATGGCTTATGCTTGCGTTTGTCGGATGCCCGGTGTTCGTAGTGCCGTGGTTTGTGGTGCTTGTGTTTGTCGTATGGCCGGTGTTCGTATTGCCGTGGTTTGCCGTTGTTGTAGTCGCACCGCCATGGTTCGCCGTCGTAGTCGTTGTGCCACCATGGTTCGCTGTCGTCGTTGTCGTGCCGCCGTGAGGACTACTGGTGGTCGGGCCATGGCTGGCTGTTGAACCGCCTGTTGTTGGTCCATGACTGGCAGTGGTGGTACCCCCGGGGTGGCTGGCCGATGAGCCGCCTGGATGACTGGCTGGCGCTGAGGCGTGCGAAGCTGGGGCGGACGCATGCGGAGCCGGAGCCGAAGAGGACTTCTTCTGAGCGTGCGCGGCGCAGCAGAAGAATCCGAGAATGGCGAGGACTCCAACCAGGTAGTCGAAAGACTTAAATGTGCGAGCGAAGGTTCTGAACACAACAATCTCCTTTTTGGCGCTTCACGGGGGGGCCTGCCCTGGCAACCATCAGGGAACTTACTGGACGTCGGTGACTTTGCCGCCAACGAACGTGATCTTGAAGTCGGGGTAGTAGTCGATCTCCTTGCTGCCGAGATTCGCGATCTTCGTGGGCTGTCCAAAGATCGCGACAACCTGTTCCTTGGTCTGGCCCTTTGCAACCGTCTTGGGTTGCGGCGGGGGGGCATCGGTGGGAGGAGGAGGCGGTGCGATTGGTGCCATCGCCGAAGCCGGGGGCGGCGCAGCAGCGGGAGCTACCGGGGCGGGGGCAGCCGGTGCTGCCTTCCCTCCAGATGCGGGAGCGGCAGCTTGATCCTTTGAGTCTCCTCCGGAGTCGTCCACCTTTAGAACCTCGGCTACCTGGCTCAACATCTTGTCGGTGTCGGGCGTTCCACCCTTCGCAAAGGGAAACTTGAGGGTCGCGTAGTAGCGAACGTCCGAAATGGGATCGCTGAACAACCAGAACACGACGCCGTCGTCATGCATTTCGATCTTGGTTACCCAGAACTTTTCACCAGAGACGAAGGTTCGCGAGTCTACGTTGGGCGCGGTGACTGGATTGATCTTCCTGCACCAGGCACAGGTTACAAAGTCGCCCATGCCATGGGATATTTTCCCGTTCTTGTAAGTGTTCGAGATCGGAGCCGCCGAAGTGACTGTGTCCATGAGAAGGTTGTCTTTCTGGAGCACCAGAACGGCGCCAGCGGTGACAATGTCGCTCCTGTCGGCGGTGGTTTTTGTGGGGGTGTACTGCGCCTCAAGCTTTTGCTCGAGGACTACGGTCTGGGCACTGACAAGAGACGAGCAAGCTGCCATTGCGAATGCCAGGCCCGAGGTCACGATGATCCGGCACGAGATCATGTTCCTTTTCTCCCATTCAGCAAGAAATTGTCAGGGAACTACCGTACTATTTCGCGAACGAAACCAGGGATGGGGGAATCCGAGTCCGTATCCTACACCCCCGCTTATCAATGTGCAACTATCAATTGCCGGGGCTAGTAGAGTGGTTACGATGCTCGGGACTTACTGCGTGACCGGGCACTTGCTTGGCGAGAGCGATGAATAAAGGAATGGAAATGCACCCTGGCGAACGGCCAAACACGAGCGACCTAGTACGCAGCCGCACGACTCTTGGCGATTTCGAGCTAACTGTTCTAAGCGATGGCACTTACTACCTCGATGGCGGAGCCATGTTCGGCGTGGTGCCGAAGCCGCTATGGGAAAAACGGGCTCCAGCCGACGAACGGAATCGCATCCTCCTGGGATTGAATACTGTCATTGTCTGCACGGGGAAGCATACAGTTGTCATCGAAACCGGAATTGGTAACAAACTCAGTGACAAATTGCGCGAGATTCACGAGGCGAAAGAGCAGTTGCCGCGCGCGTTCGAGGCGGCCGGATTTCGCCTCGAGGAAGTGGACATCGTCGTTAACTCACATCTGCATTTTGACCACTGCGGGTGGAATACCACACGCACTGTGGACGGCCGCATCGAGCCGACCTTCCCCAATGCGCGCTACTTCGCTCATCGCGGAGAAGTAGCGCACGGCCATCTGCAGTTGGAGCGCGACGCCATCAGCTACACGAGCGAGAATTACGATCCGCTCATCGAGAGCGGCCAGATGACGCTGCTTGACACGAAGGTTGGGCAAGCGGAGGAGATTGTCACCGGAATTTCTGTGGAACGCTATCCCGGCCACACGACGAACATGCTTGCAGTACATATCGACTCGGGCGGGAAGCACGCGTGCTATGTTTCCGACCTCATCCCCACGAGCGCACACCTGGACATAACCTGGGTGATGGGCTACGACCTAGATCCGCTCACTTGCATCGAACAACGCAAGCGGTTTTATGCGCGGGCGATTCCGGAAGAATGGCTAGTGCTGTTCACGCACGACCATCACACGCCGATGGGGTTTGTGACGTGGAATGACAAGCACAAACCCGTGCTGAGAGTGTGAGATACGGCCACCAAATCTGCACTTAGTAGCTCTTGCGCTTGGGAGGCTCCTCCTTCGGAGGCTTCTTAGGGTGATGTTTCTTGCCGCTGGAGCTGGAACTACTCCTGCCGCCGGAGCTACTCCTGCTGCTGGAACTGGAGCTACTCCTGCTGCTGGAACTGGAGCTACTCCTGCTGCCGGAACTGGTGCTACTCCCCCTGCTGGAGCTCGAGCCACCGCTCGTCCCGGAGGCGTAAAGAGCCGCAGCAATATCCACCCCGATCGGCGATCCCAGTCCGGTACATGCGTCCCAGCCTGGTCCCGCTGAGAATGACCCATTATTCCCGGAGGTGATGTCGTGAAAGGCGCTCGGCGAGTCGTAGAGCGTGGGATTTACAAATCCCACCGGTTTCCCGATCTGCTGGTTGATCCGCGCGATCAATGCGGCCCACAGTGGAGCTACCGCGCTGGTTCCTCCAACCACCTCTTGGGAACCGTCGACGAGAATGTTGTATCCCGTGGTGGGCGAGGCATTGCCGGCGACATCGGGCACGCCGCGTCCGCCAGTGTTGCCGGAAGGCTTGGGAACGTTGGCGTTCTGCTGCCAGGTGGGCAGCGCGAAGACGTTGCTCACACCGCCGCCGCTCGCTCCGCCCTCCGCCCCGTCGTTCCACACTACCTCGCTGGTGATGGTAGTGCCGCTACCCTCCAGTTTGGTTCCTCCACAGCCCAATACATGCGGACTGGATGCCGGAAAGTCCACGTTGTTTCCTCCGCCGGACACGCCATCGCTCGATCCGTTATCGCCAGAGGCAACGGTGATAGTGATGCCCAATGCGCCCGCCGACGCGCAGGCGTTGTCGATTGACGTCAAGGACGCCTGTGTCCACCCCGATTCGGGTCCACCCCAGCTGATCGAGATGACCGTGGGAGCATTCCCCATGTCGTGCACGGCGGTCGTGATGGCATCCAAAAATCCCTGGGCAGTATTCGTCGTAAAGTACACAGCGATATTTGCTCCGGGCGCGATAGCTCCCGCAACCTGAATATCCAGCGCTACTTCGCCGTCGGCGCTGTTCGCGGTGGTGGGGCTGTTCGTGCCCCCGTCCACCGAAACGGAAACGACGTGGGGTGGAGTAATGCCGAGACCGGAGAAGTAGGTCTGAATATCGCTCTCCTGGTAGCCGCCGCCCAGTTCGATAATGCCGATTGTCTGCCCGCTACCATCCACGCCGGACGGGAAGTCATAAAGGGCTGCTACCTGGACCGGCGTATAGCTGGGGTCTACTGGCGTCTTCTTCTTTTTTTTATCTCTGAATCGAAGGTGGGGCGTTGCGACGGGCCGTGCGTCCAGGCCCAGTACGTTCTCGATCACGTCCGCGTGCTCTCCCGGCAGCGAAATCCCTCCTTTGAAGGAGTGGAAATTGTGACCCGCACGCTCGTAGTCGTGCAATTGGACGCCGAAGGCTGCCTGAAGAGCCGCCACGGTGCCCAGAAGGACGATCGTCCGCCTAGCCAGGCTCGAAGCGCCTTCATCCATCGTAAGGCCGTGGTCATGGGCAAACTTGCGTACCTTGTCAAAGTCGGCGGGATCGGCGGCGTACTTCTCGTTGAACTCCTCGCGAGAAAGGATGCGTCCGCCAAGAGCTGCCAGGTCCAGGCGATTCTTTCGCTTTACGATGACAGATACTCGGATGAGCTTTTGCGGCGGTGTCGGTCCGGTCTCGGTCGCACTGTGGGGGGCCTCGCGTCCGGTGCCGGGTAGCGGAACATGATTTTTAGTGGGAGTGGTCATTGCGTTAACCTCGTTTCAATTCAGATGTAGACCGAGGCTTCAGCAGCTGACTGCTTGGATGCCGCCCTGGCCTTCTCCGGATTTCTTACATGCACTGCCTCGAACCATGTTGCGAAGGTAACCAAAATACAGCGCGCTTCGGGAGCCTTGCGATTGCTTGCGAGCATTCTATGGGATGCCCAATGGCTAGTGTTGCGAGCAAGTCCTCCGTTACAGGAAATTCATTCCGCAGACAAAGTAAACTCGACCCCTCAATGCTGCGGAGGTGGGAGACAACGCGCCTATGCGGGTTGACGATCCCCGTGGCTAGGCGGCTGCGATATTACAAGAAAGCGAGCATCGGTGCCAGACCGGTTCAGCGCCTGATGCGGCTCCCGCGGTGCTATCTCCAATCCCTGCCGAGGCTGAAGCGTGTGAAATCGCCCGTCAACTTCCATGGTGAGTTCGCCGACCAGCACATAGAAGAACTGCCGCGTTGTCGTGTGGAAGTGACGCTGCTCTTCGGCACCAGGAGGCATGCGCTCCTCGATCACGCTTAGGTTCTCGCCGCGCAGGAGGTGCCAGCCATCGCAGACATTGCCCCACATATAGTGTTCGGCGTTCTCAACGCTGACCATTTCACTCATAGCGGGATGTTCCCATGCTTCTTGGGCGGATTTTTGTCCCGCTTGCCGTCGAGCATTTCGAGGGCAGCGATCAGACGTCGACGCGTTTCGTGCGGCAGAATCACGGCGTCGACATAGCCACGCTCTGCGGCGATGTAGGGATTCGCAAATTGTTCGCGGAACTCGTGCACTTTTTCAGAGCGCGCCGTAGCCAGTAACTCGGCCTTGCGCTCGTCTGAAAGCGGACCCTCGCCTGCTTCGGCCTGCTTAAGCACCTGCTCTAGCTCGCGCCCGTAGACGATGTTCACAGCGCCTTCTGGTCCCATCACCGCGATCTCGGCAGTGGGCCACGCGAGGTTCAGATCGGTACGAATGTGCTTGGAACTCATGACGCAATAGGCTCCGCCGTAGGCCTTGCGCGTGATGACTGTGAGCTTGGGCACAGTCGCCTCCGCGAAGGCGAAGAGCAGTTTCGCGCCATGGCGGATGATTCCGCCATACTCCTGCTGCACGCCAGGGAGAAATCCGGGCACGTCTTCAAGCGTAATAAGGGGGATGTTGAAGGCATCGCAGAAACGCACGAACCGGGCCGCCTTCACGCTGGCGTCGATATCAAGCACGCCGGCGAGGAAAGCCGGTTGATTGGCGACAATGCCCACCGGGCGTCCGTTCATGCGCGCGAATCCGATCACGATGTTGCGGGCGAAATGCTCCTGCACCTCGAAGAAATAGCCATCGTCGACGAGCCGCTCGATCACGAGCTTGATGTCGTAAGGCTGGTTGGACTCCGCAGGTACGAGGGTGTCGAGCTCGCGATCGGCCCGATCGATCGGGTCCGTGCAGACACGGCGGGGCGGGTCGTCGATGTTGTTCGAGGGAAGAAAACTCAGTAACTCGCGCACCATGGCCACGCACTCCTGATCGTTGTGCGCCATAAAGTGCGCGACGCCTGAGACCTCGTTGTGCGTGGTTGCTCCCCCCAGCTTTTCCTTGGTCACCTCTTCGTGCGTCACGGTCTTGATGACGTCGGGTCCAGTGACGAACATGTAGGAGGTCTTGTCGACCATGAGGGTGAAGTCGGTGATCGCGGGTGAATAGACCGCTCCGCCAGCGCACGGGCCGAGGATGGCGGATATCTGCGGGATGACCCCGCTGGCCAGCGTGTTGCGGAGGAAGATGTCGGCGTATCCGGCCAGCGAAACGACACCTTCCTGGATGCGCGCCCCGCCAGAGTCATTGAGCCCCACGATGGGAGCACCGACGCGCATCGCCATATCCATCAGCTTGACGATTTTGGCAGCGTTCGACTCGGAGAGCGATCCGCCGAAAACAGTGAAGTCCTGGGCGAAGACAAAAACAGTGCGCTCTTCGACCTTTCCATAGCCGGTCACGAAGCCGTCTCCAGGAATGCGATTTTCTGCCATTCCGAAATCGGTGCATCGGTGGGTTACAAATTTGTCGGTTTCCTCGAAGGTGCCTTCGTCGAGCAGAAGGTCGATGCGCTCGCGCGCCGACAACTTGCCCTGCCCGTGCTGCCGTTCGCGCCGTTCCCGGCCGCCGCCTTCTTCCGCGAGCCGACTGCGCCGCGCAAGCTCGTCCACTCCGCGATTTTCCATCGTGTCGGATTATAGATGGGAGCAGCGACATCTGATCCGGGCGGGGGTGCGTAGTTCTCTCGAGGATGAAAAGCGCGAGAGCGCTTGGATTTATTGCGACGGAAATAGAAGGCGGGTATCCAAATGTAAATAGGCGGTTTGATCTATGGAGCCGCGGAGGACGGATTTTCTTTTGACTGCGTAGATGACAGCAACTTCATCCGCGCGAGAAGAGTTTTCGCTACCAGCTTTCAGTACACTTCGCGGTGAAAGAGGTCGTCTTTCTCTTCACAAGGAGTGCACACACACCCGACTGCGCACCCGATGAGGATGCCTACGCCGATTGTTACCAGAATCGCCGGAAGGTAATCGCTCCACTGGGACAAGTGGTAGAGAATGTCGTGCATTTTCGCGAACCACATAAAACCAGCTCCGATACCTAAGAATGCTGAAACCTTCAGAAGGTTTCCTGCATCACGGGGTCTCAGGTGAGATCATCATCTCACTTTCAACCGTCATACGGAAGATCGTTTTAGTCGCACGAAAGTGGAAGTGCCATTTTGGATTAATTTCAGGAGATTTTCCCACTGGTGGAGATCCTTTCGCATTAGCCCTTGAAGAAGAGCAAATAGAAGGCGAAAATCAGGCGTGTGTGCGCTCTCCATGGTGTCCGAGCCTCGGCCTCAGCCCCACATCCGATGGCTTTTCCTAGATCTGAACTCATACTTCGCTTCGGTGGAGCAGGAGCTCCGCCCCGAGCTGCGCGATCGTCCGATCGCCGTGGTTCCCGTGATGGCCGACACGACCTGCGCCATCGCCGCCAGTTACGAGGCCAAGGCTTTCGGTGTGCGTACTGGTACGCAGGTGGGCGAGGCGAAGAGACTCTGCCCCGGTATCGCGCTGGTCGAGGCTCGGCACGAAGTTTATGTCAAATACCATCATTTGATCATCGAAGCCGTTGAACTCTGCGTTCCGGTTTCCGCTGTTTTATCTATCGACGAAATGGCGGCGAGCTTGATAGGCCGCGAGCAGCCGCTTATGGCGGCTCTCAATCTGGCCAGGCGCGTCAAAGCCTCGATCCGCGAACATGTGGGATGGACGCTGCGCTGCTCGGTCGGTCTGGCGTCGAACCGTTACCTGGCGAAGATTGCCTCGGACATGGAGAAGCCGGACGGCTTGACAGCGTTGACTCCCGATATCCTGGAATCGGCACTGAGTGGCCTCAATCTGCGCGATCTGCCCGGCGTAGGGGCGCGCATGGAGCACCGTCTCAACGAGTGCGGCATTCACACGATGCCGCAACTGCTGGCCTTGACGCGCGAGCAGATGAGCGACACCTGGGGCGGAATTGGCGGTGAAAAGCTGTGGCATTGGCTGCGCGGCGAAGACTTCAACGACCCCGAGCTAGAACATCAGAAATCCATCAGCCAGAGCCATGTGCTGCCTCCGGAGCTGCGCACACACGAAGGCTGTTACGCCGTGGCGCACAAGCTTTTGCATAAAGCAGCCATGCGGCTGCGCACAGCGCGGCTGTGGACGACCAATGTCTCACTGTCGATCAAATTCGCCGTTCCTAAAGCCGATGCTCGGAAGCTCCACAACTCAGGGATTCCGCAGGCGGGCTGGTCGCATGGGACCACGGTGATTGAGTGCCAGGACAACCAGACACTAGTAGAGGCGCTGGTCAAGCTCTGGAAATTGCGGCCGCAAAGCGCGCAACATCAGAAGCCTTTCTACGTGGGGGTGTGGCTGGGCAATCTGGTGCCGGACCATCTGCACACGCTCAGCCTCTTCTCGGGCCTGGAGAGCGAATCGCGGCGCACGCGCCTTTCGAGCACGATGGACGCGCTGAATCACAAATACGGCCTCGACACGTTGATGCCGGCGAGCATGCTCCTGGCCAAGGCCGCGGCTCCAACACGGATTGCCTTCACCAGCATTCCGGATTTGTTCGAGTAGCATCGCCCTAAACTGAACATTATGGACCCGTTCTCAATCGATGCCCCGTATCGCGGTCGGCTGGCACCGTCTCCTACGGGACTGCTACACCTGGGTCATGCCAGCACATTTCTCATCGCCGAAGCGCGGGCGCGCGCAGGAAACGGAACACTGGTGCTGCGCAATGAAGATCTGGACACGCAACGGTCAAGGCCGGAATTCTACAGTGCCATGCTCGAAGATATGCGCTGGTTGGGAATTGGCTGGCAGGAGGGTCCGGACTTAGGCGGATCGTACGGGCCTTACTCGCAGAGCGAGCGACGTGAGCATTATCTGGGCGCATGGCGCGCGCTTCGCGATGCGGGATTCCTCTACCCGTGCCGGTGTTCGCGGAAGGACCTCGCCCAGGCCGTCAACGCGCCACAGGACAACGACGACGAGGGGCCAAATTATCCGGGAACATGCCGGCCATTGCCTGGTGCTCCTCGGGAGGACTACATCGATCCGGCGGGCGTGAACTGGCGCTTCCGAGTGCCTGATGGCGAAGTGATAGGATTCGATGATCGGAGCTTAGGATCCCAGAGCTTTGTCGCAGGACGAGATTTCGGCGACTTCCTGGTTTGGAGGCGCGATGACGTGCCCGCGTATCAGCTGGCCTGCATCGTCGATGACGCCGCGATGCGCATCACCGAGGTGGTGCGCGGAGCCGATCTGCTGAAATCGACGGCTCGGCAGTTGCTGATCTATCGCGCTCTCGGCCTTGAGCCGCCGGAGTGGTATCACTGTCCCCTGGTCGCCGATGCGAAGGGACAGCGACTGGCCAAGCGGCATGACGCGCTTGCGATTCGCACCCTGCGGGAACAAGGAAAGAGTCCTGAAGATGTACTGCCGATGATTGGCGGGATGCTACCCGATTCACGCCCCTGACTTACGCTTCCGATTCGACCGCTGCGAGCTCGACTTCCGCTGCTGGCTGGCCGGTCTTGAGTCGGGATGACGTGACCAGGGCCACGGCGAGGACAACTCCCACCATGCCGATGTACTCGGTTGGTGCGAGACGTTCGCCCAGAAATGCGGTGCCCATAATTACTGCGACGACCGGGTTAACGTAGGCATAGGTTGCTACTTTGGCCACAGGGACGTGCGAGATGAGCCACATATAACAGCTGAAGCCGAGCAGCGATCCGAAGATCACCAGGTAGCCAATCGCTCCGATGCTGTGCCAGTTCCAGATGGCGCGCGGCCATTGCCAGAAGACGGTCGCGAAGAAGATGTTCGTAACTCCGGCGGCGAACATTTCCCAACCTGCCGCCACCAATGGATCGACGGGAAGTTTCATGCGCCGCGAGAGCACTGATCCCGAGGCCCATGAGAGCGCTCCGGCCAGCACCAGAAGGATAGCGATCAGCTGCATCGGATGGCCGCTAAAACTATTTCGCATGCTCGGCCAAAGCAACGCAACGAGGGCCGCGAAGCCCAGCGCCAGCCCGATGTATCCTTGCCGCCGGAGACGGTCGCCGCCGGGAATCAGCATCTCGATCAACACGATGTAGAGCGGCACGACGGCCACGATCAGCGCCGAGAGGCCACTGGCGAGATACTTTTCGCTCCATACAAGGGCGAGGTTGCCACCGAACAATAGCATCAGGCCAAGCAGCATAAGCCGCGCCATCACTTGTCGATTCCAGAAGATGCGCCGGCGGCGCAGCGCGCAGAAGGTGAGCATCACGGCTGCGCCGATCAACATGCGGGTACCGGCGAGGATGGTGGCGGGCAGCAGTTGCACGCCCACGCTCATGGCAGTGTAGGTGGCTCCCCAGCAAAAGTACACGCTCAGGAAAGCGAGGACGATAGAAAGTTGGGATGGCCTAGGCCGCCGAGGGCCGGTCGCGAGGGAATGGAGCATGATGGAAGACACTTCCATCGTATCGTGTGCGCCAGCCCATCCCAACCTTGCGTTAAAGCAAAAAGCATTCAACCTATAATACGAAAACCAAACGGGGTTCTAGAGCAGTAGTGCGGACGGCATTTCGGGCGGGTGATTCATGAAAGATGTTCTGGAACGACAGATCGATCAAGCCCTGAGCCGCCTGCCGGCTGATCTGGTCGTGCGCAACGCCCGCATCCTGAACCTTGTCACCGGCGAGATTCAGGCGGGCGACATCGCCGTTTGCGGAGACAAGGTTGTCGGCACACTCGACAGCTATCGCGGCCTTGAGGAGATCGACGCCAAAGGGCGGTTTGCCGTTCCCGGTTTTATCGATAGCCATGTACATTGCGAGAGCACGCTGGTTACCCCGGGAGAGTTCGACCGCTGCGTGCTTCCACACGGCGTCACGACGGCAATTTGCGATCCTCACGAGATCTGCAATGTGCTGGGCCTGGTCGGATTGCAATATTTTCTGGACAGCGCTGAAAACACCGCGATGGATCTGCGTGTACAGCTTTCCTCCTGCGTTCCCGCAACCGCGCTGGAAACATCTGGTGCGCGGCTCTCGGCTTCCGACCTGATATTGCATCGACACCATCCAAAGGTGATTGGCCTGGCCGAGTTTATGAATGTGCCGGGTGTGCTGAACAAAGACCCCGAATGTATGGAGAAGCTAGCCGCATTTCAGGGCCAGCACATCGACGGACACGCTCCGCTGCTTTCCGGCCAAGCTTTGAACGCATATTTATCCTGCGGGATCAAGAACTGCCACGAGACTACGAACCTCGCCGAAGGGCGGGAGAAGCTCGCCAAAGGCATGCAGGTGCTCATCCGCGAAGGGTCGGTCTCGAAGGATCTGGCAGCGCTGGTGCCGCTCATCAGCGAGTTTGCTTCGCCCTTTCTTGGTTTCTGCACGGACGATCGCAATCCGCTGGACATCCACGAAGAGGGCCATCTCGACTATCTCGTTCGTCGGTCGATTGCGTTGGGCGCGCCGGTGGCCGCTGTTTATCGGACGGCCAGTTGGTCGGCCGCGAGAGGATTTGGACTGTGGGACCGGGGACTGGTCGCTCCGGGATACCTTGCGGATTTCCTGCTGCTAGACGATCTGGAGAGCTGTGCGATCCACAGCGTTTTTCGCCGCGGCCGGAGAGTTACCACAGAGTCTTTCTCGGCGCGCGCCCTGCCCGTGCCGCCGAGCGGCAACTCGGTGCACCTCAAGCACGTTACAGCGGAAACATTTGCTGCGCGGGCCTCCGGTGGCGCGACGCCGGTGATCGGAATCATTCCCGGGAAGATCCTGACCGAGTATTTACACGCCGACCTGCCCTATCGCGACGGAAAGCGCCACGCCGATCCCGGTCGTGACCTGCTCAAAGTCTGCGTGCTCGAACGCCACGGCCGCAATGGGAATATCGGCGCGGGATTCGTAAAAGGCTTTGGGTTTCGGCGAGGTGCGCTCGCTTCGTCTGTCGGCCATGACAGTCACAATCTCTGCGTGGTGGGCGCCAACGATAAGGACATGGCGATAGCAGCCAATCGCCTGATCGCGCTCGGCGGCGGATTCGTAGCGGTGCAGGGCGGCCAGGTGCTCGCCGAGCTTGCGCTGCCCTTCGCCGGCCTGATGAGCCTTGCACCGTTTGAGACTGTGCGGCGCGATCTCTACTCTCTGCGTGCAGCAGTGCAGGAGATGGGCTGCCAGCTCTTGGAACCATTCCTGCATCTGGCCTTCCTGGCGCTTCCGGTCATTCCTCACCTGAAGATCACTGACTTCGGACTTGTGGACGTGGATCGCTTCGAGCTTGTTCCGTGATCGCCGATGTTTGTTGCCGCCGGCAGTCTCGATTTTCGTTGACCTGCCGCGCTGGATACTAATTGGCCCGTAAGATGAGAACCAATGCACGCGATATGGATTTGGATTGGCTTCATCGTCCTCTTGATCGCCATGCTGGCGCTTGACCTGGGTGTCTTTCATCGGACCAGTCACGTGATCGGGACCAGGGACGCGCTGGCCTGGACCGCGGGCTGGATCGGGATCGCGATTGTCTTCAGCGTGTTTATTTACTTTGCCTACGAAAATCATTGGACGGGTCTGGGCAATCGTCTGGATGCTGTCGCTGGAACGACTACCGACGGAAGAGCGGCCATCCTGAAATACCTCACCGGTTACGTGTTGGAAAAATCGCTGAGCGTGGACAACATTTTCGTCATTTCAATGATTTTTGGCTCCTTCGCCGTTCCATTGCAATATCAGCATCGTGTGCTGTTCTGGGGCGTCCTCGGCGCAATTCTGATGCGCGGGATCATGATCCTGGCCGGAGCGGAGCTGATTTCCCGTCATCACTGGGTGATTTACGTATTCGGTTTACTCCTGATCGTTACGGCGATCAGGATGCTGTCGATGAAGACGCACCATTCCAGCATGGCGGACAACATCATCGTGCGGTTTGCGCGACGAATCCTTCCCGTAACGGATCAGTTTCACGGAGCACGTTTCATCGTTCGCGTCGAAACTCCGGGCACGGGCGGCGCGATGGCCCAGACGGCCTTTGCGATCACACCGCTGGCACTGGCGCTGATTGCCATCGAAGTAACAGACCTGCTTTTTGCGGTGGATTCCGTCCCGGCTATCTTCGCTGTGACAGCGGATCCTTTTCTTATCTTCACCAGCAACGTCTTCGCCATACTGGGACTCCGTTCCCTCTATTTCGCCCTGGCCGGAATGATGGAACGGTTCCGCTATCTGAAAACGTCACTGGCCGCTGTGCTCGCGGTCGTGGGCATCAAGATGCTGACCGTACGGTGGCTCAAGACACTCTTCGGATCAGGAATTGAGGTGTGGCTTTTGGCAATCATTTTGCTCATTCTGGTATCGGGGGTTCTCGCGTCGTGGATTGCCGACCGCCGGCGCGGCGCTTCCGGCCCAACTGGACTCGTTTAATCATGCTGGACTGGCTGAGTGAGCACGCGTGGTGGCTGGCGATTCTTTCCGGGGTGCTGGGCGTGGCTTCGGCGCTGGCGGGGTTTGCAATCTTGGTGAAATTGCCGGAGGACTATTTTCTTCGTGTTGAAGAAAGTGCGCCCGCGGTTAGGTCCCGATCGCCGATTCGCGTTGGTTTGCTCATTCTCAAGAACATCCTGGGAATCGGCATTATCCTTGTCGGCGGGATGCTGTCTCTGCCCTTAGTTCCAGGCCCGGGACTCATCCTGGTGATCATTGGCTTGTCGCTGACGAATTTTCCTGGAAAGCGAAGACTGGAATTGAAAATCCTGCGCGCACCACTGGCATTGGGTGCGGTGAATTGGCTGCGCTCCAAGGCAGGCCGCTCACCGCTTCGTTTGCCGTCCCATGCCAGCCCCGCCATCCCATAGCCCCGACGGCGCTGTACACATGACGCTGTCGTATTCCTCCAAAGTACCGAGACCTTCGAAAACTGGGCCCATCCCGCCACAAAGGAGGATCGCCGGTCGTATATGCTGCATGTTATCCTCAGCCCAACACGCAACTATGCGAGCCTTGGCGACCAATTCGGCGCACTCCGACTGCAGGCGATCCAGCCGCAGCTTCTGGAGCCGCGCGTTTGCGTGCGCGATCGCCCCTCGCAAGCATCTCCGCGTGCTGCCTACGCGCACGCGACCTAGCCTCTTCGGCAGCGACTAGGGACTGCGCGTCCAGCGCCATGCGCCTTCGGCGCCGGAAATAGACTCTCTATCCGAAAGCCCCCAGTCCAAGAGAATTACCACTCAGGCACAGGCCCAAGCAGCCGGAATAACCGCCGGCACCAAGGAGAGCAAGATGCACACTACTACGAAATCCGAAATCTATACGCAGTACGGACCGAAACTGGCGACCGCACTGCCGGGCCCCAGAGCACGCAGCATCGTTGAAGATGACGACCGCCTTATCTCCCCCAGCTATACGCGCTCCTATCCGATGGTGGCGAAGCGGGGACGGGGAGTGCGCGTGGAAGACGTGGACGGCAATGAGTTTCTCGACTTCGCCGCAGGCATCGCCGTGACCTCGACCGGCCATTGCCATCCGGAAGTGGTGAAGGCCATTCAGGAACAGGCCGCCGAGCTGATTCACATTTCCGGGACCGACTTTTACTACGAATCGCTGGTGACCATGGCGGAGCGGTTGTCGGCGATTGCCCCCATGCCCGGACCGCATCGCTTCTACTACGGCAACTCTGGAGCTGAGGCGGTCGAGTGCGCTCTAAAGATTGCGCGCTACCACACGGGGCGGCAGAACATCATCGCTTTCTTCGGAGCCTTCCATGGCCGCACTATGGGCGCGCTCTCGCTGACCGCGTCGAAGCCGCAGCAGCGCCGCCGCTTCGCGCCGCTGATGCCGGGGGTTACCCACGTTCGCTATCCGTATACGTATCGCGGTTGTAGCGGAGGTCCGCAGGAGGAAGAGGCCTTTGCGCTGGGATGCGCTCGCTACATTGAGGAGAAGCTCTTCAAGACGACTCTACCGCCGGAGGAAGTCGCAGCGATTTTCATCGAGCCCATCCAGGGCGAAGGCGGATATGTGGCCGCGCCTCCGATCTTTATGCAGGAACTGCGCCGCATCTGCGACAAGTACGGCATTCTGCTGGTTGCGGATGAGGTTCAGTCGGGAGCAGGCCGGACCGGCAAATGGTGGGCGATTGAGCACACAGGGGTCGAGCCGGATATCGTCTGCATCGCCAAGGGCATCGCGTCAGGCATGCCGCTGGGCATCTGTATGACACGCGCCGAGATCATGGACTGGAAGCCCGGCTCGCACGCGTCGACATTTGGAGGCAATCCAGTTTGCATTGCTGCCGCGCTAGCCACCATGGACGTGCTGGAGCGCGAAGGCATCGCCAACGCAGCGAAGATCGGCGAGAAGATATTCGACCGTCTGCACAGCTGGCCGGCGAAGTTCGACATCGTTGGTGAAGTGCGCGGACGCGGCCTGATGATCGGTATCGAGATCGTGAAGGATCAGGAGTCGCGCGAACCTGCCGGCACATGGCGCGACCGCATCGTGGAGCTGGCCTTCGAGCGCGGACTGCTGATTCTGGGCTGCGGTGAGACTTCGATTCGCCTCGCACCTCCGCTCATCGTCAACGAACACGAGGCGTCGATCGCCCTCGACATTCTCGACGAGTGCATCACGCTGGTCGAGGAAGAACAGGCGCAGAAGAGCGCGTTGACGGCGTCCGCCGTTTAGCTGCTTAGACTTAGCGATTTACCGGGACTGCGGAGATCCTCCTAGGGATCTCCGCCTGTTCCTACTGCATTCCATCCGATCTCCCAGCACTTTCTTCTGTAACGATTCTCCTCCCACTCCCACTATCTATCCGTGCCGGAGCTTACCCACGAAGCTGCGGCGGCCTCCGCGAGAATCGGATGCGACCTCGCGGAGGCCTTCAAATCTTTTTGTGTCACCCGATAGTGTTTCTGCCTTGGTTCACTTCAACCGACTTTAGAGGAATGGTATGCATGCGAATGGGACGGCTGGTGATGAAAAAGAAAAGACAGTTCTTGCGAATGAAGGTTCGGAGGCGTTGGTCCTCGACCACGTCGGAGGCGGCGGTTCTTATCATGAGAGCAATGCCATGGATCATTTATGTGTCGCAACGCTGACCGAGCGCGTGGTGGGGTTCCTGGAAAGTTACAACAAGTCTGTATTCGGGTTCGGGTAGGCCTGTGATGAGGCCTCAGACGGAGCGGGTCCGCTGCCGAAGAGTATCGGTCAAACAATACTCGAGGCTGAGGATAGGCATCGGCACTCGGCATGCTGCAGTCGGGCAGCATTTGGAAGAAGTTCCTCCCAGCGGTGTAAACTTGGGCCCGTGCCCAGTCGCTTCGGAGGAACGAGGGTTGGAATTTTTTGCGTTCGACGCGCCGTACCTTGACAGGCTCAAATCGGGAGACGCGCAGACTGAAGAGCATTTCGTAAGGTACTTCAGTGAACTTATCCGGCTAAAACTGCGCTCACGATTGAACTCCAAAGAGGCCATTGAAGATGTCCGGCAAGAGACGTTCGTGCGGGTGCTCGCACTGTTGCGCGCCGACAAAGGCCTGAGACAGGCAGACCGGCTGGGAGCATTCGTCAATTCGGTTTGCAACAACGTGCTTTTAGAGCACTACCGCTCCAAAAGCAAGGGCGACTCGAACCTGGAAGATGCGCCGGACGCGGCTCTGGTCAATCGGGGACCCGATGCGTTGAGTCTGCTCGAAACGAAGGACACCGAGAGGGTTGTCCGTCAGATTCTGAACGAGTTGACGGAGCGGGACCGGAGTCTGCTCAGGTCTGTGCTGCTCGAAGAGCGCGACAAGGACGAGGTTTGCGCGGAGCTTGGCATCACCCGGGAGTACCTGAGGGTGCTGGTCCACCGTGCCAAGCAGTCCTTCAAGGTTTTCTATTTGAATCGCTTAGGCGAGAAAAGGCCCGGGGGCCTGTTATGAACAGGTTCCAGAGACAAGAAAGCATGACACGTTTTTCCAGCCTGATCACTATAGAGTTGAGGCCATAAAGCATGGATCACCATGATGCTGTCCGGCTCTCACTAGTGGAAAAATATCTACTGGGCGAGCTGCCCCCTGAATTACGTGACGAGTTCGAGGAACACTACTTCGATTGCCAGGAGTGCGCCGAAGATCTGCGCGCGACGGCAGCGTTTCTCGACGCCGCGAAGAAGGAGCTAAGGGCTTTTCCTGCGGCCAAGTCAGCAGCGATACCGGCAAAGAAGTCGCGCCTGGTGTGGCTCTGGTCGCCGGCGCTCGTCCTGCCGGCGCTGGCGGCATGCCTGCTTGTTATCGCATACCAGAACATCGTGATCTTTCCGCACTTCAGAAGCGCGCTCGCCGAGCTGCGTGCTCCGGAGCTTCTGCCCTCGGTTTCGCTGGTCGGCGGCAACAGCCGTGGGGGACAGATTCCCACGATCAATGTGCATGGGACACAGCCTTTTCTCGTGCTCGTCGATATTCCGCCGCAGGACCGTTTTTCGAGCTACACTTGTCTGCTGTATTCTCCTTCCGGTTCCCTTACCTGGCGTGTTCAGGTTTCTGCCCAGTTAGCAAAAGACACCGTTTCGATACGCGTGCCCTCTGTTAACAGGATGGCAGGCAGCTATACCCTGGTTGTGCAGGGAAACACCAATCAAACTCCGGCGGAGACCGGGGTCGATCTCGCACACTATCGTTTCATGTTGAACACCCAGGATTGATACTTCTCTTTCGAAGGCAGCCATGCAGACAGATGTGAAGAAGGTTTTCTACTTCCACGCAGACGCCAATGCACTTGGTGGCTTCGTGGATGCGCCGTTTCGCGTCATTCACTCCCAGGCCTCGGTGTCGCTGCCGTCCGTTGGCGGCTATGCTTCGGTGCGGGCCAATGATTTCAAGTTCGAGGAGATCATCTCCTGCCGCTCGACCTACACACATGTCGCCGGTCGGCCCACAAAAACCAACGGCCCTTGGACGGCGCGTGTCACCGCCGTGGTCGAGGGCCTGGACATTCTCGGCGTCTTAAGCGCAGAACGGGCAGTGGCCCGGGTCTTCGTTGAGCATCCGGCGGATGGCGGTCCTCCCAAGGTTTCTTTCGCCGGTTCTCACTTCCATAAGCTTCGCTTCCTCGGAAAGGATGTCGAGCTGAGCCTGAACTCCACCCTGTTGCCCGCCCATCATCGAGGTGGGGATGTCTACAATGAAGACGAATCGTTTACGCCCGAGATCGGATGGCCGGTGCTTTGGGACGTCGCGCAGAAGCAATCCAGTGCTCTGCGCGATATTTCTGGCGTACCTGCCTGGGCAGTCGAACGATATGGGTGGCTTAGCTCCAAGCAAAGCGCCGCAGAAGAGGGACGCGCCATATGCTCGCTGGTGGACAGGATCGAGACGCAAAGTCCTGCCCAGACGTACGGCCATCTCCTCGAAGTCCCCGACATCGGGAGGTTCTTCCTCGCCGAAACGATGATTCTGCCCCAATCCATTCAGCTCACCATGATTCGAGCGGAGCTCGGATGCAAGGTTGCGGGCCAGGCAAGCGCCGCTACAGCAAGAACCAACGGTTCTTCTTATCCGCCATAATCCTCGGGGCGTTCGCAGTCGCTTTATCCGGGTGCCATTCGAAGCCTGCCTCTGCTACTTCTATCGCTCCGGAGACGGCCCTACGAAACATTCGTACCGAGATGCAGCACGGCGACCTTGCGATTGCCCAGAATAATGCAGAACGCGAGCTGAAACGCTATTCGGGCCGCGACGCGAAGTGGGCGATGGAGTTTCGCATACTTGATGCGGAAACCCTGAGCCTTGAAGGCCACAGTTCGGATTCGCTCGCCCTCCTGAATGACAGCAACACTGCTTACCCCGCGTCCGGCGACCTCCGCATCAAAAGGATGCTCCTCCGCAGCCTGGCTCACATCCACCTCGGTCAGCCACAACTGGCAGATCAGGAAATGAAGGAAGCCCGGCAACTCTCCGAATCCTTCCACTCTCCTCTGCAAGCCGAGGTTCTTCAGACCGAGGGAATTATCAAAACACGGCGCAATCAGCTTGCAGATGCCCGCAATTTCTTCCAAACGAGCCTCGCCATCGCCCGCGGGCAAAACGATAAGTTCATCGAGGCGGTCGACCTCCTGAATCTCGGCTGGCTTGCCTTGAATGCCGAACACAATGACGAAGCCCTGGACTGGTCCCGGGCATCGTCTGAAATCGCTCGGTCCATTCAGGCACGCATGATTCTTGAGATCGACCTGGGCAACATTGCCTGGGCGTACTACCGGTTAGGTGATTTTGAAAAAGCGCTCACGAACTTCCAGCAGGCAGAAGAACAAGCCAGGGAGCTTGGGGACTCCGCAAACCAGATTTTATGGCTGAACAACGCCGGCTTGTGTCTTTATCAGCTCGGAGACCTCAAAGGAGCGGAGGACTCCTACCGAAGAGCACTCGCGGACGCGCAGGCCATCGACAACAAGGAAATGATTGCCGATACTCGCACCTCGATCGCACTGCTTTTCTTTCAACAGGAACAATTTGAATCGGCAAGGCTCGAAACGGACGAGGCCCTCAAGTCTGCGCGATGGCTGCAGGACAAATCCACAGAGCTCGACCCTCTATTCCTGCAGGCTCTTCTCGCTGCGCGAGAGGCCAACACGCCAGATGCCGAGCGTATGTTGCTGCAGGTCCATCACGATTCGGCAGATGCGCCATCGCTGCAATGGGAAATCGAGAATTCGATTGGCGATTTCTACTTTAGCCGTCATCGACTCATTGAGGCAGAGCGATGGTATCGCAAGTCCATTGCTACGTTTGAGACCCAGAGGTCTTCCGTTAGAGACGAAGAACTGAAGCTACCTTTCTTCGCCAATGGCGATGCTCTCTACCGTGATTACGCCAACTTTCTCATCGCGTCACAGAAGCCGAAGGACGCGTTGCAGTTACTAGACCTCGGCCGGGCAAGGACGCTGGCCGAAGGGCTGGGGACGTCGAAGCCGAAAGAGTCCGTCGATCCCCAGTCCGTTGCCCGCAAGCTCGATGCCACGATCCTGTTCTATTCGCTCGGGCCGGACAAATCGTGGCTGTGGGCGGTAACAGGAAATCGCACGCGCCTCTTCGTCCTTCCAAAACAGCGGCAGATCGACGCCATGGTGCAGGCCTATCAGAAAGCCATTCTGCGATCGAATGATCCGCTCAGGGATGCAAACGAAGACGCACGATCTCTCTTCGAGACCCTGGTTGCTCCGGCTGCGTCGATGGTTCCTCAAGGCTCAAGAGTCTTTATCATCCCGGATGGCAGCCTGAACGGCTTGAATTTTGAGACACTTCTCGCACCCGCACCCGGAGGTGTCCACTATTGGATCGAAGACGTAGCAGTGACCAGTGCGAACTCGATCCGGCTCCTCTCCAGAATCGATGGGCGCTTCTCAAGAGCGGAGACAAAGAACGTGCTGTTGATCGGCGATCCTGTCTCGCCATCCACGGAATATGAGAATCTCCCCAACGCCTCGGCCGAGATCGGCAGTATTCAAAAACACTTTGCGCCGGACAGCCGCACTGTACTTATGCGAGCTGCAGCAGTTCCTGCGGCGTACGTGGCGAACAAGCCGGATCGCTTCTCCTACATCCACTTTGTCGCGCACGGCACAGCAAGCCGATTGAGCCCGCTTGATTCAGCGGTGGTGCTTTCCAAGTCGCCTGAGCATCCCGACAGCTTCAAGCTCTACGCGCGGGACATCGTGCGCCAGCCGCTGCAAGCGAGATTAGTGACGATTTCGGCGTGCTACGGATCGGGCCTTCGCGCCTATGCCGGGGAGGGACTCGTCGGATTGTCCTGGGCGTTTCTGCGAGCCGGAGCGCACAACGTGATTGGCGCTTTGTGGGAGGTCAACGACGCGTCCACGCCGCTGCTGATGGATCGGCTTTACCGCGAGCTGAATGACGGAAGCCGGCCCGACGCGGCCCTTCGCGCCGCAAAGCTGTCGCTGATTCATTCCGAAGGGGTTTACCGCAAGCCCCTCTACTGGGGAGCGTTCCAGCTCTACGCGGGGTCCTAATTCAGACTCCAGTGGCCACGCATCGAACAAGAGGCTTCCGCGTCCCTTCCCTCAGAGCCGCGGTAACGTGACGAAGCTCAATCAAGGCTCGGTTGCCTTCCGTTCTTCGGCGCGAGAGAATCGTTCGGCCATCTCTGTCGCGTGCCGGCCACTGCATTCGGCTGCGTTCGGCGGTTGGCTGGCGAACGGGCAACGCCAAACCTGGGAGTAGGGGACTGGAATATGCCGATTCAGGTGTGCTTCATGATCATGCCGTTCGGAAAGAAGGCTACGGGAGCGGAGCCCGGCAAGGCTCCGGCGGAAATCGATTTCGACGCACTTTGGGACAAGGCGCTGCGGCCGATGATTCAGGACGAGCTGCACTATGTTCCCATCCGTGCGGATCAGGACGCGGGCTCGCTGATTATCAAAGCCATGATCGAGCGGCTGGCGATCTCGGACCTAGTGATTGCGGACCTGACGATTCCCAATGCAAACGTGTATTACGAGGTGGGGGTAAGGCACGCGGCAAAAAAGGCGGGCTGCGTGCTGATTGCCGCCGACTGGTCGAAGCCGCTCTTCGACATGGCCCAGATGCGGCGGTTAACGTATCCGTTAAAGGACACCTCGGTCACGGATGAAAGCGCGGGCCCGATTCGAAATGCCCTGAAAGACGGCATTCGGCAGGTCATGGATCACATCTCCCCGGTTTTCGAGACGCTCCCGGGATATCCCGGCCCCGTAGATCCGGCCCAACTGGAATCGTTTCACGATGTGGCGGAGAGGCTGGCGATGCTCCAGTCGGAGGTGAGCCTGGTCCGGGCGCTGCCCCCGACTGAGGCGGCCACGGAAGTCAAGCGGCTGGTCGACACCTATGGCGAAGACGCAGGCGCGGTTCCCAGCGTGGCCCTGGACCTGACGCGGCTGCTGCGCGACACGCGGCAATGGGCCTCGGCTCTTGCATTTATCGATGGGCTTCCGCCGCGGATCAAGGAAATCCCCATCATGCGGGAACAGCGCGCTCTGGTGCTGGGAAAGGCAGGCAAGCCGCTGGAAGCGATTGCCGAGCTCGAAACGCTGATTCGAGTTGGAGGCGACAGCTCGGAGCGCAGCGGACTCCTCGGTGGGCGATACAAGGCACTTTATGAAAGCGCAGCCGATGCGCAGTCGAAATCCGTTTATCTGAACAAGGCCATTGCCAGCTATGACCGCGGCATGATGCTCGACCTGAACGACTACTATCCTTCCAGCAACCTGCCCCGACTTTACCGCGAGCGGAAGCAAAGTGCAGACGAGACAAAAGCAATGGTGGCCGCCAACCTGGCATTGGTGGCCTGCAATCGTTCGCGTATACGAAATCCCGAGGATCCCTGGGCTCTCCCTACTTTGCTCGGTGCGGCCTTCGACGCCGGAGATGTTCCTACAGCGAGAAAGATGCTCGACGAATTTACCCAGGCCGCCACTGCGCCTTTTCCAATCGACTCGACAATTCCCGACCTGCGCAGGTCCCTGGCGCTCTTGAGGGACGCCGAGGCGTCTTCCGGGTTAGCCTCGATCCTGGGCGAATTTCAGCGATTGTTAGACCCGAACGGAACCGTCATCGCATTGGCCGGGAGACGCATTGACGCCGTGGGTGCCAAAGATCTGCGCTTCCCGCCGGAGAATGCTCCTACCGTCGCGCAGCGCATCCGCAACATGCTCGTGGCAACGGCGAGCACTGGGGTAGTGGCTTCGGCGGCGTGCGGCGCGGATATCCTGGCCCTCGAATGCGCGGGAGAGCTTGGCCTGAACCGTCGCGTGATTCTTCCCTTTCCACGTGATCGATTTCGTGCCACCTCGGTCGCCGATCGCGGCGACGAATGGGGTGTCCGATTCGATGCGATTCTCGAAGGGTTGGGCAAGGAAGATATTGTCGAGCTGCACCCTGAAGGCAACGACGACGAGGCATACGCCGCTGCGAATGTCAGGATTCTTGACGAAGCAAAGGCATTGGCGACAGCTGCAAATCAGCGCGCCTTAACTGCGGTCGTGTGGAATGGATTGTCGAGGGGGGCATCCGACCTGACTGACGCATTCAGGCGGCTAGGGATTGAAAAGAAGCTCGAAACAGTCACAGTTCCGACCTTGTGAGCTTCCTGGCTTACGATTTGTCGCCGCGCCTGGCCTGCCGGCGAAAGAACATACCCGCAGCCAGAAACAGAGCCGAGATCGCGGTCGCCAGCAACCCACTACCGAGTTCGCGGTGGTGTAGGCTCAACGCCGCGTCGAAGAACCACGCCGCGGCGCCGACGAACCATATCCAGTAGAGATTTCTACTCATTCCGGTCTCAAACGCATCCCGCTTCACGCTCGCCGCCTGAGAGCAATTGTGCTTGACCACGGAGGCGTTTGGCCAGAAACCTGCGCCTCGAGCGCTTTATTCAACCACGCAAATCAGGCACTTCAAGTATTCGGTCTCCGGAATGGTCAGGACCACGGGATGATCCGCCGCCGCCCCGCGCCGCTCGAGCAGCCGCACGCGCCGCCGCGCATCGCCTGCCGCAGAAGCCACAACAGCGGTGAAATCCGCCATCGAAACATGGTGCGAGCAGGAGCAGGTCACGAGAATGCCGCCCGGACGAAGCATTCTAAGCGCTCGCAGGTTCAGTTCCTTGTACCCACGCAGAGCCCCCTCCACGGCGCGTTTCGATTTGGCGAAGGCTGGCGGATCGAGAACGATGGTGTCGTACACGGCTCCGGAATCGCTCCAATCGCGCAGCAGGTCAAAGGCGTTGGCCTCGACCCAATCTACCTCAGAGTTATTCAGCGCGTCGCGGTTGGCCTCGAGGTTGCGCTCGGCAACTTCGAGCGCGGAGCGAGACACGTCGATTCCGGTCACTCGTGGGCATGACTGCGCCAGGTGCAAGGCGAACCCGCCCTGGTAGGTGCAGACATCGAGCGCCTCGCCGTGCGCGTGTCGTGCAGCGGCGGCATAGTTCTCGCGCTGGTCGAGGAACGCCCCGGTCTTTTGTCCGGCGCCAGCATCGTAGTGAAAATTCAGGCCGTTTAGCCGGAACAGGGTCTGAGTCACCTCTTCACCCCGCAAATACAGGGGAGGTCCATCGAGCGGCATGCTCAACTGCTCGAGTTCACGGATACGCGCATCAGGCCGTTCGACAATTGTCGCCGGATCGAGCGCGTCGCGCAGGATCTGAGTGACGACGATGCGAACCGCCTCATTGTCCAGGGCTTTTGTGAGCAGCTGCAGGATAAGCAACTCGCCATACTTGTCCACGATGACGCCTGGCAGAGCGTCGGCCTCGCTGAAAACCAGCCGACAGGCGTTGGTCTCGGCGCTGGAAAGAAACTCTTTCCGCTGCGCGATCCCCGCGCGAAGCCGCGCGCCGAGAAGATCGAGCCACTCTACCTCGCCGATGAGCTCGGTCGAGATCAGCCGCAGCGCGATCTCCGACGCAGGACTGTGAAGCGCGGTGCCAAGCAGAATTCCGCGCTGGTCCGCGACAGGCAACAAAAGTGGAGCATTGTCAGGAATCTCAACCACATCCGACCGGTAGACCCAGACATGCCCCGCGCGCAACCGGTCTGCGGCGCGCCGCGAAATGACTGCGGCCAGACCCTCATGGATTGGCGCGGCCGGGGCTGCGACCGCATGCTTCTCAGTCGCTTCATGCTCCTTCAGACGACGCCTCTTCGAATCGCTACCCTTCATCGGAATCCACCGCAGCCATCTTCGCATAAGCGACAGCGCATATAATGAGATATGGCAACCGCCCAAGCCACCTCGCTGACGGCTGAGGAGAGTCCAGATTTGTTCGCGGACAAATTCCGCAAGCTGCTGGATGTGGTGCGTGCCAATCGTCCCGGCGATGACCTCGATGTCATTCGCAAAGCCTGGGAGTTCTGCCTGGAGCACCACAAAGGGCAAAAGCGCCTCTCCGGCGAGCCCTATGTTCTCCACCCACTGGAAGTCGCGCTCGTGCTCGCGGAGATGAAGCTGGACTCGACGGCCATCGCCGCCGGACTCCTGCACGATGCGGTCGAAGATACGCCGGTGACTACCGAAGACATCACCGCAAAGTTCGGCGAGCAGGTCGCGCACATCGTCGAAGGCGTCACCAAGATCGACAAGATTCAGTTTGCCAATCGCGAAGACCGGCAGGCGGAAAATGTCCGCAAGATGCTGCTGGCCATGGTCAGCGATGTGCGCGTGGTGCTGATCAAGCTCGCCGACCGGCTGCACAATATGCGCACACTCGAGCACATGCCGCCGGAAAAGCAACAGAGCATCGCGCGCGAGACGCTCGACATCTACGCGCCGCTTGCCCACCGTCTGGGCATGGGAAAGGTGCGTGGCGAACTCGAAGATCTCTCCTTCCGCTATGTCGATCCGTTCACCTACGATCAGGTGCATGAGGCAGTAGAATCGCGGCGCAAGGAGGGCGAGCAGTTCCTCACTGGAGTCGAAGGCCTGCTCATCGAGAAGCTGCGCGAGAACAACATCAAGGCGCGCGTCGAATGGCGCATCAAACGCCTCTTCAGCATTAACCAGAAGCTCCAGAAGTCGAAGATCTCCGTCGATCAGGTTTATGACCTGCTCGCGTTGCGCGTCATCGCCGCCAGCGTGCCGGACTGCTACGCCATCTTCGGCCTCATTCACAGCATCTGGCGGCCCGTCCCTGGCCGCATCAAAGACTTCATCGCCATGCCTCGGCCGAATTTGTATCAGTCACTGCATACAACTGTGATGGGCGAAGGCGGCCATCAATTCGAAGTGCAGATTCGCACTGAGGAGATGCATCGCATCGCCGAAGAAGGCATCGCGGCGCACTGGAAATACAAGGCCAACGGCTCGCCCATCAGCGCGCGCGACGAACAGCGTCTCGCATGGGTGCGGCAGCTGGTCGAGTGGCAGCGCGAGATGACCGATCCCAACGAGTTCCTCTCGACGCTGAAGATCGATCTCTATCCGGAAGAGGTCTACACCTTCACGCCGAAGGGCAAGGTCGTCGTGCTGCCCAAGGACGCGAGCCCGCTCGACTTCGCCTACTCCATCCATACCGAGGTGGGCAACACTTGTGTGGGTGCCAAGGTGAACGGACGCCTCGTTCCGCTGCGCTCCAAGCTGCGCAACGGCGACATCGTCGAGGTGGTCACGCAGAACGGGCATACGCCCAGCCGCGACTGGCTCACCTTTGTAAAGAGCGCGCGGGCCCGCAATAAGATCAAGCACTGGCTCAATGAGCATCAGCGCGAGCGCGCGATCGAAATCGGCCGCAAGCTGCTCGAACGCGAAGCGCGCAAGTACAAGATCGGGATTTCGAAATTCGACGAATCCGACTACGAACGCATTGCCACCGAATACAGCATGGCCACACCCAACGACCTGATGGCTGCCATCGGTTTCGGCAAATATTCCGCGCGTCAAGTGCTGAACCGCCTTAGCCCAGGCATCATCAGCCAGCCAGGCCCCGAGCACGAGCCTTCAACCGATGGCGGTGTTTCCGACACAGTGAAGCGTGTCTCCCTGACAAGCAATGCCGATTCACTCCAGGTCGAAGGGCAGGACGAGCTGCTCGTCTACCGGGCCCGATGTTGCAATCCGATTCGCGGCGAAGAAATCATTGGCTACGTAACGCGTGGTAAAGGCGTGGCGGTGCACGCGCGCAGCTGTCCCAATGTGCAGAACCTGCTATACGAATCCGATCGCCGCATTGCCGTGGAGTGGGCTCGTCCGGCGGATGAGACTGCTGGCCGCCGACCGACCTATCCGGTGAAACTGACCATATTCTGCGACGACCGGCCGGGAATGCTCAAGGAACTGACCGCCATCATCAGCGACGAGAACACGAACATCCGCACCGTCGATTCGCGCCCCGGTCCGAATGCCGACGCGATCGTAGAATTCGTTGTCGAAACCGAAGACGTTCGCCATCTGACCCGCCTGGTGCAGGGCATGCGCCGCGTGCCCGGTGTCCGCGAAGTGCAACGATCGCAAAAGCTGTAGCAGCTATTTACACCGCAAACACCGACATTTGCTTCCTTCCCGCTCTTCCAAGCACAATCTCTGCATGAGCTCGATCAAGACCGCTATCTCCACTCTCAGCGCGCCTGCTGCCATCGGACCCTATTCGCAGGCCGTGCGTGCCGGCGATTTCCTTTACACCGCGGGGCAAGTTGCGCTGGATCCTTCAAGCGGACAGATGGTCGCCGGAGGCATTGTAGAGCAGACCACGCGGGTCTTGGAAAACCTCAAGGCGGTCCTGGATGCAGCGGGAGTTGACCTGTCTCACGCCGTCAAAACGGTCGTCTTTCTCAAGGACATGAACGACTTTGCCGCCATGAATACGGTCTACGGGAAATATCTTGCGCCGCCGGGCACGGTCCCACCGGCGCGATCCACTGTCGAGGTGGCGCGGCTTCCCAAGGATGCATTGGTGGAGATTGAAGTGATCGCGCGGGTGTAACGAATCGGATCGCCGCATCATCTATCTAATTGACTGGGAGCATCAATCGATGACTGAAATCAAAGCAGAAAAAATTCAAAAGACTGACGCTGAATGGCGAGCTCAGCTCACGCCCGAGCAGTATCACGTCACGCGTGAGAAAGGTACGGAGCCGGCATTTACAGGCGCGCTATATCGCAACCATGACGACGGAATTTACCGTTGCATTGCCTGTGATGCTGAGCTGTTCAAGTCAGACGAGAAGTTCGAATCAGGATCCGGGTGGCCGAGCTTTTGGGAGCCTGTTAGCCCTACTGCCGTCGAAAAGCATGAGGACAACAGCTACGGGATGCGTCGCGTGGAAGTAACCTGCGCGCGCTGCGGTGCGCACCTGGGCCACGTCTTTCCGGACGGTCCCAAGCCAACCGGTCTCCGCTACTGCATCAACTCAGCCGCGTTGAATTTCGAAAAAGCGAAGTCCTAAGTGGCGATCCGAAGCCGCTTGTTGAAGAGATTCACGCGGGGCTTTGTCGTTTGTTTCTTATTGTCAATTTTCTGCGTTCCTCGAAACGGTTCAGCCATTGTGTTCCCGCCGCCCTGGTCGGGTCCTGTCGCCAGTTCACGGACTCTGCAGATCGGCGGGTCTTCCATCCAGGTTGATTTCGGCCCGGGTACGACCGATCTTCCTCCGGATCGGATCGTGCGATGGGTTGAGAATGCAGCCAAATCCGTCACTGTCTACTATGGCAAATTTCCGGTTCCAAGGGACCGCATCTTGGTTGAGTTTGCGCCGGGCGAGCGGGGAGTGGGCCACGGTACTACCTGGGGTGGCGTGGGCGGATTTCCAGCATTCACGCGGGTGCGGGTGGGCCAGCACACCACCCAGCAGGAGCTCGATGACGACTGGTTGATGACGCACGAGCTGATTCACACTGCATTCCCGAGCATGGACGACGACCAGCACTGGATCGAAGAGGGTTTGTCCGTCTACGTGGAGCCCATCGCCCGCGCGCAAAACGGTCTGCTTCGCACAGAGAAGATATGGAGCGACATGGCGCGAGATATGCCGCAGGGCAATCCGGGGACTTCCGACCGTGGCCTCGATCAGACACATACCTGGGGTCGCACGTATTGGGGAGGCGCGCAGTTTTGCCTGCTGGCAGATGTCATGATTCGGAAGCTGACCCACAACGAGAAGGGGCTTCAGCAGGCGCTCCGCGCGATTGTTGCCGCAGGAGGAACGATCGATGAGGACTGGCCTCTCAAGAAGGCGTTTGCCATTGGCGATCAGGCAACCGGCACCCATGTGCTGACAGAGCTGTATGAGCAGATGAGCGATACGCCGAAGCCTGTCGATCTCAACGCTTTGTGGAAGGAACTAGGCGTTGAGCAGACGCCGGACGGAGTACGGCTCAATGACAATGCGCCGTTTGCGAATATCCGCAAAGCGATAACTCTCCCACCCGAAAAAAACTCAGGACCAGAAAAAGCCCGGGATCTGACACCCGAGCTTTCACAAAAAAGTGGAACTAAGCCTTGACGACCTTGCCGCTCTTGATACAGCTGGTGCAGACGCGCATTCTCTTGGCGCCGCCTTCGACCTTAGCTTTCACCGGGCGAAGGTTGACACTCCAGCGCCGGCGAGAAACGTTGTGCGCGTGCGAGATGTTGTTTCCGAACTGCGGGCCTTTGCCGCAGATTTGACAGACCTGAGCCATGACAAAACTCCAAACCCTGAAATGTTCGTGCAGCCCAGGCCCGTCGAATTCTCCCAAACCTAAGAACATGCTGCCGGAGAGAAGCGGGCGGATAGACAGAAGGAAGTCCATCCCGGCGCCGAACCTTCAGTATAGCCCATATGCCCGTCGCGCATCCACTCAACGGCACTTTTTACGCGAGAAACAATTGACCTCGACCCCTCCACGCCGGTAAACTTATCTAGTTTGGCGATTCTGCCCGTCGCTCTGTCGTGCACCCCTTTTCGCTCTCTGGTAAGACCTGGCAAGCGAAGGTGGCTGGCTCACTCCTGAATGGAGCTGAATCTGAGCGCACCGCATAAGAGCGAGCATGTATCCGCCCAGCTTGGAATCAAAGATTCGCGTTCGCCATAGTGAACGCCGGAGGAAGTATGTACGCCGTCATTCGTACCGGTGGAAAGCAATATCGTGTCGCCCCGGGCGACGTTGTCAAGATTGAGAAGGCTGCCGCCGGTGAGAATGGCGCCATTGAGTTCAGCGAGGTGCTGGCCGTCTCCGGCGACACCGACAAAGACAGCAAGTCGCTGGCTAAGCCGTCTTCGGCGAAGGTCGTGGGCACCGTCTTAGGCGAAGGTCGCGGCGACAAGATTCTCGTCTTCCACTACAAGCGGAAGAAGCAGTACAAGAAGCTGCAGGGCCATCGCCAGGATTACACCCAGGTTCGCATCGACTCGATCGAGGTGGACGGAAACACCTACAGCGCAGCGAAGTAACGCGCATTCATTGCGGCTGGCCTCTGCGGCCGCCCACGAAGGATTGAAGAAATGGCACATAAAAAGGGTCTTGGAAGTTCGAAGAATGGCCGCGACTCAAATGCACAGCGGCTTGGCGTGAAGGCGTTCGGCGGCCAGCTGGTTACCGGCGGCTCCATCATCGTGCGGCAGCGTGGAACACCGCTCAAGCCCGGCCTGAATGTCGGCCGCGGCAGCGATGACACACTCTTCGCAAAGATCGACGGCCGGGTTAAGTTTGTCGACCGCGGACGCGCGGGGCGCTTTGTCGCCGTTGAGCCCGTCTCGGCTTCGCCTGTCGCTGAGTAAGCCAAGAATCTCTAAGTCGGAATCAAGTTTACGCGTGATGGCGTCCAGTACGAGTTTCACCACCTGGGCGTGCCGACACAGGAAGTAAAGCCGAACAAGCGCTAACGACGTCCAGTCTGGAATCTATACCAGCGATAGCGATTACGGCCTGATTCGCATTCAGTGGCATCGCTTTGATGCGGACAGCCTCATCGACTCGGTGCTGCGAACAATGCCGCGTCCAGCCTTCAAGGTTATCGATCTCAATTCGGCGCTTGGCGGCCACACCGTCCTGCTCGGACCGTATAAGCCGATCGAGGGCTTTCGCGTTGCGATTATCGAAGACGGCAAGATGCCGATTGAGCTGTTCCAAACCGCGCTCGCAATGACAAATTCTGGGATCGCGCAAAGAATGCGCGTACAGCCTGAGTTTTAGCAGAAATAGAAAAAGCCCCGAATTACTCGGGGCTTTCGCATTTCTGATTTGCTGCTTAACTGTTTACGCTGATGGAGTTTTTGGTGAGGATCTTGTCGACAACCTGTTCTACATCTTGCAGGAAGAATGCCCCCGACTGGCCCACGGCAACATGGGGCGTGCTGTGGCCCAGAGCGCTGGCAATCTCGTTCCAGCGAATCAGCGATGACGAGACAGGCAGCGTGATAGCTTCGCGTTCCGCCTCCGGTTCTGGCAACAGGAAGTACGCCATCCAACCCGTCAGAACGCAAGTGATGACAACCTGAAGAGCAAGATTGATGTTCACGTCCAGTACGGAGCTTCGCGTCGCTGCCACAGAGAGGATCAACTCCATCGCGGCCTGTACTCCAAAGCCCAGGGCAATGCCGAAGGCCATGCTGCGGAAGGAACGACCAAGGCTGTGAATGAATAGCGCGAGAAAGGCGAGCAGGCAGAGTTCGAGGATGCTGACACAACGCATCACTTGGAACCCAATCGACATCAGGCCCGCCCCCAGTCCCTTTAGCGGGAACGCTGAGCTGAGGGAGATGATGACCGAAATTATGGCGACCCAGCGAAAGGCAAGAATGCCAAAACGGCGAATGCCGGGTACGGGTTCCGTAACATGGCAGAAAATCTCCTGGATGACGAAGAAAATGGCGATCGCACCAAGAGTGTAGAACGACCAGTAGGTGTAGAAGTACACCGAGTACTGCAAGGTGTTATCAATGGAAACGAAGCGATGAAGATTGAGGATGATCTCCAGGATCACTGCGGAACCGGCACGCAGGCCAAGATAAGTCATCATTGCCGGAAAGCGCTTAGACATTCCTGACTTCACGAAGAAGATCAGTGAAAGCCAGATCAATACTGGCTCAGCGAACTCCAGAATGTTCATCGAAACGGCAGTCCATTGCATAACGTTCACCCGAATCCAGGCATAAGAATAGCCTGAATCGGGGAACATCTCAATGCAACCCTCGACTTCCGACCTACAACCTTTGAGCCCCGGACTACAACCTGCGTGTTAGATCCGAATTATCGGCCATGCAGTTTGCAGGGGGCTCCCGGTTCGCAAACCGGGGCAGGCATAGCTGAACTCACGGTCATTCGGCTCAGGGTAACAGTCTGCGCTTTGGCAGAGTGGCTGGAGGCGACACCGGCGACTACACCGGCAATTGCGAGGCACAGGATTGATGTGCGGACAGCGAGTTTCATAATTAGTAACTCCGGGGAGAATTTAAAAAAATGTGTGGCAATTCCTGACAACTTAGTGTATCGTCAAAAAACACGATAAACCTAATATTTTCAATTACTATAGAGAATATTAAACACCTTGATTACCGAGGTCATGGTCTTAACTGCGTGGTAATCTTCCCGCACACAAGCAGACCCTCCCAGAGCCCCTATTTCACGGCTCCAGAGACCTTCCCAACATGCTATAATAGACCCAAGATCAAAGAGCTGAAACCCATTCGCTTTCAATCTTTTATTCCACGTGAACCGTCCCCGGGTTCAGGAGCGTTCTCAGGGTTTTGCTCACCGGAGTTCCATGCCACTAAAAGAGCTCGAGTCTACGGAAACCCTGGCCTTCGCTGAGGACAATCCTTCCCCCAACGGAAAAGCGAACGGCAGCTATACCGGCGACAACATCAAAGTTCTCGAAGGGCTGGAAGCCGTGCGTCTTCGGCCCGCCATGTATATCGGCTCAACCGGCGAAATGGGTTTGCATCACCTGGTCTATGAAGTGGTCGACAATTCTGTCGATGAGGCTCTTGCCGGCTACGCGAGCAAGATCGACGTCGTCATTCACGTCGACAACTCCATCACGGTTGTCGACGACGGGCGGGGCATTCCTGTAGATGAAATGACTCTGGACAATGGCGAGCGAATGCCGGCCGTTCAGGTTGTGCTTACCAAATTGCATGCCGGAGGCAAATTCGACGCCTCGACTTACAAGGTTTCTGGGGGCCTGCACGGGGTCGGCGTCTCCTGCGTCAACGCGTTGAGCGAAGCCTTCGATGTTGAAATCTGGCGCGAGCATACCTACGAACAGGACTATTCGCGCGGCATCCCCACGTCGAAGTTGCGCCAGACGGGCACCACGAAGAGGCGCGGCACCAAAGTTCACTTCCTGCCGGATCGGTCCATCTTTACCTTCACCGAGTACAACTACGACACGCTGGCGCAGCGATTGCGCGAGCTCGCCTTCCTGAACAAGGGTCTCGAAATCACGCTCACCGACGAGCGCACCACGGATCCGAAGACCGGTGAAGCTAAGCGCGCCGAGTTCAAATATGCGGGCGGTATTGCCGAGTTTATCAAGCACATCAATCGCGGCAAGCAGGTTCTGCATGACAAGCCGATCGTGATGGAGGGGTTGCGCGACGGGGTCGATATGGAGATCGCGCTCCAGTACAACGACAGCTATTCCGAGACGGTCTTCTGCTTCGCCAACAACATCAATACCGTCGACGGTGGCTCTCACCTGTCCGGATTTAAGACAGCGCTCACCCGCACCATCAACACGGCGGGCCAGCAGCTTGGCCTCTTCAAGGACGTGAAGGAGAACCTTTCGGGAGATGACGTCCGCGAGGGCCTGGTCGCGGTCATCAGCGTGAAGCTCTCGCAGCCGCAGTTCGAAGGGCAGACCAAGGGCAAGCTGAATTCCGACATCGCCGGCATAGTACAGGCTCTGGTAAACGAAAAGCTCGGCATGTTTCTTGAACAAAACCCGCCCGTCGCCCGGAAGATCATCAATAAGGCCATTGAAGCCGCCCGCGCGCGCGAAGCTGCGCGCAAAGCCCGAGACCTCACGCGTCGTAAGGGTGCGCTCGATGGCGGCGGACTGCCCGGCAAGCTCGCCGATTGCAGCGAACGCCAGCCTGACCGCTGCGAGCTCTATCTCGTCGAGGGGGAGTCTGCAGGCGGAACCGCCAAACAAGGCCGCGATCGCCGCTTCCAGGCCATCCTGCCGCTCAAAGGCAAAATTCTCAACGTGGAGAAGGCTCGCTACGACAAGATGCTGGGCCACGAAGAAATCCGCGCCATGATTACCGCGCTCGGCGCCGGTATCGGCAAGGACGACTTCGATCCCGCCAAGCTGCGCTACGGCAAGATCATTCTCATGACCGACGCCGACGTCGACGGGTCGCACATTCGTACGTTGCTGCTCACCTTCTTCTTCAGGCACATGAATGAGCTCATCAAGCGCGGTCATGTGTACATTGCGCAGCCGCCGCTCTATCGCATCAAGAAGGGCAAGTTCGAGCAGTACATCAAGGACGACCGCGACTTTGTCAAAGTGATGGTCAAGCGCGCCTCAGACGGTATGATCGTCCGCTATGGCGAGAACGCGAGCAAGCTCGAGGGTGCCGCGCTCACCAAATTCATGGGCCAGCTGAACGAGTATCTCGGATTCTTTGAAAAGGTGAACAAGCGCCTGCGCAACGAAGAGATCACCACGCTCCTCGCGAGCAAGGAACTGGTCCGCCGCAGCGACTTTGAAGGCGAAACCGCTACTCCGCCCGCAAAGCTCGTTGCGCTGCACAAGGAGCTGGAAAAGATCCAGAAGAAGTATCAGTTCAAGTCGCTCACCCAGCCGGTCTTCGACGAAGAGCACCAGACCTGGTCTGTCAGCCTTGCTGATGCGCAGGGAGCCATACGCCGCATCGACTGGACGCTCGCCTCTTCACCCGAGTATCGCCAGATGATGGCCAAGTACGCGCAGATCAAGGACGCGCTGGAGCCACCTTATCTCATCGAGTATGCCTCGAAGACCGCCCCGACGTCCGAACCAGAAGAGGCCGACAGCGAAGGCACAGGTGAAATCGAAACCGGCAAGCAAGCACCGAAACGCTCCGGTCGCGGCGCAGCAGATCCGGTCGAGAAGCAGACCGCGCAGGAGCTTTTCGAATACGTCATCGATCAGGGCCGCCGTGAATACCAGGTGCAACGCTACAAGGGTCTCGGCGAAATGACCTCGACCCAGCTATGGGAAACTACGATGGACCCGGAACGCCGCACGCTTCTCTCCGTCAAGCTTGAAGATATCGCCGAAACCGAGGCCATCTTCACGACGCTCATGGGCGAAGATGTCGAGGCGCGCCGTAAATTCATCGAAGAGAATGCGCTGGATGTGAAGAACCTCGACATCTAGCGATCACTCGGTGACAGCATTGAGGGCGGCTCATTAGGCCGCCCTCTTTTATTTACTCTCTGAAAGGAGTAATGACGCTGACTGCCATCGAATTTCCCATGCGGCATGCAGCATTGTTTGAAATCTTCGTCCTGATCCACTCGCACAAGGATCATTCTGCCCAAGTTTTTCGACCAGTTCTCTGTCGCCGTGGACGACGCGATGGCCGCGCTTCACCTGGCTTTCCGATGGGAAGCCTTTGCGGCGTTTGCTGCCTTTCTCAAAAGCAGAATTATTCGTTGGTATCTTTGATACGCATGGTGCACCTCCTGCCGAGTGACACCAGAATTGCATCGCACTGGTCCGTGCACGGACGGTTCAGCAGGCTACCCACGAATCCAAAGAGTCGTCAGCAAGCGGGGGGATGCGATCGGCGGAATTCTGCTGCCTTCGATCACCAGCACATTGCTATCGTGGTCCGTCTGCGCCACCGCGAAGGGCGAGAGAAAGACAGCGCTCAGCGCCACCTCAAGGCACACTCCTACCGCCCATCAAAACAACTTTCGTTCTCTGCATGCCACCCATCCTCTTTTCGATTGCCGCGCGAGTATACTGCCATTTCACTCGCTTCAATAAGCTCCATTTTTGGATGGTCCACGCATCATGCCCGGAACTCCGTCTTCGAATACCATGCCCCCATCGTCCTCGATCGGCATCGACCGCCGCGCCTTCCTCACTGTCTCTGCTCGCTTCGGCCTTGCTTCCACACTTTTTCCCGGAGCGCTCTACACTCTCGCTGCACAAGCGCAGGAGACGAACCCCGCGGCAGGCAGGGAGTTGCCGAAGATCACGCTCGAAATGATCAATGCCGCCGCCGCGCTTGCCGCGATCACTATCGCGCCCGACCAGAAACAGATGATGCTCGACGGTTTGAACCAGCAGCGCGACGGTTACGCGGCCATTCGCAAGCTGCATATTCCCAACAACGTGCCTCCTGCCTACATCTTCGATCCGCTGCCGCCCGGAGCCAAAGTCAACACTGAAAAGGAGGAGCCCGTCTACAGTAGCTCCATCGCCGTATTGCCGAAGCACCTCGACGACCTGGCCTTCGCAACTATCCCTGAGCTTGCCGCTCTCGTTCGCACGAGAAAAGTTTCGTCGCTCAACCTCACGCAGATGTACATCGCACGCCTGCGCAAATACGATCCAAAGTTGCACTTCGTGGTCACCATCACCGAAGATCGCGCCCTCGCGCAGGCCCGCGAAGCGGATTCAGATATCGCTTCCGGAAAATATCGTGGCCCACTGCACGGCCTGCCCTGGGGTGCGAAGGATTTGCTCGCCGTGAAAGGCTATCCCACTACCTGGGGTGCGGGTGGTTTTGAAAAGCAGATGGTCGACACCGACGCGACCGTTGTCCAGCGTCTCGACGACGCCGGCGCAGTGCTCGTTGCCAAGACCACGCTGGGCGCGCTCGCTATGGGCGACAAATGGTTCGGCGGACGCACACGCAATCCGTGGAATCCAAAGCAAGGCTCGAGCGGTTCGTCGGCAGGCTCGGCCTCGGCTACCTCGGCAGGCTGCGTTGCGTTCGCGATTGGCTCGGAGACTCTCGGTTCGATCTCATCGCCTTCCACTCGCTGCGGCGTTACCGGTCTTCGCCCTACCTTTGGATTCGTGCCGCGCACCGGCGCGATGGCGCTTAGCTGGACGATGGACAAACTCGGCCCCATCTGTCGCGCTGTCGAAGACTGTGCAATCGTTCTCACCGCGATTTATGGTCCCGACGGCCAGGATCTCGCCACTCGTGATGCCGCCTTCAACTGGAACGCCAACTTCGACTGGAAATCTCTCCGTGTCGGATACATTGCGAGCGAGTTCGAGCCTGACAAGCCGCCTGCCCAGACCGAGAAGCAAGCCGAGCCTGCCACAGCAGAAGAAAAGAAGAAGCGCGAAAAGCATGACCGCGAGATGGCTGTCTTCCGCGCGCGGCGCGCCTACGACCGTCGGTACGATCTGGCCGCACTAGACAAGCTCCGCGCCATGGGAGTCAATCTCGTCCCCGTCACGTTGCCCGATCTTCCCTACAGCGCGATGACCTCGCTGCTCACAGCTGAGGCTGCCGCGGCCTTCGATGAACTTACCGCCACGGGCAGGGACAAGCTGCTCACCGAGCAGGGCATCGAAGACTGGCCTAATGACTTCCGCATTGCCCGCTTCTATCCCGCCGTCGAGTATGTGCAGGCTAACCGTGCCCGCACCCTTGCCATCCGCCAGGTGTCAGAGCTCTTCCAGCAGGTGGACGTGATCGTCGCCTCCACGAACAGCAACCAACTCGTCGCCACCAATCTCACCGGACATCCCGCCATCATCGTTCCCAACGGTCTGCGCGGTGCTGACGCGCCCAAACCTCCTGAAATTGACACTGGCGACGATGACCAGATCGGCGGACCCGGCACGCCTGTCAGCATCACCTTCCTCGCTGGCCACTATCAGGACGCAAAGCTATGCGCCTTCGCACGCGCCTATCAGGAAGCGACCGGATTTCAAAAGCTGCATCCGAAGCTGAACTGAAACGCGGACAGCTATCATCGACTCATGCCCCTGCTCGAAGCGCGCAGCCTCTCGAAAAGCTATGGACACGGCGCTCTCGTCGTCGACAACGTCTCCTTCTCTATCGGACGTGGAGAGACCCTCGGACTGGTGGGCGAATCGGGCTCGGGAAAATCCACCATCGCGCGCATGGTGCTCGGCCTGATTGAGCCGACGAGCGGCAACGTGCTCTTCGATGGCGAGCCCATCACCGGAATCTCGCAGCGTACTCTGCGTCCGCTGCGGCGGCGGATGCAGGTCGTCTTTCAGGATCCCTTTGCAGCTCTCAACCCGCGCATGCGCGTGCGCGACATTATCGCCGAGCCGCTGGTGATCCACCGAGCCTGCCCGCGTTCCGAACTGCGCTCCCGCACTGCCGAGTTGCTGCGCGCCGTTGGACTCGATGACTCCTCGCTCGCTCGCTATCCGCATGAATTCTCCGGAGGCCAGCGCCAGCGCATCAACATTGCCCGCGCGCTCGCCCTTCGGCCAGATCTGGTTGTCCTCGATGAGCCCGTGTCCGCACTGGACGTCAGCGTCGGCGCGCAGATCGTGAACCTGCTGCGCGATCTGCAGAGGGAGTTTGAGCTCACCTATCTCTTCATCTCGCACTCCATGCCGCTGGTGCGTTATCTCGCCACCGACATCGCGGTGCTCCATCGCGGACGCCTCGTCGAATACGGCTCCAGCACGCAAATCTGCGCCGCGCCGCGCGAAGCCTACACGCAGTCTCTCCTCGCGGCAACACCGGAAATCCGCGCCTAGGCGGTTCGCCTTCCGCCTCCATCTACAATAAAAAAGTGCACGCGGCCTTCCTTCATCCACAATCCACTTCTAGTTATGTTTTGCTGGCGCTCGCGGCCTTCCTCGGCGGGCTTGTAAACTCGGTTGCCGGCGGCGGCGGATTCATCGCCTTTCCCGCGTTGCTCAAGGCTGGTCTGCTGCCCATCCAGGCTAACGCAACTGGAACCGTTGCTCTCTGGCCGGGCCAGTTCACCTCGATTGCAGGCTACCGCGAAGATGTGCGCAAGAATATTCGGCTCGTTCTGCCGGTCGCACTGGTCGCGCTCATCGGAGGCTTTGCCGGAGCTTACACGCTGCTCCACAATAGCCAGGGTTCATTTCTGCATCTTGTGCCGTATCTGTTCTTGCTGGGGGCCACCAGCTTTGCAGTCAGCGGACCCGTTTCGCGTGCCGTAAGGCGCCGCATCGAACATCGCGGACACGGTCACGAGCATGTGGCACTTATTCCGCTGCTGATTTCTCTCCTGTGCATCTGCTATTACATCGGCTACTTCGGAGCCGGAGCAGGCCTTCTCACAATGACAGCGTTGGCTTTTTGCGGAGTCGAGCGCCTCGCTGAGATCAATGCGCTAAAAGTCGTCATCACCACGACTGCTAACGGGATTGCGGTTGTCACCTTCATCATCCACGGAGCCGTCGAGTGGCGTTTCTGCTGGTACATGATGATCGCGTGTGCAATTGGCGGCTACACTGGGGCGCGCAACGCCCGGCGCATCAGTGACAAGATTCTGCGCCCCTTCATCATCGCGCTCGGCTTCACCATCGCCATCTACTTCTTCCTGCACCGGATCGCCCTCTGATGCACGCAATCGTCTTGCAACTGCCATCCTGGATGGTGAACCTCATCGGTTCCGGCGCCGCTATCTGCACCACCATCTCATTTGTCCCGCAACTCATTCGCGTCTACCGTCTCAAGAGCGCGCACGAGATCTCGCTCATCATGTTTCTCGTCTTCTCGTTTGGTGTCTTTCTCTGGTTGCTCTACGGGATCTTCATCCGATCCTTCCCTGTGATTCTCGCCAACGGGTTCACCCTCAGCCTGTCGCTCGCGATTCTGATGCTGAAGATCAGCTATGACCGAAAGCGTCGCAGGACGCCGCTTCTGCGAAAATAGAAGTATGAGCCACGAAGGCATCCGCCTGGTCAGCGAAGAGCAGGCACGGCGCGAGGAGCAGGAACATCGCGAACTTCCCCGCGACGCTAAAGAGCCGGTGAAGGTGCGCGTCCACAAGACCGAGGGCACCGGCCTCGAAATCGACTGGAAGGACGGCCACCACAGTTCGTGGAGTTTCGCCTGGCTGCGCAACGCCTGCCCCTGTGCCACCTGTCACGACGAACGCGAGAAATCGCGCCGCAACCCGGGCGAGCCGAAGCCACAACCGGCAACGCTGCTGCCCATGTACCAGGCCCCACCCCGGCCCTTAGTGGTGACTCCTGTGGGACGCTACGCGCTGAGCTTCGAGTGGAATGACGGCCACAAGAGCGGAATCTATTCGTGGGATTATTTACGGCGGCATTGCGGGTGCGAGGAATGCCGCGAGGAAAGATCCTGAATGCGCTCGCGCGAGTAAATCTGCTATCGTGTTGCCGTGTTCGACCTGTCCACTCCACTCACCCGAAAAGATGCCATTTTCATCGCTAGCCGCGCTCTCACTGCATATTTCTTAGCGTGGCTGATTGCCGAGTTGTTGAGTATTCCAGGCAACGTATATCACGCGTGGCATTACCTGAGCACTCCGCTCTCGGCAATCTCGCCCAGGGTCAGATCAGATGACATCTTTTTTCGATCAATATATGTTCAGCAACTCTGCGTGAACGTTATCCGCGCTGCGTTGTCGTTCCTGGCAGCGGGATGGGCATATTGCTGTGGTCCGGGCGTAACGCGTTTTCTTTTTCCTGGTTCTGAGAAATCGCCCGACCAGACACAATCGCTTACTTAACCAACTCATCCAGCCGCACATCATGCGCGGGGATCTCTGGATGCGCACGCCATTCGCGTTCAACTAACTCCAGAGCCTCCGCTGCATCCCGCGCCACCTGCACCAGTCCACGATTCTCGGCCTTGATGAACCCCTGCTCTACCGCCTTGTCCAGAAACGCCAGTAACCCGTCGTAATAGCCTCCAACGTTCACAAGCACGCAGGGTTTCGAATGGATGCGCAACTGCGCCCAGGTCACGATCTCGATAAATTCGTCCATCGTTCCGTAGCCGCCGGGCAGTGCAACGAATGCATCGGCGCGCGATGCCATCAGCGCCTTCCGCTCATGCATCGTGCGCACAACGTGAAGTTCTGTCAGCCCGCGATGCCCAATTTCGCGATCCATGATGATGTCCGGGATGACTCCAACCACCTCGCCGCCGGCACCCAGTGCCCCTTCGGCAATTACTCCCATCGCACCCACCGTCGCGCCGCCGAAGAGCAGGCCGTAGCCTCTCCCGGCGATGCTGCGGCCCAAGTCGCGGGCCGTGGCCAGATATTCCGGCAAAAAACCATCCGCTGAACCACAAAAGACACAAATCCACTTCTTTTTGAACGTTGTCGCCATCGTGAGTTCAGTCTAACCGGCGCTTAGAATAGAGGAGAGACCTCCTATTGCAGCATCTACTCGATAAACTCAATCCCCAGCAGCGTGAAGCCGTCGAAGCCGTCGATGGCCCGGTGCTCATTCTTGCCGGAGCCGGCTCGGGAAAGACGCGCGTCATCACGCATCGCATCGCTTACCTCATCCAGGAGCGCTGCGTCGCGCCAGACTCCATTCTGGCTGTGACCTTCACGAATAAGGCTTCCGCCGAAATGGCTGAGCGCGTCGAGAAGCTCATTGGCCATTCGAGTCTGGCGAAGCCAGTTGTCGCTACCTTCCACTCTTTCTGCGTGCGCATGCTGCGGCGCGATATCGAGGCGTTGAAGATTGGCAACGAAGGCCGGACGAAGAACTTCGCCATCTACGATGAATCCGATCAGCAGGCCGTGGTGAAGGCTGCGATGCGGCGTATGGGGCTCGACGACAAGCAGCTCACGCCACGCGTAGTACTGTCGAAAATCTCCTGGGCCAAGAACCACATGATCGATCCGCAGGAGTATTACCTCAGTTCGTCTGATCCCATGAGCGAGCGGATCGCGCACATTTTCGAGGCCTACAAGAAGGATCTGCTCAAGGCCAACGCTCTTGACTTTGACGATCTGCTGCTCGAAGCCGTGCGCCTTCTGAAGACGTCCAGTGAAACGAGGGAACGCTACAACCGGCGCTATCGCTATCTGCTCATCGACGAGTACCAGGACACGAATCGCCCGCAGTATGAGCTGATGAAACTGCTCGCCGGCGAGGAAAAGAACGTCTGCGTGGTCGGAGACGAGGACCAGAGTATCTACTCCTGGCGAGGCGCCGATATTCGCAACATCCTCGAGTTCGAGCGCGAATTCCCGGGCGCGAAGACCATTCGCCTCGAACAAAATTATCGCTCGACGCAGATCATCCTCGAAGCAGCCTCAGCCGTCGTAGCCCGCAACACACAGCGCAAGGGCAAGGCTCTGTGGACCTCGCGCGAAGGCGGCGCGCTGATCGGATACTATGAAGCCCCCGACGGCGAAAACGAAGCGCTCTTCGTCGCCGACACCATCCAGAAATACTTGCGCAAAGCGGGCGAGCAGGATGAAGCTGCCACGCGTCGCCGTGCTCTATCGCACTAATTCGCAGTCGCGGCTGGTGGAAGAGGCGCTGCGCCGCTACGGCATTACCTACACCATGGTCGGAGGCTTCTCCTTTTACGAGCGCTCAGAAATCAAGGACCTGCTCAGCTACCTCAAGCTGGTGCAGAACCCCAGCGACTCGATCGCACTGCAGCGCGTCATCAACATCCCCGCGCGCGGCATCGGCAAAACTACACTGGAGACGCTGGAGCGCATCGCCCTCGAAACCGGAAGCAGTACCTGGAACGCCATCGAACGTACTCTGCACGACAGGCTGCTGCCCTCCCGTGCTCTTATCGCTCTCGACACTTTCCGCCGCATCATCCTCGACGCGCGCGCCCTCTTGACTCCCGGTTTTGCCGACAAACTTTCGGCGGACATCGCCGATGAAGACACCGCCTTCGACATAGCTGCTGCAGCGGACGATGCCGACACTGGCTTTGATTTCGGAGACGAAGCGCAACACACGCTCGCGTTCACCGACGAGCCTGAACTCGAAGACCTGCCGCTCGATGCCACTGCCTTCAACCCTTTTGAAGACGAGCCGCCGGTCCCACATGCGGCGCCTTCACAGGCTGCCGACTCCTCTTCCGAGAAGCCAGCCTTCCGCAAGCCTGGAGACGCCGCAACGTTGCCCGAACTCATCAAGTTCCTCATCGATCGCACCGGATACATCCGCTCGCTCGAAGAAGAAGGCACGCCTGAAGCTTTCTCGCGCATTGAAAATCTCAAGGAACTGGCCAACGCTGCCCAGGACGCGCAGGAGCGCGGCGAAACACTCGCTGAATTTCTCGATCACGCTGCGCTGGTCAGCGACACCGACCAGTACAAGGCCGACTCGCGCGTGACTCTGATGACGCTTCACTCGGCCAAGGGGCTGGAGTTTCCGCTGGTGATCCTCGCCGGCCTTGAAGAAGGGCTCTTCCCGCACTCGCGCACGCTCAACGATCCCATCCAGATGGAAGAGGAACGGCGCCTCTGCTACGTGGGGTTGACGAGAGCAATGAATTCGCTGATCGTGACCCGTGCCCGCTATCGCCGCCGCTACGGCAATGACATGCCGGAGGCCAGCTTGCCCTCACGCTTCCTCGAAGAGATCCCCTCGCACCTTATCGAGGAAGTAGCTGGCACCAGCTCGCGCGCAAACACCTGGGGCTCCTATGGTGGGCAAACTGCGTCGCGTTATGGGCGCAGCCAATACGACGACTCAACCGGCCGCCACTACAGCTACGAGGATGAGGATCAGAGCGCCGTCACTCAAACCAGCCCGTCGCGCTCTTATGCTGGACGACCGGCAAAGCCCGGCAACTCTCTCGACAACATTGCGCAATTCTTTACGCAGCGTGGCGCGTCTGTTCCGAAGTCTCGCCCCAAACTCGATCTGCCTGCGCCTACCGGCAGTACGGGACTCAGGAGCGGCCAGCGCGTGCGCCATCCCAAATACGGTGAAGGCATTGTCTTTCGCCGCGAGGGAGATGGAGAGGATGCAAAGATCACCGTGCAGTTTTCAAAGTTCGGAGTAAAAAAGCTTGTGGAAAAATTCGCTCAGCTGGAAAAGCTCTAATCTCGCCGCGCGCCTGATCCTGATTTACTTCTCCGCCAGCTGCGTTGCGGAGACAAAGCTCCGGGCATGGGCCAGCAGCTCCGGCCGCGATGACTGGCCGCCCCCGCCCGTCGACTTCAGCAGGGCCTCATAGTATTTGGCGGCTGCAGCTTTATTTCCCACGGCCTCAGCGGCCACTCCTGCGTTGTAGAGCCCGTTGAAGCGGTTGGGGCTGAGCTTCAGCGACACGCGATATTCCGCCAGCGCCTGTTGCGGCTCGTGCAACTCGAGCAGCATGTCGGCGAGCATCTCGCGGGCCGGGATATCCACTTCGCCCTGTCCCACCTTGTCCTGAAGGTCGGCGGCGTCCCGCATCTGCTTCAGTGCGTCGTCCTTGTGGTTGACAGCAAAGCTGGCCCAGGCGGCAATTTCGAAACGCTCGATTTTCGACCCAGTGGAGTCGGCGTAGTAGGCGTGCCTGCCCTTCTTTACCTCGACCATCAGAGCATCGTAGTGCGCCAGGTCGGCGTTCGCCTGCTTTTCATGGCGCAGATGCCCATCCGCGATCGCTCGCGCCCACCAGGTCATGGTTGCCACGTCGGGCGATGCGCCGCCTTCAGGCTGAAGCGCGGCAGCGGTGGACCAATCGCGCAGCTCAAGCGCGTAGAAAACCGGGAACTTGCCGCGGTAGTAGGCCACCATCCAGCTCATATCGCGGCCTCCCACGTCGGGCATCGCCGCGAAACGGTCCACAACGGAGGGGATTTTCTCGAGCACCTGCTTCGCATTCGCATCCTGGCCGCTCTGCAGGTACGCGTACATCAGAAAGTCGTAGGAATGGGGCTCATCCATGATGCCGCTCTCGTGCCGCGCCTCGGCGGCTTCCGAGGCCTTGATCGCAGCCAGCTGGGAATCGATATCCTGTGGCCACATGCCCAGCCGGGCGTAGATGTGTCCTGACATGTGCACGGCGTGTGGGCCGGATGACGCGATCACCCCGTAGCGGTCGGCCGCGGCGAGGCCGTCAGAAGCCATCACTGGGTTGTCGCAGGAGTGAATGATGTAGTGCACCACGCCCGGATTGTCGGGGTACTTGGCGAAGAGCGGCGTCAGCACGGCCATCGCCTTGTGCTCCTGCGCCAGGCTGGTGTCATTCGGCGCCTCAGCCGCCAGCAGCGAAAGCGCATAGAAGGCCCCGGCATCGACGTCGTCAGGGTAATGCTGGTAAAGCGTGCCCATGGCTTCCGAATAGGCATTGATGCGCGTTGTGAAGTCCTTTGTTCCGGGCTTGTAGAAGTCGGCCAGAGCTGCAATGTACTCGCGCTCGCGCGGTGTCTTTACCGCGGGTGACTGCGCCTTCTGGATTTCTTCCCACCCAAGCTTCATCACGGCATCGTCGGGCCGGTCCCATATCTGGTGGAATACGCTCATAGCGATGCCCCAATGGGCCATCGCACAGCCCGGATCAGCCTTCACAATCTGCTTGAACTGCGGCTGCGCTTCTGCGTACCAGAAGTCGTGCAGTAACGCGACGCCGCGGTTGAAAGGCGTCTGGACCGGCGCGTTGCAGGAGACGGCAAAGGATACCGTTCCCAGCCGCTCGTCAGGCGCGGGCGTTGAACTCATCGTCATCGAATGTGCGGATTGGGCAACGGCGGAACAGGAGGAAACCGCAAGCAGGCAGAGCGCGAAGGCTTTCATATCTCGTGAAATCATGTCTTGGGAATTATAGATCAGCTGGTGGCCCGCTGACCTCGGGATTGCCCTGACCGAAGCACGGCTGCGCTCGCTTGATTTATCCTCACAATAACCACTTAAAAGGAAGACGCTGCCTCACATTGGCAGCCAAGGATTCGAATGGCAAACACAAAAGCAGTTACCGACACATCTGAACGCAAGGCCCTCAAGCGGACAGCCCGCAAGAAGGCCGCCCCCAAGGCGCCTCGCACTACCCCGCGCGGATCCAACAAGAAAAAGGTCAAGACGCTTACCCGCGGCCAGAGCAAGCGCAAGTAGAGCGGCTGTCACAAGAACCGTAAGCAAAGCCCGTTTCCGAGAATTTCTCTCGCGAAGCGGGCCTCATTCCGGATACACTCCCCTCAATCTCATAGAGGAGTCGGACTCTGCCGCCCCAGGTTCTTTGCTGCAAATCCATCGACAAGCTGATCGCCGAGTCTGAGAACCCCGAGACCAGTCTCAAGAAGACGCTCGGACCAGTCTCTCTTACATCGCTCGGCATTGGAGCCGTCATCGGCTCGGGCATTTTCACGGTTGTAGGCACGGCTATCTCCGGCGAAAAGTTCGATACCTCCTCCATCCTCAACACCCCGGTGCTCGATTACATCGTGCATCACACCGCACTTGCGGGCCGTCCCGGCGCTGGACCCGCGCTGGCCCTGTCGCTGGTTCTCGTCGCCATCGTATGCGGCTTTACCGGTCTCTGCTACGCCGAACTCGCGTCGATGATTCCCATCGCCGGCTCGGCCTACACCTACACCTATGCCACGCTCGGCGAGCTTGTCGCATGGATCATCGGATGGGATCTGATCCTCGAGTACGCCTTCTCCAACATGGCGGTGTCGGTTGGATTCGCGGGACATGCCGTCGCCCTGCTCGACTGGTTTGGTATTCATCCCAACCTGCGTTGGATCTCGCCCGCCTATCTGCCCTCGGGCCTGACCGATTTGCAGGGCAACATGCTCTATCCGTCAGGGTGGCACTTCGGCTTCAATATCCCGGCCTTCCTTATCGTCATGCTTCTCACCATGGTGCTGGTCCGCGGCATTCGCGAATCCGCCGAGACCAACAACGTGATGGTGCTGCTCAAAATCGCGGCCATCCTTCTTTTCATCGGAGTCGGCGCGCACTACATTCACCCGACCAACTGGAAGCCCTTCTATCCCAACGGCTGGTCTGGGGTCCTGACCGGCGGCTCCATCATCTTCTTCACCTATATCGGATTCGACTCCGTCTCGACGGCCGCTGAAGAGTGCAAGAATCCGCAGCGGGACGTGCCCATCGGCATCATCGCCACACTCATCATCTGCACCGTCCTTTACATTGGGGTCGCGGTCGTTCTAACCGGACTCATTAAGTGGACCGCGCTGGTCGATGACGCCGCCCCCGTCGTCAACACCCTCAAGAAGGTCTACCTAGCCAACCCCGGCGCCGCCCTCAACTGGACACGCCTCGCCATCATCATCGGCGCCATGCTGGGCATGATCTCGTCCATCCTCGTCTTCCAGATCGGCCAGGCGCGCGTCTGGTTCGCCATGTCGCGCGACCGGCTGCTGCCCCCGGTCTTCGCGAAGGTGCACCCCCGCTTTCGTACCCCTGCGACGGCGACATGGGTGGCGGGATTCGTCGTCGGCGTACCGGCAGGTCTGCTCGACATAGGCACCTTCTCCGACCTCTCGAACATCGGCACGCTCTTCGCCTTCGTACTCGTCTCCGCCGGGGTGCTCATACTGCGCTATAAGGATCCAGATCGACGCCGCGGATTCCGCTGTCCCGGCGGACCGATCCTGCCGATTCTGAGCATCTCCTTCTGTGTCCTGCTGATGGCCGGGCTGCCCATCATCACCTGGATCCGCTTCTTCGTCTGGCTCGCCATCGGGCTGGTCATCTACTACTTCTACAGCCGACATCGCAGCGAGTTCTCGTCGCGCCTCTGACCGCCATGAACGTCGAACTGCAGCCATGAATGTCGAATTACTTCGGGCCTTTCTGCTCAGCCTGCCTCACGTCGAGGAGACGATGCAGTGGGGCGACAATCTCGTCTTCTGGGTGGGGGATAAAGCGATCGGCGGAAAAATGTTCGCGCTCGCCAATCTCAGCGGCGGGGGGCACGGGGTGCTCTCCTTCGCTGCCGGACCGGAACGCTATGCCGAGTTGGTGGAGATTGAGGGCGCTTTTCCGGCTCCGTACATGGCGCGGATTTACTGGGTTGCCATCGAGCGCTACGATGTCTTCACCTCGAACGAGCTCAAGCAGCATCTCCGCTGCGCGCACATGCTCACGTACAACAAGCTTCCGAAGCGCGTGAAGGACGTTCTGGCCTTGCCTGCGAAGGAACGGACGAGGCTGATCGCGGAGCGCAGGAAGCTTCTGGCTGCGAAGAAGTAGCGGCGATGAGGAGTATACCCCCCTCCCCCCGCGTTTCTTACCTACCTGATTCTTCACGACTTAGCAGGTACGTCTGCTCTATCTACCATGGAATCTAACGGTTACAGTGCTTTACCTTGGGAATCAATGAGATAGGGCCTTTGGGGGTTCCACTCAAGCAAAAGAGCCCGGCCAAGTTCGGCCCGGGCTCCTTTATGATCTCTATTTCTATTTTAGCGGATTGGGCAAAATTCTCCGCCAACTTTTTGACTAGGGCCTTGCCTCGAAGACCATGTTGAACGGAGTCTCGGTCGCGCGGCGGAAGTGCTTGAATCCTCCGGCAGACACCGCCTCGCCAATCTTCTTCTCGCCTGCCTGGGCGCCCAGTCCCGCGCCTACTTCCTGCGAGAGCGAGGCGGGCACGCAGATCACGGTGGACGCCGAATAGTAAATGCGGCCGACAGGATTAAGATTAGCGGTGACATCGTCGCCGGCGATTGGCTCGACGATCATCCACGTGCCGTCACTGGAAAGCGCGTCGTGCACATGCCCCGCCGCTCCCGCCGGATCGCCCATGTCGTGCAGGCAGTCAAAACAGGCAACGAAGTCGTAGTCTTTGCCCGGGAAGGACTTGGCTGGAGCCACGTCGAAATGCACGCGGCCTTCGAGTCCCGCCTTCCTGGCCTTTTCGCGCGCCGTCGCGATCGACGCGTCGTGGTAATCGAAGCCGAAGAACTCCGATTGCGGATAAGTCTGGGCCATCAGCAGCGTCGACGCGCCATGTCCGCAGCCCACGTCGGCGACACGCGCGCCGGATTTGAGCTTTGCCTCGACGCCCTCGAGTGCCGGAATCCAGTTGGTGGTTAAGTTGGCCAGGTATCCGGGCCGAAAGAAGCGCTCACATCCATGAAACAAGCCCTCCTCGTGCTCGTGCCAGCCGAAGCCCTTGCCGGTTCGAAAGGTCTCGGTCAGCTTCTCCTCATCTTTCATGCACGAGGCGACCATGTGGTAGAAACCGGGCAGATGGACCGCGCTGTCATCCTGGGCCAGCGCGAAGGATTGCTCGGGCGTCATGTAGTAGGTGCCGGTCGCCGCGTCGTACTCGACATATTTCGAAGCGGCGTTGGCATTGAGCCATTCGCGCACGTAGCGCTCGGCGGTGCCGGTGCGGCGGGCGAGCTCGACCGGGGTGAATTTTTCTCCCGCGCCCATGGTGCGGTAGAGATTGAGTTTGTCGCCGATCACGATCAGCGCAGCATGCAGCGCCGCGCCCATGTCTCCGACAGCCTGACCAAGCAGGGCGTTGAGCTTGTCCATATCGATGGGGCGATTGGCGGGACGGTTTGCGGTTGGGGTAGACATACATCTTCCTCCTCTGGAATGGAGTCATGCGGTCGCGTGGGGGAACTGCCGGCAGCGTGGCATGAGCGGTACGTTGAAGGATCGCGGCGTGGGCCAACGAATGACTTGGGTGCGCCATTATTACGCTCGGCGAGCGATAAGACAAGGTCTAGAGCACGGTTAGCCGACAAACGATTGTGAGCAGCGGCCAGAAAATGAGCTGAGGCAGTATGGCGCAAACCTGGCGAGCGATCTTTTGGGGTCTCGTCGGCGGTCAGCTTCTAAACTGTCAGTGCCGGTGGTCCGGCTCGACGAAGCTGTCTCAGCAAAGTGTTGCGCAACATTTCTCAAGGAGAATCAACGTGACCCATCTCGACTCAATGTTGGAACGTAACAAAGACTTCGCTGCTCAGCAGTCTGCCGCGGGCACCCTTATGCCCTCGCTTCCGCGGGCGACGCCGAATCTAAAGGCGTTCATCATCGGTTGCGCTGATATGCGTGTGGACCCCGCTCATCTACTTGGACTTAGATCGGGCGAAGCTCTCGTATTGCGTAACATCGGCGGTCGCATCACCCCGGTATTGTTGGAGGAGATGCGTCTGCTCGGGCGAATCGGTCAGGTTCTCGGAGAGATCACCGGGGGCGGTGGGGAGTTTCACCTGATCGTCCTTCACCACACTGATTGCGGCATCACTCGCTTAACGGGCGACCCCGCCATGCTGGCGCACTATTTTCAAATACAGGAAAAGGAACTCAATGCAAAGGCCGTCACCGATCCGCGCGCGGCGGTGGCCGTCGACGTTGCTTTGCTCCTAACGGTTCCCACATTGCCGGGAGCGTGGATTATCTCCGGCCTCGTCTATGACGTGGCGACCGGACTTGTTGAGGTCGTCGTACCGCCTGCCGCGATTCGTACTGCGTAAAAGACAGAGCCGGCCGCGAAGTGGAAGACCTGGGTTCGAATACCCGGGAATGCCAAGAACGGCGTCAACGAGCGACTTGCCCTGTTCGCGTCAAGTGAAGCCCCGAAAGATGCTTACCCGAGCGGTTTTCATGTAGCATTCGTCTGGATTGCAAGCAGCGTTGCGCAAGAGGGCCTGGCGCCGCCGGAAATAAACTCAAACCATCCCGCAATTGTCTGGAATAGGGAGAACATCCGTGAGAAGCCTTCTGTATGGAGCATTGTTCTTGTCGCTGATCGCTTCAACGGTGGGAGCGCAGGATCGAAGCGCGCCCGGTGCGGGCTTGCCTCCGCTGATTGATCGCGAGCTCATCTTCGGCAACCCTGAGATCGCGGGGGCACAGATCTCTCCGAACGGACAATACATCGCATTTCTGAAGCCCTGGAAGGACACGCGCAACATCTATGTGAAGGCGGTTGGCGAGCCATTCAGCGCCGCCCGGCTGCTGACCACGGAGACCAAGCGCCCCGTCGCAGGCTATTTCTGGACCAGAGATAGCAAGGACATCCTGTATGTGAAGGACAACGCGGGCGATGAGAACTTCAACGTCTTCGCCGTAGACCCTTCGGCCAAGCCCGAGGCCGGCGCCGATGCTCCGGTGTCGCGCGATCTGACGGGTCTGAAAGGCGTGCGGGTATCCATTTATGAGGTTCCCAAGAGCGATCCGGACATCGTCTACATCGGACTGAACGACCGCGACAAAGCCTGGCACGACCTTTACAAGCTGCGCATCTCGACCGGTGAGAAGACACTTGTCCGAAAGAACACGGAGCGCATTACGGGCTGGCAGTTCGACCTCAAAGGACAGTTGCGCCTGGCCTCGCGCAGCGCGGAAAACGGGGACACGGAAATCCTCCGCGTGGATGCGGACAAGTTTACTCAGGTCTACTCCTGCACGGTGTTTGAAAGCTGCGACCCGGTGCGGTTCGATCGAGACGGCAAGCGCGTGTACATGCAGACGAACAAAGGCACGAACGTGAACCTGATCTCGCTGGTGCTTTTTGACCCCGAAACCGGCAAGACGGAGACGGTCGAGTCCGATCCTTTGAAGAAAGTTGATTTTGGCGGGGCGATGTTCTCGGAAGCGACCGATGAGCTGGTGGGGACGTCGTACTATTACGACCGCGAAAAACGATACTTCCGCAACAAGGGTTTCGAGGCGGACTACCAATGGCTTCAGAGCCAGCTGCCCGGCAAAGAAATCAGCATGGGGTCGCGCACCAGGGATGAACAGGTCTGGCTGGTGACGGCGTTCAGCGATACCGAGCCGGGTCAGACGCTGCTCTTCGACCGCAAGGGGCACACGCTTACGCCTCAATTCACCGTTCGCGAGAAGCTGCCACGCGAAGACCTCGCCAAGATGACGCCGGTTGTGTACAAGTCCTCGGATGGGCTCGAGATACCTGCGTATTTGACGCTGCCCAAAGGTGTACCCGCGAAGAACCTGCCAACGTTGATGATTCCGCACGGTGGCCCATGGGGACGGGACGTATGGGGCTACAACTCGCTCGCGCAGTTTTTTGCGAACCGCGGTTATGCCGTGCTGATGCCGAATTTTCGCGGCTCTACCGGATACGGTAAGAAGTTTCTGGATGCCGGAAACCGCGAATGGGGCGCCAAGATGCAGGATGACATTACCTGGGGGGTAAAGTATTTGGTTGCCGAAGGCATCGCCGATCCTAAGCGTGTGGGAATTCTGGGCGGCTCTTACGGCGGCTATGCCACGCTGGCCGGCGTAGCCTTTACGCCCGATGTTTATGCTGCCGCGGTGGACATCGTCGGTCCGTCAAACCTTATGACGCTTCTGAACGCGATTCCGCCTTACTGGGAGTCAATAAGGACGATGTTTTATCAACGGATGGGCGATCCGAGAACGCCGGAAGGCAAGGCGCTGCTGATGGAGCGCTCGCCGCTCAACTCTGCCGAAAAGATTAAGACACCCCTGCTGGTCGCGCAGGGAGCCAATGATCCGCGAGTGAACCGTCGCGAGGCCGAGCAGATCGTGGTTGCGCTGCGCGACCGGGGCTTCCCCGTAGAGTATCTGCTGGCGCCTGATGAAGGACACGGCTTCGCGCGGCCGGTGAACAACATGGCGCTGTTCATGGAGTCGGAGAAGTTTCTGGCGGAGCACCTCGGCGGTCGATATCAGGAGGGCGGCACGCCAGAGGTGACAACCCGGCTGAAAGAAATCACGGTCGACCCCAAGTCAGTGGTCGTGGAGAAGAAGACCGAGCCAGCAGCGCCTTCCAAGTGATTCGCCGCTGAGGTCCGACCAACGTAGACACGACCCGCATTCAAAGTAGCCGCGGCGTCTCATTATCTAAGTAGTTTGCGTCGCCACCCGCTCCTCACGTACCGTCGAATCATGTCTGGAGTCACCCTCTCACTTGACGGCAAAGTCGCTCTCGTTACGGGAGGCTCGCGCGGCATCGGCGCGGCAACCGTGCGCCTCTTTCGGCATGCTGGAGCGCGGGTGGTGTTCAATTATCGCACTGCAAAGGCGGCGGCGGATGCATTGGTCGCGGAGGTGGGCGGCGCGAAGCATTGCGTGGGGATTCCACAGGAGCTGTCGACGCCGGACCAGGGCCGTGCGCTGGTCGAGGAGACTGTCCGTGCCTTCGGACGCATCGACATTCTCGTCGCGAATCACGGTGTCTGGCCAGCGGAGGACGCGCCTATCGCGAAGATGTCTACCGAGCAATGGCGGCAGACTCTGGCTGTCAATCTCGACAGTGTCTTCGGGCTCACGCAGGCAGCCGTTACTCACATGCAGCGCCAGCCGCGATTGTCGCCCGAGGGAGTCGCAGGGCACATCGTCTTAATCAGCTCCACTGCTGGTCAGCGCGGAGAAGCAAACCACGCCGACTACGCCGCCAGCAAGGGCGCGCTCATCAGCATGACCAAGGGACTGTCCAGCGAACTTGCTCCGCACGGCATCTACGTCAATTGCGTCGCCCCCGGATGGGTTGGGACGGACATGTCTGCGCCCGCTCTCGCCGACCCCGCGACCAGCCCGAAAATTTTCTCCACGATTCCGCTCGGCCGCGTCGCGCGTCCGATCGAAGTGGCCGCACCGATCCTCTTCCTCTGCACCCCTTACGCCGGATTCATGACCGGCGAGATCGTCAACGTCAATGGAGGCGCGGTGCTCGCCGGATGAAAAAGCTCCTGATACTTGTCACGTTCATGCTCTGCGCACGGCTGGGGCACGCCCAGGCCCCAGCACAGACTCCCGAAGATGCCGCCGCGCATGCCAACGACCAGAAAGCCCGCGCCGCCCTCGCCGCTATGGTTGAGGCGATGGGTGGAGAGCGCTGGTTGTCGCTGCAGAACTCCTACTTCGAAGGCCGTGTCTCCGGGTTCTACCAGGGCAAGCCCACGGGTGCCATCCAGAACTACTTCCAGTGGCGGACACCCAACGGTCAGGAGCGCGACGAGTTCTCAAAGAAGCGCGATGACATCGTGATCTTTAGCGGAAACGAATGCATGGAGGCCACCTACCAGGGCAAGAAGGCGCTGCCCAAGGAGATCTGCGAGGACTACCTCCGGCGTCGCGAGCACTCCATCGACGTCGCCATCCGTGTCTGGCTCAAGGACCCTAATACTATCTTCGTCCACGAGGGTCAGACGCTCTCCGAGCGCCATCTCACCGATCAGGTCACAATGATCTCGCCGGCGAATGAGTCCATCACCATCCAGATGGACGCCGAAACTCACCTGCCCCGCAGCCGCAGCTTCCAGTGGCGCGACCCGGTCTACCACGACAAGAACACGGAGCGCGAAGAGTATGACGATTACCACACCTTCGACGGCATCCCCACGCCTTTCTCCATTACCCGGTTCAAAAATGGAGATATGACCAGCCAGCGCTTCCTCTACAAGGCCGCCTACAACGTACCCCTGCCGCCGGATGCCTTCAACATTGACGTGGCCGCCGCCAAGGTCAAGAAATGACACTTCGCGGCCCAAATCCGGGTTCCTGTAAACTCATCCCGGTGAATCCCGTCTATTCCTAGGCATGGGACACATGGTATCCACGGAGCTTCCGCCGCTTGCGCGGGCAGAATCGGTGCTCGAGCTGGCCGACTTTGACGAAGTCGTCCGGCTTTACCGGTCGCGCATTTTCCGCTTTCTCATGGCCTCGCTTGCCGATCGCGATGTCGCGGAATCGCTCACCCAGGATTGTTTTTTCAAAGCCTATAACGCGCGACATCAGTTCCGGGGAGACTCCAGCCTGGGCACCTGGCTTACGCGCATCGCTCTCAACCTGGTGCGCGATCATCTCCGCAGCCGCCGCATGCGCTTCTGGCAAAGGACGCGCGATACGGCGCTCGACATTGTCGATATCGGCGACTGGGTTCCGGACGGCGCGAGTTCGCCCGAAGCGGTGGTCCTCCAGCAGGAGCGGGTGAGAGAAATCTGGCAGTCGGTCGAGAAGCTTTCCCGCCAGCAACGCACGGTCTTCCTCCTGCGCTTTGTGGAAGAGCTGGAATTGTCAGAAATAGCCGAGACCACCGGCATGAACACCAGCACCGTCAAGTCGCATCTGTATCGCGCCCTGCGCATTGTCCGCGAGCGCGCCTCAGGCAAATCCGAAGGTGAAAAATGAACACGCGCCCTGATACATTCACTGACAAGTTCTCTGACACATCTCCTGACACCTCGCTCGAGCCGACTGGCGAATTCGCCTCCGCGCTCAGCGACTTCCGTTCGGCGGTCAACCATGTGGCCGAACGCGAAACAGTGAAGCCTGTGCCCTACAACTGGCTTGTCGCCGCGCGACAACGCCACAAGAGCGCGCAGCGCCACCTCATTCTGGCCTGGACCTGCGCCGCGCTACTTTGCATGGGTGCTGTGCCTCTGTTGCATCAGACGAAGCCCGTGGTGGCTCCTCCCGTAGTCGCGCAACAGAATAACCCGGGCGACGACACTGCGCTGCTTGAACAGGTGGATTCTGCCGTATCGGAATCTGTGCCCTCCTCGCTTGCGCCTCTCGCCTCGCTCGACAGCTGGAGTTCCAGTACATCCACCAACGAAGTCACCACTGAATCCTCGCTGAACAAACCGGAGAAGAAGAATGTTGCTCGATAACTACAAGCGCCCCGCCATTTTATTGTCGTTTGCTTCGCTGCTCTGTCTCGCCTCAAGCATGCCCGCCTTTTCGCAGGACTTCCGGGATGGCAGCCCCGGACCTCCGCCGATGGAGCGCTCCTTCCGCGCCGGTGGCCATGGCCGCTGGTGGGATAAGCCCGAAGTGGCGCAGCAGGTCGGCATCACCGACGATCAGAAGAAAAAGATGGACGACATCTTCCAGCAGCACAAGCTCCAACTTATCGATCTGAAGGCCACGCTGGAGAAGCAGGAAACGGTTCTGCAGCCGTTGATCGAGGCTGACCAGCCAGACGAAACCAAGATCCTCGCGCAGATCGACGCGATCGCACAGGCGCGCGCCGAGCTTGAAAAGGCTAACGCCCGCATGCTCTTCGGCATCCGCACGGTGCTCACCGCGGACCAGTGGAAGAAGCTCCGCTCCATGGCGCAGCAGGGACCTCCCCGCGGCGATCGCAGCGACGGCCAGCGCAAATGGGGATCCCGTCCAGGCGGCCAGTCAGGTCCTGACGGTGGCGCCCCCCCGCCGCCCGCGCAGCCGAACGAATAGCCTCAGTTCACAGACAGAGAGAGAGGAGTGATTATTCGCTCCTCTCTTTTATTTCTATCGATGAGGAACGCTTCCACTATGATCAGCGAGTACCCCGAGGCTGGCCATGAAGTCCACGTGGAAGGTCCTGATCTCGTTCTGCGCCGTGATAGCCACCGCATTTATCGTTCTCGCAGCCCCCGCGATTCGCGATCAGCAGCAGCTACTTTACCCATCTCCGAACTCGGTGAGTGCGTTCCTCAAAAACTACAACCCCCAACGAGTGACAGCGAAGTTTCAGTCTGATGAATCCTCACAGATGGTATCGGGCGAAGGCGCGTCTGCTGGTCAACGATTTATTACGAACAAGTGGGATTTCAATCCAATGTTTTCAATGCGATTCGAGAAACGGATACCTCTCATGAATGCATTGAACAATGACATCAATGCTCAGCTGGCGCGCTATGGAGCGGTGGTGATTAGCCGTCGTGGTGCTCCGGACGAGGGATTCTATTTTGAATACCGGCTCGGCAAGAGTGTCGGGGCAATCACTGTTTTTCCCGTGAGGCCCGATTTCAGTGTTCATCGCAATACGCCGTTGCCTGATGGCATTTCGGACATGTCCGTTAGAGTTGAGGTGACGGAGAAGTGGTTTCCTTACGAGGCTGAGGCCATCCAGGCCAACCTGCCATTTCGCTAACGAGTCTGAGGATATCGCGTTTACGCCGACCAATCTTCAGATCCACGCAGGCATTACCTACTCTTTACTTCGATCACCCGCAGCTCGGGATAATTCTGATTCCAGCTTTCCGCCACATGATCGAAGATCAGCCGGAACTCCCGCGTCTCGCCCGGCTTGATGGGAGCGGACGAGACCGGTTCCGTGTCGATGTACGGCTGATGCGTGCGGATCAGATTCAGCGGCATCGTTTCCTTCTGCACAAGCTGATTGGTGAAATCCCGGAAGGCTACCTGCACAGTGAGCCCAGTCAGTGTCTTTTCGCCGTGGTTGGCGATCAGGCCGTCCAGGTAGGTCACTTTCGCACCGCCTACGCTAGAGGCCTCGCTCATCTTGATATTCGAGAACGCGAGGTTGGCCGAATATGGGTCAGGCGGCGCCAATCCCGCTCCGCCCGGATTCGCCGGCGGCGCATGATGGCCACGTGCCAGGAATATGCCGAGAACCAGCAACACAACGACCCCTGCGATGATCCAGGGCAGCAGTGATCTCGATTCCTTGGCGGCATTCGTGTTCGGGCTGAGAAAATCAGGTGTTTGTCCGCCGGTTGCCATCAGCGCGATTCTACATCGGTTGACACGCGCGCGTTGCGCTGTTTTCCGGTCGGAACACTGTTAACTAAGAAATTAACTCAGGTGAAAATTGTTCTAAAGTTAGAAACTTCTAAGCCGAAAATGTCTCTAACAGAGCAAGAGATGAATTCGCTCACTGCCATCATGCGTCATTAAGGGAGAAAGGCTCGGCCATGCACAGCACCGTCCACCGTCCGACCCATCGCCCGGGCAGAAGCATCCATCACGTCAGGCAGGATTCAGATTACCTCTACCAGGCGGCCACCGTTGTCGCCGCGCTTCTACTTCTACTCACGGCCGCCCTTTAAGGCAGGCTTCGAACGGGAAGAAAACCGTTACAACTCCATCGCATACTGTGCCGGTAAATCCCCTCGCACGGCCTTTGCTTCCTTCGTCAGATCGAAAACCAGCCGCTCCAGAACCAGCCGTTTATCCGGAGGCTGCGAGCGCAGCTCCAGATCGGCCCTCGCAATCAGCCTCAGCGCCCGCGTAATTTCGCGGCTTGATTTGTAACGACGAGCCTGCCGAATCAAATCGTCCGCAGCAAACGGAGGCATCCGGAACCCTTGCCACAGTGCCTGCCATATCGCCCGCGAGTCGCGGACGTTCTTCTCCAGGATTACCAGCATCTGTCTGAAGGTTCGCGCGAGCATGTACAAGTGCCCGATTGCCGAATCTTCCCCGCCATCCGAAGCATTGAGCAGCCCCTGCAGCAGAAGAAGTGCACGCGGCGTATCCTTTGCCGAGATCGCGTCCGTCAGCTCATAGAGGGAGCGCTGTTTTGCCGCCAGCACCATCGTCTCCACGTCGCCGAGCGTCACCTGCCGCTTCTCTCCTGCATACAGAACCAGCTTGTTCCACTCACTGGCGATCAGCATCATGTCCGCGCCCAGCGCATCGGCCAGCTCACGTGCCGCATCGGGGTCGAAGCGCACTTCATTGCGCTCGCTCTCGGCAGTGATCCAGCGCAGCGCGTCGGCCTCATCCGCGCGGGCCAGTTCGACGATGCCGCACCAGTCACCTAGGGTTTCGCGAATCCGCTCATAGCGATTTTTGTCCTCCATGTCCATGCGGCGGGGATCGGACGGGATACGAATGTGGTCGGCGATGAACAGGATCAGGCTCTGCGGATTCGACGCGCGAAAATATTCTTCGATCGCCGCAAACTCGTCCTTCTTCGCACCTCGCGTGTAGAGCGCCTTGAGCCCGCGTACGAAAAATACCTGGAACGGCGCCATCAGCGAAGGCGTGCGCGCCCGGTCCAGCACTTCGAAGATATTGGTTTCGGCGAGATCCAGGTCGGACAGGCAGAAGTCTCTCAGTCCATCGGGAACCAGCGTTTCGAGCACCGCGCGGCGGCAGCGCTCGTAGAGAAAGATCTCGTCGCCAAGCAGAACATAGCCCGCGTGCAGATTGTTTCCGCGCACCTCGGCGACGAAGCGATCCGCGGCGGCAAAACCGGCGCCCACTAAGAGAGCTCCGGCATAGGACAGAACTTGATCATTAGAAGGACTCCAGAATATCCGACACCACGCCCCGGGCAAAGTCCTGAGAAATGCGCTGCACTGCTGCTGGATCCTCCTGGATAAAACTCGCCAGGTCCTGCGTTGTCTCATACTGCTGGCGAAAGAGATAGGAAGAATTCTGATACAGAATCTTGTGATTCCGGTCCATCAGGATCACCCGTGCCCGTATCGTCACCAGGAAACTCGACGACTGCCCGGTCTGCGAATTGTAGGTAAGGGGAACGACCTGAAAGCTGGTGACGGTTCCGTCCAGAGTTGCGTCCGCATCGGGATCATTGCCCGCGACCAGCTTGTACGGTGTCCGGCTCGAAAACTCGCGGATCACTTGCTGGGTAAAGGCCACTTCCGTGTGATACGACTGCGTGGCGTTCTGGAACGTTGGAATGGCGAGGACGTGAACCGTCTTCGGCAGGTGCGCGGCGGAAGCCGCTGTGTGATAGCCGCAGCCGAAAATGGGGAGGGCGAGAGAAAGAACGAACAGTGCGCGACGCATGCTGATCTATTTTCGCAGAGAGCGTGCACGGGTTTTAAGAATACGGGCCTGGCGACACGAGCATCTCAATTGTCCTTCCCCGTTCTGGCTTTTTCCATTACTTGCCTTTGCGCGACTGCCAGCTTGTATGCCACGTAATACTTGTACACATTACCGACGTAGGTGACGGTCTCCTGGCCGATATCCTTGGCCACTACCAGCTCGACGTTATCGAACCACTTATTGGGATCGAGCCCTTGTTCCTGAGCCTCCTTGCGAAGCCTCGCAATCCGATTGGGTCCGGCATTGTAGCTCGCAAAGACGAAGAGAGTCTTGTTAAGACGATCTATCTTGGGATCGTCAAAATACGTGTCCTCGATGTTGCGCAGCATCTTCACGCCGGCCTCGATATTGGTTTCAGGCATGCTCACATTCGGCACGTTGATCGGAGAGGCCGCGGCATACTTTGGAATCACCTGCATAATCCCTACTGCGCCGCTCGGGTTCCTCCTCTGCTGGTCAAGCAGTGACTCTTGGTATCCCTGGGCCGCAATCATCAGGTAATCGAAGTCGTATTCGGCCGCGTATTTCTGGAAATATGCCGTGAGCTGCTGGAACTTTTTAAGTTCTTCCGGCGACGTCGAATTCTTAACCCACTTGGTGTTTTGCAGGTAGCGGCGCACTAGCGTGTTGCCGAAGGACGTTCCCACGGCGTGAGCGACCATAAATTCGTCCAGCATCCGCTTGAGCTGGGGATTGTCCTTCCTCACCGCCCATGCCGTCTGCTGGCCGCTGGCGATCACCAGGTCGAGATGCGGTCTGAGATTAGGCAGCACCTCCGACCAGAGCTTAGCCCTGGATGCGCTGGTCACTGTCGCCGGTAGCAGCCCGGCATTCACCATCTGCAGAAGGTCGTCATCCAGAAGGTTTTTGTCTGCCGCCTTGATGTCGATGAGCGGCTTGCCCTCTTTACGCAGCGTATCGTTCACTTGCTGCAGATTCTGATAGCTCACCGTCAGCGGGTTGGCGTAGACCTGCTTGCCTCCAAGATCCTCCAGCTTGGAAACCTCACCAAAGTTCGGACCGGTCACGATCACCTGCTGCACATTCTTTTCCACCGGGACGGTAAATGCGACCCTTTGCTCCCGCTCCGGGGTGACGATCAGAGAGTAGGCGATTAGATCGCCCATTCCTTGCGTTAAGGCGGCTTCCGCCTGCTCCGCGCGCACCGGCAGAAATGTGACCGTGACCTTGAGTGTGCCTGTCTTGAGTTTCTCGTTGGCGAATTTCTGGAATTCCTGGAGGGCTTCGTAATTCGCTCCCCGCGGCTGTCCCTTGTCGTAAAAAATGCCGATGGGATTCATCAACACCAAGGCACGAATATTGCGCCGCTTCACCATGCCATCGAGATCGTCGGTGTGGCGATCGTAATGGATCGGCAGCGCCACTTCCGCAGTAGAGGCTTTCTCGGTATTGGGCTTCTCCGTGTTGGATTGAACCGGGCTACCGGAGGGCGCTGCTGTTGCCGGGGGCGCTTCTTTCCTGCTGCAACTTATGGCAAGAAACGTGATCAGGCAGGTCGCGACACAAAGAGCGTTTCGCCACTTTTGCATGCTGACGATGATAGATCGTTCTGACTAAAAGTACAGGCTAAGAATCAGGCCTAGCTGATTCAGCATCTGATTCGGGCGTTTACCGGTATTGTTCTGGTGTTCGTAGTACGGGGCGAAACCTGCATGCTTGGCGAGGGGAAACAGGCAACCGGTATGTCAGCTTCGTCCGAAGCAGTAACTCGCACGGCACCGCTTCCGATCTGCCATTGCTTTTGGCCATCGGCCACGCCGATACTTACCTTGAGTATGCGTGCGTGAGGACAACATGACCAATCAACCCGGCAGCGGATTCGAAGACTTCGGCCGGAAAGTGGATGAGACCCTGAACAAGGCCGTCCCTCGCGTCGAAGAGGAACTCAAAAAGGTCATCGCTTATCTCAACGACGAGGTCGTGCCGAGCGTCCGCCAGAACTCATCAAAGGCCCTGCGTACCGCCTCAGAACAGCTGGCAAGGCTCGCCGAACAAATTGACCGCCACACGGGTCAGGGCAAATAGGATGAGCAAACACGCTGCCTCATCGCTCGCTTGCTTCGCCGCACTCCTTTGCATCGCAGGATGCAGCCACCGCTCGCAGGTCGCTTACACACCGCCGCCTCAGATCCCAGCCCCAGCCCGTTCCGCGACACCCGCACCTCCTCCCGAGGCAACAGCCCCGCAACCGGCACCCTCCGAGGAGCCAGCCGCTAACTCCGACGAAGCCATTGTCGCCTCCCGCTCGCCCATCTACACCGAACAGGGCATGGCCAGTTGGTATGGACCCAATTATCACGCCCATCGCGGCGCCAACGGACAGATCTACGACCAAAACGGAATTTCGGCTGCGCATCGCACTCTGCCGATGGGTTCGCTCATTCGCGTGACCAATCTTCAGACTGGCCAGTCCGCCATTATGCGCATCACTGACCGCGGACCCTTCGTTCCAGACCGTGTGATTGATCTCTCCATCGGCGCAGCTAAGGCTGTGGGCGTATGGCGTCCCGGCACCGCGATGGTAAAGATTGAGGTCTACGATGCGCCTCACCCCATCGAACAAGGCGGCCGCTGGTGCGTACAAGTGGGAGCCTTCTCTAAGGAGAACGAGGCGAAGAAGCTCGAGGAGCATCTCACCCGCAAATACGAGACCGCCAACGTCATCGAGTTCACTGGACCCACCGGTCACTGGGTGCGCATCCGCCCTCAGGCCGACGACCGTAAACGCGCCACCGAAATTGCCAAAAGCATTAATCCGAAAGAAGGCGAAGCCTACCTCGTCCGCCTCGACTGACCGCGCAAGTCCTTCGCTTCGCGCAATCGATTTGCTCCCCCCTCTTACTCGCAGTAACATTCCTCATCGATCCAGCACTATAAAGGCGCGAGCCATGCGTTTCGAGAAGGACCTGTTCATCAGCTACGCCCACATCGATAACCTGCCGCTCTCTCCCGAGCAGCAGGGCTGGATAAGCCGTTTTCACATGTCCCTCGAAGCTCTGCTTAGCATGCGCCTCGGCCAGAAGGCCCAGATATGGCGCGACTCCAAGCTCGCCGGCAACGACATCTTCTCTGACGAGATCGTTGCGCAGTTTCCTAAGACCGCCGTGCTCGTCTCCGTGCTCAGTCCCCGTTACATCGAGTCGGAATGGTGCGCGCGCGAGGTTCACGAGTTCTGCAAGGCCGCCGAGCATTCCGCCGGCCTCTCCGTCGAGAATAAGTGCCGGATCGTCAAGGTCATCAAGTCGCCAGTCGATTCCGACGAACCGTTGCCAACTGTAATGAAGGCCCTGCTCGGCTATCAGTTCTATCACCTCGACGAAGACAACACGCCGCTCGAACTCGATCCCGCCTACGGCACCGAGATGGCCCAGAAATATAACGTCAGGATGGCCAAGCTCGCCTGGGAGATCGCGCAGATCCTTAAGCTCATGGCAAAGACGGGCTCGCCGTGCTCGCCCGCGGAGGAGACCGAGATATCCCGGCCAGTCGTCTATCTTGCCGAGTGCAGCTATGATCAGCGCGACGTGCGCGAGGCCCTCGACGCCGAGCTCAAATGCCACGGCTACCGCGTTCTGCCCGACCACCAGCTCGCCCGCGACGAGGCAACCTATGTCGCGCAGGTAACCGACCTGCTCGATAAGTGCAAGCTCTCTGTTCATCTCATCGGAGGCACCTATGGCGCCGTGCCAGACGGCCCCAGCCAGAAGTCCATCGTGGTTCTCCAAAACGAGCTGGCCATCCAGGCCAGCCGGAAGAAGGGTTTGCGGCGCATCATCTGGCTTCCCGAAGGCACCGCGTCGAAGCAACAGGAGCACAGCGAATTTATTCGCAAGCTGCAAACCGATTCTGAGACGCAGTTTGGGGCCGATCTCATTACCTCGAACCAGCAGGAAGCAATCAAGGGAGCCATCCATGCCGCGCTGCAAAAGCTTGAGGAAACCCCTGTCTCTGCCGCTCCGGCCGCTGCCCGCTCCGGGCACAAGATGGTCTACCTGATCTGCGATGAGCGCGATCGCAAATCCACCATTCCGCTACGTAAATTCCTGCTTGGCCGCGAGTTCGACGTCGAACTCCCGGTCTTCGAGGGCGATGCGGCAACCGTTCGCCAGGCTAACCAGGAGCTGCTCCAGCAATCTGCCGGCGTACTCGTTTACTACGGCGAAGGCGGCGATGCGTGGAAGCGGTCTGTCGACAGCGAACTGAGAAAGTTCAGCGGCAACCGCGACGGGCGAACGCCGTTCCCCGTCTACACCTGTCTCGGCGCTCCCGAAACCGCTGCCAAGCGCGACCTTATCGATCTCGAAGAGCCTCACCTGCTCAACTGCCTGCCCGGCTTCTCCGAAGAGTCCGTCGCTCCCTTCCTGAAAGCCTTCGATGGGAGCGGAGCATGAGTCAGACTCAAACTCCGCTCGAAGCCGTGGGCCTCGAAAATCCATTCCCGGGCCTTCGACCCTTCCGCGAAGATGAGGAGCATCTCTTCTTCGGCCGCGAAAGCCAGGTCGACCGGATGGTGGATAAGCTGGCGGCCACCCGTTTCCTCGCCGTCGTTGGCACCTCAGGCAGCGGCAAATCCTCCCTGGTGAATTGCGGCCTCAAGCCTGCCCTCCATCGAGGCCTCATGTCGGGCCGCGGAACCTCCTGGCGGATTGTGACCTTCCGTCCCGGGGGCAGTCCTGTGCGGTCGATGGCTCGCGCCTTCGTCGCCGAGGAGGGATTCTTCGCCCACTATCAGCCCGAGGGCCTCTCACTCCTCGAAATCGTCGAGGCCACTCTGAGCATGAGCAGCCTGGGTCTTGCCGACCTCTTCGAATACGCCCGCTTCGACCCTGGCACAAACCTGCTCGTCGTCGCCGACCAATTTGAAGAACTATTCCGCTACGGAAAGGCCGGATCATGCGACGTCTACGGCGTTAGCGACGAGGCCGTCGCCTTCGTGAACCTGCTGCTCGAAGCTCACGCCCACCCCGAGTTCCCCATCTATATCGTCCTCACCATGCGTTCCGATTTCCTCGGTGAGTGCTCCCAGTTCGACGGACTTCCCGAAGTCATCAACGAGGGCCAATACCTCGTTCCGCGACTTACTCGAGAAGAGAGGCGCGCGGCGACCGCTGGGCCTGTCGGTGTGGTCGGCGGCCAGTTAAACCCCGTCCTCCTCACACGGCTGGTGAACGATGTGGGCGACAACCCCGACCAGCTTTCCATTCTCCAGCACGCCGTCAACCGCACCTGGAGCTGGTGGCAGACCAAAGGACACGGCGAGGGCGCTCTATCGCTCGAGCACTACGAAGCTGTCGGCGCGATGGCCAGGGCGCTCGACAGCCACGCCGAAGAAGCCTTCGGCGAGCTGACTACCGGGCGGCAGCAAAAGATCTGCGAAAGGGTATTCAAAGCGCTCACCGACAAGGGCACCGATGCCCGGGGTATACGTCGGCCCATGTCCCTCAAAAAGCTCTGTGACGTCGTCGGCGCAACTCAGGAAGACGTCGTCACCGTTCTCGATGTCTTCCGCGTGCCCAGCCGCTCCTTCCTCATGCCCCCGGTCGCCGAGCTACTCGAGCCCGACACAGTCATCGATATCTCCCACGAAATCCTTATGCGCGTCTGGGAGAGGCTCAAGAAATGGGCCGACGAAGAGGCACAGTCAGCGAGCACATACCGCCGCCTCGCAGAGTCTGCCGAGCTCCACGCCAAGGGAGAGGAATCGTTGTGGCGTGACCCCGGTCTGCAGGTTGCGCTCGAATGGCGCTGGAAGCAGATGCCCAACGCCGCATGGGCAACACTCTATCGCGAAGGCTTTGAACAGGCCCTCGCCTTTCTTGACGCCAGCAAACAGGTGCGCGACGTCGAGAAAGCAGAGGCGGAATTCGCGCGCCGCTGGCGCAAGGCGACCCCTTTTCTCGGCGCTCTGGTCTTCGTGATCTTTCTCGCCCTTTCAGTTAAGCTCTCCGAGTCGCTTGCGCCCTGGGTTCAGCAGCACCTCGAGAAATTTTTGAAGCCCGCTGTAGCCAATGAAATCAAGGACCTTAACCCCGGCGTTCCGAACCTGTCGTCCGGGGCGATCGGCAAAGGGAACCTCGCCGAAGCGTTTGCCTACGTCTTCTGCGGATCGATCTCTGCATTAATTTCGATCCTTCTGTACGCCATCCTGTCATTCGCGGGTAAGCACATCTACCGCCGCGTCAGTTTCGCGGGCATCGCACAGCGGGTCAGTGCCAGCCCGGCCGGGCTCAAGGCCCAGGCGGCGACGGCTTCTTCTGCAACCGGCAGCCGCGAGACGGCAAAGGGCGAGCCAATTCTTGCTGACTACTGGCGCAGGCTCATTGCTGCAGCGCTCGATGGTGTTATCTGCTTGTTCCTGCCGATGTTCATCATGGTCATGATCGTAATCGTGGAGGCGGCGATCAGCGTAGAAGTCAGCGATACGGCGACTGGAGTCACAGTCTTTATCCTCATTCCGATCGTTGCCTACGTCTATCAGGTATTAATGGCCAGGTTTACTCCCTGGGGCGGAACTCTGGGGGTTCTGGCATCCCGCATCGCCATCAGAAAGAGAAATGGCGAGCGGCCTGGCTTTGGCCGCATGACTGCAAGATTTGCAGCGTCTGTAACCTGCTTCTATTCCCTCGCAATCGCGCTGATCTGGACAGGAATGCTGATAACGAAGCAGGTAGATAAAGACAAAACCCTGCGGGGTGTGCCCTTCCTGATCGTCGGAGCAGGCGTCTTTCTGCAGTTCGTCACGCCGCGCAGGCAGGCTCTCTATGACCTTATCGCTGGGACGATCGTAGTCCGCCGGGTCCGACCCACGCACACTGTTTTCGCCGCTGAGGAATGATCATCCATGCGCATCTTTACCAGTTGGTCCGGCGACCGAAGCAAAACCGCCGCCCTCGGTCTCAAATCGCTCCTGCAGGATCTTTTCGAAGAAGCCGTGCAGGTCTTTGTTTCCGATCACATCACTCCCGGCGAAGCCTGGGCGCAGCGCATCGGGACCGAGCTCGAGCAGTCCGAATTCGGCATCCTCTGCCTCACTCGCGATAACTGGCAATCTTCATGGCTGCTCTTTGAAGCCGGAGCTATCGCCAAGAAATTCGCCTCTTCACGTGTCGTGCCTTACCTAATCGACGAATTGCCCACGGCGGCAGAAAGATCACCCTTGGCCCAGTTCCAGCACGTGCGCGCCGACCGCGAAGGGACCTACCGGCTGGTCGAAAGCATTAACACCATTCGCGAAAACCCCAAGCCTTCCGACAGGCTGGAGCGCTCCTTCACAAAATGGTGGCCCGACCTCGAGCAGACGCTCAAGACCCTGCAGGCTTCAGGCTCCACCCAGCCCGCCCTGCGCACCGATCGGGATCTGCTTGAGGCCATCCTGCAGCGCGTCGAGGGTTTGTCGCGAGCTCGCAATGAATCTCGCGTGGAACTGTCCCCAATCGAGCTGACTCACCTGCGCAATCTGCGAGACCACCCTGACCTGGCCTATAAACTGGATCCCAATTTGCAAAAGGAACTGCGCCATTTACGCGACCTTGGATTGATCAAGAACAGAAAGCCGATCGCTGACCTGCCGCCGAATTTCCAGCTGGGGCAGCACTTCGACCTCACCGTGAAGGGCAAAGAACACCTGCGGAGTCTCGTCCCCCTGCCCGAAGAGCAAACCGGTACTCCCTAATCCGATGCCCCTTCACTCGCACGGCACCCTGGCACATCGTGAAAATGAAAAAGCCGGAGTTGGCAAACCCAACTCCGGCTCTTTCAATGAATCGCGTGCAGTTAGTTGTTGTTCGGGAAATCGAACAGGCCAAACAGATCGGTGATCGCCGGGCTGTTGACCGGAACGTACGGACTGCCTGGCGCCGTCACCGGGTTGGGGAAGTTGTCGCGGCTGCGCTTGGTGACCGTATCCAGGCCCCAGTTCCGCTCGATGAACTTCAGGATCGAAACGTGATCCCCGTAGTCGTGCGAAATGTGCCCTGGCTTGGTGTAAGGAGATACGACGAGCAGCGGCATACGCGTGCCGTCGCCGAAGAAGTCCAGCGGCTGTACGTACCCGGAGTCATAGTAACCGCCGCCCTCATCGAATGTGATGAAGATCGCAGTATCTTTCCACAGCTTGGGGTTCTTCTTGACTTCATCCACAATCTTCTTGGTGAAGCCTTCAAAGAGATCCAGCTTGGAGGAAGCCGGGTGACCATCGACAAGTCCGCTGGGCTTGACGATGGAGACCGCCGGCAGGATTCCGTTCTTGATGTCGTCGTACAGGTTGGCGGTGTCCTGGATGTGGGCGTTCCGCACCGTGGCGTTAGCCATGATCGAGGTGTCGTACTGGAAGGGATTACAGATGTTGCAATACTCGTCCGTATCCTTGCCGATGGCCCCGTAATTGAGCTGGTACTTATCTTTGACGTAGTTGTTCCACTGGTCGCCATAGTACTTCCAGGAAACACCCGACTTGATCAGACGGTCGCCGATGCTGGGCGTAGAAGACGGCGGAATCGTAAAGACCGTGTTGTTCGGATTGGTGTCGGTGAAAGCGTTGCTGCCATCGCCGAAGTAACCCGGATTGTAGTTGTTCAGCAGGTAGTAGTGGCCGCTCTGGCAGCGCCGTTCGATTGGAGTCGGCAGAGACTTCAGGTAGCTCACGATCTGGCCGACGCCCGGCTGCGAGTCGTCGGAGCACTCAGAATAAGAGCCCCCGCCGTAAGCCGGTGAGCCGTACGAGCCGCCGCCGTAGCCGTCTTCCATGTACCAGTTGTTGGTGTTGGCAGCCGGATTGGGATTCTCGACTTCATCTAGAACCGTGGTCGCGCTGGTTGTAACGTCGTGAGGCGGCACGGCCGGATTTCCCTTGCCGTCACTGAACCAGATCGCGTCGCCGTGGCCGAACATGATGTGGTTGGCACCCGTTCCGCCGTTCACGGACTGGTGGAAGTTGTCGCTCATCGCGTAATCATCAGCCAGCTGCTTGAAGTAGGGCGCATCGCCGTTCTGGACATTGTAGAAACCCAGAGCGGTCGAGCCCTCGCCGGTGGTCGTGGCGCTGGGCGAGTATTCGGTGCTGAAGTTCGCCGGTTGCTTGATTCCGTTTGTCCCGGCGCCTACCGTTGCCTCGACCCATGCGAACAGTCCGGCATTGCAGCCCGAGCCGTTCTTGGCAGTGACTTTCGTCGGGTCGCAGTTCAGCTGCTGCCACATCTGGTAGAAGCGGTGCACCGGGCTGGCGGCGTAGTCGTTATAGGTGAAGGTGTCTCCGTTGGTGAGCTGGAAGGGGCCGGTAGGCAGAGTCGAGTACGGCGCGCTGGCCGATACTCCCTTGATTCGCGAGTCGGGAACTTTGCCCGTGAGGCCGGTGCCACCGGTCACCAAATAGCCATAGTAGTCAGCCGGCAAGCCATTTTCGGACTGCCTGGCCAGGGTGAGGCTGTCTTCCGGGACATAGGAGTCGGTGGGGCCGCCGTTGAGAGGAGCCGGAAGTACGTCTCCGGCAAAAGTGGTCTTGGGGGGGGTCAGCAGGAATGCGTCAGCCGTTCCTTCGTCATAGGCGGCAGTCTGCTCGGCCTTGGAGAAGTTCAGACCCGGCGTTCCATCAGCCTTCACGATGCCTTCGGAAAGGAGATTCCATACGGTTTCGCCTTTCTTGGGAACGTAGGTTGCGAAAACGTGATCGAAGCTGCGATTTTCGCCAATGATCACAATCACGTGCTTAATTGGCGAACTCGTATCTTTATCGCGGGTATTTTCAGCGCGAAGACGAGTTGAGGATTGGGCCTCTGCAGCGGACTGGGCCTGTACTAAAGAGTTACCGATTGCAAATTGGAAGACGGCTGCGGAGATCAACCCCGCACGTATGGTTCGCATAGCTGTGAATGCTACTTGTTTGACAGTCATATTCCTCCTGAGTCGGGGCACTCAGCCTCCAACCTCACGAGGAATAGCCGTTACAGATTAATTAACGGCTCTTATCCAATAAAGAATCGGTAAATTAATCCCGGAAGTCACGGCAAGCTATGGCCTTGCAAAGGAAGGCTCTTACATACGGGAGAAGAGTCGCCCGCTGCGCACGATGTTCTGGCAGTCCGTTCCGTCATCCGTCCCGCCGGCTCGACTCGAATCGACCCCATCATCCCTTTATCTTCGTGCTCCAGAAGATGGCAGTGATAGACGAACGTTCCTACGGTATTCGGGTCGCGGAAATCCATGCGCAGGCGAACGCTGGGATAGGCGAGCGAGCGGCCGTTCAGATACGGCACATTCACGGTGTCGCGAAGAAAATCCTCATTGACCGGTCGGCCCATATAGTCGAGCAGCAGAAAGTGCAGTTGATGAATGTGGAAAGCGTGCAGTTCGCTCGAACGGTTTTCGATAATCCAGTCTTCGACCGTCCCCTGCTGAGCGATGATGTTCGGGGTCTCCGAGCTCATGTTGAACATCTTCGCTTCCTGTCCATCCACGGTAAGATAAAACTCCACCGCGCTCGTAGGATCATCAGGAACGGCCAGCTTTTCCGAGAAATAGAGATGCCGAACCCTGACCGGCGTCACCTCGCCCAGCCACTTCTCCGTAGGCACAGGCAGAGGTTGCGGCGAACTCTCCAGTTTTGACCGCGGCTCGGGAGCCTCTGCCGAAGCGACGATCTTCGCCAGTGCGCGGTTGGTGTCGTTTTCCCCTCCCGGGCCGGTGTCGACCGTCCGTGTCACCAACAGCCCCGACTGTCCCTCTGCAGGTCCCTGCACGATAAACTCCACCCTCGCTCCCGGTGGAATTCCCAGGTGCGTCTGCCAGTCCACCGACTGCTCAGCCTCCTGGTTTCCTGTTCCGAGCCCGATCGGCACCCCGTCCATTGCCACGAGCCCCAGTTGCTGAGGCGAACGCTGAAAAAGCACTTCCAGGTTCAGGTAAGTAATGGCCGAAGCATTCAACACTCGCCACAGCTGCTTCTCGCCTGGCCTCATCTCGATCGTTGCCGGCGGATAGTCCGGATATGGCACCGGCACGAAATTGATCGAAAGATCCTTCGCTGGCTTCCCAAATCCGGTTCCGTTGTTTGCCGCGTCTCCGTCACGGTCGATCATGAACTTCGGCACCACCGGTTCAGACTTGGACGGCGGCGCATTTGGATTGACGAGGTCCTGGTCGCGAATGATGAACACCCGCTCCGGCAATCCCGCCACCACCTTCTTGGCGCGCTCGATTCCTTCTACGATCAGCGCTCCCGACGCTCCCCCCAGAAGCTGTTGCTTGCTGAACCCATGAATATGCGGGTGATACCAATAGAGGCCCGGCGGTTCGTCGTCCGGGATGCGAAAGCGATACTCAAATGGCGGGTCGCCTGGCTGCACCGACGTTTTCATGACGTCGTCCTGATGGCAAACCGGAGGAATCGTCAGCCCATGGAAGTGAAGATTCGTCGACACCGGGCTCATGATTCCGCTCGTGCAAGGATCGTTGCTCGTTTGAGCATGCGTATGCGAGTGTGCCTGCGGGGCAGCCGCGCCTGCGGGGCCAGGGTCCGTCAGCGCGTTCTTCAGATGAAGAATGACGAGATCGCCGGGAGTCACGCGCAGATTCGGAGATTCCCGCCCGGCCGCATCGGTGTAGCAATAGCGCGTCGAGCCATTCGCTTCCGCAGAGTTGCTGGCAGTCAGTTCCGCTTCAAGCACGCCATTCTGGCTGCGCAGGTCTTCTGGCTCTTCCACCTTGGAGCCCGGTTGCGGGCGTGGACAAATGCTCTTGCTCTGTACCTGCGCCCTTAATGCCTGACACCCGGGCGCGACACATAAGACGACGACTGCGATCCAAACAGACTTTGGCATTAGATAAAAGTGGTCTCGAGCAGTCCGCGGCAGATTCCAGCCGGCGAGCGCACGGCGCGAACAAATTCATCCCCTAGTCTTCGCGAGCCTCATTAACATCGGGTGAACAAACGTCGAACTTTGTCGAAATTCACAAGAGCTGCGGGACCAGGTTCGCCTACTCCTCGCGCAGCGCTGTCATGGGATGCACCGTCGCCGCCCGTTGCGCAGGCAACAGGCTTGCTATCAGCGCAACCACGGCCATTCCGGCAATCGCAGCGCCCAGCGTCAACGGATCTCCCGGCTTAAGCCCATAGAGCATGGAAGCAGCGGCAGTTCCGGCAGCCAGTGCCAGCCCCGTACCTGCGGCAAGGCCAATCCCGAGCAGGATCGCGGCCTCCCGCAACACCATCAGCAGAATGTCGCTGCGCTTCGCTCCCAAGGCCATGCGCACGCCAATCTCGTTCCTGCGCCGGTCCACCATATACGAGATCACCCCATACAAACCCACCATCGCCAGAATCGTCGCCAGCGCTCCAAAGAAGCCGGATAGCGTGGCCATCAACTGCTCGCGCAACAGGCCTTCGTGAATCTGCGTCTTGAAAATAGTGAAGTTCAGCACCATGGCCGGATTCATCTCGTTCGCCGCCTGCTTGACCGAAGAAATCAGCGGAAGCAGCGGTTCGTCCGAGCGAATCATCAGGGTCGAATGCGGCTCCGGGCCGTTCGCCTGGGTAAATGAGACAAATACTGTGGCTACAGGGTCTTCGCGCATCCGCCAATACTTCATATCTTTCACAACGCCAACAATCTGATACGCGCGTCTTTTCGGGTCCCCCGCATCGTTGAATACTTTCCCCACAGGATTCGCACTGCCAAAGAATTTGTGCGCGAAGGCTTCATTCACAATGGCCACGCGGGGAGACTCAGGCGTATCGGACGCAGCGAAATCCCGTCCCGCAAGCATGGCCGTCTGCATCGTTTGAAAATAGCCAGAACTAATCCGGTTGAAAGCCACGTCCTGCCGTTGGGGGCCATCGGGGATATCGATGTTATCGTCCCATCCCATGTGATTCATCGGGACGACCAGGGCTTCGGCAGCCGAAGTTACTCCCGGAATCGCTTGCATGTGCGCCAGCAGATCCCTCTTGAACGCCATCTGGCTTTCAGCGGACAGTTTCAACGGCGAGTAGTCCACGTCCGCAATCAGAACGTGGTCCTGCTGGAAACCTGCATTCAACGTCACCAGATTGTGGAAAGTCCGCATGAAGAGGAATGCTCCGGTCAGCAGCACAAGCGAAAGCGCAACCTGCGATACAACCAGTGCGCGGCGCAACAGGAAGTGCTCGCGTCCTCCTGTCGATCCGCGGGCACCGTTCTTCAGCGAGACACCGGGCTCCGTGCGCGAAGCCTGAATCGCCGGAGTTAGCCCGAACAGAATGCAGGTAAGAATCGCGAGGCCTGCTGCAAATCCCAGTACGCGCCAATCGGGTGCCAGCTCCACAAAAATCTGGTTTTGCGAAGTGCTGAGGAATGCCACCAGCACGCGGCTGAGAACCTGTGCGAGTACTGCACCCGCGATTGTTCCCAGGGTCGCCAGCAGCAGGCTCTCTGCCAGCAGTTGACGGATCAGTCGCGAACGCGACGCTCCCAGTGTCAGGCGCAGCGCCATTTCGCGCTGCCGCACGCTGGCTCGTGCCAGCATCAGGTTTGCCAGGTTCGCGCAGGCGATCAGGAGCACCAGTCCGGAAAGAGCAAACAACAGCCACAAGGGATCTTCATAATCCGTCCGCAGCTGGGAAACACCCGTCGCCGCAGGCAGCGCTTCCAGACGGAACGACAGATACTCCTTCCGGGCAATGTCATCGAAGTCCGGAGGTAAGGTTGCCGCGAATATTCCCGGAGAAATCGCGTCCAGCTGGGCGGAAGCCCGTTCCGGCGTCCATCCCGGCTTCAATCGACCGATCGCCGCAATCCACCACTCTGAGGGACCGTCCATCAGGCCGGTGCGCTTGGTAGAAAAGACAGGCTGGCTGCACAGGGCGAGAGCAACGTCGAAGTTCCGCCCCACCTCAATCCCATAAAAGCTGGCAGGCGCGACGCCGACGATTTGGAACGGATGGCCGTCAAGGGTGAGCTTGCTGCCGATAACATCAGCACGTCCACCATACTCGCGCTGCCAGAAGGCGTAGCTCAACACAACGCCCTGCGCTCCGCAGCCGCGATAGTCGTCCACCGGAGAAATCAGCCGCCCCACCAGCGGTTGCACACCCAGCACATTGAAGAAATCCCCGCTCACCAGTAACGCGTTGGCATAGTGAGCCTCGCCGCCCTGGCCCAGGTTGTACCTGAAAGGAGACCACGCAGCGATTTCGGAAAAGGCCTGTTGCTGCTTGCGCAACTGATTCCACAGGGGGCCGGTGAGGTCGGCATTGTTCGAGTAGAAATTTCCTCTGCAGCAATGAGGGGAATTTACGTGAACTTTGGCCAGTTGCTGCGGAGCCTTGACCGGCAGCGTGCGCAGGCGCACTGCATCAAGCAGTTGAAATATGGTCGTGTTCGCGCCGATTCCAAGTGCGAGCGACAGAATTGCCACCGTCGCAAAGCCCGGATTCTTGAGTAGCAAACGTGCGCCATAGCGCAGGTCGCTCCAGATGCCTGCAAAGAGCCGCTCGCTTCCATCTTTCCCAACCGGCAAGGGCGGACGCGCCGCATCTACGGTGGCTTTCAACCCGGAGACCAGGGTGCCGTCATGTAACTCCCTGAGCAATGACTGATACGCAAGCTCAGCTCCGACCCCGCTGGTCAGCATCTCCTCGTAACGGTCGCGCAGATGCTGGCTTAGCTCCTCCACCACCTCAGCTTCGCGTGTCGGTTCAAGATGCAGCGACGCAATCGCGGCTCGAATTTCTGTCGACCAGTCAGGCATTTTCAGCCTCCGTGATGCGATGGATTGCGTTCACAAAATCAAGCCAGGTGGACTGCTGGGCTTTCAGCATTTCTCGCCCCTGAACGGTAAGCGTGTAGTAACGGCGACGCCGCTGACCCGCTTTCTCGACCCAACGTCCGGCAATCAGGCCGCGTGCCTCCAGCCGGTAGAGCAGGGGATAAAACGAGGCCACGTTGAACTTCAATACGCCGCCGGAGCGCTCATCGATCAGTTTGCTGATCTCATACCCGTGCCGCGCCCGATGCTCGATGAGGGAAAGAATGAGCAGCTCCGCGCTGCCCTTCTTTAGTTCCCGATCAATGGCTCGCGCTCCAATATGTTTCATACCGATATATCAGCATGCGATATTTGCTGGTGTCAAGGCGAGTCTCCGCCAACGTCAAGTCTCCGCCTTGATCGTGCTCCGTAACCCATTCATTCCATGGGAAAGATATTCCGGCAAAGCTGGCCGATCATTTCGCCGCTTCGGATAAAATAGAACTAGAAGGATGAAGCGATTTCGGGCCTTTCCACTTGGGTCTTTCCGTTTGGCAGAAAGCAGCTGGCTGGTCGGTTGCAATCCAGTAACCCTAAGTAAAACAATGGATTACACGCTGTCCCAATGGAATGAATGGATTACAAACCATATCCGGCAACTGGCTTAGGATGAATGGATTACAAACCATAGAAAAACAGGGGGGAGGGGTAGCTGTGATGTTTCAAGACGTTGTCCATTCGATCTGAGCCGGAGAAGCTGGTTGTGACGAGCAATCAGTATTCCCGGAGACCGAATGGACTATCACAAGAATGCCCCATGGACGGCGGTCAGTCGAGAGCGGCTGGCCCGCATGGTGATCCACCAAGGCGTGACGCTGAAAGCGGCAGCTGCGCGCTTCAGTGTCAGTTCCAAGACGGCAGCCAAATGGATGGGCCGTTATCGGCAACTGGGAGTCGCCGGCCTGGCCGATCGCAGTTCGCGTCCGCACCACAGCCCGCGCCAGACAGATTCCTTCTTAGTGGAAAAGGTGGTTGCTCTTCGCCGGCTTCACCACAGCGGCTGGCGCATCGCCCGTGACCTGGGGCTGAGCCAGGCCACGGTCAGCCGCATTCTGCGCCGTGTCCGGCTGAGCCGTTGGCGCGATCTCTATCCACGGCCACCCGTGCGCCGCTATGAACATCCCGCGCCGGGCGATCTGCTCCATCTCGATATCAAGGGCATGACCCGCTTCGGCGAGGTCTCGCTGCGCGGCGATGGCCGCTTGCGCGGCAAGTATAAGCATCCAGGTCTGCTCGCCCTGCATGTGGCCGTCGACGACCACTCGCGCATGGCCTTTACCCGCCTGCTCCCCGATCAGAAAGCCGAAACCACCATCGCCTTCCTGCACCAGGCCGTGGAGTTCTTCACCCGCTACGGTATCGGCGTGCGCGCGCTGCTGACCGACAATGGCAGCAGCTACCGCTCATGGCAGTTCGCCCGGGCCTGCCAGCAGCTGGCCATCAAACACCGCCGCACCAGGCCCTACTCCCCGCAAACCAATGGCAAGGCGGAACGATTTATCCAGACCGCCTTGCGCGAATGGGCCTACGCAAAACACTGGTCAGACTCCGATCAAAGAGATCTCCACTTACAGCCATGGAACGATTACTACAACCGGGAAAGACCCCATGGTAGCCTCCATTACAGCCCGCCCATCAGCCGCTCCGACATCGGAACAACCTCTTGACCATCTACAGGTAGCCCCCTAAGAGCAGAAGGCTAACAGGCGATCCCGGCCTTCTTGAGAGCGTCTTTCAAGCCCTGCATGCTGATGCGAGTCGAGGCTTCCGGAGTTCCGGCGCCGCGCCAGTGTGTCTCCAGGCTGACCGCGTAGCGATAGCCCTGCTTCTGCAGAGCCCGGAACTGCCCCACCCAATCGATGATGCCTCCGCCCACTGGCTCCCATTCATATTTGCCGTCCGCCTCGCGCTTGACGTCTTTGCAATGGCAATGCCCGATCCTGTCTTTGGGCAGCAGGTCGTATCCGGTCGGATAGGGGACGTTGCCCGGGAAGGTCCCGGCATTACCGGGGTCCCAGTTCAGCATGAAGTTCTTATTCGGAACGGCGCTCAGGACGGCGGCCGCCTCCTCGCCTGTTCCCGTGTTGCATGCCATCTCATTTTCGAGCAGCAAGATGACGTTGCTCTTCGCGCAGACTTCCGCAGCTTCGCGCAGCTTCTTGTTGATCGCTTCGCGATACGGCTTCGGGTCTTCCAGTCTCCAGAAGTCGAAGCAGCGGATGCGGTCGGTGTTGAATGCCCTGGTCAACTCAATGCAGTGGGTAAGTAGCGCATCCTGCTGCTTGAAGTCGAAGTCGGCGTGGAACTGGTCGCGTTTGGGACTCAGCTTCGATAGCGGAGCCCCCGGCCAATCGGTCTTGAACAGCGGACTGGCGATATCGGTGACGCGCAGCTTGTACTTGTCGAGGATCTTGCGGGCTTCGGCGATCTGCTTCTCGTCGAGGTCGGTGATGTTCTTGTCCCACATCCCGCGCAACTCGATCCATTGCAGGCCGAAGTCCTGGGACGCGATCTGGCAGGCGCGATCGAAGTCCTGCGTCAGCTCATCGTTGATGACGGAAAGGCGAAACGGGCAGCTCACAGGAGGTTGATGCGAAAGAGCCCCATAGGCTTCTCTGGATGGAAGTCCGCCAACCAGGCCAGCCGCTGCCAGGCCGATCAGAAAGTCGCGACGCGATGCAGACATTATCCCTCCGTGTTGGATTGCCTCATAAGGATAGAGCATATAGCGGCCTTCGCCGCCGCATCCTGGTTGTGATGCGCAGCGAAGGCCGGAGAGAAACGGGTACAGGGCAGTCAGTCAGCTTAGAAGCGCAGAGTCCCTGAGAACTGCAGCGCGCGGCCACCTCCGATTGCGTTGACGCTCCCGGCGCCACTGGCTATCGTGCTGGTCACCTGTCCGAACGTTTTGCTGCCTACCGTGCTGTTCGGACTGTTGAACTGCGGAGTATTGCTCAACTGAAACGCGTCCGCGCGCATTTCAAGCGACAGGCTTTCCCAGATGTTAAAGGTCTTGAAGAGCGAGACGTTGTCTTGAAGGTATCCCGGCCCGTAATAGGCGTTTCTGCCGACATTGCCCATGGTGACTCCGTACACCAACGGGCATGGGCCGGTTTTCGGGCAGCCGGCAGGCTGGGCAAAGGCGGAGGGGTCAAACCACTGGTTTCCGGTGCCGATGTGGTGCAGGACATGATAGCCGCCGACCAGGTTGGCCATCTGCTGCTGTCCAGAAGTGTTGATGTTCGCTCCGCTGGCCTCGACGTTGAACGGCAGTCCCGAGTAAATGGAAACGATGGCCCCTATCTGCCAGCCGCCCAGCACGGACGAGGCGATGCCAGTACTCAGCCACCGCTTGCCTTTGCCGAAGGGCAGCTGATAGGTCAGGCTCTCTTCGAAGTTGAGGCGGTGGTCGTAGTCGTTGGGGGCATAGTTGTGGCGCTGATCGAGCCAGAACAGCACGGCTGCGTCGTCGCCGGTCTGGTAGCCCAGACCCTTGCCCCAGGTAAATGAGGTGAGCATGCCCAGGCTGTTGGCGAAACGGCGGTTCAGCTGAACCTGAAGCGATTGATAGTTGGAGGAATAGCCGACGAAATACACGTTGGTAGCGGCCGTGCGCCCGAAAGCGATGTTTTCAGGGTAGCCCGCGGTACCCAGGCCGAGCGCCGGCGCAAGGTTGGTGTTCTGAGAGGAGCCGATGTGAACTCCGTGATTGGCCACATAGGACAGCTGCAGCGAGAACTGTGCCGGTAAGGCCTGCTGGACGGCTACGTTCCATGACTCCACATAGGGGTTGTGATAGGTCTTCGGAATTTCGACATAAGACTGTTTGAGAAGGAACGTACTTGACGTTACGTCGAGAATGCCATTGCTCGGAATGACGACCGGCACTGGCGCGGGAAAGCCCGCCTGGAAAGTGGCAGGTGTGACGCCGTCGGCCAGAACTGCAGGCTGGTAGCTGTTCGGCTGAAGGTATTGATTATTGGCGCGGACGGGGTAGTTATAGGCGTAGGTATTGTCTTCGAATGGTGTATAGCTGATGCCGAAGCCTCCGCGAATGACTGTTTGCTCGGTTGCGCGGTAAGCAAATCCAACGCGCGGTGCGAAGTAGGTGTATCTCGTCTCAAGACCAAGGTTCGAGGGGTTCGATCCGACGCCGGCGATGACCAGAGAATGTGTAGACGGGCTGTAGTTCGAAAAGCCCCCGGACTTTGCCGGAGTTGCGGGAGGATAGAACTCCCAGCGTATTCCAAGGTCCATGGTCAGTTTCGGCGTGACCTGCCACTTGTCTCCGGCAAATGTGAAGAACCACCATGCGCGGAATGCGGGAAAGTAAGTGTTAATGTCTCGACCGGTCTGCGACGGCTCATCCAGAAGGAAGCTCGCCATCTGGTTGGCGATATTGGTCGCGACGCCCGGCTGGTTTATCGATGTATTGCTTTCCGAGAAGGTGAACAGTCCGCGGGGACTGAAGGTCTGATCCTGGAGGAGGTCATCATGGATGCGCCGTAGATCGACGCCGAATTTGAAGGTGTGGTTGCGGACGATCTTGGTCCAGTGGTTGACGACATCGACGTTGGTCTCGGTGCGGATCCACGGGAGCGAAGCCGAATACCCGATGAGCGGATTGCTGTTGAAATCGCTCATAAGAATACCCACCTGACCGCTCGTGAATTGGCTGATGTTTACACCGGGAATACCGGTCTGGGTTGCGTAGTCGGTTCCGTAGCCGGTGGGAGTTGCGCTGTTGCCGTAATGCGCCACGCCGACGCGCGCTTCTGTTAGAAGCGTGTTGGAAAACGCGCGATCATAGTTGATGCCCGTGCTATACGTGCCCTGCGTGCCTGTGCCCGCAAAAGCGCTATTTGCAGGGCCGCCGCCGGCGGCTCCAAAGGCCGGCTCCTGGAAGACGGTGGCGTTCTGGCGGTTGTAGCGGCCGCTCAGGTGGTCCTTCGGAGTGATTTGATAGTCGATCTTGATGTCGTATCGGGTCGTCGTCTTCTGGAAGGGAAGATTGATGGAGAAGTTATTCGCCGCGGTGGTGGAGCTTGTTCCAAGATTGGCATTGGGCGCGGGCAGCAACTTCATGAGATTGATGGATACCTGATTCACACGGTTGTAGGGAATCTGGTTGTTTGGGAAGGGCGTGCGTCCGGTGCCATCGGCGTTGCCTGTCGCCGGGTCGAAGATCTGGCCCGTGTCATAGGGCTTTCCAGCGACTGGGGTTAGCGGACCGCTCAGGTCAACATTGCCCTGCGCATTGGGCGTATACCACTTCGGGTCAGGGATGCTCAGGATATTCGAGTTGGCCTCATGGTCGGGAGAGCGAAAGTAATCGACGTAGAAGAAGAGCTTGTCCTTGATGATCGGGCCGCCGACCCCGCCGCCGAAATAGTTATAGGCCACGTGCCCGACAGTCTTGTTGAAGAAGGCTCGCGCGTCAAAGGCACTGTTCTGCACATACTCGGTTGCCATGCCGTGAAATTTGTTGGTGCCGGAATTGATGATCACATTGCTCACAGTACCGATGGCACGGCCCAGTTCGGCTTCAAAGTTGCTGGTCGAGACGTCCACTGTCGCAATGGCTTGTATCGGTGGAATCAAAATCTGCAGGAGCCCGGTCCGCTCGTCATCGTCGATGCCCTCAATCTGAAAGCTGTTGCCCTCGCGGGGCTGGCCGTTCACCTCCGCCTGGATTGAGCTTGAGGCGTTGAAAAACTGCGAGTGCTGGAAGACCGGTGGGCCGACTCCGGGCACAAGGGTGAGCAAACTCTGGAAGTTCTGATTGACGGAAACCGGCATAGACTGGAGCGTGTGAGACTCGAGGTTGGTGCTCACGTCGGCGCGATCGGTCTGCAGGATGGCAGGCGCGCCCGTGACGGTTACTGTCTCGCTTGCGCTGCCGGGTTGAAGTCCGAAGTCAACGCGGGTTGTGGTGTTCACCACTACATCTACACTCGGCCGCGTTTCCTTCTTGAAGCCTTTCGCTTCGACACTTACCGCGTAGGTACCAGGAGTCAGGTTGGGAAATGTGTAGTTGCCGCTTTCATTCGCAACCGTGTCCCGGCTGATACCGGTGGCCCCTTCCTGGATGGTGACCTTGGCTCCGGGAATCCCGGCCCCAGTTGAATCCGAAACCGTGCCGACAAGACTTGCCGAAACCGCCTGGGCATACGCCCGCATCGTGGCCAGAGACCCGGCCATCACCAATACAATTGCTAACAAAATACCAATAGCAAACCGTTGAGTTAGGTTAGAGTCTGGATTCTGCGTCCTTGGACGTGCTTGTGTGTTCGTCATCACTTCCTCCCAAAATGGACTTCTTCACCTTTGCGCAGTCATGCAATTCGAATCTTCTGAGACGGCTCTAAAGGAGAGATATTAGCCACGGCGCACATTAGCGTTGGCAGGAAACACTTGTCAAGCTGTAAGGCAGATCTCTGTTAAAAATTCACTAGAAGATCTCAAAGCAGCGATGGGAAAGCACCCCAAGGCCAAGGAGGGATAAGCGAAGTACGAGAGACCTGAACAGCAAAAAATGACACCGCATTGACTCCGCGACAGGGATGAGAGTAAACCTGTCTGGCAGCTAGGCCGTCTATGCTAAGGCAACAGCCGGATTCCTTGCTGAGGGCCTTTCAAATAGGAAAAGCGACGTGACTTACGATAGAGAATTACCAGAGATGGGCGTAGACGGGATGGCAATGGATCCGATCGTGAGCAAACGCTTGTACCAGCAGGTTGCAGAACGAATCAAGCACCAGATTCAGGCGGGAAGCATTTCTGCTGGGGACCGTTTGCCTGCGGAAAAGGATCTCGCGCTGCAGCTGGGCGTGAGCCGGCCGACCGTTCGCGAAGCGCTCATCGCTCTTGAAATAGCCGGTCTCGTAGAGATTCGAACGGGATCAGGAACCTACATTCGCGACCGAGGCAAACTATTGTTTCCTATGGTCGATGCTGGCCCGGGTCCCTTCGAACTCCTGCATGCTCGCCTGCTGATTGAAGGAGAAGTTGCCGCGGAGGCCGCCATTCGCGCAACCGAAAAGGACCTGGTTGCGATCGACGCCACAATTCAGGAGATGGCCCAGATTATGGCTGCGGGAGCCCATGCCCGCGAGGCAGACCAGGCATTTCATGTGGTGATTGCCAATGTCGCCGGAAACAGCGTTCTTGCCGATCTGGTCGCGAGATTATGGCATGGCATGTTTTCTCCTATGTTCCACAAACTGAGTGAACACACGGGACATATGGCGAATCAGGAAAGAACTCTAGCCGAGCACAAGGCCATCTACGCCGCTTTGTCGACTCATGACGCCTTGGGAGCTCGGTCCGCCATGCGTCGCCATCTCAAGAGCGTGGAAATGGTCTTGGCCAAGAGCAACCTCAGCGACCTTGGAGAAAAGCCGAAATAACAAGCAGGAGTTGACTGGTCTATGGGATCCTTTCGCGTGCAGCGGCGAACTTGCGCCGCAGCTCAGCCTCGGCGAAATCTTCAAAGGCTGTCCGGGTGTCATAACGAAAGCGAAAATTTAATGCTGTTCTCGCCGAGTCGGTCCGCACCCGCCAAGGATGACGGAGCAGCACGATTGTCTCTGCAGGCACCTGCGTCCACCAGGAGAGTCGCATCTTCCAGGCGACCGCACCGAGAGAGCGCAATGCTGGATATGGCACGGCAAGGGAGTAATTGTGAAGTCGCGCCATCATTTGGGATGCCGTGAGCGCGCCTTCGGCGCCCACGTTGAAAATTCCGTCTACCGTACGATGAATCACTCTGCGAAGGATTTCGATCAAATCCTCGATGTGGGTCAGCTGCAACGGAGATTGAGCCCTGGGCAATAGAGCAAAACGGCGGCTGATATGCCGGAAGAGCGCGTTCCGGCTGTTTGGACCAGCCACGAACGAAGGGCGGAGCACTGTGACGGCGCGGAACGCTGCCTGGCGCCTGAACTCTTCGACGATCCCCTCCGCCGCTACTTTGTTTTCCGCGTATACGAAGCCGCGATTCGGACGCAGGGGACTCTCCTCCGACATCGGCTCCTGCTGGTCGGCGTGCGCCCCATAGACGGTCGCAGAGCTTAGGTGCACGAAGCTCTCCACCTTTGCCGCAGCAGCACTCTGCACCACGGAGCGTGTCCCTGCCACATCGATTGCGAATTGCAGTGCGGTGTTGTGGATGGGTTGGACCACAAATGCGGCGTGTACCACCGTGTCGATGCCGTGTTGACGGAGTAATGCGTCCAGCGGCTCGCGCACATCTCGGGCAATGAAAACAAAGCGGTCGCCATGAAATCTGTCGGGTGGCTGTACATCGATGCCAACGACGCGTTCGATCTCTGGATCCAAAAGCAGAGATCGCACCAGTGCGCTGCCAATCTCTCCGGAGCAGCCTGTGATCAAGACGCTCTTCACGCCGGCTTGCTCGTTAACGGGTGGGACCAAGCAGGCGCATTCCTGGGAATGGCGCGGAGCAGAGTCCTACGATACTTATAGAAGTCGACTTCGATGCGATGTCGCGGCGAGTCAATATATCTAAACCCGCGCACCACCTTGTCGCGCGCAGCTTGCCGGTCCATCTCACGAGGGTCGTGAGGGAAGTCAACTCGTCCACTGAGGTGATTGGCAAGCAATTTAGCCTGCAAATCCGCGAGCGGCCAGATGGAGCCGGAAGGCTGAAAGAATCCCAGGAAGAAAATCCCCGGAAGGCGCGGTTGGATGATTCGCAGATAGAGCGGGCAGGTTGGCGGAAGGTCCGCAGGGTCAAGATCGAGAAAGCTAAAACCGGGATCGTAACCGGTGCACGCGACGATCACGTCCACTTCGGTCGAGGAATTATCTCTGAACCTGACCAGGGATCCTTCGATGCTCTCGACGGGGCCGCGGATGGTGATCGATCCTTTCGCCAGGGCAGCTGACAATTCCGAGTTGATAAGCGGATGCGTCGCGAACAGCTCGTGGTCGGGTTTGGGCATACCGGTTCGACCCGCACTTCCCTGCAGGGCGCGAATGAGCGCCGCTGCTCCGACACGGAGCAGCCGTCCCGGCATCCAGTGAAGCCAGAGCAAAGCCACGTCCGACGGAATGCCGAAGAGATGCCTTGGGATAATGTGATATCCGCGGCGCAGACTCATGGTGGTGTGACCGCACCGGCGCGCAAGATCGACAGCAATGTCTGCCCCTGAGTTGCCTCCTCCAATTACCAGCGCACGTTTGCCGGCAAATGGCACAGACGTCTTAAAGTCGTGTGAGTGCAGGAGCTGCCCGGTGAACCTGCCGGGCAAATCTGGCATACGGGGCCGGGAGTGGTGGCCGTTACAGACGATCACGTGATCGAATACCCGCTCCTGTCCGGGGGCAAGCGTAACCTGCCAGGTGCAGCCTTCAATGCGTCGCACACGCGCGATCTCGGTGTTCAGTTGGAAATATGGCGTAAGTCCGAAAGTCGCAGCATACGACTGCAGGTACCGGAGCAGTTGCTGACGCGTGGGATAGTCTGGTGTACCCGCAGGAAAGGGAAGATCGGCGAAGGCAGTTAGGCGGCGTGAACTGATCGACCGCACGCCCTCGTATACGCTGGAGTGCCCGGATGCGTCCGATTCCACCCAGTTGCCTCCGATCTGACGCTGGCGGTCAAAGACAACGAAGTTGCGGAGTCCAACCTGTAGCAGATTCTTGGCCATCGCCAGTCCGCATGGTCCCGCGCCAATCACGCAAATGCGCGGCTGCGATGCCACGTCATGTTGCACAATGTCGGGGGAGCGCACCTTACTCATCCCTGACCAATAGCGGCCTGCAGAGTCACTTTGTCAGGTGGGAAGCCGTCCAGACCCAAGCGGAGGAATTCCGCGCGCTCGAACATCTCGATCGCTGCGAGCTCGGGTCCATCGATCCGTCCGTCCGGCTCGAAGGCAAACATCAGAGACATGGTCGCGACCCTCTCGCTCCCGAGACGAATAGTGCCCGCGCAGATTGCAGACTCTTCGCGCAGCGCTTCGAGCACCGTTTCGATCCGCAGCGCCTCGCCCGGGCCAACAAAGCGCCGCAGCTTCGCTTGGTTCACCATGGTTAGAAAAGGGAGAATCAGCACACCGCGCCTTTCAGAGGCGCTGATCTCAACGAGCTTGCCGCCGAGTTGCGCACACATCTCAATTAGCAGGACTCCGGGAGTAACCGGGATGCCTGGGAAATGATCGGCCAGAAGGTCTTCGGGAAAGTCGGTGACCGCCGTTGCCGCTGCGCGCTCCCCGGGAACCAGTTCAACAATCTGCTGTAGAAAGCGCCAGTTCATGGGATGGGGTTTCCCTGATCTATGAGGAACAAATGGCTGGTTCGGAGGAAGTATAGCATTCGATCAGACAGTGGGTACGCCCGCGATGGACGCGGCTTCGGTCGAATCCTGCCGAGCCTTAAGAGTACTTTCACATCTGTCTCTTCGTGGCTATTGTAGATGCGTGAGTCTCCCCCACACCACCAACGAGCCGGAAGCTGAAGAAGTCCCGCTTGCACTCCGGAGTGTGCGAATTGTCGGCGTTGCACCGCGCTCTTATGGCGTGAATTGGACGATGGCCGGACAAGATGGCGGACAGTCGATCCCGCTCGATTGCGGCTCGCTGTTTGTCTTTTCGGATACGCTGATCGCCCTGTCTCCCCGACAGGCGCTGTCTTCACTCGCGATTCCGCTGCGCCGCGAGCAGGCACAGTTTCTGGCTAACTGCGCTGCGATCTCGCACGCCAGCGAGTTGCCGGCCGCGATGAGCACGCTGCATTACTTCACGGATGCGCAGGACCGGCCTCGGGAGATCCTGATTCCCACACTGGCCGAGCGACTTGCAGGCTATCGCTTCTGGCCACAGCATGGCATCGCTCTGGGCGCCCGCGTTTACCTTTTCTATCTTGGCATCCTCCACCACGACCAGGCTAATCCGTGGGGGTTTACCGAGCAGGGCGCGGGCCTCGCGGTTCTGGACACTGAGACGGGCGATTGCCGCCGCATCTGGCTAAAAGACGACTGGCGTCTTTGGCCTGCACTTCCCGTGGAATGTCACTGCGGGGTGCAACTCCTGCGCGAGGGCGATACGGTCTACATCTTTTCGAGCCGCCGCGGATATCCCGGATATGAGGCGTTCCTAGCGCGCGTCGATCAGAGTTGTATCGAAGACCCTTTGGCCTACGAGTTTTTCTCCGGGCCGGCGGGCTGGAGCCGCGAAATCTTCGACTCCGTGCCACTGACGGAGTGCAGCTCCGAGTACTCGGTCAGCTTCAACGCCTATCTGGGACGATACCTGATGGTGTACGCCGACGCCCTGTCTAAGGCATTGTTACTGCGAACAGCGCCGAAGCCCTGGGGTCCCTACAGCAAGCCGGTCATTGCCGGTGGGCTGCCTCATCAGGCTCACGCGGACCTAGTCTCGGTGGGCTTTCAGCACCCACAGTTCAGCGAGGGCGAAGAAGGTCGTAGCATCGTCCTCTCTTATTCGCAGCCCCATTTCGTCCAGAACACCTTCGTCTCCATCACCTTTGCGTAGGGTTCTTTTCTGCTGGAGAGACAGCGCCGAGCAGATCGCAAAACAGCTGGTCCCAGCGGGCAGCGATTGCGTCCCATCGGTACTCGGGGCAGTTCGCCTTACGGAAAGCGCTCTCTCCCCAACGTTCGCGCTCGCGCTCGTCCCGGTAGAGGCGCTCCAGCGCGTGCGCGACCGCTTCGGGAGCCACCGTCGTCGCTTCCTGCTCCGCTGTAGTCTCGAGCATGAGAGCCGATCCCCGCCATAGCTCCGCACACGCGCCGTGGTTCGGCACTAACTGCGGAGACCCCGCGGCGCCGTGCTCGAAGGCGATTAGCCCCCAGCCCTCTTTTTCGGACGTGTTCATGCCTACATCGCATACGTTGTAGATCATGTTCAACGCACCGTCATCGATATACGGATGCGATTCTTCGCGTGTCGTCATCAGAATGCGATGCCGGATATTGAGCCGGTCAACGAGCGGCACTTCGTCCGGCGCAGGCCGCCTGCTTCCCATGTGGAGATACAGCATGACGGACTCCGGCTTGTCCTTGGCAAACAATGCGAAGCCCTCAAGAGCGACATCGATTCGCTTGAAGGGCTGGTTGCGATTCGCATTCAGAACAACGAAGTCGCCTGCGCGCTCATCACTCCGGAACAAGTGCCGGCGTGCGGCGACGCGCGAGAGTCGTCGCGACTCCCGCAGGTCGGCAGCGGAAACGATGGGGTGGAAGACACTTGTATCCACTCCATGCGGAATGACTTCAACCAGTGGCGCATGGTCCACGCCAAGCTCACGAAAGCCCTGCAGCAACAGGTCACGCGCGAAGCGGGTAAACGCTACCAGGCAGTGGGCGCGCGCCAATTTTTGCAGAACCGCTGGCGGCAGAGATTCGCGGTTGTCGATCGCGCAATAGCAGACGATGCGCGCCAATGAGGACGCCGTGATCGTATCGACTCTTTCGGCGCAGACCCAGGGTACGTCAACGATGACGACAATCTCCGGTTGTATCTGCCGCAGCAATCCTTCGAGAGTCTCGGCGCTATGCAGTGTCCTTGCGTTGCCATGCACAGTCCAGCCACGGTACTCAGTTGAATCAGCCAGGTTGATGGCAAGCTGATGAAGGCGAAAGAGCAGCGGGAGCCGCAGCAGGCTTTCCAGCAGGCTCTTGATCACTCGAGAGAATCCGTTCGGGATCTCCGCATATCCGATGAAAAGCACGGCCGGCAACGAGCCAGGAGAATCTACCTTCATCGTCAGTAAAGAGCCAGCGAGGCGGTATTGAACGGATATTGATGGCTATTCTTCAGGTATCCATCAACGACCTGAGTGAGGATAGTTCCAATCGCCGCCAACTGTGTAGGCTGGCTCATGATGGCGTTTATTTGCGAAACGATATTAAAGAGTGCCTGAGGACTGTTGAAAGCCTCCATTGCGGCATCGTTGTATGTCTGGCTGTTGGCGTTCGGCGGAATGCTGGTGATGTCGATAGTGATCGTAATCGCCGGATTCCGATCGGCGTTCAGGGGCACAGAGAAAACGACGCTTTGAACGTCGATCGTCAAAACACCGGGGGCAAGATCGGAGATTTTGAATGTAATGGACCCGGTGGCGGAACCGTCGATGATCGCTGTGAAGGTGCCGGAGCCTGTCTGCGCGTCAGGCGTTGTGATGCAAGTCGCCTGGTCGTCACTGCAGCAGCAGTACTCCGTAAAGGTAAATTTTCCGGAGAGTTGGGTATTAGACGGGTAATTCGGAAGCGTAGAGAAATAGACCTGCGCATAGATCGTGTAAGGATCACTTGCCTCGGAGGTCATAGAAGACATCACGGCATTGGAGAAGCCCGAGATGAGCAGGTCTCCTGGGTTGTCGCCACCGACCACAAGGACGGGGGGATTTCCGGGAGCCCCGATGTAGAAGGCGATCGGGTCCAAGCAGGGCTGGCCATTCTCCCAGATCTGCACGCAGATGCTGGCAGCGGTCTCGAGGACTGTCGGGTCGGTCAGAGTCACGGGCCAATGCATTACCTCGGTAGCACCATATGGATCGTAGCCGTTCGCCGTCACCCATGTGGGCAGATAATAGGAGGTCCCTGGGGTGTTCATTATAGGCAACACGCTGTTCAGCATGCTTTGAATCAGTTGCTGTGCCGAATCGTGGTGCTTACCCAAATCAGACATTGACCTCCCTTTGCATCGAGCCAGGAAGATTTTCCATTATCAGTAGAGGGCCAGCGACGCGGCATTGAACGGATATTGATGGCTATTCTTCAGATATCCATCGATGACGCCAGTGAGGATTTCGCCCATCGTCTCCAACTGGACAGGCTGGTTCATGATGTGGTTCATCTGCGCCGCGATGTTGCTGAGCCCCTGAGGACTGTTGAACGCTTCCATCGCGGCATCGTTGTAGGTCTTGCTGTTTACACCCTTGGGAATGCTGGTGATGTCGATCTTGATAGTAATCGCCGGGTTCCCATTTTTGGTCGGCATGACAAGGTTCACTGAGTCAACGCCGATCGTCAGAACACCGGGATCAAGATCTATGATCCCAAATGTAATCGTCGCGGTGGCAGATCCGTCGATCGTCGCGGTGAAGACGCCACTGCCGACCGCCGCTTCAGGAGCTGTGGTGCAAACCTTCTGATCGAGACTGCAGCAGCAGTACTCCGTAAAGGTGAATTTTCCAGAGATGACCGCATTCGGCGCGTAATTCGGAAGCGTGTTGAACCGAGCGACCGCAACGATCGTGTAAGGATCGCCCTCTTGCGAGGTCATGGAAGCCATCACCGCGTTGGCAAAGCCAGAGATGAGCAGGTCTCCCGGATTCTTGCCGCCGGCCACAAGCACCGGTGGGTTTCCAGGAGCCGCAATGTAGAAGGCATTCTCGTCTTTGCAAACACCCCCATTCTGCCAGAGCTGCGCACAAATGCTCGCCGCGGTCTTGATGACGGTTTGGTCGGTCAGGGTGACAGACCAGGTAATTCCATCGGCCTTGCCATATGGATCGTACCCGTTGGTCTGGACCCAGGTAGGCAGATAATAGGAGGTGCCCGGGGTGTTAATTACGGGCAACACGCTGTTGAGCATGTTCTGAACGACTTCCTGTATCGAATCGGACATGTCGGACATGATCTGGCACCACTGGAGTTGACTATCAAATCGCGCAACGGCCGTCAGACGAGGGCCAGCGAGGCGGTATTGAACGGATATTGATGGCTATTTCTCAGATATCCATCGATGACCTGAGTCAGGATATTGCCCATCGCGGTCAGCTGTGCAGACTGGTTCATGATGGCGTTCATCTGGTTCACGATGTTGGCCAGACCCTGAGAGCTGTTGAAGGCCTCCATCGCGGCATCGTTGTATGTCTGGCTGTTGACATTCTTAGGGATGCTGGTGATGTCGATCTTGATCGTAATCGCTGGGTTCCCACCGCTCATCGGCGGGACAATGTTCACTCCCTGAACGCCGATCGTCAGGACGCCTGGAGACAGGTCGGTGATCTTAAATGTAATCGTCGCGGTTGCAGATCCGTTGACCGTCGCAGTGAAGGTGCCACTGCCCGTCTGCGCGTCAGGAGGAGTTGTGCTGCAAACCTTCTGGTCGAGACTGCAGCAGCAGTACTCCGTGAAGGTAAATTTTCCTGAGATGACCGCATTCGGCGCGAAATTCGAAAGCGTCGAGAAATTGGCAATCGCAATGATCGTGTAAGGATCGCTTGGCTGCGATGTCATGGAAGCCATCACCGCGTTGGAGAATCCGGCGATAAGCAGGTCACCCGGATTGCCGCCGAGCACAAGTGTCGGTTGCGTGGCGGGCGCCGCTATATAGAAGGCGTTTGGGTCCGAGCAGGGTTCCCCACCCTGATAGATTTGCGCACAAATGCTGGCCGCAGTCTGGATAACGGTTGGATCGCTCAGGCTGACAGACCACGTCATGGCCTCAGTCTTGCCATATGGATCGTAGCCGTTGGTCTGTATCCAGGTGGGCAGATAGTACTGTCCGCCTGGAGTGTTAATTGTGGGCAGCACGCTGTTAAGCATGTCCTGAATCACTTGCTGTATCGAGCCGTCGGCCATCGATCTTCTCCCTCTTAGAGCGCCCCTTCATTTACGGCGTCAGGCCGGGTTCGAGCGCGTCGAGACCCAGCCCTGGTGACTACGTTGTTTCGAGCAGAACGAGAAGCTCGCTGTAGCTCTTGGCGCGATGCGGCTCAAGCCCCGTGACAACATCCCGCGCCGATTGCTGGAACTCGGGACTTGCGTGCGGGGCTGTGGTGTTGATGAGGTCGATCACCATGGGAAGATAGACGCCGGAGGCATACTCGGGGCTTTCGACGTGACGCTGTACTACGGCCCTCGCCTCCGGATTTCGCCGCATCAACACATCCGCTTCGTTGCGATGCAGGTAGTAGTGATACAGCAGTGTTTGACCCATGGGTGAATCGGTAAGTGTCGCCAGCACCTCTGGAATGGTTGCGACTTGCGTCGACCTGACAAGGCCGTCTGGAGTACTCGCGTCTGCGAGCGACAAACTGGGGCTCATCGAATCGTCGCCGGTGACTACGGCGCACACCTTCACCAAAGCGTCCCATATGTCGGAGACCAGCTGGTACGCAGCTTCGAATGCCATCACGAAGAACCCTGCAATGGCCTTAGCGACCTCTAAAACCTCCTGCCCGAGCCATAACAGGAACTTTGCGGCGATCTCGGCAGCATCGAGCAGGAATTTGAGGACCACCTCGGCGTTCTTCAGGAGGTAGTCGACCAGGAACTTCCCGAAGTCAGTGAACGCGTTCACAATGGAGCCAATATCCAGGTCGACATCAACATTGAAGTTAAAATCTCCCCAACTAAACTTGAGGTCGAAGTGGAAGTATCCCGTCGTATCGTGGGGGGGAGCCATCCATCCGCGCACGGAGCCACCGAAGGTGCGACGGTGCCAAGGGCGAGACAAACGTCGATTTTCGGTGTCGGAATCGTAAACTGCGGGATGATCCCCCACGGCCCGAGCGTGATATCGGGAGGCGAGAAATCCATGTCAACCGAAGCCGCGAAGTTGCTTGTACTGGGGTCCAGAAATACGTGCAATTTGTCGCTGAAGACGGTTGAGACGCTCAGATTCACGTCCAGCTCGAAGAGATTGCTGGCGGCCGCAGCCACGACCGAAAGCTTCGCCAGCCCGAGGATGCTGATCATGCCATTGATGCAGAAGTAGGCGTTTGTTATCCCGCCCTGACAGGTGCAGTATCCGGAGGCAGTCGTGTCAATGCAGGCAGATGCGCCCTTTGTGCCGGTCGCGTCGGAGATGGTCAGCCAGGTAATGCCGCCACCTGTGATCACAATGGGGCCGCCGCCCTTTTGGCCGATCAGGCCCTTGGCCTGCACAGCCACTGAAGGCGACGTGGTCAGGCTGAAAGCGAAATCGAGTTCATACTCGTAAAAGGTGATTGCGCCACTTGCGCCAATGCCTGGTTGATAGCTGTTGCCCCCGATGACGACGGGCGCCGCCACTGCCCAGAACTTGAGGTCGGTAAATGTGATGTCATTGAGAAGCGGAACCTTGGTCAGGTCCAGCGAAGGAAGAAAGTCCTCGATCAGGGCAGCGAGAGTTACTGGTTTGCCCTTGGAGACGTCCGAGAGCCCTGCGGCGAGGAAGCTCGGCACCTCGAAGTCATCGAGACCAGCGCCCACATCCAGCAGTACCGCTTCCGGGCCGGTCCCGATCGTGATCTCACCGGCAAGCGCAATGTTGATGCCTTCCTCTGACAGAGACAAGGCGAACGCTACGGAGTCAATCGTCAGATTCTGGATATCGAATGGATGCAGCCAGCCACCGGGAGCGGAAAGCTCCATGCCGAGGTCGAGGCTGGGTGTCGTACCGTAAACGAAAGTTCCGGTCCCGGTGATATCCAAAGCCTTTCCGGCGGAAAAGTTGACGGTCGCCGTAACGGACAATGTGATGGTTCCGGAGTCGGCGGAAGTCGACTGCCAGGTCAAAGAAAGATCGCTGATGTCGAAGGCGCCCGTGGCGCTGACGTGTGCGAGAGCGGCGGAGACGCTGGCCTTGGACAAGCCGCCATCCTTGGGAACGATTGCCGTCAACTGCAAAGTTGCGCCGCTGGCGAGGAAGTCCTTGAGCCGCGAGAGCGAGTCGTCTAGCTCGATCTCAGCCAGGAAGGTTAAGCCTGGCGTAATTGAGTCGGGCACGAACGGGAACCCCTTGAATTCGCTGAGATCGCTCTCGGTAATGGTCGAGAAGAAGGCGCCTACGGTGCCAGTAATTGTGAGGTTCTGAAGCACCGGAATATCAGTGCTTGGACTCCACTTGCCCTGGGCGATGAAGCCGCCCAGGAAACCGAGTTCGCTGTTTTCGTACTGCACTTCGAGTAGGCCGGTTCCCAGCGTCGTGCCTTCATAGCTGACGGTCGGGCTGATCTTCAGGTCGAAGCTGGTATCTCCCGGATTCACGTCCAGCGTCAGATTTCCGCTGGTCAACGCGAGTTGGCTGAAGGGGTATCCGTTCAACACCGCAGGCCATGCGTCGGAGAGAGGAATATCTCCCTGGATGCTGCCAGTGAATTGCATCGTGACATTTTCCCCGGTAGCAGTGAAGACTGCGGTGACCGAGAACGCGGTGAGCAGCGGAGCAGCGGAGCCGGTGCCCGTGACCGTCGCCAATCCGGAATCGCCCGACAGTTTGAAGGTCGCGCCGCCGATCTGAATGGAGCCGGAAAACAGCTGCTGGATCGCCGTTCCGATCGCCGCCCCAAACTCATTCTGGATGGCGGGGGTAATGCTGATGCCGCCATCCTTCTCAAATGTCTGCAGTGTGCCAAGGATATCTAAAGCCATCGAAGCCTCCCATGTTCACTGTGCCGCCCACAGAGGTGCGGACGGGTGCGGGCGTATCCGTCTAGCTGACGGGGCCGAGTTTCTCGCTCAGGGCCAGCGTCATCAAGCGTCCCATATGCGGAAGAAGAGCTGATCCGGCGATGCTCGACGTGATTCGTCTTGCGAGAATGGCCTTCAGGAAATTTGCCTTGCCAACGGCCTCCGCGAGGTGTGGGTGAAGTCTGCCTGGAAAGACGCCCAGCGCCAGATTTACCTCGGATACGACGCCATCGATCCCCGTGAAGTTGACTACGGGACTGCCATCCTCAGCTTGCGACACAGCACCGGTGATGGTTACAGGCGGAGATGGGACATACGAGCGAAAGCCGCTGTGAACGGGGCGGGCGGTCTCCTCTCGCAATGTCACGCCTCGCCGTACGTCTTCCTCTTCCTTTTCGATCTCATCGATGATCGGCTGGACCTTCTGGCGAATCTCGATCATCCAGTCCGGTTCAGGAACGACAGCCATCGCAGTCAGGCTGTCCTGGGAGGGCGGCGGCGTAGTGGTGACTGTCGTCATCACATTGTTGACAGTCTGAGGGGTACCCGACGGCGTTAGGGTGGCCGCTTTGAAGCTGTATGACGCTTTGCCAGCATCGGTGTTGCCTTGCGCATTGCACGCCGTGGCAACAAGGAGCTGCATGGTAAAGGCATGAGGAGAGTAATCCGGATCTCCATTGACATTGACTGTCTGGGTATTGCCGGGCTGCGCCGCATTTGTCGTCTGCCCGGCGAAGTACGATGTGGTCTTGCCGTTGGTCTGATAGGACTGCCAGCTACGCAGCAGCTTTGTGTTCTGAAAAGCACTTGCGTAGGCGTCATTGTTCGAATAGTACGTGTTGAGCATGACTTGGCCGCTCTGGCCGGACGAGACCAGTTGATTCTGATAGCTCTTCGCCAGCGTAATGCCGTCCGTGCCGCCAGCCGCGGCGGCAGCAAGCGAGGGATGCGGCTGCAATGCCTGGCTGGCAAGCTTGACCGCGGAGGATGTGGCTCGTCCGCGGCGAACTTCATAGTCGCCCACAAATTTCAGCTCTTTGAAACTCACCCTTGCGCTGATTGCGCCGGTCGCCGGGTCGTAGGTGAACCCCTCCGGGTGGATGGTCTCAAGCTGAGAGACCGTGCTGTTTTTCAAGTTCACTGTAACAATTCCCCATGGGTCACGGTTGAGAACTACGATGGGGCCACTGTCCTGGATCGGGATCGGTGGAACGGGCCGAAACCAGGCCGCTCCCTGGCGCGTCTTTTTCTTCAGCTTGCTCGGCAGGTGGTAGGCGCTGTTCGGCGTCCAGAGAGCACTCCAGGCATTGTTCATGGAAGAGGCAGAAAGGTCGGGCATGTACTTCTCCTCGGCTGCGGGTTGCAGCCATCCTGATGAGGTTGTCGGTTGTTCGGAGAATCCGTGGCCGTCGTGCTGCGGCTTTCGTCACTCAAGCCTGCCGCTGGTGGGTTTCAGCGACGGCAATGGTGTGAAGCAATCTGGGAAACGAAATATAGCACCGTCCACATTCGAGTGTGAAGTTAATTTCTGGAGGCGCGCCATGAATTTTCGTCTGACCGAATATTTGCGCTCGGGATCGCCCGCTTGCTAGAGTTCTGGAGTTTAGGCTGGATTTTTCGGTGCCCACTCTCAGTCGGGCATCCCCTCATAAAATGCTTTCCCTTCAAGTAGTGAAACGATTCTTCCCAGGGGTGTCACCACTTTGAGCGATCCCGTTCGCAAGGCAAAGCTGCTCGTCGAAGCCGATTTCATCCGCTTTGAAGAGACCCTGCTCGAAGCCCTCAAGCCGCAGGCCGACTACCTTACCGAAGCTGAATATGAGACCTATCGGCGCGGGAAAAAGCTCCGCCCGTTACTCATGATCCTCAGCGCGCGAATGGCCGCGCCTGCCGGCCTGATCGACCTCCCCACCAAGGTCATCAAAGGTTCGGTTTCGCTCGAAATGTTGCACGTCGCCACGCTCATCCACGACGACATTGTCGATGTCGCGCCCGTTCGCCGCGGGTTGCAGACCGTGTACTCCGAACGCGGGCCCGAGATGGCCGTGCTGATCGGGGACATGCAGTTCATCCAGGCGATCCGCTGTTTCGTTGAAGGCATCGACGCGCAGAAAGACATGGACCTCGTGCGGATGGTGCTCGATGTCGGCTTCGATCTCTGCCGTGGCGAGCTCGATGAGATTCTCACTGACCCTTCTACCGGCCTGCTCGAACTTCAGCATCGCTATTTCCGGACTATCGAACGCAAGACCGCCACGCTCTTCGGCCTGGCCTGTGAGTCGGGCGGCCTTCTCGTTGACTGCGGCAAGAACCAGGCTCTCAGGCTGGGACGTTTTGGACGCCGCTTCGGCACCGCATTTCAGATCATGGACGACATCTTCGACATAGTGCGTCCCGAGGAGCTTGCCGGCAAAAGTCCCGGCATCGACATCGAGCAGGGCCGTCTTTCGTTGCCCATCCTCTATGGCCTGGAGGGCCTTCCCGAAGACCACGTGCTCTGGCGGATCCTGCGACGCGAGCCGCACACCCCCGCCGATTTGGCGGAGTCGATTAATGCCGTCGCCGATTCGCCGGGCCTGCTCCGCGCATACTCGAAGGCGCGCGAGCTAGCGCTGGAGGGCATGGACTTCCTCGCCGAGTTTCCCGAGTCTCCCTACCGTGACGCGCTCGAAGAAATCGCCGCACACATCGTGGATCGCGGCTTCGACTCTCCGGACTAAGCTGATTGCGGCTCGGCGGCCGTGTCCGGCAACCGGCGCGCAAGAATTGCGAGTTCTCCCGATTCGTCGCCGCGGAGACGACGAAAGAGACGCATCCAGCGCTTCCGCTCCGGTCCCAGCAGCTTCGGTGAATGCACGCGCAGCAGAGGCTCGAATCCTGTGTCTCGCAGCAGACGGCTGAGCGATTCCTGATTAAAGAACTGCGGATGCGCGATCGGGCTGACCGCGTCCCACTTCTTGCCGAAAACGCGGAACTGGAGCGAGTCGCTGTCCGGCACCGCTATGTAGAGCAGACCACCCGTGTTGAGCGCCGCATGGACCTTTGGCAGCGTTTGTCGCGGCTCCGCCATATGTTCCAGCACGTGACTCATCACTGCCTGATCGAAGTTGCCCCAGGGCAGTGTCTGCTCGGCCACGTGCATCTGCTGCAAGCGATCGCCGAATACCGGCTTCAGCGCATCTGAGCTGACCGCCGACGCATCCACCCCATAAACCTGAAATCCATACGCGCGCGCCATGAGCATGAGATATCCGGCCCCATGACCGAGATCGAGCAGCCTCTGCCCGGTCGAGTACTGACGCAAAGTCCGGCAGATCGACTCCGCATAAATCTTCTGCGTCTCCAGGAACGGGTCGTAGGCAGTCTCAGCCGATTCGACCGCAAGTTGTGCGCTGTACTCGGAGCGCAAGCGCGGACTAACATAGAGGTGCGTGCATTCTCCGCAACGGTTGAATCCAAAACCCTGCTTGCGAAATACGACATTTGGACGGTCCACACCACAGGCCGGACACGCAACCCGTTCCAAGGCCTCGACTCCGCGACGCTGCACGAACTCCTCGAGGCCCGAGTGCCAGGCCAGTCCGAGCTTCGCCGCGCTGCGCGCAGGCTTCGACCCGTTCGTCGTCGCAATTCCGGTCGGCTGAACAAAAAAGCCTATGCGTTCGCATGCCCCCTGCATCTCGCCAATCTTGAGCAGAGCGATTGCCCGCGCCGGTTCGGGCAAGCTTCTTGCTTCTCGCCCCAGCTGTAGCATCTCCTCGGCAAGCGTCATTTCGATCGAGTGGAGAACCTCACCGGTCGCCTCGGCTCCAGTGTCGGCAACGCCCGACACGAGCCTATGGATCGAGACGATGTTCGGCCGTCCCTGAAGTTCGTCGCGTGTGTAGTCTTCAAGGTCATTTACCTTTTGCGCGAGCGCATAGTAGCGGGCAAGAACCGGATAGAGCGGTGAAAGATGCTCCGGATCGAGCGCGTCGTAGAGCAGTCTCCAGTAGTCCACGTTCTTGTGCTCGATGAGGCGCTCGTAGAATTCGAGACTCCACAGCTCCGGGCCCGACCTGTCCATCAGGATGCCGACGAGAAGACCGCGCGCCGAACGCAGTACCTGTGCCGCTAATTTTTCGCCGGCGGCTCCACCCTCCTGTACCTGCACCAGCCCTTCAACGGTAAGCAGCACGGCCATCAGCACCGTCAGGGCGTCGGCCTCGCCACCCAGCCCGCGCTGGTCGGCGAGAGCAGAGAGAAGCGTGAATCGCCGGCCTCGGTACAAGTGGTGCCGATCGAGAAAATCGTCGAGCACGCGCCCGGCAAAATAAACAAGCGCGCATCCCGGGAGGTTCCGCTCAATCTGTTCTGCCGAGAGCGAAATGGCGAAGGCGAAGTATGGCAGGTCGCCGAGAGACCAGCGCATCCATTCGACATAGTTTGCCGTCTGTCCTGCGAGGTCGCGGCAGAATGCATTGTCTTGTCCCAGCTCCGCGACTGTTGCTTCCAGGCGCTGCAGACCGTGTCGCAAGGCTCCGTCGATGACAGCGCGATAGGCATCGACTTCCTGCTGATGCTGCCGATGGAAGTCCGCTCCCGCGGCTTCTGCCTCTCGCTTCTGTCGGCGTAGTTCCTCCCACGCTGCCACAGCTAGCATTTCGATTTCCCCGCATCGTCTTCCGCAAGCACCTGCGCCATGGTGTGGAGAATGATCGCAAGCGTTGCTGCAGGAGATGCGACGTGATGTCGCAGAGAATCGTGTTCCCACAACCACGGCGGCACCGGATCGTCAGCGAGCGCCTCGATGCCGCGATCAAGCTCGGAACCCCGATGTCCTCGATGCAGCCATGAGGATACGGCGAAGGCCTTGCGCAACCGGCTTCCCGCAGGCGGCGTTTGAAAACGCTGGCGATCGCGAATCTCTCTGCCGAAGACAATATGTCCGTCGTGTTCTGCCTGATCCATCGCCCAGATGACCGGCACCGGGTCGTCGTTCTCGTTGCAGATCGACTCACTCGCGGCCAGTAGAGACGTACGTTCCGCCTCGCCCGCAAGACTTAGCAGACGTAGAGCGAAGATGCTGCCCAGTGCATCCCGTGGATCTTCCGCCATCAGCCGGCGAACCGCTCCCGCATGCCGCACCGGCGCGTCGTGCCGTTCTTCAAGCAGCAACGCCGCCGCGCACGCTGTCGTCGCAAGATCCGGAGCGGACGATCCCGATCTGCCGTGCAGACGCCAGAATCCTCCCGCATCCTCTTCCGCCGCCAGGTAGTAGCGGATGCGCCAGCGAATGGTAATGATTACTCGCGTGCAGGCTCTGCGCCGGCTTGCGGGAATCAGGTCGTGCAGACGCGGTGAAAAGTACGCCGACCGTGGATCGAGGCAGGTCAGCGCCTCCGATGCGAGCGCGGAAAACAGCGGATACGGATACGGAACCGCATCACGGCCCGGCTCCTTGCGATAACAGAGCAACTCACCCGTCGGCAACTGTTGACGCAGCAGCCACGGCAGCGAGCGCAGAAGAAATGCCTCCATCTGCTGGGGCGATAACCGGGCTGCCGCTGTGATCGTGGCCGTCACAACAGCGCCTCTCGCAGCACTTCCCGCATTGGCTCGCCGGCTTCGGGCGTGCGCGAACAAAGTTGCGCATACTTCACCAGGTTGGAGTTCTCCCATTCACGCAAGCGCCACCGGCGATGCTGCCAGGTTGTTATATCGTGGGCCTTGTTGCTGCTCGACAGGCGCGGCAGTAACTCGTCGTAGACGTTATCGTCGAAGAGCACGAGATAGCCGGGAGAAGCCCCTGCCAGTGATTCAAGCAGTGTGGCCTGTGCGTTACGACATGTTTCCCACGCAGCCGCCCACGCCGCATCCTCGGACGCGTCGTCTGCAGACAGCTTCGATGCCAGCAACTCTCGCAACTGCGCTGCCGCTGCAGCCACCTCCACTACAGCGTCTGAGCGAGGGCGTGAGCCGCATCCGTCTATGGTGGTCGCATCCGCAACCGCAGTGCCGGCAAGCGCATCGCGCAACAGACAGCGGATTCCGAATGACACCTCGTCGAGACTCTGCGTCGAGCAGAAGTAGAAGCTCCGGGGAGAAGGTGAGCGCCAGTTCTCCGTGTTTTCGCGGCCTAGAACCACCGTCAATTTGCGATAGAGCTGCGCAGCGTGGGCTGGAAATGAATCCGCAGTGACCACAACATCGGCGCGCTCGCTGAAGAGAAAGATATCGCCGATGGTCAACGTCGTGCCGGGTTTGTCGGCGTGGTACGGCACCTCGCATCGCACGCCCTTCCTGCCCAATGCCTCAACCCTGCGCGCCATGGCGAAGGCAAGGCTGCGCGTCGCCAGATTCGGTCCCGTGTTGATCACCAGGCGCACCGGCCGCTCAAGCTCTGGCGGCAGCATCGACGCCAGTAGCTCGCTCCAGTACCGCTCCGACGGATCCTCTTTCGACGTGAATGCGTTGATAAAGAAAACCAGCTCGTCTGGATTCGCGCCTTCGTTCCGCTGCTCCGAGCGGATGAGCGCTTCCGTGCTCAGGTCCTCCGGTGCCCCGAGCCAGTGCTGCATGTGCCGCATGCAATCGTAAAAGTTGTCGAAGTTCGGTTCCGCCACCGGCATGCGCCACTGCCGCTCGCGCGCCTTGTCCAGGACGAGCATCTGCCGCGGCCCCAGTGCCAATTCAACGTAGCGGTTGACGGTGGGCTCGAAGCACATGGCATTCGTCAGGCTAGGCGTCTCGAAATCAACCACTATGAGCAGGTCGAAGCTGTCCGATCGCACGCACTTCAACAGGCCTTGCATGTCTCCGTACGGTCGCGACGCATCTACGCCGTCAACGCGATCCCACACCTGCGGATAAGACGAGGCAACCGTGATCTCAACTCGTGGCGTCGCGTCCAGAATCGCACGCAAAGCGCGCGGCAATGAGAACGTGATGATCTCGTCTCCGATCCCGATCGCAGGTCCGATGAGCACTAGCACGCGCCGTACGTCAGCGAAAAACTCCGCGTCCGGGCTTTCTTCCGTCGAGACGAAGGTTCGAGGAAGGAGGGGGTCGCGATAGATACGCACCACCCGCTGGATCACTGGTGCGAGCCTGACCAGGTTCGCCGGCGTGAGCGTTCGCAACATCTCGGCCACTCGGGCCAGGGGCGGATGCGCCTCGTTCGCGAACAGCGGAATCAGGGTCTGCAACCCGGCGACCCGCGTTGCCCTGTAATGGAGATTGCTCTCACTGATCGGACGCCGAGCCAGGAAGTACAGGTACCTACCGAAGAGTACAACAGGCAGAACAAGCTCCGGGTCCTCGTGCTGCAGGTTCTTTAGCGTCGTTGCCATCAATTGATCCGGCACAGCGAGCGGATGAGCCACTCTTTGCGCGGCTCCGCATCCAAGACGACGATATAGCCGAACAGAAGTGTCTCAAGAGCGTCGCGGAACTTGTTCCGATAATCAACCTGCAGCGTCACATGAATCAGAACTCCAAGAGGATGAAAAACAGGGTCAGGAATCTCAGTCAGGCTGATCCGCAACTCCGGCCCGCGCCACTCATCGACCATTCGTTCCAGCCACAGCCTGAGCGCGTCGCGGTCGAAGTCGATATCTCTTTCGAAGGCATGGTAATCCTCGGCCACGCAGAGCATCGCCTGCTCAATGTCCGTTCGTTCGATAGCATGCATGAAGCGAAAAAGACACTCGACGGCAGCAGCCGCAGCATCGGGATCCCATGCTTCGTCGTTCTCTTCAATCTGCTCAACTTCTACGGCGACGCCGCGTTCTCGGGGGACAGCGGATGCCGCCGCGGTGCCCTGAAAGTATGCCTCCCACACTCCGGCTGTACCGAACTCGGTCAGCGGAGACACGGCTGTTTCGGGTTCCCACGCGACGAGCAGATCCGTCGCGCACATCACACCTGGAAGTTCCTCGAAGTGGCTCTCGGGCACGTACCACGGTTGGAGAAGAGCGTTTGCCGTGGCCTTTCCCTGCGTCTTGTCGTCGAGCAACTTCTCGGCTTCCTGCGAACCTATCGGATCCATGCCCATGCTCCGAAACTCAGGCTTGTTAAAGCACACTCAGTCTTGAGCAAATGCGCGTGGAAGTCCAGTGGCTTGTGCATCCTGGCTTCGGAAACCACGCTCCATCTCCGATGAGACGCGGCGTTTGCCGTTGACACGACACAGGATGCTTCATACGATTAGCCCGAACCTGAGATTGATCTCCGGCCTGCCCCCAAGGTCTATCGGAACCACGCGGCTCTCGCGGGACAGGACGAGTTTCACTCGCTTGGAGCCATCATGATCCAGCCCACGCCCGTGCGCCGTCCTCTGTGGATCCGCACACTGCTGGTCGCGGGTCTCGCCTTTCTTGCTGTGTGGAAGGCATTGCGGCTTCCTCGTCGGCAATGGCCGCAGCCGATGCGCGGCATCCTCCAGAACTGGACCTGGGGCATGTTTCGCGTGGTCATGGGATCCTGGATCACACGCGCCTACATCGATCAACCCTGCACGCTGCTCACGCCTCACCCTCTCGCTCCCAAAGCAGCAGTGGATCAGCACTATGCACTCTCCACCAGCGAGTTGCAATTCTTCTACGACAACGGCTATCTGGGTCCGTATCCCGCATTTTCCTCCGGGAAGATTGAGCAGCTTGCGCGGTCGCTTATGCTGCGTCGCACGCAACCCTCCCACCTGTATGGCTTCCCGACAGACCGCGATCTCCACTTCGAAGACGGCCTGCTGCTCGACTTTCTGGCGGAGCCGGCTATTCTGGAGCGCGCCGCTCAACTGCTTGGCCCGGATCTCGCTTGCTGGCGCTCGCAGGTCTTCCTGAAGCCTCCCGGAGGGAACGCGATTCAGTGGCATCAGGCAAGCACTTACATGATGGAAGATTACCTTGAACCGGCGCTCCATCCGCCCGATCGCAATGAACTCTTCCAGCTCACGATCTGGATTGCGCTGGACGAAGCCACTCGCGAAAACGGCTGCATGCAGGTTTTTCCCGGAACGCATAAGCAGATCAGCACCATCCGCTTCGGCGGCAATGAAGGCTTCTACAAGGTGAACTTCACCCTCGAATTCGAGGCCCGCCCCGAGAAAGCCGTCTCGCTCGAAGTCCCCGCTGGGCATTTCATCCTCTTCTCCGAGCGGGTCATTCACGGCTCCGGACCAAACACCAGCGCGAAACGCCGCATGGCCGTCAACTTTCGACTGATCCCGCCCAGCGTCAGAGTTTATTCGGATCAGCGCACGCATCTTGCCATGCACATGGGTCAGGTCTACTCGCTGGACAAGTGGTCTCTGCTCCTTCTTCGCGGCGAAGATCGCTTCGGGGTCAACAGAACAAAAAGTCTCCACCGGCAGCCTGTAACAGAGGCCCAGGGCGAGCCAACCGCCCTGGTGAGTTGACGGTGCGAATCCTGGTGTTGACCGCCGATCTTCCCCCGGACAATTGGTCCGGCATCGGGATTGCCGTCGCGCATCAGGCGCAGGCCATTGCTAACCTTGGTTGCGATGTGGACATCCTGACCACCGCTCCGCCCACGGAAATCCCGGGTGTTCGTGTGCATCCTCTCCCGAGAGACCGTTTCCCTGATCTGCCTGCACCGGACTGCATTCATCTTCATTCGCTCGCGCTCGGCGAACTCGCCCTGCAGCTTCGATCGCGGCTTGCTGTTCCGCTTTTCTACACGGCCCACTCTCTGCTTGAACGCGAACTCCATGAGCACGCCGCTGCCCGGCCCTGGCAAAGGCGACAACGTCGAATCTTCGAAGCTGCCGATCACACCTTCTTCCTCACCTCGACAGAACAAGAGCAGGCAATCGCCGATTCTCCTCAACTTGCGCGCCGAAGCAGCATTCTCCCCAACGGCTTGCCACCATCCCTTGTCTCTCGTGGCAGAACGGAAGATCGGATGAAATGTCCCTTGATCCTCTATGCCGGCCGCTTTTCGCACAACAAAGGTAGGGACATTGCGATCGCGACCATGTCGGCTCTGCTCGACACGTTTCCGAATCTGCTCTGTGCGCTCATCGGCGGCCATGATGCCGATAGCGCATTCGATGCGTCTATCGTGGAGCTCGTGGCTCGTCATCCCGATCGCGTTGCCGCGCCGGGTTGGCTGCGCTCCTCGGAACTCGAGCATTTGTTGCGCCGGGCTGCGTTGCTCCTGATGCCCAGCCGCTACGAGCCATTTGGAATGATCGCTCTTGAAGCCATGCGTTTGGGAACGCCTGTCCTGGGAGCCGACATCGACGGCCTTCGAGAGCTGCTGAGGCTGGATTCGGGAGGCGTAGCAGTCGCGAGCCATCACGTCGACGAGTGGGTGGCAGCTGCCAAAGACCTCCTGCTCGACGATCGCCGCTGCCGCGCCCTCAGTGCCGCGGGCCCGCTCTTTGTCGACCGCAACTACAACATCGCGGATCAGGCGAAAAGACTAGTGGCACAGCTCCAACTGCATCTTCCTTATTCTGGATCGCGCCCCATGCGCTCGTCGGAGTGTGCGCATGTGGCTTAGAGATCGCGTGGTATTCATCACCGGAGGCACGCGCGGTATCGGCCGCGCTACAGCGCTGCGCTTTGCGGCGGAGCGCCCGGCGCATATTGCTCTCGGTTATGTTCTAGACCACGACGCGGCCCGGTCGACGGTTGCCGAATTGCAGGCCGTTGGCGTGGATGCTTCTGCTTTGTGCGCCGATGTCGGCCAGGACGATCAGCTGCGCCGGGCATTTTCGCAGATAGCCGAGCGCCACGGCCGCCTCGACGTATTCGTGAGTAATGCAGCTCGCGGCTCTTTCGGACCCTTGCTTGACCTCACTCCGCGCACCTGGCAACGCATCCTCGACCTCAACGCGCGCGCCTTTCTCCTCGGAGCCCAGCTTGCTGCCGCGCTGATGCCCGAGGGCGGGCGCATCATCGCTCTCAGCAGCCTAGGCAGCCGCCAGTGCATTCCAGGATATGGCGCCCTGGGTTCGTCCAAGGCCCTCATCGAGAGCTTGGTGCGTTACCTGGCCGTGGAACTCGCCCCGCGCGGCATTCATGTCAACTGTATCTGCGGTGGCTTCGTCGACACTGACAGCACTCGCATGCTCCCGGATTTTTCCGACGCCGCTGCGCACGTTGCCGAGCACACACCCGCGCGACGCATCGCACATCCCGACGACATCGCCGGCGCGGTCACAATGCTCTGCTCAGCCGACGCCAACTGGATCTGCGGTCAGACCATCGTGGCTGACGGCGGATACTCGCTGCAAGGATGACCTGCCATGCCTCGCCTCGCCGGACTCGTCGCTGTCGTCACCGGTGCCTCCCGCGGCATCGGCGCAGCTGTCGCCCGCCAATTGGCATCAGAAGGCGCGACCGTGGTCATCAACTATCTGGAGCGTCGAACCGCCGCCGAAGCGCTTGTCGAGGAGCTCACTGCTGCCGGCCACATCGCGCTCTCCCATCAGGCCGATGTCTCTGATCCGGCCCAGGTCCGCGAGATGGCCGCTGCCATTCTGCGGCGCTTCGAGAACATCGACATTCTCGTATGCAACGCCGGCATCCTGCGCGACGGCCTGGCCGCGGGCATGCCGGTCGAGGACTGGGACGACGTGCTTCGCGTCAACCTTCGCGGCCCTTTTCTTTGCGTACGCGAAGTTCTCCCTCACATGGTCGCGAAGCGCAAGGGCAGCATCGTGAACATCGCCTCAGTCCACGCCCACTCTGCAGGAAATGGACACTGTAACTACGCGGCGTCGAAGGCGGGTATCCTTGCTCTCACGCGTTCGCTTGCATTGGAAGTCGCGCCGCGTGGAATACGTGTCAATGCTGTCTCCCCTGGTCTGATTACCACAGACATGACGCTCGAAGTGCGCAACAACGCCGAGGAAACCTTACTAAAACAGATTCCCATGCGCCGATTCGGAGATCCTGCCGATGTCGCGCGCGCCGTTGCCTTTCTTGCCTCGCCCGATGCCGGCTACATCACCGGCGCCACCCTGCAGGTCTCCGGAGGCCTTGGTTTATGACTGCTCTGCCCGCATCTTTTTCCACGCCCTTTGCTCACAGTGTGCCTGACGTGGAACAGCGCGTCCTGCTTGTCGTGGCGCGCTCACTCGATCGTGACCCTGCCACAATCAATTTGAACTCACGCCTGTTCGTCGACCTCGATGCGGAATCGCTCGACATGCTCGATATTGCCTACAGCCTGGAGCGGACCTTCTGCATTCGTATGCCGCGCGTCAACCTGCTTCAACGTGCGAGCGATCTCTTCAGCGAACAGGCGATTCTTAAGGACGGCATCGTTACGGAAACCGGTATGGAGCTGATGCGCCGCTCCATGCCCGAGATACCCGGAAACTGGATCAAGCCCGGCATGCGCGTCTATGACTTTCGCCTGCTCATCACGGTCGAGTCGCTCGCTCGCGTCGTGCATCGTTGTCTGGAAGCGGTAGCCCGGCTTCACTGTTCACGATGTGGAGGAGCGGTCGTTCCAAGTCCCGAGTCCTCGATGGCCATGATCTGCGCGGATTGCGGCCACACTATCGAACTTCCTTCCGGGGAGCATCTCCTGGTCGACGATCTGCGCCGGGTGGGAGAGGAGATGCATCTTCCAATCGTCGGCGAGCCGGCATGAGCGCAGCGAGCGAACATCGACGGGTAGTCATCACCGGTCTGGGCGCAGTCACTGCGTTCGGTCGCGGCGCGATGCAGACCTGGCACGCCATCATCGATGGCAAATCCGGCATCACTGCTCGCCACCCCTTCGAAGACGACGCGAACCCGTTGCAGGTGGCGGGCTATGTCGATCTTGCCTGTCTTGACGGCTTGGGAAACGAGAAAGATCTCGGACGCGCCGCACAGTTTGGCCTCGCCGCCGGACTCGACGCCTATGCCGATGCGGGGCTAACGCCAGGCACTCCGCACGCGCAGAAGATTGGCGTCTGTCTTGGCGCTTCGACCTTCCCCGTCATCGAAGACCGCCTTGATCGGCTTGGCAGCCTGCTCGACGGCTCGCGGTGGAACGCGCAACGCTATGCGCAGCTCTGCCGCGAGCGGCCATGGCTGCTCACCCAGAGCGATGCGGCTTCGATTTCTTCACTGCTCTCCGACCGGCTCGGCCTCGAAGGACCTTCGCTGACCGTGCAGGCTGCCTGCACCTCTGCTACTCAGGCCATCGGTCATGCCTTCCATTCTCTGCGTGCCGGTCAGGGAACCGTGATGCTGGCCGGAGGCACCGACAGCATGCTGTCGATGATGTGCGTGACGGGCTTTGCGCTCCTCGGTAGCCTGGCCCAGCGCTCGACCTCACCCGCACAGGCGTCGCGCCCCTTCGATCGCACCCGCGACGGCTTCGTGCTGGCCGAGGGGTCCACCGTTCTGGTGCTGGAGGATCTCGATCACGCTCTCGCCCGCGGCGCTCGCATCTACGCGGAGTTACTCGGCTACGGCTCTTCCTGCGACGCCTATCGCCTTACGGACATGCAACCGGAGGGCCGCGGCGCTGTCCTCTGCATGCGGGCCGCTCTACGTGATGCGCAGCTTCGTCCCGATGAGGTCGGCTACATCAACGCACATGGCACGGCTACGCCTCTGAACGACCGCATCGAGACACACGCGATCCGTCAGGTCTTCGGAACTCACGCGGACAACGGGCTCGCCGTAAGCTCCACCAAATCGCAGCTCGGGCATCTCCTCTGTGCCGCTGGAGCGGTCGAGCTGATGGTGACCGCGCTCGCCCTATACGACAAGATCCTTCCTCCGACGCTCAACCTTGAACACCCGGATCCCGAGTGCGATCTCGATTACATCCCCGGAATCGCGCGTGCCGCCGAAGTCAATGTGGCCATGTCTAATTCCTTCGGCTTCGGAGGCCAGAATGGCTCGCTGGTCCTGCGCCGCTGGCCGCCAACGGAAGCATCGCCGACCCCTTCAACGCCGTCACCAGTGGCCGTAACTCGGCGCGTCTGCATGACTGGAATTGGTGTTCACTCGCCGCTTGGCCTCGATGTATCCAGTCATGTTCTTCGCTGGCGCGAAGGACACTCAGGTACCGACGCAGCAGCAACACCGGAGATGCGGGCGCTCGGCATTCCCCATGCCGGCAGAGTGCCGGCATTCGATCCGCACAGCTGCATCACCAACCGAATGCTGCGTAAGATCCTGACGCCCGCCGCCGGATTCGCCGTCGCCGCAGCGGGCGAAGCGCTGAACAGTTCCGGGTTACCGTCCGCGGAGATAGAGAGACTCTGCCTGTTCGTGGGCTCGCTGGGCCTGGATCAGGATCTCAACACCTTCGGCGAGGCTCTGCGTCATTCGCTCGAACCCGCCATGCCTAAACTCGAACCGAACTCCTCCGAGTCTGACGCACTGGAGCGTTTCTCCTACACCCGCTTTCATAAACACGGCATGTCGCTGATCGATCCGCTCTTTCTCCTGAAATCCCTGCCCAATGCGGGCCTCTGCGGCGCGGCCATCGAGCATGGCATGCAGGGTCCGAACCTGAACATCATGAATGGGTCCACCTCTGGCCTGCTTGCAGTGTCTGCTGCCGCCGATTCCATCCTGCGAGGAGATACTCCAGTTGCCCTCGCTGGCGGCTACGATTCGCTCGTCCAGCTTGAGACCGTCCTGGCCCATCTCATCGACGGGCGCCTCCGCACCGGCAACGAAGGCGGCAACGCAAGGGGCTATCTTCCCGGCGAAGGCGCAGTCTTCTTTGTCCTGGAAGAGAAAACACACGCCGATGCTCGCGGAGCCCACATCTTTGCGGAGCTCGCAGGCTCGGCGGTCACTCACTCGCCGTCCGATGCTGCACTGGAGCAAGGCGCGGTAGCCGCACTGGAACGCGCCGCCCGCGCCAGCGGCGTCACGGGGCAACCGGCGCAGCAAGCATCCTGCACCACACCCAACGCTGTCTTTGGCGATGGCCTCAACCTCGCGGCCCACGACACACTGGAGGCCGAAGTCCTGCGACGCATGGCTTGCAGTCAGCGGGCCATCCCCCTCCATTCCACTGTGGAGCGACTTGGATTCGCAGGTGCAGCCACTGGCCTTTTCTCACTCCTGCATGCCGCGCTGACGATGGATGGACAACTCCCCTTCACAGATGCTGCCACTCACGGACAACCGCCCGAAAGATTCCTCGTCTGGACCAGCGACCGTGGACGCGATCACGTCGCCGTCACATTGCGTCGCCCTTATGCTGCCGCTACGGAGGCCGCTTCATGCGAGCCTTGAAGCCAATGAAGGAGTTCGCGACTCTGCAATCGCTGCTCGACTCCCTGTCCGCATGGGGCAAGCGACGCGCCCTGGGCCTTCGCGGCGACTTCGGATTCCGCTGCTGGACCTATGCGCGGCTGCACGACAACGCCCACCGTGCCGCGGCCTCGCTGCGTCGCAGAAATCTGGCACCCGGAGACCGCATTCTCCTATGGGCGCCCAACTCGCCCGAATGGGTAGCCTATCTGCTCGGTGCTGCGCTGCGCGGATTGGTCGTCGTTCCTGTCGATGCCGCCGCATCGCTCGCCGAGGTCGAACGCATCATCGAGATCACCGGCGCGCGTCTTCTTCTGTTCGGCACGGAGCAGAGTCCATCGCAATCGCCGATCTCCTCGGAGCGCATCGACGGTCTTGAACGGGTTCCAATCCCCGTTGACAGCGACCTGCGCGTGGCCATCTCGCCGGACGATCCTGCCGTAATCCTCTTCACCGCGGGCAGCTCAGGCGAAGCCCGCGGAGTAGTCCTCACCCATGCCAACCTCACCTGCCAGATGCGCCATTTCCACTATTGGCGGCCGGTCATCCGCATGGTCCCCACGCGTCTGCTGGCAATCTCCCCGCTCAGCCATGTTCAGGGACTCATGCTCGGCGCCTGCGTTCCGCTCTCACTCGGCCTGAGCGTGGTGCACACTCATTCGATCGAGCCGCTCCACCTTCAGCGCACGCTGCGCGAGGCTCGAACCCGCGCCGTTTCGACCGTGCCTCGCGTACTCGCTTTGGTCGAACAATCGTTGCGATCCCAATCCGGCCCCAACCCGGGCCGTCTCACCCTGTGGCGGCTGCGCCGGCGCACTCTGGGCAGCAGGTTCCACGTGATTCTCGTCGGTGGTGCAACTTTGCCGCAAGCCAGTGAGACCTTCTGGCGCCACTGCGGCTGCGTCCTCGTGCAGGGCTACGGATCGACAGAAACCGCCGCCTTTGCCACCGTGAACCGGCCTCTGCTCGGCACCAGAGGCTCAATCGGCACGCCTGTCCACAATAGCTCGATTCGTCTCTCAACCGACGGTGAAATCCTGATCCGCGGACCGCATATCTCACCCCAGTACATCGGCTCAGAAGCGGCCAATCTCACGCCGGACGGCTTTCTGCGTTCGGGGGATCTCGCTCGGCAGGACCGGCACGGCCGTCTCTTCTTCCTCGGCCGCCTTGAAGACCGCATCGTCACCGCCGAAGGCCACACCCTGCACCCGAACGCGATTGAGGACGAGCTTCGTCAGCTTCCCGGCATCCTGGATGTAGTTGTCCTTGCTGTCGCCATCGACGGTCTGGAGCAGGTGCACGCAACCCTGCTGCTTGAACCTTCCAGCGCAGCCGCCGCCACGCTGATTCAACAGGCCAACCAGCGGCTGCCGGCCTCTCATCGGATCCGCAGCTGGTCCATTTGGCCAGAGCCCGACTTCCCGCGCGGAGCCCTTGCAAAGATTCGCCGCGAGCAAGTCATCTCGGCTACGCGAGAACACCTGCGCCGGCCTCAGTCCCTCCCATCTTATGCCGCTGCCTCGGACTCGATCGAATCCGCCCTAGCCGATCCGGATCGCCAGCACCGCCTGCAGCGCCTCGTTCCTTTCTTCCGCCGTGAGACATCCCCCGGCAATTTTCCGCAAATCCTCACGAAATCCATGGATCTCGGCCTGGACTCGATCGAAGCCGCCGAGCTGATGACCATGCTGCACGAATTTCCTGATCCCGGCGGTGCAACTCCTGCTCCCCTTGGCACAGAGGCGACCGAGTTTCCTCCGCCCTCTGACGCTCCTCGGCAAAGCCCGCCCTGGCAGAGCTGGCCCGGTTCCGGGCTGCTTCGAGCCTGTGTCCGGACCCTCCTGCTCGATTGCCTGCTCCGCACCCGGCTGCGGATCTACGCCACCGGACTCGATGTCCTTCGCAGCATCGAAGCTCCCGTACTCTTCGTCTTCGACGCGGCCGACCGCGAGCATGGAGTTGAGTTTCTCGCGTTGCTGCGCGCACTTCCTGAGCGCTTCCGCCGCGGTCTTGTTGTGCTGGTTGGCGACAGGATCCTCTTCGCCTCGTACTTCTTCCGCAAGCCTGAGGATTCTCTCTGGCGTCGCTGGTATGCCGCCTTCATGGTGCGCTTCGGCGTCCCCTGCGTGGTGCCCTACGTTCTTTCGCCGGGAGGCACGGTTCGGGGCATCCGCGATAGCTGCGCCTTCATCGACCGCGGCATGTCGCCCATCATCACCTGGTCTCGCGCCGCTGCGTCCATCGCAGCCGATACCCAGATCGACATCCTGCACGTCCGGCTCGCGGGACCGCGAGAGAGCTGGTTTCGCGCCAATGTGAGCCTGCACTTTGAGGCGCCTATCCGCACAGGAGCGGACCTCAGCGCCGAGCAGATCTTCCGCCTCGTTGAATCCCGTCTCATCGAATCGCGTTTAACCCACACTGAGCTTCCTGCGATGACCCTCCAAAGAAATGTCGCGCCTGCCGATGTTGCGCGCCCGGTGACCCATGCCGAATAAGCCTATGACGATACCGGCCAATCCAGAATCGCTCTCGGCACATTCCTCTGAGCGCGGCGCTGTACGTCGCAACACCGACCTGGTCATTCGCAGTCTCGCCTTGCATCAGCCCGACCGTCAGATGCGGAACCTCTGGCGCACCGCACTTCGCCGGGTACGGCGACGGACAGATGCGAATATCCTCGGCATCTGTTCAACCGGCCATGGGGCCAGCCTAGCCCTGGTGTCCTCCCGCTTCGGTGTTCGTGCTCTCAGCCTGGAGCGCTTCCTCGGTCAGAAGAACGCTCTGTATCTCGCGCGCGAGGAGTACCGCGAGATACAGGAAAGTCTCGATCCGATTCCCTCCGGCATCCGCTTCTGTTTGCGGGATCGCTTCGGCCGGCTGCCTCCCATTGCTGTCTTTGAAGATTCCTGGGAGCCTCTGTTCAAGGCGCTTGTTCACGGCCTGCCCCTGCGGCCTCGCGACATCGACTTCGTGATGGGCAGTGAGAGCCACTTCGCCATCAACCGTTCCTGGCAGGGCAGAGCTCTCAGCCATTACTTTCCCAACGCCGTGGTGCGCACCGACCTGGAGCATCACGCCGTCCATCGCTATCAGGCCTTTCTGGCCAGTGGCTTTGACGACGCTGCCGTCTTCACAGCCGATGCCTCGGGCGAACCGCTGCGCCGAAAGGGCGGCAAGCGAATCGCTATGACCCTCTCCGGCGCGAAGGACAAAGAGATATCCGTCTTCGCCGAGCACACCTCACCGGAATCGAGCCCCGGACGCCTCTACAACAATTTCAATATGTTCCTCGGCTTCGAACAGGGCGAAGAAGGAAAGACAATGGGGCTTTCCTCCTATGGACGTAATACGTGCTACCGGTATCTCCGGCCTCAGCTCGAGCTCTTCGACGACGGATCTTTTTTTCTTCCCCGATGACGCCAGCATGAAAGCCACTTTACGGGAGCACGGAATCTTTCCGCGATTGCCGGGAATGCCGATCCTGCCGCACCACGAGGATGTTGCCCAGGCGGCCCAGCTTCTGCTGGACAACATCATGCACAATGCGCTGCGTGCCCTTGAGCGCGAGGCTCCCTCGGAACGGTTGTGCCTTGCCGGCGGCATTGCCTTGAACAGCGTGACCAACGAGCGCATTTTCCGCGCATCCCGCTTCCGCGAGATCTACATCATGCCCAATGCCGGCGATCTCGGACAGGCGCTTGGCTGCGCGCTGTTCGCGGAGCGCATGCTTTTAGACCGTCCCGCGCGGGCTATCGGAGAAAGCGACGGTCTGGGACCCCGCTATTCGGATGCCGAGATACTTACCGCAATTGAGCATGCGGGCCTGCAGTGCACCCGCCTCGCCGATCCCGCAACCCGCGCTGCCGCTCTCATTGCCCATGGCCGCATCGTCGGCTGGTTTCAGGGCGGATCAGAGTATGGTCCTCGATCACTGGGCTATCGCAGCATCCTCGCCGACTGCCGCAGGCCTGAAATGAAGGACCACCTTAACGACCGCGTCAAACACCGCGAACCTTTCCGCCCCTACGCGCCTGCCGTTCTTGAAGAGCGTGTTTCGGAATATTTCGATCTCCACCAGCCCAGCCCGTTCATGCTGCGAGTCGTCGATGTCCTTCCCCATCAGCGAGCCGTCATCCCTTCCGTCACCCACGTGGACGGAACCGCCCGCGTCCAGACCGTCAGCGCAGCAGGCAATCCTCTCTTCCATCAGCTCATCGCCGCCTTCGACAATCTCACCGGCGTTCCAGTTGTCCTGAATACCTCATTCAACGTTGCTGGCCGTCCGATCGTTGAGACCCCTGGCGATGCCATCGAATGCTACCTGTCCACAAATATCGACGCGCTCGTCCTTCACGACTGCCTGCTGGAGAAGAGTTCCGCATGAATGGCGCTGCGTTCGGGCAATCCGAGGCCCATAATGCAGCATGCACCGCCCCGGATCGCCGATTTCTTGCTGCCCTTGCCTACCGTCACACCTGCAAAACGCTGCATGAGGGACCGGCGCAGGTAGCCCACATTCTTCAGGGGTCAAGGACGCAGGAATGTTGATCCGGCAAAAGTCAAGACTTCTACGAAGCGCTCTGCGGCGAAAGGAAGCCTATTAGATTACTCGCAAATGGTGGTATAACGTGGTCGCTGCCCGCGTACAAAAAAGCAATTCGCTGAACAATCGTGCAATCCGGTCATGGTTGGGACTAAGATTCAGGCCTGAGCAAATCAGGGTCTGACTTGCGCCGGCCGACTTCTGCAGGATGGAGCGAGTTGCATTTGGCGCGGTGACCGCAGAGTTCGAAGTTTCTGAAGAGGCATCCGGCCATGAGATTTCCTCTGAGTAAACCAGCTCTCGTCGCACTCGTCTCCTTGTGTCTGCTGTCGTTCTGTTCCTTCGCCTTCCCCAGCGGCGAGGCCCCGCCCGATCCTCCCGAGGCTTCTCCGTCAGCGGCACAATTGGAGAGATCGTCTTCCGCGCAGCCGAATCAAGTCATCATCCCTGGACCTCTGCGGTCTTTCCTGCGGATGGCGGGGATCAGTCAAAAGATCTCGACGGAAGACGTGCTGCCGGCGCTGGCCAGAAACGTAGAAGTCCTGGGTTATCAGGTAGGGCAGAGAACTGAGTATTTGCTCCTATTGGAGCGGTATGTTCAGCAGGCGAGGGCGCTTCAGACTCTAGCAGGTCCAAGCAATGAAATTCGCGTCGCCCGGTGTGAAGACGCCGCTCCCCTGCTTCAGGTGCTGGGCTACCATCTCCGCAATGGGTGCGGTCAGAAAGACGCTTCGCTGGCGGCTTTGGACCCGGAGAACGCGTTTCTAACTATTGACTCGGGATTTCCTCTCACCCGGCTCGAGCAGGCTTTGATCAGCAACACACCATTCAGCTACCCCTATGTGCCCTCCGTGGTTCCGGTGCTCCTTGGGGCAAGCGATTGGACGAACATGAATCGGACGAGGAAGCAGGGCAGCCCGGATTTGATCGATGCATTTCTGCGCGATCCACAAGTGGCTCGCCTGTATTGGGCATTTTCCAGAATGGATCCCGAAACCAGAAACGCCTTACGATCTGTTGGGTTATGGAATTTGCTCCCCTACGCCGGTGTCCTGGATTTCTACGGATCACAAATCTGTATTCGCTCGCGAAAAGTGCTCGTGCCCGGGGGCACCGCTGCCGAGCCAGCCTGGAAAGACCTGGTAGGAGCCAGCCCGGAATCGCCTGGAGATTTCGTGACGCACCTGGTGGCGCAAGACCACGGTTGGCTGGCTGCGTATTTTGATACTTTGGCTCGCCTAAGCCGAACGCAACAGGGGCACTTCACCCAGGGGGCGCGGATCAGACGCCTTTACGACGCATTCCGTGAGCCAGATCCAGCGGCCTACGCGGCGCGAGCGTCGTTTCGTAAGGCCCCAGCGCTGCTGGTTCTTTTCAACCGCCAAGAATGGCAACCCGATGGCGAACCACGTATCCCGGGAAATCTCGATGTCTGGAAGCAGATCGTGGGCAAGAGCGCGCGGCACTGGAACCATCCCGAGCAGGTGCTCGAAGGCATGGTGTCCTTTTCTCGACTCGATACGGATACCGGCCCGTTGCAGATCTATCTCACTTCGAGCGAACTGGACAGCCAACGACCTGCGCAGAGAGGCGCCTCTCCCGAGACGATGCTCCTGATGGCGCACGCCTATGCTGATTTCAGCAGCTGGTATCCGGTCTTTTCCGAGTTTCCGGAATTGACCGACGCGTCCATCACCCGCTTTATCAATGCCGCCAGCGGGCTTGATCGAATCTCCAACCAGCAATTGCGCGGAAACACCCTGGGGATCCTTCAAGCGAATCTGGGACTTTGGCAAATCCTGGCCCGTCAGGGAGAGATTCCGAAAGGCGAACTCGATTCGTCCTGGCAGAGAGTCATCGAGCCGTTTGACAAGATTGACTCACCGGCTCAACTGTTCGACGCCGGCCAGAAGTCGCTGGGCACGCTTATGGTTGCCGCCACCGGCAAGGCAAATCGTTCGCAGGATGAAATCATCGAGCAACTGGCTGGTCCCCCGCAAAAGAGCCAACAGGGCGAAAAGATTCGCGCGGAGCTAGCCGGTAAGATGCGTTCGGTGATGGACGATCAACGCCTGACCTCTCTCGATACACTTTCGGAGCTGAGCGATGGGATGAAGGCCATGGAGCACGGAGCACCGGCGAGCAAAAGCCTGATCGCCCTGGCGGGCGAGCTGCGGGAATTCGAGATGCCAAGGCCAATCTTTACGGAAGGGGAGAAAGATCAATGGGCGCCGGGTGTTTTCAGCCAGCGCCACGCGGAATTGCAGGTGCGAGTCGACCTGTCGAAAGTGATCGAGCAACCAAACACGCCTGCAAAGCTCGAGACTGGCCGCGGGCAACTCGCGCCTTTCCTGAGGGACACACTAGTGGGCCTGAACTATGCCTACTATGAGCCCCCTGGCTCTCAAATTCTCCACATCAATCCTCTCTTCGTGCGCTCGCATGATTTCTCGGCAGAGACGGTTGTGGGCGAAGAACATGTCTGGCAGGCTTCAACGGTATTCGGCATCGGTGCGCCAGCCGGTGGCGGGGCGTATCTGATCGGATCCTTGGCGGACTTGCCCTACGTGCTGTCTGCGTCTGAGCAGGACTTCATTTCGCCGGTGAATGTGCAGGCGTTGATCTGGCAGGAGCTGGTGCCGGATGTTTTGGCGGACGCGATCGTATCACGCTGGTGGAATGTAAGCCCGCATGAGATGCACGCCGTCACGCTTTATCAGCAGTTTGGAGAAGAACTCCTGGCTGCGTCGGTTGCCAACCAACAGTTGCAGAAGAAGGTCCTCTCTATCCTTTCCGATCGCATGTCGCCGCAACGGCTGGATGAACTGGAGCAGGCGCTGCAGTCAAAGGAGTTGAAGATCGAGATTGCACGGCTTATGCCGGCAGATACTTTCTATCTGGCGGCGGAATTTCGCCAGCGCTATCCGCAGGAGACGGCATCCTGGGGAACAGCGGGTCAGGCCTTGGACGACCTTTCGCGTGAGTACCCAGCGGAAGTCAACCTGGAGCGGATCTCGAAAGATTTTGGCCGACCTCATCCGGCAATGGCGCAGAACTACGGCCGCGAGCTATTGAACGTAAAGCCATTCCCGGCGTTTTCAGGAAATTCCAGCCGCTTGTTCGGAGAATCCTGGGACTCCAGTAACTTGTACTGGGCTCGTCTGGCGGACGAGAGGAGCGATTCACCGGTAACGTTGAACGTTCTATCTCCGCAGCTTACCCGCCTGATGGTGTCAAAGATATTCGCCACCGATTTCGAAGATTGGCCCGCGATAGTACGCGCCATGCATGAGGCCGGTGATGAATTCCTGGCGGGCAAGGTCGCCTCGCAGGCAGGAACAAAGTCGGCTGCCACGCGCTGAGCCGCTGGCATGCGATGTCAGAAAGGAGAGTCATGGCAAAGAGGTATGTTCTCGGCTTCGGGCTATTCGTCGGCCTCTTTCTGGGCCCAGGAGCATGGACCGCAGCCCAGGACGATTCGGCGCAGATTCGGGTGAACGTCAATCTGGTGCAGCTCAACGTAGCCGTCACGGACAGCAAGGGAAACTACGTCACTGGCCTTCGTCCCGAGGACTTCACGATTACGGAGGATCGGATACCGGAGAAGATTGCGACCTTCGAGGCTGGGACTGAACCTGCCCGCAATGTGGCCGACGCCAATTCATCCGTAGGCGAGGTCGTGGCCGACAACACCGGCCAGGCTCAGAGCCACGCGTCCGCCGATCCGCCGCCCCAGCCGTTAGGATCTCGGTACACCGATGCCAACGTCTTCATTCTCTTCGACACCAGCAACTACATGTACCGGGGATTTGTCTTCGCCCAGGATGCCATTGCCGGCTTCGTTCGCTCTCTGCAAAGCGCCAGCAAGGTGGCATTCTATTCCTATAGCCGCGACCTTTCCCGGGCGGCACCCCTAACTACCGATCGCACAGAGGTTCTACAAGGCGTGCGCAACACCGTCGCCGGAGACGATGCCGCGCTCTACAACTGCCTGTTGTTAACGGTTAAGGATGCTGCGCGGATTACGGGACGAAAAGTTATCGTGGTTTTCTCGAACGGACCCGATAATGCCAGCCTGGTCCCACCGGAGGACGTTGCCGAGCTGGCCCAGTCCACCGGAACGATCATTTATATGGTCAGTACCCAGGAAGCGCAGTTGGAACCGATCTCCACCGCCGTGTTTGAGCGAATGAGCAAGGCCACGGGAGGTAAGGCCTACTTCGCAAAAAGCTGGAGAGACGAAACAAGAGCATTCGCCTCAATTCGCGATGACCTGACACACCTTTACTCTCTCAGCTACTATCCGCAACCAAACCCCAACCGTGGCTGGCGCACCATCACCGTGAAGCTGGTCGGCAAGGATCTGCAGAAGTACCACCTGCGAACGCGCGATGGATATCGTCTCCAACAGACGAAGGCAATCGAGTAAGGGTTTTCGTCGCGTCGGTCGGTCCGGAAAAGAATCTCTTTAGCGAGAGGCTGATCGGGCGATCGAACCCAAGTGAGCTCTGCTTGATTACATGCCACTGTTCCGCTAGCATCGGTGCGTATTTCCAGCACGCCGACAAGATACAGAAATACTGGCGCCATTGATGGCGTTCGCCAAAATTTCCCAGCATCCCCCTTAGTCAGGAGAGTTCCATGCTTCGGAACTACCTCATGCCAGGTTTTGCGTTGGTACTGCTCGCCGTCTTCGCTTCTCCCCGTTCAATTCCCCCTGGCGCCGAATCCACCGGCCGAGGTGCGCAGGCCGGGCCATCGCCGAGCGGCGCCAGCACGCCGAAGAAGGCCGCGCCGGGCAAAGTACCCCAGCTTCAAGGCAGCAGCAAGCAACTCTTCAACCCGGACGATATCTGCTCCGTTGCCAAGTACGAGATGCACGAAAAGCTCGCAGAGTTCGGGGTGGATTTCCCAGAGCAGGATGAAATCGGGAAGTCTGCAGCAATCTCGACAGGGACAAAGGAGGCAACGCCGCCTGCGGAAGCCATGATCGCTCTTCTCCCCGACCCAGTGCACACACATCTTGCGCTGCGTTTCGATCGCTATATCGAGGTCATGCAGCAGGCGCTGCAGGACAGTACTTCGGAGAACTCACCCGGCTGGGTATACGTCAGCCAATGGCTTCCATGGGATCCGGTGCCGTACCAGGCGTCACAGGATCCGATTGACCGGACGAATGTCCATCTTTTCGACGCCGATCGTGAATGCGCTCCTGGAATCCTTATTTTTCGCAAGAACGGGTATCAGGCAGGTAATGTCCAGGGAAAATTTCTGATCGTATTCCTGATAAGCGAATCCCCCACCAGCGGCATTCTGCACCAGAATCAGTTGCTTTACGCAATCCAAAGCTGGCATACGATTCAGCTTCGAACTGAGACGCAGGCCAAAGCAGAGACGGTCAAAGAGGGGAATCAGGGCGGAAAGATGCCTGACCGAAATCATCCGGACGGAATATTGCGCATACTCGGACCGAGTTTCTCGGCTTCGCTTCCCGCACTGGACAGCCTTCTGTTGGCGAACAAGTGCCACGAGGAGGATAGAGGCTCACAGCCGTGCTTCAAAGATGCCCAGGTGATAAGCGGGTCGGTTTCCACCAGCCGCTCGGTTATCCAGGAATCCGGCAATTTTCCAGGATTGAAGGATGCCAAATTCATTTCGATGAATGAAAGCTCGGATGCCATCCAGGAAATGCTGCTCAGTTATCTGTATTCGCTGGACCATACCTCTCCAGACCAGGTAGCGTTCGTATCCGAGGACGAGACGGCCTTTGGGAACCTACTTTCCTCGATGCATCATTCCTCTTCTATTTCTTCCGGCGACACCTCGGCTCGCCCACTGCTCTTTCACTATCCGCGCGAAATTTCCCAGCTGCGCAACGCATATGCGAAGAACTCGATCCTTCATCCTTCATCGCAGCAGCAGTCATCGCCAAACACGAATCAGCAGGATCTTACTCTCAGCCTCGAAGATCGGCATGAAGAAGAAGACAGTGTCCCGTTGTTTTCCGACAATCAGAGCCCGATCTCCGAGGAGTCCGTGCTCTCGGCTATGACGCGTGCGATCGATCGCGAGCATGTCCGCGTGGCTGTTATCAACGGCAGCGACGTTCTCGATGTGATTTTCGTCGCGCGTTACTTCAGCCGCAACCTGCCGAATGTGCGCGTAGTCTTGCAAAACGCCGATCTGCTCTTCGAGCGGTCTCCCGACGTCAGCGACTTTCGCGGAATGCTGATGGCAAATACCTACCCGCTGATTCCGGACAATATCTCCTGGACCGGACGGTTCATGCATATGCCAGATGGCTCGACGAACGAAAACGGGCCTCTGGGCCCCTTTGGCTCTTATCTGCCTGAGCGCATCTTTTCCTCCTACGAGACAACCGGGATCTACAATGCGACGCGTCTTCTGGAGACGGCACCGCTAACGTTTCTGCAGGCGACTTCGCCTTCACTAGCGGCAAAACCGTCACCCACACCTCTCTGGCTGACCGAATACACAGATCCGTTTCACGGAGGAAGTCATCCGCCGTTATGGCTCAATGCCGTTGGACGAGGGGGTTTCTGGCCGGTCGCTCTACTGGATCGTTACCCGGCAATGTCCAGCGCGCAGAGAAAGACATCGTTGGTGGATATTCCCGGAGTCGATGATGGCAGTCGCTCCGGAAAGGAGTCGATTCCGCCAGCGATGTTTGACGGCTGGTCGCCGGCCGCGTTTCGGGTGGGCCCGTTTGCTTTCCATCGCCTGATCGCGCAGAAACTCGTGGTGGCGCGACTTGCTGTCGTCTGTCTGCTTGCCCTCTTTGTGCTCTTCGGCCTGGTCCTTTGCACGTTCGCCCGACTAGAGCGCTGGCCCGAGTATGTCTTCGGTATTAAGGGAACCAACAGCGAGCGGCGCGGCTGGATCGTACTGGTGATCATCCTGAGCTTTTCCTGGATCGCGCGCTTGCTGATTCTTGACTTGCCCGCATGGAGATTCTTCAAAGATCCGGTCAATGGGGGACTCGTGTCTCTTCAGATCGTCCTTCTCCTCTTCGCGCTGTGGCTCGTCAGCAGAGCTCTCTGGAACGGCCAGCGGCGCTATTGGGCATGGCTCCTGATCATGCTTACCATCATCGCGCAGTTTGCCTTCGCCTGGATTAAGCCGGACGAATTCAGCGCGAAGATCTTTTATCTGTACCGCAGCGAGCATCTTTTCAATGGCGTCTCGCCAGTTGTGCCGTTCATCTTCCTTTCCATCGCTGTCATTTGTCTGGTGTCGCGGCACATTCATTCCCTGCTTATTTTTTCTCCCCGCTTGATGCCGCGCATTCCTTGTTACGAGGGAAGCCGGTCGCCGGAAATGCTGCGTTCCATCCATCGCTGCGCTGTGAATGACATCCTGCGGGCGTGTTATTCCCCGTGGCGTATGCTCGCTTCGAAATTGAAGCACGTGCTGCCTGACCGGAGGTGGAATCGTTCGCAGGATGTGAGTCTCCCGCAGAACCAGAACTCATGGGAGATCCGGCTGAACAGACTCAGGAAGCAAAGCGGATGTCCGCCCGTCGGGAATCCCCCGAAACTGCCGGCATTGTTGGTGGGCTTCGCTCTCGTGATGCTGCTTATAGCTGCCTACCTGCTCTTCCCAAGAGGTTTTGAGACCTTCGAGACCCAAGCTTACGCAATATGGCTCAGCATTTTTAGTTTCGCGATCCTGATCTTTCTGCTACATGAGATCGGATGGGTCATCCTTATGTGGATCTGCCTGCATAAGGGCTTATTGAACCCGCTCGAACGCACCACGCTGCGCGCCTGTTTCAGCCGTGTCTCCGGCTTTTCCTGGCAAAGGCTATGGTTCAGTATCGATCTGTCGCCGACTGTACGCTTTAAACCGTTATTCCGTGCATATGAGTCTATGCTGCGCATCGAAGAGGGAGCTTCTTATCCAGCCAGCCTGAAACCAGCGTTCGAACGAGCACGCCGCGAATACAAGGGGATGATGGCGGACCTTGAGCCGGAAAGGCGCGTGAGTGCATTCTCCAGGTTTCAGGTGGCGCTATGCGGGGCCGCAAGCGCTGTGATTGGGGAGATCCTCTCGGATATGGGTCGGCAGAAAGACCGGCTCGGCACCAGCCTGGACGTTTCGGCGAAGGAGATCGAAGGTGTTTTGAAGGCCTCAGCCGACGCCGATCCGCTCGGGGCGAACGCGGAAGAATTTGTGGGCCTGGTCTACATTTACGCCATCCAGCATGTGCTGATGGATATCCGCAGCCACATTCTCGCTTTTACCTTTGGCTATTTCTTCCTGTTGCTTGCGATTACTGTGTATCCCGTCGGGCCGCACCACTCGATTATGATTATGCTGATCCTGATCTTCGCCGGCTTCGTCATTGCGGTCGTCACCGTCTTCTCGCAGATGCACCGCGACAGCATTCTCAGTCGCACGACTTCAACCGAACCGGGAAAACTTGATATTGGCTTCTATGAGAAGCTCATTTCCGTGCTCGGCGTTCCGATCATCGGGCTGCTGGCGTCACAATTTCCTGAGATCAGCAACTTTCTTTTCTCCTGGCTAGAGCCCAGCCTGCAGACCCTGAAATAGTTTGATTCAAGAACAAAGCGCAGAGGTGTCCGTGATGAAGTCACGGTCTACTCTGCGGCTGATTGTTGACGGCGAGCCGTTTGATATTGGCCTGAATTATTCTGCGGTCGTCGAGTCGGGCTTCACAGTGACTGCGATGTGCGCCGTTACATCGCGGTGCAGCCTGACCGGGATGTGGAACTCGCCGAGCTGCTTGAGGGGTTCTTCGAGATGCACCTTGCGGCGGTCGATGTTAAAGCCCTTCTCCTCGAGCTGATGCGCGATATCGGACGAAGTAACCGAGCCGAAGAGGTGATCGTGCTCGCCCACCTTGCGCTCAAAGACGAGGGCCACGGCGTTGAGCAGAACTACCAGGGCTTCCGCTTCCGTTTTTTCCTTCGCAGAGCGACGGACTGCTGATGCCTTCATCTGCTCAATCACGGCTTTATTGGCGGCGTTGGCTTCCATAGCGAGCTTCTTGGGGAGCAGGTAGTTGCGGCCATAGCCTTCCGCCACCTTCACCACGTCGCCGCGATGGCCGAGGTTATTGACGTCTTCTTTCAGAATGACTTCCATGCGAATCTCCAGATCTTGTAGTCAGCGACACAGCGCCGCGCATTTTCGCGACACTGGCACCACTGTTTGCGCCACAGCGCGGGTTAGAAGCGCGCAGCAAACGGCAGCAGGGCGATGTTGCGGGCCTGCTTGATAGCGCGGGTAAGCCGGCGCTGGTGCGTTGTGCATACGCCGGTGAGGCGGCGGGGAACGATCTTCCCGCGCTCGGCAACGAAGCCCTGCAAAAGGCGCACGTCACGGTAAGGGATTGCGTCGATCTTTTCGGTGCAGAACTTGCAAACCTTCTTGCGCCGGAAGAATTTACGACCGCCCGGGCCACCGGGACCGCCAGTACGGGGAGCGCCGGAGCGCGGACCCGATGAAGATGGCGCTCCACCTTCGGAAGCGCGATGTGGTGTTGTTTCGTCAGCCATGATATTTCCTGTCCTTGATATTCAAGCGATTTCTTAAACTTTTGAAAGCGAATTCTGCCCAACTCTAGGCATTAGCCGGTGCAGTCTCGACTGGTTCAGCGATCTCTGCGGGAGCCTCAACCGAGGCGGCAGCTTCAACTGGAGTAGCAATCGGTACTGCGGCAGGCTGTGCGCTCAGCTTCTTTCGCGTAGCGCGAAGGGCCTTGATCTTATCGATGCGCTTCTGCTCTTCGTCCATGCGCACGGTGATGAACTTGATCACCGGCTCTGAGACGCGGAGACGGCGCTCGAGTTCGTGTACCAGCTTGCCATCGGCATCGATGGTCAGCAATACATAGTTGCCATCGTTGAACTTGCGCACCGTATAGGCGAGCTTGCGGCGGCCAAGCTTCTCTGTGGAGCGTAGCGTGCCACCGCCATGGGCGATCGTCTGCTCAAAACCGGCGATCAGCTTGTCCAGGTCTGCGTCCTCGATGTCGGGACGGACAATAAACATCACTTCGTAGAAACGATCCATGTTCTGCTTCTCTTTTCTTTGGACACAGCGGCAATTCGTCACCGTGGCCGGACAATATTATTTTGGCAAATTTCTGCCGGACTTCGTTAGCCTACTCCGCCGGACCGTTTTGCTCGCGCCCGTTCTCCCGGCGGTTGAACTCATTCATCGCGGCATTGATTTCCTTCGCCACGATCACTTCTACTGCCTGTGCCACGCGATCGAGAACCTCATCCAGTATCGCCAGATCCTTCTTACGCAGTGGCGTCAGCAGGTAATCCTTGCCGCGTCGGAATGCGTCTTCGGGTTCACCGTTAGAGCCCACTCCGATCCGGATACGCGCCCAACTGTCGGAGCGCAATGCCCCGGAGATGGATCGTGCTCCGTTGTGCCCTGCGGCGCTACCGCGTTCTCTCACGCGAATCGCGCCCAGGGGCAAATCCAATTCGTCGTACAAAACCAGCAGGTCGCGAGCCGGGTCGATCTCGAACTCATCGACCAATGCCGCGACGGAAAGACCGCTGAGGTTCATGAAGGTCTCGGGTTTAGCGAGGATCACTTCACGTCCGGCGATCTGAATCCTTGCCGTCAGTGCGCGGCAGCGGCGGTTCGCCACGGCCACTCGATTCTGATCGGCGATGCGGTCGACTGCGAGGAATCCCGAGTTGTGCGGCGTGAACTGATATTCGATGCCCGGATTGCCGAGCCCGACCACCAGGAATGCGCCGCGAGACAACACGTCCCGATTCTGGGCCTCGCTCGCAGTCGCCAAAGCCTATTTCTTCGCACCCTTCTCGGCAGGCGCCGCGTCCGCAGTTTCTGTCTTGCCCTTCTTGACGACCTCCGGCTCGGCCGGCGCAGCGGCAGCCACCTCTTCCGCTGCAGGCGCAACCTCTTCCTTGATCGCAACCACGTGCGCGACGGTCGTATCTTCGTCGGTCAAGAACCTGAGCTTGTCGGAGTGCGGCAGATCAGCCACACGTAACACATCGCCGATCGACATCTGGGTAACATCGAGATCGATGTGGCTGGGAATATCACCCGGCAGGCACTCGATTTCCACTTCTCGCAGGACCAGGTCGAGAATGCCGCCCTGTGTCTTGACGCCAATCGCCGTCCCAACGAGCTGGATCGGCACCTCGACCCGCATGGCCTTGTCGAGCGCAATGCGCTTAAGGTCGATGTGCATGAGCGTGCCCTTAATCGGCTCATACTGCCAGTCGACGATCATGGCTTTGGTTCTTGCAGCCGACCCGTTGATCTCAAGATCGAAAATAGAGTTGTGGCCAGTATCGGAGTGCAGAATCTTCTGGATCTGCTTCGGATCGACCTCGATGGCAATGGCCGGCTCGGCCGCGCCATAGACCACGGCCGGGATCTTGCCCTTGACGCGAACCCGGCGAGCGGCATTCTTGTTGAACTTGCCCTCGCGGGGCGTTGCTGCGACTACTTCCTGACTAATCATGATCCTCTTCCTTCGGGCACGGAACACAGCCTCTAGCTACCAGCCGCCTGGCTTTCTGCTGTCTTACCCGCTCCCTTTTGTCTATGCGGCCGAGCAATCTTGTGTCCGGTCGCGAATTTTGTCGTGCAACTCATCCAGCTAAAAGCTAAGAGCTAGTAGCCAGGGCTGCCTTTAGTTAAAGAGCGAACTCACGCTCGTCTCCATGTGGATGCTTTCGATGGTCGCCGCCAGCAGGCCCGCCACTGAACGCACCTTGATCTTCGTGACTTTCTGCGCAGCCTCACACAGAGGAATGGAGTCGCTCACCACCAGCTCTTCGAGCCGGGAGTTCGCAATGCGCTCGACCGCCGGTCCGGAAAGCACCGGGTGCGAAGCACATGCATACACTTTGGTTGCGCCCTGTCCAAGAAGCGCGTCCACCGTTTTCACCAGTGTGCCCGCGGTGTCGACTATATCGTCGATGATCAGGCATGTCTGGCCTTGTACATCGCCGATCACATGCATCACTTCCGTTACGTTGATGTCCGTCCTCCGCTTGTCCACGATGGCCAGCGGAGCGCCCATCTTCGTTGCAAAGAAGCGCGCGCGTTCCACGCCTCCCGCATCCGGCGAAACCACGGTGAGATTCGGCAGGTTCAACTCGCGGAAGTAGCTCACCATCACCGGACTTGCAAACATATGATCCACCGGGATATTGAAGAATCCCTGAATCTGGGCCGCGTGCAGATCCATAAACAGCGCGCGGTTCGCTCCAGCTGTGGTCAAGAGATCGGCGATCAGCTTTGATGAAATCGCCACGCGCGGCCGGTCCTTGCGGTCTTGTCGAGCATAGCCATAATACGGAACAACAACGGTAATGCGGCCGGCCGATGCGCGCTTGAGAGCGTCGATCATGATCAACAGTTCAACCAAATGCTGGTCCACCGGATTGCAGGTGGGTTGCACCACAAAGACATCTGCGCCGCGGACGTTTTCGAGCAGTTGAAAGTAGACTTCGCCATCGGCGAATCGCTGCATCTTGGTCTCACCCAAGGCGACTCCGATGTGCTTGCAAATCTCAGCAGCCAAGCCGCGGTTGGCTGAGCCAGAAAATATCTTGAAGCGCTTATCTTCACTGTGCGAGCGAGCCCGTTTCTTTTCTACCTGCGCCTTCGTGTCTGCTGACGCCTTGGTATCTGCGTGAACCTGGGGCCGTGGTCCGCTGGTTCCATTATCCGTATTTGCCGCGGGGCTGATTGGCTCTGTGGTCGCCGCTTCCATTACCGTTTCGTTCTTCACAAGATTCTCCAAGCTGGTTGGCTGTGGTTGTCCTGCACAAGTGTCGTCTGGCGTTCGTGCTGCCAGGGCTTCGTTCGCCGAAGAAGTTAACTCCGGCGATGCAACATTCTGGCTGGGCGACTAGGATTCGAACCTAGACAAAGTGCTCCAAAGGCACTTGACCTACCGTTAGTCGATCGCCCAGTGAAACCGCCTGTGGACTACTTTGGAGCGGTAGAATCCTTCGCTTCCACCAACATCGTGCGCCAATAAGGGCCGCGCTGCAAGGTTTCCGTCTGCATCGACCGGACCCCAAGCACATCGAGTCGCTCTACTGCTGCCGCGGCGGCTTCCGGGGTTCGGTAAAGGCCAAAAAGTGCCGATCCCGAGCCAGAAAGTCCTGCATACACAGCCGCATGCTCCGTATGACCGAGGGCCGCAAGTTCGCGCTTGATTTCACCGAGGGAGGGATTCTGGAGGAAGACGACTTCTTCAAAGTCGTTTTCAATCCCGGTTCGGACAAGCGCGAGAAGCGAATTATTGCCCCCAGCGGATATCTTCGCCGGGGACCCCGAATTCTCGGCCAGGTCTTCTAAGAAGACACCGGAGGAGTGCGGCTCGCATAATGCTGAAGCGAGAACCCGACTCAACCCTTTAAGTCTATCGGATGGTTGCTGCGGGGTCAATGCGGGATTCAGCGAAAGCCCGAGAGCCGGATCGGCACCCTTTGCATGCAGCGCGTCCCAGTCGCGGAAGGCTTGCGGAGTGGAGACGCCGACATCGGGCAGCGCAAGAACGCAATGAGTAGGCGCGAAATCAGGTAGCGGATAGACTTCCTCGCCTCTGCCGACCCCGAGAACCGCTCCGCCAATAAGGAAGAGCGGGACATCGGAGCCGACTTCGGCGGCGATGCGAAACTTCTCGGGCCCAGGCAGCGGGGCGATACCGTGAGCGCCAAGTTCGCGCTCCAATGCTACGAGAGCGGCAACGGAGTTTGCGGAACCGGCGCCGAGTCCGCCCTGCACAGGAAGCCGCTTGTCTATATAGATGTTTATCTCGGCACCAATCTTCAGCACTTTCAGGACAAGACTCACGGCTTTAAACGCGGTATTCCGTTCATCCACGGGCACTCGAGCGTCATTGCTGGCGATCGTGATGGAGACTTTCTCAGCGGTGCGCGCCTCCACGGTAACGAGATCGTGCGCCGCAAGGGTCTGGTAGAGGGTGGTGAGAGCGTGAAAACCGTCCGGTCGAGTTGGGCCGATGGCAAGGCCGAGGTTGATCTTGGAAAACGAACGAACGGTGGTGGGCATGTGTACTTCGATTGTATTCAGGCCTACTGATTCTCCTCGGTCCTGAAGAGGCAATCGGCACAGAAATTACTGGACTCGCGGGTATTTCAGGCTAGACTACCTCCTACCATGATGCGAGCTGCCGCCTTCGCTGCAATTGCCTGTCTCTGCACAATCCCCACCCTCCATGCCCAGGATGCCGCACCCGACGACGCAAGAAACAACGTTGTCGCAACAGCCAATGAGCAGCCGGTTCGCACCAAACACGCGATGGTGGTGAGTATTCATCATTTGGCGGCCGATGCCGGAGTCGGGATTCTGAAAGAAGGTGGCAATGCGATCGACGCCGCAGTAGCGACCGGCTTTGCGCTGGCCGTGGTGCATCCTTCAGCGGGCAATATCGGCGGCGGCGGATTCATGCTGGTGCACTTCGCTGGAGGCAAATCGACATTTATCGACTATCGCGAGCGGGCGCCGATGGCTGCGACTGCCAACATGTATCTGGACACGAAAGGGAACGTGATCCCTGATGCCAGCATCACCGGTTACAAGGCGATCGGGGTCCCGGGCTCGGTCGCGGGCATGGTCTACGCGGAGAAGAGATATGGCAAGCTCACCCTTAGTAGGGTTATGTCTCCGGCGATCCGGCTAGCCAGCCTAGGTTTTGTGTTGACGGAAGAAGAAGCTGCCGAGCTGCACGACGACACCCTGAGCATGTTCCCTGAGTCGAAGCGCATATTTCAACGCGGCGGCAATTTCTACAAGGCCGGAGAGACCTTCCGACAGCCTGAGTTGGCGGCAACGCTCAAGACCATCGCGGCAGACCCAGACGACTTCTATCACGGCCGCATCGCTAAGCGGCTTGCCGCGGACGTGCAGAAAGGCGGCGGTATTCTCAGCATCGAAGACCTCGCGCGCTACTCCGTGAAGGAGCGCGACCCAATCATAGGCACCTATAAGGACTACACGATCATCAGTGCGCCGCCTCCCTCATCCGGCGGCATCGTTCTCATCGAGGCCCTCAACATCCTCGAGGGTTACAATCTGAGCCGCTGGAAAGACCGCAGTCCCGACGAGATGCACCTCATCGTCGAGGCTTACCGGCGGGCCTATATGGATCGCACCGACTATCTCGGCGATCCCGACTACGTGAAGATTCCAGTCGACCAGCTCACCGACAAGAAATATGCCTCCGCGTGGCGTACCAGCATTCTCGCCGAGCAGGCGACACCGTCAAAAGATCTCAAACGCCCTGTGGGATTCATTCCGCCGCCTCCTACTATGGACGAAGTGCGCTATGAATCAACCCAGACTACGCATTTCTCGGTGGTCGATGCTGAGGGCAACGCCGTCGCTGTGACCACGACCCTGAACAACAACTTCGGTTCAGCCGTCACTGCCACGGGCCTCGGCTTTCTGCTCAACGATGAGATGGACGACTTCGCCTCGAAGCTTGGCGTTCCCAACATGTACGGACTCATCCAGGGTCCCGCCAACACCATCGCTCCCGGCAAGCGCCCGCTCTCCGCTATGACCCCGACTATCGTCCTCAAAGATGACAAAGTCCGTTTCGTGCTCGGCTCGCCGGGCGGAGGGCGCATCATCACAACCGTAGCGAACATCTTTCTTAGTGCCGCCGAAGAGGGCTTGAACATTCAGGAAGCTGTCGACGCTCCCCGTTTCCATCACCAGTACCTGCCCGACATACTTGCGATGGAGCCGGGATTTTCCGATGCAACCGTGGAAGGCCTGCGCGCCATCGGCTATCAGCTCAAGATCGGTGGCCACTGGAGCGACGGCGAGTGTATCGCGGTCGATCCAACCACCGGCGAGCTGGAGGGTGGCCAGGACCATCGGCATCATTTCGGCAAGGCGGCAGGATATTAAAGTACTTATGCATAGTGCGGTGGACGTTATCCTCGGCGGTAATGAGAAGATAGAGGGATAGGAGTATCCCCAGGTCTCATTCATGCTGAAGGTTATCTCGTCGCACGTTTTTCTCCGCAACCGCCTGCATCCGGGCCTTCTTGACACATTTCGAAAATCAGGGGCCCAGGGCATCGAGCTCTTTGCCGCGCGTCAGCATTTCGACTACACCAATCGCACCGAGGTTCGCGATCTCGCCGACTGGTTCCGGTCCAATCCAACCGAAGCATTCTCGCTACACGCACCGCTCTACTCGGATCTCGAAATGGGGCGGAGCGGTTCACCGAGCGTGAACGTCATCCATCCTGAGAAGAGTCGCCGCATTGATGCCATGGACGAAATCAAGCGCGCTCTCGAAGTGGCCGAACAGATTCCATTCCGGTTTCTTGTCGTTCACCTAGGCGATCGTGAGGACACATGGAGTCCGCGAGCGCTAGAGTTTTCGATGACTGCACTTGAGCATCTGCGCGCCTTTGCCAGCCCATTAGGCGTGAAGCTGCTGGTCGAAAACCTGCAGAACGACGTTACCCGACCGGGAAATATTCTCGAGATCCTTACCACCGGACATTTCAAGGATATTGGCGTATGCCTCGACGTTGGCCACGCGCATTTAGTTGATGGCGTCACGCCGGCATTAGCCGAGTTGAAGGATCGCATTCACTCTTCGCACCTGCACGACAATAGAGGTGACCGGGATTCGCACCTTTGGCCCTGCGACGGCACGATTGCATGGGACGAGACATTGGAAGGATTGAAGTCCGCGCCGCATTCACCAGCAGGCGTGCTTGAGATTCACTACCTCCTTGAAGACACGCCGGAAACAGTAGTGCAGAAGGCGACGAAAGCCTTCGAGAGATTCTAGAGATTGGTATGAAAGAAGAGACAAAGACAGAGTTCGTAACCAAAACAGCGGCAGAAATAGAACCCATCACCACCATTGCGAAAATTGGCGAGTTTGAAGGCCAGAGCGTGACCCTGCGCGGTTGGCTCTACAACCTTCGCGAGAGTGGCAAGCTGCTCTTTCCGATATTTAGGGACGGCAGCGGAGCGATTCAAGGCATCGTTCCGAAAGCCGCCGTGCCGCCCGAAGTCTTTGACGCCATCAAGGGACTCACCCAGGAGTCGAGCGTCATTGTTACCGGCAAGGTGCGTGCGGATAAACGTGCTCCCGGCGGTTACGAATTGGATGTCGAACGCGTAGAGGTGGTCCAGCGCGTGCCGGAGGACACTCCATTCCCCATTTCCCTCAAAGAACACGGCACGGACTTCCTGATGGAGCACCGCCATCTGTGGATTCGCACTCCCCGACAGGCCGCGATCCTGAGAATTCGCGCCGAAATCATCAAGGCCGCCCGCGACTTCTTCGACGACCGTGGATTCGTTCTTACGGATCCGCCCATCCTCACACCGGCGGCCTGCGAAGGCACCAGCACGCTCTTTCCCGTTGAATATTTCGGCGACGAAGCCTACCTCACGCAGAGCGGCCAGCTTTATATCGAAAGCACCGCGCTCGCGCTGGGTAAGGTCTACTCTTTTGGGCCCACATTTCGCGCCGAGAAGTCGAAGACGAGGCGGCATCTGACCGAATTCTGGATGGTCGAGCCGGAGGTTGCGTATTGCGATCTCGACGGACTCATGGAACTTGCCGAGCAGTTCCTGAGCTTCATCGTCGACCGCGTTCTGACTCGCCGCGCGCCCGACCTTAAGGTCATCGGACGCGACACTTCAAAACTGGAATCGATCAGAGCGCCCTTCCCGCGTCTGAGGTACGACGATGCCGTAGCCATGCTCAACGACGCGCACGCCAGGGGTCTGCTGGACCATTCCTTCGAGTATGGCAACGACTTCGGATCGCCAGATGAGACTTACATCTCCTCGCAGTTCGACCGTCCGGTGATGGTGCATCGCTACCCGGCCGCCGTGAAGGCGTTCTACATGGAGCCGGATCCGGAGAACGCGAAGTACGCTCTCTGTGTCGACGTGCTCGCACCCGAAGGATACGGCGAAATCATAGGCGGCTCGCAGCGCATCGCCTCATTCGATCTGCTGAAGCAGCGCATCGAGGAGCATCAGCTGCCGCTTGATGCATTCCAGTGGTATCTCGATTTGCGCCGGTACGGCTCGGTTCCACATTCCGGCTTCGGCATGGGCATAGAGCGCGCGGTAGCGTGGATCTGTGGCCTAGAGCACGTGCGCGAGACCATTCCCTTCGCCCGGACGTTGAACCGGATGTATCCGTAAAGGAAACAGCAGATCGGCCAAAAGATGGTAAGTCTGGTATGTCAGAAATTAACGGCAAAGATTTTCTAGACAATGAAAAAACTTCGCGTTGGCGTGCTCTTTGGCGGCCGCAGCGGCGAGCATGAAGTTTCGCTGCTCTCCGCTGCATCAGTTCTGAAGGCAATTGATCCGAAGAAGTACGAAGTTACCCCAATTGGCATCACCAAGGAAGGCCGCTGGGTCACCGCCACGGACGCCCGGCGGCTCCTCACCGGCGAGTCTGATCCCCACCCAAGCATGCTTCGGGCCGGCGATCCTGCGGCTACGGCTCCCGCCGCAGTGCTCGCGCGCGGTGAGTCGGTGATCGTACCTCCGGTGCCGTCGGAGAGCAAGACCGGCGCGCTGGTCCCCTTTGAGACTGACGCCCGGACCCTGGACATTCAGGCGAGCGCAGCCAACCCCGTAGCCACCAGTCCTGTCCTGAGTCTGGATGTGATCTTCCCGGTCCTGCACGGGACATTTGGCGAGGATGGGACCATCCAGGGACTCTTCGAACTGGCGGGGATCGCGTACGTCGGCTCGGGAGTGCTGGGATCGGCGACCGGCATGGACAAGGACGTGATGAAGCGCCTCTTTGCCGTCGCGAAGCTCCCCATCCCCAAGCATGTCTCATTCCTGCGCGCCGACTGGGAAGCAAGCTCGAGAAAGACCATCGCCAAAGTCGAAGCAGCCCTCCGCTATCCGCTCTTCGTGAAGCCCGCCAACCTTGGCTCATCGGTGGGGATCACCAAAGCCCATGATCGCAAGGAACTCAGTCCGGCGATCGAAGTTGCCGCGAGTTACGACCGCAAGATCGTTGTCGAGCAGGGAGTCGGCGGCAAACGAGGCAAAGCACGTGAGCTTGAGGTCGCCGTACTCGGCAACGACCACCCCGAGGCTTCGGTGGTCGGTGAGATCGTCCCCGGCAAAGAGTTCTACGATTACGAGGCCAAGTACCTGAGTGAAGGCTCCGACCTCATCATTCCCGCGAAGCTCGCCAAGGCGCAGACGAAACAGATCCAGCAGATGGCCATCGCCGCCTTCCGCGCGTGTGACTGCTCTGGTCTGGCTCGCGTCGACTTCCTGATGGAGCCGACATCGAACTCCGGCAAGGCTGGGCGCATCTATCTGAATGAGATCAACACCATGCCCGGGTTTACGTCTATCAGTATGTATCCCAAGCTGTGGGCGGCATCGGGAGTCGCGTATCCTGAACTCATCGACCGGCTGATCTCGCTCGCTCTCGAGCGCCGCGCCGAGAAGGACCGCACCAACTACAGCCGCGGAGGAACCTAGAGCCGCGGCGCGGTGTCAGAACTAAGTGGAGGGGTCTGCGCCAAAGCAGCCCGAAAGGAACGATAGCCGCCGATGACCTTGCTCGATGCTCCCCAGTTCAACGTTCGCCGCGAGCGGCGTAACCGCAATCTCGTGCTTGCAGGGATCATTATCCTGCTGATCGGGGCCATCGCAGTCGTCTCCTGGGCGGCAGAGATGCCTTGGCAGATTTGGCATTGGCCGTCGGACCATCGGGTCAACCAGTTCCTCGGCACGGTCGAATCGGGAGACTTGCAGAAAGCCTACGGACTGTGGAACAACGATCCCAACTGGCAGCAGCATCCTGACCAGTACAAGGCTTACGACTTCACGCAGTTCCAGAAGGACTGGGGATCGGGCAGCGACTACGGCGTGATCAAGTCGCACGCGATCATCGTGGCACACAGGGTCGGCAATGGCGTCGTGATGGGCGTGAACATCAACGGCGGCAAGACGCCGATCTTCCTCCGCGTTGACAATAAGGCCAAGACGATCGGGTTCTCGCCGGTCGAACTGTACCTGGGACCATAAAACCCGGGGACCGTAAGTCACCCTGTCTACGGCTGCGAAGCGAGCGCGGCGAGAGTCTTCTCCAGACTTGCTTCGTCGCCGACGTTCAGGCAGGTTTGGCTGCGGTCGATCTGGCGCATGAGGCCGCAAAGCACTTTGCCCGGACCTATTTCGATAAATTGAGTTGGCTGCTGCTCGATCAGGAGGCGCATGGACTCGACCCAGCGTACCGCCCCCGTTACCTGGCGGATGAGGGCGTCGCGGAGCGGATCGGCATCGCTGAGGAGGGCGGCGTCGACATTCACGGCGACGGGCACTGTCGGCGGGGCGAAGGCGAGCGCATTGAGCAGTTCGGCGAGGCGGTCCTGCGCGGGCTGCATCAGCGCACAGTGGAAGGGCGCACTCACGGCCAGCATCACGACCTTCTTTGCACCGCGATCGCGGCACAGCGCCGCGGCCCGTTCGACAGGAGCCGCGTCTCCGGAGATCACGGTCTGCTCGGGGGAATTGAAGTTGGCAGGGGAGGCTACCCCGCCTGTCTCGGCGGCGGCATCGGTGCAGGCCCGGGCGGCTTCCTCGGAGCTCATCCCCAGTATGGCGGCCATCGCGCCCTGTCCGGCGGGGACGGCCTCCTGCATGAACCGGCCGCGGCTACGCACGGTGCGGACGGCGTCGGCGAAGGAGAGGACTCCGGCGGCGACGTTGGCCGAATACTCGCCGAGCGAGTGGCCAGCGACGTAGCTGGGCGTTACGCCCTTCTCGGCCAACACACGCTGGGCGGCGATGGAGACGGTGAAGATGGCGGGCTGGGTGAACTCGGTCAACTTGAGCTGGTCTTCGGGGCCGTTGAAGCACAGGTCGGAGAGCGAGAAGCCTAAGGCGTCGTCGGCCTCCTCGAAGGTGCGGCGCGCGACGGGAAATCGGTCGAAGAGGTTGCGACCCATGCCGACCGATTGAGAGCCTTGTCCGGGAAAGAGGAAGACGAGCTTGTGGGTATTCATGCCAGAGGTATTTCAAATGATCGGGCGCGAAGGCGCAAGCGGTGTTTCGGCAGGATCATGAACGGGCCGGGGTACCCCCTCCCCTGTTTTCGGTACCGATTCCGTAATCGATTGATACGAATGGGTTTAAGAGATACGTCGACGCTACCTACTATACAGTAAAGGACTTCTTAGCTGGTACATGATTCTAAAAGAGTTATTCAAACAATATTGCACTGATTTCAGAGCAGCGGTGAAGGCTCTGCCGTAACCGTCTGATTCTATACAGATGCACCTGTGACCGTTTGATTTTAAATGGGTTGCGGCAAGACTCTTTAGTGACGATGAAAGGCCCGGCCGCAATGGTCGGCCGGGCCTTTTTTGTCTCTGTTTCCATTATAGCGGGTTGGGAGAAATAGTCGGCCAGGTTTCACGCGGGTAATTTCGACTTGACAATCCATAACCGTTTGGTTATGGTTTAAACATGCCGAGCGTCGCAGACAGTCTCTTCAGGGCCCTTGCCGATCCGACTCGCCGATCCATTTTCGAACGGCTGACCCGCGACGGCGAGCAGACCGTTCACGCTTTGACGGAGCGCGCGGGTGTGTCTCAGCCGATGGTTTCGAAGCACCTGTCCGCTCTCAAACGTGCCAGGCTGGTTCGCAATCGCCGCCAAGGGCGCGAGACCCATTACCAGGCCCGGCCGGAAGCTCTCACGCCGCTCGTGGACTGGATCGGCGACTATGGCGTCTTCTGGCAAAGCAGATTTGATCGCCTCGGAGAGCTTCTCGAAAGGATGGACAAATGACGACGCCCGATACTTCTACCCGTTCCGTTGTCGTGGAAAAAGAATTTCCCCATCCGCCGGAGAAAGTGTGGCGGGCACTCACCGAGAGCTCCTTGATTGAGCAGTGGCTATTGAAGAATGACTTTCAGCCAGTCGCGGGGCACTCGTTCAGGTTAAGCAGGGATCCCGTGCCGAACTGGAACGGTGTCATCGACTGCCAGGTCGTCACTGTAGAACCTTGCAGGACCCTTTCTTACACCTGGGGCGCTTTAGGCCTTGGGAGCGTCGTCACATTCACGTTAACGCCGACCGATGCCGGTACCCATCTGCGCATGGAGCAGTCCGGCTTTGGTCCCGATCAGAAGGCCAACTACAAGGGCGCTCAGTACGGCTGGCAGAAATTTCTCGGCAACCTGGAACGGCTTGTCGCCGGGCTCGAATAACGCATCGAAAGGAGACTTGACCATGAGAGCAAATGTCACCCCACGTTCGATTTTTCGCTGGATTCACATCATCCTGGCAATCCCGATCTACGGTTATATTTATAGTCCGTTTGAAAAGCTTCCACAGTATGCTCCCCCAACCCGGTATGTCTTCTTTCCTCTCATGGTCCTTACGGGATTGTTGATGTGGAAAGGCCATCTGCTGTGGCGGCTATTTCGAAGAGATCGGCCTAACAAGACCGTGCCGGCATAGTAATAGTGACGCGGCAACGCCCGCGAACGTGACAGAGGAGAAACGAAAATGAAAATCAAAGTGACCAGCGTGTTCGTCGACGACCAGGAGAAAGCCCTGCGCTTCTATACCGAAGTGCTGGGCTTCGTGAAGAAGACCGACTTCAGCCAGGGGCCGTATCGCTGGCTGACCGTGGCCTCGCCCGAGGAGCCGGACGGCACGGAGCTGCAGCTTGCGCTCAACAACAACCCGGCGGCCAAAGCCTATCAGGAGGCCCTGTTCCAGCAAAGCCAGCCCGCGTCCATGTTTTTCACCGATGACCTGCAGGCCGACTACGAGCGTATGAAAGCGCTCGGGGCCGAGTTCACCATGCCGCCAACGGACGTGACTGCCTCCAAAATCGCCATGCTGAAGGACACGTGCGGCAATCTCATTCAGGTCACTGAGCTGAAGCGCTGGTAGAGTGGACGTGGGCCGCCCACCTATGAGCTCGACGGTAACGCTGCACGTAGTCTCAAGCCTGGATGGTTTCATCGCCAGGAAGGACAACAGTGTTTCGTGGCTCGATAGCACTGGGATGGACAGTTCTGGCGTCTACGAAGCCGGGGTTTCTATTTCGGAGGAGCAAGCCGCGGCCTTCGTCAAAGCCATCGACTGCTATGTGCTCGGCTCCCGCACCTATGAACACGCGCTTGAACTGGGCTGGCCATATGGCGATACTCCGACGGTCGTAGTAACAAATAGAGAACTGCCGTCCGCGAGGAAGAGCGTCGAGTTCTATTCGGGCGATCTCAAGACATTAGTTGACGTGAAACTCGCGCCTCGATATCGAAACATCTGGCTCGTCGGCGGGGCCATGTTGTGTCAGCGTTTTCTCGAACTCGGCTTGGTGGATGAAATCAGATTGATGATAGCGCCTGTCCTATTGGGTGAAGGACTGCACTTGTTCAGTGATTCCGGTACCGAGCATAAGTGGCATCTGAAGAACGTCGTCGCTTACAAGAACGGCTTTGTTGAGTTGTCGTACAGACGGCAATCAACCGATTCCTAGCCAGAAAGCGGTTATGTCAGGCGGGCTCACTCGCGAGGAAGGCGCGCCGCACCACCTCATTGAATCCGGGTGGTAATTGCACCGCGCCTGGACGACACGACCGAGGCCAGGCTCTCAGACCTCGCGCGGAAGGAGGCGGATTAGTTTACGCTCCGAAGGCCAAGAGGAAAATGAGGAGCATAGCGTTCGTACTTCTTCGCCAATTAAATTTGCGCTCGGCCGCCGTCAATGAAGAGTTCGATGCCGGTGACGAAACTGGAATCATCCGAGGCCAGAAACAGCGCCGCCTTGGCAACTTCGTCGGCTTCCCCCATGCGTCCCATGGGGATGGTGGAGATCATTTGTGCAACTCTTTCCGGCGGCGCGCCGGCCACAAGAGGTGTATCGATTGGACCTGGGCTAAGGACGTTCGAGCGGATATGCCGGTCCTTTAGCTCCACAGTCCATGCTCGTACGAGATTTCGTATGGCGGCTTTGCTCGCGCCATACACACCGAAGGCAGGAGTACCTTTCATGCTCGCAATGGAGCCAGTAAGGATGATAGATCCGCCATCATTCAGCAGCGGCAAGGCTTTTTGCACCGTGAACAGGGTGCCTCTTACATTGACGTTGAATATTTTGTCGAAATGCTCCTCTGTGACTTTTTCCAAAGGAGCAAATTCGCCAACACCCGCGTTAGCGAAAACGACGTCGATTCGCCCCTTCGTCTTGACGGTCTCGTAAAGACGATCAAGGTCGGCCAGATTGGAAACGTCTCCTCGAACGCCAGTGACATTACTGTTGATTTCCTTCACTGCCTCGTCGAGTTCCTTCTGGCGACGGCCCGTGATGAAGACATAGGCCCCTTCGCCCACGAAGAGCTTTGCCGCAGCTAAGCCTATCCCCGTAGTGCCACCGGTGATGACAGCCACTTTTCCTTCTAATTTTTTCACAGCGATGCTCCATTCTGAGGCCAGCACATCTAGTTGTCAGCCTGCGATTCTACCGGCATAATCGTTCGCTTGATCGTTTGAGAGACGAGTGTCCACTCTCCTCGGGCACTGTGCTTCCCAGTGTTAGGTGAAGTGAACCCGTCAGCCTGCGATCATGCCTCCGTCCACGGCCAGGGACGCGCCGATGATATAGGAAGCCTTGTCAGAACCAATGAAGACAATAGCATTTGCGATTTCTTCGGGAGTGCCGATGCGCTTGTTCGGAACTTGGCTTTCGAGGAAGGCCGCTTTGTTCTCCTTGGTTACCGCAAAACGGTTGAACATCCCTGTCTCGATCGGCCCGGGGCCAACGATGTTAACGCGAATGCCAGTGCCGGCCAGTTCGAGGGCAGCCGATTTCGTGATGCCTTCGACCGCATGCTTGCTGCCTACATAGATTGCCGCTGTAGGGCCGCCAACCTTGCCATAGGCAGAGGAGATATTGACGATGCTGCCCTTGCCCTGAGGAAGCATGGCCCGGATCTCATACTTCATGCTCAGCAACACGCCAAGCACGTTGGTATCGAAGATCGACTTGTAGTTCTCAACGGTGACATCAGCAGCGGAACCTACAACCCCTTCTGTGCCGGCGTTGTTGACCGCGATGTCGAGGCGTCCGAAACGAGCGACCGTCTTGTCTACGAGATTCTTGACGTCCTCTTCGTGACGCACATCGGCACGGACAAATTCCGCTTCCGCTCCGGTGGCGCGCAGCTCGCGAACGAGTGCAGCCCCCACTTCCTCATTGCGCCCTGAAACGACGACGCGCGCACCTTCGTTCGCATAAGCAAATGCGGTTGCACGCCCAATTCCTGTAAGCGCGCCGGTGATCAAAACAACTGGACCAGACATTTGTTTCTCCTCTCGAACTCATTTCTAGACTTCTGTAACACTCGCTATAGATTCTGCCAGGATTGTATCGGATTCAGGAAACTGGCCTCTAATTGAAATGGGGTAGGGTAGTTTTATGAGGCAAAGCAGTAAAACGGCAAAAAAGATGGGAAGGCCACGGAGCTTCGATGAGCAGGCTGCGCTCGATGCGGCGATGAGACTTTTCTGGGAGAGGGGCTACGAAGGCACTTCGATGGCAGATCTGACCAAGGCGATGAACCTCAGTCCTCCCAGCATTTACGCAGCATTCGGTGACAAAATGGCCCTCTTTCAAGCCGCCGCCAAACGCTACGCAGAGGGGCCGGGACAGTATCAAGCAAAGGCGTTGCGTGAATCGACTCTTAAAGAGGTAATTCAGGCGCTATTTCGCAACTCGGTTGAATTTCTGAATGATCCTGACTATCCGTCCGGTTGTATGACGCTGACTGGGGCAATGGCGTGTAGCGTCGAAGATGAGGCTGCGAAGGATTTCCTCGCTGAGATCAGGAAACAAAACGAGGCAGCCTTACGGGGCCGACTTCTACAAGCACGCAAGAGCGGCGAGCTGCCGACCGATGTCAATGTAGGTGACTATACTCGTTATCTCTCCACCATTCTCGGCGGTTTGGCTATCCAGGCGGCGAACGGCATATCAAAAGCGGAGATGAAGCGAATTGGAGATCTGGCGTTGCGGCATTTGGGTTACAGGTAGATCGCGTACTCGAAAGCTAGCGGACAATTACAGAGCCTTTCACCGGGTTCTGAGACCCGTTAAGATTGCGCACCGGGTTGCCGGCATGGTCGCCGACACGGAATAACTGGCGACCAGCTATCGAACTAGAAGAGGGTTCCGCTTGCGAATCTTGCAGGTCACGCGGGATCGCATCTAAATTAACTGCGAGAGTTCGAGCTCTAAATGAAAGGACCCGCCCTCTATGGAATCTGCCTCTGCATTTATCGACGAGAAGATCAAGCAACTTGGGGACTGGCGCGGGAAAACCCTCGCTCATCTCCGTAAGCTCATCCACGATGCTGACCCCGACATCCAGGAGGAGTGGAAATGGATGGGCACCCCTGTCTTCTCCCATGACGGCATCGTCTGCACAGGGGAAACGTACAAAGAGGTTGTGAAGCTCACCTTTGCTCGCGGAGCCTCCATCGACGACCCGAAGAAGCTCTTCAACTCAAGCCTGGACGGGAATGTGCGGCGTGCGATCGATCTCCGCGAAGGAGAGAAGATCAACGAAGCTGCCTTCAAACAACTCATCCGCGCCGCGGTAGCGGCCAACTCCGCAGCGCGCGCAGCCAGGAAGAAGTAAGCCCGGCGATCAGGGGTTGAGAGCAAAGAACAATCGCTTGTTCAAGATTCCCACCTAATCTAGAGCCAATCACTGCCAGCAATGTCGAGTGCGGGGCGTCAGCTTACGTCCAGATAAGTGGTGTAGCGCTCGTCCGTGATAGACGTGAAGGGCAGCAGCTTCAACGGGCCGGAGGCGGTCTCGACCTGCCATGCAGGCTGGCCTGAGTTGGAGATGGAACTGGACACAGGGCTGGCGGCAAGGAGTTGCTGGCGGCTTACGCTCTCTGTCACGGCAAAGAGCACCAGCGGACCGCGCATGAGGGCGACCGTGTCCGGATGTTCGGCGTCGATGGCTTCGAGGCGCATGGGCATGGGGAGTTCGAGATTGATGCGGTCGCCGTCTTTCCAGCGGCGGCGGAGTGTGGCGAATCCGGTCGTTGTCGGGGCGGAGACGGGAGCGCCGTTCACGCGGATGACCGGACCCGATGCTGACGCAGACGCCCACTCTGGGATGCGCAGGCGGAGAGCGAAGTCGCTGGGGCCTGAGGAGCGGAGGGTCATCGCGATACTGCCTCCGATGGGATAGTCGCCCGACTGGGTGAGTGAAAGCTGCGCGCCGTCCGTGGCTGTCCACTTGAGTGTGGAGGGCAGGTAGAGATTCACATAAATTCCGGCCGGATCGCGGAAATAGGTGAGGATGCGGTAGTCGGCGGCGACCTGGGGAAGGGTTCCGGAGCAGCATGGCCAGCGGTCGGGATGGTAGAACTTGCTGCCGGAGAAGTTGTAGTCGGAGTAATAGAAGGCGTGGCCGTCGGGCTCCAGGCGCTTGGCGCCGAGCACGGTGTTGTAGAGGACGCGCTCCATGCTGTCTCCGTAGCGGCCGTTGGCGGTGACGCGCAGCAGGTAGCGGGTGAGCTTGAAATGGGCGTAGCTGCCGCAGGGGGTCTCGAAGCCGCTGTGCGTGTGGGTGAGACTCTCATACATCTTGCCGCTGCCGGGGGCGGAAAAGCTTTCGTTCGGCCCCCAGCCGCCGGTGGCGAAGCTCTGCGTGGTGAGGATCATGTCGAAGGCGTTGCTGGCGGCGCGCAGATGCTTCTGGCTGCCGTCGGTGATGTAGGCCTGCATAGCGGAGCTGAGGGAATTGCAAAAGCTGTAGGCGTGATGGCCGTCGAGGACGTTTTTGTTCTCGGAGAGCGGATCAAACCAAGTCTTATCGAGTAAATAGTGAGGCGCCATCTGACGGTAGCGCTCGCCAGCGCCGCGCTGCCACGCGAGGTAGAGATTCTCCGGCATGGTGTAGGACTCGTCCCAGGTGTAGTCGTCGGCGGTGTTGTCTCCCACGGAAGCGCGCCAGCGCCGCGTTACCTCGTCGCGGTCGAGGGCGGTGGGAGGAAGGTGGGGCAGGGCGGCGTCGGTGGTGCGGTCGAGCAGAGAAAAGGCCTGCGACGAGTTGGCGAACTGGTGCGCGTCGATCAGCCCAATGACCATCTTGTCGTAGTCGTAGGCGGGAAAGCGGAAGTTGGTGTAGAACTTTCCGGAAATTGCGGGCGAATAGAGATCGAGCAGGGTTTGGAGCTTGGCGCGGGTGCGGGGATCGTGGTTGATCGCATAGCCGCGAGAAAGAGCGGAGATCCACTGGCCGAAGCAATGGGCGGGCGCGAAGCCGTGGCCTCCACCTTCGGTTTTGACCAGGGCCAGCTCGTCATACCATCCGCCCATGTCGGGGCCAGGCGCAGGGAGTCCGGCGCGGAGGCGCCACGGTTTGAGGAGGCTGTCGTCGTTAAGGCCGAGGAGCACGGATTGTGTTTGCTCGAACTGGGTCTGGGCAAGGCCGGGAGCGAGGTCTACGTCTCCGTAGCCGAACTCACTGAGCGGGGGCGGGGCTGCCTCGGTGTCGCCGAAGAGCGAGGGGCGTGAGCAAAGGGCGGCAGCGGCGAGTCCAGCGGTCTGCAGAAAAGAGCGGCGCGAGGGCATCGGTATCTCCAATAAAGATGGTATGCCCGCGAGGGGGAGACGTGCCACTGGCCGCTACTCGTGCCCCTTCTACTCGTGGCGCAGGGCCTGCATGGGCTGGACGCGCGAGGCACGGCGTGCGGGGATGAATCCCGCGAGCAGGGCTACGGCGAAGAGCAGCGCGGCGGCGCCGAGCAGGGTCGCCGGATCATTAGGCTTGAGCCGGAAAAGCATGGAGGCGAGAAAACGCGTGAGCAGCAGGGCGCAGCCGAGGCCGAGGGCGACTCCGATGACAGCGAGCCAGGAGGTTTCGCGGAGGACCATGTTGAGGATTTGCCGGGCCTGCGCGCCGAGCGCAAGACGGATGCCGATCTCGTTGGTGCGGCGGGCAACGGTGTAGGCCATAACGCCGTAGATTCCGATGCAGGCCAGGATAAGCGCGAGGATTCCGAAGCCGGCGGTGAGTGATACGAAGATGCGTTCTTGTCTCGTTCTGTCGCTGATCTGTGCGTTTTGTGTACGAATGTTGAGCAGCGGCAGATCCTTATCCACCGATCTGACAGCATCGCGCAAAACAGGCACGAGTGCCGCGAGTTCTACGCGGCTGGATATTTCAAATGTCATGCTTGGTTCGCTTTTGGATTGCTGCCGGTAAAGGGTATAGAACGTCGCGGGAGGATCATCGCGCAGGTCGGCGTATCGAGTGTCGCCACTGATGCCCACGATCTCAATGTGTTTTTTGTTGGACACGAACGTTCTGCCGATGGGGCTTATGTTCGGAAAATATTCCTTCACCAACTGCTGATTGACGACGGCAACCATGCGGGAGGTTTCAGTATCGGTCCTATCAAAACTCCGGCCTGCCAGAATGGGGATACCCAAGGTTGCGAAAAAGTCCTGTCCCACAACGTTGTCATCCACGAAAGCTTTGCCGTTCAGCTTTGGGGGCAAGCCGTCTATGACCAAGCCATCGGGGACAAAGTCGTCATTGGAGACATTGCCTGCGATCAGAGGATTTTTGGAGAACGTAACAGATGTGATACCAGGAGCAGATGCCAGCCGTTCTACAATTTGGCGGTAAAGCACAATATCTTTCGGGGAGGGATAGCGCGTACCCGGCGCTTGAATCTCGAAAAGCACAAGATTGTCGGGCCGAAACCCAAGACGACTTTTATTGAGGTTCATCAGTGTGCGAATGAAAAGGCCAGCCCCAACCAAGAGCAGCATTGACAAGGCAATCTGAACCGTGACGAGTATTCTGCCTGAGAAATTGCCGCTGCTCTGCGTAGCTATATGCGCATTTTCTTTGAGACCTCCGCTCACTTGTGTATGCATAGCTCGCCATGCAGGCATGAAGCCAAAGAGTAGCCCGGTAAAAAGAGATGCTGTGGCGGTGAAGCCGAAAATCTTCCAGTCGAAGCGCACATGTATCATCGCTGTCTCCCAGGAAGACGACATCAACTGTGGAATGGCATTTCGTCCACAGTAGCCCAGGAGCAGTCCGGCAATACCTCCTGCAACGGAAAGCAACAGACTCTCTGTAAGCATCTGACGCATAATGCGCTCGCGTTTCGCCCCCAGTGCAATGCGCACGCTCAATTCGCGCTGACGGCGGCTGGCGCGGGCAAGCAGCAGGTTTGCCAGATTCGCACAGGCGAGCAGCAGGACAACTCCTGCGAGCGCCATAAGCACGCATACGGGCTTTGTAAATTCTTCGCCATTTAAATCTTCGCCGCGGCTTCCGTCCTGCAGAGTGAAGTGCGGGACGGATTGGCCTTTTTCTACTGCCATGGTGGACAGCACCGCGTTGCGCAGAACAACATCCATTGCCACGCGCGCAGACTCATCGGAAACTCCTGGCCGAATGCGCCCCATCACCAGCACCCACCACTGGTCCGGGTTGGTCAGAAGGGATTTAGCCCCATTGGGCGCAACCGCCGGCTCCATGCTGAAAGGCAGAAAAATATCGGGCGAGATTTGCACGCTGGAAGCCCCCGTAAATTCCTGGGGATTCACTCCAATGATCGTCATCGGCGTAAGGTTTACCTGAATTGTTTTCCCGATCACGTCAGGTGAGCGCCCGAAATGCCGCGACCAGAATCCATCGCTGATAACGGCGACGGGGCCGCTTCCCGGCGCACCATCATCTGAGTTCTGAATTTCATGGCCCAGAACCGTGTTTACACCAAGCGCGGAATAAAAGTTTCCGGATATCAGTTCAGCTGTAACAGGTTCTGGCTTGTTATCCACCGTCACTGCGAGCTGAGGAATTACCTTGAAGGCAAAGACATCTTCAAACACGCTGTTCTGCTGGCGAAGCTGGTGATAGACGGGGTATGAAAACGATGTGCAAGCGTGAGCGGTCTCGTTCCAATGACCCCAAATACGAATCGGCACTCTATCTTTACCACCTGTCCAGGCAAAGAGACGTAAGGCTTCGGGCTGGTGAACGTTTAACTTGTCGAGCAAGACCTGTCTGGTGAGGGTGAAGATTGTTGTGTTGGCACCGATACCAAGCGCTAATGATCCAATGGCAATAGCGGTAAAACCGGGTGACTTCATCAGCATGCGCATGGCGTAGCGCAGGTCGGCGAGGAGATCGTCCCACAAGCGCAATCCCAGCGAAGCGCGCATTTCTTCTTTTTGCACGGCGATGCCACCGAGTTCGATGCGGGCGCGGCGCGCGGCTTCTTCGGCAGGAAGGCCGGACCGGATCAGGTCTGCGGTGTACTTCTCAAGATGGAAGGCAAGCTCGGCTTCCATTTCGCTCTCGAGGCGTGAGCGGCAGGTGGCGGCGCGAAGCCACGACTTGATACGAGTGGGAAGTGAGGTGAAGATGTTCATACCTCGCCTGGCGCGGTTTTCAGGATGCCGGCGATGACGCCCGCCATGCGATTCCATTTTTCGGTTTCGGCGCGCAACTGGGCGCGGCCGGCCGCGGTGAGCCGGTAGTACTTGGCCCGGCGGTTGTTCTCCGATTCGCCCCATTCGCTGGTGATCGCGCCCTGGTGCTCAAGACGATAGAGCGCGGGATAGAGCGAGCCCTGCTGAATCTCCAACTGCTCGCCGGAGATCTGCTGAATGCGCAGGAGAACTCCATAGCCATGCAGCGGGCCGAGCGAGACGGCCTTCAAAATAAGCATGTCGAGGGTGCCTTGCAGAATGTCGAGTTGTTTGCCCAATGCGCTCTCTCCTTGAATGCCTAGGAGAGTAGCTGCGGCTCTCCTAGATTGTCAAGGAGAGAAAGGGTGCTCAGTATTCGGTCTTCTCCGGCTTGTCGATCCAGGTCTGAAAGCTCTCCCACGCTTCCTCGGAGAGGATCTGGCGCAGGGGAAGAGAACGCGCGTCACGGTGGAGCTTTACTTCTTCGTAGAAAAAGGAGTCGTCGAAGCCGGCGCGGGCAGCGGCTTCGCTGTCACTGCCAAAATAAATGGCGTTGATCCGCGCCCAGTAGATCGCGGCCAGGCACATAGGACAGGGCTCGCAACTGGTGTAGATTTCGCAGCCCTTGAGAGTGAAGGTGTTCAGCGCGCGGCAGGCGTTGCGGATAGCATTGATTTCTCCGTGGGCCGTCGGGTCGTTGGTGGTGGTCACGCTGTTCGCGCCTTCGCCAACGATCTGGCCATCTTTGACAATCACCGCGGCGAATGGGCCTCCGGCACCGGAACGGACGTTTTCAACAGCCAGGTAAATGGCTCGCTGCATGAAGACGGGATTGGGATCGGTCGGCATTTGTGCTTGCTCTCCGGACTTGCTCTTTGGAGCTATGAGGCGGAATTATGGACAGTATGTCACAGGCCTTTATTTCAACGCGCGTGGTTACGCCGCAAGGTGTGCGAACTGCAGCGGTTCTTGCAGACGAAGGCAGGATTCGGGGATTGTGCGCACCGGGCGAGGTTCCGCAGGGATATGCTGTGCGCGACTTTGGGGGCCTGGTGATTCTGCCGGGGCTGGTGGACAGCCACGTTCACATCAACGAACCGGGCCGCACAGAATGGGAAGGCTTCTGGACGGCGACACGAGCGGCGGCGGCCGGCGGTTACACCACACTCGTTGACATGCCGCTGAATTGCCTGCCGGAAACGACGACTATTGCGGGCCTTGCGGCGAAGCGTGAAGCAGCGAAGGGGAAATGCTTTGTGGACTGGGCGGCCTGGGGCGGAGTTGCCGGCGATAACGCCGACGACGTAGAGCCGCTGGCGCGAGCCGGGGTAAAGGGCTTCAAGTGCTTCCTGATTTATCCGGGCTGCGAGGGCTTCCAGATGGTGACACGGAAGCAGCTGGAACGGGCTCTGCCGCATGTGGCTCGCACGGGATTGCCGCTGCTGGTGCATGCGGAGCTTCCGGAGCCGATTGATGCGGCGAGCGCGGCACTTGAAGCTGCAGATTGGCGGCGCTATGAGACCTATCTGCGGTCGCGCCCGGATGAGGCAGAGGTGTCGGCGATTCGCTTGCTGCTTAGACTTTGCCGCACGTACGGGTTTCGTCTGCACATCGTGCATCTCGCGACCGCGCTAGCGCTGAATGATCTGCGCGAAGCGCGGCGGGAGGGGCTGCCGGTGACGGTGGAGACTTGTCCGCACTATCTGCATTTTGCGGCGGAAGAAATTCCGGATGGGAGCACGCTGCACAAGTGCGCGCCTCCGATTCGCAGCCGGGACAATCGCGAAGGCTTGTGGGATGCGCTGCGGGATGGCGATATTGACCTGGTGGCGACGGATCACTCGCCGTGTCCGGCGGAGATGAAGAAACAGGAAGAAGGCCGCTTCGATCGCGCGTGGGGCGGAATCGCGAGCCTGTCCGTTGCGCTACCGGTGATGTGGAGTGGTATGCGCGCGAGGGGTCTCAGCCTGTGCGATCTGGCGCGGCTGATGGCGGAGAAGCCTGCCACGCTGGCAGGGCTTGGAGGACGCAAGGGGACAATTGCAGCGGGCTATGATGCTGACCTGCTGGTCTTCGATCCGGAAGCAGAGATAGAAATCTCCGTCGATGCGCTGCCCACCCGGCATCGGATATCGCCGTATGTGGGCGAGCGGCTGCGCGGAAAGGTCGCCGCAACCTATGTGCGCGGCGAGGTGGTGTTCACGGAAGGGGCATTCGTGGAGCGGCCCTTTGGACTTGAAGTTTGAGGGCTCTGCGCCGGCGCTCCGTAGTATGATGAGTCAATTTCCTTGAAGCCTTGTACGCGCGGCAGCCGAGTACTTCCGGGGCTAGCGACGAGCTTCATCCTGGTTCTCGAATGACGTTTCGAACGACTCTCGATCCGCAGCGCTGAGGAGAGGATTTGCAGAAGGAGCGCATCGTCGGCAAGCCAGTCTTTCGCAAGGAAGGCGTTGCGAAGGTTTGCGGAACGGCGCACTACATCGACGACTTCTCGCTGCCGGGAATGATCTTCGGCGCAACCGTACGCAGCGCGATTCCGCGCGGACGCATCGTCAATATCGAATTTGGGCCGGGCATTCCGTGGGACGAGTTCACGGTCGTCACGGCGAAGGATATCCCCGGCAAAAACTACATCGCGCTGATCAATCAGGACTGGCCGTGCCTGGCGGATGGATTCGTTAATCATCCCCAGGAACCGATTTTGTTGCTGGCGCATCCTGACCGGCATCTGCTGCCGCTGGCAGTCGCTGCGGTCCGAATCGAATACGAAGAGTTGCCTTCCGTTCATTCCATTGAAGAGAGCGAGTTGCAGCAGACGATCGTGTGGGGTGAGGACAACCTTTTCAAGTCGTACGTGATGGAGAGGGGCGATGTGGACGCGGCCTTCGCGCCGCCGGACATCGTGATTGTCGAAGGAGAATACTCGACCGGCGCGCAGGAGCATCTCTACATCGAGAACAATGGTGCGATCGCGGTCTACAGCGAACGCGACGGCGTCACGTTGTGGGGATCGCTGCAATGCCCGTTCTATGCGCACAAATCGCTCCTGGGCGTGACAGGGCTGCCCGAGGACAAGGTGCGCGTGATCCAGGTGGAGACGGGCGGGGCCTTCGGCGGCAAGGAAGATTACCCGTCGATGATTGGCGCGCACACGGTGCTGCTCGCGATGAAGTCGGGGCGTCCGGTGAAGATTATTTACGACCGCATGGAGGATATGGCGGCGACGACCAAGCGACACCCTTCGCGCGCGCGGCATCGGACAGCTGTGACGAAGGACGGCAACCTGGTGGCCGACGGATATCGAGTTTTGTCTCGACGGCGGAGCGTACTCGACGCTCTCTTCTACGGTGCTCTCGCGCGGCACGATCCACTCGGGCGGTCCTTATTATTGGCCGAATATTCGCGTGCGGTCGAAGGCGTTTGCGACCAACACGCCGCCGCACGGGGCCTTTCGCGGATTTGGAGCGCCGCAGAGTCTGTTTGCGACGGAGCGCCACATGGATCGCGTGGCGAAGGCAGTGGGGCTGACTCCCGAGGAGTTTCGGCGGCGCAATCTGCTGCGCACCGGCGAGACGACGAGCACAGGGCAAGAGATTCGGCAGCGGATCGATCTTGAAGGCTGGATGGAGAGCGCGCTCGATCACGCCGGCTACTACGAGAAGAAGGCTCGCTTCGATCGCGAAAACGCGGACAGCCTGCGCAGGAAGGGCATTGGCTTCGCGATGTTCCTGCATGGTGCGGGATTTACCGGATCGGGCGAGCGCTATCTGAATTCGCTGGTGGGTGTGGATGCCACGACGGAGGGACGCGTGCGGGTTCTGGTGTCGAGCACAGAATTTGGGCAGGGGACAAACACGATTCTGTGCCAGGTGGCGGCGGAGACGCTGGGCATAGATTACGAAGCTGTGGAGATGGCTCCAGCGGACACCAGCGTTGTGCCCAACAGCGGGCCCACGGTTGCCTCGCGCACGACCATGGTGGTCGGCGGGCTGGTACATTCAGCCGCGCTGGGTTTGAAGCAGACATTGATTGCGAGCGGGCTGCTCGCGGAACCATATACGAGCGATGCGTTTCAGAACGCCGCGAAGAGCTATATCGCGAAACAAGGTTGCCTGCGCTCGATGAGCCGTTACGAGGCTCCGCCGAATGTTTACTGGGACGATCAGAAATATAGCGGCGAGGCCTATGCGGCGTATTCGTGGGCGGCTTATGTGGCCGAGGTCACGGTGGACCTGACGACGTATTTTGTAACCGTGGATGACTTTGTTGCGCTGCAGGAGGTTGGGCGGGTTCTGAATCCAGTGCTGGCAAGGGGACAGATCGAGGGTGGAGTGGCGCAGGGTATCGGCTATGCGTTGTATGAAAAGGTCGTCTGGGATCGCGGCCTGATGATCAACAACCAGATGACCAACTACATCATGCCCACTTCGCAGGATCTGCCGCCGATTCGCGTCTTCTTTGAGGAGGTTCCGTTCGAGTTTGGCGCGTATGGCGCGAAAGGGATTGGCGAGCTGCCGATGGATGGGCCTGCGCCGGCGATATTGAATGCAATTGCTCATGCGACGGGTGAAGACTTCAATGCGATTCCGCTGCTGCCAGAGGATATTGCCGAGCGGCTGGCGGCGCGCACATCGATTGCGAAGGAGATGGCGGCGGTATGAGCGCGCGCACGTTCTCTTTATGCGTGAATGGCGTGGAGCGCTTCGTTGACGTGCCGCCTATGGCTCGGCTGCTCGATGTTCTGCGCCACGAGCTTGGCTTGACGGGCACGAAAGAAGGCTGCGGCGAAGGCGAGTGCGGCTCGTGCTCGGTGCTGCTTGATGGAGAGCTCGTCAATAGCTGCCTGGTGCCCATCGCACAGGCGGTGGGCGCATCGATACTCACGATCGAAGGCGTTGGCGAGCAGGCGCGGCTGCATCCGGTGCAGAAAGCGTTTCTGGAGTGCGGGGGCGCGCAGTGCGGCATCTGCACGCCGGGGATGATTCTGGCTACGGTTCATTTGCTCAATAAGCATCCTCATCCCACGCAGGACGAAATTCACGAGGGACTTAACGGTAATCTCTGCCGTTGCACTGGCTACATGCGCATCTTTGAAGCGGTTGAAAAGGCCGCGTGCGCGATGGAATCAGGTGCGATGGAATGAGGTCGTATCCCGCCGACTATGAACTGATCACTCCGGGAAGCCTTGATGCGGTGCTGCGTTTGTTGAGCGATGAGCCGGGCTTGTGGACTCCGATTGCGGGCGGAACGGAGATTATGGTGCTCTTCGGCGCGGGCAAGCTCGGCGCAAGGAAGCTGGTGAGCATTTCGCTCACGGAGTTGCGGGAAATCGTTGAGGATGAGGATTCAATTTCGATTGGGAGCGGTTGCAGCTTCACGCAGATTCGCCGGCATGCGGGGGTGCAGAAGCATTTTCCTCTGCTGGCCCAGTGCGCATCGTGGACTGGCAGCATCGCCAATCAGAATCGCGGAACGATCGGCGGCAATCTGGCGAATGCGTCTCCGGCGGCCGACTCTTCGCCTGCGCTCTTCGCTTATGCTGCCGAGATTGAACTGATTTCGATACGAGGCACGCGGCGCATTCCGTACGAGCAGTTTCATCTCGGCTACAAGAAGACTGCTCTTGCGATGGACGAGCTGATCCGCGCTGTGTATCTGCGCAAACACTTTACTAATTCGTTTCGCTACGCGCGCAAGGTAGGGACACGCAACGCCCAGGCCATCTCAAAGATCTGCGTTGCGGCCACTGGAAGCCTACGCCAAGGCCACGTTGAGGAGATTCGCATCGGAATGGGGAGCGTTGCGCCCACTCCTTTGCGCCTGACAGGAACGGAAAGGGTGTTGCTGGGCGCGGCGTTGAATGATGCGACGCTTGCCGAGGCGCGCAAGGCGCTGCTGAGCGAGGCGGCTCCGATTGACGATATTCGGTCGACCGCGAGCTATCGCAAGCTGATCGCCGGCAACCTGCTTGAAGAGCTTCTGCGGGAGTTCGCCGCATGGGGAGATCGGAAGTGAGCGCAATACTGGAGCGCTGGAATGATCTCGCGATGGTCGATGCAGTGAAGGAAATCCTGCCTTGTTGCGGCTCACAGCGCTGGGCGCATGCGCTGGCGCGGCTACGTCCGTTTGCGGATGGGGCGTCGCTGCTCGCGGGGTCGGATGAAATCTGGTGGCAGGTCGATCCGGCGGATTGGAAGGAGGCCTTTTCCAGCCACCCGCGCATCGGGGAGAAGAAGGCGCCTGAATCGGCCACAAAAAAATCGGAGGATTGGTCAACTCAGGAACAAAGCGGGGTTGCGGAGTCGAGCGAGAGCATTCAAGGACAGCTGAAGCGCGCCAATGAGGAATACGAGCAGCGCTTCGGGCGAATCTATATTGTTTGCGCCAGCGGTAAATCAGCGGAAGAGATGCTGGCAATTCTTTATCGGCGGCTGGAGAATGATGAAGCAAGCGAATTGCGTGAGGCGGCCGAGCAGCAGCGGCAGATCACGCAGCTTCGGCTGAGAAAGTGGCTCGAACTGTGAGCGGAATCTCGACACACATCCTAGATACGTCGCTGGGTCGTCCTGCTGCGGGCGTAGGGGTTATGCTCGAACACGAGGCAGCGGGAGCCTGGCGTGAGCTGTCCACACAGGCGACCGATGGAGATGGACGCGTGAAGCAGTTGCTTCCTGCTGAGGCTGTTCTTGAGTCCGGCACCTACCGGCTCACTTTTGATACGCAGACATACTTTGATAAGCGGAGCGTGCCCGGGCTTTATCCAGTTGTGCAGATTACATTTTCTGTATCCGATGCTGCGGGACATTACCACATCCCGCTGCTCTTGACGGCCAATGGTTATTCCACTTATCGGGGAAGCTAACTGCATGACGATCACTCTTGGCGATAACCGTTACGGCAAATCCCGCGTGCGACTGATGAAGGTTCAGCGCGGCGAGACACGGCACGAAGTCTTCGAGTGGAACGTGGACGTATGGCTCACGGGCGATTTCGATAGCTGCTTCGAAGACGGCGACAACAGCCGAATTTTGCCGACGGACACAATGAAGAACACGGTGTACTCGCTGGCACGCGCGTCTTCTGCTACGTCGATGGAGGAATTCGGCGTCGAGCTGGTTTCGCATTTCCTCGAGACCAATCCTTATGCGGCTACGGCGGGCGCGCGCATTCGCGGGACAGCGTGGAAGCATATTGAGGCCACCGGCGAGCAGTTTCCTACAGCCTTCACGCATGCGAGCGATAAATTAGATACTACTACGGTTACAATTACACGCGCAGGCATAACAGTGTCGGCGGGCTTTGAGAATCTGTGGCTTTTGAAGACCGCAAAGTCGGCATTCGCCGGTTATATCAAGGATCGCCTGACCACGTTAAAGGAGACGCAGGACCGGCTCTTCGGAACGCTTGCCGCGGCGGAGTGGCAGTATGGGGGGACCGGTCCTCTTGACTTCAATGCATTACGGCAACGGGTTGAAACCGCGCTGCTGAAGACCTTTGCCAAACATGACAGCCTCTCTGTTCAGCAGACCCTGTATGCGATGGCTCGGGCGGCACTCGAAGATGTGAGAGAGATTGCCGGTGTTCATCTGCAAATGCCAAATAAACACTGCAACCTGGTCGATCTCTCGCCTTTCGGGCAGGACAATACAAACGAGATTTTTGTGCCCACGGACGAGCCGCATGGGTCGATCGAAGCGCGTGTTTATAGGCCGGAAGCAGGGGTTGAGTGACGGCTATGCCGGCTGGGCGTCCTGAATCAACTGGCGCCGACTTCGATGCGCTGGCCGCCACGGCGCTCGCTCGCTGCGACGTGTTGGCGCGGTGCACCGAGCAGGAGGGCCAGATCACCCGCACGTTTCTTTCGCCCGCGATGGAGGAGTGCCACGACCAAATCCGAGGATGGATGGAAGCTGCGGGGATGACGGTCAGTGTTGATCGTGCCGGCAACCTTCGCGGCTACTATGCCGATCTGGATCGGCACGAAGATGCGCCACGACTGGTTGTCGCTTCTCATCTCGACACTGTGCCCCACGCCGGCCGCTACGACGGCATTCTGGGCGTGATGCTGGGCATTGCCATGGTTGAGGCGCTCGATGGGCGGCGACTGAACTTTGGTGTCGAAGTCGTCGGCTTCTCCGATGAAGAGGGCGTGCGCTATGGCCTGCCTTTCATCGGCAGCCGCGCCTTTATCGTCAAGCTGCTGCCGCCGCACCTGGCCCGCCGGGATGCGGACGGCGTTGCGATGTTCGCGGCACTGGACGGATATTCTTCAGCCCATCCGGATGTTGTTTCCGCGGCGCATCATCCGCAGAGTCGCGGATATCTTGAGTTTCACATTGAACAAGGGCCGGTACTCGAACACGCCGGGCTGGCCCTTGGCGTGGTGGAGACGATTGCCGGGCAAAGCCGGGCCAAACTAACGTTCCGCGGCCGGGCCGGACATGCGGGGACGACTCCGATGTTTCTGCGGCGCGACGCGCTGGCGGCCGCCGCCGAGTGGCTGGTTGCGGTGGAAACGGCCGCTGCCGCAATGCCCGGCATGGTTGCAACCACCGGGCAAATTTCATGCGAGGCGGGTGCGGCGAACGTCATTCCCGGTGTGGTTTGTTGCAGCCTCGACGTGCGGCACGCATCCGACGAAATGCGTCATGCGGCGGTGCAGGAGTTCCTGGCTACGGCGCGGTCGATCGGGGAGCGGAGACAGATCGAAGTAGAGCATGCCATTGAGTACGACCAGCCGGCTGTCGGACTCGACGTGGGGCTGATTGCGGTCGCCGATAAAGCGGTGTCGGACGCGGGGGTTTCTCCCCGGCACATGACCAGCGGCGCCGGTCACGATGCGATGATTGTGGCGGCGAGGATTCCGGCAGCCATGATCTTCCTGCGCAATCCGGGGGGCATCAGCCATCATCCCGATGAGGCCGTGCTGGCGGAAGATGTTGCCTCAGCGCTGCGGGCCGGTTTGCATTTTCTCGACTACTTCCCTGATTATCTCCAAAGTCATTTGCAGCGGTTAACGGAAAGCGAGCCAGACTCTTGCACAACCTAGGCAACACGCGGAGCATTCGGCGGCCGAATCATTCGCTGCACACGCCCGATACCTTCATTCGCACGCAGTTTCCGGGCATGGCGAAGGCCTCCGCCATCGTTCACGCGTCGCCAGCAGGGGGCGCGGCCTTCACGCAATACACGGCTGAGATGGAAGCGGGCGGAACGCTGGGCGCATGTGCCTATCAACGATTTGTCTACGTGCTTGAGGGCAGGATCGAGATCGAACTTGGTGCGACGTATCACGCTCTCGAGAAGGATGACTATGCGTATTTGCCGCAGGGAGCTGACCATCGCGTGATCGCGACCGAGTCCGCGCGGCTGGCCGTGATTGAGAAGGCGTATCTGGCGGTGGATGGCGTCGCGGCTCATGAGCCGCTCGTGGGCAGCGAAGGAAAGATTGTCGGACAGCCGCTGATGGGGGATCGCGACCTGAAGGTGCGGGGTTTGCTTCCCGATACGATGGCTTTTGACTTCGCGGTCAACACGATGACCTATCAGCCGGGTGCGGCGTTGAGCATGGTCGAGGTCCACGTGATGGAACATGGGCTGCTGATGCTCGAAGGCGGGGGAATTTACCGGCTCGACGAGGAGTGGTATCCGGTGACGGCGGGCGACTTTATCTGGATGGGACCGTATTGCCCGCAGTGGTTTGGCGCGCTGGGTAAGACACCGGCTAAATACCTCATCTACAAGGATTGGAATCGACATCCGCTAGGTTGAACGAGATGATCTTTGAGGTTGATCAGCAGCGGCTGAACGGGGAGATAGAGGCGCTGGCTGCGTTCTCGGATGCGGAGGCGCCGGCGGTTACGCGCGTTGTTTTCAGCGAGCAGGATGCAAAGGCTCGCGCCTGGCTGAAAGAGCGCTGCGGTGAGGCCGGACTGGCGATCCGGGAAGACGCAGTCGGCAACACGTTTGCCCGGTGGGTGGGTACGCGGCCAGAGCTTCCGGCCGTCGGGACGGGATCGCATGTGGATGCGATTCCCTACTCGGGCAAATATGACGGCGTGGTCGGCGTGCTGGGCGGTCTCGAAGCGATTCGTGCCCTGCACCGGAGCGGCTTTCGGCCGGAGCGATCGATTGAACTTGTGATCTTTACGTCGGAGGAGCCGACGAGGTTCGGGATTGGCTGCCTGGGCAGCCGGCTGATGTCAGGTACGCTCACGCCCTCTGCAGCGGCTGCGCTGCGAGACTCTGAGGGCGACACGCTGGAAGTGGTCCGGCAGCGTGCTGGCTTCTCAGGGGCACTCGATGAGGTCCGTTTGCCTGAGAACTACTATTCGGCGTGGGTCGAGCTGCACATTGAGCAAGGTCCGATTCTGGAACGCGAAGGAGTTTCGCTCGGGCTGGTCACCGGCATCGCGGCGCCGGCGAGTTTCCGCATCACTATCGAGGGCGAGGGAGGGCATGCGGGCGGCAGGCTCATGCCGGGACGCCGCGACGCTCTTTGCGCGGCCGCGGAGATCATTCTAGCTGTGGAGCGCTTTGCACTGAGTACAGGCGCGGTCGACACCGTCGGCACGGTCGGCATCTGCCAGGTGCATCCGGGAGCGGTGAATTCCATCCCCAGCCGTGTGCAGCTCGCCGTTGACCTACGCGACACGGACGCGGATCGGCGCGACAAGGTGCTGCGCGAGATCGAGACTACGTGCGACGAGGTTGGCGGACGGCGCGGAGTGAAGATGGAATGGCAGACGATTAATGCGGACGCTCCGGCGCAGTCGTCGCCTGAGATTCTTGCAGCGTTGACGGCTGCCTGCGAGTCGGAGGGGATCGGGTTTAAGAGGATGGTGAGCCGGGCGTACCATGACTCGTCGTTCATCGCTCAGATCGCGCCGATTGCCATGCTCTTTATCCCCTGCAGGGGCGGTGTGAGCCATCGGCCCGATGAATATTCGTCGCCGGAGGAGATTTCCCGAGGGGTGCGGGTGCTGGCCCGGACGCTGGCCAGCCTATCGGCTGGGGGAGAAAGTTGACCTGTCCGGCACCGAGTCCTTAACCTTAGAGAAAGACCCACGCAAACGAGGCCCATTATGTTGATCACCGTACTCGATCTCGAGCGGGAGCCAATCCAGTTTCACGTCGACATCGAGCCGGGCGTCATCGATTACGGATCCGAGGCAACGCAGAAGGGTTCCCTGGCCGTCGAGGGGCAGGCCGACCTGATTGAGGAAACCCACATCGGGGAAACGCGGGGCGCGCGCCGGGTGGTGCAGGATATTCGCCTGCGCGGCACTTACAAGGGCGACTTCGAAGCCCCTTGCGCGCGGTGCCTGGAACCAGTGGAACTCGGACTGGAAGGGCAGTTTGACCTGATCTTCCGGCCTTTGGGGGTGGATGGGGGTGCTCCGGAGCGCGCAATCAGCACGTCGGAGACCGAAATCGGTTATTATGAAAATGGCGGTCTTGCGCTGGAAGACGTACTGCGGGAGCAGGTGCTTTTGTCCCTCCCTGTCCGTACACTTTGCCGCGATGACTGCAAGGGACTTTGCCCGCGCTGCGGCCAAGATCTGAACTCCGATTCCTGCACCTGCGTTACGGCTCCGGTCGATCCGCGGTGGTCGGCGCTCTCAGACTTAGCCAGCCGGATCAAAACGTAATAAGACGGTCCAGCGATGCCTGAGCAAATCGGGTGCGGACCGGAGCAAGGAAAGGAATCAGAAATGCCTAATCCAAAGCGGCGCCATTCCAAGGCCCGCACCTCCAAGCGTCGCGCACATGACGCGCTGACCCCGATCGGTCTCTCCGAATGTCCTAACTGCCATGAGCGCAAGCTTCCACATCGCGCCTGCCCCAAGTGCGGCACCTACAAGGACCGGGATGTCCTCGAAGTCAAGGAAGCCAGTTAGACTCAATCAATGCTGATTGACATCGCTCTCGATGCCATGGGCTCGGACAAGTCTCCGGAGCCGGAACTGCGTGGAGCGATTCTCGCCTGCCGCCAACTTCCTGTACGGGTGCACCTGGTAGGACCCGAGGACATTCTGCGCCGGGCGCTCTCTTTCGCGCTCGACGGCGAACGTCTGCCTATTCAGATCGTCCATGCCAGTGAGCATATCGGCATGGATGAGAAAGCCGCGAACGCCGTCCGCAGCAAGCGCGACAGCTCAATGCGCGTAGGCTTGAAGCTCGTCCGCGAGAAGAAAGTTGCGGGTTTCGTGACTGCGGGCAATACCGGCGCCGCCATGGCTACGGCCAAAATGGTGCTGGGTGCTTTGCCCGGAGTCGACCGACCTGCGCTTGCGATCGTGGTTCCTACGCTTTCCGGGTCGCCTTCGATACTGCTCGACGTGGGCGCGAACGTGGATTGCAAGCCGCACAATCTGGAGCAGTTTGCCGTGATGGGCGAGCTCTATGCGCGGAGCGTGCTGAAGATTCCGCGGCCCAGAGTGGGTGTGCTCTCGGTCGGCGAGGAAGAGGGCAAGGGCAACGACTTGACCCGCGAGACCTACGCCCTGCTGAAGCAGCTTCCCATCAACTTTATCGGCAACGTCGAGGGCCGAGACATCTACAACGGCAACTGCGACGTGATCGTCTGCGACGGATTCGTGGGCAACGTCGCGCTCAAGACCTCCGAGGGGCTGACGCGGCTGGTGCGCGAGATGCTCAAGGCGTCGCTGACTACGACCGTCACGGCACAGGTCGGCGCGTTGCTTTCACGAAAAGCATTCAATGCCTTCAAAAAGCGGGTGGACCCGTCGGAATACGGCGGGGCTCCGCTGCTGGGGGTGCGAGGCGTGTGCATCATCGGCCACGGGTCGTCGAACGACCGGGCGATCATGAACGGCATCCGCGTGACGGCGGAGTTTGTCCAGGCGGGCATCAACGACCGCATCGAACGCGAGTTCTCGCAGAGACCGCAGCTGTCCGGCGCGAATGGTCTGGGCTTGCCGCTGCAGTAGAGTGAATTGCAACGAACTTCTTCCCCAACTTTCACAAGTGTTTGATTCGGCAACGGTTCGATTCTTATGGGTCGGCGCCTTAAAGTGTTCGATACATGACATAGGCTTCGACCAACCCCGCTGTGGGGTGACGAAAGGCCTGGGGTATGCGTCCGATGATTTCGAAACCCATGAACTGCCAGAGACGCACAGCTCGCTCGTTGGTGCTGACAACGATATTGAATTGCATGGCCAGGAAACCGCGAGCGCGGGCCTGGTCGAGAGAGTGCAGGCACATTTTTCTGGCGATACCCCTGCCCGAGACCCAGGGCGCGGTCATGTATCCGCAGTTGGCGACATGGGATCCACCGCCTTGCTGGTTTGGACGCAGATAGTACGAGCCGACGATTTCGCCCTCATGGACTGCGACAAAGACTGCGTGACCGGGTGAGAACCAGTAGTCGAGAGCGTCGCCTTCTGAAAGATCGCGAGGCAGTGTATAGGTTTCACCGGCGCGAATGGCCAGCTCGATCACCTTCCAGATGGCGGCGGAGTCGCCAGAGGTGGCAGGCCGGACAAGAATTTCAGGATCGTCTTCTTGAAGATTCATTGAGTGGAAATCCAGTCATATGAGGCGAATTCGGGTTACTGCGCGACCTGATGGTATCGTCGTCATTTCGTTACACTGCGAGAGTAGAGTGTCGCTGTTGCTGCTTCCTGCATCTCTTTAGAATTGATTGTGCTTTGGCTCGTTCAAAGATAACTCGACGACAACTGCTGAGAACAGCCGGCGCTTCGGGCATGCTCGCATTGGGCGCGCCCGCGGTTTCCATTGCCGAGGGTTTACAGAATCAGCCTAAGGCCCCCCCGGTAAAGCCAGGACAGGAGCCGCAGCCGGAAGCGCAGGCAGCTCAGAAATATCCACAGCAGCTGGGCGTGTTCATCAACCGTCCGCTGACGCAAGTATCAAAGGCCGCCGATGCGCTGCTCGACGACCTCGAAGGCCGGGGGTGCGATTTTTTCTACAACGAAGCGAGTCCAAAGTCTGGACTGGTGCGGGATCGCGCATCGGCGGTGGGTCGCTCATTGAGCCGCGTGGCCAGCATTGCGGCGACGGGATTTGGACTGAGCGCGCTGTGCATCGCTGCCAAGCGCAACTACCTGCGGCCCGGCGACTGTGAAGCGAGGGTTGAAAAAACTTTAGCGTTCCTGCTGGAAGAGTGTCCGCACGAGCATGGATTTCTATATCACTTCATCGACATTGAGAGCGGACAGCGGATGTTCGGGAGCGAGCTCTCGTCGATCGATACGTCTTTGCTGCTTTGCGGGGTGCTGTTGTGCCGGCAGTACTTCGCGGGCAACACGCGGATCGAGGCGTTGGCTACCACATTCTATCGGCGGATCGACTGGGAGTGGATGCTGAACGGTGGCACGACGCTCTCTATGGGATGGCTGCCGGACCAGGGGTTTCTAAAATACAGGTGGGACATTTATTCCGAGCTGATGACCATGTACCTGATGGCCATCGGATCTCCGACCCATCCCGTATCGGCCGATACCTGGAATGCTTTGCAGCGCCCCGTCGTCGCGTTTGGCGGCATCGATTACATCAGCGGCGTAGCGCCGCTGTTCATTCATCAATATGCGCATGCATGGTGCGATTTCCGCGACATACGGGATCTGCACGCGAACTATTTCACAAACTCAATTGCAGCCACTCGCGTGCACCAGTTGTGGTGCCTTACGCAGGGGCGGAGCTTTTCCTGGATCGACCAGGATATGTGGGGGATTACGGCTTCGGATTCAAGGTCCGGATATCGTGTGTGGGGTGGACCTCCGGCGATGGGGCCGCTGGACGGAACGCTGGTGCCGTGCGCAGCTGCCGGGTCGCTGCCGTTTCTGCCCGCCGAGTGCTCGCATGTACTGCTCAGCATGCGCGAAAAGATGGGGGACAAGGTCTGGACCCGTTATGGGTTCGTGGATGCCTTCAATCCCAAGACGAACTGGTTCGCGCAGGATATTCTCGGAATCAACCAGGGAATCAGCGTCCTGATGGCAGAGAATTTACGGAGTGGCTTTGCCTGGCAATACTTCATGAAGAATCGAGAAATCGTGCACGCGATGAATGAAGTCCAGTTTCATCCCGATCCGGATGCCAATACACAGGTGCTTTGAACCGCAAATCGGGAAGAGGCTCATGGAGTTAAATGTAGCTGGTTCTTGGAGTATTCATCTAAGTGCGGTAGAGTTCTCAACCTAGGAAGCTGTTTCGTTTTCTCGCTGTAGTCTGCACGGAGTTTCTTGATGACGGCACTGGTACCGCAGTATGTATGGGTTGATGGCCAGGGACCGGCCTTTGGCGCGCCTGGCATGGAGCCCCGCTGGACGTCGGCGGCGAAAGATACGGTAGGTACGGCTTATGCCGCGTCAAGCCGCGCCTGGTACACCATCTCGCACGGCATTCTCAACGAGATTTATTACCCGACGATCGACCGGCCACAGATCCGCGACATGGGGCTTCTGATCACGGATGGCGAAACCTTCTTCCACGAAGATAAACGTGATCTCAAGCACGAGTTCGCTTATATCGACTCTGATGCGCTGGGTGCCCGGATCACGTCGCGCGATTGCGACGGCCGCTACACAATCACCAAGGAGATCATCAACGACCCACATTATCCGGTGGTGCTGATGCGCGTGCGGATTGAAGGCGATAAGGAGTTTTTATCGCGGTTGCAGGTGTATGCCCTGCTATCTCCGCATATTGACGGAGGCGGTAAGGGAAATTCGGCGCGCACGCTCATGGTTGCCGGTCAAATGGCGGCGGTGGCGTGGAAGAACAATACGTCCCTGGCATTGACCACGAATGGGGGATTCTCCCGGGCAAGCTGCGGCTATGTGGGGACGAGCGACGGATGGCAGGATCTGAAACATAACCTGACGATGGACTGGGAGTTTGGGTCAGCGCTCGACGGGAATATCTCGGTGATGGGACAGATCGACCCGCAGCACACACGCGATTTCACGATTGCGATCGGCTTTGGTGAAGGGCATCATGCGGCGCTGGCGACGACCATGGGAGCGCTGGCGACCCCATTCGAGAAACACCTGAAGCGCTTCATCGAGCAATGGCATCGCGCTGCCAGCCCGCGCGAGTGGGCAGTGAATTCCAAGGATGGCGGCAGGCTATTGCAGGTGAGCCACAATGTGGTTCTCGCACATGAGGATAAGACTTACGCGGGCGCGTTCATCGCGTCGGCGTCGATCCCATGGGGATATGCCAAGAGCGACGACGACCTGGGCGGATACCACCTGGTGTGGACGCGCGACATGGTGCAGAGCGCAACTGCGTTGCTTGCCTGCGGCCGGGTGGACACGGCGCGGCGCGCTCTGACTTATCTGGCATGCACACAGCGTCCCGACGGCGGCTTTGCGCAGAACTTCTGGATCGACGGGACACCTTACTGGACCGGCATTCAGCTGGATGAAGTAGCGTTTCCGATCATTCTGGCGTGGCGGTTGTGGAAGCTGGACGGACTTGGGGATTGGGATGTATTTCCATTCGTTGAGCGCGCAGCCGGGTTTCTGGTGCGATTTGCCCCGGTGACCCAGCAGGAACGCTGGGAAGAGTGCGCGGGATATTCGCCCTCAACGCTCGCAGCGGTGATTTCGGGGCTGATATGTGCCGCTGAGCTGGTGGATGCGCACGGATCTCCAGAGCTGGCGAAGTTTCTAAGCGAGCAGGCCGATTGGATCGAGGGCCACCTTGAAGACTGGACGGTGACCAACGACGGAGTTCTGCTACCGGAGGTCAAGCGGCACTACATGCGGATTCGGCCGCCGGAATGCGGGGAGCCGTATGCGCACGAAGGATGCGGGAAAGAGATGATTCACATAGCGAATCGTGGCCCGGGCGAGAAGGCGGATTTCGAGGCGCGGGAGGTTGTCGACGGAGGCTTTCTGGAACTGGTGCGCTATGGTGTGCGCCGGGCAGACGATCCGGTGATCGTGGATACGCTGAAGGTAATCGACCACTTGCTGAAGATCGATACGCCGAAAGGGCCGTGCTGGAGACGCTACAACCATGACGGCTACGGGCAAAGGCATGATGGCGGCCCCTTCCAAAAATTCGGCCAGGGGCGAGCCTGGCCGCTGCTGGCCGGCGAGCGAGCCCATTACGAACTCGCGGCGGGGCACGATGTCAGTTCGCTGATTGAGACTTACGAGAAGTTCGCCTCACAGGGCGGCATGATGCCGGAACAGATCTGGGATGAGCCGGACAGAAACGGGCTCGTTTTCGGCGGACCCGCGGGATCGGCGATGCCGCTGGTGTGGGCGCATGCAGAATACCTGAAGCTGCTGCGCTCGGTGTTTGATGGCAGGGTATTCGACAAGATTGACGCGGTTGAAAAGCGCTATGCGAACGGCCGGGAGCGAATCAAGCTGGAGGTTTTCAAACTGCGCCGGCCGCTGAAGACAATTCGCGCGGGGTATACGCTGCGGATCATCTCGCAGCAGCATTTTCGAGCCCTGTGGACGGCCGATGACTGGCAGACAGTGACAACGATCGAAAGCGCGACGGTGGGCCATGCGGGATCGTTTGCCGATGTCCCGACGACGCCCGAGCAGACGGGCAAAGTTTCATTTACTCTTTTCTGGCCGATGGAAAATCGCTGGGAGGGCCAGAATTTCGATGTGGCGATCGAGGCGGCCGGGTAATCCTTGAGAAGTTTTGAACCGGGAGAGTTTTTGCGTCATCCACGCTAGAGACAGTTTGCGGCTGGCCGGCGCGATTCATTTCTATCCATGATTTCATGCGGGTGAAGCCCGCGGAGAGAGGCCTTTCATGAGTGATGTAGATCAGCTTTCCATTAATGCACTCCGTTTTCTTGCGGTCGATGCCGTTGATAAAGCCAAGAGCGGCCACCCGGGAGCGCCGCTGGGCGATTCACCGATTGCCTACCTGCTGTTTCACAAATACATGCGGCACAATCCGAAGAACTCGCACTGGTCAAATCGGGACCGGTTTGTTCTCTCGAATGGACACGCCTCGGCACTGCTCTATGGCTCGCTGCACCTTTCCGGCTACGACGTGACCATCGAGGATCTGCAGCAGTTTCGCCAATACGGATCGAGAACACCTGGACACCCGGAGCGCGGTGATACAGACGGGGTCGAAGTGACAACCGGCCCGCTGGGGCAGGGGCTCGCCATGTCAGTGGGCCTGGCCATCGCCGAAAAGCACCTGGCCGCGGTGTACAACCAGCCGGGATTCGATATTGTCGATCACTACACGTACGGGATCTGCGGCGATGGCGACCTGATGGAAGGCATCTCGCACGAGGCGGCTTCGCTGGCCGGGACATTGAAGCTTGGCAAGCTGATCTTTCTCTACGACGACAATCTGATTTCGCTCGACGGGCCGACGGAGCTGTCCTTCACCGAGGACGTGGGGAAGCGCTTTGAAGCCTACCACTGGCATGTGCAGCACGTCGCCGACGGCAATGATCTCGACGCGATCTCGAAAGCTATCGAAGCTGCCAAGGCGGTGACCGACAAACCTTCGCTGATTGCGGTGCGTACGGTGATCGGATATGGAAGCCCCATCGCGGGGACGAACAAGGTGCACGGTGAGGCTCTGAAGCCCGAAGAGGCGGTCGAGACGAAGGAGAAACTAGGATGGCCTTCGGACAAGTTCTTCTATGTTCCGGAAGAGGCGCAGAAGAACTGGTCGACGATCATCGACCGCGGGGCGAAATATGAAGCGGAGTGGAAATCGCTCTTTGCGGACTACAAGAGCAAATTCCCAGAGCTGGCGGCTGAGTTTGAGCGCACGCAAGCGGGCAAGCTGAAGGATGGGTGGGAGAAATCCATCCCCGCTTTCCCGGCGGGCGGAAAGGGCATGGCCACGCGCAACGCCGGCAATGCAATCATGAATGCCTTCGCCAAGGATGTCCCAGAGTTGATCGGCGGCGCTGCCGACCTGACAGCTTCGACGAAGACGATTTTGAAGGACGGGGGCAATTTCCACGTTGATCCGAAGGGCCGGAACATTTGGTTCGGCGTGCGCGAGTTTGGCATGTGCGCCGCGGTGAACGGAATGGCGGCGCATGGCGGCCTGATTCCGTATGGGTCGACCTTCTACACCTTTTCGGATTACTGCAAGTCGGCGCTGCGAATGGCTGCAATCATGCAGACGCACTCGCTCTTCGTCTTCACGCACGACTCAATTGCGCTCGGCGAAGATGGACCGACACACCAGCCGATTGAGCACCTGATGATGTTGCGCGCGATGCCGCATTTTACGGATTTCCGCCCGGCGGACGCGAACGAGACAGCCGCGGTATGGAGGCTGGCTCTCGAACGCAAGAGCCCCTCCTTCATGGCGCTCACCCGCCAGGACCTGCCGGTTATGGACGCTGAGAAATATCACATTTACGACGGCGTAAAGCACGGCGCTTACATTCTGGAGCAGGGCGGCGAGTCGCCGGACCTGTTGATTGTGGCGACGGGCTCGGAAGTGTGGGTGTCAATGAACGCCGCAGCGGAACTCAGCAAAGAGGGAATCGCGACGCGTGTGGTTTCGATGCCGAGCTGGAAAATTTTCGAAGAGCAAAGCGAGGGTTACAAGGCCTCAATCTTCCCGGATCATCTGCCCAAGCTGGCGGTTGAGGCCGGCGCGCCTCTCGGCTGGTGGAAATACGTGGGCCGGCACGGCGACGTGATTGGCCTGGAACGCTTTGGAGCGTCCTCGCCAGGGCCGAAGGCGCTCGAAGAACTCGGCTTCGGTGTAGACAACATTGTGAAGAGGGGCAGCGCGCTGGTGGAGCGGGTGCGCAAGAGTGAAGCGACGTTGGCGAGGAAATAACAATGAAGCTGGTGGTGGGAGCCGATCACGCGGGTTTTCTCCTTAAGGAGGAGATCCGCGGTTATCTGGAACGCCTTGGTCACGAGGTGATCGATGTGGGCGCCTACAATGCCGAGCCTTCCGACTATCCCGATTTTGCCGAGGCGGCCGGGCGTGTGCTGATGGCCAAGCGTGCCGAGCGCGGCATCCTGGTTTGCGGTAGCGGCGTGGGCGTGAACGTGGCGGCCAACAAAATGCCGGGAATCCGCGCCTGCATGTGCCACGACACGTATTCGGCGCATCAGGGAGTGGAGCACGACGACATGAACGTCCTGGTAATGGGCGCGCGCATCATCGGCTCAGCCCTGGCCTTCGAGCTAGTGGCGAGTTTTCTGCATGCTCACTTCCAGAAGCTCGAAGATCGGTTTGTGCGCCGGCTTACAAAGGTGAAAGCAATCGAAGCACGGTATATGCCGGAAGCAGCGAAACAACATGCCGGTAACTGAAATTCGTCTCCAATCAACGCGGTACGAGCGAGAACAGCGATGACCGATATCAGCACCATTCTGTGGGATGTGGGTGGAGTCTTGCTGACCAATGGCTGGGATCACGAAGGACGCGCCGCTGTTCTTTCGCGCTTCAAGGTCGATCGAGCCGAGTTTGAAGAGCGGCACCCGGAAGCCAACGACGCGTGGGAAAAAGGGCTGATCACGGTTGAGGAATACCTGCATCGGACAGTGTTTTGGGAGTCGCGCAGTTTTTCCCTTGAGGAGTTTCTTGAGGCCATGAAAGCGGAATCGCGCGTATTGCCGGACTCTTGTCTGGGGATTCTGGAGAACATTGCCACGACTCAGGACGTAGACCTAGGGATGCTGAATAACGAGGCGCGCGAGCTGAATGATTATCGGATTGAGACTTTCGGACTGCGCGGATATTTCGATTTCTTTTTCAGCTCCTGCTACGTGGGGCTCCGCAAGCCGCACGAGCAGATCTTTCGAGTGGCTCTCGATGTCCTGCAGTGTGAAGCGGGGGAAGTGATTTTCATCGATGATCGCCCAGGCAATGTAGAAGCGGCGGGCTCGGTGGGAATGCATGCGATTCGTTGCCAGGGCTCGGAGCAGGTTGCGCGCGACCTGGCAGCGCTGGGGATTGAAACGGACGCAAGTTTGAGCAGTTGAAGAGAATGATTGCTGGGCCGAATGAGGCGAAGACCGACTTATCCCCTCTGGCAAGATAAACCGTTGCAAGGAGAATTCCATGGCGACAACCGAAGTAAAGATTGCACCTGAGAATTTACAAGCAGCCTCGCGACCGAGCGAGCGCGTGCCCGAACCAGGAGTGGTTGTGATCTTTGGCGCATCGGGCGATTTGACCAAGCGCAAACTGTTGCCCGCGCTCTTCCATCTTGAACAGCAGGGACTGCTGCCAGAGGAGTTTGCCATTGTCGGAGTGGCTCGCCGTGATTTGAAGAGTTCCTTCGCGGCGGATATGAAAGACGGCGTCCTGAAGTACGGCGGCGGCAAGGAGGGTGACACTACGATCGATCAGTTCATCGAAAAAGTGGACTACCACGCGATGAACTTCGACGACGACAAGGGCTATACCGATCTGAAGGCGCTGCTGGAACGGATTGACAAGGAAGATGGGACGAAGGGCAATCGGGTCTTTTATCTCGCTGTTGCTCCGGAGTATTTCTCCGACATTATCGACCACCTGGGCAAGCATGGCATGGCTCATCCGGAAAAAGGCCGCGCGCGAGTGATCATCGAAAAGCCGTTCGGGCACGATCTGGAATCGGCGAAGGAACTGAATAACGAAGTCAATAAAGTCTTTGACGAAGAACAAATCTTCCGTATCGATCACTATCTCGGCAAAGAAACAGTTCAAAATATATTGGTCTTTCGTTTTGCCAACGGCATCTTCGAGCCGATCTGGAACCGGAACTATATCGACCACGTACAGATCACGGCAGCGGAGAGCATTGGGATTGAAGGCCGCGGGCCGTTTTATGAGAAAGCAGGCGCGCTGCGCGACGTTGTTCAGAACCACATGATGGAACTGCTGTCGTTCGTGGCGATGGAGCCGCCGGTTTCCTTCGGGGCCGATTCGGTACGCGGCGAGAAGGTGAAGGTGTGGCGCGCGATCAAGCCGATTCCGATTGAGAACACCGTGCGCGGCCAGTATTCGCTGGGAATGGAAGATGGACAGCAGGTGCAGGGCTATCGCGAAGAGGATCGCGTGGATCCAAATTCAACTACGGAGACCTATGCGGCTCTGAAGCTGGAAATGGAAAACTGGCGTTGGGCGGGGGTCCCGTTCTATCTGCGTGCTGGCAAGCGGCTGGCTAAACGCGTGACGGAGATCATGATTCAGTTTAAGCAACCGCCACTGTTACTGTTTGATCGTTCTTCCAGCGGGCCGTGCAATGAGATTCAACCGAATATTTTGACGATCAGGATTCAGCCGGACGAGGGCATCTCGCTGCGCTTTGGTGCAAAGGTGCCCGGGCCGGATACGAATGTTTGTCCAGTGGTGATGGATTTCCAATATGCATCGGCATTTGGCATGAATTCTGCGAATGGCTATGAACGGCTTCTGCTTGACGCAATGCTTGGGGATCAAACCCTGTTTGCGCATCGCGATGGCGTGGAGGCGACGTGGTCGTTGTACACGCCGGTGCTTGAGGCCTGGGCGAAAGCAAAGCCGCGAGACTTTCCCAACTATCGAAGCGGCACGTGGGGGCCAAAGGCCGGGGATGGCCTGATTGGGCGCGATGGCAGGCAGTGGCATAGGATTTGAGATCACATGGCGAGAAAAACTTTAGTTGAATATCGTGTGTACGATGGGCCGGATGCTCTAGCACGGGCCGCCGCTGAGTATTTTCTAGAAACTGCGCAGGCGGCGGTGGCGGCGCGCGGCAGGGCACGCATCGCGATCTCCGGTGGGAATACGCCCAAGCGGACATTTGAGCTTTTGGCGAATCCGGCTGAGCCTTATTCGAAGGCGATGCCCTGGGCGCAGGTCGAGCTGTTTTGGGTGGATGAGCGGTGTGTTCCGCCGGATCATCCCGACAGCAACTACCGCATGACTCGCGAGGCAATGCTTAGCAAAGTTCCGCTGAAGCCGGAGCAGGTTTTCCGCATTGAGGGCGAATTCGATCCGGAGGTAGCAGCAGCCCGCTACGAGACGACGATCCGCGCACAATTTCGGCTGGAAGGCGCGGAGGCACCGCGTTTTGATGTGCTCGCACTGGGGATGGGTGACGATGGGCACACGGCCTCGCTCTTCCCACACACCGAAGGCCTTCACGAGTTGAACAGGATTGCCTTTGCGAATCATGTCCCACAGCAGAAAGAGACCTGGAGAGTGACGCTGACCTGGCCGGTGATTGTCGAGGCGACGGAGGTATTCTTTCTGATTGGAGGCAAGGCCAAAGCGGACCCGTTGCATCGCGTGTTCCAGGGGCCGTACGATCCTGAGACGCTGCCTTCGCAACTGATTCAGCCGAAGAGCGGCAAGGTGCTTTTGCTTCTTGATAAGGATGCCGCGGCCCTGCTGCCTCCAACAGACGGTACCGGTGTGGGAAGACTGGAAATAGAACGATGATGATGGTGACGGAAGCATGATACTGGCCGGGGATGTAGGCGGCACAAAGGTTGTTCTGGCGCTGTATGCCTTCGACCATGGGCAGCTGAGTCATATACGGGAAGAGATATTTCCCGCCAGCGAATACGGGGGCCTTGAAGAGGTCGCACGGAAGTTTCTCACTGAGAGCGGGAACCCTGTAGTGACTGCAGCTTGCTTTGGAGTTCCCGGCCCAGTGCGCGGCGGCCGGCTGAAGTTGACGAACCTGCCCTGGGAACTTGATAGCCGCGAGCTTGCCAAGCACCTGAAGATTGAGCATCTCTTCCTGATCAACGATCTCGAGGCAAACGGGTACGGCATTCCGGAACTTACCGCTGACCAGATCTTTGAGTTAAGCGCGGGCGAAGCAGGCGCGGTCGGTAACCGTGGGCTCGTCTCGGCAGGAACTGGGCTGGGCGAGGCGATATTGGTATGGAACGGCAAGATGCATATTCCGATGGCCTCGGAAGGCGGGCACGCGGATTTTCCGGCGCGAGATGAAACGGAATTTGAGCTATTGCAGTATCTGCGGCGTACGCTCAACGGCAGAGTGAGCCTCGAGCGCGTTGTCTCAGGCCTTGGGCTCAAGAATATTTACACTTTTCTCCGCGATGAGAAGGGCCTGGAAGAACCGGCATGGCTGACGGAGCGGATGCGGCATGAGGATCCAAATATCGCGATCGCAGAGCTGGGTGAGGCGGGTACATTGGAGCTGTGTGTGCGGACCCTCGATATGTTTGCATCGGCCTACGGTGCGGAAGCGGGAAATCTGGCGCTGAAGGTGCTGGCGGTTGGCGGGATGTATCTGGGTGGAGGAATCGCTCCAAAGCTATTGAAGAAGATGAAAGATGGAACTTTCATGAAAGCATTCACCGATAAAGGACGTCTGAGCGATCTGCTGGTGCACACCCCTGTGCGCATTATTCTTGAACCGCGTTGCGCATTGATGGGGGCCGCCGCCTATGCTGAGGCGCGCGCGGCAGAGGTGAGCGGCCAGTCGGAACGAGCCGCTTCGCTCTAGCAGGCAAATCGCACGAATCGCTGGCTGCATCAAGCGATACACTAGATACAATTGACTTATGAAGAAGACTTTGTTTGGTGCCGCAATCCTTGCGGTTTGCTTATTCGCATCTTGCCACCTGGCTTTTGCTCACGCTGTCCTGATTGCATCCACACCGAAGATTCACGGAACGCTGCATGGCCCGTCGATCGATATAGATTTGAAATACAATTCGCGGGTAGACGGCACGCGCTCGAGCCTAAGCGTTGTGTTGCCGAGCGGGGCAGTGCAACCGCTAGCTCTGTCAAAGCAGGAATCACCGAACGAGTTGACTGCGCAGACGCAGTTGGCTCCCGGAAAATACACCCTGCGCTGGCAGGCGCTTGCAGTGGATGGTCATATCACGCGCGGTGAAGTTCCATTCACGGTTGAATAAGGGACAGGCACCCAACAACTGTGATCTGGCTGATTCAGGATTTCGATCTCTTATCCGTGCTGCTGCGCGCTCTCGGGCTCTCTCTTGAGGCGCTGACAGTAGGCGGAGTACTTCTCCTGCTGTTTGTTGCCACTTCCCGCTCTGCTGAGTTCGAAGCACGCCTGGCGGTGCGGAAGTTCATCGCGTGGTTCCCGCTGGGGCTGGCAATTACGCAGGCTCTGGCGGCTGCCGAGAGCTCAGTGATGCTCTTGACCGGCTCGGGCACCGGCACATCAAGCCTGGTATTCCGGGATGTGATCGCCGCCTCATTTTTCCGCGCGGATTGCATCGTGGCGATGGCGGCCCTGGCCCTCTTTCTCGTGCTTCGCCTGCGTCGGGCGGGAATTGTTGTTCCGTCCATTTTGGCGGCAGCAATTCTCGGCGGCTCGGTTGCGCTCAGCCATGCGGCATCGAGAGTCGATGATCGCCCCCTGCTGTTGCTGTTGACCGCGGGACACCACTTGGGCGCAGCGGCATGGATCGGCGGCATGGCGAGCTTGCTGGTTGCCATTCGCAACAGCACGGACGCGCGGAAGATCCACACCATGGCGCAGCGTTTTTCCGCGATGGCCATCGCGAGTGTGGTGACTCTGGTGCTTGCCGGGCTGGGAATGACCTATTTCTACGTCGGATCGTGGCGCGGGATGTACGGCACGTCGTATGGCTTCATGGTCATGGCGAAGGCGTATCTTCTCCTGCTTGCGCTCACGCTTGGAGCGAGCAATTTCTGGCTGGTGCGGCGCACACGGTCAGATGCGGCTCCGGTGCTGCTTCGCCTGCGGCGCTTCAGCGAGGCGGAGATAGGGCTGGGGTTTACGGCCTTGCTTGCTGCCGCTTCACTCACCTCTCAGCCGCCGGCGATCGATCTCGGGCAGCAGGATCAGCTCACGAAACACGAAATTGTGGAGCGCATGAGCTGGAAACGGCCAGCGCTACACAGTCCCAGCCTTTCAGATCTTCCGCCTCGGAAATCGCTGAAAGAGCATCTTGAAGACGCGAATTTCTCGGGTGGCAACGAGAACGATTTCATGAATCAGAAGTGGTCTGAATATAACCATCAATGGTCTGGACTGATCGTGCTCGCTGCAGGATTACTTGCTTTCGTTTCGAGGTTCAAGGGACAGCGGTGGGCGCGAAACTGGCCGCTGCTCTTTTTTGGATTGGCGGTGTTCATCCTCTTGCGTGGCGATCCCGAAACCTGGCCGCTGGGGCCACGACCTTTCTGGGCAAGTTTTGCTGAGTCGGATGTGCTGGAACACCGGTTGTTCGCAGTGTTGATTACGGCTTTTGCATTATTTGAGTGGTCTGTCGAAACCGGAAGACTCAAGTCACAGATTGCGGCCCTGGTCTTTCCCGCGATTTGCGCACTCGGCGGCGCGCTGCTGCTCACTCATTCGCATGGGACCGGCGATTTCAAAGAAGAACTCTTCGCCGAGATGAGCCACTCGCCAATCGCCCTGCTTGGGGCTACTGCCGGGTGGGGCCGCTGGCTCGAATTGCGCTCGCCGCCTGAAGAGGGCGTGCCGGATGGTAAGTCCGGAATTGTCAGGGTTGCCAGCTGGGCTTGGCCGATCTGCCTGGTGTTGGTGGGTCTCATCCTGATTAACTATCGTGAATCTTAAGAGAGGGCTCGGAGATAGGCCGCCAAATTTTGGCGCCGCGCCAGGATATAACCCTTTGCTGTATTGTAAAAAAGGTGTTCTGGCGCCTAGACGAAGCGAGCGCTACCCGCCGATTCTATCTGTGAGGCAATTCATGCCATTGCTGCAATCGCGTTTTTGCAAGGGTCTATTCCTTGCTGTTGTCACTTGTTTTGCAATGCACGCCCGCGCCCAGCGGCTTCCGCAAACGGTTCATCCCGAGCATTATCAGCTCCTGCTAACTCCCAATCTGAAAGATGCGACCTTTGCAGGCAGCGAAAAGATCGACGTTCTCTTGGACCAGCCTCTCGATTCGATTACTTTGAATGCCGCGGAAATCAAGTTTCAAAGCGTCACCACGAAGATTGACGGGAAGGCTCTGAAAGCTACGGTTACGGAAGACGAGAAGAAGCAGCAGGCCACCTTCAACTTCAATCGCTCCCTGCCCGCTGGGCGGCTTACGCTGGAGATTGAATACACCGGTATCCTGAACGGACAACTGCGTGGCTTTTATCTTTCGAAGACTGCGAAACGTAACTACGCTGTGACGCAGTTCGAGCCCACTGATGCGCGACGCGCATTTCCGTCGTTCGACGAGCCGGCATTCAAAGCCACGTTTGACGTGAGCCTGGTGGTCGACAAGAACGACACGGCGATTTCAAACACCAACATTGTTTCAGATACGCCCGGACCCGTGGTTGGGCAGCACACTATCCGCTTTGCGACTACGCCGAAGATGTCGACCTATCTCGTCGCATTTCTGGTGGGCGACTTCCAGTGCATCTCGGGTGAGAGCGATGGGACACCGATTCGCGCGTGTGCCACTCCGGACAAGGTCGAATACGGGAAGTTTGCGTTGTCGGCGGCAGAGTTCGTGCTGCACTATTACAACACCTATTTCGGCATCAAGTACCCGATGCCGAAGCTGGACATGATCGCGATTCCCGATTTTGAAGCCGGCGCGATGGAGAACTTTGGCGCCATCACTTATCGCGAAACGGATCTTCTGATCGACGAAAAGACTGCCTCCGTAAGCTCGAAGAAGAACGTCGGGCTTGTGGTTGCGCATGAGATGGCACACCAATGGTTCGGCGACATGGTGACCATGCAGTGGTGGAACAATCTCTGGCTCAATGAAGGCTTTGCCACATGGATGGAAAATAAGCCGGTTGCGGCCTGGCATCCGGAATGGAACATTCCGCAGGATGTGGCTGCGGGGCTCAATGGAACACTCAATCTGGACGCGCAGCGGACGACACGCACCATTCGCGCCGAGGCCGACACGCCCGATGAAATCAACCAGATGTTCGACGGCATCACTTATGGCAAAGCCGGCGCAATGTTGCTGATGGTAGAGAACTATGAGGGCGAAGAAACCTTTCGCCAGGGTGTGCACAACTACCTGAAGGCGCACATCTATGCCAACGCCACCGCCGAGGACTTCTGGAACGCACAGACAGAAGTGAGCCACCGGCCGATCGATAAGATTATGGCGAGCTTCGTGGAGCAGCCGGGCGAACCGATTCTGAGCTTCGAGGATCCCACGGGCAGTAGCGTCGCCTCCAGCCAGCAGCGCTTCTTCCTGAGCCCCAGCGCGAAGGAGGAAAAGGCGCAGACCTGGTATGTACCGGTGTGTTTCAAATCGAATGGCAGTGAGAATGCCTGCGATGTGTTTTCATCTATTCAACAATCGCTCAAGATTCCAGCCGCACCCTTCTTCTTCGCGAACGCTCAAGGCAAAGGCTATTACCGCAGCAGATATCCGGCTGACGTGTACGCGAAGATCGTCGCGAATGTCGAAACCGGCCTGACACCGGAAGAGCGTATATCGCTTCTTGGGGACGAATGGGCGCAGGTGCGCGCTGACAAGGCATCGGTAGGCGATTATCTGAATCTGGTTGCAGCGGTGAGGGACGACGCAAGCGGGACTGTCATTGGCACGGCTTTGAACAGCGTCGTCACGATCGATTCCCGCATTGCTGCGACGCTGGAAGAAAAGGAAGCGCTGGCTGCGTGGGTGCGCAAGAACTTCAAGCCTGCGCTCGATCGTGTAGGCCCTCCCTCGTCAAGCGATACTCCGGAAACGAAGGAGTTGCGCGCGACTCTGTTTGGGGCGCTGGGGACTATCGGCAAAGATCCCGAAGTGATTGGGCAGGCCAAGGATCTGGCGGCCAAATACCTGGCCGATCAGAGCTCAGTGGATTCGACTCTGGCGCAGGCGGCGACGGTCATCGCTGCGATCAATGGGGATGCTGCCTTCTTCGATCAGTTGCAGAAGGTAGCTGAGATCTCAACGAATCCCGAGCTTCAAGAAGGCGCGCTGCGGATGCTGGCGCAGTTCAAAGATCCGGCACTCGCGAAACGCTCGCTGGACTACGCCGTGTCCGGCAAAGTGAGGAACCAGGACTCGGTCATCGAGCTGTTGATCGCGCTACAGGGCGCAAATACCCGTGATATTGCATGGGAGTACATCCAACAGAACTGGAACAAGGTGCAGGCGCAGGTGACCACCTCGATGGGCGGATACCTGGTTGGCGGCACGGGCAGCTTTTGCAGTGCGGAGAAGCGGGATGAAGTCATGAGCTTTTTCGAGACGCACAAGGTTGCAGCCTCAGAGCGCGCCCTGGCGCGGGCGCGCGACCAGATCAACGACTGCATTGAACTGCGCTCCCTGCAGGAGCCGAAGCTGAAAGAGTGGATAGCCAGTCAGAAGTAATGAACCTGGCGCAATGAATGATGGGCGGGGCGAAAACCCCGTCCGTTTTCTTTTGACTAGAAGATTGTCCGTGTTGCCCCCATTAAGATAAACAAAGTGACCACATTCAAACAGCGTCTGGCTGCGATTGAGGAGCGCATCGAAGCGGCCTGCGGCCGTACGGGTCGCGCGCGCCGCGACGTGCGGCTCATGGCCGTGTCCAAAGCGCATCCAGCATCCGCGATTGTGGAAGCCATCGAGGCCGGCGTGACTCTCTTTGGCGAGAACCGCGTGCAGGAGTTCGAGCGCAAGCGGTCTGAGCTGGAGGCGCTGGGGGTAAGTGCGTCGCGGGGCATTGGTGTTCACATGATCGGACATCTCCAATCGAACAAGTCCGTCAAAGCGGTCGAGATTTTTTCGGCCATCGATACGGTCGATTCGTTGCGCCTTGCGGAGCGGCTGAATGAGGCGGCAGCCAAGTTGGGGCGCGTGTTGCCGGTGTTGATCGAGATCAAGCTGAGCGGAGAGGCAGCCAAGACAGGTCTCGATCCTGCAGGACAAGAATTGCAACAGATGTTTGAGCGGACGTCTGATTTTTTGCACCTCAACGTGCACGGCTTGATGACTGTCCCTCCGTTCGACGATAACCCGGAAACGGCGCGGAATTGTTTTAGGCGATTGCGAGATCTGCGCGAGGAACTTGCCGGACGGCATCCGAAGCTCGATTTCGCGGAGCTATCGATGGGCATGTCGGGCGATTTCGAAATCGCAATTGAAGAAGGCTCAACTCTTGTACGCATTGGGACGGCACTCTTCGGCGTGCGCGAGGCGGGAGCTTGAAAGAGCGCAACGCACAGGAGGGGGTCTCGTTTGCGGTGCGCGTGGCTCCGCGTGCAAGCCGCACGCAGTTCACCGGCGTGATGGGGGAAGGCGCAGATGCTGTAATGAAGATTGCTCTGGCTGCTCCTCCTGTGGAAGGACGCGCAAACGAGGCGCTGATTGCGTATTTCGCCGATGTGCTCGATGTGCCACGATCCGCGGTCGAAGTAATCTCGGGAGAGCGATCGCGAAACAAGGTGGTGCGCGTGCAAGGTTGCAGTGTGATGCAAGTCGCGGAGGCATTCAGGTCTGACAAGAAGCCACAACTCCCGTAGACTTACGGATTGACCCATCTCAAGCGTTAACAGGAAGAGGAATGTCACCACTCTACGCCGTGGTTCTGGGCGCAATCGTTCTCACTCTGATGAGTGTTTCATTGGCGCGTCTTCACAAGGTGAAGACGAAAGCCGACTACCTGGTTGCGGGGCGCTCGCTGCCGGCTTTTGTGCTGGTTTTCACACTGCTCTCTTCGTGGATCGGCTCGGGTTCACTGCTGGCCGGCGCAGAAAACGCCTACCGTCATGGTTTCGCCGCGCTCTGGCAGGGCGGCGGAGGCTGGGCCGGCCTCCTGCTGATCTACTTCATAGCGCCGCGCGCCCGCCGGTTCGCGCAGTTCACCATTCCCGACCTGCTGGAGGCGCGCTACAACCAGGCTGCCCGCGTGCTCGGCGTCATCGCCGTGCTCTTCGCTTACACCGCCATCACCAGCTACCAGCTTATCGGCGGCGGAGACATCCTGCACCTGCTGTTTCCTAGTCTGATTACCGCCGATCTTGGCAAGTACATCATCGCTGCCTTCGTCATCGTATTTACGGCCATCGCAGGTATGTCTTCCGTGGCTTACATGGATGTCTTCATCGGCCTCCTTGCCACGTTTGCACTGCTCATTGCGTTTCCAGTGCTTACTCATGCCGCAGGCGGCTGGAGCACGGTGACGCATTCCCTACCCGCTACGCACTTCCGAGTCTTCGGCGATTTATCGCCGATTCAGGCGCTGGAGCTCTTTCTCCCAACCTGTCTGCTCCTGCTCGGCAACCAGTCGATGTACCAGAAGTTTTTCTCGGCTAAATCCGAACGCGATGCGCGGGTTGCCGTCGTCGGCTGGATCGTTGGAACGGTAGTGCTGGAAACCGTCATCGTCGCTCTGGCAGTGGTGGGGTCGGTGCTTTTTCCCACCGGAGAGGTCTCTCGCCATCCGCGTGAAATCCTCGCCTACAGCGCTCTCCACGGCATGCCCGCCCTGCTGGGAGCCTTCCTGATGGGAGCGATCTTCGCCAAGATCATCTCGACGGCCAACAACTATCTCTTCTCCCCCGCGACCAATCTCGTCAACGATATTTTCGTGCGCTATATTGCACCTGACGCCTCCAACAAGCGCATTCTGATCGTGTCGCGGCTCATGGTTGTGCTGTTAGGTCTCTGGGCGCTCTACCAGGCGATGGGGACCGAGTCGGTACTGAAGAAGGCTCTGTACGCCTATACGATCTATTCGGCTGCGCTGACGCCGGTGATCCTGGCGGCGTTCTACTCGCGACGCGCGAATGCAGCTGGAGCAGTCAGCGCCATTGCTGCCGGGACTTTTGTCACGGTCTTTTGGGATTCAAGCTTCATCCACCAGCATCTGCCCGCACTAATTGCACAGCGTGACGCGATTTTCCCGGCGCTGCTGGTAGCGCTGCTCTGCCTGGTGGTAGTGAGTGCCGTGACCAAGCCGCCGGATGCGGAGAAGATAGCGCAGTTTCACCAGCAACAATGAGGAATGCTACTTTCCCTTGAGCGGCTTGCGCGCGAAGTAGTAGAGCGAGAAGCCGAGTACAGCGAACATCACAACTGAGAGCGGCTGCTTGTACAAAATTTGATAGGGAGCAGATCCCGACGCGAACCACACCTGTACTTCGTGGCCGGTCGCCGCTTCGTATAGCTTGCGCGCGACACCGAGCAGTCCCATAATGCCGCCAGCCGCGATCAAACCGCTTGCATAGAGCGAACCTGGAGAGACTTCGCTCTCCGTCTCCAAGGTATCGCCGCCTGCCTTGGCTACGGCGCGGTCCACCATCCAGCGAACGATCCCCCCGCAGAAGATGGCCAGCGTAGTCCCGATGGAGAGATAAGATCCCACAGCAAACGACAACGAGCGCACGCCCAACAGTTCAACGGCAATCACCAGAAAGACGCCGAGCAGGACCAGTCCCCAGGGCAATTTGCGCGAAAGGATGCCGTTGATCACGGTGGCCATCAATCGTCCCTGCGGTGCAGCGGCCTTCTCGCTGCCGATACCCTGTGCCCACTGGACTTCGATCTTGCCGGTCTCCGGATTGAACAGATATTTGCCGTCCGCCAGCGTAGTCGAGCCCAGGGCATTCAGCAGCACGTACTTGCTTCCGTCGACGAACGCCGTGGATTTATCGGGTTGAGTCAGCAGAAAACGGGCGCGGCTGAAATGCTGCTGCTGCACCTGCACGCCGTCGGCGGGCGCGCTCAGATTAAAAGTGATAGGAGCCTTCATCGGCATGAACTCTTCGAGGCCCTTGTTCATGGCGTTGAGCGTGATGCCGATCGAAAAGACGGAGACAATCACGCCTACCATTACCGCGATCTGCTGCTTCCAAGGGGTCGCGCCGATCAGGAATCCTGTCTTGAGATCCTGCGAAGTATCGCCGGCGTTGGCCGCGGCGATGCATACCGTTCCGCCGATAGTGATAGCCAGCGCTCCGAATGCGGGCGCTGTCCAGCCCTTCACGAGAAAGATCGCGGCAGTCGCCATGAGGGTGGCAATCGTCATGCCGGAGATGGGGTTCGCCGAGCTTCCAATCAATCCCACGATGCGCGAAGACACGGTAACGAAGAGAAAGCCGAAGACCACAACCAGGAGCGACGCGGCGAAATTGGCAAGCCATCCCACTTGCGCGCCGGGAACGGGTTTAAAGGTGAGGAAGAGAAACATCAACAAGACCAGCAGCACACTGCCACCCAGCACCACGCTCATCGGCAGATCGCGCTCTGTACGTCTGGCTGAAGCCATGGTGGCGTTCTTACCGAAGGTTTTTACGCCCGCGCTCAGCGCGCCCAGGATGGTGGGCATGGTCTTGAGCAAGGTGATGAGGCCCGAAGCCGCTACGGCGCCTGCTCCCATGGGGCGCACGTACGTGCGCCACAGATCGCTGGGCGACATCTGCGAGATGGGCACCGTGCCTGGATAAATCGCGGTCGACAGCTGAGCGCCGAAAAAGTGAATCACGGGCATCAGCACGAACCAGCTGAAAACTCCGCCGGCGAACAGAACTCCCGCGATGCGCGGGCCGATGATGTAACCCACTCCCATGTATTCCGGCGTTGCCTCGGCGCGCAACGCGGCGCCTGGGAGCCACTTCGGCTCATAGTTGGGAGTGCCGGGCCAAGCGCCCAGCAGGTTTTCGTTCTGGAATAGCGTGTAGAGGGCGCCGAGGCCGAGGCCGAAGAAGACGCGGCTCGCGAATGATCCTCCACGCTCGCCAGCAATCAACACATCGGCGCAGGCTGTGCCTTCGGGATACTTGAGGTTGCCGTGCTCCTCGACAATCAGCTGGCGCCGCAGCGGAATCATGAACAGGACACCGAGCCAGCCGCCAAGCAGAGCGAGAATGAAAATTCGGAAGTATTCGAGATCGAAGCCAAGGAAGATAAGCGCAGGCAGCGTGAAGATGACACCGGCAGCGATCGATTGCCCGGCGTTGCCGGTCGTCTGAACGATGTTGTTCTCGAGGATCGAAGCTCGGCCCAGAGCGCGCAGCACGCTGATCGAAAGTACGGAGATGGGAATTGACGCGGCCACCGTGAGCCCGGCTCGCAGACCAACGTAGACCGTCACAGCTCCGAAGAGCACTCCAAAGACGCAACCCAGCAGAATAGCGCGCACGGTGAATTCAGGGCGCGTCTCATTGGCAGGGACAAAGGGTTGAAATTCGGGCAGACTGGCCAATCATTCCTCCGTGTTTCTCTCGTCAAACGCTGGCGCGCATCGCCGTACGTGAGAAGTGAGAGTGTACCAGCGCGGCATATCGATCCAGAAGCCCGATTCGCATCAGGTGCCTGATCTAAACGAATTTTGAATGCCGAGGCTTGCGGATCCTCCCGGCGACACGCTTCGCCAAAAAAAGAAAACTGAACACTCCGCCTTCGGACATCGTCTTTGCGTGTGAATGTCATTCGCGCATCATTGGTGGTCCGCACGAGGCCGCAGAGCAGGGAGTCCCCTAGATTGGCCAGCAACGAGGAAGCGGAGTTCGAAGCGCTTGTCAGGCGCCAGTCACGCTTCGTTTTCCGCGTCGCTTACGCAATCCTGCGAAACAGTCATGATGCCGAGGATGCAGTACAGGAGACGTTCTTGAAGCTCTATCGCAATGGCGCCTGGAAAGATATCGAAAACGAACGGGCCTTCCTCGCACGTGCGGCGTGGCGCATGGCCATCGACCGGCTACCGCAGGTCCAGACAGAGCAGGCGGAGTTCGAACAGGTTTCGAATGCGCCGAGCCCGGAGCAAGAGGCGATAGCCGGGGATTGGCACGGGACGGTTCACCGTTTCGTGGATGCCCTCCCCGAAGAACTTCGGCAGCCTCTGGCACTCTCAACTGTTGATGAACTGAACTCGCGCGAAATCTCGGAGATCCTAGGAGTTCCAGAGGGCACCGTCCGCACTCGTCTGATGCGCGCACGGCAGATTCTGAAGCAGAAGCTGACAGCACTCATGGAGAATCGCTATGCGCGATAATGACGAGCTCGACTCTCTGCTGGATAAAGCGTTGGCCACTTACGGAGATCCAGGCGTAGGTCCCGATCTGGCCGAGCGGGTGCTCGCCTTCGTACGGCCAAAACATGGCCGGAGACGACCTGATAAGTGGCTACCGTGGGCTGTTGGAGTGCCTGCACTTGCCCTCCTACTACTGGCAGTACTGTTTCTCGCGCGCCACTCCGAACCACGAGCGAGCGAGTCTTCGATGGTCGAGTCGACAAAACCACACGAGTCTAGACCTACAGGGGAGTTCGAACAGGGCAAAGCGGACACGGAAAATACGAACCGCGCCGCAATGGCTCAATCGCGGGTCAGGATGACACGCCCATCGAGAGACGGCATTCCAGCCACAACACATGCACAACAATTGCCCAGGCTGAAAGTATTTCCTGCCCCTGCACCCTTGACCGAGGAAGAGCGTGCCCTCGCTGACTTAGCGAATCAAACCGGAGACGTGAACCAATCGGTTATCGATAGACGCAAGGGTACGGATGAACCAATCCGTATCGCTGAAATTCAAATTCCACCCATCAACCCGCCAGACAGAGGCGAGAACTAAGGAGTCCCAATGCGCAAGATTGCCACCCTATGCTTCGTGCTACTCGTTGTCCCGCTTTTTGCTGTACCTGTTCTCGCCCAGCAAACCCATACCCAGGCTCCGGATGCTCACTTCTACCGTCTCGACTTCGTTGTCAAAGAATTGGGCGATGATGGAAAGGTGGTGAACAGCCGCACCTACCTCACAACGATCTCGACGGATGGGCTTTCGTCCCTCCGCACGGGAACGAAAATTCCGCTGCGCACGAACGACAAGGGTGAGATCAACTACATAGATGTTGGGGTAAACCTCGATTGCCAGCGGGTGCACGAATCGGCCGAAGGGCTGGCAATGCAGATTTCCGCGGAGATAAGCAGCCTCGCAACACCGATTGGAACAGGCGGCCCGAGTCCGATCATCCGGCAAAATCGCTGGCAAGCGACCACAGTATTGCCGATCGGAAAACCCAGCATCGTCTTCTCCTCAGACAATCTTGAGAATAGAGGCAAGATGCAGGTCGAGGTCACCGCCACGCCCATGCATTAGAAAAGAGGTTTATCCCAGCATTATGGGGCGTTCAGGCTAGTCCTGAGGCTCTCCAAATTTTGCGGGCTAACGCGGATCACGCCACCGCGCGGACTGTCTATATCTGCAATGAGCATGAATGAAACAGCAACAACCAGTGGCACGATTACGAAGAGTGTGGCCTTGGTGCGGTGTGCTCCGATGCCGAGCAGCATGCTGGAGACGACGGCAATCGCGGTCATCATGCCCCATGCAGCGGCGGGAATCCGATTCCACCACGCAGCCTGGGTGTAGCCCTGAGAGTTCAGCACGTCGTTCATGCCGGAAACAGCAAGCGCTTTTACCGGAGTTGGCTGCGCATTCGCGGGCCCGGCGACAGCCGCCCAGAGTTTATTTTGCAATTGCGCAGTGTCCTGGTTGATTCGAGGCAACTGATCGCGATCGCGCGTGCTGTAAAACTGAATGCGCAGATCGGTATATTGGCGCAGCAATGCACGGACCTGTGCGCCCTCGGCCTGAGGCAATAGGTCTGCACGAACATACTCGGTTCCGATCGCGTTGGCCTCTTCCTCTTCATAACTCTTGCGCAAATCGTAACGGGTCGTAGCCATGGAAAAGCTGAATCCGATGATGAGCCCGAGCAACGTCAGACTGGCCGCCAGGACAACGCTGAAATCCTCACGGAGATCCTCGGGCACTTCGAAGCCCAGCTTGCCGCGCAAGAAGGCACCGCCCCATGTCGCAAACCAGAGCACGACAAACGCGATAGTGAAAACCCAGAGTGGATGTCTTAACACGTCGGCAACCATGCTACAGCTTTTACCACGACCTGGGCCGCCAATGCCCAGGAAAACCAAAATCTCGCGCAAAGACCAATACCAGGTTTAGGCGCGAAGGGCCGCGTTTCTGGGGCTTAAGAGAACCAAGCGCTACACGTCTCAAATAGCTAGCTTCATTCCAGTTCGAAAACCGAGGTATACTCTTACCAACCGGGAGCCAGGTTCTCTGAGATTCGGCTTACCAGTGAGTGAGGTGAGTCTTCCGCAGTCAGATTGACCCCCTGACGCTGGACCTTCCGTCAAGTCAGACCACCGCTTGGCGTGCAGTGGTTCGCGTGCTCCGAAGTCCGGTGGATAGTGTGACTTCCGTGATTTTCCCTGCCGATTGCCGTCTTTGCGGCGATCCGCTTTCTGGCCTAAGCCGCTTTCCCGTGTGCCCGTCCTGCTGGAACGACCTTCCCTCACAATCTATTTCGCTCTGTTTCCGATGCGGCGAGGACATTGGCGTCTCCGATTTTGGCGCGGGGCCGGGTGAGGAGGTATTGTGCCGTCCCTGCCGACTTGCGACCCCAAGTTTCGAACGGGCGGTGGCGCATGGGCTGTACCAAGGTACGATGCGGTCTCTACTGCACCTGCTCAAGTACGAGAGATGGGAGTCCGTAGCCCAAAAGCTGGGGATACTTATCGCTGCCCGGGTCGCGGCAATTCCGAATTTGCCACAATCGATGCTGGTTGTTCCTGTTCCTCTCTTCAAGGCGAGACGTAAAGCGCGTGGCTTCAACCAGGCGGAGTTGCTGGCGCGCGCGGCGACGCGAGCCATGCGCAGTTTCCGTCCGGACTGGGAGGGCGAATTTGCCCCGGGGGTTCTGGCGCGCCAACGCGCGACTGAGAGTCAGGCAGGCTTGAGCTTGGACCAGCGCCGGCGCAATTTGCGCGGCGCTTTTTTTGTCCCCGATCCGGCCCGGGTGCGGGACCGCAATGTGCTGTTGATTGACGATATCTACACCACCGGGGCGACGGCCCGCGCCTGCTCGCTCGCGTTGACGCGTGCCGGGGCAGCCAGCGTCTGGGTGGCCACTGCCGCGAGGGCGCAGCGTCGGCAGATCGAGAGTTACCAGCCACGGGCCACAGTCGAACTCCCCATGCATCAGGATGTTGCCATGTGGGATGGAGGCACGACGCTGCATTAGACGTTCGGGCGATTTTGCCCGCAGGTTAAAACGGAGACGGGGGATGAGAATGTCGCTGGGAAAAGCATCGGTTCACGCTCGCAAGCAAAAATCACTCGCCAAGTGCCATACCCTGCCGCATGCGGAGACAGTTGAGCCGCGCGTCCGATTCAACTCAGCTATGCAGACGCCGGTGCTCGTGCTGAATGCGTCGTATGAGCCGATCAATATCTGCGGGGCGCGCCGGGCGCTGGTCCTGGTGCTGAAGGGCGTCGCCAAGACCGAGGAAGAGCAGGGGGCGATCCTGCATGCCGCGCGGGTACGGATGCCCATGCCGTCCGTGATCCGGCTGCTTGAATACCGCCGCATTCCGCACCAGACCCGCGCCTTGTCGCGTAAGAACATTTTGCTGCGCGATCGGAATACCTGCCAATACTGCGGAATCGTGCTGCATTCGTCTGAACTCACGCTGGACCATGTGCAGCCTCGTTCGCGGGGCGGTCTCTCCACGTGGGAGAACCTGGTGGCCGCCTGCCACGGCTGCAATCGCCGCAAGGGCAACCAGTTGCTCCACGAACTGCAGGACATGAAGCTGATGCGGGAGCCGCGGCCTTTCTCGCTGCATACCAGCCGGCACATCATGCGCATGATCGGCCACTCCGACCAAAAATGGCGGAAGTACCTTTACTACTGAGCCTGGGAAGGTGACATCCGTCACCCCCGATTCCTGACAAAGCATACTGCCGCCGGAACCCAGGCGGTGCGATTCTGCTTGTGTCAAGGAGGCAGTCATGGCGATCATAAATCTTACGCACACGCAAAACGATGAGCATGAGGAGCGGCAGGATCCCTACATGCGGCTGGTCTACGCGGTTGGCATTCTTCTCACCATGTTTGGACACATGATTCCGGGCGACGTGAAGTGGACGATGGTCGGTGTCGCGCTGGTGATGTTCTATTGGATTTACTAAGGCTGTTCCGGAGGAGGGGGCGTATCCTCCATCTAAATTGACGATAATTAATATGTTCTACAAACGATAGGGGTCTTACCACTGAAAAAGCGATATGGTAGTGAGGGTATGGTCTTGAGAAGCGGCTTTTCTGATCTGTGCATGATTTCAGCTCGGCGCTGATCTTGCCGATGATGCACATGTAGAAACCCTGCTTCTCATTGTTCATGAGAGAAGAAGCGGAAGTCAATGACGGCTACATCTGAAATATTGCCGCTCCTGAAACACCTCAAACCGAGATTCCTCGAAGGACTAACTCCATCCGAACTTGCTTCGATCATCAACGCTGCCACCATGCGTCGATTCGTCGCACATTCCGTGATGGCGCACGAAGGATTTTCTGCCGACCACTTATTTCTGATGGTGAGTGGGCGCGCCCGCGGCTTCTGCATGACCACCGGGGGCGAGAAGATTCCCGTTCTGTGGTTTCCTCCCGGCGAAATCTGCGGCGGAGCGGCATTCTTGTCCAGGCCTGTGAAATATCTCATCAGCACCGAAGCCGTGATCAAGAGCACTGCACTGGTGTGGGATCGCGCTAGCGTCCGATTCCTCGGTACTCAATATCCCAGGTTGCTCGAGAATGCTTTGCTGATTGCCTATGACTATTTCGTGATCTATCGGGCTCTTCACATTGCCGCGACCTGCCAGACCGCCCGCCAACGTCTCGCGCAGGTGCTCGGGAACCTTGCCCATGGCATGGGTCAGAAGGGTACGGAAGGCGTCGAACTCAATATCAGGAATGAAGAGTTGGCTAACGAGGCGAACATCACCGTCTTCACAACAAGCCGCTTCCTAAATGAGTGGCAGCGCCAGGGCGTTCTCACAAAAAGCCGTGGCAAGATCGTGCTCCGTTCACCTGATGCCCTGATGTCCAGCGAAGGCTGATCCCCGCCTTCCCCGTCCCTGATTCGTCATTGCTCTTGAGCAACGATGAAACCATTTTTTTGTGTGATCCTCATAAGTAATCAGTTCAGCACCGCCAATATGGCCGTAGGTGAACTTTGCCTGAAGGAGGCCTTGGTAAGTTGGCGGCAGTTCGTATTTTTATCGTGGATGATGGCCGCGCTTGGCGCAAGGCGGTCTGCTCACTTCTCCAGGAGCAACTGGACCTGGTGATTATTTGTGAAGGCTCAGACGGTCTGGAAGCAGTCCGGAAGAGTGAAGAATTGCAACCCGACTTGATCTTGCTGGACATCGGGCTTCCGTCTGTCAACGGCCTTGAAGCCGCTCGCCAAATCCGCAAGGTTTCACCCTGCTCACGAATCCTGTTCCAGAGTTCTCACCACGATCCAGAGGTGCTGCAGGAAGCGCTGAGAACGGGCGCGATGGGCTACGTCGTGAAATCGAATGCGGCGCGCGATCTTTTGCGGGCTGTAAATACCGTTATGCGCGATGAACAGTTCTTCCCGACGGATGTTAGACCGGAAGTCTGACCGCGGTCCCCTTAATATCCCTGTCGCTTGTTCACCACGTTCTTCAGCGGCTCGTCCTTCTCAAACCGCGCATACTGCTCCAGAAAAAACCTCATCGCCTGATCCTTCCAGTCCGCTGTATTGTCGGCGCAATGCGGAGACAGCAACACGTTCTCGAGTTTGTAGAGCGCGTGTCCTGCCGGCAGTGGCTCCTGCTCAACCACATCCAGCCCTGCTCCCTTGATCCGCTTTTCTGTCAGCGCGCGCACCAGTGCCGCGTCCTCGATCACCGGGCCGCGTCCCACGTTGATGATCACCGCTGTCGCTTTCATCGCCGCAAACTCCGCATCGCCGATCATGTGCTGCGTCTCCTCGGTGAGCGGTGCCGCAACAACAACGTAATCGCAGGACGACAGCATCGGCCGCAGCGCGTCAGGTCTGTAGAAGTGCTCAACCAACGGGTCCGGTTGCTCCGGCGCATGACGCTTCAGCGCCAGGACATGCATGCCCATGGCATGGACGCGTGTCGCCACAGCGTGGCCAATGTCGCCATAACCCACAATGCCCACCGTCTTTCCGGCGATCTCTTCCACATCGAAGGGCTCCCAGACTTCCGCCGCCTGGTTGCGAATCATCCGCCGGAAATCCTTCGCGAAATACAGAATCGCCGCAAGTGCAAACTCGCCCAGCGCAGGGCTGAAGACGCCCCGGCCGTTCGTCAGCGTCAGATCGCTTTCTACAAGCTCGGGGAAGAGCAAGCTGTCTAGCCCTGCCCAGCGCGTGTGCACCCATTTCACCTTGGGACACATCGCGAGTACAGAGCGGAGCAACTCTTGAGATCCCGACCAGTTCAGAATGATCGTGGCGTCCTTCGCTGCCTCCGCAAGTGCGATCGCCTCGCTGCCCACCATGTGCGGCAAGGGCTTCAGCATCGCCAGTTGAGGATCGTTTCCCTGCGCCAGCACCAGCAATGTCTTCCCGCTCTCCACGCTCTCCATGACCACTATCCTGCCTGCGAAACCGCCCGGTTGGCTATACTTTTGGCACCACGAGGAACGCCATTCCCGACATCTCTCTCACATCTGTACTTGAAACCGCCGGCTTCGAAATCGACGCGGTCGCGACCCACGCACCCGGCCCGTCAGGCTTCCTGCCGCTCACGCCGGAGATGCTGCTCACCCAGCCCTCGGGCAATCTCTTCGGGTTAAGCCAGAACGTCGGCATGGGGTGGGACCCGGCGCGCCTCGGTGGCCCTGAGGTCCTCATTCTCAGCACCCATGGTGGTTTGCGCGCTGAGGACGGCAACCCCATCGCCCTCGGCTTTCACACCGGACACTGGGAGGTTGGCTCTCTGGTCGCCGAAGCCGCGCGCGAGTTGAAGGCTCTGCACGCGGTTCCTTTTGCCGGCGCCTGCACCGACCCGTGCGACGGACGAACCCAGGGCACACTCGGCATGCTGGACTCGCTGCCCTTCCGGAATGACGCTGCTATCGTGCTTCGCCGCCTGATGCGTTCGCTTCCGACCCGGGCTGGCATCCTCGGAGTCGCCACCTGCGATAAAGGCCTTCCCGCGATGATGATGGCTCTTGCCTCCGCTGGCAGTCTGCCTACCGTTCTCATTCCTGGCGGTGTCACTCTGCTACCCGAAGACGGCGAGGACGCGGGCAAGGTGCAGACTATCGGCGCCCGGTTCGCCCAGAAGCAGATCACTTTGGAATATGCCGCCGAAGTCGGTTGCCGGGCCTGCGCCACTCCGGGCGGAGGCTGCCAATTCATGGGAACCGCAGCAACCTCGCAGGTTATCGCCGAGGCGCTTGGACTTGCCTTGCCTCACACGGCGCTTGCTCCATCCGGCCAGCCAATCTGGCTCGACGCGGCGCGGCGATCCGCGCGGGCCATTCTACGCCTCCGCCAGCTTCACCTCGGAGCGTCGGATGTCCTCAGCCATGCCTCCGTGCACAACGCGATGGTGGTCCACGCAGCGATCGGCGGCTCGACGAATCTTCTGCTGCACCTCCCCGCCATCGCGCACGCCGCCGGATTAAAAAGACCAGCCGCCGAAGACTGGGCGCACGTCAATCGCCAGGTGCCGCGCCTCGTAGACGCGCTGCCTAATGGTCCGCAAAACCATGCGACCGTCCAGGTATTTCTCGCCGGAGGAACGCCCGAGGTCATGCTGCATCTCCGGCGCGCAGGTCTTCTCGACACCAGCGTGAAGACCGTCTCTGGAGATACGCTGAACACTTGTCTCGACTGGTGGGAGCAGAGTTCGCGCCGCCACAAACTGAGAAAAAACCTGCAGGAGCAGGATGGCATCGATCCCGACGACGTCATCATGGGACCGGACCACGCTCGTCTCCGCGGCCTTACCTCAACCGTGTGCTTCCCGGTGGGAAATCTCGCTCCCGAAGGCTCCGTCATCAAGAGCACCGCCATCGATCCATCGCTTGTCGGTGAAGACGGCACATACCGGCACCTCGGCCCGGCAAGAGTCTTCCTGACCGAAGAAGCTGCCATCCACGAGATCAAAGCCGGCCAGATCGTTGAGGGAGACGTCATCGTTCTCATCTGCTGCGGTCCCGCAGGCGCGGGCATGCAGGAGATCTATCAAATCACGTCCGCGCTCAAGGCGTTGCCCTTCGGAAAACATGTCGCCGTCCTCACCGACGCGCGCTTTAGCGGCGTTTCGACCGGAGCCTGCATTGGCCACATCTCCCCCGAGGCACTGGCCGACGGCCCAATCGGAAGGATCGAGGAAGGCGATCAGATCGAGATCATCATCGATCGCACAAATCTCACCGGCACCGTGAACCTGGTCGGAACCCGCGACAAAATAGTTGGGGGCAAAGAAGGGTCACGCCTATTGGCGATGCGATCACCGCGTCCCGACTTACATCCGCATCCTTCTCTCCCCGATGACACACGCCTGTGGGCCGCGCTGGTGCAGGCCAGCGGAGGCGTCTGGGGCGGATGCGTCTATGATGTGGATGCCATTACCGCCCAGCTTGAAAAAGGCAGATTCAACGTCGCGGCCGATCCCGCGAAGAAAGAAAAGCAGTGATACTCTATCGGACCACTGACCATTTATTTCTGGAGCAGGATGAGCGCTTCTACCGCCTTGAAGAGACTTCGCTCGACGCTCTCATCGCTCTCGACGACCTCCACGCACATCTTTCTTCCATCATCGCCGCCGGAACTCCTGAAGAGAAGACCGCACTGCCTGACCTCGAAGCGCCGATTGAGAACCAAGAGGTCTGGGCCGCCGGGGTCACCTACTTTCGCAGCCGCAGCGCGCGCATCGAGGAATCGAAGGATGCTGGGGGCGGCGACTTCTACGATCGCGTCTATACCGCCGAGCGTCCTGAGCTGTTCTTCAAAGCCGTGGCCAACAAAGTCGCCGGTCCAAACAGCGAGGTCCGCATTCGTCGCGACGCCACCTGGTCCGTCCCCGAACCCGAGCTGGCGCTCCTGGTGAATCCCCGCGGCCAGATCATCGCCTACACCATCGGCAATGACATGAGCTCCCGCGATATCGAAGGGACCAACCCCTTATACCTGCCGCAGGCCAAGGTCTACGACCGCAGCTGCGCTCTCGGACCCGGCATTCTGATTCAGCCGCACCCCATGCCGCCCTCCACGCAAATTCACATCGAGATTCTGCGCTCCGGCAGGGCCGAATTTTCAGGCTCCGTCGCGCTCTCCGAACTCAAGCGCGATCCTGCGATCCTCGTCGAATATCTCTTCCGCGACCAGAGCTTTCCGTTCGGATGTTTTCTGCTCACCGGCACCGGTATCGTTCCTCCCGATTCCTTCACGCTCGAAAGCGGCGACGAGATTCGCATCAGCATCGACGGCATCGGCACGCTGGTGAATGAAGTAGCCTGAGTGCCAATCAGTAATTCACGAGATATAGCGTCCCCTTCAACGTGACCGGGTCTTTCTCCGTTGACCGGAACGTCAGGGTGAGAGGCTCGCCCGCGTGCAGGTCCTTCGCGCTGATCTCTCCCGCTGCCCACGACAGCCCGCTCCAGATGACCTTGTCGTAGTCCTCGCGAATCGGAAGCTGCTTGCCGTTCTGCGTAGCCTCGAGGAGAAAAACTTTGCCCATGTTGGTGCCACTGGGCGGTCCTCCGGCCCACGTCCGCCGAAGACTGCCATCGGGCGAGTACTGCTGCATGATCAACCGCAGATCGCCACCCGCCGGAGCCGTGATGGTCGCCTCTATCACACCTTTACCGGTCGCCTGAAACTCAGCAGGAACAGGCCGGATGGAGCGAGGAATGACCACGTCCTGCTGAACACCCAGGTCAAATGACGGCGAGGCGTACTTGCCGAAACCCACCATGGCCATCTGCCCCGGGCCAAGCTCGATCGAGTTTCCCGTTAACTGCGGAGCGAAACCGGCATCGCGAAAGAGAATGCGTCCCTGGCCGAGCGGACGCTGTACCTGCGAAAGCAGCGGCATGGAGACACTTGTGACACTCTGCGCCGGATTCATCACAACATACGCGCTTCCGTCGGCGTCGAGCGCGCCGAATCCGTAGGTTTGCACTTCGCCGGGAATGCCTCCAAAGCTCTTGATGCGTCCCTCGGACTGAAAGTGCAGAAAGAGCGATTGCACGCGGGCGAACCAGCGGGCGTCTTCGTCGGTAATGAGCTCCAGGTTGCCGTGCGTCGTGTCAATCCATCCGCCTCGCGCCATCATGAGGATGAGCGCACCCTTCCATGCGTGCATTTCTCGGTAGTAGATGGTCCCGGTCTTGCCGACCATGAATCCGGTAGAGTCAATGCGCTCGATGGGCAGATGAGCCTGCTCGAAACGCCGTACCTGGTGGTCGCTGTAAATGTCCATGGCGCGCCAGAAATTCGTCTCCGGTACATCGCCGGGACGCGGATCGCCGGAATACTGCGCGTCGAAGACCTCCAGCCAGCGAAGGTCTACGGGATCCTTGAACGGGAACGGATAAGAGGTCGAATCCAGAACGCCGCCGAACCCATTGAAAGCTTCAAACACCACATCGGAATTCTTTGCTCGAAACTTTGCGAATGCAGTTCGCAGCGCTTCGGAATTTCGGCGAATGATTTCTTCCTTTGAGAGCGTGGCTTCAGACTTGGGCGTCGCAATCGTCAGGTCGACAAAATCGAACTTGAAAAATCGGATGCCATGGTCGTACCAATACTGCAGCGTATCCATGAAGTCGGGCAGAAAACCGCCTTCAAAGAACGACATCGCCCAGCCCTTTTGGTTCAGCGAGTCTCGCCATTGCGGAGCAGCCTTGATCTTGACGAGCGTATTCGAGCTGAACCATAGACCGGGCCGAATCCCGTTCTCCTGGCATTTCTTGATCCACTCATCGGGTCCGTTGGGCCAGTTGGGCTTGCGCCAGGTGCGATAGCCGCCGTCGGGATCAAACCAGAATGCATCCATCATGTAGTAATCGAAGCGGACGCCGAGTTTGCGCAGGCGCAGCACATTGTCGAGCTCGCGCATGGCCAAATCCTGCGTGAGCGGAATGTTGTCCGACAACTCGTCGTACGACGACCAGTTGTTATAGACGGAGATCGGGTCGCGCAGCGTGGGAGCGCCGAGCTTGTCGGCAGAGAATTCCTGTTGAGCCGGCTGCGTCTGCGCTGGCATATACGATTGCAGGAGCAGGCCGATCGCCACCGCGGCTATCCCACTTCGCTTCGCTCGATTCATTTTGTGCTTACTCCCATCTGTGAAAAAGCCGGCTCCCCAAGCCACGTGCGCGCGGAAAGCCCGAGCGCCGCCGGACCGGCAAATCCCTTCCATTGCTGCACAATCTCGCCCTGTGGCGATACGAGAATACTGTGCTCCGCGTTCGCCCCTGGCGCGGTGTAGGCCACGGGCATTCCGGCCAGATCGAGATCGGTGATGGCGTTACGCAGCAACTCCGTGTGCAGGGAATTCGCGTCAATTGCGAGCAACAGAACTACCTCTAATCCCCGCGCGCGATATTGCTGGTCGAGGCTCTTCAGGAAGACGATCTGCCGCAGCGCGTCATCACTGATGAGTCCATGATCGTCGAACGACAGCGGAACCAGGGAGTAGAGACGCCACTGCGGGGCCTCGCGAGCTATAGGAAAGGCGCGGCCTGCATCATCGGTGAATTTCTGCTCGAAGATCGAGTCCCCGCGGACTTTGGCCGAGGTTCGGGGCAAAACGCTCGCCCAATCCTGGAGAGAGCGCTGGTCGAAACTGCTGCCGTTCTCCTGTTGCGCACCAGACTGCATTTGCGCCACCGTGTGGAAGGTCTTCGCATCCCAGCGCCACTCAGGTTGACCGGCGCCAAAGTAGCTGTACCGATTGTGCTCGAATCTTAGCGCCTTATTGCTGTTGGCCAGCCAGGGCGAAGTCGAATAAATGGTGTTGTTGCGGAAGACCGCTGACCCCTGTGCGATCTTCCCATTGTTGATCAGCGCGGGAACCGTTTCATTCGGATTCCAGTAAACCGTGTTGTCCTCGATGGTAGCGCCGTCGATCGATCCGTCATTCCACGTGTACACAAAAATTGCGCCCTGATATTTCGCCATGCGCGGGCTGCGCGCGTTGTTCACGCAGAGGTTGCCGCGAACCGTGCTTTGGCGTGTGATGAACCCGGCGCCGAAGACGGCGACACAGTAGCCCTGCGTGTCGTGTCCGTAGTTATTGAGCACGGCGTTGTTGGTATTGCCATAGTCGATGTCGAAGGCGCCCCCGTCCACGCCAGGACTGTCGGTCAGGAACGCCTCCGTCTGCTCGACCGTGCAATCGTGGCACATCCAAGTCCATATCGCATTCGGAGTGCCGATCGACTCCGTCTCCTGCATGCCGGTATTCCAGGCAACACTGGTCTCGATCTTCGAGCCGCGCTCGCGGAACAGAACGATACCGTCGCCCTGAACATCATGAATCGCCGAGTTGCGGATGCTGACATTCGTGCTGTAGCTGGATTCCGGAGGAAACCCAAAGTTGCCGCCGCCGACCATGATTCCCATCCACTGATTCGTGTTCCATGCGGTAACGCCATCGACGGACACATCATCGAAATGCTGATCGACGCTACCCGGAGTAATCACGACCAGGCCGTTGTCCTTGTTCTTCATCGCGCCGCCCATCACGTCGTGGACGGCAATGTTTGCAACATGAATATGGTGCAGCACGCCCTTGTCTCCGCTGATGAAGACTCCAAACATACTGCCGCCCGAGATATCGAGCGAGTCGATATCCCAATATTCCTGGTTGAATAGCCGGAACGCTTCCCGGCTGTTCGCTGGAGAGATGATCTTAGGCCTCGCACCTTCACCATATGCGGTCAGCCGGATCGGCGCGACCTCAGTCCCTGATCCCTTGGGAGAGAGCGCTCCGTGGCATTCCGTACCACGCTGGATGTGGATGACTTCGCCGGCTGCGAAAGTGCGGGACTGCAGCGCGTCAAGCGAGTTCCACGGTGACGCAGGGGAATTTCCATTTCCGCCTCGAGGACCGGAGCAGTCTAAGTAGTAGCTGTGGCTGGATACAGCGCTCTGCTGAACAATCTTCTGCCCGAAACCGCTCGCGTGTTGCAAAAGCATCAGAGGAGGCAGAAGTAAAAAGCGACCGAGTCGAATGAAATTCATAAGGATTGAAGTTCTAGAGAAGAAGGCCGTACTGCAGCGATAGGTCTAAGCAGCACGGCCGGGTAGGTTGTCTTAGAAAAGGAATTTCACATCGATCTGCACGACCCGATTGGCATTCTGAGCCCCGTTTTGTCGGGTAATTTCGCCGTAGGTGCCGCTGTTAACTGTGCCGTCCGGATTACCAAAGTGAGGAGTGTTAAATATGTTGAAGGCTTCGATGCGAAACTGCACCATTGACTTCTCGCGAATGGGGACCTCCTTGAAAAGCGAGGTATCCAGATTGACGTATCCCGGGCCTACGACAATGTTCCGTCCTGCATCGCCCGGAGCGAGCGTGTCCCCACCACCTATAGGGATGAAGGGCGCGTTTGTGAAAGCTGCAGTGTTGAAGTATCGATCGAGCGTGCGCTGACCGCGGGGCAAATTCGGGTCGGCAATTACATCGGGCCTCAGTCCGGGCAATACGCCGGTTGGATCCGTTCCGCGAACCACATTCACAGGCGTTCCGGTCTGCATGATGTAGATGGCGTTCCATTGCCATCCGCCGAGAATGGAGTTGGTCAGACGGTTCCAGTCGGAGAAGTAACGTTGGCCACCTCCGAACGGCAGATACCACGAACCGCTGAAGACAAAGTTCTGACGCACATCACTGTCTGCTGAGGCATATTCAGCCTTCAAGTTATAAGGATCCTGCGGATTGTCGTTGTTGATATGTCCCAGGTTGAAAGGCGCCGGCCCATTGTCGATGTTATGGCTATAGGTATAGCTTCCAAGGAAGGTTAGATTGTGTGAAGCCTGCTTGGTCACCTTCAGCTGCATGGAGTTGTAGTTCCCAATGCCAGAATCCGTCAGGTATTGAATTTTTCCCAGGTCCGTAGTCAGGCGATTGTTGTAGCTATTCGTACTGTCGTACGGATTGGCGTTGATATCTCCAATCTGGTACGGCAGGGCGTGGGATAGCGACGCCACATAGGCCAGGTCCACAGAAATGGACGAACTGAGCTGCCTCTGCACGGTTAGATTGAAGCCGTATACGTACCCGGTCTTAATGTGCGGGTTTAGAGCATAGGTAGTCAGAAGATTTCCGTTGGGAACGTCGGCGGGAACAATAAATCCGGCGGGAGGAATAGTGATCGTCGTGCTGCGGGGCACGCCTGTGTCAAGCTGATACGAATAATATCCATCGTAAGGTGTATTGTAGTAACTCGATTGCGTTGCGAAGGGAGTGTTCTTTGTCAGGAAATCTTCGCGTCCGTCATTTTCCGGAGTATAGAAAATGCCAAAGCCGCCGCGCACTACAGTTTTCGGATTCAGCTGGTAGGCAAACCCGAAGCGAGGAGCAAATTCATTCTTTCGGGCATTGACCAGGAACTGGGAATTCCCACCGCGGCCAGCCAGGAGAATAGTGTTGCTAGCCACGTCATAATTTGACATGTAATTATTGGATTCGGTGTATGGGCGCTGATATTCATAGCGCAGTCCATAGTTCAAAGTAAGCTTCGCAGTGGCTTTCCACGAATCCTGGCCGTACAGGTCGAGATCCCATGACTGAGTATGCGGGTTGGTTAACTGTAGTCCGATATCCACGACCTGCGGCAGTCCAACCAGTAAATCTGCAATGTCTGAGCCTCCATAGGCATTCCACCCGTTAGGAACATAGGGAGCATAGCCGTTCGCCGCGTTGAATGTGGGATCGGAGGTCTCTGCCTCGCTAAAGCTGGAATAGTACTGAAAGCCGGTCGGGAACAGAGAAAAGTTCGGATGAGAGTTCAACTTCCGAAGATCCCCGCCAAACTTAAAAGTGTGCGTGCCAATTCCGCTGAGCGTGTAATAGTCAGTAAACTGGAAGTTACTGTCGAGAACATGATATGGCTTGTAAGTCGAGCCGCCCGATAGGTAGCCATCTGCAAGGAACATGTACGGGTAGCCTACTGTGGCGGGATAACCTGGCACTGTAATGTTTCCAACGCCGTATTTCGTCGAATAGTCGGTTCCATTTAGCAGGCTGTACTGGTCCAGATAGTACCGCGTGTATCCAAAGCGGAACTCATTCAGCTTGGTTGGTCCGAAGATGTGGTCTTCTGTCACCGAGATTGACTGCGCACCGTCGTCCTGCTTGTTGGCCTGGTCCGCATCGCCGGCACCCGGCACCACGGTTTCTCCATGGTATGGATCTGTGACCAGCGAGTTGTCGCCGTCCCAATGATAGATGGCGTATAGCCGATCGGACTGCCGGAGCACCTGATCGTATCGCGCATCCACCTGGTTGGAATTAAAAGTGACAGGTGAATCGACGGAGTAGTTAGAAAACCATCCGTTACGCATTCCGGGCAGATTGGGCTTGGGGTAAAAATTGACCAGGGTGTTATATCCCGCCTTGCTCACGCGGTCTGCCGGAATGATGTTTCCCGGGAACTGTTGCGGCAGACAGCCGGGGTAGCCGCCGTAGCAGGCGTACGAGATCGCCGGATCGAAAATTGGATCAATGCTTCCTGCCGGAGGGCACGTCTTTCCATTGCAGTAGCTACTGGGCAAACCCGAATTAGGATCGACAAGACCCGAGAGGTCGATGGCGCCATCCGGCTGCATTTTGATCAGATCGAATGGAATGGTGGAATCGAGATACGTATATGCATTCGTCTGCCGCGTACCTTCATAGGAACCAAAGAAGAAAGAGCGATCTTTGAACACAGGTCCGCCCAAAGTGCCGCCGTAATTGTTTTGCTTCAGAACCGACGGAGGGTTTGTCGATCCGCCGAAGGCGTAGGGCCGGGCTGTGAGCGAATTCGGCCGGTAGAACTCATAGGCGTCGCCGTGGTAATGGTTGGTGCCGGCCTTAGTCTGGATTTGCACCACGCCTCCGGCGGCATTGCCATATTCGGCGTCATAGCTCGACGTGATTACCTTGAATTCCTGCACGGAATCCACACTTGGCTTGACGGTCACGTCCTGCGTGCGATTCGTGGTTGACTCTACGCCATCCAGCAGAATGGAGTTTGCGAATTCTCTCTGCCCGCTCACCGACAAGGCATAGCTGTTGATGCTTCCACCTACCTGGACTACGCCCGGCACCAGCGCCGTCAAATCATAAAAATTGCGGGATAGCAGCGGAAGGTCGGTGATCGTGCTCCCGCCAATCACGGTGCCCACCTCGGCAGTCTGCGTTTGCAGCAGAGATGGCTGTTCGTTTACGTGCACGGTGGTTTTAACGGTGCCCGGAGAGAGACGGAAATTAAGCTGTAGTTTTTGATCGATAACGACCGTCGCGTGCGGCGTGACAGAATCTGCAAATCCCGGGTGGGAGGCCGTAACCTCATAAACGCCCGGAGTGACATTGAGTACCGAGTATTCCCCGGCGGCACCCGATCGGCCGGTGAAGGTCACGCCCTTGTCCTCATCCTTAACTGTGATGACGGCGCCTGGAATGACCGCGCCAGAAGCGTCGGTAATCCGGCCCTCGATCACACCCGAAGTTGCTTGTGCGCAGGCACGTTGTGCACCCACAAGCGCAACGAGGACCGTGCAGAGAATCGCCCCAAGGCCCAGATATTTCACACTGATTCGCGTCATTTACGGCTCTCCCGAAGTTTGCTATGTGGCAGCCGGTGAATGCCTTTGCGATCGAATGGCATGCACGGCGGACCGCCTGAGTAAACGCTTACTCAAACCAGCTTACATTAGGCCGCAGTGGTAACGCCTGTCAAGTCGTCCATCTCCGGATTCTGTATTAACGAACCTAAAAAGAGAACTCAACGGAAACCGGCAACCTGCAACTCCAGTCAACCTTCTTCCGGTGTCTATCCAGCAAGAGAACGACCCTCTGCAAATTTTCCGTGCAAGTTCCGCAAGGCGAGGCGTTCTTCGGTCAGATGTGACAGTGCTGCTGCCCCCAGACCGGCCGCGCACAAGGAGATGCATCGTGAAAGACGCGCAGAGATATTGGAATTCCGTCCGTATTCCCCTCTTCTTTTTTGCTGGATTGCTGCTCCTGGTCCCGGTCATCTATTCCTTCACACAAGCGAGCGGCGAATCTTTCATCGCCACATATTCACGTGGCGCCCTCACTGTGACCATCCCATATCACGCCTCGCGCGCCGGCTCGGGACGCCTGGTCGTCGAGATCCTCGATCCCGAAGATCAAATCCTGGGGCGCGCGGAACAGAATGTCGACATCGCCAAAGGCGATGGGAACTGGCGTCGCGATGTCACACTTGAAAAGCCCGTGTCCTTCGATGATCTCGTCTGGGACCGAGTCCGCTATCGCTTCGAGTACAGCGGCGACACCAGTCCGGCCTTCGAGGAAACCAAATCCATCTCGGAGATTCTGCGCCGCCCCGTGGTACACATCCTCGGCCAGAAGTCTTACCTTGCCGGTGCTCAGGCCGCCGTTCGCGTCATCGTCACCGACACAAATAACAACGTCATTGCCGGGAACGGCTCGGTACGCATCGAGTTGCTCATTCCGGACAAGCCCGCGCGCCAGCTCTTCACCGGACGCCTCAACCACCGCGGCACGACCGACGCACAGTTTCGTCTGCCCGCCAATCTCGTCGGCAACTATCAGGTTCGCTACGTTGTCGAGACGCCGATTGGTTCGAGCGAGTACACACAAGCGGTCCAACTGGAAGACAAACTTTCTATTCTGCTCACGACCGAGAAGCCGGTCTACCAGCCGGGGCAGACCATTCACGTTCGCGCACTGGCTCTCGACCGCTCCGATCACAATGCCGCCGCCAACCGCAAGCTCACGTTTGAGGTTGAGGACTCGCGTGGCAACAAGGTCTTCAAGAAAGCCACGCAGACCGACAAGTTTGGAATCGCGTCTACGGAATTCGAGCTTGCCGACGAGGTAAACCTCGGTGCCTATCACCTGCGCGCCCTGATCGGCGATCCCGATTCACCCACGAACACAGCCGAGGTTGCGCTGAATGTCGAACGGTATGTCCTTCCAAAATTCAAGGTGGCCCTCGAATTCACCGGCAAGAACAACGAAACGAAGCGGGGTTATCGTCCCGGAGACAACGTAACCGGGACCGTGCGCGCCAACTACTTCTTTGGCAAGCCGGTTGATGACGCCGAGATCACACTTAAGGCGTCAAGCCTGGACGTTTCCGTCTTCGACGTCGGCGCGGAGAATGGCAAAACAGATAAGGACGGCGCATATCACTTCGACCTAAAGCTGCCGACCTACTTTGCCGGACGCCCCCTGAGCCAGGGCGCAGCCCGCGTGTTCATTGAGGCCACAGTGAAAGACTCAGCTGCCCACTCTGAAACGCGCGGCGAGCCCATCACTGTGAGCGAATCGCCTCTACTCATTACCGCCATTCCCGAAGGCGGTACCCTCATTCCCAATCTCGAAAACCAGGTCTTCATCCTCACGTCGTATCCCGATGGAACGCCCGCCGCCGCCGACCTCAACATCCAGGCCGCCGGAAACCGCGACCAGCATGTGGCCACCGACAACGGAGGCGTCGCCGTCATCCGCATCAAGGCCGGCACTGGCGACGAAGCTCTGAAGATCGAAGCCGCCGACAAGCAGGGTAACCGCGCCTCCACGAACATCGATCTCGCAGCCCGCGAAGGTTCCGATCAGATTCTTCTCCGCACCGAGCGCGCTGTTTACCGCGCGGGAGACCGCATTCAGCTCAAAGTTTTCTCCACACGCCAACGGGGCACTGCGTACGTAGATATCGTGAAGGAAAGCCAGACCATTCTCACCCGCGACCTCGACCTCGTGAACGGCGAAGCTGACCTCACCCTGACCGCTACGCCGGAGATGGCGGGAACGCTCGACTTCAACGCCTATCTTTTCGGACGCGATGCGCTTCCGGTTGCAGACCATCGGCTCGTTTTCGTTCAGCCCGCCGACGAACTCCACATCGAAACAACCGCCGATGCCGTCTCCTACAAGCCCGGCGGCGAGGCGCGTATTCGCTTTCGCGTGACCAACTCGCACGGCGAAGGAGTTCGCGCCGCACTGGGCCTGCAGGTAGTCGACGAGGCTGTCTTCGCGCTGGCGGAGAAGCAGCCCGGCTTCGCCAAGGTCTTCTTCTATCTCGAAGAGGAGGCTATGAAGCCGCGCTACGAGATTCACTCCATCGGTATGTCCGACATTGTCGAGCCGGTCCAGAACGCCGAAGGTGCCCAGCGCGACCGTGCGGCGCGCGCCCTCTTCTCCGCGACCGAAATGGTCAATCCCAACAAGCTTGAGACGGAGTTCGGTCGCACCATGCCCCAGGCGAAATTCGCAGAATACAGCGGACGTTATCAGGCCGCCTACACTGCCCAGGTCCGGCGCATCGCAACTCAGCTCAGCCGCGCTTACCAACAAAATCCCGAGCACTTCGACCCGCTCAAGGTTTTCTCTCACATCTCCAACGGTTCGAAGCCGCGAGACGCCTGGGGCACCGAGCTTCGAGCGCAACCCGCTTCGTGGAATCGCGGCAAAACCCGCTATTACTTCATTCAGAGCGCGGGCGCCGATCAGCAATTCGATACCGGCGACGACCTCACCGTTTATGTGGAGTTCTCGTCCGGAGCCATCGCCACGAATTCCGGCCCAAACCCGGGCACCATCGACCTTAAGACGGAGCACGATCGCGGCCCCTTCAACGGCCATGCCGAGGTCACCGGTTCCGTAAAAGATCAATCTGGAGCCGTCATTCCCGGAGCCACCATCCAGCTGCGTCAGGTCTCCAACGAAAAAATCCTCTCCGCTGTAGGTGATCGCGTAGGTCAGTTCGACCTGGCTGCACTTGCGCCGGGCACATACGAAGTCGAGGTAACTTCCCAGGGATTTGAGAAGGTCACGCGAGGGTTCACCCTTAAGGCCCGCGATCGCGCCGTACTTTCTGTCGTCCTGAGTGTCGGTCAGGAAACCCAGACCGTCACCGTCGACGCCGGCGACGCCCTCATTGTCACTGCCCAGGCCGGCGGTGTCATGGGCGGCATCGGGCGCGGCGTGGCCCACGGAGCCATGGCCCTCAACGGCCGCGGTGTCGCCAGGTTCGCAATGGCGGCACCAGCGCCTATGGCCATGGCCGTCAATACAATGACCAGCCCCATCGGCGACGCCGCCGCGCCCGCTCCGCACGTCCGCTCCTGGTTCCCCGAGGCCCTCTACATCAACCCGGAAATCATCACTGACGGCAACGGCGTCGCCAGCATCACCATCCCCATGGCCGACTCCATCACCACGTGGCGCATGGCTATGCTTGCCTCCACCGAACACGGTGCTCTCGGCACCGGCACCTCAAGCCTCAAAGTCTTCCAGGACTTCTTCGTCGATCTCGACCTGCCCGTCACCCTCACCCAGGGAGACCGCGTGTCGATCCCTGTAGCGATTTACAACTACTCCGGCGCGCGCGGAGACGTCAGCCTCAAGCTCGAACCAGACGACTGGTTCTCACTCGTGAACGACACTCCCGACAAGAGCCTCTCCGTCGATTCCAACCGTGTCGGCGGCTCGCAATTCACCCTCGAAGCGAAGCGTATCGGCAAATTCAAACTCACGCTCACCGCTGCCATGAAAGGCACCGCCCGAGCCGACATCGTCGTCCGCGAAATCGAAGTCGTCCCTAATGGCCGCGAGCAGAACACCGTCTTCAACGGACGCCTCGAGTCCTCTGCCCAGCACGACATCAACTTCCCCGCTGCCTCTATTCCCGATGCCAGCAAGATCTTCGTTCGCCTCTATCCCGGCCCGCTAAGCCAGGTCATCGAAGGCATGGACAGCCTCCTGCGCATGCCCTACGGTTGCTTCGAGCAGACCTCGTCCGCCACCTACCCCAACGTGCTCGCGCTCGACTACATGAAGCGCACGAAGAAGCTCACGCCTGAGGTCCACGCCAAGGCAGAGGGCTTTATCGCCCAGGGCTACCAGCGCCTCCTCACCTTTGAAGTTCCCGGCGGAGGCTTCTCCTGGTTCGGCCGGGCGCCGGCCAACAAAATCCTTACCGCCTATGGACTCATGGAGTTCAGCGACATGTCCCGCGTCTATGAGGTCGACCCGCGCCTCATCGAGCGCACGCAGCAGTGGCTGGCCTCACTGCAGCAGGCCGACGGCAGTTGGAAGCCCGACACCTCCTTCATCAACGAAGGCGCAACCAACCGCTACAACTCCGATGTGCTGCGCATCACCGCCTACATCGGTTGGGCGCTCGAAAACACTGGCTATCGCGGCCCAGCAGTGGACAAAGCCCAGCGCTTCGTCGAGTCGCACTTGAACGCCAAAGCCGACGCCTACACGCTCGCCGTGGTTGCCAACTTTGCCGTAGATCATGACAAGAACAGCGCCTTCACCCGCCAAGCCATGCAGCTCCTGCTCGATGCGCGCACCGAGAAAGACGAGCAGGTCTGGTGGACTGCCGAGGAAACCAGCGTCTACGCAACCGGCCCCAGCGCCGCCGTCGAAACCACCGCCCTCGCCGTCCAGGCGCTGCTCAAGTGGGGACAAGCCTCAGGCATCGCGCGTAAAGCCCTCACCTATGTCACCTCGAAAAAAGACGCCGGAGGCGCCTGGGGAACCACGCAGGCCACCATCATGGCGCTGCGCGCACTGCTTCTTGCCTCTGAAATCGGCTCGGCTGACGTGCACGGATCTGTCGAAGTAGTCCTCAACGGAAAATCTGTTGAGAAGCTTCTTTTAACCCCTGAAAACAACGACCTCTTCCACCAGTTCGTCCTTAAGGACATGGACCCCAAAACCAACTCCGTCCAGCTCCGCTTTGCCGGAACGGGCGGCCTCGCCTATCAGGTAGTCGGACGTTACTTCGTTCCCTGGGACGAACAACCCACTCACGACGCGCTCTCTATCAAAGTTGCCTACGACCGCACCACGCTTGCGCAGAACGACATCGCCCCGGCAACGGCAACCGTCAAAAACAATCTCGACAAATCGGCCAACATGGTCATGGTCGACCTCGGTATCCCTCCCGGCTTCGACCTTCTCAGCGAAGACCTGCAGTCTTACCAGGAGAAAACGGCAGGAGCGGGAAGCGGTCGCCTGGAGAAGTTCAGCCTCACCGCGACCCAGGCCATCCTCTACTTCAATTCGTTTGCGCCCGACGAGACCGTCACTCTGCGCTTCCGCCTGCGCGCCAAGTACCCCATTCGCGCCCACACTTTCCAGTCGCGCGTCTATGAATACTACGACCCGGCCGTGAGCGCGACTGCCAAGCCGATCCAACTGGAGGTGCGTGCACGCTAGCGTTGGAGAGGTAGAAGATGATCTCGATCCTCGCGCCGAGCGCAGTCGTGGTGTAAGCATTGGTTGCGTAAGCGGGATTTCTAGTACCGGGGTGCCCTATCTTTTCGGCTCGCTTCAGGGCCGAAAGGATAGGGAGACCTCAACTCCACCGATCCGCACGTCCCGCTAGAATAGAAGCATGCTGCAACTCGCCGACGCGGGCAAACGATTTGGCCCAAAACTTCTCTTTCAAGATGCCAACTGGCTGATCACTCCTAACGAGCGCACCGCCCTGGTAGGCGCCAACGGCACCGGCAAATCCACGCTGATGAAGATTCTCGGCGGACTCGACGGTCTGGACTATGGCAACGTGCAGCGCACTCGCGGCATGAGCATTGGATATTTGCCTCAGGACGGCCTGGCGCTCTCCGGGCGCACCGTCTTCGATGAGTGCCTCTCTGTTTTCGATGAGTTGCTGGGCCTGGAGAAGGAACTCGAGACGCTCGCCACTTCGCTTGCGGAGCTAGATCCTGAGAGCGCGGCCTATGCTTCTGCGGCGGAGCGATTTTCTTACATCGATTCGAAATTTCGTGCCCATGACGGTTACGCATTGGACGCGCAGGTAGGAACCGTGCTCACGGGTCTTGGTTTTTCCAAGGACGATTGGACGCGGCGCACGGAGGAATTCTCGGGCGGCTGGCAGATGCGCATTGCGCTCGCCAAGTTGCTGTTGCAAAAGCCCAGCCTGCTGCTGCTCGACGAGCCCACGAATCACCTCGACCTCGAAACCCGTAACTGGCTTGAAGATTACCTGCGCACCTATCCCAACGGATACATCCTCATCTCGCACGACCGCTACTTCCTCGATGTGACGGTCGACAAGATCATCGAAATCTGGAACAAGGGCTTGCACGTCTACCACGGCAACTACGAGAAATATCTTCAGCAGAAGGCCGAGCGCCGCGCGCAAATCGAGGCCGCCTATCGCAACCAGCGCGAGCGTATCGAGCAGCTCGAAGCCTTCATCAACCGCTTTCGCTACCAGGCGACAAAGGCGAAGCAGGTCCAGAGTCGCATCAAGGAGCTCGACAAGATCGAGCGCATCGAGATTCCCCTCGAAGAGCCCATCATTCACTTCACGTTTCCGCAACCGCCGCCCTCGGGACGGACCGTCGTCGAAGTCAGAGGTCTCTCGAAAAGCTACGGCCCGAAGCGGGTTCTCAACGACGTCAGCTTCACCATCGATCGCGGCGACCGCATCGCGCTCGTTGGTGTCAACGGAGCCGGCAAGTCCACGCTTATTCGCCTGCTTTCGGGCCAGGACGCGCCCACCAGCGGTACCCTCAAACTCGGACACAACGTGCTTGCCGAATACTTCGCGCAGGACCAGTACAAAGTCCTCGATCCCAGTGCGCGCATGCTCTCCGATATCGGCGGCATCGCGCCGAAGGTCTCCCAAACTGAATTGCGCAGCCTGCTCGGATGCTTTCTTTTCTCCGGCGAAGACGTCTTCAAGACGCTTGGCGTGCTCTCAGGTGGCGAGCGCAACCGCTACGCGCTGGCTAAGATTCTCGTCAGCCCCGCCAACTTTCTCCTGCTCGACGAACCGACGAATCACTTGGATTTACGCGCTAAGGATGTGTTGCTCGAGGCCATCAACTCCTTCACCGGCACCGTGATCTTCGTCTCCCACGACCGCTATTTCATTGACCGCCTCGCCACGCGTGTCTTCGAAGTCGAGGGCGGCAAGGTCAACGTCTACCCTGGCAACTACGAAGACTACCTCTGGCGCAAGGAGGGCGGAGCCGAAGCGCTCGCCGCCGCGACCTCCGCCGCCGAAACTCCCGCTGCTCCGGTGTTGTCGACTCCGAACGGGCACACGCCCGAGCCTGCCGCGAAAGAGCCTGCCCGCCGCGTGAATCCCATCAAGCTGAAACAGATGCAGGACCGCCTCAAGTTTGTCGAAGAGGAAATTCCCCGCGTCGAAGCCTCCATCGGCAACACCGAGCAGTCTCTTGGTGTCTTCGTCAGCGCTGAAGAAACCGCTCGCGTGTCGCGCGAACTCGACGAGCTTCGCGAGAAATATTCGGCTCTCAGCGGTGAGTGGGAAGAGCTGAGTCTGCAACTGGAGGAGCAAGGCGCTCCCAGCTAGTGCTGATCGATTTACACGAGCGTCTCCGCGTTAGATGCCAACGGAATAGAATGTCTCTCGAAGCTTTATTCGGGAAACCCCTAAAATGGCAGATTTCTTTGAGAAGTACAAGAGCATGCGGGACCAAGGTGCGCTTCTCCATTACTCTGTAGGCCGCCGGAGATTTATGATTTATTTTGTCCTGGGGTGGGGTGGACTCATGTTTCTTCTCATGCTGGTTCGATACTGGCATCGTCTCGACCTGCATGGAGGATGGTTGCTGGCGCTCTGGCTGGCTTTCAGTTTAGGGATTTGCTGCGCTGGGGGATATCTGGTGGGGTGGGTTGGCTGGCGGGAAATCGAGCGCCGCGTGTCGCGGATGCATAATCGGTAGTGATGCCACCCCTATGGAAGCCCGACAGCTGGTCCGAACGCCTCGCCGAACTTGAGGCGCGCACGGGAGATCTAAAAGAAGCGCCATTGCGCCGAGACGTTCGCTCGCTCGGCATGTTGCTGGGCGAGGTCCTGCGCGAGCAGGCTGGCGACGTGCTCTTTGAAAAAGTGGAGGAGCTGCGGCTCTCGGCGATCCGCAGACGCGAAGCCATGGCGGAGGGCTCGCTCACAGAGGCCGAAGTCCTGCTGCAACAGGCGGTCCTGGGTGCAAACACCATGCCGGTAGACCAGGCATACCAGTTGAGCCGCGCCTTCGCCTTCTACTTCGAGCTCATCAACCTGGCCGAGACTAACCACCGCAAACGCCGCCGCCTGTCCCTGCAGCTGAGCGGAGATACCGTAGCCCAGCGCGGGTCGTTAAGAGGAACCCTAAGGGCCATGCGCCGGGTGGGCATTCCAGCCGATGAAGCACTGCACTGGCTGCGGCAGATCTTTATAGTCCCAGTCTTCACTGCACACCCAACCGAGATCGCGCGCCGGTCCGTGCTCACCAAGCGGCGGCGGATCGGAGAATTCCTCGAGCGCCTCGATCGCATTCCCGTTCCCGACGAAGAACTGGTAGCGCTCGAAGAGGCGGTAGTCGCCGAGATTACCGGTCTGTGGCAAACCGACGAGGTGCGCAGCAGCCGTCCCAAGGTCGCCGACGAAATCAAGATGGGTCTTGATTACTACGACGTCTCCATCTTCGAAACGCTCCCCAGGCTCTACCAGGAAGTCGTTGCTGCATTGAAGAGCGAGTACGGCATCAATGTCGATGTTTCCGAACTGCCATTGCTACTGGCCTTTGGCTCCTGGATCGGCGGAGATCGCGACGGTAATCCATTTGTAACTCCGGAGGTTACAAGAGAAGCGATTAGAGATGCCAAAACGCGCCTGCTCTCTTACTACGACGAACGCCTGCAACTCCTGATCGACCTGCTCACTACGTCTGCTCAGCAATTGGACGTGAGTGAAGAGCTTCGCGGGAAGCTGGAGTCGTATCTGAATCAGTTACAAACAGGTGTCTCACAGAGTTTCGGTGCCCATTTCCAGTTTGAGCTTTACCGCCGTTTCCTGGTGTGCGTGCATGCGCGCATGCTCCGTACAGCCGGCCAGAACGCCGCCGATAGCGAAAGCCTAGAGGCTTCGCTCACCGTGCTGCCCGCCTACTGTTCGTCCGAGGAGTTTCGCAACGACCTCGAAATTCTGCGCCGAAGCCTCGCCGAAAACAACGGCCTGCGCCTCGCGCAGACCCTTATCGATCCTTTGATCCTGTTAGTCCGCACCTTTGGATTGCACCTGCACACGCTCGATGTCCGCCAGCATGCTCGTCTGCACAAGAAGGCGCTCGAGGAAGCCTCGGCCTGGTGCTCGGAAAACGCAAATGTTGTTCCAAGGTCGTTGAGCCCCGAGAGCCGCGACGTGATCGAGACCTTCCGCGCCATTGCCGAAGTGAAGACGGGATGTAGTCCAGAGACCATCCGGCAATACGTAATCAGCGGAGCTTCTACCGCCGACGATGTGCTGGCCGTCGTATGGCTCGCGCGGCTGGGCGGCGTGGAGGTTGCCGGAAACGGAACTGATCCTGGCCTGATGCCGGTGCCGCTCTTCGAATCGATCGAAGACCTGCAGCAGGCTCCCGCCGTGTGCCGCCAGTTGTGGACCGCGCCGGATTATCGCAAGCTGCTCAAGAGTTGGGACAACACGCAGGAGGTGATGCTGGGTTACTCCGATTCGAATAAGGACGGAGGCATGCTCACCAGCACCTGGGAGATTTTCCGCGCGCATCGCGCCCTGCATGAGGTCGCTCACGAATGCGGCATCAAGCTGCGTCTCTTCCATGGCCGCGGAGGTACCGTTGGTCGCGGCGGCGGCCCCACGCATCGCTCAATCTACGCGCAGCCTGTCGGCGCCTTCGACGGCCAGATTCGCATCACCGAGCAGGGCGAGGTACTGAACTGGAAGTATGCCGACGTTGTGCTCGCCGAGCGCAATCTGGAGCTGATGATTGCAGCTTCGCTCGACGCGCTTGCCCGGCCCAACGCGCGCGATCCGCACGGACATCAGTCCGGCGTGTTGCTGCCCGAATGGGAAGCGGCCTTTGACGCCCTGTCGGCGACGGCCTTCGAGTTTTATCGTTCCAACATCATCGACGATCCCGACGTGCTGCACTATTTCGAGGTCGCGACTCCTGTCGCCGAGTTGGAGCACGCGAAAATCGGTTCGCGGCCTTCGCGGCGCGGCGGAAAGGCGAGTTTCGCCAGCCTGCGGGCCATTCCCTGGGTCTTTGGATGGACGCAGAGCCGCCAGCTTATCCCAGCGTGGTTTGGCGTGGGGTACGCGATCGAGGAATACGCCAAGCGGGCGGGCGACATGGCGGAGCTGCAAGCCATGATGGCGGAGTTTCCGCTGTTCATCGACCTCATTCGTAATGTCGAGATGGCGCTTGCCAAGGCCGATCTGGGTATTGCATCGCTCTACGCCTCCCTGGTGCCTGAGATTGACTTGCGCGAGCGGGTCTTTTCAAAGCTAAAGGCAGAATTTGAACGGACCTTGAGCGCCGTACTCGCCATCACTGGGCAGCGCGTGTTGCTCGAGAAGAATCAGGTGCTGGCGCGCTCCATCCGGTTGCGTAATCCCTACGTAGATCCCATGAGCCTCATACAGGTTGACCTGCTGCGCCGCAAGCGTGCGGGTGAAGACACCGACGCGGTCAACCGCGCCATCGCTGGCACCATTAACGGGATTTCTGCCGGTTTGCGCAACACCGGATGAGGCAAAACATTCTGCTGCGTCCCTAATTGGCACGGAACGACGACAGCCTCCCAAAGTCGGAAGACATCTCTGCGAAAACCGGCTTTGACATCTCATGAAGCGGGCCACGCCCTTATGCTGGGCTGCACGGAGGGTAGTTTCTATGCAGCCATCCACTGCACACAGCCTGCAATCGGCGGAAGATCTCGATGCCGTGCTCGTCCGCTTTCAGGCATGGTCGGGCTCGCGCAAAACAAAGGACATGACCGACGGCGTACGCGAGCTTTCCTATGAAGACGCCTTGCGGTCGAGCCGTTCCCGATGGCAGGGACGCGCCCAATCCCCGGAGCTAGTCGCGCAAACGACGACCCGCCTTGAAGCAGGCATCCAGAATCCCCCGTACGAAACTCCGGAAGAAGTAGCGTTCCCAGACAAAAGCTTTATGCTCGATACCGTGAGCCTCAGTGGCGCCGTGCCCGAAGCATCCGCCGTGGTCTCGGCGAAGAAGGAATCGGCGTGGCCCCCGGTCTTTGGAGCCATATTGGCCGAAGCATTAACCCCGGCCGCACACCACTCAGGCGCTCTCGCCCGAATCTGGCCGGCAGCCAGTAAACCGGAGCGCCAGGTGTCGATGTCACTACGCGTTGCCGCGTCGGAGCAGGCTCTCATCAAAGCCCGCGCCGCGGAAGCCGGAATCTCAGCCTCAGCTTATCTGCGGCAGTGCGCGCTTGAAGTGGAGCAGTTACGGGCGCAGGTGCAGCACACGCTTGCCCTCATAGAGCGAAAGTCAACGTTGGCGCTTCCCGCAGGAGAAGCTCCTATACTTCTCTCCCGCTGCGGATTTCTCGGTCGCATGCGACAGCGCATTTTTGGCGAGCGGAGAACCACGCTTACACTCCGAGCGTGAATCTCCGCGACGACTAGCGCTGGCTCGCTTCGCCTGCGAGAACCCGCTGATTGAACTCTGCCGATTTTTTCCGGGGCACGCTCAGGCATTTCCAGTTCGCCGACTGCAGATGCTTGGCCAAAAAAATAATCTGTCCGCAGTGGCTAGCGTAGTGCGCCACCTGGCGGTTGATGGCCTGCATCACCGAGTGCGCCTCGCCGCGAATGGTGACGGTGCGCCCAAGGTCGGCCTCGGTCAGGGGTTCGAGCGCGGTGAAGAGGCAGGCCCAGCCTTCCTCCCACTGCGCCATCAGCTCCGCGCGCGTCGCGGGCGGAGCTTCAAATTCGCCGTCGCGATTGCGGCTGGGCTTCTCGCCGTCCGTGGTCAAAAAGTCAGTCCATCGCGAGCGCATGTTACCCGTCATATGTTTCACGATCTGCGCGATCGAGTTCATCTCTGGATCGAGAATCGCCACCAAATCCTTGTCCGTCACCTGCGCCATCGCGCCTTCAGCCAGCTTCTTGTACTGATGAAAGATCGCCATCGAATCTTCCACGTACGATGTCGTAAATACGAGCGCCATAATCTACTCCGGAGTCACCGTAGTTGCCTTGTCCTTCGCAAAACTCACCGCCCACTTCTTCCCGCCGGCATCGTAAGTGACAGTGCGGTTCCCATAGTCCTGCGATTGTGACTGCTGAATCGTGCCCAGTGCCATCGCCACTTGAAGTTCGTTCATACCGGGTTGGGGCTGGTGCTGATCGACGGCCTGCCACACATCGGCCGGCCAGTGCTTGTACAACGTATGAGGGTCGTCGTAGTAGAACATCTGGTCGCAGTAATACGTCTCGTCCGTGCCTTTGATCGTGCCGATCGCGGTGGCGTACTGCTTCGTATCGTCCGGCATTTTGAAAATGGCAAACACTTGCTTGTCACCTAGCGGAACGCGCGTGGCCAGATTCGCGGGAGCCTTCTGTGTCACAACATTCGCAATCTCCAGCTTCTCGATGCTCGGCAGCAAGCCTGCCGGGTGCCCAAATTCAACGCGGCCCGCGGCATAAGGATAGTAATCCAGCGCATAGCCCGCCTGAATCCATACCGTCTTACCGGTCAGATCCTTCGCGTCCTTGAGTGTGGCGATATACATCTTGCGCGGCTGCACCACATCGTCGTCCGTTAACAGGCGCTGCGGCGCCTGCGCCTTCTGCACGCCTGGCTCGCTGCGCTGATGAAAGACGTAGCCCAGATATCCGCCCGCGGCCGCAAGTACCACCAGTGTGAGCAGCCCCATCGCCTGCCAGTTTTTCATCGTAGTGTTTCCCTTCCGCTCATCTTTAGATGCGCCTCACAGCTGCCGCACCTCCTGTGCCGACTGCTCTACTTCGACATTTAGCAGCGCTTCCGGCGTGAGCTGATCGGCCTTGCGCAGGCTCGGGAAGAGGATGCTCCACAGGCCGGTAACCACCAGCGACCCAATACCGCCGACCACCACCGCGCGCACCGCGCCCCACCACTGCGCGGTCAGACCGCTCTCAAATTCCCCAAACTCGTTCGACGCGCCCAGGAACAGCGAGTTCACGGCGCTCACGCGGCCACGCATTTCGGGGGGTGTGCCCAACTGCAGCACAGAGGAGCGGATCACCACGCTCACCATATCCGACGCGCCGACAATAAACAGCGCCATTATCGACAGGGGCAAGCTCTTCGAGAGCCCGAAGAGAATCGTGGAGACGCCGAAGATCGCCACGCAGGTAAACATCAGCACGCCGGCCCGCCGTCGAATCGGCCACCATGTGAGCGAGAAGGAAACCACCAGCGCGCCGATCGCCGGAGCCGCGCGTAGCAGACCCAGGCCTCGCGGACCCGCGTGAAGAATATCCTGCGCGAAGATCGGCATTAGCGACACCGCGCCTCCCAGCAGCACTGCAAACAGATCGAGTGAAATCGATCCCAGCAGGATCGGCGTCCGCGCCACGTAGCGAAAGCCTGCCAGGATCACATCCGTTGAGATGCCCCGATGTTCCATTCGCCCCGGCCGCACTGACAGGGAGCTCACCAGCACGACGAACCAAACCAGCGTGAACAGCGTGAAAAGATAGACGAGAGGTGCGCCGGCGATGCGCTGGTGCATAGGCAGCGTAAAAAGAATGCCGCCCAGCGCCGGGCCACTGATGTTGGCGATCTGAAATATCGTCGCACCCCAGGTGACCGCATTCACAAAGTGTTCCGTTGGCACCAGGTGGGGAATCAGCGCCGAACTGGCCGGGCCGCTGAACGATCGCCCCGTCCCGATAAAGAAGAGCACGGTATAGATAGGCCACACCGTGTGCAACCCGTGCCACGCAAACAGGAAGAGTGTGATCGTGCAAAGGCACTGGAGGGAGTAGCACACCATGATCACGTGCCGCCGGTCGAAGCGGTCCGCAGCATGGCCCGACGGCAGAATGAAGAGCAGTCCGGGCAAAAATAGTGCCAAACCCGTGTAACCCAGGTCGATGGGTTTATGGGTCATCTGATAGACCTGCCAGGCCACGGCGAGTGACTGCGCTTCCGCTCCGATAATGGCCATCACCCGCGCCAATTGGTAGCGTCGAAAATCGCTGGAGAGGAAGGCGGCTGCGGCCTTGCTTGGGGGACGGTCGGGCATGCCTTCTTTGTTTATACCGGGGCCGCTGCTTGTTGTCAGGTTACGTCCGACCGCTCTTTTGCGATTCAGCAGGATTTCCGTCTTCTGTCTGCGTCAACCTGATCGCCACTCTATTGGCTGTAACGCTGCTTTTTCGCGACTCTGTATTCAGGTTTCCCAAAATAGGGCTGAGTCAGAACTCATCCTTGCATTTCTCTCGCCACGCGTAACTTGCAGTGATACTCTACGCTGACAAAAACAGGCTGCCCGGCCCCTTGAAGTTGCAGTGCACCCCCTTAAGACAGCCCTGCTCAAAGGAGAACATCGTGATTCGAAAGTTAAGTTTGATTTTCGTGGCAATCGCTCTTGTTTCAATCGTGGCATTGGATTCACAGGCGCAGTACATGTCAACCCATCACGTGCGTGAAGCCGTTCGCAGCGGCCAGGCGCAGCCCGTTGGCCGGCTTCCCGGAAGCCAGGTCATGACCCTCAACATTGTTCTGCCCCTGCGCGACCAGGCGGGCCTCACCAGATTTCTGGAAGAGCTTTACGATCCGCATAGCTTTAACTACCGCCAGTACCTCACCGTGTCGGAGTTCACCGAGAGGTTCGGGCCCAGCCAGGAAGACTATGACGCTGTCGTGCATTTTGCGAAGGCAAACGGCCTCACGGTTTCTGGTGGCTCCCGCGACGGCATGAATGTGCTGGTCAAGGCTCGCGTCTCTGCCATTGAGAGTGCCTTCCATGTAAGCATGAACACTTACCAGCATCCCACCGAGAACCGGATTTTTTACTCGCCGGACCGCGAGCCGACGACCACTCTGCCGTTCCATCTTTGGACTGTCTCTGGGCTAGATAACTATTCCCTCCCGCATCCCCTGTTCGCTAAGAAGAGCGACTACGCGCAGGCCTATGGCGTCGACGCGAGGACGCTCGTCACCCATGCCACAACCGGCTCCGGTCCCTCGGCTTCCTTCCTGGGCAGCGACATGCGCGCTGCCTATTACGGCGGAACCGCCCTCACCGGCGCAGGTCAGAACCTCGGCTTGTTTGAATATCTGGGCACCGATCTGGCCGACCTGACTACCTATTACAAGAACGCCAAGCAAACCAACTCTGTGCCGGTAAGCGTGATTTCCACCGACGGCACCAGCACGTCCTGCGTGGATAGCCGCGCAGGCGGACGCTGCGATGACACCGAACAGACCCTCGACATGACGCAGGCGCTCGGTATGGCGCCCGGGCTGGCCAGCCTGGTGATGTACGTCGGATCTCTCGACACCGCTATCATCGGCGCCATGACCACGCACAGCCCATTGCCCACTACGATTGGCTGTTCGTGGGGCTGGACGCCGGCCGATCCAAGCACGCTCGATCCTTACTTCCAGAAAATGGCGGCGCAGGGTCAGAACTTCTTCGCCGCGTCCGGCGACAGTTCCACCTGGTCGAAGAGAAACGAGGCATGGCCCGCGGATGATGCCTACGTTGTCTCAGTCGGCGGCACCGACCTGGTCACTGCCAGCGCGGGCGGCGCGTGGAAGTCGGAAACTGCCTGGGTGGACAGCGGCGGCGGCATCTCCCCGGATAAGGTCGCGATTCCCTCCTGGCAACAGCTCTCGGGTGTGATCAATTCCAGCAACAAGGGATCGACCACCCTGCGCAATGGCCCGGACGTCTCAGCCAACGCGAATTTTACCTTCTATGTATGCGCCGACCAGACGACCTGCACAGCCAATGATTACGGCGGTACCAGTTTCGCCGCACCCATGTGGGCCGGCTACATTGCGCTAGTCAATCAGAAGCTGGCTTCCGAGGGCAAAGCCACCATTGGCTTCATCAACCCAACCATCTACGCGCAGAACATAACCTCCAGCTATGGCACGGACTTTCACGACATCACGAGCGGCAAATCCGGAAGCTATTCCGCAGTCACCGGATATGATCTGGTGACCGGATGGGGCAGCCCAACGCCGGCGTTAGTTAATGCCCTGGCTCCTTAGCTCACTCGGCCGTCGAACTTGCTGGCGTGGTCGATTTTTTGCGACTTCGCTCGGCGCGAATGAAGATGGCGACGCCGATTCCGATCAGGACAGCGGTGGAGATCAGGACCTTGGCGACGGCGAGGAGTTTGTTGGGCTCGTCGTCGCCGGGGATGACGGAAAGGACGATGGTGAGGGCAGTGCTGAGAAGTCCGATGACGGCGAGCGCAGTGGCAACAGGACGGCCTCCCCAGACGCGGATCACATCAGGACTGACGGGGCGTTTCTGCAGGCGAATCATGGAGGCGAAAAGGAAGAGATAGGGAATGAAGTAGGCGATGATCGACATGCTCACGAGAACGTCGTAGGCTCCGCGCACGGAGGTACCGGCCTGGCTGAGGATGGCGACGATCATGCCCGCGAGTCCGTAGGTGCCGATCGCGACCCAAGGTGTTTTGAAGCGCGGATGGATGTGTCCGAAGACCGGCGGGAAATAGCAATCGATACCGGCGACGAAAGGCAGTCGCGAGGTAGAAGACAGATAGGCCGCGGCTCCGCCGACAGCATTGAGACCCAGCAACAGAGCGACCGGAGCGGCGAGCCAGGCGAGGTTGAGACGCGTGCAGAGCGTCATCATGCCGCGCATGAATCCGTCGACGCCGTGGACGGCGTCAGATGGGAGCGCGACGAGGAGCGCGGCGGTACCGGCGATGTAAGCGACGGCAAGAATCGTTCCCCCTACGAGCAAGGCGCGAGGGATGATACGGCGCGGGTTCTCGATCTCCTCGCCCATGAAGGAACCAGCCTCGCAGCCTCCGAAGGCGAAGAAAATCGTGGACCAGAAGATGGCGTTGCTGAGGCTGGGACGCGGGATTAGCTCGCGGGGCGCGAAGCTGCTCGCGGACCCGAAGTGATGCGCGGAGATGACGGCGAGCACGATGAGGAGCGAGATGGGCAGGATACTGCCGAGCGAGCTGACGTTGTTGAGCCACTTGCCGGCGTCGACTCCGATGATGTTCATGAGGGTGATGAATGCGAGCCACGCCAGGGCGAAGACGAGGAAATAGGTACTGTCGGCCGAGTGATGCTGGCCCCGTGCGCCGAAGGCGAAGAGGACCGAGCCTGCTCCGAAATAGAGTACCGCCGGAAAGTAAGGCAGGTTGCTCATCATGTAAGTCCAGGCAGCGATGAAGCCGGAGAAGTCTCCGTAGGCCTCGCGGGTCCAAACATATAGACCGCCTTCGGCGGGGTAGCGCGAAGAGAGCTCGAGCACGGAAGCGGCGAGAGGGATGAAGAATCCGCATAACGCGAAGAGCCAGACAACGAGCGTACTTGGGCCCGCAGCCGCAGCGGTCGCCACCCAGCGGACGCTGAGTCCGCTGACGATATAGAACAGCAGGAGATCGCGAAGGCGCAGGGCGCGCTTCAGAGCCAGCGGAGGAGGGTTAGCTGGGTCGCGAGGACACGGACCGGAGACAGTGGACATTTAGAGCGCAGCATACCTGATACGGCGGAAATCAAGAAGAATGAAAGACTGTGCCCATCAAGAAATGAAAAGCAGGTCCTTCGACTCCCCTTCACTTCGTTAAGGGTCGCTCAGGATGACAACCTTAATGAGACCGCGCTTAATGCCCCTCAAGGTACCAGGGAATATTGATCACCAGAGTTCGCTGATTGCCCTTCACCAGCAGGAGCACCTTCAGCAGGTTCGCGCGCTGGTTGTGGAGCAGATTCTCCCACCAGTGGGTCACGACCAACTCCGGAACAAGGATGGCGATCTGCCGGTTTTTGTTGTTCTTCTCTTGCTCGAGAATGAAATCCAACACAGGCGCGAGGATGTAGCGGTAAGGCGATGTCAGATTGACGAGTTTCGGAACCTCGAGTCCGGCCTGGCGCAGCGGCTCAGCTACTTTGTGCTCCCATTCGTCGCAGATGCTGTGGGTGTCGTCGCTGCCCTCAACGTGCACGGCGAGAACCTCTGGCGATATGCCAAGAGCGAATTTCAAGGCCTTTTCGGAAAGGCGGCTCCAGCGATCGATAGGAATGATCACAATCGGCGGCTTGATATTTTCGATACTGAGGGAGTTGGGATTGTCTGTGTCTCTCTCCACGCGATCATAGTGCCGTTTCACCCTTCTCATGGTGAGAATCATGAGCGGGACGAGGAGAGCTGTTATCCAGGCACCATCGAGGAACTTAGCCACCAGGACAACCAGCAGGGTTATGCCTGTGGCTGTGGCGCCTACACCGTTTACCAGGGCGCGCAGGTGCCATCCCGGCTCTCTCTTCCGAAACCAATGCACGACCATTCCGGCCTGCGAGAGAGTGAAGGCCAGAAAAGCCCCGATGGCATACAGGGGAATTAGGCGGTCGGTCACGCCTCCAAAGAGGATGAGCAGCAGGGCGGTCATGGCCACCAGCGCTCCGATACCGTACGAAAAAAGGAGACGCCGCCCGCGGATGAAGAACACATGCGGCAGGTAGTCATTCAATGCGATGGCGCGGGTGAGACGAGGAAAATCGGCGAAAGCGGTGTTCGCGGAAAGCGAGAGAACAAGCAGGATCGATGCGATGGTGACGTAATAAAAAGCTCCGTGGCCCATCACGGCGTCGGTCAATTGCGAGAGCACGCTTTGATAGCCGGGGCCTTCCGGATCGGTCGCTCCGACGCCATACCAGCGGCAGAGGAAAGCGATACCGGCTAGAAGGATGATCAGTAGCGCGATGATGATGGTCAGGGTGAGCTTGGCGTTCTTCGTCGTCGGATCGCGGAAAGCCTTTACGCCGTTGGAAACTGCTTCCACTCCGGTCATGGCTGTACAACCGCTGGCGAAAACCTTCAGCAGGAGCCACAAGGACAACATCGCGGTAGCTTGCGGCAGCTTTGGCGGGGTCACAATGGGAATAGGATGTCCGCCGCTGGCCAGGGTACGAAACAGGCCCACTCCTATCACGATCAACAGGGTGGCAAGAAACAGATACGTTGGAATCATGAACGCGACGCCGGTATCGTGGACGCCGCGCAGATTGATAATTGTAAGTACGACGAGGATGGCCAGGCACAAGAGCAGGGTGTGCTTCTGCAGGCTGGGAACTGCGGAGATGAGTGCGCCGACTCCGGCCGAGATGCCGACAGCCGCAGTGAGGATGTAGTCGATCATCAGCGCCGCGGCAGCGAGGAGTCCAGGGCCTTTGCCCAGGTTCTCGGTTGCTACGGTGTAGGAACCGCCGCCCTGCGGGTAGGCGTCGATCGTCTGGCGGTAGGAGAAGTAAACGATCACCAACAGAATAATGATGGCGGTCGTGATAGGAACGATGAGGTGTACGCCCAGCAGTCCGAGCGGAATGAGCAGCGTCAGCGCGGCTTCGGGACCATAGGCTGCGGAACTGAGCGCGTCCAGACCAAAGATGGGGATACCGGCGAGAGGGCCAACCGCTTCCCCGCGCTCCTCACTGGTTGCGAGCGGCTTTCCAAAGAGCAGATCGAGAACTTTCATCCGGTTTCGGCATCCCTGCGTGCGTTTCTACACCTTCGATGCGAACCTACTGTAAATGCCGTCCCTGAGGAAAGAGATAAATTATCCGTCCAGCTTGCGAACCACAAGTTCGTTGAGAAGGGCAGGGTTGGCCTGCCCTTTAGAGAGCTTCATGACCTGACCGACGAAGAAGGCGGCAACAGTCTTCTTTCCTCCGCGGTATTGCTCGACCTGCTTAGGATTGGCGGCGATAACTTCGTCGATCATTCCTTCGATCGCGGAGGCATCGCTAATCTGCTGCGGTTTTTCGCGTTCGTAGACGACGCCAAAGTCTTCGCTGGTTTCGAATGCAGTGTCGAAGAGCTGTTTGAGCTGCTTGCTGGAGAGGTGCCCCCCCTCCGCGAGGTCGGCAGCCTGGGCAATGCCGGCCATAGAGATGGGCGACTGCTCGAGGTCCAGCCCCTTGGCCTTTAGGCGGCTGGTGAGCTCGCTCTGGACGAGGTTGGCGACCCGGCGGGGGTTCTTAGCCGCCTTGGCCGCGGCCTCGAACTGGTCGGCGAAGGCGCGGGTGGCGGTGAGGGTGGCGGCATCCTGCTCGGTGACGCCGTATTCGGAGACCAGGCGGGCGCGGCGGGCCTCGGGCAGCTCCGGGAGGCGGGCGGCCGCCTCGGCCTTGAGGGCTGGGGTGACGATAAGTGGCGGCAGGTCGGGCTCGGGGAAGTAGCGGTAGTCGTGAGCCTGCTCCTTGGACCTCATGGAATATGTCCGGCTCTCGCCGGCGTTCCAGAGGCGGGTCTCCTGGATGACGCGGCCGCCGGACTCGATGACCTCGACCTGGCGCTCGATCTCGTACTCCAGCGCGGAACGGATGAAGCGGAAGGAGTTGACGTTCTTCACCTCGGCCTTGGTGCCGAACTTCTCCTGGCCGCAGGGGCGGACGGACACATTCGCGTCACACCGTAACGAACCTTCCTCCATGTTGCAGTCGGAGACGGCGGTGTAGAGGAGGATCTCCTTGAGGCGGGTGAGGTACTCGTAGGCCTCGTCGGGCGTGCGGATATCGGGCTCGGAGACTATCTCGATCAGCGGCGTGCCACAGCGGTTGAGGTCGACGTAGGTGCGGGTGGCGGAGTCGGGGAAGCCGTCGTGGAGGCTCTTGCCCGCGTCCTCTTCCATGTGCAGGCGGGTAATGCCGATGCGCTTGGTGCCGTGGGGCGTGGGGACATCGATATACCCGTGCTCGGCGAGAGCCTTGTCGAACTGGGAGATCTGGTAACCCTTTGGCAGATCGGGATAGAAGTAGTTCTTGCGGGCGAAGACGGAACGCTCGCGGACCTGGCAGTTGAGGGCGAGCGAGGCCAGCGTGGCGAACTCGACGGCGCGCTGGTTGAGGACGGGCAGGGCTCCGGGCAGGCCGAGGCAAACGGGGCAGATGTTGGTGTTGGGCGCGGAGCCGAAGCGGTTGGCGCAGCCGCAGAATGCCTTGGTCTCGGTGAGGAGCTGGACGTGGACTTCGAGTCCGATGACGGGTTCGTATTTGGCGAGAATGTCGGGCGGAAGGCTGATCGCGCTGCTCCTGTCGAGCTTAAGTTTAGCAAGACCAGAAAAACAGGGATTAGTGATTAGGGATTAGGTTTCAGGTAAGGTTGCGCAGTGGGGGTAAACCCCCTCCCCATTTTTCGTTACCGATTCTGTAATCGATTGATACGAATCGGTTTAAGGGATACGTCGACGCTATCTACTATACAGTAAAGGACTTATTGGCTCCTACATGATCCTAAACGGGTTATTTGATGATATTGCACTGATCTCATGGCGGTAGTCAGACTTTGCGTAAGCGTTTGATTCGATTATGTTTGCCCGGGACGTTGATTCTAAATGGTTTCCGACGAGATTTCTTTGCTAATGAAAGGCCTGACCGTGATCGCGGCCGGGGCCTTTTAATGTCCCATTTCTAATGTCTATTTCTATTCTAGCGGTTTCGGGGAAATTATCGGCCACCAAAAGCAGGGTAGGGATAGAGATTAACGTGAATGAAATCTGTCTCGGGATTTCTAGCCAAAAGATAGCCTCCGAAAAGCGGCGAGATGGCGGACAATGACCTCGTGGAACAGGCTCTCGCCGCAATGCACCGATCTAAATGCGGCAAGGGCGACACAAATATTTCGCGACGTTGAGTGTGGGCACGCTCCCGCTTAACAGAGAAGGCTCGGTGACGTGGGTAACCGAGCCTTTTTCACTTGCATCTCTATACTGCCCACTCAAGTCAACACCGGGCTTGAATGGCCAACAGGCCCTCACCGCCGGAGCCCTTCGTGCTATTCGTGATGGTGATCGTGGTCGTCCTCTGGGTCGATCTTCCAGGCGTCGCTGCTGGTTGTGACGAGCGTGGGCTTTGTCTCTCCCGGAGATGTGAGTTCAGCGACGACCGTGTGGATCGCCCGGCCGCCATTTGTCACTACGAGCATGAGCTTAATGACTCCGCTGGACAAACCGGACCCCGGAGGAACAGGCGCGTTCAGATCGATCTCCATCCTGCCCGTGCAATCGGGACTCAGGCTGAATGTGCCAGTCTCGCCGGTTGTAAATTGGAAGCCGGTCTCAGCATCCCCTTGCCCGGGATTAAGCACACCGCCGGTCACCACAAAATCCCGCTGTGTGAGCTTGCCGGCACCGTCGAAATGGGTGATCGCGACACCTTTGATTGGGCTGGTGCTGCCGTCAGGATTCGGCTGAAATCCAGAGATCGTAAAGCCATAATCTCCCTTGAGAGTGGCATTGCTGCAGCCGCTGTTGTCGGCGATAGCTGGCGCGACGCTGAGCCCAAGCAGGACGGCACAGACGGCGAGCGTTCTACCCAGAAGCTTTGTCGAGCAAGGCGATGGGGATTTCGAATATAGCTGGTTCATGTGAGTCTCCTTTATGGGTAATGGGCGAACTGGGCCCCGGTTGAGGTTGGGCCTGACCCTCCTGAGTGGATGGATGAAGGGCATTGCGAAGCTGGTTCGATTGTTCAGGGCACGCACTCAGCCCGTCGAAAGTCGCGAACGCGATACACAACAATCCCGGAGCGCCAGCCAGGACGGAGGCGTAGACTGGCAGCGTTCGTGCGGCAAGGGGATCGTCATGAAGATACAGAAGAAGCGCCACCGCGATGCTGAGTGAGGATGCAATTCGGAGGTTCACATGCAGATCACCTCAGGGTATGGCTGGAACTGGATGAACCATGCCTCAAGCCTCGCGGCTTGTCTTGACGAAATCCTGAATATTTCCTGATGGATTGCTCTTCCATGCACGGCGCGGCGCTTTCTCCCTTGTTATGAAACAGATATACGAGTTCGGCGATTTCCGGGCGGACCCGGCCGAGCAGCTTCTGCTCCGTCAAGGGCACCCTGTCGCTCTGCCGCCTAAGGTTTTTGACACGTTGCTCATTCTGCTGAACAGCGATGGACGGCTGATCGACAAGAACGATTTCATGAGCCAGCTTTGGCCGGAAGTCTTCGTTGAGGAGGTTGCCCTGGCGCAGAACATCTCTCAGTTGCGGAAGGCACTGAGAGATGGAAATAACGGGACCCCGATGATCCAGACCGTACCCAAGCGTGGATACCGGTTTGCGGCGCCAGTGAGAAAAGTCGCGATTGAAGAAAATCACGATGAGGCTCAGCCACTACAGAGAACAAATGGTGGCGCAGGCAGCTCGCATCCTCCCCTAGTAGCGAAGCAGAACGCCGTTCCCGGCGCGGTTACTCATTCAGTGAAGGAGAACGCAGGACGGGAACGGGCCAGGACCAGGAGATGGCTTGCTGGAGGGCTCATCGCTGCGGGGCTCGGAATTCTGGGATTTCTGCTACTCCGCGTAGCCGGTAAACACGACGGCCGCTCGCACGGCAACGGACATCTGCTTAGTGAACAGCGAATTACCTCCAACCCTCCGGAGGCCTACGTCCAATGGGCAGTCGTTTCTCCCGACGGTAAGTATGTTGCTTACATCGATCCCAATGGGCTCTATCTCCGCCAGATTGACAGCGGTGAAACCCATCCCTGGGTCGTGCCAAAAGATTTCAACGTCGTTCCGAATAGCTGGTTTCCGGACGGCGCTCATCTCCTGGTGACCCGGCTTGAGGGACAGGCCCCGTTACGAACAACCAGCCTTTGGAAGCTTTCCCTCCTGGGTGGTAGCCCGCAGATGATCCGGGACAATGCGGCGGCAGGAGCTGTGTCCCCGGACGGATCCCGAATCGCATTCCTGCCAGGACCGGCTGGCATGTGGGTTTCAACGCAGTCCCACTTCGGCGGCGAACTCTGGCTGATGAACAGTGATGGAACAAATGCCCGAAAGATAGCGGAGTCTGGAAAGCCGGATCAGCCAAACTTCAGAGGAAGCTGGATCTTTCCTGTGGTTTGGTCGCCTGATGGGAAGCGTCTTGCGTACACCGAACGCCATGGTGTCGCCGCACCGGAGCCGGCAGCGGATACTCGCTCACTGCGCACAGTCAATGCGAATGGCGATGATCTACAGGTTGTATTGAAGGATGATCCCCGGTTGGCCTCAGCGCTCTGGTGGGCCGAAGATGGACGTATTTTTTACGGATACAGCGACAATCCCGCACAGGAACGCGGCGATCACGGAGTTTACTCGATAGCGATTGACCAGCGCACCGGGAAGGGAATCGGCGAACCGCAGCGAGTTACGGCGGGGCAAGGCCACGTTGGCGGCCTGAGCGCTACCGCGGATGGAAAGCGGCTGGTTCTCTGGAGAGGAAACACCACGCTTCAGGCATTCATCGGCAGGTTCGAAGCGGGTTCGCGCCAGTTCAAAGAGCCCCGCCGCCTCACTCTGGATACGAACGACAATATGGCTGAGGCGTGGACCTCCGACAGCAAGTCAGTCCTTTTCGTCTCCACTCGAAATGGCACCTGGAAACTCTTCAAACAGAACATCGGCGAGACCACGGCCGAGGTCCTTGTTGAGGGACACAGCATATATCTTCCACGATCAAGTCCGGATGGCTCGCAGGCGCTCTATTTGACAGCGTCCAAACCGGGTGACAACTCGTTTCCGGCGTCGCTGATGAGCAAACCACTGGCCGGTGGGGCTCCTCGGATGGTCCTGCAGGAAAAAGGGATCATTAACTACGAATGTGCGCGGACTCCATCCAGTTTGTGCGTCTTCAGTAAGCTCGTGGGATCGGATCTCATCTTTGTCTCGTTCGATCTCGAACACGGCGTGGGCCGCGAACTCACGAGGATGCCGATTGGCTACACCAACTGGGGTCTTTCTCCGGATGGGTCGCGGCTTGCAGTCTTCTTCGATAGACACCGAGTCCGGTTTTTCCATGTGAAAACAGGAGTTGCCAAAGATGTAGTCGTGAAGGACTGGACTCTATCGAATGGTGATTGGTCAGCAGATGGCGAGAGTGTCTTGATGAAGAGTCTCACGCCAGGAAGGACTGCGGTGATCCTGGCAGTCAATGAGGCAGGCAAAGCAGACGTAGTTTTTCAGGGGCAGCCAGGCGCGGCGTTTGAATGGATGATTCAGTCTCCCGACGGGCGCTACGGGATCCTGGAAATGTTCAGTCAAGGCGATAACAATGCCTGGATGGTCGAAAACTTCTGAGTTTCTCTCCTGTGGTCGAGCGCATTCTAGCGCGGACTCGACAAGTTCGGCTGCATCACCTCAAAGGGTCGCATCATCTCGTTGTCTTCATGTTCGAGGATGTGGCAGTGCCAGACGTAGCGTCCGGCGTAGCCTTCGAATGGAATGATGATGCGGGTGACCATGGCGGGGTCGGCGCGAACGGTGTCCTTCCAGCCCATCTCGTTCGCATCCGGCGGCTGGACAGGGCCGGTGTAGCGCAGGGTGCCTTTGTACTGCAATTCGAAGGTGTCGAAGCGGCGGCGGTCAAGGATCTGGAAACGCACCAGGTGCAGGTGGATAGGGTGGGAGTCGTCGGTGAGGTTGACGAGTTCCCATATCTCTGTAGTGTTGAGGACGGGCTTCTCCGTGACGGGGGCGTGCCACGGAGTGTTGTTGAGCAGCATGCCCATAGAGCGCTGCACATAGTCCATGCGCTCGTCGAGGGTGAGGCGGCGGGTCTTGACGGCGGTGGATTCGGCGATGCGTTCGACCGGGTGCAGCGTGTCGGGGATCGCAGGCGCGCTCTTCGATGCAGACGCGGTCGCGACGCGGAACTGCAGGATGGAGAAGCTGTCGCTGACGAACTCGACGCGCTGTCCGGCCATGGGGCGGAAGTCGATGAGGATGTCGGCGCGTTCGGCGGGAGCCATGGTGATGCGCTTGACGGCGACGGGTGCGGTGAGAAGTCCCTGGTCGGAGGCGATCTGATGAAACTCGGCCTTGTTGGCGAGCGAGAAGCGGAAGAATCGTCCGTTGGCTCCGTTCATCACACGAAAGCGATAGAGGGTGGGCTCGACGTCGACGTAAGGCAGGAGCTTGCCGTTGGCGAGGATGGCGTTGCCGAAGACCTCGGGCACCCAGACTTCGCCGGGCTTCCCGGAGACAGGGTACTCGAGCGAGCCGTCGGTGCGCAGCATGCGGTCGCAGATGAGCAGCGGGATGTCGTACTTGCCGGTGGGCAGGGCGAGCGACTCCTTGCGCGCGTCGCGAAGAATGCATAAGCCCATCATGCCGGCGTAGGTGTTGAGGCGGTTAATGCCCATGGTGTGGTCGTGGTAGAAGAGCGTGGCGGCGTGCTGGAGGCCGGGGTAGTAGCAGGTCTGCGACTTGCCGGGGACGACCCAGTCCTCGGGGTATCCGTCGCTCGCGGCGGGGGTGCGGCCGCCGTGGAGGTGGACGACGGCGCGGACCTCGGGGAGAGACTTTTCGGCCCCGTGGAGGGCATGGTCGATGGGAAAGATGTGGCGCAGGGGGAGTTGGTTCTCCCATTCGACGATCATGCCCTGGGCAATGGCCACGTCGAGGGTTGGGCCGGGGAATGTGCCTCCGATGGTCCACATACGCGTAGGGGGCAGGTCGCGGTGGACCTTGACCGCGGTCTCGCGGATGGGCATGCGGTAGAAGGGGATCTGCTGCTTAGGGTGGTCGGGGCTGGGGCGGAGTCCGGCGGGCTGCGCGAGCGGAGGGATTGGTAGGGGATCGACGAAGGGATCGAGCTTCGACGGGTCGAGTGCGGGAGCGTGCGTTTCGGCGCGAAGGGGTGGATGGAGGGCGAAGCCAGCGGCGGCCATGCCGCTGGCGGTGACAAACTTTCGGCGCGTGATCAGAAAGGGATCTCCAAAAGAAAAAGGGTAGCAGCGCGTGGCCGCTACCCCAAGTTGAAGAAGAGTTCTACCACCAGTTGGCGCCGTTGCCGACGGAGGTGACAAGACCGGTGCTGGGATTGAGCAGATATACGTTGGTGTTCGGAGGGTTCTTGAAGTCGAACATGTTGTTGATGGTTCCGGCGAGCGAGTCAAACGAGCCGGTAATGCGCTGGCCCCCGAGCCAGTTGTCCTCGATGAAGCGGACGACCGAGGACTGGTCGGTAATGGTGTGGTCGACAAAGTTGTTCCGGGCGTAGGGCGAGATCACGAGGAAGGGAAGGCGTGGGCCGTAGCCGCAGCGTCCCTGGACGCGTCCTGCATTGGCGCCGTCAAGAGCGGTGTTGGCGCTGATGCCGCACTGGCCGGGGGCGGTCAGGGCATCCATCGCCGTCTGCGACTGGTTGACGATGGGGCTCATCTGATGGTCGTACCAGCCGTCGGAATCGTCGTAGGCGATGATGATGGCGGTATTCTTCCACTCTTTGCTCTGTTGAAGGAAGTTGACGACCTTCACGACGAAGGCCTGCTCATCGAGAGGATCAGAGTAGCCAGCGTGGGCATCCTGATAGCCGGGAGCCTTCAGGTAGCTGACAGCGGGCATGTTGCCGGCGTTCACTGCAGTGTAGAAGTCATTAATGTCGTACTGGTGGTTGGCCTGGTCGCCATCGACGCCGATCATGCTGGTCGAGCTTGGGCGGAGGTGCTTGGGATTGGCAGTGGTGGTGTAGTACTGGAAGGGCTGGTGGTGCGGGATGTAGTCGTTCTTTTTAACGCCGGTAACGGTGGATGTCGTCGAGCGAGTGCAGCCGGTCGATCCATTCGAGTTGGTCAGGGAGAGATTGAAGCCGCCGCTGAAGAAGCCCCAGGTGATGCCCCTGGCGGTCAGCAGGTCGCCGATGTTCTGGCCGGTGAACTGCACCACAGCGCCGGATGTCGTCGAGCACATATCGCCGACCGGGTCGGCGTCGCTAACCAGGGTGAATCCGCCCTGACCATCTTCAACCACATCGCCGCCAGCGTTGGTCTGGTCGCCAATGCCGTTGGTCTGGCCGGAAATCACGTTGATAGCGCCGGGAGTCGAGGGGCCGAAGTTGGTATCGAAGGAGTTGTCGTTCAGCGCATAGCGCTGGGCGTAGTTCCAGAGCGCGGTAACGGTGTTGCCGTCGTAGTAGCCCATCACCAGGCCGGTTGTCTCCTGTGTTGAGCCGTTAGGCGGGGGTCCGGCAGTACCGGTGAACTCCGGGAAGGAGTCCATCAGGCCACCGTGGAAGGCCTGCTGCTCGGGGGTGTAGTCGTGGTCCTGGTCGGCGGTCGCAGCCTCAGTGCGGTCGAGGCGGAACGGGTTCGACGTGCCAGCGGCATTTCCAGTCTTGTTCAGAAAGTTTGGATTGTTGAAGAGGAGCCCATCGGTATAGCCGTTTACCGAAGGCGTGCCGGCTTTTGCGTGGAATTTTGGCTCATTGCCGGGGTTCGTTGCGTTGGGGTAGGTTCCGAAGTAGTGATCAAAGGAGATGTTTTCTCCAAAGATGACAACAACGTGCTTGATTGGGGTGGAGGTCGAGCCATAGGACTGCGCCTGCAGAGAGGCAGGGCCCGCCATTTGGCCGGCAATCAAGAGAGTGGCCAAAGATGTTGCGAGAGCTTTTTGCATCACGGTTCCTCGGGGGTGCGGTGGGTCGCCACCGACCGTACCAAGGAATAAACGTGCGGATGCGATCAATGCGTTACGGGAAGGTTACAGGACGGAGAAAAAATGGTAAGCCCTTGGTATCGTGAACGAACGCCGATACAGAGTCGTCTGTCGTCGCAGATGAATACAGAATCGATCGATGAGGTAGCAATTTCCCCAAACTGGGTATCCATTTGACTCAGGTAGACCCAACCTATAGTGTTCGGTGTCATGGAAGAAGATTATCCGCGGACGCTTCTGGAACTTGAGCGGCGCTTCAGCACGGAGCACGCTTGCCGGGAGTACCTGTTCGGTCTCCGCTGGCCGGACGGATTCCGTTGTCCGCGATGTGAAGCAGGCGCCAGTTGGGCGCTGCAGTCGGGCCGTATTCAGTGCGCCTGCTGCGGCTATCAAGTTTCGATGACCGCAGGCACGGTGTTTCAGGATACGCGAACGCCACTGACTGAGTGGTTTCGCGCCATGTGGTTGCTGACCAGCCAGAAGAACGGGGTAAGCGCGGTAGCGTTGCAGCGTGTGCTCGGCTGGGGCAGTTATCAGACGGCATGGACGTGTTTGCATAAGCTACGCCGCGCTATGATCCGACCCGGCCGCGAGCGGCTGGCTGGAGTGGTCGAAGTAGACGAGAGCTATCTGGGCGGCGACGAGCAGGGCGTGCACGGTCGCCACATCGCCGGCAAGGCGCTGGTTGTATTGGCGGCCGAGGAGGATGGTCGAGGGATCGGCCGCATCCGGCCACGACACATTCCGGACGCTTCTTCAGCCAGATTGATTCCGTTCATTGAGGAGAGCATCGAGCCCGGCAGCACCGTGCATACGGACGGCTGGTATGGCTACCTGCCGCTGCGCACGGCCGCCTATCAACACCGTATCAGCAATCAAAAGGGCCATTCGGAGCGGGCTTCCGAGTTGCTGCCACGCGTCCATCGAGTCTTTTCGCTAATGAAGCGTTGGTTGTTGGGAACGCACCAAGGATCTGTCGGCGGGGAACATCTTCAGGATTATCTAAACGAATTCGCGTTCCGCTTCAACCGCCGCAAATCGCGCAGCCGAGGCAAACTCTTCTACCGCCTGGTGCAGCAGGCCGTTGCAATCGAACCGACAACTTACAGACAGATTGTGGCCTCAGCCATCAAACGGAAATAGTCCAAACCACAACATATTGAGGGAACCTGACTCAAATGGATACCCAGTTTTCCCCAATTGCCCGCAGAGGCGCGGGCGTTTCCCAATCAGCCATAATAAAAAGATGTTGGTACTCGCCTCCGCATCGCCTCGCCGCCGGGAATTGCTCGTCCAAGCCGGCTTCACCTTCAGCATTGCGGCCGCCGCGATTCCAGAAGATCCCATGCCCGGCGAATCACCTATCGGCTATGTCGTCCGCCTCGCCCGCGAGAAAGCCCAGGCAGTTTACTCACAACTCTCGTCGCCGATCAACGGAGACGACCCCGTCCTGGTGCTTGGCGCAGACACCACCGTCGTCGCACCCAAGGGAGAAATCCTCGGCAAGCCTTCCGACCCAGCCGACGCCGCACGTATGCTGAGGCTGCTCTCCGGAGCCACCCATCAGGTCATTACCGGAGTCGCGCTTGTTACGCAGGCGGGTGTTGAAACTGCCGCCGAAGTCACCCACGTCACCATGCTCACCTTGTCGGAGGAGGAAATCGCAGCCTACACCGCTACCGCGGAGCCTGCAGACAAGGCCGGAGCTTACGCCATCCAGGGTCGCGCCGCCTGCTGGATACCGCGCATCCACGGCTGCTATTTCAATGTCGTCGGGTTACCCCTGGCGCTCGTCTCCAGCATGATCGAAGGCGCGCTCCGGCGCCTTGAACCGACGGCCAGCCCTATCCCCGAAACCGCGGCAGCTTCATCCACTTGAGCTTTCGTTCGAGCTTTTCGAAGGAAGGATCGGCGGACACAAGAGTCGCGTTGTATTCCATTGCCAGGGCGGCCGCAAAGCTATCGGCGTAGCCCAGCTTGTATCGGTATTTCAGGATCGCAGCTTGCGTCGTTCGATCGACATCTGCGTCGGCAATCGAAACCACCTGTTGCAGCTGTCGAATCATCTGGAGGGCTCTTTCTTCTGGCTCTGATTTCAGGAGTGTGTACAGGACTTCGCCCAAATTCACAACAGACATCATGACATGGCTCGCATCTGCCTTCGCTTCAAGGAACAGTGCGGTCATCTTTTCATTGCCTCCCGGCGCCTCCGGATCCAGGTACCGAAGAACAGCATTAGCGTCGAGAATATAGTGCTTCACGCCGATCCTCCCGCTCACGTTCTTTCCGGCGTTCCTCGATCAGCATCCTTTCCAGCCCTTTACCCTTGAGCGACCCGGCAAGCGCAAGAACCGCAGCGAAAGGGTCGGGCTCAAGCACCAAGTGGCCGCTCTCTTCGCGGAAAGCCACCACTGTTCCTTCTTTCAACCGATATTTTCTTCGCAGGGCGGCTGGAATCACAATCTGCCCCTTCGAACTGATAGTTGCAGTAGAGCTCATCATGTCTTACCCCAGGTAAGACACATCTTACTACAAGGTAAGCCGTTCAACGATTGTGTTGTGATTTTTAGAATGCCTGGCGGGCGGCAATCGAAACGGCAATAGGCCCTACCCGTTCCCGATCTGCCGAGTATCCGGTTCCACAGCGGTCTCGGCCGGCTTCGGCGTCTTTACGCTCGGCGTAGCCAGAATCAGCCCGATCACAGTCAGCAACGATACTGCCAGCAGCCCGTACTCCACCAATCTCAGCATGGCACTCACCCTTCCGGTTCGCACAGCATCGCAGCCAGCAGCGCCGTTCGCGGCGCCAAGTCTTTCAATACGACCGATTCGTGTACCGCATGAGCGCCTTCGCCGACTGCGCCCATTCCATCCAGCGTTGGAATCCCCAGCGCCGAAGTGAAGTTCCCATCCGAGCCGCCGCCGGTGGCGGCTTCCTGCAAATCGAAACCCATCGCCCCGGCAAGAGTTGCTGCCCGGCGGAAAAGAGCCACGGTGCCGCGCGTCCGTTCCATCGGAGGCCGGTTTAGTCCGCCCTCTACTCTTAATGCGCAGCCGCGGTCGAAAACGTGCAATCGACGAAAGGACTTGTCCATCCGCGCCGCGTCTCCCGCCTTTGCAACCCGCACGTCCACCTCCGCCCGAGCCTCCGCGGCTACCACGTTAGACCGCGTCCCGCCCCGAAAGGTTCCAACGTTTACCGTGATGCCACGGCTCAGGTCAGTAAACTCCTGAATGACGCCCACCTGCCGCGCCAGTTCCGCAATCGCCGAATGTCCGGCCGCAAAATCCACTCCGGAATGCGCTGCTACACCCGTTACCTGGATGGTATATCCCGCGATCCCCTTGCGAGCCGTCTTGTAAGCCCCGGCGATACCCTGCGCGGGCTCCAGCACATATACGGCCTCGCACTCACGCGCCAGTTTCTCCGTCAGCGGACGCGAAACTGTGCTCCCAATTTCCTCATCGCTTACCAGCAGCAGCACGACTGGACGGGTCAAAGATTTCGCCTGCTGCAGTGACTCAACCGCCGTCAATGCCATGGCCACCCCAGCCTTCATATCCAGCGTACCCGGACCCCACGCGCGTCCCTTCTCCACCTTAAACGGCATGCCCTTCAGCGTGTCCAGCGGCCATACGGTGTCCAGATGTCCCAATAGCAGTACCGGCTTCGCGCCCCGCCCGCCCCGGCCAAATCGCGCCTCCAGCAGGTCGCCAAACTTGTGCTGCCGATGTCTCCGAACCCGTCCGCCGATCCCGGTGCACATCTTCGCCGCCAGATCTAAGCAGCGGTCGACCGCCGCCTTGTTATCGCTGGGAGACTCAACTTCGACAAGGTCTTTCATCAACCCGAGAATCTGTTTTTCCCGGCCGCGCATCTCCTCCAGCAACTTCACTGCCTGGTAACCCATTGATCTATTGAGCATTACCGTTCTTGCCAACAGCGCCCCCGATCAAGCTCAAAATTGTGCGAAATTTCCCTAAAAGTGTGGCAAATTTGCCACAATGAAACTTCTTCTCTCACCAGTAGTCTATGCCTTCGTACCCAGTAGCTGTATCAAGATTTGGGACGAGGTCTGCCGTTTTGATAGAAAGTAGTTATTTTGAACAGACGATAGCGGCCCCTATCGAATTCGCAGGTGTCGGATTGCACAGCGGAGCGCCGGTTCATATGCGGCTGCTCCCGGCGCCCGGCGGCTGCGGCATTCTCTTCCGCCGAACCGACCTCGACAACTTCGAAATCCCTGCCACAGGACGCAACGTCGCCAAGGTTAGCTACGCCACCAGTCTTATGCGCCAGGGCGTCCTCATTTCCACCACCGAGCACCTGCTCTCGGCCCTCATCGGGACCGGCGTCGACAATGTCATCGTTGAGCTCGACAACCTTGAGCTTCCCATCCTCGATGGCAGTGCCCTGCCTTATGTCGATGCCTTCCGTGACATCGGCCTCAAGACTCAGCGCCGCCGCCGCGAATACCTGCGCATCCGCAAGACCGTCGAGGTCCACGAGGGCGACAAATTCATCGGAGTCTATCCCGGCGAAGGCTACAGCGTTTCCTACAAGATCGACTTCCCCTCACCCATCGGCCGCCAGGGCTTTGTCGTCGATCTCGCCACCCGCGACTATGGCGCGCAGATCGCTCCAGCCCGCACTTTCGGATTCAAAGAGGATGAACAGAAGCTGCGCAACATGGGCCTCATCCGCGGAGTCTCCGAATCCAATGCCATCATCCTGAATGGCAAAGGAGTCATCAACGGCCCGCTGCGCTTCAACGACGAGTTCGTTCGCCACAAGGTGCTCGACCTCATCGGCGACCTGGCTCTCGCCGGCCATCATATCCTTGGCCATGTTGTAGCGGAACGCGCCGGACACGCGATGCACACCGCGCTGGTCGCCCGCCTCCTGAAAGACCGCTCAGCGTGGGAACTGGTCACCCTGGGTCAGGCAAAACAAAAGCTTAAATCCAGGATCTCCGCCCGTACACCGGCTCTAGTCACTGCCTGAACGGTCCCATCCAATGAGAAACGACCGGTGGATGGGGGCTATTGCTCTGCTGGCCTTTTGCCTGGCCCCAGTCACGCGCTGTGAGACTCTTGCAAGCGTGCTGACCGCCCATAAGATTCCCGCCGACATCCTTTCCTCCAGTGATACTCAGCAGGCGATCACGAGCTATGCCGTATCTTCGGACAGCCTGCCTTTCCTGCTCGCATATTACGATGACGATGGATCAGGTATGTTGCCGGCGGTTCTGCATGTGATCCGCTATGACACGCGAACCGATAAGCTAGGCCGAGCGGATCTGCGAGAAGGACAAGAAACAGAACCGTTCCGAGGCTTCGATCAGGTGATGTCACACGTTTCTAACATCTGCCTGGGTTCCGCCTTGCACATCTCGGAGATGAATGGATTCATCACCATCGACACTCATATCAATCCGTCGGCTGGATGCGTATTGATTCTGAATTCGAAGCTCGAATTCAGCGCCGGCCTCTTCGGTTGGGTGAGGGCCAAAATTGACGGAGACATCATTTTCGAGGAGAACACGATTCACTTTGCGTCGACTCATCCATCGCACCTCTCTATCTATGATCCGCAACGCAAAGACTTGAACCGTCTTTTCCCCGCGATGGGAGACGTGGAGCGTACACAGTTTTCTGCAGAATTGCGGAAGCACCTTCCTTCCGCTGAGTGGTGCGCTGAACAGAATAACCCCTGCGATCCTGACAGCTTCACATCCGACATCGGCCCTGTGATCGTCGATGATCGAGAGCAATCTTTCGCATTCAATGCTCAGATGAGCCCGGAGGGATTCGGCGATGATGCTATGCGTTCGGTTAAGCCGAGAACCATCCACTATGTGGTGACGCGAAAAAACGGCCGATGGCTGCTCACATCGCAATAGAGCTGTGGATTTCCTTTACACAAACACCAGGCACTGCGGCTTCACAATCGGAAACTCCTTGCCTGTCTCCGCGAGCAAACCCGTCTTCGTATCCCGTCGCACTACCGAGATCGTGTCCGAATCCTGATTCGCCACCAGCATCCACCGCTGGGTAGGATCGAGCGCAATATGCCGCGGTGTCTTGCCGCCATATTTGCTGGATCCCAGCTTTGTAAGCTTGCCTGTCGCCGGATCAACCCGGAAGCTCACCAGCACATCGTCGAAGCGGTCAGAGGCGTAAGCGAACTGCCCGCTGCGATCCAGCACAATCTCCGATCCTGCATGATTGCCCTTGTATCCATCCGGAACCAGGCTGACTGTCTGAATGGTCGTGAGTGTTCCCGCCTGCGCGTCCCAGCGCAGGACATCGACTGCCGAACCCATTTCCAGAATGCAATAGGCCCACTTGCCGTTGGGATGAAATCTCAACGCCCGCGGGCCCGTACCCGGTTCTGACTTCCATTCCGGCGGATCGTGCGGAGTCAGTTCCGCTGTCGCAGCATTGAGTTTATAGATGTGAATGCAATCCAGTCCCAGGTCATTCACGAGCACAAACTTGTTATCGGGAGTCACCGTCACACGATGCGCATGCGGCATATCCTGTTGTGGGGCCGGCCCATGGCCCGTGTACTGGAAATGCCAGACTGCATCCGTCAGACCTCCGTCGGCCTTCACATGAAACGAGGCCGCGCTGCCGCCCGAGTAGTTCGCGCAGAAAACTGCCTGGCCCGTCTTATCCACCGCAACATGGCAGGTCCCCGTACCTGTCGCCGGCACAGCATTGATCGCCATCAGTTTTCCGGTCTTGGCGTCGACGGCAAAGCTGCTCACGCCTCCGCCCTTTACTCCGTTAAAGCTATCAACTTCATTGGCCGCATACAGATACTTTTGGTTCGGCGACAACGCCAGAAACGTCGGGTACTCCGTCTCCGCCGCCAGTCCAATGAGCTTGATTTCACCCTTCGCCGCGTCCCACTTGTAGGCGTAGATCCCCTTGCTTGATCCCTTTGTCTGCGTTCCCACAAAGAGCGTGCTGGCCGCCTCAGCCGCCTCCGCCCACCATGCTCGCGCGGCCAGCGGCGCAACCGCCAGCCCCTGAAGAACCTTCCGCCGATCCACGTGAAAACTCATCCGATCATCATCTCACGCACAGAAGCCCTATAATGAATCCCCCGTCCGGGCTCTAAGTTGTTTGGTGCAGTTCCACAGACCCGGAACGATAACTGTCTCGAGCGTTCAGGGAATCCGCATGTCCAGCCGCCTGCTTCACCGCGTTCTTCTTATCGCTGGACTGCTCGGCGTAATCCTGCTCGCGGGGACAACCGGATTCGTCATCATCGAGGGCTACTCGTGGTTCGACGCCTTTTACATGACCCTCACCACCATCACCACCATCGGCTACCAGGAATTGCGGCCCCTCAGCCACTCCGGCCGCATCTTCAATTCGATCCTGATTATCTTTGGAGTGAGCGCGATATTTCTGGCCGCTGGCGCGATGACGCAAACCATCGTCGAGCTCGAGCTGCAGGATCGTTATGGCAAACGCAGGAAAAAGCGCATGATTGCTAAACTGCAAAATCACTTCATCGTCTGCGGATTCGGCCGCGTAGGCCGGAACGCCTCCTACGAGTTTCAACGGATCCATGCTCCCTTCCTTGTGCTGGACCGCGACGAGCAGCGTGTCGCCAAGGCAACCACCGCAGGCATGGTGGCCGTGGTCGCAGATGCCACTCACGACGACAGCCTTCGCGAGGCCGGCGTCCTGAAGGCGAAGGGCCTGATCGCCGCCCTGCCTTCCGACGCCGAAAATCTCTTCATCATTCTCTCCGCGAAAACTCTGAATCCTGCGCTGACCATCGTCACGCGGGCTTCCGAAGAAGAGGCCGGAGAGAAGCTGCGCCGGGCGGGAGCCGATACCGTCTTTACGCCCTATTCCATGGCCGGGCGTCAGCTTGCCGACGCATTGCTGCGGCCGCACGTGGTCGAATTCCTGGACTTCACCCGTAGCAACGTGGGGCCGAAGGTCACGATGGAGCAGCTCTGCGTTTCTCCGAGCGGCCAGTTCACCCGAAAAACTCTCGGGCAGCTGTTGGAGCCTCGCAAATCTGAAGTCATCGTGCTCGCCGTTCGCAATTCAGCGGGTGAGACCATCTTCAATCCTCCGCCCGACTCGGAAATCTCGGCCGGCGATTTCCTCATCGTTATGGGCGAGCGTTCAAACCTGCAGAAACTTGAACAGGTGCTTACTGGCTAGGCTGGAACCTGCTTCTTGCAGGTTTACCTCGCGCCTTGAGAGAGTATCGTCAAATGATGAGATGCCTGGCTGCAGTCATGGCTTTCGTGATGTTAGGAACTGGCGCATCCTTAAAACCCGATTCGTCCTCCCCGGCACACGCGTTGGCAAAGCCCTACGCGCAGTTTGGCTTTGATGCGCTACGGGAGCTGGCGGCGAAGCGGCCGGACGGCAACGTCTTCATCTCGCCGACCGGCATAGCCGTTGCGCTGGCCATGACTTCGAATGGCGCGAACGGAACCACCCGCGACGCCATCCTCGCAACGCTGCACTCAGATCCTCACGCATTCGAGACATTCAACGACGCCAATCGCGCTCTTGTCGAGCAGATGGGCACGACGACCGCCGTCCAGCTTTCTATGGCAAATGCGTTATGGCTGCAACAGGGCTTCCCTGTAAACCCAGCCTTTAATAAGGTCCTGCAGGCGGACTACAACGCCCAGGCCGAAAATCTCGACTTTCGCAATCCGGCTTCAACGCAGAGAATCAATGCGTGGGTCGCGAAGCACACCAACGACCGTATTCCGAAGCTTCTCGATCAGATCGATCCCGCTACCGTCGTTATCCTCACCAACGCCATCGCCTTCAAAGGAAAGTGGACGCTGCCCTTCGATCCGAAGGAAACGCAATCGCACAGTTTCAAGAGTCCAACTGGCGCGCGCGATGTCCCGATGATGAAGCACACCGCGAAGTACGCCTACGCCAATGCGAATGGCCTCGAAGCCATCCGTCTGCCCTATGCCGACTGGTCGTTTGCGATGTATGTCGTGTTGCCCCAGGATGCAGTCCGAATGCAATCGTTTCTCCTGCAACTGACGCCGGACATATTCACAAAGCTGGCAACCTCCCTGCAATCGCGCCCCGGCGCGATCGAGTTGCCGCGTTTCACCATTAAGTACGAAGCATCGCTGAACGCCATTCTCGCGAAGCTCGGCATGGGGATCGCCTTCAACAAGGGTGCGAATTTCAAAGGCGTCAACGAGACAAAGCCTCTCCAGATCAGCGAGGTCCGCCACGCGTCGTTCCTGAGTGTTGACGAGGAAGGCACTGAGGCCGACGCGGCCACGAGCGTCGGCATCACCGCACTCGCCATCAGAGTCGAGCCGCCGCCATTCCACATGGTCGTCGACCATCCCTTCTTCGTGGCGATTCGCGACGAGCGCAACGGACAGATCCTCTTCACCGGCGTCATCGCCGAGCCGGTGAAATAGCAAATTTTTCGTTGCACAAAAATCCACTCTGCCGTCGCCTGACTTTCCTGTTGGGACCACCATTCGCGCCGTGGCAGAATGGTGAGCCATGAAGAAATACAAGTTCACTGCGAAGATCATAGCCGGTGACGGCGGCGGAACCGGTGTGCTCTTTCCGTACGACACGGAGAAGGAATTCGCCACGAAAGGCAAAGTGCCCATCCACGCTACCTTCGACGGCCTCGCATACACCGGCTCGCTCATCAAGTATGGATTTCCACAGCACACGCTGCATCTGCCCAAGGCCATCCGCGAGCAGCTCGGCAAAGCGCCCGGCGACACCATCGAGGTCGTCGTCTGGAAGGACGAGGCCGAGCGCACCCTCGAAATTCCCGCCGAACTCGCCGCCTTGCTTAAGAAAGAGGGCCTGCTGCCCGTCTTCGAGAAACTGAGTTACACCCACCGTAAGGAATACTGCCGCTGGATCAGCGAGGCCAAAAAGGAAGAGACCCGATCGAGGCGATTGGAGAAAGCCGTCGTGATGCTCAAGAGTGGAGTGAAGACTCCAGGGTAGCTCGTCCTCTGAGAATCATGGTCTGAGCCACCGCACTGAATCCGTCGCGATCGTGGCCGGCGCAAACATGCCGTCATGCCGGAATTCAAGCTCTTGACTCGACCTCACTCGATCTTCGTGCCGGTGCGGGGGCCGTCGGTTGTGCAGATGCCCCACGCCATGCGCGGGGTGTTGTGGGCGAGACCGTACCGTCCATCACGGGCCAGCAGGATGATGCCGCCGTGTCCGCCGAGGCGCTTGTGCAGGTATGAAATGGCTTCGGGAGCGACCTGCTCCGGCGACCGGCCAAGCTGGACGCGGTCCGTCGCCCACTTGCCGAGGACCAGCTTCATGATGGGCTCGCCCCAGCCGGTGAGTGAGACGGCGGCGCTCTGGTTGTCGGCGTAGCAACCGCAACCGATGAGGGACGAATCGCCAACGCGACCGGGATCTTTGTTGAGCGTGCCCCCGGTGGAAGTGCCGGCGGCGATGTTGCCGTGCTGGTCGAGAGCGACGGCTCCGACCGTGTCGTGAGAATCGAGGGGCGGCGCGGCGGTCTCGGGCGATTTGTCGTCTCTCAATGCGTCACCGGCGAAAGTGAGGTCGGGGAGCCCGGCGCGCTCGTTCGATTGAGCCAGGGCGAGGCGCTCGCGTTCGCGGTCGAGTACGAGCTCGGAGTTTTCGATGAGCGGCATGCCGTGGGCGGCGGCGAATTCCTCGGCGCCCTGGCCGACGAAGTAAATGTGCGGGCTCTTGTCAAGCACCAGGCGAGCGGCCTGAATCGGATTGCGCAGGCGCTCGACGCAGGCGACTCCACCGGCGCGCATCGTGCCTCCGTCCATGAGCAGGGCGTCAAGCTGGACGCGGCCGTCACGGGTGAGAAAGCTGCCGCGTCCGGCGTCGAAGGTGGAGTCGTCTTCGAGTTTGGTGACGGCGGCTTCGACGGCGTCGGTGGCGGATGCTCCGAGTTCAAGGAGGGCGTAGCCGGTTTGCAGCGCGTCAAAGACGCCTTGCTCGTGAGCCTCGAGCATGTCGTCGGGGATGGCCCAGGCTCCGCCGTGAACGATGAGGATTGGAGTGTGTGACATAACCGACTCTTGAGTATACGCGCGCGTTACTCGCTGTTTCGGTTTGCAACCGAGAGGCGGAAGACCGGCTTTGATTTCTCCGAAGGCTCCATTTCATAGGTCTCTTCGGTTTTCGACGGGTCGTAATCGCGCCAGAGCCAGGTCATCTCCTCGGGGAACTCGGCTGCGCCGTGGCCGGAATTATGCGTGCCCTTGCCGAAGCTGAAATGGAAGTCGTAGCCCTTGAGCTTGAGGGCGTTCGCCATGCGAATGTTCGCGAGCGGCCAGCTTCCGTAGCGTTCGTTCTCCATGTCGTTTGCACCATCCTGGAGCCACACGCGAATATCGCGGTGAGGCTCGCGGAGAACTTTTTCGGGATAGTCCTGACCACCGTCCGGAATGTCGGGGCGCTCCTTCCACTGGATGCTGGTGAAACTGCCGATCCAGGAGATGACGCGGCTGAACTGGTCGGGCATCTGCCAGGCGGCGTTGAAGGAGCAGATGCCGCCGGAGGAAAGTCCGGTAATGGCGTGGCTGTAGGCATCCTTGCGGATGTTGTATTTCGCTGCGACTTCGGCGAGCACCTCGTCACGCAGAAAACGCGCATAGCGATCGCTGACCGTGTCGTAGAGTGTGCTGCGCATGGAGTCTTTCAGGGTGCGATGCCACTGGTCCGAGTAGGCTTTCACGAAGTTGTAGGTGGGCGTACCGGGTGACGCGCTGATATCTCCGGGATTGATGAATACGCAGATCATCACCGGAATTTTCTTCTGCGCGATCAGGTTGTCGATGACGTTCAGCGTGGGGTTGTTGCCGTTGCGGTCGGTGTACCACTCGCCGTCCTGAAAGACCATGAGCGCGGCGGGGCTTTTGGGGTCATATTGCGCGGGCACGTAGATCCAATATTCGCTTTTCATGCCCTCGTAGATTTTGCTGGTGTGGATGATTTTGGGAGAGAGCGTGCCGGAGGGCACTCCCGCCTGCAGATAGGAGAGCGGACCGAAGGCGGGGAGATCGAGGCGGCCACCGAAGACTGATTCGTTGACGAGGTAATGGAAAGAGTGGAGAGTGCCGACGGGTTCAATGTGGGCGGTGGCATACCAGAGGTCAGATCCGGTGATCTGCTGCGTTGGCGTACCGGGGACATCATCGATTACCAGCGATGGTTGAGAGTCCGACCTTGTGGCGAAGAAGAAGTCGGGTCCGTGGCCAGCCCAGGCGGTGCCTTCCTTCAGATCTTTTGCGTCGAAGGTCGCGGTGATCGCAGACTCAAGCGTTGGGCTGTGCGATTTCGCGAGATCGATCAGCTGCGGCGCAGAGAGCTTTTGCTGAGCGACGGCGGGCAGGGCGAGGCACAAGACGAAAAGGGCGGCTTTCCACATGCGTAACAGGGTACAAGGTGGAGACTTACTTGCGGCGTTTCGCCTTCTTCTTTTTAGGGAAGGGATGGGGTTTGGGGCTCTGGCGCTGCATACTGGGCTTGGCGCGTTTGCTCTTTGATTTCTTATTGCTGGTATTCGCGACGTTGGTGGCGAAGGCTGGTATCGGCGAGGAGTCGTTCTTCTTTCGATCTTTCTTCGATTTGGTGCGTGGTGTAGGCGCGGGTTGCGAGGCTGCGTTCAAGCCTTCGTCGATGATGGAGAATTGCAGGCGCTTTTGCACCGCGTCGATGCGGTCGAGGAGGACGCGAACGCGCTGGCCGATGCGGAAGCGGCGGCCCCAGCGTTCGCCGAGGATCTCGCGGGTATTTTCGCGGTACGTGTAGTAGTCGTTCTCGAGCGCGCCCAGGCTTTGGATGGGTACGAGGCCTTCGACGAAGAGGTCGCCCAGTTCAACGAAGAGTCCATACTTGGTGACGCTGAGGATCATGGCGTCGAAGTCTTCTCCGACACGGTCGCGCATGAACTTCATCTTTTTCCATTCGACGAGCTCGCGTTCGGCGTCGGCGGCGCGGCGTTCGGACTCGCTGCATTCGGTGGCGATGAGGGCTAAGTCAGTTTCGGGAATAAGCCCTAAAAGCAGATCCTTCGACTTCGCGCTACGCGCTTCGCTCAGGATGACATCGTTTTTATGGATGACATCTTGGCTGGAAGAGCGCTTTGCATGCGGCTCGCCGGGGACGAGGTGGCCGTGGCCGCTGACTTCCGCATGGAGCAGGGCCTTGGCCACGCGGTGGACGATGAGGTCGGGGTAGCGGCGGATGGGCGAGGTGAAGTGGGTGTAGCATGGCGCGGCGAGGGCGAAGTGTCCCTCGTTTTTCTCGCTGTAACGGGCCTGCTTGAGGGAGCGCAGCATGAGGTAGGAGAGGATGCGCTCCTCGGGTTTGCCGGCGATTTTGGCGGTCAGCTTCTGGTACATGCGCGGCGTGACGGGAATGTCTTCGGGGACTTCGTGCTGACGCGGATTCGTGCGGCCACGTCCGCCCTCACGGCGCTGATATTCGCGGCGCTCGCCTTTGGTCTGGAATTTGCGGACTGGGAGATTGCCGAGGCCGAGCGAGTATCCAAAGGATGCGGCGATGTCTTCAAATTCGACGATGCGGCGGGGTTCGGGTTTTTCGTGGATGCGGTAGAGGGAGGGTACGCCGAGTGTCTCAATCCATGAAGCCACGGACTCGTTGGCCGAGAGCATGAATTCCTCAATGAGGCGGTGGGCCCAGTTGCGCGTGGAGCGGGTAACGGACTTCATGGCTCCGAACTCGTCGAACTCGATGATGGGCTCGGGCAGGTCGAAGTCGATGGAGCCGCGGCGGTCGCGCTTGTGGTTGAGGATTTCGGCAAGCTGCTTCATCCGTTCGAAGGCGGGGACGAGGTCGGCGAATTCGGTGCGGGTGGCCTCGTCGCCGTCAAGAATGGTGTGGACCTGCGTGTAGGTCATGCGGCGCGCGGAGCGGATAACGCCTTCGGTGACTTCGTAGTCGAGGACGTTGCCGCTGGCGTCGATGTTCATGAGGCAGGAGAGAACGAGGCGGTCCTCCCAGGGGCGAAGGCTGCAGATATTGGTCGAAAGCTCCTGCGGGAGCATGGGGATGGCGCGGTCGGGGAAGTAGACGGAGTTGCCGCGCAGGCGGGCCTCGAGGTCGAGCGCGGTGCCGGGCGTGACGTAGTGGGCCACGTCGGCGATGTGGACCTGAAGGTGCCAGTGGCCCGTTGCTTCGTCGTGCTCGACAAGCACGGCGTCGTCGAAGTCGCGGGCGGTTTCGCCGTCGATTGTGACGATGGGCAGGTTGCGAAAATCGCGTCTGGTGGCGATGACCTCGAGGTCGAGATGCGCGACAACGCGGGCTTCGGCGAGGACGTTGTCAGGGAAGATGCGCGGGAGATGGTGTTTGCGGATGACCATCTCGACATCGATGCCGAAGTCGTCTTCGTGGCCGAGGACTTCGAGGATGCGGCCGCGGGCGGGGCGTGTAGGCGTAGGCCAGGCGGTGATTTCCACATCGACGACGAGTCCTTCGAGATTGTCGCTGTCGTAGTTACGTATGGCGCGGGTGGCTTCTTCTCCGAGGACGCGGTGCGGGTTGGCAATGGCCGTGGGTGGCTGGGGAAGTGGCGCGTCGAACGGGATGAGGATGGGCTGGTTCATCCGGTCGTCGAAGGGCGTGACGTAGTTGCCGCCGCCGAAATTCTCGCGTCCACGGCCTTCGCGCGCGTAGTGGAAGGTTCCGATGACGGTGGCGTTGCGGCGGGTGAGGACGCGGACGATGCGGCCAAGCTTGCGTCCGTCATTACGCGAAGGCGCGAGTTCGACGAGGACCTGGTCGCCCTGCATGGCGTCGTGGATTTCGTTGGGCGGGATGAAGATGTCGTCGTCGCGATCGCCCTGCGCGGGGCGGACGAAGCCGAAGCCGTCGCGGTGGAGGTCAAGGCGCCCAGCGACGAGGTTGCTGGCTTGATATCCGGATTTTGCCGGCGCTTTAGGGATGGCCCACTGCTCGCGATCGGTCTTGACGAGATGGCCGGCGGCGGTGAGGCGGGCGAGGTGTTCGAGAAGCAAGCGTCGCTCGCGTCCTCCGCCGAGCGAGAACTCGCGGACGAGCTGCTTGTATCCGACGCGCTGGCCGGGGGATCGCTCGATCTGGCGGAGGAGTTCGCGGTCGGTCATCATCCTCATCGTACGGCAGACGAAGCCGGCAGCTCTTCCCGATGTGACTCAAGAGTTTCCCGGAATGGCGAAAAGATTCACAGGGAGGGTGCATTTTTTCCGCGAGGGTGTATAAGATCGAGTCATAACGCCGATTGTGCGGATTGGCTGTTGGCGAACAGGCCTGACAAGGGCCTGGTCAAAGAGGGATCGACGTAATTCAAGCTCCGCGGGCTTGAGGGGCGATGCGATGGGCGAAAGCTTCCCACGGCGCCGCTGGTCCAGTAGAGCAAGCAGAAGAAGAGAGGAAAAGTTAACACGATGTGGAAACCGAATCAGCCCAGCAGCTCTTCGCAGACGCCCACCAACGAACCGGTTCGTCCGGCGGCGCCTGCCACCCCCAGTTATGAACCGGCGGTCCGCACTCCGACAGCCAGCGCGCAGCCTGCTTCGTCCGGCGATCAGGCAACCATTGGCAAGAGCCTGGTGGTGAAGGGCGAAGTGAGCGGTTCGGAATCGCTCTATATCGACGGCAAGGTGGAAGGCGCGATCAATCTGCCCGGCAACCGCGTGACGGTGGGCCGGAACGGACAGGTCGCGGCGAACATCACGGCGCGCGAAATTGTCGTTCTCGGCAAGGTGCGCGGCAACATGAGCGCGAGCGATCGCGTGGATATTCGCAGCGAAGGTTCGCTGACCGGCGATGTGACGGCGCAGCGGATTTCGATCGAAGATGGCGCATTCTTCAAGGGCGGCATCGACATTCGTAAGCCGGGCAATGAGCCGAAAGACACGAAGCAGGTGAATTCGGGTACGAACGCCAGCCTCAACTCGGAAGCGGCAAAGCCGGTTCCGGCGCAAGTGTAATCATCGTCGAACGTGTTGCGTGAAGGGCTCCGGGCGAGGTCCGGGGCCTTTTGTGTTTGGGATCGAGCTACATCCTTCCAACGGATGGCATGAGAATTGAGCGCTAGAGGAGTTACTTTTCGGACTTGAAAGCTTGGGCAGGCGGCAGCGGTGACACCAGATAGATTTGATCGAGCACTTTCAACATGAGGGCATTGGCTGTCGGTTGTTCGTCGAGCGACACGGTCAAATTAGTCCAGACCACGAGCGTCACCTGGTTGTCGGGGTCGTAGCCCATGAACGAGTTGTAGCCAGGTGTCTCGCCGCCGTGAAAGTACATCGAGTTCGTTCCCCAGTGCAGTTTGGCGATGCCGTACCCGTACTGTTGGCCGTCGGGCTTGTTCGGGTCCTCGGGCTGCAAACTGTCGAGCCACTGGCGCTGATATGCAGCGTTGAACACGCGGCCACCAACCAGCGCCTGAATCCAGGTGGCGAGGTCGTTGGCGGTTGAGATGCCACCGCCGGCCGCTTCGCTAAATGAATGATTCAAGCCGGTGTAGTCCTTGGGCAGGATGGTTCCGGCCCGTGCAGCGGCCTGAACCTGCGGCGAGTAAGGAGGTGTGCCCACCAGGGCGACCGAGGAACTGCCGTACAGGTAGCCATGTGAGTAGGGATCTGGGAGGGCGTTCACCGTTCTGGCGGGAAGTGCGGTGTGCTGCAAACGCAGCGGCCCGAACAATCGGTCCTGCATCGCCTGGGCCAGTGGCTTGCCGCCAGCCTTTTCAGCAATCAGGCCGAGCAGCGCGTAATTGGTGTTGTTATATTCGAACGCCGTCCCAGGCGGAAAGTTTGGCGGGTGCGCGAACGCAATGGCCAGCGATTCGGCCGGGGACCAAACCCTGGTGGGATGATGATCCACGCTCTCCCAGACTTCGGGGGCGTCGGTGTAGTTGTAGAGGCCGCTCCGCATTTTCAGCAGCTCGGCGATAGTGATGTTGTCGCCGTTGGGCACGCCCGGGACGTATTTCGACACCGGATCGTCGAGACTAAGCCTGTTCTCCTGAGCCAGTTCGAGAATCACCGCGGCCGTCATCGTCTTGGTATTGGACGCGATTCTGAAATGGGTGTCAGCGCCGGGCCGGCTGGTTGCGCCCAGTAACATAGTGCCGTAGGTGATCGTGAACTCCCCCTGGGGTGTACGCAGGAGAATCACGGCGCCAGGGATCAGGAGTGCCTTGGCGGTCTTGTCCACCATGCCTTGCAGCGCAGTCTGATCGATCTGCTTGAGCGCCGACGAACCGCCAGGTCGTGGGGTCGCGCTGGTCGCGGGCGAAGGTGATGGAGTCGGAACTTTCGAGCAGCCCGCGATTAGGAGAGCAATAACGACTGGGAAGCTCGTGATGTGGAGGTATCCGCGCCGCGATCGTGACCGTCCGATCAATCTCTGCACGTCGTTTCTCCTGGTCCTGGATACCCGAAAAGCTGCCGGTTGATTCCAAGCCGACCCACATCGGCTAAAAGCAGGCTTGCAAAGTCCGATGAACCGTGGTGTAGTGTAACAGCTCGACAGAGCACCAGAACGATGCGACTCCAATCCCAATTCCGAAATCATCGACCCGCTGCCGAAAATGCATTGGCAGTGACGCCGTCGAATAAACTCGGCCGGGACCGGGGTCTGCTCGCGATATAACCCTCATCCTGAGAGTTTTTTGAGAGGCCCCGGCCAGCAGGCTGGGGCTTTTGCTTTGTCGAGCGAAGGGGCGCGAGGAGTCGCGGCGATGCAAGACGAATGCGGACGATTGGACGAATAAGGACAAGCGATCTGGAGAGTAAGGAGAGTGTCATGAAGATGGTAGGAAACATTCCTGTCTGGGGAGAACACGAAGAAAAGACGCTGGCGCAGATCAAGACCTGCGCGGCTACGGCAGATCGCGCGGCCCTGATGGCCGATGGGCATCTGGGCTATGCGGTGCCGATCGGCGGAGTGGTGGCGTACAAGGAAGCGATCAGCCCTTCAGGCGTGGGCTTCGATATCGCCTGCGGCAACAAGGCGGTCCGGGTGGATATGCCGGGTGAGGAGCTGCGCGCGAAGATCGGGACGATCATGGACGATATCTGGTCGACGCTGAGCTTTGGCGTGGGGCAGAAGAACTCTGAGAAGGTGGAGCATGAGATCTTCGACCGGGATCACGCCGGCTGGGAGGTTGAGGCTGTGCGTCCGCTCAAGCAGAAGGCGCAGGTGCAGCTGGGAACGATCGGGTCGGGTAACCACTATGTCGACCTGTTCACAGACGAGCAGGATCGGGTGTGGATCGGCGTGCATTTCGGTTCGCGCGGATTCGGGCACGGCGTTGCGACGTGGTTCCTGAAGGCGGCGGGCGCGACCGACGGCATGGAGGTTGAGCCCTGCGTACTTTCGGCATCGGGCGATCTGGGCGAGCAGTACATTCGCGCGATGACGCTGGCCGGGGAATATGCCTATGCCGGGCGCTGGTTGTGCGATCGCGTGGCGCGCCTGCTGGGAGCGCCGATTGTGGAGAGCGTGCACAATCACCACAACTTTGCGTGGCGCGAAGAGCACGATGGCGAATCGTACTGGGTGGTCCGTAAGGGCGCGACTCCGGCGTTTCCCGGGCAGAAGGGATTTGTCGGCGGAACGATGGCGGAACCGGCTGTCATTCTGGAAGGCGTGGAGAGTGAAGAGTCGAAACTGGCTCTTTACAGCACTATTCATGGCGCCGGACGTGTGATGGGCCGCCGCGAGGCCACGGGCGCCGTCGATCGCAAGACCGGCGAAGTGAAGCGTCCGGCAAAGGTGACGCGGGAGATGATGAACGCGACGATTGCAGAAGCCAACGTGGAGCTGCGCGGCGCGGGTGTCGATGAGTCTCCGCACTGCTACAAGCGCCTGAACGAGGTGCTCATGGCGCACGAGAGCAGCGTGAAGATTCTGCACACGCTGACTCCGGTGGGCGTGGCGATGGCCGGAGCGAATGAGTGGGATCCTTACAAGGATTGATGACCTGAATGGGCCTGGATGGGCCCCGTTTTTATGGATGGTCGCAGGTCATGCGGTCGCGGACTTCGAGAAGCGGGACATGAGCTGGTCGGGCAGCTTCGAGCCGGTGAGCTTGAGGACGGCGGCGGTGATGCCCATGAAGACAACCGATGCGATCAGAAGCAGGAGCAGCTCGTAGAGGCGGTTGGTGGTCGGGAAAAGATGGCGCAATCCCACTAGCGCGGCGTAGCTGACTGCGGCAGCCAGGAGCGAGCGCGTCAGCTCCGGGTATTCGAGACCGCGCAGCGGAACCATGCGGCGGCGGTCGAGGAGGATGGCGAGGGTAAGAGTCTGGATGAGGATTCCAATGTCGGATGCGATGGCCAGCCCGGCGGGTCCGAGCACGCGATAGAGCGAGGAGTAGATGGGCCACGAAACGATCGTGACCAGGGTTCCGGCGATCATGGGGGTGAGGGTGTTGCCGGCGGCGTAAAAGGCGCGCGCGTAGATGGCCTGCGCGGACCACAGGCAGAGCGACACGGAAAAGATGGCGAAGTAGAGGGCCATGGTGGCGGAGTCGGCGCGATGGAAGGCTCCGCCGCGCAGGAGCAGATCGACGGCAGGCAGCGCCATGGCGATCATGAAGGCGGTGAGCAGAATAGAGAACGCGAGGATGCGTGAGACGGATACGTTGACCGCCCCGCCGAAGGGCACGAAATTGGGTTTTCCATCGTCGCTCGGCCTTCCATACAGTGAAGCGAGGAAAGGCAGCGAGGCGGCTCCGGCGGCCTGGCCCAGGGCGACGGGCGCGGTGAAGAGTTGCTTGGCGTAGGCGAGCAGTGAGATGGCTCCGCCGGTGTGCGAGGCGAAGTGGTTGATGATCCAGTTGTCGGCGGTGACCAGGGAGACGCCCAGCATAAGAGGGATGGACAAGCGGACCCATTCGTGGAGGCCGGGATTGGACCAGTCGAAGATGGGGCGAATGCGCACGCCAATGCGGTGGACTCCGATAGAGTTGATCAGCAAAGGTCCGCAAAAGGCTCCCGCGAGCGTGCCGATGGCGAGGGAGTGGACACCCAAAGCGTGCGCGAGGAGAATGCCGCCAACGATCGGACCGAGGCTGTAAGGGAGCGACGAGAGGGCCTGCAAGGCAAACTGCTTGCGGACGAGAAGGACGGCGCTCAGGACTCCCGCGGCGAAGAACGGGAGTTGCGCGGGCAGCAGAATGCGGGTGAGCTGCGTACAGAGGGCGGCCTTGGCGGCGGGAAATCCGCTGAACCACCAGCGAACATACCAGGGCGCGGCGAACTCGGCGAGGAGAATCGCCGTGCCCAGCACCAGCGTCATGCTGGTGAGGATGACGGACATGGCTCGCTCGCCCTCCTGGTCTCGGCCCTGCTCGTGATATCGGCTGAGAATGGTGACGAAGGTGATGGAGGCGGCTCCTCCGACCAGGAAATAGGAGATCATGTCGGGGAGCTGGAAGGCGGCGTTGAATGCGTCGGCATCGGCGCTGCGTCCGAAGAGCCAGGCGATATATTTGACGCGGACCAACCCGATCACGCGCGAGAGCAGGGTCGCGGCCATGAGCAGCAGCGTGGCGCTGAAGATCGAGTGACGGTGAGAAGGGCGCAGGAGAGAGAGTGCTCGCTGCCAGCGCGGAGGGCTTGGGATGGAGGACATGCGGATGGGTTGATTTTACCTTTCAGCTAAAGTCCGGACAGCTAAGAAGCGGGAAGCTGAAGACCGGGTAGCTGAGAAGCGGGTAGCGAAAAGCGGGACGGGGTGGTAAGAAGGGCGCAAGATGGAGAATTTTAGGTTGAAGGTTTTTCGCGCGGTGGCGGAGCAGGCGAGCTTTCGCAAGGCGTCGGAGCGGTTGAATCTCAGCCAGCCAGCCGTGAGCCAGCAGATTCATGCGCTCGAGGAAGAACTGGGGACGACGCTCTTCGATCGCAGCGGAAATCGCGTGCAACTGACCGCGGCTGGCACGGTGCTGCTGAAGTACGCGCGGCGCTCGTCACAATTGGCGGCCGAAGCTCTGCAGGCCTTGGCGCGGGTGCAGGGCGAGCCGCGCGGCGAGTTGCGCCTGGGCGCGTCGACGACCGTGGCGCAGTATATTCTCCCGCGCATGCTGGGCGCCTTTCAAAAGCAGTATCCGATGGTGACGCTTTCCGTGACGAGCGGGAACACGGAACACGTTGTGGAGGTCTTGCTGAAGGGCGAGATTGCGATGGGCATCATTGAAGGGCCCGCGTCCAGCCGCGAACTCCGCTAGAGACGATTTCTCGAGGATCGCATGGTGCTGATTGTGCCCAAAGGCCATCCCTGGGCGGCGCTGCGCGAGATTCCGCTGCAATCGCTCGTAGAGGCTCCCTTGCTGATGCGCGAAGCGGGCTCGGGTTCGCGGCGCGTGGTCGAGCTGGCGTTGAAGCGCAGCGGGTTGAAGTTGAGGCAACTGCGCGTGGCCATGGATCTCGATTCGACAGAGGCGATTGTCTCAGGCGTGGAAGCGGGGCTGGGCGTGGGCTTTGTCTCGCAGTGGGCGATCGGCAAGGAGATCCGGCTGGGTACCTTGAAACCGGTGCGTGTGGCAGGACTGGAGATCGTTCGCGATCTGACCCTTATTCAACGATCCGGACCGGCGCCGGACGGTCCAGCCGGAGCATTCGAGCAATTCGCGTTAATCGAAGCGGAACGGAGCCGCGAGAGGAAATCCCGATAAGAAAAACTTATCACTCATCGCGAAATGCATCTGGACTGTTTAAAGTGCCGGGTGCCACTCTGATACAAGCATGGCAAAAAATCTCTTTTTCGTGGGCATCATCCTGGCAGCGGCCGGGATACTCTCGCCTCCACTCGCTCTTGCCGCGGGGCTAGCGTATGGGATGGTGACGGTCCATCACTATCACCTCGACGCACAGCGGCTATCGAAATTCCTGTTGCAGGCTTCGGTAGTGTGTCTGGGCTTCGGGATGAACCTCGCTGAGGTTGTGCGCGTCGGGCGGTCAGGATTTCTATACACGGCGATCGGGATCACCTTTTCGCTGGGACTGGGCCTGCTGTTGGGGCTGCTGTTCCGGGTGGAAAGAGTCCAGTCATTTCTCATTTCAGCGGGCACGGCGGTCTGCGGTGGCAGCGCCATTGCCGCTCTGGGGCCGGTGACCGGAGCCACCGAAGAGGCAATGGCTGTTTCGATGGGGACGGTCTTCGTGCTGAACTCTGTTGCCCTGTTCATCTTTCCCGTGATCGGCAGCGCCCTGCATCTTTCCCAGACACAGTTTGGGCTGTGGGCGGCGCTGGCGATTCATGACACGAGCTCGGTGGTGGGCGCGTCGGCAAAGTATGGCGCGGTTGCGCTGTCGATCGGCACCATGGTCAAGCTGGCGAGGGCGTTGTGGATCGTGCCGCTGGCGCTGGGCGTTGCTATTGCGAAAAAAAGCCGGGCGCGGGTGCAGTGGCCGTGGTTCATCGGGCTGTTTGTGCTGGCGGCGGTGATGAACAGCTATGTGCCGTGGCTGGGGCCGGTGTATCCGGTGCTGGGGCGGCTGGGAAAGTTGGGTCTGGCGGTGACTCTCTTCCTTATCGGCACGGGGATCAATCGGGAGATGATCCGGAAGGTGGGCGCGAGACCGCTGATTCAGGGCGTGCTGTTGTGGATCGTGGTGGGAAGCATTTCTCTGTGGGCGATTGTCGAGGGCTGGATTCACCTGTGAGGGATAGCACGCCACCTTCGTCCTAAATTGCCACGCCTCGGGCCTGCAATCGTCTCGTGGTACATTTCTCGCGTGCCAATTGAGCGAAACAACGTCGCCTCGATTCGACTCAAACCCAACCCTACCCTGGCGCACTTTCTCCATGTGGTCTCCATTGTCTTGGTGGTCGCTTTTTCCATCGACGCGGCCCCAGCCGTGGCACAAATTCCCAGTGCTGCTGCGCTCGGTGCGGAAATCGACGCAAAGGGTGCGAGGGAGGTAGTCGATCGACTGTGGAACTCGCCTCAGGACGCCAACGGCGAGAATGACTGGAGCCGCGTTACCGAGCAGATGTGGAAGGGTCGTGCTGCTTACATCGCGCTAGCGCCAAAGCTGGCTCCAGGCACGGATGCTGGTGCAGCCGAGGAACTCGGCATCTCGCTCGCTCACGCATTGCCGCTGACGCCAGCGACCGTGCTGCGTGCGATCGATCCGAAGGATGGTCCAGTGCTCGGTGTTAGCCAAGTATGTAGCGTGCCGTTCATCGAAGACACGGTCAAAGATATCCCAGCCTATATTCGCGCCGCCCAATCGAGTGTCAACAAGGTGACGTCGCCTGAACTTCAGGCAATCAGGGCCGCCTGCCTAAAGCAGCTGGAAGTAGCGGCGAAACCCTCAACGCAAAACAGGTAATTGACAGGAACGGTCTGTCACTTTCATGAACGGGGAGGCAAATAGGCATTTAGGATGGAGTTTCTGTCACTGAGCGTTTTTGTCCCATCCTCTCTTCGATAAGGAACACACATGCAGGAACGCATTTTGTTTTCAGGGAGGCGCGGGCTAGCTCTTGTGCCCGTTGTTTTTTACTTTGCCATGATGCTGCAAGCGCAGACACGCACGATTCAGGGTGGTGATGGCATTACGCTGCCCGCTCCGCCAGTTGCGGCGGTGCATCCGGTGTCGGATGACTACAACGGCGTGAAGGTGGAAGATTCTTATCGCTGGCTAGAGGATGCGAAGAGTACAGAGACGCGGGCCTGGATCGACGCCGAGAACGATTACACCCAGAGCTATCTGTCCCGGGTGAAGATTCGTCCGCAGATTGTGAAGGAGCTGACCTCACTGGAACGCGTAGACGAATACGGGGTTCCTTCTCTGCGGGGCGATAAGTATTTTTTCGAGAAGCGGCTGGCGCGGGAAAACCAGGCATCGATCTATGTGCGCAATGGCTGGAGGGGTGAGGACGAGAGGCTGATTGACGCAACAAAACTCAGCGCCGACCAGAATACTTCAGTCAACATTCTGGAGGTATCGCGAGAGGGCGACCTGCTGGTTTATGGGATACGTCAAGGCGGAGCGGATGAACTTTCGATCCATGCAATGAACGTGAACGATCGCAAGGATCTTGCTGATGTTCTGCCTGCGGCACGTTATTTCGGCGTAAGTTTGAGCCCTGCGAACAAGGGCCTGTACTATTCCCGCTTTACGGCCCACCAGGGCACGACGGTGTGGCTGCACACCTTCGGCACTCCGGTGGATAAGGATGTGAAGATTTTCGGCGGCGAGTATCGGGGAACAAAGCTCGGCGAGCTGGACCTGATCGGTGCAGGCGTTACCGACAACGAGCGCTATCTGATTGTCCAGATATCTCACGGCGTTCCGGCCACTCGCGATGACATCCTGGTGAAGGACCTGCGCAAGCCGGAGAGCGATTTTGTCCCGCTTGTCTACGGCATCGAGGGTCATATGGAGGCCGCAAACATCTCTGACCGCTTCTTCCTGAAGACCGACTATCAGGCGGCAAATGGACGCATTGTCGAGGCGGTTCCGGGCGGCCAGCCGTCGCAGTGGAAACCTGTGATCTCGGAAGGCAACAACGTAATCGACAGCTTCAGCGTAGTGGGCGGAAAACTGTTTGTTGCACGCCTCAGGGATGTAAAGACCGAGACCACGGTCTACACGCTCGAAGGCCGCGAAACGGGAATGCTGAGTTACCCCGGCATCGGTTCGGGATCGGTGGTGTACGGGCGTCCGGACCAGGTGGAGGGTTTCTATACTTTCGAGTCGTTCATTTCGCCGCCGGCAATCTATCGCTACGACACGAAGACGGACCGCTCCGAGGTCTTTGCTGCGCCGAAGGTGCCTTTCGATTCCTCGCAGTATGAAGTGACACAGGTGTTCTATACGTCGAAGGACGGCACGCGGGTGCCAATGTTCGTCGCGGGCAAGAAGGGGCTGGCGCGCGACGGCACGGCGCGTTTGCTGATGACCGGTTATGGCGGCTTCGATGTACCAATGCTACCCGCGTGGAAATCCGAGTATGCGTGGTGGATGGAGCAGGGAGGATTCTTCGCGCTGCCGAATCTTCGCGGCGGCAACGAATACGGCGAGGCCTGGCACAAGGCGGCGATGTTCGAAAATAAACAGAACGTCTTCGACGATTTCTTCTCGGCGGCCGAATACCTCATCAAGAACGGTTACACATCGCCCGAGCACTTCGCGATCCGCGGGCGCTCGAACGGCGGGTTGCTTATGGGCGCGGCCATGACGCAGAGGCCCGATCTGTTTGGAGCGATCTGGTGCGGCTATCCGCTGCTCGACATGCTTCGTTACGAGAATTTCGAGTTTGGCCGGGCGTGGACAACGGAATACGGCAGCGCGGAAAATGCGAAGGACTTTGCCTATCTCGTGAAGTATTCGCCCTACCAGAACGTAAAGCCGGGGATAAAGTATCCCGCAATCATGTTCTTTACGGGAGACAGTGACACGCGCGTGGATCCTTTGCATGCCCGCAAGATGACGGCGCTGATGCAGGCGTCGAGCGGCGGCGACCGTCCGATTTTGCTGCACTATTCGCTGAAGGGCGGACACAGCGCGGGCGTTTCCGTGTCGCAATTTGTTGAAGATGAGGCAGATGAGCTGGCTTTCCTGTGGAATGAGACGGGCGGGAAGTAACGTCTCGGCCTCGGATGGGCCACGTCCAGCCTGAGCTATCTCAAAATGAGCCATTGCAGAATATCGCCTCACGCTGGCCCCTTATCATCCCGATAATCCGCATACCTGTATAAGCGGGCGTGTCGCTTCCTGGCGAAGGCGGCGGGCTCGATCATTGAAAGGATGCGGAGAAGCGCATGGCGGCAAGACCGGTTCAGGAAGAGTGCGAGCAGCGATTTCGGCTTGCCGTCGAGGCATCCCTGGACGGCTTTTGGGATTTTGATGTGACGCGGAACACTGCCCATTACTCGTCGCGGTGGCAGGCGATTGCCGGCTTTGACCCGTGCGAGTATGCCGGGAAGCTCGAGCACTGGCTGGAGCGGGTGCACCCGGAGGATCGTCCGCGCTTTGAGACAGAGCTGAAGGCGCTCAGCGCGGGTAAGTCAAGGCGAATGCGCAACGAGCACCGCCTGCGCGACCGGCATGGACTCTGGCGCTGGGTGGTGGTTCACGGAGTGGCCGGGCATTGCCGGTTAAATGGCGGAGGGCCGGATCCAGTCCCTGAGGTGACAAGGATTGCCGGGTCGATGACCGATCAGACGGAGCGCCGGATGTCCGATCCGCTGACCGGGCTGCCGAATCGCATGTATTTCATCGAACACCTGGAGCGAAGGCTGGAGCGGGCGCAGGCGCTGGAGGTCTGGGATTTTGCCGTCCTCTCCCTGGCGATCGAGCGCTTCAAGATGGTGAATGAAAGCCTGGGCTACGCGGGCGGCGACGCCCTGTTGGTAGAGACAGCTTCGCGCCTGACCGATGTCCTGGGCAGATGGAGGATGCCCGCGGAAGCAGTGATTGCGCGGCTGAACGGAGCCGAGTTTCTTGTGTGCCTTGAGGGCGTGGATGACGAGCAGCGGGCGATCGAGATCGCACAAGATATCAATGTGGAATTGCGGCGGCCTTTTCAGTGGCGCCGCGAACGGGTGGCGCCATCCGCGGCCGTGGGCATTGCCCAAGCGGATGCTGGCTACGCGCATCCGGAGGATCTGATGCGCGATGCGGATACCGCGTTAACGGAAGCCAAGACCCTCGGACGAGGACGGCTGGTGTGCTATTCGAGCGGCATGCGGGAGCGCGCGCTGGCGCGGCTGCAGATGGAGGCCGATCTGGAGGAGGCGATTCGCACGGGGCAGCTGGTTCTGCACTATCAGCCAGAGATCGATCTGGCGACGCAGAAGATCGTCGGGTTTGAGGCGCTGGTGCGCTGGCGGCATCCGCAGCGCGGTCTGATATCGCCGGGCGAGTTCATCCCGCTGGCCGAGGAGACGGGGTTGATTCTGCCGCTGGGCGACTGGGGATTGACGGAAGCCTGTCGGCAGGTGGCGGCGTGGAAGGCTTTGTCGACGGGGCAAATGCATGCACTGCGGGTGAGCGTGAATCTCTCCGCCCGGCAGTTTGGGCGCCCGGGGCTGGCCGCGCATGTGGCAGAGGTACTGGCGAATACGGCGGTATCGGCGGATGATCTACGGCTCGAGGTGACAGAGAGCAGCCTGATGAGCAACGCCGACGCGGCTCTGGAAACTATGCAGGATTTGCAGACGCTCGGAGTCGGCCTGCACATGGACGATTTCGGAACGGGATACAGCTCACTGAATCATTTGCATCGCTATCCGTTCGACACGCTGAAGATCGACCGCTCGTTCATTCGAGGAATTGCCGAGGAAAAAGACAGCTGGGAGATTGTCGGAACGATCCTGGATCTGGCGCGATCACTCGAAATGGATGTGGTGGCCGAGGGGATCGAGACGGTGGAGCAGGTGGAGCGCCTGAAGTCGCTGGGGTGCAGGCTGGGGCAGGGATATTATTTCGCCAGACCCATGGATCCGGAATCGGTCAGCGCCATGCTTAGCTCTTCAGACCTGGCCGAGTATCAAATCTCCAGGACTCAACGGCCCAATTGAGGAGCGCACAAGAACGGCAAAAAATATCAATTGCCTTCCGTCAGGGGCGCGAGGTTTTGCGCGGCAACAGCAATATAAAGGCCCGAGCCGAGGATGAGCAAGCCGCCTACGAGGATGAAGAATCCCGGCTTATCGTGCCACACCAGGTAAGAGATCAGCGTGCCGGTGAGCAGTTGCGTGTAGTGATATTGGGAAACATTCGCGGCCGAAGTGTGCTTGACGGCTATGTAGAAGCACAGCGTTCCGGCTGCGCAGAACAGGCCCATGGCGAACAGTCCGACGGTGAGAGGCGTCGTCAACGGCGCGGCATGAAACAGCATGAGAACAAAGCCCACCGCTGCTGTCACCAGACCCGAGAAGAAGGCCAGGCTCTCCGGGGACTCGGTGCGTGTAAGCACGCGCGACCAGACCATATTCACCGAGAAGCACGCTACGCAGATCATGCAAGCGACGAACCCCACCCAATCTCCCTGATGGGCGCTCCCCCAGGGATGGACGGCGACGACCACGCCAGCAAAGCCGACGACGATAGCCGACCCCTTCCGCCATGACAAGCCCTCTTGTAGAAACAGCGCCGACAGCAGAGCGATGACCATCGGAGCGGTGAAGACGAGAATATAAAACATAGTGAGCGTCAGATGGCGCAATGCAATGACCACGCAAACGTTGTTTGCCATATCCAGGCAAGCGCGCGCCAGCTGGAGCCTCAGACTTTGTGGCCGCAGGGTCGGCGCCTTTCCGCGCACCAAGGCATAGACACCGAGAAAGATGGCCATTAAGAGCCCCAGGATCGCCACCATCTCATACGGCGGCAAGCCCGATTGCCCCACCAGCTTGATGGAGCTATCAGCCAGCACCCAGAAGGTGAACCCTCCGAGCGCGTATCCGATGGCTCCAAGGTCTGAAACCGATGGCTTCATCTCACTCCTGATGGCGATGGGCAACAGCGCAGCAATGCAAGCAGCTCGCGGGCGAAGCATTCCTCTTGTGGCTGGTCTTCAGAGTTGCGGGCTTCTACGCACCATGATCGACCAAGTTCGGGTGGTTGAGAAGTGTCCCTCGCGGTGATGCACTCTTCACATCATCCACAGCTCAGAAGAGAAACGCCTCGTTCTCCATCTCACAATTGACTCACCACTCGCTTCTTAAGACGTCTCACTGCGAGAACAAGCCCGGTTGCTAACAGCGCGATGCCACCAATCGTGAAGGCGATCGCTAAAGATCCCAAATGGGTCGGGTCCTGTACAGTAAGGGAAATTCCTCGATGACGCGCTTGTCCTTGAATATGATCGTTCCCCACTCATCGAGACGCTTTGCGTCAGGATAGAAAAAGCCTATTCCCTTGCAGGAGAAACGTATGAGCATCGCAACCAAACATGGCGACGGCGGACAAACGGGTCTGGCCGGCGGTATCCGCGTCTCGAAAGCCGACCTTCGTGTCGAGTCCTACGGCTCCGTCGACGAACTGAATAGCCATCTCGGCTTTGCCCGCAGCATCTGCCAGAACACGGAGATTGCGGCGTGGACCGAAGAGATCCAGAGGACGCTCTTCCGCGTTGGATCCGCGCTGGCTACACCGGCAGAAGGCAGGAAGGAGCCGCCATTCGTCTCGACTGAAGACGTCGATAAATTGACAGATCTCGTCCATAAGATCGAGGCAACCGAAGGCATTCTTGCAGACTGGTCTCTTCCAGGAGGTCACACGGAGTCAGCAGCCTACGAAATGGCCCGCACGGTCTGCCGCCGAGCGGAACGCAGCGCAGTGCGCTTCGTCGAGAATGGCGGCGTAGTCCAGCCGGAGGTCCTCGCCTATCTGAACAGGCTTTCCGATGTGATCTGGCTGTTTGGCCGTCTTATTGAACATAACGCCGGCGTCGACACCCGCCTCCGCGAGGACAGTAAGGCCGGTCCCAAATTCTCAAGAGCATGGTAGGACGCCCGATGAGTCAGGCTCTGCCGTTCAACGATCCCCCACAGAAGCAGATCGCCGCGTCTGGGCCAGAACCACGGGCCGGAACCACGAACCAGGCTCACTGCCGATACCTGGCGAATACTGCGTGTCCTGAAGCACTCCTGAGTCGATTTGCTATGTCGAGCGGGAAGTCGTCGGGGAATGAGAAACTGCAGTCCAAAAATCTGACGTTTTCCAAATCAAATCGCCGACCACCGCAGGCTATTTCGCAAGCAATAAAAGTAACATCGACCCAAGTCACTAAATCCAGCAATTGCGCAAAGTTAGTAAGCCTGCAATTGACAGCCGCCACCTTATAAGGCGCATCTGTCAAACCGAGAAATTCAATTACTTCTTCCGATGCGTGGGCTGGAGTGATCGCCGATAGACCGTAAAACATTGTGTCGACCGGGCTACGGTAAGCCGTGAACTGAAACAACGCAATTTGTTCCTGGGACTGCCCTGAGTTTTGCTGCGACTTCGGAACAAAGTTCAGCGTTGTTTTATCAGGGCCATCACCGAAGATAGAGACACCCGGTGCTTGAATCGAACTACCGAGCAGATAATTTCCGATCGAGATTCCAAGAACAGGAACCAAGATTGAGACGGTTTCGCCATTTCCGAGATTTAACAGCAATCTCTGACCCCTTTGAACAACCGCCGAAACCTCTGCTTGAGAAGAACCTTCCCCTCGACCATTAAGGGGCGCTGTAACCGCGAGTTGAGAGGCTATTGAAGGATCAAGAGCAATTCCGGCCTTTACTACTGCTCTCTTGTATAAGTCTCGCGCATCGGAGAGTCTCCCCTGCTTTTTCAGTGCCAACAGCCGGCGACCCACCACCTCGCCCTCTGTGGATCTGGGCCTCAAGATCATAAAAGCAACGATGGACGCCGCGATCAGCGAAATTCTGGCCAGTACCCATCGGCGTTCAATCGCCGGAACCAACTTCACGATCTCTTGACGCCTCGCAGCCGGTTCGCGGACGCCAACCGGCGCTTTATAGCGCACTATTTCGGTCACGAAACTCAAGACTATTGAAGCGAATGAAACAGCCGCCGCGGTCGCTTGGCCGCCACCTAGCCAAAAAAATAGAAGAAACGCGAGTGTACCGACTATGCTGGAGACGATCATTGTCCTCAGTCGAGCACGCGAATCTTGGAGAAAATAGTGATCGATTTCTCTAGCTCTTTGCTCTGAAATCATTTTTTTTGAACCTCACGCCAGAGTAGCCAAATGGTGCGCGCGGTTATCAGGAGGAGAAAGATTGTGATCGTCACGACCACGACCGCATCCTCTACAACGCCGAGGGTGTGCACGACCAAGGGTAGCCAACCCTGGGAAAGAAAAAATCGTTGGATCACATGGGCGATCCAAACAGAAATCCAGAGGGTGGCGAATCGCGTTAGATCGATGAGCTGGGCCAACAAAAATGATTGAACACCGATCCGATACGCATGCCAGAAACGAGGCTCTGCCTTCGATTCCATTATTCCTCGATTGCAACTGGCGAGTTTTGGGGCCTGAAGGACGAAGCGGAAATTATAATCTTGCGTTCAATGGAAGTCCTTCGAAAACGAACGCTTGACAGGCATATCGCCCAATAGCATATTTGAAGCGCGTCAGACAGGTGTTGATCGTCGCTACGTCTTGCCAAAAGACTTCGTACTTTCTCCATGCGGCACACCTGCCTAACCCGTCTCGGCGAAACCGGCACCGATGGATTTACAATCATAAAGTTGGCGGGGCATTCGAGTGCGACGGTGAGCCAGCGGTATGTTCACCCGACACCCGAAGCTGTGGAGCGGGCATTTGACCGTCTGGAAGCATTCAACCGGTTAGCCCTGGAAGCGTCTCCGACGTAAATACTCCCCACAAATCTCCCCACATCAAGCGGCTATATCGCCGTAACTTGTTGAAGGGCCTGTAGCTCAACGGTTAGAGCAGGGGACTCATAATCCCTTGGCTGGGGGTTCAAATCCCTCCGGGCCCACCATCAACTCAGACAGCGCGGCGCGTGCGTTATGCGTGGCTCTTCGGTAGCATGAGCGCGTGGCACCTCTTCTTGAAATCGATCATCTGGCAATTCGCTTTGGCCCAATCGCGGCTGTGCGCGAGCTGAGTTTGCGCATCGAGCAGGGCCGGGTCCTGGGCCTGGTGGGGGAATCCGGGTCAGGCAAGTCAGTGACCGCGCTTGCCGTGTTGCGTCTGCTTGGCCCGGCGGCGAGGGTAGACGGAGCCATTCGCTTTGGCGGGGTGGATTTGCTGGCGCTTGCGCCGGAAGCGATGCGGAAACTGCGCGGCCGCGAGATCGCGATGGTTTTTCAGGAGCCGATGACAGCCCTGAATCCCGTGATGTGCGTGGGCGAACAGATTGCCGAGGCGATTCGGGTGCATCATCCAGAGCAGTCGCGGGGACAGGTGCGCGAGGCGGTGCTGGAGGCGATGGATGCCGTGGCTCTCCCCGACCCGGCCCGCCGCTACCGGGATTATCCCCACCAGTTTTCTGGGGGCCAGCGGCAGCGCATTCTGATTGCGATGGCGATTGCGAACCGGCCTCGGCTGCTCATTGCCGATGAACCAACCACGGCGCTCGATGTGACTGTCCAGCAGCAGATTCTGGAATTGCTGGCGGACCTCCGGGAGCGTTTTGGGCTAACGATGTTTTTCATTTCGCACGATCTGGCTGTTGTGTCACAGGTGGCTGACCGCGTGGCGGTGATGCGACAGGGGTTGCTCCTCGAAGAGGCATCACGGGAGGCGATTTTCCGCAATCCGGCTCATTCCTATACCAAGGCTCTGCTGGGCGCGGTGCCAACTATGGAGACGGATATCCACAAGCCGCTGGCAGTGCTCGCGCGGGCGCTGGATGCGGGTAGCCTGCCGCTCAGGGAGTGCTCGCCGGGCCATTGGGCGCGTGTTGCCGGCTGAGCTAGCGCGCAGTTCGGGCTTTGCATCCACGCAGAGTAGGACTAGATTGATAGAGGCGCAATTTTTGCTTGATTTGCCAGTTCATCCATGCGTGCCCTCATTCTTTCCGATATTCACTCTAACCTCCAGGCCCTGAACGCCGTGATGGACGTCGCGCCGGAGCATGATGTTGTCTGGAATCTGGGAGACGTCGTCGGCTATGGGGCCAATCCTAATGAGGTGATCGACCGCGTACGCGAGCTGGGCCAGGTGTTTGTGCGGGGCAACCATGACCGCGCATGCAGTGGGCTCACAGGTCTTCACGATTTCAATCCGGTTGCCGGCCGTGCCGCGAAATGGACCCAGATCGTGCTCTCAGCCGAGCACACCGATTGGTTGAAGCAGATTCCGGCTGGGCCGATTATGCCTGATGGCCCTCAGGTGAGCTGCGTACATGGATCGCTGCTCGACGAAGACGAATACGTGATGACCGTGCGCGACGCCTGGCTGCCGCTGCACGAAGCGACGACGCGGATCAATTTTTTCGGGCACACTCATCTGCAAGGTGGCTTTGCGACCAATGGAGAGGAGTGGTTCCGGCTGACGCCGCGCTACCATTCGCACAATGATCCGGAGGAATTCGAGCTGAAGCTTCGTGACAACGTTCGCTATCTCGTGAATCCGGGGTCGGTGGGCCAGCCTCGTGATGGAGACTGGCGCGCTGCCTTCGCTGTATACGACGACACGCAGATGACGGTTACGTTTTGCCGGGTTCCGTACGATGTGCGGCTGGCGCAGGCACGCATCATGCAGGCAGGATTGCCCGACCGTCTGGCCACGCGGCTGCGCGACGGACGCTGAGCTCAGGTCTACCGCTTCAGCTCCAGAAAGCCTTGCGAAGGCAGACCGAATGCGTTTGCCACGCGATTGCACAATCCCATCATTGTCCCGACGTGCACGGCTTCGGCAATCTGTTCATCCCGCCAGCCCAGGTCGCGCAGTTGCTGCACATCTTCTTTCGTGGTCTTGAAGGATTCGCCGTTCACCTTTTTCACGTATAGCAACAGGTGGCGATCCGGCTCGCTGATCGCGGCCTCTTCAATTTCGCCGGCGATGATCTTGCCGGCCACTTCCTCCGGTGCTCCGTGAACCTGCAGGAAGAATCCGTGGCTGTCGAGACAGTAGGGGCAGTCGTTCAGTTTCGAGACGTAGGTCGCAATCATCTTCTTCTGCCGCCGGGTGAGATAACCGTCGGCGAAGAGCAGTGTGGAGGAGATGTCGACCATCTGCCGCACAAATGCGGGATTCGTGCCGAAGCATTTCAGAATACCGGGTACATCCTGCCGTCCAGTCTGGTCGCGGAAGTATTGGTAGGCTGCGGCAATTTCACCGGTGGCTTCGGCTTCGCCGATGAGAGGGATCTTGGTTTCGCCGGTTGTGACGGGAGTGGGCCGCAATTCTGCAAGCAGTGCGTATTCGAGGCGAGTCATGCGGCCCGGTTCTCCCTGTGTGTTGTAATTATCGTTCAGAAGCTCAATCTTGCCGCCAGCTGGAATGCGCGCGGGCCTCCTGACCCGAAGACGCCGCCCGCCGTTGAAACCGCTTTGCCGAAACTTGAGGAATAGCTCGGGTTGTTGGTGTCCGGCGATAAGGTGTTCGCAAACCCAGAGTAGTTGAGGTTGCTGACGCCGAGAATGTTGGTCACGTTGAAGATGTTGAAGGCCTCGCCGATGAGGTTGAGGTTCCAGCGCTCGCCAAACTGGAAGGCGCGGCTGAGACGGAAGTCAAGCGCGTTGAAGCTGTCGTTGAAATGCGCATGATTACTCACCTGAGGCAGGATGACGTAGCTGTTTGCGCTCGACTCGTACACGCCCCCGCCAGCGTTGGTGCGCGCGATAAAGGCATTCAGCTGCTGCGCGTTGTGGAATTCGCGTCCGCCGGCATTGCGCTGCAGTGTGGGAACGCGCTCACTGCCGTCGGGAAGAAGAATGTCCATCGGAACTCCGGACGCGATCGTCCAGACCGGCGAAAACTGGAACTTGTAGGGAAGGTAAGAGATGCCGCTCATCACCAGACGCTGGCGTTGATCGTTCGGTGGCGGACCCCACTCGCGTTGCAGATTGTTCGGGTCAATGGGCGAGTATTCAAAAGGAATCTGGTCGTCGTTCGCGAAGTTGAATGCTTTGGAGAGCGTATAGGCTGCGTCGAACTCGCCGTACTTGTTGAAACGCTGGCGCACAGCTACCCAGAGAGCGTCGTACTGTGTCTTGGCGGCGGACTCGAGATCGGTGACCTCATCCGGTCCGCCGGTCTGGGGATTGTAGACCGAACCTACCGGATCGCCGATGATGAAGCGCGTGCCAAAGTTGTGGACGCCGTCCACCTTGATCGTCAGGTTCTGACGAATCTCTGTTTCGAAACCGAGATTCGTTTGCTGCACCATGGGACTGCGCAGGCGATTATCGATGATGTCGATGCCGGTCGCGCCGGCGCCGGCAAAGAGAAATCCACTGAAGGGACTGGAGATGACTTCCGGCGCCCCAGGCTTGAATGTACCGTTCGGGTTCAGGTAAATCGGTGTGCCGTCAGGAGCCGTGGCGACGTTGCCGGCGGTGACATTGAGCGCAAGCGCGCGGCCATCGAAGCCTTTTTCGAGCGAAGTGACCTCGAGCGTGATGCGGTCGTAGTAAATGCCGTAGCCGCCGTGAAAGCTGAGCTTGGGATTGAGCGCGTAATTGAAGCCGACACGCGGGCCCCAGTTGTTGAACCAGCGATGACGTGTTCCCTGGTAGAAGGATTGGACGATCGGGTTGCGCTGCGGATACCAGCTAAGGTTGTTAAGGTTCGTGTCCATCTCCCAACGCAGGCCGAGGTTCAGAGTGAGATTCGGGAGTGCCTTCCAGTCATCCTGCACGAATGCCGCGAGATGAAAGTTGTTGTTGTCCGGAAGGTTGAGCGGGGTCTCAGGCGTTGAACTGCGCAGGCCGACGGCAAAGAGCAGGTCGTCGTCGTTGACCTTGCCGTCGCCGTTACGGTCGAAGTCCGGAAAGTCTTCGACGGTCTGAATGTTGCCCTGCAGGAAAACGGGGAGATAGAAGTCAGCGTCGATCGACTGGATCTCTCCGCCGAAGCTCCAGGTATGTTTCTGGTGGGACCAGGTGAGCGTGTCGTCTCCTTGCAGGCGGAACTGCTTGGTGCCTTGCGGGATGCGATAGGTGGCGCCATCGTCAAGATCGGGATAAGTGATCTGAGGCGCCTTCACGATGGGGTTTGTGACGTTGAGGAAGTTGTTGTCGGCAAAGCTCAGGTTGTTCACCACTGTGGGCGCGAAGGTGTGCACCCAGTTGGCGATCAGGCCCTGAAGGTGGTTCTCCGCGGTTTGCCGGTAGGAAGCCGTGCCGAGAGAGCGATCGAGTTCGCTCTGGCTCAGGTCGTCCTCGAGTTGCAGCGAGTAGCGGAAGCCGATGCGATCGCGTTCAGTCACTTGCCAATCGAGGCGCGTGGTCGCGAGAAAATCGTGCAGGGGAGCGGAGGCGAAGACGCGATCGATGGTCTGATTTGCCGTATCTCGCACGCCGACAAGGTCCGCGCCAAGCTGCTGGCGGTCTTCCACCGCCACGAACCACCATGCCTTGTCCTGCTTGATAGGGCCGCCGATATCAGTCGCATACTGCTGGCGGTGAAACGTTGGCTTCTGTCCGATAGAGGGGTCATAGGTTGCGGGAAGTCCTTGCAGTGCATTGTCGCGCTCATAGAAGCCTATGTCGCCGTGGAGCATGTTGGTGCCTTGTTTTGTAACCACGTTGGTTACAGCCGATCCCGACCGCCCTAGTTCCGCGGAAAACCGGTTGGTGGCTATCTGAAATTCCTGCACAGCGTCTTCGGGAATATTTACGAGCGATCCGCCGACCGCGTCGTCGTTGTTGTCGGCGCCGTCGATCGTCACGTTTCCGCCTCGCCCAACCTGGCCGGCAGTGGAGATGACAACCGTGTTCTCCTTGGTTGGGTCGAAGTTCGGCGCGGGCGCGTTGCCGGGTACCAGCAATGAAAGCTCGAGATAGTTGCGCCCGTTCAACGGAAGAGTCGAAATCTGCCGCGCGTTGATAACCCCGCCCAGCGCCGACGTTGTTGTGTTCACTGCTGGAGAAGTGTCGGAAGCAACCTCGATCTTCACCTGGTTCGAAGCAATCTCCAGTTGCACAGGAACGCTCAAGTCCTGTCCCACATTCACAGTCACGATCTGTTCATATGGAGTGAACCCGGATGGAGATGCGACCGCAAGCCTGTACCTGGCAGCTTCGAGAGTGGTGAACGAAAATGATCCGTTATCCTGCGTCGAGAAGCTGCGGGTTGTGCCCTGAGCCATATTTGTAAGCGTCACAGCTACATGTTGGACAGCCTTCCCCGAAGGATCTGTGACGACTCCGATGATTCTGGCAGTGGCCAGCTGTTGTGCACGTGATGCAAGGGGAAATGAAAGCGCTAGAACGCAGAGAAACGCCCAAGCGCTTCTGCAGAATGTGGGTTTAAACAAGACTTCCTCCGTCGACCGGCCTCAAAGTGAAAATGCGCGTGCTCTCTCCGTGGAGATGAATGGAGCATCGTAGTGACACTAAGGCGGTGACGCGGAAAAGTCTTGCATCCAAAGATGGGGCCGCGTATCGACCGAAGGTATTAGGGAACGTGTCGCGAGGGACCGGTTAGTCGCTATCCCTGCTCGGGCCGTCATCGCGGCTGTTGGTTGAGGCGCCGGGCGCTTGGAGCCGCATTGCCTCGTCATGGAGACCGAGCCAATGATTAGCCGTCTCCAGTACATAGGAGAGAGGCATACCGAAGGCCCAGTTGACGGTGGCGACCTCGCCCGAGCAACGCGCGGCAACAGGCTGCCGGACTGCATCGACGTCACCGATGCGCGTGCTGCCCTCAGGTTGTTGTGTGGTCGGATCTATCACGAAGTCTCCTCTCCCGACAGCAGGGCAGCGCTGGCCGGGAATGAAATCTGCTTCAAAGAAATGATGCCATGGGTTGCGGACAGATTTAGTCCGCAAGATGTGGCAGACTTGAAACATGCTGGAGACCTCGGCAAGATTGCTTCGCCTGCTCTCGCTGTTCCAGGCGCGCCGTTACTGGTCAGGTGCGGAGCTTGTCGACCGTCTGGAAGTGACCTCGCGTACCCTGCGGCGCGACGTGGACCGGCTGCGCCACCTGGGCTATCCAGTGCACTCGAGCTCCGGCACGTCGGGCGGTTATCAGCTGGGCGCGGGAGCAACGCTGCCTCCGCTGCTGCTGGACGATGACGAGGCGGTTGCCGTCGCGGTAGGTCTGCGCACGGCGGCCAGCGGCGGCGTAACCGGGATCGAAGAGTCCTCGGTGAGGGCGCTGGCCAAGCTGGAACAGGTGCTGCCCTCGCGCCTGCGACGCCGAGTTAACGCGCTTCATTCTTTCATCGTGCCGGTGACGAACGCCGGTCCGACGGTCGATGCCGCCATGCTTTCGCTGATTGCCGGAGCGTGCCGCGACTATGACGGTCTGCGCTTCGGCTATCAAGGCCGCAATGGAGTGCCGAGCGACCGTCAGGTTGAGCCGCACCGCCTGGTGAATTCTGGCCGGCGCTGGTACCTGGTGGCCTGGGACGGCGGCCGCAAGGACTGGCGCACCTTTCGCGTGGATCGCATCGATAAGCCCGCGCTCTCGGGGTTTCGTTTCATGCCGCGCAAGCTTCCGGCAGAAGACATCGCGGCTTATGTAACGCGTGGCATCGCCTACGAGCAGTATCCGCATCGCGCGCGAGTGGTTTTGCACGCTCCGGTCGAGCGCATGACCGACTTTGTTCCTTCCACGCTTGGAACTCTCGAAGCCATCGACGAGAAGCGTTGCCTGCTGCATATCGGGGCCTACTCGGTCGCAATGCTGGCTGGATATCTCGGTATGTTCGGCGTGGACTTCGAAGTCAGCGAGCCTCCGGAACTTGTCGAGCAGGTTCGAATGATGTCTGCCCGCTTCGACCGCGCGACGACTTCGCCAGTCTAACTCGAAGCCCCCTTCAGGTACTTGTCGAACCAGTCGACCATGCGCGTGATTTCGTCGATCTGGTCTTCGCGCTTGATGAAGCCGTGGCCTTCCTGCGGATAGTAAACAACGTCCACGGTGCGGCCATCCTTCTTCAGGATATCGACGACCTGTGCGGCCTCTTCCCATGGCACGCGAATGTCGTTTTCTCCCTGCAGCACCAGCAGCGGAGCGCGCACGTCGTGCAGATATTTGATGGGCGAAGCCGCTTCGTATTTCTCGCGGTCATTCACCGGGTCGCCGAGGAGCGATTTTTCGTATTCCTGAACACGGAGATTGGAGTGCTGCAACATGGTGTACCAGTCGATGATGCCGTACTCTTCGACGGCGGCGGCCCAGATGGAGGGCGCTTTTCCGATGGCCATGAGCGTCATAAAGCCGCCGTAAGAGCCGCCGTTAATGCCGATCTTCTTCGGATCGACATATCCGGTCGCCTCCATGAACTTGACTGCGTATACCTCGTCCTGCAGATCTCCGCCACCGAGGTCCTGATAGTTGGCTCGCTCAAAGTCCGCTCCATAACCTGTCGATCCGCGCACGTTGGGAGCAATCACGATGTATCCTCGCGCAATCAGCGCAATGGTGCGCGCCGAGAAGCTGTCGACGACCTGCCAGGTGGGTCCGCCGTGGGGCAGAACGATAAGGGGATTCGTGCCGTCGCGCTTGAGGTTGAACGGCATGGAGAGGAACGCAGAGATGATCTTGGCGTCGAAACTCGGATAGTGGACGATCTGTGATTGCGGCAGAACGGCGGAACGAAGAGAAGCAGTCTCGACGTGCGTGATTTGCTGCGGTGATGCACCCGCAGCGGAGAGCAGGTAAAGATTGGGCGCGTGCGTTGAATCCTGATGCAGGAACAGGAACTGCCCCACGGAGGAGAATGGCGAAGGATTGCCGACTGCGGAGTTGAGGCCTTCGGGAATGCGCTCCGGGAATTGCTTCAGCGTCTTCGCGTCAACGAATTGAATGGATGTGCGTCCGTCCGCGTTGAGTGACCAAGTGAAGCGGTCGCCACCGGGAGAAAAGCTACCGGCGGATGCTTCCCACTGTGTGTCGGTGATCCAGGTTTTCTTGCGCGATGCGATATCGAGCAGTGCGACGTTGTCGAAGCCGTCTTTTTCGTTTGAGCTGATGAGGAGAGTCTTACCGTCCGGCGAGATGCTCGAGGCAGCGAGGAGCACTCTGCCCTGATGCGGGGTGAGGTCAACATACTCGCCGGTTTGAACATTTACCTCATAGACGCTGGAATCCTGATGGAAATCGCCCCGGTTGGCATACAGGAAACGCCGGTCAGGGCTCCATGCGACGAAGTTCCAACTGAGCTTGGGGTTCTGCTCGTGGGTGAGCTGGCGAACCTTACGAGTTGACCAGTCCATGACCGCAAGATTCACGGAGGGCACGTGCTTTTCCGTGGTTTGAAAGGCGATCCATTTCCCGTCCGACGAAAAGTGCCGGTCTCCTTCGCTGGTCTGTGCAGTGTTGGTGAGATTCTGTGGCTCGCCTCCGGAAGCGGAAACGAAATAGAGATCGTATGCCTCGTTTCCGCCACTGTCCTGCTGGTACACAATCCCGCTGCCGTCTTTGACCCAGACGGGATTGGATTGAGCATCGTCCGAATCGGCGAGCTGGTGCGATCCAGAGCCGTCGGCATTCATGAGCCAGAGATTGAAGCGGCCAGAGGCATTGCCGGTGTAGACGATCTGCTTGCCGTCAGGCGACCAGGCCGCGCTGGCGATACGCACCGTGCCTAGCAGATCCTTGATGTCGACCGGGCTTGCTCCAGGCTGCTGTACCGACACAACGCTGGCTGGATCGGTGGGTGTGCGGCTTCGCGGGCCGGAAGCAGCCAGAGCGCAGGAGGAAAGGAAAAGCAGAGTAGAAGCGGCGGACACGCGGATCATGGATCGTCTCTCAGCGGATAGTCACGACTTCGCGATGAGTGTACATTAGCCGGGCCAGCGATTTGTGCGCCGATTCTCTCTTTCTCTACTCATTCCTCAAAGCCTTGATCGGCTGGATAGACGCAGCGCGAAGCGCGGGCAGAAACGCGGCGAGCATTCCCACGACGAGCAGCGAAAGAATCGAGAGCGTGAGCGACTCGACGACTCCTGAGCCGAAGGCAGCGAAAGCTTGGCGGAGAAGCCTGTCGGCAACAAGCGAGAGAATGATGCCGACGGCGAGTCCGGTAAAGACCCACGCCAGCGCCCCTTTGAGCACGAGGAAGACGACGTCGGTGCGCTGAGCTCCCACTGCCATGCGCAGGCCCACTTCGACAGTGCGCTGGTTGGTGACGTAGCTGATGAGTCCATAGATGCCGACAACAGCGAGCAGCAGAGCGAGCCCGGCGAAGGCTGCAAGCATGTCCACGATAAGGCGGCGGCCAGCAAGCGAGCCGGTCACGAGTGACTCGAGCGCCTGGATGTCCGCAGCGGTCTGCGTGCTGTCGGCGGAAGTGATGGCGCGCTGTATAGCCGGAGCAAGGGCGTTGGGATCGGTGTCGGTACGGACCAGGAAGTCGGCTCGAATATCGTTGGTTTGCGCATAGGCGTAGTAGCGCATGCCGTCGCTCGTATCCTGTTCAAGCGAGCTGTTGCGGATGGTGGCCACCACGCCGATAACAACGGCGGGTTTGGGGCCGCCACCGGCGATGTGCTGGCCGAGCGGACTTTGATTGGGCCAGAATTTGTGCGCGAGCCGCGCGTCGATTACCACCACCGGTTCGGTGTTGGCGCGGTCTTCGGATGAGATCCATCGTCCGGCGAGCAGGGGAATCTGCATCACTTTCAAGTAGTCGGGTGTTGTGAGGCTAACGTTGCTGTGCGGGCCGGGGTCGTTGGGTGCAAGGGGGCGGCCTACGATCTCGAAGGAACTGGATCCACCGTTGTTCGGATCGAAGGGCAACGGGTCGATTGCCGCTGCGGCGCGCACGCCCGACTGTGCGGAGAGGTTATCGATAACACTGTTGATAAACGCAGCCTGGTGCGCATCGCTCTTTTTGAAATCGTCACCCGAGTAAAAGACTGTAGCGGTGACCACGCCTTTCGGGTTGAATCCGGGATCGATCTGCTGAAGCTTGCGGAGGCTGGCGAGGAAGAGTCCGGTGCCGGTGAGCAGCAGACAAGCGAGCGCAACTTCGCCGATGACGAAGATGCTGCGCAGCCGCTGTTTTTCAACCGAGGCAGTGGCGTTGCGTCCTCCCTCATGCAGATCGAGGGACTCATGCTGGCGCAAGAGTCGGAGCGCGGGGCCAACGCCCGCAATCAGAGAGGTCAACAGTCCTGCGCACGCGGTGAACGCGAGCACAGCCGGGTCCATGTGCACCTCGTAACCCTCAGCGAGGCTGTGCGGTATGACCCACAGCAGAATGCGGCCGAAGATGGGTCCGGCGGCGATACCGATCAAGGTGGCAGCCCCGGCGAGCAGCATGGTCTCGGTAAACAGCTGGCGGACGATGGCGGAGGCGGATGCGCCAAGCGCTGTACGGATGGCGAATTCCCGGGTGCGGGTCGCAGTGCGTGCGAGAAAGAGTCCGGCAACGTTAGCCGAGGCGATGAGCAGGACGAGTGCAACGACTCCGAAGAGCACGTAGAGCGGCTTACGCAGCGGGCCGGCGGCGAATTGCGTGAGCTGCGAAGCGTAGAAGGACCAGTCGGCGTTGTGCCCGAACGACTTTTCTCCCTCTGTACGAATCTGCTCGCGCACCTTCGCCGCAATTCCGGCGTTCACCTGCGCGATGGTTGCGTCAGGACGAAGACGGATGAAGGTCTGATAGTTCTCGTTGTAGCGCTGGTCGGCTGCGAAGGCCTTCGGCCCGAGCGCGTTGGGTACCCAGACCTGGCTGCGCCGAGGCCAATCGAAATCACTGCGCATTACGCCGATCACCTGGTACGGCTTCTGGTCGAGCATCAGGGTCTGGCCCACGACATTGTAGCTGCCTCCAAAGACGCTCTGCCACATGCCATAGCTGATCACCGCGACCGGACCGGCATTCGGCTGATCTTCCTCGGTAGTGAAGGTGCGACCCAGGATGGGGCGCGCACCAAAGACTTGAAACCACTGTGATCCAACCTGGGCACCTGTTACATGCTCTACTTTTCCGTCATGTGGCGTGTTGAAGCTGATGCCTCTTTCCATCGCTGCCGCTTCAACAACGTTCTTGAGTCCAGCAGTATCGGCGTAATCGGGAACTGAGATGAAGGGGACATCGAGGGCGAGCTTCTTGTAGAGAACATTCATCACGGCGACGCGCTCCGGATGATCGACTCCCGCGGGGTGGCGCAGCACGGCGTTCACGACACTGAAGATGGCCGTGTTGGCTCCGATGCCGAGCGCCAGGGTGATGATTGCAGTGAGGGTGAAGCCGGGCAGGCGAACGAGTTGGCGGAGTGCGTGACGCAGGTCGTAAAGGATCATGGACGGGACTCTCCCATAGATAGCCTACGCATGCGAAGGACCAACTGTTCCGTCGGCGGATGTTGTTGGCTGCAAAGGAAGAGAGTGTTTTTGGCTCGAGTCGCAGGTGTCCGAATCTGGACTTCGTCGCCCGGGAGTGGGCGCCCCTGTGGCGCTCAAGGGAGTCTACGTCAGCTTGCGTTTGTGCTGGGAGGCGGACGTTTTTTTGCCCGGAGCCTTACCGTGGCTGTCGTTCGCTGCGCGCAGAGACGCGGCAGGGGGCGCATTCCGATGATGCTTTACGGGAGCAGGATGCAGTATGACTGCCACTCGCCGTTCGGCTTCGACGGGGTCCTGGACGTAGTCAGGGTCGAACATGGCGATCACGGTGGAAGCGCGTCCCGAGTAGCGCCTGGCCCACTGGCTGTCGATGAGCGTGTGCTGCACGGCATTCCAATGTTCAGTCTCTGTTACTGCGGCGACGTTGGATGGCGGTGGGTCGCCGCCAATGGCATTGCCGTTCAGCACGCCCAGAAACTCAACGAACTCTTCGAGATTTACGCCCATTTGAAACACCAGCTGGCTCAAAGCCATTTGCTGCGGCGACGTCAACTGGTCGAAATCGCGGCAGTAAGCCCTCGCGTTTACGATGGCCTGTATCGCCGAGATGCGCAGGAGTTGGGTTGCCTCTTCTTCGGTCAACTCCGGCGTCAGGGCGTGCGCTCTGATTTTCCTGCGATATCTTTTTGTACCCCAGGCAGAAAGGTTGCGGTCGTATTGGTCGAGAATCCTCTGCAGTCGTGCCGCGTCGAATCCTGCCTCTTGCCACAGCTGCGCAGAGGAAGGCTCGATGAAAGGGTGAGGATTGAGCGGGTCGGTTTGAGGGTGATCGATCGCCGCTACGTCAAGGCTGAATCCCGCGCCGATCAACGGCCTGGTTGTTTTCGGGTCGGGATAGGCAGCCAGCACCCAGCCTTCATGTCTGCGGTCGCGAAGCACGTCCATCAGGCTCTGCAGATTGAACTTGATGTCGGATTCTTTGAAGTCAAACAACGGTTGAGGCGCGGTCGTCGATACCACCGGGATTGCATTCGCCGATGGCTGATTCTTCGGGACAGACGAAGTGGAGGATACTTGTACGGATTGCGGTGGTAGCTCACCAGTGGCGGCGGGCGAGGTTTGTCCCGCTGCTCCGGGTCCAACAGGCGCTAAGGCCAATACAAGAACCGCGGTCAGAACCCGTTGTTTCGTGGCAATCCTCTCCCGCCGGATTTCCGAGACCCGGAGCCGCTGCAAAAGAGAATCGTAGAAAATCGCCACCGTACGAACAGGGTAGCGCGTTCGGGGCGGGTCGCAGGAGAAAAGTGTCGCGGACCGTACCAAAGCGGTCCACAGGCCGGAGAACCTGTGGACGGTGAACGGACACCTAGTAGGCTTGCAGTTGGTCGATGGGCAGGCGCACCTGGAAGCAGGTGGCTCCCGGTTCCGACTTCACGCTGATGTAGCCGCGATGGCGGCGGATGATACGCAGCGCTGTGTCGAGCCCCAGCCCGAGTCCGAGCCCAGGAGCCTTGGTGGTGAAGAAGGGCTCGAAGATGCGGTCCTGCAGCTCTGTGGGGATTCCCGGACCGTTGTCCCACACTTCGATGAGTAGCATGTCTCCGGAGACCTGTGCGCCCAGAGTGATTTTGCCGCGATCGGCGATGGCGTCGAGCGCGTTTTCGAGCAGCGCCATCCACACCTGGTTCAACTCGCTGCCATAGGCGGAGATCATGGGGAGTTCGGCGTCATACCGGCGTTCAATTTCAACATGCGTGAGGCGCGACTGAAGCATGGTCAGCGTGTTTTCAAGGCCCATGCGGACATCGATCTCCTGGATGGGAGCCTGGTCCATGTAGGAATAGTCCTTGATGGCGCGGATTAGGTCGAAGATTCGCGCCGTGGAGTCGAGCATGGCTTCGGCGATGCGCTCGGCGCGCACCGAGGATGCGAATTGCGACAGCACGATGGTGAGCGATCCAGCGTTGAGGAATTCTCCCAGCGGATCGAGCTGTTCCGCCGTTACGCCCAGCTCGGCGAGTTCGGGCGCGATCTTCCATGTCTCTTCGACGCTGTGACTTCTGAGCCAATTCTGTAGGCCGTCTTCGAGCGCCGCGTGCTGCGAAGATAGCGGTGCTGCCGTGCTGGCCTGCTCGCGAATATTTTCCTGCCAGTCTCGCACCTTAAGCAGGTGCTGCTCGTCGAGACAAAGACTGCCGAGTCTGAACTTCTGGTGGCCGTAAACGCGAAGCTCATCGAGCAGTCCCGATGCGGCTCGCTGCGCAGCTGACGCGGGATTGTTCATCTCGTGGGCAAGATTACCGGCCAGCTTGCCGAGGGCGTTGAGCTTTTCTGTCTGCTGTTCTATCCGGGTGACCTCGCGGACACGATCGAGCAGCACGGAGACGCAGCGCTGTCCCATCGAAGGCACTGCGCGGAGCATCTCGGGAAAGATCGACTTGTCGAAATCGAGGGCCCAGATATCGACGACCACAAAGCCATGTCCACCGTGCGACTTCATGCGCGAGAAGGGAAGCAGCCCGGTGATTTGTCCAGCCCGGCCAATAAAGAGTCCTGTGGGGGCGCCTCGCTCGCGGCGAACATGAGCCTCGCCTTTGAGGATGATGTTCATTCTGGTGGCGGGGTCGCCTTCGTGGAAGAGTGTGGTTCCGGCCGGCTCGAAGCGCTCGGTGCCGTGGGTGGCCAGCCACTCCAGTTCGCTCTCCTCCATGCCGTGAAGGGGGCCAACGCGTTTGAGAGCTTCGATCAATTCCGGAATCGGCGTGTGGCCTGGAGCGGTGTGACGATCAGCCGAGTCCAGCGTGGGAGTGGTGCTGGCGGTGGTCATAATCTGCCTCTATCTGTTGATGGTAACCGATGCCGGGGGGTAAGACCGGTTACGAATCTGCAACGAGCACGAGCTTGACCTCTGCGGCGTCACGATACAATCTCGCCGTGGCGCCGAATCTACTCAACGAGGTTTTGCGCAGGGAACTACTCGCCATGCGGGAGGAAGACTTCCGCGTTCGCCAGGAACTTATGGACGCCGGCGAACTCGGCGGTGAATACGTCCCGCGCATGGAAAGAGTCCACATAAAAAATGCTGCACGGCTGCGCGAGCTGATCGAGTTGCACGGCTGGCCCGCCGAAGATATCGCCGGTCAGGATGGCGCCGAAGCGGCATGGATCGTCGTCCAGCATTCGGTCGGCGAACCGCTCTTCCAGCGCCATGTTCTTGAGTTGCTGCGCGCCTGCAACGCGCAGGGCCGAATCCCCGCCTGGCACGCGGCTTATCTCGAAGACCGCATCGCCATGCAGGAAGGTCGCGCACAGCGCTACGGCAGCCAATGGATGGACGATCCGCGCGATGGACGCGCCCGTCCGTGGACACTCGCCGAACCAGACCGCGTGAATGAACTTCGGGCATCTGTCGGCCTGCGCCCGCTTCATCCCATACCCGAACCAGGTCCCGATCTGCCGATCGAGGAACAGGAACGTCAGCGGCAAATTTATCGCTGGTGGGAGCAGTTGTTTGTCAGCAAGGGATGGCGAAGCTAGAGCCTCGTCAGACGAATTTCAATTGGCGTGGAGTCGCTGCATTTCCTTCTTGCGCGAAGGCATCGTGTCGATGAGCGAGTTGAGCCGTGCGGAGCCGACGGGACTCGTGCTGCGCAGTTTCTCGCTGCCGTCTTCGCCGAGAAGGAGGACGACAAAGTCGTTCGCCGGAACATGAAACTGGGTGCGGACGGCCTCCATCTGCTGCGCGCTGAGCAGAGTAAAGGGTGTGTCGAGCGGCGTGGAGAAGTTCTTCGTGACCGGCAAGATTGGAGCGAACATGACGAAGCGGTCCATCATGTCGTCAGCGGCCGCGTCTAGAATCTGGCTCTGCTTCTTGAGCCTCGGGTCGTTGGCCGAGGGGCTGAAAACCAGAAGCGGCCGGTAACAGTTGTGCATAGCCGCGAGCGACTTCGGCACCACCTGGCACTTGGGGCTTGCCTGTCCCAACGCTGACGCGCAGGCGAGAGAGAGCGCGATAAGAAGAGGAGATCGGTAAGTAACCATCACTCTGAATAGACACGCAAGGCCGCGAGAGGGATGCCCGCGGCCAGCGTAGCGTAAGTGAATCTAGGCGTTGACGGTTTCGGGTTGGGCTGCCTGCGGAGCGTTGTCCTTGACCGTAACGGGGTCGAGGAACGGCATCGCCGCACGCAGCCTGCTGCCAACCTCTTCAATGGGGTGTTTCGCTTCGATCTTGCGAATCTCGTCGAAGTGCTTGCGGCCGGTCTTGTTCTCCTCAATCCACTTTTTGGCGAAGGTTCCGTCCTGGATCTCCTTGAGCATTTTCTTCATCTCGGCGCGTGTGGCGTCGGTGACGATGCGCGGGCCGGCGGTGTAGTCTCCGTACTCCGCGGTATCGGAGATGGAGTAGCGCATATAGGCGAGGCCGCCGCGATACATCAGGTCGACGATGAGCTTGAGTTCGTGCAGGCACTCGAAGTAGGCGATCTCCGGCTGATAGCCCGCCTCGACCAGCGTTTCAAAGCCGGCCTTCACCAGCGCCGAAGCGCCGCCGCAGAGAACAGCCTGCTCGCCGAAGAGATCGGTCTCGGTCTCTTCCGCAAAGGTGGTTTGGATCACGCCCGCGCGTGTACAGCCGATCCCTTTCGCGTAGGAGAGTGCGAGTTCGAGCGCGTGGCCCGAGGCGTCCTGATGAATGGCGACCAGGCCCGGTGTGCCTCCGCCCTCGGTGAAAACTTCGCGCACGCGATGCCCGGGGGCCTTGGGCGCGACCAGCGAGACATCGATGTCTTTTGGTGGATCGATGGTGCCGAAGCGGATATTGAAGCCGTGAGCGAACATCAGCGTCTTGCCCGCTTTGAGGTTGGGCGCGATGTCGTTCTTATAGGTGTCGCCTTGCGAATGATCCGGCGTGAGGATCATGATGACGTCGGCCCAGGCCGCGGCGTCGCTCACTGTGTTCACTTCAAGGCCGGCCTTCTTCGCCTTGTCGATCGACTTGCTGTTCGCGGGCAGGCCGACGCGGACCTCGACGCCCGAGTCCTTGAGGTTGAGGGAGTGCGCGTGGCCCTGCGAGCCATAGCCGATCACGGCTACTTTCTTCTTCTGGATAAGCGATAGGTCGGCGTCCTGATCATGGTAAGTCTTCGGCATTTTCGTGATTCCTCGTTTTTTTCGTCTTTTAAGTAAATGAATCTAACAGTTATTGCGGCAGGTCCGCCTCTTCGGCAACCTCTGCTTCATCGTCTTCGGCGATGGGTTCGGCTTCGGATTCCGTGCTCGGCAAACGCATGGCGTCGAGTACGCGGCTGGTGTGCTGTCCACGCCGCATCACCATGCGGCCGGTGCGCGAAATTTCGAGAATGCGGTCGTCGCTCTCGTTCAGAACCTGAATCAGGCCCTCGATCTTGCTTTCAACACCGGTGATTTCGATCATCAGCGACTCAGGCGCTAGATCGACGATGCGCGCGCGGAAGACTTCGGCGAGTTCGAAGATGTGGGAGCGCGTCTTCGGCGTCGCAGCGACTTTGATCAGCGCCAGCTCGCGGCTGACGCAGGCAGACTGGCCCACGTCGTCCACCTGCAGGACGTTTTCGAGCTTGTACAGGCTGGCCATGATGCGATGTCCGGCCGTAGGCGAAGCGTCCGAGACGATGGTCATACGCGAGACGCCGCTCTTTTCCGAGTGGCCAACTGTGAGCGAAACGATATTGATGTTCAGACGCCGGAACAGCGAGGCCACGCGCGTGAGCACGCCGGGTCTGTCTTCTACGAGCGCTACGAATGTGTGCAGCATAACCTTAATCAACCTCTATCAAGCGTTGTGGCGGCGATAGGTGTGAAACGTTCCGAACAGCGTCCAATTCTCGTTTTCCATGGCGCGCTCTGCAATCTCATGAATGTCCTCTGAAACGTCGTCGGCTTCGTCATAGCGCCTGATCTCTGAAACTTCCAGCAATATGAGTCCGTAATACTTCATCGCCTCTTTGGCCTTGCGGAGAAATGTTTCTTCCGAGTCGGCCTGTGTTGCCCACCAAACAAAGGCCCCGACTCCCCCGAAGTCGAGCTCACATCTTTCGCCCTTCGATACCTCTGCAACCCCAATCCAAACATCGCACACAGCAGCTAAGCGTCCTCCGCCGTCTCCACCAGCGGGTTGCCGCCCGGCCTGCGAATCATTTCATGCAGGGCGGAGCCGGCGGCGATCATGGGATACACGGAATCTTCCTTCTCGACCAGGAAGTTGATCAGGAAGGGTCCTTTACGCGCGCGTGCCGCCTTCACCGCGGGCAACACCTCACCACGTGTGCGCACCGCTGCACCGGGAATGCCGTGCGCGTCGGCAAGCTTGACGTAATCCGGACTGAGGATGGGCGAGGACTCATAATTCTTCTCGTAGAAGAACTCCTGCCATTGCCGCACCATGCCGAGGTAGCCGTTGTTGACGACGGCAATGTTGATGTCGAGGTTCTCCTGCGCGATGGTGGACAGCTCGGCCGCGGTCATCTGGAAGCCGCCGTCTCCGGCAATGACCCAGACCTCTTTGTCGGGGCAGCCGACTTTTGCGCCAATGGCCGCAGGCAGCGCAAAACCCATGGTGCCGAGTCCGCCGGACGTGATGAGCGTGCGCGGATCTTCGTGCTTGTAGTATTGCGCCTCCCACATCTGATGCTGGCCAACATCGGTGACGACGATGGCCTTGCCGTTGGTCGCATGCCAGAGATCATTCATCACGTGCGCGGCGTAGAGGTGTCCGGTGTCGGGCAGGTTCTGGATATCGCGCACCGAGCACTCGCCCTTCATCGCATTCACCTCGCGCATCCATGCGGATTCGCCATCACGCGGCGCGAGGTGCGGCAGCAGGGTTTCGAGCACCTCGGCCAAATCGCCGATGAGCGCCACATCGACCTTAACGTTCTTGTTGATCTCCGCCGGATCGATTTCGATGTGGATCTTTTTCGCGTTGATTGCGTACGTTGCGAGCGAGCCAGTAACGCGGTCATCGAAGCGCATGCCGCAGGCGATGAGAAGATCGGATTGCTGAATCGCCTGGTTCACCCATGCCTCGCCGTGCATGCCCATCATGCCGAGCGAGAGCGGATGAGACGCGGGGAAGCCGCCCAAACCCAGCAGCGTAGACGCGACGGGAATCTGCAGACGCTCGGCCAGCGTGAGTATTTGCTTGCGAGCGCCGGATTGAATCATGCCGTGTCCGGCGAGAATCACCGGACGTTTCGCGGTGCGAATCAACTCCACAGCCCTGAGGACCGAGTCCTCTTCCGCGCGCAGCATGGGATGGGGTCGATACGGCTCGGGCGCGGCTGCCGCGAAATCAAATGTCGCCGATCCCTGCTGGGCATCCTTGGTGATGTCGACCAGCACGGGGCCGGGGCGTCCAGACTTCGCGACGAGCAACGCTTCGCGGATGGCCGGAGCAACGTCTTCGGCGCGCGTGACGACGTAGTTGTGTTTCGTCACCGGCAAAGTAATGCCGGTGATGTCAATCTCCTGGAAAGCGTCTGTGCCGAGCACCTTACTCGAAACCTGTCCGGTGATGCAGAGCAGCGGGATCGAATCCATCATCGCGGTGGCAATGCCGGTCACCATGTTGGTCGCGCCAGGCCCGGAGGTAGCAATGGCCACGCCGACTTTTCCGGATGCGCGCGCATAGCCATCGGCCATGTGCACCGCACCTTGCTCGTGTCGGACGAGGATGTGGCGGATGGGGAATTTGCGCAGCGCGTCGTATGCGGGCAGAATGGCGCCGCCGGGATAGCCGAAGACCTCGCGCACGCCCTCGCCCTCGAGGGTGGCCCAGAGAATCTCGGCTCCTGTTAAACGGGTGCCTGCGGATTTTGCCTCACTCATCTCCTGCTCCTTGCAGCGTTAGTGCGTGACCGCGCCCAGTGACGCGGATGAAACGGTGTCGGCGTATTTGCGGAAAACTCCGCGGGCAAAGCGGGGAAGAGGTTTTTCCCACGTCTTCAATCGTTCGGCGAGTTCCTTGTCGGAGATCTCCACCGTTAACTTGCGGTTCGGAATATCGAAGTGAATGATGTCGCCTTCGCGCACGGCGGCGATAGGTCCGCCAACGGCTGCCTCAGGCGCAACGTGCCCGGCCATCAGGCCGCGCGTCGCCCCGGAGAAGCGGCCATCGGTCAGCAGGGCCACCGTCTCGCTCAGTTCGGGAATGCCGGCAATTGCGGCCGTGACTTGCAGCATCTCGCGCATGCCGGGCCCGCCCTTCGGGCCTTCATAGCGAATCACGATCACGTCATTCGGTTTGATCTGGCCGCCCTCGACAGCGTGGAAAGCCTCGCCCTCGGAATCGAAGACGCGCGCCGGTCCGCGATGCTCGAGACGCTTGTGTCCTGCCACCTTGATCACAGAGCCTTCCGGGGCGAGGTTGCCCTTTAAGATGACGAGCCCTCCGGTTGGCTTGATGGCGTTGTCGAGCGCGTGGATCACAACCTGGCCCGAAGTCTCCGTGGCCTGCGCCGCTTCTTCCGCTAACGTCTTCCCGGTGACGTTCCATGCGCTGCCTTTTAGCAGGCCCGCGTCGAGCAGTCGCTTTGCCAGCAGGCGGCTGCCGCCCGCGGCGTGATAGTCGGCAGCGACGTATCGGCCGCCGGGCTTCAGGTCGCAGAGCAGCGGCGTCTTCGCGCTGATGCGGTCGAAGTCGTCAATGGAAAGCGGGATGCCCATCTCGTTGGCGATGGCCAGGAAGTGAAGAACGGCATTGGTAGACCCGCCGGAGGCAGCGACACTGGCGATGGCGTTCTCGATGGCCGCAAGCGTGATGATCTTGCTGGGGCGCATGTCATTCTTGGCTAGTTCGAGTACGAGCCGTCCGGCTTCACGCGCTGCGTCAAGCTTTTCCGGTAGAAAGGCCGGCACGCCCGAGAGGCCTATAGGCGATATGCCCAGAAATTCGCAGGCCATGGCCATCGTGTTGGCGGTGAATTGTCCGCCGCAGGCGCCCGCGCCCGGACAGGCCGCGGCTTCGACGGCTTCAAGACCCGCGTCGTCGATTTTTCCGGCCGCGTGCGAGCCGATGGCTTCGAAAACGTCCTGGATGGTGATGTCGTGGCCGTTCAACCGCCCGGGTTTAATGGATCCGCCGTAGAGCATGAGCCCAGGTATGTCGAGGCGAGCCAGCGCCATGACCGTGCCGGGCATGTTCTTGTCGCAACCGGCTATGGCTACAAGGCCGTCGAAGAGATTGCCGCGCGCGACCAGCTCTACGGAGTCGGCGATGACTTCGCGGCTGATCAGCGAGGCCTTCATGCCCTCGGTGCCCATGGTGATGCCGTCGGAGATGGTGATGGTGTTGAACTCCATCGGCGTGCCCCCGGCTTCGCGCACGCCCTGCTTCACGGCTTCGGCAATCTGGCGCAGATGAAAGTTGCACGGGCCGATTTCGGTCCACGTGTTCGCGATGCCGATGATCGGCTTGTGCAGGTCTTCCTTGGAGAAGCCGATGCCGCGCAGATAAGAGCGCGCCGCGGCGCGGCTTGGCCCTTCAGTCAGAGGAATGCTGTATTTCTTGGGATTGTGTCCGCCGCCATTCTTGCCATTTGTGCTCATGCGTGCGCAGTCTCCGTGGCTGCAGAAGTCGGGCGAGGTGTAACCCAGAAGGACTTGTCGTGCTGCTTTTCAAAAGTGTCGAGCGCATCGGCGTGGCGAAGCGTAAGGCCGATGTCGTCGAGACCTTCGAGCAGGCAGTAGCGTCGGAAGGGATCGATCGCGAAGGTTGCCGAGAAGCCGTGGTCGTCGTGAACGTGGTGATCCTCAAGCGAGACGGTGAGGTGATAATCGTCAATCGTTGAGGCGCGCTCGATGAGAAGATCCACGTGCTCTTCGGGCAGCGTGACCAGTAGCAGGCCGTTCTTGCCGGCGTTGGAGTGGAAGATGTCAGCGAAGCTCGGCGCGATGACCACCCGGAAGCCGTGATCGTTGAGCGCCCACGCCGCATGTTCACGCGACGACCCGCAGCCGAAGTTTTTGCCGGTGACAAGAATCTCCGCGCCCTTGTGGCGGGGATGGTTGATCTCGAAGTCCGGATCCTGACGCCAGTCGTGAAAGAGGAAGTCACCGTAGCCGGTGCGCTCGATCCGCTTCAGGAACTGCTTGGGGATGATCTGATCCGTATCAATGTTCGCCCGGTTGAGCGGAATCACTTTCGATCGGTGTTTGCGAAACGGCTTCATTTAAGCGAGAACCTCTTCCTTCTTGAATTCCCATGTACGGACATCGGTGAAATGCCCTGTGATTGCTGCAGCTGCGGCCATCATGGGGCTTACCAGGTGAGTCCTGCCGCCGCGCCCCTGTCGTCCTTCAAAGTTGCGATTACTGGTTGAGGCGCAACGCTCACCCGGTGCAAGAATGTCGGGGTTCATGCCCAGGCACATCGAACATCCGGGCTCACGCCACTCGAATCCCGCTGCGCGAAAGATGTGATCCAACCCTTCGCGCTCGGCCTGCGCCTTCACCGGCTGCGATCCCGGCACGACCATCGCGCGGACGTGGGAGTGAACGTGATATCCGGCGACCACCTTTGCGGCAGAGCGCAGGTCTTCGATGCGCGAGTTGGTGCAGGAGCCGATAAAGACGCGATCAATCGTCACATCTTCAATGGACACGCCAGGCTTGAGGTCCATGTACTTGAGCGCCTGCTCGAAATGGCGGCGGTCCGCGTCAGACTTCGCGTCAGCAGGATTGGGAACAATGTCAGTGACCGGCACTACCATGCCCGGGCTGGTACCCCAGGTGACGTAAGGTGCAAGTTCGATGGCTGGAATGATCAGCTCCCGGTCATATTTCGCACCTGGATCAGAGGCCAGTTCGCGCCACTCGCTGACCGCCTTGTCCCATTCGGCCCCTTGCGGTGAAAACTTGCGGCCTTTCAGGTAGGCAAAGGTTGTTTCGTCGGGAGCGATCATACCGGCGCGCGCGCCTGCCTCGATGCTCATGTTGCAGACCGTCATACGGCCTTCTACGCTCAGGGAACGAATGGCAGATCCTGCGTATTCGATGACGTATCCTGTAGCGCCGTCGGTGCCGATGCGTCCAATGATGCCGAGGGCAACGTCTTTTGCAGTCACGCCGTCAGGTAGCTCGCCTTCGACGGCGATGCGGAAGGTCTTCGGCTTCGACTGTGGCAGACACTGGGTGGCCATCACGTGCTCGACTTCCGACGTGCCGATGCCGAAGGCCAGCGCGCCAAATGCGCCGTGCGTGGAGGTGTGCGAATCGCCGCAGACGATGGTCATGCCGGGCTTGGTAAGCCCGAGCTCAGGCCCGATGACGTGAACGATGCCTTGGTTCGGCGACTGTATGTCATAGAGATCGACGCCGAAATCCATGCAGTTCTGGCGCAATGTGTCGATCTGCTTGGCGGCGATGGCGTCTTCGATGATGAGCCGGTTTGGCGTGGTCGGCACGTTATGATCGACCGTAGCCACAGTGCGATCCGGACGGCGCAGCCTGCGTCCCGCGAGGCGAAGACCTTCGAAGGCCTGCGGTGAAGTCACTTCATGCACCAGGTGCAGGTCGATGTAGAGGAGAGCCGGTTCATTGGCTGGTTCGGCTACCAAATGCGATTCCCAGACTTTCTCGAATAATGTTTTTGGTGCTGACATCTCTGATAACTCCACATCTTTCAAATTGTCTTGCGCCGAAGGCGCCCGCCGTGCGGCCAGCACTACACCGCGTGCATTGCCTGCCGGCAGTCAATGATCTCGTTGAGCGCCTGATGAACGTACTTGCCCATCTCCTGTGTGGAGACGACCATCTTCGAGGGCTGATCGCGGACCAGGTCGGCCGTGCGGTACCCCTGCTCCAGCACCTTGCGAACAGAGGTTTCGACGGCCTGGGCGTCCTGCTCAAGTTTGGCAGAATGCCGCAGCAGCATGGCCGCCGTCAGGATCGCGCCCAGAGGGTTGGCGAGCCCTTTGCCCGCGATGTCCGGCGCCGAGCCATGAACCGGCTCGTACAGATTCACCTGCCCACCGATCGTCGCTGACGGCAACATGCCAAGCGAGCCCGTGATGACCGCAGCTTCGTCGGAGAGGATATCGCCGAAGAGATTTTCGGTGAGGACAACGTCGAAGTTGCGCGGTGTGTTCATCAGGTGCATGGCACACGCATCGACATACTGGTGCTCGAGCGTTACTTCGGGATACTGCGCAGCCAGCTCGGTCACGGTTGCCCGCCAGAGCTGCGAAACTTCGAGAACGTTGGCCTTGTCGACCGAGGTCACTTTCTTTCGTCGTGCTGAGGCCAGCTCGAACGCAACCCGGGCCACGCGAGTCACTTCGTCGCGGGTGTAACGCATGGTGTTCCAGGCCGATCCCGCTTCGCGATCCCACGCCCGGGGCTCACCGAAGTACAGGCCGCCCAGCAATTCGCGTACGAAGAGGATGTCCGCATCATTGACGACTTCGGCGCGCAGCGGTGAGTTCGACGCCAGAGCCGGCCACGCGAACGAGGGACGCAGGTTGGCGAAACCGCCGAGGGCCTGTCGCAGTTGCAACAGGCCCGCTTCCGGCCGGCGGTCTGGGGGGAGGGAATTGAACTCATTGCTGCCGACTGCACCGAGAAGCACCGCATCGCTTTCGAGCGCAATCTCCAGAGTCGATTCGGGCAGTGGCGATCCGTGCTGCTTGATGGCGACACCGCCAATGAGGGCGTCTCTGAATTCGAAATCGTATCCTCCGAGTTCAGCGACGGAGCGCAGAATCCGCACCGCTTCGCCCGTGACTTCGGGACCGATTCCATCTCCAGCGACTACCAGTACCTTGAGCTTCATCGTTGTCTCCCTGCGAGTGTGGCGGCGTGCGCGCCTGCCGAAAAGTTCAGTGTGGTTTCGAGACTGTTTCGTCGTTGATCAGGTCTTCGTGCCGCTGGTGGTGCGCCACCAGGTTGATCAGGTCCTGGTCGTAAATGGCTTTCTTGCGGTCGGCCAGTTCGGTGAACGCGCGATACGCAATGTCGACATCCTCAGGCGCAAGGTGATACCCCAGCGCTACGAGGCGAGATCGCAGCGCGTGGCGTCCCGAATGCTTGCCCAGCACCATGCGATTGCTGGGAACCCCGACGGAAGCCGGTGTCATGATTTCGTACGTCAGCGGGTTCGAGAGAACCCCGTGCTGGTGAATGCCGGCCTCGTGCGCAAAGGCGTTGCTGCCTACGACCGCTTTGTTGGGTGACGGCGCGAAGCTGATCGTGCTCCCTAATAGCTGGCTGACGGAGTAGATGTGGTCCATCTTCAGCCCATGCTCGACGGGAAAATAATCGGCGCGCACATGCAGGGCCGCCGCGATCTCTTCGAGGGCCGCATTCCCGGCTCGCTCGCCAATGCCGTTGATGGTGCATTCGACCTGCCGCGCGCCAGCTTCGACGGCAGCGAGAGCATTGGCCACCGCGAGTCCGAGATCGTCATGCGTGTGCGAGGAGAGGATCACATTTTCGGCTCCAGGCACCCGTTCGCGAATCATGCGGAACATGGCCGCGTAATCGCCGGGGACGGAATAGCCGACGGTGTCGGGAAGGTTGATGACGGTAGCGCCGGCCTCGATAGCAACGGCGACGATCCTGCAGAGAAATTCGTGATCGGTACGCGTAGAGTCTTCCGGAGAGAACTCGACGTCGTCGACCAACGTGCGCGCTAGGGCGACGGATTTCGCCGCCTGGTCGAGCGCCTCTTCGCGGCTCATCTTCAGCTTGTATTCGAGATGAAGATCGGAACTGGCCAGAAAGATGTGAATCCGCGGCCGGTGGGCGCGCTTGAGAGCCTGCGCCGCCCGCTCGATGTCTCCGTTCTTAGCACGCGCCAGCGACGCGATCACCGGTCCGCGCACATCCTGGGCTATTGCATCGATTGCGGCGAAATCGCCATCGGAGGAAATGGCGAAGCCCGCTTCCAATATGTCCACGCCCAGATCGGCGAGCGAATGGGCTATCTGAAGCTTTTCGTGCTGGGTCATGCTGCAACCCGGCGATTGTTCGCCATCCCGGAGGGTCGTATCAAAAAAATGAACGCGGTCTGGAGCCATCTACATCCCCTGCAAGTGAGACTCTCTTGTCATTAAGTTTGCCAAAATCCTCAATATAATTCAAATTTATAATTTCTACTGAATCGATAGATTTAGATTATATTTGAACAGATCCTTCTTCAGAGTGCGATTGTAGCTTATGGACCTGTCTCAGCTGGAAACCTTTCTCGCGGTGGTAGAGGAACGCGGTTTTTCACGCGCTGCGATTCGATTGCGCCGCACGCAGCCTGCCGTGAGCCACACGATTCGCCGTCTTGAAGAGGAAATCGGCGACCCGCTTTTTGAGCGCACCTCGCGGGAGGGCACGCTAACCGCTGCCGGACTGCTTCTTCGCGAGTATGCCGAGCGCCTGTTGAAGCTGCGCGGCGAGGCTGCGTCGGCGCTAGAGGAACTGCGCTCCCTGGAGCGCGGACGGCTGCACCTGGCGGCCAATGAATACACCTGTCTTTACCTGCTCCCAGTGCTCGACGAATTCCGCCGCCTGTGTCCGCATATCAGCGTGCTGGTGCAGCGCGCGCTGGCCAGCCGCATTCCCGAGCAGATCCTCGATCGCACGGTGGAGATCGGCATCGTCACCTTCCGCCCGGCGGATCAGCAGCTTCACGTGATCGGCGTTTATACCGATTCGGTCGTCTTCATCGTGAATCCTCGCCATCCACTGGCGCGGGAGAAGCGGGTGGCGATCCGCGACCTGGGGGCAGAAAACTTCGTCGCCCATAATGTTGTTTCGCCATTGCGGCGGCGCGTGATCGACCTTTTCGAAAAGCATAAGACGCCGTTGAACATGAACGTGGAGCTGCCCAGCCTGGAAGCCATCAAGCGTTTCGTGGCCATGGGTAACGGCGTCGCGCTGGTTCCGGGATTGACGGTTCAGCATGAGCTGGCGCGGGGCGAGCTGGTCCAGGTTCAGGTACCGGAGCTCAAGATCGAGCGGCAGCTATTGCTGGCTTACCGGAAGAATGCGACTCTGTCGCATGCGGCTCTGGCTTTCCTGAAAGCCGTCAAGGCACTTTCTCAGGAACGAGGTTCGCCGTTCAGTTATCGCGCCGAGCACACGCGCTGATGGTGTGTTGACGCACGCGGATGCTGTCGAAACCGGATTCCGCAGGTACAATTACGAAGTGGACCGGGGAACCCCGGCTCTACTAATAAATTGACGAGCCCGAGAGGCGTGCGCCCGCCGCGGCGGGCGAGAGGTTCACAAGACGAATGAAGAAGAGTCTGTTGTTGCTGTTGCTGCTGCCCTTGATGGCGGTGGTGGGTTTCGCCCAGGAAAGCCGCATGGACGTCAGCGTGAGCGGAACCGCATTGATTCCGCCGTTTGTTGCAGGCAATGCTGTTCAACTGCACGCTACCACGGGAATTGGCGTTCTGGCCAGCTACCGGTACCTTCTCACACCGCATAGCGGGCTAGAACTGAACTACCAATATGCGCAGCAAGTGCAGCACTACATCAATCCGACGAATAATGTGCTCGTTCACGATCGCTTCCAGGAAATTTCGGGGGCCTACGTCTACAACTTCACCTACAAGAACTTCAATCCCTTCCTTGAAGGTGGTCCGGGCGGCTTCATCTTTTCGGTGATCAATGACCAGAAGACGCAGCTTCAGAATCTTGGCCGCAGCACGAATATCGGCGCGCTATACGGGGGCGGCATCGCATACGAGCTTAGCCCGAGCTTTGATATTCGCGTCGAGTATCGAGGCATCGTAGTGAAGGCGCCCAGCTTCAACGATCCAAATCTCAAGACCAACCGCTATTACAACATCAGCAATCCGTCGATTGGCGTCGCTTACCACTTCTAGACTGACGGGTATCTGTCATCGCAAACAGCCTCGAGCGTAATTGCTCCAGGCTGTTTTTCTTGCCTCAAGAGCCGGTTAGCACGGTAATGGATGGGGCTGCTCATGCAAAAAAGGCCGGGTTTCAGACCCGGCCCTTCGCATTCCATTGGCAAATGCTCTGCTTTTCGAGTTCTAGCGGACCCCGAGAATGCGATACATCACGCCTACACTGAAGCCGTTGGGATTGAGCCCATGGCTCGGTAGCCCTTCGAATCCCGGCGCTTTGGGCAAGAACTGGTATTCGTAGTCGCCGCGGATCGCGAACCTGCGCGAGATGCGGTACTCCCCATATCCGCCGGGAGCGAATGCGAAATAGCTCCCCGTTCCAAATTTGTTCGGATAGGTGATGAAAACTCCGCCGAACAGGATTTTTGCATTTGCAGAAAATCGGTGGTATTGGAATAAACGGCCCTTGGCTCCGATCAAGTAGTCGGATTGGGATTGCTGGCCAGTACCATTCCACTTCAGCCAACGTCCTTCGCCTTCAATCCCGAGTCTCTGGGTCACGTTATAGTCCACCAGCGCACCGATTCCGATGAGCCGCGTCTTGGTATCGTAGTCAGAGTCGAAGCTGGAAGCCTCGGCCCCCGCCCACAGTGTTGAGTTCCCGCCTTGAACGGATGGGGCGACCTGGGCATACGCTGCTCCGGACCCGAGGAGGAAGCTAAGGATCAGAATCTTTTTAAGCACGTCTACAATCTCCAGAGATTTGAGATGCGGTAAGTCCTGATTGCAAAAGCCATGGCAGCCATTTGTCGCAAAAAAACCTTTGCAGGTAGCGCCGGACCCCAGAGGATCCGGCGCACCGTTTCGGGCATTGCTTATTGCGGGCTAGCCGCCGGCGGAGCCTGGTTTGTGTCCGCAGGGGGTGGAGGCGTCTGCGTTGCTGCCGGATCCGCATTTGCCGGTGCATCAGTTGCAGGCGCCGGTGCCGCAGTGGCTGGTGCGGGTGCTGTGCTTGCGGGCGGTGCGGTCGTTGCTGCCGTAGATGACGGTGCCGGCTGGACCGGTGGTTGATAGCGCTGGAGACGGTAGTAGATCGGGGTGACCTCAAACGGCATCTTGTCCCCGGCGCTCAGCAGCGGCGCCGGTTTCACGTTCAGCTGGAAGACCTTGTCGTCCCAGGGATCGATCTTCAGATGGCTGTTCAGAGGAAGCGCGGCAATCTGGGTCAGATCGTCCATGTTCAGCTTGGGCGCTCCCTGTCCCAGCGCGGCCAACCACGGCGTGCCGTCCGGTTTGAGGAGCGAGTCACCCAGACGCGGTGTCATGAGGAAGGTCAGTTCCTTGGAGCGCATCTGCAGCGCCTGGAAGAACAGACCCACGCTGGCTCCTTTGTCGCGGTACACCGAAGCGTTGAACAACTCGGCAGCCTTCTTCGCAGCCGTCTGGTTGTCAATTGCCGTGTGGTTCATGTTGAACTTCGCAAAGGTCGCCTCGTCCGGGAAGAGAAGGCGGTCATTGAAGGCGTACCGGGTATCAATATGGTGGCCGAGAACGATATGAGCGAGTTGGAAGCTCAGCACCGCTGCCAGGTCCTCTTCCGAGGGCAGCACATCCACCAGGCCCTTACTCAGCAGGATAGTGTTGCCAATGGATATCGATTCGAGCGGCGTGGTCAGCAGCACCCGGCAGTGGATATCGTCCGGCAACGCGAGCTTGCTGCCGATGGCAATATTATTTGTAACCGTCTCGAGCACCTTATCGAAATCACTTGGCGGGGCCAGCAGACCGGCCTGGGTCAAACGGTCAAGCACGTTTTGTTCGGCCTGGGAAATCCATTGGCGCTTGGCCTGCAGCGGGCCCACATCCTGCGATTGATCGCTCTGATCCTGAGCGTTCTCCACCTGGATTGACTCGCTGTCAGACTCATGCTGGGGCAGCTTCAGCGAGTAGCCCCAGAAATAGGTCTGCGCGCGGAAACCGGTCGCCTTCTTCGCTTCGCTTGTCTGGGTCTCCTCGACGTAGATCGCCGTCGGCAGCCAGACATCAGGCTGCACATTCAGCCGCCAGCTGTCGAAGTGGTAGTAGCGGGCGATCTGCTCGCCGTTGTTGCCGGTATAAGAGCCGTTGAAGCGGACGATGTTGCCATCCTGGTCCTCGACCCAGATGCGGCCGAAGAATCTTCCATACCCCTCCTTGGGCTTGGGCTTCACATCGAAGACCACCGTACGCACGCCGCCCAGGAAATCCCGCCGGACATAGCTGAAATCATAGTGCTGCTGGTCAAAGCTCACGGGGTCGAGGAACATCATGTCCATGAAGCCCGTGGCAGAATAACTGAGGCTGAAGCTCTTGGTCAGATCTCCCAGAAATTTTTTCGTGCCTTTGAAGAAGCCCTTACCCTTGGAAGTCCGGGTTTCATAGGGATTGGCGACAAAGGCTTTGCCGAAATCCACGCGAGCCACAAGGTATTCATCCGAAACGGGCACCGTCTGAAGCTTGGGATCTGGCCGCGTGTTCTGGATGTAGGTCTGCACGACCGGTGTGCTCTTCTGGATCTCCTTGACGGTCGCTTTTTCCCGATCCACAGCTTTCTGTACAAGCGCCGCCTGCTCGGGCGTGAGAGGCACAGGCTTCACATATTTTGCTTCTTTCTTTGCGTTGGCGGCACCGACGCCCAAGATCAACACCAGACCCAACGTAGACATATTGCGGAGAGACATTTACAGGCTCCTAATCTTTCTCTTTCTCATATCTTTACTCTTTACTGTTTTCTCTGCCAGTCTTTCCGGTTCAGATTGCCCTGCGCCCCTTTGCGCTTCTTCTGTTGGGCGATACATTTATCCCGGAACCTATCCTGAAACGTATCCCGGAACCGCTGGTACGATGCAGCTGGTGCTGCGACGTCTGGTCCCGCCTGTGGCTCGAAATTTCAGGCCACGGGGTAACGAATCTAGGCCAACTGGAAGGTTATTCGTATCACGGTGACCTGGTCTACTGCATGTCCATCCTTGGTTGCTGGTTTGAATTGAATGCCCTGTGCAACGGTCCTCGCCTGCTCATCAAGACCATGCCCCAGGCCGCTGATCACCTGCAGAACTTCCACATGGCCCGATGCCGTGAAGCGCACCTCGAGTTTTACGTCGCCTTCGATCTTCAGCTGGCGGGCTTCGGCTGTATAGGCGGCCCTGGGCTTGGAAAGAACCACGATAGGTGTCGACTCAACCTGTTGAACCTTGGGGGCCGCGGGAGTAGCCTGCCCAAATCCTGTTCCGGAGAATCCGGCCTGCGCTACCCTGCCCGTCCCTCCGGGCTTGCCCGTTCCGCCTACCACGCCATTTGAAAATCCGGCAGAAGCAACGGTTCCGTGCACGTCTTTGCCGCCGGGGACACCATTAGCCACCCCGGAGCCAAAGGCCACGCCCTTGACGGAGCCCTGTCGCGCCGCTCCGGCTCCCGGCTGTCCGATCCCGGGAGTTCCGTTAAACGAACCCACCGCGGCGATTGTGGCCGGCTTGCTTGCGTTGGGATTCGGCGTGACGCCCACGGGATCGCCGAATCCGCCTGTCTTCGGAGTAGGTGCAACCGTGTTGTTTGCCACCTTGGTGGGCTGCGAGCTCTTGAAGAGTCCCACCTTAGGCTGTGGCGGGGGCGACACCGCCTTGGGAGGAGCAGGAGCTATCTTCGGAGTCGGAGGCGTCGGGATCTTCACCTCCATTGGCTTTGGCGGTTCAATCACTGGTTTGGGCGGTTTTATTTTTGGCTGAGGCGGCTCAACTTTCGGCGGCGGCGGAATCACGCGCACCTTGGGAACCGGAGGCGGGACATAAGGCTTTGGCTCAATAGGAAATACCAGGACCGCGGTATTCTCCTTTTGCGCCTTCACTTCATGCATGCGGGCCGCAGCAAAGAGAATCAGAAGGGCTCCAACGCTGACGTTCACTACCAGGCTCACGCCAAATGAGCCAAACCGTCCCTGCGGTTCGGGCAGGAGTCCAAAAGTCGACTGATTCCGAAAATTACTCGCCATAGCTCTCTTCTATCCCAACCTGAGTTTCCAGAATTTGTTGCCCCAAAATGTCACAAAATGAGCCTTATGCTGTCGGAATTCTGCATGCATTCCAAATTCCACATCTCTAAGGTAGGGCCCCACAAGGTTCGCCGGTGTACTCTGCTTCACTCCATCACCCAAATGGAGGTTCTCGATTCAAATGGCCGCCCTATGGTTACCATATCCGAAGCGCTGTCGGAGGAGGTCCATTTTGACCTGTAGCAGAATAAGGCACACGTTGTTACAAAGGTAACGCGATAGTAATGTCCCCTCTTAGAATTATAATCTCCAATATCAGGATTGCGTAACCCTTACCGCGCTGCATGCGGGCTGCCAAGTAAATTTTTCTTAATCCTCGCGCCGACGGACCCACCTGCTTGACCTCTTCGACGATGATTCATCTCAGACGGTTGCACCATCCCACATCGGTTGCACTCAATGTGCCTATCCGGTTGCTTCCACCTACCCCCTTTGAGCACCGACAGTTCGATTGCAGGCAGATCGATAAGAGGAGATAAAATCTTGCGAATTCTCGTTACCGGCGGGGCAGGCTACATCGGGGGCACCGTCGCTCAGCACTTGCTCGATCAAGGCCATCAGGTCGTCATCTACGACAATCTCTGCCATGCTCACCGCTCGATGATTCCTTCCCAGGCCGAATTTATCGAAGGCGAACTTGCCGACCGTCCCGCCATCGAGAAGCTTCTCCACACTGGGATAGACGGAGTGATGCACTTTGCCGCTCTTATCGAAGCCGGCGAAAGCATGCGAAAACCGGAGCTGTATTTTCGCAATAACAGTGCTTCTACTCTCAGCCTGCTTGAGGCAATGCTCGCCGCGGGCGCTCAACGCCTCGTCTTCTCCTCGACCGCCGCGGTGTACGGCGAGCCTGAATCGACCCCCATCCGCGAGGACGCCCCACTCAATCCTACCAACGCCTACGGTGAATCCAAGCTGCTGGTCGAACAGATGCTTGACTGGCTTAACCGCATCCACGGCTTTCGCTACGCCAGCCTGCGCTACTTTAACGTTGCCGGAGCTATCGAGGGCCGCGGCGAGGCACACGAGCCCGAGTCACATATCATTCCTCTTGTCCTCGACGTCGCCCTCGGCCGTCGAAAGAGCATCAAGGTTTTTGGACAGGACTACGGCACCCCCGACGGCACCTGCATCCGCGACTATATCCATGTACACGACCTGGCGCGGGCCCACCTGCTCGCCCTCGAAGCGCTGAAGGACCGCGACAAGCTCATCTACAACATCGGTAACGGAGTGGGCTTCAGCGTTCGTGAGGTCATCGAGTCTGCGCGCCGCGTTACGGGGCGTGCGATCGCTGTCGAGGAATGCCCGCGGCGGCCTGGAGATCCCGCCGTGCTGATTGCCAGTTCAGAGAAGATCGGTCAGGAGCTGGGATGGAAGCCGGAGTATACGAGGCTCGACGACATTGTCGAGAGCGCCTGGAAGTGGCACCAGCAGCGCTACCAGCGGACAGCGTGATTCTCGCGGGCGGCGCGGCAAGAACCGCTCCCGCGGTGACGGAGTGAGGTCGAAGATGAAGCAGTTGTTTTGCTTCGGGTTGCTGATGTCATGGCTTGTCTCCGCTCAAGCTATGGCGCAGAGTCCTTTTGACGGTACATGGAAGATTGACCTCGCCGAGTCTCAACCTTCGACGAAGCCTGACGTTTATCTGCTGCAAGACGGCACATATCATTGCCCGACCTGTGATCCCCCACTTGAGATCAAGGTTGATAGCGAGGGCCAAAAGATCACGGGAGAACCCTGCTACGACACCGTCGGCGTCAAGGTGGTGGATGATCGGATGACCGAGGAGACCGACAGTAGAAACGGGAAGATAGTTGGAACTTCAAGAATCACGGTCTCCTCTGATGGGAACACAGCGACTCGCGAATGGACGGAGAGCTGCAACGCCAACGGTGACGTGATCAGCGGGAAGGACATCCTGAGTCGGGTGGCAAAAGGGCCCGATGGATCACACGCAATTTCGGGTTCATGGGTGATTTCGAAGCGTGCGAACCGATCCGACAATGCGCTGGTCATAACCTTGAAGCTCGAAGGCGACACCTTTAGCTTCACTGATCCGGCCGGGCAGGGTTACACGGCGAAGTTGGACGGGACCGAAACCCCCTTCAAGGGTGATCTCAGCAATACCATGGTCTCGGTGAAGCGCATTGGCGAGAATACGATCGAGGAAACCGACAAGCGCGGCGGGGAAACAAAAGAGATCGAGCGTTTCACGATATCCTCTGACGGAAGGACGATGACCGTCTCCATGGAGAACAAGGTGAAAGAGACTACCCGGCAGTTTGTCCTGCACAAACAGTAGGTGTTTTACCTCAACATCCCGAACGCTTCACTTGTTGACCCCTGTCTAAGCCTCCCCGTAGTGTTAGCGCTACAGGTGTGGCTTGCGAGACGCTCGGAAAAAATCGGCGCGGAACTTGGTTGGAAGCCCGAATATTCCAGACTCGACGACATTGTCGAGAGCGCATGGACGTGGCACCAGCAGCGCTATCCGAAGACAGCCTGACTATCTGGCGGGCACAGTCGAAGCCGGACAAGAGTCTTACTGAGCAGCGATTCACCCGGGCGTGAGAGGTATTATCGTGCTGCGCCCGCTGCCATTTCGCCGTCCGTGGTCGAGCTCTCGGCTGTCGCCTTCGGAGGCTTCACCAGGAGCGGCAACACGAGGGATATCGCCATCGTCGCCGCGATCGCATGCAGCCCGCTTGTATAGCTGCCGGTGGACTGCCGCACATGCGCGATCATCAGCGGACCGAATGCACTCGCGAAACCCCAGGCGGTGAGCATGAGTCCATAAATCGGGCCGACGTTCTTTGCTCCGAAATAGTCGGCAGCAAATGCGGGCATGGTGCCGAAGCCGCCGCCATAGCACATCAGAATGATGAAAGTGATGACGGTAAGGCCTGTGACTGAGTGAAACATGATCAGAAACCAGAACAGTCCCGCCTGCAGCAGATACATCGCGAGGAAAGTCGCACGCCGCGTAATCCAGTCGGATGCCCACGCCCAGAAGACGCGCCCGACAGCGTTGCCGATGCTGACAATCCCCACCATGCCGGCGGCCACAATCGCCGTAACTTTGGCCAGCTCCTGAAACATCGGCGCTTCCTGCGAGATGATCGAAATGCCGGCCGAAGTATTGAGAAACAGCAGGAGCCATAAGGCCCACCACTGCCAGGTTTTCAATGCCTCACCCAGAGTGAAATCCTTTGAGGCGCGTTGCGTTTTCTCGATGAGTCCGGGCTTCCATCCCTCCGGCAGCCAGCCCGCCGGCGGATTGGTCATAAACCAACCCGCAGCACAGGTGACAATCAGGTAAGCAATTCCCAGATAAGCGAAGGTGTGCAGTACACCAACGGTCTGAATCAGCCGGGTCGCCACCGGGGCGGTTACCAGCGCACCGGCGCCGAAACCGCCGACCGCCACGCCTGTCATCAGTCCGCGGCGATCTGGAAACCACTTCACCAGAACGGAGATTGGAACGATGTAGCCGAAGCCAAGCCCGATTCCGCCGATCACTCCGTATGTCAGATAGAGCCAGGGAAGTCCGGAGGAAAAACTAGCCAGAAATATACCGCCGCCGTAGAGCAGGCCGCCAGTGAGCAGGACCACGCGCGGCCCAACCCGGTTTAGCCAAAGCCCTCCAAAGAAGGCCGCAAATCCCAGAACGAAGATCGCGATCGTGAATGTGAGCGTTACCTCGGAAATCGTCGAATGAAAAAGCTTTGAAAGAGGAACCCGGAAGACACTCCAGGCATACACGGCGCCGAGCGCCATTTGCACCAGAATCGCTGCGAGAGCGATTCCCCACCGCTTGTATCCGTTCATCATGCCTCCTGCCCGTTGCCGCTCCTCGTAACTCGAAGTGCAGTGCAGCTCGTTCCACAAAGGAGATGCTGATCGGCCTCCGAAGCGATTCAGTGCAAACGCATTCTTTTATCACATTGATGAAGTGACGCGCGAGACACTCGATGAGTTATTAGCAACCTGGTAATCGTGGGAGAGCGGGGCGCCCGATTTATACTGGCGCCTGCTATGAAGGTCGTCGTCTCCATGCTGCGGGGCATCAACGTTGGCGGTCACAACAAGGTTGCCATGGAGGCATTGCGTGCGCTCTATGCGACTCTCGGATTGCTGGATGCACAAACCTACGTACAGAGTGGCAATGTCGTGTTCCGGACGAAGCACGCGAATCTCGTTTCTCTGGCCGCGAAGATCGAAAGCGCGATCGAGGGGAGCTTCGGATTTCGCCCCAGCATCATTCTCCGGACTACTTCTGAATTGCGCGCGGCGATCGAGGCGAATCCGTTCGCCAGCCGGTCCGGCATCGAACCCAGCAAGCTCCTGGTCACCTTTCTCGCCGGCAGCCCATCGGCTGAGGCCCGTCGGAAGGTACTCGGCATCAAAGCGGATCCCGAGGAATTGCACATCCATGAACGCGAGCTTTACACCTATTTTCCCAACGGCATGGCGCGCCCCAAGCTGTCGATGGCCGGTGTCGAGAGAGCGCTGAAGATTCCGGGAACGGGCAGAAACTGGAACACGGTCGTGAAACTGCTTGAAATGGCGGAGAGTCTCGAGGGTAAAATAAACGCGTGATGGCTTTCCTCCACTTCTCCGGCGCTCCTCTCGCCCTCTGTTGTTGCTAGCCGCAGACGCTCCGTCGCGCAGTTCTCCTACTGACATCTGAAATTCAGAGGAAGCATGAAAATCTCTCGATTCGTCCCCATTGTTGTCCTTGCGGTCGCAGCCCTGCTCTTCGCCGATGCCACATCCGAGTGGAAGACCGGGCTGCTCGCCTGGCGTGCACACCGCGAGCAGCGCCTCTCGGCTCCGGATAGCTGGCTTACGCTGGTTGGCCTCGAGTGGCTGAAGCCCGGAGCGAACACCGTCGGCTCGGCCCCGGACAATCGCATCCGGCTGGCCGCGCCTGCTCCCCCGCACCTGGGAATTATCGAGGTCAGCGGCAGCGATATTCGCCTCGCACCGCCTGCCGGAGGATTTCCGGCGGGGGTCCAACTCGACGGTGCGCCGGCGCATGCCGGCAAGCTCGCCGACGATGAGGCTGCTAAGCCGTCGCTCCTTGCCACCGGAACACTCAGCATTCTCCTGCTTCATCGCGGAGATCGCTACGCGCTCCGCATCAAGGACTCACAGGCTCCCACGCGGCTGAACTTTCACGGCTTGCACTGGTACGCTCCCGACCCCAAGTATCGCGTCGAGGCAAAATGGATTCCCTTTGTCCCGGCAAAGAAAATCAAGGTGCCGTCAATCATCGGCGTCACCGACGAGATGCCCGCGCCCGGCGTGGCCGAGTTCACCCTCGACGGAAAGACGCTTCAGCTTGAACCAGTCCTCGAGGATCCCGACGCGAAGCAGCTCTTCTTTATCCTGCGCGATACGACCAGTCGGACGACGAGCTACGGAGCGGCCCGTTTTCTCTACACTGATTTTCCCGATCACGAGCTCGACCAGCCCGGCCACCTGACCCTCGACTTCAACCGTCTCCAGAACCCGCCGTGCGCCTACACGGCCTATGCCACCTGCCCACTACCACCTGAGCAGAACCGGTTAGCGATTGCCCTTCCTGTGGGCGAAGCGAAGTACTTGCACTGAAAGGCAAGAGGAAGCGGTTCAGTGATGAGTGCGGCTCACCGCCGCACTGCGGCGAATCAGGTCCTGCAATCGTTCCGAATCGATGGCCTTGAGTTGATGTCCGATCTCATGGGCGGCGTTGATGGAACGCTCGGCCCAATCTTCGAGGCGCCCCTCCGTGCGACTTGATTCCCGGGCCAGGGCCGCGCTCAGGCCGATAACCGTGAGCTGGTTGCGGACGATATCATCCACCACCAGCTGCATCTCGCGGATGGTGTCCGGCGAATCAGTCTTTGCCTCCGCCGGACCGCGTAAAAGATGATGCCGTGAATGACGCCGACCACCGCCACAGTCACCGCTGCCGCCTGCCATCGGAGCGTGGGCTGACGAAAGAAGATCATCGGGACCGCGAAGATCACCAGCACGCCGATAGCGCTCAGCACAAGTTCCAGATGGCGCAGAATACCGTTCAAAACGAGCCCTCGAAGCTAAGAAGAGTTGGGGGGAGACGCCACTATCCTAGCCGTAATATGCACTCTGTCAACCCTGAAAGCGTTCGACACACGGAGGTCGCCAGGTACCGAAGTCCATTGACCCAATTTTTACGCTATTAAGGGTTGACACCAATATAAGACCAAATTAGTCTCTTTTTATCTCGGACGGATTTGGTCGTACTTGGACTCCTGTGGAACCGACCCAAACCATCTATCCGAATTTTTGGGGCCTGGTTCCCCGGAGGCTGAACGTCTTGCACGCTAGTTTAAGAAGCTATCTCCGGCACGCCTGTGCCCGGATCGCGGTCCTGCTCGTCTTGTCTGGGGCGCTTGCCATGAGTTGGCGAACGGCAGAGGCGCAGCAGGAACCTCCGTACTTCGTGACCTATTCCTCGGTCATGGAAGAGCCCGGCAACCTCGAAATTGAAAACCAGAACGTCACCGCCGCCCCGAAGAACGCTCGCGCTTTTTTTGCGCCAACGGTGGAGTTTGAGTACGGCGTTACCGCCTGGTGGACGACCGAGGTCTACACGCAGGGGCAGGCGACGCAGTTCGATTCCTCCATTTATACCGGTGTCCGCTGGGAAAACCGCTTTCGCCCTCTGCCACGCGAGTACTGGATCAACCCTGTGATCTATATCGAATACGAGGACGTGAACGCTGGAGACAAGAGCTTCCTCGAAATTACGGGAAACACCAGTATCGCCACTCTGGCTGTGCCCAACGCCCTTCTCCGCAAGGAACAGGAGCACTCTCTCGAGGAGAAGTTGATTCTTTCCAGCAACGTAAAGGGCTGGAATATCTCCGAGAACTTCATCTCCGAGAAAGATCTCGGGGAATCCGAGCCGTGGGAGTTCGGATACGCGCTGGGGGTGTCGCGACATCTCGCTCTTAAGGGCAGCGCCAGTGAGTGCACCTTCTGCCGTCAGAATTTCGCTGCTGGAGTGGAGCTCTTTGGCGGCCTCGGGACAAGTGACAGCTTCGGAATCAGGCAAACGGAGCAATATCTGGGCCCGACGATAGCGCTGAACACGCCGCGCGGCCTGACCTACAAGTTTTCGCCCGAATTCGGATTGAATGACAACTCGGTCGGGGTTCTGTGGCGATTTGGCGTGTCCTACGAGATTTCGCAGTTTCGTGATTGGTTCCGGAGGACGAAATGAAGGCCCGGATGTTTGGTTTAACAGCGCTGCTGGGAGCGTCAATGATGTGCTTTGCCACGGCTGACGGCGGGTGGCTCAAGAAGGTTCCGCAGGCGGACCGCGACCGCGTGAATCCTTATGTCGGGAAGACGGATGCTGTGGCAGCGGGTCAAAACCTCTATCGCAATAACTGCGCGAAGTGCCACGGCGCAGATGCCGGCGGCAAGGGCTCGCGGCCCAGCCTGAAGAGCGAGCGCCTGGCTGCAGCGACAGACGGCGAGATTGCCTGGATCATTAAGAACGGCCAGATGTACAAGGGAATGCCCAGCTGGGGTGGCCTGCCGGAGCAGCAGCGCTGGCAGATCGTGACTTATCTGCGGAGCTTGAATCCACAAGCGGGTAGTCCGAAAACACAGACGGCAGGTGCACAATGATCCGGTCACGAAGGATGTATTACCTGTGGTTTGCGCTGATGGCGCTTGCGACTGCGGTGGTAGCTATCGGCTGCGGAGTTTCGGGACAGGCTCCGAACGCGCCGACTGAATCGGACTCGACCCCGGCGGCGGACTCGATCGGCGAAGCTCTGTTTCTCGATACGCGCTTCGGCGAGTTTTTCGCAGCAAATATGGTTGGTGTCAATGCTCCGTTGCCAAGCGGTGATCCAGTAGTGGCCGAGGTTCAGACAACGAGCACACCGCTTCCGGGTCCTTTTGCGGGGCAGGCAATCAATTGCCGATCATGCCACTTTGTCACCGAATTCCAGGGTGTGACTGGTGCTGGGAATCGCACTTATGCCGACTTCACTACGCGCAGCCCCATTCCGCTCTCGCAGCCCCAGCCCAACGGCTTCACCCACACGCCGCGCAATGCCATGCAGATGGTGGATTCGTTTACCAGTCGCTCGGGACCGCTGTTTCTGCACTTCGACGGCGAGTTCGCCTCGGGCGAAGACCTCGTTGTCGGAACGCTGACCGGGCGCAACTTCGGCTGGACACCCTCGCAGTACAACCAGGCGATCGCGCATATCGCGAAGATCATCCGCGAAGACGACGGCAGCAGCCAGCTTGCCGCCGCCCGCCTCGACGGACTGAGCTATGCCGTCATCTTCAAAGGTACCGACCCGAGCATCACGAGCGACATTTTGCTGCCTCCGGCACAGCGGCTGGATGTGTCGACTGCGACCGACATGCAGGTAGTGAACGAGATAGCGCTTTGCATGGCGACCTACATGAAGGACCTGCTCTTCCAGCGCGACCAGTTCGGACGGTACATCGGCTCTCCGTATGACAATTTTGTGCGCGTAAATCATCTGCCACAGGCGCCGCTGGCGGGAGAATCGAAGGCACATTACAATCTGCGACTCTATCAGCAGGTAGTGGAGCTGAAGAATCCCATCTACATCACAACGGCCGATGGCTCGTTCGCGTATCACTCGCAGCCGTATCAGTTTGGCGCTCTCGAACTGCAGGGGCTGAAGATTTTTCTGGCCTCTGCCGCCGCGGGAGCGTCGAACGCCCATGCGGGAAACTGTGCCGCGTGCCACCAGGCTCCCGACTTCTCGGACTTTGTTTTCCACAACAACGGGGTTTCGCAAGAGGAATACGACGCCGCCAACGGATCCGGCTCTTTCATGAACTTTCTGGTTCCCGACAATACGACGCGGCTCGCGAGCTTCGACACCTATATGCCGGCTTCCCCCAATCACCCTAATGCCTCCGAGGCGTTGCGCCATGCTGCGGACTCCGGGAATCCCGCATATGCGGATCTGGGCCTGTGGAATATCTATCTGAACCCCGACATACCGAATCCGCAGGCGAACCTGAAGGGCTTTGTATGCTCGACGGGCAAGGACTGCTCCGTGGATCAGGGCCTGGCCTCGACGATTGCGCAATTCAAGACGCCGGTGCTCCGCGACCTGGAGGACTCCGCGCCGTACTTCCACAACGGCACCGCGCCGAAGTTCAACGATGTGGTGAATCACTACATCCGGATGTCGCAACTGGCGCATGCCGGCGCCATGCGGAATGCTCCGCCGGAATTCGCCAACATGTCGCTCAGCCAGGACGATTTGGCTGCGCTGGTGGCATTCCTGCAATCGTTGACCGAGGATTACGACGACGCTTAAAGTCTGCGGGAACAAAGTAATCGCTCGCCGCGGTCAATCGCATTTGGTTGACCCCAATCGCCGCGGTTCGTATCATTGAAACTGCTCCTCTTCAATTTGGCGGCGTAGCTCAGATGGTTAGAGCGACGGACTCATAACCCGTAGGTCGGCAGTTCGATTCTGCCCGCCGCCACCAGCGGGCAGTTCCTCCCGCTATCTTCCCCGAGTCAGCCGCGTCGAATGTGGAGTATCATCGTTGTAACTCTGGGTGTCTTCGAACATGTCTAAAAGTTTCAAGCGCGCCGTCTTCGGCATCTCTGTTGCCCTCGTCGTAGTCGTGTTTCTTGGCGGATTCGTTTCCAATGGCGTGAGTGCCGGAAGTCAGAATGACGGCGTTTACCGTCAGATGGGCGTCTACGAGGAAGTTCTGCACAAGGTGCAGAGCGATTACGTGACCGATCCCAACATCAACAAAGTGACCACTGGCGCGCTGCACGGACTGCTGGAGTCACTCGACTCCGACTCGAGCTATCTCACGCCCCAGGAGAATGCCGCCTACAAGGCCCATCAGAACGAAGGGACCGCGCAAGTCGGACTCAACGTGTCGCGCCGGTATGGTTACGCGACCGTTGTTTCGGTGATGCCGGGCAGCCCTGCCGAGAAGGAACAGATCACCGACGGCGACATCATCGAATCGATTGGTGGCGAATCGACCCGTGAGCTTTCGCTGGCCATGGTCCGTCTGATGCTCGAAGGCAAGCCGGGCACTGACGTGACCTTCTCCGTCGTGCGGCCGGGCAAGGCAGAACCGCAAAAGATCACACTCACGCGGAAGCAGGTTGAAGCCCCCGCCCTCAGCGAGCAGCAATACGAGAATTCATCCATCCTTTACCTGAAGCCCGTCGTCCTGACCAAAGAGCGGGTATCTGAGATCGAAGCACGCCTGAAGGCCATGCCGAAGAATGGGAACAAGAAGGTGCTGCTCGACCTTCGTGACGTGACTGAGGGCGATTTTACGCAGGCAGTCAATCTCGCTAACGCCTTCCTCCAGTCTGGCACCATCGCGTCGATAGAGGGCCAGAAGGTTCCCAAACAGACCTTTACCGCCGAGCCATCGAAGTACATTACGGGGGCTCCTCTGGTGGTGATCGTGAATCACGGCACGGCCGGTCCCGCGGAGCTAGTTGCAGCAGCCATCCTCGACAACAAGCGGGGCGACTTGGTGGGCGACAGGAGCTTTGGCGAAGGCACAGTTCAGAAAACGATCGAACTTCCCGACGGAGCCGCGGTGATCCTCTCCGTCGCCAAGTATCAAGGTCCATTGGGCAAGGCGATTCAGGATCAGGCGGTCACCCCGAACATTGTCGTGACCGAGAGCATCGACCAGTATCTGGCTGAGACCGACACCGACAACGCCAAGCCGGAAGACAAGGTCACAGTCCACACCGACGACCAACTTAATAAAGCACTCGACGTCCTCAAGCAGAAGAGCGCTTAGCGCTCGCCAGGAAAGCGATTGAACTCCCGCGGCCCATGGGCGCCTCCTGAGACCAAGGCCACTGGCCCGGGCTCGACGTCTCCCCCCGCTTCCCGTCCCGCTACGAACTTTCGTCCTCGCGCTGGCCGTCGGAAGGTTGCGGGCAGCGTAGCGTTGGCCCTCCTGGCGATTCTTGCAATAGCTGTCGGCTCTCTCAGCGGGCTGATGCTGGTCTACTCGATCAACCTCCCGCAGATCGAAGACCTGGAGCGCTACCGCCCGAGCACCACCACCGAACTCTACGATATCCACGGACGCATGTTTGGCTCCTTCGCGCTGGAGCGCCGAGTGGCGGTGGGATACGACGGCTTTTCACCTCTGCTGCGGCAGGCAGTGATTTCGATCGAGGACAAGAATTTCGAGAGCCACTGGGGTGTGAACCTCTTCCGTGTGGCCGGCGCGGCCTGGCACGACCTGACTTCGAAGGGGCGCGCCCAAGGTGCGTCCACGCTCACCATGCAGCTCGCGCGCAACCTCTTTCTCTCGAACGAAAGGAATCTGGGACGCAAGCTGCAGGAGGTTTTCCTATCACTCCAGATCGAGCACAACTTCACCAAGCAGCAGATTTTCACCCTCTACGGAAACCAGATCTACCTGGGCCACGGAACCTATGGCTTCGAGGCAGGCGCAAATTACTACTTCTCAAAGCACGCGAAGGACCTGACGCTGCCCGAGGCAGCTCTGCTAGCCGGGCTTCCGAAGGGGCCGTCGGAGTATTCGCCGCTGCAGAACCCAGACCGTGCGATGCGCCGTCGCAACATGGTCATCAACGCCATGCTTGAGGATGGAGCGATCACCGCCGCCCAGGCAGAGGCCGCAAGAAGCACTCCTCTCGGCTTGCACATTCAAGTGCCGCCGAACAGCGTCGCTCCCTGGTTTATCGAGGAGGTGCGCAGGGAACTCGAGCATAAATTCGGCTCCGACCAGGTGCATGAGGCCGGGCTGAAAGTCTACACCACGCTTGATCTCGACCTGCAGGAGACGGCGAACCGCGCTGTGCTGGACGGCTTGGTGGCTTATGAGCGTCGACACGGATGGAAAGGGTATCTGCTCAACGTCATCGCTGGGGGCGTCGATCTCGAAAGCTTCAAGCATCCGGACTGGAACGGCTCGACGGCTCCGGGCGCATATATGCACGCGCTGGTGACGGGCGTGCTCCCCTACCAGGTGACCGCACGCATCGGGCAGCAACAGGTAATGCTCACGCCCGAGGATTGGGCTTGGACCGGCTTCAAGACCGCCGAGGAGTTCCTCCGCCGAGGTGACATCATCTACGTCCACCTGACCGAGCAGGACGGCACCCTGCTGCGTGGCAAACTCGAGCAGGATTCAGGCGTCGAAGGCTCGCTGCTGGCCATGGACAATGCCACAGGCGACGTTCTCGCTCTGGTCGGCGGCAGGGATTTCAACCTCTCCCAGTTCGACCGCGCCACCCAGTCGGAGCGCCAGACAGGCTCGTCGTTCAAGCCATACGTGTATACGGCGGCGGTCGAGGCAGGCGCTACGCCGGGAGAGAGCATCTTCGACGGCCCCACGTCCTTCGGCTCCTATACGCCCCATGACTACGAAGGGAATTACCTCGGACGCATCTCGCTGTTGAAGGCCTTCGCCGACTCGCGAAATATCCCCGCCCTCAAGCTGGCCGAGCGGGTCGGCATTCACAAGGTCATCAGCACCGCGCACCGTTTCGGCGTCACGAGCAATATCCCGGCCTATCTGCCCGTTGCGCTCGGAGCGGTCGAGATCACTCTGCGCGAGCAGGTGGCGGCGTACTCGGTCTTCCCCAACGACGGCATCCGGATCGCGCCCCGGCTGGTCCGGCGGGTGACGACGGCCGACGGCATTCCGATGACGGAGGACCCGCCGCGCGTCGAGGAAGTCATCAGCGCGAAGACAGCTCGCACCATGATGATTTTTCTCAAAGAGGTTACGCATAGCGGCACAGGCGCGGTCGCTGCGGCTCTGAACCATCCTCTTGGAGGCAAGACCGGCACCACCAGCGACTTCACCGATGCATGGTTCCTGGGATTTTCTCCGTCCGTCACCTGCGGGGTGTGGATGGGCTATGACAACCGACAATCGCTCGGTGAAAAGGAAACGGGAGCCAAGGCCGCTTTGCCTATTTGGATGGACTTCATGAAGGTGGCCATCGCAGACAAGCCGGACGAGACGTTTCCCACCGATACGAAGCATCCTCCAGGACCGGAAAAGCAGATCGCCACTGCTGCGAAGCCCGAGCCGAAACCGGCATCCAAGGCTGGCTCGCCTTCGCAACCCGCACAGCCGTGATCTACTCCGAGCGCAGCGCCATCAACGGATCGACGCTGGCTGCCCGTCGCGCCGGAATCACGCTCGCGGCAACCGCCACCGCCGCCACCCCTAACGCCGCGAAGACATAGCTTGCCGCATCGTATGGCTTCACTTCATATAGAGAGGCAGTCAGCGCCCTGCCCACCAGAAGTGCCAGCGGAATCCCCATCGCCACGCCAAGCGCCATCAGCATCAGGCTGTCGCGCAGCACCATCCACACCACCTGGCCGCGTTGTGCTCCCACGGCGATACGGACGCCGATCTCGACCGTGCGATTGTTGACGCGATAGGCCAGTGTTCCATAGAGCCCGGTCGCGACCAGCACTACCGCCAGCAAGCCGAAGAACCCGGCAAGCCGTGCAAATAGAATCTGCCGGGCGATGGTCAGATCGTATTGCGCGCGTTGCGTTATCGGCTGTATCAGAGGCAGGTTAGGATCCATCTGCTGCAGCGCCTTGCGCGCCGAGGGCAGAATCGCCAGCGGGTCGCCATGCACGCGCATCTCGACCTGCATTCTGCCCGTGATCGGAATCTGCGCGTACATGTACCATGCCATGGGAATCGGCTCTTCATCGATGCTGCGGTATTTGTGGTCCTTGACCACGCCGACGATCGTCATGTTCCAGTTGATACCGGTCGGTCCAATCACATGCCCTATGGGGTTCTGATTCGGCAGGAAGCGTTTCGCAAACTCCTGATTGACAATGCCGACGTGCGGCGACGATGCGGTATCAGAATCGGCAAAATCACGGCCCGCGAGCACGGGCACGCCGAGAGTGCTGAAGAAATCCGGACCTGCGACATTGCTGCGCACCGTTCTCGAACTACCATTTGCGACATCTGGCAATTTGCCATCCACCATCATGTCGCTGTTGTCTGACGACCACGATCCAAGCCGCTCCTGCATGATGGTCACCGATTCCACGCCCGGCAGGGCGCGCAGCTTGTTCATCAGCTGCTGATAAAAAGCGACCCCCTTGGGCACCGACTTTACGTCCGGTTTCACTCCGAAGACGACCAGCCCATCGACTCGCATGCCCAGCGGGGTATTTTCGAGATTGCGCAGGGTGCGAACCAGCAGCCCTCCGCCAACCAGCAGCACCACGCACAGCGCCATTTGCAGGGTGACGATGATCTTCCCGGTGCGCGATTTGCCAAGGTCAGTATTCGATGTCGCCGCGGATGTCTTCAGCGCTAGTGCCGGTCCTGCAGACAGTGCAACCCGCAAGGGGGCAAGACCGAACAGCAGCGCAGCCAGCACCAGGATGCTCAGCGTAAAAAAGAGCACCGTGTGATCCGGCGCCAGGCTTGACTCGATCTGCGCCCAGGCGGCCAGCGCCTTCGTTGCCGAAGCGGCAAAAAGCCACGCCAGTACGCCTCCAGCCGACACCAGCAGCAGGCTCTCCGTCAGCAGCTGCCGAAACAGCTGTCTGCGTCTCGCGCCCAGCGCCAGGCGCACCGAGAACTCCCTCTGCCGCGTCGCGTTCCGCGCCATCAGCAGCATCACCACATTGCTCAGAGCGATTAGCAACACAAATCCCACCATCGTCATTAGCATGCGCAGCGGCCTGCCGTATTGTTCGTCGTATCCAGGAAAGCTCTTCGCATCCTGCATGCTGAGCGTGGGTTTCTGTTCGCCCGGCTTCGGATTGCCCAGCCCGACATACGCCGCCGCCTGAAACGTGGATTGCAACTGCGCCACCGCCTGAGTTTTGCTCACGCCGGGAGCAAGGCGTCCGATCAGCCGCAGGCACCACCAGGTGGGATTGGTCATGTAGGTCTTGCCATCCTCCAGAGGATTGCCCCACGCATTCAGTTCCGGCCGGCTCTGCAGCGGAATCCAGAAGTCGGTCGAACCGCCTTCCTCCACACCTTCAAAGCCTTCCGCCGCAACTCCCACGATCGTCATGGCGATGCCGTTTACGTAGAGCGTCTTTCCCAGCACTTCTGGATCCTGCGCGAAACGCCGCGTCCAATAGCTGTAGCTGAGCACGGCGAGGGGAGCATGGTTCGTCTCGTCCTCTCCGGTAAAGCCGCGGCCGCGTGCAAGCCTCACACCCAGCCCGGAGAAGAAGGTGCCGCTGACCATGTCGCCCTCAGCCTCTTCCGGCTGCGCTCCAAAGCGGACTGCGACCTTGCCGTTCGAGAGCGGTACGTAGGCCATTACCGGAGACAGCCCGCGGTTCTGCTGCCGCAGCGCGTCATACACCGGGTAGGAGAACGTCTGGTTCGAGTCGATGGTGCCCGTCCCCTGGGGCGAGTTCGATGTCCTCAGATACACCACGCGCGTCGGATCGGCTACCGGCAGCGACCGCAGCAGCACAGCATTCATCACGCTGAAGACTGCCGTGTTCGCTCCAATACCCAGCCCCAGCGTCAATACGCAGACCAGCGTAAATCCGGGCGTCTTCCTCAGCTGGCGAATCGCGTAGCGCAGATCGTTGAACAGTGCAGGCATGGCAGGCCTCCCCGACGTGAAAGTGTCATGATTCTTAGAGCACTTCGCAGGCCAACAGGAATGCATCTAAGTGATTGAATGATCGATGGTTTTGCGAGGCGAAGGGGATTCTTAGCCCACAGGATCGAACACCGGCGTTCAAATCTGGACAGAGCACGCATGCCGCAAACTCGACATGTGGATCCGGCATCCTGCGTTCAGTGAGTGCATTTGCCAACTGGATTTAGCACCGGTCCGAAATGGGGCGTCAGTGCATCGCCACGGTTGCAGTCGACGGTGCGACCTTGGCGGGCAGCCAGGCGGGCCCTCCATCTTCCCACTGATTGTCTGTGAGTTGCTGCACGTGGGTTCCGTCGGCATTCATCACGAAAATCTCACCGTAAGGCTGGGGGTTGCCGGTAAGCAGCGCTTCGTCTTTGAAGCCCATACGGCTGCTGGCGAAGAGGATGCGGCTGCCATCCGGTGACCAGGCGAGGTGCGCATCGTTGCCCCGGGTGTCGGAGATCTGCTTCAGACCGGTGCCGTCGGGATGAATGGTGAAGATGTTGAAGTTTCCTTGGACGCGCCGGATGAAAGCGATTGTGTCGCCGCGCGGGGACCAGACGGGAAAGTTGTCGTAACTGTCGGTGAGCGTGGTGACGTTGCCGCCGTCGCTGTCCATGATACGCAGGCCCTCGCCGTCAGGGCCGGAAGTGCGGTAGACGAGGTGCTTGCCGTCAGGGCCGAAGGATGCGAAAGCATTGTTGTTGGCCCCGGAGGTGAGGGTATGAAAGCCAGTCCCGTCAGCATTGATGAGCGCAATCCTGGCGCCGCCGTTGTCGGGCAGTAGCGGCGTCTTGCCGCCGAGCGCGAAGTTCCAGAATGCGGTGAAGCCGCCGACTCCGAAGACGATCTGCTTGCCGTCTGGTGACCACTGCGGGGCTATGATCAGCTCGGTGTGGGAATCCTTGGTGGCATAGATGGCGTGGCCGGGTTTGCCGTCCTCGGTGACCAGCAGGGACCACCCTCCGTCGGCATTATGCGAGGATGTAGCGAAGCGGTCGCCGGCGGGACTCACGGCGGGCAGCATCCAGATGCCGTAAAGCTCGAAGTTGGGGTTGCGGCTCCACAAGCGTGCAGGTGCGGTGGAGTCGCCCTTCCTGGTGCGAGGGTATACGACCTGTTTGCCGTCGGGCGACCACGCGGCGGTCATCACGTCGCTACCCTTCGGGCCGGGCTTGCCGTCGGAATAGAAGAGGCCGGGCGAGGCTGGATCGTTGCGGAGATAGCCGATCACGCCTCCCGCGAGGACTTTGGGCGAGAGCTTGATACCGTCAGGCGCGGCGACAGGGGTCGAATGGCCGATTGCAATGTCGAACTGCAGGAATTGGTCGCCGCCTTCCTGCGGATGGCTGTGACTGCGAAAATCCCAGGTCTGCTGCGCAGTCATGCAGTAGGCGACGACGGACTTGCTGTCGGCGCTCCACGAAGGGGAGCCACAGAAGTTGCCGTGTTCGGAGATGCGTTTGAGGCCGGTGCCGTCAGGGTGAATCACGTAGATATCGACGATGTGGAGGATCTCCCATCGGCCTTTTGCGTCAGGCAGGTCGCTGCCACGGTCTGAGGAGAAGGCAATCCACTGACCGTCCGGCGACCATGCGGGGCGGAAGTCGCCGCCTTTGTCAGAGGTAAGCGGCATAGCTTTGCGGGTGGCGATGTCGAGCGTCCAGAGATTGGCGTAGCCGGCGGCGCGGGTGGAAACGAAGACGAGCCGCGAGCTGTCTGGGGAGAAGGCGGCCTGGTCGTTAAAGGCCGAGTCGTCGGTCAGCCGCTCGAGGCCGGTGCCGTCGGGGTGGATACGATAAATGTCGTCGGAACCGGCACGCTCCGAGGTGAAAGCGATCCAGTCTCCCTTGGAAGACCAGGCGGGGTTGTAGTCGAGCGTGCCGGGCTTCGTGAGGGCGCGCTCACCGGAGCCATCGGCGTTCGCGACGTAAAGCGCAGCCCCGGCGGGACCCGAATTATCGAAGAGGATACGGTCTGCGGCAAGGGACGGCAGAGCCAGCGCAAGAAGGGCAAACAAGAACAGGATCGCAACAAGACTGCGGCGCATGGACTCTCCAATGAGAAGAAGTTCGATTCAAGGCGGGGGGGTGTACCGAGTATACAGATCGCGCAAGGCAAAGTACTGCGGCACGGTTCTTTACGCTGCGCTTCCGCGCAAAACCAGCCCACGGGGACGGAATCGGGGATGATCCAGGCTCTTACGAAACTCTGCGGCCCGTGCCCTCCGAAGCAATTACTGAAGGGAAAGCCGACTTTTCGGTAGTAATCCAGTTTCGATGAGTGCATTGGCGCGCTTACTGTGGCGATTTCATTCTGCAGCCGTCTCTTGTTGAACCCTCCTGCACTGCGTATCGACACCTCTGACATTCGCGGGTCTCTATATTCGTGCAGGTCAATGCATCTGATTTCAGGGTGGGCGTTGCGGGGAGGAACGGCCCGCAGAGATTTTCTCTTCCTTGTCTAGGCTTCTCTTTCTCTTTAGGGGTGTCCAGAGGGGATATTTCTCTTCCCAGAGGGGTCTCTAGCGGTAATTTGGCATGAATTGATGTCCAATCACGCCAACTCCTGATTGCCGACCCTTTTGCCAGAAAATGGCACCGAACTGCAAGAAACAAGTTTTGGGTTTCCAATAGCCTATGGTTCTACTTTTCGTAATTTCGGGTCCATGGTTCGTATACCCGTCGCATGTTCGATTATGAGCTGACTTCGAGGGCGTCCATGGAAAGCGATACGCAACGAATCGCGCTTGGGTTGCGCCAGGGAGATATCGCTGTCCTCGAGACGCTGGTCGAGCAATACCAATACCGGCTTGTACGTTATCTCGTCTCCCTGCTGGGCAGACGCGATGGAGTTGACGACTTCGTGCAGGAGACGTGGCTCCGAGTCCTGGAGCGAGGTGGGTCCTACGACGGGCATTCCCGCTTCGAACCCTGGCTCTTCAGGGTGGCACGCAATATTGCTCTCGACACTATGCGTAAGCGGCCGATGTTCAGTCTGGACTCAAATGAGGAGGATGGTGTTCGCTCATCTCGTGCTTCCGGTGAGCCTTCGCCATACACGCTTGCGGCGCGGACGCAGGATGCCGAGCGGCTTGCACGCTCGCTGCAAACTCTGGAACCCGTCTATCGCGAAGCCCTCGTACTGCGTTTTCAAGAAGAGTTATCTCTACAGGAAATATCCGTGATTGTGGGAACGCCGGTCTCTACCGTAGCTTCCAGAATCTATCGAGGACTGGCAACGCTGCGGGCGCAGTTCGAGGGAGAAACGGCATGATTCTTGATCACCACGATAGTTTCCAACGCATGATCGACGAGAGTCTGGCGGGCGCCATCTCAGCGGAGAAGGAACAATCTCTTCGCGAGCATCTTGCCACCTGCGCTCCATGCCTGGAGTATCTCAGCGCCAACAACCGGGTTATCGCGGGCCTAAGCGGTTTTTCCTTCGAGCTAAATCCAACCCTCAATGCCAGGGTTCTGATAGCCCTCAAGCTGCAGGCGCAACAGGTCCGGGCGGCACAGCCAGGCCGTCGGCGATTAATGCGCCAGCATAACGTGCAGTTCAAGGTATGGGCTGCGTTTGCTGTAGCGCTCTCGATGTCCATTGCCGGTTCGGCACTTGTCTATCAGGTGGCCAAGCTCCTGACGGTCCCGATGTATTTCGACACTGCGCAAGTCCAGGCAGGCGTGCTCGTGTTTTGGCTGCTGCCATCTTTTTGCGCGGCCTTGTGTCTGTTCGCGGCGCCTGGTGAGAATAGAGGTATTGCATGACACAGCAATCGGCGGTGCTTTTGATAGCGTTCTTGGTTGGGCTTGTAGTTGCGGCTGTCTTGTTGAGAGCCGCAACACGGAATATTCTGCCCAGGTCTGCAATGGCCATCGCAGGACTGGCAATCCCGATTTGGGTAGCCTACTTTGCTTCCAGCCAGGGCCGTTCCCTACTTGCTTCCAAAGGATTTCTCAGTACCATGCCGGACGCGCTTTGGTTTGGCTTGACGTTTGGCGTCTTCACCGCAGCTTTTTTCCTTGCCCTTGGATATATCTATGGGGACGCAAAAAGGCGTCAAATGCCTGCTTGGGCTTGGGTGATCGCCGCTTTCCTCATACCCAATCTGATTGGATTCATCCTTTATTTTCTGTTCCGGGGGCCGCTCCTTGGGCCTTGCAGTTCTTGTGGCAAGCCTATTAGGGGAGAAGAAGCATTCTGCTCACACTGCGGATGTTCGCAGGGTTCCAGTATCGGACGCATCGCAGGTGACACTCGCGAAAAGGGGTATGAAGGCTAGCTTTGCCCGCGTCGTAAAAATTCACCGTACAAAACGGAGGACAGCATGAAGCGTGAGCGCGCCTTGCAGGTCGTGTTGGTGGTGGTGGGCTTGCTTTATTCCTTTTGGGGCTACTTGCTATTCGACGATCTGTGGCACTCCAAATGGCTGGGGCATAGCGATGTCATGCCGATGTTCCTGAGCCTTAACACGGTGCTTGGAATCTTTCTGTTGCTGGCCGTCAAGCACCCGGCGAAGCATCGCTCAGTGATCGCCTATGGGGCTTGGTCAAGCCTTGCCCACGCGTTCACGATGACAATCCAATCGGCGGAGGCCTGGGCGCACGGGATGCACAGGAAGGATAGTCCCCAAGACATTGTGATCTTTGTCGTGATTGGAGTCACGCTGCTTGCACTCTTTCCGGCAAAACAAGCATCGCCGGCCGGACTGGGATAAGTTGGACCGCCCGCCAGTTCCCGGTATCCCACCGATGCACAACAAAGCAGCCCAGCAATGGCCCCAGCGTTCCGATGCAGACGAAAGCAGGGAAAGAGACCGTTGTCCGGAGCGCCTGCAATCCATCGGGACCCAGAATCAGAGGGGACTACACCAGCCACGAAAACCCGCGGGCGATGACGTAGAAAACTGCCACCAATCTTCAGATCGAGGTGGCCGTCACAGATCCAGGCTGCTCCGCGGGTTGGCGAGTTTATGGCCAATTCTAGCAACGGGACCGAGTACTGGTTAGCACTTGTCGACTGCAGGTCCAAGTCGCTCATCCTCCGGAGTGAAGCCCATCAGGATTAGTCCCGATAAACGCGCTTCTCGGCAGTAATGCAGATGGATTGATGCCAAATCGCCAAAGCGCTCATTTAGCGATCAAGTTTTGGTCGAGGTCCATCTGGCAATCCACTTGTCCGCGAACGGGCTCCTCGGATATGTGCTGCTCGGGATGCTGAAGCGAAACTGACTCAACACGCAAAATCGATTGGTTCGGCCACACCTCGCAAAACTTGTTACCCTAGAGGTATGAAGCGTGTGTTGCTCTACAGCCAGCCCGGATGCCCGCCCTGCTTTGCGGCGAAGCAGTTTCTGAAGGCACGGGATGTGGCCTTCGAATATAAGGATGTGCAGGCCGATCCAGCCGCTTTGCGGGAATTGGTGAGGCTCAAAAGCCGGACCACTCCAACGATCGTCGTTGGCGAAGAGGTGATGATCGGCTTCGACCCGCAGCGCCTGGAGCAGATGCTTGCTGAAGAAACCTGGCCGGCAATTACTCCGAAATAGCTATAATGGAAACAGAGATAAAGGCCCGGCAGCCATCGCTGTCGGGCTTTTTGCTGTCTTCAGGGCGGAGATCCGCATCCCTTTTGTTATCAATGATGACGCGATAAGCCATTGTAAATGAATGAGTTAAATAAAATTGAACAAAGGTCTTTTGTTCGCACCGTAATTAGTGCAAACCTTCACCCTAACCTCTTTGAAATCAGAGCAAGCGAAATAAAGCTAATCGTTTCACGCACTTGTCAAAGAGCAGGGGGAGGGGTACCCCTCCACAGATTGCATCTGCAAGGCGAAAATAGCGTCGAGCATGAGCGACGTCGCGAAGGATCTGCGCCTTCAGAGCTTCGGGTGAAGCGAAACGCTTCTCGGATCGAATGCGGGAGAGGAAGCACAGCTCGAGAGGGGTGTCTTCCGCAAGGTCGATCGGACGAAAGTTGAGCAGGTGCGACTCGACTGCGTAGGAATCTTCGCCAAAGGTAGGACGGTTGCCGGCATTGGTCACAGCGTCGAAGATCTCGGTGGTTGATCCCGAACCGATCTTGAGGCGCGTGACGTAGACACCGTTGGCCGGGAGGAGCTCGTCGTACGGCGCGAGATTGATAGTAGGCACGGTGAGCCGAGTGCCGATTCCGCGACCCCGCGCGGGAGTGGACCGGACGGAAAACGACCGGCCCATGAGGGCACGGGCGCAGGACACGTCTCCGGCGGCAATGCGCTGGCGGACCTCCGAGCTGGAGACCGGTATACCGCGGACCGTAAGCGCGTGATGCTTGAAGACGGTGAAGCCAAGCTCGTGTCCTAGTTGCTCTAACTCCGCAGTTCCGGCATGCGCGCCATGACCGAACCGGAAAGTGTCCCCCTCATGAACCTCAGCGGCGCGAAGCGTCTCATGGAGGACGCGGGCGGCAAAGTCGTGCGCGGAGAGGCGCGAGAACTCATCGGTGAAGGGGATCACCACAGTTGCTTCGATCCCGGTCTGCTCCAGCAGGTCGAGGCGCATAGGCAGCGGGGTGATGAGGCGTGGCGCCTGGGCTGGCCGGAGAAGGCGCACCGGGTGCGGGTCAAAGGTGACAGCAACCGATTGAGCGCCGAGCAGGCGGGCCCGTTCGCGAACCTTTTCGATGATCTCCTGATGGCCGCGATGGACGCCGTCAAAGTTACCGATGGCAAGCACCGTGCGGGTGAGATTGGCCGGAATGGCGTCAAGTGAAGAGAAGACTTCCATGGTCAGATCTCAAACGGGATGCGCAGGCCGTCGTAAGCCAGGCGTATGTGCGCGGGGAGCTCGCTCTCCGCCTCGGAGTGTTCGAGCTCATGGGACATGTGGGTGAAGTAGGCGCGGCGCGGCTCCAGGCGCTCGATCCAGGCAAGGGCCTGCTCGACATTGGCGTGACTGGGGTGTGGCTGTGGACGCAACGCGTCGATGATGAGCACGTCAAGATTTTCGAGCAGGGGAAGGCTCGTCTCGGGAATGCTGCTCATGTCCGTGAGGTACGCGGCCGAGCCGAAGCGGAAGGCGGCAATCGAAAGATTGCCATGCAGAATCGGCACGCGCTGAAAGCGGACACCGGCGACATCTGCGGCTTCCTCGCCGTTTAGTCGGCGCAGGTCGACGCGCGCCCGCGTAGGGTAGTTCGCACGTGGCGAAAAGGTGTATTCGAAGATGCGTTCGAGAACCTCGGCCGTAGCATCGTCTGCATAGAGCGGTAGCCCGGCGGGGTGGCGAAAGCTCAGCGGGCGCAGGTCATCGAGGCCCAGGATGTGGTCGGCGTGAGGGTGCGTATAGAAGACCGCGTCCACATGCCGGATTTTTTCGCGCAGGGCCTGGTTCCGGAAGTCGGGACCAGTATCGATGAGGACGGTCTGATCAATATTTGACCCGGGCCACTGAATCGCAATCGACGGACGGCTGCGTATATTTCGCGGGTCGGTCGACGTGCAGACATGGCATTCACACCCAAGGGTGGGGACGCCCATCGAGGTGCCGCTGCCGAGGATGACGATCTCTGCCTGCAAAGGCTATTTTGTCCCCTTCGGCCTTTGTGCCTGCTGCGCAATGGCGTTCGTGATTTCCAGGAACATCATGCGCAGCTCAAAGAGCGCGTTTTGTAACAAACGCTGTTCCTTTTCGTTGAGATTTCCCGTGGTTTTCTCCTGGAGGATGGCGAGCATATCGATGCTTTGGCGCGCGCCGATGATTTCGATGCGGGGCTTCTGTCCGGGTTCAGCGGCCCCTCCCATGGCAACGACAGCAGAGATGTACATGGACTGGATGATGTGTTCCATTGAGACCGCGGCGGAGGCGCCCATATCGGGATTCGCGTGCCGCAGCATGGTGTCGAGATCCTGCGACGACTGCTGATAGGCGGCATGCTGCTCCGCGGATTCCTGCGCGGTGGGTTCCGGGATCAGTTCTTCTTCCTCTGCCGGCACGGCTTCTTCTTCGGATGGCGTGGCTGGGGTGACGAGGCGCGGGCCCGGAGCAGGCTCCTCGGCAACGGCTGTGGGGACAGGGGTTGTTTCGTCCGACGTGGTGGACTCGTCGCGCAAGTCACCTTCCTGAGTGAACTTGCGGCGGTCGGAGACGATAAAAGAGGGCGGCTTTTCTGCCATGGAGGTTTCCTTCAATGCCTAAATCGGCGGTGCGTCGAGCGGCGTAGCCGTGCCGTCGCCGTATGTGATGGGGAGTTTGCGCTCCAGGACCTCGGTCCGGATAAAGCCGAGCGCGAGTGTTCCGGTGAATGCGGGAAGCTGGTAGCGGGCGATGCTGGTGAGGTCACCCACGGGATTTCTTTGAGCCTGTTCGGAGTTCAGCGGGAGCGCCTGGCCGGGTTCGAGCACGGGCGCGACACCAGTGAGAGAAAACTGTTGCAGGGTGCGGTGGATGGTGGCCCGCGAGCGGATGCGCTCGACGATCTCCTGGCCGAGATAGCAGCCCTTGTTGAAGTTAAGGGCACGGGTCTGGGCTGTTTCCTGGGCAAGGTAGCGCTCGTGGATGTCGACGCCGTACAGCGGGGTGGCCGACAGGATGCGAAGAGCCTCTACCGCGGAGACACCACATGGAGTGGCTCCGGCGGTGAGGAGCGCAGCCCAGATTGAAGGCAAAGATGCAGTCGGCAGCCAGAGCTCGAAGCGAGGGACGACGGGGCTATGGGCATGAACCACAGTGACTTCCACGTCATTGAGTTTTCCGGTGACAAAAGCATCCCCGTCGGGCGGAGTGAGACCCAGACTGCGGAGAATGTCGGCTGATCGAGGGCCGGCGAAGCCAATTGCGGTCGTAGATGCGTCTAACTCCTGAAGCTCGACGTCGTCCATGATGATGAAGTGTTCGAGGTGGGTGGTGAGACGGGCAAGCTGTGCGCGGTTGGTCTGAAGGAGGATATAGTCAGAGGAACGGTAAGCCGTTGCATCACCAAGGATTCGCCCTTGAGCGTTGAGCAGGAAGCTGTAGTTCCAGCAACCCTCTTCGAGCGATTGGAGGGTGTTCGTGACCATTCCGTTGAGCCAGCGGAGGCGGTCGGTACCCGTGATCTTGAGAAACGCTGAATACCCGAGATCGTAAATACCGGCCGACGCGGTCAGGGCGGCAAGCTCCTGTTGTGTCCCGGAAAAGCTCCCGGGCGTAAGCGCGCCGCGATAGGGCCGCAGTGCAAGGGCGCTATCGCTGGCGGCGAGGTACGTGGCCAGCGGTGTTGCAACGACAGGGGATTGCGGTGCGGCAACAGTTTGGGGAACGGCGCTCATGGCAAAGGTTCTGTAAAAATTATAGCCTCGCATTAGATCGGAACGTGTGAAGGGATGGGAATGACAGGATTGGGAAGATTGCGGACTGCCAGCATGCTGGCTCTGGCGCTGATTGCCGCGATATCTTTGCAGGCGCAACAGACTTCGCAGGAGCAGGCTCAAGGGACGGCGCAGAAACCGGAGGAACAGAAGCCGGAGATCAGGATGACGCAGGCCCAGGCGAAGGAGCTCTTCGCCTCCGTGGACACTATTCTGCAATTCGCCTCTAACGACTCGAAGCTGGCCATCAAGAGCAAGGTGAAGCGGCGGCTCACCTCCCGGGATGCAGTCGAGAAATACCTGGTCGACAAGATGAAAGAGGACAAGGACGCCAAGCGGATGGAGCGCTCGGAGATCGTGCTGAAGAAATTCGGTCTGATCGACCAGGACTTCCACTTGCAGTCGTTCCTCGTCAGCCTTCTGAAGGAACAGATTGCGGGCTACTACGACAGCAAGACGAAGACCGTGAATCTGCTGGACTGGATTGAGCCCGACACGCAGAAGCCTGTCCTGGCGCACGAGTTGACGCATGCTCTGCAGGACCAGAGGGTGAATCTGGAGAAATGGGAAGACGAGAGCAACGACGACATCTCGCATAACGTCACCGAAGATAATCAACGGGTCGCCACCGACGAGCAGGATACGGCGCGCGAGGCGGTGCTCGAAGGCCAGGCGATGGCGGTGCTGGTTGATTACAGTCTGAAGCCAATGGGGCAGAGCATTCTGACCAATCCGGACGTGGTGAAGAGCAAAGCCGACGAGCAGGGCGCGGATTCCGATTCTCCCGTGTTGCAACGGGCTCCGTTGCTGCTGCAGGAGGCGCTGTTGTTTCCGTATCGCGAAGGTTTAAAGTTCGAAGTGGACGTGCTGCAGGACAAGGGACCGGCTGGCGCATTTGGTGGTGTATTGGACCGTCCTCCAGCGACAAGTTTTGAGATCATGAATCCGCATGCGTATGAGGGACGAGTGAAGGTCCCGCTGATGAAAATGCCGGACGTGCATCCGCTGCTGGATGGCGAATACACGCCCTATGACATTGGCGTGATGGGGCAACTGGATGTGCGTATCCTGGCCGAACTTTTCGGCGGACCTCAGACGGCAGCCGCACTCACCCAGGCGTGGGCAGGAGGAGTTTATTACGCAGTCCAAAAGAAGAGCGCTCCGGAAAAGAGTTCAACTTCTTCGATCTCCCTGCTGTATCTTTCGCAGTGGAGATCGCCGGACGCAGCGGCCGCCTTCGCGAAGATGTATGCCGATGAGTTAGGCAGGCAATACTCGGGAGTGAAGCGCGACGCGAAGGCTGAGGCCGATCAGAGCGAGCAGATTTACATCACGAATGAAGGCCCAGTGTTGATCTCGACGACCGGAAGTTCTGTTTTCGTGAGCGAGAGCTTCGACCTGACGCAGGCGCGGAAGCTTGAGTTTCTGATGCTCGGCGCACAGGAGGGTAGCAGTCAGAACATGGCCTTGGCCTCGACGCCGGTTAACCACGGCCTGACGGGTAGCATGGTCGATTTTCTTGCCGGGTGCGGCGTGATGCGAGCCGCGATTCCGCTAGGGGCGGGGCATTTATACTGAAGTCTCCACGTATTCCACATCACTCGCGATATCTCAGGCGGAGCACGGATTGCAGCAGGCAGAAATTGGAATTATCGGGGGCAGTGGCTTGTATGCCATGCCCGGACTTACAGATGTGCGCGAAGAGCGCATAGAGACTCCGTTTGGCGAGCCGAGCGACGCATTCGTACTGGGAGAATTGGAAGGCCGCAAGGTCGCCTTCCTGGCTCGGCATGGGCGCGGACACAGGATTCTGCCGTCAGAGTTGAACTTTCGCGCCAATATCTACGCGCTAAAAAAGCTTGGCGTCGAGCGGATTCTCTCCGTCTCAGCGGTAGGTTCGCTCAAGGAAGAACACAAGCCGACGGATTTCGTGATCCCCGATCAGTTCATTGACCGCACGTTTCATCGCACCTCCACCTTCTTTGGCGATGGCATTGTGGGCCATGTGGCGTTTGGCGATCCGGTGTGCGCCGTTGTGGCGCAAACGATTGTATCTGCCTGCGATGCCGAAGACCTGGTTGGCAAGCCAGGCGGAACCTACGTGTGCATGGAGGGCCCGCAATTTTCGACGCGCGCCGAGTCGAATCTCTATCGCACCTGGGGCGCAGACATAATCGGCATGACGAATCTGCAAGAGGCCAAGCTGGCACGCGAGGCAGAGATTTGCTACGCGACCATGGCCATGGTTACCGATTACGACTGCTGGCACGACGGCCACGACTCCGTAACAGTCGACCAGATTGTCGCTGTCCTGAATCAGAATGCAGCCAACGCAGCCAAGGTGGTGAAGGCTGCGGTCGCGGCTATGCCGAAGGAAAGAAGCTGTCCCTGCGCATCGGCCCTCAAGTATGCGATTCTCACGAATCCGGAGGCAATTCCGGCAGACACGCGAGAAAAGCTGGACCTGTTGATTGGCAAGTATATGAACGTGACGGCGAAAGGGTAAAGGATAACGGATGGCGATTTTAGTCGTAGGCAGCGTTGCATTCGACACCATTGAGACGCCTTCGGGCCGCGCAGAACGCTGCGTGGGCGGAGCGGCGACGCATTTTGCGTTGGCGGCAAGCTACTTTACTGACGTTCGCGTGATTGCCGTGGTGGGCGAGGATTTTACCGCAGAACACGAGGCCATCCTGACGCGACGCGGTATCGACACGCGCGGCATCGAGCATATATCGGGCAAGAGCTTTTTCTGGAGCGGATCGTACGTTAGGAATCTGAACGAAGCGCAGACCTTGAACACAGAGCTGAATGTGTTTCAGAGCTTCACGCCGAAGATTCCCGCCGAATACCAGGACAGTGAGTATCTGTTTCTGGCAAACATTGATCCTGTATTGCAAGCCGACGTTCGCAGCAAGATGCCGAAGGCGAAGCTGGTGTGCGGCGATACGATGAACTACTGGATCAACGATCACCGCGAGAACCTAACGCAAGTTCTGAAGGGACTGGATGGCTTGCTGATCAACGACGGCGAGGCCAAGTTGCTGGCGAAGGATGCAAACCTGGTGCAAGCCGCGGCGAAGATTCTGGCCATGGGCCCGAAGAGCCTGATTGTGAAACACGGCGAGTATGGCGCGACAGCATTCTTCGGTGATCGCTCGTTTGGGGGTGATGGCAGGCGAACATTTCTGCCCTTCCGCGCACCGGCGCTGCCGCTGGCAGAGGTTGTCGATCCTACCGGCGCAGGCGATTCTTTCGCCGGCGGATTTTTCGGCTACCTGGCTTCGCAGAAGGAGATGACTCCGGCGGTATTCAAGAAGGCCATGTTTTATGGCGGAGTGATGGGCTCGTTTGCCGTCGAGCGCTTCGGCACCGAACGTCTGCAACAGCTCGATCCGAAGGAGATTGACGAACGCTTTGCGCTCTTCCGCGAACTCTCGCACCTTGACTGAGGCCGAAACGGAACGACTCGCGCTGCGAGGCGAGACCTTTGTCGTTGCGTGGAGCGCTTTGCTGGTCTCATTTTTCGCGCTCTCCTTCAGCTATTCGCGCGGCCTGATGCTGCTTTATGGAGACGCTGTCGCCCATCTCCACATCGCAAGACGCATCATCGATTCGATCAACCCGGGGCTGCGGCAGTTGGGATCCGTCTGGTTGCCCCTGCCGCATCTACTGCTGGTGCCCTTTGTTTCGCGCCTGGAGTGGTGGCAATCGGGGCTGGCGGGCGCATTTCCCTCGATGGGTGCGTATGTTTTAGGCACTGCCGGAATCTACCGGTTGGCCCGCTTGTGGCTGCATCCGCGTAACGCTTTGATTGCGGTACTTTTCTTCGGGTTGAATCCCGGCCTGCTCTACATGCAGACGACGGCGATGAACGAACCACTGTTTTTGGCGGAGATGATCTGGGCGGTCGTGCTGATCATCGAGTTCGGACGCGCTCTTGATGTAGATGAGACGAAGCGTGCGGCAAAGCTCCTGATCTTCGCCGGCGTGGTTCTCGCGGGCGCGGTCTTTACTCGCTATGACGGATGGATTTTCACGTTTCTGGCTTGGCTCGTCGCTCTCGGCAAGATGCTGCGGAGTAAGCGCTGGGATTCGCCAGCGGGCGGTGCCTTCGTTCTTTTCACCGTAATGCTGGCCGTTGCTCCGCTCGTCTGGATGGGCTACTGCTCGCGGCAATTCGGCGATCCGCTGGACTTTTTGCGCGGGCCCTACTCTGCTACGGCCATCGAATTGCGGACGGCCACGCCGGGAGCGCCCCATTATCCGGGCTGGCACAGCATGCCGGTGGCGGCGCTCTATTTTCTGAAGGCCGCGGAGCTGGGAGCAGTGCCCCTGCGGTTCGCCAACTCGCTGTTGATTTTCTCGGTGGTGGGGAGTGTGCTCGCAGCGATCCATTGGCGCAGCAGGGATGCAATGGCAGCGCTGCTTCTCTGGCTTCCACTGCCTTTCTACGCCTATTCGGTTGCCTACGGTTCGGTGCCTATCTTCATTCCGCTCTGGTGGCCGCACTCCTGGTACAACACGCGGTACGGCATGGAGATGTTGCCGATATTCGCGCTGTCGCTCGCCTTCCTGGTGGGGCTGGCAGCCGACTGGATTGCGCGGTTCAAAGCAAGCGTGGCTCCATGGATTCCGGTTGTCGTAGGGCTGCTTATCATCGCAAATAGCACCGTATTGCTGCGAGCCAAACCCCTCGTATTGGATGAAGCGATCGCGAACTCACGCACCCGGATTCAGTATGAGGTGGCGTATGCGAATGCGTTGGCGGCGCTACCCCCGAACAGCACAATTCTTGCTTATACCTCCGAACATGTCGGCGCGTTTCAACGGGCCGGGATCGCGCTCAAGAGAACGATCAACGAATCGGACTACTACGAATGGACGCCCGCCCTGAAGAGTCCGGCACAGGCCGCGGATTATGTGATCGCCACGGACGGCGATCGCGTGGCGCAGGCAGTGGCGGCGAAGCCCGATGGCCTGACCCTGGTCAATATTGTGTGCTCGACTGGTCAACCGTGCGCGCGCTTTTACCGTTCAGACCGGCACGTCTCGAGTGGTAGCATCACGCAGAAATGAATTTTCAGGATAGAGGAATGAGGCGGTTTGCCAAGGCTCACGCCTGTGGAAATGATTTTCTAATCGTAGAGGGCGATCTTGATCGCGAACTGGCGATCAGGCTTTGCGCGCGCAACACCGGCGTGGGCGCGGACGGGGTGGAGTTCCTGGAGTGGACGGGTGACCGTGAAGGCCGGATCCGGCTGGTGAATGCCGATGGGTCGATCGCTGAGATCTCCGGCAACGGCACACGATGTGTTGCTGCGTGGATGGCTCGTCAGAAGCACACGCCAGTTGGCGAAAACATCGTCCTCGAAACCGATGTGGGCCGGCGGGAGTGCCGGTTGATGAGAGCCGAGGGAATCAGGTTCGAGTTCTCAACAGGTATGGGTGTTCCCGTGATCGAGGACCGGCAGATCACCCTGGCAGACGAAACGAAGGTGGCGGGAGTAGTCATCTCGACAGGTAATCCGCACTTTGTGATTTTTGTCGAAGATGGGTCGTTTCACGCTTATGAGCGCGCGTGGCAGATTCTGGGGTATGAGATTTGCTCGCACGCAGATTTTCCAGGCGAGACGAACGTCGAATTTGTACATGTAATAGATACAAATAAGATCGAGATACGCATCTTTGAGCGTGGAGTTGGACCGACACGATCGTCGGGGACCGGAACATGTGCGACTGCGGCGGCCACCATTGCGCGGCGTGGAGGTAGTTCCCATCTCCTGGTGTGCTCCCCGGGTGGCGAGCAGCAGGTTGATTGGTCCGGGGATGGTGCGGTGATGACTCTCACAGGTCCGGCCGAGTTGATTTGCGTGGGTGAGGCGTGGTGAGGACACCATTGTTGAAGGCGGCTGCAGTGGCCCCGGGCGCACGGGTCGCGGTTGTCGCACCCGCGAGCAATGCAAAGCCCGAGCGGATTGAACTGGGTCTGGCTGTACTGCGGAAACGAGGCTTCGACGCCGTCGCCGGGGCAAATGCCCTGGGCAAGGAGCCTCCATTCTTTTCGGGTACCACAAGTGAGCGGCTCGACGATTTACATCAGGCCTTCTCTGATCGGTCGGTGCGCGCGATTATTTGTACGCGTGGCGGTTACGGATCAAATTATCTGCTGGAGGATTTGAATCTCGATTTGGTTCGCGCCAACCCCAAACCGTTTCTTGGTTACAGCGATCTGACGACTGTGCAGACGTGGCTGCTGGATCAGCTGGGGCTCGTGGGTTTTCATGGACCTATGGTTGCAGCTGACTTCTATCGCGAAAGCGGGATACATGAGCCAAGCTTCGAGGCGGCGCTGAGCGGCGGCATCGTTGCCGCCGGAGCCGAAGAAGGGTTGCGGATTCTCAAGCCGGGCCGTGCGCAGGGCGTGGTTTATGGAGGATGCCTCAGCATTCTTACGTTTGCTCTGGGTACACGCTTTGCGCCACAGACTGAGGGCAAATTGCTCTTCATCGAAGACGTTGGGGCGAAGCCGTATCAGATCGACCGGATGCTGCGGCAGATGCTGCTGGCGGGCAAGTTCGACGGCGTTACGGGGTTGATTTTTGGCGAAATGCTGGAGTGCGTCTCGCCCGGGACCGGCGCGGACCTGTTGGAGCAGGTAATTCTTCGCGTCTTCGACTGGTTTGAAGGGCCAATTGCGATCGGACTGCGCTCAGGCCACGTTTCGCGCGGCAATGTAACTCTTCCGTTTGGCATTGAAGCTGAATTGAATCTTGAGGATGAGCCGGTGCTGCGCTATCTGGAGCCGGCGGTGCAGGTCTGAATGCAAGGTAGAAAGCATATTCACCTGATTGGAATTTGCGGGACGGCAATGGCGTCGCTCGCCGGGCTGTTGCAGTTGAAGGGGCATCGCGTTACGGGTTCGGACCAGGCGGCCTATCCTCCAATGTCCGACTTGCTGCGCAGCCTGAAGATTCCCATCGCAGAGCCGTTTTCTGAGAAGAATCTTGACCCGCGTCCGGACCTGGTGATCGTCGGCAATGCGATGTCGCGGGGCAACGTCGAGCTCGAGTATGTGCTTGACGAGCGAATGCCCTTCACTTCGCTGGCACAGGTGATCCATGAGGAATTCCTGCCGGGACGGGAGTCACTGGTCGTTGCCGGAACACATGGAAAGACGACGACGACGAGCATGCTGGCGTGGATTTACGAGGTCGCGTCTAAAGAACGTCCGGAGCTGAAGCCCTCGTTCCTGATCGGCGGTGTCGCGGAGAATTTCGGAACCAGTTTTCAGCTCGGCGATGGGCAGCCCTTCATTCTGGAGGGCGACGAGTACGATACGGCCTTTTTCGACAAGGGTCCGAAGTTCATGCATTACTTTCCCGATGCGTTGATCTTGACGCACGTGGAGTTCGATCATGCCGATATTTACCGCGACCTCGATGCGGTGAAGACGGCGTTCAAGCGGCTGGTGAATCTTGTGCCCAGGCGTGGCAAAGTTGTGGCCTTCCATGGGGCTCCCAATGTGGATGAGTGCGTCAGCCGCGCATTCTGCAAGGTCGAGAGGTATGGGTTCAAAGCGGATTCGCACTGGCGTATCGAGGGTTTGGAACACGCCGGGTCGGAATCGCGCTGGCGTATTGCTCGCGAGAATAAGCCATGGGCCGAATTCACCATGAAGATGGCCGGTGCGCACAACGCACTCAACGCAACCGCAGCAGCGGCGCTGGCCGCGGGACAGGGGATTACAGTCGATGCCATCGTCGAGGCGCTCGCCACTTTCCGAAGCGTAAAGCGTCGGCTTGAAGTGCGTGCAGTGGTTGATGGCATAACCATCATCGACGACTTTGCGCATCATCCAACGGCGATTCGGGAAACGCTCAAGGCGTTGCGGGCAGCATACGCAGGTTCGCGGCTCTGGGCTATTCTGGAGCCGAGGTCGAACACCCTGCGTCGAAACGTTTTTGAGTGCGAACTGGTAGACAGCCTGTCGCTAGCCGACAGGATTGTCATGGCCGAGGTTTTCAAGCTGGAAAGCATTCCCGAGAACGAGCGGCTGCATCCGCAGGCGGTAGTCGACGCGCTCAAGGCCGAGGGCCATGACGCCGTGCTCCTGAAAGACGCGAACAGCATTGTCGAAGCGATTGCACCCGAGTTGCAATCCGGTGATGTGGTGGCCATTCTTTCCAATGGCGGCTTCGATGGGATCTACGATAAGCTGCCGCGACGGCTGCGCGAACTCGGCGCGACGCGCAGAGGCTAGGCGATGCTGCCGGCCCTGACCTTGCTTTTTGTTTACAACCTGCTTGGGATCCCGGCCGCATTGATTGGGCTGCCTTGGACGGTGATTTCTGGCGATATCCGCATGGTCTATCGATGGACAATGTGGATCATGCATGCCGGGCTGCGTGCCGCCGGGATTCGTATTCAGGCCGAGTGGCGCACACCACTCGATCCGGCGAAGCACTACATCTTTCTTTCTAACCACGTTTCGAATCTCGATCCACCTCTGCTCCTGCCGCTGGTACCGGGCAGAACAGCGGTCTTTGTCAAGAGATCGCTCACGAAGCTTCCGGTGATTGGCTATGCGATGAAGCTGGGTAATTTTATTCCCGTGGATCGCGATGGCCGAGTGGAGAGTGCGAAGGACAGCGTTGCATTCGCCGCCCGCGTTCTCGCCTCCGGCATACATATCACTTCATTTGTGGAGGGGACGCGCTCGCGGGACGGGCGGCTTCTGCCCTTCAAGAAGGGCCCGTTTTACCTGGCAACGGAAACGGGAGCGCCCGTCGTTCCGATTTCCATTTGGGGCACCGAGGCGATGATGAAGAAGGGCAGCATGCGCATTTATCCGGGCACCGCTCACGTGATCTTTCATGCGCCGCTCGATCCGAAAGACTACGCCACGCGCGAAGATCTACTGGTAGCGGTGCGAAGCGCGATTGAATCAAGGCTTCCGGAATGGATGTGGGCGGGCCAAGCTACTTGAGGATGGCGTTGTAACCGTCGGCGAGTAGTTTTGCGCGCATCGCCTTCGCCTCATCGCGAGTGGCGAAGGGGCCGATCTGGACATGGAGCAAACTGTCCCTGGGTTCATTGCGCACGAGTACGTTGTATCCGCGCTTCTTCAATGCGGCGACTAGAACATCAGCGTCTTCCTGGCGAGAGACGGCGGCGATCTGAACCATGGTCGGCACTGCGGGGGGCGCTGCTGCGGCGGTTGTCTGGTTTGCTGAAGCAGCCGAGGATGTTGGGGTGACGGCGGGTGATGTTTTCGCGGCCGCCACCGTGGAGAGTGGAGCAGTTGAGGGAGCTGATTTGGAGGGAGCGGACGAGGTCGCAACCTCAGAGTCCTGTGAGACGGGCCTGATCACGCTCGCCGAGGGTTTGCGCGAAGCGGGAGCGGTTTCTCCTTCACGTGCGTCAGGTCCTGGTGAGTATGGTGCGGCGGGCGAATCGTTTTCACTTGCTGCGGATGTAAGCGGTGGCCGCGCTAGGGGCTTCGGTGGAACTGTTACTGCCGCGCCTTCGGAAGTTGAACGGGATGGTGGTTTTGGAAGGCTTGAGCTGCCGCGTCCCAGCGAATACCCGAAGCCAAAAAAGACACCGCAGATGAGCACAAGTCCGAAGAAAACGCCCAGCAGGGACTTCATCCCGAGGGTGATCTCGGTATCAGTATGCTCCTGTTCTTCCGTCTCCTGGATGGATCTCATCATCTGATCTAACTCACTAGAGTGGCTCTATCGGCGGTCTCGGTGGCAATGGGTCAATGGGCGGTCGCGGGGGCAATGGGTCTATTGGTGGCACTGGTGGCATCGGCGGCGTTGGGCGTAACTGCGGAGCGAAATTTCCTAGCAGAGACATCAACTCCAGTGGCAACGGGAAGACCACCGTGGTGTTCTTCTCTGTGCCGATATCGGTGAGTGTCTGCAGGTATTTCAGTTGCAGGGTGATCGGCTGTTGGGCCAGGAGATTGGCGGCTTCCACTAAGCGTTGCGCAGCGCCGAATTCGCCCTCGGCATTGATGATCTTGGAGCGCTTCTCGCGCTCCGCTTCTGCCTGTTTGGCCATGGCCCGGGTCATAGACTCGGGCAGATCGACCTGCTTCACCTCGACGCTGACGACCTTCACTCCCCACGGCTCGGTGCGCTGATCGATGATCGTCTGGATTCGCTGGTTCAGCGCGTCGCGGTGCGACAGCAGGCCGTCCAGTTCAACCTCGCCCAAAACCGAGCGCAAGGTGGTCTGCGCGAACTGGGACGTCTGGTAAACGTAGTTCGCAACTTCGATTACTGCTCTTGCCGGGTCGAGTACCCGCAAGGTGATAACGGCGTTGACTTTGATAGTGACATTGTCGCGCGTGATTACGTCCTGCGGCGGAACTTCGAGAACTTCCTGGCGGAGCGAGATGCGAACGATCTGATCGATGGGGCGAAACACCAAGATGATTCCGGGGCCTTTGGGAGGCAATTGCACGCGTCCAAGGCGAAAAATGACGCCACGTTCGTACTCGCGAAGAATCTTGATGGAATTGAAGATGTAAAGGACAACGACTGCAATGACGATCAGGCCGGGAATTCCAATCATGAGACTTCACCCGCCTGCGATTGTATCGCATTGGAGCAACGCCATTTCGGTCAGCGGGAAGAGGATGCCGTCGTGGGAATCCTATCAACTAACAGCGTCAGACCCTCAACGGAGCGGACACGAACCTGTTCGCCGGCTGCTGCCGGATTGGAAGATTCAGCCTGCCAAAGCTCGCCGTGGACGAGGACCTGCCCGCGTGGAGCGAGCGGTTGTTGGGCGATGCCAATGTTCCCGATGAGCGCCTGAGGGCCGGTGATGACTTTGTTCCGTCGGGCTCGAATGGCGATGCGGACCAGGAACACGGTGATGAGACCGAACGCGACTCCGCAGGCTATCGCCGTCGCCCAGTGCACCTGCATCTCCGGGATCGGTCCGTCTACCAGGGTGAGTGTCCCAAAAACAAGCGCGAGGATACCGGCACCAGCAAGAACCCCGTGACTGGGAAATTTGGCTTCAAGGAGCAGCAGGGTAAAGGCCGCGACGAGCAGCATCAGAGCCGTGTAGCGGACGGGCAACATGTTCAACGCGAAGAGCGCTGTAAGCACTAGCAGAGTTCCAAGTGCGCCGGGAATGATGGTTCCGGGTGAGTTGAACTCTAGGTAGATCAAGAGGCCCCCGAGCACGAGGATCAGCACGGCAAGATTTGGGTCCATCAAGCGATCAAGGAGCTCTTCGCGCAGGGTTGGCTCAAGCGGAAACAACTCCGCGTCGCGCATATGCAGCGTCACCGTGCTGCCATCGAAGCGCTTGATGTTTCGGCCATCAAGCGAGTCCAGAAGCTCACGATCGCTCGATGCAACAATGTCGATTAAGTGAAGCTGTTCGGCCTCCTGCGCAGTGTAGGACTTGGAATTGAGGACGGCGTCCTGTGCGGCATTCGTGTCACGGCCGCGCCGTGAGACATAAGAGCGGAGAAAGGCAGTCGTGTCGTTCTCGAGTTTTTGCTTCATCACGGCGTCGATCTGGGCGCCCTCAACGACAGGATGCGCCGCACCGGCATTTGTGCCGGGAGCCATAGCGGCGATGTCCGCTGCCTCGAGCAGGAAGAAGCCGGCAGATCCGGCACGGCTGCCAGATGGCGCCACGTAGACGATGACAGGTACGGGCGAGGCAAGGATCTTGCCCACCATGGAACGGGTAGTGTCGAGCAATCCGCCTGGAGTGTCCAGTTGAACGAGGAGCGCGGCGGAGTGGTTTGCGGTAGCGAGGCTCAAACCGCGCGTCAGATATTCCTCGCTGATCGGCTGAATCGTATCACTCAAGTGCAGCACGACAACCTGAGGCTTCGCTCCGGAGTCTTGCGGTAAAGCATTGAGAACGGCCAGCAAAGCGACCGTGGCCATCACCGAAACGACGGACTGCCGAGCGAATCTCATGGAACCTGCTGTCCTCGCGATTCTAGCGCTTGCTTCACTCCCCGCGCATTCGCATTCGCGGGATCGAGCTTGAGCGCCTGGCTGACCTCACCAGCCGCCGGACCCAGCTGGTTCGAAGCCAGGTCTAGGCGTGCCAATACCAGATGCGCGGGCACGTTCGCCGACAGAGCTAAGGACTTCTGTGCTTCCTGGCGCGCGGCTTCGGCGTCACCACCGTGTTCGCGAACCTGGGCCAAACCGGCGTGGGCGAGCGCAGATGAAGGATTGGCTTGAAGAGCCGATTGAAATTGACGCTCGGCTTCGAGAGTGAGACCACCGTTCATGAACTGATCGCCCTGCTTCACCAGGGCTGAGGCTCGTTCCGCAGGAGGCAAAGACTGCATTCGAATCGACTCCATCTCCTCCATTTCAAAGGCTGCCTGGCGAAAGCCCGTCTCATTGTATGAATGCTTGATGCGCTCGAGGGGAAGGGTGTCGTCCGGGATAGCCTTGCCCCGATCGGGATTCACTTTCACCGATCCAGGGTCTTTGAGTACATTCGCGAAGGTCTGCGCTTCGGTGTCCTGCGGACGAAGCTTGAGTTCCTGATCGATCTCTCGGATCGCGCCCTGTATATCGTTGCGGCGGCGCAGAGCGACGGCCAGATTGAAGTGGTAGTCGGGGTCCTTGGGATCGGCGGTTACGGCTTGCTGAAACAGTGGGGCCCCGTCGTGTCCGCGCCGGCTGGCCGCGACAGCCTGGTTGTTCACCACCTCCGGCAAGGGCAAGCGCATGCTTACAAATGCGAATGCGTCTTCGGCCTTCATATAGTTTGCCGTGTAGAAGAAGGCCAGGCCGCGATAGAAGTCTGCCTCAAGTGCCCTCGGATCGTCTTTCGACAAGCGGCCGAAGGTCGCAGCTGCTGCGTCGTAATCCTGATTTGCGAAATACGCCATGCCCAGGGCGAACCAGGCTGGGGTAAAAGTCGGATTGAGGCGGACGGCCTCTTTCAGGTGTACAACTCGCTCGGATGGGGCCTCGGCGATGGTGCCCCGGATGTAGTTCTCAAAAGCGTCGACACGGAGGGGCGCATCGGCGGCGAGAAACGTCTGCTCCGCGACGGAGTAGGAAGGATCGAGTTGGCGGACCAGGCGCCAAGCCAGGCTATTCAGAATGTCGAGCAGATTCTTGAGATCGGCCTCCTGCTGAATGGGTGCACTCAGCTTGAGCGCCTTGACGTCGAGAATTTGAGCCGTAGCGGAGAGACGGTCACCGGTGACGGTGTAAGAGCCGAGGATCACTGAGTCGGCGTCAAGATTTTGCGCAATGCGAATCGTGGTGGCACGCGATGGTTGGAACGATTGTGGAAGCCCGAGACGGTCAAGAGCGTAGAGGCGGTCACCTCGGCTGATGCTCAAAAAGCCAGCTGCTGCCATGCGGCGATTCAGAATATCGGCGACCGCTTCTCCGATCCAGTCCAGGTTGGGCTGCGAGGTGTGGTTTTCAAAAGGCAGCACCAGGAGAAGGCGCCCATGCATCTGCGGGTCTGCAGACGGGTTGGGTGAAGACGATTGCGCGTGGGCTATTCCGGAGAAAATTACAAGCGAGGCCAGAATGAACGATAGAAATCGACAGATATACCGCACACCTCGGATTATAGTTGGCGGTGCTCGCGAATTCAGCGCTGCAGGAGCCAGGCCTCCTGGGGGCGATCGAAGTGCAACACTGCCGCCCACTGTCCCTTGCGCTGCGCCTGCCAGGTGACGGCGCCGTCCAGTAGCCGAGCGATCACGGCGGCCGAGAGATCATGGTGGAAGTCGAAGAAGCGCGTATCGATCTCTTCATTCCGGCGCCCAAGGCTAAGGGGCAGATGGGGCGGGTCGTACTTTGTTGAGAAAATCAGGGCAGCTGTATAAGGCTGCGTGAGTTGCGCAGCCTTTTGAATTTGCGCGAAGGAGAAATTATCAATGGCCGCGACCGGGACAGGCTGCGCAACGTAGCCTAACTCGGGTTTGGACAGTTCATCGGTGGCCGGCCACGCCGTCAGGACCGTCGAGTGCGGGTAGCGCTCAAGAATTTGTGTGATGGCGGCTTGATGCAGCAGGATCACATCGCGGTAGGCGAGGTTGTCCTCCGGCGCGAAGCGATACGGCGGGTTGACGAACAGGCCGGCGAGGAATCCCGCTGCGCTCAGGCCAACCAGCGCGGGCCATTGCTTAAGACGGCGCCTGAAGGTGTTGACGCAGAGCAGGATCATCAACGGATAGAGAGGTAGCAAATACCGGGTAAGCAATGCGCCTCCAAGGACAGAAAAGAAGATCAGGTTCGCGAGAATAACAACATAGAAAAGAGCCTGGTCCGCAAACGAAACGCGCGGCCGGATTGCTCCATCTTCTTCCTTAAGAGGCGGCAGCAGCATGCAGGCGAACATCAGCAGTACGGGCACAAAAAGATTCATGTGCGCCGTGATATGCAGCACTCGATGGCCAAATGCAATCAACACACGCAGGGGCGTAAGCGTGGCCGTGGCGTTGTAGCGCAGGTATTCCGGGTTGCCGAATACAAACCCGGTGCGGTGCCAGTGGTACAGGTACCAGAGCCCGAGTGGCACGATGGGCAGGCAGAGGAGCGCCGCTCGCTCAATATGTTTCCCGGCGCGGCTCCGGAAGGCAAGCTGCAATTCCCATATCGCGAGGGCAAGCGGAGTGACGATGGCTGTCTCCTTCGACAGCGCAGCCAACGAAAAGCAGGCGACGGCGGCCCAGAGGCGTGAGTTCCCGCCGTCCAGAAGAAAAGCAATCGCCCACAACGTCGCAGAGGCGGCGAACAGATCAGCATGGGCGAGCGAACTCTGCGCGAAAAACACAGGATAGATGGCCGTCAAGGCGACCGTGGCTGCCGCGACTGACTCTCTACCGGTAGTGAGAAGCGCGAGCTTCCATGTTCCTGTGAGCGCCAGCGAGGCGACGCAACACATAGCTGCACGAGTGACGAGGGGAGAAAAGCCGAAAATTTTCCAGACGGCGGCGAGATAGATCGAAGGTAGCGGCGGGTGGGCATTCGAAAGCGTCGAGAACGGGACCAGCGAACCGGTCCGGAAGAAATCCACGGCCGCGGGGATATAGTAGCCTGCTTCGTCCCAATAGTAGGGCAGGCGTAACAGTGGCCAGTGGGCTACGAGAACCGCCAGAAAAATCGCCGGGAAGACCACCCACACAGGAACTGACCGGCATTTGTGGACGGCGCTCAATTTTTCTGGGTTGGACACGCGACAGTGTATCAACTCTGCGGGAATGCCGGGCCTGCTTCGGGATCTGTCAGTGGAGGCTTAACTGCTGTATGCCGGCACTCAGACCATTCCACATAATCTGCACTCCGATGATGAGGAGGACGAACGCGGAGAGGCGCATCAGGATGTCAGTGCCCGATTTACCCAGCCGTATCACCAGACGCTCGGCGTTCGCGTAGCAGATGTATACCGTAATGCAGATGAGCAGCATTCCTGTCAGTGCAGCCAGAAGCCGGCGAGGGTAGCCGTGATCGAAGCCCGGACCTGTTTGACGCCTGAGATGGGCACCCAATGTGATCGCGATGGAGATGCAGCCAGGGCCGACAGTAAGCGGAAGCGTCAAGGGGAAGAAGGCATGCTCCATGGCGTCTTGGAGTGTAGCCGGCTCGACGTTCTCTGTGGATGAATCGGCGCTTTGTTGATTTAACAAGTTCCATCCAGTGGCTGCTACTACGAGCCCGCCTGCGAGTTGCACCACAAACAACTTCACGCCCAGCGCGGCGAGGATTTCGCTGCCTACCAGGAGCGAAATGACGAGGATCGCGAATCCGTAGATTGCAATTTTGCTAGCAAGGATTTTCTGGATTGACTCCGGATAGCGCCGGGTCAGGCTAAGGAAAATCGGTGCGTCACCGATGGGATTCACAATCGGGAATAACGTGATGAAGGTGACGACCAGGTTCTTGATGAAGTCAACGAAATATATCACGGCTCAATGTCACCCCAATCTTCCGATAGCCCGGGCTGTGCCTCCTTCCTGCAAAGAAGCGCCCTATTGACAGTAACTCCGGAGCGCTTCTTGTGCCACTCACTCGAAATCATCGCGGCTAGACGTGGCACGCGGCGATCCGCTTCTCGACGAATCGCCGCTCCATCGGATTGCGCGCCAGTTGACGTGCAGTGTGAAAGTGTTTGGAGGCTACGTCGGGCCGTCCGCTACGTAGCTCGAGTTCTCCAAGCGTGGCGGGATAGAAGGGATAATCGGCGAGGCGATCGAGACCGGCGATAGCGTGGATCTCCTCTAGGCCGCGCTCGGGGCCCTGGTGTTGCGCAATGGCGATAGCGCGATTGAGCGCGATCACGGGCGAAGGACGAATCGCCAGCAGCGTGTCGTACAGGGCAGCGATGCGTCCCCAATCCGTGTCCTTGGCACTGAGGGCGCGGACGTGCACAGAGGCGATCGCGGCCTCGACGTGATACTCCGTCAGTTCCGAGCCAGTCGCGGAGAGATCGAGCAGGCGCTGGCCCTCAGCCGCAAGATTCGCATCCCATCGTGAGCGATCCTGCTCAAACAGCGAATTCAAATCACCGCAGGCATCGACACGCGCGGGCAGGCGAGCCGCATGAAGGCACATGAGCGCTCCCAGGGCAAGCGTCGCCGGGGTAGAGGCAAGTGGATGTCTGCGCAAAATTCCCACCAGGCGCAACGCTTCGCCGCAGAGTTCAGTTCGCACAGCGGATTCGGTCGACGCACTGTGATAACCCTCATTGAACAGCAGATAGAGTGCACGATGAACGGCTGAGAGGCGTCCGGCGAAATCGGCGGCACCGTTAAGTTCGAAGAGCTTTTTTGAGGTGGCGAGAACCTTTTTTGCGCGAGTGATGCGCTTCTCGATGGCGGCGTTGCTGCTCAGGAAGGCGCTTGCGACCTCCCGTACGCTGAAGCCGCAAAGAATGTGGAGAATGAGCGCGATCTGTGCCGGCTCCTGCAGCCGAGGATGGCAGCAGGAGAACATCATGCGCAGTTCGTCGTCCTGGATGGCATTCGGGCCGAAGAGTTCGTGGACAGCCGGCGCCAGTGTCCACTCGCTCTCGATCATGCGGCCAAGTTCGGGGGCGAAGGTTCGGGCGGTGCGTTCGCGCCGCAGGACATCGATGGCCCGATGCTTCGCGGTTGCCATGAGCCATGCGGCTGGATTCTCTGGCACGCCGCGAAACTTCCAGACTTCAAGCGCGCGGCAGAAGGCGTCCTGAACCACGTCTTCCGCCAGCGCAAGGTTGTGGACTCCGAAGATGCGGGTGAGCGCGGCGACCATACGCCCGGCTTCATGCCGGAAGAGATGCTCGTCGAGTTCGGCCGCTTGGGGTCCCATGTCACAAGTTCATCAACATGATAGGCCGCACTTCCACAAAGCCGCCCTTCTCGAAGATGGGGCAGCCCCAGGCAAGCTCCGCCGCCTGATCGATATCTTTGGCTTCGACCAAAGTGTACCCCCCGACCAGATCCTTGGCTTCCGCGTAGGGGCCGTCGGTAACGGCGTGTTTCCGTTTGTCTTTGACCACTTTTCCGGACGGCTCAAGCGGGTTGCCGATCGCCTTCAGATGGCCGCTGTCGCCTAGCTCCTTCATCCATGCGACCCATTTCTGCATGTTCTGTTGCATTTCCTCCGGGGAACCGGACGAGTCTCCGCCGCGATACAGGTACAAGAATTCGCTCATTGTGATTCTCCTATTGGTGGTGTGCTCTTTCGGTGCTGCGACTGTTAAACGCGCGGGAGACGCAGTTCCGGACAAATTTTTCGCCGAGCGAAAAAACCTTCTTGGGGATACGAACGCCTCTCAGATTAGTTCCGGGATATTTAGATGAATGGAAAGGGAGGGAAAGGTGGCATCTTCAAACGATCTGCCCCACTCTGTGTGGGAAGAGAACGTGCCGATCGCGCCTTGCGGGCTCTAGTGGATCGGGCCATGCGGCATGGGGAGAGGATGCGACTGCGGCTCTAGCGCGATGGAGCCAAAAGTCTGCTCGTATTGAGCGATGTTTTGGCCGAGGATGTTCCAGAGCGCCTTGGCCTGCTGGGGGCTGATGTAAATGCCCTGGGCGTTCTCGATAGTGACCTGATCGGGCGATTCCTGGTGAACAAGCCCGAAGGCGAGGTAAAAGTCCCACACGCTGACGCGTACCTGAACGCTGTTAGCGTAGTTCTCGCGATAGTCCTGTGACTTGATCATCTGAATCTTTGGTTGTGGATGGCTGGGGTTCATACTGCCTTCAAGGGTACAGTAAATCGTCAAGCGCCGGGTGGTGCGAAAGGGGGGACTTGAACCCCCACGGGTTTCCCCGCCAGATCCTAAGTCTGGTGCGTCTGCCAATTTCGCCACTTTCGCATCCTTTATTTTCAATATCTTACTACGTTATCGCTTGCGGGCGCTTCTACCAGTCACCGATTTAGTCACCAGTGACTCTGACGTACGCACCAGCCGATCCACTGCCGATTGGGTGTGCTCGGGAGCTAGATGGGCGTAGCGCATCGTCATCTGAATTGTACTGTGGCCCATGAGTTGAGCGACAGTGCGAATGTCCACGCCAGCCATGACAAGACGCGACGCAAAGGTGTGACGGTTGCAATGCCAGGTGTAGTCATTGAGTCCTGCCAGTTTTACCGCTGGCTCGAACCAATCACGGGATGAGCGGAGTTGTTGGCCCTCGGTATTGACGAACACTGATCCGTGGGGATGCCTGCTCGTCTGTAGCTCCTGGAACGCAGCAAGCGCGATGGCGTTTAATCGCACGTGGCGAGTCTTTCCTGCCTTCGTTCGGTGCAGGGTGATGGTTTTCCTTGTCAGCGATACACCGGCCCACTGTAGCCCGAACTGCTCACCGGAACGCATTCCTGAATGGATGGAGATCAGGAACGCTGGCAGATAATGAGGCCAGTTCTCCCTGATGGCCCCGGTCAGCTTAGTCTCCTCTTTGTCGCTGAGGAATCGGATACGGTCGTTGTGCTCTGCTTTGCGTTTGATCCGTGAGGCAGGATTGATGGTCAGCTTCCCGTCTTCGAGATGTTCATCCGTTGTCCACTGCTCCGCTTCTACCTGGTCGGCGTCCGTGGCTTCGATCAGACACAGTAGTGTTCCGTGCGTGGAGTTCACCACCAGAACGCAAGTGTCAGGCTCTTCGGTTCTGAAGACCTCACTGGTGTTCTCCTTGATTGGCTGGCCTTCATAAAGGCGTCTGCTGTTGCTGCTGTCCAAAATTCGTCCTTCCTTTTGCCTAGTAAGAATCGCACACCGTGCGCCGATGAGGGAATCCTGCACGGCAGCCGAACGGTCGCTGAGGGCGATTACAGGCGTCGGAACGTTCGGGAAGGCCCATGAGGTCATCCGAGGGCTATCTAACGCGTCACAGGGCAACGTCGCGCGAATGCGTAGGCTCTTACGCACAAGTGTAGCCACTCAAGCGTATTCGCTTAGGAGTATCCTTGCCAAAATGAAAGGTAGAAGGAAACAACCAGCTATCACCTTCAGCGCACGCTTGCGGACTCTGCGTGAGGCGCGAGGGCTGACTCTACGCAACCTGGAGTCGGCAAGCGGTATCGAGCGCGGAACGATCAACAGGATCGAGCGCGGTGTTGCCGTCCCACGACTGGATTCCATCCAGGCCCTTGCGACTGCCTTGAACGTCACCTTGAGCGAACTCTTCAAAGGTTTGTAGCCCGTAAGGCTGGCCGGTGGAATTGGGCGTTTTTGAGTAAAACGTGCTGCTGTAAACCGTTGAAAATAAAGAATCGTTTTCGCAAACATTGGGGAAAAGTCGTTTTTCTGGAATGGGGGAGACCTTTTTCGCGCTGACATGCGGTCACGAGTAGGGCGTTCGACCTGGTTTTCGATCCACCCCTCCCGGTATCGTGTGGCGACCAGTGTGGTCAAAGGCGTGGACGATGTGGTTGCCATTTATGCAACCGGTGAGCGCCTGGTGTCGCCACCAGCACGGGTTTCACTACGACGGTCTTCACTCTTGGTAGTGTCGCCGTTCATCGTCGCCGGTAGCTGTCATCGTGGTACAGATTGACGTGGCAGAGTGCACCAGACGTGTCACCGTGAGACCACGTTGCCGTGTCGCGTGTAGCTGGTCACCGGCGGATGCGTAACGTGTCGTCGGGTAGCTGGTCTCCAGGATAGCTGCCTATTGATCTTAGAGGCAGCATGCGAGCGGATACAGTCTGACGGGCAATTCTCGCGAGTGCAGTTCATGCACACGAGCGTTGCCGGAATGCCAGGTACGATCTGCCCAAGGTAGGTGGGATTGTTCACCCCAGGGTACGCGCCCTGATGCGCCGTCAGGGCACGCTACCCAAGGATGCAGCCAAGGTTTGCGCCTGGTATACGGTCTCTTTGACCATGTCGCCACCCCATCACCATGTTCCTGAACGGCACGCTTCTCGACTCGCCTGGCACACGGAGAATGCCTTCTGGGTTGCCTACTGGAACAAAAGAGTGAGCATCCCTGTACGCGGTCACCCCGGTACTGTCGCCCCGGTACTGTCAGCCCCGTTACTGGGTGCTGTGTTCGCCTAACTGTGTACTCAAGACTTCTTTCTACAGGGACATATATACATTCGACAGTACCCCGTAAACCCACTGTTGTCAGCGAGATGCAGAAGTGATTCTCCCTGATTCGGGGAGATGAATCCCTAGTTAGGGAAAATGAATTCAATTGGCGTAGACTTAGGCGGTTTTTCATTAGATATCGTGATTCATTTCCACTATGCCTGCTGTCACCGCCTGTTTGGCAGCATCTTCCTTCCGTTTGACCCCCCGCATGATGCCGATAATATGTTTCCACGCCGTGGACGGGTTACTCGTTTTGCCGTGCAACTGCTTCGTGATAGCAATCTCGAAGTCGATAATGCTTCCACCGTCCGAATGTACGCAGTCTTTGCGATAACATCTCCATGCTGTGCTGCCAACTTTGGCCGCTGGCAGTTTGATGCTGAGTTGTCGCTTCTCTCGCCTCAGTTCCACATGGAAGGGGCACATAGCTCTTGATGATCGCACACCTGTTGACACCGAGTCAACCCAGGCGTATCATGTTCCGCGCATTCCGTCCCGCCGCCTCGTTTGGTGGCGTGGAATGCCCCGTGGTGAAGCGAGGGCTTCGCTGTACGCATCCGTGACGCTTGGGTGCGGGGTTACCCCTTACAAAACGTCTACGGGGCTGCTAGCGTGGGGAGACGGCCAGATTGCCACAGACACGAAAACCCCCGGCATCGTGGCCCCTGAAGGAAAGGATATGGCGCTGTATACAGTGTTTCGGTGGACTAAAATGCTCTGGAGGTTCTAAGCCGCTGTCAATTGTTCTTGACCGCCGGTGAGGGGCTTGCTGTCTCAGGTTCAAGTTCTGCATTCAAATGGATACCTGAGCCGGACACCATCACTGTGCGAGTCCACAGCAATATAACCCTTCTTCTTCACCGTGATCTCGTGCTTTCCCGGCGAGAGCGATAGCTGTGAAGGCGTGTCTCCAACGAAGCTCCCGTCTACCTCGATATCGCAGTTCGGCACATTGGCATCGACCGCGATCTGTGAGAGCGCCAGAGAACCACTCGCCGGGGCCGCAGTCGACGGAGTGAATCTGGACATATCGAGAGTCATATCGCCGTTCACATACGCTGTGACCTCAGTGCCCTTCGGGATGGTGATGTCTTTTCCGTGTATGAACAAGAACAACGGAGCTGCTGGAAAGAATACGATGGCCGTTGCAACCATGGCACCGGTCATCGCACCAACGTGACCTCCTCCCTTGCCACCTTCCGTAGCGCGGAGCGCAACCTTCTCTTCATCGACCAGTCGGACACTATCGATATTCACGTTCAATTTTCCGGCACGCCCCATGGTCTTTTTGTGTTCAGCATCCGTGATCGTCGCGAGCGCCAGACCGCCTTTCGCAATCACCACGACATCGCTTACTTTCACGTCGTCCAGAACGTCAAAATCAACCTCTTCTCCCTCGTGGGCGCTTGCCGAGGACAAGGTACGTCCTAGTCGCAATTTCACCGGTGTGCCATCAAGCAGAGTGTTGGGTTTTGGTGCCTGAGATGTTTGTGGTGGAGGACGCACCTTCTTGAACTTTTTGGGGTTCAACCGTCTTGGCGGCTTGCATTGGTGCAGGCATGGCCTGTTGAGCATTGGAGGACGCAGTTACGCAGATCAACAGTGCTGCGCTTCCCGAGGCAATAAATCTTCTACACACGTTGAGCCTTAAGAAAAAACGAGTTTGAAGGAAAGTGGGGGGCTTTGTTATCGAAAGCTAACACTGAAAGAGGTGATTGAGAAAGTGTCACATAGGTAAATAGCTGGGATGGATCGCGCAACCGCACGGCTTCTCGCCTTCGGCTCGTCGCTCGCGTGCTCCGAGACGTGGTTGCCTGGGTCGTTACCAGACGTGGGTTAAACAAGTTGCGCGTCTTAACAGCGGTGAGCCTGTCACGTGGACGCCAGTAGGGGTCAACTTGATCGGAACCAGCGCGTCGTTGGTCGGGTACGCTGACCGCTTCGCTCCACCGGTCGCATGCGTTTACATGAACTGCATTAAGGAGCGGCCCTGTGTGCTGACCGGTGCGTTGACCAGATGGTGATGGACGCGGAAACGGCCTTTTGCCGTCAAGCGTGTGATGGGCCTGTTCGCGACGATACTGTTATGCATCCCTGCCACAATGTCAACGCTGCCTGAGATGCCTATTGTGCCCAGCGAGTCCTCCAAAGGGTTGCCGGTTGCGCTCTTCTTGGAGTGGTGGAGAATCAGGATTGACGTGCCTGATTCATGCGCCAAGTCGGTGAGTGGCTGAATCTTCGATCTAACTTCCCCGTAGTCGTTGAAGTCCTGAATACCGACGGCACCTGCGAGCATGTCGAGTACCAGCAGAACAGTAGATGGATGCTCTCTCAGCTTGGCCCGGAGGGTTTCCACGACGTTAGAAGGATCGGGTGCGCCGAACGCGATGGACAGTGGGTCACCGTCCTTCAGTCCCATCCTTCTAAGTGTGCTGGCAGTCCATCCCTCATGTTCCTCCAACTGGAGATACAAGACCTCTCCCTGATGTGTCTCGTGGCCAAATATGGACTCGCCTTGAGCCACTGCAACAGCGATCTGTTTCGCCAGCGTGCTCTTGCCTTGCTTGGGCGCAGCGACAAGAATCGTTGAACCTCCGCGCATGAGCAAATCAGGTACCAGAAACAAAATTGGTTCGGTTGTGTCTTCGATCTCGCTGATCGAACGGAACTGCATTTCCCCGACAGCCGAGCGATGGGCGCGGAACTCTTCAACCTTCTGCCACGCCACATCCTTACGGAGACGGTGCCGGGTGGCCGCGTACTCCACGAAACGACGATCAGCGCGAGGCGAATGCTGGCTCAAGTGATGTTCGTAACGCCAAGCGTCCTCTAGGGAAAGGCCGTCCATGTATTCGCGAATCTCTTCTACGGTAAGCCTGTAGGAGTCTTGGATAGACGGGCCGAGATCAGACGGGTCAGACAGAGCCTTCAATGCGGCAGCCCTGTATAGGTAAGCCAGATGGGAATCTCTCTGGGAGTAATGCCGCGCAGCGCGCAACAATTCTTCCCCAGAAATAGCCGGTGCGATCTCTCCTCGGGTTGCCATGAAAGAACAGTATAGGGCGGGACACCACAGCAGAAGATGATCGGCTAAAGAGGGATTCGGTAATCGGAAACCCGGTTCCTCCGGGGGAACTGGATTCTGACGCTTGATATCCTTCCCGTACCCAAAAAGGGGTCTCGGCCAGATGAGAATTGGCGTGGGCTTCAGAAGCCAAATTTGTTGCAAATAATGACCGCTTTTCGTGGAGCAAGTCAGCACCTATCCGAAGGACCGACCAAACCGAGAACTTATTGGCGCGATTCCACAGTATGATACGTAAGGGTCCAGCTCGTGATGGTATGGCCGTCAGCCGCGAGATCAGAAATGGTTTTAGACAGCGAGAAGTAGTCAGTGCCGCTGACGACATTGGAACCAGTGGTGCTCGACTCCCAGTCCTTACCCAATGTGTTGGTCGAAGTGCTCAGAAACGAGGTAGAGAACGGCGCGGTGCGGCCGTGCTCACTTCCCTCAAGGGACAGCGGTGTATAGGCCGGACTGGTCGTGATGAGGGCAGAACCACCTGTCATCCATGGCTGCGGAACCGACTCCATGCTTACCATAGCGCCGATAACGGAAGTAGAGGGGCGCGAGCCAAGGGTGTCACCAAAGGCAATGAGAATCGGCGATACAGGCTGTGGGCTTGTCGCGATAGGGCTAGAAGTCCCGATTAGATTTTGTGGCCACTCCACCCTTGTAGGGCCCTGCGAAGTGCTAAGAACCGAAGCTGAGAGGTGCACACCAAAGTAGCTGTAACCATCTCCTGTAATCGATAGCGAGGTGCCTCCTGAACCCGTCAAGATGGCAGCGGAAACTCCGTTAAGTGACGGCTGCGAAGTCCGCGCCTCGAAGTCTGTCGGAGCGCCAATCTGCGAAGTGCCGATGAGCAAGCCAAGAGCCAGCGACACATTGTCTGAACTAGCAGGGATAATTCCGAAGGCTCCATAAGGCTGCGGCTGCGAGATCAGCCCCTGGGTGCCTTGCGGAACGGCGATGAACGAACCGTCGATGGGCAAGCCAAGAGACAGCGAAGCATTGCCTGGATTGACTGTGGAGAGGCCGGTGAGCGACGGCTGCGAAGCCAACGCTTGGGCGTCTGTCAATGCGCCGTTCAGCGAGCTGCCGATCGGCAAGACAAGGTTGCTACCATAGGCCGCGTTGCTACCTGAGGCCGCAAAAGACAGCGAAGCATTGCCTGGATTGACCGTGGAGAGTCCGGTGACCCACGGCGAAGCCAACCCTTGGGCGTCTGTCAATGCACTGATGGCTGAGCCGGAGAGCTGCGAGCCAGAGCCGTATGCTGTAAACGATAGCGAAGCACTGTCGGAACTCGTCTGGATAGGGCTGGAAGCTCCTGTGAATAGTAGCGGCGAAGCCAAACCTTGGATCGAAGCGCCGCGAACCGCGGTCAAAAAGGGCGTCAAGCCTCTAAACAGCGACATGCAGTTGTCGTCGCAGTGTTCAAAGTTGATCGTAAGGTTATAGATGACGGTGACGCTGCCACTAACATAGGAAACGTTTGGGCTATTTTCAGCGTACGATGTTTGACGAATTTCAGCTGAGCCGTTTGCCTGGCCTTGAGCAAAACAAGAACAACATGCACAAGCCGAGAGGGTGAGCGCGAGGAGTCTCATTTGGGACTCTCCGGCAGCTTCTCTGCGCCCGCAGTGGTCGGTGAGCTGAATCGGAGATCGACGTTACCATCCACACCATTGATGTTCGGGCTTTGATCCCCCCCAGAGATTTGGCTGGTTGATCCAGCAGGCGCTGAGGATGAAGTGGCGACGGATGACGGTTTCGCCGTCGAATTCGGCCTCCTCGGTACTGCCGGACCGTATTGAATACGCACGTCACGTCTCACATGGCTCACGTTCGGGCTTTCATTTCCGGCAGAAGATTGGAAAGTAGAGCGAGATGTTTGGGGCGTGATACGGGAAGTCCCAGATTTTTCCAGAACTGCTACCGTCGAGGGCGGAGCCGCTTTCATTGGCGTTGCGGGAGGCTTAATACAGAAAAGGGACGGCCAGCATTAACAAAGCGATAACGTCAGAAAGGAAACCGATGAACTTAACAGCAGGAGAATCTAGCATTTTGCCCATGATCTAGTCTATTCAACCCCCGAAGGCAGCTAGCTTTACTTACAACTAACCTTCCAATCATTATATCACACGCGGGAGGGTCCGGCCCCCGCCGATCCTCCCGTGACGGTTGCCTTGGCGCGAGAATGTTCGTTAGGGTACAGCGTTACGTTACAGAAGGACGTTCTGGATACTTTCACGTGGAATCAATGGCTTGGACTGTAACGATGACATCGGAATCTATTTTATTGACAACTGTAATGTTGATGTCTATGATGATTTAATTGCAGGTCCAGGGAGACGGTGATGACGAAGCCAAGGAAGAACGGACAGCGGGTTGGATACATCAGGGTTTCGACGGTCGACCAGAGCACGGCTCGGCAGTTGGACAACGTGGCGCTCGATGAGACGTTCACGGATAAGACCAGCGGGAAGGATACAAACAGGCCCGCGCTGCAGGCCGCGTTGAAGCACCTGCGTAGCGGTGACGTGCTTGTGGTCCATTCGCTCGATAGACTGGCTCGCAACCTCAGAGACCTTCTCAAGCTGGTCGAGGAGTTGAACGGGCGCGGGATCACCGTAGAGTTCGTCAAAGAAAACCTGGAGTTCGGGGATGAAGCGGCCTCTCCGATGGCCAAGTTGCAGTTTCAGATGATGGGCGCGTTTGCTGAGTTCGAGCGAAGCCTGATCCGTGAGCGTCAACGGGAGGGGATTGCCATTGCGAAGGCTAACGGTGTCTATGCTGGTCACGGTCGTCCACGGAAAATGGATGCTGCCACGGTAGAGATTATCCGTGGGCGTGTCGCGACGGGTGAGAACATTTCGGCCATCGCTCGTGAGTTCGGCGTATCGCGTCCGACGCTGTACCGGGCGCTGGGCCAGTAAGGCCGTCTTCTGTTGAGGAGTGGCCTGTTCCAACATGAGCAAGAACGCGTGCGGCTGAGTGGAGCGCACCATCGCGGGGCTACGATGTGCGAAGGCTCAGGGGCGCGTGGGTAGCCGACTCAAGACTGAGGACAATGCCGCCGTCGTGAAGGCCCTGCGCTGGTTAAGCAACAAGCGGCCTGTGAGTGTCGTCAGCCGGACGAGGCGGTCGGCGTTCCAAGTTGCCGTAACCCGACTTTCAGGGAGGTACAGTTCTGTTCACTGCTGCTGCCGAGCTCATGCACCTCCAATGTGCATCAACTAGTCAAAGTGATGAAAGATCACCCAAAGACCAACGACAGCACTAAATACCAGCATGGTAAGTAAGAGAAGCGCGGCGCTGATGATCTCACGATGCGTCCATCGCACCTGTCGAATCCGCCGCTTGATGCCTTTCTCTAGATTGAGCGGTAGCGGCACACTTTCCTCCCTTCAACGACAAAACACTGCGGGGGGGGGGGGCACGTAAGTGCCCTCCCCGAATGCATGGAAGAGAAAGCCTCCGGTTAGAAGTGGAAACCAATCTGGGCCGTCAAAGCCCGAGGGGTTACGTAGTGAGTTCCACTGAAGGTTGAAAGGAAGTTATACAGGGCATACTTGTTTGTGAAATTTATCGCGGTAAGCCGAAGGCTCCACGTGTGCTTGTCGCCACCGAAGAGGTTGTCGTCACCAATCGAGGCGTCGAAAAGGTTACGTGGGTGGATGCGCTGCGGGTTGTGGTCATTGTTTCCGGTGCCCGGAGCCGGAATCTTCACCAGGTTTGAGCTGTACTCCGACGCGGGGCACGGAGTAGGCAGCGGCGTTGTCGGCGTCGCCCTCACCCCATTGCACATCAACCCCGCCTCGAATTCCTGGTCAGCCGTCAGACCGCTCAGGTCGACGGCCGGTATCCCCCCCGGGAGCGTGGTCGAGAATGCGTCGCACGGCGTATTAGGGTCTGCCGACGCCAATCCGTAGCAGGGAGCCGCACCGGCAACCAGCCCGCTGTCATACCGCCAGTTGAAGCCGCCCCACATGGCATGCGTGAACCTGCCGCCGGGAAAGGTGTACTGAAGGTGAGTCGTCTGATTGAATCGCTCGTCGTGGTCGATGCGGAAGGGGTAGCCGCTCTGCCCGACCGTTGCGCCTGCTCCCGCCACCTGGGGCGGGAAGAAACGTGCGGCGACTGAAGACATGACAAGGTACGCGGAGAAATTGTGGAAGTTGGGTACGCTGGCGTTGAGTGCGAAGCCGGGAATCTTCGAGTTGTGCCAATCGATAGGAAAGGTGATGGGAGTATTGCCGAGCACGCTGAAGTCGAAGGCGTTGTGCGTGTACTTCCAGATGTACTCTCCGCCAACGACTGCATACTTACCGAAAGCCTGCTGGAATCCAGCGTGGAATTCGTTGCGAAAACCCGGCTGCAGGATTCCGACCACGCCCGGCGTACAAAGCAAGAGCGGGGAGAGAATGTCGTTGGCGCACCCTTGGCTCGAGAGAACCAGGTTTTCGTTAAAAGGTGATTCGAGAGTCCGCGCATAGGAGACGCGCAGCACAGTATTTGTCTTTGTGACGTTATAGGCAACGCCCACGCGAGGCTCCGCCTGGCGGCCAATCGCCAGGCCGTTGTACAGGTCACCGCGTATACCTAGATTGAAAAGCCAATTTCTTGCCTTGATCTGGTCTTCGACATAGAGCGCGAGTTCTTTTACGTCGGTATGGCCGAAGTAGTCGTAATAGCCTCCACCGCGCGTCAGATCATATGGAGCGAGCACCGGGTTGTAGGCCAGATTGGCGGTATCTCCATAGGCAGCGCATTGTGACGGATCGCTGAAGCCAGGCAGGGAATTGCCATTGGCATCTACGCAGGGCGAGTTGAAGGTGGGAGAGACCACGGATAGATTGTCGTGTTCGCGGAGAAAGGTCTGCTCGTAGACGACGCCGGCTTTGATGTTGTTGATGCCCTTCACGTACGAGTAGTCCGAGCGGACGCCAGTATTGAAGAGGGATCGGTACTGGCCGACGGTCTGGTTCTGCAGGTTCGGTGGTCCTTTGTCGGCCAGCGGATCACCGCTCGGGAAGTAGTTGTAGAAGTCCTTGCGGGCGTAGACCCCGAAGTTGAAAACCGCATCTGTGCCGATGACGCGGGTGTAGGTCGGCGCAATATCGAAGGTTTCAATCTTGGATTTCTGGTCGGTGTTGCCGACATTGGCAAAGACAGGGTTGGGGCCGCTGCCTCCGCTGATTACGTTTTGGATGTTCAGGTTGTCATACGTGTTCGGCGTCTGGAACCAGGAGCGGCTGTAGTTCAGGTTCAGATGCACCGAATCGACAGGCGTAAAGCTATAATCCACGCGATCGAAGACGTTTTCTTCGTTCCCCTTGTCGTGGAAGACGCTAAACTCCGGTGGATCGAGAAAGCGGCCTGTATTCAGTCCGTCAAACTCAAAGAAGTTTCCCCAGTTTTTTCCACCGTAGCTCAGGTCGAATCCGCCGGTCGCCGAGCCGAAGGTTCCATAGGAGGTGAAAATGCTGCCCGTGGGTGTTGTAATCCCCTGTCCCGATCGAGTGGTCACCTGGATCACCAGGCTCGTCTTGCCACCGTATTCGGCCGGAGGAGCGCCGGAGATCACTTCCATGGACTGAACCGCGTTCGATGGAAGCTGGTTGGAGAAGACCTTGCTCTGTTGATCGGTAATGGGCTGGCCGTCGATGGAGAAGGAATTCGATGCATGGTCGCCGAGGCCGTGGAAGAGGCCGTTCGAGTCCGCGGCGACTCCGGGAGAGACGAGCGTGACAATTGAACTGAGCGACGACGACTGACTCTCCACCGGGACCTTCTCGATGAGGTTCCGGTCTACGTCGGTGTGAAATGTCGGATCATTTTCGACGAGGTCCTGACCGCCTTCAACGGTTACTGTCGTCGAAGCTGCTCCCAATTTCAGGCTGGGGTTCACGATGACCGCCACAGTTGAGCGCACGTCAACGTCCTGGACCAGCGAACCAAATCCTGTCGCGCTTACCGTGAGGTGATAGGGATTAAAGGGGACGTTGGGGAATCGGAAGTGACCGGTACTATCGGTTGTCGCCGTCCTCGAATACTGGCTTACGGGGTTGTTGATCGAAACGGTTGCATTGGGAACGACGGCACCGGTCGGGTCAGTGACTGTCCCGGAGATAGTACCCGAGTCAGCCGAGGATTGAGCGAAGACGAAAGAACCTGCTGCCTGCACTAAGAATGCAAGCAGAAAGACGGCGAAGCACCGCACGAATGTGCGCATGGAACGACCTCCTGGGAGTCTGCTGAATTGTGAGAATGGCTTTGCTTAGGCGAAAGCAGGCGCAGTAGGTGGAGGTCGGTTGCAGTGCGAAAAGCTGAAAACGTGTTCGCGGTATGGCCGCGCAAAAGGAGCTTCCATCCTGCTGACGACAATGAATACTTGCTGCACGCAAGGCAGAGCCGAGGGCGACACCACACCGTGTGCGGTCTGGCACAGCGCGCACGCGGAATGGGCTGCACCGTCCGCATGGGAGTGGGAGACTTCGATGGTAGTGCCAAAGAGGAGTAGGAGCGCGAAGACGCCTACGCACAGAACACGGATCGGAACGTTGAGTCGTTGCATTTGGCCGACCCGGCGCATAGTTACATTACTATACCCTTCAGTTCCGGCAACCGGCAATTAAAGCCGAAGTCCGACTAGTGGATCACTTGGATGATATGAAGCAAAAGGCTTGGGCGATTCGACGAGACTATGATTCAGATTGTCCATGTCTGAACTCGTCCAGATAGGCGCACAGCATTCAAAGGCCGGTACGTCATCCAGCAACCCGGTCCTGTCTTCGTCTGTTTTGTGGTTGCAAAGCGTCACCGTTGGATGGATGCTGATCGAGCTAGGAGTCTCAGCGTATTCAGCATGGACGGCACACAGCGCCGCAATTCTTGCGTTCGGCTCTGACAGTTTCGTTGAGGTGCTGTCTGCGATGGTCGTACTATTGCAGTTCGCACCCGTCTTCGCCATTTCGCAGCGGAACGCTGCGCGTGCATCCGGTGTTCTGCTGCTCATCCTCGCTTTCGTTGTCGCGGGAGTGGCTGTGCTCTCTTTGGCAATGCGAATACATGCAGAAGTCAGTCGTGCCGGAATTGGAATCACCGTCGCCGCCCTGATTGTGATGCCGATTCTCGCAAAACTCAAGCGTCGAGAAGCACGCCGCAGCAACAATCCTGCCTTAGCCGCAGATGCAGTTCAGTCAGCGACGTGTGCCTACTTCGCAATGATTGCACTGGCAGGTCTGGCCTGTAATGCAGCCTTCCATATCCCCTGGATTGACTCCATCGCCGCATTGGCTGCAATACCCTTTCTGATCAAGGAGGGACGGTTAGCCTGGCGGGGACATACTTGCAACTGCTGCTAAGTAGCCAGTCCAACAACGCCGCAGGAAGATGCTCAAACACCCATTCCAGTCTTCCGCGTGAACACTGTTCAATACCTGAGAGGGTGTACATATAGCGGCAGCCACGCCTGTCAGGAATCCAGATACCGATTGCTGCCAACCGTCAGGAGCACCGATTCGTTCTCTTGAATGTGATCGACTACTGGAGGCGTCGGATTCGTGGCAGCGAAGGATGATGGCGACGGTGCCGAAGGTGTCCAATGGTCTCGGCTCCGCTGGTGTATGCCCTCAATAGAGCGGCCTTAGAACACCTTTGTCGGCCTGAGACAGGCATTTGTGTTATCGTCTTCTGTCACGCCCCACTGCCCTCCCCGACGTGAACATCCATCATCGTCGGAGGAGAATCGTATGTATGCATGCAAGATACTTACGGGTCTCATTTTCGTTCTGCCTGGAAATGAGCCATGCCGCACTCACCGTTGGAACCTGTCAATCAGATAAACACCCTTACGCTACCATCTCGGCAGCGATTGCGGCAGCGCCTGCGGGCGGCGTCGTCAAGGTATGCCCTGGTACCTATGCCGAACAGCTGGAGATTGACAAGCCGCTGACGATCCAGGGTATCGTGATGGCCAACCAGCCTGGCATCAGCGTCGTATCCCCGACGACGGGACTGAAGCAGCTTCCGGCCAACTCCTCCTCCTACCCACAAGTTTTTGTGAACAATGCTGGCGGACCTGTAAACCTAAGCAACCTGTCGGTGAGCGGTGCCGGTGCTTCCATAATCGACTTTAACAACCTACTCCAAAACAATTTGGGTGCGGTCTGTGTAGACGGAGAACTTCAAGATTTCTCTGGAGTGTATTTCTTAAACACACCGGGAGTCTTGGATCACATGAACGTAAGCAGTCACTTTGGCTCACGCTTGTCACCGGGTGATGAAGGACTCCAGGATTTACCGAACTGCGGAAATGGGGTCGAGTTCAATGGCAGTGAGAAAGCAGTCGTGAGGAATAGCGTGGTAAGCAACGTCGGCCTCTACGGAATCTACTCATCCGGTGATCTCACGGCAGACCACAATGTGGTCTCTGCCGGGTTTGGTCCTTATGGAGCGGGAATCCGGGCAGAAGAGACCATTGGCACCATTACCGACAACACGATCACCGGCACGCTTTTCTTCATTGAGACGATGGGAATCGAGGGAGGTCAGTTGGTTCGAGGCAACACTGTGCAATCATCGCTCTATGGGATCGTAGGAGCTGCCACAGCCCGACATAATACGCTGCTCAATAACGCAATTGGTATGTCGACGGTAACGGATGCCTCCGACAATCTGATCACTGCGCCCTCCACGTATCAGGACCCGGCGTGCGTGAATGGCAATTGTCCGTACAGCCCCGACCTCAATCCCACTCCCCCAACCATTGGAATCGATCTCGGATGCGCCGATGGAAGTCTCGTGCGGGACAACGGAATCGTGGGTGTCGGGATCGGGATCGCCAACGTAGAGTTGGGTCAGACCTTTTCGCCAACGAATCTGTTTGCCAATGTGACAACAACGTCGACAAGTTGCACTCAGTAGGAACGACGGAAGCGTCACTTTGACCAGATCGAGGAGATGCGAGTACCGAGAGGATATGGGGCACTTCTCATACACCATCAATGAACCCGTGGAGTGGCGTCTACCGGTTGATTGACACGCCGCAAGAGGGCATCTCGTCCGAAGCCTCGGTGATGTGCGCTCAAAATTCCTGCGGCACGAGACTGTCGTGACGCAGGACGAGCACGCGAGTTCAAAAGGTATCCAGATGTCACTCAGGCAAGGCGTGCCTCAGAACAGCGGTAGGATGAGTTCGTACTATGCCGGGCGGACATCCGATGCGCGGCCGTGTACAAGCCTGATGTTAATTCAGCGCTTCTGTTATTTCTGTGAGCATCTGCAATGTGCAACTTGCTGAATCCACATGTCCTCCAGAAGTACAGAGCGCACCAACATGTCACCAGTGGGACCACGTTGCCCTGTAGCGCGTCACTGGGTCTCGGAGGACGCGTCACCTGCCATCGCGTCGCAACGCATAGCTGGTCTCCGTGGGATAGCTGCCTATTGATCTTGAGGCAGCGACGGAGTGGATTACGCGTCTGAGCTATTTCTATACGACGGCCACGGCCCGGCGGCATTGTTCTTGACGCGCCGTTGATACGGCGCTAACGTTGTAGCCGCTTTTGCAGTCAGGCACAAAGACGCCATCAATCCCCAGTTATAGAAACTGCTCGCATGTCCGGGGCTGCTTTTTCGGATTCCTCTCCTTCGACTCCGTCCCTCCGACCAGCACTTGATTTTGGGCCACTTCGCTCGTTCAGGAGTCCAAAATGATCCCGGCAATACACTATTTCTCCCGTCTCATCCGCCAAACCCTCCACCGTCGAGCCACGATTCGCACACTCATCCTGCCTGCCACGCTGGCTTTCATTGCCGTTTTGAGCATTCCCGAGGTATGGGCTACGGCAGCTGCTACCACCACAACGCTGACCGTGACGAGCGCGGGAAGCGACGTGACCTCCGTCGCCGCAGGCACGGTGGTCACGCTGACTGCAACCGTAGTTTCCGGCTCGACTCTAGTGAATCCCGGGCAGGTGAAGTTCTGCGACGCTTCTGCGAAGTATTGCGAAGATTCGGCGCTGCTGGCGACTGCGCAGTTGACCACCGCGCGAGTAGCTACTTACAAGTTCCGGCCGGGTGTCGGAAGCCACAGCTATCAGGCGGTATTCGTTGGCACCAACAGCTACGCGAAGAGCACCTCGACCGCTGCGGATCTGACTGTGACTCTTGCCGGGAAATATCCGACGACCACAACGATTGCGTCCTCCGGAGGCATTGGCAACTACACGTTGACCGCAACAGTAACGGGAACGGCGGGGGTGCCTCTTTCTCTTACGGGCGACGTCTCCTTTCCGGACACGAGCAACGCCAACGCATCGCTGGGCACAGCAACATGGGGAACGGCTACGTCAGTCGAAACCTTCAGCACACGCTCCGCGGCGGGAGTTGGCACTATTCCCTACTCCGTTGCAACCGGCGACTTTAACGGCGACGGGATTCCGGATCTGGCGACCGCCAACAACCCCGACAATACAGTAACGGTACTTCTGGGCATCGGTGATGGGACGTTTACGCTCAAGTCCTCTCCATCTGTTGGCAACACACCCGTTTCGATCACAGCAGGCGATTTCAATGGAGACGGCATACCTGATTTGGCAGTGGCCAATAGCGGCGACAATACCGTAACGGTGCTGCTTGGAAATGGGGACGGGACATTCGCTACTAAATCCACACTCGCTGTAGGTAAGGGACCGGATTCCATCACAATGGGCGATTTCAACGGCGATGGCATTCTCGATTTGGCTGTGGCCAACGGAGGCGATAACACAGTATCAGTGTTATTGGCAAAGGGGGACGGAACCTTCACACTCAAGTCATCGCCTGCGGTCGGAAACGACCCCACATCGGTTGCAGTCGCGGATTTCAATGAGGACGGAATACTGGACCTGGCGGTGTCAAACAACACCGACAGCACCGTGACCGTACTGCTGGGCAAGGGGGATGGGACATTCACTCTGAAGTCATCGCCCAGTACGGGCTACAACCCTGTTGCCATTGCAGTTGGAGATTTCAACGGGGACGGTATTCCTGACCTGGTAACAGCCGAATTCACCAACATCACCGATGACCTGTTGACCGTGCTGCTTGGCAAAGGAGACGGGACATTTACTACAGCGCAACAGATCTCCGGCTCCTATGGCTCCTATGCAGATTGCGTGGCGGTGAGTGACCTTAACGGCGATGGAATTCCTGATCTGATTACGTGCCAGGGTAGCCCTGCCATGACGATATTTCTGGGCAACGGCGATGGGACATTCACCTTCATGTCCAGCAACCCCGTTTTAGCCGTCCCCTCTTCCGTAGCGGTGGCAGATTTCAACGGAGATGGCAGCCCGGACTTGGTGGCAGCCGAAAAGATAAATGCCGGAGAAGTAACGGTACTGTTAAACCAGTACACGCAAACTGCCACAACTACGCTCAGCAATGTTTCCGTCTCGGGGGTCGAGACCCACCAGATCGAAGCCAGTTATCCGGGCGACTCCGCTTTCAACGGCAGCGTTTCGAGCACAGTCCCTCTTCTCGCAGCGCAGATCAATACCTCACTATCTCTCAGCTCAAGTACAAGCACCTTAATTGCCGGCAACCAGGTCGCGCTTACGGCAACCCTCAACCCTTATTCCCTCGGACCTTTTACCACGAATGGCGAGACCATAACCTTCTACAGCGGAGGAAAGAGCATCGGCACCGGTACGCTCTCCGCAGGTGTAGCAACGCTCACAATTGCAACGCTACCCGTCGGATCCGACAGCCTTACAGCCAGTTATCCCGGCGACGTAAACTTCAGCAACAGCACATCAAACACGGTGACGGTCACCGTGTCACAAGTTCCGACTACCCTGCAGCTTTATTCCAACCCCAACCCCTCGGCTCAGGGAGGTCAGGTCACTTTGACGGCGCTTATCAGCCCGACCTATTCGGGAAACTTCACAATCGCCGGTGAGGCCGTCAGCTTTTATAACGGAGGAACCAGCATTGGCAGTGCCCCGCTGTCTTTCGGCGGCGTGGCTACGCTCACTGTCAGCACTCTGCCCAACGGAATCGATAAGCTGACCGCTTCTTATACAAGCGACGGCATTTTTGCCTCCGCCACCAGCAATACCGTCTCGCAGGCAGTCGGTGTAACCTTTCCACCAATCCCCAATTTCATAGTTACCGTAAAAACAGACACTACCGCCGGTGTGGCTTCCAACTGCACAAGCGCGCCTGCGATGAATTGCAGTCTTCGCGACGCGCTGGCAGCCGCATTTGCAAACGGCTCTGGAAATATCACCTTCAGCCCGACGGTCTTCGCCACAGCGCAGATCATTTCTCTGGGCAATGCGGGAGGCCTCAGTATCCCGCCCTACACGACCATCACCGGCTCGACTACAGGCTCCGGCGCATCCCTGACGAATCTGGTAACGGTGAACGGCGGAGGCCCGGTGTTCACCGTGGGCTCGTATGTGACAGATGCGGTGATCTCCAACCTGACCATCACGGGAGGGTCTGCTGGAGGCATCTTCAACGGCGGCGCTCTGGTCGTGTCTGGCTGCACGATATCGGGAAACAGCGGCAGTTTTTCTATTTTCCTCGTCAGCGGCGGGGGCATCGAGAATTACGGCACTCTGACGCTGATCGACAGTACCGTCGCGGGGAATAGTGTGACGGTCGCTGGCACCAATGAAGGCACCACCGGGCAGGGTGGTGGTATCGACAACCAAGGGACGTTGACGATAATCAACAGCTCTGTCGTGGGCAACAGTGTTGCGGGCTACGCATACGCCGGTATTTCCAACGCAGCTGTATTCGGAGGCGGCATCAACAACAACGGCAAGTTGACGATGACCAATAGTATCGTCGCCGGAAACAGCGCAACTGCTATCGTCGAGCCTGGTGCCCTAGGCGACGCAGGTGCCGGGGGCGGCGGCATTCAGGGAGGGCTGACGGGCGCCAACAATATCATCTCCGCAAACACCACGAACGGATCTGAGGATGACTGCGACGGTTCGGGTTGCCCAACCAATGGAGTCACCGGCAACGTCATCGGTCCGGGTGTTCAGTTGGCCCCGCTCGGTAGCTACGGCGGCCCGACTCAGACCCATCCTCCGCTGCCCGGCAGCACGGCAATCTGCGCCGGTGTGATCGCCGACATCCCCTCGGGAGTAACCACCGACCAGCGTGGCTTCCCGCGCACCACCACCTACGGCAGCAACCCTCCATGCGTCGATTCCGGACCAGTCCAGACAAATTACTCTCTGAGCTTCAGTACCGAGCCTCCGTCAACCATACCGGCGGCCGCCAATTTCGCCGCCGCGGTGCAGGTGAACGAGAGCGGCAGTCCCTTTGCAGTGAACGGCATTGGCATTGCACTGGCTCTGGCCGGAGGAGATAGCGGCGCACTCATCGGTGGCAGTCTCAGCACCAACGCATCGGGAATCGGGGGGGCCACTCAGCTTCGGATCACCGCCCAAGGTTCGGGCGATAAGCTGGTGGCAACCCTGCCGCTGACGGCTTCAGGGGTCACGCCCGCAGTCATCGCCAGCGGCACGAGTAATGCATTCAATGTAACGGCATCCACCGGCGTTCAGCTGACAATCGGAGCCTCACCCGCGGGTCCGGCCTTTATGGTCGATGGGGTTTCCTACAGCGCGCCGGTAACGCTGACATGGGTGGTGGGCTCGCAGCACACGCTCGCCGTCGCTTCTCCGCAGGATATTGCCGGCACGCAATACTACTTTCGCGTCCTGGAGCGATGGCGGGGCATGACCCACACGGTGACGGCCTCTACCGCCACCTTTAACTTACACGGTGACCTTCAATCCTCATATCTGCTAACGATCTCGGCGAAACCGGCGCAGGGAGGAACCGTCTCTCCTGCATCAGGCACTATTTTCCCGCGAACTCGCTCCGTGCTCCTGACCGCAACGCGAATCCCGGTTATACGTTTACGGGCTGGACGGGCAATCTGGTTTCGAACGTTCCGAGCCTATAGCATCACAATAGATGAGACCCGAGACGTGACCGCAAACTTTACCACCATTCCGATTTACACCGTGAACACCAACCTCGACGACAGCACCGGGACTGCGGCCAATTGCAGCAGCGGCAGCAAATCACGATTGCAGCCTGCGCGATGCGCTCGCCGCCGCTTGGCCACAGACTCATCCGGGCGCAGACATCGACTTCGATCCGACTGTTTTTGCCGCGAGCAACCAGCTTCGGCAAGAACAATTATGCTGGGAAGCGCAGGCACACTGAACATCTCCCCATCGGAATACGAGGATCTTCGGGCCAACCACGGGCAGCGGCGCGACGCTGACGCAACTTGTCACCATAAACGGTAAGAATCTCAGCTCCTCGCCTATTTTCTCAACAGGCGGCGGTGTGGTCCTGTCGGGTCTGGCGATCACGGGCGCTAATAACGGTGGTGCCATCTCCAACACCGTCGCGCTGACGGTGATCGACTGCATGATTTCAGGGAACAGTGCAGGTCAGGGCGGCGGGATCAACAACCTTGGCGGGCTGACAGTCATGGGCAGCACAATTTCGGGGAATAGTAGTTATGCAGGCGGCGGCATCTCCAACAGTTACGGGTCCCTGACGGTGATCGACAGCGTGATCGCCGGAAACAGTGGCGGCGGCATCCTCAGCGGCGGCTTCGAACCCGGCGTCGATGCAGGAACCGTCACCATAATCAACAGCACGATTACCGGAAACAGCGGCACGGCCATTGTCGCTCAGGGGGGCATCTATCAAAACGTCCCGCCCCAATCCCTGACCATCGCTAACAGCACGATCTCAGGAAACACTGGCGGTGGGGTAAATGTACAACAGGGCCTTGATCTTAACAGCAATAATCCCATTCCTGTGGCGTTGACCGTCACCGATAGCGTCCTTTCCGGCAATACCACGAGCGGGTCCGAAGATGATTGCGACGCGCACGGTACCACCTGCCCAGCCAGCGGACAGAATGGAAACTTCGTCGGATCCGGCGCACTTCTCGCTCCGCTTGCCAACTACGGCGGCCCCACGCAGACCCAACCGCCGCTGCCCGGCAGTCCGGCCATCTGCACAGGCGTGATCGCCGATATCCCATCGCAAACAACCACCGATCAGCGTGGATTCCCGCGAACCACCACCTACGGCAGCAACCCGCCATGCGTTGATTCCGGATCGGTGCAGACCGATTACTCGTTGCGCTTCAGCACCGAGCCACCGGCAATCGTGGCCCTCGACGTAGCCTTCGCGAGCGCCGTCCAGCTTAACGAAAGCGGCAGCCCTTTCCCTGTGAGCGGCATTAACATTCCTCTCGCGCTTGGTAAGGGAAGCACGGGCGCACTTACCGGCAACACCGCGGCGACCGATAGCTCAGGGACTGCCGATTACACATCCCTGCTGATCAACGCCATCGGTTCCGGCTATACCCTGGTGGCCACTCTGCCATTGACGGCCCAGGGAATCACCCCCGTGCTCGCCGTCGCTGCGACCAGCAGCAAATTCGATGTGTCCAACCCAGCGGCGACGCCTGTCATCAGCCCCTCCGCCGGCACCTATACCAGCGCCCAATCCGTAACCATCACTGATACAACATCCGGCACAACCATCTACTACACCACCAACGGAACCACGCCGACCGCTGCATCCACGAAATACACCAGCAGTATCACCGTCTCATCCACGGAGACCATCGAGGCCATCGCGGTGGCCAGCAGCTACGCCAACAGCGCCGTCGCTTCGGCGACTTACACGATCACGCCTCCAGCGGCTCCTCCGATCTTCACTCCCGGCGCCGGAACCTACACCAGCGCGCAGACCGTAACCATCACCGATGCGACAGCAGACGCGACCATCTACTACACGATTAACGGGACAACCCCGACCACTGCGTCCACGAAGTACGCCGGCGCCATCACCGTGTCAGCGACAGAGACGATCGAGGCCATCGCGGTGGCCACCGGCTACGCCAACAGTCCCGTGACCTCGGCTACCTTCACCATCGCGGCTGGCAAAGCAGCAGCTTTGCAATTCATCCCGGTGACTCCCTGCCGGATCGTGGATACGCGGTGGCCGACAGGTCCGTTTGGTGGCCCGGAGATGGCCGCGGGAACCACGCGTGCGTTCAATATCCCGCAGAGCGCCTGCGGCATTCCTTCCACAGCCGTCGCCTATTCGTTGAATGTGACAGCAGTGCCGACAGCGGCGCTCAATTACCTCACCCTGTGGCCCACTGGAGAAAGCCAGCCCTATGTCTCGACGCTGAACTCCGACGGCCGCATCAAGGCCAATGCAGCGATCACGCCCGTCGGCACCAACGGTGGAGTCAGCGTCTACGTCACGGATGCGACCAACGTGATCCTCGACATCGACGGCTACTTTGTGTCTGCCGGAACGGCCTCAGCCCTGGCCTTCTACCCTGTGACTCCCTGCCGGGTGGTCGACACGGAATGGCCGGCAGGTTCGCTGGGAGGGCCTTCGATCGCCGGCGGCAGCAGCCGGTCCTTCCCGGTTCAGTCCAGCAACTGCGACATTCCCCCGACCGCCAAAGCCTATTCGCTCAACGTCACCGCTGTGCCCCACAAAACCCTGAACTACCTCACCTCCTGGCCGACGGGGGAAACACAGCCTTATGTGTCGACGCTGAATTCCTCGACCGGAGCAGTCACGGCCAATGCTGCAGTGGTACCTGCAGGCACGAGCGGAGCGGTATCCATCTTCGTCTCCGACGATGCGGATGTAATCCTGGATGTCAACGGCTACTTCGCGCCCCCGGCGACCGGAGGGTTATCCCTCTACACCGTCACCCCTTGCCGGGTGATCGACACGCGCAGCGGTGCGGGAGCCTTTAACGGCGTGCTGGCCGTGGATGTCGAGACAAGTTCGTGCGCCCCGCCTTCGACTGCTCAGGGATATGTGTTGAATGCGACGGTTGTGCCTCCGGGCTCGCTGGACTACCTGACCCTCTGGCCGGCCGGAGAAGCGCAACCCTACGTCTCGACCCTGAATGCTCTGGACGGAGCCATCACCTCGAACATGGCCATCGTGCCCACCACCAACGGAAGCGTCGACGCATTCTCCTCTAACCTCACCAATCTGATCCTCGATCTTTCCAGCTACTTCGCTCCATGAGGCGCCGAGTAGCTTGGTCGATTGCCCAGTAAAGAATCAGCGTAGAAGGAGCCTTACCAGCTTTGGGATTGCCGTAGCAATGTGGTAACTGCAGGCTTGTGGACGATCCAGAAACAAATTCGTCTGAGTGGTCGGCAACTCAGACAGCTGAAATCCGAGGGCTTGGGTCATCTGGACCCTCAGGCCCCTGATATCCCTAGGGGGTATAGGTCTTGGTCACCGATTTAGTCACCAGTTATTTGGAAGACAAAGCAACATCTTGCAACGTTGTGCAATATTGAATGCACTTGCAAGTTGCTGCAATTACTTAGGATATTGGCATTATGCTTCATGATGCAACACCTTGCAATATTCCATAAAACAGATCCTAAGTCTGGTGCGTCTGCCAATTTCGCCACTTTCGCATCGGAATATTGTATCCACGCCGCAAGAATCAACCTTCTTGAATATCGTACTATGCCTGATCTGGAAGATCGACGAGGGTTCAGGAGGCTGATCCCCGTGTTGCGGCAACACCGTCATCACAAAAAGAAAGCGCCGCGGATAAGCCGCGACGCTTGAAGGGACGGCTGCGTGTGACTAGGCGAGTGTCGTCTCCGCTACACTGACCTTGTCGAACCAGGAGTGGGCAGCCTTGAGAGCCTGGTTTACGTTTGCGATGTTTTCGACGCCCTTGGTGTTGAGCCAATCCTCGAAGGCCTTGGCGCCCTGTTTGGCGTAGACCGCAATGCCATCTTTCCAGGTGGCGCGTCCGCAGAGAACGCCATTGAAAGTGGTGCCGCTTTCGCCAGCGAGTTCGAGGGTCTCAATGAAGACCGGATTGCTGACGCCCGCCGACAGGTAGATGAACGGCTTGTGCGTCGAAGACGCCGCGATGCGGAAGTGCTCCAGAGCCTCGGCACGTGTGTACGCCTCCTCGCCCTTGAACGCGCGTGTGCCGGAGACGAACTCCATCTGCACTGGGACTTCGACCTTGAGCACGTCGACGCCATAACGGTCCTTGCCATACTCTTCCATGGACCCGGTTACGATATCGGGCTTGCGCTTGGCGTAGCCGACGCCCTTCTCGCCTTCGCCATGCGTGTCGTAGCCGACCAACTCAAGAAAAAACGGAATATCGTGCGCGCGGCACTCGTCGCCGATGCGCTCCACCCAAGCGTGCTTAAGATCGTTGATCGGCGTCTTTTCAAATGGCGTGTAATAGAGCAGGATCTTGATGCAGTCCGCGCCCGCTTCCTTGAGGCGGCGCACCGACCATACGTCGAGCAGATCGGGCAGGCGGCCGGGCGTGGCGGCGTCGTAACCGGTCTTCTCATAAGCCAGCAGCAGGCCTTTGCCGTGGCGGCGCTTGGAGGCGGGCAGACCGAACTCGGGATCAAGCAGGATGGCCGAGGCATGCTGGGTGAGCACATCGGCGACCAACTCCTTAAACTCAACCAGGGCCGAATCTGGAACACTTTCGACACCCTTCTCCTTGGCCAGCGATTTCTTGAGCGAGCCGCGCTGATCCATGGCGGCAGCTGCAATCACGCCGCGTTTGTCAGACACAGCTTTTAATCCTTCTAATTTTCCAGGGGTCAGCTTTGTGGACATTTGTTTTCTCCTGCTCCTTGCTGATTGATTGGCGCCGATCGGATCTCGGCACGGGTTGAAGCTGGTTCTCGCCGGGGCGGTTGGTCGTCGCGGGAAACTGCGTTCCCTTGCATTCTACCCGACGCTGGCCGATCACGGGGCCGGGCTTGTTCACATGTGAATTGCCAAAGTCGTGGCGCAGTCGACGCTAGCCAGCGGCCACGCTGGCAATGGTTTTGCGCTGCTGGTCGAGCAGCTGGCGGATGCCGGCGTCGGCAAGGTCCATCATCTCAAGCATGCGGCTACGCGGAAAGGGATTTCGCTCGGCGGTGGCCTGCACCTCCACGAGTCCGCAGTCCTCGGTCATAACGACGTTCATGTCGACCTCAGCCTGCGAATCCTCCTCGTAGGCCAGATCGAGAAGGGCAGTGTCCTCGACGATGCCGACGCTGGTTGCGGCCACCAGCTGCTTGAGCGGCGATGCCTTAAGCGCGCCGGTCGCCACCATCCGGTTGAGGGCGATGGAGAGCGCGGCGCAAGCGCCGGTAATGGCTGCGGTGCGCGTGCCGCCGTCGGCCTGGAGCACGTCGCAGTCGAGGATGACGGTGCGTTCGCCGAGCGCCTGCATATCGATGACGGCGCGCAGCGACCGCCCAATGAGCCGCTGGATTTCGTGAGTACGGCCGCCGACCTTGCCGCGTTCCGATTCGCGTGGCGTGCGGGTAAGAGTCGCCCGGGGCAGCATGCCGTACTCCGCCGTTACCCAGCCCCGGCCACTGTTGCGCAGCCATGTTGGGACGCCCTGTTCAACGGTGGCATTGCACAGCACGCGGGTATTGCCGACTTCGATGAGTACAGAGCCTTCGGCTGTGGCGACGTAGCCGGGAGTGAGACGGACAGTGCGGAGCTGTGAGGGAGTGCGCCCTTCGGCGCGAAAGAATTTTTGCGTGGCTTCCATCGATGCCCATTGTACGGGTTTGGGACTCGAGGGATGGCGCGGGGACGCGAGTTTCAATTTGGGATTGGGGCAAGGCAGGTTCCGAAATGGGGCTCGCGTGGATAGGGTCATTCTTTTCAGCGGATTAAGGGATGTTGCGGTGAAATGTTGTTCCACTTTGGGACGGATTGGCTCAGTTGCATTCGAGGACGATTGCAACGATTCTCCGATACGTTGTTTATTTGCAATTACTTGCAGGAGCAATTCCGATTTGGCACGCAACGTGTATTAGAGGAGGACAAGGAAGGCAGCCGCGACACTCCAAGGACGTTGCTGTCTTCCTGGATTGCCAATCGATATCTATTCGGGAGAAGTGAATGCAAGGTTTGGCGAAGACTCCGACGCGCATTAAGAAATTTGTTCCCCATTCCGATGGGAACAGCCCCGATCTGAAGGAGACGCGGGTTAGCCGTACGATTCCGATCCTCAAGCCTGAAGCCTTTGACCAGCTGGCGCACGATGCGCGTAACGTTTTGTCCGCGCTCAAGCTCTACGGCGATCTATTGGCCGAGCCCGGGGTCTTGACTGCATCTCACAGCCATTACGCACAGGAACTACAGGCGGTCACCGACATCGCGGTACGGTTGATGGAAAGATTGGCAGCTCCGCGCCGGGCTGGATCGCGGCGATCTGCAGCAGCGAATGCTCTCGCCAACTCGCCCATACAGACTGGAGGAGATGCCGTTCGATTCGAGATCGCCTCCCCGGTTTATCCGTGGCAGCGGGAGGGGGCCGATGATCTTGGCCGGGAGCTGCTGGCCATGCGGCCTCTGCTGGCGGCGATTGCAGGTCCGCAGGTCAAGCTGGAGATTGAAGCACTGCCATGCGGGGGGCGCAGCAGTCTGTCGAGCGAAGACCTGACCCGTGCGCTGCTCAACCTGGTGCGCAACGCCTCCGAAGCGATGCCCGAGGGCGGGAAGCTTCGTCTCACAGCGCAGTATGGCGATGGGCTCAGCTTTGTCGATGTCGGGCAGGTTCCGGATATAAACCCGCGCAGTGTGGTGATCACCGTCGAAGATAGCGGGCCGGGGATTCCGGAGAATCTACGGGAACGCGTCTTCACCGCAGGTTTCACGACAAAGCAATCGTCCCCGAACTGGCCAAGCACACAGCATCGCGGGCATGGCCTCAGCATCGTTCGCGAATTAATCGAAGCGGCGGGTGGCACGGCGCGCGCCTCCTCGTCTTCTCACGGAGCGCGTATTCAACTGGAGGTACCTATTACTTCCGGCATGTACGAAATCACAGACAACCGCGGATTGGTGGCTGACGCGGGAGCGAAAGGGTGCATAGAATGCCGGTAACAGTCCCACAAATAAGACTTATGACGAATTACGCCAACCCCTCAGAGCGTTCGGGAAGGCTACATGTCCTGATCGTTGACGAAGACGCCGCTGTACGCTCGGCATGCTGCGAGATCGCCGCCGGCCATGGATTTGCGCCCCACGGCATCGACAATCTAGCTACCGCCAAAACCCTCCTGCGCGGCAATAGCGTTGACATCCTCCTTCTTGATCTCAAATCGCCAGCAGGGCCAGGTCTTGAACTGCTAGAGGAAGTCAAGATGCTGCACCCGGAGATCGCGGTCATCGTGATGACCGCTTTCGCGACTGTGAACTCGGCCGTGGAGGCGATGCGCATGGGGGCTACGGATTATCTGACAAAACCCTTTGCGCTAAATGAGCTTGCGGCGGTATTGCAGGCCGCGACAGAGCGCCGGACGGTCGATTTGGCCAGTCGTCAGCTGCGCGACAAGCTGCGCACGCAGCAGGGGCTGGGCAACATCATTGGCAGCAGCGGAGAGATGGAGAAGCTTTATCGCATCCTCTCCAAGGTTGCGCAGACCAGCCATCCGGTCCTCATTCTGGGGGAAAGCGGGACGGGAAAGGAGCTGGTAGCGCGATCGATTCATGCCAACGGCCCGAACGCGGCGAAGCCGTTCCTACCCGTCGATTGCGGGTCGCTGGTTCCGACGCTGATTGAAAGCGAGTTGTTCGGCTATGTAAAAGGCGCGTTCACCGGCGCGAATCGGTCGAAGGATGGATTGTTGGCCTCGGCCGACGGCGGAACGGTGTTTCTCGACGAGATCGGTGAGCTGCCGCTGGACCTGCAGGCGAAGCTGTTGCGAGCACTGCAAGAAAAGGAGATTCGGCCGGTGGGCGCCACGCACCGGATTCCCATCAGGGTGCGCATCCTCGCGGCCACCAATCGAGATTTGGCAACGATGGTCGAGCAGGGGCGCTTTCGCAAGGATCTTTATTACCGGTTGAATGTAGTCAGCCTCCGCATTCCGCCCCTGCGCGATCGGCGCGACGACATTCCGCTGCTGGCCGCGCACTTCCTCGATCGCTTGACGAATCATGGCGGACAAAAGCGCATGCTGAGCGACGATGCTCTGCGCACCATGACGGATTACTCATGGCCGGGCAACGTGCGCGAGCTTGAAAACTCGGTCGAGAGAGCGTGTGCTCTTTCCTCGGGACCGATTCTGCATACCGGCGATTTGCCAACACAGCTGCAGGATTTCCATCTGCACGCTTACCGGACAGTCTTGCCTCCGGCGAACAACGCACCCATGCAGCAGAGAACAAGTGTGGTGACGCCCCTCGCCGAGCTCGAACGCCAGGCGATTCTGGATACGCTGCGCCAGCTCAAAGGCGACAAACTGACCGCTGCCAGGCTCTTGGGCATCGGTAAGACGACGCTGTATCGGAAGTTGAAGGAATATGGCATCGGCGAGTCAGTCGCTGGACTCTGAAGCTGCGGAGGAAGTCAGGAGTTACAAATTCGCACGACGCAATCATGCATAGAATCAGGAGACACTCATGCCGCAAAACATTCTGATGATCACGGCCATTGCCGGCGCCGAGAATTGCGCCGCGGTCGTGTCCAAGCAATTTGGATTGACAGTCGAAACTGCAGCGAATCGTAAGGAGGGGCTGGCCGCATTGCGCCGTCGCGAATTCGCGTTGGTGGTTCTGGACGAGTCGCTGGTTGACTCCCGAGACGATGGCGCAGACTCGCTCCTCAAGTATGCGGGTCTCGCGATTCCTCTAGAAATCAACTTTGCCATTTCCGGATGCGGCCGCCTGGTCCGTGAAATACGCGCGGCGCTTCTGCGGCGAGAGCGTGAGCATGAGCTGGCCCTGAGTGCGGCCGCAACTTCTATTCAGAGCGACCTGCGCGATACAGTGGCGGGGTTGTTATTGCAGTCCCAATTAGCGTTGGCCGAACCAGCCCTCTCGCCACAACTGGCAGAGAGGCTGAGGATGGTCGCCGAGCTCGCGGCCAATCTGCGGCAGAGATTAGACGTGCCGCCGCTGCAAACAGCCCAGATTCGTCAGCATCGAACCCCGCCCGTAGCCGCTCATCCGGCTTAGTGGATCGTGCGCATCTTGCGCTGCATGTAGTCCATCAGCAGATATTCGCCGAGAGTGTCGGGAGTGGTGAAATACGCTTTACCGCGGCACATCTCGGAGACTTTGTGCACAAACTGCACGAGGCCAGGATCTGAGGCGAGCATGAAGGTGTTGATCATCACCCCGGACCGCTTGCAGCGGGCGACCTCCTCGAGCGTTTCGCTCACTACCAGTGGGTCGAGGCCGAATGCGTTCTTATAGATTCGTCCATCGCTCATTGTCAGCGCGGAAGGCTTGCCATCGGTAATCATCACGATCTGCTTCATGTCCTTGCGTTGCGCCTTCAGAATGCGCTGGGCTACTCGCAGCCCCTCGCGCGTGTTGGTGTAAAACGGCCCCACCTTGACCCGGGCCAGTTGGGAAATCGGAATTTCCTCGGCGGAGTCGTGAAAAAGGACGAGCGAGAGTGAGTCTCCCGGATACTGCGTGCGAATGAGATGCGACAGCGCCATGGCGACCTTTTTCGCCGGAGTAAACCGGTCTTCGCCGTAAAGGATCATGGAATGCGAGCAATCGAGCATGACGACGGTCGCGCACGAGCTTTGATATTCGCACTGGTGAACCTGCAGGTCTCGGTATTCGATGTTCAGCGGCAAAGTAAGGCCTTCGCGAGCGATGGCGGAGGCGAGAGTTGAAGTCGCATCGAGGTTCAGCGTGTCGCCGAATTCATAACTCCGCGACGCGCCGCTGGTTTCGATGCCCGTGGCCCAATGTCGTGTGTCGTGCCGTCCATAGCTCGACTTGCCGAGAGAACCGAGTAGGTCGCGGAGGGTTTTGTAGCCAAGGAAATCCAGGCTTTTGTCCGTAACCTCGAAGCGAACCTCCTGCTGCGCGTCTCCCACCTCGCCATTAGCTTGCGAGCGCCCGGTGGAGATGAAGTTTTCCTGCTCCAGGCGGTTTAGCAGCTTCTCGATCAACTCGTCGAGCACGCCCTCCTCGGCCAGCGCGTCCAGAGCCTCCTGCATCCTCTCGTCAAGGAAGTCTCCCGATTCGAGCGCGCGCCGCAATGCCTCGCGCAAATCGTCGAGGGTGTGATCGAGTTCCTGAAAATGCAGGAAAGGATTCTGGAAGCCGGAGTCGAGCAGGTAATTGGACAGCGCCTGAAGCAGATCCTCCAGGCTCATCTCCGACGCCAGGTCACCTGTGTATTTGGTGTACCGAACCCGCTTCATGGCTGCCTCATGGTTAGTTCAGGCCGCTGCGGCGGGATCGCCGCGGCTGCCACTCCTCGTATTCAGCCTCAGCGCCGGCGCGTTCCTGTCGAGTAGGCTGCGGCTTCTTCTGCGCAACGAAGGTGCGCTCTTCGCTGCGACTCAAACGCCGATGTGCGCACATACCTTCGAGGAGAAACTCGGCCGCCGCGACCAAGCGCTCCGGTGCGTCGGATGCTTTCGCGCCCAGCGGCGAGAGCTTCTCGAAAAGGCCTTGAATCTGCCGTAGCTCTTCGAGCGTGGATTTCGCCGGCTGGCTGTCCTCGATCTTGGTTGTGCCGCCCAGGTTGAACCATTGTTCGATCTGTTGCGTGTTTGTATCGGCGAAATACCTGTCGAAGACCCTACCGATCGCTGTCCGGACTACTTCCTTTACGACGGTGTCCGCGCCACGCATCTCGCCTTCATATTCGAGTTCCAGTTTCCCGGTGATTCCAGGCAGCGCGGCGTAGATGTCGCCGACGCGAGGCATGACCAGCTTTTCACCGTGCAGCAGCGCGCGTCTCTCGGCATTGGACACGACCAGCTCGAGCGTGGCGATTGGCAAGCGCTGGCTCACGCCGCTGCGCTTGTCGACGCGCTTATCCTCGCGCGCGGAAAACGCCACCTGCTCCACGATCTCACGGAGATACTGGGGAATTTCCAGGTCGGCAAAGTTCCTTTCGGTCCAGGCCTCCTGGGCTGTGATGGCCAGGCCCTCCTCGATATTTTCGGCGTAGTGAGTGCGAATCTCTGACCCGATGCGATCTTTAAGGGGCGTGACGATCTTGCCGCGCGCTGTGTAGTCCTCGGGATTGGCGCTGAAGACAAGAGCGACGTCGAGCTCGAGGCGGACCGGATAGCCCTTAATCTGTACGTCGCCTTCCTGCATGATGTTGAATAGAGCCACCTGGATTTTTCCGGCAAGGTCGGGCAGCTCATTGATGGCAAAGATGCCGCGATTGGCGCGGGGCAGCAGGCCGTAGTGCATGGTGAGCTCACTGGAAAGATCTTCTCCGCCGCGGGCCGCCTTGATAGGGTCAAGGTCGCCAATGAGATCGGCGATGGTCACATCGGGCGTCGCCAGTTTTTCGATGTAACGGTCGTTGCGCGATAAGTGCGCGATCAGCGTGGCATCGCCTTTCGCGGCGACCAGCTCGCGGCATCGTTTGCAGAGCGGATGGTAGGGATTATCACGAATTTCGCACCCGGCAACGTACGGAGTATTTGCGTCGAGCAATGCTGTGAGGGCGCGCAGGATACGGCTCTTCGCTTGCCCGCGAAGACCCAGCAGGATGAAGTTCTGCTTGGACAATACGGCGTTGATGATCTGTGGAACGACCGTATCTTCATAGCCGATGATGCCGGGGAAGATGGTCTTCCGCGTCTTGAGCCGTTCGATCAAATTCTCGCGAAGCTCATCCTTAACAGAACGGGTGGCAATCCGCGCTTCAGAGAGGTCCTTGTCGGCGCGGAGTTCGCCGAGGGTTTGCGGCAGGCGCCGAGTGGTCATTTCTTCCTCCTGGTTGGCGGTGAGGGACGGGCTCAGGTGCGAGGCCGCAGTACGTTTAAGAATCTAGCTACAAGAGTAGACGAAGCTCGGGGCTCACGCGACTCTGAAAGGCTTTACGTGAGGATTCGACGAGGGGCGAGTTCTCCCGTCTACCCGTTTTATTGAGCTACATTACATGGCCATTCTGTCCGGAGGCTCGCGAGGCGTGTGCGCCCATGCGCAGCTTGGGTAAGACGGCCTGGTAGAAATCACGGAGGCGTTCCGTTCTCTCGGCATCCGAGCGCATGCTCAACAGCTGCTGTTTGAAGCCCAGGTCTGCGGGGAGAGCCGATGCCAGGGCGAAGGAGATCGGCGCGTCGAGACTGAGTTGCATGGTTGAAACCTCGAGTCCCGCCAGCTCCAGCGTCTCAAAGTGCAGTGCAGTGCACTCTTCCCGCAATGCACGAGATGCATCCTCACCGTCGTCCTCGAAAAAGTCAACCTCGGCTTCGAGATAAGAACGGCAGTTCTCCAGCATCTCGATTTCGAATCGCGCATCTCCCTGGCAAAAAATATCGAGCCGTCCGTCCTCGTACTGTTGCAGCACGCGTATGATCCGTGCTGTGCAGCCAATCACCGCCAGTCCCTCTTGCTGCAAGCGCACCACGCCAAAACCGGCGTCGGTATCCATGCACTCGCTGATCATCTCCTTGTAGCGCTCCTCGAAGATGTGCAGCGGGAGCGGTGCGTTGGGAAAGAGCACCACATCCAGCGGAAATAGCGGAATCTTCATTGCTGTGCAATTATGCGCGTTCCTGCGACGGGAGAATGCCGCTCGCCATGACTGGTTTTGATGAGCCACCAAAGGGGTTCTGATTTGTGGATTCGGTACGGCGTATCCCGAGCTCCGGCGCTTTCAGCCGGCGAGGTCAAGCTCGTCCAGCATGGCCTGCATTTCGCCCTGCGCGTGCTGATTCCCTGTGCGTCGCGCACATGCAATGCCCTGCGTGAGCCGTTTCTTCGCCTCGTCGGTCCGATCGGCTTTGGCCAGTGTTTGTGCTGCCATGAAGTATCCGGCGGTGTAGTCAGGATGCTCTTCGAGCAAACGCCCAAATTCGGCCAGGGATGAGCCTGTCTCACCACGACCGGCGTACTCCATGGCGAGCCCGTAGCGGGCAAAGGCGTCGTTGGGATTCTGCATCAGTATCTCGTTAAGCATCGCGATTTTGTCCATAGGGACATTGTCTCCGAAGACGCGCACTTGAAACGCACGAGATCATCTATCCGCCGTCGGAACAACCTGAGACATTTCGTATTCAATGACAGACGGATCGTTCGGATAAGGTTCGGTATTTCCGGTCATCGAGAAGCCTATGCGTTCATAGAATTCAATGGCTGCGCGGTTATTGCTGGTCACCATCAGCCGCAATGAGTACACGCCACAACTTCTCGCCCACGTTTGAAGGGCAACGATCAGCGAGCTTCCCACCCCCGTGCGTCGCTGCGAAGGCGCCACCCACATTGAGACGACATTTGCGCTGAGCAAATCATTTTCATCCCGGAACGCTCCGATAATGCCACAGGCGCGATCATCGTCCATGGCCAGATAGCCGATCGCTTTTTCGCCGTTCATGTTGGCCGCACGCCTAAGCCACTCGGCATCCGGGAACTGTGATTCTCTAGCGAAAGTACTTCCGAAGGCGCCGGGTGAATCCTGCAAGGCCCGCAGCCGCACTGTCTTGAACGCCAGGACATTGTGCGTGCTGATTTGCTCAAGAGATGGCATACGGGCCGTTATTTCGCAATTTTCATCAATAAGATCGAACGCCGCAACCCGCACCCATCATTTGCTTAAATGCTCGCGATTGCCGACACTGGAAATACCCCATCAGCGCGTGCGAAGAGCGATTTTCGTAGAGGGCCACGGGGCAAAGAAAGTGAGCATGATGCATGGATTTTGCCGGCCATTCGCTTCCGGTGCGCAGCGTCGCCGAGTCGCAATCGGAAATGACCGAACTGATTCTGCCCAATGACACCAACACCCTGGGTAATCTGCTCGGCGGCAGGTTGATGCACTTTATCGACCTGGTTGGCGCGATGGCTGCCTACCGGCACGCGCGCACCCACGTGGTGACGGCATCTATGGAACACATCGACTTTATTGCGCCGGTTCATGTTGGGGACCTGCTGATTCTCAAATCCAAGGTCAATCGTGCTTTCAATACTTCGGTGGAAGTGGGCGTAAAAGTCTGGGTCGAAAACACCATTGCCGGGACCCATCGCCACGTTGGCTCGGCCTATCTGACATTCGTCGCGGTGGATTCGCAGGGACGTCGCGTCCCGGTTCCGAAATTGCAACCGGAGACGGACGAAGAGAAGCGACGCTACGAAGACGCCGGCCGCCGCCGTGACTTGCGCCAGAGCGAGTTGGAGCGCAAACGCGCTTCCAAAGCGGTCGGGGCTTAGATTATTTCGAATATCTGGAGTTAAGAGTATGGCTCATTCGCAGGTTCCTCAAGGCCCGAGCGCATTGCCGGGCGTAGAAAACATCGTTGCTATCGGCTCGGGTAAGGGCGGTGTCGGCAAGACGACTCTCGCAGTGAATATCGCGGTGGCTCTGGCCAAACTCGGTTTCCGCGTGGGGCTGATTGACGCGGATGTCTATGGCCCTAACGTGCCCCTCATGTTCGGCACCAGCCAACAGCCACGCGTGCTTGCGAATAATCAAATCCAGCCGACGCTGGCTCACGGTGTAAAGGTTATTTCCGTGGGGTTGATCTCGCCAGGCGACAAGCCAATGGTGATGCGCGGACCCATGCTGCATCAGATCATCCGGCAATTCCTACAGCAAGTGGAGTGGGGCGAACTGGATTTTCTACTGGTCGACCTGCCGCCGGGCACAGGCGATGTGGTGATTTCACTCGTGCAGACGGTACCGCTGACCGGGGCGGTTGTGGTATCGACTCCGTCGGATGTGTCGCTGCAGGACGCGCGCAAGGCGCTCGAGATGTTCCACCAGGTGAATGTGGAGGTGTTGGGGATCGTCGAGAACATGAGCCACTTCACGTGTCCGCACTGTCACCAGGAGATCGACATCTTCTCCAAGGGTGGGGCTGAGAGGACTGCAAAGCAATATGGGCTGCCGTTCCTCGGTTCGATCGAGCTTGATCCGGAGATTCGGTACGGAGGCGATACGGGCTTGCCTGTAGCGCTGGCTGGACCCGATTCGCCGAAGGCGGCGCAGTTCTATTCGGTCGCACGCCAGGTGTCGGAGCGGGCACAGGCCCAATCGGCAAAGACAGAGGATATTTTCGAGATAAGCTAGCGTTAGGAAAACAACGTCCCTGATATTTTCACATATAGCCTATTGCTAACTTCTGGGGATCGTCTTACTCTAACTTCGCACTGACCCCGATCATAGCCTTCGTAGCCAAGCTCATCAACGGTTAATGTAGAGAGCAAACAAGGCCCCGCTGTTGCATCCCAATCCCGTTGCTGGAGGTCTGTTGTGGGAATGATGCCAGTCGTGCCCTCTGCCATTGCGAAAACGCACGCTTTGTTGTTTGACCTTTGGTTCCCGATTCAGCAACTACCTATTCCGCCTCAGATTCGACCGGAGATTGAGCAGATTGCAATCGGCGTGAGCAACGACATGCTCTCGAGTTTTGCGCAATCATCATTTCTTGGCGTACTCGAAGGGCTATCGGCCCCGAGCCCGGAAAATCTGCCTTTCTACAACTGCCTGAAGCAATCGTCAAATCCAGCCGTGCAAACTTTTCTTGCCACCTCGGGAGGCTTCGGGGGTCTTTCCACGGATTTAGCAACGCAGGTGTTGTCCTTCTTTTTCGAAGGCGACTGCACTTCGTACGGTAGTGCGATGATCGCGATGCTGGTGCGAGAAGCATATCTTTCCGGAATCTGGGGCTTAAAGCTGGCTGTCCCGCTGACGCGAATCCAGAACCCTACTACATTTGTCGACGATATCGAGATCTATTCGAAGCTGCATTACCCGGTTATACCTCCCAGCTGGCTGACTTATGATGCGGCCACCAAGACCATTTCTGCGAAAGATGGGGTTATCGATTACCTGGTGATAGGCAGTGGACCGGGTGGAGCAACCGTCGCTCACGAGTTACAGAAGGCAGGAAAGAAAGTTGTCCTGATTGAACAGGGGCCATTTGTGGTGTGGGGTTCGATGGACACCATGAGCTATCCCACACTGATGTTTCAAAACAATGTTGCGGCAACTTCGAACAATGGCGTGCTGGTGCGCAGCGGGCAGGCAATGGGCGGCGGCACCACGGTAAATATCGATCTTGCATTCTCGCCTCTCGAAGGCACGATTCAGGCACGGATTATGAACTGGATCGAGCAGGGATGGATCGACGGCGCTTTCTATACTCCCGAACGCCTGTCGGCGGCGTACCAATGGGTTCGCAATGCGATTGTTACGAGGGAAGTGACGCAGTGTGAACTGAACAAGGACAATCTTGTCCTGTGGGATGGAGCGCTGGCATTCGGTGTGAATCCTTCGCTATACCACCTCAATCGCTTTCCCGAGGATTTGTCGCCGTCTCCGGTTACGCAAAAGCGCGACGCAGCGCGGCAGCTCATTCGCAAGGCTATGGAAGATCCGGGAAATCCGCTGAGCGTGATTCCGGATGTGGCGGTCCAGGAAATTTCGTTCACGCCTTCTGATCCGGATGGCAGTGTGCGCGCGACCGGCGCAACGCTTCTCGTGAATACTCCGTGGACCGAATATAAAAACACGATTGTCGACCCATGTCGTCTGGGAATTCCACCTGGAACCACGGTCTCCATTCAGGCGGAGAACGTGATTCTTTCCGCGGGCACCATTGGATCAACGCGTGTCCTATTAAACAGCGCGAAGCAGACACCTGCGGTTGCCAATCCGCGCATCGGGTTGGGTCTGATCATGCACCCATCGGTTCCGTTGATTGGGGTCTTCAAGCATCGCATCAATCTGCTCGAGGGCCTGGACAGCGCCACGTTCCTGGATGCCTTCGGGGTGGCGCCAGGATTCATTTTTGAGACAATGTCGGGCTTGCCCGCGTATGGTGCGCTGCTGATTCCAGGGACAGGTACTGAAGTGTTCAACCGCATTACCAAGTTCAATCACTCAGCCGGATTCGGAGTAATGCTGGTGGATACGCCTTCAGACGACAATCGCATACGGTTGAACATCGATGGCAGTGTCGCGCTAGATTACACGCTCAGCGACGGTGACAAGCAGCGCTTCCGCACTGGAGTCGCGATTGCGATTCGCATGATGTTTCTGGCCGGGGCAAGGGAGGTTATTATCCCTTCGAATGAGAACTTCCTCGGCCTGGATAACTTCGATCCCATGGTCGGGTCATATCTCACTAGCATCGATCAAGCAGACTTAGTTGAGAAAAATCTACAGTTCATTCCGAATCGGACATTGCTCACATCGGCCCACTTACAAGCGACCAATAAGATGGGGGTATCGGCGGCTACGTCTGTCGTATCTACCCGACAGCGCGTGTGGAATATGGTTACTGGGCACGAGATTCCAAATCTCTACGTGATGGACAGCAGCATGTTCCCCACTTCAGTCGGAGCCAACCCCATGCAATCGATCTATACCTTTGCAAAGATTTTCTCAGACCGCTTAATTGGCGGCCTCGATACACCCGGGCCGATAAGCTTTGTTAAAGTTGCCGTCGAGCCGCCACTGCTGAGGCCCTCGTCGGCGAACAGCTAAGCTCCGGCGTGGCCTAGTTCCTTGGTCATGCAGATGAAGTGGCAGGGTTGGGTGACAGGCATCTGATCGGCGGGAAAGGGCGCCGTGCCTGTCACTCTGTATCCGAGCTTTTCGTAAATGCCAGGTAATTCGGATCTGAGGTTGACTACCGTTAGATCCATGAAATGCGCTCCGGTTTCGCGTGCGAACTCTTCGGCGGCTGCGGTGAGTCGGCGACCCAATCCGTTTTTCTGTTTCATCGGATCGACAGAGAGCAGGCCGAGATAGGCGCGCTCACCGTTGCGTTCGAGATAGACGCTTGCGGCCAGCCGGCCCTCTTCTTCGAGCACTAGAAAGGCGCCTTTCCTGAAATATTCCTGAAGCTTCGCGACATTCAGCCGGTCTTCATCCTTGAAGAATCGCTCGACATCGAAGGCGCTATTGATGAGGCGCAGGAGCGGCTCGAAGTCGGATTCTGTTGCCAAACGGATATTCATATTTCGAATGTAACGCAAAGAATCCCCGCGAACGGTTTCCATACCTTGACAGCTGAGGTTATGTCGTCTTGGGAGATGGGAGACTTTACTGGTAACGCTTCTGTAACAGTACAGTGCTAGTTTCGGGTCGCGTCCCACGTGCGCAAAATTTGCGTCAGGAGATTTCCAGCATGAATGCAGCGGATAGAAGTGAGAGCATGAAGAAGCGCGCGCCGAAGGTCTTTGCCGCAGCACTCGCGGGGGCGTTGGCACTAGGATCATTTACCGTCAAAGTGAATGCCCAGGAACAGGACCACCAACAAGATTTCGATCACGATCACGATCACGATTTCCGCGGTTTTGCACGCGGCAGCATCGTTTTGAGCGGCACAGTCTATGTGGGCAGTGCCGACACCGTTACTACCGGCGAAGTATTACCTCACGGCTGCCTGAACACCGGACCGGTCACGAATCCTAACCCTGCCACCGTCAATGTGCCGCTGCTCCCAGCCGACCAAACGTCGTCGACGACCACCACGGCCGTGACGGTGACCTGCGGCTATGCGAGCGATAACGGAGAAGCTCCGAATATCAAAGACAATCACAACGTCTGGAACAACGCCAACACCGATCCGAACTTTGGCGTCTCCTCGCCCATTGTCCTCTGGAACCTCAGCACGAATGGGGATTTGCTCGGTGCTCTGCACGTTCCCGGTAAGGAGATCGTGACCAGCTTCAGCTCCAAATCCGAGCTCGCTTTGAATCGCTCGTTGGATGGCAGGAGCCTGACCTTCATGGGCTACCGCGGCGGTTCCGGCTGCCCAACTCTCACCCTGGATCCGACCACCAACATCCTCACGCAGGGCACGAACGTGGGTCCCACGTCGCCGACCGCGCCGAATCTGCTCGACGTTTCGGCATCCAGTACCCCGGGCCTCTGTGACCCGACCAATCCCGCGGTCGCCAGCTATGCCGGCGCAACCAATCCGACTGCTTACTACCGCTCCATCGCGGAAGTGGACGCCTGGGGCCACATTTACTACACCGATGGCGACGCTTACAGCGGCGACAACTCCAGGGGTGTGATCAAGGCCGACAATTGGCTTTATTACTCCGTCGGAAACGATAACAGCGGCGGGCTGTCGAAGAAGCAGGTGCCGATAACGACGCTCGGCTTCAACCTCTCCCACTCGACGGGTGCTGAACTGTTCGTTCCAGGCGCGCCCCCGCTCGTGCCGCCGGACAACAACATGATTTCCTATTTCGTGTTCTCGGGAGACAAGCCCGGCAAGGACACGAACTTTCGCGGCATGACGATCTTTAACGACACGCTCTATGTCACAAAGGGCAGCGGCGGTAACGGTATCAATACTGTCTATCAGCTCGGCACTCCGGGGGTTCTGCCCACCCCATCGAACGCGCCTGCCGGCGGTACCGTCAACGAGCCGTACACAATCCTTCCTGGATTCCCCAACACCAGTGCCAGCACCAATAGCCCGGGTGGCGACTATCCTTTTGGGATCTGGTTCGCGAATGCTACTACGTTGTACGTTTGTGACGAGGGCGACCTGATTTACACGCCGAATCAGGTGATCAACGGACAGGTGAACGCTGCCGACGCCGGTACGCTGGCGACCGCCGGCCTACAAAAGTGGGTCCTCACAACAACGGCCAGTGGCCAAACCTGGGTGCGGGAGTACGTCCTCCAGAATGGACTGAACCTTGGCGTGCCTTATAGTGTCCGCGACTATCCCACGTCGATCGAGCCCGCAACCGGCGGATGCCGCAATATTATCGGCGTCGTCAACCACGACGGCACCGCCACGATTTACGCCATCACGTCCACGATTAGCCAAAACGGCGACAATGGTGCCGATCCCAACAAGCTGGTGAAAGTCACCGATCGCATCAGTGCCACCCAACCGGCAACGAGCGGTTACCTCGACAGGTTTGTCACGATTCGCTCCGCCCGCGCCGGCGAAGCGTTCCGCGGCGTTGCCCTGGCCCCCGAAGATGACGGCCATGACTGGTAGAAAGCAGTAACAGCAGCTAACCAGAGGCTCCCCGTGCACCGTCAACGCGGGGAGCCTTGTTCCTTGTCGCGCAAGCCGGTGAGATCTCAATTGTTAACTTCAGGCTGGTAGCGCCTGGATCCAGACAAAAACGGCGGCCCTCTCAGGCCGCCGTTCTCTTAGTACGGAGATGGACTTATTGCGTGGCTGGGGCGCTGTTATGCGCTGTCTGCTTATCGGCAGCGGCCTTCTCGGCGGTCTGCTCAAGAGTCGCGGCCTGCGGCATGTAGGTCAGGGCCTGCGCGATCATCGGATCCCAGTTGGCACGCACGCGAAGACCCTCGAGCTGACCGAACTGAGTGGTCATCACATCGGCCTTGATATTCGTCTTGAGCCAATCCATGACACCAGGGCCATTGAAGTCCTGATCGGTGTACGGGATACTTTGCGCGGTAAGGAACTGCTTGAAGGAGTCGAGGACCGAGTCGTCCACTTGAAAATCCTTGCCGACGGTCCGGCTGGCCAGGTAGTGCTTGGTGAAGTTGAAGAAGGCGTTGTGAGCTGCGAGCACATCCTGGAAATGGTTCGACTTGGGCGTGTCAATTTTGTAGTCCGGAGAGATGCCGCCGCCGCCGTAGACAGTGCGTCCGGAATCAGTCAACTTGACCTCACGGTCCTTGGTGTCCTGCGGCTGGTCGTGGTTGTAGTAGTAGTTGTAGAGCGAGATGTTGTCGTAGTTGCGCTGGATCAGCCTGCCGCTGGGCGTGTAGTAGTGATAGGTGGTGAGCGCCAGGCCAGTGTTATCGGAAAGCTGATACACGGTCTGGACCAAGCCCTTGCCGAAGGTGATTTCGCCGACAACCAAGGCGCGGTCGTGATCTTGCAGCGCTCCGGAGACGATTTCAGCCGCTGATGCAGTGCCGTGATTCACGAGTACGACAACGGGGAAATCTCGGCCGCCATTTCCATGGGTGGCGCGGTAAATCTGCTCAGGATAGGCGCGGCCACGCTGCGACACGATGACCTGACCGCGGCTCAGGAGCTTGTCGCAGACGCTCACAGCTTCCGTAAGCAGTCCGCCGGGATTCCCACGTAGGTCGAGCACTAAGCCTTTCAGGTCGCTGAACTGATCAAGGGCATCGTTGAATTCTCGGCCCGTGGTTTCCTGGAATTGTGTGATGTGGATGTAGCCGATGCCAGGACGAATCTCGTACTTGAGATCGATCGAGGGGTGTGGGATTTCGTCGCGGACCAGGTCGAAAGTCAAGGGAGCTGCAGCGCCGTCGCGGGAGACGGTGAGGTGGACATGCGTGCCCTTGGGGCCCTTGAGCATATTGGCCACGTCTTCCGAGTTCAGGTTCTCGGTTGATTTTCCGTCGACCGAGACGATGACGTCACCGGGGCGCAGGCCAGCCTTGAACGACGGCGTTCCCTCGTAGGGGTAAACGACAACGATCTTGTTGTTCTGCGGCTGAATGACCATGCCCACGCCGTAGTACTTTCCGTGCTGATCCTCGCGCATCTTGGCATAGGCCTTGGGATCGTAGAAGTTCGAGTGCGGGTCGAGAACGCGCAGCATACCAGGGATCGCGCCGTCGTAGATGGCCGTGTCGGGTTTGTCGCCGGTAAGAGGCTCAGCGTAGTTGTCGGCGACGATCTGGTAGACGTTGGTGAAGGACTTCAGGCTGTCTCGGAAGGTAGATTCATCGGTCGAGGACTGCGCACCCACCTTTTGGCTGATAAACATACCAGCCAGGCCACAGGCGGAAAAGAAGACGACGAGCGAGAAAATCGTGCGGCGGAGTCGAGAAGACATGCGGGAAGAAATCCTTCGGCTCCCGCTTGCAGGGACAGGACTTTCCGGGAGCATAATTTAGACGAGTATACCACTCAAAGGTGAGGCGGCCCGCGGATGTCAGGGGGTCAGTTACGCTGCCAGAGCTCGTCCCGGTCAGAGAATACCTTAACCATCCTGTAACGATTTCGCAGGTAAGCCCGAAAGGGTCCGAGATGGTCCTCCGACGGACGGCTGGGATCGTTGGGATTGTTCAATTGCGGCGACCAGAGGATGTATTTCACTTGTTTGTGATCCAGTTGTCGCATCGCAAGCGCAACATATTCGGGGCGGGATTCCTCGTTCGCAAGAAGTATGTCCAGAAACATCGGATTACGCAGGTCAAGGGGAAGATAAGTGTCATGCCATGCTGCCTGAAGGAAGAAGTCGCCAGGCGAGGTATGTTGCGCGAGCCAGGAAAATTTCTCATATTTCTCCAGAGATAAGACTACGTTGCCGCCCGGAAGGATCGTAGTTACTTGGTCTTGGCGATATCTCACCCAGATGTTCGCGGTGCCAAGACACACGACGATAATCCAGCCGCACAGCATGCCATAACGCCACAATCGAGGCGCACAAGCCGTCTCGTAGACCAGCAGGATAAAGGCAGGCATGGAGATGCAAAACAGGCGCAGCCAATTCATTCCAGGGAGGATTTCCAGCAGCAGAAACAGGCCGAGGAGGGCGACCAGCACAAGTTCTGTTCCGCATCGGAAGGCTGGATTCGCGCGATTACGCCAGCAGCGCAATAACACCAATGGATAGATAACAGGCAACAGCACGTAAACGGACAAATATGGGGCAAGGTGAGGCAATGTGTGCCACGCGAGAGGCTCGGGAAGGCCCGGAAACCACCTTCCAAACCAGTAGGTCAGGTATTGCGGGTAAAGGACGAGGAAGTACCACAGTTGCCTCCAGCCGATTTTCGCAATTATGGGGGCATTCAGCGCAGCCAGAGTTAAGCCAAAGGCTGCCGCCAGCAAAGCTCCATAGGAGAAGGGGATCTTCCGAGGCTCTTTTGAGGAAAGCCATTCCCAGCCCAAAGACAGAAGCAGAGCCAGCAGCCCGGCCACGCCCGCGGTCTGGGTACAGAACGAAGCAATAGCGAGCATCACCCCAGCGGCCACGATCCGCAGAGCCGTTCTTGCCGGCATCACGATTCTTATCGCACACAATGTTCCTAATAGACTGAACCAGTGATGTGTGGCGTTCAGTGGTCGGCAATAAACGAAGACCAGAAAAAGGAAAGCGGCAAGCAGGGCAGGACCCGGTGCCATAAGCCGCCTAGCAATGCTGAAACAGAGCCAGCAGAGCGCTGCTCCAAGCAAAAGCACAGCGGCATTTGTGACCCATATCCGCGGACCGAAAAGCTTAAACAGCGCTAGATAGAAGAGGTCGGTTCCCGGCGGCTTGCACTGAAAGAAGTCCTGGAAGACGCGTTCACCCGACAGCATGCGCTGGGCGTACACCCAAAAGTAGACCTGGTCTCCACCCAGCAGAAAGGGAATGTTGGAGCGGGAGAAAAGGTTGATGTAAAGGTATAAGGGCGTTCCGAGGAGCAGAACTGGCCAGACCCAGGAGGTTTTATGTTGACGGACGCGATCCTTGCTTGTCATTTCCGAGATGAGCCCTGATGTCCGATTATGCCTTCCCCGGCATCTGGAATCGTTCGGGAGGTTTCGCGGTGGTTAAGTGTCTTTCTATCGGGTCAACTCCTGGAGGGTGCACGCCCGGCCCACCGGTTCGCTGGCATTCACTCGGGTGGATGATTAGAATGGCAGCAGCGTAGCCTTTGCCTATTCGCGGAATGGAACGGAAGATCCCGGAACCGAGTCTGGCGGCCGCCAACTGAGATGTTCACACAGATGACCCTTCGATTTGCGCCGTATCGTTTTATGTCGTGCCGTGCCGCTCTCGCAGCCAGCCTGGCGATAGCAACCCTGCCAACCGCGTTCGGTCAGTCTGCGAAACCGGCCGCCCCAGCCCCGGCGCAATCGCCTTACCAGGGAACGGTCGTCGAGGACGTCATCGCGCGGGTGAACGATCAGGTCATAAGCCGATCAGACTATGATCGTGCCGCACAGGACCTCGACGCGCAGGCCAAGCAGCAGCAATGGACTCAGCAACAGCTTTTTGAGCAGAAGCACGAGATGCTTCGTGACCTGATCGACCAGCAATTGCTGCTTTCCAAGGGTAAGGAGCTCGATATCACCGGCGAGACGGATCTTGTCAAGCGCCTGGACGAGATGCGCAAGCAGAACCACCTAGATTCGATGGAGGATCTGCAGAAAGCAGCTGAAGCGCAGGGTGTCTCGTGGGAAGACTTCAAAGCGAGTATTCGCAACCGCATCATCACTCAGGAAGTGATTCGCGATCAGGTGGGGCGGCATGTGAACATATCTCCTTCCGAGATCCAGAAATACTACGACGAGCACAAGCAGGAGTTCGACCAGCCCGAGCAGGTGAAGCTGAGCGAGATTCTGGTTCCGACTGCAAATCCTGACGATGCGGCGCAGGTGGCCGACGCACAGAAGAAGGCCGACGACATTGAAACGAAACTGAAGGCGGGCAGCGATTTTGCAGCGTTAGCGAAGAGCTCCTCCAGCGGTCCTACCGCTGCGGATGGCGGCGATCTGGGTGAATTCAAACGTGGACAGTTGGCCAAGGTGTTGGAAGACCAGACCTTCGGTCTGCAGGTCGGACAATTTACGGAGCCGATTCGTACCAAGCAGGGTTACGTAATCTTGAAGCTGGTTGAGCATACTCCCGGCGGAATCCCGCCGCTCAAGACTGTTGAACCGCAGGTTGAAGATGCCGTAGGCATGGCAAAGATGAACCCAGCCCTGCGCGATTACCTAACTAAGCTGCGCGAGGATGCCTACATTGAGATCAAGGCTGGCTATGAAGATTCGGGTGCCAGCCCCAATGAAATGAAGCCGGTGTATAGCGCCTACGCGCCGCCTACTCCGAAGAAGAAAAAGCACCTCGAACGGACCCGTTTCAAGCAGCGTGGACGTAATGCCTCGAAGCCGGTGCCTACGGAAACCGCCGAAACTCCGGCGACAGCTCCAGCGGCTCCAGAGGGAGTTCCTTCTCTGGCGGATGTGCCGCAAGGCAACGCCCCTGCGAGTTCAACGACTTCTGGCGATTCAGCTGCGCCTGCTGCCACGACGAATGCGGCTTCGACTTCTTCTTCGTCTACTTCTGCTTCGACCAAACAGGTAGCGAGCAGCACGTCGGCCACTACTATGAAGCCGGGCAAGAAGGAAAAGATTCGTTTTGGGCAGGCTCCCCGCGAGACGTTGCCGTCGGCAACGACCAAGACCGAGGATGCGGGCGTGAGTTCGGCCAGCGATACCACCCAGGTGGCAGCGAATAGTACACCGTCCAACCTGCACACGATGAATCCCGATGGCTCGATTGCAAACCCGGAACAACCCGAGGTAGCCAAGCAGAAGACTCGCTACTCTGATCGCGCGAAGCAGCCGAAACCTAAGAAGGACAACAGCAATAAGATCGATCCCTTTGCGCCTGCGCCGGTGACGACGGACGAAGTCGCCACCCAGCAACAGCAGGCAAAGCCGCTTGGGTTGAATGGCGACACTTCGAAGACGAAGAAGCCTAATCCAAACAAGACGGGTCCAAAGCGCCGCATGACGGATGAAAAGAAGGATAGCCAGCAGCCGGCGAGCACCGTTCCATCGACTGAACAGCCCGCAACGCCGGCGACAGGCAATGACACTGGTTCTCCGGCTCCGGCGGCAGCACCCGCGACGCCGGCAACGCCGCATAGCTAGCCGCAGGCACGATGAAAGAACCGTACATCGCGGACCTGGCCAAATACGAAAACCAGGCCATCACGGGATTTTTCGCTGTTGCCTCCAGGCAGGTGCGCAGCAAGAAGGACGGCTCACGCTATTTCGCCCTAACCCTCGCTGACCGAACGGGGCAATTAGAGGCGCGCATGTGGGAAACGGCCGACGCTGGCGAGTTCGTCGACGGCGACGTGGTTAAGGTTCGCGGGCAGGTTTGCCGGTACAAAGAATTCCTCCAGTTGAACATCGAGCGGATTCGCAAGGCCGAACGAAGCGAGCTCGACCTGAGTGACTATGTTCCGCATACAGAGCGCAACATCGATGAGCTCTGGGTGGAGTTGAATGGCTACGTGGAGAGTTTTACCGATCCACACCTGAAAGCCCTTTTGCGCTCATTTCTCGATGATCCCGGGATTTCCACCGCGCTCCGCGAAGCGCCCGCTGCCAAGAGCATGCATCACGCATGGATTGGCGGACTGCTGGAACACGTCGTTTCGCTTCTGGGAATTGCCGATCTGGCGGCGAAGCACTATAAAGTTCATCGCGATCTGTTGCTCACCGGGGCCGTTCTGCACGACATCGGCAAATTGCAGGAACTGCGCTGGGGTACAAGCTTCGACTACACTATCGAGGGCCAACTGCTGGGGCACATCACGATCGGCGTAGCGTTGGTTGACCGGAAGATTGCGATGCTGCCGGATTTCCCCCCATCCCTCCGAGTACTGGTGGAGCATCTGGTATTGAGCCATCACGGCAAATATGAGTTTGGATCGCCCAAGCTGCCGATGATTCCAGAGGCTGTACTTCTGCATTATTTGGACGACATGGACGCAAAGATGCAGACATTGCACAGCGAATTTGCTCGGAATGTGACGGCAGGGCGTGGAGCGAACGAGGTGACCGAGTGGGTGCGCTCTCTCGAGCGGCCATTGCTCAACACCATGCCCTTCCTCGACGAGCACGACGAAGAATAAGACCAATCAGGAGATAGGCGATGGCGTATTTACTGAAGACGGAACCGAGCGTGTATTCCTTTGCCCACCTTGAACGCGATGGCGAAACCATCTGGGATGGGGTGACGAATCCGGCGGCGGTGAAATTTCTGCGCGGGATGAAGCCGGGCGACGACCTGGTGATCTATCACACCGGCGATGAGAAGACGGCTGTAGGAATGGCCAAAGTCCTCGCCGTGGATGCTACCAACCCCAGCGTGCCTTTGGTCCGCATTAAGGCGGGAAAGCCGGTGAAGCAGCCACATACGCTGGCCGAGATCAAGGCAAACAAGCTTTTCGCCGATTCGCCACTTGTTAGCCAGGGAAGGCTTTCCGTCGTTCCACTCACTCCTACCCAGCATGCTTGGCTTACCGGCAATTGATCTAGAATTAACAATTGGCACACAAAGCCGGAAATTGAAGCCGGATTCGGGGCTGGACGAGTACGCATGTTACGTTTTTCTACCGCAGGGGAGTCGCACGGCGAGAGCCTGATCGCGCTGGTTTCGGGAATGCCGGCCGGCGTTCCGATCGAGGATGCCCGTGTGAATCGCGAACTCTGGCGCCGCCAGCAGGGCTACGGACGCGGCGGCCGCATGCGCATCGAGCAGGATACGGCACACTTTCTCTCCGGCGTGCGTCACGGCAAGACGATCGGTTCACCAATCGCCATCGAGATTGAAAACCGCGACTGGAGGAACTGGACCGAGTCACTGCCGGTCGCGGCCGGCGATCCCGCGAAACATAAAGCTGTAGCTTCGCCTCGTCCCGGACATGCCGACCTCGCCGGCGCCCTCAAATACGATTTTCCCGATGCACGATATGTGCTGGAACGGGCCTCGGCACGCGAGTCAACGGCGCGCGTGGCGGCAGGAGCCGTCGCGAAATCCTTGCTGCTGGAACTGGGGATCGACGTCGCCAGCCACGTGATTCGCGTTGGCCGCGCCGAACTCGCTCGCGACGCGGCGTGGGGAGAGATCAGCGCGCTGCGGGACAAAGAAGAAGTACTACTGAACTGCGTCGATGAAGAAGCTGAAGCACGCATGAAGGGCGAAGTGGATCTGGCCCTGCGCACGGGCGACTCGATTGGCGGCGTCTTCGAGGCAGTTATTCACGGCGCGCCCGCCGGTGTTGGCACCTACGCCAATTGGGACGAGCGGTTGGATGGAATTCTGGCGCAGGCCGTCATGTCGTTGCAGGCAGTGAAGGCAGTGGAGATTGGCCGGGGCATCACGGCAGCCGAGTCGCTGGGCTCCGAGGTTCACGATGCCATCGGTTATGCCGGGGCGCGCGAGAACGGCGCACATACGCGGTTTACACGCGAGCACAACAATGCGGGTGGCATCGAAGGCGGCATCTCGAACGGTGAAGACGTCGTGGTGCGCGGCTACCTCAAGCCGATTTCGACGCTCCGTCGTCCGCTGGCCTCCGTACGTTTCGACACGCGCGAGGTCACGAAGGCCGCTTATGAACGCAGCGATGTGTGTGTGGTTCCTGCGGCAGGTGTAGCGGCAGAGGCTATGGTTGCCCTGGCCTTCGGGCGGCTTGTGTTGGAGAAATTTGGTGGAGATTCCCTGCGTGAACTCAAACGTAACTATGATGGTTACGTTGAGCAAATCCGTACTTACTAAAATAGATGATTTTAGAGATCGTTAAGTATCCCGAGCCAGTTCTGGAGCGTCCCGCTGAGCCCGTCACCGAGTTCAATGAAGAACTGCGTAAGTTCGTCGACGACATGTTTGAGTCGATGTATGCTGCCAAAGGCATCGGCCTCGCCGCTCCCCAGGTTGCTGTTTCGAAACGCATCACCGTGATAGACCTGAGTTTCAAAGAGAAGCCTGCCGACAAGATCGTACTCATCAATCCGGAGATCATTGTTCGCGAAGGCAAGCAGTATGAAGAAGAAGGCTGTCTGAGTCTCCCGGACATTCGTGAAAAGGTTTCTCGTGCAGCGAAGGTGAAAGTGCGCGCTCAGGACGTAAAGGGCCAATGGTTTGAACTAGAGGGAGAAGAGCTGCTGGCGCGCGCCTTCCAGCACGAAATCGACCATCTGGACGGCATATTGTTTTTTAAGCGTGTGAGCGCCCTCAAGCGTGACCTGATCCTGCGCAAGATTCGCAAGCTGCAGAAGGCTGGCGAGTGGTAGGGAGTCGCTTGGTAAATTCGGAATGAAATTAGTATTTTGCGGAACACCCTCGTTTGCTGTTCCCACATTCAACGCAGTGTTGCGCGCGGGTCACGAGATTGTTCTTGCCGCCACCCAACCTGATAGACCGAGTGGCCGTGGCCTGCAGAAGCTTGCCCCGCCGGTGAAAGAAGCGGCAGTGGCTGCTGGTATTCCCGTTGTACAGCCGGAAAAAATCAAGAACAATACTGAGTTCCGTACCCGGCTCGAAGCGATCGCGCCCGACGCGATTCTGGTGGTCGCTTACGGCCGGCTCATTCCTAAGTGGATGCTCGATCTGCCTCGCTTCGGCAACCTGAACCTTCATGGCTCGCTGTTGCCGAGGTATCGTGGCGCGGCGCCGATCCAGTGGGCTGTCGCCAAGGGAGAACCCGTCACTGGCGTTACTACGATGCGTCTAGACGAAGGCCTCGACACCGGCGACATGCTCATGCAACGCGAGATGGCGATCGCTCCGGACCAGACCGCGTCGGATTTGTATCCCCTGCTGGCGGAGATGGGTGCTGCGCTGATGGTCGAAACACTGGATGGGCTGGCCGCGGGCACGGTATCCCTGACGAAACAAGACAATACACTGGCGACCCTTGCACCAATCCTTACGCGTGACGACGGGCGCATGGACTTCGCGCAGCCTGCGATGGCCGTCTACAACCGATGGCGAGGCTTTCAGCCCTGGCCGGGCGCGTGGACGCTGCTTGGCGGCAAGAAGCTGACGGCGCATCGTCTGATGCCCCACGAAGCGAGCGCGCTCCAGGGTGGTCCCGCTGAGCCAGGCGCTATCCGCGTCGAGAGAGACCGGCTCTATGTTCGCTGCGGTGTCGGCACCTGGCTGGAACTCGCCGAACTGCAGATGGAAGGGAAGAAGCGGATGCCGGCGGCGGATTTCCTGCGCGGGAATCCGCTGAAGAGTGGCGACAGGCTCGGCGAGCAATGATCGCGCGCGCGCGTGCCGTTGCGTTTCGAATCCTCATGAATGTCGCTATAAAAGGTTCGCACAGCGACGAGTTGCTGCGCTCATCTGAAGTAGATGCGCTCACCCTGCAGGATCGCGCATTGACGACGACTCTTGTGCTCGGCACGCTGCGTTGGCAGATGGAGCTCGACGAGCGCATTCGCACGTTGTTATCGCGCCCTGACGCCACGCTGGCGCCCGCCGTCGAGGCAGCCTTGCGGCTTGGTGCATATCAGCTTCTCTATCTGGATCGTATTCCAGCTTACGCTGCCATCGGTGAGAGCGTGGAACTGGTCAAGCAGGCGGGAGAGACGTTCGCTGCTCGTATGGTGAACGCTGTCCTTCGCAAGATGGCACGCCTTCCGCGAGAGTCCGCAAACCCGAAGACGGGAAATGCAACACGGATTGCCGAGGCATACGCGCATCCGGTGTGGATGGTCGAGCGCTGGTGTCGCGCGTATGGCATGAGTGCCGCGACGGAGATTTGCCAATTCGATCAGGAGCCCGCGGCGATTTGCATCCGGCTGCTCGATCCGGATGTCGAACAAGACTTGATCGATGAAGGCATAGAGCTTGAGCGGGGTGAATTCCTCACCGTTGCACGGCGCGTGGTAGCCGGAGATGTCGTGCGCAGCAAAGCATTTCGACGGGGCCGAATCCGAATTCAAGACGAGGGATCGCAACTCGTGGCAGAACTGGCCGGACGCGGCAGCAGAATTCTTGACACCTGTGCAGCCCCCGGCGGGAAGACCGCGATTCTTGCGGAGCGAAATCCAAAAGCGATAGTCTCCGCATGGGATGCGAGTAAACGCAGGCTGGACGCGATGCGTCCGACATTCGCGTCGGCAGGCGAGCACATACGGCTTGAAGTGCGCGACGTGACGGCTATGCAGTTGCAACCCGAGTACGACCTCATCCTCTGTGATGTCCCCTGCACGGGCACCGGGACGATTGGCCGTAATCCGGAGATACGCTTTCGCGTAAGCGAGGAGGAGATCGCAAGGCAGCATGCTCGCCAGGCGAAGATTCTTTCCGCAGCACTGGCCGGGCTTGCACGGGGAGCGCGACTGCTTTATTCGACTTGCTCTCTGGAGCCGGAAGAGAATGAAGGAGTGGTCACGGAGACTCTTGCTTCGCATCCCGATTTTGAGGTGCGTCCGCTCAGCGACGATGTCACACGGCTGGCCGCGGAACAGACTGTCACGCAAGATGGCGCGGAACGGCTGAATGCGTCGGCATTGAAAGACGGATTTCTGCGCACGATTCCGGGGGTCCACAATTGCGACGGATTTTTTGCAGCACTGCTGATGAGAAACTAGCAGCGGTCAACAGGGTTATCGCGATGCCGGGAAAGAAGAATTTTGAAGCGCAACTTGCGGCTCTCGAAGAGTTGCGGGACCAGCCAGTTGAGGGTTTGATTGCTCCGTTGAGGGCGGCCCTGAAACAGCAGAACAACTACATCGTTGCCAAAGCCGCCGACCTGGTGACGCAACGCCAGATTGTCGAACTGCTGCCGGATTTACTCGTAGCCTTCGACCGTTTTTTCGAAGATGCCGAAAAGCGCGATCCGCAGTGCTGGGCGAAGAACTCGCTGAGCCGGGCACTCGCAGCACTGGAGTTCCAGGAGCCTGCGCCGTTTCTGCGTGGCATCAAACATATCCAACTCGAATCCGTGTGGGGTGGCCGCTCGGACACCGCCGGCACACTGCGAGGAACATGCGCGCTGGCGCTGGTGCAATGCCGCGCAGTTCCCGAGGCGGATCTGCTGCGCTATTTACTGGATGTCCTGGTGGACAAAGATAAATCGGCTCGCGGCGACGCGGTGCGCGCCGTCGAACAGATCGGTTCGCCCACGGCTTCGCTACTTCTGCGATTGCGCGCGCAGACCGGTGGTGAAGAAGAGGCGGAAATTCTCGGTGCGTGCTATGCCGGCGTGCTACGCATCGACGGCACTTCGGCGTTGCCGTGGGTGAGCCGCTTTCTCGCTGAAGAAGAGGACGCAGGCAGCGAAGCGGCTCTGGCGATGGCTGCCACACATTCCGTCGAAGCTTTCGAGATGTTGAAGGCACGCTGGAACACAGCGCGCGATCCATGGTTTCGCTCGGTGTTGTTGTCGGCGATGGCGTTGACGCGGCAGGGCGCGGCCACGGAATTTCTGCTCGGCCTGGTGAAGTCTGAAGCGATTGGCGCTGATCTGGTAGTTGAGGCGCTGTTGCGCTCGCTGCCATCGGAAGAGATCTTGCATCGCCTGAGAGCGTTGGTAGCTGGAAACGCGCGGCTCGAGCGTGTGTTTGCCGAGAACGCTACTGTGCGACGGTGAGCTCGATTGGAGTCGACGCATCCACGCGATGTCCGGGCGGCGGGTTCTGGCTTATAACGCTTCCGATGGGAACGACAGGTGGGGGCGGCTGGATGGAAGCAGTGCTTGCGACATTCGGCACGGGCGCTTGTGCGTTCTTAACGGGTGCAAGTTTCAGTCCGGCGTGAGCAACAGCCAGTGCTGCTTGAGAGAACATCTGTCCGGTGAGATCAGGCATGACCATACCGCCGCTTGCGTCGAGAGGCGGAGCAGCGATGAGCAGGCTTACGCTGGGGCGTTCAACCCCAGGAGCATCCGGCGGAGGATTCTGTGCAATGACCGTGCCTGCGGGCGCATAGGCATAAGGCATTTCTGCCGTCTCCCCAAATTCGAGGCCGACACGACGGATCTCGATAGATGCGAGTCGCTGATCTGAGCCGGTCAAATCGGGAATTGCGACACGCTGCGGGCCGAGACTCTCGGTGAGGCGAACCCGCCACTCGCGGCGAACTACGGTCCCCGCTGCAGGGGACTGATTGAGAACGCGGCCGGCGGGTATGTCGACACTGTAAAAGTGATTGTCGACGCTGAGATTCAAGCCAAGGGAAGCAGCCTTCTCCGTGGCTTCCGTCACGGTGAGCCCCTTGAAGCTGGGGACGGTGACCTCAGCGCCGTGGATCGCGAAATGCATTGTGGCGACAGCGGAGAACAGGGCCAGCACGGCGAGCATGAGCACCACGAGTACGAATTTGAACGCGCGGAACACTCTTAACCAGCGTACTCGATGGAGTAGTCGATCTCGGCGGCCTTCTCGAGCATCTTCGAAACAGAGCAGTATTTGTTCTTTGAGAGAGCCACGGCGTCTTCTGCGGCTTTCCTGGTCACGTTTCCCGCGATGCGATAGACGAGGTGAATGCGAGTGAAGACGCGCGGAGGCGCGGGGGACTGCTCGGCGGTTGCGGAGACGGTGAGTCCGATAATTGGTTCCCGTTTTTTCTGAAGAATGCTGACGACATCCACCGAAGTGCAGGCGCAGAGTGCGGCAAGGACTGCCTCCATGGGAGTTGGTCCGGCGACGTGATCAGCGCTCGCGTCATAGACCATGCTATGGCCGCTTCCAGAGCGTCCCTCGTAGATCGTCCCTCGTTGCCATTCGGCGCTGGCGATCATGGTTCGTGCCCTCAGTGATGATGGTTATCGATTGCGGGTTCCGGGTAGATGAGTATGGGATAGACACCGGGCGCCCCGGTCTTCCACGCGGCGCTGGTGGTCGGATTCGGCGTGACAATCTGGCTCATCGCAACCTTCAGCCTACACTCGGGGAAGCCGCAAGGGCTAGGATTTGACGCCGCGATACAGCCCTGCGATTCCGAAGCTGTACGGGGTCCAGGATACCCGCGTGAAGCCGGCCTTTCGCATCAGTTCGATCATTGCTGGAGGGGGCGGAAAACGCTCCACGGAAGACGGCAAGTAAGCATAAGCGCTGCCGATACCGGAGAGGCGCGACCCGATGGCGGGGAGCACGCGGCGGAAATAGAAGGCATAAAGCTTGCCGATGAAGCCGCCGGGTTCGCTGAAGTCGAGAATCCCGAGTTCACCTCCGGAACGGAGGACGCGGTGAAACTCACGCAGGCCCGCCTCGTAGTTAGCCAGGTTGCGGAATCCGAAGGCGCTGGTAACAAGGTCAAGTGAATCTGCAGTGAGTGGAAGATGGAGGGCGTCAGCCTCAATCGCGACGATGTTGTGATTCTGAAATTTAGCTGAACCGCGCAACAGCATGGCATGCGAAAAATCCGCGGCAAGGACGGGTCGCGCGCTTGCAGCGCGGTGGCGGAGCAACGCCAAGGTCATGTCCCCGGTTCCGCAGCAGATATCGAGGATCGACGACTCAGGCCGCGCGATGATTCGGCGAAAACTGCGCGCGGCTCGCCACCACCAAAACCGGTCGATATTGCACGACAGTACATGATTCAGCAGGTCGTAGCGCGAGGCGATGCTGTCGAACATCTGCTGCACAGCGGCCGACGAACTTTGCTCGTCAGTTGCGCCTGCGGGACGCGCCCCCGAAGCACTCACCGGAGCATTCATCGGGCTGCCTCATTGAGTATCTTCTCAATCGCCGAGATCATCTCCGTATCAGTTACATTTTCAACAACTACAGCCTTGCCGATGCCCGGGCAGAGTACGAAGCGGCGTGTTCCTGCCTTGTTTTTTTTATCGCGGCCGGCGGCGGCGAGCAAATCGGGAATGCGCGCACGAAAGCCGGGTGGCGGGCCATATGAGTGGATGGTCTTTTCGATGCGCGCAGCCTCGCTTTCCGGTAGCAGGGCGCGCATGCGGCTAATATGGAGTGCCGCGATCATACCCCAAGCGATAGCTTCTCCATGCAGCAATTTCTTGTATCCCGTCGTTGCTTCGATCGCATGCCCGATGGTGTGGCCGAAGTTAAGAATCATGCGCAAGCCCGATTCGCGCTCATCAATGCCGACCACTTCAGCCTTCATCCGAACCGATGCGCTGATGACGCGTTTGAGAGCAATGGGATCGCACCCAAGGATCAGTTCTTGGTTGCGTTCAAGAAAGCGGAAGAGGCTGGCATCGCGAATGATTCCCGCCTTGACGCTTTCAAAGAGACCGGCACGAAGTTCGCGTGCGGGAAGAGTCTCGAGAACACCCACATCGGCAAACACGGCACGAGGATGATGGAAGCTTCCGATGAGATTTTTGCCTAGGGTGAGATTGACACCTGTCTTGCCGCCGATCGAGGAATCGACCTGGGCGAGCAGCGTCGTAGGTATCTGAATGTAATCGATGCCGCGCATATAGATGGCGGCGAGGAAGCCTCCCACATCGCCCACGATGCCTCCGCCGAAGACAATCAAAAGAGAAGACCGGTCCGCGCCGGCACTAGCCAGTTCGGTCGAGAGCCGTTCGACATGGATCAATCGCTTGTTTGTTTCTCCGGGAGGAAGGAAGAGGACTGACGGCTGTTCAGCGGGTGGAAATGACGCGAGAAATCGCTTGCCCCAAAGCGCCCAGATTTCGGGCGAGGTGAGGACGAAAATACGTCGCTCTACGGCACCCTCGATCTTGCGCAGGTGGTGGCCGAAACGAATAAGAAGGCTGCAGGCAACGTGCACGGGATAGTCGGCAGACGCAGTTTTAACGTGAATGGTGCGCACGATCTTTTCATCGTATCGGACTGCGAACCCGGAGTGTGAACCTTTTGCCTGCGCAGCGTCGTCTAAAGACGTTACGACGGACGTGGTAGCCTCAAACGTTATGGCCATTGCTACAGATACCGATTTTCTGATCGTGGGCGCGGGTATCGCCGGATTACGCGCGGCGATCGAGTTGTCTGGAGCAGGGCGTGTGCTGGTGGTGACCAAGGAAGCACTCGGGGAGTCGAACACCAACTATGCCCAGGGTGGGATTGCGGTCGCGCTGGGCGGGGAAGAGGATGTTTCGCTGCACCTCGAAGACACTGTCGACGCCGGTGACGGGCTGGTCGATCGTGAGGCGGCGCGGGTACTAGTGGAAGAAGGCCCGCTCCGCGTGGAAGAGTTGCTGCGCTGGGGTACTGGCTTCGACCGTGAAAACGGCGAGCTCATGCTGACTCGCGAAGGTGCACACAGCCGGAATCGCATCCTGCATGCGCACGGCGATGCCACCGGCGCGGAGATCGGTCGATCCCTGCTGGCCCATGCTCGCGGACACAAAAACATCACGCTGCTTGATTGGACGACGACCGCCGATTTAATTGTCGAAGCGGGGGTCGTGCGTGGCGTTGTACTGCTGGACGCAAGTGGCGAACTGCATACAGCTCGCGCACGGGCCGTACTGTTGGCCAGCGGCGGCGCGGGACAGGTCTACAGCGATACAACGAATCCGGCGGTAGCCACCGGCGACGGTATTGCGATGGCCTGGCGCGCAGGCGCAGACATCGCCGACATGGAGTTCTATCAGTTTCATCCCACCGCCCTGAGCCTGCCTGGCGTGCCACGCTTTCTTTTGTCGGAGGCGCTACGCGGCGAGGGTGCCTATCTGCGCAATGCACGCGGCGAACGCTTCATGGAGCGTTATCATCCGCTGCTGGAACTGGCGCCCCGCGATGTTGTGGCGCGTGCGATCACGCGCGAGAGCTTTGGCAGCCGAGATGGTGAGCAGCTTCCCGTTTATCTGGACATGCGGCACGTCACCGGCATCGATCTGCCCAAGCGTTTTCCGGGGATTTCTCGATTTCTGGCTCAACATGGCTTAAGCCTGGCCAAGGATCTGATACCTGTGCGTCCGGCAGCTCATTATCTGATGGGCGGAGTGAAGACGGATGTGGATGGACGCACTTCTCTGGGGCGGCTCTTCGCTGCGGGAGAAGCCGCGTGCACGGGCGTGCATGGCGCAAACCGGCTCGCCAGCAATTCGCTGCTGGAGGGGCTCGTTTTCGGCGCGCGCGCAGCGGCGAGCATGCGCGAGCTTTCGGCTAACGATACTGGACAGATCTCGGCGGTGCCGCGATTCGCGAAAACGCCTGCAGAAACCTCCGACGTTCTGCTGCGGAATTTGCAACGGCGAATGTGGCAGGATGCCGGACTGCTGCGCGATGCGGGAGGATTACTCGCAATGAGACAGGAGCTGGAACGGATGCGCGCTGAGATCGATCCCGCCGCAGAACGGGCGTCGCTTGAACTGGCGAACCTGCACTCGGTCGCCGAGTTGATTGTGATCTCCGCGCTGGCCCGTGAGGAGAGTCGCGGCGCGCACTACCGGAATGACTTTCCCCGCCGCGACGACGCGCACTTCGCCCGTCATTCGGTCGTCCGAAACGGGAAGGTCACTTTCGAGCGCATAACCCATCTATCTCCTGCCTCAAGACTGTCGTCGGCCTTAAGGTAGGGTTGCCTTCGGCTTCGTGAAGAGGCTGGCAAGCGTAAAGATTGCAAGCACGGTTACGATAAAGGCCAGGGACCACGTGACAGGTATCTCGATCCAGTGGCTCGTCAGCATCTTGATGGCGACGAAGGCGAGGATCACCGCTAGTCCGTAGTGAAGCAGTCGCAAACGATCGAGAGCGCTCGACAGTGCGAAGTAAAGCGACCGCAGGCCAAGAATCGCGAAGATATTTGACGTGTAGACGATAAAGATATTCCGGGAAATCGCGAGAACGGCCGGGATCGAGTCAAGCGCGAAGACTAGGTCCGTTGCTTCCACAGCGAGCACAATCATCAGAAACGGCGAGAGCGCTAGCTGTTTCTCCCCGGACACGCTCAGGCATTTGCTTTGTAGCCAGCGCACAGGTCCCGATGGCGCCGTTCCCCCCTTCTTGTGAAGCAGGAGGCGGATGGCCGCAATAAGAAGGAAGGCACCGAAGACATATTCAACCCAGGCGAAGCGGGCCAGGAGCGATGCACCAACAAGTATGAAAACCCCGCGCATTACGATAGCGCCGAGCACGCCCCAGAGCAGAACGCGGCGCTGCTGCTCTGTATCGAGGCCAAGTGAACGGAACAGAAGCAGGAACACAAAGAGGTTGTCGACGCTCAGCGAACCCTCGACCAGATAGCCAGAGAGGAACTCGAGGGCCATCTGTCTGCCTTGTGTCTGCGACAGCAGCAGAGCGAAGCAGAAGGCGAAGGCGGCGACAACAGCAGTCCAGCTCCATGCCGCGCGAATGGAAACGGACTTGCTGTTACGTTGCAGGACAGCGAGATCGACAAAGAGCAGTACGGCGACGACCGCGTGGAAGGCGACCCAGTGGCCAATCGATGCGCCCGCGATCATGGTTAATGTTGGTTCAACAGACGGATAGTTTCAAGCAAAACATTACCAGCGATGGTCAAACTCTTCGCACTTAACTTGTCCATCGTATCCTGCGCAGTGTGGTGGTAGGAGTTTTGCGGGCCGTAGTCAAGGTCAATGATATCGGCGCAGGCCACGCCGCGTTGCATAAAGGGCAGATGGTCGTCTTCCACCTGATCATCATGCGCGAAGAAATAGGCTTGGTAACCCAGGGTGGTTGCCGCCTTCTTCACGACATTCAGCACCCAGGGAGTGGAATTGAGGTCACGGTCGATATCGAGGTTCTTGTCGCCGATCATGTCCGCCAGCAAGAATGCTTTGATGCGCTTGAGGGTGCCATCATTCTGCCATTTGGCGGCGAGATGGCGGCTGCCATACAGCGAGTCTGAACGCGACCATTCCTGAACCGCTTCCTCGCCATCAAAAAAAACAAGCCAGACGCTGTAACCATCAAGCGTGTGTCCACGCAAATGGTTGGCCACTTCAATAAGAAGCCCCGTGGTCGATCCTCCGTCGTTGGCTCCAACGAAGTTGATATTGCGCAGCGGGTAGTTCGTCTCGTAGTGCGTGGCGAGTACGATCACACCATCTTTTTTTCCGGGAAAACGGACGATGAAGTTGTGCATCTCCATCGGACCGGCGGGAGTAGTTGCGGTAAAGGTGTCTTCCTGCAATTGGTCGTGCTCGAATTGCTTTCGTATGAAAGCTTCCGCCTGTGCATGACCAGGGCTGCCGATCCAGCGAGGGCCGATGGAAACAAACTCCCGTGTGTATGCGAGGGCTCGCGCGCCGTTGAAATCACCGGAAGCAGGCGGTGCAGCATTGGCCGCGAACGAGAGGGGAATTAGGAGTGTGACAAGCAGAAGGCCCGAGCGCCGCAACTAGCTCTCCTGCGCTTTTCTGCGCCTGCTGGGATGAACCATGAACGAAACGCCGATGCTGAGAAGGTAAAGAACAAGCATAGGCGTCGCAAAGACGCACATAGTGAGGACATCGGGCGTTGGCGTGATAATAGCCGCGATGATGAAAATGATCAGGATGGCGTAGCGGATGTTCTTCCAAAGAAAGCGCGGGCTGACGATGCCGAAGAGCGATAGAAACAGCACCAGGATGGGCAATTCAAAGGTGATACCGAGGCCAAGGATCACAGTCAAAAAAAGATCAGTGTACTCGTTAACCTCAATTAGTGGCCGGAATTCGTGGCTGAAGGTGAACAGGAAATCCAGTGAGCCCGGAAACACCCAGCGATAGCCGAAGTACGCTCCGGCGAGGAACAGCCCGACCGTAGCCGACATAAACGGCACGACGTAGCGTTTCTCGTTCTGATAAAGCCCCGGCGAAATAAACAGCCATACCTGGTACAGCACAAAGGGTGCGGCGAGAATACACCCACCCATGAAGCTGATCTTCAGGTAGAGATTAAAGCCGTCAATCGGATTGTGAATGATCAGCTGGGTAGGAAGGCCATGCTTCTGCAGCGCGAAAGTAATCGGCTTCTGCATCAGGCTGTAGATCTTCTCGTGGAAAGCATAGGCAACGAAGAAGGCCACAATGATGTAGACGACAGAGTGGATGAGGCGGCGGCGCAGCTCCTCGAGGTGTTCGAGGAGGCTCATGCCGGGCAACTCTGCGCGTTGTGTTACGGAGTTTCGCGCGCGGTCGAGGATGTCATCCATGATGTAGGGGGGCATGCTCGTTCTCGGGCTCCGTGCCGTTGAGCGCGACGGCATCTGGCAGGCTTACGTGGCCATTGGAGCCGATCTCCGAGGACGCGACACCCAGGCGCTCGACATCCACGGACGATGCCTCGGCAGTCACTACAGCCGATTCCGGAAGTTCGGGTGGCGTGACCGGCGCGTAGGGAGAATCCGCGCTGACAAGTTCGCCGGTCGATGGCGGAGAAATAGACAGCGGGCCGGGAGATGGCGGCAGAATCGTCAGCTCGGTCGCGGTCTCAGGGGCGGGCAGCGCGGGTACCTGTTCGGCCGCAGCCGCTTCCAGCTTCTTTTGCCTTTCCTGCTGCTCCATGGCGCGTAACTCTTCGTCAATCTGCATTTTGAAGTCGTTGGAAGCGCGACGGAATTCGGCAAGGAGTTTGCCGATCTGCCGCCCAATCTCCGGCAGTCGCTTGGGTCCGAAGAGAACCAGGGCGAGCAGAAAAATGACAATGGAGTCGGCAAAGTGCATTCTTTGTCATGATACCTGTGCGCTTCACCTGTCACAAACGGCTTGGTCCGGGACGAGGAGCGCGTTGGCTTTCATCCTGTGAACGTGCTGGCCGGGCAATCGGATGGCTTACCCGGACATTACAGTTGTATTAAACTAATTGCATTGGCATGCCCTTACGGTCGTTCGATTTTGCGACGAAGGTCCTTCCGGGCACATCAATAAAGGTAGGTTGCAACATCCCCGTCGGTTGGGCGGCATACCCGCAGCGAACCGACTGCAGCCTGGATTGCTTTCAACATCCCCGTCCATCAAGGTTTCTGACCTGAGTGTGGACTGAAGGCGGAATGGTAATGAGCGTACTGGAAGAAGAAGTCGTTGTTGCGTCTCCTGCTTTTGAGCAGGAGAGTTGTTCTCTCGATCACTATCTCGCCCTGCCCGACCACAGCATGGATGAGAGAATTGCGGAAGCCCGCCGTAAGCTGGGCAAGAGCACTATTCTGCTCGGTCATCACTATCAACGCGATGAAGTGATCCGGTTCGCCGATTTCACCGGCGACTCCTACAAGCTCTCCAAGATCGCAGCCGAGACCCAAGCGAAATACCTCGTCTTTTGCGGTGTGCACTTTATGGCGGAGAGTGCCGATGTGCTGGGCAGGCCCGACAATCCTCCCGGGACAGGCCAGCAGGTGATTCTGCCCGACCTGAACGCCGGCTGTTCGATGGCCGACATGGCGGAGATCGGGCAGGTTGAGGATTGCTGGGATACTCTCTTGGCCGCCGGCCTCAAGCCAGGTGATGTTCTGCCACTCACCTACATGAACTCGGCAGCTGCGATCAAGGCTTTTTGCGGAGAGCGTGGAGGGTTGGTCTGCACGTCATCGAATGCCAGTAAGGCTTTTGAGTGGGCCTTCGCGCGGGCGGAAAAGATACTGTTTCTCCCCGACCAGCACCTGGGCCGTAACACCGCCTTCGCGATGGGCATCCCACTGAACGAGATGGTGGTCTTCGATCCCTGGCAAATTAACGGCGGCATAACACCCGATCGTTTGCGCGCGGCGAAAGTCATCCTGTGGAAAGGTCATTGCTCGGTCCACCAGCGGTTTCTGCCGCAACACGTGGACGCGGTCCGCGCGAAGTACCCGGGCATCCACGTCATCGTTCATCCCGAGTGCCGTTGGGAGGTCTGCCAGAAGGCCGACGCGATGGGTTCTACTGAACGGCTGATTCAACTCGTGTCAGAAGCCCCCGAGGGCGCTATGTTCGCCATCGGAACGGAAATCCACCTTGTGAATCGCCTGGCGAAGGAGTTCGCGCCGAAGGGCAAGAAGATCATCACCCTCGACGACACCGGCTGTCTCTGCACTACCATGTATCGCATCAGCCCTCAGCACCTGGCCTGGGCACTGGAGAATCTGGTCGAGGGTCGCGTAGTCAATCGAATCCAGGTCCGCGACGACGTGAAACACTGGGCGCGCGTGGCGCTGGATCGGATGCTGGAGATCAAGGCGTAAGATGGACGAATTTGAAATGAAGATTTTCACCCTGGACGAGGCACAGGCATTATTGCCTGTGCTTGAATCCTTGTTGAAGCGTGCAATTGAAGGCAAGAAGGCTGCGGAGTCGATCGAAGGCCGGATGCAGGAGTTGAGGCACAAAATTTTTCTCTCTGGCGGACTTTTCGTGGATGTTGCCCGAGTTCGTAGGCAGCGTGGTGCACTGGAATCGCATCTCCAGGCCGCAAAGGATTCAATTGCCGAGATCGACGCCATCGGTGTTCAGGTGAAGGACCTCGATACCGGACTCCTCGATTTTCCATGTCAGATAAACAGCGAGATCGTGCTGCTTTGCTGGAAACTGGGTGAGGGCCGCATCGATTATTGGCACACCGTCGAGGCGGGCTTTCGAGGACGCCAGCCGATCGATGAGCGCTTCGGCAGCAAGAAGACCAATAAGCCCAAACCGGAACAGCCCAACTAAGAATCAGAAAATGAACCGCCGTTCTGTTCTCCAGTCCATTCCGGCATTGGCGTTGTTCAGCGCGGGCGTGCTGGCCCAGCAGGTCGGGGATTCTGTTTACGAATTAAGGATGTATACGATCTACCCCGGCAAGCTTAACGACGTCCTGAACCGGTTTCGCTTTCACACCCTGAATCTGTTCGAACGGCACGGCATGCAAAACGTAGCTTACTGGACTGTGCTCGATCCGATTGGGAACCAGCCCACGCTCGTCTACCTGCTCGCGCATGCAAGCCGCGCGGCGGCAACGGTCAGTTGGAAAGCCTTCGAAGCCGACCCGGAATGGCAGAAGGTACGAGGCGCATCCGAAGCCAACGGACCTCTGGTGAGCAATATCCAGTCGATCTTTCTCAAGCCTACTGATTTTTCGCCACAGTTAAGAGCTTGAGATAAACGATTCCACAGCACCGACACTTAGACGAAGCTTGTTTTTGCGGCCCTCTTCATTTTGACTGAACAAACGTGAACTCCGTTGCGTCTGTTTATCGAGCCACCGGGGCGGTTCCGCAGAGCGGAGGGCGACAAACTGCGCTCTCCGGTGATATCAAAAAGCTTGAACCCTAACCGAGCAAGAAAGACAGGACACTCTGAGAGCACCGATGCAGACCCGTAAGACGCTTCCCCTAATCCTTTCTCTGGCTGTACTCCTGGTATTGTCCGGTTGCGGAAAATTCTTTGTGCCGGAGAACGGCGGCGGCGGAGGTACAGGCAGCAGCGCTTATATCTATGTGGCCAATAACGATACGGCCAACATTGCGGGATTTTCGATCGCAAGCAGCGGGCTAACCACCCTTTCGAATTCCCCTTATGCGCTTGGCGTGTCGCCGAGCGGGCTGGCTATCACTCCCAGCAACAGCTTCGTGTATGTCAGCACCCTGACCGGAGGCATTTACGCCTACTCAGTCGGCAGCGGAGGAGCGCTTACGGTTGCCAACGGCGGTAGCGCTGTTGTTTCGGGGATCAGTCCGGTCTCTTTGCGCGTGGACGCAACGGGGAATTGGCTCATTGCCGTGGACCCAACTCCGGCAGCTTACGTCTTTGCCATCAACAGCGACGGAACCGTTACTGCCAAGGGTAGCGTGCCGCTTCCAGCCGGCAGCCCGTACAAGCTGGTGATCACGCCAAACAATACCTTGGCCTACGTTTCACTGGGTACCGGTGGCGTGGCCATTCTGACCTTTAACGCGACGACCGGTGTGCTCACCAACACTAACCAGATTCTGAAACCAAAACAGGCACTTGCGGCCGACCAGGGAATGGCGGTGAGTCCCACCAGCACCTATCTGTATGTCGCCGAGACCGGGGTCAACGGCGTCCGTGTGCTCTCCATCGCGACCAGCGGCGCGTTGACAGAAATAACAGGCTCGCCCTATTCCACTGGAACCGGGCCGTCTGCAGTCTTCATCGATTCGACCGGAAGCTATCTTTATGTGACCAACCGCGCAGCGAACAGCGTGAGCGCATTCCTCTCATCTTCGTCAGGCGCCCTGACGGCGATCAGCGGTTCGCCGTTTGCAACTGGAACGAATCCTATCGACATTGCAGAGGACAACACGCACACCTACATCTCCGTTGTCTGCGCGGGAGGTGGTCCCGATCTTCAGGTCTTCACACTTAGCACCACCACTCCGGGAGCGCTGACTAACTTCAAAACCTCAGCCACTGGCACCGATCCGACGAATGCCCTGGCTATCGTCGCCGCCAATTGAATCCTTTCTCCGGTAGCTGAAACGCCTTGGGGTCCAATGTGTGCCATTGGACCCTGGCTCAGTCACCTACGCAGCGGCTGCTAAACGCCGATGGGCCAGCAGATACATGAACCGGGTTGTTCCGCTCATGAGCAGGTTTATCCCAATAATGGTGGAAAGCGCCCATGCTGCGCTCGACGGCCAATGAAACAGAATCAGGGCCGCGAGAAGCACAGTGATAATGCCGTCGAAGAGCATCCAGCCGGACCCCGGCCGCGAGCGGATCGCGAAGAACGCCACAATCTGTAGAACGCCTTCGATCAGGAAGACCACACCCAGCACGATCGTGAACGATAAGAGGCTGAGCACGGGATGCATGAATAGATAAATGCCTCCGGCCATGTAGAGAATGCCGATCAGCGTTCGCCACAGATATCCGCCGAAGCTTCCCGCTGCGACCGCGAAGATGAGGTGCAGAATACCCGCGCCAATGATGAGGCAGGAAAGCACAATTGCTATGCTGATTCCCACTTCAAAGGGTACGAGCAGCGCGATCAATCCGGCAATTGCCAACAGAACAGCCCAGACCATGGCCCATCCGGTTCCACGCGGTTTGGCAAGAATATCGGTCGTCATGAGATTTCCTTCCTTTCAACTACCGTGCCCAAAGAATAGCCTCTGCGAAATCAAACCCCCAGAAGAAAATAGAACTCGAAGGGTTTCCGAGTGGGGTTCCTCGGCTCTCAAACATCACAAAAATCTACGCCAAAGCCAACGGTGCTGTGCTCTAACTGGTTAAAGTGAATTCCGAGTCACGTTCAACCATGTGTTTTCGCCGCGACCCTCGCGCAAGCATCAAGTCTTCGTCTCCTCAATACATCTTTCCTCGGCTTTTATGGCTGGTCCTGCTGGCAACCCTGGCCGGTTGCGGGCGATTCGCTCCCAAACCTCCAACGGAATATGTGTACGTCTCTGCGAAGGGGACATTTCTCCGCGACCGGCTCGCTGCTGTTTCCAATCGGATTGCGGAGGTCTCGAACGGGCAGCGCCTGGTCGTCATCGAGCGTGCTCGACGCTTCGTCAAAGTCAAAACCGAGAAGGGCGAAATCGGATGGATCGACGAACACGCGGTGATCGATCAGCAGACTTACGACAAATTCTCCTCCCTGGCTGTCCAGCACGCACATGATCCGGTCATCGTCGGGGCTACTTTGCGCGATGATTCGTATTTGCATGACGCCCCGGGCAGGCAGACAGATCGCTATTTCCTTCTGCCGGAGAACGATAAGCTGCAGTTGCTGGTGCGCGCCTCGGTTGCGAAGCCGGGACCACCTCAGGCGGCACCCGCCGCGGTTCCAGCCAAGAAACCAACTAAAGATGCCACCACGAAATCGAAAGAGGCTTCTGCTACGAAGTCGGCTGCAGCTAGCCCCGGCCCGGCACCTGCTCCGCCTCCTCCCGTGCTCCAGGACTGGTGGCTAGTACGCGACTCCAAGGGACACGTGGGGTGGGTCTGGTCCCGGATGCTGGACATCGACATTCCCAACGAGATCGCCGGGCTGGCAGAGGCACAGAGGTACGTGGGTGCGTACGTCCTGCGCACTGTAGACGATCCGGAGTCGAGCTTCCCGAACGGGAAAGCTCCGGAGTACGTGGCGCTGATGAACTCGTGGAAGGAGGGCCTGCCCTATGACTTCGACCAAGTGCGTGTCTTCACATGGAATACGCGCAAGCATCGCTACGAGACGGCCTTCCGCCAGCGTAACCTGGAGGGCTATCTGCCAGTGACGGTGGGGAACCAGGTCTTCGACAAGCAGTCGCAGCCGGTTTTCTCCTTCAAGGTTGCGACAGGTGAGGACGTGGCCATCGACCCGCAAACGGGCGCGCAGCGTCCAGCGCAAACCGAGGTCGAAACCTATCGGATGGAAGGGGTGATCGTGAAGCGGGTCCTGCCTCCAAGCGCGGAAGCCACAAAGCCGATCTCTCCGAATCCACCAAAGAAAAAACACAAGACGGAAGCGAAGCGTAAGAAGAAGCATTAAGCACAAGGGGGGCCTGGTACCCCCCTCCCCCCTTACAGCCGGGTTTTTCTCCAGATTATTGATTCTAAAGTATGTTCATACCGCACATCACTTGTAAATGGCAGAAAATAAAGACGTTACGAGTATTTCATACACACCGTGGCAGTTACACCTGATCGTTGAAATCAAAGAACTTACCAGGCAGTCCTTGATTCCAATGAAGTTATCGGGCAAAGAGAAAGGCCCAGCTGCGATGGCGGCCGGGCCTTTCACTCTCTAATTCAATTATAGCGGGTCAAGGAAAATAATTGGCCAACTTTCAGATTCCAACTTCAAGTCCAAGGCAAAGTACCTGTTGCTTTCCTAAAGGAACTATGGCAAGATTCCTGTTGGAAACCAAAAGGTGGTTGCCCAATGCCCGAAAAGTCCGACGTCCAGCAGGGAACCCTGGCTCTGATGGTCCTCAAAACCCTTGATCTGCTGGGCCCCCTCCACGGCTATGGCATCGCGCGCCGCATTGAGCAGATCAGCGGCGACCTGCTTGCCGTCAATCAGGGCACCTTGTACCCCCTTCTGCTGAAGCTGGAGCATGAAGGCGCGATCGCCTCCGACTGGGGCGCCTCGGAGAACAACCGCCGCGCGCGCTTCTACCGCCTCACGAAGGCCGGCCACAAGCAATTGCAGACCGAGACCCGCGACTGGGAGCAAACGGCCGCCATCATCGCGCGTTTCTTCGCAGCGAAAGCGGGGGACTTGTCATGAGGTTTCTGAGACGGTTTCTGACGAGGCTGACGAATTTCCCCACGAGACGGCGCGACGACCAGCGGCTGCGGGAAGAGATGGAAGAGCATCTCGCGCTGCAGACGGCGGAGAATCTGCGCGCCGGTATGACGCCGTCCGAAGCCCGCCGCCAGGCGATACTGAAGTTTGGCGTGGTCGGGACGATCCGCGAGGAGTACCACTCTGAAGTAAGCCTGCCATTCATCGAGACTCTATTGCAGGATCTGCGCTACGCGGTTCGCATGCTTCTGAGATCTCCCGGATTCTCCTTCATTGCGATCGCCACCATGGCGCTGGGCGTGGGAGCCACCACCGCCATCTACAGCGTGATCGCCGCCACGCTGCTGCACCCTTTGCCGTATCCAAACCCTGCCCAACTGGTGCGCATCCAGGACGACCTTCCCGGCGTAGGTGCGCAGGGCGTCGGCATCTCCGTCCCTGAGTGGAGAGACCTCGTTAGTTCCGGGATATTCCAGTCCGCGGCGATTACCGGCAGGGGCGCGAACGTGAACCTCACCGGCAGTGCACAGCCCCTGCGTCTCAGCTTCAAGCAGGTTACGCCGAATTACTTCGCGGTCCTCGGTGTGGACGCGCAGTTGGGCCGCACATTCGATCCGCACGATGCCACTCCCGGATACAACCTGGAGGTGGTGATCAGCGACGGGCTCTGGAGGCGGGAATTCGGAGCCGACCCGCACATTCTCGGCAAAGCTCTGCGCTTGGACAACGACGAGTATCACATTGTGGGCGTGATGCCGCGCGGTTTTCGCGATCAGGGCTCCACCAGCGATGAGCAGAATGTGGAACTGTGGCTGGGGGCCGGCTTTGCCGGTGTGCCGTTTCCGCCCCCGCTGCGCAGTTCACGTCTGCGGAGTCGAGCGGTTATCGCGCGCCTGAAGCTCGGTCTCTCGATTGCGGCAGCGCAGGCTCAACTCGATGCGCTGGTTGCGTCGCTGCAAAAGCAATATCCGGCAGAGTATCCGGCACAGACCAAATGGACCGTGCGCCTGATTCCGCTCAGTGAAACCGTGGTCGGCAGCGTCCGCCAATCTCTCATTCTGCTCTTCGGCGCGGTAGGGTTGGTCCTCCTCATCAGCTGCGTCAACGTCGCCAATCTGCTGCTGGCCAGGGCCAGCGGGCGCAGTCGTGAGATCGCGGTTCGCCAGGCGCTCGGAGCGCAGAAAACCCGCCTCATCCGCCAGCTTCTCACCGAGAGTCTGCTGCTCTTCCTGCTTGGCGGGATCACCGGTTTTGGCCTTCTCTTCTGCACCCGGAAGTTCCTGCTGCAGTTGGTTCCGGCGAGCCTCCCGCATCTGAACGACATATCAATCAACTGGGGCGTGCTGGCCTTCGCCGTGGCCCTCTCCGTCGCTGCCGGAACCATCTTCGGGCTTGCTCCCGCCTGGCTCATGAGCCGCAGCGATTTGACCAGTACACTTCGGCAGGAAGGCCGCGGGGCCATTGGTTCATTGGGACGCTCGCGCGCGCGCCAGATTCTGGTCATCAGTGAACTGGCGCTTTCCCTGGTGCTGATGATCACCGCAAGCCTTCTGCTGCGCAGTTTCTGGGACTTGTTCAAGGTGCAGCCCGGCTTCAATCCTGAACGCGTGATGGCCATTCAGACCTGGCTGCCCGGCCCCAACGATCCCACTACGGATCCCTATCAAACCGCCACGCAGGAATCGGTCTTGCTGCGCGAGATTCTTCGCCGCAGCCGAAGCCTGCCGGGCGTGGAAGAAGCGGCCATCGGCGACGAGGCCTCTCTTCCTCTGGGGCACAGCGATCCCAGCCGGCTGCCACTGATCCGCGAAGGCATCGAGACGATGGACAATCAGGCTCCAGTGATCGATAGTCCCATTGTTTCGCCTGAATACTTCCACCTGCTGGGCATGCCGCTCGAGCGCGGACGCCTTTTCAGCGACCATGACCTCGAGGACACGCCTCAGGTTGCGGTCATCAACCAGGCCGCGGCCCGCACCTACTGGCCCGATCAGGATCCGCTTGGCAAGCGCGTCCGTTTGCACTTGGATACCCGCGGGCTGCCGAGCTCTGCCCAGCCGGCCTGGACCACGATCATCGGCGTGATTGCGGATGCCCGGACAGAATCGCTGGCGGAGGCGGCAATTCCGCTGATCTACCGCAGCGTGTACCAGCGCACCTCCAAAGAAGTGACCATCTTTCTTCGCGGACAACTCAATCCCAGCACCCTCCCCGCCCAAGTGCGCGAGCAGGTCCAGTCCATCGACCCGGGACTCCCCGTCTTCCATGCCGAGACTTTGGATGACGTCCTCTCCGACTCGCTTTCGGTCAGGCGATTCTCGATGGAGATGGTGGCGCTTTTTGCGGCCACTGCCTTGTTGTTGGCCGGACTTGGAATCTACGGGACGATTTCCTATGTTGTGAATGAACAGAGAGGTGAGATCGCCATTCGCCTCGCGCTGGGAGCTCACAGAGGCGATATCCTCAGGATGGTTCTGCGCCGGGGACTGGGTCTGGCCGCCGCTGGCGCCGGACTCGGTGTGGTCGCCGCGCTCATCGTCTCTCACCTCATGGCCGGACTGCTCTACGGTGTCTCGCCCAGCGATCCTCTCACCTTTATCAGCCTCACTGTTGTGCTTGTCGTTGTGGCGCTCGCGGCCTGCTATATCCCCGGGCGCCGCGCTATGCGGGTCGACCCCATCATTGCTTTGCGCGAGGCCTGAACCTCTGTCCATGGGCAATGATCTGTGCGGTCCCGTGGTGCGGTCAGCGAGTTTCGAAGCAGCCTTGTACCGGCACCAGTACCCGGAATCGTTCCAGCCGCGCCGGACTCGAAGTCCTAGGCAAGCGCCACTCTTTCGACAGCCAGATTGGAAGTGACCATGCCGTGTTCGCTGGTGTTCGACAGACTCACAGTTTCGTAGCGTTTCGATTTGAGGTCGTAGACCTCGCACTCATCGAAGGGGCGGGAATAAATGTGCAGAGTAACCGCCCGGGAAGCAAAGGCTGGCGGGTTGACGACCAGATGGATTGGCTCCCCGGAGTCCACCTCGGCGGGGTTGTCGGCGTCGATCACGTAGCGATCCGTGGGGGCGAGCTCGCAGAACTGCGTTGTGTGGTCCTGGCAGACCACGCGGTAGTTCTGCACTTGCACTTTGCCGTGAGCGATTCCCATCCAGCAGCGCTGGTTGGTGTGGTTATGAATCCTGCTCATCTGTCCGCTTTCCCAACAGATGGCGATCAGATCAAAAAGGGGCGTGTGCAGGATCAGGTTTCGAGTGTAGTGCTCAGGGCTGAAGTACAGGTAGGGATGAAGGCTCTGGATGGAGACTGGATTGTCGCGCAGGTATTCGAGGACAGCGCCGTCGGTAAACTGCGCTTCCGGAATCTCGGCGAGCCGGGCAGCAAAGATGTTGATGTCGATCATGGAATTCAGGTCCTGCATTGCTGCCTTCATTGTTGCCGGTCGCAATGGGGTGAGTCAAAGGGGCACAGCGCGCATGCCCTCTCGAAACACTCCAGAACTGGATCACAGGTGGATTCTGATACCAGTCTCCGTAGCGGTGCAAAGTAACGGCGGTCCGTCGGCTTTGTCTGGACGTCTATGTCAGAACTAGTCAGAACTAGGAGGTTGAGAGGTTGCAGGCTTTCTCGCGCTTCTGAAAAGCAAGCGGCTTCTCAGAATCTTTAGGGTCTCGGGAGGCGCTCGGTTTCTCGGTTGGAAGCATGCCGTGCCGAGGTGTGCCGCATACAACACAAACTTCAGCCTTCAACGAGATTTCAGCTCCACAACAGGTGCAATATGCCGCCAAGTTTCACTCCATCAGCTCAGTCCTTTGGACGACGTAGAGGGCGTGAAAGATTCGTTTTCATCGGGGCTCGAGGTCCAACCGGGTCGACTCCAGGGCAGCGCGCGGACTCCTGGTTTCGAAGACCCCGAGGGTTATTGCTTGAAAGGCAGGCAATTCCACCAGAGCGTGGTGCCCTTGGAGATGTCTCCTGAGTATGGATCGCCCGGATTAATAGGTATTCCGATCACGGCGCTCAGGGTTCCTCCGAAGGTGCCGACTCCGTTCATGTAGCACCAATATTGGGTCGGATCTACCGTCGGGAAAAGGTCGACCTCCACGCCTGTGCCCACGTCACCGGCCGAGCCAGATGTGTAGGGGTAATAGGTCCAAGGTGGGGAGCTCTTAAAGCCACTGCAGAAGGCATAAGTCCACAGGTCAGACTCAGGTGTAGACTGCGCTCGGACCTGGGTGGCCGATAGAGGCTGGTTGAACTCTGCGTTCACGTAGTTCACCTGGCCATTCTTCGCCTCAGAGAGGCCGCCCGCAACGCCCGCCCAGACGCAGGCGTCTGCGTCGCTGCCGATATTCGTTTTGGCGAATGCGCCGCCGCTGATGGTCACGGCGGGGGGCTCGAAAACTTCAACGTCGGAATTGGGAGGCAGCCCATGGAACGCCGTGAAGGGAACACAGGTCCAGCCGACGACAGGCCCGTCCAGAACGCTCGTCCAATGCCTGTACAGCGTGTAATACCCTTTTACGACGATGATTTGTGTGACGGTTGAGTTAGTGAAATCCCCTGATAAGCTCAGCAGGCCGCACATTCCGTAATCATTTGGATTGATGGGTGAGGCGCCCGTACCGGGTCCGGGTCCGTAGGGCAGCTGGGTATAGGTGCTGTACCCATCGCCGTCGGGTGTTCCCCCACCCGAAACTGTATTGTGTTTGATGACCTGCGCCGCCCCCTGGGAAAGACAAACAAGAGCGAGACAAAGGGAAAATACGATCCATATTGGGGGCCGTTTTGCGCATACTGGGAAACGATTCTGAGTTTTCATGGCAACCATCCTGTGCGGATAGTGCGCCGGTTCAGGCCATCGTTTCATCGGAGACAGGGGGCGGACGGATCGGCATCCCCCGACCATCCGTTGGGCTAAAAATTACATCAAATTGGTGAGGCTATTTGGCGTGCTATGACGTATACAACTCGATGCAATTCTTCCGTCTTTGATCCCCCAAGCGCAAAAAAAGCCGAAGCTGTTGATTTGGGGAGGTTGAACCCGTATGGTGATGGTATTCACATTGCAGTGCCAAGCTGCCATAAGTGAGGCGCCGGCGCTGGATTTGCCTTTTCGCTTCATTGACATAAACCCTACAGTCGAGTTGCAGAAGGAGATCGGCACATGGACAACAAGCCGGCGCAAAATATTCAGGATACCTTTCTGAATACCGTTCGCAAGGATAAGACCCCCATCACCATTTACCTGGTGAGCGGAGTCAAGTTGACCGGAAAAATCCGTTCATTCGATAAGTACTCCGTGCTCCTTGAGAACAACAGCCAGGAGCAATTGATCTTCAAGCACGCTATCTCTACGGTCGTCAGCAGCCGATCGGTCCTGCATGGCGAACATCGTCCGCTGGGCGCCGGCCCTGGCACACCCGGGCATGGTTCGGCCGGGGCGAGTGTGGCCGGGCAGGATCTCGCGACTTCCTGAGCGCGAAGGCTTGGGGAGCTTCATCCCGGGTGGAATGTTTGTGCCGGATAAGGTTTTCTTTCGGATGAAGTGCCGGCGGCTTCGCTGGCACAAAGCGATGTCCGTCCACAGGCGTAGGCAATGAGATAGGCTTTTGTCAACGCATTGAATACTGTCAATCAGTCCGCCGAACGCGCCCTTCTGGTCGCCGTCGACTTCACGGCACAGCGGCGCCAGCTGACGCGCACAGCGGCGCTCGCCCGTGAAGCCGCGCTGGCAAGCTCCAGTGACGGCGAGACGACCAAGCCGGCATCCGGCCCTTCATTCGACATGGAGGCCTCGCTCGAAGAATTCCGGGAGCTGGTGATTTCGGCGGGTGCGGAAATTGCGGCGGAGGTTGTACAGCGCAGGCCCAAGGCCGATCCGGCCACACTGATTGGTAGCGGTAAGGTTGAGGAGCTGGAGGGCCTTGCCGCTTCCGCCAACGCCGATGTGATTCTCTTCGATCACGATCTGACCCCGACGCAGCTTCGCAACCTGGAGAACGCGCTGCCCTGCCGGGTGGTGGATCGGACGCAGCTGATTCTGGACATTTTTGCCCGCCACGCACGCACGCGGGAAGGCCAGTTGCAGGTGGAGTTGGCGCAGCTTGAATATATGCTGCCGCGGCTGACGGGCCGGGGCGCGTCGATGTCGCAGCTGGGCGGCGGCATCGGCACACGAGGACCGGGCGAAACGCAACTCGAGACCGACCGCCGCAGGATTCAGCGCAGACTGCTGCAACTGAAACAGGAGATTGAGGGCGTGCGCCGCATTCGGACGCAGCAGCGGCAAAGGCGGGAATCGGTGCCGGTGCCCGCGGTGGCGCTCGTCGGGTACACGAATGCGGGCAAGAGCACGCTGTTCAACGCCATGACAAAGGCTGGGGTGCTCGAATCGGCGCGCATGTTCGCCACGCTCGATCCCAAGCTCAAGGCGATCATGCTGCCCAGCCGGCGCAAGGTGCTCCTGTCGGACACGGTGGGGTTCATTCGCAATCTGCCGCATACGCTGGTCACCTCGTTTCGCGCAACACTCGAAGAGGTGCAGAAAGCGGAAGTCCTGGTGCACGTCCGGGACTGTTCGAGCCCTATGCAAGAGGAGCACAAGGCCGAGGTCGAGAAGGTTCTGGGCGAACTGGAGGTGCTATCCAAGCCCAGGATTGAGGTGCTGAACAAGATCGATCTGCTGCCTGCTGATGAGAGGTCTGTGCTGGAGGCAAGTGGCCCCGTTGCCGTCTCCGCCAGGCTTGGCTGCGGTATTGAGAAGCTATTGGCCCGGATCGATGCTGCCCTGGTGGCCGACCCGATTCTGGAGCAGCGCTTCGAGATACCTCAGTCGCAGGGGGACGTGCTGGCGGCGCTGGGTGCGGGAGCACTCATCCGGGAACGGGAGTTTGTGGGGAATTCCGTAGCCATGACGGTGGCCGGTCCGGCGTCACTGCTGGGGCGATACAGGCAGTATCGAGCGCAGCTGAAAAGCGGGTAGCTGGTGAAGCGGGCCGCTAAAGTCCGGACAGCTGGTAAGGCGGGTAGCGAAAATGGCCAGCCTTAAGGTCCCTCGCTCACGATCGATCCCAATTCTCGCGATAAGGCGCAAGGCAGCCGGCTTTCAGCTAACCGCTTCTTCGCTGCTTTTGACAGAAATGGGCCGGATGTAGGGGAGCAGAGGTAGGTCCCAAACATCCGGCCCATTGGACCCTGAACCGGGTCATAGGTGATACTCTGAGTGTACGCTGGTGTGGCGGCGAGTCAAGATATTTCAAGGCCATATTTTCCGAGAGGATTTCGGGAATGTGTTGAGCGTGTGCGCCGCGCATTGACATCACATTTTCGCCTCTGCTACAACCTAAGGTTCCGCTTACCTTTCTATAGCTTCCAACCGCAACCGTCGGCTCAATCATGATTGATGAACTGCTGCGTCAACTTGGCGATCTAGTGCTCGGCTCTGTGCCGACCATGATCCTTTTCGTGCTGCTGGTGCTTGCGTACCGTTTCGTGCTGTACGGACCGCTCATGCGTATGCTGGCCGAACGCCGTGAACGGACCCTGGGCGCAGTCGAGAAGGCTCATGCTGCGATTGCGGCGGCAGACGCCAAGACTCAGGAATACGAAGCGAAACTGCGCGCCGCCCGGGCGGAGATATTCCATCGCCGCGAACTGCGGATCCAGCAGCTGAATGCACAACGGGAAAGCGCCCTTGCCAGTGCGCGTGAGGCAGCTCGGCAGCGGGTGGTGGCCGCTCGCACGGCGCTCGAAGCAGACGCCGCCGCCGCCCGCCGCCAGATCGAGTCTTCGGTCGACCAACTTGCTACGCAGATTCTAAGGGTCGTGCTTCCTTCGGACGTAATCAATGCGGAGGGAGTGCGTTGAGGCAGATCCGGAAGAATCGTTTCGCACTATTACTGCTGGCATTCCCCTTGCTGGTGCTGTTGCTGACCCCGTTAAGGGCGCGGTCGCAGGAACCGGCCCGGCAGGCCTCGACCGCACAGACAGCCGAGCCAACCGAGCACATGGATGAGCCGGAGACCCACGCCCAGCTGGAAGCGTTTCGCCACTCTGATGCAGTGAAAATGATCGCGCGCTACATGGGTGTGAGCACGGAAACCGCGGCGGTTATTTTCCAAGATGTAAACTCCGCGATATTGATCGGCCTGATCCTATGGTTGATCATGCGAACTGTTCCGAAGATGCTCCGCAAGCGCAACGAAAGTCTCCAAAAGCAATTGCTGGACGCGCGGCTGACAGCTTCCGAAGCCAATCAGCGCCTGGCGGCGGTCGACGAGCGGCTGTCAAAGCTGGGCATTGAGATTGAGGCCATCCGCGAGCAGACGGAGCGGGACAGCGCGAATGACGAAAAGCGCATTCATGAGTCGCTCGAAGCGGAGCGGCAGCGCATTGTCGCCTCGGCGGAGCAGGAGATTGAAGCTGCCGGCGCGACGGCGCAGCGGGAGCTGAAGAAGTTCGCGGCGGAGCTGGCGGTGGATCGCGCACGGCATACAATTCGCCTCGGCCCAGAGGGCGACCGAGTGCTGATTCGCACCTTTGGCGAGAATCTGAAAGGGGATCGGAACTGATGGCCGCCTTCGCTGCCCGCTATGCCCGCGCCCTGGCCGATGTGGTCGCCGAAGGGCACCTCAATGCGACAGACATCCAGAATCAGCTGGACGATTTTGGCGTTGCCTGGCACGAGAGCGCGGGTTTGCGCGAAATTTTGCTGGATCCGACGTTTCCCGCGGAGGGAAAAATCTCGGTTCTGGACAAGTTGAATGCACGGCTGGGGATGGGGCAGCAGGCGCGGAATCTTATCGCCGTGCTCATCGATCACAGCCGGCTCGATGGATTCGATGAAATCATAGACGCGTTTCGCCGCGAAATGAACCAGCGGTTGGGTATTTCCGAAGTAGAAGTGACCTCGGCGCGCAAGCTGGATGATGCCGAGCGCCGAGCTGTGGAAGCGCATGTAGCCGACCTGACGAAGTCACGGATTATCGCCAACTTTCACGAGGATTCATCGTTGATAGGTGGCGTGCTGGTACAAGTAGGCAGTACCGTGTATGACGGATCGGTACGCGGCCAGCTGGACCGGCTGGAAGAGCAACTGGCGGCCAGCTAGCGTTGACAGGCCCTGGCGCCGGAACAGAACTCAAGATTCAAAAGACCCTGTTAGAAAAGTGAAGCATGGCTCAAATAAAGGCAGATGAAATTACACAGCTCCTGAAGGAGCAGATCGCAAACTACGACTCGAAGATCCGCGTGGATGAAGTAGGCACGATCATCTCGCTGGGTGACGGTATCGCGCGCCTGCATGGCCTGGACAAGGTGATGGCGGGCGAACTGGTGGACTTTCCCCATGGCGTAGCGGGACTGGCGCTGAGCCTGGAAGAAGACCAGGTGGGCGTAGTGCTGATGGGCGACTACACGGAGCTTCGCGAGGGCGATCAGGTCAAGCGCTCGGGCAAGATTATGAGCGTGCCGGTAGGCGACGGGATGATTGGCCGCGTGGTGAACGCATTGGGTCAGCCGATCGACGACAAGGGGCCGATCGCGACGACGCAGACCCTGCCTGTGGAGCGGCTGGCCCCGGGCGTTATCCAGCGCCAGCCGGTGCGCGAGCCCATGATGACCGGCCTGAAGGCCATCGACTCGATGATTCCGATTGGCCGCGGGCAGCGCGAGCTGATTATTGGCGACCGTCAGACGGGCAAAACCGCCATCTGCCTGGACACCATCATCAACAGCAAGGGGAAGGACCTGATCTGCGTCTATTGCGCGATCGGGCAGAAGCGGTCATCGGTCGCGCAGGTGGTGCAGACGCTGACCGAGCACGGCGCGATGGATTACACCATCGTGGTTTCGGCATCGGCGTCGGAACCGGCTCCGATGCTCTACATCGCTCCCTACGCAGCCTGCGCTATGGGCGAGTACTTCCGCGACAACGGCAAGCATGCGCTGCTGATCTACGACGATCTTTCCAAGCACGCTACGGCCTATCGCGAAATTTCGCTGCTGTTGCGCCGTCCACCGGGACGCGAAGCCTATCCGGGTGACGTGTTTTATCTCCACTCCCGGCTCCTGGAGCGCGCTTCCAAGCTCAGTGACGAAAAGGGCGGCGGATCACTGACTGCGCTGCCGATTATCGAGACGCAGGCGGGCGATGTGTCCGCCTATATCCCAACCAACGTGATCTCGATCACAGACGGCCAGATCTTCCTTGAGACAGACCTTTTCAATTCCGGCGTTCGCCCGGCGGTGAACGTGGGGCTTTCGGTATCGCGCGTGGGCTTTTCGGCGGCGATCAAAGCGATCAAGCAGGTTGGCTCGACACTTAAGCTGGACCTGGCGCAGTATCGCGAGCTAGCGGCCTTTTCGCAGTTCGGCAGCGACCTCGACAAAATCACTCAGAACCAGCTCAATCGCGGCCAGCGCCTGACTGAGCTGCTGAAGCAGCCGCAGTTCCAGCCGCTCACCGCAGAGAAGCAGGTGATCATTCTCTACGCCGGAACGCAGGGCATCCTGGACGACATTAAGGTGTCGTCGATCCGTGCATTCGAGGACGGTCTCTACAAATATCTCGACTCCGGGCAGACAGCGTTGTTGAACGACATCGCCACGAAGAAAGCGCTCGACGATGGCTTGAAAGCTCGGATCGGAGATGCGTTGAAGGAGTACAAGGCGAACTTCCTTGCCGAGCACGAGGACGCCAAGGTAGCAGCGGCGAAGCAGAGCTAAACCATGGCGAGCATCCTCGATTTACGGCGGCGCATTCGCAGTGTCAAGAGCACGCGCCAGATCACCAAGGCAATGAAGATGATTGCTGCGGCCAAGCTGCGCCGCGCCCAGGAGCGTGCGATCAACTCGCGGCCCTATGTGGCTATGCTGGCCAGCGTGCTGGAGTCGCTCAAGCGGCGTATTGACCTTAACGACCCCGAGACGAACGAACTGCTTTCTCCCCGACTCAGGAAGCGGGAAGAGGAGCGTGTGCTGGTGGTTGTGGTCTCCGGCGATAAGGGTTTTGCCGGAGCCTTCAACGCGAACATCATCAAAGCAACACAGCAGTTCATCGATCACAAGCATGACAAGCAGATCGACGTAGAACCAATAGGTCGCAAGGGCCGCGATCTTTTCCGTCGCCGTTATCCGATCGCAAAGTTCGCGGAACAAAACAGTGAGAAGGAGACTCTTCGTCCTGAGCGGCAGCGCACGGGTCGAGTCGAGGTTATCGGCGACCACCCCGGGCTGCTCGACAAAGTGGATCACGACCGTGTCAGCGAGTTGGCTGAGGAGATTGCCGCTCGCTACGTTCACGAGGAGATCGACTCAGTTTATCTCGTCTTCAACGAATTCAAGTCTGTGATCGCCCAGCGTGTCGTCGTCGAGCGCATTCTGCCCATCATTGATTTTGGCAAGCAGGAGATCGTCGAAGCCCAGGAGCTGTCGATCGAAGAACGCACGGAGGCAGCTCGCGCCGCCATGACGGCCGGCATCAGCATTCTGCCCGGCGAGCTCGAGGCCAGTATCAAGGAGTTTGAGGACGAAGCGAAGAAGTTCGGGACCGCTGAAGTGGATTACATCTACGAGCAATCGCCGCGGGAGATCTTCGAGGCGATGCTTCCGCGCTACCTCACGTCGCAGTTGAACCACGCGTTCCTGGAGTCGGTTGCGGCCGAGCAGGCTGCGCGCATGACAGCGATGGATTCGGCGACCAGCAACGCATCAGACATGATCGACAAGTACACGCTGGCTATGAACAGGGCGCGTCAAGCGGCGATCACGAAAGAGATTATCGAGATTGTGAGCGGTGCAGCCGCGATTTAGGGACAGGCAAGATACAGGGAACATATGGCAGAAAATATCGGCAAAGTAATTCAGGTCTCCGGCCCCGCCGTCGACGTGCAGTTCGACGAAGCGAGGATGCCGTTCATTTATCAGGCGCTGCGAGTGGTAAGCGACGGCTTCAACGTTCCCACACCGGTCAACGTCATCCTCGAGGTGCAGCAGCACCTGGGTGAGGGGCGCGTGCGCTGCGTCGCCATGGAAGCGACCGACGGCATGGTGCGCGGCATGAATGCCATCGACCTGGGCGGTCCGATCACGGTCCCCGTGGGCCGCGAAACGCTAGGGCGTGTCCTCAACGTAATCGGCGAGCCGGTCGACGAGCTCGGTCCCGTCAAGACGGACAAGCGCATGCCCATTCACCGCGAGGCTCCCGCCTTCGACGAGCAGGCGAGCACCGAAGAGATGTTCGAGACCGGCGTGAAGGTCATCGATCTCATTCAGCCCTTCCTCAAGGGCGGCAAGACCGGCCTCTTCGGCGGCGCGGGTGTTGGCAAGACAGTCGTAATCCAGGAACTCATCAACAACGTCGCCGCCCAGCACGGCGGATTCTCCGTCTTCGCCGGAGTCGGCGAGCGCACCCGCGAGGGCAACGACCTCTGGCGTGAGTTCCAGGAAGCCGGTGTGATCGATGTTCATGACTATACAAAGTCGAAGGCCGCTCTCATCTATGGTCAGATGACTGAGCCGCCCGGTGCGCGCCTGCGCGTGGCGCTTACCGCCCTCACCGTCGCCGAGCACTTCCGCGATGAAGAAGGCTCGGACACGCTGCTCTTCATCGACAACATCTTCCGCTTTACGCAGGCCGGTTCCGAGGTTTCGACGCTGTTGGGCCGCATGCCATCGGCCGTGGGATACCAGCCCAACCTGGCCACTGAAATGGGCGAGCTGCAAGAGCGCATTACCTCAACCAAGAGGGGCTCCGTCACCTCGGTGCAGGCCGTCTATGTGCCCGCCGATGACTTGACCGATCCGGCGCCTGCGACCACCTTCGCTCACCTTGACGCGACCACGGTACTTTCGCGCCCGCTGTCGGAGCTGGGGATTTATCCCGCTGTCGATCCGCTGGCGTCGAGCTCGCGCATTCTCACCCCGCGCATTGTCGGGCAGGAGCACTACGACGTTGCCCAGGGCGTGAAGCGCATTCTGCAGCGCTACAAGGATCTGCAGGACATCATCGCTATCCTCGGCATCGATGAGCTTTCCGAGGAAGATAAGACCACGGTCAATCGCGCGCGCAAGGTGCAGAAGTTCCTCTCGCAGCCCTTCCATGTCGCCGAGCAGTTCACCGGCATGCAGGGCCGCTACTGCAAGATCGCCGACACCGTCCGCAGCTTCAAGGAAGTGATCGAAGGCAAGCACGACGACATCCCCGAGCAGGCCTTCTACATGAAGGGAACCATCGAGGAAGTGTTGGAAACCGCCGAAAAGATGAAGGCGACAGCGTAAAGGTAACTATGGCTGATACGAATCGATTGCAGGTCCGGCTTGTGGTTCCCGATCGCATCCTCGTCGATCAATCAGTAGATGCAGTCGAGGTGCCATCGCGAGCCGGCTACTTCGAAGCCCTTTACGGCCACGCACCGCTACTTGCATTGATCGCACCGGGTGTGGTCCGCCTGCACGGCGGTGAAGCCGGAGAGAAGGAATTCAGTGTGGCCCGAGGCTTTGTCGAAGTGCTGCCCGAGCGCGTGACCATCCTCGTCGAAAGCGCACGTCCGAAGGAAGAGATCGATACCGCAGTCGTCCAGGCAAAGCTTGACCGCGGCCACCAGCTGTGGAACGAAGCCGGCGACGACCCCGAAAAATACGCAGAGGCCCTCGAAATCATCCGCGAAGCCGAATCGCGGTTGGACTTCGCGAAGGGCAGCTGAAGTACGGTCAGCGGAAGTATGATGACTTACCGTATGTGCTGGTATCCCCGGTCGGCCGAGTACTCGAAACTCATCAGGCCGTCGCGGTAGTCGATCTTCACGACCAGCATGCCAAGCAGATCAAAGCCGATGAAACCGGAGATTTCCGTCCCCACATTCTTACTTATCGAGGAAGTGTCAAAGGATAGGACATTATCCCTTTCCTGCTGCAGGCGCGCGAAGCGGAACACGATCTGGTCTCCGGCGTAGACATTGGCGACGGAGCCGGAGATGCCCTGCACGGTGGTGTTCGGATCGGAATGCACTTTGGTAACTTCGCGGGCGGCGCTGGGCGAAATGGTAGTGCTTTGCGAGCCCGTATCGATGATAAAGAGCCGCAACCGCTTGTTGTTGAGAGCGGTGGGAACGATCAGATTGTGGCCGACACGATAGATACTCGTCCAGTGCTGCATCTCCGGTGCGATATAGCGGTCGTGTGGACCCTTTGGAGCAGGGGCCGCTTTAGTATCCTTTGCATCCGTCGCCGAAGCAGACGTGTCGTCGCTCTGGTCGGACGGAGATTGTTCCTGCGTGTTGAGCACCGGAGTCGCCGCCGCGGTGCCGGGGTAAGCCGGGAGCGGCCCCAGTGTGAGTTTGTGCCATGGGAAGTCCAGCGTGACGAGGAAGCTGGAGAAGACGTCCATGCCAATCAAGCCATCTGTACCCACAACGCTGCGGCGGTCGCTAACCTCCACCAGGCAGTCCTTGAACTCCAACCCTCCGATCCTGATCGAGTCGGCGTAGGCGATGTATCCGCCCTGTTCGCCCTTGTTGCCGATGCCGCTTGCCTCAGATTTGGTGATGGGTTTCAAACCGGCGTGCTCAGCGACAGGACGGCTGACGTAGAGGCCGCTGGCGCCGGTATCGATCTCCAGACGCGACTTGTGGTCGTTGAAAGCGACTTCCAGACCCCAGCCTCGGATGCGCTGGGCGTCAATCATGATTGCGGCAAAGGGGATGTCTGTTGAGTTGACCGGCGAAGCGAGATGGCAGGAACTGTTCCTGCTCTGCTGACGGTTCTCAAGCAGTGCCAGTTCGTACCGCGCGCGTCGCAGGGAGTCGACATCGGCGTCATTGGACGCAAGATAAGTCTTCAACTGGTCGATGCGCTGTTGCAGGGGCATAGTTGGTACCCACGCCCGGCGAATGTCCGGATCATACGGATCAAGTTGGTGCGCAAGTTTGATTTTTGCAAGGGCTGTGGCGTAGTACGAGCTAAACAGGTAGTACTTCGCGAAAACTAAATGCAGACGTGCGTAGCACAGGTTGACCTTCTGGGCCAGCTCCAGCGTCTTTTCTTCGTCCCACGGGAGGCCCTCCCGGTACTGCACCTCAGCGAGCGCCGTCAGCAACTCAACGGACTGCGGCGTGGCAGCAAGGGCCGTCTTCACCGTTGATTCGGCATCGTCGACTTTCTGCTCGGCGAGCAGCGTACGCACCAGCCCGGCCGTGAGCTCCGAATCTTTGGGCTGCTGGGCAATCTTCTGGCGGTACAAGGTTTCCGCGCGGGGAAGGTCGCCGCGAATGACGGCCTGCTGCTCCTCGGTGAGCGGATGAGGCTGCGCGACAGAGCAGCTGGCGGATTGGGCGAGCAAGGTTGCGGGGCACGCGAGAGTGGCGAACCCCAGCAACACGAGATGGCGGATGCGAAGGAGCATTGTTTCGACCAACCTAACTGCAAAGTTCGCGCGTGGCAAGGAAGAGAACCTTGGAGATTCCCGAATTGGGCTCAGGGCACAGAGTGCCGAGAAACGTGTATGGTTGAATCAAAGTCTCAAGTTGTCCTATCGAACTGTTTTCTGAGATATTGCAAAAATGGTAAACCTTGAAGCTGCCGGCCTCACAGATGTTGGACAAGTGCGGACAAGCAATGAAGATGCCTTTGGATATTGTGTCGAAGAAGGCGTTTTTGCCCTCTGCGACGGCATGGGTGGCGCGGCCGCTGGCGAGGTAGCCAGCCGCATCGCGGTGGACACGCTGATCAACCAGCTATGTGCGGCCGACTCGCATGAGAATCGCAGGAAAGTGCTGGAAGAGGCGATTGCATCGGCGAACCAGATCGTACATGCGCGCGCGGAGAAGGAAGCAGCCCTGCACGGTATGGGAACAACTCTGGTGGCGGTGGCCATTGGGGGCGACCGTGCTCTCGTCGGACACGTCGGCGACAGCCGGTGCTATCTCTATCGCCGGGGCGAGCTCAGCCGGTTGACCCACGACCACTCGCTGGTAGACGAACAGGTGCGCCTGGGGCAGCTTACCCAGGACGAGGCCGACCACTCTCCGTTACGAAATGTGATCACGCGGGCGATCGGCACGCAGACGTCGGTCTCGGCCGACATAGCGGAGCTGGCTTTGGAGCCCGACGATATTCTGTTGCTCTGCTCCGATGGGCTCACGAAAGAGCTCTCCGACGATCGCATCGAGGCGATGCTGGCCGACGACGGAGATCTCGATGGTCTTTGCGGGCGTCTGATCGATGCCGCCAAAGCCGCCGGAGGTCATGACAATGTGACAGCAGTCTTAGCGAAGGTCCGTCCGGCGGCATAAGTTCAACGGCCTTTCACCCTGATACACTCGTCTGTTTTGAGGTGATCGGATGAGTGAGATGCTGGGTGAGATCAGCACGGTAGGCGTGCTGGGCGCGGGCACAATGGGCAACGGGATCGGGCATGTTTTTGCGCGGAGCGGACTGAGCGTCCGTCTATGCGAAGTGGAGCAGCGGTTTCTGGATCGCGGGCTGGAGACGATTCGGAAAAACCTGGGCCGGGAGGTCGCGAAGGCCAAACTAACCCAGCAGGAAATGGACGCGTCCCTCGCGCGCATAGAGGGAACGCTGGATCGTGCCGCCCTGGCAGGGTGCGACTTCGTGATTGAGGCGGCGACGGAAAAGTTCGAGATCAAACGGCAGATCTTCGTCGAACTTGACCGTCTGCTGCCTGAACACGTTATTCTGGCTTCCAACACGTCGTCGATTTCGATTACGAAAATCGGCGCTCAGACCCGTCGTCCCGGGCAGGTGATCGGGATGCACTTTTTCAATCCTGTCCCGGTGATGAAACTCGTGGAAGTGATCCGCGGGCTGGCGACTTCGCAGACCACTTACGATACCGTGAAGGCGCTCTCCGAACGCCTCGGCAAAACACCTGTCGAGGTGAATGACGCGCCCGGATTCGTCTCGAACCGCGTGCTCATGCCCTTGCTGAACGAAGCCATGTTCGCGGTGATGGAAGGCGTGGCAACTGCGGAGGCCGTCGATGAGGTTTTCAAGCTGGGCATGGCGCATCCCATGGGTCCGCTTACGCTGGCCGACTTCATTGGCCTCGATGTCTGCCTCGATATCATGCGCGTCCTCGAGGATGGCCTCGGCGATCCGAAATACCGGCCCTGTCCGTTGCTGATTCGCATGGTCGACGCCGGCTGGCTGGGCCGCAAAAGTGGGCGCGGCTTTTACAAATATGCGGGCTGAACGCCGGCGTCCGCCTCCCACGAACATCCGTGATATTTGCTTGGAGGCACAGCCTGCTTGCGAGCCAGAAGAGGAGGGATCGATCTCGTGAAAAGACTAGTCCAGCAATTCTTGGTGATTTACTCCGCGGTGCTGAGTACGGTATTCGCCGTCCTGATGCTCTCAGGAGCGAGTGCTCATCGTAGTCAATCATTCGATCAGATTCAGGTACATCGCATCGACATCGTGGAGCCGGACGGTACGATTCGGATGGTGATCTCAGACAAAGATCGCCTCCCGCCGGTGATCGTAAAAGGCAAGGAACATCCCGAGATGGGTGAGCCACGCCCTCAGGCCGGCATGATTTTTTATAACGATGAGGGTTCAGAGAATGGTGGATTAATCTTTGGCGGCCACCGTAACGAAAAAGGCGAGGTTGTCGACTCGGGGGGCAGTCTGTCTTTCGACAAATATGGCGCCAATCAAATCGTCCAGCTTGTGGGAGTTGACGATAATACCGACCGCTTTGCCGGTCTGGCAGTAAGCGACCAGAACAGGCGCGTCTGGGTGGGAAGAACGGATGATGGAAGCGCCTCACTTGCTCTCATGGATGCGAACGGGAGAAAACGCATCGTGATGCAAGTTACGGAGCAGGGTGCTCCCAGTCTCTCCTTCCTTGACGAAAAGGGCGGTGTTATTCGACGCGTGCTGCCGAACTGAAAGGACGATGAACGCGAAATCTTCTCCACACCGATGCCCAGCTGAACTAAGATGATCGCGAACGCCCGAAAGCCAAATCTCATCCCAAACGGAATACACCATGAAGCAGGTCCTGCCCTTCCTCCACTTCGACGGAAACTGTCGCGAGGCAATGGAGTTCTACAAGCAATGCTTGGGCGCCGAGCTCTTTCTCATGCCCTACTCCGATGCGCCCGGCAACCCGGAATGGGTGACGCCGGAGTCTCACGACAGGATCATGCACTCCACGCTCAACGGTGGCAGCGGCCCGCTGCTCATGGCTTCGGACATCATGCCCGGCACGCCGCACATCCCTGGCAAGAATTTCGCCGTGTGCATCGAATGCGAAAGCCCCGACGAGATCGAGGCTTTCTTTGCCGCGCTCTCCGCAGGCGGTGAGGTCACGATGCCTTTGCAGAATACCTTCTGGAACGCCCGCTTCGGCATGCTCAAGGACAAGTTCGGCATCAGCTGGATGCTCAACTTCCCGCTGCCTAAGAAGGCATAGCCTGAGCCTTCAGGCAGACAACTTAATGGACGATCTTAGCCGCCGCGCCCTATTGACCGCCCTCGCTGCCGCCCGCGATCTTGGTCTGCCTTGCGAAAGCGAACCCGAACTGCTGGCCGACGGCGCAAACGTGCTCGCGCATCTTCGCCCTCCACCCGTCGTGGCGCGCATCGCTACCACGACGGCCCTGGTGCGGAAGCCGCCTGAGATATGGCTGAAGCGGGATCTCGATATAGCGCGCTTTCTCGCCGCGCAGGGCTGCCCCGTGGTCGCACCGAGCGGCGAGCTGCCGCCCGGCCCGCATCACCGCGACGGCTTTGCTATCACCTTCTGGCAGCATGTAGATCATGACCGCAACTATGCCCCCTCGGCGGCAGAAACGGCTTCTCTCCTGCGCGAGCTGCACACTGTCCTGCGAGCTTATACCGGCGAACTGGAGTACCTGAATCCCTTCTTCGAGATACCCGGCTGGCTGGACCACGCCGAAACGATGGGTGCGCTGGACAGAGAAGACGCCGCCATGCTGCGCGACGCGCACAAGGCGATTGCCGCCCAGATTCACGCGCTCAATTTGCCCGAGCAGCCTCTTCACGGCGACTCCCACCAAAAGAACCTGCTCAAAACGCCGAAGGGCCTTCTCTGGACCGACTTCGAAGACTCCTGTCGCGGCCCGGTCGCCTGGGATCTTGCCTGCTTTGTTAACGCAGCCGGCGAAGACAAAGAGGCCGTCCTCGCGAGTTGCAACGCGGATTCCGTTCAGATCGCCCCCTTCCGCGCCGCACGCGACCTGCAGGGCGCGGTATGGCTGCCAGTCATGGCAACCCGCTTTGCCGATCGCCGTCCCCGGGCAGCGGAATGGCTCGCCAGCTGGCGTTCGCAAATGGGACGCATGTAGCCGAGGCAGATACCTGGCCGAGTTTCGGCCCCGTCTTCCACACACATCAGGCGTATCCTCAGTTCATGGTTCGTATGACTGTGCTGGCCAGCGGTTCCCGGGGCAACAGCACGGTTGTCTCCAGCACGCGCACCCGGATTCTCGTCGATGCGGGCGTCTCCTGCCGCGAACTCTTCAAGCGCATGCAGGCCGCGGGTGAAGAGTCACGCACCCTCGACGCAATTCTTGTCACCCACGAGCATCAGGACCACGTGCAGGGCTTGGCAGTCACGGCACGCAAGCTGGGCATCCCCGTCTATTTCACTGAGTCAACCCACCGCGCCTGGATCCGCTGGATTACCCCGCGCAAGCGCATGACCTACGCCGAATGGCTGGCCGAGCGCAAGCAGCAGCAGGCAGCACAGGCAGCCGCGCCGGTCAATCCCGAAATCGAAGACCGCGACGCGTTCGAGGAAGAGCAGGAGACGCTCGGCTCCGACGAAACGAAAGCCAAAGCCGATCCCGCCGCGCTGCCCGGTGTCGAATATTTCACCGCCGGACAAGGGTTTTCGGTCGGAGACATTTCCGTGACCCCCTTTACCATTCCCCATGACGCGGCAGACCCTGTCGGATTTGTTTTTGAGGCCGAAGGAGTGCGGATCGGCCTGGCCACCGACCTGGGCTACATGCCTGCCCATGCGGCCATGCGCCTTCGCAAGTGCGACGTTCTGATGCTGGAGTCGAATCACGATCTGGATATGCTGCGCGACGGGCCTTATCCCTGGTCGGTGAAGCAGCGGGTGATGTCGCGGGTGGGGCACCTGTCGAATCACGCCGCCGCCGAGTTTCTGGAGAACGGCTACGACGGCCAGGCAACGTATGTGATCCTGGCGCACCTGTCGGAGAGCAATAATCTACCCGAACTGGCACGAGTCTCTGCGGAACGCGCTTTGCGGGATCGGATGAGTCTTCTGGGCAACCGCGTATTACTTGCGACCCAGGATAAACCGATGGCATCTATCTTATTGTAGGCGTTATACTGGAAATAACACTTCCGCACGCTGAATGGTCGAATTGTCTGGAAACGTTCCGGACAGATGGTACTATTTGGTGCAAGCTGGGGCACAGGAATCGCGAGTTAAGATGACAGAGTGCACAGATCAAGTCGTAGGCGACATTCTTTCAAGCTGGCGCTACGACATATCCGGCATCTCGCCGGATATGCGCACCGACTACGAAGGGCACCTTGAGTCGTGCGACCACTGTCGACGCCGTCAACGCCTTCATCGCACCATCGACGTAGTTCTCATCGGCATCAGCACCTTTTCCATTCTCGCCTTTATCTTTGCACTGGCCGTCATTCATCACATTGAGCCGCTGCGCAACTGGGCGATTGTCATGCATCTCGAGCACCGATATGTTGCCCTGACGCTGAAAGGTGCCGCGGCGCTAGGCTTGCTCGTTTCGCTGGTTTCCTGGGTGCTTGTAGCGGTAACCACGCCCGCTCCGGTCTACATTACCGGGGTCGCCCTGGCCCAGGCGCGTGTGCTGCAGGAGCGCATTCCCGAAGAATTTCGCGGCCGCGCGCCGCGCAACGTGGCCTAGCTCGATCTATCTCCTCGCCCACCCTCTTTATTCTCGCTGAAGTCGTTAGCTTCCGGGAATCTGTCTCGGCTGGGGTTTGATATCCAGGGTACCGGTCAGCTCCTTCGCGCGCTCCACTTGGTGACGCGCGCACCACTGTTCGAGTCCTTTGGCGATGCGTTCCACCGCCCGCGGGTCAGCGTAGCTGGCGGTGCCCACCTGGACGGCGGTTGCTCCGGCCAGTAGAAATTCGACTGCATCCTCGGGCGAGACGATACCTCCCATGCCAAGCACCGGAATCTTCACCGCTTTCGCCGCCTCCCAAACCATGCGCACTGCGATCGGTTTGATCGCAGGGCCGGAGAGGCCTGCCGTGACGTTGGCGATGCGCGGCCTGCGTGTCTCCACATCGATAGCTAGAGAAACAAAGGTGTTTACGAGAGACAGCGCGTCGGCCCCGGCGGTTTGCGCGCAGCGCGCCATTTCACCGATCGAAGTCACGTTTGGAGAAAGCTTCACGATCAACGGTCGTTTCGCGACCTGTTTCGCCCGCCATACCAGTTCATCCAGTGTGACCGGATCGGTTCCGAAGGCCATACCCCCGTGGTTGGTGTTGGGGCAGGAGGCGTTCAGCTCGTAAGCGGCGATCCCATCAGCGTCATTAAGCTGGTGGATCACCTCGACATAATCCGTCACCTGGTTTCCGAAGACATTCACGATCACGGCGCACTTGGGATACCGTCGCAGTTCGGGGAGCTTCTTCTCAAGGAAGGCCTTCACTCCGACATTTTGTAGCCCGATCGAGTTCATCATTCCAGAGGCGGTCTCGATCAGCCTCGGAGCCTCATTGCCAGCCATGGGTTCGCGGGAAAGCCCCTTGGTGACGAATCCGCCGATGCGCTCCAGTGAGACGATCTCCTCGAACTCAATGCCGTATCCAAATGTGCCGCTCGCGGCGATGACGGGATTGATGAGTTCGATCCCGGCGAACTGCACACGCATGTCAGTTTTCACTGAGGGGTCCCGCTCCCTGCGCGCTTGTGCACGGTGTGTGTGCGAAGGGGTAGGGGTTTGGGATACACGACCGCTGAAGCAGGCTTTAACGACTGGGTGAGAATGTGACCCACCGAAGCCGAGGGTTGGTTGATACCGAGCAGCGATGCGAAGGTAGCCGCGATGTCTACCGGCTCGACACGCCCATGGTAGGTTCCGGGAGCAAAGGGCGCGCCATAGAGCGCCAGGGGCACGTGGCGGTCATACGAGTATGGCGTGAAGTGGTTGGTTCCACCGGAGCCGTAGCTTTCCATCTCGAATGCCTGTGGGATCACCATGACGTACCAGCCTCCGTTGGGCGTGTAGCTGTGTTCGATCAGTTCGCCAAACGGAGTATTGGGCAACTGACCCTGCGCCATTTGCTGGCGAGTGTAGCTGCGAAAAAGCCCCGGAATGGGTGGCAGTTTGGCTGTAGCCGGTCCCTTCGATTCTTCAGGCGGGGTGAGGCTGGCAAACGCCCCTGGGATGAAGTCCTGCACGGCCTGTTCGGCTTCCTGCTCGTTGATACCCGCGCGCTCGAAGGCTGGCTGATTCAGCGCCAGATAAGGCAGCGACTGCTTGGGCAGCATGTAGTCGATTTTCTCGCCCGGAGAGAATTTCTGATTGATCGCAAAGTTGAGGTTTCCGACCAGCTTCGGCAGGTCGATGGTTGCGGCATTCAGCCCCAGCTTGGCTGCTACCGCCGGAACCGGAGCGATACCGTGGTCGGCCGTGAGTGCGATCCACACATTGCCTAGCCCGCCTTCGACATTCTTGTCGAGCCAGGTAAAGAAGCCGTCGAGGTCGACATCGACCGCATCCACCATTTGTCGCTGCTGATCGGAGTCCGGGCCGACCTTATGACCCAGGATATCCGTAGACGAAATGCTCAGCGTGAGAATGTCCGTGGTCGGGTGCTTGCCCAGCTCCGCGCCCGTGATTAGAGCCTTGGCAAAGTCCAACTCATAGCTCACCGCAGCGGGAGTCGCTCCCACCACACTGTAAAAGTTTTTTATGTCGCCTGCAGCGTTCGCCTCCTGCAAGGCCTGGGCGATACGTGGGCCGTCATCGAAGCTTTGAGCCCAATCGGGAAGCTGCGGGGTGTAATAAGTCGAGGTGATGAAGCGTCCCGAAGCCTGATCGATCCAGAAAGCCCCGTTGGCCGTTGCGCCGGCAGTGAGGATGGCAGCACGGTCCTTAAGCGAGATGCCGTACACCTGCGATCCGCCTAGAGTGTCCAGCCGAAGCTCGTCGCCTACCGTCGAAGCAAGCAGGTTCCGCGGCGAGGAGCCAGGGATGGACTTCGCGCCGGCAGGCAAGCCAACGAGAGCGTACCGTTCATCTTCGACCGAAGTCACCGGATGGTCCTTGCTGCGAGCGAGATCCCACCATTCATTGCCGCCGATACCGTGGCCGTCCGTGTAAGCGCCGGTGCCGATGGTGGAGTGGCCGGGAGCGGTCTCTGTGTTCGCATATCCGAAGTAGCAATCGGGGAAGTTTGCGCCGTGATCGAGGAAGAGTTTGAAGCCGCGGCCCTTGAAATCGGCGCGGTAGCGCTCAAGGTAGTCAGCGCGGAACTGGTCGAGCACCAGGATGATGACCAGCTTCGGATGCGCGTCGTACGCACTAGCATCTGCTGGTGGTGCAGAGGCAAAAGCCAGAGCCCAGATCGTGAGGCAGGCAAGGAGTCGCTTGGGGATCGACATAGCCTTTTCAGTATCGCAAAATTTTGAGGCACAAATCTCTGAGGACGACTCAGTCACTTCTCCGGAGCCTGATCGCGCGTTATGATCGCCGCTGAGGATAACCCGTGCGTAAGATTTTGCGGTTGGATACGTTCTCAGTAATCCGGTTGTTTGCCCTGTTCTACGCGGTCGTTGGCCTGTGGGCTTCTTTGCGGTCGGTATATCTCCAGGAGGCTGCAGTATATTGCCCTTTTGGTCTGGCTTATCCTATGTCGCACCTCACCATCGACGTGACTCTCAAACTTCCGCCTCCGTCGCTGGCGATCACACCGTTTCTGGTAGTTATTTCAGTCGTCTTTTACGCACTTACTGGAGCCATCAGCGCCACAGTGGTCTGCATTTTGTACAACCTTACTTCGCGATTCTGGCCCGGCATCTCCGGTCAGGTCGACGTGAACGGACCAGTCCAACCGGACATCGGCTTCTGATTGAAACGCTCTCGCTCCTGCTCACAAAGCGCCTCTGGTGGTAGTCTGAAAAATGAAATGGCTTTATCCCGGCGTTCACTTTGCGCAGCCTTTTTCCTGCTTACTCCTGCTGCGCTCTCGCCTGTCTCTCTCGCTCAACCCGCACACTCTCCAGCTACGCCGGCGGCAGCCCAGCCGTTGTTGCCGTCAAGTTTTGCGGGATGGACGGCCGTCGCTCCGCCGCAGACAGGTACGGGACTCGAAAGCGCCGACCAGGCGAACGCTGATGTACTGAAAGAGTATGGGCTGAAAGATTTCGCCGTCGGCGAATATAGCCAGGGTGGCCGTCACCTGACGCTGCACGCCCGCCGCTTTGTCGATGCGACCGGCGCCTACGGAGCCTTCACCTTCTATCGCCGCCCCGGCATGCACGCCGAGGACATCGGCAAGGGAGCGGCCATCGGTGGCAACGAAGTTCTCTTCTGGAACGGAACCACGCTCGTCGATGCTGTTTTCGGGAACGCCAGCCTTGGCGCGAGTTCAGACAGCGAAGCTTGCGTACCCGTCGCTTCCGGCGAGACGTGCATATCCGTCGCCTCGACCAAAGCTACGCTAAAGGAATTAGCTGCCGCGATACCACCCGCGGCGGGAAGCGAGGGTGTGCCTCCCAGCCTTCCTCATTACCTTCCCAAGGGGCTGGACCCGAGCAGTGTTCGTTACACCATCGGTCCTGCGGCGTATGCGCGCACCGGCGGCGTATTGCCCCCTGTGCTGATCGATTTCAGCCGTGATGCCGAAGCAGTGACTGCACAGTATCCCGCGCGTGATGGCAAAGGAACGCTAACCCTGCTCGAATATCCCACGCCGCAAATCGCCATCGGACGCGCGAAGGCCATCGATGAACAACTAAAGCAGGGAGTGGTCGCAGGAGGCAATGCAACGGCGCTGGGGGTTCATCGCAGCGGGCCTCTGGTTGCGATGACGAGTGGAAACTTTTCGAGCAGCGAGGCGCAGGCCCTGCTCAACAGCGTGAAATACGAAGCCGAGGTGACCTGGAATCATCCCGAAGGGTACGTGAGCGAAGTGTCGAAGACCGCGAAGCTGCTGCTCGGCATCTTATACCTCACCGGAATTCTTGGCACAGCCTCGATTCTGCTCGGACTTTTTCTTGGCGGAGGCCGCGCAATGATACGGAGGCTGCGTGGCAAGCCGGTTTCTACTTTGAATGATGACTACTTCATCAGCCTGAAGCTGGAGTAACCTTCCCACCTCATATACCCGGTTGCCTCGAAATCTGTGCAATCGAGGTACTAAGCTGCTCAAAAATAATCGGTTGCACTCCATTTCGACAGCATCTCTGGCGAATATCAGGCGAATATTAACCTGAAGCTGGTATTGTGGAAGCCGCTGTTAACTCTCTGAAACATAATCGCTTAAATGTGTCAGGATTTTGCCTTGACACCCCTTTCCCCCGACCATACTATTTCGCCAGAAAGTTCTGATGGCTTTGCCTCCGTTGGAACTATTCTCCCTAAAGAGAAGGCCGCCCTGTTGCCGGGCGGCCTTTTCGTGTCCGCACCGCGCCATTTTCTTCGCTTGATCGAAGTCTTATTCGGAGTGCGACGGAGGCGGTGCACGTTGCCATCATTGGAACTTCAAGATCGTCGAAACAGCTGCCGCGCCCACCACGACAAGCCACGCGGGAAGTCTCCAAACCGTGAGCAGCAAGAATGCCACGAGCGCCATCCCGAAATCGAGTGCGGAGTGGATCGTCGTGGCCCACAGCGGCCGGATAAACGCGGCGAGCAAGATGCCGACAACACTTGCGTTGACGCCCTTAAGTGCCGCTCCGATGTAGAAGTTTCCACGAAGCACGCTCCAGAAAGGTAATGCCGCGGTTACGACGAGCAACCCTGGCGTGAAGATTCCGATGAGCCCCAGCAAGCCATATAGAAAGGGACTCGGTGTCGGTCGCACGGCGGCCCCCAGATAAGCGGCGAACGCGAACAACGGTCCAGGGAGGGCCTGTGCAGCGCCATATCCTACGAGGAAAGCTTGCGGCGTCACCCACCCCCGCGCAACTACCGCATTTTCAAGTAGCGGCAGAACGACGTGCCCGCCGCCAAAGACAAGAGCTCCGCTGCCATAGAAAGCTGAAAACACGGCGATCCCGGAATGGGGGAAGAAATGAGCGATCGACGCCGTTAAAGCCAGAAGCACAAAAAAGAGTCCTCCCGCAATCAGGCCAGCTGCTTTCGAAAACAGCGGCGCAGCGGGCGTGCTGTTCCGTTCCTCGCTGGAACGAAGGAGCAACAGCCCCAAAGCGGCACCCACTGCGATTGAGACAAGAGTTGAAAATTGAGGAACAGTAAGCAACGTAAGGCCAGTGGCCATGATGGCCAAAGCGATGCGAATGCGGTCCGGGGCGAGCGAACGCCGCATGGAAAGCACCGCCTGCGCGACGACCGCGACGGCGACGATCTGCAACGCGTGGAGCACCCTGCTTCCCGCGCTTCCCGAAAGGAACGAATGGCCGTATGCAAAAGCCAGCATCAGCAAAGCCGAGGGCAGGGTAAATCCGGTCCAGGCCGCCAGGCCGCCAAGCCATCCCGCCCGCACAATACCGAGCACGAACCCTGTTTGGCTGCTCGCCGGTCCCGGTAAGGATTGGGTAAGGGCGATGATTTCACCGAACGTGCCTTCACTGCACCATTTACGGCGCTCGACGATTTCTTTGCGGAAGTATCCAAGATGAGCGACGGGTCCGCCGAAAGAGGTACAGCCAAGGCGGAGAAAGACGAGCAGCACCTCTGCGCACGATCCCCGTGATTGCTCGATCCGGTCAGTCGCCATGGGGACATCAATTCGTTCGTCGCCGCTCGTCCAAGGATAGAGTTCCCGGCCCCAAAAGCGCTATGGCAATGAGTCCGACGAACATGCAGAAGTCAGTTCGTCCTTCGTGCATTGCGGTCCAGAAGCCCTGCTTGAGTAACATGGGCACCTTGGTCGTGATAATAGCGACCACGATATCGATGAGCAGGGGCAGGACGGCAAGGATCGTGAAGAGACCGACGATGACCATGACGCCGCACACAATTTCCACGACGCCAACGAACGGCCCGGTGAATTGCGGACCCGGAATGCCTATCTTCGCGAAGCGTCCCGCGGCAAGCGAGGCGGGGAAAAGAAACTTCTGAATCCCTTCTGAAAGAAAGACCCAGCCGACGAGAAGGCGAAGGAGCAACAGTCCCCATGCAGTCCGTGCCTGTGATGCCGATCCTAAGCTCACAGCTCCTCCCATTATTGATCTGTTTCCGCTAGGTGTAGTCGAATAGGGTCATGAAACCGAAGTCCATGTGCAGCTGCTGATGGCAGTGGAACAGGGTAAGGCCCGGATTGTCCGCAACGAAATCGATCTCCACTTCCTGGTAGCCGCCGACCATCACCACATCTTTCATCACGCCCGAGGTCGGCAGCCCGGCAATGCGCGCCAGCTCAAAGCTGTGCCGATGCAGGTGGATCGGATGAATATCGTCGCTGGCGTTGCGCATCCGGATACGGTAACGCTTGCCCTCGTGCAAATGAAACGACGACTGCGCCATCATCTGCTGTAAGGGATAAGCGACCCCGTTGATCGTCCATTGGTTGAATCCGTCGAGCGCAGCATTCTTCTTTTCGAAGAGCATGTCGAAGGTTTCGTCCGGCCGCGCAGATGGGGCGCCTGGATTGCCGAAGTGTGTGTAGTTCCACTTGAAAGGCTTCGGCGGAATCCACTGTGCCTTGCCTTTATATCCGGCATACTCGACGACGATGCCCATGCCGTGGCGACGGTCGTCATCGGCGAGATCGCCCATCACCCACACGCCGGGGTGATTCATCTCGACGACGGCGGAGATACGCTCGGCCGTTCCCAGCCAGAGGCCCGGAACACGAACCGGCTTCGGCAGCGGATTGCCGTCCATCGCGATCACGCTGAAAGTGTGGCCGGGAAGCGCCAGGCTGCGAATCTCACCGGCGCTGCCATTCAGAATGTGGAAGAGGACGCGTTCGCCCTGTTTCACCCGGACCGGCTCGCCGTGGCCGAGCATGCGGCCGTTGATGGTGAACGAATCGTAGCCGACCTCGTATCCGTGGGGCATGCCCTTGGCGAGCGACGCATTCATCTTCTGCTCGCCGGCATCTTTCAGCGCGGTGACCGTTTGCGACGGTGACAGGAAATCCATCGCCATGTCGCCGCCACGGCTCAGGGTAGGCTGGAACTCCTTCAGCGTAAGGAAGACTTCGCGGTCATAATTGCCCGGATGCTGCTTCGGCTCGATGTAAACCGGCCCCACCAGGCCGCTATATTGCCCTGCGGCGAGATTCGCCCCGGCACGAACGTGCGTGTGATAGAAGCGAAGGCCCGATGGCCTCGGCTCGAAGGAGATGCGGCGGCTGCCGTGCGGTGGGATGAATGGCGTGCCCTCTTCGGCTGCTCCGTCTACTTCGGTCGACACGAACTGTCCATGCCAGTGCAGCTGCTCCGGCGTGTCCGTGTCGTTATGGATCTCGACCGTGACTTTCTGCCCTTCTTTGAAGCGCAGCAGCGGCCCGGGAAACTGCCCGTTGTAGGTCGTGACCGAGACGATCCGATTTGGCGCCAGTTCGACCGGCGTGACAGCGATCGTGAGCGTGTAATCAGCCGGGCTGCTGTCGCTTTGCGCAGCCGTCCTGTTTCTGCCAGAGATCACTGACCCGCTCAGGAGTCTTGCCGGTGACAGCAGGGCAGCACCCGCAGCGGTTCCGGCTGCTCTCAGAAAGTCCCGGCGAGAGGGAGATAAGTGTCGCACGATCCTGTCGCGTCCCAGCGATGCAGGGCCTTGTGGCCGAGCAATCCCACTATATCGGACAGAAGGATGGTGCTATATGCAACACTTCGGGGAATTGAGTCTAAGAGAAAAATTTCTTTAGCGGCTCCCAATAATGCGCGTTCCATCCCCACGTCAGATGGTCAAAGTCGCCTTCCGGGAAACCCGTGTGGTCCAGAACGACGATAGCTCCGGCACCTTGTGGCTTCAGTTCAAACCGGACAATCGAGTAGACGCCCGGGTCCCAATGCGTCGGACGCCACGCCTGCACAACGCGCTGGTTGGCGACCAGTTCGACGGTTCGCCCTTCAATCTGTCCGCCGAACGTGGTGAAAGCACCACCCGCTTTCGGGTCGATCTCAGCAGGCATGCCGGAGAAGGCAGTGAACTGCTTTGAATCCATGAGAACCTTATAGATGCGCTGCGGGCTTGCCTTGAGATCAATCTCCTGGTGAATGGATGTGCGCATCTTGTTAGCTGCGCTGGCTGGCGCTTCCTTCATGGCCTCCTGTCCTGATGCCCCCCAGGCTTCGGGACGCGCAACCAGAGCGCCCAACGCAACTGCAATCCCTGCGATCATTCGTCGGCGAGTCGTTGTGCTGGTCCGCGCGATAAATTCCGTTCTGTCATTCATGGGTACCTCTCGGATTGGTGAGTTCAACCGTCAAGGCATGGAAACACGCAGCTAAATTATGATCAAGATCATATTTTTCTGACGAGAGATGATTGCCATATGCACTTCGACTCATTGGAAACGAGGAGTAACGATGCCTTATCCGGCTAGCCATCGCGCAGAGGTGAAAGAAAAGATCATTCAGAGCGCGCGCAGCCTCTTCAACGTGCACGGCTTCGACAATGTGTCTCTGCACCAAATCATGGCAGGTGCCGGCCTCACGCATGGCGGCTTCTACAGCTATTTCGACAGCAAGAGCGATCTCTACGCCGAGGTGTTGGGGTGCTTCTTCACTGACCCGAAATGGAAGAGCCGCTGGGAAGGCGTCGAAGTAGATATGGCTTCCGCCAACGCCGGCCCGCAAGTCGTTCGTGCCTATCTCTCACGCCAGCATTTCGAGGATGTCGAAAACTCCTGCCCCATGGTCGCGCTGCCGAGCGACGTGACACGCAGCGGCAAAACCGCAAAGCGTGCCTTTGAGAATGTATTCGAAGCTATGGTCGGCGTTTTGGAGCGTAATCTGGCCGACGGCCGTAGCCCGCGCCACACGCGAGCCCAGGCCATCGCCGCTTTATGCGTGGGAGGTATGGTCGTAGCGAGGGCCATGGAGAATCGCACCGCCGCCGATGAACTGCGCGACGCATGCATGTCGGTTGCGCTCGAACTGGGAGGATGGGAAGGCGAGCCCCCCTCGAAAAATGGGACACAGAAGCGATCCCAGCGATCCGGCCCGGCAGTACCTCGCCGCAATCGACGCGAAGTCGCCTCTCGCGTCGTGGCGTAAAACGGTTCTGCGATATGGAAGGCTATCGTTGTTCAATGTCGCCGGAGGATTCTGTCCAACGCGCGCCGCAATTCTCGCAGAGCCACGTGTTAAAAGGTTCGACGCTCTCGAGAAGCGGATCGAGAGCGCCGCACTTCGCGCAATTCGGAGTCTCGAAATCGGGAACGGGCGTGCGCGTCTGATCGTGAATGTCTTGCGGAATGGGTTGCTGCATGACCAGCTGAGCGGCCTCGAGATCATCCGCGCCCACCAGAACTCTCGGGCCGAATGGGAGAGTAGAGAATGGTGAATCCGGACCGTCGTACCAGCTCTCGATACCCGCGCGTTCGAGGGCGGTCCTCAGATCCTCGGCCTCCTCGCGTTCGTTGAATTCGCAGAGGACAACCTTCCACGTGTAGTCGCACGGAGCTTCGCTCGCAGCTTCAGGCTCGGCCACGTTCTCCTGACTCGCGGCCGGATGCTTGAATATCGGAGTCCTGATTCTCGCGCGCTCCGCTGGATCGCCGCTTTCGGGCGGCGGCAATCCACGTTTCTTCAACTCGTCGCGCAAAACCTGCTGCGCGACCTCGATCAAGCCGTCGAAGTCCGTGGCGAGTTCAAGAAGTTCCTCGTCGATTCGTTCACCGTAGTAATCGGTGAGCCGCTGCCATTCCTTTGCCGGGTCCACTCCTGCTCCTCTTACATAGTCACTGGTCTGCACAGCATTGACCGCTACTTGAGCGAGCCGGTCAACGCCCCGATCATGGCGGAGATGAAGATCAGGCCGATCAGAGACAGAAACTTAGAGTAGAACTGCAGAGCTCGGTGCTCCTCCCTGGGATGCCAGTCTTTGGCGATGCCGAGACTCAGGACTGGCACAAAGATGTCGATGCTGTACCAGATCGACGAGAAATTGCGGGGCGACGCCTCATCCACTTTCTGCATGTGCTCGGCGCGAAAGATGAAGGCTCCCGCGATAACGAACAACACCGACCAGATCATGGGATAAACCCAACCGCGCCCATATCCAAACAGCCATTTGTGTCCAAAGCCAATCACGTAATTGAATCCGGCGACCGTCTTCTGCCACAGCGTACCGGCATCTAGAAACTCGGTGTAGCGACGCCTGTCTCGCATGGCAAAGTACACGGCGTCCGCCTTGTCGGATTGTCCGCGGCTTTTCAGCGACGACTCGTACAGCGAGTAAGCGGGTTCGTAGTACTCCGCCCTCTCCAGAAAAGCCAGCCCGTAGTCCTTGCGGTCTGCTCGCAAGCCGATGGCCTCGTTTGTGGATTTGGCCGCTCCTATTGAGGGCACGCGAACAATCACCAAGCTTCCAAACACAGCGCCGTTGATATTGAGCTTCTCGGGAAACTGAACCGGCTCGGCAAATCTCCATTCAAAGCCTGCGATTTCGGCAGAGCTTAGGTCGAGGCGCTTCCTGATCCTGGTTGCCGGTAGAAACATCATGTGTTTCGCAACCGTGAGACCCTCGGCACTCACCCCCTGCACATCAACGTTTTGCAGGACCAGGGTCTCCTTGAGACTAGCGCTGCCCAGGTCAAGCTGATTGATGTCGGCAATGCCTCCCGCAGCCGCAAGACTCAATCTGCCGGCCGTGAGGTGAACGAGATCGATTGTTGAAAAGGAGCTCTTTCCGAAGGAGATGATGAGGTTGTTTGCCGTCAGAGTTTCAACTTGCAGCCCGGTGGCGATGGGGTCTTTGATGCGGACATCACCCTCGACCTGGGATTGATTAAGTTTGATCAGACCGCCCGCCTGCACATTCTCGAGCTGGAGGTCGCCTTTGACATGGATGTGCTCGAGATTTAACTGCTTGTCGAACTTGACTCGCTGGAACGTGACGCTCTGCCCGAAATCCACTTTCCGGATCACCACGTCGTCTGCGAACTCGCAATCGCGAAACTCGACTTTGAAGGTGACCGGCGTAATCGGCCGCTGCGTGGCGTCCAGAGTAAGCGGTCCGCTGATGTATTTTTTGGCAATCAGCAGGGAATTGTCCTTGACGCCTGAGAGCTCACTGGCCAGCTCCTCCGAGGTCATCGGCGTGGCAGAGCTCATCGGAACAGGAGCGCTCGTCGCGTCAGGCGGCGGGTTGGTGGCGCCGCTTTGCTGGCTGACTTCAGCCGACGCGGCAGCTCCGCTGACTTCGTCTGTCTGTACTGGCGCGCGCCGGGGGTGAGGGGTTCTCTCTCTCGGCGATTGAGCCAGGCACACAGTAGCGAGGCAGAGCATGGCAATCCCAGCCGTGCTCCTCAAAAGACGAAAGCAATGGCAGATCGATCGTGCAGGCATTCCCGGTTGGCTCTCCAGTCGTCAGCCATCATCGGGCTTTCGCCCCCTCAAAGGCAACTGGGAAGTTGACGCATGCAGATTCGGGTACAGTCGCTCGTAACTTTACGGCATGTCGCAACGCCTATAAAATCGATAGAGCAGCAGGCCGACGTAGCTCAGTTGGTAGAGCAGCCGATTCGTAATCGGCAGGTCAGCGGTTCAAGTCCGCTCGTCGGCTCCAGCGACCTTCTTTTGCCTCACGCACAATCTTTCCTGAATCAGGATTGATACCTGTTTATCCACTGAAATTTCATATTCCTCCCCTTGTGCACGCGGCTCAAGCCCCTGATAATCGCCTTAAGGTGAGTGACGGTACTCTTACGAGCACGAGCACTGTGACCCGATATAGCCGTCAGGATGTTCTTCGCATACTTCACATTCGCGCCAAGCAATTGAGGGCGTGGGAGCGAGCATCGCTCGTCTCCTTTTCCGACACATACAGCTTTCAGGACCTCGTCCAGTTGCGCAAGCTGCGCGACCTGCGCGCCATGCGGCTTTCCGCGGCCAGCATCCGCGCCAGCGTTCATGCCATGCAGGCCGTCTCCGGCATGGTCAATCCGCTGCTCGAGGCGGGCGCGGCCAGGGACGGCTCGCGGGTGCTCTTCCGCCATTCGGGCGCGATCATGGATCCCATCGCCCGGCAGTTCGTCTTCGACTTCGAGGGCCATCGCGATCTGGTGAAGGAGAACCGCGGCCTGTGTCCTGCCCAGGTTGCCAGCCGCACTGGCTCCTTGTTTCTGGAGGCGGTGCGCTGCGAGGAGTCCGGCAAGAAAGCAGAGGCTGTTGAACTCTACCAGGACATTCTCAAACTCGATCGAGAGCACGCTCCAGCGGCCATCAACCTGGGAACGATTTTCTACAATCAGAAGCAATTCGCCAGTTCGGAGCGGCTCTATCGGCAGGCGGTCGAGTCCGATCCGAACTATGCGCTCGCCTTTTTCGATCTCGGCAATGTACTCGATGAACTCCAGCGTCTGCCCGAGGCCATCGAAGCCTACCGGACCGCCATCCGCCTTGCCCCCACTTATGCCGATGCCCACTACAATCTGGCGCTGGCCTTTGAACGCCAGAACGAACGGCGCAAGGCTCTCAAGCATTGGCTTGCCTACCTTAAGCTCGACCCTATCGGACCATGGGCCAACCACGCCCGCGGCCAGACTCGTAAGATTCTCGACCGCGAGAAGCTTGCCATCGTCTCACGCGGACCCCGGATGGGCGGACTCAAGGCCTGCTAAAAACGATCCAGTCATCCTTCGATTTGCGGCAAATCTTCCTTGAGAGCAACGCCCGTGAGTTGGCGACGTCGCGCCTCGGATAGATAACCTGCGATCTTCTTTGCAGCCAGTGAATAGCCCAGGCCCTCGGGGCGGATGTTCGAGATGCAGTTCCGCTCAGCGTCGCTCCGTCCCAGGCGGGGAGCCCAGGTGATGTAGGCGCCCAGCGAATCGGGCGCGCTCAGACCCGGCCGCTCCCCGATGAGCAGGAGCATGAGCGACGCGTGCAGGCGCTCTCCTACTTCGTCGCCTATCGCCACGCGAGCCTGCTCAGCGATGACCACCGGACCCAGCGGCCAAGCTTCGAGCAACGGCAGAAGCGCATCGAGCAGAGGCAGCGAATGGCGCTCGATGGCGATTGCCGAAAGCCCGTCGGCGATGACGATAACCAGGCTGCCGGGTTTCGAATCCGTCTGCTCCAGCACGGCCCGCGATCCAGCACTAAGCTTGCGTCCAAGGTCGGGACGCCGCAGGTACTCCTCCCGATCACGCACCGCGCTCTTAAGCGAAATTGTCTGCAGGCCGCGCTCCGCTAGCTGCCGTAGAAGCGATACCGTGCTCAACTCCGCATGGACGGCGTCTCGCGCCTCGGCCAGGCACTGCGCCATGTCCAGAAGCTCCGTAGTCGCCAGGCTTGTGCCTGCCCGCCGCAGGTCGACGCGCGCGTTCGTGTAGGCGCGCAGCTTGCTGCGATCAAGAGCACCGCTCATGCGTTGAGCAGCCCCTGCATGGACAGTTCTTTGCGGAAGCCGCGTTCCAGCCACGCCTCAAACTCAGGAGCGGGACGAAGCCCTAACGCCGACCGCAGATACGCCAGGTCGTGGAACGACGTGCTCTGGTAGTTGAGCATCACATCGTCCGCGCCGGGCACGCCCATGATGTAGTTCACGCCCGCGACCGCAAGCATGGTCATCAGCGAGTCCATATCGTCGTCGTTGGCTTCGGCGTGGGTGGTGTAGCAGACGTCGCAGCCCATCGGCAGGCCCAGCAGCTTGCCGCAGAAGTGGTCTTCAAGGCCCGCGCGCAGAATCTGCTTGCCGTCGTAGAGATATTCCGGCCCGATGAAGCCCACGACCGTGTTCACCAGCATCGGCTTGTATCGCCGCGCGACAGCGTAGGCCCGCGCCTCGCACGTCTGCTGGTCTACTCCGTGATGCGCGTTGGCGGAAAGGGCGCTGCCCTGTCCGGTCTCGAAGTACATCACGTTGTCCCCGATGCTGCCCCGCCCTAGGGCCAACCCCGCCTGATACGCCTCATCGAGCAGCGCCAGATTCACGCCGAAAGACGTATTCGTCTTCTCCGTGCCGCCAATCGACTGGAAGATCAAGTCCACCGGCGCTCCGCGCTCCAGAGCCTGCATCTGCGTAGTGATGTGCGCGAGCACGCAGCTTTGCGTCGGAATCTCGTAACGCTCGCGGATCTGATCGATCATGCGCAGCAGCGTCGTGACTGTCGCGACATTGTCCGACACCGGATTAATGCCGATCACCGCGTCGCCCGCGCCCAGCAGCAGCCCGTCGAGAATAGACGCCGCAATGCCGGCCGGATCATCCGTCGGATGGTTTGGCTGGAGCCGCGAGCACAGGGTTCCCGGCAATCCTACCGTGGTGCGAAAGCGTGTCACCACGCGAATCTTGCGGGCGACGAGCACCAGATCCTGCAGGCGCATGAGCTTGGAAACTGCGGCGGCCATCTCCGGCGTAAACGCTTGCGCCAGCCCTGTGAGCAGATCGCCGGTGGTCTCCTCCTGCAGCAGCCAGTCCCGGAACTCACCGACAGTGAGGCTGGCGATTGGCGCGAAGGCGTCGCGGTCCTGCGAGTCCCTGTTGTGGGAGTCAATGATAAGGCGCGTGACCTCGTCGTCTTCGTAGGGAACGACCGCTTCGTTGAGGAACTCGGACACCGGAAGATCGGCGAGCGCCATCTGCGCGGCCACTCGTTCCGCTGCGCTGGAGGCGGCTATTCCGGCCAATTCATCTCCGCTGCGCGCCGGAGACGCCCGGGCAAGCAACGTGCGCAGGTCAGCAAATGAATACGTCACGCCGTGAATGGAATGCCGATAGGCCATAGCTGGAGGCTTCCCAGCTTTTTAGCATACGCGCCGATCTCTTGCCCTACGGTTGCGGCGAGGCCGTGGCAGACGAAGGTGAGGTCGTAGGCGAATCTGGCGGAGGCGGTGGGCTTGGTGATGCAACGTCCGCGCTGGCTGGCCGCGCGTAATTCGGTCGCCGCGGCGGATGGGACGAAGCCGATTGCGCCTTGGGAGGTGGCAGTTGCTGTACGGTCAGCGTGACCTGGTTCACGACCGATGGATCGTCGCGCAGTTTCACATACAGCCCGTCGCCGTCAGGATGCGGAACCGGCAGCGCGCTGCCAGGGAAGCCATCCGGCACCTGCACTGGATGTGAGAACTGCGCGTCTCCCGCAACGGAATCGACCAGAAAGAGATCGGAGCCGCTCAGCATGCAGGGCTGGTCCGGAGTCGCCGGGCATTTCAAATCCTGCAGGTTGGGCAGGCGAACCAGCGTGGCAAGCGGTTGCCAGTCGCCGTTCGCTCCGCTGGCGCCGATCAGCCGGAAGCGCAGCGGCCCGAAGGCCGAGGTTCCGAAGGCCTTGGCCGGATTGAGCGTCGCCAGGGCGGTCCTCGCGTCCTGCAGGGTGAGTGTGCCCTCGCCCATGCTCAGCATCGTTGAGTACGACCCGTCTTCCGTCGCCACTTCAATCTTTTCCTCGCGAGAAAAACTGGCCGGAGATTGCGCCTTGAGAGAGAACGTCAGCTTGCTCGTCTGCGGCAACTCGTCCTGACCCGTCAGCTGAATATTTGTGGTCGTCCCCGGTGTATTTGCCTCGATGTTCTTGCTGATCAGGCTCGCCGTTGGACGTGCCGGGTCAACCGTCCCCGACACGTCGACCGTACGTCCATCGTGCAGGGTTACCGTAGCCTTGAGTTTCTCGCCTGCCGTGAGAGCGGCTGTCGCCTTCTCGTCTTTCGCCTTGAGCAGCAGAACGTCGCCGCCCTGATCGTTGGAGAGTTGCCCAGGCTCGAACTGAATACCTTTCACTGAGAGGCTGGCCACCTCATCCAAACGGCTGCCTTTCAGTTGTCCCCCGCGGTCTCCGGCATGGATGGTGAAGGTTTCGAGGCGCCCTGCCTCAGCCAGGGTGTGCACCGGGATCTCCTCCGGCTTCTCGAGACCCGCCTGCTTCACAACAAGGGTAAGGGAGCCGGGCTGCGCGTCCTTTAAGGGCAGCTTCACTTCAACTTGATCCGGCTTCACGAGTTTCCAGTCGGCTTTGAGCTCTTTGTCCTGAGAATTCTTGAACTCGATGGAGTCGACGCAGCTCGCGTCGTCGGCGTGCAGGTGGAGGGTGGCATCGCGCCCAACCACAAGCGCGTTCTGATCGGTAGAAGCAATCTCCCATTTTTGCTCACGCGAGCCCTGAAGCTGGAAGGCCGGTCCCTGGAATGGTTTGAAGCCCCATACGCCATTTACAGACGACTTGACGCCCGCGCCGAGGTTGACTCCGTCGAGGGCCTTGTTGTCGACCACGAATCCGCCCTTCATGGCATCGGCTTTGAGCGGCAGATCGACCTTCTTGCCGCCCGCTTCAAGGTGCAGGACCATATCGCGTGCGTAGGCCGTCGAGAAGACCAGGGGAGCCCCGTCTACAGGCAGGACAAGGGCAGTCTTATTGGCACAAAAGACCTGCTTCTCCTCGACAGGATGGAGCGGCGGGGGCTGCGCGGCCTCGACTGCCGGAAGCGCAATCACCAGGACCGACTTGGGATTGTGGAAGGACGGCGGCGTGTTGAGCTTGAGCTCAAGGAAATTCTCATGCTGCGTGGCCAGCGCCGGAATGTACTGGTATGCGGCGGTATGGAGCGAGTCCAGGATGCGCGCAATGTCAATGATCGACGCAACATATGGGCTGTAATAGCCGAAACTCATTTGCGGCGTGTAACTCGCCTGCAGAGTGAGATCGCTGGCCGGGCCCGAGGTAAGAGCGCCGACAATCGACATGCTGTGTCCGTCGTTGAGAATCAGGCTGTCCTGCTTCTGCACCAGGCAGGAGGCCTGCTCCTCGACGTCCTTTTCGAGGCAGTCTTTGTTGAGTTGAATGCTCAGGCTGCGCGCCAGCAGTGGTGAAACATCCTTGAGCTTGGCGGGGTCGGTCGCGTTGATTCTGCGGACTGCGTCGAGATACGTCTCAAGACGAGTGCGATCCAAGCCGGCCTGATTGAGATCCTGGGAGGCGCGCACGAAAGCGCCTGGCCGTCCACGTACGGCGTTGACCAGCGTCTTGAAGTCGCCGTTGGTTGCCGGGGCGAGAAAGAGCAGCACCTGCTGGGCGCCCTCTGGCACTGTGACAGTGAGCCCGGCGCCTTCCGACTTCTTGTTCCATGTCTCGTCCTTGAAAAACCAGTTCTCCGGCGGCGGATTCGTCGACCCACGCAGGAACGCCGCGATCAGAAGGTAATGCGCGGACTGACCTGGAGGAAAGTCGGGGCGGATCCACAGAGTATCGCCAGCGGCCAGATTCGGCACTTGAGTAATCGGAAGTGTCTGGTCTCCCCGGGTCACCTTGACTTCGAGTTTCGGGCCGCTGAGGTCGAAAGGTGCGGGATCGGCGATGGCGAGGGTCGAAACGAGGCAGAGGAAAAAAGCAAAAAGGCGCAGGGATGTATATCGTAAGGCCATAGGTCTAATTTTATAGACTCCTGATTAGCTGCGGTTGTTTGCTGTACATCAGCTGACAACCATGACAATTTGGATGCGGTTGCACCCGGGATAATTGGCCGAGAATTTCCCTCAGCGAGATATAATGGAGATAGAGACAAAACGGCCTGACTGCCTTTCGCAGTCGGGCCGATTCTGTTTGTGGCAAACCTTGCCTGAAAACCCCTTTAGAATCTGGGAAGTCAGCACAACCCATGTCTTATGAATGATTTGCACCGTAAAGAGTCATATGCCCTAAACATAGTGCAAGATTGCCTGATAATCCCTTTAGAATCAGAGCAAGTTCAATAAGTCCAATGATTTCAGGCACTTGTCAACGTTAAGACTCGCAACTCTCACCGAATCACGCACTTGCCAAAACGATGGGGGAGGGGGGTGGCACGATATTCAATGGCTTGGAATGTCCTGCATCGCCATCGGTCGCCTCTTCGGCGACAGCAGTTGCAAAGTGATGACTAGGGCCGGAATCAGGAAGACAATCGACCCAAAGACCCACATGAAGCCGCCGGCGGCCGTCTGATCGAACAGAGCGCTGATCTCGAACATGCGTGGCTGGTCGGCATAGCTCGGATAAATTATCCGTCCGGAGAAACACAGGAGAGCTGATAGCCCCGTATTTACGATATCCGCCGACAGGAGATAGGGCAGCAGCAGCCAGCGCGAGAAGGAGAAGCGGCTGGGCCATGGCTGAATGATCGGCCACCAGAAGAGGATGCTCGAAAGCAGGAAACAGGCGTGCTCCACGATATGCCACTGCCAGGATCTGAGGGCGAGCTCATAAGCTGCAGTAATGTGCCATCCGACGTAAGCCGCGTTCATCAGGATCCACGCGACGCGGAGACTCACCAGCGACTTGAAGAAGCCTCGCAACCAGATCGTCCGGATGAGAGGCCCGAGGACAGGTCGCACGAACCATCGGGGTAGTCCCCGTAGCATGGGCACAATCGGGGCGGCCAGCACGATAAGGGGAGGCGCAACGGACATGAGCACGAAATGCTGCGCCATATGCAGAAAAAGCAGGCGATCACTGAAGACATCGAGGGGCGAGGAGAGGGCGACGATGATGGAAGCGATGCCGGCAAGGAAGCAGCCGAGCCGCCACACGGGAAAGATTCCAGGACGGGTCTTGCGAATGAGCCACCAGCCCCGCCAGTAGACGAGGGCGGTGATCTCCAGCGCTAAACAAACCCAGGGCGGAAACGACCAGGTCAGGAAGAATGATTCGTGCATCTACTGCTTGGCTGGATCCGGAGCCGGGGAAGTGAGCTGAGCTGCAGTCGCACTGGACGCATCAGCAGCTCGTCGTTGGCCCGGCGGGTGGAGGGTAGTAAGGAAGCGAACCAGCGCGGTTGTTTCCGAAGGCGAGAGATTCTTGCCATACGCCGGCATGTTGCCACCGCCTTGCAACACCTGGCGGAAGAGTTGATCCTCTGTAAGTCGCGTGGCGACGTCATCCAGTGCAGGCCCGCGCTCTCCGCCCACCTTGTCGAGCGAGTGACAATTGCGGCATTGCTTGGCCTGGAAGACGATTGCGCCCTGGCGTTCGAGTGGGGATCTGTTCTCCAGAAACTTCGTCGGAACCGTGTCACTGCTCCAGGCGTTCATGATCGGGCTCCATGGCGTGAAAGTGGCCAGGTGTGTGAAGACTCCCCACATGACCGCTACCGTCACGAGCACCAGGACGGCGACTGGACGACGATGCCAGTTCTTTTCCCCCTCACCGGCGTAGAAGGGAAGGGCCAGCAGAGCCGCGATGCCGAGCACCGGCACGATGAGAATGAATGGCGTTTCAAGGCTGGGAGGAAGATAGGAGAGGATTGCAAACATCCATAGGAAGAAGAAGTCAGGCTTTGGAGAGGTTTGAATGATGGTGGGATCCGGCGTCCCCGTCGGGCCGTAAGGGCCGAGGACTGCGGCACAGACGGCGACTGCGGCGAGCACGGCTGCCGAAAAGATGAGGTCCTTCCAGAAAGCTCCCGGGATGAAGGGGAACCCATCTTCGTGCGACAGCTTGTGATACTCCGCCATGTACGTTGAACGCCGCACTTGGCGGCCGGGCATCGGCCACTCGTTAACACCGAGCTTCAGAACCATCCAGACGTGGAGGCCAACCAGGACAAGCAAAGTACCGGGGATAACGAAGACATGAAGCGCAAAAAAGCGTGTCAGGGTAGCTCCAGCGATGATCGGACCACCCATCACGAGATGGACCAGAGGGGCGCCGACGATCGGCACCCGGCTTGCGATGGACACTCCGATGCCAAGCCCCCAGTATGCATCCTGATCGAAACGCAGCACCTGGCCGGTGAAGGCCATGCCGAGGGTCAAAAGCAGCAGAAAGACTCCTATAGTCCACGTGAGCTCGCGCGGGAATTTGTACGCTCCGAAGAGGAAGACCTGCGCCATATGGATGAGCACTACGGCGACCATGAAGTTGGAGCCCCAGCCATGCATGGCGCGCAGAAACCAGCCGAGAGGCAGGTTGTGATTCAGCATGTTGAGGCTGTTCCAGGCATTGGCGGCGGAGGGCACATAGACGATGGCGAGGAGGATGCCCGTGGCTATCTGCAGAAGGAGCAGCGTGAAAGCAGCGCTGCCGAAGACGTACCACCAGCTGGCGGTATTGCGCGGTACGGGGTGAAGCGCAGCGTCCTTGACAGGCCCTTCCAGCTGCAGGCGCAGCTCAAACCAGTTGTAGATTTGCTTTAGCCGGTGCATGGGCCGCATCCTTTTTTGTTATTGAGCACACGCAGACTGTTCTTGGCTTCGGTGGCAAGCGTGGGAGTTTGTCCGGCAAAGATCTGTAACTCGTTGCCCGCAACTTTGTATTGGTATTCAAAGAGTCCGCGCTCCGGCGGTCCCGATGCCCGCGATCCGTCGGAGTAATAGGCTCCGCCGTGGCAGGGGCACATGAACAGGCCCGATTGTGGGAACCAGCGGACGGGGCAGCCCAGGTGAGCGCAGTTTATGGCGAAGACCTGAAAATTTTTCTCGTCGACCCGGCGTACCCAGCAGGCAGTGTGTGCGGTCTCCCCGTCCCAGGGGTCGGTGAAGGGATTTACAAAGGTTGCCAGCCGTGTTTCCCCTGCGGGGAACTGGTCAGTGGCTCCGAGAGAGATCCAGGTGTGGTATGCGCCCTTGCGCTTGACCGGCGCGAGCAGATAACGGACAACAGGAAAGGCAACGGCCACAGCCACAACGGAGTTGAAGAGAACGCCGAGTTGGAGGAACATCCAGCGGCGGGATACAAGGCGTGGATCATCGTTCTTCGGATGTTCGCCCGTTGCCGGTGGCTGATCTGGGATCTGGGTCACATTTCACCTCACTGATGTTGCGGATATGGCTGTCCGGGAGTCTGGCTGCGCTGCGAGGCAAGCCAGGCTACGACGTCGGTTACTTCGTCGCCGGTGAGTGGACGGCCAGCAATGTCGGATCGCCAGTCGGGATGATTCAGATCGGGGCGCCCTGCAATGATGATGGTGCGCAGCGACTGGTCATTCACGAGCGCCAGAAATGTGGGATTGGTGATTTTGGCCTGGGGCTGTTCGTGACAGCGGGCGCAAGCGGTCTGATAGACAGTCTGTCCCCGCGAAGCATCGCCCTGACCTGCAGCCTGGTATGGCGGGGGCGTCTGACCATTCAGGGTTCCGGATTTCTGCCAGGCGGTGCGCATGCCGTGCACCAGGGCGTCCACCTGTGCATCCGTCAAGAATCCGCCGGCTTCGCGTCCGAAGGCGGGCATGAGCGTGCCAGGTTCGCCGCCAGAGATGATTTTGTGCAGCGTCGCATCGTCCACCCATGCCTGGTAGAGGGGATTGGCAAGATCGAGCGACGCGCCGTTCTGTCCATCTTTGCCATGGCAGCCCGCGCAGTTCTCGCCGTATAGCGTTGCGAAATCGGTGACGGAGTCGGGACGCGGGATTTCAATGCCAGGCTTCGGCGTGCCGGGCATCTGATTGCAGCCGGCGACCATCAGAAGCAGAGAGGCGCTTGCGAGTAAGTGCACTCTCATGAGCGGTCGTCCTCTTCCTTGTGCTCATGCGTCAGCCCCGGCGACTCGATTCCCATGCGCATGACAAAAGGCAAGGACTGGGCAGTTCGGATACGTTCGTCGCGTGCGACCACAAGTCCAGCGACTATCCCAAACATGACCTGCGAGACGAGAAACCATCCCCAGGCAATGTGCTCGTCAAGCACGGGATTCACGATGCCCATGGTCGAGTGGAGCAGGCCGGTCCACAAGACCGGAGCGACAATTCCGCCGAGTAATACCGGCCGCCGCGGCAACATGGGCAACATGGCTCCGTAGAGCAGGCCCACCAACACGCAGGTAACGAGATGGATGATCGAGGCCACGATCAGACCTTGCCAGTGAAAGGCGGCGATGTCTGCCGTGGAAGGGTTGCGCCAGTTTGCCACGCCTGCGCCGCCCAGCAGATTGACCGGATACCAGATGCTGTGTTCCGCGATGAGGCCATACAGAAGTGCGGGCGGAATCATGGCAATACTGCCGGCAAGGCCTCCCTTGATACCGGCGACGATGGGGTAGGTTTCGACCGGCAGGAAGGCCCGGTCTTCTTCCGGAACGACGATCTTTTCGACTTGCCGGCGGGTGGTCTCAATCGATAAGTGTTCGACGACAACAGGGATATCTTCATGGACTTCGTGCGGCAGGACTTGACGGAACCAGCCTACTACCCCGAAGAGCATGAGCACGCCTCCGAGAACTGAGACGGCCGGGTTAGTGACCAGTCCGGCGCAGAGCAACGTGAACCCGAAGGCCAGTACAAGAGGCCACGCGGTCGGCGCCGGCAGGTGAATCGTCTCGGTGTGGGTTCCGGGTTGTTCGTGATCGCTCATGTTATGTCCCTGCGGTATTGCCAGTCGACTATTTCCCCAGGATGTACACCACGGTAAAAACTATGACCCAGACTGCGTCGACAAAATGCCAGTAAAGCGCCAGAACCTGTACGCGCTCGGAGTGTTCCTCGCGGACATGGCCAGTGAGAGTAAAAATCAGCACCGTGAGGAGCATTGTCAGGCCAACGACGACGTGGGTCGCGTGCAGGCCGACCAGAGAATAAAACGTCGTGCCAAAAAGATTGGTCCTGATCGTGAGCCCGTCTTCGTAGATCAGTTTGTGCCACTCGATCCCGGTGCCGACCATGAAAATGATGCCGAGAATAATAGTGGCAGCCCACCACAGCCCAAAGGTCCGGATACTGTTACGCTCGATGGCCCGCTCCGCCAGCCAGATGGTGACGCTGCTCGAAAGCAGGCAGATGGTGTTAAAGATCGGCACGTCGAGGACTTGCTGCGGAGTCGGCCCATAAAGACTCTTGCCGATGTAAAACACATAGGCAATAACGAAAATAAGGAAGATCGTTGACTCGCCGATGATGAGGCAATACATGCCGATGCGCCCGCGTGAAGGCAGGTGCCACTCATGCACCTGGCCGCCAGGGACCAGAGGAATCGCGCTCATGTTCGATCTTTCCGATCTTCTGTCATTCGTACTTCCAATCCGGATCTTCAGGATGCTTCAGGTCCCAGAGAGGACGGCGGCTGTGGACCACTGGATCAGTCGCGAAGTTGTAGACGGGCGGCGGAGACGAGGTAGACCATTCGAGTGTCCAGGCATCCCAGGGATCGTTTCCTGCGACCTTGCCTTTGAAGAGCGACCAGAACAGGTTATAGGCAAAAATGAGGACTGCAATACCCTGGATCAGACCTCCTATTGAGACCACAAGATTAAGGTGGGCCCATCCACGATCGGCTGGATAGGTGTAGATCCAGCGGGGCATGCCTTCCAGACCAGCAAAATGCATGGTGTCGAAGGTGACGTGAAAGCCTATGAAGAAGAGCCAGAAGTGCCATTTGCCCAGCGTTTCGTCCAACATCCGGCCGGTCGCCTTGGGGAACCAATAGTAAATCCCGGCGAAGACATTGAAGACAATCGCGCCGACCAGCACGTAGTGGAAATGAGCGATCACGAAGTAAGACCCGTGAAGTTGCCAGTTCCACGGCGCGACCGACAGCATGATGCCGGTGAGTCCCGCAGCCAGAAACTGGAACAGGAACGCGGTGCAGAAAAGCATGGGCGTGTGGAAGCGTATTTTTCCGCCCCACATGGTGGCCAACCAGTTGAAAATCTTGATCCCGGTCGGGATCCCGACCAACATGGTCGAAAGGGCGAAAAACGCATTCCCGGCCGACGTCATGCCGACCGTGAACATGTGATGTGCCCATACTCCGAGGCTCACGAAAGCGATGCCCACGGAAGCCGCGACCATTGCAGGATATCCAAAGATCGCCTTGCGCGAGAAGACGGGGATGACTTCACTGGCGATCGCGAAGGCTGGGAAAACCAGCACGTAGACCTCGGGATGACCGAAGATCCAGAAGAAGTGCATCCACAGATAGGCCTGACCACCGGCCTGGGTGTCGAAGAAATGTGCCCCGAGATAGCGGTCGATGATCAGCATGATCTGCGCGGCAGTGAGCGGTGTGATGGTGACCAGCAGTAGTCCACTGTCCACGAACAGGAGCCATGTAAACAGAGGCATACGCATGAGCGTCATACCCTTGCAGCGCATGGAGATGGCGGTGGCGATGATATTGATGGCACCGCCAAGGGTTCCGAATCCGGTCACGATAAGCGCCAGAGCCCAGTAATCCGTGGCGTTTCCGGGCGAAAACGCTTTCGCCGTCAGTGGCGCATAGGCCCACCATGTGACATCCGGGGCGTTGCCCACGCCATACAGGCCCGCGCCGCCCAGGAAACTGAAATAGAGAAACAACGCGCCGAAAGCAGTCAGCCAGAAGCTGAACGCGTTAAGGCGTGGATATGCCATATCGCGCGCGCCAATCTGTAGCGGAATGATGTAGTTCGCCCAGGCAAAGACGAGCGGCATGCCCACCAGGAAGACCATGGTGGTTCCGTGCATGGTGAAAAGACGATTAAAGACCTGGGGCGATATGAAGTGATTGTTCGGTACGGCGAGTTGAATGCGTATCAGAATGGCTTCGGCGCCTCCGACAAGCAAAAAGAAGATCGCCAGCATCATGTACATCAGGCCGAGTTTCTTGTGGTCGACCGTTATGACCCACGAGTGCAATGTTTCGAGCCAAGTGCTTTCGCCCTCGCGTGGCGGCGTTAAGTCCAGCGAGCCGTGAATTGGAAGGGTCTGGTCCGCCATAGTCTCTCTCTACTTCAGCGTCTCCAGGTAGCTGGTCACCTGGTCGAGTTGGTCCTCGCTCAACTGCATGGCCGGCATCAATGATCCCGGCTTGATGGTGTCAGGGTTTTTGATCCACTGCCGGAGATTGTCGCGGGTATTCGGGATCATGCCGGAGGCAAGCGTATCGCGGCTCATCAGATGGGTCAGGTCCGGCCCAAATCTGCCAGTGGCTGCGGTGCCTTGCACCGCGTGGCAGTTCATGCAGGCTTCTGTCTCAAAGACTCGCCTTCCTTCCGCAGCCGTCGGATCTTGCACCCCCGGCTTCGCCTGGTTATTTAGCCAGGCCGCAAACTGATCCGGTGTGTCCACATACACACGCAAAAGCATGTTGGCGTGCTGAACTCCGCAGAACTGCGCGCACTGCCCCACGTAGAGGCCGGTGTGCAGGGGGTCAATCCACATGTCGTTCGGATGATTCGGAATGAGGTCAATTTTTCCCGCCAACTGCGGAACCCAGAAACTGTGATCGGCATCTGCCGAGAGCAATTTCAAGTAGGTCGGCGTGGGGTGTGTTGAATTGCTCAGGGGAACGTGCAGCTCATTCGCCGCTACAAACGCCTGGTCGACCAGGCCCTGCTTCGGATAGCGATATTCCCACCAGAATTGGTGGCCGACGACCGTGACATTCAGCGCAGCGGGCGGCGGCGGGGCGTCCTGGATGGCGAAGATCACCCGCGCCGTCGTCAGAAAGAGGACAACGACGATGAGCACAGGAATGACAGTCCAGGCCAATTCCACCTGGTTGCTACCGTAGATCTGCGCCGGCTCGCGATCATCGTCAGCATTACCCGCACGAAAGCGAATGACAACGTAGATCAGGAGACCGCCAACTACGACAAAGATGGCGCCTGTGATCTCGAGGACAAAGAACGAGAGATGTTCTATCTCAGATGCAGGAGTTGAGGCAGGCGCATAAATACTTGGCGTGGGCTGCGGGCCCTCGGCGAAGGCATAGCCGGATAGCAATAGGGCAAGAAGGACAGCAAACCCTGCAATCCGACCTACCCGAAGCCATTCAGCAACCTTCATTCTGGTCCTTCCCCGATCAAGGTTCCAGTGCGTTTGCTACAGAGACGTGAAAATTGGCGCCGCCGAATCGAAAAACCATATTAGCGCGTTTTGCGGAGTTGTCTACCGTTCATCGCGCTCGAGAGTTAGATTTTCACGAGGCGTAGTCAGGCGCACAAGTTTTTTGCGTGCTTCGCAAGGCGGGCAAGGCCGAGTCCGTTGGCGAAAGCGTTCAGCGCGGCGGTACGGAGCATAGGCATCGAAAGAAGCCTGCACCCCTGATCGAGATTTCCATAAAACCAACGTGCCGCGGAAGTAGAGATCGCGAGTTCCGCGCGGAGCTTTGCGGTACCATCGACGAAATGCAGATAGGCAGGTGCATCTGAATCCAACTCGGACTTGATCGCAGCTGCCGCCGCCTGCCCGCTCGCGATCGCAAAATAGATGCCTTCCCCGGTCAGGGGATCGACAAATCCACCCGCATCGCCGACTAGGAAGACTCTGGTCGCCGTGATCTCGTGTCGCGATGCCCCGAAGCCCGCATACTGCCCGATAACGCTGGTTGCAGATGCGTCTCCAAAGCGGTCGCGAATATATGCCCCAAGTCGTGTCCGGTCGATCTTCTCATCGTCCGCATAGGAGTAGAGTCCGATATTGATGTGGTCGCCCTTGGGGAAGATCCATCCATATCCATTGCGAACCGGAGCAAAATCAAAAACGAGTTCCTGCTCGGAGGCATTCGGCAGGGGCACGGTGGCTTCAAGAGCAAAAGCGCGCCAGAACCAGCCGGCGCTAGCGTCGGTGAGTTGACGTACCTGGCTGTGAACTCCATCGGCGCCTATGAGGAATCTGGCTTGCAGGGTTTCGCCATCGGCAACGACGGTAATCCCGGATGAATCCTCGGCAATAGCACTGACGGTGCGAATACGCTGAAATTCCGCCCCTGCAGCGAGAGTCTGGCGGAAACAATAGTCGTCGAGTTCATGCCGTACGGTCATGACGCAATAGGGAGAGCGTCGACGTAGGACAATCGACCGATTGGCGTTCCGCTCCACACGCATGTGAGCAACATGCTGACGAACCACGGGCTCGATCGAATATCGAAGAGCCTTTACAGCCTTAAGGGTCAGGCCTCCAGCGCAGGCTTTTTGCCGGGGAAACTCGGCCCGATCCAGCAACAAGACTTCGTTGCCGGCCGTTGCGAGGTCATAAGCGGCGGCGCAGCCGGCAGGTCCAGCGCCAACAATGATTGCATCCCAAAGTTTCATCTTTGGAAACCATTGTTACTCAATTGCGGTCGTGGGCGTCTATTCGATCGTTGTCACAGGAACGCGAATCGACGCTCGGTAGCGGTCACCGCGATAACGGGAACATGCCGCCTCAACAGGGGACTCCTGCGTAGTGAGAATGATGCGTGTGATAGAGAGGACGCTGGCTTTCCTCGGGATCGTGAGTAGCTCTGATTCCTCGCGCGTAGCGGGGAGCGCCTCAATGATTTCGTCGGCATAGCCAACGCGCACGCCGTAGCGCTCTCGTAGCGTCTGATACAGCGATTGCTTTGCAAAATCGATGCGATCGAGACCTGGAAACTGACGCAAGGGAATGTGCGACTCCTCGAGCGCCATGGGAATACCGTCGGCCAGGCGGAGCCGTCGCAGCCGCATGACCTTTTCGGAAGAGTCGAGCTTCAACTTATCCATCAGATCTTCGTTTACCGATACGACCGCCTGCTCAAGCAATTGTGAACTGGGCTTCATGCCGCGCTGTCGCATGTCCTCGGTAAAGCCCTGCAGGTGCAGGATATTTTTTTCCAGCTTCGGCCGGCTGACAAATGTTCCGCGACCTTTCTCGCTGAAGGCATATCCATTGGTCTTAAGGCCGTGCAGTGCCTGACGCGCGGTCATACGACTCACCTGATACGCACGCGAAAGCTCCTCTTCCGATGCCAGCGGGTCACCCTCAGATAGCTCACCGGACTGGATCTTTTCCATCAATGCCCGCTGAATCTGAAAATACAGGGGTATGAATCCATTTTTGTCGAGTGGCTGTACGGTGGATTCGTTGCGCTGACGGCTATCAAGGTTACTCTTCAACACGTACGCTCCTCGTTCCCAACTTTTTCGCACTCCTCGAAGGGACTGCGTTGAACAATGCTCTATTTGCCTTACAGTCAAGGTCTGAGCGACTGCATTGACCAACCGGATGCCTTATCCTCAGAATTTGCGGAATCGACTCTTTCCGAACGGACGACTTTCTTTCCAATGTTTCCAGCTTCGCTTCATGGAACTCTGATTGTTTCCTGCCAGGCGCCTCCCGGCGACCCTCTTCACGATGTAGACACGCTGCGACGAGTAGCCATGTCCGCCCTGCGTGGCGGAGCGGGAGGATTGCGAGCCAATGGCGTCGAAAATATCGAAGCCTTTCGGGACGTGACCCATTTGCCGATCATCGGCATTCAGAAGCGCATGATTGGCGGCGAAGTGTCGATTACTCCGGATTTTGCAGCGGCGAAGGCGGTATCCGAGGCAGGCGCAGACATCATCGCGCTCGATTGCACCACGAACAGATCGGCAGCGGCGGAGCCCTGGCAGGAGTTGATTCCTCGCATACACGGAGAAATAGGCAAGCCCGTGCTGGCCGACATCGCGTCCTTCGAAGATGCGCAGGCCGCCCAGGAGAAGGGTGCAGACGCTGTGGCCACGACGCTTTACGGGTTTACGCCGGAGACAGCACAATTTCGATCGGTGAACTGGGAACTGGTTGAGCGCCTGGTTGAAAGCCTTCGCGTGCCCTTGATCGTGGAAGGGCACATTTCTCAGCCGGACGAGGTCAGGCGCGCCCTGGATCTGGGCGCATACGCAGTGGTTGTGGGCTCCGCAATCACGCGTCCCGAGGCGATTACCGCACGCTTTGTAAAGGCTATCCATGCCTGATTTTGCCGAAGAGCGGTGAGCCCTGAATTTGTACAGCTCGGTAACCCCGGCCAGCCGCGCATTTGACGGTCCCCGAATCGGCCAAGTCTCACAGAGCGAACCAGAGGCACCTGACACACTTGTACTTGCAACTCCGTACAGTTGTCTATACATCATGGTAACTTTCTTGGAGAGTCTTCTGGGGAGGATAAAAAATGAAGAAGGAAGCAAAAGGCATGGTTCGCACTTATCCCCACGCGATGCTCCAGGAAATCTACGAACAACCGGAAGCCCTCGCGGCGACAATTGACCGCTATGCTCCGGGTGGCTCGCTGAGTGCCGAGTCATTTCCGAACATCGCAGAGATTCTTCGCGGCCGGCAACGGCTGGTGATTGCCGCCAGCGGTTCGAGCCGACATGCCGGCTTGGCGGGCGAAATCATGCTCGAGGACTTCGCAGGCCTCGCCGTGGACGTGGAATACGCAAGCGAATATTGCTATCGCTCAACACACACGTTGCACGACCCCGGCGTTCTGGTGATATCGCAGTCAGGCGAAACAGCCGATACGTTGGCAGCCTTGCGGGAGGCCAAGTCGCGCGGGTTGGCAACCGTGGCGATCACGAACAATGCCGAGTCGACAATGGCGCGCGAAGCCAGTTCGTCGCTGCCGACGATCGCTGGTAAGGAAAAGGCGATCCCGGCGACCAAGAGCTTCACAACGCAACTGAGTGTTCTCTATCTGCTTACCCTTTACCTGGCTCGGCTTGGCGGACGGATGACAGCGCAGACCGTGTCGGCGCATCTTGAACAACTGGAGCGCCTGCCGGGCTTGCTCGCGGCAACGTTGGAGCAATGGGAGGACCTGATTCACGAGGTCGCTACGGAAACGCAATTGGCGCGCGGCTTCCTCTATCTCGGCAGGGCTGTTCACTACGCGATTGCGAGAGAAGGCGCTCTGAAATTGAAGGAGTCAGCTTACGTTCAGGCGGAAGGGTATCCGGCGGGTGAGCTCAAACATGGACCGAACGCTCTGGTGAGCGCCGATTCGCCCCTGGTCGTGCTGGCAACGCGTGATGAGTCTGATCCGGATTCAGTTCTGCGCTACCAAAAGACATTACAACTCATGCGCGATATGCGGGCGCAGGGAGCGACCATCTTTTCAATCGTGACGGAAGGTGACGAGGAAGCGGCGGAATTGAGCCACTACTCGGTAGCCGTGCCGGCTGTGAGCGAGTTTCTATTGCCGCTGGTAGAGGTCGTGCCCCTGCAGCTGTTCGCTTATTTCACAGCTATACTTCACGGCGTGAATGTGGATGCTCCGCGAAATCTGGTCAAGGCCGTCGTAACGGAGTAACACCTAAGACTCTCTCGGAGCACTGGCCCCCTTCTCACTATTTTCGTGGGCTCCTGGAACCGTCTCATTCCACGGAGCTTATCAGGCGGGAGGCGCGGCGAGATCCCTCCCCCCTGGCTTCGCAGGTTCACTGGTCCGGGCTGAGCCTTTTGCCGGCAGGTGACATTCTATTCACTCCTCTTGACAATAGTTGTTATGAGGATTATTGTTGGTTGTAGATGAAATCCGCCGCCCAAGCCGATGTCAAGCCAAAGCCGGGGTCCTCCCCAGAGGAGGTCGCGCACCTTGAAATGATGCGGACGATGGAGGCTCTGTCGCACCGCTTTGCGCAGGTGTTGAAGGCCGAGGATCTTTCGTCAACGCAGTACAACGTGCTGCGGATTCTGCGAGGCTCCTCGGAGGGACTTCCCTGCGGGGAGATTGGCAACCGTATGGTGACGAGGGACTCGGATATTACACGGTTGCTGGACCGGCTCGAGAAGCGATCTTTGGTCACCCGTTGCCGCGAGACCAAGGATCGGCGAACAGTGTGGACGCGGATTACGCCGGATGGGCTGGAACTGCTGGCGCGGCTGGATGAACCTGTGCGTGCGGCTCATCTCGAGCTCCTGGGGCACCTTGGGGCGAAGCGCCTGAATCTTCTGGCCGATCTGCTGCGTCTTGCCCGCCAGCCTCTCGGTTAATTTTTTTACACTAATATTTGTTGCAACGAATGTCAGTGCAACGAATCAAACAACTGAACGACATGATTCAAACCATTTGAAAGGAAATACCACAATGAGCACAGTAGCGGCCCCCGCCATCACCACCTGGAACGTCGATTCGACTCACTCGGTTGTCGAGTTCAAGGTCAAGCACATGATGATCTCCAACTTGAAGGGTCACTTCACCGCTGTGACCGGCACGCTATCGCTGGATGAGTCTGATCTGACGCAGTCGAGCGTGGAAGCGGCGATCGAGGTTGCCTCGATCAACACACTGGATGCGGGCCGCGATGCCCACGTGAAGGCTGAGGACTTCTTCGACGCCGAGCAATTTCCGACAATGAAGTTGAAGTCGACGCACATCGCGGTGAAGTCGGATGGGGAACTCGTGGTCACGGGCGATCTGACGATCAAGGGTGTCACCCGCAGCGTGAAATTCGTGGTGGAGGGACCGACTCCGGCGACGAAGGATCCGTGGGGCAACACACGCATTGGTGTGGCGGCGACCACGAAGGTCAATCGCAAGGACTTCGGGCTGACCTGGAACGCGGCGCTCGAGGCCGGCGGGTTGATGGTGAGCGAGGATGTCAGCATCACTCTGGACCTGCAGTTTCTGAAGCAGGCATAAGGGCGGCGCTGGGAAGAAGGATCCACCGCCATCTCCGCTTGGGGAATTCTTCTCATTCAAGGGCTGCTGACAAAACATCCAGGCATACAGCACTCGACGAAGTCACGGGGCAGTAAAAACCTCGTGGCTTTGTCGGCGTTCTCCACGTAGACAACCTACCCCCTTGGGTGTAGTGTGTCTACATCATGGAGCCCGGAGGCCTGAATGAGCTTTTGGCGTGGGTGGGGCGGCGAAAAGAAGAAGTCAGATCTGGACGAGGAGATTGAAGCGCACCTGGCCATGGCGGCGGCCGATGGGCGGGCGCGCGGGCTGGATGGCTCGGACGCAGAGCTGGAGGCGCGGCGGGAATTCGGCAATGTTGCACTGGTGAAGGACGTGACGCGGACGGTGTGGGGATGGGAGTGGCTGGAGCGCGTGCAACAGGATTTGAAATACGCGCTGCGGCAGATGCGCAAGTCGAAGGGCTTCGCGGTCGCGGTGGTGGGTACGCTGGCGCTGGGGATTGGCGCGGCGACGGCGATGTTCACGGTGGTCGATCATGTGCTGTTGCGGCCCCTGCCGTATGCAGATGTGAGCCGGCTGGTAGAGATTTACGAGAACAGCGGCAGCGGAGACGACCAGTCTCCTGCGCCGCATCTGGATATTGTGGCGTGGCGCGAGCAGGCCAGGAGCTTTGACGAGATCGCGTTCTATTCGAACCGCACTGGACGCAGCTTTGCAGAAGGCAAGGACGCCACAACGCAGGTAGCCTTCACGCTGGTGAGCGGCAACCTGTTTCGGATGTTGGGAGTTGGGCCGCAGCTGGGCGCCGGGCTGACAGACCGGCCGGAGAGCTTTGCCACGCGAGGCGATGATCACACGCTGGTGATGAGCGACTCCGCGTGGCGCACTCTGTTTGGCGCGGACCGGGGCATCCTGGGCAAGACGGTGCGCGTGAATGGGGTGCCGTACGTCGTGGTGGGTGTTATGCCGCGAGGGTTTTCCTTCGGGTCGGAGCTCTCCTTTGGATCGGAGTTGCCCCAAATGTGGGCTCCAGTAGTGCTGGGCGCAAAGGATGAGAAGCGCACCTACGATTCACGGTACAACCCGATTGCGCGGCTGAAGGACGGGGCAACGCTGGCAGCGGCCGCAACGGAGATGGATACGATTCAGGCCCGGGTAGCGCTGGGATACGAAGATCCTGAGTGGCGTGCCGATGTGAGCCATGTGCGGTTGGACAAATATGGGGCGTCCAGTGTGCCGAAGGCGACCACGAAGGCGCTATTGGCGCTGACGGCGGCCTCAGGATTGTTGTGGTTGATCGCGTGCCTGAACGCGACGAATCTGTTGCTGGCCCGGGCCTCGGCGCGGCAGCGGGAGATGGCCATGCGAGGAGCGCTGGGTGCGAGCCGCTGGCGGTTGATGCAGCAATTGATTCTGGAGGGGCTGGTGCTCAGCGGGATAGCGGCCCTGCTGGGAGGAGGGTTGGCGCTGGGTTCGATCCGGCTCTTTCATCACATGCTGGTGGAGCAGCTGCCGTTTGCAACTCTGGCAACGGCGAGTTGGCGAGTGCTGGCGGCGCTGGTGGGTCTGACGGTGGTATCGGCGGTGGCATCGTCGGCGTGGCCGGCGCTTCTGGCCGCGGGGTCGCCAATTGAGCCGGCGCTCAGACAGGGAGGTCAGCAGAGTGGAGCGAGCCGAAGTCAGCACAGGGTGCGGAGCGGGTTGGTGGTTGCAGAGATCGCAATGTCGCTGGCGCTGCTGGCGGCATGCGGCCTGCTGTTGCGCACCATCTATGCACTGAGGCATGTGCCGCTGGGCTTTCGCACGGATCATATTCTCGTCGCCAATATGCAGGTACCGACCTATAAGTTTGCCAAGGTCAACGCGGCGACGTCGATCTATGAACCGCTGTTGGAGCGGGTGCAGCATTTGCCGGGCATCGATGCAGCGGGATTGATGACGCAAGTGCCCCTGGGACATACATTCCAGCTGCAGCTCTCGTTAAGAGGAGACAGCAAAAAGGGCGAGAGCACGGTGATCTCCCAATTCAAGGCGGTGAGCCCGGAGTTGCAGAAGGTATTCGGCTTCCAGATGTTGAGAGGGCGCTATTTCAATGCTGACGACACGGCATCATCGGAACCCGTGGTAGTAGTGAATCGTGCCTTTGCGCGAGCCTTCGATCCTCACGAGCGGGACCCGGGCAAGGTGATTGGGAGGAAGCTTGTCTCCCTGTCTTCGGGGAAAACGGAGGGCAAATCGACCACGATCATTGGGGTGCTGGACGACTTTCGCCAGCATAGGGTGAGCGAGCCATCCGAGCCCGAGGTTCAGGTGATTCCCGCGCAGGTGAGCCCGGAGAGCGGTTTCTATACAGTGCTCGAGGGCATCGCGATGGATCTGGCGGTGAGGACGACGCGCGCCGTCGGAGGTGATTCCGGAACTGCGGGCTGCCTTGAAACAGGCTAGTCCGGAGCTGGCCGAATCAAACTTCACGACGATGGATCAGATTGTGGAGGACTCCTATGGAAGCCAGATGCTGGCAGCGCGGCTGCTGGAGATATTTGCCGGCTCTGCGCTTTTGCTGTGCGTGGCGGGACTGTATGGCCTGCTGGCCTACGTGGTCTCGCAGCGGACCCGGGAGATGGGCGTGCGCTTCGCCCTGGGCGCGCAACGCAGCGACGTGGTATGGCTGGTGATGCGCCAGGCGGGCGTACTGGTTTTCTGTGGCATAGCACTGGGTATGGTGATGGCGTTTGTCGCAGGCAAGCTGGTGCGCGGCTATCTTTACGGCGTCTCGGTGCATGACGGGTGGACTCTGGGCGCCGTCGCCGTTGTGTTGATGCTGAGCGGCGCAGTGGCGGCATATCTGCCTGCGCTCAGAGCAGCCGGGGTCAATCCGGTGGAAGCTCTGCGAGCGGAGTGACTACCCCCTAGTTGTTGTACGAGTGCCAGGCCCATCCGAGATAGTGCGGGTTGGCGCGCAGGTTGTCGTCCAGACTCTTAAGCATGCGCGACATCAGCTGATCGTAGTCTGGCGTGCGCAGGCCGATGGCTATTTTTGCCAGTTTGGGATCGGCTAGACCCTCGTAGCCCATGTCGATATATTTTTCGCTCTCCTGGCGTAGTTTCTCTTCCTTTTGCTCGGGGGATTGTCCATCGTTGGGGCTGCTGAGTTCGTAGAGCATCAGGGTGAGACGAGGCAGGGATGTAAGAAGGCTGCGTCGCTGGGTGAGGTCGCCCTTGAGGAGCTTGATCTGAATATCGGCGTTGATGGTGAGGTGAGAAGGCTCGATGAGATGGCGCGCAGCTCGGTATGTGTCAACCAGGCCGGGCAGGAAGTTCAGATTGCCGAGCCCTTTGTTTTCGGGACGCTGCTGCGGTTCTATGTCAAGATGAACGCCGTCAAGGGAATCCTTCGGATGGCTCCGATTGAAGTCGATGACGTCACGAAGTTCATTGAGCATTTTTTCTCGATGCTGGCCCGGTTCGTCTGCGTCGTTGCTTGAGACAAGAGCCTCGACGTGAATGCTTGATCTGTGAAGCGTGTGGATGAGGCCGGCAAGCCGAGGATCCTTCGAAACCTTGGAAAAGGAAAAGTACACCTCGTTGATGCCTTCGATCCGGCAGAATTTGCGCAAGGTGTCGGCACCCCTCGGATCCGACAGCAACGCAGGAGTTTTCCAGACCCAGAGGCCGTGGACTTGTTGATCCTGTCCCGACGCAGTAAAGGGAAGCGAGAAGAGGATAAGTACCCGGAGGATGACGGAACCGAGAACTGTGCGATACATTTGGCACTCGCTCCCGAACGAGCAACGTGAGCTCCGGCGCTAGTTCCGGGTTGGGCGCCGATTACTGCGGCTTTGCGGGCGGGGGGGCCTGCTGCCCCGGATTCTTGTCGTCGCTGATGTCCTGCCCCTCATAGATCACGCGGACATTGGCATGGTACTGCTTGTAGTCGGTGTACTTCAGGGTTTCGCGGATGTGGACATTCTGGCTCAGGTATCCACTGCCGGCCGAGAAGTGCAGGACGCCCTCGCCGCGCGTGTAGACCGGAAACCAGTACTTGCCATCGATCTGCTCACGATATGTCGTGAAGGGCGGTGACAGGTCTTCGTGTCCCTTGCGTGTGTCGTCGGGGACGTTCTTCCCGTTCGTGACGACAATCTGAAGGTCGTGCTGCTCGACCCAGATGCGGCCCTGGAAGTAGCGCTTATTCTTTTCCATGACCTTGGGCTTCACGTCGAAAACGTAAGTGTCGAGTTCGTCGACCTTTTGCCTGCCCAGGTAATGCAGGTCGTACTGGCCGACGTCCTCCTTGGTGAGGACGAAGGGCAGGCGCTGTTCGATGTCCTGAAAGTCCGCAGGCGACATCATGATGCGTTCCAGGGTGCTGGCTGGCGCGAGGACTACGTGTTCGATGTGCTTGCCGTTGGGGTCGAAGGAGATGTCGGTGACCTGGAAGTACTGCCCGTCGACCTTGTTGTCGTCGTCGAGGGTTTCAACCTTCACGCTGCGCTCATAGAGGTAATTGGACATCGCACGCCGGAAGACGCTTTCCTTGGCAGTGAACTCGTCGATGATCTGCTGTGCGGGGATGGTCGGCTCAGAAGTATCGAGCGGACCGAAGCCCTGATCGAGCGGCATGGAAGTGTAGGAAACCTGGCCGCGCGCGAAGAGCGTAAGAGCGAGGAATGCAGCGCCGAGGAGACTGGGCCGGGCGAGGATACGTAGACGATGCACTGAAACCATCCCGATATAGACGATCCTAATACGGATAGACGCACGAGGAAGCAAAAAAGGCCACCCACGTTTGGCCCTGCTGCAATGCAGGTTACTCCGTCAGGGCACGCCCGGAGTACACTGTCTCTTCGCTTTTCCGGGTGCAATGGACGAATACTATCGCGTTCCGACTCTAGCTCTGCTCAGCATCCTGGTGGCCGTGTTCGCCGCTCTGTATGCGCGCTCGAGGACTACGCGCACTCTTTTATGGCTCGTTGGGTGGACGTTGGCGATCACCCGGCTCGCCATGCAGGCGAGTCCATATGGCAGGCACGGCGTTGGACTGGCCATTTCGAACACGGCAATGGCCCTGGCTGCACTCATGCTTCTTGGGTCGCTGTCGCCGATCTTTGTCAAAGGCAAAATCGAGGCTTTCCACCTCGTAGCCCTGGCAGCGCCCCTGATTCTGTTTTCGGTGCTTACTTCGCTTTATCCCTCTCCGGGAATCTTTCTGCGGGTCATCGATGTGCTGGCCACGATAGCGGCGGTGGCTGTCGCCGTGCATTGGAGCGCACAGAAGCACCATCTGCCGCGATGGCTCGCGTTATCAATTGCGTTGGGCCTGGGCTTCTTATCCCTCTACCTTACTTTTATAGGCGAATACGACCTGGTGCTGCGGCTGGCGCACAGCGGGATCAGCCTGGTGACGGCGATACTGGTGCTGGTGATCTACCGCAGGTGGAGTCCGGGAGTGATCTTTACAGCTGCCGGTCTGCTGATGTGGAGCTCGCCGATGGTTGTGGACTTCCTCTTGCACCAGGGCGATCCACTCATGCTTATATTTTTGCGAGCGGTCAACCTGATGAAGGTGGTGACGGCCGTGGGCATGATTGTGCTGGTCACGGAAGACGAACTGATCCGGAACGAAACCGCGCAGAGGCGTGACCGGCGAGTGCGCGCCGAGATGGAGCGGTACTCGGAGTTGGCCGTCCTAGCCTCTCCGAATCGGGATTTCGGGATCGACTTCGACCATGTCTGCGAAGTGATTACCTCCGCGAGCCGATTTTGGCAGGCGGCGATTCTGCTCAGAAGCGTCGATCAGCAATTCCGCATTGTGGGGCAGGCAGGAATGGAGGGCGCACTGGCAGGCGCCCTGGACGCGATGGGGCAGCGTTTGACGCCGAATACGCTCGAAGTGTTTCGGAATCCCGACCACTCTGCGGAGAAAGGCAGCAGCGAATTGTTGGATCTACGCCCTCTGATGGTGCCCGGTGATGAACTCGAACACCTTGGTTTTGTCCGCGCGCATGCGATTCCGATGGGATCCCCTGGCGCGGAACTGCATGGCGTGCTGTTGTTGAACGGCCTGAAGGCGCCGGACGAGCCGCTGGCGGCCGAGGATCTATTGCCGCTGGAGCTGCTGATGGCGCGGTTGACTGCGGGGTATGAAAACAACCTGCTGTTGCGGCGAGTAGCGCAGTCGGAGAAGCTGGCCGGGCTTGGGCTGCTTGCCGGCGGTGTGGCGCACGAGTTGAACAATCCGCTCACGGTGGTAATGGGCTACGCAGAACTCATCGAGGAAAGCGGTGTGGATGAGGCAATCCGGCGAAATGTGGCTGTCATACGCAGCGAGTCGGCGCGAATGAAGCACACGATCGAGAGCCTGACGCGATTCTGGAAGTCGTCGCCGAGTGAGCAGACTTCGGTCTCAGTAGAGCAAATGCTGATCGATATTGGCAGGTTGCGAAAAGCAGAACTAGAGCGCGCGGGGATCGAGCTGGAAGTCACGGTGACCAGAAATCTGCCCCGGATTCGAGCAAACGGCGACCAGATGCGTCAGGTCTTCCTGCAGATCGTGAGTAACGCCGCGACGGCATTGCAGGCGTTGCCGGCGGAACAGGAAAAAACAATACGGATCAACGCGACGAGTACCAATAATCAAGTGCAGGTAGTGATATCAGACACTGGACCCGGTTTTCCCAATCCCAATCGGGTCTTCGATCCGTTTTTTACCACGAAGAAACCTGGGGAAGGCACGGGCCTGGGCCTGAGCCTGTGCTACTCGATCGTGCGCGAGCATAGAGGCGACATTTCCGCTTTCAATTTGCAGCCGCACGGAGCGGCAGTGGCGATTGAGATGCCGGTGGATCTTGCGTCGAACGAGGCGAGTGTAGCGGGCGAAGTGTTCTCGCGTTAAACTTCCGGCTACTATGTACCGTGACCTGCGACGATGCAGGCTCTATCTTCCCTGAGAACGAGGAGTGGAAATGGCGCGTAGCCGGATTGCGGCTTTTTTCCTGATGGGGTGTCTGCTAAGTCTGCCGGAGATGGTGCCGGGACAGGGACGCCGGCCGATGACGTTCGAAGACCTGATGAAGATGCGGCGACTTGGCGACATTGCTGTCTCGCCGGACGGGAAGTGGGTAATGTTTTCGGCGACGGACGTCGACCTCGGCAAAAACAAGCGTACCTCGCATCTGTGGATTGTGCCGGTGGCGGGAGGAGAAGAGCGCGCTCTGACCGCGTCGATGGCGGGCGAAAGCCGGGGAAGATTTTCTCCGGATGGGAAGCAAATTCTGTTTGAGAGCACGCGGGATATCGGGCAGCAGATCTGGCTGGCTGATTTCAACACAGCAGCAGGCACGATTGGCGAGCCGCATAAGCTGACCTCGCTGAGCACGGAGACAGATGGTGCGACCTGGTCGCCAGGCGGGAAGGAGATTCTGTTTGTATCCTCGGTCTATCCGGATTGTAATGATGACAGTTGCAATAAGAAGCGCGACGAGGAGAAGGCCGAATCGAAAGTGAAGGCGCAGGTGTTTACACACCTTCTGTACCGGCATTGGAACGCGTTTACCGGCGATAAGCGGAGCCATCTTTTTCTTCTAAGCGTGGATGGCGGTGAGCCGCGGGATTTGAATCCCGGCGACGAGCACGATGTGCCGCCGTTTTCGCTGGGCGGTCCCGATGGTTATGCCTTTTCTCCTGACGGCAAGGAGATTGCCTTCGAAGAAAATCTCGATCCCGTACCCGCGATCAGCACCAACTCCGACATTTTCACTCTGCGCCTCGACGATCCGAACGCAAAGCCGGTAAAGATATCGACGGCCGCCGGCGGAGATCATTCGCCGGCGTATTCGCCGGACGGCAAGTACATTGCGTGGCGCTCACAAGAGCGCGCCGGGTATGAGAGCGACAAATTCCGGCTGGTGATTTACGACCGGGCGACGAAGCAGATCAAGGAGCCACTGCCGAATTTCGACCGCTGGGTGGATGAGTTTGCGTGGGCGCCGGATTCGCAGACTGTCTATTTTTGCTATGGCAATGCGGGCGAAGAACGAATCGACTCAGTCCAGGTTGATGGATCGCATCTCGCTCGGCTTACCAAAAGCGGCGAGTATGGCGACCTGCATCCGACTCCGGATGGCAAGCTGCTCATCGCATCGAAGATGACAGTGCGTATGCCCGGCGAGATTCGTGTGCTGGACACGGAAGACAAGCAACAGATCACTGCTGAACGGTTGCACGGGCGTGAGCCGCAGCCGGGAAGTGAAGCCTCAGGCGCTTACGCGGTCCTGAAAGAACGACAGCTTTCTCATCTGAATGATGCAATCCTGAACGCACTGGATCTGCGGGAACTTGACACATTCCGGTTTCCGTCGCAGGAGCGGGCAAGCGTACAGGGTTTCCTCATCAAACCTCCCGGATTCGACGCGGCAAAGAAATATCCGGTGAAGTTTCTCATCCATGGAGGCCCGCAAGGAGCTTGGGGAGACAGCTGGAGCTATCGCTGGAACGCCGAGTTGTTTGCGGCTAACGGATACGTCGTCATCATGATCAATCCTCGCGGGTCTACGGGGTATGGCCAGGCCTTCATCGACCAGATCAACGGTGACTGGGGCGGAAAGCCCTACATTGATCTGATGCGCGGGCTCGATTATGCCGAGGCGCACTATCCGTTCATCGACAAGTCGCGAGAGTGCGCACTGGGCGCGAGCTATGGCGGCTACATGGCCAACTGGATCCTCGGACACACAACGCGCTTTCGCTGCATCGTGACGCATGACGGAATGTTCAATCCCGAGTCGGCGTACGGTACGACCGAGGAGCTGTGGTTCAACGAGTGGGAGTTCAAGGGGACTCCGTGGACGAATCGGTTGATGTACCGGAAGTGGTCGCCGATGCTGTCGGAGACAAGCTTCAAGACACCGACGCTGGTGGTCCATTCGCAGCTCGACTACCGGCTAGATGTGTCGGAGGGCTATCAGCTATTCACAACGCTGCAGCGCATGAACGTGCCGTCGAAGATGCTGTATTTTCCCGACGAGGGCCACTGGGTGCTGAAGCCGCAGAATTCGCAGCTCTGGTACAAGACGGTAAACGACTGGGTAGATGAATGGACGAAGTAGCCTATGCCCTTCGCACGTCCTAAGAAAAAGCCCGCTCTACTCGATGAGAACGCACTCTATGACTACGCAGTGGTTGCTCTGGGGCGGCGCATGCGGACCGTCTCTGAGTTGAAGCGGCTGATGAAGAGCAAGGTTGAACCCGGCGAAAGGGGTGCGACCAGAATCGATGCGGTGATCGCGCGGCTGAAGGAGTACGGCTACGTAAACGACGCCGACTACGCAGCCTACTACACCCGACTGCGTCAGGAGAATGCAAGCCTGGGGAAGCGCCGTGTGCGTCAGGATCTGGCGCAGAAAGGCGTGCATGCAGAGGTGATCGCGAAGACACTCGATGCGGCGTATGAGGATGTGAACGAGGAAGAACTCGCTTGGCGGCATCTGGAGCGGAAGCGCGTGAAGAAGCCGGCCAATGAGAAGGAGGCGGCACGAGTCATGCGGCTGCTGTTGCGTGCCGGATTCTCAACGGGCGTGATTTTCAGAATCCTGAAAAAGTGGGACGTCGATGACGAGATGTTGATCGCGCTTGACTCAGTCGAAGAGGAGAATCCGCCGCAATAGCGGTCTCGATCAGAACCTGTAAATCAGATCAGTGGCCAGCGTCAATTGATTGCTGCTGCGGCCACTGTTATAGGCGGGCCGGTCCCAGGAGCGGTCGAAGCGTAACTCGGGACGCAGGAGCACGGTATTTCCGAACCACTTGACTGCGGCGAAGGTGTTCTGAGAGTACCTTGTGGCGAAGCCGGTGCGTTGGCCCTTCTTGTCGTCAATGAACTCGGAGCGAAAAGATAGATAAAAGCCGGGCGTAAAGGACTTCTGAATAAAATTCACGGCTGCATACGCGGGCGCCGTGCACAGCAGAGAACTGGTAAGACAGAGAGCGCCGAAGGTTCCAGGATCGGGAATGACGGGATGTGTAACCAACGGAGATACATTTGGCACATCGCGCTCGTACATGTACCAGGCTTCGGTGGCCATGTGCCAGGACTTCGAGAATTTGTGATACCAGGTTCCGTCAAAATGCTGCACATTGTCGTAGGTATACTTGCCGTCGTTAACGCCGTTCGCGCAAAGATAGAAGTTGTCCTTCACTGTGGCGGTCGTATAGTCGACGCATAGATATCCCGTTGGCTTTGCCCCCGACGCCCAGGGAGCAATGTCGTGCCCGTCCGTGATACCGGTCTGCACCAGCCAGCGATCATTCAGTTTAATGGTTGCCAGTATTCCCGTGTCGGTAAAGGGGTCGTAAACGTTGAGCAGCGAGTGGGAGAAGATGTAGTTTGCGGTGGCGAACTGATTTTCGATGCCGGGAATCGATGTGTAGCGGCCAATGCGCAGATCCATGCCCTGGGCGACATGCGGAAAATAAAGGTCCACATATTCCATGGGCAGGTCGTAGCCGTACTGGCGGTTGTATTTGATCAGCTGGTTGCCAAAGTAGCCCTTCCCCACGGTGTATGCGTAGTCCACGCCATAGATAAAGCTGAAGTGATATCCGACGTCGAAGTGCTGCGTTTGCACGGTGTCCGCCAGACGCTCGACAAAGACGAAGCCCTGCTGCCCGGCGATCATGTTGGGGATGTGGTTATAGCCCTGAGGGAGATTGGTGTGGCCGGACGTGCTGAAGTTGACGCCCGGCTCGATCCACCCGTAGAGCTTTGTGCGATTGCGGGCGCCGTCGATGGCGGTCATCAGCGGATAGGTGTTGCCATCGGGCGCGCCGATATCCTGCGAGCCTCCGTAGGACCAATCGGAGCTGGGAAAGGGCGGCGAATCGAGCGGAGACGCGGCCGCACGCCTCTGCGGCGCGGGTCCAGAGGCGGATTTTCCGCTCCAGTCATCACGGTAAAAATTCTTCAGGCGGACGAAGAAGTTGGGAGAGGAGGCCGCCGTCGTGCTCGTTGGTGTCTGCGGAGCGTCAGGCACTGTCTGGGCGTGGATGGGTGCCGACGCGCTCATCAGAAGCAGGCAAAAGGCGAGCCGTAGTCTTTGCAGAAGAGGCATGCAGAGAATTCCCTGGGAATTGCACATCCTTCAACCGGGTGCCTGCAATCCTACACGCACAACAGTTAAACTCAAGAGATGCAATACCGTTCCGGCTCCGACATACGCGAGACCTTTCTGCGCTTTTTTGAGACGAAGGGGCATCGCCGCGTGCATAGCTCTTCGCTTGTCCCCGCCAATGATCCCACGCTGTTGTTCACCAATGCAGGGATGAACCAGTTCAAGGACGTGTTCCTTGGCATCGAGCGCCGCGATTATGCGCGAGCCGCGAGTTCGCAGAAGTGCGTTCGCGCGGGCGGGAAGCATAACGATCTTGAGAACGTCGGCTTTACGCGTCGCCACCACACGTTTTTTGAAATGCTGGGGAACTTCAGCTTCGGCGATTACTTCAAGAAAGACGCGATCGCCTACGCGTGGGAACTGGTGACCTCGCCGGAGTGGTTCGGCATTCCCAAGGACAAGCTGTACGTCACCATCTTCAAGGGTGAGAACGGCGTGCCGCGTGACGAAGAAGCCTACGAGCTATGGCTGGCGCAGGGTGTGCCGGCGGAGCGCATCCACGAATGTGGCAGCAGGGATAACTTCTGGCAGATGGGCGAGACGGGTCCGTGCGGTCCGTGTTCGGAGATCTTCTACGACATGGGCATTGAGGCTGCGGAGGCTCCCGGTGTCGACAAGCCATTCGGCGAGGACGAGGCGCGGTATGTCGAGATCTGGAATCTGGTCTTCATGCAGTTCGACCGTGACACGCAGGGCGAGCTGCATCTGCTCCCCAAACCTTCCATCGATACGGGGATGGGTCTTGACCGGACTGCCGCAGTGCTGCAGGGCAAGATTTCGAACTTCGAAACGGATTTGTTCGCGCCGCTGATACAGAAGGCGAGCGAGCTGACGTCAACGAAATATCAGGACGGCACCGCGCCGACAGATGCATCGCTTCGCATCATCGCGGATCATGCACGAGCAGCGACGTTTCTGATCTCGGACGGAGTGAATCCCGCGAATGAAGGTCGGGGATATGTGTTGCGCAAGATTCTGCGACGGGGCATCTTCCATGGGCGCTCACTCGGCCAAGAGAAACCATTCATGTGCAAGATGGTCTATGCCGTGCGGGACGAGATGACGAGTGCCTATCCCGAATTGAAAGAGAGCGCGGATCGCGTTGCAAGGGTTGTGGAGACGGAAGAGAATCAGTTCGCCAGAATACTGGCGCCAGGAGCAAACTTAGTTCTTCCTCCGACACACCCATCCTATTATCCGAAAGATTGGAACATCAAAAAAGACGAAGCGATTCAGCTAGCGGGCGGACTAAAAAAACTAGCGCAAAAACAAGCGACAGATCAAGAGGTCTGGTCTGTGATAAATGGTGTGTTGAGTAAATCTCACGGACCAATCTTCAATGCCATAATCACCCGTGATTTTCGTGATCGCTCCTCCGTGAAATTGGAAGGTAGCCGAGCCTTCCATCTTTATGAAACCTATGGTCTGCCGCTCGACTTTATGATGGACATAACACGCGACGCCGGCATTCACTTTGATATCGATGGTTTCGAAGAAGAGCGTACTAAAGAGCAGGCGCGCGCCCGCGCTTCGTGGAAGGGTGCAACAAAGCAGTCGGCGAGTCCGGCATTTCGCGAGCTGCCAAAGACGGTGTTTGAAGGCTATCGGCAACTTCGGTCGGATGGCAGCGAGGTTCTGGCCATCGTCAAGGATGGTCTGGGCGTTCCGGCGGCGGCTCCCGGAGATGCGGTGGAAGTCGTTCTCGATCACACCAGTTTCTATGCCGATTCGGGTGGGCAGGTTGGCGATACGGGCTGGCTCTACTCCGACGATCACAACTCGGTCGTCGCCGATGTGAGCGGATGCACGAAGCCGGTGCAGGGGGTCTTTGCGCACCGGGCGATTCTGCGGCAGCCGCTGAAGATTGGCGACAAGGTCGATACGGTTGTCGATGCGAATTACCGCTCGGCCACGCGGCGCAATCATACCGGCACGCACCTGCTGCATGCGGCGCTCCGCGAGGTGCTGGGAACGCACGTAAAGCAGGCGGGATCGCTGGTCGATCCAACAAGATTGAGATTTGATTTCTCGCATTTCACTTCGGTTGCGGATGAGGAGATGCAGGACATCGAGGACCTCGTCAATAAAGAATTGCTCAACAACATTCGCGTGGAGACCATCGAAGACGTACCGATCGATGTCGCGATCAACGAGTATCACGCCATGGCTCTCTTCGGCGAGAAGTATGGCGAGAAGGTTCGAGTCGTCAAGATCGGAGACTTCTCCACGGAGTTATGCGGCGGCACGCACACCGGCGCGACGGGCGAGATTGGATTGGTGAAGCTGCTGGGCGAGGGCTCCGTTTCGTCCGGAGTCCGGCGCGTGGAGGCGGTGACTGGGTTTGGCGCGCTGAATGAGTTTCGCCGCGATTACGAGGTCGCGCAATTGGCGGCGCAGATCGCTCCGAGTGCGGAGATGGCTCCGGTGGAGGCCTTGCGTGCAAGGCTCTCCGCCCACGATGAGGAGTTGAAGAAGCTACGGCGCGAGATTGACCAGGTGAGAATGAAAGCGGCGTCGTCGGCCGTGTCGTCTGCTGCGGGCCAGGCCATTGAGGTTAAAGGCGTTAAGGTGTTGACGCAGCGCGTGGACTCGCTCGATCGAGGGCAGATGCGGACGCTGGTGGATAATCTTCGCAACAAGCTGGGTTCGGGCGTGGTGATCATCGGCTCGGCCCAGAACGAGGGCAAGGTCGCGCTGATTGTTGGTGTAACCAAAGACCTTACGGGCAAAGTGCAGGCGGGCAAGGTGGTCGGCGAGATCGCGAAGCTGGTAGGCGGTTCGGGGGGCGGCCGTCCAGATATGGCGGAAGCCGGCGGAAAGGACGCCAGCCAGCTGGATGCGGCGCTCAAGAGCGCGTCCGACGTGGTTGGCGCGTTGGTGGGGTGAAGGACAGATGGCCGGTGTCGATTTGATACAACAAGACGTTGCGATCTGGGTTCGCTCCATTGATGGGGTTTTTGCTGGAACTTATACTTTGAGTGTCGCGTGCCTCTTATGCCGGCTTCCATTCTCCACGCAGGACGTTCTCACCTGCTTTCGATTGCCGGCTGCATTTGCCTGCTGACGTTCGCGAGCGCGCGATTACTGGCTGCTCCGCAGCATGGCGCAGCGGTCCATTCTCCCTTTGAAAAGGCGCAGCGCATGCGGGAGGCTCTTGAGGGCCGGCCAGAGCATCAGCGCACGCGTCGCGACTACGAACGGGTGACGGAGGCCTATCGCGCTATCTATCACGGCGATCCAGCCTCGCCTAAGGCAGATGCGTCGGTCTCAGCGGTCGCGGATTTGCTGGCGGAAGAAGGGCGTGTCTTTCAGGATGAGAAGGCGCTGCATGATGCGATCGGGCAGTATGAGTTTTTGCGGAAGGCCTATCCCGGGAGCCGCTATCGCTTCAGCGCGCTGCTGACGGAGGGCGAGATTTATCTCCGCGACCTGAACGACCGCGAGAACGCGCGGGCGACATTTCAGGAGTTCCTGAAGCTTTATCCGCAGAACCCGCTGGCCAACGAGGCCAGAGTCGAGTTGAGCAATCTGCACAAGCCCCCGGCGAAGAGCGCGCACAGCAATACAGTGGTTGCGCAGGGCGGTGCGGCAAGCCCGGCCGGTGGCACTCCCACTACCATGGCCAAACCGGCGTCGTCGGGGCATCACACGGTGTTGACGGCTGCGATTCATTCCCAGGCACAGGGGACACATGGTTCAGGAGCGCAGACACAGCCCAGCCTGGTGCAGACGACTCCCGCGAAGCCATCGCGAGCGGAGACAAAGCCTGCGCCAGAGCAGCAGGTCGCCGAGGATGATATTCCGCCTCCGGCGCAGCGGCCCGCGACGGAACCATCCCACCTGAGTGAAGCGGCCTTGAATGCGCCGCCGCCGCCGCGTAAGGGGAAGCTGCCGCTGGTGACCGGCATCCGGCATTGGTCGACGCCGGTTTACACGCGCGTCGCGATCGATTTGCAGGATGAGGTACGGTATGAGGCGGTCCGCGTGCCCAATCCTGACCGGATTTTCTTTGACCTGCACGGGGCGCGCTTGTCGCCGGAGTTGATCGGAAAGTCGGACGAGGTGATCGATGACGGTTTTCTGAAGCAGGTGCGTGCGGCGCAGTTTTCGAATGACGTAACCCGGATTGTCCTCGACGTGAGTGACGTGAGCGAGTACTCGGCATTCTTTTTGCCCAACCCGTCACGCTTGATCATCGACGTGCATGGGAAGAAGTCGCGCTCCGCGCCTGTGTATACCGCCGTGTCTGCGCCTGCAGTTGTTCCCGCTCCCAAGCCGGCGCCGAAGACGAACAAGCCACCGCCGGTGGTGGTGGCCTCGAAGACGGTGGCTGCGTCGAAGCCGACCATCGGGATTGGGACGGCCACGGCTCCGGCGGATGCGCTGGGGGATCCACTACTATCGCCGGCGAAAACGGTGGCTCGGACGACGCCGCCTAAGAATCCGGCACGGACGATTGTCGATGACGGCGACGATGCTTCGCCCATGGCGGATGTGGCCTCGCTGAGTCAGCAGCCGAATCAGGTGAAGGCAACCAAGCGGCCAACGAAGGCTCCGGTGGCGCAGTCGGTGGCAGGGACGACGCAGGCGCCGCAGCCTGACGATGTGGTTGCCGCGAATACTCCGCCTCCCGCACCGGTGCCGAAGCCGCGCGTTTCTCACAGTCACAGCGCGAATGCTGCGCCAGCAAATACCGTGGCCGCGAACACATCGCCGGCAAACACGCTGACTACAAATACGACCGCGCAGCCAATTCATGCCGCGCAACCGACCGCGGATGGCCAGCGGTCGATGGTGCGGGCCCTGGGGTTGAAGATCAATCGCATCGTGGTCGATGCCGGGCATGGCGGGCACGATTCGGGAACGCTGGGCCCGGATGGGATCCAGGAGAAAGACGTAGTCCTGGACGTTGCGCTGCGGCTCGGGCAGCTATTGAAGCAACGGCTGGGTGCGGACGTGATCTACACACGCGACGACGACACGTTCATACCGTTGGAGACGCGGACCGCGATTGCGAACAAGGCGCAGGCAGATCTGTTCATTTCGGTGCATGCGAATTCGAGTCCCGATGCTTCGGCGCGCGGAGTGGAGACGTATTACCTGAACTTCACGACGTCGGCGGATGCTCTGGAAGTCGCGGCTCGCGAGAACGCGGTGTCAGACCAGTCGATCCATGAGCTCTCGGACTTGGTGAAAAAGATCACCCTGCAGGACAAGATCAACGAGTCGCGGGAGTTTGCGGCGGATGTGGATCAGAGTTTGTATGCGGGCCTGGAAGAGGGCAACGCAGGGTTGAAGGATCGCGGTGTGAAGAAGGCGCCGTTCGTGGTCCTGATTGGCGCGAATATGCCGTCGATCCTGGCCGAGATTTCCTTCCTGACGAACCCCAGCGATGCGCATGAGCTGCGCGAGCCGGCGTATCGCGAACGGATTGCAGAGTCGCTCTATCGCGGAGTGGCGCGCTACGTGGGCAGCCTGAGCGGCGTGCGGATCGCCGACGCGTCGACGCACGGCGCGAGCCGCTAAATCCCACTGTTTTGAGTGAAATGCCGAACCCTGTAAGCTGAATTTGTATGCTCGATTTGTCATTTGTACGCGCCAATCTGGAATTGGTGGAAAAGAAGCTCCGCGATCGCGGACAGGATCCGGCGGCGCTGCTGGGGGATTTTTGCGCGCTCGATCAGAACCGGCGCGAGCGCATCACGGAAGCAGAACAACTCAAGGCGCAACGCAACAAGCTGAGCGAAGAAGTGGGTCGGCTGAAGAAGTCTGGCCAGGCTGCGACCGCGGTGATGGAAGAAACGCGTGCCCTGAAGTCGCGGATCGAAGATCTGGCGGCGGCTGCAGCAGAGGCCGATCAAACTTTGTCGGAGATTCTCTCGAGCGTCCCGAATCTTCCGCTCGCCGATGTGCCGGTCGGTAAATCCGCAGACGACAATGTCGAGATCAGGAGTTGGGGAGAGCTTCGCGAGTTTGATTTCGAGCCGCGACGGCATTGGGAAGTCGGCGAACAGCTGGGCATTCTCGATCTGGAGCGCGCAGCGAAACTTTCTGGAGCGCGATTCGCAGTCTATTGGCGGGAGGGCGCACGCCTGGAGCGGGCGCTCGCCAACTTCATGCTCGACGTGCATACGCAAGACCATGGCTACACCGAAGTTTTGCCGCCGTTTATGGTGAACAGCAAGTCGCTGTATGGGACGGGGCAACTGCCCAAGTTCGCCGAGGACTTATTCCGCTGTGAAGACGGGCAGAAGTATGAGCTGGGCCTGTATCGTGACAACGATCACTGGCTCATTCCAACAGCCGAAGTCCCGGTCACGAATCTTTATCGCGATGAAGTTCTCGACGATGCGCAGCTGCCCATTTCGCTGACCGCGTACACGCCGTGCTTCCGGTCCGAGGCGGGTTCCTACGGCAAGGATGTGCGCGGAATCATTCGCCAGCACCAATTTCAGAAGGTCGAGATGGTCAAGTTCACCCGTCCCGAAGAGAGCGAGGCGGAGCATGAGAAGTTGACGCGCGATGCGGAAGAAATTCTGGAGCGGCTTGGCTTGCCGTATCGCAGGATGCTGTTGTGCACCGGCGATATGGGTTTCAGCTCAGCGAAAACCTACGACCTCGAGGTGTGGTTGCCAGGACAGCAGCTGTATCGCGAGATTTCTTCGTGCTCGAATTTCGGAGATTTCCAGGCGCGGAGGGCGAATATTCGGTATCGGCCGGCAGGTCAAACGAAGACAGCGTTTGTGCACACGTTGAATGGCAGCGGATTAGCGGTAGGGCGGACGTGGCTGGCGATCCTCGAGAACTATCAGAACGCCGACGGCTCGGTTAATGTGCCTGAGGCACTGGTACCCTATATGAGCGGGCAAACAGAGATCCGCGCAAAGGGCAAATGAGCATGTCACGGATTTTACGGAGCTATTTCTTCTGGACCTACGAGCGCGGCAGCTTTCATTACGACGTGATGGTGACCCTGATTCTCGCGTTCATTTTTCTCACGCCGAGGATCTGGAACTACGGCGACCGTCCGCAGCATGAAAAGCTGGCTCCTGGGAGCGTGCTGGTGAAGGCGGCCGGCCCTGGTGATTTCGTTTACGAAATACCCGCCGTGCAAATTCACGGGGACGGTTCGCTTGATGCGCAGCTCCAGCAGAATGTGCAGTCGATCTCCGGCCCCGTGGTGATGGATCGCTACGAGACCGTGAAGGAGCCGCACGGGAAGGTTATCTTCTATCGAGTGTGGGCCCATCGTTAGGCCCGTACGCTCTGGCCCGCTCGCGCATCCAATCTCAACGGAGCAGAAATAGAACCTGTATGAAGAAAAGCAATTTGCTGCGGACGTTCGCAGCTTTCCTGATTTTCGCGCCCCTGGCAGCACTGGCGCAGAGTGCCGATTTACAGAAAGTCCTGGCCGCCATGGATGAAGCGTCGGCGAAGTTTCAAAGCGCGCAGGCCGATTTCGTGTGGGACCAGTACACAGCGGTTGTGCAGAGCCATGATTATCAAAAGGGAACGATTGCTTTTCGGCGTGTAGGTAACGCTACTGAGATGGTGGCGCATATCAAGACCGACAACGATCAGCCCTCGCCGAAAGATGTGTTGTACAAAGGTGGCGAACTCGACTATTACCAGCCGAGCCTGAAGCAAGAGACGATTCTGAATGCGGGCGCGAATGTCGAGCGATATCTGACGCTCGGATTTGGCGGCAGTGGCAAGGACCTCGCAGCTAACTGGATTATCGCGTACCAGGGCATGGAAAAGGTCGGGGACGTGGACACGGCGAAGCTCGATCTGACTCCGAAACAGCCGAGCGCCAATAGTGACTTCACGCACATTACGGTTTGGCTGGATGCAAAACGGGCCATCTCGTTGAAGCAGCAGGTATTCCAGGCGAGTGGAGACTGGCGCACGGCCATGTACTCGAACATCAGATTGAACAGCGTGCCGGCGAGCGCGTTTGCCTTGGTGCTCGCTCCGGGGACGCAGAAGGTCAGGAAGTAGCTGCCGGTCGACGGGGTGCAAGCGCTATTGCCGCGAGCGCAATGACCATGGGAAAACACTCCAGCGTGTAGCGCGGTTCAGGCGCTTCGATAGTGGCGAGAAGGGTGCAGCGCAGCAGGATGAACGCCAGCATCGCCCCGGCCAGAGGTGGCCATCGCCTCAGTCCAAGAGCAGCTCCGATCAAATACAACAGATTGAGTCCGGCATAGGCCCAGGCAAAGATGGTCTCGCCCTCGTGATGCTGGAATTCCCACCAGCGCAGCTCGATCCAGAGCAGTTCAGTGCGCGGGCGCAGCCACATATCTGCGAGGCGCGCCAGCGGCAAAAAGACGTAGTAGCGCAGCGGACGGGCGCTGACTCGATCTGCCGCCAACTCAGCGAAGCGCTCGTCCATTGCAGGGGTGAGAGTCTGCGTCTTGTTGTAGTCGTCCAGAAGCTGCCGGGTTTGCTCGTACTGTGTCGAGTTGTCGAAGGCGCGCAATGGAAGCTTCGCGATGTCGATTACGTCACTGTCAACGTTCCAATAGACCTCCCAGGTGCAGGTGAGATCCACGCAGACAGTTTTCGTCCAGCGGTTGAAGCCGGGATCGGTGAATTCGCCGGGATCGGTCGCGTAACGCGGGGCAAGCGGCTGGAAGACGTGAAAGGTGCGCCAGTTGCGCATCGTCCACGGCACAAAAGGAAGCACCGAGAGCACTGCAGCCATGGCTGCGTATCGCATCACTCGCTTCGTGCCCCAGCGCTTGCGTCCGTACCACACCATGGCGGGGCAAAGAGCGACGGCCAGAAGCGCACCGTCGGGACGCAGCACGGCGGCGTAGCTCCAGGCGAAGGCTTCGAGCAGGGCCCAGCTCCAGCGCGGCACATCCGTTTCGAGGAAGCGCGCCAGGGCGTAGAGAGCGACGGAGATGCAAAAGACCTCAAGCGTCTCAGTCAAAGGAACGGCCGCATAGTTTGCGGTGAACGGACAGAGAACCGCCAGCCACAACGCCCACCACGCGGCCTTTGTAGTCCAGATGCGGCCTGTGAACGCGGCAATCAGCACGCAGCTTGCCAGGTCGATGGCAGTCTGCAGGAACATGACCGCGTGGTAGTGTTCCATGCCGAAAAGCTTGAAACATGCCACAAGGAACAACGGATATCCTGGCAGGCGGATGAGCGTGGGGCGGAGGTTCCCACTGGTTGTCGTTCCATACACGCCATGCAGCATCCAGTTTTTTGCGATGCTTCCGTAGACCAGCGGATCGCCCTGAACTTCAGGGTAGGCGTGAATAAACCAGAACCGCAGCGCGGCGCCGGCGGCCAGCGCCAACAATCCAACCCACCATTTACGAGGAAACGCGACTCGCATGAAGATGAATCATACTAGGCGAGCAGGAAGCGGCTTCAGGAAATCCCCGGCCAGAGTAACCTGTACGAGGAGCGAAAAAAAACTGGTGCAGTAATCTGGAAGTTCGCCCGATGGCCTGATGAAACAAATCTTCTATGACCCGCAACGCAAGCGATGGAAGCGCCTCCGTCGCATCATGGACGTCACTGCAGTCGTTTCGACCGTTGTGTTGATCGTCTTCTTTTTGAGCGTTGTGAAGCGCCAGACGCTGCCCGAGCTCTTGCTGCCTGCGCAGAAGAGAAACTACAAGGCTCTCAAGCAGGGCGCCGGCGATCCGCTCAAGAAGAGTGCGCCTCGTCCCGCCCGCCGCAAGACCCATCGCCGGCCGTCAGAAATTCCTCTGAACGGCGATGAAGGACTGCGGGCAGCCTTCTACACCAACGATGAGGCGAGCTATTCGTCGCTCAAGGCGCACATCCACCAGATCGACCTGCTCTTCCCCGACTGGTTGCACGTCTTTGCGCCGAACGGCGACCTGATTGCTTCGACGTCGCTCTTTCCGGTCAGCCTTTATAACGTCGTGGACAAAGCTGGAGTGGTTCATGGAGTCGATCCCCAGAACAAGGTTCAGCGCGTGATCGTGGCCGCCAAGGAAGACACCGAAGTCTTCCCCATGCTGAACGACTACAACCCCGCAGATTCACAATGGCATGGGGACACAATCGGGAAGATCCTGAAGGACCCAGTCGCCCGTGAGAATCTGCATCATCAGATCGACAAGTTTCTTTACGCAAACCCGAACTACCACGGTATCTGTCTTGATTTCGAGCAGGTTCCGGACGAGGACCTGAAGGTCTATACCGAGTGGATCGGCGAGCTTTACCACGATCTGCACGCGAAGAACCTGCGTCTCTACGTGGACGTGGAGTCAAGCGCCGACGATTGGGTGATGAAGGCCCTCGCGAAGAACAGCGACGGCGTCATTCTCATGAATTACGACCAGCACGAAGAGGAGAGCGACCCGGGCCCTATTGCCGCTCAGGACTGGTTTGAGAATAACCTCCAGCGCGCGCTCAAAGTCGTACCGAAACAGAAGCTCATCTGTGGGATGGGCAACTACGGATACGACTGGGCGGTGCCGCTTCCGGAAAAGGGCAAGAAGCCTTCCCTGCGAGTCGCAAATGTGGATGATCTGAGCGTGCAGGAGGCCTGGCAACGAGCTGCTGACGCCGATGCCGATATACACCTGGAAGGTGACGAGTTAAACGCCCACTTTGCTTATGACGACGAAGATGAACACATGCGTCATCAGGTGTGGTTTCTCGACGGCGTGACGGCTCTCAATGAATTGCGCGCCTCGCGCCAGATGGGCATCAGCACATTCGCACTGTGGCGTCTGGGCATCGAGGACGGATCGTTATGGTCGGTGTGGGATCATCCCAGCGCGAAGGAAGCGCCGCACCAGCTTGTGGTGGTTCCTCCTGGAAACGATGTTGATACGGAGGGGGAAGGCGACATCCTGCGCATCATCTCGCGGCCGCAGACCGGCAGGCGCACCGTCAACATGGATGCCGATAACTTCACGATTACCGATGAGCGCATGGAGTCGCTGCCCCGGTCTTACGTTGTCGAGCAATACGGGTACCACCCGAACAAGCTTGCGCTGACTTTTGACGACGGGCCGGACCCCACATGGACGCCGAAGATCCTCGATGTGCTGAAGCAGTACAACGTAAAAGCCGCGTTCATGGTGATCGGCGAACAGGGGCAGGACTATACCGGACTCCTGAAGCGCTATGTGCAAGAAGGCCATGAGATCGGTAATCACACCTTCACGCATCCGGACATCAGCGAAATATCAGACCGGCAGATACAGCTGGAACTGAATCTCACCGAGCGCCTATTTGCCGCCGAGCTTGGCGTCCAGCCTCTCTACTTCCGTCCGCCTTACTCGATCGATCAGGAGCCGGACACGAACGACCAGGCCGCGCCCGCCGATCGCATCCAGCAGATGGGCTACACCATCATCGGAAACAAGATCGATACCGACGACTGGAATGAACACCCTCGAAAGACGCCACAGGAGATCACCGACAACGTGCTTGCGCAGCTTGCGATCATGAAGGACAAGCCGTGGTTTCGCGGCAGTATCATCCTGCTCCACGACGGAGGTGGCAACCGTTCGGCGACCGTCGCCGCATTGCCTCTGCTGATTACGACCCTCCGCGCCAAAGGATACGAACTGGTGCCGGTCTCCGAGTTGATGGGCAAGACCACCGCGGAGGTGATGCCTTCCATTTCGCCGAAGATGCGCTGGCAGGCGCGTATTGACTCGGTGGCCTTTTTCTTCTTTTCCTTCTTCAGCCATTTCGTGGTGGATGTTTTCTTCGTAGGCGACGTATTGATGAGCGCGAGACTGATCCTTGTGGGGATTCTGGCTCTGATCGCCCGCATCCGGCACCGCCATATCCCGCCAGGCGAGGATGAGCCGCGCGTTGCGGTGGTCATTCCGGCGTACAACGAAGAGGCGGTGATTGCGCGCACGATTCGCTCGGTCCTGAACTCCGATTACCGGAATATTCGCGTCATCGTGATCGACGACGGATCGACGGATAACACCTTCGAGGCAGCCCGCGAGGCGTTCCCCGCCGAGCTTGCTGCCGGCAAGCTGACCGTGCTCACCAAGCCGAATGCCGGTAAAGCCGAGGCGCTGAACTTTGCTTTGCAGCATCTGGACGAAGAGGTCTATGTGGGGATCGACGCCGATACGGTGATCGCTTCAGACGCGGTCTCGAAGCTGGTGCGTCATTTTGCCGACGAGAAAGTCGGCGCCGTGGCCGGCAACGCCAAGGTTGGCAATCGCGTAAATCTCTGGACGCGCTGGCAGGCGCTCGAATACATCACCAGTCAAAACTTCGAACGTCGCGCGCTCGATTTGTTCAACGTTGTCACGGTAGTGCCGGGAGCCATCGGGGCATGGCGCACCGCCGCTGTTCTTCATGGCGGCTGCTACCCGATTAACACCGTCGCCGAAGACGCCGACCTTACGATGAATCTTCTGGAACAGGGCTACAAGGTAATTTATGAAGACCAGTCGCTTGCGTTTACTGAAGCTCCTATCAACGCCAAGGGCCTAATGCGCCAGCGCTTCCGCTGGTCTTTCGGGACTCTGCAGGCTGTTTTCAAACATAAGCAAGCTTTCCGCAACAACCTGGCAATGGGGCTATTCGCATTACCCAACATCGTCGTTTTTCAGATCCTGCTGCCGCTGGTCTCGCCCTTCATCGACCTCATGTTCGCTGCGGGTGTCATTCATTACTTCATCGACCGGCACTTCCATCCGGAGGCCGCCAGCGCCGCGAGTTTCGAGAAGCTGTTGACGTACTTTCTGGCTTTCTTGATCATCGACTTCCTCACCTCGACTCTGGCTTTTTCACTTGAACGCCGTCACCCGGCCAACAAGGGAGATGGATGGTTGCTCTTCCACATCTGGCTGCAGCGTTTCGCTTATCGGCAGTTGTTCTCGGTTGTGTTGTTCAAGACCTTGAAGCGTGCGATCGACGGCCGGCCATTCGCCTGGGACAAGATTGAACGCACGGCTAAGATGTCGCGCCACACCGAGAGTATTACGGCAGGCGGCTAGCGATCGTTTGATTGCGCGGCACGGCTCCTCTCTCGTAATTCTCAATCCCGATCAGCTGAACCAGCTCGCCGAATAGTTCCCCCCTGTCCTCCGCAGCTTTTTATCCCGATCGAAGACCGTGCCGATCCAGGCATGTGATGCAGATCACATCCAGATGTGCGCTGCGTCACTGCCGCGCCACCTCTTTCAGCGCCATAGTCGAGATGAAAGTGGAGAAGAGAGATGCAGACCAACAAACTCAAATTCGGGACCATCGTGGTAGCGACAGACCTCAGCAGCGCGGCATCGACTACGCTTCGCTACGCTCAGGCGATTGCGCGTCTCCAAGGCTCTACGTTGGTGATTGTGCACGTGATTGACCCGGTCGGCTATGCGTTTCCAGACGGAGCGCCGGAATTTGCTGTTGCAGACAAAGCTGCCCGCGACGAACTGCGTAGGATCGAGGCAGAGATACGCGATGAGGGAATTCAGATTCATTCCGTGGTGGAGACCGGTGTGATTTGTGAACGCATCGTGCAAGCAGTTCGCGACCACCATGCTGACCTGCTGGTGGTGGGCACTGGGGCCAAAAGCAAGCTGGGCAGAGTTGCGCTCGGGACAGTCGCCCGGCAGCTGCTCGCCAAAACGCCATGCCCGATTCTGACAGTTTCACCGGAGGCCGACACGCACTTGCCGTGGGCCGGAGGAGGCTGGCGCCGTGTCTTGGTAGCCACTGAATTTTCCCCGGTTTCCCGCTTTGCATTAGGCTGTGCGCAGCAGATCGTTCACGAACAACTGGTAGTTGTCCACATGGCGCGTTGTTTTGGCGAGCACAAATGCGCCAAGTGCACGGAGCAGCTGCGCCTGCTTGCACCATTCAACGAATCGCATACTGTTCCAGTCGATCACGTTGTAGTGTCGGGGGACGCCGCCGATTTGATCGCCGAACACGCCAACAAAATGCACGCGGATCTTGTCGTGCTCGGTGCTCCAATCAACGAGCTTACCCCGGAGGAGTTTCACACAAGCACTGTGCTGCAGATCATCTCTCAAGTGTCTTGTCCAGTGCTTTGCGTGCGCGCTTCTAGCGAAAACTCTCAACAGGAAATCATTGAAGAGGTCGCGTACGCGTAGATCGCAACGAGTTTCCCATCGTAGGACTGAAAGGAGAACGAGCCATGCTTAATCCCATCGAAGAAACGTTTGAAACCAAAACCCTTGCCGCTCCGAACATGATCGTGGTGGCCACTGATTTAACCGACACTGAGGAGTTGTTGCCACATGCAATTGCACAGGCCAAGGCCTCGAATGCTGCTTTGCGCTTCATCTATGCCATCGCACCTTACGAGACTTTTGTGCCGGAAGCAGGCAAGGTTGCCTACATCGATCCGGCCGAAATGGCCCGCGATGCGCGGATGATGCTGGAACAGGTTGCAAATCAGGTGTCCGCGCAGGGTATCCCTTGTACCGCGACCGTTCGACTTGGAGAGCCCGCGGATGTTGTCGCGGAATTCGTGAAGGAGACCGGAGCACAGCGAGTTATCGTTCGCACGCACGGGCGCACCGGAGTGAAGCGGCTGTTCCTGGGTTCGACGGCTCGCGAGATTCTCACCAGGATCGATGTACCGGTTTGCACGATCGGTCCACATTGTCTGCCGCCGTCAAGGGAGGGCTTTCACACGATTATGCATCCTACCGCGCTCGAGTCCGATTGCTCCATAAGTGGGCAGCTCGCGCTCGATCTGGCAGAGTATTACCGTGCCGAGCTGACAATGTTGTACGTGGTGAGTCCCGACACCGCTATCGAGCCGTATCTGGACCCGCATTACGCCTTCGAGAAACTGGCATCGATTTTGCCGTCGGAGTCTGAGAATGCGCAAATGAAGGTCCACACGCTGGTTGTCCCTGGGGATACGACGAAGGAAATCCTGCGCGCTGCGGAGGAGATTCATGCGGACATGATCGTTCTGGGCGTTCACCCCGGGCTGCCCCACGGGGCACTCCGAAAGGAGGAGCACGCGTATTCTGTTGTGACTTCCGCGCTGTGCCCTGTGCTCTCGTTCCGGACCCCGGAGCACAAGGGAAAGAAAAGCTCCAATACGGTCCACGATGCGTGCGTGATTTGCTGACCGTCTCCATTGGAGGAGAGCCTGCGAAGGTGGGCGTTGAAGCAGTGGGGCCGTGGCATTGTCCCGGGAAGTTCGGTCGGGGCAAGGCCACGGCCTTTGCTGCTTTGATAAAGATTTTGGCCGAGGGAAAGAGCCTTCGACTGGGCGATTCACAAAAATCGCCTGGCTTCGAACGGTGGCGATGAAAACGGCATAAACTGGAGAGTTATGGCTACTATCACGCTCCCCACCGTCATCCTGCCGCGCTCCCCGAAAGGCGAGTTCAAGAACGAACCATTCGTCGATTTTTCGAAGCATGACAATGCCCACGCGATGAAAGAGGCGCTTACTCGTGTGGGCGACATGCTCGGCCACGAATACGAGCTGATCATTGGCGGGGAGCGTTTGCGGACTGCCGGCAAGATTGAGTCCCACAATCCAGCCCGGCCGGCGCAGGTTGTGGGCATTCACCAGAAAGCGGGCGCAGAGCATGCGGAGCAGGCCGTTCAGGCCGCTCTGCGCGCATTTGCCACCTGGCAGTATGTTCCCGTCGAAGAACGCGTCTCCCTGCTGCTAAACGCAGCGGAGATCATTCGCGCCCGTAAGCTCGAGTTCTGCGCATGGCTCACTTATGAAGTTGGCAAAAACTGGGCGGAAGCCGACGCCGATGTGGCTGAGACCATCGATTTCCTCGAGTTCTATTCGCGCGAAGCCCTACGCCTTGCTGGAGCCACGACGCCGATTCAATATCCTGGCGAGCGCAACCAACTGATTTACATTCCGTTGGGTGTGGGAGCGGTGATTCCGCCGTGGAATTTCCCATTCGCCATCATGGCGGGCATGACGGCTGCCGCCATCGTGACTGGCAATACGGTCGTCCTCAAGCCGTCGAGCGATTCGCCGACCATTGCCGCAAGGTTTGTTGATGTGCTGGAAGAAGCCGGGATGCCCGCGGGAGTGGTGAACTTTTGTCCGGGTTCGGGCGCCACCTTCGGGAACGCGGTCGTTGAGCATCCCAAGACGCGCTTCATCGCCTTCACCGGTTCTAAGGAAGTAGGCCTCGATATTCACGAGCGGGCGGCGAAGACCCAGCCCGGCCAGATCTGGATTAAACGCACGGTGCTGGAGATGGGCGGCAAGGACTCAATCGTTGTTTCCGCTGACGCCGATCTGGATCAAGCCGTGGAGGGCGTGGTCGCAGCAGCTTTCGGATTTAGCGGTCAGAAGTGCTCGGCGTGCTCCCGCGCGATTGTCGAAGAGCCTCTTTACGATGTGTTCGTAGAGCGGGTTCGAGAGCGCGTGGCAAAGTTGACGGTAGGCGATCCGGCAACCAACCCAAACATGGGTCCGGTTGTGAACGAAGGGTCGCTCAGGTCCATCGTGAATTACATTGCGATCGGAAAGGAAGAGGGACGCCTGGTTGCAGGCGGCGAGGTCGTCGAAACTCCTGAAAAGGGTTACTTCGTTCAACCGACGGTGATTGCGGATATCGCGCCAGAGGCGCGTATTTCGCAGGAAGAGATTTTCGGTCCGGTTCTGGCGATTCTGAAGGCTCGGGACTACGACGATGCGTTGGCTATCGCCAACAATACTGAGTTTGGTCTGACTGGCGCGGTCTATTCAAGCGATCCGGAAAAGCTCGAGCGCGCGCGCCGCGAATTTCACGTGGGGAATCTCTACCTCAACCGCAAATGCACCGGCGCAATGGTCGGTGCGCATCCGTTTGGCGGTTTCAATATGTCTGGCACGGATTCCAAGGCGGGCGGTCCGGACTATCTCTACTTATTCACTCAGGCTAAGTCCGTTGCCGAGAAACCGCGGTAACTCTGGATGTCAAAAATCGTGGACTCGGCAATGGATACGGTGGCGCGTTTGATATAACCTGAATAAGTTGCGCAATAAGCAGCATAGTTGGAGAAAGTCGTTGGCCAAGATCCTCTGCGTGGATGATGATCCAGGCGTCATCTCGCTAAAGAGAATAATACTGGAACATGCAGGTTATGAAGTCACGACCTGCATTTCTGCCGAGGATGCGATTCGAGAGATAGAACGGATCGCTTTTGATGGTGTGGTTACAGATTGGCGGTTGGGCCGCGAACGCGGCCGGGCCATTGTCGAAGCGGCGAAAGCCCATCTCCCTGTGCCCGTGGTCGTTGTATCGGGATATGTTGCCGAAGCTTTCCAGGCGGCAGAACCGCTAGCAGACATTTATCTGGAGAAGCCCGCGGATCCCCGCGAGCTCGTACAGATATTAAACATCCTCCTGCAGGCGAAGATGGCTCGTCATCGTGACTTCACCACTTAAGACGTAGGGGCTATCTTGGAGACGACTGCATAAGTCCGCAGAAGCTGGCCATAAGCTCTCAGCTGTATCCGGAGGCGGCCGAGGATCTCCGCTGACGAAAGCGCACCTTCGATCGGTTGAACTTCCGATGGCGTGCCTGGGCCTGCCCGCTGCCTGCGGGTGTCATCTGCTCAGCGAGCTGAATGTCCTATGACAGCGCTTGCCCCGAAGTGTCTGCTCGACTCTGTGGCTCGCCTCAAAATCGCGATTCTTTCTATTGCGTCTGAAGGATCAGATCTCCGGCCGCTGCGGCTGCTTCGGCGAGCATGCGGTGGTGAATCGTAAATAAGGCAAGCTCTAGTCGGTCGGATACGCCGGTCTTGTCATAGATGCTGCGTAGATAGTTCTTAATGACTTGCTCGGTCGTAGTCAGGCGCATGGCGATTTCCTTGTTCTTGCAGCCTTGAACAATAAGCGCGACAATCTTCATTTCCTTGGGCGTGAGACGATCACGGACGCGCGCCCCCACCTGATCTTCTTCCTGTGTGCCTGCCCCCACACCGGCCACTTTTACACCGCGTTCGCCACGCGCCACACGGCGTGCGCAATCAATCAGCGCTGGACCGGTGACCGAGCGGTGAGCCGCGCCATGCACACCTGCGGAGAGGTACGAGCTTGTGGACTCGCTGTTCTCGGCAATCACGATGCAGAGACCGTTTTGGACGCGAACGCGTTCGACGAGTTGGTTTATATTCAATTTAAGCGCGGAAGCGAATAAAAGTGTTGCTCCCCTGAATGCTTCCAGAACCTGATAAAGGCGCTCCCCGTCGCTGCACTGCGCGATGACGCGGAAATCATCTTCCATGGTTAGAACTTTTGCCGTTCCTGCCCGGAATATAGCCTGATTGTCTGCCAGGATTATCTTATTCATACTAGCCATCCTTGTCGTACTATGCCGAGCCCAGGCGCACAAGCGCGCAGACTCGCCGAAATGATCGATTGCAGGCAGGCGCAGTGTTATACGCGTACATGACTTATCGACACAAGGCAATGTTATGTACTCGGTGTCTCTTAATTAGACACTATGAGTACCAGATCATAACTTCATTTCTCCGAAGTTATGACGAAGAGATTGTGCAACTCTGTTTTGAATGTTCTCAATAGACTACCCGACGATTTCGAAGTTGCAAAGAAAAAAGTATCTATGAGGATAACATTTTCTTCTGGCTCGGAGTCCGGATCGCGTTAAAGCAGCCGTCATCGAACTGGTAATACACTGGAGGTATATGGGGAAGCCAGTCATTCTCGCCGTAGACGATGACGTCAGCGTTCTCGAGGCCGTGATCCAGGACCTGCGCCGGAAGTATGGTGCCGGTTACCGCATCCTGCGGGCTGGTTCGGGGCAAGCGGCCCTCGACACCTGCGTTCAGCTGGAGCAGCGCGGCGACGCCGTTGCGCTGTTTCTCTCCGATCAGCGGATGCCAGGCATGTCCGGCGTGGATTTTCTAGAGAAGGCGCAGAAAATTTATCCGGAGGCCAAGCGCGCCCTCCTGACCGCATACGCCGATACGGAGGCAGCCATCAAGGCCATCAATACGGCCAAAATCCACTACTACCTGACCAAGCCATGGGATCCGCCCGAGGAGCAACTCTATCCCGTGTTAGACGACCTGCTTGAGGCCTGGAATCAAGGGTATCGCCCGCCCTTCGAGGGACTCCGCGTGGTTGGTCCCCGCTGGTCGTTGCAGGATCACCAGGTGCGGGATTTTTTGTCGCGCAATCAGATTCCGTATGTATGGCTCGATCCGCAAACGGATAGCCAGGCCTTCGATCTTCTGGGGCGCTACAAGCTGAACGATCGCCAACTGCCGGCGGTTCTCTTTCCCGATGGATCGTCGCTGGTTCAGCCTACGCAGCAGGCGCTGGCGGAAAGAGTCGGTCTGCGTACCCATGCGGCGAGCGACTTCTATGACCTAGTGGTGATCGGAGCCGGCCCGGCCGGCCTGGCAGCTGCCGTCTATGCGGCATCGGAAGGCCTGCGCACCCTGGTGGTCGAGCCGGAAGCGCCCGGAGGACAGGCTGGATCGAGTTCGCGCATTGAGAATTATCTAGGCTTCCCCTCGGGGTTGAGCGGAGCCGATCTTGCCCGCCGCGCCTACGTCCAGGCGTCGCGATTTAGCGCCGAATTCCTCACGCAGTGCGTGACAGGTATCCGCGCAGAGAATCAGTATCGGCTCGTCCGCCTGGGCGATGGTCGCGAGGTGTCATGCCATGTGTGCCTGATCGCCATTGGCGTCAATTACCGGCGTCTGGACGCGCCCGGCATCGACCGCCTCACTGGACTGGGCGTTTACTACGGCGCTGCCCTGGTCGAAGCCCGTTCCTGCAAGGACGAGCATGTGTTCATTGTCGGAGGGGCAAATTCGGCGGGGCAGGCCGCCATGCACTTTTCAAAGTATGCCGGCCGGGTAACGATGCTGGTTCGCGCCGAATCGCTTGAAAAGACGATGTCGAAATATTTGATCGATCAGATCGCTCAAACATCCAATATAACGGTGGAGACACACGCGCAGGTGATTGAGGCCATGGGAGAAAGCCGGCTGGAGTGCCTGAAAGTCCGGAACGGCACCGGAGAACAGGTCCGTCCCGCTTCGGCGTTGTTCGTGTTTATAGGAGCGGCGCCGGTAACCGACTGGCTGCCGGAGGAGGTCATGCGCGATCCGAATGGCTTCGTTCTCTCCGGGCCAGATTTAAAGGTAGAGAATAAGCTGCCGCGCGGGTGGAAGGAAGACCGGGAACCGTATCTGCTCGAAACCAGCCTGCCCGGCGTTTTCGTAGCAGGCGACATCCGGCACGGCTCGGTGAAGCGCGTGGCGTCGGCCGTAGGCGAGGGATCGATCGCCGTACAGTTTATGCACCAGTATCTGGCACGTTTTTAGGTGACGAGAAAAGCGAATCGATGGAAGAGAAGCAACCTAGCCTGAGCACGAAAACGATTTCCGCGCGAGACCTGCTCGCAGAAATACGGCAAATCCCCATCTTTCAACAGACCAGAGAGCAGGACCTGGAGTGTCTTGGCGAGGTAGAACTGGTCGAAGCTCCCGCCGGCACGGTTCTCTTTGATCGCGGCGAGACACACCTCTCATTCTGGGTGGTCCTCCAGGGTGAGGTGCGCCTGGTAAAGCCGGAATTGGACAGCGGGATCACCCTCCTTGGCACCCTCAAAGCAGGCGACACGTTTGGCGAAGTGCCTCTTCTAACCGGTATCGCGGGTGCTCCGGTGCGCGCTGAGGTGACCGCGCCGAGCCGGCTGGTGCGCGTCGATGCCCCATCCTTTTGGAGCCTTATGGGCACTTGCCCGGTGGTGCGCGGCGGGATTCTGTCCAACATGGGCCGCCGTCTGGAAACCTATCAGGCGCTCACGCTGCACCGCGAAAAGCTCATCTCGCTCGGAACCCTCGCCGCCGGACTCATGCACGAGCTCAATAATCCGGGCGCTGCCGCTCGTCGCGCCGCCTCGCAGTTGCGCGAGAATCTCACCCGCCTCCAACAGATCAGCCTGCGCTTTACGCGCACCCCGCTTACTGTCGAACAGAAGGATTGCCTGCGCGATTTGCAGGAGGAGGTTCTCAAGTTCGAGAAACCAGCCGCCATGAGCACGCTGGATCAGGCCGATGCCGAAGACGAACTCCTCGGTTGGCTGGAGAGTATTGGGGTCGAGAACGCCTGGCAAATGGCTCCTATCCTCGTGGCCGTGGGCTGGAAACGCGAAGATATTGAATGCGCCCATGCGGCCTTCCCGGCGGAGTTTCTTTCCGACGCGCTCAATTGGCTGATGTCGCTCATTTCGAGCATGCAGCTGGTGGGAACGATCGAAGAGAGCATCACGCGCGTCACCGATCTGGTAATCGCCGTAAAGAAATATGCCTACGACGACAAGAATCGCGAGCGCGAAATCGACGTGCACGACAGCATCCAGAGCACGCTGACCATCCTCGCCCACAAGTTCCGCTATAAGCAGATCGTCATCGAGAAGCGCTTTGCACCGGAGATGCCGACCATCAAGACCAGCGGCACGGGATTGAGCCAGGTGTGGACGAATATTCTGGACAACGCGATCGACGCTTCTCCCGAACAGGGCCGGATCATCATTCGCACCTGGACCGAGGACCAGCAGGCTTGTATTGGCATCTCGGATCAGGGAACGGGGATTGCGCCCGAATATCGCGACCAGATTTTCGAGCCCTTCTTTACGACCAAGCCGGTCGGCATTGGCACAGGCCTGGGCCTCGATATCGCTCACCGCATTGTAGTAGGGCAATTCGGAGGCACCATCACCTTCAGCTCCGAACCGGGCAACACAGAATTCATCGTGAAACTGCCCGCAGGGAAATAACGCCGCGCTCGAGACGGACAATCTGCGCATCCGGCGGTTTGTGACGGCATCGCGGCAAACCGTCCCCAATGAGCGCATAGGCGAGCCAGTTGTGTCGAGTCAGTCCGTTTGCTAGTTTGACATGCATGCCACCGAATGCGCCCGAAGATCTGACCAGGGCCATAGATACTCTTTACCGGTCGGAATCGGGCAGAATTCTGGCTACGCTGGTCCGCCTGCTCGGCGATCTTGATCTCGCCGAAGAGGCGATGCACGAGGCCTTTTCCGCCGCTTTGGACAGATGGCCGCAGGCCGGCATACCGGACAATCCGCGCCCCTGGTTGATTTCAACCGCACGCTTCAAGGCCATTGACGGGATGCGCCGAAGAGCGCGTTTCGACGGAGCACAGGCAGATCTAGCGCTATACCTTGAAGCGCAAATCAACGAAGCGCGCACTAGAACCCCTGAAGAGGAGGAGATCGAGGACGATCGCCTTCGTCTCATCTTCACCTGCTGCCATCCCGCTCTGCCACCTGAGGGACAGGTTGCGCTCACACTGCGCGAAGTCTGCGGCTTGACCACAGAGGAGATTGCTCGGGCATTTCTGGTTACGCCGGCGACGCTTGCGCAACGCATCGTTCGCGCGAAAGCCGTCATCCGCGATAAGGCGATTCCTTACCAGGTGCCCGTGTCGCAGGAATTATCGGCAAGGTTGGGAGCTGTACTTCAGGTCGTGTACCTGGTCTTCAACGCGGGTTATTCGGCGGAGACAACAGGGGCCGAACTGAGCCGCGAAGCGATCCGTCTGGGTAGACTGCTCCTTGATGTTTCGGAACCGGATGTTTCGGAACCGGATGTTTCGGAACCGGACCGTCTTCCGGAACCAGAAGCGATGGGCCTGCTGGGGCTGATGCTGCTGCAGGAGTCGCGCCGCGTCGCCCGAAGCTCTGCAGAGGGAGAGCTGATTCTGCTCGACCAGCAGGATCGCTCTCTATGGGACAAAGCCCAGATCGCCGAAGGCATTTCGCTCACCGAGAACGCTCTTCGATCACGCCGTTTCGGCGCCTACACCCTGCAGGCGGCCATTGCGGCAGTTCACGCCGAGGCTGCCTCGGCGGCGTCTACCGACTGGCGTCAGATCACGCTGCTCTACGATCGGCTGATTCGTATTCAGCCATCGCCAGTCGTGGAACTCAACCGTGCAGTTGCCGTCGCCATGTGCGAAGGTCCGGATCTGGGTCTGGAGCAGGGTCTTCGTCTCATCGATGGCTTGCTGGCGCGCGAGGAACTCGCCAATTATCACCTCGCACACTCCGCCCGCGCGGATTTGTGTCGCAGGCTTGGACGGCTTCCGGAGGCCCGTGCTTCGTATGAGAAGGCGTTGGCCCTTGTTGGGCAGGAGGCTCGGCAGGAGCCGGAGCGCCGTTTCCTCGCCGGGCGGCTCGAGGAATTGAAATGAAAATTACAACCCATCTCATAAATGTCTCTGGTCGGAAGCCTTGGCAGAATTACTTCCGGATTGCCGACATTACGGCAGGCACTCACGCGTACGCTACCTCAGCCACGGCGAAGTAGGCGGTAGCATGTTGCTCCGGTGCCGAAGGTAACGAGCAATGCACAGTCTGCGTCACGAACAGGTCCTACACTTGAAACAGGAAACCTGATTTTGTGAAGCGAGGGAGAATTGGATGGCGCTCGATGACGACATCATTGCTCAAATAGACGCGGTTCTCAGCAGGCACAAGGGCCTGCGGTCACGCTCCAAGTATTCGGATTTGAGCGATCTCAGGGATGGTGGGGAGGCCACATCGATTCTCACGTTGATGTGTGACACCGTTCAGAGGTTTGCTCCTCCCGAGAGTCAATATTACAAATCCGTGAGTCGCCTCCTGCAACAGTATGGCCCTGATAGTGGCCATGCCATCTCTCCTGCCGCCGGAATATTAAGCGCTCTCCGAGAGGCATATCACTCCGGCTATATGAAGCGGTTCGCCGAACTCGTCCACGCCGAACTGTTCAGCGACTTTCTCGAAATGTCTGAATATCTCCTGACGGAGGGTTTCAAAGACCCGGCTGCGGTCATAATCGGAAGTGTCCTTGAGGAACATCTTCGGCAACTTTGTACCAAAAATGGGCTGGATGTAAATGCCCCCAGCGGAAAGCCCAAAAAGGCAGATCAACTGAATGCGGACCTTGCTGGTCAGGGCGTTTACTCGAAATTGGATCAAAAATCGGTGACAGGATGGTTAGACTTGCGGAACAAAGCAGCACACGGCAAATACGCCGAATACTCTAAGGAGCAGGTCACTATTCTCCTCACCTCGGTTCGTCATTTCATGACGCGCGTACCGGCTTGATTACGTCCCCGACGACTTCGACCCGTCCACCGAGAACTGAGAATATGGCGATTCGTAGAAGGGAATCCTGTAAACGACGGAGTCGTATTTTGGATTCTTGCGGTTGCCTATGATTTCGCCGTGAAGATTCTCAGCGATGCGCCTGCTGGCGGTATTTTGTACGGCCACCGGATAGATGAAACTTTCCTTGCCAAGAGCTGCGTGCCCCCACTTAACAAGTGCGGCCACGACTTCCCGGCCAAAACCCTGCCCATGCGCGCTTTCCTTGAGCCAAAGGCCGACTTCGGGCGAAAGAGAATCGGCGTTCTCAAACGAAGCCATGCCAAGGCATTCCCTATTGTCGAGCCGCCGGATGACAAAAGAAAAGTTGTTCGGTTCCGGAACCCGCACTCTCTTCTCGCATCGCTCCACGTACTCGCTCCACGACGGCGGCTCCCATGGCATGAATTTGGCGATGGCGGGCGTGATGCATCCGAAAACGTCCTGTGCATCCAGCATCTGGAACTGGCTGAGCTGCAATCTTGGGGACTGGATGACAAGCATCGTGTCAGCCTATCAAGGACGGATAATATGTCAAGCGTTAGGGGGACAAGCCCCCGAGTTGTGTCGAGCCGCTCCGTTTTCTCGCGAGGCGGCTCGCGGAATTGAAATAAAAAGTTCGCCTCTGCTGTCGATTTTCTCTGCACGCGACGACTATACGATGAGCGTCGAGAAAATCAACGATCAAGCGAAAAGGGGCGGGACAATCAATGAGAAATGTAATCTTCGCAATCAACATTACCGTAGATGGCTGCGTCGACCACACCAAACAATTTGTCGACGAAGAAAAACTTGAATATTTTACTCACCTCACGCGAGAGTTTGACCTGCAGGTCTTTGGGCGTAAAACCTATCAATTGATGGTTCCCTATTGGCCTGATGTCCTCAAAGATCAGTCTGCGACAAAAGCAGACAAAGAATATGCTCGAGCATTTGACTCCATCAAGAAGATTGTTTTTTCACGATCACTAGACCACGCTGAAGACGAGAATACGAGAATTGTCCGTACGGACCTTCACGACGAAATACTCAAACTGAAACAAGAACAAGGCAAAGACATTTTGGTCGGCGGTGTGGGCATTCCTTCACAGCTTATGGAACTGGGCCTGGTTGATGAATATCGTTTTGTCGTTTCCCCAACTTTTGCCGGAGAGGGGAGAAGGTTGTTGGATGGTGTTGGCCCGTGGGAGCGATTGCCATTAAAACTTGTTGAGGCAAAGACTTTTAAATCAGGATGTGTCGCGCTTCGTTACTCGAAACAGTGACGAAAAATCGGCGACGGCTGTGCTGCTGGCCACCAACAAAAGGAGAGACATATGAAATACATCTGTTTGGGATACTACGAGCCCGCAAAACACGCGGGCATGACCGAGGACGAGCGGAACGCAATGTTCGACGAATGCTTTGAGTACGACGACCATCTGCGCGCCAACGGGCACTGGGCTGGTGGAGAAGCTCTTCAGCCTCGTGAAACCGCGTTGACCGTGTATTGGAAGAACGGCAAAGTCGCGACGACCGACGGTCCCTATGCGGAGACCAAGGAACAGCTTGGCGGCATTCTCATGCTTGAGGCGCGGGACATGAATCATGCCATTCAGCTCATCTCGCAGCATCCGGCACTGAAGTACGGGTCGTTGTTCGAGGTACGTCCAGCCGGCGATATGACTGAAATAATTCAGGAGAGCGAGCAGCGACGGCGACAGGGTGCCGCCCGATGAGGGCGGTCCCAGGGATGAGTACCGCGACTTCGGCTCAAGCTATTATTCCGAAGAACCTGGGAAGGAGATTTGCAGCATGGCGAAACTTGTCTTCGCATTGAACCAGTCGCTGGATGGCTACGTCGACCACACGAAGTTGGGGCCGCCCGTGCCTGCGGCCTTCCGTCACTTCATCGAGCAGGCGCGTGGCCTGACGGGCGTCCTATACGGTCGCGGCATGTACGAGGTAATGCGTTATTGGGACGAAGACCTTCCGGACTGGGACGCGGACGATCACGAGTTCGCGGCGGTGTGGCGGAGCCAACCAAAGTGGGTCGTGTCGCGCTCGCTCAAGTCAGTTGGCCCCAACGCCACGCTTGTCGCGGATGACGTCGATGCGGAGATACGCAGGCTGAAGGCTGAGTTGGCTGGCGAGATTGACGTTGGCGGACCAGACTTGGCGCGAAGCCTGACCGAGGCCGGTCTTATCGATGAGTATCGACTCTACCTCCGTCCCGTCGTGCTTGGTAGCGGCAAGCCATTCTTCGCCGGCCCCCGGCCGCCGCTCCATCTGGTGGCCAGCGATCTAATCGCCGAGGACCTGATTCGGTTGACGTACGTTCCTATTTAATCGCGCGACTCGCCCGACGGGCTGCCCGGACCGGCTGCCCTGGCGCGTCAGGTCCGCTTTGGGTCGTGAGCGGAAATCCAAAGTGAGACGCTGCCCGCTGCTGGCAACTAACGAGAGGAGAGGCGCAATGAAATACATCTTTTTGGGATACTACGACCCAGCAAAACACGCGGCCATGACCGAGGACGAGCGAAACGCAATGTTCGACGAATGCTTTCAGTACGACGATTATTTGCGTGCCAACCTGCACGGTGTTGGAGAAGCTCTTCAGCCTCCTGAAACCGCGTTGACCTTGTATTGGAAGGACGGCAAAGTCGCGACAACCGACGGTCCCTATGCGGAAACCAAGGAACAGCTCGGCGGCATTGGCGTGTTTGAGGCACGGGACATGAATCATGCCATTCAGCTCATGTCGCAGCATCCGACCCTGAAGTATGGGGCGACCTTCGAGATACGTCCAGCTGATGATTTCACCAAATTACGTCAGGAGAGCGAGCAGCGACGGCGAAAGGCCACCGCGCGATGAGGGTGGTCCCAAGGATTAGTACCGCGAAGTCGGCTTCTCGGAACTGATCCGTAAGAAACGACCCAATCTAAGAATGCTCTAATTTCCCGAGAGGCAGGGCCTTCACGCCCTGCTTTTTCTCGTCTTCCGCAATGTGAAGCGAGAGCCATCTCCCGCCGATACAGGGAGCAAGCGACTCCGGCGGGGATCATGCTCAACGGCTGACTCAGGGCACGCGCAGCCGGCATTCGTGACTCCGGCATCCGGAATCCAAGAGAGGGCTCGCGAATGTTTGCCATTGTCGGAATTCTGTTGGTTTTCGGAGCGGTCATTGGCGGCTTCCTGATGGAGAAGGGGCACCTGGCCGTACTCGTCCAGCCGGCCGAGTTCCTCATTATCGTGGGCGCGGGTCTGGGCACGCTGCTGATTGCCAATCCCATGCATATCCTGAAGGGCATTTTCTCTGGAGCGATGGGTGTCTTTGGCAAGTCCCACTATGGCAAGGAGCGGTATCTGTCCTCATTGAAGATGATGTTCGAGCTTCTAAACAAGGTCCGGCGCGCAGGCATGCTCTCGATTGAGATGGATATCGAGAAGCCGGAAGAGAGCGTGATCTTCAACGCTTATCCGGACTTCATTCATGACCTTCACGTTCGCAGCTTTGTCTGCGACACGATGCGCATGGCCGTAACCGGAGGCGTCGAGCCCTTCGACATGGACCAGATGATGGACCTTGATATGGAGGTCCAGCACCGCTCGGCCAATCAGCCGATCTCCGCACTGACCACGGTGGCGGATTCGCTGCCCGGCCTGGGAATTGTTGCTGCGGTGTTGGGCGTCGTGATCACGATGGGTGCGCTCGGCGGTCCTCCCGAGGCCATTGGCCACAAGGTGGCAGCCGCCCTGGTCGGCACTTTCCTCGGCATTCTGTTGTGCTACGGACTGGTCGGTCCCATCAGTTCCTACATGGGCAAGGAGGCCGAAGAGGAGCATGCCTTTTTGTACGTGCTTCGCGTACTCATGATTTCCTTCATCAAGGGGAATGCTCCGGTGCAGTCGGTGGAAATCGCGCGCCGCGCTGTTCCCATGCACGTCAGGCCCACCTTCGAAGAGGTGGAAGCGGCCTGCCACGGCCCGCAGGCGTCTGAGGCCGCGGCTGAGCAAAAGATCGCGTGAGCCGATGTCCAAGAAAACCATCGTCGTTATAAAGAAAGCCCGGGCGCATGGCGGCCACCACGGCGGCGCATGGAAGGTCGCCTATGCCGACTTTGTTACCGCCATGATGGCGTTATTCATTGTGCTGTGGCTGATGAATACCAGCGACCATGTGCGCAAGGTTATAGCTGGCTATTTCAACGATCCCCGAGGGCGCGCTTCGCTCACCGGAACGGATCGTGCCGGTTCCGACGATAAGCAGCCGTTGACGAAGGAAAATGTTCAGCAGTTGAAGGACCGTCTGGAAAAGGCCATTCTTCAGTCGGACCACTTCAAGTCGCTGTCGAATCAGATCGAGATCAAGATCACTCCGGAGGGTTTGAGGATCGAGCTACTCGAATCGAAGAACGGCACGTTTTTCGACACCGGGGGCACCGTACTGAACGCAAACGGCCGTGATCTGCTGACCATGCTGGCCCAGCAACTCAGCACCGTGCCTAACAGCATCTCCATCGAGGGCCATACGGATTCGCTACCCTACGCCAATGACGCGGGCTACGGGAACTGGGAGCTTTCCGCCGATCGCGCCAACGCGGCGCGCCGTCTGATGCAGGAAAAGGGACTTCGCGCCGACCAGGTGTCCCAGGTGCGCGGCTACGCGGACCAGCGTCTACGCCTGCCAAAAAGCCCCCTCGATCCCTCGAATCGTCGTATTTCGCTGATTGTGCAAAATCTCGAAGCGCCGGCCGCGTCGCCCCCACCGTCGTCACGGTCATCATCCGGCGATCCGGCGAAGCAAGCGGCCCAGCCGGTCCCTGCGGTACCCAGCAGCACCCCGAAGCCTGTCGCCGCCGCCCCGGTGAAGGCGGCATCTACACCGGAGAATCCCGCGTCCCGGTTTCTGGCCAGGCTGCATAGCCATTGATCGAAAATCGCGTCAGGCTACGGTGTGCCGCACGCGCGGTTTGCATCCGCATGAGCGCCGGATAATCAACTCGACTGGCAGCACAACCTTATTGCCGTCCTTGGGAAACTCATCGCGCTTGAGCCGGTCAAAGAGCAGTCCAGCGGCCACGCGGCCAACTTCATATACCGGCTGCCTCACCACCGTCAGGTTGGGGTGCAGGATTTCGGCCAGTTCGAAATCGTCGAAACCGATGAGCGCCACTTCCTCCGGAATCCGCACTCCGAGATCCAGAAGCGCCCGCAGCGTGTAGCGTGTGGTCAGGTTGTTGAAGCAGAAAAAGGCCGTCGGCGGTGTTTTCTCCCGGATCAGCCCGGCGATCACCGCCGACGTCAATTCCTGGGAGTCGCATTTGAAGGATGGTTCCGGCTGCAGGCCCGCCTCTAGCATCGCGCGGCGATAGCCCTCAAAGCGAGCCCTCACCGTGTAGAGGTGCTTGTTGAGTCCGATGAAGACGACTCGTCTGTGTCCGTGTTCGCTGAGCAGGTGCTGGACTGCCCGCTTCGACCCGCTCTGGTTTTGCACCAGAACGGTATCGAATCTGCGGTCCTGAACTGGACGGTCAAGAGTGACGATGTGTGTCTTGTCGAACTCGGCGCGACTCAGGCGCGAGCGATGCGCGTCGGCGGGAATCACGATGAGGCCATCCACGCGCCGTTGCAGCATCAACTGTGCTTCTGCATATTCCGAGTCGGGATCTTCGTTAGATGTGGTAAGAATGACCGAGTAACCGTTCTCCTTGGCCACTGTATTGATCGCATGCGCAATGGTCGCGAAGAACGGATCGTAGAGATACGGGACGATAATGCCGATGGTCCGCGACTTCAACCCGCGAAGCGCGCGCGCCATTTCATTGGGTCGGTATCCGAGCTTTTCGATCGCGCGATAGACGCGTTCCGCCGCCTCCGCCGAGACAGGCGCCGACTCATTCAGCACGCGCGATACGGTCATGGTTCCGACGCCGGCCACCCGGGCGACATCGTTCATCGTTGGCTTGCGATCCATACTGCTCTTTCAGTGATGTTGCGTCGCAGCCAGATGTGAGGGCACCGGCAAACGTCTACAGCACATTTTCCACTTCAAATGAGTTGCGTCAAGGGCACGGAAAGGACGCTACCGTGTCCGCTAAATGCAAACGGGGAAGGAGATCGTATCTCTTCCCATTACAATAACCTTTCTTCCCGGAGAGCCCATTCTATGCGCCGACTCGTCCTGTTCCTTGTGTTTCTTTGCGCCTCTGCCATTTCCTTCGCACAGAGCCCGGCCTTCGATCGTGCGGCTTCTTTGCGGCACGGCATCAATCTCTCGGGATGGTTCGCGAGCTCCGGCGATTTGTCTCAGCAGCATTTCGACAGCTTCACGAGTGAGGCCGACCTCAAGCTCATCCACGAGATGGGCTTCGACTCCGTCCGCCTCGGCGTCGAGCCCTCGCTGATCGTGCGCCATGGCCAGCTCAATCCGGCTAATCCGCAGGCCCTCGCCGCGCTCGATCACGCCATAGACGCAGCCCTCGCCAATCATCTCGCCGTCATGCTCTGCGTCTTTCCCAATAGCGACTACAAGCGCAATCTGGCGACTGCAAACGGTGTGGACGACTTTGTCCTCCTCTGGCGCGTTCTCGCCGCCCACTTCAGCAAGGCCGACCCCGCCAAGATCTTCTTTGAACTGATGAATGAGCCCGAGGTGCCGGACCCGTATCGCTGGATGGGCATCCAGGCGCGCGTCGTCGAAGCCATTCGCGGAGCGGACGCGGATCACACCATCATTGCAACAGCGGCGAATTATGGCAGCCTTCCCGATCTGCTTCAGCTTGATCCTCTGCGAGACGCCAACGTGATTTACAACTTCCACTTCTACGAGCCGTACCAGTTCACTCACCAGGGAGCGTCCTGGGGCTCCAGTGATTGGATCTACTACAAGGACATTCCCTATCCGGCAACGCCCGACACGCTGGCCGCACAGATGAAGAACGTTCCCGGCGACCTGGCCCGCTACAACCTCTTCCTCTACGGAGCCGTAGGATGGAACCGCCAGTCCATCGCGGCGCGCATCGCCTTCGCCGCTGCGTGGGCTCGCGAGCGCAATGTCCCGCTCATCTGCAACGAATTCGGCGCCTATCGCGACACTGCAAATCCGGCCTCTCGTGCTCGTTGGATCGGCGATGTCCGCTCCGCGCTCGAAGAAAATCACATTGGCTGGGCGATGTGGGATTATCGCGGTAACTTCGGAGTCGTCGAGCGCAGCAGCACACAGATCACGCCGGACCCAGCCATCCTGCGCGCCCTCGGCCTGAACGCCGACGCACGCCCTGTTACCCTCGCGACGCAATAACGGCAGCTAGACGAAGCGCGCGAACTTCTGCCGTCGTGCCTCCCAGTCGTCGGTCGAGAAGAGCCGCGGCCCGACCTCGATCAATCGCGGAAGCATGTTGAAGACGGTCACCGGACTCCACCGCTTACCCGTCCGCGTGCGAAAGCCCTTTTCGTTCAGGTCGCTGGCTACGCTTGATATGGGGAAATCCTGCACCATCAGCTCCATCATCAGCGTCAGTGCCTGGCTTTCGCGCGGATCGGGCTCCAGTCGCAGGCAGTCATCGGAGATGCGCAGCCCGTATGGAATCTCTTCGTTGTAAGCACCCTCGGTAGGCGCCTCATCTTCGGGTAGCTCCCGCCGCCACTCGATCGAAACCAGTTGCCATCCTGCCGCCGTCCGCTGCCGCATGATCTCCGGACTAAATGGCCCTGAAATCACATCGCGAATCCGCTCAAAATGCGCCATCCCACAGCCTCCCGATGTACCAACATACACTTCAGCAGCAGACTTACCAGCAACTTCGGGACCAGAATAGTATCGACGGAACAAAGACTCGTAACTTGAAACAGGACAATTAGATTGCGTGTGGACGCCTGACGCGGCAACAGCATCGCCCTTGTCCGATCTCAGGAATCGATGTTCGCCGATGGACACGGCGGCGCACGCCCCCAAACCGGGCCTGGACACGCGTAGACTGGTTTGGACAGCACACTCTCTCTGAGGTTGATTGTGGACCACTACGTTGAAAGAGTCGTCGACTTGACGGACCCCGATGCAAACCAGATCTACAACCTGAGCGTCGACGACGCCCGCAAGCTCCTGCTCGACCATCCGCCGGAAGCCGTGCGGGGAATTGAGGGTTCTTTCGCCCTGCTCGCGCGGTCGGGCAAGACGGTCAAAATGGCGCGTTCGCTCGACCGGCCCATGCGCTATTTTTTGGCCAAGCGCGCTGAGGGCCCTGCGCTGGTCGTGGCTCACCGCATCGATACGATCTTCGACTGGCTCAAGTCCGAAGATCTGGACGCACAATTTCACCCCAGCTACACGCGCATGGTGCCGGCACACTACGTCGTCGAGTTGCAGCTCATCGGATGCCCCGATCCCGATCCTGTCTACACGCGCTTCTTTGCGCCCGCATCCAGCACTCTGCCCGCCGATCTCGATGAGATTGGCCGCGTCTACATCTCCGCGCTGGCGGAAGAAATCTCGCAGTGGCTGAAGACCGTCCCGCCCAACGAGCCGATCGGCGTCTGTTTCTCCGGGGGCATCGACAGCGGAAGTGTCTTTCTCACCACTTACTACGTTATGCGCAAGCTCGGCATGAGCCCCGTCCGGTTGAAGGCATTTAGCCTCGACCTGGGCGACGGGCCCGATCTCGAGCAGGCTGTTTCCTTTCTCGACCGCCTCGGGCTCTCTCTCTTTCTCGAGCCGATCGAGGCCTTGGCTTCCACGCTCGATGCGAGCGCCACGATTCGCATCACCGAGGACTACAAGCCACTCGATATCGAGTCGGCAACCATGGCCATCGCGCTCTGCCGGGGCATACGCGACCGCTATCCTGAGTGGCGCTATCTGATCGACGGCGACGGAGGCGACGAAAACCTCAAGGACTATCCGATCGAAGAGAATCCCGAGCTCACCATTCGCAGCGTTATCAACAACCAGATGCTCTATCAGGAAGGGTGGGGCGTCGGGAAGATCAAGCACTCGCTCACCTACAGCGGAGGACTGAGCCGCTCCTACACCCGCACGTACGCGCCCGCCTATCACTATGGCTTCAAGGGCCTCAGCCCATACACCAAACCCAATGTCATCGCCGTGGCTGAGGCAATCCCCTTCGTTGGCCTGACAAAATACGACGTCGCTCGCTTGTATGAACTGAAGGGCGAGATCGTCTCGCGCGGAGTTGCAGCCGTCACCGGCCTGCAAATGCCGGTCTTCCCGAAGCGCCGCTTCCAACATGGCGCATTGCCGGAGGATGCGCTGCACTCGCGCTTGCCCTACCGCGAAGCCGAGTACCGCAAGCAATTCCTGTCTCTCTATGAGTAAGCCGTCTGCGGCCGCATACTTGCCGGCTCTCTACCCAGCCACCCGCGCTGAACGAGACACGTGGATTCTCGCGCGCCGTCCCACGCGAAATTCGCTCGACCCTACGCGGCCCTACGCATTCTTCGTCGAAGAAGAAAGTTCGGCGTCGGGAGAAGTCGTCCCGGTCGCCACGGTCTTCCTCACTAATCGGGAGTGTCCTTGGCGCTGTCTCATGTGCGATCTCTGGAAAAACACCTTGGCCGAGAATGTGCCCGCAGGAGCGATCCCGACACAGATCGACTACGCCCTGCAGCGACTTCCACCTGCCCGCCAGATCAAGCTGTATAACAGCGGCAGCTTCTTCGATATAAAGGCTATTCCCCGGCAGGACTATCCGGCCATCCTGAGCCGCGTGGCCTCATTCGAACGAGTCATCGTCGAATGCCATCCAGCTCTCGTGGGCGAAAACTGCTTCCGGTTCGCGGAACAACTGACCGGCCGCCTTGAGGTCGCGATGGGCCTGGAGACAGTCCATCCGCAGATTCTCGAACAGCTCAACAAGAGAATGACCACGGATCAGTTCGCGGCGGCGGCCGCCCTTCTGCGCGAGCACGATATCGACCTCCGCGTCTTCATCCTGGTGAAGCCGCCCTTCATGCGCGAGGAAGAAGCGCTCTACTGGGCCGAACGCTCTCTTGATTTTGCCTTCGATTGCGGAGCTACCGCCGCAACCCTCATCCCCACTCGCGCCGGAAACGGAGCGATGGAGGAACTCACTGGCATAGGAGAGTTCTCCCCACCAAGCCTTGCGACATTGGAGGGCGCGGTTGCCTATGGACTGGCACTGAATCGCGGACGCGTCTTTGCCGACTTGTGGGATGTGAACCCGGCGACGGCCTGTCCACATTGCCACGAATCCCGGATCGCGCGACTGCGAGCCATGAATCTGCAGCAATCTGTGTCCGACCCGATCCCCTGTCCACACTGCCGAGGTGGCGATTGACCACCCGTTACGACATCGCCATCGTGGGTTCCGGATTCGGAGGCTCGCTCCTGGCCATGATCGCGCGTCGGCTTGGCCGGTCTGTCGTCCTGCTCGAAAGGGGCCGGCATCCGCGTGTTGTCATCGGAGAATCCTCCACACCGATCACAAACCTCCTTCTCGAAGAGTTGGCCGGTCGCTACGATCTGGCCGCCGTCAAGCCGCTCGCAAAATGGGGCTCCTGGCAGAGGACGCATCCGGAGATTGCCTGTGGCCTGAAGCGAGGCTTCACTTTCTATCATCACGATCTGGACAAACCCAGACACTCCGCCCCGGATCGCAGCAAGCAACTCCTTGTCGCAGCCAGTCCATACGATGAAATCTCGGACACACACTGGTATCGCGCCGATTTTGATCAATTCCTGGTCAGCGAAGCCCAAGAGTTGGGAGTGGACTATCTTGACGAGACCGAACTCAACTGCGTAACCGAGTCGGACAAAGAAATTAAACTCGAAGGCACAAGGCGCGGCGACAAAATGAGTCTGTCTGCCGACTTCGTCGTCGATGCCTCTGGACCGCGCGGGTTCCTACATCGTGCTCTCAGCCTTCGCGAACTTAAACTGCCCGGCTTTCCCGCCACACAGGCTCTCTATAGCCATTTCTCCGATGTTCGACGATTACAAGACCAACAGGGCATTGCCGGCGGCGAGCCCCCGCCCTATCCCGTGGATGATGCGGCGGTCCATCACGTCTTCGATGGCGGATGGATCTGGGTCCTGCAATTTAACAACGGGATCACGAGCGCCGGCATCGCGACAACGGACGCGTTTGCTGAGAGATTGAAGCTCGCCGACGGCGCAGAAGCCTGGCAGAGAATTCTTAACAGGATTCCGGCACTTGAGTCTCAATTCGCAGCGTCGAAAGCCGAGCGTCCCTTCACGCACATACCTCGTCTTTCATTCCGCAGCGCGACCATCGCGGGCTCCCGATGGGCCTTGCTTCCGTCGGCGGCGGGATTCGTCGATCCGCTGCTGTCCACCGGCTTCCCGCTCACGCTTCTCGGCGTCGCCCGGCTGGCCGAGATCGTTGAACGCGACTGGAGTACTCCGCGCTTTGCATCGCGGCTCCAGACCTACGCCACGCAGACGGAAGGCGAATTACTCGCCACCGCACGTCTAATCGCCGGCCTGTACGCGAACATGGACAACTTCCCCGTCTTCACTTCTCTGTTGTTGCTCTATTTCGCCGCAGCCAGCTTTTCCGAGACGGCGAGGAGGTTGGGGAGGCCGCATCTGGCGCCGTCCTTTCTCCTGCACGATCATCCTCTGTTCGGACCGGCCTGCCGCCGCCTATTCGAGCGCGCCCGGCAGGTTCGAACAAAGTGGGAATCCGACGAACTAGCCGCAGACATCCTGCAGGCAATCGAGCCATTCAATGTAGCGGGCCTGGGCGATCCTCGTCGCCGCAACTGGTATCCCGTCGATCCCGAGGATCTGGTGACGTCCGCTTCGAAGGTCGAAGCCAGCCAGGGCGAAGTGATGGAACTTCTGAGGCGCTGCGGCTTTCAGCTGCAGTAGCAGAAGAATTCGGCGTCGGAGAGCTGAGAATATTTGGCCGACTATTTCCCGTCACTCGGTACAATAGAAATAGAGGTGAAAAAGGCCGGGCTCACATCACAGCCGGGCCTTTTCTATGACCAGAGACAAAAATGCGATGCAGCACCTAAATCAGTGCAAATTACACTGGTTAAAGCCTTTAGAATCAGAGCAAGTGAAATAAAGGCAATCGTTTCACGCACTTGTCAACGCTAAGGTGTATAACCAACGCCGAATCAAGCACTTGTCAAAACCGCAGGGGGGAGGGGGGCCACCCCGAATTCGCCCCAGAATCATCATGGCGAGTCTGCGTGCGATGCTGGAGGACTGAACACAATCGGCTGCGCTGAGATCAGACCCTTGCCTTCCTGTACCGTGATGAACTGATTCGGCTTGATGCTGGGAATCGAGTCCTTCCGCCCGCTGGGCCAGAGGATTTCGAGGCTTACCGTCTTACCGTCCTCGGGTTTACCCAGACCGAATGTGACCGGCAGCTCGCTTTGAGAGAGGTAGCTTGATCCGTCATGGACCATCGCGAACTGCCGCAGGCCCTTGTTCGTCTTGAGGGTGATTTTCGCGCCGATGCCATCGCGGTTCGAACGCGTGCCGACGGTCTTCACGCGAAGCATGTCGTTCTGGTTGGCGTTGTCGTTGCGCAGCAGGCGAACGGGTCCGTTGTTGGTGGTGAGCAGCAGATCGAGATCTCCGTCGAGGTCGAAGTCTCCATACGCAGCCCCCCGGCCCACTGCGGTGCGCCGCAACGCGGGACCAAGCCGCCCGGTCACATCTTCGAACTTGCCGTTGCCCTTGTTGCGAAACATCAGCGGCGCTTCCTCATATTTGATCGTCGGCTGCAGCACGCTGATGTCGTCGGCCACGTGCCCATTCGCGGCGAAGATATCGAGCAGGCCATCGAGGTCGTAGTCCATAAAGAGGGCTCCGAATGTCAGATACCTGAGCGAAGGCACATTGACGCCCGAAGAGAGCGACTCATCGGTGAACAGGCCGGAGCCGTCGTTGCGATAGAGAGCCAGCCCCTCATTGGTAAAGTTCCCGACAAGCAGTCCCTGGTGCCCGGTATGGTCGAAATCTCCGGCATCCGCGCCCATGCCCGCTCGCATCGTGCCTGATTCGCCATAGGCCACTCCCGCAATCACGGCTTGGTCGGTAAAAGTGCCATCGTGATTGTTGTGGTACAGCTTGTTGGGCTGCGTGTCGTTCGCGACAAACAGATCCATCCATCCGTCGTCGTCGTAGTCCAGCATGGCGATGCCCAGTGATTTGCTCGTCGGGTCATAAAGACCAGCACGCTTCGTCACGTTCTCGAAGACCCCATGGCCCTTGTTGTGAAAGAGGGTCGCGCTCTGGCCTTTGTAGAGTTGCGGCGTGCAATAGGATTTGTTCTTGTTATCGAGCGAGCAGTATTGGTCTGTTGCAATCGACCAATCGACATAGTGGGAAACAAAGAGGTCCAGTTTGCCGTCGTTGTCGTAGTCGAACCAGATCGCACTGGTTGAGAATCCCGGATCGCTTACCCCGGCTTTGGCAGTAACATCGGCAAATTTGCCGTTCCCCAGGTTCCGAAAGAGGTGATTGTTTCCCACGGCGGTGATATACACATCGTCGAAACCGTCGTTATCGAAGTCCCCGACGGCGCAGCCCATTCCGTATATCTCCACAGCCAGCCCCGCCTCGCGAGTCACGTCTGTAAACGTCCCGTCGTGGTTGTTGTGATACAGCGCGGGGTATGACTTATGGGACTTATGGTCCGGCCAATCCATGGAGTTGATAAGCAGAATGTCCTGCCATCCGTCGTTGTCATAGTCGATGAAGCACGCCCCGCTGCCCATCGTCTCCGGCAGGTACTTCTTTCCGAATGCGCCGCTGTTGTGCCTGAAGGTGATGCCGGCCTGAGCGGTTACGTCAGTGAACTGAATCGGACCTGACGGCCGGGCATTGGTAGGACTGGGTTGTGCCGGCGACGGAGACGCTGGGGCGGAAGCCTGAACAGGGCGAGCTTCGGGTTGCGGGCCAGCTGGCTGCTCGGAGGTTTTTTGCTTACATCCCGTGGACGTTGCAAGAAGCACAATGCAGCCAAAAAGCTTGATTCGTTGCATCATAATGTTCGGATTGTTCTTTCGCAGAAATGCGGCGCAGTTACGCTCGCTCATGCGGCCACAGTCAGCGCCTTTTGCCGGCGGGACTGCATCCACATTTCGATGAGAAGCGCGGTCGGTCCAACCAGGAAGAGCGCATAGAAGGGCGCGTAAATGACTTGGTTCAACCGCAGCAGCATCTCGACAAGCGCTACTGAGAAAGCGAAGATACATTGCCCTGTCTTGCTCCGCACAGTCGTTCTCGGGTCGGTGATCATGAAGAATATGAAGAGCTGATATTCAGGCCCGGTGATGGGCGCAATCTCCGACAGCCACGGCGCACCGGTCATCCATGATCTGAGGAAAGCAAAGACCACAAATGAGACGACGTAGGTTCCGGTGATGTGGAAGCGCCGCAACCGCCAGATGATCGCTGCGCCGAGCGCCCAGATGACCAGCATCGGCGCAAGGAAATTGCCCCATTGAATGCTGAGACTCGCGGCGACGTCGCCAGCGAGGAAGAGTATGGCGGAGACGCCGAAGTTCGACGGGTTCCAGATGTGCCGCCCTTTGACGCGTAAGACATATTTAGACGTGATGGAGATAAGGCTGCATAACGCGAACGGCCAGTAGGCAGGCGATCGCACCAGGATGCCCACGCTGATGCCGGTGATGTAGGCGCTCGCCAGATGCGGCCACTTGCCAAGAAAAATGCGGCCGAGGACAAGTTCCGCGGAGATGCTCGTGGCGATGGCAATCAAAGTCTTCGGGTAGCTTTCGAGAATGCCGAAAGAAAGGTGGCCCACCAGCAGGATCAAAGTAATAAAAACCGGAGGGACAAAGCGGTTCTCGAGGCTGAGCCAGCTCTTCCATCCCGATGGCGCGCCGACCGGCGGCAACCCGTGCGGCGCAATCACCTGCTGGCTCATTCCGGCTCCTTTACTTGATGAAGCTGGTCTGGCGTGGGTTTGTCGAGCGTCTGAATCGCTCCCGAGGGCCAGCGAATCACAGCTTTCTCGATCTGCGGATCCTTGCCCAGTCCAAAATGAAGCCGCTTCTGGTTTTGCGCTGAAAAGCCGCTGCCGCCTGAAACTTCCTGCACCTGGTGTTGCCCATTCCAGAAGAGCGTGACCTCGGCCCCGATGGCGCTCCGGTTGCTCTTCGTCCCTTCCAGTTCAAACTCGATCCACTTGTTGTCAGGAGACACTGTGTTCTTATACACCAGCAGCGGCCCACGCTGGTTTGCGACCACCACATCCAGCACGCCGCGATTCCACAGGTCTGCGAACGCCACTGCGCGGCCATCGTAGGTGTCGGTTACTCCAACTGCCTGGGCCACGTCGACGAACTTTCCCGCGCCGTCATTTAGCCACACATGCTTCTGCTGATAGCCGGAGAGGCTGCGGTTTTCCATTGCGGGCCAATTTCTTGCATCCCCGATGATCGTGCTGTTGCCGCCCGCTACTTTGGAGAAGTCATACCAGTAGCTGCGATTTCGGTCGAGCGAAACATAGCCATTCGTAAGATAAAGATCGAGTGTGCCATCGTTGTTCAGATCGCCAAACTGCGCGCCGAAGCTCCACCCTCCCAGCTCCACGCCCAGGTCGCGGGCGAGATTCTCGAATTTGAGTCCGTCCCCGGCAGCTCCATCCTTCGGAACCCATAAGTTGTTCCCTTGAATCAAGACGCCTTCTTCCGAAATGTTGGAAACGTACACCGAGTATCTGCCCTGATTGAGAATATCGCCGAAGGCCACATTCATGCCGCTCTTCGGAGCAAAGCCTACGCCCGTCTGCTCCCCTGCTTCACGAAACCGCTTTCCGTCATTCAGATACAGTTCTGACACGCCATAGTCGTTCGCTACGAACAGGTCCGGATGGCCGCTCCCGCGCAGGTCAGCGGCAGACGCGGCCAGCGCCCAACGCCGGCTGTCGATCCCTAGCTTGGCACTTACTTCTTCAAACTTGCCATTGCCCAGATTGTGGAAGAGATATTTGCGGCCGCCGTTTTTCGCATACTCAAAACTGTCCGGCATGATTCGCGTGGTGTTGAGATGCCACAGATCGAGGTCCTCGGCGTAGTAGCCGCCGACAAACAGATCGAGTAGCCCATCGCCGTCGTAATCGAACCAGATCGCGGTGTTGGCATTGATCCATGCAGGCAGGCCAGCCTGTTCGCTGACGCGAGTAAACCCGTGGCCGTGGTCGTTGTGGTACAGCTCAGGGCGGCCCCACTTGATGAGGAACAGGTCTTCATAGCCGTCGTTGTCATAGTCGCCCCAGACCGCTCCCATGGAAACTCCGGTGCCGGGCTGATTCACGTCGGCGATGCCCAACTCAGGAGCTACGTCCTTGAAGGTGCCGTCGTGCATGTTGCGATAGAGCGCGTTCTTGCTGCCCTCTCTGCTATTCGTGACGTAGATATCCGGCCAGCCATCGCGGTCGAAATCCACGATGGAGACTGAGGCACCCATCGACGCGACCTGCGGCATGATGCCATCGAGCTTTGGATCAAGTGTCGGCGCCTGGTGAACAAAATCGATGCCCGCAGCGCGAGACACTTCCTGAAGATAAAAGCCGTGGCGAAGCAGAGCCGCGTTCGCATCCAGCCTTACTCTGGCCGATGCGCGGCTGGCGGACACTCGCCTGATAACGATCGGAGTAACGAGCAAAGCGGCGAAGAAGATAGTTAGTAATATTCGTGCAACGGGGCCGCGTTTCATTTCTCCGCCTTACTGCGCAATGCATTTTGAAAATCTTCTGGAGTTACATAACGAGTCTGATACGTTTGCCAGTCCTGGGGGTGCTGACGATAAGTCCACTCGTCTTCAAGCCTGCCAGGCGGAGTGTCGTACTCTTTTCTATCGTGATGCGGCAACGGTAATACCGTCTTCGAGTAGGTCGAGTTGTAGTCGCCATCCTTGATCCATCCATCACCGGCAATCACATAGTCGCGGACCCACCCAGCAGCAGGTCCCGGCAGCGAGGGAAAGCGAAGGGATATCTCATCGCCGGCGTTTATGATCACGTAGCGGTCGTCTACTCCGGCAAGTAACTCGCGCACGTCGCCGTATCTCGTGTAATAGCCTTCGAGATCGCGCCAGGGCTGCCGGGTTCCCGCAAGATGGTTGTAGTCGGGAATCTCAGGCGACGAAGTGTTCGCCTGATGGATGACCGAATAGCCACGATAATGCAAATCCGCCATGGAAGGAGTTAGTCGACGGATCTTCAAGTCAGCTTGTGGTAGCCCCTGAGCCCACTCGATGGAATCCCAATAGATTTCTAAATTCGTTCTCAGCCGCACTCGATGAGAAGTGCCCGGACGAAATACGTTGGTGAGGTCGATCAAACAAATCTTCTTTCTTCCGGCTGGAAATCCGAGGTTGGGTCGCGCGACTAACCAGCCGCCTTGGCCGTCAGGAACTTCGAGGCTCAGCGCGTGCGCTTGTTCGTGTGCACCTTGGCTGATTGCGACGTTGATCGACGAGTCCGAAGGATGCACCCAGCCTTTGGCTATGAGATACAACGGGCCATTTGCGGGAACCTCATCGCCGAGATCTACTTCGACGTAGTGATCGCGCGTGACGCCCTGATATTGGCCGCGTCCGAAGGTGTCCAGGTAACGATTGTCCAGGTCGCGCAAAATATCCGTTACATCCTGTCCGTTGTCATCGATTGCGCGAGTGATCTTGTGAGGAGTGTCAACCGCGATGACTCTGGGCTTCACTGCCGGCACTGCGAAACGCTCATCCGTGAAGACTTCGGTTCCCACAGGATGATCAACGGCCATGAGAGCGAGATAGTCGTAGTAGAAAGTCTCCCACAGTTCGCCGGTAATTCGCAGGTCGTAGTAGCCATTGTGAGGCGCAAGCTGGTCGCGGCCGATCTTGTACCACTCTTCGGTTGCGCCGATGCGGGCCGTCCCCAGCGAGTTGATGCGAAGTCCGATCGCCGATCCCCAGGGGACGGCATCCTTCACGAATTCAATGTCCTTGCCGTTATAGGCGAACAGAAACGGGCAGGAACCTTTGAGACGTTGTTCGGTCACAACTTCCTGATCGGCCTTGAGCGCGAATTCCGCGCGCACCGAGCCGTTCGGCCACAGGATGCGTGCCACATCTACTCCGGTTTGCTCGCCCAATCCAAAGTGCATCTGCGGACCCGTGATCGGCTGCATCTGCACCAGCAACCCGGAGCGGATCTCGATTTCGCCGCCAACCCCAAAAGAGTTGATGCGCTGGTCACCTGTCGCTTGTTTCGCGCGCGGGCGGATGATTTGCCAGTGATAGTTCTTCGACCCGTGATTCACCGCCTGCAGCGGCTGACCATCTGTTGAGAGGCCGAGCAGGTCGAGTCGCCCATCGGCATTCAAGTCCACTGCGTCGAAGACGATCGCAGGGCCAAGGATCTTTGTGGGAGGCAGGAAGGCCCCTTTAGCGTCGCCCAGCCACACGAACGCACTCGGAGCGTTGCTACTCGTCGTAGGCGCAACGCGGCTCAGCAACAGATCGATTGCTCCGTTGTTATCTAGGTCAGCTGCATGCAGGCGCACTTCGCCGGCAAGATAGCTCGATGCATCCGGAACCCGTGCTACTTCAACCTTGTCCCAGCCGCTTCCATCGCTCTTCTCTGCCAGCCGAAGGATCGCGCCGCCCGCTGTGACGGCAAGCAGGTCCAGCATGCCGTTGTGACTTGCGTCCGCTGCTGTGACAGCTTTCACCTGCTCGAGGCCCGCAGCAGGCATCTCGCTGAATCGTCCAGATCGCTCGTTGTTAAAGACATGAAGATGCCCGGAGCCGTCGATGAATGCGGCGTCAGGGTTGCCGTCTCCGTTCAGGTCGGCCCACACAAATCCTCGTACGCCCGAAACTCCGATGAAAGGATGCGTCGGCGTGAAGGTGTTGTCGCCATTGTTTCTAAGGACTACCGGTTCGCCATCGCTGGACCCGAGCACGATATCAAGGTCGCCGTCAGCCTCGATATCGACGGCCCAGCCGCCCGTGTAGCGTCCATTCACCACAGATGAAGGCAGTTTGGTCAGCGCTGTTACATCTGTGAAAGTGTCGGGCTTGTCCTGACGAAAAAAGCGCACGCCGCCCGCGCCAGCGAGGACCAGATCGGTCTTGAAGTCGTAGTTAAAATCGATGGGAACGACGCTTTCCGGTTGTGGCGGGGTCTTCGCAACTCCTCCGGGAAAGGGCACGGTGGCGCCCGACGCGAGGCGGACGGTGCTTTCGTTGGCTTCAACGACGGTCGGGGCTCCTTTGTCACTCAGCGAGACTGCGCCGATCCAGGTCCAGGCACGTTTATCCGGATTGGGCAGCGGCTCGACATTGAATGTCATCGCCGTGTCTGCCGGGGCGGGGGCGAAGACGGGGCTCTCCAGGCGCAGGAAATGCGTAAAGGGCTGGGCCTCGTCGCCGGGTGGAGGTTTGATCGCTGCCAGGCTTTGGCGAAAGCTCGGAACCCGCATCAGAACATTTCGCAGAAAGGTGGTGCGCATCGCGGCCGCCCGAGGATCGGACCCCGTAGCTGCTGCCTCCAAAGCGGCGAGTTGCTCCTTCACTTCCGGTGGCCACTCCTGGGACTCCAATTGGATACGAGCCACGGATCGCTTCAAAGCAGCGGCATCGCCGCGTTTCGCCGCTATACGGCTGAGCTCAAGCAACGCGGCCAGGTTGTCGGGTTGTGCATCAACGATCCGCTGCATCAGCGCTTGAAACTCCGCGTCGCTGTTGGGATCGCCCTGTCGCTCAATCTCTTCGGCGAGCCGATACATCGCGATCAGGTTGTTCGGGTTGAGATTCACAGCTTTGCGGAAATCGGCGATGGCTTCCACAGATTTTCCCCGGCCCGATTCCAGCAGTCCCAGCAGATATTCAATTGCGTCATCATGCGGAGCCAGCTTCTGCGCCTGTTCCAGCCTTTGTCCGGCAGGATCGAAATTTCTCTGCCGCAACGCGAGCACGCCCCAATTCGCCCAAGCCGCCGGCTCGCCCGGGACGATTTGCGTCGCACGCTCCAATTCGCGATCAGCGCGAACGTCGTCGCCCACCTGCAGAGCAGCGAGACCGACATAGAAGGCCGAAACGAAATCCGCATAGGTCTTCGACGACCGATCGGGCAGGCGCGAGCGGCATCCCGTCAGAATCAGAGCCGATGACGCTAGGAGACAGGCGAGCAGCCGTGCGGACCGCAATCGCGTGCGGCCTTTCTCCATAGCGGCATTGCTCAATCCCCGGGGTGTCATGTGTTTATCTCAGAGGGCTCTTCTGAACATATCGAATTCATGCGGGAGGGGAAAATACGCCGCCTTCTCAAGCAATCGTCTTCTGGGCCTTCCTTCGCTGCGCTCTTCTTCTGTTCTCCCGTTTAGTGGCCATCGCCTTGAACCACAGCAGACCCACGCCGAGGAAAGGAAGCGCGAACAGGAGCAGGTTCCAGCGGCCCAGGAGGGTCGGCGTCACTGGAACATCGGTATCCGTCTCGCCGTTCGCCTGTGAGCTGGCCAGCAGAATGCGCACGTGCCACATCTCTTCTTTGTCGAACGGCACGACAGCCTTGAACTCTACCCGGTCGCGGAGTTTTTCGCGCCACGCGTCGTAGGTCGTTTCGGGCAGGCGTCCACTTACCGGCTTAACAGCGACCTGTACCTTCATATCGCCGGGAACCGAACTTCCCGGTGGCGGGTTGATGATGACAAAGAAGCTTCCGACGCCGACATCGGGATTGCTCCAGACGTCAACCGTGAACGGCCCCACCTTGCGGTTCTGCATGATGGGATAGGGCGGTCCGATGTGCGCCCAGGCGCGCGTGCCTCCGCACATGGCAAGGAACACAAGGATCAGGCAAATGCGCCAGGAGTTGGGTGCGGACTCGGAGAAGCTCTTCTGCATCGTTGCTCTCATCCCGCCATCATGGTGGCGCGCATGTCCATAGGTTGAGTCATGAGCCAGACAGAAGCCAGAAAAAGCATAAGGCAAACCACGGCCCAGGGCGAGAAAGCGCGAAGGGCGTGTTCTTCTGAATCCTCCTCTGCGAGACGCCAGGCTACCAGCAGCGATCCCGCCAGGCCCAGCAAAAGAAAGCCGAATTCGATCGGCTGCACGATGTACTTTGGGATGCCGAGCAGCGTCCAGCGAGGGTCGCCGAGGATGGGCCAGCCGAGGCTTGCAAGGGCATTCTGCGTTACCGGAACTATCGTGTAGAGGCCGGTGAAGAAGTGGAATCCGTAATGGGCAAGCCACATGCCAAAACCGAGCGGCACCAGGGAATACGTGTATCGCAACATCAGCGGTAGCCACGCGCGCTTGACTCCGGCCCAGGCGCGCGTGATCCACGCAGCCCCTCCCAGCAGAATGGCCGGCTCGACGACCAGAAAGATCGTAAACAGTATCCCGAGTTCCGTTGCCTGGCTCTGGATGTGCAACAGCCGGCCCAGCCAGCTTTCGACCGCATATACCGGACTGACCATACCGAAGGCGTTCATCAGCGCGCCGAAGCAGAAGACCAGCACCAGCGCCGCGATGTCCTTGCGGCGCGAGAAGTAGCCCACGCCGGAATGCCGAGGATCGATCATTAGTTCGCTCGCGGGCAGGCGGCTCAGAATTCCGACGTTGTCGTGTGGACAGGCGTGAACGCAATCGAGGCAGAAGGTGCAGTCCATGTTGCCGGCCTTGCCGGGCAGGAAGAGCGCGAGCTCACAACCGCGCTGCAGGACGACGAGATTGGAGTCCGGTGTGTGGCGTCCGCGAATACAGTCTTTCGTGTGACACTCCGAGCAGACTTCGTGATCGCGCACCTCCACTTCGAGGGGTGAAACCGTCGACGCGATGAAATTGAATTGACCTAGCGGACAGACATACTTGCAGAACGTTGCGTGCTTGAAGAAGCCATCGATCAACAGCACCGCGATGAAATAGCCTGCGATGATCCACGAGGTCAACCACGGCGACGACCATAAGCCGAACAGCTCATAGGTGAAGAGGATGAGCGCAAACAGCACAACCGCCATCCACTTGTTGCGAAGCCTGCGCGGCCAGGTAAAACGAGGGTGAACAAACCGCCGCATGAAGTTGCGCGCGAGCATGAAAGGGCACGCCATGCAGAAGAAGTTACCCGCCACGAGGATCACGAGCACCAGCGCCCCGCGAAAATGCACCCAGGTCAGCACCGTTGCCAGATTCTTCGGAGAGATCGACGGCCCGAAGAGGCCGTGCAGAATCATTACCACGCTGACCAACAGCAGCGGAATCTGCAACAGAGTTCGCGAGTGCCGCCACATCAGAAAACGCCCGATCACGGGAACAAGCAGCAAATCGAAGGGCGGGGCCTCCACGAAATCGTCGTCGAGATCGTCCACCATAGGCGAATTGGGCAAGGTTGCAGGCACTTAATTCGACCGGACGCCCCTCACGTCGATCTGGCGCTCGATCTTTCGCCCATCGGCGAGTTTGATATGAAGCAGCACTACCCAGTCGCCGCCCATATTGAAGTCAATTTGCGTCCGGTAGCTCCCGGGAGCTGTCTCGCTCGTCGTCCCGAAAACCGGACCCATGCCGGGATGAGACATATCCGCCTCCACCATGATCGTTGCATGTGCGACGGGATTTGCGGCAGCATCGGCGAGCTGGACGACGACGGTAGCCGGACCCACACGAGGTGGCTGCGGCGTGATTTGTTCCTGTACCGATATTCCCGCTGCCGGATCGTCTCTACGATGACAGGCGGCGATCGCCAAGGTTCCCATGCAGGAAAGAGCAACCAGAGCCCGGCAAAACTGAGGGGCCGCCACGCGGCGACCCCCGATCATATGCCCTCGATTCAAATCCATCCTCAACATACAGCCTGCAGTCGAGCACCAGAATCATGCGGCACAGGCGGCATCTTCCTCTATGTCGTCCTTGCGCCAGGAGCAGGTGCAGACGGCCTTCTCCGCCTCTTCGACAGGTGGAAACATGTGATAGTACATGGCGATCACCATCGGAATGAAGACGATCGAGTTGTAAAAGAGGTGAAGCTGGACGCGGGGGATAAAGAGTTGGATGACGCTGAACGGTACCGGTTTGCCGAAGAGATTATGGTGAAACGTGGCCTGTCCAATCAGTAGCAGGTGCTCGATGTGGTGCCAGAACTGGATCCAGAATGCGATCATCCACCAAGTGTAGCTCCGGCCGACGAAGCCTTTGCGAAGCACCCAGATGCCGACCAGCATGACCAGGGCGTATCCGTAGTGCAACGCCTCTGACTTGATCAGCCACGGGTACCAGAGCCCGAGAATGCCGTTTGACTTTGCAACTGGCCAGCCCATCACCCAGATCTGGTAAGCCTGCGCCAAGTGTTCACCCCAATGCCCGAGCACGATCGCCATGAATACAAGCAGAGCGCGCTCATGCCACTGCGAATTCAGCTTGTCGTAGAGACTCTGGCTCGATGCCGGAGCCGTGGCTATGTGCGGGATGCTTGGGTTGGAAGCTGCCATGGATTACCTCGTGGGCATTAAGAGGAACCCATTCAAACTAAAGAAATGGAAGCCCTTTCGTCTTCGCCCAATCGATGGAACATTATCTCAAACTTTCGGTTGACTCTCCCATTGACAAGCGATGTTCTTCAAGCGGCGGGTGGAGGCAAAGATCAACCAATAGTTGGTTGACCCTCCGCGACCGCGGCCTTCATTCTTGCTCAGCCTGTGCTCGAAAACGCTGCTCACTTCTGCTTGCTACCGCCCTGACCTCTTGCTGCGCCGCCGTCAGTAAGGGAATCAGGGTACGCAATGTTATGAAGGCAGCCCTAAAAAGGGCTGCATAAAAACCGGAAATCGAGCCCGGCAGGACTTGTACGAACTGTTCTCTGGAGGCAAGTTTTGCGCCGTTTCATTTGCTTAATCGTCGTGTTGTCAGCCGCAGGAGCATTCTCTCTATTCGGTCAGACCCCGCAGGCCGCACCAGCCGCGAACGCTCCGCAGCCCGCCGCCAGCAGCCATCCCGTAACGGCCTTTGTGTATGAACGCTCACGCGGGATTGGCTGGGAATGGTACGACGCGCCGCCCTATAACAACTCTTATGGCTATGGCGAATCCCTGCTGCGCTTTGGACTATCGCAGACTCTCGCCCACTGGGACTGGAAGATCGAAATAACCCAAGCCACAATTCTTGACGCGCCGAACCATTCGGTAAGCCCGGTTACCGCGCAAGGCCAACTCGGTCTGGGAGCCACCTATTACGTTGCAAACGGGAATAACCAATGGCCAGTCGCGGCCTTCCTCAAGCAGGCCTACGCTCGATACGACGCTGCCGACGACAAGAATTTCCGCATTGGGCGCATTGAGTGGGTCGAAGGTCTGGAGACAAAGCCCAAGAATGCAACCATCGCGTGGCTTCAACCGAACCGCGTAGCGCAGCGGCTGATCGGCAACTTCGGTTTCACAAACGCGCAGCGCAGTTTTGATGGAGTCGATGCTCACTACGGCGAAGGAACCTGGGACCTGACCACCATGTTTGGCCGGGCTGATCAAGGTGTCTTCAACATGAACGGCAACCCGGAACTGAACGTCGATATCCAGTATCTTGCGTACACCAAATCTGACTGGCACGACCGCTTCCTATGGCGCGTATTTGCAATCGGGTATCACGACGGACGTACAGGCCTTACCAAAACCGACAATCGCCCACTGCCGGTGCGCCTGACTGACCACAAGAATATCCGCCTCGGCACCTATGGCGGCGACTTCATGACTGTTATTCCGGCCGGTTCAGGACAGTTCGACTTTGTCGGTTGGGGAGCCCTGCAGGATGGCCGGTGGGGAGTGCAGCAGTCGCGCGGGGGCGCTGCTACTGTGGAGGGTGGCTACCAGTTCCTTCACGTTGCCAGTACCCCGTGGCTGCGTGGCGGCTGGTGGCGCGGCAGCGGCGACAACAATCCGAACGATAACGTGCACGGCACTTTTGTCGAACTGCTCCCAACTCCGCGCGTCTATGCACGAACCCCAATCTACAATCTGATGAACCTCAAGGACGAGTTCATCCAGGTCATCGACCGCCCCACCAAGAAGTGGGAGTTGCGCAGCGATCTGCACTGGCTGCAGCTCACTTCCGGAAAAGATCTCTGGTACCAGGGAGGCGGTGCCTACGACAACAAGGTCTTTGGATTTACCGGACGCCCCAGCAATGGTCATTCCTCCTTTAACAACCTAGTCGATATCAGTTCGGACTGGCGTGCCACTTCGCACCTGGACGTAAACCTCTACTATGGACACGCGTGGGGCAAGACTGTGGTTAAGAGTATCTATCCTGCCGGCCAGACCGCGCAGCTTGGCTACCTTGAATTGATTTATCACTGGTCCGCGCCGACGTTCGCGCATCACTAGATACTCCAGCCGGCTTGTCTCACAACAAGCCGCGCTGTCCTCATGCGGCCTTAGGTGCTACACTCTACGGTTTTCATACACCGCTTGAGGGATTCCATGCCGCCTGAAACTCTTGCCGCCTCCGCCCCCCTGCCGTTAACCCATCTGACTGAAGACGAGCAGCTCTTCCGCTCGACCGTGCGCGAGTTTTCGCTGCAGACCATCGGTCCGCTCGTACGCCAGATGGACGAGGAACAGCACTTCTCCGCTGATCTGCTCGAACAGTTGTTCAGCTTGGGGCTGATGGGGATCGAAATTCCTATTGAGTACGGAGGTTCGGGCGGATCATTCTTCGAGGCCATTCTTGCAGTCGAGGAGATATCCGCCGTCGATCCCTCGGTCGGCGTACTTGTTGATGTGCAGAACACGCTCTGCGTGAACGCTCTGCTGCGATGGGGAACTCCAGAGCAGAAGAAGATGTTCCTACCGCGTATGGCTGCGGACACCGTTGGAGCCTACGCCCTGAGCGAGGCTGCTTCCGGATCGGATGCCTTTGCCTTGCAGTCGCGCGCGGAAAAGCGCGGAGACGAATACATTCTGAATGGTCAGAAGCTGTGGATCACCAATGCCAAAGAAGCCGGACTCTTCATCGTCTTCGCCACCCTCGATCCGGCGGCGGGATACAAGGGCATCACTGCCTTCCTGGTCGAGAAGGATTTCCACGGATTCACCGTTGGCAAGAAAGAGGACAAGCTCGGCATCCGCGCCTCCTCCACGTGTGAATTGATTCTCGAAGATTGCCGCGTGCCCGCGAACAACGTGCTGGGCGAACCGGGCAAGGGATACAAGATCGCCATCGAGACGCTGAACGAGGGGCGCATCGGCATCGGTGCTCAGATGCTTGGCCTCGCGCAGGGCGCATGGAACTGCGCAGCAAGGTATGCGCTCGAAAGAAAGCAGTTCGGCAAGCCCATCGCCGAATTTCAGGCGGTGCAATTTGCGCTCGCGGAGATGGCGACGGAGATCGAAGCCACCCGCCTGCTCGTTTACAACGCAGCGCGCTTGAAGGACGCGAAGCTCGACTATGTTCGCGAAGCGGCGATTGCCAAGTATTTTTCCTCGCAGGTCGCCGAGCGCGTGGCCAGCCAGGCGGTCGAGGTCTATGGCGGCTACGGCTTCGTCAAGGACTATCCAGTCGAGAAGTATTACCGCGACGCCAAGATCGGAAAAATTTACGAGGGCACCTCCAACATGCAGTTGGCGACCATCGGCAAGCTTGTCCTTGGCGGCATCAAGCGCGGCTGAAGCGTTGGGCCATTTCGCGCTCGCCGGAGTAACCTGACTCTGAGGATTTTTCCACAATGAAAGCGCTTCTGCTCTCCGAATACAACAAACTCGACGTCACTACAGATATGGACCGCCCGGTGCCAGCCCCTGACGAGGTGCTCATTCGCATCGCCGCATGCGGCATCTGCGGCAGCGACGTCCACGGGTATGACGGCTCGTCCGGGCGGCGCATTCCGCCGCTGGTGATGGGGCACGAGGCGGCGGGCACGGTCGCCGTGATCGGCGATGGGGTCCGCCAGTTCAACGCCGGAGACCGCGTGACCTTCGACTCTACGGTCTACTGCGGCGAGTGTGAATACTGCCGCTCGGGCGACGTCAACCTCTGCGATAACCGGCAGGTGGTCGGTGTTTCCTGTGGTGACTACCGCCGCAACGGAGCTTTCGCCGAGTATGTCGTCGTTCCCGAGCGCATCGTCTATCGGCTGCCCGACGAGTTGAGCTTTACCGAGGCCGCCATGCTCGAAGCCGTCTCCGTCGCGCTGCACGCGGTTCGCGTCGCCGAGCTCAAAGGCGGCGAAACGGCGCTCGTCATCGGCGCGGGCATGATCGGTTTGCTCACTCTGCAGGCGGCGCGCGCCCTTGGATGCTCGAGGGTCTTGGTCACCGATCTGGATGCCACCCGTCTGAAGCTCGCTCGCGAGATGGGCGCCGACGAGACCATCGATGTATCGGGAGCGGCCATGCTCGCAGAGGTGCTTCGGCTGAGCGGGGGCAAAGGCGTCGACGTCGTCTTCGAGGCTGTTGGGCGCGACGCCACGGTGTCGGCTGCCATCGACTGCGTGCGTAAGGGCGGAACGGTCGTGCTCATTGGCAACATCACGCCCGAGGTTCGTCTGCCGCTGCAGAAGGTGGTATCGCGGCAGATTCGGTTGCAGGGGACCGCTGCTTCGTCGGGTGAATATCCCGAGGCGATCGAGCTGATGCGTACGGGCGCGATCCGAGTCAAGTCTCTCATTACCGCCGTTGCGCCGCTCGAGGACGGACCGCAATGGTTCGAGCGCCTGCACCGTGGCGAGCCGAACCTGATGAAGGTGGTGCTGACTCCGTCTGATCCGCGAGAGCTTGCATCGTGAGTGAGGATCTGTTTGACCTGAGCGGGCAAGTGGCGCTTGTCACCGGAGCCAGCCGTGGGCTCGGGCAGTACTTCGGGCGGGCTCTGGCGAAGGCGGGAGCCGATCTCATCATCACCAGCCGCAAGCGCGAAGATCTCTCGGCGTTCGTGGCTGAGGTCGAGGCGATGGGACGCAAGGCAGTTCCGCTGGCGCTCGATGTGCGCGATTACGCGAGCATCCAGAAGATGGCCGAAGAGGCGCAAGCTGCGTTCGGTCAGATTCACATCCTGGTCAATAATGCCGGTTGCAACGTCCGGAAACCGGCGCTCGATGTCACATGGGACGACTGGAACCTCATTCTCGACACCAACCTGCGGGGCAGCTTCTTTGTGGCCCAGGCGATGGCGCGGGGGATGGTTTCGTACGGATATGGGCGGATCATCAACATCGGGTCAGTGACCAGCGTTGCCGGGTATGCCGGGCTGGGGCCGTATACGGCCAGCCGGGGTGGTATCCGCCAGCTCACCATGAGCCTGGCCGATGACTGGGGCAAGCATGGAGTCACCGTCAACTGCCTCGCTCCGGGGTGGTTCAAGACGGCGCAGAACCGGGTGATGTACGAGGACGAGGGCTGGGTCGAATACCTGACCGAGCGGATCCCGCTCAAGCGTCCCGGCGCGCCCAACGATCTCGATGGAGCGATCGTCTTTCTGGCATCGGAAGCGAGCCGCTACGTCACCGGACAGACGCTGCTGGTCGACGGAGGCATCTCGACGGGAGCGATGCGAGCGACTGTGTCAAAGCCGAGCCGGTAGGGGATACCCCCCCCTCCCCCCTCTGTTTTCTATGCCTCGTAACTCATAGACAGGGAATGGGTTACCGGCTGTGGTTTGTAACTCATTCATTTCAGTCCGCTGGCTCAGCTGTGCTTTGTAACTGATTGCTATTGCGTGGTTTGCGGTTCCAGCGGTCCCGCGGCAACAGCAAGGCCCTCCTCTTCCCCTCGCCAGCCGTGTTCTTCTGTGAGTTGGTCGAGTCGGTCCATCACGGCATCGAGTACCGCCTCAGCGTGCAACGGCTGGATGAGCTTGAGGCGAAGTTCACAAGCGATCTTTCCAAGGCCGTGGGCGATGCCGGGGAGGTCCTGGTACGCGACCCAGGCAACGAACTCGCGAGTCTCGACATTTCTCTCTCGCAAGCGGGGATCGGTATGGGCGCGGCGCCAGGGCTGATCCTTGCGGGCAAATTGCGTGCATTGAGAACCAGTCGCGAGAATTTCAGCGCAGAAACGGGCCATGATGGGCTCCTTCGAAAACAGAAAAGCCCGCCGGAGCGGGCCTTCAGATGCGTCTACTTCTATTTTATTGGGTGAAGCGAAATAGTCAGCCAGGATTTCTCGTTTTTGCTCCATTTGGAATGAATGGGTTGCGGAGAAAATCGAGACCGAAGCCTTGACAAGTTACATAGAGACATCGCCGACCCGAAAATCGCCAGAAAGGAGGCGCTTCGCGCGACGTTGAGGCCCGATTCCGATCCTCCTGAGGCGCGAGGATCGGAACCGGGAGGAATTGAGTCGTTTCGCCTTCGGCTCCACTCCCGGCTACGGCAGTAAGGTCCGGTCCTTCGGACCGGAGATTGTCGCCTCCCACCCTTCGCTGCGCTCAGGATGGGGCACCCAGAGTTACAGGCTGTTGGAAATCGTTCCTAACTCGACCGATCCATCAGCTACTATTCCCTCGATCAGCTTTCTTGTCTGGGAGAACGGATCTTGGCAAATGAGCGACAGGCCGCGTTTATCAGCTACTCGCGTGAGGATTCGGAGTTTGCGCTGCGGCTGGCCAGGGATCTGAAGGCGGCGGGAGCAGCGGTGTGGCTGGATCAACTGGACATTGCTCCGGGGCAGCGATGGGCGCGGGCAGTTCAGGAGGCGCTGAATGATTGTCCTCGCATGCTGATCATTCTGTCTCCGGCTTCTGCCAGTTCAACGAACGTAGACGATGAAGTCGGTTTTGCCCTTGAGGAGGGCAAAACGGTGATCCCGGTGCTTTTCCGGGAATGCAAGATTCCGTTCCGGCTGCGGCCGTTTCAGTATGTCGATTTCAGAGGCGATTATGATCACGGGCTCCAGGGGCTTGTCAGGGTTCTGTCTCCAAGCGAGCACGGGGTAGATGCCCCGAAACAGAGCCATCCCGTTGTGCCGGAGAGCGTCCGGACCTTGCCGAAGCCGGTTCATTTGCAAGGGGCGCACCAGGTTCAAGAGCCGATTCCAGACAAGCCCCAACTCCTGCATCGCCGCCCATACCTGCTTGCGGGAGTCATTACAGCAGCTGCCTTGCTTCTCACCGTCGTTGCAGTCCTCCTGCTTCGTCACCGGCCTCCATCCTCGCAGCCGACCGCGACAAAAACCATGCAAAGCCCGGCCACCCAGGCGAGCACAACCCAGTCCTCACCAGCAGCGCCGATTCCATCGGCGGAATCCGCGAAAACCCCGCCCGCACCCGTACGGAAGCCCACCGCTTCTTCGTCTACGCCAGGCTCCCAGCTCTCGGCAAAGCAAAAGGCGGCGGTCTCTCAGCCCATACCGACTCCCAGGCTGGAGTCCGCATCGCCGGTTTCTTCTGCGCCTGCACGAGTGCCCCCCGCTGCCCAGCCCAAGGGGGACATCTCCGCGCTTCAAGCCTCATGCGACGGCGGCGACCAGTTCAGTTGTACTGAGGCGGGCAAGATGTATGAGGGGGAATCGGGCATCCCCAAGGATCTGGCCAAAGCCGTCGCCGCCTACGGGAAGGGCTGCAAACTAGGCAATCAAGACGACTGCGGCGAGGCAAGGCTGGCCACTTTCAAGCGCCTCTCGGCACCGACGAAGGAGGACATCTCCGACTTTAAGACTTCTTGCGAGGGCGGCGACATGGAAGGCTGTGACTACCTGGGTCTGATGTATGACGCTGGAACAGGTGTCCCGCAGGATATGGCCAAAGCCATTGCTCTCTACCGGAAGGCCTGCAATGGCGGGTCATCGGGAGGTTGCTTCTCCCTGGGCAACTGCTATGACGGGGGAAGGGGCGTCGCACCGGATAAAACCCAGGCCGTCGCCTTCTTCAGCAAAGCCTGCGACGGCGGTGACAAGATCAGTTGCTCCGTAACGGGAACTATGTATGAGAAGGGGTCGGGCATCGTGCAGGATACGGCCAAAGCCATCGCCGCCTACCGGAAAGGCTGTAAGCTAGGCACCCGAGATGATTGCGATGCTGTAAAGCGGCTCGCGCCATGACTCCCCGTTCAGACTGGTCTTGTAGCGGAGCCGGTGTTCTCGTCTGCACGCTGATGTAGAGCGACGCGCTCCCTATTTCCAAATCGGCTACTATTCCTTCGATCAGCTTTTCTGCTCGGGAGAACGGATCTTGGGAAATGAAACACAGATTGCATTCATAAGCTACTCGCGTGAGGATTCGGAGTTTGCCTTGCGGCTGGCCGAAGATCTGAAGGCGGCGGGAGCGGCGGTGTGGCTGGATCAGCTGGAACTTGTTGCAGGTACGAGGTGGGCGCGCAAGATTGAGGACGCTTTGAATGCTTGTCCGCGCATGATGGTGATTCTTTCTCCCTCTTCTGTGAATTCCACGAACGTTGAAGATGAGGTCAGCTTCGCACTTGAAGAGCGGAAGACCGTAATTCCCGTTCTCTATCGCGAGTGCAAGATCCCTTTTCGACTCAGGCCCTTTCAGCATGTCGATTTCAGGAGCGACTATGCTCGGGGGCTGAAAGAACTCCTCAAGACTGGCGCTGTGACGATAACAGCCGCGCCTCCGCCCGCGCCCGCTATCGTTACATCCGCTCCTGAAGGGGAGGAACTCAACCTGCCAGCGCCGGCTTCATTGCCCGCGCCTGAATCTGCACCAGCACTGGGATCGGAAGCTGTGTCCGAACCGGTCGCGGACAAGGCGCTACCCAGCTGGAGGAAACAGATCAGCGGCACCAGCGAACACCTTGTGGCCGTTACATTTGTCACACCGCTGTCAGGCTGGGCGGTCGGCTACGGAGGCGCCATCCTGCACACTGACGATGGAGGTGGTACCTGGAGATCCCAATCCAGTGGCACCAAGTCCGCTGCGAGGTCGATCGCATTCGTCACGCCATTGTCAGGCTGGGTAGTGGGTTCCCATGGCCTCATCCTGCACACTGAGGACGGCGGTGGCACATGGTTACAGCAGACCAGCGGCACCAGCGAAACGCTTTACTCCGTGCACTTTGCGACGCCTCAGTCGGCCTGGGCGGTTGGTTCTGCTGGAACCATGCTGTACACCGAAGACAGCGGCGTCACGTGGATACCCCAACCCAGCGGCACCGGAGAACACCTGTTTTCGGTTGTTTTTACGACTGCTCAAGCTGGCTGGGTGGTGGGTCAAAAAGGCACCATCCTTCACACCGGTGATGGGGGCCATACGTGGGTGCCCCAGATCAGCGGCACAAAATCAGGACTGTACACCGTGGCTTTTCCAACGCCGCTTTTGGGCTACGCAACGGGCCCCTCGGGCCTGATTCTGCGCAGCCAGGACGGCGGCGCGAACTGGAAATCGAAAGCGATCGGCAACGCGAAAACGCTGGAGTCGGTATTCTTTTTGACGCCCCTGCTGGGTTGGGCCGTGGGGTCGGGCGGTTTCATCCGGCAAACCCAGGACGGAGGCAATTCGTGGAGGACGCAGGGCAGCGGTACCGGCGAGAATTTGCGTTCTGTTGTATTTGCTACATCAGAGTCGGGCTGGGCGGTGGGTGAGAACGGCACGATCCTGCACTGGGAGTGAGCGTCGCAGGGAGATGACAAAAGGCCGGGACGCATCCCGGCCTTTGTGTTTTTCTAAGAATAGTTTAGGCAGACTTTTTGGTGGCCAGAGCTTTGACGCGGGCGTTCAGGCGGCTCTTGTAGCGAGAAGCGGTGTTGGCGTGCAGGATGCCCTTCTGGACGCTCTTGTCCAGTGCGGAAGCGGTCGCCTTGTACTGCTCGCTGGCGGCCTTGACGTCGCCGGCGTGGAGGGCCTCACGCAGCAGGCGCAGGCTGCCGCGGACGCGGCTCTTGTTCGAACGGTTGACCGTAGTGCGCCTTTCAGTTTGACGGACGCGCTTGAGCGAGGAGACGTGGTTTGCCATGGTGTTTCTTTAAGCTCTTTTCTGGAATATGGGATGCAGGCAATGTCGCATCCCCTGCAATAGATAAGTTTACGGGATTGTGGGGGTGGGGTCAATGGTGCGAGGAAGCAGGACTCAGAACTCAGAGAGGGTTATTGACCAGTGGAAGGGTTGTTGTTTCTCACCCTTGCTGCGTAAGGATGGGCACCCGCCGCGTGGGGTCGTGAAAGAAAGCCATGACTGCGGTAGTAGTCTCGGGATCGCATGGATTCTTCACTTCGCTGCGCTGCGTTCAGAATGGCCTCTCTTAAGGGCTCGTGCTACGTCCGAAATATAATCTGGCGCATGCTCAAGAACGTTGCCCTCGTGGAACTCTTCCTCTGCTGGATTGTGTGGTCGCTGGCGTTTGTGAAGCCGCGCAAGCAGGCGGCCAGGCAGAAGGAAGTGGCGAGGGCTCCGGCCTCGAAGTGGGGCATCGGTCTGGTGATGCTGAGCTTCGCGCTAACGTGGGCTTATGTTCATCCGGTAGGTTTTGAGAAGTCTGAAGTGTCGTTGATCGTTTCGATGATCCTCGGTCCTCCTTCGGTCGCACTCGTCTGGGCGGCGACGCGGCATCTGGGCAAGCAGTGGCGGTATCAAGCGGCGGTGAGCGAAGATCACGAACTGATCCAGACGGGCCCTTACCGCTGGGTTCGGCATCCGATCTATGCATCGATGCTGGGCATGCTGCTGGCGACCGGAGCCGCCTGGACCTGGTGGCCGATGTTTGTCGGGGCGATCGCAGCTTTCGTAATCGGGACAGAGATTCGCATTCGCTCTGAGGAGCGATTGCTTGGCGAGCACTTTGGAGACTCTTTTGCCGCCTATCGCTCGCACGTGCGGGCCTACGTCCCATTTATTCGATAACTCGCCCTTGGGTAATGCTTTTGTCAGGTTTCGGAGCAATGTTCCATTTTTGACACGCCGTTGCCGAAGATTTCACTAAACAGGCATTGACGGGCCGCGAGACCGGCGCTACTCTGAGCGCATCTTAGTCAGGGGCGCATCCTCGGGCAAACGTTTGGTACGGACAACCAACACGGACTATGCGGCGAATCGAGGCGGTTCTCGCCCGCCTGCTGAGAGTCCGGGCCCTGCGCTCATCGAGTCCAATCAACAAAATCCAGCATCGAAATTACATCGCTGCAGTTTGGCAGCTTTGGGAGGTATTTTCACAGCTTGACAAGAAAAGCGCTCGACATCACGCCGAATCTTGAGTCTCTGTTTGGGACCCGCGACGAAAACCTCAGGCTCATGGAAGACATGCTCCATGTGCGCATCGATATGAAATCGGATGCAGTGGTGGTGGAAGGCTCGGCGGAGAGTATTGCGCGCGTGGAACGCATCTTTGCGGACTACGAAGGGCTGCGGAAGGTGGGCGTGAGCCTGCAGAACGGCGAGTTGCACGGGATGCTGCGGCTGGTGGTATGCGATCCGGCTGTGTCATTGCGGAGCCTGGCGGAAACGGGCAAACAGCGCTCGGCGGGGATCAAGCGGATGGTGCAGCCGCGTTCTCTGAATCAGCGGCTGTATGTTGAGGCAATCGAACAACTTGATATGGTCTTCGGGGTGGGTCCGGCGGGAACGGGCAAGACTTACTTGGCCGTGGCCATGGCGGTATCAGCGCTGCAGGCCAAGAAGGTGAGCCGCATCGTGCTGGTTCGTCCGGCGGTAGAGGCGGGAGAGCGCCTGGGATTTCTGCCGGGAAGCCTGCAGGAAAAGGTCGACCCTTACCTGCGGCCGTTGTATGACGCGCTCTACGACCTGCTCGAACCGGAGCGGGTGGACAAGATGCTGGAGAAGAACGTGATCGAGGTCGCTCCGCTGGCGTTCATGCGCGGGCGCACTCTAAACGACGCGTTCGTGATCATGGACGAGGCGCAGAACACGACAAGCGAGCAGATGAAGATGTTCCTGACGCGGCTGGGCAACAACTCGAAGGCCGTGATTACCGGGGATGTCACGCAGATCGACCTGCCCAACCCGAGGAAGTCAGGCTTGATTGAGGCCATGGCTGTTCTGGATGGCGTGGACGGCCTCCGCTTCGTGCACTTTGAAGCCGGCGATGTGGTTCGACACCAGCTTGTGCAGCGCGTGATTCAGGCTTACGACAACTTCGGGCGCGCACAGCAGGAGTTGCCGCTGCGCATGCCGGAGGGTGACGGACAGTCCGTTCCTAAACCCCAGTAGCGAGGGAACCGCAGTAGGAACGGCAATTGCGATAGGATCAAAAGGAGGGCCTCGCGCCCTCCTTTGCTTTTCCGCAGGAGTATGAGGCGGAGGCAATCCACCCCCCATGATCCTGATCGAACCTGCGATACAGAAGAAATTCGGGCGCTCCAGCTTGAAGAAGCGGGAGATCGGAGACTTTCTTGCGCAGGCAGTTGCGGCGGCGGAGCTCGCGGGAACGGTTTCGGTGCTGCTGACAGGGGATGAAGAGATTCGGCGGCTGAACCGGGAGTTTCGGCACAAAGACAAGGCGACGGATGTGTTGTCGTTTCCAGCGGCGGAGTCGGCCGGGCGAGCTCGGCTGGCGGGAGACGTTGCGATCTCGGTGGAGACAGCGGCACGCGAGGCGGATAAGCGTGAGCATCCGCTGGCACTCGAGCTGAAGATTCTGCTGCTGCATGGGGTGCTGCACCTGGCGGGCTGGGATCACGAGGCGGATTCGGGTGAGATGGCACGCAAGGAAGAAGCGCTGCGGAGGCGACTCGGGCTGGCGCAGGGATTAATCGGGCGGGCGGGCGCGCGCAGAAAGACGCGAGGCAGAAAACCATGAGTCTGGTGCCTCCGCTTTTGATTGCGATTTTGCTGGTGGTGCTTACGCTGGCGTCGTACGTAGACCGACTCTATTCGGAGATGGGGAAGTTTCTCTCGCGCGAGTTCCAGGAGAACATCGACGCATGGGAACAGCATGTTGAGCCGAAGCTTCACCTGGGGCGCGATCACATTCGGCTGTCGGCGGCGATCCTGGCGCAGCTTTCGCTGGCGTGCCTGACGCTGTTGTTCGGCATGCTGCTGTTTGCCCAGACGTCGGCTCACGACCGGCCGACGGTGGCGGAGGTTGCGCAGGCTGTGCTGGGCGTGGTGCTGGTGATCCTGATTTTTAACCAGCTGCTGCCCTTTGTGTTTTTTACGCGGACGCGCGGGTTGTGGATCATTCGGTTGAGGCGGCCCCTGGCGCTGATGTTCTACGTGGTGATGCCGATCACGGTGTTTCTGGGTTTCCTGCTGTCGATAGCGGCGCTGGCGGAGTCGGCTCCTCGCAAGGAAGAGGACGCTTCCGTGGAAGCGGTGGACGCTTTGATTGAAGCAGGCGAGGAAGAAGGGATTCTCAAGGAGAGCGATCGCGAACTGGTGCGCTCGGCGGTTGAATTTGGCGACAAAGTGACGCGCGAGGTTATGACGCCTCGACCGGAGATCTTTGCCGTCCCGGGATTGACAACGCTCGAAGAGTTTCTGGATATGATCGAGAGCCAGCCGTATTCGCGGGTGCCGGTGTATGAAGGGACGCTCGATCACGTGACGGGCATCGTATTTGCGCATGACCTGCTGCGCATCCGCGACGAAGATGCGCGGACGCAGACAGTGGCCAGCATTCAGCATTCGGCGGCGTTTGTGCCGGAGACGAAAAAGGTGAATGAGTTGCTGCGCGAGATGCAGCGCGAGAAGCAACACATGCGGATCGTTATCGACGAGTATGGCGGCGTGGCCGGCCTGGTGACGATCGAGGATCTGCTGGAAGAGATTGTGGGCTCGATTACGGACGAGCACGAAAACGAGGATGAATCCGTCGTGCATGAACCTGACGGGTCGTGGATCGTGTCGGGCAATCTTGAGATTGAGCGGCTGGAGGATTTGCTCGGCGGAGAAGCGGAGATCCCGGAGGACTCAGAGGCGACAACGGTCGCAGGCCTGGTCAGCGAAGCCGCGGGGCGGATTCCGCAGGCCGGCGAAGTCGTAGAGAAGTATGGGATGCGCTTTGAGATTCTCGCCTCGACCGACCGGCGCATCGAGCGGCTGCATGTTTCGCGCGTAGCAAAGAAAGTGGAAGGAGCATGAAATTGCGATCGGGCTTTGTTTCGATTGTGGGCCGTCCGAATGCGGGAAAATCGACGCTGCTGAATGCGCTGATCGGCGAGAAGGTCGCGATCGTCACGGCCAAGCCGCAAACAACGCAGACGCGGATTCACGGTGTTCTGGAAGTGCCGGCGCGAAAGGGGAAGCATCCCGCCGCGCAGATTGTGTTTGTCGATACGCCGGGTGTGCACAAACCAGGCTCGGCGCTCGACAAGCGGATGATGCAGGAGGTTCACGCCGCACTCGAGGGGCGAGATGCCGTTCTTTTAATGGTCGATGCGACGCGACGCCTGGATCTGCTTGAGCTTCATGCTGGCGAAGAAGAGAAAACGGGTCAACGGGGGAACAAAGCCGAAAGTGAAGATACCTTTGTTTTCGAGCTGATCCGCAAGCTGACATGCCCAATCTTTCTGCTCATCAACAAGATCGATCTGGTTGAGCGGCAGAAGCTCCTGCCCCTCATTCAGCAGTTGTCTTCGCTGCACTCGTTCGCTGAAGTGTTTCCGATTTCGGCGCGGAAAAAAGATGGACTCGATCTGCTGCTGGACAAACTGGTCGCGGTCTTGCCGGAGGGCGAGAGATATTTTCCCAAGGATCAGTTTACGGACCAGCCCGAACGATTCCTGGTTGCAGAACTCATCCGCGAGAGGATCCTGATCGAAACCGGCGAGGAGGTTCCGTATGCCTCAGCCGTAGTAGTGGAGCGCTTTGAAGAACCAAGGCCGCTGCCCAAAGGAAAGAAGCCGCGACCGGATGCGAAGCCGCCACTCACAAGGATCTCGGCTGTCATTTACTGCGAACGTGACGGACAGAAGGCCATCTTGATTGGCAAAGGCGGGAGCAAGCTGAAAGCCATCGGCACCTCCGCGCGTAAGGAGATCGAGTCGCTGCTGGGGACGAAGGTGTTTCTTGAACTGCACGTCATTGTCAAAGAGAACTGGCGCGATTCGCGGGGATTTGTCGAGTCGCTGGACTGGCGCAGGCAGTTGGAGGAGATGGCTGCTCGCAAATCGCACGACGACGAAGAAGACTTACTTACTCCCGAACGCTGATACCGAGCGTGCGCATTTTCCGGTAAAGATGGCTGCGTTCCAGCCCCAGATTCTCGGCAGCCCGGCTTATATTGCCGTGAGACTCGTCTATTTTTTTTAGGATGTATTCGCGTTCGTAGGCTTCTCGCGCCTGTTGCAATGTGCTGAACTCCTCGCTGCGCCTGCTCGCCGTCCGATGAACGAGCATGGGAAGATGTCGTCGCTCGATCCGGTGGGCTTGCGGATTGAGGATCAGCACTCGCTCCAGAACATTCTTGAGTTCTCGGACATTTCCGGGCCAGTGATACTGCTTCAGCAGATCGAGCGCATCCTCGCCGATCTCCACACGCGGCCGGCCATACTCGCGGCCAAAGATTCGCAGAAACTCACGGGTGAGGGAGGGAATATCTTCCTTGCGCTCGCGCAACGGTGGCACAAGGAATGGGATCACGTTAAGCCGGTAGAAAAGATCTTCCCGGAAATTTCCTTTTGCCGTTTCGTCTTCAAGGTTCTTGTTGGTTGCGGCAATGACGCGGGCATCTACGCTGATCGGGTGCGTTGCGCCCACAGGCACGAAGCTCTGTTCGTCCAGTGCGCGCAGAACCTTGGCCTGAGTCTTGAGGCTCATGTCGCCAACTTCATCCAGAAACAGCGTTCCACCATTGGCACGCTCAAAGGTGCCGCGCTTCTCCACCGGGCCGCCGGGAATGGCGCTGTTCCGGTAGCCAAAAAGTTCGCTTTCGATGAAGTCCTCAGGGATTGCAGCGCAGTTCAACTCAATGAATACGCGATCGCGGCGCGGACTCTCGGCATGGATCGAGCGCGCGATCAGCTCTTTGCCGGAACCGGATTCTCCGAAGATGAGCACCCGGCCATTGGTTGGCGCCATCAGCTTGATCTGCTGCCGCAAGGCCTTTGCGGGGACGCTTTCTCCTGTGATCGTCGTTTCAACCGAGAGCTGCCGCTTGTACTCGAGATTCTCATTGCGCAATCGCTTGGCTTCGATCGCGTTTTTCACCACGATAAGAGTGCGCTCGAGCAGCAAAGGCTTTTCAAGAAAGTCGAAGGCACCGAGTTTCGTGGCTTTGACAGCCGTTTCGATGGTCGCGTGGCCGGAGATGACAATGACTTCCGGCTTGTCCTCCGTTTCGAGCGAGCGAAGATCTCCGAGCACATCTAAACCATCGCGGTCCGGGAGCCAGATATCGAGAAGCAGAATGTCGTACGGTGTGTCCCGGAGTAAAACGACAGCCTCAGTGCCGCTGGCGGTACTCGACACCGCGTAGCCTTCCTCTTTCAGGATCTCCTCGAGTGACTCGCGGATTTCCGTTTCATCGTCCACGATGAGGATGCGGTTCATTTTCCGGCGTCCGTCTTCAACGAAAGCGCAAGATCCGTCTTATGGCCGTTTGTTCCATTCCCGGTTTCAGCCAGCGGCAGCTCGAGAATGAAACGCGCTCCCGCAGGCGAATTATTTTCGGCGCGAATTGCGCCATGGTGTTCCTGAATGATCTTTGCGGCAATAGCCAGGCCCAGCCCCGTTCCGCGCTGCTTGGTGGATACATACGGAAGAAACAGCCGTTCGCGCATATCATCGGTAAGCCCGTGGCCGGTATCGGAGAGCACCAGCTCCGCCATCCCATGATTTTCGCTGAGAGAGGTTTCGATGGACAGCACGCGCAAAAGGCTGTTCTGCATGGCTTCGGCGGCATTGTCGATGAGATTGGCCAGAGCCCGCTTGAGCGCCTGAGAGTCGGCCATCACCGGCGGTAGCTCGCGAGCCAATCGCTGTTCGATGCGAATGTTGTCGAGACGCCCATGGAAGAGCATCACAGCGCTTTCGACAATCGTGTTCAGGTCTGTCGGTTTTGGCTGGGCAGCAGGGAACTGGGCGAGGACTGCGAACTGATCGACGAGGGTGCTCATCGATTCCACTGAGGAAAGAATCACATCGACGCAACGGCGGATTACACCGGGCGACTCGGGAAGGTTGCGATCCATGTGGCGGCGGATTCGCTCTGCGGACAGCGCGATGGGCGTCAAGGGATTCTTTATCTCATGCGCGACCCGTTGGGCGACTTCCTTCCATGCAAGCTGACGTTGTGCGCGCAGGAAATCCGTGACGTCTTCGATGACCAGGATGGAGCCACGCTTGTTGGCTCCCAGGTCGAGAACGGAGATGGTGGCGGTGAGGCTGAGCATGCCGGCGGAGGTAAGCATCTCAAATTCCGTTGCTGCGATTCCCATGCGCTGCGCGCGACGCTCGAGTAGGGTAAGCTCGGCTGCGACATCCGAGGCGAACACGGACGTGAGCTGGACGCCTGTCAGATGCCGCGTCTGGTGAGACGTAACAAGGTTGAGAAAAGCGCGATTGGCCTGCAGAATCCCACCCTCCGAATCCAGGGTGACGACCGCGCTCGGAATGGTTTCGAGAATGGTTTCAAGTTCCTTGCGGCGGGCTTCCAAGGTGAGATTGGCGGCGGACAACTGGCTGGCCGAGGTTTCGGCGCGACTGCGGCTGTGCTCCAGATCGGATGCCATGTGATTGAAGGAGCGAACCAGCTCGCCCAGCTCTTCGGTTGCGGAGACAGTGATCCGCTGGTCGTATTGGCCTCCGGCGATTTCGTTCATCGCGTCGGCCAGGGCCTCTACGGGCCGTGTGATCTGCTTGGACAGGTAAAGAGCGAGCCAGCTGCTGGCGAAGAAGATCAGCGCGGTAAGTAACAGTAACAGTAGCAAATAGGTGCTGCGAATACTCCGGCGCTCGCGATAGAGGGTCCAGTATTGCGTGGTTTCATTGCGGATTTGTTCGACCGTAGAGCTGAGGCCGGCGGGCATGGGAAGGCCGACGACCACGAGGCCGCCGTTTCCAATCGTGGCCTCGCCGACTGCATACTGGCTATCACCCACGATGAGAACCGGTTCGTCGGTGCGTTGTGCCGCCTTGAGCGCGGCGACGGTGAAATCGTCGAACTTATTGTTTTTCTGCACGTCCTGGTCATCGAGCCAGGCATGCACGGTGGCTGGTTGAGAGGTTTGAGGCAACTGATATTGCGCTACGGGAGCGCTGTCCCGATAGACGACGGCGAAGCCTCCCTGCAACGTGATGCGGTGGGTGCGTATCTCATCGAGCAGCCGGGGACGATCGGAGTCTTCGAAATGCTGCGTAAACGAGGGAGAACGGGCAAGCGATTCGGCCTCGGCGCGGGCGTTCAGGCTGACATAGTGGGCGAGCTCGACAGCGATGCGCGTTGAGTTGTCGCGCAGCTCAGCCACGGGCTGCGTAAACCAGCGATCGATAGATCGGTTCATCAGTCCAAAACTGAAGAGGAACATAAACAACGCCGGCGCGAAGGAGAGAAGCAGTGCGCCAATCAGCATCCGGGAACGCAGGCGAGAGCCAAGGACGCGGCTGCGTTGATCAGCAAGAAGCTTGAGGATGTTGCGGAGCAGAAGAACCAGCAGCATCACAAGGAGCAGAAAAACGATGACGGAGAGGGCCGTAAATAGGAAGATCTGCCCGGTGGAGACAGGGTGTAGAAAGCTGAGCTTAAAGGCATTCAGGGCGCTGAGCAAGAGGACAAGCAGAAGGGTCGCTGCTGCTAATGCCACGACGGTCGCGCGCCGGTGTTTTGATTCGACCAAAAAGAACTCCTGCGGAAAGATTATAGGCCCGGCATGAGCGGCCGCTTCGCGGACGAATTTGGGCGTTCAGGGGCTAAGTATGGCATCATGGTCCCGATATGAAATTCAACCGGATATCCGCCTCGATTCTTCCCGTTGCCCTGGCAGGTTTGCTGCTTGCCGGTGGTTGCAAGAAACAACCGGCCAGCAGTGAAACTCCGCAGGCCGCGCCTGCTCCCGCAGATTCATCCTCGGCTGCGGCACCAGCGTCAGCGCCATCCAGCGCTGCAGCGCCGTCGAGTTCCGCTCCAGCAGGTGCACCGTCTGAGGCAGGGGCGCCAGCCACAGGAGCGCCTGCAGCCGCTACGGCTCCCGCCCCCCCGCCACCACCTCCGCCGATCGTGATTCAGGCAGGCACTCGTATCGTGGTGAGCACAACGCAGGACCTCGGATCGAAGATCAGTCAGACGGGCCAGAGCTTCTCAGCGACGGTCGCGACACCGGTGAGTGCGGGAGGCGTGACCATTATCCGCGCGGGCTCCACGGCAGTGGGGACGGTAACTGATGCGAAGGCGCTGGGCAAGTTCAAGGGGGGCGCGACGCTTTCTCTTCGGCTTGATACGGTCCGGGCCCACGGCGTGACCTACCAGATTGCCTCGAGCACAATCGATCGAGCGGAAAAGGGCAAGGGCAAACGTACCACCGGGTTCATCGCGGGCGGCGCTGGCGGCGGGGCGCTCATAGGGGGATTGGCCGGCGGAGGTAAGGGGGCGCTGATCGGCGGTCTGGTTGGCGCGGGCGCAGGCACGGCGGGCGCAGCATTCACGGGCAACAAGGATATCGTGATTCCGGCGGAGTCGACGCTGACGTTCCGGCTGGAGCACGCGCTGACTGTTCCGAATCCAGCAGCGTCTGGGCAGGATGCTTCACCACCGCCTCAGTAATGAGGAAGAGCACTATCCAGACAAGGCGCGGCTGTGAGCTGCGCCTTTATCTTTTTGTGCGAGAGGTTCAGGCGAGCAAATCTCGGACCGGTGTCCAGGGTTTCTGCTGGGAGGTGGCCACGGGTTCGCAGGTAAGAGTGCCTTCATAGGTATTCACGCCGTCGCGGATGCCGTCGTCCCCAAGGATGGCTGCCTCCGCCCCGTATTGGGCAAGCTTCAATACGTAGGGGAAGGTGGCGTTAGTGAGGGCGTGGGTGGAGGTGTAAGGGACGGCGGCGGGCATGTTCGTGACGCAGTAGTGGACGACGCCATTGACGAGGTAAGACGGATCGCTGTGGGTGGTAGGGCGGGCGGTCTCTACGCATCCCCCCTGATCGATAGCGACATCGACGATCACCGCTCCGCGCTTCATATGGAAGACCATATCTTTGGTGACGATCTTCGGGGCGGCTGCTCCGGGGATAAGGACTCCGCCGATGACGAGGTCAGCTTCCTGGGTGGCGCGAGCCAGGTTGTAGGAGTTCGAGGCGAGGGTGAAGAGCTTGCCGTTGAAGATGTCGTCGAGCTCGCGGAGGCGGTTCAGGTTCAGGTCGACGATGGTGACCTTCGCGCCCATGCCTACCGCGATTTTTGCGGCGTTGGTGCCGACGATGCCGCCGCCAATGATGCAGACGTTGGCGGGGGGTACTCCGGGCACTCCACCAAGGAGGACGCCGCGGCCGCCGTACTCCATCTCGAGATACGAGGCGCCGACTTGGACGGACATGCGCCCGGCAACCTCAGACATGGGAGTCAGCAGGGGCAGGGTTCCGGCGCGGTCACGGATGGTCTCATAGGCGATCCCGGTGACCTTTTTGGTCAGGAGCGCCTGGGTGAGCTCGGGCAGCGGGGCGAGATGGAGGTAAGTGAAGAGGACCAGGCCTTCACGGAAGAAGGCGTATTCCTTCTCGACCGGTTCCTTGACCTTGACGATCATGTCGGCCAGGCCCCACACGTTGTGGGCTGAGCCGACGATCTCGGCTCCGGCGGCCTGGTATTCCTCGTCGGTTAGAGCGGAGATTTCCCCGGCGCGGGTTTCGAGAAGGACCTTGTGTCCGGCTTCGGTTAGGGACTTGACTCCGGCGGGAGTGATGCCGACGCGGCTCTCGTGGTCTTTTACTTCCTTCGGAACTCCGATGATCATGCCTGCGACCTCAGCGACTTTCCATCCTAACGCAGTTCGCCGAGGAGTGAGGAAAGAGAGACATTAAGATCGCCGTGAAGCAGGATCGGTATGGGCGTGTTCGCCGACGCCGTTTTCACAAGTCTCTTTGTGATTGCACCTGGAAGCTGCTGAGCGTAGCATTCCTTGGCGAAAGTGAGCGATAGTCCAATGAGCACCTTAACATTGCCATTCAAAGGAAGTCTTTCCACGAACGGGACGGTTTTCGAGATCGATTGTCCCGGCGAGGGAGGCACAGCGATCACGGGTTCTGCCGACTCAGGATCGGGCGTGTCGGGGGCCAGTACAACGGGCTCCGGGGTCTACGGAGCCAGCAAGAAGTTCGACGCGATCGTAGGCGAGTCGTCTTCAGACGCTAACGCGGGTGTCACGGGCCGCAACCTGACCACGGGCGCGAACGGCGGCGTGGGACTCTATGGGACAGGCGGTTTACTTGCGGGCAAGTTCGACGGCAACGTTGTGGTCAACGGAAATGCCAACGCCGATGCCTTCAACGCAACGAGTGCGTCAGCGCAACATGCCGGAGTCTCAGCGAATAACACCGCGGGCGGATTCGGGCTGTGGACCTCCAGCAACGGGGTGGGCATCTACGGAAGAGGCACAACCTACGCGGGCCAGTTTGACGGCAACGTCGTTGTCAGCGGAAACGCCAGCGCCGATGCCTTCATCGCGACGAGTGCTTCACCGCAACACGCCGGGGTCTCCGCGAATAACACTGCCGGCGGATTCGGGCTCTGGTGCTCCAGCAACGGGATGGGCATTTACGGAAGAGGCGCAACGCTCGCTGCGCAGTTCGACGGCAACGTCGTCGTCAACGGAAACGCCAGCGCGGATGCCTTCAACGCGACCAGCTCTTCACCGCAACACGCCGGGGTGTCAGCGAATAACAATGCCGGCGGATTCGGGCTCTGGGCTTCCAGCAACGCGGTTGCTATTTTCGGCCGAGGCACTCCCGCAGGTTACTTTGATGGCGACATCCAGGTAACCGGCGATCTGGTCCTGCTCAACTCACCGTCAAGCGGCGACATTGCTGAGGACTTTGATCTGGAAGACGACCCTCTGCACGAGGAGCCTGGCACGGTGCTGATCATCGCTCCAAGCGGAAAGCTCTCTGCCAGCGTTGAATCGTATGACACCCGAGTCGCGGGGGTGGTTTCGGGCGCGGGTGAACTAAGGCCGGCCGTGATTTTGCAGCGGCTTCAGACTCAGAGGAGACGATCGCCCATCGCGCTCATCGGTAAGGTGTTTTGTAAAGTGGACGCTGCTTTCGGAAGCGTGACGGCTGGTGACCTGCTTACTACCTCTTCCACGCAGGGCCACGCGATGAAGGTGACGGACCGGACAAAGGCCCTCGGCGCAATTCTGGGCAAAGCGCTAGGGCCACTCGACAACGGTCGAGGCCTGATTCCCATCCTTGTCAGTCTCCGATAACCATCGGAACCACGGTTTCCAGATATGGCTTGCGATCCAGTAGCTCTTTCCGACTTGGCAATCGGGTCCGACAGCACCCAGGACGGCGTCGACACGGTCCTCGATGGAATCAACGGCGTCGTGGGCGCGGTCGCCAACTGGGTGGGGCTTGCCACGACGTTAATCCAGTCGCTGCAAAACGCGCTATCCCATGCGCCCGATCCGGGCACTTTGCTGAGCGAGCTGGAGCAAAATGTAGAGACCCTTCTGCAATCCGTGCAGGGGCTCATATCTGAGACCAAGATGCTCTCCCTCGCCGCCATGGTCAACCAGGCGAGGGATCGTCTGAATACCCTCATGATTGAAGGGGTCAAAGGCAAAGACGTCAATGAGCCGCTCTTTTTCTCACAGGCACAGGACGCGGCTTACACGATTGCGGACAATACTTACTGGATCAGACCGTATCTGGCGGACCTGACGTTATTCAGCCAGTCGATCGTTTCAGATTCTTATTTTCCGAACAGCGGCCTGCCTGCAACGGTCAACTATGAGGGTTCAACGTTCGTCTACGATCCGCAGCTGCCGCTGCCGGCATTTTCAGCCGCGATCAGTATCTTTACGTCGGTGGCCGCGATATTTCATGTCAACGACCCACAGACGATTCAGCCCTACTTCACCGATCTGGCTACTTTTTTGCAGGATACGTATCAAACCCTGACGCAGGGGCTGGTGACGGTGCCTGTGCCATCCATAAATCTGATGGTGGCAATGGCCAAGGACTTCCTTGCGGGGGAAATCCAAGTCCGGGATGGAGAGAGTCTTGCGTACGGGATACTGGGATTGCCAGGCCTTTGGCATGGTGAGATCGGGGCGGTCGATATCTACGGAGTTTTCGGGAGCGCAGGCTACGCTTCACCGCTGCCATCGGTGTCCCTCTATCTCGCCTCGACGACGAACGCGGGCGCGATGATCGGCGTGTATCCCACCATGGGCACTCTCATGACTCAGTTTTTGGGCCCACTCGGTCTCAACCAGATCCCGTATGCGTACCCGTGGTTTTATGTCCGAATGCGCATCGGCAGTTTGGCCAGGTTCAAGGCGCTGTACCTTACCAAAGGCTACGATCAAATCTGGAACCTGATTCAGAAACTTCGGACATTGAGCGCGGGGAAATCTGGCACGCCGGCTCTGGGGCTGCCCCCAACCCCGGCCGCTGAAGCCACGGACAGCAACGCACACTGGCGCCTATCTCAAATTGACTCTATTTTTGGCGAGTTGCAGGAGAGTTACGAGAACTGGCCGTCTTCGTATCACAACCCGTCGGGTCTTCAGCTTGTTTCCGCGGAGGAGGTCATCCAGCGGTTGCTGGGGGTGATTGATAACTCGACCAATAATCCCACCGAGGAGCCGCCTTCGCTCGCCGCGACCCAGCCGCGACCTCTTTCACTGCGTAAGGCCATCATCGCTGCAGCGTTCTGATTTGCGGCTTGCACGAAGTGGTCGATCTCTTTCGAAAATGAAAGTTGTTGTCTTGTGTACGAGTTGCAGCCGGTTGCGGGCTCCTCGCCTTCCACTTTGTTATTGTTGATATACGGGGAGCGGTCCCGCCTTTCGCATGAGAATTTTGCTTCACCTGAATCGCGGGCTCGCATTCGTATGCGTCATGTCTGCAACTATGATGTGTGCTCCCGCGACCTTTGGATGTGACCGGCTCCCAGCAGGTCAATCCCTGTGGATTCGCCTCGCCGCCCCTATTTCGACTTACACCGCGAAAGTGGGCGATCCCGTTCACGCCGTCCTCACGCAGGATCTGGTTTGCGACAACGAGGTCGTTCTCCCGATGGGCGCGCCTGTGGAGGGCGTAGTTCGCAGCAAGCGCAAGGTGGGATGGGGCATTCGGCACGAAACCGCCGCCCTGGAACTCGAATTCAACCGCGCCGTTGCCGAACCTGGTGTGGTGATAACACTCACCGCTCGCGTGGAAGAGGTGGAAAATGCCCGCGAGCCGGTTCGCAATGGCGTGATTCAAGGCATACGCAGCTCGGATACTTTTCAGGGGAGCATCAACAGCCACCTGATTCATTTGCCGACGTGGAATCTCTATCCATACTCCGATCCGGTGCTGATCGCTTACAAAGCAACCTTTCCGATCTTTCCCGAGCCGGAAATTTATTATCCGGTCGGGACAGATATCCGGCTGCGGACAACGACGGAGATCTCTTCGCCGCCAGAGATTGTGAGCACAGTCCAAGAAACTTTTCCAGCCGACCAAAGTGAAGCAGATCACCTCAACAAGTTAGCCGAGCAGCTTCCCTGGCGGGTGACCACAGGAAAAGGTGTCGACGCCGACCTGCTAAACCTTGTGTTTATCGGATCAGAGGAGCAGGTCAAGGCGGCATTTAGCGAGGCGGGGTGGCACAACGCCGATCCCGCTTCCAGGCATACATATCTGAAGAATTTCTATGCGCTGCTGAATAACAGCGGCTACGCGGAACAGCCAATGATGACGTTCTATTTGAACGGCAAGCCGGAGGACATGAACTGGCAGAAAAATCTCAACAGTTACGGCCGCCGGGACCATCTTCGCATATGGGAATGGACTTCAGAGGAGTCCGGCGAGCGGATGTGGATCAGTTCATCGACGCATGATACCGGTGCGGTGCTCTCTGTGAAATACAGGGGCTTTGTGCATCACATCTCACCTGACATCGATGATGAGCGTTCTACGGTGATTCGCAACTTGAATTTTGCCGGCTGCGTGAAGTCGGTCAACTACGTCTCCAACCCCGAGATGCCGGCTTTGGCTCATAACGCGACCGGAGACGTCATGGTTACCGACAAGTCGGTAGCTGTGATTGCGTTGCAAGATTGCCGGCCCGCCGATCCGGAGCTCGATTCGAATTCAAAGGGCGGCAGGTTCAGGCCTGGCAACTACGCTTTCCGCTATGTTCGGAAGCAAATCCTTACCTTCCGTAGTGACATTTTCCGCGCCAACATCATCTATGGCGCCTATGAAGTCGGGCGAATGGCAGTGATGGCGCTACGCCACCAACCCGTAACACCGCAACCATCCACTACGATGATTGCCAGCTCAAAGACGCTGCCGTCGGTAGTGGCGGTCAGCAGGTAGCCTACCCATTAGGATTGAAAAGCACCTCGCGGAAGTCGTTACCTTTCCGGAGATAGCGAAACTCAAGGCCAGCTCCGTAACGGTAACCGAAATCCGAATCGGGAGGTTACCCGCCGAAAAACTCTTGCGGGTTGAGACACGGTCCTGCATGATAAACGGGTGCAAGACCTGGATACCGAATTCCTGCTGGGACATTACAAGATCATTCGCCGCCTTGGAGAAGGCGGCATGGGCGTGGTTTACGAGGCTGAGGACCAGAAACTTGGCCGCAGGGTGGCAGTCAAGGTGCTACCCGAGTCTACGCGGCAAGATGCTTCGGCTCTGGAGCGCTTTTGGCGTGAAGCTCGCGCTGCATCAGCCCTGAACCATCCCGGCATCTGCACCATTTACGAACTGAATGAGTCGGGCGATTCGCCCTTCATCGTGATGGAGCTGCTGGAAGGCTCCAGCCTGGAGAAGCTCTATCGGGGCCAGCCACTGGCGCTTCCGCGATTGCTGGAGATCGGTATCCAGCTCGCTGACGCCCTGGATGCAGCGCATCGCAAAGGCATCCTTCATCGCGACATCAAGCCAGCGAACATCTTTATGACCCGCTCGGGACAGGCGAAGATTCTCGACTTCGGCCTGGCGAAACTTGAAGAGACGGTAGATACAGATGTGACGGCGGCGCCGGCTCCAGCGATGGCGGCGAATCTGCTTACAAGCCCGGGATCGTCGGTGGGGACTGTGGCTTATATGTCTCCCGAGCAGGCGCGCGGCGAGGTACTCGATGCGCGCAGCGACGTGTTTTCGCTGGGCGTTGTGCTCTACGAATTGTCTACGGGCAAGCCGCCGTTTTTCGGGGCGACGACCGCCGTGGTCTTCGACAAGATTCTGAACTATGCGCCGCCAGCTCCGGTCGAACTGAATCCGGCTTTGCCGCCGGAGTTCGAGGGTATTCTGAACAAGGTGCTCGAGAAGGATCGCGATCTGCGCTGCCAGTCGGCGGCGGAGTTGCGGGCCGACCTCAAGAGATTGCAACGAGGCAGCGGCTCAGGGCGGGTGGCGGCGTCCGCGCAGACAGTGCCCGGTAGCGGATCGAGGCTATCGGTGGCTGCCTCGTCGCCTTCGTCCGGGTCGGTGGCGGTTGGTGCTGCGGCAAGTGGGACTACAAACAGCGCGCCTTCCGGTACGCAACCGGTTGCTGCGCCGCGGCGATCGAATGCGCTGCTCTGGGTCGGCCTTGCCGTTATCGTGCTGGCGGCAGGCGGATTCGCAGCGTGGCGTTTGTGGCCGCGAGCTGTGCCGTTTTCGAGCTTCGGACTACACCAGATGACGGAAAGCGGCGACATCCAGAATGTCGCCATGTCGCCGGATGGACGCTACCTGGCGGAGATCAAGAGCGATAAGGGGCAACAGACGCTCTGGGTCCGCAATATCCCAACTAACACGGATGCGCAGGTGCTGCCGGCGTTTCCAAACCCCTACGTCGGTCTCGCTTTTTCGCCGGATGGCAACAATCTCTATTTTGTGCGGGGCACCGAGCAGAGCCAATATGTGCGGGATCTCTATCAGATTTCGGTGCTTGGTGGTACGCCGCGCTCGATCGTCCACAACGTCGATAGTCCGCCAAGCTTTTCGCCTGATGGAGCGCGCATGGTTTATCTCCGCCAGACGCCCGAGCTGAAGGACCACTTCACGGAGATTCACATCGCGGATCGCGATGGCGGAAACGATGAGCTTGTTTACAAGGGCTCGGGGATTCCTGGCTTCCCGGCCTGGTCTCCAGATGGCCGCACGATCGCGTGGTCGGAGATCCTCCGGCCAGAGACCGCGTTGCTGCTTCTGGATGTCTCAAGCAAGAAGGCGACGGTGCTGCCGGCAGAAACGGGCCTCACCTATGGACTGGCCGCCGCGTGGCTGCCCGACAGCCGCCGGCTGCTGGTGAACTACAACCGCAGCAATGACGACATCGTGCAGATCGCCAGCATTACCATTCCCGAAAACCACTTCCAGCCGCTCACGAAGGACCTGAACTCCTACCAGGGCTTCGCGATTTCTTCCGATGGGCGCACGCTGGCCGCCGTCCTGACGCATCGTGAAACCAACCTCAGCTTCTACAAGGGCACGGGCGGAGCGCTGGTGTCATCCGTCTCGCTGCGTATTGCGCCTTCGCGGCTGGCATGGCTGGACGAGAAGCGGATGGCGGCGCTGACACCCCAGTCGGCGATCAGCATCGTCGACCCCGCCACAGGAGAGGCGCAAAGGGTGGACATCGGCGATCTGCGGCCAGCGAGAGCGATTGCCGCGTGCGCCGACGGCCATATCCTGTTTCCGGCGCTGCCAAAGGGCGTTGACCATACTGAGCTCTATCGGGTGAACCCTGACGGTTCTGGCCAGGCTTCCATGACTACCACGGGCACGGTACGCGATCCGTTCTGCTTAAGCGACAGCAAAACCGTGTTCTACAACATCTGGGAGGGTGGCCAGTACGGAGTCTGGAGCATGCCCCTGATGGGTGGGCCAGCCAAGAAGCTTTTCACCTCGGTCAGCGCATTCGCACCCCATTTTTCGCCGGATGGCCGCTACGCGACGTATGGCAAGACGTCGGCCAGTGACAACGAAACCCTCACCTTCCTGGTGCGCGACCTTTCAACGGACAAGGTGCGCGACTTTCAGCCGGATATTCGCTATGCCTTCAGCAACAGAGTTTTCCTGCCTGATAGCTCAGCGGTCGCGTATGGAGTGCGGCAGGGTGGCGGGGAGGCGCTTCTGGCACAGCCGCTCGACGGATCGCCGTCGCGCATGCTGACCGACTTCGCGCCCTTCCAGATCCTTGACTTCGGATGGTCGCCCTCCGGCAACCAGCTTGCCGTGCTGCGCAATCACTCGACTTCGGATGTGGTTCTGATCACGGATCAGAGTGGCGGGACTGCTCACTAGTTCGCTTGCGGGAAATCAGAAAATTCTCGGTTACCACCACGTCTCGGTCTGTATTCCGTATGTGAGGCCGTTCGTCCTGTTCTGGTATGGTACGCCGCCGACATAGCCACGGAAGGCGTCTGACCAGTCAGCATAGGTCAGGAAGACGCGCAACGCGGGGCGGCTGAAGAACTTTCTGCCCGCTTGGATTTGGGGCGCGATCGTAAATTTGCGGAGCCAGCCTTCGGTCTGGCTGGGAACATCCGTGTAGTCGAATCCACCCTCAAAGGCGAGTGAGAGATATTTGTTGAAGAAGAACTGTGGCCTCGCGCCAAACGATGCCCACTCGTTCCAACCGTGCTGCGGATTGCCGTCTTTGTACCGCTGAAAAACGAAGATCGGCATGATGGCGAATTTGTCGTTCGGCTGAAATAGGGCCTGCTCTGTGATGAGGAGCCTCGCCGAACTGCCGATATATGGGGTCGGATTATCGATCGATGTGCTGAAGTTGCTGGCCGCGCCGGTGCCGTACTGAATGGCGAAGGAGTTGAAGCCACCGAGCCATTCCAACCGCTCGTGGCGGAATCCGAAGGCGTATCCGTTCGTTGTGGGTACGGTCATACCGTCGGCCGTTTGGCCACCCTTCGAGGTTGCGAAATCGAACCATGCACCCACGCGGCCCCAGGGCGCCTTAACGTTGTACAGGCGCAGGTCGATGTTGCTTTTCGCAAGAACGCCGTTCTGGGTGACGATATCGGGCCGTGCTCCGGACAGGAATGCAAGAGCCATGCTGCCGATGTGAACGTTGAGATCCTCAACGCCACCTCCATAGCCGCTCATGTCGAGCGGAAAGTAGTCATTGATGTCGATCTGGTACCGGCGGTAATATCGCTCGCCTGCCCAGAATTTGGCGTCGGGCTGGCTCTCCAGAATATTGCCGGCCTGAACGAAGGCTTCCCGGAACCGGAACTGGTCGTTTCCGATTCCGTTGGGGAAGTTCGCATAACTGGCGGAGTTGGTGGTATTCGCTTCGACCAGCACCTCAGTCTTCATCCAGGCTTTGTCGGAACTCCGGTCCGGATTGAGCCAATTATTCACGAAGATCAATTCGCTGTAAGTCTCCGGTTCATTTCCCAGGCGGTATTTGGCACTGGCTCCGGGCGCGATGAAGGCGACCTGCTGTCCGCCCTCACTGTTCAGGCCATATCCGGATCGCAGATAACCGTGGAATTCGAAAGCGGCGGCCGATTCCTGCAGCTTGGTGATTCTTGCATCTGCTTCCTGAACGAAGTCATAGGTGGGCTCGGAAGGCAGGTCGCCCTGGAATTTCGCGCCCACGTCGTCAGAACCTTTGAGGACCTTATTCACTGTCTGTTCGGCCGCCAACTCCGCCGCTGACACGGTCTTCGTCTTGCTCGCTGCCTCGGTTTCCTTCTGTTGTTCCAACTGCTGTTCCAAAACTGCAATGCGGAGAGAAAGCGCCTGCGTGGTAGCCTCATACTCTTGTTTCAGCTGCTGAACTTGCTCGAGTAACTGCTCGGCCTGTTGAGCCTCAGCCGATGAGACCGCGAAAATCGCGGTCAAGGCCAGAGCGAGAGCGAGCTTGAGTGCGCCTGCCAACAGGCTGGTAATGGCGTGTTCAAGGAACGCCAGTGGCCGAAGCCGATTCTCTCCGAATTTCGGCATAGAAATGCTTCCTCCTGTGTGTGCGGTCGCTAATCATAGCGTAGGGAATGCGCTGCTGGCACAGACTTTCGCACAGGGGTGAGCACTGACGCAGCGGGGTTGCGCTTCTCACCATGCTGCGAGCGAATTCAGGACTTTGCGGAGTCGCAACAGAACGGCTGCTAGTGCGGTGAGTCCGGCGCTCCAAATTGCGAAGGCGAGATGTATGACCCAGGGCGGCGCGACGCCCGTGCGCTTGAGCAGGAAGGGAAGAAAATTCCAAGTGGTGATGTGCACGTAGTCCCAGGGGTCTTCGGTCACGGCGTGGTTGTTCAGCCCCCACGCGTCCATTTTTCCCAGCGCAAACGCGACGATGTTCTTCAAGCGAAGGGCGATTACGATGGTGGGATGGCCGATTGTCTCCATCTGGTAAATCTCGAGCGGCAGCCAAAAGGCAAGCGACGCGACCTGGATCGTCGTGCTGATCGCCAGTAGCGCAATTCCGATCGTCCACACCAGCTTGCCTACTTCGTAGCGATAGCGCAGCAGCAGCGGAACGGAGAGCAGCGCTGCCAGTTCGACGGTGGTCGAAACGTAGCGGTCGCCCCAGGCGAAGTCGCCGCTCCAGACTGTGAACCGGGCGTAGAAACTGAGGTAAGCCAGGAGCAACACTGCAGTCGTGATTACGTATGCCTTGACAGGCGGGGTGAACCGTTTCCACGCGACGATCACGAGCAAGACGATGAGGATCAGCAAGGGATCGAAGAGAAAGATCGACTTCTCCGGCGCGAAGAGTGCTCCGAAGAAGCCGACGTGGAAGGGAGTTTCAAACGGGTAACGCGTGGAAAGGGTTGGGTCCCGTTGCCTGGCTTCGCGACCCACGATGCTCATGTAGGTGTTGAAGAACGACCCGAAGCGGTAGTACTGATACAGGCGGTCGATCAATCCGAAAAAGATGTAAACCGGCAAAGCGTTTGCGATGTAGGTTCGATATCTCTTCCAAAGAGATCGACCCCGGATGCTCTCGAACCAGAGCACAAGCAAGATGAAAGCGGCTCCGGCCATCAGATCCATGCCGGTGGTGAGGCGGGTGAGCAGATTGAGTCCGAAGGCTGCCGAGCCAATGAGTAAGGCGCGCCGGTTGTCGCTGCGCAACCACTCGTATTGATAACAGAACCCGGTGAGGGTGAGGAGAAAGATGTAGTTGTTCTCCATCATGTTCTGCGTGTAGTGCAGGTGCGTGGTGGCGAGCAGCAGGGCCAGTACGCCGACAACATTGTGTTTCACGCCGAATCCCAACTGTCGCAGGAAGCGGAAGCAGACCAGCGAGGTCAACACGCTGAGGAGAATGTTGGTGCTGTAGCTGACGATGATGTTGCGCACGCTGGGATCGGTGCCGTTGTAATTGGCGAAGACGGGAAGCCGCTCGGCGAAGGTTCCAACCACGTCGGCGGGGAGCATGAGCAGCGACTGTCCGATGCCATACCAGCTTTGCAGCGTGCCTCCGCGGCCGTGGATGCCGAATTCGGGATACTCCTGGGGGAATACCGGCGGCTGGGCAGTCCAGAAGGCATGAGTGGATTGGAGGCGGTGTTGCGTGTCGGCGGTGCCTAATTCTCCCGACTGCACGACGAATGCGATGAGACCCGCGGCCAGAGCCAGCAGGAGGAGCGGATCACGGAGACGGCGATTCACGTTGATATTCAGGGCGTTTTAACCAGACGGTAGAGTCAGCAATAGATCGTATCGCGTCGATGAACAAATATGAACGCAGGAGGATGCGCCGCTGGCAGGATCCTCCAAACGAAAGGCCGGTGCTGACACGCACCGGCCTATGCTGAGTTGTCGAGAGTGCGGCTTACCAGGGTAGTTCCTGGCCAAGGTGGATGAATCGCCCATTGGGGCCGTCGGGGCCAAGCAGCGCGGCTTCCACGCTGGTTTTGGCGCCGTCTGGGATTTCCATAGGTGCGGCGTCGGTGCCCATTTCCGTTTTCACCCAGCCGGGGTGCACTGAGTTCACCTTGATCGGCGTGTCCTTGAGCTCGGCAGCGAGATGGATGGTAAAGGCGTTTAGCGCTGCCTTCGATGAGTTGTAGGAAAAGGTCTTGAAGGAGTAGATCGGGCTTTTTGGGTCGGCATGCAGAGCGAGAGATCCGAGGATGCTGGAGAGGTTTACGATGCGGCCGGCATCGCTCTTCTTGATGAGTGGAAGCAGCTCCTGGGTGAGCGAGACGACGGAAAAGACGTTGGTCTCGTAGACGTTCCGGAGCTCCTCATCTGTAGTCTTCGTGGTCGAGTTGGTCCCGAATTCGTGACCGGAAGCGACTCCGGCGTTGTTGATCAGGATGTCGAGCTTGCCGAATTTTTGATCGAGATATTTTGCGGCAGCCGCGCGGTCGGCGGCCTTGGTTACGTCGAGCTGGATGGGGTAGGTATCGATGCCTGCGGACTTGAGCTTGGCGGCGGCGGCTTCAGCATCGCTCAGCTTACGCGATCCAAGAACGACGGTGACCCCCTGTTCGCCCAGCTGTTTCGCGGTTTCGAAGCCGATTCCGCGGTTCGCTCCGGTGATGAGAGCGACCTTCTTCTGTTGTGCCATTTTTGCTGTCTCCTGTGCTCCAGTAGATGATTCAGAGCGCGAGGGGATTCACCGGAAGATGGCAGCGCGTTCGCTGTACTTTTGAAGACATCAGGCTTCCGCCTGTGCACGAAGTTTTGCCATCTCTTCGCGGTTCGGGCCGAAGATTGAGGGAACCGCGCCGCCCGCAAGGCGCACGAGGATGGAGAGCTGGCCGCGGTGGTGAATCATATGAAAGAGAACAGCTCCCCAGAGGAGTTCGCGGATGCGCATTTCCCGGCCACCGAACCCGCGAATCTCTCTATCGAGGTCGGCAAGAACGAGACGCCGGATGCGTTCCACCGCTTCGGAGTGAATGCGTTCGTAGCCGGGAGCTAGGGCTTCAATGGATCGCGGCCGCTCGATGCCCTGAGGACGAGCGCCTGGCTCGAACCCGCCCTGTTCGATACCCCATGTCGGGTAAGCATCGACCTCGGCCAGATGCCAGGCCAGCTCGCCGAGCGAGCGGGCCTCCGTATCGGGACGGAAGTCGTACTGGCCGGCGGGCAGAGTGCGCAGCATGTCGGCGGTCTTCTTCGCTTCGTAGTTCCAGAGGTGAATGAATGTCTGAAGTTCGTCAGTCATTGCGATATCTCCTTTTTAAAGTTGTCAGGCCTTTGCGTCGAGGGCGAACTGGCGGCGCAGCCCGAAGGCGAATACGCTCCAGGGAACGACCTTTCGGATGCGCGGCAGCCAGGTTGCATCGGAGCCTGCGCGGTATCGCAGATGAGGATTGCGGCTGGTGGCAGCGTGGAGAACGGCCTTGGCGACGAGTTCCGGCGAGCAGCCCTTGTCTACTCCGTCTTTGATGGCCGCTGTGACGCGGTTGCGCGGTCCTTCATACGCAGGCAGCAGTCCAGCCGCCGTGCGAGCAGCCTGACTAATGCTGGTGCGAATGTAGCCCGGCTCGACGAGGCTGACGTCGATGCCGAAAGGTTTGAGTTCGTACCACAGTGATTCCGAGTAAGCTTCGAGGGCGAATTTGGTGGCGCAGTAAAAGGCGCTGTAAGGAACGGCGATGAGGCCGACTAACGATCCGATGTTGATGATTCGACCTGCGCGGGCCTGGCGCATGGAAGGCAGCACCGCATTCACTGTGCGCAGGACGCCGAAGAAGTTGGTTTCGAACTGATCTTTGGCTTCGGCGATAGAAGTTTCCTCTGCTGCCCCGTTCAAGACGTAGCCCGCGTTGTTGACGAGGATGTCGATGTGTCCTGTTTGAGATAGAACGCGATCAACGCATTCTTTAACCGGCGCGTCGGAGGTGACGTCGAGTGAGAGCATGGTGAACTCCTTCGGCGAGACGGGGTTGGCGGCGCGGGTGGTCCCGAAGACGGTGAAGCCGCTGGCGTGGAAGAGGCGGGCGGTTGCGGCTCCGATTCCGGAAGATGCGCCGGTGACGAGGACAGTGTGAGACATGTGCTGCTCCTGACTGTGCTACCGGGCCCACGCGCTCTCATCAACCACTGCTGCGCGGCATGCGGTGAGAATTCTGTCGGAAAGCTTCGAGTCGTCGACGGCGCGGGAGAGCATGAGTCCGCCGACGCAAAGAGCGATCGCGGCGATGGTCTCGTCTTTACTCGGGGAATCGGGTGTTATCTCGTGGCCGACCATGTCGATGAGGCCGCGCAGGCGTTGCTCAAAGACGGCGCGTGAAGGGCCTCCGATGCGGGCGATCTCTGAAGCAAGGGCGGGCATCGGGCATCCGAGTTCGGGGTTGTCGCGGTGAGCCTTGCTGAGGTAGGCGGCGGCGAATTTGCGGACCCAATCGCGGCCGCGGAGATTTGCGAGGCGTTTAGACCAGGCGTTTCCGGATTGGCAAAAGGCGGACTCGAGTGAGTGAGCGAGCAGGTCTTCCTTCGAGCGGAAGTGCGGGTAGAAGGCTCCGGCGGTGAGACCGGCGGAGGCCATGACGGTGTCAATGCCGGTGGCGTCGTATCCGCGGCTGCGGAAGAGTGTGGAGGCGGCGTTGAGAATCCGCTGGCTAGTTTGCTGCTTGTGATCGGGCGGATAGCGCATTTGACCGGATAATATTACGATCGTAATTCTATTGGCTAACAAGAAGCGAAAAAGCTTTCGACGGGATCAAATTGTTGGATCTGAGCGGCTCCCCTGATGACGGCTATTTTGCCATCGAGTTTGCCCATTGTGGTTGTTCGCGGCTCTCATCCTTAGAGTCCGCAGAACCAACGGACTCGCGAAGGCTCTGAGGGGGTTCGACGTATTCGCGCTCCTTACGGCGAATCTCCTTATAGCGAGCGAAGGCAGCGCGGTCGCTTTCGAGTCCCAGCACGGTACGGAGCGTGGACCCGCGGTAGGTGAAGCTGGCCATCCTGCCGACGTTGCGCGTGACGAACCAGGGATCGTGGCGGAAGACAGCGGGAATGTGTTTGGTCTTGATGCCGCGCTCGGCTTTCCAGCGGAGATATTCGATTTCGTCGAGCGAGAGATTTTCGTTGTGCACGACAGGCGTGGTACCGTCGTACTCTTCGAGGCGTTCGTTTTCGATCAGGCCGAGGCGGCGGAAGTCGGCGGTCATCGGGGTTTTGGGGTAAGGCGTGGGGTGCTGGATGTATGGCCAGTCAACATATTTGCGGGCGAATTCTAGATTGGCCTCGATGGACTCGGCGGTGTCGCCGGGGCTGCCGACGATGAGGCCTCCGACGACGTACATGTTGTTCTTGTGGAGATAGTCGATGGCCTGAAGAGTTGCGTTGCCGGTTTTCTTGCCGTCTTTGCGCGCGGTGTTTTTGGCCGAGGCCTGCAGGAAGACGAGGTCGCTCTCGAGGATGTTTTCGATGCCTAAAAAAACATAACGGAACCCCGCCTTGCGCATAAGTGGCGCCAGCGTCTCGCCGTGGTTTGCAATCGCCGACGTCATGCCCTGCACGAAATAGTCGATTTTGTTGAGGCCCGCGTCGATGATGGCGTTGCAGAGGGCTTCAAAGCGGTGGATGTTGAGGGTGATGTTGTCGTCAACCAGAAAGATGGTGCGCGCGCCGTGGTTGCAGGCGTCGCGGATGTCGTCGAGGACGCGGTCGAACGAATAGGTGAAGAAGTTGCGGCCACGCATTTCGATGATGGAGCAGAAGCTACAATCGAAGGTGCAACCGCGCGAGGTCTCGATGACATCAACCTGGCGGCCGAGCATCGTGTATCCCTTGAGCACGCGGGCGTCACGTTTCGGCAAGCGGATATCGTTGTCCTCGAGGCGGTGCGGGGCGCGCTGCGGATTGTGAATCCACTTGTCGCCTTGTTTGTGCGAGAGTCCGGAGATGAAGTGCAGGCTCCCGTTGCCCTCGAGGGCGCGAGTGAGTTCCCGGAAGGTGACTTCGCCCTCTCCGCGCACGATGAAATCGACGGGCATGGAGAGATAGGCTTCCGTGTCGAGGCTGGGGTCGTAGCCGCCGACGATGATTTTGACGCCGGGCTTGAGCGCGCGGACAAGATGCATAAGGCGCTCCGCAGTGCGGCGCTGGAAGGTCATGACGGACATACCGATGATGTCGGGGGCAGTCTCGCGAACGAGCTCGGTAACGGTCTCTCGCACGGTGCGCTGGCAGAGGATGAGATCGGCGACGGCGACTTTGTGGTGCTCGTCAAGATTGCCGGCCAGCGAGGTGAGGGCGCCATTGGGCATGCGGATGGCGACGGTGGGCATGTGCTCAAAGGAATCGGGCATGGAGAGAAGAAGGATATTCATCTAGAGCCTCTCAGCTTGCTCGGGCAGAGCAGTGGGTGGGCTTTGCCGCTGGCGAACATCATATATGCGAATTTCAGTTTTGTGGGCTATTTGATGGGAGGTAGGGGGGTTATGGGGTTGTCACCGGGAAGGGGGCGTTCCGTGAGCGCTCCACTCGGCCTCCGGCAGTAGGGTGCGGCTCTAACGAGCCGCACTTTGATCCTCCGCTTGAAGCCGGGCGCTTCCGGCCGTCCTGCGCAAGGCGAATGGGTTCAGTCTTTCAGGTCGAAATGCTCTCGTAGTTCGCTCAAGGTCGTCTGATCTCTAAGCTTGGTGACGATGTTTTGGTTGGCATACATGCCGGGTTTCCGAAACGTTTCCGAGTTTGGAACCGTCTTAACCCACTGCACCGGCACGAAGTACTCAGCCATTTCCGAATCGTTTGCAAACTGCCTGAGGTATTGACCGTTGAGGCCAGCGGAGAGAATCGGGATGTCTGAACCATCCTTCTCAACCGTGAATTCGTAGGCCGATTGAACCTCACCGGTGACAGTGCCGACGCCCACGTAACCATTACCAGGGATATAAGCAAATATTCGAGCACCAACGAAAAGGTTGCCCAATGGTCGACTATAGCGTTTTCCTCCGCCTGCCGAAATGAAGCCAAGACGACGAGCATCATCCCAATTGCGTTCGTCGTCCTCTCCAAATGCAACGTAAAAGTCCTTTCCGTTCCAAAGCCCTTGTGTTCTTGCGCCGGAAGATTTCGCAGCATTCTCATCAACTTCAGATGGATCGATGAGCCAGCTTCTCGTCAGATACTCAGAATCGCCGTCTTGGAAATAACGAAAGAAGACGGCATTGATGGGTACGCCGTAATTCTCGGAAAGGAAATTCATAATTCGTTCACTCTCCGGATCGAGTGTCGAAGCTACCAGCAGGAGCTTTAGCTGCCCACTCAACTCATCCGGAGCATTAGTTCCCATCTTGTTCAAGAATGATTTAGCGAGGGTACCGTCTCCGCTCTTTTCAGAATAAATCTGTTGGAGGTCGAAATAGCTCAGGCTCATGGCCCATGAGGCATAATCTAAGAGCTGGGCAACTGCATCGCGGGACGTCCTGTCCCGTTTGAGTTCGATGACGACAATGTTACCCTCGTCATCTAGAGCCAGAATGTCGACGAACTTCCCATAAATCGTGGGAACCTGGGAGCCGATTAGAAATAGCTGCGGCGACAGAATAGTGATGTCCTGAATTAGAAGCTTTTCTAGCTTCGCTTCCGATTCCATGGGTTGAAATGAGAGTGAAACGGGAGTTCCTGCAATCTTCCAAATCTTCATTTCGACTGGCATGTCTTCACCAAACAACAGTTAAGAGATTCATCCAAACGCTCAACGCACTCGCTACTTTACTCTCCCGTGTCGATCTGGGCGCGCTGGAGCGTGTTGGAGTAGTCGAAGTAGACGGATTTCCATGTCGTGTAGAAGTCGAGAGCGCCAGTCCCGCCTTCGCGGTGGCCGTTGCCAGTGTGCTTGACTCCGCCGAAGGGGAGATGGACCTCGGCTCCGATGGTGGGGGCGTTGATGTAGGTGATTCCGGCTTCGAGGTCGCGCATGGCGCGGAAGGCGAGGTTCACGTCGCGGGAGTAGAGCGCGGTCGAGAGTCCGTAGTCGATGCCGTTGGCGATATCGAGGGCTTCGTCGAAGTTGGCGCACTCGATGAGGCTGACGACCGGGCCGAAGACCTCTTCCTGGGCGATGCGCATGCCGGGCTTTACTCCGGCGAAAATGGTCGGCGCGAAGAAGTGTCCTTTGTCGAAGGCGCCTCCGTCGAGAGGGGATCCGCCGGTGAGGAGTCTGGCGCCTTCTTTCTGGGCGATTTCACTGTAGCGGGTGGAGGTTTCGATCTGTTGCTGGTTGACCTGCGGGCCCATCTGGACAGACTCGTCGAGCCCGTCTCCTACTTTGAGGGCGTCGGCGCGGGCGACGAGTTTTTCGGTGAATTCGGCCGCGATCTTCTCGTGCAGGATGATGCGACTGGTAGCAGTACAGCGCTGGCCTGTCGTGCCGAAGGCTCCCCAGAGCGCGCCTTCGACGGCGAGATCGAGGTGGGCGTCGTCGAGGACGATCATGGCGTTCTTGCCGCCCATCTCGAGTGAGCAGGGCTTGAAGTTGGCGGCGGCGGTCTGTCCGACGATGCGGCCAACCTCGGAGGATCCGGTAAAGGAGACGGCGCGGACGCCGGGATGGGAGACGATGGGCGCACCAGCGTCGGGTCCGAAACCGGCGACGATGTTGACCACTCCGGCAGGAAGGCCAGCGTCGATGAGGCACTGGACGAGGTTGTAGGTGGACAGCGGGGTGTCCTCGGCGGGCTTGATGACGCAGGTATTGCCGCAGACGAGTGCGGGGAAGAGCTTCCACGAGGGGATGGCCATGGGGAAATTCCACGGCGCGATCATGCCGCAGACGCCGACCGGCATACGGACGGACATGGCGAACTTGGACTTCAATTCCGATGGGGTGGTCTGGCCGAAGAGCCGGCGTCCTTCGCCGGCCATGTAGTAGGCCGTGTCGATAGCCTCTTGCACGTCGCCGCGGGTTTCGGCGAGGACCTTGCCCATCTCGCGGGTCATGTCGCGTGCGTATTGCTCCTTCCGTTGGGTGAGGATCTCGCCGGTCTTGTAGAGGATTTCGGCCCGCTTGGGCGCGGGGGTGAGACGCCAGGTTTTCCAGGCTTCGGCGGCAGCGCGCACGGCGTCGTCGATGTCCTCGGCGGCGGAGGACTGGAATTCACCGACGATGTCGTCGGAGTTAGCGGGATTGACGTTGAGAAAGGTCTTGCCGGTGCGGGAGGCTACCCACTCACCGCCGATGAGGTTCTTGTAGAGCTTGGTGGACATGAAATCTCCTTGAGACGAAACATTCAAGGATAGCAAGAAGCGATCGGGACAAAGAGGAAAGCAGGAACGAACTCCACTTATTGTGGAACATCCTCCTTGAGCGCTCGAACGATGCTGTGACCGCCCGCATTCGGGTATGTCTGCTAAATATTTCCCAAATCAGTCATCCGACTTTTTTCGGGAACGGGTGTGGAAATATGTCCTCTGACTCCACTCCTGTTGCTCTGTGGCCTTACAATAGGCACGAGTCCTCAAGAAAAGTCGTCTATTTCATGTCATCGAACGGTTATCATTCGCGTCCTTCGCGCTCGCACGGCTTGCGATCGCTGTTCAGTGTTTTCTCGAGCGATCTGGCGATCGATCTGGGAACGGCCAACACGCTTGTCTATGCCGCAGGCAAGGGCATCGTGGTCAACGAGCCCTCGATTGTGGCCATCAACAAAAACACTGGCGAAGTGGAAGCGGTGGGCAAGGAAGCCAAGGAGATGCTCGGTCGCACGCCGGGCAATATCGTGGCGATCAAGCCGATGAAGGATGGCGTGATCGCTGATTTTAAGATCACCGAGAAGATGCTGAACTACTTCATCCAGAAGGCACACAACCGCAAGATGATGGTGCATCCGCGGATCGTGATCGGCGTGCCTTCCGAGATTACGCAGGTGGAAAAGCGCGCGGTCGAGGATTCGGCCTATCGCGCCAAAGCCAGCGAGGTGTTTCTCGTTGAGCAGGCGATGGTGGCTGCGATCGGCGCCGGGCTGCCGATTACCGAGCCCAGCGGCAACATGGTGGTGGATATTGGCGGCGGGACCACAGACATCGCGGTGATCTCGCTTTCGGGTATCGTCTATTCGCGGTCGGTGCGGATGGCTGGCAACCAGATGGACGAAGCCATCATGAACTACCTGAAGCGGAAATATAACCTGTTGATCGGGGAGCGCACGGCGGAACAGATCAAGATCGAGTTGGGGTCGGCGTACCCGCTGGACAGGCCTCTTACGATGGAAATCAAGGGCCGCAACCTGATCGAAGGCGTGCCCAAGACAATCACCATTGAAGACAGCGAGATCCGCGAGGCATTGGGCGAGTCTATCTCGACGATCATGAATGCGATTCGCGTGGCGCTGGAGCGGACGCCTCCCGAGTTGAGCGCGGACATCAGCGACCGCGGCATTGTGCTCACCGGCGGCGGAGCGCTGATCAAGAACCTCGACAAGCGTATTCGCGAGGAAACCGGGCTGCCGGTCTCGATCGCCGACGATCCTCTTGCCAGCGTGGTTCTGGGTACGGGCAAAATGCTCAGCGACTTCAGGCTGCTGCGGAAGATCAAGATCGACTAGGTATCGAGTGCGGCACTTGTTCAAGCCTGCAGGCGCGGGAAATGCGCGCAGAAGCGGCTTATAATGCTCGTAAGTTGAGCCGGAGATACGGGTCGAGACAGCGTAGCGGCCAAATTCTTTAACCCGCGCCGCGAGGTAGAGCGCCAGCTCCATGGAATCCTTCTTCAGCCGTTATAAGAACGCCCTGGTACTGATCACGGTGCTGGTGGTCCAATTGCTGGCCCTGGCAGTGCAGGTCAAGCGGCCCGCTTCCGACAGCGCAGACCAACAAGGGGTGAGTTTGATTCGCTACGTGGTGGTGAGCGTAGTGACGCCGCCTGAGCGGTGGCTGCATAACCTGGGCCGAGGAATTCGCGGGGTATGGTCGGGGTATCTCGATCTGGTTCATGTGCGCCAGCAAGACGCCGAGCTGAAAGCCCAAATTGAGCGACTGCAGTTGGAGCAGGCAAGCCTGGCCGAGGACGCGAAACAGGGACAGAGGCTGCAGCAACTCCTCGATTTCAAACAGCACTACATTTACAAGACCTTGCCCGCGCAAGTGATCGGAACTTCGGGCACGGACCAATCCCGGACACTCTTTATCGACAAAGGCGCAAAGGACGGGCTGGCGACGGATATGCCAGTGGTGACGGCGGACGGGATCGTGGGCAAGCTGAAGGACGTTTTCGACAACAAAAGCCAGGTGCTGATGATCTCGGACCGGACGAGCGGCGTCGGCGTGACGATGGAGACGACTCGAACCCGGGGCATCCTCAAGGGTAGTTCCTTCGGCGAGCTGCGGGTCATCAATGTCTCCCCCGACGAGCGCATCAAGCCGGGTGAGCGGATCGTGACCAGTGGAGGCGACCAGATTTTCCCGCGCGGCATGCCGGTGGGCACGGTGGACCACATCGTGCCAGATCCCGAGCGCGATCCGTGGGTCGATGTGGTGATTAAGCCATCGGCGAATCTGGCGCGCCTGGAAGAAGTACTGATCATCACCAACGTGGGCGAGACAGCTCCGGAGCAGGAGCAGAAGGATCTGGCCGAAAGTGAGGCCGAAGGCGCAGCCGAACAGAAGCGAGCCTCCGATGTTTTGTCCGAGAGGTTGCCGGGGCGCCTGGATGCAAAGGCGCCTGCGGAGACCAATCCCGATACGAGCGCTGAAAACTCGGGTGAAAATGTGCGGCTGATGACACCACCCAAACCGGTACGTCCAGACCAGTACAGCCCGGATACGACACCCCAGGCTACGGAACTGACTCCAGGGGAGCGCCGCGCGCCGGTGTTGCAGGGTACCGAGGACATCGTGGCGACGCCTAAGAAGCCCGCGGCAGCCAAGCCTGCATCCGCCGCGACTACGGAGGCAATAAACGCCGACATCAGCGGGTCAGGGACAACCTCGAAAAAGAGTGTGTTGGTAACCTCGGCAGCGACGACGCCCGGAACAAAGACAGCCACCACGACGACCGGGCCGAAACCGGCGGGAACTCTATCTGGCGGCAGCGGCGCACTCGGCACATCAGCAACTGCTGCGAAGCCAACGAAGCCGACCAACGGTAGCGCGTCGCAGAGTGGCAGTCCGACTCCAGCCGGATCGACCAGACCCTCGTCCGGGTCAACTTCCGGAAGCACCGCTTCCGCGTCCGGCATCAACGCGACTGGTACTTCGCCGAAGACGAAGGTGATTGTCGACGGGCCCGTCCGGGATGCTCGTACCGTGGATACTCGTGCCGCGGATACTCATACCGGAGCGAGTCCGTCAAGCGAAGCGCCGGTCAAGAGGAAGGGTCCGGAACTCGTTCCCGACGATGGAAGCCGGCCGCCTGGAGCAGAAAAGCCTGTGGTTCAGAAACCGAAACCTGCAGTCCAACCCGGCGGCCAAAATTCGCAGCCAGCCACACCGAATGGGGGTAAGTAGCCCATGGCGTTGATGGCCTCAACCCGGCGCGAGGCGGATGACCGATCGTTTCCGCTGCTGATTTATGTGCTGATTCCCCTGTTCGCCCTGGGCTTGCAGTCGTTTGTTTCGCTGCACTTCCCGCTCTTTGCGATGCTCGATTTGCCGCTGATGGTAGTGATCTACTTTGCCATGACGCTCCGCAGCCCGGCAGCCTCGACGATTGGCGGAGCGTTGATGGGCATCGCGCAGGATGCGCTGACGCGGCAGCCGCTAGGCGTGTTCGGAATCGCAAAGGCAGTGATCGGGTATGTGGCGGGGTCGCTCGGCGTGCGCATCGATACGGAGAGTCATGGAACCCGGCTGCTGCTGACTTTCCTCTTCGTGATGCTGCACAACGCAATCGACTGGGTGCTGGTGCGGCATCTGCTGGCCGAGCCAATGGTATGGAACTGGGTGCGCGAATTGCTGCGCGCGGTGATTAATACGCTGGTGGCTGTGGTAATTTTCGCCCTGCTGGATCTGGCGAAGTCGCGGGAGTAGCGGGAGTTTCGAAAGAAGAAATTGATTTGCCTCGTCAAGACGGGGAGTCAGGATCGGCAAAAAAAGTAGCGAGCCATGCAAGTCATACAGAAGGAAGAAAAATTACCGGCGATCAAACTGACCATCTTTCAGTACGGCATCGTGGCTGTGATGGTGGTGCTGATCTTCGGCCTTTGGCGGCTGCAGATAGTAGGAGCGCAGAACTATCGCGCGCTGGCGGAGGCCAACCGCATTCGCAAGGTGCCCATCCTTGCGCCACGGGGGCAGCTTTTCGATCGGGATGGGCGGCTGATCGTGGACAACTATCCATCGGTTTCGTGCTTTCTGGTTCGGGAGCAGGGGCACGACTACGAGGCGGATCTTCCACTGATTGCGCGCGGTCTGCACATGACGGTCGAACAGATCCACGCGATTCTGAAGAAGTATCGGGCCGATCCCAAGTATGAGCCGCTGCCGCTCAAAAAAGATATCACTCCGGACGAGCAGGAGTTCATCGAGGCCCATCGCGATGAGATGCCAGAGCTGGAAACGGTCGATGAACAGCGGCGACTGTATCCCAAGGACGGGTTCGCGGCGCATTTGATCGGGTACGTGGGCGAAGTGAGCGAGGACATGCTGAACGATCCCCGCTATGCCTACTATGAGCCGGGCGACGTGGTGGGCAGGTCGGGTGTTGAGGAGTCGTACGATGCGCTTTTGCGCGGCCAGGACGGATCGCGCGATGTGCTGGTCGACAGTCATGGCCGGGAAGTGGGCAAGCTGGGAACCGAGCACTCGAAGGCGGGCCAGAGTCTGAAGCTGACCATCGATCTCGATCTCCAGCGGGCGGCGGAAAATGCATTTGGCGATCGGAACGGTGCAGTGATCGCGATGGACCCTCATACCGGGGAGATCCTGGCGATGGTGAGCCGTCCATCTTTCGATCCGAATGCCTTCGCCGTGCGTATCGGGCGCGAAGAGTGGAACAAGCTGATTACCGATCCGAATCATCCGCTGCTGAACAAGACGATTCAGGCGCAGGTTGCGCCGGGGTCAACGTTCAAGGTCATCATGTCGCTGGCCGGGTTGCAGGAAGGCGTGGCCGAAGACCTGAAAGTAAATTGCGGCGGCGGGGCAACGTTCTACGGACACTACTTTGCCTGCGATCACAAACACGGCGAGCTGAACGTGCAGCAGGCGATTTCTAAGTCGTGCGACACCTATTTCTATACTCTGGCCGTAAAGCTGGGAATTACCAAAATCGCAAAGTGGGCGCACGCTGTGGGACTGGGTCAGAAGACAGGCGTGGATTTGCCGGACGAAGTATCCGGGACGATGCCGTCTGAAGAGTGGAAGATGAAGACTTTCCACGAAAAATGGTATGCGGGCGAGACCGTATCCGTGGGCATCGGGCAGGGCGCAGTTGCGGTCACGCCCATTCAGCTGGCGCGGGCGTTAAGCGGAATCGCGTCTGGCGGCGTTTTCAAGCGGCCGCATGTTGTTTTCCCGGATGAGCTTCCGGCGGAGTATCGCAAGGCGATGTACGACACGTTTTCAGGATCGGGGGATGTGACGATTCCGATCGACCCGGCTACCTGGGAGACAGTCACAGATGGCATGGCCGGGGCGACCGATCCGCGGGCTGGTGGCACGGCTTTCGCGTCGCATCTGGAGAACATCGACTTTGCAGGCAAGACAGGGACAGCGCAGGTGGTTAGCCACAGCGCCGGCGCCCTCAAGGTGTCAAGCGTGATTGCCGAAAGGCCTCACGCATGGTTTGTGGGGATTGCCCCGCGGCGGAATCCGGACATCGTGGTGGCGGTTTTGTGGGAGCACGGCGGGTGGGGATCGGGCTCGGCGCATGTGGCCGCCAGGGTGATCGAGGCATTCGTTAACAAGCAGCGACGCTTGAACCACAACCTGTCAACGGAGAAGCAGGAGCCGGTGGAAGTGGGCGCGGTGTGGTCTGATCCCTCGAATCCTGACGAACTGGGTGGGAAGCCGGTCGTGGCGAAAGGCTCGCAGAAAAATTCGGAAAATGACCCGATGCGCGCCGGCCACTTCCTCTTGAAAATTCCTCCCGTTGCACCAGGGGATACGTTGGCAACGGCGGTTCGCCAGCCATGAGACGCTTTCTTTCCTTTCGGGATTTTGACTGGACTCTGCTTGGCTTCGTGATGATCCTGTCGATTATCAGCATCTTTGAAATCTACAGTGCAACTCTGCACACGAAGTTTGTTGGCTTCTACAAACAACAGATTCTATGGCTGTTGGGCGGGCTGGTGGCGATGTTCGTTCTCTCACTGATCGATTATCACCGGCTGATCGACTATGTTCACTGGATCTACGGATTCTGCCTGATTTCGCTGGTGGCGGTTCTCATTGTGGGGACGAAAGTCCTTGGTGCGCGGCGATGGATCAAGCTCCCTGGGGGGATTCACTTTCAGCCGTCGGAGTGGGTGAAGCTGGTGCTCATTGTGGCCGTGACACGCTACTTCGTCGGACTGGTGGGCCGGCAGCTGACGTGGCCAGACATCTTCAAGGCCATGGCCCTGGTGGGTGTCCCCATGCTGCTGGTGCTGAAGCAGCCGGATCTGGGGACGGCGTTGGTTTACTCGCCGATCCTGCTGGCGGGGTTGTTTCTGGGAGGAATCGACTGGAAAAAGGGGTCGATCCTGGTGCTGGCCGGGCTGCTGCTTGTGGGCGTCGCCTTTAGCAGCGGGAAAGTCCTTAAGCCTTATCAGAAGCAGCGGCTTACCAGCTTCATGAACCCCGACGCCGACCCCAAGGGCAGCGGTTACCAGATCAATCAGTCCAAGATAGCGGTAGGCGATGGCGGAGTTTTCGGCCGGGGTGCGACCAAGGGAACACAGACACAGGGCGATTTCCTGCCGATTCCCTATACGGACTTCATCTTTGCGGCATTTGCTGAGGAACACGGCTTCATCGGCGCAGTGATCGTGCTGCTGATATACTTCCTTATATTGATGCGTTTGATTCAAAACGCACAGACAGCCGCAGACCTCCCGGGTACGTTCCTGGTGATGGGCGTGGTGGCCGTGCTGATTTTTCAGATTGCGGTCAACGTCGGAATGGTTATAGGGCTGATGCCGGTTACGGGGATTCCTCTTCCGCTTATGAGTTATGGAGGCTCCTCGGTGCTGTTCACTTTTCTGGCTCTGGGCATGGTAATGAATGTCCGGATGAACCGTTTTGTGAACTAACCCGGCAGGTATTTCAGGTTTTGTAAGGCACCCGCTGAGGCGGGCGAGAAGTTTAACTTTAACCGGCCGGGTAGATCACCGGGCCGGGCAGGATTCAGGCATGAGCGCGCAGAGACGGGTAACGGCCCCACCGGGAAAATCGGCAGAAGCGGTCACAAACTCCCTGCGCTCAGATGTACCCCGTAAAACAGTCGGTTTTTTTAGTGAGCCTCCTCCGGGCGACCGGTTTGAGTGCGACTCATTTCTCACGCGAAGAATCTTCTTCGAAACGGCCATCTCCTTGTCATCCCTGAACCTCTCCGGTTCTCCGCTCTGATCTGTCTCGACCGTTGTCGCGCGGCAGATTCCGCGCGGCGAGAGAGGCAGCATGTCAAAGGAAATATGCATTTCAACCACGCCGCATGAGACGCGGCTGGCGATTCTGGAAAACGACGAACTCACCGAGATTTACTACGAGCGTGAGAACGAATACACCCTTGCGGGCTCGATTTACAAAGGCAAAGTAACGCGCGTGCTGCCCGGCATGCAGTCGGCATTCGTCGACGTTGGACTAGAGCGCGACGCATTTCTCTACGTCACCGATTTTCTGGAAGAACAGGAAGACGGCGAAGAATTCGACAGCGCAAACGGCAGCACACAGCGACAGGGACGGGATGGCGGACGCGAAGGCGGCCAGGCGCGGGAAGCACGGCCGAGGCAGCCGCAGTCGGAGCCGCAGGCTGAGATCAGGACCGAGCCTGTCGGCGATGGGTCGGCAGACGATTCCGATTCGCCGAGCGGGACGCGTCGCTGGCGTGGACGCCGTGGACGCAAGCGGGGATTCCGCCCGCGCGGGCAGCAGGATGAAACGCGCCAGGGCGAGCCCGGCATAGACGTTGCCGACACACCTCGTTCCATTCAGGTAGTCGACGAGCCGTTCGAAGCTGAGCCTGAAGCAGCGCAGCAGTATCGCGCTCCCAGCGCGGTTCAAACCCCGGCGCCGTCTGTGGGGCAGCGGACGTTGTTGCCGGGCGAGTCGCTTTCGAAGTACGGCGCAACGCCTGCAGTTGAGACGAGGCAATCGGAAGCTGCCGCGCAGCCAGCGCAATTCAAAACCAACTACACGGCTCCCAAGCCATCGACGCTGATTGAGACGCCGATCCAGTGGGATGGCGGCGCGTTGATGCCGGGTGAGTCTCTTTCGCGGTATCGCGGGCCCGAAAGAATCGAAACCCCTATCGTCGAGCCTGCGGCTGAGGTTCCTGTTACGGAGAGTCACACTTCGGAACCCAGCGCTGTTGCCATCGCGGAAGAGCGGGCAGGGGTTGCGGAGAGCCGTCCGGAATCCTATGAGCACGTCTTCGAGCATGACGAGGCACCTGTACACCCGTTGCCCACATCGGCATTTACCGAAGAGCGCGTGGAGTCGATCACCGAGGCGGTGACTTCTGAGCCCGAGTCGTTGGCCCATTCAGAGCCGGAGGCTGCAGTTCATACGGAGCCGGAGACGATCGAAGTCGTTCACACTCCTGAGCCGCGCGCGAATTTTGAAGAAGTAGAGATCCAGGAAGAGATTCACGAGTTCGAGCCGGAGAGTGCATCAGCCTCGCACCGGATCGATCCCGCGCCGCCGATCGAGTATCGCGTGTCGAGCGTGGTGGAGGAAGAGCCAGTCGCCGAAACCGATCTCGCGCTTGTCGTCGAGGAGGTTCGCGAAGAAAGCCCGATCGAAGCGCATGCCACGGCTGAGACAGTCGAGTATCCGGTCGAAGAGCATGATGCTCAGGCAACGGAAGTCGCCGACCAGCTTTTCGGATTTGCTCCCGGATCGGGCGTGCTGGAAGAGGAATTGATCGATGACGAGGAATACGATTTCGAGCCGATTCACGGGCACACCGATGAGCACGACAGCGAGGATCTGGAAGAAGAAACGCTGGATCAGGCAGGAGCCGAGTTGGGTGAGATGGTGCGCGAAACGCATCTGAACCAGCGTTTGTCGAATGACCCCGGGCTTGAAGAGGACGAGCAGGAGGATCTCGAACTTGGCGAAGCCGAAGTCGAAGGGGATAGCGGAGAAGAGGACGATGAGGAAGATGAGAGCGCAGCCGGTGATTCGAGCAGTGGTGTCGTAGCGACGGAAACTACGACGCCACAGCGCGACGGAGATCGTGGCGCAGATCGTAAAGGCGGGCGTCGTGGAGATCGCCGTGGCGACCGGCGTGGCGGACGTCAGGGCGGGCGTGGAGGACATCAGGGCGGACGCAGACAGTCAGCCCAGATGATGGATCTGCCCATCATCAGCGACCTGCTCAAGCAGGGCCAGGAGATTCTGGTCCAGATCGCCAAGGAGCCAATCGCCAAGAAGGGCGCGCGCATCACCAGTCATATCGCTCTGCCGGGACGCTTCCTGGTTTTCATGCCGACCGTTAATCACGTAGGCGTGTCGCGCAAGATTTCGTCCGATGAAGAGCGCCAGCGCCTGAAGCGGATTCTGATCAGCGAAAAGGGCGAGGCTTCCGGTGGCTTCATCGTGCGGACAGCAGCCGACGGTGCGAGTGAAGACGAGTTGCGCGCCGACCTGCGCTTCCTCATCAGCCTGTGGAGCGAGATCAAACAGCGCGAGGAATCGAGCAAAGCCCCGGCACTGATCTATCACGACCTGAACCTGGTAGAACGCGTACTTCGCGACCAGGTGAGCGACAATTTCTCGGCTATCTGGGTGGACAACGAGATGGAGTACGAGAGGACGGTGCGCTTCCTGAATCGCTTCCAGCCTTCTCTGGTGCGGCGCGTCAAGCTCTATACGAAGGAGACGCCGCTCTTCGAGCAGTTCGGTATTCAGGACGAGATCACCAAGGCATTGAAGTCGAAGGTGTGGTTGAAGTCGGGCGGATCGATCGTGATCAACCAGACCGAGGCGTTGGTGGCCATCGACATCAACACCGGGAAGTATGTCGGCAAGACGGCGCGCCTGGAAGACACGATTCTGAAGACGAACCTCGACGCGATTCCTGAAATCGTGAGGCAGATTCGGCTGCGCGATCTGGGCGGCATCATCGTGATCGACTTTATCGACATGGATGAGCGCAAGAATCGTCACAAAGTGATGGCCGCTCTTGAAGAGGCTCTGAAAGCCGACCGCGCTCCGTCGAAGGTGCTGCAGTTCAATGATTTTGGACTGGTCGCGATCACCCGCAAACGCGTGAAGCAGTCGCTGGAGCGGACTTTGAGTACTCCCTGCACAATCTGCACGGGAACCGGGATGGTGAAGAGTCCGACGACGGTCGCAAACGAAATCTTCGTGGAGATGCGCAAGATGCAGCGCCACCTGGAAGGCCGCGATGTGATGCTGCGCGTCAATCCCGAGGTGGTAAAGACGCTCAAGACGAACAACGCGCGTTGGCTGAATGAGCTCGAAGAGATGATCGGCAAAACGATCATCGTAAAGAGCGACGCGACCCTGCATCCTGAGCAGTTCGACATTCACTAACGCCGATCTACAAGAACAGGCAGAGGCCGGACACTCCCCGGCCTTTTGCTATTTACGGAAAAGACAACATCTTCCGCGTCTAAAACGTCTAAATGGTGTTGTAGCAAGAAAGGGAGCACCCCACGAGCGGCTCTCGCACTTTCAATTAATCCTTGAGGAGCCCCCATGGTTGAGAACTGTAATTTTTTGCGGGTCGTTATGCGCCGCATCGCCGTTGCCGCTTCTGCCGTAGTGCTGGCCACTGTGCCTTATCTTGCGAAGGCGCAAACCGACACCAATACATCCGACGGTAATCATCAATACTCAAGCTCTGCCGACTACTCAAGCTCGATGGACTGGAAGTCGTATCTACGCACCGACGACGCTACGGGAGATGGACTGGGTGGATCGGCGAGTCCGTCTCCGCAATATGGCCAGTCTGGCGGCGCACGCTATCCGGAATCGACCAGCCGCTGGAGCCATCTCGCGCTTGAAGCAGGCGCTGGATTTACAGCTCCAGTCGGCAATACAACGCATGGCTGGGAGACCTACGGATACAACGTAAAGGCCGGCGCTGGATGGAACTTCACCAAACATATTGGTGCACTGATCGAGTACCAGTTCAACCGCGACAAGATCCCGGGGAGCACGCTTACTCAACTCGCTATCGCGAGCGAATCGAATGTGCCTTTTGGCGGCAATGTGAACACGTGGTCCTTCACCATCGACCCCATCTTCTATCTTCCTGTTACCAAAAAGACGGGAGTCTATCTGACTGGCGGCGGCGGCTTCTATCGCAAGGTGACGAACTTCACAGCACCCGTCTTGTCCGTCTATTGCTATTACTATTGCTATGCGGGCTATTATCCGACGACCATCGCTCACTCTTCGAGCAATCAGGGCGGCCTGAATATCCGCGCCGGCTTCTACTGGAAGGCGCTGGGTGAAGACAGCAACGCGAAGTTCTTTGCCGAAGCTGGGTATCTCTGGGTGGATTCACCCGTTGCGAGCAACTCAGTTCCCTTCGGCTCGGGCACCTCAAGCCTCGTTCCTGTGACATTCGGTATAAGGTTCTAGTTTCGGACGCCATTGCGCTCCGCTGGGGCGGTGCCACGGAAGTTGATTCCGCCGCCGCCCCTTTTCCTTTTGCGCGATCGCGTGCCGAAGGCTACTTTGCTTCCTTCATGATTTTCTCGACCGCGTCTGCGTCCTTGGGAAGCGCGCAGGTTAGACATTCGACCTTGCCGTCGGGGTTTGCGTAGAAGACGTCTTCGATGCGCACGCCGATTTTCTCTTCAGGGATATAAATTCCGGGCTCGATGGTGAAGACCATGCCGGGCCGGATGGGCTTCGAATAGTCCCAGGGATCATGCACATCGATACCGACGGAATGGCCAATGCCGTGGATGAAGTATTTGCCCAGCGGCTCGCCATGCAGGTCCTTGCCGTGGGCATTCATGTAGCTCCAGGCGATGGTGTCAAGCGAATCGGGATGCCGATGGGCGGGGTCGTTGATGTATGACGTGCCGGCGACGAAGGCGTCCATGGCGGCCTTCTGCGCCCCCTTCACAATGTCGTAGATCTCGCGCTGGCGTGGGGTGAAATGGCCGTCGACCGGCACCGTGCGCGTGATGTCGGAGGCATACATCGAGTATTCTCCGGCCGCATCGACGACGACCACATCGCCGCTCCGCATGGTCTCGCTGTTATTCGAGTAGTGCAGGACAGTCGAGTTTTTTCCAGAGCCGACGATGGGAGCGTAGGAGACGCGCTCGCATCCGTTCTCCATCAGCTTCTCAATGATGATTCCGGCGACAGCGTCCTCGGTCGCACCGTGATGCACGGAGCGCATCATGGCCAGTTGGGCCTGGATAGAAGCATCGCTGGCTTTGTGAAGCAGGGCGAGCTCGCCCTGGTCCTTGATAGCACGAAGCTGGTTGGTGAGGTCGCGAACATTGGCGAAGGCAGGAGGCTGATCGAGGCCAAGGGTCGTAGCCGTCCACGCAATCAGGGATTTCGCTTGTGCCGTCTCGGGCTCGCTCCAAAGTGTACGCAGCGCCCGGGGATCCTGCGAAACCAGCTCGTCGAGCAGAGCAGGAAGATCGGTCATCGCCTTGACTTCGTCCACGCCTGCCGTGGCGGCCGCGCCGGGAGTGTCCGCGCCCAGCTTCGCGCCGGTGTACCGCTCCATCCGCATGTTGCGGGTCGGCAGAAACAGGACCTCACGATAGGCACGAGCCGGGCGAGGATCATCTGCTGGCGTTGCGGCTTCGACAAGGAGAGCGGCTCCCGGTTCATTCCACCCGGTGAGGTAGTAGAAATCGGCATCCTGGCGATAGGGCATGAAGTCGAGTTGTGGTTGCTCGGCGGCGAACAGGACGGCGACTCCGCCATTAAGCTTTTCAGCCAGGCTTACCCGGCGACCGTGGTAGACCGTGCTGGGTTGACGGTCGAGAGCACATGTACAGATGGAGGGAAGGATGGCGCAGAACAGCGCGAGCGCGCGAAGGATGGATTTCATAAAAGGCAGTCTACGCTATGAGTTGCGAGGACAGCAGGTCTGGGTACTACTCGTGACCAAAGTACAAGGTCCTTTCGTTCCTCGACGACAAAAAGGGTTTGGCATACCATCGTTTCTCTGGAGAAAGCCTTCAGGTTCAGGGCGCGGTAATGGCCAGCCCACTGAACGTCAAAGGGCTGGCTCATGGTCCGCAAGTTTACCCTCCCCCCTGCTTACCGTGGCACCCCGCCCTGAGCCTGGCGGCTTTTTCAATCAAGGGACCGCTTGCTTCGTGGCTCCCGATGTTTCAAGCAAATCTCGAGCCTTCCAGCCCCATATCCGACAGGGAATTTGCGCTTCGCGTCCGAGTAAAAGCACCGTAACTGGAATGAAGAAGAGGACACGCGACTCAGGTTCGATGCTGATCTCGTTCCATGGAATCAGGAGCGGGCGATGGCCGATGCGGAGGAGAATACTCGTACGCAAATGAAGCCCTTCAGCATCAACTCCGATGTACAGCACGTTGTCATATCGCGACAGGGCATTCATGACGGCGTGCCAGATGAAGATTTTAGTGCCGGAGTAGGGATGGGGTGCTTGAAACTTTCCGGCAAGGCGTTTCCAGCCACTCATATACGCCACGCCATGGCCGGAGAGTATCCACAAGAGCACAAACCCAATAATGCCGTAGATGATGAGGATGATCTGAAGCGCACTCATCGACGGCCCCGACTATACCCCTACCGGGTACGGCTTCGGCGAAGACTCGTCGAGATTGGCTCCCGAGCGCCAGTGCTCGAAGCGGCCCTGGAAGAGAGATAACAATCCCGTATACCAGTAGCCGATCACAAAGAGAAGCAGGAACGGGATGGTGAAGTAGTTCTCGTTGGTCCAGGCGTACCAGATGGTCAGGGCGAAGTAGCAGCCGATGCCGAGCTCGATCCATGGCACGATGCCCAGACGTTTGCGGTACTTGGCTGCGTGCGCCTTCTCGCCGCGTTTCTGCACGCGGTATTTCGGCGTGCGCTTGAATGCGCTCTGGATGCCGAAGAGGGCTTCCATAACGGCGCGCGTGTTCGTGATCGTGAGCCCGATACCCAGCGACATAAGAAAGGGCAGATAGAGAAATGTTCGATACCAGCGGCGGGGATAAAGCTCCTTCTGCGAAACCAGATAGAAGGACGAAATGGAAAAGGTCGACGCCATGAAGAGCGGCAAATCGATGAGCAGCATCTGGAACCAGCCCTGGTAGAAGCGGATGACCATGGCCGGCATGAGCAGCACCGAAAGCACGATCATGAGCGGGTAGCTGAGGTTGGCCGTGAGGTGATACCAGGCTTCGAGCTTGGTGTGCCGGGGCACATCGCTCTTCAGTACGCGGGGCAGGATTTTCTTCGACGTCTGGATGAGCCCTTTGGCCCAGCGCGCCTGCTGCGTCTTGAAGGCGGTCATCTCGATGGGCAGTTCGGCGGGACACTCCACGTCCTGCAGGTACTTGAAGTGCCATCCTTTGAGCTGTGCGCGGTAACTGAGGTCGGTATCTTCGGTGAGAGTGTCGTGCTGCCAGCCGCCAGCCTCGTCAATCACATTGCGGCGCCACATTCCGGCCGTTCCGTTGAAGTTGAAGAAAACCCCGGCGCGGGAACGGCCTCCGTGTTCGAGCACGAAGTGGCCGTCGAGCAGAATCGCTTCGACCTGTGTGAGGAAGCTGTAGTCACGGTTGAGATGGGTCCACCGGGTTTGCACCATGCCGATCTCCGGCTGGGCAAAGTGGTGGATCACCTTCATCAGCCAGTCACGCGGCGGCACGAAGTCGGCGTCAAAGATCGCGACGAATTCGCCGCTGGCAGTTTTTAGGCCTTCGTCTAGGGCTCCGGCTTTGAATCCATAACGATTGGTTCGGTGCAGGTAGACGATTGGCTGGCCAAGCGCACGGTAACGCTCGCAGATGGAGGCAGCGACCTCTTTTGTCTCGTCGGTCGAGTCGTCGAGAACCTGAATCTCGAGCAGATCACGCGGGTAGTCGAGGTTGGTGCAGGCTTCGACCAGGCGGTCAATGACAAACTGCTCATTAAAAATCGGCAATTGGATGGTGACGCGCGGAAGCTGCTCGAAATGGCAGGGCGGTTCCTTGGCGGCGTTCTTCCGGTATTTGTAATAGAGATAAACGAGTTGGTAGCGATGCAGGCCGTAGAAGGCCAGAATGATCATCACGATGAAATACGGGATGAGCAGCGAGGTGTCGAACCAGTTCCAGCGGTAGAGATGCTCGAAGGTGTGGTCTCCATAGTGGTAGCGGAGATAGTGGCGAAGATCATGTTTCGGCTGGAAAACCGCAAGGGAAGCGATGTGAAGGCGAAGCGCGCATTCGAAAAGAAGCGATTTCAGCAGAGCCGTGCCTCCCGCGATTAGGATCACGGATTATTGTACGGTGCCGGCCGCACTGGCAACCGCGTCCCGGCCCGAAAACGTTGTTTCGAAAGTGGCTTACTGCGGCCTTGAGTCTCCGAACGTTGGAGATAAAAGCGTGTTGTGCTGGACAGGTTTGGAGTCGGTGTCGCAAGTGATGCGGCGCAGTCCTTCCTCAGTCGCGCCTGAGTTTTCATATCGCCAGAATTTGTCCAGTTGCCAAACTACCTTGCGCAACAGAATGAATTACGCCGATTCGTTTCACCCACCTGCAGCGACTAAATAGCCGCTGGCTGTTAAAATTACGACAGGTTCCTCTGGCTCCTCGGCCCGCACGGACGGCCGGTCTCAAGCTTCTGAAAACGCACATCGTTTCTGTCAACGAACCCAATCCCAGGGAGCGATCTTTTCTTATGTCACTGAACAGGACTGTGAACCCGCGCCAGCCTTTCGCCTTCACCGCCTTTCTGCTCGCGCTGCTTGTGTTCGCCGCGGGAAGCGTTTGCCATGCCGGGGAGCTGATCGGATCTCCGCAGCAGAAAAAAGACGAACCGAAGCCTCCTCCGGATGTCATCGTCTTTACGAATGGCGATCAGCTGTCTGGCTCGTTTGTTCGCGAAGTAGGCGGGACGGTCACATTCCACAGCGACATTGTGGGAGACATCAATATCAGCTGGGACAAGATCAAGGAGCTGCGCACGCAGAGCAAAGTCGCGGTGATCGATAAGAGCGTAACGCTGGAGAAGAAAAAGCTTCCGCCAAATGTGCCGCAGGGCACGATCACGGTCGCGAGCGATTTGATTACCGTACATCCGGACAACAACGCAATGATTCAGCCGATTCCGGTCAAGGATGCGAAGTTCATCATTGATCAGGCGACTCTGCAGAAGCAGTTGTATGGAGAACCCGGGTTCTTCGCCGGTTGGAACGGCGCTGTGACTGCCGGCGCCACGATCGTCGATGCGACGCAGAAGCAGTACACCTTCAACGGAGCCGTTGCACTCGTACGCGTGGTGCCGACGGTTTCGTGGCTCAATCCGAGGAAGCGGACGATCGTCGATTTCACGGGATCGTACGGAAAAATCACGGAAAACGCGTATATCTCCGGGGGAGTCTTCTATCCCGCGACCAGCATCAAGAGCTCGATTTACCACGCGGACGCCGAACAGGATTGGTACTTCACGCCCCGCGTCTACTTCCTGGCGCAGACAGCTTTTGACCACAACTTCAGTCAGGGACTGGATCTGCAGCAGATCTACGGCGGCGGACTCGGTTGGACGATCGTAAAGCAGGCGAAGCAAGAATTGGACATAAAAGGCACGATTCAGTACGAGAAGCAGAACTTTATTAACGCGACCGATGGCGTTAACCAGGACCTAATCGGTTCGACCTTCGCAGGCATATATACGCGCAAACTGCCGCGAGGGCTCCTCTTCAATCAGCAGGTGGCCTTCATCCCGGCCTATAACAACACCAGGGCGTACTCAGCAAGCGAGTCGAACACGCTGGCGGTTCCGTTCTACAAGAGTCTGGCCTTTTCCATTGGTACTCTTGATACCTACCTCAACAATCCGCCGCCGGCGCTGCCGCCGACACAGCGGAACTCGTTCCAGTTCACCTTCGGCGCAACATACGTGGTCAAGTCGAAGTACTAGAAATTGCGCCGGCCATTACTTCGAATCCGGAGGCATGGCCGGCGGCATTGCATTCATTTGCTCGTCGGTCATCTTTTGATTTGGGACGTTAGGCAATTGGGGGCGGAGAGCAGCAGGGTCCAGGTCGAGCGGCTGCTTGAGGAGGTCGAGCGTGCCCGGCGGCAAAGGCTTATCGGCGTTGGCCAGAAGCAGGGAGACCTGCCAAATCTGTGTCGGGTTAAGAATCTTGTCATAGGCCGGCATGCCGCTGAGGCGAATGCCGTTGGCTACCTTCCAATACGTCTCTCCCGGAGGGTCGTCGCTCACGCCGACTACTCCACCCTCATGGGGCGCCCAAAGCTGAGGTGCTTGAGGATACATGTGCTCGGCAAAAGCGGACGGGAGGCCATAAAGGCCGTGGCAGGAGGCGCACTGCTGACGATAGATGTGCGCACCCGACTCGAGATTCGTCGCGCTTGGCTCAATAGGCGAACTTTTGGGCATATCTTTGTCGATGCGCGCGTGTAGCGGCACACTGACTAATTCCTTTTCCAGCCGATAGCCCTGGTCGGCAACGGCTACCGGAGGATGGCCATATTCGAAATGGAGGAAGACAATTAACGGGATAGTCAGAAGCCCCAGGATCAAACCCAGCAGAAATCCCTTCATACGTGCTTGCGCCCTCGATTCAGGAGAGAAATTAGATGCGGTTTCATGACACTTTGATAGTCCAATCACAGGAAAGCAGGCCACGAGAGGGCTGGCAAGTGCTTTAATACATATTGCAGGAGAATTTATTTGTCTTTTTCAGACCCCCAGAGGCAGCAGGCAGCGGAGGCTTCACGATTCATGCATTTTGGAAAACGTAAGGGATACGGAGCGTGTCCAGTTTTGGCCCTGGCCCTTTTCTTAGCGCCGGCCGCTGTTCGAGCGCAAAGTACAGCCGATCAACAACAGACACCGCAGACCACCCAAACTCAGCCGCCGGCCCAGACTCAGCCGCAACCGCCCTCGCAGCGAGCAGAGGTTTTGCGTCAGGCGCAGCAGCGCGTGAATGCGCGTCGCAAGTTGAGAGTGCAGCAGATTATCCAGGACACCTACACGCACAAATACGAAGTCTACGGCGGGGGCGGATATTTGAGGTTTTCTCCCGGCAACACGCTGCAGCACTTGAACGAGGCGGGATGGGAGGCAGGTTTCACCGATTATCTGCGAGGCAAGCTGGGCGTAACGGCGGATTTTCGCGGCTACTATGGGACGTCCTGGACCTACATCAACGAGTTTCAGGTGTTTCACCCAAGCATCAGCCAGTACACGTTTCTGGCCGGCCCGCAAATGCGGGTGGTTGAAAAACAGCACTGGGCGGTGAGTGCGAATGCGCTCGTCGGCGCTGGTCACGGTAACTTCGGCACTGGCACAGGCGGACTGCCTCCCACGCTGATCGGGCTGTATCCTGACGGGACGGTTTTCAATCTGAGCATTGGCGCTCCGATCGATTACAACCTTGGGACCACGCTCGCAGTTCGGCTGACGCCGAATTACCTGATGACCGATTACGGGAGCCAGATACAGAACAATCTGGGTTTCAACGTCGGGATTGTGTGGCGGTTTGGCCGGCAGCAGTAGGGATGATGCCAGATAATTGGCCTACTATTTCGCTCGATTAGCAACAATAGAAACAGAGGCAAAAAACCCCGACAGCTATCGCTGTCGGGGTTTTTCGCTGTCCCGGCAAAGATTCAGTTTTCTCATCCGCAACCCGTTTTTCAATGACGACAGGCTAAGTGAATCATTCGCATGCCACCTTTACCGGAAGGGCATCATTCAAACGCGCCATTTCTGCATTCGTCGATGCTTTCATGCTGGCTCCTGAGCCACAAGCAGCTTTACCAAAATTGCAGTCTCAGCCACTTCGGAAATCTTCTGTCCTTCACTTTCGATCCACACTCTGATTTGGAGCTTTCCTCGTTGGCCCATAGGAAAACCGAGCATCCGCACAGTAAAACTAACCCAATCCGGCTTCTCTGCCTTGACATTTATCTTTTGTTCGATAAATAGTTCGCCATTGGGCCAATAAACTTCCATGTGAAGTTCAAGTATTTTACCTACATCCTCGTCGGTGACTCCCCAAAGTGAAAATAGCGTCCAGTCCTTCGGCATTACTGCATTTTCAGGTGGCAATTCCGCCCCTTGCGGTATTTGGGCGGTTATTTCTTGAAATGTAGAGATTAACGAAGGACCAGAATTGCCGTCCTGTATTACTTTTTCACACGGAGCTAAGATTTGTATTTTCATCTTTCAAGCAGTTTGCAATGTGAACGGGCGACCATTGCTTAAGGCGTACACGGTAACCTTTTCATCTGTGGTTTTTACAGCTACAGACAAATGTTCAAGCCAAGTAATGTTGGCGGGCAGGTTAGCGTTGACAATCTGGTTCCAGGGATTCCAATGTGGAGGGGCAGCAATAACACGACTACTCCATCGAGGCCCACGGTCTATCCATCTTTGGCGTAACGCCGCGTGTATTTCCGGTAGCGGTTCAGGTCCTGCATCGGTCAGCCCAAATTGGGTTCCACAAGACGGGCAAATAGTATGGTCGCGGGGGGGTCTTCTGAGTTCGTCGAATCCGCAAACAAGGCAACGATACATAGTTTCCCTTTCACCAGCACTGAGCTGTGAAATATTGCATATTGGTTCGGTACCCATGCATCTCTCTGGTGCGTTGATTGACCGGTATGTTGGGCGCCGGAATCGGCTTAAAATAAGTAGCCACATAACCCCAAGTGTACAAAACTCCGAACTCGTCGGTTGACGGGTCATACCGAACGCGCATACCGTTTGCCCTCAGGTGCTCTCTCATTGGCGGAATGATCGGACGCGTCATGAAATTATCGGCCATCTCCTCATATTCTTGAGCTGTTGTAGCTCCAAACTGATGCCCATGATCTGCGTAATGTTGCAATAGATCATTCGGATCGTGCGGATCGAAAGGCACGGCGACCCATCGTATCCCAGCGTTTCTGCCCTGTCACTGTAACTTTAGTTCTACCCATCTGGATTCGCCATGTACGTTAACGCCCTTGCCCCGCCTATGGCATGAGCATTATCGAATCAAATATTTGCAGGTTTGGGGGGTGGGAAGCTGCCTGCTAGGCATTGGCCTTCGTGTCCCGTTCTTTTGCGGCGTCCAGCGGGTATTGTGGCTCGGTCATGCGGACCGGATCGAGAATCTCGGCTATCTGTTCGTCGCTGAGCAGCTTCTTCTTGCGGGCGATGGAGATGATGGATTCACCTGTCGCTACCGATTCCTTCACGATCTCGGCGGCTTTCGCATATCCGATGTAAGGATTGAGCGCCGTAGCGAGCGAAACGGTGCTTTGCGCGTAGAAGTTGCAGCGCTCCGCATTTACCGTGATGCCGGCGACACAACGATCATTGAACTGGGTCAGCATATTGGCAAGAATGGTGATGCTTTGGAGCACGCTGTGGGCCATGGTGGGCATCATGACGTTGAGTTCGAGCTGGCCGGCCTGCACGGCGTAGGCAACGGCGGTGTCGTTGCCAATCACCTGAAAGCTGACCATGGCGGCTAGCTCCGGCATAACGGGGTTGATCTTGCCGGGCATGATGGAGGAACCCGGCTGCAAACTGGGTAGATAGATCTCCGCGAAGCCGGTGTTGGGTCCGGATGAGAGCAGGCGGATATCGTTCGAGATGCGGATGACCTCGAGCGCAATGCCGCGCAGAGCAGCGCTCACCTCAGCCATGCAGGCGTTCGATTGCATGGCCCAGCGCATATCGTCTGCGGGAGTGAGCTTCTGGCCGGAGATGCGCGCGAGGTTTGCAATGGCCTTGACGCGGTAGTCGGGGTGGGTATTGATGCCCGTCCCGACGGCGCTGCCTCCCAGTCCGAGCTCGCGGAGCGACTCGCTGGCCTGCTTGAGAAATTTCTTGCCTTTCTCGATGGCCAAACCATAAGCCGCGAATTCCTGGCCGAGGCGAATCGGGACAGCATCCTGCATGTGCGTGCGCCCCGACTTCATGATTCCGTCGAACTCTTTGGCTTTGGCAGCGAAGGTGGCGGCCAGCGCATGGAGAACGGGGTAGAGGGTTTCGAGGTTGAGCAGTGTCGCGAGGCGCATGCCGGTGGGAAACACGTCATTGGTGGATTGGCCGTAGTTGACGTGGTCGTTGGGGTGAACATGCGTATAGTCGCCGAGGTCTGACCCGAGAATCTCATTGGCTCGGTTCGCGATCACCTCATTGCTGTTCATGTGGAAGCTGACGCCGGCGCCGGCCTGGAAGACATCGACGACGAACTCGTCGTCCCATTTGCCGTCGATGACCTCCTGAGCCGCTTGAATGATGGCCGCCGCGCGGTGATCGTCGACCAGGCCAAGCTCTCGATTCGCCTCGGCGGCTGCGCGCTTCACCATCCCGAAGGCGCGGATGAGCTGGGTATGGGCGTTCAGGCCGGAGATAGGATAGTTTTCGACGGCGCGGGCCGTCTGCGCTCCGTAGTAAGCGCGTGTGGGGACTTCGACGAATCCCAGTGAGTCCTTTTCCTTGCGAACTTCAGACATGCGTGTATGGCTCCTAATGGGTAATGGGCGGCCGTGCGAGATGGCTCGCGCAGCGCAACGTTTGAGTATAGCGAGTCTGAGCCAAGTTGTGATGTCATGGGTGCACGGCGATCGCAATTGGGGCGGGTTTGAAATATGGACCGCACGGATCGAACAGACCGGATGGATGCGTGCCGGAGATTCTTCGCGAATCTGGTAACAGCGCGCGCTGGAGTCGCTGCCGACAGCGAGCTCACGGCGGCGTTTGCATCCACGCCAAGAGAGCAATTTGTAGGAAAGCCCCCTTGGAGGGTCTTCACCGCCAGCGGCTATATCAGTACGCCCTCGGACGATCCGGCATTCTTGTATCAGGATGTTGTCATCTCTCTCGGAACCAAGGAGGCGCTGAACAACGGGGAGCCGTCTCTCCATGCCTTGTGTCTCGCTGCTCTGGCTCCGCAGAAGGGTGAAAGAGTGGTTCATGTGGGCGCCGGCACCGGCTACTACACCACGCTGCTTGCCAAGCTGGTCGGCGAGGCAGGCAAGGTGGTCGCTTACGAAATCAACGAGGAACTGGCACAACGCGCTGTCGCGAATCTCGCCGAGTTCCCGCAAGTAGCCGTAAACCACCGGTCCGGCGCAGAGGGACCGATACCAGAGTGTGATGTGCTTTATGTCAATGCGGGAGCGACTTCTCCTATCCCGGTCTGGCTGGAGGCTTTGCGTCCCAACGGGCGTCTTCTGTTTCCGCTTACCGGCGAGGAGGGATCGGGTGGCATGCTGCTGGTCACGCGGCAAGAAGATGAAAGCTTTGCAGCTCGATTCTTATGTCAGGTGCAGTTCGTTCCATGCGCAGGAGCTCGCGATGAGTCGACTGCAAAGAAGCTTACGGCGGCATTTCACAGAGGCGGTTGGAACCGCGTGAAGGAGCTGCATCGCGGCGATGCGCCACGCGAAAATTGTTGGTATTCCGGTGCAGGCTGGTGGCTGTCCATCGGCTCGAATGCTTAAACGCGTGGGATCAACACGAGGACGTGACTATCGGAACCTCACCGCGGTTCGCCTTGATCGTCTAATCTAAAGACATGACCGACAACCTGAGGCCTGCCGCAGAAGAGACCAGTTTCGACGTCCTGGTGATTGGCGCGGGGCCGACAGGTATGGCCTGCGCAATCGAGGCGCAGCGTGCCGGCTTTCGCAGCGTTCTGGTGGATAAAGGCTGCCTGTGCAACTCGATCTTCCACTATCCGTCGCACATGACGTTTTTCACGACGCCCGAACTGCTGGAAATCGGTGACATCCCGTTTCCCAGCCCAAATCAGAAGCCCAATCGCAACGAATCGCTGGAGTACTACCGCAAGGTCGCGGAGCACTACGAACTCGACGTGCGGCAATACCGGCTGGTCGAGTCAGTGAGCGGGGCGGATGGCGAGTTCTTCGTGCTCACCAAGGACAAGTTTGGGCGCGAAGAAACTTACCGAAGCCGCAAGTTAATTGTGGCGACCGGGTACTACGATCTGCCGAATTATCTTGATATCCCGGGCGAAGATTTGCCCAAGGTGCTGCACTACTACGATGATCCGCACCCTTACTACGATCAGGACGTGGTGGTGATTGGGGGCAAGAACTCGGCGGCCATTGCGGCTCTCGATCTCTGGCGTCATGGCGCGCGCGTAACGCTGGTGCATCGAGGGTCGGCGATTCATAGGCACGTGAAGTACTGGATTCTGCCGGACATCGAGAATCGCATCAAGAATGGCGAGATCGCTGCGTATTTCGGAAGCAACGTAACCCGGATTGGCGCGGATACGGTCAGGATTGAAACTCCGCACGGCGTGAAGGAGATCCCGAACGACTGCGTGTTTGCGATGACAGGGTACCATCCGGACTTTGAGTTCCTGATCGCGCTCGGCGTTCGGTTGGAAGGTGGGGACCTGCTTCCCGTATGCGATGCTGAGAGCCTGGAAAGCAACATACCCGGGGTTTATCTCGCGGGCGTGATCGTGGCGGGTTCGCGCACGAACGAGATTTTTATTGAAAACGGCCGTTTCCACGGTCGGCAGATTGCGGCGGATCTGGAGCGCAAACTTTCGGTGCCGAATGCGCTCGACGCTGTTGCGCGCTGAAACGGAGTCAGGGGACAGAGTGCCGGGTAATCGAAACAGTTCGTCATGTCGATGTTGAGACCACGCACAATTCGTGGTCAGTTGATGAGCGGCCTGATTCTGTTCGAAGTGATTGTATTGGCCGTCCTCTCGGTTGTACTGGTCCGCGAACAGGGCGATGAACTGCGCTCGCGCACCGAGCGACGCCTTGAATATCAGGCAAGCGTGCTCGCGTCGCAGACCGGCACGGCGATGAGTGATGGGCGAATGAACAGCTTGCAACACGTGCTGAACGCCATGCGCGATGCACCGAGCATTCGCGCCGTTCAGATCACGGACACTCAGGGTCGCACACTGGCGAGCAGTGATCCCGGGATACAAGGCAAGCTGACACTGTCGGCGACGGAACGTGCTTACCTGCGCGAGCTCAACAAGACGGAGATATTTTCGATCGACGATAAGACGACCGAAGCAGTCGCTCCGGTGCGTATTGGCGGTGTGACACGTGGATACGTCTGGATTTATCCGGACAACTCCAGGGATCGCACGCAGCTGCACAAGCTTCTGGGTTACACGCTTCTTTCGGCGTTCTTCGGCATCATTGGGTGCACTATTTTTGCGAGCCTGATGGCGAGATCCATTGCGCGGCCTCTGGGCGTGCTCATGAAGGCCACGCGCCAACTTATCCGCAACCCGGAAGACACAGCTTCGTTTCCGTTGGCGGTTACTTCGGCGAACGAAGCTGCGGACCTGACCATGGCTTTTAACCTGATGGTCGCCTCGATCCAGGAGCAGCGCGCGGGATTGAACGACACGTTGGCCCTGCTGGACTCCATGCTTGCCAACGCGCCGATCGGCTTCGCATTCTTCGACCGCCGTCTTCGTTTTGTCCGAGTGAACCAGTTTCTGGCGAAGATGAACGACCTGCCGGTAAGCCGGCACCTGGGGCGCACGGTGCGCGAAATATTTGCGGAACCGGTTGGAATCATGCTGGAAGAGAGCATCCTGAAGGTCTTTGAACGGGGACAGGCGGTGCAGGATCTGGAATTGAGCGGGGGACCGGCGGACGGCTTCTCGCCTACACGAACCTGGCTCGCCAATGTTTATCCCGTTCGCACCGACGCGCAAACTGTGCGATGGGCGGGCGTAATCCTGGTAGAAACTACGGAGCGGCGTCGGGCTGAAAACGCCTTGCGGAAGTCGGAGAAGCTGGCAGCGGCGGGCAGGCTGGCTGCATCGATAGCGCACGAGATAAACAATCCACTCGAAGCTGTTACGAATCTGGTCTTCCTGATTCGCAAGGGAAGACTCGATGTAGATTCGGCGCGCTATGCCGAGCTGGCACAGCATGAGTTGGCACGGGTTGCCGAAATTACGCAGCAGATGCTGCGTTTCTACAGGCAATCGACGCTGGCCGCCTCATCGAATGTGTGCGAGCTACTGGACTCGGTTCTGATGCTGCACCAAGGGCGCGTGGTCTCGTTACACGTTGACGTGGTTCGCCGCTACGCCGAAGACGCCAGGCTGTTTTGCTTCGCTGGCGAAGTCAGGCAGTTGTTTGCCAACCTCATCGGAAACGCCCTCGACGCGATGACGCCCGGAGGGGGACGGCTGCTATTGCGCGCCCGCCGCGTGAGTGTGGGCGGGCACTCAGGAGTGCGCGTCACCGTGGCCGATACGGGATCCGGCATACCCGCGGAGGTTCGACGGCATATCTTCGAGCCATTCTTCACCACCAAGGAGGCGACCGGGACCGGGCTTGGATTATGGGTGAGCGCGGAGATCGTCGCCAAGCATCATGGAACGATTCAGATGCGCAGTCGCACTCGCGGAGAAACAGGTGAGAGCGGCACGGTCTTCACGGTCTTCTTTCCCTTGGGACCGGAAGATGCGGTTACGGAGGAGAAACAAACCCTGGACCGCGTTGAGATGACAGGCTAGGCTGTCGTCCTTAATTTACCGGTGAGGATGGATCGTCTGCCGCTGCAGACGGACTCCAGGCTGATCTTGATGCTCCGGCCGGAGTCAGGCCCTTGAGCGCACAGCTTGAAGCATGATTGGCTCCCGAGTATTTCGATTGCGTCACATGGAAACGGTGCAGCTTCATGTAACGCACGCGCAACCCGCCAAGGGTCGAGGGCATGGAGAGGGGAGCGCGGTTGAGATCGACCAGCACCAGCAAGGCCGGTTCTGCAGGATTGTCCTGACTCTGCGCGACGCCGACGCCAAAGATCGCCGGGTCGGCCATCAGGCGCGGAGCATATTCACGCACAACTGCGGCAGCGGCCGCCAGGGCGCTCTCGGAGAGATGAATGCCGCTCGACGTCAGTGGCGCGGTCGGCGCAAGACTACGCGCGAGGGTCGCCGCGTCTGTCGGGATCGGCTGGGTACGCAGGCCATCGAAAGTCTGCGGGGCGATGACGTGCGGCTTCGACTTGTCCGTGTAGACAACGAGCGCAGCTTCTCCGGGCCTGTCGAGGCTTCTGCCCGTAGTGATTGCCAGTATGCCGATCTCAGGATTGATCAGCGATGCGCCCGTGGTTTCCGCTACAAACTGCGCACGCGCGATGGCATCGGTGGAGACTGCTGGAGCCGGTGCTGCAGTTTGCGGAGTCGCGTCGTACCGAATGCAGGCCACCTTGTGGGGAGTTGTCGTGCCCACGATGCTCAGGCGGCTACCGGCTTGCGCGCCCAGCTCGCGGAGAACATCGCCGATGGGGTTGGCGACGCTCAGGCCATTGCCATCGCCGTCTGTCCCGCCTGCAAAGAACAGCCCCACGGGCTGCGCATTGCTGGAGTCGACGACCAGCGCCCCGGAGTCACCACTATCGGAGAATTTGTCTCCGGCGATACCGATCTGGCCGGTGAAGGTTTTGGAGTAATAGGGCTGCGTCTCGGCACAGTCCTTGAAGTAGTCAATCCTGACGCTCAAATCAACAGTCTCGACAGTTGAGCAGGTCAGACCGGTCGTCCGGCTGCTCTTTGCCAGCTCAATGCTGCCAAGATTGCCTGCATTGAGTGCTTCGCCAGTTCCGGAGACAGGCGGCGCCGCTCCGAGTGGCGCAGTCGAGCGCGTATTGGCCTTTGGCGCGTCAAGCTGCAGAATGCTGCCTGTCGGATCGACAGCGCCGGAGACGACGGCTGCAAGGGCAGCGTCGACGTTACTTTGAGGGGTCGCCAGCGGCACGTAATACTTGAGAGCCCCAACCGGACGCAGGGTTGAGCCCGTACGGCTCAGAGGGACGCAACCGTTGTCGATCAGGCCCGGTTCGTCGATGGTGTCGCCGATGAGCGCCTGGTCAGACTCCGCCAGCACGTGATTGTTGCTCAATATGTACTGGTTCCGGCCGGTGTCTTCCACGAGTGCGCCGAGCGTTCCGCCGCAGCAGTCAGCGATGTAGGGCGTTTCCGAGAGGTCCTGGTAGGTGTCGTAATCGTTGTCGTTGCCACCGGATGTGCCGAGGGCGATCATTCCGCTCTGCGGAGTCTGATTCGTCAAGGGATTGCTATTCAAGCCTTCGGTGCTCAACAGGATCTTGAGCGGGGAGGTGGCCGTCGTTCCATTGACCGACGCTGAGAGAAAGACGGCGCTACCTGTGGAAAGCGAAGAGGGCGCTGTGTAACTGACCTTGCAGGTAGTGAACTGATCCAGACTGCGCTGGCAGCTCACATGATCGATGGTGCCAAGATTGGCCACGCTGTCACTGGCCGTTTTCTCCGAGGGCGATGAACTTAAGGACCACGCGACCGACCCTGCATTGACCTCGGCAATCTCGGCGGTGGCCTCCAGCGTTCCTCCCGCGGGGAGAGCTGCGTTTTCCGGCAGCAGCGATTGCACAAAGCCCGGAGTCACGTTGATGACGGCGGTAGCAATTGCCGAGGGATCGCTGTTCAGACGCGCCAGAATGTGGATTTGAACGTTGTTGCGGGAAAGAGCGTTGGGCGGCGTGTAGTTGCCCGCAGCGTCGACGTGGCCTTCGCCCAGGGAAGCGGCATTTTCTCCCCCTGCGATGGACCAGCTCACTGCTGCGGGGTCACCCGATGGCAACAGCGCGGTGAACTTCGCCTGGTCGTTTGAAGTAATCGCCGCAGACGATGGCGTAATCGAAAACGCGCCCCCATTTGCGCTCATGCCCGCGAGCTGCCCGGTGCCGCATCCGGCGGCAAACATGAGCAGAGACGCGAGCGTAAGCGCGATGTACGGGTTGAATCGCTTCGGCATACGGCGTTCGTGGCAGGCAGAAAGCTCCGCCACCATCTTAGACCCGGCACGTGCCGAACGGGTCAACAGATTGTCACAGCTCAGTCTCAGGAGATTACCCTGCGGAGAAAGCCCTTGATTCCGAAGCGGCCCAGGATGGCGAGCGAGAAGCAGCGCAACAACGATCATCAGTGAAGGCATGTGAGGAACCCCTGGGGTAAGCGCGGTGCGCAGCCCTTCGCTCATGTAGACAATAGGATTCGCCAGAACAACAATTTGCAGCCAGCGAACGTGGCTGAGAACCGCCCAGGGATAGTAGACGCAACCCAGAAATGTAATGGGTATAACGACAATTGAAAAAACAAGCCCGATCTGCTGCGGTTTCACATTTGCGCCGATGGTGAGGCCGAGCGCGCCTGCCACCAGGCTGGCCAGAATAAGAGTAACGATAAGCATGGGCCAGTTCGCGACGTGCGCATGCACCGGCGTTGCCGGAATGAAGTACGCGAGCGGCAAAACAAGGAGTGCGGCAAAGATGCTTTGAAAGGCGCTGAAACAAATCTTCTCAACCGCCACCGCAGGAACGGGCAGTGGACACATGACGCGATCGTCGATCTCGCGCGTCACTCCAAACTCCTGCGAGAGCGGCAGCGCAACGGCCGCAATTCCGCTGAACATAATGGCAACGGCCATGAGACCGGGCAAGAGCACCGTTGCGAAATTGGCGCCGCCCACCGCTCCTGCCTGACCAATACGCGGAAAAACATAGGTGAAAACGAAAAGAAACAGTAGCGGTTGCATAACTACGCGAACAACGAACGGGCCGAGTTCCCGCCGCATCACGCGCAGATCGCGCAGTAATAGACCGGCAAAAGCAGTGGCGTAGGAAACGCTTCTCGTGCGGCTCGTCTGGCTGTTACTCACGCAGGTCTCTCCCCGTTAGCCGAATGAATACCGTCTCAAGGCTTGGTTCGCTGATGGATAGGTCTCGTACGCCGTATCCTTGCGCCGCCTGTACGATCTCTGGCAGCAGTCCGTCGGTTCCATGGGCAAAGATGCGCATGCCGCTGGACATCGCTTCTATACTCTTGATTTGTGGCAGGGAATTCAGTTTACCGGCGAGTAGTTGCGTGTCATCGCTTTGGCGCAACTCCAGTTCGATGACAGTGTCCGCGCCAAGGGTAGTCTTCAGCCGCGCCGGCGAATCCAGGGCAAGCAGCTTGCCGTGATCGATAATGGCCACCCGGTCGCACAACTCATCGGCCTCTTCCATGTAGTGCGTAGTCAACACTACGGTGATCCCTTCCTGGCGCAATGCGCGCACGGCGTCCCACATAGCGATGCGGCTTTGCGGGTCGAGACCCGCACTCGGTTCGTCAAGGAAGAGGACCGCCGGGCGATGGGCGATGGCGCGTGCGATCTGCACACGCTGCTGGAGGCCTCCAGAGAGTTGCGAAGGAAAGCTCTCGCCGCGTTCATGCAGGAGAAACTGATTCAGCAGCGTATTCGCCCGCTCGCGCGCTTCAGCTCCGTCGAAGCCGAAGTACTTGCAGTGGTAGTAGAGATTCTCAAAGATGGTCAGCGAGCGATCGAGCGTGTTGAACTGCGGGACGACACCGATATTTCTGCGCGCCGTTGCTGGTCGCGCGACCACATCGACGCCGGCGATGGAAACGCTGCCGCTGGTGGGCAGAGTGCGCGTCGTACAGATTCCGATGGTGGTAGTTTTGCCCGCGCCATTCGGGCCGAGCAGGCCGAAGAGTTCGCCCTGCTCTACCGTCAGATCGACGCCATCAACTGCGGTTATGCGCTGGTGTTTATCCCGGTAGATCTTGGTGAGACCCACGATTTCAACGATCACAAATGCAATGCCTGCCTGAGGAGAAACGTCTAGGTAGGCACCCGGTGCCTGTCTTCAGTATACGGGGGCATTCGTGAAATTCACGACTCCATGCGAATGACCAGCTTGCCAAAGTGTGAGCCGGTTTCCATGATTCTCAGAGCATTCTTGACGTCATGAAATGTAAATACCTGATCCACCGAGGGCTGCATGGAATGCAGCGCGATGGCTTTGTTCATTTCTTCGAAATCGGCGCGCGAGCCAACATAAATACCTCGCAGGTGAACCTGCTTGTGCAGGAGCGGACCGATCTGCAGAGGCTCGCTTGACTGGCTGAGCACGCCGATTTGCGCGACTGTTCCCCCGATGCGAACGGCCTTGAGCGACTGGGCAAATGTTCCCGCGCCCCCGACTTCGACGATCAGGTCCGCGCCGACTCCGTTGGTTTGCTCCAGCACCCACTTGGCCCAATCCGGGGAGCGTCTGTAGTTCAAACCGGAGTCGAGTCCGAGTTTGTGTGCGCGCTGTAATTTTTCGTCACTGCTCGATGTGCCGAGCACGCGTGCTCCCAGCAATTTTGCGAACTGCAGCGCAAAGATGGAGACGCCGCCCGTCCCCTGAATCACGACCGTGTCGCCGGCTTTGATACGGCCAGCATGCACGACAGCGTGCCACGCTGTGACTGCGGCGCAAGGGAGTGTCGCGGCTTCTTCCCAACTAAGGTGGTCGGGAACTCCTACCAGTCCGTTCTCATCGAGCGCGACGTATTCTGCGAGCATGCCATCGGTGTCGCCGCCGAGCGCGCCGCGTTGTTTCGCGGCGTCGGGCGGGCCGTCAATCCAGTTCTGCATGAAGATGCCAGCCACGCGCTGGCCAATCTTCACCCGCTTTACGCCCTCGCCGATCGCTACGACCTCGCCGGCACCATCGGAACAGGGAACGCGCGGCAGTGCGAGCCTGGGATTGTACTTGCCGATTACCACCAGCAGGTCGCGATAGTTCAGCGAGACGGCACGTATCCTGACGAGAACCTGCCCATGAGAAAGCTGCGGCGTGGGTCGCTCTGCGACTTCTACGTTGTCGATGCCGAAGGAAGGAATTTGCCAGAGCTTCATAGATTCTCCATTACGAAAGTAGTGCTCGCATTTCTCCCTTCGGCCGAATATCTCACGAACGCGGCGACACAGGCTGTAACATCAGAATATGGCCAGAGGGTGGGAAAGCAAATCAGTGGAAGAACAGGTTGCCGATCGACAGACTGACAGCCAGAATGCGCCGGCGCTTGTCCGGCAAGCCTCCGCCGTGCAAGCAGACCAGCAACGTCAGCGGCAGTCTCTGGAACTGCAGCGCGAGCGGATTCTCGATGAGCGTACTTCTAATCCGCACCGGCGTGCCGCTCTCAATGCGGCTCTCGCCGACATCGAAAAGCGGCTCGAGGCGATTTCGTAACCTCGATCGTCCCTCGTCCGTCGACTGTCCCTCATTGCTATTTGCGATTGAAGAGCAGCGAATTTGCTTGGTCAATCGACGTCATCACCATTCGCGCAATATTGACATGGGCCGGCCGGGTTGCCGACCACACGATTGCATCGGCCACATCCGCAGGCGTGAGCGGAATGACTCCCTGATACACCTTGGCAGCGCGCTCGGCGTCTCCATGGAAGCGCACCAGGCTGAAGTCAGTTTCGACCATGCCGGGATCGATGCTGGTGACGCGTACGGGGGTTCCGAGGACATCTTCTCGCAAACCGTCACTGATTGAGCGTTCCGCTGCCTTGGTTGCGCAATAGACCACGCCGTTAGGGTAAGTGATCTCACCGGCGGTTGACCCGAGACTGATCACGTGACCTTTGCCACGCTGGACCATTCCCGGCACAACTGCGCGTGTTACGTAGAGCAGGCCCTTGACATTGGTATCGATCATCTCGTCCCAGTCCTGAGTCTTGCCTTCGTAGAGCTTTTCCAGCCCGCGACTCAATCCGGCATTGTTCACAAGAATGTCGATGGCTTGCCATTCATTGGGCAGATTTGCAATTGAGCTTTCAACCGCGCTACGGTCGCGGACGTCGAGCGAAAAGGCATGCACGCCCTTCGCGCCAGCCGCCAGCAGTTTCGGCTTTGCTTCTTCCAGCAGATCGATTCGCCGGGCCGCAAGCAAGAGCCGCGCGCCCTCCTGAGCAAATGCGAAGGCGCACGCTTCGCCAATGCCTGCGCTTGCACCGGTAATAAAGACGATCGAGCCGTTCAGTTTTTCCATATATAGATATCGTAAGTTAGTTTGTGTCGCGTGTGACGCTTTGCATGAGCCGGTAATAACCGGCGGCCCAGTCCTGATCTTTCATGCCGGCCTCGATGGCCCTCTGAAGATTGTCTTCGAAGATATCTGCCAACGGTGTCGGTACGCCGACAGATTTAGCGGCTTCATGGAACAAGCGGATGTCCTTTTCTCCGAGCGCGATGCTCCCACCAGGATGTTGAGGCGGATTGAGCATGATCTTGCCATAGCTTTGATAAAAGGGCGATTGAAACAAGGCGCTATTGATGGTCTCGAGGAATACTCCAGGCTCAATGCCGAGAGCCTCGGCATAGACGAGCCCCTCGGACAAAGACGCGATCATTGCCGTAATCAGAAAATTCCCGCCAAGCTTAAGCGCATGCGCACTCGAAGGCTTTTCCGAAACGATGGTCACGCCGCGGCTGAACGATTCGAGCAGCGGGCGGACCTTAGGGATCACGGCAGGGTTGCCCGCGACAACTGTCCATAGCCGGCCTTCTTCAGCGACGTTCGGGCGGCCGAAAACCGGCGCAGCTACAAATTCACCGCCCACAGCCCGATGCGCTTCGGTCAGACGATCCGAGAGTCTTACGCTAATGGTACTGAGCGAAACGTGGATGCCGCCCGGCGGCATCGCCTCGAGGGCCTTCGCCGTGAACATCACGTCTTCGAGCGCCGCATCGTCCATCACCATGGTGAGAGCGACTTCCGAATGTGCGACAGCTTCAGATGGCGAGCTGACTACTGTGGCACCGAGTTTGCTGAGCGGCTCAGCATGTTCAGCCGTGCGGTTCCACACGGTGAGCTCGTGACCTGCCTTCAACAAGTGCCCTGCGAGGGCACTCCCCATTTTTCCCAGTCCCAGAAACGCAATACGCATCGACATTCCTCGAGTTCCTGCCGTGGATTGGATGAAGGAGACGCCGGAACCGACTGTAAAAAAGAAGAGCCGCCCATGAAAGAGCGGCCCGAGTGATAACGCCTTAGCTTATTGCTGTGGAACGTTCGAGACGCCGGTTGCGTACGGCTGGCGAGTCTGTGACGGCACAGAGTTCATCGACATGCCACCGGAGGCAGCGGGAGCAGTCTCCTGGACGCCGATTGCGTTGCCGGAAACGACGAGTTGCACGCGACGGTTTTCTGCGCGTCCAGAAGCCGTCGAATTATCGGCTACGGGGTTGCTCTCTCCGTATCCGGCGGCACTGATGTTGGGTTGCGCGACGCCTTCAGTAACCAGGTAATCGCGAACCGAACCCGCTCGCTCTTCCGATAGCTTCTGGTTGTAGTTATCCGAGCCGATGTTGTCGGTGTAGCCCTCTACCTGCAGCTTCAAGTTGGGATAGGCCAATAAGATACCGGAGACTTTCGCCAGTTTTTCGCGTGCACCCGGTTTCAGGGTGTACTTGTTGAAATCGAAGAGCACGTCGGACATGTTGACGATAAGCCCGCGCGCGGTTTCGCGAGTCTCCAACACGGCATTCAGTTGATTCTTCAGTCGCTCACGCATCTGTTCTGTCTGATCGACAGCCTGTCTTGCCTGCTGCTGAGCCGCTGCCTGGTCGGCTCGAGCTCTTTGCGCGGCAGCCTCCGCCTCAGCGGCGCGGGCTTCAGCCTCAGCACGCCGAGTGGCTTCCTGCTGTGCTGCCAGAGCGGCCTGCTGCGCCGCCTGATCTGACTGCTGGACGGCCTGCGCACTTGCCTCGCGCTGGTGCTCCTCATCCTCGGCCTTCATTTTGCGGATGGTCATGATGCGCGCATCTTCGGCGGCCTGAACAGCTTCACGCGCGTAGGTGATCTCCTGTTTGCGTTCGCTTTTGTGAATATCCATGTCCTGGGCGTTCTGCAGGTCCTGTCTCGCGGTGGACAATGTATCCGTGGCATACTTGTTCGCCCCGGCAGCTTCCGCGATCTGCACGGCATTGATGGCCTCATACAGCTCAAGAGGAGACCGGTCGTCGCGTGTGATGGGGTTGAGTACGGTATGCTGGCCGGCGGTCTGAGAGTAAGCGCCGCGCGGCAACAGGGAGACATGCGCATTCACGATTTCCAGAATGCCCTGAGTTTTGTCGGGAAGGGCATAATTCTGGAGAACTACGACATCGCTGGGCATGGTAACTGCGTAGTAAGGTTCGGCCGTGACAATCAGTCCGTAAGCCTGCAGATCTGTGGTGACGGTGATCTCGCTCTTCGAGCCGGCTGGCAGCACTTCACCCAGGTTCACAGGGCGGCCCTCGGGAGTGATTGCCCAAAGGACATAGGTCAGATATTCGACTCCGAAGCTATTTGCCGGTACGAGTCCTTCGAATTTCGCGTCAATCACCATGCGACCGCGCCGGCTTTCCACAGTTGCAGAGCCTCTGCCCTGCGCAAACAGACTCGTACCCTGAAAGCCAATCTTTGTGGCGCCGCTGCGATGGAAATAGTTGATAGCCGGAATATCCCGGCCGACGACGGTGATCTTGTATACGTACCCGCCATCTCGCATTTCCGGTTGCGGATATTGCCGTTCCTGCTGCGGCCACTGCTGAGTGGCGGTCGGGTTCATCTCCTGCGCGGACGCAATGCCGCAGACGCCGGAGGTGAACAGTATCAATAACTGTAACTGTGACTTTTTCATCTTCTCAACTCCTTCATCGCTTGCCAAAGGGGTGGCAGCGGTCACGGTCGCGACGACATACGCCATCGGCGACGAACGCTTAAGGGATTTAGATGAGAGATGTTTTGCGACCAGCGGTACAAGGTCGGGGAAAAATTTGTATTTCCTGCAATAAAAAATCAGTCCTGCAAGGCAACCAATCGATGCGCGATGGCAAACATCGCCAGTTCGAGGCGCGTCGAGACTCCCGTCTTGTCGAAGGTATTCGAGAGGTGCCGTTTGACGGTTTCTTCGCTCAGCCCGAATTGTTTCGCGATGTCGCGGTTGCTGCAGCCCTCGACGATGCAGCCGACTACCTGCATTTCGCGCGGGGTAAGGCCGAAGGTCTTACGCTCAGGAACAGCTGCCTGTTTCATCAGATCATGCAATGCGCCGACCAGATTCACGACGCGCCGGCCGCCGATCCAGTAATCGCCGGAGACAACTGTACGGATAGAACTCGTGAGATGGTCGGTCAAGGCGTCTTTCAGCACGATGCCTCGAGCGCCGATTTGCAACGCTTCGATGATCTGCTGCGTGGTAATAGTGCTGGTCAGCAGAATAATCTTGACCGTCGGTGAGCCGCTCATGATAGCCCGCATCGCCTCCAGCCCCGGCAAGCGCGGCATGGAAAGGTCGAGCAGCAGGATATCCGGCAACAGCTCAAGGGTCTGAGTTATGGCTTCGTCGCCGTCTCCAGCCTCGCCAACTACGGTGAATGCCTCATCGGCCTGCAGCATGTTACGCACGCCGATGCGAACAACAGGATGATCATCGGCGAGCAGGATCCGAATCGCTGGCGACACACGGTGTGTCGTCGTGGGGAGCGGGTTTTTAGTTGATTTCGTCAGGGGGGTCATATTTATAGCTTGGTCAATAGGATACGCTGTAACCGATCACATGAGGACAATAAATTGTCTACTAATTGAGGGATGTCGCTCTGCTGATAAACGCCTAGTTCCAATTTAGCTGCGGCGGCTGCCAGCTTATGAGCGCCTACCATGCCTGCGCCCCCTTTAACGGCGTGGGCCAGCAGGCGTACTGACGGCAGATCGTTTGTCTCGCTAGCAAGGCGCATTTCCACTGCACGAGCCCTAGCATCGCCCAGGCACGTCTCATAGATCTCCCTTACAGCCGCTATGGGCATCATGCGAAGCAGTTTCGCATAGACCGCTTCGTCCAGATCCGTTTGCGGGTCAGGTGCAATGGGTAGCTTTGATGGAGCTGTTTCTTGCGGTTGTAAAGCCGCCCGCAGCACTGCAAGATCCAGTGGTTTTTTCAAAAATCCATCGTAGCCTTCTGCCGCGTCGGTGGTGGCACTCATGGCCAGCAATGTTGCCTCCGGAACCTCTGCCCGCAGTACAACCGCCAGATCCCGTCCATGGATTCCAGGCATCCGCAAGTCCGCCAGCAGGATGGAGGGTAATGCGTCTCGCCTTAATTCGCCTAGCATTTCGATTGCCGTCGCGCCATCTGCAGCCTGAAGAACGTCATAGCCATCCGATCGAAGAAGCAGGGAAATTACGGCGAGGCTAAGTGCATCGTCGTCGATTACCATCAACTTGCGGTGGTTAGTCTCGCCATTTGTTTCGCGGGACATTAGTTTCCCATTATAAGTACGTTGATACGGTCCATTCGGATTGCGATCTATCTTGGATCATACTTCAGCGATGTGGCGAGAAAGCATGACGGCATCCACGCAGGAAGCTTGTGACACAAATTCGACATGACCGAAGTCCTGTGCCTTCGCGGGATGTTCAACATTATTGTTGTGTGCGCTCTCCCTGATCTCTGGAGCGCGGATCGTCGACGCGATTACCTACCGCAATGTAGTTTCCATTTCGTTCAGCCAGTCTGGCGGCTTCAGGATTTCGCGGGGCTTGGTTCCTTCTGCCGGACCTACGATCCCATCGCGCTCCATCAGGTCAATCAGGTGCGCCGCGCGGCCATAGCCGATACGCAGACGCCGCTGGAGCAGGGAAGTGGAAGCCTTGCCGAACTCCAGCACCAAACGCACGGCGTCCTGGAATAGCTCGTCATTGGCGTCGTCGCCCTCCTCGTCCATATCGGCGTCGCGTCCACCAGCGTCCTTTGGGGCCTCGAGGAAGCCCTGCACATATTCGGCCTGACCCTGCGTTTTCCAAAAATCTGTAACCGCGGCGATTTCTTTTTCCGTGACGAAAGGCGCGTGCACGCGCTGAAGCCGTGACGTGCCGGGTGGAAGAAAGAGCATGTCGCCGCGCCCGAGGAGTGATTCCGCGCCGTTCGAGTCGAGAATCGTGCGTGAATCCACTTTCGTCGCCAGGCGGAACGACATGCGCGTAGGAACATTCGCCTTGATGAGGCCGGTGATGACGTCTACCGAAGGCCGCTGCGTGGCCAGAACCAGGTGAATGCCCACCGCACGCGCCATCTGCGCGAGGCGAGTGATGGCCTCTTCTACATTTGCCTTGTCGAGCATCATCAGGTCGGCCAGCTCATCGATGATGATCATGATGTACGGCAGCGGCTCTTCGTCCGGCGTTTCGTCGAAGAGGCTGGGCGTGCCGTTTTCAAATAGCTTGTTGTATTGGTCGATATTGCGCACGCTGCGGGAGGCAAGCAGCTTGAGCCGCCGCTCCATTTCGCGAACCGCGTTGCGCAGCGCATTGGCCGCGAGCTTGGGTTCGGTGATGATCGGCGTGAAGAGATGCGGAATGCCCTCATACATACCCAATTCCACGCGCTTAGGGTCGACCAGAATAAGTCTGACCTGGGCCGGAGTCGCCTTGTAGAGCACCGACATAATCATCGCGTTGATGGCGACAGATTTGCCGCTGCCCGTTGAGCCGGCGATGAGTACGTGAGGCATGGTCGTGAGATCGGCGGTAACGATGCGGCCGTTGATGTCCTTGCCCATCGCCAGTGTTAGTTTGCTTTTCGCGTTGCGGAAATTCTCCGCCTCGATTACGTCGCGCAACCAGATGGTCTCGCGGTCATGGTTTGGCACCTGAATGCCGACTGTGCTCTTGCCTGCCATGCGCTCGATCAGAATGCTCTCCGCACGCATCGCGAGGCACAGATCTTCGGCGAGACCAGTTACGCGGCTGTACTTTACGCCCGCTTCGGGCCGGAATTCAAAAGTCGTAACAACCGGACCGGGATTGATCTGCACCACCTGGCCAAGGACATCGAATTCTGCGCATTTTTCCACCAACACCTGGGCCTCGGTGCGCAGCGCGTCCTCCCGCACGATCTGCGTGTCTTCGCTGCGATGGAGCAGGGTGCTCGGCGGCAGCTTGAATCCGCTTACCGATTTTGGAGTCACGGTCACCGTATGCGCTTCCGCATCGGCGCGCTCGCGAACGGCAATGTGATCGAACGTGGGATCCTGCCGCGGTTGCGCTACCTCTCGCCGGGGCACCAGCTGCGGCTTCAATGTCGGAGCAGGCGGCTCGACGACAGGTTCCGGCTCGGGCTCGGGGTCGGAGACTGTCGCGCGCGGCATCTGCTCCCAAACCGTTTGCGCCGGGGCTTCGGAGAACATCTCGGCGAATCCCCGCTGGCGATGACCGGGAGAGTCGTTGTCTTTCTCAATTTCCGGATCAGGTGCGCTGTTTCTGCGCTCGTTCTTTTCCATCTTCGCCGTAGCTTTGCGAGCCTTGGCCAGCTCTTTGGACCGGATCTTCTCCATCCGCGCCTCTGCCCTCAACTCCTTTGCTCTGGCGCGGACCGCGCGCCAGTTCACCCATCGGTCGCGCCACGCGAAGAGAAATGCGAATCGAATCGACAACCATTCCCGGGCGGTATTGAAGCTGAAAGTGGTGGAGAGGTAGAGGGCAATGGCTACCATGCTGATGGCGACGACACATGCGCCGGGAAAATTCAGCCATTGCACCAGTGCATCGGACGCGAGTCGGCCGGTAAGTCCTTCGATGGGCAGGCCATACATGAAGTGGAGGTGCCCGGGTACGAGGCCAGCCAGCGCGGGTCCGAAGATCAGGCACAGTAGGATGCCGATGAGTTTCGCTCCGGGTGAACCGGCAGGACGCGAACGCAGCCAGGTCCATCCCAGCGCGCCGGCCAGTAGCGGCAGGCAGAAGGCGGTCAGGCCTTCGAGTTGCAGGAGCAGATCGCTGATCCATGCTCCGACCAGGCCGGTCCAGTTGTGCGCGGGGCGCCCGTTTGCGTATCCACCGACAGTATTGAGCGAAGGGTCGGTGGGCCGATAGGAGACGAGCGCGAGGAGGAGGAGGATCGCGGCGACCAGCATGAGCAGCCCGATGAGTTCATTCAGGCGGCGATTGCGGGTCGGCGTAGTGACCAGTTTCAGGGGTTTCATCAGGGCACAGTGCGGTGCGCGCCGTCCGAGACGGCTTACACAGTCAAGAACCCCAGAGCAAGACTATTATCCCAGAAGGAGGGCGAAAGTTTGGAGAAAATAAGCCGGAGGAACCGATCTCGCTAAGTCGTCCGGCTTCGCGATCGCCGGCGGGCTGCACTAATTAGCACGACCGCAAGCCAGGTAAAGCCAAAATAGAGTCCGGCATTGACGCCATATGCAATCAAAAGGGCACCTGCTTCCGATTTGCAGGTGACTGCGTAACAGGCGATCGTGGACACGAATAGTCCTGGAAGCGCCAAGGGTAGAAAAATCGCTGCCTCGTAGTTGTAAGTGAAAAATGCGGACAGTGCGACGGCAGTGAGGCCAAAGAGTGTTGCAACCTGCTTTGATTTCATCCGGCCGCCAGTTTTGCCCCGAAAACCAGGAGCGCGATGCCCAGGACGATTCGATAAAAAGCAAACGCCGCAAATCCATGCTTGCGGACCCATTGAAGGAACCACTCCACGACGCCCAGAGCCACGATAAAAGAGACTACGAGGCCGATTAGCAGCACGATCCAGTTGTGGCCGCTCATCACCAGCGGTGTGATGGTCTCTTGCGCGGCGTCTGCAGCATGATGGCCCGGATGCAGTGTCTTCAGTAATTCGTAACCGGTTCCGGCGACCATGACGGGAATCGAGACGAGAAAGCTGAATTCCAAAGCCGCCGGGCGGGACATGCCTGTGACCTGCCCTGCAGTAATGGTCGACATCGACCGCGAAGTGCCCGGAAACACCGCCGAAAGAATCTGGCACAGCCCGATCCAGATGGCCTGCCCGAGAGACATCTGCTCGACGTCAGTCGTGGTGGGCTCCCACCGGCTGCTCCACGCATCCACCACCCACATCACCACGCCGCCTATCAGCAGCGCGAGTGCCATTACCCGCAGGCTCTCCAGATGTTTGCCGATGGTCTTGGTGAGTAGCAGGGAAGGGATCGCTGTGACCACGAAAGCGACCATCGTCAGTGAAAGAGGATGCGTCCAGATAGTGCGGTCCCCCTGCTCGCCCTTCGGAAACGTGCGGAAGAATTGAATAATTCGGGCAGCAAAGACCAGCAGCAGGGCCAGGATCGCGCCGAGCTGAATCACGACCGTGTACATCTTCCAGTACGGATCGGTGAGGTTGATGTGCAGTAGCGCTTCACTGATGCGTAGGTGCGCTGTTGAACTTACCGGCAAGAACTCCGTTAGTCCTTCGACAATGCCAAGCAGAACCGAAACAATGTAGTCGTTCAAAAGGCCTCCGGCCCTCGTTATTGCCCGAATTACAGATCATGTCCCAGGCAGCGCGAAGCGCCTTTGCCCGGATGGTTAGCCTACTCCCGGTCGCTGCCGTAGATCGCAATACCCTGCTGCACCTTGTATATCAGACTGGCGGCGCGAGCTGCGTATTCCGATTGCGGATACTTCGCCTGCAACTGTCCCGCGATATCGATGGCGTGACCGCGATCTTCCTGAGCGCGATGGCCGTCGTTATCAGCGGTCCACATATCTCCGGCCGAGGCCATGCGCCATGCCGCTTTGTAGAGTGCTTCCGCGGAACGAGGCGAGTCGGGATGCTCCTCGACATACTTCATGTACATCTGCGCCTCTTTCTCTGGACATTTTTCAGATCCCTGCCAGTCGCCGCACAGTTTGTTGTCGATTCTTTCGTACGCGGCGAAGTCGGCCCACCTGGTATGAGGAAAATACTTCTCGATCTTCTTCATCTCGTCTTCGTCCATCTGCTCGCGCAGGTAATTCTCCTTTTCATGAGCCGAGGGCAGGGCCGCCGCGTCGGCCCGCTGCAACTGCCAGCGAATGTCCGCCGCGCGCCACATCGCCTCGCCAATCAATGGCGATTGTGGAAACATCTCGACTACGCGCCGGTATAACAGGCGAGCTTCGAGGGCGGCGCCCGGGGGAGGGTGAGACTCTGAAGCCGCATTCTCCGCGCTGACCGCTTCGCCAAACAGGATCGCATCGCCGTGCGGCGTATTCGTGTCAATAATCCCCTTGTCGAGCATCCAGCCCGAAATCGGGATCACTTCCTGCCCCTGCTCCATGACCGGTTCGTCGGCCTTGCGCGTCTCGGGCGCGTCAATGTTGGCGAAGACCCGCAGCCAATGCCCGCTGCGTTCGGCGATGACCATCTCCCGGCCGGGCGTGACGATCGCCACCTGATCCGCGCCTTCGTCCGGCTGTACGTAAAGATTGGCTCGACGCACCAGTGTCGCCTTAGTGCCGTTCTTCGGTGCCTGTTCCTGGGGCATCTTCTTCTGGCCCAGCAGGCCGGTCGCGATACAAAGAAGTAATAGAAGGCAGAGCGGGATTCGGTTTCGCATCACGATGGTAAGACGCATCTGTGAATAAATGGTCTTTTCCCCAGCATACGCTTACGAGCGCCTCGGTCCAGCGGCCTTTGAAGCAATTCGCGGCGATCGCGAGACAAAGGATTTCTGATGCAGTAGTTTTGACCAGATGATCTTTCGAGTCCGATCCGACTTCGCAAAGCTATGGGCAGGCCAGACAATCTCAGAGGTCGGATCGAGAATCACTCGGGAAGGTCTTCCCCTGACAGCTCTGCTGATTCTGCAGGCAAACGCCGCGCAGATGGGCATACTTTTATCCATTAGCAGCGCCTCCGTTCTTGTCTTCAGTCTGTTCGCCGGAGTCGTCGTGGACCGGTTCAGGAAACGGCCCATCATGATGGCCACCGATCTCGGCCGCGCTGGTCTGCTGGGACTTGTCCCTCTGTCAGCCTTGACCCATACCCTCTCATTTTCATTTCTGCTGGCCATTGCAGCGGCGGCAGGAATTCTGACAGTCCTTTTCGATGTGGCCTATCAGTCGTATCTGCCGGTACTTGTCGAAGCCGAGGAGCTGATGGAAAGCAACCGTCGTCTAAGCATGTCGAGTTCCGCCGCAGAGATGGTCGGACCTGCATTTGCGGGAGTCCTGGTGCAGGCCATCACCGCACCTCTTGCTATTCTCATCGATGCCATCTCATTTGTAGTCTCCGCAATCTCCGTCTGGATCATTCGCAAACCTGAGCCTGCGCCGGAGTGCAAGCATGGCGGTCCACTTCTGCCGGAGCCTCTCGACGGCATACGGTTCATCTGGGGCCATACCGCGCTGCGCGCACTGCTGCTGCGTTCGGCCACCGCATTTCTCTTCATGGGCTTGACCTTTGCGCTGTACTCCCTGAACGCGATTCGCATTGTGCACATGAGCGTTTCGACTTTCGGCATTGCCATCGCATTGGGAGGAGCCGGCAGCCTCGCGGGCGCATCCGTTGCCGCGCGCTTGTCCACTCGTCATGGCCCTGGACGGACCTTCTTCACGACAGCAGTTCTTATCGGCATCGCCCAGTTGTTTATCCCGCTCTCTTCGCAATTTCCGCGCTTCGGGGTCGTGTTTCTTTGCGTGCAGCAGTTGTGCGGGGACCTGGTCTGGACCATCTACCTAGTCAACGAAACCACCATTCGCCAGCTGCTTGCTCCGCAGAGTGTGATGGGCCGGGTGAATTCAGCGATGCAGCTTGCTTCGCGCGGCATGCTGCCCTTCGGCGCACTCTCCGGCGGCTTTATTGCGAGCCGGATTGGCATTTCACTTACCTTGTGGGTAGGTGCGTGCGGCGTTCTGCTCTCTTGCCTCTGGCTGATTCCTCTGAGAAACAGCAGGGTAGTATGGACGCAGCAGTCGGTTCACACCGAGACGTAGGTCCCACAGCAGGATCGGTGTGAGTCGAGATGCGGACCTGATTCCTACTCGGCGGCCAGAATCGCCCGCAGCATCTCCGGCTCGACGTTGCCGCCGCTCATCACTACGACGGCCTTGCGATAAGGCAACAGCTCGGCCTGATGAAAGAGCATGGCCGCCGTTGTTACCGCGCCGCTCGGTTCGGGAGTGAGGCGCGCACTGTGAAGCAAAACGCCCATCGCCTGGCGAATCTCGTCTTCGGAGACCGTGAGGATGTCATCTACAAATGCCCGCACATGCAGGAAGTTCAGCTCGCCAAGGCTCTGGGTGCGCAGGCCATCGGCTATGGTGCGAGTGGTCATCTCTGCCGTCCAGCTCACCAGCTTGCCGCCGCGAAAGCTCTCCTGCGCATCGGCTGCCAGGTCGGGTTCAATGCCGATCACGCGCACTTCCGGCCTTTGATGTTTGATCGCTGCCGCAACTCCGCTGAGCAGGCCGCCTCCGCTGACCGGACTAAGTACCAGATCGACGTCCGGCAGGTCTTCGAGTATCTCGAGGCCGCAAGTACCCTGACCGGCGATGATCGCCGGATCATCGTAGGGCGGAATCATCACGTATCCGAACCTGGCCTCCAACTCCTCGGCCTTCATCTTCCGGTCGGAGCTGGCAGCCCCGACGGTGACAATCTCCGCGCCCAGAGCGGCGGTGGCTTGACGTTTTATGTCGGGAGCATTCGACGGCATCACGATGACGGCCTTGGCCCCAACGGCTCGCGCTGCATATGCCACGCCCTGTGCGTGATTGCCGCTGGAGTAGGTAATCACACCCCGACTGCATTCGGCATCTGTCAGTTGAGCAATCTTGTTGTATGCCCCGCGCAGCTTGAAGCTGCCAATCGGCTGTAATCCCTCGGCCTTTACCCAGACTTCGCCCGCCGCGCCGGGAATCGGCAAGCGGACGAGCGGCGTATGCACGGCGACGCCGCGAATACGTCGCTGGGCGTCGCGAAAGGCGTCAAGGGTGAGGAGTTCCGTGCTACTCATGTCTCAAGGTGCTAGATTTCCAGAATGACCGGCATGATCAACGGCCTGCGGCTCGTGTTCTTCTGGATATAGCGCTTCAAATCGATGCGGATTTTCTCTTTGATCACGCCGTAGTCTGCCTTCTCTTCCGAACTGGAGTTTTCCAGGGTATGCGCCACTACCTGCCCGCCCGCCTCGAGCAGGTCCGCGTCGGCGCCCACGAATCCGCGCGTCACCAGCTCCGGCTGGCGCTCGACCTTGCCGCTTAGTTTGTTGATGGTCAGAATGGCCAGAACAATTCCATCCTCGGAGAGATGCCGCCGGTCGCGAATTACCAGGTCTTCCACCACGTCCACCGTCGAACCCGAATCGATGCACACGCGTCCCGCCGTCACTCTCCCAGCCTTCTGCGCGTTGTTGCGGTCTAGTTCCAGCACGTCGCCATCTTCGATAATCAGCGCCAGATCGACCACGCCTGTCCCGTGGGCCAGATCGACATGCTTTTTCAAGTGCCGGTAGTCGCCGTGAACGGGAATAAAGAACTTCGGCTTGAGCAGATTGATCAGCAGCCGCTGCTCTTCCTGGCTGGCGTGGCCGCTTACGTGGATCAGTCCAGATGCTCCATCGTCGAAGATCACGTTGGCATCGCGGCGGCAAAGGTGATCGATCACACGATAGATGCTCTTCTCGTTGCCAGGAATCACGCGTGAACTTAACACCACCGTATCGCCGGGAAGAACGCGCGCATGCTTGTGGTTGTCGACCGCTGCCCGGCTCAGCGCACTCATCGGCTCGCCCTGCGTGCCGCTGATCAGGATCATCACGTCTTCGGGTGCGTGATCGTTGATCTGCCCGGGATGAATCACCAGACCGGGCGGCAGATCGAGGTAGCCGAGATCCTGCGCGATCTCGGACGACTCCACCATCGACCGGCCGACGATCGCTACCTTGCGGGCATGGGTGTGCGCCAGGTCCAAAGCAATCCGGATGCGATAGATGGACGACGAAAAACAGCTGAAGAAGAGCTTCTTCTTCGTACGGGAAAAAATTTCGTCCAGGCGCGGTTTTACCGCCCATTCGCTGGGCGTGTAGCCGGGGCGGTCAACGTTGGTCGAGTCCTGTAGCAGCGCCAGCACGCCACGCTTGCCGTATTCGGCGAAGGTATGCAGGTCGAAGGCCTTGCCATCCGGCGGTGACAGATCGATTTTGAAGTCGCCAGTGTGGACAATCACGCCCACCGGCGTGTCGATGGCCAGCGCCACGCAGTCCACCAGGCTATGCGTCACCCGAATCGGCTCGATGGTGAACGGCCCAAGCGAGAACTTCGCGCCGGGAGCAATTTCGATCAGCTCCGTCTGGTCGAGCAGCTTGTGCTCTTCGAGCTTACCTTCGACGTACGCCAGCGTGAACTCGGTGCCGTACACCGGCACGTTCAACTCGGAAAGAATCCATGGCAAACCACCAATGTGATCCTCGTGCCCATGCGTCAGAATGATGCCGCGCACGCACTGCTTGTTCTCGACCAGGTAGGTAATGTCCGGAACGACAATGTCCACGCCGAGCAACTCTGATTCGGGGAACATCAGTCCTGCGTCGATGACGATAATGTCGTCGTGCCAGCGGACGGCGAGGCAATTCATGCCAAATTCGCCCAGTCCGCCCAGGGGGATGATCTTTAACTTAGCTTCTGCCATGGAAACTTCGATGTTAACAGGTACGGTGGAACATTCCCTAGGCTGAACAGCGTCCTGTCCCTACCGCAGCAGATCTTCGAGCGCCGTGCTCAGTTCCGTCTTTTCGTCGCGATACTTCACAATCACCGGAGTATAGACGCTAAGCCCCCACTCCTGACCTTTTCCTTTATTGACAGCGCGCGCGCCTGGTACGACCACCGCGCCCTCGGGAATGATGAGCGGCCTTTCGCCGTCAGCGCGGAGCACCTCGCCGCGCACCACGTCATAGACCGGAGTCCCCCGGGTCAGAATGGTTCCCGCTGCCAGCACGGCGCGTTGACGGACAACTGTGCCTTCATAGACGCCGCAATTCCCTCCGACGAGAACGTCGTCCTCGAGAATCACCGGACTGGCATTGACCGGCTCAAGCACTCCGCCGACTTGCGACGCCGCACTCAGATGCACGCGCTTGCCGACTTGCGCGCAGCTTCCTACCAGCGCGTGGGAATCGACGAGCGTGCCCTCGTCCACGTACGCGCCCGTATTGATATACATCGGGGGAGCGCAGATGACTCCCTTTGCCACAAAGGCGCCCGCGCGCACGGAGGATCCACCAATGACGATGCGAATGCCGTCTTCGGGGGAGAATCGCCGCGCCGGAAAGGTGTGCTTGTCGATGCAGGGCAAGCCGTCTCCGGAAGAGACCAGATGCCCGAGCCGGAAGCCCAGCAGAATCCCCTGCTTCACCCAGGCATTGACGCGCCAGCCCGTGACGGATTCCACATCTGGCTCCGCAGCGCGAATCTCGCCCCACTCGAGGGCGGAACGTAGTTCGCTAAAAGCGGCCATCGCAGATGGATCATTGATCGCGGAGGCACCCGCGGCAAAGTGTTGCTCGATTTTGTTCTTGAGATTTTCGTCAGTCACAGGCCGAGTCTATCAATGGAATGCGTTTTGCGGCGAAGCTGCGTCCGCCCGTGCGGGCAGCACCTAAAACATCCTTAGGTCGCCCTCGGGCTGCGGTCCATGCACCAGCAATCCGAGTTCGCCGGCCAGCCGCTCCAGCTTTGCGCGCGTTCCGGGGGAAACTGGCAGCAATGGAAGCCGGTAAGTCTCGCCGATTTTGCCCATCATGGACAGCACGGCCTTCACAGGCCCTGGGCTCGTCTCCCAGAAATTGGCCAACATCAGCCGGTAATATTTGCGATTCAGCCGTCGCGCTGTAGGCCAGTCATTCTCAAGCGCCGCCCTTACCATCTGCGCCATCTCTCCCGGAATCTCATTCGACGTGACCGACACCAACCCTGCGCCACCCACGCCCAGCACGCCCAGCGCCATATTGTCGTCGCCCGCATAGACCCGAAAATCACGTGGAGACCGCGTAATCAGCTCGGTAATTTGTCCTAGGTTGCCACTGGACTCTTTTACGCCGCGGATGTTCTCCTGCGCTTCGGCCAGCTTCAGGACGGTCACCGGCTCCAGATTCACTCCGGTGCGCGCGGGGATGTTGTAGAGCACCACTGGCAGGTCCACTGCTCGTGCCACCGCCTTGAAGTGTTCGAACTGGCCTTCCTGGGTTGGTTTGTTGTAGTAGGGGCTGGCGGAAAGAATTGCCGTCACGCCCGGCACCCGCGCCGCGATCTTCGCTCGCTCAACGGCCTGCCTCGTGGCGTTATGAGTGCAGCCGGCCCAGATCGGAACCCGTCCCGCGGCCGCCTCGGTTACGATGCGCAATACCTGGAGCCATTCGTCGTCGGTCAGAGTCGGCGTTTCCGCCGTCGTTCCGCAGGCCACCAGCCAGTCAATTCCGCTCTCAATCTGCCACTGCGTCACCGCATAAAGAGCTTGCTCGTCCAGGCTCCCATCCTGCCGGAAAGGAGTTACCAAAGCCGTTCCACAACCCGTCCATACGTCCATCACGCATCGAGTCTACAGTGCCCTCGCAGCGGGGGCCAAGGCCCTGAGCGCTTCGATTCTTTAAGCGAAGATAAAATGACGACATACCAGCCTTAAAGAAGACGGCAACCATCTATGATTTCGGTACTTATTCTCACGAAGAACGAAGAATCAGACCTTCCCGCCTGCCTGGACTCCGTCTCGTGGTCCGACGACGTCTTTGTCTTCGATTCGTTCAGTACGGACCGCACCGCCGAAATCGCCCGCAGCCGCGGAGTAAATTTTGTGCAGCGGAAATTCGATGGCTATTCCACGCAGAGGAACGCCGCTCTCGATGAATTGCCTTTCCGCCACGACTGGATCTTCCTTCTGGACGCCGACGAACGCCCCACCCCTGAACTAGCCAGTGAAATGCAGCAGGTCGTGACCGCGGCGTCTTCCGGCGTAAACGCCTTTCGAATGCAAAGGCGCGATTTTCTCAATGGAGCCTGGCTCAAGCATGCCCAGATTTCACCGTATTACATTCGCCTAGTGCGTCGAGGGAGTGCCCACTACACTCGGGAAATCAACGAGGTTCTTGAGGTTCAAGGCCAGATAGGCGATCTCGAAGCGCCGCTAGACCATTTCCCGTTTTCCAAGGGAATCGCTCACTGGGTGAGAAAGCACAACACCTACTCAACTATGGAGGCGCAGTTGATCGCCGGCGGCCTCTCGCGCAGCGAGGCTTCCTGGAAGGCAGCGTTTTTCGCGAAGGATTTCCACGTGCGGCGCGTCGCGCAGAAGGCTATTTTTTATCGCATGCCTGCGCGCCCGCTGGTGAAGTGGATTTATATGATGTTTGTCCGCCGGGCCGTTCTCGACGGCTGGGCAGGGATCACGTATGCCAATCTCCAGGCTATTTACGAATACTTCATTGTTCTGAAGACGCAGGAGATCATGCGAAATCATCCCTAACTGAGTTGGTTCGCGATCTCACTGAATTCCCATATCCCGGTCTTGCCGGCGATCCACTCCGCGGCTCGAACGGCGCCCTCGGCGAATCCGCGTCGCGAAAAAGACTCGTGCACCAGTTCGATCCGATCATTTGCGGATCGGGCTTCGATCACATGAATGCCGGAAGCGTCGCCCTCACGCTTTGAAGTGATCTCCACATTAAGCGCCCGATTTGTGGCTTCCAATACCTGCCGGATCGAGAGTGCCGTACCCGAGGGAGCATCCTTTTTGTCGGCGTGATGTGTTTCCGTAATGCTGAAGGTGTACTGCGGCAAAGCGAGGGCTAGTTCCCTCGCCACACGAAGCAATGCCTGCACTCCCACGGAAAAATTTGTCCCGTACAGCAATCCCGCACCCTTGCGCGTCACTAACGCGCGCATGTCGTTTAGATGGTCATACCATCCCGTGGTGCCAACTACCACGTGTGCTCCATTCGCCAGGCATGCCCGCAGATTGTGGATCACTGCCTCGGGTGTCGTGAAGTCGATGACCGCATCGAAGGTCGCCAGAAAGGGCCCTGTCAACGCTGAGGCATTGCGGTTTTCCTCTTCGCCGACGACTCGCACGCCATGGCCGCGCTCGTGCGCCACCTCTGCCACCAAACCACCCGTCTTACCGCGCCCCAGGATCAAAAACAGCATTGCAACTACCTCACGGTTTCCTTCAGTGCTTCAACATCGAAGATCTCCGGGTCAGGATCGCCGAAGAATTCGTTATGCAGCGACCGAATCGCCTCCTCAGCATCATCCTCCTCAATCATGAAGCTCATGTTGATTTCCGACGCGCCCTGCGAAATCATGCGCACATTCACATGCCGGATCGCCTGGAATACACGCGCTGCAATCCCGTTCTGTCCGCGAATGTTCTCTCCCACCATGCAGATCAGCGCCTTGCGACCCTCGTATTTCACGTCGGCGAGCTGGCTGAGGTCGGCTGCAATGTCCGGCAGTTTGTCGTTTGAGTCTACGGTCAGGGAAACCGACACTTCGGAAGTGGAAACCATGTCCACCGGGCATTTGTGTTTGTCGAAGACGTCAAAAATCGCCTTCAGATAGCCGGGCGACATCAGCATACGGCTCGCGACCACGTCTATGATCGTCAGCCTCCGCTTCGCCGCAATCGACTTGAATGGGCTGCGGCAGTGCGGCGCGAGCGAGATAATTCGCGTGCCCTCATTCTCTGGGTTGTGCGAATTCAGCACCTGGACCGGGATATTCTTCTTAACCGCCGGCAGAATGGTCGCCGGATGCAGCACCTTTGCGCCGAAATAGGCCAGTTCAGCGGCCTCTTCAAAGCTGATCGTCTTCACGCGCAAAGCATCGGGACAGATTCGCGGATCTGTCGTCATGATTCCGTTTACGTCCGTCCAGATTTCGATGGAGCCGGCATCCAGGCCACCACCCACCAGCGCAGCCGTAAAGTCCGAGCCACCGCGTCCCAGCGTCGTGGTCACGCCCTTTTCCGTCGCGCCGATGAATCCGCCCATCACGCAGATTCTTCCAGCGGAGGCAAAGGGCAGAACGTACTGCTGCAGGCGCTGCTCGATCAGGGCATCCTGGGGGACGGCCCTGCCATGTTGCGCATCGGTCACAATGCACTGCCGTGCATCGACATAGATGGCATCGAGACCGCGATGCGCGAACGCCGCAGCGATCATGCGGCTGGAAAGTCGCTCGCCCGCGGAAACAACCATATCGCTGATGCGCGGCGTCAGCTCGCCGACCGCAGCCAGCCCGCGCAGCACTTCATCCAGCGCATCGAACTCCGAATCGATCCACTTCGCCAGCTCGGAAATCGTCTGTTGTGAAACCAGGGCTCCGGCGGTTTCAAGATGCCGGTTCCGCAATCGCGCCGTAATAGCCAACGCGCCCACCCGGTCTCCCCGGCCGGCGGCGTTGGCCGCTGCCAAAAGCTGGTCGGTGACCTTGGCCATCGCGCTGACCACAACGATGGGTGTCAGTCCTTTTGTGAGCCTGCCGCGAACGATTCCTGCCGTACGGTTGATGGCGGTCGCATCCTCGACAGAGGTGCCCCCGAACTTCATGACTACCAGATTGCTCATGCAGGAACCGCGACCGGATCGACTTTGCTCGACTCAGGTTTTCCCGCTTCAAGTTTCCCCAATGACACCAGCAGTTCCGCATTCAACAGGGCTGCGCCTGCCGCGCCCCGAATTGTATTGTGCGAGAGTACGGTGAATTTCCAGTCCAGGAGTCCGCAGGGGCGCAGCCTTCCAACCGTTGCCGCCATGCCTCCGCCGCGCATCTTGTCCAGTCTTGGCTGGGGACGGTCATCGAGAGCCGTAAACTCAACCGGTCGCGCAGGAGCCGTGGGCAGATCGCGGCCCGCCAGCGGCGCAAACTCTTGCCACGCGTCCAGAATCTCCTCACGCGATGCCTTGCGCGACAATTTCACGCTCACGCTCTCCGTATGCCCGTCTTCCACGGCTACGCGGTTGCAGTGCGCTGTCATCTTCGCGGAAAGAGCCCTTACAACCTTGCCGTCGCGTGTACCTAGCAGGCGCAGCGTTTCGGCCTCCATCTTCTCTTCTTCGTTTTTGACGTAGGGCACTACGTTGCCCAGAATGTCCATCGAGGCAACACCCGGATATCCAGCGCCGCTCACCGCCTGCATGGTGCTTACGAAGATCGAGTCGATACCGAAGCGCTCAACGAGTGGCTTGAGGACAAGTACCAGCCCAATCGCCGAGCAGTTGGGATTGGTCACGATGTAGCCCCCGGATTCCTTGCGCCAGCTCTGGTTTTCGAGAATCGGCAGGTGATCCGCGTTCACCTCGGGAATCACCAGCGGCACATCTTCGTGCATGCGAAAGGCGCTCGAGTTCGATATGACGGCACAGCCCGCCCCGGCAAACTGCGGCTCCAGTTCGCGAGCGATATCGGCGTCCAGTGCGGCGAAAATCACCTTCGGAGCGTCGTCCGGCGTGGCCGGCGACACCGGCATCTTCGCAATGCGCTCGGGAAGCTCGGTGTCCAACTTCCACTTCACCGCGTCGCCGTATTTCTTGCCGCTCGACTTATCGCTTGCCGCGAGCCATGCCACTTCAAACCATGGATGATGCTCGAGGAGTTGAATGAATCGCTGGCCGACCATTCCCGTCGCGCCAAGAATGCCAATCTTTTGCCGCATGTTTTTGCTTGAGCCTGCCTTGCTAGCGTCCTCGCCGGACATAGAACCGCGGGTGCGCCCTCATTTCGGTCGTGATCACAGTGTATCGTTTTCTTACATTGAGATGAATGCGAAGCGATGAGCGGAGCACGCGCGGAATCTCAAAATGAAACGGCCTGCCGGGCGGCAGGCCTATATCGGAGCTGACATCAAGCATCAGCTACCTGGGAGCATCGTAGGTAAAATCCTGCGCAGTGGTCTGTTTTGATGTCACCGTTACAGTGGCTGTCTTCTGCCCCAGCTTCTCGTGGACAGCAACAATCGTATAAGTTCCGGGCGGCAATCCTTTTATGGTGAAATGCCCGTCCGCGCCCGAAACCGCAAAAAACGGATTCGCCGCCACGTTGATGAAGGCTTCCATCCAGGGATGGTTGTTGCAGCGCACCGGTATCATCAGTTCCGGCGTTGGCAGCGTGCGCATCTCGCCCGATCCGTTCGGAGGTTGGGAGATGTCGACCGACTGGTTGGTGCTGACCTGCGGCGTTATGTGGACGTTGTGCATGGTCGAGTCGCTGTTGGTGAACTTCACCGGCTGTCCGGCCATCACTCCCACCACATGCGGAGTAAACCGGCAGCCCTTTTGGTCGATCACTGCAGGGTCGGATGAAGGTGCGTAGAGTTTATTTCCCAGGCCATCTTTCACATAAACAAAGACGTTCGCGAGGGCGCCGTCCTGCACCACGTACTGTTCGCTGTAATTGGCGTCAGCGAGGCTGCAGACAGGATCCTGCGCCATATCGATCTGTACGCGCTTCGGCGCCTGTCCGGCAAAGTGAATCGTGCCGCTGATCGTTCCTGCGTTGTTTTGGTCAATCGTCGTGTAGACTCCCGCGGCTTGACCCGCGCTCTCACCGGCCTTTTTCTTGCATCCCGCACTTGCAAGCAGCAGCGCACACAGCGCTACTGTCATCATCTTTTGTATCGACATTCGAACTCGCTCTTTTCTGAAAATAGGTGTTACCTGGACATAGGTCTTGCGGAATCGAGAGCCGCAAGCACCGCATCCGCGAATGCTTTCGTCCCCGCCGTCCCGTAGACGTCGCGGGTAAGCGTCTTCTTCTCGCTATAGACGTGCTCGAGGGCCGCCTGGACTTTATCGGCAGCTTGGTTTTCATCAATATGGCGCAACATTAATATTGCCGATTGCAGGAGCGCAGTTGGATTCGCGATATCTTTGCCGGCGATATCCGGAGCCGACCCATGGACAGCTTCGAAGATCGCAGCATGCTCGCCGATATTCGCTCCTGGCACCAGACCTAATCCACCCACGAACGCCGCGCACAGATCGCTCACAATGTCGCCATAGAGATTCGGCAGCAGGAGCGTGTCGTATTGGTATGGATTCGTGACCAGCTGCATACAGGTGTTGTCGATGATGTGTTCGCCGTAGGTAATATCCGGATACCCTTCCGCGATCTTGCGCGCACACTTCAAAAACATGCCGTCCGACAGCTTCATGATGTTCGCCTTGTGGATCGCGTGAAGCTTGCGGCGTCCATGCTTGCGCGCGTACTCAAATGCCCACTTCGCAATGCGCGTCGAGCCTTTCTCCGTGATCACCTTCAGCGAGGTCATCACCCCCGGGACCACCTCGTGTTCCAGGCCTACATACTCGCCCTCGGTATTCTCACGGACGATGATCAGGTCCACACCCGGATAACGCGTCTCCAGCCCCGGCAGATTCTTGATTGGACGGAAATTGACGTATAGCTCGAATTTCTTGCGCAGCGTCACATTGATTGACGTAAAGCCGCCGCCGATCGGGGTCGTCACCGGCCCCTTGAGAGCCAGCCTGGTTCGCTCGATTGATTCGTAAAGTTCTTTCGGGATGTATTCCTCGAACTTCTCGAACGCATCGGCTCCAGCCGAATAGGGCTCCCAGGCAAACTTCACGCCCGTGGCCTCCAGGATGCGAACAACCGCGTCCGTAACCTCCGGCCCGATTCCATCTCCGGGAATCAATGTGACTGCATGTGTCTTCTTTTCGCTCATAGGCCTCTTTAACTTGCCGGTTTGCCCTTTTTGCCCGGCTCCCGCGCAGTCAACAGCTGTTCCAGCTCTTCCTTGAATTCGCGCACATCCTTGAAATCTCGATAAACGCTGGCAAAACGGATGTAGGCGACCGTGTCCAGAGTCTTCAGCCGGTTCATCAGCAGCTCACCTATTTCGCTCGTCGTGCGCTCGCGCTCTGACGAATCCATGAGGAAGGTCTCTGCCTCATCGACCAGCGCCTCCAACTTGCTCGCCGAGACGGGCCGCTTCTCGCACGCATGCAACAGACCGCTGAGCACCTTCTGCCGCTCGAACTTTTCCCGGCGGCCGTCTTTCTTCACAACCATGTAGGGGATTTCGTCGATGCGCTCGTAGGTGGTGAAGCGCTTGTTGCAGCCCTCGCACTCGCGACGTCTGCGTATCGAATCGGCTTCTTTGCTCTCGCGCGAGTCAACCACACGGTCTTGCGCAAACCCGCAGTAAGGACACTTCATTTCTCCTTTGATTCTATCAGCGCCTGTTAGCCCGGCATTACGCCGTTACATCGTTTTCGCCAGGCTCGATTTAAGCGGCCAAAACAATGCCGCTTGCCATAAAGGAATCCAGGCGTTACCTTGCCCCTTTACGCATCTCATCACCATGACTGCGAAACAACGGACAACCCGCGAACGCTCTATCCTCAAAGGCGCGCTTGCCGGCCTGATCGGCGGACTCGCCGGAGCAGCCGCCAAAGTCCTCGCCGAGAAGATCTTCCCGCCGCGTGTTGAGGGCCAAACGCCGCCGCCCGTTATCCTTGCTGAGCAGGTTGCTGGCCATGGCTTGCCCCACGACCACCAGGAGGCCGCCAAACATGGAATTCACTGGGGTTTCGGAGCCGCCGCCGGAGCTGTCTACGGCGCGCTCGTTGAGGTCGAGCCGTCGTTCGGAGCGTGGAAGGGCGCTGCCTTCGGACTCACTCTGAATAAGCTCACCCACGAGTCGATCCTGCCAAGGATGGGACTGGCGCGGCCGAAAGAACAACAGCCCACCCAGGAGCGCATCAGCGAGTGGGTCACGCACGCGGTCTACGGCATCTTCACCGACGCTGTCCGCCGGGCGGTTCGGCGGAAGCTCTAGCTAAGTAGCCGACTCATGTGCTGCTTCCGGGGCCGTCAATGCCTCTACGCCAGCATGCTCGCTTTCCTCTGAGACCTTCTTCAGAGAAACATGCTCAATCCGTGCCCAGATCAGACCCAGCGGAATGACGCTCAGAAATGTGACGGCGAGGAGTACCGCACCGCAGCCCAGGGCCGGCTCCCAGCGAACGCCAAAGAACTGTTGCATGGTCGCAGCCGCTGCCGCGATCTGTGTGAACCAGCCAATGACCGGAAGTTGCACAGCGCTCACCAACATGCTTGCCGCCATCAGCACCATGCAGCGCGCCAGCGTCATGCCGGCGAGTGGTGGGGAATCCACGAACGCGCGCGTCGTCATCAGGTAAGCTCCTGTGATCGCGGCCCACATGCACAACGAATAGAAGAGGGCCAGACCTACATCCTTGAGCGAGGCGAGCATGTCCAGTCCATCGCGAAAGGCGTTGATCTTGGCGGCGACAGATCTGCCGAGGTTCTCTGAGAGCGCCCCCAGGACCTTTTCCGTTTCCCTGGCTACAGCCTTGCCGCTGAGCCGGACCGCGATCGCCAACGCCGCCAGCGCAGCGGTTCCCGCCAGTCCACCGAACGCGATTCTTCTCAGAAGCTCGGGATGAGGCAGGGAGGCATCATGAGGCGCTGTGATCATTGCGGTCGAGAAGATCAGGGCCATTGCGCCGGCGTCAAACATTCGCTCGACCACGTAGACAGCCACCTGTGAACTCAGTGGCACCTGCATCCTCTTGGCCACCAGATATGGGCGCACCAGGTCGGCCGGCCGCCCCAGCAACGCCACGCCTGTAAATCCAATGACCTGAGACCCAAAGAGACTGAACGGAGAAGCCTTCCGCACCGGTTTGAGAAAGAGCGCCCACCGCACGGCACGCATGACGTAGCCGAACCAGATAAAAGCCACGCCGATGCCGATATCTCGCCAGTCGGCCAGTTTCAGTTGCTGGACAAAGATGTTCCAGTCAAAGTGGATCTTCTGGCGCGCCACCAGCGCCAGCGCCACCAGAGCGATAGCGACTACCAGCCAGAGAATCCAGCGCTTGTTCTTCAAAGTCGAGTCTCCATTTTCGAAGGAAGTCAGCGTACCGCGGTTGCGATCTGCGCGAGCGGAGCACTCCTGACCGCATTCTGACGCGCGGTCATGCGCCAGTTGAACTCATGGATTACCCGCGCTACGTAAATCCGCGTTTCGCGATAGGGTGGTACCCCATGCCAGCGATCGACCGCCGCCGGTCCTGCGTTGTAAGCCGCCAGGGCCAGCGAAAGATTATCGTGATACCGCTTGAGAAGGCCGTCGAGATAGGCGGTTCCACCGCTGATATTCTCGCCCGGCGCGAAAGCATTCCCGACACCCAATTCCGCCGCCGTCCCTGGCATCAGCTGCATCAGCCCTTGCGCACCGGACCGGCTCACGGCACGCGCGTTGCCGCCACTCTCCTGTCGCACCACGCTCGCCAGCAAATCCACATCCAGATCGTGAGCTTTCCCGGCTTTCGCCAGCATCTCATGCAACTCAGCTTCGGTGAGCTTTCCATTCGCAGGTATGGAGGCGGTCGAATTACCCTTCGCAGCAGCCGCGGGTAGATCCACATGCTCGCTGGCAGCAATTTCCTCCGCCTTGACCTCGACAAAATTCGCGCCGTCAGCGTCCAGGTAGAGCCGCACCTTGTCGCCTTGGGCGGAGCGATGATCGCACATCAGCTCGAAACCATTGATCAGGGTTACATGCTCGGCTGCATGAGCCATTCCCGAAGTCGCAAGGAGCGCCAAAGCGAGACGAAAGGCGGGGCCCGCTCCGATCCAGCCGCTTGTTGGCCCGATTCGTTGCATCTGGCCCACTCTATCACGTCGCTGTTTCAATGGCTTAACCCCCCGCCATACTGGACGCCTGCGGTTGCGAGCACGCTCTCAATAACCTGTGCAACGCCATCCTCGTCATTGGTCGCGGTGATTTCCCATCCCCGCTCCTCAGCGATTTGCACCAGACCGGGCGCGCTGTTTGCCATCACCACCGGCCGACCAGCAAAATCCAGCATTTCCAAGTCATTGAAGTTGTCGCCGATGGCCATGATCTCTTCGCGGGAGATCCCCTGTATGGCCGCCACTTTCTTCAGGGCGACCCCCTTGGAGCAGCCTTGGGGCAGGATGTCCAGAATCGACAAATCCTTCACCGGATATTCCGTCCGGTGCAGCTCGATCTTCTCGCCGAACTCGCTTGCCGCGAGCCATTCCTCCGCGGCCCTCATCTCCTCGACTGGCCCACACAGCATTCCCTGGACCGGCGCGCCGCCTTCATCGAAACAGCGTTCCAAAGGGTTAAATTCCTGAATCCACGAGCGATTCGCACTCACCCAGGGTGAAATTCGCGTACTCAGGCGATCAATCGATTCCAGCACCAGCTCCCCCGGACCTTCGCGGTCGAAGGTGAACACGGTCATGCCCCCAAACTGCCTCAGCGCGCCGCACAACCCGCGTGCTGTCTCGACAGGCAGAAAGAAGCGGTCAATGCGTATCCCATTTAGAGTTTCGGTCCCCAGCGTTCGCGTAACGGTGCCGTTCGAGGTAATCAATACCGTCTCCGGCTCCAGGCCAACCGGCAGGATCAACGGAGCGGCATACGCCTGCCTCCGGCCTGTTGCGATCACAATGGCGATGCCTGCGAGCTCGGCTTCGAGCAAGGCCTGGCAGGTTCGTTCGGAAATCTGGCCACCAAAAGAAGGCAACAAAGTCCCATCGATGTCGATTGCTATCAGTCTTACTGGAGAGGTCATTGATACAAGTCTATCGAATGCGGTGCCGTCGAGCCTTACTCAGAAAGGGGTACGCATTCTGCCTGGCATGTCATACGGGGGTGATAATTCCGCCCACGGGGCTGCGCTCGGGCAGCTTTTTCTCCGCTGGACGCTTCAGTTCCATAGCTTCGGCAATCATGTCGACGTACTTCAAGCCCGCTCCAGTGTTGAAGATAACCGCCCGCTCCCCCGGCGAAAGGAAGCCGCTGGCGATCAGATGATCGTATGCCGCGGTTGCCGCCGCACCCTCGGGCGAGAGCAGTAGCCCCTCTTTCCGCGACCAGTCCAACAGCGACTCGAGAATCGCCTCGTCGCTCAGGTCCAGCACCGTTCCGCCGGACTCGCGCACGATCTCGAGAATCAGGTAGTCGCCATAAGGCTTGGGCACGCGCAGCCCGGCGGCAAACGTGGCAGCGTTCTCAAAGAACTTACTCGCCGACTCCTCCGCTTCATACGCCCGGGCCACTGGTGCGCAGCCAGAAGCCTGTACGGCGATCATTTTGGGACGTTTGCCGGGCCGCACCCACCCCAGCGCTTCCATTTCCTCAAAGGCCTTCCACATGCCGATCAGGCCAACGCCTCCGCCGGTGGGATAAAAAACGGCATCGGGATATTCCCAGCCCAGCTGCTCGACGAGCTCGTAGCCCATGGTCTTCTTGCCTTCCACGCGAAAGGGCTCCTTGAGGGTGGAGATATCGAACCACACGTCTTCTGGGGCCAGCCGGCCTGCGGCCTGCTCGGCTCTCTGTTCTTTTATTCGCTCGGCGATCATGCGCGCGCAGTCGGAGATCAATCCGTCGACCAGTGTCACGTGCGCGCCATAGGCGATGCCTTCGAGGTAATTCGCCATGGGCACATCGCTTGGCATGAAGATGTGCGCTTCGATTCCGGCGGCGGCGGCGTAGGCGGCGAGCGCTCCGGCGGCGTTGCCTGCTGAGGGAGCAGCCAGCTTCTTCAATCCATATTTCCTGGCCATGGACACGGCCATCGACATGCCGCGCGCTTTGAAGCTTCCCGTTGGGTTGGTCGCCTCCTCTTTCAGATGGAGACCGGAATACCGGCGGCTGCTCAGCATCGGAGTCCAGCCCTCGCCCAGTGTCACCGGCTCGACGTCTGGCAACACAGCCGAGTAACGCCACATGCTCTGCATACCGCCGTCAGCTGGACGTGATGCGCGATCCACCTTGGCCAGGTCGTAACGGACATACAGAGTGCCGGCGCAGGCAGAGCAGACCGTCTGGGGCTGATCAGCCGAGACGTGCTGATGGCAGCGGGAGCATTCGAGGGAAGAGATTGCAGGCATGAGAGGAGTTTATGCGAAACCCCGCACTGAATTTCATGATTGACAGTAAGCTGTATGCACGAAGAGCTTTTGCTTGAGCACCCATACGAAATATCGCAGTTGGGGCTGGCTACTGCTGCTCCCGTTACTGTTGGCCAGTTCCATTTGCTTACTCAAATATGCGTGGTGGAGTGCGGTTTACAGCAGCTATTATGGGCTGCCAAGTGATACGGAACTTGTGAATGCCGCTCAGCATTCGGGGATATTTTATCTCTGGGGACTGACTGGTCTGACTGTCGCTGCCCTGACGATTGCTGTCATTGTTCTGCCGCCCATTCTTGAGGAGCATTCAGCGGGCGTAAGGGAAACTGCACGCTTCCTGATCGCGATTGGGCTTGTCGTTGTCGGAAATATCGGCGGAGCCTATTTGCTGACTATACTTGGAAGGCATTTGAAGTAAAGGAAAAATGGACGTACAGCTTATGAGCAAACCCGAAATTCAATCCGGCGATCACGCAACTGGACCGGGGCTGACTCCCAGGCAACAACGCGAAATCGCCGCCCTTGAAGCTATGCCAGATTCGGAGATCGATACCTCCGATATCCCTGAGCAGGGTCCCGAGTTCTTCAAGAATGCAAAGGTAGGAGTGTTCTATCGGCCCCCGCGATAAGTTTTCCGAAGTAATCTACAGCTTGAACAGCTCGCGCAGCCGTTTGGTCTGAGCGCGGCTTACGGGGATTTCTGTTTGCTTCTTGTCGTCCATCCGCAACTGGTAACTGCTCTTGAACCAAGGCACGACTTCTTTGATGTGATTGATGTTTACGACGTAAGAGCGATGTGCTCGCCAGAAAACGCTCGGATCGAGCAGTTCCAGCAGCTCTTCGAGAGTGCGGCATTTTGACTGGCCTTCGATGGTCTGCGTGGCCACTGAGATGATGCCCTCATCGATCGAGGCGAAGCAAATATCCTTCTGATCGATGAGGAGAAGGCGGCTGTGCGCCTGCAGTACGATCTTGCCACTGTGTGTGCGCGGATTCTGCTGCTGCTGTTCGATCAAGCGAATCAGCGCATCAATCTTGATGCCCCCGGCGAGCGATTCGCCTTCGGTCTGCGAGGTTTCCTGAAGACGCAGCCGGGCACGCTCGATCGCCTGGAGCACGCGCGTTTTGTCGAAGGGCTTAAGCAGATAATCGATGGCGTTCACGTCAAAGGCGCGTACCGCGTATTGGTCGAAGGCCGTGGCAAAGATGATCTGGGGCAGCCGGTCGCGGTGTTCGATCAGTTGCTTGAGCACGGCGAAGCCGTCGAGGCCCGGCATCTGCACATCGAGGAAGACGACGTCCGGTTGATACTCGCGGATAAGCTCGACCGCCTCAATACCATTGGCTCCCTGGGCGACGACCTCAACGCTACCCGCGCTGTCGAGCAGATACTTAAGCTCTTCGCGCGCGAGTTGCTCATCGTCAATAATGAGCGCGGTGATGGGGGGCGCGGAGGTGTGCATAAGCGAAGCCAGGCTTGAGTATAGGAAGGCGCGGCATGGGCCGTCCAGCCGCCGGATACTAACGGGTAAACGCGTGCAGGCGGGCAGGGGGCTGGCTGGCAGTCAGATCGTGCCCGCAGTGCACGCAGAAAATGTCTGTAACGCGTGCGCTGCGGTAGCAGTTTCCGCAGCAGGCGGCAACCTGATAGGCGCATTGCGGGCAATAGTGGTAGTTGCCTTCAATGTGTGCTCCACAGGAGGGGCAAGTCGCGGTGATCGGTTGGCGCAGCAGGAAGTAGAGCACCGCGCCAACTCCGCCCGGAATAATGACGCAGATCATCCACAGGCGCGCGCTCATGCCGCGTCGCGGAGCGTCGTTGCTGATGTAGCCCATGATAAGTACATAGAGAGCGGCCAGAGCTCCCCAGGACAGGATGAGGTAGAGCCGGAAAGGAACGGGTACGCCGCTGGGGTGATGGCGATGCTCGGGAAGGACGATCCAGAAGTAATACTGGGTGAGAGCGAAGGCCAGAAGCGCTCCGGCTATGGCCCACCGGGGAATGAGCCGGAACTCGTCGGAAAGGCGTGTTTCGGTTTGCAGGTCGCGTGGCTGGATCAGGTTGCTCATCGGGTCAGGTCCGGCTTAGAATTTTTCGTCGTCCTGCGTCCTGCGGCTTCGCCAGTGGACGATAAGGGAAGCGAAGATCGCGGAGAACAGCGTAACGATGAGCGACATGGTCATCGTCGGCATGTCCTGAAAGTGCTCGCCGCTGAAAAGGTCGTCGGCCACGCTCCAGATGGCAGGCGTGAGCAGAACCACGAGCCCAACGAAGGCCAACAGAACGATGCCTGCCTGACGGCGGCGGCGAACCTCTGCGTTGCCCATCTGGAGTGCAGCCGTCATCACAGCGCGACGGGTGCGTTGAACTACGGCCAGATCGGCTTGAGCGTCCAGACCAGAAAGCGAGTCCAAAAGCTGCGCATCGCCAGAGGGGGGGACTTCCCGCCCAGCGGGATTCAATTCAGAGGGATGGTTCATACTCCCTCCCGTTGGCCACCAGCTTTGATTACGCGCGGTTTGAGTGCGGCCAGTCCGCGATAGAGGCGCGACTTGACGGTGGAGAGAGGGGCGCGCGTCACCTGCGAGATTTCCTCAAGAGAAAGCTCTTCGTGGAAGCGGAGCACCAGCACCTCGCGGTGCAATGGGTCGAGCGTAAGAAGAGCGGCGGTTACTCGTTTTCCATTTTCGCGGCTTTGATAAAGATCCAAGGGCGTAGGTTCATCGCTGGCCACTTCGAAGGGGCGTTCCTCGCCGTTGATTTCGCACATCTCCTCCAGGCTGGCCATGGTGCGCTTGCGGCGGAGATCGATCATCAGATTGCGCGCAATGGTGAAGAGCCAGGTGTCGAAGCGGGCCGCTCCGTTGTACTGGCCGCCGCGTGTGAGCACCCGCATCCAGGTTTCCTGGAAAAGGTCTTCGGCCAGATCCCGATTGCCGGTGAGGAACAGCAGGTAACGCAGCAGGCGGTGTTGGTATTGGACGATCAGGCGATCGAGCAGTTCGGCGTCGTGCCGCCTGAGTCCTTGCGCGATCAGGATGTTTTCGGCGCGCGATTGCTCGGCGAGGGTTAGCGTGGCCGTGGTCATCTCGTCTCTAGAGACGGATGACGCGCCCCGGAAGACGCTTTTTCCGACGAGAATTTCAAGCTTGCGCGCGAAGCTCATGCGGAGATCCTCGGAACGGGATGGAAGCGCAACCTGAGCATGAGAGGCTGATTCAGCTAACTCTTCCATTATGATGCGGATGCACTTGCGGCGACAAGTCCCGGTAAACTAGAGGGATGGAAATTTTGTATGGCCTGCATCCCGTAGAGGAAGCGCTGCGATCCGGGAGCAGGAAATTCGATCATGTTTGCGTCGCTCGTGAGAGGCACGAGCGCCACGATCCGCGCCTGCAGGGGGTGATCGATTCCTGCCGTGAAAACGGCGTCCGGGTGCGCTCCGAATCGAGGGACGAGCTCACGCGACTGGCAAAGACCGCCGGTCATCAGGGCATCGTTGCTATTGTCCGCGGCCGGGAATTCCTCGAGCTTGAAGATATGTTCGATGGCCCAGAGCCGCGGCTCCTGCTCGCGTTGGACGGAATCGAAGACCCGCAGAATCTCGGCGCGCTCCTGCGTACCGCCGACGCATCAGGCGTCGATGGCGTTGTGCTGACTGAGCGACGCGCGGCTCCGCTGAGTCCCGTTGCGGTCAAGGCTTCGGCTGGAGCAGCCGAGCATGTGCGCATCGCCAGGGTCGTGAACCTGGTTCGGGCGCTCGAGCAGCTCAAAGAAAAGAACATCTGGTGCGTGGGCCTCGACGAGCGAGGCACATCCAGTTACGAAGAGTACGACTACACGTCGAATACAGTGATCGTTCTGGGCAGGGAAGGCTACGGCCTGCACGATCTGGTCCGCCGCACCTGCGATCACCTGTTGAAGATTCCCATGGCTGGCCGGGTGTCGTCGCTGAATGTATCCGCGGCAGGCGCAGTGGTCATGTTCGAAGCTGCCCGGCAGCGCCGGTCAAAAGAGAATTTCCTGGCGAAAAATACCTCGGTCAGTGTCTCTCCGCGACCCGTCTCTGCGAGCAAGGAGAAAAAAGGTTTGGGTTCATGACGATTTGGAAGTCGATAGCCGCATTGGTAGTAAGCGGCGCTTTATGCGGGGCGACTGTACAACAACAAACCCCAGCACCACAACCCAGCCAGACCCAGCAACCATCTCCTACAGGGCAAGAAACACCCCAGCCTTCGAATCCGAATGCAAAGGTGATCTTTTCGCGGTCGGACGGAGATGAAGCTCCTGTAAAGACTGACGCATCGGCGCCGGAAACTCCGAAAGCTTTGGATGCGATCAAGGCCACCGATCAGGAACGGGCCGCCATTACATTCACAGCCCACGACCTTGACGTGCATCTCGCGCCGCGAGAGCACACGCTGACAGTTCGTGCGCGCATTGGCTTGCGGAATGACGGAGAGCAGCCGCTGAAGCTCGTACCTTTGCAGATTTCTTCATCGCTCCATTTCGAAGACGTGAGCCTGGATGGCAAGCGGCTGCTCTTTGGCCGTCAGGTTCTCAATAGCGACGTCGATCACACTGGCCAGCTCAACGAAGCCGTCGTCGAACTGCCCAGCCCGCTCGCGCCTAAAGCGACGCTGACGCTTGAAACCGTCTACAGCGGTCCGATTGAGCTCGACGCCAGACGGCTGATCCAGCTCGGCACGCCTGACGATGTGGCTGAGCGCTCCGACTGGGATCGTATTTCCGAGGATTTCACCGGCCTGCGTGGCTTCGGCAACGCCGTGTGGTATCCGGTCAGCTCGGTGCCGGCCTTGCTTGGCGATGGCGCAAAGGTCTTCTCTGAAATAGGCGCGCAGAAGCTGCGCCAATCGGAGGCCTCTGCGACAGTAAGGGTGTCGGTCGAATTCTTTGGCGCACCGCCCACGGTGGCCGTTCTGAACGGACATCCAGTCGAGATCGACAAACCTACGGCTATGCCTACCACGGATTATCCCGGCGTTGTCACCTGCTCCCTTCCTTCGACAAAGCTGGGCTTCGCCGTGCCATCGCTGTTCGTGGCTTCAAGAACCCTGAGCGAGAGCAACGGGGTACGCCTCTATGCTCGCGAAGAGAATGTGACGAATGCACAGGGCATCATGACAGCGGTAACGATTGTTAAGCCGCTGGTCGAGCAATGGCTGGGGGCCAAGCAAAAGCAGCCGCTGGTCGTCGTCGATCTGCCGGAGCCCGCAGACGCAGCTTACGAACAAGGTGCAGTGCTCTTCACCGGCATCGCATCTGATCCACCGGAGAAGCTGGCTGAGAGTATGAGCCATGCACTGGCTCATGCTTACTTCCAATCGCCGCGCGAATGGCTGAACGAGGGCGTGCCCAGTTTCATGGACACGCTTTGGATCGAGCACGTTCACGACCGCAATCTGGCACTTGAAACGCTCGATGCGTCGCGCGGGGCCCTGGCTTTCGCCGAGCCGGTAACGCCGGGGGCTGGGCCGGGACAGGATTTGCTGGACGCGTCGGATGCCGTTTACTACCGCACAAAGGCCGCGTACGTGTTCTGGATGCTCCGCGACATCGCGGGAGACAAGCAGCTGGCGTCCGCGCTCCAGGCCTATGACGCCGCTGAGGACACGACTCCGGAGTATTTCGAGCATCTGGTCGAGCGCGCGAGCGGCAAGGACCTGAAGTGGTTCTTCGACAGCTGGGTTTATCGCGATCGCGGTCTGCCCGATCTTTCGATTGCCGGCGTCTACACCAGTGCTGCGGCACACGAAGGGCAATATCTGGTTGCCGTCGATATCTCCAACGACGGATTTGCCGAAGTTGAGGTGCCGGTCACCGTGCGCTCTCACGAAAGCACACTCACCGAACGGGTTCGCCTGCCGGGCAAGACAAGGACTGTGCGTCGCATGCTGACTCAGGGGCAGCCCGAGGAAGTCATCGTCAACGACGGCACGGTTCCTGAATTGCAGACCGGCATTCACAAACGAGCGATCACGAACAAGAATTAGGGCTAACGCGGGCGGCGGCCTGGAACCTCGCCGTGTCTAAGCGCGTACTCCCGTCCACTACCGATACGATGAAGAACAGTCTTGCGACGATCCTGCGGCCTCGATTGCTGATTGCTCTTTTCCTCGGGGCAACGCTGGCTCAGCCTGCGATAGCACAATCAGCACCTGTGCACGTAGGCGACGCACTCCCGCAGATCTCCGGCCAAACGCTGTCCGGAAAGCAGCTGGCACTCCCTGCGGATGCCGCCGGCAAACCAGCAATCGTAGTCTTCTCCTTCAGCCGAACGGGCGGCAAGGACAGCGCTCTCTGGAGCGATCACCTGAGGAAGGACTTTCCCAGCGTCTCTCCCAGTTATACGTTCATGATGATCGAGGCGGCTCCGAAGTTCGTTCGCGGAATGATCATCTCCGGCACCAAAAAGGACATGCCACCAACCGCGCAGGAACGGTGTATCGCAATGGAGAAAGACGAAGATCTATGGAAGAAGAGGCTGGGCTTCACCGACTCCGATCATGCCTACCTTTTTCTACTCGGGCCGGATGGAAAGATCCGCTGGAAGAACTCAGGGCCGTTTGCCGAATCAGAGTACGCCGCCCTCAAGAAGGAGCTGACCCGGCTGCAGCCGTGAATACTCAACACACCATGCTCAGTGTTCAGATACCGTCTGCGGCGATTCGAGCACCGGGCGTGCAAGCGTCCCGCGGATGCGAAGCACTGAGGCGTCTCGTGCGGGCCACGACAGGTCGAGTTCACGGTCGAAGCTGATCGTTCCCGTAACGGGATTGGCTCGATCCACCGGGTTGAATTTGAGAGCTTGATCGGCAATTATCCCGCTCGCCTGCCAGCGGGAGAAGTGTGTCGGGGAGAATCTTGCTGCAGTGACACCAGAGAAACTCGCCTTCTCCAGATGCGGGGACGTTTCGGTCGGCGCGCCTGCGACTAACGTCCCGTTGACCCAGTCCCACTGAAATGTGCCGTGCGCTGAGGACGCCAGGTCGGAAGCGGAGTATCCCTCCAGCGCGAGTGTGGCTTTGCCGCTCACCGTGCCCGCGCCCCACTTTTCATGGAAGATCGCGGCGGACTGCGACACGCTGATTCCAGACCAGTTGAGATCGAGGGAATAAGCAGGGTGGCCGCCCATCTCGATGCCACCCGCAATGTTGACCGATCCGCCGAGAGTACCGGCGTCGAGTGAGGTAATCTCGACTCGGTTTCCGCGCACGGCCAGCGTTCCCTGAGCGTCGTGTAATGTGAGACCCCCGAGAGAGAGCGCGCCCACGTGGACTGTGCCCTCCAGCGGTGGCCAGGGAGCCGCCTTCCGTTCCACCTGGGCGAGAATAGCGCTAAGCAACTCTCCGTGCTTTCCCGCGCCGATCAGCGCCGATTCAAGCGCGCCTGCGTCCAGGCTGGCGATGTCCAGGTTGAAGTGCCCCTCATCCGCTGGCGGTGGATAGCTTTGTCCTTTATCGGAGGCTGCGCAGTCTTCCGTATCATCGCAGCGCTGGGGAGAAGCAAACGACCCGCGTATGGCAATGCCATTAACCGTGAAGCTGGCGTCGGTCCAGGTTACTTTGTGGAGAGAAAAATTCGCGGTGGCCGACGCAATCTCAACCGGCTCAGGCAGCCAGTCCAGTTTGGCTTGCGCATGTTCGATCCGGAGCGAGCCCTGGGTTTTAGTCGCTCCGGTCGACTCGTTGACCGGGGTCATCCATGGTCCGGAGAGTGTGAGATCGAGAGCCGCAGTCGCCTGAGGTCCCGTTCCTGGCGAAATCACGTCAGTGAGCGAAGGAGCAAGGAGTCCTGATGATTTGCTTAAAGCCGCCAGACGGTCCAGATCTGCCTGCCCGGCAAGGCGCATGGAAAAACCCGCCCCGGCGAATTGTCCGGAAATCTCAATGGGATTGGGCGCACCTAGAATCAGGGGCGCAGGTTCGAGCAGGATCGCCGGATGCTCATGTGTCCCAACAGGGGGGCCGGCCTTTTGCTTTAACGATCCTCGTTTCGCGCGTGCAGGCGGAGCCGCAAGGTCCGGAGTGACAAAGTGCAGTGTCGAAAATACTACGGGTTTCTCTACTCCCGGAAGACTGAGGGCGAGCGATTCGATGGTGGCTTGTCCGGAAAGGATAGAGGCACTGCGTGTCGGCGCAAACTGTCCCGAGTAGTTGAATTGACCATTGATAAGGCCAGTGGCGCCGAGCGATGGCGGTAATCCCCGGCGCAGAAGCCCCAGGGTGCTGAGCGCGAATGCAGCCGGGGTGTGGTTGATTTCGAATGAGAGGTGCGCCTCCGGCTGGGCAGGCTTGTTTATGCTGCCTGTGAGCAGCAGGTGCCCGTCTCCGACCGGCCACAGGCAGGTCAGGTCATCGATCGAACGCGACGCACGCCGATAGACTCCGCGGCATCTTGCATCCATATTGAGCTGCGTCAGTGGAGTAAACTCCTGTCGGTGCGCGTCGTCAACCCGAATACGTGTGTTCATCTGCAAATTGCGTATGTCGCCCGCGAAATCTGCTTCTGCGCGCAAAATTCCGCGCCACCCACTGTCTTGCCCGAAGATCATGCGGCTTACCTGTCCCAGCGGGGCTTTATCCCACTCCGCGTGGAGTTTGACCTGCATCTGATCCAACGCTGAGGCGCGATTGAACGAGCCCTCCAGACGCATCAGGCCGGTATCTGCGAGATCGAGGTCGAAATCGGTACGCGCCGGTTGGGCTTCGAATCGCAGCCGCCACTGGTCGGGCTCTGCAAGCCAGATCGAAAGATCGGAATTGAGGAAAGAAAAAGATTTCTTTTCCAGGCCAGCCTTGAAATTGATCCTCGCAGAACGGAATTCAATGTAAGGAAAGCGAAGTGCTGCGGTCGCGTGCCGCTGCGCCGTGGGAGCGTTTGGGATGCGTGCCGCTTGGATAAGCAGCGAACCGAAATTCCACTGACCACGGGTATCGCGAACCAGATTCAAACTGGCATTGTCCAGGTCGATGCGGCTTACCTCGAGGCGTCCTCGCCAAAGCGACGCGATCCGCAGCGAGACCGTAACTGAAGGGGCGCGCAACAGCGGCTCCGCGCCGAACCCGGGATCTTCCTCGACGACAAAATCTGTGATCGCCAGACCGGGATGAGGCAGGAGTTGAAGCTGCACTGATCCCAGATGGACCGGGCGGCCCACGCTGCGCGTCAGGCTGTCTGCAATGGTGCGGTGGTAGCGATTGATGTTGATCAACGGCAACACGATGGCCGTCGCCACAAAAGCCAGGGCGACACCGAGCACCACCCACCGCAGAAACCTGCCCCTGCGATGGCCTTCGATCGGCGCGATACCCGTAGCGGGTTCGCTCATTTCACTTCACCAGGTGGAAGGTTCGACGCCAGCGCGTCTGGTCGAAAAAGTGAAGAATGATGTGCCCGATAAATCCAACACGATCGGAAATCCCGGTCTTCTCGTACTGGTTTTCCGGAGTGACAAACGACCAATAGACGAAGAGCGGGCGGCCCACAATGTTGGCGCGGGGAACGAATCCCCAATAGCGGCTGTCCAGACTGACGGTTCGGTTGTCGCCCATGGCGAAATAGTTGCCCGGAGGCACGACCAAATCCCCATTTTGGATGTTGTTGGGCAGTGCCAGAGACCACGTGGCTGTTACTTCGCCGCCATCCGGGGGCGCGATGGCCGGGAAGTCGTCGCGGTAAGGATAGGCATTGTCTTCCGTTGGCTTCGCGGCCAGCGGTTCATCCTGCGCCTGCCCATTCAAATAGACGATGCCATTCACCAGGTGAATACGATCACCGGGAACACCCACCACCCTCTTTACCAGGTAGAGATCCGGCTCACCGGGCTTGAAGAAGACGATGATGTCGCCACGGCGCACATCACGGTAGTGAACGAACGGCGCCCAGTGCGTCGGTGGAGCGAGGGTGATGCGGTCGACCAGCACATGATCGCCGACCAGCAGGGTTTTCTCCATCGATGACGACGGAATGGCGAAATTCTGGAAGACAAAAGTTAGAGCAAAGAGACCAAGGACGAGCACGCCGCAGATCGAGGCAAAGGCTTCCAAAGGTGTTTCTTCACTGCTGTGGCTGGTCTTTGCGGATTGCTTTTCGAGCGTCTGCTCCATGTTTCCTGTTTGAATCTCCTGCGGCGTCAAAAGAGACGTTAGCGCTAGCGAACAATGCGGAGGATACGGTCCCACCGCGCGAAATCCATCACCTTGTCGATCGCGTCGTTATCGTGTCCGAGTTTATCACTTGAGGAATCGAGCGCGGAGACGCGCGGCAGCTCCGGCAAATCGGTCGTCGATGTCTGGCGCAGTGAAAAATAGATCACAAACGGTCGTCCAACAATAGCCGAGCGCGGAACGAAACCCCAGTAGCGGCTGTCGCGGCTGTGGTTGCGGTTGTCCCCCATCACGAAGTATTGACCCGCTGGAACAATCAGGTCGCCGCCCTGCACGTCTCCGCGCATCTGCAGCCACCAGTGCGTATCCACTCCGGGATCGGTATACATCGCCGTTGGAAACTGGTCGCGGAAGGTGTCCGCGTAGGCCGATTCGTAGACCACATAAGGTTCGGTCACTGGCTGGCCGTTGCGATAGACGACTCCGTCGCGCAGGTGAATGCGGTCACCCGGAACCCCGATCACCCGCTTCACAACATGCTCAGCCGGATCGAGCGGAAAGTGGAAGACAACGATGTCTCCTCGCTGCACATCGCGGTACGGCAGCAGGTGTGCCCAGATTCCCTTGGGACCGTAAATACTCTTGTTAACCAGCAGAAAATCGCCCACCAGCAGCGTCCGCTCCATTGACTCCGAAGGAATCCGAAAAGGTTGCAGGATGAAGGTCAGAGCAAAGAGCGCCATCACGATGATGGTAAGTAGCGACCGAACCGTTTCGAGCGGCGAAGGGTAGATAAAGTGTGTCTGCGCCGGTAGCTGCACGCCTGCCCTCAGCGGTGCCGGTGCTGCAATGACTTCTGCCTCGTCTTCCACGGCAGAAACTTCCGGATTGTGAACACTTTCGCTCATGCTTCCAGACCCGTCTCCGTGACGGGCTTCTTGCGTTCCAGTTTCATGATGGCCCGTCGAGCCGCTTCCTGCTCAGCTTTCTTCTTGGTGTTGCCCAAACCGCGCGCCAGCGCTTTCACCTTGCTGCCGTTCTTCGCCACAAATACTTCCACCAGAAATCGCTTGCGATGATCCGGGCCGCCCTCGGCTGTCACCGCATACTCGGGCTGACCCTGCTTCTGCGCCTGCAGCAATTCCTGTAGAGCCGATTTGTGGTCCCCGATGCTGCTGCCGCCCATCATCCGGTCGCGCAGTCCGGCCGCCGAGGGCTCAATCACTTCGCGCACAATGAAGGCTCGTGTTATTTCGATGCCAGCATCGAGGTAGAGTGCCGCGACAACCGCTTCGATGCAATTTGCCAGAAGTGCGTTCTTCTTGCGCCCGCCGCTGCGCTCTTCTCCCCGTCCCAGCAGCATGTGCTCGCCAAGATTCAGCCTCGCGGCGACCAACCCCAGATGCCGCCGGCTCACCAGTTCGGCGCGCAACCGGGTAAGCTCGCCCTCGTGCAGCTCCGGATAGCGTTTGCACAGATCCTCCGCCGCCAGAAAGCCCACCACTGCATCGCCCAGAAATTCAAGCTGCTCATTATCCGAGTCAGGATTGGAACCGACGCCGGATGCCGTCTCTGCCCCTCCCGCGGGCCCCTCCGAACCCGCCAGTCGCTGCTCATACGCCAGTGAGCGATGCGTCAGCGCGCGCGTCAGCAGCTCCGGCCGCGTAAAGCGATGCCTCAGCAGCGTTTCAAGTTCCGGCAAACCCGGTGGCTCTTTCAACTTGCAGGGTTCTCCTCAATGGGCGCGGTCTTGGCATTTTCTATTGCGGATGCTGCGCTGGTGTTGCCGCAGGGGCCTGTGTTTTGGACGGAGGATCTCCAGCGTCGTCATCTCCGTCCGGAGTGTCGTGCTTCGGCAAAGCGAAAGGCTCCTTCACGCCCTTCTCTGCGGCGTTCCGGGTATCCGGTTGACTGTCGCGCACGTTGAGCGCGGACTTATATTCGGCCACCGCATCCTCTCGCTTGTCTTCGACATCCAGTATGCGGCCAAGATAGATATGCGCCCACGCCAGCATGCGTGGATCGCTGGAAAGGCGAACTGTCTCGCGGAATGCAACTTCAGCGTCGTCGATCCTTCCGCTCATCAGGTCTGCGCGGGCGAGGATAAAATTCGCACGCGCTGCCTCGGCAGTGTGCTGCTTGAGGGCTGTCTCTGAGAGATCGGCAGCCATCTTCGGATCGCCCTTCACCAGGTCGATCTCCGCCAGGTCCAGACCGTGCGGCCTCGAGGGGGTCCGCCGCACGATATCCGCAGACCCCTCCTCGACGAAATGAATATTCTTTAGCCGCCCCAGCTCCTGCGGCACGTCCATCCCGTACACCATCTCGCCGATGCTCTCCTTCAAGCTCGCAGGCGAGCGCTCAAACGGTATCAGCTGGGTGTAGAAGTACTGCGTCAGCACGTAGCCCTCTGTCATATCGTGCCCCACGCGTTCTTCGCGGATCGCACCGTCTTTTTGCACCGCAGTCGTGTGTGCGCGGTACAGAAGGTCGAGATCGCTATGAGCCGTATTTGCCGGAATCACGGGGATCGCAACGCCCGTCTCCATGGTCCGTGCCTCGATGGCGCGAATCATCGATTCAATGACCAGAGAGACAATATCGCTGCGATAGACAAAGTCCAGGGGTGCGTCCCGCACGGTTTTCAGAAAAGGCAGCAGCCGATCCATCGCTGACGCGCGCGCATACAGCAGTGGCTCGATCTCATAGTGCAGATACGTGTGGCGCACTTCCTTCATATGAATCGTGCCGTTCACCGGCGCCACCACCACCACATAATCGGACCCATAGACGCGGGCATTCGTCTCCGCGGGCGAAATCATCGGCTCAAGCACAACCAGAAAGCGCCGCCCGTCATAGGTGCTGGCCGGCATTTTCAGATAGATGTTTGTGTCCAGAATCATCTTGGTCAGGGGATCGTGCAGCCGTGCAATTTCCTCATCGTAGGTCGGCCGGTTTTCCACCCAAATCGCATGCAGATGAATTGCCTCAGCGAAGTCGCGCAGCAGCGGCAAAACGTTCTCCACCTGCGTCGAATCCGGCGGCAGGTCGGTTGTGTCGACGCTGGTAGCGAGCTCCGGCGGAGGCGTCAGGTACAGCGCCAGCGAAATGTACTGCGCCAGGTCGCGTCCCGCCTCGGCCTGCCGGTGCTGATCGATGTACTGGCACAGGTGGTACCGTGCTTGGCGCGCATCCGTGGATTGCTCCGTGGCCTGGTTCACCTGCTCACGAATGTGTTCACGGATCGGATCAGATTCCGCCAGGCCGTTGTCGTATCCGCAGGCATTCAGCGCCACGGCAATATCAAACACCGCCTCACTGTTCTGCAGACTGATCGCCGGCCCTGCCGGGTCCACGAGCGCGGGAGGCTTCGGCGGAGGCGGCATTTTCGGTGCCTGAGTTTGATCAGGTTTTGACTTGGACGGCTTCTGGGCAGGTTGCTGGGAGAAGCCGGGGTAGGAAAGGGCCAGCGCAAACGCGGTCACGGTTACGCAAAAACGAGTCAGATGAAGGGAAAGCTGCATAAATCAAAGTCGGGAACCGCATCGGGGACAAGGCTGGCTCACCACTTCGAGTCTATGCGCCCGAAAGTAGAGGGGTCAAACTGGAGAGCCGCTGACGTGCAAGGTATTGGTTCATGGACTCCCCGGCTATATATCTCGATATCGAGAATCTTTTTATCGAGATATACATCTTATGTTATGTATGAGCCAGCTTAAAGACATCTCAGCCGCCAGACTCTGGACGGTCTTCGCCAAGGCCCACCGCGCCGTAAGCGCGCATGTTGAGGAAAGCGTCGCCCGGCACGGCCTGTGCCTCAGCGATTTCATGGCCTTGGAGGCTCTTTTACATAAGGGTCCGTTGACCATCGGTGAAATCGGCGCGCGGGTGCTGCTGGCGAGCGGGTCGATGACCGCGGCTGTGGACCGGCTCGAAAAGATGGCCCTGGTGCGGCGCGAGTTCACCGAGAAAGACCGCCGGGCGCGGGTGATCCACCTCACTCCCAAGGGAAGGCGGCTGGTCAAGACGGTCTTCGATGCGCACTCCGACGATCTCGAAGGGCTGATGGGGATTTTGGACATCGCGGAGCGGACCCAGCTCTACAGCCTGCTGAAAAAGTTGGGGTTGTCGGCGGCCGCAGCACGGCAAAGGGCGTGACGCCCACGCAAAAGTTTTTATCGCAAAGCAGCAAAGGAAGGAAGAAAAACAATGTTACAGATTCGGAAAAGTGATGAACGCGGACATGCAGATCATGGGTGGCTCGACTCGCACCATACATTCTCGTTCGCGAACTACTATGACCCGCGGCACATGGGTTTTCGCAGCCTGCGCGTCATCAATGAAGATCGGGTCGCGCCCGGACGGGGCTTCGGAGCCCATCCTCATCGCGATATGGAAATTCTGAGCTACGTGCTGGAGGGCGAACTGGCCCACAAGGACAGCATGGGCCACGAAGAAGTGCTGGGACCCAACGAAATTCAACGCATGTCCGCCGGTACGGGCGTGGTGCACAGCGAATACAACGGGTCGAAGACCGAGCCGGTGCATTTTCTGCAGATCTGGATCGAGCCGGCAAAAAACGGCTTGCCCGCAACCTATGAGCAGCTTGCTTTCAGCCCCGAAGAGAAACAGGGCAAGTGGAAGCAGCTGGCCGGTCCGGTGAAGACTCCTGGAGTCTCGGTGATCAATCAGGACGCGAAGGTCTTCGTCTCGGAACTGGCTGCCGGAGAGCAGATCGCCCATGAATTCGCATCTGGCCGGTATGGCTGGCTCCAGGTGATTCGTGGCGATGTCACGGTGAATGGCAAAAAGCTAGCCAGCGGCGATGCCGTTGCCATCAGCGACGAGCTGTCGATCACAGTGAAGGCTGGGCAGTCGAGCGAGGTCCTGCTCTTCGACCTTGCGTAACTTGATTCCGATCTGGCCGGGTACTCGCCCGGCCGGATATATTGACCCGCCCCGGAATTGGCTCGTACCATCAGTTATCTTCAAACGGTTTCGCGCATGATTGGCACGACCATCTCGCACTACCGCATCCTCGAGAAGCTGGGCGGCGGCGGTATGGGGGTGGTGTACCAGGCCGAGGACACCAACCTCGGCCGCTTCGTCGCGCTCAAGTTTCTCCCTGAGGATTTCTCCCACGACACCCAGATGCTCGAGCGCTTCCGCCGCGAAGCCCGCACCGCATCGGCGCTGAACCATCCCAACATCTGCACGATTTACGAGATCGGCGAAGCCGATGGCACAACTTATCTTGCGATGGAGTGCCTCAGCGGCATGACCCTGAAGCACGTCATTGAGCAGGGTCCGGTGGAGCTGGAGCGGCTGCTTGAAATCGTCATGGATATAACGGACGGACTTGACGCAGCACACGCCGAAGGCATCATTCATCGCGACATCAAGCCTGCAAATATTTTCATAACCAAGCGCGGGACGGCCAAGATCCTCGACTTCGGGTTGGCGAAGATGCTGCCCGTGAAAACAGCGGCTGTCGCCGATCCCGACCTTACCAGGGCCAGCGCAGACAACGAGTTTCAAACCACTGGAGGTGGGGTGCTGGGAACAGCGGCGTATATGTCTCCGGAGCAGGCGCTCGGCAAACCCCTCGATCTCCGCAGCGATCTGTTTTCGCTGGGAGTGGTGCTCTACGAAATGGCCACCGGCCAGATGCCCTTTCGGGGCGACACTACAGGAGCCTTGTTCCTGTCCATCATTCAGAAGGCTCCGGTCGCACCGGTGCGGCTGAATCCCGACATTCCGGAGGAACTGGAACGCATCATCAACAAGTGCCCTGAGAAAGATCGCACTCTTCGATATCAGCACGCGGCGGACATTCACACCGACCTTAAGCGGTTGCAGCGTGACTCGCTCACGCACCAGGTCCTGATCGCACCGGAAGATGAACACGAAAGTGATGGACTAGGCACTCCGGCACCTGCGAGGACGACGGCTCGACAGGCCAGTGGAAACGCGAACTCTGCGGTCCAACCTGCTCAGTCCGAAAAGACAGCGCCCTCACTACAACGGCGCTGGCCGCTCGCTCTCGGAGCTGCTTTTGTGCTGCTCGCCGGGGTCTTCGTCTACTTCTGGACGCGCCCATTGCCCCCGCCGAGGGTGTCGAACTACGTTCAGCTCACGCATGGCGGCGAACTAAAGACTCTCGCAGCAACCGACGGGCTACGCCTGTATCTTGGCATGGGCGACTCGACCTCCGGGGGAATCGCGGAGGTGTCCGTGTCGGGGGGCGATCCGGTTCCGATCCGCGTTCCCTCCGAAGGCCTGACTCCTCATAGCGTCTCTCCCGACGGAGCTGACCTTCTCGCCACAGACCGGCCGGGGGACCTTTGGAATCTGCCAACACTTGGCGGTTCGCCCCGTCGCCTGGCAAATCCCATCTCAGGCGACATGTATGGAATGGATGCCGCATGGTCTCCCGACGGAAAAATGCTGGTCTATTGCAACAGGAGTGGCTTGTTTTTGGCGAGAAGCGACGGCACCGAAGCTCGCAAGCTCGACTCCGCCCCGGGTCGACCGTATGCTGCCCAGATTTCGCCCGATGAGACGAAGATTAGATTTAGCGTCGAGGATCCAAAGACCGGCCGTTCCCTCTGGGAGGTCTCCGTGAAAGGCGCCAACCTGCGCCCTCTGCTTCCAGGCCTACATAGCCCCGCCGACGAGGACAACGGCAAGTGGACTCCGGATGGAAGGTACTTCATCTTCCAGTCAAACGGCCAGATATGGGCCCTTCCGGAAAAGACAGGCCTCCTTCACAACTCCATAGGGACGCCTGTGCAGTTGACCGATAGCCCGCTCAACCTCGGTTCGCCCCTCCCCAGCAAAGACGGCAGGCAACTCTTCGTGGTCGGCCAGAGGTTGCAGGGCGAATTGGTGCGCTACGACGTGAAGTCCGGCGAGTTCCTGCCCTTTCTCTCCGGAATTTCAGCGGAACACGTCGCATTCTCGAAGGATGGCCAGTGGGTGGCATACGTCACCTATCCCGACGGCCTGCTATGGCGAAGCAAGGTGGATGGAAGCGAGCGTCAACGCCTAAGTGACCCGCCGTTGCACGCCTTGCTCCCGCACTGGTCCCCTGACGGAAAGCAGATCCTCTTTTATGGGTGGTCTCTCGGAGGTAAGCTGCAAAACGACATCAGTTCAGGAAAGGCCTATAAGATATATGTGGTTTCACGGGATGGCGGGATCCCTGAGCAACTGATCCCCGATGATTCCTATCCTCATACCGACCCCAACTGGGCGCCGGATGGCAGCAAGATTGTCTTCGCCACTGGTCTGAATGAGGGTTCTTCAGCAATCCACGTGCTCGAACTCGGGGGCCACCAGGTCTCTGAGCTGCCCGAATCCAAGGGATATTTCGCGCCCCGCTGGTCACCAGATGGGAGATATATTTCTGCACTTACCCACGGTGCAGCTGGCGCAGAAGGCATCGACCTCTTCGATCTCCAGAGCCGTAAGTGGTCCGAACTGACGAGAATGCCACTTGGTTTCGCCAACTGGTCAGCGGATGGGAGGTACATTTATTTCCTGCGTATAGGGGAAAACCCCGCAGTGCTTAGAGTTCGCACGAGCGACCGCAAAGTGGAGGAGGTGGCCGATATGAAGGGCTTCAAGACTACAGGGTACTGGGGCACTTCCCTCACGCTCACTCCCGATGATTCCCCGCTGCTGCTCCGCAACCTGGGCAGCCAGGAGGTTTATTCCCTGGACTGGGAAGCGCCGTAGCTTTGAGGGCGAAAGTGTTAGATCGCGACTCCCGAGTCACGGGCCACACCGAAACCACGCAGGGTAACGCCGGAAATAGTTGGCCGACTATTTCCCTGCAATCGCTATAATAGAGATAGAGACAAAGAGGCCCGGCCGCACAGCCGGGCCATCGTTTTCTTGATTCCAAATCGGAATTGCTCCAGCAACAGGGGCCGGTATAAGTCTATTGTTTCTGAGTATTTACCCGCAACCGATTGATTCCAGGAAACATGGCGGCACCTATCTCTTAAACTCAACAGAATGAGATATATGACAATCCGAGGGGGAGGGGGGTGCTCAGCCTTGAACAGCGATGCCCGAAAAAGACACCACTGCGACGCCCCGGACCGGCTCTCCAAAGACCCGGGCCGGTTCAAAGACGCTGAACAGTAGAAGATTCTCGACCTGCGCCCTCGAACTCGGCGTATTCGGACCAGAGATGATGCGGTAGTCGTAGACCCGTCCCGCATCATTTACATAAGCCTCGACAACGACCGGGTTCGCGCTCGCATCGACGGCCTCAACGGTATTCTTACCCTGTTGTGCCGTATTCTGGGTCTCGCCAATGCTCGATTGCGGAGCGTTGGACTCCATCATTGAATAGAGGAACCGTGGGCTGCTGGCCGCGCTGGAGGGTTCGTCCCGCGCCTCGACCGTCTCCGGCGAGGCGAAGGCCCCGATGAGCAGAGCCACGGATCCGATCAGCAGCACAGCGCTGGCAAAACCCGCCGAAGCTCGCAGCAGGAAAGGCGCCAGGGTATTCTGCCATCGCACCTGCCACTTGGCTAGACTCTGCCGGGTGGTACGGCTGTGCTCCTGCGAAAGAGCCACCCGCAACCGCAAGGCAAGGTCCGCGGGGGGCTTGGCCGGCCCAAGGTCGGCCAGAGTTTGCTGCATCTGCCGCCAGCCCGCGAACTCGTCCGAGCACGCCGAGCATTGGTCGAGGTGAGCCGCCATTTCCTGCATGGCCACCCCGGTTATAACTCCGTCAAGGTACGCGGAGAACTGTGCACGAATGGAGTTGCAGTGCTTCATTGCGCCTCCTCGGTTGCCAGCGAGGGCTGGAGCGGGGGGGATGGTTGGGAAGGGCGCTTACGGGCAGCCTCGGCGAAGGGAGCCAGACGTGCCTTGAGGTGAGCTCGCCCGCGCATGAGACGGGACTTAACCGTGCCTAGGTTCACGTTCAGGATCTCTGCGATTTCTTCATATGCGAGGCCTTCGATGTCACGCAGAATGACGACCGTCCGGAAGGGATCGGGTACCTCGCGCAATTCGGCTTCGACGCGCGAGCGTATTTCCGATTGCGCCGCCGTCTCGAAGGGTGACTCATGCTCGTCGATCAGCGTGTCCTTGATGCAGAGGGGTTGGCCTTCACTCGACTCGCCCGTCTCCGCTTCGATGGTCACTTCCTGGCGACAATGGCGAGACCACCAGCGGCGTTGATTGGAGGCTTCGTGCAGGGCGATCCGATAAATCCAGGTGCGAAGGCTGGCGTCACCATGAAATCCGGAGATTCCGCGGTACACCTTGACGAAGACTTCCTGAGTGATGTCAGCCGCATCGGAGGTGACCGGCAGGGTGCGCGCAATCAGGCTGTAAACGGGCTGATGATAGGTAGCGATGAGCCATGCGAAGGCTTCCTCCGAACCGGCCTTGAGCTGTGCGATCAAGGCAGTTTCTTCGGCACGGATTCCAATTGCGCTCGCCAGATTACCCAAGGCCGTTCCCGCTTGCATGGAAAAACTCCTCCTACAGTAACAGGGAAAACGCACAACCTGCGAATGGGCGATCGAAACGCCGCCGGCGGCCGAGTGTCTCGCTCACTCTACTTCCCTTAGACACCGCTTGGTCACGGATTGTTTCCCGGGGAAGCACCGCTTTACCAGAAGTTAACCCGATGGAGCTGGAGCAGCGGTTGAACCGGCGGCAGGCGGTTTTGCGGCGGGCTTCTTCTTTTTCTTAACGGAAGGGGTGGTTGCGGGGCCGTCATCGACCACGGCGCTTTTCGCGGGAGTTACCGGCGCCTGTACAGCGGCGGCGGCATTTACGGCAGCCTGGAGCTTGACCAACTGCGTCTCGCGTTCCTGCGAAGTGCTCAGAATCTCGTCGCCAAGTGCCGTTCGAGCCGCCTCAAGTTTCTGGAGCGAGGAATAGAGCGCGTCCGACTCGTTTTGAGGCGCGGCCAGGACCGCGGTTTCGTTCAGGCGCAGCAGCACGTCGTAAAGTGCATCGATATTGCGATACACGGAGAAGGCAGGAGGAACGCCGTGAGGCGAAGCATCTGCCTGGCTAAGCAGAGAGGGGAGGGTGCTCGTCAGGTCGCGCTGAATCGATGCCTCGTTTTGCTGTGCGGCGTTCCGAACCTCATTGGGGGCCTTCCAGCGCTGGATATTGAGTTTCGATATGCAGTACTGAACGTCAGACAGAGCGGGCTGAACGATGGAGGACACCGTCACGGGGGCGCTGGCAGGCGTAGCGGATACCGCTACTTGTTCGGACAATGCTGGAAGGCTCGCGGCGAACAAAAGAGCTGAGAAGACCGTTAGGAAACTCGTGCGGGATGGGACGAACATATCCATGTGACGATGCTGTAATCCCGGAGCCAGTTGCCAACGCGTTTATCGGGTTGGCCGTTTGACGAATTTTATGCCGTAAACGACAATAAGAGAACCATCCAAATGTGGGCCTGTGGCGCAGCTGGGAGCGCGCTTCCATGG
>CAWJPE010000003.1:0-643463 GCA_963844605.1 uncultured Acidobacteriota bacterium | reverse complement strand
ACTCAGCGGCAACTTCGTTGAGCGTGAGATACCGGCGCGACTTCGGGGCCATGATTCCCGCGGTTATAGGCTTGGTGGCACGGCGCTTGCGCGTGGTGGCGGCGTGTGCTGCGATTCTGCGACGAGTGCGCTGTGTGCGCGACGCAACCCGGTTGGTGTTCTCCTGCTGAGCCATGATGCGAATCTCCGATGTGCCGGGCGCGACGAGGCGTAGGCACAGAATTTTCAATTTGATTGGTGTTGGGGAAAATTCCTAGATTCGCTCGCTTAGACTTGCACCGGCAGCGAGGAGGTTTGCCGGAACCGATTCACTATTGTGAACCGCCTCAACTAGCAGTTGAGGCCAGCCCATTACTTACTGGGCCAGTGGCGATGGGATAAGATGCTTGAACATATCAGCCTTGACTCAGGGGCTGCACTTCCAGAATACCACGAGTTACAAGCTATTGAAAATGAGATTCTTCCTCTGGGGCCGGCGTCAGCGAGAGTATCTACCGGTCAAGTCCGATCCACGCCGCGACCAAGTTGGGCTGGGACAAATGACTGTACCTGTCTGTCATTTCTCGGGTCGCCGTGGCCGAGTAACTTCTGGAGCGTGTGCAGGTCCACGCCGTCTTGCCTGAGCATCGACGCAAAATGATGCCGTAGATCATGTAATGAGAAGTCAGTGACTTCTGCGCTTTTGCACGCTCTAACGAAAGCAACTGTCACCATCGCAGGGGACACATTTGGAAACAACAGGCCGCGCCTGTGCGTGTTCTATTGACGCGAGAACCTGTGCTGCGTTTTCATTGACTGAAGCGGGGCGTTCTTTTCCGCTCTTCGTATGGCGCAGCCGAATCACGCCACCAGCGACGTTCACATCCTCCCATCTGACCTTCAACAGTTCGCCGCGCCTCGCCCCCGTGGTTACCAACAGCCCGACGATGGGCCGCAGCCATTCAGGGCAGGATCGCAGTACACGGCCCAACTCATCGTTAGTGAGCCAACGCACGCGGCCCTCGGGAGCGCGAGGCAACGGTGCGCGTTGTCCGGGTTGATGGAAATCTTTTCAAGATCGAGCGCGACGTTGAACATTCTCTTCAGGCAGTTCGCTTCTTTAATTTAGATCTATCTGTCCGCCACCTTCCCCGTGCGTGAGTGAATGTAACGAACCACGTCGCTTCTCCGAATAGCCGCGAGCTTCATCTCACCAAAGAACGGCAGTAGATATTTTTCAACGATGCCCGACTGCCGCGTGTACTCGGCCTGCGAGAGTCTGCCGCGCGCGACGTTCGATGAACTGCGCCGTTTCTGATGCTTCAGTGGTCCTCGGCGGCGAAGCCCTCGAAGGTGTCCTTGGAGGGCAGAGGTGTTCCAAACTGAATCGCTTTCTCCACTCGAAGGCGCTCAGCGGACAAAGCGTCCTTCGCCTGTTGTAATGTGCTGACCTTAACCGTGCGCCGTCGGCGGCGCCCCTGCATGTCGCGCCACGAGATAACGAAACCTTTGCGGTCTTTCTGCTGGTAAACGCCGTCCCATTTTGCTGTTGCATTTTTCGGCATGGAAACCTCCCTGGCAACATTCTAAACCTTGCCAGAATGCCTCATATTTGCCTCGGAGGTTGATTCCCAGGTTCTTGAATCTTGCCTTAAGTTATTGATTTTATTTGGCGTCCCCGACGGGATTTGAACCCGTGTTATCGCCGTGAAAGGGCGGTGTCCTAGGCCGGGCTAGACGACGGGGACGTGCATTCGGCGCGGAAGGATGCACACGCTTGACAGGAGATACCACTTTCAATGTACCAACTCGAGCGGGCCGTGTCAAAATACGTGACCCTGTTCCGAATCGAACTCGCTCCAGGCAGGCCCTGTCCGGAAGATCGCAGAAATTCTCAGCGAATGGGGCATTCCTCCCTATCAATCTCACCCCAAAGCCCGAAAGCTCGCCATTCATTTAGAGTTGATCGATACTGGACATGAATTTTGATGGCCCGACCGCACTGGGCGAATTCGGATGGGTCCGGCGAAGATTTCGTGAAGCCCTTCGCGAGGCAAATGAATCAATAGCTCAAATGTGTTGTGACGAGTGTTCGGCCGTTTGGAGTTCAAAGAACGAAGGATTGTAAGGATTCGAACGAAGCACCGGGCGTGATTCGCCTTCGATGCGAAGGTAGTACCTCCCGAGTGGAATATATTGAGATACCGGCCACGCCGGAATGAAACATAGAGGATCTCCATTTGAAAAGCAGGCTTGGTCTTCGCTTCTTGTCCGCCTCTTCCTTTCTTGTTGCGTTGGGTTTGACCGCGTGCCACAAGGCGGTGACGGCCGCGCCGGCACCGCAGGCTCTTCCTGTGCAGACGATGACGGTTTCATCCTCACCTGTTCCGCAGTCAGATGAATATGTCGCGACGATCAAGTCGCGGCGGTCAGCCACGCTGAATCCGCAGGTAGACGGCAATTTGACGCAGATCCTTGTTCATTCCGGCGATCGCGTGCAGCGAGGTCAGCTGTTGATGGTGATCGATCCGGCCAAGCAGGAAGCGACAGTGGCCTCACAGGTTGCGACCGAAAAGCAGAAGCTGGCGCTCTACAAATATAACCAGACAGAAGTCGGGAGGCAGCGAGCGCTCTTTGACGGAGGAGTGACTAGCCGCGATACCCTCGATCAGGCCGAGCAGGCCTATGAAAACTCGAAAGCGGACTATGAGGCGGCGGTCGCATCGCGGGTATCACAGGAAAAGCAGTTGGACTACTACAAGATCAGCGCGCCATTTGACGGCATCGTGGGAGATATCCCAGTACGTCTAGGTGATTATGTATCTGCAACTACACTGCTGACGACGGTGGACGAGAACAAGGACCTCGAAGCCTATATATATATACCCACAGAGCGCGCTGCCCAGGTGCGCAGCGGACTTGGGGTGGACATCCTCGACAATAATGAGAAGTTGCTCGAGCACACGTCGATCGATTTTGTTTCGCCTCAGGTAGATAATCAACTACAGGGCATTCTCGCTAAGGCGTCGGTGCACTCTCCCCAAGTCATGCTTCGCACGGCCCAGCTTGTAAAAGCGCGCGTGATCTGGAAAACCAACCCAATCCCTGTGGTTCCGGTTCTGGCGGTGACGCGGCTCGGGGGCCAGACGTTCGTCTACGTGGCTCAGAATAAGGATGGCAAATACTTCGCCCACCAGCTCGCAATCGAGTTGGGCGATCCAGTTGGCAACAACTATGCGGTGCTGGGTGGATTGCAGAACGGAGACAAGGTCATCGTTTCCGGCACACAATTTCTTGTGGATGGCATGCCCGTCCAACCGCTGGGGTAGAGATGCGGGGGCGGAAGATTCGCAACGAAAGGTTCACGACGTGGGCGCAGGCCCGGCATGACAACAGACAGGTAGGCTCTCTTGGTTGACTTTTTTATTCACCGGCCGGTGTTCGCAACCGTATGCGCACTGCTCATCATTCTGGCGGGCGCTGTTATGATTCCGACGTTGCCGATTTCCCTTTATCCGCAACTGGCGCCGCCGCAGGTTACGGTCACAAGCAACTATGTGGGTGCAAACGCGCAGGTCGTCGAGTCTGCCGTAACGATTCCGCTCGAAGAGCAGATCAATGGCGTGGAGGGAATGCGCTACATTGACTCGGCAAGCTCGACCGATGGCACCAGCGCCATCACTACAACGTTCCGCACCAACTACGACCTGAATATCGCAGCGGTCGATGTACAGAATCGCGTTGCGTCTGCCCAGGGACGCCTTCCCCAGGCCGTCAACAGCACGGGCGTCACGATTACCAAGGCAAACTCAAACTTTGTTTTCGCAGCGGCCTTTATCTCGCCGCATAAGAGCTATTCCGATCTCTTCATCAGCAACTATATCGACGTTTATGTGAAGGACGCGCTCAAGCGAGTCCCCGGCGTGGGGGATGTACTCATCTTTGGAGAGCGCAAATATGCAATGCGCATCTGGCTGGATCCCGCGAAGCTTGCGGCCCGTAGCCTAACCGCCGCGGACGTAGTGAATGCCCTCGCGGAACAGAACGTTGAGATTCCTGCAGGTCAGGTGGGCCAGCCTCCTGCTGACCAGCAGCAGGCGTATCAAATTCCGGTGCGTGTCGTGGGCCGTCTGACAGATCCAGTTCAATTCAACAACATCGTTATCAAAAACACTTCTGCCGGCATCGTTTTGCTCAAAGACGTTGGCCGTGCCCAACTTGGAGCAGAGACCTACGCTACCGACCTTCGCTATGACGGCCAGGACGCTGTTGGTGTGGGCGTACAGCAATTGAGCAACGCCAACGCACTGCAGGTCGACCGCGACGCAAAGGCTACTCTGGATCAGTTGGCCAAGTCGTTCCCGCCGGATTTTGAATACGTCATCCCCTTCGATACCACCACCGTTGTCGGAGACTCGATCCGCGAGGTAGTTGGAACGCTCGGCGAGGCGATCGTTATCGTTATCGTTGTCATCTTTCTTTTCCTTCTCGACTGGCGAGCGACGATCATTCCCGCGATTACGATTCCAGTGTCGCTGATCGGCACGTTTGCATTCATTAAGATATTTGGTTTCTCGATCAACTCGCTCACAATGTTCGGCATCACTCTGGCCACAGGGCTGGTGGTCGACGACGCCATTGTCGTCATCGAAAATGTGCAGCGGCATATCAACAACGACCACTCGGATCCGCGGACGGCGACATCGATCGCCATGTCAGAGGTGACGAGCGCGGTCATCGCAACCTCGCTCGTGCTGATTTCGGTCTTCGTGCCGGTGTCATTCTTTCCCGGAACGACGGGCATTCTCTATCGCCAATTTGCCCTGACGATTGCCTTTGCGATCGCCATCTCAGCATTCAATGCTCTTACCCTTTCACCCGCGCTGGCAGCCCTTTTTCTGCGGGGAGAGAAGGTAAAGCATGGAATATTTGGCCTCATTGACCGCGCGATTCAGAAAACCACGCAGATCTATGGGAGAGTTACTCATCACGTGTTGAGGGTCCGCTATCTCGTGCTCTTGCTTTTTGTGGGCGCATTGGCTTCGACCGTCTATCTCTACAGGCTCGTGCCTACCGCATTTGTGCCGTCCGAAGACCAGAACTATTTGATTTGCATCGTTCAGGCTCCATCGGGTGCCTCGCTAAGTTACACGAGCAACGTCGCCGAGAAAGCCGTCGAAATCATCAGGAAGAACGACGATGTCTTCGGAACATTCGCTGTGATGGGATTCAGCCTGAGCGGGGGAAGCGCGTCGAACTACGGTCTCATTTTTGTCCCACTGAAGGCTGTAGAGATTCGCACGAAGAAGGGGAGAGGCCATTCGGCGGCGGATGTTCTGGCGAAGCTTTCCCCTCAGCTCTTCGGCGTGCCTGGAGGTCTGGTAGTAGCCTTTGAACCGCCGGCCATTCAAGGTATCGGCTCTTTCGGAGGCTTCCAGTTCGAGTTGCAGGATCTGGGCCGCAATACCCTCGCTGATCTTGACCGTGTGGCTCACCAGATCGTGGGCGCCAGCCGGCAGAGTAAAGACCTGGTGAACCTTTATACGAGTTATACCTCGAACGATCCGCAGTTGCTGGTCGCGATCGATCGCGAGAAAGCGAAGGCTATCGGCGTTTCGATTAGCCAGATCAGCTCGACTCTTGGCGTATTCATGGGATCGCAGTATGTGAACGACTTCGACTTCAACAACCGGTCATACCGGGTGTATGTTCAGGCGGATCAATCCTCGCGCATGGTGCCCGGAGATCTGCGGAAGTTCTATGTGCGATCCGATGCTGGACAGATGGTGTCACTTGACAATCTGGTAACGATCGAGCAAGCCTCGGGGCCGCAGGTGATCTCGCACCATAACCTCTTCCGTTCCGCTGAGATCGATGGGGCGGCTGCTCCCGGTTACAGTTCGAGCGAAGGATTGAAGGCGATGGAGGATCTGGCGAAGCAGAACATGATCCAGGGCATGGCCTACTCGTGGACGGGATTGTCGCTTGAAGAAATCGAATCCAGTGGCAAAGCAATTCTGATCTTTGGTTTGGGCATTCTCGTGGTTTATCTCACCCTGTCAGCACAGTATGAGAGTTTCGCACTGCCCTTCATAATCCTTCTGGCAGTGCCAACGGCCGTGCTGGGCGCATTAGGCGCTGTCACGCTGCGCGGCCTTGCAAACGATGTCTACTGCCAGATTGGACTGGTCATGCTCATCGGCCTCTCGGCTAAGAACTCCATCCTGATCGTCGAATTCGCGGAGCAAATTCGAGAACAGGGCAAGTCGATCGTCGACGCTGCGATTGAAGCAGCTGAATTGCGGCTACGGCCGATTCTCATGACCTCATTCGCCTTCATCCTGGGCGTGATGCCGCTCTATTTTGCAACGGGCGCTGGCGCATTCGGCCGGCGGTCGGTGGGCACCACGATTGTCGGGGGCATGCTTCTTTCCACCGTGCTGAACCTGTTCTTTATCCCGGCGCTCTACGTAATTCTTCAGACCATGCTGAGCATGTTTGGACGGAAGAAGACGCGCGGCACGGAAGCGCCAGCAGAGGCCACTACAGCCCGGTAGTCAAGCAGACGATCCATCATCGCTGGGCCACTACCCGGATTTCAGGATGATGTTGGCGTACTGTGCCGTGTCCCCGGTGCGAATGAGTCCGATGGCAAGGGGCACACGCTTTTTGAACTCAACATGCGGTTCAAACGTGATTGAAATGCCTGAAAGGGTGTTGAAGCAGGCTTCCTGAGTCGCCGAACTATTCGAGCCCCGAAACTCATCCGCCATAAACGCAGAGCCAATGACGAAATTCTGGCGAATCGCCTGAAGAACATCCAGAACACGCGGGATGTCGTCAACGAGAGATATGTCGACCGTCTCAATCTCAGGCCAGAATGGAAATCCTCGATCGGCGATCACCAACGTATTTGTATGCCTTACGCGACTCAGTAACGAATTGATTGCGGGATTGAGAATGCCGGTCTTCAGCATGAATTCTCCATAAGATCCGGTGCTAGGCAAGGAGCTCCTGATTCTTCAGGAGCCGCGCTCCTACGAACGAGTAAAACATGATGAACAAGTAGCACCCCACGGGCACCAGATAAGCAAATGCCAGACTTCGGGAGGAGATCAGTCCCATCAATGGCGTAAGCACAGCTCCCCCGACAATTGCCATTACGAGGAGTGAACCGCCGAGCTTTGTATCCTCGCCGAGCCCGCGAAGACCCATCGCAAAGATAGTCGGAAACATCAGGGACATAAAGAAACTGGTGAGGAAGATTGCCCACATGCCAATCCATCCGGGCCTGGTAACTCCTATCGTCACAAGAATCACATTGGCAACGCTGTAAATTCCCATTAATCGTGCGGGGTTCACGAACCGCATCAGCCACGCCGATGCGAAGCGGCCTACCGCAAAAGCAACCAGCGACCCGCTAAGAAAATACCCCGCGATCTTCACCGGTTGATGCGCGTAGTCCTGGACATATTGGATGAAGTAGCTCCAGGTACCCACCTGTGCGCCTACATACAGAAATTGTGCCGCGACCGAAAAAACGAAAAATGGCCGCCGCAACAGGTGAGGAAGCCTGGATCCGCCACTTCCCTTACCCGCTGTCACGGAGGAACTGCGCGTTTCAGGGAACCGGACGCTTGAAATGATTGCGGCGAGGATGAATGCAACCGCCCCAAGAACGACGTAGGGTTTTACCACCCGAAGCGTTTCGCTCTGCAGGTATGCCGCATATTGATGGGAAGCTTTGAGCACACCGACCTGCGCTGGAGTAAGCTCCACGCCGGAGAAAATGAAGATGGTGCCGATGGCCACGCCGCTAATGGATCCGATCGGATTAAATGCCTGGGAAAAATTGAGCCGCTGCTCTGAGCTTTGGGCGTCGCCAATCTCGGCGATGAAGGGATTGGCTGCAGTTTCGAGAAATGCCAGACCGCTGGCAATCACAAAAAGCGCGAAGAGAAAGAACCCGTAGCGATCGATAATGGCTGCAGGCCAGAAAAGGAAGGTTCCGGTCCCAAAAAGGACCAGCCCGGTTACGATGCCTGTTTTATATCCCGCTCGGCGCATGAGCATGGCTGCGGGAATGGCAAGTAAGAAGTAGCCAAGATAGAAGGCTGATTGCACCAGCCCTGCCTGAAAGCGCGTGATCGCAAACGACGTCATGAACTGCCGAATGAGTACGTCGTTTAAATTGTTCGGCACACCCCATAGGAAGAACAGGATGGTGACGAGTGAGAACGGGAGCATGTGGCCGACGGGAAGAAGTGACGGCCTGATTCTTGCCGAAGTTGTGTGTTTTACAGGCGTCAACATTTCTGGTTATTCTCCACGTGCAAGCTCTCAATCAAGTCGAACCATGATCTTGGAAAATCGGTTGGGAGCGTCACTCCACTCCCTCAATGTTTCAGCAGCAGCCTCAAGTGGAACAGCGTTCGTCACATATTCTGACACCGGAAATCGCTTCTCTTCGAGCATGCGGATTACTTCGACGAAATTCTCTGGCAACGCATTGCGCGATCCCAGAATGTCGAGCTCCTTCTGGACAAAGAAGCGCGTTTCATAGGCGACGTCTTCCTTCGCGTAGCCGATGTACACCACTCGCCCTGTGAACGCGACCAGTTCGACGGCCGCGCGAAACATGGCGGGCCGGCCAACCGCTTCGATGATTACGTCCGGACCGCGGCCATCAGTAAGACCGCGCAATTGAGCGTCAAGAGACTCTGTTGCCGCGTTGATCAAGTGCGCGGCCCAGCCTTTTTTTGCGATCTCGAGCTTTGTCGAATCCACATCAATGGCGATTGTTCGAGCTTTTCGAAAACTCGCTCCGGCAACCGCACCTAGACCCACCCCGCCGCACCCAATTACTGCGACAGAATCTTCCGCAGTTACTTTGCCGCGCGCAACAGCATGGAACCCGACGGTCAGCGGCTCGACCACGCAGAGTTCCGTAACGCTCAGATCTGCCGGGTAGACCGTATCAACCGGCATCTGGATAAATTCCGTGAGGGCCCCGTCTCGCTGCACTCCCATCGTCTGATTGAACTGGCAAGCATTCGGGCGATTTCGGCGGCAAGATGGACAGGTCCCGCAACTGGAGTAGGGCGAAAGTGTCACATTTGTTCCTCGAATCAGGTCAGGTCGAAGGCTGCTCTCTTCCACAACGGTGGCGGCTACTTCGTGGCCCAACACGCGCGGAAATGTAGTCAACGGGTTCGTGCCCCGAAATGAGTTGAGATCACTGCCGCACAGTCCGACTTTCTGTACTCGAAGAAGGATCTGAGCTGGATTGCGCACCGGTTCGGGGACCAGTTGGATGACAGCTTCGCCAGGATTTTTCAGCACAAGCGCCTTCATCCGCTGGCCACCTTTTGGAATCTATCGATACTCTCTGGGAGACGATAGGTTCGTTGGGCTGTCCCACTGCAAAACTGCTCGCGTTCCCGCTCGCTCATAGCGGCTGTGTAGCTGTCAAGAAAGCTAAACCACTGCGAATACTCTGTGGCTACCAGGCACACCGGCCAATCTGAGCCCATCATGAGGCGATCCGGCCCAAATGCATCGAACACGGTATCCAAATAAGGGAGAAGATCGACCTTGCTCCATGCATGCCAATCTGCTTCCGTCACCATTCCCGAAACCTTGCAGAAGACGTTTTCCCGTCGCGCCAGGTCTTGAATCCGTTCCTGCCAGGGCAACAAGATTTGCTCACGTATTCTCGGTTTACCGATGTGATCGAGAACGAAAACCTGGTTTGGATGCGCGTCAACAAACTGGATCACCTGCGGCAGTTGCCGTTCGTATACAAGAATTTCATAAGCGAGCCCCGTCGGAAGTAAGGCCCGGATGCCGCGATTGAATTCATCGCCCAATATGAAGTCGTCGTCCGGCTCTGCCTGAACGATATGGCGCAAACCTCTGAGCTTTGGATGAGCGGAAAGGTCTTCAAGGCATGAAGGAAAGTCTCTGCTTGCGATGGGAGCCCAACCCACAACGGCCTGTATGAAGGGATATGCCTCCGCGAGTGAAAGAAGGTCACTCGTTTCTTGGAGCTTCTGCCGAGCCTGCACTGTGATCACACCGTCGACTCCTGCCGACTCCATGGCCGTTAGCAAATCGGCGGGAGTGAAATCGCGCTGCAACGGCTTCATAGCGCTGTCTATCCAACCATATTCGGCTGCCGTATAGCGCCATAGGTGGTGGTGGGCGTCAATTCGTTTGACCATGATTTCCGAGTGGCTTCAAGCCTATATGGAGGGTCAAAAGCGCGCAAGCAAATCGCGGATTTTCCTCGATCTCACGACCATTAATTGGGCACGTCACTCAAGCGGCGATCCAGCCACCATCATGGGTACGATAGAGCCAGTCATGAGGTCTGCTTCGGCGGAGCATAGGTAGCGAACAAGCGAAGCCACCTCCTCGACAGTACCCAGGTGGCTTATCGGTTGTCGGGCCTTGAGTTCGGTGAGTCGGCCGATCTGCGCTGCCGCAGCGTGAATTGAATCCTGACTGGTTACATCGAGAAGGATGGGCTGGGCCTTACGAAGTTCTCGCGCTAGCTGCTCTTACCTTTCAAGATCTATGTCCGCAACAAAACGCGAGCACTAGCACGGGTCAATTCGCGGCATGTCGCTGCCCTCTATGCCATTGGCGCCTCCAGTGACGAGCGCTTGTTGGCTATCCGGGCGAAAGGCTTGAGTGGCAACTGGCTTAATAGTCATTGAAATTCGGAATATTCCCGTTCTCAAAGGTCTTTAACCAGATTCTCAGGCTTCTGTTCTTGGAAGATCACCGAGGACAATTCCATCCCTTCTACTGGAAAGATAGGCAGCCTCCACAACGCGCATCGTATCGATCGCATCCTCTACGCTGGTCGGTAATTTGTCACTTGCTCCAGTTACATACGACTGCAGCGATCCCATCGATCCCGCGAATGCATCCGGAAACCAGTTGCCTTCGGTCGGCAAGGTTCGCCAGTCGCTTCCGCGTGCCGCGTACCGAAGCGAGTCCGGCTTGCCGGCTGGATAGTCGAGATTGACGCCCATGACGGCATGCAATGCACCCTGGGTACCTTCCCACTGGACATAGCTGCATTGTGAATCCGGAAAGGTATGCCCGTGATTCGTGGCAATGTAAACCCGCTTCCAATCGCCATAGTCCATCACAATGACGCTTTTTGTCGCGGCGAGCTGTGGGGTCTGCGGATTTCGCAGCGTCTTTGCAAGGACGCGTATTGGATTGCCGAACCATGATCGCACCAGGTCAACGTAGTGGATGCTGTGGTAGAGGATTTCCAGGCGTGGGCTCGTTGTCAGGAAGCTCCAAAGATCCCACGGCATGAAGACGTTGATGTGTACCTCCATATCGTGCAGATCGCCAAGCAGGCCGGTATCGGTGAGACGTTTGGCACACGCCATGACTGGCGCCCAGCGCAGTTGGAAATTGACGGCGGCTGTAAAGCCCTTGCTATGGCATAGCTTAAGAATGTGCTCCGCCTCCGCAAGGTCATTTCCCATCGGTTTCTGAATCAGGACGGCTGCACCATCCGGCAACTGCGGCAATATTTTTAAAATGGAGGATGCCGGGACGGCAATATCGAAAATGCTGTCCCGCGGGGCTTTCACTCTGGCTTCATCGAGAGAGCTCCCCGCAAAAGAAACGTCGAAATGCCGAGCAAGCCCAGCAGCTTTTTCAGCATCCGCGTCAACAATTGCAGCCACCGGAAAACCCGCCCGGCGGTATGCAGGCAGATGCGCGTCGTGCACTATACCACCCGCACCTACGATGATGATCGGACGCGGATCTGTGGGAAACACAGGCACCGCACAGCCAAGCGCTTCTTCGATTCGCGAATCTTCGTTCGTGTTCATCCTGTTTCACTTGTATATAGGGCAATTGCCGGCTATTCAACCCTGGCATTTCTTGTTAATCCCCTTTTGCCGGGAGTCAGTGCGGAATTCAATATCCCTTATTGCCCTTTTTCTCCCCCAACGTCGCACACCGAGGTTTTCACCTTCTTCCGCGTTTGACGCATATCCCTCCGGGGACATGGGATTTCGCCCGGGAGACTGGGACGTAACTGAAGATTGCTGTGGTTGGCGGATGCAGCCTCACGCGCACACAGCGCGGGGCGTCTGCGGAGTGTGGGGCAAACCCAGATCGAATAGGGCCCTTTGAAGACAACGAGCGGATCGGCGGCCAGCATTTTACCCATGCCTGGTCTGCCAAAAGTCAAAGCCGAGGTGGACGGCACGGAGAGCATCAAGGATGTCCATCCAGCTGTTACCAGCCTTGTTGAACCCTTGGACCTTGCCACACAACTATTTCCGATGATCTGACAGTCACTCCTGAAGCGTCTGGACGAGACTCGGCCAACGTTACGACGCCACGCCGCATAGAAAGCCCGGTCACCGTAATCTGACACTTGCCCGTGCGAATGGTCTCCGCAAAGGAATGGAGACACATTCGCGTTTTCCCCCAACCCTCCAATCCATCCCAAATCAGATTCGTCGTTACCAATAACTCCTCCTCACCGTTGCCGCGGCCATAGGGTAGATTTTTCGGTCGCATCACACAATCAAAGGCCACTCATTCATTTGCTTGCGAAGCTCCGTCGAGGCACCAGCCTTGCCAAGCCCTTTTGGAGGAACCAGAAAGTGAAAACCTACTGACAATTGAGTGACAGCTCTTTGCGAAGATTCCGTTAGTTTGTTTGCTAGAGGCTTTCTGTAACGCCTCAACGCTTGTGGATTCAGGCAGGTGGACTAAAGTGACTGAGAGACTCATCTCCAGACCCAACGGGGCATCAAGCGGGCGAAAAGCGCACACCCTTTTTGGTGTAGGTCAGCTCAGGATCCGACTCGCTAGGCTCGATGAAGCGCAGCCAATAGTCGACCTAACAAAGTCTGTCTTCCGGGGAAGACATCTCTTTTCCCAAACCAGTTATGCAAGCACAAGTGACGTTGAGAGGTTAATGACACAAGGTAAGTTTTTGCTAGCCGAGAATGATCAAGGAATCGTCGGGTACGCATACCTGGAGGCGCGCTTGGAGGCGAGCAGGCTCGACCTACTCGCTGTGTCTCCGACAAAGCAGCGTTCCGGCATCGGCTCCCAACTCTTGGAGGCCGCCGAGCGAATGAGTCGGAGCATGCGCTGTTTGTTCGTGCACGTGCAGGTAGTGAACTTAAATTGGGAAACACTTACATTCTGCCGCCGACGCGGCTATGTCGAATTTGCAATCGAACCGCTGCACAGTCGGGAGCCAATTTCGCCTCATTGCCACTTCGTGAGAATGTGCAAGCAGCTAGACACAGCCCGCGCAGAGTTCTAAATTAATGACGGTATGTAGCTTTATTTTCTTACATCTCCATCTTGTTGGTATTCATCACCATTGTAGGCGCGAGGCTCGCCAAGACTGCCGGCGGGAGGCAGGTGGCGAATATAAAGGACCGCCTGCCACATCTCCTCATCGCTCAGAATTCCTTTTGATGCGGGCATACCGGACGGGAAAATACCGTTCTCAATGATCCATTTCAATTGCCCGTCGGTGTATATCTGCACTTCAGGGCTGGCTAGTGAGGGAACCGGTGGAGATATCTTTCCCGCAAACGGTACGCCCGTGTTCTGTCCGTCGCGGCCGTGGCACACCACGCAGTAGTAGCCAAACACCTGCCGACCCGCATGAATGCTTTCGCTTGTTGCCGCAAGTGGACTACGGTCCTTCTTGCCGCCAATCGTAATGTGATGCTTGACCCATTGCGCACTCTTCAATTCTAGATTTCCGGGGGGAGTAACTCTGCATCCACAGAGGCAGACTAGCCCGAGCGCTCCTGTCACCAATACAAATGCCGGTTGTCGCATGTTAATTCTCGCTTACATGGACTACAAACGACATTGACCCATGCCCTGAACCGCAGAATCTTCCGCACTTTCCCTTAAAGTCACCAACCGTGGTTGGGGTCACGGTGACATTCGTTACATGGCCCTTGGTGATAGGGCTGTTGATGTGCAGCCCCTGAACCACGAGGCTGTGCGCCACATCGTCTGACGTCAGCACGAGCGTAACCGTCTCTCCCTTCTTTATGGTGATTTCCGCAGGCGTGAACGAAAAACGTTTCGCATGGATCTCGATTGTGCTGGGTGAAGACTGAGCACGGCTATTCATTGCGCCAGAGAGAGAGAGCAGTACACAAAGGCCTGCGCGTAGGCAATATTTCATTGTCATTCCTTTTCTTATTGCTAAGTGATTTTGAGGTCAACTAGAACCACAGACGGTCCAGGATGTCCGACCACCTCTACGGCGCGAGATAGTGAAGCAACGCCTGTTCGTCCTGCCTTGACAGTTTTGCGCGGACACGCATGTGCATAATTACCGTGCCGGTAATGCGCGGGGAAATGCTCATCGGCGGCTTATGGCATCGTGAGCAATTCTGCATGAATACTTCTTCCCCGCTTTTCTGCCCGGTATTGCGCACAGCCGGGGCCGGAGCGGATGCGTGAGTGTCTGCCTGCGCCCGCGCAAGCACATAATTGCCACCTATTATCATGATGACGGCCGTCGCTCCGGCCAGCATGAGGGTTCCGCAGCGCATTTTTGGATCCTTCATTCTCATTTCCTTCCTGGCCAAAGCGGGAACAGAAACCTATAGGTAAAACCGACGTACCAGACATTGGCATCCCTAGAGGGCGTATATTGGCGTTCATAACTGGAGACAATGCGCCAGTCATCGCGCAAATAGTAGTTGATCGCGACCTCGGGGCGCTTCTGAGCTACTGTTGAAAATCCGTTTCCACCACCATGGCGTGGAAAATATTGCTGCATGCGTCCGGCTAACTCAACTTTCTTGAAGAATGAGTTAGCAACAGGCACCTGAGATAGCATGTATGACGCCTGAATCCAATAGCCTTGCCCGTACAGGGTGCGGTCGTATTCCGCCTTGAGATCGAGCGGCACTTGGGGAGGCTGCCAGGACACATACGCTGCCTCACTATTTACCTGCGGCTTATCAAGATAGCGCTGATAGGAGACTCCTACCTCCACACGATTTTTGGGGATGAAGACACTGGTATCGAATCCGGTGGTGCGAGCGGCTGAGAGTTGGTACACGTTGCTGTGAGCAGAGTAGTAGACTGCGTACTGCACGATGTAGTTATCAGTTTGCGTGACCACTCCCCGGACTTCGCCGCCAACTCCTGCGCCCGTGGTGCGCGTGCCGATGGGGAAGTCGATCGGCAGATCCTGAAATGTTGCAATCCAGATCGGATCCAGCCGTTCCGAGTAGAGGCCAAACGGTAAAAGGTACTTACCGCCAACGGCAATAGCGTGCGTATTCGCCAGCCAGTCCCCTTGCGCGTAGTCAACTCCCGAGAAAATCTGACCCGTGTAATCTCCCGTGCCATTCCGGCGTTGGAATTCGCCGACGAATCCAGCACGGCTCTCGACAAGAACGTGACTCCCAAGTGGCAACAGCAGGACCGGGTTGATAGCTGGGGACAGGGTCGGCGTACCGCCGTTTACGTTGTAGATATACCCCAACCCACCAGACAGGGCTGGAATATATCCAGCGTGTGTAGAATCAGCGTCACCATCTTGGGCGTTGAGCCTCACCGTACAGAAAAGCAGACAACCTGCGAGGAACCATAGCTTCATTTTGCGATTTCTCTTTATGTCTTGTGGCGATAACTTCGGAGCGTTCCAGACGTACCTGCCGAATACATGTGCCCGGGCGAACTGCGCCGGAGAGTATTGATAAAGCGAGTGTAAGCATCCTCTGTCTGGCACTTGCATACGGGATGTCATTCCTTTGTCACCGATCGCGCATAGATGTCTCGTCGTGAGATGCGTGGTTTATAAAGGGGCAAGAAGCGCAGAGACAACTACACGCCGCGCGACTGGTTAATGATGGGGGATGTAGTTAGTGGCGAACGATGGATTGCTTTGAGGATTCTGATACTGTGTGTGACATTGGGCGAAGCGCGTTGAGCGAAGGGCATCTCACCAGGACGCATCGCTTACATAGCTGCTATTTCACTGAGCAGGTCTTGATTGTCGCGATGCTCTTGCTCACGAGCGTGTGGGCGCCTGCCCAACAGAGTGGGCCTTATTCACAGCTTCCTGGAACAGGGAACGTCCCAGGGCAGGCTAACTGTGGCGATCTCTTTTCTTCATGTACGACGGGTGCGGACAGATCTGGAGCAGGAAACAATTATGAGTGGCCCTACGATTCGCCGCAAGCATTGCAGGGTACGGAAACGGAGAACGCTGACTTTGGTACGCGGCGATCTTTACAGTCGACTGAACCGATTCCTATTACAGGTCCAGGTGCAGAGCGCTCAAATGGAACGCCAGTTATGGAATCAAAACGAAAGGAGGATCCACCGACTGAGTTTCAGTTATTCGTAGCGAGCTCCATTGGGAAGATGCTTCCGATCTTCGGCAGCCAGTTGTTTCTGACTGTGCCTTCGACATTTGCGCCCTTGAATAAGGGGCCTGTGACTCCGGACTACGTGGTTGGCCCCGGAGATGAACTCCTGTTGAGAGCCTGGGGCAGTGTGTCGTTTAATGTGCGAGAGAGGATTGACCGCGACGGAAATATCTACCTGCCTCACTTTGGCGAACTCCGGGTTGCGGGTCTGAAGTCTTCTGAACTCAATCCTGTTCTAGCCGAGCGGATTGGCCGAGAATTCCGGAAGTTCGAGTTATCTGTAGCCCTTGGGGATCTGCGTTCTATTCAGGTACTGGTGGTCGGACGCGCGAGAAGACCGGGATCCTATACTGTTGGGTCGATGAGCACGTTGGTGGATGTGCTCTTCGCTTCAGGGGGCCCATCGTCCACCGGATCGATGCGAAAAATTGAACTTCGACGGGGCGGCAAGACTATAACCACGGTTGATCTTTATCAGATCCTGACTGAGGGCGATGGGTCGAAGGACGCCCATTTATTGTCAGGCGATGTCATATACCTACCGTCCGCGGGGCCGCGGGTTGCGATTGCCGGTAGCGTGAATCAACCGGCGATCTACGAACTGCTCGATGGAGACACCGTAGCGACTGCCGTGAACCTTGCTGGCGGCATATCGTCGATCGCTGCGCTTGAGCGCGCCGAGCTGGAACGTGTGAGCCCGGATGGAGGGCGTCACCTGGCTGAGATTAGGCTCGACCAGTCGGGGATGCAGGCCCCGCTGATAAACGGCGATATCCTTCGCATTTTCCAGATAGTTCCGAAGTTCGACAATGCAGTGATCCTCCGAGGAAATGTTGCCAATCCAGGACGCTATGCGTGGCATACAGGTATGCGCATTCGCGACCTTATCCCTAACAAAGAAAGTCTCGTGACGCGTGCGGCACTGACAGGACATAACGCTTTGGCCCTGACTGACAGTGAAAGGGAGACGGCACAACGTGTTCGCCGAGCATCTCTTGCCATCCCGAATGAGCGCGGGGGATCCCAAGTTGCCAGCCCTCCAGGGTCACCGCCAACGGGCAGCTCTTCCGTTCAGGTGACAACCAGCGATGCCTTGGTGCAGGTGAATAGCGATCGTAGTGCGACAAATCCGGCGACCGCCAGCACTCTACCCGATGACCTTAGCACCGGCCAGGAGGACAAGAACGATAACCCTAACGCAACCCCTGACTCGGGAAGCTCAACCGGCAGGAGCATCGCATTCGATACCGGGAACCCCTCGGAAGAGTTTGTGCAAAGGAACCAGGTGAGGTTAACCGCTCCTGAGATTAATTGGGACTATGCTGTGATTGAGCGTACCAATCCGGACGACCTGACCACAGTCCTGAAGCCATTCCACCTCGGCCGGGTTATTCTGGCGCACGATGACACAGAGAACTTTGAACTGCAGCCGGGTGATGTGGTTACTGTCTTCTCGCAGGCAGATATTCGAGTGCCCCAGAACCGGCAGACAAAGTTAGTCCGGCTGGAGGGTGAGTTTGGAGCCGCCGGAGTCTACAGTGTCGGGCCGGGCGAGACGCTCCGCGACGTTGTGATTCACGCAGGAGGACTAACTCCAAACGCCTACCTCTTCGGCTCGTCATTTACAAGGCGTTCCACCAGATTGCAGCAACAGGCGAGGCTCGATGAATACGCATTCGATCTCGAGAGTGAGATCGAACGCGAAGGAGGCAACAGGTCGACTTCCGTCGTCAATCCTCAGGAAGCATTGGTTGTAGCGGCAAGCCTGCAGAGTCAACGGGCACTTGTTGCGAAACTGCGCCAGATGCGTGCCTCGGGCCGTATCGTGCTGAGTATCCTTCCCACCAGTACTGACGTGAGCAGCATACCGGACCTGCCCCTTCAGGATGGGGACACTTTCCTGGTGCCCACGAGACCGGTGAGCGTATCCGTTGTCGGCGCGGTGTATGACCAGAATTCCTTCCTCTTTCAGGAGAGCGCGAGTGTTAATCACTATCTGCAGCTTTCCGGCGGTGTATCTAAAAGTGGGGACTGGAAACACTCATTTGTCATTCGAGCTGACGGATCCGTGGTCAGCCATAACTCAACGCTGGCTCATTCGACTCACGGACTGGAACATTTTGAATTGAATCCCGGCGATGCGGTCGTTGTTCCTGAGGTGCTGAACAAGACGACCTTTATTCGTGGCCTTACCGACTGGTCTACGATCATCGCTCAGTTCGGCCTTGGTGCTGCCGCTGTCAACGTTCTTCGGTAAGGGAACTATGCGAAACATGGCGAGGTGGCGGTTGTGATCCCAGATCAAGAGATCGAAGAACGGAGAGATCAGGAGAGTCAGATCTCGACCGAGTCTGCTCTGCTCAGGAACCTGGTGACCCTCACGGCTCAGCGACGGCTCATAGCGGGAGGAATGCTTGGGGCCGCACTGCTCACAAGCATCATCGTCCTTGTCATGCCCGTAACATATACGGCGACGACAGTAATTCTTACGCCCCAGAATTCGTCTAGTTCGATTCTCTCTATGCTTAGCCAGTTCGGCGGACTTGGATCGATAGCCTCACTGGACACCGATGGTCTCGTCAAGACTCCTTCCGACACGTACCTCAGCGTTCTAAACAGCCGGACGGTCGCTGATAAGCTGATTGAACGCTTCCAGCTACAGCATGTGTACAGGAAGAGAACGATGGTAGACACGCGCAAAGTTCTAGCACGGCATACGCACATCGAGTCGACTCGGGGATCGACAGTCCATATCTCTGTTGACGACAAGGACGTGCAACGGGCGACCGCCGTCGCGAACGGCTATGTAGAGGAGCTGTACCAGGTAAACCAGCGTCTTGCTCTGACTACCAGCGCGCAACGCAGACTATTTCTTGAACAACAACTCAGCGCGGAGCGCGATTCCCTGGCGCAGGCTGAGCTGGCATTCAAGGAGATTCAGCAGAAGACCGGAGTGATCCAATTGGCGGGCCAAGCGGAGATCACTCTGCGCTCGATCGCCCAGCTGCGTGCCGCTATTGCCGCGAAAGAAGTACAGCTCGAAGTCTTCCGAAAGACGGTAACCGACCAAAATAGTGACCTTGTGCGGCTGGAAAGCGAAATTGCCGCGTTACACGAGCAATTGCGGAAAGCGGAAAGCGACAGTGCGCAGAGCGGCGATAATTACTTTGTTCCGGCCGGGAAGATCCCCGAGGCCGGTCTTGAATACCTCCGGCGGACACGCGATCTGCGGTATCACGAAGCGCTCTTTGAAATGCTCGCCAAACAGTATGAAGCGGCGCGGATCGATGAGGCCAAAGCTCCACCACTTGTTCAGGTCATCGACAAGGCAGTTGCTCCCGACAAGCGTTCCTGGCCTCCCCGAACTCTGCTGGTAGTGCTTGCAACGCTGAGCTCCGGCATACTGCTTGCAGGGGCGGTTTTGCTCAGAGACAAATGGACCAGGGTTGTTGAAGAGCCGGAGAATATTCCGCATCTCAACGCCTTGCGCGAAATGCTTCGTCCGAAAGATAAACTGGCATGAATGCCTGACATACCGCTGATGAAGCGAGCACAGACGCAGCCGAAGTGGCACCGCCGGGTATTATCAGGACGGGCACCCGCTCAGGTCTTGACTATCGCGACGGGTGAGGGCTTCGCGCGGCTATGCAATTTGCTTCTCGTGGTTTTTCTAAGCCGCACATTCGGCGTGCGCGCTGCGGGCGCGTATGCGGTAGCGCAAGCGGTTTCTCTCTACCAAATCAACGGTATCGATTTTGGTTTACGGCAAACTGGCGCCCGACTGGTAGCGAAGAACGCGGGGAACACTAGACATATCGTTCAGTTCATCCAGCGGAGACGCCTGTTCCTGGCACTTGTGATGATTGCGATCGGATACTGGTATGGAAGATCCGGACCGGTACCACAGGACACGCGGTCTATGGTCAGTCTGTATGCGCTCGCGACATTTGGATACGGCCTCTCCGTGGACTGGCTGGCGTGGGGGATGCAGAGGTTCGCAGTGATGACCGGGTGGCGTGCGCTCGTATCGCTCAGCGCCCTTGCTATCACGATTACCTGCGTCTGGAACTTTCATGCCGGTCTCCTGATTGTCCCGCTCGCAAGTGGGTTGGCATACCTGATAGGAGGAGCCTGGATCTGGGTGTTCTGGGCGAGAAAAGTCGCACTCAACGGACCCAAGGATAAGAATAATCCCATTTTTTCGGATTTCCCGGATTGGAGATCGACGGCCGTACTGGGAACTGCACTGCTGATGTACCAGGCTTTTTATTCGATCGACACGATCATGCTGGGTGGCATGACAGACAGCATTCAGACGGGTTTGTACAGCGCGGCCTATCGCCTTCTGCTGCTTGTGCTAGCTCTCTATTACTTCATCCTGCAGGCAGTCTATCCGCGGCTGGCCGCTGTACCTGAACCGCTGCGGCGAATTCAAATGCTCAGCAAGCCGTTGCTTTTTGCCATCGTAACAGGCGTAGGAGCGGCGCTCGTCATGGAATTTGCTCGAAAGCCGTTGATTGAACTGCTTTATGGGCACGCTTTTTTGGCGTCAACCGTGATGGCTGGGCCTCTTTTGTTTGCGATTCCTCTTGATTTCGTTACGTCAGTCCTGCTTACCGTTCTGATTGCGTGGGATCATCCCGGACGCGCAATAGCGGCCACAGGAACAGCACTGGCCGCCAACGTCTTACTCAACATCTTTCTTATTCCAAGATACGGTGCACTGGGTGCAGCGTATGCTACGCCACTTTCCTATGTTCCCTTTCTCCTCACCCTCATCTGGCAGCTGCGTCGCGCATCTAAACACTACGCGCAACCCGAGGGCGGGACCGGACCAGTAACTCCGCTTGTGTTTTCGTAGCCCGAGCATTGGAGTTCCCGGCTTGAGTTCCTAAGGCCCTTACAACTTGGGCTCAGGCAATTGTGTGCTCCTCAAAGTGTGTCCCCCGACGGGCCGCACGCCTCTGGGGATCCTGATCGTTGACGCAATGAACGATTGTCGAAGAGGAGAATTGCTCCGGGAACGGCAATGCCCATAACCATCCAGACGATAAAAATTCCTTGCTGAAATAGATCCAACCGCCACAACTCCGCGGCTCCGTACAGAATCGCTCCGCAGGGCAACAGAAAACTCGTCCCGCCGAGAGACGTGAGCCACGAAAACATGAAGCCCATGAAGCAGCAGACAACCGCGATGTAGGGCCAGCATACATACCCCATCTGTTCGTGCAATTGGAGGAAAGCGGAGTTGGTACTGAGGCCCTCGTCAACGTCAATCAACTCGCGGTAGAAGTCGGGCTGCGCTCCCACAATGTCGTCCGTTCGATGGGCCGCACCTATCGAGACATGGAACGGAGCTCCCAGGTAGGTGATTATTTCGGAGACGCCCGCCTCGGCGAAGGAGAGATTTCTAGCCGCGTAGAAGTTGCTGTTTCTTGACGAATTGAGTACAGACAATACAGCAAAGAGAAGAACGGCAAAGATTCCGATCTTCACCGTACCTATCCTCAGATTGCGTTTCCCGAAAGTCGCCAGAAAAATAGAGACCAGAATTGTCGCGATCAGAATAAGACGCGAAGATATCAGTGCGGTGACAGCTAACAGCGCAAGATTTACAAAGCTTAGGAGCGATAGTTTCCTGAGCCTTACAATTCGATAAATGGATAATGACGCCGAATAGAGAACGAGATAGCGCAGCGAGAGAATGCCCGCACCGTAGTCTCCGTACAGTGTGTTTTTGAGGCGATTTCCCTGACCTAGGTAGATGAATATGATCGCCTGCAGAAGCGGTAGAGTCTGAAGAATCCTAATGAGGGTGGCGATCGTACCAATCGCGCCAAGGATAGTGAATATCCAATAGACGCCGAGTGAATCCAGAGGCGGAATGTTGGTTAATGTTCGCCGCCGAGCAGCAAAAGATCCCATTTTCTGCCCCAGCATGAGGCTCGTGAAAATAAGCAGATACCAGGAAAAAAGAACGAAAGATGAAAGCAGATCCGGATGCTCGGCCGCGGTAAAGCCTTTGCGGAGGGTTCCGAAGTCCGGGAAGAGCCAAGCGCAGAAGCTTAGAATTACAGCGAAGAATGCGATGCCGGACGGCCGCATAATTCCAGTGATCCTGATTCTTAGCTTCAATGCAGTATCTTCTGCGCGCCAATCACAGAGGACAGCATGGAAGCGTAAGACGAAGCAGCGTGGCTTGCAGAATACGTCGCTGCGCGTTTAAGGCCAACTGCAACGAGTCGCCGTCGCAATTCATCCGAGTGAATCAGTTGCTCGATAGCAGAGCTCATTTCTTCCGCTGAATCGGGATCGAAATAAACTGCATCGCCACCGGCAATCTCAGGCAGAGCTGCGGTGCGGGAGCAGGCAACGGGTGTTCCGCACGCCATGGATTCAATGATCGGCAGGCCGAAGCCTTCTTCGAACGAGGGAATAACCGTCATTAGGGCCGCCGAATAGAGAGATGCGAGGGATCGATCCGACACTGCATGTAGACAGTGCACACCGGGCATCGTCATAAGAGAAAAGAGATTCATATCAATCCGGGCTGCGGGAGGATGTTGAGGGAGCACAAGGACTAGTTCGGGTACCTCTCCGTATCGTGCGAGTAAGCGTTGGTACGCGATCAGCATCGTGGCCAGGTTCTTGTGGGGCGCTGTAGAACCGACGAAGAGAAGATACGGTCGGGAGAGTCCGTAATTAGCCTGTACGCTCTCTGCGGCTTGACCCTTCTCTTGCGGACAAAAAGCATCTCCCACGGCGCAGGGGATAACGGATATTTTCTCGGGGTCCGCTTTGAGGCGCTCGATGAGCATCCGTCGCGTGTAGTGCGATGGAGTGGCGACACGGTCTGCCCTGGCACATGCAAAACGCAACATGGGTTCTGCGTAAAGGCGAGCCCGGGGGCCGCTCTTGTATCCGGAATAGAGCAGATGGGTAAGATCATGAATCGTCACAACGAGCCGACCCTTCCGAAAAACCGGGACGTTGTAATGCGGCGCACAAAAGACAGAGGCTCCCCGAGCAATCATGGGAAGGCGTGCTTGCTCCATCACGGAATAGATCCCACATTTCATTTGGACAACGCGGTCACAATGAGGAGCGATCGTTTCCACCTGCGCTGGCATCGTGATGCACGTCAAAAAGGCGTCCGGGAGTTTTTGCTTCAGGTTCTGAAGCAAAGTAAGAATGTACCTGCCAATTCCTGTCCGCAGCCATCGGGCATCGATGACGACCTCGCGCGAACGGCTCACGGGCAAACCTCGATATCACGCGCAAACGAGACAAGACCGAGCGCACTGTCTACGAGGTTCTGAAAGCTGCGGCGAAAGGTCTCCGCGCTGAAACGACCGGCCCGCTCACGAATCGAGTGCGGCTGGAAGCAATATTCACTGGCCTCAAAGCGCAATATGGCTTCGGTGACTGCTCTGGCGGTCTGTTGATAGAACAGAACGCCGGTGTCCTGCGAACAGGGCGCAGTGCTGTCCAGGCTACCGACCGTTTCAAGCGCCCCCCCTTGTCCGAAAGCAATTACGGGACGACCACAGGCCTGAGCTTCAACTACAGCCATGCCAAAGTCTTCTTCCGCTGCGAAGAGAAACGCGCGGCAATGCGCGTATTCCTCCCACAGCGCAACTTCGTCCACGTTTCCGAGGAACTTGATGGTTTTGCCGGCCTGGAAGCGTAGACGATCTTCTTCCGGACCCGTACCGATGATCCGTAACTCACGCCCGAGCATGTTGCATGCCTGAATGAGAAGCTCGGTTCGCTTGTACGAAACCAGGCGTCCTACCGTAAGATAAGCGTCGCCCGTGGTGTTGGTAATGTACCCGGACGCAGTATCCACCGGGGGGTAGAGCACAATGCTTTCCCTTCCGTAATACTGGCGGATGCGTGACGCAACATAGTTAGAGTTCGCGGCAAACTGTGTTACTTGCTGTGCCGCTCGCTGGTCCCACGATCTGACGTAGTGTGCCGAAAGGCTGAAAGCTGCTCTTGATGCGCGACCCATGCTTTTGCGATATTCGTGATACTGGTCCCACAAGTACCGCATGGGGGAATGACAATAGCAGATGTGAATCGCCGAAGGGGAAACGATGGTTCCTTTCATTGGACCGCTGTCGGAAGTCAGCACTAGATCGTACCCGCTAAGGTCGATCTGCTCGACCGCCATTGGGTACAAGGGCAGGAGCTGTCTGTAAATGCGGCTCGCGAAGGGGACGCGATTCAAAAAAGAAGTCCGCAAGTAACGATGGCGAAGACTCTGCGGTACCCATTCTGGATTAGCCACTAGAGCAAAGAGATCCGCTGCAGGATACATTTGCGCCAGTACTTCGGCGACGCGCTCTCCGCCTCCCTGGGAGACGAACCAATGATGGACTATCGCAACTCGCACTTGGATCCGGGAGCTCCCCGCTCCCCTTGCGACCCCACATGGGGCTGATTCGTTACTCTAATTGGCTGGCGAGTGATTGTTGTCCCGCTGGAGTCGTAGCATTGTCAGGGTTTTGTAAATCGCACCCTTTGAGCGATGTCATGGGCAATCGGAAGGGTATCAGCCTCTTCACACGTGGCTGGACGAGAGCGAAATAGATACTGGCTGCTCAGGATGAAGCAACGAACCGAGAACTGCACGCGGGAGAGAAAGAAGAAACGTCGTGTGTCCGGCACGCGAATCCTCGAGATGGACTCTGCCGCCATGCTCCTGCGCTATTCGATTGGCGATCGTCAGTCCCAATCCGATCCCGCGCCTCTTGCCATCGCTGACAAACGGGTCAAACAGAGTCTCGCGGATGGCCTCTGGCACCCCTGCGCCACTATCCGTAACACGCAGCTCGATCATTTGTGAAGTCTCTGCCAAACTGACCTTGACCATGGCCGGCTGAATTCCACTCCGCGCGGCTTGAGCAGCATTGATCAGAAGATTGAACACCGCCCGTTCAATCATTCTTGCATCCATCCACGCCTCTGCCTGAGATAGATGTTCAACCTGAATCATCACGGAATGCGCTTCAGGATGGATCTTGATCAGCGCGACAGCACGTTCGACCAAAGCGCTGAACGACTCATAAGTCGGATGCAGGGACTTCCCCGTCCGGCTGAAAACTAGCAGAGACTCGAGCACGTCCGTCATCCCCTGCACAGCAAGCTGCACATCCGCCATCAATTCATCGCGCTCTGCTGAGGCCGTGGCAGGATTGCTTAGAAACTCGGCGTTCGCGTAGATTGCCGAGAGATAATGGCGCAGATCGTGAGAGATGGAGCTGGCCATACGTCCAATGACAGCCATCCGCGCGGATTCGATGAGTTCTTGTTGCGATTGCCGCAATTGATTGCGCATGGTGTCAAACGCTTGACTGAGTTCTCTAAGCTCTTTTGCCCCGCCGCCCGCTAACTGATAGTCAAAATTGCCCGAACCAAGCGCGCGCGCTCCGGCCACCAGCGCGTCGAGGGGTCGCGTAATGGTTCCCGAGATGTAGAGGGCCAGAAGCGTGCCGACTATGAGTACCAGCAAACCCTGTGCGAGGAGCAACCGATTCAGTCGCATGGCGAAGATGCTGGCCTGGTCGTAGGACTTCAGCACAAGTAGCCGAACGGGCACTTCTGAGAAAGTAGGGATCGCCAGTGAGGCTGCCAGATAATGTTCCTTCCCAAGCCATAGATCCTGCTCCCTCGCCTGTGCCGCGATCGTACCTCCCCGCCTCTGCAGATCGAGATCATGCTGAGCGTCGAGGGTGCTGGACACAATCTTGTCCGCAGCAAGGAAAATAACATCGGCTGCAGCGGCCTCTCGTACCTGCCGGCTGACGCGGTCGTCGATGGAATATCCGGCAATCACGAAGCCCAAGGGCGTACCCGTCACTTCAGGCCCAAAGAACAACGGTCGGAAGGACACCTGATACAGCCGGTAATTGCTTAACAGGTAGCGCTGATCAGAGCGCGACTCCAGCAAACGCTTCAGTTGCAATTCGATATCCTGTCGATCAGGCAAACCGGCGCTATCGTAAACCGCTGCGACTGCTCCTGATGTATTCACTAAGGCAAACAGGTCGCTGCCGCTCACTTTCCAAAATTCGACTCCTCCATCCTTAATGGTATTCAGGTCATGGGTCGTCATCAGCGCTTTCAGGCTAGGAAGATCAGCCAGCAGGGCAACTTCCCTGTCCAACAGCTGCTGCCTTTGTCTTTGCAGATTCTGAAAGGTCACAGTTGAGTGAATGAGATCAGCTGCGAGATTGCTGCGAATCTGCTTCTGCAGGCTGCCGCGGATCAGAACCAGGCTCATGACCGTGAGACCACAGGCAAGAGACAGCAGAGATAGCAGGAGAATCGTCCGCATTCGCATGATGTTTCTCTCTCACGCGCCCGACGCGAAGCCGCTCATTGGATCAGGCCGACGAATTTGTAGCCCATTCCGTGCATAGTTCGAATATATTTCGGATTGGAGGGATCGGCCTCGAGTTTCTGCCGCAGTTTGAGAATCTGATTGTCAACCGTACGGGTAGAAGGATAACAACTGTATCCCCAAACATGGTTCAGAAGTTCTTCGCGGGACAGTACGCGTTCAGCATTTTCCAGCATGAACTTGAGCAATCTAAATTCGTGCGCCGTAAGAGTTACCGGTTCTCCATCGCGCTTTGCTTCCATTTTCAAGAAATCCACGGTGACCGCCCCAAAAGTGTACGCTTTAACCGGTCGAGGCCCGGAGACGCGTCGAATTGCAGCCTGCACTCGCGCCAACAACTCCCTCGGGCTGAAGGGCTTGGTGACGTAGTCGTCAGCTCCCAATTCCAGCAACAACACTTTATCGCTGACCTCCGAGACCGCGCTTAAAACGATTACCGGAACGTTCGGAAATGTGCGTTTGAGAGTCTTGCAAAGATCTTTTCCCGATGCTCCCGGCAGCATCAGGTCCAGGATAACGATCTCAGGAGCGGGGCCTTTCATCGCTTCCTGTGCTTCCTTGCCGTCATGCGCGGCCCTCACGTGAAAACCGTCGGTAATGAAAAGACGGTGAAGCACTTTCTGGATACCAGGATCGTCTTCAATTACAAGTATCATTTTGGTCCGTCCGCTGCCGGCAAAAGCGAAATACTATCATCATCACAGCTTTATTTTCGCCTACGGGAATGTCGACGGTTCAAAAGTCGCACCGAAATGACAATTCAGTGACAATCATTTCGCAAGTTCACGACCTCAGAAGAGAAACAGCCATTCCGGGCTGTAATGGGAGCATCGTCCGAGGAGGACTGATGCCTGACACTCGAGCGTCCGTTAGCCTCCGCCAGCACGAGTCTCCTTCCGCCGATGGTTCGTGTTCGTTCCAGGCTCAGGCAGGCTTGTCGGAGCAGGTTCCGGACTGGAGCACGGATGAGCCGCTCCACTCCATCGACCATGATGGATTCCATGCCGTCCTTGAGCTCGGTTGGAATGCGCTCAGCAAGCGAAGCCGAGACCAATACGATCCTGCCGCCTTCCATAACCAGCTCAATGTCACGCCAGTACATCTGAACAAGAGTCTCCGCCGGGGTAAGATGCATGTCCCGAGCAACGATGAGATCTGCCTTGGAAGCCATCCTCAGATTTCCTTCTCCCTTTTGCAACCGTAGGAGCCGAGCCGCTCTGGAGGTAGCAAGGTCGTAAGCGAATGGTGCAGGCACTCCGAGTTCCCTATGCACGAAGCGGATCTCATCGAGGAAGTCGCCCGCCGCCGTCAGGGGAGAGTCGGTTCCCAGCGCAACATTGGGCAGCCTTAGAATCTGCTCGGCAGTCAGAGTCGTTCCCAGAGTGAAGAGATTCGACGTCGGACACCAGACGATCCCGGTTCCACGCTTCGCCACACAATCCAACTGCCGTAGCGTCAAGCCGACACAGTGGACAAGCACGAGGCTCTCGTTCACCGACACGAGATGTTCAAGCACATCAAATTCCTGCTGTGAAGCCTGATCCGTTCCTTCGGCCAGATGGAGAATGAATGGCCACTCCAACGGCGTCTGAACGAAACGCTCCACTAGCTTGTGAATCTCGGCAAGCGAATGCACCCAACCGTAATTATCAGGCACGTTCACTGGGAGGCCCGCTCGGAAAATCTGTTCCAGGTATGGATTGTGATGAGAAACCGTGGTGACGCCACTAAGAACATTGCGGATGCTTCCGCACCACAGGCGCGTTTCCAGTGGCACGCGCAAACATTCCTCAATCCGCGACTCTTCCGAACGATGTATGTCAGCAGCCCACTCGCGCCAGGTCGGGTAAGGTCCTTTACCCAGCCGCGGAAAGAGAGAGAAGTCCAGATGATCGTGAGCATTAATTAATCCGGGAAGCACCACAAGACCGGACAGATCGATGGTGACTCCATCTCCGGGAAGTCGTCGCATTTCTCCGAGACCGGGCGCGGATACATTCTCGATCAACGACCCGCGAACGGAGAGCGTACGATATTTGGCGCTGTAGGCCGAACGCGCGACGCGGGCGCCTTCAAACGTGATCGGTTCGGCGGCCGCTGGCGCCATTGAGGATTGGAAAAGTGTGGAGCTCGGCAATGTCAGCTCTCCCCAAGCGAGAACTTTGCCCAGTAAATGACGGGGAGAAACTCTATCTTGCGAAAATCATCAAGCATATTGTTCTGGCGAAAGATCGCCGCTTCCTCTTCCCCGAAGCAGGGTTCTTCCATTGCCTCAAGCGTGCACCCGGCGGCGCTCATAGCGTGGATGAGTTCAGGCAAGGTGTATCGGAACGACGCGATCTCGAATAACGTTCCCGCCGTCTTGAAGGTGCGACGCCATCCGTAGGACTGTGTGTTTGGATGTAGATCGGAAACGATGACTGTGCCGCCCGGTCGGAGAATGCGTGTGGCCTCGTCGGCAAATCTCCAGGGGTCTTGTACGTAAGACAAAAGAAATGACGCTAGGACGCAATCAGCAGCACGGGCCGGGAGCGGCGTCGCAGCGCAGTCGGAGTGAATCAGGGAGGTCGAATGCAGACATTTCCGTTCAGCCTCGGTAAGCATGGCATCGGAGATATCCACTCCAGTCAATGACCTCAAACCGGCTGTCTCAAGCCTCCGTAACCAACGACCTGTGCCGCATCCTAATTCGACGACGTCTTTTGCGAAAAAGCTGTGCATCATCGGCGCGAGCGACCGCTCCTCCAGCTCAAGGAGCGGATTCGGTGTTTCGTCATAGGTGGGCGCCCAACACGCGTACGCCTGCTGTGCATCGAGTGTCACAGACCTCTCAGGAACGGACCCGCTCATATACTCTCCATCTTCGGTCTACGAAGACGAATCCAGTCTTGAGCCAGGCGCAGTTCCGCCGGCGCATTGTAAATACCGGTTAGATATCGCCAGGAGCTAAGAGCCTTCAGTAGGCCGCGACTCCATTTACTGGCCTGGATGTCCTGAACGGTCGGCCACCTGCTGCCGACAACGGTCTCGAAGTTGTCAATGAGTTTTTTGGTCTTCGGCTTGAGCCAGGGCATGGACGGATTGACGCGGATTGTGAAGTTGTACCACTGCGGGGTTGCCCATTCTTCGAGAGTGGTCGGGAAGGACACTTTCCCATCGATGCCGCCGTACATGTTTCCGCGATTCGGAACCGGCGTGTAGTGCTGCACAATGATTTCGGTGATTGGGTTGAGCTGCTTGATCTTCCGAACGAAGGCGATTGTCTCGCGCGTGTCTTCTTCCGGATCTCTAGGGTTGCCTACCACAAATGAGAACTCCGGAATGATGTTTAGCCGTCTCAGGCGTCTGGCCACCTCGAGGGTCTGCTCAGTTGTGATGCCCTTCTTCATCTCTTTGAGCACTCGGTCGGAGCCAGACTCGGCACCGAAGAAAATCATCGTGCAGCCGGCCTTGCGAATCCACTCCAGCGTCTCGTCAGAGTAGCGACAGATGGCATCGATCCTTCCTTCACACCACCAATGCAACCCAAGGGGCGTCAACCGCTCCATCAACTCTCGCGTGTGATCCTCGCGCATGAAGAAATTCATGTCGTAGAACTGCACGCCGTCCATACCGTGGTCGCGCACGAGGTAGCGAAGGATTGCCTCGGTACGTGCGGGCGACTCCATTTTCTGCTGGCTTCCATAGGCCTCATGAACGGCGCAGAAGCTGCATTGAAAAGGACAGCCGATGCTGGCCTGATGCGCGCCGGTGCGCTTGCCAAAATAGGAAGGGCGCAGATAGCTCGGAACATGAACGCGCTCGAAAGGGCTCCATGGAAATGCATCCGGACCTTCCATCGGGCGCTCGGGATTGTGAACGCGCATACCGAAGGCGTCCTTGTAGGAGAGCCCGGCTATCTTGCTGAAGTCACGCTTGCCTCGGATGGCGTCGATCAGTTCTAGCAGCGTGTTTTCCCCCTGGCCACGCGCTGCGTAGTCGACGTACTTCGCATTCAGCGTGGCATCTCCGTAAACGGAGGGAAAATACCCCCCCCAGACAATGGGCACGCTGGGATAGCGCGCGCGAATGGCCTTGCACGATTTCATTGCCGAAATCATCTGCGGCCCGGGCATCACGCTCACGCCCAGCAGTTCAACGTGATTGGTCTCGATAAGACGCGCTAGGGTGGTGTCGGGATAGGGATCGAGATTGCCATCGACAATCTCGTACTCTTCACGTCCCTCCAGCACAGCGGCGAGCGCCATGACGGAGAGCGGAAATCGCCGGTTCTTGGGGCGAGTGAGCTTGGGATAGTAGAGCAGAATCACGCTGACTCCGTCTGTCCTTCGTAGAGATAGAACTGCGAAGGCTCACGTCGATGCTTCAACCTGGCCACCCACGGCCGGAGCCACCAGCGCGTCCCGTACCACGCGAGGTATCGGTTCCAGCGAATACCAAGTTCGGAGAGATTCTCCATAATCTCGGGAGTCAGGAAGTCGGCGGTCGGCAGCGAATCGCCTTGAGTGCCAAATTTTGCTTCAAAAGCTTCGCGGCGCTCCGAACGCATCGCCTCCCCACTGCGGGTATGCTGGTAAGTAGGCGAGTCGACGACGAGAATGGTGCCTCCGGGCCGTAAACAACGGAGCGCCTCGCTCACTGTGCGCTCGTAGTCGGTCGAGTAGTGAAAAGACGCGTTGTAGATGGCAACGTCGAATTGCGCGTCTTCGAACGGAAGGTGATTCATCTCCGCTATAACGCGAGAGAAGAACTCCGGGAGAACGGTGGCATAGTGGCTGGCCGCTTCGAGTCCGTCCAGTGCATTGCCGCACAGGTCAACAGCCACTGGGCGATGGCCGGCGAGCGCAAGACGATAGCTCAGCCAACCGTTGCCTGCACCTAAGTCGAGCGCGCGAAAGTTGTCGCCATGGCGCTCTTCCAACCGCGGCAAGAGATGCCGCTCAAAAAAACGATAGCTGCGTCCGCGTATGCGCCACTGGTCGGCAAAGTTGCCCGTGAGATCTGCGAAGGGCAGCGCCAGATGGAACGCCGGATGTTTCGACCCACGGCCTTCTGCGTGACGGATTCGTTCGTAGTCTCGAATGAATGTGGAAAGTTGAGCATGCTGGCGCGGCGACAGCATCCTCCAGACGCCATTCGCCTTATTCGTCACCATTCCACAGCAATGACATTGCATTCGAGCCGAAAGAAGCCCGTCATCCCGATCGGAGATAGCACCCAGGCTGGCCGAACATCCCGGGCATTGCAGCCACAACTCATTACCGGAAGGAAAGAGCGCATCTGCTGTGAGGTTCGCGACTGCCGTCGTCATTTCCCCTCCCTCACGAAGCGGAAGAGGACATGGTCCGCCGCGCCACGAAAGATCGGCACGACTCCAAGCCATCGATCGACCTGTATGAGCCAGTCGATAAACGATGGATGGTCATGAAAAGCAGGCTCCATCCAGGATGGCGGAAGAGCGACCCCGATACCACGCCAGGATGCAAGCTGGAATGCTGGCGCAAAGGCCTCACGCACCTGGCGCACTGACGGATAGTGGACATGGACAATCTCCCCACCGATGCGGGAGTCGATCCCGCCGGCCTTCATGCGCCGAAAAGCTTTCCCCCAGCGGCCGTGAGCCGAATGCCACAGGACTTCCCACGCGCAGAAATGGCCGAGCATGCAAAGAAACACTTCGCCGCCAGGGCGAATCAGATCTGAGAGCACCCTGCTCACCTGAGTCAGATCGGCGGTGCAATTGAGCCCTCCGAAATTCGAGAGGGCGCCATCAAACTTCCCGCAGTCCTTCAGCAAGTCGAGCTGCTCATTAGCACACACTGCAAATGTCACGGGCAGCATGGCGCCGCAAGTTGCCAGCTTCTGCCAGGCTACGCTAATCATGCGTTTCGATATGTCGCAGGCAAGGACTGAGATCCCTCCGGCCGCCATAAGAATGGCGTCCTCGCCAGTACCGCAATTTAGGTCGAGAATGTGTTGTCCTTCCCGGAAGTGGTCGCGGAGTGCCTCATGTACCAACAGTCGCTGGGCCTTTCCAAGGATGGAATACGTAAACATCTGGTCGTACTCTTCCGCGATCTTGTCGAAGGCTGGCCCTTTGTAGATCGAAGGCAAAGTGGTGCTTGCAACGGTTCCTGTCAAGCGGTTCTCTCCTCAGCGACTGGGTACGTATGAAGCGTTCGCCGGCGATCTTCAACTAACGTGCCCAGCTCATCGATACGCACGCTAGCGTCGAAATCCGTCTTGCGTGCTCGCAGTCTCGCCAGTTCCACTTCGTAACGCAGCAATTCATCTGCGAGTCGATAGAACTCGCGCGGCCTGCGGCCTGCTATTTCGAATTCCCTATCTGACGTCTGGCTCCAGGGTCTGATCTGAACTACGCGGGAAGCCACCTTGTTGTAATAGGGCGTTCCCTTGATCGGGTACGAAACGGTCGTGAGAAAGACATCGGGGTTCGAAGTCCGCACGTGATCAATGGTCGCCTCGATATCTTCGAGTTCTTCTCCCTCGTAGCCCCACATCAGGAACATGCCCGTCTCGATTCCGTACTGTCGGCACAGTGCAACCGCCTCACGAACAGCCTCGACCTTCACACCTCGCTGCATCGAGTCCAGAATTCGCTGGGAACCGCTCTCGGAGCCTACCCACAGACGTTGACAACCCAATTCGGCGAGAGTTCGAATTACCTTTTCATTCAAACGATCGGAACGGGAGATGCATTCAAACGGAATGTGGATCTTCCGTTCCTCAAGCTGCACGGCCCAGCGCGCCAGCCAATCGTGATTGATCGTGAACACGTCGTCGGCAATCCACAACATGTCCGGCTTGTACCGTTCGAGCAGCCATGCCAGTTCATCGGCAACATATTCGGGCTTGCGACGTCGATGTGTTTGACCGAACACCTGATGGCTGCACCATTCGCAGCGATAAGGGCAGCCTCGAGCTGTGATCAGCGACACCGATCCCTTTCCGTGATGGGTCCGCCAGATGTCCACATAGCGGTCCATGTCGATGTCTTCGCGAGCAGGCCACGGCTGCGCGTCCAGATCCGGGATCTGCGTGCGGGGTGCGGTACGGTAGGTGTGGCCTTGAGCGTCTCGAAACGCGAGGCCCGCAATCTGGCCCAGATTTGCTTCGCTGTTCAGCCGCCAGGTCTTGAGCAGTTCCTCCAACGTGATCTCACCTTCGCCCAGGACTACGACATCGGCGCCAGCATCCAGATATTCATCTACATAAGCCCCCGGCTCAGGACCTCCTACAATCGTTTTCCAGCCAGCCTGTTTTGCTTCGCGAAGCATAGCCACGACGTTGGGTCGAGTCATCAGGTTGGCATAGATGCCAAGCGCCGAAGGAGTTCCGCGAGACAATCTCTCCTGCAGAGCGGCGCGAGATTGAAAAGTGCTGTCGAAGACTTCGACTTCGAGCCCTTTGCTGCGTAGATGCGAGCAGATATAAAGGAGACCCAGCGGCGGATAGGGCTTCATGATCTGAAGTTCCTTAGGATCCTCGTAGAGGAAATATCCGTGTGTGAGTAGAAGTTCCATAGCAACGCGGCTCTCGCAAGCTCCGATTTCCTTCGTCCTTTAACTGGGCGTTCCCGCCCCGCAAACAGCCAGACCGGCATTCGATTGCAGCACCGGAAGCTGTGTGGGTTGTGCGACTCTGCAGCGCTCTTCCAAGCGATAGACTTCATCCCATAGTTCGCCGAGCTTGCGCCTTTCTTCGAGGCTCGAACTGTGACGGTACCGCTCCACTTCGTAGTGCAGCGCATTCCGAAGTGCGCGATAAAACTCGTCGGTGTAAGCGGCGCGAAACATCACGCTGAGATCCTGGCTATCGATCCAGTTCCGTTTCTCCCCAAGCTGCTCCTTCACTCTCTGATGAAAAATCGTTCCGGGAAGCGGATAAGAAACCGAAACTCCGATGTCGTCTGGACGACAACTTCTTACGAGCGCGATGGTATCTTCGATCTCGGCGAGCGTCTCTCCCGGATAGCCAAACTGCAGAAAGAACGCGGCGCGGATACCAGCAGAGCGTAGACGTTCGCTGGCTCTGTGGATGGATGCCACATTAAGTCCCTTGTCCATTGCGTCCAAAATGGCCTGCGATCCAGACTCGGCGCCCATCCATATCTCTTCGCACCCCGCTCTTTTCAATGCCGCCACAGTCTCATGCGTCATCAGGTCGGCGCGGCTTTGGATCTTGAAGGGCACGACCGCGTCTCTGCGTTCGACGGCATCTGCAAACTCCTGCACCCAATGCCGGTTCAGCGCAAAGATGTCATCTGCGAACCACAAATGGTCGACGCCGTATGCGTGCTTGAGCAATTGCATTTCCTCCGCAACAGAGTCTGCCGAGCGGAGCAGGAACTTATTTCCATAGATCGGCTTCGCGCACCAGTTGCAGCGAAAGGGACAGCCGCGGCTAGCCACGAGATTCGTCGATGATTTGCCGTGGTGTGTTCGCCAGATGGACGAGTACTTGTCGATGACAGCCATATCTCTGGCTGGAAACGGGTATTGATCGAGATCGGCTGAACTCGTCCGCGTCCCGGTGCGCACAATGGTTCCGCTTTGTCGGCTGAGATATGCAAGTCCGAGGATTTCCCAATTCTCCATCTGACCCATGCGCAATGTCGCGTGAAGGAAATCAATCAACGCCAGTTCACACTCGCCCAGAAGAACAGCCAGAAAGCCATGGCTCAGATAAGCCTGCACCTGGTCAGAGGAATCGGATCCGTGGACGACAATGGGGATCCCAGCATGGGCGGCGTGCTCTTGCATGCTGAAGCTGACTTCTCGCATCCGGGAGAGGCACATCTTTGACAGAAAGTTGAAGCTGTCTTCACAGACGACCACAACGCGAGGCTTGTACTCCTCGAGGGCGCGCTGGAAACCCTCGTCGGGATCCTCAATCATCGTGTCGAACAGCGCAACTGAGAAGCCAGCCTTCCGGACTAGAGCCGCTGCATAAAGGGTACCCAGCGGAGGGTACGGCTGTTGGCGTTGCGCCTGCTTGCGGTCGTAGTAGAGGTGGTAAGAATGTGTCAAAAGCACATCGACGGGAGATCGCAGCGTCATGTCCGAAGCCATTCAGCACACCTCCTGCGAATTTGCGGGAAGAGGAGCGCCTGTGATTAACGAGCGCCGGGAGACAATGCGGTCGGTCGCGCGGGCCACCCACACCTCCCATGGAAAGAAGAACACTCTCGAGCGCATTCGCCACTTCATCGGCGCGCTGAGCAGCGCATTTAAGCAACGTCCCGCGACTCTTGTCCTCTGCATGGCGTTACGGATGTTGTTATTCACCAGGAAGTAATCGAGCATGCGTTCAAGGCGTCGCAATTCAGCTCCGCGAAGCCAGGGCAGGATGTTCTTGCCCAACGGAAGCCCCCCCCACTCCTCCAGCGTTGCTGGTTCTCTCACACCCATCTCTCTCAATTGCGGCCAGATGGGAATGCCCGGATAGGGCGTAAAAATGTTGGGCGAGAAGCTGACATTTCTGTGCTTCTGCGCTATTTCATTCATGGTCTGGAGCGTCTCAATCCGATCTTTCTCCTCTTCGCCGGGATAACCGAAGATGAGGTTAAAACTCACGCGAATTCCCCCTAGTTCGGCCTTGCGCGCCGTTTCATACATCTCTCCCAGACGCTGATGCCGTTTATTCATAAGGTTCAGAACCGACTCAGACGTAGATTCCGTTCCGAACCCCATGAACCTGACGCCGCTGGCGCCCATCATCCGAACCTCATCGTCAGACATCCGGGAGAGGAAATCGGTAGAAGCTTGGAAAGTCCATGTAAAGCGGACTCCCGACTCGTAGATTCCTCGCGCGATCGCGACGGCGCGCTTAACATCCACCGGGAAGTTCGAATCTAGCAGGGCAACTTCTTCGATCCGGTACTTCGTGACCAGTTCGACTAACTCTTCCACAACGCGCGCGGCAGAATAGGCATTGAAACGCCGGTGATAGAAGACTGTGTCCGTGCAGTAATTGCACGCGTACGGACATCCCACACTGGTCGCATAAGTCAACTTCCGGATGCCCGAGACGCGTTCGTATGCGTCAAAGTCCGTCAGGTGAAAGGCAGGAGCTGGGAGATCCATCAAGTGCGTGACGGGGCGCTCGGGGTTGTGGATAATCGTCCCACTCTTCTTGTAGGAAAGACCGGCTACCCCATCCAGGCCATCGCCCATTTTGTATCGCTGCGCAATCTCAAGTAGAGTTAGGTCGCCGGGCCCGCGCACAACTACATCGACCAAGTCGTTTTCAAGCGTCTGAGCTGCGGTAAGAGTCGGGTGCCATCCTCCGAAGATGATCGGAAGATCTGGACATGCTGCCTTCACCGTCCGAGCCATCTGGAGTGCGGCCGTGATGGCCGGACCCGTCAGCATGGAAATCCCAAAACACAGGGCATCGCTGCACTCGCGCAAAATTCGTCGCGGGGCGTCAGGCTCGATGGCCGAATCGACCATGACAACATCAAAGCCGTGGTTTAGAAGCGGAGCCGCCAGGGCCAAGAGGCATAGCGGCGGTCCGAGTGCAGGGCCATCGTACGAGGGGTAGAACAAGACGACCTTATTTTTCGTGGCCTTCGCGGAAGCGCGGCTCACCGCGAGTCTACCGGGCGCAGGCGATATGTGGGTAACGAGGGGAGGAGATTCTATCTGCAAGATCCACGTCCGTGCATTCTGTTTTCCCACTCTTGTACCCGCAGCAGTGTCAGGCGATTGTCACTCCTTTGTCATTTCGGACTGATGACCAATTCTCATTTGTTGATCGGGGATAGGCTGGAGCCAGATGGCTTGGAGGAGTTGAGATGTCAAGCGTTGTTATCGGAGAAACTGCGTCAACCCTCTGTGCACAGGGGTTGATCTTCGCAGGCCAGCCAATTCTTTTCAGAACGAACGCTCCGGCAATCGCGAAGTATGCCCGCGATTTCCTTCCGGCAATCAATGATTCTGACCTTCATTCGGCGCCGGCGCCCGCTACCATCACCATCTACGCCCAGGAAACGGATACACCTTGTGACAGCTCGCCATGGTTCCGGGCGAGGGGTCATTTTGCGGCAGTGCGATTTACTCTTGCCGATTCGTTCTGGTTTAATCTGCGGACCCGCGAGGTGCGCGGTACCTGCTCACTTGCACTTGCCGATGATCGTGCGCGCTGGCACGCACACATTTTCCCGGCGATACTGGGGATCCTGTCCGCGACGATTGACGTCGCTCCGGTGCACGCGGCTTGCCTTGCTCACGGTAGGCACGGCTTACTTCTGGCGGGGCATTCCGGGGCGGGAAAGTCAACTCTGACCGTAGCTATGGCTAAGCGGGGATATGCGCTTCTTTCCGATGATTGGACTTACTTGTCCGCTAAAGGTGCACGAACAAATGAGGAAGAAATCGAAGCGTGGGGCATTCCGGTGCCGGTAAAACTTCTTCCAGACGCAAGCAGGTTCTTCCCGGAGCTGCTGGATTACAGCCCTCAAGCGTCTCTCAACGGAGAAATCGCATACGAAGTCGCGCCAAACCAATGCTTTGGGGTACCGCGCGTTCTGCGTTGTCCTGTGACAGTGGTGGCCCTGCTTGAGCGTTCTAGGAAGCCAGGCTCCAGCATCGTTGCTATCGATGCCGAACAGGCAATTCATTATCTGGCGAAGGCGGTTGAGCCGCTCCAAGGATCACTTGCTCCCTGCTACGAAAAGCAGATCGATCTTATCCGGCGCTTGGGAAATATCTCCTGCTATCGCGTCTCCTTCAATACTTCTCCAACTGACGTGGCCGAAGCGCTCGACAATGCTTTGGCCAACATGAATTGATTGATGAATACTCACGAGTTAGACCATATACCCACCGATATGATGTGCCGACGCACTCAGCTTGATTTGTGCGGACAGTTTCTGTTTTTTGGCACAACCGTAACTATTAATACAAACTATGTATCCATTCTCGGAGCGGCGGAAGAAGCAGGCTTTGTACCCTTGCGAGATACCGGACTAGAGCCGCGCATGAGGTGGGAAATCGTCGGAACGCTTTCCGGCGCGGCTCAGGTCGGCGATTGGGAATGCCGCAAGATCCTCGATGATCACGCTCTCTATCTAAGTATGGGACCGGAACAATGGTTTGCATTTGATTTGGAAACCCATGAAGGCGCAGGCTTCGTTGTGGTTTCCGATCTTCACCGGTCCATCGATCACACCGCCGGACTGTATCTGCTTTCGGTCGCATACAACGTTGGTACCTGCCTACGAACTGAGTTAGGAAAGAACCACAGACATGGCTGATCCTTTTCTGCTTAGAAAGAAGACTGTTCACTTTTTGCGAACTGACCGGCTTGAACTTCTTGAGGGCACGAAGGAGAAGGACTGGAGGAAAGACCTTCGCTGGCTCGACCGAAGCGGGCTGGCGCTCCCTCTGGCAGCGCGGTTTGAAGCTTTGCAGCCTGGTATGGCAGTACCTGGCAGAATCAGAACCGAATTACAATCGCGCCTCATGGACAACCAAAGGCGCATGGAGCGAATGCTTGGATTCTTCCAGGAGGCTTCGCGTGCATTGGCGGCCGCTGGCGTCAGGTACTGCTGCGTGAAGGGATTCAGCCTGATTCCTGACTGCTTCCACGGTATGAGGGAGAGGCACCAGGTTGACCTCGACTTTCTCGTATCTCCGCAGGATCTGAGAGGCGCGCAATCTGCGATCGAAGGCTTGGGTTATCGTGCGCAGCGCGCATCGACTTCCGGAGAAAAGCGCTTTATCAAGCCGTGGAAAAAATACCTCGGATCCAACGCCTATCTCTATCAGTTGCCGGAGCCACCTCCGATTGAAGTGCACACCCGGGTGTGGGAGCCGGAAGTTGCAGCGATCGATTTCCCGACCCTTACAGGATTTTTGGATGCTATTGAAGCTCATGAGATATCCGGAGTGCAGTTTCCTCGTCTCAGGCCAGCGCACCAGTTTGTGTATCTTCTGCTTCATATCTTTCGTCATTTGCTTGGTTCGTGGCACCGGCTGCTCTCACTCTATGAAGTCGCGACGTTCGTTCTTGCGCGAAGTGCGGAAGGCGACTTGTGGATAGACGTAAGCCGGATTCTCGCCAAGGACACACGTCTTGCCTCTGCGTGCGCCCTGGTGCTTGGTCTGGTGGACCATGCATTCTCATTCATGTTGCCTCAGCCTCTTCGCGAAGTCTATCTACGTGGTCTTTCAGCTGAAAGCGCTATGTGGATAGACCTCTATTCGACACCGTGGCTTTTTGCCGATCCTCCGGGGAACAAGCTAGCTCTGCTTGTACAGAAGCAATTCTGTTCGGACCGCCCCGTTTGGCGGCGTTACTTGTTGCGACGTCTTTTGCCCCTCCAGCCTGCACCTGCATTGAGCGACGAGGCGACGACATCGACGCGAGCAACTCTTGGCTATCGCGCAACGGACCTCTGGTATAAGACAACCCGTCTCCAGTATCACTTGCGATCCGACTACGAATATCTGATGGCACGCTCTAGATGGGGGCGGTTCAGACGATCGCATCCCCGTTCCATTCACCGGGTCATAGATGAGTTCTGACCGATGTCATCCATACATGCGACCTATGCGCCGTCATCCGCAGATAAATGGACGTCGAATCATCAGCTGCTCATTGAAACGGGGTTACTATTCAGCTTTGCAGCGTTGCTTCTGTGGAAAGGCGTCTTCCCCGGATGGAAGACTCTTAACACCGACTTCCCCAACTATTATCTTGTCGCGCGTCTCATTCGAGAACACTACTGCCTCGACCGGATCTACGATTGGATCTGGCTCCAGAGAATCGCAGATCATTTTGGTGTCGGCCATCAATTGGTCGGCTTTCTCGGGCTGACTCCTTTTTCTGCCCTTCCCATCGTTCCCCTCTCATGGTTTCCCCCAATGGAGGCCAAACGCTTCTGGATCGTGTGCAATGTGGTATTTCTCGCAACAGGCGTACAACTTCTGAGCAGGCAGGCGGGTCTCGCCCCTCGCAGGGCATGGTTGATTGCACTCTGCGCCGTTATCCCGTTGCGCACCAGTTTTCTCTTTGGCCAGATGCACATTCTGGTTCTGTTGTTGCTGGTCATGGCCTATGTTTGCCACATGCGCGGCCGGCAGATGAGTAGTGGGTGTTGTATCGCCCTTGCTGCCGCTCTCAAGATTTATCCCATTTCGTTCTGTCTATATTTTGTCGTGAAGAGACGATGGAAGGCGCTGGGCACCGCTCTTCTGTGCACTGCCCTTTGCCTGCTTTTGTCCTATTCCGTCGCAGGATCGACCGCGATGAAGGTATACTTTCTTCAGCAGTTACCGCGACTACTGCAAGGCGAGAGCCAAAATCCCTTTTCTTCGCTTACTTCGTCCTCTGCGCTGTTTCACAGGCTCTTCCTCTTTGAACCCGAACTTAATCCTCATCCCCTGGTGTCGTCTCCACAGATCTACTCATTTCTTTATCCTCTCTGGCAGGCGGTTTTGACAGGCCTTGTTCTGTTTCGTTTGCGAACCAGCTTTCAGACCGATGAAAGGGAGGCGCTCGACTGGTCAATCTTTCTCTGCCTTGTCATGGTTCTTTCGTCGGCCCCTGCGAGTTATCAGTTTGTGACTTTGATCGCCGCTGCTGTCCCAACTATTTCAATTTTTCTCAATAGGCGAAGATGGAAACTGGTTTGCGTTTACTTTCTACTGTATTTTGCGGCATGTAATATACGGGGCAACAATCTGGACCGCCCGGCTGTAAGCATCTTCACGCCGCTGCTTTATGCAACGTTGTGGTGCGGCATGGCTCTAATTCTCTTCTATTTCGTTATCCTCAGACCTTCTGACGTGGATAAGGATAAGCAGCATAAGACACTCTTCCAGATGCCTGCCTTCAAGGTCGCGGGCATCATCGCCGTTCTCTGGATGCTCGGTGTATACAGCGTCTGGTCGCATCTAAAAGATATCCGGCTGAATAACGCAGATATGATTACTCCTAGGGATGGCGCCTACCTCAGGAGTTATCCACTAAAAACTAGTGACGGTCTGCTGTATGTGGCCATGCTTCAAGATGGCTATCGCGTGCTGCCGTACCCGAGTTCAGCGACTTCTGACCAATTGACCTTTTCCATCAACGTTACCGAAAAAGATTTCTGGGTTGAAGAAGTGTCGGGCACAGGTTCTAGGCTCGTCCATTATGTTTCCGGGGCGCCCGATCTCACGGCATGCCAGATCGGTGGGGCGGAGGATCCGGCGATCTCCTCCGACGGATTTACTCTTGGATTTCTGCGCGAGGATCATGGACACGGCAGCCTATGGATCACCGACCTTCACAATTGCTCCACGCCAGGCGGGAATGTCTCTCCCGTCCGAATAACCACACCCTCTTACGATGTTCGCACGTTCGGCATCGGGCCTTCTGGATCCTTCCTCATGAGTGCTGTCTATCAGGGCAAGGAGCGCATCTTCAGCGTGGCTCCGGGCGTTTCCCCAGACTCTCTGGTCGGCTACGACGGGGTGGCTAGCTCACCGGCGCTCTCCCCGAATGGTAAGCTCCTTGTGACTAGGAGCTTGGTTGCGGAACAATGGCAGCTGGTTTTGCAGGATCTTTCGTCGGGCGCCACGAAGCAACTTACCCACGGTGATTGCAACGCATACACACCAGCCTGGAAGGATAACTACACACTGGTCTACGCAACCGATTGCATGCGCGGCCTCGGGCTGACTGCGCTTGCGTCGCTGAAGATAGACTCATTCGCTCCTGCCAGTTTGGGGGCTCAGTAAGACGATGGTTTTTTCGATTCGTAGTCCACACCGAACTTGTTCTTGTGAGGCACGGGTACAGACTCTTCAAGCGCGATTGTGCCCAGATCTATGTTGTTGCCCGAAACAGAGACCCGGCGTCCGATTGCAGCCAGATTTGTGTCAGAGCTTCCGACTGCCCACACGTGCATTGTGTAAGTCCCTGGAGCTACATCACGGATGACGAGATTGCCGAGAGGGGAAGACACAGCAAAGTATGGCGTTGGTACGCTCACCACAACCGCGCTCATCTCTGGATGAATATTACAAAAAATGTAAGAGACGCCCGGTCGGTCGAAATGTACGCTCCGGCTTGAGCCACTCTCATACAAACCCAGATCGAATCTCTTGCCGTTAAACAGAGAGAACACATTGTGAAAGAACGGGTCAAGGTTAGGAAAGTCCACGACGCTGCCAACCTGTACGACTAATAAGTGCGGGACAAACTGTTTATTTTTTTGTGCAAGCTGAAGACGACCGTTCCCAGAATTTCGCGTCGGTGTCGAGATAACTGCATCCGCCGGTGTCAGCCACAATACCACTCCTTCGTTCGAATGATGCTCTGAAGCACTCCCACTGCCAGTAAACCTCACCTTGGCCTCAGCCACTACCTCTGTGGTTTGGTCACTCGCGTGCATCATATGGGAAGCGTTCCCAACGATTAGGCAAAGAGAGAGTCCGCAGAGAGCTTTGCTGGAGAGCATCAGAAGAGATAACCCATAGTCAGGTCCACTGTCTGCGCGGTACTGGCAGGACCATAGACATACCAGGATCGCAGGTATCGGTATTCGCCGGAAAATACCAAATACGTCTTAGGGCGAAAGACTATATTTGCGGCAGTGCTCTGGTTTCTCACCAGATACAGATACGGCGACGGGTTCGTGACCGGCGCCTGATCGCGAACCTCACTGGCCTCGGCACTATCCTCTCCGAAGAATGCGTTCACTTCAAGGGTGGGAGTTAAACGCGACTTTAGTTGCGCCCATCCACCGGTTGCATTGAGGCCACTCGCGTACTCCGCGCCGTTCTCCTTAACTATGTTCTTGAAGGCACCACCGCCAAGGTCGCCGATTCCCCGACCACGATAGAATTCACCGGAAAGTTCGGCGATCCTGGCCAGTGGAACACGCCAGTCTGTGGTTCCCGCCCAAAAGTCCAGGGCCTGACTCTCGGTAGGCTGGTTTCCGGAATAGAGCTGCCGAGTGTAGTAGCCGTTTGCGCCAATCTCATACGGCCGCTGCTGGTTCCCCCAGACATAGGCGACTCTACCTTCGTACCCGGGCTGTATGCTCTGCCGCAGAATTCCATACGCCTGCCCACCAGTGGCATCGCCCGCCATCGGATCCAGAATTCCGAAGGCAAGCGATGTGTAACCAGAGCCCTTGGCCGCCATCCGGTGCTCAATCGTGGCTTGTGGGAGCCAGGTCCACAAATTGCCTGACCACGCGAGTGCTGGCTCGCCGAGGGTGGCAAACGACGTTGGAGAAAGGGGAGTCACTAAAGGAGTCTGTAGGCCCGCGGACACTTGCGTATCTGCCCAATCCAGATTTACATCGGCCGTGCGCAAGCGCAGATTCATCGTGTCTTGTGGCGGGATCGATGTGTAATTAGTTGGGTTGAAGAAGTCCACAGTGATGTCCGCGGAGGTGCGAGCACTACCCAGGCGCGGACCGCTTGCATTCAATCCCAATTGGGTTTGCTCGAGACTGGCTCCGAGGGAATGATGTACGTACAGCGCATTCCTGGGCAGCGCAATCGAGGGCAGAACGGGATTGTCCACGGCCCCATCCACAAAGAAGGAGTTGAAGAGAATCATTCCTGTAAGGCTGACTGGATATTTCGATTCCGTCCCGACCTTGGCCTGCTCAAGGGTCTTCACCTGGGATTGGACGATCTGTTGATCATCTTGAAGCTGGTCCACAGCGGTCTTGAGAGCCTCGACGCCGCTTGGACCACTAGCACTTGCAGCTACTTCCTCCTTAAGCTCCGTCACTTCCTTCTTGAGATCTTCAACCTCATGTCGCGAGTCTCTTAGTTCCTGTCGCATTTCTCCCAGCACCCGGAGGATGTCTGTCACTTCCTGCTGAGTAGGCGGCCCGGAGGAGAACTCGGTGCTTGCGGGTAGATCCGCCGTGACACCGGTCGCGGAGGCTACTTTAGCTTGCTGGGCGCACAGGAGCGCCGAGGATTGAAGCCCCAACAGAACGATCATGGGCACGACCAGAAGATGGGGGTTTCTCTGCCGCAATGTTCCCATAAAGCCTCGTTGGCCCCGTTCGCGCCGTTCTAACGGCGAGATGGAGACGAGCCCATTCTACGAAAGGGCGTGAGCAAAGAGGAAATCGGCACTGCGTGAATTCAGCGCTTCCTCAGAATGCGCCGCGGCAAGTCCATACGGCGTTCAGTGTTTTCGTCAGAACCAGCAGATCTCTCGCAAAAGACCATGTGCTTACATATTCCACATCGAGCGCGACTCGCCGCTCATACGGCAGAGACCCCCGCCCACTTACCTGCCAGAGTCCGGTGATGCCGGGGAGAACTGCTGTATATAGCGTCCCTCCCGCTCCATAGCGGGCGAGTTCCTCCTCGACGACAGGTCGAGGACCGACGAGGCTCATATCACCCAGAAGCACATTCAGTATCTGGGGCAACTCGTCGAGGTTGGTCCGGCGCAGGAAAGAACCGATCTTTGTGATGCGAGGGTCGTGCTTCAGTTTCCGGTAGCGCAGCCACTCCCGGCGAGCTTCAACGCTCTCAGCAAGGTGGTTCCAGAATATGTGGTCGCTCTGGTGGATCATCGTCCGGAACTTCCAGAGTCCGAACGGCTTTTTTCTTAAGCCGACGCGGACGTGGCGGTAAAAGATGGGGCCGGGAGAGGTTGCCCTGACGATGATGGCGACCGTCGCCACCAGAATGAGAACCAAAGGCAGAGCCAAGATGCAAATGATGAGGTCCAAGGCCCGCTTGCCGACTCTATAGGTTGCTCTCTCGGTCGGTAAGTGCAGGGCGGTCATCGGTGTGTGTTTCCAGGTCTGTTTCCAGTTCACTGAACCCTAATTTTCCGGGATAAGTGCAAAGTTGCTGACATTCCGATGTCATTGCTTTGTCACTACTTTGTATTCGAGGCGGGACCCACCCCCTACCCCCCTTCCCCTCCGATTCCGTTACCGATTCATTCCATTGGGTTTAGCGTATACGTGGATTGTAATCGATAGAAAACACATGGTTTGCACCTATCTAATAGACAAAGAAAGACTTACATGTGCTCATTGGAAACAGAGTAACTAGCTCGTCCTCATTGATTCCATGCGGCTGACAGAAAGGATTTCAGTGTGTGAATGGCCAAAGTGCAGAACTCCTGGCGGGAGTTGTAGAGGGCGTTTATCTCTGTCTTTATTATAGTTGGCCATGCAAAATGGCTGGCCAACTATTTCTCTCACTCAGACCCATGAAATCAATGAGATAGGAGACAAATCTCAGCGGCGGGGATTGACAGCGACAGCTAGCGGTTCGTCCCCTCCAGGGCGGAGGTTTGAACGGGATGGGTCCAGGGGGCGGAGCCATCCTCGGCGAGCCGCTCCATTTCCTGCTGATCCTTGCTGGTGTCCATTGATTTCCAGAAGCCGTGATGGAGGTAGGTAAACAGTGATCCCTGACTGGCGAGGTGAGGCAGAATCTCGGATTCGAGGCTATGGCCAGCCCAGTGCGCGGCTACTTTTTTGTTGAAGACGAAGAATCCTGCGTTAATCCAGGAATCGCGGATGATGGGCTTTTCGGTGAAGCTTTCGACCTGCCCGTTCTGATTGAACTGAAGGGTACCGAATTGCGAGCGGAGGGGAACGGCGGTAACGGTGGCCAGTCCTCCGCTGGCGTTATGGAAGTCAAGGAGCCCGGCGAGATCGACGTTGCCGAGACCGTCTCCGTAGGTGGCGAAGAACTGATCGCCGACGTGATCGAGGCAGGCGAGGATACGATCGCCGGTGTCGGCTTCGACGCCGGTATCGAGTATTTTGATTCCCCAGTCGGGGAAGCGGCCTTCGAAGTAATCGAAAAGCATCTCCTTGCGATGGCCGGCGGCGAGGACGAAGCGGCGAAAGCCATATCTTGCGTAAATCTGCATGAGATGGACGAGGATGGGCCGCCCCTGGATGGGCATCATGGGCTTGGGAAAGTATTCGGAGAAGGGATAAATGCGAGATCCCTTGCCACCGCAAAGAATGACGACTTCGAGATCGTGCTTAGCTTCTACTTCCGCAGACACGCAGACTCCATGAAGAGAATGTACCGCATTGATGGGAAGATGGCCCTGCCGCCAACCGTTCACGACGACTGCATCACCCACCACTTCATAGCGGCGCATTCGAGAGAGGTTTTGCCGTGCGCCGACTCGAGACACTTGATTAGGTGGATGGACCTCAGCGCGAGGTAGTCAATGACCAGAGTCCTGCCGCTCCCAGCAGCGCGATAAACAGCGCAACCGTTATACTCAACGGCCAGCGGGCCGCCTTCGGCATCTCGCCACGCTCCATGCCGCGAAGCGTATTCCAGTGTGAAATGCCCGCTAACACGGTCGCTACAACACCCCCGAGGACCAGGAGTTCGCCAAAGTGGATAGCCGCATGATGGAGTTCAGCGGATTGCGATGTCTGGGCGTGCTCATCTAAGGTTCGGAAAAAGCCGATCATCCCGAAGCCAAAGCTCCCCATGGTCAAGGTTGTCCTCACCCAAGCGAGGGTGGTGCGGTCCAGTGCCTGGGCGGTTCGAAAACTGGCCAACGTGGTGCGCTTCGTGGCCAGGGCTACACGCGGATCGGTATTGGGTGTATCGCTCATGTTGGCGTTCTCCTTCGCAAACCGGGAAGACCATCCCGTTGCCGGGCATGTCGCGAACGTACTGGAACCGCTCATGCGGGCCGGGGTGAGTGTGTCCATCGTTATTCAGGCGGAAAGATCGTCTTCCAATCGTTCTTCATGTCCACTACAGTCCATCCCTTCACATTTGCCTCCTCGAGCGCCTTGTCGAGACGGCCAAAGGCAGACTGTCGATCGTATGCATACTCGCGCACCGCGTCGGTGTGATGGACAAGCAACATTAAGCGCGGGCCGCCGCCTGCGGCTGTCCATTCCAGCATCTGCTGGTCGCCGTCGGAATTGCCGAAAGCGGCGATGGGCCGGCGACCGATATATTCGTTAATCCCGACCGGCTTTCCCTCTTTATCGTCGATGAAGTTTATTTCCGGTAACCGCATGAGGACAGGCTGGCCGTTGACCATCTCGAATTTTGTTTTGATGGAGCTGCCCACAACCTGCTCCGGCGGAATGCCGTAGACTTTCTCGGTCCAGGGGCGCATGAACTCAACTCCACCCCCTGAGACGATGTACGTCTTAAAGCCATTGGCCCGAAGATAAGCCAGCAACTCAAGCATCGGCTGGTAAACGCACTGGGTGTAAGGACGTTTGAACCTCGGCTGCTGCGCGGTGGCGAGCCAATCCGTGACGATCTTTTGAAACTCATCGACGCTCATGCCGGCGTGCGTAGCGGCCATGAGTTGCATCAGGCCCTTCTCGCCCGTCGCGGCTACAGCTTTCATGTCGCCGTCGAGAACGCCCTTGAATGGCTGCGTCGTCTTCCATTCCGGATGCTTCGGAGCGAGCTCTTTGACCCGATCGAGGACAAAAGCCAACTGAACGTACATTGGCTGCTCGATCCAAAGAGTGCCATCGTTGTCGAAGGTGGCGATGCGCTGATCGATGGGAACAAAATCTGCAGTGTTTTCTTTCGTTACCTTCTCAACGAAGGCGATGATAGCTTTCTTCGGAGCGGTATTGTTCCACGATGGCAGCGGATCTGTCTGAGCATGTGCGCAAACTAGCGCGCACGCGACAAACACGATTCCAATACCCGAACGCAACAGGACTTTCTTCAACTTCGCCATCAATCCCCCATCAGTTTGCAACGATAGGACTGGAAGCAGAATAACCTCGAAAGACGCAAGGCGAGAATCTCTCGCCTTGTGCCTCTGGACACTCCTCACGCGCAGGTCTCTAATGCAGAAAACTCAGCGGCTAATTTCCTGTCGGTATCGGGATATTGAATCCTTGTTTATCGAGCTGGTCGCGGATATATTGGAACCGCTCATACGCCCCCAGAGTGATCGGGCCCGAATAAACCTCGCTCTGTTGCTTGCGCGGTGGATATTGCACATACGTCTTCATGAGCTCTTTAACAGCAGCATTCATGGTCACCAACGTCCAGGTGTGCTCCGTGAAGTTGTTCATGAAGATGTCGTACCGTTCCTGCGGGTCGGCCCATAGATCAAAGATCTGCGGAACCGCCGCGACATATTTCTCCGGTCCCTTCCAGCCAAGGTTGGTGTCCACTGCCAGACCTCCGGTCACCTGGCCGTCATCGCCTCGCAGATTAAAGACGGCCTTAAACCTTCCTACACGAACTGCACCAGGACTCAGCTCATTCTCCGTGAAGTAGAACCAGCTGTCCCGCTTCGATTTGCCTGTGCCCAGCAGCACGGGCGTCATGTCGATGCTGTCGAAGATAATCGGCTTGCCTTCGCGATCATTCTTCGGTAGGTCCAGGCCGGCAAGGTTCGCAAATGTCGCCATGAAGTCGAGACTGCCGAGGATGTCGTAGTTACGCGAATGGTCCTTGATATGACCGGGCCACCAGGCGATCGCCGGAACTCGTGCTCCGCCTTCACGTACCGTTCCCTTGGTTCCGCGGAAGGGAGTGTATCCGGCATCCGGATAAACATCCTGCCATGCGCCGTTATCGGTCGTGAAAATAATCAGCGTGTTGTCAGCGATACCCAGCTCGCGAACCTTGTCCATGATGTGACCCACCCGCGCATCGAGTTCTACCAGCGAGTCACCATACTTGGATTTCAGCAGCGACTTGCCCATGTACTCGGGCGCAGGCATGTTCGGCTGATGCACCTTCATGAAGTTCACGTCCATGAAGAATGGCTGACCCTTGGGGAGATTGCTGAGGTAGTCCATCGCCGCCTTTTCGACATACTCGTCAATAAACGGAATTCCGACGACGCCTTTTTCCGGCGTGTTCACGTACTCTCCATTGATCTTGAAGTCTTCATGGGGCGCTTCTCCAGCATTCCCGGACATCATCCCCTTGGTGACTTTCTCGAACATCGCCCGTAACTCCGGACTCATGTCCGGAAACCACTTAGGATCTGCATAGGTGTAGGCATTCAGGTGATACAGGCCGCAATACTTCATGATGTCGAAGCCTTGAGCATTCGGCAGGGAATAATCCGCCTCGCCCAGGTGCCACTTGCCGGCAAAAAACGTGGAATAATTCGCCTGCTTGAGGACTGACGCGAGTGTCCACTCGGCATGTGGAAGACCCCCGCCCTGTCCCTGGAAGCTCACCGTTGTCATGCCGCTGCGATTGGGTATGCGTCCTGTAATGAGCGCCGCCCGGCCCGGCGTACAGCTAGGCTGACCGTAGAACGAGAAAAAGGTCATTCCCTCATCAGCCATTTTGTCAAGATTGGTTGTCGGAATACCGCGGTTCAGTCCTCCTCCGTAAACGCCAAGATCGCCCCAGCCTACGTCATCCCCAACAATCATGATGATGTTCGGTTTGGTGCCGCGACCATCCTGTGCATGGAGCCACGATGCACTCATTGCAAATGTAATTGCGATTGCCAGCGACACGAAGAACATCGCTAGCCGGGGACGCTTTGCGTTTCTCATTTTTCACTCTCCTTTTAGGTGGGTGCTAACGGATGAGGTGGTTCCCGGCAATGAGGTGACCGCTTTCGATTTCTCCACTGTCAGGACGGCTGGACGGAAACACTACACCCGGAAAATGTGCAGTTGCCCCACTTAATTGAAGGCATTCACCCCTGGGAGGACGGAAAAGAGAAAACCCGACAGCGATGGCTGCCGGGCCCTCATGTTTGTTTCTATTGTTTCGAGCGAATTTGTCGGCCAACTACCTCCCTATTGTGGGAGCTACGCTGCGTTCGTCACGTCCAGTGTCAGGGAAGACACTCGACCAGCGAGCTCCGCACACCACCGTATGGGTCGCCCGGTTCTACGTCGCCAGCGCGTTATCCACCACCTTGACCCACCTTGGGTCGGGCGAGGAAGAGGGGGCGTATTCGTCGTGCCAGTTCCACCACTTGTACGGCGGGGTCTGGGGATAGCCCTCAGGTGAGTCCTCCCACTCTTCCTGACGCCCGAGCGGAGTCATGTCGAGGTAACTCCAGGTGCTTCCCATTGCCTCGTCGCCGCGATTGTTGATGAAGTAAGTGCGGAACATTTTGTCGCCGTCGCGGATGAACACGTTGTGGCCATGCCACTCGTCCACGCCGAAGTCGGTGTCGAAGCTGTCCGTGATGGTGTACCACGGCATCTCCCACTCCATCCGCGCCTTCAGGCGCGCGATGTCCGTCTGCGGCGCACGCGAGGCAAACACCAGCGTGGTGTCGCGGGCGTTCAGATGGGAAAGGTGGGCGACCTGATCGGCTCCGAGAGAGCAGCCGCGGCAAGCATGGTCGGGCCAGCCGAAGACGCCGGGCTCGAAGAAGGCGCGGTAAACGATAAGCTGACGACGCCCTTCGAACAAATCGAGCAGGCTCGCTTTGCCCTTAGGCCCATCGAACTTGTATTCCTTATCCACGGACAGCCACGGCATTCGCCGGCGCTCGGCGGCCAGCGCGTCCCGCGAGCGGGTAAAGGCCTTCTCCTTCACGAGCATCTGCTGTCGCGCAGTCTCCCACTCCTGCGGTGACACGATCGGGGGCGTTTTCATGTTCATCTCAGTCTCCTTGTTCTTGTCCATATCTCTCTCCTTGTTCGATGCTCTTCTTATTAGTGGTTGCTTCCTGGTTCTTGCCGCGGAGCCTGCCCCCACGGAGCCCGCCAATGACCAGCGCGGAGATGCCGCCCGTCGAGGTGGCGCTTGCGGCGATCACGGCCGCGGTTGCGATGCATACCGGACACATAGGCTCTCTCTCCTTTCGTTCAGCTTCTGCTGCTGCGCTTCTCTGCCGCATTGCGAATGCGGGTGATCAGGTCAGTCCAGCCGGCATCTACTCCCCGGTCCGCTTCACCGATCCAGCCCATTGCCCGGTGGACAAACCGGACCTGCGTCAATCCGTCTTCCTCAGTCAGCCGATACTGGAGATTGGAGGTCGCCGGTGTGGACATGAACAGCGGTCCGCATATCTCCAGCAGCGACGGGGGCTTGATCGCCTGCACTACTCCCCAGAAATGGCCTGTGCCGTTTCCCAGATCTCGAAACCAACGGCCGCCCGGCCACGCCTCCAACTTCATCGGCATCGGCTTCTCCGGCGTCGAGTTCAAAGGCCCCATCTGTTCCAGGATCGTCTCGAACACAATCCCGATGGGCGCCGCAATTTCCAGTTCCTTGACAATCTCGAACGTCTGAACCGCTTGCTCCTGAATATTCACTGCCATTACTCCTCCTTCTTCGCGCTGTTGCTTGAAATGATCTGATCGAGAGCCTTTCGCTCGGCCCGCTCCTTGATTTGACGCAGTTGATGCGTCCAGTACTGTTCAAACGTCTTCACCCAGTCATGCACCGGCTTCAGCTCGGCTGCATTCAGCCGGTACATCCGGTGCTGTCCGCGCTTGATCACCGACACCACGCCCACCTTGCGCAGTACCCCCAAGTGCTTCGAGACAGCCGGTTGTGACATCCTCAAACGCACGACCACCTCACCGACCGCGTACTCCCTGCCATCTGCGAGCACTCCGATCACCTCGCGCCGTCGGGGCTCCGCGATGGCGTTGAAGACGTCGGTCGTTGTTGCCGCTCGTGCCATTCTCTGAATATATTCCTATATAGGCATATATGTCAAGGGGAACTCGATGGGGCCCGGTCAGGTCCTCCTATCCTGCTGCGCAGTTTTGCTTTCGGGGTTGTTCAGTAGTGAACACGGGAGGGCGGAACCGGACAGCGCGTGGCAGGACGGCTACGAGATCTCTCCTGTAGATTGAGTGGCTTGGTGACGAACGCCTGTTGGCAGTCCATGTGCTCCTGCGAAGTAGGAGCATTGTTTTCCAGGGAGGGCGTATGCAGACCCTGCTTCAGGATTTTCGCTATTCGTTCCGGCAACTGCGAAAGAGTCCGGGATTCACGCTGACAGCAGTCATTTCTCTGGCGCTGGGGATTGGGGCGACCACGGCGGTCTTCAGCGTGGTGTATGCGGTGCTGATGGACCCTTATCCGTATGCCAATGCCGACCGGATGGCGCACCTGGTGGTGCAGAACAAGGCCGGGCAGGACCGGTACATCGCGCTGACAGGCCGACAGATTCAGGAGTTACGACAGTCGCCGGTGATAGAGGATTTTATAGGCTTCGACTACCGGAGCCTGATGGTGACCGGGCACGACCTTCCGGAAGATGTGAATGGGACGGGTTTCACGTCCAATGCATTCAACTTCTTCGGCGTGCCACCGTTGCTGGGCCGGGGTTTGGTGCCGTCGGATGCGATCGATGGACAAGATCCGCAGCCGGTGGCGGTGCTGAGCTACAAATTCTGGCAGCGGCACTTCAATTCCGATCCGTCAGTGCTGGGCAAGACGCTACAGCTGACAAAGAAGAACTACACCATTGTGGGTGTGGCCGCGCCGCGGTTCACGTGGAACGACGGGGATGTCTATCTGCCGGCGAAGCTGCTGGAGGTTCCAGAGCGCTCCTACACCATAACGATGCGCCTGAAGCCGGGCGTGTCGCACGCGGCGGCGGACGCGGCGCTGCAGCCGCTGATGGAGCAGTTCGCGAAGGAAAAGCCGCGGAATTTTCCGGAGCATTTCCAGATGCATGTGCAAGGGCTGAACGAGCACTTTGTCGCTGACCTGGGCGGGACGCTGGCACTGCTGTTCAGCGCGGTCGGCCTGCTGCTGGCGATCGGGTGCGGGAATGTTTCGATTCTGCTGCTGGCTCGAGGAACGGCACGGCAACACGAATTCGCGGTGCGGGCGGCGATCGGGGCGAGCCGGCGCAGGATCATCCGGCAGCTGCTGACGGAATCGCTGATGCTGGCCCTGACGGGCACAGCACTCGGCGTTTTGCTCGCGTACCGCCTGCTGGCGGTGATGGTGTCGATGCTGCCGCAGAACCAGTTTCCGCATGAGGCGGCGATACGGATCAACCTGCCGGTGCTGGCGTTCAGCGTGGGCGTGGCGCTGCTGACGGGGATCCTGTTCGGACTATGGCCGGCGCTGCAATTGTCGCGTCCCGAGGTGAGTCAGGTAATGCAGTCGAGCACGCGCAGAGTTGCCGGCGCGGTGCGTGGGCGCGCGACCCATAACACGCTGATCGGCGTGCAGATCGCGCTGACTCTGGTGATGCTGGCCGGAGCGAGCGCGGCAATGGAAGGGTTTCTGAAGCTGCTTCACACGCCGCTTGGGTACGATCCGCACAACATCATGTCGGTGGGGATTCCGATCCACGATGGCACTTATACGACCTGGGCGGAGCGGTCGGCGTACTTCGAGCAGCTGCGGGCGAGGGCGGCGACGCTGCCGGGAGTGACGATGGCGGCGATTTCGTCGAATGCGACGCCTCCGTCGAATGGCTTCGAGACTAAGTTTGAGATTCTGGGGCGTCCAGCGACGGAGCAGCAGTCTGCGCGGATTAACGTGGTGAGCCCGGGGTATTTCCCCGCGCTGCGGATCAAGCTGGCGCAGGGACGGATCTGGGATGAGACGGAGAATCACAACGCGGCCCACGTTGTGGTGATTAACGAGACATTAGCGAAGCAGTATTTTCCCAATGGCGACGCGATCGGACACTCGATCAAGGTGCCAGCGATTGCACCACAGCCGCCGTTTAACCTGACGGCGCCGGGCGCGGATGGGTGGATGCAGATTGTGGGCGTTATCGCCGACAAACGCGATGACGGGCTGCGGAATCCGATCAAGCCGGAAGCGTTTCTCCCCTTCACAATGGTCATGGGCACATACACGCAGATACTGGTGCGGTCGGATGTGCCTCCGCTGTCGCTGGTGCATGCGGTGGCGGCGCAGGTGAATGCGGTGGATCCGGACCAGCAGGTTATCGGGCAGGTGGAGAACCTGGAGCAATGGATTTCCGACCAGCCGGAGTATCAGCAGGAGCATTTGGTCGCGTGGCTCTTTGGCGGCTTTGCGGTGCTGGCGCTGGCGCTCGCGGCGGTGGGACTGTACAGTGTGGTGTCCTATTCCGTAGAGCAGCGAACGAATGAGTTCGGCATCCGCATGGCCCTCGGCGCACAGCGCGGACACGTGCTGCGCATCGTCTTCTCCTCAACGGTCCTGAGCGTGGGCGGAGGCATCCTCGGGGGAATCGCTCTGACGTTGGCGCTCCACAAGGTGCTCGCGCATTGGGCCGAAGGCAGTTCGCGCGATCCCCTCATCCTGCTCGCGGTGACCCTCGTTCTGGCAGCGGTCGCCGCGATTGCGTGTATGCTGCCTGCCCGGCGCGCCTCCCGGGTCGATCCCATGACAGCGCTTCGCTACGAATAGACTCGGCGGACCTCTCCCGCGGCGCGAAGATCAGCTAAGCTTCTAGTCGATACTGAAAGCGAGAGGTCGGAGTGGGTTCCTATTGGAAGGGCAAGAAGGTCTTCGTGACCGGCGCGACCGGCCTGATGGGCGGTTGGGTGGTGAAGGCGTTGATGCGGGATGGCGCGGAAATCGTCGCGCTGGTGCGCGATCACGCTCCGAAGAGCATGGTGGTGCGCGAGGGGCTGATCGAGCGAATCGCCACCGTGTCTGGGGATCTGGAGTCGCTGTCGACAATGCAGCGGGCAATCGCCGAGTACGAGCCGCATACGGTTTTTCATCTCGCCGCGCAGCCGCTGGTGCAAGTGGCCAAGCGTGATCCGGTGGGCACGCTGCGCACGAACGTCATGGGCACGTGGAATGTCATGGAAGCATGCCGGCTGGCGGGGACCTCGAACGTGGTGGTTGCCTCGTCGGATAAGGCCTACGGTGCGAGCGAAAACCTGCCTTATCGCGAGACTCATCCGCTGCAGGGCCGATATCCCTACGATGTCTCGAAATCGTGCACGGACCTGATCGCGCAGATGTATACCGCAACCTACGGAACAAAAACTGCCATCGCCCGCTGCGGCAACCTCTTCGGTGGCGGCGATCTTAACTTCAGCCGCACCATACCCGGTCTCATCAAGGCAACGTTGGCGGGCGAGCCGTTTGTGATTCGCAGCGACGGGAGGTTTGTCCGCGACTTTCTTTATGTGAAGGACGCGGCAGAATGTTACCTGACGCTGGGCGAGCGACTGGCTGAGGACGACTCGATTTCAGGAGAGGCCTTCAACTTCAGTCTTGGAGAGCGGCTGACGGTGTTAGAAATCGTGCACATGACGCTCAAGATCATGGCCAGAAACGATCTCCAGCCGGTCATTCAGAACGTCGCCAGTTCCGAGATTCGCGAGCAGTATCTGAATGCGAGCAAGGCGCGGGAGCGGCTGGGCTGGCGGCCGCGGTATGGCATGGACGAAGCGATCCGGGAGACAGTGGACTGGTACCGGGAGCATTTCGCGGCAGAGACAACGCCCGTGCCGAGCGCGTATTAAGAAACATTTCGCCCGCGCAGCCCCGAGCCAGCAGTGAACGGGTGCAGCGCCGATGTCAGGTGTCCCTTCCTGGGAAGGACACCTGGCTCACGTTGAAAGAGAGCAGCAATCGCGGACTACCCTAGAACTTGAAGTACCCGGCAAACTGCAGCACGCGCGGAGCTGCCGGAGAAGTCGTGCCGAAGCTAGTGATGTATCCAAACGTACTGCCCCCCACTGTCACGTTCGGGTTGGTTAGAATCGGGTGATTAAAGACATTGAATGCCTCGAAGCGAATCTGGAACGCCGATTCCTTATAGATGGGGAACGAGCGAAAAATGCTGGCATTGACATAGGTTTGACCGGGACCGCGGAACCCGTCGCGGGTGGTATTGGCGAACACCGGAGACTGAATCTCCGAGGGTAGCATGGTCTTTGTGTATTTCGGCTCGGTCGGGTTGGCGAACGATGTTGGATCGAACCACGGTTTTCCGCCAGAAACGGCGGTGTTCTTCGGGGTCCGGTTATGCCCACCCAGCTGATGGTACGGCGCGACTAACTGCGCGTACAAGGTATTGCCTGGAGAGTTGAGGGTGTTCGACGTCGGGCTCACCGAAAACGGCGTGCCGCTGACGTGGCTGAGCTGCCCATTCAGCTGGAAGCCGCCAAGGATTGCCCCTGGAACACCGGTAGTAGCCCAGCGCTGACCGGGTCCGAAGGGCAGGTTATAGATTCCCCAGAATTGCAGGTTGTTCTTGCGATCGTAGACCGCCAATGACCGATTGCGGAAGAAGTACGCTGGATAGGAGAATGCCGTGCCGGCCGACCCCGACCCGGCTCCGTTGTCCTCGTCGTCCATCGCTTTCGACCATGTGTAGACGAGGCCGAACTGCGCCGAACGACCCGCGAGACGCGTCAGTTGCGTTTGCAGGCCGTTGTAATTCGCGGAGAAGGCGGGCGCGTTCATCGTGATACCGCCCGTGTTGTAACAGATGGCGCTGGCGGCGGTGGCGCAGTGTTCGAGGTTGATGGTCTCGTTTGCAGCGAAATTGCACGGGTTTGATCCCAGCGGATTCGTATAAAACGGTGAGGAAGGATTGTATTGTCCATTAGCCATGCAGAGCGTCGAACCGCTCGGCAGCGGTGCCGAATTCAAGGTATAGCCGGCGAGTTGCCGCACCACCCGCGTGCCCACATATCCGATGTTCGCGACGAACTTCGCGCCCAGGTCTCCCTGCACGAACAGGTTCCAGCTCTCGATATAGCCGCGGTGGTAATTCGCCGGAGCCGTGTTGGTCGATCCGCTTACAGGAAGCGACGCATAGCCGGTGGAGTAGTCCGGGAACACCGGCGGCGGAATGCCGTTTACCAGGGTCAAAGGAGTGCCAGTCGTCGGATCGATCGCGACGGTACCGGTCGCCGTTCCGCTGTAAGTCGGCGCCAGATCCTCCGGGAACGCATCGCGCAGGAAGCGCAGGCTGTCCGGATCCGAGGTAATTCCCGCTCCGGTACGAACCACCCAGCGGTCGTTCAATCGATAAGCGATTCCGAGACGCGGAAAGATCGTTCCCCAGCTCATGTCGTACCCGGCGTTGTGCGGAACGCTGCCCACGCCGCCCACTAAGACGTTGGCTGTCTGCGGCAAGGTTGGATCCAACCGATAAACACCCGTATGATCCCGGTATGGCGGAGGATAGAACTCGTAGCGGAGACCGTAGGTGACGGTCAGCTTTGGAGTCACCTTCCACTGATCCTGCGCGTAGAAGGCAATCTCCGTCCAACGCAGAGAATTAGGGTTAGTGAGCTGCGTCTCCTTCGCCACCGCAATCCCAGTTCCGTTGCCGTTGGGCAGGCCCAGCAGCATATCGGCCAGGGTGTTGTAAACGGTAATCGAGCTCGCCGAATTAGTGGTCATCCCTCCTTGGAATTGGAAGCCGCCGCGCGGGCTGCTGACGCCGCCACCACTGGTCGGCTGAAAATGGTTCAGGTCGAAGTGATAGTAGGTGAATCCGAACTTCATCGCATGGGTGCTCTTGGTCCAGCTCAGGTTCACATCGCCAGTGAACTGGTTATCGCGGAAGAGGAAGGGGTTGGCGCCGTTGCTGTTCCCAATAGAGGAGAACCCAGTGCTTGAGCCGTTGTTCGCGACGGTTCCAAACGCGAAGGTCGGCTGGCCGATATAGTTGGTCCCCACGCCGTTGGTGCCGGGGATATGCAGCGTATCCAGTCCGTAGTAGCCGGCCGCGAGATCGACCGTCGACTGCGCGCCTGTCCTTTGGCGCGTATAGCCGAAGTCCCAATCGGCGACCAGGTTGGGGCTGAAGACATGGCTGGCGCCGAGTCCGACGTTCTGGATGCGGCCGCTGGCCGCCCCGGGCTGGCCCCCGTCAAAGGTGCCTCCACCGGCATTCTGCAGCTCCTGCGGGTCAGTAACCGAAAAGGGTTCGATGGCGTACTTTCCGAATACGGTCGTGCTCTGGTTCGGGACGTAGTCGATCCTCGTATCGGATGTATTGCGGTTATATCCGAGTGTGCCGCTGCCCAGGAAATCGTTCGCAAGCTGGTTGGCATAGTTTGGATTGGTGATCGTCGACGAAATCGGATCAAGCAGCGCCAGCATCGTGAGCGCGGCCGACGATGCCCGTGATGCCGGGATGCAGTTGCATCCGTATTCAGATAGGAATGTCGGACGAGAGCCGAGCGGCAGATAGGGTCCCGTACCGCCGGGCTGCGGATCGTAGAGGATGGTGCTGGCGGTTCCGATGTTTGTCACCGCCGAAAAGTCTCCGGTCAGCAGCGGCGTGGTCGGGACCGTCTGGGTTCCTGTGATCAGCTGTCGCCGCGTGACCCGCTCGAAATCCTGGAAGAAGAAAAGCTTGTCCCGGCCGGTCAGGATCTTCGGGATGTAAACGGGACCGCCGACTGCGAAGCCGTATTCGTCAAAGATATTCTTCGGCACTGTGGGCTGGGCCTGCCGGGTCGCGGTATAGGGACGAGCGCTAATGCCGGCGTCCTGGTAATACCACCACAGGCTGCCATGCAAGTTTCGGGTACCGCTCTTGGTGATGACATTGATCGAAGCGCCTCCGGCGACACCCTGCTCAGCGTTAAAAGAGTTCGTCACGATATTGACTGTCTGGATCGAATCTGCGGGGGGAACATAGGCAACCAGGTAAGGGAGCCAGCCGTAAGTATTCACGGCACCGTCGATCCGCGTTGTGTTGCTCATGTCTTCGACGCCGTTGACGTTAAGCGACATGGCGCGCGACGGATTGGAAGCAGTCGAATTCTGTTCCTGGACAGCCGCCGCGCCCGGAATGAGCGTATAGAGGGTCTGATAGTTACGGCCCTGGCTGGAAGTGATGGGGAGCTGTCCAATCTGCTCGCTGGTGATTTCGTGGTTGACCTCCGCCGTTTCCGTCTGCAGTATCGGCGCAGTTGTCGTCACCGTCACCGTCTGCGTCGTGCCCGCCGGCTGCAGCGTGGCATCAATGCGCACCTGCCGGTTGATCGCTATCATGACGTTCTTCTGCGTAAATCCCGCAAAGCCGGCGGCCTGCAGCGCTACGGTATACGTGCCCGAAGGAAGGTTGTTCACCAGGTAGTCGCCCTGAGAACCGGTAACCGTAGTGCGAACTGCTCCCGTGCCCTGATTCGTCACAGTCACGGTCACGCCCGGTACGACCGCACCGGTCTTGTCGGTAACAGTACCGATCAGTGTTCCGTAGAGCGCATCGGCGATGCCAGCGATAGGCAGAGTGACAAGAATGGCGAGCCAGAAGGCGATCGCGAGCACCCCGCCCATGGCGTGTTGGCGCGTTGAAAGCGGATTGAGGATTAGACGTCCGAATGATTTCATGAGACCTCCCGATTGTGTGGAACGGATAACCGGCATATGCGTGCAAGTGCGAACCGAAAAGATTTTCTCGGCGTAGCCTTGCATCGATGTCTGAGGAAAGAGAACCATTTGTTCGACTACTGTACTATTTGTGCAAAGTCAGACTTCTCCTGCATTCACTCGTTTACAACGATTTCCTGCAAGCGATTTGTCGGCCCGCTAAAATAGGGCTCCCGTAGGCCGAGGGTATCGATAGAGCGAACAATATTGCTCTTTTTTCAGAGTTGTCAAGAGGGACCTACAAAATTATTTTGTTGTCACAGGTTAAAAGCCCGGGTACTGGAAGGAGTTGGACGTGCTAGAATTCGTTCCTTCGATTTGTGATTAAGTTTGTATTCTGGAGTATTCAGTTACACGGAGGAGTGTCCCATTGAGCAATGGCCATTTCGATTTGACGGGAAGGTGCGCGGTGGTCATCGGAGGGACCTCGGGGCTGGGCAGATCGATCGCTATGGGTCTGGCTTCGGCTGGAGCCGACGTGATTGCCGTCTCGCGCCGAGCCGGGGAAGTCGACCGGATAGCCGGTGAGATCGAAGCCCTTGGCCGGCGATCGTTGCGGTGTATCGCCGACGTGCGGGATCGCACCTCAATCGAGGCCCTGCACAACGAGGCGAGGAAAAAATTCGGGCGGGTGGATATTCTGGTCAATTCGGCAGGAATGACGCTGCGCGTTCCTACTCTCGAATGCTCGGAAGACGACTGGTCGAAGATTCTGGATACCAATTTGACCGGAACGCTGCGCGCCTGCCAGATTTTTGGCCGCACCATGATTGATCAAGGCTATGGACGCATCGTAAATATCGCGTCCCTGGCGACGCTGGTCGCATTCCGTGATGTTGCCGCCTACGGCGCCAGCAAAGCTGCAGTGGGCGCGCTGACGAAGTCGCTGGCTGTGGAGTTTGCGCCGCATGGAGTGACGGTGAACGCCATCGCTCCGGGCATCTTCCCAACCGCCTTGAACGACGAGTTGGTATCGAATACGGACAGGGGACGCGAGCTGCTGATGCGTACCCCCATGAACCGCTTTGGTCGATTGGATGAGATCGCGGGCGGCGCCATTTACCTTGCATCGGATGCGGCTTCCTTTGTGACGGGGGAGATTCTCGTGATCGATGGCGGCTATCTCGCGAGCGGGGTAAACCGCTAGAATTCGAGACTGGTGATTGCGGTTCAGTCGATTGCGATTATTCTTATGTGCTGATGAGTAAGCAAGCAAAACAACCGGGACGCACGGCCAGGGGCATGCGGCGTGTGGACCTTAGCTATGTTGAGCTGGCGTCGAGTGAAACTGCGCGCCATATCAACCGCGATATCGTGCTGCAGATGATTCGCTCCCGCCAGCCGATCTCGCGCGCTGAACTGGCGCGGCATTCGGGACTGCAACGGAGTACTGTCTCACTGATTATCGAGCAGCTGATCGAGGAGAAGTGGGTGCAGGAGGGCGCGATCGCGCGCAGGCCGCGGGGGCGACGGCCTACGCTGCTGGGCCTGAGCGAGGATCTTGTAGTCATTGCAGCCGATGTTCATCCTGCGCAGTCGTCGGTCGCAGTTGTGGATCTGAATGGGCGGCTGTTGTCGAGATCGGTGATTCCGTTGAGTGCAGATCCGGCAGCCGCGGTCGAGTTGCTGATTGATTGCATCCTGCGCCTGAAGGCGAATTTTCCGAAGAAATCTGTAGAGGGGATCGGGATCAGTCTTCCGGGTCGCGTCGATCCTAAGACGGAGCGTTTGATTTTCGCGCCCAACCTGCACTGGCCGGTCTTCGACATAAAGAAAGCGATTGAGCGAAAGACGGGCCTGCATGTGGCGCTCGAAAACGCCGCCAACGCCTGCCTGCTGGCCGAGCTTTGGTTTGGCCGGATGGACGGCGTGCGGAACGCAGTGCTGGTTACCGTTTCCGAAGGCATTGGCACGGGCATTTTTGCGAATGGGCACCTGGTCACGGGGCAGCACGGGATGGCGGGCGAGTTTGGGCATGCTCCGCTGGAACCGAATGGACCGCTGTGCGGTTGCGGAATGAAGGGCTGCTGGGAGACTTTTGCCTCGTGCCGCGCGGCGCTGCACTACTATGCAGAGCTGTCGCATTCGTCGAAGTCCATCACTTTTCATCAGTTATTGAGCGCGGCCGAAGGCGGCGAATCCGCACGCAGTGGAAGCGCTGGCGAAGCAGGCGCAGTACATCGGGCGGGGGCTGCGGATGATTCTGGCCGGGCTTTCGCCAGAGGTGATCCTGATTGCCGGCGATGTTACGTCGGCGTGGCACCGTTTTGGGCCAGTCATCGAAGCACAGATCTCCCAATTGACGCTGGCTGGATCGCCGCCGCGATTGATGCCGACGCATGAAGGTGAAGTGGCGCGGCTGCGCGGCGCGGCTGCGCTGGTATTGCAACAACGTTCGAACCAGGAATTGAGTCACGAGATGTCACATGGGGTGGCGGCGCGGCGCAGCCGGGCGGCCAGAAAGACGGCCAACGCCCGGCGGGTGACTGCCAAATCTTCCTAATGAGCGTTTCGATGAAGATTCTCGGCGAGACCCCGATGCTGGCGATCGCCGCGATGGAACCAGCACTTGGCGATTGACACTGCTCTTTTGGAACATCTATAGTTTGTGTCTCGTATTAAATGGCTTGTGAATTGTGAACGCGGCGGTGAAAGGCCAGAATCAGCTCCGGCGATCGCAAGGGTATGTGAAGGAGGGGGAATAGTGCGAAGGAAAGCGGATTCTATGCGACGGAAGGGCGGAGTGCTGGTGTTCACGGCTTTGTGTGCGCTCTGCTGGAAAGTCGGCGTCTGTCAAAACGCTACGTCTTACATGGATGCTTCCCTGCCGGTTGAGAAGCGCGTGGACGACCTTGTCTCGCGCATGACGCTCGAGGAGAAGGTCGGGCAAATGATGAACGGCGCGGACGCGATTCCGCGGCTGGGCGTTCCGAAATACGACTGGTGGAGCGAAGGGCTGCATGGTATCGCGCGATCAGGATACGCAACAGTATTTCCGCAGGCGATCGGCATGGCGGCAACCTGGGATACCGACATGGTTGGGCAGATTGCCACCACGGTTTCGACGGAAGCGCGCGCGAAATTCAACCAGGCAATGCGTGACAACGTCCACAGCATCTATTTCGGGCTGACGATCTGGTCGCCGAACATCAACATCTTTCGCGATCCTCGCTGGGGACGCGGGCAGGAGACATACGGTGAGGATCCATTTCTCACGAGCCGTCTCGGTGTTGCCTTCGTGAAGGGGTTGCAGGGAGACGACGCTACTTATCTCAAGACTGTCGCGACTCCGAAACATTTTGCCGTGCATAGCGGACCAGAGTCGGAGCGGCATCGCTTTAACGTTGATCCTTCGGCGCACGATCTTGAAGACACTTACCTGCCTGCGTTTCGCGCCACCGTGACCGAAGGCCATGCGGATTCGGTGATGTGCGCATATAACGCCGTCGATGGCACGCCAGCCTGTGCCAGCAAGATGCTGCTGGAGCAGACGCTGCGCAAAGACTGGGGCTTCAATGGATATGTGACTTCGGATTGTGGTGCGATCGATGACTTCTTTCATCAGGATGGGCACAAATACTCTCCCGATGCCGAGCATGCGGCCGCAGCTGGAGTTCTCGCGGGCACCGATACAAACTGCGGCGACACGTACACGGCCCTGGTGAAGGCGGTGAAGGACGGGCTGATCTCCGAGAGCGCGATTGACACGGCTGTTAAGCGGCTGTTTACCGCGCGATTCAGACTGGGCTTGTTCGATCCCGAGAGCAAAGTTGCTTATGCCCAGATTCCGTATAGGGAGGACGATTCGGCGGCACACCGCGCGCTGGCATTGAAGGCGGCTCGCGAATCGATGGTGCTGCTGAAGAACGAGAATAGCTTTCTGCCGCTCAAGCCGGGAGTGAAGACGATCGTCGTGATAGGCCCGAACGCAACTGCGCTAGCGGCGCTCGAAGGAAACTACAACGCGGTGCCATCGCATCCGGTGACACCGCTGGAGGGAATTCGCGAGGAGTTTCGTGGCACAAAAGTGACCTACGCTGAGGGTTCTCCCTATGTGGAAGGTTTGCCGGTGCAGGTCCCGCGCACGGCGCTGCGGCCTTCGCCGGGTTCGCCGGAGCAGGGTCTGAAGGCCGAGTATTTTGCTTCGTCAGAATTGAGTGGCAAACCCGTCCTGACCCGCGTGGATCCTGAGATCGACTTCGACTGGAATTCGGCCAGTCCCGCGTCTGGCTTGTCGGCGAAGGACTTTGGCGTACGTTGGAGCGGAACGATTGCTGCTCCTGCCGCCGGAGACTATCCCTTCCGCATCACGCTGGCGCACTGTTACCCGTGCGAGGATCGGGAAAGCTACAAGGTCTATCTCGATGGCAAAAAAGTGGCGAGTTATGCGAGCGACGAGAAGTCCAGATCTCGCTCAAGCACAACCCCGGACTTTCAACTCCACTTTGCCGACACGCAGCCACATGCGTTCCGAATGGAATATGGACATCATGCGGCGTTATTCGGCGCGGGGGTGACGCTAAACTGGACGCCCCCTGTAGAGCCCTTGCGCGCAGAAGCTTTGGCGGCGGCGCAGGGCGCGGATGTTGTGCTGGCGTTTGTAGGACTCTCGCCTGAGCTTGAGGGTGAAGAAATGCCGGTGCATGTGGAGGGGTTCTCAGGAGGCGACCGCACGGATATCAAGTTGCCAAAGGCGCAAGAGGATTTACTCGAAGCCATATCCTCAACCGGCAAGCCGCTAGTGGTAGTGCTGATGAACGGCAGCGCGCTTGCAGTGAATTGGGCGCAGCAGCACGCACAGGCGATCCTTGAGGCGTGGTATCCGGGCGAGGCCGGCGGTCAGGCGATCGCCGCGACGCTGGCTGGGAAGAACAATCCGGGCGGCAGGCTACCGGTGACTTTCTATAGCGCGATCGACCAGATTCCCAAGTTCGACGACTACGCGATGAAGGAGAGAACCTATCGCTACTTTCGCGGAACACCGCTGTATGGGTTCGGCTTCGGCCTGAGTTACACACAGTTCACTTATGCGAAGTTGCAGCTCTCGTCGAAGACGGTGAAAGCCGGCGAGCCGCTTAACGTGGAAGCCGATGTTCGCAACACGGGCAAGCGCGCCGGCGATGAAGTGGTCGAGCTGTATCTGATACCGCCAGCGAACGACGTAGCGCCCATCCGCGAACTGAAAGCATTCCAGAGGGTTCATATCGATCCGGGCGCAGTGAGCCACGTGAAGTTCCAGCTTGATCCGAGGCAGTTGAGCGAAGTGGACGCGGCGGGCAAGCGCAGCGTGCGGCCAGGGACGTACGGGATTTTTGTCGGTGGCGCACAGCCCACGCCAGGCGCTGGACAGAGCGGTGAGTTCTCCATTGAGGGAAGCGCGCCTCTGCCGCGCTAAGGAGCGATACCGTGCGACGTTTGGGATTCTCGCTGCTTGGAGCGCTGCTGCTGAGTGGCGCGGGTGCTGCGGCAGAAACGGGCGCTGAAGGATGGCTGCGATATGCACCACTCCAGGACGCCCGCGTTAAGGCACATTACGGCACGCTGCCGGACAGCGTCGTCTCACTCGACAAGTCGCCAGTAGTGCAAAGCGCAGTGAACGAGCTGAAGCGCGGGACAGGTTCCATGCTCGGGCGCGACTTGCACGTAGACCCCACCATTCCAGGCGACGGCGCATTTGTGCTCGGCACAGTTACAGAGCTGCAGGCGAGATTTTCTCAATGGAAGCCCGCAGCACAACTGCGACCGGAAGGCTATGTGCTGGCAACGATTCGCGAACATGGCCACACCTTCTACCTGATCGTGGGAGCAGATCCGCGCGGGATTCTCTACGGGACTTTTCGTTTATTACAGGAGATTGCGGAGCAACGCGATCTGCGCGCTCTCACAGTCAATGAGTCGCCATCGGCACCTGTGCGTTGGGTAGATCAATGGGACAACCTCAACGGCACGATCGAGCGGGGCTATGCGGGGCGGTCGATTTTCTTCGACGAAGGCAGCGTGCGAAGCGATCTGACGCGCGCCGGAGAGTATGCCCGTTTGCTTGCATCGGTCGGTATCAACGGTTGCGCGATCAACAACGTAAACGCTGACCTGAAGATGCTGACGCCAGAGATGATCCAGCAGGTGGCGAAGGTAGCCGATGTTTTTCGCCCGTGGGGCGTGCGTCTGGCGATCTCTGTCGATCTGAGTAGTCCGAAGGTAGTGGGTCGGCTGGATACATTCGATCCGCTGGATGCGCGGGTGATCGCGTGGTGGAAGAAGACGGTCGATGATCTGTACACCCAGATCCCCGATCTCGGGGGCTTTGTGGTGAAGGCGGATTCGGAAGGGCGTGCAGGACCATCGCAGTATGGGCGGACTCCGATGGACGCCGCGAATGTGCTGGCGCGCGCTCTCAAGCCGCATGGCGGAGTGCTGTTGTATCGGGCATTTGTCTACAACCATCATCTCGATTGGAATGATCCGAAGGCGGACCGGGCACGAGCAGCGTATGACATTTTTCATCCGCTCGACGGTAAGTTCGACGACAACGTGATTGTGCAAATCAAACATGGGCCGATCGATTTTCAGGTGAGGGAGCCGGTGTCGCCGCTGTTCGCGGGACTGCAACACACGAATGAAGCCATCGAGCTGCAGATCACTCAGGAGTACACGGGCCAGCAGAGGCACCTGGTGTTTCTTGTGCCGATGTGGAAGGAAGTTCTGGATTTCGATCTGCGCGCGGATAACAGGCACACGCCGGTGAAGGAAATTGTGGAGGGCAAGTCCTTCGACAGGCCGCTGGGCGGATTTGCCGGGGTGGCCAACGTCGGCCTGGATGCGAACTGGCTCGGGCATCCGATGGCGATGGCGAACCTTTACGGCTTCGGCCGACTTGCGTGGAATCCCGACACGACGCCGCAAATGATCGCCGATGAATGGACTCGGCTAACCTTCGGGAACGATCCAACAGTAGTGAGCACAATCGACGGAATGCTGCTTTCTTCGTGGCACATTTACGAGCAGTACACCGGGCCGTTGGGGTTGGGCACGCTGACCGATATTCTGCACTCGCACTACGGGCCGGGGATTGAGTCGGCGGAGAGAAATGGGTGGGGGCAGTGGATCCGCGCCAATCATGACGGCGTGGGCATGGATCGAACGGTGGCGACGGGAACGGGTTACATCGGGCAGTACCCGCCAGAAGTGGCGAAGATGTATGAGTCGCTCGCGACTTGTCCCGATTCCCTGCTGCTGTTCATGCATCATGTGGCGTATTCGTACAAGTTGCATTCGGGCAAGACAGTGATCCAGCACATTTACGACTCGCACTATGACGGCGCGGCGGGCGCGGCGAATCTGGTGATGGAGTGGCAGACCCTGAAGGACCAAATCGACGATGAACGCTATCAGAAGGTTCTTGCGCTTGAGGAGTACCAGGCAGGACATGCCATCGTTTGGCGCGACGCGGTGAATCAGTGGTTCTATAAGATGTCTGGCATCGCGGACGCGAAGGGGCGGGTGGCAGATGATCCAGATCGCGTTGAAGCGGAAAGCATGCAGCTCGAAGGTTATGTGCCGGTGGATGTGACTCCGTGGGAGACAGCGTCGAAAGGGAAAGGTCTTGCCTGCAAAGGACAGGACGCATGCACAGCGACAACGGTTTTCAACCGCACTGCCGGAACCTACGATATCGCTGTCCAATATTTCGATTTTCGGCACGGCGAGTCGACTTACGATTTGTATGTCAACGGCAAGTCGCTCAAGAAGTGGCGCGCGAATAGTTCCCTGCCGAGCGAGCAAATGAATGGCGACACATCTACCCGGGTAACGGTACGGGGCATAGCTCTCAGGCCGGGAGACGTGCTGAAGATCGAGGGCCATCCGGATAATGGAGAGCCTGCTCCACTCGACTACATGGAGATTACGCCCTCCAAAGCTGGTATTCATCAATAGCTGCTCCGAACGAGGAACGTTTATGAAGATCACCAATGCCTCCGCCATCGTCTGTTCTCCGGGGCGAAATTTCGTCACGCTCAAGATAGAGACGGACGAAGGTATTTATGGTCTCGGAGACGGAACCCTGAATGGGCGGGAGCTTGCAGTTGTAAGTTATCTTACTGAGCATGTTATCCCCTGTCTGATCAGTCGGGACCCTTTTCAGACGGAAGATACCTGGCAGTATCTGTATCGCGGAGCATATTGGCGGCGCGGTCCTGTCACTATGTCCGCTATCGCCGCCGTCGATATGGCGCTTTGGGATATCAAAGGCAAGGCGCTGAATACGCCGGTCTACAACCTCCTCGGCGGTAAGAGTCGCAACGGTGTGATGGTGTATGCGCACGCGAACGGCGCAGATATTGACCAGACAATTGATGCGGTAGGCAGAGAGATCGACCGTGGATATCTGGCGGTAAGGGCACAGAGCGGTGTTCCGGGACTGGACTCGACGTACGGCGTCGCCAAAGGGGGCAAGTCTTATGAACCTGCTGAGAGAGGTCTGCCTTCAGAGAGCATCTGGTCTACGGAGAAATATCTTCGGTCAGTACCTGAGTTATTCGAGCGCGTGCGCCAGCAGGTCGGCGAAGATGTTCACCTGCTGCATGACTGCCATCACAGGCTGACGCCGATTGAGGCCGCGCGCCTGGGAAAGGAACTGGAGCCCTATCATCTTTTCTGGATGGAAGATCCCGTGCCCGCTGAGTTGCAGGAGGGCTTCAAAATTATCCGTCAACATACAACGACTCCGATCGCCACGGGAGAAGTTTTCAATACGATCTGGGATGCACAAGGACTAATTCGAGAGCAGTGGATTGACTATATCCGGATGACGGTGACGCATGCGGGCGGCCTTACCGCGTTGAAAAAGATCGCTGATTTCGCGGCATTGTTTCACATCCGTACGGGCTGCCACGGTGCGACGGACCTTTCGCCCGTGAGTATGGCAGCGGCGCTTCATTTCGGTATGGCAGTTCATAACTTTGGCATTCAGGAACACATGCCGCACAGCCCGGAGACGGATGAAGTTTTTCCGCATGGTTACGCTTTTGAGGATGGCTACATGTATCCGGGCGATGCGCCCGGTCTTGGGGTGGAGATCGACGAGAAGCTGGCAGCGACGTATCCATATCAACGCGCGTATTTGCCGATTAACCGGAAGGTAGATGGAACTCTGTTTGATTGGTAAGATTTTTGCTCGGAACGACGAAGGCCGAACCTCTCTCGATGACGAGCGCTCTTCCCTTCCTCGTTTCGCCTTAATGGCGTGAAGTCAAAAGGCCTGAAGAGAGAACTTCGCCTCCGGAAGCAGACAACCTGATTGCGTATCTGCATACGCACCTACAACCCTGGCGCTGCGGCGTGGGTCGCCCTCGCGTCGACTCTGTCGTTCGGATTGCAGCACAGGCATGACTCGCGACGTTTCGGGCGATGACCAGAAAATTGGAGCATTCAAACCTTTGTTACGGTAGTTTTACAGCAGCGGCTTCCCCAAGATCCTTGGCACCTGCGCAGCCTGGCAGGGCTAAATGAGTGGGAATCTGTTACTCCAGACTTTAATCGCGAGGGTGGATGGGCATACAGGTTGCTCTGAATCACCGGACGGAATACCGGTACGGCCAGGCGGTCAAACTCGGGCCGCAGGTTATACGGTTGCGTCCCGCCCCGCATTGTCGAACGCCGATCCTCAGCTACTCGCTTAACGTCACTCCCGCCGAGCATCGCCTCAATTGGCAACTGGACGTTCACCACAATCACCTGGCGCGTGTACTTTTCGAAAACAAAACAACCGACTTTGTAGTTGAAGTGGTCCTGGTTGCGGAATTGTCGCCGTTCAATCCTTTCGATTTCTTTCTCGAACCTGGAGTCGAGGAGTACCCGTTCGAGTACGCGCCGGAGTTGGCCAGGGATTTAGAGCCCTATCGCTCGTCCGAACCGCCGGGTCCTCTCCTGCAGGCTTTTCTCGATAAGGTTTCCGGAGACAAGCGCGCAACGATCGGCTTTCTGGTTGACTTGAATCGAAGGGTGCGGGATGAAATCGGCTATGTGACGCGGCTGGATCCAGGCATCCAGACATGCGAGCAGACTCTTGAACAGCGCATGGGGTCTTGCCGTGACTCAGCGTGGCTATTGGTGCAGATTCTTCGCCGTTTGGGAATCGCAGCGCGCTTCGTCTCGGGATACCTGATTCAGATGGCGGAGGACGAGAGCGTGCCAGAAGATTCCAGAGGGCCTCAAACCGACTCTGCGGATTTCCATGCGTGGACAGAGGCGTTTTTGCCGGGTGCCGGTTGGATCGGGATGGATCCGACCTCGGGTCTGTTCGCTGGCGAAGGCCATATCCCACTTGTCTGCACCCCGAACGTTTCTAAGGCCGCGCCGATTGAGGGCACGGTCGAGCCGGCCAACGTGGAGTTCAACTACTCCATGTCCATTCGCCGCCTGAATGAGACCCCGCAGACGTCAAGGCCTTTCAGCGACGACGATTGGGCGCGCGTCGAACGTGTTGCGCATAGCGTGGACGCCGATCTGGAGGCGCAGGATGTGCGCCTAACCATGGGCGGAGAGCCTACTTTTGTCGGTATCGACGAGACAGAAAGCCCGCAATGGAACATCGATGCGCTGGGAGAGATGAAGAGAACTCGCGGATTGACTCTCATCCAATGCCTCCGCGAGAAGACAGCCCCTGGAGCGATGCTTCACTATGGGCAAGGCAAATGGTACCCGGGCGAGCCCCTGCCGCGTTGGGCGCTGAGCTGTTTCTGGCGTAGCGACGGCGTCCCGATCTGGGAGAATGTCGATCTGATAGCGCGAGAAGATCGTGACTACGGCTTCGGCGCGGCTGATGCTCTTGCGTTCATGGGGGCGCTCACTCGCCGATTGCAAGTGAGCGTCGAAAACGTGCTGCCTGGCTATAATGGCGACGCCGAATCGCCAGAGCCAGCCGGATATATTCTGCCACTTCGCCGGCGGCAGCCCGGTGACCGGTTGTGCTGGTCCAGCCAGTTGTGGTTTCCTCGCCCGGAGCGTTTGTTGCTTACCCCGGGCGATTCACCCATAGGCTTTCACATATCGACCGAATCGATGCCGTGGGTAGCACCGGATGAGATTCAATACGAGCACGAGGCTCCCCCTTTCTCAGACAGGGTCAGGCTCCCATCCCAACCGGCGCGGCGCATGGATCTCTTTGAGAAAGACCCCGGGGCGGATGCGTTGCCGGCGCTCTCAAGCACTGCAGAAAAGGCAACTGAACTCATCCGGCCATCGCTGTGCGTGCAGGCCCGAGAGGGGCGCCTGCATGTGTTTCTGCCCTATGCGTCCAAACTCGCGGACTATCTCGAACTGCTCGCTGCCGTCGAGGATACCTGCCAGTATCTGCAGAAGCCGGTTTGGCTGGAGGGCTACGCTCCACCCTCCGACCCGCGGCTGCGATCGTTCAGCGTCACGCCCGATCCGGGGGTTCTCGAGATTAATCTGCCGCCCGCAAGTAATTGGGACGAACTCGAGCAGATCAATACTGTGCTATTCGAGGAAGCGCGCCGTAATCGGTTGACCGCGGAGAAATTCGCCTACGACGGCAGCCACATTGCTACCGGGGGCGGCAGCCACATCGTGATCGGCGGAGCGACGGTCCTGGATAGCCCTTTCCTGCGCCGTCCGGATTTACTGCGCAGCATGGTGACGTTCTGGCAGAACCATCCGTCGCTGTCCTATCTATTTTCCGGCATGTACGTCGGCCCGACGAGCCAGTATCCGCGCGTAGACGAGGCGCGTATGGATGCCTTGTATGAGCTGGAGGTCGCATTCAGTCATTTGCCTGAAAATGACTGCCCGCCCTGGATCATGGATGGACTGTTCCGCAACCTGCTCGTCGATGTCACTGGAAACTCGCACCGTGCCGAATTCTGTATCGATAAGCTCTACGCGCCGGAGGGTCTCGGGCTGCGTCTTGGCCTTCTCGAATTGCGCGCGTTCGAAATGTCTCCCCATTTCAGAATGGGGCTCATAGAGATGCTGCTCATCCGCGCTCTGGTTTCTATGTTTTGGAGACGGCCACTCAAAGGCAGCCTGGTCCGGTGGGGTTCGGCGCTCCATGACCGATTCATGCTGCCGCATTTTGTCAGACGCGACTTTCTCGATGTGCTCGACCAGCTGCGTGGGCACGCGTACAACTTCGACGATAGGTGGTTCGCTTCGCACCTCGAATTTCGCTTTCCCAAGATCGGCTCCGTCGTTGCAGATGGAGTCGAACTTGAGCTCCGCCAAGCCCTCGAGCCCTGGAACGTGCTTGCGGAAGAGACCGCTTCCGGCCGAACTGTTCGCAGCGTGGATTCATCGCTTGAGCGGATTCAGGTGAAAGTGTCCGGGCTCACTACGGAATCCCGCTACGTTGTCGCATGCAATGGTCGCAGGGTGCCTCTCCAGCCCACGGGTGAGCCCGGCGAGGCGGTCGCAGCCGTGCGGTTTCGCGCCCGACGGCTGTCGGCAGCGTTACATCCTACCGTCCCCGTGCATGCGCCCTTGATCTTCGATCTCATCGATCGGTGGAAAGAGCGGTCGATTGGCCGATGCACCTACCATACGGGACCACCTGATGGGCAGGTATACACCGCCAGGCCAGCCAACGCAGAGGAGGCTGAAGGCCGTCGCCGGGAGCGCTTTCAAACGCCCGCGCCCCCTCCCGGCCGGATGCCGGCGCCAAAGGAAGAGACCAACCCGATCTATCCCATGACGTTGGACCTGCGGGTACCGTCGCCGGGGGAGAAGACCCACATCGAAAGGCCGGAGCCTTTCTCATGACCGTGGATCTTTATCAGAACCCTCTGCGCTTCGGAGCCGCCTATGACGAGTTGTCGGCCGATGGCGTGACTCCGCGGCCGCACTGGCAACACCTGATGGAGTCGCTGCGCACAATCGGTCCGGAAGAGTTGGAGCGGCGCTGGAGCCGCGCCGAGCGCCGTATTCGCGAAAACGGAATCACGTACAACATTTACAGCGATCCGTTGGGGGCCAATCGCCCGTGGAGGATCGACATTCTTCCGCTGCTGATTCCGGCGGACGAGTGGCGCTACATCGAAGCCGGCATCATTCAACGCGCGCAATTGCTGAGTCTCGTCCTTCAGGATCTGTACGGATCGCAGGATCTCGTAGCAGAAGGCCGTTTTCCTGCCGCCCTTCTTTACGCCAACCCCGCATTCCTTCGGCCGTTGGTGGGGGTGCAGGTTCCGGCGCACAGTTATCTGCACATGCTGGCTGTCGATCTCGCGCGTTCGCGGGACGGCCAGTGGTGGGTGCTGGCCGATCGCACCCAAGCGCCATCAGGCAGCGGTTATGCGTTGGAGAACCGCACCATTGTCTCCGATGTTCTGCCCGATCTCTTCCGCACCTCAAACGTATTGCGTCTAGCCCCCTTTTTTCGCTCGCAACGCGAAGCGCTTACCAGCCTGGCAGATTGCGACAATCCGCGAATCGTATTGCTTACGCCCGGACCGTACAACGAAACCTACTTCGAACACTCATACATCGCGAAATACCTGGGATTCACCCTGGTCGAGGGAGCCGACCTGACAGTCCGCGACCGTCACGTATACCTGAAGACCGTCGACGGCCTGGAGCAAGTGGATGTCATTCTGCGCCGAGTAGACGACAGCTTTTGTGATCCTCTAGAGCTGCGTGGCGAATCGCTCCTGGGGGTGCCCGGCCTGGTCGACGCCATCGTCGCCGGAAATGTGAAGGTCGCAAATGCACTGGGAAGCGGCCTGATTGAGACGTCCGCGATCATGCCCTTTCTCCCTGGCCTCTCCACACACCTGCTTAGAGAGAAGCTCAAACTTCCCTCCGTCGCAACCTGGTGGTGCGGGCAGTCTTACGCGCTCGACTGGGTGCTCGAACATCTCGATTCGGTGGTGGTGAAACCGGCGTTTCCGTCACGCGGCATGGAGCCGGTCTTTGGGGCCGAACTGCCGCAAACAGAGAAGGGCAAGTTTGCTGAGGAATTGCGTGCCCGGCCGCACGAGTATGTGGCGCAAGAGCAGATCGCTTTGTCCACCGCCCCGGTCTGGGACAACGGATGCCTCAACTCGCGCAGCGTGGTCCTGCGTACGTATGTGCTCAATACCGGCAACGGATGGATCGCGATTCCGGGAGGATTGGTGCGCGTTGCCGAAACCGAAGGATCGGTCGTCTCGATGCAGCGAGGCGGTCACAGCAAGGATGCGTGGGTACTGTGGGATGGCCCGGTTGATACGTTCAGCATGCTGCGTCCGCGCAGCGAGCCAGTGGAGTTGCGCCGGGTCTCGCGGGTTGTGCCCAGCAGCGTGGCCGACAATGTTTTTTGGCTGGGCCGATATGCCGAGCGGGCAGAAAACATCGCCCGAATCCTGCGCGCGATGATCCCGCGCGTGCGACGGGCCGAGGAGGCGGAGCTTGCCTGCCTTGTGCGCCTGCATAGTTGTATGGAGTCGAGATACAGCAAGCTACCGAAGCCTAAAGACAGGCGGCCGACTTCGCTTGACCTCGAACAGGAAATGATCTCGATGTTGACCGATACCAGGCGGCCGGACAGCCTGACCTGCACTCTGGAAGAAGTGTCCCGGGTTGGAGGCAATGTTCGCGAGCGCCTGTCGGCCGACATGATGTTCCTCATCGGCCAGCTGCGAGACTCGATTCAAATCGACCAGGGCACACAGTTTCTCGAGTATCCAACGATGCTGACTGCTTGCCTGGAACTGCTTTCAGCATTTTCCGGAATGGAGCGCGAAAACATCAACCGCGGATTGGGTTGGCTGTTCCTGAGCATCGGCCGCCGTCTGGAACGCGCGATCTATCTAACCAGGCAGCTACGCGAGATCACCACGCCGCTTGCTGAGCAGGACTGGTCACTTCTGGAGTGCCTGCTCGAAGCAGCGGACAGCTCTATGACCTATCGAACGCGCTACTACACGACTTTACAGCCGTTAGCGGTCCTCGATGTGCTCATGGCAGACGAGACGAATCCCCGTTCCCTTGACTTCCAACTCAGCCACCTCCTGGAACTCTATGAAAAACTTCCCCGGAATCTGCCCGATGACCTGCAGGCGATGCGGGACGCGCTGGCATTGTTGCGCGGTTTCGATCTGCGAGAGTTGAAATACCCATTGCCAGGCGCCTCGGCGACGAATGGTTCCGATGGACTCTCGCGGCTGGAGCGATTCCTCAGAGAACTGGAACGACTACTGCCTTCGTGGTCGAATAACTTATCGAGCAGGTACTTCAGCCATGCTCGCACCTTGCCGATCACGATAGGTCAATGAATTACAGAATCGTTCACCGGACCACGTACAGATACAAGTATCCGGTCTCGGTCGGAAATCATGTGGCCTGCCTCACGCCGCGTCTGTTGCCGCACCAGCAGTTGATGCGGAGCGAATTGCACATTCAACCGACTCCGGCAACGCGCACCGAGCGGGTGGATTATTTCGGGAACCTTCTCTGCTTCTTCACAGTGCAGGAGCCGCACAAGGAATTAGTGGTGGAGGCGCGTAGCGAAGTGACGATGATGGGGCCTGCAACGCCCTTGCCGCAGCAGCAGCTACCATGGGAGGAGGCAGCCAGATCGCTTCCCAACGATCAAAGTCCCGCGGGGCTCGATGCCTACCAGTTTGGATTTGAGTCGCCGCGCATCCGTCTACGGCCAGAGTTTGCGTCATACGCTCTGCAGTCGTTTAGGCCTCGCCGTACGATGCCGGAGTCGCTTCTGGATTTGACCGCACGCATCCACAAGGACTTTCGCTTCGATTCAAAAGTGACAAACGTGCGGACGCCTACCGAAGTGGTCTTTCGGAAACGGCGGGGCGTGTGCCAGGATTTCGCGCACCTGCAGATCGCTTGCCTGCGCTCGGTGAATATCGCAGCCCGTTATGTGAGCGGATACCTTCGAACCTATCCTCCTCCTGGACAACCAAGGCTAGTGGGCGCCGATGCCTCCCACGCGTGGGTGTCGGCTTATTGTCCGGGAATCGGCTGGCTTGATATGGATCCCACAAACAACGTTGTCCCCTCGGATGGCCATGTGACTCTGGCCTGGGGCCGAGACTACGGCGATGTGAGTCCTCTGCGCGGCTTAATTCTTGGCGGTGGAGCTCATACTCTCAAAGTTGCAGTTGACATGGAGCCGCTCGATTCTTAGATTTCGGCAGACCCATTACCAGACGCAGTGCCATCGCACCCATCGGGACTTCAGTCTCGAAAGGCATCAGCGCCCCTATTGAAGGGTAGACTTGCAGAGATGCCACCCGTAAACCAACCAGGTCAAGTCGTTGCCTCATCCGAACCCTCAACCGGTGGGGTTGTACGCCTTCATCGGACCCTGAAGCTTTGGAACCTCATCATCATCGGCATGGTGATCATCCAGCCGACTGCGCCGATGGGAATTTACGGCGTCATCAGCAACAAAGCCCATGGTCACGTCGTCACCACGATTCTTATTGCCATGATCGCCATGCTGTTTACGGCGATCAGCTACGGACGAATGGCGCGAGTCTATCCCAGCGCCGGCTCAGCTTACACCTATGTAGGCCAGGAGATGCACTCTGCTCTCGGCTATGTCGTCGGTTGGGGCATGGTGATGGATTATCTCCTGAATCCGCTCATCTGCACGGCCTTCTGCGCAAAGGCCGCGATGAATATTCTTCCGGGTATCTCTTATTATCTGTGGATCATTATCTTTGCAGCTTTCTTTACATGGGTGAATCTGCGTGGCATTAAGACTTCAGCGCGGTTGAATGAGGCGTTGTGCGGTGGCATGGTGCTTGTCGTTCTGCTGTTTCTTGGCAGTGTGGTCCGCTCCGTGTGGCACGTTCAGCACGATCCAGGATTCTTCACCCATCCGTTCTACCAGCCGGATACCTTCCACCCGTCAGCCATCTTTGCCGGAACCTCCGTTGCCGTGCTTACCTACATCGGCTTCGACGCCGTGTCCACTCTTTCCGAGGAGGTTGAAAATCCACGCCGCAACATTCTTCTTGCTACTGTTCTGGTGTGCCTGATTACCGGCCTGCTGTCAGGTCTCGAAGTCTATGCTGCACAACTCATCTGGGGGTCCAAGCCATTCCCGAGCGATCAGGTGGAGTCTGCCTTTGCCTTGCTCTCCCGTCAGACGGGGGGCGCCATCCTCTTCCAGATCATTAACTTCACACTGCTGGTGGCGAACATGGGTTCAGGCATGGGTTCTCAGCTCGCCGCTGGACGGCTCCTTTACGGCATGGGGCGCGGGAATGCGCTCCCAAAATCATTCTTCGGCGTGATCGAACCTCGATACCGCGTTCCTCGCAACAACGTTTTGATTGTCGGAGCTTTTGCGCTCGCCGGAGCCGCCATTCTTGAGTTTTTTGCCGGCCGACTGGGTGGAGGCGCATACGAAATCGGCGCAGAGGCGCTCAACTTCGGCGCATTCATCGCCTTCATGGGCGTGAATGCCGCAGCCTTCGCTTACCATCTGCGCCACGAGAAAAGCAAAAACCTAAGCGGGCTCATCGTTCCTATCCTTGGATTTGTGATCTGTGCTTTCATCTGGGTTCATCTCAGCCGCCCAGCTCTGCTGCTAGGTGCAATCTGGATGGCCGCGGGGATCACCTACGGCGCATTCCGCACGCACGGCTTTAGAGCCGAGCTGGTCACTTTTGAGATTCCTTCGGATGTGACGTAGCCGGACGCAAGAAGTGATTCCTGGCAACTCCCGCTCCATCACCGCAGATCAAGATTGTTGGTGCCAGCGTGCAGCGAGTTTTCTTTGCCATCCCAGACGATTACTCCGGGAACGTCTTCAGGCATGATGATCGTGGCGCGCAGATCGCCCCCATTGCGACGGTAATTCATGGTGATGTTCCCGCGCGGGTGAGGATATGTGGCCTCAAGCTGTGTGAGCGGACCAAGATGTGGCGCGATTCTTACCGCGGCAAATCCCGGCGCGGCCGGCTCCACTCCAGCGACCAGGGTGAGGAGGTCGTAGATCGGATGGGCGCTCCAGGCGTGCGAGTCGGAGCGGGTATTGCCAGGCATCTCGGGCCAGGTGCTGAAGTGCAGTGGCAGCAGTGCTCGCCACGGAGCGAGTGAATCGAGATAGCGGTCGGCCATGCCCGCGTGGTCAAGTGCCCGCGCCAGATAGAAGCGGAAATAGTAGGTGGCGGCAAGCACATCCCCCTCGTCGTGCCCGGGCTCGATGGCAAAGATGCGCTCAAGGAGCGCTCTCTGAGCCGGCTTCGGGACCACGTCATAGAGCACGGCAAGGATGTTGGCCTGTTGGCTGAACGCCGTTTTCTCGGGCGTGTCGGCTAGGAGGTGGCGCTCCTCGTCCCAGCACTTCCCGTAAAGACTGGCCCGTAGTTCCTCTGCACGCAATTTATTCTGTTGCGCGAAGTAGGAATTCCCCAGGGCAGACTCCAATTCCGCTGCCTGGCTCAAAGCGCCCAGATATTCGAGCGAGGTAACGCACGATTCTCCCGATGGACCATAGGTTGGCAGCGTCTTGCCCTCCGATGTCCAGTCGATAAAGCTCCACCACGGCAGCTTGTGCAGCAGCCGGTCCGGAGCCTCCTGCTGAGCAAACCACGCAAGAACGGCCCGGGAACCGGGAAGCGCCTCTCGCACAAACGCTGCGTCCGGGCGATACATCCAGTAGTCGTGCAGCATGCCGATCCATAGGAGCGAAAACGGCGGGATGATCTGCGGCTGCGAGGTTGGATAACGGCTCTCGGTGATACCCTCCGGCCGGCGTGAATCGTCGAAAGCTCGAATCGCCTGCCGCGCGAGCCGATCGTCGCCTGTTACTGCATAGGAGATGAGCGCCTGGAGCCGGGTGTCGCCGATGTACTGGAGTTGCTCATAGTACGGCGTGTCCATGTAGGTTTCGTGTGCATCCAGCGTCGCTGTTCGCCAGCTGATCTCCCAGATTTTCGCGAGCTCAGGGTCAGCCGAAACGAATGACGCCTGCTTCTGGAAGGGATACATGGTCGCATGCGCCGCGATACTCCGCAGTGTCAGCGGTTCGCTCCCGGTCGTGATGTCGAGATCGAGATACCGCCACGTGCGCCACCACAGCGTTTCAAAGGTGCGTTGCTGACCACCATCAGGCAGAAATTCATCTCTGACTCCAAGCGCCACTCGATCTCCCACTTCGTTGCGGTCGCCCTTCTGATGGTTTTTGTCATACAGCGCTTCTGAATAGGTGACTCCGATACGCGCACCCTTCCCCCCATCCACCGTTAGCGCGGGATAAGCAGTGATTAGGGTCCCACGATCCAGCAGCACATAGACTTTGCTGTTAGGCGGCACCGTGACCGGCTGCGCGGGAAAGGCAGCAGCACCCTGTAACCCGCTGCGGACAACATGGCCCAGGTCGGTCGCTTCGTAGGTCATGTGTGGCAGCGTGTCCGGCACCAGGCCCCACGGCGTGTCGCTGGTTGAATCGGCATCGCGGGCAACCCCGGAGGAGGCGTTTTCGCGCATCGGTGACGCCGCCTCGACCCAGAGCCCGCGCGAGACCGGTGTCTGCCAGTCCCAGTCGTATTTATCGCCGTAAACACGCTCTCCTGGTCCGCAGGCAAAGTACTCCCAGAAACCTCCCGGCTCGCGTGGATAAGCTTGCTGTCCGCTTTCCGCCTCGACCTGCCAGCCCGGGCCTGTGTTGGCGACAGCCGCATCGCTTTCGCCCTCAAGCAGGAACGCGGTGCGGTCGGAAATCTGCGCGATCGGCGCGAACACACCGAAATTCCACACCGTCGCGGTGATACGGTTCTCGCCCCCAGTTAAGTAGGGGCCGATGTCAATGCGCTGATAGCGCCAATGATCCAGATCGCCGCGGGCCGGCCCATCCCCTGCGCGCTTTCCATTCACGTAAAGAACAAAGCGGTTATCGGCGCTCACGCGCACGATGAACTTCGCCGGCGCGGACGGCAGTGAGATCGTCTTCCTGAAATGAAGCACGATCGGCTCGCGCAGCGGCGCGGTAGGATGAGTAATCCAGCGGGCTTTCCATTCGTACTTTGCAGATTGTCCCGTCGCGAAAGTGGAAAGCGAAGTGAGACAAGCAGTCAGAACGGCGACGATGACAAGGCGAACTCTAAGCACCGGGGATCCTCAGTAGGGCCATAGAAGGCTTGGAGCCCAATCTTATCCCAGCCTTTTCGTCCAGTCTTTTCATCGAGGAATGGAAAGCATAAATTAATCCTGAGCCGGCGTATGTGACGGCTCATCGCTCCTACTATGAGAGAAGAGGCACCTGACCGTGACACCCGGTAAACCCATTCGCATCCTGAGCGTCGAGGATCACCCGGTTTTCCGCGAAGGACTCAGCACGATTATCTCCTCACAAAAAGATATGCTTCTCGTTGCCCAGGCAGCCTCCGCAGCAGAGGCGCTCGCGGCGTTCCGTGCACATCGCCCCGATGTCACTCTCATGGACGTCCGGTTACAGGGCTCCAACGGCACCGATGCCGTGATCGCCATTCGCGAGGAGTTCCCGCATGCGCGCATTATCATGCTCACTACCTCAGATAGCGACGGGGAGATTCATCGGGCGTTACGAGCGGGCGCTGCGGCCTATCTCTTGAAGAGCACGCCAAAGAATGATCTGGTGAACGTGATCCGGTCCGTTAACGAAGGTCGGCGGCATGTTCCGCCAGAGGTCGCGGCACGCCTCGCCGAGCATCTGGGCGACGACGATCTCACGCCTCGGGAACTGGAGGTTCTCCGGCTTATCCGCGACGGCCACCGAAACAAGGAAATTGCCGGAGAATTGGCGATTTCGGAGACGACGGTTAACTTCCACATCAAGAATCTCGTCGACAAGCTGGGCGCTAACGACCGGACCCATGCCGTGACCATCGCCCTCCGGCGTGGACTCCTTCACATCTGAACTCCAGGATGAAGACCTGTAGAGAAATACAGGGTACTCACTGCAGATTTTGATGTTTCTGAAAATTAACATGTCGGATATTGTTCGCAATGGAGCGTGATCGCTGAAATTCTCTCTCTTCAAGCTGCCCCGGACGGGCTTAGCTAGATCGGCGGGTCCAGTAGATGTATGGCTTTGGGGCAGGAACCGATCCGCGATTGGACGATTGCACTCGTGAATGGCTACGCGCGAAGTTGGCGATAGCAGCGGTGAGGATAAAGATGTCACGGCCGGCCCTGATTTGTTTTCTGACGCTCTTTTTCTTCTCCAGTCAGGCACTCGCCCTCGATCCGAACCGGCAAATCTCCCAATATGGTCATACGGCGTGGCGAATCACTGATGGAGTCTTCGCCGGGATCCCGGAGGCGATCACTCAGACGGCCGACGGTTATCTATGGATTGGAACCAACACCGGCCTGGTGCGCTACGACGGCGTGCGTTTTGTGCCGTGGATTCCTCCGGATGGCATGCGGCTTCCCGACTACCGGGTCTTTTCGCTGCTGGCAGCGAAGGACGGAAGCCTGTGGATCGGCACGGCGAAGGGCGTGTCGCACTGGAAGAACGGAAGCCTCACGAACTATCCGCGGCCAGAGGGTCGCATCCATGATCTTCTCGAAGACCCTGACGGATCGGTCTGGATCGTTCGCGAACAGGTTCCGGATGGCACGGGACCGCTTTGCCGCATATCGGGAAATGACTCGCACTGCTATGGAAAGGCGGACGGCATTCCCCTGTTGACGGCCATGCATCTGGTGCGCGACAACCTCGGGAATCTCTGGATAGGCGGATATGAGGGACTGTGCCGTTGGAAACCCGGCGCCTCAGCAGTTACGTATTTCCAGGAGACATCCCCGCAGTCGAAGGGACTGGTAGGAGTCGACGCGCTCGCTGTAGGACGAGATGGCGAGATATGGGCAGGCATTGAACGATTCACAAAAGGTCCGCCGATTCAGAGACTCGTTCATGGAACTTGGCTGGGTTATGAGCTGAACGATACTCACGGAATCAACGCTTCTGCGCACGTACTCTTTTTTGACCGTGACCAGACGGTGTGGATCGGTGTCCCGGGCCGTGGAATCTACCACGTGCACGGCGATCACGAAGACCAGTTTGGGACCGAGGATGGTCTATCCGGCGACGCACCGTCCGCATTCTTCCAGGACCGGGAAGGCACGCTATGGGTGGCAACATCAAACGGCGTTGACGCCTTCCACGATCTTTCCGTCGTCAGCTATTCGGTGAAGGAGGGGTTGACCTCGGCCAGCGCCAGCACCGTCTTCGCCGGGCACGACGGCACTATCTGGATTGGCAACTGGAAGGCGCTGGATTTTCTGCGCGGCAATACGTTCGGTGCGATTCGGGAGGGCCAGGGTCTTCCCGGACAGGATGTGACGACCGTCTTTGAGGACCACACAGGCAGAATCTGGCTGGGCGTCGATCAAGGGCTTTGGACCTACGACGGAAGCCAGATGAAGGCCGTCCTCAAGCCCGACGGCAACCCGATGGGCATTGTCTTCTCGATCACCGAAGATACCGACCACGACATCTGGGTGCGCGCCACACCGGGGCTGATTCGCATCCACGACTTGCAGGTCTGCGACATCGTTACATCGCCGCAGATTCTTACCGCGTACATCATCGCGGCCGATCCGGCCGTTGGCATCTGGCTGGGCCTCGTCAATGGCGACCTGATCCGTTACAAGCATGGACAATTTGAGACCGTCTCCGCCGGCCCGAACGCAAGCCACCAGGTTCGCGACCTGTTGATTGAACCGGACGGTTCGCTGTGGGGAACGACTCAGGACGAGCTCTTTCGCCTGAAAGACGGCCAGCGGAGAATTTTCACCACACGGAATGGCCTGCCCTGCAACGGCACCTTCGGTCTTGTGAAGGATAGCCTCGGCTCGCTTTGGCTTTCGACAGAGTGCGGATACGTAGCCATCCCCGATTCGGAACTGGAGGAATGGTGGAAGCAGCCCGACACGAAAGTGAAGCTGAGGCTCTTCGATGTCTTCGACGGCGCGCAGCCGGGATTGACCTCGCTCAAGCCGCAGGCTGTACGTTCACCCGATGGCCGCCTGTGGTTCGTCAACGCCAGTATTCTCCAGACGATTGACCCCAGTCATCTAGTCAGGAATGAAATAGTGCCGCCGGTCTACATCCGGAGAATCGTCGCCGACCGCAAAGAATATCTCCCCGATGATCAGCTTCGTCTCCCTTCGCTCACACGGGATCTGGAGATCGACTATGCGGCGCTCAGCTATGTGGTTCCGCAACGGGTTCAATATCGTTACAAATTGGATGGCCACGACCGCACGTGGCAGGAGCCCGGAAATCGGCGCCAGGCTTTTTACAGCGACCTTGACCCAGGAACCTATCAATTTCATGTGATCGCGAGCAACAACGACGGCGTCTGGAACGATGTCGGCGCAGCCTTGAACATTACCGTTCCGCCGGCCTGGTACCAAACAAGCTGGTTTCGTTTTCTTTGCGCGGCATTCCTCGTTTTCGTTATCTGGGCTCTTTATCAACTACGCGTGCGACAGCTTGCAGCAACCCTCAGCGCTCGCTTCGATGAGCGTCTGGCGGAACGCACACGCCTCGCGCGCGAACTCCATGACACCCTCATTCAGACCATCCAGGGCAGCAAAATGGTGGCCGACGATGCGCTGGATGAGTCCGCCGATCCGGTCCGAATGCGCCGGGCCCTGGAGCGGCTGTCGGAATGGCTCGCGAAGGCAATGCAGGAAGGAAGAGAAGCGCTGAATTCCCTGCGCACTTCCACCACGCGCAGAAACGATCTTGCAGAAGGCTTTCAACACGCCACCGAAGACTGCCAGGTTCCGGGCAGCTTGTTGGACATTGCCGTCTCCGTTGAGGGCGACGCGAAAGAACTGCATCCCATTGTGCGCGATGAAGTCTACCGCATTGGTTATGAGGCCATTCGCAACGCCTGCATTCACTCCAGGGGTAGCCGGCTTGATGTGAAGCTGGTCTACAATCATGACCTCGCTCTGCGCGTGCGCGACAACGGAAAAGGTCTCGATCCGCAAATCGCAGCCAAAGGCAAAGCAGGCCACTACGGGCTCAAAGGAATGCAGGAGCGAGCCGCGCGGATCGGCGGCAAACTTAGTTTCGTCAGCTCTGGAAATTCAGGCACCGAGGTTCGGCTGACTGTTCCGGGCAAGATTGTTTTCCGCGCGACCAACGGTGCTCGACCGACCCTGTTCACGAAGGTCCGGGAGTTCCTGGGGTGGAGCGGCCAATCGTCCGGCCTGGATTGAAGCCTCTGGGAACGATGGATTGATTCCGTTCTGACTCCTTGCGCAACACTTGGTCGCCCGGTTCAGCCACCTGCAGAAAAATGCAGGGACAATGCTGTTGTTCCTGAGGTGTTGCGAAATCCCGAATCCCTACATTCTTGTTGCAACAGGATAACGAGCACGTTTCAGCCTGCGCACGACCCCCAATCAGCGAAGGAGCGAGCATGACTCAACTCGGAGTATCGCAAATCGATTTCGATCCGTCAGCGCATCTGGGCACCATGTTTGAAGCTTTGCAGGCGGATTCGTGGCACTCGGACGGCAGTGGAGTTCGGCAGACGGACGGGCTCGCGCCGGTCCAGCTTGATCCTGTCGTCAATCATCTGAGATTGGCCATCCAGCCGGCACTCGCGCGACCCGAGCATGCATGCAAGATTTTCCTGAATCACGTTGCGCTCGCACTCCACGCATACTGCGCCCATGCCTATGGCGAGACGAGGGTCCCCACCCCTGCGATCCGCGGCGGGCTCGCTCCGTGGCAGTTGCGCCGCGCCAAAGAGATGCTGATGGCGCACCTTGAAGCTGACATTTCACTGTCGGAGGTGGCGAGAGCATGCAAGCTGTCGGTCAGCCACTTCGCCCGTGCCTTCCGCCGCACCACCGGCCAGCCGCCGCATCGCTGGCTTACCTGTCGTCGCGTCGAAAAAGCCAAGGAGCTGCTGCAGCAATCCAGCGACCCCATGGCGGACATCGCGCTCAGCTGCGGATTCGCCGATCAGGCGTCTTTCATCCGGGCATTCAAGCGTGTAGTTGGCTCCAGCCCTGGCGGGTGGCGGCGCGTAAGCAGAGCCTAGCGCGTGCTCGTGAGTCTCTTACCTCGTCAGCTCAGTGACCCCCGCGTCGCTCGCTATCAGAACCCTCTCTGCCATGTTGAGAAACAAGCCATGCTCCACCACTCCAACAAGCTGCCGTATGGAAGCCGCGAGCTTGGCTGGGTCGTCAATCTCACCGCCTTTACAGTCGAGAATCAGATTTCCTTCGTCGGTGACGTAGTCGCCGCCGGTGTGAGATTGCCGGACGGTTGAACTCAAGCCAAGCTGCCCGAGTTTTCTTGCGACGAGCGGCGAAGCCATGGGAATCACTTCGACTGGCAACGGAAACTTCCCGAGTTTATTGACCAGCTTGCTCGAGTCGACCACGATGATGAAGCGCTTTGAGGCGCTGGCCACAATCTTCTCGCGCAGCAGCGCGCCGCCCCCGCCCTTAATCAGTTCAAGCTGATGCGTGACTTCATCTGCGCCGTCGATGGCTACATCGATCTCTGCGGCAACATGAAAATCGATAATCGGAATGGACAGCGAGGCGGCCAGCTCTTCGCTCGCCTTCGATGAGGCAATGCCGCGAACCTTCAGGCCCTGCTTCACCCGCTCGCCCAGCAATTTGATGAAGTGCGTGGCCGTGGTGCCGGACCCTAATCCGACAACCATGCCATCCTCAATGAACTCCAGGCTTCTTTGCGCGGCAAGCTCTTTTGCTTTATCGGCGGATTCCATAGCAGCCATCTTAGCAACGATCCTGGACGCCCGGCGTGTTCCGGAGGCGCCGTCTTCACACCGTCGTCAGTTTTCCTGAAAACAACACTGTCAGGCCCTCGGCCATCGTCGGGTGCGTGAGGATGGAATCGCGAAGAGCTGTGTAAGGCAGCCCAGCGCTCATGGCGACCTGGACAACGGCCATGGTCTCTCCTGCCTCTACTCCAAGCCCGGTAAACCCCAGGATGCGATCGCTCTTCACATCGATAATGGCCTTCATGAAGCCGCGCATCTCCGACAGCGTATGCGCGCGCAGCACCGCCGCCATGGGAGCCTTGACCAGACGGTATGGGATTCCCTGCTTCTTTGCCTCGGATTCATTGAGTCCGACCCTCGCCAGTTCAGGATCGGTGAACATGCAGCAAGGCACCAGGCGGCCGGTCGTCACGCGATGGCCACCGGCAAGATTGTCGCGAACGACGCGAAAGTCGTCGAAGGCGATGTGCGTGAAATGCGGACTGCCAGCGCAGTCTCCCACCGCCCAGACATTGGGTGCTGTCGTCTCGAGTTTTTCGTTGACCTTGACATGCCCGTTGGCGGTGAGTTCCACCCCGGCAAGTTCCAGGCCAATGCCGTCCGTGTTTGGAGTCCGGCCTGTTGCGACCAGAAGATGCGTGCCTTCAATCACCACGTCCGACCCGACCCGCGTCGCATGCAGCCGGACCGACTCGCCCGACCGCCCCTCCACGCGCCCGACTTCAGTGTCAGTAAGGACTTCAATCCCTTCGTCTTTACAAAGCTGGTGAAGGGCCTCTGACACATCCGCGTCTTCGCGATGCGCGAGTGCGCCATTGCGTTCGACAATGGTGACGCGGCTTCCGAAGCGTCGCATCGCCTGCGCCAGTTCCAGGCCGATATATCCGCCGCCAAGAACGATCAGATGGAGCGGAAGAGAATCCAGTTCCAGAGCCTCGATGTGCGTCATGGGCTGCGCGTCCGCAAGCCCCGTAATCTGCTCGATCGTCGCGCGCGATCCGGTGCTGATGAAAATCTGCTCGCCTCGAAGGATGCGCGTACCACCATCGTCGAGGGCAACCTCAATCGTTCGAGGCTCAATAAAGCGTCCCTGGCCCATCACCAGTTCTGCCCCGAACGTTTTGTATTTGTCGAGATGGATCTTGATCAGCCCGTCGACCATCCTGCGCTTGCGGGCGCGCACGCCAGACATGTCGACCTTCCAATCGCTCTTCGTGATCCCGAACTCTTCGCTTCTCTGAAAGTAGCTGGCGACTTTCGAGCTGTGAATGATGTTCTTGCTGGGGAGGCACGCGATATTCGGGCACGATCCTCCTATATACCTGCGCTCAATCACCGCTGTGCGTTTCCCAGACCCGGCCAGATGCCAGGCAATGTATTTGCCCGCCTCTCCGCTGCCGAGCACTACTGCGTCATACTCCTCGATCTGCGGCATATTACACACCCTTATAAACAAGGCAGGCGAAAGGAGCCGGGCCGATGAAACCTCCGCCCCACTGATCGTCCCATCTTGCGGTCAGCCGTTCCGCGATCACCTCATCGATGGTCTTGCCCTGCTTTTTGAGAGCGGCCGTTTTCTCTCGGACCTCAACAAGCAGGTCGCAGTATGCAGCGAGTTCAGATTTGTTACTGATCGCGCCGTGCCCTGGAACAATCACCATATCGTCTGTTACTCGGGCGAGATTAGCTTCTGTCGCCCGGATCATCCCGTCGATGCTGCCGCCCGTTGAGTAATCGATAAACGGAAAGAAGCCGTTCCACCAGGTGTCGCCGGTAAGAAAGACGTCGGCTTCCTCAAAATGCACTGATATGTCCGAGTCGGTGTGGGCCGGCGGATAATGCTTGAGTGCGATCGTAGCGCCATTGGCGTGAACGGTGTGCTCGTCGCTGAAAACCTGCGCAGGAATCGCACCGGCAGGCGCCTGGGGAAAGGTGAAGCTCCAATCTTCTACGCGCGTCGCAGTTGAAAGGTGCTTGCGGGTATTCTCGTGCGCAAGGATCGTCGCGCCCGCCGCATGCATCCAGTCATTCCCGCCCGTGTGATCGAAGTGCCAGTGAGTGTTGATGAGCTGCCGGACAGGATCCGAACTGATCGATGCCAGTACAGAGCCGATCTGCGGCTGTGATCCGAAAATGCCCGCATCAATCAGGAGCTTGCCGTCCGGCCCAGGCAAAACGATGACATTTCCACCCGCTCCCATCAAAACGCTGATATTGCCGCGAAGCGATTGGACGGTCACCTGGAATGTGGGAGCGCCCTGAAGCGCAGTCTCCACCAGGCCTGGAGGCACGCAAGGTACATACGACGAGCTCATAAGCTATCCTTTTCGAACGCCACGGATCAGCTCGCCAGCAGCACGCGCTCATTCATCTCCGTCGATAATTCAGCGAGCGCCCTGATCGTTGTCTGGCGAAAGGCCTGCTGCGGATTGTCGGCGATCCCATCCGCCTTTTCCAGCATGTGAAGCCAAAGAGCGCCTGCTTCCTTTGCTCTTTCTGGTCCATCAGTTTCGGACACCGCGAGCATAAACGCCCCCAGCTCCCGTTCCGCTGTACTCATCATCTGCGCTAAAGAGAAATCCCTCATTTGTCCCCCTTGTAGGCTGTACTGCCAAAAAAAATGTGAATGGAGTAACTCGAGTAAGGACGACTGATTTTCCAACAAGATTAGAGTACAGTTCCGGCACAAACACATCTTGGCGAAAACCGCTCAAAGTTTGCCCTCTTTGCTGAATCGGTTGCGATTCTGCTATGAATGATTACGCCTATTGAATTTGGATCAACCGCGGGTGAATATTGTGCCCACATTCCTACACGCCCGCACTTCGAGCAGAGGCCGTAGAATCAACTCCGCGTGGTGCCTGCCAGCCATGCTGCTTCTCTCTCTGTTGCCTGCCGGGCTTGGCCAGAGCCAGAGCTCAGACCAGCTCGCGACGCTGCACAACTCCTTTGCGCAGCCCCCGGACGATAGCCGCATCATGATGCGGTGGTGGTGGTTTGGACCGGCCGTGACCAAGCCCGAGCTGCAGCGCGAACTTGAACAGATGAAGGCTGCCGGCATAGGCGGCGTCGAAATCGCGACGCTCTATGCACAGGCCCTCGACGATCCCTCGACTGGATTCCGCAACCTCCCTTACCTTTCCGATGAACACATCGACGATTTGCGTTTCGTGGCCGAGCAGGCCCGGCGTCTCGGCCTCCGCGTGGACATTACACTCGGCAGTGGATGGCCATTCGGCGGTCCCAGCATCCCTGTTACTCGGGCTGCAGGCGAGCTCCGAGGCGAGTTTGTAACCATTCCTCCCGGTTCAACTTCTGTCGCAGTTCCCTATATCGACACCGGCGAGCGCTTACTGACGGCCTTTCTCGTGCCGGGCTCTGGCTCCGACCTGAAGCTGCAGCAGGCAGCCCAGGCATCGGACATCCGCGACGGACGCTTGCTCCTCCCCACGACTTCCAATCCACCGGGAACCGCTCTCTTCTTTATCTCCAGCCGCACCGGAATGGTCGTCAAACGCCCCGCGGTGGGTGCGGAGGGATTCGTACTGGATCATTACGATCGACAGGCAATCGAGACACATCTCCGTGCCGTAGGCGATCGCCTGCTCGAAGCCTTCGGCGACCATCCTCCGTATGCGGTCTTCAGCGATAGCCTCGAGGACTATGGCTCAGACTGGACGCCCGACCTGCTTGCGGAATTCCATCGCCGCCGAGGCTATGACCTCGAACCGTATCTCCCGGCACTGATCGGCGACATCGGCCCGAACACAGCGGCGATCCGCCGTGACTGGGGTCGAACGCTGACCGAACTCGCCAACGAAAATTTTCTCCAGCCGATACATGCGTGGGCTCAGCAGCATCACACGCTCCTGCGCTCGCAGACCTACGGCTTTCCGCCCGTCACTCTTTCCAGCAATCAATACGAAGACCTGCCTGAAGGTGAAGGCAAGGCAACATTGATGATGTGGCGCGAGTTCTCTGACACGCGCTGGGCTGCATCCGCGGGGCACCTCTTCAACCATCCTGTAGTCTCCTCCGAAACCTGGACGTGGCTTCATTCGCCGGCCTTTCGCGCTACTCCGCTCGATATGAAGGCCGAAGCAGATCTGCATTTTCTGCAGGGAATCAATCAACTCGTAGGCCACGGCTGGCCGTATTCGCCGGAGGTCGCGGGTGAGCCCGGCTGGCGCATGTACGCAGCCGCTGCGCTGAATGCCCACAATCCGTGGTTCCCCGTTATGCCCGACCTTGCGAAATATCTCCAGCGGGTAAGCTTTGCTCTGAGTCAGGGAAAGCCCGCGAACGATGTCGCCCTACTCTTGCCGAATGACGACGTATGGGCCTCGTTCACTGCCCGCCTGCAGAAGAACAAACCCGCTACCTCTGCTGCCGGATTCGATGAAACCGGCTCCAACGTGACCGTCGACGAATCCATGGGCAAGTTTCTCGGCAAGGACGTCATCGGTCAGGTTCTCGACGCCGGCTTCAACCTCGATTTCATCGACGCTGATGCGGTCGACACTCTTGGCATCCCCTACAAGGCCCTTATCCTTCCAGGTGTTGACCGACTCCCGCCTGCAACCTGCGCGAAGGTTCTCGCATTCGCGCAGCGGGGAGGCATCGTGATCGCAACTCGACGAGTGCCCTCCACCGCACCGGGGTTGATGAACGCCGACCAAGATTCCACTCGCATCCAGGAGATTTCGCACACCCTCTTCAGCAGCAATCTCAAAACAGCGCAATTTGTCGAGGACGAGAATCAACTCGGTGCCACGCTGGCGAGCCATCTGACTCCCGACTTCGCTCTTTCGCCGAAAACACCGGAGATTGGATTCATCCACCGGAAGCTGCCGGAAGGCGATCTGTATTTTGTTGCGAATACTGACAACCAGCCGAAGCATGTGTCCGCAAAGTTTCGCTCTGCAGCGAAACACGCCGAGTTCTGGGACCCATTTTCCGGAATGGTCTCCGCGATATCCGATCCTGCAAACATAAAACTTGATCTTCAGCCGTATGAATCGCGACTCATCTTTTTCTCTGACCAGGCGATGCCGGCACAACCCGGGCGATCCACGGGAAAGGCGACCCAAGTCGATCTCTCGCACGGCTGGCAAGTCACATTTGCGAACAATGGACCGGCCATCGAAATGCCTGATCTCCACTCTTGGACAGAAGATCCGCACCTTCTCTACTACTCCGGCCTCGCCACCTATGAGAAGAGCTTCGACTTGCCTCTGACATCCTCAGCTCCCGGCGCGACAGTCGTCCTCGACTTCGGCCCTGGCACCCCCGTCGACAAACCATCGCCACTCGGAGATCACAGCATGCGCGCCTACCTCGAAAGCCCGGTACGCGAAGCCGCGCAGGTCTACGTGAATGGCAAGTTTGCCGGATCGGCCTGGCGGCCGCCTTATCAGGTCGATCTCACTCCATTCCTGAAGCCCGGAACTAATGACCTTCGCATCACGGTGGGCAATACAGCGATCAACGAATTGGCCGGCCGATCCCTGCCAAACTACCGCCTGCTGTGGGACCTCTACGGCTTGCGCTTTGTGCCGCAGGATATGCAGAATCTCCAGCCACTGCCTTCGGGCATCATCGGGCGCATCACCCTAATCGAAACCAGTCCCGCGCAATGAAGACTCGTCTGAACACCGGGCTGGTCAAACGGATAATTCAGTTCAGCCCGCCGCGCTCTCTCGCATCATATCCGCCGTTACGACTCGATGGTGCACGTAGTTGTATGGTGGAACGGATTGCCCGCGCAGGATCGCGACTCCCAGTTGGATGAGCCGCGGTCCGTAGGTCTGTACCTGGTGTGAGATCGAGCCGATGATTGGGCTGAAAGGTTTCTTCATTTCTTCCAGCACTTCAGGGATGCAATCCTGCCCGACGATGGCAACATTCTTTTCCCGCTGGCCGTGCAGGGTCACCTGCAGCGCGCCGAGCGCGCTGGTGTCGGTCGCGGCGGCAATCAGGATGCGCTCTGTGCGCGGATGCCGCTTAAAAAAATCGCCCAGCACGCGCGCGCTCGTTTCGCGCAGCCCGCGCCCGTCCAGACGAATGTACGACTCCTGCGGGATATCTGGAAGCAGAGAGCGAACGCCGACGAAAGCCCCGTTGATCCGGCTCTGTACAAAGGAACCGGCTTCGGCCACATCCAGCCCGATCACCCAGTCGACTTTCGATTTCCATTTGGAGATGGCGTGTTGCGCGAGCAGTTCGCCTGCTTCAAAGCCGACCTGAAAATTATCGACGCCGAAATAAGTCGCGTGGGGATGAGGAATATCAATGGCGATCAGGGGAATGCCGGCGCGTGCAATTATATGTGCGATCGAGGGAGCCACATGCTCCTCGATCTGAAACTCAATGATCAGATCGACGCCCTCGGTGACAAACTCATTTGCGTTTTTTATGGCCGTATCTGCATCGTAACGATTATCGCGGACGACGAGTTCAATCCCCGACGATGAAGCGGCGGCGCGCAGGCTGCTGGTCACGGCTTCCGAAAAGGGCATCTCTGCGCTCTGCCCGGCAAAACCGAAGCGCATCTTCTTGGGACGGGATACCAGCCGGTAAGCGCCATCCTGGGTCTGCGCCACGTAGCCGCGGTGAACAAACGTCTTGAGAATCCTGTAAACGCTGGTCTTCGAAATCGCGGATCGCTGATAGATCAGTTCTAGCGTAAGCGGTTTCTTCTCCGCTTCCAGCAGTTCCAGAATGTCGAGTGCCTTGGATAGGATCGGGATCAGATAAAGCCGCTTAATTTTTGACTGTGGCAATGTCTGCCTCCCCGCATGCGCGGATTATAACAATTCCCTATTGGAAACTCGCGTGAACTCACGGGGCCACAAGAATTACATCGAGAAAACGTGGCCCATGCACTCCCTTGATCCGAGTCATCTCGATATCGGCTGTAGCGGACGGCCCAGAGATAAACGTAGTCGGGCGCGTCGCACTTTCCTTCAGTCGCTCAAAACACTCCGGAAGCGTTTCGACAACCTGATGCTCGAAAAGAATGCAGAGATGATAGTCAGGCAGGAGCGTCAAAGCGCGACGCCCTTCCGTCGGGCCATGTTGCAACACAATACTTCCAGACTCCGCGACGGCGACCGTGGCTGCCGTCAGCACTCCATCGAAGGCCTCTATTTGCGTGTACGAGAGTTCGTCTCCGCCACGGGAGTCCGAGGTCCACGAAATCCGCTCGTCCAGCCAACTCTTCAGCAGACCCGGTGGATGAACCATTTTCAACTTTTCTCCCGCGAGCAGCAGCGTTGCGATGCGCCGCTGCAACTCCTGCTCCGAGGCATGGAACACGCGCGCACCATACTCGCCGAGCCGGTCTTTGAACATGTGCAATCTTTGTTCGTCTGTCAGAATGCCGGAGCGGCGATAGGCAGTGTGTGTCGCGGCGGCTTCGGCCTTGCCCCCACGCAAAGCCGCGCGCACGCGTTCGAGTACAACTTCCCGGCTCACGCGTTCCCTCTTTCCTTCCACCACTCGCGAAAGGTCTGTGCCGGCAGCGCTTCCAGATCGCGGGCGGCAGTCCAGCGTCCGGCCAGACCAGGGAGCCAATGAATCCACCCGTCCCTTCCAACCAATGGTTTTTCCAGGACTCGCGCCATGCGTTGCGCTGTCTCAAGGCGCTCGTGGCTCAAGAAAATTCTCGCCATCATCTTCATGCCCGCTCGCTCCTGGTTGAAAACGGATGCCAGCTTGCCCCGTTTCTGATCCACCACTTTCGAGCGGAGGTAAACCAGGACCTCGGGGATGTTGATCTTCACTGGACAAACTTCATAACAGGCACCACATAGCGAAGAGGCGTAAGGCAAGGATTGCGCATGCTTCATGTGAAAGAGTTGCGGAGTGAGAATCGCGCCGATGGGTCCACCGTAAACGGCGCCATACGCGTGCCCGCCGGTCTGTCGATAGACCGGGCACGTATTCTGACAAGCACCGCAGCGAATGCATTGCAGTGTCTGCCTCGACGTCGCGTCAGCGAGTATTTCGCTGCGACCGTTATCCAATAGCACCACGTGAAGATTCCGCGGGCCGTCTTCGGGAGTCACACCTGTCCAAAGCGAGCTATAGGGGTTCATCCGCTCTCCCGTTGCCGAACGAGGCAGCGACTGAAACAGCACTTCCAAATCGGAAAAGCGGGGAATCACCTTCTCGATGCCGGCAATCGCGATCAGCGTATCGGGCAAGGTGAGACACATCCGGCCGTTGCCCTCTGATTCCACGATGCAGACAGAACCGGTATCCGCGACGAGAAAGTTGGCTCCGCAAACACCCGTCTTCACCTTGAGAAATTTATTGCGCAGGTATAGGCGCGCGGCCTCAGCCAACGCCGGAGGATCGTCCGTCAGGTCCGGCAAATGCATCTCGCGGGCAAAAAGCTCCCGCACCTGCTGGCGATTCTTATGCAACGCGGGGGCGATGAGGTGAGATGGCAACTCGGAGCCAAGCTGCAGAATCAGCTCTGCCAGATCCGTCTCGTAAGCACGGATGCCGTGTTCGCCAAGGCTGCGATTTAGATCGATCTCAGCCGTAGTCATCGACTTGATCTTGATGATCTCCGTGGCCTGCACTTCGCGCAGCAGGCCCAGGACGATGCGCTGCGCTTCTTCCGCGTCCGCTGCCCAGTGGACGTGTCCACCGGCTCGCGTGAACTGCTGCTCGAACTGCTCCAGATAGGTATCGAGGTGTTGCAAGGCCTCCTTGCGAATCGCCGCGCCCGCATCTCGCAGCGCCTGCCAATCCTGCTTCTCGGCAACCACCTCTGCTCGTTTGCGCTGGATCACGTCCGTTGCATGCGCAACGTTCTTGCGCAGCTGCGTGTCGCGCAAGATCTCTGCAGCCGCCTCTGGAAAGGGCGCAGCCTTGCGCGGATCGATGGTTACCAAACTCATTGATCCGTACCAGCAGCAAGTATTTCGGCAATATGCAGCGTCCTGACTCCGGCGTATTGGCGATGCAACATACCCTGTATGTGCATCAGGCAGGAATTGTCACAGGCCGTGCACACCTCGGCGCGGGTGCTCAATACAGATCGGACTTTATCGCCCAGCATGGCCGTCGAGACTTCAGCATTCTTTATCGCAAAGGTGCCGCCGAATCCGCAACAGCGATCGGTGTCCTGCAAGTCGATGAGATCGATGCCGCGGACGTTTTTCAACAGACGCAGTGGCTTGTCGCCCAGGTGAAGGCTGCGCAGGCCGTGGCAGCTCGCATGATAGGTGACGCGGTGAGGAAAGTACGCTCCCACGTCTTCGAGCATGAAGTGGTCTGTAAGCAGTTCAGTGAACTCAAAGATTCGCGGCAAGAGATTGTCTACCTCCGCAGCCATCTTCTCGTCGTTGTTTTCACGGGCAAGTTCGGGGTAGTAGTCGCGAATCATCGCCACGCAGGACGAGGAAGGAATGCAGACCACCTCCGCGTCCCTGAAAATCGAAATGAAGCGCTTCGCAAGCGGATAGGCCTCCCGCCGGTATCCCGTGTTGAAGTGCATCTGCCCGCAGCAGGTTTGCTCAAGCGGAAACACCACCTCGTGTCCGAGCCGTTCGAGAAGTGAAACCACAGCCTTGCCGGTCGCTGGAAAGAGCGTGTCGTTGTAGCACGTAATGAATAGGGATATTCGCATGTCAGCAGTGGTCCGCCGCGACGAGCATCTTCGCCCAGTGCGCGATCCTGCCTCGCGAGCTCGGCGCGCCCTCCAACGTCGCAAGTTGAATCGCAAAGTTCCCCACCGTCGAGCTCTCGGCAACACCACGGCAAAGCTCCAAACCTGTCGCTTCTGCCGTCAGCCTGTTCAGAAATTGATTCAGGCTGCCCCCTCCCACGATGGCAAGACGTTTGAGCCTCTTGCCGGTAATCTCTCCAACATTAGCAAGCACCATAGCATACCGATGGGCAAGGCTATGGAAGATTAGGCTGGCAAACTCCGGCATCGCCGATGGATGCTCTTCGATCGGCTTTAATCCCCCGCGCTGGCGCTGGGCATTGATGCGCGATGCCATGTCGCCCTGTACCCAGAGCGTGGGATCGTCGACATCAAGAAGGCCTTCGGGAGCGTCCACCTGCTCCGCCGCTGCAACCAGTTCCGGCATGGGCCAGGGATTGTCGACAGCGCACAATTGGTTCAGCGTCTGCTTGAGCAGCCACATGCCATTCACGTTCTTGTGGAAACAGACGCGATCGCCGGCCGAGCCCAGATTCGTAAAACCTGCCGCACAGGCGGCCGGCGTCTTGATGGGCTGATCAAGCACGGTTCCTACCAGTGACCATGTGCCGGAGCTTATGTAGGCCCAGTCCTCTCCGTCCATCGGAATACCCGCGACGGCCGAAGCTGTGTCGTGACAGGCCGGAGCGATAAGGCTGGTCTCGGTAAAGGCTGGCAACCGGCGAAGGGAACCGTTCACCATTCCAGTGGGTGAGCCGGTCGGGACCAACTCTGGCGCAATCTCAAAGCTCAATCCACAAAGCTTGAAGATATCCGGATTCCACTTTCGCGTGGCGATATCGACCAAGCCCGTATGGGTAGCGTTAGTAAATTCGGCGGCGACACGTCCGCCCAGTCGCGCCAGGACATACTCCGGTAGATTCACCCAGCGCGTTTCCGCCGGAATCCCGGCGATTTGATCAGCCATGAGCTGATAAAGCGTATTGATACGCAGGGGCTGTACCCCGCTCATCGCAAACAATTCTTCGTCGGAGCACCGCTGCCTCAACTCGGCTTCGACTGATTCTGTCCGCGTATCGCGATAGCAAAAGGGCTGGGCGAGCGGTACTCCGCCCCTGTCCAGCCGAACATAGTCCACCGCCCAGCCATCCACTCCAATCGAAGCAATAGCGTCGGACGTCCTTTGCGCGCAGCGTATCAGCCCGTTTTCTATCTCGGAGAGTATGCGGCTCAAGTCCCAGTGCAGTTCCTCACCAATCGGGACGGGAGAATTACTGAACCGATGAATCAACTCAATATGGGGCCCTTGATCTCTCCATTGCAGGAGGGAGACACGGCAACTCTCGGCGCCTAAATCGATCGCAACAAGATTGGGAGGATTGCTGCCGAGCATGCAAGGACCTTGATTGAGTTGTTGAGCGTGCTTTAGCGCAGAAATGCTTCAGCCAGCCCGCCATCCACCGGAATCAGGTGTCCCGTGGTGCAGGGAGCCTTCGGTCCGGCCAGAAACAAAATCGCCTCGGCACAGATGCGAGGATCGATCGGCTGATGGGTCAATGTGCGTTCCGCATAGAATCCCGCCAGAAGGTCGCGCATCTGGTCATCGGTCATCGCCTCGTCAAACTGGATGTTGTATTTCTTCAGCGAGGCTGCGACGCGATCGCGCGGAAACATCGTCGATCCCTTGACTACCGTTGCTGGACTGATGCCATTCACTCGCACATTCGGCGACTGCGAAATGGCAAGCTCCCGAATCAGATGGCTCAGGGCCGCCTTGCTCACGTCATACGCTTCGCTGCCGCGCTTCGGTACCACTGCATTCGCCGAACTCGTCAGCACGATGCTTGCTGTCAATCCCTGATCGCGGAACAGCTTGCCGATTTCCTCGACCAGCAGGAAGTTCGCCGTCACGTTGACTTCGAGTGTGAGCGCCCATTGCGCGTCTGAGATAACGCCAGTCGGGGATGACGGGAAGAGAGCCGCGGTGTTTACGAGGATGTCCACCCCACCAAACTCGGCTACCGCCTGCTTCAAGGCTTCACGTATCGACTCCCGGCTCCTGATATCGACCGGCGAGGCCGCAGCGCCTTCCTTGCCGATGATCGCCTTCACCTCGTTGGCCACCCGCGAAGCGCTTTCGTGGTCTCGATCTGCTATCACCACGTGCGCCCCACGATCCGCAGCCAACAGTGCAACCTCGCGTCCAATTCCGCTCCCTCCGCCGATAATGAGGGCGATCTGACGGCTCAGCTCTTTCTCCGCAGGTTGCCGCCGGATCTTGGCCTCTTCGAGCAGCCAGTATTCGATACGATAGGCCTCTGAAGCAGGAAGGGCGACGTAGTTGCTGTAAACCTGGAAGGCCTGAAGCAGGGCGTCCGCTCCGCATTGTGGCACTTTCGCAGGCCGTGGCCCTTCTTCGAGCCCCGCCGCGCCCTTCATCACATGGATCGCATTTATATATAGTTCTCCAGTAATCCGGGCTTCGGGCTTACTCTTGCCAAAGCTGAACATGCCGATTCCCGGGATCAACACTACGGTGGGATTCGGATCGCGCATCGCTGGTGACGTTGCTTCGGCGTGTTTCTGGTAGTAGTCGGCGTACTCCGTACGATAGACGGCGAGCCTCGTATCGATGGACTTCTTCAGCTCGTCTATGCTGCTCGCGGGGTTCCAGGAAACATGCATGGGGCGAATCTTCGTGCGGATAAAGTGGTCCGGACAGCTGGTGCCGAGGTAGGCCAGCTTCTCGGCATCCGCCGAGTTGACGAATTCGAGCACCTCAGGAAGCTCGGAATAGCTGCCGATCAGCCGCTTGTGCGCCGACACTCTGCCGCGCAGGAACGGCAGTATCTCCAGTGCGACTTCTCTTCTGTTTTGCAGGGACGCGTATTGCTGGCCACCGAAGATGCGGCTACCTTTTTTCTCCAGGTGCTTTTCAACGAATATCGTGAGCTCGTCAATCAGGGAAACCGTATTGAGGTAACATTCGCGCTGTGTCTCGCCCCAGGTGAACAGCCCGTGTCCGCCTAAGACGATCCCATCGCATTCTGGCTGTTCTTCGACTGCCTTCTTCAGCATCATCCCCAGTTCAAATCCCGGACGCTGCCACGGCAGCCACACCAGTTTGTGATCGTAGATGCGATTGAACTCCTCCATCTTTTCCAGTCCATTGGCCGCCGCGGCCACTGCGATCGCGCAGTCCGGATGCAGATGATCGACATGCCGGAACGGCAGGAAGCCATGTAGCGGCGTATCGATCGAGGCCGCCACCGGATTTAGTCCGAAGGTGCAGAGGGGGTAGTAGGCAACCATCTCATCTTCGCGATCCACACCGGGGTAGAGCTTTTGGAGGGTCAGCAGCTTGTCCAGATACAATGTCGCAAACCCGGAACGTCGAATGCTGCCAAGATCGCCGCCGCTGCCCTTTACCCACAGCACCTCCGTCTTTGCACCAGAAAGCGGATCGGCCATGTCGATCTTCGAACTCGTATTGCCGCCTGCGAAGTTGGTGATGCGCAGATCAGATCCGAGCAGATTTGACCGATAACGCAACAGCTCTGGCTCATCCATCCCGGCGGCTTCGCTCTCATCCCAGAGATCCTCAAGATGTTGGAGTCTCACCCGATTCTTCGACTCGGCGATAGCAGACATACTTCCTCACTTCCTGTTGGCGAATGTTCCCCTCAGCTGGGGCCAGTTCACGATTCTCGACATCTCGTTCCGGGTGCAACGAGCCGACACCGATAGGTTAACTGTATCCGTATTGCAACTCTCAGGCATAACTAACGGATAGTGTTGCGTTTCTTGTCCCGCGTTCTTTCTCGATCCGCTCCACATATCCGCTTTCGCGCAGAGCCTGCAACGGATCTTCAGGAATGCCCCGCTTCCGGCGCCATTCTCTCAACATTGGTCGCACATCCGTCCAGAACGCGGACCTCAAACATTCTTCTGCATCGACCGTCCTGGCCTCTGACTGCAACTCCGCCAATCTCTCGCGATCCACGAGCGCGGCCTTAAGAAACAGCTCCTGTGCGGTAACGACTGTCTGCACCATGGCTTCCATCTTGCCCTTGATATTGTGGCTCTGATCGATCATGTACGCGACCTCGCCCACTGCGGCCGCATTCGACTCACTGAATATCTCATGGAAAACTCGGAACACCTGGTAAGGGTCAATGGATCCAATTGTCAGATCGTCATCCGCATAACGCCGGTCATTGAAATGGAATCCGCCCAGAAGCTGCAGATGCATCAGCCATGCAACGATCTGCTCGATGTTTTGCGCCTGATAATGATGTCCCGTATCCACCAGGACCCGCGCCTGCGGACCGGCCGTCCTGGCAAAGTGCGCCGCCATCCCCCAATCGGCGACGTCAGTATGGTAGAAGGCCGGCTCAAAGGGTTTGTATTCCACCAGCAGCCGCTGACCGGGGTCCAGTTTGTCATGCGTAGCCTGCAAGGCCTCTTCAAGCCAGCTAATACGCTTACGGATACTCTGTGCGCCGGGATAGTTCGATCCATCTGAAATCCACAACGAAATATCTTTCGATCCCAGAGCCTTTGCAATTTCGACCGATTCCAGCAGGTGATCAATGGCCTTGCGGCGCACTCCGGGATCAGGATTGCAGATCGAGCCAAACTTGTACTCCTGGTCTTGAAACAGATTTGGATTGATCGATCCTGCCTGCACGCCATACTTCGCGGTGAGCCGTTTCACCGTTCCCGAGTCCTCGACCCCTGCCGGGAGATCCCATTGGACGTGTAAAGCCAACTGCGGAGTGATACCGGTCAGCGCATTGACCTGGGAGGCATCTGCGAATTTCTCTTCCAGCGAGGTGGCCGCTCCGGCCTGCAGAAACTTACCAAAGCGGGTGCCCGTGTTGGCGAAACCCCACGAAGGAATTTCAATTTTCAGGCTGTCCAAGGTGCCGATCGCCCCCTCAAGACCTGCGCCGTCCATGTCCATGTTGGTCCTCCCGGGGGATGCTGCGACATACGAAGTGTAATCGCCTGCGGAAGTATTTTTCAATAGAAATTCTATTTCACAATCGTTCTTACCCTGCGATAGCATGGCTAAGCCTCGTCCGGCCTCCTGAGAATGAGCCGTTTTCGAGAGCGACGAGGTGAACTTGGGACCGAATCCTCTTATTGGTGTTATCTATCACTGGATTGGCGGTCTGGCGTCGGCCAGCAATTTCATTCCTTTCCGGCCCATCAAGCGGTGGTCATGGGAGATCTATTGGATCATTCAGGGCTTTGCCGCGTGGATTGTTGCGCCGCTTGTGCTTGCCTCCCTCCTGGTTCCCGATCTGTCTGGCGTCCTGCATGCTGCTCCGAGCGCTACGCTGTGGCACGCCGCCATCTGGGGAGCCCTGTGGGGCATAGGCGGCCTCACTTTCGGCCTGTCGATACGCTACCTGGGCATCGCTCTCGGCTATGCCATCGCCCTTGGCTTCTGCACTGCCTTCGGTACGCTGATGCCACCGATTTTCAGCGGACAGATAATCGCGATCTCTCATACGCCCGGGGGCCAGGTCATTCTCCTCGGAGTGGCCGTCTGCATGGCCGCGATCGCCGTCAATGGCCTTGCCGGCTACTCCAAAGAGAAAGAAGTGCCAGCCGAGGAAAAGGCTGCGCTCGGCGAGCGCGATTACTCGTTCGGCAAGGGGCTTGCGGTTGCCATTTTCGCCGGCATTATGAGCTCCTGCTTTGCCTACGGATTGAGCGCCGGCAAAGGCATTGCCGTCATTGCGCATGCACAGCTCCAGGCTCATGGACGCGCCGATCTCTGGCAGAATCTTCCGGTGCTCGTCATTGTCCTTTGGGGCGGCTTCTTCACCAACTTTATTTGGTCGGCGTTTCTCATCATCCGCAACCATTCCGCTGCGCAGTTCCTGGGTGCCCCCGGCACCAACCCGATGGGTACGTCGTCAACCACAGGTGAGTCACTTGCAGACCTCGACCCTCGCCAGCTCAGCACACACGCGCGCCTGAAGCCTAGCGTATTGATCATCAACTATCTCCTCGCCTCCCTGGCCGGCGTCATCTGGTACTTTCAATTCTTCTTCTATTCGATGGGCCAGACTCTGATGGGCAAGTATGACTTCTCAAGCTGGACTCTCCACATGGCCAGCATCATTATCTTCGCCACTCTCTGGGGAATAGCGCTCAAGGAATGGCAGGACACCAGCAAACGGACAAAGGTGCTCGTCTCATGTGGACTCTTCCTGCTAATTGCGTCCACAGTTGTGGTTGGCTACGGCAATTACCTTGGAGCCAGATAGGCCAAACAATGGGTCGAGATACCCCGATGTGTGCGCAACCGCGCGCTCGCAAAAGAATGCCGCACCCAGTAGGAATTTTCCTGGCTGGAGTCGGGTGGGAGCGGAGTTTATCCTGAAGCATCCGACATCGAGTCGCCGATTAGGGGCGCGGAAGTCAAGTATCGCACTGGCATCTTCCGGCATTTTCTGGCCTAATGCTCTCGTGGCACGAACTTCACTGGCGGGCAGTTCTGGCGGAGACGAATGAGCTTCCAATTGAAATTTGTTATGTCAAGCCATCCGCGCTACCTTTGCATCGTCCGCGCCGCGGTTGGCGAGCTGGTTCTGGTTCACGGTTTGCCCGAGGAGTCGTCTCAAGGAATCACTTTGGCGGTCGATGAGGCCTTGGCCAACGTCATTCGGCATGCTTATAAAGGCCGCCATGACCAAGAGGTGGAATTGAACTGCCGGACTGTTGATGATCGACTGGAGTTCACGATCCTCGACTATGGTGAAGCACCGGACCCGGCGAGGATCTGCGGCCAACCCATGGATGAGGTCTCCCTCAGCGGTCGGGGGACGCATTTGATCAAGGCGGTCATGGATGAGGTCTGTTACGAGCAAGTCCCCCGAGGAAATCAACTGAAACTTATCAAGTACCTGCCGGCTGCCAAGGTGGGTGCCGATAAAACGTAGTTCACGCTATCGCGTTGCAGACAAAGTTCTGGACATGGGTGACGTGTTGCGGTTAGCGTTCCGTGAAGGCAACAAGGATTGAAGGGTGGACATGGAATCACGAATGAAGTCTTCGACACGAACGGAGAAGGGGACCGTGATCGTAGATGTAGTCGGTCAGATCGACATGGGCAGTTCACCGGTCTTGCGCAAAACGCTCCTCGATTCATTGAAGGAGACAAAGAGTGTGGCCATTAACCTGAGCGCGGTCAGGTACATCGACAGCTCCGGGATCGCCTCGCTTCTGGAGGTGTTCAAAGCGGCGCGCAACTCCGAGAAAAGGTTTGTCATGTTTGGGGTAACGGGCGCTGTCCTTCAAGTGTTGCAACTCACGCGTCTGACTGGCATTTTCGAGATTTGCGACACCGAGGAGCAAGCGATCAATGCCTGAGATCGTCATTTCCGTATCGCGCCGTTCATCTGCCGGTGGGAACACCGCTGAGACAATTCTCCGGATGGGAAGCTCACAACGTTGAAAGCGGGGGCAAAGGTCGCGGCACTCACCGGTTTAGTCGGTTTCTGGACGATCAGCGGCTTCGCGTACATAGGAGACCTGGCGAACCTCGCCGGGCGCTCCGCATATTTCGCATTTATAGGCCCCTTTCAGGGTCGACCCTTTCGTATCACTCGCGCTTTTACTCAGGCAATGGCGATCGGTGTCGAAGCGATACCCATTGTTTCGCTGATTACGTTCTTCGTGGGTTTGATCATGGCCCTGCAAAGTGCCTATCAGCTGCGTCAGCTGGGAGCAATGCAGTTGGTGGCTGCAGCTGTGGCCATCTCGATTCTCCGGGAACTGGGACCACTGCTGACAGCCATTGTCGTTATCGGCCGGTCCGGATCTGCTTTTGCGGCCGAGATTGGCACGAAAAAAGTGACCGAAGAAGTGGATGCCCTCAGGACCATGGCTTTCGATCCGGTTGCTTTTCTCGTGGCGCCGAAGTTTCTGGCCATGCTGGTAATGATGCCTTGCCTGGCCATCTGGGCCGACTTCATGGGAATTGTGGGCGGCTGCGTCTTTGGCGTTGCCGCGGCCAACTTTACGATCGGCTCGTATTTTCAGGCTACGCAAGATTCGATCGTGAACCGCGACATCTACACCGGTCTCATCAAGAGTGTGCTCTTCGGCTTGGTTATTACGGCTGTCGGATGCAAGGAGGGCTTCTCGACCGGGGCGGGCGCCGAGGAGGTTGGACGTTCGACAACAGCGGCAGTAGTCACCTCGATTGCGCTCGTCATCTGTGTCGATCTGGTATTTACAACGTTGTTTTACATTATTAACCCCACGTAATGCGGGAGCGCCCATGAGGTCAATGTGTCGATCGGTGACAGGTTCTGAAAATGGTTGAGCGCTCTGAAGACGCTGCCATTTCAGTGGTCAACCTCCGCGTGAGCTACGGCGAACGCGAGATTCTTCACGGCATCACGTTCGACGTGCGCCGGGGAGAGACCATGGTCATACTGGGCGGATCGGGTTCGGGGAAGAGCACTTTATTGCGGACGCTGGTCGGCCTGGAGAAGCCCAGCTCGGGTGAAGTTTGGATTCAGGGCGTTAACACAGCCAAAATTTCCGAGCGCGAGATGGACGCAATTCGCAAGAAAATGGGCATGTCGTTTCAGGGCTCGGCGCTGTTCGGATCGTTGACTGTGGGCGAAAACGTAGCCTTGCCCCTGCGGGAGCATACCAATCTCGAAGACTCCACGATCGAGATCATGGTGCGGATCAAGCTCGGACAAGTGGGATTGGCAAACTTTGAAGACTTCATGCCGTCGGAACTCAGCGGAGGCATGAAAAAGCGCGCCGCCGTCGCGCGCGCATTGGCAATGGACCCCGAGATCCTGTTTTTCGATGAGCCTTCGGCGGGGTTGGACCCCATCATCGCGGCGGGGCTCGACGAACTGATTCTCAATCTCAAGAAGGCATATTCGATCACCATGGTCGTGGTGACGCATGAATTATCCAGTGCTTTTCTGATCGCCGATCGCATGGTCTATGTCGACCGCGGCAACATCGTGGCTTTGGGAACCAAGGAAGAGTTCCGGGCAAGCACTCATCCGCGTGTACGCCAGTTCTTGGATCGGGTGCCGGAGCCCGAAGTGGTGCAGGAACTCGACTACCTGCAAATGCTCACCGGAGATCACAAGGGCAAGAGAGGTTAAGAGCATGAAGCGATTGAAGATGAGGACGCCATGAAAAGTCTGCGCGAGCAAGCCTTGGTGGGATTGTTTGTACTGGTTGCAGCGGCACTGCTGATCGTAACAGTTCTGGCCGTCGCCGGTACCTTTTCGTCCGGCGGAGTTCCTCATCATACATATTTCAAATCGGCCGGCGGCCTGACGCCGGGCGCGGTGGTTCGCTACGCCGGCATGAAGGCCGGAAAGGTCGAGAAGGTGCATGTCGATCCCAATGACTCGACTCGCATCGAGATCGACTTTCGTGTGCGTCCCGGTATCCCCGTGAAAACCGACAGCATCGCGAAGATCGCTACCCTGGGGGCCCTTTCTGACAACTACGTGGAAGTGGGAGCCGGAACCAAGAATGCTCAGCTTGCTCCCCCCGGCAGCGAACTGAAATCGGTTGAGACGATTGGGATTGGCGATATCGGCGACATGATTGGCAACTTGACCCCTATTGCACAGCAAACCATGCAGAACCTGAACCAGCGTCTTACAGAACTGCAGGTGACCATAGCCCGGGTCAACGATCTGCTGAATGACAAGAACCGCGAGAACATAAGCGGGAGCCTGGGTAACTTGAACGTTATGCTTGCGGACAGCCGCCCGAAGGTCGCGGCCAGCCTGACGAACATACAGGCTGCCAGCGCAAAACTCGTGCCCGCGCTTGATGAACTCAAGAAGACGATGGATCAGGCGAACGTGACGCTGTCGCATGTCGACGCCGTTGTGGTTGAGAATCGCCAGGACATCCGGACGATCGTCATTAAGTTGAAAGAGACGATGATCACTGCTCAATCACTGATCGAGCAACTTAAGAATACGGCCGACCTCAACTCGGACAATATTGACCAGATCATCATTAATATTCGCCAGACAACCGAAAACATGAAACAACTGACGGACTCGTTGAAGGCGAATCCTTCAGAGCTGCTTCGCGGAAACAGAGTGAAGGATCGAAAACCAGGGCAGCCAGTGAAGTAGGGCTTCAAGGATGAGGATGGACGGCACGCTCGGCTTACTTCATCCAGACTTGGAACGGGCAAGCGGGTTTAGACACACGGAGTAGATCAGGTTCAAGCCCTTATTCGAAGAGGGTAACGGAAGAGGATTCTATGCAACGTACGATTCGACTCACTCTTGCCTCATTGCTCGCATTGTGCTTGGGCGCATGCGGGAGCAGTAAGCCCATCCGGTATTACACGCTCCAGATTCCCGCGGCTCCCACGCTCACGACAAATGCGTACCCTGTGTCCCTGGTAGTTGCAACCGTCAACGGACCGCAGATCTTTCAGAACGGACCGATTGCTTATCGTATCGGCGTCAATGAGATTGGCACGTACCAGCTCAGCCAATGGGCGGAGCCGCCGGTTAATCTGGTCAGGAGAAGGCTGATTCGTATGCTTAGGAGCTCGGGGGATTATCAGTCCGTGGTCGAATTGGGGAGCAATTCAGCGGGACAGTTTATGCTCCGCGGCAGGCTCCACGACTTCGAGGAGGTCGACGCAGGAAGTAGTATCTCCGCTCTCGTATCGTTGGAGTTTGATTTGTATGATCGAAAGTCAGGTAAGGTCGTCTGGTCGCATTTTTACTCCCAGTCCGACCCGGTGCAAACGAAGGAGATCTCGGCGATCGTGACGGCGCTGGATTCCAATCTCGACCGCGGGCTGAAAGAGGTTACCGTGGGGCTGGACCAGTATTTTTCGACGACTATCGGTAAGAAGTCTTAGAAGTGATTGAATCCCGAGATCGCAAAGAACGATGAGTCGGCGTATGGTTTAGCTTCATCTATCTGATTCGAAGTGAGGTCCAGCGTCTTATCCCGTCCGCGGTCTTACCCATGCCCATGGGCAGCTTTTGCCCCGCGAATAGAGTCCAGGGTTAATCGGAGGGAACGATGGGTTGGCTAACGAATCTAAAAATTCGGAGGAAGCTGTTCCTCGCCCTGACTCCCCTGGTGGTAATGGTGGTCGTAGGGGCATTCTATTCGTCAACCCAAAGCAGGGAGATCGACGCCGGCTACAGCAATCTCATCTCCAGAGACGCCAAGACGCTGCAGAGCCTCTCAGTGACACGAGCGCATGCGAATCGAATAGCTCTTTTCCTCTACGAGGAGATCACCGAGCCCAATCCTGACAAAAAAGTACAGATCGATGGAGAGTTGGACAAGATCTATGCCGATTTTGAGGGCCAAATGGCGGATGCACTTCGGCAGAGTCCCGAGCGCGCTCCGGAAATCAAGGCACTTTTGGCTCTTTTCGATAAGACCGTTTCTGACGCCCGACCCGTTCGCGCTGCAGCCCTGGCGGGCAACTCGGAACAAGCTCTGAATCTGTTGCGCGGGAAGGTGGCGGGCGATTTGGCTAGAGTCCGGCAATCCACCATCGACCTGGTAGACGAAGTGCGAAAGTCTGTCGACCAGCAATCCGACGATCTCACTGTCAAAACTCATCGCGCCATTCTGATCAAATGGTTAGTCATCGGCCTGGGTCTCGTCCTATCCTGGGCGATCGCCGCCTATGTCATCGAGGCTGGAGTTGTGAAGGAGCTGTCGTCCTTGCGGGTCAGCATTGAAGGTCTGGCCGATGGACAACTGGACCAAGCCATCCCCTGCATCAAGCAGACCAACGAAATCGGTGCGATGGGGCGTGCACTGAGCACCCTCCGCGGCGTGGCTCGCGAGCGCGAGGTCCAACATTGGGTGAAGTCAGAGGTTTCAGGCACTGTGGATCGGCTTCAGGCAGCCGACGACTTTGCAGCGTTCTCGAATCGTTTATTCTCCCGTATCTCGGAATCCATTCCCCTGCTGTACGGAGCGCTATACGTCGCCGATGAGAGCCACACCCGGGTGACACGCGTGGGCGGCTTTGCGCTCAGTAGCCCAAGCGAGGCCATGGCGTTTGCTCTGGGTGAAGGACTAGTTGGACAGGCTGCAGTCGAACGTCGGCCTCTGGTCCTGACCGCAAACGAGAGCGATCAAATCCGTGTTTTGACCGGGATGGGAGCGGTCACGCCGCGCACTCTTCTGGTTATGCCGGTGCTCAATCAGGATGTTGTGATCGGAGTGCTGGAACTTGCGCCGGTTTCATCGCTATCCGAACGTCAGCAGACCCTGTTGGACGCTCTCTTGCCAGCTTTGGCCTCAAACCTGAAAATCTTGTCCGGCAACATCAAGACCAGACAGCTTCTGGAGCAAACTCAAGCCCAGGCTGAGAGGCTCGTAGCCTCAGAGCGCCAGATCCTTGCCCGCCAGCAGGAACTTGAGGCCGGCAACCGGGCACTGGAGGCGTCTGAGGTAGAGCTGCGACACGCCAAGGAAGTGGCCGAAGAAGCCACGAAGATCAAATCGGATTTCCTCGCCAATATGAGTCACGAGATCCGAACACCGATGAATGCCATCATCGGCATGTCGCATCTGGCCCTGAAGACCGAACTCGATCCTCGTCAGAAGGGTTATGTCCGAAAGATCCAGCAATCCGGCCAGCACCTCTTGGGCATTATTAACGACATACTGGATTTTTCGAAGATCGAGGCGGGCAAATTAACCGTCGAAAATATCGATTTCGACATTGAAAAAGTGCTTGAGAACGTCAGCAATCTGATCTCCGAGAAGGCCACGGCTAGGGGCTTGGAGCTGATCTTCGACATCGACCCTAAGGTGTCCATCCATCCCAAAGGTGACCCCCTGCGCCTCGGGCAAATCCTGATCAACTACTGCAACAATGCCGTCAAATTCACCGAGCGCGGAGAGATCATCGTCAAGGCGCGCGTCCAGGAAGAAGATGAAAGCGGTCAACTGGTTTACTTCTCCGTCAGCGACACCGGCATCGGCCTGACCGAGGAGCAAATGGGCCGTCTCTTCCAGGCGTTCGAACAGGCGGATGCCTCGACCACGCGCCAGCACGGCGGTACCGGCCTGGGCCTCGCGATCTCCAAAAAGCTGGCCCAATTAATGGGCGGCGACGTTGGAGTCACCAGCGAGTTGGGAAAGGGCAGCACATTCTGGTTCACCGCCTATCTCGGCAAGGGCGAGGCCAGGGCCAGGCGTATTGACTCGGCCGAACTTCGCGGTCGACGCGTCCTGATCATCGACGACAACGCTCAGGCGCGCGAAATCGAGTCGAGCATGCTGACCAGCATGACCTTCAAGGTGGATGAAGCACCGTCCGGCCAGGAAGGCATCGAGATGGTCCAACAGGCCGCCGCACGCAACGAGCCCTACGACATCGTTTTTGTCGATTGGCAAATGCCCGGCCTCGATGGTATCGAAACCGGCAAACGGATTCGCGCTCTGCCGGGAATAGCAGCTCCACCGCATCTGGTTATGGTGACAGCGTACGGTCGCGAAGAGGTAATGAAGCAGGCTGAGGAAGCTTCCTTCGACAACCTATTAATCAAGCCCGTAACGCCTTCGATGCTCTTTGACTCTGCCGTCCAGGCCTTGGGGAGCGATCGTCAGACGGTTCGCGAAGTCGAGAAGATGCCCGAAGTCAATCTCGATCAACTTCGCGGCGCGCGGGTGTTGTTGGTGGAGGACAACGAGCTCAATCAGGAGGTCGCGATGGGTCTGCTCGAGACCACCCACATGTCCATCGATGTGGCGGACAACGGCGAGATCGCCGTCCGAATGGTCGGCGAGCACGATTACGACCTGGTGCTGATGGACATGCAGATGCCTGTAATGGATGGCGTCGCGGCGACGAAGGCGATTCGGTCCAATCCTCGCTTCAATGCACTGCCCATCGTTGCCATGACCGCCAACGCGATGGAAGGCGATCGCGAACGGTGCCTGCAGGCGGGGATGAACGACCACGTGAGCAAACCCATCGACCCCGATGCCCTGTATGCAGCGGTAAAACGGTGGGTCAAGCCGCGCCGCACTCAGCATTTCGAGCCTCCGGCAAAAAAGGTAGAGACTCCTTCCCCAGGAGCTTTTCCTAGCATCGATGGTGTCGACCTTGCGGACGGCCTGCGGCGGGTGGGAGGAAATGAGCGCCTATACAGGGAGCTCCTGGTGAAATTTGCAACAAAGAACAGCGATGCGGATGTGCAGATATCCGCCGCGCTCGAGAGCGGAGACCGGCAGATGGCGGAACGCATCGCTCACACCGTCAAGGGTGTTGCCGGCAATCTCGGGATCAAGCGCGTCCAATCTGCCGCGGAAAAGCTGGAAAAGGCGATTCACGACAGCGATGCCGGAGCCTCCACGATACTTCGAGACTTCACGTCACTTCTTCGCCCTCAGCTTGAGGCCATTCGGCAGGCGTTGGAGACGTCAGCAGCGCCAACGCTTAAAGGAGCATCCAAGGGAAGCTTCGACTCGGCTGCTGTTTCACGCGAGGTTCAGCGATTACGGAGCCTGCTCCTGGCCAGCGACGGCAATTCGGAAGAGACGCTTCGAAATCTTGAAAGCGCGCTCGCCGGGCATGTCGAACAGGCGCGACTGGATGCACTTGCTTGTGACATAGGCGAGTTCGATTTCACTGGCGCACTTCTGAAACTCGATGACATGGTCAAAGAACATGGTCTGGATCGGGAAGAGGTAAGGGGATGACAGCCAAAGTGAAGACGGGTTACTCGTACATGAGTGAACCGCAATAATGAAACTCCATCCATAGGCGCGGCCGAGGTGTCATGCAGCGACGAGAATTCGTCAAATCATCGGTTTTCACCCTGGGGAGTGCCCTGCTGGCCAGTCCTCTCGAAGCACTGTCTCTTCAGGCACTCGCGCCGCCGGCACCGCCGAATCCCGCGATCAGTCGCGTGCTCGTTATGTTCAAGTGTCATTTCGACGCCGGGTTTATCGACACTCAGGCCCACGTCGTGCAGCGCTACTTTTCCGAATATTTTCCCCAGGCTATTCGCACTGCGCAACAGATGCGGCAGACAGGTTCGGATCGATATGTTTGGACGACAGGCTCGTGGTTGCTCTACGAGTATCTTGAGCAAGCCTCGCCTGAAGATCGGCGACGAATGGAACACGCCGTTGGCGAAGGCGATATCGCCTGGCACGCACTGCCGTTCAGCTGGCAGACGGAGATGATGGATCGTTCACTGATCTCCGGCAGCCTGTCCCTTTCGCGCTCTCTTGACCGGCGTTTTGGTCACACCACGACCGGGGCAAAGATGACCGACGTTCCCGGTCATACTCGCGGCCTCATCGCTCCTCTCGCCGAATCTGGGGTCAATTTTCTCGATATAGGCGTGAATGGCGGCAGCACACCGGCTGAGTTGCCGCCGCTCTTTGTCTGGAAAGATCCCGAGGGAGCGTCCATCGTTGTCATGTATCACCATGAATACGGCAGCATTGCGTGTGTGCCCGGCTCGGACCTTGCCATCGCTGTGGTGGTACGCGGCGACAACAGCGGTCCGCACACTCCGCAGGAGATCACCGAGGTTTACGCCGACCTGGCGCAGCGCTTTCCCCGTGCAAAGATCGTCGCCACCAATCTGACCGAAATCGGTAATGCCGTTCAGCCATATCGCAGTCACCTTCCGGTTCAAACCGAGGAGATTGGCGATACCTGGATCTACGGCGTGGCCAGCGATCCGCTCAAGGTCGCGCGGTATCGGGAACTCTGCCGACTGCGGCAGGTGTGGATCTCGGCAAAAAAATTTCGATCAGGCGACGCAACCGACCTAGCTCTACTGCGGCGCCTGTTGCTCGAGGCCGAACACACATGGGGAACGGACACCAAGACTTGGCTCGACTTCGACCACTACACGCCGGAAAGCCTGGAACCGATGCTGAACACGAAGAACTACAAAGTCGTGGAGTTCAGTTGGCAGGAGAAACGCCAGGATCTGTTCGACGGAATCGCCACGCTGCCTGCTCCACAACGCAACGAAGCGAAGGAGGCTATCGCCGCGCTCGCCCCTGTCCGGCCGGAAATGATGGGTTCGCTCCACCCGGCAGGCAAGGACATCGAGACTGAGCACTTTCTCCTTCAGCTCGATCCAAACACAGGGGCAATTCACCGGTTGCGCAACAAGCAAACGGCGCGGGAATGGGCCTCACCAAAGCATCCTCTCGCACTTTTTTCCTATCAGACACTCTCTCAGGAGGACTACCAGAAATTTATGGCAAGCTACCTGACGACCAAAGCTGACTGGGCACAGAAAGATTTCGGCAAGCCAAATATCGAGCGCTTCGGGGCACGCAGCCAGAGTTGGGCGCCCAAGCTCCTGGAACTTCGCGTGCAACGCACTCGGGAAGCTTATCGTGTGCTAGGCCGCCTGCAGATCGACGATCCTGAGGCACTGCAAAGTGGACGCGCAGCATTTCCCCGCGCAATGTATCTGGAACTGATCCTTCCCGATGCGGAATCAGTCGTGCATCTGAATTTCTACTGCTTCGACAAGGCCGCGACACGCATGCCCGAGGCGCTCTGGCTCACCTTTGATCCTCCGATTTCAGACCCGGGCAGCTGGAGTATGGACAAATCCGGCCAGAAGGTCTCTCCATTCGACGTAGTCACTGCCGGCAGCCGGCATCTGCATGCTGTCATGAAGGGATTTCAGTACAAGGATGCGCAGGGATCGTTAGAGGTGGAAACGCTCGACGCTCCTTTAATTGCGTTAGGTGAAAAATCGCCGCTGAATTTCTCGCGCTCGCAGCCCGATCTCGCCAAGGGCATCCATTGTGGCCTCTTCAACAACGCCTGGGGAACGAACTACATCATGTGGTTCAACGAAGACATGCGCTTCCGCTTTGTGTTGCGCCCTACCTAGACCGGGATACACTGTGCGCGCGCTCGGCGACCCGTGGCGTGCGCTTCTCACTTCCCTGCCCGGGCCCTCATCGAGATTCATTTCCAATTCACGTAGATGGGATTCCCCAACAGCCACAGTTTTTCATCCAGTCCAGAAACGTCCGCGCGAAACCAGTGGCGACGGCCGTCGCTCGTCCACGAAAAACGCACAGTCTGACGGGAAGGGGAGAGAGTCGAAGGTGTTGCTAGGTTCAGGGGTCGCCCATCTTCAAGGAGGGTGACCTTTGCGTCCGCACAGCCAGTCACGCGCACGTCAAATGACACCTGGGAACCATTGGGGGCCGACAATAGGTCGCCCATCTTCGCAGTCCCGGCGCCATCGCTCGCGGTTACTTCAAGATTCCGATCGTGGGAGCCGGTCAGATCGACAAAGACGTGTCCTGCGCGAATGCCCGCCAGGATTGCGGGCGTGGACAATTCGGACGCATACACAACGGTCGTCGGGCTTCCGACTGAACCTGCTTGGTCCAGCGGTCGTGTGGGACGATGGTTGTCACTGCCTCCGATAGCAGTGAGCCGGTAGCCGAGATTGAGTTGTTTCTCCCAGAAGGGAATGCCGGAGTACGTGGGGTCGGTGCTGCCCCCGTTTACGGTCTCAACACCTTGCAAAAGACTCATATCGACCGGAGAGGCAGGGGTCCATCCGCAGCCCATGCACACTTCTCCGGTGGGCGCGTTCGGGTGATTGATGGACACCAGTGCTCCCAGCTTGTTTGCATTGCGAAGGAGCGTGTTTATGTCGGGAATCTTTGGGCTGCCTAGACGAAAATCGAGAAACGCAGTCGTTCCCAATAGGTTCAGATGCCCCTGAAAAGTGGTGATCTCGCGGCCGGGAATGAAAAGCAACTTGTCGAAGTAAGGTTGCAGCTCGCGCATTGCATCGTATTGCGAGGTTGCATTGTGATCGGTGATGGCGATGAAATCCAATCCCCGGCGAGCAGCGGCATCTGCCGTGAAGAACACGGGACATGGAACCATTTTTCCCGCCTGGCTGGAGCATTGTCCGTCGCTGTGCGCGGTGTGCATATGAAGATCGCCGCGGTACCAGCCAGGTTCGCTCCGCAACGGCGTGAGCAACTCGGCCGGCTCATCTGCAATCAAGCCACTTCGCGTGAAGAAAACGTGCGCCGTGTAATGCGACGTCACCTGAGGACGGATGTTCGGCACACCAAGAAGGACATTCCATTCTCCCTGCGGGATAGGACCGGGCAGGCAGGAGGGCGTCGCGTCGGAATTTCCCACGGTGAGAAGCGATTTATTCCCGCCACTCCAGCAGCGCAGTTGGACCGGGTCCAGTACTCCCAAATCCAGTGCAGTATGCTTACCTTTTTCGGTGTAGTTGAAGGTCAGGGTCACCCGCTCGACCCCGTCAGGTACGCTGAACGGAACTTCGATGTAAGTGTGGTTTTGCGAGCCACTCACGTCGCCTTCCAGCACCAGATCTGTGGTCGCGGGTGGAGGAGTGCGCGTCTGCTGAGTGACCCCTTGCACCGCTAAAGAGAAGACGAAGAGAGAAAAGCTAAACCGTAAGCTCAACTTTGAGGCTCTCCTCCGGTGCCATCTCAAGACCCTTAGTTCGAACAACAATGATCATTCATCCGACAGAGTATTCCAAGGGTCGCAGTTGCGCTCCTGCCGCGACCCGCCGGAATGTTCTTTCAGCAATCGCGCCTGACTAATAGAACAACTTCAACGCGAGTTGCAAGGTTCGAGGATTGCCTCTAATGGAGGTGATAGAGCTAAAGCCGCCTGTCGGATTATTGAATGTATTCAGGTTTGTTGGCTGCCCGAATTGCGGAGTGTTGGTTGTGTTGAATGCTTCCGCCCGAAACTGCAGGTGAACGCTTTCGGTGAAAGCAAAGTTCTTGAAGACGGATGAATCAAAGTCGCTGAACGAAGGGCCGCGCACCTGCTGTGGAGCACCGCCAAGAACCGCAAGATCGGTCTGGCTGATCTGAGTAGCCACGGGCGGTTGAGCAAATGCGCTGGGGTTCAGCCATTGCTTGTAATTGTGCGGGCCCGCATACAGGTTCTGTCCAGGAACCTTGAATGCAAAGCAGCCAAAGACGCCATTCGCGGTCGTCGCAACGGGGCAGCCGACAGTCGTGGGCTGGCCGCTCTGGTATGAATAGATGAAGTTGACTACCCAACCGCCTATGACCGCGTCCACAGCCCGGTTCGTGTCGGAGAAGAAGGTACGGCCACGACCAAAGGGCAGCTCATACGTGCCCGAAAGATGGAACAGGTTGGAAGCGTCCGTATCACACAGACCATAGTCAGCGTCGATTCCGAACCCAGGAAGCCACTCAGCTCTGAACTGCTGATTCTGCGATGCCTGCGTATGTTGATTGCTCAGGCATCTACTGTAAGTATAATTGGCGAGCAGAGACAGGCCCAGGCTCAATTCATGTTGATAGGTCGCCTGCAGGGAGTTGTAGCTGCTCTTTCCGTTCGTGGTCTCATAGGTCGCATTTCGAGCAAAATCAGGATATGGCACGTAGTTTTGCGGGTTTAGTCCCGGGGGCACAATCACGGTTGGAGAGTTGTTATACCCAAGGTTATCCAGGTGCCGGCCAACCGTACCGACATATCCGACCTGTATGGAATCGTGCTTCGTGAATTGATCCTGTACTGTCAGGTTGAAGGTCTGAATGTAAGGCGTCTGAAAGTTAGATTGACGGCCATACAGATTTAATCCCTGTCCGCTGTTGATTGTCGGGTCCTCCAGGTTGATCGTTGTAAAAGCGTTTTCCAAAGTAGCCGTCTCGCCGTTGGACAGAGCCAGAGGATGTTGAGAGTCAGGGCTATTGAACGTCGACGTGTACACGAAAGGATAGTTCGTCCCCAGCGTCCCGCCGTAACCAAGATTTCCTAAGGCGCCATATGCGATACCATATCCGCCGCGGATAACAAGCGATGGCATGACCCGCTCCGCAAAACCCACTCTGGGAGAGAAGTTAGTCTTCTGCGCACTCCCAAGCGTAAGCCCGGAGACGCAGTCCAGCGAGATATCGCTGCTCACCAGCAACGCGTCGAACGAAGTGGACCTTGGCACCTGGCATCCTTTATTGGAAATATAATAAGTGCCGGGAGTCCCATTGCCTCCGGCTGGGATAAAGTTCGCCTGCCGTCCGTTGACCTCGGCATATGGAGTGAAATAATCCCAGCGAAGGCCAAGGTTTAGGGTCAGGTCGGGTGTCACTTTCCAGTCATCCTGGAAGTAAGCACCCCAATACCAGCGATGGTCGTCAGTAGCAGCGATGTTCGAACCTGAGAAACTGCTCATGCCGCCGACATAGTTGACGCCTCCAACGGAGGACCTAATTGGAACCAGGAGTAGGTCCCCTATCCCGTTCAAATTATTGTTAACGTTGGGAATATCGGAATACTGACCGTTATAGTTAAGGTCTCCTCTTCCCTGGGGCGGCTGGGAGATATTGCCTTGAAGGGAATCGATCTGGAGTCCCGCCTTGAAAGTATGGCTGCGGAAGAGCTTGGTTATGCCCTCCGATCCTTCTACGCTCCAGACATATTGAAGAGTAGGCGTGAAATTACCTACGCCAATGTGAGTTAGTCCATTGATCGTAATCGGAGGCAGGCCACCGTTGTTGGGTAACTGTGGTATTCCCTGGATGCCATATTGAGCGGGAATACCGAAGGTATTTCCATAGAAAGATCTTTGCAACTTATCGGAGTGGACCATTCCAGCATGCATGTCGTTGGTCAGCGTGGGTGTAAAGACGTGAGTGTAGCCTACCGCCCATGCATAGGCCGGGAAGCTGTCGTTCCGTCCCCCCGTCTCGCCTACCGCCACGTCAGGGAGGCTCGATGGAACGACTCTGGAGATCAGGCTTCGGTCAAATACTCCAAACAAGACATTACTGGCATTGATGTTTTCATCGATTCGAATGTCGTACGAGTCGGTGTTCTGCGGCTGTTTCACAAGCGTGACGTAATTATTTGCAAATCCCGAGCGGCTCTGGGTGGGATAGACTCCGAGCAAGCTTACTGCATTTGGATCAATGCGCTGTGGTGGAAGCATGTTCAGATACTGCGTCGAGCCAGTAAAGTTTGTCATGCCCATGATGCTCCCTCCGGTATAGAAGGGATCGCGGACATACACTGGTTTGCTGCTCGGATTGGTCAGGCCAGAGATCGGGTCATACTGATTAGGACCGATCTCGCGTGTGGTAGCCGGGTCGAGGATCGTGCCGTGTCTGAATGTTCTGCCCAGAGCATCGGTCGAAGTACCGCTGTTGAAAGAGATCAGATCCTGCAGGTTCGTGAAATGGCTGGAAACCATGCCGGTGGTGGGTACCGTGCTGGTATAGGTTGAGGGTGTGATGTAGCGCCCGCCCTGATAATCAACGAAGAAAAACGTTTTGTTCCTGCCGTCGTAGACTTTCGGGATATAAACCGGTCCGCCAAGCGTTACGCCAAACAGGTTCTGGCGATACTCGGGCGTTGGCGCGTGCGACGCATTGTTGAAGAACTGGTTTGCGTTGAAGACATTGTTGCGCAGGTATTCCCACACATTTCCATGAAGCTGGTTGGTGCCGGATTTGATCGCGGCATTGACGACCGCTCCGGTGGAGTGTCCGAATTCAGCATTAAAGTCGCCGTTTTGCAGCTTGAATTCCTGAATCGCGTCGGGCGGAGGAGTAATCGCAGCGTTGCTGCCCACTGAAGAACCACCATAGACCTCGATATTGTCATTGATGCCGTCCAGCCGAAAGTCATTCTGCCACAAATTCACACCGTCTACCGAGAAGTAGGCGCTGCTCGTAGCTCCGGAGTCACTGCTGGGGTTTCCGACCGGAGCCGTAACCACTCCAGCCGAAAGCTGTGCCAGAGAGGCCCAGTCTCGCGTCTGCAGCGGCAGGTCATTCACAGTTTGCGTGGTGATCGTCTGGCCGACCGCCGCATTCTCTGCCTGAAGCAATGGAGCCGACGCCGTGACGGTAACCTGTTGGTTGACAGTACCGGTAGCAAATTGAATATCGACGGTGAGCGTTTGCTGGACGTGCACTTCGACGCCCTTGTCGATGAACCGTTGAAACCCCGACGCTTCCCCTTGCAACGTGTAGGTTCCGGGTCTTACAGCGTTCAGGGAGTAAGTGCCGGTCGAAGTGGCGGCGGTCACTATCGTGACTCCCGTCGCCTCGTTCGTCAGGGTAATTTTTGCGCCAGGGACAACCGCGCCCGTGGGGTCAGTGACCGTGCCGGTAATTCCACCGGTGTCGAGCTGAGCCACGGCAAGTTTATCTGCAAATACGGTTACCGCTAACAGAACCAGAATCCAGGTGAGTACTTTTTTTTGTATACCGGTCGCTGCTGAAATTGGGGGCGCTGCGCAGTATTTATCGATTTGTAACATTAGATATCCCTGTTGCCTCCGAAAAAAAGAAACTCCGCACTATTTTTCTCACTTCAGAAAAGGGCGCGAAAGGGGTTTACCCGGTGTTTACACCTGTCGTACACCGTAAATCGCAGCGTCTTTTCAATTGTTTACAAAAGGATTATTGTGAAGACGTTATTGCCTGAAGGAAGTCTAGATCGATGTGCTGAGTTGACGGATTGTTAAAGAATATTTGCTAGGCTTCGTGCAAATGAGAAGGGTTATGGATCAGCCCCCCCCCTGGTCAGTAGACCTCGATACCTCCCACAGGACAACCGTGGTTGCTCCGGAGTTGCAGCAAGACCTGCAATGGGAGAACCTGCATCTGGTCGGCGACCAGCGCTGGCAACTGGCGCGACGGATCGCCGCGAGTTCAAGTTTCGCCCGATCCACCCTGCTTTCCAACTTCCTGCTGTATGTCTCCGATCGCGCTCTGAACGGAAAGATCGATGAGATATGCGAACACCAGATCGGAGTGCATGTCTTTGGCAGGCGGCCCGGATATAACCCGTCCGAGGACAACATTGTCCGAAGCTACGCGCGCCATTTGCGCCAACGTCTGGATCATTATTTCGAGACGGAAGGCAAGCAAGAAGAGCTGAGACTGAGCATTCCTCGTGGCAAATATGTACCCCATTTCGAACCAAACAGGGTACCTGTCGCGCTGCCCTCAGAAGACGATACTTCGAAAGTGCGGCCGGTTGCGGCACCGCCAAAAGAGAGTTCGCGGCCGTTACCGATTTCCGAGGCATATCCTCCGCGATTTTGGCGATTTGGTTTCATCACTATTGTGCTGGTCGTGCTTGCTTTTGGCGTTCTGGGGTGGACATTTTCTCGTCATACCGCCTCGCCTGCAGCGGATACTTCCCATCTGTTGTGGGCGCAGATCTTCAACAAGTCTCGCCAGACACTTCTTGTTCCGGCCGACGATGGCATCGTCATGATCCAGAACCTTACTAACCATTCTGTAAATTTGGCTGAATATATCAGCCGCGACTACGTCTCTATCAAGAGTCCTTACAACATTGACGCGCAGAATATGGCTGACCTGGACCAGCAGCGCTACACGAGTATGGCTGACCTGGATACGGTCCTCAAATTTTCGCGGCTTCCAGAAGCAACGCCTGATCATTTCACCGTTCGATATGCGCGAGAGCTTCATATGGAAGACTTGAAGGACTCCAATGCGATCCTGATTGGTTCGTCGTTTTCGAATCCGTGGGTCGAGCTTTTCCAGAAGAACTTGAATTTTGAGTTTGAGTACCAGCCACGGCCGAACGAGTCGGTAATCATTAACCGACATGCGCTGCAAGGAGAACTGCCTGTCTACCAGAACGATGCCACGGCGCCATCCCACCGTACCTATGCCGTGGTCGCTTTAACGCGAAACCTGAATGACTCAGGCTGGGTCCTTATTATCGAAGGACTGACAATGGCAGGAACTCAGGCTGCCGCCGATATTCTTTTTAACCGCGAAGCAATGTTGCCAGTAATTACTAAAGCGCACACACAGAATGGACAGCTTCAGCCCTTCGAGTTGCTGATCGAAACAAGGAGTTTCGGATCCAATGCGCCTCAGGCGACGATCATCGCCAGTCGTACCTATCCGAAACCAACTTCTTAACCTTTTTCCCGGGAGGTTCGCTGCGCTCTCAGTTAGGATTTCCGATTAAAAGCGCTCCCCAGGTGAGGGAGTTGCTGGAGCCTGCAGTAATCGTCACGGTCGTGCCTGAGACCGAACAGGCTCCTGCAATCGCGGTGTTACCCTGCGCTGTCACCTCACAGAGTGGTGTACCCGTGAAAGCAGCATTGAGCGTGATCGTGCACGACGTGCTGGAAGACATTGCGCAACTACCTGCAAAATCGGCGGTGGCTGCCTGGTTGAAGTGACCTGCAGATGTTATCGCCGGAAAAGTCGCACCCGTCCCGCTCACGACAACCGAAGGATTGTTTACCGTGCCGACTGTAGACACGCCGTCAACGAAGCCGTTTGTTCCGCCGCCGAAGGTATACGAAGTGCCATAGGAACCGACAAAGGACGTATCGCGTAACACGTTCCCAGTGGCTGTCGACGCTATAGATACACCTGTTTGTGCGCCTAATCCCGCTCCGCCGCCGGTGTAGGTGCTGATGAAGACTCCGCCAAAGATCAGATTCATCGACGAAGCATTCAGCAGGGAAACATCGGTGGCGCCGGAGGTATTGTCGCCGTTCCTCTCGATATCCGAAATCTGAAGAGTATTGTCTGTTGCCTGAATAAGGGTGCCGGGATAGCCCAGAGCCGCAAGTTGCTCGAGAATAATCCCGGTGTGGTTCACATTTCCTTCCGCGTGCAAACCAAAGAAATAGTTCCCATAGCTGCCGTTGACAACAAGCGCATTCCCCGTCGATGAGGGGCTCGAATCCAGATCCAGCCCAAAGAATCGGTTGGCATTCGAGGTCGATATCCAAAAGCCTCCGGCCACGTTCTGATCTATCAGAATCCCGTTGGCGTCGTTATTGCAGTGCGTCCCGTAGTAATTCCCCGCCACTGCCCCCATGAGCTTCACGCAGCTGCCATTGGTGAAGTTATTGCCCGTGAAATTGTAGATCGCGACACCATCCGCCAGTTCGACCTCGAGCCCTGTATCCGCGGCCGTCGCCGGAAAATCATTCACGCTCAGGTCATAGATGGCGACGTTACGCCCGTTGTAGGTCCCGATGGCGTTGCTCGCGTCCATGTAAAACGCTTCGCGGACGCTTGCAATGTTCCTGCCCAGCCCGGCAGTCAGAGTAACGGAGGTCGGCGAGTTGACCGAAGCCACGTTCCCGGCAAGTGGCCCGAATGAGCCGGAATCGACCTCGATCGTATCCCCAACATCGACGTCATTGAACTGCGGGCCGCTCAGCCAGGTAACCGCTGTTCCTGCAACGGAAACGGTCCCCGAAATCTGCTTGCCAATGTAGAAGGCCGGCTGGCCGTCTGCCAGAGTGTAATTGAAGTGTGCCCCGTTGAAGAGGTATGTCACTCCGCGATGACTCATTACCCAATGCGTCGAGAGGTTATATTGCGCCTGCGGGTTAAATCTCAACCCGAAACCGATTGGGAGATCGGGCGAGGTTGAGATGGTCCCACCGGAATTCACCTCGACCGTGCAAACTTCGCCGAGTCTGACGCAGTACGAAACGGCATTGTTGATTTGGGCGCCGATGTCCGGCCCTGGAAAGCTGGAAGCGTTGACGATGGGAACAGTCGCTCCGCTCGGCATGAAGTTTTGGTCGTGGGAGATCACCGTCCCTGTTGAGGAGACGGGGACACTCCTGGACAACAAGTTTCCGCGTACATACTGCCCCCATGCCGTCACTGGAAACAATGGCAGCAGGAGGATCAAAATAGTCCGTTTCATTTGATTCTCCCGAACTCAACGAGGTGCCGATAATTGTAGCGCTGCCAGAATCACGGGGTTGAAAAGTCGTTCAATCTTGCTTCACCGAAAGCAACGGGCCTTTACAGCACTAAACCCCTTCTGCAGAAGAAGGCGCGCGAGGCTCAATGAGTAGCCATGCAGTGGTACCACCAAGAGTTGCCAGGCCGGTCGCTATCCAGATCACAGTGCGATAGCCACTGAGGAAGGACGCGATAATCGCATCCTGGACACTGGGGTCAGGGTTGTGGATGGCTGCAAGTTGCGGCCGGGCGGCATCAACCTTCGCGCGAATCTCAGGAGTGAGTGCCAGCCGCGAAAGGTGCTCATCCAGCGAATGGTTGAAAACTGTGACTAGAACCGCACCGAAAACGGCCACTGCAAGCAGAGCGGCAAGCCGGGAAACCGCGTTATTCACTCCTGAGGCAAGGCCCGACTCAGAATCTGGAACCGCATTCATCACCGTCGTAGTCAACGGAGCGACGCTGATCGTCATACCCAGACCCATCACCACGACCGCCGGGAAAAGTGCGGCCCAATAGCTGCCGTTCTGCGGCACAACCGCGAAAAGCGCAAAGCCACAGGCCGCAATAAGCGGCCCAACTGTGAGCGGAAGCCTTGATCCGTAGCGCGCAACCAGGCCACCTGCCCAGCGCGATAGTCCAAACATGATGGCGACGAAAGGAAGAAATGCCGCTCCTGCCTGGGTGGCTGTGTAGTGTTGGATCTGGATCAGGTCCATCGGAAAGAAGAACATTAATCCGCTGAGCGATGCATAGAGGAACATCGTCAGCAGATTCGCACCCGCAAAGTTTCGCGAACGAAACAACTTGAGCGAAACCATCGGCGCGCTAGACCAGTGCTCCACGGCGACGAATGCCACCAAAGCCACTACGCCCAACCCTGCCGCGGCATCGATGAGATGACCGTGATGTTGGGCGCGAGCTGGCCACTCAATCAGAGCGTACGTGACCCCACCAAGCCCCAGAGTCGCCAGCAGAGCGCCAGGCCAGTCGAGATGATGTGGGGCCCTCCTCGTTACGGCTCTCCGGCACCTTGGCAGACAGCAAGATCACCGTCAAGGCAAGTGGGAGATTCAGAAAAAAGACCCAGCGCCATGTGGAGTGTTCGATCAGCCAGCCGCCGATGACGGGCCCGACGGCGGCGGTTATCGCCGAAAAACCGGACCACGTCCCAATTGCCTGTCCTCTTGTGCTTTCTGGAAAGGAGGCTGTGATCAGCGCCAGGCTTCCAGGTATCAGTAGAGCCGCTCCAAAGCCTTGGATCGAGCGAGCCCAGATTAGGGTATCGATATTCCGAGCTAGACCACACCACGCGGAGGCGGCTGCAAAAATGGCAACGCCGACAACGTAGACTTTACGACGGCCGAAGGTGTCTCCCAGTGAGCCGCCCACCAGAAGCAGTGCCGCCAGCAAAAGAGCGTACGATTCCACGACCCACTGCACGTCCGTAATCGAGGCATGAAAAGCATTCTGTAGCGCCGGGAGTGCGACATTGACGACAGTCCCGTCGAGAAATGCCATGCTCGATCCAAGGATTGTGGCCGCAAGCACGAAACGCCCGGTTGCGTACGAAATCGAGCTGTCATTTCGCATGTATGTGATCTCGACGCTCTTTCCCTTCGCTAACGAACGCGATAAGTAAGCTCTGGCCACGCGTCAGAGTCACTTCCTCTCCGCCCTTGATCTGCATCACGACCGACCGTCCAGCACATAAATAAACCCATGTGCGTTGTGGCAATGCATGGGGATGAAAGCGTTGGGTTCACTGTTCACCGGGCCCTCGTGAGATGGCGAGACGTTTTTCGATGCGGCGATCCGGAATCAGCCATATCAGTGCAGCGATCACGAGAATCGCCTGAGCAATCCATGCGGACTTCAAGGTGGCAACGATCGCTACGATATACAGCACCGGCGATAGCTTGCCCTTCCAATCCTGCCCGATTGCCTTCTTCAAGATTGAGCCCTGCCCTTGCGAGCGGATGATCGCCTGCTGAAGCAGATAGTAAGCGATCGCGGCCATCAGCAGCACCACTCCGTAGAGCGCAGTGGGCACAACGGTGAAATGGTTTTCGCCCATCCACCCTGTAGTGAACGGGAATAATGAGAGCCAGAACAACAAGTGCAGGTTAGCCCATAGTATTGCGCCTGTCACCGTGGTGCAGGCGTGCAGCATGTGATGGTGGTTGTTCCAGTAAATGCCAACATAAAAGAAGCTCAGGACGTAGCTGAGAAACACCGGCAGCAACGGCCGCAACTCTTCCAGGCCATTCCCGTGCGGTATCTTCAACTCCAGAACCATGATCGTGATAATGATCGCAATCACTCCGTCGCTAAACGCTTCCAATCGTCCTGTGGTCATTTACCCTCCGTGGTCCCCTCATGAACATCGGACCGATATCTCTTTCAGGCCCCCCCCAGTTCATTGACTATCGATCTCGCCCGTGTTGGGCTTCGCCCCAATCATCACGAATAGATACCGAATGGATCGCTTCTCCGCAACTCTCGTATATTTGTTCGCCCACGAAAGGGGTCGAGTACCATTTCGCCAGCGAGTTCGGTGATCTCAGCTTGCCGGTGAATGGTGATTCGCTCAGAGCTTTCAATTCGCGAGATTAGATACTTCGACATCGTACTCGAGAGATATACGCTGCGGATGATGAGGCGAACTCTGCAAAGACGAACAGCCCCAAAACAGCCGCCAACGAGAATGACCTCTCCGCGCCGAGAGGTTATCACTTGTAACCTTTTAGGGTCTTGGTGCCGGGACGGGGGGTCGAACCCCGATGACCTTGCGGTCGGCGGATTTTGAGTCCGCTGCGTCTGCCAGTTCCGCCATCCCGGCGTGTCGCACTCGATCTTCATCTGACTATGGAGAGACCGATGCGCAATGAATAGCTCGGAAGGGGCGATGGTGCCCTCGCCTGAGCTAGTCCAGTTTCGCACACCCAGACTGTGACTGCCAAACCTTCCTCCGGCGCTGGCAGTTCATCGCGTTGAACCCTCGTCGCTATCTGTCAGAAATCGCGGCTCAACGGCAAAAAAAGACAACAGGTCATCGAGGAAAAATCATTGACTGACGGTTACCTGAATGAAGGTTGTGTGCTCAATCTCCGTACCGTTAAGAGTCCCTATGGACGTGATCTTCACGGTATACGATCCGGGCGGGGTCTTAGGATTTTGAAAACCGCAACTGGAGGTGAGGGACATCAGCGTTCCGATCAGTACGATGCTTAGCAGGACACTGTTCCAAGTGCGAAGGCGCTTGCGACCGCGGAGCCCGAGTAAAAGAACAAGACCTGCAAAACCGGTGCCGGCGAGAGCGGTCAGGGGTTCGGACAAACCGGGTTTCCCCGTAGGATTTGATTGCAATTCAGAATATATGGGACTCCGATCTGTCGTGATAGTGACCTTGGTGGTTGCGCCGCCTGGAGTCGGAGTCACGACAGATTCGGAAAATTTGCAGGTGGTATTCGCCGGACGATTCAAGCACTGCAATTGAACCGGTTCATCATAATCAGCTATCGACTTCACCGTGAGGATTGCGGTGCCAGCTTTGCCTTGAGCGATTGTCAGCGTGTCCGGATTGGCGGTAACAATGAAATCGACAATGTTTACAATGATCGTGTTTGACTTGGAACTCGCATGTGTCGAATCGCCTGCATATTGCGCCTGGATGGTATGGGTCCCGGGGGTTAGGTAACGGTTGCCGGAGGTGGCGACACCAGAACTATTAAGCGTCGCGATACCTCCTCCCAATATGCCGTCGTAATAGAAATACACAATGCCAGTCGGCACGCCGGTTCCAGCGGTGCCTTTCACTACGATGTTGAAAATGACGTCTGCTCCCGTTACCGCACTTGGCGTGTCGGTTGAGAGAGTCGTTGTCGTGGGAATCTCTGGGAGAATAGTTACGGTAATCGTGTTTGACTTGGAACTGGCATGTGTCGAATCGCCTGCATATTGCGCCTGGATGGTATGGGTCCCGGGGGCTAGGTAACGGTTACCGGAGGTGGCGACACCAGAGCTATTAAGCGTGGCGATACCTCCTCCCAATATGCCGTCGTAATAAAAATATATGATGCCTGTCGGTACCCCGGTTCCCGTGGTGTCTTTTACTACGAGATTGAATACGACATATGTGGTCACGAAAGCGGTGGGCGTGGGGGTTGAAAGGCTGGTTGCGGTAGGAATCGTTTCGACCGTGACTACGGTCTGGTTGGACGAAGATGAAGCAAAATCGGAATTGCCCATGTACTGCGCGTAGACAGTGTTCGTGCCAATCTTACCGCCGTTCGTTGCAAAGGTGGCCACTCCGGCGCTGTTAAGCGTGACCGTTGCCAGTGTCGCTCCACCGGAGATGAAGTTGACGCTGCCCGTGGGCACTCCACTCGTGCTGGTGACTGTCGCCGTGTATGTCACCTTTGTGCCGTAAACAACGGTTGTGGGAGCGGCAACGAGCGTCGTGGCTGTCACTGCCGGCACTGTGCTGACCGCGCTATATTCCACGACCGCAACGGAGTAGTTGGTACGACCAGACACGGCGTCTTTGCTCGCGCCCGGCACATAGACCTTGCCATCCTGCGCAACACCGATCAGTGATGGAGCCAAAGGGGCGAGGGGACCTGTCGTAGAACCCAGAATGCCAGGAGCAGTCAGCTCTACGGTATAGACTGAGCCTTCAGAAACCGCGAACGCTTGCAAAATATTTGCTCCGGTATTTAGAGAGCTGGAGACCGGGCTTGCAGAAAGAGGGATAGCATAGACGACGTCGTTTCCGGGATCGACCGCTAAAGCATACGAGATAAGAGCACCAGAAAAGTTGGACGGATCAAGGCTACCAAGCCTTCCGAGACTGGTGCCGACTCCTTCCTTGTTATTCGCACCCGCTGACAAAGTATCAAGATCGACGGAGAGCAGAACCTGCGCGGGCAAATCACCCTGAATCGTACCGTTGAAATCCCCATAGAGCGTGCGGTGCGTCGTATCTAATACCGGGGACGAGAGCACGGCATTTTTTGGTTGCTCTGTCGCGCTGCCAAGGAGGGCAACGTTGTAAGTTCCGCTTGAAACTGGGCATGGGGATGGTCCGGCAAACGAGATGTCCGCAATTGAGAAGACGTTGACCGTTGTGTCGCCCGCGACAACTAACTCCGCACCGCCTCGCTCGGTGCTGGGAATGATGAAGAGCTTGCCCGCGTAACCGGGAATTTTTAATGTGCTTCCGCTCGACGGATCGATGACCCAGATCTGGTCGGAACCGCCGCCCTTTCGGTTGTACTCGGAGACAAAAACCACATGCGTGGGTGAGAGGCCTGCGCTATCGACGACAATCGACGAGTAGTTTGCGGAATGGTCCAGATTGACTGAGGGAATTGCAGCATCAAGGGTGTCCGTTGTGCCATCAATGATCAATACCCGGCCGAAGCTGTTATCTGAAGATGTGGCGACGCCGTAGATTTTGTTCGTGACCGCATCCCTTGCGATCAGCCCAAGTTGAGCATTTTCCGTCCCCGATATCTGCATCTCCGACTGGCAGGAATCTGCCGACGTAACATTCAGAACTTCTACACCGAAGTGCTCTGCAGCGCTATATATCTTGTCCTGCATGACGGTGATTGCTGCATCGCCGCCAATTCCGCTTGCCTCTGTGTTTCCTGCGAGGCCAACCAGTGGCACGGCCAGCGAGCAATTCCCTGATACATCAGTCGCAGGTGTTCGCCCATCGCCGCCATTAATGGACAGAACTGAACCATCGCTGTTCACGACGTACACCGCCCCGGTTGCCCCCGGATTTGTAACTATCGAAGCTGGAGCACCCTTTGAGGTTTGGGGAATGTCAGAAATGGAAGCAGTCTGCTTTAACCGGTTCGACTGACCTACGGCAAAGTTACCCAGCACCAGCATCGTTACACAGGCGAATGCCGCTCTGCGTCTTTGGCAGGCTCCAGAACGCGAATGTTTGAAAACCTTTGAAACATCGGACATCAAGGGGGTACCAAGGCATTGGAACATGGCAGTCTCCTGTGCAGGTGCTTCCGATCTCGCTTCGCTCCTGTAGCGCGGCCTGTCGTTCAGGCGTTCGTAAAACAACGGGGGTCGAGTGTCGTATTCGAGTGAGTATGAGCGCGCAGGGCAGTTCGGTCAATACCCCTTGTTCTGCAGGATGTTCCCTGCAGAGGTAACAAGATTCGGGAACGTGCGAAAGTCGAGGCGGATTGACCGAAACTCTACTCCGTCAAGCACCTGTCTCGGCACAGAGCTCACGAATCATCCGCTCAGCCTCTTCTAGTGAGTCGTACTGAACAATGTAAGCGGGGGCGGTGCAAGCCAATCGTAACAACGCCTCGAATTGGTCAGGGCCACGGTGTTTCCCGAGAACCATGCCTCCTTCATTGAGAAGAGCGAGAGTGCGGAGCGGGGACAATCGTTCCCAACATGCCGTACAAGCAGAACGATATTGCGGAAAGAAAATGTGCGTGAGCCGTCGCGAAAGACTAGAGAGATTCGTCCGCGGTGGATGCAGCAAATGTATCTTTACGCCGTCGGAACGCACGTGAGTCGGCGCACCAGCCAGTTGTGGCCACTCATGTCGAAGCGCGGCCCAGCTTCCCTCTTTCAGACTGAGAGGCAGGAGAAGCGAGCACACGGTACAAGTTTCGAGATCCAGCAGCGCCGGCTCATCGGTCACTAGTTCAAAACTGTGAGCCACCAGATGCGCAGCCAGAGTGCTCTTGCCGTACTCGCGCGGCGCGCACAGCATAACTCCGCAGCGGTCGTTGGCTACCATGGCTGCGTGAAAAGCGACATCGTACTCCGCGGCGGCATAGAGAAGAGCACGCGCGGCGTGTAGGAGGCCCAGGCCAAGCTGCTCGTCTTGCAATAACGACAAGATCTCACGTCCATTCCCGTAGATCGCCCAACCATTTTCCCTATGTTGCGCAGACAGGTGAAATTGCGCAGGTTGCTTGTCTGGCGAGCAGTTCCGGAAGTAGTCGCGGCAAAGATCCTCCAAGGGGCCTGCTGGATACTCGAGGAACACTGGGATGCCGAGGATTTCAATATTTGCCGGGACAGGATTCTCAAGCGGCTGCCACTTCATGGGGCCGTCCTGAGCGGGAAAGGTTCCCTGGGATAGCGCCTGAATGGTTTCCAACTCGGCGTCCAATGTCACGGATCCGTGCGTATCATTGAATCTTCTCAAATCCTCTATGCCGACGCCTGCATCGAAAGCCAGATATGCTGACACACCGGGCGCAGACAGAGCGGCGAACCGATTCTGTGTTCCTGAATAGACCACACCTTCATCGCCGAGCAAATACAGCCACTGCCCCGGGCATGCGGTGGCTACGCGGTGCAAGACGCCATTGATATCCGCTACCTTCTCCAAGTAAGCACTCGTATCTCTAATAACTCTAACTGCGTCAGCTTTTCCATGAGATGAAAAATCAAATTTTTGCTCAGCTCAGGACATGCAAAAACAAGGAATTCTCGACGACAGCCCCGTTGTATCCGACGCCAAACAATTCACGAATAAATTGTTTGGCGATTTCATAAGTTTCCGTATATGGTGGTTCGCAGCATTTTTCCGGCCTGCGAGGTCGGGGGGGCAAAAATCTGTAACTGTATCTTTCCGGACTTGGCATTTCAACTGACTGGATCGTCGAGACTGTAAGTCTTCCGCAAACGGTTCTTACCGCACTCTCATTGAGTCCGTATTGCCATAGCGTTGTACTGGAGGTTTGAAATGAGTCAACCATATGTTGGTGAAATTCGGATGACGGGATTCAACTTCGCCCCGGTTGGCTGGATGTTCTGCAATGGCCAGCTATTGCCTATCTCCGAATACGAAGCGCTCTATAACCTTATAGGTACGACGTATGGCGGAGATGGTCAGCAAACCTTCGGCGTCCCCAACCTGCAGTGCCGGATCCCTTTCCATCAGGGTACAGGCGCGGGCAATACGCTGGTAATTGGGCAGCTTTCCGGCAGTGAGACCGTAACGCTTACGACGAGTCAACTTCCCATTCACACCCACGCCCTCGCGGCAAGCTCCGCCGGTGGAACACAGCCCAGCCCTGCCGCAGGTCTATGGGCACAGTCGACGCTGGACCAGTTTTCAACAGAGGCGAATTCGCACACGATGGACCCAAGCACCATTGTCGCTACCGGGGGTAGCCAACCGCACGACAACATGCCGCCATTCCTGGTGATCAATTTCATCATTTCCCTTTACGGCGTGTATCCGAGCCAGGGTTAAACGCCGCAGACATAGCAAAGGAGCCATATGGGGACACCCTATCTCGCGGAAATCAGGGTCGTGAGTTTCAATTTCCCGCCCAAGGGCTGGGCGCTCTGCAACGGACAGACGCTTGCCATCAATCAGAACCAGCCCTTGTTTTCGCTGCTCGGTACCACATACGGCGGTGATGGCATTCGCACTTTTAACCTTCCAAACCTGCAGGGGAGCATGCCTGTCAACGTGGGACCTGGATTCGTTCAGGGACAGGTCGGTGGAGAGGCGAATCACACGCTCATTAATGGGGAAATGCCGACTCACACCCATCAGGCGCAGGGAGTCTCGACAACCGCGTCTTCGCCCAGTGCTTCGGGCAATACCTGGGCCGCAGCCACGCAAAATCCCTACAGCGCGACGCCTAATACCACGCTGGGCCCAACTGCACTTTCTTCCGCGGGCGGGAGCCAGCCGCACCCAAACATGCCGCCATACCTGGTGCTGAATTTCATCATTGCTTTAAACGGCATCTATCCGTCGCGCAACTGAACAGGAGGACCTGATGGCTGATCAATTTTTAGGTGAGATTCGGGCGGTCGGCTTCAATTTTGCTCCCTTTGGCTGGGCTCTGTGCACCGGCCAAACTCTGCCGATCTCTCAATACACGGCACTATTTTCGCTGCTGGGCACGCAATTTGGCGGAAACGGCACCTCCAACTTCCAGTTGCCGAATCTGCAGGGCAACGCCCCCATGGATCAGGGAAACGGTGCGGGATTGACACCCCGAATCGTTGGCGAAACAGGCGGCGAAACGACGGTGACGCTGCTCTCAACGCAGATGCCATCGCATCCGCATGTGGGGCAGAACGCGGTAGCCAGCACCGCGGGCACGCCTGGGCCGACGGTCATCTTCGGCGGGGGCGGCCGGGGGAAGGAGCCCGCCTATGCACCAGCATCGGTGCCAAACACGGTGAAGTTAAGCGCTCAGGCAGTGGGTTTAGCCGGCAACAGCCTGCCGCACAACAACCTGCCGCCGTATGTAACCGTGAATTTCATCATTGCCCTCCAGGGGATTTACCCGGCGCGCTCGTAAGGTATGCCCGAAAGGCAGATCACTTTGCGGGAGGCAACGCCGGAGGACATGGAATTTCTTGCTCGCCTCTACTTTGACACGCGGCGACAGGAAGTGGCCGGATGGGGCTGGCCTTCGCAGCAGCAGGAGATGTTCCTGCGCATGCAGTTCGACGCGCAAATCAGGTCGTATCGATCGGCCTTTCCCAACGCCACAGATCACATCGTTTGTCTGGATGGCTCTGCTGTGGGGCGTATGCTTGTCGGCAAGGAGCCTGCAGGAACCCACCTGATCGACATCGCTCTGCTTGAGAAATACAGAAACCACGGCATAGGCACCGGACTGCTCCGGCAGCTGTTGCACGACTGTGAGTCACAGGGTCGTGCTCTCCGCCTGCAGGTGCTGCGGGGCAATCCGGCGATCCGCCTCTACCAGCGCCTGAGGTTTGTTCAATCCGGCGCAGATCCGATGTATTCACAGATGGAATGGATTCCATCGCAGCCATCAAAGGGCCTTTGAATGTCAGACACACTCACCATCGGCGATTTTGTACCGCACCTTCATACTCGCTTCATGGTCGCGCAAACTGAGAACTATGAGTTAGAGCTGACGGAGGTCAACGATCTCTCCAATGCTCAACTGGAGCAATTCTCTCTGATCTTCACCGGGAAAGCGTCACCATGGCTCCGGCAGGGGCTGCATATGCTCGTTCATCCGCAGATGGGCGAGTGCGACCTGTTTCTTGTCCCACTCGGACCGGATGCCTCAGGCATGCGTTATGAAGCCGCTTTTTCGCGGTTCCTCAACGCGCCCGGTGCCTGAGTTGTTCTGAGGCACACCTGCCCCAAGCCGACTGCCCCGACACAGCCAGCGTGGAACCTGCCTAGTTAAATGGCTTCGACGCGGTCTGCTTAAGCAGCGCAAAGATTGCCGCGCAAGTGGACTGTGCTCCAAAGAGGCCGGAGGGAACGATGAAGAGCGGAAAGGTTCCCAGCCAATCATGCGAGAGCATGTAGGTGTCCTGCGGCAAAGCGTTTCCGATCCTCTGGAAGTGCAGTGAGAAACTACTAATCGCCGACACTTTAGAAGAGCCCGAAATAGGGCCTATCCGCAGGACTGTGTTTGCCCGGTAGGGTTCTTCCTTCGTTTCTGCGCTTGTCGTGGGGCCTGTTTCTGAATCAGCGTCATCAACTGAAACAAGAATCAGCGAGCCCTGCGGCATATTGTTCAGGCTCACTCCGAACCGTGATCCGATCCATGGCTCGAAGGTTTGACAAGAAACGCCTTTGAAGATGCCCAACGTCTCGGGATCAAAACTCTTACCAGGATGACTGAGAACTTTTTGCGTTAACGCACTCAGGGGAAAATTTACAGCAAATGCAGAAAGCACAGCCCTCTGCAGAAAATTCCGTCGTGTGGAACCCATGAACAAAATCCTCCATGCCGGTTCATTGGAGGTACTATACCCGCTTCGTTTGCAAGTGACACAAAATTTGACGGGGCTTATTTACGGCATCTGGTGGAAAGGATTTGCGTTGACAATGTCTCACGGCTAATGGAGACTTTCTCTGCTCAGAGAAGTCGTCCGACAGTCGTGAATACCTTCCCGATCATCAGCGGAACGGATCTGAGCGTTTGAACTGATGTCTTTTCCCCTGCCCTTTCGGCAATCTCTTTGCCGCAGCGATCTTGAACTTTGCTCTCCCCCGGTAGGCTCACCGCACGGGGATCTGGAGGCCTGGAAATGTGCGCATCGCAGCTGCTTCAACGCTATTTGCTTGCCCGCGTCGCTTTTATGCTTCTCCTTCCTGCGTCAGTTGCCGTGGCCCCAAATGCTGTCCTTGCGCAGCAACGTCAACTCACTCCGCTGCAGCCGGATCAGAGCTACAGGTTGAATCTGAAATTCTCTGGTGAGCAGCCGCATCCGCTTGCGATGGTATCGGGCGACTTCGACGAAGACGGCGTGGCCGATCTCGTCATCGGTTACGGCCTGGAAAAGGGCGGTTCGATCGCGTTGCTCCGCGGCAACCTCGATACCATAGCTCCGCAGACGGAGGCGAGCTGGCTGGCGGCGTCCAGACACCAATATTCCGATCCGTTCCTTCAGCGCTCGAAGACGACCAATCTCACGACGCAGCCCAGCATGATGATCTCAGCCGACGTAAATGGCGATGGCCACCTCGACCTGGTCTATGCGACCAAGGGGAGCGCTCAGTTGAATGTGATGTTCGGCGATGGCAAAGGAAAGTTTCTCGCGCCAATCAGCGCAACGATTCCCGGTGGAATCACTGCGCTCGCCGCCTACCGGCCGGGCGCGCCACTGCCGGGTGAAGCCGTCATCGTTGGCTACCAATCGAGGCAGGGCGCTGGGCTCGGGATCGTCAGCTTAGGCGCAACAGGATTGTCGATAAACGCAAGATATCCGCTGCACGGTGCTGCGACAGTGCTGACAGTCGCAAACCTGGATGCCGACCTGATTCCGGATACGGCTATTGTCGCGGGCGGACAGTTGCTGATCCTGCATGGCATGAACGCGATTTCCGGTCACGGCGCAATGACAACTGTTCCCGTCAGCGGAGTGGAGAGCGTGACCGCTGGCGAGTTCCTATTCGATCGCCATGCACAACTGCAGTTGTCAGTGTTGACTTCCGCCGGCGACGTGCTGACGTTTGCGCATGAGGGATTTGACCCTCGGCCTTATACCTCGGAGCAGCTTGCAGAAACGCGGCGCCAACAGGACGGACGTACAAACGCGCCGACCCTGGCGCAACAGGCCGGCAACAATGGCAATGCGCCCTGGGTAGAGGTCGAGGAGCATCTCGGGGTGGGAACATTTGCGAAAGGCGACAAAGCATCCATCCTTCTACGCTCCCGGAGTTCCGGAAGCGGCGGCGACGATCTTGTTGTTATTAATTCCTCGCAGCAGCAGCGTACATTAATCCACCACTCCCTCCCGATTTCGTCCGACTTCTCCGCCTCTCGCGCACGTGTCACTTCCAGCCGTCTTGCCTCCGGCGACACACTTGCCGCCCTGTCGCTGCGCGTAAGTCCGGACGTTCGTCAGGGCCTCGTGCTGTTGAACTCCGACAACGTCTCTCCAGAGGTGGTCGTTCCTTCACACGGAAACACCTTCGTTGTCAACAGCACGGCGGACGGGGCGGTTCCCGCACCGGGTCCGGATAGCTGTACAACTACCTGCACACTGCGAGATGCCGTCACCTACGCCAACGACGATGCGACGGACAACCTGAATATGGGCACATCCGACACCATTGTGGTTCCGGCCGGCACCTATAGCCTTACATACCAGGCTGGGATGTTTGACGCCAATGGGAACCTCCTGTCGCATTTGGAAGTGTTTGGACCGGTCACTATTATGGGTGCCTCCGGGGGCGGGACAATCATCGATGGGGGCAATAGCGATGCGGTCTTTACCATCAATCCCGGTGTCGTCGGATCATATAATGGCGGCGCCAATCCGGTCGTTTTCGATGCCGTGCTCGAAAATCTGACAATCCAGAACGGCACCAACAAAAACAATCCTAATGTGACCATGACCGGGTTCGAAAACAACTTTGGCGGTTGCATCAACTGGGACGCCGACGGTACCGGGAATCTTACGATCACGAATTCGACGATTTCGGCCTGCACTATCTTCTATGGGACCGGAGGAGGGATCTGGGCATTTAACTCCATGGGCGGAGGCACTGGAACACTTACTCTCAACGGAGACACGATCTCAAACAACTCAACTCCGGAAGAAGGCGGCGGCATTAGTATCGCCTTTGCGCCCGCCGCGTTGTCTGCAACCAATACCGTGTTTTCAGGTAATAAAGCGGAGCCCAGCGTGCATAACGACCCCAACGCATTCGGGGAGGGCGGCGGCCTCGATATAGTTGCACCCCAGCCGCCGCCCGCCACGCCACAGACCACGCTTACAAATGTCACAGTAAGTTCCAATACTGCCTCTCCGAATGATGGCGGAGGAATCTACACAAATTCAGGCATATTGATTGAGTCTTCACTGATCGAGAATAATTCCTCCGGTCGATGGGGCGGCGGTCTTTTCAGCGAAGTTGTCTCTCCGGAAACACAAACGACCATCACAAATTCCAACTTTCTTTCAAACTCGGCGACGGAAGCCGGCGGGGGAATTTCAACGGGTGTTGAGAGTGCGTCAAGCGGCAATGTACTGCAGATCAGCCTGAGCCGCATCTTTGGCAACACCTCGAACGGGGCGAGCGGCCTTGCTGCGGGCACACCAAACCCAGACTCACAGCAGTTTTCTGGCAAAGTTATCGCTACAGACAACTGGTGGGGATGCAATGCCGGCCCAACGACTCCCAATGATGGCTGCGACCAGGCAGTTATCTATAAGACATCCTCTGGCAACGGTCCTCTGACGACCGCTCCGTACGCCCAGTTGGGCTTTGTCTCTGATATCACTACCGTCCCAGTTGGCGGCAGCATGAACCTCACTGTCTCCTTAAATAAAGGCTCGGACAATCAGCCAATATCCAACGCGTTTCCGGCTGTGGCGACCAATTACCCCTACACGTTCAACGTCACGGGTGTTACCGCAAACCCTCCGTTGACCAATGGAACATTCAACACGGCGGGTGTAGGTACTGCCACCCTGACTCCTGTTACTCCTCCAACCACCACCGCCGCCACGGTGACTGTTACCTTTGACAATCAGACGGACACGATTGATTTCACGGCGGACGCTGCGACGCTGACGTCGCTGCTGATCACGTCGACTCCCGGCACGGCGTTCCTCTACGGTCAGCCTTCGTCCTTCACCGTTCAGCTCACGCCCAGCAACGCCACGGGCATCACGACGAGTGACTTCACGGTTTCAGTGGATGGCTCGTCGGCCGGATACGCGTTGACGCTGATATCCAATAACAACTATCAGATAACGGGGCCGTTTAACTTATTACCTCCGGGCCTCAACCAGCCGCTCAACGTCAGCTTCGCGGGAACCACGAGCTACGCGCCTACCAGCACATCTGCCAACTTAACTGTCTCGCTGGGAAGCGTAATTATTGGCAACACAATCACTCCGCCAAAGCCTGTGCAAGGACAGGGTGGAACCATCAACGTGACCGTCACCCAGGTGGGATCTGGAGCAACGCCGACGGGCACCTTGAGTTACGCGTTCGACGGAGGGAGCAGCACAACGGTTCCGCTGGTCGCCGGGGCGGCAGCCGTACCCATTCCCACAACAATCACGACTGGTGGCCACACCGTGTCGCTTACCTACAATGGAGATACGAATTACTCCACGGCAACGACCAACGTATCTTTCAACGTTGACGGTAGATCCCAGACGACGATTGCAGCGATAACCTCAGCCACAGCTACGATCGACGTCTTTGGCTTTGGCTTCACCGCGCCGAGCGGTCAGCTTGCCTTCAAAGACGTGACCTCAGGCGATCCTGCCGCACCCACGGCGACGCTCAATACATCGACAGCCACTACGTCCCTGCTGCCGCAGGTGACCACCCTCAGCCCAGGCGCGAACCCTCTTCCCGACTGGACCACGCTGGGGGATATCAACGGCGACGGCAAACTGGACCTCATTACTTCGCTCTATAACACCGACTCAGTCAGCGTGCAGTTGGGCAACGGCGACGGCACCTTCCAGACGGCGACGACCATTCACATCGCTACAGGCTTCGGTCCGGCGGAGTGCCACCTGGTGAGTCTGCGAGGTAACGGCACGCTCGATTTGATCATCGGCAGCTTCAATCTCAATGAGATTGTCGTCCTCTTGGGGAATGGCCACGGCGGTTTTGGGATCCCGACCTTCTACACGGTGGGCACAGCGTCCAATACACCTACCTCGCTCACGACTGGCGATTTCAACGACGATGGCAAACTCGACGTCGCAATCGCCAACACCGGGGATAACACGATCAGCGTCCTTCTCGGAGATGGAACCGGAGCGCTCGCGCCGTTGGGATCACCGATCAACGTGGGTCGCGTCCCCCAGGCCATTCGCGCAGGCGACTTCAATGACGACGGTTACTCCGATCTGGCTGTGGCAAATTACAGTGATGGAACCGTGACCACCCTTCTGAACAATCAGAATGGGACCTTCACCCCGACCACGCTCAGTGTGGGTAGCGGCGCCGGTTCGGGCCCGCAGGCGCTAGCCATTAACGGTAGCGGCTCCTCGTTGCTGCTGGCCGTCGCCAACTACAAGGACAACACCGTCAGCGTGATGCAAAGTCAGGGCAATGGAAACTTTGGCACGCAGACCATCGTTCCCGTCGGCCTTGGTCCGGACGATTTGAACTTCGCCGACTTCAATGGCGATGGTCTTCCGGATCTCGTTGTGTCCAACTACACCAGCGGCACTGTCAACCTGCTGCTCGAGAAACTGGCCGGAGGCTATTCCGTGCTTGGCCCGTTCAAAGTAGGAAATAACCCCTACTCCGCCGCAGTGGGCGATCTCGATCTGGACGGCACGCCGGACATCGTGGTCTCCAATTGCTTCAGCAACAATACGGGAGTGCTGCTCAGCGGAACCCAGATTTCCGTGCCGTATACCGGACTCTCCCTCACGCCTGGGGACACACTGAACGCCACCTATGCTCCAGACGGCGCCAGTAGCTACGGATCGAGTACATCCCCTAACGTCACCGCTCCATAACACAAGAGATAAAGGAGATCCCATCGGAATCATGTCAGACAGCAACGAATTGAACCGAGCTGAGAGCAAGAATGTAACGCCGCAGTCTACCCCCGAGACTGCAAATTCGCCGGAGACTCCGAGTCGTCGTGAACTAATCGAACGTTACGGCAAGTACGCGATTGTAGCCGCGCCCTTGCTCGTATTTGTATCGAAGGCCCACGCCATTCACAGCAAGCCTTAGCCCGACGACCTTGCCCCCGCCACGCGGATGCCAGCCCTCCACTGACATCTGCGTGCGCAGTATCGGGAGCTACGCTCGCGGAGGAAACAAGGTCCGCCACACCCTGGCCGGCCCGTATTTCCGCAACAGGCGAAGGGGTCGCAAGAAGGGCGCGAGTCTGGGATAAATCCGATTGCGGCCGGCCCACGCATAGTCTTCGGCTGTTGGCGCAAAGAAGCTTAAACGGCGCTTCCATCTTCGGCGAGGATTTCCTTCTGTCCGCAGATAGAAACTCCACATCCCAACCTCAGGATCGGAACTCGTCTCCGCCCCTTCCGCAAAGAGTGCCGAAACAGCATGCCGTACCTTCCCAGCCATCTCCGGAGATTCTGCGACAATCGCATCAATCCATTGAGGCAACTGTTGCGGGAACGTCTCCCGCACCATCTCACAACCGATCAGCAACGCCAGTTCCAGTCCTTGCTGCCGCGCGTTTCGCGCCAGTTCCTCTACGTCGCAATGCCGCGCAGTCGCTAGCGCGCGCGCAATGTCCATAATCCAGATCAGTCTCGAGAACCCATGCTGAAGCCCATGGAGACAGAGGAACAACACAAGGTCGTCATCGGACATGACGCGAATCGGCAACCCCTGAAATGTCTCGATGCCCGCTCGGGCCCACACCACGCTCGCGTCGAAAGGAAAAGAGCCCGCGGGAAAGAATGGAGGCGACCCGAAACCAAAATGCAGTTCAACCATCACCCCTTCGCGAAGGAACCTGCGGTGATATTTTTCGTCGCCCGATCGCACAACAAACCCCATCTCCAGCAAGAGTACCTCTGCACGCTGGAAACTCTCGCGAGGCACCAGGAGATCCAGGTCACTGTATGACCGCATCGTCGCGTCACCGTAGAGAGCCTCCGCCAGCACCGGACCTTTCAGTGGGAGAACCTCGATGCCTCGTTCCGCAAACTGCTTCAACAAGCTCTCGAGCACTGCTGCGTACATTTGGGAGACGTTTCTACGCTCTTGAACGGCGGCATTAAAAAACTCGGGCATCTCAACGTTCTTTTCTTTGAATGACCGATGGACGAGAAGCAGCACGCCGTGCACGGACGCAAGCTCCAGTAGCTTTCGCCAATCCATATCGATGGGAACATCAAACGGCAGGCCGCGCAGACACGTTATGAGCAGAATTGCCTCGTCAACAATCTCTTGAGCCTGTTTACTTCCGCGCATCAGCTTTCTCCGCAGACTCTTTCCGTTTGGCGCTCTGTGAGGCTTCTACACTGCATCTCGCATACATACCTCGCAAACTGCAGTGTGCTTAGCATGGCACATGAAGTTGATGAATTAGTCGGCGAGCATCCGGCTGCGTCATGCCGCGTAGTGTGATTCAATTAGCGCGCGGAGCAGCCATCCGCGTTGCTAATGGCTCATCTCGCTGCTTGTGAAGGTCGTTCGCTTTAGAAAACTCCGCCTTGGCGTCCTGCTGGCGTCCCATGGAAGCGTATAGACGCGCCAGGCGCCAGTGAGCGTCTACCTGTCCCGGATCCATCTGAATCGCACGCTGAAATGCGCTGATCGCCTCGTCATTGTGTCCCTGGTCGGCGAAGAGTATGCCAAGGTCAACGAACGCGATGCGCGGGGCGCCAGGCTGCCCGGTGGCTTTTTCCAGTAGCGGCTGCGCGGTGGCGTTGTCATTCTGCTTGATCTTTATGTCGGCAAGATACGCCAGGGCCTGTGTATGATTCGGGTCGTTGGCGAGTTCGAGCTTGAACTGCGTTTCCGCAGCATCATAGGAGCGCTGTTTCCAGAGCAGATATCCGAGTCCGAAGTGCACGTTCGACTCATTGGGAGAGGCTTTGACCGCGGCCTCAAATTGACGGATCGCGCCATCGGGGTCGTTCAAACCGTCGAGGGCCTCGCCGGCCAGCATATCAGCCTGCGCGGACTCCGGGGCAATGGCGAGGATCTGACGGTATTGTTCGAGGGCGCAGTCATAGTGCGCCGACCAGAGGCAGCTTTGTGCCAACACAGTGCGCAATTGAAGATTATCGGGAGCCTTGGCTGCTGCGGCTTTCAGATGAGGCACGGCCTGCTGGTATTGCGCGGTTCCGTAGTAGCACATGCCGAGAAGAACCTGCGCTTGCATGTTGTCCGGAGACTTTGCCAGCGCGGCCTTGAGCGGACCGATCGCCTCGTCAAGCTTCGCCTGCTTGAAGAGAGCGAGGCCAAGGTTCAACTCGACGCCGGGCAGATTGGCCTTGAGCGCCAGAGCCTTGCGGTATGCGTCGGCAGCTTGCGCATACTCCTCTTCATGCGCGAGGGCTACTCCCAGATGAGCCCAGGCCGATCCGTCGGCGGGAGTATGCTGGATCACTTCGCGCCATGCGGCCTCAGCCTGCTTCCACTGTCCCTGTTGCTCGAGCGCGACGGCCTTATTCGTGGAAGTGTCCTGCGCGCTAACCATCTCCGCGGTAATCAAAAGGAAGCAGATGCCAAGTATCAAACGCATAGTTTCAGAAGCGTGCTATTAAAGTAATTCGCCGCTTGCGCAGAGAGCAAATGGGGAGAATTCCGCATCCGAAATCCGCATGTGGGACACCCTGATTTTCTGCCACAAAAAGAAAACGCAGTGGAGCATAAGCCCCACTGCGTCGAGGATGCCAGTACATCTAGAACATGAATTTACCGCCAAACTGGAAGGTACGCGGATCATACACCGAAGTCACCTGACCAAAGTTGCCATCGGTGAATCCGGTGTCGATGCCGTTGAACTCGGTGTGGTTGAAGGTGTTATAGGATTCGGCGCGAAGCTGGATGACCATACTCTCTTTGATGTGGAAATCCTTGAAGAGGCTGAGATTCCAGTTGAAGAGACCCGGGCCAACGACTGCATCCTTGTGGGCGGTGCCGTAGCCCTGGTTGGGTCCTCCGTCCCAGGGAGCGGTTGGCTGCGAAAAGGCGGAAGTGTTGAACCATGCCAGCTGCTTCTTCGGATAGCCCCGCGTGGCCGACGAGAAATTCGGACGGTTCGTAGTACCGCCGCCCAGGCCGAGGGTATCCGGAGAGTAGGTGACGTTGACGGGATTTCCGCTCTGGGCGACGGTGATGCCGGAAATCTGCCATCCGCCGAGCAGCGCCCGCTCGAGGGCGTTCTGGGAATGCAGGAAAAAGGGGAAATTGTAAATGTAGTTTGCGGTGAATACGTTCCGGCGATCGATCGTGCCCGAACCACGGTCGTATTCGATATTGAATGGATTGGAGATCTGTCCCCCGGAACCCTGCTGGTTGGTGGAGGTAAGATCGCCGCTCTGAATATCGATCTCGTGCGACCAGGTATAGGACAGCTGAAGAGTAAGTCCATGCTTGTTCTGCATGCGGAATCCAGCCTGGAAGGAGTTGTAGTTGCTGTTGGTGATGTTTTCTGTCTGGGTGATATTGCTGAACCCCTGATATTGCCGGTAGCGATTTGCGTTGAACGAAGGCAAAAACGTACCCGGTGCCGCTGGATTTGGCACTTTCCCAGCAACGCCCTGTCTGTCGTAATAGGGATTCGTTGGATCAGCGGGATCAGTACTTGTCAGGGGCAGGGTGTTGATCGCGCGCTCATCGTTCTGGTGCCAGCCAGTCATGCCGACGTACTGGACCACCATGACGACTGATGGAGCCAATTCGTGCTGTACTCCCAGGCTGAACTGATTGGTACCTGGGTTGGGGTAGTAATACGCCAGGTTGGTTAGATTGGCGGGGAAAAACGGAGCGGCAGACGTCTGTCCGGTGATGTTGCTGGTATTCGGATTCGAGAAGTAGATCGAGCTCACATTGGGCTGATAAGCATTCGGCGGATTCGTGTCCGTGCCGTAGATATCGTTGCCCTGTACACGCTCGAAGAACATTCCGAAGCCGCCGCGGATAACAGTTTTGCCGTTTCCGAACAGGTCATAGGCAAAGCCGACACGGGGCCCGACGGTTCCGTACGAGTTCTTTACGATACCGCGCGGGAATCCGTCTACGCCTGCCAGCTGGACGCCGTTCAGATAAAACGGCACGGGCGCGCCGGCGGGCTGTCTGAAGCCCGGGCCAGTGGGATCCAGTGATCCATTTACGGGGCTCGGCGACTGAGTCTCGGCGGCGGTGAAGTCACCCGGAATGAAGTTTGAAGTCCGGTTGTTCTTCTCGTAGACGTGAGGCATAAGATCCCAGCGGACGCCGAGGTTGAGAGTAAGTCTCGGGAGAACCTTCCAATTATCCTGCGCATACATCGAATAGGTGTTGTTTACCCAGTGGAAGATCGACTGCTCGTTAAGCTGCTGGTAGCTGCTGGCAAAGCCCAGCAGGAAATTGGCGTAGGCATCAAAGGAATATCCTGACTGGTTGAAGGTGTAGTCGCCCTGGGTATCAGCCTGTTGCTGCTGGTTCTTATCGTTCCGCATGTAGCCAAAGCCGAACTTGAGGGCATGGTTTCCGTGGGTCCACGACAGGTCGTCGCGGAGCTGGTAGTTGAGGTAGGAGTTGCGCCACGGCCAGTAGTTGACAGTCCAATTGGTGTTCGGTGCCCCGGAGAAGTCTATCGATGGAAGGCGATTCCCGGCGTTGTTGCCGTCGAAAATGCCCACCGCGCTCCAGCCCGAGGGCTGCGTGATGGAGGCGCCGGGCGCCGCAATCGGCGTGATGTTGATGGTGTTTCCATTTACGTCCAGGGCAGTTTCATTCAGGAGGGTTGGAGAGAGCTGCTGGGTAAGCTTGATGACCGCGCCCCAGGTCGGGTTACTGAAAACGTCGCCGGCGGTCAAATAGCTGTCATTGCTCCACATGTCCGGGAAGATAGTCTGCTCGGCATTGTCATGAATCCAATGGCCGAAGAGGTGCAGCTTGTCGTTAATGTTGTGGTCGATGCGAACTACATCCTCACGGACATAGGTTGGCTGCTTCGGTGAGGAAACAACCTGCGTCCCGTTGGGGGTATTGGGATGGGGGATAGCGCCGGTGCCCATGAAGAGCACGGCGTTGGGATCGAGCAGGTTGGCGGGAATGGTGTAGACGTTAGGGGCGGTGGTGTGAAACGGCTGACCTGCTACCAGGCCATCCTGAGCATACAGGCCACCGGGACCGACATATTTCGGATCCAGGGTGCTTGGAACCGTCAGCACAATGGGGTTACCGTTCTTGTCCGTCGTTAGCGGCGTGTATGACAGATTCTGCCCGGCGGTGGGGAAGTACGCCGCGGGAATGGTGTTCACAATGGAGGGACTGGCGCCCTGAATGAAATGCCGCCACTCTTCGTTGACGAAGAAGAAGGTCTTAGTGCGGTCTTGGTTATAGACGTGCGGAATAAATACGGGGCCGCTGAGGTTTCCGCCCCAGATGTTGAGGCGAAGCTCGGGCGTGGGCTGATGGTTGTATTTGGAGATGTAATTCGCGGCGTCAAATGCATCGTTGCGATTGAACTCCCACACGCCCCCGTGGAAACCCCGCGAGCCGGATTTGATAACCATGGCGACGGTGCCGCCCGAGTTGATGCCGTAGTCGGGGGTGTAATTGCTGGAGAGAACGTTGAACTCGGCCAGCGCGTCCGGACTGATTGCAACGTCCAGTTTGCCGCCGCTGCCGCGGTCGTAGACTTCGCCGCCGTCAATCAACCAGTTGTTGTGGTCGTACCGGCTGCCGTTAAAGTTGATCTCGGCGCTGCTGCCCTGAGCTGTAACTCCGTTGAAGGCGGGCAGGCTATTGGTGACGCCGGTACCCAACGTGGTGAGGGACATCACGTTGCGCCCATTGGTCGCGAGCTGCAGGACCTGCTGCCCGGTGATTACGGTGCTGACCTCACTGGTTTCGGATTGCACCTGCAAGGCATTCGCCTGGACGGTGACAGTCTGGCTGGCCGCGCCCACTTCCAGTGGCACGTCGGCGCGGATGGTCTCCGCCTCGTTCACCACGATTCCTGTTCTGTTGTAGGTCTTGAATCCGTTGCCCGTGGCCTTGAGGTTATAGGTTCCGACGGCGAGTCCGGAAATCTTAAAGAGGCCAGCCGCGCTCGAGTCGGTGGTGCGGGTTTCACCGGTACTTACTTGAGTGATTGTGATGGTGGCGCCGGGTACCGCTGCTCCTGTCGAGTCGCTCACCTGGCCGGTGATGGCTGCGTTCTCCTGCGCAGTCGCGATTGCGAATGTGCCTAGCAGCAGCACACAAACGCTGACGAGATACTTGAGATTTCTCATTTTGCCCCCTGAAGTCATTTCGTTTCGCGGAGAGTCGATCTCCGGCATTGTTTTTATGACCTGGGAAATCCTGCAAATGCCCAGACTATATTCAACAATTTGAGCTACCTGATAGTCATGGAGTTAAAAACGACGAAACAAATCGATTTGCTAAAACGATTTACCTTCGCGGCCCAAAAGATATTTCCCCGACTGAAGAACTGTCAAGAAAATTCTTGACGTGCTGCCGCGCGCAGAGCAAGCATAGCGATCCCAGCAAACTTCTTCAGACATGTCATTGACGCCCCCTTAAAGGAACTTCTTATACATCTCGTGGGCTTGCTCGACATCTTCTTTGGTTATCACGTTTTCTGGTTATGTGGTTATCTGGTTATCTGGCTTTCTGGTTATCTGGTTTTCTCGCCGGCGCCCTCAAAGCGAGAATGCCGGCAGCAACGCTTACGAACGTTATGCGGAAATGGATAACGGGCAGTCATTCCACAAACCTCATTAGACAATCGCTTGTCTTCAAGGCATGTGTACCAAGATACTCTCCCGCGCTGGAAATTAAATCGCCTGAAGATCATTCTTGTCAAGTGGGCGTGCTGCCTTTATATTTCAAGGCTATCGTTTGTCTACTGCTGCAGGGTTGACGGATCCTTCAGGGCTCGCCAAAAGCTTTGAATGCATTCAGTTGTAGAAAATCATTTGTTTTGGGGGCGTTTTGATAATCGACGGCCATTGAAACATACTGCGAAACAAAAGAGAGGATCGAACCAAACCATTGCCACAGTCATCCAGCAAAGGATCGGCGAAGAAGGTTTTCCCGCACACGCAGTCCAAGCGGTCTGCCCACAACAAGCCAGTCAGGCTTAAGGAACTGGCTCATCATTTGGGCCTGAATCCCTCGACGATCTCTGTGGTTCTCAACGATACTCCCGGACGATCCATTCCCGAGGATACGCGGAAGCGGATCAAAGAGGCCGCCAAACAATTCAATTATCAACCGAATTTAGTGGCGCGCTCATTTCGCAATCGCCGCTCACTGACGCTCGGAATCTTAGTTCCTGAACTGAGTGACGGATATCACACCGAAGTGATGACCAGCGTGGGCGATTACCTGATGAGCGCGGGCTACTTTTATTTGACTGCCCACCACAGGCATCATCCCGACCTGGTTGAACAGTACAGTAGACTTCTTATCGCCAGAGGGGCTGAGGGTATGATCTGCATCGATACAGCCCTGGAACATCCTCTCTCAGTCCCAGTCGTCGCTGTGGCGGGACACCGAAGCCTCCCCGGTGTGACAAATATAGTACTCAATCATCGCAAGGCAGCTGAATTGACCTTGAACCATCTGTACACACTGGGCCATCGCCGCATCGCCTTTATGCACGGACAGCCATTCAGTTCAGACTCCGATGATCGATGGCGAGGTATCGTCGAAGTGAGCCGTGAACTGGGCATTGAGATGAGACCCGAACTAACAATCCAACTTGATCGTGATGTCAGTTCGCCCGAACTCGGTTACCCTGTGATCCAGCGACTTTTCTCCGTAAAGCGAGCATTTACGGCGTTGGTTTGCTTCAACGATGTTGCTGCCATTGGGGCGATTCGTGCCATTCGCGACCTTGGCTTTCGCGTACCCGAAGACATCTCTGTAATCGGGTTTGATGATATCAAGGCTGCTTCATACCTCAGTCCCAGGCTAACCACGATTCGTCAGCCCTTGTCAGACATGGGGCGATACGCGGCGCAATGTGTTGTAAGCCGCCTCAATCGCACAGAAGACTTTCGTCAGCTGGTTGCATTCGAGCCTCAGCTGGTAGTGCGTGAATCAACCTCCACCATGAAGCCGCAGACTCGGATCCGAGAAGAGAGAGCGGCCGCGTTGTCCCGGAAAAGCAAGAATGGTTCCCTTTCCAGAAAATGACGGGCGTCCGCCCGTTCTATTTGTGATTTGTCTGCATCTTGGATTTGTTCTGACAGGTATCGGGACAGTTCTTCTTGGCTGTGTACTGCCTGTGCTCGGCAGTACCTGGACCCTGAACGATAGTCGCTCCGGCTTCCTGCTCGCAGCCCAGTTTACAGGCTCATCTTGTGGCGCGCTGCTCGTGCAACCCAATCTCTACGCGAGCCTGATCCGTGGATATGTGCTCCTCGTTGCTGGCGGTGTATCCGTCGCATTTTGCCATGGTCACTTTGCCGTCCCCCTGTTTTTTATCTTTGGACTGGGTCTGGGCTCAGCTATGACTGCCACGAGCATGCTGATTGGCCGCATCTATAGTGCTACCCGGGGTTCAGCCTTGTCTCTGTTAAATGCCTCCTGGTGCTTGGGTGCAGTCATCTGTCCGCTAATCGTGACCATCTGGGTACACGCCCACTCCTCCGTGTCGCTTTTCCTGGCCATGGGCTGTGCAGGGGCATTGTCCATACTTGTTTTGGGAATGCAGCGCTCACATTTTTCCCGGCTACGCGACGATTTAGCGGGTCCACAGAGTCTGCGCTCAAATTTTTCCGTACTCATGCCGCTCGGCTTGTTCGCCTTTTTATACGTTGGTGTGGAAGCCTCTATCAGCAGTTGGATGATGACGTTTGTTTATCGTCTACACCTTCCAAGTACAGTTCTAGCTCCCACAGCCACCTCGTTTTTCTGGATTGCACTCCTCTGCGGCAGAGCCATTGCGCCTGCGGTGTTGAAGAAAATAACCGAATCGAGACTGCTCACAATCTGCTTGTCTCTGACCATCGTGAGCAGCTTCCAGCTGCTTCTGAGCCATACGTTCGCCATGAGCCTCACGAGTGCGCTTGTGGCCGGCCTGATGCTCGCACCCATCTTCCCTCTTTGTCTCGCCCGGGTCCTGGCGATCACCAGCCGAGCATCTGAATCGAAATGGGTCTTCGGAGTCAGCGGACTTGGAGGTGCCGTGTTCCCCTGGATGACAGGGCAAGTTGCGACAATTGGTGGTTCCCTCCGAACCGGACTGATGGTCCCATTCTTCGCGTCCTGCTTGATGCTCTTTCTACATTTGCGGGCGAAGTCGATTTCATCTCTCTTTGGAACCCGCTGAAGGTGTGCCGGCCAGTGGACCGGATGTCTTACCCGAGGGCCGGAATCGGACGTGCAGAATCCGGTACCATATGAGGCTGGACAGCCATGTCTGTGTCTCTCTTGAAAGTGCGGTTCGCTGCTGGTTTTCTGTTTTGCGCGGCTCTTTCGGGCGTGGGCCACGCGCAGGAGCCCTCGCCGAGTCTGAAGGAGGCCGATGCCGACTATCAAGCCGGCGTATCTGCATTGGCCCACCACGATCTGAATGCCGCGCTCGCGGACTTTCAGAAGGTGGTCCATCTTGTTCCGACTGCCGAGCAGGGACACAGCGCCCTGGGCGCCGTTCTCGTGCAGCTGGGCCGAACGAGCGAAGGGATCCGCGAACTCGAAAAAGCGCTGGTCATGAAACCCAGCGACGGCAGCGCCCAACTGAACCTGGCCCTCGCCTATGAGCATACGGGCGAGGCTGCAAAAGCTCTGCCGCTGTTTGCGAAGCTGGAGGCCGCGTCTCGCGCCGAGAAGCGCGCTTTGCCGCCGTACGTTCTTGCCTCTTACGCTCGAGCGCTCGCGGCGACAAGGCAGTTCCCTGCCGCAGTGGCAAAGCTGCAGGAGGCCATCGCAGGCGATCCGCAAAATGCGGAATTGCACGATGAACTGGGTTCCCTCTACGCCCAGCATCAGGACTGGTCTCACGCAAGAGAGGCGTTTGCCGCGGCCATCCAGGCGAACCCCAACCTGGCGGTGCCCCATCTGCATCTGGCCATGACATTGGACGCAGAGCACCAGCCTGGCGGGCCGGACGAGCTGATGAAGGCTTATCAACTCGCGCCTCAGAACTCAATGATCGCATTGCAATACGGCCAGTCGCTGGCGGCCGCTGGTGAAGATGAGCACGCCATCCCGATACTTCAGCACGCATTGGAGCTTGATCCGAATTCGACGACGGTGGCTTACCAACTGGGTCTGGCCCTGCAACGAACAGGCAAAGTAAAAGATGCGATCCCGCTCCTGCAGAGGGCCGCGAGTGCAGAGCCAAAGAATGCCGAGATCCTGACGAATCTGGGCATGGCTCTTTGCCAGGCGCAGCAGGCCAAGGATGCGGTTCCCATCCTGCAGCGAGCGGTGACGCTGGCGCCAGACAACGTCACAGCTCACCAGAATCTCGCTGCGGCCTACATTCAGTTAAGCCAGTTTGACGATGCAGTAAGTCAATTGAACGCGGCGTTGAAACTGTCTCCAAATGCTCCGCAGCTGCACTACAACCTGGGGCTCGCGCTCAAGATGAAAGATGATGCTGCGGATGCAATTCCGGAGTTGGAATCAGCCGAGAAACTGGACCCCTCAGCGCCTGAGCCACCCTACGTACTGGGAGTCCTCTACATGCAGGCGGGACGATATGTCGACGCGGACCGTGAACTGAATATTTCGCTCAAGCTGCGTCCTGAGAATGGCGATGGATGGGCAACGTTGGGCAGCGTCGACAACCATCTGGACAAGCTGCCCGAGGCGGAGACGGCATTGAAAGAGGCCATCCGGCAGATTCCCCAACAGCCCGATCCCCATCTGACGCTCGCCGCTGTGCTCGCCAAAGAGAATCAGCCGGCCGAGGCCGCTGCGGAGCGAAAGACGGCTGCAGGCCTGATGCGCTCTAATATGAATCGCCAGCGTGCCGAGGTGGCCAGCAACTCCGGAAATTCCTTGCTCAAGACCGGCAAGGTCGATGAGGCCATCGCCGAATTTCGTGAAGCCCTGGGCTATGACCCGAGCTACGCCGAGGCGCATTCGGGCTTGGCCAAAGCGCTGGATCAACAGGGCAAGGGCACGGAAGCAGCCGCCGAGAGGCAAAAGGCAGAAGCGTTGGAGAAGGCTTCGCAATAGCCGAACGGCCCGCAAATAGCGCGAATCGCAGTGCCTCTAACCAACCATTCGATCTATATACAGCCGTTCGTGGCATTCGCTATAGTTCAAGTGCTGGATTGAGGCGGCTTTTCTGTCACATTTGAGTCTCAGTTGACCGGGCGGTTCTCCTCCAGCCTTGCAGCATATGAGTGTCTTTGGCCGACGCGGCATCATCCTTGCAATGGCATTTGCGGCAGCGTCTGCCCTTTGCCTGAAAGCGATCCACGGCGCAGAGGATCAGAGCGCGCAAGAAGCCGTCGCCCGAAAGGCATACTCAGACAAAATTCTCCTCACCTACAACTTCCCCTTCGCAAAGGACAAGATCGCGCTGCCCGGCAACGCCGCAGTCGAGGGAGGAGGCTTCCTTGAGGCCAGCGCCTTTCCCGACGCAGCCTACTGCGGCCATTGCCACCAAGAGGCCTACCACGAGTGGCGTCAGGCGCTGCACTCCAACTCTTTCCGCACACCGTTCTATCGCGCCAGCGTCAACATCCTCATTCGCAACAAGGGAGTTGAATTCGCACGCCACTGCGACAGTTGTCACAACCCAATCGGGATCTTGTCGGGCGCGCTGAATACCGGCTCACCGCTTGACCGATCATTCGATCGCGATGGTGTGACCTGCTCCGTATGCCACTCCATTCAAAGCGTGGAGTCGAAACTCGGAAATGGCAGCTTCGTGATGGGCGTACCCGCAGTGATGGTGGACGAGCAGGGGAATCGCATTCCGGGCATCGTGCCCGACGCCGAAATCCTCGCCCATCTTGACCGGCACTCCAAGGCCGTAATGCAGGACATCTACCGCACGCCGGAGTTCTGCTCCGCATGCCATAAGGCGAATCTGCCCCCGCCGCTCAACAGCTATAAGTGGATCCGCGCGTTTACGGCCTATGACGAGTGGCAGGGTTCAAAGTTTTCGCAGCGTAACCCTCTCACGTTCTACTCCGCCGATTTCACCACCTGCCAGGGCTGCCACATGAAGCGCGAGGCTATCACCTTACCCGATTACGGAGCCAAGCACGGCACGCTTGCTTCGCACCGGTGGCTGGCCGGCAACACCGCGGTGCCGTTCTACTACGGCTTCGACGAACAACTCAGCAAAACTATCGACTTCCTCAAAAGCGGCAACTATCTCAATGTCGATCTTTTTGCACTGAAGGTGGGTGATTCCGGCTCGATGATTGCTCCGCTTGGCTCAAAGCCCTTCACGCTCAAGTCGGATGACATACTCGAAGCCTACGTTGTGGTGCAGAACAAGAACATCGGCCACTCGCTCATTCCCGAGGTACGCGATCTCTATGAAGCCTGGACGCAATTCACGGTGAAGGACGCATCAGGAGCGGTAATTTACGAGAGCGGCTTCCTCAAGCCAGACGGCATGTTGGAGCCGGGCGCTCATAGCTTCACGAATCGGCCGGTCGACCTGACCGGCAGCTTCGTCGACAACCACAAGGTCTGGACAATTCATTCGATGGCCTACGACAACACTATCCAGGCCGGACGTTCGGCGCTGATCCGCTACCGCTTCCTCATACCGAAAGATGTGAAGGGTCCTCTGACGATGACCGCGCGCGTCAACTATCGACATCTGCGGCAGAGCTATCTCAACAACGTGCTTGGCGAGGGTCATCCTGCATATCCGGTCATCGAGCTTGCTTCGCGAAGCCGAGCCCTGAACATCGGCGATAATCCAGTGACCCCTCCGCTCCCGAACGATAACCCCGACTGGATGCGCTGGAACAATCTCGGCATCGGATATCTTGACCAGCTGCAATACGAAGACGCGATGCACGCGTTCGAGCAGGTCGTACGCCTTCGCCCGGACTACAAGGACGGCTACATCAATGTCGGCATTACTTACATCGAGTGGGAGAAATACGCTGAAGCGCGCTCTCCGCTGGAGAAGGCGCTGACACTGCATCCGGATGACGCTCGGGCGCTGTACTACATGGCGCTGGTGGAGCGGCGATCGAGACATTCCGAGGCTGAGATTGCCGATCTACAGAGGGTCGTCGCGCAATATCCGTACTCGCGCGACGCCCGCCGTGAGCTTGGCATCTCCTACTACCAACAGCATCGCAGCGACGAGGCCATGCAGCAGTTCAAGGCTCTTCAGGCCATCGATCCCGACGATCTTGCCGCTCACTACAATCTTGCCATCCTGTATCGCCGCGAGGGCATGAAGAAGCAAGCCGCGGAAGAAGCCGCACAATACACAGCCAAGCGAATTGACCCGTCTGCGCCCACCTATTCGCTAGACTACCTACGCAAACATCCCGAAATCTCGACCGAGAGCGTGCCCTGGCATGTGCACACCGAAATGGCGCACGAACCTAAAAGTGCCGGCGGACAACCATAAAAACATGAGGATGGAAATTCGTTGAATCGTCGCAAGTTCATCCGCTCCCTCAGTCGCACGGCGCTCGTTCTGCCGTTCGCGGATATCGTCGCGTTGGCCTCGCCCTGGCAGCAGCAGGCTGCACACGAACAGCCAAAGAGTATAGGTCCGCAGGAGCGTACCTACGAAGCGAAGCCCGCGCCGCCGCCGCCCGGCCCGAAATCTCCCATCGAAGGCACTCCGCTTGGGGTCAGCTTTGTCGACGTGGTGAAGGAATCAGGTCTCAACGTCAAGACCATTTACGGCCCCGAAGGAACCAACAAATATCTCCTGGAGACCACCGGGTGCGGCCTCGCGTTCTACGACTACGACGACGATGGCTGGCTCGATCTGTTTCTAGTGAACGGCTGGAGGCTGGAGGGATTTCCCGCTGGACAGGAACCGCATTGCCACCTCTTCAAAAATAATCGCGACGGAACCTTCACCGATGTGACTGCGGGCTCTGGGCTTGAACACAAAACCGGCTGGGGCCAGGCCTGCTGCGTGGGCGACTACAACAACGACGGCCACGACGACCTCTTCGTTACCTACTACGGACAGAACGCCCTCTACCGCAACAACGGCAATGGAACCTTCACCGATGTAACTGAGCAGGCCGGCCTCATCCAGCCCGGCCCGAAGATTCGCTGGAACACTGGCTGCACATTTGTCGACTACGACCGCGACGGCAACCTCGATCTCTTCGTCGCGAACTATGTCGACTTCGACCTGAAGACTGCGCCCAAACCCGAAGACGGACCCTGCACTTACAAGGGCATCCTCGTCGCCTGCGGTCCGCCAGGGCTCGCAGGCGGAAGGAACATTCTGTATCACAACAACGGCAACGGAACGTTCACCGATGTCAGCGAGAAGTCCGGCATGTGGACGGCGGTGGGGACATACGGCCTGAGCGTCGCCGCATCGGATCTCGACAACGACGGATGGCCCGACATTTATGTCGCCAACGACTCGGCCCCGGCGACACTCTACCTGAATCAAAAAGACGGCACCTTCCGCGATATTGCCATCGAAGCCGGAGCGGCGCTCTCTGCGGAAGCGAAACCGCAAGCCGGCATGGGCGTTTCCATCGGCGACTACAATCGCGACGGCAATCTCGACGTCGTGAAGACCAACTTCGCTGGCGACACCGATTCTCTCTACACCAACCTCGGCGACGCTGCGTTCGAAGACCGCACCTACCCCAGCGGCCTCGGAGTGAATACGCGGCTGCTGGGTTGGGGAGTCGGCTTCTTCGACATGGATAACGACGGCTGGCTCGACATTCTCATGTCGAACGGACACGTCTATCCCGAAGTCGATAAGTCGAAGGCTGACCTCAAATACGCTGAGCACAAGTATCTTTATCGCAATCTGCGCAACGGGCGATTTGAAGAGGTCACGAACGAAGGTGGTCCGGGAATCATGGAGAATGCTCCCGCGCGTGGCTGCGCATTTGGCGACTACAACAACAACGGTCTCATTGACATTGCGGTGAACTGCATCAATTCCCTGCCCCAGCTGCTGCGCTGCGACTCAACGCTCAATCGCAACTGGATCAAGATCAAGCTCGTGGGCGTCAAATCGAATCGCACCGGCATCGGCAGCCGCGTCACCGTGACAGCAAAAACTGAGCCCGATGCGGCAAAACCGTTGGTCCAGATGGACGAGTTGCGCAGCGGCGGCAGCTACTTCTCGCAGAATGATCTGCGCATGCATTTTGGATTGGACCAGGCCAAGAAAGTGGACCTGGTCGAAATTCGCTGGCTGAGCGGCCAGGTAGATCAACTCAAGAACCTGGACGCCAACCAGCTCTACGTTATCCAGGAGGGTGGAAAGATTCTCAAGTCGGCCTCCCTTCCCGCAACAAAGACGCAGGTGAAAGGGAAATCGTAACCGTCGCCATGCTGAACCGCGTCCTATTCTCTTTTATGCTGCTCTCCTCTGCCGCCGCGGCACAAACGCAATACGGAACCGCTCCAAAGACCGCTGCCCCAGCCCGTGCCGTCACGGGCTGCCCCTGGGTCACAGAGGGAAGCGCAGCCCGGGCCCTCGGCGGAGAGGTATCTGTAACCGTAAAAGTGTCAGATGCCGGAGAAGGATCGTGTAGATTTGCGCGGCAGCCGGGATCTACTGATGTCCTTGAGATTCTTGTCAGCAAAGCCACACTACCCACCTGTCCTGCGGAGAGCGCAGACCCGAAAGGCATCGGCAACGAAGCCGCTACGTGCCGGCCTCACAGTTCGCGCACTGACTCCGTCGAAATGATCAGCAGCCGCGTCCGCGATCTTCATTTCACCGTGACCCTTACCGCCCGCGCCCAGAAGAGTCTTTCGAACCCCGCCGATCCACAGAATGGCGCGCTCGAGCAGATCGCCGAGCAGGTGGCCGGAAACCTCTATTGACGAGCGTCAGCGGGAATCAGCTGGCGGCATCCCGGCGCAGTATCGGTACGGCAGGTCGTCAGGAACGCTGCGAGAGCCTTCACCTCATTCTTTGACAGCACATTTCCGAAGGGCGGCATACCGTGACCGCCTTTGAGTATTTGCGTCTTGATCTGACCCGACGACCGTCGTTGGCCAACGCTGCCCAAGTCAGGCGCTCGATCCCCGCCCACGCCGGTAATGGCATGGCAGCGCTCGCATCCTTTCGTGCGGAACACGACCGCGCCGCGTTCGCGCGCATCCGGGTTCGATGCGTAGACAACGGGACGATTGGCGAAGGCTAAGACTATGGCTAAAAAGGCGAACAGGGCGAAACAGGCGCTCGCAGCGCGTCGAAACGGATTCGTCATCTGAGCCAATTCTAACGAACGACGAGCCGTACTTCGGCGCCACCGGCGCACAGCCATGCTTTGGCCGACGCCGGCGACAGCAGTTCTCCCGTCTGCGAGCAGAACTTATCCCACGACTCACCCGACACCCCGATGCACGATGCCCGATGCAGTCGCGTCAGGCGCAGAGCCCTTGATCATCCTGACGCCATCGCCGACGGTAATGGCTCACATGCCAAGGCCCACAGGTGGACAGCCTTTAGGGCAAGGTACGACGTGAAAAGCCGAGATTGGGCTCTCATAGGTGTGGCCGTCATGATGGGTATGTCGGATCTTGTAGGTGTATTCCCCGGTCTTTCCAAGACGAATTACAGCCGGTTTTGTGGCCGTTCCACTGAACGTGGCATCAATCTTTGTGTTGTATGGGTTGGGGCCTGCAAATATCACTTCGAACTTAGGATAATTGGGCGCTTCGCTCCTCCATTCAAAGATGCCTCCCTGGTGTACGTGATGGGTGACCTGCGCGTCATCCGGATCGGGCAGGGTGATGACCATACTCATCGGCTTGCGAATAATCGTTTTGGCTGTCATGTTGATTCTCGCTATCGGGGGAAGGGTTAATAGTTTAGGTTGCCAGGCGATCATGGCCTGGGGCCGAATTTAACCAACTCTCTGCAAATATCACGGACTGTCCCTAAGAACTTTCAACTCCTGACAACTGCTTTGTTTCACCGGGTGCGGACTTCGACCGCACGAGATCCAGATAGCGTGGGTCCTTTCGAAGCGATTGCAAGTCAGGAAGAGGCAAAACCTGGAGATCGCTTGCCCCACGCTGAAAGCAGACTGCAATGGTAGCTAGTGCTTTGTCTCGTCTTCCCAAAAGTTCCAGTATCCGGGCTTTGCAAAGCTGAGAATCCATATCATTCGCTCCGAACGATTCGGCCTTCTGAACAAGCGAGAGAGCATTTTGCGGGTTGCCTGACTTCACCTGATAGAAAGCGAGCAGCATCCATCTTGGGCCGTTGGTCGCATCTGTCTGCAGAAGCCGCTCTGCTTCTATCGCCGCCCTCAGGTAAGCACCTTTCGCTTCGCTCTCGCGATTATGCAAGGAAGAATAACAATCGCCAAGCTCCAACCAGTTCGTGTCGTCGGCAGCGTTCAATTCCACGGCTTTCTGAGCGAAGGGGAGCGCCTCCTCGAACTTACCCTCGTAACGGAGCGCAAGAGCGGTGTTTGCCGCCGCCATATCGCTAGGCTGCAAAGCAAGGCTCTTCTTCAAGCTTTCCGTCGCCTTGGCAAAATCCCCAATCTGCAGATATTCACCGCCGAGGTTGCTAAAGGCCAGCGAACTCCCTGGCGCGGCAACGCTTGCAGCGCGGAATGCCTGGATCGCTTCTTGATACTTTCCCTGACGGTCCAGGGCATATCCCAACTGGTTGTACGCTACCCAGGAGTTAGGCCGCGCTTTCAAGACCCGATGAAACGCCTGTTCAGCTTCCGCCCATCGATTCAACCGGGTAAAACTCTCGGCCTGCCACATGAGAGCCTTCGGGTTCACAGGATCCAATGCTAGAGCCTTCGCGAAAGCGTCCAGCGCCCCCGGCTCATTTCCCGTTTCATCCATCACTAAGGCCCTCGCGAGATAACCGTCCACGAGCGTCGGATCCAGTGTCAACGCCCTTTCGTAGTTTCCACGCGACAGGTCGAGGGCGCCGGGCTCCCTCCGAATCGCATAAAGGTGGCAATAGGCGATCGCCAGCTCGGCATGGGCTAGTGCAAAGCGTGGGTCCAAGTCCACTGCTTCTTTGTATTTCTCGATGGCCGCATCTAGACCCGTGTCATTTGGCTGCTTCCTGAGTGTTTCGGCTTGCTGGAAAGCGGTAAGCGCGGCGGTGGACTGCGTTCCCGGTCCGGCTGGTTTGCCCCCCTGCAAATCAAGCAACCATTCCGCTGCGTGCACCGCACTGCCGGGTAGGGATGTGGCATCCGCGTTGGCGCAAGTAAGCTTCCTCTCCCTGAGCGTCCGGCCTGAGATCGGGTCGAGCACACGCAGGGTCAATTCAAAATACTTGGCCCCCGGCAACCCGTGAGCAGCGAGCGCTAGGTTTGCACCGAGCGGATCGCAGACATCTCTCAAATGGGCGGTCGCGGGAACCTCCTGTTGAATATCTTCAGGCGAAATCACAAAGAGGTTCCGGTCGAACGCCTCGGCACGAGCCAGTTCACTCTTAATCGCGCTCAGAACCCCGGTCAGCATCGGGCTTACACGGCTATCGGTCGTTTTCGGCCAGTTAAGGAGAGCCACAAAGCGCTTCCCGGGCAGCGGATGCGTCAGTTTGTACAGTTCATCCCGCTCCATCCACCCGCCGAGGCCCAGAGAGCAAACACCTACGGCAGCCGCGCTCATGAACTGACGTCGAGTCCACGGCTTTCTCGGGTGGCGTTTCAGTCCGAGCGATACCAGCGCATCCTCAAAAGCCTCACACCTTCGCTGCGGATCGCGATCGAGGCAGCCTTTCACTAGATCAAGGCAAAACGAGGGCGCTCCCGACGCATTTAATTTTGAACTGGCTATCACCGCGGAGCCGTCTTCTCCCGTGGCCGGTTTTTGGCCGGAAAAAATTTGGTGCAGGACAACTCCAAAGGCATATAGATCGCTGGCCCGCGAGGGGGGCTGCCCATGAGACAGTTCCGGAGCGATGTAGCCGGGCGTTCCCGCTACCACTTCCTTGCCTGAGTTGGTTGGTTCGGCCTCAAACACACGCGCCAAACCGAAATCGGTGATCCACAGACGCACATCTGCTCCCGCGCCATCGAGCATAACGTTGCTCGGCTTGATATCCCGATGAACGACGCCTGCAGCATGAATCGCAGCCAGCCCGGCTGCCATCTGCCTCAGGATGGCGAGCCCTTCCGCGGCAGATATCGGAACCGGGCCGCGGAGTCGCGCTGCCAGAGTCTCGCCCGGCAGCAGCTTCATCGTCAGGAACAAAAAGCTATCTTGCTGCTGATCTTCGGAGTGAAAGATCTCATAGATCGGGCAGAGATTCGGATGGGTGACTTCACGGGCGAGCAATACTTCCCGCTCGAAACGCTGCTGCGAGGCCGGATCATCGGCAAAGTGAGGAAGAATTGTCTTCAGCGCGACGTGGACGTCCTGTAGGTAGGGATCTTCTACCTCATAGACTTCGCCCATGCCGCCTTTCGCAATAAAGCGGACGATGACGTAGCGATCGTTCAGAATCTGTCCAGGTTTCAGGCCCCCGGCAGGTTCCGGAGGCGAAAAGCTTCCATTCCCGTCAATGGTCCGAGTCGTTCCCGCGATAGACGAATCCAGTGTCGCCTCGTCGAGAAATTCAATGGGCGGATGCTCAAGAAAGCTTCCGGCTCGTTCATCGTCGGCCAGCATACCCTCGACCGTGCGCCTTAGTCTCGCATCCTTGCCGCAGAACTTGTCGAGCAGCCCTCCGCGCTCGGCTGGCTCGACCTCCAGCGCGGCCAGAAAAATCTGCTCCGCCAACTCAACTTGATCCGGCATATTCCCCAGTTCAGCAGCGCCGTCCATTGAGGAAGAATGCTGACCAGGCTCTTCCCAGCCTGATGACAGCAGGTACGCAGGCCCGCCCTCGGAACTCTTCGGAGGTGGGTACAGGACAAATCGAGCGGACCCAAATCCCAATACCGGAGGGGGTTCCGGATGCTGTCTGAGCGGAGAGACGAAATTAAAGAGCTCTCGCCAGCGACTGCTGAGATTGTGACTGAGCTTATACCATTCGTTGCATCGTAGCAGCACTTTTTTCGCCCCCTCAGGCCCTTCCGGCGAGTTAGCCATTCATCCGTCACAGCGCTGGCCGCGTCACTCGTCCGGTGATTTCGTCTTCATTGCAGGTCTCCGCACTTGCCTGCCTCTATTGCTTATTGCGGAGGGATACGGCAAAAAGTGCCAACCCCTAGAAATTTCAGTGAGCATTTCTGAAACTCAGGAACAGTGCGCGAGAAGAAGGCCCGGAGATTCTTAGCCTCCGGGCCCTCAAGCTTCAGGTCGATCTCGGTTACCGAGCAGCAACAAAAACCTGGCTGTTCCCATTAAGGCGTGCTTCCTGGACCTGAGCCCTCTTCTCCAGTTTCGAAGGAGGGACTTCCATGTTCATCCCGGCAGACTGGCAAAGAATCTCGCGCAGGAAGTACTGGTCGCCATACTTGCTGAACACCAGCTTTCCATTTTTGGATTCCCTACCGTCGGCCGTTGTCAAAGCGAAGACCGTGAGAGTCTTGTCGTGGTTCTGGATCGCGATCAGGTGCCCCGATTCCTCACGGATCGTGTAGGTCCCGGCCGGAAGCAACTTGCTGCTAACGGTGAAATCGAACGGGACGGTCGCCTGGACCGCGGGTCCCTGTGCATGTGACTTGCCAGCCATAGCAAAACTTGCGATGGCGAAGAGTGCGATTGCTGTAATCCGTTTCATGACTGATCTCCCTTCCACGAGGCGTTGGTCTCTGATCGCCTTCAATCTGTTAAGCGGACCCAGTCATAGAAAAGTGCAAAGCCGACAAATATAAGTCCTGACACTTTCGTTGTAGTTGGAAGCGGAATTAGCTTTGCAACCAGCGGCCCCCCGGCCTAGCCTGTAGTTCATCGGACACTTCGCAGCGGCATGTAGTCATTCCGACAAGTGAGCCACATATGAGCACAGATGACGGTCAGGTCACTCTTCTATTGAGGGCCATGAAGAATGGAGACCAGTCTGCGGCCGAGAAACTCCTGCCCCTCGTCTACAAGGAGCTTCATCGCCTGGCTAAGTCGTATATGCGCAGAGAACGCCCTGACCATACGCTTCAGCCCACGGCTCTCATTCACGAAGCCTATCTCCGCCTGGCGCACGATAACGTCGATTGGCAGAGCCACCAGCACTTTATTGGAGTAGCCGCAAATGTGATGCGTCGTGTGCTTGTCGATTACGCGAGAGCGCACAATGCGGAGATGCGTGGAGGCGGCCTGGAACGCGTCGAGCTCGAAGAAGGACTCGCGATCTCCAAAGAGCGCTCCGGCGAAGTAATCGCCTTGCATGACGCGCTCAATAGTCTCGAAGCTCTGAATCCAAGACGGGCCAAGGTCGTGGAGTTGCGTTACTTCGGCGGATTGTCTGTTGAAGAAATTGCAGCTGTTCTGGAGATGTCGCCGCGATCTGTAAAGCGCGACTGGGCGCTGGCGCGTCCCTGGCTCTTCAAAGAAATACAGAAGTCTACTCTCGGCGAAAGCTCCCAGCGATAGATATGCGCGACCTATCGAGAGGTGGTAACTCGACCATCTTGATTAGATCTTGTAGTTGTCGCCGGTCAGGCGATCTGGAGAAATGGGAGTAATCTGCCACACCAACAATCGTTCTATGCTTGCCGTCTGTCCCGTGATCGCGATGCGAATCTCAGGCGCTTTATCTCCGGAGTAGTAGAAGCGCTTCGTCTTCGCATAGAGTCCGTTGGCAAAAAACTCAATCACTGAACCGTCGACATACATTTCCAACTCCAGATGCTTTGCGCCCAGATCGACTGAAACGCTCTGCCCCTCGAAGAAGAGTTGCTGTGTCTCCGGCTTCCACTCGATCTTGATCAATTCTTTTCCCGACGGCTGGCTGCCATCCTCGAGGGTGAGCGAAAAGGCAAACGGTTCCTTTGAGAGCGGCGTGGCGCACTGTATCTCTCCACAGCAATCGCGGAGCCGCATGGTGGCGATCTGCTCCTGATTGCCTTTCTCTGTCTTAGTCTGTTTCAGGGTCTGTTCGTGGCCCCGCAAAGTCTCTACACCCTTCAACACCCGCATTTCGAGCATTCCGCTGGAGATCAGAGTGAGCACCCGCGGCAAGCTCATCATGCCCGCCCAGCCCGAAGCGCGATACTCCTCAAGCGGACGCGCTTCCGGCAGCCAGCCCCATAAAATGCGGTTCCCATCCTTGTCCAGCTGCGTCTTGGGCGCGTAGTAGGAGGAGCCATGATCGAGCACCCCTGTCTGCTCCGGCTCGAAGCGCATCGATGCAACATCGAGCTTGCCGCTCTGCCAGATCACCTTGCCTTGCGTCGAATAAATCAGCACATGTTTGTCGCCCAGCGGGAAAAAGTCGGGACACTCCCACATCTCACCTGAGTCGACGGGATTCGCAATGTTCGCGTTCACTGACGAGGCTGGCATCGTGCCTTCAACCAGCGGATGAAGATACTCCCAGTGACGAAAATCTTTGGATCGATACAGAAGAATCATCCCGCCTTTCCCGCGCACGCCCGAGCCGATATTCAAGTACCACCAGTCGCCGTGCTGCCACGGACACGGGTCGCGAAAACCGGTGATCTCAAGGCCCGGCGGAGGCGTCGGGATCACTGGTGTCGGCGGCTTCTTCCAAGAATTGAGCAGCGACTCATTACAGGTTGCGATGCACTGTGTCTCGCGATATTTGCTCGTGCCGTCCTTGAGAGTCGCTTCCTCCTTCGGCACCGTAACAACGCCCGTGTAAATGAAAGTAGGGACTCCATCAAGAACCACGGCGCTGCCGGAAAAGCATCCGTCCTGATCCGGGCCGCCCGGCGTGGGGCTTAGAGCAATCGGCAAATGCTGCCAACGCACCATATCCTCGCTCACAGCATGCGCCCAGTGCATATCTCCCCAGTAAGCCCCGTGAGGGTTGTACTGGAAGAACATGTGGTACTTCCCCTTCCAGTAGATAGGCCCATTCGGGTCGTTCATCCAGTTGGCTGCCGGCAGCAGATGGAACTGCGGCCGTCTCGGATCTTTGGCCAGGTCGGGGGTCGGTTCGCCGAAAACACGCGTGATGAGCGACGGTTCGAGTGAAAGCTGCGATGCAACGGCGAATGCAGCGCCTCGGCTCAGAAGCTGGCGACGGGTCCATCCTGATTTCTTGAATTGCAAGGGTTCACTCCTGCTCGGTTACGTGTCCGATATTGCCGAACTGCACACGAAGATGGCAAGCCGCGAACGATTGCCGCAAACGCGATCCGGCCGAAATCGCTAAAATTAGCAGGATGAGCACGAATATCCTGGCATCGGACACTGGAGCGAGCCGAGCGCCCGTTTCCAGGGAGGAAGCCGCGCAGTCGCTCTGCGAAATTGGACGCGAGTTCTATCGGCGGGGATGGGTTTTCGGCACCAGCGGCAATTTCAGTGCGAAAATTTCCGATTCGCCGCTGCGCCTCGCCATTACATCGAGCGGCCTCGACAAGGGTTCTCTCACTCCTGAAGGCATTCTCGAAATCGACGGCGGCGCGGCTGTGCTTCACGGCGACGGACGCCCGTCGGCTGAGACAAGTTTGCATCTGGTCATCGTCAGGCAGTTCGGAGCTGGGTCTGTGCTCCACACGCATTCCATCTGGAGCACGCTCCTCTCCGACCGTTGGGCCGCCGACGGTGGGCTGATCCTTGAAGGCTACGAAATGCTTAAAGGGCTGTCGGGCATCTCGAACCACGAGCACAGCGAGTGGGTTCCCATCCTCGAAAACTCTCAGGATTACGTGACGCTCTCGGCCACGCTGTCGTCCGTGTTAGAGGAGCACCCTCGGAGCCACGGCATCCTGCTGCGCAAGCATGGCCTCTACACCTGGGGGCGAGACATCGCCGAAGCTCGGCGGCACGTCGAGATATTTGAATTCCTGTTCGAAGCGGAGGGCCGCCGGCAATTCGCGAGCTCGTCCTGACATCAACTAAAATAGGAAATTAGCCATGGCAACCGTAGCAATCCCGGCAAAAGACATTCTCCTCCACGAGAAGCCCGAGGTGACGGCCGCACTCGCGAGCATTGGAATCGACTACGAGCGTTGGTCGCTCGACCGCGTGGGTGTGGATGCTGACGCGGGCGCTGTTCTGGCAGCTTATGCCGCGGAGATCGAGGAGATGAAGAGCAAAGGCGGATACACGACGGCGGACGTCATCGACGTTGCCCCCGAGACGCCCGGACTCGACGCTATGCTCGACAGATTCAAGACCGAGCACACACACGACGAAGACGAAGTGCGCTTCATCATCGCTGGACGCGGCATCTTCCACATCCACCCCGAGGGCAGCGACGTGCTTTCCATCGAGGTCGAGGCCGGAGATATGATTCGCGTGCCACGCGGTACCCGCCATTGGTTCAACCTGTGCTCCGATCGAAGAATTCGCGCGATCCGCTGGTTCCAGGACAAGACGGGCTGGACGCCGCATTACACGCAGAGCGGCATCGATTCAAACTTCGAGCCCCTCTGCTTTGGGCCCGCTTACTTCGGCCCCCGCGTGGAAACCGCTCTCCAATAGCCCGCCTCCGGAGTCTCTACACGACTTATGCCGAAGCTGTATCTTCTCGATATCGAGGGCACCACCTCTCCGATCAGCTTCGTCTATAACGTGCTGTTTCCTTACGCGCGCGAACGGATGAGCGATTACATCCTGCGTCATGCAAATGACCCGGCAGTGCAAGCCGATCTCCGGTTGCTCGCACAGGAAAACGCCATCGACCGGGCCAGTGGCGCGCCGATCATCTATTTTCCCCAGCCAATTTCGCAGGATCCTGCTAAGGCCCTCGAGGCCAGCATCTCCTACCTGCTCTGGCTCATGGACAAAGATCGCAAGTCCACCGCCCTGAAGTCTGTTCAAGGCAAGATCTGGGCCGAGGGTTACGAGCGGGGCGAGTTATATGGCGAAGTATTCCCTGATGTACCGTCGGCACTCGAGCGCTGGCACGAAACGGCGCGCGTAGCCATCTACTCCTCCGGCAGCGTAGAAGCGCAGAAGTACATCTTCGGCTATGTCCGAGGCGGAAACCTGACACCCTTCATTGATGCGTACTTCGACACCCACACCGGACCCAAAGTTGAATCGGAGAGCTACCGCAAAATCGCCGAGGCCATGAATACCGATCCGGCCGATGTCTTCTTCATCTCAGACTCGATCCGCGAACTCGACGCAGCACGAGACTCCGGCCTGAACACTCTACTCTCTCTACGGCCGGGCAACCCCGCCGTCCCCGACCATCACGGTCACCGCGCCATCTCTTCGTTCGAAGAACTCTAGACTGCCGCAACATCTTCGGCGCCGGCGCTCGTCACAAACTTCGACACCGCAATCGTCAATGCCGCGACCAGGTACGCAGCGGCAAGATGCCAGGGCAGCGAGGATCCCGCGCGCCACGGCAGCACGAACGTCCCTTGCGCTGTTGGAGAATGGATCACGCCGAATAGGCAGAACAGTGCGCCCGTCAGCAAGTAGAGAGCGCTGGCGCGAAAGCGGCGATCGATCAGCTCCGCAGTAGCGGCACCCCACAAAATCGCGGCGATGATGAATCCGTTGCCAAGCAGATTCACCGTGCGCAGCGTTTCTCCCACCTCGCCCGGAATCTGATCGACATGAGCGCCCAGCGCACCCAGCACCGAGTTTGTCTCCAGCGAAATCAGAAACGCGAACGAAGGCAGCAGGGAAATCGCAACCGCCAGGCCGTGCCGTTGCGGCGTTGCCAGGAACGCCTGCGCGATCACTTCCAATCCAATGTAGACCAGCACTGGAGCAATCGCCGAAGCCGGGATCCAGTCCACAAAAAAAGGCAGAACGCCTACGATTCCACCCACTCCGATAAAGAGGCCCGTGAGAATCGCATATCCGGCGCCCGCACCCATGCGCTTGAACGCCGGATGTCCGATGTAAGGTGTGCTTTCGACTACGCCGCCGCACAGGCCTGCAGCCAGCGTGCAAAATCCTTCAGTGAGAAGAATGCCGCGCGTGTCGTATTCGTCACCGGCCGCCGCTGCGCTCTCGGTATTGTCAATGCCGCCGACCACTGTCGACAGCGCAAACGGCAGCGCGATGGGCAAATATCCCCATGCCGTCGAAAGGCCGCCGAGAAACGCTAGCGACGGCCAGGGAAATGACAGGTGCAGCGCGGCCATCTGCGAAGAGCTTGTAGCCAGAAGCGGGCTGGTGAGATGCGCCCATCGCAGCAGGTAGAACGCGGCAATGCCCACCAAAGCCGAAACCAGCGCACCGGGAAGGCCCCAGGGCAATCGCCTCTTGCCGACCAGCGTAACCAGCAGGACGGTGAGGGCGAGCAGGCCAGGTATTGGGTCGGCGAAGATTTTCAATAGCGGTAGCACGCCGATGAGCGCAATCCCCGCTCCGCCAATCGAACCCAGCAGCGCGGCGCGCGGCACCATCGAGCGCACAGCGTTCCCGCAAAATGACAACGCAATCTTGAAGACACCTACCAGAACCGTAACTGCCATGCCCGTCTTCCAGGCAAGCATGGCGTCGTGGGTGATCAGGTACGACGGCCCGACAACTGCGAACGACATCCCGAAGACGCTCGGAGCATTCAAGCCCAGCGGCATCGCGGTCACATCGTCGCGGCCGCTCTTGCGAGCCAGTCGCCCAGCCATCCAGGCGTAGATAAGGTCGCCGATCAGCACGCCAATGGCGGTGCCCGGCACCATACGGTACAGCACAATCTCTTTAGGAAAGTGAAACACTCCGATGAGAATGTTGGCGAGAATCACCAGGTTCGCCACATTGTCGAACATCAACGCGAAAAACGCGTTCAGGTCGCCCGCCCGGAACCAGCGGTAGCTACTGACTCCGGAGCTCCTCACTTCATCGCGATTTCTCGGCATCCTGCCCTGAAGAATACCGCCTGATGCTCCCAGCCTCCAATTGCAAACTGAACAGGCCCTAGAATGCGTACCGCAGCGAGAACTGCTGAACCCGCGGCAATGTGAGCGTTGAAGAATACGCTCCCAGCGTATTGCTGGTGGCCACGTTGTTCAGGGCCGCGCCTGTGCTCGACGAAACCGATGTGTCGAATCGCACAGAATTTGTGACGTTAAAGATTTCCCACGCAAACTTCACACTCTGTCTCTCCGTGATGTTCCAGGACTTCGTAAGCCCGGTGTCGATATCGAAGAAGCCGTCGCCGCGATAGTTGTTTCGTTGCCCGGCTTCCCCTGGGTACGGCAGGCGCAGCGGAGATCCGCTCTGCAGGCCGTTGTTGAGTGACGTCGGATCCGCAAAGGCATTGGGGGCTCCATTGATCGTATGTTTTTGCAGCTTCACGGGTGCTGTCTGCACCACTCCACTTTCGACTTGGTAGTTCGTGGTCCACGCCGGCTCGACAACTCCAAAGGGAAGGCCGCTGCTCCACCGGTTTAACCCGGAGAGTTGCCAACCTCCGATGAGCGCATTGACTGGGCGGCTGACCCCGCCGGCAAAATGCTGGCCCTGCCCGAACGGGAGTTGATAAACCCAGTCAGCCGTGACCAGGTGACGCGTATCGAAGTCGGAAACGCCGCGATTCAGCTGCGGCTTGAAGCTGTTGAGGATCGTGCTGAAACTCGATCCCTGCTGAAATATGCCCTCCTGGTTGAACAGCTCGTTGGTTCTCTCCGTATCCGACCCAAGATCGATCGAGTTGGAAAGCGTATAGCTGAAGTCCAGCTGAAGACCATGACTCATTGCGTGGCGCAGGATGAGTTGCCCAGCGTTGTAACTGCTCGATCCCAGCGTGGACCACGCGTACAGGGAGGAAAACTGATCCTGGTAGAAGCGATTCGTCTTCCCGCCGCAGCCGGGGAAGCAAGCCACGTCGAGATCGTAGAGCGCGCCCGTTTCATTGCCCCGGTTTGCCACCCAGACCTGGGAATAGATATTCTGCGTCGCGCTTACGCCGGGGGTTGCCGCGTCGGGAAAGAGATCTTCAAAGTAAGGGATCGCGGGCACATGAGCGTTGGGATTGCCCTGATTTATATCTACAAGCCTCGACATCATCGTGCCAGCGGTGAAATAGTCAGTGCCCGATTTCGTGTCCGCCAGATCGAGGGGCTCGGCCAGGTCTAGCTGCTGCAGTAGGTGCCGTCCGAACCTGCCGATATAGTCGGCCTCAAGGACAAAGCCGCCCGGCAACTGGCGCTGCACTGAGAAGTCGATCACTTCGGAGTAGGGCGTCTTGAGGCGGTCATCAATGCCCCACGTAATCGCAAAACCGCAATCGGCCGTGTTGGGCGCCAGGTACGGATAAGAAATCGTGCCGGGCTGAGCGCATGCGTTGGGCGGCAGATCGTGAATACCTGTGAACCTCGGCGAATTGTCCACCGTATACGTGCTCGCAGGGTTGGACACGGTGGTCGTAAGCCCGAAAGACCCGAGTTGATCGAACGAGTTCACCACGCCTTCGCCGAAGTGATCGAAGTAAATGCCGAATCCCCCACGGATCGAAGTCTTGGGGTCTAGTGCGTAGGCAAAGGCGAAGCGTGGCGCAAAATTCAGATGCTGTGACGGCCAATACGGCTGCAGCCCGCGCGCCTGCCCCGACGGCGCAAAGTAGATGTCTGGCTGATTGGTCACTCCTTGTGCAGCCCCAGCCGCACGATTCTCAAACCACTGGTGGATGTTGACGGTCGGCGCCACCTGCTGCCCATTCGTCTCATAAGGAGTCTGCAACAGCGTGTGCCGCAGGCCGAAGGTGAGAGTCAGTTTGGGCAGAGCATGCCACTGGTCCTGTACATAATATTCGACCTCATTGGCTTTGAAGTGCCGATTGAGAAAGGTGCCATCGGGAAGCAGCGTTCCCGTTTTGCCGTCCTTGGAAACCTCATAGTTGTAGTAGCCCGTAGTTTGCGGAACCAGCCCGGCCACCAACGCAACCGCAATGTTGTAAGAGTTGGCGAATCCTGAATCCACCGCGGGTAGACCAAACCCACCCGGATCGAGGCTTTGCGGGCTTCCCGGCTGGCTCTGACCGGCGATGGCTCCTCCGTTCGCCAGCCAGTATTCATTGGTATTTCCCTGGCTGTACGACAATTGATCGGAACTGCGATTGTTATGAATGATCCGCCAGTTCACACCAGTGGAGAACGTGTGCCTGCCCTTCGACATCGTGAAGTTGTCGATGAAGTTGTTGACGGGCACATTGACGATCGAGCTTCGCGACTCAGGGGTTGGCTGGTCCATGAAGCGGAAGATCGTATACGAGCCCTGACCTGTACCGCGATTCGAATACCCCTGCCGGATATAGCCGTAACGGAAATCGTTCACAAGCGCTGGTGAAATGGTCCATGTGTCTCCTGCCGCCAGTCCCTTGCTGTTGTCTTCGTAGGTATAACTGGGTGCCTGCCCCGGAAACTGCACCACATTCATCTGAGTGTCTTTTTGGAGATTGCCGCGAATGAACAGGTGCTGCCGGTCGTTTGGCGTGTAGTCGAACTTCGCGATCGAAGTATTCAGCGAGCCCGGATACGGCGACGAAAATGTATACGAACCCAGGTTGAGCCCGTCTCCCAGAGACGAGCCGTTTGCCGCCGGATATTCGTTAAAACTCGCCAATGCATACGGATCGACACCCGCTCCCCACGGACAAGTGCCGTTCGCGCCGCAGTTCGGATCCATCATTGCAATCTGAGCCGGACTGAGCGTGACCACGCTTCCGTTGTTCAGATACTTCACCTGCCCTTGAAGAAACGAGGCAGTTGGCACGGTCCGAGTGACCTGTTTGTTCTCCGCGGTCCGCTGGCCTTCATAATTCCCGAAGAAAAAAAGCTTGTTCTTCTTGATGGGACCACCCACAGCCGCCCCGAATGTGTTCCGAATCAATTTGCCCGGTATGTTCGGCAAGCCCTCTGAGGCTTGAGCTTCCTTGTTGAACCAATCGTTCGCGACTGAAAACGTGTTGCGATTGTACTCATAGAGCGCGCCGTGAAATTGATTCGTGCCGCTCTTAGTCACCATGCTCACCTGGCCGCCGGAAGAGCGGCCTGCGTCTGCATTGGAGTTGGTCGTGGTCACGCGAAATTCCTCCACCGAATCGAGCGTGGACCGCAGCACTCCGGTGAAGGCATAGCCCTGCGTCTGATCATTGTCGTCCAGACCGTCGAGCGTAACGTTGGTCTGGTCGGAACGAGCGCCGGCCACGGAACCGGTCCGGCTGTCGCTTTGCTTGTCTGCGCCATTGCCGAGATACAAAACACCCGGCTGGATGCTCAGCAAATCGGGCACGTTGCGGCCCTCGCTGGGGAGCGCCTGAATCGTCGCGTTGTTCAGCGCATTGCCGATCGTCGCATCGGAATCGTTCAGAGTCTGCGCTTGGCCGCTCACGTCCACCGTTACCGTCGAAGCCTGAATCGTAAGGCTGAAGTTCACCGTCGCCGGTTGATTCACCAGCAGTTCCGCGCGCTTGCTCGTCGTTCCAAAACCAGTCATCGACGCCGTAATCAGATATGTTCCCGGCGTCAGTTGAGGGAATCGATATTCGCCTCGTTCGTTCGCGACTTGCGACGCCGCCTGTCCGTTTGCTTGATCCTTTGCTTCGATTTTGGTCCCGGGCAAAACCGCTCCCGACGGATCTGTAACTGTGCCGCGCACAGATGTGAACGAGGACTGCGCAAAGGCGCTTAGGACGAACAGAAATATTCCCATCAACACAGCGACGCGCCGATACGCAAACATGGGTTGCCTCCAAAAATAGCTTTTGCGAGAGCAGCCTTGTGAGGTCTATTCGACGATCTGCGGTAGATGGTTGCCGGATCCGTCGACGCGCTCCGCGATGGTCAAGTCTCACTCCATTCGCGAGTGAAAATTTCCCCAAAGTCGTGGATGGCCACGCTGACGTGACAAATCCGCGGCGTTCCGTGACGGGCGGATCGCTCACGCCACCGGGTCGGCCCGATTACTGGGCCTGGCGCATCGCCTGTAGGTTATGCACGCTTGCAGAAAACGGTGTGGACCCTCAGCCTCTGCACTTGGCCACGATTAGCGTGATATCGTCGTGCTGCTCCTCGGGACTGAAGAGCTGAATCTCGGCGACGATCGAAGAGATAATCGCGCGCGCCGGCTGCTCCCGGTGACGCTGAAGCGCATCGACAAGGCGATCTTCCCCGAACTCTTCTCCGTCGGGATTGAAGGACTCAGTCACCCCATCGGTGTAAAGCGCGAGGATATCGCCGGGTGAGAGCTGGCACTCCACCGTCGTCGGGCTCTCCCAGTCTTTGAACAGCCCCAGAACCGTGCCCGTCGACTGCAGCCGCTCCAACGACCCATCGCCGTGCAAGAGCAGCGCCGACAGATGCCCGCAGTTAGCGTAGCGCAGTTGCCGCGCCGTGCCATCGTACTCCGCGAAGATGACCGTTGCGTAGGCGCTGTCTACCGTGTTCTCGTAAAAGAGCTGATTCACGCACTGCAGGAAGGCGTGCGGTTCATCGCGGGCCATGCTGAACTGGCTGCGCAGGTTGGCCTGGAGATTCGCCATCAGTAGCGCCGCCGCAATGCCCTTGCCGGAGATATCCCCGATCAATAGCCCCAGTCGCTCCGGCCCCAACGTCAGGAAATCGTAGTAGTCTCCCCCCACATGCCGAGCCTGAATGCACACCCCGGCATAGTCGAGAGTCTTCACCACAGGAAGGATCTGCGGAAAGAGCCGCGCCTGCACCTGCTTCGCGATCTCCATCTCCTGCACGGCGCGCCGCTCGGCCTCCGCCTTCTCTTCAGCAGCGCGGCGCTGCGCCTCGATCTCGCGGCTCATCTCGTCCGACGCGATCAGCTCAAACTCATTCCCATCCACATCCACAAACTTGGTAAACGCCCCGCCCCAAAGCGTCTTCTGCGGAGGTGACTCGAATTGCACGCCCCGGCTGCGCCACAGCTCGTACGTGGCATTCATGTCTTCGGAGATAAACCCGATATGAGTGTTCCGCCCGATAAGTTTGTGGTTTTCCGAACCGCGCTTGGGAGAGGTCAGCGCGAGAATGGTGCTCCCATCGGGAGGCGCGATCGCGACCCAGCGGCCAAAATCGTAGAGGCCATCGGCGACCACCTTGAAGCCCAGCTGGTCAACGTAAAACTTCAGGCTGTGATCGAGATCGCGAACAAAGACGTTCGACTTGAATATCCGAAGATAGGTGCTCGGCCGGCTCGGCGAAGCGGGAGCCGCCATCTTCCGCACCGGGGAGTCGTCAATCACTGGACCGCTTTCCGGACTCAAATCGACCTCCATCATGACCGGCGACGCTTTCCGCCAGATGAGACGGCCTCTATTGTCCCCTTCCGCCAGTCTATCGGTAAAGTGGCTTTGAATCCGCCATTCGAGCCTTATTGAGGACAGCTCTTAGCCACTGCGCTCGTCGGCTCGGCCCCTCGCTCGTACCAGCGAAGCACCCGCAGCGCCCGGAGAGTATTCCACCGGCTCGGCTGCCCCACCGACTCACCGAACGGCAGAGCGAGCGCCTCGGTGTACGAGCCTTCGAGGAGCCACCGGCCATCTGGCGTTCGCCTGCTCTCCACTACGCGCACCGCATCCTCCACGCGTGGGTCCGGCTGAACACCAGCATCTCTGAAGTAGTCGAAAGCACGCAGCACGTCGTAGTGATAGCGGGGAGGGAAGGCAGGCTGCAGGAACTCCGGATTCGCGACCTCACCGGTCGAGAGCCGCCGGAAGAGAGCGCGCTTGAGCAGATACTCCTCGCCTCGAAGTCGGGCAGCGGAGATCTCCGACACGATTTCCGAACTAGGCCTAACAGCTCGCTCATACTCAAGCAGCCCTTCGAGGACGCAGATCGTTGTGTGGAACGACGAGCGCGTGCTCGGCGGAGCCTCGCAGTTCCAACCGCCGTCATCGAGTTGCTCATCGAGGAGCCGACGCGCAAGGCTCTCTGTCGGGCGACCGAAATACGCGCCGACAGCGAGCGTGCCTCCGTTGATGCGCGGTTCCACTTCTCCCTCAAAGAAAGGCTTCGCGCCATGTTGCTCTTCCCATCGAAAGCCTGCCTCAAGACGAGCGACCCCTGACTGAACAGCCGGATCGGTCGGGTCGACGCCGGTCGCGCGCAGGAGGAGCATGGTGTAGAGGGTTGGCAACCAGTCGGGGGCGTCGGCCCGATGCCACGCGCCGTCTGACCCTTGGCAGGCGAGAATTTCGGCAGCGATTCCTCCATGCGCGACCCGGGCACGCTCCGCGGCAATCTCCGCCGGGGAGGCGTCCGTGAGATCGCGCATCGCCTGCCAGCGGATGGCCGGGTCCGCATCAAGAAGCCAATCAAGTGTGTCCACGGCGAGATTTTACCACTCGGTGGCTCGGCTTCTCACCAATCACGATGTCATCCTGAGCGGTCGCGCGTAGCGCGAAATCGCCATCCTCCCCCAGACGATGGTGGGGAATATTCTTGCGAGTATTTGATGGCCGGTGCTAGAGTCAATCGCTGAATACCGGGCCCTCTTGTAGCCTCTTCATGGCGCTGGCAATCCCTGAACGGCGCCATCCACTAATCTGGACCGGTCTCTCCCCAAGACGTGCCGAACCGTTAGATCAGAGTCGCTTGTCATGAAAAAGGCTCTTTCTTGTGCTGTTATTGGCTGCCCTCCTCACGACAGCGTGGACCTGGCAATCTACACTCTCGCCGTTGCCGGAGTGGTCAGCGCCAATTGCGTTGGGGAATTAGGACCAGTGGCAGACCCGTCTGCCTGCTTGTCAGGCTGTGTGACAAGCAAGCCCGCAATGAGAGATATGGAAGGGTTGAATAACCGCACAAAGTGATTGGAAGGAGTGAACTCTTGAAGCGTCGAACGCCTGTTCCGCATGTAATTGTTTGGGCTGCCCTTCGCAGTGCGATCAGGATTACCGACTGGGCGCGCAATGCTGGACCCATAGTCATACTTAGCCTCGTTTTGTTGAGCGCGGGTGCCATATGGCTGGCATCGCCGACTTCGGCGCACTTTTGGGTATCGAAGAGCTGGTTCCGGCTGTTTGGCGGCCCTCAGTCTTTGCAGGCGGGCGGGGCATTGGGAATGCCCCAGTCCCAGGACGTCGAGAGCGTCAGTGGCTATACGTTAACGACGTTTGACGCTACGGGCGCGGGCACAGTTCCCGCCAGCGGGACCGTTTCCGTCCATATCGATGCAGCAGGAGACGTAGTCGGAGACTACGTTGACAACAACAATGCTAGCCACGGCTTTCTGCGGACTGCAAATGGAACCATCACCAACTTTGACGCGCCCCATGCCGGATCGAGCACCACCGAGGGCACATTCGTGATTGGGATGGATCCAGGCGGAAATTACATTGCCGGCACGTACGTCGACTCAGGCAACGGATCTCACGGATTCGTCCGTGCGTCGGATGGCGTCATTACGGAATTCGATGTCGGCGATTCCGGCCCTCACCGGGGGACGATTCCATTTACCGTGAACACTTCGGGAACGGTCGCCGGGACTTCGACATCCTCGCAGTGGAATCCGGAAGCTGGGCTTCCATATTACCGCGGATTTGTTCGAGACGCGGACGGCACGGTGACTTTGTTCGATGCTCCGGGTGCCGGACTAAGCGCTTCCCAGGGAACTATTCCAATCAGCATCAATAATTCGGGAATCCTCACCGGACTGTACATCAATTCGAGCGGAGTTTACGAGGGATTCGTGCGCGCTGCCAATGGCACCATCACGGAGTTTCAGGTTCCCTGTCAGACCACGGGCACGAATTGCTATGCCACTGTACCGACGAGCATCGATACGGCGGGAGATATCGTTGGTGCGTATGGGATCACCAACAGCGTAGGGCACGGGTTCGTGCGGGCCGCTGACGGCACAATAACAACCTTCGATCCTACAGGGTCGGTTGCCGGCAGCGGCATTGTCTCGGGAACGCTGCCCCTCAGCATCGACCCCGGCGGGAACTATGTAACTGGGTTCTATACCGACGCGAACGGAATCCGACATGGGTTCGTTCGCACGGCCGGCGGCACGATCACCAGCTTCGACGCGCCAGGCGCTGCCACGTCGAAAGTTCTCGTGTTATCGGGAACGGGCGGCTCCGGCGTCAATGCATCAGGGGAAATTACCGGCGGGTACGTCGATTCCAAGGCGGTGTTCCACGGATTGTTGCTCACGCCCTCCACGCTGCCGCAAGCCGCAACCCCCACATTCTCGCCTAAAGCTGGGACCTACAATGCGACGCAATCGGTGACGATCAGCGACATGACGCCAGGCGCGACCATCTACTACACCACCGACGGCTCCACACCAACAACGAACTCCTTCGAATACGGGGGAGCCATCGCTGTAAACGAGACGGAAACCATCAAGGCCATTGCTGTCGCCGCGGACTATAACAACAGCGCTGTAGCCTCCGCAACCTACACACTCCAGGCGTTGTCGCCCGTGTTCACCCCTGGAACCGGCACTTATACCGGCCCTCAGTCCGTCACCATCACTGATGCCACCAGTGGTGCCACCATTTACTACGCGATCAACGCCACGCCCACCACTTCATCCACCAAATACACCGGCGCAATTACCGTCTCTTCTGCCGAAACCATCGAAGCCATCGCTGTGGTCAGCGGCTACACTAACAGCGCGGTCACCTCCGCAACCTACACCATCACCTCGACATCCGGCCTGCAATTCATCCCCGTGACGCCCTGCCGAATCGTGGATACGCGGTGGCCGACAGGACCGTTCGGTGGTCCGGAGATGGCTGCCGGCACCAGCCGTTCCTTCAATATTCCTCAGAGTACCTGCGGCATTCCATCGACCGCGGTCGCCTATTCGTTAAATGTAACCGTGGTGCCGGATGGGTTCCTCAGTTACCTGACCCTGTGGCCCACTGGAGAAACGCAGCCCTATGTCTCGACGCTGAACTCAGACGGCCGCGTCAAGGCTAATGCGGCCATCACTCCCGCAGGCACCAACGAAGCTGTGAGCGTCTTCGTCAGTAACGCCACCAACGTAATTCTGGATATCGACGGCTACTTCGTGCCTGCCGGCACGGCCTCGGCCCTGGCCTTCTACTCTGTGACCCCGTGCCGGGTCGCCGATACCCGACAAGCCACGGGCCCATTGGGAGGACCTACGATCTCCGGCGGCAGCAGCCGGTCCTTCCCTGTGCAATCCAGCAGCTGCGGTATTCCTGCCACGGCCAAGGCCTACTCGCTGAATGTCACGGCTGTACCCCACACCACGCTGGGTTACCTGACCGCCTGGGCTACAGGGCAAACGCAACCGTATGTGTCGACTCTGAACTCCTCGACCGGAGCCGTCACGGCCAATGCGGCCGTGGTACCTGCAGGCACCAGTGGAGCAGTTTCGATCTTTGTCTCCGACACCACGGACGTGATCCTGGACGTGAACGGCTACTTCGCGCCTCCGGCGACCGGCGGGTTGTCACTCTACCCGGTCACGCCCTGCCGAATCATCGACACACGCAGCGGTGCGGGAGCCTTCAACGGCGTGTTGGCCGTGGACGTGGAGACGAGCTCGTGCGCACCGCCGTCCAGTGCTCAGGGATACGTGTTGAACGCAACGGTTGTGCCTCCGGGCTCGTTAGACTACCTGACCCTGTGGCCGGCCGGCGAAGCACAACCCTACGTCTCGACCTTGAATGCTCTGGACGGAGCCATCACCTCGAACATGGCCATCGTGCCCACCACCAACGGCAGCATCGATGCCTTCTCCTCTAACCCCACCAACCTCATCCTCGATCTCTCCGGCTACTTCGCCCCATGATGGAGAATACTTGGCCGACAATTTCCGTCAACTCTCTATAATAGAAATTAGAGATGAAGAAAGCCCGGCCGCCATCCTCGGCCGGGCTTTTCGTCTTCGGCCAAGTGTCTCGCCACAACCCATTTAGAATCAAACGGTCACGGGCAATGAATAATCGTATCAAACGGTTACAGCAGAGCTCTAACGACTGCCCTGAAATCAGTGCAGGATCATCGAATAACCCCTTTAGAATCATGTAGGAGACAATAAGTCCTTTATTGTATAGTAAGTAGCGTCGACGTACCCCTTAAACCCATTCCTATCAATCGATTACAGAATCGGTATCAAAACCCAGGGGAGGGGGTGGGGGGTACCCATCAATCAGTGCTTCTTGGCCGGACGAATCTTCTCCGCCGGAACAATTCCCTGCCCTTCGAGCACGGAATAAAACTGATCGGCTGCGAGGTTGGTCAGCGTCTCGACCTTGCCCGACGGCCAGCGAATCTCCAGGCTGTCGATCTTCGTCGCCGCGCCGAGACCGAAGTGCACCCGAAGATCGTTCTGCGAGAGATAGCTGCCGCCGCTGTGGATCTCGTCCGTCTGCGTCACGCCGCCGGCCACGATCTTGAGGCGCGCATTGAGCGCCAGCCGGTTGCTCTTGGTGCCGGCCAGCTCGAAGCTCACCCAGTGCCGCCCGGGGACGCCATGGTTCCTCAAAATCATCGGCGCCCCATCAATGTCTCCGATCACCACGTCCATATTGCCGTCGTTGAAGAGATCGCCGACCGCAAGCCCGCGTGACACGCGCTTCTCCTTGAGCGCCGGACCCGCCTGATCGCTGGCATCGCAGAAGGTTCCGTCCTTCTGGTTCAGGCTCAGCAGCTTGGGCTCACGATAACCCGGACCCGAAGGCAGCGTATCGACCTGCGGATAGACGTGGCCGCTGACTGCAATCAGGTCGAGCCAGCCATCGTTGTCCAGATCGACGAAGGCGGTGCCCCACTTCACCCACGGCAGCGACGGCAGCGCCACTCCGGAGGCATAGGAGACCTCGGTGAAATTCCAGTCTCCGTCATTGCGATAGAGCAGGTCGTTCTCGTCGGAGAAGTTGGTCACGTACAGCGACGGCCGGCCGGTGTGGTTGTAGTCCCCAACCGCAATCCCCATCGAAGCCTGCTCGGAGCCGTCTTCGCTGACCGCCGTGCCCGATTGCAGCCCGATGTCCTTGAATGTGCCGTTGCCCAGGTTCTTATAGAGGAACTTCGGCGTCGAGTCGTTTGCCACATAGATATCCGGACGCCCGGTGTTGTTGAAGTCCGCCCAGATCACACCCATGCCGTAGTAGCCGTCGGGATCACTGACTCCCGCCGCTTTCGACACATCGGTAAACGTACCGTCGCCATTGTTGTGGAAGAGGGAGTCGCCTGCTCCGCGCAGGCCCCGCGGGCCGCACTGCACGGAGATGCCGCGGTACTTGCAGTTCGGCGCGCTGCCGAAGCCGGGCAGGTCGTTCAGGTGGAAGTCTACGTAGTTGGTAACCACCAGATCGACGAGGCCGTCGCCGTCATAGTCTCCAAACGACGCGCCCGTAGACCAGCGCCCATCGGCGACTCCGGCCTTGGTGGTCACGTCGGTGAAGGTTCCGTCGCCGTTGTTGTGATACAGGGTGTTTCCACCCAGGCACGTGATGTAGAGGTCGGGCCAGCCATCGTTGTCGTAGTCGCCTACGGCGCCCCCCATGGCGAAGCACGGCTTGGTCAGGCCAGACTTGGCGGTGACATCCGTGAAGGTTCCGTCGTGATTGTTGTGATAGAGAACACCGAGGCTGGCTTCGCCCTTTATAGCCATTTCGACAGTGGGGGCGTTGGTGAAGTAGATATCCTGCCACCCATCGCGGTCATAGTCGAAGAGGATGACGCCGCCGCTCATGGACTCCACGATGTATTTCTTCGACGGATCGGCAGTATGCGTGAAGTTGATGCCTGTTTTCGGGGTCACATCTTCCAGTTGCGGGATAGGGCGGCCACTACACTTCGTCGACTTGGCGCCCGGCGGTGGAGGGACGGGTGGAGGGTGGCCCTCCTGCGCCTGAAGCAGGCTGGCACAAAGAATGAAGATGACGAGTGACCTGGATGATTTTTTCAAGGATAGCGAATCGGATATGCGCATTATGGATTCTGCGTCGGCGATTGCGCTATGTGCGGTCGCGACTTGGCTTTCAGCTCCTGGTAAACCGCAAGTTCGCGATCCGCATCCGCGGTACGGGATTCTTTCCGGTAGGCAGCCTGCAACTGGTAATGGACGTATTCCTTCTCGGGGCTGAGGCGCGCCGCCGCTTCGAGATGAGGAACTGCCTCCTGCAATTGTCCTCGGTCGAGCAGGATTTTGCCCAGCTCATATTGGGCGTTCGCGTAATCCGGCTGCGCAGCAATTACCTGTTGGAAAAGCTTCACAGCATCGTCGGTTTTAGCCTCCTGGAGGTCCACGAAGCCGAGGTGATAGGTGGCGTCGAGGTCGCCGGGACGGATCGCGATTTCGGCCTGCAGCTCACTCCGAGCGTCCGACCAATGCTCCCAGCGAATGTAAGCCAAGCCTGCATAATAATGAGCCTTGGGAAGCGATGGATCGACCTGCGAGGCGCGATGCAAAGTCGCCACGGCACGGCCGTAGTCGCCGATTTCCGTCCAAAGCTGGCCGACGAGAAGCAACGCGTCGCTTGAGAGATTGCCGCTTTCATACTGGCTCAAAACCTCCGAGGCCTCTTTCATGCTGCCAAGCCTGGCGAGGGATGCCGCCCAGGCATACCCCACAGTTCCATCTTGCATGCCGGCGATTCCAAGCGGGCTGAAGATCTTCGCAGCATCCGAGTATTTCTCCGATGCGAAGTAAGCCGTGCCCAGCATCGCGCGGATGGGAAGCTGATCTGGCTGTTCTTCAAGCGCACGGGACAGGCCACGGATCGCCTCAGGATAATTGCCGGCCTTGAAAGCACACTGTCCCAGGTTTCGGGACAGGCCCGAGATTGTAGGATTCCAATGCTCGGCTTCCTGGTAGTGCGTCAGCGCGATTGCATAATTGTGCTGAATCGCCTCGGAGGTCGCAAGATCGCTGAAGCTTTGACCTAGAATCAGCCGTAAATCTTCTTCTTCGGTCTTGGCAACAGCACGCTGGCTCTCAGATAAATTGGCGCTTGCCATGGCCGTCCGATCGACGCGCGCAAATGAGTCCACGTTTCCCGGGCCAACCGGAACTGCCTGGTTTTCCTGCCGTTTGTCGAGAGGCACCAGGGCGGCCATCCCGCCGCCTCCCTGAGAAAGCAGCATCGATGTCGTGGCCTGCTGGCTCTGTTGCATGACCTTGTTTTGCAGGTCGCGAGCTTTCGCAACATAGACATCGCTCCCCTGCTCGCGTCCCGACTTCCCCAGAATGCGACCCATATCGACGTACGCTCTGCGAATTTCGTAATTCGAGCGGGCTTCATCCTGGCCGGTGAGTTCAATGGCTTTGCGCAGCATCGGCTCGGCAGTCTTGTCATCACCCTCAGCGAAAGCATTTAGGCCCAGGTAAAGCCAGGGCTCCGGCCAGGATGGGTTGATGGCCACCGCAGCCCTCAGATACTTATCCGCCACGGCATATTGGCGTTCGCTGGAGGCCAGGAAGCCGCTCATGTAATTCGCGAGAAAATCCTTCGGGTAGTAGTGCAGCTCCTCGAGGAATTCAGATTGCGCCTCCGGAGTGGGTTTCCACTCATTCATTGCCAGACGTGCGAGCCCTAGGAAGTAGTGCGCGTGCGGAGTGCTTGGTTCGATCTCGATGGCGCGCTGAAATTCCTTAATTGCCTCAGGCATCTGTCCCGCGTCTCGGTAAGCTCTACCGAAGAGGACGTGCAACGAACCGCTATCGCCTGCCATTTGCTTCATCTGTTCGAAGACAGCCGCGGCTTGTTGCCTGCCGTTATTGGTTGACAACCAGCAGATGGCCAATGAGTAAAGGGTCTCGATTGTGGGCTGAATTCGGGCAGCGTGCGACAATGCTTCTGTCGCTTTCGCGTACTCTTCCTTGGCGGTGAATGCTCTCCCAAGAATGAGATAGGCCTGAGCATCGTTTGGCTCGACTGCCAATGCCTTCTGTGCATAAAGTATGGCATCGCCAGGCCGTTCGGCCAGCAGGCTGCTCGCCGCGAATTCAAGATACGTTCCAGGGATATCTTCGTAGTCCAGTGATGCACGATAGAGTTCCGCTGACTGAGCGTAGGCCGATTCAAGAAACCGCAGTTGTCCCATGGAACGAAGCGCGGAGGCAATCAGCAGCTTCGTGGCTGAAGCAGCGGCGACAGGATCGCCCGAACTCCGGGCGGCATCCGCCGCAAGAATGCGTTTCCTGAGCTCCGCTTGAGCGGGATCTTCCTGTGATTTTTCAGTGCGATGCTGCACTGGAGCATGCTGCCTTGAAGACTGGGCAAACGCTTTGGGGAGGATCACAATCACCGAAGCAAGCACACAAAGAGCGGCTCCGGCAGAAAAAGAATTCCGCGTGTTAGAAACCAGATCCTTCAATTGTCCGGAATGGTGTTTCACAGCTAAGGGTAGCACTCGACTCTGTACAAAGAGTAAGCGGCGGGGCTTCAGTCATCAAGCCCCGCCGCTCGTGTTTACAGCGTTTTGGTTGGCACCCTCAGAACGAAAGTCTCAGAGTGTATTGGAGTTCACGTCCAGGATGCACAGTGCTCGCCTGACCGAAGCCGCCGGGTGTGTAATTCGGATTGTAGCTTGACGTCCCCGCGTTGTCCGGATCCGGAGTAATGATGTTGTTGGTTGGACTGCAGGCATGGCCGGAATACTTGCTGGCACCGCCGCAGTAAACTGGGGTGGGCGAGTTCCAGGCGGAACCTTCCAGATTGTTGCTATTAAAGTTCGGGTGGTTGAAGAGGTTGAAGAAGTCCATGCTGAACTTGATCCGGAGCCGTTCCTTGACATACCAGTTCTTCGCAAGCTGAGCATCCATATTGGTGGTTGGCGCGCCGAAAGCGGACCCACGACTCGCCATATTGCTGGGGAAACTACCCAGCGGAAATCCCACCAAACCGTATGCGTTTACGTTGAGAATCTGGTTTCCGTTCCGTGACGCATTGGGGTTGATGTCGTGAATCCTCAACGGGCGCAGGTTGTTTTCATAACCTGTCCCGACGAGTGAACTCAAACCGCTGGTCTCTTTGACCGTGCCATCGGTGTTGTAAATTGTTGCGCCCGATATACTATTCGAGAAAATGCTGAGTGAACTGCCCTCAGCCATCGAGAAGATGCTGTTGGCCTCCCAGCTACCCAGGGTCTGCTGAACGAACTTGTTATATTGCTGCAGCTTCGGGAGGTAATATACTTCATTCGCTACGAAGATATTCGGACGGTTGATGTTGGTATTTCCTTTGTCCAACCCCGGGTCGTCTTGATTTGTAATTGCTTCCTGGTTGACGCCACCCGAAGAATTGTCCAATTCGACGTTTGCGACCGAATGGGACCAGGTGTAGGCCGCCTGGAAGGTTGAGTTGCTGCCGGTTTGTGCCCGGAAGAGTGTTTGCAGCGACTGGTAGTTGGCATGACCACCGCGGGCGAAGCCGCCAATCATTCCAAAATTGGAGGCCGGACGATTCAGGTTCAGTGTGCTGCCGCCCTCAAATGTGGCATTCAACCAGTTAGCCTCAGGAATGAAGTTCGAGTCATACATCGATGTGAGATGCACGCCCACATTGGCTACGTATCCGATTTGCAGAGTGGTATTGCGAGCCAGCTGCTGTTCGACTGACACGTTCCACTGCCACGCATTCGGAATAAAGCCGCCAGTGGTCTTGTTCGCATTCGGCGTTACCGAAGGATTTGCCAAGGGCGACGCTGTATCCAGAGAGCGGTTGGTATTGATGCCGATAACAAACGGCGCGGTTCGTGCAAGATTTTCGGCAAGGCCTACCAGTTCCCTCTGGAAGAATTGACCTCCGCCGGCACGTAGAGCGGTTTTTCCATCGCCTCTCACATCCCATGCGATACCGACGCGGGGAGCGATGCTGTGATTGTTCTCCTGGACCAGGGCACCGTTCGGACCAGGCGTGCCGTTGGAGAGGGGAAGGGTAACACCCAGCGTAGCCAGATAAGCCTTCTGGTTCGCGCAGGGAGTTTTCCCGGGGACGATCAGGGTGCCGTTGCAGGCATCGGACGGGTTCGCCGCTGCTTCTGCTGCGCTCCAGTACGACTTGCTCCAGTTTGCCCACTGGTAGGGGTAATTACTCTTATTTTGCGTGGCAGCGTTCGTGCTTCCGCCGTTTGGCCCGCCAAAAGGCTCGCGCAGAAGCGACCAGCGGAGGCCGTAGTCGATAGTGAGGTTACGCCTGATCTTCCAGGTATCTCCGGCGTACACCTCGAAATCGTGCCAGCGAACGTCGGCTACGCCGTCGATGCTGTTTTCGGTAACGCCAGTGAATGTCTGTGCATTGGCACCGGTACCCGGCAGCAGGATGGTAGCCAGCGCGTTGTTGGTGTTGAAGCAGTTCACTCCTGGGGAGTTTGTGCAATTACCCGGCAATACCGGTCGATCTGCTCCGTTGCCGCTGCTCTCAACCTTTTCATTGTTGCCCCAGTTCCCGCCGACCTTGAAGAGGTGGTTCCCGTGCACTTTCGAGAGGTTGTCCTGCAGGGCGTAAAGATCCTCGTGGTTGCCGTAAGGAGCGATATTCCACATGGAAAAGCTGCCGTTATAGTTGCCGTAAGGGTTTAGACCGCCCCACCCACCAAAAAACTCGTCTTTTTGCTTAAGCGAGGTTGGCCAGGAGGGAGGGTACGCGGACTGGAGCGCGGGTACGATGCTGGCTTTTGTACCTGCCAGCGTGGTGATGATGGCGTTGTGACCGTAGCCAAACTCAAAATCATTGACCATGGTGCTGGAAATCGTCGAGGTCAACTTCGCCATCACGCTCTTCGAAGGCTGACTCCAGGTGGAATCGACGGTCGGGAAAGCGGATTCTCCCCAGAACGCTGCAGGATCGTTCGGTGCAGGGTTATCCCAGGAATCCTGGGTCCAGCGGAAGGTGGCGCGGTTGGACTTGGTAACGTTATAGTCGCCACGGACGTTCCACTCGCTCCAGTTGAGTTTGTTCGACAGGGATTCAGCCCAGTTGTTTCCATTCGCGAGAGCTTGAGTGGGAGCGGGATAGAACTGGGCGATCAGCAGACCAGCCGCGTCCGGACTCGCGATCTTGTACGGATTGCCGGGTGCCTGGGCATACGCCGGAATTGTGGGAATAGTCGCGCCGCATTGGTCATTTCCAGTGCCGAGTCCACTGAAGTCGCCCATGCCCTCTCCAGCGGTAGGAACACAGGTTGCGTACGAGACGCCACGAATTTCCTTGTTCCATTCCTGATTCCACCAGAAGAACAGCTTATCCTTGAGCGCCGGACCGCTGATGTTGTAACCGTAGTCGCTGCGATTTTCTTTTGCCTTGCCTGTGCCATTGTGGTTGGAATACCAGTCGTTGGCATCCAGAGCATTGTTGCGGCCGGCATAGAAAACGCCGCCATGGAATTGATTTGTGCCCGACTTGGTTGTGATGCTGATGATGGCGCCGGAAGCTTGACCGTATTCCGGCCCATAGGAGTTACGGATCATCTTGAATTCGGCGATGGTGTCAACCGAGGGGTAAACCAGAATCGTGCGATTGGAACCGACGTCATTGTTGTTGACACCGTCCACCAAAAACAGGTTATTCGTGTAAGGATTTCCGTTCACGGAGAAATTGACGCCGCCTTCGAGTCCCTTGTCGCTGCCGTCAAACGACTGGGCTGCGCTGACGCCGGGAGACAGCTGGGTCAGGCCAACAAAATTCTCGCCTTCCAGCGGAAGTTCACGAACCTGCGTACCATCGACAACTTCGCCCACCGCTGCTGAGGTCGTTTGCACCTGAACCTCACTGGCCGAGACAGTCACCTTCTCGCTGGCTCCGCCAACCGCGAGGATTGCGTTCACCTTGGTATTCGAAGAAGTGTGAACTTCTACCCCGGTTTCGATGTATTCCTTGAAGTTGCCCTGCTTCACGTGAACTTCATAGTTGCCCACCGGCAACTGGGCGGCAGTGAAATTACCCTGGCCATCTGACTTCACGGTAATAGTTGCGTTCGTGCCGATATTGATAATCGTTACCGACGCTCCCGGCACGGCGGCACCGGTCTGATCAGCCACAAAACCAGTGATGGTTCCGGAATATTGTTGGGCGTGCAAGCTGAACGGGATCGTCAGCAAGACAGCTAGAAGTACGTAGGACAGCATGCGAAGCGTAGACCGCTTCTCGCACACTCCCCCGCCTCCTGTAAATCGATTGCACATAAAGTGCCTCCTTGAAAAGTTCATGGTCGCGCGATTCGAGCGTCGGAATTTAACTATTCCGTGGTTTCGAACCCTGATAACGTTAACAGCTTGAACTGAAACGTTTGATTACTCCCTGGAATATACGACTGTCAATAAAAATTAATGACCGCCGTCCAAAGGCTGACAGCAGGTATTGCTCCCCCGAAATATGATTCGCCTGATTTTTGACCTTAATATCCTCAGTAGTCCTTCCGCATCCTCAACGTGGACGAAGGTTATTTCGATCCACGGCGAATTCTATATCGAAACTTGTAAACCTGTATAGTCCTCTTATTGAGTAAGCGGGTAATAAATTTGATCCTGGCACTTGCATTGAAAATAAAAGGTTTAGCTCACCCAGAAAGACATGCCTCTGGGTGAAGTCCGCAGAACCAGCCGAAAAAGTTGATCCCCGTGAACGGAAGGGCTATGTTAGGGCCTGACAAAACCTCAGAGGATCGCATCGGATTTTCAGAGTGAGCATGGCCGTCAGCGGTAACTGGCTCCGCCTATCCCGGCAGGGGCTTCTCCTTCTTCTTGTCCTGACTACGGCGGCGCCGGGGCTGCGAGCTCAACTCTCGACCGAAGATCACCTTGCCGAGCCTGGTTTCTGGCCAACTCAGGCTGGGACTTCCCGCAACGACTATGTGGGACCGGCCGCGTGTGCGCCTTGCCACTCGGCCAAGGCTGACTCCCAGTCGAGGACGCCCATGGCGCGTACCGTTTCGTACGCGGCAGACGCTGAGGTGCTGCACACCCATCCCAATCTGACATTTTCGGTCGGCGTGTACCGGTATCTCATCAAAAGCGACGGGCAGCATAGTCTTTACTCTGTATCGAACGGGACTGAGACGCTCTCGTCACCGCTGTTGTGGGCATTCGGCACGCCGCGCGTCGGTCAGTCTTATCTCTTCAAACGGGATGACGGGCACTTCTACGAAGCCCGCGCTACCTACTTCGAAAGCCTGAAAAATCTTGGCTTTACGCCGTCTCGCGACCTGGCATCGCCCAAAGATGTGGAGGAAGCCATGGACCGGCCCGTCGGATCCACCGAGATTAGTCGTTGCTTTGGCTGCCACACCACAGCTTCGACAATTGACGGCAAATTCGACGAAGAGCATTTGATCCTGGGTGTCACCTGCGAGGCCTGCCACGGCCCTGGCGGGAAGCACGTAGCCGCCATGAAGACGCTTATGAACGGAAATCTAAATGCGCGCCAGAGTGACATCTTTGACTCGGCGACTCTGAACCCGGCTGATTCCGTCGATTTTTGCGGAGCCTGCCACGCTACATGGTGGGATGTGAAACTTTCGGGCGTAAAGGGGGTCTCGACCACTCGGTCCGCGCCCTACCGACTGGTGACCAGCAAGTGTTGGGGTAAGAAAGGCGACCCGCGAATCACATGTATCGCCTGTCACGATCCTCACGAGCAACTGCAAACGGAGCCCGCAGCCTACGATCACGCCTGCTTGAAGTGTCATGTGACTGCGTCAGGCCAGAAACCGACGACGGACCACCCTGGCGCTGCCTGTCCAGTAGCCGCGAAGAACTGCACTGCTTGCCACATGCAGAAGGTGTATGTGCCGGAGATGCACGACAAGTTCACCGACCATCGAATTCGTATCGCACGCGAGGGCGAAGCCTTCCCAGAGTGACGGGAGTCACGATTCGCGTAAGACTACTTCCACTTCCCCGTTCCTTCAACGATGGCGATGTAGCGGTCAACCGGAAGACCGGTGAAGCGTTCGACCGCGCCGCTGGGTTCCGGCCAGCGAACCTCGACCCAATCCACCTTCGGATGTTCCCCCAGACCCAACACGATGCGCGGGTCGTGCGAAGACAGAAAGCTGCCACCTCCAACTTTCATCCGAGTGCGATTCAGATCTCCGGCCTGATATGTAACCCGCGCACCAATCGCATCAGGATTCGACTTGCGGCCGGCGAGTTGCAGTCCCAGCCAGTGATTGGATTTGGCAGCATTATTTCTGAGGAGAACCGGCGCACCATCATTCACGCTGATCAGGACATCTACCGCGCCATCGTTGTTGAAATCGCCAATTGCCAGACCACGCGCGGCGAAGGCCTTTGAAAATACCGGGCCACTCTCCTGGCTCACGTCTTTGAACGACTGCCCGTCATTGTGAAACAACAGGAGCGGCTCGCGATATGTAACTTTGTTTGATATTTGATCGACCAGATCGTCGGGAAACCCATTCGACAGGATCAAATCGACATTGCCATCGTTGTCATAGTCGAAGAATTTGAGTCCCCACCCGCTCATCCAGCGAGTAGCCATGCCGATGCCCTGCTGCATGGCGACATCATCGAAGGTCCCGTCGTGATTGTTTTGGTAGAGCGAAAAAATCTCTTCGTCAATGTTCGCGACAAACAGATCCATCCAGCCGTCGTGGTTGAAGTCCGCCGAGTCCACCCCCATACCCGAACGCGCTCTGCCTTCGCCGCTGTAAGCCACACCCGCCGCAAAGCCATCTTCCGAGAAGTGCCCGCCTCCGCGGTTCATGTAGAGAAAGTTCGCGACGGTGTCGTTCGACACGAACAAATCCATTCGGCCGTCGTTGTTCAGGTCGGTCGCGACCACGCCCCAGGCCTTGCCCAGGTGCTCGGCGATCCCGGATTCCTTGCTGACGTCGGTAAAGGTGCCGTCCCCGTTGTTGTGGAACAACCAACTCGGACGCGGCTTGAAGATGCGCGGGATACAGTAGTGATGCACCCCCTCCTTGTCGGTGCCGCAGCCAAGTGCCGGGTCGAACTCGGCGAACTGGCAGACGAAGAGGTCGAGGCGGCCGTCATTGTCGTAGTCGAACCATACGGCACTCGAACTCCATCCGGCACAGGCGACACCAGCCTTGTCGGTCACATCGGTGAATGTGCCGTCGCCGTTGTTGCGATAAAGAATGTTGCGCCCAAACTGCGTGACGTAGAGGTCGGGAAAGCCATCGCCGTTGTAGTCGCCGACTGCGACGCCCATGCCGTATCCGCCGCCGGGGACTCCGGCCTTTTCCGTTACGTCGGTGAAGGTGCCGTCGCGATTGTTGCGGTAAAGCGCATTGCGGAGCGGGCGTGGAGGCTTATAAAAATCCGCCTTGCCGCTGTTGACCAGGTAGATGTCCAGCCAGCCGTCGTTGTCGTAGTCGAGGAAGGCACACCCGGCCCCGCTCGTCTCCGGCAAGTGCTTCTCGGCGGACTTGCCTGCGGTGTGAACCCAGGTGATACCGCTGCTGGCTGGAGATATCTCCTCGAACGCGGGCGGCCCTGTCACCGCCCCGGCGGCGAATAGCGGAAGCCCGTGCAGGGGGAGCATCGCCGGCAACAAGCCCTGCAAGAAACGTCTCCGGGATAAAGGAGGGAGCACAATTCTGCGGGTTGACTGCCGGGCCATCTCCAAAACGATATCAAACCCAGGCAGCGCGGATTCTTGTGACCGTCGCCGGGGCCCCCTCCCCCGGCTATCGGGACTGATTCCGTAAGCGTTTGACAGGAATAGCTTTAAGGGATACGTAGGCCGTAACCGTTACTCAATAAACGACTTACCTGATTATCTATGATTCTAAACGAGTTATCTAACGAGATTGCACTGGTCTAAGATCAGTTTTTTGGAGCCTTCCGTAAGCGTTTGATTCTATTAAGATTTCCCGTAAGCGTTTGACTCTAAATCACCAAGAAGACGAAAGGCCCAGCTGCGATCGCTGGGCCTTTTGTCTGTCCTGTTTCTATTATAACGGTGAGCGGAAAATAGTCGGCCAACTCATTTGTTGGTGGAGTCAACCCCGGAGCAGTCGAAACCATACGCTCGGAGCTTAATTCGCAACCATGATCGCTCCTCAATGAGCGCTTTGACCTGGAGTCGCTATCTGATGCGTTAGGTCGTGACCCGCGCCCCAAGGTCGTCGAGGGGAGGACGGTCACTACTGTTTAAGCAGTCTCTGAGACCTCAATGCGATGTTCACGTGCCGCTTTCTGGAGTTCAGCGTAGTCCTGCTCGTTCTGCTGAGCATACGCAAAAGCAAACTTGGTCAGCGCTTCATCAAGCTCGTCCGTCTGACCGATGTAGCCGGCAATCATCGCAGCATCTCCCGACTTCGCATGAGCCAGGGCCAGGGCCCATCCACATAGAGCGCAGTAAGCTTTCATGCCTTTGCGTTTCGTAGCCTCGGGATCGAACTCGAAACTACCCTTCATGTCTCGGAGCTGACGAATATAGAATTCGGTCTTCTGCACAGTTCCCCAACCCAGGAGAATGTCTGGCGATCCCTGTATCAGGCGCTGTCCGGAAACCACGCGGAAACCTTGATTTTTGAATGCGGGTCCCTTCAGATAAGGCGACAGAACGGAAGGTTGCGCCTCCTTAAACTGAAGGAACAAGGGATCTCCTTCATCTGCCCCGCGCATGAATACAACCCAGCAACGTGTCCCGACGCTGCCCACCCCAACCACCTTACGGGCTACATCGAGGATCTGATAGCGTGAGACCAAATCCCTTCGATTTTCAGACAATGAGGCCAGATATTGCTGCAAGAATAATCCCACAGCCTCGCGAATGGGCATTCCACTTTCCGTCTTGGACTCACGCACAACGAACGGGGCATTTTCAACGATGCGCTGCTTGTTATCGACCAAGTCAGTCATCTTCTCCAGGACTTGAAGATGGGACCCTTTTTTGGCCTTGGCGATGGCCTTCTTCCAGATTGGAAGCAGTTTCGAGGGAATCGCGGCCAGCACATCTTCTTCTCTAATGACCGCGTACCATGTGGCAAGATATCCCATCTCAGCGAATTCACGGATGCGGCGCCGGTACGAGCTCACGACAGCCCGGCTGAACGACTCACATGCTTCCCGATCTTCTCCAACGAACTGACCCGCCACGACGGCGCTTGTCGCCAGGCGCTTCAGGTCCCATTCCCAAGGCCCCGGCATCGTCTCGTCGAAGTCGTTGATCCCAAATACGAGACTTCGTTCTGCAGAAGCAAAAACGCCGAAGTTCGAAACATGCATATCCCCGCAGGCCTGAACATCAAGACCGCTGACGGGCGACGCGCTGAGATCCTGCGCCATGACCGCGGCCGTGCCCCGAAGGAATGCAAACGGGGAGGCCAGCATTCGAGCATAGCGGACGGGGAAGAGCTCCTGGAGGCGGTCCTTAGCCTGGCCTTCCAGGATTGCCACTGGATTCTTACGCGCTTTAGGGAGTTTGAGTTCTGCCATGCTGGCCTGAGGCACCTTCGTGCGCAGGCGTTTGCCGCTGGCGAGTCTGTCCGCGATGGATGGCCGAGCTGAAGTGAATCGTTCGACCAGTAACTTGCTGCTTTTCAAATCCTCGCTTGACAGTGCTTTCGTCGTTCTGGTCATTTCAGGCTCCTTGTCCTTTTCCTTCCATTTCTTGCTCTTCGTCTGCCCGGTCGGGCGTTTTTGTTTCTCACCGCGATAACCAATTGAAGACCTATGTCACGACCTTGAGCAATAGCTTTAAAAGATCGCCAAAAGGCATGACTGTCAACAAGAGCGGGGTCATAGGAAGCAGGCTCGCCACCAAGAGATGAAGCAAGTCGAGCGGATCGATCGGAATTGGCTTCATCTTGTCGATAAAGCTGAAGCTGTTGCCAAGGTCGGCTAGTGATTGGATATCCGCAGCGCCTAACAAGGGTTCGTGATCCGAGTTTTCGCCCCCAATCCATTTCTTGTGAAATGAACTCGTATATGTAGTTGCCAAAGTCCCGTATTGATGAAGACCATGACGCTTTAGACGTCGAAGCACTCCGGAAAATACCATAAGAGGTCCAGCAAAAATGATCAGGATGACGACGGCGTAAGTGACGATGGCGGGCACGAAATTCTGCAGGGGGATTTTGTCGTACACGATGTCATTCGCGAGAACACCCGTGACTCCGAGCGAATAGGCAAAGAGCAGAATTCCAAAGAAGCGCTGTGCATCACCCACAAAGCCCAAGCCACCGGCCTCGTCAGGATGCGTCGGAAATAGCTGCAAGTCGAGACTACGAACACGCGCAAGAAACTGAAACCAGAGAAAGAGCCTCCAGAGCCACCGCAAGACCAGAAACTGAAAGAGAGGGATACAGAATCCTACGAGCCACCTGCCAGCCCAGGTAAGCGTCGTGCCATGATCAGTGTACGAGGCATACCACGTGTCGACATGGACTGCGGTCAGCCTGAACGAAACGATCGAGAGACAATAAGCAACAACCGCGACTACAACTTCAGCAAGGGTGGAATCTCTTGAGTGCAAGCCTTGCTCGATCAGTCGATCAAAACGTCGATAATCCTTCTCAAGCACAAGACCTGAGCTGACTAAGTGCGCAGCTGCGCCTGCGATTCTTGGCCCGAGAGTGTTTTCCGCCAGAATCAGTATCGGAAGTGCGAGGAGAAATCGGGTATAAGTGCTGAAATCGCGCACGAAGGGGACAGGTACAGAGTGTCCGAATGCCCGGTGCTGCATTGCCGCCAACAGAAACAGCGGCAACCAGGTGGCGAGCGCGGCCAGCAGTGCTCTTCTCTTGGTGCGATGGCTATTCTGCTTGATGAGGCCGATGCGCCTCTGAATATTGAAGAATGGACCGCCCTCCATGAGGAGAAACGGTCGAGATGGAATGTCAACCTGATCCATGTTTCCTCCGGCTTCAATGGCATCATCCATTTCGAGAAGCCCGCTCGCCTGTCACTTCCCTTTGTGCTTAAGTTATACATTCGAACGGTGGGGTCGATTCCGCCGTAGAGGTAAGATAGCCTTGTAGTTCTCAACAATCAGGAAACCCAGAGATAAGCCTGTTTGGTCAGCTCCTGAACCTGGCTCGCCGTCTCTGTTCCTGGCTTGCGCTGTCGCACAGCAGACTAACTCCGAGCCTGTGTCTTCTGAAGGGGTCGCGGGCGAAGTTCAGACCGCTCCAGTGAAATTGGAGGGGCAGACGCTTTTCAGAGTACGAGGGCTCTAAGCTTGTCCGACCGACCAACGTGCACAGGCGATCGCCGATCACATTAAGGCCGTAGCCGGACTCCAGCGGCCGGCAGTAGAACATAGCCTTCCTTGGCAATGCCCTTCATTTAAGCGGTAGTCATTCGCTCCAGGCCGCGAAGGCGAGCGGGAAATCCTCTCTTCTCGATGAGTAATAAATCTCGAATGCAGTCATCGAACCCTGTCTGCGCTTGGAGGAAACTCCAACGTTCCGAATCCGAACGAGCCACAGGCTAATACGGAACAGACAGTGCGAAAGTGTCTGTTTGGTGAGAACATTCCAGACGAAGCGCCCTCGATGTATACGCTCTAGCCGTGACTGCCTCGCGAATGAGACATTTTCAGTATGGTCCTGAAACAGCTCTGTCGGCCTGCTCTGTGCTGCTATATGGCACTGCTGCTCACATGCGGGGAGAATCGGACCGCGTGCGGGCAGGCGGCTGCAGGATCAACCCAGGAAAGTTTTCAGACGCTCGCCGAGGCCGCGACCGCGGCCCGCGAGGCAGGCAAACCGGAACAGGCCATTCAAGGCTACACACGCGCGGTCACGCTTCGTCCGGACTGGGCGGAGGGATGGTGGTATCTCGGAACGATGCAATACGATCGGGACCATTATTCCGAAGCGATTCCTCCTCTCAAAAAACTGGTTCAACTCTCCCCGGACCTTGGTGAGGCTTGGAGTTTCCTGGGACTTTCCGAGTTTGAGTTGAAGGATTACACAGGCGCTCTGGCTCATCTTGAGAAAGCCCAATCCCTGGGGAACGGAGATGACCCGGAACTCGGCCGTGTCTCGGCCTATCACCTGGCTCTTCTGCTCAATCGCAGGGGTGATTTTGAGCGGGCGACCACCCTGCTCCTTTCCGCCTCCGGCCAGAATCAGGTATCTCCGCAGATCAAGTCTGCACTGGGTCTGGCGCTGCTGCGCATTCCGTTATTGCCGTCGGAAGTCGAACCTTCTCACGATGCGTTGATACAGGCGGCTGGCGAGGCAGCATCGATGGCAGCGGACAGATCTCTCGATGCCTTGCGCACGCTCGTGGACGAACACCCCAAGATTCCGTGGCTGCACTACGCTTACGGATTGGCTCTTGCGACGGCGGGCCAGACAAAGGAGGCCCTGACCGCGCAACGGGAAGAGGCGGCGATCTCTCCGCAGAGTGCACTGCCGCGCATACAAATCAGCACGCTGGAAGTCAGCATGGGACAAACGCCGGAGGCGCTCCGCGCGGCTGAGGAGGCGGTCTCGCTCGCTCCCGATTCTGCGTCCGCGCACCAGACCCTGGCCAAGGCTCTGGAAGGTGCCGGCAAGAACCAGCAAGCCGCGCAGGAAGGCCGCATGGCGGCTAACCTGGCTCCGGAGAAGCCGCACGCGGACGCATCGAACGCCAGTCTGTATGCCATCTCCTCGGCAGGAGGAAGCAGAGCGGCTGCGCCTGCCGGGAATCCAGACAATTGGAACCAGGCGATGGCCGACTATTCCGCTGGACGTTATCCGGAAGCGATCGCTGCGCTCAAACTCTGGGTAGAGCGCAAGCCGACGGACGGCACGGCCTGGGCTGTGATGGGCCTGTCTGAGTTTGAGCTGAAAGATTACGACAATTCCTTGATCCACCTGCAACGCGGCCAGCAACTCGGAGTCGGAGCGAGTCCGCAGGCAGTCGAGCTAGCCAAGTACCGGCTGGCCATCCTGCTCAATCGGAAAGGCCAGTTCGAGATGGCCACTGACCTGTTGGCCCCGTTGGCCGGGCAGGAACCGCTCGCCCGCGAAATCCAGTTTGCTCTTGGCATCGCGTTGCTGCGTATTCCTTCGCTGCCCGATGAGATCGATGCGTCGAAGCATTCGCTGGTCGAGAAGGCGGGTGACGTTACCCAGCTCTTGCTTGCGAGCAAGTACGACCTGGCCTTTCCGAAAATGCAGAAGCTGATCGAGGAGTATCCCGCGACACCTTTTCTTCACTACGCGTTTGGGACCGCTCTCGACTCTCTTTCTCAATACGACGAAGCGAAAGCGCAGATGCGCGCGGAGATACAGATTTCACCTCACAGTGGGCTGCCCTGGACTCGACTGGCTTCGATCGCCCTACGTCAGCATCTTCCTGACGAGGCCTTTCCGGCAGCCAGGAATGCCGTGCAGCTTGCGCCGGACTCGGCAGATGCCCGCTATGTGCTGGGGCGAACGTGGACGGAATTGGGCGATACGCAGAAAGCGATTGGCGAGCTAGAACTAGCGAGCCGGCTCAGCCCGTCGAGTCCGGAGATTCATTTCGCTCTCGCCCGGGCTTACACGAAAGCGAGTCAGCCCGAAAAAGCCAATCGAGAACGAGCTGAGTTTGCGCGTCTCAATGCACTTGCCGAGCAGCAACGGGCGCAACACGGGGATCAGTCTTATCAGGGTCCACACGAGGCCGCGAATCCCTCGATTCTCAGCACAGAGACCAGTACGCCGGGGGGCGCGAAGCCGCAATAAAGGGTCCGAGCCTTCAGCTCTTCATGCGTTCTTCATCTGATCCTGGATCCGCTTAGCAAGCTTTTCGATCTGATGAGCCTCTTTGATGAGTGGTAGCGGCAGTGTAGAGGTCAGGTTCGTCTGGTCGACATGTTCTTTGAACTCCGACGTCATTTGAAAAAGCTTCTGCGAATCCGCTTTGATCTGTGTCCAGACCAAGGGACTGACGTTGGCCTTCCGCTCACCCTCCCGAACTCCTGCATTGTCCAGCCCAGCCGGGGCATTTTGATTGGCGGGCGCATTGGGCGAGGGCATGGGACTGATCTGGGCAGTAAAGGCAGGGCGCGCAGCTACGATTCCGGCTGTGAAACCGGCCAGGGTTACGAGCAAACGTCGCCGAGTCTCTCGCATGGATACCTCCAGAATGAACAAACTCCTGTGGAGGCCTAATATTACATTCGTCAGTCGACAAAGCCCAGATTGTAGTTCTCTCTCTCTTTCATCGTGCAGAAAATTCCTTGTGCGCTTGTGCTCGACTTCTTCAACAGTCTTGGACATGGTCCAGAGTTCTGCTGTATGCTTCAGGCGATCCGGGAAAACGCTTTCTCGGAGATTTTCCGGCGAGCATAAAGAAGTGAAAATGGCGGCCCAGCGGATCGTTTTCGTGCTCTTCCTTCTGAGTTGCAGTCTTGTCGCCACAACCGGCGTTCGGGCGCAAGAACCCCAGGCGCTTACTCTTTCCGGCGACTACTGGGGCACCCATGACCCGTCGATCATCAAGGCGGGTAACACCTGGTACGTCTTTGCCACCGGCAAGGCGAGCGTTGGAGGTCAGTTCCAGATTCGCTGCTCGACAGACTTAAAGGCGTGGAAGCGTTGCGGCCACGTCTTCGACCAGGTTCCCGATTGGATTCACAAGGACAGCCCGGGAACCGTAGACCTCTGGGCGCCCGACATTTCCTACGAACAAGGCGTCTACCGTCTTTATTACGCCTATTCCCTCTTTGGCAAGAATACCTCCGGCATTGCGCTCGCAACTAACAAGACGCTCGACCCAAATAGTCCCGACTACAAATGGATCGATCAGGGCCTTGTGCTGCGCTCCCTTGCCAGCGACGACTTCAACGCCATCGACCCGAATTTCGTCCTTGATACCAAAGGGAACGCGTGGCTGGCCTTCGGCAGCTTCTGGAGCGGCATCAAGATGCGGCGTCTCAATGAGCGCACCGGCATGCTCGACGCGAAAGACACAAAACTCTATTCACTTGCCTCGCGAGCGAAGCCCGACAATGCACCGCCCCCTCCCCCGACCTTCCTTCCAACTGGGAAGCGGTGGAAGCACCCTTCATCGTGCACCACGGCGGCTACTATTACCTCTTCGTCTCGTGGGATCTGTGCTGCCGTGGGACGAAGAGCACCTATCGCACCATGGTTGGCCGTGCACATAAGTTGAATGGTCCGTATCTCGACAAGGACGGGAAATCGATGGCTGACGGCGGCGGCTCAGAGTTGTTGGCCGCCAATCAGCGCTGGCTGGGACCCGGAGGCGAATCCATTCTTATGCAGCCGGGCGGCGAGGATCTGATGGTTTTCCACGCTTACGACGCGAAGACGGGCAAGCCAGCGCTGCAGATCTCGACAATCACCTGGACTGATGACTGGCCCCACACCGCACTTCAACAATGAGTGCGGATCAACGGGCTCGAGTGATCTGAGAAATCAAGAACGTATGCGTCAAGATTCTCCGCGCAAATTTGACAACTATTAGACGCCGATTTAACGACAGTCGTGCGTATGGATCGCTAGTGTCCATTTCTGTAAGGAGAAAACACCATGCGATTCATGCTTCGTTCTCTGGTTCTCACTTCCGCCGCACTCTGCGCGACCGCGGCCTTTGCGGCTGAAAAAGCGGTGGTGACCGTCCCCTTCAACTTTGAAAGCCACGGCCACGCGTTCCCTGCAGGACGCTATGACGTTACCCTCGACTCCCATGCCAACGTACTCACGCTGCGCAATGCCACAAACACCGGCCAGTCGATGACGTGGGCCGTATCGCCGGCGGACTGCAATTCCGACTCCCCACCCCTTCACATGACTTTTGATGACGCGGGCTACACTCACGAGTTGCACACGGTGCAGCTCGGCACGCGCATCACCTCCGTACTGGACGCTCCCGCCAAACACCACGATGCGGGCAGCTCAGTGGCTGCGGGTAGCGGCCAGTAACGCAACACTCGTCACGAAGCCCGCGTCGGAACGCTCCGCGCGGGCTCTTTTTTTGCCGTCATTTGCGGATCCCGGGCGTCAGGTATTCCGGACCAACTGGATCGATCACCGATTCCCGCACGATTGTATCGATCTCGCGCATGGCATCCTCGTCCAGACGCCAGCCAAAGATTCCCTCCACCACCCGGAGCTGATCGGGCCGCTTTGCCCCCCACAACGCTGCGGTGACGCCTGGTCTGTCCAGCACCCAACGTACCGCCAATTCCAGGACTCCCTTGCTGTAGTGCAAGCGCGCAAAAGCATCGAGGCGCGCAACCGCGTCGAGATATTGCGCGAATCGCGGGGGCTGAAATTTCGGATCGACGCAGCGTATGTCGCCCTCGGGAAACCGGGTGTGCTCGGTAAGCCGTCCCGCCAGCAGACTGCGACATAACGAACTGTACGTAAGCACGGCGATAGAGTGCTTGCGACAATAGGGCAGCACGTTTTCGTCGATCGCCCGTTCGAAAATGTTGTAAGGCGGCTGGTTCGAATGCAGCGGAGCGATACTGCCAAAAGCAGCCATCTGCACGGCAGAAAAATTACTCACGCCGATGGCGCGAATCTTTCCCTCCCTATACAACGCAAGCAGAACTTCAGCAACGCGCTCGACAGGGATGACCGTATCCGGCCAGTGAATCTGATAAAGATCGACGTACTCCGTATTCAGGCGGCGCAGCGAATCCTCAAATTCCTGCCGCAGACGTTCGGGCGTGGAGTTAGCAAAGACCCCGTCGGCATTCCATTCCAGTCCCGCCTTCGTCGCGACAAAGAACTCTTCGCGTTGGCCGTGCTTCCTCATTGCCTTACCGACAATCTCTTCGGCACGCCCACGGCCGTAAATGGGAGCCGTGTCGATTAAATTGATCCCGCGATCGAATATGGCAAGACACGTGGCAATCGCATCGCTGTCGCTCACTTGGCCCCACTCGGAGCCGCCAATGGCCCACGTACCAAGACCAATCCGCGATACTTGTGCGACATTTAGTGTGAAGTATTCCATGTCAGCCAGAATACAAGACGGTCGTTGCGGCAAAAATGCCTTACGCTGATCGGTGCATGGTTGACTATGATTTGCCGAAAGGGGCTCGACGAGGATGATTTCCAGAAGACGTTTTATGGCTGGCGGATCGATGGCCGCAGCCGCCGCGCTACTCCAATCGAAGACAATCCACGCCGCCACGTCCGATGCGGAAATCGGAGTACAACTTTACAGCGTGCGCCAGATGCTGGCCCAGGATTTCCCCGGGACTCTGGCCAAGGTCGCGGGTGCGGGCTATCGCAACGTGGAAGCAGCCGGGTTCTACAACCACGGCGCCGCTGATGTGAAACAAATGATGACCACAGCGGGCTTGAAATGCGTGAGCGCGCACTACTCTCTGGCCGACCTGCTGAAGACCGCCGACGCAACCATGGAATACGCAAACACACTGGGACTTGAGTACGTCATCTGCTCGTCGCCATCGGTCGCCGATCCCGCAAAGTTTGCGCACGCCCCGGGCGGAGCCTGGCAGGCCATGCAGCACGGCCTCACAGCGGACGACTGGAAATGGAACGCCGGGCAATTCAATGAAATGGGCCGGAAGATGAAGGCCCGGGGCCTGAAATTCGGGTATCACAACCACACCATGGAATTTCACGATCTCGGCGACGGCACCAACGGGTACCATATCCTGCTCAGCGACACCGATCCGTCCCTGGTGACGATGGAAATGGATTGCGGCTGGGTGGTGGCCGGCGGGAGCAATCCTGCCGAGTTGCTCTCGAAATATCCGACACGATTTTCAATGCTGCATGTGAAGGATCTGAAGGCGGTAGAACCCGGTGACGAGCCAGGCAAGCGCATTTCGACTGTGCTGGGGCGGGGCGTCATCGACTATAAGCCAATCTTTGCCGCAGCACGGAAGGCCGGCATTCGCTACTCGATTGTCGAGCAGGAGGACTACGACATGCCGGTCTTCGACGAGCTGAAAATCGATTACGAGTTCATGCGCACGCAAGGGCCGGGCTAAATCCAGCCACCGACTAGATGTGGCAGCTTACGGCGCCGCGCTTTTCGAGATACTTCTGGTGATACTCCTCGGCCCGCCAGAAGGTTTCGGCGGGAACCACCTGCGTAACAATCGGCTTCGAGAAGCGCTTCTCTTCCGTCAGCCGGGCGATCACCTGCTTTGCCGTTGCTTCCTGCTCCGGAGAGTGGTAAAAAACTGCGCTGCGATACTGCTTGCCCCAATCCGGACCCTGGCGGTTGAGCTGTGTCGGATCGTGCAGCTCGAAGAACAGGTCGAGCAAATGCTCGTAGCTCACCTTCGCCGGGTCGAAATCAATCTCGACGACCTCGGCGTGGCCGGTCGCATCGGTGCAGACATCCTTGTATGTTGGATTGTCGAGCTTGCCTCCCTCGTATCCAACTGCGGTCGCGGTCACGCCGGGAACCTGCTGAAACCGCGCCTCGACACCCCAGAAACATCCGGCTCCAAATGTAGCTTTCGCCATCAAGACCTCCCTTACAAACTAGCGTTTAGATGCTTTTGGAAGCTGTTTTGATCCTTTAACGGGGTCGAGACGACCGCCTCACCGGCGAAGAAACAGCTCGGTGGGTGTTCTTCTTCGCGGAGGTGCGGCGTCCGGGACTTTTCTTCACGCGAGCGGCAACGGGTAGCGCCTTTTCTCTCCTGGGTTCACGTGGGGGAGTCGTGGCGACCTTCCGAGCCTTCGATGCCCGCTTCAGCTTCTCGACTTCCTGTTCACTCAGCTCGCGCACCTTGCCCGGCTCGACGTCCAGCACAAGTGGACCATAGCCGATGCGGCGGATCTTTTCGACATGATGGCCGATCTCCTCGAACATCTTGCGAATTTCGCGATTCCGTCCCTCAATCAAGACCAACTCATACCAGGGATTCTCGCCCTCGCGCACCAGCCGCACCTTTGCCGGAGCCGTCAGGACGCGGCCTTCATGCGTGCCTGGCTTGCCGCGCTCGATCATCATTCCTGTGCGTAACTGATCCAGATCTGAGTCCTTCGGTCGCCCGCTCACCTTAACGAGATAGGTCTTCTCGACCCTGGTGGCCGCGCGAGTCAGGGCGTTCGCCAGCTCGCCGTCGTTGGTCATCAGCAGCAGACCTTCGCTGGCATAGTCCAGCCGTCCTACCGGAAAAACCCGCTCCCCGCCACGAATGAGCTGCATGACCGTGGGACGGTGCTCGGGATCGCTCATCGTCGTCACGTAGCCTTTGGGCTTATTGACGACGTAATAGCGCAGACGCTCGGGGCCCTGCAGAAGCTTGCCATCTACGCGGATGTGGTCTCGGGAAGCGTCGGCCTTTGTGCCCAGCTCCGTTACGATCTTCCCGTTGATCTGGACACGGCCGGTGAGGATGAGTTCCTCGGCCTTGCGTCGCGAGCAGATTCCGGCAGCAGCGATAATCTTTTGCAGCCGCTCGCCCGGATCATCCCGGCCCGGCTCCAGCTCTTGCTCTGTGGCCATCAGTCCCCTTCGCCCGGCTGGCCCAAGGAGGCGGTAGCTTCGCCGGCGTCCACCATGCTGGTCGGCTTTACTTCGGGCTCGACCCTAACGCCCGGAAGGTCGGCGAATTCGCTTGATCCGCCCTCCTCGCTTACGCCGACAGCGGCTGCGGCAGCGGCCTCGACCTCGGAGTCCTCCGGATCGAGATTCGATTCGACCGACCCACTACCCTCATCATCTGCGTCGGCCTCACCCTGTGCGAACGGCAGTTGCTCCGCTGGAGCATCGAAAGTCTCCGATTCCGCCAGTTCGCCCGCCATCTTTTCAAACTCTTCAATCGATGGCAGCTCATTCAGGTCGTTCAAGCCAAAGCGAAGCAGGAATTCTTTCGTCGTTTTGTAAAGGATGGGCCGTCCAATGACATGCTTGCGGCCTGCCGTCGTGATTAGCTTGCGGCTAATCAGGGAGCCCAGCACACCGCCCGAATCTACCCCGCGAATCTCGCTCACTTCTGGCGCGGTCACCGGCTGTTTGTAAGCAATCACAGCCAGCGTCTCGAGAGCCGGCAAGGACAACTTCATCGGAGGCTTCAGACTCTTCACAAAACCGCGCACGGCATCGTGATACTCCGCTTTAGTGGCCACTTTATAGCCGCCCGCAATCTCCCGAATCTCCACGCCATGATCGCCTTCGGCATAATCGGCAATCAAATCATTCACGACGCGCCGAAGCTCGTCGCGAACCTCGCGATCACGCAAGCGCGCTGCCTGCTTGGCCTGATCGGCGGAAGCTTCCGGATCCTCCGTCTCGACAGTTTCGGCGGCAGCAAACTCGTTCGGAATCATCAGCGGCGGTTCCCAACCCAGACCAGCGTCGGGGGCAATAGCCGCCGATATAGCGATGGCCGCCTCCGTGGCCTGATCGGCCAGCCTGGCGCGCCGTTCTTCCAGCGCTTCAGCTTGAAACAATGCGGCCAGCTGCGCAAGCGTGACGGGTTCTTCGGCTGCGTAAATAACGGCTTCGATCTTGGCTTTCAGACTCATGCGTTCAGATGTAAAACTTCTCGCCGGGAAAGGAAACGGCGCTTCTCAGATACTACAGAAGCGCCGCTCATCCGTCAGTGGATCGACCAGTTCCTGGTTCGCCGGCCAGGATTTCTAAATGAACTGCCGCAAGCCCCAGAAGATTCCGGCCGCCAGCAATGCGGCAACGGGAAGGGTGAAGACCCAGGCGAGGGCAATGTTGCGAATCGTTGAGAACTGCAGACCGCTGCCGTTCGCCAGCATGGTTCCGGCGACGCCCGAAGAGAGCACATGCGTCGTCGAGACTGGCATCTTGAATTGATCCGCCGCAATGATGGTGATAGCCGCAACGATCTCAGCCGATGCGCCCTGTGCGTAGGTCAGGTGATCCTTGCCGATTTTCTCGCCAACTGTAATAACGATTCGCTTCCAGCCAACCATCGTTCCCAGCCCCAGCGCCAAAGCGACCGCGACTTTTACCCACGGCGGAATGAATTTGGTCGACAGGTCGAGGTGCTTCTTGTAGTTTGCCAGGACCGCATTCTCGGGTGACGTGAATTTCGGCGTCCCGGACTTGACCATCAGGCGCAATGCTTCGCTCTCAACGTACATGTCATTGCGAACGTTTTGCTGCTGGTTGGCGGGGATACCAGCGAGCGTGTGATACGCCACTACCTCATGCTGAATCTCGAGCGCCAATTGGCGAGCGGCCAGCATGGTGTTAGGCGTGAACTCTTTGCTGCGGATGTAATCCGTCAGATCGCTGCGCGCATCGCCCATCACTGCGTCCGGGGAAACATAACCAGAAAGGACATTCGCGGCCTGCTGCGAAACAGCAGCGAAATCCTGCACCTGGTTATAGCCGATCGCGTGGTTCAGCGCGTAAGCCGTGGGAACGGTTCCGATCAGGATGAGCATGATCAATCCCATGCCCTTTTGCCCGTCGTTCGACCCATGGCCGAAACTCACGCCCGTGCAGGTGAGAACCAGCAAGCCGCGAATCCAGAACGGCGGCGGAGAATCGCCCTTCGGCGACTCATACAGCTCAGGGTTCTTGATCAACACTTTCAGCAGCAGCAACAGCAGCGCCGCGCAAACAAAGCCAACCACGGGCGAAATCAGAAGCACTTTGAAGACGTTTGCAGCCTGAGCCCAATCCACGCCGCTTGTTCCTGTCTTGGGGCTCATAAGCTGGTTCGCGACGCCGACCCCGATAATCGAGCCGATCAGCGTATGCGAGCTGGACGCCGGCAAGCCTAACCACCAGGTGCTGAGGTTCCAGATGATGGCAGCCAGCAACAGCGAGAAGACCATCGCGAACCCTGCGCCTTTGCCCACTTGCAATACCAGTTCCACCGGCAGGAGCGTCAAAATCGTATAAGCAACCGCGCCCGAGGAAGTGAGAACACCGATCAAGTTCCACATGCCGGACCAGACCACTGCGATGTGCGGCTCGAGCGAATGTGTATAGATGACGGTGGCAACGGCGTTCGCTGTGTCATGGAAGCCATTGACGAATTCGAAGCCAAGTGCGATGAGCAGCGCCAATCCGAGCAGAAGATATGGCCACACGGACGCCAGATGTGTTCCGCTGAGGTCGTTCGACAGCTGCGAGACGGCATACCCCAAGCCCCCGATCAACACCAACCCGAAGATGGCCATGCCAATCTTCCCGGGAGACTTGTTCAGTTTATTGTGGACGGCCGATGTGCCGACGGCGTGTTCCGGGGAAACGGTTACGCTTGCTGCTTCGTTCATGAAAATGGACTCCTGAGGTCGCCTTAGGGGGTTCGTTCTGCAAGCTATCAGGCGGAATCACACGGGAGAATGAAAATCAGACCGGGTTTTATGAATATTTGATGAATGCGGGATGAACGGATAACGTTCGACCTTTACGACCAGTCGTCGCGAATGTGGCTCATGCGCTCGTTCAGCGCTTCTTCGAACTGCTCATGTTTTTTCACGAAGATTTCGCTGAAGTTTCGATCCTGCCGCAGCAAAATGGCCTGCAAACGCACCAGTTCCAGCAGCGCCAGAAACATCGCAATCAGCGAGCTCCGCGATTTCGAACTCGCCAGCAGTTTGCTGAGGGCAATCGGCTTATCTTCCATGACCAGGCGGCGACGGATAAAGTCGATCATCTGGCCCACCGTAGCCGCGTCCTCTTCCACTTCTAGGATGGGACGGTTCTTCGCGCGATTTAATATCTCCTGAAAGACGCGCACCAGGTCCATTGTGTCTGCGGCGATTTCCGGCTCTGTTCCTTCTGCGTCACGAAACTCCCGGATGCCGGGATTGGTCCAGGTCGCTTCCTCAATCTGCTGCTTGGCGTGAAGCATCTGGGCCGCGTTCTTGAAGCGCTCATGCTCCAACAGCCGTTCCACCAGTTCGCGCCTGGGATCGTCGGCCTCACCCTCCGCCGTCTCAGCAGGAGACCGAGGCAGCAGCATCTTGCTCTTGATGTGAATGAGCAGGGCGGCGGTATAGATGAAGTCGCCAGCCACATCCACATCGGTTTCCTTCAAGTGCTCGACGTATCCGAGAAACTGCGCCGTAATCTTCGCGATCGGGATGTCGTAAATGTCGATGTCCTGCTTGCGGATCAGGTCCAGCAGCAGATCGAGCGGCCCGTCATAGACTGTCGCCACGCTGACGGAAAACGGGAAGACACTCGCTTCTTCCTTCTTCAGATCGTGCGCGGTCTTCTCATATTGCGTATTGGCGGACGCTTGCGCGGGTGCGGAGGGCGGATTGGTGGGCTGGTCAGTCATTGCGCACCGCCATCCAAAGTAGGCAGCAGGCCTATCGCGGCGCGAACTTCGTCAAGGGTCTGATCGGCTCGCTTCGAGGCACGCTGCGCGCCGGCCTCAAGGATTTCCCGGACGAGCGATTCGTCCTGTTCATACCTGGACCGCCGTTCCTGTATGGGCGCCAAGTGCTCGATGATTGCGTCCGCCACCCAGCCTTTGCACTCGATGCAGCCGATGCCCGCTGTTGTGCAGCCCTCATAAACCTTCGTCAGCGTCTCCGCGGATGAGAAGACTTTGTGCAGGTCGCCCACCGGGCAGACATCGGGATTGCCAGGGTCCTTGCGCCGGATGCGGGCCGGGTCGGTGACCATGGGCTTCAGCTTGGCGCGAATCTCAGGTTCTGGGTCGGAGAGCAGGATGGTGTTGCCATAGCTCTTTGACATCTTGCGACCGTCGGTGCCAGGGACCTTCGGCGACGGGGTAAGAAGGACCTGCGGCTCGGGGAAGACCTCAGTCGGAGGACTGGCGTCGTCAGAAAGTGCGTCTTTCTGGTACGTGCGATCGTGACGGCGGGTCAGAGATTCATCTGCTAGTTCCTTGTCCATATCAAAAACAGACCTAGCCTCTTGCTCTCTGGAAATCATTTCCACGGGGCGATTCGGATCCTCGTAGAAAAAGTTAAATCTCCGAGCGATCTCACGCGTGAATTCCACATGCGCGACCTGGTCCTGTCCCACGGGCACGAAGTGAGCCTGGTAGAGGAGGATGTCCGACGCCATCATCAGTGGATAGCCTAGAAATCCATAGGTGCTCAGGTCCTTAGTCGTCAGATTCTCCTGCTGCTCCTTGTACGTTGGCACTCGCTCCAGCCAACCCAGGGGAGTGATCATGGCCAGCAACTGCGGCAGTTCGAAATGCGGCTTGACGTGGCTCTGCACGAAGAGGGTGCAAGTCTCCGGGTCGAGACCCGCTGCCAGAAAGTCGATCGCTACGTCGAGCGTGCTCTGCTTAATCTGCGAGGTATCCGCGTAATCGCTGGTGAGCGCGTGCAGATCCGCGATGAAGAAGTAGCACTCGTACTCATGCTGCAGCCGCACCCAGTTGTAGAGCGCTCCCATGTAGTTGCCCAGATGGAGCTTGCCGGTAGGGCGCATGCCGCTCAGCACGCGCTTCTTTGAATCAGAAGAAGAGATCGACACCCTGGTCCTTTGCTCGAAAATGCTCGTCCTATTGTACGGAAAGAATCAGAGGGATAGCAGGATGGCGTCGATGAGCGCCAGCGCAGGACGAACGAAGAACATAACCAGCGGGCCGCCAACGAGCAGCATCAGAATCAAGCTGATCATGCCTAGCCGGTCGTAAATGCGGAGCGCATTGTAAGGAAGCATATGGCGAAAGATATGCGATCCGTCGAGCGGCGGCAGCGGCAGGAGATTAAAGACGGAGAGCACAAGATTCAGCCAGATTCCAAGATACAAAATCAACGCCAGTGGAAATACGATGGGGCTTGAAGTCATCAAGTTGGGATCACCGATTCCCGTGACAAGCTGGCGCACTGCCGGGGCCCCGGCAGGAGTCGTATGCACCAGAATGATGAGACCGATCGTCGCCGCCATGGCAGCCAACAGATTGCTTGCCGGCCCGGCGAGGGTAGTGAGAATATCGTCGCGAGTAATACGCTTGAAGTTGCGTGTGTTCACCGGAGTCGGACGCGCCCATCCAATCAGGAATCCGCCGTAACCGGGTAGAAAAAGCATGACCAGAGGAATCAATATGGTCCCAATCGGATCGATGTGCTTGACGGGATTCAACGTGACTCGGCCCAGCATCCTGGCCGTCTGGTCGCCTAAACGCGAGGCCATCCAAGCATGTGCGGCCTCGTGAAGACTGAGCGCGAAAACAAGGATCGCAAACTGGAAAACCTTTATAACTATGTCTTGCTGACTCATGGACAACAGTGATGGTAACAGGGCTCACACATCGACGCACCGCGGCCCGCTCTCAGTCACAATTGGGGCGTACCTGCCGTTCGGGGGCCGGCACGACGCTCCTGTCCTCAAACTGCTTGGCTTCGTCCTTGGTCTTGAGCTGCTTCGCAGGAACGCCACCGGCAATGACGTGATCGCCGACTTCCTTTGTGGCCAGCCCCATGGCGCCAAGCATCGCATCTTCGCCTATCCGCACGCCGGCCATCACGGAAGCATGATAGGTGAGCCGCGCTTTCGGACCGATCTCCGTCTTTCGATTCTCAACCACGCCGGAATCCACCGGATCGTGTGCGTGCGAGTACACCGCCGCGTAGTCTGAGATCGATGTGCCCTTCTTTATGATAATTTCGCCGCGGTCGTCGAGCATGACGTACTTGTGGATGACACAGTCGTCCTCGATCGTAAGGTTGTAGCCATAGCTGAACTCGACACCGTGAAAAATCTTCACATTGTTGCCGATCTTCTTGAAGATGTGTTTGCCTAGCATGGCGCGAAAACGGAAGCCGAGCCAGTGGTTCAACGCCACGGGCGAGTGATCGAACATGTGCCAGAACCAGATCAGCGGCTTGAGACAGGCATACTGCTTCGCGTCGATGTCGCCGTAATACTCGGGCTCGAGCGTGACGTTGGCCGGATCCAGCGAGAGCTGCAGCACATTGAAGGGCAACTCCGTCGTGAGGGTAAAATTCAGCCGGCCGCCATGAGGGCGCCCGAGCAGCAACTGGTGCAGATTGTCACGCACCAGTTCCGAGCGCAACGCTGGCTTCTTGTGCTTGGTGAACTCTTCGTCGAGGTATTCGATCCAGCGCGTGTAGACTTCTTTGGCTTCGCGTGATGGCTCAAGGTCGCGATATTCGTAACGGGGCATGTCTATCCTTCAAGAAGATTCCTTGGCCTTACGGGAATTTTTCTACGGCCTCTAGCAGATTACGCCGTAACCCCTGTCTGATGCGTGGCAACGGCGAAAGTCGCAGGGTCACTCAATCGCAAAGACGGCGTAGACGGTGGCGGACTCTTCGATCTGACGCGGATGGATGGCAAGTGGAGCGGGAGCCTTCATCTCCCTGGCCATACTGGCGATAGGCCCCCCAATTGCTATCGGCCGAACCGGGCTCTCCTGGGCCTGATTGCTGGCGTAAATCAAGCCCACGAGCTTCACGTTCAGGCCCTGTGCCATCTGCTGAGCGATCGTCTGCGCCTTGGCCAGAGCGTTTGCCGCTGCCTTAGCCTGGAGCCCGTTCATATCGCGATACTGCCAGTCAATCTGCCCGCTCTGATTCGCCCCGGCTTCGACGGCGATGTGGAGCACTCTGGCTGCATCGTCTGCTTTCGTTTTCACTGTCCACGACTGGTTCAGAACAAACTGCTTCTTCTCGCGGTCCATCTGCGATTCCTGCGGATCGTGATAGTTGTTCCGCTGCAGGTTCTGATTTTCGCTTTCAATTGCTTTGTCAGGGACGCCGGCTTTCTTCAGCGCGTCAACAATGGCGTTCGAAATCCTCGACCCATCGGCATAGGTGGACGGTTCATCCGGGCCAAAGACCTGGAATCCGACGTGCACAACCGCAAGATCAGCATCCGTCGTCGCCTTTTCGGAGGCCGTCACCGCAATCGTGCGATTGTTCTTGTCCACTTTGACGCTCTGAGCCTGGATCGTCTTCGCGCCCGCGAATCCGAACAGGGTCGCCAAAAACGCGATCGTCGTTGCATTTCGCCACATCGCAATCTTCATGCTCATTCTCCTTGAACGTCAAAACCGCTTGCACGGATTTTTCACGAGCGATGTGATTGTGCAAAGGCGCGCAGCTTCTTCACCGTCTCCCGCACCTCGCCCGAATCAATCGCTTCTGCTCCCCGCGCGACACCTTCGCGTATGTCCGACGCGACTCCTGCTGCAACCAGTGCTGCCGAGGCGTTGAGAAGAACTACATCGCGCTTCGGCCCCTGCTCGCCATCAAAAATGCGCTCGAGGATCGTTGCGTTCTCCGCCGCTGTCTCGCTTCCAACCAATTCGTCGAGAACGCAGCGATTCAGTCCCGCCTCCTCGGGGGTGAGCTGGAATAGCCGCACTCTATTCCCTAATCCCTGGTCTCTCTTCCCGGCACTCTTTACCTCGGCCACGCGGCTCTCGCCCGTCAGTGTTAACTCGTCCAGGCCATCGCTGCCATGCACGACAAACGCGTGCCGTACGCCCAGGCGCGCCATCGCCTCGGCAGCCAGCGTAAGCCGCGGAACCGAATAAACGCCCATCACCTGCGCGGGAGCACCCGCCGGATTGGTCAGCGGCCCGGCCAGGTTGAAGATTGTCCGAAAGCCCAGCGCCCGTCGAATCGGCTGCACTCGCTTCAACGCCGGATGCATCTCCGGTGCATATAGGAACATGAATCCCGTAGCCCGCAAGCACTCCACTGCCTGCTCGGGGTTGAGCGTCACCGGCACGCCCAGAGCCTCCAGCACGTCCGCCGAACCGCAGCAGGAGGTCACCGCGCGATTGCCGTGCTTGGCCACTTTTGCTCCGGCGGCAACGGCGACCAGGGCGGCGCCGGTCGAGATGTTGAAGGTGCCGAGGCCATCTCCGCCGGTGCCACAAGTGTCGACCAGGCTCGCTCGCTCGTCCTCGGTCAGCGGCAGCGGAACCGCCAGCGCACGCATCGCCTCTACGAAGCCTGTCAACTCGTCTGCCGTCTCGCCGCGGGTGGCTAGCGCGGTCAACAGAGCCGCAATCTCGATGTCAGAAGACTCGCCTGCCAGCACCTGCGTCAGGACCTGGCGTGCCTCGTCGCGACTCAACGCAGCGCCCCGCTCCACCACCAGCTTTAACGTCTCCTTGAAGCATGCCATGAGGTTTTCAGTTTACAGGTCTGGTGCAGGTCCGGGACGACCCCGTAAGACGCGAGTTTTGGGCGCAATTGCCCGTGCGGCCAGCACCCGCTACACTGGAAAGTCTGCTGCAATGCAATCCTTCGAGTACGGCGTGCCGTGCGCGAGCGAGCCTGCGGTAAGTCTTCGAACCAAATTTCTGTCGAAATACATTTATGAAAATTCACGAGTATCAGGCAAAAGACATCCTCGCGAAGTACGGCGTCGCCGTGCCGCGGGGCGAGGTGGCCAACACGCTCGACGAAGCGCTGGACGTGGCCAAGAAGCTATTCGCAAATGGCGCGAAGGGTGTCGTCGTCAAGGCACAGATTCATGCCGGAGGCCGTGGCAAGGGCGGCGGCGTAAAGGTCGCGAGGACAATCGACCAGGCCGAACAATTTGCCAAGCAGATCCTCGGCATGCAGCTAATCACGCACCAGACCGGGCCGCAGGGTCAAAAGGTGCAGCGGCTCCTCATCGAGGAAACCGCTGCCATCGATCGCGAGCTCTATCTCGGCATTGTGCTTGACCGCGCCGTGGCCAAGCTGGCCTTTATGGCTTCGCAGGCGGGCGGAATGGAAATCGAAGAAGTCGCCGCCAAGGACCCAACGGCCATCCACAAGGCCTACATCGATCCCGCAGTCGGCTTCCAGCCCTACCAGGCGCGGCAGCTGGCCTTCGCGCTCGGCCTTAAGCCCACGCAGATCAACGAAGCGGTCAAGTTTATGCTCGGCCTCTACCAGGCCTTCATCGAGACCGATGCTTCCCTGCTCGAAATCAATCCTTTCATCACCACCAAGGACGACAAACTCTTCGCCCTCGATTGCAAGATCAACTTCGACGACAACGCCATCTTCCGCCACAAAGGGCTGAAGGAGTTGCGCGACGTGGCCGAAGAAGACCCGCTCGAAGTCGAGGCCTCGAAGTACGCCCTCAACTACATTAAGCTCGACGGCAACATCGCCTGCATGGTCAACGGAGCCGGCCTGGCCATGGCCACCATGGACATCATTCAATACGCCGGCGGCTCGCCCGCGAACTTCCTTGATGTAGGAGGCGGCGCGAACCAGCAGCAGATCGAACACGCATTCGAGATTCTGCTCTCCGATAAGGGCGTTCAGGCAGTCTTCATCAATATCTTCGGCGGAATCCTGCGCGTCGATACCCTCGCGCAGGGCGTAGTCGGAGCCGCTCAGAAAACCAAAGTCAGCGTCCCGGTGGTGCTGCGTCTCGAAGGCACTAACGTTGAAGAAGGCCGCAAGATTTTGAAGGATTCGGGCCTCAACTTCATCATCGGCGACACCATGCAGGACGCCGCCCAGAAGGTCGTCGCAGCGGCGAAGGGAGCGAAGAACTAATGGCTGTACTCGTAGATAAAGAAACTCGCCTCATCGTCCAGGGCATCACCGGCAAAGAAGGCACCTTCCACGCCAAGGGCTGCGCCGAGTACGGCACCAAAGTTGTTGGCGGAGTTACTCCCGGCAAGGGCGGTACCATCCATGAAGGCTGGCCCGTCTTCGATACTGTTGAAGAAGCCGTCGCGAAGACCGGAGCCAACGTCACAGTCATCTTTGTACCGCCGCCGTTCGCTGCCGACGCCATCCTCGAAGCCAACGATGCCGGGCTGCCGCTCATCATCTGCATCACCGAAGGCATTCCGATCAGTGACATGGTCAAGGTCTGGAGCGTGCTTAAGAAATCCAACTCGCGCCTCATCGGCCCTAACTGCCCCGGAGTCATCTCGCCCGGCAAGGCCAAGGTCGGCATCATGCCCGGCCGCATTCACAAGGAAGGCCACATCGGCATCGTCTCGCGCTCCGGGACCCTCACCTACGAGGCCGTTTATCAGCTCACGCAGCGCGGCATCGGCCAGTCGACAGCCATCGGCATCGGCGGCGACCCCATCATTGGCACTACCCATATCGACGCGCTGAAGCTTTTAAACGAGGATCCTGAGACCGAAGCCATCATCCTTATCGGTGAAATCGGGGGGACCGCCGAAGAGGCCGCTGCCGAATACGTGAAGCAGCATGTCAAAAAGCCGGTTGTTGGCTTCATCGCCGGACAGACAGCGCCTCCGGGCCGCCGCATGGGGCACGCCGGAGCCATCATCTCCGGAGGCCAGGGCACCGCGGCCGAGAAGATGAAGGCGCTGACCGCCGCCGGCATTCACGTAGTCGACACACCTGCCGCGATCGGGGAGACGGTGGCGAGGGTGATCGGTAAAGCGTAAATACAACCAACGCATGTTTTTTCATAAGATGGCAATGTCGTTCCGGCATCGCCATTTCTTTTTGCAGGTAGACTAACCACGAACTGCCAAACGTGCTATGCCCCGCCAACAGCGCTTCCTAAAATTCTGCATATTGCTGTTCATGCCAATCGGCGTTTTGGCTGCGATAGGCGCGCTTGCCGGCGCCTTTTGGTTTTTTGCGTCGGGAGTGCCCTACCTGGGGTTGGCAAATGCTCCAAGCGGACGTTTCCGTGCGGTAATCTTCAAATCCCGAGATGCCAGCGGATGCGGTGAATGGAATCATACTGACAATACGTTCATTCTTATCGAGCCCCGTCTATGGGTCTTGAAAACCGGAGGGTTCACACCTTTTTGCGTTTCTGCAGACGCTGCCAGCGGGTTGACCATGCATTGGTCGGGGCCAAATGAGTTGAGCATCTCTTGCCCAAACTGCACTGAAGGAAAGTTTGACTTTTACGACGGCAACTGGGGGGAGGCTACGTTTCTGTTGACGACTGCGATGGGATCTCCTCCTTTACACTGGAAGAAACGTATTCAACCTAAGGAGAATTACCAGGTGTCACAACGCACCTTCAGCATCATCAAGCCAGACGCAGTCCGCAAGGGCTACACCGGAGCCATCCTCGCCGAGATTGAGAAGGCTGGATTCAAGATCATCGCCATAAAGAAGCTGTCCATCTCGAAGACGCAGGCCGAAGGCTTCTATTACGTCCACAAGGAGCGGCCCTTCTTCGGCTCGCTTACCGACTTCATGTCCTCGGGACCGATTTTTCCGCTCGTCCTCGAGAAGGACAACGCCATAGCCGACCTGCGCAAGTTGATGGGCGCCACCAACCCCGCCAATGCCGAGGAAGGCACCATCCGCAAGAAGTACGCCGGATCGATCGAGGAGAACGCTATCCACGGCTCCGATGGCGAAGACACCGCCGAGTTCGAAATCGGCTACTTCTTCGCCGGCTACGAGCTCGCGTAGTCCCCTCAGTGGTCACTTACTCGCCAAAAAACAGACCCGGAGATGATCACTCCGGGTCTGTTCTGTCAGAAGCTGGCGAAGAAAGGCTGCGCCAATCAATTAGTCATCCGTTGGCGGACAGAGATCCTCCGATGCCACGATCGTAATTTGGTTCTTATAAGTTTTTCCATTTGCCGTGTCAAAAAAGCTGAACGTTACCACGCTGTCCTGCGAAACCGCGAAATACTGACTGAGGTCCACGTTCGGGGGGACCGCAAAATTTCCTGTCGGCGGGTCTGGAACGAAAGCCAGCGGGTTATCGTGCGAGAAGTAGCCCGAAACTGCGAAGTCGATCTCCAAGATCTCGCCGTAAATGAAACATTGCTGGATAATAACGTCCATCTGGTTGGCGGGCGGAGGATACTGTATCTTTCCCATGACTCTCTCCTGTCACTCCATTTCGTTGAATCTCTCTACTTTGTTACTTTCCTGGCATTCGGAAACCACGGTCGGAAAGGATGCCCTGTATCTCCGGATCTCCACTCAGCTGTTCCCTGGTCATCCCGTTCGCCAATGCCTGTGAGAGGTACTTGATCGCATTCCGCCGATCTCCCAATAACTCATAGGCATCCGCAACTTGAGAGAGAACATACTGGTTGGCTGGCGACAAAGCAAGTGAAATGCTGATGTGCTCCAGAGATTGCTCCCTAAGGCCGTTTTTCGCAAGCATGGCTGCAAGGGTCGCCTGGGCTAAGGCGTTCTGGGGATTTAGTCTGACTGATCCCTCAAGCAAATCGATCGTCTTCTTTCGCGCCTCGTTGGCCTTATCGCCATCCTTCAGCCACTCGTATGCGGCCGTCAAGTTGCTCCAGACATCGTAACTCTGAGAATTGAGCTGAAGCGCCTTCTGACTTGCCGCGATCGACTCACTGAATCGATGTTCATTTAAATACAGAAATCCAAGATTTCCGTAGGCGACGAAGGTTGGATTGATTGCAATAGATTTGTTCAACGCTTTTTCGGCCTCTTCCAGCATCTTCGGATCTCCCAGATCCATGTAGGCTACGCCGAGGTTTGTGTACAGGCCGGAGTTGTCCGGTGTGAGTTCGAGAGCGCGGAGATATTGGGTGATTGCTTTTCGCGGCTGGCCAATGTCGTCATAGAAGACTCCCAGGGCGCTGTAGCCAGCCCAGTCGTCAGGACGCAGCGCAGCAGCCTTAATGTATGCCGCCTCGGCCTCGGTATTGCGCCCTTCATTCTGATAGGAGCCTGCTATGCCGGTAAGTGCCTCGGCATTTCTGGGATCGAGAGTCAATGCGCGTTGGAACTCCTGAATGGCGAGGTCATACTTTCCGGAAGCTTCATGAAACTGAGCCAGCGCCACATAGGTTGATGGAACGCGGTCGTCCAACTCAACCGCCTGTCTGGCGTACGCCTCGGCCTGATTAAGCCATTGGGGATTTGGGTCCAAACGGTACTTCATCACGCACACTTGCGCGAGCCTGGCAAAGCCGAGAGCAAAATGAGGATCCGTGTGTACAGCATTCTGCAGCGCATGAATGGCCAACTCTATATTTCCGGGCTTGTCGTATCGCTGAAAATAGCCGAGTCCGGTCAGGTAATCCTCATACGCGGCATGGCCAGCTGGTTCAGCGCTGGCGCGCCCCAAATCGTCCTTGACCGATATATTCATAAGGCGCCCGAGCCGCGTCACGGCTTCATCCTCAAGCACGGCCAGGTCACCCGATTGACTAACGACATCTGCAAATCCAATCTCCCTCATCTTCTTCGGGTCAATCAGCGTAAGTCGCAGGTGTGCATCCCGGTCGTCCCGTTCGAAGTTTCCGTTTATGACAATCGTCGCGCCAAACTCCCGCATTGCCGATGAAGCATCCTTGACCTTGCGAGCGCGAACTTCGCTGGCAGGAACTACCCACAAGGACTGATTCGTTGCATCGAGATTGGAAAGCTTGCCGGCCAGCGAGTCCATCAAGCCATCGGCGAGTGCCTGGATCGCTGGATTGTTTCCGGCAATGTCGAACGGAAGAACCACGACATGTTTTTCACGGCTGGAAAACAATACACCCTCGACGCGCTCGCGAATCGCGGGCACGAGCAGCAGGCCGGCAAGAAGCAGAAGGGCGCAAGCACCCACGGCAAGCGCCCGGAACCAGGTCTTCCGCAGCCTTGCGGGAGAAAGCAATCCGCCCCGCAAATCCTCGGCCACTTCCCTGGCGGACTGGTAGCGGAGTTTCGGATCGAACTCCAGGCATTTAGAGATGATTTCATCGCAACGCCGGGGTATACCCCGCTGCCGCGACGAAACCAGGCTCGGGCGTCTCCCTCGGAGAATCGCCGATCCGATCGGCGTGTGCGCCTCAAAGGGATGCTTCCCGGTCACAAGTTCATAAAGGACAACGCCGAGGGCATAAATGTCGGTCGCGGGACTTACTTCCTGCCCTTCGAACTGCTCAGGAGCCATATAATCCGGCGTCCCCACAATCACGCCGGGCATGCTGATCTCGGTCATCGTTTCAGACGTCGGACCGTGGGATTCGCGCGCCAGGCCAAAGTCCATCAACACAGCACACGTAGATCCGTTCCGCGAAGCCAGCATGATGTTGCGGCATTTTAAGTCCCGGTGGATGATCCCGGCTTCATGGATCGTCTGCAGTCCACTGCATATTTCGAGCGCGACGGTCTTCGTCTCCGCCCAGGACAGAGGACCTGATTTAAGAATCTTGTCCGTAAGGGTGATCCCGTCCAGAAACTCCATGGTCAGAAAAGCGCGTTTCGACCCTCTGGCAGAGTCCGTCAATGGATAAAAGGCATGGATGCGGCAAACATGCGGCCCACTGATCTTGAGCGCGAGCGTGACTTCTTTCTTGAAGCGCAACAGCATTTCCGGGTTACCGGCGATCTCCGGGCGGATCGTCTTGAGCGCGATTCGTCCCATCTCGAGGTCGATCGCTTCATAAACCTCACCCATACCGCCGCCGCCGACGTAGCGCACGATCCTGAAGCGGTCCAGGATCACTTCACCCACTGAAAATGACTTACCCTCTTCCGGGAATAAATCTCTCAGACGCGCGCTCGGCGTGTCTACAGCGCCCGTTTCATCACTGTGTGCCTTCAAGAGCATGGTGAGTTCTTCTTTAATTTGGCTGTCTTCTTGGCACACTTCGGCGACGAATCCAGTGCGCGCCTCCTCTGGCATTTGGAGGGCGGCGTGATACAGCGGTTTTATCCGTTCCCAGAGCTCCGGCGTCATGGCTGTTTTGAAACTCCGCTCTTCAGCCACGCACGGACCATGCTCCAGTCGCGTTTTGCCGTTCGCTCCGCTGCCTCATAGGCTTGAGGGCTCAGACGGGCTTCAATTTCTCGATTGTCTTCGCTCAGCTGGGTGAGAAGGGCGGTAATCGAGTTATCCAGGCCGCCGGCAGCCGTCGAGCGCATATTAGCCATGGGTTGGGTTCCAATGTGGCAAGATTATAGCGCGATTGAATTTATCCGCCAGCGCAATCAGCCCAGGCAAGAACCCAAAGCGAACCGAAACGCCAATTCTGCCGGCTACGAGCTCGCCTACCCTCAACCCATTCCAGTCCTCAGTCGGGTGCCCCTCGCTGAGGACCGGGGGATGTTTAGCACCTTGGAAACTCACTCGGGACAGCAGGTAACGACCGCGACAAGCACATCACCGTTCTGAGCCAGATTTCCTACGATAGTTACGAATCGAGCAAGGGCGGCCAACTGGTCTTAGACAGGCTCGGAAACCAGTACTTCCTCAGCGAGATTCTCTGCCAGACGGCTGCCATGAACGTGAGCATCCCTCCTTCGAACGAGCAGAAGAAGGCTCGCACCCAGGAAGCCGCGATACAGAACGCAACCCAGGTCTTCGTAGCGACGAAGTAACCTGCCTTGAACTTAGCGGCCAATAATAGACCCGGAGACGAAGTCTCCGGGTCTACGGCCTCAAACGAAATCTCAATCCGATACCAGACGATGTAAACCGTTGAACATGTCAATAACTAAAGGTCTGTTGTGGTACAGATTGCGTCCGTGTGCCTGTTGAAATTAACCTCGCCCTCATCGCTCATGGACACGATGCTTTAATTTTGATTACGTCAGTCTCCGTATTGCCGCCATAAGCAAACGTAACGTTCACTGTGTGGTTATGACTGTCGGCCACATATGGACCTATAACGTTGTTCACCAAGAAATTCCCCATGGGCAAAGCTGGGTTGAAAGATCCAGAGGGCGCTTCGTTGTAGGAAAGATTTCCGGATTGAGTGAATACGATAGTTAATTGATCGCCATATGCGAGACAATCGTGTTCTGTTGAAGTTTTACCCATTGTTCCTGTAGGCGGATAATAAATTGTTTTTGGTGCCATTAATTCACCCCCTAACGCAACTTAACTACGTGGCCTATAGCGTGCTCAACCCAGAGGGAGCTACGGAAGACATTCCAGATACCAAAACAGACCGCGTCAATGAGGCGACCGATATTTCTTGCCGCGATTGCCGTTAGCTATTGCAAGGATTCGTGCAGGCTGTGTCCTGGATCGTAATGTCATATTCGTAAGTCTGCTTGTCGTGCTCGTCGTAATACTTAACCACCACGGAGTCGTTTCTTTGTGCCGGATGAAGCCCTGTAATCTTATCGTTTTTCATATGGTGTGCGCTCTGCGGACTCTCCTTGAACGCACTCGGCTTGGAAATTGTAAAGTTTCCATCGTCGTTGAAGTCTATCTCCAACACATCAACGTTATATTGAAGACAGCATTTGATTGGTTTGACGGCAGCACCTTTTGGAAATCCTTTACCCCTTCCCGGAGGGAAGCTGATTGTTCTTGGCGTCATGACTTAAGCTCCTGAGGTTTACTTTTGGCCGGACGATGATTGGATAGCCCGTCGGAATACAGGATCGGTAAGAACCCCTCGGATTTCCGGGTCTCCGTTTAGCTCTTCCGGTTTCATTCCGTGCGCTATGGCCTGCACGAGGTAGTCGCGGGCCAGGGGGCGGTTCCCGAGAAGCTCATAGACGTCGGCAGCTTCTGACAGAACATACTGGCTATTTGGAGATAAGGCAAGAGAAATTTGGAGATGTTCAACTGCCTTTTCCCCAAGGCCGTCCTTGGCGTAGATCGCCGCGATGGTGGCCTGGGCATCGGCATCCTTAGGATTCCGCCGAATCGCTTGTTCCAAAAGGACAAGAGCCTGACGTCTTGCCCCTCCTGCTTGTTCTTCTTCGCCTAACCATTCATGACCATCCGCCAAGTTGCTCCAGAGATCGTATTCACGGTCGTTCAGTTGAATCGCCTTATGAGTTGCGGCAATTGAATCTCTGAACCGGTGTTGTATCAGATACAAAACCCCGAGATTTCCATAGGGTTCAAAGGTAGGGCTGATGGCAACAGATTCCTTCAGCGTTTCCTCCGACTTTGTAAGCATCTGTGGATCGCCCGAGTTGAGGTATGCTGACCCAATGTTCGAATACAAGCCGGCATTGTCGGGAGCCAACTCGAGAGCCCGGCGATATTGGAGAATCGCATCCAGTGGGCGCCCGACGCGGTCATAAAACATTCCCAGTTCGTTATAACCCATCCAATCGTCGGGGCGAAGCTGAGCTGCCTTTGTGTAAGTTGCTTCAGCGTCGGGAATACGCCCTGCGCTCTCATACGCGTGCGCCATGCCTACCAAAGCGTCGGCATCTTTCGGGTCGAGGTCGATTGCACGCTGGAACTCTTGGACAGCAAGACCGTGATTGCCCGTAAGCTGGTGAATCTTAGCTAGAGCAACGTAAGTGGATGGAACGCGATCATCGAGTTCTGACGCTCGTTTGCTGTAATATTCCGCTTGCTTAAGCCACTCCGGATTCGACTCCAGCCGGAATCTCATGACGTAGACCTGTGCTAGTTGAGCGAAACCAAGTGCGAAGTGAGGGTCGGTCTTTACTGCAGATTGAAGCGCTTGTATTGCTCGTTCTAGGTTCCCCGGTTTATCGAATCTCTGATAGTAGCCAAGTCCGGTCAGATAGTCCTCATATGCGGCTCGGGTTACCCCCTGGCCGGTACCCTGCGTCAACTCTCCTCTGACCGATACATTCATCAGCCGTCCCAGCCGCGTCACAGCCTCATCCTCCAGCGCAGCTAAGTCCCCTGCCTGGTTGTCGACGTCTGCAAATCCAATCTCCCTCATCTTCTTGGGATCGATAAGCGTCAGTTTCAGGTTCGCCGCCGGACCATTCCGCTCAAAGCTACCTTGCACGACGATTGTCGCGCCGAACTCCCGCAATGCCGAGGAGGGATCCCTGACCTTGCGAGAACGAACCTCGCTGGCAGGAACCACCCACAAAGTTTGATTCGCGGCGTCGAGATTTGATAGCTTGCCCGCCAGCGAGTCCATCAAGCCGTCTCCGAGCGCCTGGGTTTGCGGGTCGTTCCCCGCAATGTCGAACGGAAGCACCGCGATGTGCTTCTCCCGGCTGGAAAACAATATGCCTTGCACACGCTCACGAATCGCGGGCACGAGCATCAGTCCGGCGAGAATCAGGATCAGGCAAGCTGCTCCCGCGAGCACCCTGAACCAGTTCTTCCGAAACCTTGCGGGAGAAAACAAGCCACCCCTTAGATCGTCGGCCAACTCGCTGGCCGACTGATAACGAAGGTTGAGATCGAACTCCAGGCATTTGCAAATAATTTCATCGCAGAGATGTGGTAATTCGTGCCGAAGCGAGGATACCGGGGATGGGCGCTTCCCTCTCTGAATCGCAGCTCCAATCGGGGTGTTTGCTCCAAACGGCTGTTGTCCAGTCACCAGTTCATAGAGGACAACGCCCAGAGCATAAATATCCGTTGCAGGCCTAACCTCTTCGCCTTCGAATTGCTCGGGAGCCATACTGTTCAGCGTTCCCTCAATCTGGCCTTGAGAGTCGGAATTGAAATTTGTCGCCGTCTCTGACGTAGAACTCGCAACCTCGCGCGCGAGCCCAAAATCCATCACAACGGCGCAAATAGATCCGTTCCGCGAGGCCAGCATGATGTTCCGGGGCTTAAGATCCCGGTGGATGACGCCGGCGTCATGGATCGTCTGCAGGCCTTCGCAGATTTCGAGCGCGATGGCCTTCGCCTCCCGCCAAGGCAGGGGACCCGACTCGCTGATCTTGTCCGCGAGCGTGATTCCTTCCAGAAACTCCATGGTCAGGAAGGCGCGCTTCGCACCTCGGGCAGAGTCTGTCAATGAATTGAAGGCGTGGGGGAAAAAGGCGTGGATGCGGCAAACATGCGGCCCACTGATCTTGAGCGCCAGCGCGACTTCCTTCTTGAACCGCGCGAGCATATCTGGATTGTTTGCGATCTCGGGACGGATGGTCTTGAGCGCGATTCGTCCCATCTCGAGGTCAATTGCTTCATAGACCTCGCCCATACCGCCGCCGCCCACGTAGCGCACGATCCGGAAGCGGTCAAGAATCAGCTCTCCATCCGAAAACGACCTGGACGCTGAGTGATCCGGACCGGCAGCCGTCGAGCGCATATTAGCCATGGGTTGGGTTCCAATGTGGCAAGATTATAGCGCGATTGAATTTATCCGCCAGCGCAATCAGCCCAGCCAAGAACCCCAAAGCGAACCGAAACGCCAACTCTGATCGAGAAGGGCAAGTACGTGACGGTCTATCAGAAGCAGGCGGATGGATCGTGGAAGGCAGTCGAGGACATCGACAACGCGGACGCGCCTGCCAGCCCAGCAAAAAGCTGATGGCACGAGGCAACTTCGTTTGAAGGGATGGTGCGCCCGGAGAGATTCGAACTCCCGACCTATTGCTCCGGAGGCAATCGCTCTATCCAGCTGAGCTACGGGCGCGCTCATTAAGAATACTACGGCGGGCCGCCAGAATCACGCTGCTTTGACAGACCGCGCCAATCCGCGCTCTGATGGAACTCGTACGACTGACCTCACAAGGAGCCCTGACCAATGTTTCGCAGACATTTTTGTTGTGGCAAGCCTCTGCTTGCTCTCGCCGCGCTGCTTTTCACGCTTACCCAGGCTCATGCACAATGCGATCCTCACAATCCGAATCCGCCCAGTCCTCCTGCGCAGGCCAGCGTCACCCTCGGCGGAAAGGACATCACCATCTACTACTGCGCCCCTTCGCTGCGCGGACGCAAGGTCGGCGTTGAGCTCGCCCCCTACGGCAAGGTGTGGCGCACGGGAGCCAACTCGGCGACTACGCTCAAAACCCAGTCCAACCTTCGCATCGGGGATCTCGCGGTTCCCGCTGGGACCTACACGATCTATAGCCTGCCCGAAGAGCACGGCTGGACATTGATCATCAACAAACAGACTGGCCAGTGGGGCACCGTGTACGACGAGGCGAAGGACCTGGGCCGCGTGAAGATGCTCGAAGGCGTCATCTCCAGTGCTCCGGTCGAGACCTTCAAGATCAGCTTCGAACACACGGCGGGAAACAAGGCCGAGCTCCATCTGCTCTGGGGGACAACCAATGTCTTCGTGCCGGTAGTAGCTGCCGATTGAGAGAGTGAAATGAAGGGCTGCGCCGCGAATCCGGCGCAGCTTATTCTTTGGTCGCGGCGGTTACGCGTTCGCGCTCCAGCTCCTGCATAACTGATTGGATCAGTTCCTTCGCGCCGTTGATCTCACTCAGCACCGTCTCCAGATCGAGCGCCGGCTTCGACGGATTGCGCTGTGACGCGCAGTAAACCCCGTGTTGCCCAACCAGGATGAGGGCATCAGTCAGCATGTCCAGAGACACGGCTAGCCGTCCGCGCGCCTTGCCCATCATGAATTCGTATTTTTCTAACTCATCGCGACGATGAAGCAGTGAGGACACGGCCGCCTACCACTCCTTCGCTGGAGTGTCGACTTCGACAGCATCCTCGGGCGGGCCCTTCCACCGTAGCACCGGCTTGCGGGCCGCCCCTGTTTCATCGAGGCGTGAAATGCGTGTCGCATGGGGAGCCGTAATCACTACCTGCGGGTTCTCCTCAACCTCGCGCGCAATCTGCCGCATCGCGTCTACGAACAGGTCCAGTTCTTCGCGCGACTCGCTCTCCGTTGGCTCGATCATCAGCGCGCCCGGAACGATCAACGGGAAGGACGTTGTGTAGGGATGAAAACCATAATCGATCAGCCGCTTGGCGATATCGCCGGTCTTTACGCCGTTCTTGACCTGCCGTTTGTCGCTGAAGACCACCTCGTGCATCGAAGGCGTCGTGTACGGCAGCTCGTACACGTCTTCGAGCTTTTTTCGGATGTAGTTGGCGTTGAGCACTGCGTCTTCCGTGGTCTGGCGCAGGCCGTCCGGACCATTTGCCAACGTATAGGCCAGTGCACGAACGAACATGCCGAAGTTGCCGTAGAGCATTCGTACCCGTCCCACCGACTGTGGACGGTCGTAGTTCCAATGCAGCAGCCCGTCCTCACCCTTGGCCACAACGGGAGTGGGCAAAAAAGGCTCCAGAATCTTCTTGCACGCCACCGGACCCGATCCCGGACCGCCCCCGCCATGGGGAGTCGAAAACGTCTTGTGAAGATTCAGGTGCATTACGTCGACACCGAAGTCGCCGGGCCGCGTCTTGCCGACCAGGGCGTTCATGTTCGCACCATCCATGTAGAGAAGCGCGCCCTTGTCGTGCAGAACATCGGCGATCTTGTGAATCTCGTTTTCGAAGACACCGATCGTCGAAGGGTTTGTCAGCATCATCGCGGCCGTGTCTTCGTTGACGATCTGCGCCAGTGCCGCCACGTCCACGCCTCCCTGCGCGTTCGACTTCAGATTGATGACCTGGTAGCCGCAGCTCGCAGCCGTCGCGGGATTCGTGCCATGCGCTGAGTCGGGAATGATCACCGTCTTGCGCGGATTGCCTTTCGACTGGTGATAAGCGCGCGCCAGCAGGATGCCGGTAAATTCGCCGTGCGCGCCCGCTGCCGGCTGCAGCGTGATCGCGTCCATGCCGGTGATCTCAATCAGGCAGTCCTGCAACAACTTTACGATCTGCAGCGCGCCCTGCGACAGCGACTCCGGTTGATAGGGGTGCGCCTCGGCAATTCCTTCCAGGCGCGACACAAACTCATTCACGCGCGGGTTGTACTTCATCGTGCAGCTCCCCAGCGGATACATACCTAGATCGATCGCGTAATTCCACGTCGAGAGACGCGTGAAATGGCGGATAATCTCGATCTCGCTCAGCTCGGGCAGCGCTCCCACATCATCGCGCACGGCCCCACCGAGCAGCGCAGCCGCATCCACCTCCGGTACATCGAGTGGGGCAAGCCGATAGCCCTTCTTGCCCGGCGAGGACTTCTCAAAGCTTAGCCCTTCGTTCTGCGTCAGATGCGCCGTGACCTTGCGTGTCGTGCCTACAAATCCATTCGTCGTTGCCATCAACCCCTCGAATCCTGCAAGAACCTTTTCATCGCGCCGAAGCCGCAACCGGCGCATCGGCCAAAACAGCGGCCGCAGCGTCGATCTGTTCGCGCGTTGTCAATTCCGTCGCGCACCACAGCGTTGCGTTGCCCAGTTCCGGATACCAATTCTTAAGCGATAGGCCGCCGATGATTTTGTTCTCCAGAAGCCGCGCGTTCACTTGTTCGGGATCTTCATCCGTCTGCAGCACGAACTCGTGGAAGCGCGGCGTTCCTGCAAACAGTAACTTGCCCTGCGTCCCAAGAGTGTCTGCAGCGTATTTGGCCTTCGCCAGATTCTGGACCGCCAGATCGCGCATCCCCTGCTTGCCGTAGACAGTCAGGAAGATCGTCGTCATCAACGCCACCAGCGCCTGATTCGTGCAGATGTTCGACGTCGCCTTCTCGCGCCGAATATGCTGCTCGCGCGTTGAAAGCGTGAGCACAAATCCGCGCCGTCCTTCGGTGTCTTTCGTCTCGCCCACGAGCCGACCCGGCATCTGGCGAAGATACTTCTCCTTCGCCGCCAGCACACCGCAGTAAGGACCGCCATAGCTCAGAGCCACGCCAAACGACTGCGCCTCCATCGAGACGATATCCGCCTCGACCGGTGGCCGCACGATGCCGAGCGACACGGCCTCGGCGATCGTCACGATCAGCAGCGCACCCTTTTTGTGCGCGATCTCCGCAATCGTCGGGATGTCCTCGATCGCTCCGAAGAAGTTCGGCGACTGCACCAGCACGCACGCCGTCTCGTCTGTCACGGCTTTCTCGAGCGCCGCGAGATCGATGCGGCCATCCTGCCCGTACGCAACCTCGCGTGCATCGTGACCCTGATGCTGAGCATAGGTATGCATCACCTCGCGATATTCCGGATGGACCGTCCGCGCCACCAGCACACCATCGCGGCCCGTGATGCGCACCGCCATCATCACCGCCTCCGCCGCGCCGGTCGAGCCGTCGTACATGGACGCGTTCGCGATGTCCATGCCCGTCAGCTCGCAAATCATCGTCTGAAATTCGAAGATCGCCTGCAACGTGCCTTGCGTAATCTCCGCCTGGTAGGGCGTGTACGAGGTAAGAAACTCACCGCGCTGGACTAACGAATCGATTACGACGGGACGGTAATGCCGATACATCCCCGCGCCCAGAAAACTCGTGTAGCCATTCGCGTTCTTCGCAGCGGCTGCCTTGAAGTAGTCGATGATCTCCGACTCGCCCATTTGTCGCGGAACCTTCAGGTCGCGCGTCAGCCGGTACTCTTCCGGAACAGCGGTAAAAAGATCGTCGATCGACGAAGCACCGATCTCCTGCAGCATCGCCGCACGTTCGGCATCGGATTTTGGCAGATAGCGCATGCTTTTCCTTTTGTTCGAACCTGATTACTTGCCGGTCTCTTCCGCGATAAACTTCTCGTAGGCTTCCGCCGACAGCAGCGCGTCCAATTCGGCAGGATTGCTCAATTCCACCTTGATGATCCACGAAGAATGCGCGTCGGTGTTGATCTTTTCCGGCGATGTAGCCAGTTCTTCATTCACTTCTGTAACCGTACCGGTTACAGGGGAATAAAGATCGGAAACCGCCTTCACCGATTCCACGCTGCCGAAGACAGCGCCCTTCTCGACCTTCGTGCCAACTTTGGGCGCGTCGACGAAGACGATATCACCGAGCGAGTTCTGAGCGTAGTCGGTTATGCCTACTGTACCGACACTCCCGGCTACTTCAATCCACTCGTGCTCACGCGTGTACTTGTACTTTTCCGGATAAGCCATTCGATCGTTCTCTCCTCTGTGCTTGGTCGTTACGCTGTTTTCCTCGGCCTGCGATAGAACGGCGTGGGCACAATGCGCGCCTTCACCGGATTTCCACGCACTTCAACCGCGACCTCGCCATCCACCACTGCCAATTCAGTCGGCACATAGGCGAGCGCAATATTCTTCTTCAGAAAAGGAGCCGGCGAGCCGCTCGTCACAACGCCGATCTTCTTTCCTGCCGCGTCGAGCACCGCATAGCCGTCGCGCGCGATTCCCCGCTCGATTATCTCCAGGCCAACAAGCTTCTTCGTCGGTCCACCTTCGGCCTGAATCGTCTTCAGCGCTTCCGAGCCGACGAACGGCCCTTTTTCGAGCTTCAAAAAGCGATCGAGATGCGCCTCGAAGACATTGATCTTGTCGGAAATCTCATGCTCATAGAGCGACATCGCCGATTCGAGACGAAGCGTGTTGCGCGCGCCCAGCCCGCAGGGCAGGATGCCGAATTCCTTGCCCGCCTCCAGCACTTCGTTCCATACTCGCTCGCTTGTAGCTACGTCAGACGGCACATAAATCTCAAAGCCGTCCTCGCCGGTGTATCCCGTGCGCGCGATGAGTGTATTGGCCAATCCGCAGACGGTGCCCCACTTGAACCAGTATCCCTTGATTGAACTCAAATCTACTTTCGTCAGTTTGGCCAGAGTCTCCGCGGCCCGCGGCCCCTGGATCGCCAGCTGCGTGTAGTAGTCGCTGTAATCGTTCGCGTGACAGTCAAAGCGCTGGACGTTCGATTTCACCCAGTGGAAGTCTTTCTCCCGCGTCCCCGCGTTGATGACAATCAGGTAATCGTTGTTACTCAACTTGTGTACGATCACGTCATCCACAAACGTGCCCTGCGGATATAGCATCGCCGAGTAATGCGCCTGCCCCTCCTGCAGCTTTGAGGCGTCGTTCATAGAGATGTGCTGCACTGCATCGAGAGAGCCCGGTCCACGCAGCTGAATATCGCCCATGTGGCTCACATCAAAGAGCCCTACGCCCGTGCGTACGGCCATGTGCTCGGCAATCAACCCCGAGTACTCGACCGGCATATCCCAGCCGCCGAAGTCCACCATCTTCGAGCCTATGCGGCGATGCATGATGTTCAGCGGAGTCTTACGAAGCGCACTTGGAGCAGAGGTAGCCACTGTGGGAATCCTTCCGGCAGGAAAGTCTGGAACTTTTTACGTTAGCACGGGAGAGCATCTCGATGGGGGATCGGCGATATGCCTTGAAGTCCCCCATGAGGCGGGCCCAGCCAGTCAATCGGAGATCACGTCTTCCAACTTCTTCTGCAACAGCAGCTTGAGCTTTGCTCTTCCCACGGTAGAAATGAGCGCGTCTACTGTCTCGCGGGCGGCAAAGTCCCTGAAGCCGCTGCCCAATACGCTCTCCAGCAACGGCTTCGCGACCGCGTGCAGGCGATTTACAACCCAATCCAGGACCTGGTTGACGCGCGCCGAGCTGATGGTCGCGCGAACGGGTTCAGGAACCTCCAAGGCCGCCGTGCCGAAGAGTGGGATTATCGGGAGGGTATCCTTCTGTTTGGGATGGGTGCCGGTAAAATCGGCAATTACGGCCGCCCGTCTCGCATCGTCGAGCTTGTTCAAGCCCGCGCCGATAATGGGATTGCCGATTGCGAGACGGAAGTGGTCTCTGAGAAGCTTTTGGCAGTTGCGCCGTCCCAGTTGGTAGTCGTGTGCGCGAAAGCCTCGCTCGAAGAATCCGCCAAATGCGCTGAGCAGTCCGCACTGCAGCGCCTCCTTGTCCGGCAGTCCGGCGTCCGACGGAGCCAGCACAAACCGGCTGTATGAATTGCCGCTCATCACTGCCGCCAGCGACTCGCCCAGAAAACGGGATTGCGAAATCAGGGCTGTGAACAGATTGGGCAGCATGCCGAACACGCTGCTGTTTTTATCGAAATCGTACAGGGGATCGAAAAGGAAATCGGACGGGAACGGAGCCACAGTCAACACGGCACAATTCGCCTTATCCGAATCAGGCGGATTCGCAAGTTCTCCCGTCTTCGCGTTGACCGTCGCCTTCGGGTTGTGGATCGCCAGAAAGTCGTGAGCCAGTTGGAATGGATCGTTGTCCGTCACACCGCCGTCTACATTGAGCGTGCGGAATGTGCCTTCCGGCTTTAGTGGCCAATGCGGGGGCACCTTTGTTGGACTGGTATCTGAAACCGGCTCCCACGGTGAGTAGTAATAATCGTTCGCAGCGCGGTCGATCGTGCGCGGAGCCAGAAAGAGCGGAAAAGCTCCCGTCGCTTTCGCAGCTTCTTTGAGAAGCGGCCACGCCCCGGCATTCACTCCCCCGCTGCTCGTGTTCAGTGGCAGGGGCTTTGCCGAAGGCGACAGAGGAGCCGTACCCAGGCCTGGTACAGTCTCGAACTGCAACTTGTCTCCGTAGTAAGCCGTGTCCTCTTCTGCCGAGCCCGCAGCGTCGCCGTTCACCGAATACGGCGTGCCGCGCACATTGGTCAGCGTAAGAAAGAGCGTTAGTGATTCCGAAATGTACGTACGTTGCGCCGCCGTGCCTGGCGTCAAAGCGTAGTCAGCAATTTCGTCGATAATCGTGGAGTCCAGCAGCGAGACTACGGGCGCGCCGTCCGCCAGGTCTCTCTGCTGCAGGAGCCACTCGATATCGATCCTGTTCACCCAGCTCTCGTAGAACCGGTTATTTGTATTCACGACTGACGGATCGGCGGGATTTCGAATGTGCTCAAACTCGCCCTGCAGCATCACCGAAGCTATTGCCGCGCACATGCCGCCGGCAGAGGCTCCTGAGAAGACGTCGATGGAAATGTCGTGCATGGGCACTGCAGAACCCGCGGCCTTGGCCGCATACCACTGCTCAAGCGCCTCAGTCAGAAAATCGAGGACACCCGCCGTGTACGCCCCCGCCGACACCGCCCCGGCCATGTTTATACCAAGGTGAAAGGTTCCATCCTCCTCCCATTTTTTGGGATTCCATCGTCCGTTCATTGAATAGCCTCGTCGTGCAAAGAGAATCGGATTGAAAATGCTGGCCCGTGAACGAATTAGAAGGAGCCGTTCGAGCGTGCAGTTTCGCCGCCAAAGTATAGATCGCGCGACTCATTGTGAAAAGGAGGCGGCCGACTCACTCGTCCGCGCCCAAGAAAAATGCGCGCCGCAATCGCAGCGCGCATTCGCAATTCCTGATCGGCTTATCGGCGAACCTGATCCCGGCCCAGGCGATACACCAGCCCCACTGAGATCCCGAAAACCGTCCGGATGCCGTTGCTGCCGAAATCCGTCAGTATCGCGTCAGGAGAGACCCGGAACGCAAGCCTTGGCGAACGATTCAGGTCGACCGAGCCGCCAAGCGCGCTTGCGAACGCCACCTGGTTACTGTAGAAGCCCACCGCTAATGGAGGAACCTTCTGCCCATGCTGGTCATAAAGCCCCGACTCGAAACTTCCGTGGTCTCCGCCGAATAACGCGTGAAACGTTGTCGTGATGTGCTGATTGCTCGGGCCTCGATACTCCGGACCGGCCATAAACATAGTCTGGCTCACGAAAGGTCCGCGAATGCCGTAAGGATTCGGCTGCGCCCCGCTGGTTCCGTAATATCCGCGAATATTTCCCGTCAGCCCCAGGCGCGTCGTAAACCAGCGCGTCCCCTGCACATCGAAGCCGCCCAGGTTGGAACCCTGAACCAGTTGCGGACCCGCGGTAAAGCGCGTGTAGGCGAGTCCCCCGTAGACTTCCCAACGATTGTCGTACCGGACACCGGACAAAGGCGTGCTCGGCGCCACTACTGGCTGTTTGTACTGGGCTTGCGCCTGATTTTGAAAGCATGGCAGCAGCGCGAGCGCCGCCAATATAAAGACAATCTTCCGCACGTCCTTCAACAGACACAACCTCCAAAACCTGGCTCTGCGGGTACCCGTCCCTCAATGGTTAGAATGCCCGCAACACTTCTCCGCAATGTTTCAACGATACATGGCGAACGGGCCTTCTGTCCCGCCGGACATAAATCCGTCTGCAGTCGCCGCTCGTATTCATAGCAGAAAACCCTATCGCTCCGGGCACAATGCATCCCGCTACTGCCCTGTGCGACAATGACAGCAGCGAAAAGGACATTCGCCTTCCGGCAGGGGCTCGAGAACTGCCGGATTCCGGGAGACGACACCATGCTCGATAACCTGTTTACACCTACGCATCTGATCATCATTCTGGTCATTGCCCTGTTGATCTTCGGCCCGCGCAAGCTGCCCGAGCTCGGTAAAGGGCTTGGTGAAGGTCTTAAAGGCTTCAAGGATGGCATCAAGGGAGCGACCAGCGACCCGGCCAAGCAGGAGAATGCCGCCAAGTCTGAGGCCACGCCGCAACCCAAGTAAAATTGCGGCGCCCACACCTCTTGCCGGAACTCAGACATATCCTCTCTGAGTTCCCTGACCCTTTTCCTTTTCACGCAGAAATCAACACAACCGCCGCAAGTGCAAGGATCATCCCCGCCATCTGAGCGTGCGTCGCACGTTCTTTCAGAAGCCAGGCCGCAAGCAGCATCGTTCCCGCTGGATAAAGCGAAGACAGAACCGCCGCCACGTCCAATCGTCCTGCGAACGACGCAAGCACATAGAACAGATTACCGGTTGTGTCGAGAAGCCCCGCTATGGCAGCCGGCAAAAACGCACTGAGCCATGAAAACGAGACCTTTACTACTGAGCCTCGTCCGCGTATCAACAACGCGAGACCAAAGGTGCCGGATATTACGGTGCTGGCCAATCGCATCAGGGTAAGGGTCCACGGAAGGCTCTCGGTTGCGCCAATGTGGAGCAATACCATTGAAAAGCCGCAGCCGAGACCGGCCAGCACCGCCAGACCCAGGCCGCGCGGATGTGGCTTGTCGCCCGGCGTGTACGCAATCAGCCAGATCGCGACCGCAGCCACTGCAAAGCCGCTCAGCTTCACGACTCCGGCGTGACCCTCCTGCAGGGAGGAATACAGCACCGGCAGAGTCGCCGTGACCACACTGCAGGTCGCTGCCGCCAGCCCCATTGAACCCAGTGACAGGGCCGCATAAAGCGCCATCAGGCCGATGCTTCCGGAAGCGCCGGCCAGCAAACCCAGAAAAATATGTGCGGGAGGCGCGTCGTGTCGCACCGCAACAATGCCAAGCAGAGCAACGAGACTCAGGCCATGCGCGATGAACACGACCAATGCTGGAGCGGCCCGTTTGGTCGCCAGCCCGCCTGAGAAATCCGCCGCTCCCCAGATCGCCGAAGCAGTCAGGCCAAAAGCAACGGCCTGACCGCCACCCGAGGTCACGGCGTTACGTCAGCCAGGGAGGGATAGTAGCCCTCTTTGGCCGTCACATCCAGACCGGGAATCCCCATCACATCCACTTCGATCGTATGGTGCTTGCCGCTGATGGCCGGCGAATGGCTGTAGTAGCCCAGCGTGTACTGCGTGCGCACCGATTCCGTAATCCGGGCAAAACTCAACTGGATGCCATTCTCGGAGAGTTCGGCATCGAGCGATCCGCCCGTTTGCGTGGAATACTTCGGCAGCACGTTGTTGGTCGGCAGCAGAGGCAGATGAAGCTTGTCCAGATACCCGATCCCCCATGTTGCCGAGTCACCCACCAGGGTTCCATACACGGAAATCTTGTTGGTCAGCAGGTAACGGACAACTTCCTTGAGCGAAGCCTTGCTGCCGGCTTCCTTGCCGTCGCTGATGACGTAGAGAATGCGCCGTCGCCCCTTGGGCTGTCTTGCCAGTGCCTTGGCCGCATCCAGAATCGCGTCATTGAGTGGATGAACATCCTTGGGCGCGGTCAGGAAGCCAACGCCGGAGTTGCGTTGCGGGCTGAGGTTGGGATCGACCGTTTGCCCGTTGATGATCGGACCGGTAGCCAGAGGGCCAGTCGTGATTGGCATACCCATATCGCGGCCCTCTCGTTTCGCTCTCGCCAACGCCTGCGGCAGCCTCGGCCCCTGAGAAGCAGTAAAGTCGGTCACCATCTGCGAGCTGGTGTCGTAGGTGAACACAGCCACCGTGTCTGCGGGAGAAAACGCACCCGTCAAGGCCGAAAGACTCCGGTTGACTTTCTTCATGACGTCCGACGGAAGGCTCTGGTCAATGACGAACGCAACCGAAAGCGGGAGCGGGTCGACAGAAAAGAATGCAATTCTCTGGCGTCCGCCATCTTCATAAATCCGGAACTGACGATAAGTGAGCCCGAAAACAAGGTTGCCTTTTTTGTCGCGTACCGTGACTGGCACATCGATGAAGTTGACCGGCACATGGATAAGGAAAGACTCGGTCTGACCCGCCTTGGGAGTTTCCGGCGGCTCCTGCTGCACCTGGTCAGCTGCGGAGGGCGCGGCCTGCTGCTGAGCGGGAGGCTGGCTCGGCGGAGCAGTCTGATCACCCTGTTTCGAGTCGGGTGTGGTTCCGCTGCCCGGCGTGACCTGCCCTTTTAGATCGGAGAGACCCGACGGCGCCGGCGCGTCCGGAATGCTGGGGGCCTGCGGTTGCTGTTGTTGTTGCGCGGCTCCCAAAAGAAACAGGGACAACGCGATTGCGAGGGCGCCTTGCGTCACCAGAACTCCTCCAACTACCTGCTGCGACTGGCCTTGCCTTACGGCCCAACCATTATCACAGGAAACGGCCGCGCCTGGCTTGCAAGCCTCTGCAACAGCCGTCTATTCGTATATTTCTACTCTCGTTAGACGCACCCTAACTCTACCGGACAGTCTCCCGAAGCGTATGCTCAGACTATCAGATTCACACTTTGAGGCTGGCGTTTCACGCTCGTCTCCAGATTGATGTCGCCATGCAGAACTTTCCGTCCTGAAACCCGTCTAAAAGGTGTTTATGTCACATTTACGCCGCCCGCTCGCCTCTTTTGTCACGCCCGTTCTACTGTTTGTCCTTTTTCCAGCCGCCGTCCCGTTCGCGGTAACTTCTCTGGCCTGCGCACAAACTGCTCCCTCGCCCGACGCCCCGCCTGTGAGTACAGTGCCGGACGCCCCCGAGGAGGAGCAGCCAGCCGCCACGACCTTGAGGGTCAACGTCAACCTCGTCAGTCTCTTCTTTACGGCACGCGACAAACATAACGGCCTTGTCTCGACCCTGACCAAGAAAGATTGCAGCATCCTCGAAGACAAGCAGCCGCAAACGATCAAAAACTTCTCGTCGGAGGCAGATCTCCCTTTGACGCTCGGTATCCTGCTCGATACCAGCGGAAGCCAGGAGAACGTTCTTGGCCTTGAACAACAGGCGGGCGGCAATTTTCTGCGCGATATCCTTCGGTCGAAGGACGAAGCCTTCCTGGTGACCTTTGACGTAGGCGTCAACCTCGAACAGGACTTCACCAATAATGCCAATGAGCTGATTCGGGCCATGGACAAGGCGCAAATCAATACCGCTGGCGGTAACGGCTCAATGGGCGTGCCCGGCATCGGTCAGGGTCCGATCCCCACCCAGGGCGCTCCGAAAGGCACGCTGCTCTACGATGCCGTCGCTCAGGTCTCGAATGACAAGCTGCGCTCCGAAACCGGCCGCAAGGCGCTCATCCTGCTGACCGACGGCGAGGACGAGGGCTCCGTCACCAAGCCCAATCAAGCCATCGAAGCCGCGCAAAAGGCTAACGCCATCATCTACGTCATTCTTATCGCCGACCGCCCGTTCTACGCCTACCACGGCCCCTTCGGCTACACAGGGGACATGCAGATGCGCAAGCTCACGGAAGAAACGGGCGGCCGGACAATCAACGTCGGGAACAACGGCAAGAAGATGGAAGACGCCTTCGCCCAAATTGAGCAGGAGCTGCGCACTCAATATCTCGCCAGCTATACACCTACCAATAACAAGCTGGATGGCGGCTACCGTAAGCTTGATGTCTCCTGCCAAGGCGATGGTCTCAAGATTCAGACGCGCAAGGGCTATTACGCTATTGGAGAGCCCCAGTAGCAGCGCACTCGCCGAAGAAACAAGCCTTAAGGAAGGTCCGGCACTTGCGCGTTGAACTGAATTTTCGGCAGGTCTTCCACCGCCCGCCGCAGCGAGCGCTCCCAGCTGCTGTGAATCAGTTTCAGCTCGGAATCGTCAGCCGCAAATCTTCGGTAGCAGTCGAATGTCAACTTGTCGTTTTCATACAGCAGCATCTCGATCGGCGGCCCTACCGTCACATTCGATCGCATGGCCGCGTCGAACGACAACAGGGCGTAAATCGCCGCCACATCCAGCGTCGTCGTGCCATGCTCGATGCCGCGATCCAGAATCGGCCGCCCATACTTGCACTCGCCTATCTGGAGATATGGCGACTCCTGAGTTGCGCTCAGCGGATTCCCCTGCGGGTAGATCAGATAGAGTTGCGGCTTCTCGCCTTTCACCTGTCCGCCCAGAAGGAGATTGATGTTGAAGCTGAAGTCGTCCCGTTCGAGCGCCGCACGGTCCATATCCGAGACACGACGCACGCAATCCCCCACCGCACGCGCTGCCTTGTACATCGTATCCGCCTTGGCCAGTCCCTCGCCCGCGTCAAACTCGTCGCGCAGCAGCGTCACCACCGACTGCGTAAGCGACAAGCCGCCGCTCGTCAGAATCACAAAGGCGTGTTCCCCGGGCTGCACAAAGGTGTGCATCTTCCGGCAAAGATTCACCTGGTCATACCCAGCGTTCGTTCGAGAGTCGGACGCCATGACCAGTCCCTGGTGGGTCATAATGCCGAGACAATAGGTCAAATCGTTCCTCTCCTAAGAAAAGTTCGACAGAATAACTTCGTCTAGCGACCAGAAGAAAGCTCTCAAAGTAGATACTAAAACTGTACCCGAACGCGCGGTCATCCAGGTTCATCGCATCTAAATATCCACGTTCTGCTTCAGAACTGGCCGTCTATTCCCGAAAAGAGATTATTCTGAGACTTCATCCATGCTGATTCGCCTGGGTTACGACCTTCAATTCGCCCTGCCGGCTCCCGTTTCATTTGTGGCCATACTGCACGTTCACCCCTCGCGCGTCAACGAACTGCGCGAGCCGGACCTTCTGCAAATCGATCCTGCTCTCTCGCTCCACAGCTACATCGATAGTTTCGGCAACATCTGCACGCGCTTCGACGCTCCCGCGGGCCCTTTGCGCCTCTCCAACAGTACCCTTATCCAGGACTCTGGCGAACCCGATCCCGTCGATCTTTCCGCGATCGAACACCCCATTCACGACCTGCCCAGCGACGTCCTCCAGTTCCTGCTTAACAGCCGCTACTGCGAGGTTGACCGGCTATCGAATGTCGCTCTCGACCTCTTCGGGCATTTGTCGCCCGGATGGTCCCGCGTGCAGACCATCTGCGACTGGGTGCACAACAAGGTTGTCTTTGGATACCAGCACGCCAGTTCCACCAAGACCGCGCTCGACGTCTTCATCGAGCGCCAGGGCGTCTGCCGAGACTTTCAGCATCTGGCCATCACTTTCTGCCGGGCACTCAACATTCCGGCGCGTTACGCCACCGGATACCTCGGGGATATCCGTATCTTTCCACCGCCGACGGCGCCCATGGACTTCAGCGCCTGGTTTGAGGTGTATCTATCCGGCCGCTGGTGGGCCTTCGACGCTCGCAACAACACCCCGCGCATAGGCCGAATCCTGATGGCGGTGGGCCGCGACGCCTCCGACGTGGCTCTGACCACATCCTTCGGCACGGCCAACCTGACCAATTTCTTTGTCGTCTGCGACGAAGTACCGGAGGGTTAAGCCGTCTTTTTGTTTCCGGTTCCGGGTGGCCTGATCACTGTTCCCTGAAAATACGACTCATTCGCCATGTGGCAAGCTGTCGCCGCGTGATGCCCAAAGACCACATCTTCCACCACCGGCTTGCGTGTGCGTACTGCGCTGAAGAAATTCGCCAGGTGCGGCCGCAGGCCATCCCACGAAGGCCCGCGATACACATCCACGTCCGCAAGAGGATGCTCAGCCAGGATGGGATCGTTCTTCTCCTGCCACTCGCGGATGTACTCCTTTCGGATCGCCGCTGGGTAGCCCTGCGAATAATAGCTCGGGCTAGTGTTGATTCCCAGCTGCGGAATGAACGTTACCGCGTTATTTGAGATCTCCACAATGCCCTTCGACCCCAGCATCCGCGTCACCTCCGGAGTCTCCGTTCCCAGGGTCAGGCGCAACGAAACGTGAACCTTGCCGTAGTCGAGAATCGTGTTCTGCACATCGGGCATATTGCGCCCATCCTTCCAACGCTCAATGCCCCCCACCGTGAAGACCTTATCAGGAACCTGGTTGAGGCCGGTAACAAACTGCATCCCGCTCACCAGGTGGACCATCAAGTCGCCTGCCATGCCCGTCCCATACTCATGCCAGCAGCGCCAGCGCGCAAAGGTCAAAGGATCGAACGGCTTCTTCGGCACATCCTTCTGCCACGTCACCCAGTCGAGATTTTCCGGCGACAAATCCGGCGGCGGCGGATACTCCCACGCCCCATCCGGTGTATTGCGACCCAATTGCAGCTCGACCTGCAGCAAATCGCCAATCGCTCCGCTCGACACCAGCTGCTGCGCCTTGCCAAAGATCGCCGAACTCACCCGCTGCGAGCCTACCTGCACGAACTTACCCGTGCGCTCGACAGCCTTCACCATCTCCTCACCCTCGCCGATCGTGTGTGACATCGGCTTCTCGCAGTAAACATCCTTGCCCGCGCTCAGCGCATCCACCACCACCGTCTTGTGCCAGAAATCCGGCACGGCGACAATCAGGCACTCGATGGATTTGTCGTCCAGCAGTTCCTGATATCGCCGCGTCGTCTTGATGTCCGGCCCGGCAATTTCGCGAGCCAGCGTGTGCCGTCCATCGTAAAGATCGCTCGCCGCCACACACTGCACGCCCGGCACAGTTACCGCATTCGTCAGCAGTGCCGAACCTTGAGTCCCCACGCCGATAATGCCAAAACGAACCGCATCGCCAGCCGGAATCACCGCCACCTGCTCAGCTTCCAAATCGATGGTGTGCGCTGCCAGCACACCGCCCAAAGCCGCGCCGCTGCTCGCCCGCAAAAAATCCCGTCTTGAGAAAGGCCTTGAACCTCCCGTCACGCTTGCCATGCGTCTCATCTCCTTTTTCAGTAACTGCATCACTATAGTGCAAACGCCAGCGGAACCTTCACCGTCTACCCTTCGTACCTCTTTACGAACGCCCCCGGACACGACTGTCCGGATTTGGACAACCCCAGACCACCACAGTCTCGCGGACCAAACAAAATGCAGACTTTACATTGCTGAGACACGGCACGCCAACTGCTCATGGATACTGTTAGTCAGGAGTCACTTCTCCCAGATGCAACAGTTTGGAATCTACCGGCTCGACCTTCAGAACGAATGCCTGTGGCAGGCCGACAAGCAGCTCAAGCTGACACCGCGTCCTTTTTCTGTTCTGCGTTACCTGGTTGAGAATCCACAGCGTCTCGTCACCCACGACGAGCTTCTCGAAGCCCTCTGGCCTGAGACCTACGTACAGCCGCAAGTGCTGCGCACCTACATTCTCGAGCTCCGCAAGCTTCTCGGCGACAGCCCTGACGATCCACAATTCATCGAAACCATTCCCAAGCGCGGCTATCGCTTCCTTGCGCCGGTGGCGAACGGCGCCGGTTCTTCGGCAACTTCTCTTGCCCCTACGCTCGTCGGGCGAGACTCCGAACTCGCCGACCTGCACGCCCACCTGGCGCGCGCTCGCAACGGCGAGCGGCCCACCGTCTTCGTCACAGGCGATCCCGGCATCGGCAAGACTGCTCTCATCGATGCCTTCAGCACGCAGATCGCCAACACCGCCAAGCTGCGGATCGCCCGTGGGCAATCACTCGAAAGCTTTGGCGGGAAAGAGTCCTTGTACCCGGTTCGCGAGGCCCTTAACAGCCTCCGCCACATGGAAGACGAAAAGGCCCGTACGCTGCTCGCGTCTGCCGCACCTGGCTGGTTCAGCCCTAGCGCTGCTTCCTCACCATCGCTCGGCGAAATCTGCGAGGCGCTTGAGGCCCTCAGCCAGACCGATGCTTTGCTCCTTGTCTTCGAAGATATCCACTGGGCCGATTCTTCTACCCTCGATCTCATTGCCGCGCTTGCCCGGCGCCGCGGACGCGCCAAACTCATGCTGCTCTGCAGCTTCCGGCCATCCGACATCGACGCCGAACACCCCTTGCGTCTCCTTGAGCAGGATCTCCTGACTAGCCGCCGCGGCGAATGGCTGCGCCTCGGCCCCCTCACCAAGCAAGCCGTCAAGGAATATCTGCGGCGCGAGCTGATCACCGACGCGCTGCCCTCCGGCCTCTCCAGCCTTATCCATCAGAACTCGGCCGGCAATCCCCTCTTCATGATCGCCACCCTCGATCATCTGCGCACACAGCGCATTCTTCTCAGCGAGAAAGGCCAGGTCACCCTCAGCCTTCCTCTCGACGCGATCGAGCTCGGTATTCCCGATGCTCTCTCCGGCGTCATCGAACTCCAGCTCGACCGTCTCACCGACCAGGATCGCCTGCTGCTCGAAGCGGGCAGCGTCTATGGAACCATCTTTCCCGCATGGGCCGCCGCTGCTGCTCTCGACCGGGATGTCGAAGCAATAGAAGAGTCCTATGCGGCGCTCCTGCGCCGCGTGCGCCTGCTGTCCATTGCCGGCCACGATGAGTTGCCCGGAGGCACCCGATCCGCTTTCTATGTTTTTGCCCACGCGCTCTATCGTGAAGTGTTATATACGCGCCTGCCCGCCGCGCGCCGCGCCCAGTGGCACCTGCGAATCGCCGACCGCCTGCGTTTCATGTTCGCCGGTCAGGAAGCCAACGTCGCCCACGAAATCGCCGCCCATACCGAAGCCGGCTCCCGCGCTTCGTAGCTCGAGAAATCATCCTTTGGGAGGTAGTCTCGACGAGCCCAACCCCGGTACACTCTCGGGATGGCAATCCCGACCGAACCGATTGGCAGCATCCCTCGCCCTCCGGAGTTGATTCAAGCTATCGCATCTTTTCAGGCCGGCAAAGTCGCTCGTGATGTGCTCGACAATGCCTACAGAGAGGCTGTTCAAGACACCATCAACCGCCTCGAACAGACTGGTTCCCCAGTCCTGACAGATGGTGAACAAGCCAAGCCCAGTTTCGCGACCTATCCCCTCAGTGGACTCGAAAATCTCGCACCCGATGGGGTCGTGATCCCGTTTGCCGACGGTCATCAACGTCAGTTGCCTCGATTGACGGCTGGACCATTCCGCTACGGAATATATGCCGAGAGCTATCTCAAGTCGGCGCTCGCCTTCACCGAACGCCCCGTCAAGCAGGCAGTCATCTCCGCTTCCGCTCTGAGCCTTCTATACCCTGGAAGCGAGATACCCGGCTACCCGCGGGAAGCCTTCATCGCCGACCTCATCAACGAAGCTGAAGCCGATATTCGTGGAGCTCTCGATGCGGGTGCAGCCAATGTTCAGATCGACTTCACCGAGGGGCGGCTCTCTCTCAAGCTCGATCCCTCAGGCGGTCTTCTCCGCAGCTTCGTCGATCTGAACAACGAAGTCCTGAACCGCTTCGCTCCTGCCGAGCGCTACAAGATTGGCGTGCATGTCTGTCCCGGCGGCGATCATGATTCAACGCACAGCGCCGACGTCGACTATGCGGCGTTCTTGCCCGATCTTTTCAAGATGAACGTCGGCAGATTCTATCTCCAGATGGCGAGCGAGCCGGACAGGAGGCGCATCTTGCGTATCGTAAGCCAGCTTGCCGGACCGCAGCAGCTCGTTTTCGTCGGCGTCATCGATCCCATCAATCCGGTGGTTGAGAATGCGGCCCAGGTTCGCGATCGCGTTATGGAAGCGGCGTTCTTCGTGCCCGTCGAACAACTTGGAACCACCGACGATTGCGGCTTCTCACCCTTCGCCGATGACACGTCTACGGCACGAGACACGGCATTCCGAAAGATTCGTGCAAGAGTTGAGGGAACGGAACTCGCGGCCAAAGAGCTGGGTTTCTAAACCAGCCGAGAAAAAGGGTGCCCACGTTCCCGCTTTCGGAAGTGAGCTACACCGGTACCTAAATGCCCGCATCTCCCGGCGGCGTCTCAGGCGCCTTCACACGCCTCTTGCGCTTTACCGGGGGACCCGACTTGGGTGCGCGCTGTTTGCCGCTGCCATTCGTTTTCTCTCCTGGAGTCTCAATTACCGCTCGCATCCAGTATTCCCCCTGTGCATCCACTTCGATGCCGTGCACCTCGCGCTCGAAACCCGGGAAGCGCTTGCCGAATTCCTCCATTGCCAGAATCAGCTTGATGACAGCGCTGTCCTTGGTGCCCAGCCGCTCGCCCGGCATGGCCACTGGAATCCCCGGAGGATACGGCACTAGCATGACTCCAGTCATGCGTCCCGCCATTTCGGTAAATTTCACCTTCTCCGTACCGTTTCGTAACAGTTTCTGATACGTTTGCGCCGGAGTCAGTACCTGGTCCGTATCCAGTTCGCAGGCCTCGCCCACAAGCCCGGTCAGGTTCAGCTCGATCACCGCCGCGTGCATCTCGTCGCTCAGCTCCTTGAGTGAGATATTCCTATACCGATTGGGATACTTCGCCACCAGTTCAGGCAATGTCTCTTCGAGAGACGCTTCCGTGTCATAGAGCCGCTTGAATTCGAAGAGATTCTCCAGCAGGCTCCCCCACTTGCCCTTGCTTGTTCCTACTGAGAACAGCACCAGAACGGTGTAATCGCCAGTCCGAGCGATTTCCACTCGCCGCGCGTCCAGAAACTCCGTGAGAATCGCGGCGGGAATGCCCCACTCGGCCACTACTCCCTGCGCGTTGACGCCCGGCATCAGGATCGTGACCTTCGTCGGATCGAGCATGCAGTAGTCATCCGCAATGTCTGCATCCAGAAAGCCGTGCCAGTCTTCGCCCGGCTTCAGCGTCCAACACTTCGGGTCCGTCGCCAGCAACTCATCCGGAGCCTCTTCGAACAAATGCGTCTGCCCCTCAAGATCCGTCACCTGGTCCGGTTGATAGAGACGGAAGAACCATCCCCCTCCGCCCTCGGCCGCGCGCAACCGATGCGCCACTGACGACATCGCCTTGCGGAAGGTAATCGCATCCTGAATCGTTTCGTTCATCAGCGTGGGACCCGCCGGCTCTTCCATCATTGCCGCCGCCACATCGAGCGACGCAATCAGAGGATAGAACGGCGACGTCGTGCCGTGCATCATGAACGACTCGTTGAACTGGTCAAATTCGAGCGGCGCTCGCGGACTCAGCTTGATGTGCACCATCGACGCCATCGAAAACGCGGCCAGCATCTTGTGCGTCGACTGCACTGCAAACAGTGTCGGCCGGTTCGGCATCTCGTCCGGTACGTCCATCGCAAAGCGTCCGCGATAAATCTGGTGAAACTTCGCGTAGGCATACCACGCCTCATCGAAGTGGACGCGCGGCACGCTCTGCGCCAGCTCCGTCACCACCCGATTCACGTCATAGCACAGCCCGTCGTACGTCGAATTCGTCACCACCGCATAGGTTGGCTCTTTCGAAGCCGCTCCTGCCGTCAGGGGACTCTCGTCAATGAGTTGTTTGATCGCCTGCGGGCTGAAGCGATGAATCGGAACCAACCCGATCATGCCGTAGCCATTGCGTGTCGGCGTGGCGTACACCGGCCGAGCACCCGTAACCGTCAGCGAGTGGCAGATCGACTTGTGGCAGTTCGCGTCGACCAGAACAATGTCGTCTTGACCGATCACCCCATGCCCGACAATCTGATTCGACGTAGACGAACCGCTCAGAACGTAGAAGGTCCAGTCCGCGCCAAAGATTCGGGCCGCGTTGCGCTCCGATTCGCCCGGAGGCCCAATGTGGTCCAGCCACGAGCCCAGCGGCGCCGTTGAAATCCCCAGGTCCGACCGCATCAGGTTTTCGCCGAAGAAGCGGTGAAACTCCATGCCTACCGGATGCTTCAGGAAAGCCACTCCGCCCATATGTCCCGGTGCGTCCCACGAATACGCGCCTTCGTCCGTGTACTCCTTCAGCATGCGGAAATACGGGGGCAGCAGCTGCTCGTTGTAGCGCTCGACGGCAAAGTCCACGCGATTGGCGATGAATTCCGGAGTATCGCCGAACAGGTGAATGTACTCGTGCACCTGCTTCATCACTTCCAGGGGAAGCTCGCTCACCAGCGTCCGATCGGCAATCAGAAAGATCGGCACCTTCTTGTTACGATGCCGGACCTCGCGGATAATCTTGAGCGCCGCCATCTCGGCAAACTGGTGCTCACCGGGCAGGTCCCAGTCCAGCAGAATCGCACTGTGCGAAGGGTCCGACCGCACCAGCGACAGCCCGTCCTCTGGCGTCGCCGTCCGAACCACCTCATAGCCTTCCTTGCTGATCGCATCCACCAGCCGCTCCATGGCCCGGTCCGACACCGAATCGGTGCCACCCGCCTCGCTTGCAATCAGCAAAACCCAACGACCTTCTTCCATACACCTCTCACTTCTCTGATCATGTTACAGGCCAAATCGGCGCGAATATTTACACAGGATGAATGCCAGGATCCCCCCGCCCGTGACGCATGCGATTTTGAGACGAGCGTCGACCAAATCCCGGCACCTCTACTGCCTCGAATTCCTCATGCGTCCCCCGCAGGCGATGCTACTGTCGTCCGCCTCATCGTGCACCTTTTTGGGGTGCACTTCACGCTGCGATCAAAATTGATTCACTTTCTACTCCGTTTAAGAAAGGAGAATCCAGTTTCGCGCGCAATCCCGCTCGTTAGGATTTTGACGCCCGCCAGGCAGAACTCTCACCAGATTCTGAAAGCTGGCTCAGAGTTTTCCGAGATTCACAACGAAATGGGGCTGAACAAATATAGAGTGATGGTGGTTGTCGAAATCAAGAGGGAAATTCCCGATGAAACTGTGGTTTAGGCTCCTGATGGCCGTTGCGCTCCTGTTGAGCCCCGTCGTCTCTATCGCCGGAGAGCCTCAAGGTCCAGCTCTCGTACTGCAGGGTGGGAGGGTTTATCCGTCGCCGACCGCCGGCCCGATCGACGATGCCGTGATACTCATACAAAATGGCCAGATCGCTGCGATAGGAAAGCGCGGCCAGGTGATAATTCCGAAATCTGCACGGGTGATCGATTGTACCGGCAAGATAATCGTCGCCGGGTTCTGGAACAGTCATGTGCATTTTGAAACTGGATGGCAGGACATATCGCACACTTCCAGAGGTCAGATCGAAACACACATGCAGGAGATGCTTACGCGTTGGGGCTTTACGACGGTGTGGGACCTGGGCTCCGACCCCAATAACACCCTGGCGCTTCGGCGTCGAATCGAGGCTGGAGAGGTTTCCGGACCGCAGATTCTGATGGCAGGGGATATCTTTCCCAAGAACGGCCATCCAGTCTATCTTCCCGCCGAAATGCAGCTACCTGAAGCTTCCAATCCCGAGGAAGCCGAGCAGATGGCGCAGGGATATATGAAAATGGGCCTCGACGGCATCAAGCTTTTCACCGGCGCATTCATGGGCGACAAACCTGTAGTGAATATGGATACTGCCATCGTCAGAGCCGCGTCCGATGTTGCGCATGCTAAAGACAAGCCGGTCTTTGCCCATCCGCAGAATCGCACAGGAGTGGACAACGCATTGGCTGGTGACGTTGATGTGCTGGCACACACAATTCCGAATGAGGGCAGTTTTACAGCAGACGAGTTGTCCCGCATGAAGCAACAACATACCGCGCTCATTCCTACCCTCACATTGTGGACGACTGTCGTTACCGACGCCGCCATTGCGAACAAACTCGTGGACTCCGGCATCAGTGAGCTGAAAGCCTATTTCTCAGAGGGCGGCACAATTCTCTTTGGGACGGATGTTGGCTTTCAGGCCAAATACGACACGTCGCAGGAATACGAGTTCATGGGGCGAGCGATGGCCTGGCGAGACATTCTGGCATCGCTGACCACCAATCCCAGCACCTTTTTCAAAAATCCTACAAAGGGCAGGGTTGAGAAGGGGTTGAGCGCCGACCTGGTCGTGCTCGACGCCGATCCAGCGAGTGATGTGAGAAATTTCGCGAAAGTCGCGTATTCGATCAGGGAAGGAAAGATCATCTACCGCAGTCCGGGCAAACTTCAATAAGCAGCACCTGATACGAAATTACAACTGCGGCTATGTAACTTAAATTCTCAAGAAGGGGATTGCCAAGACGACGTGAGCATTTATACCTTCTGGGCCCTGAGTGTTAAGGCTTTCCTCGGTGCCCTCGCGTCAGGACAGGCATTCTCGTGTTCGTGATCTGGTATGGATTGTTTCATTTTGCGATCTGAACGCACTGAAATGCTCGGATGAGCAAGCGGTTCAGAACATATCCGGGGAGTGATCCAAGTCGGCAAAAAGAAAGAAGCCGGGCGCTCCCTGGGGTGCTCATATGAGACTATGAAGCGCATGCGAGAGGGCCATGTTTCGAAAGATTGTCGTAGCCTATAACGAATCTCCGGAATCACAGCGGGCTCTCGAATCGGCCATCAAGCTGGCCCAGAGTCTCAATGCTGAAGTGCAGACGGTTACGGTCAAGGCCGATCTGCCGGCGTATACGGCCTATGCGGGAGCGCTCGACGCCTCAACACTGGAAACATTGAAGGCAGATCACCTGACGGCTTATGAATCCCTGCAGGCCCATGCACGCGCGCAGGCAGTAAGCGGCGGTATCGAGCTCCGTTGCCACCTGATCGATGGGGGACCGGTTGAATCGATCATTGACTTCGTGCGCACACATCAGGCAGATTTACTGGTTATCGGGCTGCATCCGCGGGGCTCTCACATTGCACGCATGTGGAGCACGGTTTACGAGCTGGCGCAGGCGGCACCTTGCAGTGTACTGGGCGTGCACTAATGGCCGATTCCGGCCTTTGAATCACAACCTCATCCGCGGAGCACTGAAGCATGTCGAAACTAGCTGTCGTTGTTCCCGTCATCACGCTCGGCGCCGCTGCAGCCCTGTTCTTCACCATCGAAGGATGTTGGACCTCGTGGGAAGGAGGGAAGGCAGAGCAACGCACCGATGATGCGTATGTACGCGCGGACATGACTCCACTGAGCACGCGTATTTCAGGAACAGTACGCAAAGTGGATGTGAACGATTTTGAGGCGGTCAAGCCGGGGCAGGTTCTGGTGCAGCTCGACGACGAGGACTATCGCGCGGCGGTGGAACAGGCGAAGGCGGCTCTGGCCGCGTCACAGGCGCAGCTTGAGGACAACCAGTCGTCCAAACGTGTTCAGGACGCGGCTATCGAAAATGCGGAAGCGGGCATTGTTCAGGCCGCGGCCGCGGTGAATGCCGCAAAGGCCGGTATCGCGGCGACACAAGCGGATGTGGACAGGACGGAGAGCGAGCGTAAACGGCAGCAGGCGCTGCTGGCGGCGAAGGCGGCTACTCTGCAAACGGTGGAAGTGGCGGTTGCCGATGCGGATCGCTCTTCAGGAGTGCTGGCGAGCAAGCAAGCGGACCTGGCGCGCGCGGAAGCTGCGCTGACGAGCAGCCGGACTCTGCTGGAAACGGCGAAGAGGCAGAGAGCCGCGCTGGATACGAGAGACGCCCTGTACCGGGCGGACATTCAGGCCAAGCAGGCAGCGATTGTGGTGGCGCAGGTGAATCTCGCCTATACGCAGATTGCCGCTCCGGGCGCGGGTGCGGTGGGCGAACGGCATGTGCAGGAGGGGCAGCTGGTCGCGCCGGGGATGCAACTGGTCGATCTGGTCAAAGGGGACGTGTGGGTTCAGGCGAACTACAAGGAGACGCAGCTGACGAATATCCGGAGGGGCGACGTCGCGGATATCACGATCGATACGTTTCCCGGAGTGGTGCTGCACGGGAAGGTGGCGGAGATAGCGCCGGCCAGCGGGTCGCAGTTTGCGCTGCTTCCTCCGGATAATGCGACGGGGAATTTCACAAAAGTCGTCCAGAGGATTCCGGTGAAGATTGTGCTCGATCCGGGGCATCCGCTGCAGGACAGGTTGCGGCCGGGCTTCTCGGCGGTGGTGACGATTCATGCGTCGGGAAAGCACGCGGCGAAGGAGGGATCGCAGCCTTGAGCACTCCGCCATCCGGTCAGGGGCCTGCGGCGGCGAGTCCGGCTGCTCCGCCAGCTCGGGGCGTGATTACGACTCGCCCGGTGATCGGAGTTTTCGCTGTCCTACTCGGCGCCTCCGTCGCAACGTGCTCGGGGAGGTTGCTCTCGGTCGGGCTGGCGGATCTGCGTGGGGCGTTGCATCTCGGAATCGATGAAGCGTCGTGGCTCGGCACGGCTTTCAACGCGGGGCTGATGTTCATCGGCCCATTCTCGGTATATCTCGGAGGCCTGCTGGGCGCGCGACGCGTTCTTCTGGCGTGCGCAGGGGCGTTTACGGTGATCAGCCTGTTCCTGCCGTTTGCTTCGAGCCTTCCGGTGATACTAACTCTGCTTGTACTTGCGGGGCTGACAGCGGGGACGTTTTACCCGCTGACTCTGTCGTTTGTGCTGCGTAACCTGCCCATGCGATACGTACTGCTGGGAATCGCGATGTACGCGATGGATATTGTCTTCACCACGAATTTCGCAACCGCGCTCGAAGCGTGGTTTATGGATCACCTTTCCTGGCATTGGATCTTCTGGAACGGCACGGCGCTGACTCCGGTGATGATGGTGCTGGTCTATTTCGGCATTCCATGGCAACCGCTGCCGACTCCGAAGCCAGGACAGCCCAAGCCGAACTGGAGAGGCTTTTTATATGCCAGCCTGGGATTCGCGCTGCTGTACATCGCGCTCGATCAGGGCCAGAGGCTGGACTGGCTGCATTCCGGCACAATCGTCGCACTGATCGTCACCGGAGTGTTCCTGCTGGGTGCATCTGCTTTCCGGCATCTGGTGCTGCCCAACCAGCTCATCAATTTCAATTTTCTGTTGCGGCGCAACACGCTGCTGCTGGGCTTGGTGCTGATCTTCTTTCGCTTTGTGCTGCTGGCGACGGTGGTGGTTCTTCCCAGTTATCTGGCAAGCGTCAAGGGCTACCTGCCGCTTCAGACAGGTCCTGTGCTGCTGTGGGTGGGACTTCCGCAGGTCCTGTGCGGACTGCTCGCGATGTACATGCTGAAATATGTCGACGCACGGCTGGTCCTGACTGCCGGCTTCAGCCTGGTTGCGATCTCCTGCGTTATTGACGCTCATCTCTCTTCGGCGTGGTCTGGTGAGAATTTTGCGGCTTCGCAGATGATCATGGCGATCGGGCAGGCCTTCGCATTCAATGGACTGGTGGGGGCGATCATCCTTGAAGTTGTCAATACGGGCGCGCTGAGCCGTCCCATCGATGTGCTCACTTTCGCAGGCTATTTCCAGTCGGTCCGGCTTTTCGGTGGCGAGATGGGAGTGGCTTTCCTGCAGCATTTTCTCTCGGTGCGCGAACAGTTTCACTCCAACATTCTTGGGCTGGGCGTTCAGCTCGGCGAGCCCGCCACAAATCAAAGGCTTTTGGGGCTGACTGCCGGCATGCTGAGCCGGTCTCCGGGCCTGGCGACGGCAGCCGGGAGAGCGGGAGAGATTTTGGGTCTGCAGGTGAAGCAGCAAGCCTTTACGCTTGCAATCACCGACAGCTTCAGGCTAGTGGCCTGGGCGGCCGTTTGTTGCCTGATCGTCGTTGCCTGCATGGCTCCGGTGCCGACGCAATACCGGCAGGTCATCAAGGCTGCAGCAGCAACTGCGTGAAGGAAAACTGAAGCAATTGAAGGAAATCCAAATATGCGGTGTAGGACATCACGAATTCTGCTGCCGGCGCTCCTGGCTTTGTCACAGGTGGCCAGCGTCGATCGAGTCGCTTGTGCCCAAAACAGTGGGGCGATGCATCTGACTCTGTCTCAGGCTATCGACCTCGCGCTGAAGCAGAATCGAGACCTGAAGCTGGCCAGGCTGGCCGTCACGGATAGCGAGTACAAGAAAGAGATTGCGCGCTCCGCCTACTTTCCCCATATCAAGAATGAGAGCACCGTTGTTCACCTGACGGAGCTTGAGGGCGTGGAGATTCCTGCCGGCACTTTCGGCGTTCATTCGGCCACTGGACCCATTCCAGGAGAGACGCTGACGATCGACCAGGGCAGCCTTACTGCGTACACCAGCGGCACCGGCGTCACTCAGCCCGTGACGCAGTTGTTCAAGATTCGCGAGTCGAACCGCGCAGCCACGGCGGATATCAACACGGCAAAGATCCAAGTTAGTCAGGCGGAGAATGAAATTGCTCTCAGGGTGCGACAACTGTATTACGGCATCCTGATCGCGCAACTTAAACTAGAGGCCGCGGCAGAAGAAGTCAACTCCAGCCAGGTGAAGGCGGACGAGAGTGCCTCGGAAGTCGAGAGAGGCCGCGCCCTGGATGTCGTGGCTCTCGAAAGCCGTGCCTCCCTACTCGATGCGAAGCAGAGCGCTCTGACCGAGAAGCTGCGCGTACACGACCTGACGATTACGCTCGACGACCTCATAGGTCTGCCGCTGAATACCGTGCTCGAGCTGGAGGCGAACCCGTCGGCTGCATCGATATCGGTCCCTTCCCGCGAAGAATGTGTTCGGATGGCGCGTGAAAACAATCCTGAGGTTCGAGCCGCCGAGCAGGCGGTCGTCAAGGCGAAAGCCGGCCTGGCGGCTGCCAAGGACGCCTATATCCCCGACGTCACCGGGCTGGCGCGATACAGTTATCAGAGCGGAGTCCCGTTCCTGGTCCACAACTTTGGCACCTTCGGTGTCCTTTTCAGCTATGACCTGTTCGACGGAGGCAAGCGTGAAGCGGAGATACATGACTCGCAGACATTGCTCGCTCAAGCCCAACTGAATCTCGAGAGAATCGGAGAGTCAGTTGCCGTCCAGGTGGAAGCCGCTTACGACAAGATCGAGCAATTGCAGGACCTGGTAGGAGTCGCCGCAGAGGCACTGAAAGTGAGAGCGGAGGCCGCCCGGCTCTCGGACGCCCAATTCGAGCAGAATGCAGCTCTGCCTTCGGCTCGCGCCGAGGCCCACGCGAAGGTGATCTCGGCCAAAGCCTCCTCTCTCGAAGCGAGTCTCGGCTTGTCGCTGGCCCAAGGTGAGTTGATCAGAACGATCGGAGAGATGCCGCGCTAGATACCGGGGGAGGATAGTTGGATAGATGAGAGGTAGTCGCGCCAACGTATTCGCCTTTCGCGGCGGCTAACGCTCCTGGCTATGATGAGTTGCGGTCGATGATTGCTCCCGATGATTCGCACAGCACGCTGATCTTGATATTCGCGACACGAAGTTACAGCTTGCGCAGGAACCCATGTTGCCTCATTGGGTTGTGAAGCCGATGTATGTCCCCGAGAGGCGATTGCCACCCACGTCATAGAGGTTGGTGTAATAGCCGATGTACATGTAGTAGGTCACGCCGCCACCGGTCAGGCTGGAATTGGGCGTCAACGTGACCGTCTTGTAGTCGGTGGAAAAAGTGATGGTGGCTGGCACCACTGTGTTCGAGGAAGTCTCCAACAAGAAACTGTTATTCGGATCGAACGACGCCGGATCCATAGCCTCGCTGAATACGACCTGGATCGTGGTGTTGTCGACAACGCTCTTCTGCTGGTTCGTTGGGTTTGTCGAGATTATGGTGGGCGTAATCAGCTCGGCTCCGCCTCCCGTGGTGAATGACACAGGCGAGAAAGTTGACTGAGCGTTCCCGGTAATGTCCAAGACTCCGGTTACGCTGATGGTGTAGGTCGTGTTGGGGGCCAACGGCACCATAGGCAGCAGAATGACTCCCTTGTCGCCGTCGTACAACGAGGTCACGGTCGGAACGATCGTGCTGCCCTGCTTAAGGGTCACGCCGCTCAGAGAAGCGCCGGAAATGGGTTCGTTGAACAGGATATCCACCGGCGCATTGATTCCCACTCCCGTAGAGCCGCTGGGTGGATTGACGCGCTGCACGACTGGGCCCGTCGTATCGACCCCGGTTCCAGTGTAGAAGCCGATACAGAAGTTCTGCTGCGGGTTCCCGGAGAGGTCAGTAATGTAGTAGCTGCACATTTGGAACTGGTGCCCCGCTGTGAGCGTGGCCTTTGGAGCCAGGAACACGGTGGTCAGGTCCGCGCTGAAGCTGATGTTAGTAGCCACATATCCGGTGCTGTCATCTTGGAGGAGCACATCAGTGGTCACGCCGCCCGGATTGACGGAACCCGGATCTATCGGTTCGTCGAATTGCATGGCGAATACGGCATTGGTGCCTACTGTCTGTCCGGACTGGACGTTGGATTCAATCACATAAGGTCCGACGAAGTTCGGTCCCGCAGCGGTGGTGAAATGGGTGGTCTGGCTGGCGACGGACACTCCTGCCTGGCTGGTGACGCCGTTGATCGCCACCGCCATCTGTGTGCCGGCCGGCAGGGGGGCCTGCGGGGTGATTGAGACTCGCTTGTAGTCAGGGGTAAAGGCGATGCTCGAGGGCATTTCGGTGGTCGAGCCCGCGGTCAGCGCGATAGTGCTGCCGGTCACCGATATCGGATTGATGGCCTTGTTAAAGTTCACAGATACCAAAGTGTTGGTGCCGATGTTGGCGGCCGAGTTCGGGGGAGCCAGCGATAGAATCGTAGGCGCGGCGGTATCAGTTGCCACGCCCGCCGTGAAGTTCAATTCGTAAGCCCGCACCGCTACCCCGTCGGCATTGGTCACTGAGCCGCCGTAACTGATGTATGCGTAGTACTGCGATGCGGCAATCAGGTTGCTCGTGGGCTTGATGTTGATCACCTGGCCGTTGGCCGAAAGCGACAGCGTGGGGGTAAGGTACTTGCCCGTGCTGTACTCGTAGAGCACCACATTAGTGCTGTTAATCGAGCCGGCCAGCAATGGCTGGTTATAGGCGATCTGGATAACGGTGTTCAGGGGAACATTGGTAGCGTTCGGGAACGGGTTGACCGCCTGCACTGCCGCCGCCGTATTTGTCGGTGATCCAGCCACCGTAAATTGGCCCGAAAAACTCGATAGGTAGTTGCCGTAGATATCCTGGGCTGTCGAATCGAGGAAGACTTGGACCGTCGCGCCAGCGTTTAAGGCTGAGGACGGGGTGAATTCGATGCTCTGCCCGTTGCCGCCTACGGTAGCGGTACCTGAGACGATGGCTCCGTTTTGTGCAATGTGCAGAGCCCCGGTGAGGGTGCCCGCATTCATTGGAGCGCTGGCAAACAGGGTGATCACCGTGCTGGCGGCGACATTTGTCGCACCGTTGCCGGGACGCATGCTGATTACAGATGGCGCCGAATTCGAGACTGGCGGTGTGGTGGCGAACTGGCTGGTCGTGTTGGCCAACGCGTTCCCGGAGAAGTCAGTAATCAGGTTCGTGGCTGCTACAGTGATGGTTGCGCCAGCGGGCAACGCGTAGTTGAGGACGACAGTGCGGTTATCCGCCGATATCGTGTAGCTGTAGCCGAGCGGAGTATCGCCGTTGAAGAGCGCCAGCGTATTGGGAGTGATGGTCGTCGGATTGATCGACTCCGAGAAGGTCAACACGATCTGGGCGTTGAGCCCGACGTTTGTCGTGCCGTTAGCCGGCGAGATGGTCACCTTCGGTGGCGTGGTATCCACCGTATTGGCCGTGGTAAACGTACCCGCACCGGCATAAGCCGCATTGCCCGCCTCGTCCTTCAGCCCGTACACGTACATCCCTATCACTGTGTTGGCCGGATACGCGGTAAACGGTGTAAACGTCACAGTATTGCCGCTCACCTGGAAGTTCCCGGCCACGTACTCACCGCCGCAAGCATGGAAACAGACCTCGACCGTCTGCGGATTTACCGAGGCTGCATTGATCAGATTACTCAGGGTGAAGGTGACCGGGCTGGTCACCGAGACATTGGTGGCGCCGTTCAGCGGAGTGGTCGACTGCAGGGTGAAGGTTCCGCTGCCGTATGCAGTGATCCCAGTCGTGAAGGTGCTGGTAAAGGCGGTGACGCCATTGCCCTCGATGTCGGCAAAGCCACCCACCGACACCTTATAGACCGTGGAGGGACTCAGTGTCGCGGCTGGCGCAAAGGTGAGCGTGACACCGTCGCTGGCCAGCGTGACCGTACCAGCGAGGGCGCTGCCGCCCGACGGTGCGACCGTGATGGAACTGCTGGTGACCGTCGTGGGATCGACGTTGTTACTCATCACCGCGGTGATTTGTGCATTCAGCGGCACACCCGTCTGCGCGTTTGCCGGATTGATCGTGCTCACAGCAGCGTGGGTCGTGTCCGAACCCGAGCCGGTTACGAAGTAGCTCTGATAGGAGTTGCCGTAATTGCCGGCGACGTCATAGTAGTACTCGCCGTAGCCTACATAGAGGTAGTACCCGGTATTCGGTTCCAGTGCCGATGCAGGGGTGAGGGTCGCCGTCAGCCGGTCCGCGGACATGCTGACGGTGGCCTGTACGTATTGTCTGGTGACGTTGTTATACAACTCGACGGAACCCTGGTTATACATCTCGTTGGGACTCGTGACGACGCTGAGCGGGTTGAGGCGTTCGCTGAAGACAATATGCGGCGTGACGTTAGTGCCGACACCGGTCGCGCCATTCGGTGGATCCGCAACGACTACCGACGGATGGAGCAAGTCGAAAGTTGGACCGGTTGTGAAGGTATTCTTGACCGTCCCTGTCATTTGATTGCCGGCCGTATCTTCAACTCCCGTAATCGTTATCGCGTAAGAGGTGTTGGAGGCCAGTAAGGGCAACTTCGGCGTCAAAGTCAGTAATCGATCGGCGTCGCTAAACGACGGCGTGACCGCGACCGAGTTGCCGCCCGTCGTCAGCGTGATGTGGCCGATGCTCGTCGGCTGAATCGGCTCGCTGAACAAAATCTCGACTGGCGCATTCACCGGGACCTGGGTCTCTGTGTTCTCCGGGCTGGTATTCACCACCGTCGGCGGGATGGTGTTGGTGGTGAAAGACGCCGTAAAGCAGACAGCGAAGTTCTGCTGAGGATTGCCGGAGAGATCGGTCATGTAATAGCTCTCCAGGCAATATTGATCTCCAACGCTCAATGCCGTCGTCGGCACGATGAAAATCGTAGTCTGGTCGGCGCTCCATGAAACCGTGGCTGGGAAGCCGCCGGGATACGGACCGCCGTAAACGTTGACGTAGGCAGGAGTGTAGCTGCCAGTATCCATGGGTTCGCTGAACGTCAAACTGAACACGGAGTTCACCGGAACACTCGTCTGTCCGGACTGGACGCTGGAGCTGATGACGTAGGGCGCGACGAAGGTCGGTCCCGCGGCGGTGTTGAAGTGGGTGGTCTGACCAGCGACCAGCGCTCCGCTCTGGCTGGTCACGCCGTTGATAGCAATCGCCATCTGCGTGCTGGCCGGCAAGGGCGCCTGCGGGGTGATAGAGACTCGCTTGTAGTCAGGGGCGAAGGCGATGCTCGAGGGCATTTCGGTGGTCGAGCCCGCGGTCAGCGCGATGGTGCTGCCGGTCACCGATATCGGATTGATGGCCTTGTTGAAGTTCGCAGAAACCAGGGCGTTGGTGCCGATGTTGGTGGCCAAGTTCGGGGGAGCGACCGACAGAATCGTGGGCGCAGCGGTATCGGTCGCCATGCCCGCTGTGAAGTTCAATTCGTAGGACTGTACGTTTACCCCGTCCACGTTGGTCACGTAGCCGCCATAATTGACGTATGCGTAGTACTGCGATGCGGCAATCAGGTTGCTGGTGGGCTTGATGTAGATCACCTGGCCGTTGGCCGACAGCGACAACGTGGGGGTGAGGTACTTGCCCGTGCTGTATTCGTAGAGCACCACATTGGTGCTGTTGATCGTGCTGGCCAGCAATGGCTGGCTATAGGCGATCTGGATAGTAGTGTTCAGGGGCACATTCGTGGCGTTCGGGAACGGGTTGAGCGCCTGTACCACCGGCGCCGTCTTTGTCGGCGATCCAGCCACCGTAAATTGGCCCGAAAAACTCGAGAGTGCGACACCGTCTGCACTGAGTGCGTTCGGCTCCAGGAAAACTTGAATGAGGTCGCCCAGATTAAACGGGGCGGCCGGCGTAAACTCAATTGCCTGCCCATTGCTGAACAGCTGTACCGTTCCCGGTACCACCGCTCCGTTATCGGTGACATGTAGCGCTCCGCTAACGGTCGCGGCATTCATCGCAGTATTGGTGAAGAGCGTGACCACCGAGTTGGCGGGGACATTCGTCGCGCCGTTGCCAGGACGCATCTGAGCCACGTAGGGTGCGCTTCCCGAGAGCTGCGGCATCAAGGTGAACTGACTGCTCGTATTTGCCAGCGAGTTGCCCGATAAATCCTGAATTCCGCTAGTGAGTTCGATGGTGATGGTTGCGCCGGCGGGGAGGGTTGAGCCGTAGTAGTTTAGGACGACCGTGCGGTTATCCGGCGATATCGTGTAGCCGTAGCCGATCGAAGTATCGCCGTTGAATAGCCCTAGTGTATTGGGACTGATGGTCGTCGGATTGATCGACTCCGAGAAGGTCAACACGATCTGGGCGTTGAGCCCGACGTTTGTCGTGCCGTTAGCCGGCGAGATGGTGACCGTCGGTGGCTTGGTATCCGGTGTATTGGCCGTGGTAAACGTGCCCGCACCGGCATAAGCCGCATTGCCCGCCTCGTCCTTCAGCCCGTACACGTACATGCCTATCACCGTGTTGGCCGGATACTGCGTCAGCGGCGTAAACGTCACCGTATTGCCGCTCACCTGGTAGCTCCCGGCCACATACTGACCGCCGCAGGCATGGAAGCAAACCTCGACCGTCTGCGGGTTTATCGAGGCTGGATCGATCAGGTTACTCAGGGTAAAGGTGACCGGGCTGGTCACGGATACATTGGTGGCGCCGTTCAACGGGCTGGTCGACTGCAGGGTGAAGGACCCGCTTCCGTATGCAGTGATCCCCGTCGTGAAAGTGCTGGTAAAGGCGGTGACGCCATTGCCCTCGATGTCGGTAAAGCCGCCCACCGACACCTTGTAGACCGTGGAGGGACTCAGCGTCGCGGCTGGCGCAAAGGTGAGCGTGACACCGTCACTGGCCAGCGTGACCGTACCAGCGAGGGCGCTGCCGCCCGACGGTGCGACCGTGATGGAACTGCTGGTGACCGTCGTGGGATCGACGTTGTTACTCATCACCGCGGTGATCTGTGCATTCAGCGGCACACCCGTCTGCGCGTTTGCTGGATTGATCGTGCTGACCGAAAGGGGACTGGTGACGGAACCGGTCCCTGTGTAGAAGGTCGATTCAAAGCACGAGCCTTGGTGGCCGGCAAGGTCGGTGTAGCCGCAGAGGTAAAGGAGGTACTCGGAATCCGGCAAAAGCGGCGAACTGGGCGACAGAGTCGCAGTTAGATTGTCGGCCGAAATCGTCACGGCCACAGGAATAATGAGGCTGGGGCCGCTGTCATTCGGGTATTGAAGTGTTATGGCTGTGGGGATAGTCAACGGGTTGATCGGCTCGTTGAACGTCAGGCGCGGCTTGACGTTTAAACCAATTCCAAACGTGGCATTGGGTGGATCGACGAGCTTCACAGACGGAGTAATCGTGTCTGGGGTTGTCCCGGTTGTAAATGTGAAACTCCCGGGATTCATGAGCGGATTCTCAGCAACGTCGGTGATTCCGTTTGTGACGGCGACGGTATAGACAGTAGAGGGTTGTAGAGCCGCTGACGGAGTGAAAGTCAGCAGGGTGTTCCCGTTGGATAGCGCGACTGCTCCCGGGATGGGCGTGCCACCCTGTTGCAGCTGTAAGCCCGTTGTCGCGCTGATCACACTGATCGGCTCATTGAATTGAGCTACCACTAGGGAATTCAACGGCGCTCCGGTGGCTTTATTCTGCGGGCTCAATCCCTGCAGCTGCGGACCCTGAGTTTCCGGACCGAATCCAGTCGTGAATTCAAAGAATGCACCGGGGAAATTATTCTGCGTGATGTCAAGAATGCCCGATGTCAGATACACGTAGTACTCGCGCCCGCCGCTGTACGGCGTTTGCGGTACGAAGGACGCCGTAAATCCGGAAGGATCAACTTGCAACATGCCAGGCCAAGTTTGCCCTGACACGGAATCAACAAGGTAGAACGTCTGAGCCGTCAATGAAGCTGGATCCACCTGGTGGCTGAACTGCACCATGAAAGCTGCGTTTGTGGGGACGTTCGTGGCGCCATTGGCAGGACTCGTGAGCGTGGCGCTCCCTGTGCCGGAGGTGCTCGTGAGGCCCGTGGTAAAGCTGCTCTGGAACACTTGCGTCATCTGGACGCCAGACGCACCCTTTACGCCTTGGGCGACCACGGTATAGGTAGTCGACGAAGAAAGGGGTTGAGTCGGAGTGAAAACGAGCGACAAGCCATCGTTCGATAGCGTGACCGTACCGCCGACAGACAACGTCCCCTGAAACAGCTGGATCGTACCGGGGACAGCGGCCGTACCTCCGCAGCACGTCCGCAACAGGTACGACTGCAAAACCTGAGCGGCAAACACCGCATTCGCGGGTGAGAAACTCGATCCCGCAGGCAACATCGTATTGATGGCGGTCTGCACGGCTGGTAGAGCAACGGGGCTTTGCAGCGGCTCGCTAAATCGCACGACGATTACGCCGTTGGTCGGATACTTCGTTGTTCCGTTGGCTGGGAATACATTTGAGACTGTCGGTGGTACCAGGGTGGGAATCAGCGGGTTCAGACCCTGCTGATAGGCTTGCAGGTAGGTAAGGCCATCCGGGGCGGTTTGACCTGCACCTCCTGCGTTTAAAGGACTCAGACCAAAAAAGAGCGCCCAGCCGTCCGGGAGGCCGTCGCCTGTCGTGGAAGCTTTGAGAGGATTCGACGTGATTGCCGTTTCATAAATGTTAGTCAACCCATCGCCGTCGGCATCTGCGGTAGGGCTGGTGGAAAGCACGGTAAGCGTATTGTTCGGGCCGGAGATCTGGCTGGAACTCCCCGCCGCCGTCGTGGCTGCGACAGTGAACGATCCATACGCAGTGGAGGCGAGGTTGAGAGTCATTGACGCCGATGTTCCGTCGGCGCTGATAGACACGTTAGTTGGAGCGATTGCAGCAGGAACGAATGCTGGAAGAAAGGAAAACGCGGCAGCGGTAAGATTAACGCCAGTAACCTGAAAAGAGCTGACGGTACCGCCCTGGAGGGCGGAGGCTGGGTTGATAGACGTGATAACCGGATTCTGAAGCACCGTGAAATTGGTCGTAGTGGTCGCCGTAGCTGAGGCAACGGTCACTGAGATCGGACCGGTGGTAGCGCCGGTTGGAACGGTGACTGTAAGAGTGGTTGTAGTCGCGGCAGAGACCGTTGCCGCTGTGCCATTGAATTTTACGACATCAGCACTCGGTGTCGCGCTGAAGCCTTGTCCCTGAATCGTTACCGAGGTGCCAATACCGCCCTGTTGAGGCGTGAAGTTTAAGATAGCTAGCCCGCTGGCCGAAACCGTCGAGTTCGTAATAGAGACCATGTTCCCGATAGCGTCATATGTGTAAATGGTGACGTTGCCGGTGGGATCGACGACTTTTATCAGTTGGCCGTTGTCGTCATAGGAGGCTTTCAGGGTCTCGGCATTTTGGCCGCGTAGATGGACCGGAAGCGCCACAACGAGCGCCACAGCGACTAGAACCTTCAAGAAACCCCGGGGCCGTCTACACATAATTTTCTCGCCCAGCTATTTAAGTCAGGACCATGACACCCAACAGAAGTCACGTCCACCGAATCACGTGGAAAGCAAAAAGCACAACGATTGCTATCCCCAACGTGATCATCGCGATCACCACCGCCCAACGCCGTCCCGCCACTCCCTTTCCCAAGATCACGACTTCATCCTGGGCCGAGACAAAACTCGCTATTGCCTTCTCGTAGGTCCAGCGAAGCAACAAATAGGGAGTACCCATGATAAAAAGGTAGGTTCCAAGAACAACGCCACTCGTTCTAAGTAAATGCTCATCTGGTCTACCCAGTGCGTTATTAATATCCTTCGACCACTCTGCTGCTAACCATAGTGCCAACAAGACAATTGACGAACGAGCAACGTAAAATAACTTAATAAACGATCTGATCCTTAGCTCGTCAGCTTCCGACCTAACAACATAGCCTCGACTGGCTCGATCCCCTGGAAACACGACTACTCGACTGGCCTTCACATTCGCAAACGACCGGTTTACGACGTAGTCAAGTAGGCCCATCTCTATCTTCTCCTCGCTCTCCCGCAAGCCAGCAGTGGCTCAGACGCTCTTCCGCGACAACCGAGAAGCGATGTAAGCCTTGATCACAAGTACCCCTCATAGATCCTTTCACTGTGCACAGGGTGGCGGAGGCTTCCGGTTTGAACATGCCCATCGGCAACCTTCGTACTTAAGAAATTCGAGAATCACAGCACAACCGAATGCAACCGGGGGAGCTTCAAAAAGCGCTCCGCAACCGATTACCTGAATTTTCTCTTCAACCTCCTGACAGTTGGCAAAGCACTGATCGTAGGATTCCAATCCCATTGGATCGGTCCGGTTCAGCGGGTTATTACCGGTGTAGTTGTAGAGGAGGGTACCGCCCGCCTGACCTAACGGATCCTCGCTTATAAAGCGTCCAGCAGCGGGGCAGTAATACCGCGCTCTGTAATAATAGAGGCCGGAATTGACCGGCGTTCTCCCGGTAAATTGGAATGGATAGGTACTCGTTGTCGTAGTTTTTCCGAACGGCTCGTATGAAAACGAGGACACGAGTTTCCCATTCTGATCTACTGTGGCTTGAGTCGTATTAATTGCGTCGCCGAGTTTGTACTCCACCTGCCCATTCGCATGAGTCACGGCAATATCTTGATCCACATTCCTCCCGGCAAGGACCGAAACACTATCCCCGTTGTTTCTGGAGACATAAGCAACGTTAGTAAGATCATCCAGGACGAAGTCTTGAGTCAGGTTGAGGGTCGGTCCAGAGTCGCTCTGTTGTACTCGGTTGCTCTGAAAATCGTACAAAAACGTTGTCTTCTGACCGCTGGGCGCGGAAATCGATGTCAATCGATTTCGTGTGTCCCATGTGTAAGTTGTTGTCCCAGTAGTATCGGTTGAAGAAATCAAGTTGCCGTTGTCATCATAGGCGTAAGATGTACTGCTGCTCGCGGTGAGTCGATTATCCGAGTCGAACGTGTTGGCCGCCGACTGCGGCTGCGCGAAGTCCGTTGTGTAAGATGTTCTGCTACTTGCCGCGTCATAGACATACGTCAGCGGAACATTGACGCCCTGGCCGCCTGAGTGAGTTAGAGACAGAATGTTTCCGATTGCATCGTATCCGATTGTCGACGACACACTATTCGGTCGCGTAATACTGGTGACGTGATTGAGCGCGTCATAACCAAACGTCGCGGAGGCACTGGGCTGTGACGCAGTTAACAAATTGCTCGCATGATCGTATGTATAGGTCGTAGCGGTCTGGCCGGTCACCTGAGTCGAGGCGACTCTGCCGGCAGAGTCGTATGACTCCTGAATCGTGCCAAACGGACTCGAGGCGTTCGTGCGGTGACCATCTGCGTCATAAGTGAAGTCAAAGGTCCCACCCGCTGAGTCGACCGCCTCAAGGATCCTCCCCCTGGCATCGTAGGATAGTGTCACCGTGCTGCCATCCTGGCCACTCTCACCGAGCGGGCGGTTCAGCACATCATAAGTGAAGGTTCGCGTCTGGCCCCGACGATCCACAAATTTAGAGAGATTGCCATTGAGATCATAGGTCCGCGTGTCTGCTTTGCCGCGCGGATCGGTTCTAGTAAGCATCCTGCTCAAGCCGTCGTAGGTAAAGGATGTCGTATTACCAGATTCATCCTTCAGGGAGAGAATATTTTCGATCTGGTCATAAACATACGAAGTGCTATGACCTTGTGGATTTGTCTTCGTTAGTACATGGTCTCGCGGGTCATATGTAACCGTCGTAGTTCTCCCGAGGCTGTCGGTCGTCTGCACCAGCCGCGAAACGGCATCGTACGTGTAGGTTACTTTCTTGTTGAGAGCATTGGTGAAGGTGGCCAGATTACCGAAGCTGTCATATGCATTCGCAGTCGTTGCTCCGGTCGGGTCCGTTGACTGGACCTGCTCTCCAAAGGAGTCGTAGGCATATTTGGTAGTTTTTCCATTCGGATCTGTAGCAGTTAACACATCCCCACTGGCATCGTAGGTGTATGTGGTGACATTTCCAAGTGGATCAGTGATCGACGTAACCTGTGAGAGCGCCTGATCATAGGTGTATGTCATCTTGTTGCCGAGACTGTCTGTCTTAGTCACGACATTGCCATTCGAGTCGAAAGTGAACGTCACGTCGCCTTTGCTTGGATCCCCGCAGACCGGACAATGTCCCGCTCCTGTAATTGACGAGACTGCATTGTTCTGCTGTGCGCTGTGCCCGAATGTTCGCACTTGTCCGGTGGGATCGGTAACATTCAACAAATTCTGATTCGGGTCAAAGCGGTAGCTCGTTTGATTGCCCAGTGCATCCGTGACAACTGTCAGCAAAACCGGGCTTGTGGCAACCCCCGGATTCAGCAGAGTGTACGCGAAATTGAGTACTCCACCGTCAGCCTGTACTTGGCTAATCACTCGACCGTTGCTGTCATACGTGTCCTGCATGACTACGACACCGCGAGCGTCTATAGTCTTGAGCAGGTTATTCGAAGTATCGTAGGCGTAGGTGGTTACCCCACCCGCTGCATCGGTCACCGTCGCCAGAGTCCCCTGGCTGTTATAGGTGTATTGGACCTTTCGACTGATCGGGTCGGTGATCTGGGTAATGCGATTGTTTGAGTCATAAGTCAGATTAAGCGCTCTACCGACTGTGTCGATAATCTGTGTAATTTGACTCGGTTGAGCACTGTTGCTTCGAACCAGCGTGATTGTGTTGCCATTCCGGTCGGTGATCGAAGTGAGGAAGGCCAGCAGGGCTCCCTGCGAGGACACCGAGAACTGATAGACGATACCGTTCTTCCAACGCAGATTGTACGTGCCGCTCGACGGAATGGTGATCTGGCTTCCGATCAGAGAAGGAACGGTGCTGTTTGTGAAAGTGTTGCTGCCGCTTTCCGTGTAAACGAATTGATTCCCGTCGGGCATCACCAAAGTCAGACACTGGCAGATGCCTTTGATGAAGTTGCCTGTACCCAGAACATGACCATAGTTGTGATTGGTTCCGATTCCAAAAGGTCCCATATTGTTATCCATGGAACGGAAGACACGATTGATCGCGATCGATCCTCGCCCTCCGTTAATGGCAATATCGGTCGCTCTCACAACCTGAAGGCCCGACGACAGATCGACCGGGTCTCCAGCTTCCGGCCCACCACCACCGCCACCTCCTCCCCCGCCACCACCGCCACCTCCTCCACCACCGCCATCGCCGCCACCACCACCGGCGCAGCAGGCACTATTACACGGCCCTGGGCCAGTCGGCGGTGGAGGAGGAGGCATCGGCCCATGCCAATCGAAATGAACCAAGCCATAGCGATGGCCCGGGTGGACGGGGTCGGCGTCCGGCATAAATTTAGTTCCGTCATTTGAGACGGTCGCCGTGCCATAGGGCACCATATATCCGTGTGTGGGATCGAGCGTGGCCAGGGTAGCTGCTGACCCGGCAGGATAGTTCAAAGGATTCGGGTAGGTGACAGCGACGGGCTGACTGGCGACCGCATTAGCGGGCTGAAAGGCGACGATGAAGGTCGTCAGCATGCCGCTGGTCGCGATCTGATCGGGCAGCCTGTCAACCGGTATATCAATGCCGACAAGCGGAAATGGATTGGGTTGGCTTCCGTCGTCCAGGGAGAATGTCGTATGTGCATAGACGGTGACTTGTAATCCGGGGATCGAACTGAAGGTAAATGTCTGATCGCTCGCTGCGTTCTGCTGCACGGGCACCGTCTCGGCGTTGTCGATTCTTGGTAAATGGACGAGAACAGGGGAAGCTGTAACCTGACCGGATACAAGGGTAAAAGAGAGGTTAACTCCCGCATACTTTCCTGCAGGCGAGGTGGCCGTGGACCCATCGAAGCCAATCAGTTGTGGCCCGATGCAAGCCGTGGGAAGGCTCGTCAGAAGGAAGTTTCCTCCGCCATCCGAAATCGTCTGGCCGGAGCAGCCCGTCGCGTTGCCCTTGTCGTCCTTCCCCATGAATTTGACCGTGACTCCCGCAATCGGTTCTTGCTGCGCATCGTCGACAGCCGTGCGGCCGAGGAAAGACGTACTCACCGCCGTCACCTGAAGGGATGCCTTCGCAGTCTGTGTGATGGCTTGGTTGTCGACGGTAGCTGAAGCGGAGATTATCAGGGTGGTCGGTGAGCCTGGCGCCTGGCCTGCAGGAGCAGAGAGCGTTAGCGTAGAAACCTGACCTACAGCGATCGCGGCTGGTTTGAAAGCTGCTGTGATCCCGCTGGGCACACCAGTCACGGAAAGATTCACCAATCCATCAAAACCCGTTGAGCTGGTGATCGTCGCAGCGTAGACGGTGGACTGACCTTGTATGAGCTTGCCTGCTCCTGTGACACCCAGCGTAAAGTTCTGAGTCGTCGTAATGGTGAGAGCGCTGGACATTACGATTTGAGATCCGACCGTAATTGCTATTGGCCCCGTCGCTGCTCCAGCCGGTATCACAAATGACAGACTGGTGGCGGTAAATGTATCCGGTATCACATTGATGGAACCACCGCCCTGTCTGCTCAACGTGACCAGGGGAGTTGGACCGCTGGGCCCTGTGAAATTTGTCCCTGTAACGGTGATCACCGTTCCGACTGGTCCAGATGCCGGCGTAATTTTGGTGATCGTCGGAGGACCAAGAGTCGATGTTGCCGTAATGGTCGCCATAGTGGTAACCGGGAGGCTTGTTCCACCCAGGCCGTCGCTCACGGTCAGCGATACTGTATAGCTGCCCGCTTTGGCGTAACTGTGCGTCGGACTCACTCCGGTGCCCGTCGTGCTGTCCCCAAAGCTCCATGCGTAGGTCAGCGTCTGCCCTGATGGCCCCGTCGACCCAGAGCCGTTGAAAGTGATCGCTTGGCCCGGCGCTCCCGTATATGGACCGCCAGGGTTAGCTACCAGTCCAGACACGATGGTCGCAGTAGTCATTGCCGTGCTTGTACCGCCCGTGTCGGTTACCGTCAACGACACTGTATAACCGCCCATCGCACTGTAGGTGTGCGTCGGACTCACGCCCGTGCCCGTCGTGCCGTCCCCGAAGTTCCAGGCATAGGTGAGTGTCTGCCCAGTGGGCGCGGTCGACTGCGAAGCCTCAAAGCTGATCGCTTGTCCGAGCGTGCCGGTATACGGGCCTCCTGCGTTGGCCACAGGAGAATTCGAGTTCGCAAAATAGCTGGAAATGTCGAGGATGAGTTGGGTGGCGTCGTATGCATACGCATCGATGCTTCCGTTTGTGCTTGGCACAATGGCCATGTTCGACGTGATGGCACCGTCGTCGGCATTCAGGGTGGAGACGAAGGGCTGACTCTGCCCGTCCGGCCACAGTGTGAGATAGTTCAGCGACCCCGGTGGCACAACCGTTGCATTCAGAGTGAAGGCCGCAGAGGTTGTGGGAACGTCACAAGTGCTGCTTGAGATAGCAAAGGCGCGGCTGACTTGCGCACTTAATTGGGGGCCTCCAAAGGGACCATTCGGCCCACGCGTATCCACAATCCGGCAGGGCGCTATGGTGTAAAGCGATAATCCACTCGCAGACGGAGGCGCGAAGTAGCCATTGATGTCCAGAATCACATCGGCATCGTCCGAGACAAAGATGGAGATGTCTCCGCTCGTGCCTGCCGGCACGAGGGCCGCATTCGCCACGACCGCTCCGGTCGAGGAGTTCAGCGTCGAGACATAGGGCTGGGTTTCCCCTGTTGGCCACGTGGTCAGATAGTTCAGCGTCTTGTGGGGAATCGTAGTGACATTGAGCGAATAGCCCTGGGCACTCGCTGGGACATTGCAGCTGCTGGACTGCACAGGAAACGCGCGGCTGCTGCCGCCAGCGAGGAAGGGTCCACCCAGCGGCCCGGTGGGGTTGCGGGTGTCGGCGATGCGGCAGGGGGCGAGCGGAAAGAAAGCCAGCGCCGAGGCTGTTCCTGCAGGCGCAAAGTAGCCGTCGATGTCGAGGATTACTTGCGTGGGGTTACTGACGAAAACGCTGACACCGCCGTTGGTGCCTGCGGGCGTGATCGCTGCGTTGGCCTTGACGCGTCCGTCGGAGTTCAGCGTCGAGACGTAGGGCTGCGTCTGGCCGGTAGGCCACAATGTCAGATAACTGAGGAACCCATCCGGCACCACCGTTACATTCAGCGAATAGGCGACGGCGGTCGCAGGGATGCCGCAGGCGCTCTGCGGAATATCGAAGGAGCGGCTGGCGCCCGCGCCGAGTTCCGGACCGCCAAACGGCCCAGCCGGCCACCGCGTGTCCGCGATTCGGCACGGCGTCACGGGTACAAATTGCAATGCTGTCGCCACCGACCCTGCGCCGGTGTTCGTGGTCAGGGCAGCCTCTTGCGGTGAACGTGCGCCCTTTAGAGATGCCTTCTGGGCAAACGCGACGGACGCCAGAAGCAGGAACACAAAAAACACGGGGACCGTTGCCGGATGAAACTCAAAACGCCCGGACCTACGTTTTAAAAAGCTCGGGGTCGAATCCTCTCGACCTATTCCCCGCTGCTTTGTGCGTCGTAGAGGCGAACCCTCGTGCATACATTCCCCGGTAATTGAAAAAGAGCGACTTCGCCGACTCTGAGGCGAAACGATCAATGCTGAGAACTAGAGCAGCAAATTAGCAACAGCAGAAAGACGATCCTTCCCGAGCGAGGGGGAGCTCGTTAAGGCCATCACATGTTTTTTAGCCTCAAGCTTACAAGGGCCGACCGATACCGAATCGGATAAACAAGAAATTGTCTGCAGCCAAAAGCCATCGCTGTTGAGCGGAGGAATGATCCGCGATGGTCAGTGAGCGAAAATGACACGCCAACGAAGGCACTGTCAAGTTATATTGTCGCCAACCGTCAGGCAATTTATTACAAGTCTGCTGAGATACGTTCCTCGACTTTGTTCATCACCGAGATTAGGTCGTAGTCAACACCTTTTGTAACCTCGCGTCTAAGTTGACAAACGCTTGCCAGGAGCACGCATAGAGTAGTCAACTAGTCATCTATTCGTTCTTGATTGTTAACTGATTAGATATGGAATACGATTCCTCTAAGCGTAATTGGCACCCCTATTAGTAATAGCGGAATAGCGCAAGGGCTGAGATTTTAAACGTGATCTGAGACAACACACCTCGATGACGTGTTCTGGCTGATTCTTGCCTCGTCTCGATCCCTTATGTCAGTATTCCGAAGAGTCACTTCCCCCTTTATTCGTCCTTCCATTCCACCGAAAGGCTTGGTTATCGATGTTCTCTCTCTTGAGCCGACGGAAGTTCTTCTCGGGGGCGTTAGCTGCGTTGCCGCTGCCTCGAGCCTTAAGAGCCGTAGGCCTGGACAACTCCATACCTACCGAACCAATCCTAAATGCGCGCGCGCAGGCAGCATTAGATGTGCGAAAACGAACGGCTATGACTCAAAGCCTGCGTCCGATTGCACCCATGAATTCGAATGGGGATGAGAACTCTCTCCCCAACTGGATCGCCTGTTTCGCAAAAGGGTTGCCGCAAAATCGATATGGAGAAGTCGAACCGGCAGCTTACGAGGCCCTCCTAAGTGCGATGCGTTCAGGACAATTTGCAGACTTCGAGCGCATTCCCAGGGCCGGAGGTCACAGGCTCAGCAATCCTCAATCCGCGTTTACGTTTCATCTGGAAGGGGGTGACTCTCATACCTTCGAGATTCCACCGGCTCCCTCAATCGCCTCGCCGGAGGCTGCCCCCGAAACTGCGGAACTCTACTGGCAAGCGCTTTGCCGAGACGTTCCCGTTTCGAAATACGCTGAGTCTCCAATTGTCCAGCGGGCAGCGAAGGAACTCAACACAACGACCTCCCGTGTCTTCCGCGGTCCCACAAACGGAGACCTGGCTGGACCTTATATCTCCCAGTTTCTGCTTAAACCAATTCCATATGGCGCCGGTCGCATCGAGCAGAAATATAGCGTCCCGTTGAACGGGAGCGATTTTATGACCGCGCTCCCCGAGTGGTTGCAAATTCAGGTGGGATTTCCGCCGTGGCTCTCTGCAGATTACGATCCCAGGCCGCGCTACATCATTACGGGTCGCGACCTTGCAGAGTATGTGCATTATGACTTTGCCTACCAGGCATACCTTGGGGCAGCGTTGATCCTGATCAACGCCAACGCGAAGTCCATGCTTAACTGCAATCAGTTCAAGAGCAGCAATAATCCGTACCGTTACTCCACTGTCGAAGAGGGGTTTGTCACTTTTGGCCCGGCAGAAGCGGCGGACTGGATGGGACGGGTGACGACTGCCGCGCTCAAAGCTGCGTACTGTCAGAAATGGATGGTGCATCGGCGACTCCGTCCCGAAGCACTTGGAGGCCTGATCCACCAAACGAGGGTTGGCATCCGGACATATCCCATCCATCAGTCGCTGACGCATTCTGAAGCTGTCGGGGCTGTGTTCCAGAAGACGGGCACGTATCTTCTTCCTCAAGCTTATCCTGAAGGCTGTCCGGTGCATCCTTCCTATCCGGCGGGTCATGCCGCGATAGCCGGAGCCTGCTCAGTCATCCTCAAGGCGTGCTTTGACGGCGCCATGCTTCTGCCGGCATGCGTCGAGCCGAGTGAAGACGGACAATCGCTGAAACCCTGCACCAACTACTTTCCGACAATTAATGATGAAATCAACAAGCTCGTATTCAACATTTCGATGGGACGGGATTGGGCTGGAATCCACTACAGGTCCGACAGCGTGGCGGGGCTCAACATGGGAGAGGCGGTCGGAATCTCAGTTCTTCAGGATTTAGCCTGCACCTACACCGAGGATTTCAAAGGATTCTCATTGAAGCGATTTGATGGAACCGACATCCATATAACTCGCCAGGGCCAAATCATCGAGGGACAAGCTCAAAAAGCGTGATAAAGGGGCATCCAGCGGGAGTTTTCTTATGGCAATTCCCTCGGGGAGACATCGTCAACTGCATCACAGAACTATTCGAATGGGTCGAAAACACTAAGCCAACCGGGCTGCCGGTATCCTTGTAGCATCCAGATGTCGATTCGCTCCTTGGCGGTGCCGTACACGAAGCTCTTTCCGTCAGGCGAAAGGCTGAAGCGGATACCTGGAATCCAGCTTGACGATGGCCGGAACTCTTTTCCCAACTCGCGAATCGTCTTCTGTCTGAGTGTCACAGGATCAAGGGAAAACAGCGTGGCTCGGTCCTGATCAGCCTCAGTGTCGCCCGTCTGTATGCCATAAAGGAGTTTCCCGTCTTTCGAAAACGCGAGGTAGTCGGTATCGATCTTGCCGAGAGATTTTGTACTTTTGCCGTCGGGAGAAATTAAATTCCAGCCCCGATCGTCGCGGTAGGTGATCCAGTTTCCCGCTGGCGACCAGTCGGGCAAGTAGTATCCTTCGCCCAGATCTTTCAGCACGCTGGGTGTTGCGTTGCCGCTGGTCTTCACCGTCACCAGCGATTGCCTGCCTGACAGAATCTGCAGGTATGTGAATCGGCTGCCGTCGGGTGACCATGCCCCCCCGTATTCGGAGTCGTGTTCCAAGTTTGTGAGGCGGACCGGACTTCCGCCGGCAAGAGACGACATCCATAGGCGCGTCACCCCCGCGTCATCGATTCTCGTATAGATGAGTCGGTTGCCATCGGGTGAAAGGGCCGGGTTCATGAACCCTCTGTTGGCTCCCGTGGGAAAGTCCGCCGCCGTTACCACCGGTCGGTCACTGCCATCTGGTTGGCGAACCCATATCTCATAAGGACCGCTTCGATTTGTGACCCATGCCAGTTTTGGCTGCATGGCCGCCCAGGCGGCCATGCTTTCTTCGCGGGCAGTACTGAGGAGCGTTCTGGCGGAACCATCCTCGATCGATACGGAGACTATGTCCATGTTCTCCGTCTGTTGGGAATAAAGCAGACTCTTGCCATCGGGAGCAGCTAAGGGAGACACTTCGTTCAGTGTGCCTGTCGTCAGCGGAGTAAGGTCGTTCGATTTGATGTCCGCCATCCACAGGTGTGTGGGAGCGTTCACGTCCGCGGCAAGAGCTACGACGATGTGCCTGCCATCCGGCATCCACGAGAAGCTCGGTGTGTATTGGATAGCCGGCAGCGTCTTAAGAACGCGTCGCGGAGTTCCGCTTCCAGCCGGGTAAGGAAGCAGCCATGCTTCGTCCTGATCATTGTCTCCAGACCGAAAGAGCAGGATCGACTTCCCGTCCGGCGCAAAATACAGGTGAGGAACATTGTAGAGTTCCTTGGTCGCAAACGGAGCTGGCCCGTAGAGCCGCAAGGGTGAGCCGACCGGATCGGAGATTTCGACGTTATAGTTGTTGTCCTTGCCCTTTCTGAGGGTTGCCAGGGCCTTCCCGTCCGGCGAAAGATCACAGGTATCACAGTCGAAATCCATGATGGACTCGAGTTCGCCTCCCACCGTCGCAACGGAGTAAAGGGTGTCGAATGGCGATTCTTTTCTGTCGGTGTATTCCCTCACGATGACATGGCTTCTGTCGCTCGACCATCCCAGAGCTTGCACTGTGCGCTTCTCATGAGTCAGCTGGATCGGAACCGGCGAGTTGAGATATCTGAGAAAGACCTGGTATACGCCGTTTACTCTGCCGGAATAGGCCACCGCCTTTCCATCCGGAGACCAGACCGCACTGATAGCATCGGTCGCGAACGGCGAATATCGGTACTTCCCGATGTTCTGCCCCGAAGGCTTCAGCAGATAGGCCGCGACAATGCCGAGGACCAGGCAACCGGCTCCGAAGGCGGCGACCATTTTCCAGCGCCGCGGTTTTGGCTGCGTCACAACTGGAGCAAAACCGCCGCTCGTATAGGCTTCGGAGAAATGGTCACGCAGATTCTTTAGATCCCGATATAAATCCCTTGTGGATTCATAACGTTGTTCAGGCTCTTTCGCCAGACAGCGGTCGATGATCCAGCGCAGGGGCGGCGGCAGTTTTTCATCCAAGGCCGGCGGCTCTTCACGAACGATTGCCGCCATCGTTTCGACGCTGCTGGGCTTCGCGAAGGCCTGCTTGCCAGATGCCAGTTCATAGAGAATGAGCCCCAGGGAGAATTGGTCAGATCGATAGTCCATATCGGACCCAACCGCCTGCTCCGGACTCATATAGTTGGCCGTGCCAAGAATGGCCCCAACCTTAGTGAGGTTTTGCGAGCCATCACCGGCGGAGACAAAGGTCGCCGATGGATCCTGGAAAATCGCAGTCTCATGGCTGTCCCCAGACACCCTCGACTGCCGCGCCAAACCAAAGTCTAGTATCTTCACTCGGCCATCTTTGGCCAGCATGACGTTCTCTGGCTTCAGATCGCGGTGCACAATCCCACCGGCATGCGCCGCTGCCAAACCGTCGGCAACCTGGGCGCCAATGTCGATCAGTTTGCGAATAGGGAGCGGCTTTCCCTTTAACAGGGAACGAAGAGATTCACCGTCAACGAGCTCACTGACAATATATTGCTGTCCGGTTCCGGCGCTGAAGTCATAGACCGAAACGATGTTAGGGTGATTGAGAGCGGCGACGGCACGGGCTTCTCTCTCGAAGCGGCTGCGCCCATCGGGACCAGCTGTGCCGTCTTCGCGAAGAATTTTGATCGCCACGTCCCTGTTGAGACGCGAATCTCGCGCACGGTACACCTCGCCCATGCCGCCAACCCCGAGCATGGACACAATCTCGTAGGGACCCAGTCGTGTGTTCGCAGACAGAGGCATTGACTCAGCAGTCTACATCCTGCGAAGACATTTCCCGCTCGGAGCACCAATTGGCGAGACGAAAGCGTAATTCAGTCGCGCCGCTCTGACACGCCAATGTACTCGAGTTACTCAGTAAACCCAATAGCAGCCTCTTGATAGCGGATTTTGATTGCGGGAGAATGAAACCCCCATGCTCGAACTATAGGCAAAATCAAAATCTCATTCGGGCGGCATTAGGTGAGAAGGAGCTGTCCTCGTCGTTTGGAGAACTTCTCCGTATCGGTCAGTGCCACTCGGGGAAAACCTCCAGTAAAGGCGCCTCCATCTCTGGGAACAGGATACCCCCAGAAATGGCTGAGCAAAATGACTTCCACAGCACGACACTGGACGCAGGAAGACGAAAAACCGAAAATTATCGGCTTCTTAGCGGTTATTGGATGTTTTGGGAGGTCGTGGGACGATGTGTGGCGGTGGATGGAGTCTATTGAGAACCGGCTAACAGGGAAAATACAGCGAATTTCCCAATTTTTGGCTTGGAGTTCCATCCGAGAATTCCTCTAATCGATGCCCTCAACCCACTGGAAATCATTTCGTCTTTCTGTCGAACGAAGCGGAATGCTTGCATGCGGTACAAGCATTCCCCTCGAAGCTAAATCAGCCGCATATTGTCGAAGTACGCTCCCACTCTTGCGCAAGTGATCATAGGAAACTGCCCTGCTCCTTCAAATCCTGTTTACTCGCGAATTAGAGTCGAGGGCAAAATCTAGCGAATCACTTCGCCGGCGCACTTGCGTTCGCCTCCACGTCGATTTCGATCTCCACGTCCGGTTCCTTCGGGTTCGACCCGAGTTCCATCAAATTGTCGCGTGTCATTCCGAAATCGCCGCGCTTCACTGATGCCGTTGCGTGGAATGAAGCGCGCGCAGGCTGTCCCGCCGGCGTGTCAGGGAACATTCCCTTGAATCGGAATGTTAACGGCACCTCTTTTGTCACGCCACGAATGGTAAGTAAGCCATCCATTACCCAGGCGCCATTCGCGGTCTGCCGAATGCCGCGACCGCGATAGGTCATCGTCGGAAAGTTCTTCACATCAAAGAAATCGGCGCCACGCAAGTCCTCGTCCCGCCTGGCGACCTGCGTATCGATACTCGCCGTGTCAATCGAAATATCCACGCCGCAGTCAGCCGGCTCCTTTGTGGCTGAGATCGTCCCAGTAACTTTGTTGAATCGGCCACGCACCAGTCCGACAATATGGTGCCACGCCCCAAAGTACGCAAAACTATGGGCCGGATCGATGTTGTACGTTCCCGGTTCCGGAAGCGGAGCAATACTCGGAGATGAAGCGAGCCCAATTGACGTGCCCATCGTAAGTACGGCAATTGCGCACAGCGCCAGAATCGCAAAACCCACAATGACCTTTAGCATCCGTCCTCGTACACTCATTCCGCCACCTTTCGTCTTAAGTTCAGCGATAAACCTAATGTCGATTCGATCCGGACGGAAGTGAAAGGGTGGTGAACCTCCGCGATTCTGCGCTGAGTCGTGCATCTCATGCGCCCGGTCGGTTTTAGCGGAAGAACTCGGTCGTTAGAATTGGATGTGTGCACCAGATTACCCTTCAGCGCCGCGCCCCCTCTTTTTGGCCGCTCCAGATTGGTGGATGGGCGCTTTACGGACTGGCAACCGCCGTCTCCTACATCCCATTTCGCCATATGCGGGAAGCTGTGGATTACCAGGCCGCTTTCCTTTGTTCCACGTTCTTAGCGAGCTTCATTCTGTACGCCTGTTGTCGTTTCCTCTGGCGCCGTTCTACCCCGTTAGCTTCTGCCCTGTTTCTATCTGTGGGGTTTTCGTACATTCTGGGGGTTCTATGCACCGTTGTATCGGCTCTCACAGCGCTCCACTTGGCCGGCGACCATACACCCCTTAGCTGGAGTATGGTCGCCGCCCGAGCGTTCGAAGGTACGATCATTCTCATCGCATGGAGCGCACTTTACTTCGGGATCAAGCATTACGGTACCGTCGAGGAGCAAAGGACGAGTTTGTTGGAGTCAGAAGCGACGGCGCGTGAGGCCCAACTTCAGGCCCTCCGTTACCAGTTACAACCTCATTTCCTGTTTAACACCCTAAACGCCATTTCGTCGCTGGTCGTAAGCAAACAGCCCGAACGCGCTACCGAAATGATCGCAAAACTCGCCGCTCTCCTACGAAATACCCTCAGCTTCCCTGAAGCCCATCTGGTGACGTTCCGGGAAGAGCTGGCAGTCACAGAGGAATATCTCTCCATCGAACAGGTCCGCTTCGGAACTCGTCTTGCCGTCTCGCTGAGCGTTAGCCCCGAAGCTTCCGAGGCACAGGTTCCTAGGTTTCTCTTGCAACCGATTGTGGAGAATGCCATCCGACATGGCATCGCGCGTTGTCCGAATGGGGGCGAGGTCTCGATCACAGCGTATGTCGTCGGAGGACAGCTTCGAATCGATATAGAAAATGACCGTACGGAAGGCCTGTTGCACTCCGGCGACGAAGGAAACGGGCTTGGCCTGGCGAACACTATGACGCGACTGGAGAAACTCTACGGAGAACAAGGGAGCGTTACAGTCACCACTCCGCAGAACAATCGATTTCTGGTCTCGATTCAATTTCCTCTAACCACGCCGTCTTCTATAGTTTCTTAGGGGCCAGACAAATGAACATTCGTGTTCTGGTTGTCGATGATGAGCCGCTAGCTAGAGTTGGCATCACTACGCGCTTAAATGCCTTTTCCGACATGCTGGTCGTCGGGGAGTGCAGTACCGGCGAGGAGGCGCGCGCGAAGATTCCGCAGGTCTCCCCTGATCTGATCTTTGTCGACGTTGAAATGCCTGGCATTTCCGGATTGGACCTCTTGAAAGCTTTGCCTAGGGAGCAAGCCCGGTGCATAGTGTTTCTTACTGCGCATGAGGAGTACGCCCTGGATGCGTTCAATGTTGAAGCGCTCGACTATCTCCTCAAACCAATCGACGACGCCCGATTCGGGGCTTGTATCGAACGTGCAAGGCGAATGTTAGCACTTCACCGGCAGGAGGCCAACTTCGAGCGGCTTTATGGACTTCTAACGTTCACAGATAAAGGGAACAATCGGGATTTAATCAGGCGGTTTCCGGTGCGCCGCGGTAATGAATTTACCTTTATTCCGGTCGGAGATGTGGATTGGATTGAAGGGTTGGGAGATTATGCCGGATTGCATGTTGGCGATAGAACTCATTTGGTCCGTGAACCTCTCACCTTGCTGGAGACTCGCCTCGACCCGACGCAGTTCGTGCGAATTCACCGCTCCACGATTGTGCAGGTAGAGCGCATTGCGCGCGTAGATCCTTCGTCAAATCGAGATGCAGTTCTAACACTGCGCGACGGCAAGATATTGCGGATGAGCAGGACGTATCGCTCGCGTTTAGATGAGCTACTGCATTCTCCCTAGTCGAGCATTCAACGACGGTCTCCCCACGCGTGTCGGCCCCAAGAGCTTTCGCACGTCATCCAAGAGAGTTACCACCTGCTCCTGGTACGGTTTGTAACCCAGCTATCGCCAGTTACTAACTGTGCAAATTATGAAGTATCTCCTTGATCAAGTTCTCACAACCGTGTCTTCTTGAGTGCTCGCGAGTCTGTCTGAAAGGAATTGCAGATAGTCCTGCATCCCCGCGCCGGTTTTTGCTGAGACCGTGTGGCAGAGCATTCCTGGACGCACGGCCTGAATGTTCGCGCGCGCCAACGCCTCGTCGAACTCAACAGCCTCAGCTAGATCGATTTTGGTGATCACCGCCACATCCGCACTATTAAAGATGGTGGGATACTTCAGCGGCTTGTCTTCACCTTCTGTCACGGAAAGCATGACGAGCCGGAGATTCTCACCCAGATCATAGGAGGAAGGGCACACCAGGTTCCCAACGTTCTCGATGAAGAGAAAATCGAGTTGTCCGATGTCCCAGCCACTTAGGGCGTGGTCAACCATCGCGGCTTCAAGATGACACAGGGTGCCAGTTGTTATCTGCTTCACCGGAGCTTGACTGCGCGCCAACCGGACAGCATCGTTCTCGGTGGCAAGGTCCCCTACGAGCGCAGCCACGCGATAATTCTGTCGCAAGAGGGTAAGGGTTTTTTCGAGAAACGCAGTCTTGCCGGCGCCGGGGCTGGAGACGAGACTCACAACAAACGTTCCTTGAGCGCGGAAACGACCGCGCAGTGCCCGGGCAACCACATCATTCTGCTTCAGGACGTTCTTACGCACTTCCAACAGGCGCGGTTCGGCACTCATCTCGTACCTCCAAGGCAGTAATGAACAGTTCTCTTCCATGAATGACCTTTGGGGTGGGCGTTCCGCAGTCAGGGCAGCAAAACCATTGCATCGAACTCAAAGTTTTTTGCGTCGCGCAGGCCGGGCAGTACACCTCAATGGGGACTTCTCTAATCACCAGCCGGGAGCCCTCCAGAGGCGTGCCGCTGCATGCCATCTCATAGGAAAAGAGCAACGCATCTGCGACAACTCCGGACAGCAGACCGAGCTCCAGATAAACAGCATCGATGGTGACGTTGCGACGTTCGGCCTCTTCCAGAGCCATGTCTACAATACTCATTGCGATGGAGAGTTCATGCATACGGCGATCTCTCGGTGACATTGTGATCAAATGCAGCGAGTGCAGCCTGCCCGAGGCTGATTCCACCATCATTCGGCGGGACCGCGCGATTGGTCCACGTTCGGAGCTTTGCGGCATCGAGAAGCGGCTTTAAGTCTTCGAGGAGCAATCCGTTCTGGAAGACGCCTCCAGACAGAACAACTGTTTGAATGCCGCGCTCCTTACCGACGATGATTGTCGACTGGGACAAACCCTGCGCAAGGCCGAGCTGAAACGCGCGGGCAATCTCGTGTGTTGAGCGTCCGCGCAGCCGGTCGCGGATCACAGATGCGAGCAGTGGCCGGAAGTCGAGCTCATGCCCCGTAAACGGGAACGGGTAGGCCTCCACGGCCGACGCGCTGCGAGCGAGTTGCTCGAGCCAGATAGCAGCCTGTCCTTCGAAAGTTGTCTCCCTCACAAAACCCAGCAATGCTGCAGCTGCGTCGAAGAGTCTGCCCATAGACGTGGTGGGAAAAGTGCGCACACCTCGGTGGATGAGCTGCAGAGCGCTCTGATACCGTGGGCCGAAGTGAAACGGTGCGGCAGTCAGGTCCGGAAGGTCGTCTATCTGAGATAGAAACCCCGCGGCAGCCTGCACAGGATATTGGGCGGCTGCATCGCCGCCGGGCAGCGTCGCTTCACGAAGGTGAGCAATCCGTTCGAAGCCACGCTGCACGCTTCCGACAAAGATCTCGCCGCCCCATATGGTCCCGTCGTCTCCATATCCTGTGCCGTCAAGACTCAATCCAACGACTTTCTCTTCCCACTCGCTGCGCTCGGCGAGAACCGATGCCACGTGCGCGCGATGATGTTGCACGGTGTACTTATCTGAGGCGGGCAAACTTAATGCGTGCGTCGTAGACGCATACTGAGGGTGGCAGTCGTGCACCACAAGCAAATCTGCCCACCGCACGTCATACATAGAGATAAGATCGGTCACGGTCTCTTCAAAGGAGCGAAAGGCCTGGTAGTGATCCAAATCACCGATATGCTGGCTAACAAACGCCTGCCCATCGACAACAAGGGTAATCGTGTTCTTGAGGTCGGCGCCGAGGGCGAGAATTGGGCGTTTGGTGGGAAGCGTCGCGACTGCTCCGGGTGCATAGCCGCGCGCCCGTCGCAGGATCATGGGACCGAGGACCCCAGCGCGTGCGACAGAGTCGTCGATGCGGCGGGCGATGGGCCGTTCGCCGATCAGGAATCCATCGGCAATTCCTGACAGACGCTCGAGAGCATCGCGATCCTCGTATGCGATCGGTTCGCTGGAGCGATTGGCGCTGGTCATCACCAAGACATCCGGACCGCCGGCGGCAAAAAGCAGGTGATGGAGCGGGGTGTACGGAAGCATGACGCCAAACTCGTCATTCCCCGGGGCAACTCCGGCAAATTCGAGCTTCTTCCGAGCAAGAACAATTGGCCGGGCGGTGGATGTAAGCAACTCCTCGGCTTCAGCCGATAGTTCAGCGACACTGCGAGCAACATCGAGATTCCTTGCCATCAGGGCAAACGGTTTTTCCTTGCGGAACTTTCGCTCGCGCAGAGCAGCGTTCGCCTCGGGATTGCGGGCATCGCAGGCCAGGTGATAGCCTCCCAATCCCTTTATCGCGACGATCTTTCCCTCACGCAGCAGTTGGCCTGCCTTCGCGATTGCCTCTTTGCCATCATCGATCGTCGCCCCGCTCTCATGAAGAGAATAGCGAGGACCGCATTCCGGGCACGCAACAGGCTGTGCATGGAATCGCCGGTTGACAGGATCGTGATATTCACGACTGCAATAATGGTCCAGGGGCCACTGACGCATGGTGGTGTTCGGGCGATCATAAGGCAGCGCGAGAATGACACTGTAGCGCGGTCCGCAATTGGTGCAGTTGATGTAGGGATAGCCATATCGTCGATCCGACGGATCGAAGAGCTCTGTCAGACACTCCTCGCAGGTGGGCAGATCCGGCGAAACGCGAACGGTTGGTCTGTCAAGGCTCTCGCTTTCGCGAATCGTGAAGGTGCTCAGACCTTCAGATGGAGCGGACTCTATTTCAACCTCGGTGAGTTCGGCGGCAGAGGGCGGCCGCGTGCGCATTTCTTGAACAAATGCTGCCAGGTCCTGCTCAGCGCCTTCTAGATGAATCTCAACGCCATGCTCGCCGTTGAGCACCCATCCGGCAAGGGCGTTTGCCTGAGCCAAACGATACACAAAAGGACGAAAGCCGACTCCCTGCACAACTCCGCGCACGCGCATGGAGCAGGCAGTACCCATCATGACCTCGAACCCACAACGCAGCTGCGTCCGTGCCATCCGACCTGGATCACATTGCCATCCTCGACAAGAATGGGAACCATCAGAAGACTGCTGTCGAGTGACCGCAAGCGTTCGCGGGCTTCCGCATCTGACTCGATGTCGTACTCTACAAAATCCATCCGAGTCCACTCCAGCCATTCGCGCAATTCTTCGGTGTACGGGCAGCTTGCCGTGCCGTAAAGTTCAAGCTTCGCCATGCGCGAGCACCTCCAGCGTTTCCCGGATGACGTGATATGCGGACGCCTGAACTTCCTGGATGCGCGGGATGTAGTCGCTACGCACTATGATGGGGAAATCGGCCAGGCCGCGGCGGTAGATTTCTCCGCCGTCGTAGCCGAGGAGAGCGACGGCCAGCAAGCCGCGCTTGCGTGCCTCTTCCAGAGCCATCACGATGTTGCGGGACCCTCCGCTCGTAGAGATTCCAATCGCCACATCTTCCGGTCGCGCCTGTGCAATGAGTTGGCGCAGAAAGATCACTTCGGTACCGACATCGTTGGCGAGCGCGGTGATGTTGGCTGGCTCCATGGAGAGCGAGATCGCCGGAATCGGATGGTACCCGTTCGGAGGCAGTATGCAGTCCAGCGCCCAGTCGTTGGCGTCGGTCGCCGACCCACCATTTCCGAAGATAATGAGCTTTGCGCCTTGTAATAGTCGCTGATAAATGGCTTGCGCGGTGTTGCCGATTTGCTCGGCCTGCTCTTTCGCCAATTGAGTTCGCAGCAGGGTGTCGTCGTGCACTTTCATCTGGATCGATGCAGCCACCTCTTCAAGGATGTCGGTCGTTTCCTGCTTTTTGTGTCCGAGGAATGGATAGAGAAATTCGCTTTGGCCCACGTCCTGGCCGAGTTCCCGATGCTCGAAGAAGACGTGCACCGTCTCCCAGAGCGTGTGGTAGAAGATCTCGACCAGCTCCTGATGAATGAAGGGATCGCGCGTGATCCCTTCCAGTGCATATGACGCTTCAGGGCCGGGCAGCGCGAACGTCATTGCCCCACGTGATTGGGCCGATGCGAGTGCAGCTAGAACTTCAGGATCGCCTTCGGGCGGGCCAAACCCCATAACGATATCGTCGGGGCGAAGGATGACATCGAGCCAGTCCCGGAACGCCATGGAGAGATCGAGCGCGGGAAGAGCGCGCTTGCCGACGATTACCGGATGCACGAACTCCACCGAGACGTGCTGCGCGTCTGTCGCATATGGGCCACGACCGAAGGCCAGCAGGCGGCCTCCGCGCAGGAAGCGTTCCGACATCTCACGGCAAGCTACCGCGAGATGCCTTGCTTGGCGCGAGAAGAAGCCCTCAATGATTTCATTGCGGACGAGCAGCCGTTCTTCAATTTGCGCCGCCAGTTTGCAAGTTGCTTGCATCGCCACCTTCCTAACAAATGCGCGGCAGAGGATCGCCGACCAGCATGTCTACGATCCGGCTGCCGCCATATCGTGTAGTTACGAGCACGGCGCAGGAGGGTTCAGATCGCACCTCACCAATGATGCACGCATTCTCGCCGCCCTCTGTCCGGTTCAGAGCGTTCAGAGCGGCGTTGGCATATTCCGGCGCGACCACGGCGAGAAACTGGCCTTCATTGGCAATGTGCAATGGGTCCAGCCCCAGCAATTCGCATGCGCCGCGAACTTCATCGCGCATGGGAATCTCCTCTTCCGATAGCACGATGCCAAGACCACAGTCGCGGGCAAGTTCATTGAGCGAAGTGGCAACACCTCCTCGAGTGGGATCGCGCATCCAGCGGATTCCGGGAGCTGCGTCTTCTGCCATTGCTTCTACCAGAGGCAGGATGCAGCGCGTGTCGGAGCACAGATCCGCTTCAAGATCTAGCTCTCCGCGGGCGAGCAGGATAGTGATGCCGTGGTCTCCGATGGGTCCGGAGAGAATAACTTTGTCGCCAGGACGAACGGATCGTGGGTCGACAACCACATGCGGCATGAAGCGGCCAATGCCGGTCGTGGTGATGTACATGCCGTCCGCTTTGCCACGCTCGACTACTTTTGTGTCTCCCCCGACTATCGTCACCCCGGCACGCTGAATGGCGGCAGCCATCGCCCGGATCTCAGCCTCGAGAACGGACGTGGGCAGTCCCTCTTCAAGAACGAAAGTGACGACCATGGCCTGCCCCCTCGCTCCAGAGACAGCCAGATCGTTCATCGTTCCGTTTACTGCGAGCTCGCCAATGGAGCCACCGGGAAACTTCAGCGGTTTTACGACAAAGCTGTCGGTGGTGATGGCAACCGAAGCGCCGTCGATTTTGACGTGCGCAGCATCGCCGAGAGGCCCATTTGCATTTTCGAAAAGGAGGGGAGCAAAGAGGCCCTCCACAAGTCTGCGGCTGGCTTTGCCACCGGCGCCATGCGCCATCTCAATCTGCGGATCTCGAAAGCGCACGGAGGGGAGCACGTTTTCAAGCGCGGATTTTCCGTTCAAGCCACCGAACTGATGCTGCTCACCATTGCTGCTGCCTTGCGATGTTCGTAGTTGTAATATGCTGCGCATGAACCCTCTGAAGAAACCATAAGCGCGCCGATTGGATGTTCCGGGGTGCATTCATTGCCGAACAGCTTGCACTGCGCGGGCTTCAACACGCCCTTCAATACTTCTCCGCATTGCGCGGCCTTGGGGTCGGTAACTCGGGTGCCAGGAATCGGGAAGCGCCGCTCGGCATCCCACTCGGCGTATTCGTCGCGGATCTTCAAAGCCGATTGAGAGATGAACCCGAGACCGCGCCATTCGAAGTAGGGCCGGAGCTGAAAAACTTCCGCCATCGCTTTCAGCGCGGCGCGATTTCCTTCCCAGGGCACAACCCGCTTGTACTGATTTTCGACTCGCGCCTCTCCCGCCTGAAGTTGGCGCAGCAGCATAACGATTGACTGGAGGAGGTCGAGCGGTTCGAATCCCGAGGTGACGACCGGCTTGCCCTCGTTCCTCGCGATCCACTCATATGGACGGCAACCGATCACCGTCGAGACGTGCCCCGGTCCGATGAACGCATCGAGTCGCATGTCAGGGGAGTCGAGGATGGCCCTGATGGCCGGAATGATGGTCACGTGATTGCAGAAGACGGAAAAGTTAGTGATGCCCTCCGCCCTGGCGCGCATCAGTGTAAGCGCGGTAGAAGGCGCTGTCGTCTCGAATCCAATCGCGAAGAACATGACGTGCCGATCTGGATTCTTTTTCGCGATCTGAAGAGCATCTGCCGGCGAATAGACAATGCGAACATCGGTGCCGCGCGCTTTGTGCTCGAGGGGACTGCCATGCGTGCCGGGCACGCGCATCATGTCTCCGAAGGCTGCGAAGATCACGTCGGCACTCTTGGCGACTGCAAGACCGTCGTCGATCCTTCCCATCGGGAGGACGCAGACGGGGCAGCCGGGGCCGTGAATCAACTCAATGTTCGAAGGCAGCACGTCCTTGAGGCCGAAGCGATAGATAGCATGCGTGTGGCCGCCGCAGACTTCCATGATGCGATAGTGCCTACCCGGATCGGCGAGACGATAGATCTCCCCAGAAGCTTTTGTGATCAGTTCAGGATCTCGGAATTCATCTACATATCGCATGTATAACCTCTGCAGCTTCGCTCGGACCGACTGCCCGGGAAAGGCTAACTCGGCCGGGGATGCCCATTCGCGTGTTCGGCACTCTCCTCAAGACCGTAGCCGCGCACTTCCTCGATGGCCTGCTCTGTTTCACCGAGCATGTGGAGAAGGTGCATCTGCTCCATCGCGTCCTGCTCGCTGATCTTGGTCATCGCGAAGCCCACGTGGATCAGGACCCAGTCGCCGATCACCGGCATGTCATCCTGCAAGAGTCCTAAATCCACCTTGCGGCGCACACCTGTGACTTCCACCGTTCCCAGGTGCGGCTGGCCGGGAACGAATTCGACGATCTTGCCTGGAATTGCTAGACACATGAAGCCACTTCCTCCATTTAAGGCTGCTCGATACTCATTGAACTCGCTTTCATTCTTGTCTCCGAGCCACGATCTCGAAGGAAAACTTAAGCTCGTCTTTCAGCTTGAGTGCACCTCCGGCTACCGAGACCAGCTTTATTTTGTAGTCGGTCTGGTCCAACAAAAAATCACCCGACGCCCGTAGCATACTCCCTAACAACGCCACGCGCGCGTTGATGGGCTGGCAGCGGGTGACGCCATGAAGAGTAAGGTTCCCTTTAAGCACAGCGGAATAGAGCATATCCGTCATTTTGGTAACGGAGATGGTGGAAGCCTCATAGAGGATTTCCGGGAACTTTGCCGTCTCCAGAACTTCCTGATTCATAAGGCGCTCAATTTCACGGCGATCTTTTTCGCTTATGTCGTTCTGCACACCCAGGGAAGACGTTTTGACGGCTAACCGGAACGAACCGGCGTCGAGCTTGTCAGGGCTGAAACACATCGCACCACTGAAGTCGCGGATGCCAATGATGGGATTGTGTCCCATCGCCGCTAGTAATCCAGTCGCAAAGGCGCTCACCGTGAACCGGCTGGCCCGGCCGTCGATGACGTAATGATCCGAAACCGCCTCAGGCGATTCTTCCTCGGTCGGTCTTTCCGAAGCCGTCGAGGTCTGGACCATTCCGTTATCTGCACCAATGTCGCTCACATTGCCCGTAGTTTCAGGTATCGCTCGATATCGGGCATCGCAGCCTGGGCCAGATTGCCCACTCCGAGTTGAGACAGATAACGTCGGACGAAGGGATTGGTAAGAATCAATCCCGCTCCGAAGATCATCAAAGCCACGCCGCCGAGCATGTAAAGCGTGTCCTTGTCACTTCCGTTTCCATTTGTAGTTTCGAGTAGATCCATAGCCACGGCACATTTCCTTTCACTTACAAAACCTGGTTCGTCGCAGTCGATTGACCTTCATCCAGAATTTCTTCTACGAGTCGCTCCACAACTTTTGCCGCCTCATGCACGGCAGCCTGAACCGCAGGGCTCAAGCCCAACTGCCCGTCGTCGCCACCGAAGGTCGCCGGTTCGCATCCCACGAGCAGTATGCGCTTCAACGGACCATGCATTGCAGTCGCCATGCGCAGAACATTCATGGGATTCATTGCATGCGGCTCGACAAAGCTGGCTTGGGGCAGCGAAGCTGCTGGATTGTTCAGATCGGGCTCGACTACATATACGGTTCCCGGCGCCTGTCCGTGGGGAAACGCATCGATAAGGATGGTGGCCTCGTACCCGTCCTGCAACGCATAGGCCAGATCAAATCCTCGAATTCCAAAATCCGCCACGCGCACGGATGCCGGGAAGGCGCCAAGGGCAAGTTGCTGCGCTACTTCGACTCCGAAGCCGTCATCGCCGAGAAAAATGTTGCCGATACCGGCCACCAGAATGCGCGGTATCTGAGTGCCGTCCTTCTGGCGCTGCTCGTTGATCTGATCTTCCTGAGCAAGAGGCTCAACCTCAGACGGATTGAAGAAGAAACGATGGCCGGGCTGGCGAAGCAATCCCATATCGCGACCGGGATCGTCATCGAGCACCACACAGACGTGCGACTTGCCTTCGTAATCCTGTTCGATGCTCTCAATCGTCGCGATCTGACCGTGCAGTGCGATATCCAGAATGTCTCCGCCTTTATGGGGAAAAAGACGCACGCGATCGCCCGTTGTTACCGTCACACCCGAGATCGTTATGTGATCGACGAGTGTCTTGTCTTCGAGTAACTGCCACTCCCACTCGTTCATCGTGCCTCCCCGCTGACTGGATGTAGCCCGCGCAGCACACCGTGGAGTTTCATGAACTGTTCGGGCGGCATGTTCTCGGTTCGTTCGAGTATCTGGCGGGCGCGATGGTCCGATTGCCGCATCTCATTCTTCTCGTCGTCGGTCATAGTCAGAATGCGCAGGGAAAGAATCTCGTCGATCTCGGTGCCGTCAAAGAGGCTGCCAGGGCTCTCGGGAGCGATCTGCGGATAATCGTACAGAATGATCGGCGACGACAACATTATGTCCAGATCGCCCTCATCGCCAACCAGAACGGGCCAGGTTCCGACGTTGCTGCATTCGGCGGCGAAACTCCGTAAATCTTCAGGAGGATCGAGTAGTGAGACGAATTGGCCGTTTTCCGCAGTCAGGATGGTATGAGCGGAGACGAGTGAATACATTAGCGCATCAGCGCGGGTCTGTTGCTCCCTCACTTCGTCCCGGGTCTCATTCGAAGTAAGGTTGCGAACGCGCACGGTAATCTTGATCACGCCGTTCTGGCAGTTCTTCGAATCGATTTCGACCGATCCAGAGAGCGTTTCCCACTCGCGCACGATGACGCCAGAGATCAGCCCGCTTTCGTCGCGCAGAGGCTCAAGGTCTCTGCCGGAGGGGAACGAAAACGTCTCACTCCGTCCGGACGAAAAAACGGCAGGATGCAGTGGGGGAAGCGTTACTTCGCGTTCCACTGCCTCCTGCCATGACGTGAAAGTCTGTCCGCCAGCGTCCAGTCTGTCGACAACCTCGATTTCCGGTTCTCTGTCTGTTGGTAGCTCGGGGAGAGGGTGCGAGAGTCTTCCGATAGAGCGATTCACGATCTGCAGGAAGCGAACCTTCACATTAAGAAGCGTGGACGAATCTGCCTGCAGAAGGCACTCCGTCTGCATAGTCCATGCTTCCAAACCGTTCTGCGCTTCGCTGTAGTGGCGCGGGCACAGGACCCCGAAGTTCCACCTCTGCTGGTTCTTTACCGCGGATGCGCGATATGGATAGAGCATGTACCCCTCGTAGAGCACAGCTTCGGCGATTTTTTCCACGTGGTTGAGATTCATGAGTTCACCATCTCTTCCACTGTCAGCACTCGCTCCAGGGCCTGTTCCCAGGTGGGAATTCCGTGCTGAGTTTTGTATTGATAGAGGCGCTCGAACACGTCTCGGCGCAAATTCAGCCAAACGTTGTTGGGATAGTAGGAATCCATCATCTCGCGCCAGATTTTGACTGGCAGCTTGAACCGAGCTTCCTGCTCCCACGAGATCGGCGCAACCTGCAACGCCTCATCGGAATTCGCATAGAAGACGGTGCCGCTGAACTGGAAACATAGCGGTATCTCTGCTTCGGTCAGACCTTCGAAATACTTCGTTGCAGCCACATTGAAATCGAATGTGCAATGAATGGGAAGATCCGCTGGCGTGCTGCCCTGGAAGCTGGGCACGACAAGGCTGGCGTGAGTCCAGAGTAGGCTACGCAGAGTTTGGCTCCAACGCTCAGGCTCGCCGAAGAGGTCGCGCATGCTCGCCTGCTCTTCCGCGTTATAGCGACGGCGAGTGACGTCAATCTGGATCTGACAGCGCAAGGCAACGGTGTGAATGGTCTCGGCGGCATTTGCATTTGTGATGCGGAGTTTGAATGCAATCGTAGGCGTGATCGCGAACGGGACAACAACCGCTTCTTCGATCTTGAAGCTTAGATCAGGCATTCGCTTCTCCACTCACGATGTCGGCTCGCGATCTTAGATCGGTGAAAAAGCGTCCAATCTCCACCCAGACTTCGGTGCCTCCGGAGAGCCCCTTCCAGTTGGCGCGAATGAGACCGACAAGGCGATAGCATTCGTCGATTGGAGCGATGTAGTACTCTGCGCGAGATAGTTCGTGCGCGTGGCCGACCCTGTTAACGAGCAGGGCTTCGATGTCCGGTCGAAGATGATTCAAAGCTGCATTCTCCTCGACGATCTCGGTCCAGGCGTCCAGAGGCAGGAGCGACTCTACCGCCCCAGCGGGGCTAGGGTAAAGCGGGACAATTCTGCCTTCGATGCTCGAATGGAAGAAGAACGCCATATTGATGGGAATCAACAAATTGTCCCATTGTGCGTCAGTCATCTTGAAGTCAGCCAGAAGCTGAGCACGACGGGAGACGCGCCTGTACTTGCCTCCGGCCATGCCATCGAAAAGAGTCGCACAGGCTTCGCAGGCACAGACGATTTTTCGCGAGGCGATCTCAACCAAGTGTGGATGCTGATGTGCCACGGCGAGACTGCACAATTCGCACCGTTCGACGGGACGCCGTGGGCGCGCGAACTGACGAAGGGTCGCAAATGCCTGATCTAAAGATGCAGGCCGGGGTGCAGATGTGGCCGCAGGCAAATCAAAAGACTTCAATCGGCACCGTCCACGTCCACCTGATGTTCTGCGCCATGAGCAGTCAGCGCAGCCGCAGTCGCTGAATACCTCAACAGGTTCTCTAGCGGTACAAAGCCGGCAGAATGCTCGTCTTCGGGGACAAGGATGGCAAGAGACGTCAGATCGGGCGCCATCTCGTAAATGCACTCTTCCACAATGGCCTGCAGATTCTTCGCCGTGGACCCACAGGCGTGGCCTGAAGTGAGTAGGCGGACCTGGATGGCTCCACCCTGAATACTGACAAGCTCCACCTGGGTATCGAATTTTCGCAGGCGCATACCTGCAGTGTCCAAGGCCTTCAAAACACGGGTTTCGATGTCGTCAGGATGCAGGGAGTAGAGGAGAAGCAGATTACGGACGATCGGGTCCTGGCCGAGCTTGCCGATCAGACCCTCACCCGACGGCCCCGACTCGAAAACGACCTCCATGATCCGCTCCAGTCCGGTGCCATGGACTTCCATAAGGAGCTGGACCAGCTCACGTGCCGCAACTTTCGATCTATCCTCCGGTCGGACACCCGGCATCTGATCGAGTTCTCCAACCAGCGTGCCGAGCTGCCGAATCTTCTCCTGAAAATCTTTTTCGCCAGCCACGCCACTCCTTCTTTGAGCGCCATCGAACGAGAGCGCAGCCCCGCAAATCAACCCTTCAGGCCCTACACTTCTCGTACTTCGCCCACAACTTGGTTAATGTGAGCATCACAACGAACTTAAGGTTGCAACCCGAACATCGGAGAATGGTGCGTCTCAAGCACCTTGCCATTCCCCAGATACATATGCACTCCACATGGCAGACAGGGGTCGAAACTCCTGACCGCCCGCATAATATCAATTCCCTTGAAGTTTTCGGGACCGTTTTCTTCGAAGATGGGCGTATTTTGCACCGCGTCTTCGTATGGACCCGGCGTACCGTAGATGTCGCGCGGATTCGCGTTCCACGGTGTCGGTGGATATGGATGATAATTAGCAATTTTGTGGTTACGAATTACCACATGATGCGACAGCACGCCGCGAACGGCTTCATGGAAGCCGCATCCGATAGCTTCTTCCGGAACCTTGAAGTCATTCCAGGTCTTTGTCCTGCCGGCGTGCAGTTCAGCTAGCGCCTGCTCCGCAAAGTGCAGAGCTGCGGCAGCAGCATAGGCCTGAAAGTAAGTGCGGGCGCGATCGCGCTCAATCGCGTTGCTCCATTTGGGAATCTTCCACTCCAGCTCGACCTCGGGCAGCGACATCGTCTTGGGCAGATAAATCTTGACGCTGTGCCCCGTAGCCTTGAGGTAGCCGATGTCCACGATGCCTGCCAGCGCCGTCGCCCAGAAGCGGGCAATTGGGCCGCCGCCAGTGTCGAGCGCGAGATAGTCTCCGGTGCGCTTGTCATACCAACGAGGAGACATGACCCACGTATATTTGCCCGTGAAATCGCGCTTTTGCGGTTTGGGGTAAGTGCTCTGATTCCAGGGATGCCGCTGATCGACAGGATTGCCGAGGGGATCCTTCTTCACAAAGGTTTCTGCATTCTGCCAATCGTCGTAGTAAGAGCTGCCGAGCAGGATGCGGATATTGAGGTTGATGTCTACAAGATCCGTGGTCACAAGTTCGCCGTCCACTACTACGCCCGGAGTCACATACATCGCGCGACCCCAGTCGGTCATCTTCTCGTAGGTGTAGTCACACACGTCGGGATTGTTGAACGAGCCCCAGCAGCCGAGGAGAATCCGCCGCCTGCCCACCTCTTCGTAACCGGGGAGAGCTTCATAGAAGAAATCGAAGAGGTCGTCGTGTAGCGGTACTACTTTCTTCATAAACTCGACGTATTTCATCAATCGAACGATGTAATCCGTGAAGAGTTGAACGGTCGGCACCGTGCCTACTCCGCCCGGGTAAAGTGTGGATGGATGCACATGGCGCCCTTCCATCAGGCAGAACATCTCCCGGGTCATGCGGCTCATCTGGAGCGCCTCACGATAGAAGGCGCCGGTGAATGGATTGAGCGCCTTCATGATGTCGCCGATGGTGCGGTATCCGTGAAGTTCAGCGTGCGGCGAAGCAGTTTTTTCAGCCTTTTCCCAGACGCCGGGGTTGGTTTCCTTGACCATCTGCTCGCAGAAGTCCACGCCGACCAGGTTGTCCTGGAAAATGTTGTGGTCAAACATGTACTCGGCGGCCTCGCCGAGATTGACAATCCATTCCGCAATCGGGGGCGGCTTCACTCCGAACGCCATGTTCTGCGCGTAGGTGGCGCAGGTGGCGTGGTTGTCGCCGCAGATGCCGCAGATACGGCTGGTGATGAAGTGAGAGTCTCGGGGGTCCTTGCCCTTCATGAAAATGCTGTAGCCGCGAAAGATCGAGGATGTGCTGTGACACTCCGCAACCTTGCGCTTGCCGAAATCGATTTTCGTGAAGATTCCCAGGCTGCCGACGATTCTCGTGATCGGATCCCAATTCATCTCTACTAACTGGCTTGGCTGGGTGGCATCCTCTTTACGTTCCGCAGTAATCGTGCCCATCTGAGTGGCTCCTTGAGTGAGTTAGTAGGATCTGGGGTGGTAGCCGGTAGTAAGCTCGGCACGTGGATGCCGCCACTTGGGCTCTTTGTTCACGGTCGCGTTGGTAAGCGATCGGAGAGCGCGAATGCCTTTGCCATAGGCGCCGATGGCGGTGCTGGAAAGTTTTGCGCCAGGGGGCTCATCCATGAACGGCATGAATTTGTCCGGGAAGCCCGGCATCGTGCAGCCGATGCAGATACCGCCCACATTAGGGCAGCCTCCAATTCCCGCCATCCAGCCGCGTTTGGGCACGTTGCAATTGACCACGGGTCCCCAGCAGCCAAGCTTCACGATGCACTTTGGAGAGCCGTAAGAGGTAGCGAAGTCGCCCCCTTCGTAATATCCGGCTCGGTCGCAACCTTCATGCACGGTCGTTCCGAACAGCCACGTGGGCCTCAACTGATCGTCTAGCGGAATCATGGGGGCAAGGCCAGCAACCTGATAGAGGAGATATAGAACAGTCTCCATGAAGTTATCCGGCTGAACCGGGCAACCGGGAACATTTACGATCGGAAGTCCCGCCTTCGATTTCCAATCCCAGCCCAGATAATCGGCCAGCCCCATGCATCCGGTGGGATTGCCTTCCATAGCGTGAATGCCGCCATAAGTCGCGCAGGTGCCGCAGGCGATGACAGCGAGGGCCTTTGGTGTGAGACGGTCAATCCATTCGTTTGTTGTGATCGGTTGACCCGTGATCGGGTTTGTTCCGAGCGCCGCCCAGTAGCCCTCTTTCTTGATCTTCTCGTTGGGGATGGAGCCTTCTACGACCAGCACGAAGGGATCGAGCTTGCCTTGTTCGGCCTGATACCAAAATTTGAGAAAATCATCGCCGTTCTCGTAGGCAAGAACAGGATTGTGCAGATGCACTTTGGGCAGCCCGGGGATTGCTCCCAGCAAGACATCTTCGATGCTGGGCTGCGTCGCCGCGGTAATCGATACGGAGTCGCCATCGCACCCAAGGCCAGCCGTGATCCAGACTATGTGTACCTCCGCCACCGCGGGCGCTTTCTGCGTAACACGGCCATAAGGCGCTGCTTTCGCTGTCATAACCGGGATTCTCCTCTCAGAACTACGATGCATTTCTCACGAGGATGGCGGGCGAGGCCCTTAACGCCGCCCTCCCATGCGAACAAGCCATAGGAACAGAGGCGGAATTCCACTCACAAGCAGGACAGTCCCTATTTTCCCTTCGTACCAAATACTTGAGTTGCTCTAAGGGAATCCCTGATGAGGCTTCGTGCAGGCAGGCATAAGCGGCTACCGACGGAAAGCTCTACGAGGTCTTTTCACTGATTTTCGTTTGAATAGCATGCTGGACAAGTTCGCGCCCGCTGCGGAGGGACAACTTGTCTTTGATATGTGCCTGGTAGGTTTCGACCGTCTTTATGCTGAGATGCAGTTTTTCGGCAATCTGGCGAGTGCTGCAGCCTTCGCCAATCAACCGAAAGACCTCGAGTTCGCGATCTGAGAGAGCGGAAAGCCGCGAACTTATATCCGCTGACCCGCCACTGATGTATTGGTGGAGCAATTTGTTGGCCATGCGATCGCTGAGATAGATGTCTCCCCCGAGGATGCGCCTAATGGCCACCAGGACTTTCTCCGTAGCTTCCTGCTTCATGATGTAGCCATTGGCGCGGGCACGGAGGGCGCGCTCGGCGTAGATCGACTCGTCATGCATGGAGAGGATCAACACCGGGAGATCCGGATACAAGGTTCGGAGATTCTTCAGCAGATCCAGTCCGTCGGGGCCATTCAGGGAAATATCCGCAATCAGAATGTCAGGCCTTTTCGCGGCGATTGCCTTCATGGCAGCCTGCGCCTCTTCCGCTTCGCCACAAACCATCAGGTCCTGTTCTCGGTTAATTAGCAGCGTCAGGCCCTGGCGCAACAAGGGGTGGTCATCCACGACGAAGACAGTACCCTTCCTGGTCCGCGTGGCACCTTGCAACCTGGTCCGCGCCATGGAACCGCTATGCATCATCTTTCACCGGAAAGGTGCAGGCAACCACGGTCCCCCGAATTTTGTCTCGTCGCACTTCGAGAGCGCCGCCAACCATCCCTGCCCGATAATTCATGATGTGAAGTCCCATACCTTGTGCGTTCGCCGAGCTTGCTGCAATGCCCTTGCCGTCATCTTTTATCGTCAATTTGCCGCGACCCTGTTCGGCCGTCAATTGAATCAGTATCTTCTGTGCGTCTCCGTGCTTGATCGCATTATTCACCGCTTCTTGAGCGATGTGGTAGAGATGCGTGGCCACCGTGTCGTCGTGAATCAAGACAGGTGTTTCACACTGAAAGCGGCAAGATACTCCAAACAGGTCCTCGACCTCTGCCGCCCACAACTGGAGAGCTGACATGAGCCCATGCGAATCGGAAACCACCGGAAGCAGTCCTCTGGCCAGTTCGCGAGTCTTGTGAATGGCTTCATTGACGAGCTTCACAATCTTTGCGGCGTCACCGGTCTCTGACCTGTTCTTCTCTGCGAGCTTCGCTTCGTGCGCCTTGGCCATAAAGGCGATCCCGGTCAGATGCTGGCCGAGGCCGTCGTGCAGATCCTGCCCGATTCGACGCTGTTCTCGCGCACTTATGTCCAGGATCGCCTTTTCCAAGTGTTTTCGTTCAGTGATGTCTATGCCCGTGGCGATGATGTAATCAGGGGTGTCTCCACTCCCCGGCAGCAGCGTGCTCGTCCAGGCGATCAGCCGTTGCTCGCCGTGCCTCGTTACCCAACAGCTCTGATAGTCGTGCGGGAGAAGGTCTGTTCGCATGACTTCAAAAATGGCCCTAAAGCGGTCTGCCTCCTCCGCAAGAAGAAACAGGTCCCAGATACACTTGCCCTGAACCTCCTCAAGTGAAAATCCAGTGGTCAGTTCGCATGCCGGATTGAACCGCAAGATGTGTCCTTCGCCATCGAGAACGACGACCAGCGCTCCCACCGTGTCCAGGATCGTTGAAACAAAATTGCGCTCCTCCTGGAGTTGCTCTTCAATGCGTTTGATATCCGAGATATCGAACGCGACACCGTGAATGAACCAGGGGCGGCCGTCCTCCCGCCGCTTCATTCTCGCATCGCAATGAAACCAGATCACGCCGCCGTCGCGTGCGATTACCCGGTATGAGGATCTCAGCGGCTTGCCTGAGAGGAACATCTCGGCCGCCTCTACGCTCCAGCGCTGCTTATCGTCCGGGTGAATGTGTTGGTACCAGCGGACCGGGTCTTCCAGCCATTCCTCTCGCGAATAACCTAAGGCCTCCTCGATTTGAGGGCTCACATATGCTTCACTGATACCTCTGTCGAGATACGCCATAAATACGACCGCCGGTATTTGTTCCAGCAACGCGCGATACTTTGCTTCAAGATTCGGCGTTGATCCATCCGCTGGCTTGAAAGTCTTCTTGGGTAGGTAGTCGAAGATCTGGTCCGGGCTTGCGCCTGATTCGGAAAAGACCCTGGCGAGATCGAGAAGAACCGCTTCCGCTTCTTCAATATCCAGTAACCCTTCACTGGCGGTTTGCGGAATCTTGTTGATCAGTTTACTGGCGGTTCGCGCGAAAGACGACATTTCTCACTCCGAACGACGCATGCTCAATCATTTGGCTCCTAATCAGAGAACCCTCCGGCGTTATTGTGGTTGTCCGGCTCATGACCCCTTCGTCGCCAGCTGGGCTCCTTATTAAGAGCAGCCTGCGTAAACCGGCGCAGCGCATGGATTGCCCGCCCGTAGGTTTGAACTGCAGCTGAAGACAAGAGTGAGCCGGGTGGCTGATCCATGAACGGCATAAATTTATCCGGAAACCCCGGCATCGTGCATCCAATGCAGATACCGCCTACATTCGGGCACCCACCGATGCCGCCCATCCAACCGCGCTTGCCCACATTGCACTGCACTACCGGACCCCAACACCCCAGTTTTACGATGCAAAGTGGTGACCCGTACTCTTCCGCAAACTGAGCCTGCTCGTAGTACCCGCCGCGATCGCAGCCCTCATGAACGGTGCTCCCGAAGAGCCAGGTGGGGCGCAGAGCGTCATCCAGAGGGATCATTGGCGCGCGTCCGGCTGCCATGGTGAGGAGATAGAGCAGAGTTTCTGTGAAATTATCGGGTTGAACTGGGCATCCGGGAATGCAAACGATGGGAATATCCGCCTTCGAACGCCACTGCCAACCGAGATAATCCGGCAGACCCATGCATCCAGTTGGATTCCCTTCCATCGCGTGGATTCCGCCATAAGTCGCACAGGTGCCGGCTGCGATGATTGCCCATGCTTTCGGCGCCAACCGGTCAATCCACTCACAGGTTGTTATTGGCTGGCTCGTCACCCGATCCGTGCCAAAGGATGCCCAATACCCTTCCTTCTTATTCGTTTCGTCAGGGACCGAGCCTTCGATCACCAGAATGAAAGGCTTGGATTTACCCGCCGCCGCCAAATGGAAACGCTCCATAAAGTCATCTCCGACCTCGGGTGCCAGAAATGGATTGTGGAAATGTACTTTCGGAATCCACGGCAGGTTCCCCAGCACGATGTCTTCGATGCTGGGCTGGGTGGCGGCAGTCGCCGCGATTGTGTCTCCGTCACAGCCAAGGCCTGCAGTGATCCATAAGACTTCAATCTCCGCAAGAGGCGGCGGCTTGCGAGTTGGGCGTCGAACAGGTCCCATGACGAGGGGTGGTCACCTCAACGCGGCGGGGCACCGCATTGAAAATTCACGCGTCCATCTTCGGCTTGAAACCGGAATTAGGCAAGGCTAGCCTGCGTCGAAAACGCCGCACCCGGGCGATTCGCTCTGGGATGCCCCGCAACCATTCCCCACCGTAGGCGACTGCCTACATGAGTCGCATTCTGATATATCGCCGAATATCCGGCGCCATCGTAACCAAGAGCGTGATCATGCCCAAAGAAGCCATCGTCCAAATTGCTCTCTTCATTCGTTTACCTCGTAATCATTCCACTGATTTTTGATCCAAGCCTGAAGAAATGGGAGAACGATCTCGTGTTGGACGACTTCCGGTCGCATCGCGACCAGGTATCAGCTACACGTATGCAAACTGTCTCAATCCCTCCAACAAAGAAAACAAGCGCGACGCCAGCCCCATCAACTCTTTGCACTTTGATGCGATGCAATCAAGGGAGATTGCCCCCGCACGCTTTAAATTGTCTTGCGAATTGCGCAAGGCGTTGGAGAGCAGCCTCCGGATGGGTTGTGTTTAGAGATAGAGCAGCTGTGTAAATCGCTGACCTGGTCCGAGACCAAGCGCATCCGGTTCGATCCTCCCCTTACTGCCATTCTTCTCTGCAACTTGTCCCAGCATGGCTTCTGAGTCTTCGATACCTTCATGACAGTACCCGAAGTTAAGACCGAAGGAGCCCTGAATAATCCTCCTGACCTTCCCACACTCATCCGCTACAGCGGCAGAACAGATTGTGTGGCTACGGGCAGCCCTTTTTTGGCGAGACAGTTCTCGATGCTCTCGAGTTGGCGACCGAAACTCTGTAACAGCCAAGCGCCGTGTACGGCTATGGGGGAGCTTCTTTGATTGTGAGAATTTGATCTGCTTTGACCTCGGTCAGCATCTGCCGTGTGCCGCTCGGCCACAGCACCTCGATCTGATCGATAATTTTGCTCTCGCCGAGCCCGAAATATACCCGCTTGTCGCTTGAAGAGTTGTAACCAACCGCAGTGGTAGCGTGGTTGTACTGACTTCCACGAGCCGTTGTGATCTTGATCTTGGTTCCGAGACCGTCGCGATTCGACTTGGTTCCGATCAGCTTGAGGATGATCCAGTGGTTATGAGTGACCGAGCGGTTCATAAGAAGCTGTGGGGAACCGTTGAGAACAGTCACTACGATGTCGATGTTGCCATCGTTGTTCAAGTCGCCGAATGCCGCGCCCCGGTGGGCGGCAGGGACCGCAAAATCTACTCCGGCCCCTGCACTGACGTCCTCGAAGACGAGATGGCCTTTGTTGCGGAACAAGCTATTTGCCAGAGCATACGGCCGCTGCTCGACTTCCATGGAGTTATCCAGGATTGCAGAATTGGCAGTGAACAAATCCTTATATCCGTCGTTATCGAAATCAAAGGCACCAGTTCCCCAGGCGGTGAGCCGGTTGGTGAAGGCGGTAAGTCCGGCCTCGGAGGTGGCGTCTTCAAATTGGCTACGGCCCATATTTTTGTAGAGGGGAAAAGTATCGCCAAACATCGCCGTATGGAAGATATCTGGCTTGCCGTCGTTATCCAGATCGCGGAAATCGGCGCCCATGCCCGCCACCACTTTGCCGCTCCCCGTGTACGCAACGCCGGCAACGATTGCCACATCGGTGAAGGTACCATCGCCATTGTTATGGAGCAGGAAATTAGGAAAAGTATCATTTGATACGAAGATGTCTGTTAGCCCGTCGTTGTCGTAGTCCGCAAAGGAGACTCCCATGCCCTTCCCAACGTATCGGGAAATACGCGAGGACTGCGAGACGTCGGTGAAGGTGCCATCTCCATTATTGCGATACAGGATGTTCGGTGTTCCACGAAAATCATTGGGCGAACAATAGATCGGAAATGCTTCGAATCTGCATTGCTTTGCAGTTCTCACATCGTAATCAAGGTAATTTACGACAAAGAGATCTAGAAGGCCGTCATTGTTGTAATCGAACCATCCGGCCGTAACTGCCCACGCCTTGCCAAGCTTCGGGACTATACCGCTAACGCCTGCTTTGGCAGTTACGTCAGTGAATGTGCCGTCGCCATTATTGTGGAAGAGCTGGTTTCGATTCACACCGGCAACGTACAAATCTACGTAGCCATCGTTGTCGTAGTCTCCGGCGGCCACGCCCATCGAATAGCCTATCCCCTGTAAGCCCGCCTTTTCGGTAACGTCGGAGAAGGTACCATCGCCATTGTTTCGATAAAGACGGTTGTAGTATTCAGGGCCCGTCTTCTCAAGAGAGGGAATGGCAGCGCCGTTCGTGAAAAAGACGTCAAGCAGTCCGTCATTGTTGTAGTCGAACACCGCGACTCCTCCAGCCATGGTCTCGATGGAATACTTCTGCGGGCTGACAGAGTTCAGGAGCTTGAAGGAGATCCCAGAGTTCTTGATTGCGTTGTCGAATTCGATTGATGAGTAGGGAGCAGGCGAAGGCGGTGCGTTACCACCGCCGCTTGTCCCCGAAGTTAGGGGCAAATGCGGAGTCTTGACTTGCTGACCGCCGATGCTTCCACAGCAAACACTAAACAGCAGCACGCCGCCCAAAATTGAGCAAAGTGCAGTAGCAGATCTGGTCGGGAATAGATCTTGGTTCACCGTCCTATTGTCCATCGGAGGTTGCGTCGTGAAGTCTCTGAAACTCATTCAGCTCTTCACGAAACTTCGCTTCATCTCCGGACCTTCTGTAGGCGAATGCGAGGCGGTAGTGATACTCCGCGTTGTTGGGATCCAGCGAAATGGCCTTTCGCAGGAACTGGATCTCATCTTGATAATTTCGTCGTTGCGCGGAAACCAAACTCAACTGGAAATAGGCTCGAGGCAAGTTAGGATTCAACCGAAGTGCGGCTTTAAGAGATTCGGTAAAGTGCGGGGGGACTGCATCCTTGTCGTCCGACCACCTTCCAGACTGGACCATGACGTAATCAAAGAGGATCAAGCCATCGTTCTCGTATTTCTTATGAAGCGCAGCAAATAGCGATGCGACTCTAGGCGAGAGCGCGGGCGGAACTATTTCGGTGTCGGCGAGTATCTCCATGGGGTGCGGATCGGAGGGGTTTAGTTCTTCAGCGTCGCACAGGAGTTCGGCGCCTTCAAGCGACTTCCCGTCAGCATAGAGAACCGTTCCCAGGGCTACATGAAGCTTTACCGATTGAGGATACTTTTGGACTCCATAGCGGAGGATCCTAATGGCTGAATTGTGGTCGAGACGGAACAAAGCCATTCCGAAGTCAAAAATGTTGCCTTCAGAAGGTTCCATCTCCGCAGCTTTCTGATACTCAATCGCCGCGGCTTTGTAGTTTTTCTGCGCTGCTTCTGCCTTGCCAAGCAGGTCATGGAGTTCAGCACGATTCTTCTGCTCCGTCAGCGTCTCGAGGAGCACTTTTGCGATCGCATATTGACCTGTTCCGATCTCGGCATCTGCGAGATCGCGCCCATTCTCGTAAGTCGGGCACCTGGCGTAGACGTCGTCCAGTAGGACGACAGATTGAGCTAAATTTCCCATCTCGGCCATGCTACGGGCCCTGGTGCGCGCCTCGGTGCAATCGGCTTCGCCAGCCCTAGGAATCGAAGCGCTAGGGCTGCCTGATGCAGCCAGCTGATAAGAGAGCAGGGATATTGTCTTTCCGAGCAGCATTGAAAGGACAAGCGCCTTGGTTACGGAGAGTCTTCTCACTGCAAGCCTATGTTCGGCACAACAGGTTATCCCGCCAGGAGAGTTCACGGAGTCCGCAATGATTTTATACGGTCAGCGGACATCTGAAGTATTTTTGGCGAAGCGCACCATATCGGGATCGAGGCTCGATTGCATGGATCGGTTCAGATACGAGGGAAACTTTAGAAGGCGACTTCCATCTTAGAGATCCTCTCCCATTTGCGGCGAAATGAGATTAGTGACTCGGTCGGCCCAGTGGAAGCCCACAGAAACCTTAAGCTCATTGACGACGTTATCGCTCCCCAAGCGGTCAGTTGAGTCAACTGAGTGCATAAAGATGTCAATCCCGATGAAGACAGCCCTCACTATCCGAGCCTACGATCCTCGCACTTTCGACTCCTAAAATACTGACCAGACCGAATACATCTTGTTTAACTCCAAGGGTGGCGCACAATGGCAAGACACACCGGCTTGAAAACGTCGGCAATCTCGGGCCTTTTACGGGTTGCAAAGTCCTTTTCGACAAAGGCTTCAACAGAGCTATCCAGGCGAACTGTGGTCATAGCACTGTTCGTTTGCTCCCTGCTATTGATCACCCCGATCTCAGACGCTTTTGCTCAAATTGCGACTGGGCGAATCGTCGGGAGGGTGACCGACGCGAGCGGCGCGGTGATTTCTGGCGCTACTGTGACGATCACGAACAGCGATACTGGAGTAACCCAGACAGAGCGCTCCAGTGCAAACGGTGACTATGTCTTTCAAGCCGTGAACCCGGGCTCTTACACATTGAAAGTTACGGCCCCTGGCTTTGGGCAGTTCACCCGTCCTGGAATTCAGGCTCACATTCAGGATTACCTGACAATCGACGTCAGTCTTGCTGTCGGGACAGTGAGTCAGCAAGTCGCCGTGACTGCAGCGACGCCCTTGCTGCAGCAACAAGATGCGTCGGTTGGCCAGACGATCAGCGAAGAGCAAGTTAACAACATGCCACTGCAAAGCCGCGACTGGACAACACTTGGATTGTTGGCAGCCGGCACCGTCACCGTCGGAGGCGCCAGCAACGCCGAGTTCAATGTGATGGGCATCGATTGGACGCAGAACGACTTTCGCCTGGATGGAATTGACGACAACGTCGAGATTTATGGGGGCGGCAACATTCAGGGAGCCGGCGGCAACAATGGATATACCGCGTTCGTGCCGCCACCCGATGCTATTCAGGAATTCAAGCTGCAGACTGGCAACTTTGACGCGGAGTACGGCCACTCCACGGGCGGGATCGTTAATGCCGTGCTCAAGTCGGGAACCAACAGCCTGCATGGGGATCTTTGGGAATACGTTCGAAATACGGTCTTCAACGCCAACGACTACTTCGCAAATCAGACCAATACGCCACGCCCTCCCTATCACCAAAACCAGTTCGGCGGAACAATCGGGGGACCCGTTTACATCCCCAAGCTCTACAACGGCAGGAACCGAACCTTCTTCTTTTTTGATTACCAGGGCACCAGGATCAGTACGCCTTCGCCCAGTACTTCGAGCGTTCCGACTGCCTTAATGCACAGCAGCAATTTCACCAATTTTCAGGACTACTTCAGTCTGGTGAGCGGCACGAAAACCGACGCGCTCGGACGGATATATCCTCTCGCAACAATTCTGGATCCTGCGACTACCCGCATGGTTGCCGCTAACTCGGTTGATCCCGTTTCTGACTTGCCCAACACATCGGGCAGCGCCATCTATGTCCGGGATCCGTTCTACACCAACGGCAGTATCTCCGGGATCAGGAATTTTGCAAATCAGCCGCAGTATCTGAATATCCTACCTCCGTCGCGCCTCGATCCTAACGCGGTCAAACTTCTTGCCTTGTATCCCAATCCCACACCCGGCAGGACTAGCTTTCCCAACTATTACCAGTTTCCTTCCGGGACCAACGACATCAATTCGTTCGATGTCCGCATCGACGAGAATATCAGCAGCAAGGACATCATCTTCGGGGTATACAACTACAGCAACGAAACAATATTTCAGCCGCCGGCCCTACCAGGGTATGCAGAGGGTCAGGTTTATGGGGACGGCCCTGAACAGGGTCCTCGGTATGCGATCGTCCTGGGGTACACGCATGTCTTTGCGCCCACTCTGACCAACGAATTCCACATCGGGTATATCCACAACATTGAGAGATTAAACGCGGTTTACGGCAATACGCCTGGCATACCAGAGCAATTTGGAATTGCGGGAGTGCCACAGTATCCGGGAAACGGTGGCCTGCCACCCATCGCTATCGCCCCTCTTACGGGTATGGGGGTTGCCGGCTGGATGCCAACTCTTAATACGATCCGCACTCTGGAGATTATGGACAATGTGACCAAAATCTACGGGTCGCATACCTTCAAGACCGGCTTTCAGGTGGACAATTTTCACGCCCCGATTATCCAACCTACTTTTGGCAAAGGGAACTTCGGCTTCACTGGCCAATTTTCTGATATTCCCAATCAGAATTCAGGTTATGAAGGTGTAGGAGACATGCTCCTGGTGCCTGACGTTTCATCAGTTCCCGGCGGCATCAATAATGTAGGTGGGCTGCAAACTTATGGGCTTTCCAACTTTGCCCAAGTGAGCGACCAGCGATACTACATCGGAGCTTACTTTCAGGATGATTGGAAGATTACTCCTAAACTAACGCTTAACCTTGGCCTCCGGTGGGACCACTACACGCCTTATCAGGAAATCAATGGACGGCAAGCTAACTTCATTGAGACTGGCGGGGGCGCAGGAAATTCGGGAACCTACTACATGCCGAAACGAGGCTGCGCGGTTCCGACTTCGTCAACTTTCAAGGCGCTGCTCGCTTCCTACAATATTGGCATTGACTGCACTTCAAATAACGCTACGGGAGTTGCTCAAAACCTTAACTTTGCTCCTCGCATTGGTTTTGCGTTCAGCGCCACCCCACGGGTAGTGGTACGTGGCGGCTATGGCATCACCTACGGATCGCTAAACAACACCGGTTTCGGGTATAACATCGGAGGAAACTATCCATTCTCCTATACGGTGAACTATTACGCGGTCAATTCCCAAACCCCGCTTCTGGTGCCCGGAGGAGAAACGGCAACTCTAAGTAATGCCCTGGTTGCACAGAACCTCGAGAATCCCCTTGCGGTGAACGGAGCCGGTCTCACACTCTACGGGAGGCAATATAAGTTTCAGACACCCTATCAGCAGACATTTAACCTGACCGTCCAGGACCAGTTCACTAAACATGATTCAGTCTCTTTTGCATATGTAGCTACGCTGGGAAGACATCTTGACAGTCAAAGTACTCAGAATGCTCCGTCTGCCATCATGCCGCCCGGAACAAACATGTATGATCCCTCAGTGCTTGGTCATATCCCGTTTCCAGCCTTCGCTCCGAACTCCACTTATCAGGCCACCTCAAGTATCAGCAACTATAATTCTTTTCAGGCAGTGTATCAGCACCAGTTGAGCCAGGGGCTGACCCTACTCGCAAACTACACTTATTCCAAGTGTTTCACCGATCAACGCTCACTGATAACTGCTTCATCACTCGGGAGCATACCGGCCTACAGAGCGCCTTGGCTCCCCGGCTTTGGCCAGGCGGGCGATTACGGGCTCTGCTTTACTGATACATCGCAGGTCGTTCATGCCTCAGGAACCTATAACCTGCCTTTCGGTAAGAAGCAGGCATTTCTGAATAACATAAACTCGGTTACCGACGCCTTTATAGGCGGATGGATAACGAACTTCATCTATTCACACCAGACCGGACAACCCTTCACGATCAACTGCCCGATCGCAACGACGGCGGATTTTGGATGCTTTGCGGATAAAGTGCCGGGACAGAATATTTACGGCGGCCCACACAACGTTCAACAGTGGCTCAATCCAAATGCATTCGCCAATCCTCCCGTGGCAGCCCAGATTGGCCAGTTGAACATCGCCCCACTCGGCGGCGGTCCTACCCCCGTTCGAGGTCCAAGTTTTCAGGATCTGGACATGTCACTGTTCAAGCAGTTTCCGATTCACGAAAGCGTAAAGTTGGAATTTCGTGCGGAAGCTTTTAACCTGCCCAATAACCATGCCTTTGCGAACCCCTCCGCGAACCTTAATTTCCTGAATACCTCAGGCTTTAGCCAAATCACCTCTTCCAGGAGCAATCCGCGTATTTTGCAACTCGCCTTGAAGCTGTATTACTAAGCAGAAGTCGCAAGCGGAACGGCCATATCTTAATAGATATGGCCATTTTCGCCATAACGATCGAGTTTATTAACGCGCTGTTTGCGTGGGCGAACGCGCCGAATATATGACCGCGGAAATTCGGATTCCACCGATCATGAAGATTGGCGCTGGCGCCTTTTCCGAAGCGGCAGCCATAGTTGCCGATCTGAAGTGCACACATCCACTGATCGTTACAGATGCGTTCCTTGCGAATATCGGCCTTGCCGGAGGGTTGCGAGATCTGATGCTTGCAGCCGGGATCCAGTGCCAGGTTTTCGCGGGCGCCGTTCCCGATCCAACCACCGATGCGGTCGAAAAAGGAGTGGCATCGTTTCTCGCGGGCCGCCATGACAGTTTGGTCAGCCTTGGAGGCGGGAGCCCAATTGACACCGCCAAAGCCATCGGGATGCTTGTGGCAAATAAGGGTCGCGTGCGCGATTACAAAGTACCCAATGCAATTCCGAAGACAGGGCCGCCGCACGTTGCCATTCCCACGACCGCCGGAACTGGTTCAGAAGTGACGCGGTTTGCCGTCATCTCCGATTCGATCAACGAAGAGAAAATGTTGATTGCCGGTAGCGTCTTGGTGCCCTCGGCTGCCATTGTTGACTACGAACTTACGATGTCTATGCCACGACGCCTGACCGCGGACACGGGCACTGATTCCCTTACGCACGCCATTGAAGCTTATGTCAGTCGCAAGGCCAATCCGTTCACGGATACCTTTGCTTTATCCGCGATGAAGATCATCTGGGCAGAACTTCCGATTGCATTCCGCCAGCCTGATAACCAAGCCGCGCGTGAAGGAATGATGCTCGCAGCCACACTGGCTGGCATCGCCTTTTCCAATGCGAGTGTTGCCCTGGTACACGGCATGAGTCGCCCGATTGGGTTCTTTTTTCATGTGCCGCATGGCCTCTCGAACGCGATGTTGCTCCCGACTGTAACGCAGTTCTCCACTTCAACCGCGGCTGCGCGCTACGCCGATTGCGCTCGAGCAATGGGGATTGCGGCCCGGAATGACACAGAGTCCGACTCTGTGAGGAAACTAGTCGAAGGACTGTTTCGCAGGAATGAGGAGTTGGAGGTCCCATCGCCAAAGAGCTACGGCATTTCCGAGGTTCGTTACTTCGAACTCATTCCGACGATGGCGATGCAGGCATTGGCTTCGGGATCACCGCAGAATAATCCGCGTATCCCAACCGTGACCGAAATTGAGCAACTCTATCGCGAGATTTGGAAATAGCATTCGCAGAGAATGTTGGATCAACACTTCCCTCACCTGCGTAACTGCGAAATAGCCTGACTGTCGTTCCAAAAATCCTCAATCTCTTCGAGCGTCTTTTCTTTCGTCTCTGGCAGAAAACGCCAGGTGAACAGCGCCTGCAATGCAGACATGCAAGCTAGAAAAGCAAATGTGGGAAGCTTGCCGACTCGATTGAACGCCAGCGGGAACAGGAGAACCACGAAAGCGCTTGCTACCCACTGGGTGACTACGGGCACAACCATCGCCCGGCCCCGTACCTTGTTGGGAAAAATCTCGGGTACAAGTGTCCAGAAGACCGGCCCTATACAGGAAGCGAAAAAGGCGATGAACAACGCTATCGGGAAAAGCAGGATTCCGCTGTTAAATCGGCCAGTTGCCAGCATCGCAATTACCAGGAATAAAGCGACCGCCATGCCCAGGGAACCAACGATGTAGAGTGGCTTGCGTCCGTACCGATCGATGGTCCAGAAGGAGATCACGGTAAATCCACAATTAATGCCACCAATGATAAAGGTTGAAAAGAGCGCTGCATCGATCTTCCATCCGGCCGACCTCAGAACAAGCGGTGCATAATCGATAATGGTGTTGATGCCCGAGACCTGAACCAGAATTGCCAGCGCAAAGCTGATAAGCAAGACGCGGCGAATCGGCCCCGAATCCAGAAGTCCGGCAGCGCTCGAGGACGTCTGCAGACTCGCTTCAATTTCTGCTGCCTCTATGGCCGCTTCCTGGGGATTCATGATTCGTGACAGAAGCGCTAGTCCTTCCTCTTTCTTTCCAACCTTGAAGAGGAATCGTGGCGTTTCCGGCGCTCGAAGCAGCGTTAGAAAGAACAGCACGCTGGGTAATGCACCGCTGATAAACATCCATCGCCAATTCCAGGCGCCTTGGTTGCGAAGCCAGTAATTAATGCAGTAGGAAACGAGGATACCCACGGTGATAGACATTTGATAGGTTGCGCCCATTCGGCCGCGTATGCCTGGAGGAGAAACCTCCGCAATGTACATCGGTGAGAGCACCGAGACGCCACCAACCGCAATGCCACCGGCAAGTCTGGCCACAACAAAAAGAGCAAAGGTTGGTGCAACACCGGTCGCAATCGAGGTAATGACGAACAAAAGGGCCACTACAAGCAGGATCTTTTGCCGTCCATACTTGTCGGTCAATCGGCCGGCCGCGACCGAGCCCAACACGCATCCGAACAAGAGCGAGCTGTATGCCCACCCCAAACCAAGATCGCCTAAATTGAAATATTGGACCAGGAATGTTCCGGCGCCGACAATGATCGCGAGATCAAATCCGAACATCATTCCACCCAGCGCGGCGGTCGCGCCCAGGAAGATGACGTAAAGCATGTTGTTCGAGGTCTTGGTGTCTGGCATGGTCTGTTCGCTAAGAGATTTTGACCTCAATCCACTCCAGCGGTTTGCCCGCCGAAACGCGCGCGCCAGCGTTGATCTCCAGCCGGCCATCCTGGATAAGCACCTGATCTTGAGTGACTGCACCTCCAAAATAGTGACTTATCACTTTGGCCTGTTTGCCTATCTCGCGGCGTATGGTGATCTTATCCTCACCATAAGGCACAACGGCCAATTCTCCGTCGCGAGTTATGCTGCCGACTCCACGCGAGGCAACGACCACAGGTACGCTCGAATGAACAACATCCTTAAAAAGCGGATCCATCCCGCGTAATGCAAGCGGGTTTTCTTCACCTGGGACAGGAGGGCGAAAGGCCAGAAGAACAAGCTGCCCATCTTCGATTCTCGCCCACGAACGTGCGTGTGCTCCAAACGTTGGAGCTTCAGAGATTGTTCCGAGTGGAATCACTTTGAAGATGTTCGAAGGCCGCAACGTCTTCGCGATGCCGTTGTATTTCGCGACGAGTTCCGGCGTGTTCGCTTCTCCCTGCTCATCTGCCTGGAAGTCATTCAGTGATCCGATCGTTCCAACCGCAGCCGAATCAAACCAGACATGCGGCGCGCTGGCCCAGTCATATCCAGAGGAGCCGTACGTCGGAATCCCCAGAGGCCCAAGCAGGCTGCTGAAGTAGATGCGCCGATTGGCCTCCAGATCGTATTCTCCTAGTGCCAGGAATAGGTCGTCGGTGCTGTGAAGATCAAAGTAATCGAGGAAGAGTGGTGATAACTGGTAGTACATAACCACCAGGTCCGGGTTTTCTTCTCGCATCGCCTTGATGACAATGTCAAGACCCTTCCACATCAGCCGTTCTCCGGTCCACTTCTTGTCCTGCGGAGCCGCAATCCCAGCCGCAGGCAATTCGTACCCAAAGTCGAACTTGAATAAGTCCGGTTTGTATCTGCGGATAAACTTTCGCACGAGATCGCTCAATACCTTCGCCACAGCCGGCTGGGTGAAATCGATGATGTAGTAGTGGGAGGTACCGGAATTCTTCGCCAGGTAGGGAGTACCGTCCGGGCGCTTCAGCATGTTGTCTTCGGTCAAGCCAATGTCGACCGGTCGTTCGCAGCGCATCAGGGCTGCCCACATTCCAACCCGGTATCCGTCCGCCCGTAACTGCTCGAGAAATTGTTCGAAGTGGGGAAGTCTGGTCGCGGAGTGCTCCAGATTGCCATAGGCTCCTTCCCACTTGTCGTCGATCGAAAACAGGCCCGCCTTCAGGCCGGAGGTCTTAAGCGCCTGATATGTCTGGTTCAGAAACGCCTCGTCCAGATGGTCTTGAAACTTACCTTCGTCGACCTGCGAACCCCAGGTACAGAACTCAGGCGTAAGGGCGATTGCAGTCTTTCGTGGGGAGTTCTGGTGAACATGAATGATTCCAGCCTGAAGCAGGCTGCGATAGTAGCCGGCGATTGCTTCGTAATAATCGGCAGCTACCGACCACAACAAGGTGGCGCCTAGTGTTATTTTCCCGGGACCGCGAACATGTTTCCACAAATCGCTTCGGTAATCGATCCACGGACTGCAGTTGCCTTGATACATATTCAGGAACAGATCGCCTGAGGGTAGATCGGCTAGTCCGCACGCGAATGCCTCCGATCTGCCTTCGGTCAACGTGTTTTTCAGACCAGCAGAAGAGTCAATGCTGAATCCGCAAAAGTAGTGCAGCGGAAGTCCCCATTGTTGATTGAGGCCTGGAATGAAGCTCCCGCGCCCCAGCCAGACATTTTCGTTGAGATGGGTGTAATCACGAATGATTGGACTGACCCCAGATCCTTCGCTGATTCCCGGGACAACCAGATAAGTAGAGTGGAGCGACGGCTGACTGCTCGTCTCGTTTACTTCGCTGAAGTAGTGGAAGCTCACCACATCCTCGGGTGTCGGAGTGTCGTAAATTACCGGGTCGAGCCAGATACCATGCTCGTCAAAACGCCACGTGACCGAAACATGGGCTGCACCGTTAACCTTGTCGTATTCAACGGTCACACGACCCTGATCTGCGTGACAGGCGCTCACCCTGCCGGCAGTGCATTGTCTTTGCGTGGCATCCTGAAATGGAGACACAACCACCGCTGGCTGAAGTTTGCCACTCACGATGAGTCGCTTCCGGGAGTCGCTTAAGCGAAAGGTATCCTCAGCTTGTGTATATTCCCACGTGTAGTTCGCGCCCTGGACGAGCACCGTTCCCCCCTGGCTGGAAATGGAAGGAGCTTCGATGCTGCCGAAGAGCTTGCGCGATGCAGCGGTGAGCATCGCTCCGGTAGAGAGGTGAACAAAGGTACGTCGATTCAAGGTCGTCAACGATACTCCTAATAATTAGTCGCTTAAGAGACGAAACTATCCAATCGGAAAGGTAACCCGACGCAAGATAGCGGCGTTTCCTAAGGGGACCAGCGTGGCTCGCACTTGTGTTCCGTCTGATTGTCTCGTCATGGTTCCCTGCAGAGTTATGAGCGCTGCATCAAATGGACGCAACGGATTCACACTGGCGTTCATTGGTATCGGCTTGAATCCGAAGGACTGCCATCGCAATAAGGAGGGGAGGGCTAAAGCTTCGTGATTAGTCGTCAGCGGCTTGTAGTAGGAGTCTTCAAAGCCGGGAAGCGCATAGGTTTTTAGAGTGACTTTCTGTGCTTCGATCGGTTGCGCAAAGATAAGAGCTCCATATTGAAAAGCGACCTCTCCGTCGACAGCAGGGACCTCCTGGATCGTCGGCGCAAAGATGATACGCACCTTGTCCCCGTGCTGCCATTTTTTCTTGACCACCCAATAGGAGCCAGCGCGGGTAATCGTAGCGCCATCGCATTTGACGGTTGTTCCGCGGGACCAGGCCGGATCTCGTAGATAAATAGGGAAGGCGACCTCGCCCTCTACCTGAATTTCGAGATCAACGGTGTTGTCAAATGGATAGTGCGTCTTTTCTTCAATGCGCACGGGAACGCGGTCAACGGTCGTGGCCACAACACAAGGTCCGTAGAGCAGAGCGGCCAGGCCGCCGCCAGAGTGCCGCATCCACATGCCGCGAACGAAGAGCGGTGCCACGTTCGTGGCGTTTGGGTTGCAACAAACTGCTACGTCGGTGTGAGTGGGGGAAAACTTGTTTCTGATCTGAGGTTTTGTGCCATCTGGCGACAAGCCATCGCAATGGAGCCGGTTGTCGGAAGTGAGATAGGTGACCGCACGCCCGTCCGGCAATCGAGAGCCTTGTGCAGCGTTGAACCATATCAGCTCAATCTTGTCACCGAGAGACGCTATGCCGGTCTTTTGTAGCGCCGACTCCAGCGTAAACTGCAACTCCTTTGTGCCGCAGTATTCGTACTCCGTGAAAGTGGGGTCCGGCTTCAGGTTAGAGATATCTTCTCCGCTCACATCTGAACCGCTCGGTTCTTCGTAGCGACTTAACTTATCGAGAGCATTGCGGGATGCGCGCCCGAAGTCCTCTCGTCCCGTCGCCGTCCATAGCCAGAAAGGAACTCTGATGGCTTCAAAGGTATTGGCGCCGTGATTCATGAAGCCGGAGTCCAGGTTGAGAAGAGAGGCAAGGCTTGTATCCGCAGTAGGGACATTGCGGCTCATGTTCTGATAGAGGTTTACGGTGAAATCGCGATACTTCGGATCACCGGTCAGATCAAAAAGCCTTTCCATCACATCGGAGATCATCAAGTCGTGACTCAGGCCTTGTCCGGAGATCGTGTAATCGAAGGGCACCGGAGTTTTACGCTGGCTGTATTCAGAGATTGTCAGATCCGTGGCGCGTATTACCGCCTTTCGCACTTCCTGGTTTCCGCTCAGCTCGGAGTAATCAAGGAGTCCTCGCATGAGGCACGCCTGCGTCCACAACTCACCTGGCTTGGAGAAGCGGAGGTCTGGTGCGAAGACTCCGAGATAACCATCTTCTCCCTGCGATGAGAGGATGTGGCGTACGTACCCATCAGCTTCTTGCATCGCCTGCTTATCTTCTGTCAGATAAGCCATCATCATGAATCCGGCTCTCCAATTGCCTTCCGTCTCTCCATTCCACCAGTTATTTTGGTAGACGTTCCCCGAATTGGACGAAGCAGCGCTGTTGCGATGACTGACGAAGATGTCAGAAGACGCCTCGTGGCAGAGATCTCCCAGGTGTCCGGCGAAGCCTTCGCTCAGGTCCCGGAGCATTTGCTCCTTGATCCAACCAGCGGGCTTCACTTCCCCTAAAGTCAGCCATGTGAAGACTGGGCCTGCAGCATTCGCAGAATCGCCTTCGCTGTGGCCCGGAATTTTCTCAAGGGTTGATGGAGGAGCGGGGGATGCTGCCGCTAAAGGCGGCGAAAGGATCGCGCTCCCCGAAGCTGCAAGCAGTAGCTTGAGTGTGTCTCTCCGATTCATTCGTTATCCGGTGAAGTAGAACGCTAACACCGCCGAAATGCAGATGTCTCTTTGACAGTTGACCACATTGTGTACGCGATTTGCACCGATTTGAGCAATCGATGACGGACTCTGCCTATGCACGATCACTTTAGCGGGACACCTCGATAGAACGTGAACCCTTTCGGTGCGATGCCGAGCAGAAGATGCTCAGGAGGTAGTCGACATCTTTAGCTGGATCTCTTCAAGCGAAACGTTCTTGGTTTCCGGATAGATGAATAGCACGACAAAGAATTGTACGATCATCATCGACGCAAAAAAGATAAACGGATACGCGCTTGAGCGTGCCGCCAGCATCGGAAATGCCATGGCAATAATTGCGGTCATTATCCAGTGCGCGAGGCTGCCAAGAGTTTGACCTTTTGCGCGAACGCCATTCGGGAAGACCTCGCTCATATATACCCAGACTACCGCGCCCAACGAGAAGGAGAACGACGCGCAATAGGCAATCAATAGCCAGACCAGCAATTCGCGATGTACCTGTGTTTGGAATATCACGGCGATGCCCAGGAGCGTTGCAGCCATCCCTACCGAACCAATCAGCAGCAGGACCCTCCGACCGGCTTTATCGATTAGGAGCATTGCCAGCGTGGTAAAAACCAGGTTGGTCGCACCAACTGCGATTGTCTGAATACCTCCGGAGTTTGCACTCGCCCCGGCTGCCGCAAAGATGTCATTGAGGTAGTACAGAACAGCGTTGATGCCCGAGAGCTGACAGAAAATCCCGATCGTCAGAGCAAGAAAGATTGGGAGTCTATGACTGCGAGAGAACAGCTTTTCTCCAGAGAGGCGCTTCTCAAGCTCGACGGACTCGATTATTTGGGAGAGTTCGGCATCCGGATCGATTTCACCAACTCTTGCAAGCACATTGCGTGCATGGTTGAATCGATTCTTCTTCACGAGCCAGCGCGGACTTCGCGGAATGGCGAAAAGCAACAACAGGAACATGGCGGACGGAAGTGCCGGGACCGCCAGTTGCCAACGCCATTCGTTGATGCCGAAACGCTGCAGGGATACCAGGTAGTTCGAGAGATATGCGAGCAAAATGCCGACAACGACGTTGAATTGAAAGAACCCGACCATTCTGCCGCGCAGCCGCGCAGGAGAAATCTCGGCAATATACATAGGGCCGAGCACGGAAGAACCTCCGATTCCCAGGCCCCCGATGATCCGCGCGACGAGAAGGAAAGCCCAATTCGCGGCCAACGCGCAGCCGATAGCAGAAATCAGATACAAGACTGCCATGACGCGAAGACTGTCGCGGCGTCCAAATCTTTCACCGGCGTAGCCGCCGAGTAGCGCGCCAATGACTGTGCCCCAAAGAGCGCTGGATACAGTAACCCCGAGAGTGCCGGCAGTCAGCGAAAAAACTGCAGTAAGAGAATGAGTGGTGCCGGCGATGACAGCAGTGTCGAAACCAAACAGCAGGCCTCCCAACGCGGCAACCAGCGCGCTGATCACCAGCGTTGGCGTAACACGGCCAGGGCGTGCCGGCTGTTGGCTGGACTCGAGTGGAACAGACGTTGCTATTTGCATAGAACCTTCGCACCACTCGTTGCTTTCATCCAGATGACATAGAGCTTAATCAGTCGTCCGATCCGATGTCATCGTACGAATTGATTCATTTCTATATTGCATTTGCTCGGAAACCCCGGAGGCATTTGTGAGCCGGATGCGGGGGTAGGCTTTTGCCCGTCGCGTAGGATTTCCTCGAAGAAGAGCAGGCTTGCTGACACGTGTGCATGCCAACAGAACCAGTCGTGCGCCCCTTCATATTCCATGTATCGGTGAGGAATTTGTCTATCCTTCAGTTCGCGATGGAAAAACCGATTCCCCTTGATTAGAGAGTCGCCAATTCTGCAATCGAAGGCCGGCTGCTTCATGCCCAATGATCATTTGTCGCTTCCACGAAAGCGAGTCGAAGTCGGTGTGGCAGACACCGCTCGCCTTGAGTTCGACCAACACCTCGCCAGGATGAGGGTCTCCGAGTTGGACGTCCATCAACTCAAAATGCCCATGCCCGTCAGTAACGATTGCGGTTGCCGATGTGCTCATGCCAATTCCTTTCTTAGAGACCCGTTCTCCGGCGACCGTTCATGCATCCAGTACGACCGACGTCTCAGGGCGGCAGCTACATGGCAAACAACATCCTGGATCGATCCGCGCACCGGTAACGTGGCGGTAAGCCACTTTGCCTTCGAGAAGCCGAACCATGCAGGTTCCGCAATCGCCGTACTGGCAGCCGGAACTGATGTCGACCCGGTTAATCTCTGCCAGCTGAAGGAGCGACGGCACCTCATCTGTCCAGGGAGCCGTAACATTTGACCGGGCGAATCTCACCGTGATTGCGGCTGAGTCTGCCGTTTCCTCTTTACCAGGCGAGGTGAATGCCAGCAGCGCTGCGCTTGAGGGACCAAACGACTCGGTCCGAATCGCATCCGTCGAAACCCCTGCCCCCGTCAACCCCTCGGTCAGCGCTTTCATCATTCCTGCTGGCCCGCAGATGTAGTACTCCATGTCCAATGAGGGCAGATGCTCTAGCAACGTCGCAATGTCGATCCTTCCGACGTGCTGACAATCACGCCCCTCCCTATCCTGGTCGCGAAGCTGCTCATAGATGACACGCATGCGCAGGTTCGGCCGCCGTTCCGCGATGGCTCGCAATCTCGAATTGAACACATGATCACCGCCATGGCGAAGGGCAAAGAAAAAGTACACGCTGCGATTGGAGCCGGCGCGGTCCAGTGCCTCCAGCATGCTCATCATAGGTGTGACGCCGATGCCACCCGCCAGCATGACCACTGGGTGTTCCTGGTTCAGGTCGAGCCAAAAGTTCCCGGAAGGTGGTTTGGCTTCCAGAATGTCGCCCGGATGTACCGTGTTGTGAAAATAAGAAGAGCTGAGTCCGGGGGCGGCTTCAGGATTGTTCGGCGGAGCTAACTCCTTCTTGATTGTCAGACGGTAAAACTCATCTCCGTAGTTTGAGATGGTGTAGCAGCGAAATATCTGCCGCTCCCGATTGGGAATATTTAGCCTGAGGGGAAGATGCTGACCGGGGAAATAATGATCTAGATGAGCACCATCTGCAGGTGAAAGATAGAAAGACTTTGCCGTTTCACCCTCCGGGATGACAGATTTCACCACAAGCTTTCTGTAGGAACGCGCTATCATGCGCTCTTCTCTCCGGTTGTCGCTAAGGGGAACTACAGATCAGGAAACAACTTCTTTTAGATCGGCCCGTGCTTTCTCGTAGGTGGTGTCATAGGCGAGTAACTGCGGATCAGGATCGACACCTTGGCTCCGGCAGGCCGCACGATAGATCTCAGGCCACCAATTTTGATGTTCCGTGAGTCCATCGTCTTGCCATTTCTTCCAATCCACCAGAATCTTGGACCAGGCTTTATCGCCGTAAGCGATTGCCTCGGCTTGTGATCCTATCTCAGATACGATCCAATCACGGCCAACCTTGGCGTGCAGGATTTCGTCTGCCCAGTCATAGTCCTGGATCATCGCTGTAAGGGGATTAGCAGACGCCACTGCCACCTCCCACTCATATTGCTTGCCTGTTCTCTTCGGCATCAGTCCCTGCTCGATGGTGTAGAGCACCCCGTGCCGCTCTTTCGCTGTAAGCATGGTGTTCAGGCCAAGAGACCAGGTGAAATTGAAGGGAATTGTCGACCAATCAATTCCCATCGATACGAAGCCCAGCTCGCCCATCATCGCGTGACGCGCCTCATCCCATAACTGCCGGGTCATGTCCCGGTAGTACTCCCAAGGCTTGCCATTCGTCTCTGAGAGTATGCTCGCCATCATCTCGGGGACATCGATCTCGCGCATCCGCTTGAAGTACAACATGATGGTCTTTGGAAAAGGCGGAATGCTGTCGTCAAAGAGCAGCGCCTCGGCATTCACGCCCATATTGTAGGGATCCTTGAAACGATCGTCGCGTCTCGGGACAGGGTCGTACCTATATGGGGTCGCGGAAAAGTGCCGGGGAACAGCTTCTCCGGTCGCACATTGCTTGCCATCGAGGCGGCCTGCGGCGGTTAGCATGCGATCCAACGTGGCGAGCCAGTCACGATGCTCCACACGCAAGTCTTCGCTAACAAGACAACTCACGGCACTCATGCCGTACTGTTGCACATCTTGCATCTCGACGAGCGTCAGACGGCAGATCCGAAAGGTCGGATGGTCAAAGAGCTTATTCGTGTCCGCGATTAGATTCTCGAGAGCGCGGACAAGCCCAGGGACCGCGTGTTCGTACAAGCCGAGGAGCAAGGCCGGCGTGCTGGGCGCAGCCAAGATCTCATCGAAAAATAGATCGAGCGACGCATGCGGCGACACTTCCAGTCCGTATGGTGGCTGCCGCATTTCGCGAACGCGCGCAGCAAATTCTCCGACATGCTCAGAGCAGTAAAACGAGTGTAGGCTGAAAGCCATCTTAAGCTCGTAGATCGGCTCACTCGTGATTCGTGATACGAAGATTTGGTGCAGCCGCTTTAATGACCAGTGCACGCGTTTCAGTCGAGCTACCGACTCGCCGACCGTCAACCCGGTCGTCGCGGCTTCGCTCATCGTGTGCAAACTCACCAGGGGCGGTAGGCCCGCAAAACCGCGGTAGGAGTCTAATGCAATTTGCTGTGGACGCGCGGGACTCTGCCCTTTTTCAGAGATGCCGGCCGCGGAAGGAATGCTCATTAGTACCACCTAAGACAACCTGCGATCATTACCGACAACACTAGCTAGTTAAGACAGCATATGTCCTCTCATTGGTTGACTACTATAGATACGAAATTGACAACATTTCAACCGAATACTCGCATCTTTAGCCAATTCAGTTACACTGTGGCGCATGAAGCCGCATTTCGAGAAGGTTGCCTCCGGTCCATCCTCGTTCGTCGCGTTTGAGAGAAACGATCCCGAGTTCCCCTTCTATTGGCACTATCATCCTGAGTTCGAGCTAACACTGATCATCAATAGCCGCGGTCAACGGCTTGTTGGCGACGGCATTGCCGATTATGGCCCTGGCGATTTGGTCCTGCTCGGTCCAAACGTGCCACACAGTTGGCGCTCAGGTCCCGTGAAAGCCAACGGCGTGGAATCGCATCGCGCTGTGGTAGTGCAATTTCGTCCGGACTTTCTCGGGGAACGATTTTTTGAGCTTGAAGAGATGTCTCCCGTCGCCCATCTTTTGTGGCGCTCCTCGAATGGGCTTGCATTCGGTCATACTGAAACGGGTCGCAGGGTTGCCAGGTTTATCGCAAAACTTCCGCTTCAATCGCCCGCGAGGCGCCTGTCCACACTGCTATCTGTGCTTATAGATCTTGCTGACGAAAGGGAGGCAAGAACGCTTTCGACCTTGAAAGTAAAACCAATTTGTCGCGTCGCCGATCAGCATCGGATCGATGAAATTTGTCTCTACCTGAATGAGAACTTTGAAGAAGAGATAGAGTTCGCAAAACTCTCGAAGCGTTTTCATATGGATCAGGCCTCATTGTGCCGGTTCTTCAAACGAGCCACGGGCCGCACGATGACGGCGTACTTAAATGAGCTGCGTGTCGGAGCTGCTGCGCAACTTCTTATCAATACCGACGACAGCATTCTGGACATCGGCTTCCGAGTCGGCTTTGGTAACTACTCGAATTTCAACCGTCAGTTCAAACGAATCAAGGGTTTCGGCCCGAGAACTTTGCGGCGGCAATTTACGCCAGGATCGTCTCCGGAAGACCGAACCTCCGCACATGCCGGAATCGTTCACTAAGGAAAACGAGAGCGGCGTTATTAGCTCGGCTATTGTCTTCTCATCGAAGCACCGCCCTTGTTATTCGGCCTGAATCACGCGCTGATCGGGCAGTAGACTCTTCACCGCACCATTGATACGGATGGCTACGGCTTTGCCGCTGGACGATGGTAGATGCAGTTCGACCTGACGTGGGCGTTCCTGATGAGGGCCGCGGACGATTCGATAGTCAAGCAGGAGCGTCTCGCCAGATTGACTGAGTTCGAAGTCAACGGTACCGAATTTAGTGGGGGCGCGATGAACTTTGATTCCCTTGCTCAGCCAGGCTTCCCTTGCGCCCCAACAGAGGTGAAGGACGTCCCCGTCTTCGTAGACCAATGAGTTGCGGTGCAAGTGGACATACTGGGCCGCCGCCCAGCCGTGCGGCATATCCCCTGTTCCCTGCCGCGTGTCCAGAAACATTTCCTCGGTCCAGCCATTCGTTGGAGAGGCATGTGCCACGTATCCGTCGAATAATTTGAAGAACGTGTCTAGATCGTCGCGAAGCATGTAGCACATCGCCCAATCGACCGTTATGTACGTCCAAATTTTCTTCCTATTGAAGTACGTGTACTCATCTTCCTGGCAATTCTGGCGCATCAGATCCAGAGTCTGCGAAATCATAGGATCGTGTGGCTCGAGAAATTGAGTCGGGTAAAGGGCCGCGATCGATCCCCAGATATCGAATTGAGAGACCGAATGAAATGGAGTCGCCGGAATGTACTTATTGCCGCCAACCCGTTCGAACGCCAGCTTCACTGAAGCGGATAGGTTGGCGCAAAGAGTGTCGTACGTCTCGGCCATCCATTTGAGATCGTCCTCTTCATTCATGGCTTTGGCAGCCTCAATAGCCATCCGAAGCCCCAATACCGCCCAGAAATCGTGATAGTAAATATAGCCGTGACCTATCGCTTCACCTTCGGCCGCCGGCAGCAGCCCATAATAGATTGGTCGCTCGCCGTTCTCCATGACAAACCTCGGTTGTCCAGTGACGTTTCGAATCCAGTCAGCTCCTTTTCTAATGTTTGGGTAGACAACCCTTAGCCACTCCAGATTTCCAGAGAGCTGGAAATGGTGGACGAGCGCCCATAGCACCTGTCCCTGACCATCTGACTGGTCGAGCGGTGCTTGCCAGGCGCCGCATTCCTGCTGCTCGTAGGATCCGAAATTGCCAGGGAGGCCAGTTTGCCAAAAGAGGCGCAGAGACTTCTCGGCCTCCCCGGAGTGGCCAGCGACCCCGAGCGCAGCAGTGAGGTAGGCGCCGTCCCGGTACCAAAATGCGTCATAAATTGACGCGCCCGGTTTGACGACGAAAAGATCCTGACCTTGATTGGCAGCACCGGGATACCTCGTTCGAAGCAGAAAGATATTGATAAGAGAAGTCCTATAGAGATTATCGAGTCGGCTATCTCCGGTAATGAATTGGGCGCCGCTCTGGATCAGGGTTTCCCATTTTGGCTTTGCGGCCGTTGTGGACGAACCGGCACGCAGAGCTGCGACCGCACGAGGGCTACTGATATTGAGATCGTAGGGTAGGTAGATAGTATGCTTAGACACTTCAGCGCCTTGAACATCAAAAGTGACCGAGCATGCTCGATCCGCCATCGGTTCCTCACCGCAGCGAACATAGAAGAGGGCCTTGTCACTCAAGGATCCAGTCTGGACTTGGGCGAGGTCGACCATCTCGTCGAAAATCCAGATCGCGTTCAAGAGTGTATAGCGATACGGAGAAGTGGAAGAGGGATCTGTTTCGGACGTGACATGAAGTTCCTTTCCGGAAGCCTTAACTACAAATTCACGCAGAAACGGCCTGCCGGGAACCAGGTTCGCCATATCGACAGTGTCAGACATGCCTTCGGCGGACAATTTCACAAGCTGTTGTGAAACTTTCAGACCATACTCGCTGCTCTTCGATACCACCAAACCAAGGACTACGTGATATGTCTTACCGGGTTGTACTGGAAACCCGTATCGCAAAGGGCGAAAGAGATAGGATGATCTGCCGCTTGAGAACGCAGGATCAAGACCTGGAATTGCTGCCGGATGAAAATTGGCGAGAGGCACCGGCGACCACGGTGGTCGGCTAAGCGACCAGCATTCTCTTGCCGGAGTCAGTAGGTTGTATTTCGCCTTCGTAAGATTGGCATTGGCAACAACCGGAAGCACCGCGAGAATTCGATCGCCGCTTGTCACGATTCCGTCATTCACTGCAATCTCGGTTGTGAAGGGAAGCCAGAGCTTGAATGTCAACGGAAGGTCCGCTCTTGAAATCTCCAGACAGTCCGCGTCAGCATTCGCTACGCTTGTGGCATAGGCAGTCCATCCGGCGCTCCCCTGGCTCGATCGAGCCTCCGTGTGAACTATCGGGAAATATCCACCATCGAGAGCCTGAGACCACTTAAGGTCCGGCGAAGCGTACGGAAATCCCCCAATGTCCAGGCAAAATGTTGCGTTTCGCGAATCGAGCTGACCAAACTGATCGATGATTCCCGGTGTCTCGTCGCCGAGGCCAATAGCAGTTTGGATGTTGTTGTTGCAGAGCGACGGCAATGCTTTTGAGGATGAGCCTTCATTCATCGGAGGTGTCTGAGGTGTGTTGCCGCCGAGTAGCCTGTTCACCCTCGCAAAGGCATCCATCTGTGACGTCAGCGCCGCACTGCCAAAGACGAGCCCCGATCCTTGAATAAACTTCCTTCGGTCACCTCTCCACATGTGGTCCCTTGTTCGGTCTTTGGATTTCGATTTTACTTTGAACGCGGCGCGAGGCTCGAATCCGATTGATTCGCGGCTTCTCCAGCGTGTTCATCACAGGCAATATTAATCACAAGCGCACCACTCTCATCGCAGCATTGCAGGCCAGACGTGGTTGCGGAGACAAGAAACGAGAACTTTTGTGCGCGTTTCGAAAAGACATGTCTCTCGATCGGGGGATAGCATTACCGCGCTGGAAGAAATGCTGCGACTCTTTGAAGCAATTCAGAGACTCTCCGACGCTAAGAACGGAGTTTGCATCCAACAGTTTCGAGCAAGAAGGTAGAGATAATCCCAATGGCGGAGAATTCCGGAGTAGTTTTTTTAGGACCGAACAAGGTCGAAGTTCAGTCCATTGATTTCCCCAAGATGCAGAATCCGGCCGGAAAAAAGATTAATCACGGCGTAATCCTGAAGGTGGTCGCTACCAACATCTGCGGCTCCGATCAGCATATGGTCCGTGGACGGACAACAGCCCCGACCGGATTGGTACTCGGACACGAGATTACTGGGGAAATCATCGAGGCTGGTTCCGATGTCGAATATCTGAGCGTAGGCGATCTTGTCACGGTGCCTTTCAACGTGGCTTGCGGACGATGCCGGACTTGTCGCGAACAGCAAACTGGCGTCTGCTTGAACGTCAACCACGGCCGCGCTGGTGGGGCTTATGGCTATGTCGATATGGGTGGATGGGTTGGCGGACAGGCCGAATATGTTCTGGTCCCTTATGCGGACTTCAACCTCATCAAATTTCCCGACAAGGCGCAGGCAATGGCGAAGATCAGGGATCTGACGATGCTTTCCGACATTCTGCCGACGGGCTTTCACGGCGCCGTGAATGCCGGCGTGGGCGTTGGATCGATCGTCTACATTGCTGGCGCCGGTCCAGTGGGGCTCGCGGCGGCAGCTTCGGCGCAAATACTAGGTGCGGCTCTCGTCATGATAGGAGATATGAATGCCGATCGTCTTAAGCACGCGGCAAGTGTTGGCTTCACGCCGATAGACCTGACGAAGAGTGACAATCTGGGGGATCTCATCGCGGCGGTTGTCGGCCAGCCCGAGGTGGACGCCGCTGTTGACGCAGTGGGCTTTGAGGCAAGAGCTCATGGCAAGGACGGTGAGGAAGCTCCTGCGACCGTATTAAATTCGCTTATGTCCCTTGTCCGCGCCGCAGGCGGAATTGGCATTCCCGGCCTTTACGTGACCGATGATCCCGGCTCCAAAGATGAAGGCGCGAAGCACGGTAATCTCAAGATGCGTTTTGGGCTCGGCTGGGCGAAATCGCATCGCTTCTACACAGGCCAGACGCCCGTGTTGAAATACAATCGCCAGCTTATGCAGGCGATCCTGCACGACCGCCTGCCGATCGCGAAGATCGTGAACGCAACAGTGATCTCTCTCAAGGACGCGCCAGCGGGGTACAAGGATTTTGACTCCGGCGTCGCCAAGAAATTTGTGCTGGACCCACATTCGCTCGTAGGCCACGCAGCTTAAGACCGGTCTTACTTGTATCCGGTCTGAAGAGGCCCGTCTGAAATGGCGGGTCTCTTTTTCAATCCTGATCAGAGCCGGCTAAGATTTGATGGTAAAGCGTTTCTGCGCCTCAGCAAAGCACATGCGGGCGAGATCCTTATAAATCAGTGCCTGGGCATAGCGGTCGGATTCCTCGACGAGTTTGCCCGAGTCGTCGGGAATGAGACGGGCGTAGTAATGCGTGCTGGCCAATAATTCCGGCGCAAAGATCAGCACGTCTCCGCGGACAGCCGCGCGAAGAAAGCCAAGCATGGCAAGGGTCCAGAGTTCTTTGAAGTGGTCAAGATAACTGGGGCTGCCGTTGGCCCGGGCGAGATTTGCCACTACCGGCACCTGAATGCAGCCAGGGCTGGCAATGCGGCCGTGCATGAAGCCAACTCGCGCGAAGATCGGCCCCATGAAGTCAAGCTTCTCGGCCCAGTCGCCATAGACGAGTTCAAGGCCACAGTAGTAATGGCTGAAATCACCGTTGAAACGAACCTCAGGAAATTTCCTCGTGATCTGTACGGTCCGCCACACGTCCTGAGTGATCGTCGCGCGATGGGTTTCAACAAAGATAGGCAGGCGATGCTTTTCAGAAGCGTCGAGAATGGCCTCGACAAGGCGGTACACATCGTTGTCGTCTTCGAGCCCCCAGCCAACGTGAACCGTGAGACACCGATCACCGCGCTCGGCATGTCTAGATGCGATTGTGTCGGCTTCCGCTGCGGTATTGATGCGATCGAGTCCACAGTGTGGGATGGGCGCGCCGGCGAGAGGAGGATCGTTGGTCGTGAGTTGCACTCCCTCAAAACCGTCGTGCATCAGACGCCTATATAGTGCCAGACCTTCAACGCCGGGCCAGATGGTATCGGCGCGCAGATCAACGAGGTTGTCAAGATTGAGATAGACCTTAAGTTTCGGAGCGTCGCCAGAGCCATCGTTGAAAAAGTGCGATTTGGATTCCATTAGAACTCGTCGTAGGAGATCTGGCTGGCAGGCACGCCGATTTCGGCAAGCATGCGTGTGCAGGCCTTGATCATCATTGGAGGACCGCAGAGATAATACTCCGCTGCGGCTGGGTTCGTGTGGTTCTGCAAATAGTTGTCGCGCACGACCTCATGGATGAAACCGAAATACCCGGTCCAGTTGTCTTCTGGCAGAGGAGATGAGAGCGCCAGATTGAAGGTAAAGTTGCGGTATGCGGCGGCTAGATCCTGGAAATAGCCTTCGTAGAAAATCTCCTGCTTTGAACGCGCCCCGTACCAGAAGCTTATCTTGCGTGCAGCCTCCTCCGTCTCAAGAAGATGTGACAGGTGGGCGCGTAACGGAGCCATGCCGGCGCCGCCGCCAATGTAAACCATTTCCCGCTGAGTCGGCTTGATGTGAAAATCGCCGAAGGGGCCGATCCCGGAAACGATGTCGCCAGGTTTCAGGCTGAAGAAATAGCTCGACCCGATACCGGGGTCACAGTCCTGGCCCGGCGGCGGCGTGGCAATGCGGACATTAAAGCGCAGCGTGGTCTCGGTTTTCAGATTGCTCGCGACCGAGTAGTTATTCCGGCGCGCGCCGCCAAGAGGATTGTGCGCGACCAGATCGAAGACGTGTTGGCTTTCCCAGACAGTGGCAAAGGGTTCGGGAACCTCGAATGAGCGGAAAGGGATCGCGTCGTATGCGGGAATATCAAACTGGAGATAGTCTCCCGGCGCGAAGGGGATTCTCTCGGCAGTGTCGACGGGTTCGAGCACAAGCTCCTTGATGAACGTTGCAACGTTGCTATTGCTGAGGACGCGGAATTTGTAAGACTTCTGCGCGCGAGCACCCACACCACCGGAGCGAACCACATTGATAACTATCTCACCGTTGCGCTCCTCAACCGGGTAGGTAGCCAGGCCACGACATACCGGAGCGCGTGCCGGTGAGCCATCGATAAGGTTGAAGCGCCCATTATGCTTGGAGCATTCGATCTGTTTGTCTTTCACCAGGCCGTTGGCAAGGTGGACATTGCCGTGCGTGCACAATCCGTCCGTGGCATAAAGCTTGCCATCTTCATCCCGGTAAATTGCGTAGGTCTTTTTACCGTGGTCGAAGCGTTTTACATCGGCGTAACCCAGATCGGCCGCGGCACAGACTCCAACCCAGCCTTCTCCATCAGGCGTGGCCAGGGATGAGTAGGCACCGTCGTTCAGGCGGGCCTTCGACTCCGGTAGCTTGCGTTTTACGTGATACGCGGGGTCCTTAACCTGCTTGAGAATGGACGGGAGAATCTCGCACCATGCTGTAAACAAGCTCGGATACGGAATAGGGCAGTCGTCCTTCACTGCTGCGTGCAGGTCACGCTGCCGGTGATAGGGCACCAGGGGATACATGTGGTGCTCTACGTGGTAATTCATATTCCAGTAGAGATACCGGTGGATCGGATTCATGTACACCGTCCGGCAGTTGAGACGGTGATCGAGGACATTCTCAGCCAGACCCGCATGTTGTGTGAGGCCGTAGACGACCAGGAGCCATGTGCCGAAGAGGTTTGTCAAACCCACCATGAACAAAGGAAAGAAACTGCGTGTATAGATTGCAAGCCCAATAACTGCGAGGTAGATGGCGACGTAAATGCGGGCGTGCCGGTATACCTTGGGGAACTCCATCTCCGGGATGAATGTTTTTTCTTCGGCGGACATGCGGCCGAACGAATGGAGCACGATTTGCCTGAAGTACTTCGGATAACTTCGAAGATTGAAGAAAGACATGACGATGGCTTTCACATCAGGCGGGCGTGGAACGGCAATCTCGGGATCGCGGCCAACGATAATGGTGTCGCTATGATGCCGCGTGTGACTCCACCGCCAGACGGTGGACTCACGCATGACCATGAATGACGCAATCTCATAGAGGGCGTTATTCATCCAGTCGGTTTTGAATGCGGTACCGTGGCCGCACTCATGCCAGCGGGAGTCGGAAGTCGATGCGTACAGCACGCTGTAAATCAGGTAAGGGAAGATCACCCACCATGTGCCCCAAAGGGCATAGGTAGCGAAGCCACTGCTCAGAATGAGCGCAAACCAGAGAATTGTATCGCGAATCGCGGGCCCATCGCGCCGCTCGAGAAGCTTGCGCATCGTCTCGCGCGGGACGGGGCATTGATACCAGTCGGCCTCGGCGAGGCCTTTTTCTATTGCCTGTGCCGCACTCAGACCGGTGAGACTGTAGTCGAGCTTGACAGCCGGTGGAGAGAGGATGGCAGCGTTGTGGCTCATTGTTGCGATCCATAATGTGTACGTGATTTTGCGACACTTGCAGCGGCACCTACGGAATGCTTTTCGCTGCGCGGGCTCTCAAGCTGAGTTGGAGAAGTTCGGTCAATGTCCACGGTAGAAAATGCGTACACAGTGGTATGCCGCTGTGGCTGTCCGGGTCGCAGTATGTTGTCACAAAAACTCGTCGCATTTGCACCGTCTGGATAGCCGTGACACTCGAGACAAGCCGCGGCGTGCCTTACGTATGCAACTCCGGATTTTCCGGTAAGGGAACCATCGAGAGCGGCGCTTGTGTATAGCTGTAAATGCGATTCAGTCGTTGATATATCAAGTGCGCGTCCAGAGCCAGGGTCGACAAGGCGAGCCGCGGGCACAAGCTCGCGCCTATGGCGATCAACGCCAGGTCTGCGTATGCGATAGAGATCGCCGTGATTGCGAAACAAATGCGGAATTGCGGCACCGAGGCGTTGCCCTCCGCGGAAGTCGTTGCTCTGGCCGGTCACTGACGCATAACGACCGAGCAGCGTCATGTGTTCGTCCGTTGGAATATATTGATCGGCGTGGAGTTGAAGCTCGTGATCGGCGATGGAACCTGAACCCTCTCCAGCAAGATTGAAGTAGGAATGATGCGTGAGGTTCAAGGGAGTGGGCCGGTCTGTAACAGCTTCGGTCTCAATCACAAACACATTCTCGGCGGTCACTGTATAGGTGACGACAACGCCAATCGTGCCCGGATAACCTTCTTCGCCATCGCGACTGCGATAGGTGAGACTGAGAGATAACGCTCCGTCTGGGACATTGATCGGTGTGGCGGTCCAGATTTTCTTGTCAAAGCCCTGGACGCCTCCGTGGAGATGATTGGGCGCTTCGTTACGTGCCAACTCGTATGTTTTTCCGTCCAGGTCGAATCGAGCCCCAGTGATGCGACCTGCCACGCGCCCTATGATGGCGCCAAAATAGGGATGGCCTTCCAAATAGGAGTCGAGATCGTTGAAGCCCAGGACCACGTCGGCCAGGTGCCCTTCTCGATCAGGCACGACCAACCGCGTCACGATGCCACCGTAGGTAATGGCTTCCAGCTCCAGTCCGCCTGGTCCAGTCATTGTCCATGCCTCGACGGAATCTCCGTCAGGTAGCCGGCCAAAGAAACGCGACTTTAAAGAGAAGGCCATTTTTGCCATTGATTACGCCTTCTATCACGCTACAATTCGCGCCAAAAGAATGTCTTCTCGACAGCTGCCCGAAAGTTATCGTATTTTGTCTATGTGCTGGAAGACCTAAAACTCGGCAAGGGCTATGACGGCTTTCTGTACCTCGTTGAATCGACCAGAAATCCGCCCAGACTTAAAAGCCATCACCACATCGAACTGGAGTTGAACCTGGTCGTCCGGGGGACCGTCACCTATGTGGCGAGCGGGCGCAGGTTTACCTTTAAGCCGCGAACGCTGCTCTGGCTCTATCCCGAGCAGGAACATCAGCTGGTGGATCTCTCGAATGATGCCCAGAATTATGTCGCAGTTTTCAAGCCTTCGCTCATTGCGCGGTCCTGCCAGACCGAAGCTTATGCGGGTTTGAAGCGCAAGACGAATGAACACGATGGCGTTTTGAACACTCTGCTCGAACCGGACAGTTTCGACCTGATCAGAAAAACGATGGATTCGTTGATGAGAGGGTCACTCGACCCGGATGTGTTGAACCGCGAGGCTGGCTTTGGCGTAGGATCCGCGTTTTCTTACGAACACGGCGATCCCGACGGGTTAAATGCAGGACTTCACCACCTTCTGCTGCTTTCCTGGCGCAGCCAGCGCACGGGCAGAGTTTTAGGTGATCCCGTAGCTTTGCACCCCGCAGTGCGGCGCGCACTCAGGCTTTTGAGCGAAGACGGTTGGAGCCGCGATCTGGGTGAGCTCGCGGAAGCCTGTGGCGTGAGCGAATCTTACCTAAGCCGCACATTTCGACGCCAAGTTGGTGTTCCCTTGAGCCGGTACAGGAACTCGCTGCGACTCTCGCGTTTTTGGCAGGAGTATCGCCAGCCGGAACAGAAGACTCTGGCGGAAGCTGTCTATGCGGCAGGATTTGGCAGTTACGCGCAGTTCTATAAAGTTTTCACACAGGCCTATGGACGCGGTCCCAGAGCCTGCCTGCCCACCAACTGAAGGCCCGAACGTCACAGCGTTCATTTATTCGGCTGGTTTCGCACTGCCTGCTATACACTCGAAAATCACATTATGCACAGTCTCGCTGCGCTGTGAAGATGATGAAGGGGGTTCCGCCCGCAGATGAATTCAACCGTGTTTTCGCGACCAGCTTTCGTTCTGGTGTCCCTCCTGGCGATTGTCGTCTTCTTTCCTGCCAGACTTGTCGCCGCATCGGCTAAGCTTCTGGTCAGGAATGCCCGCATCTTTACGATGGCGCCTCAGCAGCGCGATCCATTCACGGGCTATCTTGTCGTCGCTGCCGATGGGACAATTCTCGCGGTGAGTGCGGGTGATCCGCCGGCCAACGTAACTGCCGACGAGGTGTTTGATGCGCATGGAGAATGGGTCATTCCTGGCTTCATCTCCGCCCACAGCCATCTTTGGCAGGCCGCCTATCGTGGAATCGCCGCAGACAAGACGCTGATTAGCTGGGTCGACGATCTTTACTTCAAGAGAGCGGCGAAAGCCAGTCCCGAAGACCTTTACTGGTTCTGTTTGCTCGGCGCGTTGGATCATCTACAGAACGGAATTACTACAGCGTATAACTTCAACTACACGCGGATCTACTGGAAGGGCAGCGATGACAATGATTTTGACGAGGCTCAGTTTCGCGCGGAGGAAAAGTCGGGCATCCGTTTTGTTCATGGCTATGAACCAGGAATGATGGGGCCTGGAGTTACCGTCGGTCAGGCGCGAAAACGGCTCAAAGCCTTCCTCGATTGGACTGCCTCTCAACAATCCTCGTCAAACTTTCTGAGCGTGATGATCAACGGCGGAACGGCCTTTAACAACACCTACCAACAACCCGTCATGGAAAAGGCGCTCACGGATGAATTCTCGCTGACGAACCAGAGCCACTACCTCGAGCCTCCTGAGCTTTTAACCCAGGGTGAAGAACGCGCAGAGTTCCGGTGGTTCATGGACAGCGGGCTGCTATCAAACAAGCTTATCTTCGGCCACTTTATCCATACCGACGATTACATCCTTCAGCAGACTGCCAAAAACGATGTCGCGATGACATGGAATCCACTTTCAAACGGCCGTATGGCGTCTGGAGTGGCTGACATCCCAAAGTATCTCAAAGCCGGAATTCGGGTGGGCATGGGAATCGACGGAGAGGCAAGCGGCGACCTGGCAGATCCTTTCGAGAATATGCGCGCAGGCCTGTACGCTGTCCGCGATAAATACGAAGACGCAACCGTGATCAGCCCCTACCAGGTGTTGTGGCTTCACACCATGGGTAGTGCCGACGTACTAGGCGTCAAAAACAAACTCGGCAGTTTGGAGCCCGGCAAGTTCGCGGACTTCGTGGTGATCAACCCCGCGGGGCTGGGCGCTGTACTCGAGGACCCCTATGCAAACCTAGTCCTGGTCACCGCGGAACGCGATGTTGACCGGGTCTACGTCGGCGGTGAACTGAAGGTCGATCATGGCCGAGTCTTGCATCAGGACATGAGCAAAATTCAGACGGAAGTTAACCAGCGCGTGACGGCTACAACCCCATGACGGCGGAGGACTCCGAACCGGGAATAATTTGAAAGGTGAGTCCTCGAGTTTGAACCATCACGCGAACTGGTTTGGGCGATTGCACAACAACGATTCGCAAAACAGCTATAGGCTTTCCATAAACCGATAGACCGTGAGCGAGGCTTGGAGACTGTTGTCGAATGTTGCCCGATAAATAGTCCCGTCCGCAAAGTAGGCCAGATTATGTTTTGCTGAATTGTCGCTGAGACTGAAGTCTGACCGGATTCATCTACAAATATCGGTGCTGCCATCTCCAAAACCTCAAGACGTTCTCCTTCGTTAATTCGGCAGCATGGCCTTATTCGGCCCGTTACCGTTCGTCCTCATGCCGGCGGGTTCGAGGTCGTAGCGGGGTGTTACTGAGATGTGGGGACGGCGCCGGGGTTGTTCATGGACATGGAATGCGACATCGAATGTCCGCTGTGCATTCCAGGCATGCCGATGCCGTTGCCGGGAGCGCCGAGGTCAGGCACGATCTCCACGTTGGTCATCATGCCGCCGTCCTCGTGGTCCAGGATGTGGCAGTGGATGACGAACTCGCCGATGTAACGGTCGTAGTGGGTGCGGATCATCACGCTGTAGCCGGGCTGCACGAAGACCGTGTCCTTGAACACATGCCACATGCCGCAGTACTGGTTTTCCAGGCCGATGGAGTCCGGCGGAATCGTGCACTTGCCATCGACGGTAAAGATGCTCTTGCCCTGATACTGCACGTCCATGATCTCGAACGGGTTCACGTGGATGTGGAAGATATGCGGCTCGGATCTCTGTCCCTGTACCTCGCTGTCGGCGGTGAGTATCCAGTCGTCGGTGGTGCCTACCTGGCGCGTGAAGTCGATGCGCTCAGGATCGTAAATCTTCCTGTTGATGTAGAAGCCGAAGGCCGACCACGGCCCCAGCGGCTGCTTGGCCTGAGAGAATGGAGGGCTGTTGGGAGGGAACGGTTGAGGGAAAGGAAGGTTGCCGATAAAGAAGTTCACCTTCTGCACATCCGGATTCACCTTCGCGTTGGAGAGGTCATCCATGCCGCGCCAGGGAGTCAGGTCGCCGGTCTTCAGGCCTTCCAGAGCCGCTGGAGGAAGACCGGGGTCGTTTTTGTTGCCGTCGTAGAGCGCCTGATAGAGGTAGGTTTTTTCGTCCGTGATAAGAGGCGTGCCTCCGGTGACGCGCACGGTCGCGAGCAGCTCCGTCTGGTGGGGGCCCTGGCCGCCGGGACCGTTGCCGGTGTTCGCGCGTTCCGACGGGGTGGCCGCCTGATTCAGCAGGCAGTATGTGCCCTCTTTGGGGAAGACCACGAGGACGTCGCTGCGGTAGCCCGGCTGCATGAAGTTGGTTCCTATGCCACCGCTGAAGCTCTTCTCGTCGAGGCCAATGTCACTGATAGCGGTGCGCGTGAGGCCGTCGGAGGCGATCTCGAACTGCGGGATCAGGCGCACGGGATGGTCCGGCTTGCTAATGCTGGGGCAAACCTCCTGAACCAGCCTGGCCTGCTCCTGGGGTGTCCCTTTGAAGATTCCCTCGAGCGCGAGCTGCGCCTTCGGATCTTTGCTCAGCACCATGGGCACGATCTGCAGGTTGATGGTGTCATGAATGCCAGCATGGACCATGCGCCACCGCTCGATCTCCCCGGCCCGCATTGCAATCGAAGGCTGCACCACGCCGTTGATGCTGGTGAAGCGGCCGCTGGTGTCCCAGATGGTAGGCGAGGAGAGCTGCACATTGAAGTTCTCGACCACGCCTGTCTGGCCAGGATTGCAATACCACGTGCCATCCTTCCTCTGTTGAAGAGCGGAATCCGAATAGCTGTCGTTGGTGAAGCAGGCATATGGGATCTGCTGGAAGATCAGCACGCGCTCCGTGAAGTTGTGGTTCGATGCATCGTGGAGGATGGTGTCGACATCACCGGGCGCTTCGCCGGTATACTGGCGGTTGCCATGGATGATTAGAGCTCCGGATTCGCCGCTTGCTACCTGCGTGGAGGTAGAGCCGTGACGGTGAGCGTGATACCAGAACGTTCCGGCAGGATGGTCGCCGGGGATGTTTATCTCATATTGAAACTTGGTCTGCGGAGCGATGTTGAGCAGCACGTTGTCGCTGTTGCCTGAGGGCGAAACGTGCAGGCCGTGGAAGTGCATATTGATGGTATTCAGGCAGCCGGCCGAGCCATCGGGAGGGTCCTGCCCGTCCGGACAGGTGGGGTCCTTGGCGTCGAGCTGGTTGTCCAGGTAGATGCGCAAGGTCGAGCCCGGAGTAAGATCTAGCTGCGGGCCGGTGAGGCAGCCGCCATAGGAGCGCAGCTTCACCTGGTCCCTCTCGCCGGTGCCCGGGTTGTAGATGGAGTTGGGGTCCATGCGGGCGACGAGATTCACGGACACCACGTTGCCGGTCTGGCTGATGTCTCCGGCGGGGTTGCACTTTTGCGGTTGTCCCTGCACCTTGGTCGACAACAACGACACCACGTTGCCGTGCCTGGGTGTGGGCTGTAACTCGGGCGGAGCCACAAAGAGTTGAGGAGACTGGGCGGATTGAGGGGCTGGTGTGGACTGGGCCTGGACCATGAAGGGCAGGCTCACCACGAAGAAGAAGAGCGCGGAAAGCGCGCGGCGAAAGTTCATCATAAGGTTCTCCTTTTTCCCCCTGCCTGCGGCGACCGCAGCTGGCAGGGTAGTTGCTGGCTCCTCAAATTGCCTCTTGACCTCTTCCGGGCTCTCCTTTGGCAATTTGTTGCGCAAGTGCAAAGACCGTGAGTCGCCGGGTCTCAGGCGAAATCCTCGTGCAAAGGCCGGTTCGGACGCGGCTTGCCGCCGAGACCAGAAGCACGAATCGCTCCACCGCCGCTCGCGAGCGAAATGCGCTCCATGCGCTCGTCGAAAGTGTGCAAAATGCGACTCGAGAATCGCGTTGTAACGGTTCCCTGCTGTCTGCTCGTTCCCCAGCAGAGCATCACCCGCTGCATAGGCGGCGAGTATTCCGGTGCGCAGCGCCTTCGTGATTCCCTGGGCCGCGAGCGGATCATAAGCGGCTGAAGCGTCGCCGGCAGCTAGCCAGCCCTCGCCGCGGAAGCAGGTTAGCCGCGCCGTAGAGGCAGGGCGGACTACGCAGTTGGAAACCAACTTGGCTGAGCCAATCGCCGCGACCGTATAAATCGTTTCTTCGAAAAGGGCCGACCAAGCATCACCATCCGCTAGACGTAGTTCGCGGCCGAGATCCGCGTCGGTCATGAAGCTCACCACCCGGCGACTCTGGGGCAACGGCGCCGTGTACCACCAGCCCATCGGGGCGGATTCGACCAGGGTCTCGGTTATGCACGGAGCGGAGCTTGCGAAGATGCGCGTGTAAGAAGTCAGTGCATCATGGGAGAGGATCCGCTCGCCTTGCATGCGAGCGAACACCGCGGCGCGTCCGGTGGCTTCGACCACGAACCGGGCAGCGAGCGGCTCTTGCCCGGCGCGCAGAAGCCAAATGTTCTCGATGCGCTCCGCTCCCGTCAAAGTTGTGCCGCGCCGAACCAGAACCCCTTGTGACTCGCAGGCGTCGGCCAGCATGGAATCAAACCTGTTCCGATCGAGATGCCAGCCCCCGCCTCGCGCCGAGAAGAAGTAGTCATTCTCCTCGAGGCGTGCGTCCCCCCAGGCATAAGCCACGCCGCATGACCGCCGCGCACACCGGTCGTCGACCAGGTGCAGGACTCCGAGTCGCTGCAGGAGGCTTCTTGCCATCGGCGGCAGAATCTCTCCCGGTCTATACCCGGCGTATTCGCTGGCTTCGATCAACGCGATCCGAAATGCGGGAAAGCTTGCGCGCAGAGTGAGAGCCGTGGCGCAGCCGGCCGGACCGCCGCCGAGCACTACGACATCGAAGGGGTCGAAGCGCACTCGCCTAATCCATCTTCACGGCATAAAAGGAGGCGACGACTCCCGCTGGTGAAATGCCGCCGCCGCTTTTTGGATGCGGAATGGTTCGCGTCACCGAACCCACGATCGCCGGCCTGTCAAGCACGTCGGTGCTCGACGGCCAGACCGGCACCAGCCACCCGATATACTCGTAGATCCACTCGGCCCCGCTGACTAAACCCTTCCCCTGAAACCGCACCTGCGCAGGCGTGCCGTAACCGCGGGAGCCACGCAAATTTAAGGACCAGCCATCGGCCGCGTAGCCGATCGTGCCGGTTAACACCATTTCCGGTCCCTCTTCGATCACGATTTCTCCGTAACCGAGTTGAAGCTTCTCCAGAGGCGTTGCTAGATCGGGGTCGTTATACCAGCTGCGGTAAGACCATTTTCCAACGAAAGGATTGGCCATCTTTCACCTCACTAGATTCATTGCATCCATAGGCCGCGCAAAGTTACTCAAATTGACTGCGCTCTACGCTGATGTACTTGGTGTCCGGTGATGGCTGATTGAGATCGTGAATGAATGGGTTGCGGATCACGAACCCCAGGCGTGACCATTCCGTCGTCATCTTCAGATCGCCCGCATTGGTTTGCGGCACACCGCGAGCCCAGGTCAAGTAGAGGTAGATCGGGTCGGCCTCCGTACCTGGCACAACCTCATAGGCCTGCATCGGGCGGTGGGCCGGCCACCAGAGCGTCTCCCAGATCATCTGCTCTTTCTTCATCCAGGGGTCAGCAGGATTCGATGGATCAATCACATTCCATTGTTCGTATGTCACGTCGATGTCTTGCGTCGAACACTCGTTGAAATCAGCCTGCCAGGGAAGCGCCATCATCTTCGTCAGGTCGCCGGGCTGCAGACCCGTTTTGTAGTTGCTCCCCTGGCTCAGCGTTACTCCGGTTGCCGCAACATAGTCCTCCTCAGGAATAGAAACCTTCCGCGAACTCTGATTCTGATTTGCCGCCGTCTGCCGGAAGGTATAAAAGTCCGGATCGGCCTTGATCCGATATGGTTCGTGATAGACCGCCGGATTGCGGATTATCCATCCGGCTTCGGCGCCGGGGCAGAAGGCGCCTCCGGCCAGATTCGAAAGCACGCCGCGGTCCAGGTCGCGAGCCGTTCTATTCACGATGTCTTTGTAAGGCTGCCAGGGATCGATCGATTTGCCCGGCACCCAGCCCGCGACCACCTCATTGAAAAACAGGCCGTGGCACCATTGGCGCAAGAGGAAAAGCTGGTAATCTGTCACGCGCAGAAACTTCGACGGGAGTTCGTTGGATATGGGATTATCGCCGGACAGAAGCGGCATGAGCGGAAGATGATGAATGCGGCTGGTCGGACTACCCTCGGCGCGAAAAACATTCTCCTCGCCGTCTTCGCGCAAGAGGTCGTAGAGGTAAGACCGATAGTTGCGATAGGGATCGAAGGTGTTCTCGATGCGCAGCTTCTCGAAGCGGTCTGACAACAGCTTGCCGGTGCGAAACTCTTTGGAGAGCCTCTCAAACGCCGCTTCCACCGGCTCATTCGGATCTATTTGGGCCTGAGGCGAGGGTTCCCTGCGGGCGAGAGCCTTCACCTTCGGTGTGGGCGGCTTCGGCTCTACGATCGCCTCCAGTTTCTTGAGGATATCGGTAATGGCATCGTGCAGCTCTTTCGATGCGGCGTTGTATTCCCCGGCGGACTCGCCTCCACCTTGCTGGGCCTCCTGGTAGCGTGCCTGCCAGCGCGCCAGGTACTGGCCCGGATCTTCATCTGTAGCGGATCGATCTACTTTCCTGGCGAAATCGCTGAGCGCAGTCCGCAGATTTTGCCGAATATCATCCTGCGTGCTTGCGATAGCCAGCGAAGTCTTACGAATTGGATGGCCCTGGTTTGCATATTTGTCATCCAGCAGGAAGATCGTCGCATCGAGAGCCTCAAGAAACAGCTCCCCAGATTGATTCTGCTCAACACCGCGCCGCAATGCGTTCTGAAACGCGATGTCGTTCAGGCGCGGCGCAATCGAAAGCTTGTCGGGATCGAAGTTTCCGCGTTGAGTCTGGTTGTGCGGATAGTTCGATTGCTGCAGAACGTTTGTGAGGTAGGTGTACTCGTCGGCGCGGAACAGGATGGGCCAGATGTCGCGATAAAACCACGGCTTGTAATCGGAATTCCAGATGAGATTGGAAGCCTTCCAGTGCAACAGGGCGCCCTGATCGTTGTGGTCGATCACCTGCGGGCAGGCAAACGTTCCGGCGGTGCCATAAATGTCGGTGCGCGTGGCGAATTGGGTAACGCAAGTGTTGTAAATAACGTCGTCGGCGGTGACGATGTCGAGGATCTCGGGCACATAGGCGGGATACGCCGCGATCACCCAGGCCGGATACTCCACGTCGATGAACCGCGTGCGCTGCACCTCCTCGGAAAACATGATCAACCGCGCCATCACGGGACCGTCCGATGTGTCGTCGAACCAGCCGTCGTTGTTCGCGTAGTGATCGATTCGAGGCTGGCCAAAACCGCTCAGCATGCTACCCGAGTAGCCGTGGCCTCCGAGGACCAGCAGACGGCCCTTGTCATCGGTGATCAGCTTGCCGAGTGTATGGATGTCGTGCGGATCGAGACCTTCAGGTGGAAAGGTAGCGGCGTACAGGCCGTTTGCTTTGCGATCGAAGGTCGCGGTGCGATGATTTCTATCCACAAGCTGAGGCCCGGGGTCGATTATGAGCCGCTGGCGCGCATCGGGATTCTGGATATCCCTGTTGCGCAGCGGATGCCCGGCCCGGTACCCATGTTCGCCGGCAAGCTGCTGGAACTCATACCATGCCGCCTTCTTGTTGGCCAGATAGACGCGCCACTGAATATTGATCAGGGTTCCGTGATTGCCGCCGCCCTTGACCGACGCGCCAATCTCGAGAGGCCGGCCTTCCGGCGATTCTTCATCGTAGACGTAGATTTGGAACCGCGCCGCCTGGCGCTTGATCCTGCCCTCGCTGTCCTTGAATTTCTTCACCCGCTGGATGGTCTTGCCGTCGGGCGACATCAGCGGGTCTCCTCGCGCATCACACGCAATAGGCAGCGCCGCCGGGGTCTCCGGAGAAATGCAAAATTCATCCGGACTGTTTCCGAGTCGTGCGATTCCTATGGCAGGATGGATCCGGTAAACAGGCACCAATCGCGCTTCGTTCACGTGCCACACTCCCGTGTTGCAGGGACTTGCATCAGTCAAAAAAGTTCAGTGATACTCCGTCGAGCCGCAGCAGCTCGCTGTCCTCCTGGTAATCGGCTCCAATCACCACCAGCGTGATCTGAATCGTAGCCGCTCCGGCGTCAAACAGCCGGCGCGCGCATTTAGTCACGTTTACGCGGTGATTACGCGGCGCGTTGTGGCTTCTAGGCCGCAGATCGTACCTGCCGCGCACCGGCACGGCGCAGTGTCCGGGACCGCCGATGCAATCTCCGTGCCCAAAGATCGCAAGATATCCGGCATAATTCGTATGATCGAGCGGCGTACTGGCATTAGCGTCAGGCAGATTAAAAAACACCCGCACGAAGCACGACCGCGGTAACTGCGGCACCCGGTGCAGCCGGACTTCAGCCTGCTTGAAACTGGCACGCACGGGGTCGGCGATCTCCAGTGGCCTCGAAACGAATCGCGCCACAGGCGATTCCGCGCCCACCGCGACTAGGCACGTGCTCTTCACGTACTCATAACCGAAGCGGCGCATGTCGAGCGTGTCACGAGTCGTGTAGCTCCACGGCGTGAGCACACCGTCAAGGTCCGCCGGCTGCGAGTTTGGAAAGAGCTCCTGCCATTCGTTCCACAGGCGATCGATGTTGGCGTGGACTGGCCAAAACACCGGATCGTAGGACGCCGTGAGGTTCGACAGCATATCGCCGGTCGGCGGCTGCGTGTATAGATCTGAGCGCGTGTGGAATTGCCGCCCGATCACTTTCACCGACTTGTTGCGATCGGCCTCTGTGCTGCCGCCACCAGATGCAGCGCTCGGATTGAAGCCGCCCGTCCAGATATGCATCGTGTTATGCGGATTCTGGTCGAGAAACCCGAACGAGTCATCGTAAAGACTACCTCCGCCGAAGTCGCGAAAGGTACGGAGGCTCATGATTTGGGCCATGTCTTCGGCTGATGGATAGTGATAGCCAATCCTTGTATTGATCGTCTGTCCGTTACCGAATTCCCCCGGATAGCGAAGCGGATACCAAAGCGAATTGGAGTCAAGCAGCGCGTCGATGAACCGGTCACGATAGGGCCGCTGGAGATACTTCCCGTCGATCAGCTTGCCTGCCTCGATCGCAAAGCGTGCCCAGGAGGCAAACGTCTTTCCAACCAACGGTTTCAGGGGCTCGGCCGGAATATCCTTCTGCTTCAGGTAGTCGATGGAGGCCTCGGTAAGAAACAGCTGGAGCGCCTCCGGAATGATCTTGCCGTCCTCAGGTTTCTCCGGTCGATACCGTGGCATCGTCCAGTCCCAGTAGGGCATCGTCACGTCAGGACAGAACTCCTGCATCACCTGCTCAAATTCATAGAGGTAGATGCGATGCCATGGAAGAAACCGCTCCCACCCGTGCTGGCAATGGTTTTGATGAATCAACGCCATATTGTTGTAGCTGCGGGCGTCGTTCGGCCAACTATTGAGTGCATACATCTCGCGGAGGGCAAACCGCAACTTCTCGATCTGCGGCGGCGTCATGCAGTCGATATTCATTCTTTGCCGCAGTTCTCCGTGCTGATACCTGTACTCGTTGGCCAGACCTGAGTATTCGGCAAAGCCGCTCACGAGGTGCTGCGCAGCTTCCGTCGGGATCTCAACACTCGCGGTATGGCGTTGCCAGGAGTCTGCCGGGACATCGTAGATGAATTGATCCGCCGGAGGTGCGCCGTCTGCGATCCACTCAGCGATTTCCGCGATCTCGGAGTCAGGCATTGGGGGCCGTCCCCAGGGCAGGCGAGGAAATTGCGAACCGTCGAAAGGCGCGGCTCCGCACAGTCCGTTGAGAAGTGCAGATCCGTGTCCGCTGGATTTACAACAGCTGTGTGCCGGTTTCATTTCGATGAGCGGCAAGCCCATCAGTCGCGCAGCAACCAGTTCATCGCGCGACATGGACCACAGGTTGAGGCCGCTGAACGCGTTCGCGGCCACTGCAGGATCGTCGCCCGCAGCTTGTTTGAGCAATGATCGTACGTGGTCAAACCGGCTCGCTTTCGCTGCAACGTTCATGGTCGACCTCGCGCGTTACACGTGAAGGCACACCTATCGTGCCGCGGTTCCGTTCATACGCAATCAGGTCGTAGAGCCAGGGGTCGTAGAGTGAGAGAAGAAATACAAGGTTTGTTACAAATACGATTTTTTAAGCCCCAACACAATAGCACAATTCGCCCACCTTAGCAGATTTTTTCTTTGGCCAGTTTCGGCGCGCATCGGGTTGTGAGATTTCAAAATCGTGACAATATCTAAAATCTCTTCCTCAGACTTCAGATTTTCGCCTAAGATCATAGTTTTCGATTAAGTTAACGAACATAGTCAAGCTTGATGCCGCAATCCGGGTGCCCCGCCGTTCTGTTTTTGGGCAAAATTCATTTTTAAGGGGAAACCATCAAATGCGCAGGAACATGGTTCAAATTTTGTGTTTTGCGGCCCTCGTGTTTCATCCATTGACATATTCTGCGAGTCAAACGAACGTCAATCCTGACAGCACAGGCAACACTTCTTCGCTCACGCCCCCCATGGGCTGGAATAGCTGGGATTCGTACGGCACAACTGTCAACGAGCAGCAGGTCAGGTCAAATGCAGATTGGATGGCGGCACATCTGAAGGACTATGGCTGGCAGTACATCACTGTCGACATGGAGTGGTTTGTAACAGATCCAAAGCCCGAGGGCAATGCAAGGGACTCGCACTATCAAGTTGATGCATATGGCCGCTTTCAGCCAGCGATGAATCGATTTCCATCAGCGAAAGATGGTGCAGGCTTCCGGCCACTTGCGGACTACATCCATGGGCTCGGTCTGAAGTTCGGCATTCATATTCTGCAAGGCGTCCCACGGACTGCGGTAAGGGACAACCTACCCATCGCGGACTCCTCGTTCCATGCTCCGGACGCGGCGAATACCGGCGGCACCTGCAAATGGAACTACGATTATTACGATCTGCAGCACAACGCGGCGGGCCAGGCATACTACGACTCGATTGCAAAGATGTACGCAAGTTGGGGAGTCGACCTGATCAAAGTGGACTGTATCGCATTTGGCCCGTACAAAGGCGAAGAAATTCGCATGCTGAGCGCGGCACTCAAGAAAACGGGCAGGCCCATCGTGCTGAGCCTCTCGCCGGGTCCTACACCACTTGATAAGGAAGCAGAAGTGGAACGGTACGCTACAATCTGGCGCATCTCCAACGACATCTGGGACATCTGGCACAACGAAAATGCTTATCCCCAAGGTCTGAACGATCAGTTTACGCACGTGGCGGCTTGGGCATCAGCACCTCGCAACGGGCATTATCCTGACGCGGATATGTTGCCTCTTGGCTATCTCGGTCCCGCTCCAGGCTGGGGCATGCCGCGCCAGACACGCCTTACGCATGATGAGCAGAAGACTTTCCTGACACTCTGGGCAATTTTCCGTTCACCGCTAATGATGGGTGGAGACCTCCCACACAATGATGCGTGGACAACATCGCTGCTAACCAACCGGGAATTGCTCAAGGTCGATCAGCGTGCACGTAATCCAAGAGTAGCCTTGTCGTCGAATGAGCAGGTTGTCTGGACGTCGACACCGGAGGACAGGGTCGGCTATTACGTGGCAGTCTTCAATCGCTCGGAGCAACAGCAAGCCTTACGTTACACATGGGCCCAACTTGGCATTCCCGACGGCGCGTACCAAATGCGAGACCTGTGGGAGCACAAGGACCTTGGTTCGGCAAAGGAGATCCGCGTGACTTTGGCTCCGCACGCCAGCGTCCTCTATCATGTGCAACCTTAGCAACCGCACATCCGGTTGCGAGAGCTGAGACAGCACTGCTTAGTGGACAGCACTTCCGAAAGGAATCCATGTCGATCCCCCTGACCCGCCGCAATTTCATTCGCACTCTGAGCTCTCTCATGAGCAGCGTTCCGTTTCTTCTCCGAGCCAGAGGAGCGAGCCTCACAAAGGTCGCTGCGGTCGACAGCCCAGACTCTCCAGACATGACATTGTGGTATCGCGATCCTGCCGAACAATGGACTGACGCCCTGCCGGTCGGCAACGGCCGGCTTGGAGCGATGATCTTCGGCGGTCTGAAGTCGGAGCGCATTGCGCTGAACGAAGACACACTGTGGTCCGGAGCGCCAAGCGACTGGAACAATCCGAGCGCGAAAGACCATCTAAGGATCGTGCGCGAGATGGTGATCGAAAAGCAGGATTATCATCGTGCCGATCAGGAATGCCGCAAGATGCAAGGGCCATTCAATCAAGCGTACGAGCCTCTCGGCGACCTGCTGATTGATTTCGAACATGACGAAGGATCAACCGCATATCGGCGTTCTCTGGATCTGGATAGTGCAATCAGCACGGTGAACTACACCGTGGGGGGAAGCCAGTTCACGCGGGAAACTTTTGCGTCAGCTCCTGACCAGATAATCGCCGTACGGCTCTCAACGCACGGAAGCCGAGCGCTCAATTGCTCTGTACGGCTCAAGAGCCAGCTGCGGTCGAATATAGAGGCCAAAGGCAACAGCATCGTCCTCTCGGGAAAGGCGCCCAGCAACTCCGTGCCGAATTATCTGCCAAGCGATCATCCAATCACCTACAGCGATGAGCCCGGCAAAGGTATGTACTTCTCTGCTGTGCTGACCGCGAGGACCAGGGAAGGAAAGGTGGACACGCAGCCAGACGGATCTCTCAGGATCGCGGGTGTAACTGAGGTGATTCTGCTGATCGGTGCGGCGACCGGACATCGGAAGTACGACGAAATGCCGGACACATCGATCGCGCAAGTGATCTCCGCAGCAAGAAAGCCACTCGATGCAATTGCGGGCATTTCGTACAACCAACTTAAGCAGCGTCATCTCGACGACCACCGCAAGCTCTTTCGTCGCGTGCACCTTGATCTTGGCGGGCAGAATACGGCAAACGAGCCGACGGATGAGCGTCTGGCTGGTTTTGAACAAAAGCCTGATATGTCGCTGCTCGCACTCTACTTCCACTACGGACGCTATTTGTTGATGGCCAGTTCGCGGCCTGGCACGCAGCCTGCGAATTTGCAGGGGACATGGAACGCAGACATAAGACCACCGTGGAGTTCGAACTGGACTTCGAACATCAATGTGCAGATGAATTACTGGCCTGTTGAGACGTGCAATCTTTCTGAATGCCATCAACCGCTGATCGAGATGGTCGGCGACCTAAGCGAAAACGGTCGCAAGACTGCCGAAGTCAACTACGGCATTCAGGGCTGGTGCTCGCATCACAACATCGACCTCTGGCGACAATCTGCACCTGTGGGAGAAGGTCTTCAGTTCGCCGATCCAACCTGGGCCAACTTCGCAATGAGCGGACCCTGGTTCTGCCAGCATCTTTGGGAGCACTATTTGTTCGCCGGCGACAAAGATTACCTGCGATCAACCGCATACCCTGTAATGAAGGGTGCGGCGCAATTCTGTACGACCTGGCTCACGGATGACGGCAAAGGCGGCCTTACAACCTGTCCTTCGGTATCGACTGAGAACAGTTTTGTCGCGCCAGACGGCAAGAGCGCCCAGGTGAGCGCAGGCTGCACCATGGATGTCGCGCTACTGCACGAGCTATTCGACAACTGCCAGCATGCAAGCAAAATTCTCGACATGGACAAAGGTTTTGCCTCGCAGCTAGCTGAGTTACGAAATCGGCTGCCGCAGTACCAGATTGGGAAATATGGGCAACTGCAGGAGTGGTCGGTCGACTTCGACGAAAACCAGCCGGGGCAGCGCCACATGTCTCACCTCTATCCGGTCTACCCTGGCAGTGAGATTACGCCGCGTTCGATGCCACAGCTGGCAGGCGCAGCGCGCAAGTCGCTCGAACGGCGGCTAGCAAACGGAGGAGCATATACCGGTTGGAGCCGCGCGTGGGCAGTCGGACTTTGGGCCCGGCTGGGGGATGGCAATCAGGCGCTAGATTCGTTGAAGATGCTCCTGGTGCATAGCACTGGCATCAACCTTTTTGATCAACATCCATTTGGCGAATCGATGACGAATGCGATGCGCCGTAGCACCGGCGCACAGGCGTCTGGTTCGAAGAAAGAACCTCGGCCCTCAGCGATCTTCCAGATTGATGGCAACTTCGGCGCGACAGCCGCGATCGCCGAGATGCTGCTGCAAAGTCACGACGGAGAGATCGCCTTGCTGCCTGCATGGCCTGCCGCATGGAAGACGGGCTCTGTTCGCGGCCTGCGCGCGAGAGGGGGACTCGAGCTGGACATTACATGGAGAAACAGCGAACAAGTAGTGACAACCGCGCACGGTCTCAGATCGGGTGAGCACCGGTTCCGTCCCCCGACGGGATTTCGCTTCGTCAACACTGCGGGAGCGCAACCAGGGCCAGATGGCACGATCAACTTGAGCGTCGAGCGGGGTCAAAGCTATCGACTTCAGGCAACTCTTATCCGGCATCCTAGCACAAAATAGGCCGTCCGTTGGTCGGGTGCTTGCTTAGTCAAACGTAATCATGATTTTCGTGAATTGGCCAGGATTGGAATTCCAGGCGCGCAGCATCTCGGGAGCCTCCCAGAGTGAAGCGATCTTGCTTACCGCCAATTCCACGGGAAACCTACGCTGTTCAAGCACCTGAATCACATCTCGGAAGTTCTCTGGAAGCGCGTTGCGGGCACCCAGGATATCAATCTCCTTCTGCACAAATAACTTCGTCTCGTATGTAACGGGCTCCTTTGCATAGCCGATGTAGACCACTCGTCCCGTGAAGGCGACTTCGTCGACGGCGGCGCGAAACGTATCCGGCATCCCTACCGCCTCAATTACGACATTTGGGCCCTGGCCGTCTGTCAATTCCGCGAGCGCTGCAGAAAGATTCTGCCGTTGTGAATGAACAGTGTGAGAGGCACCAGCTTTGATGGCAATCGCGAGCTTTGTATCCTCGATATCAACCGCAACTGTCCTGGCGCCTCGAAATGCGGACGCGGCCACGGCACCCAAACCCACTCCTCCGCAGCCAAAGATTGCGACTGTATCTGTCTCAGTCACACGTGCACGCGCAACTGCGTGGAACCCAACGGTCAAGGGCTCGACAAGGCACAATTCTTCCAGGTTCAGACTTGCTGGGTACAGCTTTTCGATCGGCACAGAAATGTATTCCGCAAGTCCGCCGTCCCGTTGAACACCCAATGTTTGATTCAGCCGGCACGCGTTGGTTCGTCCACTATTGCATGCAGCGCATTGCCCGCAACTGGTGTAAGGAGAAAGAGTGACATCCATTCCGGGCGAGAGGCCCGAGCGATTTTCGCTTAGTTCAACAATCGTTGCCGCAATCTCGTGTCCCGGAATTCTCGGAAAACTGACCAGCGGATTTTTACCTCGGAACGAGCTCAAGTCACTTCCGCAGAGGCCGACGCGGCGTACTCGCAGCAAAGCCTCGCCTGGCCTCATCGCAGGATCTGCGACAGTTTCTATCCATGCGATCTCGGGCTCACGTATGACCAGTGCATTCATTTGACTTGTGCCTTCGACTTCACCGGTGGTTGACGCGGGTCCATGAACATCTCAATCCTGATTTTCCGGGCGGCCTGACGGCCACACATAATTGGAGACAGGCGCCAATATGGTACGGACATGTTGCACAAGCTGGGAACTTACATGGTCGCCCAGAGCCTGGAGATTCTTGTAAACGTGGCTCCGCGTGGACATTCCGACGAGGGTACTTGCAACACGCGGATGATCGAAGCAGAAGCGCAAAGCCACTTCCGATAGGTCGACTCGGTGCTCACGGCAGAACTCGACCGCTTGCCTGCTGGCGACGCGCACCGCTTCGGGTGCGGGGTGCCAATCCGGGGGCCCATCCTCGGTGAGGATTCCCATGTGCAGACCCGATGCGTTAACGATGCCGATCCCGTGCTTCTCAGCAACTGGCATCAGGACCTTCTCCATGTCGTCGACCAGCAAGTTGTAGCGGCAATAGGTCAAAATGCTATCGACTGGCGCCGCTTCAGCGATTCTGATCAGGGTCTTGAGCGAATAGCCGGTAATTCCGATGAACCGGACTTTCCCTTGCTCTTGAAGCCGTCGCATGGCGGGGATCGTTTCCTTGATGATTTGGTCCGTGTCGCCGAACTCCACGTCGTGAGCCTGAAATAGATCAACATAGTCACTGCGCAAACGCTTCAGCGAGTCTTCAATGCTGGTGTAGACACGCTGTGCGGAGAAATCGAAGGAATCCGTACCGTAACGTCCGCACTTGGTCGCCAGAATAACTTCTTTCCTTCTGCCGCGGAGCGCCTCTCCCAAACGCTCTTCTGCGAGCGTCAAGCCATAATAAGGAGCCACGTCGAAAAAGTTAATGCCCTCGTCAATAGCCTGATGTACCGCTCGCCTACCTTCCACCGGGTCGATGGCCCCATAGACATCTCCAAGGGGAGAAGCGCCAAAACCCAGCGTTGAAACCTGTAGTTCGGTTCGGCCTAGAATACGATATTTCGTTTTGTCCAGAGCCTTACCTTTTTGAATCGGTCTGAAGCCGGAGTGAGGCACCCTTGCCCTCCCATTTGTGGTCATCTGGCATTGGAAGTGCGCAATGTCAAACTGTGTAAATATACCTTACAGTAATCGATAAAGTAAGAGAATCTTAGAACGAAGGGGACGAACCTTTTCCCAGTTTGCATTTGCCGAGAGGGGATTGGGTCCAAGCAGAGTGAGCCGGACTCGTGGTGGTCATCATGGTTTCATTTTCATCTAGGCCCTCTTGCGGGCCGGTCGCGCTCCCTTGGGCTCTGTCCGTTGAGTCGACGCACGGGCAACCAAAGCTGGCTCGAGAATACAGCTGCGCGCTCGCGGCATCTGTTTGGATTCGATCAGACCGAGCAAGATGTCAGCTGCCCGCTGGCCAATCTCGGAACTATGCTGATCGATACTTGAAAGCGCTACGCGCAGACAGCTGTCGTAATGTAAGTTGCCGCAGCCGATAACGGCAACGTCCTCTGGTACCCGTAGACCTTCTTCGATGATGGCGTCGATGGCCCCGATGGCAAGAGGATCGTTGTAGCAGAAAACAGCGTCAGGGCGCTGCTTGAGGCGCAGTAAGGCGCGCATAGCCTCCGCGCCCTCCTCAAGGCTATGGGTGTCAACGTTCAAACGAGTAACAACATAGTCCTTCGGGCAGGGAAGGCCTGCGTCGAGCAAGGCTTTCCGATAGCCCTCGAACCTGCCGGCTCCTGTGCTGTATTCCGGCCCGCGAATGTGTGCGACGCGCCGGCAGCCTATGTTTAGCAGGTGCTCCGTTGCGATGCGCCCCGCTGCCTCGTCATCGACACCTACAAAGTTTGCGGAAATGCCAGGGAAATCGCGGTCAATCAGCACAAAAGGTTCTTTCTTACGGCTCATGAGCTCAAACTGTTCGACACTGGTGCCCGTTGAAGCGATCGCAAGCCCATCCAGCCTGCGGGCCAGCAACTGCCGAATCTCGCGCCGTTCCAGATCCGGATCTTCCTCTGAAGACGAGATGATCAGCGAGTAACCCTTTTGACGGATCGCGGTCGAGAGGGACTTGGCCACCTCTGCAAAAAAAGGATGAAGGAGATCCGGCACCACCAGTCCGATCAGGTAACTGCGGCCGGTTACAAGGCTGCGCGCAAGTGTGTTTGGCTGATAGTCGAGATCCTTAACGCGCTTAAGAACCCTCTCCCGCGTCTGCTCGCCAATGTCTGGATGGCCGCGGAGCACCTTCGAGACGGTAACCACGGAGAGACCGAGATCATCCGCGATGTCCTTCATGCGAATCGTCATATTCGGACTATACAAGTTCCCCGACTAACGACAACCAGACACGAATGTCGGTGAGCGATAGCTAAATAGAACCCACAGGCTGCAGAAAGAGCGCCCCGAGAAAAGTCTCCGCGAAAAAAGACCTTGACACCGATAGAATCCCGCTCCTATTCTAGCGACGTTCACGTTATAGTTATCGATTACGTTAACGTATTAAATCACATTGGAGAATGCGCCCCCCAGAAAATGGGGGGGCGCGATCGCCCAATGAGTTCGAATTTTCCGGAGGCATGGGGCGATGGGCAAACGTTTTCTTTGGGCGGCTTTGATTTTCGTTTCTGTGAGCATTGTGGGGACTCGAGTTTACGCGCAAACTAATGAAGGAGCGCTGGCTGGAACAGTTACAGATTCCTCCGGAAGCGCAGTGGCGGGAGCCGTTGTGACGGCTGCAAACGCCGCTACGGGCCAGTCGTCCAAGACGACCGCCTCGCCGTCGGGCGACTATCGCTTCCCTGTGCTGCCGGTCGGGACCTACAACATCTCGGCATCTGCTCCGGGCTTCAAGACAGCCCAGCGCACTGGCGTCGCTGTTCAGATCCAATCGACCACCTCGCTGGACATCCAACTCTCGGTCGGAGCCTCCTCTGAAACCGTCGAAGTAAATGCGAACGCGCCGCAGCTTCAAACCGAGAGTTCAGACGTTGGCACTGTCGTTACGCCGAGGCAGGTACTCGATCTGCCACTGTCCACCAATGGAGCGGCCATCCGCAACTCTCAGGATTTCGTCTTTCTCACCCCGGCCACTTACGGCACGGGAACCAATGGCGGTACATTTGAGGGCGGTGTGTCAGGTGGGCAGGCCTTCGGCAGTGAGATTCTCTTCGACGGCGCGAGCCTGCAGGTCGAGAGTTTCGGTGATGGCTTCGCGAACGAAATTCTGCCATCTGTCGAAGCGACCGGCGAATTCAAGGTACTTGTGGGGGGCATTCCCGCGCAATACGGCAGAACGACCGGCGGCGTCCAGAGCTATGGCTCGAAGTCAGGCACGAACAGTTTCCATGGCGGAGCCTTCGAACTCTTCCGAAATACGGTGCTGGACGCGAATACCTGGTTCAACAACCTCAGCCGCGCTGAAAACGGGCCGAATACCAGCAATCAAACCCCGGCGGACAAGAAGAATAACTACGGCGTCCTGCTCGGCGGTCCGGTTTGGATTCCCAAAGTCTATGACGGCCGCAATAAGACCTTCTTTTTCTTCGCGTGGGAACAATTCCGCCAAAACCAAGGCTATCAGCAGTTTATTACCATTCCCACCCAGGCCAACCTCGCAGGCGATTTCAGCCAGGATCTGACGACGACGGCGCTTGGCACGAATCCCTGTGACGGATCGACGATCTACCAGGGCCAGATTTTCGATCCGACGACAACCAGAACTCTGGCCAACGGTACACAATGCCGAACCGCCTACCCCGGCAACAAAATTACAAGCGGTATAAGTACGGTGGCGCAGAATATAGCGGCGTACATTCCCAAGCCGTCCAATTCGCTCCTTTCGAACAACTACAACTTCACCGGAAGTTATCCGATCGTCAGCACAACTGAGACCATTCGCATCGACCAGTCTTTTGGCGCTAAGGATAAGATCTTTGGCTCTTACAATGTCCGCGATAATGTGCGAAACAATAACATCGGCGGTCTCCTGCAGTTGCCGGTCAGCAGCTTTCTCACTTTCCAGGACCTTCCCACTCACCTTGTCCGCATCGGTTATGACCACATCTTCTCGCCAACTTTGCTCAACCACGCGATTCTTGCCTACACCCGCGTCCTGAACAAGGAGGCCTTCATAACCGCGACCCAAGGCAAGGACTGGTCACAGGCCGTTGGACTCCCTGGCGGAAGCGGCCCGCTTTTTCCGGGCATCGGCATCAGTGAAGGCAGTACGGTCAGCCTCGGAAACATCGAGCCTCTTTCCAACCAGGGCTACAATTCCAAAATATCTGACAACTCTTACTACCTGGGCGACAGGTCTCCTGGACCAAAGGGCGCCACAACCTTGATATCGGAGGTGAATTCCGCTACGCGCTATCGATTTCGGGATTCGTCAGCCTAACCAACGGCAATTTTGCCTTTGGCAGAGAGCAAACGGCCGCTACGGTGGCTACCTCTGCAGCGAGCGGCAATGGCGTTGCAAGCTTCCTGCTGGGACAGGTAGGGAACGTTTACGGAACGAACAGCCTGGTGACCGTTCACAATGTCCTCCATTACTACGCGACTTATATCCAGGACGAATTCAAATACAGCCACAACCTCAACTTCTCGCTCGGTCTTCGCTACAACGTCGATATGCCCTTCAAGGAAGGGAAAAACATCGGATCTCAATTCGATCCCAATTTCATTAATCCTTCCACCGGAACCGATGGCGCCCTGGTCTTCTCAGGCACCGGACCTGGTCGTGATGGTTTTAGTTCGCGCTGGGTAAATGTTTATTACAAGAATGTCCAGCCTCGCGTGGGTGTCACATGGTCCCCTGAGTCGTTTAAGAACCAGACCGTTTTCTCTGCGACTTACAACATCCTGAACGCGGGAATCTTCGAGTGGCAACAGATCTACGCTGGTATTCCAGCCGGCTATTCTCTGACGGCGCAGGTTAACAACGTCGCCAACCCATTCGCTCCGGCGGAGTTTCTGGATACGACGTCCGCGACGAGCCCGGTGGTCGTCAATCCGGGTGTGTACGGTGTACCTGCGGCCGGCGACGCGGTCAACTATAGTCGCAGTCAGCTGAATAACCAGTCCATCCCATGGAATCAGCGCGGATTCGGACGTCCCGGTTTCTATCAGACCTGGAGCGCCAACGTTCAGCAACAGATCGCCACCGACCTTATCTTTACCTTGGGCTACCTTGGATCGCGGGGCACACATCTTCCGTCGAATCTGCTCTCGGTCAATAATCTTCCGATCTCAGACTTCGCTCTGGGCGCTACTCTGAACAATCCCGCCACTACATTGCCTTATCCGACCTTCACCGGTACAGTTGCGCAGTCTCTGCGACCCTACCCGCAATACAGCTTCATCAACACGGCGGCTTATGGCGAGAACGAAGGCCAGTTGAGCTATAACGCCATGATCGCCAAACTGGAACGGCGTTTCCACAATGGGTTCAATCTACTGGCTTCGTACACTTGGTCAAAGATGATCACTAACACGGGAAACATTATCGGTGGAAGCCTCGGCGGCGCCTATACGGCGAACATCCAGAATCCGAAAGACCTGAAAGCAGAGAAGGCGGTCTCGCCGGAGGATGTGCCTCAGTTATTTGTAATCAGCTACATTTACGATTTGCCGTTCGGAAAAGGCAGGCATTTTCTCAACAGTAACCATGCGTTGAACTACTTCGTCGGCGGATGGTCCCTGACGGGTATTCAGCGTTACCAGAGTGGCCAGCCGATAGGGTTTAGCTGCGCAACCGGCGTGCCGGGTTTCAACAACTGCATTCGCTGGAATCTTGTTAACGGCCAGCAAATTCAAACGTCGGCTCGCCGGAACAAGTCGTTCAACCCCGCAATCCCCGGCCAGAATCTTTGGTACAACGTTGCAGCCTTCAGCGATCCGAATGCGAACGTCACCGCCGCTTCAGGCGTTCCCTACACCTTCGGAAATAAGCCTTCGTATCAGTCGAACGATCGAAATTTCCCCTATTACGAAGAAGACTTTGGGCTGATCAAGCGGACTCCGATTACGGAGAGCGTTGATCTCCAGTTCCGGGCTGAGTTCTTCAACGCCTTCAACCGCGTGGTGTTCGGCGGTCCGAACACGAACCCCTACTCCAGCGGTTTCGGTACCGTTGGCGGTACAAATAACAGCCCTCGCCAGGGACAGTTGACCCTCAGAATCGAGTTTTGACCTCCCGGAGGCGAAGTTCGTCAGGCGAGCCAAGTTGCAACTAGGCTCTTCTGACGGATTCGCCTCACCTTTTTGGGGGGGAAGAGAATCACGCAAAGCGGTTCATTGGCACCGGCTTCGGAGACGGTAGAACAGGAATTGTCGAGGATCCGGGTCACTTCAATATTGTTCCGGTCTAATTGTCGGAAAGCCACCAGCGGACCCGCAGGAAGACCCGCTGAAGGCGATCAATATCGGTGCGCGCCGACAATCCACGCTCTAACATTTGAGCATAGAGACTCTGGATATCGATTAATTGCGCCGATGAGTCTGCTGCCTAGAACGGGTCCGGACATGCGGCTTCAGAAGGGCTTCATAGTCCGTGAACGTTCTCGTCCTGACTCGCGCCTTGACCACTGTCGAAAAAGCCACTGGTCGAGCAATTAGAAAAACTCGCTGGCGGATGGAGTCTACTGCGAACTGTTCTCCGACCCCAAATTCCCTGCTAACAGGAAAAAATACAGGGAAAATTTTCTATTTGGCTCGAAGTTCCAACAGAGAATTCCTGTGCCACCTTGCATCTACAGTAGACATAAGGCCTCTCGCCCGAAATGGGCATCGTCTGGAACAGGGAATTATCATACGAGTATCAGGGAATGACATTTCCCTGATGTCCCTCTACTTTATCCGGGATCGTCACCGGAAGCCTACCTCTATCACGATCCGTGGAACCCTTGAATTAGTTTCGAGTTTCCGACCACTCGGAAAATAGCGCCGATCGGTCAATACAATGGCGTTTTTACAGTATTGATCCCGGATTTCTTCTGGTCTTGCCAAGAGCCCAACGCCCAGAGATCAATGAGTTACGCCAGCAATAATACTTGTGCGTTCAAGTATGTTTGTTGTCCCAATATCGGCCAGACGAATTCGCAATGAATGCCTTTAATCCAAATCCAGTGTCTCCGGGCTTACTCAAACTCATCTGACAACAATGCTCGGGCGATCTTGGCAATGTCCTGGGCTTGTCCGCGAAACGCCCATAGTTGGGACCGATCTTCAATCAGACTCAGACCAGTCTCACCTCCAATGGCTGGCACGTGATACTCCAACTCACTGAACATTCCCCATTTGCTATTTACACTGCATGCCTGCGTGGAATATCCCCTGTCCTCAGGTTCCGTCCAGGGTACGTCGGCATACTCGCCCGATGGATTCACCGAAAAATTGCGAACAATCAGCGCTCGCTTGGTGCCTGACTGATACGTGTATCCGATGCGACCAGTGGTTGCCAGAGCGCGGACTCCGATTTTGTGTTCGCCGGCTGCGCGCATTTTGAAACGGACGAGGTGGTCACTAACGACGAGTTCGTCGGGAGGAGCATCTACGAGACCGAAGTAAACTCTTGGCTGGCTCTTGAAATAAGTGGGGATAAGAAGTTCTCCCTGGTGCGGCATCTGCGTGAGACTCCAGAGGCCAACAAGAGGAGCGTCGTTCGGATTTGAGCCGAGGATTTCTAAAGAGGCGATAAGAGTATGACCGGCGTATTCTACATCCCCGGTTTGACTTGCGACATCATAGCGCAGAGGATTCGGGGCGGACGCAAACCGTTTGGTTATTTCCAGGTCTGCCCGTTTTCTGGACCGAAACCCTTCGAGACTGAACCGATTTGTCAGCGTGATGCCATGACTCGTCTTCGTCACTTCATAGTTGCCCGGATCGAGAGCTCGCGGTTGCCAATAACCGGCGATATCAATGTTCGGAAAAGCCGGAAAGAAGAAATCCACTTCCGGCGCAAGCCAGGTTCTATCGCCTCCAGAATTCTGCCAGTCGTCACTCGCATAGTAACTTCGAGCTGACTCCACGGTCTGCAGTGCGGAGTTGGTCCACAAAAAATTTTCGTCACTGCCTGGCGCGAACACTCCGAGAATTCTGCCGCCATACGGCAAAATCAACAGCCGCGTTCCATCGTCGGTTTGATAGAGCTCCGTATGTTTGCCGACTGCGTTCAAAGTTGCGATGAGCTCTTGAAGCATAAACGTCTGCCTATAGTCCTGGAATATATCCCTTGCCGAATGTATTCGTGGACTCTTTCCTGAAGTCTGAAACCAGAGACATGAGCGCGGTTGTTCCTCCATCAGCGACGATGGTTTGCCCGACGATGAACGAGGCATCGTCTGAGCACAAGAAAGCAGTCAGCCTGGCGATATCCTGTGGCTCGCCACAACGCGCAACGGGGATTGCGCTGTATCCAGCTGCGGCTGCAACCTCTTCTGTAAATCCAGGGATGCACTTGAAATAGTTCTCGACTGTGATCCATCCCGGGGCGATGGCATTAACGCGGATGCCCTTATAGGCAAGCTCCACCGCAAGCGATCGAGTGTATGCAATAATGGCCCCTTTTGTCGCCGCGTAAACGGAGTGTTCCGGCACCCCTTGGAGTCCGTGTACCGAGGACATGTTACAAATGACGCCTCCTTTTCCATGGAGCATGTCCTCCACGATTCGTTGAGTCAGGAAATACTGTCCCCGAAAATTAATGTGGAACATTTTGTCGAATTGTTCTGGGGTGACTTTTAGAAAAGGGCGATTCATAGTAACCCCGGCGTTGTTGACCAAACAATCTACGCTTCCGAGAAACTCGATCGCTCTTTCAGCAAGCGCGACAACCTGTTCCAAGTCGTCGAAATCCGCTTGAAATGCCGTTGACTGCCGTCCCAGCGATCTAACTTCCTCAACGGCTGCCTTCGGAAAGTCATCGTCTTGGATATAGTGGAAGACCACATCGGCTCCCTGCCGGGCGAATTCCAAAGCAATTTCACGTCCGATCCCTGTATCAGAGCCGGTTACCAGGGCTCTTCGTCCCTGCAATTTGAGTTCATTAGCCATAGCGATCCAACCTGCTTGATTTATTGGCAAAGACTTTCGCGCCGTCTGTCCCAGGTCTTCGGTCCTGTTGGATGTCGGTCTCCCGCCAAGCTACGATACCATTCGAGAGCGCTGGCGCGGCAATGCACAAGCTACGGTTAACACATAATTATTGTCAACAATAATGTTGACTATATTAGACAGCGTCCGAGATAATTTGGGCGCGTTCTTATTCTTCCCTATGAAAATCACAGCGGTCGAGACAATCTATTTGCCCCGCGGCGTAACGGTTCATGTGGGTGCTATTCAATACCTGTGGGTTCGGATTCATACGGACGAGGGACTCATTGGTCTGGGAGAGAGCTATCCGAACGCCGAGGCAGAAGGTGCCGTCGTTCATACTCGTCTTGCTTCGGTGCTGTTAGGGCGAGATCCGAGCGAAATCGATTGTTTGTGGGCAGATATGTTTCTCGCCGTATCCTATAGTGGTTGGGGCGGCGCCGAAATGCGGGCCATCAGCGCGGTCGACATCGCGCTGTGGGATTTGTTAGGAAAAGCCACCGGTCAACCGATCTACAAACTTCTGGGCGGGGCATCTCGACAGTCCATTCGCATCTACAACACATGCTATGACAGGGTCGATTTCCTTCGCGAACCAGTCCAGCTAGCCCGTGAGCTTCTGAACAGCAATATCCGGGCGATGAAGATTTGGCCGTTCGATCCGATCGCTAAGGAAACTGGTGGAAATTACATTTCTGCCGAGCAACTGAAACGCGCGATCGAACCTCTGGCTCTGATACGAGAGGAATTCGGCGACTCCATCGACGTAGCAATGGAGTTCCACGGTTTCTGGAATCTGCCTTGCGCGATCAAGATTGCTGCAGCTTTGAAAAGTTATCAGCCCATGTGGCTGGAGGAAATGTTGCCACAGGATAATCTGGCAGCTTACGCTGAATTGGCGCGTTCCACTGATTTGCCGCTCTGTTTGAGCGAGCGGTTGATGACTCGTTGGGGATTTCGCGAGCTTCTGGAAAATCGTGCAGCTCAGCTCATCATGCCCGATCTCTCCTGGTGCGGCGGCATTTCCGAAGCAAAAAAGATCGCCACCATGGCTGAGACATATTACCTTCCCGTCGCCCCCCACAATTGCGGGGGGCCTATCCTCCATTTCGCATCGGCGCATTTCGCGGCGAACGTGACCAATCTGTACATTCTCGAAACCGTCAGACGTCACTACCTTGAGGAATATGAGGGAGTGGTCACCAAGTCTCTGGTTCCAGAAGGAGGGGCATTGCCCTTACCTCCAGGTCCTGGACTGGGTGTCGAGTTGAGCGAGGAAGTACTCACCCGTAAAGACGCCGAAGTCAGGCGAACGTCTAAATAGCGTCTTGGAGCACAGGTCTTGATGTATCAAGCACCTGTTTCAGGCTGGTCATTCAGCATTGCGATAAGAGTGCCGACCGGCACCGTTTGTCCAATAGAGACCTGGCTTTCCCCTAGATAACCACGTCCCATTGACTCGACCTCCATTTCTACCTTATCGGTTTCAACGGTAAATAAGGGGTCGCCCTTCTCAACCCATTCACCCGGGTTCTTCAGCCAACTCGTCACTGCACCTTCTTCCATGGTGAGACCCAGTTGGGGCATTACAATTTTGTACGCCATTGTGACAGCTTTCCTCCTCTAATTATCCATCATCAGATGTACTTCGCTGACGATACGGTCTACGGATGGAATCATTTGATTTTCGAGAACAGGACTGAACGGATTCGGAACGGGAAGCGAGCAAATTCGCTTCGGCGTCACGTGCATCTCGTCAAAACAATCCTCTACTGCAATAGCCAGAAGCTCCGCAGCGAAACTGCAATAAGATGGGGACTCGTCAATGACCATCAGCCTGCCAGTTCTCTTGATAGATTGCGTAATCTTTTTGCGGTCGAGCGGGACGATGCTGCGCGGATCGATTACTTCGGCCGAGATGCCTTGCTCCGCCAATACATCCGCGGCTTTAGCCGCAAGATCGACCATGCGGGACATGGCGATAATGGTCAGGTCCTTGCCTTCGCGTACGGTATGGGCATCGCCAAACGGAATTAAGTATTCCTCTTCAGGCACAACGCCCTTGGTGTTATAGAGAGATTTGTGCTCGATGAAAACGACGGGACCGGGCTCTCGAAGAGCCGTCTTGAAGAGTCCCTTCACGTCGTACGGAGTAGCCGGCAACACAACTTTCAGTCCCGGAGTATTGGCAAACCAGTTATAAAAGGTGTGCGAGTGATGTGCTCCAGCATTGCGCACGGCTCCCATGGCTCCCCGAATCAAAACGGGTGCTTTAATTTTCCCATCCGACATATAAGAGATGTTCGCAGCTTGCTGAACAATTTGAGTGATAGCTTCGAGAGCAAAGTCAAGAAAGACTTCGTCCACGATTGTGCGCGTGCCGGCCATGGCGGCGCCTACCGCCACGCCGGTAGCACCTAATTCGCAGATGCCTGTATCCCGTAAGCGATGGTCGCCAAATTCTTTCCAAAGTCCTCGCGTCTGCCGGAAGTTTCCGCCACGAGGGCCGATTCCTTGCCCGATGTAGACAATGCTTTCATCCCTGCGCATCTCTTCTCGCAAAGCTTCTACCCCGGCATCCGTATAGGTGATCACGCGACTATGCTCTGACATCCTTCGTCTCTCCTCGGTCAAAACACATGCTCATGTACAGATTCCGGAGACGGCTCCGGACTCGCTTCAGCGAATTCCACTGCCTTATCGATAAGACGTTCAACTTCCTGATCTACAGACTGTAATTCGCTTTCGTCCGCCACTTTGGACTCAAGCAACAACTTGCGGGCACGTTTGACCGGATCCCGTTCCTTCCAATACTGAACTTCGTCGCGCGTACGATAGTCGGTACCGGGATCGCCTTCGTGGTGGCCTACGTACCGATAGGTCTTGCACTCTATTAAAGTGGGGCCATCCCCAGCGCGAGCGCGCTCAATCGCTGCCTTGGCCACACGGTGAACGGCGAGGACATCCTGACCATCAACTTCTACTCCGGGAAGTCCGTACGACTCGGCGCGTCGGGCCACGCTGGTATTCTTGGTGGCACGCGAAAAAGCCATTTCCGTGGCGTATAAATTGTTCTCGCAGACGTATACAACGGGTAAATCCCAGACTGTGCCCATATTGACGGCTTCGTGAAACGATCCACTGTTCACCGCTCCCTCACCAAAGAAGCTGACGACAACCTGGCCGCTCTCGCGCACTTTGGCGCTCAAGGCTCCTCCGGTCGCTAGAGGAATTGGAGCACCCACAATTCCGTTCGTGCCCATAAAGCCCCACTCCGGTGCGTACATGTGCATGCTCCCGCCACGCCCTCCTGAGCTTCCCGTTGCCTTGCCCCATAGCTCGGCCAGCACCACTTCGGCGGGTACGCCTTTCGCCAGCGCGTGCCCGTGACCGCGATGAGTGCTGAACACAAGGTCTTTGCCTTCCAGGTTCATGCACACTCCAACCCCTACAGCCTCTTCACCGACATATAGATGGACGAATCCCGGAAGTCGCGCATTGCGATACAACTCTTGCACCTTGAGCTCAAACAGCCTGAGCTCAAGCATCTTCTTGTAGTAGCTCAAGAGTAGGTGATGGTCGTTTGCCTTTGCTGCACTTGGTTCCGTCATCTTCGAAATCTCCAAAGGTTTATTGCAACAAGGGGAAACGCTGGGGCGCATGTTCAAGCTGTGAACGATAGATTGCAGTGAATAGCTCAACGACCTGGCGTCCAGCCTCAGCGTTTACCAAGGGTTCGCGGTCTTCCGAAACGGCGTTTAGGAAGTCGGCTAGTTGCATCTTGTGGTAGTGGGTCATAACATTCCAAGGTCGCGATCGATCCTCACGATTCCACTGTTCAAGTTCACGCTCTTCTCCGGGTATGGTCCACATATCGTTAAAAGGGGGATCCATTTTTTCCGTAACACCCGAAATGAATGGCGATCCACTGTCGATCTCTGCTCCCACTGAAGCGCCTGAAGAGCCATGAATGTGAAGTTTCCCGTACAGTCCCGGACGCTGCGAATTGCTCAGAACAATGGAGCCCATCCCTCCGTTCTTAAACCGGACAGAAGCGACTACGGTGTCATCCACTTCTATGCTGGGATGGTTGTAGTTATCCCAACATGCATACAGTTCCGCAGCCGGCCCCATGAACCAACAGAGCAGATCAAGATAATGCGGAGCTTGGCTAACCGCCACCCCGCCCCCCTCGCCCGCCCAGCTTCCGCGCCATGGGTCAGACAGGTAGTAGGCGGGCTCGCGCCAGCCGAGCATTTGAACAAGAGCCAGAACCGGTTTTCCGAGTTTTCCGTCGTCAATGGCGTCCTTAATACGCCGCACGGGCTCATACCAGCGACGTTGGCTGATTACACCCAGCTTGACTCCCGCCGCGTGGGCCGCCGCTATTGCCCGATCACACGACACGAGATCAACGGCCATCGGTTTCTCTGAGATGACGTGAACCCCAGCTGTAGCTGCTGTCTCGATGGCCTCGGGATGCTGCGCATGCGGAGTGCAGATAGAGAGCACATCCACCTTTTCACGATCTAACATCTGAGCGAGATCCGTGTAGCCCCCTATTTCAAATTGCGCAGCGAACTTTTGCGTTCGCTCCGAAGAAGTACTACACGCCGCCACCAATTCTGAATCTGGCAGTTCCCTGTAGGCGAGCGCATGAGTGCCGGCGACCTTACCACAACCGACAATGGCGGTCCTTAACCGGGTTGGTTGTATCTTCTTCATGAGCGTCCGGACTTCTAACTAATTCGCAAATACCTTCATGTGAAACGACGATCGACCAAGTCAGGAAACAGAAAAACCGTCGGAATCGCCGGGGCGATGACGCAATTCGACCAGAAATCCAACCAGTTCCTGCGTATCCAGTAAGGCCCACCGGGTGCCCGGCCGAATACCGGTTCCAGATTGCAGCACAGTCACTCCGGACCTCGCCAGTTCCTGAAGAACCGGATCAATATCACTTACCTCGAAGAGAACATGGTGAATGCCGCCACCGGTTTTATCGAGGAACTCTTTATAGGCATTGCGCTCCCCTTCGAGCGGCTGAATCAACTCGATCTCCACATTCCCTAATTGGACGAACCCCTGGGCGAGTCGAATATGCTCTTCCACTCCGCGATATTCGTATTTAGATTCAGGGCGCGACGGCCACTCTACGGTTCGAAATGGACCGATGCCAAACAGAGAAGTCAGCAGCCGCATCGTCTGATTCAGATCAGACACAACGATTCCAATCTGAACGAGCCGCTCAAGCTTTAAGCGATCCGCATGCAATGTCGGCAAATTCGATACCATGCACGGTCCTCAGTTCTTCCTCAACTCACATATGTGCCTCATTGTGTATGACGCGAATATTTCAACAAACATCCTTATGCCCGCTGTTTCTCGGGCTCGAGCGCCCAGCGTGTATGACCATCGCCGCTGATTCTCGTCACCACTCCCTGCTGTTCGAGATAGAGCAGATGACCGTGCATTGGATACATCAACAGCCACTGATTGTTGGCCGGCCAGCTTCCTAGCAGTGGGCCGCACTCTTCAATGCAGAGACGCAGTGTGACCCCTTCCCGATGCCGCTCGAGCGACCGGAGCACCAGAGATGCGGCGCTGTCGACAAATCTCCGGCACTCAGCCAGAAACTCTGAGGCCTGCGAACTGTGGTATGGCGGCCAGTGACCTGAATAAATCCAATCAATATCCAATGCTTCGAGGAACTGCAGGGTTCCTAGGTAAGCGAGTACGGAATAGTAAGCCGGTGGCAACGATGGTTGGCCATTCGCCGATGGGCAGTATCTGCCATGCAGTGCGTCTCCTACGAAGGCGGCTCGATTGACAGAATCATAGAGGGCTAAATGTCCATCACTATGCCCTGGCACGTGAAGCACTCGAAGCGAACGCTTGTCGTCGACAGCAATATGTTCGCCACCAGAAAATGTGAGATCGATCCGGTGCGGCGATCCCACCATCTTTCTAACCCACGCTGTAGACTCGGAGTTCAGACCAAGACCTACGCCGTGATCGGGGATCCACTGGTCATATCGCGTCGCGAAAAGCCGATCGGGATTCTCGATGATCGCTCGATCCCGCTCGCCGCACGCCAGCATCACATCGCCTGCAACTTCCTTTAGCGACGCGTTGCCCCCGTGATGATCCGCATCAGCATGAGTATTGATAGCTACCTTTAATCGGGTCGGCTCGAGCCCGAGATCCTGGAGAAACGGAAAGATTGTCTCGTTCGGAGTATATGACGCGCCTGTGTCGAGTAGAGTCGTTTGATCGCCGACAAATAAATATTGAAATAGATTTCGATCTCCAACAAGCGACCGAATTTTATAGGTGTTAGGGAAAATTTCCATAATGGCCTTGAGCTAACCCCTAAGACTTTGTCGCCAGCAGGACAGTTTAATCGCGGCTTACGTGTAAACAAAACCCGCGCACTTCTCAAGGCTACAGCGTCACATGCTCAACGTTAAATATCAATGGTGGCTCGACTGCTGCACGAACGATACTAAGTAAAAATCTGAACGTCAACACTTTTGTTGACAATATTGCCTAGAAGCAGCTCAGCGATCGCAGACAGGAAAGCCCTATCGGGTGTGGATATTCGTCAAAGGTAAGGAGCCGAGTCTAGATCGCCGTCATCTCGCAAGATAACCCCCATCAACAGGTAAGATCACGCCCGTCACCATGGAAGAAGCATCCGATGCCAGGAACAGCGCTGGGCCAACAATTTCTGCCGGCTCACCAACCCGTCCCAGTGGAATATTGGAAACCCATGTTTGCATCAACTTCTCTGCATTGAACTGTGGGTCGGCCATCACGTCGATCAACCCTGGAGTGCGAAATTGGCAGGGGGCGATAGCGTTTACTCGAATTCCCCTGTCGGCCCATTCAAGAGCGAGTTGTTTGGTTAGAGCATTTACGCCTCCCTTGCTGGCGCAATAAGCGTTCGCTCCCCGTCCCACTCCAACCATACCGGCGATTGATGAGAAGTTGATGATGTTGCCCCCATGCTTCTCAAGCATGACCCGTGCTGCAGCCTGGCAGCAGAGGAACGTGCCCCGCAAGTTGATATTCAGAACTCGATCCCAGGTTTCGACTGGAGTCAGTTCCGCTGGATCATGTTGAGGAATACCTGCACAATTTACGAGAATGTCTATGCCGCCAAGCTCGCGTACAGTCTCGTCCACCATGGCGGCGACTTGCTCCGGAATGCCAACATTTGCCTTCAGGACGATGGCACGCCGTCCTTTTTGGCGCACCTTTTCGGCAGTTCGCTGCGGATTTTCAATATTAAGGTCGGAAGCCGCGATATCGCAGCCGTATTCCGCAAAACCGAGGGAGATGGCCTCACCGAAGCCAGCGCCAGCACCGGTAATTAATGCGACGCGCCCACTAAGATCAAACAGTTGTTTAAATATCGGCTGCTCAGTATTCATAGTGTGAAACCTCGGGACATCTTCTACATCGTTCTTGCTCAAGGCACTCTTTTATGCCCGCGGAGACAAAGGCACGTCTTTATATCGTCAGCTGTCTTGTTGAAGTTCTAAGTACGTGCGCTGGTTCGTCGATATGTGAAGGTCGCTGGCATAGCCAAGGACTACCATTGCCAGTACCAGACAGCTCACGCCGTAGATCATAATTTTGATCGGACTCTTGCCGGTGTTTGTCCACTCGCCAGTGGCGGCTCCAAGAACGGTGCTAGCGATAACAATCGCACCAAGAAAGAGAGGCCACCCAATCACGGGGCCGAGCGCTCCCAGCTTAACGGTTGAAATGCTGTATAGAATGATGCTTCCGAACCACAGCAGGCCCATGCTTGCCGCGGCAGGCCAGTAATACCATGTCCCCGCCAGCGTGAGCTGGGTCACATTTTTTCGCTGCCTCATGAGGTAGTAGCAATAAACTACTCCCGGCACAAGCCCTGCATAAAGACACGGCAGCCATACAGCGTTCGACATCATAGCTGGGCTTGCCCCATGCTGTTGCGCCGCTCGCTGGATGCTGCCGCCAAAAGCGAGGCCTAGGTTCAGCATGGAACCCAAAATACCTGAGAGAAATGCGTGAATTAACCCTTGCCGGAATCCTTGACGTGAAATCGATCTTTCCTGCTGACGTTCATGCTCCCTTCGGTAGCCCGCAAGTCCGCACAGGCCAACGCCGATCAGGATGACGAGCACGCCGATCAAGATCCATCCGCCTTGCCGTGTCAGGAGACGCTCGGAGTGCTGTGCTACCAAGGGTGTCAGCGCGCCAACAGCGGCAGAAGTTCCCAAACTCACAGCAAAAGTGATTGCTAATCCCAGCCGTCTCAAGGACAAACCAAAGAACACTAATGACACGCCCCAACCGGCGCCGAACAGTGCCATCAAGACGAGAATCCCGTTTGAAACCGATGAGTATGTAGACCAAAGCTGTGGCACAGTGGCAACAGCGATCAGTGTTGGGACGAGCCCTACACCGAGTATCGAGAAGGCAAACCACGAATGCTCCCATTGCCATTTCTTATTTAGCTTCATCGGCAGGGAATACGCTGCATTCATGACCGCGGCAATGAGAACCAGAAGGATGGCTTGCACGGCAGGTGAATTCAATGTGCTGTTCTCCAACTTGCCTCGAACATGGTGTCTTAAGATTTCGCGATGCCGGACAATCGCCGCCATTGGAGCATTTCGCGCGTCATCCTGTCAACATAATTGTTTACAATCTAAACGGCTAGGAGCTTCAGGGGGAGTCGACGCGGGATGGGCGCCGCGGAGCTCGATGCGTATCGTCCCCCTTGAAGGTGGGCTGAACCGATCTCCCTCGTCTTGCGTCGGGCAACCAGTACTCTGTACTAGAAATGGCGCGCTAGCTCGTCATGCGCCCAATGATCGGAATCAAATGAAGCCAGCTGCGAACCGCTCTTGAACACCCTTAGATAGAGTTTTTCGAAATACAATTCGACTTCTTTCTCTACGCGAGATTTAGGCGTCTTTAAGACCAGCCGGACATAGTCCTCGTGGTTATCGCGACGGACCGACAGAGGAATCCGGGACGAATAGGCTCGCGCAATGATGAAAATGTAAGGATTCATCATTGAATTCAGCGTCCGGTACAACATCGGTTGCTCGGCAGCCTTCCAGATCGTGCGGTGCAACTCCATGTCGGCGTGAAAAAACTGCTCTTCGCTGTTCTTTACTACCGCAGCCTTCAACTTTTTCAATGGTGTATTCAGCAACTCTTCCGTATTGATGGAAGTGTTTTCGCGCATGTAGTGCACACACAAGGCTTCCAACTTGGCGCGCATCCGAAAAATCACGCCGATTTCGGATGGAGCGATGTCGCGTATAAACGTTCCCCGTCTGGATGTAGTCACAACCAGACCGTCACGTTCCAGGCGTAATAGCGCTTCACGAACCGGCCCGCGGCTCACGCTAAGTTCCTCGGCGAGGTCGCCCTCGATAATCCTCTGCCTGGGTCGTAGCTTGCCTGCAAATATTGCCTTGCGGAGATGTGCTTCAACCCGGTGTGTCGCGGGAAGATCCCGGATTGGCTTTTCGAGTTTTGTTTTCTTAGTTCGCATTAAACCGACCCGATTATACATGCGATCCCTCGCCGCAACGACGATTCTATCGCCAGTGATTCAGCCGGACAGCCGATGAGCCTAGTGCCGGGGTCCAGGAGATGGACTGACAACTTTGAGCATGTGCTCTGTCTTGGCTATATACATCCAGTGGACTCGGTGCTGCGACTTCAACGCGTGGATCAAGCGAAGGCGGTGTAATCGTTCTCCCATTCGGGTTAAACATGCGCGCAGGGTTGGGCGGCAGGATCCACAAAATGAGCGGTCTGGTCATAATCGGACACAGTCACAAGTGTTGACAGTAGTGTTGACAAAATTGTTGTTGACACTTGCCCAACTGCTGGAGTAACTTTCGCGACGCTAGGGTAATGCACTGCATCTGCGTCCGCGTTACCTCGACGTTCCCGATCAACGCGGTCATCTTTAGACTCACCGGCGGACATCATCGCGGGCACCACTAGCAAGAGGTCAATTCGAAAGAGCACGCTTCCAAAGGAGACCACAATGAATGTGACCGTATATCGCTTCGCCGTATTGCTAGCGGTGCTGTCCCTCATATGCATCGGCACGTTGCACGCGCAAACGGCGGTCACTGGGGCCATTACAGGGTATGTGAAGGACCCCTCGGGTGCAGTCCTCACTGAGGCAGCAGTGGATGCGACGAACACTGATACGGGAGTGACTGATCATGCAGTAACCAACCTCGCTGGCCTCTACCGATTCCCAAGTGTTCTCCCAGGGACTTATTCGATCACTGTCACAAAGGCCGGTTTTGAAAAATTCATCAGGCAGGATATCTCGGTCGATGCTGGAACGGCCGTTCCAATCAATGTCACACTAACAGTCGGTGCGGCCACCTCCACAGTGACCGTAACCGGTCAGGCTCCTATTCTTCAGACCGATTCTGTAGAAGTCAGTCTAGCCATTCAAGCCGACCAAATTAACAATCTTCCCACCTTTGGCAACAACGTCACCCGCCTGACGCTTCTAGCCCCAGGGGTGTCTATGCCTAGTGGCCAACTCGACATTCATCCCGAAAACTCAGGCGAGGACTTCAACGTTAATATTAACGGGGGCCAGCCTAATAACAACGCGCACATACTGGACGGGGTTGACAATACAGAGGTAATACAGGGTTACTCCCTGCTTGTGCCCACGAATGCCTCCGTCCAGGAGGTGAAGTTCACAACGAGCAACTACGACGCCGAATACGGAAGTGTCAACGGCGGCGTCTTCCAGACCACTACAAAATCAGGAACGAATGATTTTCATGGATCGGCGTTCGAGTATTACCGCACAGCCGGTTTCTTTGCTGCCGATTCCTTTAGCCAGCCGAATGGCGTACCTGGCAATGTCTGGAATCAGTTTGGTGGCAGTATTGGGGGCCCAATCAAGAAAGAGAAGCTATTCTTCTTTACTGACTATCAGGGGATGCGAAACAACCTATCAACTTCCAGCCTTTACACGTCCCCGATCGCCCCATTTCGTATCGGCGACTTTAGTTCGGTCGTGGCCACCAATCCGATCTATGACCCGACCACCGGCAATCCCGACGGAACTGGAAGAACCCAGTTCTCGTGCAATGGCGTTCTCAACGTGATTTGCCCCAATCGCATCAGTCCAGCGACGACGAATCTTTTAGCGCTTGTGCCGGGGCCGACGAGCCCCAATGAAGTTAATAATAACTTTACGATCTCCCGGCCGGGCATTTTCGACCAGAATCAGGTCGATGGGCGGGTGGATTTCTTTGCTACCGACAAGACTCTCATTTTCGGCAAGTATAGCTACTTTCATGCACACTTCCTGACTAACAACGTATTCGGTGTCTTCGGAGGCGGGCCACCGCTGGGCGGTATTCCAAACTCGGGAGACTCGACGGACAACGTCAACAGCGCGATGGTTAACTATCAGCGTACCTTCTCCCCAACGCTGCAACAGGATTTCCGTTTTTCCTTTTCGCGGATAAACATTTCGGAACTGCAACTGGACGCGGCTTACGACACCGCGACCAAGGTAGGCATACCGGATATCAACCTTGGTACCGTCTACACGAGCGGGCTGCCAACGCTGGGGGTTGACGGGCCAACGGGGGCTTTCACCATGGGCGACATAGGGCTCCCGTTTTTCGAGAAAGAAACGGCCTTTGAGTTTTACGACACCTGGACGAAAACGATAGGCCGCCATGCCTTTAAGTTCGGCGGAGACTTCCATAAGTTCTATGGAATCCGAACTGACGTCAGCGGACGCGGCTCTTTCGATTTCTCACAGAACATCACCGGCAATCCAGACGTGCCGAACTCGGGATTGGGTATGGCGAGCTTCCTACTCGGGCTAAGCGACAGCTTTGGCAGGGACATCACGCTGGTTCAGCCTCAGGAAAAGCAGTGGAGACTGTCTTTCTACGGTGAAGACACCTGGAAAGCCACGTCAAAGCTTACCCTTATGATAGGACTGCGATGGGACTACATCACTCCGATCTACACGCCTTCCGGGCAGAGCGTCGGAAACCTGAATTTGAACACGGGTAATGTAGAGTTAACGAACCTGGCTGGCAAGTATGCTGGTGTCTCGACCCTAAAGACCGAGTTTTCACCGCGCGTCGGCGCGTCGTATCAGTTGAGAACAAATACGGTCATCCGGGGTGGATATGGCCGCAGCTACTTCCTCAATCCATATGGAGCATCTTTTGGCACAGAAGGTTGCTGCTGGCCGATCAAGCAGAGCCAAGCGTTTAGTCCGGAGACCGCGTACGCAGCGTTGCCCTTTACACTTGATCAGGGCCCCGGCCTGCCTGCTCCCCTTCCTCCTTATCCCTCTAACGGATTAATTCCGCTTCCGAATGGCTTCTCTCAAATCTTCCCGGGTACCGGAACCTATCCTCACAGCTATAACGACGGATGGAATGTGACATGGCAGCAGATGTTTGGTCGTGAGGTTTCCCTCTCGATTGCGTACGTAGGGAACGTAGGCCGTGACCTGTGGGACAACATTGATGTGAATGCTCCCATTCCAGGACCAGGGCCCTTCGATCCGCGGCGGCCTTATTTTGCTAAGTTCGGATGGACTACTAGTCAAACCCAACGGAACAACCAGCTGAACGGCTACCCGGAACTCAAGAGCAACTACAATTCGTTACAGGCCTCGTTACAAAAGCGTTTCGGTAGTAGCTTGAATTTGATAAGCAACTTTGCTTGGGCAAAATCACTTGACGAAGGGACGTTTGGTCCACCAAATCAATTTAATTTTGCGAGCAACTATGGAAATTCCGACGCTGTGCGGCCCTATTCCTGGGTAACAGCGGCGGTATGGAATCTTCCATTCGGCCATGGCCAGCATTTTGCAAGCGATTTGAACCGTACGGCAAACGCGCTTGTCGGGGGCTGGATACTCAGTGGACTTTACAACTTTGAAGCGGGCCAATACTTTACGCCGACGCTCGCCAATAGCGCCTCACTCAATTCCACCATCGGTCTAAGACCGAATCGCATTGGGAGTGGGAGGGTGCCCAATCCTAATCGATTCCTGTGGTTCAACCCGGCAGACTTTACAGTGCCTGCTCCGTATATCTACGGCGATTCAGGCCGCAATATTCTATTAGGCCCGCGCTTTTCCTCTGCCGATCTGTCGCTGCAAAAGACTTTTGCATTCAACGAGAGGATCCACTTGGACCTCAAGTGGGATGCATTCAACGCGTTCAACCATACGAATCTCCAAAATCCCAACGCTAGTGTCGATACCACTACGGCAGGGCAAATCACCGGGATTGTTGACTTCAGACGACGTATGCAGATTGGAGCGCAGTTGACCTTCTAAGAGTTTCGCCTCCCCATTGAAAAGACCTGCTTCGGCAAATCGTCGAAGCAGGTCTTATTTGTCAGATATATATGCCGTATTTACTGCGCTCCAACTTGCTTGTCGACCCGGAAAGTCGATGAAGTAGCTTCGGTTTGGCACTGAACCCACAATTGAAAATCCATTTATGAAGACGGCGCCGTCTGTAGTCAATATGCCAAACCTTATGAAACCAGCCTGCATGGATCGGCGCGAATTTCTCCAATTTGCGGGTAGCGGCCTGCTGCTCTCTTTAGTTGCTACGCGAGTTGCTAACGCAGGTGCCACACAGGAAGCAACGTTTGTCTCAGACGGGTTTTCGCTGACTCTACACTTCCCGCTCGGGGGTGTTGCTCAACTCAGCTCGCTGCGCAACCCAAAGACCGGTTTTGAATGGGCCCCTGCGAACACCCCGCTTGAACCGGTGTTCACGGTAGCTGGGAAACCTTCTCAGACATGGGCTTCCTCACCCGGTGCGCGCATTCATCATGTCGACGGGGATCGTTTCGAATTCGTTTCTCAGTCAGAGACGAGTGGAATTCATACAGGCATTGCGTTGCAGGCCTTTGCAGATGCTCCCATCCTGGAGATTCAGGCCGAGTTTCAGAATGCATCAAAAAACCTACTTGCTGGCATCACGGCGTTTGGCCCATTCCGGTTCGCGTTGCGCGACGACCTCGGTCCCTTGCGGGTACATGCTATCCGCCGTAACGAGTATGGGTTGGAGTCAATTCCCGTTAATGGCCCATTGGCATTGTCGGGAGGACGTTGGAACGCCCCTGAATATGGCGGCCTGTTGCTCCTGGAGGCGGTCGGCAAGGGCGAATTTCTGTTGGTTGGAATCGAGTGGGAGCGCGGGTGGCGCTACCGCATCGAGAAGGAGGTCACGGGGACCTGGCTCAGCGTAGACGTTGCCGACCTGACTCACGATTTAGCACCGGGCGAGCGGCTTCCTGCGCCACGGGTTTTTATGGGCTTGTCCCATGGCGACCTCGAGCAAGCTTTTCTTACCGTGCGGCATTACATGCAGCGGCATGTCTTCCCGACGCCTCTCCAGAACTCGCCATGGATCGTGTATGACTTCTGGGCAACGGAGGCGGAGGGAGTCGAGGAAGCCTTGCTGCGCGAAGTGGATTTCGCGGCCAAGCTCGGCGTGGATGTCTTTAACATGGATGCCGCGTGGTATCAGGGCTCATCGAAGAAGGGAACCGGTGACTGGGGGTGCGGGCTTGGTCACTATGCCGAAGACCGTCAGAAGTATCCAAGTGGTCTCGCCGCGATTTCACGTCGGGTCCACGAAGCAGGAATGAAGTGCGGCTTGTGGGTAGGGCCGAACATAGTGGACAGTCGAATCGTCGGAACCCTCATTCCAAAGTTGTGGATCGCGCAAGTCGACGGAAAAGATCAGACGCTTCATATCCCCGATTGGGAAAGCCCGATGGATCAGGTGTGTCTGGGCTGCCGCCAGTACATCGCTTTCTTGAAAAATGAGTTGACTCGCATCGTCCGTGACTTTCACCTCGATTGGCTCAAGTGGGACAACTCGGGGATTCCGGGCAGCCCTGCCGGATGTAACCGCGCAGACCATGGGCATCAAGCCGGTGACGGAAGCTACGCCGCCCTTGTGGGCCAATACGAGATCTTCGATCACCTGCATGCCACTTTTCCAGACCTGGTATTGGAGCAGTGCGGATACGGCAGTCGGCTCGATTATGGGCTCGCGCGAACAATCCGGTCGAACTGGCTAAGTGATGCCAGCTTTCCCTCAGATCGTGTGCGCCAGAACGCGATAGTGGCGAGTGATCTTTATCCGAGCTCGTACAACGGCGCATGGATCGTCTCGGAGGATCCTGATCTCCTTAAGAGCGCGAGCGATCCGGCGATGCTCGACACGATCTTCCGGAGCCGCATGATGAGTCTATTTGGGTTCGGCACCATCAACGGACAACTGAAGGAACGCGTCTCACTCTATCCCGAGCCGGTGCTCACGGCTGCGCGGCGAAACATCGCGTTGTATAAGAGCTACCGCCATCTGCTGCAGCACGACTGTTATCAACTGCTGCCTTCTGCTGATAAAGGGCAAGGCAAGGGCGAGTGGCAAGCCGTCCAGTTCTCTTCACCTTCCGGGCAGGAAGCGGTCGTTTTGGCATTTCGGGCCGAGAGTCCGCAACAGACGGTTCAGCTACCTCTTCGAGGACTTCGGAGTGAGGGGAGCTACGAGGTGATCTTCGCGAACGGGGGCCATCCTGATTTAAAGATAAGCGGCGGCGAGTTGCTGACCAAGGGAATTACCGTTTCACTCGAGCGCGCTCACATGTCGGAAGTCGTTCTAGTCCGGATGAAGTGATCTGCAGACGTCTGGCTCGTTAGCGGCAAAATCCCTCTGCCTGTTTCGAGATTGAACCTTAGCACTCCAATTCGGAGGATACGATTGATGAGATCTTCGCTGCTTGTCGCCTTCCTTGGTCTTTCCACTGCGTATATTGCCAGCGCACAGGTATACATCACGAAGTCTCCTGCTGGCTGGCAGATGACAAACGGAAATATTCATGTCGAGTTGGTTCGCTCCTCGCAGACCGTGCAGTTGAAATCATTGCGCCGGGAAGGCGGTACCGAGTGGGCTGCGGCAGGCTCGTCGCTGGTAGCAAATCCGGAAAGGGCCGACAGTCAATACCATTTTTCAGAGGATTCGATCTCCAACCTGTCTAAGGACGGAAAACAGCTGACGCTGCGCTTCAAGTCTGACTCCGGCGGCCTTCTCACTCTCATGTTGAGACTGTACCCAACCGGCGCGGTCATTGAACTTAGCGAAAAGATCGAAAATCTTGGCCAGCATGACTTGCTTCTTGATTCCCACCTTGATCCGCTGTTTCTGACGCTAAAGAACCCGGCGGGGGGTCTGACACCTTACTCTTCGGTTCAAGGCCAACATGGATTTCAACCAGCCGGCAACCTGTCGAGTGCTCGAGAATTTCACGATTGGGTCGTTCTTGAAGATGACGCGGCGAGGGAGTCCGCCCTCATCGGTGGTGAGCCCGGGCTTGGTGTCCTTGGATGGAAAGCGACCGCTCATCCTTCTTCTGCCGCCATCGTCGTTCGCGCGGGAACCATTCTGCTAAAGGACAAACCAGGTGGTTCTCCTCCTGTCTTCGAGCTTGCGCCGGGTCATGCGGTCGAGGCACCCATCACCTTTTTTGCACTTGCCAAAGGAGATACCGACGATGCCGGAAACGAAGCATTTCGCTACCTGAAGCGATACATCTTTCTCACACCCGTGGCAGACGCTCCACTCGTTACCTACTGCATTTGGCTAACTCAGAAAAATAGTGAAGAGCTACTTCTTCGGGAACTCGATCTCGCCCAGCGAGTTGGGTTTGATGTCTACTACCACGATGCAACCTGGTACCGGGGGTCGTCTGTCATTCCAGGTATGAACGACTGGACGATGGGACTCGGAAATTACGAGGAGAGCAAGGAGAAATTTCCGCACGGGATCAAGAGCTTCTCGGATGCAATTCACGCACGGGGAATGAAGTTCGGGCTCTGGATTGATCCGGGGAATGTGGACGCAGCGCTTGTTGAGTCGGGTCAGATCCCCGCAGACTGGCTTGCAGAGATTGACGGAAAGCCGTTGGGCGCCACTCACCCCTCACTTTCTGCTACCAGGCAACTCTGCCTTGGCAATCCAAAAGTTGTCGCCTGGATAGAGAAGCAGTTAGGAGACCTGATAGAACGGTACAATCTGGACTGGGTCAAATGGGACCCCTCATCCACCGTAAACTATGAGTGCAATCGCACCGACCACGGTCATGGAAAGACTGACGGCGCGTACGCCGCTTATCTTGGGCGAATGGAGATCCTTCGCTATCTGATGGAGCGCTTTCCAAATCTCTCAGGGTTCGAATGCGACCCGTCTCTTCGTTACGCGCGAACGAATCCTGGTCCTCAAGGTCTGCTTCCCGGTGGATACACCAACGAGTTCATTACTGGACCCATGGTCAGCCCGAATGTCTGGGGATCGCTCGCGACGGGAGGAATAGGCGACGCGGGAACAGACAGTCTGACAGCTCGCTGGTACAGCGCTTCTGCTCTCGACTATCAACTTCGCAAGCACTTTACACACGGAGTTACGTTCGGCAATATTAACGGCATGTCCTCGCAATTTCTATCCGCAGCGCCTGCCGGCTATGTGGAGGCCTTCCAGCGAAATCTCCTCTTCTTCAAGCAGTACCGGCATCTGCTGTTCGAGGATGTCTATCATCCCAAGACGGGAGCTGCCGGATGGAGTTCGGTTCAATATGTTAAGGAGGATTCCACTGAGTCGGTTGTCTACATTTTTCGTGACAAGTCCGAAAATGCGGATACCACGATTCGCTTGCGTGGCCTGGATAGGAAAGCAAAATACCAAGTGGCAAGTTTGAACGACCGTCCAGGCAAGGAGAGAGTCCTGACGGGAGAAGCCTTGACTAACGGCATCTCCGTGCATTTGCCCAACGAGTGGCTGGCCAAGGGCGATGGAGGATTCAGTACCGAATTTGCGAACCAGCAGAATTACGGCTCTGACATCCTGCTGTTGAAGCGCCTTGATTAGCGTCCGCCAGCTATGAAGAGGGCAAAGCCGGGCCTGGCCCGGCAACTTGGCCTGTTTGACGCGACCATGCTGGTTATGGGCGGCATTGTGGGTGCGGGGATTTTCATGAATCCCTACGTTGTGGCACAGCAGGTGCACACTCCCACTCTTATCCTCGGGGCATGGATCTTCGGGGGCGTCATAGCGATGGGTGGCGCATTCGTCTGGGCTGAATTGGCCGCCACGCTGCCAGAAGTAGGAGGCCAGTATGCCTACCTGCGTGATGCGTACCATCCGGTGGTCGCGTTTCTGTACGGATGGGTGTTGCTGCTTGTCATCCAGACCGGCGGGATGGCGGCCGTATCGATCACCTTCGCACGCTACTTTCTCGAACTCACGGGCATGCACGCGCAGGATTGGGTTGTTGCGGCAGCAGCGGTGTGCATCCTCACGCTTGTCAACTGCTTCGGTGTAAAGACCGGAGGACGAACGCAGAGTGCGCTGATGGTAATGAAGATTATCGCCATTGCCGCATTGGTGATCGGCGGCCTGGGTTTAGCGGGCAGGCATGTGACGACTACGACCGTCGCCGGGCAAACATGGTCGCTGACATCGTTTGGCGCGGCCATGGTGCCCGTGCTGTTCGCATACGGCGGATGGCAGACGGCAAACTTCATTGCAGCTGAGGTCAAAGAGCCAAAGAAAAACCTGCCGCGAGGACTGCTGATCGGAGTGCTTGGAGTGGTGGCACTGTATACCGCCGTGAACTGGGTATACCTGCGCGCACTGGGGCCGCAGGCCCTGGCAGCGACCACTACGCCCGCCACCGCCGTGATGCGCCTGGCATTGGGCCAGCGTGGCGCGACGCTCGTTGCGGCGGCGATTGCCATCTCTACAGTGGGGTTTCTAAGTCAGTCGATTTTGACCGCGCCGCGCGTGTACTTTGCCATGGCTGATGACGGATTGTTCTTTCGCGGGGCCGCCTGGCTCGATCCGCGAACGCGCGTGCCAGTGGTGGCCATTGTATTGCAGAGCGCATGGACGATCGTGATCGCGATTTCAGGCCGCTATGAGCAAATCCTGAATTACGTCATTTCAATGGATTTCCTGTTCTTTGGGTTGACGGCGACCACGATTTTCGTCTTCCGCAGGCGTGCTGCGCTGGGAGCGATGAGCGCCAGCGACGGCTATCGCGTTCCAGGCCACCCGATGACTACGGCAGCATTTGCCGCGATCTGTTGGTGGGTGGTGGGGAATACGATCTACCGCTATCCACAGAACAGCCTCATCGGTTTCGGTTTTCTGCTTGCGGGCACGCCTGCATACTGGTTCTGGAGCCGCAGGGTTCGACGTGACCGGTGAACCTGAATCGGTCTTCTTCAACGATGAGGAGAGCAAGGCATGAATGGTTTGCGGGCGGATGCAGTTTCGCGTTACATGGAGTGGGCCAAGCTGCACTCGAATGCGCGATTTAATCTGGCGGTCAGTGGGTTGCTGGATTATCCGCTGGCGGAATTGCCGGTGCACATCGAAGACCTGGAGATAGGGGGCACCGGTCCTTATGGCTACAAACCCCTGATTGAGCGGTTGGCCGCGAAGGCTCACGTGCAGGAGGATTGCGTCGTCTATACGTTGGGCGCATCCATGGCAAACTACATAGCTCTCACGGCGCTCGTGAGCCGGGGTGACGAGGTGCTGATTGAACAGCCTACATACGACCCCCTGCTGACGATTCTCGATCATCTAGGAACGAAGGTTCGCCGCTTCGAACGACCTGCGAGCAGGGGATTCCAGCTGCGACTTGAAGAGTTGGAACGCCAACTCACGCCTGAAACGCGACTTGTGGTTCTCTGCAATCTGCACAACCCAAGTAGCGCCCTGAGCGACGACGCCACGATGCGGCAGGTGGGTGATATTGCGGCCAAGGTAGGCGCGCGTGTCCTGGTGGACGAAGTCTATCTCGAGACCTTGTTCGATCAGCCGTGGCGTTCCGCGTTTCATCTTGGGCCGAATTTCGTTGTTACCAGTAGTCTGACGAAGGGATACGGGCTCAGCGGCATCCGCTGTGGATGGATACTGGCACAGCCCGAGTTGGTGCAAAGGATGTGGCAGATTGTAGACTTCACCTACGGCAGCCCCGTGCACCCAGCGGAGCGGCTTGCTGTGATTGCGCTCGACAATCTTAACCACGTTCGCAATCGCGCTCGCTCGCTACTGGAAACGAATCGTGCTTTCGTCAATGGCTTCCTGGCGGGACATCCGGAACTCGACTGCGAGCCTAGCCGGTTCGGTACAACAGTGTTCCCAATGCTCAAAAAAGGCAGTGCAGTCGATTTTGTCCGCATGCTGGGTGAGAAGTACGAAACCAGTGTGGTGCCGGGCAGCTTCTTCGAGCAGCCTCAACATTTCCGCATCGGATTTTGCGGTACTACCGACACGGTGTGCGGCGGACTGGATCGACTGGGCGACGCCCTCGAGGCGTTTTACAAAGTTGCACAGTGAAGATGCCGGCGCGGCTGGAATTTCATCCAAGCCCGACTGTTAATTGGCTAGCCGCTAGGGGGATGCAGCAGTCGATTCCTGATTGCTCTCCGGGCCTTGAATGACGACCGCGGGGTTCCAAACTATGGGATCGGCACGGTTCTGATCGTTATGCTTCACGATGAATCGCAGTTTATCGCCTGCCGATACACGGAGGCTCCTGATCTCGTAGTTGGTCGGCGTATCGTAATTTGGACTTACCTCCGCCCATCCTTCTGTCGGCCACACCTGTTTCGAATTGAGCAGGATTCGCACGAAACAGGAAGCGCGATTCTCCGCGCTTGGGTCTTTGCGAATAATGCCGGAAGTACTCACCGTGCCCATCGCCGGTACGATGAATGTCCGCGATAGATCGTATCGGGCAGACGGTTGCATCCAGATTCTTCCGATCCTTCCTAGTCCGGATCCGGTCCAGCGTCCTTCATATCCTCCGCCGTTCCAAACCAACTCCCGGTAAGAGCCATCCTCTAATGTCTCTTCGTACATCCAGCCTTTCCCGAATTGCGTGGGAGAGAAATCCCCAAGGGCCTCGTATGTTGATAGTTCGCTCCCGGTTCTCTGCGCCGTCACAGTTGGACTGCGATTTCCGTCGCCATCCACAGTCCGGATCTCAAAGACGGCATTCATATCGTTGCGGGCAGAGTCAGAGTGGTCAAAGAAAAAAGTCCCCTTTGCGGCCTTGCCAATCAATTTTCCATTCTTGAGGACTTCATAGTAGGAAATCCAGTTATCATCCTTGCCTGGCAACCATGACAGTTCGATTCCCTGAACTCCAAGATTTGTTCCCAGCCGCTTGATTGCCTTAGATGGCGGGTCCGGAGGAATGTGGTCGGACCCGGAGCCGGGATAGCTGGGCAGGTTTAGATATATCAGTTCTCCGGCGGCAATTTTTTCGAGAGTGATGCCCTGCGACATCAGTTGGGATCCAGTTCGTCGAACTTGTAACCCCGAGGGACTCGTCCGAACATCGTAGGTTTCGTCAGGTAATAGTCCTCCTGGATAAATGACCACGGGCTCATCGACACTTTCCAGTCGAATGGGTTGAGCCAGCCGGGCATATTTGAACCCCATTGCGTCTGTTGGCGCTCGCCCCATGTCAAGGTCAACCGTGGCAAGCACAGCGCGATCCTCAGCCCGTACCAGCGACAAGGTATACGTTCCAGAGTTGTTCCCGGGATTGAAGTTATTCCCCGGATTGAATTGACCGAGCTGGGTGACAGTGATGGGCTTATGAAGCTGAAGCGCCATTCCGAAAAAGCGGTCACGCGTGCGTTGCTCGGCGCCCAGCTTAACAACCTCGGTAACCAGCGATTCGTCAGTGTCTCCCATTTGATACTTCACGTTCAGTGGACCAAAGGCCTGCCCAGGTACGCCGTAAAATCGGAAGTCACCATCAGTTGGATCCTCGTAAATCCCGGTTTGAAGGCTGGCTGCGGAGGTGGTAGTCTCCGTGTTCATATCTCCTGCCCCTCCGCGGTATCGATCCTGCGAATCCGGCGACTGTTTTGCGAGGCGGCTGGTCACAAAATACGTTGAGCCGTATTTCGCGTGCTTCGCAAGAATAACTCCCTTCGTGCCATCCCTGTTCATCCTCTGGAAGTACCAAACTGCATCATCGTGATCTACCTTTGGACGAAATACATGACTCCACCGTCCTGCGACTCCCTGGGCCACCAGGTAGTGGTAAATTTCCCAGTCTTCACGGATCGATTCCACATCCGGTCCGTCCCCTGGATCTCGATACCAAGTGGGATTCATCGCAAGATGTATCCGGTCGACAGCGGCGTAATACGTCTGGTCATAATCCACAACGTTATGCAGCTTGTCAGGTGGGACAATCAGCGATGTGTAGTAAGAGCTGTATGGTCCAACGCCTCCATCGGTATATTCGCCGGACTCCGCAAGGCGGGCGATATCGTAGCTTATCCACCGCCCGCCACCATCGCATGCATCGATCCCGCTTTGGGGGTGATCGCTCTTGAATTGCCAAAGCAATTTACGAAAGTTTTGATCGGCGGCCAAGGCATCCGTGTCATTGGCACTGGCCGCAGGAGCGATATCGTAACGCCACTGAAAATCTCCCCACGCGGTAACAGCATCGTCCAACAATCTATTTTGCCAGTCGGCTGTAGCTGAGATCGATTGCTCAAGGGTGTCCTGTCCTGGGATCATCCAATCCGGATGTTGCTGCGCGACCTTTGACTCCGAAGTTGCCAGAAAGGTGGGATACCAGAGCACCCATCGCATATCGTGTTTCTTTAGATAATCGTTGGTACGCCGCCATTCGGGGCCTTTCCAGGTGCCCCACTTGTCATACCAACCCGCGTCATCCCATAAAATATCTGTGCCGGTCTCTCGAAGTAAGTCGACATAGCGAAGGTCAAGTGCCAATCTCCGTCCCCAATTATCGGCGCTTGGCGTGCCACCCTCACCGACCCACGGCTCAGGCCAATCGACCGCCCACCTGGTCTTGGCGAAGTATTCTGGATTTGTAAAATCCCACAAGTACGCATATTGCCAATCGAGCAGTTGATTCCCCATCTCGTCCACTCCGCCTGAGAACGGGGCTATGAACACTTTTGGTGTCTCAACCTGTCCGCCAGGTACTAAGTCTTTTTCGTAACCAGCTAACTCCAGTCTCATAGCTAGTGACTGGGCTTGCTGATTCTCGATTTCGAAACGCCAGTGTCCGAGATAATCCCAGCCCACCGCCACACCTTCGAGAGCTTTTTGATCGAGTAGAAACACCAGGGGCAGATACCCACTGTAGCTTCCGGCCTGTATTCCTCCATTCGAATCCAGGGCGTGTCGATATCCGGGACTTATAGGCTCGGTCTTCAGGAGTTGACTGCCGTTGTAATTTCCCCCACCCGTGAGGTAGTTGAATTGAAGGTCGTGCGCAATGGACCCAAGCACTCCGAAGTGAAGGAAGTTCAGATGGCTAATCCGGATCGCCTTGTCGGTAGCGTTCCCTAACGTGAGCCATTCTCGGATGACCGGAGTTGCCGGATAAATCACATAATGTTTGGTGACGCGTAAGGCCGCGGATTCAAGTTCGATATCGAGTTGGAGTTCGGCCTGTCCACCGCGAGTAGCGTGAGCATCACGCAGTTTCCAGTGCCAATTTGATGAACTGACGTCCTCACCATTTATCAGAAATCGCATCTCTGCGAGAGCATTGGCACCATCCTGATATTCGTGTCCGGATTTCTTGTTTCGGAGCGAAGCCGAAGTCAATTGACCATTTGTGAGGCAAATCTTTTTCTCTACGAGGGATGTTCCGATGATCCATTCATTGCCTTCACGACGCACATAGGCATCTTCGCTTTGCAGGGTGGTCTGCGAATGCGCCCAGAAACCCGCCATCGACAGAATTGCCAAATGGATCAGTGTGCATCTGCCAAATGAGTGCCAGCCAGGTTTCAGAAACATCACTCAGACCCTCTCCAATGCGGATTCTTCCTGATAGGAACGCTCAAACACGACGCGGCCAGTTAGCGAGGGTCATTCCCGTGGTTTCTTCGATTTCGAGGAGTCGATTGTATTTCGCCAGGCGCTCGGACTGTCGAATCGAGCCGTTCTTGAATTGATCGGCCTGCCAGCCGACCGCCAAATCAGCCGCCCAGTTATCCTCCGTTTCTCCGCTGCGAACGCTAAGAGTGACCGACCAATCCGCCTTACGTGCCAGGTGACAGGCTTCGAGTGCTTCCGTCAGCGTGCCGATCTGGTTGACTTTGAGAAGCAACGCATCGCACGCGGTAGTTTCAATTGCACGTCGTATGCGGGCAGGGTTAGTGCACAAGAGGTCGTCGCCGAGCGTGAGAGCTCTGCGAGCGATCACTTCGCGAAGCCGAGGCCAATTCTCCCAATCGTCCTCCGCAAGTCCATCCTCCACGCTCAAGATCGGATACTGATCGAGCCACCTCGCGATGGTTTTGATCATTCCAGAACTATCCAACGTCTCGGAATCGACCTTGTATTGTTGGCCTTCATAAAAGTGCGTAGCGGCAACATCAATGCCGAGGAAAACATCCTTGCCAGGTACATAACCCGCTCGCTCGATCGATTCAACCGCCAGAGCTAACATCTGCTCACTGGAACCGCAAGGGGGAGCCAAACCGCCCTCGTCTGCGGTGAGAAGTCGCATGCCATATTTGCTGAAGACCAATTCGGCGGCCGACTGATAAATATCGAAGGCTGAAACCAGCGCTCCATCGACGCTCTGCGGGGACACAGGAATGATCAAAACGTCCTGAATGGAAACCTGCTGTCCAGCATGTTTTCCGCCACTAAAGAGATTGATGGTCAGCCGGGGAAGCACTCTAACGGGAGAGCCGAGCATATCGGCGAAATGCTGATAGAGAGGAACTCCTCGGTATATAGCGCAAGCTCGTGCGAAAGCGACCGAGATTGCGAGAATGGCATTCGCACCGATGCGCGACTTCGCTGGCGTTCCATCGAGCGCAATCATCGTCCGGTCCAATTCAGACTGATCCGTGAATACCTTGCCGGCAAGTGCGTCTTGAAGCACGCCCCGAATATTCGCTGCCGCGCGACGGCAACCTAAACCCTGATATCGCCTGGGATTACCGTCCCGGAGCTCGAGAGCCTCAGCCATCCCGGTCGACGCTCCCGATGGAACGGAGGCAGAAGCAGAAATCCCGCCCTCCAGAATGCACGTTGCGAGAACAGTGGGTCTGCCTCGGCTATCAAGAATCTCTCGGCCGGAGAGTCGGTCAATTTTGGGCATGGGCTTCAATCTTTCGAATGAATTCGGCGATCAGTTCATTGACTCTGGTGGGCGGGGCGGCGATGAGTTGCAAAACAACCCTCTGTTGTGCCGTTGCTTCGTCATGGGTCAGGTACTCCAGCGGTGACTTTCCGGCGACTCGAGCAAGAAGGCAGCCGAGTGTATGGAGTACAGCGCGCGGCTCAAGTTTATCCGCCCAGTCAAGCGAATCAATCTGTTTTCGATAAGTACGCCAGAAGAACCCCGCGGCGGCGGCAAGACGTCCACGCTCTGGACGCAGATGGTTTGCTTTACTCAGAAAGTGGGTCAACGCAAATCCTACATCGAAAGCCGGGTCTCCGAAGTGAACCACTTCGTAGTCAAGCAGAATCAACCGGCCCTGATAGATCAACACATTCTTTGGGCTGAAATCGCCGTGTACCAGGCTATGCCGGTGACGCATCGTCGCCTGCGTTAACGCATTCAAGAATTCTGCGGCCGCGGGCGTCTTCTGAGCGGCATACAAGTAATACGGCTGCAGCCGCAGATTTTCGAAGTAGGTTGTATCTGCAAATGCTTCGCGAATTTCCAGGCCAGCCTCCGACGATCGACGATGAATCGTGCCAAGGAGTACACCAAACTGCTCGAAGTGATCCAACAGAATCTTGCCCGACAGCAGTACGGCTTTCCAGTTTCCGCTCTCTTCCGGGATTGCCTCCATGGCCATCAAGTAATTCGCCAAGTCATCAAAGATGAACAAGGGTACCGTTCCCTTGGGGGCGAGAGAGTTAAGCCAGCGTATTGCCTTCGCTTCTACCCCGATTCTCTCCGGGCTGCTAAACCAGTCTACGTCGACTCGTAATTTCGCTAACGCCTGCTTTAGAACCCATCCCTTCCCATCCGCCCTCTCAACTCTGACCGTTCGGTTGGAAACACCCCCTGACAGCTTCTTGAAGGAGACGGTCTCGCCTGGCTCTATGCGGCCTCGCCTGGTGAGGTAACTACGCAGGGAATCGAAATCCTCTATATCAACTTCCATTTACTAGATGATCCTCGTCCGAACATTACCGGCTTCCATCAGTAAGGGCCCCGATCATACGCGCTCCTGCCTGAGGTTGGAGGCCGGCGATCCTCAAGTGTTCAACAGTCTATTCTGTCAACATTAGTGTTGACAATATATAGAGAGGTCATCTAGCCTTCTCGGGCGAACAGTGCGAAGACGTCGAGACCCATTCCTTTACATCCTCGGAGACATTTCCAGATGAAGCGCTTGGTGATTGCAATCACGTGTATCGTTACCTGCTGCAACCTCGCCTGGTCTTCTGAGGGTGATAAGTCCTGGAACTTGTCCACGGATGACACGGCATTAACGGTAGCCGTGCAACAGGGGATGCCAGTGGTAACGCAGCTCAGTTCGGTGAAAGGTGGGGCGGAGTGGCTGCTTGCGCCAGCGCCGGAGGTCCTGCTTCCCTCGGTTATACAGCAAGGATCGCCTCTGACGACGAAGTGGCAATATGAGGGCGGCGCCTTCAATCCAGAGAGTGGCCAACTGGTGCTGCGCTTCTCAAACGCCGCTCCTGCCTTGGAACTGCTGTCAATTTGGCGGGCTCGACCGGGGCGTGGGCCGATCGAGCATTGGCTAACGATTGCCAACAATTCCGGGGCGGTGATCACGATTGGTCGTCAGGACAGTCTGGTGCTGAATCATTTAGTGATTCCGGCGAACGATTCAATTGATGCCTGGTCAATCAAGCGCGGCGCATCAAACGCCACGAAAGAGGGGGGGACGCTGGTTCGAAGTGTAGGTAGAAACACTGATGAAACTCTCATCAGCGACCCTACGGATGGTGCAAGCCCGGTGCCTTGGCTGGCGCTTCAGGTTGGCACGTCGCGCGGAATGTATGTCGGGTGGGAGTTTTCCGGCATTGGGCGAATTCGTTTTCATAGTATTTCTGGTACTGGGAGTCAGCCGGTTACGGGCCCAGGCGCTAACCCCGCACAGTTGGGAATCGAAATAGGAAACATCCCCGAGTTCAAGACAGATGTCGCTGCAGGCGAGACGTTCCTGGTTCCACCGGCTTTCGTCGGTTGTTACTCGGGGGATATCGACGATGGTAGCTACAGCTTGCATCGCTTCGTGATGGAGAAGCTCGTCCCGAGGTATCCAAAGGGATATGTCTATCCCACTCTCGCCTACAACCTCTATCTCGACAGCGGAGGTGCAGACGCAGAAGAAAAGGGCGTCCTCCAGAGCGCCGCTCTCGCTAAGGAATTAGGCTTTGAGACCTTCGTTGTCGACGCGATGTGGTTTCCGCAGTCTGGTGCCTGGTACTGGGATCCGAAGCGTTTTCCCCATGGGCATAAGGCCATCGAGGAATATCTGCACAGCCATGATATGAAGTTCGGGCTCTGGATGGCCTACACGCAAGGCTCTAGTTCTGAAGATCCGAGGGCATTGAACGTATTAAAACATGCCGATTGGTTTGCCAGTCCTCCCAAACTGGATCCCGAAGGCCATATCAATTGGGACGCGCAGATTGATTTGGGATACGATCCGGCCCGCGACTGGGCAGAGCAAGCCACTCAGCGAGTTGTTTCGGAATACAAAATCGATTATTTCAAGACTGATTACACGCCCATCGTTACGCAATGCCAACAGACCAATCATCGCCATCACTATGGCGTGGACGTGAGCTACTGGTCTACTCTCGGCTACTACGCCGTCCAGGAGGCCCTGTTACAGAAATTTCCCGATCTGATCAATGAGGGATGTTCCGGATCCGGACACATAAAGGATTTCGGGGATATCCAGCGCGTTCACACCATCGCGATGAACGACACTCTGTCATCCTTGCCTAACCGGCAGGGCATCTATGATTCGAGCTTTGCTTTCCCGCCGGCAGCACTCATGGACTATACGTACGAGAATTTTTACGACACGGTTTCCGATGCACCGGAGGCCTATTTCTGGCGATCGTCAATGATGAACCAATGGCAGATTGACCCTACCCACAGTGCATCCTGGACACCAGAGCAGCGCGCAGGAGTCAAGAGAGCGACGGAGATTTACAAGTCCTGGGTACGGCCCATTTTGCAGGACGTCGAGGTGCATCATATCCTGCCCCGGCCAGATGGCTTCCACTGGGACGGCATGTTTTATTGGAGCCCGAGTCTCAAACGCGGCACCCTGTACATCTTCCGACCCAATAACGACCAGAATACGGAACTCATTCCCTTAAAGGGGTTGGTCCCGGAGACAAAATACAAGGTCCGTACAGAAGATCATTCAACGCCGGAGGCGACCTACTCTGGAAACGAGTTGATGACTACTGGGCTGACAATACACCTGCCTGGCAAGTACACCAGCGACTTGATCTATCTCGAGGAAGTCCGTTAACGCGTCAGGATCTTGATCGGCATGTAACGTGACGTGACTTCACCAGGGAGAAGAATGATGCCGACCAACGACGACCAGAGGCCGACGCCAGCATCTCTGAAACTCGCGATCGTCTGCGGACCGAACGGTAAGCGATCCGCACCGGCTGGAGTAAGCATCGCCCGTGCGAAATGGCTTGGAGTTGCAATCCTGCTGTTCGGTCTGCTCGCGTACAACGCGAATGCGACTGCTGCGCGCAAACCAGACGATACAAGTCAGAACGATTCCTGGCTCCAGGATCATCTGCTGAATTCCAAACCTCAACTTCCATTCTCGTTCGTCTATGGCAGGCAGGCATCCGAAGCATTGTTGAAAGTCTGGCCGAAGAATACGGCAGTCAGGGAACTGGACGACGGTCGCAAAGAGCATACAGCCACCTGGACTGATCCAAAAACAGGCCTTCGCGTCCGCTTGACAGCAGTAGGCTATGCGGATTCCGTGATGGAGTGGACGGCGTATTTTACGAATGACGGCAAGACCGATAGTCCGATCCTTGAAGATATTCAGCCACTTGATATGTCGGTTCCGCTCACGGGCAGCGACATTCCCACGATCCTCTATTCCCGGGGATGCGGGGGCATGGATACCTACGCGTTGCAGAAACGACCGTTGAATCAACTCGAGTCGCTCCATCTCTCAAACGAGGGGGGCGGCAAGACAGGTGACACGATCCCGTTTTTTGACATTCAGACGCACGGACGAGGCGTGATCGGCGCAGTCGGATGGCCTGGTAAGTGGGCCATTTCTTTTTCTCGTCCAACGGAGTCAGCGATTGCTGTGAGAGCCGGCATGGAGAAGACGCACCTCTCGCTCCATCCGGGCGAGGAAATCCGCACTCCGCATATCCTGCTGTTGCCGTGGGAAGGGGACGATATCGATGCCCACAATATCTTGCGGCGGCATATCCTCAAATACCACACGCCCCATTACGATGGGAAGCCCGTCGTTTTACCTGTGTCTCACCTGGGATGGGGTGGGATGAAGACGACGACGAGCCTTCGTCTTCTCGATCAGATCACGAAGGAAAACATCGGGTATGAAACCTTCTGGATGGATGCCGGATGGTATGGCGCGGATCGTGAAGTGGAGGAATTTCAGGTATTCGGCAGGGAGGACTGGTTCCTGCATGCGGGAAACTGGAGAGTCAATAAAGTTGCGCACCCAGATGGTTTAAGACCGATCAGCGAAGCGGTCCATGCGAAAGGCATGAAGTTTCTTCTTTGGTTTGAGCCGGAGCGAGCAGTTGTTGGAACGCCACTCACGGTTGAGCATCCTGAGTGGTTTATCGGTGAGGCAGGAACCAACTTTGAAGGGAATGATGCCAGACCCTTCGTTAAGTTTCGTCTCTATGATTTCGGCAATCCCGCAGCCAGACGATACATGATTGACTCGATGTCCGAACTCATCACGAATGAAGGCATTGATATTTTCCGGCAGGATTGTAACTTCTCTCTTGCCTCATTCTGGTCGCAGGCAGATTCGCGTGACCGTCAGGGAATCACGGAGATTCGCTACGTAGAGGGTTTGCTGGACTTCTGGGATGAATTACGGCAACGGCATCCGCAGTTGATCCTGGATATTGTCCAGCGAGGCGATCTGGAAACCATATCGCGCGCCGTCGACTTGAGCCGGGCTGACTACCCCGTTTCGCCGGATGCGGACCCGATTGGAAACGAAGTCAGTACACAAGGCCTCTCCTATTGGAGGCCGCACTACGGCACGTTGCTCCAGATTCGACCGCGCGATACCTATCACTTCCGCAGTGGATTTGCTCCCGGGTTGGGATTTGCCCTTTTCAACGTAGCTGGAACCAAAGATCAGGTCGGCAGTTTTATACCGCCCGACTTTCCCTTTGACTGGCTCCGGACCCAGGTAGGGCAACTCAAACGAGTACGGCCCTATTACTACGGCGACTACTACCCACTCCTGCCGTGCAGTGCGAATGCCGATTGCCTTACAGGAGAGAGCAGCGAACTCAGCTCAGCGTTTGAATGGGCCGCGTGGCAGTTCAATCGTCCCGAAGACGGTGATGGGATGGTGCAAGCCTTCCGTCGGGGTGAGAACAATGATGTGACGAAGAATCTACGTCTGCGTGGACTGGATCCTTCGGCGACATACGAGGTTACCAATCTCGATGCAGGGGCACCGAGCACCATTTCCGGCAGAGACTTGATGCAGAAGGGTCTCGCCGTTGAGATTGCCGGCAAGCCTGGAGCGGCGATCGTCATATATAAGAAGACCCGCTAGCCTCACGAAGGCGTCTTGCCAGTTGGCATCGTTTGCTGGCTCAGATTTTGGCGCGAAAGGGACATAAGATCACAAGCCTATAGTGGGGATGTTGAAACATCTGGTGGAAGGAAAGGATTAGCGTTGCTCGACGAGAAGCGCAGCTATCGGTCGGCCGCCTGGTTTGCCAAGGCAGACAGGGATGGGTTTGGGCACCGAAGCTGGATGCGCAATCAAGGTCTGCCCGGCGACGTGTTTGATGGACGACCCGTGATCGGCATCTGCAACACCTGGTCGGAACTGACGCCCTGCAACGCTCATTTTCGGCAAATTGCCGAACGCGTCAAACGGGGAGTATGGGAAGCCGGCGGCTTACCTCTAGAATTTCCGGTGATGTCGCTCGGCGAGGCCATTATCCGGCCTACTGCCATGCTATTCCGGAACCTGGTCAGCATGGACGTCGAAGAGTCGATTCGAGCGAACCCGATTGACGGCGTGGTGCTCTTATGCGGCTGCGATAAGACCACGCCATCTCTGGTAATGGGCGCCGCGAGCTGCGACGTGCCTACTTTGGTTGTTTCCGGCGGCCCCATGCTCAATGGCAAGTATCGAGGGCAGGACATTGGCTCGGGGACAGCAATGTGGCGTTTCAGCGAGGAGGTGAAAGCCGGCACGATGAGTCAGCAGGATTTCATGGATGCCGAAGCCTGCATGTCGCGCTCAGCCGGTCATTGCATGACGATGGGGACCGCCTCCACCATGGCATGTATGGTCGAGGCGCTTGGACTGGCGCTCCCTCAAAATGCCGCGATCCCGGCAGTAGATTCACGCCGCTTGGCTCTTGCTCACACTGCAGGGCGGCGGATTGTCGAAATGGTCAGGGACGACTTACGCATAGCGCGCATTCTCACGCGTCAAGCATTCGAAAATGCCATTCGAGTGAATGGCGCGGTCGGTGGCTCAACCAATGCTGTCATTCACCTCCTCGCCATAGCCGGCCGCGTCGGCATGGAGGTCACGCTAGACGACTGGGACCAACTGGGCCGCGAAGTCCCTACCGTCGTAGACCTGATGCCTTCCGGCCGCTTCCTGATGGAAGATTTTTATTATGCCGGTGGGTTGCCCGCGGTCATTCGTCTGCTCGGAGAACGCAACCTGATCCATCGAGATGCTCTGACGGTTAACGGCAAGACGATTTGGGAGAATTGCCAGACCGCTCCCAATTGGAACACAGAGGTAATTCGCCCCCTGGAAAAACCTCTGGTCGCACACGGAGGAATAGCTGTGCTGCGCGGAAACTTAGCGCCCGATGGCGCGGTGCTCAAGCCATCCGCGGCGTCACCCCATCTTATGCGGCATCGCGGTCGTGCAGTCGTCTTCGAGAATATCGAACAGTACAAGGAGCGCATCGACGATCCCAATCTGGATGTGGACGAACATTGCGTTCTCGTACTGAAAAACTGTGGCCCGAAGGGTTATCCCGGAATGGCTGAAGTCGGCAATATGAGCTTGCCCTCAAAACTATTAAGGCGCGGAATAACTGACATGGTGCGCGTTTCAGATGCACGCATGAGCGGTACTGCTTACGGAACTGTCGTGCTACATGTTTGCCCGGAAGCCGCAGTCGGTGGAAGTTTGGCTCTGGTGCGGGACGGCGATTTCATAGAACTGGATGTGGAAGCCAGGCGGGTCCATCTTGATGTTTCACCGCAGGAACTGGAGCAGCGGCGGGCGCAATGGCGACCCCCAGAGAATCAGATGAAAGGCGGGTACCAGCAGCTCTACCGCCAGCACGTACTGCAGGCGAACACGGGAGCGGATTTTGACTTCCTGACGGGTTGTCGAGGTCACCAAGTCCCGCGCGAATCGCATTGACGAGGACGGCGTCGATCTTCGCGGTGACGGGCGATCTAGCTTAAGAAGGTAATTAAAGATGAGTGGAAGACTTTCGGGAAAAGTTGCTCTCGTGACTGCAGCCGGGCAGGGTATCGGACGTGCCACGGCCATCGCGTTCGCAGATGAAGGTGCATCGGTCTGGGCCACGGATATCAACGAGACTTTGCTCGGGACTCTAAGCAAGGATCGGCCGGGCATTCGAGCACGGCTTCTGGATGTTCGTGAGTCGCGTGCGATTGACGACCTTGCCGCTAAGGTCGGACCACTCGACGTGTTGTTTAACTGTGCCGGCTTTGTTCATCACGGAACCATTCTCGATTGTGCAGAAGCAGATTGGGATTTCTCGTTCGATTTGAACGTCAAATCCATGTATCGCACTTGCCGCGCTTTTCTCCCAGCCATGCTGCAGTCCGGAAATGGCGGCAGCATTATCAATATGTCCTCAGCCGCATCCAGCATCAAGGCTGCTCCCAACCGTTTCGTTTACGGAAGCACCAAGGCAGCCGTGATTGGGCTGACCAAGGCAATCGCTGCTGACTTCGTTCGCCAAGGTATTCGTTGCAATGCGATCTGTCCGGGAACTGTCCAGTCGCCTTCGCTGAACCAGCGCATCGCAGCGCAAGGAGATGTGGAGAAGGTCTATGCTGAATTTGTGGCGCGGCAACCGATGGGGCGGTTAGGCCGTCCCGAGGAGATCGCCGCTCTGGCTGTCTATTTGGCCTCCGATGAATCCGGCTTCACTACAGGTCAGATCCACATCATTGATGGTGGGTTTAGTATTTGAAACCGGCGCCTTCACAGGGCAAAGCATCCAATTACTCCAACTCTGGTGTAAGTGACATCACAGGAGAAGCCTTAGTTTTCAAATCTGGTGTGGACGGTCTTGAGGCTGCTCTGATACAGACGTTAGACATGCTCTCAAGCATGTTCGGAGTGCTCCCGGGTTTCGCATATTTCCGCGAAAAGAGTGAACCCAACGCCAAAGCGACGAGCTTTGACTTATTGACGGGAAGGCCAGACGGAACAGTCTTGCTAGGACTGAAACTGCTCAAGGAGCTTCTCGCGCTGCCAGAACATCCCGATGCCGCGGTTGTCGCCGTCTGCGCACACGAATTCGCACATATAGTTTCATATAGTAACGGGTATATTTCCCAACTGACACCAACCCCTCAGTCATCTCCATTCCGAGCCGAGCAGTTCGCCGACTACATGGCCGGATACTTCGCCGGCAAGCGAAAGTTGGATCGACCCGACTTCCCTGCTGCAGTATTCGCCACGACAACAGGCATGTATGGTGGTTACACGCATGGAAACGCCGAACAACGTGGCAACGCTGTTCAAGAGGGGTTTCTTAGTGCTTACATGCGGAAGCTGGAGCCTCAGGCAGCCATTAAGCGGGCTCTTCAATTTGCACTATCGGAAGAAGTTCCAACCGTACCACAGTAACCATTGGTCAAAGTACAAATAAAAAAACCCCACAAGGACGAAGCATTCTCACTCACGCGGCAATCTGAATTGGGTCGATTGGTGAAAACAGGCAATGCACTCGTTGAAGCCTATGCTGTTTCCCGATCGGTACCGAAAAGCGCGTCGCTGCCTATCATCCTGAATGAAATTCGAGCGTCTCGCTGGTTATGCAAGCGAGACATCAAACCAGTGGTTGATTTCAGATCAACGATGGACTTCGAGCTGCCGAGCAGAGAAATGGGGCATTCTTGAAAGGGCTAGTTGCCTCCAATGGATTCTCTGATCAGGAAAAGATGTGAATTCCCGGCAAGTGCGGCGATTCGGTAATCAAAAAGAGTTGGATCCGGCAGAGAGGGACTCGATGGCGGTTGAAGAGTCATTCGAACCTTCGATAGAACTTTTGTTAGGTGGTTCGCAACGGACTGAACGGCAGGCTAGCGAGATCTCGAACCCCAGAGAACCTTCTGGCGAAAAACCGGACCTCGATTCACCCCTGCAGAGAAAACGACCAATTCAGAGGCCCGATTTCCTCTCTGGCGATTCTCTGAATGACGCAGAAAATGCGATTTCGGCCCCAAAATGCGCCCAAATATACGAGTTAAAACCATTGATTATAAAGGCGAAAGACTCGCGGGCGGAGCGAGGTGAGTTCGAACTCTCGATAGAGAATTGATCCACAGCCTACGATAGAAATCAAGTCCTTTTCCAGCAATAAGTTAGCGATTCTAAACCGGTGATACAGGAACAGGAACGGAAGTGCTTCCGGCGGCCACAGAACTCTCCTTTTCAGAACCAGGGTTGCCCCAGACCGCAGTTTCAGATCAAGTTCCAGAGCACGCCGAAGCGCAGATCTTGTGCTGCTTGCGCAATATGCTCTGGTCGTCCGAGATCACGCCAATAGGAATTATCGGCGCGAAATGCAATGATCCTCGCTCCCTGCGCGGCGAGATGCAAATAGGTCGTAATGATGGAGAATGCTCCGTTCTCTTCCATTCTTGAGAAGACACGGGGAGAAATGACGTGGATGCCTGAAAAGGCCAGCGGCAGCACTTGCCCGGCAGGGCGCGCCATTTCAGGCTCGCTGCGCTCAAGGTTTTCGTTATGTACGGCTCGACGACCGCAAAGCTCTCCATACTCATCGAAGAGCAAATACCTCGACGTCTCGCGATTCTGAACAGCCAGTGTGGCGAGGGCATCGTGGTCAACGTGAAAGCGAATCATGTGCCCCAAATCGATTGTGCTGATGACATCGACGTTGTGCAGGATGAACGGTTCCTCTGAACTCGCGCCATCGCGAAGGAAGAAATTGGCGGCCCTTTTCAATCCGCCCCCAGTGTCGAGAAGAATCTCTTCGCGAGAGAATTCAATCCGCATGCCGAAGTTGTCGTGAGACTTCACGTAGTCAAGAATCATGTCCGCGTAGTGATGGATGTTGATAATCACGTCTTGAACGCCGATTGCGTCGAGGCGTTTCAGCGCGATCTCCAACAAGGTGCGGCCGGCAACTTCGACCAATGCTTTCGGACGGTCGTCCGTCAATGGCCGCAGACGCGTGCCCAGTCCGGCCGCCAGAATCATCGCCTTCATTTGTTCATCTTTTCCAACTCGATATGGCGAACCACCACATCAACTCCGCTGGCTGCGCGCAGGTGCTTTGCCAGCTGTTCGGCCAAGAACACAGACCGGTGTTGGCCGCCGGTGCAGCCGAACGACACTATCAGGTTCTTGAAGCCGCGGCGCTGATATCCTGCCACGCTTCCATCCACAAGCGAGAGAACGTTGGCAAGATACTGGTGAACGCTCACCTGCTGATTGAGGTATGCGATGACCGGTTCGTCCTTTCCGGTCAATGCTCGAAATTGCTCTTCCCGCCCGGGATTTGGAAGGGAGCGGGCATCGAAAATATATCCGCCGCCGTTTCCCGACTCATCAGCAGGCATGTGACGGTGAAATGAGAAACTGAAGATCCGCACCTTCAAAGGCTCAGCTGAGTAAGCGAGACCTTGCAGTTTCTCGGACGCCAGCATGCTATGGAAGGCATCGAGTAGCGCCGGCACGTCGATGGACAACTTGACGTTATGAGCCAACCAGCGCAGGTTCTTCAGCGCATAGGGCACGCTCTGCAGGAAATGGGACTTACGCTCATAAAACCCTCGAAAGCCGTAGGCTCCCATGGCTTGCATGATGCGCACATAGACATATGCGTAAAAGTGCTCCATGAACGCTTCGCGGTTCACGTTGACGTAGTCGCCCAGGCATTCGAGATAGTAGTCGAGCAAACTTTGGCGCATCTCGGGTGGCAGATCGGCCTTGCCGTCATAAAGCAGCGATGCGATGTCGTATTGCAGAGCCCCCTTCCGGCCGCCCTGGTAGTCGAGAAAAAACGGCTGTCCGTCGCGGAGCATGATGTTCCGTGATTGGAAATCGCGATACAGAAAATAATCGCGATCGGCGCTCAACAGAAACTTCGTCAAGCGACCGAAATCGTGTTCAAGCGCCTGTTCGTTGAAGGAAATGCCAGCGAGCCGGAGGAAGTAGTACTTGAAATAGTTCAAATCCCAGGCGATCGATTGTCGATCGAAGCTGGCGCGTGGATAGCAGACCTTGTAGTTCAAATTGCGGCCGGCTTCCACCTGAAAGCGCGGCAAGACGGCCACCACTCTCCGATAAGCTTCAAGCGCGGGCAAAGCAACGGTCCCTTCGCTGCGATTCTGTACCAAAAATTCATAGAGTGTCGAGTCGCCAAGGTCCTCTTCGAGATAGGCACCTTCGTCTATGTCTTCCTTGTAGATTTCTGGTACCGGCAATCCATGCCGGCGAAAATGCTTCGAGAACTCCAGAAAGGCGATGTTCTCTTCACGCACGGAATACAAGATGCCGATGGCGCTGATGCCTTGACCTGCCAACCGCACAATGGCGCGCCCCGAGCCGCCGAGTTGGCCTTGGAGCGGGTGTACCTGTTCAGGCTGGAACCGGTAATGTTGTTCGAAGAGCAGTTTCAAAACTTCCACGGAGGCCTTTCCAGCGACAATTCAGATTGCTCCCACGATATCGAGCGCCGCTGATGCGGCGCAACTTATTGGGCCCCAATCCATTGCGGCTTTGCGTGCAAGCTTGGTGGAACCCGCGAGCGCTCTTCGGCGGGAAGTGACCCAGACCTCCAGATACCGCGCTTGGGGCTGCACCCGAACGATCACTTCGATTCCTGCTTCATGTGCCTCCTGGCTCGTTCTCATGCTGCCAAAGGGTACGCTTGCAGGGGGAGCGGGTGGAAACGATCTAAGGCGCAGGCCATCAATGCATGCATCATCGCCGACTCACTCTTTGAGAAACGGAGCACATGGCCGAATAGTCGCCTTTCCGTATCCGCCGAAAGCGATTCTCTTATATTCGCAAAATCAGTGATTTCGAGGCCAGTGTTGGTACTTCGAGCTCAAAAGTTCCAGAATCAGCGAGAGAAGGACTCGCTGGCGGCGGGAGAGTCATTCGAACTCTCGATAGAATGGGTTCGCGAAGGACTGAATGCTACCGAGCGAGACGTCGAACTCTGGTCCCGTTCGCAGGTTCGAAACCGGACCTTGACTCACGGCTGCAGAGAAAAGAGCGGATTCAGAGGCCTGATTTTTCTCTCTCGCGACTCTCCGAATGACGCAGAATTCGCGATTTCGCCCCAAAATGCGGCCAAATCGCCTCGATAAGTTGCTGATTATAAAAGAGAAAGACTCGCTGGCGGAGAGAGGGGGATTCGAACCCCCGGTAGAGCTTTTGACCCTACAACGGTTTAGCAAACCGCCGCCTTCAGCCACTCGGCCATCTCTCCGGCTGTCTGGAGTCAGTATATAGGATCGTCGCCCTTTTTGATTTTCGAGGCACCGCTTTTCCAGCAGGCAACTTTTTCGAGGCCACATCTTTGCTTTGCGAGGGCAATCCTCACTGATCGGGTCGTGCATCGTAAGAAAATGACGGCCGCATTCGCGCGCGTTACAAATGAGCTCACGAGGCCGCGCAAGCAAATTCAGATTCGAAGGTTCTCTCATGACAAGCACCAATGATTCGAACAGCTCAACAAGTGGTACCGTGGTCGCCTACTTCACAGATGGAGAAGATGCCCAGCGTGCGATCAACGAACTCGTGGACGAAGGTTTCCCGATCAGCGACATTGGAGCCGCTTTTCACAGCACTTTGACCGCTGGCCACCGTAGCTCTGCCACCAGCAATGACAGCACTCCCTCCACAATCGGATCAGTTGGCTCCGGCCCGGGAATCTCAGGCGTCACATCGGACACAAGTGGAGTTACGCCCGCAGGCCTGTCCACGGGCGCAGGGACAATGACTTCTGGAGCAGGACGCCCGGGGCCGATCCCCGGGTCCGAAATCCCCGGGAATTTACCAACCAATATTCCCAGCACACTGAAGTCCTCGACCGCCGCACCGCTTTATGACGATCCCATCAACCAGTCGAGGGTAGTTCGGGACGTGACTGCCACCGGAACTTATCCTGCAACCGGTACTTTCCTCGAACACACCGACGAAGGAGCGAGTTGGTGGGACAAGCTGAAACATCTCTTCTCAGGCGAACACACCGAGACGGATGGTTCAGAGCGCCGCGAAGCCATCGCCGAAAAAGGCAGCAGCAATTTCGGGACCGGCGAGGGCCATCTCGGAACCTATTCCGAGTTTGATTATCCTCTTCACGGCTCTGCATTTGAAAGCTCATTCACTGGAATGGGAATTCCGCGTGAACAGGCCCAGCGCCTTGTCGCAGATATCGGCCGTGGCGGCGCCATTGTCACGGTCAACGCCGGATCGCGGAACTCAGAGGCTGAGAACATCCTTGAGCGCAACCACGGCAGGATTCGCTACGAGGCGGACACCTTCACCAGACACGACGCCTTGGAGACCGGATCAGAAGACGCCCGTATCCGTGTCTTCGGGCATGTCCAGCGGATCTACCCCAGCCAGGTTCCAGGCTATCAGCCCGACGAGATTCGGCCGGATCTTCCCACACGAAAGGCTTCTTAACACGATCAACAAAAAGCCTCGCCAATCGGCGGGGCTTTTTGTTTTGCTCCTCCGTTTTTAAGTTGAGTCCGTGGAATTTCGCGATAATCTTTATCACTGGGGATCATCGAGGTCACACGGCTACTAAAACTCGCCACAAACCCGGCAACGGCTCGCCGCAGTCTACGGCTTTTACCGCTCGCTGCCGCGACATACTTCATGGTTTCTGGCGGTCCCTACGGCATTGAAGACATCCTGGGCGGTGCCGGCTATCTGAAGGCGCTCGCCATTCTGCTTCTCCTCCCGCTTGTCTGGAGTTTGCCCACAGCCCTGATGATCGGCGAGCTCGCCAGCGCCATTCCCGACGAAGGCGGCTTTTACGTCTGGGTGCGACGCGCTCTTGGTCCCTTCTGGGGATACCAAGAAGCGTGGCTCTCGCTCACGGCCAGCATTTTTGATATGGCGATCTATCCCACCATCTTCGTGCTCTACCTCAGCAGGCTTTTTCCTGCATGGACCGCGGGCTCGCGCGGCACCCTCTGGGAACTTGCGCTTATCGCACTCTGTTGTCTATGGAATCTGCGCGGTGCACCCGCTGTCGGTGAAGGCTCCATCGGCTTGTTTGTGATCCTGCTGGCACCCTTCGTCGTTCTCGTTGGAGCAGCGCTATGGCATGGCTGGCACGTGCAACACACCACCGCTCTGTGGACCTCGACAAAAACCGGTAGCGAGAGCCTCTCCACCGCCATTCTCGTCGCTCTGTGGAACTATATGGGCTGGGATAACGCTTCGACTGTCGCTAAGGAAGTCGAGAACCCTCAGAAGAACTATCCGCGCGCAATGCTCCTGAGCGCGTCGGTGGTGGCGCTCAGCTATGTGATCCCGCTTGCAGCCATGGGATTCGCAGGCCTGGCGATTGCGCAGTTTACCACCGGCTCCTGGACCGATGCGGCGACTGCGCTGGCTGGCCCCTGGCTCGGAATTGCCATCGTGCTTGGCGGCACCATCACCGGTCTGGGCATGTTCAATGCCCTCATGATGTCCTATGCTCGCGTGCCCATGGTGATGGCTGAGGATGGCCTGCTGCCATCCGCCCTGGCTCGCCGCAATCGCAATGGAGTGCCATGGGTTGCCCTGCTGGTTTGCGCCACAGCTTGGGCCCTGGCTCTCCAGTTCAGTTTTGAGCGCCTCATCTCCATCGACCTCATGCTCTATGGTGCCAGCCTCATCCTGGAGTTCGTCGCGCTCGTAGTGCTACGCCTGCGCGAACCGAATCTTGCGCGCCCCTTTCGCGCGGGCAATCTGGCCATAGCCGTCGCCCTTGGAGTGATGCCTACCGCCCTCATTATTTACGCAGCTCTCTCGGCACGAGATGAGCGCCTGGCGCACATGCCTGCCCTCCTCTTCGGGCTGCTGGTGGCTCTCGCCGGTCCCATCTTTTACTTGATTTCACGGAATGTCTGGTCAGGGCGGCCACTACCCAAGGAACTGCATGCCGCCTCCTCTGGCGATTAAAACCCTTACTTCTTCGCCGTTTTGTTTTCCTTGAAGTTATTGGCGGACCATGTCACTCGATCGCGCGCATACGCCGCGTCATGCCAGCCGTGAATCTCCACGCGCTTGCCCTCAAGATCTTTATAAATCGAGAAAAAGTGTGTAATTTCCTTCAGCATGTGCGGATAAATCTCCGAATAATTCCACACATTGGCATAGCGCGGATTGTTCTTGCCCACAGCCAGCACTTTCTCATCCAGGACACCCTGATCCAACATCTCCAGGAGGCCGATCGGCCGCACCTGCATCACGCAACCCGGAAAGCTCGCCGCATCAACGAGGACCAACACGTCCAGCGGATCGCCGTCGTCGCTCAAGGTTGAAGGAATGAACCCATAGTCTCCCGGATAATGCACCGGTGAATAGAGGTTGCGGTCCAGGCGGAAGACGTGAAGCTGCTTGTCATACTCATATTTATTGATTCCTTCGGCAGGAATCTCGATCACGACGTTGACGACCTCGGGCATTTTGTCGCCAATCGGCAGTTCCAGATAGTTGACCATGGGAATTCCAGTGTACGCAATCTGATGCGAAATTGGCGCCCACACGTCCCAACGGCAGAAAGCTGCGTGCGCCGAATGGCGCGTATCGCTGGACGCGAAGTCCTTTATAATCGGGCACGATGAAGGCCCATGTCTACGTAACCCTTAAGCAAACCGTCCTTGACCCTCAGGGACAGGCCATCCACAACGCACTGAAGAAGATGCAATATCAGGGAATCGAAGATATCCGTCAGGGTAAATATTTCGTGCTGCAACTCAGCAACGAACTCGATGCCGCCGCTGCCCGCGCCGAGGTCGAGCGAATCGCTCGCGACGTGTTGACCAATCCGGTGATCGAAGAATTCACCTTCCACCTCGAAGACGAATAGCTCGCGCTGGTTCTGATTTTGCCCGCCCCCATCCGTGATAATAGGTTTACATGTGCGGAATCGTCGGTTATGTCGGCAACAAACAAGTCGTTCCCCTGATCATTGAAGGCCTTCGCCGTCTCGAATACCGCGGGTATGACTCGGCCGGCATCGCCGTGGGCGGCAATGGCGATGGGTTGGCGTTGCGCCGCGCCCCCGGCAAGCTTCGCAATCTTGAAGAAGTCATCCGCCAGCACCCCCTCCGCGGAACCTATGGCGTCGGCCACACCCGCTGGGCCACGCACGGCCGTCCGACCGAGGAAAACGCGCATCCTCACCGCGACTGCACAGGCCGCATCGTCGTCGTCCACAACGGCATCGTCGAAAACTATCTGACCCTCAAGCATGAGCTTGCACTCGAAGGCCACAAATTCGTAACTGAGACAGATACAGAAATCATCGCTCATCTCATCGAGCAAGAGATCGCCTCCTCCGCCCCCTCCGGCAAGACCATGCCTCTTGAAGAGGCTGTCCGCCGCGCTGCCCTCCGTCTCACCGGAGCCTACGCCATCAGCGTCATTTCCGCCGACGAACCCGACAAGATCGTCTCCGCTCGCAACGGGCCGCCAGCGGTCATCGGCATCGGAGAAGGCGAGTACTTCGTCGCGTCGGACGTGCCCGGCATCCTCCATCACACCCGCAATCTCTATTTTCTCGCTGATGGAGACGTGGCCGTCCTCACACCCTCCGGCGTCGAGCTCACCGATCTCCATGGCAACCATGTGGAACGCCCGCTGCAGCGCATCCTGTGGGATCCGATCCAGGCGGAAAAGGGCGGTTACAAGCACTTCATGCTCAAGGAAATCTTCGAGCAACCACGGGCTATTCGTGACACCACCCTCGGCCGCATCTCGCTGGATACCGGCAGAGTCTTCCTCGACGAGATGAAGATCTCCGATGACGAATTCCGTCGCGCGAGCAGGATCAACATTGCCGCGTGTGGGACCAGCTGGCATGCCGCCACGGCGGGCAAGTTCATGATTGAGCGCCTCGCCCGCATTCCCGTTGAAGTGGACTACGCCAGCGAATACCGCTACCGCGATCCCATCGCCGACCCAGCCGCGCTTGGCCTGCTCATCACCCAGTCCGGGGAGACAGCCGACACTATCGCCGCCCAGCGCGAAATGATCGCCAAAGGCTCGAAGACCATCGCCATCTGCAACGTCGTCGGCGCCATGATCGCCCGTGAAGCCCACGGAACCATCTACACCCACGCCGGCCCCGAGATAGGCGTCGCCTCCACCAAGGCCTTCACCGCCCAGATTGTCGCGCTCTTCCTCTTCGCCCTGCACCTCGCCCAAAAGCGCGGAACCGTAACCGACATTGAGAGCCGCATCCTCGTCGAGTCCCTCAGCCTTCTACCCGGCAAGGCGGAAGAAAGCCTCCGCACTGCCGACCCCGTCTGTGAGCAGTTGGCGAAGATCTACTCCAATGCTCGCGACTTTCTGTACCTCGGCCGCGGCATCCATTACCCGATGGCCCTCGAAGGCGCACTCAAGCTGAAGGAGATCTCCTACATCCACGCCGAGGGCTATCCGGCAGGCGAAATGAAGCACGGACCCAACGCTCTGATCGACGAGACATTGCCCGTCGTCGTCCTGGCCACCAAGGACGAGAGCAATCGTGACTCGGTCCTTCGCTACGAAAAAACCTTGTCTAACATTCAGGAAGTCACCGCGCGCTCCGGCAAGGTGATTGCGGTGGCGATCCAGGGGGACGAGCATATAAAGCAGCTCGTCGATCACGTCCTCTATGTTCCGCCGGCATCGGAGCTGCTCCTCCCTGTACTCGACGTGATCCCACTGCAACTGCTCGCCTACCATATCGCAGTCCGTCGCGGCTGCGACGTCGATCAGCCGCGAAACCTCGCGAAATCCGTAACGGTGGAATAGGGTTCACGGACCTAGTAAACGTCTGTCTGGTACCGTTTCGCCTTCTTCATACTAGCGAGATACTCCTGCGCGGCGTCTGGCGTGCTGTTTTGTCCGTTGGCGATGGCATCGAGGAGCGCAGTCTCAACATCTTTCGCCATACGATTCGCGTCACCGCACACATAAAAATGAGCGCCGCGCTCGAGCCAACGGTATAGCTCGGCGTCATTCTCCCGCATACGATCCTGCACGTAGACTTTGTGTGACTGATCGCGCGAAAAAGCTGTATCGAACCGCGTCAGAACGCCGTCGCGGAACATCCCTTCCAGATCCTCGCGGTAAAGAAAATCTGAAGCGCGGCGCTGCTCGCCGAAAAATAGCCAGTTCTCGCCCTTGTGGCCATGCGCCTTGCGGTGCTGCAGAAACGCGCGGAACGGTGCTATCCCAGTACCCGGGCCAACCATGATAACCGGCGTGCCGGTGTTTTCCGGAAGGCGGAAATTGTTGTTCGAATGCAGAAAGATAGGCATCGTAGAGCCTTCGGGCGCGCGTTCTCCCAGATGTCCTGAGCACAGCCCCTGTCGGTCGCGTTGATGGCTCGTGTAGTAAACAACGCGAACGATCGTATGCACGGCATCCTTCACGAGTGACTGCGACGACGCAATCGAATACATGCGCGGAGTAAGGCGCGCCAGCACTGTGAATAACTGTTGCGGCTGCGTAATTCCGCCCGGATATTCCGTAATCAGATCGATGAACTCACGGCCCCAGATGTACTCCTCCGCTAAAGAGCGGTTGTCCGGCAAAACCAACGATTTCAGCGCCTCGAGTCCCGGCACCGATTCCGGAGCGGCCTTCGCATAAGCATTCACAGCACTGCGGGTGAGCTTGCCGATAGCCAGACGCGTACGCAGGGCCTCCTCAAGGCTGATTTCAACTTTGTAGTGATCCAATACGCGCTCGTCACCCTTGAAATGTAACTGCGCAAGTACCTCGGCCACCTCTGACGGACGATTCTCAGGCACGATGCCAACGGCGTCGCCAGGCGTGTACTCCATCCCTGGCTCAAGCTCCAGCTCGATATGGCGGGTTTCTTTTTCTGAACCTTCCAAAGTCATTAATACATTAACGAGCATGCGCGAGATGTATGGATTATTCCGGGTATATTTTTGCGGCTGTACGCTCATAGGGTCGTTCGAGAATTCAGATTCTTGTCAGATCGAGTATATCTACACGGTTCTAGAAATCTGGGGTGCGTTCGGCACTTGACGATGTATCTCGCTTAATTGCTCACGCAATGAGGCACAGGTGATAATTTTTGAAAGGAAAAGAATTCACTTTGGATAAACAGCTCCTTACCGCCCGGCTTGAGAAAAAGCTACTGCTCTCCGACCCCGCGCAATGCTATCACCTCGAATTCGCCGTCGATGAGCTTTCGCACTTTAACTTCGTGCCAGGTCAGTTCATCTCCTGCGTCGCAGTCGATCAACGAGGAAAAATACAGACACGCGCATACTCCATCGCATCTGCACCCCGTATAAACATGCTTGACCTGTGCGTAAATCGTGTAATGGATGGCTTCTTTTCGAATTTTCTCTGCGATCTGGAAGTCGGCCAAACCGTGCAATTTCACGGACCGCATGGCTTCTTCACGCTGCGCCAGCCGCTCACCGACGGCATTATGATCGCAACCGGAACCGGCATCGCCCCTATCCTCGGATTTGTCCAATACCTCTTTCCTGAGGTTGGAGAGGAACGCAGCGAGGGCCGTAAGTTCTGTCTCGTCTACGGCACCCGCCATGAAACAGAGATCTATTACCGGAAATACTTCGAGAAGGTCGCCGCCGAGCACCACAACTTCCACTATCTCCCCACGCTCAGCCGTCCCCACGAAGGCTGGGAAGGCCTGCGCGGCTACGTGCAGGACCACGTTGCCCAGATCCTCAGGGGTCGCGAGTCGGCAAATCACTCCGCACCCGTCCCGACATCGGCGGAAGGCACGGGCTTCGACATCCACGCCTACATCTGCGGCCTGAACAACATGGTCTCCGGCAACCGCGACCGCCTCAAGGAACGCGGATGGCAGCGCAAGCAGATCATCTTCGAACGCTACGATTAGGCTCGCAGGTGGGGACGCCAGAGTCTTATGCCATCCAGAAGTGGTGCGCGTGGAAATCCAGCGTCAATACATGCCCCGCGAACAACTCGTGCCCCACCGTGCCATCGAACATCCCGTCCGGCGCATGCACCTTCGGCGTCGCGAAATAAAGTGTCGCGTCCTTCTTCAGAATTGTCTTTCCGAAGCTCTCCGTCCCTGCTGTGCCTTCCATCATCTCCACTCCGCCATCGGTGAAAGGGAAGAAACGCTTCTTTGCCGAAGTGGTCTGCTCGCTCAATCCCAGCTTCTCGACCGACGTGGGATATATCAACATAGTTCCGGAATAGAGTGTATCGATCTGCACCGCCACCGCCTTGCCATTCAATGCAAAGCCGGTTGTGACCACAATTGGAGGTCCCTTCTTTCCGAAGGTGGGAGTAGTCAGCTCCCCGCATGATCCCGGGCATGGTACATCGGCGCTCAACACATCGGACACCGCAACCCGGCGATTTCTGTAATCCAGCTTCAGCACGCGGTCCCGGAAGACTGTATACGCTAGGGTCCCGTCTGCCGTCGGTATATCTCCTTTTGCGATGTCGGGTTTCAAGTCCACCACCAGCACTTTGACATCGCCTAGAGAAGCGTCGCCCACCTTCAGATCCTTCACCGTAGCCATCGAATATCCGGGATACGGCTTGCCATCGGGCCCATTCACCGGTTTCAACTCCAGCCCCAGTTCCTTGGCCTTCGCCTCGTCGAGCAGCGAATTGGTGTTTCCCGTGTCAATCAGGACCTTCAAATGCTTATCTCCGGCCACTGTAACGTCCATGCAAGGCAAGCCGGAGCAGTCCAGCATGGGTCCGCCCTTCAACTCTGGAGCCTGCGCTTTGCACGGCACTGCCAACCCTCCGCCGCATCCAGCAATGACCGCCGCGAGAGGAAGACTTCGAGCCCATCCAAAATACGAAAAAATCCACATCGCACTACCCTCCCAGTTGTTCAAAAGGTTTGTGAGCCACCATGCAACATGGCCATTGGACGGCAGCGAGTCGGGATTGAAAGCGAATTCGCGTACTGAACGAAGAAAAGTGAGTTGAGAAAGCTTGGAGTTTCTGCCCCTATCGTCCCTGGTCTCGAGAACAGGGTCTACGTCACGACTTCGCGCTGGGAGGGTTCGCAGGCTGCATGGGGAGCGCGAGCCCTGTTCCTGCTTTATCCATGATCTTTAGAATCGTGAGGAACAGTTGTTCCTGCTCGCGCAGGCATCGTATCGCGTCCATCGGCGGCAGCAACAGGTAGGCCCATACTTCTAGGCGCAGCCCCGACGTATCCAGCCCGACCAGCCGCACGCGTGCCGACGTTTTCTCGACCGCCTGTGTGCTTTGCAATACGCGATCGATTTCCGTCACCACTGCACTCACCTCCTGCGCCGGCGTGTCATGGCGCAGACTGAAGAACTCGTGCACCAGGAACTTGTCCCGCAGCGAGAAGTTCTGAATGCTCACCTGTGCAACTTTGGCGTTTGGCAGCGATACGACGCAGCGATCGAATGTTCGCAACCTCACCGAGCTCAGGCCAATGGCTTCTACCGTACCCGTATCGTCGCCAATCTTGCACAGATCGCCCACACGCGCCGCTTTCCGGGCGACGATGGCGATGCCTCCAAAAAAATCCTCAAGGGTCTTTTGCGCTGCCAGCGCCAGCGCGATGCCGCCAATTCCCAGGCCTGCCAGCATAGCGGTGACGTCAATGCCTGCGCGGCTTAGCAGCACGAGCAATGCACACAACACCACCGCAATCTTGAAAACTCTCGCGGCGACTGAGACGAAGGTAGCGCGCTCCAGGCGCAGATTGCCGGGGGTCCCCTGCGCGGTGTAAACCGCCGTCAGATCGCTGAACTTGATTAGCAGCCACGCGACGCCGATCACCAACATCAGCGTGGCCGCGTCGCTCATGTACTGGCGTCCCAGCACGGAGAGGGAATGCAGCGACACCAGATACAGGGTTGCGGACATCAGCAGAGCAAAGATTGGCCCCTGCAGGCTGCGCGTGACCTTTTTTTCGCTCGATGGCAGCGCCTTTCCTAATGCGGGCACCAGAATCAGCTGAATCAACCGGGTGATCACCCATGCCACGGCCAGTACCACCAGCAGCACCACAACCACTGCTAGCCAGCGCCAGAGTGGCACCGTGAAAAATCGAGTCTCCACCAGCCAGCGTGGCAGTTTTTGTTCGAGTCGAGTTCCCTGCAGGTCCGCACTCAACCGTGGGACACCTGCCAAAGTTTCCGCCGAAAATAGCCAGATGGCCGGCTGCCCCGGCCGCTCGATACGAGTGACGAGAATGTCCAGGCTCCCACGCTCAGTCTTCACCGTTCCTACCAGATCACGCGATGAGCGCAAATTGTCGGCTACGTCGCCTGCGGATTCGCGGGAAAGGCTATCGAGGTTCGTGGACAGCCCCGTGTCTAACAATGTCTGCAGTTGTTTCGCCAGTTCCTCGGCCTGCTCTGGAGGCTTCCTCACATCCAGGTATTGCGCGGCACGCGCATAATCCTGCTTTTCCGCCGCCTTCAAAAAACCGACGACACATCCATGCGGCGAAGACCGTCCGAGGGGATCTTCCGGAACTGCTGGAGCCGGCGGCGCCTGTTCCGCCGATTGCGCAGCGCTGGCAAGTGGATTGGACGGTGGCTTCGCGGGCTTGGAGGCCGTCTGGGCAAGCGCGGCCACGCACAGCAACAGGTTCAGAAGCAGAACCGGACGCAGTTTCATTTGCCGATCGCCCCCATTCTCCAAAGCGCCTACAGCCCCACTCTATCGTGAATTCACCTCTGCCGGGCTTCTGCCTCCGCCAGCTTCTTGATCCCCATCAACACGGAATCGTCCCCATCCAGCGAATGCTGATATCGATTCTGGCCATCTTCGACCATGGAGAAGTCTCCCTGAGTAATCTCAAGGATTGACCCCAGGCTGCCATGTTCCTTCAGGTCATAGCTCATAGTGAGATAGTTCTTAGGTATGTCCGCAAGTTTCGAGTTCGGATCGAAGATCGTGTACGCCAGATGGTGCGGTGGCTCGACTTCGACAACATGGCCCTTTACATAAACTACCCCATCGGCAGCGCCCCGCCACTGCAGCGGCGAGCCAAGCTTCCAGTCCGTCTCCGCATTGCAACCAAACATGTACTGCTGGATGAATGCGGGGTCGGTCAGAATCTTCCAGAGAGTCTCGACTGGGGCATCTACCTCAATCGATTTGCGAATTAATAATTCGGTCATGCCGGTTTGTCCTCAAGGAGAATATAAGCAAAGCAAAGCCGTCATGATTGGAAAAACGCGACAGGAAGCCTCGGCCCAGCGCCTGCATTCTGATGGCCAGATGGAAGAAGTCTTGGATCCCTCCGTGGGCAAGGCTCGCGGAGTTCTCAAGGCTCCCCCATCTGCCGGCCAGTTCAGGCACTCGCGACGTAGTCCATCGCCCGACCTTGCCCACTTCATCGCGCATTATTGGATGGTGAGCTGGAATCTTCGCGGCCTTCCGCCGCACACCGCCGAAACGCTGCCCCATCCTAACGTTCAGGCCGTCTTTGAACAGGGCAATTCGACCATAGCTGGTGTCTTCACCGGAAAATTCACGCGCAGGCTCGAAGGCCAATCGCACGTCTTCGGAATCAAGTTTACCCCCGGAGGCTTCCGTCCGTTTCTGAAGTCATCCGTCTCATCGCTCGCCAATCTCACCGTGCCGGTAAATCGCATTTTCGGCAAGGAGGTGGATGCCTTGGAGGCCATACTGGTCTCATCTCGCGAAGAAGACACAATGATTGAAGCGACTAACGCCTTCTTCCGTCCACGCGCACCCGCACCCGACGAGACGATTGCGTTGACCAGCCAGCTTGTGAGCCGCATTCTCTCCGAACCCGATATCAAAACGGTCGACGATCTCGTGACCCGCACGGGTCTCGGCAAGCGTTCGCTCCAGCGCCTTTTTAACGAATATGTAGGCGTAAATCCCAAGTGGGTCATCCGCCGCTATCGCCTCCACGAGCTCGTCGAGCGATTCAACTCCGGCGAGCAGGCCGATTACGCCCAACTTGCGCTGGAGCTGGGCTACTTCGATCAGGCGCACCTCATTAATGATTTCCGATCCATCGTCGGTTATTCGCCCACTCAGTACCAAGGTCTTACTAGAAAGAATGCCTGAGACCCGGAGGCCACTCGGCGTATCACCGGGACGGTAATCGTTCCCAGAGTTCCTCGTATCGAGAGTTATGACTCAACGGAAAGATATGGATCAAGCGATAGTTGTCATGAACGTACCGGCGAAAGGGGGCGGAGTGGTTGTGAACATCCGAGGGACTTGTGTTTTCGGGTGTCAGCACGATGAAGCGCGGCGGCCGGCGTTGGAGCGACTGGAGGACAGCGGCCACCTGTTCCGGCTGGGTGAAGTCAGTATCGGTAATGAACTCCGAGGCTGTAGGGTTCTCGAGCGAGAGATAGAGGCCGAGACTCCCCTGGTTGAACAAGAGCTCCGATGGGTGGCTCCGTTCTGCGAGCCATTGGAATTCCTGGAACTCAAGGGGATCGCTAAAAGCTGTCCGGCCGATAGGCAAATCTAACGTGGCATGCCACTGAGTCTGACGATAGAAAGGCAGCAGAAAAGCAAATGCCAACGCCAGCAGACACAACAGACCGCGAGCGATCTTTAGCACTAGGCCGCGTTGGCCGAGAAGCCAGGCGCAGATGAGGATAGCAGGCGGAGCGACCGTGCAGAGTCGATGAAATCGGGGTCCACCCGCGACGGCCAGAAAAAGCGCGACCCCGACGAGGTGAAGGAGAACCAGATGTCGCCGAAGCTCGGCAGGCAGCACATCGCCTTTGCGCCACACCTGATAGGCCCCCACCACATAGATATAAGGAACGACCGCATAGATGAACACAACAGGGATCAGTCGAACAATGGTGCCGGAAGCACGTTGCGGCTGAAGCTGATCGAGATAGGCGTGGGGCGAATTGAAGTTACCCGAAGATAGGAATCTAAGCGGAAATAAGATGAGATCGAAGAAGATGGTGCGGAAGCCTGCTTTGTGAACGTAGTACCCGAGCACGCAGGAGAGAATCACGGTAAACGGCAGAACCAGTGTTGTGAGTTGCGCCCGGATATTTGGACCTCGCACCTCGGATCGTTTGAGCCATAACAGATAGACGACCAACGCGACGAATGTCAGCGCGCCCTGTGTCTGAGTAAAGAGCGTCGCGACGGCACAGAGTGCGCTCGCCGTGAAGATCCGCTGCAGGCTCGTGCCGCCCATCAGCACGCTGACCGCGGCCAGACCACCGAGCGTGCTGTACCAATGATGCGTCGGGTCGAGAGCGCTATTGAAGTCGAAAACCAGGAATAGCAGACCCGGAAGCAAAACCAGCGGACCACGGAGTATCCTGGCGGCAATCAGCGTGACAACGCAAAAGAGAGCGAGCCCCAGCGCGATGCACCAGGCCTGCATGATCCAGGCATGGATACCGAAGAGGCGGAAAGCGGCCCCATAGACTAGATCGATCCCCGGTGTAACAAGCTCGAAAAAGTCACGATACAACACCTGACCATGAGCCACACGCGCTGCGCGAATGAAGAATAGGATCTGGTCGTCGTGTGCGACCAAGGGCACAGCGGGAAGGAGAAAGGTTCGCAGGTACAGAAACACCAGCACTCCCGCGATTGCGAAGACGAAGGCAGAACGAGAAAGGCGCTCTGTTGCAATCGGGGGCGTGTGTTCTGTCATCAGAAGGATGGTCTTATCCCCTCGAATGATGCCATGCCGTCATTTCTGAAACAAATGGGCTACAGCATTTCTCCGACGGATCGTACTCCCGTAGTCGCCCTCGCTGAAAAAATATCCGGCGGTGCAGGGCGTGGCCGCAACATTCGTTTGTCTTGCGCGCGCTGAAAACTCGCCATATAAGCCTGAGCCGTGCTTTGCCACGTTGTTCCCCGCAAGTAAAGATAGGCGCGTTTTCGCATCGCATTCCGCTCGGCGTCGTTTTCCAGGAGCTTGGTTACCGCATCCGCGATGGAATTGGGACGGTCAAACGGAACGATCAGGCCGCGTCCCTCGGCAAGCAGCTCCTTTGCATGCCAGTAGGGCGTAGAGATAATCGCTTTCCCTGCTCCCGCCGCGATGGCCAGCGTGCCGGAGACAACTTGGGCCTCATGGCGATAGGGAGTGATGTAGATGTCCGCAGCGGACAAGTGCTCTATCAGCTCCTCCGCGGCCATAAAACGGTTGTTAAAAATTACGTGGGCGGAAACGCCGCATTTTGCAGCCAGCGTCTGCAACCTTTCGCGATACCGTTCACCCTCCTGGCGTTTGATTTGAGGATGTGTTGCTCCGGAAATGATATAGACCACGTTCCTATGTTTTGCCAGAATCGCCGGCAGCGCGCGGATCACATTCTCGATTCCCTTGTTTGGAGAGAGCAGGCCGAACGTAAGCAATACACACTTTCCCTGGGTTCCAAACCGTTGCTTGAAGTGATTGGGATCCAGGAAGGGAAGATCCGGGACGCCATGCGGAATGACATCGATTTTTTCGCCCGCCACTTTGTACCGCTCGCGGAGAAAACACGCGCCGTGTTGACTCATCACAATCAATCGATCGGAAAGCCGAGCAATCTCTTGGAGTACTGCGCGTTGATTCGCATCCGGTTCGCGCAGGACTGTGTGTAGTGTCGTTACCAACGGCATTTTCAACTTGCGGAGCAGCGTCAGAATGTGGCCGCCTGCAATCCCTCCGTAAATACCGTACTCATGCTGCACGCAGACCAGATCGTTGCCGTTGGAGTTAAGAAAATCGGCAGCCCGCTCATAAGAAGCGCGATCTTCCTGGGCGAGTTCCAGCCGGACCTGCTCCGGATATTTGTAGCTCGAGTTCGGATCATTGACAGGAATGGCAAAGAGGCAACCGCTGCCGTACTCGGCCGCTACAGCGGTGCAGAGGTCGGTTGTGAATGTGGCGATGCCGCATCGTCTCGGCAGATAGTTACCGATAAACGCAACTCGGGTCGGCAAAAGTCGCGCGGGAGCGCCCGAAGCAACCGACGGAGCATTTGTAAGCGAAAGAGCGTTCATTTCTTCCGTTTGAAACGTTTCCGGGAAAGACATAGTTCCTGCTCTCACTCGTAATCACGTTCGCAAAGCTCAATCTGGAACAATTTATAGCGGAGAGGCAATGTGGAATTTCGGATCGGAGGTCGATCCCATTCCGGGGTTTCTCAACCTGTGCGCGCAGGAACATCGAACTCGGCCTCATCGACCGGAACAGAAGGACATTCCTTCTTGGCCACGCAAAGGATTGTTTCTTACAGCAGCTTTCTTGATGATGCTTAAAGCGAACCCTATTGTCCCCTTGCTTACTTGAAAGTTGCTCGGCTGGAGCGAAAGCACTGGAGGCTGAGGCGAGAGGCGGAGATTCTGATTCCTGACCTAAGCATACGCTCTGGTGAGCAACTGCCCCGTCAGTGTCCAAGGCACAAGTGACGCGAGAGCGCTCCTCGGCAGGATGTGAAACCATGTTGAGCAATGTCTATCGCCGAAATAGTCGACCATATGTATGTCATCGAGAAGAGAGAGGATAGGGTGATTGTTTCCTTTCTGACCAATCGCATCATACCGTTCGTCGCGTTTTTCTTCGTCTTCGGCCTGTGTTCTGCCGCAATCTGGAGTGCTGTTCATCTTGGCTGGAATGTGAACGTCATATCAGGATTAGTAGGAGGCTCCTTCTCGACCGTCGCGGTGACTGGCTTTATCGTGGCTGAGCACATTACTCGATATGTCATAACCATCGAGCCGGATGTGGTGTCCTTCCAGAAAGAACTTCAGGGGGTTCCTGTCGGTGTCAGCAAGACCTATCCCCGGTCGCTCATCTTCGATCTTGGAATGTATCCAGAAGAGAACCGAAAGATCTTCGGTTCCGCTTTTCGATGGGGCAGCCTTTGTATTTGGGCGGAAGGAAGGTCGATTCAACTGGAAACCTACTTTCCCATACCTGAAGGACTAGCCTTGGCAAACGATCTACGAAAGATCGGGGTCGCGTTTCCACGAACATTTGAGGCGTACAACGAAGACAATCTAGCCTTCTTGACACCAGACGCATACTTCTCTTTTTAGTGAGGTGCGCCTTCTCAAGACATGTCAAGACATAAACTGCCAAAGGGTTCACAACTGCTTCATTCCGAAGTTGCAATCGGACACAAGCTTATCCCCTTAAGTCCCCTGGTTTCAATGAGTCCAGCTTAGACATTTAGAATCAATCAGTCTTAGAGGTTTGTCAGCTAAGCCCCATGAAATGAATGAGTCCCAAATCCGCCAAGGATTGAGGGGAGGGGGTACCCCTGCTACTTCTCGATCTCGACTCCGCGCCAGAAAGCGATGTGCCCCTTGATGTTCCGCGCCGCTGGTTTGGGATCGGGATAGTACCAGGCCGCATCCTGGTTCTCCTGCCCGTCGATCAACAGGCTGTAATACCGGGCCTGCCCCTTCCACGGACAGGTGGATGTCGTCGAGCTGGGCCGGAGGTATTCTCGCTTCACGGAACTATCTGGAAAATAGAGGTTTCCCTCAACTGTTTCAACCTTATCGCTTTCCGCCACAACTTTGCCGTTCCAGATTGCCTTTGCCATTGAATAAAAGACCCTTCGTTGTCCTGTTCGGAGATTGGCCGGACTCACCACATTACCAGATGCGGGACCCAATCGTCCCGCCACTGCTACTTCTGATTTCGCACGATATTATTTCCTTGCGGACCGCATTGAGGCAATGTTCCTTGCCATCTGCTCCACCTTTGCCTGAGCCGTGGGAGACTGCTCCACGACTTGGCCGGTCTTGGAGAGAAAGCCTGGCATCTTCATGCGGATATCCGTCAGCAGCGGCAGAAACTTGGCATAGATGAAGAAGGGCTCCGCATTGCAGTCGACGAAGAGCTCGGCGTTGAGTGCGCCGTGCAGCACGAAGGCCGCCGCCATCTCCCAATAGCTCAACACCTGCCGGTACCAGGCATTCTCCTTGGTGGCAAAGCCGTTCGATACCGCGAAGAACTCCTCTGCAGTCTGGGGGAAGAACTGCCCAGTCATCCAGGCGCGGGCCTCGCGCATGGTGGCCTCGGTACGTAGTTCGTACAGCTTAAGGATCAGGTCGGCGTCAGCATTCGTTGCGAGTGTAGATTCGAACATTCAGGTCTCCGCGCCTGAGTGTATCGCACCTAAGCCACTGGCTGCTCAACCACCGGCCCGTGAGTCTTCGCGGTGGGAATCGGAACTACTCCCGCGACCGGAGCATCCCCTATCCGCTTCGTGTAACTGCAGGCTATCGCGCTCTCGGGCTCACCCTTCTTTTTGCGCTTCTTGGGCGACGCCTCTTCGTCTGCTGAGGGCTTCTTGTTATTGGGACACACAAGGTAGACGCCCGACTTCAGGGTCTTCTCCAGCAGATAGGGGCTGCCGCACTCGGGGCACTTCTTGTCCACCGGCTTGTTGTTCGCGGTGAAGTCGCACTTCGGATACTCCGAGCAGCCGTAAAACAAGTTGCCGCGGCGCGCCTTCTTCTCGACGATATCGCCCTCGTGGCACACGGGGCACTTGACGCCGATGGTGTTCTGCTTGATGTACTTGCATTTCGGATAGCCGGAGCAGGAGATGAACTCTCCATATTGACCGTTGCGCAGCACCAGATGCTCGCCGCATTTGGGGCACTTCTCGTCGAGCGGTTGCGGAGGCTTCTGTTGCTGCTTCTGGTTCAGTCGGCGCACCGTCTTGCACGGCGGGTCTTCGTTATAGCCTGGACAGGCCATATACGGCCCCCACGGGCCATTTTTCAACACCATGACGCGGCCGCAGTTTTCGCAATACTCTTCCTGCTCACCTTCTTCTCCCCCGGACAGGGTGAGGTTAGGCTTGCTTTCAAAATTCTCTTTTGTAAAGGTGCAGCTTCCGGGTTTTTTCTTGTCATATGCACTGCACGCATAGAAAGAGCCGAACTTGCCCCACTTCAACACCAAGGGCGATCCACACACGTCGCAAGTTTGGTCGGTGGGCTTTTCCATCCGCTTGATGTCTTCCATCTTCTTGCCGGCATCGGCAAGTTCTTCGGCAAAGTGTCCGTAGAAGCCGTTAAGCAGATCCGTCCACTTCTCTTTCCCGTCTTCTATGTCGTCAAGCTCTTCCTCAAGCTTGGCGGTGTATTTTGTGTCGAATATATACGGGAAATTCTTGACCAGCAGACCGGTGACGACAGTGCCAATCTCCGTCGGCACAAAGCGGCCATTGCGACCACCCATCTTCTGGACGTACTCGCGGTCCTGGATGGTATTGATGATGGATGCGTAAGTGGACGGACGTCCGATTCCCTGCTCTTCGAGTTCCTTGACGAGAGATGCCTCGTTGTAGCGTGGGGGCGGTTCAGTGAAGTGCTGTTCAGGTTTCAGTTCTTTAAGGAACAGCTTGTCTCCTGCGTTCAGCATCGGGAGCTTGTTCGAGAGCGACTCGTCGTCTTCGTCCTTCTTTTCCTTCGACTCCTCGTACACCTTGAGGAAGCCGTCGAATTTTAGCACGGAGCCTGTCACGCGGAAATCGTAATTCCGGTCGGCTTTGGCGACGATGTCAACCGTGGTCTGGTCGTAGACGGCAGGCATCATTTGTGAAGCAACGAACCGCTGCCAGATGAGCTTGTATAGCTTGTACTGCTCGTCGGAGAGATATCGGCGGATATCGTCCGGAATCAACTCGGGATTTGCTGGGCGAATGGCTTCATGCGCATCCTGCGCGTCCTTCTTGGACTTGAAAACATTTGAGGAGGCCGGCAGATAAGCATCGCCAAGCTTCTGCTTGATCCAGTCACGGACTGCGGTAATGGCCTCGGGGGCAACGCGCGTCGAATCGGTACGCATATAAGTGATCAGACCGACGGCACCTTCGTTGCCAATCTCAACGCCTTCATATAAGCGTTGCGCGACGCCCATCGTGCGCTTGACGTTGAAGCCGAGCTGGCGCGAGGCATCCTGCTGAAGCTTGCTGGTGGTGAAGGGCGCGGCGGGGTTGCGCTTGCGCTCCTTACGTTCGACGTTGCGAACCGACCATGCAGCTTTGTTCAACTGCTCAACAGTTTCGTCTGTCAGCTTCTGATTCGGCAGCGAAGGTGCATCTACGGTTTCAACGCGAGCCCGTTCGCCATCAACTCCGATAAAACGCGCTGTGAATTCCTGACCTTTGGGCGCTGGATAAAGATTCGCATCGACGGTCCAGTATTCGACCGGGTTGAAGGCTTTGATTTCCTGTTCGCGCTCGACGATGAGGCGCAGAGCGACCGTTTGCACACGCCCGGCCGAGAGCCCGCGGCGAACCTTGTCCCAGAGGAGCGGAGAGATTTGATAGCCGACAATGCGATCGAGTACGCGGCGCGTCTGCTGTGCATCAACCAGATGCTGGTCCACGTCACGGGCGTCTGCGAATGCGGCCTTGACAGCCTTCGAAGTGATTTCGTTGAAGGTGACCCTGTGAATTGCATTCTTTTTCACGGAACCACGTAGGACGCTAGCCAAATGTGCAGCGATAGCCTCGCCTTCGCGGTCGGGATCGGGCGCTAGATAGACGTTGTCCGCGCCTTTCGCCAATTTACGCAATTTCTCGACAACTTTTTCTTTTCCCGGGATGACAATCAACTCCGGTTCGAAGGTGCCGTCGGTAAGATCTACGCCGATCTTGTTCTTGGGCAGATCCATGATGTGACCGAACGAAGCTTCGACCGTGAAGTCTTTCCCCAGATATTTGTTGATCGTCTTGGCTTTGGTGGGCGATTCGACGATCAGTAGCGATTTACTCATTGTTTTCCTTTGCAACCGGAACGGATACTACCAGACGGCAAACCCGCGTGACTGACATTAATGAATTTGTCTGGAAGCTACCACGCATTGCCACTCCGAATCTACCTGCTCATTCCATCTTGTGCATTTTCTCCTGCCGCAGTCAGCAGGCAAAGATGTCCCCGATCATGGCCGGCATGCACACGTTCAGAAAGTCTTGACGTAATTTTTGCCCGGAAGTTGCCTGACGCGGCCTGCCAGCTCCAATTCAAAGAGCGCTGTGAAGACTTCTGAGGAGCTGAGTTCAGGCTCAAGCTTTTCCATGATCTCGTCAATCTGAAGTGCCTCGTCGCGGCGAAGCACCGACATCACGCAAGCTTCGTTAGCTGGAAGTGCCTCTTCCGTGAATAAGGATGCAGCAGGGTGCTCTTTCGATGCAAGACCCAGCTCGCTCTCGAGATGGAGCCGGATCGGCGTGGGCAATTCCTCCCACACATCTTCCCAGGTGGCGGTAAGCTTTGCGCCTTGCTTTATCAGTGTGTTAGGACCCCATGCATTTTTCGTGGTCACGTTTCCGGGAACGGCGTACACATCGCGATTCTGCTCGATCGCGCATCTCGCGGTAACACGCGTGCCACTGTACTCCGCTGCTTCGATCACCAGAACTCCGATGCTCATTCCGTTCAGGATGCGATTGCGCTTGGGGAAATTCTGTGGCGCGGGAAAAACTCCTAGCGGGAATTCGGAAACGATGGCGCCTCCACCGGCAACGATTTGTTCAGAGAGTGACTTGTTCTCTCGGGGATAGATCACGTCTATGCCTGTTCCCCAGACCGCGACAGTAGGGCGCTTGGCTGCGAGAGCGCCCTTGTGGGCCGAAGTATCCACCCCTCGGGCCATGCCGCTAATAATGATGAGGCCGCGATGAGCGAGATCACGGGAAAGCACTTCGGCCATGCCGGTTCCATACGGCGTGGGATGGCGGGTGCCTACGACCGCGATCGACGGGAGTGCGAGCAATTGTGGATTGCCGCGGAGCCAAAGCACGGCAGGCGGATCAAATATCTCGCGGAGACGTTCGGGATAAGCGTCGTCGGCATGGGTGAGAAATTGGCCGCCGGTTTTGGCGAGTGTATCGAGCTGCTGATCGGCTGCCGTGCGCGCATGGCCGTCGGCGATAAACTGGACGCTCTCGACAGGAAACTCCAAGGCTTCGAGATCAGTGAGACGACGTTCGATGACCTTCGCAGCCGACCCGCAGCGTTCAACAGCACGCAGGATACGGCGTGGGCCCAGTTGTGGCGTAAGAGCAAGAGCAAGCCAGGCAATTCGATCTTCGGTCAGAGGGGGGGCAGAAAGCTCGTTCGAGATTGCGGCAGTAGTCAATGCGAGGCCTATGCAGACAGGAGCTTGAGCGTCGGTGCGATTGTCGATTGGATTTGAACTGATTTTGTTCGGAGGTTAACGACGCCGGTGTGAGAAGTCAAGCCAAAGCACAGGCGCTCACGTTACGGAAGGCAGCACCTAGCGTTGCTACACTGGCTGGTGAGCCCTGTTTCCCAAAAACTGTTAATTGCTGCAATCAATTTTTTGAATCCCGCCCCTTTGATGTGGGACTTTGAGCATGAACCGCGCAGACGCGAACTGCTGGATCGATACGAAATTCTCCCTTCCACCCCGGCAGAGTGCGCGCGACGCCTGAAGTCGGGCACAGCGGATATTGGCCTGGTACCTGTAGCGGCGTATGCGGAATTGCCTGGTGCAGCGATCGTTCCGCGATGCGCGATCGCGTCGCTGGATGAGGTGCGCTCGATTCTTCTGGTGATTCGTCATACTGACGGCATTAGCGGAGTAAAGCGTGTCGCACTCGATACCGCCTCGATGACTTCTTCGACCTACACGCGCATCCTCTTTCACAAACTATGGAAGACGCACCCGGAGTTTGTCGCCCACTCCGCCGATCTGGATGCAATGTTGGATGTAGGTGATGCTGCGATGCTGATCGGCGATCCAGCCCTGCTCGCGCTCGAAGGCCGGGAGGAGCGTGAACGGCGGACGGGAGAGCGTCTGGAATATCTGGACCTCGCTCATGAATGGCGCATGTGGACCGGCACTGCCTGGGTTTCGGCTTTCTGGGCCGTGCGCGAAGACGCACTGACGCGTACCGGAGTTACTGCGGCTCAGGTTGTCGAGGATTTCGAGCGATCACGAGACGGAGGCCTCGACCACCTCGACGAGATCGTAGAAGAATGGTCGCGGCGTATTGCCATGCCTGCAGCAACCATACGGAACTATCTGAACGACAACATCCATTACTTTCTAGATGACGTGTGTCTGGATGGTTTGGGACTCTTTTACCGCTATGCGGAAGAGTGCGGTGCATTGCCTCACGCTCCAAAATTGCGATTTCTATAAAGTAAGGGCACAGCGACTCAGCAAACCCGTTCAGCGTCCAAGTAGAAATGACCTTTGCGCCGCAACACGTCAAGCACAAGCACCTGATGCCGCACTGGCTGATTCACCTTGGCGCGCCGGGTGTTTTTGCGGTCGCGGTGATTGATTCCTCGATCATTCCTTTGCCCTTGCCTGGAAGCACGGATTTGCTGGTTCTCCTGCTAACTGCCAACCAAGGGAATCCCTGGCTGCTCACCGCGGCTGCGATCTCCGGCAGCATGATCGGCGGCTATCTGACGTGGAGCGCGGGTAAGAAGGGCGGCGAGAGCATGCTCCACCGGTATCTGCCGCCGCGGTTGCTGAAACCAGTTTCGAGGTGGGTCGAGCGGCACGGAGTTCTGACTGTATTTATTGCGTCGATCTTGCCGCCGCCTGTTCCCCTACTGCCGTTTCTGTTGTCGGCAGGCGCGCTGGGCATACCCCGTAATCGCTTTCTTGCATCGTTTGCCGTTGCGCGGACTTTGCGTTACGGCCTCATTGCGTGGCTCGGCGTGACGTATGGACGGAGGGTGATCCGCGCCTGGTCACAGTACCTGGCCGGGTGGTCGGAAATGATCCTCTGGACATTTATTGGGCTGCTCATAGCCGCGGTGGTGTTCGGCATCTGGAAATACCGGCACGACCAGCGCAGGCATCCGTCGAGTAGGCCTGCGCCAGCGGTCAGCTGATCAGATCTCCCAGCGCAGCAGAGATGCGCCGACAGTAAACCCTGCACCTACGCTGGTAAGGAGGACAAGGTCCCCCTTATGCAGGCGGTCCTCTTCGCGGGCGGTGCCCATGGCCAGAGGTATCGTGCCGGCGGTGGTGTTGCCGTAGCGGTCGATGTTGATAATGACACGGTCGAGTGGTAAGCCCATGCGCTCTGCGCTGGAGGTGATGATGCGCTTATTGGCCTGGTGCGGGATGAAGCAGGCGAGTTCGTCGACCGTGACTCCGTTGCGGCATAGAACTTTCTCTGAGGCTTCGACCATCTTGCGCACGGCAAACTTGTAGACGGACTGTCCGTCCTGGTGAACGTAGTGCATTTTGTGTTGCACGGTTTCGACCGTGGAGGGGTGAAGGCTACCCCCACCCGGCATGTTCAGGGCCGGCCCACCTGAGCCGTCGATCTCGTGGACGAAGTCGATCATGCCGATCTCGTCGTCTTCGGCGGGCTCGATCAGGACGGCGCCGGCCCCGTCGCCAAAGAGTACGCAGGTGGAGCGGTCGGTGTAGTCGATGATCGAGGACATGGTGTCGGCGCCGATGACCAGCACCTTGGAGTGCGCCCCGCTCTCAACCAGCTTCGCTCCCACCTGAAGGCCATAGACGAAACCGGAGCAGGCGGCGGAGAGGTCGAATCCCCACGCGCCCTTCGCGCCTAGCTTGTCCTGGACGATGCAGGCGGTGGCGGGGAAGAACATGTCCGGCGTGACGGTGGCGACGATGATGGCTTCGACTTCGGAGGCCTCGATTCCGCGGTCGGCGAGGCAGAGTTTGGCGGCCTCGACAGCCATGTCGCTGGTGGCCATTCCGGGCTCTACCAGGTGGCGCTCGCGGATGCCGACGCGGCTGTAGATCCATTCGTCGGAGGTCTCGACCATCTTCTCGAGATCCTTGTTGGTGAGTAAGCGGGGTGGAACGTAGGTTCCAAGGGCGCTGATCTTAGCGCGTCGTGAGACACGCGGACGCACTACAAGGCTCAATGAGTTTCTCCGGGGAAGATGAGTTCAAAAGAGCTATTGTCTCCGAGGCGGAGAAGGCTGTCTATCAAGGGGCGGGCAATTGTGGGATTAGGGGGTTGGGCCGGGGAGATTCATGTACCGGGGAACCTACTGCGCACGCACTAGCCCGTTACCGTTGCTTCCTTCCGGACCTGGCGGGTTTGGCGGGATTGCGCCGCGTAGGACCCGGCACATATTCAATGATAGCATCCGGCGGCTCAGGCTCGGGGGAGGGGGTACCCCCTCCCCCTCGTTCGTGGCGATTTTGGAACCGTTTCATTCTATTGGGCTTAGCCTGCGTGCGGCTGTGATGGCAACAATATACTTGACAGAATGTAGATTTGGGCCTATTCTTGAATCATGGAAAGCCCAAAGACACTCTTAGAAGCCGTCCAGACATTTAGCAATTACGATAACTGTCGCCAATTCATGACTTTCCTGCGTTGGCCGGACGGTAAAGTTCGCTGTCCGAACTGTGATTCTGAGAAGGTCGGCTATCTGGAAAAGGCTCGCGTTTACGTCTGCTATGCCGGACACAAAAAGCCAAAGTTTTCGCTCAAGGTGGGAACTGTCTTTGAGGATTCTCCAATTGCACTAGAGAAGTGGCTTCCCGCTGTCTGGATGCTCGTAAATGACAAAAACGGAATTAGTTCATGGGAGCTGCATCGCGCTCTTGGCGTAACGCAGAAGTCGGCATGGTTTATGCTGCATCGGATCCGCCTTGCTCTTAAGACTTGGTGGCTTTGTATCGAAGCTAGGTGGACGGCACGGCGGACCTGTCGAGATGGACGAGACCTTTGTCGGCGGTAAAGCTGTCAATATGCACCGCGCCCGTAGGATTGCTCTAAAGGAAGGGTTGAAAGCCGGACATAAGACTGCGGTCGTTGGGATGCTTGACCGTAACACTCGCCAAGTTCGCGCCAAGGTCATTCCCATGCGCCCCCTCTCGTTTAGTCCAGGTAAGTGAGAGCACTCCGGGTTTGAGTTTAGCTGCAAATTCAGCCCGCAGCAGCCGTCGTGGCTGTGCAAATGTGGGAAGCGGCTCTGTGCTTTCCACATTTGCATAGCCTGTTGCGAATTCCTCCGGCGTCCGGTAGCCCAACGAGCTGTGTGGACGCACCTGGTTGTAATCCATTCGCCAGTTTTCGATGGTTTCCCGTGCATCGTCCAGGGTGAGAAACCAGTGCTCGTTGAGGCATTCCTCGCGGAACTTGCCGTGGAAGCTTTCGATGTAGCCGTTCTCCATCGGCCGTCCAGGGGTGATGAAGTGCAGTGTGACCTTGTTCTCGTAGGCCCACTGGTCCAGCGTCTTGGAGGTAAACTCCGTGCCGTGATCGATTACGATCCGCACCGGCAATCCACGTTCGAGCCGAAGCTTGTCCAGCACTCTGACCACCCGCAACGCCGGCAACGAGGTATCGACCTCGATGGCCAGCATCTCCCGCGTGTAGGCGTCTTCGATCGACAGTGTGCGGACCTTGCGTCCAGTGGCCAACGCATCCTGTAGAAAATCCATCGTCCAGGTCTCGTTCTTACCTCGCCGGCGCTGCCAGCAATACCCGCGCCTGAGCACAGATCCGCCGCCTGCGCTTGCGTCTGCGCACCATCAGCTTCTCTTCCACGTAGATCCGGTACACCCGCTTGCTGTTCACGGCCCAGCCTTCCCGTCGCAATAGTACGTGCAGCCGCCGGTATCCCCAGCGGCGACGATCTTCGGCCAGTTCACGCAGTCGCACGCGCAGCCGCTCGTTGGCTTCGGCAAAGCGCGTCTCCCGCGGATGATAACGAAACATCGCCCGCAGCACTTCCAACTGCCCACAGGCACGCCGTTCCGAGCACTCCGCCGCGGCGCGAAATACCTTCACCGCCTCTCGCCTGGCCTGCGGGCTTACCACTTTTTTGATAGCACCGCCTTGAAACCGACGATGTCCAGCGCCTGCTCCGCCACCAGCTGCTTCAGCTTGCGGTTCTCTTCCTCCAGTTGCCGCAGCCGTTGCGCCTCGCTCACTTCCAGGCCCGCCGTACTTGGCCTTCCAGCGGTAGAACGTCTGCTCGCTGATGCCGTGCTTGCGGCACAGTTCCCCCGTCGCCTAGACCTGCTTCTGACTCCTTCAGGATCCCCACAATCTGCTCTTCCGTGTAACGGCTCTTCCGCATCTGAAGTCCTCCTCTCAGGGCCTCCTGGCCCCAATCTATCGGAGAACTCTCCCTTCCTGTGGACTAAAGGGAAGGACGCAGCTCACCCAACGTCAAGCGCGAGACCTTGCAGAACGAGATTCTTAGCAACATTGAGCGCAAGACTCCGATCTACACCGATAGCTATGCAGGCTATGACGGCCTTAAGGTGCGGGATTTTGTACATGAGACTGTGAACCACTTGGACGAATACGTTCGCGGTGAGGTTCACACCCAAGGAATCGAAAATTTCTGGAGTTTGCTCAAGCGCGGCCTCAAGGGGACTTATGTAGCCGTAGAGCCGTTCCACTTGGACCGTTACGTTACGGAGCAGATGTTCCGCTACAACAATCGCGCAACGAAAGACAATCCATTGGACGACGCAGATCGCTTCATGCTCGCCCTGTCGCAGATCGTAGGGAAGAGGCTGACCTACAAGGAAGTGACAGGTAAGGAGGCAGGGGCGAGTCTCTAATCCTTATCGCCACAAGCGGGGCCGGAAGCCAAAGACTTCGGTTTAGGGCCGCGCTTTGGCTTATCAGCTCGCGCCAGCTTCTCTTCCGCCATCGCTCGATTTACATTTGCCTTCGATACGCGGAGGATGGACCGCATCGCGTTCTCGAAATTCGTGTACTCAGCCGAGGGTCTGGGGTTAGACTTCATGCGCTCATGATAGCGCGTTTGAGGGAAGCCAATGACTGAAGAAGAGGAAAAGATGTTTACACACCTTCTGTTTGACCACAAGCATCTTTGGATAGCGTTTCAGGAGACTCGCTATCTGAGAGAGTTTCCAGATGCTGATCCGGAAGAGGTCCATGTGCGATTTGTTGACGCTGCCTACGACGTCTATCACCCTCTAGAAGAAGCCTTGCTCAAGGGCGCTCGCTTCGAGACACTCTTGAAACAATTCTCCTAGCGTCGCGCATTGCTCAATCTGAGGGGAAGGTGTTTTGAGGGATTGTTGCATTTCATTATGCCCCATGCGATGATTCGCGTAGGACACCGCTTGCCTCGGGAGACTAAAGAGGCTATGGTCTCTTTCGATGGCTTAATGCTTTACGTTTCGCCCTATGCATTCTTGGCGGAAGGTTAGGGTGATTCGTTAGAGTTAGCTCGTCGCTCCACTCCTACAAGGGAGTGTCGCGCAGCCATGTCTAAATGTCAATCAGCTGCATCCTTCCCTTTAGTCCACCGGTAGTGAGAGTTCTCCGATAGATTGGGGCCAGGCGGCCCTTGAGGAGGACTTCAGATGCGGAAGAGCCGGTACACGGAAGAGCAGATCGTGGGGATTCTGAAGGAGTCGGAGGCGGGCCAGCCGACCGCGGAGTTGTGCCGCAAGCATGGCATCAGCGAGCAGACGTTCTATCGCTGGAAAGCGAAGTACGGCGAGCTGGAAGTGAGCGAGGCGCAGCGGCTTCGTCATTTGGAAGAAGAGAACCGCAAGCTGAAGCAGTTGGTGGCCGAGCAGGCGCTGGACATTGTAGGTTTCAAGGCGGTGCTCTCAAAAAAGTGGTAGGCCCACAGGCCAGGCGAGAGGCGGTGCAGGTATTTCGCGCTGCAGGGGAGTGCTCGGAACGGCATGCCTGTGGGCAACTGGAAGTGCTGCGAGCCATGTTGCGCTATCGCCCGCGACAGACGCGTTTCGCGGAAGCCAACCAGCGGCTGCGCGTACGACTGCGGGAACTGGCCGAAGAGCGGCGCCGATGGGGATACCGGCGGCTGCATGTTTTGTTGCAACGGGAAGGCTGGGCAGTGAACAGCAAGCGGGTGTACCGGATCTACGTGGAAGAGAAGCTGGTGGTGCGCCGCCGCAAGCGCCGGCGGCGGGTATGCGCTCAGGCGCGGGTGCTGCTGGCTGCGCCACAGCGTAAGAACGAAACCTGGACGATGGATTTTCTCCAGGATGCATTGGCCACGGGACGCAAGGTGCGTACGCTGTCGATCGAAGATGCCTACACGCGGGAGATGCTGGCCATCGAGGTCGACACGTCGTTGCCGGCACTACGCGTGGTGCGAGCGCTGGAGAAGCTGCGGCTCGAGCGTGGACTGCCGGTGCGGATCGTGATCGATCATGGCACCGAGTTCACCTCCAAGACGCTGGATCAATGGGCCTACGAGAACAAAGTCACACTGCACTTCATCACGCCCGGGCGGCCGATGGAGAACGGATACATCGAAAGCTTCCACGGAAAGTTCCGCGAGGAATGCCTCAACGAACATTGGTTTCTTACGCTGGACGATGCGCGGGAGACCATCGAAAGTTGGCGGATCGATTACAACCAGGTGCGCCCGCACAGCTCGTTGGGTTACCTGACGCCGGAAGAATTTGCAAAAGGCTATGCAAATGTGGAAAGCACAAACCGCTTTCCACATTTGCACAGCCTCGACGGCTGCTGCGGGATGAATCTGCAGCTAAACTCAAACCCGGACGCTCCCACTTACCTGGACTAATCAGAGGGGGCAGCTCATGAGCGCTATCAGAAGTTGGGCGGTCGCGAAGAACACTTTGCAGAGATTGACACTCGGTTTCACAACATGGACGAGGCAATTAAATGCCTCTTGAATGATTGCGGTTTTTCGCGGCCTGATCCTCCTCTGCCGCTATTTGACCCGCCAGAGGTGCTCCCGTAATGGACACCACCGTTATTCAGGAAGAATTTCAGAGCCGAGTTTCAGACCAAATCCGCCTTGAGCCTGAAGGTGTGGATCGCTTTGCGATATTGACTCCATTCCGCTTCGATGACGGAGATCACTATGACATTGCGCTTAAGCAAGAAGGTGGTCGGTGGTTCATTACAGACGAAGCCAGCACCCTAATGCACCTGTCTTACTGGATGGACGATAAATCCCTTGATCAATCGGGCAATCGGCAGGAAATTGTCGCGAATGCGCTTTCAGTGTTTTCCGTCGAGAACCGAGAGGGTGAACTTGTTATTCCTGTGGTGGAGGGCAAATTTGGGGACGCCCTATTCAATTTTATTCAAGCTCTCACAAAAGTATCGGACGTTTCCTACCTGTCCCGCGAGCGAGTACAGTCAACCTTCTTGGAGGATTTCAGGCAGTTTATGCGGGAGAATGTGCCACCAGAGCGATTGATATTTGAGTGGCATGACCCAGAGAACGATCCGAATGTACGTTACCCGGTTGATTGCCGCGTAAATAGCATGAAGCGGCCTCTCTTTGTCTATGCACTTCAGAGTGCGGAGAAGGTAAATATCGCAACGATTAACCTCCTCATGTTCGAGAAGTGGGGGACACCATTTCAATCAATGGGTATTTACGAGAGCATGGAAAGTGTTGACGCCAAGCCGGTGGCGAGATTTAGCGACGTGGTAGACAAAACGTATTCCAGTCTCGAAGGCAACAAGAAGCGGATCTCCGCGTACTTGAAAAACAAAATGTCGGAATCGGCGTAGAGAGATTGCTGCATCAGCCCTGTCACGGTGACTTTACACTACCACAACATTCCGTGAAGTATATTGTTGCCGCTGTGATCGTTTGATTCTAAAGGACCGAGGTGTTACCGATTGAAAACAAACGATTTAAGCGCCGATTTTGCCAATGATCAGAATCGCGGCTGTCACCGTTTGATAATAAAGATGTTACCTGTTACCGATTGATATCAAGCAACTTACGGGTATTGCGATACCGAGCAAAAGTAAAAGCCCGGCGGCGCTTTGCAACCGGGCTTTTTCTGATCCCTACTCCTATTATAGCGATTCGGCGGAAATAGTCGGCCAAGTATTTGGTGGATGGTTGGCCGAAGACCGATTTCGCCAGACCGGACTTAGGCCTCCGATGTGTGGGAGAGAATGGTGCGTCAGGGGATCGCGGAAAAGCTTCTCAAAGCCGACCGTCAATGCTGATATCTTTGGCTGATTACCGGGACGGCTTCCGATTTGCCGGCAAATCTTTGGTTGAGCGATCTTCAGGGAATTTCCCGCTTGGTTCCATGTAATGTGCGCTAAAGAAAGTTGAGAACGATGCTCTCTGCTATTGATCGGGTTCGATGTGAAGATCAGCGGTTTCAAACTGATGAATCCAACGTGGCATTTACCAATTACTTGTTCATCAGGCTAGTGGCGAAAAAGAAGACCTTCACAAACGTTGATTTCAAGTACTGCATCTTCGACGGGTGCTATCTAAGAGGCTGCATCTTCATAGGCTGCGACTTCACGGGCTGCAGATTTCTTTCCACAAACTTTCACGGTTCGACTTTCTCTAAATGCGTCTTCATCTACGCGACTTTTGAAAAAACGATGATCGCGGACGATATTTTAGAGACGCAGGCGCCAAACTTCGAAAACCAAAAAGCTAGTATGAGCGCCAGTGCAAAACTAGGCCACAGTGCGCCGCGAGAGCGGAGCATTGCGGCGGAGTAAAAGTAGTCCACCGCCGGAACTTGGTTCCGTGAGCATTTGCCCCGCAGGCATGGTTCATGGAACACCGGAGGGATGTTCGAGGTGGAGATCTATGGGCGTGTACGACGGGCAGTTCGAGTTGAGGGCAAGAGTCAGCGGGCAGTAGCCAGGGAGTTTGGGCTTTCGCGAGAGACGGTACGGAAGATGCTGCAGTATGCGGTGCCGCCTGGTTATCAGCGACAGCAGCCAATCAAGCGACCTAAGCTGGGGCCGTGGTTAGGCGTCATCGACGCCATTCTGAACGACGACAAGCAGCGACCAGCGAAGCAGCGGCACACATCGAAGCGGATCTTCGAGCGGCTGAAGGAAGAGCACGGGTTCACGGGCGGCTACACGATCGTGAAGGATTACGTGCGCACAACGACGCTGCGCGGCCGGGAGGTGTTTGTGCCGCTGGTGCATCCGGCCGGTGAGGCGCAGGTGGATTTCGGCGAAGCGCTGGTAGTGATTGCCGGTGTGGAACAGAAGGCGCACTACCTGGTGATGGATTTGCCACAGTCCGATGACTGTTTTGTGGCGGCGTTTCCGGCCGAGACGACCGAGGCGTTTCTGGAAGGCCATGTACGGGCGTTTGCTTACTTCGGCGGCGTACCCACGCGGATTCTGTACGACAACACCAGGATCGCAGTGGCGAAGATCCTGGGCGGCGAAGAGCGGCAACGAACGCGGTCCTTTTCCGAGTTACAGAGCTATTATCTGTTTGCCGATAAGTTCGGCCGTCCAGCCAGGGGCAACGATAAGGGCAAGGTCGAAGGGCTGGTCGGCTATGCACGTCGGAACTTTATGGTCCCGATTCCGCGTGCGAGCAGTTGGCAAGAACTGAACGCGCACCTGGAACAACAGTGCCGGAAGCGACGTGAGCGGAGATTGCGCGGTCACAGCGAGACGATCGGGGAACGCTTCGAGCGTGACCGTGCAGCGCTGCTGCCGTTGCCTGCGGCTCCATACGAGGCTTGCGAGAAGATCTCGACGCGGGTCAGTTCGCTGTCGCTGGTCCGCTATCGGTCGAACGACTACTCGGTGCCAACCGAGTATGGACATCGCCAGGTGTGGGTCAAGGGCTACGTGCACGAAGTAGTGATCGCCTGCGCCAGTGAAGTCATCGCACGGCACCAACGAAGTTATGAACGCGAGGCGGTGGTCTTCGATCCGCTGCATTATCTGGCGCTGCTCGAACAGAAGACCCGGGCGCTGGACCAGGCCGCGCCACTGGCCGGCTGGCAGTTGCCGGAGTGCTTCGCGCAGTTGCGGCGTCTGCTTGAAGCACGGCTCAGGAAGCATGGCAGCCGAGAGTATGTGCAGGTGCTTCGCCTGCTGGAGACCTTCTACATCGCAGAGGTAACTCTTGCCATCGAAGATGCCCTGCGCTTAGGCACGATCAGCTTCGACGCTGTCCGTCATCTGCTGCTGTGCCGCATCGAGCGAAGACCGCCGCGGCTGGACATGGAGAACTATCCCCACCTGCCACAGGCTCAAGTGCGCACCACACAGGCCGCCGATTACATGACGCTACTCGTGGAGGCATGCGCATGAACGGCGTCGAGGTTACTGCCACCAGCACTGCCACCGCTCATACATCCGATACACCGCAGTTGCTGCTGGAGCATCATCTGAAGGAACTGCGGCTGCCCACCATCCTGCGCGAGTACGACAAGGTGGCGCGACAGTGCGCGGTCGAGCAGTTGGACTATCAACGTTACCTGCTGCGCATGACCGAACTGGAGTTACTGGACCGCGAGCGCCGGGCCACTGAACGCCGCATTCGGCAGGCGAAGTTCCCAGTCATCAAGACCATGGACAGCTTCGACTTCCTCGCTATCCCATCACTGAACAAAACCCTGGTGCTGGAACTGGCGCGATGCGAGTTCCTTGCACGCCGTGAGAACGTCCTGTTGCTGGGCAACAGCGGCACGGGCAAAACGCACATTGCCCTGGCCCTCGGCCTGGCCGCATGCCAGCGCGGGCATCGTGTGCGCTTCACCACCACGGCCGCCCTGGTCAGCGAGTTGATCGAGGCTCGTGACGAGAAGAAGATGCTCCGCTTCCAGAAGCAGATCGCCAGCTACGAATTGCTCGTCGTCGATGAGTTAGGCTTCGTGCCCCTGTCCAAAACCGGTGCCGAGCTGCTCTTCGAGATGCTCAGCCAACGCTACGAGCGTGGCTCGACCCTCATCACCTCGAACCTGCCCTTCCAGGAATGGACCGATGTCCTCGGTTCTGAACGCCTCACCGGCGCTCTGCTTGACCGGCTCACCCATCACGTTCACATCCTCGAGATGAATGGCGACAGCTATCGTCTCAAGCAGAGCCGCCGCAAACGAACCCCATTCGCAGAACGCTAGATCCTATCCCAAACGCGCCTCGGGGTAGAAAGGCCGCTTCCGCTACGCTCCAGCGCCCCTTCTACCCCGAAATCCCACAACTGCCCAGCTATCTACTGGCCTACTTTTACTCCGCCACACTGGCCTGGTTTTACTCCGCCCTTGACAGCTAGATTTGCAAGGACTCTCCGAGTCAATTATCAGCAATTAGGCGAGGTAGAGTCCGTCAACAAGGCAATCAGGATCGAGCTGCAAGCCACTAAAACGCATCTTCATGAGGCTTGGCATTCCAAAAAGGACTACTATCGCGAAAAGTATCCGGGATTCAAACGCTTCACATCGTTCTTCAAATGGTTTTGGTTCAGCACTTTGCATCTCTTGTGGGGAAACGGCGAAAGTGCCTTCAGGCTGTTGTGTTCTGTGTCTGTCCTCTTCGTTCTCATGGGGCTTTACGACGCGGTTCACGTAGGAGACCCAAGCCGCATTCAGAGCTACTGGCGCGGTATTTGTGTTGCTCCCGAGGTCTTTTTTGGAACAAGGACCTTTCCACAATATGCCTATTGGTATGTAACTTCAGTGGTGATCGCCCGCCTTCTGTCTTTTGCTGCTCTCACCGCAATACTTCTAAAGCGGTTCAATCGGCGATAGCTATGCATATTTATGCCTTCGGCTCAATCTGTAGAGGAGAGGTAGCGCTTGATTCAGACTTAGATCTTCTGGCACTTGTTAAGGGCCACGATGATCGCCTCGACCCCAACAAATACTCTATCTACTCGTATGCAAAAATGGCCCTTATGTGGTCCAAGGGGAGTCCATTCGCTTGGCATCTTGCGCTGGAAGCGCGCCTGCTTTTTGCATCGGATGAGCTCGACTTCTTGAAGTCACTAGGCTTACCAGCTCCGTACACTAATTACCGTCAAGATTGCGAAAAATTCTTTGGTGTGTTTCTGGAAGCACACAAGTCCTTGGTTGAGAGCACCACGAGCAGAGTGTTTGATTTGTCTAGCGTCTTCCTGAGCGCCCGAAATATTGCTACTTGCTTTGCTTTGGGGGTACTTGACAAGCCGAACTTTTCCCGACACTCGGCGTTAGGCCTTTATGAAGACTTTGCGTTGCCGATTTCACAAACCTGCTATCGCATACTTGAGAGATCGCGTATTTTGTGTACACGTAGCCAAGGACCTGACATCACCGAGCAAGAGGTGACTGTTGCTCTATCAGAGTTCGGGGCGATTGAAAAATGGATGAATCGACTAGTAATGAAGGCGAAAGAACATGAGCGAATTCAGCAGCCGGGTTGACGCACAAAGACAGATACTCAGGGTAGTTAACAATAAGCCCTGGAAGAGTGAGCAATTGTTTGCATTGAGCACAAAAGCTATACGGCGATGGGTCTTTGCTAATCATATTGATGCCTCCACCCGATTGGTAAAACTGCTTGATGCTGCTTCGGCACAGATCTTCGTTATGGCAAACCACAGCGATGACCCCATCACCGGAACGTACGTACTGACAAGGGACCGTGTTCTGGCCATTGAGAACCAAATCCGGAAAGAACTTGATAGCGAACCACTCTGGTCCAGCGACATTCGCGCCTTTTAGCAGGAGACGGTAGGTTGCTTTGTGAACAGAATGCGGGACAACAGAAACCTCGCCTCTTATCCCTCGCCCGACTAAACCGTTGCGATGGTCTTCCACTATCTAAGAACCGTTGATGTATATCGAGTCCGAAGGGTCTGAATTCGGCCAGCTTCGGGACGCCGCAAGCGGGCGCCTTGCTACCAGGTAAGGCACCGGATGATGTGCGCACGCTTCTTCGGTAAAATGGAAGGGTGACTTTCTCTCTTCTCGACGAAACGGTTGCGGCCGTCGTCGACTCCGAAAAAACCGCTGAATCTCCCGCCCGTCCGTAGACACATCCAAAGATCGGATTCGTCAGCCTGGGCTGCCCTAAAAACCTCGTCGACAGAGATCACTGCGGCGGAACGCGATAAAGAGAAATCTGTTGGGCAGAAAGAACAGCGAGCTCGCCTGCCCCCGGGGCCAGGGCGTAAGCTTCACGCGTAGGCGGAGGCGAATCGACATGCGTCGTAAAGATGCGTTTCCCATCCGTCGCGCGATACACGGCAAAATGTTCTTCCTTGAGATCAGTTGGGTAAAAGTAACCTCCCGGAACTATAGCGTGATACGCCTCAGCGATCCCGACCACGAAGGCCTTTCCCGGGAGGGTGCCGTGCGCGCCCTGCCCCAACTCTTCTGAAGATGAGTTGCCCTGTAGCAGCAGACTGCCATCTCTGCGCAGTACCCGGTACTTCGCATCAGCGCTTCGCCCGCAAGTCACTAAAAAGAGCAAGTCCGGCGCGATACCTGAAATCTGCGGCATGCACGCCGACGTGACATAAGCGATTGAATGCGCCTGGTGTTCCCAGGTGTGCTCTACCAGATGCCATCTGTCCTTACCCTGCAAATAAACTCCGACTTCGCCCTCATTTGTTAAGACCGGAGGCATGAATCGCGAAGAGCGGATTGCCGTCGCCGTGGTCTGAAATCCGGCGTCCAGCACCCGAATCTCCATGTCCTCCTCCGGCAGCGTATTCGCCGCCAGTTGCGCATGCAGTTCTTTCGAGTGACGCTCAAGGATCACGCCGATCACAAAGTTCTTCTGGGAGGGTGAGACACGGACCCACCCCAGCGGGCCCTGCAGTTCGATGCGCCGTTCAATCCTGAGACCCGGGCCGTAGACACGCAGCTCGTTGCCAACATGCACCAGCACGCGCGCCTCTCCCGCCGGCCAGAGATACTGTTTGCGGTCGACGACAGGCCAGTCCACTATCCGGATTGCCCGCATCGTGGACGTATCCAGGACCGCCGCGCGCACCATCCGCGCCACATCCGCGCCGCCATCTTTCCGGTCGATGAGTGTGTGCGGATTGAATGTAACCAGAAGCTGATGTTCACCCAGATAAGCCAGTGCAGCTTCGTGATCGAAAGCATCCAACTCAACGCCAGAGCGCAGCCCATATCCAAGCTCGCTCAGCGGAAAGCTCTGCTGCGCATGACCATCCGCAGTCGTTACCGCATCCGACAGCGCGATGTTGCATGACGGCGGGGCACACACCTCCACATCCGGCTCAGGGTCCGCCTTCGGCAGGCTCGGCTGCGCATCATCAGTCCGGACTGCTTCGGCGCTGCTCGCTGCGGGCGTGGCCGGATGCGAAGTCAAACCCGCCGCGGCTACTGTGGAAGCGGCCACGGTGGAAGTGGAAGCAGCCGGAGCAGGGGCCGTTTCACGCGCAATGAGCGCTGCCGGAATCAGAACGAACTGCGTATTGCGCTGAAGACTGACATTGTGTCCCTTCACGGAAAGAACCGAGCTCTGCTCCGGCCCCGTTCCCACACTCAACTTCAGCATGGAAAAGCCGAACACATCTCCCAGGGAGATCTGCTTTGGAGAATCAAGCGCTGTTGCGGAATTTTGCGCAACGAAAGCGGAGGAAGATAGAGCTTGTGGGCCCGTCCCGCTCGCGCCGGCGATCGCGACCGGCAACGCATTCAGCGGCGCGTACGTCTGCACGTTTCCGAACTGCGCTGGATCAGCAGCCATGATCGCAGCCACCGCCAGCGGCAGAGGGACAAGCGCCGGTCCATTGCACTCCGCTTCATCCACAACCACCGAAACTTTAGAGATCCTCTCTTCTTTCGAGGAAACATTCGCATCCACCACGTGGCCCTTGAGAATAGAGCCCTCGCGAAGTTTGCAATCGCCATTCTGCCAGGCGTCTTTGACCTTTAACAGAAACGGCGATCCGGACTTGAGAAAACGTGCGTCGAGCAGCCCCACCAACTCGGCGCGGATCGGAGCGAGCGCCGGCGTCTCGCTCGCACGTTTGCGGGCCGCTGGAGCACTCAGAGTCACTGAGATCAGGATGAGATGCGCCAGCAGACGGCAGCGACGAAGACGCAGTGCAGGAAACATCGCGAACAACCCTCGAGCAATGATGTCGCTGGTCTGGGAGCGGCAGACAGAATTATTGCATTCGCCCGCCAGTCCTGGCGAGAGGCCGCAATCCGGTAAAATGGAAGAGTGACTCTATCTCTTCTCGACGAAACGGCTTCGGCTGTCGTCGACTCCGAAAAAACCGCTGATTCTCCCGCGCGACCCCCGACCCGTCCAAAGATCGGGTTCGTCAGCCTGGGCTGCCCTAAAAACCTTGTCGACAGCGAGGTGATGATGGGACTGCTCGATCGAGCCGGGGCGCAAATGACCTCTGATGTCGAGGCGGCGGAGATTCTCGTCGTCAACACCTGCTCGTTTATCGATGCGGCCAAGCAGGAGTCGGTGGACACGATTCTTGAGATGGCGCAGCACAAAGTGACGGGCCAGGCGCGCAAGCTGATCGTGGCGGGGTGTCTCGTCGAGCGCTATCGCGATGAGATTCGGAAGAACATTCCGGAAGTGGACGCGGTGGTGGGCACGGGCGAGCTGGAGCAGATTCTGGCTGCGGCGGGGCTGGACGCGCCGAGGCCGAGGATCGAGGAGCCGTCGCCTTTCACCATCTTGACTGCGACGCTGGCGGCGAGGGCGGAGGGCGATCTGCGCGAGTCGCAGGGGCGCTTTTCGCGGACGGAGTGGGATGGCGCAGAGGCGCATCTGCCGCAGTATCTCTACGACCACACCACACCGCGGCTGCTGGCGACGAAGAAGGCTTCGGCATATATCAAGATCGCCGAGGGCTGCGATCATCCGTGCAGCTTTTGCGTGATTCCGAATCTTCGCGGCAAGTTTCGCTCGCGACGCTTTGAGTCGGTGATCGCGGAGGCGGAGAGCCTGGTGGCGCAGGGTGTGCGCGAGATTACTCTGATTGGCCAGGACACGACCTGCTACGGCGAAGATCTGGGCCTCAAGGACGGGCTGGCGCAGTTGCTGGATCGGCTGGCGATGATTCCGGACCTCAAGTGGCTGCGGTTTTTGTACGCGTATCCCAATAAGATCACGGGCAGGCTGCTGGAGACGATCGCGAAGCACGCTAACATCTGCAAGTATCTCGATGTGCCGCTGCAGCATGCATCTGGACCGGTGCTGAAGAGCATGAAGCGTGGGGCAAATGCGGAGATCTTTCTGAAGACGATTGCGAAGGTGCGGGCGGCAGCGCCGAGAATTGCGCTGCGGACATCGTTTATCGTCGGGTTTCCGGGCGAGACGGAAGAGGACTTCGAAACGCTGTGCGATTTTGTGCGCGAGGCGAAGTTCGACTGGCTGGGAGTGTTTGGCTATTCGGATGAGGATGGTTCGCGGGCGTTTGGGCTGGACGGCAAGGTTCCGGCTCGGACGATTGAACGGCGCAAGCGGGAGCTGATGAAGATTCAGCAACGCATCAGCAAACAGGCCAAGAAAGCGTGGGTTGGCCGGGAGCTGGACGTGCTGGTGGAGGGGGAATCGGAGGAGACTCCCATGTTGTGGGAGGGGCGGACGGAGATTCACGCTCCGGAGATTGACGGGACGGTCTACATTAATGACTTCGGCCCATTTGAAGAGTTGACGGCGGGCCGGTTCTATCGCTGCGAAATCACCGAAGCGCACGACTACGATGTGGTGGCGAGGGTAATTTCGGCAAGCGGGGAGTAAGTGATGGGAACACAAAAGCTGGTATTGCGCTGCCCGTCTTGCCGGACACTGGTCACTGCCAAGGATGAGTTTTTTCCGTTTTGCAGCGACCGGTGCCGAGTGATCGATCTGGGCAAGTGGGCAAGCGGCGCTTATCGCATATCCTCACCGGTGCTCGATCCTGAGGTGCTTGAAGGGCTAGACAAGGTCAAAGAGCGCCACGAGGATGATGACCACGGATCTAATTAAGAACGCCGGGGCCAAGACGAAGTGGGCGTGGGCAGTCGGGACCTTTTTCGGAATCGGGCTCATCGGGGGTGGACCGGGAACATGGGCTTCTCTCGCAGCGGCGGTGATCTGGTTTTTCGCGGCGCGGGCGGCGCACCTGAGCAGCGCGGGGTTGGCCGTTGCAACGGTGGTAGCGGCGCTGGGGGCTACCCTGATCGGGATTCCGGCGGCCTCGATTGTGGAGCGCGAGAGCGGGCGAGAAGACCCGGGGCAGGTCGTAATTGACGAAGTGGCGGGGCAGTGGATCGCGCTGTCGGTGTGCCCGGTCGAGATTCGTCATGCACTGCTGGCTTTCGGGCTGTTTCGTTTGTTTGATATTGTGAAGCCCTGGCCGGCACGGCAGCTGGAAAGATTACACGGCGGTCTGGGCATCATGATGGATGACGTGGCGGCCGGGTTTTATGCGCTGCTGGTTGGCCTGATCGTGCATCATTGGTGGTAGCGGCCGGTGAAATGAAGGAGTATGACGCCTCTTATCAAATCTGAAGCAAGCCACGCGCCTCGCATTGACGAGGTTGTGCCGGATACGGCTCTGCCGGGCGGGGAAATCGAGGTCTTGGGGGTGAATCTTGGGCCGATTTCGTATCGCAGGCCAGTGGCGATGGTGGGGGATCTGGCTGCGCCGGTGTTGCTGAGCCGCGGCAAGCGGATGGTTCTGCGGGTTCCGGAAGAGGCGGAGAGCGGGACGCTGCGCATTCTGCAAAATGGCGCGCAAAGCAATGCCGTGGGCGTGAAGGTTGGGAGCATGATCGCGAACGGGGTTCACGTGGTGGCTAACCCAGCGATCGATCGCGAGGGGAATATCTATGTGACGCTCTCGGGCTCGCGCGGGCAGGAGACTCCGGTTTCTGTCTTTCGCGTCGAGCGCGACGGCGAGATGCGGCCCTTTGTGAGCGGCATCATGAACGCGACCGGACTGGCGACCGATGATGAGGGGAACGTCTATGTCTCGTCGCGGCATGAGGGCACGGTGTACCGGGTGACTCCGGCGGGGGCTGCGTCTGTTTATGCCGAGGGCATGGGCATCGCGACCGGGATCGCCTTCGATGCCGAGGGGAATTTGTATGTGGGCGACCGCAGCGGGACGATCTTCAAGATTGCGCCGGACCGGCAGATTTTCGTCTTTGCGACTCTGGAGCCGAGTGTCGCTGCGTATCATCTGGCATTTGGAATAGACGGCACGCTCTATGTGTCCGGACCAACGACGTCGAGCTACGACAATGTGTATGCCATCGACCGCGACGGCGCGACGACGGTCTTTTATCGCGGGTTGGGACGGCCCCAGGGTCTGGCGGTGGACATCGCGGGTAGCGTATATGTGGCTGCATCGCTGGGCGGGAGGCGCGGGATCGTGCGCATCACGCAACCGAATGAGGCGCAGCTTGCTGTCGCTGGATCGGGCATGATCGGCTTTGCCTTCATTCCTGGCGGCAATGCGCTCGTGGCGACGAGTAACGCCGTTTATCATTTGGCGTTGGGGATTGAGGGCTGGCGCGTTCTCTGATGCTCCGATCTGAAGAGCATATTTCACATACAGACTGGTCCGAAGCTGTGAATGCACGGCCTGTGAGCACGATTGGGGCTTGATGAACTCGGAGATCATTGCGATTGGCTCGGAGTTACTGTCGCCCTATCGCCAGGACACCAATTCCCTTTTCGTTACCGAGCGGCTGAACCAGCTAGGCGTCACGGTGGCGTTCAAGACTATTGTGGGGGATCGTCCGAAGCATCTTGTGGATGCGATACGAAATGCGGTTAGCCGCACGGATGTCGTGGTCATTATGGGCGGCCTCGGCCCGACGGAGGATGATCTGACGCGCGAAGCTGTAGCGGAGGCGATGCAGATCGGGATCAAGCGCGATCCTGAGTTGATTGCCCAGCTCTATGCGCGAATGGCGGCGCGGCGACTCACGATGACCCGGAATAACGAGAAGCAGGCCGATGTTCTCGATGGCGCGGTCATCCTGGCTAATCCGCGAGGTTCGGCGCCGGGGCAGTGGCTGGACGTTGTCTACGGCAAACATCGCAAGCTTGTAATGTTGGTGCCGGGACCTCCGTCGGAATTGAAGCCGATGTTCGATGAGGAATGCGTGCCTCGATTGAGAGAGGCGCTACCGCGGAGGCACATCGCGACGCGAGTGCTGAAGGCGGCGCTGATCGGAGAATCCGCGGCCGATGCGCGCATTGCACCTATCTACACCCAGTTCACCGATGTGGAAACGACGATTCTGGCGCACCTGGGGGATATTCAGCTGAACTTACTGTGCAGCAAGCCAATCCTGGAGCTGGCGCAGGCGCGCGTGGATGAGCTGGCCAGCCGGATCGAAGAAGAGCTGGACGACCTTATTTATTCTTCGCAGGGCGAGTCGCTCGAGCAGATTGTGCTGTTACATCTGGAAATGCAAGGCGCGACTTTGTCCGTAGCGGAAAGCTGCACGGGCGGCATGGTAGCGGAACGCCTGACGGGCATCAGCGGGAGCTCCCGCTCGTTTGTGGGTGGCGCGGTGGTTTACAGCAACGAGCTGAAGACGGAGTTCGCGGATGTATCGCCGGCCCTGATTGAGCGGCACGGCGCGGTCAGCCGCGAAGTAGCTGCGGCGCTGGCCGAGGGCATTCGAATCCGGTGCGATACGACTCTGGGTGTGGGAGTCACCGGCATTGCCGGGCCTTCCGGCGGGAGTGAAGACAAGCCGGTCGGGCTGGTGTATCTCAGTGTGAGTGACGGCAAGAAAACGGAGGTGGTTGAGCGCCGGTTCGGCGGCGACCGCGACCGTATTCGCCATTACGCGAGCCAGACAGCGCTTGACCTGGTGCGCAGGCGACTGATGTAGGGCTGCTGCTAAACTCATAAGCGCAATGCCCTTCTTGACTTATCTGCTGGTTGCTCTGACAGCGTACCTGCTGGGCTCGATTCCCTTTGGCTTCATTCTGGTCAGACTTTTTCGCAAGGAAGACATTCGCTCGCAGGGAAGCGGCAATATCGGCGCAACCAACGTTGTGAGGTCAGGCGCGAAAGGCCTGGGCGCGCTTACCTTTCTGCTCGACGTCTGCAAGGGATACCTGGCTGTGGTGGTCGCAAGCCATAATGCGTTGTGGCCAATGCTGACGCCCGTGCCGCGGGACCGTGCCATAGCGCTGGGAGCGCTTTGTGCCATTCTGGGGCACATCTACACCGTGTGGCTGGGATTCAAGGGAGGCAAAGGCGTGGCGACGGCCTTTGGAGTGTTCCTTGCACTGGCACCATGGGTCGCCCTGGTCGCGCTCGGCGTATTTATTCTGGTCCTGGCGATATCTCGATATGTATCCCTGGCATCGATCATGGCGGCGATTGCAATTCCCATCTCCGCGATGCTTTTGCCGCACACACGTTATAGTTTGTGGCTGCTGGCAGTGATCGTGATTGTGCCGACGATTGTGGTCGTGAAACATCACCAGAATATTGCGCGGCTATTGCGCGGAACCGAATATCGCTTCGGCAAGACCGGGACCTCGGCAGCATGAGCCGCATTGCCGTGATGGGCGGCGGGGCCTGGGGCACCGCCATTATTCTGAGTCTCGCGCGGCGCGGCGGCCATTCTCTCACCTTGTGGACTCATTCACCGGCGGTCGCTGCGGCGATTGGGGCATCCGGGGAAAATGCGGCATTCCTGCCGGGATTTCCTATACCGTCTGAGATCGAACTCACGAGTGATGCGAGGGAGGCTCTGCGATCCGCCGAGATCGTGGTCAGCGTGATGCCGTCGCACCATGTTCGCAGCTCCTATGAACTATTCGCGCCGCATCTCAATTCCGGGCAGCTCCTGGTGAGCGCGACCAAGGGCATCGAAGATCACACCTATCTGCGCCCCAGCCAGGTGATCTCGGAAGTAATTGTGCCCTATGGACTGGACCTGGCCTGCGGAGTGCTGAGCGGTCCTTCTTTTGCACAGGAAGTTGCGGCGGGATCGCCTACTGCCGTGACCATTGCTTCCAACGATGCGGCTCTGGCAGCGCGTGTGCAGAGTGAATTCAGCAGCGCAACACTACGGCTTTATACGAACGATGACGTGGTCGGGGTAGAGCTTGGCGGCGCGCTCAAGAATGTGATCGCCATTGCTGCGGGCATCGTTTCAGGACTCAGGTTGGGGCACAACAGCACCGCAGCGCTGATTACCCGTGGCATCGCGGAGGTGACGCGGCTGGCAGTGGCCTGCGGTGGGCGGCGCGAGACGCTGGCAGGCCTATCCGGGCTGGGTGACCTGGTACTGACCTGCACCGGCTCGCTTTCACGCAACCGGTGGGTGGGTGAGGAACTGGGCAAAGGACGAACTCTCTCCGAAGTGATGGCTGGACTGCACGGCAAGGTGGCGGAGGGAGTTCGCACCACGACCGCTGCATTAGGACTAGCCCAACGGCATGGAGTCGAGATGCCTATTGCCGGGCAGATGGCCGCCATACTCCACGATGGCAAGCTTCCGGTGCAGGCCATGCAAGAACTCATGAGCCGCCCGGGACGCGATGAATAGATGCTTCCTTCGGCCGCTCTCTACGACTTTCGTGTGAGAGGCAATCGGTTGTTCCCAACAGTAGACTGACCGTGGGTGGTTTTCATTTCGCCGGTAAGTTTTTCCTTCATGAAGTACATATCCTCAACTCGCCGGCGCGTGTTCTGGCGCATCTTTCTTCTGATGAGCTGCGTCTGCGTCATGACGCTTCTGCTCAATGAGTTAGCGGTTCATTTTGGATGGAGCTTGATCCTTCCTCTGTGCCTGGTTCTGGTGCTGTCTGCAGTGGCCAGCGTGCTGCTCTCCCGGAGGATTGCGGGATTGAGCAGCAGTCTTACAACTGCAATGGAATCGAGATCGCTGCACCAGGCGGAACGCCAGACGACCCTCCTCCGCGGAACGATTTACGAGGCGCCCGCGATTGAGTGGCAAACGGCCCTGCACAGCCTTCAGAACTCTTGTTTCGACAAACAGGCTGAGGCTGGCCAGCACTATGCGACGCTGACGGAGTTAATGCGCATGATTGCCAAGGCAATCGACGAGCGCACCACGTATCTGCGTGGCCACTCCGAACGTGTTGCAGCCTATTCAGCGGATATCGCGAGAGAGTTGGGCATTGATGCCAGCCAGGTAGAGCGCATCCGGCTTGCTGCCCTGCTGCACGACATTGGCACGGTCGGCATCGAGGACTCCATAGTCAGGAAAGAGGCGCCCCTTACGCCAGAGGAGTTCGAGATCGTGAAGGCTCATACGGTCAAAGGCGCATCCATTCTGCGCCCGATCGCTGCGATAGGCGACCTTATTCCCGGGGTTGAACTGCACCATGAATCACTTGACGGACAGGGTTATCCGTACGGCCTGCGAGGTGAAGAGATTCCGATGATGGCTCGCATTATTGCGGTCGCGGACAGCTTCGATGCCATGACCACGGCGCGTCCTTACCAGGCAGCCATGGATGCTGAGTACGTTTTGGAGGTCTTGAATCGCCTGGCCACGAAACGCTACGACGCTTCAGCGGTAAATGCACTTATCTCTCTGGTGAAACGCGGGAGCATTGTCGTCAAGAATCCGCGCACTCCTGTTTCGTTTTCGCCACAGCGCGTGCTCTCCGAGGTCATTTGAACCGGCGGACCCAGACCAAATTGCTACACTCCTTAAAGGGATTCTGAGGATCACGCAATCATGATTCAAACGCTGTTCGGCAGCCTGAAGGAAGAGTCAGAGCCGAAGAAAAAAGGTCTCCTCGACCGCATGAAGCAGGCGGTATCCCGCACTCGCGAGAGCCTGGAGGAGCGCATTGACAGCGTTCTGTCGCTTACCCGGACTGTCGACGAAGCGGCGCTTGAAGATCTCGAGATGAGCCTGATTGCGTCGGACATCGGCGTGACGACGGCGACCGACATTGTGACCGCGCTCCGCGAGCGCGCAAAGCGGCAACAGATTCGCGATGGCGCGGAGTTGAGAGATCTGCTCAAGGACCAATTGAAAGCCATTCTGGACGAGCACCAGCCAACGGAGAAAGCTGTCGCCACTCCGCCGGAAGTCACCCTGATGGTGGGCGTGAATGGGACGGGCAAGACAACGACAAGCGGAAAACTCGCGGCGTATTTTCGCACACAGGGCAAAACTGTATTGTTGTGCGCGGCAGACACGTTTCGCGCCGCGGCCATCGAGCAACTCGAGGTGTGGAGCGAACGCAGCGGAGTCGAGATCATCAAGTCGCGCCAGGGTGGGGATCCCTCGGCTGTGCTGTTTGACGCCTTGCAGGCGGCCAAGGCGCGCGGCACAGAGGTCTTGATCGTGGACACTGCCGGCCGTCTGCACACCAAGAACAACCTGATGGCTGAGCTGGACAAAATGCGGCGCACAACGGAGCGCCTGATTCCTGACGGCCCGCACGAAGTACTACTGGTGATGGATGCGACCACTGGCCAGAACGGGCTTCAGCAGGCAAGGCTTTTCACCGAGTCAGCAGGGGTCACGGGCATCGTGCTGACCAAACTCGATGGCACAGCCAAGGGCGGAATCGCAGTTGCTATCGCTCGCGAACTCAAGTTACCGGTGCGCTATGTGGGCGTCGGCGAAAAGATCGATGATCTGCTGCCTTTCGACAGCGGTGCATTCGTTGACTCACTGCTCGATACCTAGGCGGTTACCCAAGACGGACTGAAAGGCATGTCTGTGCTCGACCCTACCTCTTCACCGACACAAAACAACCTCGCGCAGGTCCACAAGGACGAGCGCTGGATGAACCAAGCGCTCGAGCTGGCTCGTAATTCTGTTGGCCTGGCTTCACCGAATCCCACTGTGGGCTGCGTGCTGGTCAAGAACGGCGCTATTGTTGGCCAGGGATTTCACGATTTCGAGCGACGAGATCATGCAGAGGTTGTAGCTCTGGCGATGGCGGGCGGCGCGGCTCGCGAAGCGACGGCTTACGTGACACTGGAGCCCTGTTGCCACACGGGACGGACGGGACCCTGCACAGAGGCGTTGATCGAGGCCGGCGTGGCCCGGGTTGTAGCGGCAACGGCGGACCCGAATCCGGCGGTGAATGGCCAGGGGATTGAACGGCTGCGGGCTGCAGGGATCGAGGTAGATGTGGGGGTTCTGTCCCGCCCTGCGCAGGAGTTGAACGATGGCTTCGCGTCCTATATCCGATCCAAGCTGCCTTTTGTGACCCTCAAGGCGGGATTGTCGCTCGACGGGCGGATTGCGCCTGCTCCGGGCAGGGTTCCGGTTGGCTCTCCGGTGATGCTGACGGGAGAAGAATCGCAGATGGCTGTGCAGCGGATGCGGCACGCTTCGGATGCGCTGATTACGGGTATCAACACGGTGCTGACGGACGATCCTCTCTTGACTGACAGGACCGGGCTACCGCGGAGACGACGGCTGCTTCGAGTAGTGCTGGATTCTGCGCTGCGGCTGAGATTGGATGCCAAGCTCGTGCGGACAGCCCAGGACGACGTGCTGGTCTTCTGCACGATTCCGATCTCGGAGCGCCAGCGGGCGCTGGAAGCGCTGGGGGTCAGAGTGGAGCGGATCGAGGCTGCTGCCGGCGGAGCGCGGGTCGCTCTGAAGCGAGTACTGGAGCGGCTGGGCGAGATGGAGATCATCTCAACCATGATCGAGGCCGGTTCGCAGCTGAATACTTCGGCGCTCACTGTCCATGCGGTGGACAAGCTCTCTCTGTTCTATGCTCCGGTGTTTCTGGGAGCGGCCGGGGTGCCGCTAATCAACAGCACCGAATCGTCGAAGCCGCAATGGGCGCATCTCACTACGGGACAGATCGGACGGGACTTCTGGTTCGAGGGATATGTGCGGGATCCCTGGGTATAAGGCGGCAGCATGTTTACGGGTTTGATTGAGGCGAAAGGGACAATTCTTTCGATTGCGGAGCGGGCCGGAACAAGGCGGATTGCTATCGAGGCTCCAGGAATCGCGGATAAGCTAAAGACTGGCGATAGCGTTGCAGTAAGTGGCGTTTGTTTGACCGCGCTCGATATCCAGGCGCCTGTTTTTCATGCCGACCTGGCTGCCGAAACGGTCGCTCGCACCTCTCTTGCAGGGCTCGCGAAGGGGACGGCGGTGAATCTGGAGTTGCCGACGCTCGCGGGCACTCCCCTCGGAGGCCATGTGGTTCAGGGGCATGTGGATGCAACGGGCACCCTGCTGTCGCTGGAGCCGGTCGATCCGAAGGCAGATCGGGCTCTCGCCGACTGGTGGCTGCGGGTCGAAATACCGGAGGCCATACGTCCATTTATGGTCGAGAAGGGGTCGGTGGCTATTGAGGGCATCAGCCTGACGATCGCGCGGTGGGACGGCGAGGTGGCCAGTGTGGCAATCCTTCCCCATACCTATTCGGCGACCAATCTGCACACGCTCGAGGCCGGTTCGCCGGTGAATCTGGAGGCGGATGTGCTGGCGAAGCTGGCGGTACAACGTCAGCAGGAACGCTCTACCTTTGAACTTACCGTTGACTACCTGATAGCGAATGGGTATTGAACGCCGGTGATCCCTGACCGGAACGCTCAGGTTGGGGAAATTCTCAGCGAGATAGGGTTCCGGCAATTTCGCTCTGTGGCTGTTAAGTGCTGAACAGCCGTTTCGACGAGCGGCTGGACACCTGTAGGTCGAGAGGACTGAATGACCGCTATCAGCGAATCTCGAGTCGCAGCCGTCATTTTGGCCGCCGGCAGATCCATACGCATGGGAGAAACGAAACAGCTCCTGGGCCTGGGCGAGAATACGGTTTTGGGGCAGACGCTCGAGAATCTTGCCGGCGCGAGAGTGGATGAGATCGTTCTTGTTCTCGGCTTTTCCGCTCAGACCATTCTGCGACAGCTTCCGGTCTCTGCCACCGAGGATCTCAAGGTTGTGATCAACCAGGCCTACGAGCAAGGAATGGCGACATCGTTGCGTGAAGGACTTTCCGCGCTTGATCCGCAGACTAACGCCGCACTCATTGTCCTGGCGGACCAGCCCTTCATTCGCCCCGAGACCCTCAATCGGATCATCGAGGAGCATCGTCGCACCAACGCGCAGATAATCATTCCCTTGTACAAAGGCTTCCGCGGCAATCCGGTGCTGCTGGACCGTTCCGTCTTTCCCGAGGTCATGGCGCTCGAAGGAGACATCGGCTGCCGGGCGATCTTCACAAGTCATTTAGAAGGAATCGTCATGGTGGAAGTGGACGATGTGGGAATTCTGCTCGACATCGACAACAAAGACGACTACGAACGACTGCGACGCTTTGTGCAAGCCGGACAGGATGAACGGGTGCTGATCGAGGCGCTCCATTCGAAAATCGGAGAGAGTGGGGTCTAATTGGCCTGCCGATCGATCCAAGAACTCTCTGAGTTTCTACGAGAAATGCCAATCTTTAATCAGGGAACGTTGTCGGTTTCGCACTGGCGAATCACGGCGTCCGAGACGAGGGCGTGGTGGGGTAAATCGGCTTCCTTCTGATGGAGCGGGCCAACCGTGCCGCCACGGCGTAGTGCCACCATCTGACTAATGACACTCAGAGCGATCTCCTCTGGAGTAGATGCTCCCAGATCAAGACCGGCAGGCGCCCATACGGTCGCGATTTTCTCTTCCGGAAGTCCTCCATCGCGAAGGTACTCGAGCACTAAGCGGGCCCGGTGGCGGCTGGCGATCAGTGCAACGTATGCCGCGTTGCCTTCCAGCGCCTTTTGCAGCCAGAGATGATCCTTCTTGTGCTGCGTGGCAATCACGACAAAGGATTTTGATCCAATGGGGGTCTCGGTAAGATCAAAGTCTTCGGTCACGATCTTCTCCGCGTGCGGGAATGCGGCGTGGTCAGCCGCAGGGTCGTTGACGGTGATCTGAAACCCCATCAAGTGTCCCAGGACGGCAAGTGTTTCCGCAATACGGCCGTGGCCCACGATGAGAAGTTCCGGCTGGGGTAGAACGGGTTCAATAAATATATCCATGGTCCCTCCGCAAGGCATACCCACGCCAACCTGCTCGTCGCTCATGTCCACGGTGATCATCCTTGGTTTCTCGGTTTCGATGCATTTCAAGGCCTCGCTTCTCACGGCGCTCTCAGCGCAGCCTCCGCCCACCCAACCCAGCACGAGTTTGCCCAGCGGATCGATAATGGCCTTGGAGCCGCGCTGGGCCGACGCAGAGCCTTCGACTCGAACCACCGTGGCAATGGCAAAGGATTGGCCCTGGGAGGCGAGTTCGGCTGCTTTGCGATAAAGATCAGAGAACATATAAAAATGAGGATATGCTCTCGCTGCCAGCCGCTTCAATTGTGGAGATAAACGTTGTATAGCGAACAGATCCGCGCCCATTACGCAAATCCGCGAAACGTGGGAAGCGTGGCAGAGCCTTCCGGCAAGGCAATCGTAAAGAGCGCGCTCGATAGCGATACCGTGCTGGTCTCTCTTCGCATCGAGAACGACATGATTCAAGAGGTGAAATTCAAGTGCATGGGATGCGCTGTAGCCATCGCCTGCTCGTCGATGGCAACCGAAATGGCGCTGGGCAAGCCAGTGGACGAGGCATACCAGATCACTGAAGAAGCTGTGGCCGAAGCATTGGGCGGTATTCCCGAATACAAGATGCGGTGTAGCAATCTCGCCCCGGCAGCCATTCGGAATGCGATTGACGATTGGCGACGGAGTTTGGCCAAGTAGAAGCCCGACGCTTAAATTGACGCCCTTTTGCAAGTACTCGTGTTATGCGAGTTCTACGTCCCGGATCCTTTGCGTCAAGTGTTTCTGAAAGTGATCGAACGAAGCAATCCGGCAAGCTCCGTAAGATTTTGTTTGAGCGCGTAAGCACAGGCTCCAGCTTCCAGGGCCGCATTGCGCAGATCTTCATCGTCATAATCGGTCACGATTACGACGCGGGCCGCGGGATTGAAATGACGGATCTGCCGCGTTGCTGCGAGTCCATCCATGAGCGGCATCCGGATATCCATCAATACAACATCGGGCCGATAATCCGTATACGCCGCCAACGCATCCGAGCCGTCAGTGCACTCCCATACAATACTGGCGGTCTTGAGTACTGCGCGCCGAAGCAATCGGCGAATCGCGGGGTTATCATCTACGATCAAAACTGTCATTCTGCTTCCTGTTCTTGGCAAAAAAATGCCGGGGAGGTTCCAGCCGGCCACCATCACGATCTACGCTTATGGCGACACCGTATGCCAGTACGCCTTCGCGTAGCCCTGGGCGTCGACTGCGTCCGATCTGATAACCGCCGGGCGCGGGCCATGGCATGCCCACGACACGGTCGTTTCATGCCCAGTCACCACCATCGGCACAAACTGAGAATCCGGATTCTGCCGGCAGTAGTTGATAATCGGCTGTGTCGGTTTCTGGCTGGTGATAGCCTTCGATCCGCACGGTATGTTCGCGCCGTATTGGCACGCAAGCACTGCGCCGTCAGCGCAGCGCCACTCCATCAGCTTGCCCTGATCCTGCTTCATGTTCAGCTTCTCGGCCATCCACACCGGTAGCTTCGGACCTGTATACCGGACATCGGGCTTGTCGATCGTTCCGACCGCCTTGCAATAGGGGGCCGGATCGGAGAACGTCTGAGCCAGAGCCGGCGAGATCGTCAGCAGAATCACAACCGCGAAAAATGCCCTTACCACCGTCATTGGAGAAACTCCTTCCTCGGTTGAGCTATTGGTCCGGAAGGACCGCCAGTTCGAGCGTACGAGAGCGAGCGGCGCGAAAGCTATAGGGGCTGCTACACAATACCCATGTGGTACCACACGGGCACGTTGAGCGGGCAGCACTTAACCTTGCAATTCTTGAATTGTGGGCTTGCTTTGACCCAAGGCCGTATGATTCGGAGTGGTACGGACGGCATTCTTAATCCGTACCTGTCCGAAGACGAATTCAAGGTGCGCTCTGCTCATGGTCGTGGCACGATGGTGACAGTCGAAATCCCATTGGCGGGAGTTGTCCGTGGATGAAGAGATTCGCATCCTGATCGCAGACGATCATCCGATCGTACGCAAGGGGCTGCGTCTCAGCGTCGAGGAGGATGCCGGCCTCAAGGTCGTCGCCGAGGCCTCGGATGGGGAGATGGCTCTGGCACTGATCAAGAAACTTCGCCCGCAGATTGCCGTGCTTGACATCGACATGCCGAAGCTCGACGGGCTGGGGGTTGCCCGGGAGATCGCCAGGCAAAAGCTCGACGCGAAGATCATTTTTCTCACCTTCCACGCGGACGAGGACCTTTTCCGAAGCGCAATGAGTCTCGGAAGCAAGGGGTACATCCTGAAAGACAGCGCCTCGCAGGAGATCGTCGCGGGAGTGCGCGCCGTCGCCTCCGGGCGTCCGTACATCAGCTCGGCAATCACTGAGAAGCTTCTTCATCCGCCAGAGGCGGCCCCAAAAGATACACTCACTGCCCACCTCACTCCCACAGAACGCCGAATCATGCGATTGATTGCCGACGGCAAGTCGAGCAAAGAAATCGGCGCAGAGCTCTCCATCCACTATCGAACAGTTGAGAATCACCGCACCAACATGTGTCGCAAGCTGAATCTCGAAGGCGAAGGCGCGAATGCACTGCTTCGCTTTGCCCTGCAAAACAAGAGCCTGTTATAGCAGCACAGTTAAGGTGGACCGCATGACGCAGTAAGCGAGCAGTCCACGTCTTCGGTAGCCGTCTTTACCGCCCTTCAGAATTAGAGACATTGGCAGCCAACCTAAGTTCTTCATTGGCCTGGAGAAGATAATCTTTCGCCCTTTGTGCGTGGCCGCCAAGCTGGTCGTCATTCGCTCGCTGCGCCTGGCTGATCTTCTGCCATGCGGACGAGATGTACTGTTGTGCGGCACGCAAATTGCCGTGCCGGTTTCCGATGTCCACGGCCGGAGCCTGTGCGAAGAGAGCTCCACTGCAACCCAGGATCAGACCAAGAGCCGTTCCGATAAGCATATCTTTCTTAATCATCATGATGACTAGTTCTCCTATAGTTGTTGAAAGTAAGTTGTTGCCGGCAGTTATAAATTGTTAGCTACAACCGCCGCGATAGAATGTGGGGACGAGAGGCGCTGGCAATCTATTCTGCTGCTCTCCACCCGTCATTTGGGTCATGACTGTTGATTGAGGCAGGTTCGGTAGACTTCGTACCCAGGTCCTTCTGATCGACCGAACCGCCCTTGTTGAGAATGTCCCCGCAACCCGAGGTCCCAAGCAGTACGAGCAGAAGCAACGTAGCCAGCAGAGTGCTTCCCGTCGCCGCGTTCTGTACCTGAAGCTTCATCGATTTGTTTTCCATTTCTTTGCGCTTGTGCATTCGTTCTGATTTCAGGATCAGGCCTCGGCCATTTGCCGCTTAACGCTTGTGTTCTTCGCCAGAATTATGCGGAGCAGGGCGCGAAGCGTGTTGTTGTGGATGAGAATGCTGCTGGGGACGGGCATGCTGTTGTGCTACAGGATGCATGCTGGCCCGGTTATGGTCGGCAGCCTGACGGTCGCGGTCGCTGTTTCCACTCATATAGGAACGCGGCTGGTTGACTCGCGAGCCCCCGCGATCGATGTTGTTGGCGTTGCGCTGATTCCCGTTCGGATCATGCTGCACTCCGCCCTGGCCACCGATCAGGCCGTGGTCACCATTGCGGCCACCATTGGGCTGGTCGCGGTTCGGATCGTGCTGCACTCCGCCATTACCGCCGATCAGGCCGTGGTCACCATTGCGGCCACCGTTGGGCTGGTCGCGGTTCGCATCGTGTTGCACTCCGCCGTTGCCGCCGATCAGACCATGATCGCCGTTGCGTCCGCCGTTCGGCTGATCGCCGGGCCGATATCCGTTGGGGCCATACGGATGGGGACCGTCGGGACCTTGTCCATGCGGGCCAGGCCCCCAAGGATGATAGTTGTTGTAGTTGTTGGTGGTTCTGTTGATGACGGTCTTGTTGATATAGGTGTTGTGGTTATAGATGATGTTGCCGCCACCGCCGCCACCACCCCAATTGCAGTTCCACGAGCTGAAGCCCCAGGAAAATCCGCCCCATCCACCGCCGACGAACCCGCCCCCGACGTAACCGCCTCCACCGATGGCAGTGCCAATCGCAACACCCGCTCCGAAGGAAAGTGCAGCGGTCGCTACAGCCACAGGCGGCGTGTAATAGGGAACGACGTAAGGCAAGCCATAGACGACCGTCGGATTGTATTGCGGTACATAGACAACCTGGGGATTTGCCGGTTTGATCACAATCGTCGAAGGATTCTGCTGAACGACCGTGATCTGCGACGAAGATTGAAGAGTCCCCGCAGATTGCGCGTTGGCGCGCATCGTCTGTACAGCGGCCATCACATCCGACTGCTGATTGATAAACGCCTGACCCAGGCTCGACGTCCATGAGAGGTTCTTAGCCAGATCATTCAGCACAGAAGGAAACTGCGTCAGTGCCTTCACGCTCGGGTCCCAGTTTTGCTGATTGACGGCCTGCGCCAGCGCGTCGCCTGTCAAACTCTGATTTTGCGCCAGCCAGTCGCTCGCGAAAGCGACCTGGTCGGGATAACCCGCCGCGGCAAGCACCTGAGCAACCAGTGCGTCCGGGTAGAGTGCGATCGGCGCGACCAGTGCGTCGAGCTGGTCCGCTGTCTGCAGCGCGGCCGCCGGGGCCGCAGGAGACGCACTCGACGAGTGTTGTGCTCCCGGAGCCGGTTGTGAGGCATCCTGCGACGGAGCCTGTTGCTGAAGAGTCTCGGCCGGTGCACCTGTCACAAGCAGTGTTGAGCAGACCAACATCGAAAGAAGTTGTTTCAATTTCGGAAGCATGTATTACTCCGGATAAAGTGATGTTCGCGGGATGCAATCCAGCGTTGGCTGCGTTTGCCTGGGCTCTTGGATCGAAGGAACGTATCGCAGGAAGCGCAATCGTCAAGAACGAGATTAGGGCTGCTGGCCGGCAAACAAAATAGAGGACACTACACGAACGCCTATGTGGTTCCACACGGATGCGAATAGCGCACTTTATCGCGAACTCGACGCAGAAGTTGCAACGTTCGTACGCGTTTCCGATCGAAGAGGCGACCGAAAGAAGAAAATCTCGTCGATTGTTGCAGGCGGGAGAAGAAAAACCGCGTCGATTAGAGTAGACGAATTGAATCGAAGTCTCGACACTGGGACGATCCTTCTAAACGATCTTCCGACTGCAGTGAATTTCAAGGGGCCGGTTGAGGGTGACCGACAGGGAGAGCAGCGTGAATTGTTTTGCTATGAGAATGCTCCGCGGCATCGCGGCCATGGCGGCGATCTGGTTGTCGGTGACAGCCGCGACAGCACAGACGGCGACCGCTCGGATTGTGCACGCCGCCAACACATTCCTTTCGACGCTCACAGAGAAGCAGCGCGAGAGCGTCCTGTATTCCTTTGACGACCAGCAGCAGCGAGCACGGTGGTCCAACTTTCCCACCGGTTTTATTCCCCGGGGCGGCATCAGCCTCAAGGATATGAATGCGGCTCAGCGTGCCGCCGCGATGGCGCTGGTGTCATCCGCGCTAAGTGCGAAGGGTTTCGAGAAAGTCCAGCAGATCATGGAAGGCGATGAGGTCCTCAAGAAGACCGATAACGGCGTTCCCGGCCCTCCAGGTCCTCCTCCCGGCGGAAACAATGGCAATCGGCCACCAGGAGACGACGCGAGCCGTCGACCTCCACCGGGTAATGGCGGAAACCGTCCTCCGATGGGCGGTGGGCAGATGTTCGGTAAGGATCTTTACTACATCTCCATCCTGGGAACGCCGTCGGAAAAGAATCCCTGGATGCTGCAGTTCGGGGGCCATCATCTGGCGCTCAATATCACCATCGCGGGCGAGCGAGGCGTGCTCACTCCGACGTTGACCGGTGCTCAACCGGCGCTCTACACGATCGGTGGGAAGACTGTGAGGCCGCTTGGTCAGGAGAGCGATAAGGGATTTGCCTTGCTGCAGGCCCTCGACGACAAGCAGCGGAAGCAGGCGATCCTGAGCTACGAGCTCGCCGATCTTGTGCTCGGACCGGGCGAGGACGGCAAGACGATTGTTCCGGAAGGTTTGAAGGCTTCCGAAATGACCGAGCATCAGCGCGCCATGCTGCTTGATGTGATTGCGGAGTGGGCGGGCATTATCCACGAGAGCGCGGCGGCGGCCCGCATGGCCGAGCTTAAGGCTGATCTCAGCGAGACCTGGTTCGCCTGGAGCGGACCGACTACAGTGGCTCCGGGAAAAAACATTACGGCGTATTACCGGATTCAGGGTCCACATCTGGTGATCGAGTACGCGCCGCAGACGCTGGGCGGCGATCCGGGCCTGCATGTCCACACGATGTATCGCGATCCCACGAATGACTATGGCCGGGGGCTTGTGAATTAATGAGGCTGAGGATCGTAACAACCGCCGCGATTCTTCTGTGTCTCGTCAGGATTGCGTCAGCGCACAGGCTCGATGAATACCTGCAAGCCGCCATCCTCTCCGTGGACAAGGATCATGTGCAGGCGTCGATGCGCATGATCCCCGGCGTCGCGGTGGCCTCCGCGGTGATTGCGAGCATCGACAGCGACGGAGACGGGATTCTCTCCCCGGCAGAGCAGCGGGCCTATGCGGAGAGAGTGCTCGGTGATTTGTCGCTGACAGTGGATGGCAAGAGCGTGAAGCCGATGCTGGTCTCAGTCGATTTCCCGCAAATCGAGCTGATGAAGGAAGGACTTGGGGAGATCCATATTGAGTTCACGGCGGATTTGCCTCGCGGTGGCCCGGACCGAAGACTCATTCTTGAAAACCGGCATCAACGCCAAAACGCAGCCTACCTGGTGAATTGTCTGGTTCCGCAAGATCGAGACATCCGCATCGTCGGCCAGGTTCGGAATGAACGGCAATCGTTTTATCAACTGGACTATGTGCAGGCTGGCGGTCGTTCTGATTCGCCGCTTCGCCAGTGGTGGACGAACGTGCGCGGGTCAGTGAGTGCGCTGGGCCTCGCCAGCGTCTTTCGTCTGGGCATGCGGCACATCGCCGAAGGCACGGATCATCTTCTTTTCCTCCTGGTGCTTCTTCTGCCTGCGCCTCTTATCGTGGTTGGTTCGCGCTGGGCCGGATTCGCCGGAGTGAGAAGCAGCGTGCTGCGCATTCTTAAAATTGTGACGGCATTTACCGTTGGGCACTCGATCACGCTGGCCATGGCATCGTTTGGAATCGTTCGCGTGCCGAGCCGCCCGATTGAAGTGCTGATTGCTGTTTCTATTCTTGTGTCGGCTATCCACGCTCTCCGTCCCATTTTCCCGGGGAAAGAGGCCGGCATTGCGGCCTTCTTCGGCCTCATTCACGGCCTGGCGTTTGCTGCCACACTGAGTGAATTGGGGCTAGGCCGGTGGGAGCGAGTGGCCGGCATTCTGGCGTTCAACCTGGGTATAGAAAGCATGCAGATGGTCGTAGTCGCCGTTACGATGCCTTCTCTGGTTTTGATGAGTCGCACGCGCGCGTATTCAGTCATAAGAATTGGCGGCACGCTCTTTGCGGGTTTCGCGTCGGTTGGCTGGGTCGCTGAGCGGCTCTCAGGCGTGCATAGCTCGGTAGACATTGTGGTGGACGCCGTAGCCCATCACGTAGTCTGGATTGCTGGAGCGCTGTTTTTGATCGGTCTCGGTTGTTGGCGACTGCGCAATATTTCTGATCAGCAGACTATAACCACACCACGCTCTGCTAACTTCGTCAGCCCGGCTGCCAGCGCACTCGATCACTCGAGAGCCGTCGCTCAAAATCCGCAACGTACTTCGAGCAGTTCCTTATTGTCAACTCATTGCTCTGGAGCTGGAGGCTGGCGCGACGAAGCATCGCTTTGAACCTGCCCCCGCAGCATTTTGCAGGTTTCCATCTCTTTCTGTGCCTCTGCCGGTCGGCGAGCCGCTGTATAGGCATCACCTAGTTCTTGGTGGAATTTCTCGCTGCCCGGCAACAGTAGTACCGCTCTCTCAAGTTCCGGAATTGCCGCTGCCGTGTCTCCGATTTGGAGGTCCATCTTGCCGATATCGTAATGGGAGTCAGCATCACGCGGGTTGAGCTGAACCGCAGTGCGGAGTTCTTCAAGCGCTCGCTGTCGCTGTCCTTGTTGACCTAGAGTTTCTCCTAGTGCGCGATGTACGTCGGAAATCTCCGGATGAAGTTTCACCAACGCTTCCAGTCGTTCCGTGCCAGGACCGATTTGCCCCGTCCTGATCATCGACTCCGCATAGGCGTACTCCACCTGGGGATCGAGATCATTCTTCCCGATCAAACCCTGCAGCGTCTCAACGCAACCCTGGTAGTTGCGAATCATAAACTGGCTGAGGGCCAGCACACTGCGAGCGCCCTTGTCATCGGGGTGCGACTTCAGATAGCGCCCGAGCGGCATTATGGCATCCGCAAATTGCGACCCGGCGAATGCCGCTCGTCCCCAGTTATAGTCGAGTCCCTCGAGGGCCGGATTCCACACTGCGGCATGTTCGAAATAGGTGACCGCGCCCGAGTAGTTGCCATTTGTTGCTGCGATAGCGCCCAGATTGTTATAGCTGTCAGCGACGGCGAATTTGACTTGACCTCTGAGCGCTTCGACCTTGGCTTGCAACAGCGGATCCACCGCGATAGCAGTGAAAGAACGCGAGGTCTCAGCTTCCGTTGCAGACGCCAGAACATTCTGCGATGTATCCATCAGCCCGGCTAGCTTGCTTTTATCCTGTGCCAGCGTTTTGTTGGCCAGTTCGCGGGCGATATCCATTTCCGTGTGTGCCGCATCCTGCTGACCCTCCTTCAACAGAATTCTGCCCAGGAGAAAATGCGCTTTCTGGACCTGATATCGATTCCGCGAAAGATCCGTCGTAAGACGAATGCATTCGCGAAGAGCAGTTCCCGCCTCCGCGAAACGGCTCGTGTTGAAATACATCTGCCCCAGATACAGATACGGGTCAGGGTTTTTCGGCCCGAGTAGGATTGCCTGCTTCAGATATGTTTCTGCCTCGGAGTAGTTATTGCCAATTACCGCAATCTTGCCAAGGGCCGTATAAGTCATGGAATCGTGCGGGGAGATAGTTAGTTCATTCTTCAGTTCTGTTTCTGCTTTTGCTACATGGCTTTCGTCGCCGCTCGCCGACAGCAAGACCGCGGCGAGCAAGTAGTGCGCGCCTGGCAAACGCGGGTTCTCCTCAATGGCACGCGTGAATTCCGTTATCGCCCTGGGTTGGAAATCCGAGTCGCCGTATGCTCGGCCAAAGGCCATATGGATCTCCGGCGTATCCCCAAACGAGGTCTCCAGTTCGTTGAAAATCTGCGCGGCGCACTTTTCGTCGTCAAGATCGAGACATGCTACCGCCAGGTCATATCCATTGGGAAAAGTCGGGTCCAGCGCCACGGCTGCTTCCAGCTCTTTCCTTGCCTCCTGATCTCGATTCAGTTTCAGAAGCGTACGTCCAAGTACCTGATGAGCCTGAGCGAGCTTCTCACGATCGGCCGGGTATTTTCGTATGAAGTCCGCTGACAGAGTCTTCGCATGGGCAAGATCACCGAGGACTAACGCCGTTCGCGCGTAATCAAGGAGCAGAGACGGGGAATCGGGCTCGAGGATCAGAGCTTCATCGAATAAAGGAGCCGCATGTATGTAATCGCGCGCCAGGCCGTATCCAATCGCGAGCTCCCCCAGGGCATCGGCGAGAAACGCGCGATACTGCTCCGCTGCTTCGCTAAGTTTGCCCGCCCGTTGCAATTCCTGGGCGTCGCTGTACTGCTGTCGCAGCGGTGCACTGCTTACAGATCCGTGTTCCTCCATCTGTCCGCAAAGGGCCGTAGCAGAAATCAATATAAAAATAAGGTATGTGACAAGGAGCTTGGATCGGATGGTCACGATGAAGCCAGTAATCGATGGGGTTTGCACCGTCGGTTTCTCATCGTACCACCGGCCATGCGGGCCACGCACGGTACATGCAAACAATCCAATGCACAGCGGCATAGGCCCTGAAATGGTTCGGGGGGTGTTGGCTTATAAATGTCACCCGCCTTCCTTGAGATTTGGAAAAAAGCGGAAGGTGAAGTATTTCGTTCACCTTCCGTTTCGCCGGGAGGCGTGCTAGAAGAAGTACTTCACGTTCAATTCGATGATTCGCGCATATGGAGCGCCGGTCTTGGTGTCCATAATGCCGAAGGTCTGGGTGTTGTAGTTCTTTGTAATGGTTTTGCCGGCGTAGTCCACGTTGTAACTCAGCCCGAGCGGCCCTCCACCGCCAGACGAACTGAAACCCGGGAGCGCGTGATTCAACCAGTCGAAAGCACTGGCCCGGAACTGGATTGACTGACTCTCATGAATATGGAACGTCCTGTAAAACGCCAGATCGTTGTTGAAATAGGCCCCAGCGCTCATATAGGGATAATTCTGACCGCCCTGTGTGCCCACCGCGGGCGCGTTAAAGCAGTTTCCATTGACGCGCTGGTAGTGGACGAGGTTGGTGGTTGGGTTGCAGGTCAGTGCGGGCAAAATCGCGATAGATGCGTCCGTGCCAAAGTACGTAGGATCGCCAATGCTGCTGGTGATGCCCTGCGCAGTGGCGTTTGCCGGCAGACCGGTGTACGTCAGTCCCAGATTGTAGTTCGGCACACCGTTCCCGAGCGCAGCGGGGATGTATCCGCCTGCCTGCCACGTCGAAATGCCGGAGATTGTCCATCCTCCCAGCAGCTCATTGACTACTGGATTGAAGTTAGTGATTTTCCCGGTCTGATAAGTGTACGAGGCATTGAACACAAACGGACGATCAATCGCAGTCGGGCCGTAATTCAGGTTGACATTAAATGGATTCGCCTGCAGACTCGTGCCCAGCGTCTTTGACCAGGTGGCATTCAGATTGAAGTTGAGCCTGCCCGATGTCTTGATCCACTGCACCTGCAGAGCGTTGTAGTTGGTGTAAGAGATACCTTGATTCATATAGGCGGAATTCGTGCCGTAGGCGAAGCCGTAGGGGTGATAATCCGCCGCCTGGTTTCCGGTGGGAGTGCCGCCCGTGCCGTTGGGATTCGTTCCCAGGTTCTCCGGGTTGGTGGATAACACACGGGTGACTGGATCGGGTTTGAAGAAGGCTCCGACTGGGGTTTTGTTCTGATCGGCGAGCGCAGAGTAGTTGCTGCCTTCAATGCCCTCGCTGTTGTCGGAAAGCTGGCTGGTCTGGCTTCCGACGTAGGCAATATCGAGTACAGTATTCCATTTCAGTTGTTGGTCCACTGTAAAGTTGTAGGCATAAGTGAGCGGCTGGCTATAGTCGCTCGGATCGAAGCCGGTCTGTGACCCGCTCCCGCACATGGATGTGCAGCCGGTATATGCCAGCTGGCTGAGCTGCGAAAGCATGACGGTCTTCGCGCCGGGCAGGCCATAGGACAGGACGTGCTGCGCGGTCACCAGCGGCGCCGCGACATCATTGACCTGGGTGACGAAACGGTAGGCGCCCCATCCGCCGCGAAACAAGGTCTTGCCGTCCCCGAATAAATCGTAGGCAACGCCCAATCGCGGATCGAAATAGGCAAAGCGGTTCGGCTGTCCGCTCAGCGGAACACCCGCGTCGATGGCATGCCAGTAATACCCCGGAGCGTATTTGCCGCTGTTGTAATCAGGCAATACGCGAAGAGGATAAAAGACTGCCATGCCGACGCCATCACGGTCATACCAGTGGCCGATGTGTTCCACCCGCGCGCCCAGCACCACGGTCAGTTTCCTGTTGACCTTCCAGGTATCGGTCGCGAAAAACGCTGTTGCCTGGTAGGCGGTATCGGCAATGGGAGACGAATTGTTTTCGCTGTAGCCATTCAGGATGCCCATGGTGAAGTTGGCCACGGGGTTATGCGGCGAGCCAAGCGTGTTTCCGGTAAAGATATTCGGATTCTGCCCCGCGCCAATGTTGGAGAGGTTTCCATCCTGATAGGTGGAAAAAGTGCTCTGGTAGTTATCGGTGTTCTGCGTGAATGCCCCCATCTTCACCGTGTGAGCACCCCAGACCTTGGTCAGCGTATCGCTGAACTGGGGAGCTTCCTTGCGGACCGCATACTGTCCTGGAGGGTTGTCAAAGATGGAAGCCTGCGAGAAATCGGGGAAGCTGAAATTACCGCCGCTACTGTAGGCGGGGATGTTGAGAGAAGAGGTCTGGAAGACCTTGCCGTAGGGGTAGCCCAGCGTGCTCCGGTGCGCCGCCGATGGATCCGGCTGGACAAAGGGGAAGCTGCCGAAGGCCCATGCCGCCATGAAGTCGTTGGTCATTGTGGAGCTGAAGTTGTGCACGAAGTGCCCGGCCAGAGCTTTGCCCCGGAAAGCCTCGGTCTCGCCACCGCCCGGATAGGGGATGGCATTGCCGGGCGTCCAGTACAGGTGCGCGCCATTGCCCTGTGCGAGCTGCGAGTCCCATGCCTGCTGGTAGGACCCGTAGATACTGGTATTTTCTCCTAGTTGATAGTCAACCCGGAAGCGATAGATCCAGCCATTATTGATGTTCGGTATCGGCTGATAGTAGTTGTAGCCGCCGGGAGTGGTCGCCGAGTTCGCGTTGGCCTTGGGCCAGATTTTGGCCAGCGCCGCTGCGCCCGGATCAATGAATTGAGAGGGAATCTTATGGCCGGAGTTCGGAGCGCTGGAGTTGTTTACCGGAATACTGCTTCCGTCCGGGAAAACCGTTCCGGAAAGATCGCTGCACCATGCACCCTGCGGGAAGGTGCCCGTCGGAGTCGCGTAAAATCCGCTGGGGCAAAGGGCATTGTTGTCCGCGTTGTCGTTAGTGAAATCTCCGGCCATCATTTCCGGAGAGGGAATATAGGACTTCAACACATTCGCGTTGCCCTGGTTCTGCAGCCAGCGTTCATAGCCGCCCCAGAAGAAGAGCTTCTTGTGGGTGCCGGGGACCGGACCTCCGAAGTTGCCTCCCGGATAGTAATAGTGCTGGGACCCCTGAGGGACTCCCTGATGGTTGCTCTGCCAGTCATTGGCGTTCAGGACGCTGTTCCGCACGTCGAAGTAGGCTTCGCCGTGATAGCGATCGCCCCCCGATTTACTGATGGTGCTCACAACTACCGGGCCAAACGGAGTATCAGCGCTGAAGTTCGAGGCCTGTACGCTGACTTCCGCGGTCATTTCCGGGTTAATGATTGAGACCGACGAGGCCATGTTGCCGGGATCGATGATGTTAGCTCCGTCAGCCAGCAAAGCTGTGCCGCCGCGATTCACCGCACCGTTAATGTCGATGCCGTTGCCGACCGCGCTCTGCTGAACGGTCACATTCAGATCGTTATACGCCGGGCTGTTCTGGGTCAGGCCCGAGGACATCGTTGTCGCGCCTGGCAGGATTTTCAGCAGCTCCGTCGTGTCCCGGCCTACCAGAACCAGGTTGTCGATCTGCTTGGAGTCGAGGACGCTGGTACGTTGCCCGCCATCCGTGGTAATCATTTCCGCCGCCGCAGTGACTGTGAGCGTCGTCGCTTCAGAGCCGACTGTCAGGCTAAACGCAGGAATGGTGCGCTCATCCCCGGCGTGCAGCATGATTCCAGTAATTTCCTTCGGCTGGAAGCCTTTCGCAGTGACCTTCAGCGAATAGGAGGCAGGCACGAGCGAGGGAAAAGCGTACAGCCCCTGGCCGTTCGTTTCTACGACGCGCAAGACGCCAGTCGATTCATCGGTCAGCGTTACCTGCGCCCCGGGAATTACGCTGCCCGAGTTATCCTGCACGGTCCCTGTCAGCTGGGCCGTGGTTTGTGCGTGGGCTCTAGGCCCCGACAGAAACAACAATGCGACCCCGATAAGAATAAGGAGCCACCGGTCTCTTCCACAGATCTGTCGCAGGTCTCCCTTTAGGCCTCGCCTGGTAAAACCGCAAAATGCGCTGTTCATTTTGACATTGCCTCCTAAGAATTCCGCCAACAACGAGCTTTGCGTGGACTGATTCCGTTTAATATGTCTCTCGACTCGTTATTTTGTTAGCGATCGAAACTATAGATATCAACAATTAGCGATGTCAAGCAAAAATTCCTGATTGTGACGGGACGGCTGCCTTTTGTATGTACCAGGATAAAAACGACGATCCCCGTGCTGAGTGGTCGAATCTTGTTTAGTAAATGGCTTTATTCCTGATTACTGACCAGTGAGGACGATAAAACCGGGATGAGAACGTTAACATCGCCACTCCATCGATTGCCGGTGTTCGAAGGCCACTCAGCGCCGAACTTGGTCGTCTGAGAAACATCGTTTTCTCCGAGTTCATCCTCTATGAAAACAAATTAGTCGATCACTGACGACTCACTGCTCGTGAAATGTGGCTCCTGATGGTATGCTTCGTTATTTCCGGCAGGTACCTCGGTCGCCATCACGGTTCGGAGTTGTTTATTGCATGCTTAACAGCAGAGGTCCAAGGAAATTGCGGCAACAGAGGCATGGCATAAGACACGTCGATCTCGCCGAATTACAACTGGCGTCCAGCGAGACGGCGCGAATCATCAACCGGGATATCGTCCTAGAGTTAATCCGGACCAGCCAACCCATTTCCCGCGCCGACCTGGCGCGAAGTTCAGGATTGGGAAGAAGCACCATCTCGCAAATCGTGGAGCAGCTGATAAACGAGAATTGGGTGCGGGAAGGCGCAATGGGGTCCCTGCCGCGTGGACGCAGACCAACGATGGTGGGACTAAACGAAGCTCTGGTGGCGATCGCGGTTGACATTCATCCAAGACAGGCCAGCGTCGCGTTAGTGGACCTGAATGGGCGTCTGCTTTCGCGTTGGCCGGTGCCGATTACCTCTGACCCGGCAGCCTCCATGCGGCTGATCATCGACTGCATGCAGCGAATCCGCCCCGCCGCGCCGCAAAACTCGACTGAAGGCATTGGCATCAGTTTGCCGGGACGAGTCAATCCCACAACGCATCGTTTGATCTTTGCTCCCAATCTGAAATGGCCTGAATTCGATATCAAGAAAATGGTCGAGACCAGGATGGGACTGCCCGTGATGATGGAAAATGATGCGACCGCGTGTTTAATGGCGGAGCGGACATTTGCGCGCATGGACGGAGTTCGTGATGCGGTGCTGGTCGCGGTCGCAGAAGGGGTGGGAACCTGCGTACTCGCCAATGGACAATTGCTCACCGGACATAACGGAATGGCAGGCGAGTTCGGCCATATTCTCGTCGATCCTAATGGTCCGCGTTGCGGGTGCGGGAAGAACGGATGCTGGGAAGTTTTCAGCTCCACCAGGGCCGCACTGCGTTATTACCGGGAGCTGAGGCCGAAGGGCCCTGTCATCGCCTTTCAGGAACTGCTCAATCGGGCGGAAGAGGGTGATTCGGCTGCCGCGCAGGCCCTCACAATGCAGGCCAGATGGATTGGTCGCGGATTGCGGATGATTATCGCCAGCGTTTCTCCGAGCGCGATTCTGATCGCGGGGGAGTTGACCGCTGCGTGGCATCGTTTTGGACCCGTGATCGAAAAGGAGGCGGCTGATCTCACCCTTGCAGGCAGCTCGCCTCAGATCCGGCCGACTCACGAAGGCGAAATCGCCAGACTCCGTGGTGCTGCCGCGCTGGTATTTCAGCGGGGAGCACGCCTCACACCCTCGGCCGCTGCGCCGGGGAGCACAACCAAGCGTAGCTGATGCAGGTGACGGAGTTCCGATAATCAGCGGGCAAAGAGCAAGAGCGAGATCGCCTCACCCATCGCCCGATAGCCGGCCGGAGACGGATGCAGATGGTCGCCACAGTCATAGGCCGGAAGCAGGCGATCCGGCTGATGCGGATCGCGAACCACGGCATCGAAATCGATCACGGCATCGAAATGTCCGGCTGCTCGAATCCATTCGTTCACCGTCTGCCGGTCCTTCTCGTTCAGCGGACCCGGATGATAATAGTCGGACCCTATATATGGCGTGATTGTCGCAGCGATTACCCGTAGCCCGTGTCCATGCGCGCGCACGATGATCTGCTGGTATGCGGCGATGATCCGCTGTACCAACGCTCTATGTTCGGCCGGTGTCACCTCGCCCATCCGCGTCAGACCGCCCAGATCGTTGACGCCCTCGAATGCGATGAGCCAGCGCACACCAGCCGGAGCGAGGACATCGCGATCGAAGCGCGCCAACGCATTCGGCCCCAGACCGTCGGTGAGCAAATGGTTACCGCCGATCCCCGCGTTCACAACACCGATATCCCGCGTTGCAGGCGATTGCTGCAGTCGCGACGCCAAGACATCGGTCCACCGGTCATTGCCGTTGGTCGTCGCGCCATGACCGTCGGTAATCGAATCGCCAAGCGCCACCACCGAGCCAGATCCTGGAGCTGCCTGCACATCGATCTCCGAAATCTGATACCAGTGGTCTACCTTGCCGGCGTCCGACAGGGCCGGTGAAGATACGGCATCGCCGTGAACAAAATACGATGTAGCCCGAGAACCGGGATGCCCGGTCCCGCGGGCTGGGAGCGAATCAAGGTGAAACGTGACCGCCAGATCGGTCAATGCCCCGACCGGATAGGGGATCGGGTCCGATATGAACTCCGCGCCCGGCGGAACTGTTACATCGGGTTCGCCGGCAAAGTCCAACGCCTTGTCGGTCGCAGGATCGATCGCCGATGACTGGGCCGAGAGCGGCCGCGCAATATGGACCGCTGTGAAGTGCAATGCCTCTGTCCCGAACACATTTGACACGTGAACACGCAGCTCGGGACCACCAATAGATAAGTGAAATATCTGCCGGAGGGTGAAATCCCGCGCATCTACGACGGGTAACGTGTTCTGCGCTTCGGGTATTTGCTGCGATGCTCCCCAGCTGGCGATCCAGCTCTGCGGCGCGGGGTTTGTCTTGGCCCCGATGTGTCCGGAAACGGAGAGGAGCGCCCCAAGCAAAACGAAGACTTTGTACTTTTTGACTGCGCGTTTCGCGTTCATCGATTTAGTATTGGTTCCGAAGTAAATCGATTCTAACGCCTCGAGAGGCGACGGTGCCCGGAGGAAGCGTGCATTTTTTTGTCAGATGTGGTGTCGGACTGATCTGTCTCGGCTTTGCAATCACCTGCCAGCACCCAGCCCTGGCTCAGAAATCCGCTACCACAGCGGCTGTCCCGTCGCCGGTCGCCTTCACGGCCGATCAGGATCACCAGAACATGATGGATCAGCTCGGCATCAAAGCCCTGCGTCCCGGTCCGAGCGGTGATGAAAAAGCTCCTAATCATGCCAACATCGATGAGTTGAAGGCGAATCCCTATCCGAATCTTCCCGACCCTCTCACGCTGAACGACGGCCAGAGAGTAACTACTCCTGCAATGTGGTGGGACAAGCGGCGTCCTGAAATCGTGGAGATGTACGAGAAGTATGTCTATGGTCGCGTTCCTGGCAACATGCCTCACGTGACCTGGACCGTAACTGCCGTCGACCATGAAGTAATCGGATTCAGGCCCGTCATCGCGAAAGACCTGATTGGGCATGTCGACAACTCGTCGTATCCCGCAATCAGCGTCAATATTCACATGACGCTGGTGACACCTGCCAATGCCAAGGGCCCGGTTCCTGTCCTGATGATGTTTGGACGTGCCGGATTCCCTGCACCAAATGAACCGCCAGGCGCGGACATGGAACGCATCAACAAGGCCATGAAGGCGCTACTGATCCAGCAGGATCCGTCGCTCAAAGAAGTATTCGAGCAGCATCCGGCATGGCAGCCGGTAAAAGAGACGCCTTTTCAGTTCCCGCAGCTTAACGCAGACGGCGGACCGCCCAATACCTGGCAGCTGATTGCCGATGGCTGGGGCTTTGTCCTCTTTGATCCGGCCAGCGTGCAGGCAGACGATGGGGCCGGCATTACCCGAGGAATCATCGGACTCGTGAACAAAGGTCAGCCGCGCCATCCTGAAGACTGGGGAGCGTTGCGCGCGTGGGCATGGGGCGCCGGACACGGCCTCGATTACCTTGAGAGCGATCCAGCCGTCGATGCGAAACACGTCGGCATCGAAGGAGTTTCGCGTTACGGCAAAGCGGCCCTGATCACCATGGCCTTCGATCAGCGTTTTGCCATGGTGCTCGTCGGCTCATCCGGAAAAGGCGGAGCAACACCCCTGCGCCGCAATTTCGGCGAAGCCGTCGAGAGCTTGACCGGCGGCGAATACTACTGGATGGCCGGGAATTTCATCAAGTATGGCGCCTCGGACGCCACTTTCGGAAGCATGAACCCGGGCGACATTCCCGTCGATTCCAACGAACTTATTGCGCTGTGTGCCCCCCGTCTCACCTTTATCAGCTATGGCGTTCCTGAAAAAGGCGACGCGCACTGGCTCGATCACCAGGGCAGCTTTATGGCAACTGTGGATGCCGGTCGAGTCTTTGCTTTGCTCGGCGCGAAAGGGCTCGATGTGCAGGGGGACTACCACACGGCGAAAATGCCGCCTGTGAACGAGGGCCTGCTGAGTGGCCAGCTTGCCTGGCGTCAGCACGACGGCGGTCACACGGACGCACCAAACATGAAGTACTTTATCGAATGGGCTGACCGATTCATCGGTCACACACCGGGTCAGCCGTAAAGTTCCGGATTTCTGCTACTGATTACGGAATTCTTCCGCCAATGCTGAGAAGGTTACTGCTCAAGCGCGATCAGAGTATTTGGTTTGAGAAGGAACGGTGGAACAATGGCCGGTATGTTGGAAAGAGGCAAGACCTCATCCGGGAGTTCGAGGCCGAGCACCTCCGTCATGAAACGTCTTCTTGCCTGGCAGCGTTCGTAGGTATCCGGCCATTGGCTCTGTAAATCTTGCCTGAGCGTTGCGTCAGCAATAACAATGCCATCTTCCATTCTGGTTGAAAAATAGACTGGAGAAGACGGAATGACATCTACCTGCATTGCCATTCCAGACTGCAACGTAAGTTTCGAGGCCCGGTAAATCGGAGAGCTCAGCCACTCGTCAAAATGAATCAGGTGTCCCGGATTGAGGAAGATTCCAAATCGGTCGAAGGGCAGCTTTTCCTGGATGAGGATCCATATCTCTCCGCCTGCAACGCCGGGTTTCATGAGGGTGAACCACTCGGCCATTACTTCAAAGTAGGGGCCGGTGAAAGCCTCGACATAGTCCCGCGCGTCCTCCGGGAGATCATTCGCGTCCTCAGCAATCCAGGAAGCGCGGCAGATGTTGCTTCCGAAATAAGAGATATTGGTGGAAAGGGGCTGCCCACGACGGATAAGCTCGCCACTCGGGCTCGCCAGACCGAGTTGGGCTGTCCTCCCCGTACAGAAGGTTGGATAGCAACCGAAGGCCTCTCCATTGAATCGCGCGAGCTCGACTACTTCGAAATCAGTCATTCCCTCACGCAGGCCGAAGATCATGCGCTTCATGCCTTCAGCGGCAAGGACGTTTGTATATTCGAAAAATGCTATGTCAGCGGCCGAACAGGATGCCCGGAGGCCATAGGCGGGATGCATCAGGAGATCCGTGGCGTTGACGACATTCTCTCGTCCGGCGATTCCTCTCAGAGCATCGGCCAGATATGAAGGAATGTCGAGGGTATGAAGAAAATCGCTGGTCTCAGTCTCGAGAAAGTATTTCCAGCCGACGCAGCCCACGGCTGAGTGTTCATCGATGCCTTCCGAGCTCAATATTTCATGCAGAGAAAGACTGTTTTCTCTCGGCTGACCCAGCAGTGAGAAGGTCTGAAACAGCTGGGTGCGCAGGAGACCTGCATTGAAGAAAGGGCTAATGCCGAGATAGCCTCTGCATTCGTTTCCAGTGACGATCAGCGGGTTGCCGCCGCGTGCGACGATCAGCAGGATCTCTTCGAAGCGAGGATCAATATTCGTCAGATAGGCGAGATTTGCAAAGTGTTCCCGGTCCGCATAGACCACAACGTGCGTAAGGCCGCGCGTTTCCATCGCGGAACGGAGGGCATCGATTCTATCGCCGAAAACAGAGCCGGGTTGAACGGGTGGGCGGATAGCCAGTCCAAAGTCCGGCCAGTCAATTTCAATCAGGCGATGTTTCCTTGACTGCGTTGCCACGCATATCCTCCGTTGGTCCAACTACGATTCGATGCCCGGGAAGTCGTCCGCTCTTTCCGCAACAATAGCCCCCGCGCTGAGACGGAGGGAGCCGGGGTGACGCCATTCGATCCATTGCATATATGCGAAACCCGCGATCAATAGCGCGGCCAGAAGATAGGGAGAGAGGTTGTAGGGCCAGTCGGGGACTGGGTAAATCGTGATGAAGAGTACGGGCAGCAAAGAGAGTGTTCCTAGCCATGGGAAGACGAAGTGCCGCATAAAGCTGAATTCGCCCGGATGCTGCTTTCGCATGTAGGAGGTGAGAGCCAGGTTCGCCATCCCATACAGGATGATGACGGCAAGAGTCGCGAGCGTTCCGAGAAAGCCGAATATATCCGTCGGCTTCAACAGAAAGCCCACCAGCAGGACCGGAATGATTCCCGCAACCTGGAGAAAGGCGATCGCAAACGTTGGAGTCTTGTGAATGGGATGGATGAAGGCAAACCGCTCCGGCAGCGCTCCAGTAACACCCATCGTGTACATAACCCGTGACGCCGAGTTGGTGCATGCGAGCCCGGTTCCAATAGCGCTGTTGATGATTGCCAGGACGATCAGCCACCAGGCGTGCCCCCAATACCGCCGCCCGAGAACGTAGAACGGATTCGGATCGGTGGCGAAAGATGCCATGTTACCCGTGCCCCAGCCAATCGCGCTTGCGTAGGAAGTAATGACATAGAAGATTCCGATGGACAGGAGCGAGAGTGTAACTGCCGCGCTCACAAGCTTTGCAGGGTTGCGGCTCTCCTGCGCCAGCGGAGCCGGAGCCTCAAAGCCGCTGAGCGCAAGGATGGAAAACACCATGCCCGCGATGATTCCGGTGTAGCGGTTTGGCGCCAAAGACGGGGCAAGAGGCGCTGCATAGGTGGAACCCGGTCCAGGGTGAATGAGAAAGGAAAGCGACAGTGCGAGCATGATAAGGATTTCCAGGCCGCCAAATATCATGACAGTTCGCATCGAGAGCTTTATGCCGTAGTGGGTAAACGCCCAGATCATGGCAAAAGCTATTCCCGAGATGATCCACCACGGGATGTTCACGCCGAGTTCGGAGTGCAGGATATCTGAGAGTAGATATCCGAGGAAGCCCGTGCAGCCTGCCGGCCCTAGAATGTCATAGATGAGATAGCTCCACGTCGCCATGAAACCGACATGGCTGCCGAGCCCACGAGTTGCAAAAGAGTAGTAGCCGCCACTGGAGGGAAGATACCGGGAAAACTGCGAGACGGTGTTGCCAATTAAGAGGCAAACGAGGGTCGAGAGGACGAAGGAGACCGGCATATCCGGTCCAGCTTTGAGTGCAATGATCGGGAAGGTGAAGACAATGTTCGTTGCGGGTGCTATGTGCGTGACTCCGTGCAAAAGCAATTCCGGGAGACCAAGCGAGTTCCGGCGCAGCTGATCTTTGGAAGGTATGCGGGTCGCGGTCTTCATTCGTATGCTGAAGCCTTTTGTATTGGAGAGACTTTCGTGCCTTGCCAGCGCACATATGCAGATTGCCCGATATCAGTTGATCTGCGTTGACAACTGCGAAGTTTCTAGCAATCGATGAGTTCCGCCGATTTTTCAGCGCAGTACCGTCGGAAGCGATGAGCTCAAATCAGTATAGGGAAACTTTCCCTCCTGATGCGATTCAGTTCATCTGCAGTGGCTCACACGAGCCCCCCATATAATGCCTGCATGTACACGCCTCAGGCCGGAATCTTTGCCCTTGGAACGTCCTCTCATGCCTACCTGGAGTTTGATCTTTCGACCCCGAAGAAGAGCAATGAGTTCGCCTCGACAATCTCCGCTATCCGTGAGCCACGGACCACGACAGGAGGAGTGAACTACGTCATCGGCTTTCGTCCTGAGCTCTGGCGCGATCTGGTTCCCGAGGACGCTCCTCCAGGCGTCGAAGGCTTCAACAACGAGATCCAGGGCACAGAAGGATTCGTGATGCCGGCCACGCAGCACGACGCGTTGGTATGGCTGTCCGGCAGTGCGTATGACGTCCTCTTCGACATGGCCCGCTCCGTGATCCATGACCTCGCCGGCCAAGCGTCGTTAGCGGAGGAAACCTCGAGCTGGCCTTACCGGCATGATCGCGATCTTACCGGCTTCATCGACGGCTCTGAGAATCCCACGCTGCTCGACGCTCCCGCCGAGGCGCTCTTGCCCGAAGGAGTTCCGGGCGCCGCCGGCTCCGTGCTATTGCTTCAAAAGTGGAAGCACAAGACAGCCGAGTGGGAAGCCCTGCCGATCGATCAGCAGGAGAGGATCATGGGACGCACCAAGCCCGACAGCATCGAACTCGAAAACAAGCCATCGGACTCACATGTCGCTCGCACCGATCAGGACGAATTTGGGCACATCTTTCGTCGCAACATGCCCTACGGGGGCGTCGACGATCATGGAACCATGTTCGTTGGGTTCAGCGCGGATCAGAAGCGGCTTTCCAAAATGCTGGACAGCATGGCGGGCCTGGTCAACGGCACGCGCGATGCGCTTACGCGCTTTACTCAGCCGCTGACCGGATCCTATTATTTCGTGCCTTCCGTCGAGAGCCTGCGGCGACTACGGTAAAACAATCGCGCAAACATCGCTCACCTGCGGCCCTCAGAAGGCCGCCTTGTTCCAAAACTCTGCGTCGGGAAAGCGAGTTGGAGACTTCGCACCGTTAGACGTGCCCATACTCAAGCTTGGGGTACCAGTCGGTGCCGCGGCCTTCCGGAGTTAAATCGAGCATCAGCCAGAGCGGATCAAGATCGGGTGCGCCGCGTGGATCTTGTCCAGGGTCTGCCATCGTGCCACTCATTTCTCCGCTGTAGAAGTGTCGGACGACACCGTCACGGCGAGTGAAGAGGCTGTATCCCGGCGCATCCGCGTCGTCCGGGTTGACGTAAGTGCGGGTGTACTCACTGCTAAGATCAGAGACAAACGGAAGATTACCGAGACCGCGCTGCCGCTTGTACTCCACGAGGCGTTCGATGGGTGAACGGGCAGTGACCGCGATGGCTACGCGCTCCCGCAGGTTGACGGCCATCCCATTCCAGGCAGTGAGGAATGAAGTGCAGCTGGGGCAAGGCGCCTTGCGCTGCGGGCCGTACATCATGCTATAGAGCATCAGCGTGTCTTTATCGCCAAAGAGACTGGAGAGAGAAGCCGGGCCTGATTCGGAGATGAACTCGAAGTCTGTTGCCGGCTCGCCGCCGGGCGGTAGGGCGCGCCGCTGTTCTGCGACGCTCTCAATGTGGCGGCGCAGCTCGATCTCCTCGGCGAGCAGCGCGTTGCGTGCCGCTCGATATTCGGCACTCTCATTTGGATAGTGGGCTCGATTGGTGTCAGCTAGTTGCTGGGCCGAAACAGGCTTTTCCGAATTGGGCATAGGTCTCCGGAGGGTAATATCGCTCATTCATTGGACGCGCGGTCGAAGGCATCCCGGATCCCCTGGGAACCGGAATCCACGTGAGCCGCGCGGATATTCCGGTCTAGTTTGCTAGGGGATGTAAGGCGCTCCTATTCCTTACTGCTAACGAGAGAGAACATGGCTCCCTGGGGATCCTGGCCGTTGATGATCCAGCCGCCGCCAGGCACCTGCATCGGACCATTCAAGACCTTGCCGCCGCCGGATTTGACGCGGTCGACCGCCGCACCGATAGAGTCGACGTTGAAGTAGAAATTCCAGCATGAGACGGGGATATGAGGGGCTTTGGTCATCATGCCGCCGTCGCCCATTTCGTTGTGATCGCCCTCATCGAAAATGCGATAGACACCCATAGGGCCCATGTCCATATCGGTGACTTTGGTCCAGCCAAAGAGTTTGTTGTAGAAGTCAAACCCGCCTTCTAGGTCGGTGGTGTAGAGCTCGTGCCATCCGATGGTACCGGGGGTGGGTGGTGCGGGGCGTTCCGGCGAGGGCATGGCAGGGTTGGGGGTGAAAACCACGATGGCCGCTCCCTGCGGATCGGACATGACGGCGAAGCGAAGCATGCCGGGAACGTCGGTGGCTGGTTTCCAGAGCTTGCCGCCGGCTTCGACGATCTTTTCGATGTGAGCGTCAACGTCATCGACGGTGATGTAACCTACCCAGGCGACGTGCCCGGGGATGTTCAACATGCCAGCCATGCCGACATCGCCCAGATTGAATATGGTGTACGGCATGCCGTCTCCGCTGGGCATTTCCTGGGTGCTCCAGCCAACGACGTCAGAGTAGAATTTTCCAGCGGCTTTAGTGTCGCTGGTCATGAGTTCGTACCAGCCGAATTTTCCTTTAGGCGTAAACATTGCGAGTGTTCTCCTGGCTGCAGGACGCAAAATGTAATGATCGACATCCAGCCGACTCGTCGTTGATATCAACATAATCGAACACATGTCAACCCAGCTCAAGTTAAAGTTTGATGCAGAAAATCGGATGGTTATTGTGAGGCCATGAATCGTCCTGCCAAAGTAAAACAGAAGCTACCGCACGCCTTTGTCCTGGAGGCACTCGCGCCGTTGAACCCTGAGGTGCGTCGGATGTTTTCCGGTTTTGCCGTCTATCTGGGCGACCGGATCGTTTGCATGTTGCGTGAACACAAGAAATCTCCAAGGGACAATGGTGTTTGGCTTGTTCTTTCGGAGGGCACGAACCCCGCAGACCCAGGCCTCCACAGGGAGTTCCCTTCGATCCGCGCCATCGATCTGCTGGGTGGCAAGATTCGCCACTGGCTGCTTATTCCAAGTGACAGTCCTGGCTTTGAGATGCAGGCTCTGCATGCATGCGATCTACTGCTGCGTCACGACCCACGCCTTGGCCGAATTCCCCAGTCAAGGCGATAGCGTACCTCTCGTTCCGGCTTCACTCGCAGAAATTTTTGGCCCTCATCATCGAAATTTCAAATCCTCTCTTGACATCCCTCCACTTCTAGGCCTACTCTCTGCCAATACCTAGAAGTAATGGGGTAAGCCACATGGCCAGGAACGATTTTCAGGGAAGTCTCGATTTGCTGGTTCTCAAGACGCTTGCTCAGAGAGGCAAGCTGCATGGTTATGGGATTGTGCTCCACATCCAACGCGCATCCGACGATTTACTTCAAGTGGAAGAAGGCTCGCTCTACCCGGCCCTTCACCGCATGGAGCAGAGCAAGTGGATCAGCTCCGAGTGGGCGCTTACCGAGACTAACCGCAATGCAAAGTATTACAAACTTACCGCGGCGGGCCGGAAACAGTTGCAGGAGGCCGAGGAAAGCTTCGAGCAACTGGTAAAGGGCGTCCGCGCCATGCTTGAGTACGCGTGAGGTTAATCCCATGCCGCTTCTTAGCCGCATCACTAATCTATTCTCCCGTTCGCGCGTAGACCGGGAGATCGAGGCCGAGATCGAAGCCCACATCGGGTTGCGGATCGAAGACAACCTCGCCGCCGGCATGTCGCCCGAGCAGGCACGCAGAGATGCGTTGCTGCGCTTCGGCAACCCCACCGCAACCAGGGAGCGAGTCGCCTCGGCCGATCTGGCACTGAGCCTTGAAAGCTTCTGGTCCGATTTCCGCTACGCCGCGCGTCAATTGCGCCGTTCGCCCGGATTCACAATCACCACGGTGCTGACGCTGGCATTGGCGATCGGTGCGAACTCCGTAGTCTTCAGCATCCTGAATGCATTTCTGCTGCGCCCGCTGAATGTGCCTCAGGCGCAAAGCCTTTACGGAATCTGGCGCACCACCACAAAGGACATGGCTCAGTCCTACCCGGACTATCTCGATCTACGCGACCGCAACCGCAGCTTTGAGAGTCTTGTGGCTTACAACGTCGTGCTGGCCGGGCTGGATACCGGCAAGGATCCTTCCCGATCCTTTATAGAGGAAGCCAGCGGAAACTACTTCGACGCATTGCACCTGCAACCGTATCTTGGCCGCGTCTTTCACGCCTCCGATGAACACGGTCCCAACAGCGCTCCGTATATTGTGCTTACCTACGCCTTCTGGCACAGCCATTTCCAAGACGATCGCGGTGTGATCGGCCGCGTCGTCCGCCTGAATAAGCATCCTTTCACCATCATTGGCGTCGCCCCGCCCGAGTTCCACGGCACCTTGTCGTTTTTCAATCCTGACCTGTTTATTCCCATCGTCAATCACCCGATCTTTGCTGACGATGACTTCAATGATCGCGCCAATCGCTGGGTTTTCATGACGCTGGGGCATCTCAAGTCGGGTGTCTCACAGGCACAGGCAATCGCCGATCTGAACTCGATCGGAGCCTCTCTGGCGAAGGCCTATCCCAAAGATGACAGCGACATGACCTTTATCCTGGCCCGTCCGAGCCTCTACGGCGACTATATCGGGCGTCCGATGCGACTATTCATGACGGGATTGATGCTGCTGGCCGGGCTGATCCTGCTGGCGGCCTGCGCCAACCTGGGCGGCCTGTTTGCCGCGCGCGCAGCCGACCGTTCGCGAGAGATTGCCCTTCGCCTGGCGCTCGGGTCAAGCCGCAGACGTATCTTGCGCGGGCTCTTCGCCGAAGCCATTCTCATTGGCCTCGCAGGTGGTGCGGTTGGACTCATCGGCAGCGTGATGCTGTTGCACCGGCTGAGCACCTGGCAGCCGGTTTCGAGATGGCCTCTTCGTATGTCGGTGAACCCGGATGCAACCGTCTATGCAGTCTCTCTGCTGCTGGCCCTGGCGAGCGGCCTGCTCTTTGGTGCGGTTCCGACAACGCAGGTACTTCGCACGAATCCATATGAGATCGTCAAGGGAGCCGCTACCGGCAGAAGGCCCGGCAGGTTCGGGCTGCGATTGACTACCAGGGACGTGTTGCTGGTCGTACAGATTGCGATCTGCGCGGTGCTGGTGACTTCTTCCATCGTTGCGGTGCGCGGCCTGGCGCAGTCGCTGCACAACAACTTTGGTTTCGAGCTGCAGAATACGCTGCTGGTCGAGACCGACCTGGCTATGGCCGGGTATAAGAGTGATGGAGTGCCCCAGGCGCAGAAACGCATGGTCGACGCGGTGAAGACAATTCCCGGCGTCGAGTCCGTCGCGATGGCCGATCAGGTCCCCTTGGGGGATGCCCAACCCGACTCCAATGTTTTCACCGACACTACCTCCGATCTGCGGCCATCGAACGCCGCCGCTGACGTCATTATGCTCAAAGTCTCTCCCGATTATTTTCACGCCGCAGGCACAGCCCTGCTCTCCGGAAGAGCATTCACCGATCAGGACAACAAAGACAATCCCTGGGTCGCCGTAGTGAACCGCGAGTTCGCGCGCAAAATCTTTGGCTCTATACCCAGGGCGATCGGCAGCAACTTCAAGATGCCGGATGGGAAGCGAATACAGATCGTTGGCGTTGCCGAGGACGGAAAATACGCCAGCCTCACGGAAGATCCGAGGCCGGCAATGTTCCTTCCCATTCTGCAATGGCCCTCCAGCTCGGGCTATCTGGTAGTGCGCTCGATCGGCGATCCGAATCAGGTAGGGCTCGCCATAAGGAACAGGCTAAGGCAGTTCGATGCTGCGGTGCCGGTCTTCATCCAGACGCGCTTCAAGTCGCTCGATGTATTTCTACTTGGGCCGCGCATGGCGACGCTTGCACTGGGTGTGCTGGGGATGATGGGAGCCATGCTGTCGATCACCGGTATCTTCGGAATGGCGGCGTACTCGGTCAGCAAGCGGCGGCGGGAGTTGGGAATTCGCGTCGCTCTTGGCGCGCAGCGGAAAGAAGTGTTGCAGGCAGCGCTGGGCCGCGCCGTCAAGTTGCTCACGATTGGTTCAACCGCAGGATTGATCCTCGGGATTCTCGCCAGCCGGGTGCTGGCCTTTGTCGTGTCCCAGGCCACGCCCAAAGATCCGCTCGTGCTGGCGGGAGTCGTCCTGATCATGTCTATCCTGGGCTTGTTGGCCACGTGGATTCCGGCTCAGCGCGCATTGTCGGTAGATCCTGTGAAACTGCTGCGCGAGGAATAACCTTCGGCGAGGACTGATTACACCGTCATCACCTCGACTCCCTTCGCCCGCAAGTCAGCTACCACATCGGGTGAAACGCATTCATCGGTAATAACCAGGTCGACTTCCGCAGCGGGACAGACCAAGGCTGGGCTGACCATACCCATCTTGCTGGAGTCGGCAACCACCACTACTTGTTTGGCCTGTCGTGCCATTGCGCGGAACACCACCGCCTCATCCATTTCGATGGTGCTGGCGCCTCGCTTCGCATCCATACCGCAAACGCCAATGAAAGCTCGATCCACATGAATCTCGCTCAGCGATTGAATCGCTGCGGGACCGATCAACGAGAAGGACCCGGCCCACTGCACTACTCCACCCGTTAGGAATGTCTTCAGGCCAGGCTGATTGCACAGCTCCATCCCGATATTGACCGCGTTGGTAATGATGCGCAAGTTCGTCCGGTGGCGAATGCTCCGAGCGATTTGCGTAGTGGTCGTGCCGGCAGTAAAGGCGATCGTTTCATGTTCGCGAATCAGATCAGCGGCCGCCATCGCGATCCTGCGCTTTTCCTTGACGAAGCGTTCTTCGCGCGTCTGAAAGCCGGCATCAAAGCGGAACGGCACATAGATCTGTGGCCCAAAAAGTTCCGCGCCGCCGTGGGTGCGGCACACCAGTCCGCGCCGTTCCAGCTTCGCTAGGTCACGGCGGATGTTGGGGGCTGAAGTCTCGAGCTCCTGAATCAGGTCTTCTATGGACGCGCTGCCATGACGCAGCAGGACGTGCAAAATCTGATTGGCCCGATCGTCAGTCTTGAGTGACATGGTTGGTCCGCATGAGATTAAACATATCTGCTGACGAGCAGGCAACTATGCATCCTTCACAACACTCTGCGCGACCGAGGTCCGGATGTTATCAATTGAGTCCAGTTCCTCTCGGAGCGCCCGCACATCTTCTTCGCGCACCACGTACCGCGAATAGTCGCGCTCCATATCCGTTCCCAGAAATAAGGAATTGCTCCGGTGCCGAACAGGACTGGGAATGCTGGTATTCAGACTCGCGTGATATTCTGCGGCTCCCGTTCCTTCCGCAACCATTCTGATATTCTCGGGATTCAAGCCGCCTCCGGCCATGATCGCAATGCGGCCCTGGGTGCGGCGTATCGCATCGGAGATGTCCCGCTGGCCGTCCACCGCGCGCCGCTTCCCGCCAGAGGTAAGCACCCGCTGCGCGCCGGTCAACATAATGCGATCCAGAGAATCCGAGAGATCGACTGAGACATCAATCGCGCGATGAAACGTGGATGGCAATGGTTTCGCCAGCTCTACGAGCTCCCGCGTCCGTGCTACATCGACAAATCCTTCCTCGTCGAGAATGCCTAGTACCACCCCGTCGGCACCGAGCTGTTTCGCATACCGGATATCGGACCTCATCACCATGAATTCTTCAGCCGTATAGCAGAAGTCACCGCCTCGGGGACGGATCATCACAAAGATGTCGATGCGCAAGCGCTTGCGAACCTGCTCCAGCAGCCCGGGACTCGGCGCAATGCCACCTTCCAGCAGATCGCTGCACAGCTCGGCGCGCTGCGCCCCGCCACGTTCCGCGGCAATCGCGGACTCCACAGAATCGACACAAATCTCAAGCAGCATGAATACCCCGAGTAGTTCAGGATCATCAGACAGGGCCGGAGTCTGTTCGCAGACTCCGGATGGGGCTAAATGTTCTCACAGATCAATCAACGTGCAATTGCATAAGCCGCGAATACTGTGCGCGGCCAGCAATTACAAAGTAACGGCTGGCCATGCAAGCTCTGCGCATCAAAAAGTGTAGTGCGCCGAAAATTGAATCACTCGCGCAGGTGACCGTACGCTGGAAATCTGGCCGAAGTTCGAATCGGTCACGCCGCTATCCGGGTTGCCATAGCTGGAAATGTTGAAGAGGTTGAAGAAATCCGCGCGGAATCCAACTGCCTGCCTCTCCGTAATGTGGAAGTCTTTAAACATCGAGCTGTCGAACTGCTCATAACCCGGAGCGCGCTCGGTTCCTACACGCGAGCTGCCGAAGTTATTGCCGGCGGGCGTGCCGTATGCGCAGATCCCGTTGTTCTCGCCCTGTCCTGTCACGCAGGGCTGAGCTGATGGATCGGTGCCCCACCAGTTGTTAAGCGTGCGCTGGACAATCTTCATATGGCGGTACTGGTTGGGTCGCGGCTGACCGTAGCTGTTACTGTTACTAACCCCGGGAGCAGTTATACTTACCGGGAACCCTGAGTAAGCTATCATCGAGCCGGAAACCGACCAGCCGCCAATCGCCGCGTCCACAAAGCGGTTCACGTTCGAAGCGAACTCCTTGCCGCGTCCGACCGGCAGAGCATAAACACCTATCCCTGTCAGGTTGTGCCGGACATCATATCCCGCCGGACCGTAATCGGAATGACTGTCGTACCAGTTCTGGAAGGCTCCGCTGAATCCGTTGACGTTTAAGGAATAGTTGCCCAGGCTGTTTGTCATCGCCCGCGCATAGGTGTAGTTCACTGTGAACTCAAGGCCGTGGCTCGCCCGATGGCGCAGGACTGCCTGCAGAGCGTTGTAGTTCATCATCGCGCGCGGCTCCGTCACCAGAAGGCTTCCACCTTCGCCGAACAGCGGATTGTTTGCCAGAGGAGCCGACGCGGGATCTCCGTTGATCTGAAGCTGGTTGGCGTTGCCATAGTCGATCAAGTGTTGCCCCTGCTCGCCTAGATAACCCACCTGCAGCGAGGTCACGCTATTCAGTGCATACTCAGTCGTCAGGCTCCACTCCTGGATGTACGCAGGCCGCATCTTCAGTGGCCATGCGCCGTAGCCGCCGCCGGAGTAGTTGATGTCGCCTGGATTGGTGCTGAAGCCCTGTTCCACGGTGTAGGGTGTGCCGGCGAAGCCTGCTGTAGGAATGACTGCAGGCCGCTGGCTGGAAAGAATAAAGGGCGGTAGCGAGGTCAGTCGCTGGTTGGCGGCGTTGCCTTCGAAAAAGCTGGTGGCGCCATAGCCACCGCGGACGACCAGGCGGTTCGTTGCCTGATAAGCAAAGCCGATGCGCGGCATGAACTGGTTATGAGTAGCGTCATAGCAGGCACGGTTGCTGCACAGCTGTGAGCCCGCCGGTGCGCCTGGGGGAATTCTATTCGCATAGATCACTGTGCCCGTGTCCAGCAACACATTGCCCGTTTTGTTGTTCACCTCGTACCACGGCTGATCGTATTCGTAGCGAAGGCCGAGGTTCAGCGTCAGATTCGGAAATAGCTTCCAGTCATCCTGAAAGAAATAGGCGGTGCGCCACTGGCGTTGGCCGACCAGCACACCCGCCTCTTCCACCTGCGCCTGCGTTACTCGATCCAGAACGAAGTCGGCGGCTCCATAGCCAAGTCCGTTAACCGCACCCGGGTTGGGATTGCTGGTGAAATTTCCGGGGTAGTTGAACGAGCCGAGAAAGCCCTGGTTGTTGCTGGTGATGTAGTTGTTCTGATAGCGGATTGCCTCGATTCCCATGCTGAACGAATGCACGCCGTGTTGCCACGTCAGGTTGTCGCCATAGCTGTAGGTGTTGTCGATGATTGAACCAATGTTTGCCGGCGTCCCGACTCCGCTATAGCCACTGATGTTCTGAAAAGAGAAGCCAACATACTGCTGCGCCCCAAAAGTGATGCCGACTTTCGAGTTTCCAGTCAGGCCAAACTCGCCAGACGGATCGGTAGGGACGCCCTGTTTCCACACCACGCGGGTAAAGCCCACACGCGCCGAGTTAACGATCGAAGGCGAAAACACATGCACCCAGGTTGAGCCGCCCAGCTTGGTCGGGAAGACATTCTGCGCAGGGAACGAGAGTGCGAGCACGGCGACGTTGCCGTCATACGCATCGGACTGACTATAGAAGCCGGTGATCTTGTCCGCCTGCCGCGGGTCCCACTCGATTTTGACGTCGCCCTGGTTGTTGACCGTAAAGCTGCGGCTCGGTCCGTGGAAATTATTCTGTGCCACCCCATCGACTGGCGAGGCGTTCGGCAATGGATACAAACTGGGGTTCGCGAAAATGTATTGAGCAACAGGATTTGTAATCGGAACCTGATTGTTCTTATAAGGCACGAAGCCGTGCTGTGTGTCGTAGAGCTGGATCGGTGCGTTCGTCGTACCATTGGCACCGACCGGCGGATCTAGCAGAATGGAGAAATCGCCGTTGCGCATCGCCTGCGTAAATACCGTTGCTGTGCTGGTTCCACCCGTATGCGCGCGGGCGCCTTCATAATCGGCAAAGAAGAACAGCTTGTCGTGCTTGATCGGTCCGCCGATCGTGCCCCCGAATTGCGTCTGCGTATAGGGGTTAATCGGAACAATCGGGGAATTGTGCTTGTTGCCCCACGTGTTGGCATTCAAATTTTGGTTCTGCAGGTAGGCATAGGCCGAACCGTGAAATTGATTGCCTCCGCTCTTCAGCACGCTGACCACATCTCCGCCATTTACGTTGCCATATTCGGCCGGCGCATTGGCTGTGATGACCTTCAGTTCCTGAATTGCATCCGGAGCCGGGTTGTACGCAATCAAGTTGTTCTGGTTCTCGTTCAGGTCAATGCCATCGAGGGTGTAATTATTCGCCTGGGCGCGGTTGCCATTGATATTGGGAATACCCGTGTAATACGTGTTGCGCTCGATTGCGTTGTTACCCGTCGTGCCGCTGGGTTGCGTGCCTACCGCCCCAACCACAAAAAATGTGGCAGTGGAGAAATTACGCCCATTCAGCGGGATGGTCGCAATCTCGTTCGAACTGAGCGTGATACCGAGGCTGGAGTCATTTGTGTTTAAGATCGGCGCCGTAGCCGACACATTGACCGTCTGCGTAGTGTTGCCTACCGTCAGGTGCACATCGAACTTTGCGGTCTGATCGATTTCCAGCGAAAAAGCAGCTATGGTCTGCGAACTGAATCCACTAGCCGTCACCGTTAGCTCATATTGCCCGATGGGCAGAAACCGGAGGATATATACGCCCGAGCCATTGGTCGTCGCCCGTGTCTCGACCCCGGTGTGCACATTGCGCGCAGTTACTTCGGCTCCCGGAACAACTGCGTCCTTGGGATCCGTCACGGTTCCGGTGATATTTCCTGTGACGGTTTGAGCCTTCGCCAGGTTCGGGCTCAAGATGGACGAGCGTAGACACGCAGCGAAGAGAACCACCGCGCTGGTAAGAAAAAACTTCTTGGGGGAGAGCATATTTTTTCTGATTCCTCCTGTTGTTCCGCTACTGCAGATGGGCCTCGCATCGATCGAAACGCGGACCGTGGCGGAAAACGGCAGTCCACGCACCGCGATTCGATACTTGCTGCGGAGTATACCTACCGAATCAACGGTTGAACAGAAAAAATGTTCATTTAGCGATAAGTGATCATTTTATTGGGTCGCTTTGGCCATATTTCGGGACAGCGGGCGAAAACCCACTTCGGTTACCGATCCATGGAATCCCACGCCCGTTTCCGGTGCGGGGCCAGTTGCGCCGGGCGGGCAATCCTTTCGAGCCTTATCGAACTCGCGGAACGAGCCCACGGAAATTCAGGATTCTTGTCCTCATTCAGTTCCCGCCCCCAGCTACTTCGCCTTATGGGGCGAAATAGCTGGAGATATCGAGGATGAGGTTGGTGGAGTTGGAGGAGAAGGCATCGATACTTCCGTTGGTTGTCGGCACGATGGCCATGTTCGAGGTGATGGCTCCGTCCAGAGCATTCAACGTCGAGACATAGGGTTGCCCCTCTCCGGCCGGCCACAGGGTTAAGTAGTCCAGCGAGCTCGGAGGCACGACTGTCGCGTTCAGCACATAGCCCTGTGCAGTCGATGGCGGCGCGCACGAGCTTGTCTCGACATCCACGGCCAGCACTCCGTTGAAGGCTCCCGCACCGCTGCGCGTGTCGATCACCCGGCAGGGCGTGACTGGATAGAGTGACAATCCGCCCGTCGCCGGAGGCGCGAAGTAGCCGTTCACGTCCAGGATCACGTCCGAAGTGTCGGAGACAAAAATCGAAACCGCTCCGCTCGTGCCTGCAGGCACCACGGCCGCATTGGCCGTGACGGCTCCGGTCGACGAATTTAGCGTCGACACATACGGTTGCGTTTGTCCTGTAGCCCAGGCCGTCAGGTAACCCAGCGTGGTGTGGGGCACAGCCGTGACATTCAGCGAATAGGCCTTGGCCGTTGCAGGAATGCCGCAACTGCTGGACTGCACAGGGAAGGACCGGCTGCTGCCGCCGGAGATCGTAGGTCCTCCCAGCGGACCAGTGGCGTTGCGGGTATCGGCGACCCGGCACGGGGTCACAGGGTAGAAGGCCAGGGCCGAGGCCGTGCCGGCAGGCACAAAGTAGCCGTCGATATCCAGGATTACATTGGTGGCGTTACTGACGAAGACGCTCACAGCTCCGTTGGTGCCGGCCGGCGTGATGGCGGCATTGGCCTTGACGCGGCCGTCGGAGTTCAGTGTTGAGACATAGGGCTGGGTTTCTCCGGTGGGCCACAGGGTCAGGTAGCTGAGGAACCCATCCGGCACGACCGTTACGTTTAACGAATACGCGACCGCGGTCGATGGAATGCCGCAGGTACTCTGAGGAATATTGAAGGAACGGCTGGTGCCGGCAGCCATCTCCGGACCACCAAACGGGCCCGTCGGCCACCGCGTGTCCACGATCCGGCAGGGAGTTACCGGGATGAATTGCAGGCCGGAACTGGCTATTAAGGCCTGAACCTGCACGGTATGGACATATTTTCCGGTTGAATCCTTGCCAGTCACCAGGACGTTGTAACTTCCTGGTACAACAGAGGCGCCCGCATTGATAGTGAGGGTGAGCGGGATGGTGCCGCCCGCGGAAAGGGTCTCCGAAGAAGGGACCGAGCAAGTGACGGTCGTACCCGCGCACGTGAAGCTGACCGCTCCACTGAAGCCGTTCATTGAATAGAGATTGATGGTGTCAGTGTTCGAATGGCCGAGAGTAACCGGAACAATGGTTGTCTGGGGAATGATGGAGAAGTCGGAGAGCGGGCTGAGGACGGGATTGGCCAACTGGTAAGCCGACGGATAGTAGGTATTGTCACCTGTGTATTGGAGGGTGATGAAGTTTGCTCCCTGGTAAAGGAACTGGCTGCTCAGGGTCAGAGAGAAGGATGAGGTAGTTCCAGAGCCGGGATTAACGTTGATCTCGGTGATATCACCGCCTGAGGAGTAAACGATAATGCCCCCGGTAGGCGCTCCCTGTCCGCTTTGCCCAGTGACCATACCAGTAATGGTAATCGTCGACGAAGGCGAGATACTCCCGCTCATGGTGGCTGTGGTTGTCGAGGACTGGCCACCGCTTACTCCTATGATCGAGACCGGAAACTGCTCCGATGTCGCCATATAGTTTGCGTCGCCCGAGTAGCTGACGGTGACCGTGTAGTTGCCGGTGGCGACATTTGCAGGGGCTGTGATCGTTGTCACGCCTTCTTGGGCCTGGAAACCTGGAACTATTGCCGCGGTCAGGGTGCCCGAAGTCGGAACTCCGGACGGAAATCCACTGATTGTGACCGTTCCTGTCGGCGATGCGATCGGGGATGGGAACGCCTCATTGTAATTCTGCCCGTTCGTGATCATGGCGCCGTTGGCGACCTGAACATTGAAGACAGTGGGCTGGCTGCGAATGATATCGCCATTCGAATCTTGATTCGCCGCACTGATAGCCAGCGCAGGCGTGTCCTTGACTACGGTGAAAGTGACAGCCGCAGCGGTCGAGCTGTTGTAGCTGTTATCACCAGCGTATTTGGCGACCAGGGAGTGTGGACCAAGGGAAAATGGGGCGTTGTATTCCGCGTCGCCCTTGGCGTTCAGAACAGCAGTGTTAATGGTAGAGCCATTATCGGCGAAGGCGACCGTGCCGGTTGGTGGCGTGAAGATCGGACAGGTCGTGTTGTTGACGAAGCAGTTCTCGAATGCAGTGAGCTGGGAGCTTGGAGCGACTTGGGCGCTGAGGAGCAGTTGCGTGCCGTAGTCGATGGTCGCTCCTGAAACGATTGAGCCCGAATTGGAAGTGCCCGCAGGCGAGAAGAGATTGAAGTAGATACCGCTCGCCTCAGGGCTGACGGTGACCTGGGTCTTCTGGGAGTTGCTCGCTGCGTTGCGGGGGTCTCCACCATAGTGGCCCCAGATGTTGTAGGTGCCTCCGGGGAGGTAGTTAACCGAGTGGGAGAAGGAACCATTGGTGAGGGTGAACCAGGTCTGTCCTTGCTGCACCGGCTCGGTGCTGTCGGTCATCAGAGCTACATCGCCCGTTGCGGTGGATGGGGTGAGCGCGCCACTGACAGTGATCGCTGTTCCATGGGTGAAGGAGGTCTGCGACGGCGTGAGGGTGACATTGCTCGAAGTGAAAGTGACCTTGTTCCAGTCGGCGACAAGGACATTGGCATCGACGCTGCCGAGGCCGGAGGCCAGGTCATAACCGGCCGTCGCGTTGTACTGTGGCATTGAGCCGGTCCCGATCTGGCCTTCGAGCGCCTCGCCGTAGGTGGGGTCGTCGATGACGGGGGCATTGGTGACTGAGATGCAATCGGTAGATGGGGGCGAGAACGAACAGGGCTCGGAGTTGGATCCGACGGTTACGTCGTGGAAAGCGGCGGGAAACTGCGTAGCGAGTGGATAAAGAACAAAGTTCGCCTGTCCCTGACGCCCGTACTTCTGGTTGACCAGGGCCATGATGCCGGCAAAGGCGGGTGACGAGGCCGAGGTTCCTCCAATACCGGTGATCTGCACGGTGTTTCCGGCGGACACTGGCTGACAGTCGCCGTCCTGATAGCACTCGGGATAGAAAGTACCGTTTGACCCATTAGCCGCATAGAGTGCGAGGTCAGGAACGTCGCGGGCCGAGTCGGCGGGAACACCGGCACCCTTTTGCCAGGAAGGCTTAGGGTAAGGCACGCAGGCTTGACTCGAGCTTAGCGTTGCGCAGGTGCTTGCTCCCCCGCCGCCGCCAGCGACGCTGGTGACCGTTCCGCCTGATTCAGTCAGGATGTTGAAGATATCGAGGCCAAACTGACTGTCGTTCCAGGGCTGCTCGGGTATGACCGCCTTGAGAGATGGAGTATAGGAGTTGTTGCTGGCGGTGGTGTTCCAGTAGGTGCCAAGCTGGGTGTTGATGGCGGCCGTGCTGCCGTTGTACGAGCTGTAGTAAAAGTCGGTGCCTCCGACTGAGACGTTATAAGCCGACTCGCCCCAGCCGGTCACGGCCTGGCCGTTGACGGCGTAGTAGGTGCCGCCATCGCAGGCCGCCGATCCGCTGTCTCCCGAAGAAACCATGACCGTAATGCCTTGAGCGGCAGCCTGCTCCCAGAGAGTGGCAAAGGCCTGGTTCAGGCTGGGGTTGTCGGCCTCGCATAAACCAAAACTCATGCTGATAACAGGGGCCACATTGCCGTAGACGGCATGCTCGGCGGCGAGCAGGAGTCCGTACTCAAGATTCGTGTCGGCAGCGATCACCAGATCGACAGTGGCGTTGGGGGCAACGGCTCCCGCTTGCTCTACGTCGAGGTAGGCTTCGACGGAGTCGAAGTTCGGGCCGTCGGGATCATTGATGCCATCGACGCCGGGGTCATTGCCATCGATGATGACTTGCGGTGGATTGGCTGGAAGGCCAAAGAGCGTGCGGAACTGGTTGGCCAGGTAGATGTTGATGTTGGAATCGTTGATGATGGCGATGGTCTGGCCCGAGCCATTGATTCCGGCTGCGTAAAGCGGTTTAAGGTCATATTGCACGGCGAAGTCGCCGGGCGCGAGAACATAGTTATTGTCGATAGCCGGCGTGCCCGGGCCCGTAGTCCACAGCGGAGTGGCCTTGTCGGTCCTGGGGTCGTAGGTAGCTTTGCCAAGGACTTTGACATAGTTCTTCCCCCGGAAATTGTTCAGGGAGGTGAATCCGCCAAAGACCGGCGCGAGAGCGGCGGGAATTTGCGGGTCAGTCGTGTTGGCGTAGTGCGTCTGTCCTTCCACCATGTACTTGTGAATCTGAGTGTGAAAGGCCTCGCGGAACTGGGCGACATTGCCGGAGATTTCGAGGGTTTGCCTGCCGGGGTTGAGCCTGGTGATGCTGAAGCCCTTGGACTGGAGCCACGCTTCGACAGTGGCGATGTCCTGATCGGAGGGGCCGAACTGCTTTCCGAATTGGTCAGGCGTGAGCCACTTGTGATAGCTGGGCGAACCGGGCGTGTGCAGGTCGGTGATGAGCTGCTTCAGGGCCGATTCCTGCGCATCACTGCGCTTGAGCACCACCTGGATGCGATCAAGGGGCATGCTCTCGGGTGCGGCTCCCCGGTCGTTAGCAGAACTGGCCAGCGGATGGACCGTTCCCTTGAGGGTGACGCGGGAGTTCTCGTCAATGGGCCGCGTGAGGCGTGGGGTCACAAGCGATGAGATGGCCTGCGCAGCGAGCGGGGCGGGCGCGATGAGGGCGAGGGCTGCTGCCGCAAACGCGATGGGGCTTAAGCAGCGAATAATCTTTGCAGGCATATTCATGCTATCCAGTCTCGGATTGATTGAACCAATAACTCCGTGCGGCTATTGTCTGGTACCACGCGCATCATGATAATGCGATCGATAACCGTCCGCCGATGTCTGAAAAGCGGTACGAGGGGGTGAGGTGAGTTGACTCAGGCGGGACCCTGAACCAGAAACGGCGGGTATCGAAAAAAGGCGGTCCCACAAATGCCTTGGTTTTATGCCATTGGTGGGGCCGTGTCAAGAGACGGGCAACCCTGCTTGAAGCCGGGTCGAATATTGCTGTCGGGGCTCTTCCGCCGGTCAAGAATCAATTCGCCATGTGGTCGAGATTTCGTCGCTCTACCCCCTTGGGCGTGGACTATACGTCGTAGCCTTTGGCCCTGAGATGAGCAATCGCCGCACGATTGGCTTCTTTCCGCGTTGCATCGAAAAACCATCCCCACTTGTTGAAATAGGCGATAGCCGATCGCAGGTGGAGGAATAATACCCAAAGGCTCTTATACGACTCCATTTGATGCTCGTGTGTGACCGTAACTTCCGGCCAATACAGCAGTTCTGAGTTGGCTCCCATGCGTCGGCAGAGATCGACATCTTCCATATAGAGAAAGAAGCGCTCGTCGAAGCCTTCCACGGCATCCAGCACGGCGCGTCTGGTAAACATAAAACAGCCCGACAGAGAGGGCACACATACCGGCGATTCGTAATCGAAGTTCTGCAGATCGAAGGTCGCGATGCGATTGCGAGCGAGGCGCTTGACGATTCCCGGAGCAAATCTGCGCAGCACGAGATCCAGCGGTGCGGGCAGCAGCTTGCAAAGAAGCTGGATCGATCCGTCGGGATACAGCACACGCGGCATCAGCAGGCCAACTTCCGGTTTCGCATTCATGACCGCCGCCAGTCCTGTGAAAGTATCCCTTTCCAGGCAAATATCGGGATTCAGGATGACGTGGTACGGTGCATTTGTTGCCAGAGAGTGCACCGCCAGGTTGTGCGCAGCACCGAAGCCCAGGTTGCGGCCAGGACGAAGGTAAAGTGCTCCCAGCGAAGCAGCCAGTGCGCAAGCTTCGCTGGCGGCACCATTATCTACAACAGCCCAGTTCGCGACCGCCGGATCTTTGGCAATATGCTCCAGCAACTCGCGCACTTCCTCTACCCGATGGCGATAGAGGACGACACTGACCGTGACACAGGCCGACAAAATATCCCTTCAGTGCGCAGCCAGGCATACCGGCGGCACGATGCGATCAGACTGCTGCAACCGCAGCCACATCTGAGAATAAGATAACAACATGAGAGGATGACCAAGTTGACGACACGGGCCGTAAACGGTGAGTCGCTGCGTCGAACAGTTTCGCTTGAACATCATGTTCCGGACGGCTTTATGAGAGCGGTAAACAATGCGCAACTTTAACTGGGAGACCCGTTGTGTCGCGGGATGAAGCGCAGACAGAAATCCCTGCTGGTCTGTCGAGTAACGGGATGAAAACCCTTCCAACCTCTCCCAATGTTAGCGTCTGCATGGCCACCTGGAATGGAGCGCAGTTCCTGCGCGAGCAGCTCCAGACGGTACTACAGCAGCTCGGCCCTGGGGATGAGCTTGTGATTGTCGACGACGCTTCGCACGACGAGACGATGCAGTTGCTGAGAGGCGCGGAGAAGGAATCAGGAGCGGCTACGATCCGGCTCTACCAAAACGAGCGGACTCTAGGGGCGATCTCAACATTCGAACGGGCGCTGGCGTTGGCGAAAGGAGAAATTCTGCTCCTCTGCGACCAGGATGACCACTGGCTGCCCGGAAAAGTGGAGCGCATCCGCAGCGCATTCGCCCGGGATGCAGCTACGACATTGGTGTTGAGTGATGCACAGCTCATCGATGGCGAGGGGCAAGTGTTCGCCTCGTCATTGGCGAAGGTGAAGCCCTACAGGCAAGGGCTGCTTTCGAATCTCACAAAAAATACATTCTTGGGCTGCACGATGGCATTTCGACGGTCGTCGCTGGAATATTGTTTGCCGTTTCCAGCAGGCACGCCGATGCATGACCAGTGGATCGGACTACTTCACACTCTGTTTGGCAAAGTAGTTTACTTGGACGAACCCCTCGTCCAATATCGAAGACACGGCGGCAATGCCACTGCGGACAATCACGCCTCATGGGGCCAGATGGCACAGTGGCGATTCGACCTGGCGAGGAATCTGGCGGCGCGATGGTGGCGGACTTCGAGAAACGGGCGTCCCTGACATCAGTATGGTTTGTAACGCATCTCGGATATCCCACAGCAGTCGATTGTGAGACCCTGATGGAAAGCATCCAGGTGAAGAGTTGGTCAGCAGAGTGACACGAAAAGTGCGCGCGGCATATCGGCTGCTCAGGAACAAAGGAATCAGCGAGTTCAGCGAGCTAGTCTACAACATGGTCAGGCTGAAGCTCGAGATATACGCCCGCGGTCGCAACAGGATTGTGTCCCTTGACGGTTGCAGATTTGACTTGCGTGAGCTTCCCGACACGCGCATGAAGCTGGAGTTGCTGACAGGCGGGTATGAGGAGCCAGAGAGAAGCGCAGCGCGCAGGTATATCCGGAGGGAATGGCCTGTTGTCGAACTGGGAGGGTGCATCGGTGTCGTCTCTTGCGTTACGAACAAGCTTCTTAAGCACTCCGAAGCCCACATAGTGGTTGAAGCAAATCCTTTGGCGATTCCGCACTTGAAGTTGAATAGAGACGCGAATGGCTGCGCTTTCAAGATCGTGAATCGAGCCCTGGCTTATGACTCGGACAATGTCATGTTCAATCCATCGCTCGATTTTTGGGGGAACTCGCTTCGCCGGGAAGGTAGCCACGAGCCGCCGGTTACGGTGCCGGCAACACAGCTGTCTCGAATCCTCCAGGAAGAACAGTTCGAGAAGTACGCTCTAATCTGCGATATCGAAGGCCATGAGTACGAATTGGTAATGCGAGAGCCGGACGCGCTGCGCAGAGCGGAGTTAATCATTATAGAAGTACATCCCCACATGATCGGGGAGGAAAAGGTTCAGACTATTATGTCGAGGTTCGCAGATCTGGGATTCAAGCCAATTGAGCGGTCGGCACTGGTAGTTGTCTTCAGCAAAGCTTAGCGTGGCGCCGCCTCTAACATATAACCTTGCGAAGTTCGCACTGTCTCGTGATAGCAAGTACAAACCCTTTGATGAATAGTGGCAGGAACCTCATCTCAAAACTCCGCGCTCTCGTCATGCGCAAAGAGGACACCAGCCCGGGCCATAGCTATTCGCAAATCCTGAAGGGAATTTCTACCGCGATCGCCGGCAGGGGCATCGCTGTTGCCGCCACCTTTATCGCCGTTCCCTTGACCGTGCGCTACCTCGGGGCTGAGCGCTACGGGGTATGGATAACCCTAACCTCGATCCTGGCGTGGCTGACAGTCTTCGATCTCGGCATCGGCAACACCGCGATCAACAAGATTGCCGAAGCCCTGGCACTCAAAGAATTCGCTACCGCAAAACTTCGCATCAACGCCGCATATGTGAGCATGACTTGCATCGCACTTGCGCTCGGATTAGGTGTCTTGATCGCGTGGCGGTTCATCTCATGGCCGTCAGTGCTGGGCGCCAAAATGGCCCAGAATCCTGGAGAGATTAATCTCGCAGCGGCCTTCGCCATCATTGCGTTTCTCGGAAGTTTCCCCTTCTCAATCACCCCCAAGATCCTGGCTGCGTGCCGGAAAGTAACTCTCGCTAACTACTGGAGTTCGGCTGGAAGCGTGCTCAGCCTGCTGCTTCTCGTGGTAGCCACGCGATTACGCCTCGGATTGCCGGGGTTGGTTCTAGCTTTCTCCGGTTCCATATTGCTTACTGGAGCACTAAGCACGGCCTGGCTGTACCGGCATTTCGACTGGCTGACGCCTGCGCTTCGGAGCATCCCCCGAGAACACGTGAGGGAGTTGCTAAATACGGGACTTCCCTTCTTTGCGGTACAGATTGCCGGAATCGTTCTGTTGCAGACGGACAATCTGATCATCGCCCAGATTCTGGGCGCGCAAGAAGTCACCCCGTACAGCGTGACCTGGAGACTCTTCTCGTACTCGTCGCTGCTTCAGGTCGTGTCGATGCCCACGTTGTGGCCTGCCTACGCCGACGCATTTGCCCGGCGGGATCTCACATGGATCCGAAAAACTTATCGCTACAACGTAAAGTTTGCCGTCGGCTCGACCCTGGTTTTCGTTGCCATCCTTGTCGTCATTGCCAGGCCATTCATCCGCCTTTGGGCAGGTCCGCAGGCAGTCCCCTCGCATGGCCTGGTTCTTGCGATGGCGATGTGGAGTTGCCTCGTGGCGTTGTGCTGGTGTGAATCGTGTCTTTTGGGAGCTGCAGGGCGAGTAAAGGGTCAGGCGATTTACTCTGGAATTGGAGCGGTCGTAAACGTTGCAGCCTCTATTTTTCTAGGGCGGGCATTCGGGCTTGTCGGCATTGTTTCAGGAACTATCTGTGCCTATGTTGTTTGCATCATCGTTCCTCAGACCGTCGAAGTGCGAAGGATACTATCGGAACAATGATCGGGACGAGCAAGGACAATACTCTGCTGACTGGCGCCATCCTGGAGTCGCCGCGATTCATCGCGTTCTATTTACCCCAGTTCTATCCCACCCCCTACAACGATGAATGGTGGGGCAAAGGGTTTACCGAGTGGACCAACGTCGCGAAGGCGCGGCCACGGTTTCGTGGACACTATCAACCACATCTTCCGGCTGATCTTGGGTTTTACGATCTGCGCGTGCCCGAAGTTCGCGAGGCTCAGGCCGATCTTGCGCGACAGTACGGCGTGTATGGATTCTGTTACTACCATTACTGGTTTAACGGAAGGCGCATACTCGAACGGCCTCTCGATGAAGTGCTTGCGACGGAAAAACCTGATTTTCCCTTTTGCATCTGCTGGGCGAACGAGAACTGGACGAGAAGATGGGAGGGCAACACCGAGAACGTGCTGCTCGAGCAGCATTACTCCGCTGAAGACGATGCCGCCCACATTCAGCATCTGCTTCGCACGCTGGAGGACCCACGCTACATTCGGATCGAAGGAAAGCTCCTCGTACTTTTTTATCGAATCGAGCTCCTGCCTGATCCTCGGCATACTGCGGAGATATGGCGGTCCGCGGTCAGGAAAGCCGGGCTAGGAGATCTCTTTCTGGTAAATGTCCAGAGCAACTTCGTCCGCCATCCACGGGACTCTGCCAGCATGGGCTTCGATGCGGCGGTGCGCTTCCAACCGAACCTGTACAGCTTTCAGGCAAGCAAATTCATTCACGGACTGCGGGCCCTGCGAAGTCCAAAGAGAAACGACAGAGTTTTCTCATATGGCGAACTCTACCGGCGCTGGAGATCTGCGCCGTCTCCTGGTAATCGCAGCTTTGAGTGCGTCACTCCCATGTGGGATAACTCGGCGCGCCGCGAGCGGAGAGCTTTCATGTTGAGGGACTCAACACCCAGAAAATATGAAGCCTGGCTCCGAGACGCAGTGAGCAGATCTAAGCCCGATAGTGAAGGTCATCGGTGGGTCTTTGTCAACGCCTGGAATGAGTGGGGCGAGGGCTGCCATCTTGAGCCATGCCAGAAATGGGGCCGCGCGTATCTCGAGGCCACCCGCCGCGTGTACGAAGGCGCGTAACCTTGGCGTCGAACTATAAATTCTGGCCCGGTGCTCCTGCTTGCAAAGGGGACTCTGACGCACGGAGCCTTTCTTCGATCCTCTGCAGTCCGACCAAGGCAATCATTACTACACTCATCCCAATAGGATTGTTGATGGTCGGATTCGTGGCAGTTTCGACAAAGACGATCAAGGCTATTAAATAAAGAGCGATCGCGTCCGGGTCACGTCTTCGCTGCGAGATGCGCAGAATTTGCAATGTCAGAGCCATGAAGAGGCTCGCCCAGAAGGCGAGGCCGACGATCCCCTGCTGATGGTAAATCTGAAGATAGGAAATCTCCATACCATGCGGGCGTTCGGGGACGCCTACGCCTAAGCCGTGTCCGACGAAGACGACCGGGAACGATTGTCGCTCGATGACCTGATTCACAGTGTTGGACCGAACCTGATCGCTGGCTGTGACGTCGGAACCGCCGCGACCAGCCTGGAGTATCTGCAGCGTGATGAAAGCAGCCACCGCCAGCAGCAGGATGCCGGCAAGTTTCAGCAATAAGCGCCGCTGGAAGAAGAGGAAGTAGATTACGGCCACGGTGCCGAGGGCCAGTAGATAACCTCGAACCAGAGTCAGCAAAACCGCCAACAGACAAATTGCTGCGAAGAAAAATCCGTAACCTCGCGCTCTCAACCAGAGCACGACACCGACACAAAGAAAAAGGAAGCCCTTGTAGGTAAAGAGGAAGATAGACGTAGCGGCGGGATCGGAACGTCCGAAGAATTCCTGGCCCACGCTGTCTTCACCGCCTTGTCCGATGGCTAAGAAAAGGACCGTCGGAGAAATCAGGCCCGCGACTTGGGCCACGCAGACGGCCAGATAAAGGACTGCGAGTAGCAGACCGGCCCAGCGCAGGACGACCATGACTCTGCGAATGTCGGCGTCGTCTCGCAAGGCAAGAGAGAAGAAGGGAAGCATGAAGAAGTACGTAAGCGGCTTGACGTCAGTGCCGATCGAGGCAAGGTCAGCGCCCGAGAGCAGGCCCAGGACACAGCCGAAGACCAGCAACAATGCAAAGGCAATGGTGAAGAAGAGTATGTCCAAACGAAGACGCGCGCCCAGGAAGAATTGCAGAGCCGTCCACGTCAGGGCCACGCCGTAGAAGAGCATTCGCACTGTGACGGGGCCGATAGGAAGGATCCGCCCGCCGCCCATGAGTGCCAGCTCAGCGACGATAACGGTCAGCAACAGGATGCGAAGACGTTCGCCCGGGGAACGCTCCGCCAATCGGTCCGTTTCGCGGCCCAGGACATGCCCCGGGTACATGGCAGGCCGAATCATAGTCTCGCTCCGAGAAGGACCTTTGCCTGGCGCACGAGAGCGGTGCGAGTTGCCTGGGCGTAAGAAGAATCGGCGAGCGTGCGCCATTGACGAAAGGCACGAACAGCCAATCGTACAAGGAGCAGAATGCGCTCCGGGAGCGGCCGATAATCATTGGCAAAACGCATCTCGGCAACAAGGATGTTGTTGTATCGGTCGATCGTCATACTGTTGGAGTAGTCACGAACAGAGAGGCGGTGCTCCAGTACGGCACTGCTGACACAGACCCGGCCCCCTTGGCGCGCAAGGGCATGAAAGAGCCAATGGTCCTGGTAATCAAGCCAAAAATCGGTATTGAAGCCGCCCAGGGCGCGGAGAGGAGCTACGCGAAGGACGGCGCCAGAGTTGAGCGCCGTGAGCTCGCATTGGGATATCCCGGGAACAGAGAAAGGGGTCGTTCTTCCCAGGCGGACACGACGAGGAGAGAGTACGGCGGCATCCTGACGTACGATTGGGACAATTGCGACAACGGCTGGATCATGGGCAGAACCAGCGATCGCCTCGGCAAGACGGATAAAGAAGTCCGTTGGCAATCTTGAATCCTGATCGAGAAGCAATAACCATTCCTGCCCGGTTGAGGCCAACTCAAGGGCCTTGGAATAGGCGGCGACGACGCCACCATTTGCCGGATCGTGGCGATAAAGCCAGCCTGGCCGAGATTGGCCATTCCATGGGTGAGGTGAGTTGTCGTAAATAAGCACCGAGACAGCAAGACCAGTCGCAGAAGCTAGAGCGCGTGTAAGTGTCACAACGGCAGTAGAAGACTCCGGAGTGCATTGGTAAAGAACGACGACTGCGAGGACGGACGCCAAGGGCGATTTAGCGGTCGTGGCTCTGCTCAAATCCTCGCGGTTAGCGTCTGTGGTCATCTCGATTTGGCGGCGAAGAGGCGCTGAAAGAAAAGCAAAACTTAAGAACGGTTGACGCGCAACGCGCCCCCTAATTGCGCGAGCTTCCCTGCCTTAACCGGATCGTCCTTCAAACGGGCCACGCTGGCCAGCAGTAACGCGAGAAATATTCCAAGAAAAAAGCCAAACGTGGCGGCGCCGATCGTGATCAGGCCGCGTTTGGGAAATGACTTTCTATCTGGGACAACTGCAGGGTCGACTACCTGGACCAGGGCTCCCTCCTTTGCCTCATCCAGCTTTGCAACTTCAAACTGACGGGCAAGAATATCGAAAATTGTCTCGTAATACTTAACGTCCCGCAGCTTGCGCACATATTCAAGCCCGCTCTGAGCCAGAGCTCCCTTGGGTGGCAAAAGACCCCCATTTTCGTCGTCCCTATTCCCAACCAGCTTCGCTAGTTCCGTGCGCAGGCCGTCGAGTTGATGCCGTGCTTCAACCACGTTCGCGTTTTCGCTGGTGGCATATGCGCGCATACCCTCCAATTGAACTTCTTTAGCGGCGATCTGTGCACGGAGGGTGGCGGCCGACTCGATCAACGCGCGCGCCTGACTATCCAGTTGAATCATGCCTCCTGCCTGTTCGGTTTTCTTCATCGCTTCTTCCGCGTCAGCCAGCTTATCTTTGGTTTGCTGCATCTGCTGCTCAAAGAACATCCTTCGCTGCGACGCTTCCGTGATAGCAAGCTTCTGGGAAAGCGTTCGGAACTGATCGACATACCCATTCGCCATCTCCGCCGCGCGCTTCGGATCTTTGTCCTCGACGGAAATATGAATCAGGCCATCCTTGCGGCTTCCGTCCACATCGAATCGCTTCTCAAAGGCCTTGCGCGCATCCGACATGTACGCATTTCCGTATTCCTGCATCAAGTTGTAGCGGCGGATCATGGAGTCTTCCACCGCCTGCGTGTGAAACATCGCCACATACATGTCATTGGGATTCTTCAGGTTAAGACCGCCACCCGACAGCATCGCCATCGTCCCGAGACTCCCAAGTTGCGAGGTCAGAGCCGAAGCCATTGAGGAGTTTTGCTGTGGCAGCATAATCGTCGTTTCTGCCGTGTAGCGCTTGGGCAGAAGAAACGAGATCAGCAGCCCAACGATACCGAAGCCTGCTGTCATCGACAGAATCAGCCGCCTTCTTTTCGCCAGAATGACCAGGAGATCGAGCACGGATACTCCATCGTCAACTCCGTCGCGCTTTGCCGCAGGAAACGCCAGTCCCGTTTCCTCCTGGCTTGTGAGCGGCATGTCTGTTTGAATCGTCATTCGTTTCTTATTCGCTCGCCATCAATGAATCACGTTGATGGCTGCTGCACCTAGAGCAAGCTGAGAGAACAGCTGCGACCACTCGAGCACTCCGCGCAGCGCCGAGGGCTTAAAGGTTTTTTCCGGTACTACGATCGTGTCTCCGGGATTCATCCGAAGGCCATCAAAGGTGTTTCCCCAAAGACCATTCTCTCCCTCCCGGCTCACGACCGAACCGTCAGCCCGGATGATGAACGAATGCTTTGCATCGGCATTGCGGTCCGGTCCTCCGGCCAGATGCAGGTAGTTTCCGGCGCGCCTCGCACCCACGTAAAGAAACGAATTCTGGTCATAAACTGCACCCACCACATTTACCGTCGCGGGAGCTGGGGGCACCGAAAACCGGTCTCCATCCTCGAGCGCAAGTTCGGGAAGAACATTCGTCCCTGTGCTTCCAGATTGCAATTCAAGCACAATGCGGCCCGTCGCGCGAATTAGCTGAAGGCGCGAAATCAAATCATGCTCGCTGTTCTGCGCGGCCGCTCCACTGGAGATATCCTGGGCCGAGACGGCAGCGGCAGCTACGGCGAGGCTTCCACGCTGAATCTGGAGCTGCAGATTCTGCACATACTCTTCAATCCTCTGCTGTTGCGCGATGCGCGTTGACTCCCGGGTGAACTCCGAACCATACAGGTAGGCCTTGGCGGTCAGTCCGCCCGCGCGCTGCACGAGATCCCGCAAGGTTTCGCCCTGCTCCACGCTGTAAACGCCGGAATGCACGAACTCACCCTCCAGTCGGACATATTTCGTCTGCTGCATTAGGGGAACGCGAATATCCGCCTGAGAGAAAATGGTTACTACATCGCCCGGTTGCAACTCCAGGTTCTGCCCGGCATCATGCTGCATTACGAGCTTCCCCAGGTCAAACCCTACCAGCGAACTCTTCAGCGTGTCCGCATCCATTCGCTCGATCACCGCATAGTCCCAATCGATTTCCGGCGTGCTCAGACGCACATCGTTTCGCGGCGCTGGCGCGCTGGTGTTCGGCGTGTTCACTCTCTGAGAGCCTAGTGCGGAATTGCTTGCCTGCTGATTCGCACGCACCGGCCCCTGATAAGGATTGCCCGGCGCAGACTGGTTCTGCGGCCAATTCTGTTCATTGTCCCGCTCGTAGTCATATCCGTATCCTGGTTCGTATCCCGGCGCGTTGTCGCGAGCCCCATCCGGATTCGTCCCCGGATAAGCCGCGCCCGGATAGGCCGACCCTGGATATGGATAGGCTGGACCCGGATAAGGAGCACCGTTGCGATTTGCCGGGAATCTCTGAGAAGGTTTCAGCTCATACGGAGTCGACGGCTGGTAAAGAGTAGGAAATCTTTCCAGCGGCTCGAACTCGGGTCCGGGCAGTCCGAGCTGTGTCCGTCTCCACCAGTAGTCCCGCGTAATCAGCGAGTCACGATCCGGAATAAGGTCGCTAAGCCGCATGCCCGGGTGCCATTCGAACCGTCCCGGATTGGCAGTATTCCCACGCAGAGTTACGGTTTTTCGGTACATCGGCACGATCGACAGGACGCGTAGGATGTCTCCGTCAATCAGCTGCATCGCCAGACCCGCGGAGTCGAATGCAGCCTCCATCGCTCTCCGGCTCTGATGCTCGTCGATACGATCAAGGGAAATGCGCGCATCGGAGGCGACCGTCGAAGCTCCGCCGGCGTATTTCAGCGCGTCACCGATGGTTTCCCCGTCCAGCAGTTCATAGATAGCAGGATTTCTTACGCTGCCTGTGATCGCCGCCTGCGAACTCACCGCGGGAATATAGATAACATCTCCCGCCAGTAGCTTTACATCCTTCGATTTGTCCCCACGAAGCAGCAGCGCGTAGAGATCGAAATCCGTAACGACAGTTCCTTCACGCCGCAGCTGGATATGCCGCAGAGAGCCTTCGATTGATGCGCCGCCACACGCAAACACTGCGTCAGCCAGCGTGCTCAGCGAGCTCACCGTATAGACGCCCGGACGCCGCGCCTGACCGGTCATATAAACCTGGATCGCCCGTATCTGACCGAGGTCGACGGTCACATCAAAATTGCGATAAATTCTTCCGATCGCGGAGCGGATGTGCTCATCCAGATCGGAGAACCGCAAGCCGGCCACATGAATACCCCCCACCTGCGGAATGTATACCTCCCCGGATCGATCCACCCTCAGATCGGCCTTGAAATTCACTTGCCCCCATACACGGATGCGTATCTCATCTCCGGGCCCTACCGCATAATCCGGCGGCACGGGCGTCAGGTCGAGCGGGGCAAAGGTGGAAGGCACATTTCGGAACAGATCTTCTCCGAAGACAGGCAGCACTTGCCCGGTTGTAGACGCGACAAACTTCTGAAACTCGGAAAGTTGCTCGGGAGGAAGCCTTCTTGGTTGTTGATTCTTGTTCCTTAGGCGCGTCGTCAGATCATCGTTGTCCCTGTAGGTGGGATTTTGCTCCGTCGCGCCCTGCGGTGACACCTCATTCGTGTTGTTCTGCTGCGTCGTCCGATTCGGCAGTATTGGGACTTGATTTTGTTGGGTACACGCAGAAGACCCGGCCTCCATCGGGTCAGAACAATCGACGCTGGTGTTTTGATCCTGTATATTGGTCGGGACACTCTGTGAGCTGGCTATAGCTCCCGCTGTCAGTGTAAAGAGAAGCAATGGCCACACTTGCCGTCTAATCATGCAAACTAAAACCCGCCTGGAATCATGATACTGGATGGAGATTCTCAGCGGCAGAGCATACCTCTGGGTTATTCGAAGAACCGCCAAATTTGGTTGAACTACGTTGCAAACCGAAAACTTGACGGCAGAAGTAAGCAAGGCAGCATCCACCTCTGTGTGTTCTCAATCTCATTGTCGCGATGCTCATTCGGATGAGAAAAACATCCGGAGAATCAGTTTGCACGAAAAAGCTTTCTGTAAACGAGTACTAAACACCAGGTCACTGCCTGTTGCACGGCCGCACGCCCCAGTTCCTGCTCGTCAACTTTTGGACCCTGGAGTTTCCCCTTTATGAGTGCACTGTCGTTCGGCGAGTTGGCTTCCGTTGATCAAACGACCTGCTTCGACGAGGAGTATAACGTCTATGAACCTGATACATTTCAGGATCAGGCCGCTTCTCAAATCCCTGTACCCGAAACGCCTTCGAACATCATGCTGGTACAGACGGCCAGCTCGTGGGTAACCTCAAAACAGCGCCGTTACTTCGACTGCATTATCGCAGTATCGGCTCTGCTGCTTTGTCTTCCCGTTCTGGTGTTAGTGAGCCTGCTCGTAGGGTTGAGCTCTCCAGGGCCGGTCCTGTTCCGTCAACGACGCATGGGTCGGAATGGCCGGGAGTTCACACTTTATAAGTTCCGCTCCATGCGCGTCGAAGTAAGCCCTGGATCGAACATCACTGTCATGGGCGATTCAAGAATCACCAAGGTCGGCTCTTTCCTGCGTCACTATAAACTCGACGAGCTACCCCAATTCTGGAACGTGGTCAAAGGCGACATGAGCCTTGTAGGACCGCGGCCAAAATTGCCGCATCATGAGGCCCTTCAAATGACCGTTCGTCCGGGCATCACAGGTGCAGCCACACTCGCCTTTCGCCACGAAGAAGAACTCTTGCTCGGCATCCCGGAGCATTGCCTGGAATCCTTCTATGAAGCCTTCATCAAACCGGCCAAGGCGCAACTTGATTTTGAGTACATACACAACGCGACGTGCCGAAGCGATATTCAACTTCTCTTGAGCACAGTAACCTCATGCCTTAATCTGTCGAAAAAGGTGTTTGCAGACTGGCAGAGTATTTTGGGGTTCGCGTGCGACGAATCGCATAAACAAAACGATCTGACTTCCCTTCCCGGAAAGCAGAATCCGATACCTCCGGCCTTGATCATCGAGGGATCGTCTCAGAAAGCCGCTGGCGAGGAAGACCGCTTACAGGTTTCTGTCTAGCAAATTTACCCACACTTGCACTACTCCTGGTGCAAATTTAACTCTGGCACTTCGCCGGACATTCCACGGTGATGACTTTCGCTTTATTTTCGCCTATGCTGACTTTGTCCCATGGCTACGTCAGCAAGCCTTCGCGCCCAGATCGAAGCTACGCTTTCAAACCGCGTCCCTGCTGCGTTCTCGCTCAAAATCAAACAATCCCCGGAACTCTTTGCCACCGGAATAGCGAAAGCAGACGCGATTCTGGAGGGTGGCATACCACGCGGAAGCATTACTGAAATCAGCGGAGCGGCTTCTACCGGCAGAACCTCCTTTGCACTCGCCATCCTCGCAGGCATCACTCACTCCGGAGCAGCTTGTGCCTGGATCGACGTCCACGATGCACTCTCGCCAGAATCAGCGGCTGCAGCAGGATTGGTCCTGGAGAGACTTCTCTGGCTTCGCACCAGGTCCATTCCGACTGAGCTACGAGCTGCCCCACCCGTAAAGAACAATCAGCCTTCACCTCCAGTTCTGAAGCGACAATCCGTTCATCATGGCGGAGGCAGTAGACATCCGCGCAACGAAACTCGCGGAATGGATAGTGCATTGTCACTGCTCTTCAAGGGTGAAGGCGGTCTGCTGCGAGACAAGACCATCGGCACACCAGGCAGAAGCAATCGCCCGGTGAGTGAGCCTAAATGCGCGGAACCCTTGACGCGCGTACAGCGGAATGAGCAGGTGGCTTATGATCGCCTGCCTGCTCGACGCGGCGAATACTTCCTGAACGGGTTTGCGGAAGCGATGCAAACCGAATCACGGCCCGCGCCGAGTAAGCTCCAGCGGTCAATATCTGAGAAGCCGTGGTCGCGCCTGGAGCAGGCTCTCAAAGCGACGGACCTGTTGCTGCAAACCGGTGGCTTCGCTGCCATCGTGCTTGATATGGGCGACCTTTTGCCACAGCAGACGATGCGTATTCCGTTGGCTTCGTGGTATCGCTTCCGGCTTGCTGCCGAGCAAGCGCGCACAGCACTCATCCTGCTCACACAATCTCCATGCGCCAGCAGTTGCGCCGCGCTCGTGTTGCGCTGTGAGCCTGCTCAGGCTGAGGCATGGAGCGCCAACGGCGAAACGTCACTCTTCGAGGGCCAGCACTACTCACTGATACGGGAGCGGAATCGCAATGAAGGCTCCTCCTATGTGCAGAAAAAACCACCGGCACGAGCAGACTGGCAAGCTCAAACAGCATGGACGAGGACACTGTGATGTATGCCGCTCTGCGCATCCCGGACTTCCATGTGCAGGCAGAGTCACACCAGCAGCCTGACCTGCGAAAGCTCCCTGTTGCGTTATTGGACGGTGAGCCACCATTGGAATCTGTCTTCGCCACCAACAAGCAAGCCCGCGCATTAGGTATTCAGACGGCTATGAGCCGTCTGCAGGCGGAATCATTTACGGGAGCGGCAGTCATACATCGCGCGCCGGAATGCGAAGACACAGCACTTGAGATTCTTCATACGACAGCGTGTTTCTTCTCTCCGCGTATTGAAGCGGTTGCGACACAACCCGGCACATACGTTCTCGACATTCAAGGCATGAGCAGCTTGTTTGGCGATTCTGCCCAACTCGCAAACAAATTGCGCCGAAGGATCATGGCAGTCGGATTTCTGGCCAACGTTGCTGTATCCCGGAATTTTCATGCCGCTGTTTGCCTGGCGCGTGGAAGAGCAGGTGTGTCGATTGTTCCATCCGGCGATGAGGTGCGCGCATTAGGGCCACTCCCTTTGCAAGTGCTGGACCTTGAGCCGGAACAAGCGGAGACGTTTAGCTCGTGGGGAATCCGCACCTGTGCAGAACTTGCTGCGCTCTCTGAAACCGACTTGATAGCACGCATAGGGCAGTCTGCGAAGCGTCTGCGTTCGCTTGCTCGTGGCGAATGGCCGCACCTGATGATTCCAGTGGAGGCAAATTTTGAGTCTGAACTGGTGGAAAGTGTGGAGCTGGATCATCCGGTCGAGATGCTTGAGCCTCTTCTGTTTTTGCTCGCACGGATGATTGACCTGCTTCTTTCACGAGCGCTGACTCATTCACGTGCTATTGCTTCGTTGCAAGTCATCCTCAAACTCGACGGGCAATTCCACACTCATCAGCGCGTTGTTAGACCTGCACTGCCTCTGCAAGATGCCCGCACCCTGCTCAAACTGTTGCAGCTTGATCTGGAGTCCCATCCGCCGAAAGCGGCAATCGTCGCGCTTGAGCTTCGCGCACAGTCGGCAAAACCTCACCGCGCACAGCACGGTCTATTTCTTCCACAAGCTCCTGAGCCTGGACGCCTGGAGGTATTACTCGCGCGCCTACGCAAGCTTCTGGGTGATGAGCGGGTGGGCTCGCCGGAGCTGCTCGACCAGCATCGCCCTGATGCGTTTCGCATGGCTCGTTTCTCGCCATCGGCGCCTAAGCTCAAAGAACAGCAGCCTGCATCCCCACCAGCGGCGCTGCGCGTATACAGACCGCCTCAAGCAATCGGCGTTGCATTGAATGGAAGATCGCCAGCACGAGTGTTATGGAATGGGCAACGGTACACCGTGGCAGAGCTTGCTGGACCCTGGCGGCTGAGCGGCGAGTGGTGGTCAGAATTGAATTGGAGCCGTGAGGAATGGGACGTGCGGCTGACCGGCGGCAACGCACGGCAAACCTGCCGCATCGCGCGCGATCCGCGCTCGAATTGCTGGTACATGCAGGGGACGTATGACTGACTATGTCGAACTGCACGCACGTTCAGCATTCAGTTTCCTCGAAGGTGCATCTCTGCCTGAGTCGCTGATGGCACGTGCTGCCGATCTGGGAATGCCTGCAATCGCGTTGCTCGATCGCAACGGCGTGTATGGAACGCCGCGGTTCCACACTACGGGGCAAAAGCTAGGGATCAAAGCGCATATCGGGGCGGAGATTGCTGTGCGCGATCTGGGGCAGCGGTCTAGTCCGCCTGCATACCTGCCTCACCAGCACCCAATAGAACCAGTTCGCCTGTCCTTGCTGGTGAAGTCCCGCACGGGATACCAGAATCTCTGCCGCCTCATCACCCGCTACAAGATGCGTGAAGACACGAAGGCGGAAGGCGCGGCATTACAGAGTGATGTGGAACAGCACAGCAAGGGATTGTTATGTCTCACCGGAGGTGATGAAGGACCGCTCGCCGCCGCTCTAGTAAATGGTGGATACGACGCCGCACTGAAGACAATCGAGAATCTGGCAAGAATATTCGGCCAGCGAAATGTCTATGTCGAATTGCAGCGCCATTTCAACCGTGAGGAAGAGCATCGCAACCGCGCCGCTGTCCGCATCGCGAGATCGTTAAACCTGGCTCTGTTGGCAACGGGTGGAGTCAGCCACGCCACGTCCTGCGAGCGCGAGGTGATGGATGTCTTCACCTGCATTCGCTACAAAAAGACGCTCGATACTGCCGGCCGCCTTCTGGCGCTGAACGCCGAAAGGCATCTGCGTTCTGCGAAGGAGATGCGCCAGCTTTTCTATGACTACCCGGAAGCAATTGCCAATACCAGAGAGCTATCGTCACGACTCCGATTCGAGATGAACGACCTGGGCTATCAGTTCCCGGCTTACCCTGTTCCAGATGGTCAGACGATGGACTCGTTTCTGCGCCGGCAAGTGAGTGAAGGCATACGCTCGCGCTATCTCCCCAGGAACGATGCAGACCTGCACGCGAGAGCACAGAAGCAAGCAGAGCGCGAGTTGCGACTGATCGAGCAACTGGGGCTTGCGGGCTATTTTTTGATCGTCTGGGACATCGTCCAGTTCTGCAAGGGCAATGGCGTCCTCGTGCAAGGCAGAGGCTCAGCCGCAAACAGCGTGGTTTGCTATGCACTCGAAATCACTGCGATTGACCCGATCGGAATGGGCTTGCTCTTTGAGCGTTTTCTATCCGAAGAGCGCGGCGAATGGCCGGATATCGACCTGGACCTCCCCAGCGATACGGAGCGAGAACGGGCCATTCAGTACGTCTACCAGCGTTATGGTGAGCTTGGCGCAGCCATGACAGCCAACGTCACCACGTATCGCGGAAAGTCCGCATCGCGTGAAGCCGGTAAGGTTCTCGGTTTCGATAGCGAGACGCTGGGCCGGCTCACTTCACTGGTCGGCGCGTGGGAGTGGAGAGGACCGAACGACACGCTTGAAAACAGCTTTCGCGCAGCTTCCTTCGACGTGCAACACCCCAGGATTGCAAAATATCTTGAGCTTTGCCAGCGAATGCAGGACCTGCCGCGAAACCTGAGCCAGCATTCCGGCGGCATGGTGATCTGCCAGGGGCATCTTGATTCGGTCGTTCCGTTGGAGCGCGCTACCATGCCCGGCCGAACCGTCGTGCAGTGGGACAAGGAAGACTGCGCGGATATGAAGATCATCAAGGTTGATCTGCTCGGCCTCGGAATGATGGCGGTGATGAAAGACTGCGTAGAGCTTGTGCCGCGGCATTACGACAAGCCTCTCGATCTGGCCCAACTGCCCCATGACGTTGAGGTTTATAAAACACTCCAGCGAGCAGACACCGTAGGTATGTTCCAGGTGGAGAGCCGGGCGCAGATGTCCGCTCTACCCCGGAATCGCCCCGAAAAGTTTTACGACCTCGTGGTGCAGGTGGCCATCATCCGTCCCGGGCCCATCGTCGGCAAGATGATGAATCCCTACATGCTGCGCAGGCAGCACAAGCAGGAAATTACTTACCCGCATCCTCTGCTCATCCCTGTACTGGAACGAACCCTCGGTGTGCCGCTCTTTCAGGAGCAACTGATTCGCATTGCGATGGTGGTAGCAAACTTTACCGGCGGCGAAGCCGAAGAGTTGCGACGGGCAGTGGGAATGCGCCGTTCACGCGACAAGATGAAAGCCTTGGAGGTGAAGCTGCGCAAGGGGATGACGGAGAATAACGTCGCATCGGAAGCACAGGAGCAGATTGTTCAGGCTATTAGTTCGTTTGCCCTTTATGGATTTCCCGAGTCTCATGCTGCCAGCTTCGCGCTCATCGCATATGCCAGCGCCTACATCAAGCAGCACTATCTTGCCGCGTTCACTTGCGCGATGCTGAACAATCAACCGATGGGATTCTATTCCTCGGCCACGCTCATCAGCGATGCGAAACGTCACGGTCTGAAAGTACTGCCCATCGATGTGCAGCATTCAAATTGGCTTTGTACGCTTGAGAAGTTGAGCGATGCTGAACGCAGCAAATTCTCAGACCCATTCGCCCTTCGACTGGGATTCCGATACGCCAGAGGACTCCGCCAGCAGACAGGTGAAGCCATTGCTCAAGCCAGAAAGACAGATCGCCCCTTCGCGTCTGAATACGATCTGCAACGTCGAGTGTCTGAGATACGCAAGGCTGAATTGACCTTGCTGGCCAAGGCAGGCGCACTGAACTGGACTGGCGAGAAGCATCATCGTCGTACAGCTCTGTGGCGTGCAGAACGTGCCGGCCAGTCCGTGGGGCCGCTCTTTGAAAATGCTCCTGATGCTTACGAGTCTGACACATCCGCTCCGCTCGCCGCCATGAATACGGAAGAGCGCTTGGTGGCAGACTTCCGGGGGACTGGGCTGACAGTCGGACCGCACCCGATGACCTATCACCGTGCGGATCTCAACAGCATGGGAATCATCAGGGCTGCTGATCTGCACGCAATGCAAAACGGCGTCCATGCTCGAATTGCAGGCTGTGTGATTGCTCGGCAGCGTCCGGGCACTGCCAGCGGTTTTGTCTTCCTTAGCCTCGAGGATGAGAGCGGCATTTCCAACGCAATCATCCATCCTGATTTGTACGAACGAAATCGTGTGGTGGTAACAACCGGAAAGTTCCTGCTAGTCGAAGGCACGCTACAAAATCAGGACGGAGTAGTTTCCGTGAAGGCATCTGCCGTCCGGCATCTCGCCGTCAGTGCTGTAGATGTTCGTTCGCATGATTTTCACTAGGTGTATTGACTCAGGTCTTTTCCGAGGCTCTTCAATTTTGACCCAGGACTAACATCCGGCTAGGCAGACTGAGCAGGCTTGTGGTCGACGCACTACCTTCTTCGAGGTTGAGAATACCGTCAGAGAAGGCAGTTTCACGGCTTCGGTTTCGGAGATCGTAACTTTCCTTGATAATGAGCGACGGGAACAACAGGGCCTGTTAACAGGCCCTGGCACAGGAGCGCTATGACCTATCAGCCCAATCGCCGCAGCTTTCTTATCGCAAGCGGACTTACCGCCCTTGCCTCAACGAGAGTGCTTGGCGCGAACGACACTCTTCGCATCGGGGTCATCGGAGCGGGAGGACGCATGCAGTGGTTACTCGATTGTGCCGACAAGGTCGGCCCCTGCCAGATCGTGGCTGTGAGCGATGTGTATGCGCCGCGACGCGACGCCGTCAAGGAGAGATCTAATGGCCTCGCGACTACCCACGTCGATTATCATGAGGTGCTCGAGAAAGACATCGATGCCGTTCTCATCGCGTCTCCGGATCACTGGCATGTTCGCATGGCTGTCGATTCCCTTGCCGCCGGCAAAGACGTCTACCTGGAAAAGCCTGTTACCCACACGATCGAAGAAGGGGCCGCGCTTACCCACGCCGTTCGTTCCGGAAAACAGATTCTGCAATGCGGCATGCAGCAGCGCAGCTGGCACCACTTTCGCGATGCCGTCGATCTGATCCAGGGAGGCAGCCTCGGGCGCGTCACTCAGGTGAGAACCTACTGGTGGCAGAATTATGGGCGAAACCGGGGGACCAAGCCCACAGACACGCAGGCCCTCGATTGGAAGCTTTGGCTCGGCGGCGCTCCCGATCAACCTTTCAGCGAAGAAAAGTTCTACCGCTGGCGCTGGTTCTGGAACTTTGGCGGAGGCGCCATGACCGATCTGTTCACCCATTGGATCGACGTGGCGCATTGGGCGATGAAAGTGGATCAGCCACGCGATGCGCAGATGCTCGCCGACAAATATGTTTTTGAGGAATGGGAATGTCCCGACACCGTTCAGGCGGCATTCCGCTATCCCGGCTTCGACGTGGTCTACGAGGGCATGATGAGCTCCTCGATCGACGACGGCGGTCTCGAATTCCGCGGGACCGAGGCGACGCTGAAGATCAATCGCAGCGGATTCGGCGTTTATCGCGAGGGTGTGCAGGGTAACCAGAATCCCGTTCTCAAGGAAGAAAGCTTCCGCGACGGAACCATCACCCACATGCAAAATTTCTTCGAATGCATCAAGTCACGCAAGGACCCGAATGCGCCGGTTGAAGCCGGAGTCGCCGCAGCCCGAGCCGGCCAGATCGCCAACCTGGCATACCGCGGCAAAGGTCAGATCACATGGCCGTTGAAGTCGTCCTGAGCCCGTCCGAGTCTGTGCGGCCTAAGAAATGGGTTCTGAGCGCAGACGCGCTAGGCCAGCACCACCTCGATCTTCTTTGCGTCGCGATCAAGCTTCACGATTCGGAAGCTCCGCACCTGGCCGACCTGAAGCCCTTCAGATTTTGGAACGGCAGCATTCCCCTTCCAGCGAGCCTGCAACATCGACGTAAGTGAGGACAGATCCACTTTGGCCTCATCTTTCTTCTCTGCTGTGGCAGGAGCATTTGTCGCCGTTCGGCAGGTCGCTCGAACGCCTTCACCAAGTTCGACCATCGCAACACCCGATGACTGCTCGACCAGGCGGCCGGAAACAATATCGCCCTCCTTATGCTCGTCGAGATACTCGTCGATGCTTGTGGGAACAAGCTGCTTCATACTCAGCTTGATCTGGCGTTTCTCCCTGTCGATGGCCAGCACCTGGGCCTTCACCACCTGACCCGCTCTCAACACATCCTGCGGATGATTGATGTGCTTCTCGGCGCTGATTTCGCTGACGTGGACAAGGCCCTCCACACCTTCTGTGAGCTGCACGAAAGCGCCGAACTTCATCAGGCGTACGACCGGGCCTTCGATTGCCGAGCCTACGGGAAACCTCAGTGGCACTTCAGTCCAGGGATCGCCGAGGGCCTGCTTGAGCCCGAGAGAAATGCGGCGCTCAGCCTGATTCACGGAGAGAACAACGGCGTCTACCGTATCGCCCTGCTTGAGAATGTCGCCCGGCTTCCGGACCTTCTTCACCCACGACATCTCCGAAACATGAATGAGCCCTTCGATCCCCGGCTCAAGCTCAACGAAGGCTCCAAAGTCGGTCAGGCGCGTGACAGTGCCGGTGATGCGTTGTCCCGTCGTATATCTGTCGGTCGCAGTATCCCAAGGTTCGGGTTGGAGTTGCTTAAGTCCTAGGGAGATGCGCCTGGTTGCAGCATCAACCTTCAAGATCTTGACCTGGAGCTCCTGACCTACAGACAGCACATCCTCCGGATGATTCACCCGGCTCCATGAGATATCGCTGACGTGCAGCAGCCCATCGATTCCGCCAACATCAACGAAGGCGCCGTAGCTGGCGAGGCTGCGAACCTGGCCGCTGACAATATCTCCCTCTTTCACCTCGGAATAGCGGCTCGCTTCGAGAGAGCGGGCCTGTTCCTCGGCGATGACGCGGCGATCGACAACTACATCCTCTTCCGTCACGTCGAGTTTGATGATCCGGCAGGTGATCTCCTGATCGACGAGCTTCTCCATCTCGGCGGCGTCACGAACCCCGCTGCGAGAAGCGGGCATAAACGCGCGCACACCCACATCGACACTCAGGCCACCCTTGACGACCCCAGTCACCCTGCCCACAATGGCGGACTTTTGCGCGAATGCCTCTTCCAGAGAAGCCCAGTCCGTCACCGGTGCCAGCTTGAGACGAGAAAGCTCGTAATAACCCTCTTCGTTGCGGCCCTTCACGGACACAAGAACTTTCTCTCCAGCGCCTATGCCTTCGGCATTGTTATCAAAGGCTGTGCGCGGCAGAACTCCCTCGGTCTTGAAACCAATATCCACAAATACCGAGTCGGCGGAGACAGATACGACTGTGCCTTCTCGTTGCTTTGCGCCATCCTCTGCCGGGCGCGTGTGACTCTGCTCGAATTGCGCTAGGAGGTCGCCGAAGGATTCTGTAGACTCCGTCGATTCGGTGAGTTGGGTGGCGGATTCAGGCGTGGTTTCAGGCGCGGAGGGAACTTCTGGAATGCTGTTATTTGTCATGACTGCTTGTTATTCATTTTGGCACGAACAACGAGTTCTTCGCAGCGATGACCATCCTAGAGGTGGAGGCGGATCCGCCAGCGAGTGAGTAAAGCGGCAATCGCGAGGATCAGCAGGCTGAAAACGGCCGAGCGCGCCACACCCGTCATCCCTGTACGCAAGTGCGTCTCGAAATACGTGAAGCCCACGAGCGCCGTGAGATAGGCATAGATGTCAGGCAGCAGGTAGGTCAGCAGCGTGTTCTCGCCAGCTGGCTTTACAAAGGAAGCCCACCTTGTGCGGGATTTCACGTCGCAGATCCAATACAGCCCCATGAAGACCAGTACGCTCGCACCTACGCTCGCTAGGCACCAGGTTGGCGTCGCGCGAATTTTTGAGATGCCAAGCGGGGCGAGCAGCCCTGCTACGGCCAGCGTGGCCATAGCGAAGGCGAAGGCCAGCAGCATTTTGTCTCGAAGCCGCCGCCACCGATGAGCACCCAAAAAAATCGTAGAAGTGACGATCCCAGCCATGGTGATCAAAGCCCATGCGCCCGAACTGAACGGCCAGACATAGAGCGGTATCCGTCCCTCGACGTGGATGTGATGAGCCGTCAGCAGAGCGCAGAATACGGTGAGCGCTACAAACCAGGCGAGAGGCGCCCACAACCAGCGTCTAGTCGGAATGTAGAGCAGCGCGACCGCAAAATAGGTGTAGCCAATCAGGCCCAGAATCTCCGGATACGAGCCGTCGATCCACCCCGTATTTCCGCTCTCCATCGTGCGCCGGAAGATCGCGAAGCAGACTATTAGCAGAACCAGGCCCAGGATTCGCAGCGCACGAAAAACCCGGGTGTAGCGAGCGTCACGGCTCGGCACCAGCCAGAAGAAAATCGCGCCGGTCAGCCCGAGCAGCGCCCATGCGCTCCCCGATAGTCCCACGCGCGCGGGATCTACCTTGTCTGCATTCGCCAGGATAAGCCCCAGAACGATCAGCCCGAGCGCACGCAGCCCTACATGCAGCCAGAGTGCCAAGTACGACGGATTCTGCTTAAGCCGTCGCTCGATCGCCAGCGGCATCGACATACCGACGATAAACAGGAAGAACGGGAAGACCATGTCTACATAGGTCATTACGTCCTGCTGCGCGAGCGCGTGATGAGTCCACCATGGCAAACCCTTTACCTCTCCCACGTCATTGACGAAGATCATCACCAGCATCGTCAACCCGCGAAAGATATCGATTGAGGCAACGCGCGGCGTCGCAGTCTCAGCTGCGGCAGGCTGGAATGCAACTGCTGGGGTTGAACTCATCGGCTGCTTGCCTGCTGAGTACCGTGTGCGCCCGAAGCAATCTTGAGGCCCGCGTCGATAGCACTCAGCAGCGCGCCCGAAGGATCGCCCGAATAGTCCCAGAACATCATGCCGGCAAGATGATGATCGCGGACATACTTGCACTTGAGTGCAAGCGATTCCGGATCCTCATACGAGACAAAGATTTGTTTCTCCGCGTTGTAGAGATACGGAACCGACGCCGGCGCGTCCCAATAGCGGGTGTAGCCGTGCCCCAGCATGGTGTTCACTACGGCCTCATAGTTTGAATACGCGTGCGGCACCGGCTGGCCGGGCTGGAAAAGGCCGTTGTTTGCCGACGGCACCTGGCCCCATACGTGTCCATAGAATGGCACCCCGAGCACAATCTTCTCCGCAGGCACACCGGCTTGTTCGTATTCCCGCACTGCCCGGTCGGCGGAGATGGCCTTGGGATCGGCTGGATCAGTAAACAGCGGCGCATGATTGCCTGTAATCTTCTGGTCGCCGGGCTCGTAGTAGTCGTACGCCATCAGGTTTACGGTATCGACGTACTTCTGCACCTCCCCCATCTCCGTGTGCGCGAGGAAGTTGCTCTCGCCGCCGGTGGCGAGAGTGATGTACAGGTGGCGATGGATTTCTTTCGTCATGTCGTCGAATCGCGCACGCAATTCTTTCACCAGCAGCGTGTAATTCTGCTTGTCCTCGGGCCGAAACTTCTGCGTGGAGCCCGGTAGACCCGGATACTCCCAATCGATGTCCAGGCCATCGAGGTCATAGCGCGTCACAAAAGCCGCCACGCTGTCGATGAAGGTGGCACGGCTCTCTTTTGTCAGAGCCATGTCGGAGAAGCCTCCCGACCACAGCCAGCCTCCGACAGACACCAGAACGGTAAGCTGCGGGTTGTCGCGCTTGAGCGCGTTCAGCGCGGCCAGATTGCCGGCATCCGCGGCAGACCCTTCCACGATGCGGCCCTGTTCGATGTTCGCGAAAGCATAGTTCACGCGAGTGAGCTTGCGTCCATCCACCTGGCCCGGCCCAAGCGGCTTGCCCTCGGTGAAAACATATGCGGTCACAACCGGCTTTGCAGATGCACAAGCCGCGTTCCGCGCGGGAAGGAAGGGCATGGTGGCAGCCAGCAGCAACAGAGACCAGGTCGCGGGGAGCTTTCGGTGATGAGGTAAAGAACGAGGTGAATCCAGATGCTTCCGCGAAACAGATATCTCCAATAGCCCTCCATCATGGGGCCGGCATGCGCAACCGGCGACCGAACTCAGCCTATATGCGATCATTCACTGTTCGCAAATAATTTGTGGAGAGAGGCTCCAGATTAGACGCACGTTTACGCAACTTCTTGCTTTCTGCTCGTTCACGTTGCTCGCCTCGGCGGCTTTCGCGCAACTGCATGTTCTCGTCGACCATGTGGGATATGAGACGAGGGCATCGAAACAGGCGCTGGTCGTTGCGGACGAAAAAGACGCGCATCTGGACCCTCCGCAAACCTTCACGCTTGTCGACACCGTGACCGGCAAGGCCGTACTCAGCGGACCCTTCAAAGCTGCGGGACAGGTAGATCGCTGGGGCGGTCGCACGTTCTGGCTTGCCGATTTCTCAAGCTGGCAGATGCCGGGCCACTACACGCTCTCTGCGAGAACCGGGGCTGGAGAGATCAGTTCCTGCGAGTTCCTCATTGACGACAATCTGCTTGAACGCAGCACACTCTCCGACGTGATTTTCTACTTCAAGGGCCAGCGAGCCAGTGGCGACATTGACCGCGCCGATCGTCACCTTGCCTTGCCCGATGGCAGCGGCTTCATCGATGCGCGAGGTGGATGGTACGATGCGACCGGCGACTACGGGATCCACCTCTCGCACCAGAACCCGACGTCGTACTTCAATCCGCAACAGGTGCCGCTTGTTGTCTGGTCGCTGCTCAAGAGCTATCGCGTGCTCGAGGCGCGGCAGGACGACAACTTCAGCGAGTACAAGCGCCGCATGCTCGACGAAGGTCTCTTTGGCGCCGACTTCCTTGTACGCATCAAACGGCCCGGCGGCTCGTTCTTCGAGTCAATCACCGCACCCGGCAAGGAGAAGCTGGCGAAAGATCGCGTCATCGGAAATCCGAACTGGCGAACGCAGATCAAGAAGAATGCGTCGGACTCTACCGAGCACATCGGCGTCGCGGAAGGTCCTCATGCCTACGAAGCCAGCTTCCGGGCAGGAGGCGGCATGGCCATCGCCGCGCTCGCGTTGGCCAGCACCATGCCGATCGACGGCGAATTCACGCGCTCCGACTATCTGAAGACGGCAGAGGAAGCCTTCGCGTTTCTCGAAGCGCACAACCGCGAATTGCTGAATGACGGCAAGGAGAACATCCTCGACGATTACTGCGCTCTGATGGCTGCAACTGAGCTGTATCGGGCCACGCAGATTGACGAGTATCGTGCCGCGGCTAATCGGCGCGCCAACCATCTGATGGCTCGCCTCGTCACCACGGACAAATACCACAACTACTGGCGTGCCGACGACGCCACCCGTCCGTTCTTCCATCCATCGGATGCAGGTCTTCCCGTCGTCAGCCTCATCGAGTATGCCAGCATCGCGACGCCCGCGCAGCAGAAGCTCGTGCTGGATGCCGTAAAGCGCTCGCTGCGTTTCGAGATGCGCACAACCGCGGAAGTCAACAACCCTTTCGGCTATGCCCGGCAACTGGTTCGCATGGGCGACGGCTCGGTCCGAACAGCCTTCTTCTTTCCACACGACACCGAGGCCGCTCCCTGGTGGCAAGGCGAGAACGCGCGTCTGGCTTCGCTCGCCGCTGCTGCGCGTTTGGCCGCGCCGCTCTTCAAAGATGATCCCGACTTTCAGATACAGTTACAAAACTACGCCTGGAACCAGCTGCACTGGATCCTCGGGAGAAATCCGTTTGACGCGAGCATGTTGATGGGCAGCGGACACGGCAACGCGCCCTACATGTTCTTTCGCTCATATAAATACACGAGCGCTCCTGGCGGAATCGTGAACGGCATCACTGCATCGAGTAATGACGAGGACGGTATTGCTTTCAATCAAGGCTATGCCGTCACGGGCGCCGACGAAGATTGGCGATGGACTGAAGAATGGCTGCCGCATGCAGCCTGGTATCTCTATGCCGTGAGTCTTCCGCACGAGTGACTATCTATCTCGGAGCCGGTCGAGTTCGCGCCGATCGCGTTTCGATGGTTTTCCTATCCTTGATGCTTCGAAATGCGGCATCGCTCTTCGCGCTTCCGTCAGCTTCAGTCGTAGTTCCCGACTTTCGTCCGTCTCACGGTATAGCGTCTGCGCGACCGAGACAGGTCCGCGCATCTCGCTCAAGAGCAACACTTCCACCTGAAAATCGCCGCCCTCATTCTTCACTTGCAACAGGTCGCCGACTCGAACTTCGCGCGATGCCTTGGCCGGTTGTCCATTCGATGCAATCCTGCCGAGCTCACATGCCTTTGCTGCCAGGGCACGCGACTTGAAGAATCTGGCTGCCCACAGCCACTTGTCCATTCGTACGCACATCATCCATCTCAGGCCTTTCGAGTCACCTTTGCCGTAGGGTCGGCGCCAGCCTGCGAGGTACCAGAGAGCTGTGTTTCGCGCTGCTCACCGCGCAACAGCTTCACCAGAGTCCCCAGTTCGTAGCCGGCGTCCTCTGCCGCCTGGCAAGCACTTGAGACAGCGTCTTCGAGCTCGCCGATAGAGCGCGACTCGTCTGCCTCTTGTTGTGCGATCTCCAGCAACGCAGGCAGCTGCAGCCAACTCAGCAATTCTTCGAATTGCTCTTTGTTGAAGTATGTCTTGCCGGATGCTTCGTTGACACCGGCAAGCCACCGGACGTCAGGATCAGCCCAGAACTCATCCGAATCCATCGAGGCCGACGGCGTGTCATCCTGCCATAGCAGAATACGTACCTGCGCGGCTGCTTGCCACGTTCTCTCGCCTTCCATTCCGATCGATGAAAAGATATCCGCCAGAGCCGAACGCATCTGAAGCTTGTCGAAGACCGTGGCTCTGATTCCCGGCGTCGGAAAGCTGCGCAGAACAATCCACGCCAGCACGGGAGCCCAGGTGTGTTGCAACGGGACGCCAGGTTCGTTGCTGGGCAACATGTCTCGGACAGCCGGCGGCCACGCTGTTGAGAAGATCCGTTCCATGCAGGGAAGACGAAGAGCAGCCACGGTCATCGCTTCGCACGCCTTTTTGTAACTCGCCACCTCTGCCACCTGTCCGATTTCGCCGGGGAGATATTCCACAGCTCTTTCGAGGCAGCGTTGGCAATTCTCAATAAACCCGTCGAGCCGCGGATCGACAGTGCCCAGGCTGACGCACGGTCCAGGGATGTCAGACGTCGACTCCTCAGGCGGCTCCTCCTGTTTCACTAATCCGTTGTCTTTGGCGGTCACAGTCTTAGGCTCCTCGCTCTCGTCTTCGACCTCTCTCCGGACCGGTTCCCCCGCAATCTCCGCGAATAAGTGAACGTTGCCGGAGCTGATCGCCTGCCTCAGCGCCTCATGCAACGGGCGCAGCCGGAGCTTGGACAGCGCCTCATCCACGCTGTGAACGCCTCTGCCGCCGAGCGAGTCGCAGAGCGTGTCCCAGGGTTGATCGGCGGATGATCGAAGCTCGCGCCAGTCGAGCAGCACCATATATTGAAAGCCGCGCAGTTCAAGGTTCAAACCATGATGATTTAAGTCACTTGAGCGACGGAGATACTCAAGGCCTCGCGCCATGTCGCGGAACGCAAAGACGAGCGAGTGCTCTACAGGTAATGCGAGCCCTTCAATCAGGCTTCTTTGCCGTAGCTGGCCGCCAGCCTTTTCCATCGAAGCCGCCGAGATATGGATGGAGCCGCGCGTGTTTCCGTAGCGGTTGTTGTAAAGGATGATCGCGCGCTGATCATGCCAGCGATTGGAATAGGCAAAGACATTCTCGTCGACGGTTCCATGATCGGTCCAGAAGTCGTAGAGGACGAAATTGGCGCTCTCGGCAAACAGCTTCCGATTCTTCAGCAGGGGTGCAATATCATGTTGATGGCGGGCAATCAGGCCGTCGTTCGCATGCTCGTCCATGCGCGCCCGCTTGAACTCCATGCCATAGCGCTCCGTGAAACCCTCGATTTGTCCATGGCCAAACATCGGCAGGCCGGGCAGGGTAGCCAGTAGCGTACAGACGCCGAAATACTTGTCTCCGGTGCCGAACTGGTCGATAGCGGTGCGCTCATCCGGATTGCTCATGAAGTTGACATAGCGCTTCATGATGTCCGGATCGAACTCAATCGTCTTCTTGAGATAGGATCGGTATTTCGCATTTTCTTCATCGCGCAGCATGTTCATGAACGCGCTGTTATACACGCGATGCATGCCCAGAGTTCGAACGAAGTAGCCCTCAAGCAGCCAGAACGCCTCCGCCAGCAGGAGTGTTCCCGGAACCTCAGCGGCGACGCGATCGACAACCTCCCGCCAGAACTCATGCGGCATCAGCGCATCAAATTCCTCCTGCGACATTGCATTTTCGGCCCGCGATGGGATCGATCCGCCAGCGCCGGGGAGCGGAAACCAAAGGCGCTGAACGTGGCGCTTGGCCAGCACCATTGCGGCGTCGAAGCGAATGATCGGAAACTGCCGGGCGACTTGCAGAATAGTCTGAATAACATGCTCTCGAACATGTTGCTTTGAATAATCGAGCTGCGCCGTGTCGTTCCAGGCAAATGTCGTTCCGTCGTTGCCGTGATAGATGTAGCGCGTCGTTCCGTCGCGGTGATGGCGCATGCGAAAAACTACAGCGGCGTCGGTCTGATCGTAATAGTGGTCCTCGATCTTGATCTCGACCCGGCTGTCGGGCGAAAGGTCAGGGCCGGTAAAACTATATACGGGGAATGGGCTCTCCCATCGTGAGATAAACCAGTCGGGATGATCGATGACCCACGGCGAGTCGATTCCCATATGGTTGGGCACCATATCGCTTGCCAGCCTGATACCGACTGCCGATGCTCGGTCGCGCAGGGTGGCGTATGCGCCCGGCCCACCGAGATCCTCAGCGATGTGATACTCCTTGAGCGAGTAGGCTGATGCCACTGCATCGCCGTGGCCTCGCAGGCGTTTAATTGTCCTCGAAGCGATGCTGCGTTCCCACAACCCAATCAGCCACAGCCCGGTGATGCCGCGGCTGGCAAGCAGCCTTAGCTCCTCTTCGGGAATCTGATCGAGACGGTGAATGTGCCGTCCGTACTTCTTCGACAACTGCTCCAGCCACACATAGGTACTCTTTGCGATCAGCACAACATTCGGCATCCAGGCCTGATCGGCACTGAAGGCTTCGTACTCATGCAGAGGCGCCTGGTAATCGGCGGCGTAGCGACGACCCGGCCCGGCAAAATCCTCATCGAACCCGACGAACTCATCGCCAACGAAGCCTGCCGCACCCCATCCAGGAGCACCGTGGCGATGCCAATCGGGACCTGGTGGATGAAAACGCAACCAGATCGCAATATCTTCCTCGCGCAGAACATCGATCGCCAGCAGGACCCGGCGAAGGTCCTCACCCAGATACTTCGACCACTTCTCGCGAATGAAGTCGAGCTGTCCCGTGAGCGAATCGGGAGAAGCAAGCATCGGCGCGCGCAACGCGTCGAACAGACTACCCACTTCCGGAGCCAGTGGAGGCCGCGTGCTGAGGTAATCCGGCAGAGCCGCAGTTACTTCCTTGTAAACCGTTCGCTGCTGCAGGTCCTTGTCTTCGAACAATTCGCGAAACGCCGCAAAGGCTGGATTCAGGTTGGCGAGCCACAGCAGCATCAATTCTTCAAGCGCGGCTTCGCGGTTGGGCAGTCCCTCGGTTGTACCGTTTAGCCATTCAGTTGCACTCAGTTCGCCTCGATAAACCACTACATTCGGAAAGTGCTCGGCGAAGGTCAGTAGCAACCGCTCCAGATTGGCTGGCTCGATCTTTGCCGCAAACCAGCGGATTGCCTCAGAAAGTACCGCCGGATCGATTTCCCTCCGATAGCGGGCGGCCAGCGCATGGTTAAGCTCGTCGATCAAGCCCATGGCAAACAACGCGCCGGCATTGATCGTATTTTCCGGATCGGCTTCCGGCCCTCGAGTTGTGTTGAGCTGGCTTGCCAGCTTACGGCTCGCAGCCACATTGCCGAAAACTACATTCCCGGTATAGCTGAACAGCAGCTCGTCGGTATTGAGTTTGTCTCTGACAGCTCGGGAGATATGAAATTCCATTGCAGGATGCTCCGGTCCAGCGGCTTCTGTCTTCGTTCCGCATCAACGAATCGCTTCGCCGATGCCGGGGACAGATGATGCTAGAGCAGTCATGGCACTTTTGGCTTGTACAAAATTCGGTAACTTTGGCCTGAGACTGCAGGTCGCACAGCTATGAGATGCCTGAATAAGCGGAAATAGCCCGGGAAGGCGACGGCGCTATTCCCGGGAATCACTTCAGCTTCCTCAGGCCTGTTCAGGAGGCGCCGGGACAAGCCGGAACGTCACCTGCTGCACGCCAAGAATCGGGTGAGTGCCCCGCAGCGTGACCGTGCCGGGCTGCTCTTTTGCTCGTATCCAGATGGCGCCCGTCCCCCCGATCAAGGCGAACGGATTGTCGCCGATTAGCTCGGCGGGACCGTCGAGCTGAAAGACGATAGGGTCGTTGGCAAAGGGCCGAACCTGTCCGTACTCGTCATTGACGCGCAGGACGACACGCGTTGTGTCCGCTCCGTCGGCAAACAGCTCGGTGTCGTCGGGGAGCAGCAGGAACTGCTGATCGATTCCCTTCCCGGAATACTTCTTGCTGATAACCAGCTTGCCGCCGATGTAGCCGTCGATGCGCAGGTCTCCCCAGTCGCGCAGCTGCTCGCCCAGCGGCACGGAAAATGGCGCGTAGCGAAGGTTGGGGAACTGCTTGCTGTCGGCATCGCCTTCGTTAACCAGCCGGTAGCCCTTGCCGTCGTCGACCGAGAACTTCAGATGATCGCAGTTGGAGCAGACCATGGCGACGGTAAAGCCGATTGATTCATCGTTACGCGCCCAGTGAAATGTCGGTTCGAGAACGATCTCTTCATCGGGCTCGCATTGCGATTTGTAAAAGCCTGCGGCTGGCTTGGGCTCGCGGAAGATATCGCTGACCCCGTGATAGCAGATGCGATCACCCGATCCGAAATTCGAGTGCGTGTTGTAGTCGAAGGCGCACCAGCCGATGCCGCCGGCGTACTGCGGGTTGGAAGCGAGCTGATCGTGGACCCGCGCGTGGCGGATGGTGTGTTCGCGCAGCCGCTCGAGGCTGTCGATCGACTTGGTGGGGTAGGTATGGCCGACGAACTCAGTATTCAGATACTTCGAGTGATTCGGAGCCATGAGGGGGAAGCCGAAGTCATTCATCGTGAAGACGTCTTCGAGGAACTCTGAAGAATGGAAGTATCGAATGCCTCCGGTCTGACGGCTAGGGTCGAGCGAGTGAGCCATCGCGTTGGTGCGGGTGTAAAAGTCGTGGTTGTCGCGCGACTCGTTGATGCGCACTCCCCACAAAATGACCGACGGATGGTTCCAATCGCGGCGAACCATGCGGCGTACATTGTCGACCGAGATATCCTGCCACGCCAGGTCGCCTATGTGCTGCCATCCGGGGATCTCCTCGAGAACGAGCAGGCCGACCTCATCGCAGGCGTCCAGAAAGTGGCGCGACTGCGGATAATGCGACGTTCGGACAATGTTGCACTTGAGCTGGTTGCGCAGAATTAGGGCGTCGCGGCGCTGGACACGGCCGGGCATTGCCTGGCCCACAAAGGGAAATGTCTGATGGCGATCAAGACCGCGCAACTTGATGACCTTGCCGTTCAGCGAAAATCCCTGGTCGGTGAAAGTCGCTTCGCGGAAGCCCAAACGGCGCGTGTCTTCGTCCACTACCTTGCCTTGTTCAAGCAGTCGCACCCGCACCGTATAGAGGTTGGGATGCTGCAGATCCCAGAGTCGAATCGCCCCGAGATTCGTCAGAGTGACAGCCTGCAAAGCTGGCTCCTGTGATGTCGGCGGCTGCGCGGCGACTTTCTGCGAGGCCTTGCTCACCACTCGATCGCCATCAAGCAGCTCAACCTCAAGCGTGCGCGGACTATTCCAGGATGACGCAGGACCGTCGAGGTAACAGCGGACCTCGAGACTCGGGTGATTGCTGAGAACGTCCTTCGGCATGGCAAAGATGTTTTCGAGATACGTGGAGGGGACGATGCGCAGCGCGACCTCGCGGTAGAGGCCGCCAAAGGTGAGATAGTCGACCTCGTAGCCAAAGGGAGGAATATCGGCGCGCTCCGTTGAATCGACATCGACGGCGAGCAGGTTTTCTCCATCCCAATTGATGCTCGGCGTGAGCTCGAAGGAAAACGGGGTGTAGCCGCCCTTGTATTCGCCGAGTTTCTGGCCGTTGATCCATACGGTTGACGCCGTCATCACGCCTTCGAAATCTACGAAGACGCGTTTGCCCTTGGCTTCGGGTGGTAATTTAAAAGGCCGGCGATAGAGCGAGATGAATTCATACGATTTTTCATCGAAGCTGTGCCAGGGCAGGCGGCGATTGGTATGAGGCACTACGACTTGATCGAAGCCTGAGTCGTCGAACGCGATTGCATGGCCGCCGTCTACCACCTTGGGGCTGTAACGCCAGTTGCGATTGATCGGCAGGATAATGCGCCCTTGTTGTGCCCCGCCGGGTTGACCCTCCACCGCCATGGCCAGTGACCTGGGCGCTAGAGTTGCACCCGCAAGCATCGTTCCTGTCTGTACCAAGAAATCACGTCGATCCACGCCTTGCTCCTCGTCTGAAAATCCCGGCGTTTCCTTCCGCAGGGAAAAAGTAACCGATTACAACCGCCAATTGACCATATGGGTCCGCCCAATCCGCTGTCAATCTGCTCACTGAACTCTGTCCCTGAGACAAGCGACTCGCGTTACCTAGCCTGTGGCTAACGAAAGCAGCTGCCCGAGATCGATTGCAGAATTCGAAGCTGTACCCCGGGGCAGAGACGGGCTAATCGCAAGCGCCTGACCGTGGCCTTCGAACCACACCAGGAACGAAGACTGCTCAGATCCCGGTAACCGCTGCTGGTTGATCCACTGATAGTAGGCACCCATATCCGCATCGATCAGGGAGCCTGTGAAATCGAGCTCGGGATTGCTCTGGGTGCTGGTCAGTAGCTCATTCATAGGCCTCTGCCGCTGCCGGGGCGCGAACCGCACCAATAAGCTGAGTGGCTGGGCTCGCCGAAGGGCCTCGCGTGCTGTCCACTGGGCAAATGTTGTGCTGAATATCTGGGTTCCGGAGCCCTCCGTGAGCAGCTTGACCTGGAAGCGGTCAAGCACCGGGTCTCCCGCATTGTTCATGCCCAGGTCCGAGGGAGACAGCTTTGCCAGATGGGAACGCAGTTCCTCCGGGCCCATGCCGGGGCGTCTAATTTCCGTCTGGATATTTTTCAGCAGAGCAGTGCGTACCGGGCCCAGAGCCTGATACGACACGCACGTTAGCGAAGGGCCGTGATCGGCTTCCTGTCCTCCATCGACGTACCAATGGCCATAGGAAACAGGATGTGCTTTTGCCCGGGCAGAGACCGCCGTCAGCAGCAGTTCCAGTCCATTATCCGGCTTGATCTGCCCAAAATACGTGCCGTACGGACGCAGGTTGCGAAACAGCGGAGCATCGTAGGAAGCAACGCCCTGCCCGATCACTGCAATTCCAAGTCGGTGTACAGAAATCGGCTCGGGCGGTGCCGCAGCCTGAAGGCGATTCCCGTACGCGGTCGCTGCCTCTCGAAACCCGTCAAGTTGGTGGGTGGTCCAGAGATACGCCGATAGCTGCTCGACAAACTGGGCCGGCTGGTTGATCCAATCGAAGCGTTCCAGCTTCGAGGAAAGCGAAAATTGCGAGAACTCCTGAAACCACTCTTTGATTTGCGCCGCAGAGAGCGAACTGAGAGTGTCGAGTTCCTTATCGATTGCCGAGCGCTCTGCCGGGAACTTGAAATCGTAGTCGATGACCTCCCGTAGCAGGCTCGGCTCAAAGCTGAGTGGAAGCTGTTGCAACGCGCCCAGGTGGGCCACGGCCAGCCTCCTTGCTTCAGGAGGATAGGCGGCGAATTGCTCGGCCGTGAGATCGCTTGGAAGCATAAAACTAAGCCAATTCCTAAACCAATTCTCTGATCGGCTTGCCCTGTGAAAGCGACGGAGAGAATCCCATCACCGCTCCAAGAGTAGGCACGAGATCAATCGACTGCATCGGGCGGTCATAGACCACGCCTTCCCGGACCCCTGCGCCGAGGGCCATCATCCAGGTTGTGCGCGAGGCCGCGTCGCCCGTGCGATGATGCTGAAATCCGTTCCCGCCGGAATCCTGGTCGGCATCCCGTCCAAAATCCGGAAGAATAAAGAGCGTCGTGTTACCCGCGTATTCGGGCTCGTTTTGGACTGTCTTCCAGAGCTCCGCGCAAAGACGGTCTGTGCGTCGGATTCCATCAATGTAAAGCGAGTAGGCGCCCGAGTGCGCGATATCGATATCGTGCATCGTGATCCAGAGAAGACTGGGCGATTGCTCGTGCATTAGCCGCTTTGCGATATACATCGAGAGCTCGTCCGGACTCGACACCGTCAGTGCATGAGCCTTGAAGTCGTCTACCGAAAGCTTCAGGATCATTTCCAGCTGCTGCAACTCGAAGTCGCCGCCCACAAGCTGCGGCGTGTACAGCGGCGTTTCGTAATTGTCTCGCAGCAGATGTTCATAGTCCGTAGTCGTCCCCGCCGTGGCCGCATTCAGCAGATGTTTGGGCAGCACCACTCTCGCTCCCAGGCCTGGACCATAAGAACGGTAGTCGCTTTCGCCGATCCGGTTGAACCCGTTGCTGGGCGCGACCACCCACGTGTCTGAGGCCGGACGATTCAGGTCCTTGCGGAAGTACTCGAAAACAGTGGGATGTTCAGGGGGAACTGCTGAGAAGTTGTTGAGTGTTTCGTAAACTCCCGTTGCCAGGCTCGCCGTCGCCACGTAGTGACCCAGAATCCCCTGATTCATCATCTGCGTAAAAAAGCTAGCCTGCGGGATAAGCTCATGGAGCAGGTGCGGGATATTCTCCTGCCCCTCGGGCGCAAAAGTCTCCTGGTCTCTGGCGCCTCCTCCAAAGGTAATGACGATTACCTTCCGTTTCTTTGCCGCCCGCACTCCATGCACAAAGGGGCTGGCGCCCGTCACGGCAGCGCCGAGGGCTACTCCGGCGGCGCCGCGCAGAAAGTCGCGCCTGCTGCGGCCAAGATGCCGGGCAATCTCCTGTGGAGTGGCTGTCAGCGCGGGTGGTAATACTGCATCAAAATTCACTTTGTTGTTTCACCATCATTTCATGAGTCGGGGCAGTGCGGGAATCAGGGCTTCGCAGCAGGACCAGCTTTCGCGGTAATCACAAACTGCTGCACTTCCGCCCTTTCCTTGTCGACCTCGGCCATTTGTTGCGCCCTGAGTTGCTGGTAGACCTCGAATTCCTTCTGCGCCTGGTCTTTTTGGCCGACGTGAACATAATCTTGTCCCAGGCGGTAATGGGCGTCCGGAAGATTCGGATTCAGCTCGAGGGCGCGCAAATACTCGGGAATGGACTTCTCGTACTCATGTTGATCCGCGTACAGATTGCCCAGCTGCACATGCGCTTCCGGTAGCTTCTCGTCTAGCAATATCGACTTCTTCAGAAGCGACTCGATCGTCTGAAGATCCAGGTTGGAGTCTTCGGTCCGCTTTCCCTTCCACAAACTCATCGCGTAATAGTACTGGGCCAAAGCATTGCCGGGTTCAAGCTCCGTATAACGCCGGAATCGCTGGATGACATCTTCCGCCTGGTTCGGGGAACTGTCGTAGGCCTTTGACAGAAAGAGATAGCAGCGGGCGTCGCTGGGATCCAGGTCAGCCGCCGTGAGGAGTGCCCGGACCGCCTCGTCATACTTGCCTCTGGCGTACAGCGCCATTCCCAACCCGACCATCAGGCGGGGTGAATTGGGGTAGCGCTGAGTACCCTGCTGAAAGACAGCGATCGCAGGTTCGTAGGTGCGGTGGAGAAGAAACTCGCTTCCCCAATCAAACAGGTTCTGCTCGCTCGGGTCCATATGAGCGGCGATTTGGAACTCGTTCGCGGCCGCCAGGTATTTCCCATCTTTCTCCTCGATCTGGGCAAGAAGGTTATGCAACTCCGCCGTGTTTTTCTGTTCCAGGAGACTCTGGACTGACTGCCTCGCCTGTGCAAGCCGCCCTGTCAGGGAATAGGCCAGTGCCAGATCGTAGCCATTCGCGTAGGAGGAAGGGTTGATCCTCTGAGCCTGTTCGAGAAATGGAGTCGCCTCCGCGATTTTTCCCGTTTGTATATAGAACTCCCCCAGGTTGTGGTTGGCGTCGTAGTCATGAGGTTCCAGATCAAGCGCCTTCCGCAACTGTTCCGCGGCCAATTCGGACTTTCCCGCCCGTGTGAGGCTCGCCGCCAGATTGGTTCTGGCAGCTGCCGAGTCTGGCTTCAATCGGACGGCGATCTCTAACTGCTCGAGGGCTTTCGCATCCTGCGCTTGCGCGGCGTAGACCAGTCCCAGGAGCTCATGAACCTCGAAGCTCTTCGGTACGCTGGGCAGGAGTTTCTCCAGCTGAGCGGCTGCCTCTGCGAAGTGTCCCGCGTCGTATTGCGCCACCGCCGATTGGAACTGGCGGTCCAGCTTTTGATTCTGATCGTCTTCTGCTGCCGCCAACGCCGCGCAAACGAGAACAGTACAGAGAATGACCAGCCGAAACCGAGGCCTGTTGCTCACAGTCCACCTAATGTTGTCGCCGCGCGAGCGAAGCACGATAGCACTTCTCCGACAGGCGAACGCCAAAGCCGACGACCTCAAGTGGTCTTTTCCTTAAGAAAAGATCGCCTGGCGCCGTATCAGAAGGCATGTCGATCGGAAAAATGCCTTATGCAGAAAAACACCCCGGAAAGTCACCCGGTTGCGGTGACTCTCCGGGGTGTTTTCATCTTAGCTTAGTAATACAGCTTTAGAGCAAATTGAATCTGCCTCGGGTCGAATGGAGCATAGCGCGTTGAACCAATTTCCCCGAAGGCTGAGTTGTTGAAGTTACCCGAGTTCGGAATCGCGATGACACCGTTGCCGCCGAAATTCGGAGCGTTGAAAGTCGGATGGTTGAAGAGGTTAAAGAACTCAGAACGGAACTGCAGACTGAAGCGCTCGTTAATCGGAATGTTCTTGAATACGGACAGGGTGTACGTCTTAGATGGCGGTCCTGTGGTTATCGTCGGACGGTTACCGAGATATCCAAAGCCAGTCAGAGGGACACAATTGGTCGGTGACTCGTGAATCGGATTATAGTCAAGCCCCAACTGGCAGGGTTGATTGAAGGCCTTCGGGTTGCCGAACCAGCTTAATTTTCCGTTTGAGTCGGTGTGCAATCCGAGTTTCTGACTTTCCCCTGGGACACTCACATCGTCGCAGCCTGTACCGGCGGTTGTTGAAGTTGGGCAACCCAGAGTAATAGGTTGGCCTCCTTGCAGAGCAACGATCCAGTTTAAGGACCATCCTCCAACGATCATGTCCTCGGCCTTGCTAGCGTCATGCAGGAAACGCTTGTCCCGGCCGAAAGGCAGATCGTATCCGCCACTGAAATGGATGACGTTTGTGATATTGAAAGCGGCCAAACTCCAATCTTGGCGGATACCAAAGCCCGGTACCCAGGGTGCGCGCCCCGTGCTCACGCTCCCGCCATTCAGCAAGTCGCCGGCATCAGAAAAGGTCTTCGAAAATGTGTACGTGAGCAGGAAGTTCAGTCCGTTCGAGTACTGCTGTTCGAGCTTGGTTTGCAGGCCGTTGTAAACACTGCTTCCTACCGTTTGTTGGTAGCTCCCGCCTTCCCCGAAATCAGGGAATGGGATTTCATTATTCGGGTAAGGATCGGATAAGCTGTGACCCGCCGGCCACAGCTTAAACGGCTCGTTGTTGCCAATGCCCTGCTGCAGATTGCTTGCGTCGGTGATCACGTACGCGACCTGCGCCGACAAGGTACGGGTGAGTGCGTACTGGAACGTCAGATTGGCGCTCACAGTGCGGGGTGTGACGAACTTGAACTGGAGTCCCTGCAGCCCCAGACCGGAGGCGTTGTAAATAGCAGGCGTAAATGTAAGGCACGAGAAACCGGCTTCCAGGGTCGCGACTCCGTTTCCGGTCGCAGGATTACCTCCTGCTGTCGCGCAGTTGGCATACGGAGTGTTGAGGCTTACAGGTGCGACTACGCTGTTAGAGCCCTGTGGAACATAGTTGGAGTTGAACACGAAGGGATAATTCTCACCGATATTGGGTCCATATCCCTGATTCTCAAATGAATTGAAAAAGAGGCCTGCCCCGCCGCGGACCACAAGCTTCGGGCTTACCTGATACGCAAAACCAAAGCGTGGCGCAAAATTGTGCTTTTGCACCTGGAGCAGTCCCTGGCCGTATTTATTGGTCTCCTCAAGCGCAATTCCGTCCTTGGCCAGCAGATCGACAAACCCGTTGCCGTCAAGGGATGGAGTGTCAGCAGTCGAGGACAAGGTCCTGTTGTCCTTTCCAGTCAATGGGAGGATGTACGTCGGACCGCCGTTTGGAGGACCGGTTTGAACGAAATTAGCCTGGCCGCCGTTTGTCTCGTTAATCGGCCCAAAGTAGTCCCAACGCAGGCCGAGATTGAGAGTCAACTTGGGATTTACCTTCCAATCGTCCTGGAAGTACAACGCGAAGTAGTTCCTGGCATCGTAGGTCTTGCTGATGTTCGAAGAGCGCACCTCGTCAGTGCCTCCCGAGTAATTAACTCCGCCCGGAACACTCGCAACTTCCGGTTGCAGCAGCATTTGCGCGAAACCCGTGGTGCTGTTGTTGTTATTCGGAATATCGGTGAAGGTGCCGCTATAGTCGAATAGCCCACGCGACCAGGCCGGCTGTAATGTTCCGAACTTTATGTGCTGGTATTCCATGCCCATCTTGAAGCTGTGAGATCCGTAAATTTTTGAAAAGTCGTCGGTGATCTGGGTCGTCTGGGTGGTTTCGTCTGACGGCAGGAAGTTATTGCTACCCAGAGTGGACAGGTTGCCAAACGTGAAGTTGGGAAGCCCTCCGTTTTCAGCCACCTGCGGGATACCCTGAATCCCAAATTGCTCCGGAATGCCGAGCTGGTTGCCCACTGGGCCGAATCGCGAAGTGTGCAGGTGATCCCACCCGAAGCGCGCCACGTTGACCGTGCTCGGCGTAAACAGATGGGTATACGCCGCCACCCCCTGGAAAGATTTCGCGGTCTGGACGCCGTCCTGGAAAGCGCCGCCGTCCGCGATGCCCCCGAAGGGGCCGGGGATAAACTGCGGGTTATCCAGATAGCTGACGCGGGCGAATATCTGGTTCTTATCCGAGGGATCGAAGTCGGTTCTGATGTCAAAGCTGTTGCTGTTCTGGGTCAGATTGGGACTGGATCCAAAGTTTGAAGATGTCCCCGCACTCGTTGGCAGCGGGTAGAGATTCAGGAGCTTGACGGCGTTCGGATCGATCCTGTTGGTCGGAATCTGGTTCAAACCCGGGCAGGTGGCGAGCGAAATGACAGTGGTGGAAGTACAGGTATTGAGACCGAACGGATCGCGAACAAAGCCACCTGGAACTGCCCGCGTGGTCGCAGGATCCAGGACTGTGCCGACCGCAATCGATCGGTTCAGGGCATCGAGACGCGGCAGACTCGAAGCATTCGAGGTGATGAACTCAGTGAGATTTGAGTAACCACTGTTGCGCTCTGTGACGGTCGGTACGGAGAATCCAGACAGGGTATTGCCTTGTACTCGCCGAAAACCTTCATAATCACCAAAATAGAACCATTTGTTCTTTATGATCGGGCCGCCGATGGAAGCTCCGAATTGGTTCCAGCGCAACTCTCCTTTCTTGAGCCCTTGGTGTTCAAAATAATCCGAGGCGTCGAGCACATCGTTGCGGAAAAACTCCCAGACCGCGCCATGGATACTGTTTGTGCCGGATTTGACCGTAGCGTTTAGGACGGCGCCGGCGGCCCGGCCCAGCTCGGCGCTGAAGTCCGCCGTCTGAACCTTGAATTCAGCAATCGCGTCCGGTGGAGGAAGGACGACGAAATTTGTTCCGTTCAGGAAGTCGACGTTATCGGAGTTGTTGTCGATACCATCCAGAAGGTAGTTGTTTTGCGCGGGGCGAAGACCATTTGCGGAAAACGCACCGGAACCGGCATTGCCTCGGGTGTCCGCTTGCGGAGTGTTCACGCCGGCCCCCAGCTGCGCCAGGAACGTAAAATTGCGCCCGTTCAAAGGCAGGTTCACTACGCTCTGTCCGTTGATCACCTGACCCGTCGACGCATCCTCGGTCTGCAGCTGCGGCGGCGCCGCAGTAACCTCGACCGTTTGTGTCGCGGCGCCCGGCTTCAGTTGGACGTTGACCCGCAGGTTCTGCGAGACGTTCACCTCTAAATTCTGCTGCGTCGTCGTAGAGAAACCGGCCGCGGAGGCGGACACGGAGTATTTTCCGATTCTGACCGGCGAGAAGGTATATTCGCCACCGCCGTTCGTGGTTGTCTCCAGCGTCAAGCCCTTCTCCGTATCCAGGAGCGTCACTTTCGCATTCGGGACCACTGCACCGGTGGGATCCTGGACCACGCCGGTAATCGATCCCTGATCAACCTGACCGAATACGCACGGACTTTGCACCAGGAGGAAGCACAAACTTGCAAGGGTTAGGTAGCCGAGGGATCTAAACCATCTGACGATTTTGCGATCAAGGCCCATCTGAATAACCTCCATTTGTTTCGCCATCGTCGTTGCATCGTGGCGAAACTGGTCATGCTCTTTGCTTTTATGTAAACGCTGACTTCTCTTTGGTAACCGGTTACATGGCTGTACGAACTACAGAGGTCGGGTAACCGGTTACATTGCTATCGGGAGGAAATTAGTACAGACGAACTACCCTTGTCAACCAAAAGGTGGAGATGCTCGTAAATCTTTTGGTTCAGCGAAATCTCCAGAGTGTGGTTTCTCCCATCGGGCTGACCCGATTTGAGGCTGATCCAACCCGGGTGCTAGCATGCAGACACCTGCCCGCCATACGGAACCGCTAAGGATGTCGCGTCACAAAAACGAAAAACACCTCCTTTCCCGGCGGACACTCCTCAAAAGCATGGGTTTAGCCCCCCTGCTCCTCCGTCCCGCGCCCCTTCACGGAGCCTCGTTTCTGTTTGGGCATTCGAATGCCCTCGCGAATTTGAACCCCGCTTTTCCTTTCGCAGATGTTCGTCTGACCCCCCACTATCCGGCGAAATCTCCCCTGGAAGATGTCCTCCGCCTCGTCGCTCCGGGTTCCGATGGATACGCTACCGAGAAATATGCGTTTGAAATCGAGTCTCTTCTCAAGCAGTGGGGCCAGGCCCTCAAGACATCGGCCTACGACTTTTCTGTCCTTGCGAAGTCGCTGGACCCATCGATCCAGGCTTCCACGCTGGTTCCCTCTAAAGAAATCAAGCTGCGTACCGGAGATGGGATCGACATCGTGAAGAGAGAATTTGCGACCAACGTCGTTCCTGAACGCGAGCGATTTCTCCAGGAGCTCAAAACCTGGCTGGGGCCGATCTCACGCGTGGAAACCGCGGAGTTCGAAATCACCAGTATCGAGGAAACGACGAGTACTCCACTGACCGTCCGGCTGAACATCAGGTATGGCATCGTCGCCGTTCTGAACGATGAGCGGCGTCAGGAGAGAGTCGGTTCCTGGCGCACTGAATGGTCGCGAGACGAATCGGAGGTGTGGAAAGCCCGGAAGTGGGAGGCCGGCGAAGAAACCGTTGCCGTAGCGCGCGGACCCATGTTCATTGACGTTACCCGGCAGGCCCTTGGCGGGACGGAATCGTACACAAATCAGATGCTTCGCGGCTCCGATTACTGGCGTACGGTCCTGGATGGCGCAAGCGGAATTGATGTTTACGGCAACAATGGCGTGGCAGCGGGTGATTTTGATAACGACGGATTCGATGATCTCTACGTCTGCCAGCCTGCGGGGCTTCCAAACCGGCTTTATCGCAACCGCAGCGACGGGACCTTCGAAGACGTAACAGAAAAATCCGGAGTCGGTGTGCTCGACAATACTGCCTGCGCCTTATTTGCCGATTTCGAGAACAAAGGGCGCCAGGATCTCCTCGTCGTTTGCGGAAGCGGTCCCCTCCTCTTCCTGAATCAGGGGAATGGAACCTTTTCGATCAAGCGCGATGCCTTCAGGTTTGACCGCCCTCCCCAGGGAACGTTCACGCATGCCGCTGTAGCCGACTACGATCGCGACGGACGCCTCGACATCTATTTATGCCTCTATGCCTACTATCTCGGCCTCGACCAGTATCACTACCCGGTGCCCTATTTCGATTCCCGGAACGGCCCGGCAAATTTTCTCCTGCACAACGAGGGGGACGCCACTTTTGTAGACAGAACGGAAGCGTCCGGATTGAATGCAGAGAACAACCGCTTCAGCTTCGCCTGCGCCTGGGGCAACTACTCGGGCAAGGGCCTGCCTGATCTCTGCGTGGCCAACGATTTCGGACGCAGCAATCTGTATCGCAATAACGGCGACGGCACGTTCACCGCCGTCTCAAGCGAAGCCCGCGTCGACGACGCGGGAGCTGGGATGAGCGCATGCTGGTCCGATTTCAATAACGACGGCATGCAGGACATCTACGTTGCCAACATGTGGTCGTCCGCAGGCCAGCGAGTTTCGCAGCAAACGCGCTTTCACGAAAAAACTCCCGAGGATGTCCGTGCGCTTTACCGGGGACATGCGCGTGGCAATGCGCTCTATCGAAACCAGGGGGATGGGAAGTTCCAAAACGTCAGCCAGCAGGCCGGAGTCGAGATGGGCCGATGGTCCTGGTGCTCGGATTTCTGGGACTTCGATCATGATGGGTACCCTGACCTCTACGTCGCGAATGGATACATTTCCGCGCCCGACCGGAGCGACCCTGCTCTGAGCAACGCTGACCGTAACGACCTGGCAAGCTTTTTCTGGCGGCAGGTGGTGGCGAAATCGCCCGACGATGCTACCCCCGCGCTGGCTTACGAGCACGGCTGGAATGCCATTAACGAATTGGTCCGATCGGATCACTCCTGGAATGGCTACGAGAGAAATGTCATGTTCGCGAACAATCGCGACGGCACGTTCTCCGAGGTCTCGGGCGTCGTGGGCTTGGACATTCCCGAGGACAGCCGCTGCTTTGTTCTCGCCGATCTCGATCATGACGGACGCCTGGAAGTCATCCTGAAAAACCGGAACGCCCCCCAGCTGCACATTCTGCACAACGCGATGAGAGATATTGGCGATTCGATCGCCTTCCGCCTGAGTGGACAAAAGAGTAATCGCGACGCCATTGGAGCTGCAATCACCGTCGAAGCCGGAGCTCTTCGCCAGACGAAGTATCTGCAGGCAGGATCTGGGTTTCTCGCCCAGCATTCCAAGGAGATGTTTTTTGGAGTCGGAAAGCCGGAGGGAACTGTACGAGCCACGATCCTCTGGCCTAGCGGGCTCTCTCAAAAATTCGAAGGGCTGCCGGTAAATCAACGGATCGAGATCGTAGAGGGTTCCGCCGCATTCTCCGCCAAGCCATTCGCATCACCAGCCCTCCTCTACGCGCAACCGGGACCGCCGCCGACGCCCGAACCGTCGCCCTCCCAGGTAGAAACATGGCTCATTGAACCCTTGAAAGCACCAGAGTTTTCCCTGCCCGATCTCTCCGGCAACGTGCGAGAACTCCGATCATCACGGGGAAGATTCGTGCTTCTCAACTTCTGGTCGACAACAGCGCCGCTTTGTCATGACCAATTGAGACTTCTTCATCTGGATCGCTTGGAGCTCGCCGCAAGCCAGCTTGAAATTCTCGCCATAAATATCGACGACGCGAGTGCGATTCAGGATGCCCGATCTTTCGCGACACATGAAAAGCTTCCCGTCCTTTTTGCGACGGAAGAGATAGCCGGCATTTACAACATCGTCTACCGGTATCTCTTTGACCGTCGCCGGGACCTTGCCATCCCTACTTCCTTCCTGCTCGACAAAGAGGGCATGATCGTCAAGGTGTATCAGGGACCGATCAATCCTCAGCGTCTCCTGGAGGATGTGAAGTCTATCCCGGCCACGGCAGCGGATCGTATGCAAAAAGCGCTTCCGTCGCGTGGTGAACTCTACCACGGCACGTTTCAGCGCAACGACTTCACTTACGGCGTAGCCATGTTCCAGCGTGGCTACCTGGAGCAGGCTGCGGAGTCCTTCCAGGAGGTCGTCACCGCGAAGCCGGACGACCCGGAGGCGTACTACAACCTGGGCACGCTCAACCTGCGGAGAAATGACTTTCAGCAGGCACGCCGCTATCTCGAACAGACTGTGAAGCTGCGGCCGAACTACCCTGAGGCATGGAACAATCTCGGAATGATAGCTGCCCAGGAAGGCCACGCGGAGGAAGCCATCCAGGATTTTCAGCAGTCGCTGAGCCTGAGACCCGGCTATGCGATCGCGCTGCTGAATCTGGGCAATGTCTACCGCCGACAGGGGTCTTTTGCCAAGGCTCAAGAAAGCTTGAATCATGCGCTCGAGCTTCAGCCCGACGATCCTGAAGTCAATTACAGTCTCGGCATGCTCTACGCCCAGCAGGACCAGTCACAGCAAGCTTCCGACTTCCTGCAGAAAGCGATTGAGCTGCGTCCCATCTATCCCGAGGCCCTGAATAACCTCGGCGTTCTCTACGTTCACGAGCGGGATTACTCGAAGGCGGAGGAACAATTCAGAACCTGCATGCGCCTTGCTCCGGACTTTGATCAGTCGTACATCAATCTTGCCCGCCTCTTCGCGATGCAAGGCGATAAGGAAAAAGCAAGAGAAGCGGTGCAGGAACTGCTGCGTATTCAACCGCAGAACGCGGGGGCGAGGCAGGCACTCGAAATGCTACAATGAGCGCCTTGATGGGCTCTGGAAGCGGCGTCGGGAGAATGGTAAGTCGCACCTGTATTCTCACCGCGTTTGTGTTTCTTCCTCTTTGCCAGGCGCACGCCGCCCAGCACCAAGCCTCCCAAAAGCAATCCTCCCAGCGATCCTCAAAGACCTCCGCAAACTACCAGCAAATCGAAACGCTCGTTCAGCAAGGTCATCTTGACGAAGCCAAGGCCAAAATACAGGAGGAACTCCAACGAAGTCCCTCGAGCGTCGACGGCTACAACCTCCTGGGAATTATCGAGAGCGACCAGCAGGACTACGCGGGCGCCCTTGAAGCATTCCAGCACGCCCTGAAGCTTGCCCCCAACTCAGCCGAAACCCACAACAATCTCGGCAACGTCTACGTCGCCCAGAAGAAAATTGATCTGGCTGAAAAGGAGTTCCGCAGTGTTCTGCGTGTCGAACCGCGAAATCGCGATGCGAACTACAACATGGGTGTGCTTCTCATGGCCAGAGGATCGCCGGCTGAAGCCATCCCACTCTTTGAACGCGTGCGTCCGGCCAATCTCGCGACCAGCTTTAACCTGATCCACGCTTACTTTCAGAGCGAACGCACTGCGGAAGCCTTGCGACTGGCGACGGACCTCTCCGCGCAGAATAAGAGCGATGTCCAGGTGCATTTCTCACTTGGTGTCTTACTTGCTTCTGAGAAGCAATACAAGGCCGCTGAGTTCGAACTCGAAAAAGCGGACGCCTTAACGCCCGGGACCTTCGAGATCCTGTATAACCTCGGCCAGACCTATCTTCGCAACGGCGAATATCCCAAGGCAGACCTGACACTGACCCGGGCACTCAAACTGAAACCCGAGTCCCCCGAGACTCTCTATTTATTGGCGCAGGTCTACAAAGATGAATCGCGTCCTCTGGACGCGCTGGATCTGCTGGTGCGCGCGAATAAGATAGCTCCGGAAAATCCTGACATCCTCTTCCTCATGGCCCAGGTCAGCATCTCCCAGAACTATTTCGAGGATGCGATCCCGCTGCTGGAATCGGCGCTTAAGATCGCTCCGCAGAGACCTGATCTCCTTGCCACCCTGGGTGAGAGCTATTTCATGTCCGGCAAGACCGAGAAGGCCATCGAAGACTTTAAGAAACTGATCGAAGTCGATCCTTCGGCGCGTTCCTACGCCTACCTGGGACTTTCTTATCGCGATCTGGGACGCTTCGACGAGGCGAAGCAGTATTTCCAGCAAGGCCTCAAGCTGGATCCTCACAACAGCTCCTGCCTGTTCAACCTGGGTTTTATCGCCGAGCGGCAGGGAGATTCCGCGGGCGCCGAAGCCATGTTTCAGGAAGTATTGCGCACAAATCCGGACTACCCAGACGCGCTGCTGGAACTGGCCAATCTCCGAATTGTGAGCAAGAAGCTGCCCGAGGCGGCGGAGTTGCTCAGAAGATATGTTCGAGTCAGCCGCAACCCGGCTACCGGATACTACAAGCTCGCGATGGTGGAGAGAAGTATGCACGATACGGCCGCCGCCGATCGAGACCTGAACGTATTTCAGACGCTCTCCAAGAATTCCGCCGCCGGTCCATTACCCTACGAGCACCTTTTTGACTACTTGGATAATCGCTCGAAGCTCGCGCCTCAGGCCCAGGAGCAACTGGACATAACCGAACTCACCGATGAAACCAGGAAGCATCCCGATCAGCCTGAAAACCTATATCTGCTGGCCGAGGCTTATCTGAAATCCGGGAAGGTAGACGAGGCCCGAAACACGATCGCGCAGCTCGACAAGATAAGCTCAATCGATTATCGGACCCTGACCGGAGTGGGTGTATTGTTCGCCCGCTATCACTACTACGACGACGCCATCCAGCACTTCCAGGCCGCCTTGCAGGCCAATCCGGGTTCGGACGAAGTGAAGTTCGACCTTGCGGATGCTTACTTCCGGAAGCGCCTTTATCCCCAGGCGCTCGATGCTGCCGAGCAGGTCTCAGAACAAGGCCGCAAAGACGATGCCTACATGACTTTGCTCGGCGATATCTATGCGCATTTGGGCAACACGGCCCGCGCCACCGAAATTTACCAGAACGCCATCAGCCGTAATCCGGACAATGATCAGGACTATCTCGCGCTTGCGCTCCTCGAGTTTCGCGAGGGTAACATCGCCGCTGCGAAACAGACGCTGTTGAAGGGTCAGGAGCGAATCCCTGCCTCTGGAAAAATTCTTTGGGGTCTGGGCATTGCTTCCGCTCTGGAGGGAAATACCGCGGAAGCGGCCCAGCAATTCGAACGCGCCGTAGACATGCTTCCGGAATGGCCCGGCAGCTATTCCACACTAGGTGTCTTCTACTATCAAACTGGGCAGATCGATAAGGCCAAAGAAGTCCTGAACCGTTTCAAGACTAGCAACGCGAAGGGCGGTCTGGACGTGAACCGCATTGAACAAACCCTGGCACAGGCTCCCCAGACGGCAGCCGCGGGTAATGAACCAATGACGATGGCCAGCAGACAGCAATTGCTTCAAATCGCTCTATCCCTCGCAGACAGGACCCTCTGACGACGGTGCGGCAATCCAAACACATCCATTGCTTCGCGCGGCAAATATGTCACGGCGCGACCATCTTTCTGATTGGCATGGCCAGCCATTGCACGGCTTCCGCGCAACAGCCCGCGAAAACACCTGACGCGCCGATCCCCGGCACGATAACCGTCCGCTACACCGATATTCGCAAGGCCGCAGGCATTAACTTCCTTCAGGACTCCACCGGAACCGACGAGAAGTACTATCTCGAGACCATGGGCACCGGTGTCGCTTGGATCGACTACGATCAGGACGGACTGATGGACCTCTACTTCGTCCAGTCTGCAGCCACCGACATTTACAAGCCTCCTCACCCATTGCGCTCGGCGCTCTACCACAACAATGGCGACGGCACCTTTACCGATGTCACCGAAAAAGCCGGCGTCGGTGGTGAAGGTCACTACGGGCAGGGCGTTGCCGTTGGAGATTTCGACAACGACGGCTGGCCGGATCTTTACGTGACGGGTTATGGCCGCGCCATTCTCTACCACAACAATCACGACGGCACTTTCACCGACGTCACCGCCAAAGCCGGCGTGGCTGACGAAGGTGGATGGTCAACCAGCGCCGGATGGTTTGACTACGACAAAGACGGGTATCTCGACCTCGTGGTCACCAACTACATTGACTGGTCCCCGCAGAACAATCTCTGGTGCGGAGAACGCCGGCCGGGTTATCGTTCCTACTGCAATCCCAACAACTACAAAGGCCAGAAGACGAAGCTCTACCACAACAATCACGACGGCACTTTCACCGACGTAAGCGACAAGTCAGGAGTCGGCAAGCCTGAATCGAAGGGCATGGGGGTCGTCCTGGCCGACTTCAACAACGACGGCTGGCCGGACATCGCCATCGCCAACGATACCTGGCCCAATTTCCTCTTCCTCAATAATCACGACGGCACTTTCAAAGATGTCTCACTGATTTCCGGCATGGCCGTAAGCGAAGACGGGCACTACGAAGCAGGAATGGGTATCGACGCGGCGGATGTGGACGGCGACGGCCTGCTCGACGTCTACATCACCCATCTCGATTTCGAATTGAACCGCCTTTATCACAACAACGGAGACGAGACCTTCACCGACAACACCTTCGCCTCCGGAATCGGCAACAAGGCAATTCTGCTTAGCGGAATCGCCGCCAAGTTCATCGATTACGACAACGATGGCTGGGTCGACATCCTGCAATTGAACGGCGCCATGGTCGATAACGTGGCCCTCTATCACAGTGAAGTCTCCTACAAGGAGCCGCTGCTGATGTTCCGCAATCTCGGCAAGGGCCATTTCGACAAAGTCTCCGATTCTCTCGGTCCTGACTTCATCCGCCCCGTCGCCGGACGCGGTCTTGCCACCGCAGACTTCGACAATGATGGCGACATCGACATTGCTGTCAATGTTCGCGGCGATTATCCCGAACTCCTGCGTAACGACGGAGGCAACGCCAATCACTGGCTCGAAGTCCTGTTGATCGGCACAAAATCCAACCGCGACGGGACGGGTTCTGTACTCAAACTGACCTCGGAAGGATTTGCGCAGGTCAAGCAGGCCGAGGGCGGGACAAGCTACATGTCAGCAAGCGATCCGCGCATTCAGTTCGGACTCGGCAAGCGTTTGAAGATCGAATCGCTCGTGATCACCTGGCCAAGCGGACAGGTCGACAAGCTGGCGAATGTGCCCATCGATCAAATTATCGCCGTCAAAGAAGGTGCAGGAATCGTTCCGCGTCCATTTCCGAAAGTGCCGAGCAAATGAGATGCTAGGCCAGCCCGTGACGCACGATTTCGAACTGACAATCCGGATGGTCTCGCTCGGCCTGATAATTCTCGCGTGTATCAGCGTGTTGGTGGCTGCAATGAAACCCCACTCGCGATCCAAGGGAAGGACGCGCCTGCTTGGATCGACCTGCGCAGGTGCTGCGCTCCTTTTAGCATCCTTGTCTCAATTTCTGGAAGACAGGCGACCATGGCCAGGGATTTTGACATTGGCAACTGGCATCTGCCTCGCGTGGCTTGGAATGAGAAAATATCAGAGAGATCCCGAAGGCCGAACACCTTCCGCTTCGATTCTTTGAACCTGTTCGGAATGTCCGAGGACCTTTCATCTCCTGCGACCCCTGTCCCACCACAATCTCCTGTCTTTATAATCGTCGCAATCCATGAATTTTCCGCGTCGGCGTTTCCTCGGTTCATCTCTCTTCGTGCTCGGCAGTACACTCACGGACGCTCTTGCAACTCCACTCTGGAAATGGAAAGATCCGGCCCTCCTGCAGGCCGCGGTGTCGGATCCCGCGCCATCTCCTGTCCAGTTTGTCGATGTGGCGCAGCAGGCCGGGCTCACCATCCCGAACGTGTGGGGCGGCGTCGATCACAAGCGGGTCATCATCGAGGCCAAGGGAAGCGGCCTGGCCTTTTTCGACTACGACCAGGACGGATGGCTGGACATCTACCTCACCAACGGAGACCGGCTCAATTCGCATTGGCCGTCCGGAAAAGCGCCGACCTCGCATCTTTACAGGAACAACCGCGACGGCACCTTTACCGACGTCACAGAGAAGTCAGGACTGGGACGCACGGGTTGGCAGACGGGCGTCTGCGTGGGCGACTACGACAACGATGGATTGGACGACCTCTTTTGCTGCTTCTGGGGTCACAACATTCTCTTTCGCAACAACGGAGACGGCACGTTTACCGATGTCACTCACAAAGCCGGCCTCGATCAGAAGCAGGCTCGCTGGGGCGCCGGCTGCACCTTCCTCGATTACGACCGCGACGGTCACCTCGATCTCTTCGTCTGCAATTACATCAAGCTCGACCCGGCAACAATTCCGCCGCCAGACAAAACCAGTTACTGCCAGTGGAAGGGCGTGCCCACCATGTGCGGCCCGCGCGGCCTTCCCGGCGACACGAACATCCTCTACCACAACAATGGAGACGGCACCTTCACCGATGTCTCCGAGAAGTCCGGCATTCTCAAGCCCGGCCCACGATACTCCATCACCGCCGTCTCTTACGACTTCGATAATGACGGGTGGCCGGACATCTACGTCGCGGTTGATTCCGAACCCAGCATTCTCTTCCAGAACAACCACGACGGCACCTTCACCGATATCGGAGTTATGGCGGGTTGCGCCTATGGTGAAAACGGACACGAGCAGGCCGGAATGGGTGTCGCCGTGGCTGACTACGACTGCGACGGCTGGTTCGACATCTTCAAAACCAACTTCGCCGATGACACCTGCAACCTGTACCACAACAACGGCGACGGAACCTTCAGCGACATTACCTTTGCCTCCGGCGTCGGCATCAACAATCGCTACGTGGCGTGGGGCTGCGGCTTCGTCGACTACGACAACGATGGCTGGCCCGACATCATCCAGATCAACGGACACGTCTACCCGGAGATTGACAACTACAGTTTCGGCCAGACGTACAAAAATCCGCGACTGGTCTACAAGAATCTCGGCAACGGCCGTTTCAGAGACGTGTCGTCAGAAATGGGACCCGGCATCACCGAACATTTCTCCAGCCGCGGAGCCGCCTTCGGAGACTATGACAACGACGGCGACATCGATGCGCTGATCCTGAACATGAACGATCCGCCATCGCTCCTTCGCAACGACGGAGGCAACAAGCAGAACTGGATCAAGATCAAGCTGGTGGGGACCAAATGCAATCGCACGGCTATCGGGGCGCGCGTGCGCCTAATTACCGGCAAGCATGCGCAGATGGACGAAGTCCACAGCGGCACCAGCGTCATGTCGCAAAGCGATCTGCGCCTGCACTTCGGGCTGGGCAAGGTCGATACCGTGGATTTAATCGAGGTCAAGTGGCCGACGACGCAGAAGATCGAGCGATTCACGCAAGTAAAGGCAAATCAGATCCTCACCATTCGCGAAGGCGAGGGCATCATCAAGAACTCGAAGTAGCGAGCCTTACTTCTTCAAGAGCGCGTCGATGCCTGCCTGGGCGATCTGCTCGTCAATCTCGGATTTCGCGCCGCTCGCCGAAATCCCGCCAAGGATCTGGCCGTCTACTTTCACCGGCAGTCCTCCCTGGTTGGGAAAAAACTCCGGAAACGCGAGCGCCTCGACACTGCCATTTTTCACTGTATCGGCGCCATCTTTCGACGGCTTACCGTAGAAGGCGGCGTGCCGGGCTTTCTTCTGCGCAAACTGGATCGTGTTGAGCGATGCGGTATCGCCCTTTTCCAAAAACAGCAGATTCCCGCTGTCATCGACAATGCAGATGGTGACGCTGACGTTCAGCTCTTTGGCCTTCGCTTCCGAAGCGGCAACCATCGTCTTGATAGCCGCCAGGCTCAGGTATTTCTTGCTGGGTAGATCGCTCGCCTGCATAGTCATCGCGGATAAAAGCATAACCGCCAATACTCGAAACATGAAAGACCCTCGAATCGATGGACAATTTAGTTGGCCACGGGATGAGTCGGCTGCCCCTGCAACACTACCAGGAACTGCTTCACTTCCCGCCGCTGCTGTTCGACCGCGGCTGCCTGCTGCTTCTCGATCTCGTCATGCAACTGGAACTCCTGCTTTGCCTTTGCCGGTTTGCCGATCCGATCATAAGCCACACCCAGCCGATAGTGCGCCTCACCCAGCTGCGGATTCACTTCGATCGCCTTCGTGTAAAAGTCGATCGCTTTTTGAAAATTACGTTCGGAAGAATAAAGGATTCCGAGTTGCAGATAACCGTCGCCGCATCTGGCGTCGATGGTCACGGCTTTCGTAAGGAGCGCCTCTATTTTTTGCAATGCTTGCTGGTCCGGCGGCACAATCTGCCGCTTCCAGATAGCCATCGCATAGAAATAGTTAGCGAGAGAGTTTCCCGGCTGCTCCTCTACAAACCGCGCCAGCTTCTGCTCTACGCACGGCAGCGGCGTCGGAGCAGCCACTTGTATCTCGCCCAAAAAGATATACGGCTGCGTATCTGCCGGATTCAGGTCCGACGCCTTGCACAGGCTCGCGGCCGCCTCATCATAGCGCGCGCCGGCAAAGAGAGCTGTTCCTAGTGCAGCCCTCATCCTGGCCGATTTCGGATACGCCTTCGCTCCGTTTCCGAAAACCTCCACGGCCTGCCACACGGCTCTGTGAAGCAACAACTCCGAGCCCCATTCGAAATAATTCTGCTCGCTGGGGTCCAGCCGCACAGCCTGCTCGTCTTCGTGGACAGCCGCTAATGGATCGCCGAGTTTCTCGTCAAGCTCACCCAGCAAGCGATCGAGGTCCGCACTATCTTTATGCGCCAGTAATTTTTGTAGGTGCTCACGGGCCTGCGAGAAATCGCTTGTATCTTTGTAGGCCAGCGACAGGTCGTACTCATTGCCGGCGTTTGCAGGATCAATCTTGTAGGCAGCCTGCAGCAGCGGCAGAGACTCCCGGTATCTGCCGGCATGAAGGTAGAATTCCCCGAGCTGATGGTTCGCGTCGAAACTTCCCGGAGCCCCGGCCAGCGCTGCGCGCAGCTTGCTTTCGGATTCATTCGTTATGCTCGCGCCGTTCGTCGAACCGGTGCCCTCTGCTTTAAGAGTGAGCGTTTCACGTGCCAGGGATTCGCTGGTGCGCAGGATAGTATCCGATCCATGTCCTCCGACAGCCGTCCAGTCCGTCACCCCCGCGACGGTGAAGTTCGGCTTATCTGCAAATTCCATGGCCTGTCCTGAACCGGGGCCGGAATCCGCCCCCGAAGCTTCCCTCGAATCTTCAAGGACCAGTTCGATCTGTTTTTGTTCTCCCGGAGGCGAAGCAACCACGGCAGTCGCCCGACTGTGCAGCCCCGATTTCTCCGCGGTGACCACATAGCTACCAGTTCCGAGGGCCGAAAACATGAAGACTCCTGCTGCATTCGTCTTCGTCACGAGGGCGCTCGGAGCGCCCTTCAGTTCAAGCCGCACCGACGCCCCGACAACCTCTTTGTGCGCAGAGTCGAAGACTGTCCCCTGAATCACGACCCCGTCCTCGATCCGCGGAGAAGCCTGCTGCGCATCCGCAACCGAAATCAACACGCTCACCAAGGTCGCGACCACTGCGAGAGTGGCCCAATGACGCCGACGATTCCTGGATTCCGATGAAGGCCGAAATTTATGAACCATTCGCCATGCAACCGACTTGCTAACGAAGCAATTCTACTAGCTTGCTTCGGATCATAGAGTGAATAGAATGACCACGGAGCGCATAGTGAATAAGGAAACAATAGCGAACAAGGAAAACCTCATCCCGAACAAAGACGCGTTCGTCGCCATGGTCACCGCGAAAGCGCAGGTGAGTCTGCCCCTCAGTGACTTCGACCCGCGTTCGATGCTGAAAACCGCCGTACACGAAGTCACTCGTCCCCGCTTCCCCGTTATCGATTACCACAATCACCTTGACTCCCTTGAGCCCGATGCCGTGCTTCGCATCATGGATGAATGCGGCATCGAAAAGATCGTCAACATCACGATGAAGGTCGGTGCCGAAGCCTTCGAACTCCTAGCCAAGTTTTCGTCTGCATCAAAAGATCGCTTCAGCACCATCGGATGGATGGGCTGGAGCGGCATCGACAGGCCCGGCTTCTTTCAGAATGCGGTCGATTATCTTGAACGCCTCGTCGAACATGGCGCCGTCGGCTTCAAGATCTGGAAAGACCTGGGCCTGACCGTTTGCGACGCCTCGGGAAATCTGCTTCGCGTGGACGACGAGCGCCTCGATCCCCTCTTCGATAAGGCCCGCGAACTCGACGTGCCAGTTATGTTTCATACCGCAGATCCCCTTGCTTTTTTTGAACCGATCGATCGGTTTAATGAGCGGTATGAAGAGCTCGCCGCCCATCCTGAGTGGAGTTTTCATGGCGCACAGCATTCGCGTCGCGCACTCGTCGACCAGCGCAACTGCGTCTTCGCCCGGCACCCCCATACGCGATTCGTCGCCGCGCACATGGGAGAGTGCCCCGAAGACCTGGCCTCAGTCTCTGTAATGCTGGAGGCCTGCCCGAACGTATCAGTCGACATCAGCGCGCGCATCGCCGAACTGGGCCGCCAGCCCTACACTGCGCGTGATTTCTTTCTGAAGCACGCAGACCGGATCCTCTTCGGAACCGATCTCCTGCCCGAAATCGGAATGTACCGCCTCCACTATCGCTTCCTCGAAACCGCAGATGAGTACTTTGCATATCCGTCCCACGCTTCCCGGCAGGGGCGCTGGATGATCTATGGAATCTCTCTTCCCGACGATGTCCTTCGCAAAATTTACCGCGAGAATGCCCTACGCCTGCTTCCCGCCACTAATCGCGATTAGTATGCAATGAGTCGTGCACTTAGTTGTCCGCCAGGAGAACGCATGCTTTCCGGAATAGCAAGGCTTCGATTCAAGTCTCTCCAGCGAACGCGCAGTGAGTGGCTAATTTTCGTTTGGTCAGCCGCACTACTTCTCGTGCTTCCAATGCTGAGCCGCCGTAACCTCTCCGCGCAGACGTCTGCTCAGGAAGACGCGGACCATCCAAGCGTTGCCGTCAATGCACTCACTGGCGGCACGCTTGCGAACCGGGTGATTTCAGCGGAGTGGCAGATTCATGACGGACACCTGACCGGCGTTGTTATCCATGACTTACACAACAAGACATCCGTCGATCTGACCGGACCTTTCTCGCTCGAGATGAAAGATGGCCGCGTGCTCCGGGCCGCAGACCTGACACTCAACGGTCCCGCTCAGGTCGAACATCTCGTGCCGGAACCCGGCGCGTCGCGCTACTCTGAAAGACTCGCGGGCATCGCCGTTCACTACCGTCTCCTCGATCCGCTCGGACTCTTCCACGCCGACTGGTCGCTCATCCTCCGAGACGGCTCGGAGTACGTCCGTCAATCGATCACCATTACCGCGGGTTCGATGCCCGTCGACCTGAGCGACATCATCATGATCGATGCGCGCGCTCCCGGTATTTCCGTGGCAGGCATCGTCAAAGGCAGCCCGCTTGTCTCCGGCAATTATTTCCTGGGTTTCGAACAGCCCCTGTCGCAAAGCAGCGTTGTGGGCGATCACGGGGTGTGTGAATTGAAAAGTGGTGTGCCGCTCGGAGCCGGACAGTCCGCCGAATACTCTGCGGTCGTCGGCCTCGCGCCCGAGGGGCAGATGCGCCGCACCTTCCTCGCATATCTGGAGCGCGAGCGCGCCCACCCTTACAGGACGTTCCTCCATTACAACAGTTGGTTCGATATCGGCTTCTTCACACCGTATTCGCAACAAGACGCTCTTGACCGAATTCATGCCATTGGAACCGAGCTGAACAGGAAGCGCTCCGTGACTCTCGACTCCTTCCTCTTTGACGACGGATGGGACGACCACAACAACCTCTGGAAGATCCGAAGCGACTTCAAGGACGGTTTCGAGCCACTGAAGAAGGCCGCCGCCGAATACGGCACTGCGCCCGGTGTATGGCTCTCGCCGTGGGGCGGATACGGCCCGGCCAAGCAGGAGCGCCTAGCCACCGCGAAGCGGGATGGCTTTGAAATCGTGAATGGCGGTCTGGCTTTGTCAGGCCCCAAGTACTATGCGCGCTTTCATCAAGCAGCCGCCGAGATGGTCACGCGGTATGGCGTCAACCAGTTCAAATTCGACGGCACCGGAAATGTCGATCAGGTCGTGAAGGGAAGCGCTTTCAGCAGCGACTTCGACGCGGCCCTTCATCTCATCGGCGACCTTCGTAGGCTCAAGCCCGATCTGTTCATCAATCTCACCACCGGAACCTACCCTTCGCCTTTCTGGCTCTTCTATGCCGACTCCATCTGGCGCGGCGGCGACGACACTGACTTTGCCGGAGTCGGGTCCGACCGCGAGCGCTGGATCACCTACCGCGACGCCGACACCTACGACGAAGTCGTGAAAGGCGGCCGCCTCTTCCCGCTCAATTCGCTCATGCTGCACGGCATCGTCTACGCGAAACAGGCGCCCCATCTCTCCACTGACCCCGGCGGAGACTTCGCCAACGAAGTACATTCGTACTTCGGCTCAGGCACGCAGTTACAGGAGCTCTACATCACGCCTTCCTTGCTGAAACCTGCCGACTGGGACATGCTTGCCGAGACCGCGAAGTGGTCGCGGCGCAACGCATCGGTCCTGGTCGATACTCACTGGATCGGTGGAGATCCTCGCTGGCTCGAAGTTTATGGCTGGGCCTCGTGGTCGCCGCAAAAGGCGATCCTGACCTTGCGCAACCCGAATTCCAAAGGACAGGACTTCACCATCGACATAGCATCCGCCTTCGAACTCCCAGCCAACGCGCCGCGCAGCTACCGGGCACGAAGCCCATGGGCCAGCGATGCTTCGCGGCCCGAGATCGAGCTCAAGGCCGGCGAACCATACACCTTTCACCTTGCTCCCTTTGAGGTGCAGACCTTCGAAGCTCTTCCACAATGACCGAATCATCACACCGAACCAAGCAAGGTACCGCTATGCGAATCCGAGCCCTTATCTTCGCCGCACTGGCTTTCAGCGCGTTCTCTGCTGCGCCGCTTCACGCACAATCGCCCGCTCCCCACACCTTCCGCGCCGTCGGAGATCACTTCGAACTGGACGGCAAGCCATTCCAGATCATCTCCGGTGCGATCCATTACCCGCGTGTTCCGCGAGCATACTGGCGCGACCGCCTGAAGAAGGCGCGAGCCATGGGTCTCAACACCGTGGAGACCTACGTCTTCTGGAACGAGCATGAGACCTCGCCGGGCCAGTTCGATTTCTCGGAACAAAAAGATGTCGCCGAATTCATCCGCGAAGCTCAGCAGGAGGGCCTTTACGTCATCCTCCGCCCCGGTCCCTACGTCTGCGCCGAGTGGGAGTTCGGAGGCTACCCAGCATGGCTCCTTCACGACCCCAACATGGTCGTCCGAACTTCGAATCCGGCATTCATCGCGGCGGCCACCCGCTGGCTGCATCGTCTCGGCGAGGAGCTCGCGCCGCTGCAGATCGGCAACGGCGGCCCCATCATCGCGGTGCAGGTGGAAAACGAATACGGCTCCTTCGGATCCGACAACGCCTACATGGAGCAGATCCATCATCTCCTGCTGAACTCGGGCTTCGACCGCGCCATGCTCTACACCGCCGATGGAGCCTCGCAAGTCGAGAAAGGTTCTCTCCCCGAACTGCCCGCGGTCATCAACTTTGGTGCCGGCGACGCCAAATCGGATTTCGCCATCCTCGCAAAGGCGCGCCCAACCGGACCAAGGATGTGCGGCGAATATTGGGCCGGCTGGTTTGATCACTGGGGCTCTGCGCATCACGTCACCGACCCGGCAAAGGAAGCCGCGGAGCTGAAGTGGATGCTCGAGCAGGGCTACTCAGTGAACATCTATATGTTTCACGGAGGAACCAGCTTCGGTTGGATGAACGGTGCAAACAGTAACGGAAAGAACTATGAGCCGGACACAACAAGCTACGACTACGACGCGCCCGTCAGCGAGAGCGGCGAGCTCAAGCCTAAATTCTTCCTCTTTCGTGACGTCATCACCCACGCCACCAGCAAGACGCCTCCACCGCCGCCCGCCGCTCTTCCGGTGACCTCTCTCCCCGCCGTCCAACTTACCGGCGCTACCGCGATCTGGAACGACCTGCCCCAGCCATTGACCTCCGAACAGATCCAGTCGATGGAAGAAGTGGGGCAAAGCTACGGCTACATCCTGTATCGAACGTCAATCGAACACGCCCAGCACGGCGATCTACGCCTCGAGGACCTGCACAGCTACGCGCAGATCTACCTCGACGGAGTTCTGGCCGGGACTCTGGACCGCCGCCTGGATCAATCGTCCCTGCCCCTAAACATCACGCATGACAAGACGCGCCTCGACATCCTTGTAGAGAACACCGGCCGTGTGAACTTTGGCCGCCAGATCCAGAAGGAGCGCGCCGGCATCACTCATCAGGTGACCTTCGCCGGCAACGCAGTTACCGGCTGGTCGATCTATCCGCTACCCATGCTCGGCGTGGACTCGTTCAACTACGCGCCGGGAAAATGTACCGGTGCCTGCTTCTATCACGCTTCCTTTAATGTCGACGAACCAGCGGACACCTTCCTCGACACAAGGTCACTCGGCAAAGGAGAAATCTGGCTCAATGGTCGCCCCCTAGGGAGGTTCTGGAATGTGGGTCCGCAGGCCACACTCTATGTGCCCGCCCCGTGGCTGAAGAAAGGTGCGAACCAGATCGTCGTCTTCGATCTGAACGGTGAAAGCGGTCGTGCTCTGCCTTTCCTCGCGCACTCCATCCTCGACGGCGCGGTCAAAAAGGAGTGATCCTGCGCATTAGCTGCCGCTGGCAATCTCCGCGCCGCGCGTCCTGCCCTCAAAGTGCTGCTCGATCTCCTCCAGCGTCTTTCCTTTTGTCTCAGGCACGAAGAACGCAGCAGTCGAAAAATAGATGATCGTGCACGCCGCCCAAAAGCCAAACATGGCGTAGTACCCGAATCGTCCCACCACCGGCAAAAAGACGGCGGCGATCAGTGTCGACACACCCTGGTTCAGAAATAGCGCGATGCCCATGCCGACAGAGCGAATGCGCGTTGGCATAAGCTCCGACAGCATGAGCCATACGACGACCCCCGGCCCAAGCGCGTAGCACGCGATGAATAGACACAGGCAGCCAGTTACGAGCCAGCCGGTTGTTTCCGTCGGCACGGGCCCGTAAAGCGCTCGCTCGATCACCAGAGGCGCACCGGCCGCATTCGGATCGGGGCTGATGTGAAGAACAGGCTCCTGATCCGCGCTGAGAACGGTCGCCAGTTTGTCGCCCTTTCCGTACGAATAGAGCACGGTCAGGACCTTCGCTCCGGCGTTCTGCGCCGCCCCGAAGGTGTTTTCATCGACCCGCAAATCCAGTGTGTTCCCATGCACGGCGTGTTCGACCTGCCCTTTCACATCGACGCGCTGCGCCTCTGAGGCATGAAAAATAATCGCTCCGGCGCCCAGCGCCACCACGATGCCCCCGGTTCCGAGCTTCAGCAGAAATCTCCTGCCCTTGCGGTCCACCAGGGCGATTCCCACCAGGGTCATCGCGCATTGCAGCACCTTGACCACTACATCGCCCTCTGTCGCGTGACTGGCAGTCATGCCCGCCTGTTTCAGAATGATCACCAGGAAGGGAAGGACAGAATTGATTCCGGTTGTCTGGTTGCACGACAGGATGACGCAGGCCAGGATAAATGGAACGACATACTTCCGCTGCAGAAGCGACCCGGCGCCGTGCGTGCCGGCGACGCGCTCGTTTTCCAACGCGAGCGCCTGCATTTCATGAAACTGCCGCTGTGCCTCCTCTTCGACAGAAGACCGCCGCAGAGCCGCAAGCGCGTCCTCGGGCCTCCCGTGCCGAAAGAGCCACCGCGGAGTCTCGCTCAGAAAGAAGGAGCCGAGGAAGAAAACCAATCCTGGATAAACGATGGACAGGAACATGCCCCGCCAGGCGTGATTCGCGGCCGCCAAAATGAGCGTGGGATTCCCGGCAGCAGCCGCAATCGCCGACTCCGCCCCGCGCGTATAGTACCAACCCGTCAGCGCCGCGAGCACGATGCCAAACGTGAGCATGAATTGAAAGATCGCCGTTCCCTTGCCGCGGTTATTCGGGCCAAGGCACTCCGCGAGGTAGAGCGGCACCACTACGGCGATCACGCCGCCGCTCAGGCCCTGCAGCAGGCGTCCGAGAAACAACGGCACAAATCCCTGCGAGATCACGATGAGCCCAACGCTCGCCACAAACAGCAGGCCGCTGATGATCATCATCTTCTTGCGGCCCAGCCAGTCGGCCAGCATCCCGGCAACCAGGGACGAACACATGCCTCCGCCGAGCACAGCCGCGACAATAAAGGATGTCTGCTCGACGGTCAGGTTGATCGTCTTGTTCAGATAAAGGAGGGCGGCGGCGATGATGCCTACATCAATTCCGTACAGCAGGCCTCCAATGCCTGCGACAAAAATGAGGAAGCGTTCATATCGGACGGTGTTGGGTGTCTTTTCAGTCGGCGTAGTTGTGGGCATCTGATAGAAGTTAGCGCGCTATTCGATCTTGTGGAAGTATCGCTTTATTATGCTTGCAGCCGCAAGACGGCGGACAATTTCAAGATGTGAGGGCTACGGTGCACGAGTTAAATCGCAGAAGTTTTCTCAAAGCCGCGAGCGCAACGACCGCGGCGACACTGCTCGGGACGAACGCGCTGGCGGCAGTTCAAAGCGAACCTGCGCAGCCGGTTGCGGCGAACGATCATATTCAGTTCGCACTGATCGGAGCGGGCATTCAGGGCCAGGGAGACACAAAGACTGCAGTGCAGGTGCCGGGCGTGAAACTCGTCGCCGTGGCCGACTGCTACGACGGCCGGCTGGAGCACAGCAAGGAGCTTTGGGGCAGCGATATTTTCACGACGCGCGACTACAGCGAGATTCTGGCTCGCAAGGACATTGACGCGGTCATCATCGCAACGCCCGACCACTGGCACAAGCAAGCCTCTGTCGACGCGATGAAGGCCGGCAAAGATGTGTATTGCGAGAAGCCGATGATCCACCTGTATGCCGATGGGCCGGAGATGATCGAGACGGCTCGCGCGACGAACAGGATTCTCCAGATCGGAAGTCAGCGGGTAAGCTCAATCGTTTATGCGAAGGCGAAGGAGTTGCTCGCGGCAGGCGCGATCGGCCAGCTCAATATGGTGAGTGCGCACTGGGATCGCAACTCGTCGATCGGTGCCTGGAATTACACCGTCCCTCTGGATGCCTCGACGGAAACCTGCGACTGGCCGCGTTTTTTGGGAACTGCGCCCAAGATCCCCTTCAACGCCGAGCGCTTTTTTCAGTGGCGCAAGTGGACAGATTACGGAAGCGGGGTGGCCGGTGACCTCTTCGTCCACCTCTTCAGCGGAACCCACTTCATCACGGGAACGAATGGGCCAAACCGTGCCATGGCAACCGGAGGGCTGCGCTTCTGGAAAGACGGCCGCAATGTGCCCGACGTGATGCTGGGCCTCTTCGACTACCAGGCTGGATTCAACCTCAGCTTGCGGGTCAATTTCGTCGACGGAGGCGAAGAAAGCGAAGCACTGATTTTCACCGGCTCCGAGGGCACCATGGAAATCGCCGGCAACGCAGTCAGCGTGAGCCGCTCGCCGCTCAAGAAGGATCCTGGCTACACGATCGGCACCTTTACCGAAGCGATGCAGAAGCGCTATGTTGCGAGCTACCTCGAGAAGTACCCTCCCCAGCACCCTTCGGGGCCTCCACCAGTGGGATATGACAAGTACGTGGCGCCGGCGGGCTACAGCGACAGCTACGATCACTTCAGGAATTTCTTCAGCGCCGTCCGAACCCGCCAGCCGGTTGTCGAGAATGCTGTGTTCGGGTACCGGGCAGCCGGAGCGGCGCTTCTCAGCAATCTCAGCTACGAGCGCGGCACAGTCATCCACTGGGATCCGGACGCAATGAAGCTGGTCTGAAGAATCCGTTCTAGTGTGTGGCACTGCCCTTATGCGAGAGGGAGCCCTCCGGCAGCGTCCACGCAAACAACACCCCTCCGCTGCTCGTGATCGTATACTGCCGCCCGTCGAGTTCGTAGGTGATGGGAGAGCTCAGCATTGGAGACCCCGTTCCCGCATGCCACAGGCTTTTGCCGTTGCTCGTGTCCAGTGCCAGGACGTTGCCGTAAGCATCGCCTGTAAAGGTCAATCCCGATTCCGTCGTCAAAACACCCGCGCCGGAGCCGCCCTTCCCTACGTCATGGCTCCAGCGAATCTTTCCCGTCTGGTAATCGATAGCCTCGATCACACCCTTGCCCCAGAGGCCATAATCCGCTCCGGCCCATCCATAGTTGCCGTCGGCCGGCTTGGCGAAATAGATGCTGTAGCTGGGGTGCGCATCGACGATAAACAAGCCTGTCTTCGGGTCGAAGCTGGGCGCACGATAATTCGTCATGCCGCCTTCGTCGGGCGCAATCAGGCGGCCATCCGGTGCGGGTTCCTTCGCCGGATTCGGAATCGGCCGTCCCTGCTTGTCGGTTCCCAGAGCCCAATTGACCGGCCCAAACGGAGTTGTCAGCAGACTCTCACCCGTCGTGCGGTCCAGCACAAAGAAATAGCCGTTGCGCGAGCTCTGCATCAACAGCTTCCGCGGTTTGCCATGAAAGAGCGCATCCACCAGCACGGGAGTCTCGACCGCATCCCAGTCGTGGGTATCGTGGGGCGAGACCTGAAAGCCCCAGACCAGCTTTCCCGTATCAGGATTGATGGCCACGATGGAGCACGTATACGGATTATCGCCGGGTCGGGTTGACCCGTTCAGCACCGGCGTAGGATTGCCCGTCCCCCAATACACGAGGTTGAGCACCGGGTCGTATGTGCCCGTCATCCATGTCATGCCTCCGGTCGACATATTCGGAGTTCCCACCGGCGACGTGCTGTTCCACTGCCACTGCACTTTGCCGGTTTCAGCGTCGAAGGAACGCAGATAGCCGGTCAGATTATCGAAGTCTCCCGAAACTCCGACGATCACATGATCGCCCACAACCAGCGGCGCCATCGTCGTCCAGTAGCCCTGGCTCACGTCCGCGACCACCTCGTTCCATCGCACCCTCCCGTCTTTCGCGTTCAGTGAAATGAGGTGAGCATCGGGCGTCGTGAAATACAGCCAGCCCTTATACATCGCCACGCCGCGGTGGCCGATATGCAAGCCCTGCGTCGTCGGCTTGTTGTAGTGCCAGAGCTGGTGTCCCGATCGTGCGTCCACCGCCCAGATATTGTCTGGCACCGTGAAGTACAACACCCCATCCACCAGCAGCGGCGACGATTTGATGTCTGCCGTCTGATTGGTCTGGAACGCCCACGCCAGCGTCAGGCTATGAACGTTCCGCGGGGTGATCTGCATCAGCGGGCTGTGCCGCCTGCCCGAATAGTCGCCGTGATATAGCGGCCAGCTATCCGGCTTGGGCTTCAGTATCTCGGCGGAGCCCAGATCCTGAGCCGCCAGCATAGGCACCGATGCAACCGGCAGCGAAAACGCAATAGCAGCAACGACCCATAAGCATTTCGGCAACTTCATGTTCAGCAGGTAAACCTCTCTGCGCATAGCGCGCAAGCCAATCAGCGCAGCGTCTGCAGATAAGCCATCAGGTTGTGGATATCGTCATCGGTGTACTTGCTGAACTGTTCGACGTGCGCATCCACAGGTGAATCGACCTTGTACTTCACCTTGGTTACCGGCCATGAGTGGTAAGTCTTGTCGCCGTCGCGCATGCCTACCGTGAACTCATCGAGATACTCCAGGGTTCCCGTCAATTTCTGTCCCGAGGCCAGAGTCACCGTCACCTGGCTCTTCACATCCCTCGGATACAGCATCTGCTCTTCCAGCTGCAGCCCCTCAAAGCGTGAGGCGATACCGGCAAGGTCGCCGGTGGCGGAGTGGCACTTTACGCAGCCTCCTGCTCCATCGAAGTACTCCTTGCCCTTCTCGACATTGCCGGTCTGCAGATCCGCCACTTCAACGCCGCGCCGCCCACCCTTCTTGGAAACGGCCGCTGCCTCCTGCGCGTGAATGAACGCCGCCAGGCTGAGCAGTTCCTGGCTGGAGAAATTGAAGGCCGGCATCTTCTTCTCTGGCCGCCCATCGCGGATGACCTCCGAGATCCTGTCACCTCCGCGGTCCGCGTGCACCAGCCTCGACTGGGTCAGATCAGGACCAGTCTCCCCACCCATGGCGTCGCGGCCATGACAGAAGGCGCAGTTCTGGCGGAAGAGCGCACCACCGGCCTCGGATAACCCTGCCGGATGCGCCGGTGAGGTATTGCCTGCGGCGTTTGTCGCGGCCGCATTGGCTGTCTCAGGACTAGACATATCCGGGCTGGAGAGGAAGCGCAGCAATTCTGTCAGCTCCGCACCTTGCACTTTGGGAAACGCGGGCATACGGCCCTTGCCTGTGTGGATCAGCTCTGTGATCTGCGTCTCCGTCAGCTGACGCCCTATGCCAAGCAGAGGCGGAAATGCGGGCAGGATGCCTTCACGCCGCTCGCCGTGGCAGATGGCGCAGTGGTTCGCATACGCCTCGGCGCCCGGGCTGGCTGGAGCAGGCGCTGGCGGCTGGCTCGTCTGAGAACCAGTCGCCGCATAAACAGGCACGGCCTGAAAGGCAAATAACCCGGCGATCGCTGCCGCAAGCGCTGCATTTTGAAATCTCTTCATCCGTATCGACACTCTCATCTTATTTTGAGCTGATTGCACTGCCAGGTGCCGCCGTGCTGGCACTATCCTGAATACTTGATCAGCTGCATGAATCCGTAATCCATGTGAAGCTGCTGATGACAGTGCATCAGTGTATCGCCGGGATTGTTGGCGACAAAATCCACCTGCACCGTATCCAGCGGCATCACGTTGATCACGTCTTTCATCAGGCCGCTTATCTGCTTCTTGCCGATCTGCGTTACTTCAAACGTATGCCGATGCAGATGGATCGGATGCTGATCTCCGCTGCCGTTGCGAAAGACCAGCCGGTAACGTTTTCCCTGCTGCACCATCAAAGGCTCTATCTCCGGCCATGACTTGTTATTAATGGTCCAGGTGTCGAACTTCGCGCCCCGCTTCGGGCCGTTGTCGCGAAAGGTCAGGATAAACGTCTCGTCCGCGGTCTGAGTCGTCGCGGCCGAGCTGGCAAACTGTGTGTAGTCCCACTCACTGGGGGCAGGGTCTTTCCACACCGGCGCGCCCGTTTTGCCGGCGTACTCAACCACGATGCCCAGTCCCATCTCGCGCGCCTTCTCAAGCGTTGACCCAAGCACCCACACGCCGGGCGAATTCATCTCGACAATCGCATCCACCCGCTCGGCTACGGCAAGTGAAAGCACCTCGACTTTTTTCGGGTTCGGGACCGGGTTGCCATCCGTCGCCATGACCATGAATGTATGGCCGGGCAGCGCCAGCACCACGTTCTCCGTCGCGCTGGCATTCAGCAGCCGCATCAGCACCCGCTCCCCCTGCTTTACGCGGATCGGCTCTCCGGCGCTCAGCATGTGCGCATTGATCGTGGCGTACTTATACCCGACATCGGAACCGGTAGTCAGCGGCACATTGGAGGATTCCTCGCGCATCGTCTCAACCATGGGCACAAAGGAAGGCTCCCAGTGGTGAATAGCCAGGTTGATCTCCTGATCGTAATGCGCAGGCTGATCCTTGCCTTCGATCAGCAGGAAGCCGAACTGTCCGCTGTAAGTGCCCAGCTTCAGGTTGTCGTACGCAGCCGCATGAGTGTGATACCACCGCGTTCCCGCGGGCTTCGGACTGAACGTGTACCGGTACGTGCTCCCGGCGGCAATCATCTTCGAACCCTCTTCCATCGCGCCGTCGTTCAGCGAATCAATGGCCAGCCCATGCCAGTGGACGATGTCCGGGTCGTCGCTGGCATTGGTCACGTCGATCGTCACCGGCACGCCTTCGCGCAACCGTAGCAGCGGCCCCGGAACCTTGCCGTTATACGCAATCGTCTCCACCGTCACGCCCGGACCAATCTCAAGCGAGCAGGAATCGATGCGGAGGGTGTGGTCGGCCTTCCCTGCAGGAGGAGGAGCGGCTCCCTTCTTTGTCTGAAAAGGCAGTGCGGCATGGAGTGACTCTGTGGCCAGCAGCACACCTGCCGACGAAAGAAAGCTTCTACGATTCATGTTTCGGGGATTCATGATTCCAGACCCGTCACTTTTGGAGGATTGTAACTGAGCATGATTGTTTGACTGGAGCAGCATTCGTCGCTCTAAACCCACCATGCGGCTGCTGGCTTCTCCTTAATGACGATCTCGTTGAGAAACTGCGCAGCCTTGGTAAGGCCTTCTTCTGGAGACAGCAGGCTGTCCTCATGTTCAATGGATAGCACATTGTCGTAGCCGAACATCCGCAGCGTGGAGACAAACTCCTTCCACCACTCGGCGCCGTGACCGTAACCGCAGGTCCGAAAAATCCAGCCGCGATTCCGCTCATCTGTGTACGGCTTCGTGTCCAGCACGCCCGTTCGCGGTAGATTGGCCGAGTAGAGCTGCGTGTCTTTGGCATGGACGTGAAATATCGCGTCGCCCAGCACCCGCACCGCCTCAATCGGATCGATGCCCTGCCAGAACATGTGGCTGGGATCGTAGTTGCAGCCGATCGCAGGGCCCGCAATGGCGCGAAGCTTGAGCATCGTCTCCGGGCTGTAGGCCACGAACCCCGGATGCATCTCGATGGCGATCCTGACTCCATGATCCTCAGCAAACTTCGCGCGCTCCACCCAGTACGGAGCCACCACCTCGTCCCATTGCCACGCCAGCACGTCCAGATATTCCGGCGGCCACGGGCACGTCACCCAGTTCGGCGCTTTCGCATTGGGCGAGTCGCCGGGACATCCCGAAAAGTCCACCACCACAGGCACGCCCAGTTTCTCCGCCAGCAGAATCGTCTTGCGGTTTACCTCCTGCGCCTGCTTTGCCTGCGCCGGATCGGGATGCAGCGGATTGCCATGACAGCTCAGCGCGCTGATGCTCGCGCCGTGGTCGTTCACCTTGTGCTTGAATTCCTCCAGAGCCGCCGAATCATCGAGCATCGACAAGTTGCAATGCGCATTGCCCGGATAATTCCCCGTCCCCAGCTCGACGGTGTTGATCTCAACAGCCTTCAGCTTCGCCAGCACTTGCTCCAATGGCAACTTCGACAACAACGGCGTAAATACTCCCAGTTTCATATTCCCAGCCTCATGCGATCGGTCCTCTATTTGTTCGCAACATGCTTCACCTCTGCCCATGCTCCGCCCGCTGCGTGGCTTCTCATCATTGCCTCGACAAGGCAGGCAGAGCGGTAGCCATCCTCAAAAGTGGGCAGCATCTCCGGCTTCGCGCCCGGCGCCGCCCCTTCACGAATCCATCCGTAAGCATCGCTGAGCAGATTGAAGAATGCATCCGCCCACGCTTCCTGATGCCCGCCCGGCAAATGCACATAGCGCAGCACCTCGGGCGACACCAGCGATGGATCCTTCGCCATTACGGCATTCGGTTGGTTGTGCCGCCCAATCCAGAGCTCGTTCTGCTGCTCCTGCTTCCACTTGAGCGAGCAGGTAGCACCATTCACCTCGACCTGCAGATCGTTCTTGTGCCCGGGCAAAACCTGCCCTACCGAGAAGCATCCCTTCGCGCCATTCTCAAACCGCAGCAGGATGCTCGCCAGGTCTTCCGATTCCACCTTCACCGGCGTTCGCTCGCCTCCGCTCTTGGACGCGAAAGCCTCTGCTGAAGCGCCTGAGGAATATCGCACTGGAATGACGGTCGTGAGATCGGCCAGTACCGACCCGATCTTCAACCCGGAGATATGCTCTGCGAGATCGCACCAGTGCGAACCGATGTCGCCAAGCGCCGAAGTTGCCCCGCCCTTCGCCGGATCGGACCTCCATGAGTAGACGTTCGGGTCGGTCATCCAATCCTGAAGGTAGGAACCGTGCACAAAACTCACGCCCCCGGTTTCACCGCGAGCGATCATTCCCCGAGCCTGCTGCACCAGTGGATTTCCGCGATAGTTGAAGGTGACGACGTGAGCCACCTTCGCCGCAACCGCAGCGTCGCGCATCTTGCGCCCTTCTTCGGGATTCATCGCCAGCGGCTTGTCTGAAATCACATGCTTTCCCGCAGCCAGTGCCGCCATCACCACAGGCAGATGCAGGTAGTTTGGCGTCGTGTTGTGAATCACCTGCACATCCGGGTCGCTGATCAGCGCGTGATAGTCGCCGTATGCGCGCTCAACCTTGTAATCCTTTGCCTTTTTGTCGGCAGATGCCTGCGAAGAACCGGCAATGGCCACGACGTCCACATCGCCCAGCCGCCGCACTGCATCAATGTGGTGCGCTGCAACAAATCCCGGGCCGATGAGGCCCATTCCAATCCTCTTCATACGGCGCTATGCGTATCCCTTCTCTGCAAAGTTTATTGCGATCCGAAGTTTTGGCGTGCTCAGTTCGCGGCTGGCCTTGGATGAGACGCGGTGCTGCCATCAGTCATTCCCAGCGCCCACTTGATCGCTTCGAAATACATCTTCCTGATATCAGGGTCTTCCCACGCCTCTTCCGTGTGGCCGAGCGTGGAATAGAAGACGCGGCCGTTGCCATACATCTTGCTCCAGGCCACGGCAAAGTCATGATCGGCCCGGTGAATGCGCGGGTTCTTCGGATCGTAATCGAGCCTGTTTGGATCAAGGCTCAGCAGCACATTCACATTGCTGCGCGACCAGTCCTTGGGTTGATAGATCTCGTCGTACTTCACGAACTCATGTGGAAAGTGGCGAACCGCGGGAAAATCCGGGTCTTCATTGATGATGGGAGCATTGAAGGTCATCCACGGATGCTGGTCGAACCAGCCGCCAATCATCTCTCCATACTCCGGCCACGTGTAGTTTGTATCGAGCGCGGCGTGGATCCCCACGAAGCCCTTGCCATCCTCTTTGATGAAGGACATCATGTCCGCCTTCTGGCTTGCGTCCATGTCAAGTTCGCCGGTCGTGCTCGCAAAAACGATCAAGTCAAAGTAATTCAGGTTCTTCGCGTTATTCTTTAGGTCTTTTTTCGTGAGCAGCTCTGTGTCGGTACGGATCATCGTGTCCCACAGCCCGCTCTCTTTGCCCATGTTGTAAATGGCAGCCATGGCCGGCGAAACAGAGTCGTGTTCGAATCCTTTCGTTTGCCCGATCACCAGAACATGCTTCAGATGTATCGTCTTGGCATGCGGAGGAAGAGGCACCAGAGGATTCGGGGCAGCCTGTCCCATTGCCCGGCTGGTCTGAGCGATGACCGCCACGCCGAGCAGCGCCAGCGAAAGGAAGAGAGCGTTCCGAGAAAAGCGCAAGAGATCTCCTTATCGATTCCATTAGATCAATTTGTTTGCACCCTGAATATTATCCCAATCCCCGGACCACGGGCGTCTGCTGCGGGCAGATACAACCTGTACGTCGATGCGGCTCTCTAAGATGCTACTGCTGTCACCCGCAGCTCGCGGAAGCTTGTTTCATGATTGGTTAGACGATGACTCGACGCATCCCTGGGGCGACCTACAGGCTGCAGCTTCATAAAGATTTCACCTTCGACGACGCGGCAAGCATCGCCGACTATCTGTACGCCCTCGGCATATCGCATATCTACACGTCGCCTTACCTGCAGGCGGCACCCGGAAGCACCCACGGCTACGACGTTGTCGATCCTCAGCGCGTTAACAAAGAGTTGGGCGGTGCCGCCGCGCACGAGCGCTTCTGCGCAAGGCTCGGCGAGATTGGGCTTGGGCAGGTACTGGACATCGTCCCCAACCACATGTCTCTGGGCAAAGAGAATCGCTACTGGTGGGACGTGCTCGAGAACGGCCCGCTGAGCCGCTACGCCTCCTTCTTCGACATCGATTGGCATTCCCAGGAGGAGCGGCTGCGCGATAAGGTCCTCGTGCCCATCCTCGCCGAACAGTACGGCCGAGTCCTTGAGGACGGCGGTATCAAGGTCACCAATCAGGCCAATTATTTCCGGGTCGAGTGCGCTGGGCAAACGCTCCCCGTGGCCCCTGCATCGCTGCCTGCCATTCTCACTCGCGCGGCGGAATATGCAAAGTCTGACACGCTGAGCTTCCTTGCCGCGTCTTTTGGCCGCCTGCCTTCGCCGGAATATGTAGAGCGCAGAACCATTCTTGCGCGGCATCGCGACAAGGTGGTGCTCTTTGGACTCCTTGAGCGCCTCTGCGCCGAGGAGCCCAATGTCCGCGAGATGATCGACCGCGCCGTCGCCGAGCTGAACGCGAATCTCGACGCCCTCGACGACTTCCTCAACCAGCAGATCTATCGCCTCGCCTACTGGAAAACCGCCGACCAGCAGCTTGGTTATCGAAGATTCTTCGACGTCAATACGTTGATCGGCCTGCGCATGGAGCGCGAGCACGTCTTTGAAGAGACCCACGCGCTGGTGTTGGACTGGCTGCGGCGCGGCGTACTCGACGGCGTACGCATCGACCATCCCGACGGCCTGCGCGACCCGCTTGAATATTTTCGCCGCCTCCGCGAGCGTGCGCCTGATGCGTGGGTCGTCGGCGAGAAGATTCTCGAGCCCGGCGAGTTTCTTCGTGATAGCTGGCCCATCGAAGGCACCACCGGGTACGACTTCCTCAACGTCGCGAACGGAGTGCTCGTGCAGCGCGAAGGCCTCGCCGAACTGCGTGGAATCTACACCGAATTCACCAGTCAGCCTGGCGACTTCGATGCAATCGCGCACGAAAAGAAAATTGCAGTCGCTCAGGAAGCACTCGGCAGCGACGTCAACCGGCTCACGTCTCTCTTCGTGGAAATCTGCGAGAACAATCGCAACCAGCGCGACTACACTCGCGCCGAGATACGTCGCGCGATCCGCGAGATGGCCGCCTGCTTCAAGGTTTACCGAACCTACGTCGTTCCCACTCGCGAAGAGATCACCGAAGAGGACAAAACGCACATCGCCCACGCGACCGAGTGCGCCAAGCTCAAGCGGCAGGATATCGATGGCGGCCTCTTCGATTTCCTGCGCGATGTTTTGACGGCCGCTGTCACGGGCAAGCAGGAGACCGAGTTCCTCGAGCGCTTCCAGCAATTCACCGGACCGGTGATGGCGAAGGGCGTCGAGGACACCGCCTTCTATTGCTTCAATCGGCTCATCGGCATGAATGAAGTCGGCAGCGATCCCGGGCGCGACGGCCTCACCGTCGACGAGTTTCACGCCTACTGCGCGAAGATGCAGGCCACCCGTCCCCTGACGATGACCACGCTTTCGACGCACGACACCAAGAGAAGCGATGACGTTCGCGCCCGTCTCGCCGTCATTTCAGAGCTGCCCGGCCGCTTCCGCAGCGCCATCCAGCGCTGGTCCCGGATCAACACCGAGTTCCGCACGAAAACCGCCTCGGGCACAGAATTTCCTGACCGTAACACCGAGTATTTCTATTACCAGACACTCATCGGAGCATGGCCTCTCTCTCTCGAACGCGCCCAGGCTTACATGCTCAAAGCCATGCGCGAGGCCAAGCAGCAAACCTCCTGGGTCGCGAATAACAAAGACTTTGAGGATGCCTTGCAAAGTTTTATCGAGAAGACACTGACGCATCCCCCGTTCCTGCAAAAACTGGAAGAGTTCGTGGCAAAGGTGATCGACGCCGGAAGAACAAACTCACTCGCTCAGACACTGCTCAAGTACACCGCGCCCGGCGTCCCCGATCTCTATCAGGGATCCGAGCTGTGGGACCTCAGCCTCGTCGACCCGGACAACCGCCGTCCCGTCGACTACGCCCTGCGCCGCAGTCTCCTCACTGAAATGCAGCAGCTTTCGGGGGAGAGCATCGCTAAACAGATCATGCAGCGGTCCGATGAAGGACTGTCTAAGCTGTGGACTATCCACCAGGCGCTCCTGTTACGCCGCGAGCATCCCGAGTGGTTTAGCGCCGAGGCCGCCTACATTCCACTGCTCGCCGAGGGATCGCAGAGCGATCACGTCATCGCATATCTGCGCGGCGACTCGGTTATCACTGTCGTGCCTCGCCTGACAGTAAAACTCGATGGTGCGTGGAGAAGAACCAGGCTGTCTCTGCCCGAAGGCCGCTGGAAGAATCGCTTGACGGCGGCTATGGTCGAAGGCGGCAGCATCGAAGTCGACAAACTTCTGCGCGACTTCCCTGTTGCGTTGCTCATCCGGGAGACAAGCCATGCATGAGTTCACCCTCTGGGCGCCGAATGTAAAGAAGGTCTCCGTAAAGCTTGGCGAGCACATCTATCCCATGTCGGGTCCGAACGATCGTGGCTGGTGGCGAGCCACCGTGAACGAGGCCGCTAACGGATCCGACTACGCCTTCCTCCTCGACGACGACCCGACTCCCTACCCTGATCCGCGCAGCCCGTGGCAGCCCAACGGAGTCCACGGCCCTTCGCGCCTTTACGATCAGCACGCGTTCTCGTGGAGCGATTCCCAATGGCATGCTCCTCCCCTTGCCTCCGCCATCATCTACGAGCTGCACATCGGAACCTTCACCGCCGAAGGAACCTTCGAGGCTGCCATCGAGCGCATGGACCACCTTGTCGACCTCGGCATCACCCACGTCGAGCTGATGCCGGTCGCCGAGTTCCCCGGCCACCATGGCTGGGGCTACGACGGCGTAGACCTCTTCGCGGTAAGGCAGTTCTACGGCGGACCCGACGGCCTCAAGCGATTTGTCAATGCCGCCCATCTCCGCGGCCTCGCCGTAGTGCTAGATGTGGTCTACAACCACTTCGGGCCCGTCGGCAACTACACCGGCAAATTCGGTCCTTACCTTACCGCCCATCACCTCACACCGTGGGGCGACGCCGTCAACTTCGAGGATGCGGGCAGCGATGAAGTTCGCCGCTTCTTCTGTGACAACGCCCTCATGTGGCTGCGCGACTATCACGTGGACGGCCTGCGTCTCGACGCCATTCACGCCTTCGTCGACCGCTCCGCGATTCACTTTCTCGAGCAGCTCTCCGCCGAGGTCGAAGTGCTATCGACCACCCTCGGACGGCCCCTCGTCCTGATCGCCGAAAGCGATCTCAACGACCCAACTGTCGTTACATCGCGCGAAGCGGGCGGCTATGGCATCGACGCGCAGTGGAGCGACGATTTTCACCACGCTCTCTTCACAGTGCTGCACGCGGAGCCGGGCAAGGGCTACTACCAGGACTTCGGATCCTTCGAGCAGCTTGTTAAATCTCTCACTTGCGTCTTCGTCTATGACGGAGCCTACTCTCGCTACCGCCGCCGCAGCCATGGCCGTCCCGTCGATGGGCTCTCCGCGCACCGCTTCCTCGGCTACATTCAGGATCACGACCAGGTGGGCAACCGTGCAACCGGCGATCGCCTTGAGCACATCGTCGGTATCGACCGCGCAAAGGTCGCGGCCGGACTCGTGCTCACCGCGCCATTTATCCCCATGCTCTTTCAAGGCGAGGAGTTCGCCTCTTCCGCCCCATTCCAGTACTTCGCCGATCATGACGACCCGGAGATGGCGCGGGCCGTTTCCGAAGGCCGCCGTCGCGACTTCGCCGCCTTTGGCTGGAAGCCGGAAGAAATCCCCGACCCCGAAAAGCTTGAGACGTTCGAACGCTCCAGGCTTGATTGGAGCGAGATCCACGAGGGCCGTCACGCCGAAATGCTCGAGTGGTTCCGCAAGCTCATCCATCTGCGCCGCACATCTCCATCTCTCAACGATGGCGACCTCGGCCACATCTCCGTCGCCTTCGACGAGGACAAGCGCTGGCTCATGATGGACCGAGGCCTCGTCAAAGTTCTCTGCAACCTTGGCAATGCCCCTGCGGAGCTCGCGAACCCCGAACGCCTCCCACTGCTGCTCGCTTCGCGTGACGGCGTTCAGATGATCGAAGACGAGGTCCTGCTTCCTCCCGACACCCTGGCCATCCTCTCTGGTGAAGCCCGATAGTCCTTCCGCCTGTTTCAGCGTGGTATCATCCGATTGCTCCGGGGAAGCGCCGCCGGGACGCTATTGTGGCTAGAGAATGGCTCGATTTCGTGCAGAATCAGTCATCATGCTCGGCATGTTGCTCGCGGGCGGAATCGCTGGCGCTCAAAAGGCGCCTCCCACCTCTGCGCGTCCGTGGGACGTGCCCTCCAACCGGCAGGTAAGCCCGCCGCCGCGACCCGCTCCCGCCTTCACTCCTGATCCCTCCAAAACATACACGCTGCCCGAGTTAGTCAACATCGCCGAGCAGAACAACCCCGACACCCGCGTGGCGTGGGAGAACGCCAAGGCTCGCGCCGCCGACCTGGGGATTTCCAAGGCGACCCTTTATCCCACTTTGTCCGCGATCGCGCTCGCAGACAGCAGCCGCGTGGACGTATTTCTCTCTCCAGGCTGGTTTCGCACCACCACAGGGACATTTTCTCCGACCCTGGCCATGGACTACATCGTTTTCGACTTCGGCCGGCGACTGCAGGAGATAGCCATCAGTCGAAGCAATCTGCTGGCCGCCAACTTCTTCTTCAACGACACCCACCGCAAGGTTATCTTCCAGGTCATGCAGGCTTACTACCAGGTACTCAACAGCAAGGGCCAGGAGGACGCGCAGGAAGCTAACCTGAAGAACGCGCAGACCGTGCAGGCTGCCGCCGAAGCGCGCCTTGAGCTTGGGCTGGCCACGCTGCCGGATGTCCTCGAAGCCCGCAGCGCAACCGCTCAAGCAGACTATGATCTGCAGGCGGCTATCGGCGCGACGGAGATCGCCCATGGCGATCTCGCAACAGCTCTTGGCATCTCCCCAACCAACCAGTTACAGGTCGAGAGCATTCAGGATCTGACCATCCCGCAGGAACTACCCGACACGGTAGAAAAATCCATCGACAGTGCGTTGGCGCAGCGACCTGACCTCATGCAGCAGGTGGAACAGCTTCGCGCTGCCGGGGCCGAAATCAAGGCAGCAAAGACTGCTTATCTGCCCACGCTTACTTTTGAGGGCAGCGGCGGCCTGGCCCGCATCAACGGACAACAAAGACAAATGCCGGCATATTACTCGCCGAACCAGGAAACGTGGAATGCAAACCTGTCCCTGACCTGGGACCTCTTCGACGGGTTTGCGCGCGAGAATCGGCTGGCCCGCGCGAAGGCCGATCAGCGGCAGGCAACGGCGCAGATCGACGCCATTCGCGACCAGGTGGAAAATCAGGTCTGGTCCGCCTACTCCACAGCCAAAACGGCGCTCCGCCAGCAGAAGGCGGCCGCCGCGCTCCTTGCCTCTGCAAGCGAGTCCTACGATGCGGCCTTGCAATCGTACAACTACGGAGTTCGCAGCCAGATCGATGTGGTTTCCGCGCAGCGCGTTCTGGCCGCGGCGCGCACCGCCGACATAAGTGCGCGCACAAACCTGTTGACCGGAGTCGCTGCATTAGCCTTCCAGACGGGAGACCTGCTCCATGCAAAAGGTCCGTAAGATGACAGAAAAGTTGATCCGCAGGCGACTGATCGAGCTGGCCGCCGCCTCACCGGCGTTGCTGTTGGCCGCCGGATGCTCACGCGCCCCGACCTTCAATATCCTGGGCTCGTTCTTTCCTTCGTGGATGCTGTGCGGTGTCATTGGCATCGTGCTCGCCGTTGTTGTCCGCCTCTTCTTTGTGCGCATCAAGCTTGAGCAGCAACTGACCCCGTTGATCGTCGTGTACCCGTGCCTCGCCGCATTTTTCACATTCACTATTTGGCTGCTGTTCTTCAGCTGATTCGGCAAAAGGAGAAGCGATGCCCGAAAACGACCCAGCTCCCCAAACCCCTCCCCCGTCCAAGAGCGTTGGACGAATCGTGAGCATTGCCATCGTCGCTGCTGCGCTCATCACCGGCCTGCTGGTAGTGAACGAAACCAACAAATTTCCTCGCACCGATGACGCCGAGGTCTTCGCCAACTTCATCGGCATCGCGCCGCAGGTAGATGGCCCCATCACGCAGCTCGCCGCTCAGGACAACGCCTTCATCAAGCAGGGAGAGCTGCTTTTCCAGATCGATCCGCGCCCTTACGAGTACGCGCTGCAGAAGGCGATCTCAGACCGGGACACGCTTGAGGGACAGATTGTCGACCAGACCAGAACCATCGCCTCGCAGGTAAGTGCCGTCGGAGCTGCGCGTGCGAACACGGACAGCGCCGCCGCCAATGTCGACCGTGCGGCTGCTGCCGTGAACGAGGCCAAAGCAAATGTTACCGCCGCCCAGGCTTCCCTCGACAGCGCCAATGCTGAACTGCTCTACACCACCAACAACTACCACCGTATCGAGCCGCTGCTTGCCAAGCAATTCGTCACCGTCGATCAAGTGGATCAGGCCAGAACTGCCGTCACCGCTCGGGAACAGGCCGTCCATCAGCTGCGCGCTCAGGTCATCCTCGCGGAAGCTCAGGTGAAGTCTTCCCAGGCGCAATACGAACAGGCGAAGGCTCAAGTCGAGCAAAGCCAGTCGCAACTGGGCCAGTCGCAGCACAGCGTTCTCACCCTCGATGCGCTCACCGGCCAGCGTGAGGGCAAGGCCTCTGCCATCCGAACCGCCCAGTACAACCTGGACAATTGCCGCATCTATTCGCCGTTCGACGCGCGCGTAACCAATCTCACCATCTCGCAAGGCGCCTACGCGCACACTGGCCAACAGGTCTTCACTCTCATCGACACCCGCATCTGGTGGGCGGTGGCAAACTTCCGTGAGACGCAGCTCCGGCATATCCATCCCGGCATGCGCGCCTATGTCTATGTGCTCTCCCGCCCCAATGTGAGATATGACGGAGTGGTCGACAGCGTGGGCTTCGGCGTCTTGCCGGACACGACGTTGGTCGGATCGTTCGCTCCCGGCTTGCCAGACGTCCAGCGCTCGCTCAACTGGGTGCATCTCGCCACGCGCTACCCCGTGCGTGTACGTATCAATGCCGCCGAAACCGAGCCCTTCCGCATCAGCGAATCTGCCGTGGTGATCATTCGAGGAGATGTCCCCGAGAGGTCGCAGTAGCTATGGCAACCCGCAGCGATACGCTGCTCGCATCCGCGCCGTCGAGCGTGCCCCCAAGCGCGATCGACCAGGCGGGCCAGTGGTTCTGGGGCTTCCTCAAAAACGAGCTTGCACCCTATCCGGGACGAGCCTGGGTCGTCGCCCGCATTACCATCGCGGCCACCATCGTCATGATCATCGTCATGACCTTCCGCATTCCCTCCGGATTTCTGGCTGCGATTTTCACTTTCTTTCTCAGCCGGGAAAACCCCACGGCGACGTTCCAATCCGGATTTCGCGCCATCCTTGCATTTGCGTTCGGGGGCGCATACGCCTTGGCCGGCGTCGCGCTGCTGGTAGACGATCCCCTCACCCACTTCCTATGGATCGTTCTTTCGCTCTTCATCGCGTTCTATTTGATTGGAATCTTTCCCGACTACGGGACCGCTGTGGGCTTTGGCTTCCTGCTCGCCGGCGCGATCCCGTTGTGGGATGAGGCATTCCTCAACGTCAATGACCGCGTGGAGAACACCTTGTGGCTGGCTTTTTCCACCCTTCTTGCCGCGGTAGTGACCACCGTCGTCGAATACGTTTTTCGACGAGTCCATCCGACCACCGATCTCACCGAGGGTATCGAGCACCGACTCCTGGTCGTCGAGGATGTGCTCAGAGCCGTTGCTGCGCAGCAGTCGCTTGGCGGCAAGGTGGAAAAGGAAACCTCCCTCTACACTGGCGTCGGATCGTCTCGGCTGCGCAGGCTGCTCATCCGCTCCGGATACAGTACTCATTTCATCTCACAGATGAACGCGGCCGTCTCCTTGCTGGGCAAGCTCGTCGATTTGGCCGCCAGTCTGCGGGTCTTTCTCGCCGGAGGGTCCATCGCGGCCGGCGCAGAAGACAGGGAACGCTGCGCGCGCCTTGCAGACGAACTCTCCGTGCTGCGCGAAGACCTGAGACTTCGCAAGCCGCCTCGCCCGATTAACCTCCCGCATCAAGGGCAGCCCTCAAACCTTCCCTTCCTCCCCGCCATGGAATCAACGGCCGCTCTCATCCCGCAGGCCTTTACCGGCGCCGAAGCCATCCACGAATTCATCCCGGTTCCTATGAATGACGAGGTCAAGCAACCCTTCTTCGTTCCCGACGCCTTCACCAATCCCGATCACCTGAAATTCGCCATCCGCGGCATGCTGGCGGCGACCGCCAGTTACGTCATCTACCAGGCAATCGATTGGCGAGGTCTTAGCACCTGCATCCCCACCTGCATGATTACCGCGCTCTCCACCATCGGCTCGTCGCGGCAGAAGCAGTTTCTCCGTCTTGGGGGAGCGATCATTGGCGGGATCATCGTCGGAATGGGCGCGCAGATATTTGTGCTTCCCTACCTCAACTCCATCGTCGGATTCACGGTTCTATTTGCGTTGGTTACGGCGGTTTCTGCCTGGATCGCCACCGCCAGCCCGAGGCTTTCCTATCTTGGCGTGCAGCTCGCGCTCGCCTTTTACCTCATCAACTTGCAGGAGTTCGCGATCCAGACATCGCTCTCCATCGCCCGCGACCGCATTTTCGGGGTCTTTCTCGGTCTCCTGTGTATGTGGCTCATCTTCGACCGCTTGTGGGTAAAGAACGCCCTCGAGGAGATGCAGGCCGTCTTTGCCCGCAATCTCGATATGTTTGCCGATCTCGCAGTACAAATGCTGAAGGAGGACCGCAACGAGTCAGTCAAGCGGGTTCGCCTCTTGCGCGATCAAATCAACGCTGGCTTTCTGGCGGTGAATGCGCAGGCCGACGCCGTCCTCTTCGAGTTTGGTCCATCGAGGCAGAGAAAGCTGCAGATACGCGAAGATTTCAGGCGATGGCAGCCTTCCCTGCGCACGCTGCTTCTTGTGCAGCTCACCGCCACGCAATACCGCCTGCAGATGCCGCTCAGTCAGCTGCCCGAGCGTATAGCCAAAGCCCATGTCGCATTCGAAAACGATACTGCTGGCGTCATGCGCGCGATGGCGGACGAGGTTCGCGGAAAAACTCCCGCAGCCGCGCCCGACATCCAGGCCTCTGCTGCGAATCTGCGCCAGGAAATCAACAAGTCCTACGAAGAGCGCGGCCTGCCCGTAACGCCTCAGGCGTCCGACGTCTTGAGTCTCACCGAGAATATCGCTTCTATCCTCGCCTCTCTTTATGAGGACGTCCACCTTACTTTCTCGACTCCTCAGCGCGCCGTGACCCTTCCACAATACCGGCGAAACGAGGCGTGAAGATGACATCTCATCAGGCCTGCAGCGGCATCTAAGTTGAAGATGTATAAGGCCGCTTCACCGAAAACAGACACCTTGAGATTTCGCCAGGCCCTCTGGCCCCTGATCGTGGGAGCCTGTCTGATTACGACGGCCTTCCATGCAACATCACAGCAGATCGACGAGAAGGCCCAAAGGATTTTCGAGCTAACCAACCAGGATCGAGCCGCACACGGCCTCTCGCCGCTTCACTGGGATCCCACGCTTGCCGCTGCGGCAGCTGTGCATGCAGACCGCATGAAGGAGGAGAAAACTCTTTCGCACGAATATCCTGGTGAGTCTGATCTCACCGCCAGGGCAGCTCGTGCGGGAGCCCGCTTTCAAGCCCTGGCCGAGAATATCGCCATGGGTCCAAGTGCGGAGGCCATCGAGAAGCAGTGGATGAATTCAGTCCCGCATCGCACCAATATTCTCGACCCGCAGATGAACTCCATCGGAATGGCGGTATGGGAAAGGAGCGGATACCTTTACGCCGTCGTAGATTTCTCCGACACCCCGAACCCTCTCACCCGGGAGCAAGTGGAGCAGAAGGTAGAAGACCTGCTCCGTGACCAGAACATTAGCCCTTCCGGTCCGCGCAACATCGCCGAACAGGCGTGCATGATGCAGAACGGAACACCGCCCCCTACCCCGGAGACCGATCCGGTGAAGGCTGTCGTCCGTTTTCAGACACCCGACCTGAGCAAGCTGCCCAGCGCGGTAGCGGAACAATTGCGCACCGGCCAGTTCACCAAAGCCGCTGTCGGCGCCTGTAAATCCCCTGACATTTATGTCACTTACCGCGTGGCCGTCGTGCTTTACTGATCTTTTCCCATGTACTTCGGTGGTCTCTCCGCCTTGCTTCCGAATCTCATCTACTAGACAATAAATGGACGCGCTTCAGATACGATGACCACGACCCTGACCCAAACCCTGTTTCTCGGAATTGCAGCAATTCCCTTCATCTATTTCTCGCTGGCCTTGGTCAGTTCCTGGCTGTTCTTCTTGGAAACACCGGCCGAAGCCCCAGGCGAAACCAATGACGAGAGCGCATTTCTGCCGCCCATCAGCAACCTGAAGCCCGTGCGCGGGCTCGACCCCGACGCTTACGAAAACTTTGCCAGTTTCTGCCGGCAGGATTATCCGAATTACGAAATCCTCTTTTGCGTGGGCGACACCAGCGACCCTGCCTTACCCGTCCTGCACCGGATTGTCCGCGATTTCCCGAATTGCCAGATCCGTATTCTGATCGGCTCCGGCCGCGAAGCTGCCAACGACAAAGTGGCAAAGCTGGCGCGCCTCACCGAGGAAGCCTCCTACGAACACCTTGTCATCAGCGACAGCGACGTGCGCGTCGAGCCGGATTATCTGCGCAAGGTCATCGCGCCCCTCGCCAATCCCAAGGTCGGAGCAACAACCTGCCTCTATGTCCCAACCGAAGAAAATTCCTGGGTGCAGCGACTGCAGGACGTAGGGATGCTTTCCGATTTCTATCCGGGGATCCTTGTCGCGAAGCAGCTGGAGGGAATCAAGTTTGCCTTGGGCCCAACCATTGCCACCACGCGTACACGCCTGCTGGCCTTCGGTGGCTACGCCTCCATTGAGAACCGGCCCGCGGACGATCTCCTTGTGGGCCGATTGATCGCCGAGCAGGGCTATGAAGTCGAGCTGCTCCACTATGCGATTTCAACTGTTCCCGACTACCAGTCCCTGAAGGAGTTGGTCTACAAGCGTCTTCGCTGGCTCACCGTAATGCGCCACATGCGCCCCTGGGGGCACATCGGCATGATCTTCACCCTGGGCCTGCCTTGGGCATTGCTGGCAATCGCGGTGCATCCTACCCGCGCAGTCGTCGCCGCTTATTTCGGTGGATACCTGCTCTTTCGCGCCGCGCTGACGGCTTTGATCGGCGCTTGGGGACTCAAGCAGCGCGGAGTCTGGGCCAACCTTCTGCTGGTACCGGCATGGGATGCCTTCGCCACCATGGTTTGGCTTGTGAGCTTTACCCGCAGGACCATCCGGTGGCGCGGCCAGGACTATCTGATCAAGGATGGCGAACTGGTTCCGCTCGCTCCGGCTGAATCGGCTCCCAAAGCCACAGCAGTTTCAGGCTTACGGTAAGAAACATCCCTAGGGTGCCCCATCCTTTCGCGGTGTTTGCGAAAGGGTGGGACAGTACCATGCCTGCATTACATCAATCCGAAAATACCTAGACAGTTTCCTTCACGAGAACCGGCTGCTTCGCTTTTCCACCAATGCGCCGCTCGTTGCGCGCCTGCCGCCAGTTGACCTGGGGCGCAAACAGCGCAGGGTCGATGCGATCCCGATAGCGTAGCGCGATATTGATCAGCGAATCGACCAGCGAATCCGAGAGCATGTGCGGATCAAGGCCCAGATCAACCAGCTTGGAATGCTTTGCGTTGTAGTAGTGCGATTCCGCCTCGACGCGCGGATCGGGAAGGTGATCGACTTCCACCTGCAGGCCCATCTCTCCACCGACCGTCTTGACGATCTCCGCCAGTTCCAGCACTGAGAACTGCTCGGTGAATTGATTGAAGACGCGGAACTCGCCCGGCGCGGCAGGATTCAGGCAGGCAATCTCCACGCACCGCACTGTATCGCGAATGTCGAGAAACCCGCGGGTCTGGCCGCCTCGCCCGTAAACCGTAAGCGGAAAACCGAGCGCCGCCTGCGCGCAGAAGCGATTAAGAACCGTACCGAAGACCTCGTCATAGTCGAAGCGGTTAATCAGCGCTTCGTCCATCGCCGCTTCGTCGGTCATCGTACCGTAGACCACTCCTTGATTTAGGTCGGTCGCGCGAAGACCCCATATTTTGCAGGTGAACATGATGTTGTGGCTGTCATGCACCTTCGACAGGTGATAGAAGGATCCTGGCTGCTTGGGGTAAGGCAGCAAGTCCTTGCGCCCGTTGTGCTCGATGGTGATATATCCCTCTTCGATATCGATGTTCGGCGTGCCATACTCGCCCATCGTGCCCAGCTTCACGATGTGGCAGTCGGGCTGCAGCTCGCGAATCGCAAAGAGCAGGTTGAGCGTTCCAACTACGTTATTCACCTGCGTTGACACAGCGTGCTGGCGGTCGATCATCGAGTAGGGCGCCGATCTCTGCTCGGCGAAGTGGACCACCGCCTCGGGCTCAAAGCTCTTGATCGTTGAAGCCAGAAAATCGTAGTCGGCGACATCGCCCACGAAAAGATCGATCGTCTGCCCGGTCAACTGCTGCCAGACATTCAGGCGCTCGGAAAGAGGGCGGATCGGCGTGAGAGTCTGAACACCCAATTCGTAGTCCCAAAGCCGGCGGGCGAAATTATCAATGATCGCAACCGTGTGCCCTTTCCTTGCAAGGTACAAGGCCGTGGCCCACCCGCAATAGCCATCACCGCCAAGAACAGCAATCCGCATTTTTCCTCCATCAAGTTAACGTGTATTCGACGACGTCCGGTACAGCAGAAGACGCACGATCTGTTGCTTTCTTATCCTCTTAAGATTCTATAGGCTTCCAGCGCCCGCGAGAGGATGGTTCGTGAGCAAAACCTTGCCGCCGCTTACCTCGACCCGATGGCGTGTCAACGGAGCCAGCCGCTTCAATTTGTCACGCCCGGCGATGCGATCGGGTGGTTGGTGAACAGGAACTTGCCGCCGCTCATATCGACTGGAACTAAATCGTCCTCGCTGATTGTCGACTCCAGATGATCGATGGTTCTACTGTTGGAGAAGATGTAGTACCTCTCCGGCTTCCGCCAAAGCTCCCGCAACTGGTCGTCGTCGATAAACACCTTCGCAGCTCCCGGAGCGTAAGAACCGTAGACCAGGTTTTGAAATCTCCCGTTCAACAGCAGCGCGCTCCTGTTGGTGTAAAAGAAGACCGAGGAAAACCAGTAGTAATGGCGGTCGATGATCAGTTCCCCGGGGGGCGACTGCTCCAACACCTTCACCATAGGCTCGGAGGAGAGATAAGGATCGAAGCGCACCAGGGCTACCCGTGCTGCTTGGAAGAAGACGACCATCGCCAGGGCAATCGTCACATAGACCCTCTTGCCGGAAGCGCGAATGGTCCCGATCACTCCAATCAGGAACGCAACCGCCGCCAAACCGAGCGGCAGTCGCAGGTAGGCGAAAGAATCCAGCGTCAGCTCCTCCATGTGGCCAAGCGAAAGCTTGTAAGCCTGCAGATGTGGCGCCAGCGCCTGCGAGATGTCGCCCGGGGCAGGAACATGCCGCACCGCAATCAGGATCGCGATGGCCGCGGCCGCGGCAACCGCAAAGATCGCCGTGAGCAGCCGCGTCCCGCCGCGGACGAGTTTGCCGTCAAGCACCATCCCCGAACCGATCAGCAGCGCCATCGCCGGATAGATCGGCATGGAGTAGTACTCCTGGGTCGTCGAAAAGGTGAAGAACACCATGACGAATCCAATCCAGCAAAGCGCGAGCAGGCGGGTCCTCCCCTGCCGATCGATGGGGCGGTAAGAAAGCCTGACAGCCGATGGCAAATAGACGCTCCAGGGAAACAGCCACACCAGGTTGAAGAGCCAGAACCAAACCCGCGGCACGGTGTCGTAGTCACGTGGGTAGCGGAGATTCAGAAAACGCAGCAGCTGCTCGTTCATAAAGAAAAACCAGAGGAAGCCGTGATATTCCCCGGGAATGCTCTTCATCGTGAACGAGAAGTATGGCGGATTGTGCAGCGTCGCTAGAATGTGCCAGGGCGCGGCAATCAGCAGCATGATCGCCAGCCCGCTGAATGGTCTCACCCGCTTCCACACATAAGCGGAGAAGAGCTGGCGAGTGCACACGAGATAAACCAGGATGGCCGCAATCGGAAACACAATCCCGATCAGGCTCTTCAACAGCAAACCGACGCCCAGGCTCGCCGCCAGCGCCGCTGCCCATGCTCGCGGATGCCGCTCTTCCTCGTCCAGCACGCGCAGAAACGACCACATCACCAGGGCAATCGTGAGTGTGAGCATCACATCGGGGAGCAGAATCCGCGTAAAAAGCCACAGCCCAATGCACGTCGACATGCAAAGACCGGCATAGAAACCCGCTCGTCTTCCGAATGCCCAGGCTCCAAACGCCGCCGTGAGCCAGCAAAGCCCAACCGCCGACAGCGCAACCGGAATGCGCGCAATCCAGTCATGCGCGCCGAAAACTTTAAAGCAGACCGCAACCATCCAGTAGATAAGCGGAGGCTTTTCGAGGTAGACCACCCCATCCAGGCGCGCCGTGACCCAATCGCCCGAGCTCAGCATGTTCCGGGCAATCTGCGCCTGCACCGCATCCACATCGTCCATCAGCGATGGCGGAGAGATCATGCAGCCTAGATAAACGGCTGCGGCGAAGAGGATAACAACTAGAAATGTCTGGCGGCTGCTTAGAGTTCGACTGCGAGTGCCTGTCTCTGCGTCTCTCTTCCCTGCGTCAGGGAGGGTGCTGACTTGATATTCCATCGTTTCATCCACAGAAACAGAATGACAAGGCCCCACAGATGATAGCCGATGTTTATCCGCCTGTTCAGGTGCTGCTGCATGTACGTTCGGATCGCGTCAAAGCGAAACAATTCAGAGTGTTCTGCTTCCGCCGAGGTCAGCGTTTCCACTAACATCGAGCGAAGCGTCCCCCGCAACCATTCGTGTGCCGGAATGTCGAAGCCGATCTTCTTCCGCTGCACAATGGCTGCGGGTAACTTGGGCTTCATTAACTCCTTGAGAAGGTACTTCTGGCGTGACCCGCGAATCTTGAGGTCGGTCGGAAGGGTTGAACTAAATTCTACTATGCGATGGTCCAGAAACGGAGGCCGCACCTCGACCGCATGCGCCATGCTCATCCGGTCCGACTTCACCAGGATGTCATCGGGCAGAAAATATTCCTGGTCGAACTCGAGGAAAGGTACCACTCCATCTCCCGGCTGCGTCGCTCGAAGCCCGGCCAGAACGTCGCCCAGCGCGCCCGGCAGCGGAATACTCAGAATGTTCGCCTTCTCCGCCTCGGAGAAGGTCCCGTTCCAATACACGTGCGCTCTCTCAGGAGACATCCGGCTGCCTTCGAGCAACCGCTTCAGCTTGTACTCCAGACTTATTTTTTCGTTCGAGACCGGCAGCAGGCTGACGCCCCGCAATGCCGCACCGATCGCTCCGGCAGGCAGCTGCCTCACCTTGCTGGCGATGCGGTTCGCGCGATACGTCAGGTATCCGCCGAAGATCTCATCGGCTCCCTCTCCGCTGAAGGCGACCGTGGTGCGCGTCTTGCATAGCTTCGAAAGAAACCAGACCGGCAACGCCCCTGAATCCGCGCTTGGTTCATCCGAGTAATACGCGAAGTTCTCAATCGCGCCCTCTAAGTCGCTCTCCGGATTCAGATCAAGCTGCTCGTGCTCGGTGCCGTAATGGTCAACCACCTGCCGGATGTACTGCGTCTCGTCGAAGCTCCGTCCGTTAAACGAAATCGAAAACGTCTTAAGCCTTGAGCTCGATGCCTGCGCCGCGTAATGCAGAATCGTTGACGAATCCACGCCTCCGCTAAGCCATACCCCCAGCGGCACATCCGACATCAGATGCTCGCGCACCGACTGGTCGAGCAGCACATCGAGTTCCGCCTTGGCGTCTTCGAGCGATACCGCTCGCGGCTGCATCGACGGAATCCGCCAGTACGCCTCCTCAGTTCTCCGCCCGTCACGCCACTCCAGCCACCGCCCCGGCGGCAGCTTCTCCACTCCTTCAACCAGCGTCCACGGACACGGCACATAGTTCATCGAGAGATAGCAGTCCAGCCCATCGAGACTCAGCTGCCGGTCGATCTCCGGGTGGATCAGAATCCCCTTCAGCTCCGACGCAAAGAACAGATCCTCGCCTCGTTCAGCGATGTAGAGCGGCTTGATGCCGACCCTGTCGCGAGCCAGTACCAGCCGCTGCTCGCTGTTCGTCCAGATCGCCACGGCAAACATGCCCCGCAAGCGCGCAAAGCAATCCGTATCCCACTCAAGAAAAGCCTGCAGAACGGTCTCCGTATCGCAATGGCTCTGAAAGCGGCGGCCCAGCGATTCCAGCTCGCGGCGAACCTCGAGATGGTTGTAGATCTCCCCATTGAAAACGATCACGGAGTCGCGATCTTCCGAATAGATAGGCTGATTGCCCGCCGCCAGGTCAACAATCTTTAAGCGGGTTGCGCCCAGGGAACACAGTCTCGACCGAAACACTCCCTGCTGGTCCGGCCCACGATGGAAAAGAGTCTCCGTCGCATTCTGGATTCGCTCTTCTTCAGGCCGCCAGTTTCTCGTGGTAAATCCAACAATGCCGCACAATTCTGTGTATGCCTCTTACCTGTCGTTCCAACAGTATAAAGCTTGCAGTGTACTCCCCATGTCCGGCAGAAGAGGAATCCTTATCACACTATTAGTTTCCCTTCATTTCCCCATCCGGCGATACCCAGGGTGAACACCGCGAGTGAGTCCCTGTTCATCCGCAACTCTCTGAAGCATTTCTGTCAGCTTCGCGCGCTCCTCGCCGGTGAGCGCAGAGAGAAGTGCGTCCTGATGCTCCTGTGCCACCGTGCCGACCCGCTGCAGCATTACCCCGCCATCCCTGGTCAGATGGAGCGAGTACAAACGCCGGTCGTCGGGGTTCGGCTTCCGCTCAACAAGCAGGCGCCTCTCCAGATTGTCGAGAATCGCCACCAGCCGGCTGGGATGAATCTGCAGCCTCGATGAAAGATCCTGTTGGCTGATTCCCGCCGCCGTGCGCAACAGGCGCAGGATCCCCGCATCCGCTGGTGAGAGTTCGAGAACGCCTAACCGCTCTGCGAATCGCGCTGCGGCATGTGCCCCCAGCTGGGAGAGCAGAAATGCCGGTTGTCCTGTTCCCATTTCTCGATTGTCCATATTGAAAGAATAGTATTGCATTCGTTAAATCATTTATGATATAAATGATTTTATTATGAAACAATATCCGCGTTTCCATGGCCCTTCTTTGATTCTGCTCGGGATCGTCCACATCCTGCTCTTCGCAGCGGGTCTCGTAGCAGCCGCGCTGCTCCGTCATGGCGCGCCTTATATCAACCCCTTTGCGGAAGCTGAGACCGTCCGCGCCTTTTACCAACAGAATCCCACTGCCGTGCGCGTGAGCAGTTTCTTCTTATTCGCCTCAGCCGTGCCCCTTGGCATCTTCGCCGTTACCATGGTCAGCCGATTGCGGTTCATGGGAGTCAGAGCCGCCGGCACCAACATCGCGTTGTTCGGCGGTTTAACGGCCGCCAACGCGCTCATCATTTCGGGCCTGTTCGGCTGGGTGTTGTCCGTGCCTGACGTTGCCGCTTCGGTACCCATGGATCGAGCCATCTCCTTACTCAGCTTCTTATTCGGCGGAGCCGCTTACTCGGTCGGATTCGGCCTGCTGGCAGCGGGGGTTTCCATCACAAGCTACTTTTCCCGCCTGCTTCCGCGCTCGCTGGTCGTCGTTGGAATGGTGGTCGCCGTCGCCGGAGAGTTCTCAACGCTCAGCCTGATCGCCTATCCGGCCAACTTTCTGCTTCCGATCACCCGATACCTGGGGCTCATCTGGATGATGTGGGCGGCGGTGAAGCTGACCAGGCACAACCGCCCGGCACAAGTCGCAAGCGCAGCGAACGCCGCATGATTGCAGGTGAACTTACCCAGCGGGCGGGTCAGCTCGAATACTGCATACAGTCTCTCAGCGACGAAAGATCACCTGTGCGAGATTGCGACTTTACGGACATGTAATGACAGCGTCAGTTGCCAACACTGACGTATAGCGATTATCTCGCTGGGCGTCTCAAGTCCTCCGCATCCAAGCGAAGAAGGTAATGCACCAGCGCCCAATCCTGATCGTTTGCCCATGCGTCATAAAACTGCCCAGGCCGGTCGTTGATTGTTAGCGGATAGACATAGGCGCACGATGCAGAACCGTCCGCTGAGAAATAAGAGAGGTTATTGGCGATGATATTCATGCCGCGCGTGCGGAGTGCAGCAGCGTGGGCCGGGTCTGTTAGCGCAAGGTCGTCGAACACCAGTGCGTCGATGGTGCTCCAGTACTGCGGAAACGTATCGCCATAGAGCTTGGCCTTGCCAAACCAGTAGTCGTCCCAATGGCGTATAGCGATGTCGTTTAGGTGATGGTCTGGCTGCTGGCCGTTGAATGCGTTCAACGCTTCGAGGAACGGCGATGCCGCGTCCAGATACTTGCCGTCTTTCGTCGCGAGATAGGTTTCGAGCAGAATGTCGGACGCGGGAGCAACAATGGATTGCTCGTAGTTGACTTCGCTCTTTGGCATCGCCATCCCGGTGGCGATGATGCGGTCTGCATGGCCACGGAACAACTCCAGAAGCTCCTTGTAGTCCTCCGTGCGTCCGGCCTTGGAGAGCACGGCGAGGCCGTCACTGATGGGAAGGTCGATCGGATAGAAGCGTTGGCCTCCATTGACGTAGAAGGCTCGAACCGTGCGGACAAAATCGTCGAGATAGCGAGGGGTGCCGGTGGCCTGGTGCATGGCAATATCCAGCCGTGCTACCCAGGGGTAGTTGTAAAGCCGCTGCTTGGGATCGTCGGTGTTATTGAAGACCTTACCCGTTGAATCCTGTAGGTGGTTATCTACGAAGTTCAGGAATCGGTCGAGCGAGGCTGTCACGTTGGCTTTGAGCTGAGGGTCTTTTACACGCGGTAGGTATAGGGCAAGCAGCACGCCCATCCCAACGCGCTCCCGCCCGGCGTTATGGTCGTTCGTCTTCTCAAGTATCTGCTCGTGGGTCTCATTATCATAGGCCAGAAAGGTTCCATCGACCGGCCGACCGGGGGCGTTCTTCTGCTGATGGTTTATCAAAAATCGCACCCGGGCATCGATCAGAGACATAGGGTCAGGACTTACAAATGCATTGAGGATGGTGTGACGCTTGCTTACCATAAGCTCAACATGCTGCTCGCCGAGCGAAACCGGTGTGTATGTGGCCGCGAGACGGTTGCCGTTTATGTGCGCCGGAAGAGGCTTACCGTTGACAAGAAGAGTCGCGCCGGCAAGAGAACTACCGGCGTCAGCGGTGATATGAATTGACTGCCCCTTGATGACCGTGTAGCGGTCCGCTTGTAGCCTCACAAAACCCGGCATCTGCATTGCTTTCACGAAAAAATCATCCCAGCCTTTGTTCCAAAAGAGCGACCAGGCGAGGGTGGTGGATTGCCCAGGCGCAAGGACTATAGGCGGTGGATGGAGGACGAACGTTCCACGGTCGTTCGAGTTTTGAGGTCGGTCCGTAATCGAATAAGCGCTGATCGCTCCATCGGTCAAGACTAAGCCAAGGTGCGGGGCGTGACCGTTCATGCGTAGCGCTTCGATCCAGGCGACGTTGCCCCCCGCCCAAATGTGTACGTCGCACCGGTGGGTAAGGGCCGTCGCCGCGTCGGGGTAGTTGTCAGGCAATGGGATGCGGATTCCGAAATCGCCTTCCGACAGCGAAACCGCTGTGCCGGATGTGTTGCGCAGGGTATAGCTCTGAAGCAACATGCCAGCGGAAGAAAGAGACTGCTTCAAGACGAGTGTCAAAGGGCCGTGGGTGAAACGAAGCTCGTTAGCCTGGTGGCTGGAGGTGGCAACAATAGGCGACTCCCACGTCACAAGCCTGCCTTGCTCGCCGGTCATCGGGACGCCCCACGCAGGCCCAACTTCGCGAACCCAATTCATCCGCAGTGCGTCAGATGGGTTGATAAGCGATGTCACGAGGCCATGTGGGTCGAGTCCTAAAGAGAAATCGGGAGTGGACCAGGTGGAGGAAGGACCAGGACGTGCTTCAGACGTCGGTGTTTGCGCGATGGTCCCGCTAACTAGGGAGACACCGATCACAATCAGCAGCGCCGTTTGTCGCGCCTTCGATCTCTGCGTGAATCGGGATTCGAGCATAGCGGCATCTTACTGTGCTGGGGTCGTGTGCATTTGGTCACACGTCCGAAACGACTACTCGGACAATTCGCCGTACAGAAGCATGGCGGATCGCCTGGACTGTCTTTCCCAGACACATGGCCACAGCTTCAAGGGGCTCTTCGCCAAGGAAATGCCGATTCCAGGCACTCGAAAGAGCATGATGCCAGCGACGAGCCCAACCGGTTGCCCCCACACAATAAAGTCCGATTCGCTATAGACGAGAGCAGATACCCCAAATACTCTTGGCATTCATAAATCAATTTGAGTGCAGATCGGCAATGCCGATGCACCGCAATCGCGGAACTTGCCCACGTAAACAATACTCGGAGGAAAGCATCATGAAGGCAAAACGAAAAGCGACATCGAAAACGATCTGCCTGGTCGCATCGGGGATACTGCTTGTGGGCGTGACCCTCCCAGCGCTACCTCAGCAGTCATCGGCACCCGCCCAGCCTGCGCCTCCGCCGCCTCCGTTGGTCGGTTCACTCGCGGGACATCCCGCTTGGCCGGCCGCAAAGAACCCTAGCGACGTAGACACCGTCGAGCATCTCCTCGCCTCGCTCTACGATGTAATCTCCGGACCTGCAGGCAAACCCCGAGATTGGGACCGTTTTCGCTCGCTGTTCCTGCCCGATGGCCGGCTTGGAGTGATCCGTCCCGATGCTCCGGCCAGCGCCGACATGCCCGCGCGCAAGAGCGACGCGGTGCTCCTCACCCCTGACATGTATGTGGAACGTGACGATCCCTACTTCAAAAGCCACGGCTTCTTCGAGCGCAGCATCGCCAATCGCGTAGAAGAGTTCGGCAACCTCGTTCACGTCTGGAGCACCTACGAGAGCCGCCACACAGCCGAAGATGCCACGCCCTTTACGCGCGGCATTAACTCAATCCAGATCGTGCATGCGCAAGGCCGCTTCTGGGTTGCCAGCATCATGTGGGACGATGAGCGCTCAGGACTGACGCTGCCGGAGAAGTATCTCAAATGACCGGATTCTGCCAAGGCGAGCCCTAATCGACGAAATACCCAATGTCTGTCAGGGTCTTCTCGCTCAGTTCCACGCCCAGCAGGTGAGCGTTGAATGCGGTGAACATTCTCTCCTCGAAGCGTTCGATGACGGAAGAGGGCAAATCTGTCTGCTTGCGTAGCATCCAGACTACGGACGCGCTGTCAGTGGCGTACTCGTATTCGCCGGGAAGCCCACATGCAGGGCGGATTTTCAACGAGAGTGGGATAGCCCCTGTGCCGAGCTTAATCTGACCGGATGAATGGGTGATGAGGTTGACTCGCATGCAGGGATCATTCCACCAGCATGCGTGACCCTCAATGGCTCAAGTGGGTCATGGGGTAAGACGTGAAGGGGAGCAGCGCCTGCTTCGAGCGCGTCATCTTTGAAAGGAAGAGCAGCGCTGCTGCTGAAACGATCCGAGAGAGTAGAGGCACCGGTTGCATCTGCTCCTTTGTGCTGTGCCAAACCCATACGCGCTTGTTCGCCGGATTACTTGGAGAACCAGTCAGTGAGGCTGGTTAGCTTCAGCAGTTCCCTCACGCGGGGCGACAGATTGACGAGTTCGAGCTGAACCAGCCCCTTGTTAATGGCGGATACCTTCAGGCCAACCAACGCGCCTAGGCCGGAGCTGTCCAGGAATTGCAGATGACTACAGTCGATCACGATGCGGCGGCGGCCGGCCTCGATGAGCGGCTTAACCAGTTCTTTGATTTGCCTGGCCCCTTCACCCGTCAACCTGCCGTGGCATTTGATGGTTGTGACCCGCGATCCGTATTTGCCTAACGATTCCTGAATATCAAAATGGATCAACGCTTCTGCCGTCATTCCTGCGATCTCCCTATTAGGAACAAGCCTCCCGCCCGTGCGTGCATTGGTTTGGATCTCCGAATCTTCGAAGGTGAAAAGCACCCGCAGACGGATAGATCCGCGAGTGCCAGTGAGTAGCGGGCCTTCCCCGAGGGTCCACTCCATCGATGAGAACGGTACGCGGCGAAGGTCAGGACTGACATCCCCCGTCAGGTTGCGGTGTTTACTCTTCGGTAATCGTTACCACCGCAGACAGAAAGAACGCTCGATCAAACAATCTCGACTCTTGAACCGCCTCGCAAATGATGGCTGTGTCGGGCAGGTTGCGCCTTAGACCCTGCGCAAAATTTCAAAGTCCCGCCACCTGGAGCTGCGCCGCGAGTTTTTTCATTGCTGCATTTTCGCGGGTAACTTCACCAGCCTCTCGACTGTGCAAAGCAATCTCTGCGGCGATTGAGCGACCGAGAATTCGCTGATCAATATTGCCAAACGGCCCAGGCACGAGCCTTCCCAACCAACCGACCCACTTCGGGGTGTGCGCGTTGCCGACAATGATGCCGGGGCGAAAGATGGCGAGGCGGGTAAAACCGATGTTGCGCAGGGTGTCTTCCTTCATGCCCATTACGCGGACATAGCGAAACCGGCTGCGGGCTGTGCTTCCTGCTGCGGAAAGTAGGCAAAACTGGGCGATTCCGGCGTCACGGCAGCCACGCGCAAAGGCACCGACGACGCCGACTTCAAGTCGTTGCAATTCTTCTTCGCTCCAGCGCCTCGACCCAGAACCGACACCCACACAGCTCACGGCGCTGACGGGACCTTGGCTTAAAACTTCGCGGGCAAGGGCGGCAGTGCGCTCGGCAAAGTCAGCAGCGCCGGTATCAAGAACGACGTTGCGCACCCGCGATCGCGCCGCAATGGGCTTTCGGGTGACCATCACAACTTCCCGGCATTCCGGAATTGCCAGCAGCTCAGCGACGGCCGCACCACCGACTTGCCCGGTACCACCGAGAATAATTGCGGCGAAATTCTGCTCCACAAATAGGACCTCTGCTTAGGTAAGAATGCGACACGAGGATCACTTCTCAAGTGTAATCGCGACTTTTCGCCAACAATCCCGGGTCGGGAGCGATTTGGAAGATGAGATAATCCACGCCTGGGGCAGTCGGGGCTGCAGGAGTATCAATCATGAAATCTTCAGCATTCATTGCAGCGAGTGCGGCGGTCATCTTGCTACTCGGCCTCATGCACTTGCTTTACACTTTTCGCGGGCCTCTGCTGCATCCTCGTGACCCAGACCTTATGGCCAGAATGATGGCCGGTTCACCCGTCATGACCGGAGAAACCACAATGTGGCGGGCTTGGGTTGGCTTCAACGCGACCCATAGTTTCGGCCTTATTCTCTTTGGCGCCCTCTACGGATACCTCGCGATTCGCCACGGTGCATTGCTCTTTCACTCCAGGTTTTTGCTTGCACTTGGCTTCGCGCTTCTACTTGGCTATTCAGTCATCGCCAGGCTCTACTTTTTCACTGCACCGTTTCGCGGAGTCGTGCTTGCGGCGGCCCTCTATCTTCTTGGAATCGTCGTCAACTTAGCACATTCCAGGTTCAGATAACTGCTTCAACCCGACTTCAATCATCGGATAACCAATCCTCCGACTGCCGCGAACCCATCATGGTAGTTGGAGTCATGCCGACACTGGCCTTGACTGCGATGCTGGGTCCCTCAAGCATCCGGTAGTCCGGGCTCTTTGGTCTCGCTGCTCGCCAAACGCGGCACAACAAGAGTCGCGGTCGCGGTCCCGCCTTCCGACACCGCGAAAGAAAGGGTTCCTTCCTCGGAATAGAGATGCTTGAGCCGGGCCTTGGTATTTCGCAGACCCAACCCCGTTCCCTTGAGCTTGCCGGGGCCGACGCTATTGCGGATTTCCAGCTCGAGCGCGCTCTTTCGTCTTCGCGATGCAACTTCCACCCAGCCATTCCCGCGCGAACTGGCGATGCCATGCCGGACCGCGTTCTCGACCAGCGGTTGCAGGATCAACTGCGGGACGAGCATGGCCCGAGTCGATGGATCGATCGACCAATCGACCCGGAGTCTGGTCCCAAACCGCATCGTTTCGAGGTCGAGATATTCGCGAATGAAATCTAGCTCATCGCGCAGGGGAATCAAGTCTGATCCGCTGCCCTCAAGCGCGGTGCGCAACAGGCGCGAGAGCTTGACGATCATCAGTTTGGCGGTTTCGCCGTCGCTGTCGATCAATGTTGAAATACCATGCAGAGTATTGAAGAGAAAGTGGGGATGCAACTGCATCTTGAGCGCTTCGAGCTCGCTGGCCGCCAAGGCCTGTTGGTATTCGGCCCGCTCCAGCTCCTGGCGCCGGTTCCGTTGCAAGTAATCATAGGCATGCGCCGCCAGGAGGGTCGCCACATAGATTGTGATAATGTCCGCAAACCCATCATGAACGAGCAGCAGCGGGCTAGTGACGGCGCGTGCGAGAAACCTCTGCGAGGCCTCGTCCCACAGCGGAAAAATCAGCCAGCGAATACAGGCGTAGCTGAACAAATAAGGGACCGCCCAGAGACAGTAAATAAGCAGATGCCGCACTCCAGGCCGGCCCCCGGCGTTGCGGCGCCCGACGAGGTAGAAGACGGGCGGAGCGAGCAGTGCGAAAGCCAGGCCTCTTGCCTCTGCGAGAATCAGCATTTGTCCGTGGGTCGAGTAAAGGCTCATCGACTTGTCGAAAATAAAGTACTGCCATCCTGTCAGCGAAGACAGAGCGGACCAAATACCGATCGACCACAGATAGGCCTTCGCGGTTTGCTTGAGGCCGGGCAACTCCATGGCGGTATTCTATGCCCCATACCATCAAAAATCCCTGCGCTTTATCAGCGACTCGGGAAGATAAATCGACGGCTTTGCGCTGTAGACTAGCTCGACCTTGGCAGGGACATGCTATCGGCTGGCTTAATTTTCTGCAGCACCGTTATGTCGAACGAATCGGCAACTGTACGAGTAGGCGACTTGTCGTCCAAGTGAGGACAAGCGCGTTTCTGATGACCGTCATAGAATTCTGAGACATCGTTATTCTTTTGGTGGAGAAACGTCGTGACAAGCACACTACAAAAAGGTCTCCTGATCTACTCCTCCGTCGTTAGCACCGCGTTGTTGGCAGTACTGCTGATGGGGTCGAAAGCCCACGTCTCGGATTTCGACGAAATTACGGTTGACCGCTTGAACATAACTGAGCCCGATGGGACCCTGCGCATGGTGATCGCCAACAAGGACCGGTTGCCGCCAGTCATCATCAAAGGCAAGGAACGCCCGGAAATGGGCGAAGCTCGGCCGCAGGCAGGCATGCTCTTCTATAACGATGAAGGAACAGAGAATGGCGGGCTCATTTTCAGTGGCAAGAAAAACGATAAAGGCCAGATCGTCGACTCGGGCGTCAGTCTCTCCTTTGATCGCTACGGTGCGGGTCAGACAGTGCAACTCGCTGGCGTAGATGACAACGAGAACCATTTTGCTGGGCTTGGCATCAACGATCAGGGTGGACAACGACTGTGGGTTGGTAGGAATGCGCACGGTCTCGCAAGTGTCTCCTTGGCGGATGCAGACGGGAAAGATCGTATTCGCTTGCAAGTCACAGAAAAGGGCAAAGGAAGCATTGTTTTTCTCGATGCCCACGGAAAGGTGGTTCAGGAGTTGGCGCCCCCGAAGTAATCCACAGCCCTCGCGATCATGGCCTATGACGCTGCGCAAGCAGAGCACAACTGAGCGTCGGAGCCGTGTTACAGCGAAAATGGTAGGCCCAGTAACGATGACTGGCTGGCAATGTACGCGGCATTGATGACCGGCACTCCCAGCGAACGCAGCCCATTGGCGAAATTGAAATTCTTCAACTTGAGCAGATTGCCGAGGGACAGGAAAATGATCAGCGGCCCCACGTCAAGCTGGCTGAATACCAGCATGCCGTCCGGACCGCCGAACACCGATCTGAATTCGATCACGGGCAGAGCGCTTCCGGGGCCGAGAGGCACCGTGAACGGGAACGTGCAGGTCACATCGCTGCCGGATTGAACGCAACTTGGGGCGGACAGGTCGGGCGTGAAAAGGGCGATGACCAGGATCGAGCCCACCACGCCCACCAACAATCCGGGAATCGCACCCAGTCCGCCGGCGAACTCAGCCCCGAGAGCAAATCCTCCAAGCGCGGAGATCAGGACGGCAAGGATCTCCTGACCGAGATTCATACTCCAATCGAAGTGGGTATAGGTCTGCAGAGTATCCGATGGACTTGAGGCCACGGAAAAATCGATCCCGGCAGTGATACCGACCTGCAGATTGGGGACCGGCTGAGGGGTGAAGACGATGCCTGTAAATTTCGAGTCCAAATGGGGGACGCCATCGGCCGACGGGGCCCAACTGGTCGAGATACCGCCTTGGATTTGCATTTTGTCGGAGTGTGTCGCCACGCCCGCCTGAATCGCCTGGTTGACCAGGTTCACGGCCAGGTCGCTGGAGAGAAAGATGGAAACATTACCCTGCTGCGCGTTGCCAGATGCGCTAGTCACCTGCAGGTGATCGGCGACATTGGTGCCCGCATAAAATTCGCTCCACACGCCCTTGGTGTAGGGCTCCGTTCCCATGCCAATCTGCAGGCGAAGGGCGATCAGGGACCCGCCTGGGTAAGGAACGACGACTACGCCCGTATTACTCACATTGCCAATACTTCCGAGGGAAAGGGGCGCGGTGATCAGGGTGCCGTTGCCGTTCGAAGCTGGCTGGACGGCGGTGCTCAGCATCGATTGGAGATACGCGGCCAGGGCCGGGTCCGCGCCGCCTCCCGTAACGCCGCCTGAGCCCAGGATCATCTGGGTTGGCGTAAACGTTGGCGGGGGCCCCTCGCTTGCGATCCCAGAGGTCGACGAGAGGACGAGCGTCAGAACCAGGTTGAACGAGCCGGCAGTCTTGTTTCCGGACATCAATTGGTAGGTGACAGGAACGCTGAAAGCTACCTGGGGGCAAGCAATGGAATCCGAAAGCACATCGCCGAGACCATCGACAGAAAAGAGTGTTGCGGTTGAAGCTTGAGGCGGCAGCAGGGACGCGCTCCCCACTTGCACGCCCTGAACGACATACTGGGCGGCACCAACGGCGAACTGATTGCCCATCTGCGAGGTAACTTGCAGGCCGACCGCTGCCGCGAACAACCCCTGAATGGTCGCGACATCGAGCTGGAGTTCTACATACGATTCCAAAGCCATGGCCGGCTCCTATTCTTCCCCTTGTCACGAACTACCGGATTGCCAGGAATTATCTCCGGAGCCGAATGCTAAAAGGAATTCACTGCAAGGCAATCAGAATCGGGATCAACCCTTGTCCGGCTTTCAGCGGCCGCAACGCTTTGCCGATCACCGCCCCGAACGCCAGCAGGGGTTCGGCGGCCTTCATGGCATGGCCGAGAGTGGGAGAGGTCGTGAGAAGATCGCCCACTTCGACTGGCGCATAATTCGCATCCACCTTACAGTAGACTTTGCCGAGGAGCGCGACTGGCATTCGCAAGACTGGAGATTCCATCCGTCCCAGGGTGATTGCCGGGCGGAGTTCACCTGCACCCGAGATCACCCCTGCTACTTTCTTGTCGTAGGCTTCGTGGCAAGGTTGCACGGTGCCGCTGGCATTGATGACCACCACAGTTCCGCCGTCCGGCTCCGGTTGCGCCACATCGAAATCCTCAGCGCAGTCCTGGTTGGACAGCAGGATATCGCGAGCAACCGTCAAGTTGCCGCCCACGCTGTGGTTGCCTTGAGCCGTAAAGTTTCCAGAGCAGAGCACATTGCCATGAAACTCACCAGCATTGCCGCTGCTTTCTCCCCAAATGGCCGGGCCTCCATTGAGATTGACTCCGGCAACGCCCGCGTGCGCGGCGGAGGAGCTGTCTCCCTCCACGCCGTTCCAGTTGGCGCTTCTTCCGCAAACACCATTGCCGTTCGCTGAATCCCCAAGAACCCCGCCGGGGCGAGGCTTTCCTTGTCCGCTTCCTGCGCCGTCTAGGCCATACACCCCGGTTGCTGCCCCAGGCGATGCCAAAGCAGGTCCGGCCGCCGACATCCCAACGACGCCGGCGCCCAGCGCCCCCGGTGCTACGACAGAAAATCCGTCTGCGAGTGGATCGTTCACTGGAATCGGGCCGGGTGGTCCGGGTCTTATGGGCATGGGTGCCTCCTGACGGTCTTCGCAACTGGTGCTCCGAAGGTCGGCGGTGACTGGTTGGGAAACTCGGAGCTTCGGGACGAACTATGCCATTGCGAACGAACGATCATGCTACGCGCGTTTGATCGTTCATGGAGATATCTTTTGATAAATCTTCGGCGCCGATCATTGGCGGCCGCGCGACACCTAGACATACAACCACGGGGCTTTTGCAGGAAACTGTCTACGTCTGACCTGATGGCCCCGAGTAAATCGATTCATTGGACGATTAACGGGCTACTCGTACACTTGACGCCGATGCAGGCCGAAGCTGGTCAACTGCACGATAACGCGACTTCTCGTCCGTTTGACGAGAAGAGCGTTTAATCGTCGTCATTTGATTTTGACGACGCGTGGTTGCGATTGCTCAGGCACTCTATGCGATCCGGCCTCTCCTGCATCACCTTGCAGCCCTCCCTCTCCGTGGAGGGTTTCAGCGCAGCCACAATTTTGTCCATTTCGAACGGAATGTCCTCATCTGCGGTTTCTGCACATGGGCGAGCGGACCGCATCTTACCCACGCTATGGCGCCTTCCCCTCAGAACGATCCTCCCAAACCCAAAACGGCCAAGCCCCTCCTCCTATGAACCGGAACGCCCCATCTTGATATACAAAGGTGTCTTCCCAGCTGACAGATTTGAAGTTTCCTTTCAGAACCAGATCTGTCTTTCCCGTCAGCCTGGCCCCAAAATAAGCACTAAAGCAAACGGGTTCCTTCAAGGCAACAATGCCACTCAGCTTGAGGGGTCCAGCGAGTGTAGCGGCGTTCGGAAGTCCTTGCGTCCCCATCCCCGGCTTGAAGTTTATGTTCACCTTTCGGCCTTTGGCGCTCGCCAGCCTCGCTTCCGTGAATTTCAGGTAATTCTCGAACTCGCGATCATAGCGTTTTGCCAGCGTTTCACTTTGCTCGGGTCCAACGAATTCTGCAAGCCACTCGGCCGATCGCAGCAAACGGAATTGCTCCAGCAGGCTTCGTCCCGCAATGGCATCCCCCTTTTGATACGCTTCAACCGCGGCGTCAAATTGGGCGCTGAAGCCATCTGAGGTCTGCGGATAAACTGGCGCCGTTTGTTCCTGTGGTGGATGCGCCGGAGACGTACCGGGAAGTGGTGAGGATTGTGGGCTTCCCGACGGCTCTTGCACCGATGGCCGGAGTGCCTGGGCATGCGTGACGTTAGAGCCGGCAACAACACAGAGCCCCCCAAACATTCCGCAAAGGATCGCGGTCAATTTACTGTTTCCGACCATGCGTCCCCTGCCTTTGCGTGGCCAATCTGCGTGAATATTCCCTCAGATTCTTACACGACAGAGTATGCCTCAAGTTGCCACTGATTGCGAAGTCGGATAACCAAACACTTACGGCGCGGCCTGAAAACGAGGTTCTGGGAACTTTCGAAATTCGGCTCGTACTTGGCGATAGGATTTCGTGTCGAAGGAAGGCTCTTTCGTGAGTCGCGGTCAAGTCACGGGCTAATCGGAAGTAACCCAACTGAGCTCGCACGACTATTCGTACATGTGACCGCGATGGTGGGTTTAGAACCTATTCTTTGTGCGACCAACAACTGGTTCGATGCGGGTGTATAGTCTCCGCCAGGCTGCCCTCGAAGAATTGGACCGTGTGGAGAGCGTGGCGCGAATAGAGGTGCGCCGTGAGGCTAATGAATCTCCTGCTGGTTTTCTGTTTGGTCGCCGGTGGCTCCGCGTGGAATGGGTTGCAGTCGAACGACCCCGAAGCGCACTTCAATCTCGGCAACGCGCTCGATGATAAGGGTGACCTGGACGGAGCCATCGCCGAGTACCGCGAGGCGCTGCGCCTGAAGCCGGACTACCCCGAAGCGCACTACAATCTCGTCAACTCGCTCAGGCATAAGGGCGATCTGAACGGAGCCATCGCCGAGTACCGCCAAGCCTTGCGTCTGAAGCCGGATTTCCCCAAAGCGCACAACAATCTCGGCCAGGCACTCGCGCTGAAGGGTGACCTGGACGGAGCCATCGCCGAGTACCGCCAAGCCTTGCGCCTGACCCCGGATTTCCCCAATGCGCACAACAATCTCGGCCTTGCACTCGCGCTGAAGGACGACCTGGACGGAGCCATTGCCGAGTTCCGCGAGGCGCTGCGCCTGGAGCCGAACGACCCCGACGCGCACCTCGTTCTCGGCACCGTACTCGGTGAGAAGGGCGACCTGGACGGAGCCATCGCCGAGTACCGGGCGGCGCTGCGTCTGAAGCCGGACTACGTCGAAGCGCACAACAGTCTCGGCAACGCGCTCAGGCATAAAGGCGACTTGGACGGAGCCATCGCCGAGTACCGCCAAGTCGTGCGTCTGAAGCCGGACTCCCCCAACGCGCACTACAATCTCGGCGTCGCACTCGCTGATAAGGGCAACCTGGACGAAGCCATCGCCGAGTTCCGGGAAGCCTTGCGTCTGAAGCCGAACTTCCCTGACGCACAAAACAATCTCGCCCACGCGCTCAAGCTTAAGGGTGGCGTGGACGGGAAGCATCGCTGAGTACCACCAGCCTTAACCCCTGCATCTGAAGACTTTTCTCTCATCGCGCTGGCAGGAGAGTTCTCTGCCTTCAGTCTGATCGCCTATCGGCAAGCTTCCTGCTTCCGATCACCCGATACGTGGGATTCATCCAGCTGATATGTGCAGCGGTGAAATTGACCGGACAGAACAGACCGGGGCAAGTCGCAAACGCAGCCAACGCCGCATAGCTAAGACTGAACTTCCCCGCTAATTTGCGGTATCGGGTTTTCTGATCAGTGACTGGGCTAGGTTTTCAGAAGGTGACCGGAAGTTCGGTAAGGCCGCGCAACTCCACGGCTGGACGCCATTGCAGAGTTTCGGGCGGCACAGCGAGTCGCAAATTCGGCAGGCGAGTAAGTAAGGTTTCAAACGCAATTTCACCTTCCAATCGCGCGAGCGGCGCTCCCAAACAGTAGTGAATACCTTGACCGAACGCGACATGCTTCGCGTCGTGTCGCGTGAGGTCTAATTGTTCTGGATTGGTTGCGTAAAGAGGATCGTGATTGGCCGCTCCCAGCACCAGCACAAGGTGACTGCCGGACGGAATCTCCTGCCCGGCTATCTGTAGCTGTTCGGTCGCGTACCTATTCACAAGCTGCACCGGATTCACGAAACGCAGAAGCTCTTCGATTGCGGGCTTGATCAGCGCCCGGTCCTGCTTTAGTTTTTCGAACTGCGCGGGATTCAGCAGCAGGGCCAACAAGCCGTTGCCAAGCAGATTCACCGTGGTTTCGTGTCCGGCAACGAGCAGCAGCACCACCGTGCTGACCACTTCGGCATTGCTCAAACGGTCGCCCTTGTCCTCCGCTTCAATCAACTGCGTGACGATATCCGGTCGCGGATTTTTGCGGTGGTCATCGACCACCTTTCGCACGTACTGAACCAATTGAGCCAGAGGGGGAGTGATAACCGTTCGCTCACTGCTGAGGGCGCCCGAGTTGATGAGATCGCCGGACCACTTGCGAAATTTATCTTGATCCTTCTCCGGTACGCCTAGCATCTCGCTGATGACGCGGATTGGCATCGGAAAAGCAAACTCGGAGATGAACTCCATTTTCCCCTTCGCCTGGACTTTATCGACCAAGTCGTCGGCAATCTCCTGAATACGGCCGCGAAGCTCACGAACATACTTGGGCTTAAAGGCCTCGTTGGCGAGCGAACGCAGTCGACTGTGCTCGGGGGGATCGGCGCGAAGCATGTTTTTGCCGCGGATACGGCCGATTCCGAGCAGATCCCACAGGCTTTTCCCGCGCGCGTTGCGGATATCCTTCACGAGACGACTGTCCTTCAGGCCGGCGAGCACGTCTTCGTAGCGGGTGACCACGAATATTTCTGTTCCATTTGGGAGAAAGGTTTTATAGACCGGCAAATCACTCCGGAGTTTTTCGTAAAGAACGTATGGATTTGCCTTGTACTCAGCCGTTGCAAAGGGGCCGGACGATTTCTCTTTCATGACGTGATCAATTCTAATCGCGGGGGTTCTCGACCTCTGGCTGATCGCTTATCCCGCCAACTTCCTGATTCCGTCCGTCACCCTCAATGGCTCAAGTGGGTCATGGGGTAAGACGAGAAGGGGAGCAGCGCCTGCTTCCAGCGCATCAGGGCCCTCGGACAGCGAACGCCGTATAGTTGCGGTGTCAGTGAATAGAAGCGCGTTTATCGGGACTAATCCCGTCAGCACAGCTTGATCGATTGCTCAATGAGTGCATTACCCTGATTGCATCAATATTCATCGGCGGGATCGTTGGAGGGCTCGACCCTCCCTAGGACTACTCAACCCCGACGCGAAGCCGCTTTCGTTTACGACGCGCGTATTGCAGCAACGGGATCGACGCGCGTCGCGCGGCGCGCCGGAAAGTAGCATGCGAGAAGCGACATCGCCGCAAGCAATACCACAACCACGATAACTGTCAGAGGATCGTTGGCTCCCACCCCGTAGAGCCACGCGGCAATGAAGTGCGTAAGGCTGAACGAGAGCGCCAACCCTAAACTTAGCCCGATCACTGTGAGCGAAAGCCCTTGCAACAAAACAAGCCTCTGAACGTCGCCGGGTGAAGCGCCGAGTGCGACGCGGATGCCGATCTCGTGCGTGCGAAGTGCCGTGCGGTACGCCACTACACCATAGATGCCGGTCGTCGCGAGGATCAGCGCGATCGCAGCGAAGATGCCCGCAAACGTGCTCTGCATGACGGCAAAGATCGTCGCCATCTGCGTCGTCTCTCGCATGGAGCGCACGTCGAACACCGGCGCCCGCTCATCAATCTCGTGGATTGCACGCTCCACCGCCGGAGCTATGTCGTTCGGATTGCCTTGCGTCCTCACCTGCACAATGTTCTCGTAACCTCGCTGGAAGTAGCTCAGGTAGACCATCGGCGCCGGGCGTTCGTTCATAAACTCATGCTTCGTGTTCCTCACCACGCCAATGACCACAAAAACGCTGTTCCCTACGTGGAGCCTCTTCCCCACTGGGTCCTGCCCGGGCCAAAACCGTTTCGCGGCCGTCTGGTCCACGATCGTTACCAGTGGCGCCGTTCGGTTGTCATACTGTGCGAAGTCGCGCCCCTCGAGAATCGGCACGCCGAGAGTCTCGAAGTATCGCGGCGTCACATCGGCATGTTGCACCTCGAGCGATTCATGCGGGCGTGGCGCATAGCCTTCCGGATACATATCCTCAGTCTTCCGCGAGAGGTTCATCGGCATCCAATCGGTGAGCGACGCAACCGTTACGGTCGGCAATGCCGATACTCGATCGAGAATCTTGTGGCAGATCGCATCCTCCTCGTCCTTAGAGTATCCGGCGATATTCAGTCCCACAGACGCCGTCAACACATGATCCTGCTCGAACCCGGGGTCACCCGCGGAGAGATTGCGCAGCGTCTCGAGAAACAGCCCGGAAATCACCAGCAGCGCCAGCGAAAGCGCGATCTGCGCCACCACCAGGCCACTGAGCAGCCGCCGGTTGTGCGAGCCTCCTGAGATGCTGGACGACTCATCCTTGAGCGCCTCAGACGCGGGCACATTCGACGACCGCCACGCTGGAAGCGCGCCGGACAGCACGCTGGTCAGCGCCGCCAACACCAGGATCCCGATCACCACGTTTTGATCCACGGTTCCGTTGAGCGCAATGGGGTTCGAGTTTGCGGGAATGAATCGAGCGAATGTCTTCGCCGTCAACGACGTCAGCAACAGCGCCACCGCTCCCGCACCGGCTGACAGAATCACGCCCTCCAGCACCATCTGTCGCACAAGCTGCACGCGTTGCGCCCCCAGCGACTGGCGAATCGCCAACTCCCGCCGCCGCGACACGAACCGCACCAGCGTAAGCGTAGCCACATTGGTGCAAGTCAGCAGTAACACCGCGCCGGCGATGGCCAGCAAGATGGGCAGCGTGGCAGCCATGTAACCGTTTGCCCCGAAGGGTGAGCGCAACATCGGGTCCAGCGTGATGGTGTTCGTTCCCAGGTGATCGTTCGGATAGGCCGCCACGATCCGCCGCATGATCGTTTCAAGGTCCTGCGTCGCCTGCTCGCGGCTCACTCCAGGCCGCACCCTTCCCAACACATTAAGATAGTCGGCGCTGCGATGCGTGATCCTATACTCGTTCGTCCCAAGCGGATTCAGCGGCAGCCATGCATCCTGCCGAAGCCCCGGCGTCGCCCCGATAAACCCTTCCGGCGCTACGCCGATCACCGTCACAGGATGCCGGGCAATCTCGATCGCCTTGCCCACAATCTCCGGGTCTCCCGCATAGCGCATCTTCCATAACGAGTACCCGAGCACGACGTACGGTACGGCGTCCGGCCGCGTTTCTTCCTCGGGCAAAAAGAACCGCCCCAGCAAAGGCTTCACTCCCAGCAGGTCGAAGAAGTTTGCCGACACATTCCCGATATAGATGCGCTCCGGCGCGGCCCCGGCGCGCGTCAATGTGATCCAGTCATGGTGATAGGCGAGCATCCCCGTCAGGCTGTGATTCTGATCTCTCAGGTCGCGGTAGTCGAGATAAGAGAGGGGCGGCGTCGGCGAGGTGCTCCACGCGCCACGCATCACGCTCACCAGTTCATCGGTATGGCGCGCTCCAGGAATCGGATGCAGCATGGTTCCGTTGATCCAGCTGAAAACCGTGCTGTTGGCACAGATGGCAACAGACAGCATCACCGTCGCTGCAATCGTGAATCCGAGATTCTTGCGCAGTTGCCTCAGGGCAAAGCGTGTATCCAGAAGCAGTCCGGCCATAGCCGCCTCCCAGGGGCATCGTTCTTAGGGAACGAGAGCGCTGCTTGGTACGCTAGCATGCAGTGTGCCAAAGCGCGTCAAAGCTTAAGATATTGCTCATCAGCGATCTAGCTTGTGCGAGAGCTTCCATGTCCAGCTTGCCAGTGATCACTCTTCCTCCTGCATGTCCATTCTCGAACACCCGCGAGATTCATCTGCTCGCTTGCTATAAGGTTGCTTACCCGACGCGCCGTCAGCTCATGCATAATCGCCGACTCATTCATCTATCGATAACTACCGATAAGTCGACATCTGTTTACTAATGCATCGCACCAGTCCCTTAAAGGGCTATCAAACATGGGACGGCTGTCTTTGACTCCGTATTCGTACTGACCCAACCGCCGGGCTCCTTCGCCGAACCCTATTACAATCAAAGAATGATCTCCGCTCCGACAGGCGTCGCGCAAAACCGATGACGCCTCACAAACCCTTGCATCTGAAGACTTTTTTGATGATCGCCGTCATGGTCATCGCCGGCCCTCTCGGCAATGTCCTGCTCGGCAAAGGAATGAAGCACATGGGAGACCTGACCCTCTGGCCTCCCGCCGAACTGCTTCATACCGCCCTCAGAATCTTTGCCTCCCCATCCATATGGATGGGAATCGCCTCGCTGGTCACATTTATGGTGGCCTACATGCTGGTGCTTTCCTGGGCCGACTATAGCTTCGTGCAGCCCGCCTCCTCGCTTGCCTACGGAGTCGTCGCCCTTCTCGGCTACCTCATGCTGGGAGAACGAGTCTCCCCCCTGCGCTGGGCCGGAATCGCCGTCATTTGCCTCGGGGTCTTTGTCGTGGGCCGCACCAATCCTCGAACCACCGATTCCTCGGCAGAAGGGACAAGCCCGGCTTGAAGCAGCTCATCCTCTTTGCCTTGATCGTGGTCGCCGGCACCGGCGGCGAACTCTGCGTCTCACGCGCCATGAAGCAGGTCGGCGAAGCCACCAGCTTTCACCCCATCGAGATAGCAAAAGTCATCCTGAGAGCCCTGCGCCTGCCCTGGATGTGGGTGGGAGTCGGAATGATGGCGACCGCCTTCTTCGCTCTGCTCGGCGCGCTCTCCATATACAACGTCAGCTTCGTTGTCCCGGTAACCGCCCTCAGCTACGTTGCCGGAGCCTTCGGCGGGCTGGCCTTCCTGAACGAGCGGGTCAGCCGCCAGCGCTGGCTCGGAGTCCTGCTTGTCGCCATCGGCGTCACCCTCGTCTTCCTCGGCAATAAGTGACAGGCACACCCCGGAATAGTTGGCCGACTATTTCCATCAACCGGCTACAATAGAAATAGAAGACAAAGGCTCAGCCATCGCAGCTGGGCCTTTCGTCTTTTCAGCGGATTTAGAATCAAAGGGTTACGGAGCCGTTGCGGATAACCCTAATCGTATCGAACGCTTACGGCAATCCAGAATAACTGCCCTGAAATCAGTGCAAAATCATCGAGTAAGCCTTTTAGAATCATGTAGGGGCAATAAGTCCTTTACTGACTAGTAGGTAGCGCCTACGTACCCCGTAAACCCATTCCTGTCAAACGGTTACGGAATCAGGGAGAAACCCGGGGAAGGGGAGGGGTACCCTCTCAGACGACCAGCGACAAAGCCAACGCAAGAACCAGCACCGACACCGAGATGATCGTCTCGCAGATCGACCAGGTCTTCATCGTCTCCGCGACGCTCATGTGGAAGTACTCCTTCACCAGCCAGAACCCTCCATCGTTGACGTGCGAGAAGATCAGCGATCCTCCGCCCGTGGCGATCGCCAGCAGCTCCGGCCGAACCCCGGTGGCATGGAGAGCAATGGGCGCGACAATCCCCGCCGCAGTGGTCATCGCCACGGTCGACGACCCGGTCGCCAGGCGGATGAGGGCCGCCACCATCCACGCCATCACCAGCAGCGATACGTGCGTGTGGAGCGCCAGGGTGACGATCGCCTGGGAGACGCCGCTGTCCTGCAGGATGCGGCCGAATCCTCCTCCCGCGCCGACCAGCAGGGTAATGGTGGCGGTGGGGGCCAGGCATTCGTTGGTAAATTTCAGAATCGTCTCGCGCGTAAAACCCCGCATCCTGCCCAGCGTTACGAAGCTTACGATCACCCCGATCAACAGCGCGATGTCAGGATTGCCAAGCAGCCGCAATCCATCGTTCACGCCGCTCTTCGGCGCCGACAGAAAATCCGCCCAGCTCCCGATCAGCATCAACGCCACCGGCAGCAGAATGGTCGCCAGCGTCAGCCCGAATCCCGGCAGACTGGCCTCTTCTCCGTGATCGACAAACTGCGCCGCCATAGGATTGTCCGGATCCAGATGAATCCGTGGCGCGATGAACTTCGCATACAGTGGACCGGCAAGCGCCGCCGTAGGAATACCGATCAGCAGCGCGTAGAAGATCGTCCGGCCCACATCGGCATTGAAGATGGTCACCGCCAGCATCGCCGCCGGATGCGGCGGCATCAGCCCGTGCACCACCGACAACCCGGCCACCATCGGCAACCCGACCAGCACCAGCGACGACCCGGTACGCCGGGCCACCGTAAAGGCAATCGGTATCAACAGCACGAAACCGACTTCAAAGAAGACCGGCAATCCCACCACAAACCCGATCACCACCATCGCCCAGTGAATGTTCTTAGGCCCGAAGAGCCGAATCAATGTGAACGCGATGCGGTCCGCACCGCCCGACTCGGCCATCATCTTGCCGAGCATCGTGCCCAGCCCCACCACAATCGCGATGTGCCCCAGCGTATTGCCCAGCCCGACCTCGAACGAATGCACGATAGCCTGCACCGGCATACCCGCCACCACCGCCAGCGCCAGTGAAGTGAGAAACAGAACGATGAAGGGATTCAACTTGAAGACAGCGATGAGCAGAATCAGCGTAATGACAGCGCAGAGCGCTGCGACCAGCAGGAAGACCCCATGATGGTCGATCATTCGGGCTCAGCCATCGGCGGTTTGTAGGCGACGCAATCGATCTCCACCTTGCAGTCGACGACCATGCTCGAAACCACGCAGGCGCGCGCTGGCGGATGGTCGCCAAAGTAGTGCCGGAAAATCCCGTTGAACGACTGGAAATCACGAGGATCGTCGAGCCACACGCCGCAGCGCACAACATGCTCTGGTGCGTAGCCCGCCTCTTGCAGAATCGCCAGCAGATTGCGAATGGCCTGGTGCGATTGGACGACGATATTCCCTTCCACGACCTCACCGTTGACCATCGCCACCTGGCCGGACACGTAGAGCCAGCCATCCGCCTCGACGGCCCGGGCAAACGGCAGATGCTGCCCCCCGGAACCCTTGCCGCCTTCAACGCCATACCGCTTGATGCTCATCGTGTACTCCCTAATTACCAGGTTGAACCGCACTCGTCCGCGGTAGAAAACGTCCGCCTCGCTCTCCGGTTGGCGCGCGATCACGATAGGACAGCACACCATTGACCCACACGGCCGCGATGCCTTCCGCCGCGCAGACCGGATTGGCGTACGTAGCCGTATCCCGTATCGTCTCAGGGTCAAAGAGCACCAGGTCGGCATGATATCCCTCGCGAATCAGACCGCGCCCTGAGAGGCCGAACCGCGCCGCAGGCATCCCCGTCATCTTGTGGACCGCCTCAGCAAGTGGAAACAGCCGCTCGTCGCGGCTATATCGACCGAGCACGCGCGGAAACGTGCCCCAGAGCCGGGGGTGGGGCAGCGGATCATTCGGCAACCCGTCCGACCCGATCATGGTTGCCGGATGTCGCAGAATCCGCTGCATATCCTCTTCGGAAATGCTGTAATAGATAGCTCCTGCCGGCTGCAGACGCCGTGCTGCCTCGATCTGTTTCATCCCCCAAGCTTCGGCAATTTGTTTCAGAGTTTTCCCGGCCACCTCTGGATGCGGCCTCGACCAAGTGATCATGATCTCGACGCGTTCGTCCACCTGGCGCAGATCGAGCGTGCTTGAACCGGCTGCGTAGGGATAACAATCCCAGCTCACAACCTGGGAAGTACGAACTGCCTCCAGCGTGCGCAACACCTCGCTGCTTCGTCCCCAGTTGTCGACGCCTGCGCACTTCAGGTGAGAGATGACGACCGGCACACGGCATTCGCTGCCGATCTGGAACGCCTCACGCATCGCTTCGAGAATCGCTTCTGTCTCGCTCCGTAGATGTGTCGCGTAGATCGCCCCCACCAGCGCTAGCGGTTCAGCGAGCGCTAGGACCTCTTCCGTCGTTGCGGCATTAGCCGATAGGTACGCCAAACCCGAGCTCAGGCCCAGTGCACCGCCATCGAGCGCCTCTCGCAGTTGCGTCCGCATAGCCTCGATCTCAGCAGTAGATGCAGCCCGATCAAGGCGATCCATGTGGTTGTTGCGCAGCGCGGTGTGGCCCACCAGGGCCGCGACGTTCACCGCGGGCTGAGCTGCACCGATGGCTGCGACATAGGAACTGAACCTGGGATAGCAGAAGGCACTCGCGTCACCGAGAAGATTCATCGGATCGGGAGGATCTCCTGCGAGCGTCACCGGCGCTGCGCTGATGCCGCAATTGCCGACAATGACGGTGGTGACTCCCTGCGACAGCTTCGGCAGCATCTCCGGAGTTCGGATCACATTCGTATCGTCATGGGTATGGACATCGATAAAACCGGGCGCCAGCACCATTCCTTTGCCATCCACCACCTGCGACGCGGAGTAGCTAAGGTGTTGCCCGACGGCGCATATGCGGTCGCCATCAATGGCGATGTCGACAGCCTGAGAATCGGCGCCGCTTCCATCGATTACAAGAGCATTCCGGATAAGGGTGTCGCAGACCGACATAGGAACTCTATAAAAGATATACGCAACTCGTCTCAGCCTTCTATGCGTGGAGCTATTCTTGCCATGAATATATTCGAAAGATTGATTGGAAAATGAGGTTAGAAATCAAGTGAAAGCTGGCAGACCTGACTCACGGGTTTCTCCCCTTCAAAAAGGCCTCGGCTTCCTGGAGCGAGCACTGGAGCCTGGTGAAATCGCCAAGCTTAGATGGAATCTTCTGCGCGAGGATCTGAGCCTGCCGACAGCGGTTTTGTACCGGGACAAACTACTGCACAACTTGAGCTGGATGCAGCAATTCATCACGGCATATGGCGTAAAGCTTGCTCCTCACGGTAAGACCACGATGGCTCCAAAACTGTTCGACCTGCAATTGCAGGGAGGCGCATGGGGCATCACGCTTGCGACCGCCCATCAAACATTGGTTGCGTACGAACACGGCGTGCGCCGCGTATTGATGGCCAATCAATTGGTTGGCAAGCAAAATATGGCCACCATCGCGCGGCTGCTCAAAGATCCGGACTTTGAATATTTCTGCCTTGTGGATTCCTCGCATCAGGTCGAGCAGCTCGGCGAATCTCTTCGCACAACGGGCCTGCGTTTACAGGTACTGATCGAGTTGGGCGTGGAGGGTGGACGGACGGGAGTGCGCGACTCCGATCAACTGCAATCTGTACTCGATGCTCTAGATCATTGGCGTGAGCACATTGCGCTAAGCGGCGTCGAAGTCTATGAAGGCGTCCTTGATGACGAGGACGCGATTCGCGCCTTCTTGCAGCGAGCAGTCTCGGTCACACGGGAGTTGATGCAGGATGGACGCTTCGATCGTGATCCGGTTCTGCTTTCCGGGGCTGGCTCAGCCTGGTATGACGTGGTAGCCGAGGTTTTCTCGAGCGCTGGCCTCGGAGATTCAGTGGATGTGATCTTACGTCCCGGTTGTTACCTGACACACGATGTGGGTGTCTATCGCGATGCGCAACAGAAGATTCAACAGCGTAACCCGATTGCGCGACGTATGAAGGAAAGCCTGCAGCCGGCTCTGCAGTTATGGGCCTATGTGCAGTCGGTTCCCGAGAAGGAGAAAGCCATCGTGGCTCTGGGAAAACGCGACGCCGCGTTCGATGCCGGATTGCCAACTCCCGCGACGCATTACCGGCCCGGAAACGTCTCTCCGACATCCGCTCCCGCCAGTTGGACTCTCACCAAAATGATGGACCAGCACGCCTATCTGCGCATTAGCGACACAGACGATATTCGTGTGGGCGACATGATAGGGTTCGATATTTCGCATCCCTGTCTGACCTTCGACAAGTGGCGATGGCTGCCCGTGGTGGACGCAGAATACACAGTGGTCGATTTGATTCAGACGTTCTTCTGATACCGCTGGTTAATGCGCAGGGTTCGGTAGCATCTGGATCGTATGCAGCCAGGTGATGACGCTATCCGGCCAGGTGGTGACGGGTAGCGCGGTGCGACGGAGGCCGTATCCGTGTCCACCTTCGGCGTAGATGTGCAACTCGGCGGGAACCTTGGCATTCTTCAGCGCCAGAAAGTAAACCGTGGCGTTCTCGACGTGAACCGGATCATCCTCGGCTTGGACGATGAAGGAGGGTGGCGTCTTGTCGGTGACATGAATATCAGGATTGGGCGCGAAGTTCTGTTCGGCGAGGGCGAGATAGCCGGGATACACAATCACAGCGAAATCCGGGCGGCAGCTGAACTGGTCAGAAGCATCCACCGGCTCATAGAGGCGTTGATCGAAATGAGTGCTGAGAGCGGCAGCAAGATGCGCTCCTGCCGAAAAGCCGAGTACGCCGACTCGATTCGGATCGATATGCCACTCGGCTGCGTGAGAGCGGACCATCCCGACCGCGCGCTGTGCATCCTGGAGCGCCGCTGAAGATTTGGGGTACGGACCGGTATCCGGCACGCGATATTTGATCAGGATGCAGTTGATACCCTCGGAGTTGAGCCAATCGCAGACCTCCGTGCCTTCGAGATCGATGGCGAGGATCTTGTAGCTGCCTCCCGGAAAGACGACAATGCCAACGCCCGTGTTCTTACCCTTTGGCGCATACAACGTGAGGGTCGGTACCGAGACATTCCCGAGCCGTACCACCGGCTTGCCAGCGACGAGACGATCCTTTGCCGTCGTAGTGTCAACCTCTGGCGCCGGATTTGCCTGAGCACCGGGTGCTCCCTGTGGCCAGAGAGGTATCGTGAGGTGACCGGGTGCGGGCTGCCAGGCTGGCTCCTGGGCCAGGAGGCTGCCAGAGACACAGATAGAGATGCAGGCGATGGCCGTGAGGGAAAAGAAACGCTGGTGCATGTTGGCCTCTTCTGGTCAGTAGATGAGCTTCAGCGAGAATTGAATTTGCCGCGAGGTTCCAGCGGTCTTGCTGATCACACCAAAGCCCGTTCCTTCGATCGTATTCGCCGGTAGCCCCATGTCCACGATATTGAATAGATTGAAAAACTCAGCGCGAAATTGCAGATCGAACAGCTCAATCCCGCTGTTTCGCTGGCCCAGCTTCGTGTCCTTGATGAAGGCAAAGTCATAGTCATAAAAGGCCGGACCGCGAAACGTGTTCCGTCCGAGTGTGCCGAAGTAGCCGCTGTTGGGTCCTGTGCCTCCCGGCAGATTGATGGGGATCGAAAAGAAGGAGGCGTTAGCCGGACCCCGGCCAAAATAATCTTCGCGCCTCTTCCGCGCCGTCGAAAGGTCCGGCACGCCGATCTGATCCGGCCTGTCCACACCATTCGAGCCCGCGCCGGTCTGCTGGATCCCGGAGTAGACGGTAAACGGCGATCCGCTGGTGATGGTCGAAATCACCAGCATCTCCCAGCCTGCAGTTAATTTCTTCGTGACACCATCAAGAAACTCGATGTTGTCCACATGCAGGTCCTGCGCTGCGCTCAGCGTGAACGCATTCGTCACGTCAAAGTTCGACGGCCCCTTCTCCAGATGCGTGTTGTACGGGTCCTGCGGGAACGGCAGCGCCTGCGCGCCTGTGCTTCCCGTGCCTCCGACCACCAGGCTCGTATCGTCAATCGACTTGCTCCATGTATAGCTCGCCTGCACACCCGGCCCTCCATGCGGCACGGTTCCCGTAAGCGAGGTCTGCAGCGCGTTATATGTCGAATGAGCGGTGCCCGTAATCACATTCTCCACGCCGAATCCGCCGATCACATTGCCCGAGCTGTCGAACTGCGTGTGCGGCGCGAACTCTGCAGTTGCCCCCGGATACGCATTCGGAAAACTCGTTCTGGGCAGATGAGCCGCCGCCGTGCCTACGTAGTTCACATCGGCTGTCAGCTTGCCGATCTCCCGCTCCACGCCGGTTGTCCACCAATACATCCACGCGTTGCCGAACTTGGGATCGATGGCGCTCAGGTTCAGCGGGCTTATTACCCTGCTCGGCGTCAGCGCTGCCACGTCCTTCTGATACCGGTCCACGTCCATCACCGTGTTCGCTGGAACGTCCTTCGTATCGTGAGCCGGGAAAATTTCCACTCCGGATGGCGTGTAAACATTTGGCAGCTGCGACGGCGTAATCTGGAACCCATACTGAATTGGCGCGCCTTTTGCCGCGGTCAACCGCGGATACACCACGAACGGCGTCGACCCCGTTAGAAAGTTGTCCTGCCAGATATTCGGAGGAATCACCGTCAGGCCGCCGCCTGCATGAACACGCAGCTTGTCCGTTGCTTTCCACGTCAGCTGCACCCGTGGCATGAACCCATCGAGATTCGTCTTGTACCCCGGTTGGGGATTGATCGCAAACTCCTGATCTGGACCGTAGTTCAGGAAGCCCGAAGTTCGCTTGGCCCGTTCCGAAATCGGCGTATAGATCTCCCATCGCAGCCCGTAATCCAGCACCCACCGGTCCGAAATTTTCCACGTATCCTGCGCATACACCGCGCCCATGTTGCGATTGATCGCCGCCGGCCCAATGTGCGGCCCACTCGAGAAATACGGCGGCGCTATCCCGCGCGTATAAACGAAAGGGCTGCCCGAAAGAAAACTCGACAGCGTATCCGGCAGCGGATCCCCCGCCTGAATATCGTGCATCCCGCTCTGCGATGGAATATCCGTCAGAGCGTATGCCGTGCCGCCGCCGAAGTCGTATTCACCGTTCGGGCTGATCCCGAAAAACGTCGAGTCCCGATTCAGCCGCACCTCGCCGCCCGCCGCAATCGTATGGCTTCCCTTATTGATGGCGAAGCCCTGTTGCAGCTGAAACAGATTCCCGAACGCGCTCATCACTGATCCGCCCGCCGTGTTGAAGCCCTCAAACAGCGCATCGTTGAACTTCACCGCGGGATCCGTGTAGTCCTGAGTGGGAAATGACGGCGTGCTCCGCGTGATGCTGAACGAAGTCTGCCATGAGAAATTCGGCGATTGGGTGCGAGTAAAAGTGAACACCACATTGCGCTGCCGATCGATGTACTGAACGCCGAACAACGGATCGATCGTTGTCTGGTCGGGGTTGGTCGTCGGCCCGGTCAGATTATTGAAGGTGAACCGTCCGAAGAACTCGTTTTTATCCGAAAGCTTATGGTCCAGCCGGATCGAAAACTGGTCCGCATCTGTGTCCACCTTCGAATACGTCGCATAAGTGTTCAGTCCATAGGAACCGGTCGGCAAATTCGGCAGCGGATACCGTGCCAGAATCGCCGCGATCGAAGGGTCAACCGGCACAATCAGCGTATCGCCTGGATACGCGGTCGTGTCATAGCCCATCCGCTGTTCCGCCGTCGGCACCGGCAACACCTGTGTCGTCCCCAATACCTGTCGAAAGCCCTGGTACTGGCCGAAATAGAAGGTCTTCCCTCGCCCGTCATAGAGATGCGGAAGCACAACCGGCCCTCCGTTCGTGAATCCAAACTCGTTTCGCCGGAACGGCGGAATGCGCCCGGGAGTCTCCGGTGTCGCGTGATCGAAGTAGTTGCGTGCATCGAGCGCCGAGTTACGCAGAAATTCAAAAAACGACCCGTGGAAGCCACTGCTCCCCGAGCGCGTAATGATGTTCGTGAACCCCGCTGCGCCCTGCCCTATATCGGCAGGCATCCAGCCGGAAGTTGATTGAATCTCCTGCACCGCATCCACATTGAAATTGGAAAAAGTCGAGCCGCCCATCTCCGGATCGCTGATGTCCGCTCCATCCATGGCAAACACCGCCTCCACGCCGCGCTGCCCGTTAATGGCGAACTGCGCCGTGAAGTTTGTCGCCCCGTTGGCGTCCGTCATCGTGCCAGCCGCCATCAGCAGTAGTGCGCTGAAGTCCCGCTTGTTCAGAGGAAGCTCGTTGACCTTCTGGCTCGTCAGCTTTTCGCTGCCCGCCTGCTCCTGCGGACCCGTGCTCAGCGTCAGTCCCTGCTCGGTGATAGTCAACAATATTGACTGCGGCCCAACGCTCACGTTTATGGGATGAGCGAACTGAATCATGCGACCACCAGAGTTCACCCTGAGCTGGTATTGCCCGGCCGCCAGCGCGCTGAACTGGAACTTTCCCTCGGAGTCCGAAGTCGCCGTCACTTCACCGCTCGCGCCCCCGAGATGGACAACCGCGTCGGGAACCGGCGCGCCGGCAGCATTCTGCAGGGTTCCCTGCAGCGTGGCGGTGCTCTCCTGGCCCGGAACAGCCGTCGGAATCAGAAACGGAGTGCAGAGCAGAAGCAGGCAGAGCGCACGCAACATGCAGCGAATCGACGCCAGGCCGGATGTGATCCTTGGGGGAATACTGTCCTCTTCGTGGGTAAATAGTTGAGGTTGAGTCTTTCGATCAGCCAGCGCAAAAAGGGAAGGTACCACTCGATAAACAACTTAGTCAAACGTTTTAGTTGAGCTCGCCGTGCGATTGCCTACCGGTCGGCGTGAATCGCTTCTGAATACAGCAGATGAAAATGATGTACGCCTTTCTCCTGCTTCACGCTATAACGTCCTGTGTCATACGACTGCGACTTCAGGTTCCGGTGCACCACTTCGCAGATATGCCCATCCTCCAACTGAATCTCATCGCTGAACTTCATCGTTTCGCCGCTGGCTTCAGCCTGTTCGGGTGGGAAATACCACTCGAAAATCGCCACGCACGTTTCCGGCCCGGTCGGCAGAACAATATTGAGCGAAACATTGTCCGGATAGCAGTTGAGCATCCAGTTTGGAAAAATCCAGAAATACTCTGCGCTCAAATCGCCGGCTGCCTGCTTGTAGCGGCGATCGACAGTCGATTCATTCTCCGGGCCACGGATGGGACTGGCCTGCAATGAGTGCTTCGCGAAGAGCGTCGTCTCATAGCTGTTGTAGTCGAGCTCGCGATTCAACGACGGATGCACACTCGGCAGATGATATCCCTCGAGATAGTTATCGATGTACACCTTCCAGTTGCAATGCATGTGGTAATCGCGGCGTCCGCATAGGCGCATTTCGCCGAAGTTATATTTCGCCGCCTGCTGCGGCAACTCACCCAACGCTTCCCTGAGCGGCAAAGCATCAGGGTCAAGATTGACAAAGACCTGACCTTCCCACTCGCCGATTTGAATCGGGCGTAGTCGAAGCTCCTCGGCGCTGAAGTTCTGAACACCCTCCATCTCCGGCGCATTCAGCAGGCGGCCATCGAGACCGTATGTCCAGCCGTGGTAGCCGCACCGAAATACCTTGCGCGAACCACAGCCCTCGGCAGGAGGTCCGGCACGATGCCGGCACACATTGTAGAAACCGCGCAGCATTCCTTCGCCGCCGCGCGCAACCAACAGCGGTTCGCCCAGCAGATCTACGGTGATGTAGTCGCCCGGGTTCCTGACCTGTTCGGAGCGCCCAACGATCTGCCACGTCCGCCAGAATATGCTGCCCTTCTCCTCCGCTAGCAGATCGGGCGCGGTGTAATAGCTCGACGGCAGGGTACTGGCGCACGCAATGTTGGGATCGACAATGGAGGCCGGGATTACGTGGAGCTTCTGCGTCACGCTCTAAACCTTTCTGGGACGAGAAGGATTATATCCAAGCCAGACAGCGCGAAACCCGCCGGCACGGGCGGGTTCTGCGCAGTTTCGTTCTATTAGTAGAATATTCGGTGCCTCACTCAAGCCTTCTTTTGGCTTGAGTGGGATTCTCCGCTTACTCACCGTTCTGGTTATCGCTGCTGTTGTTGTCAGTGTGAAGCACGCGATACGTTGCATTGCCGCGCGACCAAACGAGCAGCAGCACATCCTTGCCCGAGTTCGCATGCACATCGTTAACGAACTGTTCCGCGTTCGAAACAGGCTTCCGGTCCACCTCGACGATCACATCTCCCGGAGCAAGGCCGGCATCTTCCGCCGCACTGCCGGGCCGGACATTCTGAACCACCGCCCCGTTCACCTGCGACGGAACATTCAGTTGCTGCCGCGCGTCCTGCGTCAGATCATCGACCGCCAGGCCAAGCTTCCCGGTTTTTCCCGGTGCTGCGTTCCCATCGCCCGCGCTCGCCACCTGCGATCCGCCATGGAACTCACCCACCTTGAGATCCACCGTCTCCGGCTTGCCATCGCGAATGATCCCCAGTGAAATATTGGTGCCCGGAGTAACTCCGCTCACCGCCACCTGCAGCGCGCTGCCGTTCGGAATCTTCTTCCCGTTGAGCGAGGCAATCACGTCGCCCGACTTCAGCCCCGCGCGGCTGGCCGGCGAGTCAGGAGTTACTTGGGAAACGATCGCGCCCGTCGTATCCTGCAGCTTGAAGAAGTTGTAGTTATCCGGCGTCACGTCGTTCATGCTGATGCCCAGATATCCGTGGTGCACCGTGCCCGTCTTGATCAGCGATTCGGAAACGTTGCGCGCAATCTGCGACGGAATTGCAAATCCTGCGCCCGCAAACGAACCGCTATTGGAGATGATGAAGGTGTTAATGCCGATCAGTTCACCGTGCGCATCGACCAGCGCTCCACCCGAGTTACCCGGATTGATCGCTGCGTCGGTCTGAATGAACCCGCCTGGTTTGCGTGCGTCATCCGAATACGGGTTCGGCCGGTCGACCGCGCTTACGATCCCGCGCGTCACCGAGAACTGGAAATATCCAAACGGGCTGCCGAACGCGAGCACCGTCTGGCCAGGACGCAGGCTGCTCGAATCACCCCACGGAATATTCGGCAGACCATGGCCGTCAATCTCGATCACTGCCAGGTCAGTCAGCTTGTCGGTGCCGATCACCTTCGCATTGAAGGTGCGGCGGTCGTTCATGGTAACCCGAATTTGCGTCGCTCCATCGACCACGTGATTGTTCGTCACAATGTATCCATCGGGCGAGATAATCACACCGCTGCCGATACCATGCTCAATCTGCGGCTGCTGCGGCGCCATCTGGCCACCGCCGAACCCACCGAACGGGCTGCCCGGGCCAAAGAAGCGCCGGAATTGCGGAGGCACTTGTTGACCCTGCCCCTGATCTTGCCCCTGATCCTGCCCCCCGTCCTGATCGTCGGAAGCATCACGCTCCGCAGATCCTCGCGAAGTCACTGCGACATTCACAACCGCAGGTGTCACCCGCGCCGCGACTGTCTCTACCGCACTGTCCAGAGAAGTCAGCGCCGAAACTTTGCTGTCATCGATCGGAGCCGCATAGCCGTCGGCGGCGTGCACTCCGTTGTGATGGATAAAGAACGCGGCTCCCAGAACCAGGGCAGCCGCAGTACCGGCAGGAACGGCGACCCGCGCCGTTTTGCCAATTAATTTATTAGTTGTTCCAGGCATAGCGATTCCTCAAAAGTGATTTCAGAGTGGTTAGAGTTGAATGACGAGCCAACCGTTCATAGTTGGCAAAGCAGCATAGCGAGGCATCGGAAGACGCTCATCCGTGACGGTAAGTGTCATCTTTGAAGCACCTGATTCGTCCGCCGTTACATCCCACGACGTAAGGACAACCCATTGCTGAGTTTTTGATTGCATTCCCTTTGCGTGTTGCACCGTCGGGACAAGGACCGGCGCAGCATGAGATTTCTTGTGCGTAGCGCGGTTTGCCTTCTGGCCGATTGACTTTCGCCCCCGAGCGAGCGGCAGAGAAGCCTTCAGCAGAGTTTCATGGGGAGTCTCCGAAGGACGGAAGACAACCGGCCGATACTCCGCCGCTGGCAATCTCTCGGGTTGCAGCTGGGCAGGAGCCTCGGCAATAGAACCAACCCCGGAGTTGGCAACTGAGAAAGAGACTAGCTGGGGGCACCGCGACAATCCGGCCGCCCCCCCAACCAGAGCCACAACCATCGCGCTCAGAACCAACCGCGCCTGGCGCGGACTCATCGACTCTCCCCGACGCAGGATGCTGTGTACCCTGCGAGCGAGTTCCGATTGCCGTTCCCACGCGCCCAGCGACAGGGACACATTGCGCCGGACCAGCCTGCCTTCGGCGAGACTCGTCAGGCAGCTTGCATACGTGGTCGCCTTGGCGACTCGAAGCACTCCATCGTCGCAAGCCAGTTCGCGTTCGAAACAGAGACGCCGTTCGATCCACATCAAGACCGGGTTGAGAGGAAAGAGCACCAGGCCGATCTTTTGCAGCAAATTGATCCAGTCGTCGGCACGACTGAGATGACCCAACTCATGCAGCACAATCTGTTCCAGCTCCGCCGGCGTCAGCTTCTCAAACAGCCATACTGGAATGAGAATACGCGGCGAGAAAAAGCCGATCACACTCGGGCGATCGATTTCGTCAGAGGTGCAAAGCTGCACCCTCCGAGACCCGAAAGGAGTGGGCAAAGAAACAGCGCCCACGCCTGATTCGACCGGTATCGCTCTCTTCCAGAGGCCACGCAGCTGAAGAATACTCATGGCCAGCTTGACGGCCCGAACCAGAGACAGCAACAGCCATACGGCTGCTATCCCGAAGCTCCAGCGAATATCCATTTGAAGAATCGCAGCTCGCGCGGCCGTCAACGAATGTGCACCCATCGACGACAGATGAAGGAACGGAAGCAGCACAATGATAAGAAAGACTGTTGTCCAGACGGAAAAGCGAAGAGCTGCCGTCATCTTCGGCATCAGTCGCAGGCAGAGAGCAACGACTGCGGCCAACAAAACACCCTGCCATATCCCGGACACAAACGAACGAGCCGCGACTTGCGAGAGACCATCGACCCATTGCATTGCGTGCAGTTCCATTTGGCTAGACGTTCCTCGTACTCTCTTCCGCCTTGGCAATCGCTTCCTTCAGGCGGTTCAACTCTTCCGGAGAAATCTCATCGTCGCCCAGCAGAGAAAGCAGCAGCCGCTCCCGGGAGTTGCCGAAGAAGCGCTGCATCATGTGACGAACCTCCGACCGGCTCGCTTCATGCTCGGCGACGCACGGACTATAAACGTAGGCCCGGCCTTCCTGCCGATGCTGAACGTAGCCCTTCTGCTCGAGAATGCGAATCGTCGTCAGCACCGAGTTGTATGCCAGCGCTGCGCCGTCAGGCATCGCAGCCACCAGGTCTCCCACGGCAGATTCTCCGCGTAGCCAGAGAATCTTCATGAGTCGAAGCTCGGCTTCGGTCAACGTGATGGATTTTCTTGGCGGCATGAACTTGCTCTGGTCCGTTCGACGAACAACTAATCCATTAGTTAGCAAGTCACCCGAAGAATTTTCCCCGAACCGTCCGCCGGCGATCCCCAAAAAACAAGCCGCAGCCCGAAAAGCTCTCTTCCGTCACAAAATCACGGGCTTGGACTCGTTACGGACTATTCTGGTCGATGTGAAACACGCGAAGAACCCTGCCCATGAACGCGATCTCTAGCCGGACCCTCGCTGTCACGCTGCTCCTTTTGCCACTCACCCCCGCGTCTCCGGACACCCCGATCCCTGCCAAAGAACAGCTTCATCAGATCCAGGCCAGCCTGAGCCAGGCGCATGCTGCCAACGATGCCCAGGCTTATCTGGCCAGCGCAAACAAAATGAGTGACTTGCTCAATGGCTCACCCGATGCCCTGCTTCAGCTGATGAGCGCCCAGGCCTTCAGCGGCGACCAAACTGCAGCCCTGAGCAGCCTCACCCAATTCGTTCGCATGGGGCAATCGAACGAAGATGTCCTGAAACTCAAGCAATTCGATCTTCTCCGCAGCAACCCGCAATTTGCCACAATTCACACCCGAATGGCGGCCAACACCAAAAGCGTTTCCCGGTCCGCCGAGTTGTTCAGCCTCAAAGACCCCGGCCTCATCCCCGAGGATATCGATTACGACCCGGCCACGAAGCTCTTCTACATCACCAGCGTTCTCGAGAAGAAGATCCTTGCCGTCGACATGTCGGGCACCGCGCGCGTCTTCGCATCTTCCCCCGACTCCTGGCCCATGATGGCACTCCGGATCGACCTGCACCGTCACCTTCTCTGGGCGACGGAAGTCGCCCTGGACGGCTTCACCACGGTCCCGAAAAACGACTGGGGCCGGTCTGCGATCCTCACCTACGACCTCAGATCCGCTCGACTTCTCCATCGCACCGAAGCCCCTCCCCACACCGCTCTGGGAGACATGACCCTTACCTCGGAAGGGGATGCCATCATTTCTGATGGCGATGGCGGCGGCATCTACCTGATCCATCGAGAAACCCAACACCGAGAAAACCAACAAATAGACCGTCTCGACGCTGGCGAATTCATCTCACCGCAAACGCCCGCAATATCCGCCGACGGCAAGCGGGTCTTCATTCCCGACTACCTCCGAGGCATCGCTATCCTTGACCTCGAGACAAAGCACGTCGCGTGGATTCCCATGGACGGCACTTACGCCCTCAGCGGCCCCTTCGCTCTTAACGGAATCGACGGCCTCTATCTGGACGGACACACCCTGATCGCCACGCAGAACGGCACATCCCCCGAGCGCGTCATCACGTTTACGCTCGATGCATCATTCGCACGCGTTGCGTCGGAGACAATCATCGAGCGCGCAACCGCGACTCTCGGCGATCCCACCCACGGCTTCCCGCACGACGGCTACTTCTACTACATCGCGAACTCCGGATGGGACAATCTTGACGATCACGGCAACCAAAAGCCCGGCGCGACTCCCTCGGCGCCGCTCATCATGCGCGTGAGACTCCCAGTTGAGCAGAGAAATCCTATTCATTGATTCCTTTGCCTCCCGATATACTCTTCTGCATGTCTCGGACCTTAGCTCTCACATCCCTCCTCTGCGCGACTCTCGCCGCATCTTCCGCTCTCGCCCAGACTGCGCAGACGACTCCTGCCACCCCGCCGGCCACCTCTGGCCCGCACCCCATGACCCTCGACGACATCTTCAAATTTCAGGATGTGGGCGATCCGCAGGTTTCTCCCGACGGCCAGTGGGTGGCTTACACGCTGAGCCGGACGGACACGGAAGCCGACAAGCGCATCACTGATCTATGGATGGTCAGCTGGGATGGCTCGCAGGACATCCGGCTCACCTATGGCGTGGATTCCTCATCGAGCACGCCGCGCTGGAGTCCGGACGGAAAGTATTTGTCGTTCGAGGCTGAGCGGCCGGGCAAAGGAAAAGGTACACAGGTGTGGGTGCTCGACCGTCGCGGTGGAGAAGCCCGGCAGCTAACGGAGGTTAAAGGGCATCTGGGCGCTTACGCGTGGTCGCCCGACGGCAAGAGGCTGCTCCTCACCATCCGGGCCGATGACGACGCCGACAAAGACACTAAGGACGACAAGAAGGACAAGAAGGAAGAGAAGCCCAAGCCCATCGTCATCGATCGCTACCACTTCAAGCAGGATGTCCAGGGATATCTCAGCGGCACGAATCGGGCTCTCCTCTATCTCTACAACATCGATACCCAAAAGCTCGACAAACTCACCAACGACAGCGCCCACGACGAAGGCAATGCCGTCTGGTCTCCGGATGGAACCAAAATCGCCTACGTCAGCAACCATGATCCGGAGTGGGATCGCACCATCAACACCGATGTATTCGTCGTGAACGCCGCGCCGAACTTTGCGCCGAAGAAACTCACCGACTTCAAAGGAGAAGACGGCGGCCGTCTCGCCTGGAGCCCCGACAGCAAATGGATCGCCTACACGCAGGGCAGCGATCCCAAATTCGAGGAGTACAACCAGAGCCAGCTCGCCATTGTCGGCGCGGACGGAACCGCTCCGCGAATTCTCACCGCCAAGCTCGACCGGAGCGTCTCCACCCCGCGTTTCTCCACTGATGGCAAGACGATCACCGTCCTCGTCGAAGATGACCGCTCCGAATATCCCGTAGCTGTGAGTGTCGATGACGGAACGACGAAGCGGCTGCTGAATGAACCCGGCGTCGTGATCACGCAGAACGACGCTGCGGGACATCAGGTCGTGATCTGGACAACGGACTCGGCCCCCGGAAACGTCTTTGCGCTCGAAGACGGCAAGCTCCGCAAGCTCACCGGCCACAACGACGCCTTGCTGGCGCAATTGAAGCTTGGCACAACACGCGATCTGAACACGACCGGCAAGGACGGAACCGAAGTTCACGCCCTGTTGACTCTGCCGCCCGATGCCGTCGCCGGCCAAAAGTATCCCATGCTGTTACGAATTCACGGCGGACCCAACGGCCAGGACGCTCACAGCTTTGTCATCGAGCGCCAGCTCTTCGCCGCGCGCGGATTCGCCGTCCTCAACGTCAACTACCGCGGCGGCTCCGGGCGCGGCAAGGCGTATTCAGAGGCGATCTTCGCCGACTGGGGTCATCACGAAGTCGAAGACCTACTCGCCGCCGTGGATGAGGCCGTGAAGCAGGGCTATGCCGATCCAGCCCGCCTGGGCGTAGGCGGCTGGAGCTACGGCGGCATCCTCACCGACTACACCATCGCCAGCGACACGCGTTTCAAAGCGGCCACCAGCGGCGCGGGCGTAGGCAATCCCATCATGCTTTACGGAGTGGACCAGTACATCCACCAGTACGACACCGAGCTGCAGCCGCCGTGGAAAGCTCAGGAGACCTATATCAAGCTGGCTTACCCGCTCTATCACGCCGACCGGATCAAAACGCCGACCCTGTTTATGGGCGGTGACAAGGACTTCAACGTCCCTCTCGTCGGCGGCGAACAGATGTACGAGGCTCTCCGCAGCCTGAACGTGCCGACAGAGCTGATCGTCTATCCGGGACAATTTCACGGGTTCACCCGCCCCAGCTTCATCCGCGACCGCTACCAGCGTTACTTCGATTGGTACGACAAGTGGGTTCTCGGCAAGACACCCGCACCTGCTCCTGCGACCCCGATAAAGCAGGTTGGCCAGTAATGCTTATGTTCAACGGAGTTGTAGCTCTTGAAGATTGTCCTCCTCTGCGCAAAGTTGGGTACGTAGTGTCTGATTCTTGAGCAGCAATTCACCCACAAGGAGCCGCAGCCTGCCGTTGATCTCCTTAAGTTCTTCAAAGCGTTCCATGGAAATGCAGTTCTCTATCATCGGTACTCACCATTTCGAAATATGAGAGCGTCAGGTTTTCGTTCAAACTGGTCTCGCCTTACTATGCCGACGTCCATCATATGCAGTATTTTGCATGCGGGACTTCAAACAGCTTGGGCAAGCCATTCCTCGAACCGCATCTTTCCCAGCCATGCGTCGTTTTCGGGAACGAGTGCGCGTTCGGTCACCTTTATGCCGTAGTAGGTCGCCTGCGAGTCAGCGACAACCTTTCGCGGATCCTTGCTTGCGGCGAGACCTTGCCGGATAAGCTCATCGAGGCGGAACTGTTCCGGCCCTCCTATTTCTACTGTGCCATTCACTGGCGAGCCCGTCGCGATCCGGCCTACCGCACTGGCGACATCGTCGGCAGCCATTGGTTGGATCAGTGCAGAGGGCAGATGCACCTCGTTGCCCCTGGTGGAGAAATCGGCGATGCCCTTGAAGAATTCAAAGAACTGCGTCGCGCGGACGATCGAGAAGGGGATGGATGAAGCTTTGATCAGGTTTTCCTGAGCAATCTTTGCCCGGAAGTAGCCGCTTTCGAGCAGGCGTTCCGTTCCTACCACCGACAACGCCACATGATGTCCCACGCCGGCAGCGCCTTCATGTGCTAGGAGATTCCGGGTCGACGTCTCAAAGAAATTCATCACAGCCGCGTCTTCCCATGACGGAGCGTTGGTTACGTCCACCACTACCGATGCGCCCTTCAGCGCTTCGGCCAGTCCCTCACCTGTAAGCGTGTTGACGCCGGTGTTAGGGGATGCCGCTACCGTTTCGTGCCCCTGCTCGCGAAGCTTGGTGACAAGTCTTGACCCTATGAGTCCACTTCCGCCGATGACTACGATTTTCATGATTCATCCTTTCGTCATGCTCCCATGAAGCACGCTTGTGAGTCCGAAGTTTTCCCGGAGATGATTGAATTCTCAAGTTGTGATAGCTCGTCAGCCGCGGGAGCTAGTTCGTCGGAATCAGCACGGGAGCGCCCTTGTCCTTGACCAGAAACACGAGGAATTTCGCCGGTTTGGTTTTGCTTGCATTACGGCCGACGATATGAACATCGTCAGGGCCTTCATAGAAGGTCTGGCCGCGTGTAAGGGTGACGGGCTTACCGCCCTTGACCTGCATCACGATGGAACCCTCAAGCACGTAGAGAAATGCGTAAGCATTGTGCCGATGAATGGGGTCCGAAGCGCCAGGGGGATATTCGACCGTGATCATCAGGCCTTCTTTATCGTGGAACTCCGTCAAGTCCTTTGACATGAGCGGAGCGACCTTCGCCTCCTGCGCCATCAACGTTCCCGACATCAGGAATAGCAATATCAAAGTTGTTTTCAATCAATGACTCCTCTCTCCATCGCCCGAAGCAGCTGCCGATGCAGAGCAGGGCCATGTACCAACTAGGACCTTGCAGAGGAGTGTTTTGTGACAGGAGTTCTCAGAAATTCCAAGATCGTCGCGCAAACTTTGCGCGATGCGGCTTCTGCGGCCAGGACGTTGGGGATCAGTCTGACCCACTGAGGACAGAATAGATTGCCAAATACATCATCTTCAGCCGGTCAGGACCGAAAGAGCACTTCTTCCAGATGCCGACTAACACGGCCAAGTGATGAGAACGGCGTCTATGGGGACCGATTGACCGCCCCTGGTGCGCTGCGACTGTATGCGAGCAGGAAATAAAGCGAGATTTGTAAGGGCAAAGCAAGCCGCTCGCCCTACAATATTTCGCGTGAGCGTAAAAGAACAAATCGCGAATTACATTGCCAGCCAGCCTGAACCAAAACGCAGTGACATGCAAGAGCTGCACCGTGTCTTGCTCCAGGTGTCGCCGACATTCAAATTACAGTTCTTGGATGGCAAGAACAGCGAAGGCAAAATTGTCTCCAACCCCAATATTGGCTATGGTTCGCACACCATGAAATATGCCGATGGAACAACAAGGGAGTTCTATCAAGTTGGCATGAGCGCAAACACTACCGGAATCTCTGTCTATATTCTTGGCATCGACGATAAGACGTACCTGGCCGAGACGTATGGGAAAACGCTGGGAAAGGCGAGCGTGACTGGGTATTGCATTAAATTCAAAAAGCTAAAAGATATAAACCTTCCTGTACTTGAAGCAGCAATACGATATGGGCTTGAAGCTTCCGGAAAAAAGTAAATTCCAAACTGACCCTGTTCGTAAATCAGAGAACATCTGACACGCACCCTGTCTGATTCTGCTAAGAGGCTGTTCGCTCTCGCTGCGGTAACGAGATGCTTGGCGCTGCCGGCCCTGCTCGCAGGCAAGTAACGCTAAAGTCGGCTTGTGGGAAGTAATCTTGCGATCCACTTGTCCGTATAACGGGCTACTCGAACTTCTCCCACTGACCACCACCACTAAGGATGCTAGCTTGATGCCTGCAGCGATCCTGCGATCCTCGCGAGCTTTGCCGGATTCATCACCCATAGGATCTGGCTGATGCCCTGGGGCGTGGCATCCACGGTAAAGAGGGCAATGCTCAGGTCGCCGCGCGTGATGAGCACGGAAGACTGCCCGTTCACCTGTATCCGTGAAAGAGTCACATCCTCCCAGAAGTGCGAGGCGAACCGAGCGATGTACTTCGCTACGCGTTCACTGCCAACCACTGGAATACGTGCCGCTCCTGTGATTCCGCCGCCATCGGTGATGGAAACGACGTCCTCGGTAAAGATCTCTTTGAGGGCAGTTATGTCTCCCTTTTGCGCGGCGGAAAGGAAAGCTTCAAGAAAACGGCGATGCTCGGCGGAGCTTACCTGGGCCCGCCGCTCATCGACAACGTGTTTACGCGCGCGGGTCACCAACTGACGCGCATTCGCCTCGGTGAGTTGAAGAATGTCCCCAATATCGCGATACGAATAATCGAAAGCCTCGCGCAGAACATAGGCGGCGCGTTCATTCGGCGAGAGTTTTTCGAGCAGAATGAGAACCGCCATCTCCAGCGCTTCACCACGGTCTGCTCCGAGGGTAGGGTCGGCAGTGGTGTCTATGGGCTCGGGAAGCCAAGGGCCGATGTATGTCTCGCGGCGGGAACGGGCGGACTGCGCGAGGCTGATCGCCAGCCGCACCGTCGTCGTTACCAGAAATCCCGTTGCATCCACAACCACGCTGCGATCCGTGGAGTGCCAGCGCAGCCAGGCCTCCTGCACCATGTCTTCTGCTTCGGCGGCAGTACCGAGCATGCGGTACGCAACGCCGAAGAGCCGTGGGCGCACGCTGAGAAATGCGGAAGTCGCACGATCGAGTGCTTCGATATCACCTGGGCCCTGGGGCTGCATCGGTCCTATTCTACTGGCTGCTCCATCCGTTCTGGATAAACCTCAATCTCACTCATCGGGATTCCAAGTGGCCACTTAAACCAGCTGCTTAACTGCGGGAAGTTCTACTGCCGGACTGAATCCCCCCACCCCTCGTTCCCCGACCCTCCTTCCCCCACCCTCTCATTCAGTCGCATAGCGACGAAACAAAATTCCGGTCCGAAGGCCGGGGTCCCCACGGACAGGTCTTCGTCCGTGGGGTGGAGAACCGCACCTTACTGCCGTAGGCAGGAGCGCAGCCGTCAGGCGAAGCGACATTCATTTCTCTCGCTCCTGTTCCTCGCGCCTCCTGAGGAACAGGAGCGGGCCTATCCGGCGCGCGGCGTAGCCGCGCCACCTTATCTCCGCGCCACCCGCGCGGAACGACCTACCTCTTCGAATCCCTAATGGCTAATCCCTAATCGCTGTATTTTTCCTGGCCGACAATTTCTCAGAACCAGCTAAAATAGAAATAGAAGATCAAAAAGGCCTGGCCGCAACCGCAGCCACGCCTTTGTATTCTGCGGTTCCGAAATGGGAATCGCTCCGAGAGACGCATGGCTCTAAGTCCTTTGTTTCAAGATATTTCCCTGTAACCGTTTGATTCCGGGAAACATGGAGACACCTGTACCCTAAACTCAACAAAATCAGATATATGACAACTTGAGGGGGAGGGGGTACCACCAACAGGATGCCGAGATTTCTTGCGGCCGCATGCAGATGCTAACCTGATCTGTTGAGCTCCTGATCTCCGAAAACTGATGTCTGAACGACTGCAGATCCCCCCAATCACTGAAGCCCCATCCATGACCGGAGGCACCCGCTTCGTCCGCGCCTGCCTCCGCAAGCCGGTCGACCGGACGCCGGTGTGGTTCCTGCGCCAGGCCGGCCGCTACATGCCGGAGTACCAGGTGGTACGGCGGCATCATTCCCTGCTTGAAATCTGCAAGCAGCCGAAGCTGGCCGCCGAGGTGACCATCACCGCCGCCGAAAAGCTCGATGTCGATGCCGCAATCATCTTCGCCGACCTGCTGCTTCCCTTCGAATGCATGGGACTGGACTTCGAGTTCCAGGCCGGCGAAGGCCCGGTGATCCACAATCCGGTTCGCACCGTCGAGGACGTTGCGCGGTTGCGCACCGACCGCGCCTCCGAGCTTGGCTACGTTGCTGAAGCTATTGCCCGCGTCGTTGCCCACTTCAAGGACCGGTTAGGAATCATCGGATTCTGCGGCGCACCCTTCACGCTGGCCAGCTACATGATCGAGGGCGGAGGATCGCGCAACTACGTTCACACCAAGACGCTCATGTATCGCGAACCGGATGCCTGGCGCAGATTGCTGGAAAAGCTGGTGAAGGTGCTCCGGGAGTTCGCGCGCCAGCAGGTCGAAGCCGGCGCCGACGTGATCCAGATCTTCGACAGCTGGGTCGGCTCACTTAGCGTCGAGGACTACCGCGACTACGTCCTGCCGACGACGAAGACACTCGTCCGTGACGTCCAGGCGATGGGCGTCCCCGTGATCTACTTTGGCGTCGACACAGCTAGCCTGCTCCCCTCGATGCGCGAGACCGGAGCCGACGTTCTCGGCCTCGACTGGCGCACTCCACTCGGCGCAGCATGGCATGACCTGGACTACGCCTGCGCCGTCCAGGGCAACCTTGACCCCATCACCCTTTTCGCCGAGCCCGAGCTAATCCGCCGGCGGGTCTACCAGATCCTCGATCAGGCAGGGGGGCGCCCAGGCCACATTTTCAACCTCGGCCACGGCATCGTTCCCAACACGCCGGTAGAAAACGTGCAGCAGGTCGTGAAGTTGGTCCGGGAATACGCGACGGTGAGCCGCCATGAGTGAGCGCACAGCGGTTCTGCTGCTGGCGCACGGAACGCCGGATGCGCTCGACGAGATCCCTGAATACCTGCGCAACATCACCGGTGGACGTCCTCTCCCGGAGAGCGTGGTTGAAGAGATCCGCCACCGCTATTCGCTCATCGGCACCAGTCCACTGACCAGCCTGACACTCGAACAGGGACGCCTTCTGTCGCAGGAGCTTTGCCTCCCGGTCTACGTCGGCATGCGCAACTGGAAGCCATACATCGCGGATGTTGTCGGCAAGATGCGCGATGATGGCATCGGCAGAATCGTCGCGATCTGTCTCGCACCGCAGAACTCCCGCACCAGCGTGGGACTCTATCGCCGTGCCGTCTTCGCCGCGGCTGAAGGAATGCAAGTCGACTTCGTGGAGGGATGGTCAGATCATCCCCTCCTCGCCGATGCCTTTGCCGAGCGTCTGCGTGCGGTGTGGAACTCCTTTACCACAGAAACGGGCAAGCCGGTGCCTGTACTGTTCACGGCGCACAGCGTCCCCTGCAGGACGATCCAGACACCGTCAGCCGCCGACGCGGTATCTGCGCAAAACGCTCAGGGCCCCGATCCTTATCCGGTTGAAGCAAAGCGCACAGCAGCACTTGTGGCGGAGCGTGTGGATGGTCTTACTCCGGACAATTGGTATTTTGCCTTCCAGAGCCAGGGCATGTCCGGTGGTCCGTGGATTGGCCCAACTGTCGAAGAGACACTGACTACTCTCCGTGAGCAGAGCGTCCAGAATATCGTCGTGCAACCAGTGGGATTCCTATGCGACCACGTTGAGATCCTGTTCGACATCGACATTGGCTTTCGCAAGTTCGCGGCGAACCTGAATATGGAATTGCGTCGCCCGGAATCGCTGAACGCGTCGCCTCTGCTGACAGCAGCGTTAGCCGATCTTGCTCGCCAAGGCGTGGCCCGGCTGGGCTAACCATGAGACGCGTCGCGATCATTGGTGGAGGATTGAGCGGTCTCGCGGCCGCTTACCAGCTTGCGCGCGAAACTGATGTCGAGTTCACATTGTTTGAAGCCTCAGGACGATTGGGTGGCACGGTCGAGACGGTTCATCGCGACGGCTTCGTCATCGAGTGCGGACCCGATTCCTGGGTCACTGAGAAACCTTGGGCGCGCGAGCTCGCCATTGAGCTAGGGCTCGAAGCCGAGATTATCCCCTCCAACGATCAACAACGAAGAACTTACCTGCTGCAAAACCATCGCCTCATGCCGATGCCGGACGGCATGAGGATGATGGTTCCGACGCGCTGGGCTCCGATCATGGAGTCGCCGCTGTTCAGCTGGCAGGCTCGGCTCGCTTATTTGCGCGAGGTCCGTCACGCGGAAGAGTTGAAACAATCGGTGCTCGCGGATGGCGAAGACGAATCCGTTGCGAGCTTTGTTCGCAGGCATTTTGGCGATGAAGTCACCAGGACGATTGCCGGTCCGTTGCTGGCTGGGGTGTTCGGCGGTGACATCGACACATTGAGCGTGCGCGCCGTGATGCCAGCTTATGTAAGGTTCGAGCGGGAACACGGCAGCCTGATTTCGGCTCTCCAGCAGAAGCGAGATGCGAATTCAGAGCCGGTGTTTACCTCGCTCAAATCGGGATTAGAGAAATTGATCGAGCAAATCGTGCAGACTCTACCCGCAAATGCGGTTCGGCTGAACCACAGAGTCGGCTCGCTCAGCCTGCGCGACGGGCGATGGCAAATAGAATCCGCTGGATCTTCAAACATCTTCGAGGCTTTGATCATTGCAACACCTGCGGATGTGACACGGCGCTTGCTTCGTCCCATCCAGGCAGAGTTCCATTCTCTGTTGACCATCGACGCAACCTCGGCCATCGTCGTGGCATTGGGGTTTTCTTGCGAGCATGCAAAGCATCTCAGGATTCCGCGTGGCTTTGGGTATCTCGTGCCGCAAGCGCCGAGCCGTGGCCGAGGACCTGAAGATGATCCCCAACTGTTAGCCTGCACCTTTGTCGATCAGAAGTTCACACATCGCGCACCGGAAGGCGCAGTGCTTCTTCGTGGCTTTTTCGGCGGCGACACGGCGCCTGCCTTGCTCGATGAGGATGATGCCACGCTTGTTTCGCTGGCTCATCGGCAGTTATCCCGGGCGCTCGGTCAATTGCCAGACCCAGACACCTCCCTCGTCCGGCGGTGGCCACTTTCGCTGCCTCAATATGCCGTGGGGCATCTGGATCGCATGACAAAGCTGGCCCAATTGTCTGACAGCTTTCCCGGGTTGTACCTGATCGGGAATGCATACCACGGGGTCGGGCTACCAGATTTGATTCGCGAAGGGCGCGGGGCGGGGCGGCGAGCGGCGCAGGCTTGACATGTTGCACCGATCAAACCAATCTGTCAGGATTTGCCGGACCTCAACATTAGCCAGTAGCATCTGAGAGCGTATGACGACCACTCATTTGAATGCATCAGTTACCGGAACATTTGCGCTCGGCGGCGATCTGCAAATTCACCGCCTTGGGTACGGGGCAATGCGGATCACCGGGGACGGTATCTGGGGCGAGCCTAAAGATCCGGAGAAGGCCAAGAATGTCTTACGCCGCGCGGTCGAACTGGGAGTGAACTTCATCGACACAGCAGACTCCTACGGCCCCGAGGTGAGTGAACGGCTGATTGCGGAGGCGTTACACCCGTACCCCGGTGATCTGGTGATTGCCACCAAGGGCGGATTCACCAGGTCGGGGCCAAATCGGTGGGCGGCCGTGGGGCGGCCGGAGTATCTGCGCCAATGCGTTGAGATGAGCCTGCGACGACTCAAGGTAGAGCGCCTCGACCTGTGGCAATTCCATCGCATCGATCCCAAGGTTCCGGTCGAAGAGTCGCTCGGCGCCATCAAGGAACTGCAGAAGCAAGGGAAGATTCGTCATGTAGGTCTGTCTGAAGTCGTACCGGACGATATCGAGCGAGCCAGGAAGACCGTGCCCATCGTGAGCGTGCAGAACAAGTACAACGTTGGCGACCGCAACTACGAGACCACGCTCGAATACTGTGCGAAGCACAAGCTGGGATTCATCCCGTGGTTCCCGGTGGCGGCGGGTGCGCTCGCCAAGCCAGGTGGTCCACTGGATGCGGCAGCGAAGCGACATCATGTGACGGTGGCGCAGTTATCGTTGGCGTGGCTGCTGCACCACTCGCCGGTTACGTTACCGATTCCCGGGACCACGTCCGTGGAGCATCTCGAAGAGAACATCGGAGCCGGCGCAGTCAAGCTGAGCGCAGATGAATGGAAGGCCATCGAGAGCGAAGCTGCCAAAGCAAAGTAGCAAGCTCCTAAACATGAACGGGCAGACTCGATCGGTCTGCCCGTTTTTATTTTCGGCTGCAATTTATGGGGCGATGATGACACCGCAGGCGATACGCCCCCCGGCGTTGCCGGTGGGGTCGGTCTTCATGTCGTCGGCCTTCTCGTGGATCATGATGGAGGTGCCGCCGTTGGTGAAGACGGAGTTCGGCGCGGCGGGATCAAGGCTCACGTCCTTGTTCCAGAGGGTCACGGAGACCTTGCCGTCGGGCTTCACGGTCAGGTTCTGCGGCATGTCGCCGTTGTGGTGGCCTTCGGGACTCTCATACCCGTGCTTCTTGCCTGCGGGGTTGAAGTGTCCGCCGGCGGACTTGAAGTCGGGCGGATCGCACTTGGCGTTCTGGTGGATATGGATGGCGTGCTCGCCGGGAGGCAGGTTCTTCAGGTCGACCTTGACCTCGACTCCAGATTTGGTCTGCTTGAGGACAACGTCTCCAGCGTCCTTGCCGTCCGCGGTCTTCATCGGAACCTTGACGGACTTCGGGCCGGCGGCGAACGCAGCCAGCGGCAATGCTGACAAAGCTGCGGCCAGACAGAGCTTCGGGAATGTCTTCATGGGGTTCTCCTTTGCACGGACCAGCATACCGGAAGCAAGGAGAGCCTGAGATGAAAGGCCTGAATTTTTCCTGATTGATGTTGATTTGGTGGAGCTAGTCGGGCTCGAACCGACGACCTCGTCGTTGCGAACGACGCGCTCTCCCAGCTGAGCTATAGCCCCACGGCGACGGGAGACACTCTGTTGAGTTTATCAGAAGGAACAGGCTGTAGGGTTTGGCTTCCTGTCGCTCTCTCTGCCGGTCCCGTTTTGGTTCCCATCCTGGGAAACCGAGGGGTACCCCCTCCCCCCCCAGAATCTCTGATACTTGATTCGATTGGACTTAAGCCCTACGTCGGCTGCAGCTACCAAAGAATCAATGAGTTACAAGTTCTACCCAGAAAACAAATAACTTACGCCGCGCGGTGGGCATGTGAGTCCTTTTTAGGAGAAATAAGAAAGCCCGCCGTAGCGGGCTTCTTTTGTCTCTATTTCTATTTTACTGGATTCGGGGAAATTGTACGCCAAGAAAGAGAGGGGGTGAGGAGACTGGGTGTAGCACGATTTCAAGACTGCTCTCGCACCCTTGGCTTCGCCCTTCGGCTGCGCTTAAGTCACGCTGCCGGTAGCGCAATGATGAAAAGGGTGGGCCGCACGGCCGGCGTCAAAAATCGAGGCTTTCCCTTTCCGCACTGACCTCCCATAATCTTGGGGAACACAATGCAAAGGTCAAGGCAAATATTCACGATCTTCTTGGCCTCTCCAAGCGACGTCGACGTGGAGAGAGGCATAGCGGAAAGCGCCGTCGAATTTGTTAATAAGTCCATTGCCAATCGGATTGGGTGGCATATTGATCTTCACCGCTGGGAGGACACCCCGCCATCATTCGGGAGGCCACAGGCTTCAATCAACCCTCTTGTGGACGAGTGCGATCTTTTCATCGGCCTTCTTTGGCAGTGGTGGGGACAGCCCACTGGAGGCTATTCGTCAGGTTTTGAGGAAGAGTTCGAACGAGCAAAGGCGAGGCGACGGACTAGCGGAAATCCAGAAATTTGGTTGATGTTTAAGGATTTCGATCAGAGCAAGAAAAACGACCCAGGTGAGCAACTCAAAAAAGTCATAGAGTTCCAGGAATCGCAGATCCAGTTGGGTGAAGTCAGGTTCGCAAAGGTTAAAGATACTGAGGATTGGAAGGAAAGGCTGCAGTTGTGGCTACCGCAGCGTCTCCTGGAGTTTACCTCTCAACATCCGGAAATATCACATCAACGAGCAATTGCCCCGCCGACCCTGAATTCCGCCGTCACTGGGCTGTTGGAAGAGAGATCTTCCTTGGCTGCTGGCTTCGCTATTCCGCCCCAACTCAAGGCCACTGCCGCGGCGTTAGGCAGCGCCGTAGCGCATGAATCACTTGGTCTCTTTGACAAAGAGGGCGCTTTAAGCGAATTTGAAGTCGCACGCCTCTTTCTTCTTTGCGGAACGCTCATTTCTCGTAGGTATACACACCAGGTTTTCGGCCCTCACGAGATCAATTTGATCTACAAACATCGAAATGAGCTTAATCTTGCGCCTGATGAGAGCCTTGAAATCCTTCGATCGGTGGTTGGGGGAGAGAAGGACGTTATCCCTGGTTGGTTCTGGTTCAGGGACGTTGGCAAAGATGAAATTTACGATCTGTTGTTCAGGCTTGCTATAGACGATCTTTCGGACAACGTTCGCATTGGAGCTCTTGATCTGCTCACTTTGTCCCGATTTGAGATTCCGCATGAAGCGTGGCAATTGCTTCCATTAAGAGATGGGTCATGGGTGGGTCCGAGCAAGCGCCTTCAAGTACCTTTCGGAGGTCGGGGACGAGCGCACAATCGAATTCCTGGAAACGTTGGCGGCAAACGAAGGCGATTCGCAAATCACTGCGGACGCAAGTGATGCGCGGTCTAACATCTTGTCGCGCCTTACCCCGGATAGGGTCCTTGCAGAGGCAATCTCTAAAGATGAGTTTGTTCCGTCGGAGAGGATGCGAATTCTAAAGGAAAGTGCTCCGAGGCTGGGCGAACAGGTTCTGCTTCAAGGGCTGGAAAGCCCGTGGGAGCAAATGAGAAAGCTTTGCCTAGAAGAACTAACCCGGAGGCGCCGCCTTCCAGCCGAAGTCGCCCAGAAGCTAGTTCAAGATTCCTCTTTGTTTGTTCGAGCGCTTGCCCTTGAAAGTCTGGCGGAAAAAGGCAACCTACCGGGACCTCAACTTGTTCGCGAGGCGCTGAAAGACCCCGAGAAAGAGTCGGGAAAACTGTTTGGGACCTTCGGAGGCTTGCTGGGCGGGGAGAGGGTCGAGCAGCCTCCCGACCTAGACTCAATAATTGTCACCTTCTACGGCACACAAAGCGTCGACGACCTCTTGGCCACTGTCGATTGGTTTTCCGTCGACGGTCCTCTTGCATACAAAGCACTCGCTCTAAGTCATTTCGACGTTATCGAGCTCACCATTCGTCAAGACCTTGAAATCGGATTCAAACGAATTCGAGAAGAAAGCCTTAGACGCATCGAGAAGACATCCGGGCCAGAAGCGGCCAAGGCATACGAGTCGGGATTCGAAAAATTCAATCGCTTTACGACATCGCGGTTTGAAGAAGCTGCATTATTAGGTATCGCCAAGAACGGGATGCCGGATGCTGGATTGATCGCCAAGCCATACCTTGCAAGCGAATCGTCCGGTCTGCGTGAGGCCGCTCTGGAAGTGGTGCGTCAGTACGGGGAATCTGACGATACAAGCGACCTTCTAAAGATCGCTCGAGAAGATTATGGCGAGACTCGGAAAAAGGCCGCGTCCGCAGCGCTCAAGTTGTCTTCGAAGCCGTTGGAGACGGTGCGAGAGTTACTCCTGAGCGACAACGCTGACTTGGTGAAGGTAGCGTTATCTTGGATGCTCTCCCAAGATTCTTACGATCTCACAGATGTTTTTACTACGTCCATTCATGACGAAGATGCAACATTTCGAATCCACGCTCTCCTCGGAATATTCAGAAAACTTCAACGAAGCGACCTGGAGACGACGCTTGAGAGTTATATCGGGAGTGGCACCTACTTCTACGATGTTGTCACTTGGCTTGATCGTCTGCTTTACGCTCCCCAGCCTCTGAAGGACGCGTTCGTTCGGAAGCTAGAAGGAGAGCAAACTGATTAGACAGCTCATGTAGGTTGGCTGGGTGGCCCTTTGCAACGCGCGAGCACAATGGGTTGAGGGCCGGTCATAGACTTCTCAGGCGACGTGGGTCCAGTCCAGAATGACCTTGCCGGTCTGGCCGGAAATCATGGCGTCGAATCCCGCCTGGAATTCCTGGTAGCTGAACCGGTGGGTGATCACCGGTGAAATATCCAAACCGGATTCGATCATGACGCTCATCTTGTACCAGGTCTCGTACATCTCGCGTCCGTAGATGCCTTTGATGGTCAGCATGTTGAAGATGACCGCCCGCCAATCGATCGACATCGGCTTCGCAGGGATGCCGAGCATGGCGATCTTTGCGCCGTGACTCATATTCGCAACCATCTCCAGCATGGCGGCAGGGTTGCCGGACATTTCGAGACCCACATCAAAGCCCTCGCGCATACCGAGTTGCTTCTGTACTTCTGCGAGAGACGTTTCAAGAGTATTTACAGCGAGGGTTGCGCCCATTTTGCGCGCCAATTCCAATCGGAAGGGATTTACATCCGTGATTACTACGTGGCGGGCGCCGGCATGCCGAACCACTGGAATTGCCATGATTCCGATTGGCCCCGCCCCGGTAATCAATACGTCTTCGCCGAGCACCGGGAAGGAGAGAGCGGTGTGCACCGCGTTGCCAAAGGGGTCGAAGATGGCTGCGACTTCCTGATTGATTCCGGGATCATGCCGCCAGATATTGGTCATGGGCAGCGCGATGTACTCCGCGAATGCTCCGGAACGATTCACGCCGATGCCTGAGGTGTACGCGCACAGATGACGCCGGCCTGCGAGGCAATTGCGGCAGCGTCCGCAGGTGACGTGCCCTTCGCCGCTCACGATGTCGCCAGGATAGAAGTCGTTTACGTTGGATCCAACCTCGACAATCTCTCCGACGAATTCGTGACCGATGGCCATCGGCACGGGGATTGTCTTCTGTGCCCACTCATCCCATTGATAGATGTGAACGTCGGTTCCGCAGATGCCGGTATGGCGCACGCGGATCAGTACGTCATTGATTCCGATGGTGGGTTCTGCGATGTCTTCCAGCCATAATCCGCGTTCGGCGCGGCTCTTCACTAATGCCTTCATGAATTCCTCGACTGGGAATTCTTTTCATACCCTTCAAACATAAGAGTAATCGTAGCAGTGAAGGCTGTTGAGTTGAAAATACTCGGCCCGACAGCGCTCTGCCCTCACCACCTCATGCTCGCGCCTTTGAGCTGGTCGAACGTGGCTATAATCCAGGAGCAATTCAGGAGAATGCCCTGATAAAAATCAAAGAACGGCGAAAACAAAGAGAGGGCGATGTTGTCGCGGTGCGCGACCGCATACAGGCTTCCTGACATCACATTGACCACACATGCAGCCGCGGCCCACGAAGCCAGGCTTGAAAGACTGCCGCCGTGGAAGAGAAACAGAAGAGAGCTTCCGAGTAGAACAAAGTAGAGCGGCGGGAAACAGAAAAAATCCAGCAGGAAGACCGCCGCGATCCATGCCCTGATCTTCAACGGTGACTTGCCTCCCTGCATAGTTCGACGGAGGAACCACAGGACAACCTGCATGGTTCCGCGGTTCCAGCGATATCGCTGGTTCACCAGGCTGGCCAGCGTAGAAGGAGCCTTGGTGCGCGCGATTGCATGGGGCTCGTACTCCACCCGGTAACCGAGGGCGAGCATGGAAAGCGAGAGATGAAAATCCTCCGCAAAGGTAAGAGGCGAGAATGGTCCTCGAACTACCTGCTCTTCAGCGCCGCCCGACCGCTCGTTTTCCGCCTGCACGCGCTGCAGGGCTTCACGCCGGAAGAGCCCGATGGGCCCTGGAACGACCATGACCGCACCCGTCGCGCCCTGGGAGAGGCGCAGAGCACCGTTCGCGAGTACGTATTCGAAAGCCTGGAACATGCCCACCAGCGACCTTCTGTTGCGCACTCGAATCTGGCCTGAAACAGCGCCCACTCGCTTATCGCGCATATGCCGCACCATCAACCTGAGCGCGCCAGTTTCAATTCGTGAATCGGCGTCGATACAAAGAATCAGGGTTCCGCTTGCATGCTTCAGGCCGTAGTTGTGAGCGCTCCACTTACCGCCGTTGGGCTTGGTGAACACGCGCACCTTGCAGCTGCCATACTCCGAGTAATGCGTGCCCGCAAAGGCCTGTGCAAGGCGGTAAGTATCGTCGGTGGAACCGTCGTCCACGAAGATAACCTCGTATGCCGGGTAGTCCAGGCGTACGAGAGCGCTCATCGCGTCCTTGACGCAGGCGGCCTCGCAATACGCGGGTGCGAGGATGGATACGAATGGCAGCTCCGTCTCCCTCGGCAATAACTTCTCCCGCTCGCGTTTGGCCATTGTCGAATACGACAGGATAAACAGAATGCACCACCGGAGCCCCATCAGGCCTGCGAGGCCGCCCAGGAAGTACACACCGAACGCTGCCAGACTCGGACCGTCCCGATCGATCTGCTGCGCGGCCTGCGCCCAAAGCTCATAGGGAGTGTAGATAGCCAGGAAAAAGCCGAAAGAGAGTGCGATCCAGAAAAGCCAGGACGTACCCACGCTCGTTGGCAGAAGTTGAAGACACCGGGCATCCGTCTTCACTGAGCAACACTCCGCGGATCCTCAGAGGTCAGCCCAAGATGGGCCAGAACCCGGTCGATCTCTTCCCTGCTTGGATTAGCGACGGGCGCTGCTGAAGTCTTGCTCTGGCCCGTAGCCATGAACACACCCGCTTTCACAAGATGCGCCGACACACCCGGCTCTCTCTCGAGAGGCTGCTCTACCTGTCCGAAAACTTCGGATGAAGGCTCCTGATTCTTTAGATCCTCGCGAAGTCTGACACCGAGTCGATGGAGCAGCTCTTCCTCCTCCGCTGAGTAGGACCAACTCTCCACCAAGCTCTGTTCCGATTCCTCGACATGCGGCTGAGCTCTTCGCGTGACCTTCGAGCGCACCCACTTGAAGAGCCACGCAATCATCGGGAGGAGCGCGAACACCAATCCCGCTTGAGCGACGGGGTCGGTATAGAGCGGCGGGCGCCACTTCAAAGTGACCGGTATCACCCCCGCAGAGAACGCCGAAAACTGCTCAGGAGGAAGATCGCACTCGACGAGCAAGTCGCGGCGGTCGGGATATCCGGAAACGGGCTGGATCGACTGCAACCGCCCGGTTACCTCCTCGCTCACCAGCGAATGCTTCAGCTTCAGCCGGAGCTTCTGACCGGGCATCAACATGGCCGCTTCGCGCGCCGGAAGTTGCACGGTTGCCAGGAAGCCAGCACCCTTCGCTAAGGCGAGGATGACTTTACCCTCCCCGGCGAGGGCAGGAGAAGGATGACGGTAAACGACCGAACCGGAAAAGGGCGCGATAACGCTGCGCTGCTGTTGAAGCTGAAGCAGACTCGTGCGCAGCTCCTCCAGCCTCGCATCGAGTTCCGCCAGCTCGGCTGTTCGTTCGGCCCTTGCCCGCTCGGCGTCGCGAAGAATCGCAACCTCGGTGCCTGCGACGGCTTGCGAACCAGCGTTTGCCACTTGAATCAGATTCTCACGTTCCCGCAGCTCCTGATCAGCGGTTTGCGCCGCCACTGCGGCTGCATCCAACTTATTCCGGGCCACGATTCCTGCTTGAACCAGAGCGGTTGTTCGCTCGAATTGCATCTCGGCCGCTTTGCTTTTCGCGCGCTGGGCGGCTAATTCGTCGTCCCTTAAAGCCGGCCCGGAACCGGCTTCCGCCGGGCGCAGCACTCCATAACCGAGCTGACTCAGCCGGGCGCGTTGCGAGTCACTCGCATCCTGTGAGACGCGCACTAGTTCTGAGTCAAGCACAAGCGGCTTCAACCGGGTGCTTGCGATCTCTTCCTCCACGATCCGCATTTCGCCTCTGAGCTGCTCTTCTTCCCGCTCCGCTTCCGGATTCTCAAAGGTAGCGAGCGTGGCGCCGTCGCCGATCTTGTCGCCCTGGATAAGGTGGGGAATCGTCTTCGCATGTGCGCGCACTACGAAGAAATCTGTGCCGAGAATCACGCCTGCCCTTCTCGTCAATTCGCGGTTTAGCCAACCTGCGCCTATCGCCGCGATTGCCAACAATAGCCCGAGATACAACAGACCACGCGAGCTTTGAGTATCTCCGTCAGCATTTCGTTTCTTCCAGACTGCGAAGGAATGAGAGACACAGAACACCAGCCAACCTACCACCGCGGCTGCCAGCGCGACATGCAAGGCCCCAACTGAATCATTCACGATTGCATTCCCTTCAGAACGAAGTGCGTTCACACGCTGGCTGCGGGGCTGTGATCCAGCCTTGCCACCGTTACGATCGGTCAAATTGAGATTAGGAGAGATGGATCGGAGAAACAATAGAGGGAACTACATAAGATATCGTGTGGTACTACACGACTAATAAGTCCGCACTAACATGGTTAGATAGCCACTGCGATCCAAACCTATAACATCGTTCCTCAGGAATGATGACTTAAGCGCGAGTGATGGCGGAGCGCAGCTTTTCAACCGCCGCAGGCATCGTCTGGGCGGACACGTTCCCGTATCCAAGCACAAAGCCCTTGCGGACATTTCTGGTCATGTAGCTCCTCGATAGCGGCCAGAGCCATAAGCCCAGCTCCGCCGCTTTCGCGGCGATGGCTACATCGTCATGATCTGAGCGGAAAGTCGCGGCAAGATGCATGCCGGCTTCGGCGCCGAGGATTTCGAACGTGTTCCCGAAACCATTCGTGAGCTGTTCGACCAGCACCTTGCGCCGGGCACTATAGAGCAGGCGCATGCGTCGGATGTGCCGCGCGAAGTAGCCCTCGCGCATGAAGTCGGCAATGACTTCCTGGTAAAGGTAGGGGGGGAAGATATCCATCGTATAGCGCACCGCGATGAAGCGCTCCACCAAGTCGGTAGGGATGACCATATATCCCATACGCAGGGACGCGAACAGAACCTTGCTGAAGGTTCCGATGTAGATCACGCGCGAGTTGCTGTCCAGGCCTTGAAGGGACGATATTGGCGTGCTTTCGAAACGGTATTCGCTGTCGTAATCGTCCTCGATGACCCACGACCCGTGGAGTTGCGCCCAGTTCAGCAGTTGCAGGCGTCGTGCGGCGCTCATGGTACTGCCCAGCGGATATTGATGTGAAGGCGTCACACAGGCGACCCGGGCGTCGGCACACTGCTTTATGCCGGACGCCACATTCAGCCCCTCGTTGTCTACGGGTACGGGTATAACGCGGCATCCGGAGGCGATAAGAACATTTCGCGCCAGCCGGTAGCCGGGCTCCTCCATCCATACGGAGTCGCCGGGATCGAGCAGCACACTGGCGGCGATGTGCAGAGCCTGCTGAGAACCGGAAACGATCATGATCTGTTCGGGTTCGGCTCGTACAGCGCGCGCGGTGCGCAGATAATCGCAAATCGCTTCGCGAAAGCGCCTTGTTCCCAGCGGGTCAATGCAGTGGATGGCGCGGGCGTTGGGGTTCTTAGAATGATGGGTAACCAGCCGTGACCACGTGGCGAAGGGGAACTCATCGAATGCCGGTTGATGCACGCCGAATGCGCCCAGGCTGCCATGCCAGGGTGAGGGGGGTTCCACGGGCGAGAGTAAAGCCCGGCGCGCAACCGGCCGCGGCCCGGATGCCTTCGGTGGCCGGGCAGTAACTGAGCCATTTCGCCGCGCCAGGGACACAGGAAGCGCGCTGCTGACGAATGTCCCCGCGCCCTTACGCGTCTGGAAGTACCCTTCGGCCTCCAGTTGCGCATAGGCGTTGAGTATGGGGATACGGGAAACGTTGAGTTCAACGCTCATGGCGCGCGAAGAAGGCACCCGCTGGCCCCCGCGAAGATCACCCCGCGCAATGGCATCCCGGAGCGCCCCGTAGATCTGGGAGTGAAGCGGCTGGGAGCTGCCGCGGTCCAATGTGATCACAGGAGTAAACGCGCCGGAACGCATGACCATGCCCCATGATAGTGGGTCGGACGGTTGCGTGTTTGGCGCCATCCTCAAGACCACATTTGGGTTCCACTCCGGCGGCGATTCGGGCTCCCACGGCGGATATGACCACTTCCATTTGAATGCACATGACCACCGGGTGCAAACGGCTCTCGTGCCGCGTCCTATGTATAACTATGTCGCCAACACCTCGAAAATACTTCATGACAAGAAGGTTCGTTGCGAATCTGTTCGACGCCGCGATGTGGACTGTTGCGATCGGCGCCTTGTTGCTGACTACGCTACTGGGACACGCATGGCCGCAGGACCAGAAGATGTCGGGAATGGCCGGAATGAGCACAGACCCGTCGGGCCATCCCTGTGATGATATGGGCAGCAGCGTGAACGGCATGAGCGTTATGGGCCAGAGCATGGCAGCCATGACAAATCACATGTGCATCACTCCAATGCGTCCAAAACAGCCCGGCGACGACGAGAGAGCAAAGGCCCTGGTAGCTGAGGTCAAGGCAACCATGGAGAAATACAAGGACTACAAGAAGGCTCTGGCCGACGGGTACGTCATTGCGAATCCTACGGTGGTACAGCCTCAGTACCACTTTATGAACAATGCGAACGCCCGGTTAGCCGATACCCAGTTCGACCCGACCAAGCCCTCGGCTCTGCTCTACTACCAGACTCCGACGCAGCACTACAAGCTGGAGGGCGTGATGTTCACGGACAGCACGAGCGCGACGGAAGATGAGCTGAACGAGCGGATCCCGCTCAGTGTCGCGCGCTGGCATGAACACACCAACTTCTGCGGGGCTCCAGCCAACAAGGTTAGTGAATACCATGGCAAAAACCCCAAATTCGGCATGTTCGGCTCCATCCATACCAAGGAGGCTTGCGAGGCGGAGGGCGGCACCTTTTTTCCCGTGATCTTCAGCTGGATGATTCACGTCTTCCCGTATGAGAGCGACTTCAAAAACGTCTTCTCCATGAATGACGACATCGCCCACGTGCATTGATCCTGGTGAATATCATCTCGGGGCGCCGAGCAGGGGGTTGCTCAGGTCAGCGCCGCAGCGGCATCAGGGAGCGCATTCTGATCCACCTCCGACCAAGGTGGCAGAAGCTTCACCAGCGCCCACAGGAACAACAAAGGAAGCACGCTCAGGAAAATCGCGACGAGTAATCCCTCGCGCGTAACCAGGCCCATTTTGTAGGTCGTGTATCCCAGAAAACTCTTCGAGAACAACTGTCCGCCGATGACGACGTTCCACCGCATGGCAAAAATGCCGATCAGGGTCAGGCAACCGGAAATCACGTAGATTCTCTTCCGGGCAATCGCCGGAAGTTTCAGCACCTGAGTCAGAGCCAGCAACGCGATCGGAGTGAGCGTGCCCACAAAGATCTGGAGAACGATCTGCGAAAAGTAGAGTTTGGTGTGAACCATGAAATTGAGGCTGCGAAACGATTCATCCGCCTCGTAAACACGATGGACGAGGTCCAGCATCTCCAGGCTGAAGTCAATGGTGAAGATGTAGAACAGATAGCTCGCCACGGTATCCACACACCGCATGTCGATGGTCTGCCGGCGCAACCGCGTCGCCAGCATGTAGAGCAACATTACGGCGGCAATGCCGGACACCATGGCCGAGAAGATGAACACAACCGGCATGAGAGGCGATGACCACCAGGGATTCGCCTTGATCGAGCCAAAGATAAACCCTACATATCCGTGTAACAGGAAGGCGGAAGGAATGCCGACGAGCGTAATCAGCCAACCTACCCGGTCGTCAATCTCGAGAGCGCGACTACTAATGTTGGTCGATCCCAGGGTCATTGCCCGGTACATCCAACGTCTCCACCCGGTGGCGGACTGAGACATGAGGACGATGTCACGTCGGTAATCCAGCCAGATTTCAGCCACCAGGACGGCCATCAAATACCAGAGGTAGACGAATCCGAACATGGCCATAGCCGATGTTCGATGGGGAGTCATATACATCTCGTAGGAGCGCTCCGGGTGCCCGAGATGCAACTGCAAAGGCAGAGGTGCAACCAGCAGGAAGGCCAGCGCTGTCAGCAGCGCCAGCCGGTAGGTAGGCCTGACGGCCTCCACGCGGAAAACGCGCACCAGGGACGCCAGAATGAACGCACCAGCCACAAGTCCGGTGATGTAGGGATACAAGACAATCAGCACGCTCCATTGGAGCTCAACTTCATCCGGATACATGAAGCCCTGCATGGCGCTCACCATCCTTATCGCACCGAACCATCGAGCTGGCTGTAGAAGGCTTTCGCGCCGGTGGCCATCTGGGGTTTCAAAACCTGCACTGCATGCGTCTTCAGGAAGGCATGAATGGGGTCCTGAGGATTCTTCAGATCGACGAGCTGGCGCGCGCCGGTTGGGCAGGCCTCACAACACGCTGTTGTGAGGCCTTTCGTAATCCGGTGGTAGCAGAGAGTGCATTTGTCGGCGACCTTCTTTGTCGGATGAATATAGCGGCAGCCGTAGGGGCAAGCCTGAACACAGTAGGCACAGCCGAGGCAATACTTCTGATCCACCAATACAACGCCATCCGGACTGATAAAGGTTGCTCCCACAGGGCAAACCTGGGTGCAGGGTGAATCCGCGCAATGGTTGCACATCTTGGGAACAAAGAAGTATTTCCCTGAGTCTTCTTTGGCGACAGGAAATCCCTCCTTGCCTCCATCAGGCGAGATAACTTCGGGATTCTCGAGATTCCAGTCCGATACGTGGTAGCGTTCCACCCAGGTCCGGAAATATCCGTCCGGCACATCGTTTTCGGCCTGGCAGGCGCGTACGCAATTGCCACAACCGATGCATTTTGGGATATCGATCAGCATTCCCCACCAATGCTCGGTCATCTTGTAGTTAGGGGAGGTTTCCGGGTTTCCGGCAAGTACATATTTCCACGCAAGGGCTGCCGCCGGAAGCAGAATCAGCATGCGACGTCGCGTGATATTCACTTCGCACCTCCTGCATCAATGGCCGGGTTGTGCGGCTGGTGGCAAGTCTCACAGGGAAGACCGTTGGAGTGATCTGCCGCTGCCACCTGCGGGAAGTTTTTTGGTTTGGCGGCGCTTTCTTCATGGCATTGAAGGCAGAGCACCGCTGTATCGAGTTTGGCGGGCTGGATGGAAGGATCGTCGGCATGCTTCGCCAGGGGTCCGTGACAAGCCTCACAACGTACAGAGGCGTGCTTGCCTTGCTTCTTTTTGTCCGCTATGTCCGCATGACATGTTTCGCAAGCTTCGCGTCCAGCGTAGTGGATGGGATTCGCGGCAATTTCGGCAATGGCCGCTCCGCGGTAGTGTCCATACTGCCCGAAAGTGCGCGGCACCAGCCAGGCGCGTATCCCCACAAAAATCAGGGTGCCAACCACAAAAATCCCCGCAAACCGAAAGAGGTGTCCCGCGTCTCGAAAAATGCGCATTGAACGCCACCTCCCAATACCAACCCAATGAGGCGTCATCAGCCTGCGCTGAATTTGGAACGATGTTAAGAGAATCGGGCGGCAATGGATGTGATCTGCATCACGACATCAACGCCGTTCCCTACTCAGCGGGATGCGGGTGGGCGAGCAGCGAGCGCAGGTCGGCAGCGAGTCTGGTACTGAGCTCCTCCGCCTGCTCTTTCGTAAGGTCGCCCTGGGCAAGATCGGGCGAGCCGCCTCCGCGCAAGCCATGGGCAGCAAGGGCTTCCCGAAGAACTTCACCGCAGTGGATCTTCATATCCTGGCTGCGCGCCAGAAAGATTCTCGCCGGATCGCTTTCGGCGGATATGAAAAGCGCGACGGTCTGTGGCACGGTCGCGGTCAGGCGGGAGGCCAGCAGGCGGACGTATTCGCGGTCGCGATCGGTGAAAACGCGGCGGACGAGTCGCAGATTGTCCTGGATCATCTCCTCGACGGCGAGGCGGACCGCATGGTAGCCGGCCAGATCTTCGCGCAGTTTCTGGCGTTCTTTGGCTGAAGACTTTGCCTCGGACTGTAGGCGCTCGATCGAGCCCGGGATATCGTCGCCGCCGACGGAGAGCGCCTGACCAGCACGATGGAGCAGAGTGAAATCATGGCGGGCGGAGACAACGGCGCGCTGACCACAGACGAATTCAACACGGGTGCCTCGGCTAACCCGTTCGACGGAACGGATGAGAAGGCCGCCAATCTGGCCAGTGGAACGAACGTGGGTCCCTCCGCAGGCGTTCAGATCGTAGTCGGCAATATCGATGAGGCGCATGTTTCCATCGCGCTCCGGAAGTTTGCGGAGGCGTCCTTGGGCGAGCAGCACTTCGGCCTCGTGGCGGTCAACGCTGCGAATGGTAACGGAGCGGTCCTCGGCGATGATGTCGTTAGCGATTCGCTCGACGCGTTCAAGGCTATGGTGGGCGACGGGGTCAGTAGCTAGGTCGATGGTTGAGACGGTTTCGCCGAGGTGAAAAGATACCGTTTGCGCATCGAGCTCGCGGGCGAAGACGGCCGAGAGCAAGTGCTGGCCGGAGTGCTGCTGGATGTGGTCGATGCGATGGGGCCAATCGATCAATCCCTGAACAGCGGTGCCAGCGAGCAGCGGCTTGCGGGTGAAGTGCCAGACCTCTCCATGCTCGTCCTCCTCGACGCCTTCGATGGGGACTTCCAGGACGGCTCCGTTGCGCGAGGTGGCCGTGACGATGCCGGTATCGTGCGGCTGGCCACCGCTGGCAGGGTAAAACGCGCTTCGATCGAGCGCGATCTGCCAGATGGAAACGCCGTCGGCGCGCGAGGCTTCTCGAATGTCCACGACCTGCGCTGAAAAGCTCTTGAGGAAGGCGTCATCGTAATAAAGGCGGTCAGTCATGTCAGTCGTACATCTCGTTCGTTAAGGGGCCAGCGTCCGGAAAGGCTGTTCAAGGGTTAACTGTACTGCCGAACCCATCTCCCCGATCCGGCTGGGAAGAAATTCTTTCCAGCAGGCTAACTTTTCCCCCGCGGTCGCGTTTAGGTCTATAAGGATTGTAGGTCCCCTATGCCGCGCTCGCATCGACTCTCAGGTTTCGCTTTCCTCGCGCTCCTGGCCGTGACACCGCTTCTTGTGCAGGCCCAGCAATCTCATTCGACCCAGCCGTCTTATGCTGACCAGCAATCCTATCCGGACGACACCTGGATTCCAATGGGCATGGACGCGCTGGGCCGCCGGGCCAGCTTCCACACAGACTTTACCTTCGACAAATCGATGCTGGAGATGGCGAACAACTTTGTCGGGGATGACGAGTCGCGCCAGATCGTGGCGAAGCTGCGCGGCATCTCGGTACACAGTTATAAATTCTCTGCTCCGGGACTGTACGACCCTAGCGCGCTCGAAGCAGTGCGGGCGCAGTATCGCAATCGCGGATGGAAGCACCTGGTGACTTCGAAATCCTACGTGGCCACGCCGAGTCAAGCACGCACCGATGTGTGGGTTCGCTTCGAACACGCCAACGTGGAAGGCATGGTGCTGCTGGTGGCCAATCAGACGAACCTGAACCTGGTGGCGATCAACGGTACACTCAGCCCGCTCGATCTGCTGCACCTGCGCGGGAAGTTCGGCATTCCAAAATTCTCGGGCGACGACCTCGTCGAGCAGAAGAACTAGTTTCCGAAATATTGCTGGGGGAATTGGGTCGGAACTGTCGCGTCGAGCTGAAAGCAGTGGCGTCCGGCGGGACGGATCCATGCATCGGGGATGGACGCACGTCCTCGGCGGTCGCTGCTCCGCGTGAAAACTGCACAAATCTCGTACTTACTCCCTTGCTCGGCATGGTACTCATAGGGAGCACTGGTGATCGGATCCCCGACCGCACCGTTGGGGAGCTGATCAATACCTGGCGGTAACTGCGAAGCGTGCGAAATCCAATAGTTTTGGACCTCCATGCTGAGTTGGTAGACCTGTTGGACGCGCTGGCCGTCCGCGCGTAGCTCACGCTGCGAACTAGGTGCTCCCAAACTAAGAAACCCGAGTATGACGCTGAACACGACGACGGCGGCGCTTACCCCTGCCATGAGCCGATCGCGGTTCAGCCTGGCGCGAGTGATCTCGATCTTGCGGAGACCTCCGAAGTAGTAAAAGAAGACGCCCCCGGATAGCACCAGCACAACAAAGGCCTTGGCGAGAAAGCGCGAAGTCAGCTCGCCGCGCAACAGGTAAGCGAGCGCAGTAATCAGGTCGCCCATAAAGATGCAGGCGGCGATCACCAAGGCCATGTAGGTGAGCCATTTCCGGACCGAGGAGTCCAGCTTTTCCGGGTGCGCCGCCGCCTCTTTGAGGACGGTCCGCGAGATAAGCAGATAGAGCGGAAAGGCAACGATGACCGCGGCCAAAGACGAGGTGATGAAGTACGTATCAAAGGTCTGCTGATAGCCGGTGAAGAGCGGGTCGGCCAACCATCGATCGATCAGGGCGAAGGCAAGGGTTCCAAGACCGATCGTCCACGTAGCCAGCGTGGAGAAGATGAGCAGGTAGAAGAACGCGTCCTTTGCAGAGGCTCCGGCCCCGGACCGGCGCGGAATATCGACCCCGGTCAAGCGCTTATAGTGGTCGGCGATAGCGTCGTAGACTTCTTTTTCCGGCCAGCCGCGTGCAGTGAGCACTCCCACCAGCGACTCATGCGGGATGCCGGCGGCCAGCGCTTTCTCGATGACCTCGGCGATTCTAGGGTCTGCGGACACAACCAAAGTTTTACATGATGCGCGGGAAGGCGGTGATGAAAAGTTTGGATCGGCTCTCAGGACCGGTTCAACTCACTTGAGCCGGTTCACTGCATCGAGTTCGCGTGTGACGATCGCTCGCGGCAAAGGAGCGTAGCCCAGCGACTCGCACTGTTTCTGGCCCGTGGTGAGCATCCAGTGAAGAAACGCAGCGATAGCGGCTTGCTTTTGGGAGTCGCTTTGCTGCGCGGGCACAAGCAGCCACGTAAAGGTGCTGATGGGATAGGCGTATTTTCCTGGCGCATTGAGGATGGAAATACGAGAATCACTATTCTGCGCGGCACCGGTTTCCGTTGCGGCATTGGTGATGCTGGCAAGATCAGCCTTGATGAATTGGCCGGCGGAGTTGCGCACGGCCGCGTAGTTCAATTGATGCTGTATGGCGTAGATGAGCTCGACGTATCCAATGGCATTGGGAGTGTTGCTTACGAGTTGGGCTACTCCGGCGTTGCCGGCTGCACCGCTTCCCAACGGCCAATTGACTCGCGTGCCTGAACCGTACTGTGATTTCCATTCCGGACTCGCGAGTGAGAGATAGCTTGTCCAAACGTAGGTCGTGCCGCTTCCGTCGGAGCGATGCACGACGGCGATCTCCGCGTGCGGCAGGCGAATGCCGTGGTTCGACTCATGAATGCGCGGATCGTCCCAGCGGCGAATGGCGCCCGAGTAGATGCCCGCGAGCACTTGCGGAGTGAGGTTCAAGGGGCGGTCGAGTCCGGAGAGGTTGTAGATGGGGACGACTCCGCCAAGTACTGTAGGAAAATGCAGGATGTGGGTGCCCGATGACGTTGTGTCTTTCGACAGCGGCATGTCAGACGCAGCGAAATCGACCTTGCCGGCTTCGATCTGCTCAATGCCCGCTTCGGAGCCAATAGCGTCATAGGCGATCGACACGCCGGGCTGATCCTGCGCGAAGCTCTCAAACCACTTGAGGTAAAGCGGCGCGGGAAGAGTTGCGCCGGCGGCATGCAGGGCAGCATGCACACTCGATGCGGTCGCAGAACGACCACTCGGGTTGGGAATACCGCTTCTGATCGCTGCAAGCAGGCGGAAAACAAGTTGATCCGCAAGATCGTCGGTGAAGCTCTCATCCCGCAGGCGGTTCGGAGTAACCAGATACGACCATAGCGTCCGATTGTCTTTGCCGGTGAGTTCCGCAGACAGGTATCCCTGATAGTTGGTTACGCGCGTGCTGTTAGAGCGTGGGTTTGCAGAGACAGTGCCAGTGGCCCAAACGTTAGCCGTCAGGTGCAGGATGGCATCCGCCGACGCTGCGTCGTTGACGACTTTAAGCCGGCCCTTGCCCAGCTGCTGATCGACGCGGGCTCGGATTTCCGGCGTGTAAGAGCTGTCGACAGAGAACTCGAGCTGGATGGAGTGAATGCCGCTGAGACTTTGCGCGGCTGCGCAGGAAACGTATAGCAGGGGAAGCAAACTAAGAGCGATTCGCGCAAAGGCCGGAAGGGGGTGCCGCTTTCGAGGACGCGGTTGAAGCGCATTACAGACGGCAGACGCGAGCGATGTCATGGCATTCACTAGACTGCAACAGAATTGACGTGAATTGTATGAAAATGAGTTTACGGTCGTCGCGCATCAGAAGCGGCCGCCCGCGAATTACAGATCTGGAGCACTGATGCCGACACAGACCCCGCGCCTCAAAGATGTTCCTCGCAATTTGAAAGGCTACTTTCTCTGCCTGCTGAAGAAGGGGGAGAAATGGAATGAAACCGAAGGCTCAACCGAGCTGATGCCGCAGCATCTTGCTTTCCTCCGACAGCAGATGGAGGCGCGGAGGTTTTTGGTGGCCGGTCCAGTGCTGGGGGAAGGCGATGACCTGGTCGGCATCAGCGTGATTGAGGCAGCCAGCGCACAGGAGGCTCTGGAGTTGGCGAGCGAGGATCCGGCGGTCAAGGCCGGTCGGCTACGGATGGAAATCCGACCGGTATATCTGCCGTCGCTGGATGCGGTGAGGGTGGAGTTTTGAGGGTAGGTACACAGTCGTTGACACTGCTCAAGTGAGTGCTTCCACACAGGAGCTTCCCCAAACAATTGACCCAGCTTGTACCGCCCGTTTACGCTTCGTGCATGCTTCAGCAGCTAAAGTTCCCGCTCTTCGCGCTGTTGTCGATCTTCAGCTATGCGCGGCAGAGTCGAGCACAAGGTATTCCCGTCATCGCGTGTACTACATTCGCACATGATGGCGCACTTGCTACGGCAACAATCCGAGATGACAGCAAAGTAGAAATCAAGATCACTGAATCCGGCGCGGGAGTCGTCACGACGCGCCTCGACATACCCTTCTCAAAAAGTTGCGAGCAAGCTTTTAGCAATGATGGGTTTTGGCTCGCTTCTGTCGTTCGTAGCGACTCCTTGAAGATCATCGTCGTCGACCGCAAATCAGGATTGATTCATCATCAATTCTCCTCCCCTTGGAGCCAGAACCAACCGCCCTTCCCCGCAGAATCCGGGTATCGAAACACGATACTTGCAGGTTTTCTTCCTGATCAGTCACTTGCGATCTGGCGCTATCTTCCCCGTGGCGCTGCCGATCCGCGAGGAACCGATCTGCACCTTCAACTCTGGAGTGTCGAAGGAGAACTGATCTCTGACCAAGCTGTTGGAAGCGCAAGCGACGGACCTTACGCACCCATAATCAACAGCAGTCTGACTCAATTTTGGATTCCTGGGAACTGTGCGACTTGCTATCAGGGCTTTAGTTTGGCGGACGGAAAAATTGTCCCCTCGGATGCCCTGAAGGTGCTGAGGGAGGGTGATCGGGGGTTCGCTGCCCTGCCAGAACAAGATGTCTTTCTGACAGTAACGGCATCAGGGGAGCGAGCAGGCAAAGTGACATCCTTTGACCATACCGGAGCGGTGAAAATTCAAATTGACCTGCCCGTTCCGTTGAACTATTGGGTTCCCCTGGTACCCAAGTGGCTTTACGCAGGAATCCCAAGGCTCTCCTCGGATGGTCAGATCGCCGCTGTCACCCGCAATGAAATCGCATGGGTTCTCATTGATACGGATCGAGACTGGGGCAGTGAAATCGACATCCTCGACACAAATCCTCTGCGCCTCATTACGACCTACAATACTGGCCCAGGTGGAATACAAGCGATGGCGATTGATCACCGCGACAGCACGATCCGTCTCGTGGCCTTTTGGAATGAACACTGGCACGATCTCAGATGGGACGAGAAGCACCCAGGCAGTTGGAAGAAAGTCACAATCTGAAACGATTGCTCATTAGATCGCCCTTAGTTCGCCAACAGCTCTCAGACAACAAAAAGCGTCCGCTGAGCACGGACGCCTTTCGTTTTGTATGCCGAGGAGAAACTAGATCGAGCTCATGTTTAGCAGGAACTCGGCGTTGTTGCGGGTCTTGGCCAGCTTGTCGACCAACAGCTCCATCGCTTCCACCGGAGACAGCGGATTGAGCACCTTGCGCAGGACCCAGATGCGGCTGAGCTCTTCCTTGACGATGAGCAGCTCTTCCTTACGGGTGCCGGAGCGCTGGATGTCGATGGCCGGGAAAACGCGCTTGTCGACCAGCTTGCGGTCGAGGATGATTTCCATGTTGCCGGTGCCCTTGAACTCTTCGAAGATGACTTCGTCCATGCGCGAACCGGTATCCACGAGCGCGGTGGCAATGATCGTCAAAGAGCCGCCCTCCTCGATGTTGCGCGCCGCGCCGAAGAAGCGCTTGGGGCGCTGCAGGGCGTTCGAATCGACACCACCGGAGAGGACTTTGCCTGACGGCGGAACGATGGTGTTGTAGGCGCGCGCGAGTCGGGTGATGGAGTCGAGCAGGATAACGACATCGCGCTTATGCTCGACCAGGCGCTTGGCCTTTTCGATCACCATCTCGGCCACCTGCACGTGACGCGCGGCGGGCTCGTCGAAGGTCGAGCTGATAACTTCGCCTTTGACTGAGCGCTGCATGTCGGTAACTTCTTCGGGGCGCTCGTCGATAAGCAGGACGATGAGCACGACGTCAGGATGGTTGGTGGTCACGGAGTTGGCGATGGACTGCAGCAGCATCGTCTTACCGGTGCGCGGCGGAGCGACGATCAGGCCACGCTGGCCGCGGCCGATGGGAGTGAGCAGGTCCATGACGCGGCCGCTGATGTTCTCGCGGACGGTCTCCATCTTGATGCGCTCCTGCGGATAGAGCGGCGTGAGGTTGTCGAAGAGGATCTTGTTGCGCGTCTCCTCGGGAGACTCGAAGTTGATGGCCTCGATCTTCACCAGCGCGAAGTACTTTTCGCCTTCGTGCGGCGGGCGGACGTTTCCGCTGATGGTGTCGCCAGTCTTGAGGTCGAACTTGCGAATCTGCGAAGGGGAGACATAGATATCGTCAGGGCCGGGCAGATAGTTGTAGTCCGGCGAGCGGAGGAAGCCGTAGCCGTCGGGCAGAATTTCAAGGACGCCCTCGGCGAAGATGTGGCCCTCTTTTTCGCTCTGTGCCTGGAGAATCTTGAAGATAAGGTCTTGCTTGCGGAGACCGCTCGCGCCTGGAATTTCCAGGGTGCGGGCGATGCGGCTAAGCTCCGTGATGTTTTTCTCTTTCAGTTCCGAGATGGTCATTTTTTACCTGCGGTGGGATGGGTATTGGGGGTGTTGCGAGGAAGGAAGTTACGGATGGAGAAGAGCTTCTAGGGAAGGGGTTTCTCTGGAACTTGTTTCTCAAGGATTGTGCAAAGGGGGAGTTAAGGTGAAGCAGGGCCGCGCTTATGCTGCGCGGCGCTGCTGAATGGATGGCTGTTCGGACGCTTTAGCAGCGTTACCTACCGGACTCGCCTCGTGGAAGCGGACCAGAACGTCGTTCGTCGTATCCTGCAAGCGAGTATTGGGCTTGTGCAGCTTCCGGGTTGCCTTCGACGCCAATTGGCACAACTGATAACGGTTCGTAACGTGGGCAAGCGCCCCAAATATCAAATCAGATCGCATTTCGTATCTCCTTCTATTCTGTCGGCTGTTTCCAATGAACCGCCCTCTGCGGCAACCAGCGTAGAGTCGGGCAGGAAGCACCCGGTAGTTCCCTCGATCGGAGTTTCTGGATCGGCCTGTCAGTTTTCTGTCTCATTAGACGCGTGAGGCAGTGTTACCGGTCAACATTTTTATTCCGTAACGAGTCGCGACCGAGCTGACCTGGCGGTTCGCCACCCGTGGTGCACAAAGTGCCTTTATTTTGAGTACCTTCGCGCACTTAACCCATCTCGAACAACTTCATCGACTCACCCAATGCTGAGTCCAGAAGAAAGCTGGCATGCTGGGATTAAGCTGTATCGTCAACCAGAACTGTAGACGGCTCAGCTGGCGGAAAAGTTACTTTCGAAGGCCGTACTTGCAATCGGCACTGTTGAAGTTAAACCCGTTTGTCATCCGGGTCAACCATTTTTTTCATAGGAAGTTATCTTCGGAGATTCCAGGAATGGTAGCAGGTCCCGAAATGGAATCTACCGACTAACTGCCGCATTTTGAGTGGCTTGGACTCTCCTTCAAGGGCGACCAGCATTCTGGGAAATCCTGCTTTCCGTAGATTTGGTGGGAACGTTCTCATCCTTGGCCGAGTTTCTTGTTGACAGAACAAGAATTGTACTATTGTATTAGTACAAATGATTGTCCGAGTACATCCCGCTTCTGGCGTTCCACTTTACCTACAGATCGAATCGCAGGTGAAGCACGCGATTGCGGCTGGAGCGGTTCGGAGGGACGACCCGCTGCCGCCAGTAAGGAAAATGGCGGCAGAGTTGCGGGTGAATCCGAATACGGTGGCCCGAGCCTACCAGAATCTTGAGCGCGATGGCGTCATCCGGACAGTGCAGGGGGGCGGCTGCTATGTGAATGGCGAGTCGCCGGGCCTGCTGCAGTCGGAGAAGATCCGCCGGCTGAAGCCTCTGGCGCTGCAGCTAGCTGTCGAGGCGAAGCAGCTCGTGGTCGATCGCGAGGATGCCATCGCTTTACTTGAAGAGTCGTTTGCGGAATTGGGAGAGCAGCCGTGAGGCTGGAGGTACGTCATGAGTGAACTGGTAGTGGAAACGCGGTCGCTGGTGAAGCGCTATGGAGGATCCGGCCGGGGGGCAGTCGCAGCCGTCGATGGCTTGAGCATGCGCGTGGAGCGCGGATCGATCTATGGGTTTCTCGGGCGAAACGGCGCGGGAAAGACGACCACGATTCGGATGCTCGCGGGATTGGCGAAGGCCACCAGCGGATCGGCGCGCGTTCTGGGCCTGGATGCGGGTCGGGATCCGATCGGGATTCTCGAGCGCACGGGATTTGTGATCGACAAGATGCTGCTGCCCTCGATGAACGGCAACGATCTTGTCCGCTTCAATCGCGGATTCTTTCCGCGCTGGTCCGATGCGCTGGCGAAGCGGTATGCGGAGTCGCTGGAGATCCCAATGGATCGCAAGTTCAAGAAGCTGTCGCATGGGAACAAGACGAAGCTTTGCCTGCTGCTGGCGCTGGCGCAGCATCCCGAGCTGTTGGTTCTGGATGAGCCGACGGCGGGGCTGGATCCAGTGGTGACCGATCAGCTGCTGCGGGTATTAGTGGAAGACTTCGCGAATGACGGGCGCACGATTCTGATGTCGTCGCACCATTTGTCGGAGGTCGAGAAGATTGCGGACTGGGTGGGCATTATCGACAAAGGCAAGCTTCTGCTCGAAGCGCGCCTCGACGATATTCGGGCCAATTACCGGCGCGTGCGCGCAGTAGGAGAGAGGCTGCCGCAAGGAGGTCCGGAGGTCGTCACTGTTTCGGCCGCAGAAGGCGTCGCAGATTACGTGTTGAGCGCCGACGCGGAAGGGTTCGCCGCCGGGCTGCGCAGCAATGGAGCGACGATCCTGGACGTGCTGCCGATGAATCTGTCCGAGATATTCCTGGAACTGGTGGGGAGGGAGAATCATGTACCTGTGGAAGTATTGGCGTGAAAGCCGGATCGTCTTCAGCATCAGCATGCTTGGCATCGCTGTGCTTGCCCTTCTTATTTTCAGAGCAGTCTGGCACATCGAAATTGACTCAGCTCACTTCGGAAGGCCCGGCGAAGGAGACATGGCCAAGCTCCTCGTCGTGTCCTTGTATATGCAGGTGCCGATCTTTGCGTTCCTGGCATGGGTGATGGGTAGCTTCGGGGTTGGGAAGAATCTGGGAGAAGACAGCGGCTCCTATCTCCTGACGCGGCCACGGCCGAGACGCTGGTTCCTGTGGCGCGACTGGGGATTTGGGTTTCTACAATTGGTCTGGGCTGCCGCGCTAGTGAATTTGCTGCTCGGACATCTTGTTCATCGCCTGTCCGGCGCAGGCGGCGGTCCCTTCAGCGGCGCAATCGCATTCGGAGATATGTCTCGGCCGATTCCACTGATCGTGGTCATAGGCCTGAATTTTCTCACCATTGTGTTGTTTGCTGGACTCATCTTCGGAGTCACCTATTTCTCCACGATCGCCGTAAAACATGCGCGCGGAGTGATGCTGGGAGCCGGCATCGTTCTTGGCTATCTGATTCTCGGAGCGGTGGTGAGACATTACTGGTCAGTGGATCTGCCAAGCCTTCTGCTGCAGGAATACGATCTTCCTCCAGTTTCGGGTGGGCTTTCTAGCCATCTTGGTCTGGCCGTGGCGATACGGGCTGCCGTCATCCTGCTCTTCCCGGTCGTGGCGCAGGTGATTCTGGAGCGCAGCGAAATCTAGGAGGCAGCGGAGGTCGCACCTCCTGGTGTGAGTATCATTAGACTTCCGATGAGACCCGGACGCTTGCGCTCAGCTCTCGCCTTCGTATGCGTGGTTTGTCTACTGTCGGCTTGCGGCAGGAACCACGACAAAGAGAAGCACGCGGACTCTCCACGGCTCACTTCGAAGGTCACAATGCGCGACATCTCATTCCACAGCGCAGCACTCCGTCGCGACATGCAGTACCGCGTCATTGCGCCAACGAACATTGGTGCCGGCGAAAAACTGCCGGCAGTGTACCTGCTCCATGGCGGCGACGGAGACTTTCGCGATTGGTCGAACAGCTCGGATGTGGCGCGATATGCGGAGCGCGGCCTGATTCTGGTTATGCCGGACGGCGGTTTCTCCTACTACACGAATTCAGCAATGAAGCCGCAGGACCGCTCCGAAGATTACATCGTGAACGATCTGATTTCGGACGCAGAAAGCAGATTTCCAATCACCCCAGATCGCCAGAGCAGAGCGATTGCGGGCGTGTCGATGGGAGGCTTTGGAGCGATCACACTCGCACTGAAACATCCGCAGCTATTCGCCTTTGCCGGTGGCATCAGTTCGGCGCTCGATGTGCCCAGCCGTCGCATCACCCTCAGGCGGATTCCACAATGGCTCCGCTACCGGTCGATCTTTGGACCGTGGGGCAGCCAGACGCGGCGGGATAACGATCCTTACCTACTCGCTCTCTCTGCCGATCCTTCCAGAACTCCGTATCTCTTTGTTGGTTGCGGTGAGCAGGAGAGCTTTCTTGCTTCGAACCGCAAATTTATTGAGATACTGTCCCGGCGTCATTTTCAATATGAATTTCATCCCATTCCCGGAGCTCATAACTGGAGCCAGTGGAATGCGCAGGTGCCGGTGATGTTCCAAAGCCTGTTTGAGCACATCGACAGAGAGCAGCTAAGATGAGGCGCGCAGCTATCGGCGTTCGCATGCACTCGGGTTGGGGAGCGCTCGTGGCCGTCTCGAACGACAATGGCATCGTGGAGATCCCTGCCCGGCGGCGCGTCGTAGTTACTACATCCGATACCCGCGGAGGAAATCAGCCCTACCATTTTGCGAAGGCACTTGAACTCCCGGAGGCCGAGAAGTTTCTTGGAGACAGCTTTGCGGCTTCAAAGCGCATGGCCCAGACGACTGTCCGGGACCTGATTGGAGAATTGAGTGGGGAATATCGCATCGTGGGATCCGCTGTCCTTCTCGCGTCGGGTCGTCCGCTGCCGCCGCTGGCGAAGATCCTTGCGGCGCATCCCTTGATTCATACGGCCGAGGGAGAGTTCTTTCGCCAGGTTTTTTGGAAAGCGTGCGAGAGTCTGGACCTTCCCGTGACCGGGTTTCGAGAACGCGAGCTCGACGGATGTGTTCAGACCGCGTTCGGCGAAGCCGCGGCTGGGATGCGGCAACAGGTGTCCACACTTGGCAAGTCCCTCGGGCCGCCTTGGACCACGGATCAGAAAATGGCCACCCTCGCTGCGTTAATCTTTCTGGCAAACAAGCAAGTCGATTCCCACTAGCTCCAGTAACTGCGGTCGAGCGTACGGTACTGAATAGCTTCAGCAATGTGGGAGACGGTTAGCTGGATCTCGCCTTCAAGATCTGCGATGGTGCGGGCCACCTTGAGGATGCGGTCGTGGGCGCGGGCGGTGAGGCCCTGTTGCTGCATGGCGCGCTCGAGAAGTTTTTCGGCGTCGGCTCCGAGTTCGCAGAAGGTTCGAATCTGGCGGGTGCCCATCTGCGCGTTGGAGTAAATCTTTTCTTTAGCGCCGGAGAAACGCTGGCGCTGAAGCTCGCGGGCCCTGAGCACACGGGCGCGAATGCAGGCAGAGCTTTCGCTGGCAGCTCCTCCACGCAGCTCGCGGTATTGCACGGCAGGCACCTCGATATGAATATCGATGCGGTCGAGCAGCGGACCGGACACCTTGGACACATAGCGTTGAATAAGGGGCGGCGTGCAATGGCACTCGCGGGACTTGTCGTTGAAGTAACCGCAGGGACAAGGGTAATTTCATTGCTGAACGTTCCCTGGTCTATTTGCCGCTAAAGACGTTTCCATGATCGCTACCCTTAGGCACGCAAGAGGGATTTCGTGAAGGCTGCTGGTCAGATGGCTTTGCCTTCCACCCGGCAGATGAAGTTCATTTTCTTTCTGAAGGCGATCCTCGCTTCAACGGACTCCGGCTGCAGCAGCTCTTGAGCGTAGGACTCAATGACTTCCTTAAGCAGGTCATGAAAACGATGAACGTTGATGACGATACTCTTTTGATCGGCTGTGAGAGCGACCAGCGGCAGGGGGCCTCGCTTGATCCGCGACGTACCTTTCGCCTCTGATTGATGTAGCAGCCCACAGCGAATCTCGGTGTAGAAGATCTTTGCGGTCTCTTTAGTGAAGTGCTGAGCGAACGCAGTTTCGGTAAGAAAATCGATGAAGTACTGCTGCCCCTTGCCGTAGGGGGTGTTTTTTGCTCCGTTGCGGAACTGCTGCATGGTTTCCACGAGTACACAATCGAGCGACAGGACTGCGAATCCGCTAGTCTTGCGGCTGATTAGGAGGTTGATATGGTCGAGATACCGCGTCTTCAGCCTGTCCTTGAACATGTCGACGGCAAGCTCCCAATCGACCTCGCTGCTGAAGGCCAGACCCTCCCAGTCATCAACTGTGTAGCTCGCAGAAATTCTCATCGAATTGGTTTTCTCGCCCATGTTTTCGTTATTCCGTCGCCGCCCCTAGAGTCCTTCAATATAAAGATAGGGTTTCGCCCTCTTGAATCATCCTGTAGATGTCGCGAAAGATTTCATCGTCCATCAGCATAGGGAAGGCTGCGATGAGCTTCTCGATCTCCTCGTTTTGCTCTTTTGAGTGCGTCAGCGCAAGTGAAGCGGCGCGTAACGCCTGCTCTGTCTCGCCTTCCTCGATAAGCAAAGCTATCGTCATGTGCAGCTTAGCAACGAGGTGTGGATCTTCGTAGAGCAGTACGTCTAGAGACTGACCCAACGTCCCGCGGCCCCAATCTTCGACGTCAATGACCTTGAACATCTTGGCGAGCTCCTCGGGCGACCATCGAAACGAGGGCGTGACCAGATCAGAAACGCTTTCAGGAATCCAGTTCTTGCTTGTCCAGAAAATGTCGGGATGGGCTCCTGCGTGCGCGAGGAGGTGAATCGCGCGCTGCAGAGCGCGAGGCTCGTAGTCAAGGATGAAGCGGCGGATGATGAGCAGGTACTTCGAATCTGACCGCCCAAGCGCCCATGCGTCATAGACTGCGTCGGTCTGCACGTCTCCGGAAGCGAGCAGGTTCGTGGCAATCGTTCCAAATCTGCCTGCGTATTCCGCGAGGGCTGACGTGAAAGCGCCTCGAAGGTTTGCTTCTGTCAGAATCGCCTCGCGGCTCACGGGAACATTGCCGGTCTGCTTCTGCGGGTTCGCTCGAAGATGCCCGGTGATGTCGATCCAGCGCATAAGTTGGTCGTCCGGGTCATATACAACGCCGAAGATCGGCACTGTGGAATAGCGCCAGTTGTGGGCGTGGTCATCGATTGGAATGAAATAGTCGCCCTTGGCGGTGCGGTATGAGACACCGGCCTTCACCTGGATAGCGACGCAGAGAAACGAGACAGATCCGTCGTCCCCGATGTCCACGTAGGCATCTTTTCCGAAGTCATTCTGTTGAGCGACTTCCTGAAAGACGCACCCATGGCGCTCGAAGAACGCCTGAGCTGCATTGATACCTTCGCGGGCAGTGATGCGCTCTGGGGGATTCCTCACGGTTTGGAAATGATAGCGTGCTTCGCTGACCTGAAAGAGTTCTTTCTAGGCCTTCGGTTACGCAGCTTCTGGAGGGTACTTCCCTCCCATTAAGTAATGACCTTCCTGGGCTCATTACCACGAACCAGATCTCGCCAACCCACCTGGACGCTGGAGAGGACAGCAGGCTCGACACAAGAAGGGCGGAACTTGCCGGGACGGGCAGGGGCAAATACGACGGCATCAGACTTCGATGGCAAGACGCCAAACTTGCTCACACATGAGCCGAGGGGAGGGGGCTTCAGGCTATACAGCCTATTTGATTGTGTATCGCGCGCCGCGGCCCTTGCCGACCTGCGCTAGGTAATGTTGCTCCGAGAGTTTTTTCAGATGCACCTTGATCGTGTTGCGGTTGGCGCCCGTTGAATCCTCGATTTCCTTGACGGTGATTTCACCGCGAGTTTTCACGAGCTCCAGGATCTGGCGGGAAAGAGCGGGCAGGGATGCGCGCAGCGCCTGCTCCTCCTTCACCTTCGCGGCGAGATTGTCTTTCTGCTTCGCCATCGTCTTGAGGAAGAACACCAGCCATGGCTCCCAGTTCTGCTCTTCCTTACGAATTGTTTGCTGTGTTCGGCGCAGCGCGAGGTAATAGCTGTCCTTGTTGCGCTCGATGACGCTTTCCATCGAGCTATAAGGAACATAAGCCGTAGCCGGCGCGCAGCAGCAGCAATGTCGTCAGCACGCGCGAGAGCCGGCCGTTGCCGTCCTTGAACGGGTGAATCGCCAGGAACACGACAATGAAAATCCCGATCAGGATCAGCGGATGCTGGCTTTCCTCCTCGATGGACCGGCTGAACCAGTCCACCAGCTCCCGCATCCAGCCGGGCGTTTCAAACGGCGTCGCCGTCTCGAATACCACCCCCAGGCTCTTGCCGTCAGGCCCGAAGGCCTGGACATCGTTGGGAACCTTCTTGTATTCGCCGCGATGGTCCTGGTCCTTGGCGCTGTATTTCAGCAGGACGCCATGCAGCTGCTTGATATGGTTCTCCGTGGAGGTGATGGCCTCATAGCCGTCGAAGATCATGTCCATCGCGTCGGCATAGCCCGCCACTTCCTGCTCATCACGGCTGGCGAAAGATTCGCTCCGCAGGCCGGAGAGCAGCTTCTCGACCTCGGCATCACTCAGCTTGGCGCCCTCGATGCGCGTCGATGAACCCACGCTCTCGATCGTGGCGATCCGCCGCAAGCTCGTCAGTTTTTCAGGGGCGAGGGTCTCAATGACCTTCCAGCGCCCCTTGAACTCGTCGATTTCGGCGATGAGCTTGAGGATTTCCGGGGTGATGGTGATGTTCTTGATCTCGTGCATGGGCACATATCCATTTTCACCCATTTTTACCCGATTCGTACCCGAAGACAAGGAAATACCCGTTCTTATCCATTTTCACCCATTTCGCTGTACAATGTGACCACTCGCCAATTTCAAAAGGCAGTGATAGTGTCCGGCGTTCGCCTGTTACTTGCTCATATGTCTGCTACCCGTTTCTTATCAATGCGATGACGCTACCACCTCCAGAATGCAAGGTCTATACGCCACCTCAGCTGGCGGACGCGATGGTCGGCTCTATCGACCCACAGGATGATGATTTTTGGTTAGATCCTTGCATCGGGCCGGGTGCATTCGTCGCACAACTGAGAAAACGAGGCATATCCAAGGACCGAATAGTCGGAATTGACATTGACCCGGAGGCGGGGAGGGAGGACAGAGCCGCTACGACCCTGAGAGGCATCGACTTCTTCGAGTGGTGTTCTTCGACGAAACGGCGATTCACAAAAATAATCGCAAACCCGCCATATGTCGCAATCAGCAAGTTGCACCCGGACCTACAAAAATCGTTACGCGACTTCGGGGGCAACAAAGACAGCGCGTTTACCTTGAGCTCCAACTACTGGTGCGCATTTTTGTCGGCATCGATGCAGGTACTCGAGGATAGTGGTAGCCTCTCATTCGTCTTACCGGCTGCATGGGACTACGCTCTTTACGCAACTGAAGTGCGCCAGGCGGTCTTGGACAGGTTCCGCTGTGTAAGCGTCCATCGTTGTCTTGAACCCTTGTTCCCTCCCGTTCGAGAAGGACGGGTTGTTCTTGTCGCGCAGGGCTACCGGAACAAGCCCGCTTCTGCCGTGCGCGTAGATCATGGCACTTCGGACCTGCTCGTTGCCGCACTAAAGCGGGGCAATGCAAAGAATGCGCAATCTTATAAGCGTCCGCCAAAGGCGGCAGATGAAGATCTCGTTCCATTCTCCGACCTATATAACGTCGCTATTGGTTGCGTGACCGGGGATGCTGGCTATTTCCTACTCACCGAGGCAGAACGAGAGGCGAATAAGCTCCCAATCGGATCAGTCCGTCCCATCCTTTCAAAAGCAAGGCATCTGGCAAAAGCGCGCGTAACCAAAGCGGATTGGAAAAATCTCCTTGATGCAAATGAACGGGTGTGGCTCTTTAATCCGGGCACGAAGAGCCTGCGCTCCAAAGCGGTTCGAGCGTACATCGAACATGGAGAGAAGGTGTGCAACCTCGATGCCTATAAGCTCAAGCACCGCGATCCGTGGTATCAGGTCAAGGACCTCCGCAAGGGAATAGGATTTCTGAGCGGTATGACGAAGTTGGGGCCATGGATTACGTTCCGATCCATGCGCGGCCTCGCGGCAACGAACACGCTGTATGTCTTGACCGCTAAAAAACACATGTTTGCGGATGAACACGCGGCGTGGGCTCTATCGCTCTTATCATCACCCTGTCGCCAACAGTTCAATGAACTAGCGAGACGTTATCCAGACGGCCTGCCCAAGCTCGAGCCTCACGATCTCTGTTCGTTCCGCCTTCCGGTTCCCAATACGCATCAGGGAGCAGCAAAGAAATACCAAAGCACTATCGATCTGCTGGTGTCCGGCAAAATTGCGGAGGCTGTCGCTGTAGCGGACAAATTCATCGGTATCTCATGATGATCTTTGAATACCGGAGGACCAGGCACCGTAGATTTTCCTGCCTTGGAGGAAGTTGTTCGGGAGGTTCATAACATGACGGTTGCTGCGAGCCCTTCCACTGCTGGCGAAGACGCTCACGGTCTTATCGACGATGTTATGTCCCCACTTCTCGAGATCGCGAATCGGGCAGTATCGGCCCGGTCAAGAATCCCAGTCCTCTCCCTTTGGAAGCACATTCCATTCGTTGCATTGTTTGCTTCCCATCTGCACCTCAAATGGGCCGGCAGCGTCGATGCCCTTCCTCTTTCCCCACGCATCGGCATATTTCCTTTCTTCAGTTCTGATCTGGAAACACTATCGCGACCGCACTACCACGTCCAAAGCGCGCAGGCGACGCGCCAGTCAGCTCGCGCGAAGCGTTTCTCGACGCCGAACGGCCGAAAAGGCGACCTCTATCCCGACTGGGAACAAGCCGTGGATCGTCGCCGAGGCAAACTGGGGCACCTCACTCTTCCCGCGGCGTCCTTTATCTCCATAGAGCGCGTCAGTGATGCGGGTTCGATCAAGCCGGGGCACCGCCCCGTCATCGGCAAATTTGCGCCGCGCAGAGAGCTGAAGCCTCAACTGTTGATTCCGTCTAGGTCCGAGATCACGCGGCAGCTCGTCCACGCATTTGATGACCTCGATTTAGTACTGGTGAATGTTCAGAACATCCGCGGGAAACAGCTTGCCCGCTCGATCGCATACTTCCTGGAAGAAGTTTCGTCCACTGTGCCAATGCTCATTGTCGCCTCGAGCCCAGCGGATTTGATCGCTACGGGAGCGCTGCAGGCACCATCGTCGCAAGTCTCAGTACTTTGGACCGAAAGGCCGAGTCCCGCCGTCGAAGTCATTCCAGTAAACCGCGATCGCGTCATCGTCGAACGGCAATTTGGCTTTGCACTCGATGGGCTTGCGGAGAAATCAGATGCACTGTTTCGTCTCGTTGCCCAGGCGCAGCGCACTTGGTGGGCGACCCGGCAGTCCATATCCTTCGACACCCCCTATGAGGCCACCGCATTCGAGAATCTTTACATGGACGTTGTCACCAGAAATCCGGGCAATGACTTGGAACTCCTCGCGGAAGCGAGACGCCTAATCTTGCAGGAATCCCAAAACACCGCTTGCCGGCAGGAGAGACGCGGCGCCGTCATACAGGCGGTTTTCCATGATGTGAGCGCACACACCGTGCTCGTCCTCGCCCGTTCGGATGCTGCCGCACGAGAGCTTAAGTCTGCGCTTGCGAACTACATGGAGATCGGGATCGCCGACCTTGCGACTTTCGGAATTGACGTGTTGAGCGTATTCGCACCTTGGCCGGCGAAGAACTACGATGCATGCGTCGCAGCTGGATACTTCGGAACCAGTACCATTGATTTCCTTTTCGCGAGCAAAGCCGCAAAAAACGTCCTTGTCGTTGATCCGATAGAGGCCCGTATCGCCGTGTGGGATATCACAAAGCGATTCGGCGAAGTGTCAGGCTTGCCGGAGCAGGTCGTCCAAACTCTCCAGACTTTAGGGGCGAAGCTTGAGGCGCACGCGTCGCCATCCGTTCAGCCGGTTGGGTTTTCTATGCTCTTCGGACAGAGCGGACCATCTGGGCCTTCAACCACGATGCTGCGCAAATACGAAGGCAACGCTTCCTATGTGTGCGTCTGCTTTGCGGACGGTTCCAGCCGGCAGGTTGCCGCGAACGCGCGCTTCGAGGTCCTAGGCCGCAAGCGTCTTCAGTTGCAATCCGTCCCTGCCAAGGATCTTGAAGTCGGTGACCAAGTAGTCTTACTCCGCGACGACGAGCGAGCTGCCTTTTCCGAGGAGTTGCTAAAGGTCATGGATAAAGGCAAGCTGCGCGAGGATAGCCACACTCGATCAACCTGGATAACAATGGTTCGCGCGGTGCGCACGACTAACGGAATCTCTGCAACCACCGTAAAGCAACGTCTGGAGCGCTCCGGCTTTGCAGTTGATCTGGCAACCGTCAGATCTTGGCTCCCCGCCGCAGGCTCCGAGGAGTGCGGGGTGCCGGAGCATGAAGACGTATTCCTCGCATTCGCGGAATCGTTACAATTAGTGCTACCCACCGCCACACTGAAGGATTGGTTCGCGGGAATCAAGCGCCTCCGAACCCGTCACCGACACGCCGGGCGCGAGCTTGCCAAAGCCATAAGAGGCGCGTACCTCGGTCGGCTCGATGCTGTGACCATCGTACGGATGGAACAAGAGTGGGGCGTGCAGGCAAAAGAACTACTCGAGGCAGCTCGGGTCGCCGTTGTGGACGATGTCATACCGTTATCGAGCGAGGCTTTATGATTGACGACGCTAACTACAATGCCTTCGCCAGAGGCATAGCGAGCAGCATACGATGCAGGGCCAAAGGCCTCGACGCCAGCAGCGCCCGCATTGTGAACGGCAGGCCGAGCGAACATATTCTCTCAGGATTTCTGACGCCCCGCTCCATTGCAGCGGCGCCGCGCAGCGCAGCAGATGATGATTCCGAGGCGGACGATCTGCCTCGCGACGCAGCCTTCGAGCTCACGTCCATTGGTCTTGAATGGCGTGGTGACAAAGGGGCTCTTTCGCGCCTGGCGACTCTCTCTCTTTTGGTTGATTTGAACGTTTATGTCCGGTGCATCCCGTCATACGACGAGCAAAAGGTCGCCGGTTCGTGGCGGCGCGAGCACACCGCGGGGGCCGGCCCAGGTCAGAAAATACAATCCCTTATTCCGGTTTGGCGCCGGTGTAAGCTGCCAACGTTGCCGGTCGTCATCTCGGTCCCCGGTCTCCTCAAGGAGCGCCGACAGCGGATCGACATATCAGACGATCTCAAGCTCACTCCAGAACAACTCGCAGCTTCCGATATCTATTCAGCGCGGGTTGCAATCAACGTCACAGAAACCGAGTGCGAAACCGCAACGGCATTTGATGTTGCTGTTCGCCGGGCACAGGTCCATCCCTTTGCCTCATTTTGGAAGGCCATTATTGATGTCCGACTAATTAGTGTTCCGACCGAGCCAACAGCTGTCCGAATTGCGATGCGATTGATCAATGACACAGCGCCGCCTTCCAAAGCGCAGGTCGACTATCTCGACCCCCATCTGTACGGGGTGCGAATCGCGGCAGATGTCCCAACCGGTGTACACCGCCCGACAATTTTTCAGGAGCTTCCCGCGAGTTTCCGGTATGACCGCCGGATGCCGGGTGTAGGAATCAATGCGCATGTCGAGGCCGAATCGGTGGGAGCCGATATCCGCCTGATTGCCGAGAGCGTACCGCTGGCCGAGACGCCGCGTCTTGAGGCGCGTGAGTTTCAGGACGCCGACCCCACGTTCGCGGGTTTGGCCGCCAATCCGACGACCATCCTGGAGGCGATCGCACGCCATATGGATGACTACGACGCAACCAAATGGACCGCCAAGATCGGATCACTTCAGGGCCTGGAGCGGGAGGAAGCGGAAAGCTCGCGAGCCGAGTTCGTAAAAGAGGTGGCCCGCTTCAAGCGGGGAGTTCAATTATTGAAAGACCCTGCATTCCCGCTCGTTCTCGAAGCATTCATTTTGATGAATGAAGCGATGCTCATCGCAAACAAGACCCACCAGCGCTGGCGGCTCTTTCAGATTGCCTTTATCGCGTCGCTCCTACCGGAACTCGCATCGAGGGAGTATCCGGCTCTGGCCACCGAGGAGGATGGGTTCGTTGAACTGCTTTGGTTTGCTGCCGGCGGCGGCAAGACTGAAGCCTTCATGGGCATCATCCTCTGGCAATCTTTCTTTGATTGTTTGCGCGGCAAGCGTTTCGGGAATACGTCCTTTGTGCGATTTCCGCTTCGGCTGCTGACTTTCCAGCAATTGCAGAGGCTTGCCCGCGCGATGGCCGCAGCTGAAGTGGTACGAAAATCCCATGGGCTAAAAGGGGCCAAGTTCAGCATCGGGTATCTGGTCGGAGGAACAGTCACGCCGAACAGCATCAGTCCGGAGCAACATGATCGTTTCAGCCGTCATGGAGTCGATCCCAAATTCCAGCGGATCTTTAAATGTCCCTTTTGCGAAGGCGAAGTATCCGTGTTTTACGAGCCCTCTCTACGCCTCATCGAGCACCACTGCAAGAACAACACGTGCTCCGCATCAAAAGAGCGGCTTCCCGTCTACATCACCGATCAAGACATATACCGGTTCGTCCCGACGGTTATCGTCTCGACAGTCGATAAGTTAGCGCTTTTGGGGCAGAACCACCGATTCTGGAACATCTTCGGGCGGATCGACATCATTTGCAGCAAGCACGGCGCCAGTTTCAATAAATCTAACGAACTCTGCGAAGCGGCCGCCGCATTCAGCCGCGGGGAGCGCCCTCAGAGTTGCGAAGGAACGCCTATCCACTACGGTCCTTTCCATGATCCTGCGCCGGCAATTCTCGTTCAGGACGAGCTGCACCTCCTGAATGAGGAGCTCGGCACCTTCGATGCCCATTATGAAACCGGCACCATCGCCCTCTTCAACAGTTTCCACGCGAAACCGTGGAAGATCATCGGAGCGACGGCCACGATCCAGGACTTTCAAAGGCAGGCCTGGGAACTCTATCTCAGGGGCTCGCGTCAGTTCCCGGCCCATGGCCCTGATGCAGATGATTCGTTCTACTATCACCAGAGCCCAGAGCGAGCCACATTTTTGTTGGCCTTCTCGGCGTTGGCAGGAAACATACGCCGGCCGTGACAAAAGCGCTCTCCATTTTTTACCACGAGATTCAAAAAGCTCAAGCTTCTCCAGAGAATCGCGCAGCGGCGGATGCAGCTTACGGTACCGTGGGTTACCGACAGGAGCTGAAGGATCTCCTGTTTCTCTACGAGCTTGCTCTGATTACGTCCTCACGCGAAAGGGCTCCGACCAAGTCGCAGAAGCAATCGAATCGCGGGTTCGCCGCGATCTACAGGATAGTTCGCCTCAGCACGGCGAGTTACTCATCGAAATGTTCAACGGCGGTGTAATGTTTCTCACATGATCGAAACGATGGATGGCCTCAAAGCCATCAATACCAATACAGATCCAGCACAAGAATTCGCGGAGTGGTCACCACCAACATCATAGGTCACGGCGTGGACGTGGACAGGTTCAATGTTATTGTTTTTGCCGGTTTCACCCGCTTGGTGGCGGAATACATTCAGGCTTCCGCTCGTGTCGGCAGAAGGTTTCCGGGAATCTCCATCTTTGTTCCAACGCCTCAAAGCGAGCGCGACCGAAGCATCTTCGATCGTTTTGCAAATTTCACCAATATCTTGATCGACTGGTAGATCCGGCGGCTGTGACGCGATGGCCCGAGCCCGCGATGCGACGTACGTTGCCCGGCATACTATGCGGCTATCTGATGGGAGTGGCATCTTCTGCGATCGGACGGCCGCTCGCCACCGTCGAAGCCGTGCGAGACGCACAAGGCGACCGGAATGCGGGCGCCTTATCGCAGGATGCGATCGTCGAATGGATGGTCAAAGCCTATGGCTGTGAATATGCTCCATCGGCAAAATATCAGGAAAGGCTGACACTGAGCGTCAAGAACCATTTCAGTTCCATCGTCAACATGCCGCCGCAGCGCGGCAAGCCACATGCGCTCAATATGCACCTGGAGTCCATGAACAGCCTCCGCGATGTCGATGAACCCGCCTTCATCAGCATCGGGAATTCGGACGAGGCAAAGGCGCTGAAGAGGCTGATCGATGGCTAATTTCAAACCCAAACCCCAAAGCGACAGCGAAATCGGCCAGACAATCGAGCGCCTTCCGTCCATGCAGCGGGGAGTATCCCAGCTCCTCTTCAACTACTTGCCTTACCGCACTGTAGACTGGGAAGACGGGCTCGCGATCGTACAGCTTGCAAATATTCGGTTTTCGACGGTGTGGGAAGAAGAACGCAAGACGACCTTACTGAAAGAGATTGATCAGCATTTCGACAGGTGGCGTGCGCGCGGCGGGACGGTTGACACGGTATTCCCTCTGCCGCTCCGGGAACCGGAACGTTATACCGTTGGCGCCCCCGATTCAATCGACGCAACCGTCCTGCAGGCCGCGCTGATTTGCCAACGCTGCGGGCAGCTGATTTTCGATAAAAAACTCCAAAAAGGGGACTCTCTGCGCTGCCCGCATTGTGAAAGTCCGCGTGTTCATCAGTTTCCGTTCGTGTTTGTACACGGATGTGGCGAGCTATACACCGTGCAGGAATGGATGCCTGCGACTAAGAAAAACGCTGACTCCGGCGCGTTGGACGAGACACATCATCCCATTCGCTGTGAACAATGCAAGAAAAGTACCGATCTCTACGTTCCAGGCAGATCCGATCGCGTAAAAGACATGAAGGTCCTGTGCCGCAAGTGCAATGCGAAGGTCTTGGATCGGTTCACCGCGCGCTGCCATCGCTGCCTGAAACAATTAAGAAGGACGGCACCGGCGCGCTCGCTGACGAAAGTACTGGTACTGTTGTCTCCAAGCTTGCCATGCGCTTGGCACGATATAGCGCCAGCGATACATACTACCCTCAGACGCTGTCGGTTCTCAGGCTCGACCGGCCCCGTCTCAACAGTACCGATGATCAGATATCCACTACGCTTTACCGAATACTTCCGCAATCCCGCAGGCCAGACGCGAATGTTTCGCCTGCCGACACCATAAGAGTCCTTTCGGACCGGCTTAAAGCTGCCGCGTCTGATCCAGCGGAACAGGCTCGTTTGCTTCAGTTGATCGCCGAAATAGCGAGTGGAAAGGGTTCTGGGCCTTCGCTCACTGATCCAGGTCTCCTGCAATCTGTATCTGCCGACCTCGAGAAAACCATTAAGGAGAGCTTGGCCTTCAGGGCAACGGTAAGCACGATGCCTGCCGCAGAAAAGGCCAGGCGGGAAGGGGGGGCATCGGCGGTCCTGGAGCAAGATATACAGAGACGGCAGACCTTTCTTGGCATTGACGAGTTGCTTTATGTTGAGGATCTTCCCATCATCAGTGCAACCTATGGCTATACCCGTCGCCATTTCGAGCCAACCTATGAGGAACTCAATGCGCAGAATCTTCCTGTTCAGATTCGCGCGTTTCCTCCGCTGCAAAAAGGTGCCGCACAGCGGCTCGGCAAGCCCGAGCTAGTCGGAACGATTCCGATTCGGCACGCGAGGCGAACACGAAGGCCTGTTCTGTCGCTGAATCCGGATCGCGTGATCGCGTGGCTGGCGCTCAATGGCGTCCAACTTCCCAATCAGCAGCTCCCGGCCATCGCAAGAATTCTGGCCGCACTCGAATCGGTGGACGGCGACCGCTACTACGATTCGATATGGCAATTTCCGGTCCGGAGGCTGGTGTTCGGACTCATCCATAGCGTCTCGCACGCTGCCATGCGAGCGATTACCCGATATGCCGGCATAGATCGCATGTCTGTGGCGGAATACATCTTTCTTCCGCTGCTTGGATGTGTCGTCTATGACAATTCGAGTAGCTTCAAATTAGGTGGAATCGCCACGCTGGTGAGGGACCACCTTGCGGCCTTCCTGCAAAATATCGAGGAGGAGGCCATCGAGTGCCTGTACGACCCAGAATGCGTGGACCACAAGGGAGCTTGTCACGGCTGTATTCATTCGCCTGAAATTTCCTGTCGGGTCTTTAATCATGGATTATCTCGTGCGTTCTTAATCGGTGGACATGCGCCATGGGCGGACGTTTCGGCCAACACCCGCATCACCGGCTTCTGGGAGTCAACTGGTTCGGAAGAATGAAAGAGTATGTACTCACCGCGCAAAAGTATCCGTGGCTGCTAAGGCCAGTGGAGGACGCCCTCCGTGGTCACGCCGACGGAACCCTTGAATCGTCCTCCCGGTTGACTCGTGAGTTGCGCCTGCCCAACGGGCGGCCGCTCAGCCCTGATCAGATACTGATTGCGATGAATGCCCTATGTGATCTCGGGGTGTTGGAGAGAAGAGCATCGGATTATCGACTAGACCGACAGCGTCTCGATCGCACAGAAGAGCTGCGCAAAGGCATCTGTTCCACTCTAGAGTCTTAAGGGATGTTTCGCCGACGAACGCAGATGATACTCACCTGTGCGTGTCTCTTCCCCCTACCTTACCCGCAGCAGCGGAACATGTGATTCGGGAGAGCTCGTCTGATCTGCGGAGCAGTGTTCTCGACGTTATTGCAAGCGCAAAGCATTCGCTTATCCTAGCTTCGCCTTTTTGGGATGCGGGGACAACGAACGAGATGGTATCGCTTCTCAATAAGAAGATCAGTGTCGGAGTTAAGGTTTGGATTTTGGGGCGCTTTTCAACGGACCTGCCTGCAAATGTCCGATCCGAGCTACTGCGAATCGCGGACGACCGGCAGTGCTCGATTCTCTCGTGGTTTGAGGGCTCCGGGTATGACACTCAGACCTTTCATTTCAAGGCGGTAAGCGCGGATTCGGTACTCGAGCCTATATGGGGAGTGCGAATATGACAGTCTCGAGTATGCGTTCACGGATGGAACTGGGCGTGATTCTAAACGGAACCGCTGCCGCCCAATTGGACAGAATTTTGCGAGTTGTAATAACGATGTCAACTCCAGTGATCCGTAGATTGCCTCAACGCATCACCCGAGAAGAATCTGGCACTGACTCCATATGCCTCTTGGCTAGACCACCACTACCTGATAATCCGGTTTATCACGTAGTGAGTAAATACGGGCAGGTGGACAAATGGAGACACAACCTCGCACACATGAAATCATCAAAGGCTTGCCAACGACCTCTGATTAAAATCCATACGCTTGCCAAAGCCGACTTCGAGCGCACCGAAATCAGCAAGAGCGCCGTTCTCCGTTCTGATCCGGCATGCCGTACTCACGCATGGCTGCTTTCGCAATCGCTCGAACCTGGCCAGATTCATCCGGGACACCTTCTGGCAGCGGATCACGTAGCAGATGTACGCATCGGTGATGGTGAACGGGTCGCGTACCTCTTCTGTTCCCGTGTGGAAACGAACCGATTTCCACGCATATTAGGGGTACGGATTCACGCATAAGCGGGGTATCGCGCCCGGTCCCGCACGCATAACGGGGATACAATTCACGCATAAATTGGGTAGTAAGCTGCTGTAACTCTTTGCAGATCAGCGCGCTATGCTGTTCCCTTTATGCCTGTATTCAGTTCCTATAGCTGATCACCTGTAGTAGTCAGGTCCGAAGGTGGAAATCGAACCTCCGCCCCCTTTGGGGGAAAGGGCATCCCGATTATGCGATAGTTGCTTTGGGAATGTGAGTGAGCGACGGATAAAGCATGACTCCATCTTGCTGAATCTCGATTTTCAACTGAGGATAAACAGCTTTCACTCTGCGCAATGCTTCAATAGCGTTTCCCCGGAACCGAGACCTTCCTTGCGGTGTCTCAGCATAGCCAGCCCCGAAACTCAACTGAAAAGATTTCCATGAGATGCGCAGCGGCCTCTTCAAATAGCTGACGCGTCGGGTTGCCCAGGCATATAGATCGAGCGATAGCGGCGACCTCTTTAAGGCTTTGATCGCCCTTAAATCGAGCGGGACTGGAGCCTCGACAAGCTGTTCGAAGAACTTTTGCGAAAGAGTTACGCTCGACTGCGCGAGTGGCGCCTGCGGCAACTTCTGCGGCGTCCACCAGAGATCGAACTCCTCCGCCAACAGGAGATTCGAGCCTCCAGTGTTGCTTTGTCCGTTTTGGTCCTGTTTCCATCGCGTCGAGATCGCAGCGCCGAAGAGACGCTCCATTTGCCCCCTAAACCGCGGAATCGTTCCCCAGTGACCACCCGTACATTGCAGGCCGAGCTGACCCATGAAGCTTGATAGCGAACGTCCAAGCTCCAGCTTCCGTTCACCCGTTCGCAGGGCTTCAGTTGTCATCCAGACGAGAATCAGTCTGGGATACGAGCCGTACGGGAGCCCTGCGCCACCCAGATCAGTGATCGAGAGAGTCACGTCGCCATCGGTACGGGTGTATTGCTTTCCGGGCTGCGCCCGGTGAGGGAGAGTTGTCTGAACGAGCATCTTTGCCATGAACCCGAGCGCGTCCGCGTCTACGGCGCTCTCGTTGTACATAGCTTCCGCCACCGAGAGAATTGCTTCAGCATTTCGTTCTCGCCGGTTCGCGGCGGGCGCTCTCGCGCCATCAATGCCCGGTTTGGAGTCGCCTTGGTTGCATCGACGGTGAATCTCCGGCAACGGTCGACCTTCCCTTTCGACTTGCCAGAGTATGGACTGGATGCTTGTCAGATCAGAGGACACTCTTAGACGTCACCGTGAGTCCAAGGCATATCGCAATGTACCTTGCATCAAGAATTTGGCTACGCCTTGTCATCTATCGATAGTTTATACAGTATTGGAGTGTACATTTCAATAATGCACTGAGGAGATCTTCAGGCCTCATGCAAACTATGCAAATCGCGTTCAGACCGGCAACGGGCAATCCAGTAGAGAGTATGGAATCTTTTTCTTCAGCACAATTCAAAGGGAGGAAGTCCCCTCCCTGCCTCCTGCGGCTCCGCGCGTCATCCGTCCACCCACCTCTGCGGGCCTGTTCAAAACTTATGAGGAAAGCCTGCTCGGACCCAGCTCATCGTTGGTGCAACTACAAACTTGCGGATAATCCAGAAGTTAATGACGAGATGGGGCTTTGCGCTGCGTGTGAACGCCTGAGGCGACTGAGACCAGACGCGATGCGCCCGGCTTCGATCGAGATCGGCGCACTGGCATTGCTGGACGTGTTGTAGCAATTGCTGCA
>CAWJPE010000002.1:0-242542 GCA_963844605.1 uncultured Acidobacteriota bacterium | reverse complement strand
AATCGGCAAGCTCCCACAGCTTCGTTTCATCGAAGGTACGGCGGGGGTTGGTGGTGGACTCATGAATGGTGTCGATTGCGAGAAACTGAAAGGCGCTGCTGTCCTGCATGATTGCTCTCCTTGAGCGGCTTTGCACTTGCGTGGGTGGTGTGGAGCGAACGCGCTTTCTGTCCGCTCCGCTGCGGAAAGTTGAAGCGCGTCGCTAGGCCACCTTCGCCAGGTCGGCATCGGGTGTTTCTGCCTCTTCTGCGGTGGGTGGCTGCAAGGCGGCAAGAATGACGGCGGAGGTCTGCTGGATGACTTCCAAGCTCTCGGCCAGAAGCGAAGCGTTGCGTGGTAGAGGTGGATATAGTCGGCGGATGCGGTTCCGGTCTCAAGCCCCCCGGCCTTGCCGATGACAAAGGCAATGGCCTCGGCCTCTGTCTCCCGGACTACCTTGGTAGTGGTCGTCCGGCGTTCGGCCTTGTGCAACATCTCGTGCGCCAACTCATGCACAAGGGTGAGAACTCCTCGGCTGTTGACTGACCGGGAAGAATGGCGATACGTCCGCCATAACTCATGCCAAGCGCGGGCGCGATGTTGTGGGTAAAGACAAGCTCGATCTGCTGCCGCTCGATGAAGGAAAGCAAGCGGTCGCGGTTCTCGCCTACGTCGCCATAGATACGGCGCATCGCGGGAAGCTCCGCGCCTTCGGTCTGCTCCACGTCGAACACGTAAGCGTTGCGAAAGCCAACAAGGACGCGGGTATTCTGCGTGGTGATGTTCTTCTCAGCTTCCTCGTCCGGCTTGCGTTTCACGCCGATGATGGGGGCAAGGATGCGGATGCCGCGCTCACCTTTCTTGACCTTGCGTCCTAACTGGTTCCACGCATAGAGGCCAGCCACGCGGGTGGCGGTAGGGCGCTGCCGTGCGATCTCCAAGATGTTCCCGAACGAGTAGTTGTGGAAGTGGCTCATCGCGTCGAGGTAGGCGGTGAGGGCGTCGGAGTGTCCTGCTTCTAGCTGTTCAATGAGGCTCTGAATATTGGCGGTAATGAGTTCCTTCGTGGATGCAGGCTTCCGCTTTTCACTGGCGGAAGCCGGGGGGGTAGCGATGCTGTTGGCGTTGGTGCGCTGTCTGGTGGTGGTGGCATATGGCATGGTGGGTGTTCTCCTGTGCTGCCCGCTGTGGGGCGAAGTGTGAAGGAGGGCTTTTCGCCTGTGGCTCTCAACCCAAATTTCTTTTGTTGAGTGCCCCCGCTTCATGGCTCTTGCGGCGGGCAGGGGCGAGGAAGGTTCGGTCAAGGCCGCGCGTTTGTTGCGCGTTCATCGGAGCGCCAGCGTAGAGCCTTGACGGGTTCTTCCCGGCCCTGCCATAAAGCCGCCTGAAGCGGGGGCACTTGATAAAAGAAGAAATTTCGGAATATTCCGAATAGCTTTTGGGGCCGGCGTTGCGGGCAGGAACGAGGCTGTTACGAAACTCGCTGATCGCACAAAGGGCGGCGCGGATCAGTTTCGAGAACACGACTTCACATTGTTCGCGTGTCGGGCCGCCGCCCCGCGCTCCCCCTAGTGGGTGACAGCAAACGCGCTTCGTTTTGGTAGACTGCCGCTGTGTATAAAGCCATTCTTCTTTTCGCCCTCCTAATTCTGCGGCCGCTAGGTCTCGCCCAGGACCACGCCGGCCCTGTTGTGAAGATGACGGCGGCAGGATCGTGGGACATGGGCAACGGGTACGTCGTTCCCGGTGTTAATTGGGAGCATGTCACGCCGGAATCTGTAGGGTATTCGAGCGCTCGACTAGAGGTGCTTCGCGCCTGGCTCAAGACGCGTCCCACGACCTCGATGATGGCGGTATACAAGGGAAAGGTCATCTTTGAATATGGCGACACGGCGTTGGCCACAAATGTTGCTTCGGTGCGAAAGAGCGTGCTCGATATTCTCTTCGCCGCCGAACTGAAAAACCTGCCGGACAATTTGAACAACTCGACCGTGGTGCAGCTTGGGCTGCAGGACAAAGTTCCTTTCGTCCATCCGGAGGAGCTTGCAAACTTCGATCAACTGCTAACTTCCCGCTCAGGAATTTTTATTCCCAATGGCAACGGCGACCAGGACCCTATTGCTCCCAAGCGCGGATCGGAGTATCCCGGGACATATTTCTTCTACAACAATTGGGACTTCAATGCATTGGGGACTGCCTTCGAGAAAATGACGCATAAAGACATCTACGACGCGCTGCGGGACGACGTCGCAGTGCCGGTCGGCATGCAGGACTTCGACCGTGCGCGTCAGAAAAAACCTGTCGATCCAGAACTACGCGCACAACGGTTACCCCATGTGGCTTTCGACCCGCGACATGGCGCGGATCGGCCTGCTGATGATCTCGCATGGAAACTGGGCCGGCAAGCAGTTGGCCGATGCCGATTTTCTGAACTGGAGCACATACGTAGTGACACCCTTCGCGGAAATGAACCCCACCGCGCTCCGCGCAGCGGGCGAGCCCATGCACTGGGGCTACGGACGGCTTTGGTGGGTATGGGACCCTTCTCTTTATCCCGGCGGCACTTCCATGGGTCCGTTCCAGGGCGCGTACTCTGCCATGGGCACCGGCGGGCAGTACATCACTGTATTTCCCCAGCTAGATCTGGTCGTCGTCCACAAAGTCGATATCGACGCAAACTACGCTGCCAATATGCCCGTGTTGGCCTGGGATGCGGCGCTCGATATGCTCCTCGACGCGCGATGCGACAACTGTAACTAATGCTCTAGGCGATTACCGGTTGCCAGATCTTGCAGCATGAAACGAATTGTGAACTCGCACAATCTCATAGAAACGGCGGCCAGATCGAGCTGGCCGCTTCGGTTCGGTAACGTGAAACGCGAACCTCGTCATCTGGAATATGCATGCAAAGCACTACAGCGGATTTCGTTGCGTTTTCCGACGGTGATCAATGAGAGGATGTTCTCGGAAGCTCGAGGACATCGTCGTTTATGGCTTATATCCAAGGTGAAGGCCGCAGTCAGGGCTCTCTGTTTCCGGTCGTTCTTGACGATCTTGTTCCTGTCGATCATATGTGCCGCGTCCTCGATGCCTTCGTGGCAAGGCTTGCGCTATCAGAGCTCGGCTTCGAACGCGCTCAAGCAGCAGAGACAGGACGCCCCGGGTATGATCCACGGGATTTGCTGAAGCTTTATCTGTACGGCTACCTGAATCAGATTCGTTCATCACGACGCTTGGAAGCTGAGTGTCGTCGGAACGTTGAACTGATGTGGCTTCTCGGCCGCTTGTATCCTGACCATAAGAGCATCTCTGAGTTTCGGCGAATGCACTCTGAGGCCGTGACAGCAGCGGGCGCGGCCCTCGTTCGATTTGCACGGAATTGTGGTCTTATTCGTGGCGAGTGGATCGCTATCGACGGGTCGAAGTTTCGTGCTGTCGCCAGCGTTGACGGCACCCGCGAACGGCTGGACCTTCAACGCTATCTAGAAAGCATCGAGAAAGCGGATGAAGAGCAACAAGCAAGCATTGACCAGTCCGCGGTGCAGGCTGCCGTAGAGCGGTTGAAGCGACATCCTGAACCTGAGGTTGGCTACATGTTGGTGCGACAGACCGCTCTTCCGGCCTACAACGTCCAGACAGCCGTAGATGCGGAACACGCGTTGATAGTGGCACACGCGGTGGTACTCGATGCTTCTGATATTCGATGTCTGAAGCCAATGGCTGAGGCTGCAAAGCATGCACTTGAGCTAGAGACTTTCAACGTCGTAGCGGATGCCGGTTACTCCAATGGTGAGCAGGCTGCGCACTGCGAAGCGGTCGGCATGATCCCTTATGTTCCCGTCATGCGCACGGTCAACAACCAGGGGGATGGCACCCTATTCGGTCGTACCGACTTCCGTTATGAACCGGGAAGCGATACGTACATCTGTCCCGGAGACAAGAGGCTGCTACGCAAACATACTAATCAAAAAGACCGATACACGATGTATAAAGCTTCGGCTACCGACTGTGCCGCCTGTTCGCTAAAGTCACGTTGCACACAAGCTCCGAGACGTGGTTTAGCGCGCCATTTTACGAAGACGCGCTCAACCGGATGCAGGAGCGCGTTACGCCGGAAGCGATGAGACTACGCCGATGCACGGTTGAACATCCGTTCGCCACGATCAAATACCGCATCTTCGGACATCCCCGTCTGTTGATGCGTGGGTTAACCGGTGCACGCGCCGAAATTGGCATTGCGACGATGGCTTACAACCTAAAGCGCATCACGAATGTGCTTGGGGCAGCCAAACTGACGAAGGCGCTCCTCCACGCCTGATAGAACGGCCCTACAATTTGCGAATATACGAAGCGTGAGTTCGGTCGGGTCGATCGTCGACTCTTCCTTGACTGTTACTGAGAAGAGTTTCGTAACGACCTCGGAACAGGCCCGCAGAGAAGGGTCGCGGAGGACCGGAACGGGCCGCAGGGAGGAGGAGACTTCCTCCCCACAATGAGGTTTCTGTTTGCGGACGATTGGGCTCATCAGCCTGGAAGCTGTTGCAAGATGTACCGCTTAGAGCACTTGAGGCCATTGCCAATCCCCAAACCATGCTCGATGATGGAGTTGGGACGGGAACGCACTGTCCTGGGGTGTGGAAACCCCTAACGAAGCTGTAGGGCACGCTGTTCGCGTGCTGAAGGATTCCCTAACGCCTTTTGCGGTCGGGGAGCCTGTGACGTATGTCCAGGCCCCTAAAGCTAAAGGTCACAGGAGCCGTGCTTTCGTTCGGCTTTCCAACTCCCCGATCACCGGGTTTATGAGGGCAGTTTGCGGGGGCGCACCGCAGACGTTTTTCTTGAGAGACCCTTGAGGAGTTGGATATGATTGATCCCGCAATGAGTGGCGAGTGCCGCTGCCTGCGGCCTGGGGCGATGGTCCCGACAGAAGCATACACTGCAATCCAAACATCCTTCTCCGCCGTAATTTCAGATGATGGTAATTCAGGGGTGAGCGGACCGGATCTGCTCCATGTCAAGCTGGACGGGAGGAAAAGCTCCTGTCTCCCGACAGGTGCACCCTCAATGTTTCGTGTTACGACGTTCCGGAAGAGCGTCAAGCTATCGCAGAGGTGCTTGAGCAAGTCCTTGCTGTGTTGGTTCGATTCGGTTTGGATTTACGTGCCCTGGACGGAATCACACTGGCGCTCGACTGGAAAGCGGCGGCCTCCGCCATCCAAAGCATCCCGGAGAACCACATTCCCTTGGAAATGGACGAGGTGCCCGAGTCTATGGAGCTAGCGCGCACCGTTCCTGTCTGGCGAGACCCGGAGATGCGGTTTCACATCTTCCTGCGCGCGGGCCTAGGCGCGATGGCGCTTTCGCCGGAGGCGGAACACCAAAAGGTCGCCTACGGCTGCATCGCGCACGAGGCCGCGCATGTCGACCACGATGGTCATTTATGGCGGACCTTCCCGGGCATCTACGGGCCACATCTAGACTGTGGCGACCGCTCGCGGCAGGCGTTTCTGAAGGCGATCGACGTGTGGAGCGAGTATGCCGCCTGCCGGTCTACAGCCCATTACCGCCCGGAAGCGATCAAAGATTTTGAGGACGCCTTCTGCCGGGCGCTAGAAGGTAGCCTCGCGGCCAGCAAAGACCAGATAGCAGGGTATCAGCGTGATCAGAAGGCCCTGCCGGCATTTGTGGGAATGCAGCAGATCTTTGGGGATTTGATGATCCACGCGGGTTATCTCATGGGCCACTTGGCGGGAATCGAACTCGATTTCGAGCGCGGTGCTCCTCGCGCAGCGGAACTACTTCGGGAACGTCCATCGATTGAAGGGGTGATTTCGCGTCTGCGACGAGTTCTGCACGAGCTCTGGCTAGGGGAATATGGCTGGAAGTCGATCGAAGTCTTCGCGCCGATCTACGACCTCATCTGCGAGATGATGGCGCTGCATGGTTTGGTCTTCGCAAGATGTGATAGCGAATGGCGCATTGTCATGTGCGACGAAGATTTCACGGTGAGTGACATTGAAGACGTTTTAGCGAGTTTGATGAATAGTCAGAAAGCCTAGGACTCAAACCGGGTGTATTCGTAAAACTCCCTGCCGAGTGGTAGGAGGACGTAAGGTGCTTGCCCGACTTCGCTTCCTTCCGCAGTGCTAGTACGTTCCACCTGTTCGAGAAAACCATAGCTCTGCAGCCGGACGCACATGCTCTTAGGTGCATCCATCCCTCTTCACCGGGAGAATGCAACTTGTTCATCTGGGCCCATAGCCGCTGCACGTTATGTATCCATATTTCTCTTGAATCAATCTTTCCTGGAGGAGACAGCTTTCCTTCGGGATTGGTCCAGAATTCCAAGAAAGTTGATTTCAGAGTCAGTAATCTGAGCCGCAATCCTCAAAAATTCTGCCGTCTGCTCCTGCGGCCTATCGCTGAAGTCTGGGCTCCGCGAACTATCACGATCGCGAGACGGCCAAGCGTCTGCGGAGTTCCATCCGTGGGAAAGCGGACGGCCATTTTTAGGCCCTCTTCTAGCCGTTTCTCAGCCTTTTCCAAACGCTCGCCTAACCCACCAAGCGCCCCTTCGTGTCGGCGAACTGTCAACACTACTGTGTCGACTAAATACTTCAATTCCGTTGCATCAACCGACTCACGGTCTTCCCGCAGTGAAGAAACGACTTCCTTGCCAGCCTCTTCCAGCGAAGACGGATCGGGAATAACGACCGCCTTTATCAATTTCATCAGGCTCTTGGCTGTATTCAACCCGACAGGTGAATGTGCGAGCGAGTCGAACGCAGCCCGTGATTCATTCGCATCGAGTTCCGAATCGAATTGAGACACGAGCTATCCTTCGAGATTAGGATTAATGTGAGTATCGTTACACCGTGGTCGCTAAAAAACCTATGATTTCCCGTAAGAAAAATGAAGTATCTGCATAAAAGTTTGGGAAAGCCTTTCGGAGTTGTTCAACCTCCTTTACTGACGCGAGGACTACTTCGGCGCGGAGACCGTTGCGGATCTTCTCTTCGAGGGTTGCGTACTCCTCGTTGGCGGCGTCGATTTGGTCCTGTGAGTAAGGATTCAGGTAGACGGTTTCCGCATTCAGATCGACCATCATAACGAATAGGGCTGCTTCTCGTCCGACGATTGTCGATCCCGAGCAATCGCTTGGGGAAGACTACCTGTAGCAGTTGCCCACCCCATCATCAACCCCTGGACGTTAAGTTCGGTCCAAAGAGATTCAATTTCAACTTTTAGGCCCCTCGTATTTTCAGGCGTACCTTCGACCCTATTGGTGTGTTCAATGGAAGCGAAGACGGTCGACGCGAGAGTGAAGAATCGGCGCCACTTGTCTTTTCCTTGCCGACCTTGAGAGCCTGTCCCGAAAAGAGGTCTACCGTCTCCACGGCAGTTGCCCAAGCATGCTGCAGCGAAGACCGCAGCTCGATTTCTATTTTTTCCCCGTTCAAATGAGAGTACTTGGGACTTCGCGAGTTGTATCGGATGACGACGTGAATGCTCCGATAGCCATCCGCTTTCGGTTTTGATATGTAGTCGTAGATTCTTACCTCTGGCGAAGCAGCTAGATCCTTGAATCGCCGCATGAATTCATAGACTTCTTCGACCGGCCAGAAAACAATGCGACAGCCGGCAATATCCTGCATCGAAGAAAGTCTCATCGGCGGCGTACTGAACCGTCTCCGCGTCATCCAGGCCGGCTTCGATCCGCACGCGGACCTTGCCGTCGATATTCACGTCCTTGGCGTTCTGGATCAATTCCCAGACCCAGCGTTTCGGCGTCGTGGGCGATTCGTCCACGCCCGCACGGAGCTTCGACAACTCCTCGTGGATCTTCGTCGCGATGTTCCGGTTATGGGCCTTCTCTTGCGAGGCCGAGAATTGTGATTTGAACGTCACGAACGGCCGACCCTCTCGATCGAGTTTACCGAATGGAAGTGTCTGGCGTGGGCTGGAAAGCACTAGAGCCCGGCAACCGAGACATGCTCGGCTGCGTTACGCATATGCGGAAGGGGGCGGTCCGTCAACAGGAATCTGCTGCGGGTTGCGATCACTGGATATTTTTTGGAAAAGAAAGGGCGCCCGGCCCCGAAAGGCCGGGCGCCCTGTTCGGGCTCTAGGCGGCTATCGCGTCATCCTGTGCCGTCTTCCCGCTCCTGCTGCTGTTGCGGCTGCAAGCCGTTGAGAAAATCGGCGGCGCGTTGCGCGTGGGCGGCTGCGCTGAAAATCGCGCGTTTGTCTTCCTTCAGCACCTTGAGCCAGTGCCCGAGATAGGCGGCGTGGTCGTCCCTGATCTCCGGCGTGATGCCGAGGTCGGCGCACAGGAAAGCGGCTCCCAGCTCCGCAACGAGTTCCTCCCGGGCGTAGCCCTGATCGCCAAAACGCTTCGCGCTGAAATCCCGGTCAAGCCGGCGCTTCGTGCCTGTCCAGTGGGTCAAGTCTCATGCAGGGCGGTGGCGTAATAGCTCTCCTTGTCCTTGAAGGCCTCGAAGGGCGGAAGCTGGATGGCGTCGCGCGCGGGCGCGTAAAAGGCCCGGTTGCCGCCGTGATGAATAGTCGCGCCGGTATTGGTCATGAAGCGGTCGGCGTTCTCGATGCGCTCGGAGAGCGGCAAGGGCTTTGCTGGTCCCACGGGTCGTCATGAACGGTGTCTCCGAGCCCGAGCAGGCATAGACGCTCTGAATGGGGTTTCATGGGACACTACAGATCGGGCCCAGTTGTCTACTTCGGATACTTTAAATTTCCGCAGTTTTGCTAGCCGATGCGCAGGCAGTCCTTTAGCGCCGGTCCATCTATGGATCGTGGCGTGAGCCAGCCCGAAATGCGCCACGCTCGCATCGCCGTCCGTACCGCGGGTCTCGTCGGAACAGATTCGCACGATAGGAATGGGCATTCCAACACTGATGGATCCCGGACGAGCTCGACGCGTGGATTGAGCTCCTGAAGGAGTAGAGAACACAGAGCGCGTGGCGTTCGCCGGGACGCAGCGCACGGAGGTGATGAGTGCGACGGGTCCAATTCGCTGCGCTGGTCGCAAACAGAGGGCTGTGCGAGTGTTGCTCAGATGCAATTCCGATTGAGCCGATGTTCGTGGCGAACAACAGTGTATTCTAAAAAAAGGCCTCGGACTGACTTGAGTCCCATCTGGAGATGGTCTCCTGTTCGGTTGGGGGCTTTGCCGATTCGGTCCAAGAGAAGTGACCTTTCGGTGACCACAGAGGGTAATCGACCTTTTTGACGCGAGCCGTTAGGGGAACGGTGTTATGCTGCCGTCATCCAAGTTACTGGCCCCCACCGGTCGACTGAGCGCGGCTTATCTATGAACAAGGGCTTCGCTTCAGACGCCGATCAGTCACTGGCGGCGGCCACGGCGGGGTGGACCTCGCTAGGCTAAGGGGTTAAATGGGCGACATTAAGTTCGACTTCAGCCTCGAGAAATTGATTCATGCGATTGCGCTGTTTTCCGCCAGCAAATTCAAGATCTCACGAAGCTGAAAGTGGCGAAGCTACTTTACTTCGCAGATAAAGAGCACTTGCTGGATCATGGAAGACCGATACTCGGTGACGTCTACTGGTGCATGGAATTCGGGCCGGTGCCTTCCTTTGCCATGAATGAGATGAGCGAGGCGATCGAGCGATCAGAAGTGGTGGGTAGCCTAAGACTCCGACTATGGTGACATGACTGACCTGCTTCGGGTGCGAAAGCCTTGGCGCGGGTATCCCTATTTCGTGGCAAAGCGACCATTTGATCCCTCGGTGTTCTCGGCGTCTGAGTTGGCAGTGTTAAAGGACGTGGCGAGTCAATATGGAAATTTCACAGCACGTCAATTGGTCGACCGAACACATCAAGAACCAACGTGGCTAATTGCAAACGAGTCCCGTGGCCCACAGCGCAGAGCTCCAATCCCATACGAAATGTTTTTTGAGGGTGCCTCCCAGGAAGCTCATAAGCACCTCGCGCGCCTAAAGGCAGAGTTCAGCGGAGAGATTATTCGACTCGATGGTGACGGGGAATTTACAGAATTCGCTAACGGTCTGCGGGGGTATGTCCTTGAACCCGAATTTGATTTGGACTGCGACCATGTGCGCGAAAGGATTGCAGGCTAGGCCGGTTCGACTTGATCACGGAGCATCGCTGGTACGACCCAGATCTGGATTCAACCGCTTGGTATCAAGGGGATGTGGTTGCAGACATTCCTTATCCTTTTTTCCCGCCAATTGAACCTGCAAGCCGGCAGGATGTTTGGCCGATCTTGAGGCCTGCTAATCAAAAGGGACGCAGCACCCGAGAAGTCATGAACTCTCTACCAACGAGTTTGGTCGGAAGAGCGGCCAGGGATGTGCCTGACAGGTGGACCCTACCTGAAGGTGAATTTGTGGTAGCCGGGTGTCGCAAAATGAATGTGATGATTGCCTCGCGCAGCTGCGCACTTGACAACCCAAAGAGAAAGCACTTCTTAGTAGCCCCTGTCACTGCTGTTGAGGAATTGTTGGAAGAGCAGCGAACCGATGAGATACTTACCGACCTGCGCGACAACCGCATTCCCCAGGCATTTTATTTGCCACCGATGAACGGCTTGAGAGAGTCTTTTGCGGATCTTCTGAAGCTTACCCCAATTCATCGAACGTTTTTTCCTGCCGAAAGCATCAGGGGAATCGTCCTAGCAAGACTATCTTCTGTTGGTACGGCCGCTTTACAGCGTGCGCTTTCGAAGCACTTCGGCACTCAGTTTGGATTCGATCACGAAGACTCTTGTCCACAAGCTGGAAGATACGCCTGCTCGAATTGCTTTCACGCCGGGATGGCACAACAGAGAAGAGATTTTGAGCAGAGTAAGCCGTTCGGGGAGTGCCCCGGATGCGGCGAAGATGCAGCTTGGGTCAAATTGCCATAGCTTTCCTCCGCGACTCCAACGCCGGAACCCGACCGGTATTCATTTTCCGTTGTTATGCATATCCCAGTCCAGTATGTAGCGCCCGCAGCCATGTGGAACCTGCTGCCCGAAACGACTTCATGGGGACACTTTCCTGTTTCGGATAACATGCCTTACTTGCTGGTACCTCCCAGTGACCTGTTGACTTGCGAGCTCGGTTTACCCGATTTCTTGTCTGAGCCGGCCTGAGGGGGCATCGACAGGTCCAGGTTGTCCGCAATGAATGAATGCCAGTCCGTAGGCCTGCAGGTCGGCCAGCATGTTCACCCAGGTACTTGGGGCTGCGTCCCATGCGATCGAGCTTCCAGCAGGCAATCGCATGGAAGGTGCGAGTGTGAGCGCCGGCCATCATGGCGGTTGAACTCTGGGCGTGACTCACGCGAACCGGAAATACCTAAGTCGACGTATTCAGCTGCGATGGCCCAGCTGCGCCGCTGAGCGTATTCCCTGAGCTCGGCGAGCTGCATTTCGGATATTGTGGACGTTGAGCGTAGTGACACGCGCGTAGAGGGCTACGCTGCGAATCTCTTGAGATGCGGGGACCGGGGTGCTAGTGTGGCGAGTAGCCGTGGTTGCCTTATGACAGGCGACTGCGGTCAGCGTCACTTTTGGTGTTCGAGCATCAGGTCGACGCGTCGCTGTTGTTTTAGAGTTTCCAAACTCTGGTCACGCTGTGGTAACGATAGAACCGATAAAGCCGTCCTAACTAATGCAAATGGATCATAGCGAAGAACGGTTAGATCTTAAATGGAATAAGCACTTTACCGAATTGATGCAAGCGGGTGCAAAAGTAGCATATGCACCATGGAAAGCCCTTTCACGGCGATAACACGGGTTCAAATCCCGTCGGGGACGCCAATACAATCAGCAAGTTGCGAGATGGCTTTTCGCGAAAGTCATTTTTTTGGTGACGTTGTGTGTGAGAGGCACACGTCACACATCGGCTTCCAGTTGACCACGGACCGATTCAAGCCCTACGTTTGAGGGCACCTTGTCCATACGGTCACAGGACGACTGCCGATCGTACGCACACTCGCACACCGCGCGTCCGTGTGGTGGACAGCCAGCAAAAACGGGGGCCGGCGACAGTCCATATGAGCATCTGCTGGTCGCCATCGGAGTGACGAAAGCGGCACCGGGCGGCGGCCGACATATTTGGTAAATCCCGGCTCGAATCCGGCTTGCCAACGTGGGTCGAGATCTTAATCGAGCTCTCTTGTCTCTTATGGCCAGAGGTTGTAGTGCGAATATTCAGGACAATTGCAGAACCGTGCCACCCGCGATTGAAGAACGGAGAAACCCGGCGATGCTGGAAATACACACCAAAGGCAAACCGGGTTCATTCACGATGAATGAACCCGGATGACTTGCTTGTCCCTGTCTCAACCTCACTCCTTGGGTTTCGGAGCCGTGTTTACGATCGCCGCAGGATCGATCGTAAAGCTTGCAGGCGCCTGGCTAGGTGGATATTCCTTGAATGATTCTAGGAACTCCTGAGCGCGCGATTTGCCCCTGTATCGCAATGTAGACGTTATGGACCTGCCAGTCGTCATATTGGTCCGAAATGAGGGGCGCTTTTTCATACGGATCCATGCGCAAATTGATGATCAACGGAACCCGAAGACATGTGAAGGGATTCGACCATACCTTGTAGCCTCCGATCTCTCGCTGTTCGCAGAAGACGAACTTCCAGTTTTCATGTCCTCATGGCCACCAGCAGGCCATCGTCATTGAAGTAGTAAAAACTCCTTCCGTGGCGAATGCTCCTCCTGACCTGTCGAAGTACGGGAAGAATGTTGTAACCATCCAGGTGGACCTTGTGCGCCATGCCACCGGGTCCGGTTCCCTTCAGAAGCTGATCCGTGATGTTCGGATTACCGGCGGCCGCCAGGAACGTCGGGAACCAATCCAGTCCGGAAACGATCTCGTTGGACCAGACATTCGCTTTGATATGCCCCGGCCAGCGGATCATCGCCGGAACACGGAACGCACCCTCCCAGTTCGAGTCCTTCTCGTTGCGGAACGGCGTCATCGCTGCATCGGGCCAGCTGAACATATTGGGGCCGTTGTCCGTTGTGTAGAGGACGATCGTGTTATTCGCGATTCCAAGATCGTCCAGCTTCTTCAGCAACTTGCCCAACATCCTGGTCGTGCTCCCACATGCCATCGGCATGTACTCGTTGCCCGGCATCCCGCTCTTTCCGCGATGACTCCGGCCGCACATGGGTAAAGATGTGCATCCTGGTGAAGTTCATCCAGACAAAGAACGGCTTGCCGGCCTTTACCTGCTTATCCATGAAGTCCATGCAGGCGTTGGAAGTCTCGTCGTCGATCGTCTCCATGCGCTTGATGTTCAGCGGTCCCGTGTCCTCGATCTTGCCGTCGGCATAGGAATGGATGACTCCACGTGGGTTGTACACCTTCAGGAAAACCGGATCGTCCTTGGGCCAGTACGGCATCTCCGGTTCCTGCTCCGCATTCAGGTGGTACAGGTTGCCGAAAAACTCATCGAAGCCATGATTGGTCGGCAAATATTCATCCCGGTCGCCCAGGTGGTTCTTGCCGAACTGTCCCGTCGCATAGCCGAGCGGCTTAAGCGCCTCCGCAATCGTGATGTCCCGTTTCTGAGATCCGACCGGAGCACCCGGAACGCCGACCTTGGTGATTCCGGTTCGCACCGGCGACTGCCCGGTGATAAAGGTGGAGCGGCCCGCCGTGCAGCTGTTCTCCGCATAGTAGTCGGTGAACGTCATTCCGTGCTTCGCCGATGCTGTCGATGTTCGGAGTCATCATAGCCCATCAGCCCATGCGTATAGCGGCTGATGTTTGCCTGGCCGATGTCGTCGCCAAAGATGACGAGGATGTTAGGTTTGCCGCTGTCCGCGGCGTAGGAAACCGGCGGCGCGATGAGGACCGCCGCCATGAGTGTCACGACAAATGCAGCGACAGCGCGCAAAGATTTGCTGCATCGAGTGAGCCGGTTGCGTCTATGCACTGAACCCATCACTTCTCCTTCCTGCGTAACCGCTTCCGAAGAACACATGTCCGCGTTCTCGGAACGACCAGAATGTTTACCGCATTTACATCTATTGAAAGCGCAAAGCCCCAAACAAGCAGAGGGGAAGGTGATCTGCTACGAAGTGCTGTCCTGGACGAACAAGTTCACTTCAAACGATTCTGGAGCATAAAGACAAACGGGCTCGATCATCAGCAGGCGCGCGGTTTAAGTCAAGCGAGAATATGGGGTTGGACTCTTATGCGTTCAATTCGCGGAACTGACAGCTTCGGGAATCTTGGATATAGTACCTCACTATGTGAACGAGAGATCGCCAGGTACTCCTGAAGCAACATTATTACCTAAACGTCACGTTGATCTTTATATCGTTTTGAATAACCCTCAGCTGGATGAGATATGACTTCGCGCGAGTCGATGCTGCAGTTACAAAAGCGGATTGGTGAGACCGTACTCGGGCAGGAAGCGATGATCGAGCGCCTGCTGATCGGGCTCCTGGCGAATGGAAACCTGCTGGTCGAGGGCCTGCCCGGACTTGCGAAGACGCGCGCCATCAAGAAGCTCAGCAGGTTCCTCGATGCTGGACTGTCGCGAATCCAGTTCACGCCGGATTTGCTGCCCTCCGACATTACCGGCTCGGAGATTTACTACACAGCCGAAGGCAAAAGCGAGTTTCGCTTTCAGCCCGGACCGGTCTTCAACAATCTGGTCCTTGCCGATGAGATCAATCGTGCTCCGGCGAAAGTACAGGCCGCGCTGCTCGAAGCGATGGAAGAGCGCACGGTGACGGTCGCCGGCAAGACGCATGTTCTTCCGAAACTTTTCCTCGTCATGGCCACGCAGAACCCGATCGAGCAGGAAGGAACGTATCCGCTTCCGGAAGCGCAGATGGACCGCTTCCTGATGCATGTGTACGTCAACTATCCGGAGGAGAAATCTGAGCGCGACATCATGCTCCTGGTACGTGGAGAAGAAGCGGAGGAGCCCGCTGGCACGTCTTCGGACAAATCAGCGCAGCAGGAGCGTGTCGCGCAGGACGTGATCTTTACGGCCCGCGGCGAAATTCACGCTGTGCAGATGGCTCCGGCGGTCGAGCAATATATCGTCGCGCTGATTGAAGCAACGCGTTATCCGGAGCGGTACGACGAGGATCTGCGCAAATGGATCCAGATCGGCGCGAGCCCGCGCGGAACGATTGGACTCGATAAATGTTCTCGCGCCTACGCTTGGCTCAAAGGCCGCGACTACGTGCGTCCGGACGATGTGCAGGCTGTCGCGCATGAAGTGTTGCGACATCGCATCCTGCTGAGTTATGACGCGCAAGCCGAGGGAGTGAAGGCCGATCAGGTCATCGATAAGGTTGTGGAGCTGGTCGCGGTCGCTTAGACGGGACGGTCTTACCATGGGAGCCTACGCCGAACTCGATTCGCTGATCGCATTGCAGTTCAAGGCCGGCGGATTCTCACTAAGACATAATCAGCCCGTGCACAGCCTGCTCTTTGGCCGACGTGCCTCGCACGTGCGCGGACGCGGACTCGATTTCGAAGAGTTGCGAGGGTATATTGCCGGAGACGACGTACGCAGCATCGACTGGCGCGTGACAGCGCGCACGCAAAAACCGTACGTGCGCGTCTACTCTGAGGAGCGCGACCGGCCTACGATGCTGGTTGTCGATCAGCGCATCAATATGTTCTTTGGGAGCCGTCGCTCGATGAAGTCTGTGGTTGCGGCGGAGGTTTCGGCGCTCGCTGCCTGGCGAGTGTTCCACCAGGGAGATCGCATCGGCGCATTTGTTTTCAACGATGATGCAACCGCGGAGGTGCGCATGCACCGCAGCCGTGCCACCGTCCTGCGGATCCTCGACCGCATATCTCATCAAAATCACTTGCTGCGCAGCGATTCTACTTCGCAGCCACGGCCTGGGCGGGTGAATGAGGTGCTGGAGTCGGTCGCCCGGGTCTGCGGTCATGACGCACTCATTCTTGTGGCGAGCGATTTCGACGGGGCGGATCAGGCGACGCGCGATCTACTGTTGCAGTTGTCGCGCTCGAACGACGTCATCTGCTGCTTGATTTACGATCCTCTCGCTGTCCGCCTGCCGCCGGCTGAGCAGCTCATCGTCAGCAATGGCGAACTGCAGGTTGAACTTCAGCTCGGTCAGGAGAAAGTGCGCAAGAGCATCCTTGAGGCGTCGGACAAGCGCATGCGCGCCATTCTGTCATGGCAGCATGAACTTGGAGTGCCTGTGCTTCCCCTCAGCACGGCGGAAGACGTGCCCCAACAGGTGCGTCATCTGCTAGGCAACGTGGCAGTGCTACGGAGACACGTATGACCGCGCCTCTCGACAAGCTGCACGACTTTTACCAGCCGCCGCCGCCCGCTTGGACTCCGCAGACTATCGGCTGGTACGTCGTGTTCGCCATTGCAGGGCTGCTGCTGTTGTGGCTGATCGTTCACAGCATCCGGAAATGGCATGCCAATGCGTACCGTCGTGAAGCTCTGCGCGAGCTGGTGCTCCTGCCGACGGAGCAGTTTTCGATTCTCCTGAAGCGAACAGCACTCACAGCGTGGCCGCGCGAAAGGGTGGCATCGTTGAGTGGGGAGAAATGGCTCAGCTTTCTGAACCAGACCGCAGGCGAGAGCCTGTTCCAGCAGTCTCCGGGCAATCGCGTCGAAGAGGCGGCGCTGCGAAAGACGGAATTCTCTAGCGAGGAGGCGGAGCAGCTGAGAGGGCTGGCAGCCGAATGGATCCGGAGGCACCGTGTACAGGCTTGAGTATCCTTGGCTGCTCGCGCTGCTGCCCTTACCGCTGCTCATCTACTGGCTGCTGCCCCCTTACAAGGAAGAGCAGGATTCGCTTCGCCTGACTTTTTTTCATTACATCAGCTCGAACCTGGGTCTCACTCCTGAGCCCGGCGCTGTTGTTCCCAAGACCAACTGGCTGCAGAAAATCCTCGCGCCCGTCTGCTGGTGCCTGATTATTCTTGCGCTTGCGCGCCCTCAATTCATCGAGCCACCGATACAGAAGATCCAGCCGGGGCGCGATCTGATGCTGGCGCTCGATATTTCGCAATCGATGGAGGCGCCCGATTTTCGTACGCCTGAAGGCAAGCGCATGCGCCGCGTCGATGCGGTCAAGCAGGTGGTAACTGAGTTCATTCGCAAGCGCAAGAACGATCGCATCGGGCTGATCGTCTTCGGACAGGCCGCTTATCCGGTCACTCCTTTTACGCTTGACCACGATGCGTGCCTCAAAATTCTCGAGCAGACCGACGCGGGCATGGCCGGACCACAGACGATGATCGGCGACGCGATTGGTCTGGCCATTAAGGAGTTCCAGAAGAGCGAAGCCAAACAGCGAGTGCTGATTCTGCTCACCGACGGCAATGACACCGGCAGCCGCATGCCGCCGCACAAGGCAGCCGAGATCGGCAGTCAGAACGGCATCACCATCCATGTTGTCGGCTTGGGAGACCCGCACGCGACCGGCGAAGACAAGGTGGACTACGCAGCGCTAAGTGGTATTGCCAAAACAACAGGTGGTGAAGTTTTCCACGGCGAGAACCGAGTCGAACTCGAAAAAGCCTATGCCGCGCTTGATAAGATCACTCCACAGAACTTTCAGACACTCAGCTACCAGCCACGGCGCGAACTCTTTATGATTCCGCTCGCGGCCGCTGTTGTTTTGCTCGTTGCCTATCACCTGCTCATGCTCCTCATCAGCTTGATAACGCGCCTCTTTTCGCACAATCACAAATCGGACGAGGCCGCGACCTCCGATGTTTTCAAGGTGCATGTATGAAGGAGGGGTGGGCAGCGTTTCACGTTTTGCGTCCACAATGGCTGTGGCTGTTGCTCGCAGCGCCTGTGATTTATCTGTCCTTCCACGTCCGTGACGACGTGCGCGCGCGGTGGAAGCGCTACATCGATCCCGAACTTCTCGACCACCTCATCGTAGCCAGAAAGCGGCATTGGCGATTCCGTCCGATTCACATGGTTTGCCTCCTTGTCCTCGTCGGAGCCGTCGCTATTGCCGGCCCTACGTGGAAGCGTGAACAGCCTCCCTTCACGGAAGACAAGGCGCCGCTGGTGATCGCGCTCGATCTTTCGCAAACGATGGACGCGATCGACCTCGATCCAACGCGTCTCGAACGCGCCAAGCTCAAGCTGCGAGATCTGCTGAAAGTAAGAAATGGAGGCCGCACAGCACTTTTTGTCTATGCCGGCACGACACACTTGGTTTTGCCTTTCACGACCGACGATGCTCTATTTGATCTTTATCTGAGCTCGCTTTCAACGTCGCTAATGCCGAGCAGTGGGAAGGACACCGCGAAGGCGCTGCATACAATCGAAGACTTTCTGAAAGACGAGACAGTTCCGGGCACGATCCTCTTCGTGACTGACGGCATCGAGCCCCGGGCGTTGCCGGCGCTCCGCCAATTCACCACGCAAAATGAGAATAAGACCGACATTCTCGTTATGGGTGTGGGTACCTCCAGTGGCGGACCGGTGCGGAACGCCGGTAGCGGATTCCTCACTGACAAGTCCGGGCGCCGGGTCTTCACAAAGCTGAATGTGAACGCATTGCGTTCTCTGAACCATCTCGACATTGCCGCTACCACGCTCACGCTCAACGATGACGACATCCATTGGATACAGCGCCGCGTGCAGCACCATCTTCAGGCAGTGCAACAGCGGGACAGTAAGACGCGCTGGATCGATGAAGGCTATTGGCTCACCATCCCGATTGCTGCAATCGCGGTCTTCTGGTTTCGCAAAGGATGGACGGTACGCTGGACCTCGGCTGCTCTGGCCATTATCTTCGTGCTGCCTCCGTTCGGCGATCAACAGAAGTTCTCATGGATGGATCTCTGGCTGACGCACGATCAGCAGGGTCGCTATTACTTCGAACGGGGTGATTTCAAGAAGGCCGCGGAGAATTTTGAGGACCCTGTCTGGAAAGGATTGGCCCTCGCCCGCGCCGACGATTTCGAGGACGCGCTGAACGCATTTGCACTCAGCGACTCGGCCGAAGCCTGGTACAACCAGGGGGACGCTCTGGCGCACCTCGGTAAATATCCTGAGGCTGCGCAGGCTTATCAGCAGGCACTCGCGCGGCGTCATCCTTGGCCCGAAGCACAGGAGAATCTTGCGCTCGTCGAATCGCTCATTCCGAAACCAAAAAACAACAAGGACAAAGACCAGCGGCAAGCCCCCAATCTTCCACCAGATCAAATGAAATTTGACAAGAAGGGCGAGCAAGGCAAAAAGACACAGATGCGGATCAAGCTCGATCCGAAAAAGATGGCGGACATCTGGATGCGTAATATTCAGACCACGCCGGCTGATTTCCTCCGGCGCCGGTTCGCGATGCAGGCTGCCGAGGAACGTCATCCATGAGGGGGACCTTTATTGCGTTGACCGCGCTCTCCGCGCTTGTCGCAGCGGCGCAGACTCCTGTTGTTCGTGCTCGGCTCGATCCGGCGGCTGGCATTCTCGTCGGCCAGCCTGTGCACCTCACCGTCTCAGTCTTCGTGCCGAACTACTTTACGGGCAGCCCGGAGTTTCCCGAATTTGAGATCGACAATGCGATTGTGGTTCTCCCTCAGGACCGCCCGCAGAACTCAAACGAGCAGATTGGTGGAGTCACCTATGCAGGCATCACAGAAACCTACACCATCTATCCGCAGCAGCCCGGAGAATTCCGACTGCCTCCAGCGCAGATCACCGTGCCGTACGCCAGCGCTCCGCCAAAATCGACCGAGGCGCACGTGCCTCTACCTGCTCTTGCCTTTCACGCTGACCTTCCCGCAGGGGCGAAGGACCTCGACTACTTTCTGCCAACGACAAGCCTGACTATTCAGCAGAAATGGTCGTTACCGCTCAGGAATCTTCGCGTCGGTGACTCCATCGAGCGAACCGTCACTGTCACTGCAACAAAGATGCAGGCCATGTTGATCCCGCCTCTGCCGCTCGAAGCGCCAGACGGCATTCGCGTCTACCCAGAAGAGCCGACCGTCCAGGATCAAAAGACGGACCGCGGCGAGTTTGTTTTCGGCCGGCGCGTGCAATCCGCGAAGTATTTCATTCAGAAGGAAGGCGATTACACGCTCCCTGCAGTTGAGCTGAAGTGGTGGAGTCTCTCTGCGAATCGTTTGGTCACTGCTACTCTGCCTGCCGTGCATCTGACGGCTGCCGCGAATCCAAACTTTGCCGTAGAGCTTCAGCCGGAGCCCGAGCCAACGGCCGTTGCACAGCCCAGACGAGTGTCCCTGTGGAGCAGATACAAGTTCTGGATTCTAGTGATCGCTCCGATCTGCGCGGCGTGCCTTGTGCTCTTCCCAATCGGTTGGCGTTACATTCCACGTAGCTATCGCCAGTTGCGGGCAAGGCAAAGGCGGCGGGAACATTCGGAGCCGGCCTACTTTCGCAACCTTGAACTGGCATGCAAACGTAACCACGCCACCCGAGCTTATGAAAGTCTGTTGAGGTGGCTTCGCGTTGCCCATGCTGATCTGACCGTCGATGACTTCTTGGCCCGAGTGGCTGATCCAACACTTTCATCCGAAACGAATGCTTTGGGAGCGGTTATCTTTGCAAAACATGCCCAAGAGTCTCAATGGAACGGCAAGAGGATGGCCGATTGTTTGAAAGAAGTTCGCAAAGCTTCGAATACTTGTACGACGAAACGACAATATCTGCGCAAATTAAATCTGTGAACCTCATCGAGCCAGCATCTGTACTTGGGGTCACCTCTCCGAAACCCACACTTGGCATTCAACTGAGAAAGGCGACCCCAGTCTTGGAGATGGCTGTCTAACGCAATCGGTCTCTGGGCACGAATCGCGAAAGCTGGATTATGTTATGGGATTGGGGCCTCCGCTCAGCTTTCACAGCGTTGCAAAGGCCGGCCTGGCGACGGAGATTCAGAGTGAGTGACGGTGATCGCAATCACACCAACACCTTCCAGGGATCCGGCGATGGGCGATAGAAGCCTCTGCGCCGAATCATCACGATTCAGGTGGGATTCATTTGGGAATCAGGGAAAGTCCGCACAGACCCACGAAAATGCAACCCCCCTCAGGGTTGAACACCGGTCTCGTAATTCAGCGTGGCCAGCGATAGGCGATATTGGTAGGCGGCGTTGGTGTTGGATATCTGCGCTTCGGTCTGCTGAAGTTGCGCCTGGCTGAGTTCCACGATCGAGCTCAACCCGAGTTTGTAGCGGGTCTGTGCCAGCTGCAGCGCAAGATTCGCCTGTTTCACCAGCTCGCCGGTAACGCCGACCCGTTGATACGCGGTGCCTGCTGCGAGCCACGCCGTGCGGACGTCCCGCACTATCTCATCCCGCAACTCCCGGGTCTGCTCCGAAGCCGCTTCCGCCCGAATCCCCGCCTCCTTCGCCTGTGCGCTATACAAGAAACCGTTGAAAATCGGCACATTCATGTTTACGCCTACCCCGCCCCACCAGTTGTTCGTGTAGTAAGCCGCAGGACGAATCGGCACCGAACCCGCCACCCCCTGCGCACTGATCGTTGGCAACATCTGGTCCCGCTGCGCGTGCGCGAACTTCTGCGCCGATTGCTGCCCATAGCCGAGGGATTGCAGGTCGGGCCGTTCCGCGAGAGCAGTCTGGACCAACGGCTCAGCATTGGCCGGCGGAGGCAGCAGCGGCGACGCGTCCTCCACCAGCTCGTACGGAACCGTGTGATCCAATCCGAGGACGGCGTTGAGCGCAGCCATCGTAGCGTCAGCATTGTTTTTCGCGTCCAGCTGAAGCAGCCTGGCTTGCGAGAGGTCCACGTCGGCAAAGCTCTGGTCGAGCGTCGACTTGAGTTTGTTCTCAGTCATCTGGGTGACAAGAGTATCTGTGGTCTGGCGCGTGTCCACGGTTTGTGTGGCCACCTTCAACAGGGCCTGAGCCTGCAGCGCGCTGTAGAACGCCTGATCCGTGGCCTCAACTATATCCTCCGTCACAGCCAGCGCGTTGGCATTTTGCGCCTTCTCCTCGAGCTTCTGCGAAGCGACGAGATTGCGCGTGCGCCCAAAGTCGGTGATGAGCTGCGATACACTCCCGCCCGCCCCTGCGTGCGTGAACAGCCGCGGCGCTGTGAGCGACCCTGCTGAAACCCGGCTCCCATCCTGGGCCTGTTCCGCCGTGATGCTGCCAACTGCTGTGGGTAGCTCTGCCGAACGTGCCTCGCGGACTATCTGATGTTGCGCGAGCGCGAGCAACCGTCCAACGCTGATGCGAGGATTGTGCTGGACGGCCAGCCTCTCGGCTTCGGCCCGTGTGAGGGGTTGAGGAGTTGAGTTAGATGCTTGAGTAACACCGGGCGCCGGAGCATTAGGGAGTGCAGGCGTCCGGTCGCTCTGAGCAAGCGCCGGGAAAGCAAGCATAGCGAGAAACAGGATTCTAACCAGACGGATCATATGGCTGCCTCCTGTTCCCCGACTTTGCGTTCACTGCGGCCGTGAATGATGAGATAAACGGCCGGCACGAGGAAAACCGTAACGATCACTGACACGCCGAGGCCACCGATAATGGCGCGGGCTAACGGGGCGTACTGCTGGCTTCCAGCCTCAATACCGAGCGCAAGTGGCATCATGCCGAGCAGCGTAGCGAGTGACGTCATCAGGATAGGACGCAGTCGAACTTTGCAGGCTTCCACAGCCGCTTCGAGCAGCGGCAGCCCCTGCTCGTGGAGGGTTCCCGTGAACTCGACGATCAAGATGCTGTTCGACACCACAATGCCGGTCATCATGATGACTCCCATGAGCGACATGATGTTGAGAGTGCTTCCGGTGACGAAGAGAATCAACAGCACACCAGCCAGGCCGGGCGGGATGGCCATGAGAATGATGAACGGATCGACGAACGAAGCAAACTGCGCCATCAGAATCAGATAAACGAGCGCGATGGCTAGCATGAGTCCAACGGCAAAGCGCTTGAAGGACTCATTCATCCCGACCACCGCTCCGCGGACGTTGATGCGAACGTTTTTTGGTGTCTGAATACCGGCGAGCTCTTTCTCTATTTCGCGGTTGATTCTTCCGAGCGCTTCTCCACTGGGCATCACATACACGTCAAAGGCTCGGCGCAGCTGGTAGTGATCAACTTCAGTCGGCGTGTTGATCTCTTTGATCGTGGCCACTGACTGAAGCGGGGTGTAGCCTTGCGCATTCTCGCCACGCAGAGGAATCTGCTTGAAGTTTTCCATGGACATGGATTGGATCTGCTTGTCGTAATACTGGACAGTGAGCATGTAGTTATTGCCGGTCTTGGGATCGATCCAGTAGCTGGGGGCTATCATGCCATTCGATGTCATCGCGGTAATCACGTTGTCCACGACTTCCTTGGGAGAGAGGCCAATGAGGCTGGCGCGCTCGCGATCGATGTTAAGGTTAAGACCCGGAAAGCGGAGGTCTTGCGGGATGAGAACGTCGGCCACGCCGTGGAGACTTCGTAATTTTGCTGCAATGGTTTGCGCGAGTTGGAAGGACTGCTCCATATCGTTACCAGTGATCTGAATATCGATGGGCGCTGGCAAACCGCGATTGATCACGGAATTGACCAGCCCGCCGCTCTGGAAGTAGACCGCCAACTCCGGCATCTGATCGGCCAGAGCGCGGCGCACACGGTTCATGTACACGTAGCTGCCAAGCCTGCTGTCTTCTTTGAGACTGACTTGAACGAAAGCTGTATCCATTGAGGAGTTACTGGTGTAAATCGCCGATAGATCGGGTGCGATACCGATGTTGGAAACGATCATGCCAAGGTCGTGTTCAGGAATAACCTGGCGAATAATGGTTTCCATCCGGGCGATATATTGGTTGGTCACTTCTATCCGAGAGCCGCTCGGAGCCTTCACATCAATGACGAACTGGCCGGGATCGGTACGCGGGAAGTAAGCCGTGCCAACGAAGGGAAAAACCAACGCAATGATGAGCACAATTCCGACGAGGATGACGGCGACGGTACGCCGCGGCCGCAGGAGGGCCCGCTTTACTGAGCGCTCGTAGAAATCGAGCATGTTTCGGAAGTGTTCGTTGAAGCGGCGCTCGAAGCGTTTAAACCACGTATCACGCCTCGGCGCGCTTAACTCGTCGCCGTGATGGATACGAATAAAGTTGGCGCAGTAGAGCGGGACAACAGTCATCGCGAAGATATAAGAGGCGAAGATGGAGAGCACCACGCCCAATGCGAGATCTATGAAGAGATACTTGCTGACTCCGTAGAAGAAAGTGACCGGAAAGAAGACGATGGAGGTGGTTGAAGTTGCTGCGAGGACAGCCAGGGATACTTCCATGCCGCCCTTTTCGGCTGCGATGCGCGGAGGCTCGCCCAACTCCATGTAGCGAAAGATATTTTCAAGCACGACAACGGAATCGTCGATGAGACGGGAGAAGGCGAGCGCCAGTCCGCCGAGCAGCATGGTGTTGATGGAACTTCCCATGGCGTGGGCGATGATCAGGCATGCAAGCGCGGAGAGCGGGATGGAGAGCAGCACGGCAAACGTAGCGCGCGGGCTTCCGAGGAAGACGAGGATCATGATGCCCGTGAGCACCAAGCCGATCGTTGCTTCTTTGATCAGGTTCTTGATGGCGCTTTTGACGAACACCGACTGATCGAAGACCACTGCGGTCTTCAGCGAGGCCGGAATATCGACGAGATCCTTGGTGGCAGCGCGGATGCCGTTGACGATGGAGATAGTATTGCTGTTGCCGCCCTGCTTCAATATCGGAATGTAGACGGAACGCTGCCCGTCGATGCGGACCACGTTCGTCTGAAGCGTTCCTGAATCTTCCGCCTTGCCGACATCGGCCACCATGATCGAAGCATTGCCGACCGACTTGAGGGGCATCGAGTTGATCTCATCGATGGGGGCCTGACTGTTGGCGTAGATGTTGTAGTCCTTGGGGCCAATGCGCACGTCGCCCGCGGGAAGGATGAGGTTGGAGTTATTGACGGCATGCACGACATCCATGAGCGAAAGGTTGCGCGCCTCAAGCTTCAAGGGATCGACATACACCATGATCTGACGATATCGGCCGCCATACGGCTGTGGGATTGAAGCTCCAGGAACATTGGCGATCTGATTTCGCACCTGAAACTGTGCCAGATCTTTCAACTGCGTCTCGTTCAGGCCTTGACCCTTCAGAGTAACGAGGCATACCGGTTGGCTTGACGCGTCCATGCCCAGAACAACCGGCGGGAGAGTGCCGGGTGGCAGTCGTCTCAGGTCAGCCATAGCAAGGTTGGCGATGTTGCTGAGAGCGGCGTTGGAATCGGTGCCCGGCTTGAAGTAGATTTTGATGAGGCTGACGCCGGTGAGCGAACGCGATTCGATGTGATCGATATTGCTACCCAGAGTGAAGAACCGCTCGAACGTATCCGTGATATCGGCCTCAATCTGCTCAGGCGGCATGCCGGAATAAAATGTGGCCACCACGACGACCGGGATATCGATTTTGGGGAATAAGTCCACGGGCATCTGCATCACGGTCGTGACGCCGATCACGGCGATTACCAGGCAGACCATGATGATGAAGTAGGGGTATTTGAGAGCGAACTTGGGCATTATCGTTCATCTCCCTTCCCGCTGTCGGCAGCAGGGTCCGCAAGGCGCGCTTTCACTTTTTCTCCTGGCTGGTAGTTAGCCTGGCCTCCAGCAATGACTTGCTCTCCTTCCGAGAGACCACTGAGCACCTCCACGCGCGATGAGCTTTGTATTCCAAGTCGCACCGAGCGTGTCTGAACGCGACTCTGCCGATCGACGATGAGGACGCTGGGCTGATTGCCGTTTTGAACCACGGCCTGCACGGGAATGGAGAGAATGTTTTCGTGGTGCGCTAGCTGCAGCTGGGTGTTGGCGTACATGCCGGGAGTGAGGGAGAGGTCACGATTTTCGACATCCACCTCGGTCTCCATCGTGCGGGTCGCGAGACTCACGTCGCGCGTGAAACGAACCACCTTGCCGGTGAAGGTACGGTTGACGGCATCCACCCGCACCTGGACTTCATCGCCTTCGTGAACGTATTGCACGTCGTCCTCCGGAACGGGCAGGCGCAGCCGTAGCACGTCGCTCTGGGAGAGCTTGACGAGGGGCAGGGATTGAACGTCGGAGGTAGTGCCGGCCTGGATGAGCGCGCCAGTGTCGGCGTAGCGCCAGACGATGACTCCGTTCAGCGGCGCGACGACGTTGGTGTATGCCTCCAGGTCGTGCACCCGCTCATTGTCAGCGCCAGCGGATTCCGATTGCCTCTCTGCAGCGGCAAGAGCCGCCTTCGCCGCATCGATCTGCGCCTGGGAGGCAAGATCCTTCGACTGCGCATCGTCCAGTTCCTGCTCGGCGATCAGGCCGGGTTGCGCAGCCGAGGCCTGCTTAAGGCGGAGATAGGCGGCGTGAAGGGATTGATGCACGGACTGAGCACGTACAACGTCATGTTCAGCCCGGGTGATCTCATCTTTACTGCGGGCAAACTCGGCCACCGTTCCTTTCACCTGGGCATTCAGCTCGGGGACCTCTAGGACGGCGAGCAACTGCCCCGCGCGAACCGTGTCTCCGATATCCACGTAGATCCGACGGATATATCCGGAGACCTTGGCGTGCACATCCACGACTTGGTAGGGCTGGAATTGCCCGGCCAATTCCAGCACGTGCTCGATCGATCCGCGCTGCACGATTGCCACACTCGCCGACGGATCCTCAAGAGCAGCCTGGGCAGAATCGCGGCGACCGGAATGGAAGATTAAAAAGGCAACTACACCGACAACAGCACATGCGGCAAAGAAAACCCACAAACGCTTTCGCATACCCCAAAACACCTACACTTGAAGTTCAGCCGACTGGCTGGAAAGGTCCGGGTTTGCGCGAAAGGCGCAGAGGATCCCGAACGGCCCTGGATACTTCGTAGGATGAGTAATTAGCGAAAGCTGGGGGGCGGACGGAAGAAATAATGGGGAATATCTGCGAAACAGGGCCGCTCGCGAGAGTTCGCTGCGCGGCACAGTGTCCAGGAGTGTTGCGCCTTCTGTGTCAGCAGCAAGGGCAGGAATAAAGGAAGAAGAGCACACGCCGCGACCAGTGATGCTCTAAGCGCTCCCACGTTTAAGCCTTCCTGAAACTCGACCTTTGCCGTAGCGGGCCGCTCGCGATTGGAGAGCAGCTTTGCCGCCACCATGCCGTGCGATGACGCCTGCGGTGGATCATAGAGAGACAGTTTATAGCTAATTCCCCAGACAAAAACCGCTGCAGCGAGAGCTACTAGGCAGCAGCCTAGAAAACTCCAGTGACACTCGGTTTTAGGGAGGCGTTTCATCATCGCGATGACACAAGACCTGGGCTACGAAAAACGGCAACACCGTAACCTGCGTGAGCCAATACTCCTTTGATTGTACAGCCAGGGAGCATCCTTCAGTAATCTCACTCATTCTTTGCGACCGGTCTGAGAAAACAGAGCTTGCTTGCAAGGCAGCGCTTTCAACCACTGGTGTGACGCGTCGTAAAGGCCACTTGAGTGTTATTGATGCAGGTGTCCTTGGCGAGCTACAAACATCTCGATTGCGCAGCATCCTTTCTTTGCAATCACTCCCCGAAAGACCTTGCCAAGCTACTGTGACGACCTCCCTGCTCGGGGCGACCGCAGCTATTGCATTGTGAGCCCGACCCATAAGGAGCAAAGCATGAAGGCACGCGGGAGATTCCCGTTGCTGATGTTCGCCCTCGTTCTGTACGGTTTATTGCCGGTAGTTGCCGCAGGTCAGCGAATCGATGCCACCAGTCAGCCGCAGTCAGACTCGTGCCTGAGCGCAAGTTCGTCGATTGCGATCACGGTTCACCCGCCCAAGATCGGTACTTCCCGCCTGAGTTTCTGTGACGGTCATGCGCTCGGAGGCGCCACCGGCGCAGCGGCAGGGGCAGCCCCTCGCGCTGGCAACCGGCGACTTTGACCAGGACGGCATGCCCGATCTCGTGAACGCATTCGGCTCAGGCAAAGGCGGAATGATCACGGTGCATCGCGGTAATGTGGGCGCACTCTGGCCCCATGGCGCCGCCCTCCGCAATGGACCGCCACAGCCGTTCTTTCCAAGTGCCCGCAGCTTTGCGGTGCTCGAGGCGCCGGACTTTCTCGTAACCGGAGACTTTGACGCCGACGGCCACTGGGATATCTTCACGGCACAACGTGGCAGTAACGCGTTCTATTTCCTGGGCGGTGATGGGCATGGAGGATTTCGCGCGGCGAAGCGCGTTCCTCTGGGCGGGAGTATCACTGCCATGATCTCCGGCGAAATCAACCGCGCCGACAGTCTGGCCGACCTGGTTGTGGCTTTGAACACCACAAACGGACCGCGAGCCCTGATCTTTGAATCGCCTGCCGGAGCATTGGCGGCGCAACCGGAGATCTTCAAACTGCCTCAACCATCGACCGCCCTCGCCCTGGGCAGATTCGATGGCGGCACGATGAACGATCTGGCAATCGCAGCCGGAAACCAGCTCGTCGTGATTCACGCGCGGGATCGGAAGCTGTCGTCGGGTCCAGCACAAAGCGCGGCCGTGCTCCCGGCCAGGATCACCATTCAGCGTTTTCCTTTCGCCATACAGGCGCTTGCTGCCGGCGATTTCACCGGCGCAGGTCCGAGTGTCGCCGCTCTGGGCGAGGACGGCAAGGTCCACGTCCTCGAACATGCGATGACCGAATCGATGCTCGGCCGCCGCGCCATCAGCGATCCCAACTTCCAGCCGACCATGCAGTTGTCGAAGCCCGGGCCGGATGGAAAGCCTCTGGCTCTTTCAGGCCTGATGACTCCGGACAAAGCCGCGAAGCTGGCCGCGCTTCGCCAGGCAGGAAAGCCTGACTCTGCCGAATGGACGGAGCGCAGCTCGGTTGACCTGCCGTCAGGCTTTAGTCAGGCTCATCCACATCTAGTCGCGGCTCGCGTGAGCGGCTCGACGGAAGACGATGTCGTTGCCGTAGACACGGGGAACCGCCAGATCCACGTGCTCTCCACCGTGTCTGGTGCTCGCTCGATCCACCCATCGGTAGTGACGAATCCAGCGTCGGTCGCTTCTGCGCCCGCCTCGTTGAAGCTTCTCGCCTCGATGACGGCGGAATCCGCGCCGGCAGCCGTGTTGCCGATGCGATTGAGCCGGCACGGACTCAACGGCCTAGTGATGTTGCAGGAGGGGCAAGCAGCCCCCACAGTGATGCCGCAGGACGTTTCACCGGCAAATACCTTCACCGTCACCAATACCTTGGACGCCATCATCCCGGCCCCCAACGCTCAAATAACTGGTCCGGCAGGATCCTTGCGCAAGGCGATCTACGATGCGAACAACGCGACAGGCCCGTCCAGTATCGTTTTCAATATCCCGATCACAGATCCGGGCTACAACTCGGCCACGGACACGTTTCTCGTCCAGCCGCTTTCGGAAGCCGGTCCGAATGACTTTAACAGCTTCGCTCTCAATCCAATCAATGCGACGGTAATCATTGACGGCTACACGCAGCCGGGCGCTAGCCCCAACGAAATTGATTATTTTAAAACCGATTACACGCCCATCGTTACGCAATGCCAACAGACCAATCATCGCCATCACTATGGCGTGGACGTGAGCTACTGGTCTACTCTCGGCTACTACGCCGTCCAGGAGGCCCTGTTACAGAAATTTCCCGATCTGATCAATGAGGGATGTTCCGGATCCGGACACATAAAGGATTTCGGGGATATCCAGCGCGTTCACACCATCGCGATGAACGACACTCTGTCATCCTTGCCTAACCGGCAGGGCATCTATGATTCGAGCTTTGCTTTCCCGCCGGCAGCACTCATGGACTATACGTACGAGAATTTTTACGACACGGTTTCCGATGCACCGGAGGCCTATTTCTGGCGATCGTCAATGATGAACCAATGGCAGATTGACCCTACCCACAGTGCATCCTGGACACCAGAGCAGCGCGCAGGAGTCAAGAGAGCGACGGAGATTTACAAGTCCTGGGTACGGCCCATTTTGCAGGACGTCGAGGTGCATCATATCCTGCCCCGGCCAGATGGCTTCCACTGGGACGGCATGTTTTATTGGAGCCCGAGTCTCAAACGCGGCACCCTGTACATCTTCCGACCCAATAACGACCAGAATACGGAACTCATTCCCTTAAAGGGGTTGGTCCCGGAGACAAAATACAAGGTCCGTACAGAAGATCATTCAACGCCGGAGGCGACCTACTCTGGAAACGAGTTGATGACTACTGGGCTGACAATACACCTGCCTGGCAAGTACACCAGCGACTTGATCTATCTCGAGGAAGTCCGTTAACGCGTCAGGATCTTGATCGGCATGTAACGTGACGTGACTTCACCAGGGAGAAGAATGATGCCGACCAACGACGACCAGAGGCCGACGCCAGCATCTCTGAAACTCGCGATCGTCTGCGGACCGAACGGTAAGCGATCCGCACCGGCTGGAGTAAGCATCGCCCGTGCGAAATGGCTTGGAGTTGCAATCCTGCTGTTCGGTCTGCTCGCGTACAACGCGAATGCGACTGCTGCGCGCAAACCAGACGATACAAGTCAGAACGATTCCTGGCTCCAGGATCATCTGCTGAATTCCAAACCTCAACTTCCATTCTCGTTCGTCTATGGCAGGCAGGCATCCGAAGCATTGTTGAAAGTCTGGCCGAAGAATACGGCAGTCAGGGAACTGGACGACGGTCGCAAAGAGCATACAGCCACCTGGACTGATCCAAAAACAGGCCTTCGCGTCCGCTTGACAGCAGTAGGCTATGCGGATTCCGTGATGGAGTGGACGGCGTATTTTACGAATGACGGCAAGACCGATAGTCCGATCCTTGAAGATATTCAGCCACTTGATATGTCGGTTCCGCTCACGGGCAGCGACATTCCCACGATCCTCTATTCCCGGGGATGCGGGGGCATGGATACCTACGCGTTGCAGAAACGACCGTTGAATCAACTCGAGTCGCTCCATCTCTCAAACGAGGGGGGCGGCAAGACAGGTGACACGATCCCGTTTTTTGACATTCAGACGCACGGACGAGGCGTGATCGGCGCAGTCGGATGGCCTGGTAAGTGGGCCATTTCTTTTTCTCGTCCAACGGAGTCAGCGATTGCTGTGAGAGCCGGCATGGAGAAGACGCACCTCTCGCTCCATCCGGGCGAGGAAATCCGCACTCCGCATATCCTGCTGTTGCCGTGGGAAGGGGACGATATCGATGCCCACAATATCTTGCGGCGGCATATCCTCAAATACCACACGCCCCATTACGATGGGAAGCCCGTCGTTTTACCTGTGTCTCACCTGGGATGGGGTGGGATGAAGACGACGACGAGCCTTCGTCTTCTCGATCAGATCACGAAGGAAAACATCGGGTATGAAACCTTCTGGATGGATGCCGGATGGTATGGCGCGGATCGTGAAGTGGAGGAATTTCAGGTATTCGGCAGGGAGGACTGGTTCCTGCATGCGGGAAACTGGAGAGTCAATAAAGTTGCGCACCCAGATGGTTTAAGACCGATCAGCGAAGCGGTCCATGCGAAAGGCATGAAGTTTCTTCTTTGGTTTGAGCCGGAGCGAGCAGTTGTTGGAACGCCACTCACGGTTGAGCATCCTGAGTGGTTTATCGGTGAGGCAGGAACCAACTTTGAAGGGAATGATGCCAGACCCTTCGTTAAGTTTCGTCTCTATGATTTCGGCAATCCCGCAGCCAGACGATACATGATTGACTCGATGTCCGAACTCATCACGAATGAAGGCATTGATATTTTCCGGCAGGATTGTAACTTCTCTCTTGCCTCATTCTGGTCGCAGGCAGATTCGCGTGACCGTCAGGGAATCACGGAGATTCGCTACGTAGAGGGTTTGCTGGACTTCTGGGATGAATTACGGCAACGGCATCCGCAGTTGATCCTGGATATTGTCCAGCGAGGCGATCTGGAAACCATATCGCGCGCCGTCGACTTGAGCCGGGCTGACTACCCCGTTTCGCCGGATGCGGACCCGATTGGAAACGAAGTCAGTACACAAGGCCTCTCCTATTGGAGGCCGCACTACGGCACGTTGCTCCAGATTCGACCGCGCGATACCTATCACTTCCGCAGTGGATTTGCTCCCGGGTTGGGATTTGCCCTTTTCAACGTAGCTGGAACCAAAGATCAGGTCGGCAGTTTTATACCGCCCGACTTTCCCTTTGACTGGCTCCGGACCCAGGTAGGGCAACTCAAACGAGTACGGCCCTATTACTACGGCGACTACTACCCACTCCTGCCGTGCAGTGCGAATGCCGATTGCCTTACAGGAGAGAGCAGCGAACTCAGCTCAGCGTTTGAATGGGCCGCGTGGCAGTTCAATCGTCCCGAAGACGGTGATGGGATGGTGCAAGCCTTCCGTCGGGGTGAGAACAATGATGTGACGAAGAATCTACGTCTGCGTGGACTGGATCCTTCGGCGACATACGAGGTTACCAATCTCGATGCAGGGGCACCGAGCACCATTTCCGGCAGAGACTTGATGCAGAAGGGTCTCGCCGTTGAGATTGCCGGCAAGCCTGGAGCGGCGATCGTCATATATAAGAAGACCCGCTAGCCTCACGAAGGCGTCTTGCCAGTTGGCATCGTTTGCTGGCTCAGATTTTGGCGCGAAAGGGACATAAGATCACAAGCCTATAGTGGGGATGTTGAAACATCTGGTGGAAGGAAAGGATTAGCGTTGCTCGACGAGAAGCGCAGCTATCGGTCGGCCGCCTGGTTTGCCAAGGCAGACAGGGATGGGTTTGGGCACCGAAGCTGGATGCGCAATCAAGGTCTGCCCGGCGACGTGTTTGATGGACGACCCGTGATCGGCATCTGCAACACCTGGTCGGAACTGACGCCCTGCAACGCTCATTTTCGGCAAATTGCCGAACGCGTCAAACGGGGAGTATGGGAAGCCGGCGGCTTACCTCTAGAATTTCCGGTGATGTCGCTCGGCGAGGCCATTATCCGGCCTACTGCCATGCTATTCCGGAACCTGGTCAGCATGGACGTCGAAGAGTCGATTCGAGCGAACCCGATTGACGGCGTGGTGCTCTTATGCGGCTGCGATAAGACCACGCCATCTCTGGTAATGGGCGCCGCGAGCTGCGACGTGCCTACTTTGGTTGTTTCCGGCGGCCCCATGCTCAATGGCAAGTATCGAGGGCAGGACATTGGCTCGGGGACAGCAATGTGGCGTTTCAGCGAGGAGGTGAAAGCCGGCACGATGAGTCAGCAGGATTTCATGGATGCCGAAGCCTGCATGTCGCGCTCAGCCGGTCATTGCATGACGATGGGGACCGCCTCCACCATGGCATGTATGGTCGAGGCGCTTGGACTGGCGCTCCCTCAAAATGCCGCGATCCCGGCAGTAGATTCACGCCGCTTGGCTCTTGCTCACACTGCAGGGCGGCGGATTGTCGAAATGGTCAGGGACGACTTACGCATAGCGCGCATTCTCACGCGTCAAGCATTCGAAAATGCCATTCGAGTGAATGGCGCGGTCGGTGGCTCAACCAATGCTGTCATTCACCTCCTCGCCATAGCCGGCCGCGTCGGCATGGAGGTCACGCTAGACGACTGGGACCAACTGGGCCGCGAAGTCCCTACCGTCGTAGACCTGATGCCTTCCGGCCGCTTCCTGATGGAAGATTTTTATTATGCCGGTGGGTTGCCCGCGGTCATTCGTCTGCTCGGAGAACGCAACCTGATCCATCGAGATGCTCTGACGGTTAACGGCAAGACGATTTGGGAGAATTGCCAGACCGCTCCCAATTGGAACACAGAGGTAATTCGCCCCCTGGAAAAACCTCTGGTCGCACACGGAGGAATAGCTGTGCTGCGCGGAAACTTAGCGCCCGATGGCGCGGTGCTCAAGCCATCCGCGGCGTCACCCCATCTTATGCGGCATCGCGGTCGTGCAGTCGTCTTCGAGAATATCGAACAGTACAAGGAGCGCATCGACGATCCCAATCTGGATGTGGACGAACATTGCGTTCTCGTACTGAAAAACTGTGGCCCGAAGGGTTATCCCGGAATGGCTGAAGTCGGCAATATGAGCTTGCCCTCAAAACTATTAAGGCGCGGAATAACTGACATGGTGCGCGTTTCAGATGCACGCATGAGCGGTACTGCTTACGGAACTGTCGTGCTACATGTTTGCCCGGAAGCCGCAGTCGGTGGAAGTTTGGCTCTGGTGCGGGACGGCGATTTCATAGAACTGGATGTGGAAGCCAGGCGGGTCCATCTTGATGTTTCACCGCAGGAACTGGAGCAGCGGCGGGCGCAATGGCGACCCCCAGAGAATCAGATGAAAGGCGGGTACCAGCAGCTCTACCGCCAGCACGTACTGCAGGCGAACACGGGAGCGGATTTTGACTTCCTGACGGGTTGTCGAGGTCACCAAGTCCCGCGCGAATCGCATTGACGAGGACGGCGTCGATCTTCGCGGTGACGGGCGATCTAGCTTAAGAAGGTAATTAAAGATGAGTGGAAGACTTTCGGGAAAAGTTGCTCTCGTGACTGCAGCCGGGCAGGGTATCGGACGTGCCACGGCCATCGCGTTCGCAGATGAAGGTGCATCGGTCTGGGCCACGGATATCAACGAGACTTTGCTCGGGACTCTAAGCAAGGATCGGCCGGGCATTCGAGCACGGCTTCTGGATGTTCGTGAGTCGCGTGCGATTGACGACCTTGCCGCTAAGGTCGGACCACTCGACGTGTTGTTTAACTGTGCCGGCTTTGTTCATCACGGAACCATTCTCGATTGTGCAGAAGCAGATTGGGATTTCTCGTTCGATTTGAACGTCAAATCCATGTATCGCACTTGCCGCGCTTTTCTCCCAGCCATGCTGCAGTCCGGAAATGGCGGCAGCATTATCAATATGTCCTCAGCCGCATCCAGCATCAAGGCTGCTCCCAACCGTTTCGTTTACGGAAGCACCAAGGCAGCCGTGATTGGGCTGACCAAGGCAATCGCTGCTGACTTCGTTCGCCAAGGTATTCGTTGCAATGCGATCTGTCCGGGAACTGTCCAGTCGCCTTCGCTGAACCAGCGCATCGCAGCGCAAGGAGATGTGGAGAAGGTCTATGCTGAATTTGTGGCGCGGCAACCGATGGGGCGGTTAGGCCGTCCCGAGGAGATCGCCGCTCTGGCTGTCTATTTGGCCTCCGATGAATCCGGCTTCACTACAGGTCAGATCCACATCATTGATGGTGGGTTTAGTATTTGAAACCGGCGAGCGACGTAAATAAGGAGCTTGCATGAGTCTAGCCGCAATCATTGCCATAATATTCGGTCTGTTCGCACAGGCACCGACAACGTTCGACCTATCCGCTGACTTCTCTTTTCGCGACAATCCCAACAAAGTTTGGCAGTACGGCTATTCTGAAACCAATTCTCTGGCGGCGGATCAGTTTCGAGTCGATAAGCAATCGGATCGGACCGACATGAAATGTGACCCGACCGGTTCGATTGGTTTCTGGCACCCGGCCGCGAATAGCGGACCGGGTCCTGGCTATTATCCGTACGTTGCCTACAACACTACGAAGCAACCACAGGTGGGTTGCAAAGGATGGGCCGTACGCCCTGGTGAGATTGCCATGGAGGGCAGCATCGCCGGACAATACAGCCTGGTGCGGTTTACAGCACCCGTGTCCGGAACCTACAAGGTGAGTGCTCAATTTGAGGGCATCCACTACGGGTTATCTACGACCGACGTGCATGTGCTGCACAATGATTCGTCTTTATTCGACGCCGATATCGACGGTTATGGCGGAGACCCGGCCTTCCACAAGGTGGAGGGGGCAAGTCCAACCGCAAGCTATTCAGGGCAGATTGAATTGAAAGCCAACGACACCCTGACGTTTGCCGTAGGTGTGGGAAAGGACAAAAGCAATTCCAGTGATACCACCGGGCTCTTCGCGCAAGTCGTATTCCTGGCTGGTGCACCGGGCCACAAGCGTTAAACGTCTGGTCTGCCCCTCATGGCGAGTTTTGGCGACTGGATTCAGGATATCAAGGAAGTCATTCCGCTTTGCACCCGCTGGTGTCGAAGGTTTAGGGATCTAAATATGAGGTCGATACTCTCCAGGCGCAACTACGAGTCCGACATAGACCAATTCACTTCCTGGTACTGCTCCGAACTGAGGCTAGCCCTGAACCAACGGTAGTGCTTCGATGGGCTGCTTGCGGCTTCGCATTGCTACTGATTTTGGGAAAGAGGCATGAAGTCAAATTTCTCGATCACAGCTTCAGCAGGTTCTTGCAAAGAGCCTTCGGAATGGTGAAAGTCGTACAGGTCGATGCGCACTGTTTCGCTCGCAGCGGTCGGGATCCCAGAGGTAAAGACATGTTCGCTGACTGGCTCTCCTCCGGACTCTGAACCGCCTCTGAGTGTTTTGAACGCGACCCGTCCGGGCTCCCAGCGGAACATATAAGTGACACGCCCCGCGGGTGCAGCAAAGCGCGCGAGATTCTCGGCCTCAAAAAACGGCTGCACAACATATTGTGCATTTTTCCCTTTGGGATCGCCCCAGCGGCTGAGTTCGATATCCAGTTCGTTGCGGAAGTCTGTGGAGTGGATATCGTCCCAGGTAAATATTCCCAGAACTGCAGACGGCCTGAGATGTGAGCTATCCTGCACCACAAATTTATAGGCGCCATACCCAAGGCTTCGGTTGAGACTCACTTCGGCACAGGTCCACCGGCCATTGCGTGACGCCATGCGCAGATGCAGATGGCCTTTCTCATCCGTCCAGGCGTTTGCGGCGTCATACTCATTCGGCTCGCCGCCGTGATCGCTGACTGTGGCCCGGGCGGTCCAATCGTAGTCGCTGAAGTGAATCGGGGCTGTCGCAACCGGCGCGCCCGCTTTGCCTTTTACGATCGCCACTGCGGCTACGCCCTCTCCCTCAGCTGGTAAGCTGACCAGCTTGGCTGCGGGACGATATCCGGAGTCTACAAGTACGGCTGCGTACTCGGTGCCGAGATGGACCGGGTTACTCCACGTGGAGTCTGACTGAATCTTTGTGTAAGGTTGATTCGCAAGCGGCTGGACCCACCAAACACCGCTGCGGGCGTACAGGACAATTTGCTCCCCGGGCTTGGCATTACTGACCCGGCCCTCGATTGAGTCCATCTGCGTTGGACCGCCAAGACTTGCCATGGGCACCCGCGTGATTTCGATCGCCGGTTTGCCCGCCACCGGGTGCGACTTGCACCCGGCAAGCAGGATCGAGGAAAGCAAAAGGCCTGCCAGGAACCCCGTCTGTCTCGAATTGGAAGCACGGGCGTTATCCACCAACCTCACCATCAAACGGGAATTCAACCGTCATCACAGTGCCTTGACCAGGTGCGGACCGCACCCGAAACTCACCTCTCAGCAGGTTGGCCCGTTCTGCCATTCCGGTCAATCCAAAGCCGCTTTTGCTTCCCTTCGGGGAATTGAAAGCAGGATTGAATCCCAGCCCGTTGTCGCGGATAGACAGGATGATTCGCCTTTCGTCACGTATTGCGCGTACCTCCGCTTCCGTTGCTCCGGAATGCTTCATTACGTTGTTCAGCGACTCCTGGACGATTCTATAGAAGTTGATACGCAGATCTTTTGGAAACGCGTCGTCGATGTTGTCCAGCTTCGAGGTGATGCGAATACCCGACGCCGAAGAGATCGTGCGCGCTACGGCTTCCACGGCCTTCGTCAAACCAAGCCGGTCTAGCTGGAACGGGCGTAGGTTATACGATATCTCGCGAGTTTCCTGCATTGCCAATGCCGTTTCCGCGCTGATCTCTTCGAGCGCGTTGGGCTCGTCGCTTGTGCTCTTGCCCTGCGAGCGCATCGCAAAAAGGGCGAGATTGTTGATCACGACCAACCGCTGTCCCAGGCTGTCATGTAATTCCGATGCGATACGCTGGCGTTCGTTCTCTTGCGACGCAATCAGTTGTTGAGAGAATGCTTTCTGCATTGCCTGCGCATGCTGAAGTTGTGACAAGCGGTAACGCACAGCCAGTGCAATCAGCGCGGCCGCGACAAGCGCCACAAGAGCCGCGAACCACCAGGTACGATAGAACGGCGCCTGCACGGTGATAGTAAGTCTCTGCCCTTCGTTGTTCCACACACCGTCGCTGTTGTCTGCGATCACATGGAATTCGTATGTCCCAGGAGGCAGGTGAGAATAGTAGGCCGTGCGCCGTGACCCGGCATCGACCCAGTCCGAATCCAGCCCTTCCAGCTTGTACCGGAATCGAATCTGTTCCGAGTGGATAAAGCTGAGTGCGGTATATTCGATTTCCAGATTCTCCTTGCCGGGCGGAATCGTCAGCGAACCCTGGATCGAGATCGGCACACGATCGACCAGGGCTGCTTCAATGACCACAGGTGGCGGCTGCGGGTTGATGCGCACGCTCCCAGGATCGACGACCGCTACTCCATCCTGAGTGGGGAACCATAGTCTGCCGTCGCTCGCCTTGATACCGGCGGGCCACATCCCGCCGTTGCATTCCACGTTCAGCATTCCATCGGCCTTTCCGTACGCCACAGAGGTGATTTTCGCGCGCTTTCCATCTGCAAACTCATTTAACTCCTGCTTGCTCACGCGATAGATACCGCGATTACAGCTCATCCAGAAGTTGCCACGCGCATCTTCAAGAATCTGGAACACTCCGTTGTTGAAGAGCCCATCGCGCTCGGCAAAGCGGGTGAATCTCCCATCCTTGAAGCGTCCGAGTCCTCCATCGTATGTGCCAATCCAGATCACGCCATCGTGATCTTCAACAATGGCTCGAATGTTGTCGCTCGGCAGACCATCCCGTTCGGTCCAATGAGTGAATTGCCCATTGCGAATCCGCGTGAGGCCGCCATTGCCCCCAACCCACAGATCTCCGGAAGTGCTTTCGATAATCACCTTTACATCGTTGCCAGCCAGCCCATCCTGCGTAGTGAGTGTTCTGCTGGGTCCGTCGCGATACGTCACAAGCCCATTGCTGGTACCGATCCACATGGTTCCGTCACGGTCTTGCATGATGGCCTGCGCCACAGCCCGTTCAGGTATAGGGACAAAGGGCATGTGGAACTGGCCGTCACGAAAGGTCGCCAGACCTCCGTGCGTGCCTATCCAAAGATTGCCGTCGCGATCTCCACCGAGGGCGCTTACCAATCGTCCGGGAAGCCCTTGGGCAACGGTGTAGTTGGTGAATTTTCCGTCGCTAAAGCGGCTAAGACCTGATGACCAGGCTCCCATCCAAATGTCGCCCGAGTGATCCTGAAAGACCGGATAGATATCCTGATCGATCAACCCCTGTGCTTTGGAATAGACATGGATCGATTGCTCCTGCAGCTGGTAAAGCCCGTTCCCCTCGGTGCCGATCCAGACGTTGCCTTCTTTGTCTTCGAGAAAGCGTGTGAGCGGAAGAGTAGTTGGCTCTCCCGAAGACTCGAAATCAAGGAACCGCATCAAACGCTCACCCACATGAAAGGTCCAGGTGTGTCCATGCGGGTCGCGGTAAGAAACCACTCGTGGATGATCAGCTTCAATCGGCTCGGCAGCCTGCTTGCCCACAGGAATGACGGCCTGTCTGCCGTCAAAGGTCTCCAGCCACACCATTCCACTGCCGTCGACGCCCACGTTCCAAAGCGCGCCGCCGGCCAGCCAATCGGGCAGCGGATAATTCGCGAACTTACCCGCGGAGAATATGTGCAGACCAGACTTATCCTGACCCCAGAAGCCGGCGTTGTCCCAATAAAGCGGCTCATAGTGGATTCTGAGGTTATCGGGCGTAACGTCAGAGAGTTCTCCGGCCTCCTTGTTCAATTTCGTGATGTTGTCTTCCGACAGCAGCCACAGGGTACCGGCGTCGTCCAGTTCGAGTCCGCGGATGCTGTTCGCAGGAATGCCGTCTTCAGGGCCATAGGTATGGAATGAGCCGCGATGATACCGGGTAAGGTTGCCGCCCTCGTTGGCCAGCCAGAGGTCGCCGTTTGCGTCTCCCACCATCGAACTGAACCTGTTCGAAGCGATTCCCGGCGTATTGCTCTTGTTGAAGATGGTGAAGCGCATGCCATCGAAGCGCGCCACGCCATCCAGCGTGGCAATCCAGAGATAACCATCGGGAGTCTGGGCGATACCGCGAATCACGTTCTGAGGAAGACCGTTTTCCACCGTCCATGCTTTCACGCGATATTGCGCAGCCATGGCGGTGGCACAGTAGCCCAAGACCAAGAAGCCCGTAAGCCAAACGAGCCAGTCCGAATCGATGAGCCACCGCAGCCACATTACAGTGGATCGCCCTCGCCTCACCGGCAAGACACCGCACGTTGGATCTATCACGCCACTCTGACGGTGGATCACGGATCGTTGAGCTCTACGACGGGTCGCGGCGTGGATGACGGTCACCACCTCGTTGAGTATGTTAGCCAATTTAGCTCGATTGAGCACTGCAATCGCTGGACGGGGTCATGCAAAAACATCCTGGATGTGACTTGAAACGCGATTGGCCATCGCATCCTCTCGCCTGGCTTGATCAAGGGTGGCAATGATCCACGCACAGTTGAGAAGAATGCTCCGAAATTTCCCCGCTCCTTCTGCATCAAGAGAGCCTTCGCTCAACATTTTTGCATGACGGCTGATAATGCAACTCCTGGACCTAATTGTGAGTCAGGGCGCAAGGATTCGACCTATTGTGCGTCGCCAATCCACACTGGGTTGTCAGGGCCTCGTTTTCGAGTGGGGTCATCATCTTCTGGGGTTTAGGTGTGTGCTTCCGTTGGAAGTGATAGAGAGAGGTAGATCACAGGTGTGACGTAAAGGGTCAGGGATTGAGAGAGAAGGAGGCCTCCAACGACTGCGATTCCCAGCGGACGGCGTGCGTCGCCACCCACGCCGCTTTGCTGACGCAAGAACAACTGACGTCGATACTGGCCAGCCTTGAGAGTCGCAGCATCCCGCCGAAGGACCACCCAAAGCGGTTCCTCGTCCATAACGGGACAAAGGATCTCTTCGTCAGCGTGGACGACATTGAATGGAATCGAGGCCGCGGACTATTACTCCTGCCTGCACGTTGGGACGAGAAGCCTCATGCTGCGCGAGAGATTAAGCAGCTGGCCGGTACTCTAAATCCGCAGAAATTCGTGCGTATCCATCGTTCCATCATCGTGAACATGGATCATCTCCAGGAGATTATTCGCGAGGGACAAAACGAGGGATCGGTCGTTCTGACGAATGGCCAGCGGCTAAAGATGAGCAAGGCCGGATGGCAGAAACTGCTCGCCGTCAGTCGCACTTGAATTCGCCTTTCTTTTGGGAGCATCTACCGGCTCGACCTAGTATTCAATGCCCGCTTTGCCGCTTTGGTGTCGCTGAGTCGGGGCGCTCCAATGGCGAAACTCGAATCGCGAAGTCGCGTTTTTCTCGACATGGATATTGGCAGCTCCAAGGCCCACCCGCTCATGCCTCTTGCGCATTTGGTTCTCTGCTATGTTGAATGAATGTCCGCCCAGACATCGGCGTTGGAGGGCGAGATCTTGGAATTGCCGGACACAAGGTGAGGGCATCCGGAACTCAATCTATTACCAGCTAAGGCCTGGATGCCCCGCTCAGCGTGAAATCGCTTGTAAGTTGTTGAAGAAATGGTAGGCACGAGGAGACTCGAACTCCTGACCTCTACCGTGTCAAGGTAGCGCTCTAACCAACTGAGCTACGCGCCTTCGCGGAGGGAACACCGACCTACACATCATATCAAGATTTGCTGGTATTCGTTAACCTGAGACGCTCTTTCTGCCTGCTCCCCCTGTGCATCTCCTGACGAACCGAACCTGCTTACGCGCCTGGCTTGACTACTCGTCGCGGAGGCAACCCAGTTCGGTGGCGCGTGGCCTTTCTGTGCTGTAGTATCAGGCTTTTGCACCTCGTGTTAATACTCAGTTGTATGGTATCGTCCCTGCTGCTTCACGGCCCGTAACCGAACCATGAACCAACTTCGCGCAGCTCCGAATCAACTTACGCTCTTGCGCCTCTGCGTCATCCCATTCCTGGTGCTGGCCGTGCTTGACGGTCACTACCGCAGCGCCTTCGTGCTCTTCGTCCTGGCGGGGATCACCGACGGATTGGATGGCCTCCTCGCCCGCTGGCTACAGCAACGTACTGTCCTCGGACAGTACCTAGATCCTGTTGCCGACAAACTGTTACTCAGCACCTTGTTTCTCGTGCTGCATCACGAGGGGCTAATCTCTCGCCGCGTCACGGTCCTGGTATTCGGAAGAGACTTGGGAATTGTGATGGTCGCCGCCATCCTTTACGCTAGCGTCGGCATGCGCGACTTCAAGCCGAGCATCTTCGGCAAGGCAAACACGTTGGCGCAGATTATTGCCCTCCTGGCCGTACTACTCGCCCAGTTTTATGGGCCTACCGGAGTGCTATATATTCGCCACCTCGCGCTGCTCGCGACCGTTGCCTTCACGGTGATCTCGGGATTCCACTATGCGTGGCAGATTACTCGCCGTCTGAGCATGTCAGGCGCGCAAGTCAACGGGTAAACCCCTTAGGCACCGGGCGCAGAATCAGAGCTCTTCCTCTTCATTCTGCGTTTCTTCTATCGCCATGTCGCGGAATTCGTTCGAGTCAAAGACTTCGCCGCATTCCTGGCACTCGACGTACTCGGCGTCCTCTTCGCGCGCCACTACGCGCACTCTTGGATGTTTGCAGGGGGTGTTCATGATAGGCATGTGAGCGTGGATATTCAGGTGGTATCGGCAAGATTGTATCCGGGCCAGCATTCCTGTCAATTTGAATTTGCGAATTCTGCGTTTTGGAGTCCAGTGACCAAAATCGAGGGACGAGCTGTAGTCGGCCGAAGCACAGCCTTCATTTGAATTCGGACGATTCTAGTCCTATACTAGATACAGCGACCGAAGGAGCCGGTTCCTGGCATGCTTAGACTCACCAAGAAGGCCGATTACGGGTTAATGGCGCTCAAGTTCCTGGCCGAGCACCCCGATTCCATGTCGCTCAGCGCCAAGGACATCGCGGAGGCATACCATATCCCGCCGCAGCTGTTGGCAAAGATATTACAGCGGCTGGCGAAGGAAGGCCTGCTCCGCTCCCATGCCGGGATGAATGGCGGCTACACGCTGTCTCGCAAAGCGAGCGAGATTTCGGCTTTTGAGGTTATTCGCGCCATCGACGGTCCGCTGTTCATCACGTCATGCGTCACGGTGAGCGGTTTGTGCGACCTGACAAACAGTTGCACCATCAAAGAACCGTTAGCACAGGTGAATGAGAGTATCTCTGACGTGCTCAAGAAGATTCGGATTTCCGACCTGGCCGAATTCGATCACGCACACCACCAGCGCAGTGAACAGGATCTGGTGAGTATCCAGACCACGAGCGCTTAGTCATCTCAGGTTTCAGGCAGGCAAGACGCAGGAGAGTATAGAAGCAATGAGCACAGCCCCCAACGGAACAGTCAGCGTACCGGCAGAAGTCCGTCTGCCCATCTACATGGATAACCACGCGACCACGCCGCTCGATCCTCGTGTGCTGCAAGCGATGATGCCGTTTCTCACTACAGTGTTCGGCAACGCCGCCAGCCGCAACCACTCCTTTGGGTGGGAAGCGGAAGCAGCTGTCGACAAGGCGCGCGAGCAGGTTGCCAAACTCATTGGCGCCACCGCCAAGGAGATCATCTTCACCTCCGGCGCAACCGAGTCCAACAATCTCGCGATCAAGGGCATCGCGGAAATGTACAAGGAGCGCGGCAATCACATCATCACCCAAGTCACCGAGCACAAGGCCGTGCTCGATACCTGCAAGCGCCTTGAGAAGTACGGATACCGCGTCACCTATCTGCCGGTGAAGGCCGATGGGCTGATCGATATTGAAGACCTGAAGCGCGCGATGGATGACAAGACCATCCTCGTGAGCATCATGATCGCGAACAACGAGATTGGCGTACTACAGCCCGTTGCTGAAATCGGCAAGCTCTGTCACGAACGCGGCGTGCTCTTCCACACCGATGGTGTGCAGGCCGTCGGCAAGATCCCCGTGGATGTGAACGCGATGAACATCGATGCGCTCTCACTTTCCGGACACAAGCTTTACGGTCCGAAAGGTGTCGGCGCGCTCTATGTTCGTCGTCGCAACCCGCGCGTGCAGATCTCAGGGCAAATCGATGGCGGAGGCCACGAGCGCGGTATGCGCTCCGGCACGCTGAATGTTCCCGGTATTGTCGGGCTGGGCAAAGCCTGCGAGATTGCCGGCCAGGAAATGAAGGCGGAGACCGATCGCCTCATCGCCCTTCGCGACAAGCTCAAGGCGAAGCTCGAAGGCCATCTGGACTATGTCCATGTCAACGGCTCCATGGAGCATCGCCTTCCCGGCAACCTCAACGTGAGCTTTGTCTATGTAGAAGGCGAGTCGCTGCTCATGGGCATCAACGACATCGCCGTTTCGAGCGGCTCGGCCTGCACGTCTGCGACGCTTGAGCCATCTTATGTATTGAAGGCACTCGGACTGGGCGACGACGTGGCCCACAGTTCGATTCGGTTCGGATTGGGCCGCTTCAACAGCGAGGCGGAAGTGGATTACGTCGCGGATAAATTGATCGACGTAGTACAAAAACTGCGTGAGCTTTCACCGCTCTATGAGATGGTGAAAGAGGGCATCGACATTTCCAAGATCGAGTGGCAGGCGCATTAAAGTGAAAGCTTCACCGCAGAAGACTTTAAGTTTTGCGAATGAACAGGTTACAGGAGAAATAACATGGCATACAGCGATAAGGTCATCGACCACTACAACAATCCGCGCAACGTAGGCCAGCTCGACAAGTCCAGCTCCGAGGTAGGTACCGGGCTGGTTGGCGCGCCGGAGTGCGGCGACGTGATGCGCTTGCAGATTAAGGTCAATCCCGAGACGCAGGTTATCGAGGAAGCAAAGTTCAAGACCTTCGGCTGCGGTTCGGCTATCGCATCGTCTTCGCTCGCCACCGAATGGGTGAAGGGCAAGACGGTCGATCAGGCAATGGAGATCAAGAACACCGACATCGTGAAGGAGCTGGCTCTTCCGCCGGTCAAGATTCACTGTTCGGTGCTTGCCGAGGACGCCATCCGCGCCGCCATCGGCGACTGGAAGAAGAAGAACGGCGTGACTGAAGGCGCACCACCCGTCCAGGTCGTCGCGGCAGACTGAGAAAGCGCAATCCGGGTCCCCGTATGTCTGAGGGCCTCAAATAAGGGTGCCCCATGTCCGGATTTTTCGGACATGGGTTTGCCGGTATCCACATTATGACCACAGACCAGCTGACCATTCTCGACGCAGAAAACCAGGCTCCCAATCAAAAGGGAATCCAGGTGACCGAACGCGCTCTCAAGCGCATTCGCGTCGCCATGGCCAAGGAGGGCGTTTCGCCCACCGAGGGTGGTCTGCGTCTGGGTATCACGGGTGGCGGCTGTTCCGGTCTTTCCTACAATATCCGCTTTGACTCGCAGCCGCGCGAGCGCGACCGCATCTATCAGTTCGACGATGTGCGCGTCTTCGTCGATCCCAAGTCGTTCATCTATCTGCACGGCATGGTGCTCGACTATGAAGAGACGCTCATGCGGCAGGGCTTCAACTTTATCAACCCGCACTCGACCAAGTCGTGCGGCTGCGGCTCTTCTTTTTCCGCATAGTGCCCGCCACAGACGCGGACTCCATCTTCGATGCAGACAGCTGAACCCCAATCCGTAGTCGCGGCCTGCTGGTCGTGCGGCGCTTCCATGCCCAGTGCCCAGCCTTTCTGCGAGCAGTGCGGCAAGGTGCAGGCGCCCCCAGAAAACGTGGACTACTTTGCCGTCTTCGACCTGTCGCGTAAACTCAACATGGATCTGCCCGCGCTTGAGCGCAGCTTCTACCGCCTCAGCCGCAAGCTGCATCCTGATCTCTACGCGCAGGCCTCTCCGCAGGAGCAGCAGTGGAGTCTCGACCAGACCTCGCTTCTCAACGACGCCTACCGCACGCTGAAGAATCCCATTGCGCGCACGGAGTATCTACTCAAGCTCGAGGGCATTGTTCTTGAAGCCGGCAAGAGCGACGATGGCACTTCCAAGGAATCGCGCGTGCCCGCGGATTTGCTCGAAGAGGTCTTCGAGCTCAACATGCAGCTTGAGGAGATGCGCACGACCCGCAAAATGGGCGAAGACGACCCTCAACTGCGTCAGGATCTCGAGAAAGCGCGCATCGAGTTTGAATCGCAACTCACAGCTTCCGACTCCAACTTGCAGGCCCTGTGGACAGGATGGGACGCGGCTATAGACGACAATGCCATCGATGACAATTCGAGCACAACGAAAATCAAGGATGAAATGGTCGCGCTCCTTGACCGCCGCCGCTACATCCGTAACCTTGTGCGTGACGTAAACGAGGCGCTGGACGCCTGATCGAGGAAGAAATGCCCTTAGTGCGAATCTCTGTTTTTGACTCGATGACTATGGAAAAGCGGTGCAAACTTCCCACGGCCGTCTATGACGGGATGCGTGAGACCATCGGAATCCCCCATAAGGATCTCTTCGTGGTGCTCACTGCGCACCTCCAGGGCGAGCTGGTCGTCGATCCTGAGTTTATGGCCATGCAGCGCTCTAATGACTTCACGCTCGTACACATCACGCTGCGCCGGGGCCGCTCAACAGAGGCCAAGCAGGCGCTTTATCGGCGCATCGCGCAACTGGCAAAGGAACGCGCGGGGGTTGAGCCGGACGACGTGATGATCGTGCTCTCTGAAAACGATCTGGCCGACTGGTTTTTCGGCCGCGGTGAAGCGCAATACCTCTCGAATCCGCCCGCAGCTGCATCCACTACAGAGGCATCCAGTTGACCGACACCAAACCAGCCCGCATTGTCGGAATCGATCTCGGCACCACCAACTCGCTCGTCGCCTTCATGCAGGGCGATCATCCGGTCGTGATACCCGGCGAAGATGGCCTTAATCTGGTGCCTTCAGTGGTAGCCATCCCAGACCCAAAGAAGGTTGTCGTCGGCTATCCCGCATATCCGTATCTCGCGAGAACCCCTGAGGGCGTGATCTATTCCGCGAAGCGCCTCATGGGCCGCGGGGTCGAAGACGTTCAGGAGGAACTGAAGCTCTTCCCATTTCATCTCGCGCCGGACATTCAGCCTGGCGAAGTGCTCCGTCTGCAGATCGGCGACCAGCAGTACACACCGCCCGAGATCTCGGCCTACATCCTCCGCCAGCTGAAGAAAAACGCCGAGCGCTACTTCGGCGCGCCCGTCACGAAAGCCGTCGTCACCGTGCCGGCCTATTTCAATGACGTGCAGCGCCAGGCCACCAAGGACGCCGGTCGCATGGCCGGACTCGAAGTGCTCCGCCTGGTCAACGAGCCAACCGCAGCCGCACTCGCCTACGGTCTCGACCGCCAAAAGGAAGGCATCGTTGCCGTCTACGACCTCGGCGGTGGAACCTTCGACATCTCCATCCTCAAGCTGCAGGACGGCATTTTCGAGGTCATCGCGACGAACGGTGACACCCACCTCGGCGGCGACGACATCGATAATCTCCTCATCGCCATTGCGCTCGACGACATCCGAGGTGAGCTCGGCCTAGATCTCCGCACCGACGCCGAAGCCGTCCAGGCCATCCGCAAGGCGGTCATCGAAGCCAAGATTGCGCTGTCGGCTTCTGACCGGGCGTATATCTCGTTGGCATTGCCCAGCGGCGAGCTGTACCGCCGCGAGATTACGCGCGAGCAGTTCGAGCAGATCATCCAGCCGGTGCTCGACCGCACTCTCGGTCCATGTCAGCAGGCGCTGAAGGACGCGAGCCTCAAGCCCGAACAGATCGACGAAGTCGTCCTCGTCGGCGGTTCCACGCGAATTCCATCGGTCCGCGTCCTCACCGACCAGATCTTTCACCTCAGCGAACGCGGTAGACAGCCGCATACAGAGCTGAATCCCGATGAAGTCGTCGCCCTCGGCGCAGCCGTGCAGGCACACATCCTCGAAGGCGGCTCGGCGGCCACCGAGAACATGCTGCTCCTCGACGTGACCCCTCTTTCACTCGGCATTGAAGCCCTCGGCGGAGTGGTCGCTAAAATCATCCACCGCAACTCGACCATCCCCGCGTCAGCGACGGAGCACTTCACGACTGGCGTCGATGGACAGGCGAACGTCGCCATCCACGTCGTCCAGGGCGAGCGCGAGATGGCAAAAGACTGCCGGTCGCTCGCTCGCTTCGATCTCAAAGGCATTCCACCAATGTCCGCCGGCCTGCCGCGCATCGAGGTCAGGTTCCTGATCGACGCCAATGGAATTCTGCATGTGTCTGCGAGGGAACAACGAAGCGGTAAAGAAGCCGAGATCGAGGTTAAACCGACCTACGGCCTTACCGACGAGCAGGTCGAGACCATGATCCTCGACTCCTTTGACTACGCCGAGGAAGACTTCCGCCAGCGCCAGCTTATCGAAGCCCGCAACGAAGCCGGAACCATTCTCGCCGCGGTCGAGAAGGCGCCCGATCACCCAGCATGGCGGCAACTCACCGACGACGAGCGCGCGCAGATTGCCCTGACTTCCGACGAGCTCCGCGTGCTCAAGGAAGGCGACGATTTACCGGCGTTGCGCGCCGCAACTGAAGCCTTGGACAAGGCCACGCGCCGCTTCGCCGAGCTTATGATGGATTCCGCCGTCTCCAGCGCCATCCAAGGCCACACCATGGAGTCCGCAGGTGAGAAACTAGGAGATGGCCCGACCGCGCCGCATCCATTCGCCCCGGCGGAAATCAAGTAAGAAGCCTTCGACAGAAATTTAGAGAAAAGAATGACCGATCAGAAGCCTCAAGAGATTGATCTCAGCAAGCCGCCCGGAGCCAACAGGGTGCGCGTCACCTTTGAGCCAGAGGGCCGCACTGTAGAATTCGAATACGGCACCATGCCCTACGATCACCACGGCAAGCCCATGTCCTTCCTCGACGTGGCTGAAAACTTCAACATCTTCCTCGATCACGCCTGCGGAGGCGTCTGCGCCTGCACCACCTGCCATATATGGACCAAGGGTGGCACCGGCAAAATCAGCGAGCCGGACGACGACGAACTCGATCGGCTCGACATGGCTGCCGATCAGCAGCTCAACTCGCGCCTCGGCTGCCAGGCCGTCATTACCGGCCCCGGAACCTATGTCGTCGAGATTCCCAAGTGGAATCGCAACTATGTTTCCGAAGGCAAGCCCCTGGCCCTCGCAGAGAATAAATAGACGTTAGCCGAAAGCAAGTAGAGGAGAGCCCAAGCCATGGCCCGCGAAATCACCTGGAACGACGCAGAAGAGATCGGTATACAGCTGCAGGAAAAATTCCCCGATCTGGACCCACTCACCGTCCGCTTCACCGACCTGCACAGGTACGTCACGGAGATCGAAGGCTTCGTCGACGACCCAGCTAAATCCAACGAGTCAAAGCTGGAAGCCATTCAAATGGCCTGGTATGAGGAATACAAGGACAACCAATAAGCTCGAGGGAGACTCCTGCGGCAAGCTCAAATCTCAGTATAGACCGAGCGAGGGTGCAACGCGGGTAAGCGGATATTCCCGATTAGGTCCTGGGCAACATTCTTTGCCCGGAAGGCTCTATCGACCGCTTGAGTAGCGTCAACGGTGCGAGAGCAAAATAGCAAACCGCCCCAACAACTAACAGCGCGTGAAAGCCAACGAATAAAATCCCAGCGAAAAATGTCCCCAAGGCAGACTTCAAAGTGCACAACCTCACAATCCAGCTTCTTTCCGAAACAATCAGGAGCCTACGCTCGCCGACACACCCCGCGCCATAGCACATTCTGGGGAGCCTCGGCTCATGTCCCCTTTTGGGAATTTACCGCCACCCGAATGCCCCACGGAAAAACTCGAAGTCCGCGGACTTTCCTTCCTCAAGATAGATCGACAAAATATCGAAACGTACCGGGACATCCTCGCCTGATACCTGCCGCAGGTAGTGCCGCGCCAGTCGCCGCAGCGTCCTCCGTTTCTGTTCATCGACTGACGCCTCGGCGGTCGCCACCGCCCGCGTCGTCCTGGTCTTCACTTCGACAAAGCAGATCGTGTCGCCCTCCCACGCCACCAGATCAAGGTCTCCACGTGCAATTCCGGAGCGCCATCCTCGCGCCGTAACAATAAACCCCTCGCGCCGGAGGTAAAAGAACGCCGCCCGCTCGCCGCGGCGTCCCGTTGCCAGATGTTGCGCTTCCTTATCTAAGTGCGGCGTTTGAGCCTTTCGACGAGCGACCGTGCGGTCGCACGCATTCACCAACGCTTCGAACCAACGCAAACGCATGGATGCAAGAACAGACACGTGTGCCATTGTCAGCATGCAGCTCTAAGGCTGGCAAGGCACTTTGGTCACGTAACCCTCAGTGAACCACCCAAACCGATGCCAGCCGCTCCTGCAGTTGCTGCTGATACAAACTTTGCGGCTGCACGTGCTTGCCCGAAGAGATGATTTGCCCTTCCGGCATCCCGGGCTGCGGCGGTGTGAGCGTAGCCTTCACACCAAAAGCCCAGTTGTACGCAACCGCGGGAGTCTCAACCTGATAGACATTCGCCTCGCAGTTCCACAGGACATTATTCGCTCCCGCCCATCCGTGTCCCGTGCCCATGCTGTTGCGATTGATCACGTTGATCGCGCCCTGAATTCGCAGATTGTCATACAGAATTCCTGTTGCCCAGCGCTGATGCGGACCGGCATCCAAGTGATATCCCATCGCGGTGCAGTTGTAGAAGACGTCCGGCCCCGCAACGCGCGCCTGTGTCATCCACACATGGTTAAAATCGCCGGTCATCGAGCAGTTCTCGATGAGACTCTGCTGCCCGTCGATCATGAAAGCCTGAGGCGGGCTGTGCGTTTCAGGAGTGTGGATATCGATGCCTTTGACATCCTTCACTGTCACAGCGCGGGCGTATTGGCCGATGGCCGCAATGTTGCTGTAATGCGTCACGACCATATTGCGCATCCATGCATTCTCAATGCTTGCGAACTGGACAAAAAGCGAATCGAAAAACCCGCCGCCTACAAACTTCGGCGTGCCCCCCGACTCATCCAGCGTCTGCGGATTGCCATACCCAGGCGTCTTCTCAAATGCGCTTCCATCGGTGCGCAGATTCTCCACTCCTGCATGGTCGATCCGATCCGGGAAGTTGTAACGAAAAACGACCGCGCCTTCTTCGCGCCCCATGGCGTTCGTCAGCGGGGAGTCCAGCGTAACTCGCTCACTCTGCGACGTTCGGTCTACGGCCACGACTCGCCGATCAAATCGCAGCCCCATGCTCGTCGGCCACTGGATCACCGTGCGTCCATCCCTCCGAGACGGAATCTGATCCATGCCAATCATGTGGATGAACGCCCACGTCATCGACCATTGAATGATGACGCGATCTCCCGCCTTCAAGTCGTGATCGTCATCAACCGTAAGCGTATTGCTTCCGATGGGCACATACGTATCGAGCACCGCATGGGTGGCCCCGGCGTGCTGCCACTCGCCCCCACCTCCGATGCTTACCACCGTGTGCGGCATTCCTTCCGCCACCAGCAGCGTGTCGCGTTCGCCCGTACCCGCTCCGCGCAACACAATGCCGGAAGCATTCAGGTGTACGGTTCCGGCGATGTGATACACGCCCGCATGCAACAACAGCGCGCCGCGAAAGCCATCCGCATCCCGCGGTTGCTTCGCCAACTCATCGATCGCCGCCTGAATTCGCGGTGTATCGTCTCCCGACGACGCTGGTTCAAGTGTGGCCTTCACCGCGACATCCGGAATTGGCTTCAATCCGGTTTCGTAACCGACGCTCGAAAAATCAGGCACACGATTCCCGTATTTATCGCTGCCATACACCAGCTTTCCGTCCTGGAACTCGACCCAGCGAACCTGCGCTTTGTCAGATTTCCCCGCTAAAACCGACGTAAGGCTCGGAAACATGGTAAGCGAAAGCAAAACAGCAAGGAGAAAAGCAACTCGTCTCATGCGAATGTCTCCATGTTTGGCTGGCGGGTGAATGGCTGTCCGAATTAGGTGCCCCGATCTATCTGATCAGACGAGCAACCTCTGCGTGAAGCCGCTCCGTGATCTCCTCCGCGCTCAACTCCGGCGCGAACGTGATCGGGGCGCCGACCCGCACCCGCAACCTGCCTGAACGAAACCACCGCTGCCTCCCCAGCTTCATTTCGCCCAGCCCGGACAGCCCAACCGGCAGCACCGGGACGTTCGACTCGGCAACGAGTAACCCGATCCCGGGCCGAAATTTCTGCAATATTCCATCTTCCGATTCGCGGCCCTCCGGAAATACCAGCACGTTGTAGCCATGATCGAGCGTCTCGCCCGCGTGCTGAAAGCTCCGCCGGAATCCCGCGCTCCGCGGCAGTGGAAACACGTTGAAGACGACCGTCACCACCAGATAAGTCAGCGGTCCAAGCGCATTCAGAAACCATGATCCCCGATTCCGCCGCCTGCGCCAATCGAGCAGCATGTTCGCCGCCATCGCTGCCGCAACGTGCCGCCGTATCCTGCCTGGAAGTGCATACAAGACCAGCGGAGCATCGTAATCAGTGACGTGATTGGCAATAAGCAACAGTGTCTGATCTGATTTCGCTTCCGCTTCACGCTCTACCCGAGGCGCGGCCACCAGCCACACCAGCGGCCTCGTTATGCATTCGAGAAATGCCACGCGAGCAGCCTGCACGGGCCACCACCAGGTCCATCGCGGATAGATATCCTGTTCCTCGCCTGCACTCACCGGCATGGTGGTCTCTTGCAATGCGCCTGCTTCCGCAGCATCCAGACCGAGTTGTCGACGCAGCTCTCCCAACGTCGTCGCCGTCTCCAGCGCCGCGTCGCTCAGGGTCACGCCCATGCGCTGTTCCAGCTCCGCCTGCAATTGCACGCGCCCCAGGCTGTCGAGCTGTAATTCTTCCAAAAGCCGCGCGTCGTCCGAAGTCCTCTCCGGTCTTGCGCCCGTAATCGAGAGAATCAGCGCCAGCAGCGGATCGGCGCTCGCAGCTCCCGAGCCATTCTCTACGCGCTGTGCGTTCACCCACTCCGCTACCTTGCGGCGTTGAATTTTCCCCGTCGATGTCCGCGGAAAATCCAGCTCCGGCCAAAGCCTCCACTGCCGAATCCGTTGAAACTCCGCCAGATGCTGATTTGCCGCAATCACTGCCTGTTGTGCTGCCTCCCGCGATCTACGAAACAGCAGTACGGCGACCGCTTCCGTCCCGCCGGCGATTGACAGCGGAACCACGGCGGAAGCCTCCACGCCGGTCTGTGCATTCAACGCCGCCTCCACATCTTCCGGATGAATATTCAACCCAGACGAGGTGACAATCACCTGGCTCTTGCGCCCCAGAAAGTGAAGTTGCCCCGCGTCGTCGCGCGTTGCGAGATCGCCGGTCGCGAGCCAGGGAGACTTCGACTGCTCCATCGCCCCATTCCGCCAGGTTGCCGTCGAGACCATATCCCCGCGGACAAGAATCTCGCCGTCTTCACCAATCTCGACTTCACGTCCCGGCAAGACTTTTCCGATTGTGCCCTTGCCTACCTTGAACGGGTGATTCAACGTTATCAGTGCCGCTGTCTCCGTCATTCCATAGCCCTGAATCGCGGCGAAACCGAGAGTATTCCAGAAGGTTTCCAGGTCTGGTGCCAGCGAAGCCCCGCCGCACACAAACGCCCAAAATTTGTAACCGAAGGTGCGATGAATGCGCCGAAACCGCCACCAGCGCTTCCAGACGCGTTCTTCTTTTGCCGCGTCCAACTCCGCTTTCAGTCCCGGATACTGCGCCAGCAACGAATCGCGCAGTAGCTCCAGCACACGAGGCACAGCGGCAAGCACCGAAATCCGCTCGCGATGTGTTATTTCGATCAGGCGTTGCGGTTGTAGCCGCGATTCGAAGTGCACCTCCATCGCCAGCAATGGAGGAATCCACAACCCCATAAACTGTCCGAAGACGTGGCTCAGAGGAAGCGTGTGCAGAATGCGCAGCGGGTGAAACCAACGCTCGTATTTGAGATATTTGCGCATCTCCCGTTCCATGGGAGCGAGACTCGCCAGAACGTTGCGATGCGTGTGGACAATGCCTTTAGGCTCCGCTGTTGTTCCCGACGTGAACAGAATCTGAAGTGTCGTGTCCGGCCCCAGGCTGGGCTCGACCGGCGCGCGCGATGTGCTCAGTGCACTCCCGAACTCCTCAAACACGATGCTCGCTGTCTCTGGCGCGAGTTGTCCTAGCAACTGCGCGTCTCCGACCACCAGCCGGGGACTCGTATCCGCAATCACCCGCGTGGCAAAATCGAGGCCGCCTGCAGCATCCAGCGGAACGGCAATCACACCGCGCATCACGCATCCGAAGAAGGCTCCAACCCATTCAATGCCATTCTGTCCCCAGAGGACAACGCGCTCGCCGATGCCAATCTCGCGCCGCATCAGCTCCGCGGCGAAGCGCTCGGCCAGTTCTGCAAGCTCGCGATAGGTCGAAGCTGTGCGCCGATTGCCGCGATATGTAACAATCGCGGTGCTCTTTCCATGCCTGTAAAAATCGTCGACCAGCGTCGCCAGATGGGGCCGCATCTCTCCGTCCTTCCCTCATAGACGCCAATGGACTAAGACCGCGCAAAGTCGATGAATCCGTGCGACGGATCAGTGCGCACCAGCTTTACGGTCAGCTTATCGCCTACATCCACGCCATGTTGTCCATGCACCAGCATCCCATCGACATGCGGAGCCAGAGTGCGCACGAACGTTCCGCGATCCGTAACACCAGTCACGATGGCGTGGAAGGTGTCGCCGATGCGATGGCGCATCGCCACCGCTGCGATCCGCTTCTGCATCTCGCGCTCCACCTTGCGTTCTGCGGTCGCTTTTGTCGTGCAGTTCGCTGCAATGGCCGCCAGTTCGTCATCGGGGTAAGGCGAAGGCTGGTCCGCGATCATTGTCTTGACCAGTCGCTGGGTGACCAGGTCTGCGTATCTCCGGTTTGGCGCCGTAGAATGCGTGTAGTCCTCGACCGCCAGGCCAAAATGCCCTTCCGGAGGGTCGTCCGGCCGCTCCAGCACGTATTCGCCGGGACCCATCAGCTTTACAACGGCCAGCGACAAATCGGCAAAGTGGTCGGGGTCTTCCGTCTTTCGCCTGCAAAGAAAATCGTTGAGGGCCTTCGAATCCGGATCTGCGGGAAGCTTCTCTCCCATCTGCGCTGCCAACTCCACAATCCTGTCCCAGCGTTTCGGAGTCTTGACGATTCTCCGGATAGAGGCGATGCGCTTCTCCCGCAGCGTTCGCGCAACAACTCCGTTGGCGGCGATCATGAAATCTTCAATCAGTTCGGTCGCCGAATTCCTCTGCTGTGTCTGGATATCGATTGCGTCGCCCTGCAACACAGCATGGGTTTCAATCGTCTCGATGTTTAGGGCTCCGCGTTCGTAGCGCTCCGCGCGCAGCCGCTGAGCAATCGCGTCCTGCAATTTGAGCTGCGCCTGAAGTTCCGCCGAGGCCGCGACCTTCGCCGGAGCCTCGGCCTTGCCATCGAGCCAGGCGCCAACTCCGTTGTACGCCAGCTGTGCTTTGTTATGAGCGGTCGCAGGATAAACCCGGCTCCCAACCACGTGATTTTTCGCATCCAGGACGAATTCCGTCACCACGCACGCACGATCCTCGCCCTCGAGTAGGGAAGTGAGCCCTGTCGAAAGCTCCTCCGGCAGCATGGGAAAATTCCTGACCCCGGAATAGACGGTCACCGTCTCAACGGCAGCGTGCCGATCGATCGCCGAACCTTTTGACACGTATGCATCCACGTCCGCGATCCCGATCAGCACGAGAACATCGCCATTCGCGAGCGTTTCCGCGTATTCGATCTGATCCAGATCGCGAGACGTATCGTTGTCGATCGAAGACCAGAGCAGGTGCTGCAGATCCGCGGCGTGCGCGCTCGCTTTCCGGGGATTTGTCTTCAGCGCCGCAAGCTCGCGCCCCACTTCCGGCGGAAAATCCGGTTCGAATCCATGCTCGATCATCGATTGGCGCGCCGCTGCCTGAAGATCGAAAGGGTGATGCGTGCTCATATCCCTCCAAAAGCGTCAATGAACACCCTACACTGTTGCCCTCGGCCGCATCACCCCAGGTATCGCCCTCGGAGTCCTCCTGGCCTCCTATGCGCCCGGCGCCTCCAGCTGCTTCACGTCGTTCTTCAGGTCTTTCTTCAGATCCAGCAGCAGAGCCTCAATCTGCTCTTCGCGTTCGAGCAGCGCAAAGCGGTCTTCCAGCGAATCGTCGCCGAATATCTCACTCGTCGCCGCATTCTGCGCTTCGGTGCCCACAATGCGCGTGCGCATCCGTGTGATGCTGGCCGCCCGGTCCGTGCTCTCCACAGCGCGACGCGCCTGCTGTGCTTTGGTTACCACCCGCGCCCGCCTGTGTTGCGCAATGATCATCTCGCAGCGCGACCGCGTTTCCTCGAGCTTCTGTTCAAGCTTGCGCAAAGCGTTCTTCAATGTATCGGCCTCGGTCTTCTGGTCTTCGAGTTGTTGTACGAATCCCTTCGCCATCTGCTCATGGCTCAGCGAGCGCTCCAGCGCGCCGCGCGCCAGGTCGTCCGCGGACTTCTTCACCGCCAACTCGGCCTTGCGCTTCCATTCCGCCGCTGCGTCTTCATGTTCTTTGCGCTTCTTATCGAGAACATGCTGATCGGCAATCGCAATCGCCACCTGCGTCTTCACCTGCATCAGCTGGTTTTCCATATCCAGAACCAGTTGCTTCAGCAGCTTCTCCGGATCCTCGGCCTTCTCGATCAGGTCGTTGATATTGGCGCGTAACAATGTTCCCACACGTTCGAGCAGTGCCATGGTATTCCTCCTTACATCCTCAAAAAATTGGGGGCGGAGAGCACAAGCCCTCCGCCCAGGTTGTTATTCCTTGCCGTCGATCGTCGTGCTGCCGTTGGGCCGCGCGCGCATGCCCTTGATATTCGACATCAGCTCGCGCATATCCATGCCCGACAGGGCCTCGAAGAGCGCCGGCACCTGCGCCGCGATCTTCGTGATGTCTCCCGTCAGCTTGTTCGCGCCCGCCGCGCTGTCGTTGCCCGTCGAGACGATGGTGATCTTGTCCACCTTCGCCAGCGGCTCCGCCATCGCGCGAACCACATCCGCCATATTCGTGATCAGCCGGTCGACGACCGCAGCCTGGTTCCATTCCTGATAAGCCTCGGCCTTCACGTTCATGGCTTTGGCCTCGGCCTCGCCCTTCTGGAAGATCACCGCCGCTTCCGCCTCGCCCTGCGTGCGGATCGCCGATGCGCGGCCCTCAGCCTCTGTCGCCAGCCGCATCTTCTCGGCCGACGCAAGCGCCTCGATCCTCTGCCGCTCGATCTCCGCTCCTTTCAGCACGGTCGCGATCAGCTCCTTCTCATGGCGCAGAATTTCCGCATCCTGCACCTTGATCTGCTGCTCTTTCTCAATCTGCTGGATCTTCACCTGCTCCGCGGTCACCTGCTGCTGCATGATGTTGGTCTGGATCTCGTAAGCCTTATCGGCCTGCGCCTCCTGACGACGGCTCTGCTCGGTGAACTGCGCTTTCTGGATGTCGAGATCGCGCTGAGCCTCGGCCTGCTTGGCCAGCGACAGTGTTTCCGCCAGCACTCGCTCCTGATCCGCCGCCGCCTTCGCAACCGCCGACTCCCTCAGCGCATTCGCTCTGCGAATCGCCGTGTCGCGCTCGGCTTCAGCCGCCGCTACATCAGCATCGCGCTTGATGCGGACAATATCCGGACGACCCATATTCGTGATGTATTCGTTCTTGTCCCGCACCTCCTTGATCGTGAACGACACGACTTCGAGCCCCATCTTGCTGATGTCATCCGCGCACGTCGCGCGCATGCGGTCACCGACCATCTCCGGCTCCTTGACGATCTGCTCCACCGTCAACTGCCCGATAATTCCGCGCAGGTGGCCTTCCATTACCAGCCGAATCAGTCCCTCGCGCTGTGGCGGAGTCTTCGACAGAAACTGCTCTGCCGCCGTCAGGATCGATTCCTGATCGCTGCGCACCTTGATTTGCGCGACAGCTTCAACCGTCACCGCAACGCCTTGCTTGGTGTATAAGTCCTGCTGCGGAGCCACATCGAACGACATCAGCTCCAGCGATAGCTCCCGGCAGTTCTCCACCATCGGGAAAATGACCGTGCCGTGACCCTTGATCACACGCGGCCCACGAAAGCCGTATACGATCAGCGCCTCATTTGGGCCGGCCTTGCGAAACATCTTGGCCATCATTCCCATCAGGAAAATAAACGCCAACAGGATCAATCCAACCACTACGATTACTGTGCTTGTCATAAATGCCTCCTGATCCTTTCCATCAGGAAAACAACTGTTACTTCGTATTCGCTGAGTGCCCCACGTCCGGATTTTCGGACGTGAAACTCTCTCACTTCAGAGATCTGATCTCGGACGACGTCAAATCCTCTGCGACCTCGTCCCAGCGGCGAACCCAGGCAATCCCTTGTTCGTAGCGCATCACTACAACCTCCACATCGCGCGGAATCGCTACGCCTGCTTCACTCCGCGCGTTGGCAAAACGGCGCGCGCCGTTTTGCGAAAACTGAATTTCGCCCGTGCCGCCTTCGCGAATCGCACCGCTTACTCGACCCAGCACGCCGGCGACCGCCGTCTCCTCAGCCGTCAACTCGCGCTCGTGCGGCAACAGCACCTTCGCCAGGAACCAGAACAGGATCGCCGCGCCCACAAAGCCGATAATCGTCGCCGCACCGAGCACTACCGGCGTCAGAAAATCCGAATACCGCTCCAGCAGATAACCGCATCCGCCAAACCAGCACAGAAACGCCGCCAGCGTGAATCCATTTAAAGGGCTGATGCCGCCTTTGCCGCCATGCGCCGCATGGCCACTCGTGTTGACATGCCCCGCGTGAACACCCTTCCCCAAGTTCAGATGGAAATGCCCAAAGTGCAGGTGCGAGAACACTCCCGCAAACGACAACGCCGTCAGCGACAACCCCAGCGTGAAACAGATCAGGTAAAACGTCTCCCAGGTCATTGGCCATTCTCCTTTCTCGCGCGCCCATGCCTTTCCGCATGCGTATTCTCCTGCGCATGGCCGGGCCGCAGCACTTCCAGCAATCTCTCCACCAGCCCCGGAGTATCCATCACCGCCTCCAGCAGCAGCAGGCAGTCTCGCGTCTTTTTGTGCCTCGCCAGCGCCAGCAACGCTTGCCTCAGCTGCGGATCGCGCCGGAATCTCTCCGCCCCGCTCACCAGCCACAGGTCCAGCTTGTCTTCGAGAGTCCGCGCGTCGCTGAGTAGCTCCGCATGGTAGCCATCCGGATCATCGACCAGATATCCCGGATGCACCTTAAAGAACTTTGCCAGCAACTGCCGCGTGGTGTTGGTCAGGTGCGGCCGCGCCCCGCTCTCAATCTGAGAGAGGTAGCTCTGGCTCATCGAAGTCTTCAGCACCGACGTCTTCAGCTCCGAACGAATCGCCCGAACCAGTTCCTGCTGCGTCATAGCCCGATCCATCCCGCGCAGATTGCCTTCGACTTCACGCAGATACCGGAGTTTTTCCCCGAGCTTCATGACGGTCTGCCTTAGATCGCAAACCATGTTGAATTGCAATCCGCGATAATAATATCGCGATTTGCGATATATGCAAGCAAACCTTAGTAACCATCGGTATCGAGCACTCTCTAATCTCATTCCAGGCAGGCGATTAATTGCTCAGTTGACTACCTCCACATGCTATTCAGCTGATTATCGCGGCCATAAACTTCAGCAAGCACGCTGATCGACAGAAGGGGATCCTTTGAAGAATTCATCCGGGGCAGGGTCTGTAATAACATGCGTTTGCCTTCAGTTGGGCCCGAAAATGGTCAGGAACGTCCGGTTGTTCGCTCGATCCTAAAATGAGAAAACCGTCAGGGTGTAACACGCGATGCATGTCGAACAGGAGCTGCCTTCGCGTCTCGATCGAGAAGTAGAGCATGACGTTGCGCAGCAGAATGCCGTCGTATCTCTCCAGGGACAGGCCATTGCAGAGGTTGCGCTGATAGAAGCGGCACATCTGCTTAATCTCGGGGATTACCTCCCAGTCATCGCCTACCTGCCGCATGTATTTTTGCCGGTAGTGCGCGGGCAGTCCGCGGCTCACCTCGCCGCCTCGATAGCGGCCCGCTTGTGCGCGGTTGACGACATCGAGAGAGATGTCTGTGCCTATAATCTCGACCTGCCAATCGTTCAGCGGCGGAAAGTGTTCGCGCAGAAGCATGGCGAGCGAATATGCTTCCTGTCCGCTTGAGCAGGCGGCGCTCCACAAACGAAGTCTACGCACGGAGTCACGCTGCCTGATGAGCGGAGGCAGCAGGTCGAGTCGCATGAGATCGAATGGGTTGCGATCTCGAAAGAAACTCGTTTCCTTGATGGTCATGGCGGCGGCCACTGACTCTTTCATTGCGTTGCCGGGTTCCCGGCGCAAGGCTGCGGCAAGACGGTCCAGCGTCTTTAGGCCAGTAGAATCCAACAGGGGCTGCAGCCGCGATTCGAAGAGGTAATCGCGCGAGGCATCGAGCACGTTTGAGGATTGCTCGAATACGACCGAGCGCAAATAGGCGAAGTCCGCATCCGTGCAGGCCATGAAAGACTACCCCTCAATTTTTCCGGCCAACTCGCGCCTGTCATGGCGCATGGCCCGGCGCGTTATCTCTCCGGCGATTGCGTCCAGCGGCAAGACGCGATCAGCAAGCCCAGCCCTGGCCACTACACCGGGCATACCCCAGACCGCGCTCGTCTGCCGGTCCTGCACGAAGATTCTCCCGCCGGCAGCATGAACGGCGCGACATCCATCGAGACCGTCAGAACCCATTCCCGTGAGGATCACAGCCAGAACTCCGGCGCCGTAGACCGAGGCAACCGAGCGAAACAGGAGATCGACAGACGGCCGGCAATGCTCATTGGGATGGCCCTGGGTAGAACGCAACAGGCAGTGCTCGGGCGTTCCGGCGGCTTCCATGTGCCATTCGCCGCGCGCCAGATGAGCGACGCCACTTTCGGCCTGAGTCATGGGCTCCACCTCGCGTACAGAAAGAGTGCATAGGCTATCGAGCCTTTCCGCCAGCAGCGCGGTGAAAAGCCCGGGCATATGTTGTGCAATGAAAATCGGCAGAGGAAAATCCGCAGGCAGCGCGGGAAGAAGTCGTTCGAGGGCAGCCGGCCCCCCGGTCGACACACCGACCACAAGCACTCGAGGCGCGGGGGAGTCCAGCGCGACGCGGTTGCGCGGCCGACCCGGTGGAACGAGGGACGGCACGGGCGGAAGCTCGATCAGCGATTGTCCGCTTCTTTCGGGAAAAAGAGCGATGATTTTCGGCAACAGCTCCCGGCTCAGAGTGGTGATGCCTTCGCGGACACCATGCTGTGCGGAGGGCTTGGTCACATAGTCCAGGGCCCCCCCGGCCAGAGCCTCAAGCGTGGTGCACGCTCCGCGCCGGGTGAGCATGCTGCAGATGATGACCTTGACGGCCGTGCCACGGGCACGAATTTTCCGCAGAACTTCAAGACCGTTCATCCCCGGCATTTCGATGTCGAGCAGGACGAGATCAGGGTGCAGACGCTCCATGGCCTCAAGCCCGGCGGGACCGTCCGCGGCCATACCCACCAGTTCGATATTCGCGCACTCCCCCAGGATGATACGCAGCAAACGCCGCATCACCGCTGAGTCGTCAACCACCAGCACTCGAATGGGAATGTATCCCTCCAGGTTATGAGCGCTCCCAATCACAAACTGAGCGGCCGCCGTGGGCCGTGGGGCCATGCACTGCCAGCACCCCGCCTTACTGAGATAACTGCATCGGATCGAACCTGCCCGGATCGAGCAAGACCAACAGGCCATCGTTCAACTTGTACGTACCGGCAAAGAGCGCCTTCCGGTTGTCGTCAAGGGTTGAAGGGTTGGCCTCGAACTCGCGGGGTGAGACCGCCATCACTTCTCCCACTGCATCGACCAGCAGACCGAAATATCCATCCGTCCCTTCAAAGACGAGCATATCGGGGGGATGCGAATGGGCTGGCATGCCGAGCAGGCTGCGCAGGGACACGGTGGTGAGAATTTCTCCGCGGTAATGCACCAGTCCACCGACATAGGACGGCGCCAGCGGCACGGGTTGCGTCGACGGCGCGCCGAGAATCTCGAGAATGAGCATGATGGGGACACCAAAGAGTGTTCCTCCCACACGCACCGAGCACATCTCGATTGCCTCCTCAGCCGTGGCTGTCATCCTGCCATCTCCATGGATGCGATGGATTCCGGAAGCGGGGCGGGCAACGCCGGAAATCGGCTCAGGTTCACAACGGCGGTCACATGTTCCCTGAGCAGCGTGACCCCGGTGGCGACCGCATCCGTGCCTGCCTCGGCCAGCGGCGTGCCCGAGGCTATATCGAGTACCTGGGAAACAGCGACGCCTACGTGGCGCTCGCCATCCCGGCAGACAACGACCGTCAATTCCGCACTGGAGTAGCTTTCCTCATCAAGGATGCCCCCGGAATCCTCAAGCGGCAGCACGGTGCCTTCGAATCGCAGCACCGGTGTCCATCCGATGCGTTCGATCCTGGTACGGGGAATCCGTTCGATGCGCAGGATGTCTCCAAGGGGTAGAGCGACATGCTTTGGGCCGATCTCGACGATCAGGAACTCAGCATCGATGTTATCGAGATTCGCCGCATCGTCCTCCACATCGTCTTCGACTGCGCTGAGACTGATCGAGGCTCGCGCGGCAATCGCGCTGGGATCGAGAATCAGCGCCATCTTCCCATTCCCCATCACTGTCGCGCCGGAGAAGAGACCGATCTTTTTCAGCACAGCGGATAACGGCTTTACTACGATCTCCTCTGGATCGGCCAACCCGTCCACCAGCAGTCCAAAGCGGCGTCCGTCGGCATTCAGCACAGCGATGTAGCAGCCGGCGCCACCTTCAGCGTCTGTTTGCTCAAGCAGCTTGTTGAGAAATACAAGCGGCAGCAGCCTTCCGCGCAGCCGGTAGAGCGGAGCATTCTCCAGCCATTCGATCTGCGTCCTGGCCTGCTCAGCCGTCAGGTGAACCAGCTCGAACAGCGTGGCCTGAGGGAGGGCGAAATCCAGTTTGCGGCTCCGGACGATCAACGCGGGAATAATCGCCAGGGTGAGAGGGATTCTCAAGCGAAGCGTGGTTCCCTTGCCCGGGCGGCTGTCGATCTCCACCTTGCCGCCAATCTTTTCGACGTTCGTCCGCACTACGTCCATGCCCACGCCACGCCCGGAGACATTGGTAACCTTCTCCGCGGTCGAAAACCCCGGCAGAAAGATCAACTGCAGCAGTTCGCGATCCTTCAGCTGAGCCGCCTTCTGGGCGGTGATCAGGTTGCGCTCAATCGCCTTGTCGCGGATGCGCTCAACACGAATGCCGCCGCCATCGTCGATGACCTCGACAATCACATGGCTGCCCACCTGGCTTGCGCGCAGCTTCAGCAGCCCCTCCGGAGGCTTGCCTGCTGCCTCGCGTACCTGCGGCGCTTCGATGCCATGGTCGATCGAGTTGCGCACCGAATGTGTCAGGGGATCCTTGATGGCTTCGAGCAGGCTCTTATCGAGTTCTGTCTCCTGACCTTCCATCTGAAGGCGCACTCGCTTGTCGAGCTGTTGGGACAGATCGCGCACGAGGCGGGGAAATTTCGAGAAGACATGGCTCACCGGCTGCATGCGAGCGTTCATCACCGTTTCCCGCAGATCCGCCGTAACCATGTCCAGGCGGCGCGCGAGCGGCGTGAACTGTCCGTCGGCGGCATTCGCCTGCACAATCTGGTTGCGCGTCAGAACCAGTTCGCCAACCAGATTCATCATCTGATTCAGCAGGTCGATATTCACACGCAGGGTTGAGTCCGCAGCACTGACCGGTGGTTGGACTCTAGCCTGGGCTACCGGTTCACGGGTTGGCGGCAAGATCTTTTCGACCTCGATGTCTTCTTGAGCCGGCGTCCGTCCGGTATCCTCGTGCGCGCGCACTGTGGCGGCCTCGTTTTGTCGCATGGCGCAGCGCAAGCGCTCAATCATCCTGCGATCGTCGCCATGCCCTTCATCGCCGGCTGTTTCGATCGATCGCAGAATTGCGCGCAATCCGTCCATCAGGTCCAGCAGAGCGTTGACAATCTCGGCAGTTGCGAGCAGCTTGCCGTCGCGCAACATGCCGAGCAGGTTTTCACCCGCATGAGATAGCGATTCAAGGCGTGAATATCCGAGAAACCCAGTAGTGCCCTTGATGGTATGCACGCAACGGAAAATGTCCGCCAGAAGGTCACCATCCTGGGGGCGCTCCTCGAGATCCGTGAGGCACCGCTCCATGCGGTCCAGGCCCTCCTGGCTTTCAATCAGAAACTCGCGTGTCAACTCGTCCACTTAACGCTTATCGGGAGAACAAAGGGGAACTTGAGGAGCGGTTTGCCCTATTCCGGTGCAGAGAGAAATGCTATAGCCTCAAGACACTATGCTGGACTCTTCGCCTGTGGTGGATTTGGCAGTAGTCGAAAGACTTCAGGATGCGGCCCGTAAAGCGGCGGCAAACGCATATGCTCCTTACTCCCGGTTTCGCGTGGGCGCCGCGCTGCTCTTCGACGATGGCTATGTCGTAACTGGCTGCAATGTTGAGAACATGTCGTACGGACTGACCAGTTGCGCGGAGCGGAACGCGCTTTCCAGCGCCATTGGCGAACGGGGCGCAAGCCACAAGATCGTCGCTATTGCGGTTACGAACCTTAACGCAGCCGCTAGCCCGCCCTGCGGAGGCTGCCGGCAGGTCTTGAGCGAGTTTGTCACCTCCGATGCGGTCGTTTCGTTTCCCGGCGAGGACGGGCTCGAGCTTCGACCCTTCGCCGAGCTTTTTCCGTTTACCTTTCATCTCGACCCACAATGACTGGGCTTCCCATGCATGCCATCGACATCATCCTCAAGAAACGCGACGGCGCCGAGCTGACTCCGGAAGAGATCCGCTTCGTCGTGGCCGGCGCGGCGGACCAATCGATACCTCCGGAGCAGCTTTCCGCGTGGCTGATGGCCACCTTCCTCCGCGGCCTCAGCCTCAACGAGGTGAATGCCCTGACCACGGCGATGCGTTATTCCGGCGAGGTCTTCGACCAAAACGGCCTAGGGCGTACGACCGTCGACAAGCATTCGACCGGAGGGGTAGGCGACAGCACGTCGTTCCTGCTCGCGCCGCTCGCAGCAGCCGCGGGACTCGCCGTGCCGATGATCAGCGGCCGCGCCCTTGGTCACACCGGCGGTACGCTCGACAAACTTGGGACCATCCCCGGATACCGCACACAGCTCTCGCTAGCCGAAGCCCGCCGCGTCCTCGATCTGTGCGGCGCAACCATGATCGGGCAGACGAAAGACCTCGTTCCCGCCGACCGCGTCCTCTACGACCTGCGCGACCGCACCGGCTCGGTCGAGAGCCCCTGGCTCATCTGCCCGTCGATTATGAGCAAAAAACTAGCGGAAGGTTTGAACGGCCTGGTACTCGATGTCAAGACCGGTTCGGGCGCGTTTCTCCACGACCCCGCCGCTGTGCGGCTTCTGGCCGCGATGATGGTCGACATCGGCGAGCGCTCCGGCACGCGCACCGCCGCGCTACTCACCCGCATGGACCAGCCCCTTGGCCGCTTCGCCGGCAACTGGCTCGAGATATGGGAGGCTGTCGACCTGCTCGCCAATCGCTGGCACCCCATGGACGAAGACATCCGCGAGCTTTCGCTGATCCTCGCCGGATGGATGATTTACCTCGGCGGCAAGGCGGCCACACCGGCGGAGGGCCGCGAAATTGCCGAAATGAATCTCATCGACGGCAAAGCACTCGACATCTTTATCCGCATGGTCGAAGCGCAGGGAGGCGATACACGCGTCTTCGACGATCCCGGGCGATTTCACACGCCGAAGTTCCGCCGTGAGTTCTGCGCATCGCGTAGCGGCTATCTGGCGCACATGGACTGCGCGAAGATTGGCTGGGCCGTGCAGCGTCTGGGCGCGGGACGCGAGCGCGTCGGCGAAGTAGTGAACGCGCATGCCGGGCTCGAAATGCGGGCGAAACTTGGCACGCATGTCCGGGCCGGACAGCCTCTGTTCACGCTCTTCGCCGATGATGAAGGTTTATTTGCCGAACCAGAGCGGCTCCTGACCGAGGCAGTCGAAATTGCCGACGAACCGGCGCCGGTTCCGCCGCTCGTCGCGCAGATTATCACCGCCGAAAACAAAAATCAGTTTCTGGAAGCCTCGCCTCCCACATAGGATGGATGCACAAAGGAGAAACATTGGCACGACTCACTGGGATCCTTGGCCTGCTCACCATGCTGACGCTGGCATGGATCTTCTCGACAAACCGGCGCGCCATCCGCTGGCGCACGGTGATCTGGGGTCTCAGCCTGCAGATCGTCTTCGCTCTTCTGGTTCTGGAGTGGACGGTAGGCCAGCGCTTCCTCTCGTCAGTCGGAGCAGCAATAACGCGCATGCTCGCCTACTCCTTCGCTGGATCGCAGATGGTTTTTGGCGATCTCGGCAAGCAGCATTCTTCCTATGGAATGATTTTCGCTTTCCAGGTGCTTCCTACGATCATCTTCATCTCGGCGCTCTTCGCCGTTCTCTACCACATCGGAGTGATGCAGCTGATCATCCGCGTCTTCGCGCGACTCATGCAGTGGACGATGAAGGTGTCGGGCGCGGAAAGCCTGAACGTGGCCGCCAGCATTTTCATGGGCCAGACGGAAGCGCCGCTTACCATTCGACCTTTCTTGCCGGACGCGACGCGCTCAGAATTGATGACCATTATGACCAGCGGCATGGCGCATGTTTCCGGTGGCATCATGGCGGCATACATTCTGTACGGAATTGAGGCAGAGCACCTGCTAGCTGCGGTCATCATGACGGCTCCGGGAACGATCCTTATTTCGAAAATGCTGGTTCCTGAGACTGAGACGCCAGCCACGGAAGGCGTGGTTCACATGCCGAAGAGCATGGAACATAAGGAGGAAAACCTTTTGGGAGCGATTGCACGCGGCACCATCGACGGCGGGCGTCTGGCGTTCAACGTGGCTATCATGCTCATCTCCTTTCTCGCTCTCATTGCGCTGCTCAACGGTATCTTCGGCGGCATTCACAACTGGTTTCTCAAGGAGCATTTTCCTTACTTTCCGTCGAGCCTTGATTCTGTCCTGGGTGTGCTGTTCTCTCCGATCGCGTGGCTGATCGGGATTCCCTGGAAAGATGCGCGCATCGTGGGCGACCTGCTGGGGACACGCATGGTGATCAACGAAGTGGTGGCTTATGCCCAGCTCGGCGGGCAAAAGGCGGCGCTCGATCCGCGCTCCTTCACCATCGCCACCTTTGCTCTCTGCGGATTCGCAAACCTGAGTTCGATCGGCATCCAGATCGGCGGCATTGGCGCCCTTGCGCCCAACCGGCGCAACGACCTGGCGCGCCTCGGCCTGCGAGCCATGTTTGCGGGAACTATGGCAAACCTGATGTCAGCATCCATTGTGGGAATCCTGCTCCGATAGATAATTCTTCTGACCATGGCTAGCCATCCGAACTCCACGATCTATGACCGGGCTGACGAGGCCGTACGTTTCATCGCCAGCCGCACCTCTCTTGAGCCGAAGATCGCTGTTGTCCTTGGTTCGGGTCTGGGAGGATTCGCTTCTCACCTCGAACATCCGGTGGCGATTCCATTCGGCGATATCCCGCACTTCGCTCAGCCGACGGCGATCGGCCATAGCGGACGCCTTGTGATTGGAACGCTGAACGGCATTGCCGTGGCAGTAATGCAGGGACGTCTCCACGCCTACGAGGGCTACTCTTCCGAGGAGGTCACGTTTCCTGTCCGCGCGTTGGGCCGGTACGGCATTCGAACGCTGATCCTCACGAATGCCGCGGGAGGGATTCGCGAGTCCTTCACGCAGGGCCAGCTTGTGCTCATTTCCGATCACATCAATCTCACAGGACGCAATCCCGCCTCCGGACCAAATGACGAACGCTTTGGCCTGCGCTTCTTCGATATGACGGAGGCTTACTCGCGGCATCTTCGGGTGCTCGCCCAGGCAGCGGCGCAGGAAGAAGGCTTTGCACTCGATCAGGGTGTGTATCTTGGATTGCTCGGCCCAAGTTTCGAGACGCCGGCTGAGATCAAGGCCTTTCGCACGCTCGGCGCTGACCTGGTGGGCATGTCCACCGTTCAGGAGACCATCGTCGCCCGGCACATGGGCATCGATGTGCTCGGCATATCGTGCGTCACGAACATGGCAGCCGGTATACAGGTCGAGCCGCTGAACCATGAAGAGGTGCTGGAAACAGGAAGACAGGTGGAAGGGCAACTGGCAGGACTGCTAGGGCGAGTCATTCCCGCGATTACTTCCGATTCCGCAGGAGCGACGTCGAAGTGAACAAGCCTGTCATCCTCGGCATCGCTGGCTGTTCCGGTTCCGGCAAAACAACACTCGCAGAAGAACTGGCACGCGAGCTTGAAGGAACCCACTTTCATCTCGACCACTACTACCGCGATCTTTCCCACCTCACCTACGAAGAACGCTGTCGTAAGAATTTCGACCATCCCGACGAGCTCGAATCCGATCTGCTCATCGCCCATGTCAGGCGCCTCGCCGAGGGACACGTCATCCATGTTCCGCAATATGATTTTGCCAACCACACGCGAATCAAAGGCCAGGCAAAACGGCTCGAAGTGGCTCATCTGTTGATCGTTGACGGCATCTTCGCTCTTTACTACGAAGGCCTGCGCGCGCTGTACGATTTCAGCGTATACGTCGATGCGCCCGATGCGATCTGCTATCAGCGACGCCGCGCGCGCGACGTTCGGCAGCGCGGGCGCACGGCCGAATCCGTGGCCACGCACTACGCCGAAACAGTGCGGCCCATGGCAGAGCAGTATGTTCGTCCGACATCCCAGTACGCCGACCTCGTCGTGGACGGAACGGCTTCGCTGGACTGGTCAGTGGAACAGGTGATGACATCACTGCGCAAGCGTGGTCTGCTGGAATTGCTTAACTCACGCTAACGATCTCTAGAGCTGTGAGGATGCGCCATCTTGGCTTGTGATCTTCGTAGCAGCCTCCGAAGAACTGTTGGCGCCTTCTTGCTCGCGTAATCGAAACGGGTCTGACCACCGCAAGGGAACTCGATGTGGGGGCCGAATACTCGCCCGACGAGAAATATATCTACTTCAATTCGAGACGCACTGGCAGAATGCAGATCTGACGGATCCGGCCGGACGACAACGAGCAGCAGCAGGCAACGTTTGACGACCTCAACGATTGGTTTACCCACATCTTGCCAGATGAGAAATGGACGGTCATGCTTTTCTGCGAGAAAGACGTCGGGATCATCACGATCGGAATCCGAGTGGCCTTGGTGTACTTCGATCAGCGGATGACTTCCTATTATCGGTTCGATATTATTTCTGGCGTACGTTCGTTTCACGCCCATCGGACATATCACTTTCTACACGATGCTGACATCTGACCGCTGTTAGCGGACCCATCATTCAGAGAGGTTGTCTATGTGGAGAAATCGTGCTAACCTCCGTGGGAGTTTTGGGATGCCCCGTACGGTTGGATCCATTCTGATCTACCCGGCCGCTCGTTAGCCAGCCGGATAGTTGTGGGCGTTAGCTCATGCAAGCTTAAAACTGGACGCAAACACTTTACTCGCGCGGCTCGGAAGAACGGGTGCGGCTGCGGGAAGAGCGTTCAACCTCGGCCGCGTGGCTTTCCCGAGAGAGATGTGGGCTGAAGCCAGGAGAGGATAGCACTCATGTCTATGATGGAAATTGTTCTGGCGTCGGACCGTAACCGGGTGGGTCGTCTGATACTGAAGGACGATGCGGGACGCAAGCTGGCGGGTCCGTATCCGGTGTGCGGCCGAGCGAACGATTTTGCAGCGAGCGAGCACCGGAACCCGACGCGCTCTCCTCTGCAGCCCTACGGAGACACGCCGACGGGCGAGTATCGCATGCGCGGCATCGTGCGGACGGGCCGTGGAACGGCCTACGACGCGGGCAAGTTCGGCAAGTTTGGCATGATCGTGCTTGAACCGGTGCGGGGCCAGGCAGCGATTGCCGATCAGAATGGCCGCCACGTGCTGGTGATCCACGCCGGTACGCCCAATCCAGCCAGCAGGCTTCTGTATGCGACCAATGGGTCTGTGCGCATGTATGACGACGACCTGCGCGAGTTGATTGAAGCGGTATGGGGCGAGTCATCGGTGGTTTGCAAGATCAGCGAGACGAATGAGTTTGCGACTTCGCTGGGCGTGACCCTCGACCCGACATACGACGAGGGCGACACGCCTTTGCTGACGAAAGATCAGCCGAAGGCGCCGTCGGCGCCGTCCACTGGGGTGGCGGCAATCAAGCTGAATCTGCCGAAGATCCAGGAACGGCTGGTGAGCCCGCACGACGACGCGTACAGCAGCTCGGGCGATGGCAGCGACAGTAGTTCGGGCGACGGCAGCGACAGTAGTTCCGGAGACGGCAGCGACAGCAGTTCCGACAGTAGCTCCGGGGACAGTGGCGATAGCAGTTCCGATAGCAGCGACAGTTCCGATAGTAGTTCTGGGGACAGCGGCGACAGCAGTTCCGATAGCAGCGACAGTTCGGATAGTAGCTCGGGAGACAGTGGCGACAGCAGTTCTGATAGCAGCGACAGTTCCGATAGTAGTTCTGGGGACAGCGGCGACAGCAGTTCCAGCGACAGCAGCTCGGGCGACAGCAGTTCCGGAGACAGCGGTTCTGGAGACAGCAGTTCCGGAGACAGTAGCTCCGGGGACAGCAGTTCTGGCGATAGCAGCTCGGGCGACAGCAGCTCTGGAGATAGCTCCGGCGACAGTTCTGGTGATAGTTCCGGCGACAGCAGCTCCGGTGATAGTTCCGGCGACAGTTCTGGAGACAGCTCCGGCGACAGTTCGGGGGATAGCTCCGGCGACAGCAGCTCCGGAGATAGCTCGGGGGACAGTTCTGGGGATAGCAGTTCCGGAGATAGTAGCTCTAGCTCGGGGAGTAGTGTGAGCTCTGGTAGTAGCTCCAGTGGAAGCTCGGCTTCCAGCGCTAGTTCCGGATCAAGCAGCAGTGCCGGAGGATGCACTCTCACGGGCATTACGCCCACGAACGCCTCTCTCTTCGCTGGCGAGCCCCAGATCTTTACGGCGCAGGGAAGCAATCTTGGCACGGTTTCATGGACGACCAGTTCCTCGGCCAACCCGGCGACCGGCACCGGTGCAACCTTCACAACCCGGTGGAGCGCGACCGGAAACCAGACTGTCAAGGCCACCTGCGGCGGTGTGACCAAGACGGTCACCGTGGCGGTCCACTCGCTCGACATCCAGATCAATAAGACCACGGCCACTAACGACGATCTGGTGGTCTTGAACAGCACTCATCCGGCCCGTCAATTTAACCTAGACTGTCAAGCGAGGCTTGTCGGCCCATCGGTTGGCAACGTGACCGTCGTGCTGTCAAATCCGGACGGGCGACTTCGCTTCCCGAACGCTGCCAACACCACCGTGAACCTCAACCTGGACGCCGGCGGTGCCTTCTCCGCTTTCCAGATCTCGGGCAACGCAGCTAGCGCTGCGATGAATGACGCCGTGATTCACTTTGCCCTGACCAATGGTTCCGAGATCACAACCAAGGGAGTCACGGTTGTCAGCTTTGACACCGGGAAAATGCAGCTCACGCAGGGAGGAAATTACAGCATCGTCGGAAACTCCTACGGACCGGCGGGCGGCATCGCCGTGTCGTTCGCATCGAGCGCCCGTCTTCGTCCGGCCGGTGTCGACTGCACCGCTCCTCAACTAGCAAACTTGCGCATGGGCATCATGCAGGAAAGTAGCAACTTCCAAATTCAGGAGACCTGGAACACCCCCAGCATCGCCTGGCTCGCCGCAACAGCGGCGGGAACAACTGCTTCGGTTCCAACGACGACCCGGAACACCACCACTTATGCAGCTAGCGTGACGCAGCCAGTGAACGACGGATTGCCGGGCGCATCGCCTCTCTATGACAAATCGGCCACAGCCTTGACGCCCCCCTCGGGCTGCACGGGTTCCGGAACCGCCTCAAGCAGCGACGGTCCCAATCAACCAGTTAATCCCATTTCACTTCCAGTACAAGTTGCCGGCGTTCAAGTAGGTACTGCGACCTGGAATAACCTTGTCAACACGACGAGGGTCGAGCATTTCCGGACATTCTGTGTCGTTTTCGACCAGTCTAGCCCAGCGGCAGCACCCATATTCTTCTCATTGCGGGAAGCGATCTGGGACGTGAACGCGGACAGTGCAGCCGCGAATCAGCACGCAACAGTGAATGCCGACGCTGCAGCCAGTGCCGATCCTGCAACCGGTGTACAAGCAAACAATGCTAATAACACGACGACCAACAGTTCGGTTGGAGCGGCAACAACTCCATTTACAAAGTGAGGCTAATCATGAGCGACAACGACATTCTGACTGCGCCTCCGGAGCAGCACCTGCATGATCTGCGTGCCGTCTATGACATGGGGAATCTACACCTCGATCCCTCCGCAAAGGTGGGGGATCACCCATGGTCGGTAGTGCGTCTCGCTCCTGACCATCACAGCGGTTCAACTACGTTGATAGGGGCGGCGATTGACGGCAAAACGGGAGGGCTTATCGAAGCTGCTACGGGAAAACCCGCTGTTGAATCGTCCTTTTCTTCAGCCACGATCATGGAGGGTTCTTGGACGCTAATCAATCGGATCGGTGCTCTTGGTGGAACGCAGGTCGGACGTTATAAGTGGACAGAACCGCGGGATTACAGGAAACGAAAGCTTGATCCAAAGGATATTTACCGGCCGTTCTCAAAAGGGGGTATTGTCCTCTGCAAACACAATCCTAAGGTTGAGGACGCGACGCAGTTCGATGCGGTCAGTCTTCTCCCCGCAGGATGGGAGACCTGGGTTTCACCCGCGTTTGACGCACTGAAAAAAAATAAGGTCTTGTCCAGGTCGCCAGGTTCGAACGCAGACAAGACTTCTCTCAAGGCCATGCTGACGAACGACAACGCGATCACCTCAACCATCGCGTTTCGTGCTCTGAGTGAATCGGGTAATCTCGACTCCAGCACCCTTCAACAGACTCTCGCAAAGACCACCGGCTATCATCGTGCGGTTCTCATGTACGTTGCGTTGGTGCATGCTCCGGCCGCCGGGCCTGCGACCATCCAACCCGCACTCACTCAGGCTGTCCAGAGTACCAGTCGTCCGGCGGATAGTCGATCCTCAGCTCTCGCCTTCGCAGCGGTTGCGCTGTTTCATCCGAACTTGCCCACGAGTCGAGCGCTGAGCATAAGCCTTTTGACGGGGATGCGCAGTCGCTCAGCTCCGGCAGTCGCCGGGCAAAAACCCGCTTCGCTCGCTGCGCAAAAAACCGATCCCTACGTGGAGGAGCTGCTTAAGTCAGTGCAAGTTCCCTGAACTTTACACTGATACGTCGACGGCGGGGCCATCAGCAAGGATGCCAACGATGTCGCAACGTCACACAGCAGACTCCGTAGAGCTCCAGCGATGACAGAACGATTACCGGCGAGCAAGAGCTTGAGCCGGCTCGTTGCAAGCGCTACGTCAGGCACAAGGGTCTCCTCTCAGCGCTGCTGCTGCCGTTATTTCTGTGCTGACATGGGTACTTAGACCGGAGAAGAAATCAGATTCTCACCAGGAGTCCCAGACATACCGGAGCAGGCTCGAATCGCCGGGCACTCATCGATTGCAATGTCCGCTCAGTAGTTCATCAAGCGAAGATGCAGTAATGATATTTACTCCCGGAGGCATCCGGCGGAAGAAACCTCCTCCACCACGAAAGAGACACCCGTGACAAAGCGAGAACTCAGGAAATACCGCACCCGCCACAGCATTCGCCACATTCGATTTAATACGGGTGCGCGAGCGCGGTAACTGATTGTTTCTAATGGTCGGGGCGGAGGGATTCGAACCCCCGACCCTCTGCTCCCAAAACGGATCAATGGCTCGTCTGCCATGATCTTTCAATTGCTCTAATTGTTCTGCGATCAATGAATTAGCCGATCTTTTCCTTGTTGATGAATTTCGCCAAGTTCTCTCAATTTCTGCGTAGGGTCCCCGCAATTTTCACCGCAGTTATTACAGACTTGAAGATCTGTTCGCGATGCCCTTCACGAACGGCTCTTTGTGGCATGGTCTGGCAGCCCAGGAAGATATGTCTAACTTGCGGCCAGGATACGACGCAGTGCTAATAGCAAGACGAGTGAGGCCGTTCTCGTCAGCAGGCACAACCATGACCGAGAGCGCCGAGCGGATCGGGATCCTCCCGCAGGCCGCAATGTAGCGCCTTTCAGAAGGAATCAAATTAGGGCACTACCGGGGAGGGTTAACCCAACCATCGTCCAGGCTGCAATCATGACGATAGCAACGGATATGGCCATCGTGAAGTGCCGCATTGTCTCGAATAAATTGCACATCCCGATGCTGGATCTGCCAGACGACGCTCAGAAGACCAGTCGAAGTGAAATTTGCATCGAACGGGGCCCGCCTTGCTGGTAAATAGAACCGGTGGTTCCGAAGCTCTGGTTCAGCAGCTTGGTAGGCTGTCCGAAGAGCAAATCGGGCAGGTACGGGTCGATGTATCCGAAATTTGGATGATTGGACACATTGAACATCTCCGTTCCAACCTGGAAGTTCAATGAGTCGTGGAAGTGGAACGCACGACGTATACCGATGTTCTCCTGCGAAGCGCTGAAGCCTCGAACAAGATTGCGTGGCGCATTTCCCTGGGCTTCGCCCTGCGGCAAACTGAAAGCTGGATTGGCCGGAAAGTCGTACGAGTGACCTGTCGTCGCTCAGTCTGCAGGGAGTGCCGGAAGGATGCTCCACCTATGCCTCGACCTGCCGCTCATGGGGTTGGTGGTGGTCGAGGTGGCTGGGTTGAGCGTCGGCCTGAACAGAATCCTGTGAACCGGAATCCTGTGAACCAAACCGACGCCGTACCCAGACGCCGACCACTGCACGGCTCACCGCCGTGAAAGACCCACAGGCGTCACGGACTGGCGTCAACGACGTGTACAAAACCTCGTAGCCGATCACGTCCGGTGAGATGCAGTTCCGTTCAATCAGCGAGATCGAAGACACAGTCGAACCCATCTCGTTTCTGGTGCCTGGCTTTACGAACAGCACTTGAGCCAGCATTCCCCTCGTGCTGATCGTCGCTTCGTAGAGTACGCCGCAAACCGACACCGTCAGCGTAGAAGAGCCCCGGATTCTCGGCCCAGTCCTGCTGGAAATGCTTTCGGGTGCCCTTATAGTCGACTGCTCGTCTCAGGGCATCCTGAGCGCAGTGCGGAGGTGATCTTGAAGGCCGCGACGAAATCGTGCAATTTTTGACTCCACCCTTACTGCTCGCCCCGGTTTTAGAATCGAACGATGACACAACGAGAGCAGTTCGAGTGCATTGCTGGCGAGCCTGTCGAGCCGATCCGCCAACCTGTCCTGCCTGTCGAGCCGATCCGCGAGCCCGGGCCTGTCGAGCCGATCCGCGAGCCTGTCCTGCCTCTACGCCAGCCTGTACGCAAGGGCAACGGCATCAGGCGGAACGACGGGCTTCTGGTCTTAGAATTGAACGATGATGACACGACAAGAGCAGAATCGAGTGCATTGCGGACACATGCGATGCGTTCAAGCAAACGACCGGCCCGTTTATAAGGTAAGGCACATGCGCAACTCATCATGGCCAGGAGCCCGTGCTCCATCAAAGGCTGATTAGATAAGGGCGAAGGCTCCAACGCAACCCGGTAGACTGTGGTTGGTTTAGAGACCAGGGTCAGCGGGAAGGAAGGAGCCCGGATGATCATAGTAGGCTGTGATTTTCATCCTAGCTATCAACAAGTCGCCATGCTCGACACAGAGACTGGCAGAACTGAAGACCACAAGCTGATGCACGTGACAGGAGAAGCCGAGAGATTCTATCAAGCAATCGCCTCACCTGCCTTAGTGGGGATCGAAGCAGTCGGCAACGATCAGTGGTTTGTATGCTTGCTGCAAAAGCTGGGCCATGAAGTGTGGATTGGCGATGCATCGCAGATCCGTGCCAGCTATGTACGGAAACAGAAAACAGATCGACGAGACGCAAAACATATTCTGCAACTGCTGGTGGAAGGACGATTTCCGCGCATCTGGATACCTGGCGCGGAGATGCGCGACCATCGCCAGTTACTCATCCATCGACATAAGCTGGTGCAGATACGCACACGGGTCAAGAACGAACTCCAACACTTGATGCTGAACCAGGGAACGCAGAAAAAGCAGAAGCTGTGGAGTGAGGAAGGCCGCGCTACGCTCGCATCTCTACCACTGGAACCATGGACGGATCGACGGAGACGAGATCTCCTCAGCTTACTCGGCATGCTGGATGGTCAACTGGAAAAGCTGAACGAGGCAGTGACGCAGGTGGCCCGGCAATATCCTGACGTGCATCTGCTGATGAGCCAGCCGGGAGTGGGTTCTGTAACAGCACTCGCTTTTGTCCTGACTGTTGGAGATGTTCGCCGCTTCCCGCGTGGCAAGCAGGTCGCTAGCTATCTGGGTCTGATTCCTCGCGAGTACTCGTCGGGCGGCAAGCAACGGATGGGTGGGATCAGCAAGCAGGGCAACCGCCTATTGCGATTTCTTCTGGTCGAAGCTGCAAACATAGCCGTGCGCTTTGATCCGGTATTTCGCAAAGAATATCTACACCGCTGCCATCAGAAGCACTTCACTGTGGCCAAGGTGGCAGCGGCACGCAAGCTTGCGATACGGATGTACTGGATTCTTCGCACGCAAACACCGTATCCGCAAGTTCTCTCATCGAGAGTGGCCTGAAATGTATTCTGGTCAGCGCGAGCCGGACCGTGAGGCTGAGTAGGCGCTCTCGCACCCAGCACAGGCCGGGTGTCCGAATAGAGGAATCATGGCCGCAGTCGGTGGCCGTATTGATGGTTGGTGGAGAACATTCCACCGAAAGTGATTCTATGAGGTTCCGCTCGAGCTCTGGTCTCTACACCACCCCTGGCTCGGAGCGTTGCTTCTGGCAGCGATCGGGATATTTCTGCCCTTGACAACGCCTTCGCCCTTATTGATGGGCTGTTTGCTGGCAGGCTTCTTGGCCTTGGGATGCAGCAGTTCGTCCAGACTCACATCGAGGGCCAAAGCAAAACGCACGGCCATCTCGGCTGAGAACAGGTGCCGGTCCGTCTCGTAGGCGGAAACCAGAACCTGCGTGATGCCGACCTTTTTAGCGAACTCAATCTGCGTAAAGCCGGACTGTTTCCGCATGCGCGCCAGGCGTTCGCCCAGGGTCTCTCCGCCAAAATCCAGGGGTGGTTTCTGCACTGTGGGCCTCTTCGACATGGAAGCAGTTTATGGCGTACTTCCAATAATCCTTGACGTAATACTACACAGCATAGTATTTCTTGGGTCAAGAAAAAAGTGCTGAAGGCACTTGACAGGTTTTCATGAGGAAGCCTGAAACGAGCGAGAAGGAGGGCCGCCGATGCCCTATGTTCCCCCGGAGGTGAAGGAGCGGATCAAGTGGGAAGTATCCATCCAGCGGCTGGCCGAGGCGCGGGGAATCAAGCTGGTTCGCAGCGGCAAGGAGCTGATCGGCCTGTGCCCGTTCCACGACGACCGCAATCCCAGCCTGAACATCGATCCGGCGAAAAATGTGTGGCACTGCAAGGGCGCTTGCGGCGAAGGTGGCGACGTAATCCTGTGGGTGATGCGCACCCAGGGCGTGAGCTTCCATCACGCGCTGGAGTTGCTGAGGAGGGACCATCTTCGCCTGGAGGAGGGGCCGATACAGCCGGTGAAAAAGAGCACGGTTCCGAAGCTGCCACCGCTGATCGACGCCACAGCCGACGACAAAAAGCTGCTGGGAATCGTGGTGGACTACTACCACCGGACGCTCCAAGACTCGCCGGAAGCGGAGCGATACCTGGTCAAGCGCGGCCTTCAATCCGGAGAGATCATCGACCGGTTCAAGCTGGGCTACGCCAACCGGACGCTGTGCCTGCATCTGCCGGCGTGGAACCGCGCCGCCGGCGAGGCGCAGCGGACGCGGTTGAAGGAGCTTGGCATCCTGCGTAACCAGAAGCCGGGGCACGAGCACTTCAATGGTTCGCTGGTTATCCCGGTGTTCAATCTGGACGGCGAAGTGGTCGAGATGTATGGGCGGAAGATCACGCCGAACTTGCGCGCGGGCACACCCGACCACACGTATCTTCCGGGGCCGCACCGGGGAGTGTGGAACGAGGAAGCCCTCATCGCATCGAAGGACATCATCCTGTGCGAGGCGCTGATCGACGCCTTGACGTTCTGGGTCGCGGGCTACCGGAATGTCACGGCCAGCTATGGCGTGAATGGCTTCACAGAGGACCACCGCGCGGCCTTCGAGAGGCACGGCACGGAGCGCGTTTACATCGCCTATGACCGTGATGAGGCGGGCGACAAAGCCGCCGCGAAGCTGGCCGAGGAGCTGATCGAAATGGGCATCGAGTGCTTCCGCGTGCAGTTCCCGAAGAGCCAGGATGCGAACGAGTACGCGCGCATGACGCAGCCCGCGACGAAGGCACTGGGGGTCTTGCTGACCGGGGCGGCGTGGATGGGCGAAGGGCCGCGGCCAGCGGTCCGCGTGCCCGTGATCGTGGCCGAGCCACCGGTAGCAGCGGCGCCAGTGGAAGCCAAGGACACAGCTAAAGAAAAAATCATCGAGGAAACAATGCCGGAGCCAGAGCCAGGTCCGGCACCTGTGCCCGTTGCGAGTGAGCCTCCCCAGCAACCACAGAGAGCTTTTTCTTTAGCTGTAAATGCCGTGCCTTTAGACGAGCCAGCCGTGCGGCCCATGCCGATGGCTGTGCCCACTGAGCCGCAAGTGAAGGTGGAGGACGGCGAAGTGACGGTGACCATCGGGCCGCGCATGTATCGCGTGCTGGGTCTCGAGAAATGCACGAGCCGTGGCCAGATGCGTGTGAACGTAAAAGTCTCTGGGAACAATGTGCGCGGGGAGTTCTGCTATCACGGCGACACGCTGGACATGGAGGCGTTCCGTCAGCGAGCGGCGTTCGTGAAGCAGGCGGCGCACGAGCTTGCGGCAAAGGAAGACACGATCCATCGCGAGGTTGGCCAGTTGTGGACGGCGCTTGCTGAGCTGCAGCGGGAGCGCATCGCCAGGACGCTTGCGCCACAGGAGGAAACCGCGCTGATGACGGCCGAGGAGCAGGCGGCCGCAATGGACCTGTTGCGCGATCCGCGCCTGTTGGATCGAGTGCTCGAGGACTTCGAGCGATGCGGCGCAGTGGGCGAGGAGACCAACAAGAAGGTGAGTTATCTGGCGGCGGTGTCGCGCCTGCTGGCGAAGCCGCTGGCCGTCGTGGTGCAGTCGTCGTCATCGGCGGGCAAGAGTTCGCTGATGGAGGCAGTGCTGGACTTCATGCCGGAGGAGCACCGGGAAAGTTACACGGCCATGACCGGCCAGGCGCTCTTTTACATGGGGCAGAAAAATCTCAAACACAAAATCCTTGCCATCGCAGAGCAGCAGGGAGCCGAGGCCGCGAGTTACCCGTTGAAGCTGTTGCAGTCGGAAGGCAAACTGAATATCGCCTCTACTGGCAAGGACCCGGTGAGCGGCAAGCATGTCACGCATGAGTACGTGGTCGAAGGGCCGGTGATGATCTTCCTCACGACCACGGCGCACGACGTGGACGAGGAGCTGATGAACCGCTGCCTTGTGCTGACGGTCAACGAAGACCGCGAGCAGACGCGGGCCATCCATCGCAAGCAGCGCGAGTCGCAGACGCTTGAGGGGCTGCAGGCGCGGATGCGGCAGAACAAAATCATCGGCCTGCACCGCAACGCACAGCGGCTTCTCAAGCCCATCTCAGGTGGTGATCGAGCACCTGAAAGACCAGGGCTTCCCGGACGCGATGACGCGCACGCGCCGCGATCACATGAAGTTCCTGACGCTGATCCAGGCGATCACGCTGCTCTATCAGCATCAGCGCGAGATCAGGACCAGCACCGAGGACGGCGAGACGCTCGAGTACATCGAGGCGACCGAGGCCGACGTGAAGCTGGCCTGGGAGCTTGCCAACCATGTGCTGATGCGTTCGCTCGACGACGTGCCGCCGCAGACGCGCCGCCTGCTGCTGTTGATCGACAGGATGGTCACGAGCGAATGCGAGCGGCTTCAAATCGAACGGCTCGATTACCGCTTTACGCGGGCCACGGTGCGGCAGCACACGGGCTGGGGAGACTCGCAGCTGAAGAAGCATCTCTCGCGCCTTGAAGACCTCGAATACCTGGCGCTGCATCGCGGCGCGCCGGGACAGAGCTTCGTCTACGCGCTCAACTTCGAGATGGACGCAAACGGCAGGCCGGTGTTGCCGGGGTTGAGTTACGGAGCGAACCGGTCACGGTCTGAAGAGGGGGTGTCACGCTTCGAGGCCGGGGTGACACCCTCCGGTCACGGCCAGGACACGGGGGTGTCACGGGGTGGGCACGATGCGGAATCGCCAGCAATGGCGCGGGCGGAAGCAGATTTTACCGGCGAACAACGGAAAACGCATATATAGGGGAGCCGAGGGCAACAGCGCTCCGCAAACTCCCGTCGTCGTCGTGCCCATGCACAGGCCAAACGGCGCAGCCCATAGCATCGCGGCGGTGAAGTGATGGCCCGCATCGAGAAGAAGCGCAAACCCGAGGCCGCGCCGAAGACGCCGATGGAACTGCTCATGCGCGAGCATCTGGACGCGCTGCAGTGTGCGCGGCTACTCCGAGTTCACGGTGAAGAATCGTCTCGTTCACATCGGCTTTTTCATCGAATGGGCTTATGAACACGGCCTGCGCGAACCGATCGAAGTCACGCGGCCCGTGCTCGAACGCTATCAGCGGTACCTGTTCTTTTACCGCAAGAAGAACGGCGAGCCGCTCACGTTCCGTTCGCAGCACGCGCGGCTTGTGCCCTTGCGCGTGTGGTTCCGATGGATGACGCGGCAGAACCACATCCTGCATAACCCGGCGTCGGAGATCGACCTGCCCAAGCTGGGCCGCACGTTGCCCAGAAACATCCTCTCCGTTCAGGAGGTCGAGCAGGTCATGGCCCAGCCCGATATCGAGGAGCCAATCGGACTCAGAGACCGCGCCATCCTCGAAGTGCTCTATGCAACCGGTCTGCGCCGTCTTGAGATGATCCATCTGAAGCTCTTCGACCTGTCGCTGGACCGTGGCCTGGTCCTGGTTCGCCAGGGCAAGGGCAAAAAGGACCGATACGTGCCGATCGGAGAGCGGGCAGCGGCGTGGCTTCAGAAGTACATCGCCGAGGCGCGGCCCCAGCTCGCCATCGAGCCGGACGACTTCACGGTGTTCCTGACAGCAGACGGCGAGCCGTTCAGCCGCGATCATCTGACGTGGGCCGTCCGGAGCCGTATCGCGGCGGCGAAGCTGGGCAAGGCCGGAGCCTGCCATCTACTGCGCCACTGCATGGCGACCCACATGCACGAGAACGGAGCCGACATCCGTTTTATCCAGCAGATCCTCGGCCACGAGGACATCAAGACCACGCAGATTTACACGCAGGTGGCGCTGCGCGCCTTACAGCAGGTGTACGTGGCCACTCATCCGGCGGCGTTGCTGGAGCGTGGCGAAAGCCCGGCTCCCAAAGCCGTCGATGCCAACGCCGAAGCCCTATTCTCTGTGCTCGAAGCAGAGGCCGAAGAGGACCACGAAGAGCCGGACGAATAGCCCTCTAATCTGTTCAGTCAGAGCTACACGAAATAATCGGAAATCTGCCCTTCTTTAGCTCTGTAATTTACAGCTAAAGAAGAATGGACTATGCCCGGAATCCATCTCCGATCCACGCCTGAATCCATAGGCAAATAGGCTCCGCATCCCGACTCCTCAAGACTTACAATCGGAGCCACATGCAACCTGCACTTCGTAGCTCTATCCCGGATGCTCCGCTGGCCGTGTTCCCGGTCAATGGCGAAAACTCGCATCGGGGGCTTGCGGGTCGAAATCCTGCACCGAATCAGGTGCGCGAAGCCTGCAAGTTCACAGTGCTATTAGCGATGCGCGGGCAGGCAGAAATAAACCGCGTTGGGTCACGTAGTCCCGGCAAAGAACGCGATACCGAATCGGGCAACGACTACTTCGGGGCGAGGTATTACGGATCGAACATGGGACGGTTCATGAGCCCCGACTGGAGCGGTACTCCTGTAGCTATTCCGTGGGCTAACTTCAACAACCCGCAGAGTCTCAATCTTTACAGCTACGCAGGGAATAATCCTCTCGTGCGGATCGATAAGGATGGCCATTGCTGGTCGCTGTTCCAGGGAGCCTGCGATTTCTTTAAGAGTGTGGTGAACGAGGTTCGCTTCGGCTCATTTACTCCAGACAGTAAGTTGGCCGAGATTCGTTCGATTGACAGGCAAGAAGCGATTGATAGACAGATGCGGCAGAATCCCCCAAAAGTAGTGGTTGACCAAGTCTTTTGGTTCGGACCTATGAGTGGTGCTGCGGCAGCAACTGAAGGAGCGGCAGCAGCGTCGGAGGGCAAAGGAATTACGGTTCTTGGCCATTATCCGGAGTACGTCAATATGGCCAATGCTTCAGGCGCAAGTTACTTCAATGTGCCGACGGCAGAATGGAACGCCATGAGTCAATCTGAGCAGTGGTCGATGAATCAAAAGTTCCTCGATGACGCTATTACACGTGGAGACCAATTTCAACTCGCAACACCGCTCGATCAGGTGAGGCCGGGCTCGTTCTTGGAAAGAGAGCTTGAATACTTAGAAGGCAAGGGCTATGTGCCTAATGCAACAGGAACGGCGCTTACCGCTCCCACAATAATGCAGAATTGATAACTCCATGAGCAACGATTTGTCTTGGCCTAAGGCAATTACGGATTTTGAAGAGTTCCTCAAGAGAACCGGCCTTCAGTGCGAGCGCCGGCAGGAAGAAGCCTCTTTCGGCAACAAACTCCTACAGTACAGCGGGCCGTTTATGTCGGTTCGTGCAGTGTCAGACCGCGGCATTTGGTTCATCGAAGTCGCAGGGGGTGAAGCTCGATCTGATCAGTGGTATGACGTCGCGATACTTCGAGACCTGCTGGTCGGTCCAGGCGAAGATGTCTTGCCACTTCAAGAGCAGGTGGATTTTGTAGAGAAAAACTGGTCTGCGATCAGCAGCCGATTTAGCCCACCGGAGCGAGAGTATACGTTGGCACGCCTCGCCTTGTTGCGACAGGAGCGCGCGAGACGGCGTCTCCCGGGTTTTTTCCGTCCGTCCTCCCGTATCAATTAACAAATTCCTAAGCCGACATCCCGAAGAGCGCCATGCTGTGCATGGGATGAACTATGACACGTCATCCCCACGGGAGTAGCTGTAGAGCGCCCCGTGTTTACGCCTGTGAACATGAGTGGTCTGAGTGAGATGGCAGAATCGTGTTTACGCCTGTTTACGTGCGTAAACAGGCCCTTCAAAGGGCCGGACGTGTTCAGCGGTAGGCTTCGCGGCGGTGCTTAACGGCGGTGATGTGCAAGGTGTCGCCGATGTCGTGGAAGCGGACGCGGTAGTCGCCGACGCGCAGGCGGAACTCTGGCGGCTCGATGTCCTGAAGGCGCTTCACGTCGCCTTCTCCGGTGGCGGCGAAGTGAGCCAGGACGTGCAGAATGCGCAGGGCTGTAGCTTGGTCGATGGCGCGGAGTTGGGCCTTGGCCTGGTCTTTCCAGGCGATGTTCTTGCGGCCCATGCTCACTGTCCGGGGTGACGCGGTTCGGGGTCCAGAGGAGTGCGTCCCATGCGCTCGAAATCCTCGGGGGTCAGGCCGAACTCGGCCAAGACTTCCTCGTTAGAAACGACCTCTCCGCGCGCGTAGGCGGCGCGTGCTTCGGCGATGTCGCGGGCCTCTTCTTCGCTGACGGGCTCGTCATCGATGGGGGCCTGCGCCAGAGCACGGGTGACGGGATCGACCAAAAGTTCCAGCAGGTTCACGACCGCGGAAGCCTGCCCAGCGGACAGGAGATCGATGAGCACATGGGCCTGCTGCTTGGGGTTGGTTGCGGCGGTTGCCATCGGGAAATCCTTCTCTCTAATCCTGAGCCGCAGCCAGGAATTTATCAATCGTGGTCAGCAACGCCCGCTGCTCATAGAGCGGCAGTGCTTGGATCTGTTCGATGCGTCGCTGTACCTTGAGGCTGGGCTGTTTGCTGGCAGGCTTCTTGGCCTTGGGATGCAGCAGTTCGTCCAGACTCACATCGAGGGCCAAAGCAAAACGCACGGCCATCTCGGCTGAGAACAGGTGCCGGTCCGTCTCGTAGGCGGAAACCAGAACCTGCGTGATGCCGACCTTTTTAGCGAACTCAATCTGCGTAAAGCCGGACTGTTTCCGCATGCGCGCCAGGCGTTCGCCCAGGGTCTCTCCGCCAAAATCCAGGGGTGGTTTCTGCACTGTGGGCCTCTTCGACATGGAAGCAGTTTATGGCGTACTTCCAATAATCCTTGACGTAATACTACACAGCATAGTATTTCTTGGGTCAAGAAAAAAGTGCTGAAGGCACTTGACAGGTTTTCATGAGGAAGCCTGAAACGAGCGAGAAGGAGGGCCGCCGATGCCCTATGTTCCCCCGGAGGTGAAGGAGCGGATCAAGTGGGAAGTATCCATCCAGCGGCTGGCCGAGGCGCGGGGAATCAAGCTGGTTCGCAGCGGCAAGGAGCTGATCGGCCTGTGCCCGTTCCACGACGACCGCAATCCCAGCCTGAACATCGATCCGGCGAAAAATGTGTGGCACTGCAAGGGCGCTTGCGGCGAAGGTGGCGACGTAATCCTGTGGGTGATGCGCACCCAGGGCGTGAGCTTCCATCACGCGCTGGAGTTGCTGAGGAGGGACCATCTTCGCCTGGAGGAGGGGCCGATACAGCCGGTGAAAAAGAGCACGGTTCCGAAGCTGCCACCGCTGATCGACGCCACAGCCGACGACAAAAAGCTGCTGGGAATCGTGGTGGACTACTACCACCGGACGCTCCAAGACTCGCCGGAAGCGGAGCGATACCTGGTCAAGCGCGGCCTTCAATCCGGAGAGATCATCGACCGGTTCAAGCTGGGCTACGCCAACCGGACGCTGTGCCTGCATCTGCCGGCGTGGAACCGCGCCGCCGGCGAGGCGCAGCGGACGCGGTTGAAGGAGCTTGGCATCCTGCGTAACCAGAAGCCGGGGCACGAGCACTTCAATGGTTCGCTGGTTATCCCGGTGTTCAATCTGGACGGCGAAGTGGTCGAGATGTATGGGCGGAAGATCACGCCGAACTTGCGCGCGGGCACACCCGACCACACGTATCTTCCGGGGCCGCACCGGGGAGTGTGGAACGAGGAAGCCCTCATCGCATCGAAGGACATCATCCTGTGCGAGGCGCTGATCGACGCCTTGACGTTCTGGGTCGCGGGCTACCGGAATGTCACGGCCAGCTATGGCGTGAATGGCTTCACAGAGGACCACCGCGCGGCCTTCGAGAGGCACGGCACGGAGCGCGTTTACATCGCCTATGACCGTGATGAGGCGGGCGACAAAGCCGCCGCGAAGCTGGCCGAGGAGCTGATCGAAATGGGCATCGAGTGCTTCCGCGTGCAGTTCCCGAAGAGCCAGGATGCGAACGAGTACGCGCGCATGACGCAGCCCGCGACGAAGGCACTGGGGGTCTTGCTGACCGGGGCGGCGTGGATGGGCGAAGGGCCGCGGCCAGCGGTCCGCGTGCCCGTGATCGTGGCCGAGCCACCGGTAGCAGCGGCGCCAGTGGAAGCCAAGGACACAGCTAAAGAAAAAATCATCGAGGAAACAATGCCGGAGCCAGAGCCAGGTCCGGCACCTGTGCCCGTTGCGAGTGAGCCTCCCCAGCAACCACAGAGAGCTTTTTCTTTAGCTGTAAATGCCGTGCCTTTAGACGAGCCAGCCGTGCGGCCCATGCCGATGGCTGTGCCCACTGAGCCGCAAGTGAAGGTGGAGGACGGCGAAGTGACGGTGACCATCGGGCCGCGCATGTATCGCGTGCTGGGTCTCGAGAAATGCACGAGCCGTGGCCAGATGCGTGTGAACGTAAAAGTCTCTGGGAACAATGTGCGCGGGGAGTTCTGCTATCACGGCGACACGCTGGACATGGAGGCGTTCCGTCAGCGAGCGGCGTTCGTGAAGCAGGCGGCGCACGAGCTTGCGGCAAAGGAAGACACGATCCATCGCGAGGTTGGCCAGTTGTGGACGGCGCTTGCTGAGCTGCAGCGGGAGCGCATCGCCAGGACGCTTGCGCCACAGGAGGAAACCGCGCTGATGACGGCCGAGGAGCAGGCGGCCGCAATGGACCTGTTGCGCGATCCGCGCCTGTTGGATCGAGTGCTCGAGGACTTCGAGCGGTGCGGCGCAGTGGGCGAGGAGACCAACAAGAAGGTGAGTTATCTGGCGGCGGTGTCGCGCCTGCTGGCGAAGCCGCTGGCCGTCGTGGTGCAGTCGTCGTCATCGGCGGGCAAGAGTTCGCTGATGGAGGCAGTGCTGGACTTCATGCCGGAGGAGCACAGAGAAAGTTACACAGCCATGACCGGCCAGGCGCTCTTTTACATGGGGCAGAAAAATCTCAAACACAAAATCCTTGCCATCGCAGAGCAGCAGGGAGCCGAGGCCGCGAGTTACCCGTTGAAGCTGTTGCAGTCGGAAGGCAAACTGAATATCGCCTCTACTGGCAAGGACCCGGTGAGCGGCAAGCATGTCACGCATGAGTACGTGGTCGAAGGGCCGGTGATGATCTTCCTCACGACCACGGCGCACGACGTGGACGAGGAGCTGATGAACCGCTGCCTTGTGCTGACGGTCAACGAAGACCGCGAGCAGACGCGGGCCATCCATCGCAAGCAGCGCGAGTTGCAGACGCTTGAGGGGCTGCGGGCGCGAATGCGGCAGAACAAAATCATCGGCCTGCACCGCAACGCACAGCGGCTTCTCAAGCCCATCTCGGTGGTGATCGAGCACCTGAAAGACCAGGGCTTCCCGGACGCGATGACGCGCACGCGCCGCGATCACATGAAGTTCCTGACGCTGATCCAGGCGATCACGCTGCTCTATCAGCATCAGCGCGAGATCAGGACCAGCACCGAGGACGGTGAGACTCTGGAGTACATCGAGGCGACCGAGGCCGACGTGAAGCTGGCCTGGGAGCTTGCCAACCATGTGCTGATGCGTTCGCTCGACGACGTGCCGCCGCAGACGCGCCGCCTGCTGCTGTTGATCGACAGGATGGTCACGAGCGAATGCGAGCGGCTTCAAATCGAACGGCTCGATTACCGCTTTACGCGGGCCACAGTGCGACAGCACACGGGCTGGGGAGACTCACAGCTGAAGAAGCATCTCTCGCGCCTTGAAGACCTCGAATACCTGGCGCTGCATCGCGGCGCGCCGGGACAGAGCTTCGTCTACGCGCTCAACTTCGAGATGGACGCAAGCGGCAGGCCGGTGTTGCCGGGGTTGAGTTATGGAGCGAACCGGTCACGATCTGAAGAGGGGGTGTCACGCTTCGAGGCCGGGGTGACACCCTCCGGTCACGGCCAGGACACGGGGGTGTCACGGGGTGGGCACGATGTGGAATCGCCAGCAATGACGGGGGCAGAAGCAGATTTTACCGGGAACAACAGAAAACGCATATATAGGGGAGCCGAGGGCAACAGCGCTCCACAAACTCCCGTCGTCGTCGTGCCCATGCACAGGCCCAACGGCGCAGCCCATAGCATCGTGGCGGTGAAGTGATGGCCCGCGTCGAGAAGAAGCGCAAACCCGAGGCCGCGCCAAAGACGCCGATGGAACTGCTCATGCGCGAGCATCTGGATGCGCTCAGAGTGCGCGGCTACTCCGAGTTCACGGTGAAGAATCGTCTCGTTCACATCGGTTTTTTCATCGAATGGGCTTATGAACACGGCCTGCGCGAACCGATCGAAGTCACGCGGCCCGTGCTCGAACGCTATCAGCGGTACCTGTTCTTTTACCGCAAGAAGAACGGCGAGCCGCTCACGTTCCGTTCGCAGCACGCGCGGCTTGTGCCCTTGCGCGTATGGTTCCGATGGATGACGCGGCAGAACCACATCCTGCATAACCCGGCGTCAGAGATCGACCTGCCCAAGCTGGGCCGCACGTTGCCCAGAAACATCCTCTCCGTTCAGGAGGTCGAGCAGGTCATGGCCCAGCCCGATATCGAGGAGCCAATCGGACTCAGAGACCGCGCCATCCTCGAAGTGCTCTATGCAACCGGTCTGCGCCGTCTTGAGATGATCCATCTGAAGCTCTTCGACCTGTCGCTGGACCGTGGCCTGGTCCTGGTTCGCCAGGGCAAGGGCAAAAAGGACCGATACGTGCCGATCGGAGAGCGGGCAGCGGCGTGGCTTCAGAAGTACATCGCCGAGGCGCGGCCCCAGCTCGCCATCGAGCCGGACGACTTCACGGTGTTCCTGACAGCAGACGGCGAGCCGTTCAGCCGCGATCATCTGACGTGGGCCGTCCGGAGCCGTATCGCGGCGGCGAAGCTGGGCAAGGCCGGAGCCTGCCATCTACTGCGCCACTGCATGGCGACCCACATGCACGAGAACGGAGCCGACATCCGTTTTATCCAGCAGATCCTCGGCCACGAGGACATCAAGACCACGCAGATTTACACGCAGGTGGCGCTGCGCGCCTTACAGCAGGTGTACGTGGCCACTCATCCGGCGGCGTTGCTGGAGCGTGGCGAAAGCCCGGCTCCCAAAGCCGTCGATGCCAACGCCGAAGCCCTATTCTCTGTGCTCGAAGCAGAGGCCGAAGAGGACCACGAAGAGCCGGACGAATAGCCCTCTAATCTGTTCAGTCAGAGCTACACGAAATAATCGGAAATCTGCCCTTCTTTAGCTCTGTAATTTACAGCTAAAGAAGAATGGACTATGCCCGGAATCCATCTCCGATCCACGCCTGAATCCATAGGCAAATAGGCTCCGCATCCCGACTCCTCAAGACTTACAATCGGAGCCACATGCAACCTGCACTTCGTAGCTCTATCCCGGATGCTCCGCTGGCCGTGTTCCCGGTCAATGGCGAAAACTCGCATCGGGGGCTTGCGGGTCGAAATCCTGCACCGAATCAGGTGCGCGAAGCCTGCAAGTTCACAGTGCTATTAGCGATGCGCGGGCAGGCAGAAATAAACCGCGTTGGGTCACGTAGTCCCGGCAAAGAAAGCGATACCGAATCAGGGCTCGACTACTTCGGGGCCAGACACTACGCCAGCAACGTCGGCCGGTTCATGAGTCCGGACTGGAGTGCCACCACTGAGCCAGTTCCATATGCAAAACTGGGAAACCCCCAGAGCCTGAATCTATATGCGTACGTGGAAAATAATCCTCTAGGATCTCATGACGCTGATGGACATGAATTAGTGGCCCTCCCTGGTGCGAGCAATCCAGTCCAGGCTCAGCAGATAGCTTTTGCTATGGGACTCACAAATTTCACAATTCTGAGTTCTGCCCAGTTGGCCCAACAACAGACATATGACCCGTCGAAGAGTGGACCCGAAGATCCCACAAACCCAGGGCATCCGCTGTCTCAAAACTCAGTTGTGAAGAAAGCATCCGATCATGCGTTTATGAGTACGCAGAATGGTCAGGCCGGTCTTGGGCTGGCTGAGTCTGGTTTAGCTATTGAATACAAAGACGGAAGGATATATACGGACCACCAAGTGAGTTCGGTAAATGGTGACGGTCAGCTCAACCATCTCAGCATTACCACGGATGGCAACACTATCGCCATTCTCCACACGCACGGGAACAAAGCTTTACCCACGCCCTCTCCCGGCGACCGAAATCCCAATGCGCAATTCCCGGATTTTGTGAGATCGCAAAGTGCACTTTATGTGACGGTTCCGCATACGGCCAGTGGGTCCCCTCCACTGAATCAATACATCCAATTGCAATAACGCAACAAACTCGGCGAAGAGGCCAGCAGCGATGATTCTAAGAATGCTCTTGAGACGTGCGACAGTCGTTATCTTTTGCCTGGCAATGAGCGGATTTGCCCAATCCGGAGACAGCCAAATGAGGAGTATGAAGGACCGTGTCCTCGACGCTTTGTTCGCAAAGGAGGTTTCAACGTCGCCATTTCTTACAAAACTGACAATGCGGTTTGGCGATACTGACACTCAGCTCGTTGTGATTACCTATCCCATTTATCCTACGCATCCAGGCGGGCGAGCCGAGGCTATCAAGTACTCAGTTGCGGGAACGGGGAATGGCGTTCTTTCAGAGTTCATCGAAAGCATTGTCAAGCAAAAGCCTGATGTGACAGCGCGCGAAATTGCTGACAAGCTGCAAATCAACGTTACGCGTTTTCTTATCGATTACGATGCCCTGGAGAAGTCGATGAAAGACCTCAAAGCCCTTCGGATTTCTCCGGTATTGAACACTCGGGTGGCCGTTGACGAATACTCCGAATATGACTTTTGGTTCGATAGCGGTCAAGAGTTCGTCCACTATTCGATTACCGGGCCCTCCAAAGATGCTCCTCAAGATCAACTAGTAGAGTGGATGATCAAATTCAGGACAAGCCTTCCCGATTTGGCGAGAGTTTCGTCGACATCAGAGCCATGAAGCCATTCGCACAACATACCAGATACGTCGTTTCGAAAAAAGCCTTTGTGCTCATTGTCATTGCCCTTGCGTTCTCATCAGCGCTCCACGGTCAAGCAAAGGGCGCGGCCCAGGAGGAGCCGATATTCCGTGCTCCCTTCGAGCTGAAACTCCATATCGACAATGAAAATGACTACCGACAGCACTTCGACCGAGTGCCGTATGTGGCTGACAACGAAGTTTACCTCTTTGCCGGTGAGGTCTTCGGGATCAATGTCACGGTCACCGACAATAATCTGTCTCATATAACCTACCAACAAGACCCAGCCAAAGCCGATGTTGAGTTTAAGTTCACACAGGAAAGGGCACCAGACGGCTTCATGATGCTCTTGGTGATTCAGAATAGGCTCAAGCGCCAGCTATTTCTTGATGCGCAGATGACCGTCCCCGGCAAAAAGGGAATCTACAAAACCAGCGTGCTCCCAATCAAACCCAAACTCAGCGACTTCGAGTCGTGGCCCCATCCCATCGTTCAGTTGGTTCTTAGCAATTTGCGATTTTCGGAGGATGGGCTTCAATAGCGTGAGTATTCCGAAGAACGCGCTGCCTACGGCATCGGGTTGAGGAGGACACGTCTCCCCCCAGCTGGGAGCTGTGGAGTAACTTCAGGTTGCCGTGCGGTAACTCCGATGGCAGAGGCAGCGTCTAAAGGAAAAACGCCTTTGGGGAGCACGCGGCCTGAGTGCGGGCAGGTTCGCCGGAGGTTCGGATGAGTCAGGCCCGATCTGGAAGCCCACATACAGGCACGCAGCGCGTTCTACGCCCGCGCTTCTCTCTATCAAATCAGCGATGGCGGTGCGCGATGAAGCGTGAGCTGCGAACGAAGTCTGTCGGCACGAAGTTGTCGGAGGCGGAGCTGCGCGTGCTGGAGTCACGCGCGGAGCGCGCCGGTCTGACGTTGTCCGAATAGGTGCGCGATGTGCTCTTAGGCTCGTCCGTGGAGATGGGCACGCTGGCAGCGGAGCGGGCGATCCTGGCCACGCCTTTCGGCTTGTCGCAGGGCCCGTACCACTTACGAAATCCTGCATCCAGCCGGACCACACTCTGCGCTGCCTCCATTAACAACATGCGCAGAAGGCGATTGCCCTGCTTGCTGAGCGCACCCAGCTGCTGCCTGCCGCCCGAGATGTGGCTCGCTGGAATCAACCCAGATAGCTGGCCACCTGCTTGCTGTTCGCGAAGCGGCTGACCTCGCCAATGATCAGCACAAAGGCCAGCGGGTGATGGACCTCGGTTCCAGCTGAGTCATCAAGAAAACGCGCCTGGGGATGTTCCTCTGCTGCGCAGCTGGCGGCCTAGTCTAGCTCGCGCCACAAATCCATTGCAAATGGTTTGGTTAAACGTCGACAATGGCAGCGTGAGATTGGTCTTCCCGTTCAACCCCCCAAAACTAGAACTTCGATTCTCACGAAAGCTTTGGAGCACCTGGATGCGTTTGCGTTGTTTCGCCAGGCTTTGGTTCTGTCCTGCGTTCCTCATCGGGTGCGTGTCTAGTACCCCAGGTGCGAGCGCGCAAATTCCCGCAGAATATGCCTTGCAACCGCCGAAGCCGGAAGCGCAGATAAAGAACGCAATCGATGAGAGTCGGCTCGTAACTCTGCGAGGCAACACACACCCACTGGCTCGCGTTGAGAATGATCGGGGGCCAGCGCCTGCGGACTTGCCATTACGACGCATCCTAATGCTGCTCCATCGCAGCCCTCAGCAGGGGGCGGCTCTCGACAGCCTGTTGGCTTCACAACAGGATCCTGCTTCTCCATTCTTTCATCATTGGCTGAGCCCCGAGCAGTTTGGCGACCGGTTTGGGGCTTCAGCTGCCGATGCGAAAACAATCACGGATTGGCTTCGCGCCCACGGATTCGTGGACATCGGTGTCAATAAAGGTGGGACTGTGGTGGAGTTCACCGGCACCGCAGGCCAAGTGCGGCAAACCTTTCACACAGAGATCCATCAGTATCAGGCGGCAGGAGGTTTGCACTGGGCGAACCAGAGCGATCCGAAGATTCCCGCTGCATTTGCCCCCGTGGTCGCTGGCCTGGTGTCGTTGAACGATTTTGGCCGGCATTCTCTCGCCATCCGCGGAGACATCCTGCGACAGCGGAACGGAGAGAAACATTACGAGGTTGTCCATAGGGCACATCCGGAGTTCACGATCACGAATCCCGGGGAGGATACCGTCTATGCGGTCGGCCCATACGATTTTGCCTCGATCTACGATCTGGCGCCTTTATGGAATGCGGGCGTCGACGGTACCGGGCAAACGATCGCTATTGTAGGCGAGACAGAAATCAATCCCACCGATCCGCAGTACTTCCGAGCGTTTTTTGGATTACCCCCTAATAATCCCAAGGTAGTTCTGAATGGCATCGACCCCGGCATCCAGCCAGACGAGACCGAGGCCGATCTGGATGTGGAGTGGTCGGGCGCCGTTGCCAAGGGCGCGCAAATATTGCTCGTCACTTCCGCCACCACCGAGACGACTGCTGGCGTGGACCTGTCGGCGCTCTACATTGTGGATAACAATCTCGCACCCGTGATGAGTGAGAGTTATGGCGGGTGCGAATTGGAATTGGGAACCGCAGGGAATGCCTTCGAGGCAGGCATGTGGCAGCAGGCGTCCGCCGAAGGAATCACTGTGCTGGTGGCCTCCGGTGACGAGGGATCGGCCGCGTGTGATCCGACAGCCGACGATGCCAACCTTGCCGTTCATCCGATGGCGGTGAACGGGCTTGCGTCGTCAGCCTACAACATTGCAGTAGGCGGTACGGACTTCAACCAGGACAACGAGTGGTCCAAATATTGGAGTATGACGAATAACCCGACGACCAAGGCATCGGCCCTGGGTTATATTCCCGAGGTGCCTTGGAACGACTCTTGCGGCAGCAGCACGCTGGCGGCGATCTATGGGGAAACTGCGGCGGAAGAATGCGACTCCGGCGGGTTTCTCAATACGATAGCGGGCAGCGGCGGCCCCAGCTCCTGCATCAGCTCGGACGGCACAAATGCCAGCAGTTGCACCGGAGGGTGGCTGTAGATGGTCAAGAGGTTGTTCCGATGTCGGAGCGGCTGATGGGCGGGCTGTAATGGAGGCTACCATGGGGTCTTTCCCGGTTGTAGTAATCGTTCCATGGCTGTAAGTGGAGATCTCTTTGATCGGAGTCTGACCAGTGTTTTGCGTAGGCCCATTCGCGCAAGGCGGTCTGGATAAATCGTTCCGCCTTGCCATTGGTTTGCGGGGAGTAGGGCCTGGTGCGGCGGTGTTTGATGGCCAGCTGCTGGCAGGCCCGGGCGAACTGCCATGAGCGGTAGCTGCTGCCATTGTCGGTCAGCAGCGCGCGCACGCCGATACCGTAGCGGGCGAAGAACTCCACGGCCTGGTGCAGGAAGGCGATGGTGGTTTCGGCTTTCTGATCGGGGAGCAGGCGGGTAAAGGCCATGCGCGAGTGGTCGTCGACGGCCACATGCAGGGCGAGCAGACCTGGATGCTTATACTTGCCGCGCAAGCGGCCATCGCCGCGCAGCGAGACCTCGCCGAAGCGGGTCATGCCCTTGATATCGAGATGGAGCAGATCGCCCGGCGCGGGATGTTCATAGCGGCGCACGGGTGGCCGTGGATAGAGATCGCGCCAACGGCTCAGCCGGACACGGCGCAGAATGCGGCTGACCGTGGCCTGGCTCAGCCCCAGGTCACGGGCGATGCGCCAGCCGCTGTGGTGAAGCCGGCGAAGAGCAACCACCTTTTCCACTAAGAAGGAATCTGTCTGGCGCGGGCTGTGGTGCGGACGCGAACTGCGATCGGCCAGGCCGGCGACTCCCAGTTGCCGATAACGGCCCATCCATTTGGCTGCCGTCTTGGAACTGACACTGAAGCGCGCAGCTGCCGCTTTCAGCGTCACGCCTTGGTGGATCACCATGCGGGCCAGCCGCTCTCGACTGACCGCCGTCCATGGGGCATTCTTGTGATAGTCCATTCGGTCTCCGGGAATACTGATTGCTCGTCACAACCAGCTTCTCCGGCTCAGATCGAATGGACAACGTCTTGAAACATCACAGGTGGCCCAAGCCGCTGTGGCAGACGGGACCGGGTGTTCCCGCGGATGGCGTCAGGGACCTTCCCGACGTCTCGTTTTTTGCAGGCAACGGGCTTTACGGCTCGGCCTATATCGTTTGTCAGCGGGACGCCACACAAGGTTCGAGTTGCGATCCTTCAGCAAGCGAACAAGTTTTTCTCGGCGAGGGTGGAACTTCGGCTGGAGCCCAGGTCATGGCTGGCGTGATGGCGCTGATCAACCAGAAATACGGGAGACAGGGAAACGCCAATCATACCCTGTATCGTTTAGCCCGAAGTGCAAAGAGTTCATCGATCTTCCATGACATTACGACGGACGGCAATCGCGTAGCCTGCACATCCTGGAGCACAGACTGCCTGCTCGACCAGTCCATCGAGCCGATTCGGACTGATGAAAGGGCATGACTCGACAGTCGGCTATGACCTGGTAACCGGCCTGGGAACGATCGATATCGCGAACCTCATCAACGATTGGGCTGCCGTCAGCTTCGCGCCAACCACCATCACTCTTGAGTTGAACGGCGGGGTAGGGACGGTGAGAGCAGTGCATGGAAGCTCTATCTCAGCGAGCGTGGCGGTTGCTTCAACCTCGGGGAGCCCCACAGGTGGCGTATCACTTGTAGGGGCTGCTGCCGATGGATCGGTGTACCTCGGTTCGCTGGCTGGGGGGGCGGTGTCAGGATCGGTCAATACGCTGCCTGGCGGCAATTACGCAGTCACCGCTCACTACGAGGGAGACTCGCAGTGGGCGTCCAGCGATTCCTCTGCGGTCGCCGTCAACATTTCGCCCGAGGCGAGCACCACAAAGATTTCGAGGCTGAATTATGACCCGTGGACAGGCGCCCTTTCGTCTGCTAACTCGGTCCCATATGGAAGCCTGGTGATCTTCCGGACTGACGTATCAGGAAAGAGCGGATTTGGCGTCGCAACCGGGTCGGTCGCCTTGACCGACAACGGAAAAACCCTTGATGCAGGGGAGTATGCATTGAACTCCCAGGGATCAACCGAGGACATTACCGGAAGCTTGTTGGGAGGAAAGCATACGCTCGGAGCGGCCTATTCGGGGGATGCCAGTTTTACGGCTGGCACTACAACGGATTCGTTCACAGTAACCCCGGCACAGATGACCTGCACTCTCTGGATCAATACATGGTTCGCGCGACCCGGATGGGTGCTCATGATCGGCGGTAACGCCGGCTACTACCAGCCCGCTGTTGTACCGCCCAATGCCACAACCGTCGCTCCCACAGGGACGATAAGCATTTACTCCGGCACCACCAGGGTAATGGGCCCGATCGTTGTGACTGCCCACGGCGGGGGCGTGTCGCCGCCAGAAGGACCAGGGGTTACTTTCGAGTTGCCCGACGCCTATATCGCTCAGGCCCCACTACCAGTTTCGGAACTGCCTTCCCCCACTGCCCCGTTGACTGCGGTCTACTCGGGCGATTCCAATTTTGCAGGCTGCACAAGTCCCGCGGTTCAGCTGCTATACGAGACGAATCCCATTCCTTCCGTCATCAGCACTCTGATTTCTAACACACAAACGATTGCTGTTGGCGCTCCGCTCGGTATTACAACGACGATCTCAGCGTTGACGAGCGCTCCAGCCTACGAGTCATATCCAACGCCAACGGGAACGGTGCAAGCGATCGTCGACGGGAAGGCTTTCGGAGCCCCCGTAACACTTACACCGGCACAGGACCTATCCTCAGCCAGCGCGGTGGTTCCTATTAATACTTCTAAGCTCTCGGTGGGAACGCATCTCATAACTGTCAGCTACAGCGGCGACGCCAATTACACCCCCGCCAATGATCCCGGGGCCTACCCGGTCACGGTTGTCGCAGCGCTTCCGCCAACACCCCTTCAGTTTGTGTCGGTGACCCCGTGCCGGGTAGCAGACACGCGGAACCCGACCGGGCCATTTGGCGGACCGGAACTTAGCGCGGACAGTACGCGCGAATTTGATATTCCACAAAGCACCTGTGGCATTCCTCCAACGGCCGTCGCCTATTCAGTCAACCTTACGGTGGTTCCGAATGGATTCCTGAGTTATCTGACGCTATGGCCTACCGGGCAGACACAACCTTACGTCTCCACTCTGAATTCTGATGGTCGCGTCAAAGCCAATGCCGCGATTGTCCCGGCAGGATCCAACGGCGGAGTGAGCGTCTACGTTACCGATGCAACGCAGGTGATCCTCGACATTGACGGCTACTTCGTCCCGTTGGGGACCGCCCCCGCCTACGCTTTCTATCCACTGCCTCCCTGCCGCATTGCCGATACCCGCAATGCAAACGGTCCCCTCGGCGGACCTTTTATCTCCGGCGGTAGCAACCGCGCTTTTCCTGTGCAATCTGGGAGTTGCAATATTCCACCCTCGGCATCGGCATATTCGCTGAACGTCACAGCGGTGCCGCACAAGACACTGAACTATCTCGCCTCCTGGCCTACGGGAGAGACGCAACCCTATGTCTCGACACTGAACTCTTCGACTGGAGCCGTGGTGGCGAATGCAGCCATCGTGGCGGCCGGCGCAGGCGGTGAGGTTTCTATCTTTGCTTCCGATGACTCGGATGTGATCCTGGACGTAAACGGCTACTTCGCGCTTCCCGCGACCGGTGGATTGTCTCTCTACACGGTCGCCCCCTGCCGGGTCGTCGACACGCGCAGCGGTTCGGGAGCTTTCAACGGCGTATTGGCTGTCAACGTCGAGGGCAGCGCCTGCGCTCTGCCGTCAATGGCTCAGGGTTATGTAGTGAATGCGACCGTGGTGCCTCGGGGCTCGTTAGACTACCTGACCCTGTGGCCGGATGGAGAAACCCAACCCTACGTCTCGACCTTGAACGCTCTGGACGGCGCCATCACGTCGAACATGGCCATCGTGCCGACAACCAACGGAAGCATCGACACATTCTCCTCCAACCCCACCAACCTAATCCTGGACCTCTCCAGCTACTTCGCACCGTGACGGCCGAGCCCTGATTCGGGGTAGGGCCACTTGACACGCTTCTTTCCGGCCGAGAGTTGACTTCTCTGACTCGCCGCCCAAAGACCATTTTCGGGCAACAGGCATTTAACTGCATGACGCCGACGACCTCGGGAGGTCTCATTAGGCCAGCAGATGACGACACTGAAGGCATCGGATTATCCCCAACTTTTCGCAGTCCGCGACAATTATCAAGGCGATCGTCTCGCCTGAGATCATTTCACCAGTCCGGAAGGCGCGGTGAAGGACGCGATAGCGCCATCCTGACAATGCCAGTGTAAGTATGCGTCGCTCAACCGAGAACGAGGTACCAAGCCGACGCATCAAGGTTAATGTCCTTCCATTCAGCCTGGCGCAGCTCGCCCGGACATACAAACACGATCGGAGAGAAACGCAGGGCGCAACGCGCCGTAAACATGCCTTGATAAGCGTCCATCGCCCGAAGAATACCCGCAAGCTTTGCCGGTTCAGTGGTCGCTGCTAAGTGTTTTCCCTTGAACGGGGGCAAAGCGCCGCGCAGATCTCTAGAAGGATCGCGGTCGCAACGTCCCGTGGCTACGGCATAACGAAAGACCTCGGCACAATTACCTAAAGCGCGGTGTGCGGTCTCCAAAGCGCCGCGGTCCGCAATTTCGACGCACCACAGTTAGTAACTCGGGCGCAGTGACGGCAGAAATTGGCTGTCCGCCAATCCAAGGGAATATGTCGCGCTCGAATTGTCGCAGGACACGGTCACTATGCTTCGCAGCCCCGGTAAGTTTGCCGCTGTCCGATCACTCACGCCCTCTGGATGCGTTCCGCGGATGCAGCCGTTCGTGTCACGCGTGACGCCTGAACGATTTGTCGTTCGAGCTCTCTCATTCTTCCGTTCCCTCCGGTTTTCGTTTAACTTTCGCTGTTGATGGTGGGCGGCTCCTGTCTCGCAGGACGCGCGGGCTCGTCCCGGTGCCCACGGGCGAGACCCCAGATGAGGTGTGGAAGCGGATCGTCGCTGATAACGGCCGTTGCTTGTCCCATGAGGTCCAAAAGCGCACAAGTCTCAGGGGATGCTGACTCGGGCACGAGCTTAGGCCTTGTCTCCATGCCTATCGGTAGCTCATCGCCCTCGACAGGCCCCAACTGCGCTGCTTGTCGAGTCATGCCCTCGCACAAGGCCCCGAGCGGGTCGGCTATATGAATGGCTCGCTGAGAACCGTTGCGAAACTTAAGGATGACGTTACGATGTGGGGATTTCTTCTCGAGTCTCCGCAGGCGCGTCCGAAATCTCTCAATCAACTTGCACCGCCCTTTTCCAAAGCGTCGAGACGTTCGCCCAAGTCTTCGATTTCCTCTGCACGTAGCGACCACTCGATGATTTTGTCCGATGCAGTGACGCGCACCCCTGGCGGCACCGTCGGATTTGTCGAGATGTCTGTCAACGTCTTCGCAGCGGCATCCATGTTGCGCCGTAACCGCGAGGTGGCAGCTCGGATCAATTGACGACGCGCAGCCCTGAACTCTTGCTGGAATTGCTCGTCGCCAAGCATGCGCTTAAGAGTTCGCAGGCTGATTGGAATGCGCTCCGCCGCTTCGCGTTCGGTCCTGCATTCGAGCAGCGCTGTAATCGCTGTCTCCCGCAATCGCTCGCTCTTGGTCATGTTTTTTTGGCACCTTTTGGCCCTCCGGCAGAATCACCGCGAGCCGATCTCTGATCCGATCCACCTGCAGCCCTCCGCTGAGGGAGCGTGGTATCGAAGCTGTTTTGTGGGTCTGTTTTCATCGGCTTAGTTCTCCTTCGGGCGCAGAATTGCGGGGACTTTGCGGGTACTATAAGAATTCATAACTTTCCTAGCGGCGTCCGGACGGGGCTCGAGTGCCACTGTGTAACGTCTGAAATCCGCGTGTGCCTCCAGGTCGACTTTCAAGATCAGCCCGTAGACCATGCCATCCGCGAAGAAGAAGCCGGCATCGGTCAAAAGTCGCTCGAATGTCTGGCGAGTGCATGGCACGCTCGAGTGACCTGTGGCCCACTCTCCAAAGTCGCTGCAGAGTGTCCCGATTCCGCCAAGGCAGCGATCGAGGTACATGCAGTGATCGAGCGACCAGTGGTGGAAATCTTCTTTCCAAGCCTCGGGATCATGAGCGGGGCTCTGAATTAATGCGATGATCTGTGCTTTGTGAGCGCGTAATTCATCCACTAAGGGCTCGGCAGCCTCGCCCGGCTCGATCACCAGCTGATCGCCTTCGACCGTGAGACGTCCACCATTGACCTGGACGGCGCGAATTAGATTTAGTGCCGCGTTCATAGTCGCAACCTCGACTCGGTTTCCGGTGACGGATATGACGGGTCTTCCTCATTAGTACGTACACGCGCGCGCGTAACGGCTATATGGGGTAAACCCGTCAAATCCGTCACGCGCGTTTTCAGGCTGATTCCTTGGAACCCTCGCGCCACTCTAGACCGGAACTGTTTGAACCCTCGCGCCGCCAATTGTTCTGAGAATCTTTTCTGCGACCCGATAAACTCACCGTTGGATTCGGCCCATTGCCGCCAGTCGGCAAACAGCACAGAAGCCGCTTCCCAGCCATTGCTGCCCAGATTGCAACGATCATCGATCCACCGCGCTAGCACATCCTCAGCAGCCAGGTAGCTCTCTGTCGCCTCAGTCACCACCCTCGGAGCGTTTAATCCCTGAGCTTGCCAAGCGAGACAACCCTCAATCATCCACTGGAGGATGGCGCCCCATTCTTCGCTTAGCTTTTCGATTAGTTCCGGGTCGCGTTCTGAGGCGGGGATCGTGACAGTGAAAGGCAGTAAATTAAATCTGCGCCGCATGGCTTCATCTACTGTGCGGAGTCCCGGTTTGTGGTTGCCGGCGACGATCAGTTTGAAGACTGGTGTGTATTCGAAATAATCCTGCCGCATGAAACGCGCTGCGATGCTATCCCCGCCAGTCAGACTCTTCACCTTCGATTCGGCCCACCTGCGCCCATCTTCTATCTCGATCGCAGTGACAAGCCGCGCCCCTTGAAGACTCGCCAGGTCTGTCGGGTGACGTTCGTTTTTCGCGTCGATGAAGGTTTCGATTGGCGCAGTTTTCGCGTAGTCGCCCAAGATACCCGAGACGGTGTTGAGGAAGACCGATTTGCCGTTTGCGCCCGTGCCATACAGAAAGAAAAGCGCGTTCTCTCTAATCGATCCGGTCAGCGCGTAACCGCACATCCGCTGCAAGAAGTCCTGCAGCTCTCGATTTCCATTTGTAATCCGCGCGAGAAATGCCTGCCATTTTGGGCAGCTTCCACCTGGCGCGATGGCCGTGAGCTTGGTCATATAGTCTTCCCGCTTCGCGGCTCGCAAGGTGCCATCCCGCAAGTCGACGACGCCCCCGGGCGTATTCAACAGCCATGGATCCGCGTCCCATTGACCCACCGTGGCTGCATGGCGTCGATCAGCACGCGCCAGACGTTCGACCCCACTGATGGTCGGTGCCGAGGAAATTCGGTTTCGGAGTTGAGCCTTCTCACACTCCGCGCTCGCATCCCTACAAATTCGCCGCGCGGCATCGAAAACGTGCAGCACATCGTCCCGTTTCCATCTTTTGCCATCCCAAACACTCCAACGTCCCCATACGGCGGTGTACCGAAAAGAATCTTTGTATGCCGACGTGAATCGAAGCGCTAGCGCGTCATCGGCGTATTGCGCGTGTACCGCGAGATCGTCTTGTCCGGTTTCGACTGTGTCCGCGTCATGCACTGCGGCTTCTAACGCTGCAAGGGTCGTGGCACCGTCAAGTGGGTCTGGATCCGACCCGGGCCAGATGCCTTTGATGTCCGCTCCGCTCACTCTGACACCGCCTGCTCCGCTTCGCGCAGCCGCGATAGCGTTGAGTGAAAGAGCCGCGTCAGTTCGTCCCCGTCAGGCACATCATCAGCTAAGAGCGCCAGTTTCGCGCCCAGTGAATCGCACACTGCCTGCAACTTGCGGTAACGCGTTCGGGCTGTTCTGGCGGCCTGTCGTCGTGCTTGCGCTGCACTAGAGCGTGCAGCTCTTACCTGAGCGGCTTTTCGCATCTCGGCCGGTGACGGAGGCGGACCCGGGAACAGATCGCTGAGGTGAAGACCCGCGGCTTTGAGGACCGCAGTCGGCGTGCAGCCCGCGAAACAATTCAGCAATGTACGACCATCACGCCCTTCGCGTATCGACAATGACGGCTCGCGATCACTGTGCCCTGGACAACGCGCCATCCATCGACTCAGACCTACTCGCCTCGCGTTGAACTGATCGGCGATCGCCTCGGCGGTCACTATGCGCCCCTCCGCGATGCGAGCGGAAGGTCGCAGGTAGCCAAACCGCTGAGAAAGCGGAGGCAGCGCGTCCGGAGCTTGTCGACTGTGGTGAAAATTGCGGGGATCCGGCTCATACTATTGCTCCAAAGCCGGAACGATGCTGCGTTCAATAAGTCTGTTGATTGCCTCTTCGCGAAAGCGGATCGACCGGCCCAGTTTTACAAATTCGAGTTCTCGGCGCCAGACTTTTTGACGGATAGTTTTTGTCTTCCATCCGGTTCGCTCTGCCAATTCATCAACGGTCAGCAATCGATTTCTTATAAGGCCTGCCATGTCATGTCCTCTATGGCCTGATTTTTGCTCTTGATATCAGTCTTGTCACGAGATATTGTTATCGCATTGAGGAGACGAGCACCGTGGTAACGGAAAAGCGGAAGACAAATTACAAATCGAGCATCCATGTGGCGCAAGCCCGGCCGATCCCACAGCTCCGCATGAACCGGAACAAGCGTGAGTACGAACGATTGCTACGCAATGACGCGCAGGTCGCCGTGCTTTGTCTCAATGCGTCCCATGGGACAGTAGCCCATGAACGCCTCGTCGCAATTCGCCGGGAGTTAGGTGAGTTGAGAGCGGGGACATCGGAGCTGAAGCAAATCAGCAAAGACATTGACGCTGAGATGTTCCCGCAGAAGATGGCAGCGTCGGGCACGGCAGGGACGAGGCGGCATAAACAACTCGCTGCCAAATTCCGAACTCGATTCCAGGATCTCAACCAGCAGCACATCGCTCTGAATGAACTTCTTGCAAGGTACGTCTTCCGTCCATGTGTGTCTTACACCGTCGTTTCGGATGAATGGCGCCTTGGGCTTGTCCCCGACGCGAATCAGAGATTCTTTCAAACCACAGTAGGGCAGTTCACTGTGACTGAAGCCGATGCAGTCATGTCCCTCGTCCGACTGGATGCAAACGGGGAATTGAACAAAGTCAGAGTCTGCGAACAATGCAAAAAAGTATGGTTAATCTCCGAGAGAGATTGATAGGTTTTGCTCGAAAGAATGTCGCGAAGCGTTCTACAAAAGTTCCCCGGACTATCTCGATCGGAAGGCTAAGAATCAGCGGAATTATCGCAAGACTTTAAAACAGGCAACAGCACGGGGAGTCAGCTTCAGGTAAACGGCAACCCACCAATGAAAGGAAAATAATCAATGAGCATCTATCGACCTAAGGGGAGCAAAGTGTGGGTCATGGACTTCATGTTTCATGGCCAGCGTATCCGCGAAACAACGGAGATGACCTCGATCACGCGCGCGCGCCAGGTCTACGAGAAGCGACGCCAAGCCTTGAAGGATGGAACCGCTGGTATCCGCAAACAGCAGCGATCGCACCTGCTTTTCGTGGCCGCGGAGGATTGGCTGCAAAACAGGGAACTCGTATGGTCCCCAAAGATGCGCCTGATCGCGAAATACAGTTTGGATCACCTGTTGCCCATCATGGGCAAGAGACTGCTCGTCGACATCGAGGCGCGAGACATAGCAAAGTACCAGGTTGCTCGTCTGAAGGAGGGCGCCGCCAACCGGACGATCAATATCGAAGTGGGCATGTTGCGCCAGATCATGCGTAAGTATGGGATCTGGGCTCGCATTCAGGTCGATGTGAAGATGCTGCCGGAGCGGCAGGATGTCGGGCGAGCTCTCACAGCACCTGAAGAAAGCATGCTCCTTCTCGAGTGCGGCCGGTCAGCCTCCCGCATCTTGCTGCCCTTCGTTCTGCTCTCCCTCGAAACGGGGGCACGGTACAACACGATCCGCACGCTGCAATGGGGCAACATTGACTTCGTGAACCGCTGTCTGAAGTTCGGTAAGGATAAGACAGCGTCGGGCACGGGCCGAACCGTTCCACTCAGCCAACGAGCCATTGAGACCTTGAAGTTCTGGGCGCACCAATTCCCTGAGCGGCAGCCAGCCCATTTCGTCTTCCCATCAGAGAGCTATGGCTTGCATGGCAACAAAGGAACGTTCGGGGGGACCGTGAAAGTTTATAAGTACGATCCCGATCGAGCCGTGGGAACCATCAAGTCGGCGTGGCAGGGGGCAAAGAAGCGTACCAGGCGTCACTGCCCAAACTGCAAGACGGGCACACTGGCAGACCAGGAGAAGTCCGTTACAGGGCATTTCTGCATTGACTGCCATTTTGAGGTTCCCGAACTTCCAGCCGGCCTGACAAATCTTCGTCTCCATGATTTGAGACACAGCGCAGTCTCGAGAATGATTGCTGCTCGCGTGCCCCTGCCGATCATTGCAAAGATCGTTGGCTGGTCCGCCAGTACGATGGCGAGCATGGCCGCACGTTATGGGCACTTCGGAATCGAAGACTTGCGGGATGCAGTGGAAGCGATCAGTGGATCAGGGCTTGGAGCGGGATATCCACAAGCTTCCTCGCATTTACAAGAGCCGAGAGCAAGAGTCAACTGAGCCTTGAATTCGGTAGTGGGTCAGTTTGAATTTAGGGCACGCCGATAGACCGTAATAACGACAGCCGTAAACACGACGAAGAGTTCAGCCTGACCCACATGCCAATTCGAACTCCGCCGAGCGTAAACCACGAATGCTGTTGCGATGGCCCACGCCAAAGCCTCGACTACCCTGCCGCGCCGATTCTTCATGCCAGCCATGCTCTCATGCCCTCGCTTATGCCGCCAGTTTCTTCTTGTAGGGGCCGCGCTTTGCGGGCTGCGGTTGCGGGAGTAGCGCGACCAGTTCCGCCACATTCCAAACGTGATCCGTGAGGCCAGCTTCCATCGCTGGCGTTACGCGAAGCGTTTTGTGGACGCGCCCGAAGTTGTAATAGAGAAAGTGTAGCGCGACCATGTAAGCATGGTTCTCTAGCTTTTTGCTGAATCCGTTGGTAAGCCGAGTAAAGCGACGCATCGACATCCGCATGGTGAGGTTTTGGCGTTCTACGTATGACGTACTGACATGTTTAGGGTTAGGGACGCCGCTTACCGTCTTCATGGTGCAACCAATGCAGGTGGCGGGGCTGTAGCGCGTCTCAGGCATGTCAGGGGCACCGTAGAGCTTGTGAAGCTGCGCATAGTCCGCATCCCCGCCAAACGCCGCTTCCAGGATCGAATCTCGATGTGGATGGCAGTTCGATACTTGCTTGACCGTAACGGATTTCGATCAGCCCGTGTCGATCGCTCGGAGATCTCGCTAGCCTTCTGAGCTCCCAACTAATTCAAGATGGTCCAGGGCCGGGAGTCTTGGATTTAGAGCGGGTACCCGCAAAATCCCCCGCAGTCCTAAGAAAAGTCAAACCTGTTAGCTAGCAAAGTGATTGATTCTAATGGTCGGGGCGGAGGGATTCGAACCCCCGACCCTCTGCTCCCAAAGCAGATGCGCTACCAGACTGCGCTACGCCCCGACTTCTAAAATTGTATCGTAAAGCAGCGACACGCAGGCCTCATTCTTCGATTCACAGGCGGTGGACGAACCACTCCATGATCAGCACGATCATAACTACTGGAACCGCAAAGATAGCAAGCAATATCGCGGCGATGCAAAGCAGGAACACATAGTCTTTCCACGTGTGCTTGCGCGGCTGCCGCAAATGGCGTGTCATCAGTGCGTAATTGCGCCGGTTCGCCTTCCATGCGATGTCAAATGCATCGCCTGCGATCGGAATCGCACCGACGATGACGTCGATCGCCACGTTCACCACCATTCGCATCAGGCCGACGTAAGGAACGCCGCGAAACCAAGCCGCAACAATGATGATGCACGACGCGAGTCCGGCCAGTATGTCCCCCAAGCCCGGAATCAGCCCCACAATTCCGTCCAGGCCAAAGCGTATCGAGGTTCCCGGAACACGGAACCAGTCGTCGAGAAGATGCGCCAGCAAGTCCAGATTTTCATCCGCAAACCAGCTGCCGCCAATCCTTGTTCTTGAACTCAGTGTGCTGCTTTCAGGCGGTAGAACCTCGGGTTTGAACGGCTGCGGCATACGCTGGTCTACTCTTAGGATGCGGGGGCGCGGGCAGTCGACAAGCGTGCGCCGCACCGCTTCAAAATGCTACAATCACATACTGTACGGCGGCTATAGTTCAGAGGCAGAACGCCGGTCTGTGGCACCGGATGTCGTGGGTTCGACCCCCACTAGCCGCCCCAATAAGCCAGCGATACATCGTCCGCTGACTGCTTCAAACCCCCGTAGTCAACTGGACAAAGGACGCAATGCCACCCGGCGATATTTTCATAGGCTGCTCAGGCTGGGCTTATCCTGGTTGGAAACCAGAATTTTATCCGTCATCCGTCCCGGCAAAGAAGTTCCTTGAGTATTACGCAACCCGCCTGAGCTCGGTTGAGGTTAACTATACCTTTCGCAGCCTGCCTTCTGAAGGCACGGTGCGATCCTGGCTTGCCGCAACTGGCGCCGATTTCCGGTTTTCCTTCAAAGCGCCGCAGCGCATCACGCATATTCTTCGATTGAAGAACTGCCGCGAAGCTCTTGATAAATTCGCGAACTCCATTGCCGCTGTTGCGCAAGCCGGCCGTCTGGGAGTGATCCTCTTCCAGTTGCCTCCAAATATGAAGGCCGATTCCGAACGACTCGCCGAATTCCTCAACGATGCAAATCAAATTGGTTTCCGCCTGAGCTTCGAATTCCGCCACGCGTCCTGGTTCGCCGAACCAACCTACGCTCTGCTCCGTGAGTATTCCGCAGCGCTGTGCATCGCCGAAAGCGATGAGCTCAGTACGCCCACCGAAATCACTGCGCCCTTCACGACGTATCGCCTGCGCAAAACGGATTATTCGGCGACCGACCTCGAGGCGATCCGCGAAAATCTAAAAACACAGGCAGCGCGAGGCGACGTGTTCGCGTACTTCAAGCACGAGGACGAGCCGACAGGTGCACTCCGTGCTGCGGAAGTCCGCGAAGGATTGCACAGCGAATGAGTGCGAGGACGATAGCCGCGCCCGAAGAAGGAGCGGTATCCTGGCTCGCTGACTTTACTCCGCGCCGGCTTTTGCGCAATGGCCATCTGCAAACTCTCGCCGGAAATTTTCTTCCCCGCAAACTGGCTCTTCCTCAGCCCGAGCCTTTATTGGTTGAAGTCGAGGGGCCGGTTGGCAAATACGGCCCCACTTCTGTTCTCTGCGATTGCCACTGGCAGCCGCCGGAGATCCGAAGGGAACGGCTCACGATCGTCATCATCCACGGGCTCGAGGGCTCGTCACGTTCGCAATATGTGCTGGGAAACACGGCGCGCGCGCTGGCCGCCGGCTTCAACGTTGTCCGTATGAACATGCGCAGTTGCGGTGGAACCGATGAACTTGCGCCGACCATATACCACTCTGGACGCTCGGAAGATGTGGCCGCAGTCGTGGCCAAAATTATCGAGGTCCAACGCGTTGAATCCATCGCGCTGATCGGCTATTCGATGGGCGGAAACCTCGTCCTGAAGTACGCCGGAGAAGTCGCCGACGCGCCGCCTCCCCAAGTTAAGGCTGTTGTCGGCGTGTCGCCCCTGATGGATCTGGCAGCGTCATCCGCTGCCTTGCACGAACCGCAGAACCGCCTGTATGAGCTGCATTTTCTCCGTTCCATGATCGAGCGCGTCCGCCGCAAGGCCACGCTGTTTCCGGGCATCTACTCCACCGATGGCCTGGAAAAAATTCGCAGCATGCGCCTTTTTGACGGACATGTCGTTGCGGGTTATGGTGGATTCGCCGATGCCGATGACTACTATTACAGTGTCGCAAGCTCCCAGTATGCTGATCGCTTCCGTTTGCCTACATTGATCCTGCATTCGCTCGACGACCCGTTCATCCGCATGCTGCCTGCCACGCGCTCGGCATTGATCGAAAACCAGAATGTCACCTACGTCGAAACGCAGCATGGCGGCCACTGCGCCTTTCTCGCGCCTGCAAGAAATGACGACGGGCGCTGGGCGGAAACTACACTCCTCGGATTCCTGCTAGAACAGGTCAATGGAAGCCGACTGGGCCGCTGAGATCGGCCCCGATCTGCCTTCCATCGACATTCCTTGGGAAGGCTTCGTCGACCTACGCCACGCGCCATCCGGAATTCGTGCCGTTGAAGAAGCATCCAAACATCCCGGGCTGCGGGAGGCTCTTCTCTCGCTGAATTCAAAAGCGTCGCCTGTCTTCACATCGAAATGCGATGTCTGGACCCTCGACAGATCCGAAATCGATCCCGATGAATTCGGCGCCGTCGCCGAGGACGCTCACGACGGAGTCGCCTCCTATATTGACCTTCTTCAAATCGGCCCGTGCCAATTTGCGTCGTTCGAGTTTCACGAACTCTGGGCGCGTGGCCTCACGCGTTATCTCCAAGACTTCACTCTTTCCGATAGTCGCGTGGAGTTCGTCATCCGGCCCGCGAGTGTTGATGTATCCGTTGGTTATGGACTCACCCTCTACGCAGCCGGTTGCGGAGCGGACGCCTCTTCGGCTTATGCCGCCTGGCAGGCCGTACTGAGGGCCGCTGTTATCGCTACAATGGACTAAGTCGTCTCCTTCGCCCGTGGGCGAGTAGCTCAATCGGATAGAGCACCGGCCTTCTAAGCCGGGGGTTGTGGGTTCGATTCCCGCCTCGCCCACCATATAAATTCATCGACTAACTTTGATCTTGCGATGGCCTGATCCTAGTTGCCGATATGGCACAAGATCTCAGCTTCGCACTGCGACGAGCAGTCGCAAACGTAGATCCGTCCGCATAGCGCGATGCGCTGACCCCTGACCCGATCAGGCTCATCTCCCTAGCCCAGCGTTATTTGCAATGTCGTGACGCTGGCTGGGGGGAAGGTATGCCGGAGCTTCCCACCGATTGGGGGGGTAACCACAGCAGCGATAGCCTTGACTGCGTCAGGATGCGCGAAGTCGTTATGGTCGTGGACATCGTGTGAGGCGAGGACAGTGCCAGTGGCCGAGGCGACGCCAGCCCCACGGACGGCGATCTCGGTTGTTATCGGGCGCGTGAGATGCGGATTCACAACCGACAAGGTCAACAGCTTACCCCTGTCTGAGCCGGGGCCTTGCGCCGCGAGCGATGCGGAGCCGCTGAGCCCAGCGAGCGTCTTTACCGGCGCCACCGCGCCGATATAACTGTTGCCGCCTACCGGAATGGGCATGTTACCAAGCGGGTTGGAGATAGCGGGAGCGGTGAACTCGGCGCGGACGGCCTGGGCTCGGCGGTGCGGGAGGTACATCTTGAAGATGTCGAAGGTTGGGGTCAGCGTCACCTTGTCTCCCTGGGCAAGCATGAGTGAGTGAAGGCAATTGATCGACTGCGCGACGGCGGCGATGCCGACTTTGTCCGCGTTGCGCTGGAAAATGTCGAAGGTGATGGCGGCAAGAAGCGCATCGCGCATAGTGGATTGCTGCGAGAGGTTGTACTCCGGTCCGAGCGCCGTGCCCTTGCCGTACCAGGCTCCCCATTCGTCGACGACGAGCTTGACCCGCGGCTGGCCGGGACTCCTGGGCTGACCGGGAATGTTGCCCATCGCCGACCAGTGGTCGGTGATGATCTTCTCCATCAGCGAGCCGCGGGTGAGCAGATCGTAGTGCTCGTCTTCGCTGAACTGAAGGGCGTCGCCAGCGGCGAAGCGGGCGGCGCTGCCAGACGTGTAGTAGTGGATCGAGAGTCCCCAGAGGTGGCGGCGCTCAGGGTTTGCGTATAGTGCTTTGAAGAGGCGAGTGGTCCAGTCGACGTCGTCGCCGTTGGGTCCGACTGCTACGAAGCGAAGAGGCTCGCCATAGCTCGGAACCCAGGCCGTGTATCGGCGGTACGCAGCGGCGTACTCCTCAGGCGTCATGTTGCCTCCGCAGCCCCAGCTCTCGTTGCCTACGCCCCAGAGATTGACGTTGAAGGGTTCCCGGTCGCCGTTCGTGGCGCGCAGGGTCGCAAGGGCATCGGGCTCGGCGGGAGCGGCGGAGTTTGAGGGCAGATCGCCTGCGGGGGCGTTACAGTACTCGATCTCTTGGTAGAAGTCGCGGGCAGGCTGGGTGCGCAGATTTGCGGCCAGGTAGGGCTTGCAGCCGATGAGGCGGCAGGTCCGCATAAACTCATGCAGGCCATAGTGGTTTGAGTCCTGCTGGTTCCAAAAGCCGGCACGCGCGGGCCGTTTGTCGACTGGGCCGAGACCGTCATGCCAGTCATAGGAGTCGGCAAAGCAGCCGCCGGGCCAGCGCAGGAGCGGGGCCTGCACGGCGCGCATCATGTCGATGAATGAGGTTCTGATACCACCCTGGTTAGGGATCTTGGAGTTCTCGCCGACCCACACGCCGTCGTAGATGACTCCGCCGAGCTGCTCGATGAAGTGGGAGTAGATCTCTGGGGAGATAACACCGATGGGCTCGCCTGGAAGGACCTCGATATGTGCGTCAACTTCCGTGGACTGCGAGAGGAGTGGGCTAGAATGGAAGGCGAGCGCGGAAGCAGCCAGGGCGGAAGTCTGGAGGAATTTGCGTCGCGACGTCGAGTTTTCGGCCATTGAGTAAACGTTCTCCCAGTGAAAGATAAACGATACAGAGCGTGGATGAGAGGCGCAAGAGCAGAGCGCATCATTCCAGCTTTCGCACTTCTGGCTTAGACTGACATCCGGCTCAAGACTCCCAATCACGCCTTGACATAAGTGCAGGGAAACGGAGAACCATCGGAACTTGGGTCCTTCTACACGATGACGCATCAAAGACCCTAAGAGGAGAATCGCGATGGAACGACGTAGTTTTCTGAAGCAGGCAGCGACGGTGGCGGCGCTCGCCGGATTGAAGAGTGCTGTAGGCCAGAACGTAGGTGCGGGTTCGGCACTTCAGGGCGCTGCCGCGCAGACTCCTTTGCCGATTGTGACAACGGTGAATGGGATTGGTCGTCGGAAACTGGGGCGGGCGGCTGCCGAGGTTTCGATCATCGGCATTGGTGGTTACCATCTCGGCTTGTCGAGCGTTTCCGAGCAGGACGCGATAGGCATCGTCAGAAAAGGACTTGATGAGGGTATCAACTTTCTGGATAACTGCTGGGACTACAACGCTGGTGTAAGCGAAGACCGCATGGGCAAGGCGCTGCAGGATGGCTATCGTCAGAAGGCGTTTCTCATGACGAAGATCGACGGGCGCACGGGCGCGGAGGCACGAAGGCAGCTGGAGCAGTCCCTTGTGCGGCTGAAGACCGATCACATCGACTTGTTACAGATCCATGAAGTGATTCGCATGACCGACCCCGAGCAGGCATTCCAGCCCGGCAATGTGGTGGACGTGCTGAAGCAGGCACGGAAAGAGGGCAAAATTCGATTTATCGGATTTACCGGACATAAGAGCCCGGAGATGCACCTGCACATGATCGAAACAGCAGACAGGCACGGGTTCACATTTGATACAGTGCAGATGCCCGTGAACGCGCTGGATGAACACTACGACAGCTTCGGGCAAAAGGTGATCCCAGTGGCGCAGAAGCATGGCATGGCGATCCTGGGCATGAAGCCGTTGAGCAATGGCGCCATCCTTAAGACCGGCACAGTGACCGCCGTCGAAGCCTTGCACTATGCGATGAGTGTGCCTGTGACGATGACCATTACCGGCTGCGAATCGTTACCAAACCTTACACAGGCGCTTGGGGTGGCGCGGAACTTCAAGCCGATGGATGAGCGACAGAAAATCGCCGTGTTGCAGAAGACAGCGCCAGTAGCGACGGACGGCAAATTTGAGGCGTACAAGTCGTCACATATCTATGACGGCACGTTCAACAATCCCCAATGGCTGGGTTAAGGCTAGTCAAGAAGATCGGGCTGCTCTCTGACAATCAGGTCCCATAGAGGCTGATATTGAAACCAGCCCACGCGCGCGTTTCCGACCTGCTTGTGCGCCACGACGGCACTCTCATGTGAAATAGGGATCGGCTTGCCTGCTGCCTCTGCCATCAGCTGCGATTGGCAGGACCGATCCATCGTGATGAAAAACCATGCCGCCTCGTCGACAGTGCTTCCTACAGTCAGGATGCCATGATTCTGCAGAATTACGGCCTTGCGAGGCCCCAGGGCCTCGGCAATACGATCGCCTTCCGACGATTCATAGACAACTCCCGTGTAGTCGGCAAACAGGCTGTGGTCCTGGTAGAAGGCACAGGCGTCCTGGGTCAGCGGATCGAGCAAGCGGCCGAGTGTCGCCCATGTTCTCCCATAAAGCGAGTGGGCATGGGCCGCCGCCACCACGTCTGGCCTCGCCATATGCAGTCGCGAGTGGATCGCGAAGGCTGCTTCGTTGACCGGACGATCGCCTTCGACCACATCGCCCTTTTCGTTCACCAGGATCAGGTCCGACACTCGAATGTGCGCGAAGTGCATGCCGAAGGGATTCACCCAGAAGTGGTCATGGAACTCGGGATCGCGGACCGTGATGTGGCCGGCAACGCCTTCGCTGAATCCGAACTTCGCAAAGAGGCGGAACGCAGATGCTACACGTTGTTTGCGATGCAAGCGCTCTTCGCCGACGGTTTGGAAGGTAGGCGGTGATGGTGTCTTCGCGATCTTTACTTCGGCGGGTAATGTCGTAATAGCCATCGTTTCGAACCTTCCTGTTCAGAGCGGTCGATCAGTACGTCAATATTAGACCGTGATCCGGGCCCTTTGGTAGGCTACTCGCACAGCCTCGACAGATATCCCCTGAGAGAATCGACCCCCACAATGGCCGCTGAAAAGCTACTCAAAATTGATCCACTCGATAACGTCCTGGTTGCCCTCACAACCTTGCCGGGCGGCAAGCCAGTCTCTCTCGCGGGCGCATCTTACGTTCCGCTGACAGAAATTCCGGCCAAGCAGAAATTTGCGATCGAGGATCTGCCAATTGGCGCAAAGATCATCATGTACGGCGGCGTCGTTGGTCGGGTGCGGGAGGCGATCCCGCGTGGTGGCCTGCTGAGCACGAGGAATATTCAGCACGACGCGACGGATTTTACACGTAGAGATACCCATTTCGAATGGACGCCGCCGGACGTCGCGCGCTGGCAGCAGCGCACCTTCAACGGATATCACCGGGAAGATGGGCAGGTAGGCACGCGAAATTATTGGCTGGTGATTCCGCTGGTGTTTTGTGAAAACCGCAATGTCGAAGCCCTGCGCGAGGCATTCGAAGAGGAACTTGGTTACAGCCGCCCTAAAAGGTACAGCCAGCAGGTCAGGGAACTGGTTGACCGGCATTTGCAACAAACCTCCGCTCCCCATCCGCAGCACTCCGTCACACGTGAGCGTGTTTTTCCTAACGTCGATGGGATCCGGTTTCTCATCCACGAAGGCGGCTGCGGAGGCACGCGACAGGATTCGCAGGCTCTCTGCGGCCTGCTCGCTGGATACATTCACCACCCGAACGTCGCCGGTGCAACCGTCCTGAGTCTCGGCTGCCAGCATGCCCAAGCAGCCATCCTCCTCGAAGAACTGCGGAGGCGAAACCCAGGCATGACCAAGCCCGTGCTCCTCTTCGAGCAGCAGCAATCCGGCCTTGAGACCACGATGCTTTCAAAGGCAATCGAGACCACCTTCGAAGGCCTTGTAAAAGCTAATCAACTGGTGCGACAACCGGCTCCAATTGCAAAACTCACCGTAGGCCTAAAATGCGGAGGCTCGGATGGATTCTCCGGACTCTCGGCGAACCCGGCCCTGGGACAGGTTTCCGATTTGCTTGCTGCCCTTGGCGCCAAGTCAATCCTTTCAGAATTCCCCGAACTCTGCGGCGTCGAACAGAACCTGATCGATCGCTGCTGCAAACCTGACGACGCAGACCGCTTCATTCAACTGATGCGCGACTACAATGCGCGAGCGAAGGCAGTCCATTCGGGTTTTGAAATGAATCCTTCCCCAGGCAACATAAAGGATGGCCTGATCACGGATGCTATGAAGTCCGCGGGCGCCGCAAGAAAAGGCGGTGGCTCTCCGGTTCGCGGTGTGCTGGACTATCCGGAATATGTAACAAGTACTGGGTTGAATTTGCTGTGCACGCCGGGTAGCGATGTCGAATGCGTTACTGCCCAGGTGGGAGCCGGCGCAAACATCGTTCTATTCACTACTGGTCTTGGTACGCCCACGGGCAACCCAGTCACGCCGGTCATCAAGGTCGCGACCAATACGCGACTTGCCAATCACATGGCCGACATCATTGATGTCGATACCGGCGCAATCATCCGCGGTGAGGCGACCATCGAGCAACTCGGCGACTATATATTGGAGACGATTCTGGACATAGCCAGCGGAAGCACTCAGTCAAAGGCGGAGATACTCGGGCAGAATGATTTCATTCCCTGGAAGCGTGGCGTATCTCTCTAAGCACGCATCACTGCATCCCAGCATCTTCTGCGCTTACGTTGCCCCCTTGTATCTCACTGACATGGCGACTAGCCTGTTCATAGCCGAGTTTTATGCAGGATGAACGAGAGCCCGATGAAGTGAAGGACGATCCTCCCCGCGCCACTTTGCGGCTCGAACGCAAGCATCCGCTCGCCGTTCGCTGGATGCACTGGGTTAACTTCCCGGTGCTGTTCATCATGATCCTGAGCGGCATCCGCATCTACTGGAACACCACCGATAATGCCCACCTGCATCCGCACGCCGTCTACCGTATCGGCGTCGGCTCGTTCACGCTGATGCGTATTTTCCCTGCTTCGGTGTGGAAGGCGCTGGACATTCCCTGGCACGTGACCCAGGGACTGGGCGACCACTTCTTCTTCATGTGGATCTTTGCGATCAATGGCATCGCCTACGTCCTCTTCCTAGCGATATCCCGAGAGTGGCGCCTCCTGGTACCACGGCGTGGAAGCCTCAAAGAGGCGGTTCAGGTGACATTGGCATTTTTCCATCTGCGCAGGAAACTGCCGCCCCAAAAGAAGTACAACGGTGCCCAGAGGATCGCTTATACGGCTGTTATCGCGATGGGGGCGGGCAGTCTCGTCACCGGACTTGCCATCTACAAGCCTACACAGGCCCATTACCTGACAACGCTCCTTGGTGGTTACGAATGGGCGCGCTGGGAACATTTCTGGCTTACGATGGCTTTCTGCGTTTTCTTTCTGGTACACGTGGTTCAGGTGGCCCTCGCTGGTTGGAATAACTTCCGCAGCATGGTCAGCGGCTTCGAGATCAGGCCAGCCAGCGAGCCTTCGCTCGAAGCAGAAAGGAAGAGCTGGGGATGAGCGACTCCGAAACCAAACCCCTGGCAGACGACATCGACGCCGAGAATGCCAAGGTACTTGCAGAGTCGCGGAAGCTCACGCGCCGCAGCTTTGCGGTCGCCGCATTGGGTGCTGTGGCCGGATACGGCGCTTTCCGCTGGATCGTCTACAGCCCTAGCGATGGCCTGCAGCCTTTGCCACGCCGCCGCGCCTTCCAGATGAATGCGGAGTTGTCGCGGGCGATCTTTGACGAGCGGGCACTCGCACCCACCTATCCTGTCAGCCATGCGGAACGTCCGCGTGTGAACGGCCGCATCGGGCTCAAGCAGGATCTGCTGGCGGACAGCTGGCGGCTGCAAGTCGTCGGTGTCGAGAACGAGACGAGCTTTCCCCAATACGTATCCGATGTCACCGCATGGGAATACGCGTATCAGCCGCCGGCAAGAAGCGATGATCCGGATGCCGCTCAGGAGCCTATGGCAAAGGCGGGCGGGGATAAGCCTCATCGGGAACGCGCCGGCAAGTCCGTGCGAGGTCTTGAAGAAGCGGGCCCAAGCCGATCCACGCTTCCCGCCGGAACACCCGGGCTACTGCTCTCCATTGCAGATATCCTCAAGCTGCCGAGACACGAGCTGGTCACCCAGTTCAAATGCATCGAGGGCTGGAGCCAGATCATCCATTGGGGTGGCGTTCGCATGGCCGACTTCCTCGAGGCCTATCCGCCTGCCAGAAAACCTGACGGTACCCTTCCCCGCTACATCTATATGGAGACACCGAATGGCGACTTCTACGTCGGTTACGATCTGAAGGTTTGCCGCCATCCCCAGACGCTGCTCGTCACCGAGATGGCCGGCGCACCGCTCACCCAGGCCCACGGAGCGCCGCTGCGCTTACATGCGCCGACGAAGTACGGCTACAAGCAGATCAAGCGCATCGGCGTCATTGCATACACCGACTTAAAGCCGGACGACTACTGGACCAAACTTGGCTACGACTGGTACGCGGGACTGTAGGCTTGGTCCGGCGATACGATCGACTGAAGTAAACTGAGACGCACCGATTGCGATTCTCCTTTCACGCAGCTTTCGCAGCCTCGAGACTCGCTTGTTCTTACAGATGACAGGCCCATGGGAACATCGCGGCGCAACGAGTCAAGAACCGCAGAGCATATTCAGCGATCGCGATAGCCGCAGGCGCTGGACATACGTCCTGCCTGCCGCATTCATCACTTACAGCCTCGCGTATCTCGACCGCGCCAACTATGGCCTGGGAGCTGCCGCTGGTCTCACCGCGACACTGAACATAACGGGTTCTCAGTCCGCGCTGCTCGGCTCGCTTTTCTTTCTCGGGTATTTCGTTTTTCAGGTTCCGGGAATGGCCTATGCCCGGCGTCACAGCAGCACCCGTATTATCTTCGCGGCACTTCTGTTGTGGGGAACGCTAGCCGCGCTCACCGGCGTCATTCGGCAGTTTTGGCTGCTCGCGCTTGATCGTTTCCTCCTCGGGGTTGCGGAGAGCATCATTTTTCCGGCCATGCTGGTGCTCATCACTCACTGGTTCACGCGCGCGGAGCGTTCCCGCGCCAACACTGTCCTCATGCTTGGAAATCCCATCACCGTCCTCTGGATGTCCGTCATAACGGGATACCTGATCCAGTTGTTCGGCTGGCAAAAGACCTTCATCCTCGAAGGCGTGCCTTCGATTTTCTGGGCATTTCTGTGGCTGGCTCTTATGTGGGACAAGCCGAGGGACGCTCCGTGGATGAGCGCACAAAGCGCCGCCGCAATTGAGCAACAGCTCGCCGGCGAACAGCTTGCGTTGCCCCGCATCGCCGGCTTGCGCGAAGCATTTGCTCGCCGAGATGTGCTTGTGCTTTGCGTTCTCTACTTTTGCTGGAGTGTGGGCGTCTATGGTTTCGTCATTTGGCTCCCGACCATCATTCGCGCAGGCGCCACGATCGGTATTGGAAGAACTGGCCTCCTAGCAGCTGTGCCCTATCTGCTGGCGGTCATTCTCATGCTTCTGACCGCACATTTTTCCGATCGATCGCTGCGTCGCAAGGAGGCAGTCTTGCCATTTCTCGTAATCGCGGGCCTGGCTCTCTTTGCGTCGTTTCTTGTCGCGGAGCACAATTTCTGGATGGCTTACGGTGCCCTCATCCTTGCCGGAGGGGCCATGTATGCGCCCTACGGCTGCTTCTTCGCCTTTATCTCGGAGATCATTCCCAAGAACGTGCTAGACGAGGTACTTGCGCTGATTAACAGTAGTGGAGCTCTCGGCGCCTTTGCCGGAGCATGGCTTGTAGGGCTGCTGCAAGCGCGTACTGGAAACTCTCGTGCGGGATTTCTCCTGATGTCCGGATCGCTAATTGCCTCGGGCCTGCTCATGCTCTGCCTGCCATCTGAATCGACGGCATACGCTCCTCGCGACGCGTCGCACTGATATCCCGAAAGCCTATCCGTTCGAGTTCGCGTGTAAACTGACCGACTTCGCCGAGAGTGTCGACCCTGAACCAGAAAAGAACCAAGGCTCCCATTGAAAAGTAGTCGATCTACTCACCGCAAAGGCGACTTGAACGTAGCAGGATGGGATCGGTCAATTTGGAGCAGGATTCGTCAAGATTCCGCTCGTCTCAGTCCTTACAATTGCGCTACCTCGACTTGTGAAAGGTAACGTTTATGACATTGCTTTTGCTTTGTTTTCTGATTGGAGCAGTATCCGGGCTGCGTGCTCTCACACCTCCAGCCGTCGTTTGCTGGGGTGCCTGGCTGGGCTGGTTGCATTTTATGGGTACGGGGTTCGGCTTTATCGATCACACCGTCACGCTGGTTATCTTCAGTCTGCTGGCCCTGGGAGAAATCGTTAACGACAAGCTTCCTAAGACACCTGCGCGTACTTCGATCGCTGGGATCATTCCCCGTATTCTATTTGGAGGGTGCAGCGCTGCCGCACTCGCGATTAGTGCAGGCGGCAGTCTCGTCGTCGCCGTCATTCTCGGAGTCATCGGCGCTCTCACCGGAACTTTTGCTGGATATAACGTTCGCCACTCGCTGGTGACCAAGGCAAATTTGTCTGATCTGGGCGTAGCTGTGGTCGAAGATCTGGTTGCCATCGGATGCGGCTTCCTGATCGTTTCGCATCTTTAGATTGTCGACTCCCTAGTCGAACCCCACTCGAGCATGATTCCTCAGCGGCTCCTCCACCTATTGCTCCGCGACCGGGAGCTCGATATGGGAATCGCTGTAGATTCGTTGCTCAGCGGTCTTATAGTCGGCAGGCGAAGCCCTCATGATACTGGGGACGAATGTCTGCGGATTGCGATCGTAAAGGGGGAACCAGCTGCTCTGCACCTGCACCATGACGCGGTGTCCTTTGAGAAAGACATGATCGGCGCCATGCAGGCTGTATTTGTACTCCTCGGCCTGGTTGGCTGGAATAGCATCAGAGTGTTCATAGCTCTTGCGATAGCGCCCGCGGAAAATCTCGTCGACGATCATCAGCTGATAACCGGACATTTTTCCGAGCGCGGGATCGGTCGGGTAGACGTCGATCAGCTTGACGACCCAATCGCTGTCGGTGCCTGAGGTTGAGGCATGAAGGTCAGCGATGACATCGCCGGTGATGGTGAGGTCGCGATCGAGAACGGGCGTGGTCCAGGTGGCGACGTCTTTGCGCTCGCTGTAGGCACGCTGGTCCTCGACAAGCCAGGTACGCCAGCCGGAACCGGTGGGCGCATAGGTAGTTTCGATGGGCCGTTTGCGGTAAGGGATGGGGTTCGCGGGGTCGGAAGTGTAGGCGGTGAAAGCTTTGTCGCTAGGGGGCTTGTCGAAACTGAGCGCGCCATTCACGCCCAGATAAAGATTGCGTTCGGAGGCAGTCTTAGGCGGCCAGTGGCCGTAGCGCATCCAGCGATTGGTTCCGGTCTGGAAGGACGCGGTGTCTTCGAGATCGTAGCCGGACTGATCCTTGAGATAGTGGGCAAAGAAGGGCGCTTCGATCTGCTGGCGGAACTGGTCTCCAGTGGCGGCTCCGAAATCGACGGCTCCGAGATGACGCGTGGTGCCTGCCCATTGACCATGATTCCACGGGCCGAGAACGATGAAGACTTCGTGTTTCGCATCGTGGGGCTTGAGCGCGGCGTATTCCGCCTGCGGCCCCCACATGTCTTCCTGATCCCACCAGCCTCCGACCTCGAGAGTGGGAACGTCGACCTGCGTCATGTGCAGCTGCACGGCACGCGAACGCCAGAACTCGTCATAACTCGGGTGATCGAGAAAGCCCTTCCAGGTTGGCAGATTACTGGTGCCCGATTTCTTTCCGCTGGCCGCGAACGATCCGGCGTTCAGAAAATAGGTGTAGGCGTCTTCGTTCAACTTAGTGAACGTGGCCTCTTTGCTGGACTCCATGCCGATGACGTAGTCGTAGCCGTAGGTCTGGCGAAAGGCTCCGTTATGGAAGAAATCGTCGCCGATCCAAACATCGGTCATGGGCGCCTGCGGCGAGATGGCCTTGACGGCGGGGTGGGGATCGATGCCGGCTTCGGCAGCGAGGAAGCCGGGATAGGAGATGCCGACGACGCCGACGCGTCCATTGTTGTTGGAGACGTTTTTGATCAGCCACGCAACGGTGTCGTAGGTGTCGGTGCTCTCGTCGATCTGCGCCGGGTCAGCAGACTTGGGATCGTGGTGGGCAGCGATGGGCCGCATCATGACAAACTGGCCCTCGGACTTATAACGACCTCGAATGTCCTCCATCACGAAGATGTAACCGCTCCGGGCGAGTTCGGTGTAGCGAGCATTAATGGAGTCGGAGTCGGAGCCATCCACTCCATAGGGCGTGCGCTGCATGACGAAGGGCAACGGGGCGCTGGTGTCCGTGGGGCGCAGAATAATGGCGTGCAGCTTGACGCCGTCGCGCATGGGAATCATGACTTCCTGCGGGCTGTAAGGGCGGAAGTGATTGGGCACAGGCTGATCGGAGATGCGCTCGTAGAGGGTTTCGGACGACTTCGTTTTTAGTTTTATCCCAGTGACTTTACCTGCAGTGTCGGTGATGAAGACCAGGTGCAGAGGGGTCTCCTTGACGACGAAGCTAGCGGTGGATTCGGCCGCGAGTTGCTGGCGCGGCCCACGAGGAGATTCGATGGCCAAATGGTCGTCATCGCGAAATACCGAGATCGTGGTCTCGGGCGTGTCGGCGGAGCGATAGAGCCCGACGTACCGGTCTAAAGTTGCCGTATCCGGATTAGCCGCGGCCGATTGAGAGCGAGGGACGCTTTCGGCGTGGGCAAGAGGAAGCAGCGTTACGAGGGACGCCAGCAAAACAGCGCGAAAGGTCGAGCGGCAAGACATACGGGAGCTATCTCCTTGAGGAAAAGCCAGTGTATCGGAATGGTCGAAGGTAGTTCGCCGATTTTCCTCTGCACTTATTTCTTTTCGGCCTGCGCTGATGCCGTTTTGCACGTTGTGCAGAGCTCGCCGGTGATCCCTTTGCCTTCTTCGACGGTGAAGATGCGATTGATCGAAGGCAGTTTCATCCTCTCAATGGCTCCGCTCGGCCAGTGAATTTCGACTTCGCTCACTGTGGTTGCATCCCCCAGCCCAAAGTGGACACGCTGGTCGTTCGAGGACATATAGCTGCCTCCGCTGAGCACGTCTCCACGCTGACGGATGCCACCGGCAGTGAGATAAACAGCGGAGCCAATGGCATCGCGCGGGCTTTTGGGGCCACCGACGAGCTTGAGTTCGACCCAATGGTGGCTGTCCGGGTTAACGTTGCGGAGGAGCACAGGGGTGGTGTCGAGCGAGTTGATAACGACATCGATCTTGCCGTCATTGAAGAGATCGCCAAAGGCCGCGCCCCGGCCGGGTGTGACGACGGCGAGGCCCGTGTCTTTGACCGGCGGAATGAGCTCGAACTTTTTCCCTCCGAGATTGCGAAAGAGCAGGGGGCGCTCGGCAAACGTCGTGCCCCAGTCCTGTTTATCGACGGCGGGATAAACGTGGCCGTTGATCATCATGATGTCTTTCCAGCCATCGTTGTCGTAGTCGATAAAGCCGATGCCCCAGCCGAGAAAAGGGATCGTGTCCTGCGCGACGCCGGCGTGGTAGCTGACGTCGGTGAAATTGGCATCGCCGTCGTTGTGATAGAGGACCTTATAGTCGTCGGAGAAGGTGGTGGTCATCAGATCCAGGCGGCCCGTGTTTTCGTAGTCGCCGATACCGAGACCCATCGAGGCTGTCTCGCGGCCGTCCTGGTTCAACGCAAAACCGGAGGCATAGCTGTCGTCTTCGAAGGTGCCGTTGCCCTTGTTGATATAGAGATAATTCGGCGTCGAGTCGTCAGCTACCACCAGGTCGACTTTGCCGTCGTTGTTGATGTCCGCGAAGATACTGGTGAATCCGTAGTAACGATTCGGATCGCTGACGCCGGCCTTCTCGCTCACATCGGTAAAGGTGCCGTCGCCGTTGTTGTGAAAAAGGTGGTCGTGCTCGCCTTGCAGGCCGCGGGGACCGCACATGACGGCCACGCCTCGAAAGTTGCAGTAGCTGTAAGCCACGGCCTTGGAGCCCGGCACGGGAGGGTTGTTCATGTCGTAGTGAATGTAGCCGGGAACGAAGAGATCGAGGCGGCCATCGCCGTCATAGTCACCGAACGTCGCCCCTGTTGACCAGTTGCCGAGGGCGACGCCGGCCTTTTCGCCCATGTCGGTGAAAGTTCCGTCGTGATTGTTGTGGTACAGGCGGTTCTTCCCGTAGTTGCTGACGAAGATGTCGGGCCAGCCATCGTTGTCGTAGTCACCGATGGCTACGCCGAATCCCCAGCGGTCGTTGGTGACGCCGGCTTTGGCGGCCACATCGGTGAAGGTGCCGTCATGATTGTTGTGGAAGAGTGCCGCGTGGGGCGGTGTGGCCTTTCCACTGAGGGCGTCAAAGGTAGATCCGTTGACCAGATAGATATCGAGCCATCCGTCGTTGTCGTAGTCGATGAGGCCGACACCGGAACCATTGGTCTCGATGATGAACTTCTTCTCAGGCGTGCCCATGGTGTGGTGCCATGTGTCGAGACCCGACTTTTTGGTGACGTCTTCGAATACGACAGGACCGGTATTCACGAATCCGCCTGCGGTGATGGGGCGGTTCTCGGCGTCATGGATCGCCGCATGGGCGCCAGCAGTCGAGTTTCCGCCGCCCATAGGTTGGGTATTTGATGGTGGAGCTTGGCCAAAGGAAAATAGAGGAAAAACAAGCGCGACAAAGCTCACAGACCATAACCGTCGAATCGACAACCGATACACTCCCACGCGTGGATACGCCGTGAGAATAGCAGAAAGGTTCATGGTTAGAGCTTATTCGCTTCACTTGATAAAGAGCTGTGGAGCGTCACCTTTGAAATCGGTTACAATTGCGGCGTTGGCGTCTGGCTTAGAGAATCGATTTTCTAGATGGCCGGGATCTAGTCAATCTGCACGATGAAATCGGTTCCAAATTGTATGAGAAATTCGGTATAACCTTGCCATTGACCAACATACTCGCTGATGAACATTAAGGAAGTTGCACGGCTCGCTAAAGTCTCGACCGCCACGGTTTCTCGAACGATCAACGGCTCCGAAAAGGTCACCGCTGAGACGGCCGAACGCGTGCGCCAGGCCATTGAGACGCTCAAATTCTATCCAAACACGAATGCCCGCGCGCTGGGGTCGGGCAGAAGCAGCCTTTACGGACTGATCATCTCGGATATCACCAATCCCTTTTTTCCGGAGCTGGTCAAGAGTTTCGAGGACGTGGCCGTTCAGTTCGGCCAGGAAGTGCTGATTGCCAATACAAACTACGATCCGCATCGCATGGAAGTATGCGTAAGCCGCATGCTACAGCGCAAGGTAGATGGCGTGGCCATTATGACGTCCGAGATGGATGAGCACCTGATCGATGAAATGAGCAGTCGTCGCATCCCACTGGTCTTTCTCGATACAGGCACCCCGCAAAAAGGCATCAGCAATATCGCAATCGATTATGCTAGCGGAATCGACGCCGCGGTCGAACATCTCTCCAACCTGGGTCACACGGCGATCGGCTTCATAAGCGGTCCGATGGATCTCACCTCTGCGCGGGTTCGCAGCCGCGCCTTCACGAACAGCATGAAGCGCAAGGGTCTGAAGATCGACCGCAACATGATTGAGGAAGGCAACCACCGCATGGATGGTGGGCGCGAAGCGATGGTTCGATTGCTGGATAAAGCGGCACGCCCGACGGCAGTGCTCACCTCGAACGACATGACGGCGATTGGCGCGATGGGCGCCATCTTTGAGCGAGGTCTGAAGGTACCGCAGGACATATCGCTGATTGGGTTCGACGACATCGAACTGAGTGCGTTTACACAGCCCGGGTTGACGACGGTGCGGCTGTCACGCCAGGAAATCGCCAAGACCGCTTTCCGGGCGCTTTATGACACTAAGGAAAACGCCTCCGCCAAGGGAGCTGAGTTCACGATCCAGCCGACCCTCATCGAGCGCAAGTCCACGGGTCCGGTGGCGGCGCGGCGCGCGACAAAACATCCAGTCCAGGGATAGCCCGCCGAAGACCCTCGTTTTCGGGTGATACGATGAGGCGCAACATGCGCCCGCTCGCCAAAGAAATCCTGATTTTTCTGGTCCTCGTCTTTCTTTTCAGTTCCGTTCCCTACGCGCTGATGATTTATACGCATCATATTGGATCCGGCGGCGGGTTGGTCGTGAGGCTGGTGATGTGGTGCCCGACCTTCGCGGCTTTGGCGACATGCGCGCTGCGCCATATTGATCCAAGTACGCTTGGCTGGAACTGGCGGCCTGCAAAATATGAGGCCTACGGATATTTCCTGCCCTTGCTCTATGCCATTCCGGTGTATGCGGCGACATGGATCGCGATTAAGGGAGCCTTTGATCTTCAAGGCTTCGAGGCGCCTGTAGCCAAGTCTTTTAACCTGGCCGAGTTGCCGCGATTGGCGACCTTTGGGCTTGGCATCCCGCTGCTGGCGACGCTGGGCGTAATCGGCAGCCTGGCGAACGCTCTTGGAGAAGAGATTGGATGGCGCGGATTTCTGCTGCCGAGGCTGGTTCGGCAGTTCGGGTTCACAGCAGGCTGCTTTGTTAGCGGATGCATCTGGGCGGTGTGGCATTATCCGGGACTGTTGTGGGCCGATTACAACGCGGGGACGAATCCTCGCTACGCGCTGACCTGCTTTACGCTGATGGTGATTGCGCTGTCGTTCATCATGGGCTGGCTGCGGCTCAAGTCCGGCAGCTTGTGGCCTTGCGCGATGCTCCATGCCAGCCACAATCTTTTCATCCAGGCAATTTTGGATCGCATTACTGCGCCGGTGGGGCGAGCTCTCTATGTGACGACCGAGTTCGGCTTCGGCCTGGTTCTGACCATTGGTGCTACGGGTTTGTACTTCTGGCTGAGACGCAAAGAGCTGCCGGCTGCGGAACCAGCGGCGGCGGTCTCGTAGCCCATCATTCAATGCGCTGGTGGCGATAACCGGCAGCGGTGAGCATCTGGCCTATTTCCGCGATGTGGGCATCTCCGCGCGTCTCGAGGGTGACGTCGATTACCGTGTCGCCGAGGTTCACCCCATAGTGAGCGCGGTCGTGAGCCGTCTGTACGATATTGGCGCGGGCATCGGCGATGATGCGCGTGAGCGAATGGAGAGCGCCGGGGCGGTCGGTGAGGTGAATACGGAGGCGGGTGCGGCGGCCGTCTTTGACGAGGCCTCGCTCGATGATCCGGGCAAGGAGGCTGACGTCGATATTGCCTCCGCAGACAAGGACCGCTGTGCGCTGGCCATTCAACGAGGTCTTGTGCTGGAGAAGCGATGCGAGGGCTGCAGCGCCCGCACCTTCGGCGAGTGTTTTTTCGCGCTCGAGGAGGAGGAGAATCGCGTTCGCAATTTCCTCTTCGTCGACGGTTACCAGCTCGTCCACAAAACGCTGCACCAGCGGCAGCGTGTGCGTGCCGGCGCGGCGCACGGCAATTCCGTCTGCGATGGTCGCCTCAGCTGGAACGGTGACGGGCTGGCCTGCTTCGGCGGCGCGCAGCATTGAAGGCAAGCGCTCCGTCTGCACGCCGATGACGCGGACGTGGGGATTCGTCTCCTTGATGGCGCAGGCTACACCGCCGATCAGACCTCCGCCTCCGATTGGAACCACGATCGCTTCGAGGCCGGATATCTGGTCGAGTAATTCGAGGCCGATGGTGCCCTGCCCTGCAATCACGGCGTCGTCGTCAAATGGATGCAGGAAGGTCATGCCGTCTTCTTCGCTTAAACGCGTGGCTTCCGCGCACGCCTCGTCGTAGTTTGCGCCGTGCAGGATGACCTCGGCGCCAAAATTCGTCGTGGAAGAGACCTTTACCAGGGGAGTCATGAGCGGCATGACGATGCGCGCGCGAATGCCGCGCTGGGTCGCATGATAGGCAACCGCTTGCGCGTGGTTGCCCGCACTCGCCGCGATAACGCCATGGCGCTTTTCATCATCGGTGAGAGTGAGGATCTTGTTCAGCGCCCCTCGTTCCTTGAATGCTCCGGTTCGCTGCAGATTGTCGAGCTTGAGATACACCTGCTGGCCGGTGATCTGCGAAAGCTCGTCGGAGTGCGGGGCGGGCGTGAAATAGATGAAATCGCGGATGCGCTGGTAGGCGGCTTGAACGTCTTGCAGGGTCACGGCCATCGAATTTCTTCTCCTAAAAACTGAAAAGCCACCAACCGCTCAGCGGTGGTGGCTTGATTGCTTGCTTTGCTTGCCAGCCGCCCGCTCTTATGGAGGAGGAATCAGAATGGACGCAATAATTCGGCCGTCAATGCTGGAAGGCATCGCGTTAAGAGGGCCGAAGCTGGTCATTCCGGGCTGCATGCGAATGTCGCAATGAAAACAGAACGGCCGTGCCAAGTCAAACAACGCGAGTGCCCCGGGCGAAGACCATTACGGCCTGGTGATCGCCGAAGAAGTACGGGAGTTCGCGATAGTCTTCGGCATCATGGACAGCAAAGTCGGCGATCTTTCCGGGTTCTAGCGAGCCGATTTCGCTGCCACGATTCAGGCTATACGCCGCGTTGATGGTCGCGGCGGTCAGTGCTTCGGCAGGCGTCATCTTCATCTGCGTACAGGCGAGCGACATGATAATTCGCATCGAAGTTGTGGGCGAGGAGCCGGGGTTGAAGTCGGTGGCGATGACGATTGCGAGACCTGCGTCGATCATTGCCCGGGCAGCGGGATATTTCTGCGAGCCGATAGCGTAGACGGAGCCGGGCAGGAGAACAGGCTGGACTCGGGCGTGCTTGAGTGCGTCGATCGAGCTGGGCTGCGTCTGTTCGAGATGATCGCAGGTCTTTGCGCCTAGTTCTGCCGCGAGATCGCTAGCGCCAAAGGATGTGAACTGGTCCGCGTGCATGCGGAGTCCGAGGTTGCGCGCCTTCGCGGCGGTGAAGACACGCCGCGCCTGATCGAGGTTGAAGACTTTCGCCTCGCAAAAGGTGTCGCAGAACTCGGCAAGATTTTCGGAGGCTACGCGAGGAAGCATCTCTTCGACGACCAACTGCACGTAGTCATCGGCTCGGCCACGGTATTCCTCGGGAATTTCGTGCGCGCCGAGAAATGTGGGTATGGTGCGCAGGGGTGTTGACTGACCCATTCGCCGAATGACGCGGAGAATCTTTAGTTCATCTTCGAGGGTGAGTCCGTAGCCGGACTTTGCTTCGATGGTCGTGGTTCCCCCTTGAAGAAACCACTGCGCGTGATTCGATGCGGCTACAAAGAGCTGGTCTTCGGTTGCGGCGCGCGTCTTGCGAACGGTCGAGCGGATGCCTCCACCCTGTGCGGAGATTTCCTGGTACGTCATGCCCGCGCAGCGCTTCTCAAACTCGTCGGCGCGGTTGCCTGCGAAGACCAGATGTGTGTGGGCGTCGATGAAACCCGGCGTTACGAGGCGTCCTCCGGCGTCAATAACCTCGGCGGCGCCTGCTTGGGGCTCGATCTCCGCTCGCGTGCCCACGGCGACAACGCGGCCATCGCTAACGAGCATCGCGCCATCCTGAGTCGTGGCGAGATCGCGCAGCTCCGCGTCGATGCGGGTACGCGCGGGTCCGGCGACTGTAACGAGCTGCGAGATGTTGATGATGAGCAGCTTGCTCAAGCGTTCTTCTCCCGCATGGGCACGCGTATGCCGGCGCTCTCCGCGAATTCGATGGCGTGGTCGTATCCGGCGTCGACATGGCGCAGGACGCCCATGCCCGGATCAGTGGTCAGGACACGTTCCAGACGTTGCGCAGCAAGAACGGAGCCGTCGGCGACAATGACCACGCCGGCGTGATGCGAGTAACCGATACCGACTCCGCCGCCGTTGTGAATGCTGACCCACGATGCGCCTGCCGCCGTGTTCACGAGCGCATTCAACAGCGGCCAGTCGGCGACGGCGTCTGATCCGTCGAGCATGGCTTCGGTCTCGCGATAAGGCGACGCTACGGACCCAGCGTCGAGATGATCGCGCCCGATGACGATGGGTGCGGATATTTCGCCGTTGCGCACTAGTTCGTTCATGGCTACACCGAACGTTGCGCGCTGACCGTATCCGAGCCAGCAGATGCGCGCGGGCAGGCCCTGGAAATGGATGCGCTTCTGCGCGAGCCCGATCCAGCGGCGCAGGCTCGCGTCTTCGGGAAAGAGGTCGAGGATCAGCCTGTCTGTGCGGTAGATGTCTTCGGGATCGCCGGAGAGCGCGACCCAGCGGAACGGTCCTTTGCCTTCGCAGAAGAGCGGGCGAATATACTCAGGCACAAAGCCGGGAATGGCGAATGCGTCTTCTACGCCGGCGAGTTTGGCCTGGGTGCGCAGGTTGTTCCCGTAGTCGAAAGTGACCGCGCCGCGACGCTTCAACTCGAGCATCGCTTCAACGTGCCTGCCCATGGTTTCCATGGAACGCCGCGTGTACTCTTCGGGGTTGCTCTCGCGCAAGCGCAGTGCTGCCTCGAAGCTCATGCCGTTGGGCACGTATCCATGCAGAGGATCGTGGGCGCTGGTCTGGTCAGTGAGCACGTCGGGCACGATGCGACGCTCGATCAGTTCGGGCAACACGTCGGCAATGTTTGCGACCAATCCGACTGAGATGAGTTTTTTATCGCGGCGCGCTTCGTCGAGAATTGCGATGGCTTCGTCGACGCTCCAGGCGATGTGATCGCAATAGCCGCTCTTGAGGCGCTTCTGGACACGCTCAGCATCGACGTCAACGCCAAGAAAAAGCGCGCCATTCATCGTCGCTGCGAGAGGCTGGGCGCCACCCATCCCGCCCATTCCGCCAGAGACGACGAGCTTGCCTTCGAGGCTGCCGCCAAAATGCTGGCGACCGGCTTCGGCGAAAGTCTCGTAGGTTCCCTGAATGATGCCCTGGCTGCCGATGTAGATCCATGATCCGGCGGTCATCTGGCCATACATCATCAGGCCCTTGCGTTCGAGCTCGTGGAAGTGCTCCCAGTTGGACCAACGGCCGACGAGATTGGAATTTGCGAGCAGGACGCGCGGCGCGGCCTCATGCGTGCGCAACACGCCGACCGGTTTGCCCGATTGGATAAGCAGGGTTTCGTCATCGGCGAGAGTCTTGAGCGTGCGCACGATGGCTTCGAAGGCTTCCCAGTTGCGCGCGGCCTTGCCTGTTCCCCCATAAACGACCAGATCTTCGGGGCGCTCCGCGACTTCGGGATCAAGATTGTTCATCAGCATGCGTAACGCGGCTTCCTGCTGCCATCCGCGGGTGTTCAACTGCGTGCCTCGGGGCGCGCGAATTTCTCGGACAGCGGGTTCAAGCATGGTCTTGTCCTCTCCAGCGATCGAATCTTCCTTCTCGAATCTCCTGCGCGAGCTGGGTGATCTCTCCAGACAGCACGCGGTCCTCTTTGAGCTTAGCGACCATCTCTCGCACGATGACGGCGGCGCTTTCGACCTGGTGCGCCGGCTTCAGCGGAAGCCGGTATTCGAGGCCCTGCGCGGCACAGATCAGCTCCATCGCCAGCACATGCTCGGCGTTCGAAACGATCTGCCGTAGTTTGAGCGCACCGGTCATTCCCATGGAGACATGATCTTCTTTTCCTCCGGATGTGGGAACACTGTCAACACTGGAGGGATGCGAAAGGACCTTGGCCTCATTCAGGAGAGCGGCCGCAGCGACGTGCACAATCATCAATCCGGACGAGACGCCGGCGTCGGGCGACAGGAAGGCGGGAAGTCCCTCGTTGATATCCGGGTTGATGAGCCGGTCGATGCGGCGCTCGCTGATGCTCATGAGATCGGTAAGAGCGATGGCCGCGTAATCGAGGGCCAGGGCCAGCGGTGCTCCGTGGAAGTTGCCACCGGAGAGAACTTCGCCGCCTTTTTCAACCCCGCTCTCATCAGCAAAGATCAGGGGATTGTCGGTGGCCGATCCGGTTTCGACTTCGATGACATCGCGGACGTGTGCCAGCGCGCCGCGCACGGCGCCGTGCACCTGCGGCATGCAGCGCAGGCAATAAGCGTCCTGCACCCGCGGATCGTCGTGGCGGTGCGACTCGCGGATCTCACTGTCGGCCAACAACTCGCGAAGATGCGCTGCGGCTGCGACCTGTCCGGCGTGGGGGCGCGCCTCGTGAATGTGCGCGTCGAAGGCGGCAGGAGTGCCGCGCAGGGCTTCGAGGGACATCGCTCCGGCGAGATCGAACAACTCGACGACTCGGAGCGCGCGCTCGATGGCAAGGCCGCCCACGCCTGCCATTGCCTGCGTGCCGTTGAGCAGCGCGAGACCTTCCTTGGCTGCGAGGGTCAAGGGCCTCAGGCCGGCACGTTCCAGAGCGGCGGATGCAGTCATGCGGCTGCCTGCGAAGAAGACGTCTCCCTCGCCGATCAGCGCCAGCGCCAGGTGGGCGAGTGGAGCGAGGTCGCCGCTGGCTCCCACGGACCCGCGTGCGGGAATGACGGGATGTATGCGGTGGTTGAGCATCGCGACCAGGGTTTCCACGATGACCGGCCTTACTCCGCTGAGGCCTTTGGCCAACACGTTGGCGCGTAGAAGCAACATGGCGCGCACTTCATCTTCGGGCAGCGGCTCGCCGATGCCGCAGGAGTGGCTGCGAACCAGGTTGCGCTGCAAGGCTTCCAGTTGATCGCTGCCGATGCGCACGTCGCTGAGCTTGCCGAAGCCGGTGTTGATCCCATAGGCCGTCTCTCCGCGCTCCACCAACCCTTCAACGACTGCGCGAGAAGCCGCCATATGCGGATAGGCCTCAGCGGCGATGCCGACCGCTCGGCCGTGCACGGCGACTGAGGCAATTTGATTCAGGGAGAGCAAGCGACCATCGAGTTGCAGAAATTCTTCCATTGACTGCAGATGTTATGAATTTGTCTGCAATCTGTACATGCGAGATCCACGGAATTTGTGCCAGAATATCTAGTAAACATTGCCTTATGGGTAAAAATGCAGTGGAAACAACCGAGGTTCTCGATGAATTTGCTCGAAACCTGCTAGTCGAACTGTCCCACAATGCCCGGGCTTCTTATGCGGAGCTGGGGCGTCGGGTGGGGCTTTCTCCTTCGGCGGTGGCCGAGCGCATGCGACGCATGGAAGAGGAGGGCATCATTCGCGGCTATACCGTTGATATCGATCGGGCTGCGCTTGGACTGCCAATTTTGGCCGTCATTCGGATGACGTGCGATGGAACGCACTACCATCCCTTCGTGAAATTTGTGAAGACGCTGGCCGAAGTGCGCGTGTGTCATCACGTGACCGGAGGCGATGCGTTTTTTCTTGAGACGGCAACTCGCTCGCTCGAAGATCTGGAGCGGTTGATTGAGCGGCTACTGCCATACGGCATTCCGACGACGAGCCTGGTCTTTTCTTCGCCTGTGGCGCAAAGGTCGCCGGAGCTTTCGCGGCTGAGCGCGTCAAAGCAAAACGGGCGACCCGGAGGCCGCCCGCGCTGATTCGATTGATTGAGGCTTATGCTGGCTGGACGATTCTCGATCCTTTCAGGCCGTAATAGACGATGAAGAGATAGCAGAGAATGGGCAGGATGAATCCGTGGTGAATGCCGATGTGGTCGGCGATGAAACCTTGGGCCAGAGGAATGATCGCGCCACCAACGATTGCGGTTACGAGCAGGCCCGAGGCTTCGCCGGTAAGTGGTCCCATTTCGGCGATTCCCAGCGTAAAGATACTGGGGAACATGATGGAGTTGAACAGGCCCACGAGGAGAATGGTCCACACAGCAACGTTGCCGGACGACAGCATCGAGAGTAAAACCAGGACTGCCGCGACCGCCGCACACAGAGAGAGGAGTTTCCCTGTGCTGACCTTCTGCAGCACGGCGCTTCCGATGAAGCGTCCAATCATGGCGCCAAGCCAGTAGACGGGAACTAACTTCGCGGCGGATTGCAAACTCAGATTGCCGATGTCGGGCTGGTTGAAATAGTTGATGAGAAAGCTGCCGATGGAGACTTCCGCCCCAACATAGACAAAGATGGCTACGGCCCCGAGCACGACATGACGATGACGCCACATGCTGTCTTTCTTCTCACCGATGGGGCGGTAGTCCTTTGTTGTATCGATACGAGGAAACTTGTAGAGCGCGATGGCTAGGCCGAGGATGACCAGCGCGATCGCAATGGCAACGTAAGGAAGCTTGACGGTGGATGCTTCCTGGAGACGATAAGCTTGCAACGCTGCCGGCGGCAGGCTTTGCGGATTCTCGACTGAGGTGGAACTCCCAAGGATCAGCAGTCCGCCAAGCAGCGGACCGATGACGGTGCCGAGCGAGTTAAAGGCCTGGGTGAGATTCAAGCGGCTTGAAGCCGTCTGCGCCGGACCGAGGATGGAAACATAAGGGTTCGCAGCGACCTGTAGAGCTGTGATTCCGGCGGCGAGCACTATAAGTGCGGTGAGGAAGAGCGGGAATGACGGAACGCTGGCGGCAGGAACGAATAAGAGCGCTCCAACACACATGGTGAATAGGCCCGCGACCATGGTTCGCTGATATCCGATCCACTCGACCACTTTGCCCGCGGGAACACCGAAAGCGGCGTAGGCACAGAAGAAGGCAAACTGCACTAGCATCGCCTGTGCGTAGCTCTGATCGAAGATATGCTTGAAGTGCGGGATCAGAATGTCGTTGAGCGATGTGAGAAATCCCCACATGAAGAACAGGGTGGTGACCATCGCGAACGCACTTTTGTAGCTAGTGCCTCCGCTGGGTGCTGCGGTGACCTTTGTGGAACTACTAACGTTGGTGATTGCCATCGTTTTGGGTTTCCCTCGTATCCGTGCATCTAATGCGGCAGACGATCAGATTTTAGAGTCGGGCTGCCTGGGGAAAATCTGCCCTCGGAGATCATACCTGCTCAAACGATTTGGCTGGAATCCGCAAATGCCAAAAAAACTTTGGCGTTAACCCCAGGTAACCCTAAACCTGATCAGTTGTGATGCAAATGTTTCGGCGTATGTTACACGATCCATGAAACTTTAGCAGAGGGAATACGTCTGTGAATGTAGGCCACTTCCTCGCGCACAGGCCGAGCTCAAGAGAAATTAAATGGGATCAGCAAGAATGACAATTTCACTCAGGCTCGCATGCGGGCTGGCGGTGGCGAGTGCCCTGCCAATGCTCGCATTGCTGCCGCAGCCCGCGCTGGCACAGGCTACGGGAACCGCCTCAGCTCAGTCGACGAAGATCGTGGGCGCGGTCACCGCCATCGACGGCAAATCTCTGACAATTAAATCGGATGCGGGCGCTACAACGATGGTTAATGTGAGCGATACCGCGCGTCTGCTACGGACTGCGCCCGGCGTGAAGACACTGGCCGGCGCGACACCGATTCAATTCAGCGATCTGGCTGTGGGTGACCGCGTACTGGCGGTCGTTGCACCCGGCGCCGATGGCTCGACGGCGACGACTGTCATCGCAATGAAGCAGGAAGATATCGCCCAGAGACAGCAGGCGGAACAGGCCGATTGGCAAAAGCGCGGCGTGGGCGGCCTGGTGAAGGCGGTGGACGTATCCGCTGAAACGGTCACGGTAACAGCGGCCGGAAAGACTTTGATCATTCACGCGACACCGAAGACGATAGTGCGGCGCTACGATCCGGCGTCAATCAAGTTCTCCGATGCCAAGCCATCTTCGCTCGACCAGATTCATCCGGGAGATCAACTGCGCGCACGCGGAGACAAGAGTCCCGATGGGGGCGAGTTGACTGCGGATGAAATTGTCACCGGAACGTTCCGCAACATCGCGGGAACAGTGGTTTCGGTCGACTCTTCGGCGAACACGGTGACCGTAACCGATCTCGCCACCAAAAAGCCGGTCGTGATTCACGTGACGAGCGACTCGCAACTACACAAACTGCCGCCGACAATGGCGCAAGGGTTGGCGGCCCGCTTGAAGGGTTCGGGGGCTTCCCCCAATGCGAGCGCAGCCCCGAATGCAGGCGCCGCAGGTACTGGGCCGCAGCAAGGCGCCCCCTGGAGGCAGGGCGGCGGCGCGGGAGCTGGAGCGGGATCAGGCGCAGGCGCTGGCACAGGTGGTCAGCGAGGCGGCGATCTTTCGCAGATGCTGCAACACACACCCGCGCTCCAGTTATCCGATCTTCATAAAGGCGACGCCATCATGATCGTCGCAACGCAAGGAACTCCAGAGGCCGCAACCGCAGTAACTCTGCTGGCAGGTGTCGAACCCATCCTTACCGCATCTCCATCCGCGAGCCAGAGCCTGTTCTCGGCCTCGTGGCTCGGCAGCGGGGCAGGCGGGGGCGACGTGGCAGCAACGCCCTAATCGATCGTTTTCCTTCTACGTAACGTCTGTTCGTCTGGGAGCTGTGAATTTGAAATTCATACATCGCTATTTTTGTCTCTTGTTGGTGTTGCTGTTCTGGATGTCTGCCTCTCTCGGATTTTCGCAAGCCAATACCGCGGTCATTCGTGGTACGGTCAGCGATCCAGCCGGTGCCGTAATTCCTGGCGCAACCGTTAGCGTCACCACTCCGGACGGACACACCGTGACCACGGCGACCTCAGACGCGAGCGGCGTCTACCGGACACGCGGTCTCGCGGCCGGCACTTATATCGTGATTGTCACCGCGCAAGGCTTTGCTCCTTCAGCCTCGAAGGCCGTTGTTGTCGCTGCCGGCCAGAGCAAGCAGTTCGACGTTGCGCTGGCGATCCAGGTGGAGAAACAGCAGGTGGTCGTCAACGAAGATACGCCCACCGTCAGCACGGAAGCGGCAAGCAACGCCAACAGCTTGGTCATCAAGGGTAAGGATCTCGATGCGCTCTCGGATGATCCTGACGAGTTGCAGAACGAACTGAACGCGCTGGCTGGTCCGGCAGCCGGGCCGAACGGCGGCCAGATCTACATTGACGGCTTCACCGGCGGCCAGCTTCCGCCGAAGTCCGCCATCCGCGAGATCCGGGTCAACCAGAATCCCTTCTCGGCGCAGTACGACAAGCTTGGCTATGGACGCATTGAGATCCTGACCAAGCCGGGAACGGACAAGTTCCACGGACAGGTTTTCGCACAGGGGAATGCTTCGCAGTTCAACACTGGCAATCCGTTCACCAGTAATATCCCCGACTACCACAGCTATCAGTTCAACGGCACATTGAATGGGCCGATCAGCAAAAACGCCTCGTTCTTCGTAAGCGCCGAGCACCGCAACATTGGGGATGCTGGCATTGTCAGCGCCTATCGCCTGGTCGGTGAGATCAACGGCGATTTTGCGAACGGAATCTTTGACATTCCCACGGACTACGACACGGCTCCCTTCAGCGATTCGATCTTGACGCCGCGCACGCGCACCAACATCAGCCCTCGGGTCGATCTGGCTCTGGGCGAGAGAAACACGCTGAGCGTCCGCTACCAGTACTACGACAACAGCAACCAGAACCAGGGCGTGGGCCAGTTCTCGCTGACACCCCAGGCGTACAACTCATCTTCGAGCGAGCACACAGTTCAGATCAGCGACACGCAGATCATCAACGACAAGGTGATCAACGAAACGCGCTTCCAGTTCCTGCGCGATTTTTCCAACCAGGCGCCCGCCAACATCACGCCACAGGTTCAGGTCTCGGGCAATGAGACTTTCGGCGGCAACAGCCAGCAGACGATCAACGATCACTCGCTGCACTACGAGCTGCAGAACCTTACCGAGATCGCGTGGAAGACGCACGCCATCAATTTTGGCGGGCGCCTCCGGGTGAATCGCGACGCCAACACCGCCAACTCCAGTTTCAACGGCGTCTTCACTTTTGGCGGGCACCAGTGCACCAACGGCACCGCCGGCTGCGTCAGCACCGATGCCTCCACAGCCTATGGCATCACGATTCACGGCCAAGGCACCGGCCAGACATTTCAGCAAATCCAGGCCCTCGGCGGCGGACCAAGCCAACTGAATCTGACCTACGGCAGGCCCAGCACGACGGTAAACCTTCTCGACGTGGGCCTGTACTATCAGGACGACTGGAAAGCCCGGCAAAATCTGACTATCAGCTATGGAGTGCGCTGGGAGTCGCAGAGTGACATCAATGACAAAAATGACTGGGCTCCGCGACTGAGCTTCGCCTACGGCATCGGCAAGGGAAACAAGCCGCCCAAGACGGTGATCCGCGGCGGCTATGGATTCTTCTACGATCGCTTTCCCATCTCGGAGGTTCTGCAATCGACGCGTCAGAATGGGGGCATCGACTCGCCACAGCATGAAGCGGTCATTCAGAATCCGACCTGCTATTTGCCGAACGGGATTGTGGCGAGCGATCTCGTAGCCTGCTCGCAAACGGGCAGCACGAGCAGCAAAGCAGCTGTATACCAGATTGCGCCTACCCTGCATGCTTCGGTTACTGAACAGGCCGCGATCGGTGTCGAGCGCCAGCTGACCAAGTCCTCCACGGTTTCCTTTACCTATCTCAATTCGCTGGGACGGCACCAGTTCATCACACGCAACGCGAATGCGCCCTATTCGCCCACGTATGACCCAACCGGCCCGAATAACTATCAGTACTTCTCAGAATCGATTTTCAGTCAGAACCAGATAATTTCCAATTTCAATGCCCGATTCGGCAAGAATCTCTCCCTTTTCGGCTTTTACACATTGAGTTTCGTTAACAGCGATAGCGCTGGCATTACCAGCAATCCGTCAAACTCTAACAACCTCAAGCTCGACTACGGTCGAGCCGCATATGACGTCCGCAACCAGATGTTCCTGGTGGGCAGCTGGACAACGCGCTGGGGATTGCGCTTCAACCCCTTTATCGTCGCGGCGTCGGGGCGTCCCTTTAACATCACCGTAGGCCAGGATCTCAACAGCGACTCGTTCTTCAACGACCGACCGGCCTTTGCTCAACCAGGCGATACGGATATCATCCAAACCTCGTACGGTACGTTCAACGTGAATCCCTCGCAGAACGAGCAACGGATTCCCATCAACTACGGGCACGGTCCTGCACTCTTCACCTTCAACCTGCGCGCGAGCAAAACCATTCCCTTTGGCCCCAAAGTCGCGGGTAGCGGCGGGGGCCAGGGCGGCTTCTTCGGCGGCGGCGGTGGACGCGGCGGTCCGGGCGGGCTCGGCGGGCGCGGGTTGAGCGGAGGCGGCGGAGGCCCCGGGGGGCCAGGACGACAGAATACCGGACCGAATCGGCGGTTCAACCTCACCTTTAGCGCACAGGCGTTGAACCTCTTCAACGACATTAACCTTGCGCCGCCAACAGGCACACTCGGCACGCCGAATTTCGGCAAGTCAAACGCGTTGGCAGGGCAGATCTACTCCTCGGGATCCGCGAGTCGGCGAGTCTTCCTGCAGGCGGTCTTCACCTTCTAACGCCGTGATCCACGATTCAATTGCGAGACCTCAAGTCCCGCAATTCTTCTTCGCAGCCTCTAACCCGCCGGTTATCGGAAATCATAGCCACTTGACCGGCGCCACCAACACACATATCCTGATCGCAGTGCTTCTTTCCTCCATTCCGGCTTGCTTCTGTCGCGTGTGTTGTCCCACGCTGAGCCGGACCTGCGAGTAACCGAACCAACCCAACGCACAGAGTCCCGCTCAGCCCACCGTTACTGGTGGGTTTTTCTTTTATTCCAGAAAACGAGAGAAAAATGATCCCGACCGCCGCGCCCCCAGCCAAAGAAACCAAAGCCCAGCGAATCGAGCGCCTCAAGCGCGAGAAGAATCCGTGGGAAGTCTTCGACGAGGTGCGCGCTTTCGCCCGTGAGGGCCGGTCAAGCGTCGTTCCTGAGTGGGCCAGCGCCTACTTCAAATGGTGGGGCATCTACACGCAGGGCGACGGCGTGGGAGCGGTCGGCGGCAAGGGCGGCGAGGGGCTTGCGACCGACTACTTCATGATGCGCATCGGGATGCCCAACGGGATTATCACCGCGTCGCAACTCCGTGTAATTGCCGACATCACCCGAACACACGCGCGCAACCTTGCAGATATTACCACTCGACAGAACATACAGTTGCACTGGCTGACGATCGAGGCCATTCCCGAGATCGTCGATGCCCTGGACAGGATTGGACTCTCGCCCAAGGGAGCGTGCGGCGATGTGGTCCGCAATGTGACAGGCTGCCCCCTTGCGGGCATCGCCCACGACGAGATTATCGACGCTTCGCCGCTCGCGCAGGAGATAGCGCACGCGCTGGTCGCCAATCCCGAGTTCTACAATCTTCCCCGCAAGTTCAAGATGTCGGCGACAGGCTGCTCGGCGTGGTGCTCGTATCCGGAGATTAACGATGTTGCCTTCACGGCTGTGCGGCGCGGCAACGAGATTGGTTATGCGGTGCGTGTGGGCGGAGGGCTTTCGAGCGAACCGCACCTTGCCGTCGCGCTGGATGCATTCATTCGGCCCGAACAGGCACTCGATGTGGCGCGGGCAATCACACAGATTTTTCGCGATCAGCAGGGCCTGCGCGAGAGCCGCGACCGGGCGCGGATCAAGTACCTCTTTATGAAGGAAGGCTGGACGGCGGAGAGTTTTCTTGCCGAACTGGAACGACGGCTGGGATATGCATTGGATCCTGGCGCGGACGAGGTTCTCCCCAGAGACGTGATGCGCGACCACGTGGGCATTCATCGGCAGAAGCAGGCGGGGCTGAGCTATGTGGGAGCGTCGGTGCTGCGGGGGCGGCTCTCGGGCGACCAGCTGGCAGCGGCGGCTGAGTTGGCGGAACGCTTCGGAGACGGGCAGCTGCGGACCAGCATCATGCAGAACCTGCTGTTCATCAATATTCCGACGCACAAGACCGCGGAACTGGCTCGCGAGCTTGGAGAGATTGGGCTGCGAGTGGAGGGGTCGCCCTTCTGGCGCGGGGCGATTGCATGCACCGGCACAGAGTTCTGCAAGCTGGCGATCAGCGAGACGAAGAGCTTTACGCGTTGGCTGGTAGAGGAATTGGAAGGACGGCTGCCGGGCTTTGATCAGGATCTGAAGCTGCACGTGACCGGCTGCCCGAACAGTTGCGGCCAGCACTGGATCGCCGACATCGGGCTTGAAGGCAAGAAGATCAAGCACGAAGGCAGGATGGTCGACGCATTTTACTTCTGTGTGGGCGGCGGGGTTGGTCAACATGCCGCTATTGCGCGTCCGGTTGGGTATCGCATTCCTGCGACCGAAGTTCCGGCAGCCCTCGAACGATTGCTGGGCAGCTACCTCGAAGAGCGGATTCCGGGTGAGGACCTTCAGTCCTGGTTTTCGCGCTACAACTCGGAGGAAATCCGCGCCCGGTTAGCCGGGGAATCGCTGGACGCAGTTGAACGCGACGTGGCCGCGATGGCCATGGACGGCGATTAAGGAACGCACATGAGTCTGTTGCCGATATTCGTGAAGCTCACCGGCCGACAGTGCCTCCTTGTTGGAGCGGGCGAGGTTGCGCTGCAGAAGATACCTCCTCTGCTCGCGGCAGAGGCTCGGCTGCGCGTGATCGCGCCGCGCGTGAGACCGGAGATTGCTGCGCTTGCCCGCGAAGGCCGCCTCGAAGTGTTTGAGCGCGAGTTTGCCGAGGCTGATCTCGACGGTGTTTTTATTGTGATTGCGGCGACGGACACTCCTGCCGTCAATGCTGCCGTTTATCGTGCGGCAGTTGAGCGCAATATTTTGTGCAATTCGGTCGATGATCCGCCGCACTGTGATTTCTATTTTGGCTCTATCGTCACCCGCGGCGATCTGCAAATCGCCATCTCGACTGCCGGGGAGAGCCCAGCGCTGGCGCAACGCCTGCGACGCGAAATTGACGAGCAGCTTCCCCGCGATCTCGGCCCCTGGCTGCGCGATCTCGGTGAGCTCCGCCGCGAAGTGCTCGCGGCATATCCAGCTGGTGAGGAACGCAAGCTCCTGCTACACACGCTCGCCCAGCGGGATGTCTGCGGGTCGCGGGAGTGTCCCGCGCGCAAGCTCGCGTTCGAACAGAAGGAGGTCAACGCATGAATCTAACTGCCAAGAAGCAGGCCGGCAAGGTTTACCTCGTCGGTTCCGGTCCCGGCGATCCTGAGTTGCTGACGGTCAAGGCCGTTCGGCTGCTTGCTGCTGCGGAGATCATTCTCCACGACGATCTGGTTACGCCCGCGGTTCTGGCGCTCGCCAATCCACGCGCATTGACCGTGAACGTGGGCAAACGCTGCGGCGCGAAGAAGATTACGCAGGCAGAGATCAATCGGCTCATGATCGAGAAAGCGTCGCAAGGGGTTTCGGTGGTGCGCCTCAAGAGCGGCGATCCGCTGGTGTTTGGCCGCGCTGCCGAAGAGATGGATGCGCTCCGTGAGGCTGGCATCCCTTTCGAGATCGTCCCAGGCATTACCGCCGCCTTTGCCGCCGCTGCGTCTCTTCAGTGCTCGCTCACCGATCGGCGGGCCTCGTCGAGCATCGTTTTTAGCTCCGGCCATCATGCAATGGAAGGAGCACCCGAGACCACAGAGTCGACACGCATTGTCTACATGCCTGGACGGGATTTCTCCGGGCTCGCTGCCGAATGGAGGACGTCGGGGCTGCCGGCCGACTTCCCATGTATTGCGATCTCGCGGGCCGCGCAGCCGGATCAGCAGATCACCGTGACGACTCTGGGAGCGCTGGGTTCAACTGAGCCTGGGCCAGCGCCGGTCCTGCTGCTGGCGGGCTGGGTATTCCGTGACGTTCATGCCGAGGCGATTGAGTTCCAGCCAATCCTCGAGAGCATGATCGAGTATGGCTTGCAGCTCGAGGCTTAAGCTGCGTGCAGCAGGCTGTAGAGCAGCACGGCGAGGACGATGAGGCTAATAAAGAAGTAGAGGCGGTCGCGTTCGAACAGAAAGCCGACTGCTGCCAGAATTACGCGGGCAATCGGTGTCGCGATCAGCAGCAGCAATCCGAGCTGGATGATGCTCCTTGCATCTCCGTGCCGGGCATCGTTGAAGATGTCGATCGGCGATCGTAATGCTTCGACGACTCCTCCCTTGAATTGGCTGTAGTCTGGGCGTGGGCCCGTGGCCTGATGCAGGTAGAGTATCCCCCCGATGAGAACGACGGCAGCGGCGAGGAAGACGCCGGTCTGAAGCATGCGCCCGATGGCGATCTCGAGTTTCTGATCGGTAACCTGCATCGCTACAACCTTCCCGTGACGCTGTTGATGACCATCTCCAGGCCAAGGGCGACGATGACGACCGCGAAGACGATACGCAGCGTCTTTACCTCGGCGCGCACAAGGATTTTAGAGCCAACCAGCGAGCCGCCCAGAACACCGAGCATCACCGGCATGGCCAGCCCCGGCGAGATGTATCCGCGGCTGAGATAGATTCCTGCGCTAGCCGCCGCCGTCACGCCGATCATGAAGTTGCTGGTCGTCGTCGACACCTTGAAGGGCAGACGCATAGCCTGATCCATCGCCAGGACCTTCACCGCTCCCGACCCGATGCCGAGCAGTCCGGAGAGTGAGCCAGCCAGAAACATCAGGCTGAAGCCGGCGGGGACCCGCTGGGCGGCGTACGCTTCGTCTCCGTTCGCTCCTGGGAAACTGCCGTGCAACCTGAGCCTCTCCGCGAGGGCGTCTGGCTTTTGCTGGCCGTGTTCCGGGTGCTTCATTCGCACCGATGCGTAGGCGGAATAGAGCAGGACCACGCCGAAAATGATGCCGATGGCATGCGTGGGGACGCGGGTGGTGAGCCACGCGCCGAAGATCGCTCCGATGGTCGTCGCGATCTCCAGAAACATGCCGATGCGGATGTTGGAGTAACCCTCACGGACGTAGGCTGCGGCTGCCCCTGACGAGGTGGCGATGACCGAGACCAGCGATGCGCCGATAGCGTAGTGAATGTCGATGTGGAAAAGTACGGTTAGCACGGGAACGATGACCACGCCGCCCCCTAGACCGGTGAGTGATCCCAGCAGGCCGGCCAGGATTGAGCTGAGGAATATCCAGAGAGAGAATTCCGGTGTGCTCATGCCTTGCCAGAGTACAACGTCATGGGGCCCCTCCCCCTTCGTTTTGTGGCGAATTTGAAACCGCCTGATTCTACTGGAGTTATGCTGCTGTGCGCCGTAACCGCCTCATTCTACAAGACAAACTTGTAATCGATTCATTTTAAGAGGCTTGCACGGCCGAAGCTGAGGGGATGCCCGGATTCCGGCTCCGGGCTGGGCCGCCTGGCGGCTGGCGCCACTCAGGAGTCGCAGGCTTACTTGGCCGCGGGCTTGGCCTTCAGGATGCTTACAGTCTCCTCAACAACCGGTGCCAGGTTCTTGAAGTCGGCGATAAGCGTGAGGAACTGCCGGTAGACCTGGGAGTCAGCAGGGAAGTTCAGGCCATCGGCGGTAACCGCGGCCGAGGACGAGGCGATAAGGGCTTCGACATCGGCCACTACTGTCGAAAGACCGGAGACGAAAGGCTTCTCCAGCGGCTGTACTGCTGTAAGGATCGCCTGAATCTTGGCAGACAAACTCGCTGTGTCCTTTACGGCGGTCGCGAACCATTTGCCGAAGTCTGCAATGCCGATTCCGAGCTTTTGAAAGATATTGCTCATGTTTTTCCTTGTGTTCTGAGGATGGAGTGAGCCGCGGCGCTGATTGGACGCGGGAGAAGACGCCTCAAAAGAAAAAGGCACGGCCGAAGCCGTGCCTTTGAATTCTTTCCTTACCCTCTATATCAATTATAAGGAGTTTCGGGAAAAAACCCGCCAACTCATATCGTCATCTATGTTCCTGGATTTACGTTGTTTAACCTGTACATGCAGTTGCGCGCCTATTGACAACCCGCGCGCGCCGGAAGCGATCCATATACAGGGAGATTCAGCAGGAGGCGCATGAACCGAAGGCAGCTCCGAACAGTGCGCATTGGGATATCAGGCTGGACCTATGCGCCCTGGCGCGGCGTCTTCTATCCCGCGGACCTGCCCCAGAAGCGCGAATTGAGTTACAGCTCTCACATCTTTCCAACGATCGAGATCAACGGGACCTTCTACTCGTTGCAAACGCCGAAGAGTTTTATGCGTTGGAGAGACGAGACACCGGACGACTTCGTTTTCGCCGTGAAGGCGACGCGGTACATCACCCATCTGCGCCAGCTGCGTGAGATCGAAGTGCCGCTTGCAAACTTCTTTGCGTCCGGACTGCTGGCTCTCGGGCCTAAGTTGGGACCGATCCTGTGGCAGTTTCCGCCGAGCTTCAAGTTTCAGCCCGATCTCGTCGAGGAGTTTCTCAAACAATTGCCGACGACGACCCAGCAGGCGGCCGACCTTGCAAGTGGATGCGACGCCTGGATGAAAAAGCGAGCATATATCGATCCGACTGTGGCGAGCCCGGTTCGACACGCGATGGAAATTCGCCACAAGAGTTTCGTCTCGGAGGAGTTCATCGCTCTGCTTCGCAAATATGGTGTGGCTTTGGTGTGTGCCGATGCGGTGAAGTGGCCGCGGCTGATGGATGTGACGGCGGATTTCGTCTACTGCAGACTGCACGGCTCAGAGGTGTTGTACGCAAGCGGCTACGATGACAAATCGCTCGATGAGTGGGCAGAGCGGGTGACGACATGGGCGACCGGCGGTGAGGCCGAGGGCGATCACGCGAGCCGGGAGATGGCTCCGCAGGGGATGGTGCGAGACGTCTATGTCTACTTCGATAATGACGCGAAGGTGCGCGCTCCCGTGGATGCGCAAGGATTGATGGAGCGCGTGGGAAGGCTACTGGGATAAAGTCTGGTCTCTGCACGCAGAGCGGCGGACAGATGTTATCCGCATGCGGGATATTCTCAAAGCATGTGGACGAAAGCGTGCGCATGATGGCAAACGAAATGGCGCGAAAGATTCGGCAGAAGCGGTCTCCCGATAAAACTGCGGGGGCCGGCTCTAACGCCATCCCAGAAGTCTCCGCCGGGAATGATGCCGCTCTCGCGCTTTTCCATCCTGTCACGGCGCAGTGGTTTCGCGCAGTCTTCGATCGCCCCACCGCACCGCAGCGTCTTGGATGGCCTGCCATCGCGCGTGGCGAGAGCACGCTCATCCTCGCCCCGACAGGAACAGGAAAGACCCTCACCGCATTTCTCTGGTGCCTCGACCGGCTCATGCTGCATCGCCGAAACGCGCGGCCAGATACAAAGCAGGACGCCGAAACGGAAGGTTGCCGCGTTGTCTACATCAGCCCTCTCAAAGCTCTCGCTGTAGATGTGGAGCGCAATCTGCGCTCACCGCTCGCCGGTATTGCCAACATGGCCCGGCAGCACGGCGTCGTCTTTCACACTCCGGAAATCAGTATTCGCACCGGCGACACTCCACAGCGCGACCGGGCACGCTTCCGGCGTCATCCCGCCGAAATCCTCATCACTACACCCGAGTCGCTGTATCTGCTCCTTACCTCGGAATCCGCCGCTTCTCTGCGCATTGTGGAAACCGTCATCATCGATGAGATTCATGCGCTCGTTCCTACCAAGCGAGGAGCGCACCTGGCTCTCAGCCTGGAGCGGCTCGAAGCCATCACGCGACGGCCCTTGCAGCGCATCGGCCTGTCGGCAACGCAGCGGCCTCTCGAAGAAGTAGCGCATTTTCTGGCCGGCGTAGAGCCATCTAAACCTCGCAAGTCCGCTTCACCCCACGATTCAAAAGACACGCTCGCCGAACTCGAGCACGAGTGGACCAGCGACCAGGAAGCCGCCCAAAAGTTCCGCTCCTGCACGATCATCAATGCCAGCGAACCCAAGAGGCTTGAACTGCGAGTCGAGGTTCCCGTCGAAGACATGGCGCGGCTCGGACAAATCGAGGAAATGCCCAGCGGCGCAGCCTCACAAGGTCCCAAGCGCACCTCGATCTGGAGCGCCATCCATCCCCGCCTGCTCGAGATCATTCTCGACCGGCAATCCACACTCATCTTCGTCAACAACCGCCGCACTGCCGAGCGGCTCGCAGGTGCGCTTAACGAACTCGCCCAGCAGCAGCAAATTCCGCAGCCGTTGGCGCGCGCCCATCACGGCTCACTCGCCGCTGCGCAACGCTCTGAGATCGAAGAGCAGCTTAAGTCTGGATCCATCCGCGCACTGGTCGCAACCTCATCACTTGAGCTCGGCATCGACATGGGCGCCATCGATCTCGTCATTCAGATTGAAGCGCCGCCCTCCGTCGCCAGCGGCATGCAGCGCATCGGCCGCGCCGGACATCACGTTGGAGCTACTAGCGACGGCATCATCTTCCCCAAGTACCGCGCCGATCTCGTAGCCTGCGCGGCCGTCACGCGCGCCATGCACGAGGGGCTGGTCGAATCGACGCGCTACCTGCGCAATCCGCTGGACGTTCTCGCGCAGCAAATTGTCGCCACTGTGGCGCAGCCGCCAGCTCTCGCGGTGCCACGCAAGCGCGGACACGCTCCGGCATCACCGGAAATCAGCGTCGAGGCGCTGTTCGCTCTGGTCCGCAGTGCCGCTCCCTTCGCCTCGCTCACCCGAACAGCCTTCGAAGGCATTCTGGATTTGCTTGCCGGTCGGTATCCCTCCGATGAATTTGCTGAGCTCAGGCCGCGGATCACCTGGGATCGTGTCGCCAACGTTCTCACGCCGCGCGAAGGCGTCAAGAGCCTCGCAATTCTGAATGGCGGCACCATTCCGGACCGTGGCCTCTACGGAGTATTTCTCCACGGAGCCGACAAACCTGTCCGCGTCGGCGAACTCGATGAGGAGATGGTCTTCGAGAGCAAGACGGGCGAGACCTTCGTCCTCGGCGCATCCACCTGGCGCATCGTTGAGATTACCCACGATCGTGTTCTCGTTTCGCCCGCTCCCGGCGAGCCCGGAAAGACTCCTTTCTGGCACGGCGATGTAGCCGGCCGTCCTGTCGAATTTGGACGCCGCATCGGCGCGCTCGTCCGCGAGCTGCGCGAGGTGCCGCGCAACGCCGCTCTCAGCCGCCTCGTGCGCGAGCACGATCTTGATCCGCAGGCCGCGGAAAATCTCATCCGCTTCCTGGCCGATCAGGAAATTGCAACAGTGATGGTGCCAGATGATCGCAATGTTGTCATCGAGCGCGTGCGCGACGAACTCGGCGACTGGCGCGTCTGTGTCCTCACTCCATTTGGAGCCCGCATACATGCGCCCTGGGCGATGGCGGTGACTGGAAGGATTCGCGCCGCGGGAGGTCCCGATGTCGAAACCATGTGGGCTGACGATGGTTTCGTCCTGCGCTTTCCTGATACCGATGCCGCGCCCGACCCCGATCTTCTTCTGCTCGATCCACACGAAGCTACCGATCTCGTCCTTCGCCAGCTGGGCGCAACGGCACTGTTCGCGGCAAAATTTCGCGAGTCAGCCGCGCGCGCCCTGCTGCTTCCGCGACGACGCGCCCAGGGCCGCGCACCGCTCTGGCAGCAGCGCAAACGCGCATACGATCTGCTCTCCGTGGCTTCGCGCTATCCGTCGTTTCCCATGCTTCTTGAGGCCTATCGCGAATGTCTCCGCGATGTTTTTGACATTCCTGCATTCCTCGAAATCCTCCGCGCCGTGGAGAAACGCCAGATTCGCGTGCATGTCGCCGACTCGCGCACGCCTTCGCCCTTCGCCTCCTCGCTGCTCTTCAGCTACGTCGCCAACTACATCTATGATGGCGATGCGCCTCTCGCCGAGCGCCGTGCACAGGCGCTCTCCATCGATCAGGAACAACTGCAGGATCTGCTCGGCGATGCCGATCTGCGCGAGTTGCTGGATGCCGACGCCATCGCCGAGGTCGAGGAGCAACTGCAGGCGCTCGGCGAGACGCAGCGTGTCCGCTCCGCTGATGGCATGCACGATCTGTTGCTCCGTCTGGGAGATTTGTCGCGCACCGAGCTCGAGCGGCGGCTCGTTTCTCCCGACCTGATGCAATCTATCGATCGCCTGCTGCGCGCGCACCGGATCCTCGAAGTAAAAATCGCCGGGGAGAAACGACTGATCGCTGTTGAAGATGCCGCGCGCTATCGCGATGCGCTGGGCATTCCCCTGCCTCCCGGAATTGCTGCGTCCCTTCTGGGACCTGTCGCTTCGCCGGTACTGGAGCTCGTTCGTCGATACGCTCGCACGCACGGTCCCTTCACCGCGCAGGAAGCGGCTAAGAGATTTGGCCTCGACGAACAACAGATAGAAGGCGCTCTCCGCACGCTTGTGCTCGACGGACGCATCGTCGAAGGAGGATTTCGCCCATCCGGAGTTCATCGTGAATGGTGCGATGCGGAAGTGTTGCGCCAGATTCGCAGAAAATCCCTCGCGAAACTTCGCAAAGAGATCGAACCAGTCGAGCAGCACATGCTCGCGCGCCTCCAGACACACTGGCAGGGAGTACTCCAAAAACGACGTGGCCTCGACGCGCTGCTCGACACAATTGAGAATCTACAGGGGGCGCCATTGCCCGCGTCTCTCGTTGAATCGGCGATTCTGCCCGCGCGTCTCCAGAAATATTCTCCCGGCGATCTCGATACATTGATCGCGGCGGGCGAGGTTGTGTGGTGCGGCTTCGATCCTCTGGGCGAGCACGATGGACGCATCGGGCTCTATCTCGCCGACAAGATCTCGACCCTGCTGCCGCCGCGGAGCGCGCGCGAAGATCTGCCCATGAGCGAGAAGGAACAGGCGGTTGTCGATCGGCTCACACAAAGCGGCGCAATGTTTTTCGCGCAGCTGCACGATTCGCTCGGCGGAGGATACCCGGGCGAGACGCTCGACGCTCTTTGGAGCCTGGTGTGGCGCGGTCTCATCACAAACGACACTTTTCATGCCCTCCGCGCTTACGTCGCCCGGCCATCGTCAGCGCGTCAGGCAAAGCGCCAGCACAATCTGCCCACGTTTCGTTCGCGTCGCACCACGCCGCCCAGTGCGCAGGGACGTTGGGTTCTCGTCGCTCAGCCAGATCGCAGCACTCCGGCAGCACAGACCGAATGGAGCCACGCGCTCGCGCTGCAATTGCTCCACCGCTACGGCATCGTAAGTCGCGAAACCGTAGCGCAGGAAAATGTCCCCGGCGGCTTCAGCGCCGTCTACCAGGTGCTCAAAGCGCTCGAAGAGAGCGGCCGCGTGCGGCGCGGATATTTCGTCGCTGGCCTGGGCGCGGCGCAGTTCGCGCTGCCATCCGCCGTGGACCTTCTGCGCTCCCTGCGCAATAGCGCGCAGTCAGAGAAGCCGGAAATCATGACGCTCGCAGCCACCGATCCGGCCAACGTTTACGGGGCTGTTCTCCGGTGGCCCCAGGCTCTTCCACGCTGGCCGCAGCCTCCATCCGATCCGGACTACACAGACGAGCCCGACGGCGCCGACGCAACAACTCGCTCTCTCACTCGCAGCGTGGGTGCCTCGGTGATCCTGCGGAACGGGGAGTTGATTGCCTACATGCGGCGCAATAATCCCAACCTGCAGGTTTTTCTGCCATCCGACGAGCCTGACCGCTCCAACGCCGCACGAGACCTCGCCGTTTTTCTCGCCAGCAGCGCGCAGGAGACCATGCGTCAGGATGAGAGTAACCATCGCGGCGGTCTGCTCGTCTCCACTATCAACGGACGCCCTATTCACGAACACTGGCTCGCGCGCTTTCTTCTCGACGCCGGTTTTCAGCCCGCGCCGATGGGCTTCAATGTGCGGCGCATACTTCAGCCCATGTCTGCGGCGACCCAAGTGTCCATGGAAACAAAGGAACTCCAGTAGAGCATGCCCGAAGGCGACACAATCTTCCGCGCCGCGCGAGCCCTGCACAAAGCGCTTTCCGGCGCAACCGTCACCGGTTTTGAGACTGCCTACGCGGCCCTGGCCAGCGTACACGACAACACTCCGGTGACCGGTCGCGTTATTGAGAAAGCCGAGTCACGCGGCAAGTGGCTGCTGATTTATTTTTCCGGCGATCTCATTCTTGTCACCCACATGCTCATGAGCGGAAGCTGGCACATCTACCGTGCTGGCGAGCGCTGGCGGTTGCCCCGCGGCCAAATGCGAGTGGTCATTCGCACAGAGCAGTACCAGGCTGTAGCCTTCGCGGTCCCTGTCGCGCGCTTCCACAACGCTCGTTCCCTTGAGCGCAACTCGGCCATTCCGAAACTCGGCCCCGATCTGCTTAAAAGCGGCTTCGCTGAAGACAAAGCAAGGGCAGGAATTCGCGCGAATGCCACCGAGCAGATCGCCAACGTCCTCCTCGATCAGAAAGTGATGGCTGGCGTTGGCAACGTGTTCAAATCTGAAATTTGTTTTGTATGCGGCGTCCACCCTTTTCGCCTTGTCTCATCTCTCTCTGACTCCGAGGTTGATTGCCTCATCGACTCCGCGCGCCGGCTCATGGCCGCGAACGTCACCGAATCCTCGGGCAATCAGATCGTGACCTATACCGGTCCCCGTCGCACAACAGGCAAGGCAGACCCGTCAGCACGAGTGTGGGTATACCGGCGGCAGGGCCGGGAGTGCCGCCGCTGCGGAGCTACGATCCTCATGCGCAGGCAAGGGCCGGGAGCGCGATCGACATATTGGTGCCCCCAATGCCAGCCGGACTGATTTGGTCAAATCAGCGGCGCAAAATCAATTACTGCTAAGCACTCTCCTCTTCCGAGGCAACTAAAAAAGGTGTTCGCTCGTCCGCTACAATATCGATATGCCGCCCCTTAACGCCTCCCGACGGCGTCAGAAATCTCCGCCTCCGGGTGATACCGGGCAAGAAGCTCTCTATCTGCGCTTCCTCAGCGAGAAGCAGGTTCGCGTCTCCGTGAAGTTACACGATGGTGAGACTGTATCCGGATGGATCGAGTACTTTGACGATCGCATGGTCCGCCTCACGCGCGAGGGCAAGCCAAATCTGTTCATCTACAAGCATCAGATTCGCACCATCACCGAACAGGCACGCCGTGGAGAGGAAGTGCGCCGTCGCGGCGCGCGCAAACTTCCCACTGGGTCCAGCCACGACGCGGAAAGTCGCGATGCAGGGGGTTTTGTCGTCAACGATCCGCTCAGCGGGGATTCGCAGTGAACGTACCCTCTGAATTTGTTTTTGCAGGGCCTGCATCGGCTATTGCAATTGAGGCCGGAGCCCTTCTGCGCGATTACTATCGCCGGGGTGTCGCTACTGAATACAAGGGCGACGTCGATCTCGTCACCGAGGCCGATCGCGCATCCGAAAAGCTCATCGTCGAGCGATTGCATGCTCTCTTTCCCGAACACGGCGTCTACGGGGAAGAAGGAACGCGCTCCAACATGGATCGCGAATACCGCTGGTACATCGACCCTCTTGACGGCACCACGAACTTCGCGCACAGCTTTCCAGTCTTTTGTGTTTCGATGGGTCTTGAGCGCCGCACGCCCAACCTGACTGCGTCTCAGGATGGGGAATTGATAGCCGGTATCGTTTACGATCCGCTGCGCGACGAACTCTTCACCACCGAAAGAGGAAAAGGCGCGTATCTGAACGGCACACCCATTCATGTATCTCGCGCCGCGGAATTGGCGGAAGCTTTGCTTGCCACCGGCTTTCCAAGCCGCAAACGCCACGACAATCCAAATATCCACTTCTATCAGGAGTTCACTCTGCGTTCCCACGGAGTGCGCCGCGCAGGGTCAGCCGCTCTCGATCTTGCATACACGGCGTGCGGCCGCGTCGACGCGTATTGGGAGTTCAATCTCAATCCATGGGACACTTCCGCCGGAGCGTTGCTCGTCCTCGAAGCCGGGGGAAGCATGACCAGCTTTGACGGCAGCCCTTTCCGTCTCGACAGCAGGGAAGTGCTCGCTACGAACGGGCTTTTGCGCGACGAACTCCTGAGTCTCTTCGAGGGAATGTTTGCCGGTCACGCCCTGGAACCCATTCCCACACCCGCAGAATTTGCGGCCCGCCGCGCCCTGCGAGCAAATTCTTAAGCCGGTCTAGGGGCCAGTTTTTTGCACTGCAGTCGTATCTCTCCGGCCTCACCCTCCGGTACAATAAATTTGTCTAACACCCTTAACTGGAAGAGGATTTCCCATGGCATATGTAATCGCTGAACCCTGCATCGGCACCAAGGACATGGCATGTGTGGACGCATGCCCGGTGGACTGTATCCACCCAAAGAAAGACGCACCGGCAAACGCCGAACAGGAGCAGCTCTTCATCGATCCAGTGGAGTGCATCGATTGCGGAGCCTGCGTTCCGGTTTGCCCGGTGTCGGCGATTTTTGCTGCCGACGATCTGCCGGAAAAGTGGGCCAGTTATACCGAGAAGAACTCAGCGTTCTTCGGCCGCTAGAGCTTTCCCAGAGTCTTGCAACGCGCAGTCTCTCAGGCTGCGCGTTTTGCTTTTTTGGCATCGATTCCGAACCGGTAGCTAACCTGAAGCCGGTACACGTTTGATAAGGAAGGGAAGGGCAGGATGAGCCAGGACGCACCCACCAAGCGCACGCAGATAGCAAGATTGCCCAAGCGTGGCGACTACTCTGAGGCGACGATCCACAGCATTCTCGACGCCGGTTTCCTGTGCCACGTGGGTTTCGTGGTCGACGGCCAGCCCTTCGTCATCCCAACCGGCTACGGGCGCCTCGGGAGCACGTTTTATCTGCACGGTTCAGCGGCCAGCCGTATGCTCCGCACGCTGGCCGCGGGAGTCGAGGTCTGTGTCACGGTCACCCTGCTCGATGGGCTCGTGCTTGCCCGCTCCGCCTTCCACCACTCCATGAACTATCGATCGGTTGTTCTTTTTGGAACGGCGACCCTCGTGGAGTCGCCAGAGGAAAAAACCGCTGCACTTCGCGCAATCTCCGAACAGATCGTGCCAGGGCGTTGGGACGACGTCCGCTGGCCTACTGAGCAGGAACTCAAAGCCACCAAGGTTCTCGCCCTGCCCATCGGTGAGGCTTCTGCCAAGGTTCGAACCGGCCCGCCCCTCGATGACGAGGAAGACTACTCGCTCAAGGTATGGGCCGGGTTGCTGCCCTTCCATGTGCAGACCGGTACTCCCATACCGGATCCGCGCCTGACCCCCGATGTCGAGTCTGTGCCTGGCTATCTTCTGGACTACGGTAAGCGGCCTATTTAGTTCTGGCTTGAGCTATTTGCTGGTGGCACTGGACGCGGTGAGTACGAGACTTTTAAGATCGAGTGTCGGCCCCCGCCGAGCAGCGTTCAAACAAAGGAATCTCGCATCCATGCTCAAGCAGAAAGCAACCCTCCTGATTGTTCTTGCCTCCGTGTCGTATGCACTTGCGCAAACTGTCACGATGGTTAACGTCCCCACGACCTTGGAAAAGACGGTCGACGCTAAAAAGGCGAAGGCCGGCGATTCTTTCAACGCCAAACTTTCTGCTTCTACGCAGCTCACCGATGGCACCAAGATTCCGTCAGGCTCAATTCTTGAAGGCCATATAGACTCGGTGACTCCATCGGAAAAGAAGAGTGACTCCAAGGTCACGGTCACCTTCGACAAGCTTCAGATCAAGAACGGCAATGAAGTGAACGTTAAGGCAACGCTGGTCAGCGCGATGAGCACGGCGCCGACCGGAGATGACAAGCCTTACAATCCCAGTTCGTATCGTCCTGGGACAGCTGGCGACAACAAGACCAACGGCCAGAACGATCAGACCTCTGGTTTCAACGCCCCGCCGCATCCGATCGACGGGCTTACCGTCGCCGGATTGCCGCAGGATGCGACCTCGGGTACATTCACACAGGCAAAAGGAAATGTGCACCTTTCGAGCGGTGTGCAATTGGTCGTTTCCGTTGCGGTCACGCCTTCTGGTACAAGCCCACGCTGAGAGATCTTTCCAGGGACACACAAAAACGCCCCGGTGATAATCCGGGGCGTTCGTGCCTCTATTCGGGGCAGCTTAGAACTGGTTCCACAAGAACTGGTTATAGACCTCATGATGAAACTGGACTTCGGAAGGCTTTACTGTTGTACCCAGAAGGCGCGGGCAGCGATCCGCCGAGGCCTGCTTCAGATCGGCGTACCGGCCCTTCACGTCTTCGCCGAGAAGCTTCGTAACCCAGGTGGAATTGCGGAAGTTTTCGAGCGCTGTGTAGATGTTATCCGGCAGGAATCGACCTGCGGAGCGTAAGTCAGGAATCTTCGCTGTTTCACCGTCGAGGCCCGACTTGAAGATCGAATACATCACCAGGTAAGGGTTCGAGTCTGGCGCCACCGCGCGAACTTCGATGCGCGACGACCGCTCGTTGCCAATTGGGATACGAACCATTGCGCCGCGGTTGACCGCCGAAGCATTGAGCTGATTTGGCGCTTCGTAGTGCGGATCGAGGCGGCGATAGGCGTTAACACTCGAATTCAGGAACAGGCAGATATCGTTGCCGTGAGTGAGAACGCGGTCGACAAACTCCCAGCCGAACGACGCCAGCTTTTCCTCGCCCTTTGGATCCCAGAAGATGTTCTTGCCTTCCTTGCTGATAGACATGTTCGTGTGCATGCCGCTGCCGTTGACGCCCACCACGGGCTTGGGCAGGAAGGACGCCGTCATTCCCTGTTTGGTCGCAACCTGGCGGCAGATCAGCTTGTAAAGCTGGATCTGGTCGGCCGCAGCCACGACTTCGCCGTAACCGTAATTGATTTCAAATTGTGACGGCGCCACTTCAGGGTGGTCCTTCTCATTCTCGAATCCCATGGCGCGCTGCACTTCTGCGGTCGTGTCGATGAAGCTGCGCAGAGGATCACCGGGAAGGGAATGGTAGTAGCCGCCGGTGTTCACATACTCAAAGCGGCCGGTCGAAGGGAAAAGCTTCTCTGCGTCGAGACCGGCGAAGAGAAAGCCCTCGATTTCATTCGCCGCATTCAGCGTGTATCCATGCTTGTCAAAGAGGCCTTGGGCGTAGCCCTTCAGCACCCCGCGCATGTCGGCGGTGTAAGGTGAACCGCCCTTGTCGATGACTTCGCCGAAGACCAGCACTTTGCCGTGGCCAAAGAAATCCGCGGGCGCAAAGTAAAACGCACCCCAGTCGATTCCCAGGCGCAGGTCGCTCTCGCGCTGTGCGGTGAAGCCGCGAATCGACGATCCATCGAAGGTGAGGTTGTCGTAGCTCTTCGTGATGAACTTCTTGTCGTAGTCCAACATGTGCAGGCGGCCTTCGAGGTCGCTGAATAGCACGGTGACGGCCTTAATGCCTTTTTGGTCGGTCAAATATTTCAGCCGCTCTTCCTGAATCTTGTCCGGCGCAACGCGCTTCATGCGCTGTTCTTTGGCCTTAAGGTTCAGTTCTTCCAGCTCCGGATACGACAACGCCAGGAAATTACGAAGTTCAGTTGACATGGATCTCCTCAGGTTGAGTTGAAAACACAGCCATCTCCCTACACTGAAATCTTTGGTGGCGGCCCTGCCGATGTAGTTCAGATGTGAGGGATTAACACTCTCAATCAAGACTACCGGGCCGGTTCAAAAAGGGAAAATAGTATTAAAAAAAGTAATTTGGCAAATTTTAATTGTTTATCCATGCAGAGCCAGCGATTGGACCCGGCGGGAACAGCAACTCTCCTGCCTTCCGCTATCCTGAAAGCCAGTGATTGCCCACCGGGCTGAAGCCCTCGTCCTGCGCACCTGGCCCGTCCATGAGGCCGACCACCTCGTCTCGCTCTTCACGCGCGACCAGGGGAAGCTCAAGGGCATTGCCAAATCGTCGGCCAAATCCCGCAAACGCTTCGGCGGAGCCCTCGAGCCCATGACCTACGTCCTGGCCAGTTACGTTGAAAAGCCGCGCCAGGAGCTCGTCCGCCTCGACTCCTGCGAAATCCTTGCGTCTCCACTCTCTGAGCCCGTCGATTACGCCCGCGCCGCAGCCCTGGCATTTTTTGCCGAGGTTCTCGAAGAGACCCTCCCCGACCACGACCCGCAGGACCCCGTTTTTCGCCTCGCCCTGGCCGTCTTGGAACACACCCGCGCCGGACAGATCTGGTTGCCCGTAACCTACTTTGGCCTCTGGATCATCCGTCTGATGGGCTGGATGCCGGACATCCCCCACTGCAACCTATGCAGCCGGCCATTTGCCGGCGAAGCGGCGTATTTCAACATTCAATCTGACGGACTCTTCTGCGTCGATCACAAACACCCCTCCAGCCGGATACTTTCGCCTGACTCGCTCGCTGCTGCCGCCCACATCCTGCGCGCGCCCATCGCCGCGCTGGCATCGGAGGACTGGCCTCGCAACCGCGCTGCCGATCTCCGCCGCTTTGCCATGCTGGCCCTCGAACGTCACCTCGAGCGCAAACTCCACTCCATTGCCGCGCTGGTCAAACTCGGAGGATAAGTCCGGGCAAACTGCCCGTCCCCTGTAGAATTCCAGTAGCGTTCCATCAACGGAAAAACTAAAAGTGTCTGCAATCATTACGGCTTCCTCTATCCCTACGCGCACTGAGCCTCTCACCTTCCAGCAATTGCTCTTTCGCCTGCAAACCTTCTGGGCCGAGCGCGGATGCATCCTGCAGCAGCCCTACGATGTCGAGGTCGGCGCTGGCACCATGTCGCCGGATACGTTTCTCCGCGTCCTCGGACCACGGCCGATCAACATCGCCTACGCGCAGCCCTCGCGCCGCCCCGCCGACGGCCGCTATGGTGAGAATCCCAATCGCCTCTACAAGCACACCCAGTTTCAGGTCGTTCTCAAGCCGCCGCCGTCCGACATTCAAGAGCTCTACCTCGCGTCGCTCGAAGCCATCGGAATTGACCTCTCCGAGCACGACATCAAGTTCGAAGAAGACAACTGGGAGTCGCCCACGCTTGGCGCATGGGGCATCGGCTGGCAGGTCATGCTGGATGGCCAGGAGATTACGCAGTTCACCTACTTCCAGCAGTGCGGCGGACTCGACCTCGATCCCATCAGCGGCGAAATCACCTATGGGCTTGAACGCCTTGCGCAGTTTTTGCAGGACAAAGAGTCGATCTACGACATTGTGTGGGTGCGCGATCCCAGGACCGGCAAGGCTTTCACCTACGGAGACATTCGCCTCGAAGAGGAACTGCAGTTCTCCGTCTACAACTTCGAAGCTGCCGAGGTGGAAAAGCTCTGGGAGCACCTGCGCCTCTATGAAGCGGAGTGCCAGGACCTGCTTGCGAGTTATAGCGACAGTTTTTCTCCCACCGCCGAAAAGCTGGCGGAGCGCCGTCAGAAGATCCACGATCGTCTTGTACACGAAGACGAGAACGAACCACCTTCCGAGGACGTACGAGCCGTCCAGCGCCGCTTCCCGGTCCTCGGAGCCTACGACCTCTGCCTCAAGTGCTCGCACCTTTTCAACTTGCTCGATGCCCGCGGCGCCATCTCCGTTACCGAACGCGTAGGCGTCATCGCCCGCATCCGCGCGCTGGCCGTTGGAGTAGCCAAAGCCTACGCGGCGCAACAAAGCTAGAAACCAGATATGAATTTTCTTTTTGAAATCGGACTCGAAGAAATCCCCGCACGCATGATCGCCGCCGCACAGGCGGAACTCGCGCGCCGCGTCGAAGACGTTCTCACGCGCGAACGCCTTCTCGACTCTGGTCATGCGGCGCACAGCTACTCCACGCCTCGCCGCCTCGCCGTGCTGGTCAAAGGGGTCAACGCCGCCCAGGCTGACACGCAGGAGCAACTCACCGGCCCCTCTTGGAGTATCGCCTTCAAAAACGGCGAGCCCACGCCTGCCGCCCTTGCCTTCGCCAAAAAAGCTGGAGTCGAAGTCCCCGCTCTCCAGAAAATCACCACACCCAAGGGTGAATACGTCTCAGCAGTCGTTGAGCGCAAAGGCCGTTCGGCGTCAGAAATCCTTTCCGAGCAACTCCCGAAAGAACTCGCCGCCCTTTACTGGCCAAAGAACATGTATTGGCGCGCCGGCAAACCCGAGCGCTTCGTGCGCCCGGTCAAGTGGCTGCTCGCTCTGCTTGACCATGCCATAGTCCCCGTCGCATTTGCCGGAGTCCACGCCGCGAACCTCACCTACGGCCACCGTATCCTCCACGGAGACGCCGCGCTAACGATCGAACACGCCACTGACTACCTGGGCGTCCTCGAAGCCGCACACGTCACTGCCGACGTCGAACTTCGCCGACACCGCATTCGCAAGGGCCTCGACGCCGCCACCCGAAACATCCCCGGAGCCCGCTGGCGCGAAGACGAAGCCCTCGTCGACACGGTCACACACCTCACCGAGTGGCCCGCCGTTCTACTCGGCAGCTTTGAGCCCGAATATCTCACCCTTCCCGAAGAGGTGCTTGTCACGGTCATGCGTGACCACCAGAAATACTTCGCCGTCGAAGACGCGCAGGGCAAACTCGCGTCTTACTTTCTCACTGTTCTGAACACTCAACCCAGCGAGCACGCCGACGAGATCATCCGACATGGCAACGAACGTGTCCTCCGCGCAAGATTCAATGACGCACGATTCTTCTGGACCGTCGACCAAAAGACTCCGCTGGTTCATCGAGTGGAGATGTTAGAGAACGTCACCTTTCAAAAGCTATTTGGTGTTTCAGGAAGTTACCAGCGCAAGATTGATCGCATGAAGGATTTAGCTAATGCTCTTATTCACCAGCCTGAATCGCCGTACCAGCCAGCTCCGGTCATTGATTTTGTTAATGACGACTCAGTGAAAAAAGCCATCGAACTATGTAAGACAGATTTGACCTCGGAATTAGTCAAAGAGTTCACAGAGCTTCAAGGTGTGGTCGGTGGTCTTTATGCTAGAGCGCAAGGAATCGAAGCGTCAGTCAGTGATGCCATTTATTATCATTACCAGCCGATCTCTGTAAGTGATGTGATCCCGCCCACATCCGAAGGATGTCTATTGTCGCTCGTAGACAGGGCTGACACGATTGCTGGCATGTTTGCTCTAGGTCTTCAACCGAGTGGATCCAAGGACCCATATGCTCTCCGACGTTCAGCGAATGGAGTAATAAGAATATTGGCAGAAGCTCAACCTGCATTTGATCGGAGCTTGAAGTTTATTGCTAAAAAATCAATCGCCAACTATGGCGCAGAGATTATTCGATGGGAACCAGCTGAAAAATCCGACATTGGTACGTCTCGCAACGTAATCTCATTTAGGCAAGATGCAGTTGCCAAGGCGATCGTAGACTTTCTGAAAGAGCGTTTGGAATTTTTCTTGCGCGACGTGCGCGGCTTCGCCTATGACGTCGTTAACGCGATCATCGCCGCGGGATTCGACGATGTTCGCGACGCCATCGCTCGCGCCGAGGCTCTTACCGCCGTCCGCGGCTCTGAGGACCTCATCGCCATCTCCGCAGCATTCAAGAGGATCAAGAATATCCTCCGACTGGCGAATGTCGAGAGTCATAGCACTATCGATCCAAACAAGCTCGTCGAGCCGGCGGAGCAGTCGCTCCACGAACACATAAACCTCTTGATGCTCGAGATTCATCCGATCCGGACCGACGGCTACGGAAGCGCCCTCGAACAGATCGCCACCCTCCGTCCCCATGTCGATCTTTTCTTCGACAAGGTTATGGTCATGTCTGACGATCCTGCCATTCGCGCCAATCGCTTGGCCCTCATCGCGAAAGTTCTGGGCAGCTTCTCTTCCATCGCCGACTTCTCCGAGATCGTTACCGGCTAGTTTTTATGGTATGACTCTTTCATACTTATTCGGTAAACTGATCTCGAGGAGAAAAACTTATGCCCTCGCCTGCCAAGCGAACCTTCAGTCTGCCGGCCGTCCAGGCCCAATACATCGATACTAAGGTCAAATCGGGAGCCTACGCTTCCGCCAGCGAAGTCGTACGCGCCGGGCTCCGAGCCCTGCAGGAGCGCGACGCGGCTATGGAGCGCTGGTTGAGAGAAGAAGTTGTGCCGGTGTGCGAAGAAATAGATGCTGACCCTTCGCAGGCTATCTCGGCCGAGGAACTTACGGCTGCCCTTCATGCGCATCACGCCCGGCGCACGCGGAAGTCTGCTTGACCCACGAGGTACGTTTCAGCAAGAGATCGCAAGCTGACTTAGTTTCGATTTACGAGTACATTGCCGAACAGAGTGACCCGGCCCGCGCTCTCGCCTACTTCGAGCGAATTCGCGATTATTGCCTTACCCTAAACCGGTTCCCTGAACGCGGAACGGCCTGGTACCACGTTTCGCGCGGTGTTCGTGTGGTGGGATTCGAGCGCCGTGTTTCCATCGCGTTTCGTATCAAGTCGCAAACGGTGACAGTTCTTCGTGTCCTCTACGGCGGTCGAGACATCAGCAAGAATCTGAAGGCGCGTACAAAAAGCCGATGAGTCTGCACTTCCTCGAACACGTCCCACTGGCCCCTTACACCACCTTCAAAATCGGAGGTCCGGCGCGCTGGTTCACCGAAGCTACGACCGAAGACGAGATTCTCGAAGCAATTGACTTTGCCCGCACACGCAGCCTGCCGCTTTTCGTTCTTGGCGGAGGCAGCAACCTCCTCGTGTCGGACGCGAGCTTTCCAGGATTCGTCCTCCACATCGCGCTCAAGGGCATCGAGCAGCGAGACGAAATCTTCCGGGTCGCCGCCGGAGAAGACTGGGATCACTTCGTCTCCCACGCCGTCATCGCTAAGTACGCGGGCATTGAATGTCTTGCCGGAATCCCCGGCACCGTCGGCGGCACCCCCGTCCAGAATGTCGGAGCCTACGGGCAGGAAGTTGCCGAAACCATTGCTGCTGTCCGCGTGCTCGACCTCGCCAGTCTTCAATTTGAAGAGCTCTCGCCGGACGCCTGCGGGTTCTCGTATCGCCGCAGCATTTTCAACTCCACCGAGCGCGGACGCCACATCGTAACCCGCGTGGACTATGCGCTCCGCAAGAACGCCCCTCCGCGCATGGCATACGCCGATCTTAAGAAGTATTTTGCCGGTGCGGCGGACCCATCTCTCGCCGAGGTCAGCGCAGCAGTCAGGAAGATCCGCCATCAAAAAGGCATGCTCATTGTTGAGAGCGATCCCGACTGCCGCAGCGCTGGCAGCTTCTTTAAGAATCCGGTTATCTCTGCCGACCATTACTCTCAGATCACCGCCCAGCACGCCGCAGACGTCCCTCATTACCCCGCTCCCGACGGAGAAATCAAACTACCCGCGGCATGGCTCGTCGAGCAGGCAGGCTTCCACAAAGGCTACGCTCTCGGACCCGCCGGAATTTCAAGCCGCCACACGCTCGCCCTCATTAACAAGGACAACGCGAAAGCTGCCGACATTCTCGCTCTCCGGGATCAGATCGTCGCCGCAGTCGAGCAGAAGTTCCAGATCCGACTTGAACCCGAGCCCGTCTTCTTAGGCCCCGAATTCAAGCTCTGAGGCAGTGCCTGCCTCGAGTTGTTCCAACAGCCGTTCCCGATAAGGAGCGAGCACGTACCGCGCCGGACCCTGAGCCTCAATCTTTCCCGTCTCCAGCACAATCGCGTCGGCATTCATCTGCCATGCATCGGCCAAGTCGTGCGAGACATACAAGACCGGGACACTGCTTGCATGCAGATTCTCGGCAATCGCACTCTTTGCCGCGGCATCGAGCGCCGCGAATGGCTCGTCGAGTAGCAATAACTCCGGCCGCGGAGCCAACGCGCGAGCCATCGCAATCCGTTGCTTTTCGCCCCCGGACAATCGATCCGGTTTGCGATCCGCCAGTGGCTCTGCTTCGAACAATCGCAGCATCTCGGCGACACGTGCCTCCCGCCTGTCACCAGTCAGCGAATGTAGCCCGAACGCCACGTTTGCCCGCGCCGTCAGCTGCGGAAACAACGCCGCCTGCTGGGTGACGAAACCGATCCGCCGCAATCCTGGCGCTACGGTCAATCGTGAGTCCGTATCCACCAGAACCCGCGGCCCTAGAGAGATGCGCCCGTGATCCGGTGCAATCAACCCGGAGAGAATCCGTAGGAGCGTCGTCTTCCCGGCGCCCGACGGCCCGAAGAGAACCGTCCAGCTCGACCTGAGATCGAAGCGCGCCTCCAGCACGAATGCGCCTCGGCTCACTCGCAAATCCGCGCGGAGCAATGCGTCGTCAACCACGCCGCGCCTCACTCAGACCAGGACGCCGACGCGAATACAGCAGAACCAGTGCGGCCACGGAGATCACTACCAGCACCAGAGCCGTCCGGTTGGCCTCTGCGTAGGCAAAGTCCTGTACCTGGTCGTAGATCGAAATCGACAGCGTTCGCGTAGCTCCGGGAATATCCCCGCCAATCATTAGCACCACGCCGAACTCGCCCACCGTATGCGTGAAACACAGCACCGCAGCCGTCACCACCGATCGTGCCGAAAGCGGCAGCAGCACCGCGCGCAACAGGCGCAACCGGGAAGCGCCCAGCAACCGAGCCTGCTCCAGCAGCGCAATATCCACACCTCCGAATCCAGCCACCAGTGGCTGCACCGCAAACGGCAGGCTATAGATCACCGACCCAACCACCAGCCCGGCAAACGAAAACGCCAGCGGATGCCCCGTAAGCTGAACCCACGCTCTTCCAAACGCTGTCCGAGGCCCCAGCAGCACCAACAGATAGAACCCCAGCACCGTAGGCGGCAGCAGCAATGGCAGCGTAGACACAGCTTCCACCAGCGCGCGCAAACGCGAGCCGGTGAACACAATCCAGTAAGCAAGAGGAACCGCGATCACGAGCAGCAGAGCCGTCGTAACGACAGCAAGCCGAAGCGTCAAAGCCAGAGCCTGAAAATCCATGGCTTATTTCTCCGGAGCGAGACCGCCGGCCTCCAGCTGATGCTGAATCGTCGCGGACGCAAGGAAGTCGAGAAAACGATGCGCCGTCTGCGTTCCCGCAGGATGCTTCACAATCACTACGCCCTGCAAAATCGCCGGATACGCATCCGGTGGCACCAGCACATACTGTCCGCTCGCTCGCAAGCGTGGAGTGATCGCGGAGGTCAGCGAGATCAGCCCCAGCTCCGCATTTCCCGACTCAACATACTGTGCCGTCTGCGCAATATTCTCGGCAATCACCAGCTTCGATTTCAGCCCGTCATACAAGCCCAGATGCTCTAGCGCCGCTTTCGCGGCGCGGCCATAAGGCGCGTGCTCCGGATTCGCCATCGCCACCGACTTCAATGCGGGATCCTTAAGCGAGTCCATCGAAAGCGAGTGAAAGCGTCCATCCTTGCGAGCCCACAAAACGAGCGTGCCCCGCGCATAAACAACCGGCTCCGTCTCCTCCGCAAGACCGGCCGCAATCACGCGCTGCGGAAAGCCCAGGTCGGCCGCCAGGAAAACATCGAACGGCGCGCCATTCAATATCTGGGTTGCCATCGTAGCCGAAGATTGGTACGAAGCTTCGGCGTGCACACCGGTCTCCGTTAGAAATTCGGCTAGGATCGCCGGCAGCACCGGCTGCAGGTCCGCCGCCGCAGCAATGCGCAGCGCCGGTGGCCCGGATGTCGTCTGCTGTGCCCACATTGTGTGCGCGAACACCGTTGCCAGCAGACACAAGACCACGCGCCGCGGATCAAACACGCAGCACCATCACTTCGGTCGATTTCACCAGCGCCGCGACGGTTTCGCCGACCTCGAGCTGCATCTCGCGTGCAGCCTCGGCAGTAATAATCGATGTAATGATCTGCCCGCCGATCGAGAGCTTCACCTGGGCGAGCAGTCCATCGTACTTCAACTCCACAATGCGGCCAGTAAGCTGATTCCGCCCGCTCACACTGCGCATCATCTGCCGCTTTGGAGTATCCGGACTCTTTACCTTGTGCAGAAAAGTATCCAGTTCCGCTTCGGGAATCCGATAGTGGCCACCCGGCGTCTTGACTGTTTTGATCTTCTCCCGATAAATCCACTGCTTAATCGTTGGATAGGAAATACCTAGCCGCAGTGCCGCCGCGCGAGGTGTTAACAGGTTCGCCACGCGACGATTTTATATGAGATTGTTGATAAGTCTATACGAATCAGGCCCGAATCGCTGGCGTAGTTCAATGAGCGTTCCCGCCCGATTGGTCAGAAGCTCACTGTTATTCTGAAAAGAATCATCATGATGCAGGACACCCACCAATTGCGCTGCACCGGATGCGCTCGCGTGATCGCGCACGAGGACCTGAAAGAGAATTTCCGCTGCGCCGAATGTGGAGATCTATACGAGGTCGAATATCCGGCCTGGAGCGTACAAGCGGGCACCGCCGCCAAACGCATGTTCCCCAATCCCAGCGCTCTTCGCTGGCTCTGGAAAGAGCGCCGCACCTCCACCGATCTCAAGGACCAGAGCGGAGTGTGGCGCTTTCGCGATTTGCTGCCCATCCTGCGCAACGAAGAAAACATTGTCTCCCTTCGGGAAGGCAATACGCCGCTCTACGCCCTCTACCGCGCCGCGCGCAAGACGGGCGTCGCGACCCTTTATGCCAAACATCAGGGGATGAACCCGACCGGCTCGTTCAAAGACACCGGCATGACCGCAGCTCTCTCCGTTGCGCATGAGCGGGGATTCGCGTGGGTCGCCTGCGCGTCTACAGGCAACACGTCAGCTGCTATGGCCGCATACGCTGCCCGCGCCGGCATGCGCAGCCTGGTCCTTATCCCCGAAGGCAAAATCGCGTGGGGAAAGCTCTCGCAGGCGCTCGACTACGGCGCGCTCACCTGCCAGCTCCGCACCGATTTCGATGGCTGTGTCCGCGTGCTGGCCGAAATTGTCCGGCGCGCCCCCGTCTACTTGCTCAACTCCGTCAACCCATATCGCCTCGAGGGACAAAAGACGCCTGCCTTGGAAATCGCCGAGGAGCTCGACTGGCAGGTTCCCGATCATCTCATTGTGCCTGGCGGCAATCTCGCCAATAGCTCGGCGCTCGGCAAGGCTTTTCTTGAGATGAAGCACCTCGGCCTTACCGACCGTGTCCCGAAAATATCCATCGTGCAGGCCGAAGGCGCCAATCCTCTCTATCGCAGCATGCAGGCTAACGACGGCCAGGCGATCACGCCCGTCGAGGCCCACACCCGTGCCAGCGCCATCCGCATCGGCAATCCCGCATCATGGCGTAAAGCCGTCCGCGTCGTTCATGCGACTGGAGGCTGGGTCGAGCAGGTTTCAGAAGCTGAGATCGCTCTCGCCAAAGCTGAGATCGGAGCGGAAGGTATCGGCTGCGAGCCTGCGTCCGCCGTCACGCTTGCCGGATTAAAGAAATTCGTCGCGGCCGGGAAGATCGACGCATCCGAAACTGTGGTGCTTCTGCTGACCGGTCATACCCTCAAGGACTCTGACTACACCATCCAGTACCATCGCGGCGATCTGCTTCGCGACGATGAGATCGCACCGCTCCGCGCGGAGATCGACGCCACGCGCCGCAACACCGTCGAGCTGGATGCAGACGTCGACCAGGTTCTCCGCGCTCTCGAACGGGCAGCGCAATGACAGAACAGGCAATCGGAGAACAGAGCTCTGACGCGACAGAACTTCATCTGCGTCTCCCGGCAACTTCGGCGAATCTCGGTCCCGGTTTCGATACACTCGCGATCGCTCTGAATTTCTATCTCGAAATCCACGCCCGCAAAGCCGAGGCTTTTTCTATTCACGCCAGTGGCCGGAACCCCGAGGTCTGCGGGGCGCTCGATCGCAACCTGCTTCTCGATGTCTACCGCAAAACCCTCGCTTCGCACGAGCACGAGCCTGGACCCCTCGCTCTTGAAGTCAACAACGGCATCCCGCTCGGAATGGGCTGCGGCTCTTCGGCCGCCGTGCGTCTCGCAGGCGTGGCGCTCGCTGCCCATTTCGGCAAGCTCGGATGGGACCGCGAACGAATTCTCGAAGAAGCCACCAGACTCGAAGGTCATCCCGACAATGCCGCTGCCTGCTGGCTGGGCGGCTTCGTCGCTGGATGCTGGGGTGGAGTCAAGCTGCGCGCCGTTTCTCTCCAGGCGCCCTCTGCATGGCAAGTGCTGGTTGTCATACCGGAGAAGCCTCTCGCCACCAAGACCTCTCGCGCCGTGCTTCCGCCGAGTTACAACCGTGCCGATGTAGTCGCAAATCTGCAGCGCGTCGCCGTTCTCACCGCTGCATTCGCCACTGGGCGCGGTGAGTTCATCGCCGAAGCCATGCGTGACCGTTTGCATCAACCCTATCGCAGCAAAGTTTGTCCACTGCTGCCGCGACTCTTACCGCTCTCGGGTTCGCACAACATCCTTGGCGTCGCACTGAGCGGCGCAGGGCCCGCAGTGCTTCTCCTCATCGAATCTCCTAGTGCAATTGAATCAATGGAAGAGCGGGTACGAGAGGCGATTTCAGAACTAGGCCCGGTTGAAATCCTCCGCTGCGAAATCGAAAATCAGCCCGCGGAAATGACCTCTCGCGCACTACCACTCCCGTAACATAAAAGCAGTATTACCTTAGGATTACCTAAGATTTCTTGCCACAAGTGCAGCAAAGCAATACTTTCGCAACGTGGGCAGTTCTGGGGGAGGGCTGCTCTAGCGCCTGGGTTCCTTAATAGGAGCCCGGGCGCTTTGACTTTGAGCTCAGCTAAAAAGCGTCGACTTCACTCACACACTTATGCTGCTCGGCCTTCTCAAGCACAAGACCGATCGTAGACAATAAATCGCATGCGCCGACTCTACGAGCCCGACCGTCCGCCCGCCTGGGCCGACCGACGAGGACAGCGCAAGGCATCCTTTGCGCTCGCCCTCCTGAAAATCGACTGGTGGATGCAGTGGGCTGCCTGGGCGCTCGACAACTGGGCCTTCCTAGAGATTCTCGAAAACCTTGGCACCTTTTCTGTACTGATCGCCGTGATTTTTTATTTCGCTGGGAGCGCAGACCGAACGCGCCAGAGGCACTACGCCGCCTGGGCGGTCATCAACAGCGCACAGGGTAAAGGCGGCAGCGGTGGTCGAATCGAGGCGCTCCAGGAGTTGAATCAGGACCACGTTCCTCTTATAGGGCTCGATGGTTCCCTTGCCTTTCTCCAGGGCGTTCAGCTGTCGAATGCAAGGCTCAGCCGTTGTTCGTTTCAAGCTGGGGATTTGCGGCAGAGCGTCTTTCGTTCTTCTGATCTCGCCTTCTGCAACCTTCGCTCGGCAAACTTTCGCAATGCGGACTTTGACCACGCGCAACTCACCGATGCCGATCTCTCTGAAGCGGACCTCACCGGCGCCAATCTCAGCTCAGCGAACCTGGCGCGCGTCGACCTCACTGATGTGGATCTGCGAACTGCGAACCTCAACAACATACGTTGGCAGGAAATCTCATCCATGCGCTTTGCAAATGTCTTTGAAGTCAAGAATGCTCCCGACGGTTTTCTCGCGTTTGCGCTTGCTCGCGGAGCTGTCTCTGCTCAAACCGATGAAGAGTGGACGTCGCTCCAGAACGCGGCGAAGCATTGATGGAGCTTCAAAGTCCCGATAGTGAGAGATCGAATTGCGTGGCTAACTGAGAAAAACGAATGCTATTGCTTCTCTGTCAATGTGATGGCTAACTTAGCTCGACCCTTTAGATGCCGGTAGTTAACATAGTATTAACTTACCCGAGTTATTCGAAAGACATAACCCTTACAACAATAAGACGGTCTCCGGACCTCTCAGTGGCAACTCTTCCTCCGCGAACGCCTACCGTTCAATCGGGCAGTTCTACTCAAGCCCATTCAAGTTAGTGGAGGAGCAGCATGGAGAAGTCTGAAAGCATTGTGAAGCGCCCAGTAAACCGCCGTTCGTTCATGAAAAGCGGAGTACTGGCAGGTGGCGCAGCTACTCTAGGCGCCGGATTACTTAGTGGAGGAAAGTCGGCCTTCGGTCAAGACAGCAGAGGCGGCCTGACCAGGGGCGATGCCGCCATTCTTCGTTTTCTGGCTGCAGCCGAACTGATCGAAAGTGATTTATGGACGCAGTATGCGGAACTGGGTGGTATAGGCAATGATCAACCCATTGAGGTAGACCCAAATCCAAACCCACCGTTAAACACCTATCAGGTAGCCCTGTCTAATCTGGACGGTGATGGCCCGCAATACATCACCAGCAACACGCTGGATGAAGTAAGCCACGAGGAGTTCCTGAACGCGTTTCTGGAATCGAAAGGTGAGGAACCGGCCAACCTGGACGCCTTCCGCAATCTGACGGGAAGCACAGCCACGGGAGCTCAGAATTTAGGGCGCCTGACGAACCTGATGCATTTGAATGTAGACACAAGCTGGTTCACCCGCTATCGCAGCAAGACAAACCCTGACTTTGGCGCCACGTTTCCGCAAGCCGTCACCATCACTAACCGCACTGCGATTCCCAGGACTGATGCTGATTTCGACGGCGTCAATCACATTCAGGTAATCGCGAATACCGCAGCCTTCCACTTTGGCACAATCGAGCAGGGCGGCTCAAGCCTTTATGCGGCTATGTCGCGCAAGGTAAGCAGTGAAGAAGTTCTCGAGATAACGCTGGGCATCGGTGGAGACGAAATCGCTCACTTTCTGGAATGGGTCGATTTTGCTGGCAATGGCGTGCAGGCTCCGGTCGCACCAGTGAGCGATGGAGGCCTCACGTTTCCGAATTTCTTCAGCCCACTCAACCCGCTGAAACAGCCAAGCCTGATCTTTCCCGTTCCCTGCGAATTCATCAACTCCAACCTCCCTCACTGTGCCATCATCCGCCCGTTGACCGACAAGTTCGCAGGCGCCAGAGCGGTGGCGGCTTTCCTAACAGCTATGAACCTCTTCCAGGGCCAGCCGAAGGAATTCTTCACCGTTTTGAATAAACTCGCAGACGAAGCGGACGCTGCCAAACGCGAACTGTAGCCGCAAACGCGCCGCATCCCCCACAACGATCTGCGACCATGGTCCCGCGCTTGTTCAAACCCGGCCTGCGCGGGACTTTTTTGCCCCTCCGATCTTCCTGTTTCGACCATTCCTTCCGCCGCTTCTTGCGACTTTTAGCCTCCAAAAGCATCTAAACGTTCGGTACACTGTTCTGAGAGGATTCGCGCGGGGAAACGCAGCGAACCAGGAACTCGAACAGGGCATCCAAGGAGAAATATGGCGGTTAAATCAATCGTGGAACTCAGCGACGCGAACTTTGATCAGGAGGTCCTGCAATCGGAGCAGCCCGTTCTGGTGGATTTCTGGGCAGCCTGGTGCGGCCCTTGTAGAGCGCTCGCGCCCGTCGTTGACGAGGTAGCCACTGCATACGAGGGCAGGCTCAAGGTTGGCAAAATGGACGTCGACCGTAACCAGGCGACGCCCATGCGCTACGGAATCCGCGGCATCCCCGCGTTGCTGATTTTCAAAGGCGGCAAAGTGGCCGACCAGATCGTCGGCTACGTTCCCAAAGAGACGATCGAGCGCAGCTTGGCGCGCGTTGTGACTCAGGAATCTGCGCCTGCAGTCGCTGTTGCATCTTCTGCGCCGGAAGAAAGTGCACCGGCTCCCGTGACCGTCGGCACCAAGTAAGCTCGAGCCCGGGACTCTATGAGGAGTCTCGGGCTTTTTTTCGCCTGCTTTCCGGGCTCATTTTCAGTTTGTGTAAACATCCGCCGCACTTGAAGGCGCGTGCTGTAACTTGAGACGATAAACAGAGTCAAACAGACACAGTCTCAAGATGCCCATGCTGATTCGCAGGTCCAACGACATTCCGTCTTCCGAAATCACTCCGAAGTCGGCCTATCGGAACCGCCGCGCTTTTATGACGGGCGCAGTCATCGTGGGAACCGCGGCGCTGGCCGGCCATCACATAGCAGGCCTGCTTGCGCCTGTGACGTCGGTTCACGCTGACACCAAGCTCACCACGGTGCCCAGTCCGCTCTCTACAACCGGCGAGCAGCTGACCTCCTTGCAGAACATCACCCACTACAACAATTTCTACGAGTTTGGCGTCGATAAGGGTGACCCGGCGAGGAATGCGGGGCGTCTCAAAACGCGTCCCTGGACCGTCGCCGTCGAAGGCCAGGTCAAGACGAAGAAGACCTTCGATATCGACTCCCTCCTCAAACTCCGCCCGCTCGAAGACCGCATTTACCGTCATCGCTGTGTCGAAGCCTGGAGCATGGTCATTCCCTGGATCGGATATTCGCTCTCGGAGTTCATTAAGGAGTGCGATCCGTTGCCCTCGGCAAAGTACGTTCAGTTCATCTCGCTCGCTGACCCCAAACAGATGCCCCTCCCGCGAGAATCCGGCATCGACTGGCCCTACTCTGAGGGGCTTCGTATGGACGAAGCCATGCACCCGCTTACCCTTCTCACTTTTGGGCTCTATGGTGAAACGCTGCCGAATCAGGACGGTGCGCCCGTCCGCGTCGTCATACCCTGGAAGTACGGTTTCAAGTCCGCCAAGTCGATCGTCAAAGTGCGCTTCGTTGATAAGCAGCCGCACACTACCTGGAACGACATGGCGTCCAACGAATACGGTTTCTACTCGAACGTGAACCCCAACGTCGACCATCCCCGTTGGAGCCAGAAGACCGAGCGTCGCATCGGAGCCCCGATCTGGAAACAGCGCCAGCCCACGCTCATGTTCAACGGCTATGCCGATCAGGTCGCCAAACTATACACCGGGATGGATCTGCGTAAGAATTTCTAGCGCATGCCCAATCGCGCTGTTGTTGTCCTGAAAGTCCTCGTCCACATAGCCTGTCTTGCTCCCATCGCCTGGCTGGTCGTTCATCTTTTTCAGAACAATCTCGGTCCCGACCCCACCGCCGCGGTTACTTTCTTCACGGGTCGCGGAACCCTCCGGTTGCTCGTGCTCTCGCTCGCCATCACGCCAGTGCGCAAGCTCATTACGCCGCTGGCCCCCACGTTTACGTCGATCATCCGCTTCCGCCGCATGCTCGGCCTCTATGCCTTCTTCTACGGGTCGCTGCACCTCCTCACCTACGTCTGGCTCTACGCGGGCTTTAGCCTTGCAGCCATGATCGATGACATCACCAAACGCCGATTCATCACTGCAGGCCTCACCGCGTGGGCTTTGATGGTTCCGCTGGCGTTTACCTCCACTACCTGGTCCATCCGCAAGCTCGGCGGCAAAAACTGGAACCGCCTCCACCGTCTTGCCTACCTCTCCGCCATCGCCGGCATCGTCCACTACTGGTGGGGAGTGAAGCCGGGTGTCCAGACCCCCATGCCCATCACCCTCGTGCTCTTCGCCCTGCTCCTCGCTCGCCCAGTCCTCACCTGGTGGTCCCGGCGAAAAATGCCGGCAACATCATAGACTCCGCAACTCGCCCCACCCGACACGGGTCAATAGAATCACTGAGAAAGAGTCGAGGCTCGCAATGCGCCTAAATCTCCTGCTCGTCGTTTCCGCGCTGGCGGCAGTTGCAACTGTCTCCTGCCCTGCGCAGAGTAGAAAGCCCTCCCCGACACCGCACAAGCCTCCAGCAGTCTCTCTACCGCCTCTAACGGACGAAGAGCGCGTCACTCAGATGCTCAGCCGCTTCACCTTCGGTCCACGTCCCGGCGACATTGAAGCCGTCGAGAAGATTGGACCCGATGCCTGGTTCGAGCAGCAGTTGAACCCTGACAGTATTCCCGATCCCGTTCTCGACAAGCGCCTCGCCGACTACCCCTCGCTCTATCTGCCGCCCAACGAGTTGCTCGTCGAGTTCCCATCCAACCAGATCATCCGGCAGATTACCGAGGGTAAGCGATCCCAACCGCCTGACCCGGTGCTCGCCGCCGCTTATGAAGTCCTGCTGACCAAATACAGCCGGCGCCAGGCCGAGCAGAAGGCCCAGCAGGACCAGAACCAGCCAGAAATGACAGATGACCAGAAGGCTGCACGGCGCAGACAGCAGCAGCCCGCCGCCGCGGTGCTCGCCGACGAGGTACTTGCGTTTCCGAAAGGGGAGCGCATCCAGGGCCTCGTCAGGATGCCCGTGGAGCAGCGCATCACCCTCACCGAATTTGTGCCCGACCCCCAGCGCAGCCTGCTCCTCAACGACTTCACGCCTCGCGAGAAGGAGCTCTTCAACCTGATGTCAGGCGGTCCCGATGGACTCCGGGTCATCGATGGCGAGCTGCAGCAGGCTAAAGTCCTGCGCGCCATACTAAGCGAGCGCCAGCTGCAGGAAGTCATGACCGACTTCTGGTACAACCACTTCAACGTCGACATCCGTAAAGAAGCCACGCAGTGGTATGGGCCGACGTATGAACGCGATGCCATTCGTGCTCATGCGCTCGGCAAGTTTCGCGATCTGCTCCTCGCCACGGCCCAGCATCCCGCCATGCTCTTCTACCTGGACAACTGGTCGAGTATCGGTCCCGACTCGCAAGCTGCCGGCAGGCCTAATCAGAAAAAGCAGCAACGCGGGCTGAACGAAAATTACGGCCGCGAGGTCATGGAGCTGCACTCCGTCGGCGTGAACGGCGGATACTCGCAGGCCGACGTCACCAATCTGGCGAAAATCCTCACCGGATGGACCATCGACCAGCCGCAGCAGGGCGGCGCCTTCGTTTTCGATCCCCGCAAGCATGAGCCGGGCGCAAAGCAGTGGTTCGGCCAGAAGGTCTCAGAGGATGGCTACATTGAAGGCCAGCACGCCCTCGAGTGGCTCGCTGCCCAGCCCCAGACCGCGCACTTCATCTCTTACAAATTGGTCCAGCGCTTCGTCACCGACGATCCGCCGGACGAACTCGTCGATCGCATGGCGAAGACGTATCTCTCGACCGACGGTGACATCAAAGAAGTCCTGCGGACGATGGTGCACTCACCCGAGTTCAATTCGCAGAAGTATTACCGCGCGAAGGTGAAGACGCCTCTCGAATTCGTCGCCTCCGTCTTTCGCGCAACCGACACCAACCCGTCCAATCCCGGCGCTCTCGTTGGAGTCATTGCCCGCATGGGGGAGCCTCTCTACCAGATGCAGCCCCCTACGGGATACTCCACGACCGCCGACCACTGGATGAACTCCGCCGCGCTCGTCGACCGTCTCAACTTCTCGCTCCAGTTCGCAAACAGCAAAGTGGGCGGCATCAAGTTCGACGCGCCTCGTCTGCTTGCCGAAGGACTGCTGGCCCGAACGGCAACCGCTCCCGCATCGCTGCATGGCGGAAGCCGGACTCAATCTGTTGCTCTCACTTCGGCCGCCTTGCCCAGCGGTCAGGAAGAAGCTCTAGGTCTGATGGAACAGGTGCTGGTCGACGGCAAGGTGTCGGCCAAGATCAACGAAGTCATCCACAAGGAACTGGCCAGCGCCCAGCCTTCGAATGATCCTGCGCAAACCTTAAGTACGATGACCGCGCTGATTCTGGGCTCACCTGAGTTTCAGATGCATTGAAGCCGGATCCGATATTGACACACATATCCGCGAAACTTAGTGTTTGCTCATTCTTGAAAGAGAAATGGAGCAAGCAGTTGCATACTGTCCAGACCTCTTCACCGAGTCCGGCCTTACTCTCGTTCGCCGCCAGGTTGTGATAAATGGAAGGCGGCCAGACCTGCTCTTCAGCGATGCTTTCTCGCGCCATCTGCTAGTGGAAATCCAGAGCAGCAGACGGTGCAGAAGATGTTCAAGCAATGGCCGAAGTGAGCGCGGCTTCCTGAGCTGCCCCACAAATTGACAGAGAGCGCCGGGAGCCCGGCGGAGTCTCACAGAAGTGGTGTGACCGACATCACAGCCACTGGACCTCTTCTTGTGTCCGACTAGTGATCGTAAAGAAACGGCGTCGACCTGGTCTTCACGCCGGGTAGCTATCCGATCCTAAGCGCACCCACGCGCGACTAACCAATCGCTTTTGAAAGAGGCATTATGCAAGTCAGATCTACCCCATTCACACCATCAGTGATCATCCTGGCAATGGCACTATCGACCCACCTTGCCATGGCGCAGCAGCCAAACTGCCCCCCGGGTTCGCCCTGCGCGACCACAACCATTGACGGCAAATATCTGCCTCCGCAGCCTCCAAAGTTCGGCGGCGTTATCAATCTCGATGCAGCTCACTCGAAGCCATACTGGCCGCCCACCGTGGTTCCACCCAAGGGCGCGCCCAACGTGCTGCTGATCATGACCGACGACGCGGGCTATGGTGTGTCAGGAACCTTTGGCGGTGTTATTCCCACGCCGGCGCTCGATCGCATCGCAAAAATGGGCTTGCGCTATACCCAATTTCACTCCACAGCACTGTGCTCGCCCACGCGCGCGGCCTTGATAACCGGCCGCAACCATCACTCCGTAGGTTTCGGCGTGGTTACAGAACAATCCACCGGTTACCCGGGGTACGACTCCATCATCGGTCCGGAAAACGCTACCATCGGCGAAATTCTGAAAGACAGCGGCTACGCCACGTCATGGTTCGGCAAAGAACACAATACGCCCAGCTTTCAATACACCGTGGCGGGTCCTTTCAACCAATGGCCTGTTGGCATGGGCTTTGAGTATTTCTATGGCTTTATGGGCGGCGAGACCGACCAGTGGACGCCATATCTCTTCCGCAATACCACACCAATCTTCCCCTGGATTGGAAAGCCCGACTACAACCTCACCACTGACATGGCCGACGAGGCCATCAAGTATCTGAACGATCTCAATACGGCTGCGCCTGACAAGCCATTCTTTCTGTATTACGTGCCCGGAGGCACCCACGCCCCGCACCAGCCAACCCAGGAATGGATTGACAAGTTTAAGGGCAAGTTCGATATGGGCTGGAATGAGTTGCGCGAACAAATCTTCGCCAACCAGAAACGGCTTGGTGTGATTCCGGCGAACACGCAACTCACCCCTTGGCCGGATCAACTTCCGAAATGGGACACACTCACTCCAGACGAAAAGAAGCTCTTTGCGCGCCAGGCCGAAGTCTTTGCCGCCTACGCGGCCTATACCGACCATGAAATTGGTCGCGTAATCCAGGCCGTAGACGACATGGGCAAGCTCGATAACACGCTCATCATCTATATCGAGGGCGACAACGGCAGCAGTGCCGAAGGCTCCACCATCGGGACGCCTAACGTGATGACCTCATACCAGGGCATACCGGTCCCTGTCGCGGATCAACTTAAGTTCTACGACGTTTGGGGCTCCAGCAAAACATATCCGCACATGTCGGTTGCGTGGTCGTGGGCGTTCGACACGCCGTTCAAGTGGACCAAGCAAGTGGCATCGTACTTCGGCGGCACGCGGCAGGGCTTGGCAATCGCCTGGCCTGACCGAATCAAGGATGCCGGCGGGATTCGCACTCAGTTCCACCACATGATTGACATCGTGCCGACCATTCTGGATGCTGCGGGTGTGCAAGCGCCTGTAATGGTCAACGGGATTGCGCAGAAGCCGATTGAAGGCGTGAGCATGGCGTATACCTGGGACAAGGCGAATGCCAACGCGCCCTCCACACGGACGACGCAGTACTTCGAGATGTTTGGCAACCGCGCGGTTTACCACGATGGTTGGATTGCGGCCACGCCGCCGCCCTCTCCTCCGTGGCTATTGGGCCTGGCCCAGATGCCCGATGTAATCACCGGCTATAAGTGGGAGCTTTATAACATTGCCGACGACTACTCGGAAAATAACGACCTCTCGGCCAAAATGCCTGACAAGCTCCGCGAGCTGCAGGAGCTCTTCACGGTGGAAGCTGCAAAGTACAACGTGTTTCCGCTGGATAACTCAGTCATCCAGCGCGCCATCGCACCGCGCCCCAGCGTGACAGCCGGACGTGACGTTTTTACCTATACGGGAGAGATTGCAGGTTTAGACCCGGCAGCTGCGCCCAACATTCTCAACAGGTCCTACAAAATTACTGCAGAAGTGGAAATTCCCCAGGGCGGTGGCGAAGGCATGATTGTCACCGAGGGCGGGCGCTTTGGTGGATACGGCTTGTACATGTTGAAGGGGAAGCCAGTATTCGTCTATAACTTCCTGGATTTGGCGCGCTTTCGTTGGGAAGGGCAGGACGCGATTACGCCCGGCAAACATACCATTGTCTTCGACTTCACCTACGATGGCCCTGGATTCGGTAAAGGTGGCAGTGGGGTTCTGAGTGTAGACGGCAAGGAAGTCGCCAACGCAAAGATGGAGCACACGGTTCCATTCCTTTTGGCATTGGACGAGACCTTTGACATTGGCTCGGACACACGTACGCCAATAGATGACAACGATTACCAGGTACCGTTCCACTTCACCGGCAAGGTCTCCAGGTTGACCATCAACCTCGGACCGGAGAAATTGTCGAGCCTGGACCGCGCAGTAATTCAACAGGGACTCGCAAGCGCGAAGGACTAAACGCCAAGCAGGCATAGCAAGCTGACGCCGATCAGAGACAGCTCCGGGATAAACTCGTCACGCCATAGAAGGAGCGCGCCTGATTTGAGTTGCTTGAGCACGGCGCCAGATCGCAAAGGAGGTGTGACGCTTATCACTGAAGCTTCAACGGCTCAGTGCGAAAGTAAGGTCGCGAGTGAAAGAGGCATTGTGAGAGTCGGCTCAGCATTAACGCTCGGACCAAACGGAAGCTGCGCCGGCCCGACATCGGGTGTCCACATGAGACGACCCACATTTGTCTCTGTGATCGCATGGACTGGCGCGGTTGTCTCCCTCCTTACGCCTCCACTGTTCGCGCAGGACACTACCGCTAGTGTTCCGCAAAAACCGGCATCGGCTACTGCCCCGGCGGCGACAGAAGATCAGTCGAAGGCGGCTGCCGAGGCCTTGCAGAAGGCCGTGCAGAACCCGGTCGCCAGCCTCATCAGCGTACCCGTTCAGAACAACAGCAACTTTAGTGTGGGGCCCTACGACCGCGCCCAGGACGTGTTGAACATTCAGCCAGTTATTCCCATCAACGTGTCCAAGGACTGGATGTTGATCACACGCACCATTCAGCCAATCGTCTGGCAGCCGTATCCCAACCAGGGCACAGGCGGCGAATACGGACTGGGTGACATGAACCCCTCGTTCTTCCTGTCGCCGCGCAAATCGGGGAAGCTGATCTGGGGCGTTGGACCGGCGTTCGTTATCCCCACGGCTACCAACGACATTCTTGGCCAGGGCAAGTTCAGTCTGGGGCCCTCCGTTGTTGTCCTCACCCAGCCGGGACACTGGACTTTGGGCGCGCTCACCAACAACGTCTGGTCGGTCGCGGGCTCGGGCGGCCGTCCCGTTGTGAACCAGATGCTGACTCAGTACTTCATCACTTATCAGTTGAAAAAAGGATGGTATGTCTCGTCGTCGCCGATCATCACCGCGAATTGGAGAGCGTCCAGCGGGAATGTGTAGACGGTGCCCTTCGGAGGCGGCGTCGGACGAGTGACGAAGATCGGCTTTCAACCGGTCAATCTATCGGCCCAGTTCTATGGCAATGCAGTCTATCCGTCCGGCGCATCGTCCTGGGGTATGCGGCTGCAGATTGCTTTCCTCTTCCCGAAGCTCACCAAGGAGCAGGAAAAAATGATGATGGAGCAGAAGCTGAAGCAGCTTGAACAGCAACAGCCGGCGCCGCAGAAGAAATGATGGAGGTGCGATGACCATGTGTGCGAGTAACGGGCAAAACGCAAGCAGACTTCATTCAATTCATGAGTCGCCCAGGGTTTCAGTGGAGATAACGGATTAGGAAAGCTGGAGGAGTTATGACACCTCAGATGTCACTTCGTAAGTTAGTGGTCAGCCTCACGGCGTGCCTCACACTTGTGCTGATTTCATGCAACAAACCCGCGGAACCGGCCAAGAATGCAGGCCTGGAGGAAGCTCTCAGCATAGCAACGGATGCCTACATTTATGGCTATCCGCTGGTGACCATCGAGATGACTCGCCGAGTCGGCACTAACGTCGAGAAAAACGTTGGAATGCGCGGCCCCATGGGCCAGTTCATGAATGCGAGAGAGTATCCGACCCCGGCATTTAGGGACGTGACGGCACCCAACGCCGACACCCTCTACTCGCAGGCATGGCTCGATCTTTCCAAGGAGCCATACGTCGTGAGCATTCCCGATGAAAAAGGCCGCTACTACCTGATGCCGATGCTGGACGCGTGGACGACGGTATTCCAGGTCCCAGGCACTCGCACCACCGGGACCAAGGCGCAGAAATATTTGCTGAGCGGACCCGGATGGACCGGGACAGTTCCCGATGGGTTGACGCAGTACAAGTCGGCGACAAACATCGTCTGGATTATCACTCGCACTTATTGCACGGGTACTCCGCAGGATTACGCGGCTGTGCATGCGATTCAGGATCAGTACAAGCTGGTTCCGTTAAGTGCGTATGGCAAACCATACACTGCACCCCCCGGAACGGTGGATCCGAACGTGGACATGAAGGCGCCGGTTCGGGATCAGGTCGACAGCATGGATCTGAACAAGTACTTCAACACGCTTGCGATGTTGATGAAGAACAATCCGCCGACCGCGGATGATGCTCCCATGGTTGCCAGAATGGCCAAAATCGGTCTCGTCCCGGGACAGGACTTCGACTCCAGCAAGTTGGACGCGTTTGACAAGGAAGCCGTTAAGGGCGTGCCCAAGGTGGCGCAACTGAAAATCATGGACTACTTCAAGAAGGCAGGCGTGCCGATCAACGGCTGGATGTACCTCACCAAGACTGGCATTTACGGCACCGATTACATTGATCGGGCGATGATCACCGCTATCGGCCTGGGAGCAAACCGGCCCCAGGACGCGATTTACCCTACGGGACAGAAAGATGCCGACGGCAAGGATTTCGACGGCGCTTCCAACAAGTACGTCATGCACTTCGACAAGGGGCAGACGCCGCCGGTGAACGGCTTCTGGTCGCTGACCATGTACGACGCGACTTTCTTCTTTGTCCCCAACCCGCTCAACCGCTACACCCTGAGCCAGCGCAACAAGTTTGTCACCAACGCTGACGGTTCGGTGGACCTGTATCTACAGGCCGAGTCTCCGGGCAAGGCGAAGGAGGCCAATTGGCTGCCCGCGCCCAAGGCGAAGTTTATTCCCATGCTGCGCCTGTACTGGCCGAAGGAAACGCCGCCTTCGATCATCGACGGAACCTGGAAACCGCCGGCGATAAAGGCGGTGCAGTAACTCTCAAATTATCGGCAGCTCTCACAGCGCTGCTCCGATTTTTTACTGCAAAGGAGAACGATCATGAAGGGATCCATGGAGGAAACAAGGACTGCGAGAATCGCACTTTACGCAACAACGTCATTGGCAACGGTGCTGCTGCTTTGCGGCATTGCAGCGGCGCAGAACAAGATCCAGGGTGTGATCAATGGGCGCAGCGGTCCAACCATGACGGTCCAGACTCAGGATGCGGGAAACGTGGTCGTCCTTCTCAATGACGGTACCCAGGTGGAAGACGTAGCGGGCGTGTTCCATGCTCGCAAGAAGCAGATGGGCGTGACCGTGCTGGTGCCCGGGCTCCAGGTCCAGGTGCAGGGAAGCTATAACGCACAGAACCAACTGGTGGCGGACAAGGTCACGTTCAATGGCAAGAATCTGCAAGCTGCTACCGACATACAAGCTGGAGTGGCTCCAGTGGAGCAGCAGCAGCAGGCGCAACAGCAGCAGATTGCGCAGCAGCAAGCGCAGCTACAGGAGCAACAGGCCAAACTTCAGCAGGAGCAGGCTGCAGAAGCAGCTGACGCAGCCAAGATTGCGGCCAACAAGGCGGCCATCGCAGCGGTCAACAAGCGCTTTGGCGAGCTGGGTGACTACAACATCTGGGATGAGGTCACGGTGTACTTTGCAAACGGCAAGGTCACGGTTGACTCGCAGTATCAACCTCAATTGGTGGCGCTGTGCCAGAAAGCCAAGACGGTCACCGGCTATGTGATTCAGGTAAAGGGCTACGCATCCGCCGTGGGCTCGGCCGCCCTGAACCAGAAGTTGAGCCAGGAGCGGGCTGCCAATGTCACGGATTTCCTGGAACAGAGCGGCGGCATTCCATTGACGAATATTCTGGCTCCCGGCGCGATGGGCACCAGCAGGCAGATAGCTCCCGACACTACGTCGGAGGGGCAGGCAGAGAACCGGCGCGTTGTCGTGCGCGTGTTGCAGAACAAGGGCATCGCTGGCACCTAGGAACGAGCGAATCCCGAAATCCCGAGGAGGCAAAATGAATTCTTACCGCAAGACTAGTCTTTTGACATTCGTGGGTTCGCTGGCCCTGGCACTTTCCATGCCTGCGATGGCTCAACAATCAGCCGATCTCGTCTCACCTGACCTGACCTCGCCTGACCAGACCGGGAGCGTTCCCGCGCCGAAGAAAGCACCTGCCGCGCAGGCATCGTCCGGCACCGCACTCACAACTCCCGACGCCGAGCTATCGGATAATCAATGGCACTACTACGGCACGGGGTATATCTGGTTACCGGACCGGACGATGCGCTCAAGTACGCTCAGGGCCAGACAATCAAGCACCCTATGGGCTATGACATCAAGATTGACACGCCTATGGACTTCATGGGTGTGACCGACCACTCCGAATACGTCGGCGTTACCAAGCAAGCGAACGAGCCGGGCACGTATGTGAGCAAGTTGCCCGAAGCACAGCCGCTCATCATGAAGGACCCCAACAGTTCGGAAGAGCAACAAAAGGTATTCCTGTATTTGCTCTCCTTGACCAGTAAACCGCCCATCAAGGCCTTCATGGCTCCTCAGGTCGCGGTTCCGGTCTGGAAGGAAAACGTAAAGATTGCGGAGGCGAACAACCATCCGGGCAAGTTCACTGCGTTCTGTTCCTATGAGTGGACCTCGATGCCCAATAATCGTAACCTGCATCGCAACATCTTCTTCCGCGACTGCACTCATATTCCTGACATGCCATTCAGCTCAATGGACGATAACCCACCCCGAGGCCCTATGGAAGTGGATGGATACGCAGCGCAAGGCGGGCAATGAGCTGCTGGCTATCTCCCACAACGCCAACGTCAGCGACGGCTGGATGTATCCGACGGATCTTGATAGCTACGGACGTCCGATCGACGCCTCCTGGGCCGCCTCGCGCGACCGCAATGAGCGATTGGTCGAAATCAAGCAGATCAAGGGAGCTTCCGAGACGCACCCCCTGCTCTCACCCAATGACGAGTTCGCCAACTACGAGATTTACAGCGGCCTGCTCGGTCTCCCACCGGACATTGGCAGGGTGGATCACATTCACGGCAGCTATGCACGGCAGGCCCTCAAAGACGGGATCACTATGCAGGACGTCCGCGGATACAATCCGTACAAGTTCGGTATGGCCGGTGGCTCCGATTCTCACAATACAGGCAGTCCGTATCGTCAGGACAACTTCTATGGTGGCCATGCCGATGCTGACGGAACCATTCAGAGACGATTGGCTGGAGTCCTTCTTGGGAATTCTCTTGATGTGCGCCTGGAAAATCCGGGCGGCCTGACGGGCGTATGGGCTGAAGAAAACACGCGCGCGTCTCTCTGGGACGCCATGTATCGCAAGGAGACCTTCGGCACCAGCGGCGTACACATCAAAGTTCGCTTTTTCGGGGGTTGGGGATTCAACAAGAACGTCTTCGACGCTAAAGACTGGGTGCACCAATCCTATGCGAACGGCGTTCCTATGGGAGCCGACCTGCCCCCAATGAAGGGAAGGGCTCCTATCTTTGTGATTTGGGCAGTAAAGGACCCAACCTCGGCTAATCTCGACCGTATTCAGGTCATCAAGGGCTGGACAAAGAACGGTCAGAGTTTCGAGAAGATCTTCGACGTAGCATGGTCAGGTGACCGCAAGCCGGACAAGTGGTCAGGTAGGGTCCCTGCCATCCGAAGTACAGTCGATCTCGAGAAAGCCACCTACACCAACGACGTTGGCTCAACCGAGCTTAAAACGGTGTGGACGGATCCCGAATTTGATCCCAGCCTGCATGCGTTCTACTACGCTCGCGTGCTGGAAATTCCTACGCCGCGGTGGACGTTAATTCAAGCAGTCAAAGCGGGGGTTCCGCCGCCGGATATTGTGCCTGTCACAGGGCAGGAGCGCGCCTGGAGTTCACCGATCTGGTACACCCCGACCGCCGAAGCCCGCAAGAATGCACCTGCCGGCACAACCGTCGCTGACCTGATGAAGCAAGGCGCAACCCCGTTGGGTGATGCCCAACTCAAAGCGCTCATCGTCGGAAAGGCGTTCTGGGTACGCAATGGCGTAACGGGCGAGCAGTTTAGCATCGCGTATACAAAAGAAGGGCAGAGCAACGTATGGCACGTCGGGACGAGCGCCACAATCCCCAGCGGTGTTGGCAACCCGATCCGCGACGGCTACGAAGGAACCACTACGCCGTACAAAATTGAAGGCGGCAAGGTGGTGACGATCATCTCTCAGGATCCGTTCTCGGTCGCGATCTACAAGCTGCGCGATACCTACTACGGCGCCCGCAGCGACGAGTTCGGATATGCCAACTACGAAATTATCCCAACACCGCAGTTTGTTATCAATCCGCTTACAGCGATGTTGAACCAGTTCTCCATTGAACTGGGGCTTACTGAACCACAGAGACAGCAGATCCTCCCGATTATCAAGAGCGAGGTGCCGAAGCTGCAGGCGTTGAAAGAGAATACGTCTCTGAAACCACTAGAGAAGCTGAAGCAGCTAAAGCAGATCAGCGACGAAATCGATGCCAAGGTCACGCCGCTGCTGGACCAGCAGCAACAGCAGAAGTTTCAACAAATTCGCGACGAGCACCGGCGAGAGCTGGTCCAAAAGATGGCGGACCAGGCAATCCAGAAGCTGGAGGGCGAGATCGGCTCTAACTTCGATGTGCGCAGGTAGATACGTTGCCTCGGAACACTATTAATATCACTATGCAGAATATTCAGATTGCCGACAAGCTGAATGCCCCTTTGAAACGCTGGCTCAGCGAACCTCTTCTGCACTTCCTCGTCATCGGAGTGGCGCTGTTCGGAATGTATTCCTACTTCAATCGGGGCCGCGGCGGGATCGAGCAATCAAAACAGATTGTCATGAGCCTCGACGAGCTCCGCATTATGGAAACCTACTTCGAATCGGAATGGCATCGTCAGCCAACTCCGCAGGAGTTCCAGGCGATGGTGGAGGATAAGGTCCAGGAAGAAGTCCTTTACCGCGAGGGTCTCGCCATGGGATTGGACAAGGACGACACGATTGTGAAACGGCGAATGGCGCAGAAGATGCAGTTTTTGGCCGAAGATGTGGCCACGGCGCACGAGCCCTCGACCGCGGAGCTGAAAGCCTGGTTCGATAAGAACCAAGGCAAGTTCGCATTGCCCAGTCGCTATAGCTTCCGGCATCTTTATTTCTCCCCTGACAAGCGCGGGAAGAACGCGAAGGACGACGCCGCTAGAATGTTGGCGAAGGTTGCGGATCAGGCCGGAAAACTGTGCCCTGGCGACATCCATCGGCGACTCCTTCATGTTTCAGGACTACTATGGCGATCGCACTCCCAGCGCCGTTGCCAAGGAGTTCGGACCGCAGTTCGCAGTCGCTATCGAGAAGCTAAAACCCGGCTCCTGGCAAGGGCCTGTCGAGTCCGGATACGGCTGGCATCTCGTTTTTGTGGACACCGTGATTCCGGGGCGAATTCCGGCGTTTGAGGAAATCGAACCTGACGTCAAGACGGCATGGCTAGCCGAGCAGAAGTCCGTTGCATGGCAAAAGGCTTATGCCGAGATGCGTACGAAATACACCGTCATGTTGCCGGCGCCACCGAGTGAAGCCGCGAAAGAGCCTTCGATGCCAGCTCCGATGAAAAAGCAGGTGCCCACTCTATCGGGCGAGGCACCGCTATGAAGCCCAGGCGCATTTTCTGCCTTATCGCCTTCATGGTGCTGACGATCTGTCGTGCGCTGGCGCATGAAGCGCGTCCCGCATATCTCGAAATAAAGGAAACAGCGCCTGGACAATTCAATGTGCTGTGGCGCACGCCAGTACTGGCGGGTATGCGCCTACCGGTCGCGCTGGCCCTGCCCGACGAGGTAAAGAATCTTAGTGAGCCCAATGTACAAGAGCTTGCCGATTCCGTGGTCGAACGCCGAACAATCGATGCAGGAAAGAACGGTTTGGCGGGTAAGCGCATCGAGTTTCCCGGACTCCAGTTGACGCTTGCCGACGTGCTGGTGCGTGTCGAATTGCTCGACGGCCGCAAGTGGACGATCATCGTGCATCCTTCGCAGCCGTGGGTCGAAATAGCCGCCACCCAATCCACTTGGGGAGTGATGGCCACGAACATTGTTCAGGGCATCCGCCACATTCTCTTCGGCGCTGACCACATGCTGTTCGTACTGGGTCTGCTGCTGATCGTCCAAGACCGCTGGATGCTCCTGGAGACCGTGACTGCGTTTACCGTAGCCCACAGCATCACCCTGGCGATTGCGACTCTCGGCTATGCCGAGGTTCCGGTGCTTCCGTTGAATGCTGCGATTGCATTGAGCATTCTGTTTCTCGGGCCGGAGATCGTGCGCTCCTGGCGCGGCGAGAGCAGCTTCACGATCCGCCATCCCTGGGTCGTTGCTTTTGCCTTCGGGCTGCTCCACGGATTCGGGTTCGCCAGTGCGTTGACGAGTGCCGGATTGCCGCACGGTGACCTGCCGCTGGCGCTCGTCAGCTTCAACGTCGGAGTTGAGCTGGGACAACTCGGTTTCATTGCGCTGATTTTGGCACTGGAGCGCTCCTTCCGCATTCTCGAAGTCCGCTGGCGTCGTTGGGTCGAGGTATTGCCCGGCTACACCGTCGGCTCGCTTGGTGCTTTCTGGACAGTGCAGCGTTTGATGCTGCTATTCGGAGGTACGCGTTGAAAATTCCACGACATCAGGCTGAAGCGCGAGCGATAGCGTTGCTCTTGCTTGTTTTCGCTTGTGCCCAGAGTGCGTTCGCACACCCTCAGAAGGGCGAAGCCATCGGGTTCCTCACCGGCTTCCGCCATCCCATCTCGGGACTTGATCATGTGCTGGCCATGGTCGCGGTTGGCTTGTGGGGCGCGCAACTTGGCGCACCCGCCATTTGGCTGCTGCCTGTGGCGTTCCCCTTGGTCATGGCGTTCGGCGGAATGCTCGGTCTCATGGGCGTGCCGCTTCCCGGCACTGAATATGGAATCGCCGCCTCCGCCATTCTGCTGGGCGCTGCGGTGATGTTCGAAGTACGTCCTCCGCTGGGATTTGCAGCAGTGCTGGTTGGATTTTTTGCCATCTTTCATGGACACGCACACGGGACCGAACTTCCGCCTGGCCAAAGCGCGCTGCTCTACAGCATGGGCTTTGTCTTTGCGACCGGCTGTTTGCACGCTTTGGGAATCGGCATCGGTACAGTTCACCGCTGGGCTTGGGGACAGAAACTGTTGCGTTTTTCAGGGGGAATAGTAGCTGCAGGTGGTGCGTTCTTCATGTGGAAGGCGTTCGCATGAACAACGAAAGCAAATCGCGGCTGCCGATGTACGCGTTCGTATTGTTCGCGGTTTTGATGTGTGCCGTCCCCGCCGAGGCGCACCTCAATTCGACCGGCATGGGACCAGTCTATGACGGCTTAATGCACTTCCTCGCGAGCCCCGAAGACTTGTTTCCGGTGCTTGCGCTCGCACTGCTGGCCGGTCTACGCGGCGCAGCGCATGGACGTCGTGTCCTGTTCATGATTCCCGCTGCTTGGCTGCTAGGTGGACTCATCGGACTCGGCGCAGCCGCCACGAATACACACCCGATCGTCGCGGCGGGTTGGTTTCTTTTTCTAGGCGGTCTGCTGGCCGCTGAGGCAAAACTCTCACTACGCCTGACCACTGCTCTGTCTGCGCTGCTCGGTCTTTACCATGGATTTCTGAATGGGGCCGGGACGGGCCTGCCGGAGACTGCGGCAGCAGCTTTGCTAGGCCTCGTGTCTGCGGTGTTTGTTCTAGTTGCCCTGGCGGCCGCCTTCGTAGTGCGGTTGCGCGCACAGTGGGCGCGAATCGCTGTGCGCGTTGCCGGAAGCTGCATCGCCGCAAGCGGACTTCTTATGCTTGGATGGGCGGTTCGCAAAACTTAAGACCTGCTGGCAATCTGCTCGAGAGTCACGATCAATATATTCTGCCTACCGGCTCTTTGCACACGGCATTGTCCTAATGGCAGATCAAATGAGTGGGCTCCTTAAAGACCTCCCTTGCGGCCAGCAAGGAACTCTGGACGTGATCGCGGCTTCATGACCGACAGGCCGCGGTTAAAGCCAGCCTCAGCGACGCCAAGCGTTGATCTTGAGACGCAGAGCCTACGCCGCTCAGAGACTCCTTCCACCTCACGGAGACGTCAGGGTGCGCCTTCCGGATAGGGAAATCACTTCGTGAAGAAGAATCGGCAGCGCGTCGACCAAAAGTTGTGAACCTGTGGATGAACTCCGGAACAGCTCTACGGAGAATAAGAAACCGCGGCGGGCAACAGTAACGAAGCAATTCGGCGCAAGAAGAGCGCTCAGCGGATGAGCGCGAGCTCAGTTATCCGGACTGTTGAGTCCGTCGGTGAAAAGAGGAGAGGCGTTATCAACATCCGAAGAAAAGTTGCTTAGGCCTACTCCTACAAGACGGTAGAGCTGTTGAGAACCCAGTTTAACCCGCTGACAAAGTCCCAGAGCAATCTCTGTGAACTCCTCACATGAGGATGGAGGTGCGGGTAGTGTCAAACTGCGTGTAAGTGGGTTGAATTCTTTGGTCTTGAGTTTCAGGACAACCGTTCTCGCACCGCGAGCATTATCCAATGATGCCAACCAAACCTTTTCTGCAAGCCTACGAATATGCGCTTCGCACTGCACTAGAGGCAGATCCTCCTGAAACGTATCCTCCGCCGAAATCTGTTTGTGTACTCGGTTCGGCACAACTGGATTGTGATCGATGCCACGAGCCAATTCGTACAGTCGCGTTCCCCAGCGGCCGAAATGTGACTCCAATGTTGCTCGATCCATTGCATAGATGTCGCCAACCGTCTTGATGCTGATCGCCTGCATCCGGGCTTCGGTCACTCTGCCGACACCAGGAATGCGCCCCACGGGAAGCGGCAAAAGAAAGTTCTGAACCTCATGAGGTTGAATCACAAATAGGCCGTCCGGCTTCTTCCAATCGGAAGCAATCTTCGCAAGGAACTTGTTTGGAGCTACGCCCGCTGATGCGGTCAGGTCAAGTTCCCCCCGGATCTGCCTCCGAATCGTCTTTGCCACTAAGGTTGCTGTTGGCAGACCCGTCTTGTTAGTGGTCACATCGAGATACGCCTCATCGAGGGACAGAGGTTCTATCAGATCTGTGTGGCGCTGAAATATCTCCCGTACTGCACGCGACACGGCCTTGTAACGAATGAAGTCCGGAGGAACAAAGATGGCGTGAGGGCACAGACGCTCTGCTCTGACAGCTGGCATAGCGGAGCGAACACCAAACTGCCTCGCCTCGTAAGAAGCTGCACAGACGACCGAGCGCTTCCCCTTCCAGGCAACGACCACTGGTTTGCCCCGAAGGGCCGCGTCATCCCTCTGCTCTACCGAAGCGTAAAAGGCGTCCATGTCCACATGAACGATCTTGCGAGGCGCGACAGTTTGAGGATCCAGCAGCGCGTCAGCCACGCCCTTTAGTATAGGAGAATATAAAGCGAAAGACTTGTGTGATTTCCGAAGTATGCTTGAGGAGACGCGCAGGAAAGCTCGCTTCACAATTAAGACGGCATCGCTCTCAAACTACCTCGGACCCGATCGTGTCAGGGATCGTCTTGGGAACCGAATCAGGCCAGACGGCATGATCCTCGCCCGCGTTTTCCAACGCGATTAACCCGATTCTACGATTTTAAGGGCAAACGACACCCGGTCCGATGCTCGATGAATGCATCGGCGATTAGCATGTACCGAAATGTCCCGGAGATAGAGCGCGTACTCGGCAGCTACCCACGAGTTCGACGAAACGTCCTGTTTCCACCATTCATCGAAGTCGCTGCCGTAGTCGAACTTGACCTTGTGCGCTTCCCACACGTCGAAGGGCTCATCGAGAACCAACAGGCCAAGGGCGGTCGCATGCATCGAGAAATGCCGGCGAAGGCGGATTGTGCGCTGTGCGCACCGCATTCATGCCCGCCGACTTCAGCAGTTCCACCCTGCGCTGTTCTGCGCGGTCAAAAGCTGCAGCACCAAGAGGTCCGTTGTCGTGATGAACGCTGCCACCGGTCAGCTTGACGGATTTGCCGTTGAGCAGCAGCCCTTTTTCTGCCGACCACGCAAGCGTGCGAACACCGAATGGAGTGGTCACTTGATCGACTGGCTTCCCGTCTTTGCGAACAGTAGATACTGCACGGTACAGCATGGGCGACTCCGGCGACCAGAGCGAAGGATTCGTCACAGTGACTTCCTGCTTGGTTTCGTCTTCCTTGTTCGGCGCGATGCTCAACTTCGATTGCGCGCTGCCGACTTTGTTCCCTGTCTTGTCGAGCAGCGTCGTTTCCACCGTCGCCATAACTGCCTCAGCCGATTCATTGGTCACCCGCGTGCGGATTAAGACTCTCGCCGACGTGCTCGTTGCCTCCGGCGTGGTAACAAAAACGCCCCAATGTGCCACATGCGTGGGCTCCGTCACCACTACGCGGACATGCCTGTAGATACCCGACCCGCTATACCAGCGGCTGTTCGGCCGGGCCGAGTTGTCCACGCGCACGGCCAGCACATTCACTCCTGAATACGCAAGCTCCGGCGTGAGGTTGAACGTGAATGCGGTGTAGCCATAAGGGTGCGTCCCCAGCTTGTGTCCGTTGAGATACACGGTGGCATCGCGGTATATGCCAACGCTCACGCTCTTGCCCTTCCAACTCGCGGGGGCATGGAACGTCTTGCGATACCAGCCGATGCCTCCGGGAAAGAACCCACCGCCCGCCCTACTCGGATAGCGGATACATTACTCCACTCGGTCCGTGCGACAAAAAAATGGGGGCACAAAATGGCTTGCTGGGAAGGGGCTATTAATGTCTGGAATCGCTCAATGCAGCGGCGTTTGCAGCGTTCATTTTTCGCCAGTCCTCGACTTCTTTTGCGCTCGCCACATCGGCGGCCTGCTTGAGCTCCTCGTATTTCAGCGCTGCTGCCCGCGCCTCCGCCGTTTTCCCAAGATGGCGGTAGATCTGCGATAGCTGGTACCAGGCCCGTCGCTGCATCTCTCCATCCAGCATGGTGGCACGCTGAAAGGACACCACCGCCTCATCATCCCGTCCCTTTGCGGCCAACGCTCTTCCCAGGTAATAGTCCGCCCCAGTGGGATGGTTATAAATTTTCACAACCTCCTCGAGTAAAGGGAGGGCTGCCTGCTCCTGGCCGCTGTCCACCTGGGCGCTACTGAGGTTGTACATTGCGATCGGATTCCCGGGTGTCAACCTCAATTGCTCAGCGAAGGCCTTCGCGGCCTGATCGGCCTGCCCCAGCTTGCGATATTCCCAGCCCATGCCTTCGTACAGCTCGGCATCGTTTGGGGCGAGCTTGATGGCCAACTGGTACTCGGCAATGGCACCCTTGTGATCATCGGCCTGCGCGTCGATGACTGCGTTCAACCGGTGTAAGCGCCACGACGCCGGGTTCAGCTTGTAGAGTGCTGTATAGCTTTGTTTAGCTTCTGCCATATGCGCCTGGACGCGGTAATCGAGAACGTTCTCATCTGCTGGCGCGAGCTCGGATGCACGGTCCAGTGGTCCACTGGCCAACTCGGGATGGCCGGTGTTCAACTCAACAATTCCGAGCCAGGTCATGGCCTGGACATTCTTAGGGTCTTCTTTGAGTGCCTCGCGCAGATCTCCGATGGCGCTGTTCGCGTCATTATCTTGATACTCGGCAATGCCAAGAAAAAGGTGGGCTCCCGGTGAGACAGGGTCGAGTTCGAGCGATTTCCTGATCGAGGCGATTGCCTCGATCAGCTTGCCTTCTTTTAGCTCGGCGAGGCCGAGATCGAGCCGGGCCGGAGCGAAGGTTGGATCCAACTCCGTAGCCTTACGGAACGCCGTTTCCGCCGCTGCAGCATTTCCGGCGTGCATCTGCTCCGCGCCTTCTCGGAAGAGCAACTGCAACTGGTCCGGCGCCTGCTGGGCTAGCGAAGTCCCTGCGAGGATTAGAGCGCAACCAAGCAATCGCAAATATCGATGACTCGCAAACTGCATAGAGTTAGGCCCACGCTAGAAGAGTGAGCCGACCATGTCAAATCCAGAACCATATCTACGGATAAGCGGCGACTAACCCAAAAAATAGGGGAAGCGCAGACACACGACTGCGCTCCCCGGGAGGCCAATTGGTCAAAAGCTGATCCTGCCCGTCACCTGTATCGCGCGCGGAGAATTCGCCTGAGAGGTTGGTATGCCGAACGTGAAGTCTGCCGGATTATCGTCCGGAGAAGTGAACAGATGGCGATTAAATGCGTTGAGGAACTCGAACTTCAGCTCAAACATCACGTTTTCGTGAATCGGCGTGTCCTTAAGAATGCTGATGTCTTCGTTGTACCAGTTCGGCATTCTTATATTGGTCACTCTGGGTGTATTCCCCAGTGTGTATGGTACGTTGGCTGACGTTGCGTCCACTGCGGCGACCTGGTCGATAAATGCCGGCTTTGCGCCATGGGTGTACGCATATGCGCCATTTGTGTCAGATCCGTTGAAGAAGCTGTTCACATTTGGATCGCTTCCATTGGCCGTGTTGAAAGGATTGATGCTCTTCCACCCTCTTCGGTAGGCGGCGCTCTTGATAGGAACGTCCGGAACAAGGTCGTATCGGGTGGCGTTCTCCCAGCCGGGTATGCCGACTGTGCAGCAGAACGGCATTGGCTGACCGTCCTGATAGCGCAGGATGGCTCCCACCTGCCAACCGCCTCCGATGTAGCTCAATGGTCCGTTATTCAACCATTGCTTACCTTTCCCGAATGGCAGTTCATAGAAGGGACTTAGTACGAAACTGTTTGTAATGTCCTGGACGCTGATCGCCTTCTCCTCATGTAGATTCTGGGAGTTCTGGACCTGCGGCTGGCCAGGGTTTGTGTTCGGCAGGGCGCTGTCGGTATCATTCAGGTTTTTGGACCAGGTGTAAGAGACTTGCAGGCTGAGCCCATCGCGGAACCGCCGCGACAGGGATACGAGCATGGCGTTGTAACTGGAGTGTCCCGTGGCCTGCAGGCAGCAACCCGAATCGATGAAGTCGTACTGCGGGAAGGGACGCAGTGCCTGCTGAAGTGTTACCCCGTTGCCCCAGAGGTTGAAGAATCCGGGAAACGGCACCGGCACTCCATAGGAATTGTTCATCACCTGAGCATTCAGCTCCTTGCCGAGTTTGAGATTGTCATACAGGATATTGTTGATGTTCTGGTTGTTCGCCTGCAGGTTCTGGCCCACGGCACCGATATAGCCGATGCTGAAAATCAGGTCCTTGGCGAGTTCCTGCTGCACCTGCATCGTGTAGTTGTAAATGGCGGCAGGGCGTCCGGCCTTCTTTTCGATATACGAACCGGGGAGATAGCTGCCGTTATACACGCCCGGATCCAGATCAGGTGGAGCCGGGAAGGCGGGATACCCCGAATCGATGACAAAGGAAGGATCGAAGCCATTCTTCGAGGGAAATGCAGGACTTGACTTGTATCCGGCGTTCATCGATCCCCCGAAGTCGTCATACTGGAGCGGACCATAGATGATTCCACCGCCGCCGCGCAAAACTGTCTTTCCGTTGAGCCACGGCGGGCTGTATGCAAAACCAATCCGTGGGGCGAGGTCCTTATAATAGGTATTGGCCCATTTGGTGTTGCAGCCGGTGCATGTTGTTCCGAAGACCAGTGCGCCGGGAACGCCGTACTCAGGGTCCAGTGCCGTTGGGCTGAAGTTGGAGGTATAGTTGAGCGCCTCGTGCCGTGGCACATCGACGCTGTAGTTGAGGCCCAAATTGAGAGTCAGGTTCCGGCCGACCTTCCAGTTGTCCTGCACATATCCGGAGTAGTACCAGGAACTCCAGCGGGACTGGTGCGCAATCACGTTCTGGGCTCCGCCGCAGGCAAGACCCAGCAACTCGCTGGCCAGTCCATTGCCGTTGTTGGTCGACCCCAGATAGGCAGAGGTCTGCGCCGCACAAAAGTTGATCGATGGAGAGTTATTGTTAATTGGCGAGTACTGTTGATAGCGGATATCCGTGCCGAAGGTCAAGCTGTGCGCGCCCTTCTGCCAGGAGATGCTATCCACCAGCCGTAGTCCGTTATCGATGTTGTCGCCGTTGTTCGGCATGCCCTCCTGTGCAGTCAGGCCATTGGTGACCACAGGGAAGTTGTTGCTTACCGCGTTGCCGATTCCCAGCATCTGGAACCAGTTCTTACCCTCAAGCGCGGGCACGGCGAAGTTGATGCTGTTGGAGCGGTTTGAGCCGATGATGAGGTGATTCAAAAGGGTCGGGGTGATGGCGTAGTCCAGTCCCAGACGCCAGAAGTGAGTTTCGAAATCCTGCTTCCAGGTCTGGTAGTCGATTGGGTACGGAAGGTATTGCCCCGGAGGCGCTCCGGAGATGCGGTTGTTGTCGCGCGAGCTATAGGAGCTCCAGAGCTTCAGTTTCTGCGTGATATTAGCATCGATGCGGACGGTCAAAGTCGTATTCTCGATCGGTGCGGTGCTCGAGTAAGAAAAGTTGTTGAAGACGTTTCCGTTAGTGGCGGCAGGGAAGTAATTCAAGATGTTCATTGCCACGGGAGAGAATCCTCCCGGAATCTTGTTCCCGGGAAAGGCTGTGCGGCACTCTTTTCCGTTCACGGTCCTGGTGGTCGAAGGATCGAATATTTGTCCCTGATAAACGGGGCTTCCGTCGCATGGATTGGTGCCAACCACGTTCGAAGTGTTGAACAAGGCCGGATTTGAGAAGTCGCCCGCGAGCTCGTCCGCTGTAGGCACGGTTGTGATGTTGGTCGCACCCAGGCTGTACTTCAACTGCTCCCAGGAGAAGAAGAAGAAAACTTTGTCACGCCAATCGAGGATGTGAGGGATCCAAACCGGACCGCTGAAGGTGCCACCATAGTCATTTTTACGGTCCACGGGTGTGGCGAAAGTGGCTCTGCAGGCTGCTGTATCATTCGCGCCCACGCACTGCAGAGCTTCATTACCGCCGTTGAACCACAGGTTTGCGTCGAGTGCCGTATTGCGAAGGATTTCGTAACCATAACCATGGAACGAGTTGCCGCCGCTCTTGGTCACAAAGTTTTCGATTCCGCCGGTTGTTCGGTTGTAATCGGCTGAGGGCAGAGCGTCTGTCACGGTCAACTGCTGCAGTGCATCCACCGACGGCGACTCCTCATCGAAGGAGGAGCCATTCTCGCTTCGCTGCTGGCTGAGACCGTCGATCAGCACCTCAGCGCCGTAGTCCTGTCCGCCAGCGATCTTGCTGAAAAATATACCGTTCGGACTGTTGGCTGTACCCGGCCCGGTGTTCCCGGGTAGCAGGAAGATGAACGCCTCCGGTGAGCGGAAGGCCCCCACGCCGCCCAGTGCCAAGGGTAGCTTCTGGTACTCTTCGGCGGTGATCGTGCCGGTGATGTCAGAGGTATCCGACTGCAGCTGCGGAGCATTGGCCTCAATAGTGACAGTCTCGGTCGCTGCGCCCACCTTCAATGTGACGTTCACCACCGAAGTCACCTGGAGGTTCACTTGGATTCCAGTGAGCTTTTCCGGCTGGAAACCGGCCGCGTTCACACTAATGTCAAAGGTGCCGATTGGGACCTGCGGCAACCGGTATGTTCCGGCCGATGTGGAGATCGCAACCAGCGTGGTCCCGGATTTTTCTTCAACCGCCTGCACCTTAGCGCCTGGTACTACGGCGCCCGTAGAGTCGGAAATAGTTCCGGCGATGGTGCCAAACACTGTCTGCGCGCCCGACCGGACTGTAAGTGAAAAACCGGTCAGTAACATTAGCAATGCGAATCCTCTTCTGAGCCTCCAAGATTTCATTTCTACCTCCTGAGAAATGCTGCCTTTGACGCTATTCCGAGAAGCTTGGCTTGTCTGTAAACAGTTACATTTCTAGTTGCTACGGAATACGTAGTCTTTTCAACTAACGATGGAGATTAAAGGAGGCAAATACACGCGCGCAATGAGTCAGTGGAACCAATACCATGGTTCAGCTGTACTAGGTGATTTCTGGCAGCCGCCCCCAAAAGACTCGGAAGCGACCTAAGATGGTACTTCGAGGAGCCCTTGCTGGAATGCAATTGCAACAGCTTCGGTTCTGCCACTGACATCGAGCTTCTCAATGATCCTGTTGACGTGGTTTCGGGCGGTATTCTCGCTGATATCTAGCGCCGAGCCGATCTGTTTGTTGGTAAGCCCCTTCGACAGAAAGTCCAGGATTTGAAGCTCGCGAACTGTCAAATGAGCCCGAGATCTTCGATGAGTAAGCCGCGCTGCAATGTGGGGAGGAAAGTATTGACCGCCAGAAGCCACGGTTTTAATAGCCCCTATCATTTCACGCTGAGATGTGCTCTTAAGCAGGTAACCTTTCGCTCCGGCGCATACAGCGCGATAGACATCCTCGTCGGTCTCGAAGTTAGTGAGCACCAGAACTCGCGGCGGCTCGCGGAAGGAGCGCAACGCTTGCAACGTTTGTATGCCATCCATGCCGGGCATCCGCAGATCGAGCAGCATCAGGTGCGGTCGGTACCGCTCAATGAGCGCAAAGGCTTCCTGCCCATTGCATGCAGCTCCGACTACGTCGAGGTTTTGCTGGGTACCAAGCATGCTGGCGAGACCTGTGCGGACGACAGGATGATCGTCAACGATAAGAATACGGATTTTGTCGCTCGCTTCCTTACTCATCACCGAAACCTCAAAATCGAAAGATTTTGACATAGTTTTGACCCGCGCGCGGGTGGCACGGGCGCGATTCTCATACCTGACCGCGCCGAGAGATCAGGACCTTCAGCCGGGGCCGCGATTTCTTCGGCGCGTTTGCGCATCCCGCAAAATGAAGCCGCGAACTGGGAGAGGCCGGCCACCGACCCAGAAACCATTCACCAGGGTGCCGCTTTGTCAAGCGTCTCGGCTGCGCCAACACGGACCGCGGAGGGGCCATCGACGGTGGGACGCGGAACCAACATCTCTGCAAAAGACGGCGTCGCCGACGGTCGAAAGCCCAGGGACACTTTCCTGCATGCGCGCATCAAAATTCTACAGGAAGCGTGACTCAAATAGCTGGGGGCCGCAACCTTCGACTCTCGTTTCGCCGCCCCCGACAAATATCGCATGGCTGTCAATCGCACCGCCGGTACCAGACCCCTCGAATTCGTAAGAGTTTCAGAAGTTTTTGACTGCCCGCGCACTAATCCTCCGCTCGGGTTCGGACCTGTTCTCGTGCACCGGCAATTTGGCCAGCCGGTCAGGATGATGCCTACTCAAAGCCACCTTAGATGTGCCTACACAAAGCCACCTTATAGGTAACTTGACGTCGGTTGAGGGCCCATCGGCTTTCGGAGGAAAAGGAGACCCGGCTTGGAGACTTCTAATATCAGGGAATGTCATTTCCCTGATATGTGCCTGATAATTCCCTGTTCCTGCGTTTTATAGTTCCCTGTTCTGTGTAGCGCCCAATTCGGAAGCAAGGGCCGTAAATAGGAGGACGGGTAGGTGAAGGCCTATGTTTCCGGAACGCGGCAGAGTGTGTGGCAGTGCTGCAAGCAGCACGCGGAGGCCGAAGCCGGCGAGGACGGCTCCCAACGCGCGCCGCCCGCGAGCGACAGCACGACACTTTCGGTGAGCAACTGCCGCACCATACGTCCCCGGCTGGCGCCGAGAGCCGCGCGTATGCCAAATTCATGGGAACGCGCGCCGAGGTAGCGCTCGGTCGTCAAAACTGAGGCATGTCCCAGAAGGAACTGGATCTTTCAGATTGCAAGGTTGACTCTCCTGGAGGCCCCCCCGTTCTACTCTGAGGCTTATCATGGTGCATGTGAACTGCTCGGATTTAGCTCCGAACGGAGCACCGTAGAGGCCGTAAATTTATAAATCGTTTGATTTTATGTTCGTCCGGAGAGGCTATGAACGGATTCTGGGAACGAGTATCTTTTGCCTTTCGGTGTTTCCTTTCGATCCTGTTCCACGCCGAAATTCCCAACGACATCGCCCGGAAGCTGGTCAAGGCACCAGAGCCGGTTCCGCAGATGCCCGTAGCTGCCGGACCGTCTGATACTCGTCCGAAAGAAGTTGAACAGGCAGCCCCGGAAACGTCCGATCGCGCCGTACAAATCCTCACGCTGCTGCAGCGCGATGGGCGGCTCATCGATTTTCTGGCCGAGAATATTTCCGCCTATCCTGACACTCAGCTTGGAGCCGCCGTTCGCACCATCCACGAGACTTGCCGGCAAGTGCTCGATCGTTACGTAAAGCTGGAGCCGATTTTGAACTCAGAAGAGGATCAGCCGGTGACGGTCGAAATGGGCTTTGATCCGGCAGCCATCAAATTGATCGGCAACGTCGCAGGACAGCCGCCAGTTCGTGGTCTATTACGACACAAAGGCTGGCGCGTAAAGGAAGTGAATCTGCCTCCGTTGCCGCAGCCCGCCGGCCGGATGGTGGTTGCGCCGGCTGAGGTCGAACTCTCGTAACAGCTGATCTACATCTGCTCAACAGCTGTTGAACTTTAAAAGGAGATGCTCGTTGACGGCTAAATACATTGTTGGCATCGACCTGGGAACCACAAATTCCGCACTGGCACACTGCGACGCCAATACTGAAGAGGACAGCCGCATCGAGATCTGCGGTATTCCGCAGCTGGTGAATCCGGGCGAAGTGGCCGAACGCACCTTGCTGCCGTCGTTTCTTTACATCCCGGGAGAGTTCGACTTTCCCAAGGGCAGCATCGCATTGCCATGGGATCCCGAGCCGAAGCTCGTGGTCGGGGAATTGGCACGCAAACGCGGCGCGGAAAGCCCCAACCGTCTGATCGCATCCGCTAAATCCTGGCTTTCTTATGCAGGGGTGAACCGCACGGCGCCGATCCTGCCGTGGCAGGCTCCTGAGGAAGTGCCCAAGCTATCGCCTGTCGAAGTATCCTCCCGGTTCCTGCAACACCTGCGCACGGTGTGGGACAGCGGCCAGGCTGCGGGCCAACCGGAACTCGCGCTGGCGGAGCAGGACGTGCTGCTCACTGTGCCCGCGTCGTTCGACGAAGAGGCACGTGAATTGACCAGACGCGCGGCCGAACAGGCCGGTTTTCAGCACGTCACGTTGCTGGAAGAACCGCAGGCGGCTTTTTACGCATGGCTTGAGAGCCAAGGCGATGGCTGGCGCGGCCGAATCAAGGTTGGTGATCTCGTTCTCGTCTGCGACGTCGGCGGGGGCACCACAGACTTCAGCCTCATCACCGTCTCCGAAGAGAATGGCGAACTGACGCTAAAGCGCGTCGCTGTAGGCGATCACATCCTGTTGGGCGGCGACAACATGGACCTTGCCCTGGCGCGTGTCCTGCAGCAGCGACTTGAAGCCTCGGGCCATCGCGTCGATACCTGGCAGTTGCACGGGCTATGGCATCAGTGCCGCATGGCGAAGGAAAAGCTCTTCGCATCGCCCAAAACGCAGAGTGCCCCAATCACGTTGCTAGGCAAGGGGACAAGGCTCATCGGCGGCACTGTCAAGACAGAGCTGACTCGCGAAGACCTCGACCAGGTTCTTCTCGAGGGATTCTTTCCCGAAGTCGCGAGCAGCGAGTTACCCACGCGCCAGCGCCGTATTGGCTTTCAGGAACTGGGCCTACCGTACGCAGCTGATGCGGCCGTCACCAAACATCTCGCGCGGTTCCTGTCGGAGCAAGTTCGCAACAGCCCCGAGGCAGCGAATATCCGACGCAGCCAAAGCGGGCTGGCATGTCCCACGCACATCCTCTTCAACGGCGGAGTGATGAAAGCGGCGGTGCTGCGCGACCGGGTGGTTCAGGTCCTGAACAACTGGCTGAGAGAAGAAGGATTTGACGTGCTCAGGCCACAGCAACTCCTCGATGCTCCTGACCTGGAACACGCCGTTGCACGCGGTGCCGCCTACTACGGGAGGGCGCGACGGGGACGCGGCGTGCGCATTCGTAGTGGCGCCTCGCGCACCTATTACATCGGAATTGAAAGCGCGATGCCTGCGGTGCCCGGAATGGAAGCTCCACTCAAGGCGCTCTGCGTCGTTCCCTTCGGCATGGAGGAGGGCACCGAGGCCACGATTCCCAACAGAGAGTTCGGCCTCGTCGTCGGCGAGCCAGCCGAGTTTCGTTTCCTCACTTCCAGCCTTCGCAAGCAGGACCATGTCGGCAGCATGCTGGAAGATTGGGGTGACGAAATCGAGGAGCTCGGGCCGCTGGAAGTCACTCTTACAATGGATGGGCAGCAGGGAACAGTTGTGCCAGTAAGGCTCGAGACGCGCGTCACTGAAATCGGCACGCTCGAGGTCTGGTGCGCATCCCGTGACGGCAAGCAGCGCTGGAAGCTTGAGCTGAATATCCGCGAAAAGACGGGGAGGTGAGATTATCGGTGCCTTCCCGTTATCTGATCGGCATCGACCTGGGCACGACCAACTCTGTCGTCGCGTACTTCGACACTGAGAAAGCGCCCGAAACGGACTCCCCTATCCATGTATTCCCTGTACCGCAGCTAGCAGGGCAGGGTGAAGTCCGCACATTGCCTGCGCTTCCTTCTTTTGTTTACTTCCCAACCGAAGATGAGCTGTCCGCCGGAGCCGTCAGCGCCACGTGGAACGAGGATCCACCCATGGTTACGGGGCTGCTCGCACGCGAAATGGGAGCGCTTGTCCCCACCCGTCAGGTGTCCTCAGCCAAGTCATGGCTTTCCTATCCGGGTGTGAATCGTCGCGCCAGCATCCTGCCGGCGCAAGCTGAACCGCCGCAGCCGATGATCTCCCCTGTCGAAGCATCTGCACGCTACCTCATGCATCTGCGCGACGCCTGGAATGGCGCAATGGGGGCGGGCGCAGAGTCGCGTTTGGAGCATCAGGAAATCGTCCTCACCGTGCCCGCTTCGTTCGATGAGGATGCGCGTGAGCTGACCGTAGAAGCCGCTCGCCGCGCCGGGCTCGACAAGCTCACCCTGCTCGAAGAGCCGCTGGCCGCGTTTTATGCGTGGATTGCCGCGAATCGAGACGTGCAGGCGAAGGGTGAAGACCTCCGCAATGGCGATCTGATTCTGATCTGCGACATCGGCGGGGGCACGACCGACTTCAGCTTGGTCAGTGTCCGTCTGGTCGATGGCAAGCATGAGTTTGAGCGCACCGCCATAGGCGAGCACCTTCTGCTCGGCGGTGACAATCTTGATTTCGCTCTCGCCCGCCGCGTGGAAGAGAAGCTGGGTGACGTCAAGCTCATTCTGCGACAACGTTATGCGTTGCGGCGGTCCTGCTGTTCCGCGAAAGAGCGGCTGCTCAGTGATCCATCTCTGGAACGAGTGCCGGTCACGGTCCTGGGCAGCGGTCGTGCGGTGGTCGGGCAGACGATCAGCGTTGACCTAACGCGCGAGGAAGTCCTTCAGATCCTGACCACCGGGTTCCTGCCCATCACTGCGCGTGGTGAGATGCCGGTGACTAACCGGCCAACAGCGCTCCGCGAACTTGGTCTGCCCTACGCCAGCGATCCCGCCATTACCAGGCACCTCGCCGCCTTTCTGACGCAGGCGGCTGTTGCCATGAGCGGCTCGTCTGCAACCCACCGAATGGCTCGACCCGATGCTGTGCTTTTCAATGGCGGCTTCTGCACACCCGCAGTGACTCGCGAAAGGATTGTCGAGGCGATTTCTGCCTGGTTCGATTCGGCCGAAGGCTGGCGGCCCAGGCTCCTCAGCAACGAGGGTTTTGATAGTGCGGTTGCGCGAGGTGCGGCTTACTACGGACGCATACGGCACGGCACTGGTTTGCGCGTCAAGGCAGGCAGCGCGCGCACGTATTACATCGCTCTGCCTTCGGAAGGCTCTCAGCGGGGTATCTGCGTCTTGCCTGCCGGAGTTGACGAGGGCACGACACTTCCGCTGCTGAGCCATGAATTCTCTGTGTTGGCTAACCGTCCCGTGACGTTCACGCTGTACAGTTCGCGCACGCGTCACGATGCGCACGGTGAAGTCGTTGCCTTAGACGAAGAGAACCTGCATCTTCATGCTCCGCTGGTGACGTTATTGCGTTACGGCAAGAAGCTGCGCGAGCTGTACCTGACTGTTCGCCTCAGGGTAAGTTTCACAGAGGTTGGCACGCTCGAACTCTGGTGTGAATCGCGGGACACCCAGCATCGCTGGCGGCTGCAATTCGAATTGCGCGGCGAAGAAGCACAAGCCGAACAACTCGATACTGCCAAACCACAACCTTTGTTGGGACCTTCATCGACGGTTACCGCCACCGATGCATCTGTCGAATCTGCTGTGGAACTGATACGCCGTGTTTTTGAAGGTCCGGCTGATGATGAATCAGGCAGTCTAGCAAGCCAAATGGAAGCGACGCTCGACGTGAAGCGGGACTCGTGGCCAATCCCGGCCATTCGCCGATTCTGCGATGTGCTCATCGAGGTCGCTCCGGGACGTAAAAAGTCTCCCCGCCATGAGGTACGCTGGCTCAACCTGTATGGCTGGTGCTTGCGGCCGGGGTTCGGTGCGCCTGGCGACGATACGCGCATGAATCATCTGCGAAGAATCGCGTTCAATAAGCTTGTCTTTTCGGACGATCTGCAATGTCAGATCGAAATGCTGGTGTTGTTGCGCCGAATCGCAGGCGGTATTAACGCCAGTGAGCAGCAGGGACTCTATCGGACGTACGCCGGTCGTAAAGAAAAACGCCGCGTGAACCGGCAATTCGAGTACGAGCAGTGGCGCCTGATTGCCAGCCTTGAGCACGTACTGGGTAGCGCCCGTGCTTCGCTTGGCAATGAACTGATGGCGAAGATCAAAGATGAACCTGATAATGCTATTTGGCTTTGGTCTCTGGGCCGGCTGGGTGCGCGGATTCCGCTATACGGGCCGCTGCATTCTGTAGCGCCGTCTGAAATTGCCGGCGGGTGGATGAAAGCTCTGCTCGATCTATCCACGTTCACGGCGGCCACGGGTTCAGCCATCCTGCTGATCGCGAGGCGCATCGACGATCGCTCACGTGATGTCGATGATGCGATTCGCGAGCAGGCGATCTCCCGCCTCATGGCGCGTGGAATCGGCGAAGAGATCATTCAACCGCTGTCAAAATTCGTCCCTCCCGAACGGGGGGACGCGGTGCGCAGTTTCGGGGAATCACTGCCGCCTGGGTTGCAACTCCTCAGCTCTTCAAACTGCCTGCTGTCGTTACCCGCGTTCCATGACCCTGGTTCAACCCTTTCGGTGCCGGCGTGATCCTCTGTCGCTGTTGCTTGCGAGATACTTGCAAGGCGGAAACGTCCGAGCGGTACATCGGAGGTAGGCAGAAGCTCAGAGAAGCGGTCAACGATCTTGCGATCGGCTAAGAGCTTGATCCAATTCGCTCTCGTGTTCGAACTCCCTGCCCGTATCGAGGGGAAGTCTAGCGTGGAGTAGCCGACGGCTCATCGAATGCGACAATACGTTGTGCAATAGCACGGCCTTTCGGTCCCCTCCCGTATGGCACTCTCTAGTATTGGCATTACTGCGGATCGAAGTTGGCGGGCATCTGTCGAAGAGAGGGCCGGCCGCTCTGATCATCCGCCACTCATCTCACCAGAGGAGTGGCTGCGAGGGATCGCGACCACGATAAAACAAAGCTGTGTGCCGAGCTAAGATGAGTTGCCGGTTAGAGCCACATTCCGAGGACGCCATGCTAAAATCGCAACCGCAGCCGCGGCTCTATCCGAGCGACACCGCCGTGATCTGGCTCACCGGGCTCGCATTCACCCTTGTGCACATCGCCAGCAGCGGCCGCTACGGTTTTCAGCGCGACGAACTGCTCACCTACTCCAACGCGCTCCACCTCGACTGGTGCTACGTCGTCTATCCTCCGCTCACCGCCTGGCTTGCCCGCCTGGAGTTGGCGGTTTTTGGCCCCAATCTCATCGGTTTCCGGCTCTTCGCGGCGATCGCAATAGGTCTACTCATCGTACTCACTGGCCTCACCGCCCGCGCGCTTGGCGGCGGCCGCACGGCCATGCTTGTCGCGGCAGTCGCAGCAGCCATCCAAGGCCCCATTATCTTCTGCGGCTCTTTCCTCTCCTACACGTCTTTCGATCTGTTCTGGTGGACCGCCGTTGCCTGGTGCGTTGCCTGCATGCTGCGCTCGCAGAATCCCCGCTGGTGGCTTGCGATAGGTGCCGCTATCGGGCTGGGCGTGCTTTCCAAATACACCATGGCTTTCTTCGTCGCTGGCCTGCTGGGTGGAATGCTACTCACCTCCAATCGCCGCTACATACGATCCCCTTGGTTTTGGTGCGGCGTCGCCATCGCGGCTGTTATCGTTCTGCCTGTAGTCAACTGGCAGTTCCATCACCATTTCGTGGGCCTGGCCTGGATCCAGAGCATTCATGCCCGCGACCTCTATGAAGGCAGCACCGACTACTTCCTCCCCAGCCAGCTTTGGCGAACCACCAATCCGGTTACCGTCCCTCTGTGGTTGGCAGGCCTATGGTTTCTATTTGCGACGCCCGCCGGAAAGCCGTTCCGCATCCTCGGCTGGATGTACGTAATACCCCTCATCCTCTTTCTCGCTGCCCGCGGTCGTGACTATTATCTCTGTCCCGCCTACCCCATGCTCTTGGCGGCCGGCGCCGTTTGGGCCGAAGACCGCATCGCCTCACTCAGTCCGCGCTGGCAGAGCGCCTCAATTCGCACTATCTGGACATCCCTCGCTGTCGGCGGCCTCGCCTATTCCGCTCTTGTCGTCCCCATCGCGCCGATAAATTCCACATGGTGGCGTATCGCCGACGCGGCCAACAATAGCTTCAATATGGAGGTGGGATGGCCGGAACTTGCCGCCACTGTCGCCCGCGTGCGCGACTCTATTCCGCCTACAAAGCGCGCCACCATAGGGGTACTTGCCGCCGACGAAGGTCAGGCCGGGGCTGTCAACCTTTTTGGCCGTGCCTATGGCCTTCCTGAGGCCATCAGCGGTATGAACTCCAACTGGCTGCGGGGTTATGGCAACCCACCGCCCCAGAGCGTGATCGCAGTCGGCTTCACCCACGATGAACTGGACCGCATCTTCGCGTCCTGCACCTGGGCAGCGAGCCTCCCGCGTCCTTACGACATTGTGAACGAAACCATCGGCAATCCTTCCGAGATCTGGATCTGTCGCGACGTGCGCGGTGGCTGGCCCGCTCTCTGGAAACACTTCCAATCCTACGGCTGACCTGTGAGGTGGTCGAATACTGGCTCCCTCTTCGCGCGCGCAGGGGCGTGGTCCAAGGTCGGGTGGATCGCGTAAAAACCGAATACTCGGAAGACGACGTACCGCTCGATCCTGCTGTTGCCCAGGTCTTGCTAGGTTGGCAGAAAAGATGCCCAGCAAGCATGGAAGGATGGTTGTTTCCGAACCCGGCAACCGGTAGGCCGTATCATGCGAGCGAAATTTGCAAGAACTACATACGGCCTGCTGGAGAGAAGCTCGGGCTCGGAAGGATCGGGTGGCATACTTTCCGGCACACCTATCGCACGCTCCTCGACGAAACTGGCGCGCCAATGAAAGTGCAACAGGAGCTGATGCGGCGCTTACATTCAGACCACGATAAACGTCTACGGCTCCGCCATGTTGGAGAGCAAGCGATCCGCGAACAGCAAATCGTTCGTTTGGTCCTGACTCCGTCACTTCAACAGAGAACTGAAAAGGGCCGCTCGCCGGCGGCCCCTTAACGTTCCCTGTTGTTCCCCCGAGCTGTCGGGGAACCTCTCGTAACCCGCTGAATCTTTTGGTTGCGGGGGCTGGATTTGAACCAGCGACCTTTGGGTTATCTGCAACGCTCCGAATTTGCGGAGACATTACGTTACTCATTTCCTCCTCAGAGCCTACCAAACGCCAAGTCCCCTCGGCAACGTAATGCGATTTCCCGTTCCCGTCCTCACTGCCATCCTGCGGAAACATGCGGATCTCCGAGACATGCTTCACCAGTTCCTTACGGGCCTCGGCAGGTTCCCCAGAGATCAACTGCTGGAGGTCCCCCAGCCGCTTGGTGATGAAGCCTCGGATCTCCGACAGGTGAGCATCCACAGAATCTGATCCCCCCGCCAAGAGCTGGTCGGTGATCTCGCGTAATTGCTGCTCCCTCTCATGGATGGCCGCAACCAAGAATGAGGACGGTCCCGTCTCCGCTGCCGTCTCGGTAAGGCGCCGCAACTCCTCCTCGAGTTTCTGCTTGCGCTCACGCATGTGAGCCATCTGAGTTGTGAGCTTGGAAAAGGCGCTCTTCAAGTGGCTGTCAAACTCCTCCAGCGCGTACTCGACCGCGTCGCGCTTTAGAACCTCATTCTGCAACTCTTCCAGCAATCGCCTTTCCAGCCAGTCACGCCGGATTGTCACGGAGTTGCTGCAAGCCCCACGATTGAAATGCTGCGAGCAGCCATATCGCGGATAGTGCCCATAAGAGGTAAATCCAGTGACAATGATCAGGTTGCCGCCACACAAGCCGCATTTCAGAATTCCGCTGAGAAGGTATGGGCTGGTGATTGAGCGAGGCAAAAGGCCTTTCTTCGCGCCGCTGTACATAGCCATCAGGCGCTTTTGACGATCCTGAACCCGCTGCCAGACCTCATCGCTGACAATCTGAAGTTCGGGGTGGGGGACAACGCGCCATTCGCTCTCCGGCCTCGCTCTCCGCACCCGCTTGTTTGTACCGGGGGTCTTCACGAACCGTGAGGTGTTCCAAACCACCTTTCCTACATAGAGATCACGGCGAAGCATCTCCCGAATACAAGTCGGACTCCACGTCGCGTATCTATTTCCCGACCGCGGTCTTGGGGAGGGAACGCACTCACGATTCAGGGTCCTTGCGATGGTCTTCAGTGACTGGCCACTGGCGGACATCTCAAAGATGCGGCGAACCACCACCGCCTCCTTCTCATTGATAACCAGTTGTCTCGCCGTCGTTTCGTCCACGGCGACAGAGTCGTAACCGAAGCAGCGACCGCCCGTATGCTGGCCCCGCAACACCCGGCCTTCCAGCCCACGATGGGTCTTCTTGGCAAGCTCCTTCACGTACAGGCTGTCCACCATGCCGTGGACTGTGACCAGCACATGCGCCTGCTCATTATCCGAGTCGATGCCCTGGCTGACGGCGATCAGCCGGATGCCGGCAAAATTCAGCCGTTCGAAAATGCCCAACGCATCCTTCGTGTTCCGGGCAAGGCGGCTGCTGTCGTCGAGCAAGATGACATCGAAGGGTCGCGAGGGTGATAGCGCCGCACTCAGCAATCGTCCCAGCCCTGGACGGTCGGCGCCCACACCACTCAATGCCTCGTCGATGTAGACGTGCTCTTCTAAGAAAACAAACCCGCGAGTCTTCGCGTACTCGCGGCAGATACGAAGCTGGTCGTCAATCGAGAGTGGACTCTGGAGGTCGCTGGAATAGCGTGCGTAAGCGGCACAGCGGGGAATCATGGCTTATCACCGTCCTTGTCGGACGTTAACTCTGAAACTCCGGTGGTTGCAAGTCGATTTCGCATCTCGATTTCGGCCAGATACTCCCGCACCAGCGCGGGGATGATGACATTGTCCATCCAGGATTTCAGCGCAGGATCGAGTTTCCTGCCGAGGCTCGAAGACCGCACGGGGCGAGGCTGTCGCTCCCGCGTTGCTTCATCCCCAGCGTTGGTGTTCTTGAACTCCACGCAACTCCTCGAATCGTCCTTGCCGAGAAGAAGCGTAGAGTGCACAGGAGGCAGAAAACGTGGAAATACTTTCCACTCGGTGTCCTGTCGGGACACCATGACCTTCTAAGGCTTAGTCATCGCGGATACATCTAGACCGAGACCTGCCGGAAGAGAGAATAGAGAGCATCAATGCAGAATCGCCGATGGGAACGACACGATCGTGTCGACGAAGGCGGTCGAAGGATCTGGTGACCAGAAACGGGCTGGCTGAGGAAAGATCACAATAGCGAGATCCTAAATGCTGCGGGAATTGCCTCGCCCCCCGATTTGTTCTATGGGACCCACGTGGCTCCTAGGCTCCTCTGAAGACATTCTCTTGGCCGTACCGTATACGGTACAATCATCCTGAGCGTAGCCCAGTTGCCCGAGGACCGTTCAGACGACCCGCTTTTGCGCCTTTTCCTGCTGAGGACAATCAGAATGACCAAACAGACAGCGAGCCGCGCACGCAAGGATCGCGAGCATGCGCTCGAAGCGAAGAGGATCATCGTTCGGCACCTCAACGAAGCCATGATTGAGCAACGGAAGACCAAGCAGGCGCTGGCGCAAGAGTTGCAGACGAGCCGATCTCAACTCGCACGATTACTCGATCCGGAGAATATCGCCGTCTCGCTTGAAACAATTGCCCGGGCTGTCGGGGTGTTGGGGAAGCGGATCGTCTTTCTTGTCGAAGACGTAGATTGCCCGCTTGGATTAGACTCTCGGACGTCCAAGAAATCTGTCACAAATGTGTCTGCGCAAATGGCAGCACCATCGGAAATAGAAGAGGCCGCGTCATGAAAGCTGCGATCCAGCATTCTCTCAATGCAAATGCTGCGGCGAAACGTATCATCCATGTTCGGGAGAGGATCGCTCGGCCAGGACCAGAATCTCGGCTGATCCGGGCTGCGCTGAAAACAGAGTTCTTTTTGCGGCGCCAATTACCTGCCGTGTTCTTCCATGAGCCACAGATGCCGACCGGATTGCCCGATGTGGTTGCGGTGTATATGTCCAAGAAACAGCCGGAGCTGACGCCGGATCGCCTCCGCCTTACTGCAGCCCATATCCGGATACTTCACGGACTCCATACTGTATCCAAGACCACAATTGAAGAACTCGCATTTCGAGTGCGGATGCCACAGCGCCAATTGCAGCGCTTAGCGACAGATTTGAGAGATGCAGATCTTATTTCACTCCGTGCTGGGAAGATCGCACCAGGAAAGCTCTCTCGCAGCTTTGCCGTTAAGCACATCTTCGCGATTGAAGCGAAGATCAGCAATTGGTCGAAAGCCTTGGAACAGGCTGCGGCAAACCGCTGGTTTGCCTCTCACAGCTTCATCTTGATCCCACCGATCAGATCCATCGATCAAATTACGCAGCGGGCCACGGAATTAGGGGTCGGAGTTTTGGTCTTCGATGATAACGAGGTCAATCAAGTAGTTGCGCCAAGAATATTTCAGATCCCAACTTCCTATGGGTCCTGGTTGTTCAACGAATGGGCGCTCAGGAAAGGCCAATCATTATGAACTTGGTCGAACTCGCGACCTTATTTCCCAGCTACTCCAACTTCCAGGCCATTGTTGCTCCCTCGGGCCAAAAGGAAGTGGTCAGCGCATTTCAGGGGCAACGTCGGGTCGCCATCAAGCTCTTTCATCGCGTCGCTGATGATCAGGAGCGGATTGACCGAGAAATGGCTGCTGTATCGAAACTGCACTGCCAGTTTGTTCCTGAAGTGATCGAATCAGGAATAGTCACACTGGAAGGCGTAGAGCGCGTCTTTCTGGTCGAGCAGTTCATTGAAGGACAGACCTATGCGACGCTCCTCCAGGTACAGCCCGTTCAGGCCATCCAGCCCGTTGTGAACCTTGCAAATATTCTCCTAAACGTTGCAGTGGATTGTGAGACTGCCGACTTGGTACATCGAGATCTGAAGCCGGCAAATATCATCCAAGATGCGAGCGAAAACTTCTGGATTTTGGATTTTGGCCTCGTGAAACACCTGGACCTTACTTCGATTACACCTACGGGGCATGGTGTAGGAACTCTAGGATATGCGCCAATCGAACAAATGCGCTTAATGAGAGCGCCAATCGATATTCGGGCTGACCTATTCGCGATTGGAACAATCCTCTACGAATCTCTTTGCGGGTTCAGTCCATGGAGGCAAGGGGTTCAAGACATTCACGATCTAATGCAGAAGATGAGCGCACAGGAACTGCCGCGATTGACAATTCCCGGTGACGCAAACGGTGAACTGGGCACGTTCATTGCTTGGCTCGTACAGCGCTTTCCGAGCAGGAGGCCGCAAACGGCTGCCGAAGCACGAGCAGCGTTTGAACCAATTTATCAAGCAATTAATCCTCCGGTTCAATAGGCAAAGCGTGGACGTTCTTGTACAGCATGGTGGAGGTATCTGCTATCCGTACGACTCTCAGACGGGAGCCATTATCATCGGAGACAACGTCATGCAAATGTTCCTCCAGTTCGGACACGGAATGATGGCTCATACGCGAGAACTGCTCTCAGCGTGGAAGAGTGGAGCTGCAATATTGAGCCCAAGAGACCTTACTGAGCCACAACTCAAAAAGGTCGCTGCCGATATCAAAAAAACTGGCGCGGAACCGCTACTTGATCCTCAGTGCTTTTCGACTAAGGCCGATCACTACCGACTGACGAAGCACACCTATTGGGGAGTTATTAGCCAATACCCCAACGAGGTCTTTTTGGGTGGAATACGAACTGCGGAGCTTCTAGCCGCATTGGCCGACCTCGGCCGCTCCCTCGGTGTTGAACGTCACATCCTGCCTGCACCTTTGGCTGGTGCGGTCAACGACGACTATTTTTCGGCATGCGAAGCCATCATCGACGAGGCCCCCAACCATTTTGGAGCCGAACCGATCCTGATCACGATTGCGCTTTCGAGCGCGGTAATGCTCGATGAGATCCAGATTGAGAACCTGATCGAACGTGCTCGCAACTGGACGAATCTCACTGGCTTTTACCTGGTTGCGGAAACGCCAGGCGCTTACCTTGTGGATAATCCCGTTTGGGTAGCGAACCTGCTGATTCTCGCATCCGGCCTAAGGTTACTCGGAAAGAGTGTTGTGGTCGGCTACTCGAATCATCAGATGCTGTGTCTGGCCGCAGCGAGGGTAGACGCCATTGCTGCTGGTACATGGCTAAACGTCCGCGCTTTTCCGCCTGACAAGTTTTTCACCCCAACGGAAGAAGAGATATCGAGACGTGCCACCTGGTACTACTGCCCACAAACCCTTTCCGAGTACAAGCTTCCGTTTCTCGACATCGCTTTGACGGCTGGCCTTCTGAATCTCATGCGGCCAGATCCCGCCCTCGGCTCCAAGTATGCTGATCCTCTCTTCCAAGGACTACCCCCATCGACAGTGAACTGGGGCGAACAGGATGCGTTCCGTCACTATTTGACGTGCCTTAGGGCACAGGCACTGCAGATTCCCCAGACCTCGTTCGTCGATGCCTACGACTACCTGTTACGGACGCTCGATGCTGCCGAATTATTGCTGCAAGTGCTCAGACGGGAGGGAATTTCTGGCCAAGATCGCGACTTCTTTCCTTTTCTTGACGTAAACAGGTCGGCGCTGACACGGTTCAGGGCTGCACGTGGACAACAGCTCCAGCGGTCTTGGTAGCTCTGTCATCATGCGGCGGCGTGATTCCGGTCTCACCACATCAGGAAATACACTGGTTTATAAGGTGGCCCGAACCGAAATCGGCTCGTGATTATATCCTCCTGGCTGATCTTGCTATGGACTTCGAAAAGTAGATCCAAAAGGCTACACCACGTTTGCTGTTTCGCATTGGCCTCAATGTATTCATGGATCTGCTTCTCGTCTTCGAAGGGGCCGAATAGAGCGGAATGTTCCGTTGTTCCCGTGCCTGGAGGGATTTCATGGTAGGTATATCGCATTTCTTGTGAATTCGGCGAAAACCAGAGGCATCTGAAATCTGTCGCAAATTCCGATAGCGAATTAACGCGGGGGAAGCCGAGAAAAGTCGGAATTCCGGCCTCTCGTAAATGTTCCGACATCAGATAGACTTCTTCATTCACCGTCATTTCAATTTGTTCCCCATGCACCTTTGGACGACGAGGGAACATGGCACACGCGATGACCAACGCGGGGAAATTATCTCTGTGCGATAAGACGCCGCCCTCACGCGTTTTCCAATAAAAGAACGGAAGGACACGCGAGTAGCGAATGTTAAGGAGAGCCCTAAAGCGCGGAACCAAGTAGAACTCCACTGTGTGCTCCGACATAAAGCTAGTCATCCCGACATCTCCGGCAATTCAGTATTCCGGGCTTCTAGGTATTTGTTTTCAGTCTTTGGGAATCGCTAGGTCGTCTTCCGATTTCCAAAACAACCGCTGTCCATGCCTTCAAGGCTACATATAAAGTGTCCGATTCATCAGCGGACGTCTTGACTGCGCAGGGCGAGGACGCCACCTCGACGATTCCGTAGCCGACCGCCGATTGATAGACTCTCTCGATTTCCTGCGGCTTACCGCCCATCTCAGGCGCGAGATTATGGCCACTGCCATGCGGATTCTTTCGAGCCAGCCAGACTCGCAAATTCGCTTGCTGGTTGCTCAAAGAATGTTTTCTGCAGTTTCGGGAGCCACTGCCGCGCCTCCGCACTGCCCAACCCTTTCAAAGTGGGGATGAGTCGTACATCATCCAGAGTGAATTGCGGCCCCACCACGGGAGAGACGCGAAAGATGTTCTCGCGATTGGTGACCAGGTGCATCGCCATTCCCATTGCTCCCGAGGATTGGCCAAGCATAAACACGTCGACGAATTTTCCCGCCCATCCAAGTTTTCCCAAAGATTGTGCTCTGCCCCAGTCAAACTTTAATGGAGTCGAGGTGCATCCGATACTCAGAACCCGTAGCTCATCTGGAGACCATCCAAGAATTCCAATCGCCTCCACAACAGCAATAGCGATAGGGTTATTTGCCCAGGTCCCACCGTCAACCAACGGTATACCGGAAGCCAGCCGATGTGTCGGGAAATACGTCGGCGCCGCGGCGGTCGCCATCGCGACATCCACTGCAGACGCTCTGTAATCAGTTTGGAAGCGGGGATGATGAGCGGTCTTCCAGATGTGCACTTCAGCCTTCGCGAGGTCGAGCGATGGAATTACCAAGCGCCGCGTGCTGTCACCAAGCCTCTTTGTTCCGAATACAGTCTCCAGCGCTTTCCGCAGAGGGAGAGGATCATATTTTGATCGAAACCAGGAACGATACCCTCGGAGTTTCCGAGAGCCGGAGAAAATCGCTGGGCCATGCCCATCATAGAAAGCAAGAATATCCCTGCCGGAAATCTCAAGACCCAAGCCGAGTGCAATGATTCCCCCCGTTGACGTTCCCACAATGAGATCGAAATACCGACCCACGGTCTCAAGACCGAGAGTTTCTTCGACTGCCGCAAGAAATGAGGCAGGAAAGACACCTTTAATTCCGCCACCGTCTATGGCAAGTATCCGTCGCATAGTATTTTCCTGTGCAGGGATCGGCGCTTTCTGAATTGCCGCTTCTTTCGGAGCGCCCGAAACACCTATTTATCGGACCAGTAATGCCTGTATCCGGGAGGTGCAGGCGGCTTTGGTGGTCGTGGGGCCTTCGGCGCTTGAGGCGCACGGGGACCACGGGGCCCTCTCGGCATGCTGGGCGCTTTTGGGTGGCTGAGCGGTCCATTCGGATCGATTCGCAGTTTCCAAGGCATTGATGTTCTCCATCTCAGAGCAAATCGGCAAAAGAATTGATTGATAACCGAAACCGGTTGACTTCGAGGGTCGCTTTGATCGCATCCGCTTCTTCTACTGTGATCTTTCCGGCTTGGATCGATCGGAGTATCAGATGTTTGCGTATTGATGATCTGCAGTTTCTTGTCTGCGATTGTCCGTCGCCATTTTCTGTCCTTTGACTCGTCCGTAGCGATGGCCCAGCCTCGATTCTCAGCAATCGCTAAACAGGCACTTTCTCCTTTTCCTAGAACTTGGCGGTAGATTGCGAACAGGGCTAGTTCCTCCGGCGCATCAAGCCGTACCAACTGAAGTTGGCCATTGCGAAGATGCTGTTCGACAATTTGCCGCAGGTCTGGCCGTTCGATCTCAGCCCAAACATCCTCCGGAATACAGAGCTTGAACTCCGTGAGCGTCGTAAGGAGATCCATCCTGTCCACCAGTGCGAAATTGATTAAGATACAGGTGTCACACGCGGTATCAGTTCCCATTCTGCAGGCCTCATTGCACCATCGCCGGTCGAGTAGTATCGTCATTCGCCTCGACCGACGCTATAAAGTCGTACAAATGTTCTGAATTGATCTCGACTTCGCTCGCAACCTCCTTCAACTTTGCTTTGCTGATCTCGCCCAGCCGATATGCCTCCAAAGCCAGCATGAACAACTTGTGCTGGAACTGCCCCTCTCTCCGGACCCTCGGAGTATTGGCATCAAGAAAAGATCGACGGAACTCTCGCGCAATTTCGCTTTGCGCCGCAAGTTGCGCACGCTCGTCCTCGGAGACGAGTTTCAGCGACTTTAGACGCCACAATGCGGAATCGTAGCTGACCCCAAAATATGAAGCCAGATGAACGACATCGTAGAACTGCACGGTAGCGAGTGCGGCCTCACGTCTCCGTTGCCCCTGAATGGCTCCCCCTTCTTCGTCGTAAACCTCCTGCACTTGATGTGAATCCAGGTTCTTTCCGACCCCGGAGAGAAACTTGAGAATTCCCGGTTCGGGCATGAGGAACGCCGCTGCAAACGCATTGGCTCTGACTTCCATGACCTCCCCACGATCATTGAGACGGCTGACAGTGCCGCGCTCCTGTCGATCAAACAACAGGTGGCCATATTCGTGGGCGTAGGAGAACGACTGACGCTGCTCGCTATGCCGAGCGTTCACAAGAATGGAGAGACCATTTTGATCGTCCGCGAGAAACAGCCCGGAAATTGAATCGTCGAGCGGCAGAACGCCTACTCGCACGCCTTGACTCTCGATGATCTCGGGCAAATCCTGAACGGGCGCGTTTCCCAGCTTTAGCCGGTTCCGTTCATAATCCGCGATGATGTTGCCTTGCTGTATGGCTTCCCATTTGTTGCGGGGCGTCGGCAGCTCATACAGAACCGGCGCAATAAAGCTTCGGTCGGCGCCAGTCAGTTTCTCCAAGGTGGTGAATTGGCGGCACAATCCCGACCACTGCGAAACTGCATGGGTCAAATCCTTATCGTTCGCCAGTTCTGAATTTTTCCGAAACAGTGCGAAAACCGGGCTCCGTTCCTCGTGAAACTCTTCAGAGAAGAGATCCGCCGGATCGAATCCAAGTTCCTTCGAAAGCTTCATCAACTCAATGCTGTCGATGGAGCGGTTGCCTGCCTCCATCTGGACCACCGCAGAACGCGAGATTCCCAACAACCCCGCGATGTCCTCCTGGGTATAACGCCTGCTCTCTCGAACGCACCGCAAGCGTCGGCCGAGCTCCTGACGGTCGATATTCATCTGCAGCCTCCAGTACGTCCTATTTCCTTCCATTTCATATGGATAGAATAGATCGAAAATCGAACACTTGTCAAGTAAAATAACTCTGTGATAGTTTTAATATCAAACATTGGTAGAAGCCAAGAATTCGCTTCCCCCGGATGGAGGTTCTGTACATGGCGGTCGCAACAGTTCCATTTGGTCCTAATAAGTACTTTCTGAATCAGCTAGATATGCTTCTCTTTGAAATCTGTGAAGAGTTGCAGCTACCCCCGTATCGACTATAACCAGGCCGATGAACGCTACCACGCCGTCAGCGAGGTCCTCGAAGCCGAGGGCAGCCCTCTCAGCCCCTTTCGGCCACGCATCTACCCGCAAGGGTCCATGCGCCTCGGTACCACGGTCCGCCCGATTACCGGGCCTCATGACCTCGACTTCGTTTGCGAGCTGAGCCTCTCCCATGCGCTCGTGGAACCGATCAAACTGCTCCAAGCACTTTATGGCCATTTGAAGCAGCACGGCATCTATCGCGAAATGGTCTCATTGAAGAACCGCTGTGTTCGGATTACCTATGCCAACGAGTTCTACATGGACCTCCTGCCGGCTTGCCAGGATCACGACGCGGGCGGCACCTGCATCCAGGTTCCTGACCGCGACACCAGGTCCTGGAAGGCGAGCGATCCGATTGGTTACGCCAAATGGTTCCGAGGGAAGAGCGCGCTTGCCGTCAGGAAATTTGCGGCTGATAGCGCAGAGCCTTTACCCGCCCTCGAAGCAGTCGAAGACAAATCACCTCTCCAATTGGCTGTACAGCTGATTAAGCGCTGGCGGGACATCCACTACGCCGAAGCTCCCTATCCCGCTCCCATCTCGATCGTACTGACGACCTTGGCCGCTGATGCATATCGAGCGGAACGTTCCGTCAGCGAAGCCATTGCGTCAATCCTGCACGGGATTCTTGAGACTGTCCGCGCAGCCGAGGCTGCAGGGCGCCGCCTGAAGGTTATCAACCCCTCGAACATCCTCGAAGATCTCAGCGAGCGCTGGGACGACGACGAGGAAGCCTATCGTGGCTTTAAGGCAGGCATCCAGCAACTCTCTCGCCGCTGGGATGCGCTCCTCCTGGCCGGCGGGAATCAGAATGCTGAACTTGAACGTCTTTTCGGCGAGCCGGTGAAGACTGTCCTTGAGAAGCGGGCAGAGCGCCTGCATGAATCTCGGTTTGAGAAAAAGCTCAGCGTCACGAGCGCTGGCGTGATCAGCGCCGGCGCTGGAGTCGCACGTATCCCGGTGAACACGTTCCATGGCGCGAAATAGATACCTTCCGCGGACGGCCGTGGGCCTTGCTCTGCAGGGCCATCGGCTTCTTGCCGCCTACCCGCAGTTTGAGACCAGGACCAGTTCCCGGCAGCGAGCCGTATGGCGCGGCACATTGCAGCCCACTGAACTCAGTGACGTCTATACGGTCGAAATTGCCTACACTCTGGCCCAGCGCCCCGATGTGCATGTGCTCGATCCGCAGCTCAAAGTCCATCCAGATCATAAGCGCCTGCCGCACGTGTATCCCGGGAATAGCTCTGCCTTTATACATTCGGCGAATGGTATCCGGGGTTGTACATCGCAAACACCATCGTGCCCTGGATCTCGCTCTGGCTTTTCTTCTACGAAATCTGGCTTCTCACCGGGAAATGGAAAGGTGGAGGTACTCATCCTGATTGGTCACAACATCGTGACGGAGACTAGACGCAATACCCAAATGGGTCCAACAGGCAGATGTTGAGTGGAAGCATACAAGGAGGAAACAATATGAATGCAGCGGACGTGACACATGGTCTGAAGATTCTCGGCGGCGGAACAAAGATGTGGGTGGGTGTAGTTGTGTTCGCCGTCGCTTGTTCATCAGTCTGTCTTTGGTTGAATGATCCGAAGAATAGACAGAGTCTCAGAGACGCGTCTGTTTCGCGTGATACCCCATGCCATTTTCAGGCCACTCTCAGATGTGAACCCCGGCGTACTTCCGCCCCTGGGACTTGTTCATTACGCATCGCAGCCGCTTTGATCGCGTCAGCATTCGGTCGCGCTTCCTGAACCGACGACTCCAAAGCTTTCGCAAGTTCGTCCGGCAGTAGCGAGAGGACCGTCTCCCAGACAACTCCGTCAATCCGCGCATCAATCCTGCAATAGCACTTCGGCACCGCGGCCTCGTCGGTAATCCGCACCGAATCCTGGCTGTTCTTCTGGGCGCGCAAAGTGAACTGGTGACCTTCGATCTTCTTGAGGTCCCGGCTCAGCAGGTAGTAGAGCACCATGTTCTTGGTTCGCTCCACCTTGCCGGCTGCGGCGCGAGCTCGGTCAGTAAGCCGCGCGGACTCGCTCCGGCAATACTGTTCGCGGGCTTCCATCATGCGCACGAAGCGGCCGATCCGGTCGACCTTCTCGCCATGCGCCTCGCAGAATTGCTGGAACCGGGCAACCAGATCTTCCGAGGCCTGACCTTCTGACTCAACCTGCCCTTCGAATCTCTTCGAGGAGTCCATCGAGTTCCATGTCAATTTCAAACAGCGAGCTTGCTTCTGCAATTGAAGCCATTGATGTTTCTCCTTCTGCAACGATGTGAATTCTTGCCGGCATTAAGCCGCTGCCTTCTGCTGCACCCAAAGAGTGCGAGCGGCCTGATACGCCAGCTCGTCGGCGCGGCTCTGTTCGCGATTTCCGTTGTGCCCTTTGATCCACGTCCAACGGATATGAAGCCGGGCATTCAACGCGATCAGCTCCGCCCACAACTCGCGGTGCTGCAGTTGATTTCCGCGCCGGTTTCGCCAGCCCTGGCGCTGCCAGTGGAAGACAAAGGCTCGCATTCCATAGATCAGGTATTCCGAGTCCGAATGCAGTTCGACGCGCGCCCGGCCTTGCAGCGACCGAAGCGCCTGGACTGCCGCGACCAGCTCCATCTCCGAGATGGTCGTCCAAGGAAGGGCGCCCGACATCTCCCAACGTTCTTTTCCCTGCATCACGACAGCGCCCCATCCACCTGGCCCCGGATTGCCGATCGCGGAGCCGTCCGTGAAAATGCGATATGTCTGATTCACAGAGAGCCTCCTTCCCCAAGTCAATTGGGGCGACGATCGAATAGTTGGCGTGAGATCGAGATCCTCGTTTGCCCGTGCGGATGCGCAGCAACTCTCGACCGTTTGGGACTAGGCCGCCCGCATGGGAATGACCTCGCCGAATGGCGCCTTCTGGCTTCCTGTCGAAGCCCACAGGACGGGATAAGCGGGAGCGGATGGTGGAAACGAACCATACAGGTCGGTCAGAAAGACCAGAGTCTGAGGCCGAATGCCTCGATCGTCGAGCCATTCGAAGCACGGACCGAACTCCGTTCCTCCTCCGCCGACTGGGTTGAGATCAATGCGCTGACCGGCTTCGTAGGTTTCCACTTTCTGAACCACCGCGTCGAAGTAGAGAACGTAAACGCGCTCCGGCCGTTGGCCTTCAAGAATCGAACGCACTTCGGCTTCAAAGAGCCGCAGTTGCCGCCCGCTCACTGAGCCGGAGCAGTCAACCGCGATCGCGACCTCACCAACGCCTTCCCGCACCACACCCGGCAGATAGAGCCCTGTCCAGAGGTGGCGGCGGTTGGGGCGCATCCAGCTATAGTCCGCCGGGATGGTGTCCGACCAGTGCCGCCGCAGCAGTTCGCGCCAGTCGACCGCGGCCTCTGCCGCTCCTTCCAGAGTCCGGTTGAGTCCGGCCGGAACCTTTCCCGCATGCTTGGCAATCGTCGCAGCCTGGTTGACCGCTATATTCCACTCCCTCGCCTGTTCCTCAGTTGTCGGAGAATCCTCGTCAGGCGCAGGCGCATCGAGCACTTGACCGATTCCGCCCTCGGTCCTGGGAGCGGACGGTTCATTCGCATCGCCTGCGGATTGCTGCTCGGCATTCGATCCATCCCCTCCTGGCTCGCCCTCTTCGTCCTCGCGGCCGGGATCTTGCCCGGCTTCCGTTTCAAGGAGGTTGTAGATCTGCTCCGCGCTCATTCCGCGAAAGCGGTTGTCGAGAAGGATTCCCTCGGGCAGGCTGAGTCCCGCGTCAACGAGCAGAGGATTGATGGCGAAATCGCATGCCACATTCCACCGCTTTGGATCGCGCCCCGAGCGCCGCACATGATGGTGCAGCGCCGGATGCATGACCTCATGAGCCAGCGTTCCCGCCAGGGTCGCAGCGTTGAGCGTTTCAACGAATTGAGGATTGTAGTAGAGCGACACTCCGTCGGTCGCCATGGTTTCAATGGACCCACACTCCAAGTCTTTCAATCGAAACAGAAGCGAGCCGAAGAAGGGATGGTCGAGCACCAGAGCGGTGCGCGCCTTCTGAATACGGCGCGAGGTCGGTGTTTCACTTCTCATGCGGCCGCGGGCGCCTCCATGAACGCGGACATGCGGGTGAAGATGTCGTCGGCGGTCTGGCCAACAGCAGTTTCTGCAGCCTGCCGGCCGCGCAACACATCGTCCATCTGGGCAACGATGTTGGCAGCGTCGGCCGCGGTAGTCACGCGCAGGAGGTCATGTTTCTTGAGGTCCTGTGCCGAGTAGTTGCAAAGCCGCTGTTTGATTTGGTCCGCGAAGCGGTTCAGATCAGCGTCGCCATTGACGTTGAGTCGTGGCAATAACTCGACGATGTCGAGGACGTTGGTGACCAGCGAACCGTGAAACCGCGATTCTGGTTCGTTCAGCCGGTCAACCATGTGCGCAACTGCTTCCCGAACGCGCCGCCACAAGTCTTCGGTCCCGCGTGTCAGCGATTCGCGAACATTCGCATCAATCTCGCGCGAGACCCGTGCCTGTTCTTCGGCCGACATCTGGACGCGGAAGTCGGCGCCGGACGGAATGGGCAGAACCTCGAGCTTGACGCCGAACTTCTTCCGCAGCTTTTCCGCGGAGGGATAGTCTTCCTCGCGGAAGAGCCCGTTCAACTCCGGCCTCACCTGCTCAATGTACTGTGGGTAGACGCCAAGGAAGCTTTCCACTCCCTGCTCGAAGCTGGCTTCGAACTCACGCATCCGGGCCATGAGATCGAAATAGAAGTTCGCCGGCAAGAGTCGAAATCCTTCGTCCGACCAGGGCAGGGTGATCTTGTAGAAATACTGCCGGATCTGCCCGGCGAGCGTGCGCAATTCTTCGAGTTTGTCGGCGCCACGCAAAAGTTGTTTGTTGTAGCGGCCCGCGCCCTGATGCGCCCCATGTTGATCCGCCACATCGCGGCTGACCTTGCGGTCGTGTTTTACCGCCGTCCAGATACTGATGTGGACGGCGGCGAGCATTGCCTTTTCCGTAATCATCGAAGGACCTCCCGGTAATCCACTCCGAAGCGAACGAACTCCGGAGTGTGGGTTATGGCGGTATCCCGCGCCGCCGCGTCGCGCATGGCCATCACCCGCATCTCGGTCGGCATCCGGTCGAGATACGCGAGCCCTCTGCCGACCGAGCTGTCGCTCAACACTTTGCCGAGGGCGGTAGCGATAGCGATTTGTGCGGAAGGCTCCGTGGGAAGCGATCGCCGTCGCAGGATTGAGAAGAATCTCGTCAATCGACGGAAGCTGGCGAAACAGTCGCAGGAAAGCGACAAGCTCCGAGGCCGCTGCCGGACCCACGGTTCCATCCAGGAGCTGCGCCTCAAATTCGCTCGTCCCCGACAGAAGCTGTGTCTTCTGGCGGCGGGCGATACCGCAAAGGACCTGTGAGGCCATCTCCCAGGAACGCGGAGTGGGCCACGCGTTGGCGTCCGAGGTCGTATCGGCCGTATGCAGAAGTTCCGGCTTGAAGCGGAGGAAGGCGATGATCTCGGGACGGACCTGAGCCTTCACCGCCCACCGGCACCAGTCGTCGAGATCCGGTTCAAGGTCCAGATGCACGAAGCGGTTGCGCAACGGTCTGGGCATGGCGAAGTGAACGCCGCGCTCCGAGGCCGGATTGCCGGCGGCGATGACGACCCAGCTCATCGGGCAGCACATACTCACCGAGCTTTCGATCGAGCACGAGTTGATAGCAGCCCGCCTGGGTCATCTGCGGCGCAGAGGTCAACTCATCGAGGAAGAGGATGCCCTTGCCGGCTCGTCGGGAGAAACTTCGGAGGCGCCCATTCTGTCTGATCCGCCGCGATGCGAGGCAGTCCGCGCAGGTCGACCGGATCGAGTTGCACGGCCCGCACATCGAGAAAGTCGTAGTCGAGATCGTTCGCGACTTGGGAGACGATCTGTGACTTCCCAACGCCGCACGCGCCCCAGATGTGCAGGGGCACACGTTCGCCAATGAGCGCGTGAAGCGCCTCATAGAGCTTCGATGGTTTCATGGAATTTTCCTTCGGATTCTGGAGGGTAGAACGGTGCAGACAGTCGCCTTTAAGGAACAGAGCCGCACTCTGGTTCCCCTGGCAGGCAGGGAGAGAGTATCCGCAGTACGCAGAGTACTGGGATGATTAGCGGGAGTATTAGTGGAGCAGAACCTTCAGGTCGGTCGCCAACTGGACGACAAAGTCCTCAGCAACGCCATTCCTGACGAGCGGGCGCGCGAGCTTGGCATCGATGAGTTGACCGAAGCATTTACCCTGCTTCCGAACAACACGACCGCAAGCGCCCTGTCATCCTGCCGCGAAGACCAGAGAAATCCCTGAAGTTTAGGATGAGCAGCGTACACCAGCTCGGCCCAACCACGCGTTGCGGGGTAATGTGCCTTGGTCGTGTCGATGAGCTGCCGAGGAGGAATACCAAGTCCCCGCAGGGCGACCTTGCTCAGATCGAGGAGTTGGAAGTCATTCTTGAACAACAGCGTTGAACACACCCTGCCTGCCAGTCTCCTGGCATCGACGTGCTTGAATCCTGTGCGATAGGGAATGTCGCGAAACACGCTCTCCATCAAGGCGCCGCGAGGCGTGGTCGCCGCATACAGCGTCGGAATCACCTTGCCCGATGGATCAAGGATTGGACTGAAGCGAGCATTGCCTTTGGGACTGGGGTTAAATTGATCGACAGCGTAGATCGCATCATGGACGCGATACATCGTCTGGCCCGAGCCCCAGGTGGTGAGCTTGATCTTCGTCGGGACAATGGGCGCTGCGGTGATTGCTGCTCGTTTAGCCATGCTCGTACTCGGCCATCTCATCTTTGGCCGCGGCAATCACGCGCTCGGGATCGGCAGCCAGGACATCCTGTGGACGCTCGTCGTCAAGGAAGCTGTTGAGCCCTGCAAACCAGAATGCCAGTCCCCACCCGTCCTTGGCATCTCCGAAGACTTCTAATATCTCGGCCATCTCCCTGCGAGGGCGATGGTCTGCCGGGTTCAGGGCATAGAGCGGCAGGTAATCCTCCCGGCCATGCTGGATCGCAAAGATCTCGCGGCTCCGCTTCCACTTGTTCGGCTGCACGCTCAGGTTGGTCGAACTGAATCCGGCAAGCTTGGCAACCTCGGTGGCGGGAAGAAAATCCCCGCTGTTCAAAATGGCGGTCTTGGCTTCGATGAGCATACGTGCCTGCTCACGCGCCGCCTTCGACGGGGTGACATCGGTCAACAGAAGATTGACCATTTTTTTGAGCGTATCTTCCTGCCGCTCCTGGATGAGTTGGGGCAGAAACTCCACGACCTGATGGATGACGCGCTCAGCCGCAGCCCCCTGTTCGTTGTCGGCAAAAGTCACAGCCACCGTCCTACGCCCAGGAGACAGGTTGAGCTGCCGGATGACGTCGCGTCCGCTGCCGCTCAGGACAGCCGACCCAACCTCTTCAATTTGCTTGGCTTGTGCCATGAAAGCCTCCGCTGCGAATTACCGCTTCCGATATAAGATTATCACGATTTTCGCTTCTAACCAAAATAATCTTAACCTACAGCCAGCCTCTTGGCTTAGGGCTGCACGCAACGGAAGCAGTCCCGATCAGGCCGCCTCGTCGAAGTCATCTTCGTTGCTATCGACATCCTCTTCGTCTGCTTGCGGAGATAAATCCTCTTCCTCGTCCTGAACAGGGCCAGGAATGGTTTCCGGCACCGGCACATCGAAGAGGCTGGCCGCCCTGGCGGGTTCGGCCGGTTTCTGGGGAGTCGGCTTCGGAGTTTCAGCAGCCTTTGCCGGTTCCGCTTTCGGAGCAACTCTCGTGGCTGTCGTCTTCGATTTCGCCCGGGCTTCTGCCTGAGCCGTTTTCGCCGCGGCCTCCATCTCGGACTTCGCACGGTCCAGGGTGTTCTTGAGTTCGAGGTGCGAGGAAACGAAGTTGACCAGCGTTGCCGGCAGGTCGCGGTCGAGTTCTTCCGCAGTGCCGGTCACAGTAACAGGCGTAGTAAGCGCGGCGTTCTCACCGTCCTTCAGCTTCTGCGGGATGACGTTCACGCGAATCTGGTCATCTTCAATGTGGGTGACGGTCAGCAGGACGGCGCGCTGCCGCAGGTAGGGAGCAAGCTCTTTGAACATGGGTGTCTCCTGTTGAAATGGGTCACTTGGGGCGTGACCCTTTCCTCATTGGCTTTTTGAGTTCCGGATCATCCCAGTGCAAGGTATAGCGCCGGCCGAGCGCCTGATTCTCTTGGTAGGCCATAGGATCGCAGTCCCGCTGCCATAACAGGCGGTAGAGGTTATTGACCGCCGATTTCATGATCGCCTTCATCTCTTCGTCGGAGATGTGAGAGATTTCCTGATTGCCGTTGCAAACGGTGCATGGCCTTCCTGCATGCAGGTCTTCGATCGGCCCATTGCGAAAGGCCAGGGCGACCAGCGCCTTTGCTTCCTCCGCCAAATCGGGATCGAGCGTCATCTTCATGGACAGCCTCACGGCTCCACGATACGCCGAAGTCTGCTGGCAATGGGAGATGCTGCGATCCGTTTCCGGAGATATGCTGCCATCGGAGAACGGTCAATGAGCGCGTTGGCCTGTTTTCGACAATAGATGTCATGACCGCCCAGATTGCGCGCCGGGGGTAACTACACTTGGGCGCGAGAGTTCAATTCCACTGGCTTCCCTCGCCCTCACATGTCCAGACTCCGTATCTTTCACCGATGGCCGGGACCATCTTTCTAAGCAACTCACATTCTTCAACGAGTGTTTCCGGTGAAAGCAGTTCATAAGCCAAGCGGGCGACATCCGAAGGAGGAAGGTGGCAGACGAACCCCTCCTTACGGAGGATGAATGAAGCCTCATTTTGTGTCGCTGCCATGGCTTCTTTACCCGCGTGATCGACCTTCCAGCCTGCCGCGTAGAAGACGCCGAGCACCTGCATGAGGTTGATGTAGGTGGTGAAAGCCTTGGCCCCAATTGCCAGTTCGACGCACGTACGGTCGTCTAGCGGAAAGACCGTGAGCGGAGCAGCGTTGGGCACAAACGAAATAAGGTCCATCGAAGATGAGACGATGTCCAGTTCATCCCCCCAGCCTTGCTCTCCGCCAATCATCTCTTTTCGTTTTGCGGCTATCTCCGATACATCTTGCAAGCGGGAAAAGTCAGCGCATTCCACGTAGCAGTGCGGCGCAAGCAACGCTGCACTCCACCCCTTGGTCCCGGCCTCTGCCAAAAGGTCGCGCAGTCCTCCTAAGTGATTCTTCGGAGTCAACGGCAAGACACCAGAGCTCACAGATTTTCCCTCTACGACGCCACTGCCCGAAGTTAGGACACCGGCAGCATCGCGCAGAATTTGCTTCTGGCGAATAAGACGCCGGCTTTTTGCGTTCCCGCTCTTCACCTCAATCAACTCCACATCCCCGTTGTCATCAATAGCGGTGACGTCTCCAATGGCGATTGAATTGGTGACCGCGTTGAAGATTGCTCTTCGGTTTGGCGAGTCGTTTATGGCCGCCCAGTGGCCCACCTCAGCGACGGTTCCCTCGGCAAGAATCGTTTGCTTCACCGGGTGCGAGCAAAGGATACGCGTGGTGAACCGATCATAGTCGAACGCTCGCCATGCCATACCATCCCCGATCTGCCGTATGGCATTGGCGATCAAACCGTGCAGGGTGATCTGAGACTGGATGAACTCCCGGGCACGATCGGGAAGATTGGCTTCGGTCTTGAGCTTTTCCTTGTAGGTCTTGATCGATTTCTCCTGGACCACGATGTCCTCCAGCATGTGAAGCTGGAGTTTGGAAAGAGCCAATTTGTTGCCCTTCCGTTTTCGACTGATCGACAGGTAATCCTCAAGGATGTCCGGATATTCCGAGATGGCGAGACGAACGACGCCTCCGGTTTCATGCGTCTTGTCCGCGCTGCCTCGGGCTACGCTCCAGGAAAATGCGCGCCGGTATTTATTGCGAATGCGCTCCGGATCGGACGTCGATTCTTCTTTCTTCGGGTTCATATGCGAATTATTTCACCAGATCGGGACCGGTGAGTCTCCCATACCTCGAATCAATCTGACCTTTATCATCCGCCCTTCTTAGAACAAAGCTCCTTCGATCAAGTGGCTAGTCGAGCAAGAGGGCTGCTGCAGATTCGCTCGTAGAGGATTTCTCAACGGATGGCTAATCGGCGAGTCACTCACCGAGCCATTGACGAGGAGCCAAACGAGTAGTCCCCAATATTTACCTTGGCAAACTCTTCGCGCGCCCAGGGGCCTCTGCCACGTGGAATACGTGGCAGGATTCGGTAGAACCGGCTGCAGTCATCACAAGGGTTTAACTGTCCGTGGACCTGCCCTCTTTGATCGCCGCCGCATCCTCGACCATAGATCGGGATCGACAGGCAATGCGCTCATCTTTCCTGACTTCGCATTGAAGAAGGCGCCATGATAAGTCAGCCCGCCGTACCGAAGCAGTTGCGCCAACATGGCCAGCGCACTCGCAGCCAGCGTCTGGTTGATGAAAGGCTCCTGCCTATCCAGGGCTTCAACGGCCGAGCAACTCGGCAACGGGTCCTCGCCCGACTCTGCGTCAATGATCTCCGGGAATAGTTCACTCGCCGTGCGGAGTCGGTCCGCTTTGCGGAGGTTGCGCGCATTCAGCGGCTGGCCGAGTACAAATTGGCCGCTCGCCGCATTGTTGCCAAGGTCGAGCCAATAGCAACAGCGGCTTAAGGCGCGCGAGAACGAATCGTCAATTGCCTTGCGGGCGGCGCGGGTATCCACACACCCAAAGACAAGGTCGGGGCACCGGTCCTGGTTGCGGTCGAAGGAGCGAGCGTGAAAATGAGTGGGCATCGCCGACCAGTTCGTTCCCCAGAACAGATTGATGCGATTGATGAGAACTGTCGCTTTGTTCTGGCCGATATCGGAAATCGAGAAGGGCTGCCGAACGCAGTTCGTTTCAGAAACCTGGTCGGCATCCATTAAAGCAACTTCGAGGCCGTAGCGGTGGCCCCAGGCGCGCATAGCCTGGTCGAGATACGGCAGGCCCATAACGATGGCGCTCCCGGTTCCGCCGGCTCCGACCACGAGAACTCGCACTGCACGATGCCGGAGCAGATCGGGCGGGAGGGTATGCTCGATGCGCATGTTACTCCCTCCCTCCCCGCACGAACTGCGCAAGCGTCTGCGGCAACTGGATCAATGTCTTGACGGGAAACGGTGTGCGTTTGCCACATGAGGTCGCCCCACAGCCCTTCGAACCCGCCGGCGTGGCGGGTCAGGCGGCCAACATTGGCGTGTGTGAAAGCGCTCTCATAGAAGCCGCGCTCCCATTCCGGAATCGAGGCTGCCCTTGCACTGTCTGGGCGGCGCATCGTGCCCGTACAAACACGGCCGTCGTCCGACAGGTTCCAGAACGGCGCCACCGCGAGTGTCGTCGTTGCCGCCGGCCGCCGGTTCTCGGCAAGAGCTCGAATCTTGAGATCTCCGTTCTCTACACGCCATACCAAAGCAGGCTGCGGAAATGTTCGGCCATTCAGGCTCGTGGCCTTTTGCTCGGCGTTCTCATAGAACATCTGCCGGCGGCACACCGCGGTCCACCAGACAATCATGCGGTCGCCCTTGGCGAGCACATTTTCAGGGAGAACTTCGGCGGAGGATGGGCCCGAGAGCGAACGCACCAGCGACTCGAGAAATCCAAGCGTAAGCGGCTGGGCCGGTTCGAGTGTTGGTGGGGCGTTTTTGTGGAGTGTTACCTGGTGCCGGGTGACAAAGCTGCGTTGACGGTCTCCATAGACCAGTAGCGCCTCACGCAGCTCGAAGCGATGGTTCTCCCCGATCGAGACATGTACCTGCATGGCGTTTCTCCCATTCCGCGAGAGCCTCCACCAGTTGGAAGAGTTCGTAATTGATGGCGATGAACCGGCCAACCATGCGCAGCGCGTGCTGCACTTCTTCATGTTTCTGCGGAGAGAAGACCACTCCCAATGTCGGCTCCGCGCTCCCCTCCAGCATGTACTGGCTCTCTTCGTCAAAACATGCGACAACTGCGTCGTGCTCCTTGAAGGCCACCAGCAGAGACGGCAGAGGAATCGTGTCATAGCCGCCATCCTCTCGAAAATATGCGTCGGCTGGCAGCCTCAGCCGCGAAAGGCGCTGGATCGCTCGCAGGCGTTCGATCCAGTCGCGGAATTTCCCCCTCGCGTGTTTCATAAGAAGTTGCCGCGCGCCGAGTGTGAATGCGCGATGGTCCTCGGATTTCAACGTCTTCTGAATGCACTCTGGCAGCGCCTTCTCGACTTCGGGAAACTCATACTGCTCGCGATTCGCCTCGTCTTCCTCTGCGTACTCGTGCATCCGCTCCTCATACTGCAGGGCTTCATCGTGGTTATAGATCCGCATCACTCGATAGAGCGCGTAAGTCAGCGTCCAGTAGAACGCCGCACCGAGACCCGGGGACTCCTCCTCAAGCGCCGCAATCGCCGGGCCGATCTTGAGAAATCCGCACCCGGTACATTCGATCGTCACGGCCAGCCGGCCATTGCCGAGTAACTTGTCCTCGCCGTCCCGTTCGGCTACGTCACTCACGTTCAGGTGATACTCAGCGTTGCGCTGAAGCAGGTTCCAACGCTCCTCGCCGATTGATTCCATAATTGCGCGCTGGGCGAAGACCTGTGCGCTTCCTTCGCACTTCTGCCATGTTTCCGGACCTCCCAACCCTTCTTTCACCAAAGCTGCGCAAAGGTCATAGAGCAATTCGGCGCGGAACTCGTGGCTGTAGGTTGTTGGCACTGTGCCGAGCAGAGGCAGTGCCTGCGTGAAAACCGGCGCGAGCGTGGTTATCCCAGCGGGGGCAATAGTTCGATTGGAGCCGGCAGCGGATGGCCGTCGCTTGGGCTGTACCGATCTATCGCTTCGACCAGACACTGAGCGGCTTTGAGAGATTCTTTGCATTGAAAGTGCCTCACGAGTATCTGGCTCGACTCCGGAGGTGGAGCGGTCGCCTTCGCCGCGAATAGTTCCACCAGGTCCGCCGCCTTCGTCACTTTCGATCGCATACTTCAGCCCTTCGTGCCGATCGCTCGGCTGAAGGTGTATCTCAACACTGAGCCCGTGGCTTCGGGGCCCGACACCGACGCCGTGGCAATCTCTGGATAGTTGGGCGTGAGCAAGTCGCGGACCTGTTCCACGGTAAGGTCCGGACCTGGATCGGGAATGCGAATCCCGTTGTAGTGGAACTCGCGCACCAGCGCTTCAACTTTGAGAGTGGTCATCGCAATTCTCCTTGGGAATCTGTATATGGGTGAGACTGAGGGCTGGCTAGAAGAGGGTCATCTGAACCGAGGTGGTGGGCGGAGCATCCTCGGCTTTGACCAGACAGCGCGTTGTGTCCTGCGATCGCCCCTCTTCAGGTCCGGCCGCCGGAGCCAATCGATATTTCGCCTGCAGACGATTGAATTCGCGCAACTCTGCGGCGCGCAGTGCTTCGTTAGCCCGCAGTTCGTACCGCTCCAGATAATTGCGTTTGAGCATGATCTGCTGGACCGCGTGCTCCACGTCACTGAACGTGAACTTCGGGTCTCCGTGGCAGGGCCAATGGAGCAATTTCTGGACGAATCCAAGCCTGTGTCGATCCCCCGTAAACCACGTTGAGTAGAAGCCTTCGATGTCGTAGTGAGCAATGTGGCCGAAGGTCATCGAGAGCCGGTTGTAGAACTTCTTCGTGAAAAGCTCTCGCGCACAGTTGGCGTCAAGAAAATGCAGTAACGCGTTGCCGAAGTTCGCTTTTTCGGCCGAAGTAGAAAACTGTGTGGGAACGAACTCGTTGGGGAGGAATGGACCCTTCGGCATGATCGCCTCGTGCAAAGCAAAAGGCCAGCCGAAGCTGACCTCTTGCATTGCCTTGATTAGGCCGGGAGCACCAGCCTAGTTGGACCTATACTCCCACGCAACCCACCATCATCGTTGAACGTTGTTAAGGAGCAGCTTTTTGAACCGGAAGAGAGTGGGCAGCATTCACGATGCTGCCAATGCGGGAACGGCATCACGCCGCCGCTTCGCCTATTTCTCTGAGCTTGCGGTATACGGTGGTCTTGCCGATTCCGAGCAACCGTGCCGCTTCGAGAGGTCTGCGATTTGATCTCTCGTAGGCTGCCACGATCATCGCCCGCTCCATTTCAGCCATCGTCGGAAAGACTCCCGTCTCTGGAACCTGCGCTAAGGCGATTGGAGCTACTGACTCCACGCACTGCTGCGTCAACCGCTCGGTTGCCGTCGAGATCAATCTGGAGGCCTGTTCGAGCTTCTGAAGGCATTGCGGATCCTGCCGGATCACGATCTTCTCTACGACTCGCTCAACAATCCTCACGATCGGCTCAGGCAGAGCCGCCCCACAACGCCGGCAATTGGCTCGATCACTCCATTGGACGAGTTCGCAACTGCGGCAACGAACCTTCTCCCGTTCCTCGCTCATGATGTCACCTCTCAAGTTGAAAGCGTGCCGGCTCAATCGAAGAGACTGAGCTGCACGTTGGTTTCAGTGGCGGTCGGCCAAATCGCGGTCTTCTTACGCCTCTTTGAAGGCTGATTCGGTTCGATCAGGTGGATGCCGAATGGCGTAGGAGCCGGCTCTGCAGCCGCCACGACCGGAAGTCCCGATTGACAAATCCAAGCACCGGATCGGGCTCCTCTTCGAGTCCTGGTTCCACAGCAGCAGGTCGCGGCTGCACCTTCTCGCGTTCGTGGTCGAGTTCACGCCACACGGCATCGGCAGACTCGCCAACCCCGGCCTTCTCCACCAGCTCGCGCGCCATCGCGCTCATCAGGTCTTCGTCGGTGTCGAGCGCCTGGAGGCCTTCGCCCGAGAACTTGCCCTCCATCATGAGCGCGACCAGCATCTTCTTGCCCATGAGACGGAGGCAGGTCTCCTGCATCGTGCCGGAGTAAGTAACGAACTTCACCCGCACCGGGAATCTCTGCCCGATGCGCCACGATCTTCGGCTCGCCTGGCGCAAGGTATGCAGCGAGTACCCGGTCTCATAGAAATAGAGCGTCGGAAAGGCCAGCAGGTCCAATCCCGTCTCGACCAGCTTGGGATGGCAGATCACCACCTCAACGCCCGCCTTCAACTGCCGGTCGTACCAGTCCTCTCGTTTATCGGTTGCGACGGATGATCGGAGGACCGCGACACGGATGCCCTCCTGCCGCAGCACCGTCTCCAACCGCAACGTGACATCTTTCTCGCCGGTATAGGTGGCGTAGACCTGGCAGCGCCTTCCCTGCCGCAGCTCCTCTTTGACGTCGGCGATCAGAGCGCGCTCCTTCGCGTAGAGAGCCTCCCGCGTGAGGTTCTCCGGTTCAGTCACCAGGAACTTCACATACTCCTTCGTTTGCGGATCGAAGGCCCGCGCCCAGATCTCATCGAAGTCGTAGGGATGATCGGGATAGAGCAGGAGCGTGTTGAGCAGGATGCTCATCAGGCTCTTGTTTCCGCGATGCGCTTTCATCGCGGAGCGAATATCCTCCTCCAGCTTCTCGTAAGCCTGCTGCAGGACATCGTCCATATCGACCGAAATGACGCTCTCGTCGTATCGCGGCAGATTGTCCGAGATGTCCTCAAGCGACAGAAACGCCGTCGTGGTCATCAGGAACTTGCCGAAGAGCATCGGCGATGCTCCGGGCTTGCGCAGAACCCGGACCGTCTTCTTGGTCGCCCTCGAACAGGCGTTGTCCGCCTCTTCCACCTTCTCGATGGTTTCGAGAACGCCGTACTGCTCCTGGAAGTCCCGCCGGCCTTGCCCTCCGTAGGCGAAGCCCTCGCGCACCATCGCGTGCGGCTCCATGCGGTAGAAGATGTTGAAGAGGTCGTCGGCGTAGCCGCCCATCAGAGTTCCAGTGAGCGCGATCAATCTCTGCGCCGCGCGTCCGAGCACGCCAAGTCCGTTGCCTTGCGCCGTGTCGCCGGCCAACTGGTGCAGTTCATCGGCGATGGCGAAATCAAACCACCCGCGCATGTAGCGCCCGATGTACTCGATTGGCGCCATGCGCTGAATGCGCGTCCGATCCGCCTGCCACAGCGCGGAGAAGCGCGTGGTGCCGCCGCGGGGCGCGGTCAGCGCCTCCGAGACCTTGAGTTTGTCAGTGAAGTCGAGCGCGGTAAGCTTCTGCATCTCGGAGTCGAGAATGGCAACGCCGGAATCCGGATTGACGACGCCGCCCAGATTCGGACCGGACTTTGCCTTGAGATAGACGTGCTCCCAGAAGTAACCCAGCTTGCCTTTGTCCTTGCCCGTGATGAAGAAAGTCGGCCCAGGAAAGCGCTTCCGCCATTCCTTGCGGCCCATGCGCCGCATTTCGGCCAGGCTGAGGCGCTTGCCCTCGTAAACCGTCTTGCCTTTGCTCAGCTTCACCTCGCAGATGCCGTGCGGCCGGCTGGGATCGCCGCCATTGCGCATGTCCTCGATGAGGAAGGCGCGGGCGCGCGGTATCGTCAGCAAGACCTCGCGCGCCCACTTGTGCGTGATATGCGATGGGCACATCACCAGCGTGGTACTGGGCCGCCCATCCGCCAGCACATGGATTGTGCCCAGCGCCATGTAGGTTTTGCCAGCTCCGCATTCGGCGACGATCCGCGCAGCTTTGGCCCGGCGCAGATACTTCGCGGTGCCGGTGATGGCGAGCGCCTGAGCCGGTAGCGCCTTGCGCAGAAGAGTTGCGAGAGATGGGGCAACGGGGTCTTTGGTGCTCTGCAGTGGCGGATAGGTTTCGAGAATGCGCGAGCCCAATTCAACCGCGTGGGCGCGCAGGTAATCGAACGAGGATTCCATGCGGACACCTCACAAGGGAACACTTTGGGGAGAACTCAGTCGATACTTTGGAAAGGAGATGGGAGGTGCTGGTGAAAATGCGGGAACAGGAGACAAATTGCCGACGATTCGACAACACACCAGGAACTCGGAAACACAGAGCGACAGAACTCTTCAATGAGCGTCACGGTCTGTCGGCGCTCTTCTGCTCAGGATTTCTTGCGCGATGCCGACGTATCGGTACGCATCAGGAGCCGAGGTAAATATAATTTTGATGTGACCAATGACCCAGCGAACGCTCTCTCTGAAATCGCACCAACCCTTGCGGACTTAAAGAAGCTTTCGACGGAGCTGAAAATGTGGCTTCTTTTGGCACGGTTGAAGAAGCTGGGAAGGGACGAGCTGGCGCTGAACAAACACAATCTGAATCTCGCCAACGATCCCTACGGTCTCACGCTTGGGTACCCGGAAGAAGAAAGGCGGGCCGTTAAAGAGCATCTGCTTGGCGCGCCTTGGACCCGTCTTGTCAGCGAAGGGTATCTTGTCGATCTTTCTGGGCAGGGCTTCCACAAAGTCTCGGAAGAAGGAGATGAATTTCTGAAACAGGAGCCGCCACAATCCATGCCCATCCCCGCTCCGACTCCGGTGCCTGTACCTGAATCAACGCTGTTCGGCCCCGCCACACCTGGGGTTCCGCGCGCATTCATGTCGTATTCATGGGATGGCGCGGCACACCAAGAATGGGTTTTTCAGTTCGCAACCCGCCTGCAGGAAAACGGGATCGAAGTTATCTTTGATCGATGGCATTTACATCCTGGGCAGGAGAAGCAACACTTCATGGAGCAGGCCGTTACCAATAGCGACTTTGTCATCGTAGTCTGCACTGAGAATTACGCGACGCGCGCCAATAATCGTGAAGGCGGAGTCGGATACGAATCGATGATCATTACCGCGGAGATGGCAGATGACATCCTGGTGAAGAAATTCATACCGGTCCTCAGATCGGGAATCTTCAAAACTTCGCTTCCGCTTTACATTAAAGGACGCATGGGCGTGGATCTGAGTGAAACGCCGTTTCGCGAAGACGAATACGAAAGGTTGATCCGAGGACTCCACGGTGAGCCTATCCAGCCGCCGCCGATCGGAAAGAAACCCGATTTTTCAAAGGGTTCAGGCCCGAAGACCAATGTAGGTGGTAGCCCGGCATCGGCCTCGATTGCGCCCAGCCCATCCGGCTCTATTCTAGGGCCGCCCAACAAGAGGCCAAATGCGATTGCTCACGCTCAATACGACAAGCCGGGCGTCGCCGGACCCTGGGTGAGCGCTCACGTACGGTTGTGGGACAAGGATCGGAAGCAGGAGTACAGCTTTGAGACCAGCCGGGGAGATGAATTCTTGGGAACGAAAGACGAGGTCATCTCGCGCTTCTTCGAGTTCAATCGCCGACTTCTGAAAGAAGGCTATAGGCGAATGGGCTTCACGCCAGGACCGGACCCAGACTTCTACGTTCTCAATTAACCCAAACTGATGTCAAAAATTGTGCCAAAAAGTTAGGGAACGACGTCGTGTATTGCAGAACTCGGTACGCTCGAAGAGAGAGAGGGAGGGTAGGTAACCGCAAATGCGCAGCTGGCAATTGCTTCCGGAAAGCTGACGCAGAGCCGACTTGCGGGTACGGTCCGACCTCTACCAACTGGCGAGGAGGGCCCCATGTGTCGCGAGATTTGAAATGATCCGCGGCTGAAGCCTTAATTTTGGACCCAGGGGCAAAGCACCATAGTTAAATGGCGAACAAATCCACTTACGGCGAGACGCTCTTCGAGGAATACTTGATTTCGCAGAATATCCCATTCGAGCGCGAACCCAAGCTCCCGGGAATTCCCCAACTTATCGATTTTGTGGTTGACCATCCGACGTTGGGCAAAATCCTGCTTGAAGTGAAGGACATTGAAAACGCTCCCGCTCCGAGAGGATTCAGCCAGATCAATTCCTACGGCCCAATCCGATCGCATATTGAAGATGGACGGGAAAAGTTCAAATCTGCGTCTGACTATGTCTGCGCCCTGAGTTCTTGTCCCTGCGCCGGGCAGTTTGGTGATGCTGGAGGAGCCACACATCATGCTCGGCGCCATGTATGGCGATTTCGGCTACAAAATTCCGTTTGATCCGGTGCGTGGCCAGGCTGACGCCGATCAGATACGGGCCGAGTTCTTGATTGGAAAAGGGAAGATGGTACGAACTACACGCGTCCAGAACACCCGAATTGCTGCGCTCATTACGGTTCAGCGATATGCACTCTGGCACCTCACGATGCGAAAGCATGCCAACACTGACGACGGCCGTACGCGTGGAGATCGCCTCGCGGACATCCTGCGCGGGGATATCGAGATGCCGGAAGAAAATGCCATCGCTCTTGGCGTAACTGTCTGGGAAAGCGCTGTCGCATTGAGGAAACTTCCGAGCGATCTATTCAGAGGCGATATGGATGCGTGGTGGGAGATGGACGGCAACGGTGGGCAGAGCCTAACGTTTATTGGAGATCGGCGGAGAGCCCTTGGAGTTGATGATCGGCACCGATGATTCGCGCCGCGAGCGGAGCACTATCCGGAGGCCTCGAGAGCGCACGCCAAAACGAGCTAGCCTACAATAAGAACCATCAATGCCGATCATTCCTCATGACGCATGCAGCGAACCTAGCCCAGAGACGGTCATTTGCCGGTTCCTCGACCTCCGCAAATTCAGGGACCTTTTTGCCAACGAAGAGCTCTACTTCCGCAGGACCGACAAGTTTAAGGGCGATGACCCCAACGAAGGTATGCCGCCTGATGACTATGTGAGGCGATCTTGTAGGCTTACAAGATACGACCTCCTCGACGAACTGGCATTGAATAACGACCAAGCTTCAAATCGGCAGTTTAGCGAGATGCGGTACATCCAGTGCTGGCAGGTTTTCGAGGGGGAGACGCTGGACATGTGGGCGAGGTATGGTTGCGTCGCAGTTTTCTCTCGGTTTGATCTTCTAAGATCCGCGCTCGATTCCATGCTTGACGAAATTCAAGTGGGATTGGTTCGATACGGCGATGCAGGCCCCGGTCGCTACAACGTCATTCATTTTCTCTTTATGAAAAGAAAGTGTTTCGACAAGGAGCGGGAGCTTCGCACAGTGCTGACTTGTTGCGATCCGGTCGGAGGTAACAATCGGCACGTCGGACTAAACGGGTTTATCAGCCGCGAACCTCTCGACAGCGAGAATCCGTTGCACGAGTGGGTTCACGAGTGCAAACGACGTCGCGTTGATCTGAAAGTGCTCATCACAGAAATCCGGCTATCTCCTTGGGCGACTAAGGAAGAAATCGAAGAAGTGCATACTTGGGTTAAAGCCAAGGGCTTCACTTGTCCTGTGAGCCTCTCAGATTTGACCAGTCCGCTCACGCCCACCTTGGAAGAATTCAGAAAACATTGGTCATTGACCTGAAAGAGCAGCAACTGCAGTGGTTTGGTCCCGGAAACGCCGTTGTCGCCCGGAGGGATTCTTGATTAATGCGTGATCTGTGCATCACTTAGGGAGTGGCAGCGAGTCTGGTTTCGGCGAGATTCAACCCTCTTGCAAATAAGGAACGGACTGTCAGGAAACTGGCAGACCAGAGCGTATCGATCCCGCTGTCGAAGCGGCCGGAAACACTGGTGCTGACAGGGCGAATCGAGGCCAAATAATCGGTCCATTCCTCTCCGGGAAGCTCAGAACACGGGACTTCAGGCCATCTCCGATCCACTCAAGCACTTCCTCGGTCGTCGCGGAGATCAGTACCGGCTGGCAGCCGATTCCGTCGATCTCCTCGATCCTCTTCTTTCCCTCGACGATCCCAAGAATGTGCTCTGCCCATGTCGGATCGGCGGGCAGCCCCAGGAAGCTCACCAGCGTGGCCCACGCCTCCTCGCGCCGGTATCGCAACAGGATCGTTCGCCCAGCGGTCCCGTTGGTATGGAGTTCCTGGGACACCGCCAGCAGATGGCGCACAGGGTGTTTCCGGCCCGGCAGTGTTACGGCCCCTTTGTAGCAGGAGGCGTGTTCGCCGAGCGTGACCTCCTTTGTCTCGCCGTCGGGAAAAGTCAAACTAAAGGTGGCCTTCTCGTGAACCGCTGCCGTGATCGCGCCGACATCCGAGTCATTGCCGAAGACGCTCAGAAGATGCGCCTGCCGATCTTCCCCGATATAGCGATCGACTCGCAGGCGAATTCGGGTAGATGCCTTTTCCGTGAAGCGCACGTACTCAAGCAGCCCGAACCGTAGGTGTGCATTCTCCATCGGCTTCGCCCTCCTTCTTCGCCGGCGTCTCGGTGAGCTTCAGCGTCCTCCCATCGGCGTAGACCAGGTACAACTCATTGGCCCACCGCTCTCGGTGGTGAATGATCTCGGCGTCTCCGTCCTGTTCCACGAACGTCGTCACATGCTTGACGGAGCGCCAGCGGGCTATGTGCCGGTCGTCTCCCTGGCCGAAGACGCCGTTCAGGAGCCCCGCGGTACACAGAAGCCCGACATGGCCACCATGCAGCGGCGTGATGGGCCGGCCAGTCGCAACGTCCTCATGCGGCATCAGCAGCGGCGCCGCCTGTTTCCATGCGCCCGATTGCGGCAGCAGGTCTTCCAACAAGTCGTAGGGGAGGCCGCGATAGCTCAGCTCCGCCTCGCCAGACGGAGGAACGGAATAGGGCGGGCACGCGCCTGGCTGCAACTCAGGAAGTCCCAGGAAGCTGCCATACAGGCCAACGCTCAAAAGTTGCCGCTTGTTGTTTTCAACGGCCGCTCCTCTGACATCGCGCCGCAGGCCAAGCACCGCGATTTGCCGGTACTTGACCGATTCCTCATCTGTCATGCGAAGAACAGCGAGCTGGGTGAAGTGGGAAGCAAGGATGCCGGCGCAGTCGTGCAATCGCTCGAACGGGATCACCAGGATGAGAACGCCTTCCATCGCCAGCCAGCGGTAGGTATGCTCCAGGAACACGGCCTCCATGCGGCGATTAGCAATCGAGCCGATCTCGGAGTCATACGGCGGATTCAGGTACAGGAGCGAGAAGGATTCGGGCCGCGCAATCGCGTCAAAGGCATTGCCCTGGATGGTCTCGATGCCGTTGGCGCTGGCAATCCGCGCGCGTTCGGCGTCGAGTTCGACACCATAGCGCCGGACCTGTGCGTCGCTGGTGACGAGATGCAGCGCAGTTCCTTGTCCTACGCAAGGATCGATCACCGAAGCCGGCCCAGCAAAGGAGAGCAGGGAGCGAAGTTTCACTCCCTCGCACTCCGGTAATGGGTAGTAACCCATTTTCAAGCGCGCGACATTCCGCATGGATTCACCTCATCTCGTCGGATTAGGTTCTCGGAAATTGGGCAAGGCGGGGGCTTAGCTTCTGGTCCGGATTAGCGCGCTGGGTTCGTCAACCCAGGATCATGCCCACGCAGATCAGCGAACACCGGCCGACCTATCGGTAGCAATAACCGCTGGGCTATCTCAGGCCGTCGAACAATTCGCTCAGGCATTCATGAGAGAGGCAATGAGCCTGCATTCCGCACTCGACCGCTCTCCGTTACATGAGGAACCGATACGGCGAAGCTCGAAAGCTAGGCGCTTCAGATCGGTGATCTTAGACTCCACCGCTCTGAGGTGATCTGCAGCTACACTGCAGATATCGGCACAGGTAGGCAATTGGGATGCAGAGAGTAGTAGCAGGTCCCTGATCTGCTCCAGGGAGAAGCCAAGTTCGCGACATCGCCGTACAAAGTTTAAGCGTTGCAGGTGCTCCTGAGCGTACACGCGATAGTTACCGGACGTTCGTTCGCATACGGGCAGCAAACCGGCCTGCTCGTAATAGCGGATGGTGACAACTTTGACGCCAGTCTGCTTCGCTAGATCGCCGATGCGGAAGGTTATGCTCATATTGACCCTATAGCCACTATAGACTTTAGCATCGTTGCATGAGATGGCTCACACTTTTACTGGCATTTTCAGTGGCCTCGATCTCGTACGCCCAAGCAGTTCGGCACAGCTCGTCTCCGCCTGACGATGATCCGAGTGTCATCCTTGAGCTAGGTGCTGCTACGAGTTGGACCACCACGGGGGGCGCTGCGAGCTTCGCCCCTAATCTCGCGGCAGAAACCACTCCTATTGAAGACTGGCTGGAAATCGAGGCCGGCGTCTCGCCCTTCTTCACGCGGAACTCCAACGAATGGGACACAGACTTTCTTTTGAAAAAGCCTTGGACGCTGTCTTCGAAAGCCGAGTTCATGCTGGGAGTGGGACCGGAATGGGTCTACCTTCGGCAGCATGGAACAACATCCAACTCAATCTCGGGTGAGGTCGCCGGAGACTTCATGTTCTGGCCCAATGGCAAGCATCGTTTTGGTTGGTATCTGGAGCCAGCATACGACTACAACTTCATGGCCGGTCATCAGCAGTCTATTGGCATGAGCGCTGGCCTTTTGATCGGTATCAGACGGCAACATCATTGATGCAGGTGTGCTTCCTCACTCTTATTTTCGATTAGACCCGCATGTAGCCGTGAGGAATTCTGGATTCACGCATGAATCGCCGAGTATCGAATCGAGGCTCGCCTGCGGTCTGCTCGCTACGCGGCCAAGGCGAGCGCAGGAACCGGATCCGGGTCCCACGGCTCTGGGATCAACGGAGCCATTCGGACGATCCTCTCCGATCCGCAGAGACCGCACCGCTGCCGGGCCGAAGACGAGACCATCTCGCAGTTCTCACAATAGACGGCCTTCTCCAATGGAATCGATACAAGGCCGGGCTCCGTTCGAATCATCCGCACATTGCACATGGATCCTCCAGGTATCGACCGATGCCGGTTACGCTCGTGGCTCGCCGTTTTCGCGACGTGCCTTTTCGCGTTGCTCAATCAACGACTTGTACAGGTCGGCGAGTTCATCGACCGTATCCGCTCCGCCGACCGGTTCGTCTCGTCCTGAACCCAGCCATGGAAAGCGTCCTTCCAGCAGAGCCAGAACCCATTCAACAAATGTCTGAGGACGCTCTTCATTCGGCTCCCATTCAAAGCTCCTTTGGCGCAGCGACGCATCCGGAATTCGGTGGCGGTGTAGCGAATGCAATTGAAGTTGTCGAGGAATGCAACCCGCGAGTAGGGGAGAGGAAAGTTTCGGGACGCGACGAATCGCCAGCATCTATCTCAGAACGCTCCTTTCACGGGCGGGCTGCGCTGCATGGCGCCCTCCGCTCAGGCGGCAGGTTGCCCGGCCAGCCCTTCGAGTTCCGAAACCAGATGCTTGAGTGCTTCGAGATTGCCGATTGTTGTCATTGACCCGATGTGCAAGCGTTCGAGCACGGAGACGAATTGCGTATCTCCGATCGACTCGGCCAGCGACTGCACCTTGCGGATTCCCCGCGATGCCCGTTCCATCGCCTCCGCGACAGTCGTCTGGAGTTGCGCATTTGGAATTTCGTTCGCCTGGCGCGCTCGCGCGACACGCCAGAGGATTTCCCGATAGATCGGGTCGCCCAAGATACGCCGGAACCCCTCAATCTTCGCCGTGGTCTTCTGGTCGATGGGGCCACGTTGCACTTCCGGAGGCCGTGGACCGCAGGCCGGGTTGGTCTTTCCGGTCGCCGAATTTGCCTTCGGAAGCGCCCAGTTGGGAAGTGCGGGAAGCCTGGTCGGCCTACCCTGCCCATCGAGATCGACCCAGGTCTCCGGCAGGTTGTAAAGATAACGGCCGAGGCCAAAACAGCTGCTGGCGCGTTTGAATGCCTGTGCTTCCGCTCCCGTCATCGCGTTCTGTTCATCTGCCCACTGCTCCCCGCTTCCTGAGTGAGTCCCAAGCCGTGCGATGGTCAGCGTGCATGTAACCAAAACTTTGCCGGTTTGGATGATCTTGTCCCGCTTCTGCCGGCTCACCGCCGATACCGTGGTGACGTCGTAGTTTCTGGTCCATCCGCTCGGGGTGAAGAGCTGGTTGAGACGGTCTGTGTAAGCTCGCGGATCCGCGAATGCGATCACCGCGCCGCGGGTGCCATCGTGGCTCGTGTGAGTCACGCGCCACTTAATCTCCGAAAGGCCAAACGGCTCCGCCAACCGCGTGAACAGAGCGTCGGTATCCGGACCAGTCTTTGCTTCATTGGTTGCCATCGCATTTGCTCCTCAAATAACTAAGGCGCCCCAAGGAGCGCCTTCGCCATGCTTCCGAATGCTTAGTGTTCAAAACGGAATTTCATCAGGGTTCAGTTCTTCGTCGGTGTACTGCTCGTCCATGCCCTGCCGCTGGTAGCTCGATTCACCAGGAGTCCTTCGAGAGTTGTCCCGACCATTGCTGTGGGCGGAGCCGCCATTCTCCCCACGGCCTCCGCCCAGCAGCGTCAGATCATGGACGAATATCTCCGTCCAGTACCGCTTCTGCCCGGATTCCTTGTCATCCCAGGAGCGTGTTTGAATCTTGCCCTGGATGAAGAGTTGCGTGCCCTTGCTCACATAATCGCGCACGATCTCCGCGGTCCGGCCGTAAGCGACCAGGTTGTGCCACTCGGTCCTGTCGGACCAGTTGCCCTGACGGTCCTTCTCCCGGTCGGTAGTTGCGAGAGAAAAGTTGACGGCGAGCGTGCCGCCCGGTGTAGTTCCTACCTCGGGATTCTTGCCAACGTGCCCGAGCAGAAATGTCCTGTTGACGCTCTTTGCCATGGTGGTTGTTCCTTTCCTAGTGGTCTCGGTTGCGTACATGGTCGAGAGCCACAGCTTTGGTGATCTCGACATACGTTCCGTCGGAATAGCGGTAGAACCGCTGGCCGTCCGCACTGATGTTGAGATAGCGGCGCGTGAGCCAGTGCTTATACAACTCGATCTCCCCGGCTCGGCCCATGTACATGAAGTCCTCCAGCTCGCGTGCCGGAAGTACCAGCTCAAGCGGAGCCCAGTTAGGCTCGCCGACGGTAATCGCGACTTGCTTGGGGTCTGTCATGCTGGTTGTTCTTTCTCGGCGACCTTATTGACAACCACCACCGCCGGCGGCACCCCGACATGCGTGTGTTTGCAGCCGAGGCAGCAGACGGCTGCGGTTGTTTTTCTGATTGCCTCTTCAAACGGCAGTGGGAGAGGCAGCACCTCGCCAGCACGGCTATAGAAAACGGGGGCCAGCTTTCCCCGGAGCCCACGATTCTCTTCCTTCCAGAGATCCACGGAAAGAACTCCATCCCTGCCACGAAAGAGCGGCTTCGAGACTATTTGTGGGCGCTTCCGATCTGCAGCGCGCGATATCGTATGGAGCGTGATCGCCAGTTCCCAGGTCCGTTCACTGCGAAGCATCTCAATGCGCACCATGCTTTCCGCCAGCAAGATGGCGTGACGGCCATTCACGGCGATCGAGTGGATGGGCTGTAGCCACGGCAATGGCGACCCGTCCTCCGCGACGAAAGCACAGGCCCGTCCCATATCGGAGACTGCGCCTCCGGATTCCACCCCGCGCAGCACGTAGCGCCTTGCCAAGTGCTGGTGTTCGAGCGAGACTCCGGGCGTGCAGTAGATGCCTCGCTTCTGAAGCGCCTTAAGCGCGCTTGACGGCAACGCCAATCCGTAAAGAGCATGGCGAGAAGAGGCGGTTCCGGGTCTATGTCTTTCGGAAATATGCATCGCTTCGCTCCCTACACCACCGCACGCTTTTGGATCGGCTGACCCAGCGCGGCGCGAATTTCCTCTTTTGTGCAGCCGGCCCAGCATTTGTAGAACCGGGGATCCTTGACCTGAATGGCGAGGTTGTCGCCCGAGCGGTCGTGGCCGGCCGCTGCGCAGGAGGGACACCGGGCCCACCAGTTTCGGCTGTCCTTGCGCGTCGTCCGCACATAGTCGAGAATCCGGAACTCCGGGTAGCGGGAAGATGAAACGGGTGGAGTGTACGGGGCCAAGGGCACCGGCCTGTACGCTTCGGGCAGACTCATCCCTTCAATGAATGTCCTCAGCTCTGCCTCGGTCAGTTTCGTCAATCGCTCGACATACGCGAGTTGACCTTCGGGAGTGGCTTCAGCTTCATAGAACCAGTAACGCCGATTCGTCTTCCGGTGTACGCCGAGCGGAGCACGGATCGCGTTGCCGTACTCGCCGTGATCGAGCTTGTCCTGGCGCGGGAAGACTTCTATGCCTTCCTTCAGCCCGCCGCCTTTGACCGGAACGCCCAGCCGGAGCGCGAGGTTATAGACATAGATTCGGCACTCGGATGCCAGCAGCGGCTCGGCGCCGAAGATCCAGAGATGACCACCGCGGCGGGACTGTTCCAGGGCGGCGTCCACTCCATCCTGTTTGAGTTCCCATTGCAGCCGGAACAAGGAATCCAACGCTCCATCGAAATCGGCGTCAATTGCCACCCACTTCGAGCGCTGCGTCTCGGGATTGATTGCGTAGAGACTGATAGTGATGTCGCCATTGAGGTGCATCCGCACCACGCCGTCATCGAGAGGTTTTGGTTCCTTGGTCTTCCAATCCCGCGCTGGGTAATAGGGGACGGAACCGTTCGGCAACGGTCGATCTCCCTGGATTGCATAGGCACGTCGGTTTACGAAGAGCCGCATGAAACTGCTTGCCGTTTCCCGGTTTACACAGAACTTGGCATACATGGCGTCCTGCCTCCTTCATCCGTTGTGTGGTTGTATCCCGGGTCCAAAACTCGGTCAAATTTGCGGAACGGGCGAGCAGGACACGCGAGCCCAGCATGTCTCCTCGCCTGTTCCGGTTGGAGGCCCTACGCGGCTTTGCTCCTTGGGACCGCGACGATCTTGACGAACTTGGAAGCGTTCATGGGGAAAACTGGCGCCGGGTTGGGGGCCGAATGACCGTGAGTTCTTCCGGACGCGCACCAGGCGGACGACTGAACCCTGGCGATCGCACGATTGATCGAGCGGATACGACTTGCGGACAGACGCATGACGGTTCCTCCGTTGGAAAGGGATGGCTTTACTTGATTGGGGCGTGGCGAGGGGACTAGGCGTTGGCCGGCTGGAACTCAGTGAGCAACAGACCGGGCTGTTCAACCAGGCGGAACAGGTCGTACTCGGAGAACGCGCGGTCGAACTTCTCTGAGGTGAACTGGTCTTCGCAACCTTCGAACGAGAGCATGTACCACTGTTCGCGCTGTCGATCGAAAACGTAGATCGCTCCTGATTCACTGTTGTCGGGCACCATCTGCAGGAGCAGGACGCCTTTGGCTGTCTGGATCCACCGGGTGGCAATGGCCTCGCCGAGTTCCAGAAAGGCGGCGACGGCTTGGTCGACTGAACTGGCGGCATGGTCCCGCCAATTGAACATTTTGTACGCGGACATCTTTCCCAAGCTGGATTGCATGGCGATTCTCCTTTCTTCTGGGTTGGGGTTCATGGAACGGACCGCAGGGTTAGCAGATCCGGCTCTTCAGTGTCAGGAACCACATCCGAGCAAGCGATCCGAGCAGAGCTGCAAACAGCAATGTCACTCCTACCAGCTGAAATGGGTTTTGGTTGGTGGCTCGATAGAGCGTTCCAGCGTACCTCGCGACGATGATCGCGTTGAACACGGTCTGCACAAGGCAGATCGCAAGGCGGCGCTGGAAGGGGTTTGAGGGAGATTCTCCTACCACCTTCTGCTTGAGGGCGGCGGAAGCGTATTGGTGCATGGCGATTTCCTTCCTTTCATGGCATGGTGGGCCGGTTGTCGTTCTTGGGTTGGGCGCGCTGGGAGTCATTGACGAGCTGGCGCCAAGGATGGCGCTTGTACTTGCCTCGGAGGCTCTGAATGTTTGGGAGTGTGTACTGAGAGCGGATGCACCCAGCTGTAGACAATCCGCCGCGGTGCGTCCTCAGCTCGCGTTGAGGACTGGGGCCCAACAATCGACCTGATTGGCATCAGATCGCTGGTTGGCCCGATTGAAAATCACTCAATTTCTTTATTCCTTCTCTCCAACTTCTTCCTGCCACCTCAACACTGCCATGCAAACAAGGGGATAGTCAGAAAGGAAGTTTTTGAGCGGCCATAACTTAGGGAGTGCCGATTCCGTTCAATAACGAGGCAAAAGAGGTCAAAGCAGATTCGATGAGACGTCAATGCGACGTAAATACAACCACAAAGGAAAGTCGAAGGAATGCCTTGCCCAGCGCGATGCAACTACGACACTTTCAAATCGAGAAGTTCGCGGAGCGGCACAATTTCTGAGCTCGCCGTGTTGGTCAGAGTGCGCGTCTCAAGGAGAGAACGGCGGAATGCTTCGCTCAGTGCGAAGCCGATTCGCTTCCGAGTCGCGCGCAATTCCATGGCAAGCAGATACAGAATGTCGTCGCTTGAGGTCAAGTACAAGACCGTATCCGTAGCTTTGTCTCTGTTGAGAGCCTCACAAATTGCGTCATAACGGGATGCTGCCTTCGCGCTTCTCTCGTATTCGATACCGATCGTTCGTGTGCATCCGTCGACTTCGATCTCCGCGACGGCGTCATAGTCTTTGATCGCTCCGCCGGCGGCAACCAGGTTCCGCGAGGTGATCTCCACGTCACTCTTCCACGACCGAAGCAAGCCTGATCGGGCAAGAGCCAGATGGATATTGACCAGTTCCAGCGCGTGAGCGACCTTCGACGGGTGGAGAATCTGCTCCGTGTCACTGGGCAACGACACCAGGTAGTGACCGCGCGACTCAAGACATTCAAGGCCCTGCTGCGTAATTCCATAGACAGGTTTACCCAGAAACCGCTGTCCATTCAATCTTTCGATCAGGCCAACTTTTTCGAGTCGCGTCACCCGCCAGCGCAACGAGCGAACGATCGCCTCCAGCATCTCGTAGGCAAGTAGGTCGCGAAGCTGATCGAAAGTGATCGCGCGCGAGTTCCGTACTTGGAGCAGAACCGGCACATCACATGTGTCGGACAGGGCGATATAACCCTTGTAATACCTCACGGGAGCGCTCCTTCGCTGAGTCGAATTCGGCATCCAGCCTGATCAACTTGCCATAGTCCGAGGTCGCTCTCGACCCAATCTCCAGCGCCGAACAGCAACATTGCCTCGTACCTTTCACCGCGCAGGCTGATCGAAATTGGCCGGACTCCTGCCGACTTCCAACCGGATTTAGCGAACTGGATCGCACCATGCTCCGCGGATTTGAGAGTGACCAGATAGGCGTCCGGCGTCATCTCACCCGCGCGTCGCTCGAAAAGCAAGTGCATCTTCCCGGCGAATTGGCGTGGCGCAGAGCAAAGAAATGTCTTGCCAAGCGCGCGCAATGGAAATTCCGGATCAAATCCGCTCTTCGCGTTGAAGCGAATTTGCCGGGAAAGATCGCGCTGTGATGGAGACGCCTTCCCGACATAAGTCCGGCGGCGTTGAAGTAGGCGGCCTTCCGCCGGAAGCAAAATGGATCGTTCACGTCGCTTGAACGCATGGCCCACCAGTTCGTACCGAAGCTGATTACGCGGATGTGCATGCCCCCAACTCCGCCATAAGCGTGCCCAGGACAGCGCGTGTTTGGGCCATTCTTTGGGCCCCCGGAGATAGTGGAGGAACCAAATACGCTCGAATGCGAGCCTGGGAAGCGGCAGATTATCGTCATGAAACAGGGTGAGAAGTCTGTCCAACTCGACCATTGAGCGGGTGAAGTCGATCTCCTCGGCGCGATGCGGCCCGAGTTCCTGAGCCAGATAATCGTCCCATTTCTCGGCAACCGAGCACTCTGATACGCCACTTTTGTAACCAC
>CAWJPE010000001.1:0-122400 GCA_963844605.1 uncultured Acidobacteriota bacterium | reverse complement strand
CCAAGTAATCAACATTAAAGTCAGCAAGTGGAGACGAGCCGCCAAACGAGCCTTCGTCTGCCTGTGTCAACAATTATTCTCCCGACGCGGGATCTTAAAGCCTTAAGAAGTAGGCCAGCTAGGAGACGGTGACGGAGTTTAGCACGCGCATCAAGCCGTCAAATCGCCCGCTACCAGAAATAGGCCGCTTCCATCTTCGGAGAACCGGGTTCACCGCCGATAATCTGGGTACTCAGCACGACCTCTATGTTCTTCTTGCCGCCCGCGGCCTTCGCGGCACGCATAAGCTCCCCAAGGTTGCCGGGATCGGTGAGGAATTCCCCGGCGGCAATGGTGCCGCCTCTGCCGATACCGGCAGCGACGACTGCCAGCTTGCCCGTGGTGCTGTCGGTAAAGCGGGCGATGATGGCATAGTCGCGATAGTTATTCGTGGCCATCTGTTGCAAGCGATCCACCATCCAGCGGTTCGAATCGGGTGCACTGCTTTCAACGATGCGAAACTGCGTCATCTCAGGATTATTTGCGAAATGGTAGCGCAGCGGCCTGGTAAGACGAAGTGTCCAGGCATTGTCGAAGGCGCCGACAAAGATCGTAGGGCCGCCCCGCAGGTCCAGCAGGTTGGTGGCGCTTTCGCCTCGCAGGCTGTATTTCCGTCCATTCGCCTGCAGAACGCCGGCCACCTTCACGATGGGATTGAGGTCGTCGATGACAACGGCTGTAAGGTTGTCGGGCAGAATCACCTGCCGGCCCTGATCGGAGGCGTCGCGCAGGGCAATGTTCGAATATTGCTTCTGGTCGGCGATGCAGAAGAGCACAGGATCGCTTGAATTGAGTACCGGGCCCCAGAAGAAATCAAAGGCCGAATGGTGCGCTGACTGCCAGAGCCAGAAGGATCCGGCACAGAGACCGACCATCGTCAGGGAAATAGCCGCAAACACTTGCCAGAGACGGCGGCGTGGGCGCTCCTGTCCCGTCGAGGGTTCGTGAGCCGCGGGGTCAGTTGTCATCCCGGCGGGGGAGACGATCTCATCCTTTTGTGGAGACGGCCAATGGAACTGTGGAACGTAGGAACCAGCCGGCAGTGAAATGCGGAGCTCCTGCTCGTGGCCCGGGTCCTGGTAATACTGCGCAATCCTCTTGCGAATCTCCGCCGCCGTTACCCGAACGATTGGGTCCGACGCGGTGTCGTAATCGGCGCGACGGCTGAAGATCTCAACTCCGAGCGTCCGTTCCTTCAGCGTTTCTTCGCGGCCCAAGAGGGTCTGGTTGACCACATAACGAAGAAAAGACGGGAAGCGCCGGCTGTGGCTGAAATGTGAATTGGTCAGCAGCCGTTCCATCTGTTCATGGATCGCGGACTTTTCCTCTTCACTAAAAGCTGCGGGACTGCCTGGGACCGAATCAACCAGCATTTTTGTCTGTTCGCGAAGGATTATACAGTTTTGGCAATGCCGTTGCCGCCCTCCTGCAAAACAAACAAAATAAGCATGTTACGGCAATCCTTTACCTGATAAGACCCTACCGCCTAACCGCAAAGACCTTACCAACCCGTGACTACGGCTTCTATAAGGGCAATGCATTTCTGTGAAGCTCCAGTAGTCCGGCCTGAACCTGGACAGAAAATGGCTCAGGCGGTTGAGCGAATCAGACCTGCGATTGTCCTTTGGAGGCACAATTGAATAAAACAAGATTTTTACTCCTGTTCCTGCTGGCCGGAGTCACTGCTCGTGCGCAGGTAGGCGCCGCGAGTCTGAGCGGTGTCGTTGAAGATCAGACAGGCGCCGTCATTCCGGGTGCTACTGCGACCCTGGAGGACGTACAGACGAGAGTTCAGCGCGTCAGCTCTACGACCGGCGTCGGAGGCTTCGCATTTGCCGCCGTCCCGGCTGGAGACTACAGCCTCACTATTTCGCGCGGCGGCTTCACCACTTATACGCTGAGCGGCATCCATTTGAACGCCGGCGACAGCATGGCATTGGACGATATACACCTCACCGTTGGATCGGCGTCACAGGTCGTGTCGGTGGAAAGCTCGCTTGCCGGTATTCCGCTCGACAATGGCCAGCTAAGCGCGACGATTACTTCGAACGATATCGACAGATTGTCCATCGCCGGCCGTGATGTCACGGAGTTACAGAAAATCCTTCCTGGATTCGCCATCCGCAACCTGGATTCGACCAACACCGCTCCGGATTTCTCGCAAGTACAGATCGGGCAGGCGACGCCTTATGCCTCGAACGGCGCGCCGGTAGCGGGCATTACGTTGAAGCTGGATGGCGCAAGCCTTACCGACGCCGGCAACTTTGGCGCGAACCTGCAAAACATGAACGACGCGTTTGTTAGCGAAGTGCAGGTGCAAACGTCAAACTTTGGCTCCGATCAGTCAAACGGACCGGTAGTCATCACGGGTGTGACCAAGTCCGGGACCGCGACATATCACGGCTCCCTTTACACCTATGCTCGAACGACCCAGCTGAACTCGAACGACTGGCTGGCAAACTATAACGACTTTGCGCGTCCTGGCGATCGCTACGTTTATCCGGGCGGCACCATCAGCGGTCCGGTTCCGGGGCTGAAGAAGCTTACGTTCTTCGCCGGCACGGAATACGATGCGCAGAGGAACGTTTACGCTTACAACAGCGCCAGCAGCGCCATCATCCATGCCCTTGTTCCAACGGCTGCCATGCGCAAGGGCGACTTCAGCACTACCGCACTACAGCAGTATCTGGGCCCTGTTTATTCGTATGGGACATACTCCACGATCGCCCCTGCGCCTACGGTAGGCGATGACGGCACTCCTCTCACCAATGGCAACATCGCCTCGTTTCTCGATCCCGGCGCGACCGCACTGGTCAATGGAACGCTGCCTCTTCCAACCGGACCCACCGGCACCGACGGATTCAACTACGTAAACGAGAACCTGGTGAACAACAATATCTTCCAGGCGGCCGGACGCGTCGATTATGCCATCAGTCCGAAGAATTCACTCTTCGGCCGATACAGCTATGAGCAGGGCAAACAGGGCCAGCCCCAGATTCCGTACTATTCCCCGTCCGCTTCGTCCGTGCTGGGAGCGGTGAATACGCCCGGCTATGGTGTGCTGAGTAACATCAACGTGAGCAGCGCCGCGGCGAACTTTGTGACCGTCTTTACTCCCACGCTGACCAACGAACTCTATGCGACACTCACCTACTTTACTCAGGCCTTCGAGGCAAGGGAGTTGAGCGCGGTGCAAAGTAAGACCATCAACTATCCCTACAATGGCATCTTCGACAACGGAAGCACTCAATATCCGCAGCTTCGGACTTATTCTGCTATAGGTGGTCTGCCCCTGGGCCTTTGGCCGGACTTTTCCTTTGGCGCGCCTGCGCTCAAAAAGTTTCAACCGAGCGTGGGAGACAACCTTACCAAAGTATGGGGCAAGCACACCTTTAAGGCCGGCATCTTTGCGAATCGCGTGACGAACAACCAGACCATCACCAATGGCGACTCGAACGGAGCGATCCAGAATTATTATTTCAATGGAGCGGGAACACAGTTCTTCAGCTATAACGGAACCTATCCTAACGGCACACCCGCATTCGACCCGACGCCACACTACAACAGCGGCAACTGGCTGGCGGATTTCTTCGAGGGTCATATTCAGACATTTGACCAGCAGACCTTTCTTCCGCGCACCAATGTCTACTTCTGGAATGTCGACTTCTACGCCCAGGACTCATGGCGCGTGAATCCGCGCGTGGTGGTGAACTACGGCGTTCGCTTCCAGCATCTTGGGCCCTGGACGGACGCGCATGGCATCGGAGCTGCGGTCTGGACTCCTTCAACCATCAGTACCCCCTTCGACCCAACGACCAATCCTTTGCCCGGACTTCAGTGGCATGCGCTCAACAAGAGCATTCCCAATTCAGGAACGGGTTCGACTGCGTTGTTCTACTCGCCGCGCGTGGGTTTTGCGGCGGACATCTTCGGAACAGGCAAGACCATCCTGCGCGGTGGTATCGGCGTCTATCGCTTCCACGATGCGGAGACGGACGTAGATACCGCGTTCCAGGAATCCAGAGGACTGCGTGACGCTCTTCTCGCGGGATTTGGCAACGCCACTCTTGCTGGCATCAGCAGTCTGCATCTGGACCCGGCTACCTTCGGCAATAACGGTGGCACCGACTCCTTTTCCGCGGTTCCTTCGATCTTTGGCCTGGAGTCGACCGAAAACACCGTTCCTGTGACCAATAACTACAGCCTGAGTGTTGTGCAGCAGTTGCCCGCGCGCACGGTCATGCAGGTATCCTACGTCGGTAATAACAGCAACTCGCTCATGAACAATGGAACAACACAGGCAGTCGTGTTGAACAATGTGAACGCGATTCCGATCGGCACGCTGTACCTGCCGAGCAGCGCTGCGACAATAAATAACAAGCTCGGCTATAACTACTGCAATCCGGCTGCCTGCACTCCGCAGCAGGTGGCCAACCTTTCTGCGACTGTTGGATATCCGGGACAGCCGAGTGTGCAATATGTGCGCCCGTATCCGGAATACGGCACCATTACTGTTCCGCGCCACAACACCTACGCTAACTACAATGCCCTTCAGTTCCTGGTCCAGAAGCAGGTGGGGCGTCTGAACTTCAGCGCGAATTACACCTGGTCGAAGGCGATGGGTATTCTCGGCTCGGCGGCGGACTTCAACTTCACCGCCCCAATGGATCCCTTTCATCTGGCCAATAACTACGGGCCGATGAACTTCGATCGGACGAATGTTGCCAACTTTGCATATTCCTACCAGTCCGGCAGGATCGTGCAGGATCCAGTCGTCGGGGGCTTCGTAAACAACTGGTTGATCTCCGGAATCACCTCCATCCAGAGTGGCGGCAACATGCAGACCGGCGTGAGCTTTTCGCCTAACTACTATCTGCAGGGCACCTATGGTCGGAATAACATTCCCATCAACAATCAGGTAATCCTGGGAACTCCGGATGTTAGCCTGCAGCCCGTGCTGACTTGCAATCCGAGCGCGCACCTTGCAAGCCACCAGTACGTCAATGGTGCCTGCTTTGCATTACCCGCCTCTGGTACGAACGGCCAGTACATCTTCCCCTATGCTCATGGGCCCAAGTTCTGGAACAGCGACCTCACGCTGGAGAAAGGATTCAGCATGGGCGCTGACCGCAATCTGCGCCTCCGCATAGCAGGCTTCAATTTCCTTAACCATCCGCTGAATAGTTTCGGCACAGGCTACGCATCGCAGACAACGCTCGTCATGACGGGCGCCACGCCCGAGACGGCAACTTATAACCCGGCCTCCGGATTCGGCCTGGCCCCGCAGAAACTGGGCCGTAGGCTGCTGGAGGTCTCGGCGAAGTACAGCTTTTGATTGGAAGATTGCACGAGTGGAGAGCAGCTTATAGCTCTCCACTTTTTTTATTTGCTGTTTTACCCCGGGGGGATTTCGCTCTGGCTCTCCACGATCGCAGGTAATCAGCTAACAGCTATGGCGCGAAGTAGCTGGAGAGGTCGAGGATGAGGTTAGTGGGGTTGGAAGAGAAGGCATCAACGCTTCCGTTGGTTGTCGGCACGATGGCCATGTTCGAGGTGATGGCTCCGTCCAGAGCATTCAACGTCGAGACGTAGGGTTGCGCTTCTCCCGCCGGCCACAGGGTCAGGTAGTCTAACGAGCCCGGAGGCACGACCGTCGCGTTCAACACATATCCCTGAGCGCTGGATGGCGGCGCGCACGAACTCGTCTCGACGTCGACGGCCAGCACTCCGTTGAAGGCTCCCGCACCGCTACGCGTATCGATCACCCGGCAGGGCGTGACCGGGTAGAGTGATAATCCCCCCGTTGCCGGAGGCGCGAAGTAGCCGTTCACGTCCAGAATTACATCCGCATCGTCGGAAACGAAGATGGATACCGCTCCACTGGTGCCGGCCGGTACCACGGCCGCATTGGCCGTGACGGCGCCGGTCGACGAATTCAGCGTCGAGACATACGGCTGTGTCTCTCCCGTAGGCCAGGAGGTCAGATAGTTCAGGGTCTTGTGGGGCACAGCCGTGACATTCAGCGAGTAGGCTTTGGCCGTCGCGGGAATGCCGCAGCTGCTGGATTGCACAGGGAAGGACCGGCTGCTGCCGCCGGCGATCGATGGTCCTCCCAGTGAGCCTGTGGCCTGTCGGGTATCGGCCACCCGACATGGAGTGAGCGGATAAAAGGCTAGAGCCGAGGCCGTTCCGGCGGGCATGAAGTATCCGTCGATATCCAGAATCACATTGGTCGCATCGCTGACGTAGACGCTGACCCCTCCATTGGTGCCGGCCGGCGTGATGGCCGCATTGGCTTTCACCCGGCCGTCAGAGTTCAGCGCGGAGACGTAGGGCTGCGTTTCACCCGTAGGCCAGAGGGTGAGGTAATTCAGAGCCCCCCCGGGCACAACGGTGACATTGAGCGAATAGGCGACGGCGGTCGATGGAATGCCGCAAGCGCTCTGTGGAATATCGAAGGCACGGCTAGTGCCCGCGGCCAGCTCCGGACCACCAAAGGGGCCGGTCGGGTTTCGCGTGTCGGCCACACGGCAGGGCGTGAGCGGGATGAACTGCAAGGCAGTCGATCCCACAGCCGCCGCACCCGCACCATTAAGAGTGACCGTTTGCGGTGAGCCGGTGGCATCGTCGGTAATGGAAAGAGTTGCCGAGAGCATTCCCGTGGCAGCAGGCTTGAACGTGATTGAGACGGTGCACGAAGCACCGGCCGCGACCGTGGATGGGCAAGTGGTTGTGTATGCGAAGAAGGATTGTGGACCGCTGGCCCAACTTGTGACGATGCTGTCGATGGTGAGCGCCGTGGTCGTGCTGGTGTTCTTCAGGGTGGCGAGCTGTACCGCGGAGCTATCGCCCACAGTAGTAGTGGGAAACGTGAGCGTAGAGGGAGTGAGCGTGACCGTGGGCGCAGTCAGAACCCCGGTGCCGGTAAGGTTGACCAGCTGCGGGGAGCCGGAGGCGTTGTCAGCGACGGAGAGGCTGGCGGTGAGCGTGCCTGTGGCAGCGGGCTTGAACGCGACCGAAATGGTGCACGAAGCACCGATTGCGAGCGAGGTTCCGCAGGTTGTGGCCGTCTGGGTGAAGGAGGTGGGATCGGTTCCGGTGAAGCTGATGCCGCCCGAGTTGATAGTAAGCGCTGAAGTGGTGCTGGTGTTCTTCAGGGTGACCATCTGAGCCGTGGTCTCGACGCCTTCCGTGGTGCTGGCGAAGGTCAGGCTGGCGGGAGTGAGGGTCGCGGTGGGGCCGGTCGAGACTGAGGTTCCGGTTTCGATCTCGAAAACCGTGCCCCCTGTAGAGTCGGAGCCATTTGTGCCGCCGTATTTGGTGGTGCCGAAGAGGTTGCCGGTGCTGTTGAAGATCAAGCCAGCAAAGGGATGGGCAGCGTCTGTGCTGGTAGCGCCGAGGTTGTAAAGGGACTGCTCTATCCAGCCGCCACTTGTTTCAGGTGTCAATTCGAAGACCATCCCTGCCTGATTTGCGCCTCCGGCATAGGTAGTGCCGTAAAGATTACCCTTGGCGTCGAAGATCAGCGTAGCGGTGGGGTTGATCCCATCCGATTCATACGCGCCGAAGCTGTGCAGCACCGTCTGTGTCCAGCCTCCGCCGGGTGCAGGAGACAGTTCGAAGAGCGTGCCGTCCAACCCGAAGCCGTTTCCGCCGGAGTTGGCTGTGCCATAGAGATTGCCTGCGGCATCCATCACCAGGCCGCCCTCGGGACGATATCCAGTTGGGCTGCCGCCGCCGAAGCTGTACAGCACCGTTTGTTTCCAGGGGCCGCTGGTCGTAGGCGACAACTCGAAGGCTGTTCCACCGCCCTCAAGATCCTGTCCTGAGCCGCCATCACTGGTTGTTCCGTAGAGATTGCCCTTGGAGTCGAAGATCACACCGGCCGTGGGGAAGTAACCGTCAGTCTGGCTCAGGTAGCCGAAGGCATAGAGGACTTTCTCCGTCCAGGTGCCCCCCGTCGCGGGCGACAACTCAAAGACCGTTCCCCAACCGCCGGCTCCTGCAGCCCAGCTTGTGTTCGCGCCTCCCTGTTCCGTTGTGCCGTAAAGGTTGCCCTTGCTGTCGAAGATCAGACCCGCTTCGGGGACTTCTCCATCAGTTATCGAGAGGCCGAAGTTCCATAGAATTTTCTCCGTCCAGGTCCCCCCTGTTGACGGTGACAGCTCGAATACCGTTCCCATGCCAATCTTGCCGCCCTCCGTGGTTGTGCCGTAGAGGTTGCCATTGCTATCGAAGATCAGGCCAGCAGTCGGGAAGGCCCCATCCGTGCTGTTGGCGCCGAAGTTATACAGAATCTTCTCCGTCCAGCTCCCGCCCCCAGCGGGCGATAGCTCGAAGACGGTTCCTGCGGAAACCATTTTGCCGGCTGCCTCAACCTTGTTGGGTCCGCCGTTCGTAGTCGTGCCATAGAGATTTCCCTTGGCGTCGGATACCAGACCGCCGGTGGGTACGAGGCCGTCTGTGCTGCTCGCGCCGAAGCTATACAGCACATCTTCCTGTGGAGGGGTTACCGGGGTGATGGTGTATTTAGCTGAAGCTGACGCGCTCTCGGTCAGCCCCGTGTCTATGGCAATGGCTTCGATGGTTTCGGTTGTTGCCACACTGATCGGGGCGGTGTATTTCGTAGATGAAGTGGTTGGCGCTGCTCCGTTGGTGGTGTAGTAGATGGTCGCCCCGGGAGCCGCGTCGGTGATTGTCACCAACTGCGCGACGGAATATGTACCAGCGGTCGGCGAGAATTCCGGAGTCGCCACTGTGCTTCCTATCTGGTAGCCCGCCGTTGCCACCTGAGACCGCGGTAGCGTGGGAGAAGTAGCGTAGGCAGTGATGATTGCCGATTCCGATACTTCGAAGGCAGCCGTATATTTTGTGAGCGCGCCTCCGTTGATCGTGTAATAGATGGTAGCGCCCGGGGAGGCGTCAGTAATCGTCACCATCTGAGCGCCGGTGTATGTGCCAGGAGCCGGTGAAAACTTCGGATTCGCTGCTGTGACGCCCGCGATCTCGAAGACCGTCCCATACTGCCCCGCACTGTTCGTGCCGCCATTGAGGGTCGTTCCGTATAGATTGCCCGCAGCGTCAAACATGAGTTTTGCGACCGGACCGTGCCCGTCGGTGAGGGGTGCGGCGAAACCGTACAGCAGCTTCTCCGTCCAGCCACTCGGACCGGGCGACATCTCGTATACTCCACCTTCGCCGGCGAAGCCGCCACCGCTGGTGGTGCCGTAAAGATTGCCCGCGGCGTCGAAGACGAGTCCGCCGTAGGGAAAGTCCCCATCGGGAACAGGCGCAGTCCCGTAAGGATCGCCAGTGAATGTGTGGATCACCTGCTCCGTCCACTCGCCGCTCGCCGAGGGTGATAACTCGAAGCAGGTTCCCAGGAAGTTTGGATTTGCCCCGCCGCCGTAGGTTGTGCCGTACAGGTTGCCTTGAGGATCGAAGATGACTGGGTCGTAGGGATTTTTCCCATCTACGCCATTTTCGTTGAAGCTATGCAGCACCTTTTCCGTCCAGGTTCCACCCGTGGCGGGAGACAGTTCATAGACCGTCCCGGCGCTGTACATGCCGCCCACGAGACTCGTACCAAAAAGGTTGCCGGCGGCATCGAGAGTCACACCGGCGACGGGCTCGGCCGCGTCCGTTCCCGAGCCAAAGCTGTACAGCACCTTCTCCGTCCAGGTCCCGCCGGATCCCGGCGACAACTCGAAGACCGTTCCCCCTGTTGTACCCGACCCATAAGCGCCTCCGAACTTGGTTGTGCCGTACAGATTTCCCTTCGCATCCCAGACCAGTGTGACGCGTTCAGGATTGGCCCCATCCGTGGTGCCCCCTTGAAAGCTGTACAGCACCTTCTCCGTCCAGGCGCCTCCCGGGCCTGCGCCCGGCGACAACTCAAAGACGATTCCCACGCCGTTGGCGCCCCCTCCGGTGCCTGTGCCATAGATATTGCCCGCGGCGTCGAAGGTCAGGCTGCCGCTGGGGTTGGCCCCGTCCCCGGCGACGGAACCGAAGTTGTATAGCACCGTCTCGGTCCACGTGCCCCCCGACGCCGGCGACAACTCGTAGACGATTCCGTTTGTGTTGAAGTAAGGCTCACCGGGAAGTCCGCCCTGGACCGCAGTACCGTAGAGATTGCCTGCGGCGTCGGAGATCATAGCGCTTGCGGGCAACCTCCCGTCCGCATACTGGCCGAAGCTGTAAATCACCGATTCCTGGGCGGCAGCAGCGCAGGCTGCGGCTATAAACAGGACCACGGCAATCGTCGAAACTGCAAATCCACGAATTCTCATTGCAACCCTCACTCAACGAACATCTGGATGCATTGCCATCAAGGCAGTGCCTTCAGACTCAGCTTGCGGTTACCGCGGGCTGGCGGGGAATCCAGCAGGAATTGCGGAACCTCTCTCATCCAGTTCGCGTCAGCAACGGAAGAAATGCATCAACAAAATCGGATTTATCTTTGGTTAGCCGCACAGAGTGCCAGATTTCCTACCGCTTATCCGTTCGGGTTTGCAGATCCAGCAGCAGCTGATGAGCTTCCGCGGATCGCGCCTTGGCGCCGGCAGAAACAGCGTTCATCGCCAGAAGCTTGTCAGCGATCTCCGCATGAGGCAACGCCTCCTGATAGCGATGCTCTCCAGCCAGCGCCTCAGCCCACAACAGGTGAGAGGCTCCGAATCGGCGATCAGTAGGTGCGACTTTGCCCGTCTGCACGTCGACCATCTCTTTGGCAGCCTGCTCTGCCTCGGCATAGTGACCGGTCGCCACATCCGCTTCCGCGAGAAAGTTGAGAGGCTCAGCGAGATCCGGACTTGTGCCGAGAATCTTTCGCAATGGAGGCATTGCAGCTTCCATTATTGGCAAAGCCTCCTGGGCTCGCCCAAGTTTGATGAGCGCGTCCGACAAGTACTCCTGCTGGGTAAGTGCACCGCGGCTGTTGGGGCCGGAACACGCGCTGAATCCATCGTAGGAACGTTGATAGATCGGAATGCTGCCCGCGATATCGCCGCGCATCTCGGTAACATAGGCCAGCTCTCCCAGAACCTCGGATTGTTCGCACAAAGTCGACGGGTCCTGGCCATACACCTGGAGCGCCTCGTTAAAGGCACGCTCGGCTTCGTCCAGACGGCCGCGCAACTCGAGATCCTGACCGAGGTTGTAAAGAGCGTCCGCAGTCTCGCCAGCAGAGAGCTTATTGTCGCGGGATTCCTTCACCGCGAACTGCAGAAGGCGCACATTCTCATCAGTGCGAAAACCGTTGTTATCGCGATTCCAGGCGTAAAAGATGGCGCTCCATGCGCGAACCGACGGAGAAATGCCCGGTTTACGAGACAACTCGAGAGCATGTGCTGTGAGTGTCTGCCCCTGTTCCATGTCTCCTTGCAGGTAGGCGATATTGCCTGCATATGCTTCAGCCTCGGCTTCCGCCTCGACGTCCCCCGCAGCCTTTGCGCTCGCGATGGTCTGCATAAATACCTTCTGTGCGCTATCGAGGTCGCCATTTTCATACATTGATTCCGCCAGGGAATTCTGAGCCTTTCGCAGATCGGCGGGGTTCTTGATGTAGTCGGGCAGCGCTTTCACGCCAATCTGCAGAAATTCCTGAACCGTGGCAGCGGGCTTGCCCGTGTGGTTCGAGTTCGCAAGCTTGAAAACGCGCGACATGAACGTCTGCATCTGCAAAGCACGCTGTCCCTCGCGCAACGCCTGCTGTTGTCTCCACACCGCATAGCCGACAGCCGCCATCAAAACAATCACTGCCAGGGCAGCAGTCACCACCGCTTTTTGATTGCGGCGAACAAACTTGCTCAGCATGTACCACGCCGTTTGGGGGTGGGCCAGAATCGGCATTCCCGCGAGATATCGCTGAATGTCGCCAATCAGGGCGTCCATCGATGGGTAGCGGTCCTGAGGGCGGGGACGCAGGCACTTCTGGACGATGGTAGCGAGGTCGCCTGTGAGCAACTGACGCAGGCGATTTTCGGAGAGCCCGCGATCCTTCGCAGCAGAACTGGTGATCGCAGCGGGCAAAGGCTCCGGTTCCTGTTCGTGGAATGCCCGTTCGATCATTTCGGCAACCGATGCGCGGTCGTTCGGTCTGTGTCCCGCGAGCAGTTCGAACAAGATCACGCCCAGCGCGTAAACATCGCACGCGGTCGTTACCGGCTCATTTCGAAGTTGCTCGGGACTGGCATAAGCCGGCGTCGCCATGACAGTTGTCGTCAGGAAGCGATCCGGCTCGATCATCTTCGAGGTTCCGAAATCCAGTAGCTTTACGACGCCATCGGCGGTAACGAGAATATTCGACGGCTTGAGATCCAAATGGACGATCAGATTGCGGTGCGCGTAAGCAACGGCATCGCAGACTTGAAGAAAGAGCTGCAGGCGCTCGGGAATCCCGAGATTCCATTCGTCGCAGTACGCGTCGAATTGAACTCCGTCGACATATTCCATCACCAGATAGGGGTGGCCCGTCTCCGTCAGGCCTGCGTCCACCATGCGGGTGATGTTCGGGTGCTCCAGGGAAGCCAGAATATGCTCTTCGCGGTGAAAGCGTTCGACGAACATGGGGCCTGCCGCATGAGGCGCCAGAACCTTCAACGCAGATCGCTGTAGAGCGCCGCCCATCATGCGCTCCACCAAGTAGACGGAACCCAACCCGCCCGCGCCAATGTGCCTGATTACAGAGTAAGGCCCAATCTTTCCGGTCAAAATGGGTGCGCCGGCCGGTGCGTCGTCTTTGCTGTCGACTTCGGATGCCCTCAGAATCGTCATTACCCGGTGTCGGAGCTCTGGATCGCCGCAGTTCTCGCTCAGCAAACGTTCGCGATCCGCCTCGGGCGCCGTCTCAACCAGATAAAACAGCGCTTGCAGCTGATCCCAGTTCTCTGCGTCCTGCGTCATTCGTTCACACTCCGGCAGCCGCGATGCCCAATGAATCCGAGTCGAGAATTACGAAGAATGGAGCCGGTCATACATCCAGCCGCGTACGAATCGGAGTTCCCGGTCGACACTCGCCTTCGAAGTATTCAGTAACTCTGCTGTCTCTTCCGCCGTAAATCCCAGAAAGAATCGAAGTTCAACCATGCGGCATTTTCGCCGGTCAAGATCTTCCAATTCCACGAGAACGCGATCCAGATCCATGATCTCGACACTTTTCGGATCGATCCCGGCCAAATCTTCATGGAATGGCACTGGAACTCCGCCGTCGCGCTTCAGTCTTCGCTCCGAGCGGGCGTGATCCACCAGAACGCGCCGCATCAACCGCGCTGAAAGGCTGTAGAAATGTTCGCGATCCTCAAATCGGATACTGCGCTGGCGAATCATCTTCAGGAATAATTCATTCACCACGCTGGTGGGCTGCAGCTGGTTTTCCGGCCGCTCCCCACGCAAGAGGGCGCCGGCAATCTCCTTCAATTGCGGATAAACCCGCTCGAAGAGGTGCTCGATAGCATGCGGCTTCCCCTCACTCCATTCGCGCAAGAGGATCGTGATTTCGCCAGGATGCTCCAACCAGACAGGTCCCTATTTTGGGGGGAAGCGATAAGTCTACTCTTGCGAACAGAACTAAGCCACAGATTGCAGACCGGATTTCAACCTTATCGAGCCCGTATTTGATCGTCACTCGGCGGTGAGAGCAAGCGCCAGCTCTCCCTTGGCGCTTTTCCTGCCGAGTAGATTAAGACTTCCCCAAGGCGCGACCGCTGATCACAAAAGCCATAACCTGGTCTTGCTGGTGCCTGCAAAGGCGCTTCTCATCGGTAACGGCAGGCTCTCAAACCGCATATCTCAAAGAGTGAAACGCTGCTGACGTGCTCGTGGAATCCTTATAACTGCCGGGAAGTCTCCTTGTCGGTAACAACAGTCAATTTTCTATATGCGGATCAGAAGATAAGCAGGCCCGTTTCCAAACGCCTTGCAGCATTGCAGGAACCCAAAGGTTGGCCGGACAGCGGCTCCAAGTGTCGTCCATAAAGACAAGTGATCGGCCTTCGGCGTTTTGACTCGCTTTCCCGAGCTCCAGCACAAACAATGAATTTCGAGAGAATGGACAGTCATCAAGCTGCCCAGCGTCTGTGGCTTGACGGTAGACGCTGCCTGGTGCGAACAGAGATTGTTCCGCCGCTGCCTCAACTGGCAAACTCGACCTGAGACCGTCATCGGCATAAAGAAGCCTCATGTGCCGAATGCTCTTTACGACGTTGTGCGCAGCGATGCCGATGGCATTCACTGCCGAAAGATCTCCATTCACCATGCCGGCAAGGAGACGTTTCGAGCGTCTGACCTTTCCGGTGATAAACCACCAGGCCATCCTGGGTAAGTTCTTTGATCGCGGAGCCGCCACCAGTGTCATAGCGGCAGTCCAGCTCTCCTGAGTTGCGACGAATTGGCTCGAAAACAGCTCGGCTAACAGCTGTTGCACGAGGATTCCCAGCTGCGCTTCGGAGCCAACTCCTCTGACCCAGTCTGCAAGGGGCTCCAGTTCGCCTGGTCCGCTCTTGATTGCGGTTACTTTCTCGCTGAGGGCGTTCCACAGTTCCTGTTGCTTGTGTGCGCGGTGTGCGTCATCCCGTGGCATCATCGTTGGAAAACGACGTCCACCGAACGAAAGCACGTTGAGGGATCTTTTAAGAATCAGCCAGTTGATGGGGCATGTGCTCGTTTCAAACCTGCGGTCTAGACGAGGATCGCGAGCAAGAGCGTTGATCTCGATGGGATCATCGACCTCAAACAGATCGACAAGCCCTGGAACTCTTAGCCGTTTCAACTAACCCTCCGGAGTGCTTCTCAGAAGTGATTCGTCCCCAATGAGTGCCCTGGCGATGATGCATCAGCGCATCGCTTGCTTCACCGCTGCCTCTGCTAAAGGAGCCATGATCCGGTAACCGGCGTCGTCAGGATGCAATCCATCCGCTGCGAGATCCTTGCGAAGCAAACCTCGGTCATCCACCATCGCTGAAAAGTAATCGAGATAGATCAGGCCATGCGCCGAACAGTAGTTCTTGAGCCATGCGTTAAGCGCCAGAATCTTCGCCGGGGAGCGTTGCGCGTAGAAATTCTGCGATTCAGGCGTGTAATCGTTAACCGGTGTGACCGACGAAAAAATCAGGCGAATGCCATGGGCGCGCGCCAGGTCTGCCAGCGCAACGTAGTTCGCCTCAATATCCTCAATTGAGATCGGTCCCGTGTTTCCGGCAATGTCGTTAGTTCCTGCCAGAACCACGACCGCTGCGGGTTTCAGATTGACCACGTCCTGCTGAAAGCGCACCAGCATCTGCGAGGTCGTTTGGCCGCTGATGCCACGGTTGACGTATCCCTTTCCCGGGAAGTACTGGTCGAGGTGCCATCCATCGGTGATGGAATCGCCAAAGAAGATGACCCTCTGTTCGCCCTTTCTCGGCTCAGTGAGCGCTGCGTTTGCCGCTTTGTAACGGCTAAGCTGGCCAAAGTCATTCATATAGACAGGGATCATGGTTTCGCGCCAATGCTCGAGACTTAGGATCGAATCAGCCATACGATCCGGTGCCGGCTGAGCAGCCTGTCCGAGCGCAGGAAAAGAGACCGCCAGGAAGAGATAAATCGGGAAACGCATGCAGAAGAAGTTAACAAAGATCAGAGATTAGCGATAATAAATCTCGACCATCGTGCAGTCGTCGTTCGCGGCGGCCGATCCGCAGAAACTTGACAGATCCGTGACCACTTCCTCAAGATTTTGGCTCTTGTGAAACGACTCTGCCATGCGTGTGGGACCGAAGAACTCTTCCTTTTCGTTCTCCGCCTCCGTCACGCCATCGGTGACGACGAGAACCCGGGTACCCGGATCTAGTTTCACTGTGTGCGAACGGAACTCCCCGTTCGACATCAGCCCAACCGGCAGGTTCGATTCGCTCAACGACACAACGCCTGATGGTGTGCGAAGCAACGGATGGATTTGTCCACAATTGATGTACTCAAGCTCCCCGTTGCTTTCCAGCCGAAGCAGGATCATCGTTGCATATTTGCCCAGGTTCTTCGCGCAGATGAAGCGATTGAGTGCGATGGCAATCTTGTCCAGCGGCTGATTGGCAAGCAGTTGCGCGTATACCATCCCCTGCAGCGTCTGGGCCAGCATCGCTGCCGCGACCCCCTTGCCTGAAACATCGGCGATCACCACATAAAAATGGTTATCCGCCGCCACCACGTCGTAGAAATCTCCCCCAATTTCCCAGCAGGGAACGAAGCGCGTTGAGATAGTGGCATAGGGGAGATCGGGAAGCTGGCTCGGCATCAGATTTTTCTGGATCTCGGCCGCGATTTTCAGCTCTTCCTGGTAACGTCGGCTATTCTCCTCGGAAATGGCGAGTTGCGCGTTATCCACAAGCGCCGCAGCTTCGGCCGCGATCGACTTCAGCAGATCGTTGTCGACCTTCGTTAGATTTCCCGGGTTCAGGCGGCTGTCGAGGTAAAGCACGCCGAGCACCTCGCCGCGCCCGCCGCTACTGGCGATACGCCGGCTGCGCAACGGAATGCAAATGACTGTACGAATGTTCTGCGCGATCACGCTCTCTGAGCGCACGCCGTTCTCTGCACTCAGCGTGTCCGTAACGATGAACTCACCGCTTCCGCGAAGCGCCTGTTTGATCGCGCTATGCGAAATCGTGGAATCGTCGGCGAGTATCTTGCCTTTGCTGTCCAGGCCAACGATCAACTTGAGCTCGCCGCTTGCCTCGTCGCGAAGCATCACGTAACCCCGCTCCACCTTGGTCAGCTGCAGAGTGGTTTCGACAAGCGCCGTCAAAATCTGGTCCACGGCGCCAACGTTGTTCAGCTTCCGAGCCGCCTCCAGCAGCCAGCTCAGTTTTTCGATCGCCGTGTTCGGCGACGCGTCTACCTTCAGTGGACCGAGTAGCTCTCGCAGTGTTGACCCCGACTGAGCCGCTCGCACGCCAAAGCGAAGTAATGGCCCATCCAGCTTGCCGAAGTGGATGGCGTCGTTGTTGGACAGTCTCTGTCTTGTAATCGGAGACCCGTTCAGGAAGGTTCCATGCTTGCTGCCCTGGTCCACGATGAAAAACTGGCCATCCTCAAAAAGAATCTCGGCATGTCTGCGCGAGACGAAGGCATCTTCGAGCAGGATGTCGCTCCCGGGCATTCGGCCGACGGTATAAGGAGAATGGCTGATCTCTCGGGGGCTCTCGCGTGAGCCGTCGATCAGGAGCACGGGCGTGGATGGAACCTCGCGCATTTCGGGCACTACTCCAGGGCTGATGTCTTTGGCTGCAACTGCATCAGTATTATGAGCGATTATAAACAGCCGTGCCACAAGGCCTGGCTTTAATCGGTCTGCACCGTCATCCGCCAGACTGTTTTCAGCTATCGCTCGTGATTTGTTGGAGTCAGCGCTACAAGTTGTTGCTATTTGGTATTGACAATCGTGATCTCGCCGCAGCAGGCTGGAGCGTTTCCTGAGGGGAAACTGTGCCTCCCTGACCCGGCGGTTATGCTGTAATTTCCGCCGGGTATTTTCTGCCCACCGGATGACCAGGCGTGAGGTAAAGATGGACAACAATCAAAGACCGCTCGAACCCGGGATCGTGACGGACTTCGCCGACCGGCTGAGCTACTCCGGCTATTTGTGCCTGTCAGAGTTGCTGGCCCAGCAGCGTCCGTTGTCGTCGCCTCCGCACCACGACGAGATGCTCTTCATCATCCAGCATCAAGTCTCTGAGCTATGGATCAAGCAACTCATCCACGAACTTTCCGCAGCCATCCGCTTCGTGCAGCACGACCAGCTCGATCCCTGTTTCAAGATCCTGTCGCGCGCCAAGCTCATCCAGATGCAGCTCTTCGACCAGTGGGCCGTACTCGAAACGCTCACGCCGTCCGAGTACATGGAGTTTCGCGGCGTTCTCGGCCACGCCTCCGGATTTCAGTCCTGGCAGTACCGCAAGCTTGAGTTCCTCCTCGGCAACAAGAATCGTGACGCGCTCCGCGTCTTCGCGCATGACCCGAACATCCACGCCGAGTTACAGACCGCCTTGGAAGCACCCAGCCTCTATGACGAATTCTTGCTGCATCTGGCGCGCCGTGGCCTCGCCATTCCCACCGAATGCAGGAACCGCGATTGGAGCGAACCGCATCGCAGGAATGAAGCGTTGATTCAGGTCTTTCGTTTGATTTATGAAAACCCTCGCCAGTATTGGGACGCCTACGAAATGTGCGAGAAGCTCGTAGACGTCGAAGAGTACTTCCAGCTCTGGCGCTTCCGCCACATGAAGACCGTAGAGAGGATCATCGGTTTCCGGCAGGGAACTGGAGGCTCATCCGGCGTAGGCTTCCTCAAGCAGGCGCTCGATCTCACCTTCTTTCCCGAACTGCTTGCTGTGCGCACCGGGCTCGCTCAGCGATGAACGCGGAGCTGCATCAAGCCGTGGAGGCGCTGGGTGGTGGCCCACTCGATGAAGCGGCAATTCAACGCCACATCGCGCCGCTCTTCTCCCGCGTTCTCGCGAGCGAGCGTGTCTACCTGGCCAATCACTCCCTGGGTCGTCCTCTCGACGCGATGGCCGAAGACGTAGCCGAAGCAACCGCTCTATGGTTTGGCCAACTCGGCGATGCCTGGGATGCGTGGCTCGATGAGTGTGAGGCCTTCCGGCGCCGACTGGCCCGCCTCATCCGTGCTCCCCGCGCCGATTGCATCGTCCCTAAGACTTCCGCCGGCCAGGGGCTGCGCAGTGTGCTGAATGCGCTGCCCGGCAAAATCCGCGTGATCAGCACCCGCGGAGAGTTCGACTCGATCGACGTAATCCTGAAGCAGTACGCCGCGCTCAACCGCATCAACATGCGCTGGATCGAGCCCGATGCACAGGGGGATTTCACCGTCCAGCATTTAATTGACGCAGTGGAGACGGGCGGGGATCTCGTCGTTATCTCGCAGGTAATGTTCATGACCGGCCAGATCGTCGACGGTCTGAACACCCTCGCCGCAGCCTGCCATCAACACGGCGCCCGTCTCCTGGTTGATTCCTACCACGCCATCGGAGTCATTCCTGTCGATGTCTCCCATTTGGGCGCCGACTTCATGATCGGGGGCAGTTACAAATATCTGCGCGGCGGGCCCGGAGCCTGCTTTCTATACATCTCGCCTGAAGTGCTGGAAAGCGGCCTGCGCCCCCTCGACACGGGGTGGTTCGCCAACTCCGACGCCTTTGCTTATCAGCGGCCATCGCCGCCCGTGCTCAAGTCCGGCGGCGACGCTTTTCTCGAATCCACCCCGCCCGTGTTGACCTGGTATCAGGCGCGCAGCGGCCAGGAATTCACGCTTGCAATGGGAGTGGAGCGGCTTCGCGCGTACAGCCTCAATCAACTTGCCGCCTTACGCGGATACCTCGCTGATGCAGGCATTCACGCTGTAACTGGTGGAGATGCGCAGCACGGAGCATTTCTCGCGATCCGTCTTGCAAACGCGATGGAGCTGCCGGCAGAGCTGGATAGAGAAGGCATCGTCTGCGATGCCCGCGGTGAATGGCTCAGGCTTTGCCCCGATTGCCTCACTCGCGACGATGAACTACTCCGCGCCGTTGCTGCGTTAGCCAAAGTGCTGCACGAACAGAAGTAGCCTAGGGCTACTTCCCAGCGGCCTCATCGAGCGAAAGATTCAGTGCCAGCACATTCACGCGCGGCTCGCCGAGGACACCAAATTGACGTCCTTGCACGTGGGTCAGCACCAGTTGCCGCACCGCATCGTCGCTCAAACGTCGCGCCTCGGCCACGCGATGAACCTGATACAGCGCTGCTGCAGGCGTAATATCCGGATCGAGCCCCGACCCTGAGGCCGTCACCAGATCGATCGGCACGGGCTGACTAGGTGCGGTCTTCCGATATGTCGCCACGTCTCCCTGCATACGATCGACCAGCTTCTTGTTCGATGGCGCGTAATTGGATCCGCTCGAATTTGCCGCATCGTAGCCGTTACCCGCCGCTGAGGGCCGGCCGTGGAAGTATCCGTCGCCCGTGAAGCCCTGCCCGATAATCGCTGAGCCGACCACTTGCCCGTTCCTTACAACAAGTTGTCCCACCGACTTGCCCGGCATATAGAAGTGAGCAAACACCGTCATGGCCAGCGGATAGACAAGACCAAGAAGCACAGCCGTAATCAGGGTGAACCGAATCGCGATTTTTATCGTTGAAAGCATGCCAGCAGTCCCTTATATCCTGTCGTCCTACGCAAGATGAAGCGCGGTCAACACCAGGTCGATAGCCTTAATTCCGATGAACGGCACGACCAGTCCGCCCAGTCCGTAAATCACGAGGTTGCGCCGCAGCAAAGCCGCCGCCGACATCGGCACGTACCTCACGCCCTTTAGCGCAAGCGGGATGAGCGCGACGATAATCAGCGCATTGAAAATTACAGCGGACAGAATCGCCGAGTGCGGAGTCGCCAGCTTCATAATGTTCAAGGCGCCCAGCACCGGAAACACACCGGCAAACATCGCGGGAATAATCGCGAAATACTTTGCCACATCGTTAGCGATGGAAAACGTCGTCAGTGCGCCGCGCGTCATCAACAGCTGCTTGCCAATCTCGACAATCTCGATCAGCTTGGTGGGATTCGAATCCAGATCCACCATGTTCCCCGCCTCTTTCGCAGCCTGCGTGCCGGTATTCATCGCCACGCCCACATCGGCCTGTGCCAGCGCGGGAGCATCGTTCGTGCCATCGCCGGTCATCGCCACCAGCTTGCCCTTGGCCTGTTCACGCTTGATCAGGTCCATCTTGTCCTTGGGCTTTGCCTCGGCCAGAAAGTCATCCACGCCCGCTTCGCGCGCGATCACCGCGGCGGTGAGCGGATTATCGCCTGTAATCATGATGCTGCGGATGCCCATCGAGCGAAGCCGCGTCAGCCGATCTTTCAAACCGCCCTTCACTATGTCCTTGAGATAAACCACTCCCAGCGCGGTGCTGTTCTCAGCGACGACCAGCGGAGTCCCTCCCAGGCGCGCGATCTCCTCGACCTTATCGCTCACCTTGCGCGGCATGTTTGATCCCTCGTCCTCTAGAAATTTCGCAATCGCATCGGCCGAACCCTTGCGGATCTTCGTACCGGGAAGATCCACTCCCGACATGCGTGTCTGCGCGCTGAAGGGAACGAATTCCACTCGCATGCCTGCCAGATCGCGCCCGCGCAGGTTATAGGTTTCTTTCGCCAGAATCACAATGGAGCGTCCTTCCGGCGTCTCATCCGAAAACGATGCGAGCTGCGCAGCGTCGGCCAGTCTCTCTGTGCTGATATTGGGAGCAGGGAAGAACTCCGTTGCCTGCCGATTGCCCAGCGTGATCGTGCCTGTCTTGTCCAGCAGCAGCGTATTCACATCTCCTGCCGCTTCCACCGCGCGCCCGGACATCGCAAGCACGTTGTATTGCACGAGCCTGTCCATGCCGGCGATGCCGATCGCCGAGAGCAGGCCGCCGATCGTCGTGGGAATCAGGCATACCAGCAGCGAAACCAGCACGAAGATGGTCTGTGGCGCGGTTGAGTAGATCGCGAAAGGTTGCAGCGTCGCGACCGCGAGCAGAAAGATAATCGTAAGGCCCGAGAGCAGAATGCTCAGCGCAATCTCATTCGGAGTTTTCTGCCGCACCGCGCCTTCCACCAGTGCAATCATCCGATCGAGAAACGTCTCGCCGGGATTCGAAGTGATCTTGATCCGTATCCAGTCGGAAAGCACCCTCGTCCCGCCCGTTACCGCGGATCGATCTCCTCCCGCTTCGCGAATCACTGGTGCCGATTCGCCCGTGATCGCAGACTCGTCCACCGACGCCACGCCCTCGATTACTTCGCCATCGCCGGCGATGAACTGGCCCGCTTCGACCTTGATCACATCCCCCGCGCGAAGCTGCGAGCTTGAGACTGCCTCCGTTGTGCCGTCGGCCTTATAGCGATACGCCATCGTCTCGCCCTTCGCCTTGCGCAGCGTATCCGCCTGGGCCTTTCCGCGCCCTTCGGCCATCGCCTCGGCGAAATTGGCGAAGAGCACAGTGAACCATAGCCAGAGTGTGATCTGCAGGTTGAAGCCGATGGGCTGATGCCGGATCGCATCCTGGATCAACAGTGCCGTCGTCAGCGCGCTGCCCACTTCCACCACAAACATCACCGGGTTCTTGAGCATCGTGCGGGGATCGAGCTTCGTAAAGGCGCCAATCGCCGCCTGGCGCAGAATGCCCGGGTTCCAGAGACTTTGTTGTTCTGTCATTTTTTCCTATCTCCGTCCGCTTAAAAAAGTGTGCCGTGGTTCAGCAATAAGTGTTCAAGAATGGGGCCCAGGCTGAGCGCAGGAAAGAACGTAAGCGCGCCAACGATGAGAATCACGCTCGTGAGCAGCACCGTAAAAAGCCCTGAATTAACTGGAAAAGTACCGGGTGAAGGCGGCACGCTCTTCTTCAACGCCAGGTTTCCCGCCAGCGCCAGCATGGGAACCATCATCAGGAAGCGTCCCGCAAGCATCGTGAAGCCGAGGCTGATATTGAACCAGTTCGTGTTCGCGTTGATCCCTGCAAACGCCGATCCATTGTTCCCGGCAGCCGACGTAAATGCATAAAGTATCTGGCTTAACCCGTGCGGACCCGGATTGGTGATGCCGCTCAGGCCCGCCGGGCAGAGGATCGAAATCGCAGTAAACGTGAGAATCAGCAGCGGGAAGATCAGCACATACAGCATCGCCATCTTCACATCGAATGCCTCAATCTTTTTGCCCAGATACTCCGGCGTTCGCCCGACCATTAGACCGGCAATGAAGACCGCCAGCACTACGTAGATCAGCATGCCGTAAAGCCCCGAACCAACCCCGCCGAAAACAATCTCGCCAAGCATGATGTTGGCCAGCACCACCATGCCGCCCAGCGGTGTGAACGAGTCATGCATCGAATTCACGGCGCCGCAACTGGCGTCGGTTGTGGCTGCCGCAAACAGCGCGGTATCGGCGATCCCGAAGCGAACCTCTTTGCCTTCCGTGTTGCCGCCGGACTGCAGCGCGCTCGCGTGTTGATCCACGCCCTGCACCGTCGGATGCGGGTGTGACTCCGCCCAGTAAATCCCGACCAGTGCCACGATGAACAGGAATGACATGCAGGCAAACACCGCCCATCCATGTCCGGGAGATTTCGCCATCTTGCCCAGCGTTACAGTAAGAGCGGCGGGTATCAGAAAGATCGAAAGAATCTCGAGAAAATCGGTCAGTGGCGTAGGATTCTCGAACGGATGGGCGCTATTTGTATTGAAGAAGCCGCCCCCGTTTGTGCCCAGCATCTTGATCGCTTCTTGCGAGGCAACCGGTCCTTGCGCAATCGTCTGCGTCTGGTTCTCAAGCGTTCGCGCTTGCGTATAAGGCTTCAGATTCTGTATGACGCCCTGCTGTATCAGGATGGGAGTAAGAATCAGACAGAGCGGCACCAGCACATACAGGATGCAGCGCGTTGCATCTACCCAGAAGTTACCGATGGTCTGCGATTGGCGGCGTGCAACCCCGCGAACCAACGCGATGGCGACCGCGATGCCCACTGCGGCGCTCAGAAAGTTGTGATACGCCAGGCCCACCATCTGCGTGAAGTAGCTCATGGTGGTTTCTGGAACATAAGCCTGCCAATTCGTATTTGTTGTGAACGATGCGGCTGTGTTCCATGCCAGCGCCGGCTCAACGCCACCCAGTCCCTGAGGATTCCAGGGAAGAATATGCTGCACGCGTTCGATAACGTATGTGAGCGTCAGCGAGACAAAGCTGAAGAGCAGCATCGCAGCGGTATATTCGCGCCAGTTCATCTCCGCTTCGGCCTTGATTCCGCAGAGCCGGTAAATCAAGCGCTCAATCGGTTTCAGCACCCGATCGAGGAATGTGCGTTCGCCCTCGAATACGCGCGCCATGTACAAACCCAGAGGCTGCATCAGTACTACGAGGACCACAGCGAAGAGTAAAAACTGCAACCACCCGTTCGCGGTCATTTCAGAATTTCTCCGGATACAGTAAAGCCACTACAAGATACGCAAGCAGCAGCACCGTGAGGACAACAACAATGATCAGTGTCAGATTCATGGTTATCTCAGGTGTTCGCAGGCCTTGATATAAGCCAGCGCAACGATAAAAAACGCAGTGGAGAATACGATCATCAATAAATCACGCATGAGAACTCCTTAGCTCTGGGCCCCTTGAATCCAGGTCGCAATAGGGTCTCCGGAAAGGTGTGCGACGAGTCTGAGGCAGGCTTCTGCCACGGTGATAGCTTGGCATCATATGCGGCTTGGGTTGGTTCACGATTAAGTAGAACGCCTCAAACCGCAATGCACCGTAAGGAACCTATAAGGAATTCATAAAGGCAGTTCTGGAGAGGATCTCAGCTCACTCCACGCCGCCATCGGGCAGGAAGCGATATCCCACCCACGGCTCCGTCTGGATATATTCTTTTTCGCCGCCGCCCGGTAGCTTCTTTCGCAGTTGGCCAACGAACACCCGTAAATACTCCGGCTGTTGCACTGACTGTGCGCCCCACACCGCCGTCAGCAGCGCGCGATGCGTGAGCACCTTACCCGCGTTCCGTGCGAACAACAACAGCAGGTCAAACTCTGTCGGCGTAAGGTGAACCGCTTGCCCGCGAACCAGGACGGAATGTGCGGCGACATCAACGACAAAATCTCCCACCTCAACCGGCGCATCAGTCACACGCTCTGGTGCCCGCCGCAAATGCGCGCGAACCCGCGCCAGCAGCTCCTGAATCCCAAAGGGCTTCGTCACATAGTCGTCCGCGCCCGCGTCCAGTGCCTCGATCTTCGATCTTTCCTGGTCGCGCACCGAGAGGACCAATATTGGCGCCTTGCTCTTCTTGCGGGCCGTCCGGCACAGTTCCACGCCTGTCATTCCCGGCATCATCAGGTCAGTAATCATCAGGTCGGGAGCCCATTCCTCAAATATTCGCAATGCTTCCTCGGGATCGTTTGCCGCCCGCACATCGTAACCCTGTGCCGAAAGAGCCGCGCGCAGCACGCGCGTGATTTGTGTTTCGTCGTCTACTACCAGAATGCGTTCCGCCATCGCGTATCCTTCTATATCATCGCCCTGTCATGAAAGAGAATACAGCCAACATCCGCACTGCCGTCCTTAGGTATGTCGGACTCACGTTGTTGGTATTCGCTCTCACGTTCGTATTTCGCAGCACTCTGCGCGTCAACAACACGACGGTGGCGCTCAGCTTTCTCATCTTGATTTTGATTACTGCATCGCGATGGCGTTTGGCCTACTCCCTTTACCTCTCGCTTCTCTGTGCCTTGCTTTACAACCTGTTTTTTCTGCCTCCCATTGGCAGAATCACCATCAGGGATCCTCAAAACCTGATCGCCCTGGCGGTCTTTCTCGGTGCCAGTGTTCTGGTAAGCCAACTCTCCGAGAGCGCGCACCGCGAGGCTGAGCTTGCTGAAATCCGCCATCGTGAGGTGCAGCATCTTTACGAGTTCAGCCAGGAGCTGCTCCTCCACGACGATCTGAGCACCGTTGCTCGCATCACTCCAACAGTTGCCGCTACAATTTTTGGCTTTCGCGCGGTGGCTCTCTACGTCCGCGATGGCGATGCGGCATACTATTCCGATCCCGCATCCGAATTGGTCCCCTTGGCCGAACTCAGGAACGCGACGAATGCTCCTGAACCAACGGCCTCTGTCATCAATGGAACTCACCTCATTCCCTTGTTGCTCGGCATGCGCTCGATGGGTGTGATGGCCTTCGGCGGTGCTAAGCAATCGGCCAACATTTATGAGGCGATCGGAACGCTTGTCGCCATTGCTCTCGAGCGTGCTGCTGCTCTCGAACGGACCAGTCACATGGAAGCGGCACGCGAGAGCGAACGGCTGCACAGCGCGCTCCTCGACTCAGTCACCCATGACCTGCGTACCCCGCTCACATCCATTCGCGCAGCCGCAACCACACTCGTCAGCCAGCCGCAGATGAACGAGTCTCAGCGTCGCGAAATGTATGCCGTAGTCGACGAAGAGAGCGCGCGCCTCGATCGCCTCATCGGCCAGGCAATTGAGATGGCGCAGCTCGATTCGACCAGCATTCATGTGCGGACCAGACCTGAGAGCGTGCGCGAAATCATCGAGCTCGCCCTCGAAGAGGCCCAGCCACTGCTCGGAGAGCGCCCCGTCGAGGTAGATGTACCGGAGAATATGCCCTCGGTACGCATGGACCGCTTGCTCGTCCGCCGCGTATTGCGGCATCTGATCGAAAACGCTGCCAAGTATTCTCCTCCGGGCTCACCGCTGCGCATCGGCGGCCGAATCGAAGACCAGCGCCTCCTGGTGAGCGTTGAAGACTACGGGCCAGGCATTGAAGATTTCGAGCAGCCTCTCATCTTCAACAAGTTCTACCGGGGCCGCAATCAGAAAGCTGCCATTTCTGGTACGGGCATGGGCCTGGCTATCGTCAAAGCCATCCTGGTCGCCCACGGCGGCGGCATCGACGTCGTTAGTCGTCCTCCCAGGGGCGCGCTCTTCACGTTCTGGCTGCCCCTCGCGAGCGGAGAATCGAACGATTCAGTATGATGTGTCCGTCATGGTGACCCGTCGAAATTTCCTCAAATCCTCGGCAGCCGCACTGCCCGTGCTTGCGCTGCAAAACAAACTCGGCCCTGCGCCCGCCCAGCCCCTCGGTGTGCAGCTCTACACCGTTCGAAAGACCGAGACGCCTCTGCCCACGATCCTCAAGCAGATTCAAAGCATCGGTTATCAGCAAGTCGAAACCTTCACCGGCCTCTACACGCATCCCGCGCCCGAATTGCGCCACATGATCGACGACGCCGGTCTGAGCGTTCCCAGCGGCCATTTCAACTATGTTGGATTCGCCGAAAAACTCGATTACGCAAAGCAATTAGGCGTCATCTGGATGGTCTGCCCCGCGCTGCCCCAGTCGAACCAGTCGTCATGGGAAGGCTTTCGCGATGCCGCCAAACAATTCAATCAGTGGGGCAAGCAATGCCGCGACCTGGGCATGCGCTTTGCCTTCCATAATCACGACTTCGAATTCAAAGCTATGAACGGCAAACCGGGATACGACGTCCTGCTTGAGGAAAGCGATCCCGACCTCGTCTTCTATGAAATGGATTGCTACTGGGTCGCCCAGGCTGGCCTCGACCCGTTAGAAATGTTGAAGCGCCTCGGCCGCCGTGTCCGCATGCTGCACCTCAAGGACCGCCTTCCCGGCTTTCCCCCCTCCAACGACACGGGTCCATCCTCGGCGCACTTCACTGAAGTCGGCCACGGAAACATCGACTGGAAGGCCATCCTCGATACCGCTAGGCACCTGGGCATCGAGTATTACTTCGTCGAGCAGGACCAGACGCCCGGCGACCCGATCGCCAGCATCCGTTCGAGCTATCAATATCTGCGTACCCTCATGTCATAAAGGGCCGGGTGCCCCATTCAAGCCCTTCTGTTGGGCTTGAGTGGGAATGCTAATCTCTCCCCACTGACCGCTCCCATCTCAAAGGCGCACTCGAGCTGGTGCCTGCCGCAGAATCCACAGCCTCCGAATAGGGATGCCGTATCGGGCTTCTCGCATCGCGTGCTAGCCATTCGCGCTATACTCGTGCGCAAACGACATGCGACGGTCCATACTCTTTTTGATACTAGGAATCTTCTGTACGGCTCTCCTTGTTGGTGCCATCTCGGTCTACCTGCTCCACGACGTTGATCGCGACATGATGGGCCGCTTGAATGAAGCGTTCTTGCAATTGTGTACCGAGAGTATCCTATTCGCTTTAATAGTCGGCGGGCCAGCAGGGCTTCTCACTGCACTAGGAAGGGTTGTATTTCATCTGAGGGGTTATTCCCCTCGCGCGATTTTAGGTTTCCTTCTTGGTATCGGCGTCGCAGTCTGCCAGTATGCTTGGGACTTCTCCGCGAGAAAGATATTTCCAAAACAGGCGGATGAGTCTCTCTACATCTACCTGGTCGCTGCAATCGTCCTTTGCAGTGTTGTTCTCCTCCGCGACACCTACAAACAGCAGAAAGTGTTTGAAGCTGCAAAAGCTTTCTCGTCGGTTTAGTGACCGCCGGGTCCCCTATTCAAGCCCTTCTGTTGGCTTGAGTGGGAATGCAATTCCGCACCTCTGTCTGCTGCCTGCTGTCTGCTGTATTTCGTCCCTCCTTTTCCTCATTCCTGCACGCGTCCTCCACCGCAAACATATTGCCTCGCAAAGACTAAAATTGAATCAGCACAATGGCTGAATTCACCCACCTGCACCTGCATACTGATTACTCCCTCCTCGACGGAGCCTGTGACGTAGAAAAACTCGTTCAGCGTGTCTCCGAAATTGGCCAGAAGGCCGTCGCCATTACCGACCACGGCAATATCTATGGAGCCGTCCACTTCTTTGACGCTGCCAAAGCCCGCGGCATCAAGCCCATCCTCGGCTGCGAACTCTACATCTCCCAGAAAGAGGATCACCGCGCCGATCCGCAGGGTGATGACAATAACCACCTGCTTGTGCTCGCCGAGAACGAAGAAGGCTACCGCAATCTCGTGCGCATCACATCCGAGGCCTCGCTGCATGGCTTCTACCGCAAGCCTCGCGTCAGCAAGAAATATCTCGCCGAACACTCAGCCGGACTAATCGGCTTCTCCGGTTGCCTCGCCGGCGAGCTCTGCGAAAACCTGATGAAAGGGAACTACTCCGCCGCTCGTGCGACCGCCGCGCAGTATCAGGACATCTTCGGCCGCGGCAACTTCTTTCTCGAAATCCAGGACCAGGGTCTCGAGCTCGAAAAGAAAATCCACGCCGATCTCTTCCGCCTCGAGAAAGACCTCGACATCCCGCTCGTCGCCACCAACGACAGCCACTACCTCTGCGAAGACGATTCGCACGCGCACGAAGTCCTGCTCTGCGTGCAGACCGCCAACTCCATCCACGATCCCAAGCGTTTCAAGTTCGACTCCGACCAGTTCTTTGTTAAGTCCGCCGAGGAGATGGAGCGCCTCTTCTCGCACGCTCCCGAAGTGGTGAGCCGAACCATGCAGTTCGCAGAGCGCTGCGACTTCAGGCTGAGCAAAGTCGACAATCCATTCCCGGAATTCTCCGTCCCCGCCGGTCACACCATCGACAGCTACTTCGATCAGGTCTGCCGCGAAGGCCTGAAGAAGCGCCTGGAAACGACTGTCCGCAGCCTCGAAGTTCGCGGAGTGCTGCGATCGCCGGTGCATGAATACGAGGCACGGCTGAACTTCGAAATCGGCATCATCAAGCAGATGAAGTACTCCGGCTACTTCCTGATCGTCTGGGATTTCATAAAATACGCCCGCGATCATGGCATTCCGGTGGGTCCGGGAAGAGGATCGGCGACGGGTTCGCTGGTCGCCTATGCGATGGAGATCACCAACATCGATCCGATGCAGAACGTGCTGCTCTTCGAGCGCTTTCTCAACCCGGAACGCGTCACCATGCCGGATATTGATGTGGACTTCTGCCAGAATCGTCGCGGCGAAGTGATCGATTACGTCACTCGCAAGTACGGCCGCGAGCAGGTCGCGCAGATCATCACCTTCAACACCATGGCTGCGAAAGCAGCGATCAAAGACGTGGGCCGCGCCCTCGACATGCCCTACGGCGACGTCGATCGCATCGCCAAGCTCGTTCCCACCACCATCGGCGTCACCATCGAGCAGGCATTGAAAGACTCGCCGCCGCTCCAGGAAGCCTACGACAGCAATGCGCAGATAAAGGAACTCATCGACACCGCCAAACGACTCGAGGGCCTCGTCCGCGGAGCCGGCGTGCATGCCTCAGCTGTCGTCATCGCGCCGCGCCCGCTTACCGACCTCGTCCCCGTCAGCCGCGCGAAGAACGACGAAATCGTCACCGCCTACGACATGAAGGCCGTCGAAAAACTCGGCCTCCTAAAAATGGACTTCCTGGGCCTCGCCACGCTCACGGTCATCACCGATTGTCTGAAGCTGATCGAGCAGACCCGCGGCGAAAAACTCGACATCGAGATGGTTCCGATGGACGATCCCGAGACCTTCAGGCGGGTCTTTCACACCGCGCTCACCTCCGGCATCTTTCAGTTCGAATCGCCCGGGATGCGGGACATTTTGCGCCGGTACAAACCCGATACGGTCGAGGATCTGACCGCCCTGAATGCGCTCTACCGTCCGGGGCCGATGGATATGATCGACGACTTCATCGAGCGCAAGTGGGCCCGCCGGAAAGTCGAGTTCCTGCTGCCGGAACTCGAGGTTATCCTGAAAGACTCGCTCGGTGTCATCGTTTATCAGGAGCAGGTGATGCGGATCGCTAACGTCCTCGCCAGCTACTCCCTGGGCGAGGCCGATCTGTTACGCCGCGCCATGGGCAAAAAAGATCCGGCGGCCATGGCCGAGCAGCGCGACCGCTTCATGAGCGGTGCCGCGGCTCTTGGGCATCCTAAAGCCGCGGTCGGCGAGATCTTCGATCTGATGGCGAAGTTCTCGGGATACGGCTTCAATAAGTCGCACTCCGCGGCCTATGCCCTCGTGGCCTATCAGACGGCCTATCTCAAGACACACTACCCCATCGAATTCATGGCCGCGCTGCTCTCATCCGAAATCTCGAAGCCCGAGAACGTCGTCAAGTACATCAAGGAATGTCGCGAGATGAATATCCCCGTCGAGCCGCCCGACGTGCTCTTCTCCGACGCCGACTTCACTCCGCACGGCAACGCCATTCGCTTCGGCCTCACAGCCATCAAGAACGTGGGCCGCAACGCCATCGACTCCATCCTCGCCGCGCGCAAAGATCTCGCCGAGCAGAACAAAACCTTCGCCTCTTACTGGGAGTTCTGCGAGAAGGTCGACCTGCGCCTGATGAACAAGCGCGTCCTCGAGTCGCTCATCAAGGCTGGAGCCCTCGACTCACTCGGACGCCGCTCGCAGCTCATTGCTGCAGCCGACAAGGCCATTGAGCGCGCGCAGAAAGCTCAACGCGACGAAGCCGCCGGACAGCACGGACTCTTCGGCATCTTCGACGATCACCCCGCCGCGTCCAGGCCTGATGCCTTGCCCAGCGTCCCCGACTGGGACGAAAACCAGCGCCTGCAATCCGAAAAAGAAGTGCTCGGCTTCTTCGTCTCCGGCCATCCCCTCGACAAGTACTCCGAGAAGCTGCGCAATCTTCCCGGAGTCGTCGACACTGCGACCGCCCTCGAAATGAAGCCCGCGCCATCGAATGGCCGCCGCGGTCAGTCCCCCGAAAACGAAATCGCCATCGCCGGAGTCATCGTCGGCCTCAAAGTCGCCAAGTCCAAGCGCTCCGGAGAACTCTACGCACAGGCTGCCCTCGAAGACACCGTCGGCAAAATCGAGCTCATCTGCTTCCCCAAGGACTACGAGCGTCTCGCCGCCAGCCTCCGCATCGAGGTCCCCGTGCTCGTGCGCGGCCAGCTCCGCGCCGAGGAAGACGCCGCGCCGAAGCTCGCCGTCTCCTCCGTTCAGGCGCTCGAAGACGTGAAGGTCCGCCTCCCGCAAAACGTCCGCATCCGCATCCCGCTCGAGCGCGCGAGTGAAGCCACGCTTTTCGAATTGAAGAGCATCATCAACGCCGCGCCCGGCCCCGCCAAGTTCATGCTCAACCTCGAACAGGCCGGAGAATACTGCGTCGTCCTTGAGCCCGCCGGACAGGCCATCGCCGCCGATCGCGCCTTCATCGAGCGCGCCGAACTCCTCCTCGGCCGCGGCATGGTCCAGGCGCTCGACTAATCCCTAATGGCTAATCCCTAATCCCTATCCTCACAGCTACCCGCTTCTTAGCTTCCCACGTACAATCGAACGAGCGACCGCGGCCTCCGCATTTTCCCGGCTGCGTCGGTTCCCATTTGTGTTATGACTGATCAATCCCCAGGCGTTTCTCACGAGCATTCGAAAGGCCCAGAAAAGCGGCTTCCCGCATGGATCAAGACCGAGTTGGCCCGTCACCCGCAGCGCCCTTATCCCATGGACTTCGTCACCCTTATCTTCACTGACTTCAGTGAGATTCACGGCGACCGCGTCTTCGGCGACGACCCTGCGATGAGCTGCGGCATGGCTCGCTTCGAAGACCAGGAAGTGATGCTGATCGCCAACCTCAAGGGCCGCTCCACGAAGGAAAAAATCCAGAGACGCTTCGGCATGCCCGATCCTGAAGGCTATCGCAAGGCACTGCGCTGCATGAAGATTGCCGAAAAGTTTGGGCGCCCGGTCATCGCTCTCATCGACGTGCCCGCAGCGTATCCCGGCGTGGGAGCAGAAGAGCGCGGGCAGGCCGAGGCCATCGCCCGCAACCTGCGCGAGATGTCGCGGCTGCGTGTGCCCACCATTTCTGTCATTACCGGCGAAGGCGGTTCCGGCGGTGCGCTGGGCCTGGCGGTAGCGGATCGTGTGCTGATCTTCGAAAACGCGATCTACTCCGTCATTCCGCCCGAGGGATGTGCGGCCATCCTATGGCGCGACGCTTCATATAAGGATCAGGCAGCTGAGGCCATGCGCATCACCGCACCCCAGGTTGCCGCCCTCAACTGCGTCGACGACATCGTGCCCGAGCCCGGCAACGGCGCCCACGAAAATCCCGAGGAAGCTGCCAGGCTGCTCGCCGAAAAGCTCCACTGGCACCTCAACGAACTGAAGGCGTTGTCCATCGACGATCTCGTCGCCCAGCGCTACAAAAAATACCGCAACATCGCGCAGTTCTACACCACATGAGGGCAGCCTCAATTCTTGTCGTCATGAATCAGCTTCAAACCTTGCCATCCCGAATCTGCTCCACGAATTGTCATCCTGAGCGAAGCGCTGAAAGCGCGAAGCCGAGGGACCTGCTTTTCCATGAAGGTGGCACAACTTTGGGTGCACCATCCTTTCGCGCTTTTGGCGAAAGGGTGGGAAACACCGCAGCTTGGGAGCTTCGGCATTTACTACCCCCTGCACCCTACTCCCTACCCCCTTTTTTTCGCGGAGAGCGCGCATGACCTTTTCTGCGCGCCTGCGCGCTCTCGGCTGGTTCTTCATCGCTGTCATCTATTTCGTCTTCGCGAGGGCCGTCGCCGAGCGCGCGGCAAGCGGTCTTAGCTCCGGAGACTGGCTTGAGTTCGCCAACCGCTCCATACTGCTCTTTCTTCTGGTCGTCGGATACGCGGCCATGGGCTACGTCGGCCAGCACCAGCGCGAACCCCTCAAGGCCATGGGCCTCGCCCGCCGACCGGGCTGGGGAAAGGAAGTCGCCATCGGCGCCGCCCTCGGATGGGCCGGCATGGTCGCATGCGTCCTGCCCATCGTCCTCATCGGCGGAATGGTCGTGACCTTCTACACCACCCAGCGGCAATTCTGGCTCATACTTCTCGATCTCGCCATCCTCGCCGTTGCCGCGCTCGCCGAAGAAGTCGCCTTCCGCGGCTACCCCTTTCAGCGCCTCATCGAAGCCACCAACCCCGCCGCCGCCACGCTCGCCGTCTCCGTGCTCTTCGGACTCATGCATCTCGGCAACCCCGGCGCAACCTTCGCCAGCACCCTCGTCACCATCTTCGCCGGATGGCTCCTCGCCATCATGTACCTTCGCACCCGCGCTCTCTGGGTCGGCTGGGGATTCCACTTCACCTGGAACGCCACTATGGGCATCCTCTTCGGACTCCCCATCAGCGGCATCACTAACTTCTCGCCCGTCATCGCCAGCAACACCGTCGGTCCCCTCTGGATCACCGGCGGAGACTACGGCCCCGAAGGCAGCCTCATCTGCGCCGTCGTCATCATCGTCCTCATTTTCGTGACGTTCTCCGCCACCCGCGACCTGAAGTACCGCTACGCCCAGCCCGTCATCATCCCCGGAGGCATCCCCGTCGACCTCGACGCCATCTCCCGCCGCCAGCACGAAGCCGCCATGGGCCCGCAAGCGCCGTCCGCCCCGCAAATCGTCCAGATCAGCGGCGTTCAGCCGGCAAACAGCAGGGAAGAAGCTTCACCCTCCCCAGCACCGCTCGAACGCGAACCAATCCCCACGCCGAACACCCCTGCAGAAACTCCCCCGCAAGAAACCTAGTCCAGTTTCCATAGCTCGGGGTTATGGCCAAGGGGAGCAGGTCAGTTGGGTGTCGCTTCTCCAGCAAACCGAACTACCCGCATCGTATCGCTGGCTCGATATCTAGTGCGAAAACCATCACTTAGAGACGAGCATTACCGTGCGTGCAAAGCGGTAAAACTGTGCGATGCCGATATCTCAAGCCGGCGATCAATGCATGCATACTCACAGCGACAGATGGCTCCATGAAGCCGTGGTATGCTCCCGTTAAAATTCCGTCAGTTCTTCTTCGTAAAATGCGGGAGTGAACGTTATGACCTTTGTCAGTGGCAAGTATGAGTGTGGTAAATCTCGCAGGCCAATGATTCGCGAAGCAATCCAAATTGCGAATACGCGTTATGCAACTGCAATAGACAGCATAGATGGTGACTGCAAGAAACTGGCGACCTGTTTGAGAGGGATGACGGAAAGAGAAATAGAGATTCAATGCGGCGCCGATTGCTCCCAGGGTGCGTCAGGAGAAAGTTCTGCAAAAGAGAAGCGTATGAAAATCTGCGGATGGGGTCCAGGGAGAACGCAAGAAGCGGTGAACCAGATCGTTCTCCATGAGCTTATTCATCTATGCGGCGGGACGGACTTGGATTGCTACGCCTTAGTAATTTACGCTATTTGGTGGGATCCGAGCCACCCATCTAATTTTATACCGCCTCCTCCACCGTCGGCCCTTATAGCGGAAATGTGCGAAGCCAGCGAATGGAGCCCTTGCGGAGCATTTAAGTACGGCACGTTTATCGCGTGGAGTCCGGCCACCGGTGCTCTCTATGCCCGTAATTCAGCTGTTAGCCAGTGGGCAATTATCGCCAATCAGGGCTTCATCCACGCCAATGGCGGTTGGCAGAGCCTTACCTGCATTCCCTAAACAGACATGGGCGAGTGGGCCCACATCTAAGTTCTGGCAGGCAGGTGGCCTATTCAAGCCTTCTCTTCGGCTTGAGTGGGATACGTCTACAAGAGGACCCGGACCAGCCTTAGCTGCTTATTCCTGGCTTTAGATTCTTTCCGGACGGGTGGCCCACCCTTTCTTTCGAATCTCCTTGAAACCGGCACCCGAGGGTGCCCCATCCTGAGCGTAAGCGAATGGTGGGAGGCGACAACTCAGACTCAACCCTGGCCTTGCCGTGGTTGCCCGACTCAAACTTTCCGTTGGCTCGACCGAAAAACTCTAATCCCTAATCCCTTCCATGTGGAACTACACAGCTCCTCGTGTAGTGTCCTCTATTCATTTCATCGACTATCTCTCCTACTCTCGTTCTTAAGGAGAGGTCATCATGATTATCAAAAAAGACATGCTTATCGGAACGGCGCTCGGTTTAATCCTGGGCGGCACTGGAGCCATCTTCGCGCAGGCTCCGGTTGTAAACATCGGAGACCGTCACGGCAATCTGCGGGCTGCTCAGCAGTCGATCGTTGCCGCCTGGCAGCGGATTGACGAAGCGCAACGGGACAACAACTACCAGCTCGGCGGCCATGCAGGAAGAGCCAAGGAACTGCTTGTCCAAGCGGATGAGGAGCTGAAGCAAGCTGCAATCACTGCGAACCAGGAAGGACGTTAGGAGCCCGCGCGCCCGGGTGGCCCACTCAAGCCCGCCGTTGGGCTTGAGTGGGGGAAGCGTCCGCCCTCAAACAGGCTGTCAATCCCTCCCCAAAGTAATCCCGCCGCCAATCAACACAAAACACGCTGGTTAGCGCGCGAGCACCTTGGCCGAACAATACCCTCAACCTGATAAAATTGAATTAGTACGTCTCTTAGAATGCGCGGCCCACCAGTCGCGCCTTTTGCTTTTCCCGCACCCCTACACTAACCCTATTCTTTGCCACTAACCAGCTTATTTTCAGATATATACCCGTAACTCACTGATTTCGGGATACATATCTGCACCTATTACCTAAATAGCGCAAATTCAGATATACAGTCCCGCGGGGGGAGGATACCCATGTTTCAGCTCTGTCGACGCATCAAGAGCTCGGGCCGATGCGCCGTGATCGCTGCCGAGCAGGCCGGGTGGGCCCAATCAAGCCTGATGTTGGGCTTGAAGGGAATGGCAGAGAACACCGAGTCACGCTGAAATACAACGAAGATTAACAGGAATCCACGCCTCCATTAACTCCGCGTTGAATACGCGTGAGTATATTCGCGTCCAGCCTCGGAAACGTCCAATTGGGCTATACCCACGCAGATAGGCTTTGAAGGAGGATTCATGAGAAAGCTTCTCGTCGTGCTCGTGTGTGTGGCGGCCATCGGCTGGGTTTTGTGTCAGCCAGCCCTCAGTCAAACGGATGTCGATAATGATTCGCATTCGTTTCAGGCAGACTCGAATCGGAATCACGACGGCCACTCACATGTCGTTCCCATTGCGGCAATACGTGTTCCCGGAACTTCTAAAGCGAACCCCTTTGTCAATTTCGACCAGGCCTCCGTCGATACCAGATTTCAATTGCTATTTGTCTCAAGCCGCTCGTCGAAAGCCGTCGCGATCTTTGATGCACTCACAGACAGGAAGTTAGGCGAGACGCCGACCATTTTCGCCGGCGTAGGCATTGACAGTCCCCACTCCGGGCCCGACGGCAACCTGGTCGCCGGGCACTACCTTTTTGCCGGAGACTACCCGAGCACGGTAAGAGTATTCGATCTTAGCGCAAGTATTTCATCGCCGCCCGAGATCGCCGAAATCCAGACAGGCGGCGAGTTTCGAGCCGACGAGATGGCTTACGACCCGATTGATCAAGTTGTTGTCGTTTCAAACGGCGATTCAACTCCCGCCTTCGTCACTTTGATTAGTAGCAAGACATTGAAGATCTTGAAGCAAGTGGTTTTCGATGGGACGAACGGCACCCCCGACACCTCGCAGGGCGGCATCGCCAGCGTTCTGTATAACTCCCGAGCCAACAAGTTTTTTATCAGTATTCCGGAGGTTGGCTCGGACTTGACCGCTGGCGCAGTCGCCGTGATGGATCCGGTGACGGCGAAGGTGACGCAGGTGTTCTCGGGACTGGACAACTGCATGCCGTCCGGGATGGCACAGGGGCCAGGCGACAATGTTCTGGTCACTTGCGACCCGGGGTTCCCGGCGCCTGATCCAGTTCAGTTTGCGCCGCGCACTTATGTGATCAACGGACGCACCGGAGAAATTCTCGCCAATATTCCGCAAGTCGGCGGCGTAGACTACGGCGCATATAACCCTGTCGATCATCACTATTACTTGGGCGCGCGCGACTATTTCACGAGCCCCACCGCAACCACAGCGTCTCCGGTGCTGGGCGTCATTGACGCCGATACGAATAAATGGATCGAAAACTTTCCTACGGGAACCGATGCCCATTCGGTGGCGGTCAACCCTGTCAATAACCAGATATTTGTGCCGATCGAAGATCCTAATCCGCTCTGCGGAACGCTTCCCGGCTGTGTTTCGGTGTTCACGGATACCCAGCGGGGAGGCCGATGGTAAAAAACTCAGTAACGTCCTCTGACTGAAATAGCGAGATAGCTTGCCTCTACTCGGGCGGGAAAAACGCCGTAGACAGGGGCAACCCGAGGGAGGGAATCTCGCATCCCTTTGCCTCAGTAACTCTTGAGCAAAAACGGGTTTGGGGCGCTTACTGACGAGCGCCCCTTTCTTTGCTGACTGCCTGGCCGGCATCCCTGCCGCGGAGGCAGGCATCTGAACTCACTGACGCACCGGGTAGGCAGGGGGAGCCGATCTTTGGGATCGCATCTGTGGACGTCTCCGGGATATCGACCAAGAGGGGTATGCATGAAACACTTCATGATGGCAGTTTTAATTTTGGCATCGGTAACATCAATTGCTTCCGCGCAGGACTGGTACCACGATCGGGACGCACGCTATCAAGGCGACCAGTGGCGGGGCCAGATATTCTCTGACGTCAGGTCAGATCTTGACCATAGCTGGAGCGCTCGAAACGCCAGCGACAAGGAAAACGAGCGTCTCGACCGGACCAGGGAAGAGCTGACCAAGATGCAGGCCGACCTCGATCAGGGCCGTTTTGACAACGGCCTGCTGAACGACGTCATCGATTCGCTCAAGAAGTCGTCGAATGACGAGCGACTGTCACCTCGCGATCGAGATGTATTGAGTGACGACCTCGCTCGGCTCCACGATTACCAGGTCAATCACAACCACTGGAACAAGTAGCCGCCGAGATAGCAAAATCAATTGCAGGGAGGGTGCCCAGGATGCCGGAGCGATCGGGAACCCTCGCTGACGATCCGTTTCGTGGCCGGCGCCCAACTGGTCACGAACGGATGTCGGGACACCCCTGGGATGCGTCATACAGCGACGGCCCCGCGCCCTGGGATATCGGGCGCCCGCAGCCGGCAATCGTGCGTTTGGCGTCCGCAGGCGGATTCGCCGGAGCGGTGCTCGATGCGGGGTGCGGGACCGGCGAGCACGCTCTGCTGGTCGCCTCGCTGGGATTGCCGGGGCTAGGCCCGGTTTTGGGCGTTGACGTGGCTGAGACGGCACTGGCGATCGCCCGAGAGAAGGCCAAGGCCGCCCAAAATAAAGCTAACCACCCTGCGATCGAAGTGGAGTTCGCTCTAGCTGACGCCTTCCATCTGGAGCGCCTTGGGCGCAGGTTTCGGACAGTGCTCGACTGCGGACTCTTCCATACCTTCGCCGGGGACGAGCGGCCAGAATACGTGGCGAGTCTGGCGTCGGCGACCGAGCACGGTGGAACCCTGTATGTCTTGTGCTTCAGTGATGAGGGTCCCGATACCGGGCCGCACCCCATCCGTCAGGAAGAGCTGAGAGCGGCGTTCAGCACTGGAACTGGAGGGCCCGGCACTGGATGGAATGTCGCCGCCATCGAACCGGACCGGATTCACACGAGATTCCACGGCGACAACGGCGCGCCGGCGTGGTTCGCGACCATCAAACGGATCTAGTCTGCGCCGGTGGCCCATACTCGCCTGCCATTTAGCTACGCCAAGTAAATTTCCTGCAGTCCGCGCCTCATAACGTGTTCCTGCCCCTTGTTCTCATCCCGATAGACGATGGTCCATCGCTCTTGCCGGTCGATTCCTTTGTATCGAACAGTCCAGGAGAGCCACGCAGGAGGGATTGGAACATAAACAGATGAGCCTGGTGCAAGCGTGGAAGGCTGAACCGGAATGATTGGAATGGATCCCTTTTCCTTCATCTCAAGTCCACCCTGCCAGCAAAAGACCTGAAACGCCATACCCTGTCCACGGTTGAAGAGCTTGTAATTCTTCATATCTCGCCTGTCGTCTGGCTCTGCGACAAGCAGCGGTGCTGTATCCAACTCCAGTTGGCTCGACAGCAGGTCACATTGTATTTTCGCGGATATTGCGGCATCTTTTGCATCTTCGTCTGCTCTTCCGCTACTTTAGTCAATGCGCGGGCTGCGTCGGCCTGTAATTCAGATGCGAGTGCCTGTCTCCTGATCGCACGCCACGTCACGGTCAGGACGAAGATACTCGCAACGGTGAGCACCACTCCTAAAATGGCGAAGATGCTTTGCAGCCCCCCCGAGTTCGCGTTTAACCAGGACCAAGCGTTCATTGTGGCTCCCTAAACGTGTGCCAAAGCCTACCTGTTTACTGCATCTAGCTTAATGACAGTGAGTTCTGAAACGCTGTTGACCTTCTGCAGGTCCGACGCGATTTTAGTAGCAACGCTATGTGTAACTCCGCGTCCTTCGAGGAAACCAACCAGCTGCTGGTACTGGATATAGTGAGGGCTCGCTGAACCGCCGCTCCCAGTTGGTCCCACGGGTGCAAACATCACCGTCAGGTCTTGGCTGTTAGGTGCGGCACGAAGGACATGCACAAATACATTCATGGTCTGTAGCCTTTCACGAAGAAATTCGGCAAACAAGGCAGACATGCTTTGGCCTAGTTGAGCCTGCACCAAGTCCCACAAAGCGAGGTCACTTTCACGAACATAAAGCGTCTTGTTTGGCATATACGTATACTTGCACGCATAATTATAAAGTGTCAAGTAGTCGCTTAGTGGCCCACTCAAATCCCTGCTTGTTCGTCCTGAGTGGGGGCAGTTCTGGGCTCTAACCGCATGTCAACCCCTGCCCAAAGTAATCCCGGCTCCAACAAACACAAAACAGGCTAGTTAGCTCCCCGAGAATCTTGGCCGAACATTTCCCTCGAATTGATTAAACTAGAAATAGTACGGATTCACTTTAGAAGGCGCGGCCTCCAGCCGCGCCTTTCACTTTTTGCATGGAAATAGATCGACGGTGGCCCATTCAAGCCTCGCTGTTGTGAGTGGGGCAGTTAACTCATTTCCTTGCTATGACATACCGTAACTCATTTGTTTCGTATGAGCTAGCCCCAAGGCATGGTTTAACCGCAATTGTTTCTATGACATACAGATCTCGAGGGGGAGGGGTACATACCCATGATCCAGTTCTGCCGACACATCCTGCGCAATAACCGACAATGCGGTCAACCAGCCGTCAACAGCACGCTCTTCTGCCGCCACCATCGCGATGCGAAGGGCTGGATGCGCAGTTCCGGCCTCCGCAGCCAGATCAGGCCGCAGATCGAGACCTACGACCACGGCACCATCCTCGTCGCCGATCCGGGTGCCCAACAGCCTGCCCTGAGCCTGTCGAAAGGTCCGGATTCTCGGACGCGGGAGAATCAAACCCACCCGCCAGTCGACCTCGAATTCCCCGAAGACCCCGCTGCCATCCTCACCAACATCTATCGCATCACCACCCTGCTCGTTCAGGGACAGATTGATCGCCCCACCGCCAACTCCGTAACCTACGGCATGCAGGTCTGCCTCAGCGCCCTCGGCGGCAAGTCCCTCTTCGACCCGGCGTCCCAAACCCGCTCCCAAGCCCATTCACAGGCCCGCTCCCGAAACGACTCCGGCGACGGCCACTCGGAGACCACCTACTCTGATCGATCCGCCCCCAGCACCGCAGTCTCACGCCCCATCCACCGCGTCATCCTCACGCCTGAGGGAGACGAGATCGCCCCACCCGCCGAAATCCTCGAAGACAACGAGGCCGAGCCCATCCACCACCGCCTCTGCCCCTGCCTGCTCTGCGCCGAGAAATACCGCAACCAGCCCCCTGAGGAACATCACCCCGATTGCCAGTGCGGCCTCTGCGAAGAGCCGAACACAGAGCACAGCACTCAGAGCACAGAGAGCACCGGTACCAACGTGGGAAGCGAAGATGCTGAGCCCTGTGCTCTGAGCTCTGTGCCCTGTCATATCGTGCCCTGCCGCATCGCCCGCGCCTCCGCGCTTCTCTCCGGATCCACCAACCGCGACCCCCTCAACCGCCCTTGGTCGGTTGCCGAATACACCTTTGGAGACGCCATCCGCCGTCACGAAGCCCAGTACGCCGCCCGCGCAGCAGCGGCTCTGGCCGTGGGCATCGAGCCGCCCCCATACCAGCCCTACAAGACAGGACTGATCAGCCCCGGCACCCCCGAGCACGCCGAGGACCAGCAGATGCAGCAGTTCAGCGACGAATACTGGTCCGCCCACTTCCGCGCCCAGATCGCCGACCGCCCCGACATCCAGCAATACCTCGACGAAGAACAGCAAGCCAGCGAGTCAGGCTCCGCAACTGGGGACTGACAACTGTGGACTTGGTCAGTCGATCGACGCCCACATCTGGCGATAATGCCGCCAGATATGGGGCACCCAAGCGCAAGAAATTTAGATGTGGGCTGCGCAGCCTAATCGCTGAATAAATTGATCGACTCGCTCTGCAAGACAAAGCGGGACTCGTCCATGCGATGCAATTTGGCGGCGATGGTCACGCCGTTCACTTCGCCAGTCAGGTTCAGCTTGTCCTGTCGTGGCTGCTCAAATCTCAGTTGCCCCTTCCACTGGTCATCGCCGCTATCCGAGAGCGTGGCCGTCGTCGCGGTTTTGTCCAAATCAAGATTGACGTAGTCCATCACGCCATTACGAGCGAGATTACTTTGGACAGGGGTTGACAAGCACTCTCCGGGGACTACCCCACTCAAGCCCACAGAAGGTTTGAAGCCTTCGAGCTATCCAACGAACAGCTGGAATACCGCCTGGCCAGAAGGCGGCACCAAATCGCCGTACAGGACATTGGACGTCTCCCCCGTGCCTAGCTGAGAGCCGCCGCAGGTGTTCGTAGTCTGTTGCGCAAGCGTGCCTGATTTTACCCAATAGGTCAGGACCCCCAATCCTGATGTGAATGTGCAGGTGTGGGTGCCGCTAGGCGGTCCTACAAGATCGGCCTGGAAGCCATAAATCGCACACAAGCAGTCAGACGGGAACGTGAACGTGTAGCTGGAAAGCTGACCCGCGGGATCGGTAATACTGAATGTCGCACTTGTCACATTACCGTCGCCATTAGTCTGGAGCGCGATTCTCATTACCGAGCCTGCCGGCACCTGGTCGATGAGGCAGAGGCGAATGAGGAATAATTGTTGGCTGGGCTAAAACCGAAACCCGTTACCTCGGACCAGTACTGGATCCCCCACTGAACCGAGTTGTTTTCTACGGCGATTACGTACTGAAACCATTTCAGCGGCTTGCCGTTATAAGTGGCCTGGGGATTGGTCTGCGGATAGCAATTCACTTGCAGCGAGAATCCATTATTCCCGGATGTAACCAGGTCCAGCGTGACATGGAGGGTTACGATCAGGTTCTGCAGACTCTTACAATTGTCGACGAGAATCGCGTTGTTGCTGCTACTCAGGGGCATGATTCATCACCTTTCATTTTATTTGGGGGGCGAGACTTCGCGTTTTTCGAAGTCCCGCCAGTTGCAGGCCGGGTGTTTCCCTTTGGGCTTTCTAACGCTGGTAGCGTATGCCTTGAAGAGGCTTTGGCGCAAGACTCCTCGGAGATTGGTTGTCCGAGTGGCTTCAGGGCGCGCGAAGGCCCTCCACACCGGCACCTTTCGGGGCGCCGAGCGCCCGATTTAGCGGCTAGGCTGGGTCATCAAAAGGTGTCTGGCTGTGGGTGCTATTTCCCACTCAAGCCAAAACCGGGCTTGAGTGGGGCACCAGGCATAGGGCGCCACCTGATCACAACCTGTTATGCTTTCTTTCCAAAGGTGGAGTAAGTCCTATGCCATCCATAAAGAAAGCTGCGACTAGTTTGGTCACCTCCCTGGCACTTATTCTCTTGACCCTGCCTGCGCGGGGTGCAGATAAGGGGGACGACGAAGAAACCCTCAGAAATGCCGCCGCAGTGTTGCAGGCAATGCTCAGTGACAAGAGCATCTCTTCAAGTCTGATTGCCAAAGCGGATTGCATCGTCGTTCTGCCGAGCGTGAAAAAAGCCGCGTTCCTCCTCGGAGGCACCGGCGGTCGTGGTCCAATGAGTTGTCGCGGGGGCAAGAACTTCAACGGCAAATGGTCAGCGCCCGCGATGTACTCCATCGGTGGCGCAAGCTATGGCATGCAGGTCGGCGGCTCGTCCACCGATTACGTGCTGCTCATTATGGCGCCGACGGCTGTGGACAAGGTTTTGAATGGCAAAGTGAAGGTCGGTAGCGACATGACTGCAGCGGCGGGTCCCAGCGGCGCGACCACGGCCGGCGCTGTGGGCGGTGCCGACATTTTGTCCTATGGCCGGGCCAAGGGACTGTTCGCCGGCATGTCTCTCAACGGTTCCTCCATGTCCCCGGACAGCGATGCCAATGAGCGGCTTTACGGGAAGGCGATCAGCGCCCGGGAGATCGTGACCGGCAAGGCTGTTACGCCAACGCCCGGGGGGCTGTCCCTGGTCTCGCTGCTCAATAGGCAAATCCCAAAACACGCCAAGTGAGAAGCTGCTCTCGCTTGCTGTCAAATCGCCAATACACTCATCAAGAGACGGAGTCACATGTCCGTGTAGTCGGCATATCGGACAGATGGATTGCGGGTTGTGGTTTGGCAAGTGTCCGATTTGGCCGTTTCTCGGACTTTGAGATTGAACGCCTCGGACAGAGTGTAAAGTGTGGCGATGGATGATCTCGAAAAAGCGGAATTGACTGTCAAACTGTTGCAGCCGATGGACGAGCCAGTTCCGATTCCCTTGCCCTGCAGTTTCGGATGGACGGCGATATCCACCAATTGAGGACTCGCCATCGCCGGGCGCGACCCACAGCCGACCAACCGGCCTGCTGTCGAGCAGCACCAGGTGCTAGCAGGAGTTCGGGTAGGTCTCAGTGTATGCCGACAGTTGGGCGCAAAACTGCATCCGGATGAGTAGTTCTTTTTGCTCCGCGGAGATCGGCGCGAGTTCGAACTCCGGCGCGGACCGCCGAGTCAAGGTCGTACAGAAATATCTCGTCCTGCAGCCGGCAGAACCTACCCTGACCAGGATCGTTTGTTAGGTCCGCGGCGGGAAGACACCCTGCAGGGCGATGCAGAAGTTGAGCGTGAGGTATGGCATCAGATTATTGTGCGGCTGATCCCCGCCCGCCGGAGCCACCATATTCCCAGCCATGGTTTGATTCTGCGTGGCGTTGCTGGTGTAGGCATTCGCGGGGGTACCGCTAGTCTTTACAAGAGTTGCATTTCCAGGCTGGCCGGACTGGCCGCCAACTCTGGGCCCGTCGATGCAGTTGATGGTATGAGAGTGAAACGGTATCTCGGACTGGAGCAGCGAGACGCTATCCGAGCCCCCGGTTTCGCCAAGATCGTGCAAGGACAGGCCTGGGCCCTGGCCCGGATGCATCGGAGCATTCCCCTGGAGGTTAGGAAGCGCAAAGTTGCTTTTTCCGTCTCCGCCATAGGTGGTCCCCAGCAACGAGAAAAGCGCAGTATTTTGGGAGAGGGACAGAATCTGGCCGTCGCAAAAAGCCCACCCCTTAGGGGCGAAGTTGAACGGGAATATCCTTATCTCAGCTAAATACGGATTTGCCATGTTACGTCCTCCTGGCGAACTGGGCTAGTTTTGACTGGGGAATATTCCCTGTAGCGCAATGCAGAAATTCAGCGTGAGAAAGGGCTGCATATTCGGATGCGCCTGGCTGCCCCCGACATTTGATAGTGAAGTGGGGTACATAGCCACGAGATTGGTTGCGGAGCCGTTGTATTCCGCCGCGGCACCCAACACATTTGAAGCTGGACCGGGCGCATTCGCCGGGGTGTTGGTAGCGCCCCACGTATGGGTGTGGGTTGGGATCTCGGCGATAGAGAGCGTGTGAGCTTGCTCACCGCCCAACTCACCCAGAACATGACCGCTGCCCATATGCATTGGGGTGCGGCCCTGGAGATTCGGTAAGCCGAAATTCACCCGTCCGTCGCCTCCGTACGTAGTCCCGAGCAACGAGAACAAGGCCTGATTCTGATTGATCGGCAGGAGTTGCCCATTGCAAAGCGCCCAGCCTTTGGGTGCAAAACTGAAGCTCATAACTCTGATCTCGCATAGAAATGGCTCAGACATGTGGTGTTCTCCTTGTCGCCGAGCTAACTCTGACTGGGGAATATTCCGAAAAGGGAAATGATGAAATCCACGCACAGGTACGGCTGGAAATTGTCATGGGGCTGACTTCCTCCAACGGAACTAATTGCGGGAGCCATAGTGGCGGTGCCGGGTGTGTTCAGATCGTAGATGTCGGGCCCCGCAGCAAGGAAATTGCCATTTGGCAGGGCAGCGGTATTTGAATTCGTTGTCGCGAGAACCGGGTGACTGTGAGCCGGTATCTGACTCGTCGTCAGTGTCACAGTTTCAACACCGCCAGTCTGCGCCAGAGTAAACCCGTTCCCCTGATGGATCGGAAGCCGGCCCCTCAAGTCGGGTAACTGGAAGGTGCTTTGACCGTCACCGCCATAAGTGGTCCCGATAAGGTTGAACAGCGTCTCGTATTCGGAAATGGGGAGTAACTGCCCCTCGCAAAACATCCAGCCTGCCGGGGCAAAATTGCCCGCGAACATACGTATCTCACCGACATAAGGCTGACCCATGGGGAGATCCCTCCTTCAAATTTTGGCGGCGGTGCGGGGGTCAAGGAAATAGCCCACCACTAATATCACCGTTACCCTTTGCAGTGCAAGAAATATTGTGTTCTCCCGAAAGTCTCGGCTGAATTCATGCTTTCGTAACTTTGCGGCTTTAACAGTTAATAAGTTGAGCGTGAAAAGCTGTTGACATTTACATGCGGCGGGGCGATAAGGGTAGGGTTCCCTGGGTCCAGAGCTTTGCGGCCCACTCGGCGGCGAAGCTGATAAGCCCGATTTTCCATCTCTCGAACGACGAACACTCGACCGTTGTCCAATCAATCGCCCGTGGCGTTCTCTGAAAATCGCCAATGGCCTTACAACGAGAGGTTGCCCCATGTCCTCCCACGCTCCTTCTGCGATGCCGCTGCGCGCAGCACTGCTGAGGCTTAGCCCGTTTGTCCTTGCCATCGGCGCACTTCTTCTGCCTGCGCAAGCCCGGGCCGCATGCACTACTACGAGTAACGTGACTACATGCACCTCATCGGGTGGGATCACCGTAAGCAGCACCTACCAGGCATCGGTGGGTTCCACGGCATCCGTCAGCGGTCTTTCGGGCACCATCAGCTCTATCTCACTGGCGTTGAACAACCTCAACGTCACAAATCTAAACAGCGTCGCGATGGTGCTCGTGCCTCCCAGCGGCTCGGGCTTGACGCCTTTGGACTTTTTCTCGGGGATCTGTGGGGCTGGAACACAGGAGGTGGGGAACAGCACTTTCACCCTAGTCAATACTGGCGCGTCGGGAACAGACAACTACAACGGTATGATTCCTTTCCTGGGCGGCACATGCCCTAGCACGCTCTCGGGTACATACCTGCCCGCCGACTACTTCCCTGGAGAAGATACCTTCAACAGTCCCGGACCTTCATCGTACAATTCTGCCGGAATCGGAGGCAGCACATGCAGCCAGCCCACGATCATGTGCGGCTCCTTTAACTTCAGCTCTTTCGGCACGAGCGGAAGCGTTATGAACGGGAATTGGACGCTGTATATAGCGAACCAGTCGCCTTCGGGATTCACGCCATCCGGCTCGCTCGGTTCGTGGTCCATCTCATTCACCGGGTCTTCTTCCGCCGCAACTACGACATCCATTTCGGCCAGCCCGAATGGCTCGACTTCGCTTGTCTATACGAGTAGCAATGTCAATGGCGGCACCACCACACCCACCCCTGTAACGCTCACCGCCACCGTCAGCCCGAACCCGGGCGGGGGCACCGTTACTTTTTACGACAGCACCGGCACGACCGCCGGCAGCGGCACCGTTCTCGTCTCTGGCGTCCCCGTTATCGGTTCGGGACAGGCCCAGACATCCGTGAATTTTCCGGGTACCGAAGAAGGTTCTCGCAGCATTTCGTCGACATTCAGCGGATCTACGGGTTTCCTGGGCAGCACTTCATCGACCGCAATGGTATTAACCACCAATCATCCTTACAATCCTTCGACCGGCACCTTCTGCAACGGTCCGATCACGGTTAACGACGACACCGGCGGGTCACCCTATCCCTCGCTGTTGACTTTGGGCACCGGTAATTCGCAGCTCCAGGGCACCATCGAGAGTGTCACCGTGAGCCTGAACAATATCAGCCTTCAGAACGGTGTGAACCTGGATAACCTGGGCCTTCTGCTCCAGGCGCCGGGCTCAAACACAACGGGCCTGGGGAGTTCCGGCAATGCGTTCCAGTTCCTCTCCTGGGCGGGCAATCCCTATACGAGCGGCTCCCTCACGATGTCGGACGCGGGCACGTCGGAAATACCCCCATTCGCCGCTCCAGCCTGCACGACATGTCTGCCAACCGACAATTGGATTGATATAGGTTCGAGTAATCCCGATACGTTCCCATCTCCGGCGCCGGGGACGTTCTCGACGGCCGCTCCCACCGGCTCGGCCACTTTCACGACGGAGTTCGGAGGGCAGGGAGCAAATAATACCTGGAGCTTGTATCTCGATAACCGGATTGTCCAGACCGGAACCTTGGGAAAGATCGGTTCCTGGTGCATGAACTTCACGATGCAGGCTAACGCGCATCCCACCGCGACGTCGGTCAGCGGATCGCCGAATCCCGCTTCCTTCACTCCGCCTGCTACAAAGGCCAGCGTTGCCCTCACTGCCACGGTTTCTGTTACCGACAGCTCTGGATTGACGGTGAACGCGGGCACGGTCACCTTCGTCGACGGCACCACCAATCTTGGTTCCCCCAGTGTTGTAAACGGCGTGGCGACGCTCAACGTATCACTGGCCGAGGGCACTCATCAGATTGTCGCCACCTATAGCGGGACCAATACCGGAAACGAGTTCGGCATCAGCACCGGGCAGTACGACCAGCGGGTTGATTCCGCCACGACCATCCCTGCTTCGGGATCGGGACCGGGACCCTACACGTACTGCAATACTGGTCCAATTACGACCCCAGGCCTGGGCGCCGACGCGGGCGCGGCTGCGCCGTATCCTTCGAACATCTTCGTGGCCAACCTGCCGGGCACAGTGGATGCGGTAACGGTCCAGCTGACCGGGTTCAGCACCAAAGACCAGGGCGATCTCCTCTCCCTGCTGGTGGGCCCGGGCGCCAAGAACCTCGACTTCTTCTCATTGACGGGGAGTAATGTCTCCAACGCTCCATCACCGTTCAACCTTACCTTCTCGGATACGGCGTCAAGCCGTATCGCGCAGGGCAGCAGCGGGAATCTCTCTTCTGCCGGCACCTTCCAGCCGTCCAGTTACAACACGAACATTACATATCCGCAATGCCCGCCCAATGCAACGAGTTGCGCAAGTCCGCCAGTGGGACCGCCGTTGCCTTCGAACCCATTCACGCCAACCAACAAAGCTGCAACCGCCGGGACCGCCATTCTGGGCAACGCGAACGCGGCCGGGGTTTTCGGCGGCACCAGTTCCAGCACCTATAACGGAAACGGAACCTGGAGTCTGTACCTGAATGACGGCGGCCCCACCGGAGGCGGCGAGGCGAGTTTCCTCACGGGCGGCTGGTGCGTCAGCCTCACGGAGAATCTGCCATCCGTGGCGGTGACCAAGTCGCATACCACCACTTTCACACAAGGCCAGCAAGGAGTGCCGTTCACGGTCAACATTGCCAACAACAACGGACCCGGACCCACGGGCGACCCGACGGGCGGTAAGAATCCATTGACGGTTACCGATACGCTGAACTCTGCCTTCTCGTACAACAGCTCCTCGGGGGGCACTGGCTGGAGCTGCTCGCCGAGCGGTCAGACGGTGACTTGCACGAACGACTCCGCTGTGGCCCAGGGCAGCAGTTATGCGCCCTTGACGATCGACGTGAACGTAAGCCCGACCGCGAACACCAGCATGAGTGTCCCCAATTCCGTCTCAGTGAGCGGCGGTGGCGCCAAGAACGCAACCTCCAACACTGACTCGGTGACCATTTTGCCGGCTCCGGTGCTGGCGGTTTCGAAGGGCCATACCGGGAACTTCACGCAGGGCCAGACCGCGAAATGGGCTATCACCGTATCCAACACGGCGGCCGCCACCAGCATGACCAACGGCACGATCACAGTCTCGGATACGCTGCCCACCGGCTACACGTTCAATTCGTTTACCTCAACCGGGAGTGTTGTTTGGAATTGCAGCGGCACCAGTACAGTCACCTGCATGACCACGGGGGGAATAACCGGCGGCACTGATTCGGTCATTACTCTCACCGTGAACGTTCCGGCCGCTTCACCGGTACTGGTAAGCAACACGGCGGCGGCGTGGGGTGGAGGCGACCTCACCCATACCAGTTTGGGTTCTGCGGCCACCGGCAGTGAGATCAACGTTCCAGTAATCCAGGTACCGGCCAGCGTGACCATCAATAACTCGGGGGGCACTCAGTCCACCGCTATTGGCACCGCGTTTCCCATACCTCTATCTGTAACGGTGGAGGATGCGGGCTCGGTGGCCATCCCCTTGTACCCGGTAACTTTCACCGCTACGACCGGGAGCAACGGACAGAGCGGAACTTTCTCCAACTCAACCAATACGATTCAGATCGCGACCAACGGATCCGGCATCGCCAGCGCGGGCACGTTCACGGCAAACAGCAAGATCGGCTCGTATGCCGTCAGTGCGACGGCGGGGAGCGTATTCGCGACTTTCAACCTGACCAACCTTCGCAAGTCGGAGACGTTTTTCGCATCGCTGACCACGACCGCCGCGACGATCGACGTGTTCGGCTTTGGTTTCACTGCGCCGAGTGGCTCGCTTGCCTTCACGGATGTAACCACGAGCACTCCGGTCGTAGCTCCAGTAACCATTCCCAATAGTACTGACGTGGCGACCACGGCCTTGACGCCTCAGGTGACCACCAGCACCGGCACCGGCACGACCTATCCTGTCTGGACTGAGCTGGCCGACGTCAACGGCGACGGGAAACTGGACCTGATCACTTCGCTCTACAACACCGATTCCGTCAACGTGCAACTGGGCAACGGCGACGGCACCTTCCAGACGGCCACGACTATTCATATCGCTACGGGCTTTGGTCCGGCTGAGGTCCATGCCGTCAGCCTGCGCGGCAACGGAACGCTGGATCTGATTGTAGGCAGCTTCAATCTGAATCAGATTGCCGTGCTGCTGGGCAATGGAAGTGGGGGCTTCGGGAGTCCCGTGTTTTACACCATTGGTTCATCGGCCAATACACCCACCTCGCTCACCACAGGCCATTTCAACGGCGCCAGCGGTGATCTCGATGTGGCCGTCGCCAACTTCGGAGACAACACGATCAGCATTCTTACCGGAAGCACGACAGGCACCCTGACCGTCGGCTCGCCGATCAGCGTGGGCCACGCTCCAGAGGCGATTCGCTCAGGCGATTTCAACGGTGACGGCTATTCCGATCTGGTGGTCGCCAACTACTCTGACGGAACGGTCACCACCCTGCTCAACAATCAGACCGGCAGCTTCACGCACAGCACGATCAGCGTAGGCAGCGGCGCACATTCCGGCCCGCAGGCACTTGCCATCAACGGCAGCGGGGGCAGCCTGATGCTCGCGGTCGCAAACTACAAGGACAACACCATAAGCGTGATGCAGAGCAATGGAAGCGGCGCATTCAGCACGCAAATGATCATTACAGTCGGCAAGGGACCGGACGACGTGAACTTTGCTGATTTCAATGGAGACGGCGTACCGGACCTGGTTGTGTCCAATTACACCGATGGCACGGTCGATCTGGTGCTGGGAAGCATGACGGCTCCGTATCACACGCTCGTGGGGCCGTTCAAGATAGGAACTGGCCCATATTCCGCCGCTGTCGGCGACCTGAATCTGGATGGCACCCCGGATGTCGTGGTCTCCAACTGCTTCAGCAACAATACGGGAGTGCTGCTGGACGGCACGCAAATCGCTGCGTCCTTCAGCGGACTTTCGTTATCGCCCAGCAACTTGTACAACGGCAGCTACACGCCGAATGGCGCGAGCGCGTACGGCTCGAGCACATCGGCCAACACAGCTCCCTGATCACTGTGGGTTCTGGAGGCTGACCAGCAATCCATTCCAAAGTCGGAGAAAGGGAGGTTCACTCAGAGCCATGAACCAGCGACCACAAGAGATGCACCCGGAAGACGAGAACGTTGCGGTTCCATCTTCCCCTGATGCGGCGGATGAGCCAGCGATAACGACCCGGCGCGAACTGATCGAACGCTACGCCAAGGTCGCCGTCGTTGCCGCGCCCCTGCTCGTCTTTGTCTCCAAGGCGCGGGCCATTCACAGCAAACCGTGAAGGGCAGACAGATACGCTTCTTGTCAGACAAACCAACCACTTCGGAGTCCGGCCTGATTTATATAAAAAGGGTGAGCGAGAGACTGTACAAAGAGAGCATATAGCACGAGGAAAAAAGCCTCAGCCTGAACAGATGGTGAATCCGTTTGCGACAGATTGAAGTGGCGGAGCGAATGGGAAGACGACGGGGGGACTGTGCGGCACTACCACAGAGGCCTTCCAGCCTTAGCGGATCATAGGGCCCGTTTTGGTTACTGTTGAAGGAAACCTCCCGCCTGGCTCTGGTGAGCTCCGTGCTTGGCTGCACTCTAAGATTCATTGTCGGTCGCGTGTTCATGAATACGTCTTACGTGGCGGCTCAGGTAGCTTCGAGCGAGGCCCAGAGTGCATTTGAGCCCTGCGATATTTTTCCTCTTTTCTCTGCTTCTATCTGCTGTAGAGCTTTTGCGCGAATTGTGCACCCGCACGTCGTGCCTTGCGTGTGGAACCAATGGTTGTGTTACAAAACGAGTAATTCACGGCTACTACTACACGTCACACTGGCCCTTTCGCCAGTGCTTGGTGGGATGAATTTGGTGACGTCAGCCAGTCATGGCAAGTTTCGACGTCAATTGTTGACCTTCAGGGCAAAGCACTCATTCAGCGTCGGTCACGCGCAATTCCCCGGGATTACTCCTCGTAACGCCATCTGTTTACTGAGTTCCGGTGATTGATTTTGCACTTGGCTGTAAGTCGCCATATCGGACAGTTGAACGTTTCGGTCCGCATCCGGCGTCGACCATCTGAACTGGCACCGTTAGACGGACATGTTGACCCGCACTAAGCCTTCCGCAGTCAGCTTCTCTTAGACCGATAAGTTATGACGGTCAGACACGTAGGATCTCGCACGCCGCGTTATGCGCTTAGTCAGTTGTTGTTAAGCACAATCTTCGTGGTCACTTCGGTTGGTTCGTCCAGAACGGTATATGGCTGGAACGTCCACTTGCGGGCAGTCGCTTCAGCAGACTTGTAGGCGTCCTGTGGGCCGGAGATTGCATGGGCGCTTAGGACGTGCCCATCTTTTCCAATCACAATCTCGACCGTCACTGAGAAGTGCTGTTTCCTAAGGGAGTCCGGCCATTGAGGAAAGCTTTGCTGAAGAGGGACTGGAGAGACGCCCGACAATCTTTGACCGCTCAAATTCTTTGCTTCTGCTGGTGGTGCAAAATCCGAATCTGAGATGTTCGGTATTGTTTCCAGGCGCTGCACGCGGAGTTTAAGATAGGGCTTGCCACCGTCGTACACGTCGATGGTATTCGAGACAAATCGCCCGGAAAACGACTTTACGTCGTTATAGGTAGTTTGATACCACCCTGCTCCTCGACTGTAGCGGAGCTCAGACGCGCTAGGGTCAAAGCAATATTGAGTTGGGCTGCTGAATTTGCCCGCTCCATTCTCGATCACTGCGCAAGTGAATATGTGATCTCCGAAGTTCTCTGACACATTACGAACGTAGACGCCTCGCAAGCTTGCCGCATAAAAGAACGGACTGATCACTTCCTTCGGAATCTGCGCCTGGGCACGATTGGGCCACTGCTGATCTCCCAACCGATACAGCCCTTGGGCGGTGGCGTAATCGGTCTGATTCAGATCGTCGGCTTTATAACTGACCGTGAATTTCTTCGGTTCGGCCCAGAGTTCCTCATACGTTCCGCTGTGAACCTTGTCCCCATCTTCATCGAATTGTTCGTAGGCGATCACTATGTGCCACGGGGTGTTCAGACCCGCAAGCCCGTTCAGAGCACCTTGCAGGGCCACCCAAGAAGACACATCGCCCACAGAAGAGGTGTTTGTATTAGGACCCCGGAATGCTACCGTGCCAGTCCATGAAGTTGCAGGGGGAATCGCAATAAGAGAGGCGTTTCCGGGACTCGTATTGGCCACAACCACATGAACCGCCCCCGGTTGAGCGTTAAGCGCACTTTGCGCCCACGTGAAACAGCAGAGACTATGTACCAGAAGCAAAGCCGGAGTGAAGTGCAGGGGTCTAGACATGGCAGTTGATTAAAGATACCTGAAGCAAATGCTCAATAGTCGCAACGAACTGAGTCGCGCCGGTGATACGTGAAGACGCGCGTCTAAATCAATTGGACGATAAGTCGTGCGCATTCAACAGGTCGGTGCCCACATGTGAAGCACGCCTGGAAAGTGAGTCCGAATGGACGGCAGGAATCGGGAGCGAGCGGCAGGACTGCTTTGTGCTCCTGGGGACGATTTCCCACTCAAGCCAACAGAAGGCTTGAATGGGGCACCCCTCAACTTTGTCCATTTGTTAAAACTGCTCACTCATACCAGCAAGGGGGAACTACATCGCTTCGAGATATTTGAATGGTCTTTGTCCGTGGCTCTTCCAGAAGTAGGCGAGGATGATCACGCTCGCGATTGCCGCGTAGGCGCACCACAGAGAGGTGAAGGCATACCGCTTCACTGCCATTACGACCAACAGAATTGCCAGATTCGCGATGCCGAAAATCACCATGTCCTTGACCTTGGAGAACAGGAGCGAACCGCACGTCGCGATCACATACAGAATCGCAACGACCGTATTGTTCGTCGCAGGATTGATGTACACGATGCTGTTGGCCTTGATGAAAGCCTGCGTTGGATAGGCTGCCAGAGCCCACAGGATATACAGACCGGTCAGGCACCCCACCACAAGAAACGGCAGCATGCGCCTGCGGCTTTTGGCATCAGGCTCGAATAGCAGCACGCTGAGCGGCAGCAGAAAGGGAAGCAGTCCCTGCGCGTACAGCATGAATGCCGCGGCCATGGCGTGCGTAATTCCGGGCGTGAGCACTCCGTCCAGCCCCAGCCAGACGAACCCTTCAGTGAACTGATGAATGGCGAAGAGCGTTGGCAGCGATGCAAACAGCAGCTCGCGCCTGTGCTTCACTCTCGTCAGGGTCACGACTCCGATCGCGCCCAGAACTCCACTGCCCGCAAAATTCGCTGCCGCCGAAAAACACACGTCGCCTTTCCCTCGCTGACACCCATCATAGCCGTGCCGGCATTCAGTGCTCTGGTTAGGGATTAGCTATACGTCGTATACCCATGTGCTATACACTGTATAGCAGTGACCGAATCCTCTACTGCCGACCGTATCTCCGAGGTTGCGCTCGCCATCCTCGAAGCCGAAGGCCCTGACGCCGTCAGCATGCGACGCGTCGCCGATGGCGTCGGTATCACGCCCATGGCCATCTATCATCACTTCCCCAACCGTGAAGCCCTGCTCGACACGATCACCAACCAGCAGTTCGCAACCTTCCTCACTTACATCGAAGCCCGTCCATTGCGTGGCTCTCCCGAAACGCAGCTCATCTCCGCCATGGAAGCTTACATCGACTACGCCTTCGATCGCCCGCGCATCTTTGATTACGTCTTCGCTCAGCCGCGTCCCGGAGCCCGACGCTACCCCGACGACTTCCGCGCCCGCCGTTCGCCAACCCTGAACCCCATCGCCGACGCCGTCCGTGCCGCCATGCGCGCAGGCGCGCTCAGGAAAGACGATGTCTGGGAAATCGCCCTCGAACTATGGGCTCTTACCCACGGATACGTCGCACTCTATCGCGCTGGCCGCTTCAATCTTCCCGAAAAAGAGTTCCGCGCTCTCGTCCGCCGCGCCCTAAGGAGACTCATTCATGGCCTTAAGCCGTAAATACCTAATCCTCGAAGCCGTCGCCGGCCTCATCTCCGCCATTGCGTGGTTCTTCGGAAGCGGCCTTCATCCTATCTGGTGGCTCACCTGGCTCGCACCGTTACCTGTCCTGCTCATGGCCCCGCGCCTCTCGCGCTTGAGCACCTTCGCGCTTGCCTTCGTCGCCTACACTCTCGGCGGCCTTAACGTATGGAGTTACGACCGCATCGTTACTCCGCTCTGGCTCACGCTGGTGATTCTCTTCGCGCCATCGCTCATCTTCGCCCTCATCGTCTTGATGCACAGAAGATTCATCCTTCGCGGCCAGATCATGCGCGCGGCCTTCGCTCTCCCCGTACTCTGGACTGCCTACGAATACCTCGCCGAATTTCGGTCGCCGCACAGCACCTGGGGCAACCTCGCTTACACGCAGATGGACTGCCTGCCGCTTATCCAGATTGCCTCTATCACCGGCATCTGGGGCATCAGCTTTCTCGTTTTCCTGTTCCCGTCGAGGATTGCGCTGATGCTTGCACCCATTCCCGAACCCGTCAACTCGCGGACCTCAAAGCCAGCCCTCGTGTTTACTTCAGTCATCTTCGTCACCGTCTTCATATACGGCTTCTACCGCCTCGCCACCACCCAAAGAACGCCGCGTGTCACCGTCGCCTTGATAGCCACCGACGCGAAGCTCTCGCCTGGAGGACCCGCCGCCGTCGCTCTTGTCCGCGCCTATGCGGACCACGTTCCGGCGCTTGCTGCGCGAGGGGCCAAGGTCATCGTCGTTCCCGAAAAAATCGGCCGCATCAAGGGAGACGACCTCGCACAGGCTGACTCCATCCTTGAGCAGGCCGCGCGCGACAATCACGTCACCATCTTTGCCTCCTTCGAGCATCAGCCTAATCTGCACGAGGCTCGACTCTACTCTCCCGATGGCCGCCTCGAGGCGACTTACGAGAAGCACCACATGCTGCCTGCTTTTGAGTCGCACCTTCTTCCGGGAACCGCGCGCCTCAGCTTCAACCGTCCGGCTGACGACGGATCAGAAGGGAAGTGGGGCGTCGAGATCTGCAAGGATATGGACTTCCCGCTGCTGTCTCGCCAGTACGCGAACGATGGCGCCGGACTTCTGCTCGTTCCGGCCTGGGATTTCATCGTCGATGGCTGGCTGCACGACCGCATGGCCATCCTGCGCGGCGTCGAAAGCGGATTCAGCATCGCCCGCGTTGCCAAGCAGGGCCTGCTCACCCTCACCGACGATCGCGGACACGTACTCGCCGAGCGCAGCAGCGCCGACCAACTCCAAAACACGTCGGACCCATTCACGACCCTTATCGGCAGCATCCCCGTTCGCAACGACTCGACAATCTATGCGCGCACCGGGGACTGGTTCGCCTGGCTCAACCTGGTCTTTGCCGTCCTGCTCTTCCTGCCCGTCGGCCGCAAGAGCCCTGACTAATCTCGGCCAGACCGTTTTGCCTTGAGGGTTCCATCCGATCGCCCCCTGGTCACAACTTTGAAAGTTGTTTGTCATTTCGGAACGAAGTTGTGTAGGAAGGGCCCACCCCCCTTGCCAACCCCGCTAAATCGCGCCATGCTTAATGCACCATGATGGAGGCCCTATGAGAGGCTTCACGTGTAAGAACTGGTTTTCACCGAAAATCTTCAGGCCAGCGTTATCTTCCCCGCAGATTCCAGCGTTCCCGCAGATTCTTGCTTTGTCGATTCTCGCGCTGTCCGCCATGCCAGGAACAGCACAGGTTTTCACCGTCACGCCCGAAGGCATCGACGGCAAATACCTTGACTTCCAGCCCACAAATATTGCGATCTCGACTGTGCCGCTGACGAATCACAACCGAGAGGATTTGCTGCGCTTCCTCCAGTCCGAGCAGGGCTTCGCCATGCGGCCCCTCCCCATCAGCACCATTACCCTTAAAGCCAACGGGCCCATGCAACCGAGCGGCTCCGACTACGTTAGCGTGATCCGCGACAAAGGCCTGGCCGTCAAGGCCGGCGATCGCGTCGTTCTCACCGACCTCAAGATTGAAAAGGACCGCATCCTCCTTGACTTCAACGGCGGCCCGGAACACAAGCACAAATGGCTCCGCCACATCTCCATCGGCATGGACCCGAACATGACGACGCCCATCGTCGCCGATGAACAACAGGCTCCATCCGGTACGCGCATCACGCTCGTCTTTCCGAATGCCGTGCCCGACATGACCGGTCTACAGGTCGAGGCGCTGGTTAAGCCTATCGTCGACTTCAATCTCAAGACCCCTGTCCAGGCCTACACGGATACGCTGCCGCCCGCATTGCGCAAATCCATCCTTGACCACCACGTGTTGGTCGGCATGAATAGGGATATGGTGATCGCGGCCCTCGGCCAGCCGAAGAACAAGGTGCGCGAGCGCGAAGGCCAGATGCCTTTCGAAGAGTGGATCTACGGCGACCCGCCGGAGCCCGTGCAATTTGTACGTATCAACGGCAACCGCGTCATTCGGGTTGAAATCGCCAAGGTGGGCGAGCCGCCCGTCATCCGCACCGAAAACGAAATGGGCGACTATTGGGACAAGCAGCCCAACCAGAACATTCGCATCGTGAAGCTCGGCGATCAGGCTCCGGCCAAACCTGGCGCCGAAACCACCCCGAAAGCGCCACCCAGCCTGAGAACTCCCGGAGAAAAGCTGCCGGCAGACACCCAGGCGGCTACGCCTCAAATGGGGCCGGTCCAATTCCCCAAGGACAACCCTCAGACCGCGGGCCAAACGACCGCCCCGCCCACCCAGCAGGCGGGCGGCCAGCCGCAATCCCATCCAACCCAGCCTCCCGCTGATCCCTCCGATCAGCCTTCGGCTACGTCGCCTGCGCAGCAGCAGCCGGCTCCCTCACCCCAGCCACTGTTCCCAGTCGCGCGTCCTGCCGCCTAGCTCGCGCCCCGGAGCACGCCCTGCATGATGTAAACTGGTAGCAGTGTGTCCGATGTTCTTCGCGATCATCCCTATCACTCCTGCCTATCGCTTTTGGATGATCCATCCCAGCCGATTCAGGATGCGCCAAGGGTAAACAACGCGAAGTCCGGACGCCATGCGCCTCCGTGTGTGAGAGCCCATAAATAGAAATTGTGAGGAGATAGCCTTCATGGCCAAGATTGCGAAGACCGCGAACCGTCAGAAAGTAATGGACACCACCAAGAGCACCGACTGCCCCAAATGCAGCAAGCCTACCCGGATCGTCAAGCGGGTCAAGGATCGCGAGCGCGGCGTTCCCGGCGGAGTCTATATCTCCTGCTCTGCCTGCGACTTCTACGAAAAACTCTAAGGTGGCACTTTAACGGCATTCAAGTGAAAACCCGGCCTCAGCGCCGGGCTTTTCTTTGCCAATCCCGCGTCCAGCTCATGGCTGTCCATCAGCACATCACTACGGCAGCCCCGTCGATCGTCTCCTTATAGACCGCATTGAGCGCTGCATTCACCTCTTCGAGAGGAAACAGCGTCGTCTTCGGACGAATCCCGATCTCCTGCGCCACCTTCAAAAAATCTCGGGCATCTTCGCGCGTCATGTTCGCCACGCTGCGCAGTTGGCGTTCTCCCCATAACAGGCTGTCGTAATCAAACTGTGGCATGCGATCCAGATGGATCGCATTGATCGCCACCGCTCCGCCTTTACGCAAAGAGGCGAGCGCGGCCATCACCACATCGCCGCTTGGCGCGAAGGTCACCGCACAATCCAGCGGTTCGGGAGGCCGATCCAGCGCATCTCCCACCCAGGTTGCTCCCAGTTCTCGCGCCATCTGCCTGTGCGACTCGCCACGAGTTGCGACATACACTTCGCAGTTCCAGGCCTTCAATACTTCAATCGCCAGATGCGCCGACGACCCAAATCCAAATAGCCCCACGCGATCCCCGTGCTCCACTCCCGCGACCCGAAGGCTGCGAAAGCCGATGATCCCCGCGCACAGCAGCGGAGCAAGTTCTTCGGCCTTAGGCTCCTCCGGCAGCGGCACCACAAAGTCAGCGCGCGCGACCGCATACTCTGCATACCCGCCGTTCACCGTATAGCCAGTGAAGACCGGATGATCGCATAGATTTTCCATGCCCTTGCGGCAAAGCAGGCAGGTGCCGTCCACACCACCCATCCACGAAACGCCCACCCGCTCGCCCACCGCCGGAAGCCCCGCTGCAATGCCATCGCCCAGGGCCACCACCCGGCCCACAATCTGGTGACCCGGAATCACCTCATCCCGCAGCGGTTTCAGCTCGCCCATCGTTATGTGCAGATCCGTCCGGCAAACGCCGCAAGCCTCCACTCGCAGCAGCACCTCGCCCGAACCGGGCTCCGGCACAGGCCGATCTTCCAGCACCAGCGGACTCTCACTCTTCGGGCCCGGATGGTGAAGCATGGCAGCGCGCATCATGCCCTCAGTCTATTTCTTTTCGACCGGAGGAGGATTGAACACGCTGCTCTTGTGCAATGCGATCACGGAAAAGTAGGCCTGCATCAGTCGCTTGGCGCGAATCTCCATGAAGCGGTGCGCCGAGGCCAGCGTCAGTATGTAACATAACGGTCCGGCAAGCCATGCCAGAGGATGATGGTTTTTCCATGCGACCAGCATCAGGAAAACCACCAGTAAGCCCCAAGCCAGCGGAAAGAGACGGACGAACCATCGGAATCGTTCAGCGTCTGCCTTCGTGATCTCTTTTTCCTTCGCGACCCACTGATCGTCCGGCCATGCAAACCGCGACACCTGCTCCACGTCCTTTGGTGCGTCTTTCGGTGGCGGATTGGGCATCCCAAGCTGCTCCTTCACTCGCACCCGCGCCCCCGTTTGGTTCAGAAGCTTTTTACGTCGCTTATTCGTAGCCATCAGGAATGCAAGCGCTGCCACCCATGCCCCCACCCACCACCACAAACTAACCCAGCCCGTCAGAGGAGAAAATAGTGCCGCGACCGTAAGAACCGACACCAAAGCCAGGCTCCGGAAAAACTTCGAGTCTGCCTCCAGCCGGTCCAGATCCGCCTTGGCTGCTGGCGCACCCAGCCGTAGCAACGACTCCGCCCACGTCAGGCGGTTGTCCTTTTCCCAGTAGAGCGTATCCTGCAGCCCTAGCCACATCACCCGGTCCGCTCTCCGCCTGATCGATGACAGCTCTTTCTTCTGTTCGAGTTTGTGCTTGTAGTAATGGTCATAAAGCGGATCCATGATCCATGCGCCGATCGCGAACAGAAAATGCCCAACGATATACGCGGCAATCATAAAGACCAGCCACTTTGGAACAAACTCCGGCGCGGAAATTCCTTCAAGCAGCTTCTTGCCGTCTTCGCTGTGGGCCAGCGTCTTCCACACGATGCCTGATAGCAGTGCGCCCGGCAGGATCACCGCAAATAAATCGACTACCCCAAGGTACAGGTCACTGGCTTTGCCGCCACCTTCGCCGCCTTCTGCCATGGAAGCCCTCCGTGCGGATTTCCCGACCTGAGTTCACAATGTCAGTTTTTCCAGCTGTACTCTCAACTCCGCCACTTCCTGTCGCAAGGCTGCAACCTCGGTCTCCAGTCTCGCCACGCGATCGTCGTCGAAAGCAGCCAAAACTCCAACCTCGGCCATCTCGGAAACCTCAACGTCGCCCGACAGCAGATGAGCATACCGAGTCTCTTTGGTCCCCGGCTGCCGTGGCAGCGCCTTCGCCAGTGGAGGCTCCCGCTGCATCAGCCGTTGCAGCGCGCCCAGCACATCTTCGAGTTCCTCAAAGGGATGCATCCGCTCTGTGCGGCTGCGCAGCTCACCCGGAGTCTGCTGCCCTCGCAGCAACAGCACGCAGAGTACCGCCACTTCACCGCGCGTGAAGTTGAAGACCTCCTGCAGATGGTGCTCATACTTGGTAACCCGGCTGTCTCCGCCGCGCCTTGGACCGGCAAGCTGGTCGTCTTCCAGTCTGTGCAGCGCCTGCCGCACCGTGTCTTCGTCGAGACTCATCACCGGCTCGCGATTGTTCTTCTGGTTGCAGGCATTCACCAGCGCATTGAGCGATAGGGGATAGTACTCTGGAGTCGTAATCTCCTTCTCTACGAGCGCACCCAGCACGCGAGCCTCAACTGCATTCAACAGAATCGTCACGAAAGCAGGTCCTCATGGTAAAGAATTGCCGGCAACAGCGCTCTTTCCACCCTCATGGTATCGCGGCGAGCGCCACCCAATGAACGCAGCAGGGACGACGAGTTTGCCCAACGATGAATCTACTTCCTGACCGGGAACCCTTCCACCGTGCCGACTACGAACGTCTGACCACCGACGACTTTGGAAGCGCCGTCAGAGTCGGCATACTGCACCACGCGCACAGCGAAATCACGAACATCCTCCTGAGGCGTGAACTCCACATGGAATGGCAAAACCTCAGTGGGACGGAGGTGAATATTTTCGATTCCTCGGGCAATATCCTGCAGGTGAAACCGGCTATCGCCGAGGTGACGAAACACATTTTCCTTGAATTGGGTGGCCAGCAGGCGTTTGAGGGTTGTGCCCTCTGCCTGCACTTCCACTTTGCCCGCAATTTGGGCAGGTTTGCCGTCCCGGTTCAGCGTCTCGACGGCAAACCGGACGTTGCTCGCCTCCGCCGAATGGTTGGCGGCCAGGACGCCCAGGCGAATCGGGCCTGGAGACATTCCCGCCGCCACTCCAACGATCGCCACATTCCGCCAACCGATCTTGCTGTTATTTTCGACGTTGTTAATCAGGGCTGTTTCGCCGGCGCCATTTGTTTGTTCCGGAAACGTCATGCCGAACGGATACACCGAGCTCGTCTCAATGCGCGCCAGCAGGCAGAAATGTTGATCGTTCACGCTGTACAAAGTTGAATTGGGCACGGCTGCCCATGGAAATTCGAAGATCGTGGCCGTCCCCGGCTGGATCGTGCCCAGAACCTGTGCCCCGATCACGCCGCCGAGCACCGGCTTGCTCGCCGAGCTATCGAGTTGCAACCCGTCCCACGGAGACGGCCAGTTCAGCCCGGCGCTGGCCTTGGCCCAATAGACCTTGAGGACCTCCATGCCCTTCGTGTCTGCGCTTCCCGTGTTCGTCACGCGCACGTAGATAAACGCCGTCGAACCGCCCGTGATTGTGGAATCCGAAGCCAGGGCCGTAAGCCCGGATGTCGCAGGCGTATTCGGCAGCGGCAGGCCGGAAAGCACCGACGTCTGTGTCACTCCGATGTCCGGGCTTTCCCATGCGACGCCGCCCGTGATCGCTGCGTCCGGCTCTGCTCCGGTATCGCCCGTCACGTCCCTGACCAAAAGCGAAGCAGGAGTCGTGTCAAAGACGGCCATCGTGCCGTTTCCGGGATACGTGGTGTTAACACCGGAAGACTTGAACGTCGTGGTGCTCAGCACAGAGCTCGTGTCGAACTGCCACACCGCTCCGTTCCCCTGATCGTTCACATAGAGCCTGAAACCATCGAAGAACAAGCCTCCGAACTTGGCGCCGTTCAGGTAATAGACCGTCACGCCAGCATCGTTGGACGTAATGGTTCGCGTGCCGCCATACCCATCCGCAGTCAGGCTTACCGCGCCGCTGAGATATGCGCTGTTCAGCAGATTGTTGTTGATCCAGCTGCTGCTGATCTTGAGCAGAGTGCCATTTGATTTGCCATTGGGCGCATAGCCGTTGGTCTGGAAGTCGTCATTGTTATTGGCCAACCACAGGTTTCCCAACGGATCGAAAGCGATCCCCTCCGGCTGAGAAAACGGAACCATTGGTCCCGGCGCGGGAACGGCTGAACCCGGCAGCGTCGTGACCGTCGAAAAGCTCGTCGCACCGTTATTGATTTTGAAAAACTTCGCGCTGCTGCCCGGATTCGTATCCACCTGCGTGTAGCAGATCAGGAATTGATTCCCCAGCACACCGTCCTGGAAAGTAGTCATCCACAGGTTGCCATGAAGATCGAACGCCAGGTTTGCGCAATAGAAGGCGACATCGTTATAAGCATCCACGTAGCTCGAAAACTGAGAGACTGCCGAGTAGCCGGATGCCTTCGTGTAGCAGAAGACCCCGCCCTTTCCATCGCCATTACTGAAAGTGGCCACGTATAGGTCGCCCGTTCCCGGTTGCACCGCCAGCCCGACTGCAGAATTGGTCAGCGTCAATCGCGTTGCGGCCGGGAGAGTTGGCGGATTCCCGATAAGGTCATTGATGCTCGTGAATTTGTAAACATCGACCGCCCCGGAACTGCCCAGATCGAACGAAACGAACAGGTAGAAGACGCTGGCAGAATCCTGATAGAGAAGCGCGCAATTCGGGCCGCTCCCGGCCGCATTCAGCGTGATCGTACTCTGAAGGGTTGCGCCGGACAGAGAATAAATCCTAATGACGTTATCCGAATAGTACGGCTGCGCGATGAATTTCATATACGGCTCCTCACTACCTTCGTTGGCGGGACCCAGTGTAGTGATCGTGGGAGCTACATCGTGTCAGTAAATTGAAGAATAGTCAGTTATTTCTTCGCGGCTTTTGCTCCACGCCAGCCAGAATCCCATCCAGATGACTCCGGTCGTAGTACCGCCCGCCTGCCACCACCGCGAAGATCTTCCGGGTGTTGCGAATATCCACCACCGGATTCGCATCCAGCAGCACCGCATCGGCAACGTTGCCTGGAGCCACCGCACCCATATCGTCTCTGCCCAGAAACTTCGCCGGATTGCTCGTCGCCGTCGCCAGCGCATCCATCGGCGTGAAGCCTGCCTCGACAAAGTTGGCCAGCTCATCATGCAGGCTGAAGCCCGGCATCACATAAATCCCGGGAGCCGTGTCCGTCCCCGCCATGAACTCCACGCCGCCCTTGTGCAGCACGCCGATCATGTGCAGCATTTGCGCAATCTCCCGCCGCCGCACGCTCAGCGCATCGGCCTTCACTCCCGGCATCATCTGGTCATAGAAGCGCTTCCACGTCACATCGCGCCAGTAAGCCGGCACATACTTGTCCAGCGGCTGATGCGCAAAGTCCACCTGGTCCAGCAGCGTGCCCTGCCGGTTCCACGCCATCGTCGGAACCAGCCAGGTGTGCGTCCGCGCCAGCAGCCTAATCAGCTCGCGGCACTTCGCCTCGTCATAGCTGCTCAGCAGCAGCTTCGTGTCCTCTGTTGGGCCGGCCAGCAGCTTGTCCTCCTGGCTCGAACAGCCCTCCAGAACCCCCATGAAGTGCTCGATGCTCTTCTGCCCCAGCGCGACCGACTCGGTAATCTTGATGTGATCCGGCACGTGCCCCACAAACGGCAGACCCTGCTTGTGCGTCTCCTGCGCCGCAGCCACATATGCGTCGTGAGGGATCACCGACTGCACCTTGATGAAGTCCGCGCCCTGCGCCTTAAGCGAATCGACCGCCTTCACCGCGTCCGCAGGAGTCGTTACCGCAATCGAGCTGGGAAAGCGCAGCTTCCCATCCGGCAGATACCCGTCCAGCATCGGACCGGACACGACCATCCGCGGACCCACAATCTCGCTGGCCGCAATCTCTTTCCGCCACGCAAAGAGCACCGGCAGGTCGCCGCCCATATCGCGAACGCCGGTCACGGCATTCGCAATGAAGAGAGGAAGAATCACCTCGCGTCCGCGCGGAAACCAGTCGCCGAAGGCGCTGTGCACATGCATATCCCACAGCCCGGGAATCATGTATTTTCCCGATGCATCGACAACCGTCGCCCACTCTGGAGCGGCAAATCCCGCAGCGCTCGTAACCGCCGTAATCCGCCCCTCGCGAATCACGACCGCCCGGTTTTCTTCGACCGATCCCGCCCCTGAATTTGCTCCTGGATTAATGACCGTGACATGCAGAAAGACCAGCATCCGCGAGCGCCGCACGGGCTGCGCGTTCAGCAGGGAAGGAGCGGCAACAAGCACCACAAAGAGAAGAGACCAGTAGGGATGGCGCAGCATTGGCGCGATTCTATCCGCGTGCCTGCGGGACGGCTAGATATTTTCTAGAGTGTGACTACGTTCAGGCCGGGAATGCGCTGAAAGTGCTTCACGTTGACGGAAGCCACATCGAAGCCAAGATGCAGGGCCGTAGCCCCGATGAGCAGGTCTTCGAAAGCAATGATATTACCCATGGCCGCCTGCTCGCCCTCAATGCGTCCGGCAAGCTGCGCGATCTCAAATGAGACAGGATGCACGATCAGGTTCTGGAAGACGCCCTCGGCGAAGGTGCGCCGCCGTGCACGGTCGGCATCGGCTTTTGCGCGATAGATGCCGTGCGTCAGTTCGACAGCGCTGATAGCGGAGAGCGCAACATCCATTTCGCCATGCGAGACTCGCACCTGTCGAAGAATGTCTTCGATTGCCTCGCCACGCCGTTCGCTCGCGATCAGAACACTGGTATCCAGCAATAGGCCCAGGAGACTCACTCCCATTCGGCAAAATCGCGCGGCTTGCGGTTACCAATGATCTCTTCCAGGTCGGCGGCGAAATCGGCATCCATCAGCGGCTTATATCCCACCTCTTTCGAGCGGGCCTCAGCCAACGCGATCGATTCTGAGATAGAACGGCGAGCTGGAGTGGGAGCACGCAGCACCGCTACGGTGAGCGGGCCATCTTCAATGACAACTTCTGCGCCGGCGCGCACTCGGGCCAATAGCCCCGCGAAATCGCGCGCCGCTTCATCCGTCGAGACGTGGATAGTTGCCATAATCATGATGATACTCCGAGCTCGTTTCCATCGTTTTCTAAATCTCAGTCAACGAGCGCGGCAGAAAGCCTGTATTTCTCGCAGATGGACTATCCGCTTTTTAGCTGACGGTCTCTTGGTTTCACTTCGCCTGTCTTGTCTTCCCTGGCGGTACTTCAGGAGCATGCGGGCGCGCCCTGCCCGTAGCGATTTCCAGGAACGCGTGTGCCGCCCTGGTCAGGGTCTTGTCCTTGCGATAGACAACCGCCAACTCGCGGTTCAGGCGCACGCCATCGAGTTTGATAATTGCCAGTGCGCCCATCTTCTCGTCGCCCAACACATTGGTGCGAGGCAAGAATCCCATGCCCAGCCCGGCGACCACCAGGCGCTTCAGCAACTCGCTCGACTCCACCTCCATCGCTACTCGTGGCTGCACTTCATGAGTGCGGAATAGATCTTCGATCAATTCCCGTTGGCGTCCCTGCTTGGGCAGCAATAGCGAATGCTGCAGGATTTCGGGGAGCTTCACCGACTCGCGCGCCGCCAGAGAATGGCTCTTCGGAGCCACCAGCACCACTTCATCGCGATGGATAATGTCCACCAGCAAGCGGGGATCCTTCAGCGGCAGCGATACCACGCCGAAATCAACTTCGCGGCTAAGCACCGACTCGATCGATCGCGCCCGATCCGCTCTCACAATGCTCAGGCCCACGCGCGAATACTGCCGCTTGAACTGCGCAAAGACCGTCGGCAGCACGTAAAGGCTGGTCGCTTCGTTGGCGCTCACCGAGATTTCGCCACGCGGCGAGCGGTGCAGTTCACCAATAGCGACCGTAATGTGGTTGTGGCACTGGAGACAATGCTCGGCAAACGGCTCGAAAACCTTGCCTGCCGCGGTGAACGTGACCTTTCCCCCATCGCGATCAAACAGTCGCGCGCCCACTTCGTTCTCCAGCGTGCGAATCTGCGCGGAAATTGCCGGTTGCGTCACCATCAGCTTTTCCGCTGCCCGCGAAAAGCTGCGCAAACGGCAGACCTCCAGAAAGGTTCTTAACTGCTCAAAATCCATGCCTACTAATACCTGCCCTGCAGAAAGTCGATTTCCTTGCGCTCATCGAGACCGCAAAAACTCTATTGGTTATGCGCGCAAATTTAATAGCAAGCATAAAGAACTTTTCTGCCGAATGTAAGCATTATCATCGCCGCGGGGAGAATGGACTCGTGAGAGCACCGATCTCAACTTAGAAAAAGAAAGGTGTGATCCCGAGCGGAGTCTCGCGCACTCCTGCGCCAAGATGCAGTCAAAGGATCTGCTTCTGTCTTGATCTCAGGCTATTTCAGGCCAGCTCCGGAGCCTTCTCCGCATCCACCACCGAGCTGAAGTACTCCAGGCTCAGCCGCAAACCCGTCTCCAGATCGATCTTCGGCTCCCAACCGAAAAGTCTCTTCGCCTTCGAGATGTCCGGCTGGCGCTGCGTAGGATCATCCTGCGGCAGCGGATGGTAAACGATCTTGCTCGACGATCCCGTAACTTTCAGCACCGTCTTCGCGCAGTCCAGGATCGTCCACTCGTTAGGATTTCCGACATTCACCGGCAGATGCTCGTCCGAGCGCGAAAGCCCGAGGATGCCCGCAACCTCATCCGACACGTAACAGAAGCTCCGTGTCTGTTCGCCTTCGCCGTAGACCGTGAGGTCTTCGCCCTTCAGCGCCTGCACCATGAAATTCGAAATGACCCGCCCATCGTTCTTCTGCAGCCGCGGCCCATAGGTGTTGAAGATCCGCACCAACCGCGTATCCACGCCATAGTAGCGGTGATAGGCCATCACCAGCGCCTCGGAAAACCGCTTCGCCTCGTCGTACACCGACCGCGGTCCGATCGGATTCACATGCCCCCAGTAGTCCTCGGTCTGCGGATGCACATCCGGATCGCCGTAGCACTCCGAAGTCGACGCATGCAGAAACTTCGCCCCATACTTCTTTGCGATGTCGAGCGCGTTGGTCGTGCCCAACGAGCCCACTTCGAGTGTCTCCACGCCCAGCCGTGCGTAGTCCACCGGGCTCGCCGGCGACGCGAAATTGAAAACATAATCCACGGCTCCGACATCGAAGGGCGTGCAGATATCCTGCTCGCGGAACTCAAACCGCGGCTCTTTCTCCAGGTGCTTCAGGTTATTGAGCGAGCCTGTCGACAAATTGTCGACGCCGACAACGGCGTTGCCTTCGGCCAGCAGAGCATCCGCCAGATGTGATCCTAGAAAGCCTGCCGCTCCAGTAATGAGTACGCGCATAGTTTGAGATTCAGACCTGTCCTATTGAGCTAGAGGGTGCCCGAAATGGGGCCATGGCAGCCTGGGCTTGGGCGCATGCCGAAGCCACAGGATGAGAAGGGAATAACTTTAAACCCCTACACTCCGATACTAAGGAAGCCCCTGTGAAAACGCAACGAAGCACCATGACAGGTAGTGTCCTAATTTAGGACACTACCCCATGACACAGAGGGTAGAGCAACTGCAAGGAAGAGGGGAAGTAGCGCTACCTCCCCTTCAACCCTCGCCAAAGCCCCGCCGTCGCCTCCAGTTCAAGCTCCTCTGCGCGGGCCTTCGGAGCAATCCCCGCCGCTTCCATCGCAGCAGCCACCCGGCCCGCATCGAATCCTGCCGCGCGTAGATTCTTCGCGAGCGTCTTGCGCTTTTGCGCGAAGGACCGCTTGAGGAATCCGATGAACTCGTTCGGCTCGACGCCTAGCTCCTCGAAACGCGGCCGCATGGTCAGCCGAAGCACGGTCGAATGCACTTCCGGCGGAGGCAGAAAGGCGCTTGGCGGCAGCGTCAGCACCCGCTCCACCCGGGCGTAGAGTTGTGCCGTCGCCGATAGCAGGCCGTAATCTCGTGTCCCCGGAACCGCAGCCACCCGGTCCGCGACCTCCTTCTGCACCATCAACACTGCGCGCGAGATCGCCGCATGAAACAGAAAGAGCCGCAGCAGGATATCCGAGGTGATGTAGTAGGGAAGGTTGCCGACAACGAGTAACGGCTCGTCTCCCTGGCGAAGCGCAGCCAGATCGACGGTCAATACATCGGCCTCAATCACCTCAACCGATGGCACCTCCGCGAACTGCGCCCGCAGTTGTGGCGCAAGCTCCCGGTCGAGTTCGATGGCCACCAGGCGCCCTGCGCGGAGGCTGAGAATCTCGGTGATCGCGCCGCCGCCGGGCCCGATCTCCACCACCGTCCGTCCCGCGAGGTCGCCGAGCGCATCGGCGATGGCCACGCACGCCGCCGGATCGACCAGAAAATTCTGCCCAAGCTTGGGTTTGTGCTTCAGAGTGCTTTACCTCGCATTGCCGCCTGTTGGCAGCCAGAATAGACTTCCCAAGGGTAGACTTACTCTGGCTCGTGCGACCTAACGGCCACCATTGCATCATAAAGACAAACACGGGAGTCCCATCGCCATGCACGTCGTCTTCGCCGCCTCGGAATGCGTTCCCTATGTCAAAACCGGAGGCCTGGCGGACGTCGTCGGCGCCCTGCCACGCGAGATCGCACACCTCGGCCATCGCGTGACCGTCTATCTGCCGTACTACGCGCAGGTTCGCGAGCACGTACCCGAGAAGAAGCCGGTCATCCGCAGCCTCACTATCCCCTTCGAGTACTACAACCGGTTCGTGGCCATTCTCGACGGCGGCATCCACGACGGCGTGCAGTTTTACTTTGTCGATTGCCCCGAGCTCTTCGACCGCGAAGCGCCCTACGGAACCGAGACCGGCGAATACCTCGACAACTGGGAGCGCTTCGGGCTCTACTGCCGCGCGACGCTCGAGGCGACCAAGCAGCTCGGCGTCCCGGACATCTTCCATGTCCACGACTGGCAGGCGGCGATGATTCCAATCTACCTGCGCACCGTCTACTACTTCGATCCAGTGCTCCGCAATGCCGGATCCATCCTGACCATCCACAATGCCAGCTACCAGGGATGGTTTCCGCCGGAAACCACCCAGCGCCTGCTGCTGCCCTGGGACCTGTTCACGGTGGATCGCCTGGAGTTCTACGACAAGTTCGACTTCCTCAAGGGAGGCGTCGTCTACTCCGACGCCATCACCACCGTCAGCCGCAAGTACGCCGAGGAGATCCAGACGCCGGAGTTCGGCAGCGGCCTCGACACTCTTCTGCGCAAGCGCGCAGTTGATCTACACGGCATCCCGAACGGCCTGGATTACACCCTGTGGAATCCCGCCACAGACCACAACATCGCGGCTCACTTCACGCCGGAGAATCTTGCCGGCAAGGTCGAGTGCCGCCGTGATCTGCTCCATGCCTTTTGCGCAGCGCATATCCCCGAGACGACCCCAGTACTCGGCATCGTATCGCGCTTCGCGACGATGAAGGGATTCGACCTTATCGCCCAGATCGCCGACCGCCTGCTCGACAAGGACGTCTTTCTGGTCGTGCTGGGGACTGGCGAGCCCTATTACGAAGGCCTCCTCCGCACGCTGCAGGATCGCTTCCCGAATAAGATCTCGGTTCGCATCACCTTCGACGACATGCTCGCGCACAAGGTCGAGGCCGGATCCGATATCTTCCTCATGCCTTCGCGCTACGAACCCAGCGGACTGAACCAGATGTACAGCCTCAAGTACGGAACCGTGCCCGTCGTCCGTGCTACTGGTGGCCTCGATGACAGTGTCGAGGAATGGAACCCTGAATCCCGCACCGGAACGGGCTTCAAGTTCTACGGATACAATCCGGACGACTTTCTCTCTGCCATCGATCGCGCGCTGGCCGTTTTCCGCGAGGACAAGGCAGCGTGGACCACGATCGTCCGCAACGGCATGGCGAAGGACTTCTCCTGGAAGAAGCCCGCCGCTGAGTATGCTGCCCTATACGAAGAGGTGGCGCGCAGGCGCAGTTAGGGCCGGACAGCCGGGCCGAAATTCCAGCACAACTTCTTTGCCGCTCTTTGCGTCAGATAAGGTGCACCGTACGGAGGTGCTCATGAAGAAGCCTCTTTTATTGCTCGCCGCGTTGTTGTTCTTCTCCTTTACAACTTGGGCTCAGAAGCCCCAGGGCGGACATCCCGCCTCGATGCCACCTTCGCATCCCCCGGCGAAGGGGCCGGCACCCTATCATGGCAAACCGCCTGCGAACCCGAACCATAACTTCGTCGACCATCCGGGGCATCCCGATGCTCCACATGTCCATGAAGACGGCAAGTGGGTCGGACACAATACCGGCCCTAATGACCCTCACTACCACCTGGACCATCCCTGGGAGCACGGTCACTTTAACGGAGGCTTCGGGCCTGACCACCGGTGGCATCTTGCCGGCGGAGGTCCCAGCCGTTTCTGGTTCGGCGGATTCTACTTCAGTGTTGCCCCTTATGACATCGGTTACTGCGACGGCTGGCTGTGGGATTCCGACGACATCATTCTCTACGAGGACCCCGATCATCCCGGCTGGTATCTCGCGTACAACGTCCGCCTCGGAACCTATGTCCATGTGATGTACCTGGGAACGTAGTGCTGCTCAAGGGTGCGGTGGCATCTTCACTAACGACTTCGCCACCCACACCACACTGAAGACGATCGTCTGTCCCTGCGTTCGGTTGCGCGCGCCAAATTCCGGCTCGTAACGGGCCAGCAGCGTCAACCGTGGTTTGGGAATGAAGATGTTGGCCTCCGGACCCAGCGCAAACACGCGGTCTTTATATCCACGCAGCGCCGGCGGGATATCAGACCCGCTGTCGCCGGTGACCTTGAACTGCGAATATCCGGCGACGCCGACATTGGTGATCATCGGTATGGGCCCGCTGACTTTCTTGTAGAACTTCTTGCCTACCCCGCCCTCAATCGTCGCCAGATCGCCGACATTGATGTTGGTGCCGCCTTTGTCGGTATGGAACTCCAGTGCAAAGTTCGCAGCGGCATTCCACATCTTCATTTTGTCGAGATATGCCGTACTACCCAGTGACAGCTCATTACCGACCATGCCCAGGCCGGTGTTGTTCGTGGCGTTGGGCGTGAAGGTTCCGGTGGGAATGTAAATGTTGTAGGCGGCCGTGACGTCGGCGGATTTCAGGTGCCAGCCCAGAGATACCGGACTGACGATCATGTCAGTAAAGGCGAAACCCGAGTTCACATCGAACGAGTCCAGTTGCAGCTCATTCTTAATGAAAGGAAGGACTACCGTGGCCCCGTAGTTTGCTCCCAGAACCTTGTAGTTGCTGACATAACTGAGCAGAATCCCATCGAGCGAAGAAGTGAGACTTCCTCCTCCATGATTGATCTGGTTGCCGTTGTTGTCTTTGATGGTGCTGGTTGGATACACCCAGAGAATGTCACCGGCGTAAACACCCGGAGGCGCTTGTGTGCCGCTCTCCAGACCGGCAAAACCGGGAATGTGATCGCCTTTATATTGGGCCGACGCGGGAAGAACAACGAACGTAATCCCAAGAAGAAGAAATACAGCAAGCACAACTTTGGACATGATTCCTCCGCGTGCAAGAGTCTCCACGTATTAGTGCAAATTTGCCGCGAAACGGCAAACGCGGTTACAGGGATCTGGGACGGAGGCCACTAGGTAGGGTCAAATGCTTCACGATAAACCCTGACGCCATTATGCGAACTTGCTGGAACCAACTGGACTCATCCCCTAAGATGAATTCGTTCGCTTTTATGGGAGATTCATGCCGGTTGTAAAACCCGCCTCCGCCTCCACGAAGAAATTAAAAGACAGGCGCTTCCCCGCGGAGCCAGAGCCGCAGGCGGCCGATCGCATTCCCGTCGATGCGAAATCTCTGCTATTTACTCTGCTCCTCTTCTTCTCCGGCCTGGCAGCGCTTATCTATCAGGTTCTCTGGATCAGGCAGCTCTCTGTAGTAGTCGGAGTCGAAGTCTATTCCATCACCATCGCCGTCAGTGCCTTCTTCGCAGGACTCGCCGGAGGCAGCGCGTTGATTGGCCGCCTGGCCGATCGCTTGAGACGGCCTCTGCTGCTTTATTTTCTTCTGGAAACTGGTGTCGCCCTGGCTGGACTCGCCGCCACCATAGCGCTGTCGCATGCAGCCGGAGCATTTGTAGCGATTCAGGCCCACGCAGGGGTTCTTGCCTGGGCATTGCCCTTTCTATTAGTGGCAACTCCGGCATTTCTTATGGGAGGAACACTGCCGGTGGCGATGCGTTCGCAGGCTCCTGGACTCCGGCAATTGGCAAAAGCCGGGGGCTGGATCTACGCCGCCAACACGGCTGGAGGTATTGCCGGTGCGCTCCTGAGCTCTTTCCTTCTCCTGCCCTGGCTCGGCGTGCGCGGAACTGCTTTGGCCGCGGTCCTCTTCACATATTCGCTGCGTGCATCGCACTGGGACTCGATCGTCCCGCCTCGCTGGAATCCGCCCCGGCAAGGGCAGAACCTTCCGCGCCTTTCGTGAGATCCCGGGCAGCCCTTGCTCTCTATGCCGTCGCGGGAGGCATCGCCCTCGGATATGAAGTCGTGTGGTCGCAGGCGATGGCGCAGTTCCTGAGCACCAGGGTCTTTGCATTTTCCGTGGTGCTGGCAACCTATCTCGCCGGCCTCGTCATCGGCAGTGCTCTCTACGCGCGCTTCGACCATCGTATACGCGACGCGTGGGGGACATTTGGTCTCCTCATCTCCGCAGCCGGAGTGGTGGCGCTATTTGAGATAGCCTTTGTGAATCTGTGGCAGTTACGAATTCAGATCGAAGCCGGCAATCTCGTCTTCTCTGCTACCGGCAGCGATTTCGCCCGAATGTGCGCCCAGTTTGCGATTGCAGCTCTCGGCATTGTCTTCGTGCCAACGGTTTTGCTGGGTGCTGCCTTCCCGGCAGTGCTTCGTTTGGCTGCAGGAGCACAACGGGCAGGCAGAGATGTCGGAGCAGTCCTCGCCCTCAACACAGCCGGAGGAATCGCCGGAACCCTGCTCACAGGCTTTCTTCTGGTGCCCGTGCTCGGTCTGGTGCGCACGCTCGGCATGCTGGCGATTGCGGCGGCGACGGTGGGCGCGTTGGCCGTGCTCCTTGGCTCCGCAGTGAACAGGACGATACAGTGGGCGGTTTTCATCCTGGCGCTGGTTGCCGTTGCCGGAGCGCTGTTCACGCCTCCCGATCGTCTGGGCCGGCTGCTGCTCACCACGCGCGGAGGAGGTGGCCTGATCTTCTACCAGGAGGGCCGAGGCGCCACCGTTGCCGTTGCTCAGCAACGAACCGGCGACAATGTCTTTCGGCGGCTTTACATTCAGGGCGTATCCAACTCCGGTGACGCGATGCCGTCGCTGCGCTACATGCGGCTGCAGGCAATGCTGCCGCTGATTATTCATCGCGGCGAGCCGAAGTCGGCATTGGTCATCGGCTTCGGGACGGGCATCACTGCCGGAGCTGTTCTCCACTACCCGAAATTTGCAGCGAAGAGTCTGCGCGGAGCTCCTTCCGGCAGTCGTTCGCGCAGGCGAACTCTTCCCGGAGAACTACAAGGCGGGCTCCGATCCGCGCATGCAGATTCGGATAGCCGACGGGCGGCAGGAGCTGCTGCGCAGTGCAGAACGCTACGACCTCATCACGCTGGAGCCTCCACCGCCGTCGGCGGAGGGTGTCGTAAACCTCTACTCGACGGATTTCTATCGGCTCGCCAGCAGGCGACTGGAATCGGATGGCCTCTTCGCGCAGTGGCTGCCGCTTGCCACGCAGAACGACGAGGATACCCGCTCTCTGGTGCGCAGCTTCCTTGATGTGTTTCCCTATGCATCCCTCTGGACCACGGAGATGCATGAGATGCTCCTCGTCGGTTCTTACTCACCGATCGAGTTGAACGCTGAGCAGATTGCCAATCGATTCAGTCAGGCTGGCGTAAGCACTCCGTTACAAGCGGTCGGTATCTCTTCACCTGCGGCTCTACTTGCGACGTGGGTCACCGGAAGAGAAGGACTGGAGCGCTACGCAGCGAATGCCCGTCCAGTGACCGACAATCGTCCGCGCATTGAGTACGCGCCCTGGGTCCGGCCCAAGGAGATCACGCGCACTCTGCCGAATCTACTTGCTCTCCGGACTGACCCGCCAGTGACTGGCGCAGATGACGCTCTGAAGGCGGAAATCATTCGGCAGCGCCAGAGCCTGCTCGAGTTTTATTCCGCCGGCATCGCCGCCTATGACGGGGACAGAGAAAAGTGGACCCAGTCCATGGAGCGTGTCCTGGCCGCCGATCCTGAAAATCCTTACTACCGATGGCTCGCTGGTGAAGGGAAGTGATTTCCATTCTGATACGGAGGGGTCGCCGCCTTAGTCATAGCCGGCAAATACTTGGCCGAGTATTTCTCGCGAATCGCTATAGTAAAAGTAAGAAGATGAAGAAGCCCGGTTGCCATCGCCGGGCTTTTGTTTTGCCCGTAGGCTGGTACTGTCTTGCGAATGGTCGCCGGTTCTGGGTGTCGCAAAGTAGCCAATCAAGGGCAGTTATATAACTTGCCGCACCAAGAGAGGTGTGTCGCGGTGGGGATGCCATGACAGGGCATCGCTATGTTTAATCTATTTCTTCGTCTTGCTGACATGGCCACATCGGCTCATGGGGCTTCGCCTGAGAGATGGAACTATTACTGTAGTAGCAAAAAGTCGTGTGGTGAATCGTCTTGAATTGATCGGAGTAGACGATGCACCCAATGACCCTGAAAGGTACCGTTCCAGCCACAGGTTTAGACCCGTAGCCACTGTTTCCCTGGCTGCCGGTGACATAGGGAAGGATGTTGTTTGGGAATATATACACACCGGCCCCACTGGCAATTTCCATCTCTGGTATCTTGCAAGTCCAGGGAATCTCATTGGTTCCGATTTCTGGGCTGGCTGGAACGATAAGCCTCATGACGACGTGCGTTGCTGGCGCCCCACCAAAGTTTTGGAGAATTGCTTTGACTTTGGAGTCAAGATATTGCCCAATCTTCAACGGCTCAAGCAGATCAGGGTATCCCACGATGCCCACCCACGGCCTTTGAATCTTTACCAAGCTATCTTGAGCAGTGTTGGCAGCACGCGTGGCAGCATCGGCGGCATCCCTATTAGCATAATAAATCTTGATCGTGAAGAGAGCGTAGATCACAAGAACGATGAACCCAGCACCCTCCATGATGAACTTGGGGTCTCGCAGGCTTCGCTTAAGTCTTATTTCGTAGTAACGAAGACATCTTTCTACTTCGTCTTTGCTGTCGTCCTTGCGACGCTCGGTTTCATTCATATTCAAGCCATCCCCTCACATTTCAAAGGCATCGCCTTCATAGCATTTCTCTCGCTTGGCATGTTTCTGTTAACCGTGGGAATTCTACTGGCTTATCTGGCCGTGATAGGGCTAGGGAGCGGAAGGTACAGGGGTGCCCCCATCTCCTACCGCATTCAAGGCTACGCAGGGGAGCACATTAAAGCTGCCATTAGCTGGAAGGGCAGGCTTTGGAGGAATGTAGTGCCAATTGGCGCAAAAGCGAGTCCGAAGATTATCACCTTGACGCAAGGTGGTATCCAGTGAGACGATTTGGCGCAAGGGAAAATCCTCGACATGCGGCACTGGAAAACAATCAGAAGATGGCTGCGGCTGCGATCGTTGCCATTGCGTCTAGTGATGCGCTCCCATCCGCTGCGCGTTCGGATTGTCTTGTCCTTTGTAATTTGCCTAACCCTGTTAGTTGTTTCTCGCCATTATCTCTGGATTCATGTTCCGATTTTGGTTTACAGGATAAGCCATCCACTGTTTATAACCGCCCAAACGCACCCGATGTTTGGGCGGTTATTACACGTAGCGTTCAATGCGGTACCAGATATAGCCTTCGCGCTCTTGGCTCTAGCTGGTCTGGCATATCTAGTGCCTAAGAGTTGGATTGATAAGCTTGAGGACTTGATATGGGTGCGTGTCTTCCTCATAGTCTTATTCGTTACTTTTGGTTTTTCCGCAATTATTATTAACGCGATCAAAAGCGAAAACCAGGGCTTCAAGGATAGTCAGAGTGAAGATCGGATGAGCGTGGTGCTTAAGAGTGTTCTCAACATTCAAGAGGCCCTGAAGCCCAAAGCGGTCAATATGACCGAATCAGAGAGAAAGCAGCATCTACTTGAATCCCTGCGAGCCGAATACATTGCTACACATTCTTCAATCGACCCCGAGATTTTGGCTGGGAACAAAATGCCACCCGATGATTGGCTCAATAACAAACTCGGTTTTTTGAAAGAGAATTGGCAGGTTCATACGCCTCCTCCTCTCCGAACTGCGCCTGCGCAGCCGCAGGTTGTTCAGCAAATATATCCGGAGGAGAAAAAGGACACCATACAGTTCGGCTTCTATCAGCCAGATATGGCCAGCGGAGTTCAAACAGTAAAGCTTGATCCCCTAAACGAAGGTAGGGCAACTTTTACTATTTCTGGAATCATTAAAGGTGATGCTCCGGCCAAGAACCTTGATATCTGGATTAGGGTTTGCAGTGCCTGTAGCTGGGTCTCCGCCTCGCCGGGATTCGTGATGGTGGACTCGGATCATGCATATGATCGCGAAATAGTTATCCCAGAGTTTCCCGCAAACGTTAGTTTCCCAAAGTGGGATTTTACTGTTAACTTCCCGGTTTTCCCGAAGGTTGATGGGGTCGATATCGGTGTTTATTATGCCTGCGACAGCTGCCCGACGGTGGATTGGTCGAAGCCTCAGCGTCTGAGGCTCGCACAGACCTTCAACGCGGCGACTAGGCTGCCGATTCCGTCAACTTCTTATATTCCAAAACCTGCGCACTAAGCAACTTCATCAACGTGTCACGAAAGAGAAATGGATTATCGCGATTGTTGAATCGGAACGTCATTTCATCAAGATAGGCGGATAGATGCTTTGCCGAGACTTTATGCCACGAACCAATGATGCCGCGCTTCAGAAGCGAGAAAGCGGATTCGATGCCGTTCGTGGTTATATCGCCGTCAACATAAACACCGTCATGGTGACAAATGGTTCCGTGGATACCGCGCTCAAATCCAGCTTGCTTCAACGCACCCTTATAGGCAGGCCATTCATCCGTCATAATCATGTCTACGTCGCCGCTGACGTTCTCTTTGATGTACTTCGCCAGTGTGCCCGACTTCACATTCTCGGCATGAAAGAAGCGAAGCTCTCCACCGCGCTGCTTGATGCCAACTACGACCTGTTTGTTATTTTCCTTATTGGAGAGGCGTTTCCAGTTCTTGCCGCGAAGCTTGCCTCCGATGAACGTCTCGTCTACTTCTACAATGCCGTCCAGTGGTTCAGGATTAACTTCCTTCATTGCCGCTCGGATGCGGTGACACAAATACCACGCCGTTTTGTAGCTGATGCCAAGAGTCCGTTTGATCTGGTTTGCGCTCATGCCCTTCTTGGACTCGCAGAGCAGATAGACGCAAAGGAACCACTTCCACAGGGGAAGATGCGAGTCATTCAGAATTGTTCCAGCCGTCACGGAAAACTGATAGCGGCAGGCATCGCAGTCAAATTGGTTGCGCTGCGTGATCTGGGAAATCTTGTCAGACTGGCAGCGAGGGCATCTAATCGCATCAGGCCAGCGAAGCGCTTGAAGGTATGCACGGCAGCGATCCTCGCTACCAAATTGTTCGATCAGACTCACAAGATTTACGGAGTTGCTCATGCCTAAAGCCCCCAAAATTGCGAAGCATCCTCGACAGATGACCACGGAAGAAGCGATCAAACATCTTTTCCATCCCGACGTTGTGCAACACGTTAAGAATGAAAAAGATAAGCCAAAGAAACCATCGACAAAGGCAGAATAGCAAAATGCCTACCTTGCGTCAAGTATATAATCTTCGCGAGTCCAGTGCATTCCGAAGCTGTCCGAGTACACCGTGTAGCCATAAGCCACAACGTAGTCGGTATCGCTTCGAAGTGCTTCGATCTCGGCATCTGTGGGATTGAATATCTCACCCGACAAACGAAATCGGTGACTTTCGATATCGACGGACTTCCCCGGGAAAATGAGTCCGCCATAGGTAATGGTATGCATGCTTCCCTGCCAGGTAAAGGTGGGCGGGGAATCGTGGTCCAGAATCTCTACCCAGACGTGGGACTCCGTTCTGAAAATCGGTGTCTTGCCGGAATTAAGAATCTTGATCACCGCATATCCATCAAACATTTTCCCTGGAACGAAAGCATCTCCCTCGAGAAATACCTTTTCAGAATTGAATGTAAAGGATGGGGATATCCACCCTCGCTCATCAGTTTCAAAATTATGTCGGAAGTCACGCCACTGCATGAAGGTGAGAGTGCAATAGACTCCAAGGCCCAAGACTGCCAGTATCTCAAGGGCTCTTTTCCAAAATCCGCCCCAGTTTCTATACCATGGCATGGCGTTTTCCTTTTTCTGCTCGGAGTTATCGGAGTGGCATGGGGCTGGATCAATATGCAAGCCTCCCTCCACTTGCCGTGGAGTTTCGGAGCCTTCGCTATCGGGTTTGGGTTTTGGATTTGGGGGCTTTCCATTGTTCTTCCGTGGAGCGTTACGATGTTTTGACATAGGAGGAAGCTATGAAACCCGAATACTACGAGGGCCCAGAAGCGCTGGAGAAATTCAAGCGGGGGATGGAAGCACTCTTCAAGGTTCCGAAGAATGCAAGGGCAAAAAAGAAGCAGGCCCGTAAGCCTGCTACTTTACGCAATCCCAAGCCGTCCAGCAAGGACAAGGTTTAGAAGGGTTCTTCTTGCCCCGTCCCTGTCTCCGGTGAGGCTACGGGTGTGTGGGAAGCACGAACATCCGGCCGGCGATCTGTTGATGCGCTTCGCGGGCGATGCGCGGTGTAACCACAATGATGAGTTCCGAGACGTCATTCTCGGTCTGGTTGTTGGTCGTCGATTGAAAGCCGGGGAGGTCGCTGAGGCCCGGAACTCCATCGACAGCCTTCGTCTGCTGTTTTGACATGTCGCTAACGACAACCCCGCTCGCACCCTCCTTGAGCGTGATGTTGGCGGTGTACTCCTGGTTGTCGAGTATCGGGTTGCCGTTGAGCGTGCCGCCTGCGAGAGACACGATCTTGAGGTCGAGCTTGAGCGCCACGTCGCGGTCTTTCTGGACGCGCGGCGTCACCTTAAGAGTGAGCCCGAGATCCTGATATTGCACCTGGGGAATCGCCTGCTGGCTGGTAAGGGCGGAAGCCCCGATGCCCAGCCCGGCCAAGGCGCTCGAGACTCCCGCCGACGAAAGGCCGGCGACACCGAGGGTGCTGCCGGCAAGGTTCGAGTAAGAAGACGTGACGATAGGGTAGCGGGTGCCGCTGCGAATGGTCGCCTCTTCCAGGTCCAGCGCGGTCACCGTAATGTGATCAAGCGTGTGCGAATCCGAAGAGTTTAGGGCAAGATTGCCGGTGACGCCGCTGACCGTGAGGCCGGTAAGCGTAAGGCCTCCGCCGAAGATCGCGAAGGGCTGGCTCAGAATCGAACCGCTGACCGCTCCTGAGGCGACAAGGATGGCGGCGATAGCGGCGTAGTCCCCGGCGCTGGCCAGGCCACTGGAGATGATCTGCTGCACCAGGCTCTGATTGTTGGCGATGATGCTGTTCAGTTGCGAAGGAACATTGAAGATCGTCGATGTCTGCGGCAACTGCACCCCAACGTTGAGGGTGCGCGTCTTGGCGATGCTGTAGAGACGCACGTCGAGCTGGATTTCGCTCCGGCCGTCGAGCATTTCGGCAAGCGTGGAATTCAGGATGGCCAGCTTCTCAGCCGGGGCGCGCAGCGTGAGCGAGGCGTTGCCCTGCGACACAGTGGTCTGCTGGGCGTCGAAAAGATTTCGCGCTACGTTGCCCATATCGGTGATCTCAGCGGAAGTGAGACCAGGGAAGTAGACGGTCTCGACGGCGAGCCGCTCGAACTTGGTGCGATTGTCCTTGGTGTCCTCGGCGACCAGCACGCGGCTGGGATCGAGCGGTACGAAGAAGGTGTTGGTGACCAGCTTCACCATGCGCGCCGCTTCGTTGAAGTCAACGTCGTCCGCATCGAAGCGCACGGTCTGGCTCTTGATGGAACTGTCGAGCGTTGGAGTGAGACCGTAAGCGGTCAGCACCTGGCGAAGGAGATCGTTCGTATTGGTGTGTAGATGAAAGCTGCGCCGCGTCTGCGCAGGGAGAAGCTGGATGGGTCCGGCGACCTCGGCTTCCGGACCGCGCGGCTCGCGATCCGAGGCTGCATCAGGAGCGATTTCATCCACATGCTGCGCAGCCATTGGATTGGTTGGGTCGAGATGATACGCCTCGACGAGGTCCGCGCGGGCTTCGTCGGCATGGCCAAGCAACCTTGCTTTGTCCGCCGCCTGCACCAGCGCGGTGGCACGGTCCTGCCGGGCGATCTCGTACGCCGCCTGATATTGCTTGTTGCCGGGCACGAGCAGGGTGGCACGCTCGAAGTCCTCCGCCGCCGTCTTCAGGTCTTCGTGTTCGAGCGCCTTCGCGCCGGCGAGGTAGATTTTCTCCGCTTGGCGCTGCTCTCGAGCCGAGGGCGCCTTCTGTGGCTGAGCCTCTTTTACATCCGGCCCCTGTGCGTACGCGCAGGCAAAAGAGCCGGCAACGAGTGCGGCAGCCAGAGCGTATTTTCGGCTGAGATTCATGCGATGCTGCGGCAATCCAATGTCTGGAGAAGCGCCTCAAGCGAGGACGCGCAGACTTCGGGCTCGTGCTCCATAAGCTGGTCGAAGGTGAAGTTGCCCGTGGCCACGGCGATCGTAGGCAGACCGTTGGCGCGTGCTGCGGAGATGTCGAAAGGCGTATCGCCGACGACGCAGACTGTAGCCTCGGGACCGGCGTGGCGGTGAGCCTCACGGATGGCATGAGCGATCATGTCGGAGCGGACATCGTAGCTGTCACTGAATCCGCCAAAGGTGAACCAGGGGCGCAGTCCGAGGACCTCGATCTTCAACCAGCCGATCGATTCAAGGTTGCCGGTGGCCACGCCAAGCGCGGCACCTTTGCTCTGAAGATAGGCAAGCATCTCGTCGACGCCGGGCATCTTGACCAGCTTCATCTCGGAGCGTCGCGCAGCAACGTCGCGGCGCATTGTTTCGAGTACATTTTCGAGGTGGGGTTGCCAGTGGGCTTCGTCCAGCTGGGCGAGCCGGAAGGCATCGCGCAGAATGCCGGGGTCAGTATTTCCGCTCAGGGTGACGCCCTCGAGTACGAGCTCGTGCCCCATGGCGGTGCGAACGCTCGAAAAGAATGAGTCGACATGGACGCGGTCGCGGCTGCGCAACAGCGTGCCGTCAACGTCGAAGAGATACGCGCCCTGCTCGTCCCACCGGAAACCTTCCCGGACGAAGACATGGCTTTCAGCTGCGTCAGATGTCGAAGCAGTCGGATGCGGAGATGGAGAATTCACTCGGTAGTTTGCCCTTGTACTTAGATTAAAGCAGGGCAGCGCACTCCGGCGATGGCATTCCCTAGCGCGCGACCTGATTTACTTCAAATACAGGACGTTCGCTGCGCGGCGGGCGCTTGAGGCCGCTCCGAATTTGTGACGGGTCGAGCTTCAGCTCGACGATGGTACGACTGAGGGTGTTGCGATGCATGCCAAGCTCCTTGGCCGCTTTGCACTGGTTGCCCTTGTGATGCGCCAGCACTTCCAGCAGGAAGCGCTTTTTGAACTCGCGTACTGCTTCGGTATAGGTTATGCCGCCCGCGTGCATTTGAGTCACAAGGTTATCCAGTTCACGTTTCACAAATCCTCTTTCCTACGCCCGGGTTTTACCCGAGTCGATTTTGTTCGGTAGCAACACTTGCCATTGGGGAACCAATTTGCGGAATCATAATTGCCGAAGGCTTCAGCCACGTGGGCTGAGCATTACGTATAACGACGACGCCCTGGCGAATGCGCTCGCCCAGTTCGGAGGGCGTTACGATCGAAACCTGATGAGCCGCGGTCAGGAAATACGGCGCCAGGCGCGACTGCTGAAACCATGTAGCCTGCGGCAGAAATGCAGCGACGACCAACACTGCCAGAGTGACCAGCACACATCCCTTTACCAGGCCGAAAAGTCCGCCGATAAAGCGGTCGGCCCATCCGAGTCCGATCGAATGCACTGACCAGCGAATCAGTCGTCCCAGAATGCCGGCCAGCACCATCACTCCTAACGCGATTAGGAGAAAGGATAATGCTTCTGCGACCGCCAATGTATGAACCCAGCGACTTATCCATGGCAACAACCTCTGATAGTTCCAACTCGCCAGCAGCAATCCAGCAACCACGCCAGCGAGCGAGAACACTTCCAACAGGAAGCCGTTCTTGATTGCCGACAGCACGGAAACAAGTAATACAACGACAATCAGCCAGTCGATGAGCGCCATGCTGATGCCTACAGCGAGAGAGACTTTCCCGTAAGCAAGCGGAAGGCCTCAAGATACTTTTGTTGCGTGTGCGTGACAACATCGTCCGGCAAACCGGGCGCTGGGGCCTGCTTGTTCCAGCGAATACTCTCGAGGTAATCGCGCACGTACTGTTTGTCGAACGAAGGCTGCTGCCGCCCCGGCTGGTACTGATCTCGCGGCCAGAAACGCGATGAATCGGGCGTGAGCACCTCGTCGGCAAGTATGATGCCTTCCACATGAGTGCCGAACTCAAATTTTGTGTCGGCCAGGATCAATCCGCGTTCTTCGGCGTATTCAGACGCCTTCTTGTAAACGGCCAGACTCAAATCTCGAAGCCGCTCCGCGCTTTGTGCGCCGATGCGCGCAACCATTTCGTCGAATGAAATGTTTACATCGTGCTCGCCATCCAGGCTCTTGGTAGCCGGAGTAAAGATGGGCTCGGGCAATTTGTCGCCCTCGCGCAGCCCAGCCGGAAGGCTGAGGCCACAGACAGCGCCGGTGGCGAGGTAGTCCTTCCACCCCGAACCAGAGAGGTAGCCGCGTACCACGCATTCGACAGGAAACATCTGTGCGCGTTTAACCAGCATCGAGCGGCCATCGAGCTCTTCTCTATATTGGCGAAGCTCGCGCGGATACTCGCTCACGTCTGCGGTGACGAGGTGGTTGGGAACGATGTTCCTGAGGAAGTCGAACCAGAAGAGCGAAAGCTGAGTGAGAACTTTGCCTTTGCCGGGGATCCCCGTGGCAAGCACATGATCGAAAGCCGAGATGCGATCGGTCGCGACCAACAGCAGAAATTCGCCCACGGAGTAGAGGTCACGTACCTTGCCCCGCGCATGCAGGGTGAGGTGGCTGAACTCGGTTTCAATGATTGTGGGCAATCGCGGGCCTTCTCTGAATCGATCTGAATTCCGATTCTGAGGTCAGGCGAACGCTTTGTCAACGTAGCGTAAATACACGATTAACGGACTTTTTTACCGCATTCGCACGCGTGATTATCGACTGTCAAGAGCAAAATTGCGCGCCATCGAAATTCTGCTCGCGGGACGCGATTACTATCGTGACCATTGACTTCGTTGAGGCGGCGGGCGTTACGGGATGATTCAACTACGCAGTCGCCCTGCGTGATTCCAATCCTCGTTCCTGGCCGCCGAGGTGTACGCTCACGATCTTCGACACCCCTGGCTCCTGCATCGTCACGCCGTAGATGAGATCGGCCGCAGTCATCATTCGCTTCGAGTGAGTCACGATCACGAACTGCGTATCTCCGGCCATGCTGCGCAGCATATCGGCGAGGCGGCCCACGTTCGTTTCGTCGAGCGGCGCATCGACTTCGTCGAGTACGCAGAAGGGACTGGGCTGGTACTGGAAGATGCCGACGAGCAGCGAGAGCGCAGTGAGGGCCTTTTCGCCGCCGGAAAGAAGCAGCACGTTCTGCAATTTCTTGCCGGGCGGCTGGGACACGATGTCGATGCCGCTGTCGATGGCATTTTCTTCGTCGGTGAGCCGCATGAAGGCCTGGCCGCCGCCGAAGAGCTTGGAGAAGGTGACGCTGAAATTCTCATTGATGCGCACAAAGGCTTCGTCGAATTTCGTGCGCGAGATCTGATCGATCTCCTTGATGGTCGCCTGGGTATTCTCGATGGAATCGAGCAGGTCCTTGCGCTGCGTTTCCAGGAACTCGTGACGTTGCGCAGTCTCTTTATATTCTTCGAGAGCCATCATGTTGACGGGGCCCATCGATTCGAGTTTCTGCTTGAGTTCTCGGCAGGCATCATCTTCCAGCGTGAGCGCCTCTCCTTCGATGCGTGGAAGTTCGGTCTCGGAGCGAAGTGCGATGGCCTCCGTGCCGAGATCGTTCACGCATGTCTCTTCGAGATGCGCGAGATCGGCGGTGAGTGTAGCGGCACGCGCGCTGCGATCACTGCGGGCGTCGCGAAGGTTGTCCGTTTCAGTGCGCAATGCCTTCAATTTGCGATCAATCTCGGCAAGGTGTGCGCGAAGTTCGGTGGCATCTTTGGTAAGCCGAGCGACTTCGGCGAGCGCATGTTCGCGAACTTCCGTCAATTGTTGACGGTTTACTGAGATCTGTTCGTTCTCCTGTGCGCGCTGTTGTTGTTCGGCGGTGGCAGCGGCGAGTTGCTGTTCGATCTGGGCTACGCGCCGCGCAAGTTCGGCATACATGCGATCGATGCGCTCGTACGCCGATTCCGCGCCGCGCCGGCGTTCTTCCAGTCCAGCCAGCTGGGCCGAGACTTGTGCGGCCTGTTGTTGTGCGTCCTCTCGAGCGAAACGCAATTCCTCAAGAGAACGATGCAGATCATTAAGGGCTGACTCGGCCGCCTCTTGCTGTGCCTCCAGGCCTCGTGACTCTTCCCGCTTTTGCTCGATAAATGTCTGCTTCGCAACTCGCGCGTCCTTGTTGCGTTCGTTTTGCAGGTTCCACTCCTGTAGGCGGCGATCGAGACGCTGGACTTCAGAATCCATCTGGCGCAGCGCGGCGGACTGGTTGGCGCTTTCGCGCTCCGCATTGCGGCGCTCCTCACTCTTCCCGTCGAGTTGCCGGGTGAGGTCGGCAAGTGTTTTGCCGAGTGTCGCTACGGTGAGCTCGGCCTGGCTCAAATCCCGTTCAACGGTCTCAAGCTTCTGCTGCGTCTCGCGCAATTCGCGTTTGATGGCTAACGGACCCTCGGCGCGCGGCTTGCCGCCAGTGACTGTCACGTTGTGGAAGCATTCGCCTGTAGGCGCGAGGAAAAACGCATGCGGGTTTTCCAGGGCTAGCGTGCGCGCCGTATCGGAATCGCCCGCAACGTAGCCTTCGCGCAGTTTGGGCAGGATCACTTCAAGGGAACTGCCGAATCCGTCGAGTACGCGAATGCATTCCTTCAGCCTGACGACGCCTTGCTTTTGCTGATAACTGGGCGGAGCGCTCCCGGCGGCGAAGGAGAATTTAGCCTGCGAATCCTCGGGATGAACAAGGAAAGTAGCGCGGCCATCGACATCGGTCTTCAGCAGCCGCATGCCTTCGTTCGCTGCGTCCCAGCTTTTCACCACGATGTAGTTCAGCTCGTCGCGCAGGAACTCGTCGACAACGCTCTCGTATTGATCTTCAACTTCAAGAAAATCGGCCAGCGTGCCAACCGGCGCAAGGCCGCCGCCCATCGAGTTCGAGCGAAAGAGCTTGCGAACCGTGTCGGTGGAGTAGCTGTGTTCGCGAATGAGCGCATTGAGCGAGTTGTGACGGCCGGTAAGCGTCGCATGTTCGGCGCGAAGCTGGTCGCCTCGCCGACGGGCCTCGGTTTCCTCCGCGCGCTTTGCGGCAATCTCGTCGCGGAGGGCAATGATTTCTGCTTCCAGCCGTTTTAACGTCTCCGTGACCGACTCGAAATTCATCGAGAGCTGGCCGCGCTCCGCCCCCAACGCCTCAAGGTCGTGCTTTGCGGCAGAAATCTCCGTCGCCAGCCGGTCGGCATCGCGTTCGAGCGACGCGAGCGATTCCTCGGCCTGGGTTGCCTGGTTGCGAATCTGTCCGAGTTGCGAAATCAATTGCATCGCCTCACGGCGTCCGGCCTCGGAGCGTTGTTCTGCGGCGGCGACCGCAGCAACGGCGTCGCGCGCCTGCTGTTGCCTGATCTCGGCCTGCTGTTGGAAGCTGGCCGATTCCGCGGCTGCTGTTTCCAGGAAGCTGCGGTGTGCGTCGCGCTCACCTGTGAGATTGGTCAGGTGTTGCTTTGCCTGTTCGAGTTCGGCAGAGCCTGCAACAGCACGCACTTCAAGCTCGACGATGCGTTCCTGGTTTGTCTGCTGCCGGGCGATGGCACGCTCCAACTCAAGGGCACTCTCGCTGGCCCGGCTCTGAGCTTCTTTAGCGGCCGACTCAAGCTCGTAGCCGTGGGTTATGCCGGACGTGTGCTCGGTGTCGAGAATCTCGACCTGTGCATTGTGCTCATCCACTTGCGCGCTGAGAGAGGTGATTTCCGCAAGCACTGCGCTCTGCTCGGCGTCCATCTGAGCGATCTTGCTTGCCAGCACGATACGCAGACGCGCGCGCATCTCTTCGCGGATCGCGGCATAGCGCTCAGCCTTTGCGGCCTGCCGCTTGAGCGAACCCATCTGCCGCGTGACTTCCTCGAAAATGTCGTTAACGCGGGCAAGATTCTGTTTGGATTGCTCGAGGCGGAGTTCCGCGAGGCGCTTCTTCGTCTTGAAGCGCGTAACGCCGGCAGCCTCTTCGATGATGGCGCGGCGATCATGCGGTTTCGAACTCAGCAACTGCCCGATGCGTTCCTGGCCGATGATGGCATACGACTCCGGGCCCAGGCCGGTGCCCATGAAGATGTCCTGAATGTCGCGCAGCCGGCAGAGCTTGCCGTTGAGCAGGTATTCGCTGTCGCCGGTGCGGAAAAGGCGGCGAGTGACCACGATTTCGCCCCGTTGCGGAGTCTTCTGGAACTTGCGGCGGCGAATCTTCAGCACGACGGCATTTCCAGGCTCACCGTGGGCCGCGTCCTTATCAACGGCCGATGGTGCGGACTCGATGGAGACGGCGTCTTCACTCGGCCGGCTCTCGCTTGTCTGCTCCTCGATCACCTGGCCCGGCTGCGATTCGGCGATGATCTCTTCGGCTTCGGCCGAGCGCTCGGCACGCAGCTTTTCTTCGTCCCAGTCGAGGTCGTTCTCGATAACAACTTCAGGCTCAGCGAGCAGGGGACCGCCGTACGCGTCAGGATCGATGAGGGTAATGGAGACTTCGGCCATGCCGAGCTGCTTGCGATCTCGTGTCCCGGCAAAAATGACGTCTTCCATCTTGCCGCCGCGAAGAGTTTTGGCACTCTGCTCACCCAGTACCCAGCTCACGCCCTCCAGGATGTTGGACTTTCCGCAACCGTTCGGTCCCACGACCACGGCGATCCCCTGGCCCGGCAAGGAGACTTCAGTTCGATCACAGAAGGACTTGAAGCCCAGGATCTGGATTTTTTTCAGCTTCAGCATGCGGAACTACTCCTTAAATTCGCGAGCCGGAATCCAGGCAAGTTCGCCCTGGATGCATGGTGTTTCAAGGAAAACTTTAGACTTGACGGGGAGTTGGGTCAACATAAACACCCCAACATCTTGTGGATAAGCAGTTCCCAACTCAATCCTTAGGGAGGGAATGCCAGATTGGAACATGGCTGCACCTGCTCCGGTGCAAAACTGAACTCGCGCTCGTGGTTGACGCACGTCGTTGGTTGTCGCGGGGAATCGCCATCTTTGAGGCTATTCGCCAGTCGAGTGATTGACAAGCGAAATGACGGAGAAAAGGGAACCTCGAAGGGTACTCCCGCTCGCCCAAGTGGTACTTTTGCAACGGTAAGTATCCCTTCAAAACAAGGAAAACCCTTTTCATAGGGAGCGGCAGCGGGCTGAATGGCTAACGCCGTATTAGCCAACCCAAGAAAAACAGAGTAAACATGAATGTGGAACACCCGAAAAGAAACCATCCTATCTGTGAAACCAATCCCATATTGCCCCAGAGCCGTTCACGTTGGTAGTCCGCTAAGAAATACTCCATGAATACTCTTGGTCGGAGTGCCGCAAGCAATCCGACGAGAGCCATGATTCCGAAAGCGGCCACTGGAAGCAGCATTACAATCCACCTGTGTACATTTAGATCTAGTGGCTAGTTTATAGGCCAATCGAAGGATGCTACCTGTGCATACGCGCGAAATGCTGGGCGTGACAACAGCCTACCCATCTTCGCAGGAATAATTTTTCTTTCTGGGTGTGTACATCTATCGAATCAGAATCATAGAGACTTATACTGTGCTTGGCCTCGTAGCTCAGTGAATAGAGCAAGCGTCCACTAAACGCATGGTCGTGGGTTTGAATCCCGCCGAGGCCAAACTCTTGGCGAAGTTCCGAATGCAAAAGTGCCTCGCTTTTAGTGCCTACCCAGCGCCATTGAAAGGGCATCTTCTTTTGTCCTTGACGCATCTTTAGATCGGAGAGTATATACTCAGTTCTATCCGCTAGGCTCGTAGGCGAGCATTATCTGGCCCCCGAAAGGGGGCCTATCCATTTGAGGGGGTAAATAATTGAGCAACGTGAAAGTTATCGTTCTCATAGATGGGGGTTTTTTGCGCGTCGAGGCAAAGAAGGCCAGCAGGCTTTATGATCCAGATTTTATTGAAAAATTCGCACTGAAATGCAGAGGAGCCGATGAAGACCTGTTTAGAGTGCTTTATTATGATTGCGCTCTGTATACGGGAACTGTAAAGCTTCCGGTATCAGGCTTGAGTCACACTTTCCACGCATCTGACGCATGGCTACATGAACTTTCCCGCAAGGATCTTTTTGCTGTACGGCGGGGCGTTCTAAAATTCCGAGGTTATAAACCAAAAAAGACACCTGTCACGAAAAGCGTAGGTGCGCTAACCGATGCCGATTTCGATCCTGATTTTGAGCAGAAAGGTGTCGATATGCGGATTGGCTTAGACATCGCGGCCTATGCCACTAATCGCGCGGTCGAGCGCATTGTGCTTGTATCGAATGATACTGACTGTGTCCCGGCACTCAAATACGGGCGAAGAGCGGGACTTCAGACAGTGTTGATCGAACCGCCAAAAGTAAAGTTGGCTCCCGAATTGCTGTCGCATTCTGACTTCAAGCGATCCGTACTATGGCCTTAGCAACACGCTCTTTGGCATCCAATAAGCTGTTGACAAATCCCCCTACAACCTCGTTTACTTAGGCTAGTGGACGCCAACTCTGTTCTCTGAGTGTATGGGCAGTTCAACGCTTATGATGACAGCGTAGGGCCGGGCGCATAGAAAACGTCCGGCCCTTATTCTTGATCGTCACTTAGATCGCCCAGCCCCGTGAGAAACGGTTGCGATCCGGAAATTGTCTCATGCAAAGTCAAAATGGGTTCGTCCGGTGGCGGTGGCAGCGGTAAATCGCAAATCCGATACACAGGAATTTTGACCCTTTTTCCGTGCTTTTCGATTCCAGTGTCATCGGCATAGATCGCCGTGGCGTTCTCCGCCTTTGCTATTGCCACAATCTGAATATCAAACTTAATTTTCGCCCACGTTTCCGGCGACTGTCCTTTTTGCTCCTGCTGAACGAGTGCGATTAATTCGCTGGCTTCAACGGCTGCCCGGGAGTCAAATGGCAGCAATGCGAATTTATATCTATCGTTGAGAGTGGCCACCCATGTAACTCTTTGCGAACCTGCTTTTACAAGAATCTCGGCAAATGCCGGGGTCGGGATGCCGATTACCTGCCCAGAGGCATTGAGATCAGCAATTAGGGCGTCTACTCTTTCCCGGAATCGCGCTACTGGGCGATTCTGCCTGTCGTTCGGTGTTGGGATGTTCGAATTAAGAAATACCACCAAGTACGTGGTGTCTAGGATGATCACGGAGTTCTAGCTTCCTCCCCATGTCTGATCTCGCGCAGCTCGGCAAGGGGATCAGCAGTGTCAAGCCATCCATTCTCAGGAATAGAGCGCAAGGTAGCCAGCGTTTCTGTCAGTCCAGCATCCGATAGCGGTTCAGAATCAAAGGACTGAATACGAAAGTGCACTATCTTCCATATTCCGGCGTCATCCCGCTTCCAAGTGGCTATTCCGTGAAGGCGAAGGGTCACGTACATCTTATGCCCAAGGTCTTGTGCAACATGCTTGTTGGCATCACAATAGAAAAATAAATCTTCGTCTACGCGCCTTAGCCATACTGGTACTGTTTCATCCTTGCCGCCAACCCTTATAACCTCACCCACTACCGAAGCTTTTTCTTTGATGGGTCCGTACTCCGAAACTTTGTCGTGATTCCGTCCGATAAATTCGAGGACGTTGGAATTCCTCTCCACGTTGTGGACGCGCGCAACTGCATTATCTTCTCGCAACTTGGTTTCAAATCTTCTGTAAGCCAGATTTGCGCTGCGGTCAGACCTACCGAGTTTGGCCTTTTGCATGTGATCGGTTATGCGCGCCTCTTCATCGGCGTCAATCAGCATCACCGGTGCTGTGCTCCCATCATCTACCTTGATCAGATGGACGGACTCCTTACATCCCATTATGGCCGCTAGGTCGAAGACATATTCAGCCAGTCTAGCCATTGGCATGGTTTTGGGTGTGAGTTCGACTCCGTTGATGGAGCCCTCTATGGTGAGGCGAAATTCCTTCAGATCAGCCATGGGCCACTCCTGATACACTCAGAGTGGACCGTCTGAGGTCGGTGTTGCGAGCACCGAGGACACACGATGAAGAAGTCGCGATCAAATCCGCCAGAGCAAGCGGTAAAGCCAAAGCCACACCCGTTTACGCGGGATGACTACCATTCATTGTTGAAGCGGGCAATCAGTTCGCCCGCTCAGAAATCTGATCCAAAATCGAAACAAACATCGGCTCGTTAGAGTCTCGGCGATTGTACCGGAAAGAATACTCGTCAAGGTAGCTTTGCAGGTATTTCCGGCTAACGCTGTGATACGTACCGCCAATTCCCCGCTTCATCAAACTCCAGAACCCCTCGATTGTGTTTGTGTGAACGTCGCCCATAACGTAGACCTTTTCGGCGTGCTGAATGCGCCTGTGGTCGTAGCCATGCGCCGTTTTTCCCAAGTGATCATAAACCGGATATTCGTCACTGTAGACCGTGCTCGCTGGCATGATACGTTCATGGATGATCGGGAAAAGGGTTTTGGCTTTGGTGTCCGGCGTGACCTTAGCGATCACACGGCCACCACGCTCCACCATTCCGAAGACTGGGGTCTTCTGATCGTTATTGCGTCCGAATCCGCCACGTTTGCCAAGATGCCGATTCTTGGCCTTGCTGCCCACATAGGTTTCGTCAATCTCGACTGAGGAACCCTCCAGCGTAATGTCCTCCGACATCAGCGTGCGAATCTGTTTGAACATCCGCCATGCAGTTTTATAGGTGACACCAGTCTCACGCTGAATCGACTTCGCACTGACTCCGCAGCGCGTGGAGCCCATCTGATACATGGCATAAAACCACGTCTTTAGAGACGTGCTGGACTTCTCAAAGATCGTTCCGGCGAGCGGATAGATGTGGTTTCCGCAATGATCGCAGGCGTAAGCCGTGCGGCCAGTCACCCGGTAGTGCTTATGCTCGACACCGCACTTTACACAAAGAGTACGACCATCGGGCCAGCGTTGCTCTTTGACGTATTCAAGGCACGCATCGTCGTCAGGGAACTCCGTGTCGAAGTCCTTGAAGGTATATTTCTTGTGTCCGGGGATGGTTTGTTTCTGTTTGCGCTGGCGTGCCATAATAAAAACAGTTTGCCATATCTTCTACTTGTAGTCAAGGGATATTTACCTTTGCAACGATATGAAAACTTTGGCCAGGAATGAAGATTTTCAGTCGATCCTGCAGAGACTGGAAAGCCTGTCGGCTGACGATACCGCCCGCTGGGGCAAAATGAACGCACATCAGATGGTCTGCCATCTCTGCGACTCTATGCGCGTTCCGTTGGGCGAAAAATTCGTGAGCGATGAGGAGATGCGTCCGCTCCAGCGGATCGTTATGAAGTGGGGCGCTCTCTATGTTCCGGTCCAGTGGCCCAAGGGGCTATCCACTCGACCGGAGATCGACCAGAGCCGACTGAACGCACCGACGGGCGACTTCGAGTCCGACCGGCGAACCGCGCTCGCGCTCGTTCCTCGTCTTCGCGATGAGGAGGTGGAAGGGAAGCGTCATCCGTTCTTTGGGCCGATTACGCGCTCACAATGGCTGCGCTGGGGATGGCTGCATGCCGACCATCACCTGCGCCAGTTTGGGCGTTGATGAGACGCGTCAGGGCTTTCGAAGCGGTCGTACCAGTACTTCGCTGACAAAGGAGCTTGGCGATTGCGTGACCAGCATAGCGACGACATTAGCCACGTCTTCCGGCTGTATCTTCCAGCTAGCCTCGGTAATCTTGCTGGTGCCAAAAGCAGTATTCACTGAACCCGGCGCCACTGCCGACACCCGGATGCCGTAATCTCGTAACTCTTCCGCAACCGAGTACGTCAGGCCGTTCATCCCCCACTTCGATGCAGCGTAAGCCGCACCGTTTTTGAGCGGATTGTGACCGGCAAGCGAAGAGATATTAATGATGTGCCCGTTATGAGCGGCGATCATGAGCGGCGCCAGCGCGCGGATCATCAGATACGGTGCACGCAGGTTGGTGGCCATGATGGCGTCCCAGATTTCAGGCTTTGTCTCATGCAAAGGGGCTCCAAAGGCCCCGATTCCGGCATTGTTTACCAGAATGTCGCAGCGGCCATGGCGCTCCTTGATAGAACCGGCCAGGTCGCTAATCGTGTCTTCAACCCGCAGATCGAGAGCAAAGGTCTCCACTTTACCTTCGGCACCTTCGATTTGCCGTTTCACCTCCGCGAGTCGCCCAGCGTCACGGGCGATCAGCAGGACCGTCGCCCCCATCCCCGCCAGACGTTTGGCTACCGCCTCGCCGATTCCGCGGCCTGCTCCGGTCACAACTGCGATTTGTCCTGCCAATTCCTGCATACATTCCTCTCTTTTTCTTCGCCGACTCTCATTGCGATGCGATTAATATGTGTTGGAGCGGCGGCCAGGGATTAATTCGGATTTTCGCCTCTGGATGTGCATCCAAATGCGCCAGGATTTTGCAATTTACGAGTATTCGGGCCGGATGTCGTCAAACACCTACTTGTCACAGGAACCCGGTGGTTTCTATAATCCAGCAAATCGCGTGGCTGTGACACACACTTATGGCGTTATGAGCAGTCGGCGTGATTCAATGCAAGGGTGCATCTCCGCCGGCTGGCACTTGCTGAATTTTTAATTTAGGAATTTCCTAGGAGCGTTGAATGAAGAAGGTCGTTTTTGCTTCCGTGCTGGCCATTGCGTCCAGTGCATTTTGTCTGCTGCCGGCCGCCGTGGCCCAGGATCAGGGCTCACAATCGGGCCAGATCACAATCAAAGATCCCGCCGAATATAACGCGTATACCAGCGCAATTGGCCAATCTGCGCCTGCTGCCAAGGCGGCAGCGATCGAGAGCTTTCTCCAGCAATACCCGAATAGTGTGGTGAAGGCCGACGTGCTGGCGCAGCTGGTAAACGCCTATCAGGCAACCGGCGACACGGCTAAGACCTACGATGCTGCCAAGCGGCTGCTTCAGGTCGACCCTAACAATCTCCGGGCGCTTATCTTTGTTGTCTATATTGAGAAGCAGCAAGCCAACGGAGATCAGGCCAAGCTCGACGAGGCGGCCGCGCTGGCGCAACGTGGTGAAAACGCCACTAAGCCTGCGAACATGAACGACGCAGACTTCCAGAAGCTGAAGGATGTTGGAATGCCAATCTTCTACGACGTCATCGGCGCTGCCGACGTCGCGAAGAAAGACTACAAGGATGCCATTGCCGCCTACACAGCGGAACTTCACGCAGCCAAAGATCCGGCGCAAACGACTCAGCAGCCTCTACTCGCCGACACCTACGCTCTCGGAAACGCATACGTTCAGCAAGACCCCAAGGACCTTGTGAACGGTATCTGGTTCCTGACGCGTGCGGCGCAATACCTCCAGGAACCCTACAAGACGACCGTCGAAAAGGCAGCCGAATATTGGTACAAAAAGTATCACGGGAACATGGATGGCTTTGACCAGATCAAGCAGCTCGCCCATGACAATGTATTTCCGCCGGATTCCTATAAGCCTGTCGCAGCACCGCCTCCGCCGTCTCCAAAGGACCTGGCCCACAATGCTCTTGTGAGCACTCCTGATCCTTCCAAACTTGCATTAGGAGACAAAGAATACATTCTGGCGAACGGTTCTACTGAAGATGCCCAGAAGGTTTGGGCAGTCCTGCAGGGGCAGACAGCCGAAATTCCGGGTGTGGTTATTCAGGCAACCGCTGATTCGGTGCAGATTGCCTTCTCCGACGACGCAAAACAGTCGCAAAAAGCGGACTTCACCATCAACATGAAGACTCCGCTCAAGGAGGCACCGGCTGTTGGTTCGACTCAGACGTATATTGCCACCTTCGATTCGTTCACGCAGGATCCGCCTATGATCATTCTCAAGGATGGTGAACCGAAACCGGTTGCGAAGCCTGCGGTCCATCACCCCGCTCACAAAGCTGCCGCCAAGTAGCAATAGGCAGCGTGGATGTCGTTCAAAAACAAAGGGTAGCCGATACGGCTGCCCTTTGTTTTTGCCGGTGAATGATACATTGAAATTGCGATGAGAGATTTTCCCCGCATAGTTTCTGTCGGTGTTTTTCTGTTTCTGGCGAGCACGCTTTTCGGGCAAACAAAATCGTCAGTGCATCCTCCGCAGATCAAATATTTTTCGCTTGAGCATCGCCCGGCGGATGCGATGGACAGTGCCGATCGCAACCTTCTTCATGCCCGGCAGAAAGAACTGATCAGCGAAGCCCAGTTCTACGGATACGACATCACAACGGGTAGTTGGATCTATGACCAGGCTGTTTGTCCGCAGCTGCCGGATACGGTGATGTTGCATTACCTGAACAAGTTTCCCGATGGTTCTGAATCGCTCTTTACCGCGCTCGTCCCTCGAAATGCGGGTCGAATTCGGATTGTGCCCGTACTTTATCGCAACACATCGCCGTTTAGTCCAGCCGTGAAAAACCCTCGAAATTTCGCTATTTTCAACGCGTTGGTTCCGGCTGAGATAGCCAAGCAGGATTCCGGGCTGGATGGACGGTGGCTGTCTCTTGGAGTTTGTTACGCGGAAGTCGTTGGTGGTCGTCCGAATGTTCCGAATGAACCAAGTCTGGACGTAGCCACGATCAAGGCTCCTTTGGCTACATTCCGAATCGATGCGACCACGAATCAACGGCAGGTTCAGTTTTCGGATCGCGATGCCGCAAAGGTCTACACGATCTGGACAATTTCACTCAACCAGAATGGCAGAGTGACCGCCGCAGATAACGAGGACTATGGGACCTACGTCGCGCGCATCGTGCAGGCGCCACCGCCACCCAGCAGAACAACGCCGCTGCCCGCCCCTGTTATCACAACTACGACGGCACCGCCGCCGCCGTCCAGTGTGACTCCGGCCGCCCCGGAACCGTCGAAGATCACGAATCCGCCCCCCGGTCCGCAACATTAATCGTTGCGCCTCTGCGCTGTTGAGATGCCAATATCTGATACACTGACAGTGGTTTGGATGTTTGAGAGCGGCCCGTCAGGCTCCTTGGAAATTTTTCAGACGGGAGCATGCGAGTCAAACCTGCAAATCCAGGAGAAGACTGAAACGTCCGCCCGGACGTAACGGTAAATCGCCTGTAACAACCTGGGGACGTAGTTCAGTTGGTTAGAATGCTGCCCTGTCACGGCAGAGGTCGCGGGTTCGAGCCCCGTCGTCCCCGCCATACATTCCAAAGAACTTACGGGATGTATGGGACCTAAGTGACAACCAAATCTGGGCACGATATGGGCACAATAAGCTGCCTACCGTGCGTTAACTGCAATTGCTCCAGATTCGATTGTGCCCACGGGCGCCGAATTTGTGCCCGCGTTTGAGACCATCATCCTTACAACCTTGCTCTGTGCGGCTCGCTTGTTCGAGTTCACTGCCTGCGTGTAAACGTCGAGCGTGATCCTGCTGTTCGCGTGCCTCAAGAGCTCCTGTACGGTCTTCACATCTTCCCCGTTCGCCTTCAGCAATGTGCCGAAGGAATGGCGGAAGGTATGCCAACCGATGTTCTTGGTGATGCCGGCCCTGCGTGCGACCGGCTTGATGTAGCGCTTCATCAGATTGTCCGGCCAGTAGGGCTGTTTCCCCCTCATGGTCGGACTGGCGAAGACCCAATCCTCGGCCATCGGGTACGGGCTCTGACGGCGCCAGCGCAGAAGATCCTCCGCCATGTAGCTGTCCATAGGGACAGGCTTAGCAGATGCTTCCGTCTTGCAGTCGCCCACGACCTGATGCCAGATCGACCGCGTGACATGAACTCCAGGTTCTCAAAGTCAACGTCCTGCCAACGAAGCGCTAGCAGTTCGCTGACCCGCAAGCCCGGTTGCCGCGTCGAGCAGAGCCAAGCGTGCGCTCTCTGACCGACAACTTGCTGAGGAGCAGCTGGAGTTCCGCAAGTTCGAGAACGTCGGGCACCTTCTCCCGCTTCGCGCTCTGACGTACGAGCTTGATCGGATTTCGATCAGTCCACTCGTATCGCATTGCGTGATGGAAGATGCGCACTCATCAGGTTCCGCATCTTGGCCTTCGTCGCTCTTGCCCGCTTGATGCCATCCAGCCACTCTTCTACAGCGACGGGCTTGATCTGATCGAGCCGATGATTTCCCCAGCGTGGCAGAATCCAGCCGTTCAGATAGCATTCGTAAGCGGATCGCGTGGAAAACGCCTTGCGGCTCTGATTGTCACCGGCGAGCTCTTTGAGTCGGTAGTGGTCGATCAGTTCGGCGATCGTCTCCGGCGCACCTTCCGCCTGCGGGGTTTGTTGGTTTGCGTCGATGCGCAGTGCATGAGCTGCTTTGAGGGCCGATGCTTCTGTAGGTAGTGTGTTGACCGTACCGACGATGGCTTTTCGCTGCTTGCTTACTCCATCGGGTCCGGGTTCACGCCACCGGAATATCCAAACATCCGGTCCGCTTTGCCGCTTTTCACGCTGCACGCTTCCTTGTTGATACCGTGTTCGCCTTGACATTACTTCTCCATTCCAGGCGGCAACGGATGGCTGCTACCAAGATATCGCTTTTGCGGGCAGAGGTCGGATGGGGTTTTACACAATTAGGCGCTAACTTTCGTGCCGGTCTGGCGCTCGATCCACTGCTCAAGCGCCGACTGGCGGAATCGCCACAACTTCCCGATGTGAATTCCTTGGATCTGGCCTTCCCGGGCAAACCGCTGAAGTGTCTTCGGATGAATCCGGATGAACGCTGCGGCCTCCTCGCTATCGAGGAGTGGTTCGGGCACAAAGGTTTCGGATCGGGGCGGTTTGCGTTCGCTTAGAGCTTGGTCGGCCATCGGAACTCCAGAGGTCTCAAACACCGCATCGGGGTGTTCAGTCGGATTTCCCCAAGATTCGCTCAGAACGGAATGGCCGTCCAATACTCATTTCCAATGACCCAATCAGTCGATCTGATGCAAGAAAGCATCCGGGCCTTTCCACAACCCCTCAAGGGGTTGCCCGCGGAAGTTGGGGAGTATCCAGTTCAGCAACTTTCCCTGATTTTCCACGTCTGAACATACAAGCATCAGCTCACCGAGCACGCTACGGCCCGCCGAGTAGAGCAAACCAGGTTGGTGCAACATGGACGAAGGCCCCGAGTTCCGCCACTTCGCATCATTTATCGCCGTTGCTGAGACGTGCAATTTTGGTAAAGCTGCCGAGAGATTGGGCATAGCCCAACCAACACTTAGCTTGCAAATCAAACAGCTAGAGGAATGGGCTGGAGAACGCCTCTTCCAGCGACTACCATCCGGGTCTCCTCTGACCGAGGCGGGTAGGCACTTTCTCGTGCCTGCACGGCAGATGCTCTATATACGAAGTCACGCCAAGCATGTGACTGCGAAGCGGCGCAGTGAATGGCCGCTCAGAATGGGCTTCTCGCTCTTTGCGAGACACGCCCTAATAGATGAGGCAATCGCCGGATATAAGGAGATTGTTCCGGATGGAAAGGTGCAGTCATCCAGTGATTGCACTGCTCACCTGGTGAAGATGATGGAAGACGGACGATTGGAAGCGGCTGTCGTCACACTCCCCATCGGACCTAGTGATCTTTTTGTGCAGCGAATCTGTGAAGATAAAGCTCTCATTTGTTTGCGGCGGGACGATCCTCTGGCGCAGCTGACGTCGATTCCAAAGGAAGCCGTGACCGAGCGGCTGAAGGTCATGTTTCATCGCGACTATCACCCGTTTCTCTACGATCGGATAATGGAACGATTCCACGGCGCAGGCATGCCGATCCGACCCACTGAGACATTCTCAGCGCCTTCTGAAATGCAATACATCGTGAAGACCAGAGGCTGCTTTGGATTGATTCGTGAGCACATGACTCTCGACCCAGAACTCACCTCACTTCCCATCTCTGGGTTCAACATAAAATTCTTTACAGCGCTCGTCTCACATGAAACTCAGCAGCGTCCTGCGATCCCTGTACTTGCATACCGGTTGGCGCAGCGATGCTCAGGAAAATCTAATACCAATCACGCGGCGAGAAAACCGCCGCAGTCGGCTCTCCGTCGGAAACTAAGTCCGCTTCTGAAAGTGCATAGCGATGGCCACGAAAGGCCATCAACTCGACTGATCGGGTCATTGAAAATGAGTATTGGACGCTAGATTATTCGGAACCTAAAGTCACGGCATATCACGACTGCAACCCAGTCGTTGGAGACGCCGATGAACAGCAGGAACCGTGGATTAAATCCTCGTAATCGCCTTGGCACGCTCAAGGCTTCGCCTTTCTCAAAGCAATCACTAGCCCGCGCTTTTCGCGTGATGGCTCCCACCCTGGTCGCGCTCACGTTCGCTGGCGTTGCTCATGCCCAAGGAACGATGGACTTCTCCGGCGCTCAAACGCTTATGGGGACGTTCAAAACGTTCGCCGTCTATGCCGGCGCTGTCATCTGCTTTGGCGGTTTGATCTTCGCCGGCATCCGGATGATGAGCGGTCGCTTTCAGGACGCTATTCCAGGTCTCTTCGGTGCGCTGTTTGGTGCCGGCGTTCTTGGATGGGGCGCGGGCTGGATTGGATCACTCACCGGGCAGTCGATGTAGGAGCTGCCATGCACACGACCAAACGGGGAGAACCGTCAGCGATTAATCAGGCATTGAACAGGCCGAGAGCCAAGCTAGGGCTTGACCTCTCGGCATGGATGGCCATCGTGTTTGTCTGCGTGACGGTTTTCCTCGTCGGTTTCCGAATGCTGGCAATCCTTAGCTTTCCAACACTGGCGGGCGGCGCATGGTTGATCGTCCGTAAACACCCAAAGATGTTTCAACTGTGGGGCCTCAGCCTAGGCCAGAAGAGCTACTATGACCCGCGCAAATACTGAACACATCAGAAATACCCCGTGGTTTGCGAAGGCTGGAGCGGCGTGCAGCATCGTCCCGATCTCCCGCTTCGTCGGGCCGAACATCTTCGCGTTGAAAGGTGCCCTTGTCGTTTCCCTTGGCCGGGCGGCCGAACTTCTCCGCGAACAGATAATGACTCTGCAACTCGGAGAAGGCCCTGGTCTTCTGTCGCTCGCCATCGCCCAGGATCCGCGCCACCGCCAGCGTGGTGTTGTCATAAAGAATGCGCGTGGGAACCCCGCCAAAATAGGCAAACGCCCGTACGTGGCCTTCGAGAAAAGCCTCCGTGGTCTCGGCAGGAAATGCCACCACGAAACAATCGTCGGAATGGGGCAGGTCGAAAGCAAGATAATGCGCCTCACACTCCACTCCGGCAACCACTACCAAAGCTTCCCCGAAGTCGGCCTGTGCTTCGCCTGGCGCGTGGCTCAGCGGCACGAACATCTCCCGAGCGCCGATCTTCAACTGGCGCACGTAATCCTTCACAATCGTGTAGCCGCCCGTGTACCCGTGCTCTTCTCGTAATCGCTCGAAGATCCGCTTCGCGGTGTGCCGCTGCCTTCGCGGCCGGCTCTTGTCCTCTTCCAGAATGGCGTCGATGGCAGCCTGCCACGGACCCAGCTTCGGGCGCCACACCGGCTTCTGCCGTCGATAACCGGGCGGCGCCGGATACGCCAGCATCTTCCGCACCGTCTTGCGTGCCAGCCCAAACTCACGCGCCACTTCCCGCTGGCTCCGCCCCTCCACATGAACTGCCCGCCGTACCCTTGCATACAGTTCCACTGTGTACATGCCTCCGGTGTCCCACGGAAACACACTTCCCTCAACGGCGCCGAACCTTGTTCGTCACCCCTTGGAAGCTTCCTTGTCCGTGAAACCAGATGTGGCGGGTGGTCTACTTTTACTCCGCCACGTCACGCCACTAACGCGGCGCGATGTGGTCTATTTTCACTCCGGCGCTCATAGCTTCGCCGAAGCCTTTGAGCAGCAGCAGACCCCACGCGCCTAACCCCTTCCCGCCCGGAGCGGATGGGAAGCGCGTCCGCCCCAAGACGCCTAACGCAGTGCAACCGTTCAAGGAGAGCAACCATGCAAGATAGCAGCGCATTCCAATTCCTCGCCATCGACACCATCCACGAATCCACCACCAACCCCCGCCGCACCTTCGATGAAGCCAAGCTTAGGGAACTGGCCGATTATGTGCCTGTGCACATAATCGGCATTTTGTTCCGTTATCCGTTTTGTGGCTGTGGCAGCGGAACGTTGCATTGCAGAAGGCCATGCGCGTTCTGAGGGGCACATAACGAATGAACCGACCCAAACCAAGCATGGCCACTGTTATCAAGGGCGATCTATGGGGCCGCTCAATTTCCGGATTGCCGGTTAATGAGATGGTCCGCCGTTTGATGAACCAGCGAGAGCGGGTACATCGTAGAGGCAGGAACGGAACAGGAGGATCATCGCGATGGAGATACGTTCGATTGGCATCGATTTGGGCAAGACAACCTTTCACCTTGTAGCACTGGACCGAAGGGGCGAGGTGCTTGTTCGCAGGAAGTTCACGCAAAAGCAACTGCTAACCTACACCGCTAACCTGCAGACATGCCTAATAGGATTAGAGGCTTGTTCAGGAGCTCATTTCCTGGGACGCGCCTTGAGAGGGCAAGGCCACGACGTGCGGTTGATCCCTGCACAGTTCGTGAAGCCGTTTGTGAAGTCGAACAAGAACGACTTCGTCGACGCTGAAGCGATTGCTGAAGCTGTCGAGCGCAAGAACATGCGCTTCGTCCCGATTAAGACAGATGATCAGTTGGACCTGCAGGCGATCCATCGCGTGCGCGACCGGCTGATCGCGCGACGTACCGCAGTGATAAATCAGCTGCGTGCGTTCCTGCTCGAACGAGGTATGGTGTTCGCTAAGACGCCAGCCAAGCTGCGGATGGCGATGCCAGAGATTCTGGAGAACGCGGAGAACGAGTTGACACCGTTGATGCGCAACCTTCTGGAACTGCTCTGGGAAGAGTGGAAGATGGTCGAGCAACAGATCGGGGTGCTCAGTCATGAACTGGAACGCATCGCTGATGCCGATGCCGGATGCAGCCGCATACAGCAGATTCCGGGGATCGGGCCGATCGTAGCCACAGCCATCGTCGCGGCAATTGGCAACGGAGCCGCCTTCCGCAAGGGTCGCGAGTTTGCCGCCTGGCTGGGGCTTGTTCCCAGGCAATACTCCACCGGAGGCAAGGCCCGTTTGCTGGGCATCAGCAAGCGCGGCAACACATATCTGCGCAAGATCCTGGTCCATGGCGCTCGCGCTGCTGTTCTCCGCATCAAGCGAGATCAAGCGCCAATCGGAGCATGGATGGATGCGCTTGAGCGAAGGGCTCATCGCAACGTGCTCATCGTTGCATTTGCCAACAAGCTGGCAAGAATTGCCTGGGCCGTGTTGTCCAGTGGGGAACCATACAGACCTTGCACTTCTGCTGCGATACCAGGCTGACAGAGCAACTACTCATGGTTCACAACCAGATTGCCAACCAAGGTCTGCGGAGGAATAACAAGAGACGAAAGAACAGTCACAACGGCGTGCCTGAGAATCTGCTGGCCGTATAGGTTTACAACAACCGCCCGGTTAATAAGGACAGGCACGCGCGCAACTCATCTTGGCCAAGAGCTGCTGTGCTCCATTAAAGGCCGAATACATTTGCGCAGACTATCTCTCGCTCTAACTTTCCTCTTGCAGTCGCGCGGCGGACCATACATTATCGGCCAGGTGGAATGCTTCCGCGTTGGCAAACACTAGCCGACGTTCGGTTACCTCTGATCTGCGTGAGCAACCCGGTTCGAGTTGCAGATCAGTGCACAATCGGTGGTCCCGGCGTCCCGTCGGACCATTCGTCGGCCAAAACGAAGAAAGTCGTTACCCGTTGTTCAGGGTCATATGCTGCCATAATTGGCGAGCCACGCAGATTAGCCCCCCAGCTTTTCTCAGCATCCCCCGAAGCATAAAACATTACATGTGGATGCCAACTCTTGCCGGTATCGTTTAGATATTGTTGCTTCGACATCATGTAGACCGCCGTCCCAGGCGCGAGGGCCGGCAGTTCTTTCGTTTCCAGTGCCGAAGAGATCGTCGCGACGATCTCCGCCCTCGATTTTCCGGCGAGCACCAGCTTGGTCTTCATCAGAAAGATAGGCAGAAAGGTCTTTGCGGCTGGCGAGTTGAAGCAATGCGGGGCGCGTATTTTGGGATTCCAGAACTGTGGATCATCGGTCGTGGTAGCCCATGATCGCTCGACAATGCAGACGAAGCCATTCGATCCTTTTACGGCAGTCGTATAGCCGTCCCGTCGAAGTACCATCACGTCGGCCGCATCTGAAATGGACGCTGGAGCAGCGCTGCGAGCCAGGGCGATCTCAGCATTCTCGTCCGAAATCAAATACTGATCGAGAGGAGCCATAGCCGGATAGGGAGCCTTTTCAACCTGGGCTCGTAGACGGATGGAGCAGGATAAGACGACCAGAACAGCGAATGCTAAAGCTGTGATCCTGATATTGTTCTTCCGCATTGGATTCTCCCGCAGAAGCAATTGTGCCAGCTTTGAAGCCCATGATCTCGAGAGTTCGACGATAGCGCATCATTGATGGTTAGCTGATTCATTCTGCGAACGCACCTATGTTTACTGATTTCTGGTTTCCAGAAGAAAAATCACTTGGATATAAGTCGGCATCTCGAACACTTGCAACCAGCACCGCACTCTGCGGGAACCACTTCTTCGATTTGCCGGTTTCTCGTCCAGGTGGCTCGGACGGCTGCCGACGAACGATGATTTGAAGCTTCTGCCTGATACCTCTGCCCGCTCTTTCCGAAACCGAACTCTTGGGAACTGGTTCAAAAGCCGGTTTTTAAGTCCATATAGAACGATGCGGCTGTATACACAAGCTGCCGCCTCGTATTCAAAGTTTGAAGTTTGATAAGCTGTCGTCGTGAACAACTCGTTTGGCGATGTTCACTTTCCTATCTAGTGCCTGGCATCCACTCAACAGCAGCTGCCAATGAGCTTCTACTTCGCGCTTGCCGGCGGCACGATGCCGTTCATCCGCAGATATTCCACCATTTGGCCGTAGTGGTCATTCCCATGTGCCGCGGCAAAAGCGGCTATCGTCGTCCTTGTACTGAACCCGTCAATCGGCTTAATGGCTACAAACGCATTTTCTGCCGTAATGGTCGCTAGGGCCTTGTGCGCATAGACGAACGAAGCTTCCAGGGCAGCCACCGCTTCGTCTCTAGTCGTAATTGACCCGATAGCCTTCATGTCACGGTCAGGTTTAATGCCGCTCCAGCCGAAAAAGAAGTAATTCGCCTGTGCCAGGTGGGTCACCTGTGCCACAAAGGTGCGCACGGTGTCGAACTGCGTGGTTTGGCCCGCAGCGAAGATGCCTTGCGCTGGGGCGAAGCTGTATTTATCAGCGGGCATCGCCTTCGCCGCCCCCACTACCTGGAATTCCATCATCGACAGCAAACCGTCCAGCGCTTTCGCGGGGTCTTCCTTTGTACCCACCGGCGGTGACGATGGGGGTCCGCTCATCTGTGAGAGCATCTGCACACCACTACTCGAGATCACAGCAGCTGCAAGAACCAGAGTGTGAATACGCATTGTTTATCCTCAATCCAAGTTTGTTTTAAGGCGACTCCAGCGTAACAGTCCTTCTCTACTGTCGTCTGACGTGGTGCAATTCTGGGTCACGTCGATATTCGACGTGACCCATTTTGTCCCGCACAATCTCCGGCCTTTGCGCCAGCGCAACATATAGCTGGATGGTGCGCGAGCTCCGAAAAAGCCCACTTTATCTCCCGAATGGGCCGGGGCCGAATCTCTGCGAAGAGTGGTAGGCATTCGCGGGCACAGCGGAATGCGGGTGTGTACGTGCGAAATCTGCCATCGAGACGTCTATGCGTCCCTCTACGGGGGTCAAAAGAATGGCGTGGATCTTGCCCTCATCCGGCCCGCTCATGACCATTGCCATGCCCGAGATTTGTCCGCGCTCATTGATATTGCTGGCCGCGATGATGTAGAGGTTGGACTCCTCGGGATTGAGCGTGTTCAGGTCGGTCAGCACGCCGTCCTGCCAGATGAAGCCACGGGACCAGCCGATGGAGTTGAAGGTGCTTCCCACCACCTGGCCCCGGTTGTTGATGCCGGTGGCAAAGGCGGCACCATCTCCCGGCAGAATACCGAGGTTTTTGACTCCGCCCTTCTCCCAAAGAGAGGCAACGATGGTTGAGCCGTCAGTGGTCGAGACATACCCAACAGCCTGGCCGTGGTCATTAATGGCGTAGGCGTCAGATCCAGTGTGTCCGAGGTCCGCAAGCTGGAAGGCATGGTCGTTTTCCCACAATACGGCGTGAATCGCAAAGCTGGTGCAGGTTCCCGTGGCGCCTACGGCCTGGCCCTGATCGTTGAGGCCTTGCACGAAGCCGTCCGGCTCGCCAGGCAGCGTAGGAAGAGCTCGGACTTCGCCTTTTTCCCACATTACCGGCAATATCGTCGTTCCCGGCTGCTTGCCGGGCGGGCATCCGGAGTCCGGGACCATCGTCTCCGAAATGCCTACTATTTGTCCGCGGTTATTGATGGCGGCGGCCTGCCCATTATTTCCGCCCAGCGTCGGGAGAGCCATTATCTGGCCGTGCCGCCAAAGAAACCCACGACAGGTTTTTTTCGTGCCAAAGGCGCACATGTCTTCACCGTTTGGATCCGGAACAGATGTTTCGGCCATACCGACAGCTTCCCCGCGATCATTGATCCCGCCATAGTTGGTCCAACTGTTGTCTCCTCCTAGCGTGCCGAGATCGATGTTGAGTCCGTAGATGCTTATTACCGCGCGGCCACTTGCAATGGTCGTGGAGGTCGAAGTGATGGGCGGGTTTACAACCCCATCCATGTTCTCCGCCCAGCCCTGATTATTGAGTCCCATGACCATGTTGAAGTTGTCCGTGCTCTTGTTGACGCCCAAATCGGCAAGTTTGTAGCTCGTTTGAGCGAACGCATTGCTGAAGCAAGCCAGAACGATTGTCGTCACCGACGGTATCCAAAAATTCCGCATATCTCCTCTTTTCCTCCAGTAAGATGTGGCGCCGAGATGACTGGCGATTTACGTCAGGTTCGACTCGGCGTTGTGAGAGTTTGCGTGAATTGAGAGCAGAGTTGGCTCACAACTTCACAAGTCCTTGCTGAGCGAGGACAGAAGGTGCACGTGGTGTTCCACGTTCACTACAATTACGCGACACAACAGGTCAGACATCCCAGACTTCGAAGCCGAGTGGCAGACCAACAATCTTCTGGGATCGACCGTAAAACAGCAAGAAATGCTGTTTCTCCAACTTTCCATACGCGCACTGGCGAGATGCTATGAGATTCGAGAACACCGAGCAGCCAAGAGTCAGGCAGATCATTTGTGATTGACTTGCAAATGCTTAACGTACATACTGGTCGGTATGTCAAATGGTCACGAGAAGAAGACACGGCTCCGTGATCCAGAGCGTACACGGAAACGCTTGCTGCAAGCGGCCTTTCGGGAGGTCCACAGATCAGGCTTCCAGAATGCCGGCATCGATACAATTCTCAAAGCCACCAATGTGACCAAGGGAGCGCTCTATCATCACTTCGATAGCAAAGAAGCCCTTGGATATGCAGTCGTCGACGAAATCGTCGCAAAGATCGTTCGCGACGGGTGGTTAAGCCCTCTGCTTGGCAGCGGGCAGCCGATTGATATCTTGATTGGCATCGTCCGGCGCACATCAGTTCGGCCCGAAGACATTCGAACCGGTTGTCCGCTCCTCAATTTGGCAACGGAGATGTCTCCGGTGGACGAGCAATTTCGCAAGCGCTTGGAGAGGATTTTCCTTGCCTGGCAGGAAGGAGTAGCTGCGCTCTTGCGAAGAGGACAGTCCGAAGGAACAGTTCGCCGCGACCTGAATCCAGAGGAGAGTGCCAGTTTTCTGGTCGCCATGGTCGAGGGCTACGCCTCGTTGGCGAAGAATGCTCAAGATGCCAAGGTGTGGGAAGTGGGAATTAGAAACATCGTGGGATGGTTGAGGTCTCTTCGGGTGCCGCGTCAATCTCCAAAACGCGGACGACCCATGTCGAAGAAGGATGTTGTCCGGCGAGGGCGGTGATTTCAGTTTCGGGAACGCCATGGATCGAAGGAGATCAGGCGATGGTACCTGGTCTGAGTTTCCTCCAATCTCCAAGCTCAGTCGAGTTCACGTTGAAGCAGTGCACGCGTCATCCTCAGTCACGTAGCAGAAATCGAAACGAAAGAACTAGGGGTTTCATCATGAGCGCCCGCACAATTCAGGATCAGGCCATTGCGCGTAAAACCTTTGTTCAGCAGGCTGCTCATGCAGATGCAGACGTTCCGGCTTGCCCATTGCGGGGGGCTGAGATGTTTTCCACCAGAAGTAAAAGGGGCTACAGTCCGGGAGCGACAGAGGACCAGTACTTCGAAGCTCTAGATACATCATTGCCTCCCGTCATTCGAGTTGATGCGGCGAGCCTCATGCGAGTCTCGCGGCAGTTGGAGAGCATAGCGGAACGACAGGGTCCGCGAATCGCGTTCAAGGCAAGAGGCACCATTTTACTGTTGAATCTATTCGACATTGTGGCGGTGCAAGCAGAAGGCAATTACGTCTCGTTACAGCATCGACCTCAACCCTATCTGGTACACGAATCCCTCTCGTCCATGGCCGATAAGCTCAAACCCTACGGTTTTATTCGCATCCACCGCTCGGTCGTCGTGAACATCTCGGCCGTTGAGGAGATCCATCCGCTACCGACGGGGGAATACAGGTTACGTGTAAGAGGCGGAAAGGAATACTTGGTAACGCGCACATATAAACATAACCTCAAAAACCTGGCTCAACTATGGGTAGGAACAGAGCGGCTTTGCGGATAGCGGAGCATAGGTTGCGTCGATAAGCGCGCCTAGGAGTTTCCGTCGCGGTTTAGGGCTGGTGCTCCAGTTGTAAGCTGTGACAGTCGATCGACGAGTAATGAACAGGCATCTCTCAGGCACTTCCTCCTGCTTGTCGACGACTCAGAAGCGGTTGGCCCTAATCCAATCAACGCGAAATCGCCAAGCCGCTCATTATCGGCGTCGCTGGCCTTCGTATCGAGCGAAGCGGCGTTCCGTCCACTCATCACTCGCTCGCAATACCATATGTCCGTATAGTCAGCTACTGGGAACTGACGCTGGGTGGGACCTGGCGACGCCGCAATCGCGCGATTCTTTGCGTTTAAGTTAGTGAACAACTCGCGAACAAAAAACGAGCATTGGCCTTGGTGTTGGCACTGTTGACACCGGTGACGAATTGGGAGAAGTCCGACGTGCCGGATGATCATTATCGCATTTCGTCCCCAATGAACAGATGTCCCCATTTCGTCCTTCACTTCCAACTGTGATTCACCACAGTGCCAACGTTAGTTTGGCTCAACCAGGTGCATGATTATTTCCCATCGGATATTTCCGAATGGAGAGTGTCATGCTCGAACACTATTTTGTCAAACCGTCAACCATCGATAGAATCCGCATCAGCTGGCTTGGCTCCCAGATAGAGAGCTACGTGGAATGGATGGAAGTGCACGGTTACGCTCGGCCCACAGTTCTTCGCCGGGTGCCTCTTCTATTTCACTTTGCCGAGTTCGCTCAGCATAACGGCTGCACGGAGATTGCATCGGCCACTGCCCTTGTTGAGAAGTTCGTATCACAATGGTTGAGCCAACATGGAGCCGAGGCGAAGACAACTGAGTCGCTGCGAAAGCATAGGATATTCAACGAGAGTGCAATACTGCAGATGCTGAGGTTGGCCTGCGAGGGGCACGCAAGGCGCAATCGTCGCCGCCGCTCTTTTCCACTCGAATCCGCAGTCCCTGGGTTCGCTGAGTATTTGCGATGTGAACGCGGATTTAAAGAAGCAACAGTCTACACTTACCGACGCCACCTGAGTGAGTTTGCGGAGTACCTCGAGCCGAGCCGGCGTCGCTTCATTCAGTGAGTTGTCTCCGCCACTCTTGTCAGCCTTCATCGTCGAACGTGCGCCGGGAATGGCGCCCCGCACCCGTCGCGATTTATGTGGTCATTTGCGGGTATTGTTGCGGTTCTGTCACCGTCAGGGGATCACGAACCGGGATTTAAGCGGAGCGGTTGGAATGTCACAGGTGTATCGTCTGGACGATGTGCCTCGTTCCATCACCTGGGATGAAGTCCGCCGCATGCTGGACGTGGTGGAGCGCAGAACCATTCGGGGACGGCGGGACTATGCCATTTTGCTTTTTCTCGTCACCTACGGACTGCGCGCCCATGAGGTCGCGAAGCTAACGCTGGATGATGTTGATTGGAAGCGCGAACGGCTTCAGGTTCTGGAACGTAAGGCGGGGCATGCGACGGTTTATCCCCTGGCCGGAGTTGTTGCGGAAGCACTCATTGACTATCTCAAACGCGGCCGGCCTGAGACCGAGGACCGCCATCTGTTCTTCCGAGTCGTGGCTCCGCAGGATCCGATCAGTGCCGCTGCCGTATCATCCAGTGTTGCACTCTATCTTCGCGAAGCGGGTATTCAGGTTCGCAGGGCAGGATCGCATACGCTCCGGCATACTTGTGTGCAGCGTCTGATCGACGCCGAATTTCCGCTGAAGACAATCGGCGATTATGTTGGACACCGCTCTTCGCAATCCACCCGAGTTTATTCCAAGGTTGCTATCGCTTCGTTGCGGGAAGTGGCCATGGGTGATGGGGAGGAACTATGACTACCTCCATCTTCCGGAGTGCCCTGGCAAACTTCTTCGACCAGTTCGTGCAATATAAGCGCGCCTTGAATCGCAAGTACTGCGCCGATGCCGAGGTGTTGCGTCTCTTCGATCGTTATCTCGACAAGTGCCACATCGCCGGCTGGAGGGCAATAAATAGCGTCTTGGTCGACGATTTTCTGAAGTCTCGGTACCGATTCAGGCCGGGCAGTTACAACCATCTTCTCGGTGTGCTGCGCCGCTTTTTCACCTTCGCGATCATGCAACAATGGATCGAGCAAAACCCGGCGACTGCGCGCCCCCGCCACAATACCGGCGACCGGATTCCATATCTGTTTGATATCGACACCGCCAAGCGCTTGCTGGCAGTGGCGCGAAATCTTCCGGAGAGACCTCGGGCGCGTTCTCGAGGGCTGGTTTACGAGACAGTGTTCGCCCTGCTCTACGGACTGGGGCTGAGAGTAGGTGAAGTAGCTCGACTCAAGCTGGCCGATGTTGATTTGACTCGCGATATGCTATTTATCCGGGAGACGAAGTTCAACAAAAGTCGAATCGTACCGATGGGGCCGCAACTGGCGCAGCGAGTCAAGCGCTATGTGGAGAAACGGTACGGCAGCTCTGCCGCACCAGAAATGCCACTGTTCTCCTTCACGAAGCGAGGCTGCATCGATGAAGGAACGATCAGCATCACTTTTCACGCTCTCGTGCCCAAGCTGGAGTTGCATATCCCGCCAGGGGTTTCGCCGCCTAGATTACATGACCTGCGCCATTCGTTTGCCGTGGCCACGCTACTTCGCTGGTACCGTGAAGGCATCGATCCCAACTGCAGACTCATGCACCTTGCCACTTTCCTTGGGCATGTCGACCCTAACTCGACCGCCGTATATCTCACCATCACCGAGGACCTGCTAAACCAGGCTGCTCAACGCTTCCAAGCCTTGGCTCCCAAAGGTGGTGCCAAATGAACAGTGTGGGTCAGGTGATATTCGCGTTTTTCGAGGACTTCCTGAAGACCCAGAAAGGCCTTCGGCCGGGTTCGGTTCGAAGCTATCGGGATACTCTGAAACTGTTCCTTGCCCATGTCGCGACCAGTTGCCGGCGTCCGATTACACGGCTAATCCTTCCGGATCTGTCTGCACAGCGGGTTCTTGACTTCCTACACATGATGGAGGTCACACGTGGGAACCGTGTAAGCACACGGAATCAGCGGCTCGCGGCACTGCATACGTTTTACCGGTATCTCGCGCTTCAACATCCTGAGATGCTGGCCGAAGCCCAGCGGGTGGAGGCGATCCCCGTCAAGCGTACAGCGCCGCCTCGGACTGATTATCTGGAGCATGACGAAATCGAGACCCTCTTCAAGAAGCTGCCCCGACAGGGAGCGCTTGCGCTTCGAGATCGGGCTCTCTTCATGGTCCTGTACAACACCGGAGCACGGGCGCAGGAAATCGCTGACTTGAGGTTGGTCGATGTCGACCTCAATGGGCCATTGCGCGTCCGCTTGCACGGAAAGGGAGATAAGTGGAGAAGCTGCCCGCTCTGGCCCGAGACTGCAGAACTGCTGAAGGAGTTGACAAGCGGCAAAGATAGAGACCAGTCTGCCACGCTGTTTACGTCTCGCCAGCGAAAGCCTCTGACGCGGTTCGGCATCTACAAGATCGTCAAGCGACATACTGCGGGCTTGCGTTCCCACGCTCCGGACAAGAGTCGCGGTGTCTCTCCTCACGTCTTCCGCCACTCCACGGCTGTTGGCCTTTTGGAACAGGGTGTGGATGTAAACGTCATCCGCGCATGGCTGGGGCATGTCAGCTTAGATACCACCTACCGCTATGCAGAAATCACTCTGAGAGGGAAGATGGCTGCTGTCGCTGCCTGCCTCCCTCCCGTCACATCTTCGGTGTCATCGCTCCGAAGCAGAGCATGGAGCAAAGACGGGGAACTGCTGAAATGGCTCGACTCGTTGTGATCCTTATGTGCCACTCGGAACGCGGACCACCTGCTGCCATGCGCCCTTTTGGCGCCACGGCCACAAAACGGTCAACGACACAAAATGCCGATTATGTGCCTGTGCACATAATCGGCAAGCTCAGCCAGCTTGGATTCATCGAACGTGCGGCGGGGGTTGGTGGTGGACTCGTGAATGTCCGTTAGGGCGAGGGTCTGGAATCCGACGTTGTTCTTCTTAAGTGTCATGCTCGTTGCTCCTTTGCTGCTGCCGTTGTTGTGGCAGTGGCATGTGACATACATGCCGAACGCCACCTGGCGAAGGCGGGGGGTAGCAACTGCAAGCTGAGGGGTATCCCCACCCTTGTAATGGAGCGAGGCGGAGTGGAAAGGGCGGAGCGTGAGCGGAGGTCTGCACAAGCGCAGCGCGGAAGATTGGGAAACGGCTTGCGGGCGCGAGGGGCGGAGCTCCCCTTAGGAGTTTTGGCGGTTGCTTTTAGGGTGCGGCGGTGCGGGCAGGAACAGGCCCGCTGAGATTCTCTCTCGCTTGTCTAGGCTTTCTTTTCTCTTTAGGGGTGTCCAGAGGGGATAGTTCTCTTTTAGAGGGAGCGGGGCGAGATCATGAAAGAAGACGAACTGCGTTTGGACGGAATCCTGACAAATGTCGTCCAGCGCACATATTGCCCTAATCGGGGCCAGCTTCTATTTTTGGACATTGTGGACAAAACCCTGATTTCATTTCTACAAGCTGGACACCAAACAAAACCCTTGTTCTTCGGCAGTGCAAGTTTCGTCCTTGGACAACTATGAGGCGGGAGAGGGCGTCTAAGAGATTCAAACGATGGAAGATTCTACGAAAACGCAGCCGTCAGTCCTCGTCATCAATGATGACAAGAGCCTACTCAATTCCAGGCGCATGCTGCTCGAAGACTGCGGAGCCAAGGTTTTCACTGCGCGTGGAGTTGAAGAAGCCATTCGGGAGACGCTTCACGATCCGGTCGATTTGGTAGTGATCGATGTAACAAACGTTGGACTTGAGCATGGTGTCATGCTCTGTGATCTGGTGAAGGGTATCCATCCTTCGCAGTGTGTTGCGCTTTTAGTCAAGCCGGAAATGGGGTTGCCATCATCGAGTAAGGCTGACCGGGTGATTTTTAGAACGGGACCACGAAAAATATTAGTTGAAATCAATGAAATGCTTGATGAACGTTTGGATCTGAATTTGTGGAATGGCCGAGGTCAGCGCAGCGAAGATGAGGATGAGGATTTTGCATCTGGAGAGTGAGCCGGATTACTCCGAAATTGCTGAGAGAGAATTAAGGCAAGGCTCCCAAGACATTGTTTACCGGGCCGTGCAGACCAAAGAGGAATGCACGAAGGCCCTTGGCTCTGGTGAGTTCGATATATTGCTGACCGCTAGTAGTTTTGCTCCCTTCACTTGGTTGAGCGATCAATATCCTTACATTCCTTTGATTGTGTGGGCAACAACTGAGGGAGAAAGACGGTCGTTCCAGACCTCTAACTCAGGGATATGGGATGTTCTGTTGCGATCCGAGATTGAAAGGCTCCCCACAGCTGTCGCCATGGCCGTTCAACATGCTGCCCTCAGAACATCCCATACCTCCCTTGAAAATGAGCTATCTCAAGCTAAAGCTGTTCTGTTGAACTGTCAGAAAAGCATTGCGGTGGGCCGTCTGCTGGGCTCGGTTGCACACGAAATCAATAATCCACTGGAAGCAGTCACGAATCTTCTCTATTTGGCACAGCGCACTCTCCATGAGCCAGAGAAGTTGAGCGAATCATTAGACCTCGCTGAAAAAGAGTTGCAGCGGGTTGGAGAGATCACAAAGCAGATGCTGAGCTTTCACCGCGATGCCAGGGATATGCAGGTGGTTCTGGTTACCGAGGTATTAGAAGGTGTTCTCGCTCTTTATGAAGCACGGATCAGGCAGCGACAGATCGATGTCGTGAGGCAATATCGAAATGTGGGCAGTCTTGCGATCTATCTGGCGAGTTGAGGCAGATATTTTCAAATCTGATTGCGAACGCAATTGACGCGCTGCCCCCCGGTGGGCACCTGGTATTGCGAGTACAGGAGCGTCGCATCCCTCATCCAAGGCTTTGCATAACGGTCGCTGATACAGGTAGCGGAATGTCGCGAGAAGAAGCCGCGCGGATCGGCGAACTCTTCTTCACAACGAAGGGTGAATCGGGAACTGGGCTGGGTATGTGGGTCACACGCCAACTTATTGCAAAACATGATGGCTCTATTCGAGCCTACAGTTCAAAGACCTCAGGGCGTTCTGGCACGGTTTTTCATCTTTGTTTCAAAGAACCCCGAGCCCGCTTTGACAACACACAGGAATCAAAGAATACTGCAGTGACCCTAAAGCCTCTAGGAAACTCTGACCTGCCCAATGGAGACGACCGGCACGATGTAGAGAGCGATCGAAAGCAGGCATAATAGCGCGGCAAACATGGGTCGCAGGACTGAGCCGCTCAGAGCATCCCGAATTGAGCGAGTTTTTCGTAGAGAAGTCGTCGGTGGATTCCGAGTCGACGAGCAGCATCCGACTTGTTGCCGTGTGACGCCTTTAGTGCCTGCTCGATGAGATGGCGCTCCCAGCTCGCGACCGCTTCATGGAATGGCAAGCCACTTGCTGCCTGAACATCAAAGACACCCGGCCGCCGGTCTCTTCCCTTTGCTCAATTCCTCTTGGATCTGTTCGGCTGTGATGGCCCGTCCGCCCGCCTTAACGGCAGCGCGTTCGATCAAGTGCTCCAATTCACGCACGTTGCCTGGGAAACGAATAGCTTTGCGAGGACCACTATGGCATCGGCGGCAAGCCCAGTTGGGGCAGATCCGATTGCGTTTGGCATAGCGCGCAAGGAAATACTCCGCCAAGGGAAGTATGTCGGACTGACGTTCGCGCAACGGCGGCAGACGGACCGTAAAAGCATTGAGACGATAGAACAGATCGGCACGAAAGGTCTTCTGCTCCACGTCCTCTTCCAATGGACGATTTGTAGCGGCAATCACCCGGACATCGGCATGGATCGAAGCCGTTCCGCCAACCCGCTCGAAGGTGTGCTCCTGCAGAACACGCAAGAGCTTGGGTTGAAGTGACAGCGGCAATTCGCCAATCTCATCCAGAAATATCGTTCCTCCGTCTGCGGCCTCAAACTTCCCGCGCTTCTGGGCGATTGCCCCGGTGAATGCCCCGCGTTCATGTCCGAAAAGTTCGGACTCCAACAACTCAGGCGGCAACGCTGCACAGTTGAGGATGATGAAGGGACGGCGGCCCCGCGCGCTGTTTTCATGGATCGTGCGGGCAACGACCTCCTTTCCTGTGCCCGATTCTCCCAACAGCAAAACTCCTACGTCGGTGGCCGCGACCCTGCCGATGCTCTTGAAGACCTCAATCCACGCCGGCGAGTTGCCGATGAGCTGAGGCTTCAGCCCCTCTGTCGGATGTACTCTATGTCTTCAAGAGAACGATCTCTGAACCGCTGTTGCCGCAGCAATTCGACCTCGCGCTGCAGTTCCATGTGCCGGATAGCGCGTGCGACGGTAGCGAGAGCCAGGTCGATATCGAGCGGCTTTGTGATGAAGTCGTAGGCCCCAAGCTGCATCGCCTGCATCGCATTCGGTCCCGTGCCGTGGGCGGTGAGAATGATGACAGGCATGGTGGTCAAAAGCCCTTCGGATTGGAGGCTCTTGAGAAACTGCTCCCCACCTCCACCGGGCATCTTCCAATCGCACAGCGTAAGGTCGGGGCTCGCAGTCTGAAGCAAGGTGATTGCTTCCTTCAGCGTTCGTTGCGACGCAGGTCTGGTAGCCAGCATCCGCGAGCAGTTCCCGTAGCGTCTCCCGAAAGTTGTGATCGTCGTCCACAATGAGCACTTCAGACATTTTGTCCTGCCTCTTCATCTGCCTGCCTTAGCGTAGCGCTGTCATCATTGTTCAACGGCAATCGGAGCGAAGCAACGGCCCCTCCGCCTTCGTGGTTAGCGAGAAGCAACTCCCCTCCGTGAGCCTGCACAATCTCGAAAGAGATGGAGAGACCGAGCCCTGTTCCGTTGTCCTTCGTGGTGTAGAACGGGTCCATTGCATGACGCAAAGCTGCTGGCGTAAATCCCCGCCCGTCGTCCATGATATCGATGCGGGCAAAATAAGCATCAAGCGTCGTGCTGATCGTTACGCTTCCACCTTGCGCGATGGAATGCGACGCTGAATGCACGGCGTTTTCCATCAGGTTGTCGAGCACCTGGAGCAGTCGACCTCGATCTGCCGTGACGACGCTTTGGGACGTTGCCTTGCAGATAATCCGAACTCCCTTTGAGGCCTCTTTCTCTGCCCATGTCGAGGCCGTAACTGCGCATAGATCATCCAGCGAGACGGGTTCAAGTTGAAGCTGAATGGGTCTGGCGAAGTAGAGGAGACGGCTGATGATTGTGTCCAGACGGTCGATCTCTTCGAGGATGACAGCGCTGCTCCGCTTAGCCGCCTCCGCATCAGTGGACCGCTGCCACATCTGCGTCCGCATTCTGATTGTTCCGAGCGGATTGCGCAGTTCATGCGCGATGCCAGCGGCAAACTGCCCTAACGCAGACAGCCGTTCGTTGTGACGGACCTGAGATTCCAGTGTCCGCTCGTTCTCGATCTTTTCCTGCAAGGCAAGCGCCAGCGAGTCGATGCCGTGGAGAACACGGTCGAATTCTTCCAGTGGCGGTCGCTGTGCCATCTGCTGAGTAGTTGCCGGTAGGCCGCCCTCCATCGAACCCAATCGTTGGAGAACGATGTTTACTCCGCTCCGAATCTCCGTCGTAACAAACACTGCAAGCAACGCCGTCATCAGCGCCGCGATGCCGAACCCGATACTTCCAAACAGGAGTTGGCGATTCTGTCCGCCTTCGATTCCGGGAAGCCGCTCCATAAGCCACGCGGCGCCCGTGACTTCATCCGAGTCGCCAGTGGCCTGAGTTCCAGCGGAGTGGCTCGTGGATTGGAACCGCTACAAAGAGGATGGCGTCATGCGGCCCTTGAAAGCGAAATGTCTTGATCGCGTTCGCCGCAACTGCTTCACGCGCAAGATTCTCAATCGTGGGCCGCTCGCGATCTGGGCATACCCTTTTCCGGCCCTGGCCCTTCATGGGTTGGGAAGGCGTATCCAATAAGAACGTCCGCTCTGGCAGCATAGAAGCCTCCCTCGATCCCATCCTCGTGCTGCAATGTCTCTGCCGTGATCTCTTTGAGAAGATCGGGCTTTGGGATGGGGCTGGCCCATCGCCGTTTCAGGGCGTGGCGGTGGTGGAGGCGCAGCGGGAGGAGGCGGCGGCGGTGGCGGCCCCGGCTCAATCGATCGCAGGGAATTATCAGCAGTCCGATGATCGGCATAGTTGCGCGCCAGATTGGAAGCTACGCTGACGAGATGATGCTCGGTCAAGGAGAGTGTTTCCGCATGGCGATTGCGAAGAAACGTAAACAGGCTGATTGCCGCGGCTGCGAGGAAAAGAAATGTCAGAACGACAAGTAGCAGGATGCGCGAACGCAGGCTTCTCCAAAAGATCTTCGGCATTCGGCTCCTCTCAGTCATCTCTCTGATGCAGACTTTTATCAAGAACTCCAGCCAACTATGGTATGCAACTTGGCTGCCATCTGTGAAACGCTGCCTGATATTGGCAGCCTCTACTGAGATCAGACGCTTATCGGGATGTGGAGGCTGAATCTGACCTGTCCGCAATCCGCACAGAGGCTGAGCGGATTGCGGTCGGGTCCCAAGTGGTTCCGATGATCTCAAACGCAGAATAAATGCGGCGATTGAAGGACTTTGTGCGGTTTCGATGTATGGCAAGCCACTTGCCTTATTACGGGCAGAGGTATCGCCGATGAATATCCCATCCTGCGCACTACACTCTGGGCTCTACCGCTCTCGGGCTCGCATTTGGCTCTGTCGCATTTGCCCAGAGTCCACCTCCCGCACCACCAACTCCGCCCGCAGATGGTCCGCCGAGTCTGCCTGTTGCACCTGCGGCGGCTTCACAACTCCCCGTTGTCACTCAGTCCTCTCGTGTCCGCGCCTTCAATGCAGGACCAAGCGGAGAGGTACGCAGTCTGTACCTTCAGAATGGCAGTGTTGTTGACGTGACACCCGCCCTCGGCGGACAACTTGGCCCTGCGGTTCGCAAAGGCGAAAAGATCACCGTGACCGGAACGAAATCGGAGATCAATGGGCAGTCCCTTCTTGAAGCAGCGAGCATCCGGCTGAACGACCAGACGTTCTCTGCGAACGCGCCCTCGGCTATCCCTTCCGGCCCTGGCGCACTTGCTGAAGGTGCGGCTCCGCCGCCGCCAGGCGCACCGCAAGCACCTCCGCCTACATCCTCACCACGACGCAAAAACAAGGCCGCCGCACCCGCTCCGTGCAGCGTCTCGGATGACGCACCTCCACCACCGCCCGACTTTGGTGGCCCTCCGCCGCCACCTCCAGACGGAATGGGACCACCTCCGCCGCCGCCCGATGGAATGGGACCACCGCCACCTCCTCCTGACGGGATGGCTCCGCCGCCGCCCCAAAACTGAGGAGCCACTACGATGCGTATGCGTGTAGTCTTTCAGCCGCCATATTGCTCTTGACCGGATGTGCGGGCCCTATAGGTCCGCCATTCGGGCCGGGGCCAGAAGCCGACTCCGTGTTCGGAATCCTCGTGATCCTCCTGTTCGGTGGCCTTCTCTACCGCATGGCAAAGGGGCAGAACCTCAAGCACCCAGAGTCTCCTGCCATTCACATCCTGCGAGAGAGGTATGCACGAGGCGAATTGACGCGAGAGCAATTCCAGGACATGATGCGGGACCTATCCGCGTCCTAAACGGCATCTGATAGCTACGAAGCGAGAAGAAGATTGTCGCTGCCGTCCTTAGCCAGTGGCATGGGAAAGCATCTGCCTCAAGTTCGAGTTTCTGAAGGGACTATGGAATCCAACGCCACCATCGCACCTGAGAAGAAGAAGAGTGTCCACGCTCTCGAAGCGACGAACTTCTTTCTCGCCGATGTGCAGACCGGCCTCGGCCCGTTTCTCGCGGCGTACCTGGCGGGAGCGGGATGGGAGCCGGGGCGCGTCGGGATGGCGCTTGACCATTGGCGGCATCATCACGGTTGTCCTGCAGGCTCCGGCTGGTGCCATCGTCGATCAGCTCAGGTCGAAAAGGTTGATTCTCGTTCTCGCCTCTGCCGTTCTCGCGCTGGGAGCCGTTCTGCTTAGTGTGACTGCCGCTCCCTGGGCTGTGTACACGTCTCAAGTCCTCATCGGAGGAGCAGGCCCATTTCTGGGTCCAACACTCGCAGCAGTCACGATGGGGATCGTCGGCGTCACCTTCTTTGATCGCCAGTTTGGCAAAAACCAGTCCTTCAACTCGGCCGGCAACGTGGCTTGTGCGCTTCTGATTGCGGGCATGAGCCACCTGTTCGGGAATCGGGCCATCTTTATCACGGCTGCGGTGCTGACCATCCCCACCGTGCTCGCCATCCGGGCGATCAAGAGCAAGGACATCGACTATGACCTTGCGCGTGGCGGGGCGATACAAGTAGACGGCAAAGAAGTCCCTGCGAGAGCCTCCGTGATGAAAACGCTCCTTGGAGACCGGATTCTTCTGGTCTTTCTCGTCTGCGCCTTCCTCTTCCACTTTGCGAATGCGGCCATGCTGCCGCAACTCGGCGAGATGCTTTCGCACGGTGCGCGGGCCACTGCCGCTCCCTTTATGTCGGCCTGCATCATCGTCACGCAGGTCGTCATCATGTGCTTCGCCCCGGCCATTGGACGATTCGCCAATCTGCATGGCCGGAAGCCGTTGCTGATGGTCGGTTTCGGAGTTCTTCCGATCCGCGCACTTCTCTACACCCTGACCCACAACACGGAGAGCCTGATCGCTATCCAAATACTGGACGGAGTTGCGAACGCAATCTTTGGCGTCGTCTCGATCCTCGTGGTTGCGGACAGAACCCGCGCCACGGGCCGGTTCAATCTCGTGCAAGGCAGTCTCGCAACTGCGGTTGGAATCGGCGCAGCTCTCAGCACGACGTTCGGCGGAAAGCTCATTCAGCATTTCAGCTATCGCATATCCTTTTTGTCTCTGGGAGCCATCGCTGCACTTGCATTTGTCCTGTTATGGACGGCGATTCCTGAGACGCTCACCGGAGCGCCACGAACCTGATAACGATCCCTCTTCCCCAGCCATTACCCAGGAGCTTCCAGCATGAACACTCTCGCATCGAACCGTCCCTTTCAACCCGCAATCACCCGATGCTGCTGGCGTTATTAGCTGGGTCCATCTTGGCGATCTCCACATGACCAAGGCCGGCGAGCAGAACCATCTCGACCTGGCAGAGATCGTGAATGAGGTCAATCGAGCATTTGCCGGTTCGGTGAGCTTCGTCTTTCTGCCCGGAGATGTAGCCGACGACGGCAGCCGCGCCGCCTACGCGGTGGTGCGCGGAGAACTCGACCGCCTCAACGTACCGTGGTGCGCCATCATCGGCGACCACGATGTTCACGAAAAGAGCTTCGCAAACTTTCTGGAGGCGATGTCGGAACGAACCCACTATGCGTTCACGGTCGGCTCCAGTTCGCTTCGTCGCGATGAATGCGTTCGATGTGCCTGACCCAGCCATCGTTCACCGTGAGCGAAGATCAATTGGCGTGGGTAGAAGAATGAGTTGCAGACTGGCGACCGATGCACGCACAGACCAAAGTTCTCCTGCTGCACTGCTACCCGAGCGATCTGAAGGTCGGCGGAGCCGAGGTAAGCCGTACTCGTCCGCGAACTACGATGTGCGTTTGATCGATATGGGCCACACGCACTACAACGAGATCGCCAACGATGGCCGGACACTCTACTCTGCTACCCGCTCCACCGGACAGATTGAAGAGGGGCCAGTCGGCTACTCAGTAACCAACATCGACGGCAACGTAGTGAGTTGGCGATTTGTAGAGTTGGGCAAGCTGCCAGTCGTGATAATTACCTCGCCAAGTGATGAGCGCCTATTGACGAATCACGAGCGAAATGCCGCATGGAAATTTGCAGGTTCGAGCGAAGTTCTGGGGTGAGGCTGAGGCATTGCGAGCAACCGCTCATCTCGACGGGCACGACGTGCTCTATGGAGCGAGTAGATAAGAGCCAAGTCTGGGAGGCGACATTTGTCCATTCCCCGCGAAGGCATCCATCCCTTGGGGTCTCAGTCGAGGATGCGCGCGGAAACGTCGCGACCGATGAGATTCGTGTTGTGAGCGGAGATACTGCGGAACGACAGCGCGCTGAACGCGATCAGGACAACGCACTGGAGGCTTGGCCGGAACATGGGCTGCTCGGCACCCAACTCGGGCCAAACAAGAACGGAAAGAAGTGGTGATGATACCCGCAGAGATCGCGCACGTTGTTCTGCCTCTGATTGTCGCTGTCAGCATCGTGCTGATGCTGACGCGCCCGCGCGGAATCCCCGAAGTCTGGTGGATCTCCGGCGGAGCGCTCCTCTTGATCGTGCTGCGGCTGGTGCCGCTCAAGTTGGCGGGGCAGGCCGTCGCCAAGGGCAGCGATGTTTACCTGTTCCTCATCGGCATGATGCTTCTGAGCGAATTGGCGCGAGAGCAAGGTGTCTTCGATTGGGTGGCTTCGGTAGCGGTACGCGGGGCGAACGGCAGTTGCTCGCGTCTGTTCCTGCTGGTCTATGGGGTGGGAACTCTTGTGACCATCTTCATGTCGAACGATGCGACGGCGGTCGTGTTGACGCCGGCGATTCTGACGGCGGTGCGTAAAGCGAAGGTCTCGCCGCTTCCATACTTGTTCGTCTGTGCGTTGATCGCGAATGCCGCGAGCTTTGTGTTGCCGATCTCAAACCCGGCGAACCTGGTCGTCTTCCATACCGGAATGCCGCCTCTGGGGCGCTGGCTCGCTGACTTTGGCGTTCCGTCACTGCTCTCGATCATTGTGACGTTCCTCGTGATGCGGATTCTGTTCCGGGATGAACTCTGCAAGAGCATCGACTGCGAGGTTGACGATGTGAAGCTGAGCGGCAACGGAAAACTGGTACTCGCTGGGCCTCGCCCTGATGATTGCCGTGCTCCTGACGGCTTCCGCCATGAAG